>CAWEQB010000001.1:0-537813 GCA_963811115.1 uncultured Gammaproteobacteria bacterium
AGAAGAAACAGAAGGGGCAACGGCACTGGAAGGGCAGGAGCAGGCGGAGCAACAAGCGGTGTATGCGAACCGGCGGCGGGTGCGGGGCCAGTACGGCAAGAGTCTACTGCGCCGGCGGGGCGAGTTTCAGTGGAGCGCAGCTTCGCGCACTGCTGGAGACGAGCGGGATACGACGCTGCCATCTGCGCGGACGCAAAACATTGCTGAAGCGGCAACTGATCCATGTCGGCACGTTCAATCTCGACCTGATTCTGCGCAAGTTGCTGGGTGCAGGCACGCCGCGGGAGTGGAAGAACCGCGGTGGCATGCTTATTTTGTTTGCTTATTTGCTGCTCCCGCGCCGGGAAAGTCCGAATGGGCTAGAGGCAAAGCCCAATGGGCGTATCTCAAACTCTCAATCCTTTGCAGGATCACGAAGGCGGAATACGCTGCTGGCGGTGCCGCAGAACCAGGTGTACCCACCACGAGCTGTTAGCGGAAGAGTAGAAGCCCGGAAGAGCCAGCACGGATCAGAGTCGCTGCGTGATCATCGGCAAACCGGCCGCTATCCGGAGTGCCGTCGCACGATGCCTCGGCGCCCTTGATCACCTGCGGCATCCTCGAGGGAAGTTCGCACGCCTTCGCGACGTCGTCTGGACGTGCGCAGTCGACGATTCTCCGAGTCAAAGAGCCCGCTCGATAGCCGCGGCTACGTCATCGCTGCAATTCCTCCGCTCTCTGCAAGGCCCCCCTGATCCTGACAATTTCTATCTCGCGGGCCGCGATCTGTCCGGCCGGCTCGCTGTGACCTCGCCCGCGCAGGGGGCTACGCTCGTGGGCTGGCGAGCATGCGACGAAGATCGGCGCGGCACTCTGCTTCGGCTGCGCGTGCGTGCAGGCAAGGCAGATCGAGCCCTTCGGGCAAGACTCTCCGGTGGGCAGGGCGCAGAGGTGCGTGCCCATGTCCCGCAGATTACAGCTCGCCGCGAAGGCCGCCCATTCAGCCGCGGTCGGATACTTTGGACCGTCTCGCCGTGGAAGGCGTTGTAGAGACTACGGACGGTTTTCCGAGATTCCTCGATCAGATGGTGGGATAGAGCTTGGCGTAGATCATGACGGTGTCGGGAGGGGCATGTCCGAGCAGCGCTTGGATGACGTGCAGGGCGTGTTGTTGTTCAAATGTTCGGATGCGAAAACTCGTCGGCAATCGTGGGGCAGCAGCACGAGAGCGGAGCCATCAGAGCGGCGGGCTTCCGCAGCGATAGAGATCTCGCGGATGCGGGTGCGAATGGTCTGAATGCCAGCAGTGCTGGGATGGCGAATCCCTGGATCAAATACGGTGCTGGAGGGCGAGGACGCTTCTCCGCAGGTCCCAATGATCGCAAACCGGGACCGACTCGCTGTTGTAGAAGCGTTTTACGTAGCGGATGATCTCGGCTAGGACACGACCAAGCCCGTCGCCGACGGGAATCACGCGAGCGCGATCGAACTTCGACGGCTTAATGTGGAGAAGTAGTAGATGCGACCGTCCGGCATCTTCCGCTTGAGAATGTCGAGCGTGGTCAGTTCGCTCGCCTCTTCGATGCGCAACCCGCTCTGCACGAGCAACTCCAGGAGGGCCCGATCCCAGAACGTGTCCACCTCGTCTGACCACGGGTAGCCGCGCGTGGTTGTGACCTTCAGCGCCGCGTGCGCGGCTTTCCATCGCTGAAGGGCGAAGGCGCGAATCTTCGGCATCTCGCGCTCCAGATCGAGCACCGTCGCTGTGATACGGGCTCGGGTGCGTTCCCGTGCTTTTTCGAAACCGTACCCGAGAAACGTGTGCCGCGTCACCGGAATCGTGCGCGGAGCGAAGCAGTTCAAGGGAGAGTGGGGTTCGGTTCCCAGGCGCAGAGGTCGGAAAAGAAAACGCGCAGGTCGACAGCCAGCGGTGTGCGGTTGGACGACTCTTCGCCGGCTCCGGGGCCGCGCTGAACCGCGCGAGCACGTGTGATAGCAACGGGATATGGTCGCGGACGTGGCGTGGCAGAATCTCGGAGCAGCGCTTCACACTGGGATGCACATCCTGAATGAATCGCCAAAAGTGTGCGAGGGCAATGACTTTATGTCGCAGCGTCCGATAGACATCGCTGACTCGGGCTTCGTATGCTTCCAGATACAGAATCATGATCTGCCTGAAGCGATCTGGCACACCAGCGTTCTCGACCAGTTCCGGTGCGGTCATCCGCTGTTTCCTGCCGTGGCGAGCAGAGCCTCGCTTGGCGTCGAGAAAACACGCCGAGCGAGCAGAGTGCAGCATCGGCGCGTCGGTGCCCTTGACCAGCGAACCGAACAGCAACTTCAGATCGCCATCCTTTATATGGTGGAGGCGTCGTAATCGCGTACGAGTAGAATCCGCAGTCCGTTCGAAACCGCAACTGGCGGCTGTGAGCTGAAGTCCATGTGATCGAATGAGTCGCTTGTAAGAGCGACATGTGCTGTTGTGCCAGTGGGTAATCTTTGGGCAAATGCGCAATCCACTGATTCACGCGCAGGTCGGACAACATGTCCAGGCTCGGAGCGATCATCCGTGCAGATCAGGACGCGTGCACCAGAAGTCCAATACTCTCTGCCGCGACGATCGACGCCGGCCTTCCACTTCGGCCAAAACCTCTTCTCGAAATCGTTCCAGCGCTGTTGCAGAGTTGATCCGCTGCAGCGATCAAGAGCATCGGCCAGATATCGACAGACTGCCCGCATCTTCGACCTCTCGAAGCTGTTCGGCATACGGAAATGCGTTGTGACCTCGTCAACCAACGCAAGCAACTTGTCTCGGTCGTAGCGCTCGTTGCCAGGGCTTCTGCTTTCTGAAATGCGGTCATCGGAGATTTGCCGCCGCGTGCTGGGCCCCGAACATCCGGACACGCTGCAAGCCATGGGCAACCTGGGCCTCAACTACGAAGCGCAAGGCAATTTCGCGAAGGCCCAGCCTCTATTCAGCGAAGCCTTGGAGGTGAGACGCCGCGTGCTGGGTCCGGAACATCCCCGAAACTTTACGTCTCGATGCAATTCCTGGCCACCATCTACCACGATGAGGGTGACAACGCGAAGGCCGAGGCGATTTTCGCACAAACTTGGGAGATCCGGCGCCGCGTGCTAGGGCCCGAACATCCCGACACGCTGTTGTCGATGACCAATCTGGCCGCGATCTACCATTCGGAGGGCAAGTACGCGCAGGCTGAGTCGCTGGGTATCCAAGCTCTGGATATGATGCGCCGCGCGTTAGGACCCGAGCATCCCGATACGGTGTGGCGCATGAACAATTTGGCCAATGTCTACACCTCCGAACGCAAGTACGAACAGGCGGAAGCGCTCTACAAGCCGGTGCTGGAGGCCAGGCGCCGCATACTCGGACCTGAACATCCCGGCACTCTTTCGACGCTTTCGGATATGACGTCCATGTATCAGCGGGCCGAAAATTCGCGCAAGCGGAGGCTTATGCCGGGCAGACTTGGGAGTTGCGGCGGCGCATTTCGGGCCGGGACAACCCAACACGCTTCGGCAGCCGACCTAGCGTTGGCCTACCAGTCACAGAGGAAATTTGCGGAGTGCGAGCCGCTGGCCCGCGAGGTGATGACCATCGAGCGAAAGAAGCACCGGATGACTGGCTGGGATACTACGGTGGTAGCTTGCTGGGAGCCTGCCTGACCGGGCAGAAGAAATACGACGAAGCGGAACCGTTGCTGGTGGAAGGCTATCGCGGAATATTGGCGCGCAAGGATAAGATCGCGATCTCGGACCGCTATTTCCTGGACCGGGCGCGCGGCTGGATCATCTCGCTCTATGAGGTGTGGGGCAAGCCGGCGAAAGCTGCCGCGTGGCAGAGCAGCTGAAATAGAGGTTATCTGTTCGCGCAGCCCAAGAACACCTCGGTGGACTCGGTTCCTGATCGAATTTCCATTTCGTGTAGGCCCAGGAACTTACGATTACGTACACGTTTTCACTGAGGCTGGAGCCGATCCAATTGTCGAAGCCAATTTCTCCGTCCACCTGACACACACGATTAGCATGACCCTTGTGTCGGACGAATCCGTAATTACTGAACCTATCGTCATCAACACAGTGAGAGAGTTCATCGACACTAAGAAAGCAGTGTTTTATCCAAAGGGTCAGCACCCGTCAGACCTGCAAATAGTCACACTTGGGAGTGCTGACTACGACTATAAAACGGAGCAGTACCACAAAGCGACTGACGAACAGATAGCCGATCTCCTTAAGAAAAAGGTCTACTGGTTGGGTTTCAGGCGCGGAAATCAAACCACTAGTGTGTGCATTGCTGACCCTTATGATGCCGTATACCTTGGCGTTCCAACTCAGCGACTGGAGCAAGCTGCTGCAATTCTGGGCGCAGACGGGTTAGTCGAAGTGTCGGGTTTATACGCTCATGCTGGACAAGCTTTTGCGGGAAGCTCGTAATCTCGACCTAGAGCGGGTTCTTTTCTTTCGCGCGGACGATTCAAAAGTGGTTGCCCAACAACGGTCCAGAAACGAAAGCAACGACGGTCGATGAAGGAAGCTGTGCGTTGACCTGGGAGCGGATGGTCCTAGTGTTTGGGAGCGTAGGTCGCTGCCCGCATGAACAGAGGTCACGCGGCTAAAGCAAGCAAAGGGCTTACGAGATGACTGCTGAGATATTGAAACATGCTGGCTTGTCGATAGTTGCGCAACTAAACAAATCGGTCACCTATCCGCCTTCCAGAATCTGAACACCGACCGTTAGCTGTCCAACCCAACGTGCCGCCGTACCTCTACGCCGCACAGAGCTTTGCCCGTTGCTGTCCGCCAACTGTCCGCGTGGCCGGAAGTTTGTGGAGGGTGCGAAAAGGTGCGAACATGTCCGGGTTTCTTCCTGCAGACCCACCCGGGGCATGAACCCGTCCGGCCGCGGTTCGGATTCCGCCTTTGAGTTCTGAATCAGGCGCGACCCGCCATCCGAAGGTGAGCCTTTCGCGCGTCTGACGTCGCTCTCTTGTCCAATCTCGGACACCTTCCGGAGGCCGACGCAGGCCGTGGCGGGTCGCCGTCCGGGTGGTTTAGTTGTCCAGCCCCCAGGGGCGCTCCAAAGGCAGCGACCGATTTCCGTCTCTTCGATTTGAAAAAAATAAAAAATGGGGAGCCAGAAGCCTAAACGGTTAGGATGGAAGGCCATCCCAAACGGAGGACTAGATGAAACCCCATTGGTAGTGTTCCTTACCTGCAGCCTGTTGCTCCCCGCACTCGCAGCAAACGATCAAAAAGAAGAGGATCGCGTAAAGGAATCGGGAGTGGTATTGAAAGAGATCCTCAATATCCCGGACGACATTCCCCAGGATCTGCTCGACAAGGCGGAATGTGTGGTCATTCTGCCGTCGGTGAAGAAGGGCGCTTTCGGAGTCGGCGGAAGCTATGGCCGTGGCATTATGATCTGCCGCAGCGGACAGCACTATACGGGCCTCTGGGGACCGCCCGCCATGTACGCGCTTGAAGGCGTTAACATCGGTTTCCAGTTGGGTGGCGAAGCCACCGATTTCGTGTTGCTGGTGATGAACCCCAAAGGAGCGCGCTCGCTGCTGAGCAGTAAAGTCAAACTTGGCGCCGATGCCTCTGCTGCCGCCGGTCCCAAGGGACGCTCCGGCGAAGCCGCACCGACGTCGTCATGAACGCCGAGATTCTCTCTTATTCCCGCGCCAAAGGATTGTTCGCGGGCATCTCGCTGGAAGGCTCTACCCTGCGCTCCGACGGCAGCGCCAACGAAAAGCTGTACGGTCGGAAGGTAGTGCGGAAGACATGATTCGACTGGGCAAGGTGAAAGCTCCTGCCTGCCCAGGAGTTGGTAGGTGTTCTAGACAAGAAAAGCCCCAAGAACCACTCCGAGCCGAAATCACTGCAGTAATTTTGTGTGTGCGAGGCTGGCGCCTGGGGGAGTCGTCAAACCGAGTTCGTCCAAAATTGGAAATCCTCCGAAGGTAGCCTTTGGCCGGTTTCGGAGGTTGTCTAGGGTAAAGGGTGCGCGGAAGGCAGCGACGGATTCCCGTCTCTTCGATTTGAAAAAATAAAAAAAAAGAGTCAGAAGCCCAAATTACGGTCGGCGACCGGTTGTATTTCGCTGGGCAGACGACGGCCAGACTTGGCCCACCTTAGTCCCAGCCCCAAACGTCGGTGACGTCCTTCACTCGCCCATCTCGCCCGAAGGTGACTGTGAAGGAGAAGTGCTGTGGGGTGTCGTTGATGAAGGTGTATCGCCAGCGCCATTCGTAGCCGTCCGACATCTTCTGCTTCATCATCGCCGCCGCTTCGGCATCGGTGAGTTGGTCCGATCGATAATCCGGCCCGGTGGAACAGGCGAACGTGCCATCCCCATGCTCTGCGAGGCTGGCGTAATGGACGCCTTCCTCGTCGGACACGTTGTCCGGCAGCACCGCGTGCGTCCGTATGCCGAGAGCACCATGCACCAGCGGCAGAACCTGGTCCACTGTCATACCGATATGCACCTTGTCGCGCTCTGCCTTGGCTTGCCTCGCGTAGTTGTGGTTCGTCAGAACCTCACGTGAGCTGGCAAGAGCTTGCTTCCGCGTGGTGTGTCAGCCTACTGGCTCGTTACTCCGCCCGATGTTGCTCCAACCGACAGGTTCGGCTCGCGGCGAAAGCGTCCCCCGCGGTTCTGAATTGGGACAGAGAGAGTTGCTCCGATAGACAAAGGTGTCGGAGTCTATGCCGCGACGGCATAACGATGGTGCAGTCCACCCGGTCGAGGGAAGCAGTGGATCGTGCCATCAGCCCCATATCGGATCGCGATTGGCCGACCGGTTGGCGTATCCTTCGCGAGTCCGAGGTGCGTCCGATCTTCATGGTAATAGCAAACAGATTCGGACATCAGCCGCTTGAAGTGCTGCTCATGCAGCACGATCACGTGGTCCAGCAGGTCTCGTCGGCAACTCCCGACCCAGCGCTCGGCGACGCCGTTCTGCCACGGACTGCGAAAGGCAGTGCGGATGGCTTGGCTTCCCAAGTCTTTCACAGCCCAAATCACATCGATTCCGAACTTCGAGTCGTGATCGAACAAAAGCAATCTGTGCGCCGGCGAGTACGGCCATGCCTCCTGCAGCTGCTGCCCCATCCAGAGAGCATTCGGGATTTCGGGTCACCTTGAAACCCAGAATCTTCCGCCGATCATGGCCAATGACAAAGAAGCCATACAGAATGCCAAACCTGAGCGTCACTACCGTAAAGAAGTCCATGGCAGCGATGAGCATCGCGGTGATTCCGTAGGAATGTCAGCCCACGTTGGGCCGGATCTGGAGTTCTCCCGACTTTTCGCGGCCGTCGCCAGACCGTCGGTCCCAGAGAACCAAACCCAGCTTGAGCGACTCCACCGTGATCCGCGGCGCTCCCCAGTTGGATCCTCGGCCGCCGTCGGAAGATCAAGCCCCGAGTCTCCAGTGCTCACGCGCTTTCTGCGGCCCGCTGGTCTGGCTCGTGAGCGCCATCTCCAGTACAGCCTGGAGCCCGCCCCATGCCAAGCCACCCAGCCCGTTCTCGGGTGACGAGGATAATTTAGCGCTTTTCCATTCCGACCAGAGTCTCGCAGAGCAATCCCAACGGCTTGTCATCATTTCAATCATCGGTGAACGAGCAGTTTCCTATGCCGCGCTAACAGTTGCTCAGAAGAGCCAGATTCTCCAGATAGATCCTCTCGGAGACGGAGATTACCAACCAATCCCACCAATGAAGTGCCGGAGCCACGGAATCATGGGCCAAGATCTTATCGCAACCCCTGGCTCCACGCTCTTTGGAAGATATTTTATTTTTACGGATCCTCGAGGTTTGACAAGGCCAATATGATACCTACACTCGCATTCGATCGAGCAGAAGCCCTTCCAGATGGAACTGGCTGCAACACGATCGAGATTATCAAATAGGTTTCGGATCTTGGTGCCCGAGATTCAACCCGGTGTGCCTAATCAAAACTCCCCCGCGTCCGCCACAGAAGAGGCGGAACTCGTCGGCCATAGTCTCTCTATTGATGCGGGTCCTACGACCAGCAATCACGACAGCAAATCACAGGAAGTCGACGTCTCGCGCGGACGGCCCGCACTGCGTTCGGAGAAGAGACCTACGCCACCGCAGCATAGCGATGGTCCAGTCCGCCGACCGCAAAAGACAGTCTTCTTTCCACGGTCGGGATAGGGCACAGTCCGCCGGCCTGCGGAGTGTCCTTCGGCCGGCCCGAGTGGATGCAGTCCTCATCGTGATGGCGCGCACATACTGGGACCTGGGACGGCTGGATCCCGCACTTCGTTCAGGACGATCATGATCCAGCGAGTCCCACAGCAGCTCCCACCCAGCGCTCCGCTACCGTTCTGCCACGGACTGCGGAAGGCAGTACGCACACAGGTCGGCTTCCCAGTTTACCTGGCAAACGCAGGTCGCCTCGTGGCCGAAACTTGGAGTCACAGTCGAAGAGCAGATCATCACGGGGCAACCGGCACATGTTTCCCGCATCTGCTGCACGAATCAAGCACTCGGATTCCGTGCGGCGCGTTGAAACATAGGTCTTCCGCGTCGTGCCCGATGACGGAAAAAGCAGTAAGAAAAAACATGCCGAAGGTGGCGTCGGGGACAGTGAAGAAGTCCATCGCCGCTGAAGGTTCCGCGTTTCCGCCCTTGGCAAAGTCCGCCGAAAAGGCAACGGGTAACAAAATTACGTGAGGCAACACGCCGAGGGATTGGCCGGCGGCGAAAGCTCAGTTCGCGGTGGTGTTAGGCGATCGATTCGAGGCCAATGTTTATGAACCGACTCAGAGCACAAAATTTCTGACAGTCCCCGCGGAAGCCAAGCTTGGACTCCCGGTCGATTTCATCGTCTCAATGCGTGCACCGTCAGCGAAGCTTAGGAGAACGACTCAAATCCTTTCTTCGGGCTGGCGCATCCCGCCCGACGTTCACCAAATTACGCCACATAAATTCGTCTGCACCGCTCAATGTTAGTCACCCGCCGGGGTTGACCCGGAAGACACCAGATGTCCTAGAGGCTGAGGTACACTCGGAGCAACTCGATCCAGAGGTGATGATTGTGTTCAGCCATCCATGACGAACCCAGTTAGACGAGCCTTGCTCTGGCAAATGCTCGGCACGGTGACATTTCTCGCAACCCGTTCGTCGCACGCGTCGAGTCAGATACCCATGACCGACCTCATTGATCAGGCACGAGGACTGCTGACCGATTTGCACTCACCCGAACTGACGCCGTTCTTGAAGGAGTGGCCGCTCGCGTCGGAACGGCGCACGGTCCCAGCGTCATCGGTTCCGGTGTTGAGCTGGTTACCGAACATCCGGCGATCCGCCCCGGCATTCAGCGCTCCGCTCGTCAACGCCCTGGTCGGGACCAGTGCGTCGCTTGCTTGGCGCCGCAGCTACTCACCCGCCACGGTTGGCGCCCAATTCTACGAAAACTACGGATGGACGGAATTCGCCGGGCTCACCGGACCGACGCCTAGCCAGCAGCTCGCGTGCGGCATGCTGTTGTTGGGCCCGCACGTCACGTATCCGCCGCATCGGCACGAGGCGGACGAGATCTATGTGCCGCTCGCTGGCACAGCGGCGTGGATGCATGGGAACGACGGCTGGCGTGAGCGGTTACCCGGCAGCGTGATACACAATGGGACGTATATGCCGCATGCGATGCAAACCGGCCAGGAGCCCCTGCTCGCGCTCTACCTCTGGCGCAGTGAAAACCTCGCGCAGGAGTCTCGGCTCGATCCGGCACCCGGGTCTGGTTGAAGCGCCGGTTCTGCGCGTAGCTCGTTGAATTGATCTTGCGAGTGGAAATTACCTTCGGCGGATGCCTTATACAGTCGTGGCCGGGAGAATCGGGGGAAAGTGACGTGTTCACTTTTTTGTGCCTTGCCCCGAGGTTCATATGCGTCACCTCTCGGCGGTGCCGTGCCGTGTCGTGCGCGGCGCTCGCTCTGGCCCTGACCGTACCCGGGGCGGGACAGACGCGCTCCTTTCATCCCTAACTCCGTTCTCTTAGTGTTTGGCTATGTTCTTCGACGCGCTTCCGCTTCGCAACCAATTGCAGAAAACCGCCAGTTATTTCAGCATGGCGACCAGTCTGGCGCGCTCGAAAGATTGACTTTGATCTGCGGTGGTAGTACTTTTTTACTACTCTAGTGAATGCGGAGCGTCACGCATGTCTGCCACCAGCCTCAAGCTTCCCGAAGGTCTCAAGCGTCGGATTGCACGACTCGCTGGCGCCGCCAATAAGACAGCGCACGCTTTCATGGTCGAGGCATTGAGCCAGGAGGCGGATCGGGCGGAAATTCGCGAGCGATTCGCGAAGGACGCGGCCATTTCCGAGACGGAAACCATGGAAAGCGGGAAGGCTGTTCCGTTAGCAGCCGCATTCGATTTTCTAGAGGCTCGCGCAGAAGGAAAGGCTGTTCGCCGTCCTCGAGCGCGGACGTGGCGCGCGTCCAGATAACCACTCGAGCGCTCGCGGACCTCGAGCGTTTATTCGAGTTCTTGGCGCACCACAACCCAAAGCTGGCGCGCGAACGAATGCTTAGCGTCCGGCGAGCTTTTGAGCTTCTCTCTGATCACCCGTTGCTGGGCCGCCAGGCTGAAGACGGTCGGCGTGAGTTGATACTGTCGCGCGGCAAGTTCGGCTACGTCGCCAAATATCGTTGGGTCTCCTCCGAAGATGTCGTGCTAATTCTGGCGGTTCGCAATCAGCTGGAGGCGGGGTACAGTGAGGAATAGGGTCAGAAATCTCGACGGATCATCTGGTTTTTATTGGATGTCCCGCAAATTCGCTCACCTAATCCCTGCGTAACGACATACCGCGAAAATTCACATGCTAATCACACTTCATCCGCCGTCGCGCCAAGTTCTTGTCCGCCAACGTCCGGGAGAATGTGGCAGCAGCCACCTTTTAGAAGGGGTGTTTTTGGGGGTATCTCAAGCGATCTGAGGTCAAAAATCCCTAGAATTCTCGGCGTTTTCTCGTCGATTTCGAATCCGTCCCGGGGAGCCAATAAAATCCATCGCTTATGGTTCTTTCTTCCTAAATTACTACACTACTTCAGTGTAGACAATCGCCCCCTTTATTTGCGGTTTCGATTCCGAACTTCGGACCGCGATTCGATTCAGCTCTGTGGCAACGAACGTCGTGGCTTCGGTACGCAGATCGTAGATGTCCTGCGCGCTGGTGTTACGTTCACGCGCCTCGTGTTGGCAATGACGTCGCGACGTAGCGAGACCCAGTGTCTCTGATCGACCCCGTTGCTGCCCGTCGCGAACGGCAGCTTTTGTGGTGCTCGGATTCTCTCACCGCAGCGCGATTTATTGCTCCGACCGAATATAAGGGAGTTCCCCGTCCCTGAAGCGGCGTGGGCCGCACGGCATCTAAAGTGCCAAGATTGAGCTGTGAGGATCAATCGGAACCAGAGAAGGGGAACTCGTGAGCCAGATTACTACTGTTGGTGTGGATCTCGCAAAGGAAGTGATTGTGGTATGCGCCGGGGATGCTCAGGGGCGTACCGTCTATTTCAAGCAATTCAGTTTCGCCGGCTTTGCCGAGTGGGCCGTCAAGCTCGCGCCGTGTGCGTTTGGCATGGAAGCGTGCAGCTCGGCGCATCACTGGGCGCGGTTTTTAGGCGCGCACGGGCATACGGCAAAGCTGATGGCCGCCGAATTCGTCGCCCCCTTTCGCAAGAGTCAGGGAGCCAAGAACGATCGTAACGACGCGCAGGCCATTTTGACCGCCGGCCGGCAAATCGACATGCGCTTTGTCAGCATCAAATCCGTCGATCAGCAGGCCATGCTCGCCTGGCACCGGGCGAGAGCTGGTTTTGGCGAGGAACGCACGGCGCTGTTGAACCGCACCCGCGGCTTGCTCGCCGAGTTTGGCGTGTGGCTCGGTCGATCGTCGGCGGCGCTGATCCGCCACCTACCACAACTGGCACAGGATGAGCGCCTGCCAGCACGCTTTCGACCGATCCTCTCCAGCGCACTTAAGCACCTGCGGGACATCGAGCAATGCATCGCCGACTGCGATGCCGAAATTAACAATCACGTGCGTCACAGCGAGCAGGCGCAGCGCATCCAGGTGCTGGCCGGCGTCGGTCCACTGACCGCCAGCGCGCTGATTGCGACCGTGTCGAATCCTCGCGACTTCAAGAACGGACGCCAGATGGCGGCCTGGACTGGCCTCGTTCCGAGACAAAACAGCTCCGGCGGTAAACAACGTCTCGGCGTGATCACCAAACGGGGAGACAGCTACCTGCGCGGGCTGCTGACCCAAGGTGCCCGTTCAACGTTGCAGGTCGCTCTGAAGCGCGAACCGCTCAAACGCTCTCGACTCGAACAGTGGATCGTCGATCTGCACGGTCGAGTCGGTTACCACAAGACCCTCGTGGCGATCGCGAACAAACACGTGCGAATCATCTGGGCCATCTTGGCCAACGGTGAATCCTACGATCCAAATGCTTGGCGACGGCACCCGCCAACCCGACATGTCGTGAGCGCTTGAGGCGCCCCACGAAACCGAGTCGAACCCCGCCCTGAAGATGCGAAGTAAGATCGACAACGAGGTCAGACCGAGTACGGTGAAAACCTGGCTAACAATCTGGCGCCACGTTCCAACGCAGCCGACTGATCATTGGCTGCGGGCCGTCGCCGAGAACCGAATGAGGACACCGTACGCGACTATTATCTTGGCCCGGATCAAACGCTACGTTGGATCCAACAAGGCCGCGTAGAGAGATGCAGTCTTATCCTCGACCTCGATCTTTACGCTTCGCTCTTTTTGTTGAATCCACAGGGCCACCGGGACAATTAGAGTGACTTTCATACGTCAGCGCTTGACAGGGAACTCTGTAGAGAGATTGTTAAGCACGCGCGTGCCATCTAGAGAATTGCCGGGAAGGTTATTTTTATAAAATGTGCAGCCAAGAGAACCAGTGCTAACGCACACATACCGCCCACAAAATATACATTCACCCATTTTCTATCCGATTCGGAGTTGAATCGTGTCTCCGTTTCAGCGATCGATTCGTATCGACCAAACGAGATATCCGTGCCTATGAATATCGCGATTGACAACAGGGCGACAATCACGCCTCCTCTGGTAATCGTATCGAACGCTGTTTGTGTAAGCCAAGGCATTACTGTTCTGCTGAGAATGAGATAGCTCAATGTAAGGAGCCCCAAAATAAAGATAGCCAGCGGAGCTTCCATCTGGATTCTGGCGTCGAGAAACGCGTCGTGGGGACCGTTGCGCCAGGATCGCCTTCTATTTTTTGCGTAGTGTCGCAAAAGCATGCGCACCAAGACGTTGTACTCGCGTTCCATGTCGATGATCCCTTTTTCGGTGCTAAGGCCGGTGCTTCCGGTGTCAACCCAAGCTGCCATTTACGACCGACCGCTTTGAGATATGTCATCCTGGTCGTCACAGCAACGACGCTGCGAGAAACCGCGCTCATACCGATCTCGCTTCCCGAATCCGCTGGCACTTCCAGCACTCCTCAAAATTCCCCGGATTTTGCTCGTGACAATGAGGGCAAGTCCACGTGTCCGAATCCGGCGTCTCATTCAGACCAGGAATCGTCGGCTTCGCCGCGCGGCCGCGGGTCTTCATTGCCGCAAATGTACTGCCCAAACAACCCAGGCTGCTAATGAAAGCAGCGAACGCCATCGAGCTCGTGCGATCAGCGGTGGTTAATCCCCCCCTTCGAGTCGGACTCACTAAGAATTGGACTCCGCGGTCATGAACCGCGTTCGCGCTGCTGTATGCGCCAATGGCGAACATGATGGCGAGCATACCGAAAACTATGGCGGCAATAATCCACTTCACCAGTATTCAATTAGCAAATACACCATGAACCCAATGAGAATCGCCGCGCCCCATAGTCCTCCAATATCTGATTGATCTTGGTCGCTACTATCACGATCCGGACCTGTATAGGCAGCGAAAATACGCGCCGAAAGGCCACGGCTTCGTCTATTCAGAAAAATGGCCGCATAAACGCTGCCCGTAACTCCAACACCGGCCGCAATGACACTCTGCCCAACAAAGTGTCTCCTCCAGCAGATAAGCAACGCAATGAGATTGTCACGAGAACCGGCAATACAAACGACGCCAACCGAAGAATGCTTCTCTTGCCGGAGTTCTCATATGGGATCCACCCCTCCTTTTCGGAACCGCTCATCACGCTCCTTGATGACTCGACACAGGCACCCCGAAGACGTGGCCCGCGAATCGCGTGGCTACCACGTGGGAGTTTCATTCTTTTGACTAATCAATATAAAGGCACTGTCGTTTCGACAAGAAGGGCTACAGCTAATCGGCTTTTTGAAGGAAACGGTTGTTTCATCATGGGCAATTTTAATCAGACAAAAACCGCCATTGCTGCCACTCTGCATTGAAGCTTCCAATGCGTCGCGATTTCTGCGGTGCCAAAGGTTGGTGGCAGTGGTCCGTCGGGTGCCGCTAGCCCATTGAGAAGCGCCAGATATTGTATGGCATCTCTCGAAGCGTTCAACTTTTGAGCAACAAACCGTACCGTGCCAGCCCGCCCGTCCTGCTCTTGATAATGGTACTGCACGAAGGGGTGCATCCATCCGTTATCGAGCATCGCCCCGGACTCCACTTGATCGACGCGAGGTGTCTTTTCCAGGACGTTCATCATGCACTTCACGTCTTGTCGAAAGGGCGATGGAACATCGCCGATACTTGCGTACGCTGGCGACGAGATATTTCCTACTGAGGCGATCCAGGCTGCCACGATGAAACGAGACGATATTTCAAATAACATTTGCGCACTCCCTGTGCCGCTGAACTAGTGAAACATCGCCGTTAGGTTAACCCAGCCGTCGAACGGCTGCTTGTTGGCGGTCATTTCGGCCCGGCCAGCGCCCGATACCAGCCATACAGCTTGGAGAAGACTAACGCCTGGAATCTCTCGGCGATATTCTGATGCGGGCGCTTGAGCATATTGGTCAACCACTGCCAGCGCTAGAACAGAGATTGTAGGTCACGCGCGCCGTGCACTATTCGAACCAGTTCGATACCGCCGGAAATGATTCGATAAAGCAGCAAATAATTACCCACGGGGTGATACCGCAGCTCCTTCGCTATATCCGGCCGCGCCGGTCCCATATGCGGATTGTCGGCGAGCAGTTTGTACTTGTCCTCAAGCAAATCGAGGATTCGGTCAGCCGCCAAGGGATCGTCTTGGGCGATGAAATACCAAATCTCCACCAAGTCCTGCTCGGCAAGTGGAGTAATTCGAATGCGCGACATCTCCCCTGCCCGCCCAGCGCTGCGCTACTTGCGATCAGCCTGAAGGCGTTGCCGGCCACGCTTCTTAATCGCGGAGACGTTGAGATCCTTGCTCGGACCGCTCTTAATGCCCTCATCCCAGAGCCGCCGAATTTCACCGATCGCATCGGATCGCGCAGCGCGTCGCGCCTTCCACTCGCGCAAAGCTTCTCGGATAACCTCGCTGCTTGATGCGTAATCGCCGGTTTCAACAGCATTGCGTACCACAGTGGCCATATCGGCCGGCAGCGCGATGCTGATTTTTTCTACATTAGCCATATTCGCCCTCCAAGTTGGTAGGCAATAGTAGCAAGAAGTCATACCGATGTCATCTCAGCCCGAAGTAGCGCTGCGCCATTCTGCGCACGGGGCGAACGTAGCAGAAGTCAGACCCGCAGCGCCACGATGCGCTGCCTCGCCTCTCAGCGACTAAAAGGCGGCGCAGACATGAACAGCCATCCGACGCCGTCCAGCAGCAGCCAGCAGCAGCCACCATTTAGAAGGGGTGTTTTTGGGGGTATCTCAAGCGAACTGAGGTCAGAAATCCCAAGAATTCTCGGCGTTTTTTCGTCGATTTCGAATCCGTCCCGGGGAGCCAGTAAAATCAATACTTTACAATATTTTATTCATAATTTACTGCGCTATACTTGCGTTCGCAAGTCAGTCTAAGTTTTCGACTTCGATGCGTAAATCGAGGACTGAATCGGCGGTTCTCTCCAGCCGCAGTGGAGCGCATCTGATTGCCGGATTTGCGGCGAAGTCCAGGACGGGTTGATGCATAGCAAGCGAAGGCACTCTGCGTGAGGTGATTAGCTGTTACAATCACCTCAGTTTTTGAGGCGATTATGGCAGTTAAACCCCTCACACCATGGATCTGGCAACGGCCGGAGTGGCCCGAATTCTATTGGGATTCGGCCTGCTTGGCGCAACCATTGGCCAATGCGCGCAGAGCTCAAGGCGAGCTAATCGGCATGGCCCGATTACTAGATCCAGATTCCGACCTTCACGCGCAGTTGGAAGTGTTGACTTCAGACGGCGTGGCGACGAGTGCTATCGAGGGCGAACGCTTGGACCCGAATGCGGTGCGCAGCTCACTCGCGCGGCGACTCGGGCTGCCAACAGCGGGATTGCCTGCGCCGCCTCGGTCTGTCGAAGGACTGGTGGACGTTCTGATCGATGCCACCAAGAAACTCGACAAACCGCTTACAGTAAAAATGCTCGGCGACTGGCAGGCGTCACTCTTCCCGACTGGCCGGTCTGGGCTGACCAAGATTCGAGTCGGCCAATTGCGGGGAACCGCGCCAATGCAAATCGTCTCTGGTCCAATCGGGAAGCAGCGCGTTCATTACGAAGCCCCGCCCCGAAGCCGGCTCGAGCCCGAACTCAAGCAATTCGTGAAATGGTTTAATGCACCGCCGGCCGGCGTAGACGGGCTACTGCGCGCTGGCGTGGCGCATGCGTGGTTCGAGCTCATCCATCCGTTCGAAGACGGCAACGGACGCGTCGGTCGCGCGCTACTCGATCGCGCATTGGCGCAGGACGAGAATCGGTCGGTACGGCTTTACAGTCTATCGGCGCGCTTCATGGCGGTACGGAACGAGTACTACGATGCGCTGCAAGCGCTCTCCCGAGGCACGTTGGACGCGACCCACCTGCTTCGCTGGTTTCTTGATCAAATTGTCGCCGCGTGTGCGGATAGCGCAAATACCGTTGAGCGTGTCCTCGCGAAAGCGCGATTCTGGATGCGTCATGGCCAATCCCGCCTCAACGTACGGCAGCAGAAGGCTCTCAACGCCCTTCTCGATGCCGGACCTCGGGGATTCGTGGGCGGAATGACAAATAAGAAGTATGCGCATCTGAACCGGGTCAGCCCCGCAACCGCGCAGCGAGATCTTGCAGAGCTGGCAGCGCGCGGAGTGCTCAGGGCTCAGGGGGCGGCCGCAGTGTACGCTACGAACTTGCGGACTGATGCAGCCACGAGTGTGCGGTGGCACCCGCTCCGAGAGCCGCAGCGATACTTATGCTCTGGAGAAGGCCCGCTTCGCCGTGGCCCATGTCCACGCGCTGTGTACAGGCGACGAAGTCATCGGCACTTGGTTCTATGTCATGGACATGATTGAGGGGCGAATTTTCTGGAATGCGACCGTGCCGGGTGTCTCGATCGCCGATCGCCACGCAACTTATGATGCGATGAATGCCACAATGGCACAGCTTCACATGATCCGACCTGCTGATGTCGGCCTTAGTGACTATGGCCATCCCGGTAGCTGTTTTTGAGCGGCAGATCGGTCGCTGGTCGCAGCAGTATCTGGTGGCAGCAAGCTCAACGTGCGGGAGCGATAAGCGAAGTGCCGCAACAAAGAATTCTGAAAAGGGTGTTTATGCAAACTCATCGCCTTCGTCTCGCCATCGCGGGACTCATCGCCACGGCACTGCCCATCGTCGCCGCGTCAGCATCACCGTCGTTGACCACCCTTTCAGCTGCGTCTGCCGTATCGACCGCATCTGCCGCATCGGCAGCCGAGCCAGCCGATCGCGTCTACCGCAATGGCATCATATTCACCGCCGATGCCGGCAATTCTCGCGCGCAGGCACTCGCGATTCGCGACGGGCGGATTATCTACGTCGGAAGCAATCAGGGCGTTGCACCCTATATCGCCCCGAAGACGGCGACCGTTGACCTCGATGGACGCTTTCTGATGCCCGGACTCATTGACGGGCATATGCACCCACTCGTCGCTGGGTCGCAGCTTTTGAAGTGTAATCTCAACTACGCGTCACTGACCGTCGCTGAGTTTCAACAGCGGGTGCAGGCGTGCCTGGATCTGAGCGCATCCAAGGAGCCAGACGCTTGGCTCGAGGTGGTCAACTGGTTCCAGGAAATCATGCGCCCGGCAGGCGTAACGACGAACCGTGCAATGCTCGATGCATTGAGGACGAAGCGGCCAATCATAGTGCTTTCCTCACAAGGACACACAGGGCTCGCCAACACTCGTGCGCTGGCACTGGCGAAGATCACGGCGAGCACACCCGATCCGACCGGCGGAAAAATTTGGCGGGATGCCAAGGGCGAGCCCACCGGCCTGCTGGAGGATCCCCCCGCGTACCAGATGGTTACAGCCGTCGAGCCCAAGCCCACACCCGAACAGGACATGGCCTCCGCAGCCGCGGCACTTGCAGCAATGAGCCGACAGGGTGTTACCAGCTTTCTCGACGCCTGGGCGCCGGCGGAGGACATGACGGCGTTTGCGGCTCTGCGCAAAACGGGCAAGCTCACCGCGCGAGCGCATTTCGCGCCTGAAATCCCAGCTGCACAGGCGAGCGCACTGGATGCAGCCGTCGCGCAGGTACTCGAGTTCAGGGCGCGGTACGACGAAGGTCCGATCACGCGAGCGCCGGGGATTACAGTGCGCAATGCGAAGTTCTTTCTGGATGGCGTCATTTACGCTCCTGCGTTCACCGGTGCCATGGTTGATCCCTACCAGCGCAATGCGGGGACGGCGCTGAAACCACGATGGGTGCCGGGTGAGAGCCGTGGCCCGGCCGTGTACTTTCCGCCTGCGCTCCTCGCGACAGCCCTAGTGTCTCTCGGTCGAGCCGGTATCGATCCGCACATGCACGCCGACGGCGACGGCGCCGTCCGTGCGGCGCTCGATGCCATCGCGGCCCTTCGTACGGCACTGCCCGGTGCTGATATTCGTCCGGCCATCGCGCACAATGAGATTGTTGCGCCGGTGGACTTTCCGCGCTTCAAGGCCCTCGGTGCGATTCCAGTCTTGTCATTCCAATGGGAACAGCCAGCGGGCTATACGCTCGGCCTCAAAGATTATTTTGGACCCGCGCGAATGAAGATCATTGAACCCGCCGGCTTCCTCGCGGCAGCCGGTGCCCGAATTGCCTTCGGCAGTGACTGGCCCGTGGACCCCCTGGATGAGTGGTTTGACCTCAAAGTCGGCGTGACTCGGACGAGTACTCCGGATGCGGCGCCTGAGTACCGCGGCCGGCTGGGTGATGATCCGGGCTTGTCCCCCGAGGCAGTCCTCCGCGCCGCGACCATCAACGCAGCCTATGAGCTGCACCAGGACGATGTGACAGGCTCTCTCGAAGTCGGCAAGCTCGCCGATCTAGTCGTACTCGATCGCAATCCGCTTAAAGTGCCGGCGAAAGAGATCGCCAAGACCCGAGTGATCGAAACCCTGGTCGGTGGCATCGTCGTCTACGAAGCCGCCCATCCGAACTGAGTAACGAAGTGAACATGTCAGCCCGTCTCGATAGCGAGTCATTTTCGGCAGTTTCGAACCTGCGCGAGCCAACGATCTTCCGCCGTGGTCCGAGAAGTTTCCCTTCGTCGCCGACCTCACCTTCGTGACAGCCTTGCGCGCTGTGGCTTCACTGTCAAAAATGAAGGCTGCTAGCGCACCCATCGCACCAGCGTTCGCAACCGCGATGCAAAGTTCGGGGCAGGTTTGGTTGCCGTGGGGAGCTTCAAAGATCGGATACTTCAGGCCGAAGGTTTCCATCAGAGCCTTGGCGCGCGGGGTTGGCAGCGGAATCGCGGGAAGTGATTGTGGAGCAGCGTCCGCTCGCGGCGCGCCAACAACTTCAGGCATCGCGCCGACGGCCAACGCTGTCTTGATAACTTCGCGTCTCGTGGGCGACACTATGGCTCCTCATGAGTATCTGGGCTAGCAGACAATGGATTCTACTCTTGAAGTCCAGCGCCGCCGAGCAGACCCGCGATCGAACGGGCACGATGTGGGCATGAAATCAGAAGCTACTTGCAACGTACGTACACTGTCAATACACTATGTGCGTGCGGATTCAGTACGAACTGCGGGGCGTCTCGTTCGAGTGGGACTCAGACAAAGCGGACACCAACGTTCAAAAGCACGGCGTGTCTTTCCACGCCGCCTGCGAAGTGTTCTTTGACCCCTTCGTCAGGATAGTGGACACCAGTAACCCGACCGAATCCCGCGAGGCCGCCATCGGTTATACCGAAGGCGAACGACTTCTCTTTGTAGTACATGCGATCCGACATGAAGAAACCATCCGCATCATCTCCGCGCGCGAAGCGACCCGTGAGGAACGACGCCAATACGAGAACCCGTGATCTAATCATGCGAAGGCTTCGCAGAAACCGAGCGATGAGCTCGGTGACGCTTCGCATGCCTGATGACGTGGTTGAGGACTTGAAACGTCTCGCGCCGACTCTGGGTTTCGCAGGATATCAGCCGCTGATTCGCGCCTATATCGGCAAGGGTTTGCGTACGGACCTCGCACGCTTGGACGAAGGATCCGTGCCCCGATTGATTGCGAGTCTCAAGCGCAAGGGCGTCGCCGACAGTGTGATTCAACAGGCGTTAGCCGAAACCGACCAACAGAGCTAGCGCAAATCACCTTGCCTACGCGAGGGACGTGCTTGCCGCCCTGCTCCATCACGGATTGCGGCGACGATAGTCGTGAGTGCCATTGATATTCAACAACGTCCGACAGCAGCCACTCTTTCAAGGGGGTGTCTTTGGGGGTATCCGCGCCAACGCGAGATCGGAAATCCCTTAAATTGCAGGCCTTTTCTGCAGGATTTCGGTTCCGTCCCGGTGAGCCAGTCAAACATCCATATAATCCGCATATTACACGCTTTAATTAATCTTACTTCGAGTTTATTAATTCCAGTAATCTGCCTTGACTGAGCGTTAGGGCCTTGAAGAGGCTGAGCACGGTTCAATAAGCCTTTCCTACCTATTCCGGCCCCTCACGACGAGCGGCTGATATCAACACTGCAACCGGCTTTGGGACTCAGCCTTAAACCTTGGCTAGCGTCGCTCGTACCCGAAGAGAAATACATCCACTGCGCGCCGCACGGCGCCGCTGAGGGTCTCTGGCTTCACAGTATCAATCACGCCGAGAAGGACACGTTGCAGAAGTTCTGCTTCCAGCAAGCTCAGGAGGTGAATGGCGGCGATCTTCGGATCGGCGGTTCGGAGGGTTCCGCGTTTCATTACCTTTCTTAAGAATTCAGCAACCTGCTTTTCGATAGGAACGGTCGCCAGCTCGAATGAGAGTTTGCCGCTGTCGGAGTGTCGCGATTCGGCAATCGCCAGGCGTCTCACGGCAATTGCGTCGGCTGAATACAGCACGGCCATAAACTTCTGCCCGAAACGAATCAGCTCGCGCTTCAAGTCATCTGCATCCGCGTCGAGTTCACTGGTAATCGCCTCGAGCTCCGCTTCCTTGGCATGGTGCATGACCTCGAAAAACAGCTTCTCCTTTGAAGGGAAGTAGTTGTAGAGGGTCGCTTTTGAGCCGCCGATCCGCTCACGGATGCCCGACATGGTTGCGCGATCGAAACCGACTTCGCGAAAAATTTCGGCGGCGGCTTGGATGATGGCCTGGCGTTTTGATTCAGTTTTGGTCTTCATGGTATTTCATGGTGGTGTATTAACAGAACCGATGGGTCCAGTTTAGCGCGATGAGAGCTCGCAGCAGAGCCCATTCGTGACCTTATCGGTGGGTTCTCGATCACAGCTCATGTGGGGGTAGCCTGCGCAACTGGGCGTCAGACCCTGCAGCGCCCTTCGTGGGTGGGACGGTTGGCGCGTACGCTCTGAGAAAGGCGGCTACCGCACGTCGGGCTGCGAGCGCAGTCTCCTCCTCATCCGGCGCCCCTTCTCGCACGTTCAGGAGTAACGGTTCAAGGACTTCAGCCTCAAGCAGCGCCCCGAGATGATCGGCGGCAAGGTCGGGATCATCCAGGCGGAGCAGTCCCGATACCATGCAGGCATCCAGGAATGAAGAGATTTTCGAGCGCAACGCGGCGAGCTTGTCAAAGAAGAGCTTCCCGGTGCCGGATCGCGCTGCCTCCGCAATCATTAAGCGGCGCACCTCCACCTGTTCGGGTGAGCAAATGAAATTGAGGACGCTCGTGCCAAAGTTGCGAAGCGCGGCCTCGGGATCGGTCCGGGTCACGTCGAGGTGCTTCAGAGTGTCCGTCATGTAGTTCTCGAGAGCCGCCATCATGCACTCGACAAACAGTTCTTCCTTCGAGGGGAAGTGGCTGTAGAGAGTCGCCTTCGATCCGCCGACTTCGTTTGTGATGTCCGCCATCGAGGTGCCATCGAACCCCTGCGCGCGGAATAGTCGATAAGCGTTCTCGAGAATTGCCTGTCGCTTGCTGTCGTTTTTGCTCATAACTCAAGTCGCTTCCTGATAACTGGACTGTTCGGTACATTTTTGTTGACATCGGTCCTAAAGTCAAGGTACTGTACCGTACAGTTCATTTAAGGAGCTTGACGCCGATGCAAACAATCAAGAGTTCATGTCTCGAGAAACCGCCTCGCCGCCTCACCCTGCTGCTCGCCGTCAGCCTCGGGCTGGCCAGCGGCTGCGCACAGATCCCCCGGCTCGATCCGCCCCCTTCCATAAGGAAAGTCGATGAGCTGGCCAGCTCGAGCTCGTTCGCGGTCCCCGTCGCGGCGTGGCCCAGCGATCAGTGGTGGAGCGTATACGGCGACCCGCAGCTCAATGCACTTATCGATGAGGCATTGAAGAACGCCCCCGACTTGGACCTTGCCCAGGCACGCCTCAAGGCCGCCGCCGCGCAGGTTCAGGGCGCGGGCGCCACGCGCCTGCCCGAGGTCACGGCGTCCGCCGTGGTCGCCGAGGCCAAGCAGAGCTACGACTTCTTGGTTCCGCGGCAGGCTCTTCCAAATGGCTGGAACGGTTATGGCGCCGCCACCCTCAACATGTCCTATGAGCTCGACTTCTGGGGCAAGAACCGCGCCGCTCTGGCGGCCGCCGTCTCGGAGCAGCACGCCGCTGAGGTCGAGATCGCTCAGACGCGCCTAATCCTCTCGACCTCGGTCGCCTCTGCCTACGCCGGTCTCCTACACCTCTATACGCTGCGTGACAACGCGGCCGACACGCTTGCGCTGCGGATGCAGACGGTCACCCTGTTCCGCCAGCGCTGCCAGTTCGGCCTTGAGACGCTCGCGAGCGTGCGGCAGGTCGAGGCACGGCAGGCCGCCGCCAAGGGAGATCTCGTTGCGATCGATGAGCGTATCGGTCTGCAGAGCAACGCCATTGCCGCGCTCTTGGGCGCCGGCCCTGATCGGGGCCTTCAAATCTCTCGTCCGAAAGTCACCTGGGCAGGTTCTCAAGGGCTGCCTTCGAACCTGTCCCTCGAGCTTCTGGGGCGTCGTCCGGACATCGTCGCCGCGCGCCTGCGCACGGAAGCCGCCGCGCACCGCATCGATCAGCGCAAGGCGGGGTTCTACCCGAGCGTAAACCTGCTTGCGTTTGCAGGCTTCCAGTCGGTCGGCATCGATAACCTCTTCAAGTCGGCCTCACAGTCCGGTGCCGCTGGTCCCGCGATTTCACTGCCGATCTTTAACACCGCTCGCCTCGAGGGCCAGTACAAGGGCGCACGCGCGGAGTATGACGCCGCCGTCGCCACCTACAACGGAACGCTCTCGGCGGCGCTGCGCGAGGTGGCCGATGCAACCACGAGCCGCAAGTCCCTCGATGAGGAACTCGCCGCCGCCCGGTCCGCCGTCGCCGCTGCGGCGGACGCACACCAAATGGTCAGCTCCCGATACCAGGGAGCGCTCGCCACGTATCTCGACGTCCTGTCGGCGGAAGACTCACTGATATCAGCGCGCCGCTCCGAGGCCGAGCTCGAGACCCGGGCGCTGATTCTCGACGTATCGCTGGTGCGCGCACTGGGCGGCGGATTCACGCCAGACAGCTCGAGCACTCTGACCCATAACCCCCGAACCTAAATAACTTTCTCAAGGAGAATTTCCATGGATATGCAAGCTTCAATCACCCTCGAATCCACAGCCGCTGCGCCGACGGTCAAAACCCGCAATAAACAGCGCGCGATACTGTTCTCGCTGCTCGGCCTCGCCGTGACAGCTGCCAGCGGCGGCGCCGTCGAGTACTGGAAGTTGGTGGGTTCCCGCTACGTGAGCACCGACAATGCCTACACCGCTGCCGAGGTGGCGCAAGTCGCATCCGAAACGGAAGGTTCGGTGATGCAGGTGAACGTCGTCGATAGCCAGAATGTGAGGCGCGGCGATGTTCTCGTGATGATCGACGACACGGATGCCAAACTCGCTATCCGTCAGGCGCAGGCGGATCTTGCCCGCGCCCAAGCGCAAGTGATCGCGGCCATCTCGGACGTCGAGCGCACCGGAATCGATCTAACACGCCGTGACGCCCTCGTGGCCTCGGGATCGGTGTCGGGGGACGAACTGACCAACGCCAAGAACCGTGCGAGCGGTGCTCGGGCCGCACTCGATGCCGCTCGTGCGCAAGTTGCTCTCGCCCGCGCCCGCCTCGACAAGTCAGACGTCGACCTTGGTCGCACGGTGATCCGCGCGCCCATCGATGGAGTCATCGCGCGCCGGCAGGTGCAGCTCGGTCAGCGTGTCCAGCCCTCCATGCCGCTCCTGTCCGTGGTGCCGGTCGACAAGCTGTATGTCAACGCGAACTTCAAGGAAGTACAGCTCACCAAGGTTCATGCCGGGCAGAGCGTCGAGCTCAAGTCCGACCTCTATCACGGCAAGGTGGTGTACCACGGCGTCATCGAAGGGTTCGATGGCGGTACCGGTGCAGCTTTTGCCCTGATCCCCGCGCAGAACGCAACCGGCAACTGGATCAAAGTCGTGCAGCGCCTACCGGTACGCATCCGCTTGAGTCCCGAGGAACTCGCCGCCCATCCGCTGCGCGTCGGGCTATCGATGGACGCCAAGGTCGACCTGAACAGCAATTCCTGATCTACGCAAAGCCACCCTCAAGGAATCCGCCATGACACACCCTGCCATCGACTCCAAGGACCCGCCCTCTCTCGAGGGCGGGATGCTCTGGACGGCCGGCATCGTTCTCGCGCTGTCGAATTTCGTCGCCGTGCTCAACATGACGATCGCCAACGTCACCGTGCCAAACATTGCCGGCGCCTTGGGCGCGGGCTCCAGCCAAGGCACGTGGGTGATCACCTCTTATGCCGTCGCCGAGGCGATCACGGTGCCGCTCACGGGGTGGCTGTCTGGCCGGTTCGGTGCAGTGCGGCTCTTCTGTATCGCCGTCGTACTGTTTGGCCTTTGCTCGCTCCTCTGCGGCTTGTCCACCTCGCTCCCCATGCTGCTCGGCACGCGGGTGCTGCAGGGAATGGCGGGCGGTCCCTTGATGGCGCTATCGCAGACGCTGCTTCTAAAGATTTTTCCCAAGCGCCAATCCATGCAGGCGATGGGTCTGTGGGCGATGACGACCCTGCTCGCCCCCGTGGTGGGGCCGGTGTTGGGCGGATGGCTGTGCGATCAGTACTCCTGGCCCTGGGTGTTTCTGATCAACGTACCCATGGCGCTGCTCTTCGGCGTCCTCGCTTGGGTTCTGCTCAAGCGCTTTCACGAGCCGGCCGTCATCAAGCCTGTCGACAAGGTCGGGATGCTGCTCTTGATTGTATGGGTGGCGGCGCTGCAGATCATGCTCGATGAGGGCAAGGATCTGGACTGGTTCTCATCGACCGAAATCTGCGTACTCGCCATCGTTGCCGTGATCGGATTCGTCTCCTTTCTGATCTGGGAGCTGACCCAGGAGTACCCGATCGTCGACCTGCGCGTCTTCCGGCATCGCGGTTTCTCTTCCTGCATGCTGGTGCTCGGCCTCGCCTTTGGCGCCTTCTTCGGCATCAATGTACTGACGCCGCAATGGTTGCAATACAACATGGGCTACACCACCACGTGGGCCGGACTCGTGGTGGCGTGGGGCGGCGTGCTCTCGGTTGTTTTCTCACCCGTAGCCGCCAAGCTCGCGAATCGGATCGATCCGCGCATCCTCATTTTCATCGGCTGCGCCTGGCTCGGCCTCGACACGATCTGGCGGGCCTACGCGACCTCTGACATGAGCTACTGGGTGATCGTCATTCCGCTCTTCTTCATGGGGGTCGGGATGCCGATGTACTACGTACCCTTAACCGGGCTCGCCATGGGCTCGGTCAGGGAGGAAGAGACCGCCTCTGCGGCGGGTCTGATGAACTTCGTGCGCACCATCTCCGGTGCCATCGCCACCTCGCTGGTGACGACCTCCTGGCAGAACCGCACGATCATTGCGCACGCCAAGCTCGCGAACGTCGTCGATCCCACAGGCCAGTTAGCCGCCTCGCTCCCCCCGGGCACGACCGGACAGATGGTCCGTGAGATGTTCAACAACCTCGTGACGAGCCAGAGCCTCACCCTCGCGACCAACGGATTAATGATGGTGATCGCCGTCGTCTTCCTCGCTGCCTCGATAGCGATCGTTCTTGCGCCCAAGGCGGCTCGCACGGTCGATCCAGCCTCGGTTGGGCATTGATTATGCAGTTGCGCAAGAGGGAATCTGAGTATGCTCACCACCCGAAGTAAACTCCGGCGCTGCAGGCAGGCAAGGGCTTTACGCTGGATGAGCGTGTTAAGTGTCTTGGCGCTGGTGGGATGCGCCCTCCCCCGTCGGGATGCACCACCCACCCTATTCAGCACGGCAACCCCCGTCGATTTTCCAGCCGGCGTGCGATTCTTAAGCACGGATCGGGCGAGCGTTGAGGCCCAATCCACAGCCGCTCTGCAGCGGTTGAGAGCCTCTTCGAAGGACGGGATGCTACGCGCTCTGGTCCTCTCCGGCGGCGGTGCGGGCGGCGCGTTCGGCGCCGGAGCCTTGGTCGGGCTCAGCCGCCGCCAGGAGCGCCCGCAATATGATGTGGTCACCGGCGTCAGTACCGGGGCGCTCATCGCTCCGTTTGCGTTTCTGGGTTCCGAATGGGACTCACAGCTGACCGAAGCCTTCACGAGCGGGCAAGGTGAGCAGATGAGTGTGCACGGACTGCTCGCGTTGCCGCTGGGTGCATCGCGCCGCAGCGCCGCCCTCACAGCGCTCGTGGACCGCTACGTCACCCCAGATCTCATTCGCGCTGTCGCTAGAGAGGCAGGCAATGGACGGCTTCTGTGGGTGGCCACGACCGACCTCGACAAGGAAGAAACGGTCATCTGGGACTTGGGTGCCATTGCCATGCGTGGCGGCGAACCGGCTCGCAAACTATTCCGGGACGTCGTGGTGGCATCGGCGAGCATTCCGGGTGTGTTCGAGCCCGTGCTCATCCACGTTCAACAGGGCGGACGGTTGTACGACGAAATGCATGTCGATGGGAACGTATCGGCCTCGCTCTTCATCACGCCCGCTGCAGCCTACTTTGCATTACTGGATCAGCGGAGCCTCAATGGTGCCCGGGTCTACGTGTTGATCAACGGGCAGATTATCGATGCGCCCGAGACGACCCCTTTCAAGCTGCGACCGATCGTGGCGCGGACTTTCTCGGTGGCGCTAAAGCATATGTCGAGAGCGCAGGTAGTTGCCGTCGATCAGTTCGCCGAGAAATACCGCATGTCGGTCCAATCGACGTATTTGCCGTTCGACTATCCCAAGTACAGCTCGGCTGACTTTCGAGCATCCACGATGCGCCCGTTGTTCCAGTACGGGGTGCGATGCGCACAGAGCGGACGTTTGTGGACCACCATGGACGAAACGATGGACACAGTCGCGGCCGCCGCCTCACCATCGAAGCGAATCGCGCCGGTGGATCAAGACGTAGAGTGTCCGCTGAGAAACGCCAGATTCACGGCTGACGATAGGCGATGAACGAAAGCGCGGAGCGCCGCGGGGCTGGCAACGGCCTGAGTGTCACGGAAGCGACCGGATGGCTACGCGATCACAGTAGCCGCATCATGACCTCAGGAATCATCCTGACGCTCTTATATCTCGGGCGGTCCGTGCTGATACCGCTCGCGCTCGCCATCATGCTGAGCTTGTTGGTGGCGCCGCTAATTCGGGCGCTGCGGCGGCTACGAATCGGCAGAGCCTCTTCAGTGCTCATTGTGGTTGCGGTACTAACCGTGTCATGCGTGGGTATTGCGGCCGCGCTTGGCGCGCAAATTCTGCACATCGCCGAGAGCCTCCCTCAGTACGAATCGAATGTACAGCGCAAGCTCAAGACTCTCGAGGTGGTAACCATCGGCCCGGTACTAAAACTCACTAACGAAACGAGTCGCCTTACCGGGATCCGTCAATCCGCCGAGGCGCTCCCCGTTCCTGCCCGCGATGTCGAGCGCTCGCCGCCGGCAGCGGCGCCGGACTTGTCGGTGCTCCCGTCACCCGAATTCGGGACCCACCCGCTACAGCTTGTATGGAAGCTCCTGACAACAGTTTGGCGTCCAGTCCAATTCGCAGGCATCGTGCTGCTCGTCCTTATCTTCGTATTACTCGAGCACGAATCACTGCGCGACCGTTTCATCCGCATCGCGGGCGCAACCGACATTCGCTCGGCCACTCTCGCGCTCAACGACGCCGGTGACCGACTGTCCAGGTATTTTGTGTCACAGTTCGCCGTCAACCTCGCCTTCGGGCTGGCCATCTGGATGAGCTTGAGCATGCTGCGCCTCCCGCAGGCCCTGATTTGCGGAATACTGGCAGGTGTATTGCGCTTCGTACCCTATGTGGGTGTAGCAATAGCCGGCCTCTTTGCTGCCCTTCTCGCCCTTGCCGTAGATCCAGGTTGGTCTTTGGCGCTGAGCACCTTGGGTGTGTTCCTCCTGCTCGACATCGTTGTAGGACAATTGGTGGAACCGCACCTGTATGGTCACGCAACGGGGCTATCGCCGCTCTCGGTAGTCGTGGGAGCGATATTCTGGAGCTGGCTCTGGGGTCCGGCCGGCCTGATCCTGTCAACGCCTCTCACGTTGTGTCTCATGGTCGCAGGGCGCCATATGAAGGGGTTCGGAGTGCTCGAGGTGCTACTGGGCAACGCGCAGCCGTTGACGTTACCGCAGAGATTTTACCAACGGGCGCTGTCCGAAGATCCCCATGAGATCATCGCCAATGCGCGGACGTTTCTGAAAAACAATTCACTCGCGGCGTACTACGATCGCGTGATTATTCCGGCATTGCACTTGGTACGGCTCGACGCAGAGGCCGGCGCAACTACTGAAGGCCAGCAACTGAAGATTCGCCGCGTCGTCGTCGATGTCGCTACCGCACTCAGCGGCAACGGCCTCAAATTCACGCAACGCCGCAATAGAGGAGCCGTGCTCGATGAGGGAACTGCTGGGCGTTGGCTGCGTCAACAGCGCGAGCAACTGACCGGCAAATGGCAGGGTCCGCTCGGCGTGCCCCCGGGTTCTATCGTCATCGGAATCGGCTTGGGCTCACCGGCAGATGATCTTGCGACCGAGCTTCTAATTCGGTTGTTGCGCAGCGAGAGAATCGATGCCCGTCACTTCTCGACCGCAGATATCGATGCTGGGCTTCCTCCTGGCGCTGACGCCGACGGCGTCGCTTTTGCCTTTCTGGTGAGCGCGTTCCCCAGCCCGGAACGCGAGCGCGCCGACTCGATCAGCCTGAAGCTTCATGAGCTGTTGCCGCAAGCCAATTTCATCAGAATTCTTTGTCCCGGCACCGCAGCTCTACCTGAGTCGGGCAACAGCGACGATCATCCCGAATCCACCGTGCGCTCACTCGGGCAGGCGATCGAAATCTGCAGCTCGCTGGCGATGCGACGACATTGATGCGGATGTTCCAAGCTATTCGCCCCGCGCTTTCGCCAGCACACGAGAAAGGTCGCTGATGGCATTTGAGACGAGGACTTGCCGAGCCTCGAACACATTTGAGTGACTGCATCATGGCAGGCGATTGATCGCTCTGTTCGTCCGGACTTGGCCCGCGAACTGCCCGTCGTCGCAGGGCCATCGGAGGCACGTACATTTTCATCCGGCAACGTCCGACAGCAGCCACCTTTTAGAAGGGGTGTTTTGGGGGTATCGGCACCCAATCGAAATGAGAAATCCCTTAAATTGCCGGTGTTTTCTTAACGATTTCGGTTCCGTCCCGGGGAGCCAATTATCGTTATTAATTAATCATTTAACTCGCTTTTAGCGAGTCTACATCAATAAATGCAGCCGCTGCAAACTTTAGCCATTTGGAATCCGGCGCTTCGTCCCGAACTGTCGCGTTAAGTAACTGTTTTCACGATTACTTTATTTGGCACATGGTGTCGATACCCCCAAACGTACCCCACGCTATCGACGGCTGCTCGTGGACGCACTCGGCGGCCAACGGACGCCAGCGGCAACTAACAATTCGGAGAAGAGATCCGACCGCCCATCTGGCTGGCAAGCGTGCTTCTAGTTTTCGCTTCGCGGTCTCGTGATTTTTCCGACCGTCAACGAATCTTCCGGAGTCGACCTCAAGCGGTCTGTGGTCGCCGGCGGCTTGAGGGAACCGAATTGAACGATTGGCAGCTCAAACCGTAATTGTATCAGCGCGCCGCCCACTGCAGAGAGGAGCACGGCGCGCTGAACTTTACTCGCCGTTGGCTTTGGCGGACGCGATTGCCGCTTCAACCTTATCCTTAAGGTCGCCAGCGAGTTAGACGCCGCAATGTCGAGGTCTCAATCGCAGGCGACCGGATGGTTTAGCGCATCACTACTTGCGACTCCTTGGCCTGAAGCTTTATTAAGGCCACTTGCATTTCGCGGTTGAGTTCCTGCAACGCTGCGAACTGCTGGTTGAGTTCTCCGAGTTGCTGCGCCTGCGCCCCCAGCTTCAACTCCTGCGCTGCGAGCCGCGTGTCCTGTGCCTCAACTTGTTGCTGCTGCTGCAGCAGCTCGCTCAGCAGTATCGGGGCGAGTTCATCATAGCGCACGCCCTCGATCTTGCCGGCCTCATCCCGCACGACGAGTTCCGGGAACACCTTATCGACTTCCTCAGCGATCAGCCCGTACTGGAGTTCGCCGGTTGCATCAGACTTCAGATGAAATGTTACGGGCCGCAACTGGCTAATCTTCGCGGTACTCGACCCCATCGATGCGACGTCGGTTTTGTAGCGCTCTGACGATGCGACCACCCCGAGATTGCCGTCCGGACCCACAAACACTGGGCTCCCTGACTTGACGATGTGGCCCCAGATTCCAGCTATGTACGCCGCATGTTGTGCCTTTGGATCGCCGATGCGGATCGTACCGCTTTCTGCTCTTACACCTTGATTCCAGATGTCGATATTGTTGTCCCCTACTGTTAGGTTCGAACCAGCATTCAATCCCAGTGCAATATTTCCGTTACCCGTGGTATTGGAAAAAAGCGCCTGGAGCCCGATGGCGATGTTGTCATTGCCACCCGTGTTGCTCCAGAGCGCCGCTTCTCCAAACGCAGCGTTTTCTCTGCCGGTTGAATTGAATCGGAGAGCGCCCGCACCGCTCGCTGTATTGCTAAAGCCCGTTGTATTGTTGCCTAGCGCGTATGCCCCGACTGCTGCGTTGTTATCACCGTTCGTGTCGCTGACCGCCGCAGTGCCACCGAGCGCTGCAACGCCGCTAGCGGTGTTATTGCTGCCGGTCGTGTTGTAGTAGAGCGCAGAGTCGCCACTCGCGGTATTACCGCTGCGGTTGTGTTTGAGAAACAGAACTTGGTGTCCGATGCCGGTGTTCGAAATTCCCGTGGTATTGGATGAAAGCGCTTGGTATCCGCTGCCTGTATTGGCCTCACCGCTATTGTTTTGCAGCGCGCCGGTCCCCATTCCTGTGTTGCGATTTGCGTCGCTGGTGTCATTGGTTGGTGGCACTTGACCGTAGGCGGTAGCCCCTATCGACAACATTGCAATCAAAAGGTACATACGCATTTTATTCTCCCCTGGTTTCTTCGAGTCAGAGTGGATCCGAGAAGCAAGAGCAACGTCAGCACAACTACGCCCTCCTTGATGTGGATTGTTGGCAAGATTACTTACGGTAGTAGTTGCTTGAGCACAGCCTAGTCGTTCGCGTCTGTTGCAAACAATCGAGTTGATCTCGTATAGGAAGCTGATACTGAAAGTATCGCCAAGTGATACATGCGTAGATGCTCTCCTTGCTTGTTTCTTTTGCGTCGATTGATTCCGGGATTTCCAGCGCGCGACCGTGACCCACCAAATGTGGGAGACGTTCCGTTCCACCGCCCCCGGGATGCAATCCGACTCCAACTTCGGGTTGATCCAGGCGCGTGTTTTCGCGTGACGCAAACCGCATGTCGCAAGCGAGCACAAACTCGCTGCACGCGCCTCGAACATAGCGGCGAATATTCGCGATACTAACCACTGGAGATCGGGTGATGCGGACAAACGTATCCGCGAGAACAGGAAGACCTGAGTGGCCCACGCGGAAGAGACAGCGAACCTTATCCTGGAAGCGGCGGGCGGTGCCTCGCGATCCAATGTCGGACTGAAGTCCGCCTGACGCGCTTCGCCACTGATGGAAGGAGGGTCGATGCCGGTGGATCCCTCAGCGCGCAAACCAAGCGAGGACTCGCTTGGCATTGCCCGAAAAAATGGAATGCCGGAATTCGCTGCTGCCTTCGCTGCGAACCCGGTGAGGATGCGCTTCGGGCCATATCACCGGAGCAGTCGATGCAAAAGATCGGGCGGCGGCGAGGGTCCGAGCCCATGCCGCAGACTTGAAACTATCCGCGACCGTCTCCGTCCGGCCAAGAGTTGTCGCACCCGCCCTGGGCAAAGAAATAGCCGCGTTAGAACGGATCGCCGATCACGAGGCGCCAGCCGGAGAGCTCGCCGGCGAAGCGGTAGCCCACGCCGAGTCGTGGCAAGGTGATGCCGCGTATCTCCCACATAGGGCTGACGCCTAACATGACACCCGCTTCGAACTGTAACGTCCGTTCACTGATCCCGGACGCAGGGCCCGAAGGAGCGTGAAAGTAAATATCAGCCGCGCCGTAAGGTGCGATCTCGACGTTGCGCTCGTCAATCGACCAGTGAATTGTCTCGCGCACCTCGGCTCCGTTGCGTAGCCTCGTGAAATAGTCATCCGGCACACCATCGCGGAAGTGGACGCCGGCATAATTGAGCGCCGCTCGCCACAGGCCCGAGCCATCGAGCTCCCGAAAGTGGTAATCGCTTCCGATTCCAACACCCCAAATGACGGAGCTGACGCCCGAGCCGGATGAGAAACTCCCTCCCACTTTGGCGTACGGGTAGATGTGCCACGCGTCATTCAGCCAATAATCGAGCTCAACCCCGGGCTCGAAGCTCAATGCGTCAAGGTGGTTGGGCACATCCAGTTGCACGAGGTCCTTGGTCTTGAAATCGAAGAATCCGACGGTCACGGGCAGCATCAGGTTCAGGCCCGGTGTCGATTGCCCCTCCACCGCGTCACGCAGCGCGAACTTTATCGGGAGCCGATACACCTGAATGATGCGACCGCCAACCTCGTACACGCCGGAACCCAGTTCGCTCGCGAACGCGAAGTTGGCGAACTGAGTGTCGTCCGCCCGGACCGGCGCGACATGCGCTGCGAGCAGCCAGTACAAGAAGCCGACGAGCAGCGTATGCAAAGTGGTTCCGACACCGGTACCGGTAGTTCGCGGAGCCGTCAGCAAAGCCGCCATGAGGAATCCTCTCTCCGCCGCGGGGGATGCACTGCACCAGACCGCAACCGCCTGGCCGCGCAATCCGGCAGACCGCTTCCGGTCTATTCTGTTGAAAAACTTAGTTCAAGGCGGGGAAGGAAGACACTTGGCGTCGTGGTCGCGCGCAATGACTATACCGTGAGCGGGGCCAGCAAAGACTTTAATGTTGATCGGTGCGCCGCAGAAAGGCTATTTGTCGGGCGAGGATGCAGACGCTCGTTTTCGGGCTGTAGTCCGCAATAACCCGATTACACGCCGGCAGGCGCCAGCGAATATTCCTAATGCAGCCCGCCAAGGACTGATGCGGCTCGAACGGCAAGCGATTCTCCGCGGCGATGTCGCGAATGCGGCTCCGGGAAGACCTTCGTGATGACCGGCGGTTCGGGAACCCCGGGACCCCGGCGCCACGTGCGGGCGCCCGCAACCCGTCGACGAAGAGATAGGTGCCGCCGGATAGCCACAATGCGTCCTGTCCCACGACGTGGCATTTCGTCGCTCCGGCAGGATCCGTTCGAATCCGACGATCAGGCGCCTGGACCGCGCGCTCCTGAGCCAGGAGCACAGCGGGATCGGCAACATTACCTTGACGCTGGTTGGCGAGCATCTTGCGACTTTCAAGGAGTTTCCGCCGCGCCAGGAAGCGACGTCGCTCAACATCGACAAGCTGATGGAGGAAATGACTCGGTCCGGCTCGACGAAGTGACTGCCCGAAGAGCGGCAAAGTCCGTTACCGCACCGACTTGAATCTCGGGAGCTAGTCTGAAGCGGACATTCGCCATCAGCAGATGTCCGGCAGATCATGGCCCGGCAAGAGCCTGATGCTCGTTCGGCCATTCGAAGAATTAATTCATGAACTGTCGTCCGACAACGTCCGGGAGAATCTGGCAGCAGCCACCTTTTGGAAGGGGTGTTTTTGGGGGTATCTCAAGCGAACTGAGGTCAAAAATCCCTGGAATTCCCAACGTTTTCTCTTCGATTTCGAATCCGTCCCGGGGAGCCCGTAAAATCAAACGCTTACGCCTCTTTCCTGTGAATTTACTACGCCATTCTTGCGTATGCAACTGACGCCTGGTTTGCCACGTCGAATCCAAACTCCGGTCGCACTTCGAACGGTTGCGGCCGCAGGTGTTTGATTCTGTTGCACCGGGTTTTCCAGCCAAGGCTTCGACAATACTGCCTAGACCGGCTTCAGTTTGGTGTGTCCTTGAATGGACCGTAGGTATTCGACCATTCGATCGATCAATTCCGCAACCCGCTGACGACGAGCGGCGTCCTCGCCTGCGTATCCATAAAACTCCCACCCCCAAACGGGCATATCGGAAGTACCATGTGACCGTGGCATCGATCGCCCATCGATCATCCTATGCACCAACTCTGCAGGGAATTCACCGCCGTTGCGTTTAGCAATCAAGGTAAGGTCCGGTACTCGCCGTTTCAGGCTGAGTGCCACCGGTCCGTCGCCGTGACCACTAACACCATGACAAGTCGCGCAAAACTCCTTGTAAAGTTCTGCTCCGGTCATATCCGGGGCTTCACCCGCCTCGCAACTCGCCCACATCAGCGCTACCAGCGCGACGGAGACTACGCTTGCACAGGTTCGAATTAAGTTGCACATGTGTCGTCCTTGATTGTCACCGTAAAAAGTTTTGTATGTATGCTGATCCAGACGGCGATCGGTTCTCATTGTCCAGCGGGCTGCGTCTCGCTGCCGAACCACTTGTCCTTTATACGCTGGTAAGTTCCGTCCTCGTGCATCGTGAGCAACGCGTTGTTGACTCTTCTGCGCCAAGGACTGCCTTCCGGAAGGGCAATGCCTAGCTGTCCTTTGTTGAATTCGGGTCCGATCACCTCGACCAATCCCCTGCCTTGATGTGCCTCGTAATAGCGCCGCGCCGGCGCATTTAGGAGCAACGCATCCACCTTCTTGACGAGCAGCGCCTGGAACATGTCTTCCATGCGCCCAAACTCTACGACCTTGGCATTGTGCTCGCGGAGATAGGCGACTGAAACCGTCTCCGCGAGCGTGCCGACCGACTTTCCAGGCAGGTCCTCGGGTCCATTGATGGCGCCGTGGATCTGCCGCACGGTCAAGAAGGTCGTGAGCTGTGCGGTGTAGAGCGCGATGAACACGACGCTGGTGAACATCCAAAGGATGGCAATCATGCGCGCCAGCCACCGGCGAGGCATCTGCTGCGCCTGGCACAACAGCGTGGAGACCGACCAATAGGCCGCATGAAAGATGCCTGGTAAGTACTTCTCGGTGGGAATGACGCCTTCCGGGTCCCGGCGCTCGAGCAGCCAGATCATGTGCGCGGGGACCAAGACCATCAGCACGGCGATGCCCAGCCATGCCAAGGTTGTCCTCGAGAACAGCAGTCGCAGCAGATCTTGCAGGGGGCTTTCGGTTACGGTATCCCGACCAGACCGTACCATCACCTGCTGCCCCGCTTCCAGAATCGGCTGGGAGAAGTCGAACTCGTGATCGCGCGTTGCGGTCATCAGGATCGCTGAGACCCCGAGGTCGACGTTCTTGGAGCGAAGTGCGTCAAATCCGGCGCCAGGGCTGAGCGCTTTCTCGTAGACCGTCTTCACGTTCAGTCGCGCGGCAATTTCATCCCAGACATCGATGCTGAAGCCGGTTAGCTTGTCACCGTGCTCGATGACAAAGGGCGGAGCAACAAAAGTGACCACGCGAAGTGCTGTCGGCGTGGTCTGGGCGAGGACAGGCTGGAGAACACTAACAAACGCGAGAACTACGGATGTTGCGCCGACCATGGCGAAGCCGCGCTGCCAGCAATTCCTCTCGTGGATACGCGCTGGCCATCGCCGCACCCAATGCCATACTTGATCATGCTGCAACATATTGATATTCCCGAATCCAGAAAGCGCGGTTGAAAGTGAAAACCCGTCTTAGGGCAGCCCATCCGCACTTTGTCTCGAGAGTGCAGCAGCCTGCTGCAACCGGGTTCGTACTAAGCCGATATGGTTGCGTAAATGGTAGAGGAAATGCGCAAAAGCATTCGGTACTCGTAGTCGATCGGCGCGTTCTTCGAGATGCTCCAGACGAGACTGCAGATCGCTAACGGCAGTACCGCTTCGGCTGTCGGCTTCGACCTCAATGAATCTCAATTCGCCGTAAAGCCGGAAGATCCGGCGCCGCATGGTCCATCCATAAATCGCGGGGGCAAGACGCAGCAAGGGAAACGCGACGCCCACTACCGGGATGAGCAGCACCAGAAGACGACCGACCAGATTCGCAAGCCAAAACGGCAGGTAGCGCTGCAGGAACGGAACTCCGGACTTGTAGAACTGACGCGCGTCCTCGGAAAGAGGCAGGTCGAATGTTTCGGGCGCAGGGAATTGACCGGATTTTTGAAAGATGCCCGGCGGCGAGTGGATTTCTGAAGCGGCTTGCAGCAACAGAAACTGAATAGCAGGATGCAGGTCGCGACGCACGATTAGGCTTGCTTTAGGCGCAATCAGTGTGATGTCGGCAGGTGGGCGGTTGGTGGCCATATTGCCGACACCGGCCGGTAACACCAGCTTGCTGAGGAAGGGGTATAGCGCTACATAAGCATCGGCCCGTGGAAACCCCACAACATTAATCTCGGAGGATGCCAGCAATCGGCGCACCGCGCGCGTGTCCCAGGAAGCCACCATCAGAACTACATCGAGTTCGCCACGCTGCAGTGCATCGGCCGCATTATCCGGTGTGAGGGGTAGAAGTGGAACGATATTCTGGTCGAGGCCATTCAACTCCAGGAACTCCAATGCCAGCGCGCGAGTGCCTCCGCCCTCGGGCCCGGCCGACACCTTCTTTCCGGTCAATACGGTACGCAAGTCCTTGGCAACTTCACCGCGAGAGAAAAACCAGAACGGTTCATAAGACACGGTTCCGAGCGACTGCAGACCCGGTGACTGTGCTTGGCTAGTGAGACCACTTTGCGCGAAGCTCACTGCGACACTCGAGCTCGGGTCGTTGAGCCGCTTCAGGTTCTCGACGCCACCGGCCGACGGCATGAGTTGAAGGTCAACGCCCGATCGGGCGAGGATGATTTTATAGCGCTGTGCAAACACCTCATAGTCGCTGCCTGGCGTCCCCGTGCTCATGACGACAACCTTCGGCGGAAGCGGGCCGAGCCACGCTAGGGTCACAAGGACTGCAATTAGGATCAGCGCAACGGCGGCGCCGTAAAGCCATCGTAGCTTTGGCCTGAACCTTCCTTCAAGTGGCATAGCATTTGTTTCTTGGTAACGCGCACGAGCCGACGGTGTTCCGCACTCTACTCACTCCCGAGAGAATGCTGAATTGCGGGTTATACGTAGCTAAATGCGTAAATGAGGGGGGGCAATCGTCCGCGTGCCGATGATCAGCGACGTCAAGCTCAAAGCATAGAAGGACCACGATGGCGGTGTGTCACTGTATTAGTAACCGCTGGGAGCCACCTCTAAGCACATCGCGTGAACGATATTCAGTTCGATCAACGTCACCCTCACGGGCGCGCCATCGCCGGTAGCACCGGTGAATATTGGTGAGATCTTGAGCGATGTACTGAAGCTTCTACGCGGCGAATTGCAGACGAACCATGTGGCCGTTCAACTGGGGATACCCTCGGATCTTCCAATGGTGCGGGCCAACAGTAGTCAGTTGATGCAGGTGCTGGTCAATCTCGATAGAAATATACCGCCGTTCACCTGCAGATTGAGCCCTGTCACGAAAGCCGGGCCCGCGAGCCACCGCGCCGCATCGGGAATGTCTTGCCGCTGCGCAATGCGACCCAGCGGCACCTCCTTTTCGAATGCGTTGCGCAGCGGCGCATTCTTGAACAGGCCGCGCGAACGACCCGATCTGCGCCGGCTCGAAGTATTCGATTGGGAAGAGCTGACGATAATCGGTGAATGTACTTCTCTCCGTAAATTGCTCGCCAGTCTATCGCAGACGGCGAACGACCGGTTCGCGTCAGCAATTTCGACACCGTCAGTGCCCGGATTTGGGCGGTGGAGCCTCTCGTCCGCAATCCCCTTCCGTGGGACTCGTGTCAACCCCCGGCGGACCATCGCCAACGGCCGCTATTTGGATAGACTTTGCTGCCCTGCTCGCACGGAATCGCCCACGTTCTGATCTGCTGCCGGGATCGCAAAGAAAAATGTAGTACCCCTCCCCAGAGCGCTCTCAACCCAGATACGGCCGCCGTGCGCTTCGATGATGCTCTTGACTATCGTCAGGCCGAGACCTGTGCCGCGTCGCTCACCCTTGCGCGCCTGCCAGAATCGGTCGAACACGTGCGGGAGGTCTTCAGTGGCGATGCCGACTCCCGTGTCCGCTACCCAGAATCGAACCTCGTCCTCGTTCAGTGCTGCGCCGACTCTAATGTGACCACCAGGCGGGGTGAACTTAAGTGCGTTGCCGACGAGGTTATCGAAGACCTGGAGCAGACGATCGCGATCGGCCCACACGTCAGGCACGTCACGCGCCACCTCGAGTCGAAGGTCGACGGATGCTTCCGCGGCGACCGACTTCTGAGCCTCCACAGCATCGCCGGTCATTTGATTCACAGGCACGCGACTTCGCTCAACCACAAGGCCGCCTGCCTCGACGCGGGAAATCTCCAGAAGATCCTGAATGATCCGGTTCATTCGAACCGCAGTACGATGGATCGATCCCGCGGCGCACCGAGAATCAGGCTCCTGCCCTCCCCGAAGGCGATTGAGGGAATCGACTTCGAGAATAATAACGTGTAGCAGGTTGCGCAGATCATGGGCGACGATGCCAAGGACTTCATCTCGGGCCTGCAGCGCTCGTTGGGCAACCCGATACAGCCGCGCCTTCTCGATCGCGAGAGCCGCTTGATGAGCGAGCGCTTGCGCCAAACGCAAGTCATCGGCAGTGAACTGCCGCGAGGACGCCGACGATACAAAGGCCAGCATGCCAAAGATCTTCCCATCGGCCATGAGCGGGACGGTAATCACGGACTTCGAGTCGATGCCGCGGAGGGCTCGAAGGCGCTCTGGGTTGTCCTGCGCGAGGGAGACAACCGTCTCAGGCGACACACTCTCCATCAAAATCGGCCGCCCCTCTTTGAGGGTTGGCCCAGCGAAAGGGTGTCGATTTCGATCAAGGGATGCGATGCTCAAGATCTCGCAGGCCCAGTCGAGGGATGGGTTGCGACTAACCGCTCGCAGGCGCCGAATCTCGCCGTTCTCCTCGATGAGATCAACAAAACTCACGTCCGCGAATTCGCGGACCGCCAAGCGAGCGACGCTCGTCAATGTCTGATCGTAGTCCAGCGAGGACGCGAGGATCGAACCCGCTTCCGCGAGAAATTGCTGCTCTCGCTGGGACTGCTGAGACTCAGCGAGCGCGGCCGCCCGTGCTTGAGCGGATCGCTTGGCCACGGCCTCGGCCTCCTTCAACTCCGTGATGTCGCGGAGGGCCACCGTGAGAATTCTCTTGCCGTCGATGACGATACCTGAGATGGCCGCGTCGGCGGGAAACTCGTGACCGTTCTTGCGTACGCCGAAAATCGCGCTGCCGCGCGTACCCATTCGCCGCGCCGCACCCGCCCCGGCAGCGAAGGTCTCCACGTGGCGCGCGTGGATGGCACGGAAGCGCTCGGGGATAAGGATGTCGAGCGACCCTCCGATCACTTCTGCGCTCGACCAGCCGAAGATTTTCTCGGCGCCTTCGTTGAACAGCGTGATCTTCTGATCCTCGTCGATCAAAATAATCGCATCCGCGGAGATCGAGACGATCTCGGAGAACTTTGCTTCAGACAGGCTGACCTCGTCCTCGGCGCGCTTGCGGGCATCCTGCGCACGGTTGAGCCGCTCGGCCGTGATCGTGAGAAGCAACACGCTCACAACGCTGCTAACCACAATGAGAGCGGCGAATATGAGGCTGAAGTCTTCGATACCGGGAAGAGCGAGAAGCCAGGCGGCGGTCAGTCCGAACAGCACCGGGACCAGGATTGCAATGGGCGCCAAACGCCGCAGCAACATGCCGCCCGGGCTCGGAGAAAACGCGATCCGCATGAAGCCCGCGTCAGGTCGCCGGAGCAGCTGCCCCACCGAGATCATGAGCAGGCCCAGTGCCGTGTGCACGGCAACTCCGGTGATTGGCGTACGGGTGAGCCGATAGAGCGCCCCTGTACCGAATGCCTGTCCCAGCAGGGCCGTCAGTGCGATCAGACCGGCGCACAAGAGAAGCCAGTCCAGCGGCTGCACCCGCATGGCGGAAGGCACATCGCGCAGCAGGGTAGCGGCCGCGAGACAGGCGAGCGCGACCGCTGTCGGCGGAGAGGGACGCCCTGGGTACGAACCTGCTTCGGCGCGAACGAGGAGCTGATCAATCGATAATGGGAGGTCGAACGTGTACTCGGCGAGGGTCCCGATGCCAATGACGAACACGACGCTGGCCGCCAACCACGACAACAATCGAATCGCACGTCCTGAATGTTTCGCGTCAGACAGCACCGCAGCGGAGCCCTGGAGCAGAAGCGCCAAGGCGGTGTTCGGCATCATCGGCGGCTGACCGGGCACGATCGTGACTAGCGCTTGCACATTTGTGAGCCAGCCAATGAGGCCGATGGCTCCAAGGCTCGCGCCGCCAAGGCAAAGGGCGCGCCCCAGATTTGTGGTACGTAACGTAGTCACCAAGACCCCCGCCTTATGCGCAACAACCTCACTCTCGAATCGAAATTTGAGTTCCGAGTACGATTGCGCGAAATAACAGAGCCCGGCCGTTACGTCGACGCGGTCGAAGATGCGCCCAGAAAGGAAAGCAGTTTAGCGGTTACCCGAGGAAACTTCAGGTGGCATTCCCTAGGGTGAGTAATTCCGCGATCCCGCTGAGACATCGTTCTAGGGCGCGGGATCCTCGGAATCGCTGCAAGCCGTGAGTCAGCCGCAGGCAAGGGAACTGTCCTCCGTCGCAAATCGACCCGTGGCCGAACCAGACCGGCGATAGGCCGCCCTCTGCCGCCCGTGGTGAGTGACTGCCTCAACTTTCCGCATGCCGCCGCTTGTCGCCAACGTCGGCGGTCGCCTATCCCGTTGTTGGGTCGCCCCGGAACTCCACGAAGACTTGCGAGTCGATCCGATTGCCGAGTTCGGCGACCATCGAATCGGCACGCTGCTTGCGTAATCGTTGAGCCGCTTTGCGCAACTCCCTGCTTTCTAAGCGAAGCAAATAACTGCGGGCGCCCTCGCCACTTTCGTTCAATGTCAGCGCTTCGATGTCCCTTGAATTGGCTCTTCGTTCGAGCGACCTTATTTGAGCCCATAGCTCATCCGTTGGGTGCGACTCGTTGCCACTGCGGCCAACAAGGTACCCGTTGCCATCCACCTCCGTGTGGTCGACCACGATTTGCGATTCCATGACGGCTTCGCCCTTACCGTTGATCGTCTCAAGCGTTGCCCACCGCCTGGATAGGATATTTTCGCCAGCCGGCCCGCGACGCATGAAGTGGTAAACATACACGTCACCCATTGGAGTTCTCCCTGCATACACTGATTGGCGTTCGAACTGTAAGTCTTCCGCCTCAAGGCCTTCTGTCCGCTGCCGCACATGAGCCCAAGGAGGCACCAATGATCAGTCTGCTGCAAGACATACAAAACCCGGCTTGACGCCGGGGCGTTATTGTTAAATTAGGCACGTCTCCTCCCCGTGAAGCTGGCGAGTTAGCGAGACCGGCCGGCACCCGGAGGTGAATTCCCTTCCTTGCAGGCAGCTCCAAATGATCAGTTCACCGCAATCCGCGAGCATCCGGTAACTGGCGATCATTTCGGTGCCGCCAACTGCCAGAATTAATTCGTGAACTGTCTTCCGACAACGTCCGGGAGAATCTGGCAGCAGCCACCTTTTAGAAGGGGTGTTTTTGGGGGTATCTCACGCGAACTGAGGTCAAAAATCCCTAGAATTCTCGGCGTTTTCTCGTCGATTTCGAATCCGTCCCGGGGAGCCAATCAATCAAATACTTACACTTGTTAATGCAAGCATTTCTTTAAGAGATAGTTCGTGGACACTGCGCCCCCTAGGCTGGAATGAGCGTCCGACCCCAACCCGACGGTCGTGACCGTCTGGTACCGGGTCGGCCAGTGACAAAAACCCGGCACGAGGCCGGGGGTCTCATGGACCAGAATTAACGCCGCGCGACGAGTGGATCCTTGGATTTCAACGCTACGAGCGCCGCGCGCATCTCCAGTTTCAGATTATTCAGTTCGGCCACTTGCTGCTTCAGGTCACGGATCTCGGCGACCTGATGCTGCACTTCGTTGAGCGGCATCGGCGCGAGTTCGTCATAACGAACGCCTTGAATCGTTCCCGCCTCATCACGGATCACGAGTTCCGGGAACACCTTGGCAACTTCCTCCGCGATCAGACCATACTGCACGGCGCCCTTCGGGTCGCTTTTTAGGTGGAAACTGACGGGCCGTAGCTCGTGCAGCTTCTGGGTGCTGGGTCCCATCGAGGCAATCTCTGTCTTATAGCGTTCCGAGGACGCCAGTACACCGAGTTGCCCGTTGGCAGTCACATACACCGCGCTACCCGTGAGGTGCGTCGAGGATATGCCCGCAACGTATGCAGCGGATTGCGAGGGTCCCCCGATGCGAATGACGCCGCTCTCTCCGGCTGATCCCATAGAGCCGATATCGATATTGTTCGAACCGGTCACGGCGTAGCCGGCATTATTCCAATGTTGTTCAACCCGGTGGTATTGGAGAACAGCGCGAAATAACCGACGCCGGTGTTCTCGTTGCCGGTCGTGTTGGAAAGAAGCGCGTTCGTCCCACGTCATCAAAATCGTCGCGCCGGAAACCTATGGGAGGGGGCAGTAGGATTGGCGCAAACATTTTAACGCCCCAACGTCGGCTTTCACTCGGTCATTTGAAGTCTGTGAATGCCCGGTTGTGGCCACAATCTGCCTGATTGATCCAATTGAGTGGTAAGCGCCCGTTACTCTGCGAATACTTCTTGCAGCGTGGTCAGTACATTAGAAAGGATCTTTGCATTGACCGCGCCGACCCTCTTGACCAGTCGGATCTTATCAACAGTTCTGATTTGATCGAGCACGATCAGGCCCTTTTTCGCTGAATGCGTCACCGGCACCCGAAAGGGCGCTGGGAAGCCCTTGGTGGTCATCGGAGCGACAATGACTGTGCGCAGATGCTCGTTGAGTTCCGGAGGCGAGACGATGACGCACGGCCGCGATTTCTTGATCTCACTTCCAACCGTTGGATCAAGAGCGACGAGCCAGATCTCACCGCGTTTCACCAGTCAAGTTCCAGATCCGCGGCGTTGGCAAAGTCCCCCATGAGGAGTTCGTCCTCGCCCTGAGCGGCAACGGATTCAGCCGCCTGTGACCACCCGGCGCGGGCAGACTTGCGCGGCCTGCGCAACACGATGGCCCCGCGCTCGACGGTCAGTTCGGCCCGCTCAGAAAGCCCTACCTGGGCCAAAACGGGCTTGGGGATAACAACGCCCAGTGAGTTTCCAATGCGACGGACAGTTACCGGTAGTGATTTCATAGTAATAACAATGTTATTACAAAACGCAGATGACATCAAGAGACGCGGCGCCTCGCAATTTGACTAGCACGAAGTGGACGCTTTTGGGCCGCGAGCTGCCCGCAGTCGCCGGACCATCGGATCGATGTGTACTAACACCCGGCAACGTCCATCAGCAGCCACCTTTTAGAAGGGGTGTTTTTGGGGGCATCTCAAGCGAGCTGAAGTCAAAAACCCCTGGAATTCTCGACGTTTTCTCGTCGATTGCGAATCCGTTCCGGGGAGCCCGTATAATCAACAAGTTACCCTTCTTTCATGCGAATTTACTGCGGTATTCTCTCATATGCAATTAAGAGCTTGTTTGGCGCTTCGAATCCAAAGTCCGGGCCGCGGTTCGATTTAGGTCCGCGGCGGACCTACCCGACCCGATTAATAATATCGTGGGATTGGTCCGTCCTGCGGTGTCGTGTTGTTTCCCAAGTCGAAGAACACTTCATCGACGTAACACCAGCCCCACCCCTCGGGAGGATCATAACCCTCGATGATCAAGTGCCCTGTCGCGCGAAAATGAGCGGTTGCATGACGACCTGGCGATTGATCGCAACAACCAACGCGCCCGCACGTCCGGCAGATTCTGAGGTGAACCCATTCGCTACCGGTTTTCAAACACTCCTCGCAACCGCGCGCGCTTGGTTTAACCTTCCTGAGGGTACCTAGATGCGAGCAGCTTTTACTCATGATCTTTACGCTCCTTGACCGTTGAAATATCCTCTATTCTCTCACCGAACTCTTTCGATTTGCGTTCGGTGCTCTGTAATTCTTGGCCGACGCCCGGCGGCGCTTCTAGCAGTCGCGGGCCGTCAGCTAACTCTGCGTTTCCCACCACAATCAGGCCCACACTGCGCGGAGAACAGGCTTATGAGAGATCAAGAAATACGGGAGGCACTGGGTGAACGGAGCCTGGAGGTCACTAAATCATGCATGTATTGCTCCTTATCACACATGGCGCTCAAGCCCCCAGCGCCGCCCTGACACTCAATCGCGTGGCGCTCGGGGCGTTCTTCGCGATAAGCGGTTACCACAAGCTATTCAACGCTCCCAGGCATGCGACGCTGACACGCACGCTGCAAGATGACGGTGTGCACGCGGTGCCGATCATGCAATGGCTACTGCCTAGCGTTGAGTTTAGCGGCGGATGCGCACTCATCATTGGATTATTGTCCGTGCTGGCGGCGTTCGGGCTCTTCGTGATTAGTGCGGGTGCCTTTGCATTCGACGCAGTCAATCGGATACGTGCATGGCAGCCAATTGATCGTGCCGATTAGCTCGGCGACCTGCTCTACGTCCCCGAAGCTCTTTACTGCATCGGGCTTACCGTCGTGATGCTGGCGGGGCCAGGACCGTGGAGCCTTGACGGAATGATCGCATCACTCCTGGCAGGCTAGGCGCCACCGTCACCGAACCTGACGCGATTCTGACGATATACAAATCCCCAACACATAGAACGGATCCGCCAGCGCAACTACTGGAAAACAGGGAGCGACGTTAGTTTTATGCTCAACGGCAACGACGTGCTCATACTTGCGGCCCGGCTGCTTATCACGACTCTATTTCTGATTTTCGGCTGGAGAAAGCTGAGGGGCTATTCGGGAACGGTAAGTCAAATGGTACGGCTTGGCGTCCCGATACCAGTACTGGCGGCTGGCGTAGCAACCTTTATGGAGCTTCCGGTTGCGTTCGCGGTCGCTGTTGGCGCATTCACGCGCCCGTCGGCTTTACTTTTGGGTTTCTATACTCTAGGAACTGCGCTTATTGGGCATCACTATTGGACGATACCGGCACCCGATAAAGTCGACAGCATAGATGGCTTTTACAAGAATCTCAGCATTATTGGCGGCCTCTTGTTGTTGTACGTTACTGGTCCTGGAAAATATTCCATCGATGTGTTGTGCGGCATCGCGGCGGCATAACCTCGGTGCTATTGGGCCGAGGATGCGACGTCACGTCGCGTAAAGTCGGAAGCGAATACCATTCTCTCACCGCTTCTGGTACGAGTGAAAAATGTAATCCTTGTCCTTCACAGCCGTATGGCACGCGAAACCGCAGTTGACGGTGCCGGTCGGATCCGGTGTGAAAGTATCGGATGCAGGCTGATAGTCAAACACCGCATAGGCCCATCCCTTTGTGTCCGGGAACCGCTTGCTGTCCTTTTCGATGAGAAAAACATCCTGCAACGTGTCCGGCACGTTTACTGCAAACGGTGATTCCACCATCTTTTTCGGCTTCCACTCGATCTTGGCAATCTTGGAGCCGTCAGGGAACGGCTTGCCGTTGCCGGGAATGCCGGTCCGATAGGCTTCAATCATCGTAGCCGGATAAAATCAGCAGCTTTATGAATATTCGCGTTGCGGATATTCAAGCGTGCTATGAATTGTGGAAAAGCCGAGGAGCCGAGTTCATTACCAAACCGATACCCAAGTACGGCGAGATACGTTGCTACATCCGCGATCCTGACGGCTATATCATCGAAGTCGGACAGAGCACCGACCTCACGTACGGTTGATATTCGTTCCGGACTTAAGTTTACCACCCGTACTGCGGGTGAAATCCCGGCCAACAGCGTTGCATTTTCGCAGAGGAGGAATCGTCATGTTGAGACAAGCCCTAGTAGCAGCGTCATTTGGCGCGCTTGCACTCGTGCTCATGATGGAAGTCACGCCAGATGCGAACGCGGGAGCCAATCTACCGGATCCCATCAACGCCGGTGTCGCCGAAAAGCTTTACAGGTTGGATTGTGGCCACTCGCTCGCAAACGACGAGTCGGTCTGGACACCGGGAAAAAACGTCGGGCGCAATATCGAATTCTCTTCTACTTGCTGGCTTATAAAGCATGGCAGGGAGTGGCTGCTTTGGGATACCGGTGTTCCGGAAGCCGCGCTCAACGACCCCCAAGGTTGGTCCACTTTACCCAAATTGATTGTCTATCACCTCGACAAGTCACTGACAGATCAACTCGCCGCGATTGGACTGAAGCCCGCCGACATCGGTCGGGTTGCAATATCGCACACGCATGGAGATCACATAGGCAACATGGGCTTGTTCCCCCAATCCACGGTTGTAATGCAGCGAGCCGAGTACAGCTGGATACACTCCCCCAACGGGTCGAACGACAACGTAAATCAATTGATGGCGCTGGCCCGTAAGCTCTTGGGTACGCCGAAGAAACTTCAGCTCATCGACGGCGATACTGATGTGTTCGGCGATGGGAGCGTCACTTTGGTTTCCACGCCAGGGCACACCCCCGGCCACCAGTCACTGCTGGTCCATCTTAAGAATTCTGGCTTCATCGTGCTGTCCGGCGATGTTGTTCATTTGGAAGGGAATTTCGAGAACAACATCGTTCCGTCCCTCAATACCAACAAGGCAGAATCAATTGCGTCAATGGATAAAGTCAGGCGGTTGATGGCAACCTACAAGGCGACGCTCTTCATCAATCACGACAAAAGCCAAACCGACGGGCTTAAGCTGCTCCCGGCATTCTACGATTGAGATTTGCCGATGGGTCGGGGTATAACTCACCTCAGCAGCCGACGCGCATGTTTCCAAAGCGCATGATGAACACTATTTGTCGGAATTGGAGTCGTCAATGAGTGGCGTACAAATTGGACAGAAGAGCTATGAGATGCCCCCGCGAGAGGGAATCAGTATCGCGCATTTTCTCACCGTCGCCGACATCCAGCGATCAGCTCGATACTATGAAAAGGTCTTCGGCGCTCGCATTCTGAGCCTGGGTGACGGCAACGCGCCAGGGTACCTTCAGCTTGCGAATATCTGGATGATTCTGAACGTTGGAGGCGGCCCGACCCCGGATAAGCCGACGGTAACTCTCAGCGTCCCCGACCCGAATCACATCAACAGCTTTATGAATTTCCGCGTTGCGGATATTCAAGCGTGCTATGAATTATGGAAGAGTCGAGGAGCGGAGTTCATCACGGAGCCGATCCCCAAGTACGGCGAGACGCGCTGCTATATCCGCGATCCTGACGGATATATTATCGAAGTCGGACAAAGCACAGACCTTACATACGGTTAACGCTCGGAACCCGGCATCGCATCGCGGTTACGGCCCGGGGCCACCGAAACATCGCGAAAGTAGTGTTCAGCGCCGGTGCAATTGTTAAAATCGCCGCCCCGCCAAAAAACGCCACAACCATGTGTACTCCCAACGATTCCATTCAGCGAGCTTCAACCCCAAGCGGTCCTCGGCCAACGTCTGCTTCACGGCAATCGCGTCCGCAATTCCCTCTACAGTTAGGCGTCACTTGTTGACCTTGAAATCTGTGATCGCGAATCCCTCGTCGCTGTCAGAGATCTCCAGCTTCGTAGCGCTCCAGCGAATTGGGAAGCCATACTTTGGGTCATAGGTCGTTTCGAGGTCCACTCTCGTCGGCGGGTCGTAGACCCAACGCCGCATTCGGCCGAACAATTCGTCAATAGAACTAGGCACCTCGACGTCTATGGCCTTACCTCTCGTGCCTGTCGGGCAATGACTCGTGCCCCGGATGACGCGGACTTGTGCAGATTTTCCCGGAACGACGCTGACTCTGATCAGCGCTCCTCCGCAGTACGGAGAAATCACGTCTCCATCTTGATCCTGATACGTGAATGAGTATGCAGTGACGACTTGGGATCGCCAGCGCGCAAGTGCGGCTTCATAATCGCTCTTCTGGTCCGCCGACACTATTGTTACCAGCGAAAGTGAAGCGAGTACGGCAACTAAAAAGCGCATCACATGCTCATCGATGAGGTCGCGCGACGCGGGGTTGCCCCGGCGTCAAACGAAGGCACTTGATCCCGGTCATCGACTCCCTCCCTGGCTCAACGAAGACGCGACCCGCGATTCGCTGGAACCGCAATTTAGTGGTCAACGGCATGTCAAACCCTGGGATTCCGGGCAGGATAACCGCACTTTTCTTATGCCTATTTCTCCCGAGTGAGGGATCTTTTCAATAGCACGCCGCAACTCGTCGCGCCTGGCCTCACTGAGCGGTTGTGATGTGATGAATACTACGGACGCATTGCCACCCTGAGTCTGGGTGCCAACTGCTTGTTCAATTGGTAGACCTGATCGCATACCATTGATGGATACGTGATCCTCAAACACTGACACTCGCACGATGGCGCGTTTGTCGTTGGGATGACAAGCCGCAAGCGCGCAACAAAGGCTAATCGCAATCGTGGACGCTCGTAAATGCACGATGTTGGTCTTAGACAAACGGCTTATCAAAATTGTGCACTCTTCTTCGACCTTCTTCGTCATATTCGGCCCAGTAGATTACGTCTCGATAGTCCTGCGCAGCGACACCGGCGAAGTGAAATGTTCGCTGTGGATCGCCGCCCGATAAATGGACAATGCACCGAATAACTCTGTTTCGTTCTGGACCCTGGTACTTCGCAAGCGACTGCATTACCGCCAATTTCGATTCAGGCGGGTAATCCAGCCTCACCTTTTCCTCGATATCTGGGGCGACTGATTCGCCTGGGCTAGGCATATCATGAGCGTCTTGCAGATCGCGTACTGCGACGCCTGCCGTTTCGTACATGTGCTCGATCATCCACTTTGCGTCTGCGAGGCCTCGATTTGAGACCGAACGTAAGAGCTTGATCGCGTCGATCATTTGGCCATTCCGAATATTGTCCAAGAGTTGAGCCTCAACATGGGTGGTCACCCCTGCGAACGGCCAAACGGTCTTGCCGCAATTGGCGCAGGTGCCGCCTTGCTGTGCAGATAAGTTGCGCTGACACCTTCCCACCTAATCATTACCCCAAGATAGACTCGTCACGCCCCCAGTCGTCGCTGGTGACTGACCGCTTCAGCGAGACTGTCACCAGCTCCTAAAGAGAATATACGCAACGGCCCCCGCAGTTACTGCTGCCCCGCACAGCGCTATGAAATCCATGTCCTCTTGAGTGGTTTCGTCGCGGTCAGGACCATTAGAAGCGTAAAACAATGAGGCGGCAAGGCCACGGCTTCGTCGATAAAGAAAAATGGCCAAATAGACGCACCATGCAATCATAAATCCGGCTGACTCGATACTCTGCTTGTCGAAATGTCGCCTCCAGCAGAAAAGCAACATAAGGATTGTCACAAGCGACGGCAACGCAAAGGACGCAAATCGCAAGATCGCTTTGATAGTCAATTGCTCGTCCGAATCTGAAAGCTCTGAATCGTCCATCAGTTTCTTCGCAGTAGTTATTCCCGTTGGCATAAGCTACCGCAGATCGCGAATGGCCGCTTCGCGGCAGTGATTTCGCGACCGCGAGCGCCCGGTTTTGTTGGCCGGCAAGCGCCAGAACCTGCGCCCGATACCAGCCATTCAGATTTAAGAGAAACTAGCATCCTCAAAATGGAGCGCATCTCGAATAAAGCAATTCCGGAATCGCACGTTGCAGCAAAATGGACTACGGACAGACGGATACTCTCGCGGCTCTATGGGGCGGCCTTCTTGCGGCGCGCCGCCAGGGCGCGTGGTCGCAATTTGCGTTCGCCGCGCATTACATACAGTACGTAAACTGTTTCGCCCCCCTGCCGATAGAATATGCGGCACGGCGGTTCAACAATTTGACGGTAGCGGCCGCCGCGCAGTTCGCGCGGTTTGGAGCCGCTGTCCGGATGAATAGTCAACTGCTCGACATGCCTGAAAATTCGCTGGACCAATTCACTAGCGGCCGCTGGATTGTCGAGCGCAATGTAATCGGCGATAGCGTCTAAGTCGTTTAAAGCCGGCTCGGCCCAGATTACTTGAGCCATCGTGACATGCGTTGCTTCGCTTGCGCATGGGTCGCGACGCGACCGTCCTCGACCGCCTTCTCACCTCGGGCGATGCCCTCGAGCAAGCCAATGCGTTGCTGTAGAGCATCGTAGGCTTCGACATCGACGAGGTAGGCAGCCGGCAGGCCGTGCTGAGTGATGAGAATGGGAGCTCCGTCCTTCTCGATATCGGCCAGCAATTCCGACGCTTTTCGCTTCAGAGTGGTAACAAGTTCTGTACGCATAAAGTGATACTATAGTATCACATGAAGGTGTTCGTGAGAATCTTCCACCGAAGATCCGACAACGTCCGGTAGCAGCCGTCTTTTAGAAGGGGTGTTCTTGGGGGTATCGTGTCGAAGCGAAATCTGAAATCCCTTAAATTGCAGGGTGTTTTCCGCATGATTTCGGTTCCGTCCCGGAGAGCCATATAAATCCATAGCTTACATGACTTTCCTGCTAATTTACTGCGCCATATTTGCGCAGGCAATTAACCCATAGTTCTTCACTTCGAGTCCCAAATGCGGAGCGCGGTTCGATTTCGTCCTGCGCCACCAAAATGTCGGGAGCGCAAGCGTTTGATCTGTTCTCCCGAAAAACCAGCCCGATCGTACTCGCCTATGTCGCGCCGGTATCGACGCCTGCGCCGCGCAGCGCCTCCTCTAAGGGCGCAAGCTGCGCTTCGTAGTGGCGCCATTGCGCCACCGACGAGTCATATAGGGGCCGGCGCACCTGCAAGGCGCTCGCCGTCATCGACGGGTCCGGATTCTCGTGGAAGGCTCTGCATGCTTCCTGCCATTCCAGGCCGCAGAAGGCGAGCAGCTCGCGCGTTTGCCGTTCGGGATCCGCGACCAGGCGTTCGTAGCGCACCTCGTGAATCGCCGCCGGGATCGTCGACCGCCAGTGCTCCATCAGCCGGCGATACGCGATGAGGTACTGCGCAATCTCGCCGAGATCGTACGAGAACGGGTAGCCGCGGTCGAAGAGCGTCTTGTACATCGCGTACCCCGCTGCCATCGGGTGGCGGGTGACATGGATGATCCTGGCCTTCGGCAGCGCGCGGTGGATCAGTCCGCAATAGAGATAGTTGAGCGGCATTTTGTCGATCGGGCGGCCGGCAGCGTCGTGCACCGCACTTACTCTCTGGAGATAATCCCGGCCGAGAGCCGGGAAATCGAGCGCCGCCGATCGCGCGACCAATTCGCGGCGTGGAATTTGCGGGCGATTGGTGCTCCGGCGCACGGCGTCGACGAGGGCGAGCGCGAAGCAGTCGAGTTCTCCGGCCGAAGACACCATCGAATGGGAGCCTAGGATGCGCTCGACCAAGGTCGAACCGCTGCGCGGCAGGCCGACGATAAAGATCGGCGATGCATCGCTCGCGTCCGGCGCAGGTTCCGCGGGGCCTTTAGGATAGGCTTCGATGATCCAGCAGGCGGTGGCGACATCGACAGACACGTCGTAGTCGATGTGTTCGCGGTGCCTTGTGGCGCCCCGCCGCAGGTGCTGAAACGACGGAGCGTAGTCGCCGAGGTCTTCGTATTCCTTGGCGAGCGCATACGCCAGATGTACTTCCGCGCGCCAGTCCGCCAGGCTCTTGTGCGCCATGCTCTCGAGTTCCGCGACGTGGTTGCGCTCCGTGCTCTGAGTGCGAAGCTGGGAGCGGTTCAAGTATGCCGTGATGTCCGAAGGATTCAGCGCAATCGCCTGGTCGTAATCCGCTTCGGCGCCGTCGAGGTCTCCCAGGAAGCGGCGCACCGCTGCGCGGTTGTACCAGAATCGATAGTCCCCCGGGGCGAGCGCAATCGCGCGCTCGTAGGCGTCGATGGCGCTGCGCGGTTCACGCGCGTGAGTTCTGAGTGTTCCGACAGCATCCCAGATTGCAGCGTCCGCTCCACCCTGCCGGACTGCCTGGTCGGCCGCAGCCAGCGCCTCGGCGCGCCGCCCGAGCGCGAGCAGGCAGTGCGCGCGATGCAGATGGTATGCGGGATTGTGCGGGTCGGATGACACCGCGCGATCGATTGCGATGAGCGCAGCGGGCCAATCGCGCGTGCGGATCAGCCGCTGTACCTCGCGGTGCGCATTGTCCCGGGGTTCTGCCACAGTGGGCCCTCAGCCGCCCATGCCGCGGCTCCGTGCTACTTCACAGAATAACCGAACGTGACGCCGATGGTGCGCGGCCTTGAGACCAACGCCTGATAATTCGCGCCCCACTGAATCGGATCGGTGTAGGAATTGACGCCGATTTGGTTGGTCAGATTATCCACATACAGCGAAGCGAACCAATGCGGCAGTGTGTAGGTCGCGCGCAAACCGAGCATGGTATAGGGGTCAACCGTTGGGATCGTCGCCGACAGCGCCGGGATCAGAGAACCCTGGTATCGGGCGTTGATCGCGAAATTGAGCACCCCGGTGCCGGCGTGAACCTGCCCGTAGTCGAGTTCGATGAACGCCGCATTCGTCGGCGTGCCCGGCAAGGGCGAGCCCACCGGCGGCGGCGGAACCGTCAGGCCGCTCAACGCCACCGCGCTGTACGAGGTCAAAGCCGTCTTGTCGTAGGTGTAGTTGAACTGCAGCGAGATATGCTCGGTGAAGCGGCCATAGAACTCGGCTTCGAAGCCGCGGCTGTAGGCTTTGCCGATGTTGACCGCACCCGGCAGCGCCAGCGGCGTCAAAAACGCGCTCTGCTGGACGTTTTCCCATTGAATGTCGAAGATCGCTGCGGAATATCGAAAGCGGTTTTCTACGGTACCCTTGACGCCAAGTTCGTAGTTATTGGCGGTATCGGGCTGCACTGTGAACAGCCCGGGCGGCGTGACATAGCCGCCGAGTTCGGTCGGCGGCAGCGCATTGACCGCGCCGCGCCGGAAGCCTTGCGACCAAGTCGCATAGGCCAGAGTGGTGGGATCGATGTGATACGCAACATTGACCTTGCCCAGAACTTTGCGCCACGAATCGCCGTGGGTTTCGTTCGCGATGAAGTCCGGTCCGTCGAACAGCAGTCCGGTTTGCTGCGACTGGGTTACCGTCTGCTTGAACGCACGCAGCCCCCCGGTCGCTTGCCAGTCGGGGGCGACATGCCAGGTGAACTCACCAAACATTGCTAAGTCCGTGTAGTGGGTCTGGAAATCGCCGATGTAGGCCTGATCCTTGATGATCGGTATTCCGTCGATCACGGTCGGTGGCGATCCGGGCGTGTAGGCGGTCTCACCGATACCGCACTGCGAGGGCGTCACACCGTCGCCGTTGCTGGCGCCATAGAGGGGCACGCACGCGTTGAAGTAATCGAGATATCCCGGGTAGAAGTCGTGTTCCTTAATCGCGGTGTCTTCGCTCTTGTAAAAGAGCCCGGCGACCCACTCGTAGCGTCCGCCCGGTTTCGATGCGAGACGCAGCTCTTCTGCCCAAGGCTTGTCGCCGTATCCCTGGTCGCCGACCACGAGCACGCGCGGATTGGCGCCATAGAGCGACGAATAGAACGGAAAACTCGCGTACAAGGACGTGACGTCGCCCTCGGCCGTAGCCTGGTGATTAGCCCAGGACGTCGTGGAAGTCAGGGTCGCAAAGCCGAGGTCGCCCTCCATCGTCAAAGCGGCGAGATTGATCTCATCTCGGTTCGTCGCCGGAATGTAATCCGTCGAGGTCAGCGAGCCGACGCCATAGCGCGGCGCCGAGTATGGGTACCCGTCGGCGCTCCCGAGCTGGTAGTAGTACGACAATTGCGCATGGAAATCCTCGTTCGGTCGCCATAATGCCGCCACGCGCGCCGAGGTGTACTGGTACGAGTTGGTGCCATTGCTGGAATAGGTTACGGGCGGGCTCAGCAGATTGCCGGGCTGCGCCGCGGTCGGCTCGCCCTGGGCGTTTAACGCATAGAGATTGGTTTGATCGATGAAACCGGCTTCGTTCGCGTAGCCGGCGTTCAATCGGAGAGCGAAGGTGTCCGACAATGGTAGGTTGAGCATTGCGTCAACATCGTAATTGACCGCATTCGTGTGATCAGTGCTGCTGACGCCGGCATTCAATTTGGCGTCGAAAGCGTGCGTGTCAGGTGCGTTTTGCACGTAGCGGATCGTGCCGCCGAGCGAGCCCGAGCCGTACAAGGTCCCCTGCGGACCGCGGAGGATCTCGACACGGTCCAAGTCCGACAAACGCAGATTGAAGAAGAGCGGCGTATCGTCGACGTAGGTTGCGACCGGCTGCACGATCGGCGACGATTGTATGAATTCCCCCGAGGTCGAGTCGCTGTTCAGGCCGCGGATGATCAGGTCAGAACCGTTCACGCCGGCGAACCCGCCCTTGTCGGTGACATTGATACCGGACTGCGAGCGCGCCAGTTCGGCAATGTCGGTGATGCCGGTCGCCTCGATCGTCTTGCCGGAAATCGCGGTGATCGAAGCGGGTATGTCTTGCGCGGACGCGGCGTGCCGCGTAGCGGTTACGATAATCTCCTGCAGACCGGTGTCATCAGCGGCGGCGACCGAGCCGTACAGCGCGGCGATGACGCCCGCAGTCACTGGAGTCAGGGTGTGCAGTCTACGGGGTCGGCGCGCTGTGAATGCCAGCGCGCGAGCGGGGGTCCGGGGATTGCTTGGCATTACTTGTTTCTCCTACCACCCTTAAGGTCGCGCAACTGGGGTACGCGCCATCACTGGATGTGCTTCCCCGGTCGTTCGGTCATTTTTTCGAAATATTCAACTTCACCGAGTTCGAACAGCTTGAGCCGAAGAGAGCGATGTGCGTTGCGCGGCTCCGAGGCACGCGTGGTTAATCGGTTTAACGAATCTATCAAGCGGCCGCGGGACCTGTCAATTACGAGGCCGGCGGAATGCTCAGGTCTTACGGCGGCTGGGTTCGCGAAATTTTCGCCTGTGCCACCTTTGGTGAACAGCCTGTGGTGCCTGGACTCGGCGAGAGGTGTCTTGAGGCGATATTCCACAGCCACCGGCTGGTCGCGCGTATTTCCGCACTGGTCGGCGAGCACAGAAGCAGTGAATCGTCCGGGTACACCAATCGAATCAGGGCCGAAGCCTTGATTAAGCCGTAGAAATCGGACGCGCTGACGCGCCGGAATGCCCCCGCACGGACACCGTCCTGCAGCAGTCGCCGCAGCCTCGCATACATCGCGGCAAGCGGGCCGCCGAAGAAGTTCTGCTTGAAAGAACCCCCGGCGGCCAGCTTCACGTATTCCATGCCGCCGCCGGGAGTCGCGAAATCGATCAGTGCGAGGCGCACGTAGGCGGGGTGACGCATCATCAATTCCACGAATCCGTCGAGCGCCGTGCGCAGCGCCGCGGCAGGCGGCAATCCGGGAGAGGCTGAAAACTGGGCGGCAAGCAGATAGATAAACCGACGCGACACTTCGATCAGCACGTCGTCCCGGCTCTTGTAGTGTTTGTAGATCGCTGGGACCCGTACACCCAGCGGCTCCGCAATGTCGCTCAGCTTGAAACCGTACACTCCCTTGACGGCGATCAGACGCTCGGCCTCGTCCAAGATCCGTTCGCGCGTCGGAACCGGCAATTTGCGCGCCCGAATCCTTGCCATGCAAAATCCCCGCGTCCTGTCTTCAGTGATGCACTCTGGCAGTTTCCGATCGCCCGTACAACTGTCACCGCGGCTTGCCTGGGTGCCGTCAATGGTTTAACGTCGAGCGGGTTAACACTATTAACCGAAGGTTTGCGGCTGTCGCGGGCGGTTGGCGCCTGCGTGAAATTCAAAACGCACGGAACGGCGCGCCGAAGCCGCGAAAGACCAAGTGGCTATCGAACACAAATCGATCGATTACATTGCACCAAATGAACGGCACGGCCGGGTCATCGATCAGGCCCCGTTTTGGTTCCTGGGAAATTTTCACTTCTTCACGATCGCGATCGGATTCGTCGGGCCGAGCATGGGCTTGGGCTTCGGCTACACCTCGCTCGCCGGCGCGCTCGGCATTCTGTTCGGTACGCTGTTTGTCGCCTTCCACGCCTCGCAGGGTCCGGAGCTCGGCCTGCCGCAGATGATCCAGTCGCGTGCGCAATTCGGCTATCGCGGCGTGGTCGTCGTGCTGTTCGGCACGCTGTTCACGTTCATCGGCTTCAACGTGGCCGATACCGTTCTGGTGGCGCGCGGCTTGAACGGAATCCTGGGCTGGAACGAAGCGGCAATCACCCTCGTGACCGCTGCGATCGCCGTCGTTATCGCGATCTACGGTCACGACTGGCTGCACCGTGTCTTCCGCATATGCTTCTGGCTGTGCTTGCCGCTCTATACGATACTGACGATCGCGGTCATCTCCGGCCGCGTACCGGCAACGCACACCGCGCCGGGCACGTTTACCTGGGTCGCCTTCATTGCGCAATTCTCGGCGAGCGCCGCGTACAACATCACCTATGCCCCTTCGGTGTCCGATTACTCGCGCTACCTGCCGCGGAACACTCGCCCGGGTCCGATCATCGCCGCCGTATTCCTGGGCGCGACGTCGGCCGCGATCTGGCTGATTTCGCTCGGCGCGTGGCTTGCGACCCGGAGCGGGGCCTCTGATGGACTAGTGGCCCTTTACGATGCCGGAACCCTTTTCCATGCGGGCTTTGGCATTCTGATGGCGCTCGCGTCGGTGATCGCGCTGGTTGCGACGATGGGCCTCAACGCCTACAGTGGCATGCTCACGATCGTAACTGCGATAAATTCGCTGTTCGATGTGCATCCGACTCCCCGGCTGCGCATCATTGCGATTCTGGCGATGGCAGGCGTGTGGATCGGCGCAACTTTCGCGATCACTTCGGACGCGATCGCGCTGGTGTTCGCGACGCTGACGATCATGCTGTATTTCCTCGTGCCGTGGACCGCGGTGAATCTCGTCGATTACTTTTTCGTGCGCCGCGGCCGCTACGCCGTCACCGACCTGTTTCGCGTGGACGGAATTTACGGCCGCTGGTGTGTTCGCGGATTGAGTGCATACGCCTTGGGTTTCGTGGCGACACTGCCGTTCTTCGTGCTTCCGGATGTCTACACCGGTCCGGCCGCACGGGCCCTCGGCGGCATTGATGTGGGCTGGCTGGTCGGCCTCACGGTATCTGCCGTGACTTATCTGCTGCTGTGCCGATCGCTCGATCTCGGCGCGGAAAGTCAGGCAATCCGCGAAAGCGAGCGGGTGCTGGAGCACCGGTCGTGAATGACCGCTCCCAGGAGGATCAATGATGGCGTGCTACAGAGAAATGGACTGCTGAACCAGCTTGCCAAGGTCCGAGCGTAATTGTTCAACGAGTCGGCGATTTGTGGGTTGGTGGATGACATTGCGCTCTTCGTGAGGGTCAGTGGTCAAATCGCAAAGTTCGTCGAACTCCGGATGTTGAACCCAGTGGATCAACTTGTGGCGATCGGCTTGCGAGCCGATCCGCCGGTCACCAGCGGTAGAAATGACCTACCCTGGATCTGTTCGCCAATGTTAACCCTCGCAAGCTCCAAAACGGACGACGCAATGTCGATGGAAGAGACTAAATCGTCGACCCGTATGCCAGCGCCAATCACCTTCGGGTAGCGTACAAGTAGAGGATTCCGTATCGATTCCTCGTACGGAAGACGGCGCTCTACGCTTAAGCCGTGTTCCCCGAAGAAAAATCCGTTGTCGCTGGTCAGCAGGATTGCCGTGGTGTCCAAGCGCCCCGACTCTTCGAGTTCGGCGAAGATTGAGCCAAGACTCTCATCGAGCGAAAGAATCATCTCAGCACGGTCACGAATGCTTTGCTCGGCCATACCAGGATCCAGTATGTCGCCGAATTCCCGAACTGTTGACTCCGAATTCTTTCTCGCAAGGAACCGTTGAACCATCACATTGCCAAGAGCACCCTGGTCAGCAGTCTTGGCGATTTTTGAGCGAGGAAATATCTCCTTGCTGTAGCGGCCCCGTGTCGCTCGGCAGCGATGTAGTGGGTACCGTAGGCAACGTCGAAGGAGCCGTCGTCGTGCTGAATGGCATCCGGGTGAACCGCCTTATGGGCAAGGTAAAGACAATACGGACGTTGTGAATTTCGCTGGCGACGAATGAACCCGAGAGCTCGATCGGTGAGTAGATCGGTCACGTAGCCCGGCACCTTCTGCAGCCGACCGTCTTCGTAGAGTTCGGGATCGATGATCTTACCCTGCCCCTTGAAGCTCACCCAATAATCAAATCCCGGTCGCGGTGTCGGATCGTTTCCCATATGCCACTTACCCACCATACCTGTCGTGTAGCCTGATCGTTGTAGCTCCTGCGGAAATAAGGGCAACATATGGCTAAGCAGACTCCGGTCTTCATTGTTGTAAACACAATGCCGGGCTGTATATTGGCCGGTCAAAATGCAGGCGCGATTCGGTGAACAGAGTGGTGTCGCGTGAAACGCTCGGGCGAAGGATGCTCCCTCGAGAGCGAGCCGATCGATGTTGGGTGACTTAAGGTACAAGCCGGTTCGACAACTGGCCACAGGCCCAGTTGATCGCCCTTTTGCGACTTCGAATCCCCAGTCCGGACACGGGTTCGATTTAGCTCCTCGGCACAGCTGCTACGCCCACTGCTCACCTCACCACGGGAGTCCAATGCAGGGATCGTCGATCCGCTCGCTGTGGCGGGCTTTCGTCATCAAAGTGCACATCGGCCACCGAGGCCCAATTTAACGAGACGCCATCGAGCACGCGTGCATTGATGACTGCGCGCTTTCCTCGGGCAGTGTCGGTGATTGCCGCGACGAACACACCGCATTCACCGCAAATCAAGAAATCCGCGGTCCGATGTGCGAAACGATAGTACCGTACCTTGGAGAGATTCTCGATGTCGATGGAGAGATTGCCCGCCGGGTCCGATGTCCCAACCACCCCATGGCGCCGACAAAACGAACAGCCGTCGTGCCGCAGGCGCCAGTACATGGGATCGATGTTGGTGCGATAGATTATTCCGAGAGCGCCACAATGGCATCCGCCCTGATATTCCTGCATCTTATATTCCTCGCGATCGACCGTACGCTCGCCCATTGGGTTCCCCGGATGCCACTGCCGTGGAGACTCACTGCGTAACTCGTCGGGCTCCCCTGACAGTGGGCTATATACTTCCACCAACCTTGGTCGGCTTCCATGTCGAATTTGGCCAATCGATGTACGTTTCAAATCTCCCATACTCAACTTGTATGTAGTCCACCTCAGTGACCGGGCCCTCGATATACGCGCGCTCATCCTCGGCACGTGCATTAAGCGAAAGTGAGGAAGCTGCGAGACACATGGATAAGATGATAGTCTTAATCATTTTCTCTTCACCTGTTGTGACCATCCTCATTACTTGGGTTTGCGGAACTTCAGGATGAACTGGTCGGTGTGTCCGCGAATCGTCTGGTCGAACACCTTGGCCGTGCGGGGGTCCGCCGGATTAGCGAGAATCGAACTCTCGGAGTCGAACTTGAACCCCGCGGCTTCGACCTCTCGGCGCACGGTCGAGGACTCGATGCGGTGCAAGGTCTCGGTTACATTTGCGGGAGCACCCAGAGCGGCGGAATGATCGAGAATTACATATACGCCACCAGGCTTCAGCGCACTGTAGACGGCCTTGTTAAACACGGCGGTGTCGACCGGGCCCATGAACTCGTCGTGTAGGTCGTGGTAATTTCGAGAAATCCAGAACAGGTCGAGCTTCTCGGGAAACTTTAGTCCTTCGAGCGCCGCGGCAGTCGTAACCGTTACATTTGGATGGGTGACGGCATAGCCCTGCAGCTCCGCGACTGCCTTAACGAAATGCTCGAACTTGAAGAAGGCGGTGGGCTCCACCGCGTAAACGTGGCCCGTCGAGCCGACGACGCTAGCGAAGAGACGCGTGAAATAGCCTGCGTCGGCGACATAGTCGGCAACCCTGTCCCCCGATTTAATGCCTGCGAACACTAATGTTTGCGCCGGCTTTCGGTCAGCATCCCGTGTGGTGTCAGAGTCCGGGCGCGACGGATCGGAGATCGCCATGGTGGCGGCGGTTGAATTACTTGCGTTGTCCAAGGCATTCGCCCCGGAAACAAGCGCGACGACTACGATCAAAATGGCCATTATTTTCATATCGATTCTCCTATCGTGAATACTCCGGTTCAGTCCCGCGTCTCAGCAAAGTAGTGATTCGCCGGACCTGTGGCACAATCTGGCAACAATCTTCTCCGCAATGCTTAGCTAAGACACAAGTGCGGACGGCGGCACCTCGATCTCGCCGCTCGCGATGTAGGTTGTTGCGCCGCCAACGCTGACAGAGGTCACCACGCCGTCGCTCTTCCGCGCTTCCGCTTCGATATCGCTTCGGCGCCCCATCGAGACGCCTTGCTCGATCGAAAGGCGATAGGCCATCCCGCCAAAATCGGGCTTCGATGCCATTGCCCCGACGAGGGCCGCACAAGCACTGCCGGTCGCAGGATCTTCTTCGACGCCCAGCGCGGGTGCGCACATGCGAGCATAGAGCTTGCCGCCATCCCGAAGATTTCCTGCGAAGAAGAAGACGTGCGGAGACCACGCGCGCGCGAGCGTTGCCGCCCAGGCCGCCCGCTTGATCGCCGCCCGATCGACGACCTCGTTCGAGTTCAGTTGCGCAAAACAGAATGGAAGACCGACGCCCGCGAAAAAGACTTGGCTCACCTCGGCGGGCTCGATCGATAGGACTGCGGCGAGATCAGTCGGAGAAGGTGCGCCGGTCGGTGTCTCGATCTTCCCCGACAACGTCAACGTGCCGTGGAACGCTCCCTTTCGCTGAGCGACGTCGACCGTCACGGGACCAACATTCTCCTCCAGAATGAGCCGGATTGGATCACTAAGCCGTACCTGCTGTTTCATCACAAGCGCGCAGGCTGTGCCGACGGTGGGATGCCCCGCAAAGTCGAGCTCCGCGCGAGGTGAGAAGATGCGCACCCGACACGTGTTCGCAGGATCCCTCTTCGGCAGGACGAAGGTCGTTTCTCCGAAATTGAATTCGCGAGCAATCTTCTGCATGCCCTCGGTCGAAATGCCGGCCGCGTCAGGCAGAACGGCGAGTTGATTGCCGCCGAACGGTGTCGAACTGAAGACATCGACGATGTGAAATGTGTACTTCATGAGAGCAACCTTCGTGCTTCGCCTCAAGCCTTGGCGACGAGGTCGATCTCAACGCAGGCCCCAAGCGGCAGCGCGGCCACCGCGATCGTCGTGCGGGCGGGAAAGGGTTGACTGAAATACTTGGCGTAGATGCCATTCATCGCGACGAAGTCACTCATGCTCGTGAGATACACGCCGGCGCGCGCAACGTCATCGAAACTCTTTCCGCCCGCCTTGAGAACCGCCGAGAGATTCCGGAAGACGCGCTCTGTCTCGGCCACAATACCCCCCTCGACCACCTTACCAGTGGCCGGGTCCTGGCCGACCTGACCGCTGAAGTAGAGGAAACCACCGACTTCGATCGCCTGGGAAAACGGGCCGACCGGCGGCGCAAGTTCGGGCGAGGCAATTGCGGTCTTGCTCATGGCAAACTCCTGTGGATGCTGGGTTAGATGGTCAGAATGGTGGAGCCCGAGGTTGCGCGCGCTTCCAATGCATTGTGGGCGTCCGCAGCATCTTTGAGCGCAAAGCGCTGATTGACGTTAATGCGCACCTTTCCCGAAGCCACCACCTCGAACAGCTCCTTAGCGGAAGCTTCAAGCGCATCGCGTCGCTGTATGTAGTGGAAGAGGATTGGGCGCGTCAGAAACAGCGAACCCTTTTGCGACAGCAGAACGGGCGCAATGGGGTCGATGGGACCGGAGGCTTGCCCGAACGTCACCATCAACCCGCGTGGTCGTAGGCAATCGAGCGAGCGCAGGAATGTATCCTTGCCGACAGAATCGAAGACCACTGGCAGTTTCTCGCCGCGGGAGATACGGGAAACTTCCGCTGCAAAATCCTGCTTCGTATAGAGGATCGTGTGGCTGCAGCCGTGGGCATAGGCCAATTCGGCCTTGGCTTCCGTCGAAACGGTACCAATGACCGTTGCGCCCAAGGCGGCCGCCCACTGACAGAGAATGAGACCCGTTCCGCCGGCCGCAGCATGCATGAGAATCAAGTCACCCGCCTTGACGGGATACACCTGCCGGATCAGCACCTGAGCGGTCATACCCTGCAGCATCATCGCGGCTGCTTGATCGAACGAGATTGAATCCGGCAATCTCACCAGCCGATCGGCCTGTATGAGCCGCACCTCGGAATAGCCGCCGGTGGGACTGGCATAGGCGACCCCATCGCCAACTTTCAGACCTCGCACATCCTGGGCGACCGCCTCTACGATCCCGGCCCCTTCAAGGCCCGGGATAAAGGGAAGCGGCTGCGTCAGAACCTCGGGACCGCCCGTCTGCCGAATTTGCATCGCATGAGGCATTCAGATTTCCGCAAAAACATGAACTTCCTCATATTTTGATGCAAGATCGAACATTCCCCTACTTCATTATTATCACGATTATAGTACCATTCGTGCACGATTATGTTATTCGCCGGGAACGCTTTAGGAGACCCCCTTGCTTGAAGATTTACGCGCCCTCGTAGAGTTCGCCCATGCCGGGTCCATCGCCGGTGCAGCCGATCGTCTATTCCGGACGCCCTCTGCTATTACCCGGCAAGTGCAAAGGCTGGAGGCTGCATTGGGTGCCGAGTTGCTCGACCGCTCGGTAAAGCCGCCGCGTCTGAACTCGCTAGGCTCCAGAGTGCTCGAACAAGCGCGAGATCTGCTGCAACGGACGGAGGCGCTGAAATCTCTCACGTCGAGCGACGCCGAACCTCACGGCCTCTTGCGCATCGGGCTCGCGCATGCCCTGGCCGAGGGCACGATTATCGAAGCTATTCAGGCGCTGACTGAGAAATACCCCAAGGTCCGACTGCGGCTGTCGACCGAACTGACCGGTGAATTAATTCACCGGCTGCTCGCCGGTGAACTCGACGTTGCTGCCGTGCTTTTGCCCGAAGGTAAAACCGCGCCTCCACCGCTTCTGACGAATATCATCGCTAGCGACCGCATGGAGATCGTTCAAGGCGCCTCAGGCAACGTTGACGGTGATTGGAAAAGTTTGGGCAGAGCACCCTGGGTGCTCAATCCGCCCGGGTGCTTTCTTCGGGCGAGCCTCATCGATCGGATGGAGCGTACCGGCTTCACCCCCATGATTGCGGCTGAAGTCCACAACATGCATATGCAGCTGGCGTTCGTTCAATCCGGTTATGGTGTCGGGTTGCTACCCGCTCGCTTTATTGCCAGGAATCGTGCTATCGATCCCGTGAAAGTGTTGCGTCCCCCATCGTTTGACCTGCACCGATCCGTCGCGATAGTCCGGGTTGGGCAACTCGGCGCCTTGGGGAAGGCCGTCGAACAGTTGGCGCACGGGTTTCGGCAATTGTTTGAGGCAGCCGACGCAAGGAAGCCCGTAACGAGGCACCGCAGAGATGTGCCCGCGAATCGGCGGGCGGCGCGACCGCCCAAGTAGTCCCCGGACATCGCTTGTTGCGACAGGCCGGTATACAGGGTCGTCGCGAATCACGGCACGAAGTTGCGGCCAAATAGGCAAGCGGACCCGACATGCACTGTCATCCGACAACGTCCTGTAGCAGCCACCGTTTTAAAGGGGTCTCTTTGGGGGTACTCGCGCGATCTGATGTCAAAAAACCCTAGAACTCTCGACGTTTTCCCGCTCCAACCGTGGTTCGATAAGACTTGGAAACCGGGTGAGATTGAGTTGGTGAACTGAACGCAGCGGGCCGCACCGGTTCCAACCTGAAACTCACTGGGCATTATGCGAAGCTGCGGTGCGGCACCGATGTTTAAGGGACCGCTGTCGACTCGAAGGACCCGGTTGAAGCGGACTTGATCGACGCCGTCGGCGACCCGAAGCCGCCCAACAGCCGGCGCGCCATCCGGCTGTGGCATCCTTGCGTGGATGTTTACGTTTCGAATCCGCAGGCGATGGTGGTGGCTCGGAGCGATCGCCACGGTGCTGGTCGTAAGCCTGGCCGCGCTGTTGCTGAGATCCATGCTCGAGCACGGGGTGCGAGCGCGGATCGAGTCCGCGGCCCTGCGCCATGACGCGGTTGCTCGAATCGGTGTGGTACACGTCGGCGTCTGGCCGTTGCTGCGATTGGAGGGATTCGATCTCGACCTTAGGTCTGGAGTGAGACTGCATGCAGACATGATCGCGGCCACGTGGCCCGGCCGCTTGCGACTCGCAGTTGGCGCCGCCACTTTCGAGGGGCCAGCAGGGGTCAAGGTCAGCTCGCCGGCCACTGCCTGGGACATGGTGGGCATTTTCGGCGGAGACCTCCGGTTCACCCTGGTGGAGCCACAGGCCGGCCTGTCAATCCGCAAGCTGGCGTATCCGGTGGGCAGCGCGTGGAGCATCGAGGCAAGTGGGCTCGACGCCGGACGTTTGTTCGACATGCGGCGCGACGCCCACCCACTGCTCGATGGTGGTATCGCGGACGGCCGCGTGGACCTTCAGGCCAGTACCGATGCGCTCCGTTTCCACGTGGACATGGGAGCGCGCGGCGCGCGCTTGGGAGCGCTGGCAGATAACGCCGCCGATGAGCCGCAGCTCGGCGATCCGACAGATATCACCCTACGATTCAGTGGCGCTTGGCGCCGGATCGGGGGCATGATCGAGATCCCCGAGGTCCACGCGACGGTGGCCGGTGCCGCCCTGGCGGGCTCGATCACACTGCGCGATCTCGATTCCGACCCGGTTGTCGATCTCGCACTCGGCTTGCAGCATCTCGACTTCGCGCAGCTGCTGGGTGCATCCGGCCTCGCGGTGCCCGAAAGCTTAGGAATGGCGTCCGGCGCCGGCCGTGACCTTGGCTCGGCCACGATCGACGTGCGTGTGCGCGGTCGCGCGGCGGACCCTGCCTCGCTCTCGGTGAGCCAGAAGATCGACTTCAGGCCGCCACGTCAAATGCCGCCGGCGATCACGCGCCTGCGCGGCGATTTCATCTTCAGATCCGAAGACGGCCCCGGGCCGCACCGCCCCATCGACGTCTCGCTCGCGTCCCCCGACTTCATCGCCCTTCATGACGTTCCGCCGCTGTTCGTGCGCACTCTGCTGCTTGCCGAAGACACAGGTTTTTACGGGCATCGCGGCATCGACCTGCGCGAACTACCCACCGCGCTTCTCACCAACTGGTCGCGCGGCGGCGCCGCGCGCGGAGCGTCGACAATCACCCAGCAGCTGGCCAAGAACCTGTTCCTGTCGCGCGACAAGCAGCTCGGACGCAAGCTGCAGGAACTAGCGATCACGTTCCTGCTCGAGTCTGCGCTCGGCAAGGATCGTATTCTTGAGATCTACCTGAACATCATCGAATGGGGACCGGACCTGCGTGGTCTGCGGCCCGCGGCCCGCCGCTATTTCGGTCGCGAACCCCGAGAGCTGACGCCGGCCGAGATGGCCTTCCTGGTCGCGATCATCCCCGGGCCGGTCAAGTACCAGAGTTCATTCGCGCACGGCACGCCGGGACCTGGGCTGCGTTTGCTCATCGACGAACTGCTGGCGAAGCTACGGTCGGTGGATGCGATCGGCGAGGAGGAATATCGGCGAGCGCTCGGCGAACCCATCGTCGTTGCCGGCGGCAGGCCGCCCGGATGATTGGTGGCGGCGTCCTGCACGCGCGCGACGTTGCGATCGCGCTCCTCGACGAGGTCAACTATGAGGAGATATTGCTGCGCGACTATGTGATGGGCGTTGGCTATTCATAGTGCGCTGATGAGGCGTGAGCCGCATCCGTGCTCGGTCCGCCGGCTAGCAGATGCAGGCGTGGTCGATCTACCCAAGCGTCAACCGTATGTGAGGTCTGTGCTCTGTCCGACCTCGATAATATATCCGTCAGGATCGCGGATGTAGCAGCGCGTCTCGCCGTACTTGGGGATCGGCTCCGTGATGAACTCCGCTCCCCGACTCTTCCATAATTCATAGCACGCTTGAATATCCGCAACGCGGAAATTCATAAAGCTGTTGATGTGATTCGGGTCGGGGACGCTGAGCGTTACCGTCGGCTTATCCGGGGTCGGTCCGCCTCCAACGTTCAAAATCATCCAAATATTCGCAAGCTGAAGGTACCCAGGCGCGTTGCCGTCACCCAGGCTCAGAATGCGAGCGCCGAAGACCTTTTCGTAGTAGCGAGCCGATCGTTCAATGTCGGCGACGGTGAGAAAATGCGCGATGCTGATCCCCTCTCGCGGGGGCATCTCATAACTCTTCTGCCCAATTTGTACGCTGTTCATTGACGACTCCAATTCCGATAAACAGTGCGCATCGGCTGACTCTGGTTCTTTCTTATTCGTACCTGCGGCCGATTAAGACTGACGAGGAAAGGCGGAACAATCGCACTAAGGTATCGGGACGTCAAGGCGCGCACGCTTGTCCCATCGCATGTGAATGGCCTACCTAAGCTCTGCGAACATGGCGATCGTGGTGGCTGCGGTGGCGCCCCATCACGCCTCAAGAGGCCGTAATTGGTCAAGCATGGTGGGAATCAGCTCGGAGACCGTCGGATGTATGTGCATCGCCCATTGCATCACGGCGTACGGCGCCCGCGCGTACATCATATCCAGCACGCAATGAATCACCTCATCGCCACCGGTCCCGAGAATGGCGGCTCCCAGGAACTCTTTGGAATCTGCATCCACAAGCACTTTCATGAATCCCTGGGTCTCGCCCTTCTCGACTGCCCGGCCAACCTGTGTCATGAGACGCCGCCCGATCAGCACACGCCGTCCGGAGGCAAGCGCCTCACGTTCCGTCATTCCGCATCGCCCGAGCGGAGGATCAATATACAGATTGTAAGCCCTGATGCGGTCCGCGACGCCGTGTGTCTCGTGGTCCAACAGGTTGGCCGCGACGATCTTGAAGTCGTTGTAAGAGGTGTGCGTGAATCCTCCCCGTCCGTTGCAATCGCCGAGTGCCCAGATGCCCGCAACATTGGTACGCAGTTGATTGTCCACTATGATGTACCCGTGGGCGTCGCGCTCGACCCCCGCCTTTTCCAGCCCGAGGTCACCGGTGTTCGGCGTCCGACCCATTGCCAGCAACAAGTGCGACCCGCTTACCTCCTGCACGCCTTCAGCGCAATCCACTCGCGCTCCGACCTCTTCGCCGCGATGCATCAGCTCGATGCACGTCGCGTTGAGCCGCATCTCAATGCCCTCGCGCTCGAGAATCGCCTGCACTTCCTTTGAGACGTCCTCATCTTCATGGGTGATCAGGCGCGACGCCCTGTCGATGATGGTCACCTCGCTGCCAAAGCGCCTGAAAATCTGCCCGAATTCCAGTCCCACGTAACCACCGCCGACAATGACGAGATGTCGCGGTAGAGTGTCGAGGTCCAGCAACGTGGAATTGGTCAGATAGGGGGTGTCCGCCACTCCGGGCATGGACGGTATCGCCGCGCGTGCTCCTACGTTGATGAAAATTTGCGGGGCCGTCAGTAGCTCCTCGCCCACCCGCACCTCGTGCGGCGATTCGAAGCTTGCCTGCCCCTGGTACACCGTACAGTTCGGCGTGCTCTTGAGCAAAGACTCCAATGCCGTTCTTGATTTCCCCGTAATTTCATCCTTGCGAGCTTTCACTCGCTTCATATCCGTAGATATTGCCCCCGCCAATTGGATACCGAATTCGCCCGCGCGGCGGCTCATGTGCGCAGCATAGGCGGACGCTACTAGCGTCTTGGTCGGGATACAGCCGGTATTGACACACGTTCCCCCGAAGCGGCCGCGCTCGATAATGGCGACCCGTTGGTCGGAAGCCGCCATCCGCACCGCCAGGAATGGTCCTGATTGCCCAGTCCCGATGACGATTGCATCAAAGTTGTTTTTCATGATCGGTGACCATCCTTGCTTTGCGCCTTTAAAGGGCACGATACCGACACTCGCGCTTTCTGGGCCGGACGATGCGGGCGACCTGGGCCGCTGGATTCCGACCATTGCGGTCGATCAGTTTGCCGCGACGCTCGCGAGCTGGTTCGGCGCCGACTCGACGGCACTCGCGACCGTGCTGCCCAACCTCTCGGCCTTCAGCCCGGCCAATCTCGGATTCATCTGACTATCAAGGTGACCAGACATCCAATGTCCACGCGCGGACCGACCGGGTAGATTGGGCCCGCCGGGGCTGGCAGCATCGCAGTCATAGCGCTTGGGCCGCCTGTTTGGCGAGCGCCAGCTCCAACGCCTGCAGGGCATCGGGAGCTCGCTTCGCGTAGACGTCGACCTTGAGCGCGACGGCCCCTTTTTTGAACCACAGAGTGGTCGTCTCACCGACGGTCTCGACAAAGCCATCGTCGCCGACCGCGGCTGGACGCATTGAAAGTCCTAAGGCTGTGGCATTCGAGGCCTTCTGTTTGGCGCCATCGTAGAAGGCGCTCGTCTGCAGGTTTACCGTCACCGCCCGAATATCCGAGCCGCCGGTGGGTTTCCACGTGCAGGTCTTCACAAAGGTAGGTGTCACATGCGCGCCCGCACCGACTGGAACACCAATAACCGCACTCACCTGAGCGGGAGTCAAGAGTGAGCAGGCATCCGTGTCGGCGTAGGTCGTGAACGAGGCAAATGCTGCGCAGAGAGTCAGCGAACTCATAAGAGCGATGCGAGAGCAAAGCGGGCGCATGTCCTCTCCTTGCAAACTTTGCGGGAAGTAAATTATGCACGTGGACATTTCACAAGGCGAGCTTAGGTGGCGCGGAACCCCGCCTCATGCCCAATGCCCGTCATATGGCGCAGGTCGTGGTGACATATCGCGTCGTTGACTGCGACACACGGCGCGCTTGTGCAAATGCACGTTGCCGCCATTCGACGCACGCAACAGTATCGTCCAACCCCGGCGATGCGGAAGCTAAGGGGGAGCAGCAGTGCGAACTTAAGAACAGTACTCGCGCCCCTTTTTCCGCGCGCCGGGGCCCCCTCGCAGCTGTACACTGTATAAGCTTGTTCTGGTTAAGCTGGATGATCCCATAAGGGAACGCGCCTAATCGCATGGCACGAGGTCCCGTAACAAAGAGGGCCGCCTATGTCTATGAATGAATTGGATAGCGGAAAGCGAATTCAAGCTGTCGATCTGATTACCATTGCGATTGGCCGACTACAGCGCGTGCACGATGACCCACAAGCCAGCGCACATCACAGCGAAGCCAGGATCGCATTGGCGGACCTCAAAATGGCTCTAAAGATACTTACTGAAGTGACCCAGACGGATCACAGGCAAGTTTTGCCGGATCTGCGCATGTTGGTTCATCGGCTTGAAGATATTGATGAGCCGAACATCAGCGAGGCGCACGATGACATTTTGGAGGCGTGCTTGCTTGTCGAGTATGTCTAATCTGTACGTGCGGCGGCCCAGTCTAGGGACACTTTGAGGAGATCATCTTGACCGCCGTCACCTTCATCGTGTGAGTCTTATCCTTTCCGGGAACTGCGACGCCAGTGATTTCGACCTTATGGCCGAGGTGAGGAGCGAGGTTTGCTGTCGTCTCCGCAATAACAACTTCTTTCGGCCCTTTCTCCAAATCCGTGAGCTTGAAAGTTCCGGCATCATCTCCCTTCGCCAGACACCCCGTCATGCTGTGCTCTGCGGGCGCACCTTGAGCCTGGGCGCGAATTCCGAATCCAAGGAGGCAAGCCACAATCGCCGTCTCGACAATGAGGACTCTCATTTGACACCTCTTGTGTAATCGCATGCTTCATTTTCGAATGTTTTTGCGATGAAATCCAGCCGCCTTGCATGCACGCTCCCGGCCGTAGACGCCCGCGGCACCTGAGCCCTATTTGATGATTTCGAAGTCGTCCGCGCCCTTGGCGCGCGCGAAATCGCCCCAGTGGCCGCTCTTGCGCCAATAATCGAAGAGGCCGAGATCGCGCACGAGCTGCCTGAAGGCCGGCAGGCGGCGCGTCGCCTTTTGAATCGGAAACCAGATATTGCCGACGGTGATGCCGCGCAATTCGACAAATGCACGGTGCAAAGCAGCAATCGCAAGTTCGGTGTCACCATAGTGCGCTGCCCAGTGCGCGAGAATGCTGAGACGCGATGCGTCTTGGTAGGCCGGCTCGGAGCAGGCCGTGCGAATCATCGCGAGTGCGGCCTCGGGCCGACCGAGCACGCGCGCGAGGTCGGGATAGAACGGGAGTAGCCGAGCACTGCCGGCGAGATGCAGGCGGGTCCGCTCCGAAATTTGCTCGGGTGTCCCGCATTCCCAGGCTCTTAGCAGCGCCCAATAATCGATCGTCGTTCTGTCACCGGTCAGATCGAAACTGCGCACATATTCAGCTTCGGCTTCTGCGTGGCGGCCGGCGCCATCCAGCATGTACTGGGACGTCGCGGAGACGGCCAAAGACAACGGGTCCCAAGTGAGATTGCCGAGCGCCACCTGCACAGCTTCCTCGAAGCGGCCGACATGAGAAAGGTAGAACGTATATTCACTGCCGCCTGGGAGCCCAGACATCTCGCGCGCCGAGCCGAGATCGCGCGCAGTCGTGTAAGCCGCTTCTGCGCAGAGCCAATCGTGATGAGCCGCCAGCCGAAACCCGTTTGCCGTGTGCCCCAGCGCCGTGCCCGGCGCCGCGGCGGCTGTCTGCAAAAATGCCTCATCCATCTCTTGAAATGCCGCCTTGGCCGATTGCGGTATCCTGATCACGATATTGGCGCAGGCAATGCCAAGGCCGGCCCAGGCGAGCGCAAATTGCGGATCGAGGTCGACGGCACGGCGATAAAGCGCAATGGCACGCTGCGATTGATCTATGCCGAACTGGCGCGTGAGATCTTGTGCGCGCAGATAGATGTCGTAGGCCTCGATATTGTTGGTGCCGCGCGCCTCGATCGCCATTTTCTCTTCGGGAAAAAGCTTGAGCTTGAGCGCCTTGACGATCGCCTGGGAGATCTCGTCCTGCAGCGCGAAGATGTCGTCGAGATTGCGGTCGTAGCGCTCCGCCCACAGATGATCGCCATTGATTCCATCGATGAGCTGCCCGGTGATGCGCACGCGGTTGCCGGATTTGCGCACGCTACCTTCAAGGACGTGATTGACCTTCAGCTGCTTGGCGACCGCCGGGATATCGACATGCTTGCCCTTGAAGGTAAAGGCCGTGTTGCGCGCGATCACCGAAAGCGATGAAACCTTGGAGAGATCGGTGATGATGTCTTCGGTGATGCCGTCGGAGAAATATTCCTGCTCGGGATCATTGCTCATATTGGCGAAGGGCAGGACCGCGATGGACTGCACGCGCTGCGAAGGAGAGTCCGCGGTGATAGGGGCCTTCCTGGCTACGGCGACGGTCTGGGAATCGTCGGCGGACAATTTCTGGCTGGACCCCTGATGGTGACGGACTGCCTCGGCGAGTTTCGCTGCAGCCTGCTCGATGACCCCGGTTCCGGCGTCAATCCACTGCGACTCGCTCAGGAAGTATTCGAAGGCGCTGGGCAGGGGCGTCGCATCAGTACGCAGGGCGATGATTCGGCGGTTCTTGGACGATGCCCGCTCCAACTCCTTGCCCACGTGGGCGGATGCCGCTGAATGCGCGGACAGCACCAGCACGACGATTTGGCATTCGTTGATGGCCCTAACGATCTCACTCGCGTACAGGGCGCCCGGCACGACATCCCGCGGCGCCATCCAGCAAGCCAGGCCGGTCCGCTCCAGTACTCCAACGACGGTGTCGGCGAGGGGGGCGTCCTGCGAGGCATAGCTGACAAAGACGGTCGGCCTTTTGGCACTCGCCGTCTCCTCCCCAACACCTCCGACCATGCCCTGTCTCCCTTCGTGTCAGGCATCGTCGCGGATGCCATCCCTCTTGGCAATAGAACCCGGCCAGATTTCTCGGGAATATCTGCTTTCGGTCGGCCATTTCTACCGCAATGTCTTGTAAGTAGCGTTCGGAGCCCGGAGCATGAGATCAGGCGCAGCAGTCATTTACGCTCCGGAGCGCGACTTGTAAGGTGGCACCCCGGGAAATCAAGCATCGGCGCAAGAAAACCGAAGGTTTTGCGGTCGAAGCACCTAGTTAATTAAGGCGGGGGCGACCGGCGATGACGATACCGACGTGGATGTTGCTTGGATTTGCCGCCTGGACAGTCCTTCTGCTGTCCGCGACGGTGGGCGTTTATCGCTGGACCAGGATCTTGAGCGGACGCGCTTCTGTGAGTTCCTTTCGGGCCGACCAAATGGAAGGAGAGGACTGGTACCGGCGTTCGATGCGGGCCCACGCGAACTGCATAGAAAACCTCCCTGTATTCGGTGCGATCGTATTGGCGCTCGACGTCGGAGGCGTGACAGGTCCTGTCGTCAATGTTCTGTCAATCCTCGTGCTGATATCCCGCGTCCTACAGTCGTTGATCCATGTGAGTCATGTGCAGACCGATGCCTTCGTGGCGGTGCGGTTTTCAATGCTTTGCGTCCAGCTGATCAGCTTTGTGACTCTCATCGTCCTGGTAGTCCGTCACGCCTCGTCATTCTAAATTATAATGAAGTCTCTTCGATAGTAGGTTCGCACGTCGTAAAGGGATCGGTTTGCCGGAGATAATCGGCCAACGAGCGATTGTGATCGGCGCCGGAATCGCCGGCCTTGCCGCCGCGCGCGTTGTCCGATTCTTTTGCGCAGGTGGTGATATTGGAGCGCGATACGCTGCCTCGGGACGCCGCACCACGAATCGGGGTCCCTCAAGGCAAACAACCGCATGCATTGTTGGTCGGCGGACTGCGCGCATTGACTGATCAGTTTCCGCAATTTGTGGAGCAGCTGCTCAAATCCGGTGCTGTTGCGTACGACTATACGATGGCCAGAATTGAAATGAGCCGCTTCGATCCGCTTCCGCAACGCGATCTCGGCATTCCAATTTATTCCGCTTCACGCCCACCCATCGAACATGTGCTTCGTCAGGAACTCCAGCAAATACACAACATCACCCTGCAGGAGCAAAGCCGCGTCGAAGCGTTGACCCTATCCGATTCAGGTGCAATCAACGGCGCGCGCTACACGACACCCGGGGGGTCCCGCCCGCTCCGCATCGGCCGACTTGATCATCGACGCTTCCGGGCGCGGTGCCCCGACGTTGAAGGTCCTCGACACCGCAGGCTGCGCACGCCCGGAGAGTGTGCGCCGCATGTTGTCAGCCCTGTCCCTGGTTGCGGCTTTGGATTCGACATCTGCCCTGGCTGGAGCGCGTCAAGACGCCAAGGTTCTGATGAACTCGGATTCGGCAGTTCTCAAGATCGAGCAGGATTGGGGCTTTTCCGACGCCATCGTGACCGGCGACACCATCTATCTCTCGGGCGTGGTCGTCGGCGTCCGTGAGGGCGAGACCGATCTGCGGCTCTGCTACACGCGCGCCTTCGAACGGATCGGCGAAATCCTGAAGAATGCCGGCGCGACCTGGGATGACGTTGTGGAGATCACGAGTTTTCATAGCGATCTGACGACGCAGATGCCGGCCATGGTCGCGGTGAAGAAGAACTATGTGAAACCTCCCTACCCTGCATGGACGGCAATACAAGTTTCGGGATTGATTCCGACCAATGGCATCGCCTCATTTGATGTGTCCTTCAAATACGGTGCTCGCTAATAGTTGGCTGCTTTGGCGGATCAGTATTCCTTCAAGGCATCACGCAGAATCGCAGTCAGCTGATCGATCTCGGCGCGCGTTGCGATAAACGCGGGCGCGATGATCGCGACGTCGCCCGTGGTCTTTACATGCAAGCCGCGATCAAAAAGCTTCGCCTGCAGCTCCGTGCCGCGCAGACCGGGCGCCGCGCCGGGTTTGATTTCCACGCCGGCGAGCAGGCCGAACCCGCGAACATCGGCCACGACGGGAAGATCCTGCAGACCGAACATGGCATCCAGAAAGTACGGCGCCAATTCCCGCCCCTTGGCGAACAATCGCTCGGTTTCATAGATCTTCAGCGTGGCGATGCCGGCCGCGCAGGCAGCCGGATGCGCAGAATACGTGTAGCCGTGGAAGAATTCCGGGGCGCCGCCCGGCGCTGAATCGACGATCGTGTGATAAATACTGTCGCGGACCGCGACGGCTCCCATGGGTTGGGCGCCGTTCGTCAACGCCTTTGCCATCGTGATCATGTCCGGCGTAACTCCGAATGAGCTCGCCGCAAACGAATCGCCCGTGCGGCCGAATCCGCAGATCACTTCATCGAACACCAGCAGAATGCCGTAGCGGTCGCAGATCTCGCGGATCCGCTGCAAATATCCGCGCGGCGGCACGATCACGCCGGTGGAGCCGGCGATGGGCTCGACGAACACCGCGGCGATGCGCTTTTCGCCGACGAGCTGCACGAACCTCAGCAGATCCTCTGCAAGCTCCACGCCTTTCTCTCCCATCCCGCGCGTCATGCGATTTTCCGGCAGCAGCGTATGGCGAAGGTGCAGCACGCCCGGCATGACCGCGCCGAATGCCTCGCGGTTCTTGACCATTCCCGACAGCGCCGTGCCGCCCATGTTCACGCCATGATAGGCGCGCTCGCGCGAAACCAGGTAGGTGCGCTGAGCTTCCTTGCGTGCGAGATGGTAGGCGAAGGCGATCTTGATGGCCGTATCGACGGCCTCGGAGCCGGAGTTGCAGAAAAAGACGTGATCCAAATGCTTCGGCGTCAGCTCCGAAACCGCATTCGCCAGTTCAAACGCGCCGGAGTGTCCGCGCAGGAACGACGGCGTGAAGTCCAGCGTTTGCAGCTGTTCGCTTACCGCTTTGGCGATTTCGGGCCGGCAATGTCCGGCCGGCGTTGTGAACAGTCCGGAGCTTCCGTCCAGGATCTTGCCACCGTGCTGGTTCCAGTAGTACATGCCGCTGGCCCTGACGAACATCCGGGGCTCGCGCTTGAACTCGCGATTGTTGGTGAACGGCATCCAATGTTGTTCGAGCGTCGCTTCAGTCAATTCCATGTCGTGCTCCGTGATCCTGTCCTAACGTGGATTTATCCGAATGTGGATCCGATGTCCGCGGCGGCCGCCTGCAGCTGCGGCACAAACTCGATCGCGCTCATGAGCGGCAGCCGCGCGGTGGCGCCTTGCACGGCGAGCGCCGCGACGATCTCCCCGTGTCGGTTGCGTACCGGTACGGCGACGCAGGCAACTCCGAGCACGTACTCCTCGTTGTCGACGGCGTAGCCGGCTCTGACGATGCGATCCATTTCCGACGCAAGAACCTGACGGTCGGTGATCGTGCGCGAGGTGAATGGCTCCAAAGCCATGATTTCCAGCAGGCGCTGGCGGTCCGCAGCAGGGAGGTGGGCCAGCAGCAGTTTGCCGCTCGCGCAGCAATGCGGCGGCATCGCGACGCCACCGATCGGAATTTGCAGGCGCAGGGGCCAATTGGCCTCGATGCGGTCCAGGTAGATCAATGCCCCTTTGTGCATGACTGCCAGATTGCAGCTCTCGCTGATCTCGCTGACGACGCGGCGCAGAACCATGCGGCGTTCGGTCGCCGCGGCGTCATTGCGCAGTACATCCAGACCAAAGCGCGACAGGCGATCGCCGATGATGTACGCGCGGCCGCCCGGCTCGCGGCTCAAGAATCCGGCCTCTTCGAACAGCGCCAGCGTCCGATGCAGCGTGGGCTTCGGTAGTTCGGTGGCCTGCATCAGTTCCGACAAGGTGACCGCCCGGCCGGCGCGCACCAGCAGCTCGAGAACGCCGAAGGCCTTCAACGTCGAGGATGTCTCGCCGGCGATTTCACCCGGCTCGCTAACCAAGGACACTACAGGGCTATTCATGAATGCATCCATTCCGTTAAACGATACATACTATAGATCAAAATGAAATGACTAGTTGCCCACGGCCGAACTACGGCCTATTATAGCCCAATAACAAACCATTTTGTCTCTATAAACGACACATAGCAGGGCAGGTCAGCCGTGAATCAAGCGCCGCAGAAAATGGGTCCATCAGAGGCCTTGGTAGAAGTACTCGCCGCCAACGGCGTCAAACACGTCTTCGGAATCGTCGGATCCGCGTTCATGGACGCGCTCGATATCTTTCCGGCCGCCGGGATCGAATTCGTACCGGTCGCCCACGAACAGGGCGCGATCCACATGGCCGACGGATACTCCCGCGCGTCCGGCAAGCATGGCGTTTGTATCGCTCAGAACGGACCAGGGGTCACGAACTTCGTCACTGGCGTCGCCGCCGCCTACTGGGCGCATTCGCCGGTCGTGTTCATCACACCCGAAACCGGCTCAATGTCGATGGGGCTCGGCGGTTTCCAGGAAACCGAGCAGCTGCCCATTTTCTCCAAAATCACGAAGTACCAAGGCCACGTCAACAACCCGAAGCGGATGGCGGAGATCGCCGCGCGCTGCTTCGATCGGGCCATGCTCGAATTGGGACCGACACAGCTCAACATTCCGCGAGATTTCTTCTATGGTGAAATCGATGCGGTGATCCCGGCGCCGATGCGCATCGCGCACGGGCCCGGCGATTCGGCAGCCCTCGATGCCGCCGCTGATACGCTGGCAGGGGCGAGATTTCCCGTCATTCTGGCCGGCGGTGGCGTGATCATGTCCGGTGGCACGGCCGAAGCGATCGCGCTTGCCGAACAGCTCGGCGCGCCGGTCTGCAACAGCTATCTGCACAACGACTCCTTTCCCGCCTCGCACGAACTGGCCGTCGGACCGCTTGGATATCAAGGCTCGAAGGCTGCAATGAAGCTCATCTCGCAGGCCGACGTGGTGCTGGCCCTGGGCACGCGCCTTGGGCCCTTCGGCACCCTCCCGCAACACGGCCTCGACTACTGGCCCAAGCAGGCGAAGATCATCCAGATCGACATCGACCCACGTATGCTGGGACTCGTCAAGCCGATATCGACCGGCATCCAGGGCGATGCGCGCGCCGCAGCCGCAGCGCTGATCGAACGCCTGAAGGGTCGCACGCTCGCGGCCGCCGGCAACCGGGCCGAACGCAGCGCGCGAATCAAGGCGGAGAAACAAGCCTGGGAAAGCGAACTAACGGCCTGGACCCATGAGCGGGACCCGTATTCGGTCGAGGTCTCCAGCAACTCGAAGTACATGCATCCGCGCGAGGCTCTGCGGGCGCTGGAAGAAGCGATGCCGGCGAACGCGATGGTATCAACCGACATCGGCAACATTTGTTCCGTATCGAATTCCTATCTGCGCTTCGAGGCGCCGCGCTCCATGTTCGCAGCGATGAGCTTCGGCAACTGCGGTTATGCGTTCCCCGTGATCTGCGGCGCAAAAATAGCCAAACCCGACCGGCCCGCATTCGCGTACGTCGGCGATGGCGCCTGGGGCATCAGCTTCAATGAGATGCTCACCTGCGTGCGCCAGAAAATCGGCGTCACGGTCATCGTGTTCAACAACGGCCAATGGGGCGCCGAGAAGAAGAATCACGTGGACTTCTATTCACGCCGTTACCAGGGCGTCAACCTCGAGAACCCCAGCTGGGCCGGCGTTGCACGGGCCTTCGGCTGCGGCGGAGTCACGGTGGAACGGCTTGGCGACGTGGGACCCGCCCTGCAGGCGGCGGCACGCGCACAAGCGGAGGGCCGCACGACGGTGCTCGAAGTCATGGTGACTCAGGAACTCGGCGATCCGTTCCGCCGCGACGCCTTGTCGAAGCCGGTGCGGTGGCTGAAAAAATACAAGGCCTTTGAATGAGGCGGATCGAACCTTAAGCGATAATACAGCCGATGACGCAAGCCGCCTTCCTCCGTAAATCGCTGCAGCGGCGGCACATGCAGATGATTGCACTCGGTGGCGTGATCGGTGCGGGCCTGTTCGTCGGCAGCGGCGTCGTCATCGGCTCGGCGGGCCCCGCGGCCGTCATTTCCTTCGCCATCACCGGCATGCTGGTCGTGCTCGTGATGCGCATGCTCGCGGAAATGGCGGTCGCGTATCCGGTATTGGGAGGATTCTATGAATACAGCCGGCTCGCGATGGGCGGACTCGCCGCGTTCCTGACCGGCTGGATGTATTGGTATTTCTGGATCATCGTCGTCGCGCTCGAAGCGGTGGCCGGCGCGAATCTGCTGAAAACCTGGTGGCCCGGTGTGCAGCCGTGGGAATTCACGCTCGGGCTGACGGCGCTGTTCACGGTTGTGAACCTGTTGTCGGTGCGCTCCTACGGCGAAGCCGAGTTCTGGTTCGCGTCGATCAAGGTGGTCGCGATCGTACTGTTTCTATGCGCCGGCGTCCTGTTCATTGTCGGGATCTGGCCCGAAGCGCCAGGCGGCATGCCGCATCTGACCGCCCACGGCGGCTTCATGCCCAATGGCCCCATCCCGGTGCTCACCGGCGCGGTGGCGGCGACGGGATTCTATTTCGGCACCGAGATCGTCGCGGTCGCCGCCTCGGAATCCGCGGAACCGGAAAAATCCGTGGCCGATGCGATGCAATCGGTCATCTGGCGCGTGCTGATCTTCTACGTCGGCTCGATATTTCTGGTCGTATCGATCGTCGCCTGGAACGACAAGACCAGCATGCAACAACCCTACGTAAGCGTGTTGCGCGCGCTGCACGTTCCCGGGGCGACCTTGGTCATGAGCGCGATCATCCTGACGGCCGTGCTGTCGGCGTTGAACTCAGGCCTTTTCGCCTCCTCCCGCATGCTGATGGCGCTTGCGGTCAACGGCGATGCGCCAAGAATTTTTGCAAAGCTTGATACGCGCGGCGTTCCCGCCGCCGCGATTCTGGCGGGTACGGCGTTCGCGTATCTGGCGGTCGTGATGAACTATGTCTCACCCGACAGGGTGTTCGCGTTTCTCGTGAACTCCTATGGCACCGTGGCTATTTTTGTTTATGTCCTCATCGCCGTGTCCGAATTGAAGTTGCGCAGACGGCTCGAAACCGAAAACCCCGAGCGGCTACGCGTTCGCATGTGGGGGTTCCCGCATCTGACGCTGCTTGCGATTGCAGGCATGCTGGCCATCGTGGCCGCCATGGGATTCATTCCCGACCAGCGGGCGCCGCTGTTATTCGGCATCGTGAGCGTCGCCGTCATGATGCTGGGCTATGGCATTCGACAATGGGCGCGCTCGGCCAGCGCTCAACCGAGGACGCTTTGAATCATGCGACTGCTCGTCTTCAATGCCGGCAGCTCGTCGCTGAAATTCGATCTGCTCGATATGTCGGACGGCGCAGCGGCGCGGCGCGTGACGGCCGGCAGCTTTGTCGATTCTGGCGGCGGCTCGGGTGAGTACGTATTTCGCACGGCCGCGCCGTCGGGCGCAGCGGACGTGCGCGTCAGCACACTCGCCCAAGCCGCCGAATCCGCGCTGGACTGGCTCGGAAACGCTCAGATTCACGGCAGTAACCTGCTGGATGGCATCGCGGCAACCGTGCATCGCATCGTGCACGGCGGGGAGCAATTTCGCGCGACGACTGAATTAAAAGAAACGGAGATCGAAGCACTCGCCAAACTCAGCCCCTTGGCGCCGCTGCACAATCCGCCGGCATTGTCGGTGATAGCCGCGGTCCGCCGTCGGCCCGGGCTCTCCGTGCCGACCATCGGTGTATTCGATACCGCTTACTACGCCGATCTTCCGGAAGCCGCGCGTCGCTACGCCGTGCCGTCGCGATGGTATAGAGAGCTTGGGGTGCGGCGCTACGGATTTCATGGCCTCGCGCACCGGTACTTGAACCAGCGCGCCTGCAGCCGACTGCACTTGCAGGCGGGAACGGCCCGCATCGTCAGCTTGCAGCTTGGACGCGGATGCTCGGTGACGGCGACCGCCGGCGGCCGCGCGATGGCGACGAGCATGGGCTTCACACCGATGGAAGGCCTGGTCATGGGCACGCGTTCCGGTGACATTGATCCGGGCGCGCTCTTGTATGTGATGGAGCGCAGCGGCATGTCGCCCGCCGCGATGAACCTCGAGTTGAACGAAAAGTGCGGACTGCTGGGGCTGTCGGGCCGATCAGCCGACATGCGTGAGCTGATGGATCATGCGCAGCGCGGCGACGCGGAAGCCTCGCTGGCGGTCGAGATATTTTGCCGGCGCGCGCGGCACTACCTCGCCGCTTATGTCGGGGAACTCGGCGGTGTCGATGCGATCGTGTTCGGCGGCGGCATCGGCGAGAACTCCCCTGCTGTCCGGCGCCGCATTGCCGGCGGCCTGCAGTGGGCGGGAATCGAGATGGATGGCGGCACAAACAGCGCAAGCGTCGGGATCGAAGCCACGATCTCCACACCGAGCAGCCGTGCCGCCGTGCTCGTCGTGCCGGTGGACGAAGCCAGCGTCATCGCCGGTGAAGCCGCGAGCTTTCTGACGCGCTGATCGCGGCGCTACACGGCAGGGCAGGAAAAGCCTGATTCAACATAGCGGCCATCAAGAATGGCAAAGGACCGGGGATGCGATCAAGAATTTCGGCACTGCTGCTGCTCGTCGCGGCCGCAGCCCCGCTTATTTCACCGAACGTATCGGCCCAGCAGGAATCCCAGAGCCCAGCCAACGTCGGCAAGCTCGAGCGCATCACCGTCCATGGTGATTCGTTGGTGGGCAACCTCGCCGGCGATACTCCGGATCGCCTGGTCTCGGTCTATCTGCCACCCAGCTATGCGGCTTCGCCCAAGAGCCGCTATCCCGTGTTGTATCTACTGCATGGCTTTACGGATTCGGACGATCACTGGTTCGGGCTGAGCGGTCCGCACTTCGTCAATGTGCCGACGGCGGCAAACAAGGCTTTTGCCAGGGGCCGGCGCGAATTCATCATCGTGATGCCCAACGCCTACACCCGCTACCTTGGCAGCATGTATTCCAGTTCCGTGGTCACCGGCGACTGGGAAGCCTTTGTGGCTCAGGATCTGGTGAACTTCATCGACAAGCACTACCGCACGCTGGCAACCCGCGCGAGCCGCGGCCTGGCCGGGCACTCCATGGGGGGCTACGGCACGCTGCGCATCGGGATGAAGTATCCGGCAGTGTTTTCCAGCCTGTACAGCATGAATCCCTGCTGCCTGGGCGCAAACCTGCAACCCTCGGTCCAGGCCGGTGAGCTCGCCGCAAAGGTTCAGACTGCCGAGGATATTCAGAAGGCGGATTTCTTCACCAAGGCTACAGTGGCGTCGGCTGCGGCCTGGTCACCCAATCCGATGAATCCACCGCTGTACTTTGATCTGCCCGTCAAGGACGGGAAGGTGGTGCAGGATGTCGTCGCCCGCTGGGCCGCCAATGCCCCGCTTGCGATGGTTTATCAATACATTCCCAGCCTTAGGAAGTATGACGCGATCGCGATCGATGCAGGCGACAAGGACCTGGGGGACATTGCAGCTACCGCGCGCACGATGGATCAGATCCTCAAGGATTACGGCATTGCACATGACTTCGAGATCTATGATGGCGACCACGTGAATCGCGTCGGGCAGCGCCTTGAGACCAAGGTGTTGCCGTTCTTCTCGACACATCTGAAGTTCCAATAGACGACGCCAAGGTGCTGCCGACTCCCGGGCCGAGCATGAAGTTCAAGGTGCGCGTCAAGGGACGCCGCCACTAAAACCGGTAGCCAAGATTCACGAGGCCGTGCGTCCTCTCGCCAAAGCCGGCTTCCACGACGAGTTCGTAGCGGCGCGCAATGAGCGAATGGATGCCGACTTGGTAGTTCCACGCTGGCGCCCTGAGATCGACTGCAAACCCCAAGTCTTGGCCGCTGGAAGTGGTGACGTTTCCCTCGAAGTGATCGATCTTCTTCACCCAGCGGGCGCCGAAATAAGGTTGGACGGCCCCGGCGATGTAGCCGACTCGGAAGGACGCAGTGTCCGTCCGTAGCTCGTTTCCCGACACATCGGAATCCGACGACTGAAGATGGGTCCAGACGGCGGAATAGTCGGCGGAGGCGAAGTAGCCTCGCCAGGCGTACATGAGAACGATGCCTCCGCCGCCGTAGGAGCCGGTGAAATCCAGGTCGAAGTGGACGTCTCCGCGAACCACTTCCGGTGGAATCCCGCTGACTGCGAGGGGCAGATCCAGACCGGTCACCTGGACCTTGAGTTTCACCCCGCCGGCAGTCGCGAACACGTTCAGAAAGGGAAACACCCAAACGTCGGCCCGGACTCCGTAGGTGAAGGGATGCACCTCCGCCTTGCCGCTCACTGATGCGACTTCATTGCCATTGATCGACGCCGAGAAATTCGTGACGTCCCATTGGCCGTTGAGATCGAACATTACGAGATTGATTCCGTACGGCGGGAGAAACTTCCCGTCTTTGAGGAGCGATTTCCAGAGTGGAAAGACGGAGTCGGCACTCACCTTGTTCTCGTCTCCGACGGCGGCGATCGGGCCCGGTTGCTGGGCATTGGCGGGAACAGCGAAGCCCAAGGCGGTGACAAGGATTGCGAGAGCGATATGGCGCAAGATACTCTCCTTAGGCAGTGGGAACCGGGACGGATCGGCCCTGGCACGGTGCAAGTTCCGGAACGTAGTCGTGGACCACCGGTGCAATCTCCTCGTTCGGGCGCGGGATCGACGATTGGATCCCGGAGTTGCGGCGGGTCCGCCCGGCGGTGGCCTTGAACACCGGGCCGGAGCGATCTTCGTCGCACTGAAGGCAGTCGTTGAGCCGACCATCTTTTCGCGTCGGCGCCTCACCGTTGATCCAGCTCAATACGCAGACGCTGAAGCAGTGGCGGCGGGTGTTCACGACGTTGTACAGCCAGGTTTGCGCGCATGCAGCGCTGAAGCCGAGATGCCCGAGGCACGTCAGGCTGGCGGATGCGTTCCAGCTGATTCCGCAGCTGCGCACAGGCGCCGTGAGGTCCGGCCTCTCGAGGTAGACCGCCAGGTCTTGCAGCGTCGAGCAAGTCCCGCAGGCGCCAAAGTGGGTGACGGAAAACCCGGCGGTGCGCGCCGCCGCCGGGTTGTCGAAAGTGGAAAGGTGGTAGTGGACTTGATCCGGCTCGAACCGGACACCGCAGCGCGTGTCGGCGGGCACGGGGGGTGGCTCCCCGCCGTGCCAAGCCAAGTAGGGATCGCCCTTGGCCGCGATGGGTTCGATCGGAATCTTGGATCGAAGCGCAGCCAGAAGACGCGCCTGCCCGGTGCAGGCGGCCATCGCTCCCGAGAGCGGTCCGATCGGTGCCGAGGTCGACAGGCTCAGGGCAAGTAACGTTGCCGTGGCGAACTTCACTAGCGGTCGGGCCGCGCCACGAGCCCGACCCACTCCGCACTGGTGACATGCTCTTTCACTCGGAACCGCAAATCGAGAAAGTTTCGATCCATCTTCAAAAACGTCTCGTCCAGCTTCGCCATGATCGGCTCCACGTCGGGGCGCTGTGCATCCTTGCGCTGCAGGGTTTTGAGGAGTTCCTTACGGTCCGCGCCCGCTTGCTTGTCCTGCTTTTTCTGGTCGGACTTCCACTGGCTGAGATCGGACAGGAGCACATCCCTGCGATCCACATCGGTAATCACCCGCTTGATCGCCTTCTTCATCTCCGAGGCGGGACGGTCATAAACGACCAACGCGCTTGAAGCTCCTCCGCCGAAGAACAGCCACCCGGCCAACAGGATGAGTATCTGACCGCGCTCTCTGGGAAGGACGCTCATGTCGTGCTCTCCCCTGCCTGCAGCGCCGCGTTGGCCTCCTCAAATAATTTCTTTTCAGCCTTCGAAATGGATTCCCACTCGCCGGCCGTCGCAAGCGATGCCAGCTGAAAGTGCAGATCGAGAGCTTCATCGCGCGCCTTGATGCGTTTCGCGTTGTAGTCGGAGAACAGCTGATCGAACGCCGGCCGCGTTGAGTCGTAGTCAGCATTCAGCTTGCGATAACTTTCGATGAAATTCGCCGTCTCTTGATTGAAACGGAGTTGCAGCGCCTGGACTTGGTCGACAATCGAGAGCATCTGGGATCTGGGTCCCTGCTCAGGGACGCTGGTCAAGACCGCTTCACGCAGCTTCTCGCTGTAGCGATCTATGGTCTGCCTGCTGGTCGGCTTCGTGCTGCTGCACCCGCCACCTGTCAGCGCTGCGGCGCAAACCAAGAGCGTGAACAGAGCCGCGAAACCGATGCATCGGGGTCTCGTCAACTCAGACCGCCTTAACGGCCTCTGGAAACTTATTTCACGTCGCACCCAGGGCTCCCGGATCGTCGATGAAAGCGACGTTCTGCGGGTGTTATAGCGCCAGGTTGGCCGGGACTTAAATGAGACCTATGACCTAGATGGCGGCGCGGACCCGGCGCGCAGGACATTTACTTAATTATCAATATATTATGTAACTATTATATTGTATTTTATTGAATCTCAGGGCGAGGCTATCCACCGCGGAGATTTCAGCCGATTCTGGCGGAATAGACTCTCTGCGAATCGGTGGATGCAGGCAGCGACGGCATCGGAGGCGACACTACGGTCACCTTCTGAAGCTTCGGGGTCGGCGCGGGGGAATTTAGAACCTCTGCGCGACGATGAATCACAAAGCCTTCCAGCGGCTTTGCCGATAGCGCCTGAACCACTTCCGCACAGTAAGCGGCATCATGGTTTGCCGGTCCCCGGCCGCCTGGCCGCGAAAGGCATTCCCCCGACTGAGCGGCGAGCTGCTGGACGCTCAATTTGGAAAGGGCCGCTCTCAACAACAGCATGTGTTGTTCGGCGCGCACTGTTCTGACGTACCCATCGCCAATCACTATGGCGCCCAGGGTGACCAACACGACCATCGCAACGGTGTACTTCATGGCGTTCCTTGGCTCGCGTCACGTAGCGTTGTGCTCGGATTATGAACTCGCGCCACCCCATGAAATGTGACGCGTTTCCCGCGCACGTGGCGCCGCGTGATTATTGGTAAATTAAATTTTGCGAACGCTGCCTGATAGCCCGGGTCGAGGTACATTCGCCCCGCCTGCGCGCAAGCGGCGGCATTTCCTAGTGAGGCGCCGAGGAATTCGGCGCCGCTATGTCCACGCTTTGCAGCGGTTCGGTGTCCAGCCTGCGCCGCACCTCTTCGCAAAAGGCTGCATCATGGAGTCGTCGCTCGCCCGGCGGGCGCTCGGCGTCGCAGTCCGCGATGCTCACGGCAAGTTGCTGGATGCTCAGCGCCGAAACGGCCGCCTTGAGCTTCGATGTGTTCTGTTCGATGTGCCTTGTTTTGAGGAAGCCATCGCCGATCACGACGGCGCCTATGATCACGAGCAGCACGATTGCCGCGGCCTTGTACTTCATGGAGACGCTCATGCCTGCAGCACGGCGAGCAGCAACAAGCGGGCCTTGTCCCAGTCCCTGCGGACTGTGCGTACCGCGATGCCCAGGCTTGCGGCGATCTCCTCGACGCTCAGGCCGGCGAAGTACTTCATCTCCACCACCTTGACCAGCCGCTCTTCCTCGCGGCCGAGCTGGTGAAGCGCCTCTTCGATTTGCAGCAACTCTGCGGCGCTCACCGCTTCGTGGTCGGGAATGTCCGTTCGAACGGTGACGAACATCGCACCGCCGCCGCGGCGCTGCGCGAGATGCTCGCGCGCAAAATCCACCACCACTGAGCGCATCGCGCGGGCTGCATAGCCGAGGAAATGCGCCCGATCCTCGACGGTCAAGCGTCCGACGCCGATGAGGCGCAGATAGCATTCATGCACCAGAGCGGTGGTATTGAGCGCACCGTCCTGAGCGGTTTTCCGCAGCCGCCTGCGGGCAAGGTCGCGCAACTCCTCGTAGGTGATCGCGAAAACGTCGCCGAGCGCCCGCTGATCGCCACGCCGAATCGCCTCGAACAACTGCGTGAGGTCGCCCATGGCGCATCTTGCCGTTTGCTGCGCGTATCCCGCAATGGCCGATTTGCGTCTGCAATTCCGTATTGGTGGGTACGGGTCAGTACAACAACGCAACTTACGGATGGGTGCACCATGACTGCTTCAAACCTGCGAGCTCACGCCGGGACTCTCGCCGCGGCGGCTTTCTGCGTTCTGGGACTTTCCGCTTTTGCCCTTGGGGATCAGCCAACCACGGCGTTCCAGGGGTTCCAGCATGACGGGGGGCCCAAGGACCCCGGGCCAAGACCCAATCCCGACTCGCCCATCCCCAAACCAGTTCCCGGCCTCAACAACGTCGAGGCCGGCCTATTCATAGAAAGCCTGCTGCGAGTGTCCGAACTTGAGGGCACCTGCGACACCTGCTCCCAACAGCCCCAGAATACCCTGCCCATTGATCCCAGCCCCATCAATCCCTTTTCACCGCGGGGTCTGGTCAACTCGGCCGGCATGGGACCCGTGTTCAACGCGGATCAGTGCTTCATTTGCCATTCTCAACCGCAGATCGGGGGCAGTTCGCCCTCGGCCAATCCAGCACACCTCATTGCGACTCGACTTGGCGGCACGAACGTGGTGCCGCCCTTCGAAGCGCCCGACGGTGCGTTCCGCGAGACACGCTTCAAATTCAAGCCGGATGGCGGGCGCGACGGCGGCGTTCAAAGTCTGTTCACGGTTCAGGGCCGCTCCGATGCGCCGGACTGCACATTGCAGCAACCGGACTATCGCACCGAGGTGCAGCGCCGCAATGTGGCCTTCCGTATACCATTGCAGCTGTTCGGCCTTGGTCTCATCGAATCGATTCAGGACAAGGCCATCCTCGCCAACATGAACTCGTACCAGGACGCCAAGCGTGACCTGGGCATCGGCGGTCACCCGAACATGGTGCCCAACAACGGCACGATCAGTCGTTTCGGCTGGAAGGCGCAAAACGCCTCCATCACCATGTTCGCCGGGGAGGCGTACAACGTGGAAATGGGCATCACGAACGATCTGTTCCCCGTGTCCCGCAGCGAGGACGGTTCCTGCAATGTGGCCTACGAACCCTTCGACGTGCCGCGCACCGATCCCGATCTCTACAACAATCCGCTCAAGATCATGCCCGCGTGGCTGATGTTCACCGAGTTCATGCGCTTCGTGGATGCACCACGCCCAGCTCCGCTTTCCCCGAGCGCCGAACACGGCAAGCAGCTGTTCGTGACCACTGGTTGCGCGCTCTGCCACACACCGTCATTCAAGACCCCGGGAATGGCGAATCCCCAGGCGCCTTCGCAGGAGATCGGGCCCCACTCGGTCGCGCTGCGAGGGCAAACGGTCAACCTGTTTTCCGATCTGCTGGTGCACCACATGGGCGCCACGCTTGCGGACAACGTGATGCAGGGCAATGCCGGGCCCGATGAATTTCGCACGACTCCCTTATGGGGTCTCGGCCAGAGGCTGTTCTTCCTTCACGACGGCCGCACCAACGATCTCCTGACCGCGATCCGCGACCACGCGTCCGCCGCCCATTCGGATGGAGGCGACAATCCCTCACGCGATTCTCAGTCGCCAAGCTACGGGCCGTCCGAGGCAAACCGTGTGATCGACCGGTTCAACGACCTGCCGACCCCGGATCAGCAGGCACTGCTCAACTTTCTCCGCGCCCTATGAAATTCCTGGTGCGCAGCGTGGGATGTGCATGCTTGATGTTGGTGGGCTGGTCGGCGTCCGCGCAAGCGGACGCCGATCCGTTCGTGGGTACTTGGATCATGGATCCGCAGCTATCCCATTTCGCTTCCGGTCCTATGCCCGAGCAGATGGTCATCGTCATGACTGAGGCAGCGGACGGGATTCACTACCGCTCGGAAATCAAGCACGCCGGCGGCCGGACGTCGGTGACCGAATACACCGCCAGCTACGAAGGAGCACTCTCGATGGTGAGCGGACCCGCCGGACTGATGGCGCCTGTGTTCCTGAAACGCATCGATTCGCACACCGTCGAGGCTTCGTATGTCAGGGGCCTGAAAGTGGTGGCCACCAGCCGGCGGATCACCAGTCCCGACAGCAAAACAATGACGGTTACGACCATCTCCAGCGGCACGGACGGCCAAACCTATACGAACGTGGCCGTGTTCAAGCGCGCTGCCTGATGCCAGGCTGCCAGCTGTCCAAAGAGGCGCATAAACAGGTACATTGAGCGCCTGCGACGCCCCATGGACGTTGGATCGCTGCATGAAGATCTCTGCCGACATGTTACCGACTCTCTCGAAGCTGCTCGAGGAGGCACTGGACTTATCGCCCGACCAACGTGAAGAGTGGCTTTCGGATCTACCCGAGGCCCATCGCGAGATCGCTCCAACCCTGCGCGAGCTGCTGGCGAAGCACGATGCGGTGGAGACTCGCGACTTCTTCGCCACGCTTCCGAAGTTCTCAATGGCGGGCGAATATGCCGACGGCGCGCCCGCGCGGTTCGCCCCGCTGGATCAGGTCGGCCCGTATCGGCTGCTGAGCGAGCTGGGGCGCGGCGGGATGGGTGAGGTTTGGCTTGCGGAACGCAGCGACGGCACGCTCACGCGGCGAATAGCACTGAAACTCCCGCATTCGCACCTCTCAGGAGCATTCAACCAGCGCTTCGTTCGTGAACGCGACATCCTTGCCGGATTGTCGCATCCCCACATCGCTCAGCTGTACGACGCCGGCGTCAGCGCCGCCGGTCACTCATACCTGGCCATGGAGTGGATCGACGGCGTACCGATCACACAATACTGCCGCGAGACTCGATTGCCGCTCGCGGCGCGCCTCGCCCTGTTCGGCCAGGTGCTCGATGCAGTCAACTACGCCCACGCCCGCTTCATTGCCCACCGCGACCTGAAACCCGCGAACATCCTGGTCACCCGCCAAGGCCAGGTGAAGCTGCTCGATTTTGGCATCGCAAAGCTGCTGAGCCCGGATGACACGGAAGCCGCAACCGAACTCACCCAGCTTGGCGGCCGCGCCGCTACACCGGGATATGCGGCCCCGGAGCAGATCGCAGGTCAGCCGATAACCACTGCGGTCGATTTATACGCGGCGGGGGTCATCTTGTTTGAACTGCTTGCCGGCAGACGCCCGTTCTCCGCGACGGCTCCGCCCAGTGCGTTCCGCGACGCGCCTCTCGTTTCGCAATGCGTGACCGACGCCGAGTCCCAATTTGTCGGCGGGCTCAAGTCAACGCAACTGCGCAAGGAACTGCGGGGTGACCTCGATGCCATTGTCGCCAAGACCCTGGAGCACGATCCCGCGCATCGCTATCGCTCGGCAGAGGCCATATCGGATGACCTGCGCCGCTCGGCCCGCGACGAACCCATCTCGGCACGGCACCTGGGGCGGCTGACGCTGGCCCGCAAGTTCGTACGCCGACACCGGATCGGAGTCGCAATGGTCACCGCCCTGGTGCTGACGCTGCTTGCGGGAGGAATAGGCATTGCAATCGAAGACATCCGGGCCACTGCGGCCGCGCAGCGCGCCGAACAGGAGGCGGCGCGCGCCAAAAGCGAGGCACAACGCGAGAAGGCCACGAAGGACTTCTTGGTGAGCATCTTCTCGGCCAGCGATCCTCGTCAGTCTTCGGATAAGCCGCTCGGCGCAGTGACCGCCAATGAGCTGCTCGACGCCAGCGCCGGCCGGATCGAGAAAGAGTTCGCGGCCGACCCCGACACGCAAATAGAGCTGTTGAGCGTGGTCACCGAGATCTACGACGCCATGCAGGATTATCAACGCTACCTGCCGTTGCATGCCCGTTACGTGGAAGCGATGAAGAGACGGTATGGGGAGAACGACCCGCGCGTGATCGTCGGCTTGTTGGACGAAGCCGACCACGTGCTGCTGACGGGGGATCGGGAGGCTGCAACGGGACTTCTCGAGCAAAGCGATGTCCTGCTCAAGAAGGCCGGCCTGGATCACTCCAAGGAACGAGCGCTATGGTGGGTGGGTCGTGCCGACCTGCTCCGAGGACGCTCGGTAACCAGTCCGGAACGAGTGCTGGCGCTTCAGAACGCCATTCAACTGTATGCCGAACTCGCCCCCACCGACGAGGTTTACGCCGCGGCGCTCAGCTCACTGGGGGGAATCCGTTATCGCACCGGCGACGACATGGAGGCGATAGCCCTCTACCAGCGGGCAATTCAGGTCATCCAGACCCGCTTCGGAAGTGGTTATGGGGAACTGGCGCCGCTTTATGACAATCTTGCGCAGGCCCAGACATCCACGGGAGACTTCGAGGCCGCGCTCCATTCCATGGAGAAATCTGTTGCCGTCGTGCTGCATACCTACGGACCCACCCACGATCACTACGTGTTTGCCATCGCCATTTACGCGCGGTTGCTCCACCGCCGTGGGCAACGCGAGAACGCGATTGCAAAACTGGAACCCTTGATGGCCACCGTGGCCCCGGAATTGGACAAGTACTCGAACGCGTTCGAAGCGCAAGCGGCCGCGATGGTGCGCGAGAGCTACGGCGGCTGTCTGCTGCAGGAAGGTCGCGCCCGGCAGGCCATTCCGTATCTGCAGGCGGCGATTCGAATCTATGCCGCGTTGCCGATGTACAGCGACGCAAAGCAATCATTCGCCTTGCACCTCGACCTTGCTGAAGCATACCTGGCGGCAGGCCGGCGGCAGGACGCTCAGCGCGAGCTCGCATCCCTGATGACGGGGCTGTCAACCGCCAAGAAACCCGACGATCCGCTGATGCTGAGGGCGCGCGAACTCAAGGGTCGCGCATTTCAACAGCAGAACGATGTTCGCGCAGCGGACCTGCAATTTCGCGAGGTGCTGGATGCCTCCCACGGAAGGTCCATCGCGCCGGTCGCGCGTGCTTACGCTGACCTGGCATTGCTCGCGCTGGCGCGCAAGGACGGGCAGGACGCGGACGCGATGAGCGCAAAAGCCGTGTCGATCGGTGCGAGTGCGACCTCGGAGCCGGATATTCGCCTCAATCCGCAGCTTTGGAATGTTCGGGCGCGCGTGCTGCTGCAAGGCGGGAACGCCAAGGATGCGCGTGCTCTTGCACAAAGAGCGCTCGACGCCGACCGACTCTACGATCATCCCTCGAGCCCATCGATTGCCGACGACCAGGCCGTGCTGAGCGCGGCAAACGCGGTGACGGCACCATGACCGGAACGGCTGCGGGAACCATCCGTATCGGAATCGGCGGCTGGACCTACGAGCCATGGCGCGGCACGTTCTATCCCGATAAGTGGCTGCAGAGACGCGAACTTGAATATGCCAGCCGGCATCTCACGACGATCGAGATCAACGGCACCTTCTACGGCGCGCAAAAGCCTGAGACCTTCGCCAAATGGCGCGACGAGGCGCCGGATGGTTTCGTCTTTTCCCTCAAAGCGCCCCGCTTTGCGACTCACCGTGAAGTTCTCGGCGACGCGGGACGCACCATCGCGCGGTTCTTCTCGGGCGGCGTCATGGAATTGAAGGACAAGCTGGGCCCCATCAATTGGCAACTCATGCCCACGACGAAATTCGATCCTGTCGATTTCGAGGCCTTCCTGAGGCTCCTGCCCAAGGAAATGAATGGACGTACCCTGCGCCATGTCGTTGAGGTTCGGCACCCGAGTTTTCGCTCTGCCGAGTTCATTGCCCTGGTGCGCGAACATGGCATCGCCGTCTCGATCGCCGGGGACTCCGACTACCCGCAAATCGCGGATCCCACCGCGCCCTTCATCTATGCCCGCATCATGGGCACGAAAAAGACCGCGACGCTGGGCTATTCCGATGCTGCGCTCGATCTCTGGGCCGCGCGCGCCAGGGCGTGGTCGACGGGCGCTGCAGCGGAGGGGGTGGATTGCGTCGAATCCAGGAAGGCGGATGGCAAGGCTCGCGACGTCTACATATATGTCATCAGCGGACACAAGGTGTTGAATCCGGCTGCGGCCATGAGCCTGATCGAGCGCCTGCGTTAGGCGAGGTTCCATTGTGTGAGGCGCGCCAGCGGCAATCTTGCGCAATACTCGCCGCCCTCCCCTTCGAGTTTTGTGATGGTCAACTGCCCATCGAATGCGCGCGCACGGTGCGCGGCCGACTCGACGGCGACCGTCATGTGGATCGCGTTTGTCGTCTATCTGCAAGTTCTGTTCGGCGAAAGCCACATCCATGACCACGGAGACCAGGAGTCCTCCCAACTCATCGTGGGTTCCTAGGCCTTGAATGCCTTCAAGGCGCGATCAAGCAATTTTGGAGCACCCAGGCGCTCTGCCCAAGCGGCAAAGCGCTCGGTGGGCCCACGCCACTTCAAGGCGTCCACGTCGGCAAAAAGAGCGGCATCACTCCTGAGTGTCGCCAGCTTCTTGAACAGCAGGGCAAGCTCGAGGTGTTCACCCAGAGCCTGCGGCGGAAAGTCCTCGATCCGGCCATAGCGGGTAAGAAGGCTCGCCGCGCCTTTCGGGCCGATGCCGGAAATGCCGGGATACCCATCGGCGCTGTCTCCCACCAATGCAAGGTAATCCGGGATCAACGCAGGTTCGACGCCGAATTTTGCGCGCACCCCGTCGGCATTGCGGATGGCCTTGTTGCGCCGATCCACCTGGACGACGCGATCGCCGCGCACGCACTGGGCGAGATCCTTGTCGGGGGTCCAGATGCAGATCTTTTGCACGCGCGCATCCGCGGATGCAAGGAACGCCGCCGAGGCCAGCGCATCATCCGCCTCCAACTCGATCATGGGCCATACCGCAATGCCCATGGCTCCCAATGCCTCTTCGAGCGGAGCAAATTGCTTGAAAAGCGCGGGTTCGATGCCTTCGCCGGTTTTATATCCGCGCCAAAGCCGGTTGCGAAACGATTCGATGACGTGATCGGTGGCGACCCCCAGATGGGTTGCACCTTCCTCTATCATCTGCAGGGTTCCATTGAGCACCCCCACCACTGCCCCGTATGGCCGGTCCTCGCCCTTCGTGAAGCGGCGCAGGCCGTAGAAATGCCGGAAAAGCTCATAAGTGCCGTCGATAAGATGCACGATCATGGCTGCCCGTCCAACCAAGCTGTGGCCGGCCAAGTCAGAAACCCCCTACGCAAGATTACACAAATTGAACCGCATGGAACCGGGGGATCACCTACATACACACTTTGGTCAGCGGGTAACCCTTGAATGATGATCTTCATGATGATTGCCGGGCTTATTGCAACCGCGATAGTGGTCATGTATGCCGTGCGCACCTTCCGGGTGTGGATTGCACTACGAGGCTTGCTGGAACTACCCAACCTCGTGCAGATTCGTCGAATCAGGAAACGCGACATCGCTGCGTAAACTCTCGGCGCTCCGCATCGGACTCGAGTTCCAGCGAGAGGCGCCCGATGAGATCATCGACGCCGGCGGCGTGCGAAGCGGCCGCTTTCACCAGATGCTTTGCGAGCGGGCCAATGTACCCGGCCAGCTGCCGCTCGATGTGCTGGAGTTGGGCCGGATCGAAGGACTGGGCGCTCGAGCCCGCCGAATTCGAGACCGCAGACGGACCCTGTCCGGGTTCCGACTTCAACTGAGCCTTGAGATAATTGCAAAGGCGCGCGTAGTGCGCATCGCGAGGCGGGGGAAAGGCGTCCATCCAATGTTGGGTGCTCAAAAAGAATTCCAGACTCTTCGACGGCAGCACATCCTCGATTCGAAACGGAAGAATGCTGAGCTGCTTGTGGACCGCCCTTTCGACCTCACGGCGCACCTGCGGCGAACGATTGCTGCTGGCGGAAAACACCAAGATCATGACGCGGGCGGCTGACAGCGCATCCATGATTTCCGACGCCCAATCCGCCGAGGGCGCAATATCGCGCGGCGCGATCCAGCATCCGATCCCCTGCCCCTCAAGCTGGGCGACGATTTCATAGGCGCATTCGCGGTCGGACTGCGAATAGCTGATGAACACCCCACCGGCCATCGCTATTTCTCAAGCAGACGCAGGGCCTTCTCGAGGCTCTTGCGCATGCGATTGAAGGAACGGGTCACCGAAGCGACCTCCCCTGCGCCGCCCTGCGGGAAATCCTCCGCTGACATGTCGCCCAGGCTCAAGCGATCCGCGACCCGGGCGATTTGCCGCACCGGCCGCACCACGAGGAAGTAGATCACGGCGTTCATCACCAGAAACGCCGCGACGAAGGCCGCAACCATGGCCATCATGAGTGCCCGAAACACCCGGTCCGCATTTGCCGTCGCCCGTGCGAAGGGCACCGAAACTATCTGGGCGCCGACAATCTCGTTGGTCTGCCAGCCGAAACCATTGTCGCCGCCATAGCGCGCAACGAGATTTCGCGGCGCCGATGCGGGGGTGCTGTGACAGCGTGCGCACTGCGCATCACTGCGTATGGGTCGGGCCAGGTACAGCGCCTTACCCATCGGGGTATCGCGGTCGCCGATCACTTCCCGGGCCTGTACGTCGTTTCTGAAGCGTTGAATGATGTCCCCTTCCCAATCCGCCGCCCGATCGCGTGGATTCGTCGGATTGAGCGTCGCCTCCTTGTACGTGTAGTCCGGATGCCGCTCCCGCAGCCGCAGAAAATTCTGGGTAGCCGCATAGAAAGGCACGCTCTGCGGCGGAAATTCATTCTGAACCCCGTCACCGAGCAATGGCAGTATCTCGTTGGCCGTGTAGTCGCGAATCGCCAACGCGCTATCCATCATCAGGCCGGCCTCCGCAAATACCTCACGCCGCGCATTCGATTCAAGAATGGCTCGGCTCGCAAATCCCGCTATGACCACGGCAGCAATGAATACCGCACCGAGCGCGAGGTTGATTCGAAAGAGCAAGCTCATGTTGGTATACTAAATGATTAGGCTCTATAACTCACGACGCTCCCGCCCATGCGCTCCTACGTCAGCATCGATCAGATCGGGATCGACAAGGCTCTGTACGAATTCGTCAACCGCGAGGCCATGCCTGGCACCGGCGTCGCTGAGGAGCCGTTTTGGAGGGGGTTTGCGCGGCTGGTGCGCACCTTGGCGCCCCGGAACGCGGTGCTCCTGCAGCGGCGCGACGAGCTGCAATCGAAGATCGATTCCTGGCACAAACAATTTCCCGGAGCCTCTTTCGATCATGCGCGCTATAAGAATTTCCTTCTTGAAATCGGCTATCTGCTGCCGCAGAGCGCTGCATTTGCCATCGGCACCGACAATGTCGATCCGGAGATCGCGCAGACAGCCGGACCGCAGTTGGTGGTTCCGGTCAGCAATGCACGCTATGCGCTGAACGCGGCCAACGCGCGCTGGGGCAGCTTGTACGACGCGCTCTACGGCACCGATGCCATTGCCGCGGATGGCTCGGCGCCCGGCGGCCGCTACAACCCACAACGCGGCGCGCGGGTCATCGCATTCGCCCGCGACTTCCTGGATGAACACTTCACGCTTGACCACGGTACGCACCGCGACGCGGCAGCTTATCGGCTCGGCGCACAGCGGCTCGAAGTTCAGTTGAAGGACGGCCGCGTGGCGGGACTGAAGAACCCCGGGGCGTTTTGCGGCTATCAGGGAGATCCCGGTGCTCCGACCACGTTGCTGCTGGTGCACCACGGATTGCACGTGGAATTGCACGTCGATCGGGCGCACCTCATCGGCAGGGACGATCCTGCCGGCATCAGCGACGTATTGCTGGAATCTGCACTCACCACCATTCAAGACTTGGAGGATTCGGTCGCCGCAGTGGATGCGGACGACAAGATTCACCTCTATCGAAACTGGCTCGGGCTCATGAATGGCAGCCTGCAGGCGAACATCGAAAAAAACGGCCGGGCGCGACTCCGTCGTCTGAACGCCGACCGCCGTTACCGCACACCCGGCGGCGGCGAACTCTGGCTGCCCGGCCGCAGTCTTATGCTGGTGCGCAATGTCGGTCACCATATGATGACCGACATCGTGACACTGGAGGGACGGTCCATACCCGAAACATTCGTCGATGCGGCGGTAACCGCTCTGATTGCCCTGCACGATCTGCGCGGAGAAGCCGCACGGCGCAATTCTCGTTCCGGATCGATCTACGTCGTCAAACCCAAGATGCACGGCCCCGATGAGGCTGCGTTTGCCGAAGAATTGTTCGGCGCCGTCGAAGAACTTCTGGCTCTCGAACGCAACACCATGAAGATCGGCATCATGGACGAAGAGCGGCGCACCAGCGTGAACTTGGCCGAGTGCATCCGCGCAGCGCGACATCGTGTGGTGTTCATCAATACCGGCTTTCTCGATCGCACCGGCGATGAGATCCATACCTCGATGGAAGCGGGTGTCGTTCGACGCAAGAACGAGCTCAAGAAAGCCGTCTGGCTCGATGCCTATGAGCGCCACAACGTCGATACGGGGCTTGCTTGCGGGCTGCGCGGCAGAGCGCAGATCGGCAAGGGCATGTGGGCCATGCCGGACCTCATGGCCGACATGCTCAAGACAAAGATTGCGCAGCCGCAAGCCGGAGCGAGCACCGCCTGGGTACCCTCGCCGACCGCCGCCACGTTGCACGCCCTGCACTATCACAAGGTGAATGTCGCGGCGGTGCAAACGCAGCTCGCGGACCGGCAACGCGCCTCGCTCGATGACATTTTGAGGCCGCCTCTGGCCGAATCACCTGGATGGAGCACCGCCGACATCGAAGAGGAGCTCAACAACAATGCGCAGAGCATTCTGGGCTACGTGGTTCGTTGGATCGATTCGGGGGTCGGCTGCTCCAAGGTGCCCGACTACTACAATGTCGCGCTGATGGAAGATCGTGCCACGCTGCGGATTTCCAGCCAGCACGTCGCCAACTGGCTGCACCACGGCATCTGCTCGCGGGACCAGGTGATACAGGCGCTGCGCCGGATGGCGCTCATCGTCGACCGCCAAAACGCATCCGATCCCACGTACCGTCGGCTGGGCGACGATCCTGAGAACAACGTTGCGTTCAAGGCTGCGTGCGATCTGGTGTTCACAGGCCGGGAACAGCCCAACGGCTACACCGAGGCCATTTTGCACGCCCGTCGGATTGAACGGAAAGCGCGCTTGTCCTAGGAACCTGTGTGCAGGGTTCCTGGCCTCCGCTGGACTCCCGGGTCCCGATCCTGTAGAGTGCGCGCAGCTTAAATCGGGTCGGTGCTCGGTCAGTGCCATCCTAAGCTCGCGGTTCGTCCTCGACGCAACGCTCAATTTTCCCCCTCGCTGCTGACCGCTGCGGAAGCGATTGCTTCTGTCGTGCGAGTCCACAAATCATCAAGGATTGTTTAATGTCATTTTCCGATCTCGGGCTATTGCCCGAATTGCTGCGTGCTGTTGCCGATAAGGGTTACGACACGCCTTCTCCCATCCAAATTCAGGCGATTCCGGCAGTGCTTGCCGGCCGCGATGTGCTTGCCGGCGCCCAAACCGGAACCGGCAAGACCGCAGGCTTCGTGCTGCCGATTCTGCAACGTCTCGCCGCGGATCCGGCGAACGGCGCCGGCCGCGCGCCCCGCTCGCTGGTGCTGACGCCGACCCGCGAGCTAGCCGCGCAAGTGGCTCAAAGCGCGCGCGACTACGGCAAATACATGCAGCTGCGCACCTATCAGGTGTTCGGCGGCGTGAGCATCAATCCGCAAATCACCGCTTTGCGCGCTGGTTGCGACATCCTGGTGGCGACTCCCGGCCGGCTTCTCGATCTTGCGCAGCAGCGCTGCGTCGATCTCTCCAAGGTGCAGGTGCTGGTGCTCGATGAGGCCGATCGCATGCTCGACATGGGTTTCATCAACGACATCCGCAAGATCATCAAGCTGCTGCCGTCGAAGCGGCAGAACCTGTTGTTCTCCGCGACTTACTCGGATGACATTCGCGGTTTGGCCGAAAGACTGCTGCACGACCCCCAGTCGATTCAGGTCGCGCCCCGCAATGCGCCGATCGAATTGGTCGAGCAAAGGGCGTACCGCGTGCAGAAGGAACAGAAGCGGCACTTGCTGGTGCACCTGATCCAGGAAGGCCAATGGCGTCAGGTGTTGATTTTCACCCGCACCAAGCATGGCGCGAATCGGCTGACGCAGCAGTTGGAAGGCGCCGGCATTCAGGCTGCAGCCATCCATGGAAACAAGAGCCAGGCGGCGCGCGTCAAAGCGCTCGACATGTTCAAGCGCGGGCAGGTGACGGCACTCGTCGCGACCGAAGTCGCGGCTCGCGGGCTCGATATCAAAGAGCTGCCGCAGGTGGTCAACTACGAGCTGCCGAACGTGCCGGAGGACTACGTGCATCGCATCGGCCGCACCGGCCGCGCCGGCTCGGCGGGCGAAGCTGTCTCGCTGGTCTCGAGCGACGAATCCGGGTTGTTGCGCGACATCGAGCGCGTCCTACGCCGCAGCATCCCCGTGGTCGCCACCCCGGTATTCAAGATAGTCGAATCGGCGCCGCAACCTTCCGCGCACGGCAATCGCGGATCGGGTGATCGTGCTCAGGGCGATCGCCAGGGCAATCGTCCGGCGCAGGGTCAAGGCCGCCAGGGATATCACGGGGGACGCGACTCGCGACGTGCGCCTTCCGCCGGATCGGGAACCAGGAGCTTCGGCCAGCAGCAGCGCGGGCGCTTCCGCTAGTCGAAGCGACACCCCGCTAGGGCAACGTGGCGACCAGCCCGCGAAGATAACTGGCGAAGTCCCCACCCAGGCTCGGATGCTTCAAGCCGTACTCCACGGTCGCTTGCAAGTATCCGAGCTTGCTGCCGCAGTCATAGCGCTTGCCTTCGAACTCGAAGGCATACACCGGTTCACGCTGCATCAGCTGAGCAATGCCGTCGGTGAGTTGAATCTCGCCGCCGGCTCCTTTGCCGATCTTTGCAAGGTCGTCGAACACCCCGGGAGTCAGCAGGTAACGCCCGACCACCGCCAGCGTCGAGGCAGCCTTGTCCGGTTTGGGCTTTTCGACGATGTGCGACATTTTGCCGAGGCGCGGCGCGATCTTGCGATCCAGGGTCACGATGCCGTACTTGTCGGTATCCTGCTTGGGCACGTTTTGCACGCCGAGCACGCTGCCGCGATGGGCTGCAAATACATCGACCATCTGCTTGAGACACGGCACCGAGGCATCGATCAAGTCGTCCGCCAGATGCACCATGAAGGGTGCATCGCCGACCACCGGCCTCGCGCACAGCACCGCGTGACCGAGGCCGAGCGGCGCCGGCTGGCGAATGTAGACGCATGTAGCCCAGCTCGGCAGGATTCCGTGCAGCGTATCGAGCAGTTCCTTTTTGCCCTGCGCCTGCAGGACGGCCTCGAGTTCCGGATTGCTGTCGAAATGATCCTCGATGGCCCGCTTGGAACTGCCGGTGATGAACACCAGGGTTTCCGCTCCGGCAGCGAGCGCCTCGTCCACCGCATACTGAATGAGAGGCTTGTCCACCACCGGGAGCATTTCCTTCGGGCTCGCTTTGGTGACGGGGAGAAATCGCGTGCCGCGACCGGCGACGGGGAATACGACGGTTTTGACGGTTTTGTGCGGCATGGCGAAATGATAACGGATTTAACCGAGGCGCGCCGTCGGACAAATCTCACACGCGCAGCCTAGCGAAGTTTCACTATCGCGTAGGCCTCGAAGGTCGCCCAGGAATGACAGGCCGGGCAGTGCCAATAAAAGCTTCGGCCCGAAAAGCCGCATTCGCTGCAGCGGTATTTCTCCGCGTGCGCGAGCAATGCCCCGATCTCGTGCGCGGCGCGTTCGTAATGTGCCGGGTCCGCCTGCCACACATCCTGCAATGTGGGGTCCTGCGAGAACACCTTCTGTATCGACGCCCGCAGCGGTTCGGCATCGACCAATCCGGCGGCGATCGCGGCAAAGACCAGGCGCTTCAACCCGCCGAAATCATGCGACTCGGCCTGCCTGACCAGTTCGCCAAGCACATCATCCCGCGATCGCGGCTCAACCAATTTGAGCAGGTGCGGCAACTCCTCCTGCAGTAGTTCCGGCGAATCGATCATCGCCTGGCGCAGCAGGCGTACGGCGAGCTCCGGATCGGCCTCACGCTCTGCAATCAAGGCGCGGAGTAGAGCTGCGCGCGGGAATGGCGAGGCTTCGGCACGCGCCTCCCGCAGCAACCGGCGCGCATCCTGGGTATCGCCGCGCTCGATGGCAACGGTGGCCAGCTCGCATAAGTAGTGAGCCGCGACCGCGCGCGGCGGCGCCGCGCCGATGCCGGCCAGTTGCCGGTAGGCACCGAGCGCCTGCTGCCATTCGTGCTGGCGCTCGTACACCAGGCGCAGGGCATCGAGCGCACTGGCGCGCAGGCGCGGGACCTCGCTGACTTGCTGGAAGAGGCCTTCCGCGCGGTCAAGCAGCCCGGCTCGAAGATAGTCCTGTGCAAGCGCGAGCAAGGCCTGCTCGCGGTGCTCGGGAGCGAGCGCGTCGCGCGCCAATAGATTTTGATGGATGCGGATGGCCCGCTCCACCTCCCCACGGCGCCGGTACAAGGCACCCAAAGCGAAATGAGTCTCGATGGTATCGGCGTTCGCATCCATCAATTTCAAGAACATGTCGAGCGCGCGATCGGGCTGCTCGGTAACCAGATAGTCGAGTCCGGTGAGGTAGTCGGGATCCAGTTTGCCGAACGAGGCGGGCCAGCGCTTACCCCAGCCGAAGTGGCCCGCGAGTATTCCAAGGACCAGCGCAGCAATCACCAGAATCCAAGTGAGCAGCGGCAGGTCGGTCATCGGCCTTGGGGTTAATCGCGGATCGGCTGATCCGCACCATCGTTGACCCGTTCGCGCAGGTCTTTGCCTGGCTTGAAGTGCGGGACGTGCTTGCCTGCCAGGGCGACGGCCTCCCCGGTCTTCGGATTGCGGCCTTGCCGGGGCGGACGAAAATGCAGCGAAAAGCTGCCGAAGCCGCGAATCTCGATTCGCTCGCCCGTCGCCAGCGCGTCGCTCATGATTTCAAGCAATTGCTTGACGGCGAGTTCGACGTCCTTCGCCGGCAAGTGCTTCTGTTTCGCCGAAATGATCTCGATGAGTTCAGATTTCGTCATTATCGATCCGTGGGCATCACTAGACATGCTTAAGAGGGCAAGCGCGGCGTTGCCCGCCGCACTTCGCCTTTAGTCCTCTCAATCTTGGCCGGAGATTTGCTCTTTGAGTAGATCTCCCAGGCTCGTCCCGGTCGGTGAATCGGTCCGATAATTCTGCATGGCCTCTTGTTCCTCGTGGATATCCTTCGCCTTGATCGACAGCGAGATGCTGCGGCCCTTGCGGTCCACACCGGTGAACTTGGCTTCGACTTCCTGGCCGACCTTGAGAATCAAACGGGCGTCTTCGACGCGGTCTCGTGACAGGTCGGATGCGCGCAATTGACCGTCGACACCGTTGCCCAAATCGATGATCGCACCCTTCGCGTCCACTTCCCGCACCACGCCGACGACAATGCTGCCCTTGGGATGCTCGGCGATGTAGGCCGAGAACGGATCCTTCGCGAGCTGCTTGATCCCCAGGCTGATGCGCTCGCGCTCAGGGTCGATGGACAGCACCATGGCATCAACCTGCTGTGCCTTCTGATAGCTGCGCACGGCTTCCTCACCGGGCATATCCCATGAAATGTCCGACAGATGCACCAGGCCATCGATACCACCGGCGAGCCCGATGAAAATCCCGAAATCCGTGATCGACTTGATCTGACCGCTGACCTTGTCGCCGCGGTTGTAGTTCTCGGCGAATTCCTTCCACGGATTGGTCTTGCACTGCTTCACGCCGAGGCTGATGCGGCGGCGCTCTTCGTCGATGTCGAGAACCATGACCTCGACTTCCTGACCGACATGCACCACCTTGGCGGGGTTCACGTTCTTGTTGGTCCAGTCCATTTCCGAGACATGCACCAGGCCCTCGACGCCCTCTTCGATCTCGACGAAGCAGCCGTAGTCGGCGATGTTCGTGACCTTGCCGAATAGACGGGTATTGGCCGGATAGCGCCGCGCGATGTTCTGCCACGGATCCGCGCCGAGTTGCTTGAGGCCCAAGGACACGCGCTGTCGCTCGCGATCGAACTTCAAGATCCGCACGTCGATTTCTTCGCCGACCTTGACGACTTCGGACGGATGCTTGACGCGCTTCCAGGCCATATCGGTGATGTGCAGCAATCCATCGATGCCGCCCAGATCCACGAATGCGCCGTAGTCGGTGAGATTCTTCACGACACCCTTGACCGCAGCACCTTCCTGCAAATTGTCGAGCAGGGCGGAACGCTCCGCACTGTATTCCTGCTCGACGACCGCACGGCGTGAAACCACGACGTTGTTGCGCTTCTGATCGAGCTTGATCACCTTGAATTCGAGCGGCTTGTTTTCCAGGTACGAGGGATCGCGCACCGGCCGCACGTCGACCAGAGATCCCGGCAGGAACGCCCGCACATTGTCGATCTCGACGGTGAAGCCGCCCTTGACCCGGCCCGTGATGATGCCGATGACCACTTCTTGTTTCTCGAATGCCGTTTCGAGGCGTGTCCAGGTACGGGCGCGCTTGGCCTTCTCGCGCGATAGGCGAGTTTCTCCGGAACCGTCCTCGACGCTGTCCAGGGCAACCTCGACGGTCTCCCCCACTGCGACTTCGATTTCACCCTTCTCGTTCTTGAATTGATCGGAAGGAATCACCGCCTCGGATTTCAATCCGACGTTGACGATGACGTAGTCCTGGCCTACTTCGACGATCAACCCATTGAGGATCGTGCCGGGACGAATACGCTGGCTGGCGATGCTCTGCTCGAACAGTTCCGCAAAACTTTCTGTCATGTTTTCTCTATAACTAATCCCCAGCACATCCGCTGTGCCCGAGGGTTGCCAAAAATTAACAGCCATCGTTCCGTGAAGGCTGCCACCAAAAACCTACATAGCTCCCCGCGACAGACGCCCGCGGGCCACTTCCAAGACGCGCTCAACCACCGCCTCGACCGACATGCCCGTCGTATCCAGCAGGACCGCGTCCGCGCTTGGGACTAGCGGGGCGACCGCGCGATTCATGTCGCGTAGATCGCGCTCCTCTATCTCCAGCGAAAGGGCGGCAAGGGTAGCAGCAACCCCCTTTTCTTTCAACTGCTTATGGCGTCTGAGGGCGCGCTCGGCAGCGCTCGCGGTCAGGAAAATCTTGACCTCCGCCTTGGGGAATATGACGGTCCCCATATCCCGCCCGTCCGCCACCAGTCCCGGGGAGACCGCAAAGCGCCGCTGGCGGTCCAGGAGCGCAGCACGGACCGCTGGCAGGGCGGCGACCTTGGAGGCGTCGTTTCCCGCCCCCTCGGTCCGAATGGCGTCCGTCACCTCCTGACCGTCGAGCCGGACGATTTCCTCGCCTGACGGCCCCGAACCGAACTGAAAATCAGCGGTTTCCGCCAACCGGGCAAGCCGCGGCCCGTCATCCAGGCTTACGGCCGCGCGACTGCCGGCCAGGGCCACCAACCGGTACAGTGCACCGCTATCGAGCAAAGCCCAGCCCAACGCACGTGCGGCGGCCCGGCTCACGGTGCCCTTGCCGGACCCCGAGGGACCGTCAATGGTCATGACCGGGACGTGTATACCCATGACTAGGCGCCTGTCTGACTGTTCGCCGCGGCCGATTCTCGGATATCCAAGCCCGCCGACCTCGCCAATCCGACAAACCCCGGAAAGGAGGTCGCAACGTTCGCCACGTCGCGGATCAGGATCGCGCCGGCCGCCCGCAAGCTGGCAACGGCGAAGGACATGGCAATCCGATGATCGCCGAAGCTATCGATTGCGCCGCCGCTGAAGGCCGCGCCCGAGCCGCGGCCCTCGATTCGCATCCCGTCGGGCAATACGCCATGCACGACCCCCAATTGGGAGAGACCGGCGCTCATCGCAGCGATCCGGTCGCTCTCCTTCACCCGCAGTTCCTCGGCGCCCCTCACGACCGTCTCGCCCGCCGCACAGGCGGCGGCGATGAACAAGACCGGAAGTTCGTCAATGGCGAGCGGCACGAGGTCGACGGGAACTTCGATGCCGCGCAAGGACGACGCGTGCACCAACAGATCTCCCACCGGTTCCGCAGCGCTGGAACGCGGGTTCTTGAGCTCGATACGACCTCCCATGCTGCGCAATATATCGAGCAATCCGGTGCGTGTTGGATTCAGTCCGACGTTTTGAATCAACAATCCCGAGGCCCCCGCCCCCAACAGCCCCGCCACGATGAAAAAGGCGGCGGACGAGAAATCCCCTGGCACATCGATCCGCTGATTCGTCAACTCCTGCGGCGGATGCAGGGTGGTTCGCAGGCCCGCGACATCCAGACGTACGCCGCAACTGGCGAGCATGCGCTCACTGTGGTCGCGGGTGATATTCGGCGCGATGACGGTCGTGGCGCCGTCCGCGTAGAGCGCGGCCAGCAGCAGCGCCGACTTCACCTGCGCGCTCGCCACCGGCATGCGGTATTCGATGCCGTGAAGTCTGTGTCCCCCGATGATATCGACCGGCGGCGTGCCCTGGTGGGTGCGCACGTCGGCGCCCATCTCGCGCAGCGGCCTTGCCACCCGCTCCATGGGACGCTTCATGAGCGATGCGTCGCCGATCAGTTGCGAATCGAAGGATTGCGCCGCCAGCAGGCCGGTGAACAGGCGCATGGCGGTGCCGGCATTGCCCATGTCGAGAGCGCGGCCGGCAGCGCGCAAGCCGCGCAGGCCCACGCCATGAATCAGCACGTGCGTCGGGCTCTGCTGCTCGATTTGCACTCCCAAGGCGCGCATCGCGGCCAAGCTGGCGAGGCAATCCTCGCTCGCCAGGAAGCCGGTCACCTCGCTCGTTCCCCGTGCGATGCCCGACAACATGAGCGATCGATGTGAAATGGATTTGTCGCCCGGGACCGCAACCGCACCCGACACGCTCATTGCCGGCCGCGTCTCGAAATCGGCCATCAGAGCACGGCCCGAGGATACGAGCCCAGCACTTTGAACAGGGACGCCCGCTGCTCGAGCGCGGCAAGCGCCTTGGCGACCGGCGGGTCGCTGACATGCCCTTCGATGTCGATGAAGAACACATAGTCCCATTTGCGTTTGCGCGAGGGACGCGATTCGATGCGAGTCATGTTGACGCGATGCTGAGCGAGAGGCTCGAGCAATCGGAACAATGCACCGGAATCGTCGGTATCGGCGCCCGATACCAGCAGCGTGGTGCGATCGACGCCGCTGGCGCTGAAAAGCTTTCTGCCCACCACCAAGAAGCGGGTGGTATTGTCCGACCGGTCCTCGATCTCGTTGGCGAGCAGCGTGAGTCCGTAGATCTCGGCCGCCGCTTGACTGGCGATGGCCGCGGTGCCGCGCTCGTCGCGCGCGCGCCGCGCGCCCTCGGCGTTGCTCGACACGGCAACCCGCTCCGCATCGGCAAGCTGATCGTCCAGCCACACCCGGCATTGGGCCAGCGCTTGAGGATGAGCGCACACCCGCTTCACATCGCGGGTATCGTGCATCTTCCCCATCAAATAGTGATTGATCCGCAGTTCCACCTCGCCGCAGATCTTGAGGGCCGACGACAAGAACATGTCCAGGGTGTGGTTGACCGTACCCTCGCTGGAGTTCTCGATGGGCACCACGCCGAAGTCGGCGATGCCGCCTTCGACTTCGTGAAAAACCTCGTCGATCGCCGGCAGGGGCAACGCCCGCACCGATGAGCCGAAGTGCTTGAGCACCGCGGCCTGGGTGAACGTGCCTTCCGGCCCCAGGAACGCCACCTTGAGCGGTTCCTGCTGCGCCAGGCAAGCCGACATGATCTCGCGAAACAGCCGCGCTATTTCCTCGTCGCGCAGCGGACCGTGGTTGCGCTTGAGCGCCATTCGCAGAACTTCGGCCTCGCGTTCGGGGCGGTAGAAATCGACCGCCTTGCCGGAGGCCGATTTTGAAATGCCGACCAACTGTGCGAAGCGCGCGCGCTCGTTGAGCAGCGCATGAATCCGCGCATCGATGGCGTCGATGCTGTCGCGGATATTGCCCAAGCCGCCGCCGGCCGGCTTCACCCCCGCGGCAGCCTTGGTCCGCACGGCGCTCTTGGAGGGTGCGGCCCCTTTGCCCGACGGTCGCTTACGTTTTGCCATGTTCGCTCCTCACACGTGCCGACGTTCGAAATCGCGCATGAGCTCGATCAGCGCTTCGACGCCGGCAAGAGGCATGGCATTGTAGATACTCGCACGCATTCCGCCCGAAACGCGATGTCCGGCGAGGCCGTGCAGGCCGGCGGCCGCGGCTTCGGCGAGAAATACCGGGTCGAGCTCCGGCTTCGCCAGAGTGAATGTCACGTTCATCCGCGATCGGGAATCCTTTGCGATGGGATTCCTGTAGAGCCACGAACCGTCGATGGCGGCGTACAGCGTCTGCGCCTTGATCCGATTTCGCTCCCCCATCGCGGCCAGCCCCCCGGCTCTCTTCAGCCATTTGAACACCAATCCGGCCATATACCAGGCAAAAGTCGGCGGCGTGTTCAGCATGGACTGATTATCGGCAACCGCTCGGTAGTCGAACACCCGGGGCGTCTCGGCGCGCGCGTGACCGATGAGGTCCTCGCGCACGATCACCACCACCAAACCGGACGGGCCGATGTTCTTCTGAGCACCGGCATAGATCAGCCCGAACTGGCCGACATCGATGGGCCGCGACAGGATGCTGGACGACATATCCGCGACCAGTGGGCCGCCGCCGGTCTGCGGGGTGTAGCCGAACTCGACTCCGCTGATGGTTTCGTTCGGCGTGTAGTGCACATAGGCGGCGCCGTCGCTGAACCGCAGCTCGTCCTGGGGCGGCACCCGCGTGTAGCTGCCGCCGGCATCCCCCGCGACGTGCACCTTGCAATAGCGCTGCGCCTCGGCAATCGCCCGATGCGACCAGTGGCCGGTGTTCAGGTAATCGACCGTGGCCTGCGGCCGCGCTAAATTCATCGGCACCAGGGAGAACTGCGCCGATGCGCCACCCTGCATGAACAGCACCCGGTAGCCGCTCGGAACGGACAGGAGCTCGCGTAGATCCGCCTCGGCCTCGGCCGCCGTTTGCATGAAGGCTTTGCTGCGGTGACTGATTTCCATGACCGACATGCCGCTGTGCTGCCAATCGGGCAGGTCGGCCTGAGCCTGCTCCAGGACCTCGAGCGGCAACACGGCGGGTCCCGGAGAGAAATTGAAAACTCGCACTGCCAGTCTTAGGTGTCGGCCGCGGGCGTATCGTTTCCGGGGGTATCGTCCATCGGCGCGTCGTCCGCCGGCGCGCCGTCGGCCTCGCCCTCGACGTCCCCCGCCAAGCCGTCGATGCGCTCCAGTCCGGAGAGCAAATCGCCCTCCTCGAGCCGGATCAAACGAACGCCTTGGGTATTGCGCCCCACCACGGAAATATCCTTCACGGGGGTGCGCACCAGCACCCCGTTCTGGCTCATGAGCATGATCTCGTCATCCAGACTGACTTGCAGCGCTCCGACCATCTGCCCATTGCGGTCGGTGATTTGCAAGGCGATGACGCCCTGGCCGCCGCGCCCGTGCTTCGGAAAGTCATCGAGTGGGGTGAGTTTGCCGAAGCCGTTCTGCGACGCCGTCAAAATGAAGCCCTGTTCCGCCACGATCAGCGCATTCACGCGCTGCTCGTCGCTCAACTTGACGCCGCGAACGCCGGCCGCCTCGCGGCCCATCGCCCGTACCTCTTCCTCCACGAAGCGAATGGCCTTGCCGCCGGTCGTGAACAGTAATATGTCCTTGGTGCCGTCGGTGATCGCGACTCCCACCAGCTTGTCCCCCGGATCGAGCGCGACGGCAATGATGCCGCTCGCCCGCGGCCGCGAGAACAGCGCCAGTGAAGTCTTCTTCACCGTGCCGAGACTGGTCGCCATGAAGACGAACTTGCCTTCCTCGAAGTCCTTGATCGAGAGCATCGCGCTAATGCGCTCGCCCTCCTGCAGGGGCAGGAGATTCACGATGGGCTTGCCGCGGGACCCGCGGCTCGCCTGCGGCAGCTGATACACCTTCAGCCAGTAGAGTTTGCCGCGGTCGGAGAAACACAGCAGCGTATCGTGGGTATTCGCCACGAACAGCTTGTCGACGAAATCTTCGTCCTTGACGCTGGTAGCCGCCTTGCCGCGGCCGCCGCGGCGCTGTGCCTGGTAGTCGGAAACCGGCTGCGCCTTGGCGTATCCGCCTTGCGAGAGGGTTACCACCACATCCTCCGGCGAAATCAAATCTTCTGTGGTGAGATCTTCGTGATTGACAAGAATTTCGGTGCGTCGCTTGTCGCCGAAGGTGTCGCGGATGTATTCCAGCTCCTTGCGGATGACATCGAGCAGGCGTGCGGGCCTTGCGAGAATGTCGCTCAAATCTCTGATCTGCTCCAGCAGCTCCTGGAATTCGGCAATGATCTTGTCCTGCTCGAGTCCGGTGAGCCGGTTGAGCCGCATTTCAAGGATTGCCTGCGCCTGCGTTTCCGTCAGTCGATAGCCTCCCGCGACGATTCCCAGAGGGGCGATTTCTCCATCGGGCCGGGTGCTGATGGCGCCGGCCCGCGCCAGCATCTCCGGTACGGCGCCCGACGCCCACGCCCGCGACGTCAACGCCACTTTGGCCTCGGCCGGCGACGGCGATGCTTTGATTGCGGCGATGATCTCGTCGATGTTGGCAAGCGCAATGGCCAGACCTTCGAGAATGTGCCCGCGTTCGCGCGCCTTGCGCAGTTCATAAACCGTGCGGCGGGTGACCACTTCACGTCGATGACGGAGGAACGCATCAAGCATTTCCTTCAGGCTGAGCAGCCGCGGCTGACCGTCAACCAAGGCAACCATGTTGATGCCGAACACCTGCTCCATCGGGGTCTGCGCATAGAGATTGTTGAGCAAAATCTCCGGCACTTCGCCGCGCTTCAGCTCGATCACCACGCGCATGCCGTCTTTGTCCGACTCGTCGCGCAGGCCGTCGGATGCGATTCCCTCGATGAGCTTGTCGCGCACCAGATCGGCGATGCGCTCGATCAAGCGGGCCTTGTTCACCTGATACGGCAGCTCGGTGATGATGATCGCCTGCCGGTCGCCCTTGCCGACATCCTCGAAGTGAGTGCGGGCACGCAAGTGCAGGCGCCCACGGCCGGTCTTGTAGGCAGCCACGATTTCCTGCGCGCCATTGATGAATCCCGCCGTCGGAAAATCAGGACCCGGGACGATCTGCATCAACTGGCCCAGGGTGATCTCCGGATTCTCGATGAGCGCGATACACGCGCTGATGATTTCTGTGAGATTGTGCGGCGGGATGTTGGTCGCCATGCCCACCGCAATGCCGGAAGATCCGTTGATCAGGAGGTTCGGGATGCGCGCCGGCAGAACGGCGGGTTCGCTTTCGGACTCGTCGTAATTCGGGTTGAAATCGACGGTTTCCTTGTCGATATCGGCGAGCAGTTCGCCGGCCAGTCTGGACATGCGCACTTCGGTGTAGCGCATGGCCGCGGGCGGATCGCCGTCCACCGAACCGAAATTGCCCTGCCCATCGACCAGCAGATAGCGCATCGAAAATTCTTGCGCCATGCGGACGATGGCGTCGTACACCGACGCATCGCCATGCGGATGGTATTTGCCGATGACATCGCCGACCACACGCGCCGATTTCTTGTAGGCCTTGTTCCAATCGTTGCTGAGCTCGCGCATGGCATACAGCACGCGCCGATGCACCGGCTTCAAGCCGTCGCGGACATCGGGCAGCGCGCGGCCGACGATCACGCTCATGGCGTAATCCAGATAGGATTTGCGCATCTCGTCTTCGAGATTTACGGGCAATATTTCGCGAGCGATCTCGGCCATTTGCGAGAGTCCGGTGCAGCCTTCGAGGCTTTCTTAAGCGGGTTTAAAGGAGGCGAGACATGGTCTCAACATGGAATAATTCTAGCACAAATCCTCCCGGCAGCCTCCTTGTCTTGAGCCTACGGCGCGGTTTAGCCGATATACTTGGGAATGCCCGCTGTTCTTGCCGATTTAAGCATCGAGGCCCGCTGGATCGTGCCCATGACCATGCCCGGCAAGGTCCTCGAGCATCACACTTTGATGGTGCGCGACGGCCGTATTTTGGACCTGTTGCCGAGTTCGGCCGCGGCGACATTGTACGAGGCCACCGTGCTCGTCGAACGGCCCGCGCACCTGTTGATGCCCGGCATGATCAACGTCGCCACGAATGCCGCCCGGTCGCTGCTGCGCGGCGCCGGCCGCGAAGCCGCGGCCCTCGAGCAGCGTTTTCTCGGTCCGGAATTCGTGCGCGACGGCGCCCTGACGGCCGTCGCCGCAATGCTGCGCGCAGGGATAACCTGCTTCGGCGATCGGTACTATTTTCCGGACCAAACCGCGCGCGTCGCGTGCGAGCAGGGCATGCGCGCACTGATCGGTCTGCCGGTCGCCGACCAGGCGAGTCCCTGGGCGCAAACCTCTGCCGAATATTTGACCAAGGCGCTGCACCTGCGCGACGAATACAAGGATCACCCCCTGATATCGACCGCCTTCGCGCCGCATGCGCCAGGTCTCGTCAGCGACGCCACCTTTGCGCGGCTGGTGACGTTGGCGGATGAGCTCGATGCGGGGATCGTCATCGATTTGCACGCCGCGGCGGATGAGATCGCTCGCTCCGTGGCCCTCCATGGCGCGCGGCCCATCGAGCGGCTTTGGAATCTGGGTCTGCTCACGCCCGCCCTCAACGCGATCCACATGACCCATGCCGCCGAAGCGGACATCGCCCTGGCGCAACGCACGGGCATCGCGGTGAGTCTCTGCTGCGAGGCGGCCATCGAAGGTGAACGCCGCCTGCCGCCGGTGCCGGCCTTGGTTCGATCCGGCATGCGCCTGGGACTGGCCTCCGGCGGCGAGGCTTGCCGGACCTCCGACCTGTGGGGCGAAATGAAGCTGTTGGCGTTGCAGTCTTCGCCATGGGACGCGCTCGCCGCGGCCACCTTGGGAGGCGCCGCGGCCGCCGGCATGGATGCTGACATCGGCTCGCTGGTCCCCGGCAAGTGGGCGGATCTGTGCTGCATCGATCTCGGCGGCCCGGCCACTCAACCCTTGAACGATCCCGTGACACAATTGGCTCTTTGCGGCGGCCGTGACCTGGTGAGCGACGTCTGGGTGGCGGGCCGTCAATTGCTCTCGGACCGAGAAATGACCCGCCTGGATTGGGCCGCCGCAGCGGACCGCGCCCATGTTTGGGCGGAACGATTGAAAATCTAGAGGGACTGCCCATGCACAATGCTGCCCAAAATGCCGATCCGGCGGAGCTCGCAAAATTTGCATCGCTCGCGCAGAGCTGGTGGGACCCCAAGGGCCCCTCGAAGCCGCTGCACGACCTCAATCCCTTGCGTCTGCAGTACGTGGAGCGCGCGGTGGCGCTGCGCGGCCGCGAGGTGCTCGACGTCGGGTGCGGCGGCGGCATCCTGTCCGAGGCGATGGCGCGCGCCGGCGCGCGAGTCCTCGGCATCGATTTGGCGCAGCCGGTGCTCGACGTGGCGGAGCTGCATGCACTCGAAGCAAAAGTCGCCGTGGAGTATCGCGCGGTTGCAGCCGAGGATCTGGCGCAGGAGCGGCCGGCAGCCTTCGATCTCGTGACCTGCATGGAAATGCTGGAGCACGTGCCCGATCCGGCCGCTGCCGTCAAGGCGCTCGCGGCACTGGCAAGGCCCGGCGGCAGCGTCGTCGTCTCCACGCTCAACCGCAACGCGCTGGCATTCGCGGTGGCGATCGTCGGAGCGGAGTATGTCGCACAAGTATTGCCGCGGGGCACGCACGAGTATCTGAAATTCATTCGCCCCTCGGAGCTCGCTCTCTGGGGACGCCGCGCGGGTTTGGAACTGCGCGACCTGACGGGCCTGACTTATAATCCGTTGACGCGCGCGTTTCGGCTCTCGACGAATACCAGCGTCAATTACCTGGCCCACTTCACCAAGGAGCCTGTCTGAGTATTCAACGTGGCCTTACCCAAGACGGATTTGCCTTCAGTCGAGGCGGAGCCGACGTGGTTGGGTCAAGACCCAAGAAGGAGGCGACAACGATGAATGAAGGCAAATCCGTCCGGTCCCGGAGGGTTGGCTCTGCAAGGGGCGTCTGCGGCGTTGCGCAGCTTGGCCGTGGAGCCCGCCACGGCCTGCGCCGCGCGCCTTGCATCCACTCCCTTGCAGAGCCAACGCGGCTCACGCTGAATACTCAGACAGGCTCCTGGGCCGCAATCGGATGACATTGCCCCTGCGAGCCATCTTGTTCGATATGGACGGCACCGTGCTCGACACGGCGCCCGACATGGCTGCGGCGTTGAATGCGCTGCGCGCCGAGCAAGGCCTCGCGCCGATGGATTTCGACGTGGTGCGTTGCGCGGTGAGCCACGGCGCGGCGCGTGTGGTGAAGAGCGGATTCCCCGATGCGAGGGAGGAGGAATTCGCCGCTCTGCAGGGGCGTTTCCTGGAGATTTACCGCGCCGCCCTGAGCTGCGGTACGCAGCTCTTTCCGGGCATGGCCCAGGTGCTCGATACGCTCGAGGCGCGGCGCCTGAAGTCAGGCATAGTCACCAACAAGGCAGGGTGGCTCACCGAGCCCCTGCTCGAGCAATTGGGGCTGCGGGGGCGCTTCGACTGCGTGGTGAGCGGCGATACCCTCGCCGAACGCAAGCCCCATCCCCTGCCCCTGCTGCACGCGGCGAAGCTCGCCGGCGTGATGCCCGGCGAATGCATTTATGTGGGGGACGCCGAGCGCGACGTGCAGGCCGCGCACGCGGCCGGGATGGTGGCGTTGGTTGCGAACTACGGTTACTTGCGGGCCGATGAGGATTCCAGTGCGTGGGGCGGCGACGCTTATTTGGAGCGGGCCCTGGACCTTCTGAGCTGGCTCGATGCCAGCGGCCGCGCATGAGCGACGTCGCGGTGTGGGCGGCACTGCTGGTGGGGGTCGCACTTGGCGCGCTCGCCATGCTGGTGTGGCGCGCGCGCCGCGAACGGGCATCGGCGATCGAGACCGAGCTGTTGCGGGCGCGGCTCAAGACCGAGGAGGCGTTGAGCGCGGAGCGCGAGCAGGCCTTGACGCGCGCGCGCGAGCAGCTCCAGGGCGTGTTCGGCGAACTCGCGCGCGACAGCCTGCAAAGCAACAGCGAGGTGTTCCTGCAGCTGGCGCGAGAACGGCTCGGCCGCCAACAATCGGACGCCTCGCAAGCGCTGAAGGAGCGTGAAACTGCGATCGAGACCCTGGTGCAGCCGATTCGCGAGGCGCTGGCCAAGACCGAAGCGCAGATTCAAGCGATCGAACGCGATCGCATCGACGCGTTTGCCACGCTCAAGACTCAGATGGAGGTCCTGGCCGGCGGCCAACATCTGCTGTCGCGCGAAACCCGCAACCTGGTCACCGCCCTGCGCCGGCCCGACGTGCGCGGGCAATGGGGCGAGATCACTCTGCGGCGGCTGGTCGAATTGTCCGGCATGACTTCGCGCGTCGACTTTACCGAGCAACTGCACCGCAATACCGATTCCGGCGCCGTCCGGCCCGACATGGTGGTACATATGCCCGAACAGCGCGACATCGTCATCGATGTGAAGACGCCGCTCGAGGCCTACCTCGCGGCAGCCGAGGCGCAAAGCGAGGAAGAACGGGTATCGCAACTTCGGCGCCATGCCCAAATCGTCGGTGCCAGAATCCGCGAGTTGTCATCCAAGCAATATTGGTCGCAGTTCGAGCGCAGCCCGGATTTCGTCGTCCTGTTCCTCCCGGGCGATCAGTTCCTGTCGGCGGCGCTGCAGGAGAACCCGGGACTCATCGACGATTCGCTTCGGCAAAACGTGATGCTGGCGACGCCGACCAGCCTGGTGGCCCTGTTGAAGACCGTCGCCTATGGCTGGAGACAGACGGCACTGGCGGACAATGCCGCGGAAATTCGCAGCATCGGCGAGGATCTGTACAAGCGGCTGGCCGTATTCGGCGAGCATCTCGGGCGGTTGGGCAAGTCGCTCGGCAGCAGCGTCGATACCTTCAATAAAGCGGTCGGTTCTCTGGAGCAGCAAGTATTGCCCGCCGCGCGGCGCTTCGTGGGGCTCGGGCTTCATCCGAATCGCGAGATTGAACTGCTCGAGCCGGTGGAGAATCTGACGCGCATACCACGCAATGCCGCAGCCGACACCGATCCATCGGACGAGGCCGATTCTGAAGCGACTTGATGCGATTTATCAGACGCGCGCGGTGCCGCCGGGGTCGGCACGCTACTGGAGCTGGTTGTTTGCCGCGGCCGACTCGCGCCCGCCACTGCTCGGCATCTTCGCGCTCGGCGCCGAATGGCAGGCGTTGATGGATCCCGCGACCGAGTCGGCGGTGGCGCACTTGAAGCTCGCCTGGTGGCAGGAGGAAATTAGGCGCCTCATCAAGGGTTGCGCCGTTCATCCCATCTGTACCTATCTCGCCTCGCTGCCGCGCGCCGGTGCAGCCGAGTTCTCCCCGCTGCTGGCCGCCGTCGATGCCGCGGCGCTCCACGTGAGCGGCGTGCCCCTGGAGCGCGGCGTCGATCTCGAACCTTTGGCGCAGGCACTGTGGGGCGGGCCCTTGGCGCTGGCATCGATGCTGTCCGACGAGAAATCCGACATAACCAGCCTTCGTCGCTGCACGAGGCCGCTGGCGGCCGCCGAGTGCCTGTCACGGGCGATGCGCGACTATCGGCGGCAGGCGCGGGCCGGGCGTGTGCCGTTCGCCGTCGACGAACTTGTCGCGGCGGGCGTGGAGAACGCCGATCTCATCGCCGACCCGCCGCCGGCGCATTTGCGGGACTATCTCGATCGACTGCGCGAACGGACGGCCCACTACTTCGACACGGCGGCGCAGGAATTGCCGCACGCACAACGCGCTTCGCACCGGCATCTCTTGGTGCTCGCAGCGCTCGGCCGCGAGCAGTTGCGTGGCCGGCCGGCACCGCCCGGCCGTCGCCGTTTAAAGGATATGCTGCTCGCCTGGCGGACCGCCCGGCGCGCCTTTCGATGACGGAGAGCCTCATGATTCCCAAACAATTCACGCCCGGACCCGATTTGCTGGCCGGACGTGTGGTCCTGATCACCGGCGCCAGCGGCGGCTTGGGGGCTGCACTCGCCCGCGAATGCGCGCGAGCCGGCGCAAGCGTGATCTTGTCGGGACGCAACGGCGCCAAACTCGAGCGAATCTACGATGAAATAGAATCCATGGGCGCCCCACAACCGGCGATCGCGATGCTCGATCTCGCCGCCGCAACGGCCATGGAGTACGACAATCTGGCGGCAACCATCGGCGATGAGTTCGGCAGACTCGACGGCGTGGTGCACGCCGCCGCGCTTCTCGGCGACCGCACGCCGCTCGAGCAATACGACGTACCGACCTGGTGCAAAGTGCTGCACGTGAATCTGACCGCGCCGTTCATATTGACGCAAGTCTTGCTGCCCAATCTTCGCAAATCCGCCGACGCCTCCGTGATTTTCGTCAGCAGCGGGCGTCGTGACCAATCCACGCCCATTTTGGGGGGCGTACGCGGTCGCCAAGACGGGACTGGAAGCGGTGCGAAGCATGTTGTCCCAGGAACTCGACGGGGAACCGAACATTCGAGTCAACAGCGTGAATCCCGGCCGTATGCGCACGCCCATGCGTGCCGCGGCCTATCCTGCCGAAGATCCAAATACGGTGCCTTCGCCGGCATCCGTCAGCGGGCCGTTTTTGTACTTGCTGAGCGCGCAGAGTCGCGGTATTGATGGCCAATATATCGAGGCGCAATGACATCCACGGGGTAGATCGATGCATCCATGGCGAATTCTGTCGGCTTGCGCGCTGTGCGCCGCGCTCTGCGTATCCTTCGGCAGGGCCTGCGCCCAGGCGCCCGCGGGCCCCCCGCGCGCGGTCGAAGGCGACTACGTCATCCGCGACTTTCATTTTGAGTCGGGCGAAACTATCCCCGAACTGCGGCTGCACTACACCACCTTGGGCAAGCCCCGGCGCGACGCGCAGGGCAAGATCGACAACGCGGTGTTGCTGCTGCACGGCACCGGCGGCTCCGGCCGCAGTCTGCTCAACGAGCATTTCGCCGGGGTGCTGTACGGCAAGGGACAGCTCCTCGACACCAGCAAGTACTTCGTCATTTTGCCGGACGGGATCGGTCACGGAAAATCCAGCAAACCGAGCGACGGCTTGCACGCGCGCTTTCCGCAGTACAGCTATGCGGACATGGTGGCCGCGCAGCACACCTTGGTTCTGCAGGGACTCCAAGTGGACCATCTGCGGCTGGTGTTGGGGACCTCGATGGGCTGCATGCACACTTTCATGTGGGGCGAAACATATCCGGATTTCATGGACGCCTTGATGCCGCTGGCCTGTCTTCCCGTGCAAATTGCCGGACGCAATCGCCTGTGGCGCAACCTCGTCATACAGGCGATTCGCAAGGATCCGGAGTGGATGCAAGGCGAGTACAAGAGCGAGCCCTTGGGTGCGCTGCGAACGGCAGCCGGCCTGTTGTTGATCGCCGGCAGCGCGCCGATTCAAATGCAGTTGAGCTTGCCGACGCGCGACGCCGCGGACCAGTTCCTGGATGAGTTCATGCAGCGCGAACTCGCGGATTTGGACGCCAACGATTTCCTCTATCAGGTCAGTGCATCCCGCGACTACGACCCCTCCCCCGGGCTGGAGAAGATCAAGGCGCCCTTGACGCAGGTCAACTCGGCGGATGATTTCATCAACCCGCCCGAACTCGGGATCGCGGAACGTGAGATCAAGCGCGTGAAGAACGGCCGTTTCGTGCTGTTACCGGCCTCCGATCAGACCCACGGCCACGGCACGCACACCTGGGCTGCCGTATGGCAGCAGTACCTGGCGCAATTGCTGGACGCCTCGAAGAAGGGCCCCGCGAACTAGGCGCCTGGCCTATCCCGCGGCGTCGGGCGGGACATCGGCGGGCTTGGCCGCGTCGATCTCGTTGATGAGTGCATTGCGCTCGCTCGCCAGCATGGCGCGCGAATGACCGCGCGGCAGTTCACGCGACAGATGCACCGGGCCGAACCGCACGCGCATCAAGCGGCTGACGATGATGCCGCGCGCCGCCCACCAGTGCCGAACCTGGGCGGATCGGGTGTCGCGCACGGTGACGTTGAGCCAATGATTGAACCCCTCGCCGAACTGCGCATCCGCCTGCAGAATGCTCATCGCCTCGCCCTCGCAGTCCGTGGCGGCGCGAAACTCCGCGACCAGATCTTCCTTGAGAGGTCCGCGCATTCGCAGCACGTAGTCGATGGTGAGCGCGTGCACACCCTGCGAGACGCGGTGCGCCCAGGTCCCATCGTCGGTGAGAATTTCCAGTCCGCCATCGACCGGCGGCATGGGCTGAATTGCCAGCCAGCGACCCGAGGCACGCGGTAAATTCAAATGTTCCGCCGCGCGTGAAGTGGCGGCCTTCAGATCGAGCGTCTCACCCGGCGAGCGGTGGAACAGCAGCACACGCAGCTCCTTGACCGCCGGGGTGTGCAATCGGACGGGCCGTCCGTCCAGCGTGATTCGGTCCCGCGGCGTCAGTTTGGCGCCCAGGGCCGGTACTTCGCCGTTTACTTGCAGCCGGCCCTCGCGAATCCAGCGCTCCACCTCGCGGCGCGAGCCGACGCCGGCCGCCGACAGCAGTTTCTGCACCCGCTCCGTCGGCGGTTGGTCCCTTCGCTGCGGTGATTGCTTGCGTGGCGGCCTGGGTCGCATCAATTCGTGTCTTGCGCACCGCTCGCGACCAGCCCTTGTGGCCGCGGCGAGGCGCCTTCGGCATCCTGCACGCTGTCCGCATCCTGCGCGCCGGTCGAGTCGGACTCTTCGTCGTCGGGGAGTGCCTCGGCATCGTCGACCGTTGCCGCCGCGACCAGCGGATCCGCGCCGGGCAGCGTCAATTGCACCCGCAAGTCCTCGAGTTCCTTGAGCTGCGCGAGGGTCGGCAAATCGTCGAGTTTCTTCAAGCTGAAGTAGTCGAGAAATTCGCGGGTCGTGCCGAGAAGTTCCGGCCTGCCCGGGACATCGCGGTGTCCGACCACCCGGATCCAACTGCGCTCCAGCAGCGTCTTGATGATGTTGGGATTGACGGCGACACCGCGGATCTGTTCGATTTCGCCACGTGTGATCGGTTGACGGTACGCCACCAGCGCCAGCGTCTCCAACAAAGCCCGTGAATACTTCGCCGGCCGTTCCTGCCAAAGTCGCGACACCGGCTGCGCGACGGCGGCCCTGATTTGAATGCGGTAGCCGCTCGCCACCTCCAGCAATTCCAGGCCGCGGGTCTCGTAGTCCGTGGACAGCGCCGCAAGCGCCCCGCGAACTTCATCGGCGTTCGAGCCGTCGCGTTCGTCGAATACGCTCACCAGCTCGTCCATCGTCAACGGACGGCCGGCCGCGAGCAGCGCCGCCTCAATCACATTCTTCACGTATTGATCGTTCATGAGGTACTCGCAATTTCATCGTTGGCCGCCCCGTCGTCGGCCACTAGTTTGAGGTGCCGGGCCGGATTGCCGAGGCGTACGTGCAGCGGCGCATAGGCCTCCGCCTGCGCTATTTCTATCAGTCCTTCGCGCATCAGTTCCAGGATGGCGACGAAGGTCACCGTCACTCCGCGGCGGCCCTCGTCGGGGCGAAACAACCGCACGAAATCCACGAACGCACTCGCCGTCAAGGACGACAGCACGTCGGTCATCCGCTGGCGCACCGATAACGGCTCGCGCTGCACGTGGTGATGCGCGAACATGTCGCTGCGCGACAGCACTTCCTGAAAGGCCAGCAGCATTTCCTGCAGCGTCACCTGCGGCGGCATGCGCACGACCTTGCGGTCCGCCAGATCAGCCGATGCAATCCAGGTATCGCGCTCGAGGCGCGGCATGCGATCGATTCCCTCGGCGGCACGCTTGAAACGCTCGTACTCCTGCAGACGGCGCACCAGCTCGGCGCGAGGATCCCCCTCTTCCGCCGACTCATCGTTGCCGATTCGCGGCAGCAGCATTCGCGATTTCACTTCCGCGAGCGTCGCCGCCATCAGCAGGTACTCGCCGGCCAATTCCAATTGCAGCACCTGCATCAATTCGATGTAGCGCATGTACTGGCGCGTGATTTCCGCGATCGGAATATCGAGAATGTCCAGATTCTGCCGCCGGATCAGATACAGGAGCATGTCGAGCGGCCCCTCGAAGGCTTCGAGAAACACCTCGAGCGCCTGCGGCGGGATGTACAAATCACGCGGCATTTCCGTAATAGGCTGCCCCTCCACAACGGCAAACGGCATCTCGCCCTGCGCAGGCTGCGGCGCGATAACCGGCGCGGCCGCCGCGGAGTTCTGTACCAGCGTCAATTCAGGTTTCATCGATAGTCCATCGCCATGGCCTGCCGGACCGCGTCCAGCGTCTCGCGCGCCGCTCCTCGCGCCCGCTCGCACCCCTCGGCGATGATACCGCGTACCAGGTCGGGATTCTCCTCAAACTCCTGCGCGCGTTTGGAGATCGCGGAGACTTCCTCGATGATCTTGCCGATCAGCGGCGCCTTGCATTCCAGGCAACCGATGCCTGCGCTGCGGCAACCCTGCTGCACCCACGCCTGGGTGTCGGCGTTTGAATACACTTTATGCAGATCCCACACCGGACACTTGTCCGGATCGCCGGGGTCGGTGCGGCGAACGCGGGCCGGATCGGTCTGCATTGCCTTGAGCTTCCTGACGATCGAATCGGTATCCTCGCGCAGGCCGATGGTGTTGCCGTAGGACTTCGACATCTTGCGTCCGTCGAGGCCGGGCACCTTGGGCGTCGCGGTGAGCAGCACTTCCGGTTCCGGCAATATCGCGATGCCCGTGCCTTCAAGAAATCCAAACAGGCGATCGCGGTCGGCGACCGTCAGTCGGGCATTCGCCTCGACCAGCGCACGCGCCTTGGCCAGTGCGTCGGGATGGCCCTTCTCCTGGAACTCCTTGCGCAACGCGCGGTACATGGCCGAGTTCCGCGAACCCAGGCTCTTGATGGCTTTCTCCACCTTTTGCTCGAATTCAGGCTCGCGGCCGTAGATGTGGTTGAATCGCCGCGCCACCTCGCGCGTGATCTCCACGTGCGCGACCTGGTCTTCGCCCACCGGCACGTATTGCGAGCGGTACAGCAAAATGTCCGCGGACTGCAGCAGGGGATAGCCCAGAAAGCCGTAAGTGTTCAGATCGCGGTCGGCAAGCTGCGTTTGCTGATCCTTGTAGGAGGGGACGCGCTCCAGCCAGCCCAAGGGCGTGATCATCGACAGCAACAGGTGCAGTTCCGCATGCTCCGGCACCTTGGACTGGATGAACAACGTCGCGACCCCCGGATTGAGCCCCGCCGCCAGCCAGTCGACCGCCATGGTCCACACATGCTCTTCGAGCTTCAAAGTGTCCTCATAACCGGTGGTCAGCGCGTGCCAGTCGGCGATGAAGAAGTAGCATTCGTACTGGTACTGCAGTTCGATCCAATTCTTGAGAGCGCCGTGGTAGTTGCCCAGGTGCAATTGGCCCGTGGGCCGCATGCCCGACAGCACGCGCCGATTTTGGATGGGTCCGCTCATGCGCCCGATCCCGTGAGGGTGGAGATCACGTGGCCAACGACGCGAAACGCCGGACCGAACACCAGGCGCAACACCGGCTGGAACGCCGGCAGGACCGCCAAGCCTGCCACGATGAAAAGTCCAAACGGTTCCACCTTGTGCAGGCCCGCGCTCATGCGACGCGGCAGCAGTCCGGCCAGCACCCGTCCGCCGTCGAGCGGGGGTATGGGCAATAAATTGAACACCGCGAGCACCACATTGATCAGGATACCCGCCTGCGCCATGAGAGCGATCCAACTATCCAGCGTCAGATTTCCATTGATTCGAACGATCGCAGCCAGCACCAGGCACCAGACGGCCGCCATCAAGATATTGGCCGCCGGCCCGGCAAGCGCCACCAGAATCATCGCGCGACGCGGATGCTGCAACTCGCTGGTCGCCACGGGCACGGGCTTCGCCCAGCCGAACAGCGGGCCGCCGACGGCCAGCAGCAACCCCGGAACCAGCAGGGTGCCGATGGGATCGATGTGACGCAAAGGGTTCAGGCTCAGGCGTCCAAGCATCTCAGCGGTTCGATCGCCGAAGTACCTTGCCATCAAGCCATGCGCAACTTCGTGCAGCGTGATGGCAAACAGGACAGGAATGGCCCATATGGAAATCTTGGTAAGAAAAGCAAATAAATCCAATGTTTACACTCGTTACTTAAAGTCAATGTAAGACAAATTGCCCGCATTGCGCCGGCATTATACGGGGGTGGTGGTCCCAAAGGGGCCCAACGATCCGCGGCCGACCCGCATCACGACTGCATGGTCGCCGGACAGATCGATCACGGTGGTCGGGATTAGCCCGCAATTGCCGCCATCGAGAACCAGATCCACACTGTGCTCGAGCTTGTCATAGATCTCCTTCGCATCGGTGCGCGCGAGTTCCTCGCCGGGCAGCAGCAACGTCGAGCTCATCACGGGCTCACCCAATTCGCCGAGCAGCATGGCGGTCACCGGGTGATCCGGAACCCGCAATCCAATCGTGCCCCGCCGCTCGTGCTTCAAACGCCGCGGCGTCTCGCGCGAGGCTTTGAGCAGGAAGGTGTACGGACCCGGTGTATGCGCGCGCAACAGCCGGTACTGCCAGTTGTCGACCATCGCATACTTGCCGACGTCGGCAAGATCGCGGCAGACCAGGGTGAAATGATGATTTCGATCGGTCTGTCGAATGTTGCGGATACGTTCGAGAGCCGCCTTGTCGCCGATATGGCAGCCGAGTGCGTAGCAAGAATCGGTGGGATAGACGATCACCCCGCCGCCGCGCAGCACCTCGACGGCTTGACGCACGAAGCGCCGTTGCGGGGACACCGGATGCAGTTGCAGGTAGATGCTCACTGGTCGGTTATGATACGCGGATGAATCAGCTACTCGAGTTGTCGCCGCTCATCGTTTTTTTTGCAGTGTTCGAATGGAAGGACATCTACTGGGCGACCGCAGCGCTGATGATTGCCTGCGTGCTGTTGCTGGTGGTGCATCGGCTGCAGACCGGCAAGTTCAAGACCATGCACGTCGTCACGGTCGTGGTGGTGCTGATTCTGGGCGCCGCGACCCTGTGGAAGCGCGACAGCCGCTTCTTGCATTGGAAACCCACGGTGCTGCTCGCGCTGACGGCGATCGCTTTTCTCGGCAGCATGTTCATCGGCCGGCAGCCCCTGGCGAGGCGCATGTACGGGCCGGCGTTCGAGGGCGCCTTGCAGGTCTCGGCGCGCGAGTGGGCAGCGATCAATGTCCTGTGGGTTGCGTGGTTCGCCCTGCTGGCGATTGCCAATATGTACATCGCGCGGAACTTTGCCGAGAGCGTTTGGGTCCATTTCAAGGTGATCGGCATCCCCGCGGCAATGTTCCTATTCATGCTCCCCCAGGTCTTTTGGCTGAGCTCCAAGGCTAAAGCCCCGCAAGCGGACCAAGAGCCGTGAGCAGCCGCGAAAGCCTCCTGCGCCAGCGGCTCGAGAACCGTTTCACCCCTTCTGTGCTCATAATCCGGGACGAAAGCCATTTGCACGCCGGCCATGCCGGAGCGGCCGGAGGTCACGGCCATTTCCGGGTGACCATCGTGGCTGAGGCGTTCCGCGGCATGCCGCCCGTGGCCCGTCATCGCCTGGTGTATGCCGCCGTCGACGATCTTCTGCGGACCGACATCCACGCCTTGGCGATCGAAGCCTCGCCTCCCCCGGCGTGAGCGGCGCCGGTTTTTAGTGAAATTATGTCGATAATTGGAGAGATCGCGCCGTAAGGGCTAAACTGCGGCCCCCGGGCGAGTCGGCCATACCGGCTATTACCGCCTTTTTTGTGTGTAGAGGAAACAAATGATGCAATTCTTCAGTGCCCAGTGGAGCCGAGTATCCACGGTGGCGGCGATCACCATACTGCTCGCGGCCTGCGGCAAGGGACAGCAGGCGGCGGCACCCGCCGTTGCGGACAAGCCGGCCGGGGCGCCGCCGGTTGCCCTGGTCGATGGCGTACCCATTTCGCGGGATGCCTATCAGGATTACTTGAAGGGTCTGCTTCGCGGCAAACCCGAATCCGATGTGACGGCGGAAGACAAGGACAAGGTTCTGGACCAGATGATCAACATGCAGCTCATCGCGGCACAGGCTGAGAAGGACGGCTTGGAAAAGGACCCCGACGTCGCCACCCGCCTTGCGCTGCTGCGAACGCAAATCCTGGCCGACGCCGCCGCGCAGAAGTACGTGAAGAGCCACGAGCCCTCGGATCAGGAATTGCACGCAGCCTACGATACTGCCACCGACAAGACCGAGTACCGCGCCTCGCACATCCTGGTGCCGACCAAGGAAAAGGCCGATCAGGTCATCAAGAGGCTCAAGGGCGGGGCAAAATTCGAAGACGTCGCGAAGGCGGAGTCCACCGACAATTCAAAGGCCAACGGCGGCGATCTCGGTTGGTTCACCACCGCCCGCATGGTCAAACCGTTCGGCGATGCCGTCAAGGGCCTGAAGGTGGGCGAAACCACCACTGAGCCCGTGCAGACCCAGTACGGTTGGCACGTCATCAAACTGGTCGATACCCGCGACGCGCCGTTCGAGCAATTCAAGGGTCAGCTTTCGAACGGCATCATGCAGAAAAAGTTTCAGGACTATATCGAGAGCCTGAAGAAGACGGCGAAGATCGAAAAGAAACTCTGACGCCGGTCAGCCGGGTAGCGGACTCACGGGGGTCCGCTACTTTTTCAGCATTTTCAAAAAATGTGCCTCATCGAGCACCTCGATGCCCAATTGCTCGGCCTTCCTGAGTTTGGAACCCGCGTCGGAGCCCGCCACCACATAGTGCGTTTTCTTCGAAACGCTGCCGCTCACCTTGCCGCCGTGTTGCACGATCGCCTCGGCAGCGGCCTCACGCGTCAGGCTCGCCAGCGTGCCGGTCAGCACGAAAGTCTTTCCGCTCAACGCTGAGTCGACGGCAGCGGCCGCCGGGGCGGGCCAGGTCAATCCCGCCGCGAGCAACCGGTCGACGATGGAGGAATTCTCCGGATCGTTGAAATAGTCTTCGACGCTTTTTGCCACCACCGGGCCCACATCCTGAACGCGCTGGATCTCCTCCTCCCCGGCCCGGCGCAGCGCCGCGACATCTCCAAAATGCTGGGCAAGGGCCAGCGCGGTGGCTTCGCCCACATCGCGAATGCCGAGGCTGTACAAGAACCGCGGCAACGTGGTGTGTTTCGCGGCCTGGATGGCCGCATGCAGCTTCTGCGCGGACTTGTCGCCCATCCGCTCGAGCGTCGTCAATTGATCCGGCTGCAGGAAAAATAGATCTGCGGGGTTGCGCACCCAATCGCGGTCCACCAATTGTTCCACCAACTTGTCGCCGAGTCCCTGGATGTCCAGAGCTCTCCGCGAGGCAAAGTGCTTGATCTCCTCCTTGCGCTGCGCTGCACATACCCGGCCGCCGGTGCAGCGTGCCACTGCCTGGTCGGCCTCGCGCACCACGGGAGATCCGCATACGGGACATTTCTTCGGCAACTTCACCGGCACGGCGCCGGCGATCCTGCGCTCCGGCAACATCCTCACCACTTCCGGAATGACGTCCCCGGCACGGCGAATGACGACGGTATCGCCCACCCGTACGTCCTTGCGTGTCAGCTCATCCATGTTGTGCAAAGTCGCGTTGCTTACAGTGACGCCGCCGACGAATGCCGGTTCGAGCCGCGCCACGGGCGTGAGCGCACCGGTGCGGCCGACTTGGAACTCGATGTCTCGCACCGTCGTCAGCGCCTCTTCGGCTGGAAATTTGTGGGCAACCGCCCAGCGCGGCGCCCGCGACACGAAACCCAGCTGCCTCTGCAGTTGCAGATCGTCGACCTTGTAGACCACGCCGTCGATTTGATACGGCAGCTTCGCACGCAGCCCGCCCATTTCGCGGTAGTAGCCCAGGCAGCCGTCGACGCCGTTCACCACCCGCGACTGCGGACAGATCTTGAATCCCCATTGGCGCAACGCCTGCAGGGTTTCACTATGGAGCTTGGGCAGCGCACCGCCCTCGACCGCTCCGAGAGAATAGATGAAGAGATCGAGCGGCCGCGCCGCTGTCATCTTGGGATCCAGCTGACGCAGACTTCCGGCCGCCGCGTTGCGCGGATTGACGAAACTCTTCTCGCCGCGTGCGATTGCCTCCTGATTGAAACGCGCGAACCCGGCCAGCGGCATGAACACCTCGCCCCGCACCTCGAGTTGCCTGGGCGGCCGCTCGGCGCGCAACTTCAATGGCAGGGCCTTGATGGTCCTCAGGTTCTGCGTGATGTCCTCACCGGTCTCTCCATCCCCACGGGTCGCACCCTGCACGAACACGCCGTTTTCATACCGGGCGCTGATCGCCAACCCGTCGAGCTTTGGTTCCGCCGAATAGCTGATTGGACCTTCGCGACCAAGCCGTTCGCGGATGCGCCGGTCGAAACCGCGGACATCATCGTCACTGAATGCATTGTCCAGCGACAACATGGCGATACGGTGTTTCACGGCGCCGAAAGCCGCAATCGGGGTGGCGCCTACTCGTTGGGTCGGCGAATCCGGCGTCAACAGTTCGGGATATTCGGTCTCGAGGGCGCGCAGCTCGATCATGAGCCGGTCGTACTCGGCATCCGGGACCTCCGGATCGTCGAGCGCGTGATAGCGATAATTGTAGCGATCCAAGGTTTCGCGCAGGGCGCGGGCCCGCACCGCTGCAGTCTTGCGCGAACCCGCCGCTTTCTGCGCACACATGAGACGGACTCCTGATCCGCTACCTGCCGGGCAGCATGGCTTGAAATCGCGCGACATCCTCGCGCAATGCAGCCGCGCGCTGCGGCGACAAAGGCATTCCTTTTGCATCCTGAATCATGCCCGACAATTCCTCGGCCAAACCGCGTGCCGTCCTCAACAGCTCATCCACCGTCTCCAGGGGCGCAATCGGTCCCGGCAACACGGCAAACAGGGTCACGCCGCGAAACTCCTGCTCGGCCATCACAGCCAGGTCGAAGGTACCGGGCTCGATGAGGCTGGCCACGCAAAACAGGCTGCGCCCATCGACATGCTTGCGGTGAAACACTTGATAGCGCCCGAACGCAAGTCCATGCAATTCAAACGCCGCCATCAGCTGCGGCCCCGACCAGCGCGCTTCACCCACGGTACAAACGCGGATGGTCACGATCCTCTGCAGTTCCGCGACATTCGGCGCGGGCGCTGCCGGCGCGGCGAATCGATCGCTGTTCTCGGCCACCGGCCCGCTCACGGATGTCGGCGCCATCCTCGGCGACGGTGCAGCCGGTTCGGGTGCTGCCGCCGGCGGGTCTACCGCAGGCGGATTTGGTTCCGGTTCTGTCGGGTCGGCCGCCATGGATTCGGCCGCCGGCGATTCGGACGTGAGGTATTCGGTGGAGGCGGGAGGCTCCGGGTCCGCATCGACCATCATGGGACGGTCCAGCACGGGAATGCGATCGAACTCCGCAGTCCGGATGTTGAGGGGCTCTAATGGCGATACACCCCAGTCGCGAGGACTGGGCGCCGGCCTTGGGCTGTCGCTGCCTGATTCGCTGCGCCGGGGATCAAGCGAAGGAGTCGTTTCCCGCAGCTCTGCATTGCCCGGAGTTTGGCCGGCCCGCCGCGCGGTCCACCACCATATGAAGGCGAGTAGCGGCACGCTCAGGCCCAGCAAGATCCAACGTAGCTCGGCCAAGCTCTTGGGCTCCCGGCCTTACATCGCAGCCATGCGTACAGCCTCGTCGACGTCGACGGCCACCAAGCGCGACACACCCGGCTCGTTCATGGTGACGCCGACCAGCTGCGAGGCCAGCTCCATGGTGCTCTTGTTGTGCGTGATGAAGATGAACTGCACGTTGCGCGACATGTCGCGAACGATATCGCAAAACCGGCCGACGTTGTTTTCATCGAGCGGTGCATCCACCTCGTCCAGCAGACAGAACGGCGCCGGATTCAAATCGAAGATGGCGAATACCAAGGCAACGGCGGTCAAGGCCTTCTCGCCGCCCGACAGCTGGCTGATGGTGCTGTTGCGCTTTCCCGGCGGGCGCGCCATGACGGACACTCCCGCCGCGGCACCCTCCTCGCCCGTGAGCTCCAGGTAGGCATGGCCGCCGCCGAACAGCCGCGGGAATTTCTCCTTGAGGCCGGCGTTCACCTTGTTGAAGGTGTCCTCGAAGCGGGTGCGCGTTTCGCGATCGATTTTGCGCATCGCGGACTCCAGGGTCTCCAGGGCATCGGTCAAATCCTTGCACTGCCGATCCAGATATTCCTTGCGCTCGGACTGTTCCTTGAATTCCCCGATCGCCGCGAGATTGACCTGGCCCAGGCGCTCGATCTTGCCCTTGGTGTCCTCCAGTTGCGATTCCCAGGCCGCCACCGTCGCCTCCGGCGCGAGCTGAGCGAGCAGATCGGCGAGTTCAAAATGGGTCGCAGCCAGCTGCTCGGCGACGCTTTCGCGGCGCACCCTCACCTGCGATGCGGCCATACGGGCCTCGTCCATGCTCGATCTCGCCGCCTCCACCTGCTGTTCGGCTTGCTCGCCCGCCGCGGTACGCTCCCGCAGCTGCGCGTCCAGCTCATCGCTGGCAATCCGCGCGGCCTGCAACTCGCCGTCAATTTCCGTTCGCGCTCGCAACGCGCTCTCGAGCCGGCCATGTTCGGCGGCGAGCGGTGCCTCGCCCTCCGCCAATTGATTTGCCAGTTCGTTGCGCCGCGTTTCCAAGGTCTCCAGTTGCGCCTCGATGCGGCCCAACGTCGTCGTCAAGGACGCGTGCGACGAGCGCCGCGACTCCACCTGCACCGCCAGTTCGCGCGCAATCTGCTGCGCCGAGGTTGCCGCGGTGCGCGCCGCTCCGACATCCACGCGCATGCGGTCGCGCTCCAATTCCAGCGCCGCACGCTGGGGCTCGAGAGCGGCCAATCTGTCGATCGCAACTTCCATGCGACCTCGCGACTCGCGCAATGCCCCGTCTGTGCGCTCGATTTCCGTGCCGATATCGGCAAGTTCGGTCTCCAGCTGCGCCATCCGCCGCGCCGCATCGATCCTGCGCGCCTGAGCCGAATCGAGCTCCGCGCGCCGATCGACATGTTCGCGGTGCAAACGATTGACTTCCGCTTGAGAGCGGTCGCGTCGGTCCTCGTGGTCGCGCACGCGTTCACGGGTGAGTTCCAGACGGCGCTCGAGATCCTTGACCTCATCGGCAAGGGCGCCGACCTGGGCGCGGATTTCGCGCAGGGCTTCCTCGCGTTCGATCACGCCGGTGTGCGGATCCGCATCCCTCGACAACCGCAGCCAATCCGACCCGAGCCAGATTCCATCGCGCGTTACCACCGATTCGCCTGAGCCCAGGTGCCGTTGGGCCTTCAGGGCCTCGTTCAAGGTCTCTGCGGTGTACACGGACGACAGCACTGAGCCAAGAACTGCGGCGCCCTGCACCTTCGCCTGCAGCGAGGCTGGATTGCGCGAGGCCGCGGATGCGTCGCCGAGGCTCACGACGGCCAGATGGCCGCCGTCGAAGCTCGCCAACAGATCGGTGACGCTGTCGAGCCCATCGACGCACACTGCCTCCAAATACGATCCCAGAACCGTTTCGACGGCCCGTTCCCAGCCGCGATCGACACGCAACTGCTGCGCGACGCGCGGTTGCCGGTCAAGCGACTTGGATTTCAGCCACTCCGTGATCTTGCCCGACGCCTTGCCCAGTGCCGCCGTCTGCAGCGCTTCAGTCGACACTTGCGAACCCAGTGCATCTTGCCAGCGTGTACGCAGGGCGTTGAGCGCCTGCGCCTCGACTCGCTCGCGATCCCGGGTAACGGTGATCTCCGCCAGTAATTCCTGCAGTTCGGCGGCGGCCTTCTGTCCCGCATCACGGGCTGAGTCCGCCCGCTCCTCCAATTCGTCCAATGCCATCGTCGGTTGCAGTTCGGCGAGCGCCGAGCGTTCGCTCTCCTGGCGCTCCCGCTGCAGCAGCAATCGGCGCTGCTGACCTTCCAACTGCTCGATGCGCGCCCGTTCGACCCCGGTCTCCCGTTGACCCAGGGCCTCCGCCTGGGCGTGTGCCTCCCAGGTTTGCTGCCACGCCGCCAGTGCCTGCTCGCACCCCGACAATGTCTGCGAGGTCAGCAGTTCCTCCGCATGCGCTGCGTCGAGCCCCGGCACCATGGTTGCCAATTCCGAGGACAGCGCTTCGAGCTGGACGCGGTCGCGTTGCAGATCCTGGTTCAGGTCGGCAACCTGCGCCTCGGCCTGCTCCAGGTCGGAGCGCTGCCGCTGGCGCATTTCGCGCGTGAATTGAATGCCTTGCTCTATCCGCGTGACCTCGGCACCCGCTTCATAGAAGCGGCCTTGGATCGCCCCCAGAGCGTCGCTCTTGGATGCCTGGTCGGCCCGAATGCGCTCGATCTGCGCTTCGACCTCACGCAGATCCGCAAGCACGGCCTGCATCGCCGTCTCGCAGCCGGCGGCGGCGGCATCTCGCACGCCCGCTTCGGCGTCCAGACTTTGCAAACGCAAGGCCAGCAATTCAGCCTGCAGCTTGCGCTCCTCTTCTTTCAGGGTTTGATAGCGCCGCGCCGTCGCGGCCTGGCGTTGCAGGTGACGAATTTGCTTTTCGACCTCTTCGCGCAAATCGTTCAGCCGGTCCAGATTTTCGCGGGTGTGGCCGATCCTGTTCTCTGTTTCGCGGCGCCTTTCCTTGTAGCGGGAAATGCCCGCGGCCTCCTCGAGGAACGCGCGCAAATCATCGGGTCGGGCTTCGATGACCCTGGAGATCATGCCCTGCTCGATGATGGCGTAGCTGCGCGTGCCCAAGCCGGTGCCGAGGAACAGCTGCGTGATGTCCTTGCGCCGCACCTTGATGCCGTTGATGTAGTAGTCGGAGGTTCCGTCGCGGCTTACGGAGCGGCGTAGCGCCACCTCGCTGTAGCTCGCATACTCTCCGCCGATCTTTCCGTCGGAATTGTCGAACACCAGTTCGACCGACGCGGCGCCCAGCGGTTTACGCGCGGCAGAACCGTTGAAGATCACGTCCGCCATGGATTCGCCGCGCAAATGCTTCGCGGAAATTTCGCCCATGACCCAGCGCACGGCATCGATGATGTTGGATTTGCCGCAGCCGTTGGGGCCGACTACGCCGGTCAAACTGCTCGGAAAGGTGACCGTCGTCGGGTCGACAAAGGACTTGAAGCCGGCAATTTTGAGTTTCGTTAAGCGCATTGTGTGGGTGAACCTTGGGAGCCTGTCCGACGTGTTCCGCGTGGCCGTCGATGAGGCGCGTAGTGTAAAGTAATCGTCACTTTCGTAAACCCTTTGGATGCAACCGCTGCGTCTATGACTGAACCCAGCACCACGTTGGAAACCTTTGCAAATCCGTCGCCCGGGAGGGACTACACCATCAGGATGACTATCCCGGAGTTTAGCTGCCTGTGCCCAAAAACGGGACAGCCTGATTTCGCCACGCTCAAGCTGGCCTATGTGCCGCATGAACGCTGCATCGAGCTGAAGTCCCTGAAACTCTATATTTGGTCCTTCCGCAGTCGCGGTGCGTTCCATGAGGCGGTGACCAACGAGATCCTGAGCCACCTGGTAGCGGCGACGGCGCCGCGATTCATGCATCTTTTGGCGGAATTCAATGTCCGTGGTGGCATTTATACGACCGTGACGGCGGAACATCGGCAGTCCGGCTGGTCCTCCGCACCCCCCGTTACCCTCCCGTAGAAGGCAGTGGATCGCCCGCCGCCGCCCTTCCCGCCCGGAGGTCCCGGGGATTTGCTTTTCAATCATGGGCTTAGGCACGCAAAATATGTTGTGTCTGTGGCCTGTACAGACCTGAATGCGCCGGTATAATCGCGCGCTCTTTCGTTAGGAGGCGGAGACTTCAAATGCCCTCGAAGAAACCCAATAAAGCGGCTAAGCGGCCAGGTAAGGCGACCCCCAAGAAAGCGACTCATAAGGTAGCCGCTCCCAAAAAGGTGGTGCGGCCGCCTGCGAAGGCCACGCCCCCCCGTTCTACATCGAAGGTAACAGTGAAACCCAATAAGCCAGCCCTTAAACCCGTGATCGCAAAGCCTGCAGCGGTCAAACCCTTGCCAGTGAAGGCGGCGCGACCGAAGCCGGAGCCGGTGGTCGTCAAAGTGACCAGTGAGAAGATTGCGCCGATCAAGTTCGACACCCGTCCGCTCGTGATGACACGCGTACCGCAAAGCGATGAGGACGGCGACGGCGAAACCACTGCGTCCGCCAGTTTGTTGGCCGGTCCGCGCAATGTAAAACCGTACATCGCCCGCCGCGGCGAGCAGTACATGAACAAGGAACAGTTGGAGCATTTCGCCCGCATTCTGCAGAACTGGAAACGCGATTTGATGGTCGAGGTCGACCGCACCGTGCTGCACATGAAGGACGAGGCGGCCAATTTTCCCGATCCCAACGACAGAGCGACGCAGGAAGAGGAATTCAGCCTCGAACTTCGCACTCGCGATCGTGAGCGAAAGTTGATTCGCAAGATTGACGAGGCGCTGAAACGAATCGAGGACGGGTCGTACGGCTACTGCCTCGAGACGGGCGAGGAAATCGGCATCAAGCGATTGGAAGCCCGGCCCGTTGCCACCCTGTCCGTGGAAGCGCAGGAGCGGCGCGAACGCCGCGAAAAACAGTACGGCGACCGCGACGACCGCTACCGCTGAGACGCCGGCATACGTAGGGCGCTTTGCGCCGACTCCGTCGGGCGATTTGCACCTGGGCTCGCTGTACACGGCGGTGGCGAGCTTCCTTGACGCGCGGGCGCATCACGGACGTTGGTTGCTGCGAATCGAAGATATCGACAAACCACGCGAAATCGCCGGTTCTGCGGACCGCATACTGCGCACCTTGCGGGCATTCGGGATGGAATGGGACGGCGAAGCCGTCCGACAGAATGATCGGATCGATCTGTATGCCGCCGCGCTGCTCGATTTGGAAGCGCGCCATTTGACCTTCGAGTGTTCCTGCAGCCGGCTGCAGCTCGAGGACGAGAGCCGTTATCCCGGAACCTGCCGCACGCATCCGGCTGTCTCCGGCGTGCCGACCGCGACTCGCCTGCGCGTCGAGCCGGGCCTGGTCCACTTTAGCGATCGCATCCAAGGCACGTACCGTCAGGACGTTGCGGCAGCCGTCGGCGATATCGTTCTCAAACGGCGCGATCAACTGTTCGCCTATGTGTTGGCCGTGGTCGTCGATGATGCCGCGCAGGGCATCACTCATGTCGTGCGCGGCGCCGATCTGTTGGACAACACTCCGCGACAGATTTATTTGCAACGACAACTCGGGCTGCCGCTCCCAATCTATGCGCATGTGCCGGTGCTCACCGAACCCGACGATACCAAGCTTGCCAAGTCACGGCGCAGCGTGCGGTTGGACGAGGGCGGAGCGCTGCCCCAGCTGCTGGCGGTCCTGTCGATGCTGGGGCTCCGGGTCCCCACGGCACTGGCACGCGCCACCACCGCCCAGGTCTGGGACTGGGCGATCGCCCATTGGGACATCAAGAATGCCCCAAAACGCTTAAATCTGCGTGTGACCGCCTAATTGCGTGTTCAACTGCCTAATGTGCGCATAACTGCCTAAAAGATATGAGATTAAATGCCGATTTGCCTTCGCGCTGCATTGCGCTATCCTTGAGCGGACATCCTTTAAGGATTGGTCACGCGTGGTCAGGCACGTCCCGGCATCTTCCGGCGTCGCGTCGGCCAACACGAGCGAGGAGCCCTAATGAGCGAACCGCGAGTGATAAAAAAATATCCGAATCGTCGCCTATATGACACGGTCGAAAGCCGGTACATCACGCTGGCAGACGTCAGGCGCTTGGTAGTCGAAAGAATCGAATTCGTCGTCGTCGACAAGAAAAATAATGCCGACATTACGCGCAGCATTCTGCTGCAGGTGATTGCGGAACAGGAAAATCTTGCCGAGCCCATACTGAGTCAGGAATTCATGGTCAATGTGATCCGCGCCTACGGCACCACCGTGCAGGGAATGGTCAGCGGTCACCTGGACCAGAGCCTGAAGCAGATCATGAGTCAGCATCAAACGATCCGGCCACCGCGAATCCGTTCGCCGGCGGAAGAGTCGTTCAAGGCATTGTCTCCGATGCGTTCCGGCGAGAAGGATCGAGACGAGCACGTCGACACGAAGTGAGGGCGGCTAGAGGATTGGAGTTGCGGCTGCCGCCGATGGCGGGTGAGCGCAGCGGGATAGTGTGGCCTCGGGGTCACCAAATAACGCAGCGCTTGCTTTTGACCATCGGGCTTGGGGCCGGGATCGCAAACGCCGACTGAAATTCTGCGTCATTGGCCAGGGAGCCGTTGGTGCGAAATTCGGCGGGCGGGTGCGGATCCGTGGTCGCCATTTCCTGAGCCTGCTCCGGACGCATCTGCCCGGCCCAGGAGTGCGCGAAAGCGAGATAGAATTGCCGGTCCACCGCCGGATCCTGCGGCTGCAGCGCATGCAATGCACGCCGCGCCAATATCAACCCGCCAAGATCGGCCACCGCTTCGCCCGTCACCAGTTCGCCTTGAACATGCATTCCGCCCGGCACCTCGTAGCGTGAGAACTGCTCTGCGACGCAACGGGTCGCCGATTGAAATTTCTTCAGATCCTGCGGCGCCCACCAATTCTTCAGATTGCCGTGTCCATCGAACTTCGCACCCTCGTCATCGAATCCGTGGGTCATTTCATGCCCGACCGTGCTTGCGCCCGTGGCGCCGTAGTTCACCGCCGCCGGCCAACTTTGATCGAAATACGGCGGCTGCAGAATGCCCGCCGGGATGTTGAGACTGTTCATCGACGGATCGTAGTAGGCATTCACCGTTTGCGGGCTCATGGACCATTCACTGCGATCGACCGGTTTGCCGATTTTATCGAACTCACGCCGCTGCTCGAATTCGCGGGCGCGCAGCACATTGAGCACGTACGGGCCGCGGTCTATTTTGAGCGTGGAATAATCGCGCCAGCGATCGGGGTAGCCGACGCGCAGTTCCATTTGGTCAAGCTTTTCGATGGCCGCCGCGCGGGTGGCGGGCGACATCCACGCGAGCGTCCGCAAGTCATCGCGCAGCGCATCCCGAATGCGCTCGACCATGGTGAGGGCTGCCTGTCTGGCGGTCGGCGGAAATTTGCGCGCAACGTACAATTCGCCGATCGCAAACCCCAGTGCCTCGTCCTCCGCGGTCAGCACGCGCAGCCAGCGAGCCTGCAGCTCCTCGGCGCCGGTCAGCACCTTGCGCATCTGGAAATCCTCATTCACGAACGGCGCAGAAAGATACGGTGCGCAGCTGTCGATGAGCTGCCAGCGCAAATACGCCTTCCAATCGGCGAGCGCCGTACCGGGCAATTCCCGGTCGAGCGCCTTGAAAAACTCCGGCATCGCCACGTTCAGCGATTCGATCTCCGGGTGCCCCACGCTCTTCAGCAACCCGCGCCAATCGAGGCGCGGCGCCAGGGCCGCGGCGCGCTGCAGAGTCATCGGATGATAGATGGCGAGAGGATCGCGCTGCTCCACATCCGGCATCGAACCCTGCGCCAGCCGCCTCTCCAGGCCGAATACGGCTTTCGATTGCTGTTCGGCCGCAGCCTTCGAGTCGCCCAGCAGTTCGAACATGCGGGCGATATGCAGAATATATTCACGGCGTGCTGCGGCGAAAATGGGCTCGCTCTTCAGGTAGTAATCGCGATTCGGCAAGCCCAGGCCGCCTTGCAGCGCCAAGGCAATGACCCGGGTGCTGTCCTTGAAGTCCTGCATCTCGCTCAATTGCAGGGGCGCCGCCACGCCGATCAGCTGCAACCTCGCAAATTCCGCCTGCAGTTCCTGCAAATTTCCAATCGCGTTGATGCGGTCGATTTCCGGCTGCAACGGCGAGAATCCCGCCGCCTCGATGCCCTTCTCGTCCATGCCGCTGCGGTAGAAGTCGGACAACTGGCGCTGCTCGCTGCCCTCCGGGCTCGCCGGCAGCGATACCAGCAAATCGCGGATGAAGCTTTGGTTCTCCTGCTCCAACAAGGTGTCGACGCCCCAGTACGAGCGGTCTGCGGGCATGGAATTGTTCTTGATCCAGCCGCCGTTGGCGTAGCGAAAGAAGTCCAGGCGCGGCGGCACCGCGAGATCCAGCCATTCGGAATATTGGCCGTCCGTGCTTGCCAGGCTGAACGAGCGCTCGCCACCGGCACCCGCAATGCCGGCGCCGAGCACGGCTGCCAGGGTCAGCCCCAGCAGCATGCTCGGCAATCGGATTTTTCGAATCAGCGGCGCTTTAGGCGGCGTCGACATTGCGCATCGACAAACGCACGCGCCCTTGACGATCCACCTCGAGAACCTTGACGCGCACCACATCGCCTTCCTTCAACTTGTCTCCGACGCGCTCGACGCGCTCCTCGGAAATCTGCGAAATGTGCACCAGGCCGTCGCGGCCGGGAAGAATGGTCACGAAGGCGCCGAAGTCCATCAACCGCGCCACCTTGCCCTCATATACCCTGCCCACTTCGACGTCGGCTGTGATCAGTTCGATGCGCCGTTGCGCCTCACGGCCGGCAGCACCCTGCACGGAAGCGATCTTTACCGTGCCGTCGTTCTCGATGTCGATGGACGTGCCCGTCTCCTCGGTGATTTGCCGGATCACGGCGCCGCCCTTGCCGATCACGTCGCGAATCTTTTCCGGATCGATCTTCAAAGTGATGATCGTGGGTGCCCACTCCGACATGTTCTCGCGCGGCTTGGAGAGTACCTTGTTCATTTCGCCCAGGATGTGCAGGCGGCCGTCGCGGGCCTGATCGAGCGCCACTTTCATGATCTCGCGGGTGATGCTCGTGATCTTGATGTCCATCTGCAGCGCGGTGATGCCGTCCTTCGTCCCGGCAACCTTGAAATCCATGTCGCCCAGATGATCTTCGTCGCCCAGGATGTCGGTCAGTACTTGGAAGCGCGCGCCCTCTTTGACGAGGCCCATCGCCACGCCGGCGACCGGCGCCTTGATCGGCACTCCCGCGTCCATCAGGGCGAGGCTGGTGCCGCACACCGAGGCCATGGAGCTCGATCCATTCGATTCGAGAATTTCCGACACCACCCGGATCACGTACGGGAATTTCTCCACGCCCGGCATGACGGCTTTGACGCCGCGCTTCGCCAGGTTGCCGTGGCCGATCTCGCGCCGCTTCGGCGATCCCATCATGCCGGTCTCGCCGACGCTGAACGGAGGAAAATTGTAGTGCAGCATGAACGGCTCTTTCTTCTCACCCATCAGGCCGTCAATGATCTGCGCATCCCGCCCGGTTCCCAACGTCGTCACAACCAGAGCCTGGGTCTCGCCACGGGTAAACAACGCCGAACCGTGAGTTCGCGCGAGCACGCCGGTGCGGATATTGATGGCGCGCACCGTCTTGGTGTCGCGGCCGTCGATGCGCGGCTGACCATCGAGAATTTTGCCGCGCACCAATCGATATTCCAAATTGGAAAACTCGGCGCCCACTTGTTCGGCGGTAAACTTCGGTGTCTCGCCCTTGGCTAGAGCTTCGACCGCTGCGGCTTTGACCTCCTTGATCTTGGCGTAACGCTCCATCTTTTCGGTGAGTGTGTACGCGGCGGCAACGGCCGTCTCTGCGAATCCGCTGACTGCGGATTGGAGTTCCTTGTTCGGCTCCGGCGCGATCCATGACCACTTCGGCTTGCCCGCTTCCGCGGCGAGTTCGTTGATGGCCTTGATGGCGATCTGCATCTGTTCGTGACCGAAGGTTACCGCACCGAGCATGACCTCTTCGTTGAGGCCGGCGGCTTCCGACTCGACCATCAGCACGCCTTCCGCGGTGCCGGCTACCACCAGGTCGAGCTGCGACGTGGCGAGTTGGGTGGTCGTGGGATTCAGAATGTACTTGCCGTCGATATAGCCGACGCGGGCGCCGCCGATGGGCCCCAGAAACGGCATCCCGGAAATGGCCAGCGCCGCGGACGCACCGAGAAGCGAGGCTATATCGGGATCCATTTCGCTGTTGACGGAAATGACTTGAGCGACGACCTGAACGTCGTTAATGAAACCTTCGGGAAACAGCGGGCGGATCGGGCGGTCGATCAGACGCGAAGTCAGTGTTTCCTTTTCAGTGGGCCGTCCCTCGCGCTTGAAGAAACCGCCGGGAATGCGTCCGGCAGCATACGTTTTTTCAATGTAATTCACGGTCAGCGGAAAGAAATCACGGCCCGGTGTCGCCTTCTTGAGGCCCACCGCCGTGACCAGCACCACCGTGTCGCTCATGGTGACGAGCACCGCGCCGTCGGCTTGACGAGCGAGTTCGCCCGTCTCAATGGTTACGGTGTGATCCCCATACTTAAAACTTTTTTTGATAGCGCTCACGTAGAGCCCCTTGCGGTGTCGGAAAATGTATAGACGAAGGCCGAATGCTCTTCAGCACGCAGCCCGCGGCGGCGCCTGTTAGCGGCGTAACCCTAAGCGTTCGACCAATTGCGTGTACTTGTCCGGAGTTCTGCTCTTCAGATAGTCGAGCAGCTTGCGCCGCTGGTTGACCATCTTGAGCAACCCGCGACGCGAGGCGTGATCGGCTTTGTGCGTGGTGAAATGCTGGCTCAAGCCGTTGATGCGCTCGGACAACAAGGCAATTTGAACTTCGGGGGAACCGGTGTCTTGCGCGCTGCGCTGGAATTTACCGACGACGCCCGTCTTTTCTTCGCGAGTAAGTGGCATTGAAATCAAACCTCAATCAATAACTTAGACCTTTTAAGAAGGCGCGCATTGTACGCGTCGCCGGACCCGCCCTCAAGCTTAGGATTCGCCGATTTGGGTGGGGACTGATGAAATAAGCCGTACGGGCACCAACCGCCCGGTCGGCTCGATCTCGCCCAAACCTAGAAATCCCATGCCCGCTGCGTAGATACGCACGGTTCCGGGCAGGTCGGCTGACATCGGGACGGTCTGCCCCTGACGAATCGCATTGACCCCTCCCGGAGGCAGATCCAGCCGCCGCCAGCAGGTCAGCGCGGCATCCACGGGCAGCAAAAGCGCCTGCCGTTGCTCAGGACTCAGGGAATCGAGGGCCTCGAAGGACCATTGCGGTTCCACACCAAACGGCGCCACACCCAGCCGGCGCAGCGCCGCCAAATGGGCGATCGTTCCCATTTGCGCGGCGAGATCCTCCGCCAGCACCCGTATGTACGTGCCCTTCGTGCAACGCACGTCGAACGTCACATCGGGCGAGCGCCACTCGAGCAGCCGCATGTCATGAATGACGATGTCGCGGGCGCTGCGCTCGCGCCACTGCCCCAAGCGGGCGTATTCATACAGCGGCTTGCCGTCCTGCTTGAGCGCCGAATGCATGGGCGGCACCTGGGAATATTCGCGCGGAAACGCGCGCAGCGCCTCCTCGATCTGCTGTAAGGAATAGTCGGGCAGCTCCCGTCTTTCGATCACGTCGGTTTCCCGGTCGGCACTCGGCGTGCGCTCGCCGAGCCGCACCGTCACGCGATAAGTCTTGTCCGCGTCCAGCAGCTGCGCGCCGAACTTGGTGGCTTCGCCGAAACAAATGGGCAGCAACCCCGACGCCAAGGGATCGAGCGAGCCGGTATGCCCTGCCTTGCGTGCATTGAATATGCGTTTGGCTCGGGCAACGGCTCCCGCGGAACTTAAGGCCATGGGCTTATCCAACAACAGAATGCCGTGGATGTCGGCGGGCATTAGGAGCCTGTCCGCAATTTCCTCAACCCTCGTCGATCACGTGGCCCTCATCGGGCAAGCCCTCATCGGGTGGAGCGTCGGCTTCGCTCTTGGCCGGCCTGTTGACCGCATCGATCAGCTGCGACAGACGCACGCCATGCTCGATGGAGGTGTCGAGTTCGAAGCTCAGAGTAGGCGTGTAGCGAATCATCAGGGAACGAGACAGCGCATTGCGCAGAAATCCGGCCGCGCTCTCCAATCCGCGCTGCACCTTGGGATCGGGGCCGTCCTTGCCGAACACCAGGTAGAACACCCGTGCCGTGCGCAAATCGCCGGTGACGTTGACCGCCGTGATGGTCACGTTGCCGATGCGTTCGTCCTTGACGTCGCGCCGCAGCAAGTCGCCCAGCTCGCGCTGAATTTGTTCACCCAGCCGCCGCGCCCGGGGGTTGTCTTTAGCCATGCGACATTGATCTTAAGAAACCGGCGGTGACGCCAACGTTCTGGCGACTTCCACCCGCGAATAGCACTCGATCTGATCGCCTTCCTGCACGTCGTTGTAGTTCTTCACGCCGATGCCGCACTCGGTGCCGGCGCGAACTTCGTTGACGTCGTCTTTGAAGCGCTTCAACGATTCCAACGCGCCCTCGAAAATCACCACATTGTTGCGCAGCACGCGAATCGGGAAGTTGCGGCGCACGTAGCCGTCGATGACCATGCAGCCGGCAACCGTGCCGAATTTGCTCGACCGGAAAACGCTGCGGACTGCAGCCAGCCCGACGATCGATTCCTTGACCTCCGGCGACAACATCCCCGTGAGCACCGCCTTGATGTCATCGATGGCTTCATAAATGATGCTGTAGTAGCGGACATCGACGCCGTGATCCTTGATCGCGGCGCGGGCCGCGGCATCGCCGCGAACGTTGAACGCAATGATGCGGGCCTTCGACGCGGCGGCCAGCGTGACGTCGGATTCGGTCAAGCCGCCGACACCGGAGGAAACGATGTTCACCGCCACTTCGGTGGTGGACAATCCGTTCAGCGCGTCGCGCAGGGCCTCGACGCTGCCCTGCACGTCGGCCTTGACCAAGAGCTGCACGAGATTCGCCTTGCTCTCGCCCATGGTCGAGAACACGTCCTGCATGTTGGCGCTCTTCTGCGCCAGCTTGACGTCCCGCGACTTGGATTGGCGATGCATGGCCACTTCGCGTGCCTTGCGCTCGCTCTCGACCACCAACAATTCATCCCCGGCATTCGGCGCGCCGGACAGTCCCAGCACCACCACCGGAATGGAAGGTCCCGCGGCTTCGACGGGTTGTCCGGCCTCGTTGAACAGGGCCCGCACCCGCCCGAATTCCTGTCCGATGAGCAGCGGGTCGCCCAGCTTGAGGGTACCGCGCAAAACCAACACAGTAGCGACAGCGCCGCGGCCCTTCTCGAGACTGGACTCGATCACATAGCCCGCCGCCAATCCGGTGGAGGGCGCCTTCAATTCGAGTACTTCGGCCTGCAGGAGAATGCTGTCGATCAGTTGATCGACGCCCTGCCCGGTTCGGGCCGACACCGGCACGAAGATGTTCTCGCCGCCCCATTCCTCGGGGATCACGCCGTACTTCGTGAGTTCCTGCTTGACCTTTTCGGCATCCGCTTCGGGTTTGTCCATCTTATTGAGCGCCACCACAATGGGCACCTTGGCGGCCTGCGCATGCTGGATGGCTTCGATGGTCTGCGGCATGACACCGTCGTCGGCGCCCACCACCAAGATCACGATGTCGGTAACCTGCGCACCGCGAGCGCGCATGGAAGTGAAGGCCGCGTGACCGGGGGTGTCGAGAAAGGTCACCATGCCCTTGGCGGTTTCCACATGGTATGCGCCGATGTGCTGGGTGATGCCGCCCGCCTCGCCCGCCGCCACCTTGGTGCGGCGAATGTAGTCGAGCAACGACGTCTTGCCGTGATCGACATGCCCCATCACGGTCACGACCGGCGGCCGCGGCAACACCTCGAGTGAGGAGTCGGTCTCGCCCTGCAGATCATCCTCGATGATGTTTTCCTTGCGCAGCACGGCGGTGTGGCCCATTTCCTCCACAACCAGCACGGCCGTATCCTGCTCGATCATCTGGTTGATCGTCGCCATCACGCCCATGTTCATCATCACTTTGATGACTTCGGTGGCTTTGACCGCCATCTTTTGCGCAAGCTCGCCCACCGTCATCGCCTCGCCGATCGCCACCTCGCGCACCACGCGCGCGGTCGGCATCTCGAAGCCGTGTTTGGTGTCCGAATCGCCGCCGACGGAACGGCGCCGGCCGTCCCGGGACTTCTTCTTCTTGTGCCGCGAACTCACGTCGCCGACGATGTGCAATTCCTGCCGCCCATAGCGTGTGGCCTTGTCGTCCACCGCCTCGCGGGCCGCCTTGCCCGGCTTCGCAGCGGCCGCCTTGCGCTCCCGCTCGGCCGTCTCGCGCGCCAGAACCTCGGCCTGACGACGCGCCTCTTCCTCGGCGGTTCGCTTGCGATTCTCTTCATCGCTGCGGCGCCGGCTTTCTTCCTCGAGACGCTCGCGATCCAGGCGTTCCTTCTCCAGCCGCTCATGCTCCGCGCGTTCCAGCGCGGCCTTGGCCTGCTCTTCGCTTTCGCGCAGCCGGTCGATTTCTTCCTGTTGATGACGCGCCTGGTCTTCAAGCACTTCGCGCTTGACGTAAGTGCGCTTGCTGCGCACCTCGACGTTGACGGTGCGTGCGCGGCCCTGAGGGCTCGCAAGTTTCAGCTCCGATTGCGACTTGCGCCGCAAGGTAATCTTTCGTGGAGCGGCATCGGCTTTCAAATCATCGTGACCGTGGCTGCGCCGTAGATGCGTCAACAGCTCATGCTTCGCGTCCTCGCTGATCATGTCCTCTGCGCTGTCGACCTTGATACCGGCCTGATCGAGCTGCTGCAGCAGCCGATCGACCGGTACTTTCAGTACCTCGGCGAATTGGGCGACGGTAACATCTGCCATAGTTGCTCCTAAACCTTAGCTTCTTCCGCGAACCAGTGCTTGCGCGCATCCATGATCAGTTCAGCGGCTTTCTTCTCGTCCAGGCTGCCCATCTCGACCAGTTCGTCGACGGCAAGATCCGCCAGATCGTCGCGCGTGCGCACTCCCTTGCGCGCCAGGGCCTTGGCCAGGGCTTCTCCGGCGGTCTCGATCAGGTCCGCGGCCGGCTCCGCGCCGTCCACCGATTCCTCACTGGCGATCGCCTGCGTCAACAGCACGTCGCGCGCGCGCGTGCGCAATTCCTTGACGATTTCTTCGTCGAACTCTTCGATGCCGTTCAACTCGCTCGCCGGCACGTAGGCGATTTCCTCGATGGTCGAAAAACCTTCCTGGACCAGAATGCTCGCCACGTCGGCGTCCACATCGAGCTGTTTCATGAAGGTTTCGCGCAGCGCCAGGGACTCGGTCTCGCTCTTGGCTTCGGCCTGCGATTCGCTCATGACGTTCAATTCCCAACCGGTCAATTCGCTGGCCAGACGGATATTCTGCCCGCCTCTGCCGATCGCCTGCGAGAGCTTGTCTTCGGACACCGCGATATCCATCGAGTGCGAATCCTCGTCCACCACGATCGAGGTGACTTCCGCGGGCGCCATGGCGTTGATGACGAACTGCGCGTTGTTGTCGTCGAATGGAATGATGTCGACGCGCTCGCCGGCAATCTCATTGGAGACCGCCTGCACCCGCGAACCGCGCATGCCGACGCAGGCACCCACCGGATCGACGCGCGGGTCGTTGCTGCGCACCGCGATCTTGGCGCGTACGCCCGCATCGCGGGCCGCCGCCAGAATATTGATGAGGCCCTGTCCGACCTCCGGCACCTCGAGCTTGAACAGCTCGATCAGGAACTCCGGAGCAGTGCGCGACAAGAACAGCTGCGGACCGCGGGGTTCGGTGCGGACCTCCTTCAAGTACGCCTTGATCCGGTCCTGCGAGCGCACCGGCTCGCGCGGAATCATCTCTTCGCGCGCAATGAATCCCTCGGCGTTCGCGCCCAGATCAACGTAGACGCCGTTGCGGTCGACGCGCTTGACGATGCCGCTGACCAGGGTGCCCGCCCGGTCCTTGTAGGCATCGACCACCTGGGCGCGTTCCGCCTCGCGCACCTTCTGCACGATGACCTGTTTGGCGGTCTGCGCGAGGATGCGGCCGAACGGCACCGATTCCATCGGTTCTTCGACGTAGCCGCCCGGCTCCACATCCTTGTCGATATCGCGCGCGTCATCCAAGCGCAGCTCGCGCTCCGGCACTTCGAGCTCGGTGGATTCGTCCGCAAACACCTTCCATCGGCGAAACGTGTCGTAGCCGCCCGTCTTGCGGTTGATGGATACGCGCACGTCCAACTCCTCGCCGTGCTTTTTGCGGGTCGCAGACGCGAGCGCAGCTTCGAGCGCGTCGAAGATGATTTCCTTGTCGACACCTTTCTCGTTCGAGACCGCGTCGACCGCCATCAGAATTTCTTTGTTCATGGTCCTTTTAGACTCCTCGTCACTCCGGCCGCAATCGCGCCTTCTGAATTCGTTCCAGCGGCAGGTTGTGCGCCTTGCCGTCGACTTCCATTACAATCGTGTCGCCCTCGATCGACTTCAACCTGCCCACGTACCGCCGCCGCCCATCAATGGGCAATTTCAATTCGGCGAATATCCGTTCGCCGAGGAACCGGTCAAAATGCGCGCGAGTACGCAAGATCCGATCGAAGCCCGGCGAAGAGACTTCCAGCGTGTAGTGCCCCTTGATCGGATCCTGGGTCTCGAGCACCTGGCTCACCGCGTGACTCACGCGCGCGCAATCATCGACGGTGACGCCGGTGCCGGAAATCTCGGCTCGGCAATCGATGAAAATCCGCAAAACGCCGCCGCGACCCTCCCGCGCAAACTCGATGTCGACCAACTCATAGCCCAACGCCTCGATCGGCGGCTCTAACAGGCGCATCAAGGCGTCACGCATTTGAAATCCCGCGCACTCCAAACAAAAAAGGGGACCATCGGCCCCCTCTTCAATCAACACAAAGCCCGTCAGGGCCGTCTTACTCTCAAGGTCGGGGCCGGAAAACCGGGCCCCCGCCGAGGGGCGCGATTATAGGCAAAGCCGACTTGGGCGTAAACCCTGATCGCTCGATCCGCGCCATTGAAACGACTGGGGCCGCATCGCTGCGGCCCCAGATCTCACTCGATGCTAAGCGTTTACCAGCGCTTCGGACCGCGGGATCCGCCGCCGCCGCCACCGCCGCCACCGCCGGTACGTTCCTGAGCCTCGTTCACTTTCAGCGCTCGCCCGTCGACATCGTGGCCATTCAAGGCCTGCATGGCGCGTGCAGCATCTGCGCTCGCCATTTCTACGAAGCCGAACCCGCGGGGCCGACCGGTGTCGCGATCATTGATCAGCGCAACCGACTGTACGGCGCCATGCTTTTCAAACAGCGCGCGCACCGCGGACTCGTCCATTGAGAACGGGAGATTGCCAACATACATTTTCGTCATGTGAAGAATACCTACTAAAAAGAAGCTATCGGCTGGTCACTACTGCGTTGCGATGCAAGAGCCGTGTGCCTGCCACCTGGGTCGAAGAAACCTGCTTTGTGGGTTGTGGCCAAGGTGACGCCGGAGCGGCGCGGTGACCATAAACGGACCAAGTAGAAATTCACGAACCGTGGCGGATGCTACAGCAATTTGCTGATAAATACGAATATTCTCTAGCGCCGCTGCCACCAGGACAGCACCGGGGGACTCAACCGATGTTCATTCAGGGGTCCCGGTTCGGACCATCGTCCCGCTGGACGGAGACCTGCTGCGTCGCACCATTTGGCCGCCAATTCCGCCTCGGTGACGCCGTGATTCACCATGAAGAAGCACCCCTTGGGCCCTAGATTATGTTGAATTTGCCGGAAGAGCCTCTCCGGCCTCAGGAGGGAGAGCGGCAGCCTCCATGCCAATATGGAGGCCGGCGTCAAGAACGGAAACCAGGCCGTGATGATGTCCGCCGGTACGGAATATTCTGCATAGTCCGCCACGACAAAGCGCGCATTCGGCAAGCGAGCCAGATAGCCCGTCGCGTAGTCGATCCGTGTGCGCCCGTCGCGGAACAGGCGGTGGCCTTCGACCTCGACGCCCACGATGCTGTCCGGGCGGAAGAAGGTCTGCAGCGCATCCGCGTACCAGAAACTGGCGCAACCAATATCGCAGAGCGCGCCGCCCACGGGTCGAGGGCGGCCAAGATTCGCCCAGCCGCGATCCAACAGATCCAAATATTCATAGTTGCGGCTGCTGGTCGCGGCGCTCAACCGCGATTCGAACTGCACCTGGTAACGGGAGCGCAACGCGGCTATTCTTTCGCCCTGCTCGGGGTTTCCCGCGCAAAGTTCAAGGGCAGGTGTTTCCTGAAACGCGCCGCGCGACCAGTTTATGCGCTCAGAGACGCCGTACCAGAAACCGTGCCGCAGGGATCTTAGACGCTGAAGCAATGAATACATTCGCCGAATGCTATGCGTGCCCAGGCACAGCGTCGAGCGCGTCCGCGCGTTGGCGATGCGGTTAGAGCTTCTTCGGCCCAGGAACTGGGCAACGTGGGCGGGCTTGGGCGTGCTGCGCATCATCGAACTATTGCCCTTCCCGGCACAGCGGCATGTGGGCTCCGCATTGGGCAAGCTCATTCGGCGATTGCCGCTCGCCTATGTGCGCATCGCTCGCCGCAACATCGAATTATGCCTGCCCGCGTTGTCGCCGCAGGGTCGGGACGACCTGGTGGACCGGCACTGCCAAAGCTTAGGGATGGGGCTGTGCGAAACGGCCAACACCTGGTGGGGCAGCGACCGAAAAGTGCATGCGCTCGCCGAAATCCAGGGTCTCGATAATTTACGGGCGGCCCTCGCCAAGGGCCGCGGCGCCATCATGATCGGCGGCCATTTCACCACCATCGAAATCGCCACCCGCATATTGGGCACCGTGGTGCCGCTCAACGTGCTCTACCGGCCGACGAAGAACGCGGTCCTGTCGCACACCATGCTCACCAGCTTCTCGCGCCACGGCAAACCCATCCCTTACGACGACATCCGCGCGATGATCCGCGCGCTGAAGAACAACGAGGCCGTGTGGTACGCGCCGGATCAGAGCTACCGAAACAAGGGCGCCGCCATGGTCAAGTTCTTCGGGATTCCGGCCGCCACGACCACGGCGACCTCGCGCCTGGCGCGCATCTCCGGCGCAGCCGTGTTGACCTATTTTCCAGAGCGTTTACCCGGCAATGCGGGCTATCGTGTGGTGATCGGGGCGCCGCTCGAGGATTTTCCGGGGCCCGACGTAGTCTGCGATGTCGAACGCTTCAACCGCTTGCTCGAAGCGCAGATTCGCCGCGTACCCGAGCAATATCTGTGGGTGCACCGCCGCTTCAAAGGTCTCGATGCCGACTACCCGGATTACTACGGCCGCGACTCGCGCAAGCGCGCGCCCGTATCCGTTTCGAAACAGACATCCTGACTGAGGCGTTCCCGCGGGATCCGATCAGACGTGCAATTCCTCGCGGTGCTTCGCTTTCAGCACCAGCCCATAGATCAAACCGGCAATCAGCCACGCCGAACCGACCTTCACGGCCTGGGCGCTCATGCCTGAGAACACGGCGAGCACCACCGCGATCCCGCACATCGGCACCAGCCAGTGCCGAACCCACGTGGTGGAGCGCCGTTTGACGCCGAAATACACCAGCACCGAGACGTGCAGAAACAAAAATCCGCTCAGGGCGCCGAAGTTCACGATCGACGCCAGGTCGTCGAGACGGTTCTTCATGTACAACGCCACCGCCAGCGACAGCGCGGCGGTGACAAGCATGCCCATGTACGGCGTGTGGTAGCGCGGATGCACTCGTGCCAATACCCGCGGCAGCTGCCGATCACGCCCCATGGCGAAGACCACGCGCGCCACGCCGACCTGCATCGGCAAAGCGTTCGACAGCCCGACGATGCCGGCATAGGCCCAAGCCAGCACCACCGCCGTCCAAGGCCCCGTGGCCCATGCCGCCAATTCATAGACGGCGGCCGCGGGATCTTTGATGGCTATTCCAGGCAGCAGGTTGCCGAGCACCCACGTGACTGCGACGAAGAACACCGCCGATAGAACCAGCACGGCAATGATGGCCCTGCCGACGATGCGCCGGTCGCCCCCCTCCACCTCTTCTGCAAGCGTCGACACGGCATCGAAACCCAGGAACGACATGATGCAGATGGATGTAGCGCTGAACACCTTGCCGGCATCGAATGTCGCGGCGTCGAACAAGGGCTTGATCGTCAGTGATCCATTGCCCTTGCCGGCATATAAGGCAATTACACCCAATATCAAGAACCCAACCATGATGATGACCTGCAGGGCGACCGCGGCGAAGTTCGCCCGCGAGGTGACCGTAATGCCGAACCAATTGACGGCCGTCGTTATCGCCACCATCGAGAAGATCCAGATGCCGCGGTCAATGCCGGGCAGCAGCGACTCCAATGCCACGGCAATCAGCACGTAGACGAATGCCGGAATGAGCAGGTAATCCAGCAGTATCATCCAGCCTGCAATGAACCCGGGAAAGGCTCCCAGGGATTGGCGTGCAAACCCATAGACCGACCCCGCTGTCGGCAACGTTTCGGTCATCGTGGCGTAGCTTTGCGCCGTGAAGTACATGCATACCGCCCCCAGCACATAGGCGAGCACAATCAAGCCGTTCGATTCGCTCCACACGAAGCCAAGCGTGCTGAACGGCGCGAACGGCGCGATATAGGCAAGACCGTAGAGAACGAGATCCCAGTACCGCAGGGAACGTTTGAGGTGGACCGCACCGACTGCGCCGCCGGCGGCGAGCGCGCCCTCAGTGGCCATCGAAATGGTGGGACCGAATACGGAACGGCTGGGTGATCATCGGCCCACGATAGCCATCGGCCGCCGCCGCGTCCATCGCCGGATCTCGTAATGTTACCCAATGCAGAGTATTTCGCGGCTATGGCCGGGTATATTGTCCGGATGAATCTCAATGCAGCGCAACTCGCCTTCTATATCGCCATCGGCCTGACCGGCGTCGCCTTTGTCAGCGGCGCCATCGTCGCGGCCCGGCGCAGCACGGTGGTGCGTTGGCCGAAGCCCCTCGAACTCGTCATCGGTCTTGTCACCGATTTCTTCGACACCTTGGGGATCGGCTCGTTTGCGCCCACCACCGCCATCTACAAATTTACGCGCATCGTTCCCGACGAGTTGATCCCGGGGACGCTCAACGTCGGGCATACGCCTGCCGCCCTCGCCGAATCGTTGATTTTCGTGACGGCCATTCTGGTCGATCCCCTTTTATTGGTTGCCATGGTCGGCAGTTCGGCAATTGGAGCCTGGCTCGGGGCCGGCGTGGTCGCGCGCCTGCCGCGTCGTGCGATCCAAGTGGCCATGGGGATCGCCTTGTTGATGGCCGGCGCCGCCTTCGCGGCAAAGAATCTGGGCGCGCTACCAGGCGGCGGTACGGCCATGGCCCTGGCCGGTTGGAAGTTCGGCTTTGCCGTCGGAATCAATTTCATCCTCGGCGCGCTGATGAGCGCCGGCATCGGGCTGTACGCGCCCTGCATGGTCACGCTCGCGCTTCTCGGCATGAACCCGATTGCGGCCTATCCCATCATGATGGGTTCCTGCGCGCTGCTTCAGCCGGTGGCGAGTTTGCGATTCTTTCAGACCGGCAAGTTCGCGTGGGGTCCCTCTCTCGGATTGGCCTTCGGCGGCGTGATCGGGGTGTTCATCGCCGCCTACATCGTCAAGTCGATGCCGCTGGTTTGGCTGCGCTGGCTGGTGGTCGTCGTCATTGCCTATACCGCCTTCGCCATGCTGCGCTCCGCGGCCCGGGCGGAGAATTAGTTCTTGCGCAGTTTCAAGTCGTAGTACATGGACAGGTAGACGGCGCAATACAAGGGTGTGAGCGCTATGCTCACTGCCGCCCCGAGTAGTTGCGACACGACCAACGTCGCCGACCCGTCGGCACCCAAGACCGCAGCGACCAGGCCCGTGACCAAGACCACGGCCATGTATCCGACCAAAGCGACGACGAAGATATAGGAAATCAACGTCGCGGCACGCCACCAATGACCCTTGATGAGCCCCCGGCTGACGGCCATCGACTGCGAGATGCCCGTGTCCTCGACGACCAGAGCGATGAACGCCAGCGATAGAGTGCCGGCCCAATAGATCCCGGGCACCAGAAGCAGAACGAGTCCGAGGAGCACGATGCCGGCAACCAGCGCTCCCAGCAGAATGGACCTCGGCAATCGGCCAAGACCCAGTCCGATCGCCGCGCCGGTCGAGACCGCCCGTGTGGTTGCAACTCCATTGATAGTGGCAATGAGTGCCACGTAGAAGATCAGGTAAATTGGTATCGCGATGAAGGTCAGCAGCCACACGGCCGGCGGCACGTGCAAGGCAGCGAACGGAGCCTGCAACGCTGCCAGCGGATCCTGCATGACGTCCGCCACCGCCGGCATGAACTGCATCTGCCAAACGAGAGAAGGGACCGCCGTCGCGACTTCCAGGGCGAAAGCGAGTAGCCACACGCTCGGCCCGCAATTGCGATACATGCGAATCGCATCCTCAAAGACTTCGCCGATGCGGAGCGGTGCAGTTGGCTTTACATACATGAGCCAAAGATTAGCACGCGCGCCGATTTCCGCGTCGCGTTACACTGGTTTTCGACAGTTCGCCAATTGCGGGGCAGTGATGGATCTCAGGTATATCCGGAATTTGGGTTTGGGTCTGGTCCTTGCAACGGCGGCTGCGGTTGGCCACGCCCGGGACATCGTCATTCATGCCGGCATCTTGATCGATGGCGTCGCCGACGCGCCCCGAAAACAGGTGTCCATCCTGGTTCGGAACGATAAGATCGTGTCGGTGGAATCCGGATTCACCGCCCCTGCGGGTGCCGACATTGTCGATCTGGCGAACGCCACGGTCATGCCCGGGTTCATAGACTGCCACGTTCATATTTCATCCATGCTGCCGAGCCGCACCAACGCCACGGAGTACTGGCTGACCCACTCGGACATCGACCGAGCCTTGGACGCAGCCGTGTTCGTCCGTCAGATGTTGCAGCAGGGATTTACCAGCGCTCGTGACGTCGGCGGCGGCGATGACACCGTGTCGGTGCGTAACGCCATCAACGAGGGCAAACTCTCGGGACCCCGGCTCTGGATCTCGCTGGAGCCGCTCGGCCCGACCGCCGGACATGGCGACCCTAAAAATGGCATGGACCCGGGCCTCGCGCATCCGGGTTGGGATCGCGGCATCGTCGACTCTGCCGATCAAGCACGCCTGCGCGTGCGCGAACATCGCGGCCGCGGCGCGGATTTGATCAAGCTCATGCCTTCGGGCGGCATTGCATCGACCGGAGATGATCCGCGCCAGCAACTCATGACCAATGAGGAAATACGCGTCGCGGTGGAGACCGCTCACTCCCTTGGCATGAGAGTAGCCGCGCACATCTATCCTGCCGAGGCGATCGAGAATGCGGTCCGCGCCGGCGTGGACTCCGTCGAGCACGGCTCCTTTGCAACCGCCCAGACCTTTGCATTGATGAAGGCGCATGGCACCTATCTCGTGCCGACTCTCACGGTCTACGAAGTTTTTTACGCGGCCGCGCGCGATCGGCCCGAACTATTGACCCCCGGCACGGCACCCAAGGAATTGGCGAACGATTTACTGCCCAAACGCAACTTGCCGCTGGCCGTCAAATCCGGCGTCAAGATCGCCTACGGCACCGACTTGGGGCAAGGAGACCACAGCATGGAATTCGGTCTGCTGATCGGCAACGGCATGACCCCCGTTCAGGCGCTGTTTGCGGCCACACGCAATGCAGCCGATTTGATCGGCGCCGCCGATCGCATCGGATCCGTCCAACCCGGCCGCTATGCGGATCTGGTCGCCTCCGCCGGCAATCCGCTCGACGATCCGGAGCAGTTCAGACAGATCAGCTTCGTCATGAAGGGCGGCCGCATCTACCGGCGCAACGGCCTTGAAGCCGTTCCGCCGCAGAACTAGCACGGGACTGAGATGGCGATTGTGCTGCGCACGGCCATCAGCGCCGACATCCTTGAGATCGAGGCGCTGATCGCGCGTTCCGCGCGTGGATTGAGCACGGTCGACTACCGGCCCTCGCAGATCGAAGCAGCCCTGCGCGGCGCCTTCGGGGTCGACACACAATTGCTCGCCGACCGGACGTATTTCGTTGCCGAAGACGCCCGGATGGTCGGCTGCGGCGGCTGGAGTTTTCGCTCAACCCTGTTCGGCAGCGACCGTCAAGCCGGCCGGGATTCCTCCACTCTCGATCCACGAACTCAAGCGGCCAAAATTCGTGCGTTCTTTGTCGATCCGGCTGCGGCTCGTCGCGGAATCGCCTCGTTGCTGCTCGAGCGCTGCGAAGAAGAAGCGCGTCTCCGGGGATTTCAGCGCGTGGAACTCATGGCGACCCTGCCCGGCGCCAAGCTCTATGCCGCCCGCGGCTATGTTGCGGGGGCCATGGTGCATTTCGACATGGGTGAAGGAGAGAGCATCCAATTCGTTCCCATGAATAAGACGCTAGTCACGCCATAGACGCGCCCAGCCGTCATGGCCCAGGTTGCGCAGCGTGCGGATGTTCCTTCGGTATATCTCGTCGGTGTCGGGCACGGCGGCGATGGCGCGCTCGATGCTGGCCTCACGCAACAGATGCAGCATTGGATAGGGAGAGCGATTGGTATAGTTTTCGATATCCTCGGCCTGCGTTCCCGCAAACCGGTACTGCGGGTGAAAGCTCGCGACCTGCAACTCGCCTTCCAGGTCCAGGTCAGCCACCGCAGCCTCGCAGACATCGAGGAAATCGTTGTACTCGAGGAAGTCCGTCAACACTCCTGGATGTATCAGAAGTGTCGTCTCGCAATGCAACGGATCTGCCGCGTGCAAGCCGATCAACTCGGCTCGAAGCTCGGTCAACAGTCCCGAAGCGGAAGTTTCCGGGCTGACGCGAAAGCGCACCCGATTGCCGCGGTAGACGCTTTCTGCAAATGGGCACAGATTGAGGCCGATGACCGACCGTTCCAACCAACGACGCGTCGCGGCAATGATTTCATCGGCAGTTATGACCAGTCCTCCCGCAGCGCCCAGTTCAATCGTACTCAATTCGAGTATCCTAATTACTCCCTCACTGGCTTTAATGCGAGAACTTGCCGATGGCTCAATCTATTCCAGCCACCCTGATCCCCGGAGATGGAATCGGTCCCGAAATTGTCGACGCCGCGGCCGCAGTCCTGTCCGCGCTGGGCGCGCCTTTCGCGTGGGAGCGGCATACGGCGGGCCTCGAGGGAGTCAAGACGGCGGGCGATCCGCTGCCGCCCGATACCATCGCCAGCATCAGGCGAACACGCCTGGCTTTGAAGGGCCCGCTCGAGACTCCGTCGGGAGGCGGCTACCGCTCCTCGAATGTGCGGCTGAGAGAGGAATTCAAGCTGTACGCAAACCTGCGGCCGGCGCGGACCCTGATTCCGGGCGGCCGCTTCGACAATATTGATCTGGTGGTGGTGCGCGAAAATCTGGAGGGCTTGTACGTCGGCCACGAATACTACGTCCAAGTCGACGATGATCCGCACGCCGTCGCGGTGGCAACGGGGGTCAATACACGCGCAGGCAGCCGCCGGCTGTTGGAATTCGCCTTCGATCACGCCGTCGCCACCGGCCGTAAGAAAGTGACCATCGTGCACAAGGCCAACATCATGAAGGTCTTGACCGGCATCTTCCTGGAAGCGGGTCAGGAACTGTACGAGCGCAAGTACAAGGGCCGTTTCACCCTGGAGACCGTCATCATCGATGCCTGTGCCATGAAACTGGTGCTGAATCCGTGGCAATTCGACGTTCTGGTGACCACCAATCTATTCGGCGACATCCTCTCCGACCTGGTCGCGGGTCTGGTGGGCGGCCTGGGAATGACCCCCGGCGCCAATATCGGCGCCGACGCCGCCATATTTGAGGCGGTGCACGGCTCGGCCCCCGACATTGCCGGCAAAGGAGTCGCGAACCCCACCGCGCTGTTGCTGGCAGCGGCGATGATGCTCGAACACTGCCACCTGCCGCATATGGCCGCGCGCCTGCGCACAGCCATCGATACCGTTTTGAACGTCGACAAGGTGCGAACGAGAGATTTGGGCGGGACTGCCGGCACGGCAGAATTTACCCGCGCACTCATCGAACGCATAGTCCGCTCCTGAACCTGCAACCGCGGCGCGCACACGCCATGAATCCCGTCATTTCGATCCGCAACGTCGTCAAATCCTATGCCTCGGGTTTCCAAGCCCTGAAGCTCATCAACCTCGAGATCGAGAAAGGCGAAATATTCGCCCTTCTCGGCCCGAATGGCGCCGGCAAAACCACGCTGATCAACATCATTTGCGGCATCGTGACGCCGAGCGGGGGCAGCATATCTGCAGACGGCCACGACATCGTGCGCGACTATCGCGCCGCCCGAACCAAGATAGGCCTGGTTCCGCAAGAATTGAGTACCGACGCGTTCGAGACGGTCTGGGCGACTGTGTCCTTCAGCCGCGGTCTGTTCGGCCGCGCGCCAAACCCCGCCTTCATCGAAAGTTTGCTGCGCGATCTATCGCTTTGGGACAAGCGCATGAGCAAGATCATGACCTTGTCCGGCGGCATGAAGCGGCGGGTGATGATTGCCAAGGCCCTGTCGCACGAGCCCGAAATTCTCTTCCTCGACGAACCGACTGCGGGCGTGGACGTGGAACTACGCCGCGACATGTGGAGCTTGGTGCGAGGACTTCGTGACAGGGGCGTCACCATCATTCTCACGACGCACTACATCGAGGAAGCCGAGGAGATGGCCGATCGGATCGGCGTCATCAACAAGGGAGTCCTGATTCTGGTTGAGGAGAAGTCCGAGCTCATGAAGAAACTCGGCAAGAAGCAGCTCACTCTGCATCTTCAGGAGCCGATTCGCAGGGTTCCGCCCGAACTCGAATCCTGGGGCCTCGAATTGAAATCCGACGGCCATGATCTGGTGTACACCGTCGACGGGGCCAACAACATCGCCATATCAGCCCTGCTCAATCGGATGAGCGATCTGTCCATCGTGGTCAAGGATCTTCAAATGCAGCAGAGTTCGCTCGAGGACATCTTCGTCAAGCTCGTGAGCGAACCCGCATGAGTCCGCCGTCGTCACCCATCGCGTTCAATCGGCACGGGGTCTGGGCAATATACAAGTTCGAGGTTGCGCGTTCGCTTCGCACGCTGGTGCAGAGCTTGGTGACTCCTGTCCTCACCACCTCGCTGTATTTTGTGGTCTTCGGCGCGGCCATCGGCTCGCGCCTCTCAACGCCGGGTGGAGTGAGCTACGGCGCATTCATCGTCCCGGGCCTGATCATGCTGGCGTTGTTCACCGAGAGCTTGTCCAACGCCTCCTTCGGAATCTATTTCCCCAAATTCACAGGCACGATTTACGAGCTGCTGTCGGCGCCCATATCTTACGTCGAAATCGTCATCGCCTATGTGGGTGCGGCTGCGAGCAAGTCCGTGGTCCTCGGCCTGACCATTCTCTTGACTGCTGCGTTTTTCGTGCCGATCAAAATCCTCCACCCCGGATGGATGATTGCCTTCCTATTGATGACCGCCTTCACCTTCAGCTTGTTCGGTTTCATCATCGGCATCCTGGCCAAGGGTTTTGAGCAACTGCAGTTCATTCCCATGCTGGTGGTCACCCCCCTCACATTTCTTGGCGGAGCGTTCTACTCGATCGACATGCTGCCGCAGGCATGGCGCACATTCAGTCTCTTCAACCCCATCGTGTACTTGATCAGCGGCTTCCGCTGGAGTTTCTACGGCACCGCCGACGTCAGTGTCGGCATCAGCATGGGCATGACCGTGGGCTTCATGTCCGTTTGCCTGGCCGTCGTCGCCTGGGTATTCAAGACGGGCTTCCGGCTCAAGAACTAGCGCGGCCCGGCGCGGCGCGCGGCCCGGGGTGCTCGGCTCAGCGGAATGGAGCAGCGCACCGGTGCCAGACGCTATAAAAACTTTGACGTTTTGACGTTTTGACTCCGTCGCCGTGACGTCATAACGTCACCCGGAAAAAACACAAACCATACCGGGCCGGGTCAAGTCCAAGCGGCGCCCCGGCTTTCGGTTTCAGAGTTCTCCAGCTACAGTGGACCGACATGAAACTTGCAGTCGAGACGAGCATTCACGGCAGATGGATCTGGCTGTGCGGCGCCGTATTGGGAGCCACCGTCGTGGCTGCCACGCCGGTCACGCCGGTCACGCCGGCCACCCCGGCCACGCTGGCGGCAACGCCGCCCCCGCTGGCGACGCCGCCGCCCCCGCCGCTCGCGGTCGATTTGGACGCCTTCGACGCGAGCCGGAAGAAGGCGGCGCTGCCGAACGGCGAATCGCTGGCTTATATCGACAGGGGCAAGCCCTCTGGCACTGTGGTCGTGTTGATTCATGGCTACACCGACAACGCCCGCGATTGGGTGCCGCTGCTCCCCTATCTCTCAAAGAACCACCGGCTGATCCTGGTTGACATACGCGGACACGGACAATCGAGCAAACCGGAGTGTTGCTACGCACGGCTCGACTTCGCCTACGACATCAAGTTGTTGTTGGACAAGCTGGGAGTGGCCAAAGCGGACGTGGTCGGGCATTCCCTGGGCAGCATCATCGCCCAGACCTTTGCCGAATATTGGCCGGAACATACCGGGCGCGTAGTGCTGATCTCCTCGACCGGGGGCTGGCCTCCCGACCGGCCGAAAAAGCCTGCGCAGTTCGACTTTGCGGCGGAGATTCGCAAACTGAAAGATCCGATCGACGCCGACTCGCCCTTCATGATTGCTTGGTGGAATTCACCCACGCCTGTGGATCCCGACTTCATTCGCCGGCAGCGCAAGGATGCCGCCGGCATCCCGCTGAGGGTTTGGCTTGCGGTTCTAGATCAAGGGCTTCCCACCAATGCCTATGCCGACTTGCAGGGTACTCTGCCGCGGCTCAAGGCGCCGACGCTGCTCATATGGGGCAGCAAAGATCCGATCATGGAACCTGAAGTTCGCCAATCTTTGCGCGATGGCTTGCCGGGCGCCAAGGTGAAGATCTTCGAGGGTCTCGGTCACAATCCCTTTTGGGAAGATCCACGGGGTGTCGCCGAGGCGATCAACGCCTTTCTCGACCCTGCAACTTAGGCCGCGTTAGGATCCAGTCCCACGTCGGCGGCGTGCGCCCGACGCCGGTCCGCCGCAACATCGAGCGAGCGGCAGGCCGCGATATACACCAGAGCCGACACCGGCAGGCCGACGAGCATGGCTATATCGGCGCCGCCGAGCGCCCTTGCCAACGGTCCCTTCCAGGATTCGGTGTTGAAAAATGGAATCATCGCCGCAAAGCCAATGCCATAGGCCCAGAGGCCGCGCCAGTTCCAGCGTCCGTACATGCCGTCGCAGTTGAAAATTTCCCGCACCGAGTAGTGGCCCCTGCGAACGTAGTAGAAATCCACCAGATTGATCGCGGTCCACGGAGTGAACAGATACAAAAGCACGGCGAGAAATTCCCCGAATTTGGCCACGAAGTTCTGCGACGACACCAGAGCAAGGCTGGTCGCGGTCGCAACCAAGGCGGAAGCGGCCAGGGTCAGAATGCGCTTGCCGAGCGTCGGCGGACTGGGCGTGACCGAGTCCATGACGCTCAACAGCGTCAACGACGCCCCATAGTAGTTGAGCGAAGTGATGGTCACGAGACCGAACAGCGAGCACACCAGCAGCGGCTCGCCGAAACCGGGCAACACGGCATCGGCGGCGGCGCGCAACGCGGTCGCCACCTCCAGTTTCGGGTATAACGCCGCGGACAGCGTTCCGACGAGCATCATCCAGGTCCCGCCCACGAACGCGCCCAGGTAGGTCCACCAGAACGACGCGCTCACGCCCACATCGCGCGGCAGGTAGCGCGAATAGTCGGAGACGTAGATTGACCACGCGATCTGATAGGAGGCGGCAGCGAAGAACTGCGCCAGAAACGGCACTCCGCGAAAGTCGCGCAATCTGAATTCGTCTGCCGGCAGATGGCCCCGAGCGAGCACTGCCAGCGTGAACACCAATAGCGCCGCAATCAGAATATACGCGACCCAGCGCTGCGCGATGTGTATCAGATCGTAGCCAATGACCGCCAGCGACACGGAAAGTATGGTGAAGACGACGATGGTCAGCGTCTGGTCGCCGCGGTACAGCGACAACACGGTTTGCGCCGCCAAAATCTGATTGAATGCGTTGAACCCAATGTAGGCGATGAGCGCCACACCCCAGACCAACAGAGCGCCGGTATAGCCGAATTGCGGGCGCGACTGAATCATCTGCGGCAACCCCAGCTGGGGCCCCTGCGTCGAGTGGAACGCCATGAAAAACGTTCCGAACGCACACCCGAACAGCACGGCGAGCGCCATCCACAGGAGATTGCCCCCCAGGGCGACCCCGACTACGCCGGTTGCAACCGTTGCCAGGTGTGCGTCACCCGAAAACCAAACGGGCCAGAGGTGCCATACCTTGCCGTGCCGCTCGGCGATGGGAACGTAGTCGATGGATCGCTTCTCGATTATGGGCACGGACGAAATTCTAACATTCGGGCGCCTGTCAGCGACGCACAATCCGTCCAAAATGAACGTCGTGGTTGCCATTGGTTCACATATTCGGTAATATTATCGCTATTGGTTAATATTTAACTAATTGGGGAATTGCATGAAACCTCCTCCGAGCGATTGGCCGCGACTCTCCAGCTCCGTTTTCTACCAGGATGCCGCTGCCGCCATCGATTGGCTGTGCGATGCCTTCGGCTTCGAAGTCCGGCTCAAGGTCGAAGGCGAGAACGGCCGCATCGAACATAGCGAGTTGACCTATGGCGAAGGGCTCATCATGGTAGGCCAAGAAAGCCCGGACTCCGAACGACAATGGAAGAGAGCCATGCGCAGTCCCAAGTCCCTGAACGGCGCCTGCACCCAGAGCATGATGCTGTTCGTCGATGATGCAGAGGCGCACTGTGCTCACGCACGCGCGCGCGGCGCGCGCATCGTCGAGGAGCCTGCGACCCACGACTACGGCGAGGACTACTGGAGCGATCGTAGCTACGGGGCGCTCGATCCCGAAAGCCATCTGTGGTGGATTACGCAGCGCCTGCGCAATCCACCCGCGCGCTGACCCGCCCGCGGTCCCGCCATGGAGCAACGACTGGCCAAACCCAATCTGGATGCCGCCTTCAGTGCGTTATCCGATTCCTCGCGCCGCGAAATGATTCGCATCCTGCTGCAGCAGCCGCGGCGCGCCGGGGAGCTGGCGGAAACGATAGACATGAGCCCGCAGGCGCTCAGCAAGCACCTGCGGATCTTGCGCAAGGCCGGTTTGGTATCCGAAGCAGGCATTGAACGGGACGCGCGCGTGCGCATCTACAGCGTGCATCCCGCCGCCTTCCACCCCGTGCAGCAATGGCTGGCGCAGGTCGAGCAGCTATGGCGCGGACAGCTGAATGCGTTCAAAGCGTACGCCGAGAATTCGCCGCGCGGCCGCAAGCCGAAGACATGATCGGCGATAGCGCACGCGTCACTGTCACGGTGAACGTAGCGCCTTCACTGGCCTTCGAAATCTTCACTGAGGAAATCGATCGCTGGTGGCGCCGCGGCATCAAATTCCGCCATGCGGGTGCTCGCAGCGGTTTCCTGCGTGTGGAGCCGGAATTGGGCGGCCGATTGTTCGAGTCCATCGACGGCGGAGATTCTTCGCTGCATGTGGTCGAGGTCGGGCGCATCGTGGTCTGGGAGCCGCCCAAACGCTTGTCTTTCACCTGGCGCAACGCCAATTTCGCTGCGCATGAGCAAACCAACGTGGACGTTGAATTTGCGCCATCAGCCTCGGGCACGCAGGTGACTGTGACGCATCGGGGATGGTCAACCCTGCGCGCCGACCATCCTGCGCGGCATGGTCTTCACGGGGCCGATTTCAGCCGCATGATCGGACTTTGGTGGGGCGATCAGATGAGTTCTCTGCGCGACGTGTGCGCGGCGCGGCGGTCATAGTCCGAGCACCACCACTTTGCCGTTGATTTTGGGAGTCGGCCATATCGGCGAAGTCATCCCGACCGCCACCGCAATTTTCTGCCCTTGGCCGGTGTCGTAGGTGATCACGCCGCCGCCAATCGCACCGCCCAGATCGATGGACCACAATTTCTTGCCGCTCGCCGCATCGAACGCATAGAAATTGCCTCCCATATCGCCGAACAACACCAGGCGGCCGATGGTCGGCGTCACTCCGCCGAGCAGCGGGAAGGGAGCATGGAATTGCCACTTGCGAGCCCCGCTGCCGGCGTCGGTGGCGGTCAGCCAGCCGCCCCAGCCCTTTTGATCATCTTGCCGACCGAACCCCTCGGTTGCCCCACTCCAGGGCTGTCCCATCTTCGAACTCGCGAGAGACGCCGCCGGTACCGCGCGTACGGTGGTGCACCAATCGACCTCGCCCGTAAAAATGAGATTATCGGCCGGATCGAACGCCGCGCCATTCCACTCTGCCCCACCCTGCGAGCCGGGACAAAATCGCGTCCCTGCGGCGGTGATGGGCGCATCGACATTCGACACGGCGGTGACCGGCTTCCTAAATACGATGTTGCCGCTGTTTAGGTCGATGAGGTACAAGTGGCCGTCCTTGGGCGCCTCGGCCAGCATCCTGTGTCCGAGGTGGTTGCGGAAAAGAACCGGCGCGGACGATACGTCCCAATCGTGAAAATCGTGTTTGATCAGCTGAAAGTGCTTTTGATAGGCGCCCGTCTTCGCGTCGAGCACCACGATCGAGCTGGCGAACAGATTGTCGCCGGGGCGAACCGCCTTCGCGAAATCCGGGGCGGGATTTCCACCGGGCACATACAGCAGGCCGGTGACCGGGTCCAACGAATATGAGGTCCAATTCGCACCGCCTGTTATGGGGATCCCCTTGCCGTTCTTCCACGAGGACCCCTGAGCCGGAGCAGCGGCCGGGGCCTGCGGCCCCCGCGGCACGTCATCGGGTGCCCGTGGCACCATGTAGAACTCCCAGACAATGCGGCCGGTTTTCGCGTCCAGCGCATATATGCGCCCCTTTACACCCTTGTTGTCGCCGCCGGCATTGCCGACGAACACCATTCCGTTCCAAGCAATGGGCGACGCCGGCACAGATTCGCCCCGAGCCGGATCCGCGATGACGGTGGACCAGAGGAGTTTGCCGTTATTGGCGGCGTAGGCGACAACGTGGCCGTCGGGCGTGCCGCGAAACACGCGGCCCTCCAAATACGCCGCGCCTCTGTTGACCTTGAGATCTCCGCCGGCAAAATCGCCGTGCGCACGCCAGTTCTGTTTGCAGGTGTTCGCGTCGATTGAAATCGTGTCGTGCTCGGTGGTGGCAAACAACGCGCCTTGGAATTCGATCAGGCCCGACTGAAACGACACTTGCTCGCCGGTATCGAAGGTGCAGCGCACCTTCAGCCCCGCAACGCTCTGCGTATCAATGGCATCCAGCGTTGCGAATCGATCGGAAGTGAGCGTGTTGTTGTAGCTCGGCCAGTCCTTGTATGCCGCTTCGACCAACCCAGGGCAACCGATCAAGAGCGCCGCCGCGATTGCTGGAAGTCTGCACTGCATAGGCATTTCCGATTGTGTGAGCCAGCCTGCAGTATTCACTGCTGCGCCATGGACGTCGAGGATAGTTCGGCAGACGAGCGCGTCGGCGCCCGCCTACATCGGATCGTCTCGATTTCATACCGCCAGTGACGATTCACGCGTACATGTAGCGCCGCGTCAGCGGCAAGGGCAGATTTCCGGAGGCGCGTTTTCCCGCCAATATCTGATAGATGCCGATGTGCCCTGACTCGAAATCCAGTGCGCAGGCGGCCATGTACAACCGCCAGACGCGGTATGTGGCCTCATTGACATACTGCAGCTCGCGCGCGCGATTGCGCTCGAGCCGTGCCACCCAATGCCGCAGCGTCAGCGCATAGTGCGGTCGCAGAGCTTCCACATCTGCGATCTCAAACCCGGCAGCCTCCATGACGCGCTGGATGTTGCTGATGTTGTCGAGCTGGCCGTCGGGGAATACATAGCGATTGATGAATTCCGTCGACAGCGTCTTTTCCCAGCCTTCGGAGTCATGCGTGATGCCGTGATTCAAGAACAGCCCGTGTGGTTTTAGCAGACGGTGGACCGTGGAGAAGTACGTGGGTAAATTCTTCAGGCCCACATGTTCAAACATGCCCACGCTCGCGATCTTGTCATAGAGCGAGTCGCCCCGGAGGTCGCGATAATCCTGCAATTCGACGCTCACCCGGTCTTCGAGTCCGGCGGCCAAGATGCGTTCCCGCGCCAGCGTCAATTGCTGCGGACTCAGCGTCACTCCGCGCGCGCGCACGCCGAAATGCCGGGCCGCGTGAATCACCAGCGCACCCCATCCGCAGCCGATATCGAGAAATTCATCGCCCGGCTGCAATCGCAACTTGCGGCAGATATGGTCGAGTTTCGCCGTCTGTGCGCTGTCGAGGTCGGCCTCCGGGGTCTCGAAATACGCGCAGGAATAAACCATGGCTTGATCCAGCCACGACGCATAGAACTCATTCGACACATCGTAGTGAAAATGGATGGCGTCGCGATTCTCCGCCTTGGAGTGCGACTTGACGGTGCGCCCGTGAGTCGGCGTCTGTTGCCGTTGCGCCCACCGTATATCGGCATTCAGTGCGCGCAAACGCAGGGCGGAAAACACCGTTCCCAGGCGCTCGCCGGCGGACAGATGCAGATCCTGCAGATGGTTCTTGAGTTCGAGGGCGGCGAAAAAATCGCCTTCGATGTCCATATCGCCGCGAAAATAAGCTTCAGCGAGCCGCAACGGATCTCTTCCGAGCACCGCCGAATAGACCACCTCGGGGGTGCGAAACACCAGGGCGAATGCGCTCTCCCGCCCGTGCGCATCGACCGCACCCACCTGAAGAGTGTCGCCGTTCCACAGCCGCACGGCCATTCTCAAAGGCAGGCGTTGAAACAGCTTGGTCAACAAGTCGGCGGCCAGTTCGCTTCCTCGATACGAGCTTGCCGAACCGGTGTGCAGCGATGCGGAGCGCATCCCCGATCCCGTGTGTGCCTGATTCTGCATGAACCCCCCGAAGTGCGGGATCGTCACGGTGTTTTGACCATTATACGACCGCCGATCCTGATTGGAATCGCCACACGTGAAATTCAAGCAAATTGCGTACCAGGACCGCCACGGCCGACAAATCAACGCCTTCGACGGTTGTCGATGAAATTTTTACATACTGACCCGTCGTTTTTGCAGGGCGCGCGGACCCTTTATTTGCCCGCGCCGGTACGCGTTCTCTCTATGAACGCCGCCACATTTCCATGCAAGGCCTTCAAGTCGGGTTCGTGCGCATAAACCATGTGGCCTGAGGTGTAGAAATGCATCTCAATATTGGCCTGGAGCGCACTCTGGATGGGCAACTGACGCAATTCGTACACCGCCGCGAAGTAGGGCGTCGCAAGGTCGTAGTAGCCGCCGTTGAGTTGCACTTTGAGGTTCGGATTCTGTTTCATGGCGACCGCAAGATCCGGCATGACGTTGATCGGACCCGGGACCTTCGTGGTCGCGCCCGGCGGCTGATGCAACACGTCCCAGATCTTGTCGACATCCAACTCCGGCTTGTAGGTCTTCCGCTCGCCGAACTTGAGCACGCTTCGTACGTAGTCATTGAACGCCGAGACGTAGGCCGACGAGATCGCCGCCGACTGTGGATCATAGTCGGCTTCCTTGCTCATCGGATCGATGGTCGGACCCGCAAAGCGCGTGTCGAGGCGCCCCGTCGTTATATCGCTTCCCATCAGCGTCTTCTCGAATTCCCCGCCATTGACCCGCAGGTTGGCGCGTTCGATATAGTCGGCCGGGAGGCCCGTATAGTCATGAAGCCTGGATGCGATTGCCGATTTGCGTTCCGCGCTCAAATTCGATCCCGCCGCCAGCGCCTGTAAATAGTCGGTCAGCGCGAAATTTTCGACTTCCTTCAGCAGCGGCTCGAGCGAGGCAGGTTGAGTCGGCAGCTTATGGTGATACCACGCGGTGGCGGCGTACGTCGGCAAAGCCAATACATACGGCAGATCGACGCCGGGATTGAATTGCGGTTGATCGACGCTGTCGTCGAAATTCAATATCTGCGATAGCAGAATGATGCCGTTGAAGTCCAAAGACTTTTCATTCTGTAAAATGTTCGCAAGCGCCGCCGAGCGCGTGGTTCCATAGCTTTCCCCAAACAGATACTTGGGCGAATTCCAGCGGTTGTGCTTGGAGAGGAACGCGACGATGAAATTTGCGAATGCGTGCGCATCCTGGTCCACTCCGTAGAACGCCTTCTCCTTGTCGGTTCCTCTCAGGTGTCCGAACCCCGTACCAGGCGCGTCGACGAATACAAGGTCGCTGGAATCAAGCAGCGTGTATTCATTGTCGACGATCCGATAGGGGGCCGCCGGACTGTGGGTATCGTCCGCCGTGACGACCCGCTTCGGTCCGAACGCACCCATGTGCAGCCAGACCGTCGAGGAACCGGGTCCCCCGTTGAAAAGGAAGGTAATGGGTCGACGAGCATCCTCTTTGTCGCCGCGGAAATATGCCACGTAGGACATCCCGGCCTCAGGCGGTTGAGGCGGCGGCGGGCCGCTCTTGTCCTCATGAGGCGGCGGCGCATCATCGTCCATGGGATCTTTCACGTGAACCACCAATATTCCAGCCTCGGCCTGGTAGCCGAGCGCACGCCCGGCGATGGTTATCGACCCTTGCGTAACCTTGGACTCATCGTGCAGAAATCGCGGCGACTCGGTCGGCTCCGGGACCACCGATACCTTGGTATCCGGCGCGTCGTTCGGCGGCGATCGCTCTGCACCCATGGACAGGCATGCGGCAAGCGTTGCGCCCACCAGCGACACACCCTGGAGCGATAGGTTGAAGAGCCGAATTGATGAACGCATTAGCTGATCTCCGAACGAAAAGATCGGCCATTGTATGCGTTTGTCGGCTGATGCCTACACCTTGTCGTCCTGTACTACGGATATCGGCGGCTCGGATCGGGCGCTAGCGTTGCGTTCTCTCTTCGGCGACGGGCTCGAACTCGAGGACGATACCCCTCCCCTGGTCAACAACGACGGTACCGTCGACAATACCCGCTAGCGGCAGCCGACCCCGCACATAGGCTAGTATCGATCACCTAATGCGGTCGGTAGGTGCTCGAACAGGGAGTGGGCGGATGACTTTGGGCAAGATCATGACGACGCGGATCGTCACCGTCGAAATGGACGACCGATTGGAGATGGTCAAGGAAATCTTTGATACCAAGAGGTTTCACCACTTGCTCGTGGTGGACGAACATAAGAAGTTGAGCGGCGTCCTCTCCGATCGCGACCTGCTCAGAGCTTTGAGCCCTTATGTCGGCAGCGCGGCGGAGACGGCGCGGGACCTTGCCACCCTCAACAAGCGAGTACATCAAATCATGACTCGCCATCCAGTCACGCTGCGTCAGGAATCCGGGATCGCCGAGGCGGTCGAGCTTCTGCTCAAGAATCGCATTTCCTGCATTCCGATCGTCGACAACGAATTCAAACCCGTCGGAATTGTCAGCTGGCGCGACCTGCTGAGGACCCTGGCATCCGCTTGAAAAAAATTGTATCGTTTCCAACCAGTGGTTTACGTACGCGCATCGGCAACTGGTGCCCCGACTGCCACGTCCTCGACCGGTATATTCACGATTCGACCAACAAAACCATCCTCGAAGCCAACTACATCCTGGTTCACATCAACATCGGGCGCATGAGCGAGAATCGTGACATCGCCGAGCGGTATCAAATTCCCTTGCGCAAGGGTGTTCCAGCGCTCGCCGTTCTCGACGAACACGGGAAACTTCTCCACAGCCAACAAACCGGAGAGTTCGAGTCCATGCGCAGCATGCAATCCTCCGCGGTGAACGAGTTTCTCCTCCGCTGGAGACGCCCTCCCGCCTGAGCCGGGACGATCGCCCGCCGGACATCGCCTACCGGGGGATTGCGGCCAGGCTTGCCGTGTTTTCGGCGGCACCGCCCAGCGCCTTATAGACTGCAACCGCCCCGGTGTTCGCGGCCGTTTCCGCCTGGGCCAATTCGTCCTCCGCCTGGAGCAGCGTACGCTGCGCGTCGAGCAGCACCAGAAAGTTGATGCTGCCCTCGCGATACTGAATCTCGGCCAATTGCTCGGCCCGTCGCGACGCCTGCGCTTGCTCCAGCACGCTCGCAAGTCGTGTCTCCTCAGTACCGTAGTCGACGCACGCATCCTCGAAGTCCTCGAGGGCAGTCAGTACTGCCTTCTGGTACGCCGCCAGAGCGCCATCGGCCTCGGCGCGCGCAGCACGAAGGCGCGCACGGACGGATCCGTAGTCGAGCGCCGGCCAACTCACCGCCGGATTCACCAGCCAGGCTCGGCTTGCGGTTTTGCCCAACTGCGAGGCGTCGCCGGACAAAAAGCCGACGAATCCGCTGAAGGTGACTCGTGGAAATAGGTCGGCGGTCGCTATACCGACGCGCTCGGTGGCGCCGGCAAGATTTCGTTCCGCAATGCGCACGTCGGGACGGGCCTGCAGCAGCGTGGATACGTCGCCGATGGGCAAGGGAGCCGTCATGGCCTGCACCGCAAGCGGCGCCAGCTGCGCATCGAGCGTCCCGGGGGGCACACCCAACAGCACCGCGAGACGGTAGCCAAAGCGCTTTTCGGCTGCCTCCAATAGCGGCAGGGTCGCTTCGGTTCCCTTGAGCCGTGCCTGCGCGCTGTCGGTATCGAGTTCGGTCACTCTGCCTGCGTCGTACCGCACCTGCGTCAGATGCAGCGCTTCGCGCTGGTTCTGCAGGTTTTCGCGCGCCACGGCGATCTGACGTTGCCGACCGCGCAGCTCGAAGTAGTTTCTGGCAATTTCGGCGGCCACCGTAATCCTTGCGTCGGCCAGGCTCGCCTGTTCGGCGCCCAGGGCCGCGCGCGCTGCCGCGGTCTCGTGCCGGACTCGGCCGAACAGATCGATCTCCCAACTTGCGTCGAAGCCGATGCTGGCGCTCTCGATGTCGATTCGGTCGGTGGTGAATCCTGGTTGCTGCTGCTTGCTGCGCGAGTAAGAGCCGTCCAACGGCACATGAGGCGCGTAGTCGTACTGCGCCTCATTGAACGCGGCGCGCGCGGCATGCACCCTTGCAATGGCGATGTGCACATCGAGATTGTCTGCAAGCGCACGCGCCTCGAGGTCGGCGAGAACCGGATCTCCGAATTGCCCCCACCAGGCGGCACCGGGCGCGGCGGCGGTGAAGTGGGCTCCGAGATTGCGCGCCTGGACGGGAGCCGTCACCGGCGGATGATAGGCGGGACCGACTGCACAGCCGGCAAGTACCGCTGTCAGCGCGCCGGCGAACACTGCGCGGAATGCTGCCATTGCCGGGCCGAACGAGTGGTTTTTGATCATGACTGCGATTCGCTTGTTGGGATCAATGCCGCAGGTATCGTGGCGGAACGGCGGCGCGCCTCAACCAGTTTGCGGATTACCAGGTAGAACACGGGGGTCAGGAGCAGGCCGAAGAAGGTCACGCCCAACATCCCCGAGAATACCGCCACGCCCATGGCGCGCCGCATCTCGGCACCGGCGCCGTGCGAGATCACCAGCGGCACGACGCCCATGATGAACGCCAGCGAGGTCATCAGAATCGGGCGCAGCCGCAGGCGGCAGGCATCGAGAACCGCCTGCCAAATGCTCTCTCCCTGCGCTTCACGGTCTCGGGCAAACTCGACGATGAGAATGGCGTTCTTGCACGCCAGGCCCACCAGAACAATGAGACCGATCTGGGTAAAGACGTTGTTGTCGCCGCCCGCGATCTGGACGCCAAGAATGGCGCTCAACAGGCACATCGGCACGATCAGGATCACCACCAATGGCAGGCTGACACTCTCGTATAGCGCGCCGAGAACGATGAAGACCAGCAATATCACCAGGGGAAAAACATAGGCCGTGGTATCGCCCGCAAGGATCTGCTGGTAGGTCAACTCCGTCCATTCGAAGCGCATTCCATTCGGCAGCACCTCGCGCGCGACCTGCTCCATTGCCGCTTGCGCTTGACCGGAGCTATAGCCGGGCGCCGGACCGCCGTTGACATCCGCGGCAGCATAGCCGTTGTAGTGCATGACCCGGTCGGGACCCGAGGTTTCCCGCACCGTGATGAAACTATTGATGGGAATCATGTCGCCGCGCTGATTGCGCGTCTTCAGCCGCCCGATGTCCTCCGCACTCAGGCGAAATCCGGATTCCGCCTGCGCATTGACCTGGTAGGTGCGGCCGAAGCGGTTGAAGTCATTGACATACAGCGCACCGAGGTACACCTGCATGGTGTCGTAGAGATCCTGGAGGTTGACGCCGGCCGCTTTGAGCTTCTCCCGGTCCACATCCACTTGAATCTGCGGAACGTTCACTTGGAATCCCGAGAACAATCCCGCGAGTTCCGGTCGCTGCCGTGCCTTCGCCAGCAAATTCTGAGTTTGGCGGTACAATTCATCGGCGCCCAGACTGCCGCGATCTTCGATCTGCAACTTGAAGCCTCCGATCGTCCCCAGCCCTTGAACCGGCGGCGGCGGAAATACGGCGATGTAGGCGTCCTGAATCTTGCCGTACTGGGCCGAGAGCGCGGCGGCTATCGCGCCCGCCGATTGTGCCGGATCGCGGCGCTCATCGAAGGACTTGAGCGGCGTGAACGCGATTCCTGCATTGGTCGCATTGGTGAAGCCGTTGATGGATAAGCCGGGAAACGCCGGCACCGACTCCACCCCGGGGGTCGCCAACGCGGTCACGCTCATGCGTTTGATCACCGACTCGGTTCGATCGAGCGTGGCAGCGTCCGGAAGCTGCGCATAGGCCACCAGATATTGCTTGTCCTGCGGCGGCACGAAGCCGGTCGGCGTGTGGCTGAATCCGAACCAGGTCAGAGCAATGAGCCCGCCGTAGACGAACAGTGCAATTCCGCTCGAGCGCAGGACTCGGGCGACCGTGCCGACGTAGCCGGCGCTGGATCTTGCAAAGAATCGGTTGAAAGGCGCGAAGAACCAACCCAGGGCTGCATTGAGAAAGCGGGTAACGGCATCGGGCGCGGCGCCGTGCGGCTTCAGCAGTACGGCCGAGAGCGCCGGAGACAGAGTCAGCGAATTGAACGCCGAAATCACGGTGCTGATGGCAATGGTGAGCGCAAACTGTTTGTAGAACTGACCGGACAGACCGCTGATGAACGCCGTTGGAACGAACACCGCGCACAGCACCAGGGCGGTCGCGATGATCGGGCCCGTCACTTCCTTCATGGCCTGGCGCGTGGCGTCGATCGGGGCAAGGCCGTTTTGGATGTTGCGCTCGACATTCTCCACGACCACGATCGCGTCATCGACCACAATGCCGATTGCGAGCACCAGCCCGAATAGAGACAGCGCGTTCAATCCGAAGCCGAGCACGTGCATGACGGCGAATGTGCCGATCAGCGAGACGGGTACTGCGATCAGCGGAATGACCGAGGCCCGCCACGTTTGCAGGAACACGATCACCACGATCACTACCAGCGCGATGGCCTCGATCAATGTGTGGATCACGGCATGGATCGAGCCGCGCACGAACACTGTGGGGTCGTAGGCGACGTTGTAGTCGATGCCTTCGGGAAAGCTCTTCTTGAGCTCCGCCATCTTGGCGCGTACTGCATCCGACACGGCGATGGCGTTGCTGCCGGGGCGCTGAAAAATCGGAATGGCGACGGCGGTTCGATTGTCGAGCATCGCGCGCAGCGCGTAGTTGTCCGAACCCAGTTCGACGCGAGCGACATCGCGCAGGCGTACGATCTGGCCGGCCGCGCCGGTCTTGACGATGATGTCCTCGAAGTCCGTTTCGTCGCTGAGGCGGCCCTTGGTGTTGATGGCGAGCTGGAAATTTGCGCCGTTTGCCGCGGGGGGCGCGCCCAGCTGCCCTGCGGCCACCTGCACGTTCTGTTCCCGAATGGCGCTCACCACATCGCCCGTGGTGAGGCCGCGGGCCGCGACTTTTTCCGGATCCAGCCAAACCCGCATCGAATAGTCGCCGCCGCCGAAGCGCTGCACGTCGCCCACCCCGTCGAGCCGCGCCAGCTCATCCTTGATGCGCAGCGCGACGAAATTCGCGAGGTAGGTTTGATCGTAGCGTCCGTTCGGCGAGTAGACGAACACCGCCAGCGTTATGTCGGGCGATGACTTGTTGGTAACCACGCCGAGCCTCTGCACCTCCTGCGGCAGCTTCGGCAGCGCCTGACTGACGCGGTTCTGCACTTGAACCTGGGCCTTGTCGACGTCGGTACCCAGCTTGAAGGTGACGGTCAGGGTCATCACGCCGTCGCTCGTAGCCTGGGAGTATTGATACAGCATGTCCTCGACGCCGTTGATCGCCTGCTCCAAAGGCGAAGCGACGGTATCCGCGATCACGGTGGGGCTCGCCCCGGGGTAGGTCGCGCGCACCACGATGGTGGGCGGAACGACTTCGGGGTATTCGCTGATCGGCAAACCCGGCAACGCGATTAGTCCAGCCAACAAGATCAGCGCGGAGAGCATCGCCGCAAAGATCGGACGCTCGATGAAGAATCGAGAGATATTCATTGTCGATCCATTTGGTTGACCGCTGCGGTCCGCAGCATTTTGTCCCCGGGGGCATCAGCCGCGGCCACCTGCGCCAATCCGGATCCGCCGGCCGTCATGGCGACGCGGGTGGCTTCAACCTTGGCGCCAGCCATCACATGCTGAAGCCCGTTGACGACGACGATATCGGCCGGCCGCAGGCCCTCCTCCACCACCCGCAAACCGTCGATTCGCGTGCCCAGCGTCACCGGCCGGTATTCGAGCGTGTTGTCGGCCTTCAGCACCAACACGTATTTCTTGCCGAGATCGCTGCCGACCGCACGCTCGTCGATGAGGATGGCGTCGTAGCTGTCGCCGGCAACCAGCTTGATGCGCGCAAACAAGCCGGGTGTGAAGCGCCCGTCCTTATTGTCGAACACGGCGCGCGCGTGAATGGTGCTGCTGCGCGCGTCGACCTGATTGTCTATGAAGTCCAGTCTGCCCTGATGCGGATATCCTTGCTCGCCCACCAGGCCCATGAACACCGGGCTCGGCGCGGCTCCATGGTCGCCCGGATTGCGCGGGGCAAATTTCAGATACGTTGCCTCATCGGTGTCGAAGTAGGCATAGATGGGATCATCAGAAACCACCGTGGTCAGCAGATTGGCCGCGGACACGAGGTTGCCCGGCGTAATCAGGGCTCGCGACACCCGACCGTCGATGGGCGAGCGCACATGCGCATATTCGAGATTGAGCCGCGCTGCGTGTAGCTGCGCGTTCAAGGACCCCAAGTCACCGGCCGCTTCGGTTTCGGCGGACGTGAGCTGCTCGTATTCTTCCCGGGCGATGGCGTTTTGTGCGTACAGCCGTTCGGCCCGCGCCCGGCCCGCGGTCGCAAAATCCAGCTTTGATTGAACGCGCTTGAGCTCCGCGCTGAGGCGTTCGATCTCAATCTCAAAAGGACGGGGGTCGATCAAGAACAACAGCTGCCCTTTCTTGACCCGTGCTCCTTCGGCGAACTGCACGCTGTCGATGAATCCGTTGACCCGCGGCCGGACCTCGACGGTGTTGACGGCCTGAAGATCGCCGGTCAGCTCCTCCCAATGATGCAAAGGCCGGGAAATGACGGCGGCAACCGTGACGGCTGCCTGTGGCGGCGCAGCATTGGTCCCTGAATGAGCCTGCGAATGGCCGCAAGCGGCAAGCACGGTTGTCAAAATTGCGGCTAAAATGAATGTTGCTGGCCGTAAACACATGGAGTTCTCCGGAAAAGACCCTTGACTTCAAACTTTCTGACAGCAATGCTGTCTACGTGAGTTACTAGTAAGTAACATCATGTAAGTTACCGGTTGGTAACATTCATGTCAACTGAGATTCGGTTATGAGCAGCGAAAAAAACGGCATGAGCCCCAGCGGGTGCGAACCCGGTCTTGGCCCCATGGCGCCGGGCGGCAAATCACGCGTGCGCGATCGCATTTTCGAAACTGCCTGCGAGCTCTTCTACCGACACGGCATCCACGGGGTGGGCGTCGACGCAATTGCCGCCGAGGCCGGCTCCAACAAGATGAGTTTCTACCGCAGCTTCGCGTCCAAGGATGCGCTCGTTGCCGAATATCTACGCGAGCGGGAACGCGAATATTGGGCTTGGTGGGACGCCACCGTTGGGCGTTACCCGAATGACCCGCGTCGTCAGATCGAGGCGCTTTTCGAAGCACAATTGGAAATCGCCATGTCCAACGGGTGCCGCGGCTGTGCGCTTGGCAATGCGGCTGCGGAGATCTCGGATGACGAGGAAGAGTTGAGCACATTGGTGCGTGCATACAAGGATAAGGTCCGAAAGCGTCTGCACGCGATGGCGCGCGCGACGGGCGCCCGCGACGCCGAGGTGCTCGGCGATGCGCTGATGTTGTTGTTGGACGGCGGATATTTCACACGCTTGATCTTCCCGCTCGGCAGTGGACCCATCAGCGCTGCGCTGTCCGCAGTCCGGGCTCTCATCGATGCTCACCTACCGGCGAGTTCAGCCTGAAGTCATTTAGAATTCTGCGCCACTCAGGCTGGGCGGTGCTGCTCTGCCTCGGGGGCGCCTCCACCATTGCACACGCCGGATCCTCGGTGGATGCCGCCACCGTGGATGGCGTTGTGGAGGAGTGGCTGGCAAGCACCGGCGCGCCATCGGCATCGATCGCGATCGTGCAGGAGGGCCGCTTGACCTACGCCAAGGCCTACGGCGCCGCCCGCTTGAAGCCCAGGGTGTCCGCGACCCTCGCCACGCGCTATGCCATCGACTCGGTATCGAAGGAATTCACGGCGGCCGCGCTATTGCTGCTGGCGGAACAGGGCAAGCTGTCCCTGGATGACCGGATAGAGAAATGGTTTCCGGAGCTGCACGCAGCGGCGGCTGTCACGCTGCGCCAGCTGCTCACCCATACCAGCGGAATCAGAGACTACTGGCCGCAAGACTTTCTCACTCCCGAAATGACGCGCCCGACCACGACCTCCGCCATCCTCGACGAATGGGCGCAGCGCCCGCTGGACTTCGAGCCGGGAACGGAATGGCAGTACTCGAATACCGGCTACGTGCTTGCGGCCGCGGTCGTGGAGAAGGTCTCGGGCGAGACCCTGTTCGGGTTTCTCCGGCAACATGTGTTCGCGCCGCTGCACATGGCTCATGTCACCGAGTACTCCCCGGCTGATCCGGCGGGCGCCACTCTCCCCGCGCAGCTGACCGCCGCCGATGCCGCAGCTTATACGCGCCATGGGCTGGGACCCGTCGTACCGGCCCCGAAGGAAGGTGCGGGTTGGCTGTTCGGCGCCGGAAACCTCGCCATGCAGGCGAGCGATCTCGCGCTATGGGACATGAGCCTGATGAATCGATCGCTTCTCAAGGCAGAATCGTACGACCAGGAGTTCGGGCCGGTCGTCTTGAAGAGCGGCCGTACGTCGGACTACGCCCTGGGACTGGCAGTACAAAATGTCGACGGTCGATTGCGCATCGGACATGGGGGAGCGGGCTCCGGTTTCCTTGCCGACAATCGAGTGTGGCCCAAGGACAAGGCCGCGGTCATAGTCCTGACCAACAATGATTGGGCGCAACCGAGCGACTTGAGCGACCGCATCGCCTTCATGGTGCTGGCGCCGACGCCCGAGGAAGCGCGAGTGCGGAACCTTTTTCAGGCGCTTCAGCAGGGCACCGTCGACCGATCCTGGTTCTCCCCGTCCGGCAATTTCTATCTGACGCCATCCGTCCTTGCGGATCTGCGGTCGAGCCTGGGCCCGTTGGGGCCGGCGCGTCTGATCACACTTGAACGCGAGGCCGAGCGTGGCGGCATGACGCTGCGTCGCTGGAAAATCCTCTGTCGCGCGACCCGGCTCGAAGCGATCGAACGCAGCAACCCCGACGGCAAGTTCGAGGAATTCATGATCGCCAAGCGGGAGGATTGAGTCCCACCATTAACGGATCTTAACAATCCGACCACTCGCGTTTAATGGCGGCTAGCCCAGGGTGGCGGGCATGAAATGGCATGCCTTTGGCCCGCTGCTTGCCGGCTCTGCAGGCGCGCTGCTCCTTGGGTGCAGCGTCGGCCCCCCCTATCAGCGGCCGGACATCCCCGCGCCCGCCCAATGGCACGAGACCGCCGCAAGCGGCGGCTCCGCGACGATATGGCCGGCAGCCGATTGGTGGCATGGATTCGGATCCGCAAAGCTCGATGATTTGATTGCCGAGGCCCAGCGCAATAATGACGATCTGGCCGCCGCCGTCGCCCGCGTCCAAGAAGCGGATGCCCAGGCCCGTATCGCCGGCGCGGCCCTGTTGCCTTCGCTCGATCTGGGCGCCACGGCCACACGCGAACGCGCGCGCACCACCGGCGGCGCTCCGCCGCGGGTGTTCAACTCCTTCAATCCAGAGTTGAGTGCCAGCTACGAGATCGATTTTTGGGGCAAGAATCGCGCCCTGCGAAATGCCGCTCGCGCGGCAGCCGCAGCGAGCCGCTACGATCAGCAAACGATCGCGCTGACCGTCGTCAGCAGCGTCGCGACGACGTACTTTCAAGCGCTCGAATTGCGCGACCGCATCCAGGTGGCGCAGCAGAATCTCGACAACGGCCGAAAAATTCTCCGTGGATTCAGCCTCGAGCAGTCCGCCGGCACGGCCACGGCGCTCGACGTGGCGCAACAAGAAACCGCAGTGGCGGTGTTGAACGCCGCGCTCCCGCCGCTGCTGCAGCAATATCGCCAGACGGTGTATGCCCTCGCCGTGCTCATCGGCAAGACTCCGGAATCGGTCGATGTCGACACAGGCACGCTGGCGGATTTGTCCAGCCCGGCGGTCGTCGAGGGCTTGCCGTCCCAGCTCCTGGCCCGCCGCCCGGATGTGGCCGAGGCGGAGCAGCAGTTGATTGCCGCCAACGCGGACATCGCCGCGGCCCGGGCGGCGTTGTTTCCGAGCATCCAGCTTACCGCGAGCGGCGGCTATGAAAGCACGGCACTGACCTCCCTCATCAGTCCCCCGAATCGCGTCTATGCGCTGACCGGAGGACTGACCCAGCCGATATTTCATGGCGGCGCGCTCCGCGGCCAGGTGGCTTTCAGCAACGCGCGTTACGCCGAACTGTTGAGCGTTTATCACAAGACGGTGCTCACGGCGTTCAGCAATGTCGAGGGCGCATTGGTGGCGGCCCAACAAACCGCCGAGCAGCAATTGCGCCAGCGGGACGCGGTGGCCACCGCCCGGCGCGCCTTTGAGTTCTCGCAGCTCCAGATGTCCGCGGGAACCGTGAACATTCTGACCGTTCTCAACACGGAGAACGCGCTGTTCAGCGCAGAAGATGAGTTGGTTCAAGTCAATTATTTGCATCTGCAGGCGTTGGTGGGTCTATTCGCCGCACTCGGCGGCGGATGGAATCAGGGGTGAAATATCCGATGAACGATCCGCCTAAATTCGGCAAGCGCGGTGTGCTGGGCGGTGCGCTCCTGCTCACCGCGCTTCTCTTGTTTGCGTGGCGCGCACTGCTGCACAAACCGGCGGATGCCGCGGCGCACAATCCCCCGCCGGCGATCGCCGTCGATACGGCGGCCGTGACGCAGGCGGACGTGCCGATCTATCTGTCGGGGCTCGGCACCGTTCAAGCATTCTATACGGTGACGGTATCGGCACGCGTCGATGGCGAGCTGCAGCGGATAGCGTTCACGGAAGGTCAGACCGTGCACAAGGGCGACCTGCTCGCCCAAATCGATCCTCGTCCGAATCAGGCGGCGTATGACCAAGCGCTCGCCGCCAAGGCCAGGGATGCGGCGCAGCTGGCGAATGCCAAACGGGATCTGGAGCGCTACATGGTTTTGCAGCCGCAAGACCTGGCCAGCAAACAAACCGTCGATACTCAACACGCGATGGTCGATCAGCTCACGGCGCAGCTGCAAGCGGATCAGGCGGCGATCGACAACGCGAAAACGCAGCTGGGGTACACGCGCATCACCTCGCCCATCGACGGCCGCACCGGCATCCGATTGGTGGACCCGGGCAACATCGTGCACGCGGCAGCCACCACAGGCATTGTCGTCGTCACCCAGGTGCAGCCGATTTCCGTGATCTTCACCTTACCGGAGGAGAACCTGACCGCCGTCGGCGCCGCGCTCGCCGCCGGCCCGGTGAAAGTGACCACATTGTCCCGCGACGGCAGCACCGAACTCGATCAAGGCACGCTCGCGCTGATCGACAATGAAATTGATCAGGCCACCGGCACCGCAAGGCTCAAGGCCACGTTCAGCAATGCTCACAACACGCTCTGGCCCGGCCAGTACGTCAACGCGCGCGTGCTGGTACGCACCGCTCACGATGCGCTGATCCTGCCGACCACGGCGGTGCAACTGGGGCCGAACGGTCCCTTCACCTACGTGGTAAAGGCCGACTCCACCGTCGAGGTGCGGCCGCTGAAAATCGGCGAAGAAAGCGGCGGTATGACCGTCGTCAACAGCGGTTTGACGCTGAACGAACGCGTGGTGACCAGCAACCAGTACCGTCTGCAGCCCGGTGCGCACGTGCGTTCATGAGCATTTCAGCCCCATTCGTCCGGCGGCCTATCGCCACGTCGCTGTTGATGGGCGGCATATTCATGATCGGACTGGTGGTATTTCCGCTGTTGCCCGTGGCGCCTCTGCCGCAGGTGGATTTCCCCACGATTCTGGTCACCGCCCAACTTCCGGGCGCCAGCCCCGAAACCATGGCGTCCTCCGTCGCCACGCCACTGGAATACCAGTTCGCCGAAATCTCCGGCCTGTCGCAGATGACCTCGACCAATGTGCTCGGCACCACCCAGATCACCCTGCAGTTCGATCTGAATCGCAACATCGATGCCGCCGCGCAGGACGTGCAAACGGGAATTGACGCCGCCGGGGGCCAGCTTCCCAAGAATCTGCCTTCGCCGCCCTCCTACCGCAAGGTCAATCCCGCCGATTCGGCAATCTTGATCCTGGCGGTTCACTCCGACGTGCTGCCGGTCACGACCGTCGATGACTATGCCGAGAATATTCTGGCGCAGCAGATTTCGCAGATTCCCGGCATCGCCCAGGTTTCGATCGGCGGGCAGCAGAAACCCGCGGTACGCGTTCAAGTGGACCCCACCAAATTGGCAGCGTTGGGCCTGCAGATGGAGGATGTGGCGGGCGTCATCACCGCCGCCACGGTGGACGCCCCCAAAGGGGCAATCAACGGCCCGACGCGCAGCCTGACGATCTACGACAACGACCAACTGCTGAAGGCCGCACCCTGGAACGACGTGGTCGTCGCGTACAAGAATGGCGCAGCGGTGCGCATTCGAGACATCGGGGTCGCGGTCGACGGTCCGGAGAATACGCTGCTGACGGCCTGGCAAAACGGGCGCAATGGCATTCTGCTGCTCATCTACAAACAACCCGGCGCCAATGTCATCGACGCCGAGCAGCGCGTCGAAGCGCTGCTCCCGCATGCGCTCGCGTCCGTGCCGCCCTCGATCAAGGTTGACATGGTCGCCAATCGCACCACCACCATCCAGGCTTCCGTTCGCGACGTGGAGTTCACCCTCGCGCTGTCGATCGCACTGGTCGTGATGGTGATATTCCTATTCCTGCGCAGCGCCTGGGCCACCATCATTCCCGGGGTGACCGTGCCATTGGCGCTGCTGGGCACGGCGGCAATGATGTACGTGCTCAACTACAGCCTCGACAATTTGTCGTTGATGGCGTTGACCATCGCGGTGGGTTTCGTGGTCGACGATGCCATCGTCATGCTCGAGAACATCTACCGCCACATCGAGGCCGGACTCACCCCCATGGAGGCGACGCTCAAGGGCGCCGGCGAGATCGGCTTTACGATCATGTCCATCAGCATCTCCCTCGTCGCGGTATTCATCCCGTTGCTGCTGATGGGCGGAATCATCGGCCGCCTGTTCCGCGAGTTTGCCATCACCATGACCATGACCATCGGCATTTCGGCGTTCGTGGCGCTGACGCTCTCGCCCACCATGTGCGCGCTGTTCTTGCGCGACGAGAAGCACGCCAAGCACGGCAAGGCATATCTGGCGATCGAAAAGGCATTCGATCGACTGCTGTCCGCTTACACGCGCGGCCTGGACTTCTGCCTGGACCACAAACGCGCCACATTGACCGTGTTTCTGATCACGCTGGCGGCCACGGTTGCGCTGTACATCGCGATTCCGAAGGGCTTTTTTCCGCAACAGGACACGGGAATCATCGCCGGCCTGTCCGATGGACCGCAAGATATCTCGTTCGCCGAGATGGTACGGCGCCAGCATGCCCTTCTGGATGTGGTGACGAAGGATCCGGCGGTCGAGAGCTACGGCACCGGGCTTGGCGGCAACCGGCCCGTCAACAACGGATTCGTGGTCATCGGCCTGAAGCCCCGCGATCAGCGCGACGTCAGCGCCGACCAGGTCATCAACCGGCTGCGGCCGCAGCTCGCCAAGGTACCCGGCGCGACGCTTTTCCTGCAGGCGGCGCAGGATCTCAACGTCGGCGGCCGCACATCGCGCACGCAATATCAGTACACGCTTCAGGATTCGGACATCAACGAACTCAACGAATGGGCGCCGAAACTGCTGGTGGCGCTGCAACGGCTGCCGATGCTGCGCGACGTGGCCTCGGATCAACAGACCAGCAGCGGAATGTTGTCATTGACCATCGATCGCGATCAGGCGGCGCGCTTCGGCATCCAGCCGGCCGCCGTCGACCAGGCCCTGTACGATGCGTTTGGCCAGCGCCAGGCAGCGCAATTCTTCACGCAATCCAACAGCTATCACGTCATCCTGGAGATCACCCCGTCGCTGCAGTCCGATCCCGCTTCGCTCGGCAAACTGTATTTGAAGTCGCCCCTGACCGGCCAGATGGTCCCGCTCTCGGCCATGACCAAGTACGATACGCAGCACGTGACCTACCTGTCGATCAACCATCAGGGGCAGTTTCCGGCCGTGACGCTGTCGTTCAATCTTGCCCCGGGAGCGGCGCTCGGCGACGCAGTCAGCGCAATCAATCGCGCATCGGCTGCCATGCATCTGCCCGGCACCATCACGGGCAATTTCCAGGGCACCGCTCAAGCCTTTCAAAGCTCTCTCAAGACCCAACCGTATCTCATCCTCGCGGCGTTGGTGGCGGTATACATCATTCTCGGCATGCTCTATGAGAGCTATATTCATCCGTTGACCATTCTCTCCACCCTGCCCTCGGCGGGTGTCGGCGCGCTGCTCGTTCTGCTGATGTTCCACATCGAATTGTCGGTCATGGGTTTGATCGGCATCATTCTGTTGATCGGCATCGTGAAGAAGAACGGCATCATGATGGTGGATTTCGCCATCCAGGCCGAGCGCGAGCAGCGCTTGTCGCCCCATGATGCGATCCGTCAGGCCTGTCTGCTGCGCTTTCGGCCGATCATGATGACCACCATGGCTGCATTGCTCGGCGCCCTGCCGTTGGCGCTGGGACGCGGCACCGGCGCAGAGCTCCGGCAACCCCTCGGCTACACCATGGTGGGAGGCCTGATTCTCAGCCAGGCATTGACACTGTTCACGACCCCTGTGATCTATTTGTATCTCGACGACTTGAGCCTGCGCCTCAAACGACGACGGCGCCAAAAGCATCCCGATGCACCGACGCTGGAGCCGCACTCGCGCTTGGCAAAGGCGGACCCGACGCTTGGGGAAGGCGCATGAAAGTGCTGCTGGTCGAGGACAACGAGCGAGTCAGTCAATTCGTCGTCAAAGGTCTGCAGGAGGCCGGGCACACGACGGATCATGCCGGCAACGGCCGTGAGGGCATGTTCCTGGCGGCGAGCGAACCCTACGACGTGATCATCATGGATCGCATGCTGCCGGGCGAAATCGACGGCCTTGCCATCATCGAAGTGCTGCGCAAGGCGGGCAAGCGCACGCCGATTCTGATCTTGAGCGCGCTGTCCGAGGTGGACGACCGGATACGCGGATTGCGCAGCGGCGGCGACGACTATCTGACCAAACCTTTTGCCTTCGGCGAATTGCTGGCACGCCTCGACGCGTTGCACCGCCGGGCACAGGGCATCAACGCCGAGACCCCCTCGTCGTGGGTGACTTGCATATGGATCCCTTGACGCGCAAGGTGACTCGGGGCAACCGGCCGATCGCATTACAGCCGCGCGAATTCAAGCTGCTCGAATACCTGATGCGCCATGCCGGCCAGGTGGTTACTCGCACCATGCTGCTGGAGAACGTGTGGGACTATCACTTCGATCCGCAGACCAACGTCGTCGATGTGCACATCAGCAAATTGCGGCAGAAAATCGATGCCGAGTTCGAGCGTCCGCTGCTGCGCACTGTCCGAAATGCCGGATACACGGTGACGGCCGATGACTAACATGATTCGTTCCTCGGCGGTTTCGCTGGCCCTGGGCTATGTCGCGCTGGGAATCGCCGCGCTGGTGTTGTTCGCGGCGCCTCTTTGGTATGCGTGGCAGGTGACGATCCAGGAAGGCCGGGCGGAAATCCTTCAAGCCGACGCACAACGCCTCACCGACGTATTTCGCCGTGACGGCGCGGCCGGTCTCAAGACCTTCATCGATACCCGCGTGGGCATGCAGATCGCCGGCGAGCGAATTCTGCTGTTGACCGATTCATCGATGCATCCGATGGCGGGCAATCTGTCGACATGGCCCAAGTCGGTGCCTGCCGCCCCCGGCAACTATACGATCAAAGTGGAAGTCGCCGATCAGGGGATGCAGCCGGCCCTGGTCCACGTCGCCATGGTCGGCCACTACAATTTGCTGGTGGGCCGCTACAACACGTTGTTTGCGCCGTTGCAAACGCGCTTTTGGTACGGTCTCACCGCCGCCATCGCCGTGCTCTCGATCGCCGGCCTCCTGGTCGGTCTCATCACGCGCCGCGCGTTGATGTCGCGGATCCACAGCATCCGCCAGACCGTGTCGGCCATCATGCACGGCGATCTCAAGCATCGTCTGCCGACGCAGCTGAATGACGATGAGCTCAATACCCTGTCGCGCACCATCAACGGCATGCTCGAGCAGATCGAACTGTTGGTGCATGGCGTGCGCAATGTATCCAATTCCATCGCGCACGATCTGCGCACACCGTTGGCCGAATTGCGCTCGCGGCTCGAAGAACTGGCGCTCATCCGGCCCCCTCCCGCAGAAACGTTCGCTGAAGTCGACGGCGCGGTCGCGGACGTCGATCGCGTGATCCGCATATTCGATGCTCTGCTGCGTCTCGCCGAAATCGACGCCGGCCTGCGTCGTTCGGGCTTCGTGCCCCTCGACATGGCTGACCTGGCATCGAATGCAGTGGAATTCTACGCCCCCGCTGCGGAGCTCAAGGGCATCGATCTCGCGATGCATTCCGACGGTGCGCAATCCGTGTCGGGAGATCCCGTTCTGCTCGCTCAGGCATTGGGTAACTTGTTGGACAACGCCCTGAAGTATGCCCCGGTGAATGGGACGATCAAGGTTGCGGTATACAGGCGAGCCGACGGCAACGTCGAGGTCTCGGTGTCGGACAACGGCCCGGGAATCGCCGAGTCGGAAAGGATCAAGGTGGTCGAGCGCTTCTATCGCGGCGACGCCAGTCGCGGCACGCCGGGAGTCGGCCTTGGCCTGAGTCTGGTTCAGGCGGTGGCGAAGCTGCACGGCAGCGTGCTCGAGTTCTCGGATCAAGCTCCGGGACTGCGCGTCGCATTCATCCTTCCTCTGAACGCTGCGAGCGTCCCGACCGCACCTCCGACGCCACAGTCCGTCGAGGACGAGGTCGTCGTGCCGGCAAGACTGGCCTCCTCCTGAGCCGCAACGTAATATCAGCGGATGCTCATCAACTGCGCCGCGTATCAGGACGGAAGGAAACTCGGCGACATCGACGTTGGACAGATCACCGACTACCTGCGGCGTCCCAATTGCTTCGTATGGGTCGCAGTGCACGACGTCGTCCCGGCAGAACTCAGCGGCCTGCAGCAGGCGTTTGGCTTGCACCCGCTCGCCGTTGAGGATGCTCAGACCGGACATCAGCGGCCAAAAATTGAGGAGTACGGCGACTCCTTGTTTGCGGTGCTGCATATCGTCGAACCGCGCGAGGATAAGCTGCACGTCGGCGAGCTGGCGGTTTTCGCGGGCCGCAACTACGTGTTATCCGTGCGCAACAACGCCGAGAAGGGCTTTCAGGACGTGCGAGCCCGATCGGAGCGCGAGCCGGATCTGCTTCGCCAGGGGCCCGGCTACATTCTGTACGCGTTGATGGACGCGGTGGTCGACCGCTACTTCCCGCTGCTCGACAAACTCGAGGATGAACTCGATTCAATCGAGCGGCGTATTTTCGCTCCCGAGGGCGTGCCGCGCGAGAACATCGAAGCCCTCTATTCGCTCAAGCAACGCCTGATGATCATGAAGCATGCGGTGTCGCCGCTTCTGGAGGGAGTGTCGAATTTGTCCGGCGCGCGCGTTCCCATTTTATGTGAGGGAATCACGGTGTATTTCAGGGACGTGTACGACCACCTGCAAAGATTGAATCAAGCGGTGGATTCGATTCGCGACACGGCGACGACCGCCACGTCCGTGAATCTTTCAATGGTGACCTTGCAGGAAAACGAGACCATGAAGCGTCTTGCCGCGTACGCCGCTCTGCTGGCGGTACCGACCATGATTGCCGGCATATACGGCATGAACTTCGAGCACATGCCGGAACTCAAATGGCGCTATGGCTACGTGCTCTCGCTGTTGGTGATGGCCGGAATCGACATCTACCTGTATTTGCGCTTCAAGCGCACTCGCTGGCTATAGCAATTCAATAAGTTGCGCGTGTTACTTAATCAAGGGCGCAAATCCGGCCGCCAAATCAGGGCGCCAGAGACTTCATGAAACTGTTATGCAGTTCCAAGATTTCCGAAGTCGACAGGTTTATGCTCCGCCCATGTCGCCGAAGGTTGTCCTGTTCACTCTTGGGTACGTTCTCGCCTGGTTCGTACTGCTGCCGGTGGTGGTGATCGGCGGCGGATTCGCACTCTTTGTGTACGCGATTGTTGCCGAACTGGCCGCGTTCATCACAGGCAAGCCGAGCAAGGCATTGGATACGGCCGTTGCGCGTGAAATCGCGCGCCGCCTGTGCGGCGGCTATGGCGTCCCCTCGCGCAGCCCCCGACGCCTCTCCTCGCAGCAGTAACCCTCGGACACCCTCGCCCCGCCCGCCCGGCGGCGCTCATTTACGCGAACGGCCCCAGGTCAACATCATCGTCACGGCGTAGTTCCACACCGCGCCGATGAGTATTCCCGCTAGGGCGGCGGGGAACCATCCCCTCCTCAAGCCGTATACCGCGGAAGCCACGCCGATATTGGCAAAGCCGCCAATGCTGCAGGCGAGAACGAACGACAGCCAGCCTCGCCACCATCGTGCACCGCGCAATCTCATGTCGCGGTAGGTCAGGACATTGTTGACGGTGTAATTGAACGTCATGGCGCAGAGCGTGGCCACCGTCTGACCTTCGACAAAGCTGCGGTGCAATCCCTGAAACACCAGAGCGAGCGCCGTGAAATGCACGGCAACTCCCGCCGCCCCGACGATCGAGAAGGCGAGGAAACGCACCGGAATCCAACGGCCCACCAATTTGTCGAGCAGCAGCATGCCGTAATCCCATGCCGTCACGGAATCCAGTTTGCTTTCGCCGGCCCGACGCAGCCTGAACCGATAGGCCAATTCGGCGAAGCGCAGCGGCTGCGGGTGCGAAGCGAACAGGTCGGTCAGTATCTTGAAACCGATCGCCGACAGGTTGTGCACCGTGCCGTCCAAGACCGATCGACGCATCATGAAGAATCCGCTCATCGGGTCCGTCAAATCGGCGGGCACCACCAATCGGCTGAGCCGCACGGCAAGACGGCTCATGCGCGCGCGACGCGCATCCCAATCGCCGATATCGCCACCCGGCGCGTAGCGGCTGCCCACCACGATGTCGGTATCGCCTTGCTTCAGAATATCGAGCATCTGCGGCAACAGACGCTCATCATGCTGAAGGTCCGCATCGATCACCGCAAGATAGTCCGCCGTCGTGGCGAGCATGCCTTCGACGCAGGCAGAAGAAAGCCCGCGGCGCCCGATTCTGCGCACACACCGGACCCGGCTATCCGCCGCTGCGTGCCGGCGCACCACATCGGCGGTGCCGTCGGGTGAATCGTCGTCGACGAAGACCACTTCCCACGATCGATCACCGAGGCAGGAGGCCAGGCAATCGATCAACTCGGCGATATTGTCGCTCTCGTTGAATGTCGGCACGATGACCGATAGTTCCGGGCCCGAGCGCGCGGTAACCGTTGTCGGCACCGGCATCGCGCCGACCGGCGGTCCGAGCGGTCGATGGTGTTCGGCAACGTTCATCGCGGTACTATAAACACCCGGCGGTGCTGACGCACGAATTGATACAGCCTTTCGCTTCAACCCATGAAACTTAACAACCGCGCCCTCGCCGCACTGCCGCCGCTGCTCGACGTGGCCATCTTTTGTGCCTTGATTGCCAACGGCACGTCGGTACTGGGCGGCCATGTCGCGAGCTTTTCGGTCGCCATGGTGTTGAATTACCTACTGAAACTTCGTTTCAGGGTGGTTGCCTCAGGACCGGGCCGCGGCCTGCGGTTGCACGCCCAGCTATTGTTGGTCGCCGCAATGGCGCTGCTTCTGCGCGGCAGCGTGCTGGGGTTATTGACCTTGACCTGGATCTGGCCGCCGCAGGTGTCCATTGTATTTGCGGTCCTTGCAGGCCTGGCCGTGACGGCTCCTGGGTTCTCGTATGTGCTGTCCCCGGCCGAAGGCGAAGCGCGCACACGAGCCCTTGCTATTGGTCTCATCATCTATGCGATTGCGCTGCGGTTGCTGTTCGCCGGATCGGTTGAACTGCTTCCCGAAGAAACCTACTACTGGAACTACTCCCGTCATCTCGACATCGGCTATCTCGATCATCCACCGCTGGTTGCGTGGTTGATCAGATTCGGCACGGCCCTGTTTGGCCAGTCGCCGTTCGGGATCCGCTGCGGCGCTCTGTGCTGCGGTGTGGTCACTTCGATATACACCTATCGTTTGACGCGCAATCTCTTTGGCGAGTCGAGTGCTTTGGCCGCCTTGGTGCTGGCGCAGGCGCTGCCCTTCTTTTTCCTGTCGGGGTTGCTCATGACTCCTGATGCAGGCCTGACCGCAGCCTGGGCCGCATCGCTGTACTACCTCGAGCGTGCGCTGGTCGCCGGCCGCTCGTCCGCCTGGTGGGGCGCGGGTATCGCACTGGGACTGGGTGTCATTTCAAAATATTCGATCGGTCTGCTGGGACCCGTGGTCGCGGTATTCATGCTATGGGACGCCCAAGCACGGCGATGGTGGCTGCGCTTCGAACCCTATGCCGCCGCATTGATCGCCCTGGCCATCTTCTCTCCGGTCATCCTCTGGAACGCAGAACACGAATGGGCTTCCTTCGCGTTCCAAACGTCCCGGCGCCTGGCGGAGGCTCCCCGATTCGCGCTGCACAAGTTGCTCGCCTCCGCCCTGGTGCTCATCACTCCGACCGGCGTACTGGCAGTCATCCTCGCTCTCCGCGCCGCCCCGCCGACCGGCGCGACCGGCGCGACCGGCGCGACCGGCGCGACCGGCAATGGCATCGCGCGGCGGCAGCGGTTCTTCATGACAACAGCGGTTCTCATACCGTTGGCCGTGTTTGCGCTTTTCAGTTTGCGTCATGAAGTCAAACTCGATTGGACCGGCGCGCCGTGGACGGCGGCGCTGCCCCTGATGGCCGCGGGAATGGCTGCGGCCGGGGCGAGCTTGAAGGGAATGCGCGCCTGGGTCCGTGCCGCCTGGCTGCCCACGCTGGTCACCCTGCTGTTGATCTACGGCGCCGGGCTTCACTATCTCACGCTGGGACTGCCCGGTCTGGGCTACAGCAAGCACATCGAATTGATTCCCGTCGGCTGGCACGAATTGAGCCGGCGCATTTTCGATACCGCAGCGCGCGTCCGCGCTGAAACCGGGAGCGAACCATTGATCGTCGGGATGGATCGCTACGCCATCGCAAGTGAATTGGCGTATTACGGAGGCGGCCGAACGACTTCGAGCAGCCACCTGTTTGGCGGAGTCGGTTTGATGTACGAACGGTGGACCCCCGGCCGTTTGCAAGAGGGCCGCAACTTGCTGTTGGTTGCGTGGGACCCCAACGACCTCACGGGTTATGAGGTTGAATCTCACGCCGAGCGCTGGGGCCCGCTCGAGGATGAGGTCTTGATGCGAGACGGCCAGGTTGTGCGCCACTACTACCATCGCGTCGCCTACAATTACCGCAGCGCTCCGCGCTCGTGAGGATATCGATGCGATTGACCACAATGAAATGGCTCGTAGCGCCGGTCGCTGCCGGGGTCATGCTCCATTCGTCCGCCATTGCGCAAACACCCGAGCAGCAAAAGATGTGGGACGCGCAGCGAGCCCAGGCTCAGGCAGATGAGAAGGCCAAGTCGGAGCGGCTCGCCAAGGAGCGCGAGGCCCGCAAAGCAGACCCCATGGCCTGGGTGCGCACGTTGGATCCCATGTCGCCGGGTGGTTGGGAATTCAGGGCGGTGGGAGCAGATGGGTCCTGGGCCACCTTCAGCACTGATCATCAATTGAAGCGCTCAGGTCGTCAGGTGACGGTATGGTTGAGGCAGGAGTACCCGGAGCCGCAACGCAGCGCCGCCGGCGACGCTTATTCGAGCGACGTCGAGAGGATCCAATACGACTGCGCCAAGATACAGGCGCGTGTCCTGATGATCATCTACTACGCCGACAACAATCTGTCGGGAAGCCAGCAAAGCGAAGAGAACGACCCCAAACAGACTGCCTGGGATCCCATCGTTCCGGGCACGCAGAGCGAATTCATCTTCCGCTGGGCCTGCGGCTCGGGTTCAGCAGGGTCTCGACCATGACAATTGGATGATTGCCGATAGCAGCTTCGATCGGTCGGCACAGGGACCGACCAGGATCTCCACCTCGCCGGGCTCGAAAGTGGGTTCAAGGTCGGGTCCGAGAAAGCGCAAATCCTCAGCGCGTAACGACAGGCTGACGGTTCCCGTTTCGCCGGGCTGCAATTGAATTCTGGCAAATCCTTTGAGTTCGAGCAGCGGCCGCGCGACGCTCGCAATCTTGTCATGCGTAAACAGGAACACCGTCTCCTGGGCCGCCCTCGCGCCGGAGTTGTGCACGTCGACGTGAATCCGCATGGTGTCGACGTCCTCGACCGCGAGCGGAGTCACCCGCAAATTCGCCAGCGAAAAGCGCCCGTAGGTGAGCCCGTGACCGAAGGGAAACAGCGGCTCGTTCGGCACGTCGAGGTACTTGCTCGTATACCGATCCTTTGGATCCGCGGGCCGGCCGCCCGGGCGTTCAGCGAAGAATATCGGGATCTGGCCCTCGGCCCGCGGCCACGTGACCGGCGTACGGCCGCTCGGGGAAACCCGACCTGCCACGATATCGCCGATCGCATGTCCGGCCTCGCTGCCGGGAAACCAAGCTGCGAGCACCGCATCCGCCTTTTCCACCAACCATGGCACCACCAGCGGGCGGCCTGAGAACAGGATGACGGTGACCCGCTTGTGCGTCGATTGCGCACGCTCGAAGACCGCCTCTGCCAAAAGACGCTGCTTGCCGGGAAGTCCCAAGTGAGCGCGGCTCGACGCCTCACCGCTCATGGTTGCGGCCTCCCCCAGGCATAGCAGGATCGCATCGGATGCGCTGCAAACATCGAGAGCCGCGTCCACCCCGGAGACATCCTCGCTCTCGATGGCAACGCCCCGCGCATGCAGCACCTGCGCGTCGGGCAGCACCGACCGCAGGCCCGCCAATACGCTGATGCAAGCGTCGGGATCCACGGCGCCCCACCAGGGACCGCGCATCTCGGTCGCTGCGTCCGAGAGCGGACCAATGACGGCGATGCGCCGCACCGCTCCCGTGAGCGGGAGGGTTTCGTTGTCATTCTTCAGCATCACCACGGCGCGCGCGCCGACGGTGCGCGCCAGTTGTCGGCGTTGCGCGAGCGCCGCGGCGTGCTCCGGCCTTGCGCCGCGGCGATACGGATCGTCGAACAGCCCGAGTTTCTCCTTGAGCGTCAGCACGCGTCGTACCGATTCGTCTATTTCGGCCACCGTCACAAGTTTGCGCTCGAGCGCGATCGGCAATCCGCGGCGATATGCATCGGACATCATGTCGATGTCCACCCCGGCCTTGAGTGCGTGCGTTGCCGCTTCAGCGAGGTCGGCGGCGATGCCGTGACGCATGAGTTCAGCGATGGCGTTGTAGTCGCTGATGATCACACCCTTGAAGCCGAAGCGGCCGCGCAACCAGTTGCGCAGCAACTCTCGATTCGCAGTCATGGGGACACCGGCAAGATCCGTAAATGCGGGCATGACCGCCGCCACGCCCGAAGCAACCGCCGCCGCGAAGGCCGGCATATGCACCTCGCGCAAGGTGCGCTCGGATATATCGACAGAGGCGTAGTCGCGGCCTGCGGTGACCGCACCATAGGCGCAAAAGTGCTTGGCGACAGCCGCCAGCGTATCCGCGGCGGCGAGCGAATTCGTCGCCGGAGATCCTTCGCCCTGGTACCCGCGGACTTTCGCCTCCGCGATTCGCGCCCCGAGCCAGGGATCCTCGCCGGGTCCCTCGGCGCTGCGCCCCCAACGTGGATCGCGTGCCACGTCCAGCATCGGCGCGAAAGTCAGTGCCAGGCCGTCCGCCGCGGCCTCCTTGGCGGCTTCGCGTGCCGTAAGCGTCCAGGTCTCAGGATCGAACAACGCGGCTTCGCCCAGGGGTATCGGAAACAAGATACGTTGTCCGTGCACGACATCGAAGCCGATCAGCAGGGGAATGCCAAGCCGCGACTCCTCCACGGCCAGCCGTTGCATTTCTCGAATATGGTCCGCGCCGACCATATTGAGCAGATTGCCGATCGTGCCCGCCTTGATCGCGCCGGTTGAATCGCCGACGATGATGGGGCCCGTCACGGCATAGCTGGAGGCAGTCATGGTGAGCTGGCCGAGCTTTTCGGCCAGGGTCATGCGGCCGATCAAGGTCTCGATCCGGCTCACTTATTTCGCTCTCCGGCGGTGGCATTGGCTGATAATGGCTTCATCTCATTGCTCCTTAGGATCTGCATGAACCGCAAATCGATTACCGAAGAGAGTGCCCATTCCGGCCTTGTGCCGCAACTCGGAATGATGGTCCGAGCCCTGTGGGCCGCGCCGGTTCGCAACACCCTGTTCTTGCTGTCGGGCGTGCTGTTCCTGGTTATCGCGGCGACCGCATACGGACAAATTCGCCTCAATAGCTGGAACCAGCCCTTCTATGATGCTCTGTCGCGTCGGGACTTTGCGCAATTCTTGAAGCAATTGGGCGTCTTCGGCCTGATTTCCGCAATATTGCTGATTCTCAACGTGATGCAGCGCTGGCTTGGAGAGACGCTGAAACTCAGGCTCCGGGAAGGTTTGGCGCACGACCTGATCCGGAATTGGCTGCAGCCCGGCCGGGCATTCCGGCTCGCCAATGCCGGCGCGATCGGCGTGAACCCCGATCAACGGATGCATGAGGATGCGCGCCACCTCACCGAACTGTCCGCCGATCTTGGAATCGGCCTGCTGCAGTCGTCGATTTTGCTGGCAACCTTCGTGGCGGTTCTTTGGTCGCTGTCGAATGATTTCATCTTCCACTTCGGCGCGCGGCAATTCACGATCCCCGGATACATGGTGTGGGCCGCCGTCATTTATTCCGGATCCGCCTCGCTGCTGAGCTACTGGGTCGGGCGCAATCTCATCGACCGCAATGCCGAGCGTTACGCGCGAGAGGCCGATATGCGCTTCTCATTGGTGCGCGTCAACGAGCATATCGATGCCATCGCAATGAGCGCGGGCGAAGCCGACGAAGAGCGGCGCATCGAAATCGACCTGACGGCGGTGCTGGCTGCGACCGGCCGACTGGTCGCAGGTCTCACCAACCTCACCTGGATCACGGCAGGCTACGGTTGGTTTACACTGGTTGCCCCGATATTGGTCGCCGCGCCGCTGTACTTCGCAGGAAATATCACATTCGGCGGACTCATGCTGGCATCGGGTGCCTTCATGCAGGTGCAGTCCTCGCTGCGCTGGTTCGTGGACAATTTCAGCACCATCGCCGATTGGCGGGCGACGCTGCTGCGAGTGGCCGGATTCCGCCGCGCCATCCTCGATACCGACGTTCTGCATGACACCGAAAACCGCATTGCGTTCGTCGCCGGCGACCCGGGCAAGATCCTCATCGACGATTTGGAGATCGCCTCGCCTGCCGGCGCCACCATGCTCCAGGAAAAGAACGTCGAAATCGATGCCGGTGACCGGGTTCTGATCGTCGGAGAGTCCGGAACCGGGAAGACCCTGCTGTTCCGTGCATTGGCGGGGCTGTGGCCGTGGGGTGCCGGACGGGTCAGCCACCCAGAAGGCGAAGAGATGCTGTATATGCCACGAACTCCCTATCTTCCTCCAGGCACTTTGCGCGAGGTCCTGGCCTACCCGTCAACGACCGCTACCTTCGATGCAACCGCCTACGCAAATGCCTTGAGCCGGCTCAAGCTTGAACGCCTGCTGCCCATGCTGGATATGTCGCTGCGGTGGGATCAGGAATTGAGCGATGACGAGCAGCAGACCGTCGCCTTCGCACGCGCGGTGCTGCATGCGCCTTCGTGGCTGCTGATCGACGAGGTGCTTGATTCGCTGGATGAGGAAGTGCGCCAACGCGTGCTTGCGGTATTTGCGGAGGACCTGCAGCGCACGGGTATCATTCATATCGGCCGCGCCGATGCCCGCGACCATTTGTTCTCACGGGTTCTCCACTTGGTGAAGGATCCCACCCTGCGCAGGCTCCAAAGAAGCGCGCCGCAACTTGCCGCGTCGGTCTAGCCCGACAATCAGCGCCATGGGCCGCGCTCGCCACAATGTATTCGCAACCTCCAACGCACAGCACTATGTCGTCATCTGGAATCTGCAGTGGCAGATCATCGATTGCTTGCACCCACGGCGCGGCAGCGATCTTCGCGAGGCATTGAGAAATGCCATCGAGCGGCTCGTGAGCGAGGGTTGGACAGCCGAAGGCGGCGCGGAGTTCGGCTTTACCTATGTGACCCGCGGCGATGAACGGCGGCTCGTGATGATTACGGCGCGAAATCCTTTCGATGCGACCGCGCAATCGTTCTCGCCCTTCGATCCGGCCCGCGCTTGAACCAAGCTCCGCGCGTTCCGCCGCCGCAGCGTATATATTGTCGGTTGAGGGCATTCACCATTGAACACGCATATCGGGTCGACGCTGCTGGGGGTCGTGGTCATCGCAATGATGTTGGCCGAGGCTGCGACTGCGGCGGCCGCAAGCCCCGGCGCGGTACCCCCTTACGGGATCGCCTCGCGGACCGCGGCGCCCGCCTACTTGAACATGCCGCACCTCGCGGACGGCAAGATTCCGCTCCTGCTGTCGCAGACCGGCGCATTTCGCGATACCCGTAGTCTCACCCCCGCCGCCGGCTTGATTCCTTACGATCTGGTGGTGCCCTTCTGGTCGGATGGAGCTTCCAAGCTGCGATGGGCCGCAATTCCGCAAGACAAGATAAAAAACTCGCCCACCGGTGATTGGACCTTTCCGAACGGCACGGTATTCATCAAGACCTTCGAGCTGCCGATCGACGCGGCCAACCCCAACGTCAGGCAGCGGCTCGAGACGCGCCTATTGGTGCGCGATGGCGCGGGGGGCGTTTACGGGGTCGTGTACAAATGGAGGCCTGATAACAGCGATGCCGATCTGCTGGCGTCCAGCTTCACCGAGGAGATTCACGGTCAGACCTGGTACTACCCCAGCAGGCAGGATTGTCTCGCCTGCCATAACGCAAAGACCAGCGGTGTGCTCGGCGTCAAGACGCGGCAATTGAATCGCAGCTTCACCTATCCATCGCGAGTGGCCGACAATGAACTGCGGACCTGGAGTCACCTTGGCTTGCTCGCGAATCCGCTCAATGACGCGGATCTTGGCAACGTGCTCACCCTCGCCGCTGCCGACGACACGACCCGAAGCCTGCAGGACCGGGCGCGGTCATACTTGGATGCCAATTGTTCGCAATGTCACAGGCCGGGGGGCACCGTCGCCTATTTCGACGCCCGTTTCGACACCCCCCTCGAGAAACAGGGACTCATCGATGGACCGGTGTTGATCGACCAGGGCATCGATCGACCGCGCGTGATATCGCCGCACGATATCTGGCGCTCGATTGCGTTCATGCGAGTCAATACCCTGGACGACATCAAGATGCCGCCTGTGGCCCGGGAAACCATCGATCAGAAGGGCGTAAGACTTTTAAAGGATTGGATCACGAGCCTGCCCGGCCGGCCGGTTCTGGACCCGCCCACGATGTCGCCGCAGGGCGGCGCTTTTGCCGCGCCGGTCGAGGTCTCGCTGACCGTGCCCGAAACCGGCGCCGACATTCGCTATACGTTGGATGGCAGCGTGCCGGGACCGGGGGACATGCGCTACGAAAAACCCATCAACCTTACGGAGCCCACGGTCCTGCGTGCGCGCGCCTTCAAGGACGGCTTCACGCGCAGCATCACCGCACAAGAAGTATTCATCGTCGGCAAATGACTTCCCGCTCCCAAGTCCTTGAGTCACGGTGCAGTGCGCACCGTGACCGACCATGGGCTCGCGCCGGCTTTCACCCTGGCAATTTCCTTGTTTGTGCCCAGATCGACCACGGACACATCGTTGGACGGCCCGTTCGCCGTGTACAAGTACTTGCCGTCCGGGGACAGCGCCATTCCCCAAGGGCGGGTGCCCACCTGGATGCTGTTCAAAAGTTCGTATGTGCGGGCATCCAGCACAGAAACGGTTGCGGCGCGCCCATTGCTGACATAGATCCTTTGCCCGTCCAGGGAGACCTTCACGCTCATCGGCCTGGAAGTCGGCGGCAGGGGGATGATTTTCAGCACTTTGAAATTGACCGTGTCAACGACATTCAACTCGCCGGTCGATTCGGATGGAATGAATCCCAAACCGCCGCTCGGCAAAAAGTCCATGCTGCGAGGCCGGACATTGACTTTGAAGTGCCCAACCGTGGTGTAGCCCGCCGTATCGATGGCGTAGACGTCTCCCCCCGCTTCGCAGGTCACGTAAAAGCGCTTGCCGTCAGGCGCGGTCGCCACCCCTTCGGGTTCTTGTGCCACCGCGATGATGTGTTCCACCTTACCGGTCGCAATGCTGATCACGCTGGCTGTCTTCGTGTCCTCGTTGGAGACGTAGAGCTTGGTCCCGTCCTTGCTCAGCGAAAACTCCTCCGGATCCGACCCGGCGGAGATTTTGCCGACCAATTTCTTTTGCGCGACATCGATGACGCCGATCGCATCAGCCGATTTGTCGGACTTGACGCTGTCGTCATCATCATCCTTGCCTTTTTGAAAGGTCGGATTGCCCTTCGAATCCAGTTGGGGCGGCGCTGCGATCGGAGTGCCGCTCAGAGCCACGTACACGCTCTTGCCGTCCGGACTTGCGTGGATGCCGCGCGGACGCTTGCCAACCGGAATGGTCGCGAGCACTTGATTGTCCCGGCCGTCGATGACCGTGATGTCTCCCGATTTCTCGTTGGAGACGTAAATCTGATAGGTCTGAGCAGGCCATGCCGTCAGCGGCAATAGCGCCGCCAGCAACGAACCCGGCAAACCTACGATGCGCCTACATGAAATCATCGGCATTCCCATTCCCCCGATTCAACCAGCTGGCAATAGTATATATAGACGCTGCCCCCAAAGCGGGGCGAGATGCTATTTTCGGCGCGCAACGTAGCGCTGGATTTCACCGACGAACCCTCGCCGGAAGGTCATTACGCAGACCACAAAGATGACGCCGATGATGACGGAGACCCAGGACCCCACCCAATCCGACAGATACTCCTGCAGAGTCACGACCATGTTCGCCCCGAGCACAGGCCCCAGGAAGGTCCCGCTGCCGCCCAGCAGGGTCATCAAGATTACCTCGCCGGATGTTCCCTGACTGACGTCCGACAACGTAACAAAGCCCAGAACCATGGCCTTCAGAGATCCGGCCAGGCCCGAAAAACTGGCCGACAGCACGAAGACGACCAGCTTGTAGCGGTCCACCTTGTACCCAAGCGAGATCGCGCGCGGCTCGTTGGCTCGAATGGCTTTGAGGACTTGTCCGAAGGGCGAGCCGACGATGCGGCGGATGAGCGCATAGACGGCAACAAACACCGCCAGCACGAAGTAGTACATGGTCCGGTCCCGGCCCAAATCGATCATTCCGAATACGCTGCCTCTCGGTATCCCCTGCAAACCGTTCTCTCCTCCCGTGAAATCGGCCTGCAAACAGACGAAGAACACCAGTTGCGCCAGGGCCAGGGTAATCATCGCAAAGTAGATCCCCTGGCGGCGCACGGCGATCGCGCCGATCACCAGACCAAGCAACATGGCAACCACGACACCGGCCAGAATCCCCTGCACCGTGCCCCACCCGTGCACCGTAATCAGCCAGCCGGTGACGTAGGCCGATGACCCAAAGTACGCGGCGTGCCCAAATGACAGCATTTTTGTGTAGCCAAGCAGCAAATTGAATGCACAGGCGAACATGGCGAAGCACAGCAGCTTCATCAGGAATACCGGATACAGCCCGAGGAAGGGCGCAGCGAGCGCCGCTGCGGCGAGGATGACGTACACGACGAGACGGCCAGGCATCCCCTACTCCCTGCCGAATAACCCGGACGGCCGCCAGATGAGGACCACGGCCATGATGACGAACACAACGATGTTGGAAGCTTCGGGATAAATGACCTTGGTCAACCCTTCAATGAGACCGAGCACGAGGCCGCTGACGATGGCCCCCAAAATGGAACCCATTCCGCCGATCACCACCACCGCAAAGACCACGATCACCAACGATGAACCCATGAGCGGACTTACCTGAATCACCGGCGCCGCGAGCACCCCCGCCAGAGCGGCAAGGGCGACGCCGCTTCCATAGGTGATCATGACCATGAGCGGAACGTTGATCCCGAGGGCCTGCACCAATCCGGCGTTTTCGGTCGCCGCCCGCAGCCTCGCCCCCAGGTGGGTGCGCTCGATCAAGAACCAGGTTGCACCGCATACCACGACCGACGCAACGATGACCCACGCTCGGTAAATCGGCAGCACCATGAAGCCGAGATTGAACCCTCCCTGCAATAGTTCCGGAACCGGATAGGATCTGCCGGAAGCCCCGAACAAGCTGCGCATGATCCCTTCGGCAATCAAGGCCATGCCGAAGGTGAGAAGCAGGCCGTAGACGGGCTCGAGCTGATACAAGTGCCGCAGAAACAAACGTTCGATCATGATCCCCAGCAATCCCACCGCCAGCGGCGCTAGCAGCAGCGCGCACCAGTAGTTCACTCCCAGGAATTGCAAGCCGATGTAGGCCGCGAAGGCACCCAGCATGTAGAAGGCGCCGTGAGCAAAATTGACCACGCCGAGCAGCCCAAAAATCACCGCGAGACCGAGACTCAGCAGCGCATAGAACGAGCCGTTGACCAATCCCAACATCAGCTGGCCGAGAATCGCCGGCAGCGGCACGCCGAACACGGCTGTCACGGGTTACCGGACCTTTATTTCTTGGCCAACGGACAGGCAGGGTCCGGTTGCGATCCGTCGGCCTCCTCGCCCGACATGACCTTGATCACCTTGTAGTAGTCCCAGGGATACTTCGATTCCGCCGGAGTCTTCACTTGCATCACGTACATGGTGTGGACCATCAGACCGTCGGCGCGGATGTAGCCGTCCTTGGTCAGCATGTCGTTGATCCTGGTCTTTTTCAGATGCGCCATGACCAGGTCAGGGTCGGTCGATCCCACCGCCTTGACCGCTTTCAAATATTGCATCGTGGCCGAATAGTAGCCCGCGTGGTCCATGGTCGGCTCTTTCTGCATCTTGGCGTAGAAGCGTTTGGCGAAGGCGCGCGTCTCCTCGTTCAAGTCCCAGTACCAGCCGGTGGTCAGGTACAGACCCTGGGCGGTCTGCAGCGTGAGACTGTGGATGTCGCTGATGAAGGCAAGCAGCGCCGCCGGCTTCATGGTCTTGGTGATGCCGAATTCGTTGGCTGCCTTGAGCGAGTTGGAAAAATCCGTTCCCGCGTTCGCCAAGCCCAGAACCTGTGCGCCGGAAGCTTGCGCCTGAAGCAGGAATGAGGAGTAATCGGTGGTGCCCAGGGGGGCACGCACGGCACCCAATACCTTGCCGCCATTGGCGGTCACGACACGCGTGGCGGCATCCTGTAATTGGGTGCCGAACGCGTAGTCGGCAGTCACGAAAAACCAGCTCTTGCCTCCTTGTTTCACAATCACGCTGGCCGTCCCGTTGGCGAGGGCCGTGGTGTCATAGAGATAGTGCACGGTGTAGGGCGTGCAATCGGCGCCGGTCAGCGATGCACCGCCGGCCCCAACCACAAAAAACGGCACTTTTTTCGCTGCGGCCACCTTGGCCATGGCGATGCTCACTCCGGTGTTCGAACCGCCCAGAAGCATGTTGAGACCGTTCTGGTCGGCCCATTCGCGAAACTTCGATGCACCGATATCCGGCTTGTTCTGGTGATCCGCGGTGAGCAGCACGATTTTTTTGCCCAATACGGTGCCGCCGAAATCGGCAATCGCCATATTGGCGCCTTCGATTGCGCCCTGGCCGGTGGCATCCGCATAGACTCCCGACAGATCGTCGATGTCGCCGATGACCACCTGATCGCCGGCGACCGCGAGCGGGGCGGCGGTCAGGCTGAGAACGGCACCAAGTGCGGCAACCGTTGATTTGAACAGCATGTTGTTTCCCTTTTTGGTTTGATTCAAACGCCCAGATATTCGTGGAGCAGATTCATTTGCGACGCCAGATCCGACTGCTCGAATTGTTTGACGATTCGGCCACTCTCCATCACATAGAATCGATCCGCCAGAGGCGCTGCAAATCGAAAGTTCTGCTCTACCAGTACGACCGTGAAGCCTGTCGCCCGGAGGGTGCGGATCACCTCGCCCAACTTGTGCACGATCACCGGCGCAAGGCCCTCCGAAATTTCATCCAACAACAAGAGCCGGGCCCCGGTGCGCAGGATGCGCGCTACCGCCAGCATTTGCTGCTCGCCGCCCGACAGATGCGTGCCGGAACTGGCGGCACGCTCGAGCAGGTTGGGAAATATGCGGTAAATCTCCTCGACCGGCATCGACCGGGCCCCCTTGATCCGCGGCGGCAGCAATAGATTCTCCTCCGCCGACAGCGCTGAGAAAATGCCGCGCTCCTCCGGGCAATACCCCACCCCCATGCGTGCGATCCGATGCGGCGCGAGGCGCACGGTCTCCACTCCGTCGACCGCCACCGAACCGCTGCGTGCGCCCACCAATCCCATGATGGCGCGCAACGTGGTCGTGCGTCCCGCGCCGTTACGCCCCAAAAGCGTGACGACTTCACCCTCGTGCACGGTGAGATCGACCCCGTGCAGGATATGCGATTCGCCGTACCATGCTTCGAGATTGGCAATTTTCAGGATCTCCCGCACCATCAGCCGCCGTCCGCGAGTCCGGTTTCCGTGCTGCCCATGTAGGCCTCCAAGACCTGGGGATTCTTCGAGACCTCGGCATAGGGTCCGGCCGCAATCACCCGGCCTCGCTGCAGGACGGAAATCGTATCCGCGATGGAGGCGACCACGCTCATGTTGTGCTCGACCATGAGCACGGTCCGGTTGGCTGCAACCTGCTTGATCAAGTGGGTCACGCGCGATACATCCTCGTGTCCCATGCCTTGAGTCGGCTCGTCGAGAAGCATCAACTCAGGATCGAGCGCCAGCGTGGTGGCAAGTTCCAGCGCGCGCTTGCGCCCGTACGGCAAGTCGGCCGCCGGCGTGCCGGCCCACGTTTCCAGCCGAACTTCAGCCAGCAATTGCATGGCCCGATCGTCCAGCCTCGCCAAACTCTTTTCCGAGCGCCAAAAATAAAACGATGTCCCCAGCCTGCGTTGCAGGGCCACCCGCACGTTCTCGAGCACCGTCAGATGCGGAAACACGGCGCATATCTGGAACGACCGGGCAATCCCGCGGCGGGCTACATCCGCAGGCTTTTCGCGTGTGATGTCCCTGCCTTGATAGTAAATCGCACCGGATGTCGGCTGCAGGAACTTGGTAAGAAGATTGAAGAACGTCGTCTTGCCTGCGCCGTTCGGGCCTATCAAGGCGTGAATCCCTCCCCGCCTCACTTGCAACGACACGCCGTCGACCGCCACGAACCCCTTGAACTCCTTCACCAACCCATGCGTCTCGAGGATGACGTCCACTATTTTTCCTCGTCGTCGTCCGAATCCTTGGGCGCGGCCGGCCCCGGATTCTTGAAGTCCTCCGGATGCAAGCGATATCGCGCCAGAAGATTGTAGAAATCGGTCCGACTTCGCTTGGCGAGCCGCGCAGCCTGAGCCACGTTGCCCGCCGTGCGCCGCAGGTTCTGGGCGAGGTATTCGCGCGAAAAATTATCCCGTGCCTCGTCGTATGTCGGTATTTTCGGAGGCTCGCCGCCCAACGACTGCTGTACGAGATCCTCCGTCATGACCTCGCCGTGAGAGAGGGCAATGTTTCGTTTCACCAGATCGAAGAGTTGCCGAACGTTACCCGGCCAATCCGTGGTCGCGAGCAATTCGATTGCCTTGGGAGAATATATTTTCTTCTGGCCGCCGGGTTCAGTGGCTTGCTCGAGGAAATGCGACACCAACAATGGAATGTCCTCGCGGCGCCGGCCCAGAGGCGGTATCTCAATCGGCAATATATTGATCTGGTGGTACAGATCCCGGAAGAACGCGCCGTTGTCGGTCAGCAGCTTGAGGTCCCGCGACGCCGTACAGATCAATCTCACGTCCATTCGCACCGCTGCGATACTCTTCGCCGTCGGAACGTGGTCGTGGGCCAGGGCTTTGGCAAGCATGATCTGCAGCTTGATGGGCAGATCGCCGATTTCATCCAACAGCAAAGTGCCGCCCTGCGACCGCTGCAATGCCCCCTCTTGCGGGGCATGGCCGCCCGATTCATCGGACTCACTGCCGAAAATCTCGGATTCCAATGCGTCGTGGTCCGAGTTTCGGCACCGTACGACCACAAAGGGCGCTTCACGGCGCACGCTGGCTGCGTGAATGGCCCGCGAAAACAGCTCCTTACCGGTACCATTCTGACCGGTAAGGAGAATGGGCACACCGCTGGCCGCAGCTCGATTGGCAATTCTCAGCCGGTCCTCCATGAGCTGGCTACGGGACGCGAGATTCGAGCGCCAGTCGCCCGCAGCCGTGGTAAAGGTTGAGTCCGCGGTCGCCCGCTCCACCTGCCCCAATAATTCTTCCTTGCCCACTGGTTTAACCAGGTAGCCGAACGCGCCGTACTGAGTGGCCCGTACCGCCTCGGGAATCGTGCCATGCGCCGTCAAAACGATCACCGACATTTGCGGCCAACGGCTCTTGAGCTCCTTGAGGAAGGCAAAGCCGTCCATGTCCTTCATGCGCAAATCCGTGATTACGAGATTCGGGCGGGCCCGCACACAGGCGTCCAGCGCCGTGAGAGCCCCGTCAGCGGTATCGACGGCATAGTTCGCCGCACCCAGCCGCGTCACGATGAGACGCCGTAGCGCAGGATCGTCATCGACTATCAGAATCTTGACTTTGCGCGCTTCCGGCAATGCATCATCGTTCTGGCGCTTCGATTCCCCCGCCTTGGGAGTGATGCCAAAACCGAGCGACGCCGTCGGGGGCGGTGAATGACGCTTCATCAGTTCCTCCAAGGCCGGAGTTTACACTCCAAAGCGAGCGGCGGCGGGGCCGCTTGAGCGCCCGCACCGGGGACATGCTTGGCCAAAGGTGAGGAAGCGTGCCGGCCGCGGATCCGCCTTTGACGAACCCGCGCCGGCTACCTCGAGCTTTACTCCGTGAGCCGCAAGTAGATGTTCCTGAACACGATCGCCAGTGCGGCGCCGGCAAATAGTCCGACTATTTTTCTTGTATTCACGGGTTACCCTCAGTCTATTGTTGTGATTTTATGACCCAGCCCCGTTTGCCGCGGGGCTGCGCCAGGCAGCCTAGCTCATCGCAGTGCCCGCGTCGAACTCGTTCAACAGCAGCGGGTCACTCCCATCCATTTCTCTCGCTGACGATCGCTGAAGAATTTCTTGCGCGTAACGGGGGCCTCGCCGGCGTGATGCGCGGCATGGTGCACGAGGTAGCGCTCGTAGGCATCATCCCCCGACACCGCCCGCAAATAGCGCCACGCCGCACCGATCCAACGGACCATGCAAGGGTCCCTGTTCGCGCCTGCGTCACTCATCAGTGGCTCCCCTGCATGGCGCCGCGAAGTCCGGCCGCCACCTGGACCTCTTCCAGCCGGGTCACCAGGTACGGTGCCTCCGAACTCTGGCCAACTGGGAGTTTCCGCAGCCTCCTTGCGCAAACTCGGCACATGTCGAGAATCACGAACCAAAGAATCGCGGTGAACAATACCGTGAGCCAGCCGTCGAGCCGCTGATTGAAAATGAGCCGCGAAGCCACCGCCGCCCGGTCGGGCGGCAACACGCCCGCGGCGAGCTTCATCGCCATATCGCTCGCTCCGGAGAAGAAGCCAAGCTTCGGGTTGGGGCTCATGACCTTCTGCCAGGCAGCGGTGGTGGTCACGATGGCCAGCCACGCAAGCGGCAGCGCGGTCACCAACGCGTAGCGCGCCTTGCCGGATTTGACGAGCACGCCCGTCGCCACGGACAAGGCAATGGCGGCCAACATCTGATTGGATATGCCGAACAGCGGCCACAGAATATTGATTCCGCCGTTCGGATCGATAACTCCAATATAGAGGAAGTAGCCCCAGCCCGCGACCACCAGAGTGCTTGCGATGACCACCGAGGGGTACCACGAAGTGCGCCCGAGCGGACGCCACATCTGGCCGAGAAAATCCTGCAGCATGAAGCGACCCACCCGAGTACCGGCATCGACGGTCGTCAGAATGAACACGGCCTCGAACATGATGGCGAAGTGGTACCAAATGCTGAGCAGACCCCGGCCGAACGCCGAGCCGAAGATGCTGGCCATTCCGACCGCCAGCGACGGCGCACCGCCGGTGCGTGCAAACAAAGTACTTTCGCCCATGTCGCTGGCGAGTTTCGCCATCTGCTCCGTGGTAACGGGAAAACCCCAACCCGAGATGGTATGGACGGCCACGTCGGGTGCAGCGCCGGCCACTCCCGCTCCCACATTGATGGCGAAGTAGACGCCGGGATCGAGCAGAGTGGCGGCAATCATCGCCATGATGGCGACCAGCGACTCGAGCGCCATGCTGCCGTACCCAATGAGGCGCACGTCCCGCTCATTGGCGATGAGCTTCGGTGTCGTGCCGCTCGAAACCAACGCGTGAAATCCGGAAATTGCACCGCATGCGATCGTGATGAACACGAACGGGAACACCTTGCCGGTGAACAGCGGACCCGTGCCATCGACGAATTGCGTGATCGCCGGCATTTTGATCTGGGGATGCATGAGCACAATTGCGATCGCGAGCAGGAAAACCGTGCCGAGCTTCAGAAACGTGGACAGGTAGTCGCGCGGTGCGAGCAGCAGCCATACCGGCAGGATTGCGGCAAGCCAGCCATAAACGATGACGAATCCTGCAAGTGAAATGCCGGGGTAGTCGAATACCGTACGCAGCCATGGCTGATGGTCGATCCAGCCGCCGCCGAACACCGACAGGAGTATCAAGGTCACGCCGAGCACGGTCGCCTCGAGCACGCGACCCGGCCGCCAGGAGCGCATGTAGAAGCCCACCAAGATCGCCACCGGGATCGTGGCAAACACCGTCGAAGTGGCCCACGGACTATGCTTCATCGCATTGACGACCACGAGACCGAGCACGGCGATGAGGATGATCATGATCATGAGGGTGCCGATGAGCGCGGCAAAGCCGCCCATCGGCCCCAGTTCGTCACGGGCCATCTGGCCCAAGCTGCGCCCGTCCCGGCGGACGGACAGCATCAACATGGTCATGTCCTGCACGCAGCCGCCGACCACTGATCCGATAATGATCCACAGCGTGCCCGGCAGGTAGCCGAACTGTGCCGCAAGCGTCGGACCAACCAGCGGCCCGGGGCCCGCAATGGCCGCGAAGTGATGACCGAAGGCGACCCATTTGTGGGTCGGAACGAAATCCCGACCATTGTTGAGCCGCTCGGCGGGGGTAGCCCGGGTCGGATCGACCAAAAAGACTTTTGCCGCGATCCAGGCGGCGTAGAACCGATAGCCGAGCATGTACACACACCCGGCTGCCACGATGATCCACAGTGAATTGATCGGCTCCTGGCGATACAGGGCAATTCCGCCGAGCGCGAAACCCCCGATGACCGCCAGTACGACGCCCCATACTTTGTTCATGAGACCCTCCCCCGTCGCGAAATCACCCCGAAATCCAACCCGCGCCAGTGCGAGACTAGCGGATTCCGGAACGCAGTCAAATCACATACGGTCCGGACGCCCCACCGACGCTGGTTCTCTCTTCGGATAGAAGTATTGGTAGTACCAGGCGCATGCCGTTTCGATCTGCGCCTGGATGCGGGGGGGAATGTCATGTTTTTTGGGCTTGATGAGGCGCTCGGATTGCCCGTGCTGAAACTTCATGCCGTAGTGACTATCGCTCTCCTGCGGTCCCATCAATACCAGCTTTTCGGGATTGATTTGCATCGGAGAGAGTTCCAGCCATTGAAAAATCTGCGACATCAATTGTGCCGGCTGATCCATCAGATCCTCGAATCGAAGGAAATAGAGGCGTTCCTGTACCGCCCTCGGCAGGTCAGGCACCGCGTGGAGCGAAATCAGCGGGGCGCCGATTGCCTTGTCCTTGGCAAACAGCATGTCCGCCCGCCCCGCCCTGTCGAAATCCGCCAAATGGTCGATGAAATCCATCAGGATCGTGCGTTGATGCTGCGCCTCGATGGACCCGTACACCTGCCCCAACTCCCGCACGCAAACTATCAGCTTCGCGCTCGGTTCGATTTGCAGCAGCAACTCGACGGCGTGAAGCCATGCGCGGTTCTTGTCCACGACCACTTTCCTGCCGCAGTCGCGATTCCATCCGCGCAAAAAGCCCTGCATGGCCGAGGACAAATGCGCATAACTGCTCTCGAACGAATGATCGAGTTGCGAAAGGAAAAACTGGTCATTGCTGATCATGCGCCGGATGCCAAGCACCGTGTTGCAAAGGGGCGAGCTCAGCCCCTCGCAATGGATGTCGGGATGCTGGGCCAGCATCTGGCACACGAGAGTGGAGCCCGCCCTCGGCAGTCCGGTCACGCCGACGAATGTTGGAATCATGGAGAGCTTCTTTCAATGAGGCTAAGCCGGTGTGAAATTCTAACCACTAAGATTCAGATTGCCTAGCGCCGCCCGGTCTTGCACGGCAGCGGCACCGGCGTATGCTTTGCGAAGGGGGGAAACAATGAACAAGAAAATGATCATCGCCTGGATCGTGGTATTCGTCGCGTGGTTGATGGGCAGCTTTGTCATCCACGGAGTGCTGTTGCGACCCGATTACATGCAGCTGACCGGTCTGTTCCGGTCGGACGGCGACCAACAGAAATATTTTCCGCTCATGATCCTGGCGCATGTGATCTTATCCGGCGCATTCGTCTGGATCTATGCGCGCGGTGCCGAGGCAAAGCCGTGGATGGCACAGGGCCTGCGCTTTGGCGTTGCTGTCGCGCTGCTCACGAGCGTGCCCACCTACATGATCTACTTCGTGGTGCAGCCAATGCCCGGGAACGTGGTCGCCAAACAGATCATCTTCGACAGCGCACTGATGCTGATACTCGGGACGATCGTCGCCTGGCTGTATCGAGACGCCGGGAAACCGACGGCGGTTCGCGGATAAGCCGTCCCCGTCAGTCCGATTCTCGGTCCACTTCACGTCCGCTGATCTTCTGCAGGGGACGATGGTTGTCGTGAAAGATCTTCTTGAACGCGTCGATCTGCGCGCTCGACATCTCGATCGGCTGCTCGAGGACAATCCAGTGCACGCCCTCCGTGCAAGGGGGCGTGGTCAGCGAACCGGCATACACATAGGCCTTGTGAACCTTGGGAAGCACGGCTGCGATATCAACCTGCACCGGCTTGCCGGCGTGAGTGCCTGCCGGAGTTGCAGAGGGCGGCAAGGCACTGAAGACCGGCGCAAGCAGCTTGTTTTCCGCACCGGCTTGCACGAAGACACCGACGACGGCGATGTGTCCGTTCGCGTCCTTGTTCACGAAATGCATCTCAAGCGGATAACGCTTGCCGTTCACCGTGTGTTCGCTCGGCGTATGAAAGTGAAACTGCGCCAGCGTGTAGGATGCGCCGTCGAGCGAGATCGTGTCGGCGGCATCGCTGACGTCCGCCTGCACGGTGTGGCCGCTGTTAAATAGCGCTACGGCACCGGGCTCATAGCTGATTTTGAACGCGCCGTCCTTGCCGACCTTTGCCGTGCCGCTTGTGAGATTGATCGGCGACTGGCTCTTGCCATTGCCGCACACGGCATCGTCCGGGGCAACCTCGCCCCAATGCCCGGGGCCGTGTTCCCCGCTATACGACCAATGCGGCGGAGCCGCGGATGACGCCGGCTCCGAAGCCTGTTCCATGGCCTGAGCTGATGCTGCCGCGAGCAGCCACGCGACCATCCCGATAAGCCGAATCGCAGCGACACGCATGACCCACCTCCTGACTCGACGAGATCTTGCTGTGGCCGGTGGAGTATCGGTTCCGCCTTTGAAGAATACAAGCAGCATTTGGAGCCAGGAAGACGTGCACGCCGGTCAGTCTGAACAGGTGTGTATAATCGGCGCGCATAAACGGCACCATCATATTGATGTCAAGGATACCCCCATGAGAGTCATCGCCCGCCTTTTCGCATCCGCCGCAATGCTTACCCTGGCCTGCGGTGCTGCCCGCGCCGACAACTACAGCGATACGGTTGCGGTATTCAAGAATGCCGGCGATAGCGCCTCATTCTTTTCCAGGAGTTACGCCTATGCGGTTTTTCCGACCGTCGGCGAGGCCGGTTTCATCGTCGGTGGCGCAGTCGGCAAAGGCCGGGTGTACGTGGGTGGCACACTTGTCGGCGATACGACGATGACGCAGCTGAGCGCAGGCTTCCAGGCCGGCGGCAAGGCATACAGTCAAATCATTTTCTTCGAGGACAAGCGCGCACTCGATGAATTCGAGTCCGGCACCTTTGAATTTGCCGCGGGTGTCAGCGCCATCGCTGTCACCGCAGGTGCTTCCGCCAGTGCCGGCACTTCGGGAGCCACGTCCAGCGCGAGCGTCGGTAAGAACGATGCCGCGACCGCGAGTGGCGGCTTCCAGAAGGGAATGCTGGTGTTCACCGTCGCCAAGGGCGGTCTCATGTATACGGCGACCGTTGCCGGCCAACGGTTCACCTATGTTCCGCGCGGAAAATAGCGGGGTTCGTGGTTCTACACATGAATGGTCATCGAAAGTTTCTCACGACCCACGTCGGCAGCCTGCCGCGTACGGATGAGCTGAAGCAACTCATGTTCGCGCGCGAGGACGGGCTGCCGTTCGACCCGTCCGCGCTCGATGAGCAGGTGACGCGCGCCGTCGACCTCGTCGTCGCCCGGCAGCTGAACGCGGGCCTCGACATCATCAACGACGGCGAGATGCCGAAGCCCAGTTACGCCACCTACGTCAAGGACCGGCTCACGGGCTTCGGCGGCAGCGGCAACAGCTATGTGTTCCAGGACCTCGAGGCTTACCCGGGCACCAAGACCCGCATGTTCGACGACCCGGGGCGCAAGCACCGCAAGACGCCGGCCTGCAATGCACCGATCCGCATGCGCGACCTCGATGCGACCAAGCAGGATGCGCAGCGCCTGCAGCGCTCGCTCGGAGAACGCGCGGCCGCCGGCATGTTTCTGAACGCCGCTTCCCCGGGCGTGACCACCCTCTTCTTTCGCAACGAGTTCTATCCGAGCCACGAGGAATACCTGTTCGCGTGCGCCGATGCGCTCCGTCTCGAGTACGAGGCCGTCGTCGCTTCCGGAGTGACGTTGCAGATCGACTGTCCTGATCTCGCGATGGGCCGGCACACGCAATATGCACACCTCGACACCAGCGGGTTTCGCGATCGCATGGCGCTGCACGTGGAAGCGCTGAATCGGGCGCTCGTCAATGTTCCCGCCGAGAAGGTGCGCATGCACGTCTGCTGGGGCAACTATCCCGGCCCGCATCACTGCGACGTACCGCTCGCCGATATCGTCGACATCCTCTGGACGGCCAAGCCGCATGCGATCCTGTTCGAGGCGGCCAATCCGCGCCACGCGCACGAATGGACACTGTTCGAGACCGTGAAGCTGCCCGAGGGCAAGATCCTCGTCCCCGGGGTGATCGAATGCCAATCGACCTATATCGAGCACCCGGAGCTCGTCGCCCAGCGCATCGGCCGCTACGCCAACCTCGTCGGCCGGGATAACGTCATGGCCGCGGTGGATTGCGGATTCAGCATCCACGTGGGATCGAGTGGCGTCGACCCGGAGGTGATCTGGGGCAAACTCGAGGCCCTGGCGCAGGGTGCGGCCATCGCCAGCAAAAGATTCTGGCGCTGAAGCGGCGCCAACGGCGGCGCGTTCGGTCGAGCCCGATGTACTGCCGGCGTGATGGAAACAACAATAAAAATCAGCCATTTACACGTAATTGTTGACTCGGTACCTCGCTAGCTGAGACTCGGAAGACGTCGCGCCGCGCCGTTGCATCAGGCTTTGGTCCCATTTCGCTCTCGGACCGCTTCGCACAGGCTCTGCGAAGAAGCTGGATGCCTCCAGCCAGATCGCTCCGCTGACCCTCGCAGAATGGTGACGCCCCGCACAGGCGACATCATGTCGCGCGTAAACGCGAGTGCATGTTCAAACCCTGACGTTGAGGAATCAATCATGGCGACAAAGCAACCCAATATTCTCGTTCTCTGGGGCGACGACATCGGCTGGTGGAACATCAGTTACAACAGTCGCGGGCAGATGGGCTACCGGACACCAAACATCGACCGGGTGGCCAACGAGGGCGTGTCGTTCACCGACTACTATGCGCAGCAGAGTTGCACCGCCGGCCGCGCGAGCTTCATCTGCGGCCAGAATCCGATTCGCACCGGCCTCACCAAGGTCGGCATGCCGGGCGCCACCGTCGGACTTCAAAAGGAAGATCCGACCATCGCGGAAATGCTCAAGCCGCTTGGCTACGCCACGGGTCAGTTCGGCAAGAACCACCTGGGCGACCGCGATGAATTCCTGCCCACGGTGCATGGATTCGATGAATTCTTCGGCAATCTCTACCATTTGAACGCCGAAGAGGAGCCGGAACTGCCCGACTATCCGAAGGATCCGAATTTCAAAAAGTTGTTTGGGCCCCGCGGCGTGCTTCACTGCAAGTCCGACGGCAAGGGCGGTCAGACGATCGAGGATACCGGTCCGCTCACCAAGAAGCGCATGGAAACCATCGATGAGGAAATCACCACGGCCGCCTTGGGCTGGATGGAGACCCAGGCGAAGGCGGATAAGCCATTTTTCCTGTGGTACAACTCAACGGCCATGCACTTCAGGACCCACGTCGCCGCGAAGAACAAAGGCAAGAGCGGTGTGGAGGGGCAGGACGACTACAGCGATCGCATGGTCGTTCATGACGAGCAGATCGGCCAGATGCTGGACAAGCTCGATGAGCTGGGGATTGCCGATAACACCATCGTCATGTACTCGACCGACAATGGCCCGGAGAATGACACCTGGCCCGATGGTGCCAACACGCCTTTCCGGGGCCAGAAGGACTCCAACTGGGAAGGCGGCTGGCGCGTGCCTTCCTTCATTCGCTGGCCGGGCAAGATCAAGGCAGGCACCGTCCTGAACGGCATCGTTTCCCACATCGATATGCTGCCTACCTTTCTAGCTGCGGCGGGCGACCCCGACGTCACTCAGAAGCTCCTCAAGGGCTACAAGGTGGGCAATAAGACCTTCAAGGTGCATCTCGACGGCTACAACATGATTCCGTATCTCACCGGCCAGGTGAAGGAGAGTCCGAGGAACGCGGTGTTCTACTTCAGCGACGACGGTGATGTCATGGCGGTGCGCGTAGGGGACTACAAGTTCAATCTAGCCGTGCAACGCGCCAACCAGATGGCCCAATGGGCGGAACCGTTGGTGAAACTGCGGGTGCCTCACATCGTACATCTGCGGCGCGATCCGTTCGAACGCGCGGACTTCAACTCCAATACCTACTGGGATTGGATGGTCGATCACGTCCCACAGATGTACCAGATGCAGGCATTGGTGGCGGAGCAGATCGCGGCATTCAAGGAGTTCCCGCCGCGTCAGAAACCTGCCTCGTTCAATCTGGACGGAGTGTTGGCACAAGTGACGACGCCCCACGGTTGAGGGCGACGTCGAGTCGACATGAAAGATTGAGGTGCCCCGCAATCCCGCGGGGCACCTTCGTCAGTCCAGGCTCAATGCGATTGGTGGACCAAATGCCAGCAGGCCGTCGCAATCCTTGGTGATGACTACCGAAGTTCAGGCCTTCTACGAGCGCTATCCGTATCCACGGCCGATCAATGATCTCGAGAGATATCGGCGACTCTGGCAGGACGGCCAGAGGCGGCGCGCCGAATTTCACCTGTTCTGGCCGACCCGACCCTATCGCGAAGATTTTTCCATTCTGATCGCGGGTTGCGGCACGTCCCAGGCCGCCAAGCATGCCTTGCGCTGGCCTGCAGCCCGCGTGACCGGCATCGACTTCAGCGCAACGAGCGTGCGGTGCACCGAGGAGCTCAAGCGAAAATACAACTTGCACAATCTCGATGTCCACCAGCTTCCCGTTGAACGCGCCGGCGAATTGGGGAGCTTCGATCAAATCGTCAGCACCGGAGTTCTGCACCATTTGCCCGACCCCGATGCAGGACTCAGCGCACTGCGTCGCGCCTTGAAACCCGACGGCGCCATGCTGCTCATGGTCTATGCACCCTACGGCCGCGCCGGCATCTACATGTTGCGGGAATTCTGCCGACGGGTTGGAATTCAAGCCACCGATGAGGGCATTCGCGAAGTCATCGTTGCTCTCGGGTCTTTGCCCCCGGGCCACCCGCTGTGCACCCTTTTGCGCGAAGCCCCGGACTCCCGTGATGAAGCTACGCTTGCCGATGCGCTTCTGCACCCGCAGGACCGCGCGTATTCAGTTCCGGAGCTGTTTGAATTCATCGACAGCAACGGCTTGAGGTTCGACCGCTGGGCAACCCAGGCGCCATACAGTGCTCATTGCGGTGTCATGAACAGGATCCCGCAGATTAACGGGCCAACCAAGCTGTCATTGCCCGATCAATTTGCCGCCGTCGAGCTGTTGCGTGGCACGATGGTGCGTCACAGCGCGATTGTCGGCCATCCTCGCGCCGCCGGCTCACGACAAGTCATTTTTGCCGGCGACGCCTTTCTTGACTATGTACCGATTCGCATGCCCGACACCCTCTGCATTCAGGAGAAACTCCCTCCCGGCGCCGCGGCGGTGTTGATCAACCGGAAGCACAGCTATACGGATCTTTATCTGCCGATCAACGCTCAGCAGAAACTAATTTTGGACGCCATCGATGGCAGGCGCACGGTCGGCGAGTTGGTCCAGCCCGCATCAGCTGATATGGCGCGTAACTTTTTTGAGCGGTTGTGGTGGATGGATCAAATTGTATTCGATGCCCACGTCGGGCAATCCACTCAAAGCCCGTACGGATGCTAAGGTTTTTCAACCGTCATTTTGGCATTGGCGCAGCATGGCGCGGCGCTGTGATAAACACTGGAACCAAAGTGACAATGACAGGTACAGACGCCGTATCGAACGAGTTGGTTCAATAACTTCAGGCGCTCCATCTCCGCGGTGACGTTTTGAGTCACTCGCGCTTTGGCCAGACGTTCAAGATTCGAGATGCTTTCCAGTAGTGTGTGCATCGCATCGTTTCCGTTACGACTCATACCGAATGTATTCCTATGCCACCTGTCAACGCTTCGCAACGCGCATTTGACAAAGTATGTAGTTCATCACGCTGCGCGCCCGCGCAATCGGACGCAGATCACACGCCGGACGCGAACTTCGCGAGCCGGGAAGGCCCCAAACGCACTCGCGGCCCTCACGATTTGACGGCTGCAACTCAGAGATCTTGAATCCCGGCATTAAGTCCAATGTCCTGCGCGTAACTCCGCTGGCTTGATTTCAGCCCGGAACGCTGCGACCATCATTTAGTGCCGGGCGCAGGGATTTGTCGGGACAGATGCGCGAGCACTTAAAAGAATAATTCTAAAAAATAATTCTACAGGGAGTTCCCTTGCACAATCATCGCCACCTCTTCGGCTTGCTGCTGGTGATCCTGCCGCCGGTCGCTTACACCTACCAAGCGATCAACGCCCCGTCGACCCGCAGCGCTCTCGCCTACGACACGCGATTGGTCTACGACGCGGAACGCCAATCGCTCTTCGGTGTCGATCGCATCGACCAACAGATCGAGATTTACACACCGACGGCCGGCGCATGGTCGGCCAATGCGCCTTACGTACTGCCGCAGCTCACCGACCTTGCGTTGTCCCCGGACGGCCGTTTATTGCTGGCGCTGACCCAGGGAGCCGTGTCGGACATCCCGCTGACCGGCGCCCCCTTCACCGCCACCCCAAGGGCCAGCAACCCCACCGCCTTCTGCGGGCAGTTCCTCGATTCCCTCTCGGTCACCAACGACGGTATTGCGCTCGTCAACAGCAAGTATTCCGGGTGCAGCGGATTCACACAGGTCTACGGATACGATGAACGGTCTTACACGCAGCCCCGGTGCGTACGGCATCATCACGATGGCCGAGACGCCGGACGGCAACACGGTATTCATCTCGGTCAATGCCAAATTGCTCGTCGTCCCGGTGAACTGAGGAGGTAGGACGTGCATACAGGATGTAATCGCGCTTCATGGATTGGAGCAATAGTCCTTTCTCTGGCCGCCTGCTCGGGAATCGATCGAACCCCAACATCGGAAGTGAGGCCCGCGAATACGTCTAGCCAGAGTGCTGGGACAACACAAGCTGCCGCCCCGTCTGCGTCATCACCTCTGTCCGGTTCCCACACCAAACGCCACGCAACCTCCGTGCCGGGTGAGTACCTCGTCAAGTTCCGCAGCCCGACCGATCCGGCTTATGCAGACGCAGCGCTGAAGGCTTCGCAATTCACCACTCGGCATCGCTTCCACTCGGTAGCAGGTCTTTACCACATCTCCGCCGGTATTGGCGTCTCGGCGCACCGAGCCGCAACGAAGCTCGCGCGCGATCCGGCAGTTGCCTACGTCGAACCGAATCTCATCGTCAGGGCGACTGCCGTGCCAAACGATCCGATGTTCCCGCAGCAGTGGAGTCTTAACAATACCGGGCTGTTCGGAAGCCCGGCGAATCCGGATATCGGAGCCGAGGCTGCCTGGAACCTCACGACCGGCAACGCGAACGTTGTGATCGCCGTCATTGATAGCGGCATCGACTACACTCACCCCGACCTTGCGGCGAACGTGTGGGTGAATCCGGCGGGCTGTGCAGGTAACGATACCGATGGATACCCGAACGACTGTCACGGCATCAACGCAATCACCGGCTCGGGCGATCCAATGGACGATTTCTTTCATGGCACGCACGTCGCCGGAATCATTGGCGCAGCCGGTAACAACTCGATTGGTGTTACGGGCGTCAATTGGAAAGTCGGACTGCTCGCTTGCAAGTTCCTGGACTCGAGCGGCAATGGAAACACGGCCGACGCAATCACCTGTCTCGACTATGTGGCCAAGCAAAAGCAAAGCGGCGTTAACATCGTCGCTACCAACGACTCCTGGGGCTCAACCACATACTCCCAGGCCTTGGGAGATGCCATCGCCGCGCAGCGACAACTCGGGATCCTTTTCATCACGGCAGCCGGTAACAACTATCTGGATGAGGATCAGAACCCCTTCTATCCCTGCGCCTACGACCATTCAAATGTCATTTGCGTCGCCTCCGCCGTTGACGCTAAGTCGATTTTCAGCAACTACGGGACCGGCACGGTCCATCTCGGCGCGCCCGGGGAATCCATATGGAGCACCGTACTCAATGGTAAGTACGCGGCCTACGATGGCACCTCCATGGCGACGGCCTTTGTTAGCGGTGTGGCCGGTCTTCTGGCCGCTCAGGACCCGACTCGGGACTGGCGCGCGATCAAGAACCTGATCCTTGCCGGAACGGTGCATCCCACCCAGGGCACGATTCCCAGCGTCACTGGCGGGCGCCTTCGTGCAATCAATTCGATGACCTGCTCGAACTCGATCGTTACCGCGCGTACACGACCGGCGCTGTTCGAGACTATCTCCCTTGCGATCGGAGCGTCATTGCCGCTCGAGGCGATCAACATCGACTGCGCGGCCCCCAACGGCAATGTCACAGTCGACGTCGAACCGGGCGGCACGACCGTGCTGCTGGTCGACGATGGTACCGGCAACGATGAGGTCGCGGGCGATGGCGTTTACTCAGGCGCCTGGACAGCGAGCGCCGGCGGCCACTACACACTCACCTTTCCAACGGGCGATGTCGTCAATGTAGTCGTCGACCCGTTGCTGAAACCAGGGTTCCCCACGCAGATGTACGTTCAGCCGGATTCTGGCGGACAAATTCCACTCCCTGCGGCAACGTTGATTGTCGGCAATCTCGACGGCAATCCCGGCCAACAGATTCTCGCCCCAGGCTACGTGGCTGGTCCTCTTTATGTCTGGAGATCCGATGGCACAGCCCAAGCCGGGTGGCCGAACTATGACATCGACGAGACCGTCGAAGTCAGCTTGGGAACCTTCGCTAGCGGGGCACCGAAGAGCGTCGTCGTGGCGGGATACTATTCGGGCAACCTCGGGATATATAACGCCGATGACACGGCGGTCTCCGGATGGCCTCAAAGCGCATCGAATGAGTATTATCCACCGCCGACGGCTGATCTTACCGGCACCGGAATCGACACCATCATCAGCTATCCCGCATATAACGCCAACGGCACTCTCTTTAGCACGACCACGACTATCCCGCCTTCTCAACAATCTGGACCGATTGCCGTTGCAGACCTCAATGCCACCGGGCAGCTCAATTTCGTTGGCGCAAACAACAACACGATTTGGGTTTCGGACACGGGTGGCATGACGCCGGGCTTCCCGGTTTTGCTCCCGGCAAACTTAGACGACATGTCATCGGATGTGGTCATCGGCGATGTCGATGGCGATGGCAAGCCGGATATCATTGTCTCCGGACTGCAATCGAGCGGCCCCGGCGGCACAGGTGATCTCTATCTACAGATTCTGATCTTTGACAACCACGGCGTGCTTGAGAGAACGTTGTCGACGTCGCCTCCCGGCTCGAACGCTTTGGTCGCGCTGGCCGACCTCGACGGCGATGGGATTCCGGAGATCGTGACCGCCACGGGGGCTCGGCTCTATGCGTGGAAAGGTGGCGGCTCCCTGATGCCGGGGTTTCCAGTTCTCGTGGGTACGGGTCAGTATGCGGGACCTGTGGTCGTCGGGGACATCGACGGCGATGGTCACCCTGACATCGTTTTCGTGTCCTCAGCTTCGAACAGTACCTCGGGCCAGTTGAACGCTTACGATCGTCACGGCGTTTCGCTCGCCGGTTTTCCGCGGCCGATCCTTTACATGTCGGGCGCGACCACCCCCGCCATCGCGGACCTCGGCGCCTCGGGACGCAACGATCTCGTGCTCGCCACAACGCCTTTTGTCGGATTGCGGGACAGCGTCTTCGCGTATGACCTGCGGGGCGCGGGTCCGTACGGCCCCATCGAGTGGGGACAATATATGGGCGATGCGACTCATCAGGGGTACTACCAGACTGGTAAGAACCTGACTGCAAGCGCCTACCTCACCGGGCAATCTCACGGTGCCGGAGTGATTGCTTCAAACGATGGCGCGATCAACTGCGGAGCGACCTGTATCCACGTATACCCGAAGGGATCGACGGTCAGCCTAACCGCAACAGCGGCCCCGGGGGCCACATTCACGCAGTGGCTCGGCGCGTGCGCCGGACAAACAAATCCGTGCAACGTCTCCGTGAATGGCTATACCGCCGTGTCGGCCGATTTCCTGAGTCCGGTCACGGTGAGCGTCCTCGGGGGCGGAACGGTCACGTCCACCCCGGCCGGGATCAATTGCCCCGGTACGTGTACGGCTCGGTTTCCGGCACGCAGCGCCGTTTCGCTCACTGCCAGCCCTCCAAGCGGACTCGGGTTCAACGGTTGGAGCGGCAACTGCAGCGGAAGCGTTACGACATGTAACCTCGTGATCAACGCAGCCGAGGCCGTGACCGCCGCGTTCGCGAATCAATATACGCTGTCGGTAGCGTTCTCCGGGTCGGGAACAGACACTCTGATCTCATCCCCCTCGGGCATCAACTGTGGCTCGAACTGCACGGCGAGTTTCCCGCCCAGGACCGTCGTGACATTAACGGCAGCTTTTTCGCCGAATACCTATATTGCTGGCTGGGGGATCTCAGGTTGCCCTGTGAACTCTGCGCTCGTGGCCACATGCCAGGTAACCATGGATGCCGATATCTCACTCGCGGTGAATCTTGCTGAGAAGCAACCAATCGCAGTGTCAGTCGCGGGAACAGGTTCGGTACAGGTCTTTAACTCATCAGGGTCGATCTCGTCTCCAGGCTCTGGAACCTGCACCACGGACTGCACCTACTATTTTCAACCCGACACGGCGCTCACTTTGATCGCTAACGCGGCAAACGACACCCATTTCGTATCCTGGGGAGGTGCATGTGACGGATTCACGGGCTCCACTTGCACTTTCACGTTCATGGGCAGCACCTCAGCCAGCGTGCAATTTGCTTCGGATCCCCTGCTATCAATAGCGATCTCAGGCACCGGCCAGGGCACGGTTTCCGAATCGTGGGGAACGGAGGGTGCGAGCTGCACTGGATCTTGCAGCGAGCCTATCGCCATCGGTGTACCTGTCACGCTCTCGGCCAATGCGAGCGCAAACAGCACATTTGCCGGCTGGTCAGGCGCATGCAGTGGTACTGCCCAGAGCTGCAAGGTAACGCCGGCCGGGAATGAGTCAGTAGGTGCGATCTTCAATGTCAAGAGCAGTACGAATGGGTCGGGCGGTGGTGGGGGCGGCGACATATCTTGGGGAGAGTGTGTCGGACTAGCCGCTCTCCTATGGGTGAGATCGCGCAACAGAGGCTCACGAACGATCTCGGGTCGGACAGATCCGTAATGGCTCGATAGGCATCCGGACCGCACGGCTCACCGGTTTGAAATCGAAAGCCACTCCACATCGGCGGCGTTTCGTCACCCGCCGAAATCGAAACGCTCACGAATTGTGCGACGTCGATATCACTTGTTTGCAGCAGCGCGCCCGGAAGTCCGATGCCCGGCATCGCTGCGTATGCTTGATATGCGACTGTTCCGTCCGGGTGTGCGTAGAGCCGCCGCGAGGAGTTTCTAAGGGCTGATGACCGCAGTCGAGCCTCTGCGGACCATCGCGGCGGGCCGCTTCCGGGCAGGCTGATTACCTTTTCCACGCGATCGACCTCTGCCGGTCGCGCCGTGCCGTGCTGTCTTCAGCCGGTCAACACGGCGCTGCTCTACGCGAGACTCTTCTCGGCGTCGCCGAGCCTGATGCCGAGTGCGTCCGCGATTCCATTGACGTAGGCCGGAGCGTACATCAGGCAGTTGGCGATGCGCGGGGGTCCCCCTACCGGCACTTTTGGCACGTAAATCAAGGGGAGGCCAAGACAATCTCCTAAGTCCGCATAGATCGGGTCAAAGCTGCGGCAATTACATAACGAGCTCTCGGAAAGTCCGGAGAGCATTGCAAAGCGTAAGCGAGAAAGATTAGGAATCGGGGAATACTCATATGTGGATACAAGGCATGAGTCGGCAAGCCAGCATCGAGTTGCTGGCGCGCGCAAGGTTGTGCAGACTGGCCTGTGCCCATGAAGGCCAACCCTACGTCACGCCGATGCATTGTGCGTATGACGTCGACCACCTCTACGGATTCTCAACGCTTGGACAAAAGATCACTTGGATGCGCGCAAATCCGTTGGTTTGCGTGCTCGTTGACGAAATAGTGAGCCCCCAGGACTGGGCGTCGGTGATCGTTTTTGGCAAATATGAAGAGTTACCCGATGCGACCCAATTCATAGCGCATCGGCAGCACGCCTACGATCTGCTGCAAACGCACCCCGCATGGTGGGAACCAGGTTATGTGGAGACTGTACTTCACGGGAAAGCGCGTCCACTGGAATTTATGTATTTTCGGATTCATATCGAGCAAATCAGTGGCCACCGCGGCGCCCCGGACACCGTGGGTTTGGCGGCTTCTGAAGTGACGGAGGGAACTGGTCGCTGGTTCCGTAGAATTCTCGGTCGGTCGGAGTAACAAAGTAGCGACCGTTAAATGATTCGCGGTCTTGTCCGGTCTCGCCGCCGCACCTCGCGGTTGGCTTGCAAAATTAGTCGCGCTTGGTAATGTTCTAGGGGAAGAATTTGGCGATCAATTCGTCGACGCAGACGCAATACCCACGCAGGGAGGCGGCTTATATTTGATCGGAGGCAATGAAATCGTCAGGATTGATGGCGAAGGCACTCATGTTGACCCTCACCAGCCTATCGCGACTGGCCGCTGTCGGTAAGCCATACGGGTCATGGCTCGGCAACCCACCGCCAACGAATCGGCGAACGCCGGCGTCGCACTCTCGGCGCTGCTTAAACCGGCCGCCCAAGGGCGATCCAGACTACGGCAGTCGCGTTGTAAGCGAGAAATGCCACGACGTAAGGCCGTGCGTTGAGTTGGCGGCGAATGTCGAATGCGATTAATGCTACAAGGCAGGTCTCTATCACAGCGAGGCTAATCGTCTGAGACGTCACTTGCCGCAGACTGAACCAGTATCCCAGTGTCCTGGCCAAACCAGCAGGCAGCAAAAAAAGCGCAATGCAAATCATGTACCGCATGTGCGCTGGTACGTCGCGTTTTTGAATGCGAACGATGGCCAAGACATACATCGCAACGGTTACCACTAGCTGGGCCGCCGAAATGAATTCGGCCTGCAGCGCAGAAGCGATAGATTTCCCTTCGATCAGCTTCTCGTGATACTCCTTCCAGATCATCGCCAAGGTGAATGGCACGATCAATGCCATCACAACATATGACGCCTTGCCGAGAAATCGATGCGCGGCGATTGCCCTGTATCGAATGGCGAGCGGTTGAAAGACCAAGAGCACGATCCACGCAAAGAGCAAGATTGCATGGATATGGACAGGTGGCGTAATGGAAGGATCAAATGCTGGGATCTCGGATAAATAAGGAATCCAGAAGCCTGCGATAAAAATTGGCAGAAGTGCGAGTAGAAAGTAACCGAGATTACGATAGGCGCGTTCCATAACTCACGTATGTCTTCTATGTCACACGAATCTTATAACAGCAAACCGGCCGAAAACCCGCCAATGCAAAAACCGGGCTATCGATCGGTGTCACAGACATAGAAAATTGCGCTATCAATCTTGTGCCCCACCTGGGTAGCCAACCGCAAGCCGCGAACCGCTAATCGGCGACGAATTCAACACGCCGACTGTCGCCTTAACGGACTCTGCCGCTGGCCACGGCTGCCGGCCGAACGCGAACTTTCGACCCGGTGACGCCAGTCGGGACTGACCTCTTTCGGGCAGATCGCCGGCGGTTCGCCGGTCAAGGGCTACCTTTTGGGAGGCGGTACATTCGTTGAAAACATGTCGCGGCGCAGCTTCCACTTGCCGTCCGCGTGCTTCCAGATCACGATGTACTTACCTTGGTCGAGCACCTTGCCTGCCTTGTCGCGCAACTCATACTCGCCGACCTCGGTGGCGGTTGAACCATGACCGAAGACCTCGATGGTTTTGAGGCCGATGGCGGCGACCCCTGAATCTAGCGCTCCTTGCCAAAATTTCTGAATCGCTTCTGTGCCTCTGATGGGGACGCTGCCGGCCGGCATCACTTGTCCATCCGCCGAATACAACGCCGCGAGCGCTGCTCCATCGCCCTTAGCCGCGGCCGCCGAGAACTGGGCATTCGCGGCCTCTATGGCAGCCTTAACATCATCTGCATAAGCCTCTGGTATCCGACACATGCACGCCAGGAAAACGACAGCGCAAAACAGACCGGTGGTTTTCATGATTCTTCCTTGTTTAATTTGCACCAACTGAGAGAGAACGCACTTGCTACCATCCCGCCTGGAAGTTTGCACCCGGTAGCGGCGAGTGGTCAAAATTTCATCGGTTCAACGCAAGCAGCTGAGTTTGGACGAGCTAGGTCACAGGTCGCAGCTTACGCAGTGACATCGGGGACTGGAGAAAGCAAGGCAATATTTAAGGGGCTTGGGTAATTGTCCGTGACCCGAAGGCGGCTCCCGGACCCATTTCCGCCGTTGGCGAGCAGCAGCTTTGGAGAAACCCATCAGGGCTTGCTCCAAATGGCTCTCCAGCAATGACGATTCTGAAATCGCTAGACCGGGCCGCTCCCCTCAGCGTTTGTCCTTGAATAGACTTTGCTGCCCTGCTCGCACGGAATCGCCCACGGTCTGATCTGCTGCCGAAAGCGCAAAGAAGAACGTAGTACCCACGCCCAGAGCGCTCTCAACCCAAATACGGCCGCCGTGCGCTTCGATGATGGCCTTGACTATCGTCAGGCCGAGACCTGTACCGCGTCGCTCACCCTTGCGCGCCTGCCAGAATCGGTCGAACACGTGCGGGAGGTCTTCAGTGGCGATGCCGACTCCCGTATCCGCTACCCAGAATCGAACCTCGTCCTCGTTCAGAGCTGCGCCGACTCTGATGTGACCACCGGGCGGGGTGAACTTTAGTGCGTTGCCGACGAGGTTATCAAAGACCCGGAGCAGACGATCTCGATCGGCCCACACGTCCGGCACGTCACCCGCCACCTCGAGTCTAAGGTCGACGGATGCTGCCGCGCTTTTGTTTGCTTCATCAAAGAAGCCTATTATTGTCCTATCCAACTCCGCGTAGTGGGCGGCGCGTTATTGCTCATGAAGCAAGTTTACAGTTCATAACGGCAGGCTCTCCGTGGTCAACGCACATGTGCTCCCTTTTGTGACAATCCACTCGACACCCGATACCCACGTCGAGGATCCGCGTGCCTTGCGCCAGCTCATCGAGGCGCTGCGCAGTGCCGACTAATCCGCTGAGGGACGCTGAAGAGGCACGCGCGCTGGCTCGCACATTCGACCCGCAGCGGCTGACCGCCGACTTCTACGAGAGCCCGTACGCGACGTATGCCTCGCTGCGCACGTGGGATCCCGTGCACCGCTGCGCCGATGGCAGTTACTTCCTCACGCGTTATGCGGATCTTGATCACGTGTACCGTGACCGGGTGCGATTCAGCTCCGATAAGCGTACTGTGTTCGGTCCGGTGTTCGGCGTAAATTCGCCGCTTTATGCGCATCACACAACGAGTCTGGTATTCAATGATGCGCCTTACCACACGCGCGTGCGGCGACCCATCGTCGATGCGCTTAGTCCCTCTGCGGTACGTGGACTCGAGGCGAGTGTCACAAGCTTGGTCGATACACTGCTCGAGCGCCTGCGGGACCTGCAGAAGTTCGATCTGATCGAGGACTTCGCCGCTCACATCCCGGTGGAGGTGATCGGCAACTTGCTGCGCGTGCCGCGTGTGGACCGTGGTCCGCTGCGTGGATGGTCTCTGGCCATCCTGGGCGCCCTCGAGGCCACCACTACGGCTGCGCAGCTGCAGCAGGGCAACGAGGCAGTCAGTGAGTTCACCCGCTACCTGCGCGAATTGATCGGTGAGCGGCGCCGGCACCCAGGGCCGGACACGGACCTGCTCACAGGCCTGTTGCGGGAGAAGGAATTGTCGGAGGACGAGCTGCTGCAGAACTGCATATTCCTGTTGAATGCGGGGCATGAGACAACGACCAACATCATCGGTAACGGCCTGCAGCTGCTGCTGCGCACACCGGCTGCGGCGCAACGCCTGGTCGAGGATCACGCGCTGATGGGATCTGCGATCGAGGAGTGCTTGCGGCTGGAGAGCCCCAACCAGCTCGGAAACCGGCTGGTCAGCGAACGGGTGACGATCGGCGGTGTCGCGCTGGAGGCAGGTACATATCTCACTCTGTGCATCGGCGCGGCCAACCGTGATCCGGAGGAGTTTGCGCAGCCGGATCTCTTCGACATCACCCGCAAGCCCAATCGGCATCTCGCGTTTGCCGCCGGCGCTCACGCGTGCGTCGGCATGGGAGTGGCGCGCTTGGAGGCGCAGGTCGCCGTGCTCCGAGTGCTGCAAAAACTGCCCGGGCTGCGTCTGCGGGGCGAGGGGCAGCGTGGCGCGCGGGCGCGTTTTCGGGGTTTTGTTTCCCTGCCGGCGGAAATCGCAAGCGGAGCTGTTTCGTTTGAAGCGTGAATTGATGAAGGTCACGGCGGAGCGCGACACGTTCAAAAAAGCGCTCGCGTACTTCGCGAAAGAATCCCAGGGAAGTACGCCTTCATGGCACGTAACCCGCGGGTGCGCGACGGCGCTCGCCGAGCGATGGAGGCTCCGGCGGAAGTGGTAGCGGCGGCGTGATTCGGAATTGTAACTGCCCATGCCGGCTCGAAATCTTTTTTGAGACGGACATTCCAACTGGCCGCCAGAGAGACTCGGACGGAAATTTGGGCGAGGCGGCGATCACGGCACGAACGTCGTCGCGGTTCCTCGGAGATTCGAGGAAATCCATGCGACGCAGCGGCTCGCTGGTCAGTTCTCCAGTTGGAAAACGATTGGCATGATCGTGGTTGTTGCGAGAGCGTGGCCATCGACCTCGGCGGGGATGAACTCGACCGTCTCCAGCCAGTCGAGCACCGCCGCATCGAGGAGGTCCGATCCGGACCAACCCACGATAGACTTCGCCGTGATGCAGCCTGTATCGGAAATATCCACCGCTGCCAGTACCGTTCCTTCCTCGCCTAGACGCCGACTCTCCATGGGGTACATCTCTTCGAGTGGCCGTGCGCTCCGAAGATACTTCGGGGCCGTCCCACCAGATGTTGTCGCAGCCTTCGGTGGGCACCGGGTGCGACGGGGCGTCCGCGGCGGCAGTTGGCTCTTATCCGGTGCATGAGACTTGAGGTAGTCGCTGCGTTCTTTGACGTATGCCTGCTGTAGTTCGTGCTCCCGTTCCACCCAGTCGGCACTCGGTGGTCTCGCGAGTGCGCTAAGGAGCGCTTCTTCGGCTTTCGCGATAGCTGGACCGTGAAGAGTCGTCGAGGGCAGATGATTCTTCAGAAGAAACTCGGCCCACATGTCCCGGTTGCGTTGGAGCTGGGGATACGACGTCCAGTACGAGCCCAACCAGGATGCGCGTTGTGTCTCGGTCATGAGATATTGTTCCTGCGAGCCCTCAGACGAGGGCATCATCGCGACGTCGCTTTTCATTTGCTGCAGCAGGTCATGCATATCGTCCTCGAGGGATTTACCGCGAAGATCCTTGCCCATCCTCGGGTTTGTCTCGTCCAGCTTGGCCCTCATCTGACTCTCCAGTATCGCGAAGGCTTGATCCAGAGGGCTCGTATTATTTGTCGCCGCAATGTCTTGGCCGAGGCCGTGCTCGATCACGTGCGTGGCCTCGGCCAGTCGCCTCAACGAGCGGTCGGCTTGGAAGAGACTTGGGTATCCCACAAGATGGAGCGACAATCCGTACTCGATATCGGACGACACCGTTCCAGGAGCTTTGCCGGGAACGTCGATCACCATCGAGGCGGAGACCGTCTCGGCGGTCTCTCGAACAAATGTCCCGTCGTAGGGAGGACGGCGCGAACGAATGCTATCAAACTTATTGCGCAACTCGATGTTCGCTGTCGCCGGCGGACGTGCGCGCCGCCAAAGACCCACCGCCGCGTCTCGCCGATCGTCCTGATTCCACCACACACCCCGCGCGTCCCAAACCGTGCGGTTTCCGTCCACCCCGAACCCCATGACTAGCGTCAAAAGACTCTTCTCGTTCAAGAGCAAGATGTCACCGGGCACACTCGAGGTGAATCGCCCCGTCTGCAGCGTCCAGAGCGGGGACTTGTTGAGCCTCACGGCGGCCAGCGCGTCAGGTAGAAGAGAGCGTCGGCGCAGTGCGGCTTCCCACTGTGCCAAAGTGCCCTCATAGGAAACATCCAGCTGCCCGACCATGAGCTGACTCATTGCCTCGACCGAGCGCAACTCTCCGGAATCCGCCTGCATGAGCAGGGCAACGTATCCGTCCGGGGTCGGCAGGAGCTGCCCAACCAGGTATGAGTCTTCAAAAGGCAGAGCCCAGATGCGCTGTTGATACTTACGCCCGTAGCCGTCGGTGTACATGGTGTCGGAGGTTGCGGCTCCCAGCGAAACAACCCTGACGTCCTCGGCTCCGACGGCACGCTCAAGATCGAGCGCTTTGAGCGCAAGGTCCATGAATGCCTTCGAATCGGCGTAGAAAGCGTCGTCGCTCGCCGCGTTAGCGCGGACGAGCCGCAACAGACTTGCACCGGCGACGGACGCGACGGCGACTGAACCATCGCCAGGCAAATTTACTTTGTCGAACTTGGGGACGCGGCCGCTCCACGTACCGTCCGGCTCTTGGAGGATAAGCCGTGGCCGCGCGCCTTGCGAAGACCACTCGTATAAAAGGTCAACTGCTCCCGGCCCTTTAGGGAAAAGCGTGTCTCCGTAGGTTTTGAGCACGAGCGAACGAGATTCGTCCGCGTGACGCTCGTTGAGCGCCTGATACGCTTGGACGAAGGCCGGCCAAGTGAGGGGCAGCTTAAATTCATCCTTGTAGGCATACGTCGTCGTGCCGTGCAGGAATGGTAGGCCGACCGCGGATTTCTGATCAAAACGCGCCTTTTCCTGCGCGTCGAGCATTCGAGTGATAGGCAGCGCGTAGTTCAGATTTTCATTCGGTGACTTTCGCACGACGATTCCGATGACCCGGCCATCCCCATCGCACAGAGGACCGCCGCTGTTACCCGGTGATGCCGCAGCGGAGAATCGAATCCATTTCCAACGCCCATCTTGGGCTTCAGGCGTTTCTGAGGTGAAGAGCCCGTCGCGGATCACGACCCCCTCGCCAAGCGCATTGCCGACCGCCAGTACAGGCTGGTCGAGCTTGGGCTCACGATTGGTCAAGAGCGCCGGAGGCTGCGGGTCGTTCTGCAGGGAGAACACCGCAAAGTCCTCGTGCTCGGAAAACCTGAGGATACGGTCGATTTCGAAGACCGCTCCGTCAGATCGACGCAGTGCAGGCGGACCGAACTGGCTTGCAATTGCATCCCGCATCACGTGGGCGGCTGTCACGTAGGTGTTGTGGCCGAGCGCAAAGGCACTCCCGATTGAGCTGTATTTGTCTGTTCGCTCGATATAGGGAAGCAGTTCGAGTGGGAGCGGCTTTTCGTAGAAAACCGTCTCGTGCTCGGGTTTCTTAAGGACTACTTCGAATGTAGCCTCGCGCATAGCGTGCTGCAATTCGGGAGTGACGCCAGCGTGCGCGACGAGAACCCAGGCAAAAACGGAAAGTCCGAGCGCGTAGTAGCGCCGGAAGTGTGTGTGCATCAGCCTCAACCCTAATCTCCCACAGGCGATCGTTCTTATTAGCGTAAATCTACAATGACATCGCGGTCTCGTCGCGCAAACCGAGCAAAAATCAGCACGAGGCAGCTTGGAGATGTCCAGAGCCGGCTAGGGCCGATTCCTTACGGCGCAGGCAAAGGTTGGAGGACAGGGTCGGTCGAGCACCCGAAGGTTCAAATCACGTCACTAGTAAATGACTGGTAAATAGATGATTTTCTGGAAATTGGTAGCGGGGGTAGGATTTGAACCTACGACCTTCGGGTTATGAGTTCACCGTCTCGCTGAAATTGGATTTTTGGCATTTGTATATACTTGATTTTTAACAACTTCGCTCGCGGGATGTCCGTTGCAAATCAACCCCAGAGCACGACGAAGCACAACAAAGCAGGACTGACTTCCACAAAACTCCCGCAATCTCATGGTGTTCTCTTCGGCCCATCGTTCTGCTGGTTAACACCAGGAGGTCGGGACCCTGCACTCGGGTTGGCACGAATGCCGCCCACTTGGCTGGCCCGCCGCGATCGATCCGGCAGCGGCATGATTAACTGTCTATAAACGGTATATTTGTAGATTTATACCGCTTTTTGACTGTTATATTCTCTATTTTACCGTCTAAACACGGTATAATGCGACATGGCAAAGCAAACCCATCTTCTTGCGGCAACTCAGATTGACCGGAAGCTCGCTCCCCTCCGCGACATTGCGGCGTCGCTGCGTCCGTCCAGCGCCGGCGGTTGGATTCGGGCTTTACGTCAAGGGCTCGGCCTGTCTGCCGCCGCGCTCGGCATCCGGATGAATCTCGCGCAACAAAGTGTCAATCAGTTAGAAAAAAACGAGCGTGCGGGTGCGATCACCCTGGCATCACTCCGCCGCGCCGCGGAAGCCCTCGACGCGGAGCTATTTTACGCGATCATCCCGCGGAAACCCCTGCGCCAGACTATCGCTGACCGCGCCAAAGAGGTTGCACGAAAGCGCGCCGCACCGGTTGCCCACTCTATGCAACTTGAGGCTCAAGGCCTCGGCGACAACGAGCTGCAGGAGCGAATCACCGAACTTGCTCTTGAGTTAGAGCGCAACCCCCGAGAGTTATGGCGCTAACCGGCGCGCATGCGCCTGGCGCCACGCCACTCACCGAGGAGGACATCCGCGGCCTCAAGCTCGCGAGTATTACCACGCAGGGAGAGCTCAACGAAGCGGAAGCGCAGAACATACTTCGTGGCCAGGAATGGGCGCTCCGGTCGCGCACGAGAGCACTCTCCGACATGTTGAGCGATGAGTACCTGCTGCGGCTTCATAAGGAAATGTTCGGAGAGGTGTGGAAATGGGCTGGAAAGTTTCGCGAGCACGACACCAATATCGGCGTGCCATCGCATCTGATTCGCACGAGTCTTCGCGAACTCTACGCGGAAGTGCGCGGTTGGCTGGAGTATCACGCATACCCGCCGGATGAGATCGCGATCCGCCTTAAATATCGAGTCGTGACGATACATTCCTTTCCGAATGGCAATGGCCGGCACGGGCGCATGCTCGCGCACATCGCCATGGTTCGGCATTTTGGATTGGAGCCGCTGCCCTGGGGTGGAAGTGCACTGCGTGATCCAGATGCAAAGCGCCAAGCGTATATCGACGCCCTCGTGGCCGCGGACCATCGCGATCTTGCGCCACTCCTTGCATTCGCCCGGTCGGCAGGATCATGACGCCACCGTGTGGATCGCTATTGTCTCGTCGGTGAAGCTCTCGTTGGGCGTCTCTACAGCCTTCGCGATCGAGCGATCATGAGTAAGCAAATCTCATGACCAACGTCACTGAATGGGGTTGCCGTCCGGGTCTAAACCCTTTGGCGTGAACACCCGTGCCCAACACCTCAACACCTCGACGAAGTCCGCGCTGTCCCCGCACAGCATGACGTAGTTCGACACCGCCTTGCTGACGGTAGCCAGCCCGCTGATTCGGACGTCCATCTCTAAGTACTCGTCGTCGCCGGAATCCATGTGCTTCATTGCGTTGATCATCAACATGTCATTCACCGCCTTTCCATGTGCTGCGCGCTCGGGCAGGGAGCCGGTGACATCAGCGTCTTCCTTCATGAGAACGTCGCTGAAGTTCTCCTTTCCTTCGTTGAGAAGTAGCTGCGACAAAATCACATCAGCGGCCCCCGCCAGCGTAACGTGCCTTCAGCGTTCAGTCGTCGCACGATCTCGCCAATGCTGAGCCCGTCGACGGTGTACATCGCGTAGATCTGCTGCACGACACGTGCTTCGGCCTCATCCACCGCATACGCGGCGGCCGATTCGTCGGTCTTGCGCACGTATCGGTAGCCGTAAGGCGCGCCGCTCATGACACTGACCTCGCCCGCGCGAGCGCGGTGGCGCTTGCCGCGGCGAGACCGCTCGAGGATCTGCGCCCGCTCGTACTCGGCAATCATGCCCTGGAACTGTATGAGCAGCTGATCCTCGGCGCTTGCGCTCTGCGGCGCATTGACGAAGAGCGTCTCGACGCCCTGACGGGCGAGTTCCTCCATCAGCAGGATCTGGTAGGCGTACTTGCGACTCAGCCGGTCCGGCGAGTAGACGAGCACCACCTGGATCTGTCCCTCGGCGGCAAGATCGCGTACGCGCTCGAGACCTGGCCGCTCAAGGCTCGCCCCGCTGTAGCCTTCGTCTTCGAACACCCATTCCTTCGGCACCTCGAACTCGCGGCTCCTCGCAAACTCGATCAGCGCCGCCGTCTGGCTCGCGATCGTTTGTTGCTCGCGTTGCTGTTCCGAAGAGACCCGCGCGTAGATCGCTGCCAGCTTCATGCGTGTTCTCCCTTAGCCGTCCGCCAACGTGGCGCTCGCGCGCCGGAACCAGGATGTCGTAGACCTGTGCGAGCTTCGAGTCGCGCAGTCGGTCAAAGGCATAGTCGAGATGAACTTCGTATGAGCGCGCGGTGGTGCGCCGCTCAGCCATGCCGCCTGACAGATGTGAGAAAGGCGTCCAGAGCGCGCGTGACGATCGATCCGATCGTGAGGCCGCTGCTGCTCGCATACGCGCGCAATGCCCGCACGGTGCTCGGCGTGAGCTTCAATGTGATGGGCACTGTGGACTCGGCCGCTTCGACTGGCCGCTCCAAATGGCCTGCTGCCTCGAGGTACCGATATGCCTGACGGAGTGAGAGGCCAAACTCGTGCGATAGAACGTGCGCCGCCTCCGACAGCTCGGTCTTGCGTTCGAGAAGTCGATATGCGGCGTTCAGATGCTGTGCCTTGTCCGCTCGAGTGGCCCGGGTCATGTGACATAAACATATTACTTCTTGAGGCGCAAATCAAGCACCGGCCCGCCTCGCCAGCCGCGTATGAGGCGTTCGAACTGGAAGTTCGCTTTTGCGTTCGGGGCGTGATTACACCACCCTGGGGTGTGCCGACGCCGGGGAAAGAGACCTGCCCCGACTCCAACACACCCGCTTTCAGCCACTTGTCGATCATCTTTCTCACCGCACCATCGGTGACTCGTCTGGCCAGCAGTTCTCGCAGCTTGGCGTGATCGATGCTGTCGAAGTATTTCCGAACGTCTACTTCCAACACCCATCGAGCTCCCTGCCCCAATACCCCGTGACGTATGACCCGCAGCGCCTGGTGCGCATTGCGACCGGCCCGAAAGCCGAACGAGCAGTCACGAAAGTCCTGCTCATAGATCGGCTCCAGCAGCATCACTATGGCGCGCTGCGCCACCTTGTCCTCGAAAGACGGGATGCCGAGCGCCCGCTTGCCACCGTCCGACTTGTCGATGAAGTGACGTCGAACCGGCGGCGCGCGATAACGGCCCGATTTCAGTCGATCCATCAGACTTTGCAGGTTCTGCTCCAAATCGGCCGCATATTCCTGCGCTGTCTGACCATCGGCCCCCACCTGTAGCGCGACAATCAGGATGACAAAGCGCGTCAATCAGGATGGCAAGATTTTGGCAAGGCCGGTTTTCGGGGGTTTCGCTCTGGATTTGACCTGCTGAGAGGCGATTTCGGACCGATTTTGGGTCCGGCTCGTCGGTGATCGCGGCCGATGGGGTATTGAGGAGGTGTTCCCAGTGACGGAGTACCTGCCTGATGCCCGGTCGACACATCAACGATCACCAGACGAGGCTTTACATGAAATCCAGATTGACCGAGACCATGCCTGCGGCGGCGGCCCAGGCGGCGATGAGCCTGTCGACGGCATACCGCATTGAGTACGACCCCCGATTACCATCACAGAAGAGCTTGCCCCGCGGCCGGCGGCGGCCGGACCCGCTGGTCGATATTTTTGATCCCGAGGTGGTACCGATGCTCTTGGCGGCACCGGGTTTGAGGCCGATTGCGATCTTCGAGGAGATGCAGCGGCGTCATCCCAAGTTGCCCGATTGCGTGCGACGAACCTTGGAGCGGCGGATCCGCCATTGGCGGGCTCTCAACGGCGAGGATCAGGAGGTGATCTTCCGTCAGGTGCAGGAACCCGGACGGATGGGGATATCGGATTTTACCGAGATGGGGGATCTGAGGGTGCTGATCGCGGGGATCGACCTCGATCACCGTCTATACCACTTCCGCTTGGCGTGCTCAGGGTTCGAGCACGCGCATGTGATTTTGGGCGGGGAGAGTTACGTGGCGTTGGCGGAAGGGCTGCAGAACGCGCTCTGGGCGTTGGGAGGCGCCCCGCGCGAGCACCGCAGCGACTCATTATCGGCGGCGTTTTGCAATCTTGACCGCGAAGCGCGCGAGGATCTGACCCGCCGTTACGATGCGTTGTGTAGTCACTACCACATGGAGCCGACTCGCAACAACCGTGGCGTCGCGCACGAGAACGGCGCGATCGAAAGTCCGCACGGGCACCTGAAGCTGGCGATCCGCGACGCACTGCTGATGAGAGGATCGGTGGACTTCGAGGACTTGGGGGCCTATCGGTCCTTTCTCGATGAGATCGTCGGCCGCAAGAACGCGCGCAATTTGAAGCGCATCGATGCCGAGCGGCTTCTGTTGCAGCCGCTCCCCGACACCCGCACTAGCGATTACGAGGAGGAGCTCGTGTACGTGAGCACCTCGGGTGGCTTCTTGCTGCGCAAGGTGTTCTATACCGTGCCTTCGCGGCTGATCCGGCATCGGCCGCGAGCGCGTCTGTACGATGATCGCGTGGAGTTGTTCGTCGGCGGCACGCGGGTATTGACCCTGGTGCGCGGCCGGCCTCACCGTGACGGCAAACATGGCCATGTGGTGGACTATCGCCACGTGATTCATGCGCTCAGGCGCAAGCCCATGGCGCTCTTGAATCTGGTCTATCGCGACCAGCTCTGGCCGCGCGAGGCCTATCGGCACATGTTCGATGATCTATGCGAGCGGCTCACCCCGCGCAGCGCCTGCAAACTGATGGTGGAGCTGTTGAGTCTTGCGCACGAGCGCGCCTGCGAGGCGCAGCTCGCCGGCATTTTGAGCGAATGTCTCGCCGCCCATCGGGTACCGGACCTGAAGGAGCTGCGAGCGCGCTTTGCCCCGGACCTCTCGAGCCTACCGCAGGTGCGTGTTGAGCTCACACCGCTCGCCCAGTACGAGGCGTTGAACGACTCCTACGTGGGAGAAGCGGCATGAACCCGAGCAGCATCGACACGACGCGCCTGGCACTGCTCCTGAACGAGCTGCGACTGCCGGCAATCAAGCACCTGTGGGAGAAGTTCGCCGAGCGTTCCGACAAGGAAGGCTGGCCGGCCGCACGCTTCCTCTTGGCGCTCGCCGAACACGAGATTACCGAGCGTGATCGGCGCCGCATCGAACGCCATTTGGGCGAAGCGAAGCTCTTACCTGAGAAAACCCTCGGGAACTTCGACTTCGAGGCGGTACCGATGATCTCCAAGGCGCAAGTCTCGGCGCTGTGCGCCGGCGATGGGTGGCTCGAGAAGGGAGCCAATTTGCTCCTCTTTGGGCCGCCCGGGGGTGGCAAATCGCATCTGGCCTCGGCGATCGGACTGTCCCTGATCGAGAAGGGCTGGCGGGTGTTCTTCACGCGCACCTCGGATCTGGTGCAAAAGCTTCAGCTCGCGCGGCGCGAGTTCGCGCTCGAAGCGGCCATCGATCGCCTGGATCGTTATCATCTGCTCGTATTGGACGATCTGGTGTACGTAGCCAAGGACCAGGCGGAAACCTCCGTGCTGTTCGAACTCATCAGCGCCCGCTATGAGCGCCGCTCCGTTCTCATCACCGCGAATCAGCCCTTCGGAGAATGGGGAAAGATCTTTCAAGATCCGGCCATGACGCTCGCCGCGGTCGACCGACTCGTGCATCACGCGACCATCTTCGAAATGAACGTGGAAAGCTACAGGCGACGAGCGGCGCTTGCGCGCAAGAAACACGGCGCGGGACGGCCAGCGCACTACGCAACGACGAAAAATGTCGGATCATTGACGCCGAGCGACAATCAGAATGCCGAATGAGTAACGAGCCTATCGATGTGTTGACCGTGTACGAGGCGATGAGCACCAGCAAGCTCGAGGAACCGCAATGCCGGGGATACCAACCCCAGGGGTCACTTGAGATCGCCGCTCCTGCAGCTTTACCGTTGGTTGCTAAAAACGGAAAGCAAAGAAAAAACGGCCACGGAGCTTCTGCCCGCCTTCGGCGGGCAGACTGCGCTTGTGGTAGAAGTGAATGGAAAATCAAAGAAGACCACGGAAGAGAAAGCTTGCCAGCGACAATCAACTGCAGCATGATCCAAAGGCCGCGTGATCCCTTGTCATCTTGATTGACGCGAGCCCCTCAACTTGATTGTCGCGCCATACCCACCGCACCATCTTTGCGCGTGCACTCATAGGCGTACCTCAACCACTCGGCGTCGAGGTAATGGTTCAGAGACGTGAACGCCATCGCTGGATTCTCTGCCGCCAGCTTGGCTATCCGCTCCTGTTTCGTTGACACGCTCTCGGGCTTCAATGCGCCCTCCGTGTTTTCTCAAAAGCGATTCTGTACTACGATGCTCCGCTTCCCTCGTCCGGGTCCGCGCGAGCCGCGTTCCCCAGCATCCTCGGTACTATCAGAGCACTACGACTTCCTGCGATGAATACGGAGTCGCTTATGTTGTTCGCTTCTCCGCTCCAACCGATCCTCTCCCAAGTTCGCTCCCGTGCGGCGGAGAACTCCGCTCGGGCCTGGTCCCGTTCAAGCCCGGTACCGCTAGCAATGGGATGGACGCCCCCACCCGCAACGGCATCGATGTGCCAAAGTGGAAGTGTCAGTCGACCACTTAAACGAAGGGGGGCGTCCACCATGAAGATTACGACGATCGGCATTGATTTGGCAAAGAGCGTGTTCCAGGTTCACGGTGTTGATGAGCGAGGGCATGTCGTGGTTCGCAAGCAACTGCGACGGGCACAGGTGGCGGTGTTCTTTGCGAATCTGCCGGCCTGTCTGGTTGGCATGGAGGCGTGTGGCAGTGCCCATCACTGGGCCCGCAAGCTCAGGCGGTTCGGTCACGAGGTTCGACTGATCTCGCCGCAGTTCGTGAAGCCGTACGTCAAGAGCAACAAGAACGATGCGGCCGACGCCGAGGCGATCTGCGAGGCGGTGGCCCGGCCGAACATGCGCTTTGTGCCGATCAAGACGGTGGAGCAACAGGCGGTGCTGTCGGTGCACCGGGTGCGCCAGGGATTCGTGAAGGCGCGCACGGCGCAGGCCAACCAGATTCGTGGTTTGTTGGCCGAGTTCGGGCTGGTGCTGCCGCAGGGCATCACGAACGTCTTCCAAGCGGGTGCCGGAATGATCGAGGGGCGGCACGATCTGCCGGCGTCGATGCGGCAGCTGATCGAGCGCTTGACGAGAACATGAAGGTGCTGGATCGGCAGGTCAAGGAGCTCGAGGCGCAGATCAAGGCTTGGCATCAAGGCAGCGAGCTGAGCCGCAAGCTCGAGAAGATTCCCGGCATTGGTCCGTTGGCCGCCAGCGCGCTGGTGGCCTCGATTGCCGATGCCAGGAGTTTCAAGAACGGCCGGCAGGTGGCGGCCTGGCTGGGGCTGGTGCCGAAACAGGACTCGAGCGGCGGCAAACCCAAGCTGCTGGGCATGAGCAAGCGCGGCGACACTTACCTCCGAACGCTGCTGATTCACGGTGCGCGCTCGGCCATAGTGGCGGCGCAGACGCAAGGCGTAAGCCGAACGTCTGGCTGATCAGGACTGCTCACCCGGCGCCATCCGAATATTGCCGCCGTGGCGCTGGCCAACAAGAACGCGCGCACGATCTGGGCGCTGCTCGCCCATGAGCGCGAATTCCGGCCCGACTACGTGCCGCGGCTTGCCGCCGCGTAGCCGCATCAACGAACACTAGACGATCAACCAGACGAAGGAGATCGACCCACCGATTGCTCAGGCGATCACGCAATGATGGCAAACAGGTCAGACCTTGGTTGGCCAAACCCAAAATGACCGCAGCACCGCGAGTGCGAGAAAGCGATAGGGAGCCAACCAGCCAATCCCATCAGGGACAGCGGCACGATGCCGCAGCAAAAGTCCGAATGTACGGGTGCAATCTGTTCCTACAAGCCGTCATGAACTGAAAGCTTGGCAAAGCGGGGGCGTCCATGTACTATCATCGGTTGGTCACACACAGGATCTCCCAGGTTCCTGGAGAATCCATCCCGTACCTCTGCCCCGCTCTAGGATCCCGGCCAGTTCGTCGGCCCTCGCCTTCTCGGCCCGACGATGCAGTCCCCACTTTGCGGACAGTGAGGACACCAGCACTACGGACTTCTCGAGACTCAATCACGCGGCTTCAGTACCTGCTGCCTACGCTTCAAGTGATGCGTTACCGCAGGGCGTAACGTGAGCGAGACCGGCGTCACCATTGAACTCGTTAAACACGCCTGCTTTCGGCGCTTCGAATTCCGCGGCGATACCATTGGTCGCGCCCAGCAGGCGAATAGCTACACGGCTGGATTCAGCCGGGGCCGCGACTGAAAAGCCATCGCTTCGAATCATCGCCCGGTACCGTCGCCCGGAGGCGGTGAACGAAACAGGCCCCGCGTTACCCTCCCCTGCGACCTCGAAGACCCCAGGCCAAAGCAGGTGCGAGATGCCTGCTGGAGTCGGCGCACGCAGGGATGAACCCTGCCCTTTCACCGGGCCGGCGTCAGGCTTGACGGGCACCGGCGCTCGGATGAGTAGTGCAAGACTGCACAGGATTAGCAGACCCAACAAAGAAGTCCGCGATTGCCTTGTGAAAAAATGCATCGGCGCCCTCGCGATATTGTTCCGTGTTAGGTGCGCTGAAAAATTTCGAGTCAAACCATGAGATCGAAGCGTGCCGTTTTGCATTCGATCGTGCAAGAGGGCCAAATTTGAGATTTACTCTTCGCGAAAGAACACTATCACCGTAACTCGGCGAATGCCGAAGACATAATCCGGCTCACTCCTTCGGGCAACCGTTCGGAGCCGTCACCCCACGTGCAATTCACGCCCCCAGCGCATCGGAATGCGAACATTGTTTGCGACGTGCACCATTCGACACTGAGGAACTAACCCAACGCGGGATCCGGACGATTCGAATGTGCTGCAGGTTCAAATCACGTCACCTTCAAGTGACTGATAGATATAAGTTTTAATTGGAATTGGTAGCGGGGGAGCGCACGCCAGTCATATACCACTAATCCGTAAGGGGAAAAAATGAACCCCAGCAGTCCAAAGGGACAGGTCGGATTTAACTGTGGTAGCGGGGGTAGGATTTGAACCTACGACCTTCGGGTTATGAGCCCGACGAGCTGCCAGACTGCTCCACCCCGCACCGGAAGAGCCGCCCATTGTACCGGGTGATGCCGCCAATGCAAGGGGCCCTGGTGCGTTGCAACGCTCCCTTCCCGCCCTGCGCTATTGCAACGCCTGCTTGCAGAGCTGCAACAGCGTGCCGGGAATCACGCCCAGCCCGAACGCCAGCAACGCATTTACGCTGAGGAGTGCCCGCATCAGCCCCGATCCGCCGATGGCGGCGGTTTCCGTGGGTTCGTCGAAGTACATCAGTTTTACGATGCGCAGGTAGAAGAACGCGCCGACCACCGAGAACAGCACCGCCACCACGGCCAGCCAGGTGTAATTGACCCCGAGGACCGCCTGTATGACGCCAAGCTTGGCCCAGAAACCGATGAAGGGCGGCAGGCCTGCCAGGCTGAACATCAGTATCGCCATCATGCCGGCGAACCACGGACTGCGCGCGTTCAATCCGCGGAAATCCACGATCCTGTCTGCCTCGAAGCCCTGCCTCGCCAGCAGCAGAATCATGCCGAAGGCGCCGGCCGCGACGATTACATAGCTGATCATGTAGAACATCGAGGCTTGATAGCCTTGCGCAGTGCCCGACAATATGCCGAGCAGAATGTAACCCACGTGGGAAATCGTCGAATATGCAAGCATGCGCTTGAGATTGCTCTGCGCGATCGCGACGATGTTGCCGATGGCCATCGACAGCACGGCGAGCACCACCAGCATCTGACTCCAGTCTCCTTGGGCGCCCGCCAATGCTTCCGGCAGCAGCCGCATGGCCAGTGCGAACGCCGCAAGTTTCGATGCAGTTCCGATGAATACGGTTACGCAGGTGGGCGACCCTTCGTACACGTCCGGGATCCACATATGGAAGGGCACGGCACCCAATTTGAATCCTATCCCAACGATGAGAAAAGCAATGCCGAACACCAATCCGATGTTGTCTCCGAGCCCGTTGCTCACCGCGTCGGCGATCGCCGCAATATCGAGACTTCCCGTCATGCCGTAGATGATCGACATCCCATACAGCAGGGTTCCGGACGCCATGGACCCGAGCACGAAGTACTTGATGGCAGACTCTGCCGCTATGCCGGACTCCCGATCGAAGGCCACCATCGCGTACAGGCACAGCGACATCAATTCCAGTCCCAAATACAGCGAGATCAAGCTGCCGGCCGAGATCAGCACCATCGCCCCAAGGGCCGCAAACAGGCCCAGCACGTAGTACTCGCCCTTGAGAATGGCGCGCCGCTGCAGATAGTCGGTGGAATACACGAACACCACCGCCACGGTCAGCAGAGTGACGATCTTCAGCACTTGCGCCATCCGGTCCAACTCGAACAGCCCGCCTAGCGCGACGATCTTTCCCGACGCCGGCTCCAGGCACACCAGGCCCGCGGTAATGAGCAATCCAATGACCGCCAGGAAGCCGGTCCAACGGCGTTGTACATCATTGAGCAGCAGATCCAGCATCAATATGGCGCAGGCTGCCAATCCGAGAAAGATTTCCGGGCAGGCGTAAATCAGTCCGGAATTGAACTGGCTGGCACTGAATTGGGCGAGAGCGTGCATCGTTGAGCCTTAGGGAGCGATCTTCGAGACCAGCAACTGCTGGGCTAAATGCAGCGTGGAGGCGCGCATCGCATCGAGCAGCGGCGCGGGCCACAGGCCAACCAGCAGCACCGCCGCGGCAAGCGCGCCGAGCACCAGGAATTCACGGCCGTTGAGATCCGTGAGCGCGGCCACCTTGTCGTTGGCGACCTCACCGTAGATGACGCGTTTGATCAACCACAAGGTGTACGCCGCACCGAGCACCAAGATGGTCGCCGCCAAAAATGCGTACCACACGTTCGCCTTGAACGATGCCAGTATCACCATGAATTCCCCGATGAATCCGGAGGTTCCGGGCAGACCGGAATTGGCCAGCGCAAACAGCACCATGAAGGCCGCGAATTTCGGCATGGTATTGATCACCCCGCCATAGGCGCTGATCTCGCGGCTATGCACGCGGTCATACATGACGCCGACACACAGGAACATGGCGCCCGATACCAGGCCATGCGACAGCATCTGCACCACGGCGCCGTCCAGCCCCAGCTCGATGCCGCTGGTGCGGCCGGTTTGAGCCACGATTTGAAATCCGATGAACATGCCGAGGGTCACGAACCCCATGTGCGCAATCGAGGAATACGCAATCAGTTTCTTCATGTCGCGTTGGGCCAACGCCACGAACGCGATGTACAGCACCGCAATCAAGGAAAGCGCAATGATCAGCCAGTCAAAATGGCGGCTGGCGTCGGGCGCGATCGGCAGCGAGAACCTCAAGAAGCCGTACCCGCCCATTTTCAGCATGATGGCGGCCAGCACCACCGAGCCGCCGGTGGGCGCTTCCACGTGTGCGTCGGGCAGCCAGGTGTGCACCGGCCACATCGGCACCTTCACCGCGAATGCGGCGAAGAACGCGAAGAAGATGAACGTCTGCTGGGTGAGGGTCAACGGCATCCTCTGGAATACCGCAAGCTCGTAACTGCCCGACTTCAGATACATATAAATCAGGGCAACCAGCATCAGCAGCGAACCGACAAAGGTGTACAGGAAGAACTTGATGGTCGCGTACACGCGCCGCGGACCGCCCCACACGCCGATGATGATGAACATCGGGATGAGCATGGCCTCCCAGAACACATAGAACAGCGCGCCGTCCAGGGCGGCGAACACGCCGATCATCAGCCCCTCCAATATCAGGAAGGCGGCGTGGTACTGCGCCACGCGCTTTTCCACATTGGACCAGCTCGCGATGACGATGAGCACGGTGGTAAAGGTGGTGAGCAGGATCAGCGGCATCGAAATGCCGTCGACCCCGATGTAGTAGTCCGCATGGATGGTCGAGATCCACGGCGCGCGCTCGACGAATTGCATCGCCGCGGTGCCGATCTGGAACGATGTGAACAGCGGCACGCTCAACAGCAAGGTCAAGCCGCTCACGATCAGGGACAGCCATTTTGCGGCCCCCACCCGATCGTTCAAGGTCAGCACCGCGAAGCCGCCGATGATGGGCAGCCAGATCAGCACCGACAGCAAGTGGCCGCCGAACATCATGTTCGCCATAGCAGCCACACCAGGAAGGAGACCAGCCCCAAGATCATTGCGAACGCGTAGTGGTACAGATACCCCGACTGTGCGTAGCGCATTACCGAGGCCAGCCAGCCCACGGTGCGCGCGCTGCCGTTGACCAGTCCTTCGTCGATCACAATCTGGTCTCCGAAACGCCACAGACCGCCGCCCAGGCGCTGCACCGCAGCCACGATGACATGCTCATTGAACCAATCGAAGCCGTACTTGTTGACCAAAATCTTGTACAACCAATTGAATCTACGTTCCGCAGCGTCGGCCAGCGCCGGCTTCTTGAGAAAGAACAACCACGCCGTGGCCAAGCCCAGGAGGGCCAGCCACATCGGCATCGACGTGAATGCCTTCCACATGAATTCGAAGGGCGAGCCATGGAACTCTTCGCCCAACGTCGCCAGAACGTCGTTCGCCGGCAGCACATGGAGGGAATCGTTGAAATAGCCTCCGAATAGCATCGGCTCGACGGTGAACCACCCGATCACCACCGAGGGAACGGCAAGGAGTATCAGCGGCAGCGTCACCACCCAGGGACTCTCGTGCAGGTGCTCCTGCGTGTGATGGTCCATGCGCGGCGCGCCGTGGAAAGTCATGAAGAACATGCGGAACGTGTACAGCGCGGTGATGAACACGCCGGTCAGCACGCAGAAGTAGGCGTACGACGCGCCCACCCGATGGGACAGGCCCACGGAATCGATCAACGCATCCTTGGAAAAGAATCCCAATGTGCCGGGAAAACCGATCAATGCCAGCGAACCCACCAGACAGGTCCAGTAGGTGATGGGCATGTATTTCCTCAGGCCGCCCATTTTGCGCATGTCCTGCTCGTGATGCATGGCCATGATCACCGAGCCCGCCGCCAGGAATAGCAGCGCCTTGAAGAAGGCATGCGACATGAGATGGAAAATGCCGGCGCCGTACGCCGACGCTCCAAGCGCGGTCATCATGTAACCCAACTGCGACAGGGTCGAATAGGCGATCACTCGCTTGATGTCATTGGCCACGATGCCGAGCAGACCCATGAAAAATGCCGTGGTCGATCCGACGATCAACACCGTCGATAGCGCCGTATCCGACAGCTCGAACAGCGGCGACATGCGCGCCACCATGAAGATTCCGGCCGTCACCATGGTCGCCGCATGAATCAGCGCCGAGATCGGCGTGGGACCTTCCATCGAATCCGGCAGCCACACATGCAAGGGAACTTGCGCCGACTTGCCCATGGCGCCGACGAACAGAGCGATGCAGGTAAAGGTGATTGCCGGCCAGGTCACGCTGTTGCCGATGTAAATTTGCGCCGCCGCGATCTGATCGGTATGCGCAAATACCGTTGCATAATCCAGCGACCCGGTATAGCGCACCACGGCAGCGATGCCGAGCACGAAGCCGAAATCGCCGACTCGATTCACCAGAAATGCCTTCAAATTGGCAACGATCGCCGTCGGCCGCGTATACCAGAATCCGATCAGCAGGTAAGACATCACGCCCACGGCTTCCCAGCCGAAGAACAATTGCATGAAATTGTTCGACATCACCAGCATCAGCATCGAAAACGTGAATAACGAGATATAGCTGAAGAAGCGCTGGTAGCCATCGTCGTCATGCATGTAGCCGATGGTGTAGATGTGCACCATCAGCGAAACGAATGTCACCACCACCATCATGGTGGCGGACAGCCGATCGATCAGAAATCCGACGTTCATGGTCAGCCCGTCGCTGACCAGCCAGGTGTAGACCGCCCCGTTGTAGGGCGGCAATCCGTTGGCCAGGATCTCATACAGCACATAGCAAGACAGGACGCAGGAGAGGCCCACGCCCGCGATGGTGACGCTGTGCGCGCCGGCCCTGCCGATGGTCTTGCCGAAAAGTCCCGCAATGACGCCCGCTGCCAGCGGCGCCAACGCAATGGTGAGATAAATCGACTGCATGGTGTGCGCGTCCCTCAGCCTTGCAGCGTGTCGAGATCTTCGACTTCGATGCTGCGGCGTTCGCGAAACACCACGACCAGTATCGCGAGTCCTATGGCGGATTCGGCCGCCGCCACGGTCAGTATGAAAAACACGAAAATCTGGCCGCTGATATCGCCCAGGTAGCGCGAGAACGCGACGAAATTGAAATTGACGGCCAGCAGCATGAGCTCGATGCACATCAGAAGAACGATGACGTTCTTGCGATTCAGGAAGATTCCGGCAACCGCGATGGAAAAGAGGATGCCGGACAATGTCAGCACTTGGGTCAGCGTGATCATGGTCTTTTCTCGGAGGCCATTTTGACTATTCGAATCCGGTCTTTCGCGCGCACCCCGACCTGCATGGCGATATTCTGCGGCTTGCCGCCGGTGCGCCGGCGCAGGGTCAGCACGATGGCGGCAACGCTCGCCACCAGCAGGATGACGGCCGCGATCTGCGCAGGGTAGGCATAACGGGTGAACAACGCCGCGCCCAATTCCCGCGTGTTGGAGTAGTTCGCCGGGAGCATGGGTGCCGTGCGCATGCTCATGCCGCCGAGGTGCTTCACCACGATGACGTTCACGATCGCGAACGCCAGAAAACCGGCGACAGCGACCGCCAGAGGCCAGAACTTCGCCAGGCCCTTGCGCAGTTCCTCGAGGTTGACGTCGAGCATCATCACCACGAACAGGAACAGCACCATGACGGCGCCCACATACACAAGCACCAGCACTATCCCCAGGAACTCGGCATCCAGCAGCAGCCAGATCACGGCGCTGTCGAAGAAGCACAGCACCAGCAGCAGCGCGGAGTACACGGGGTTTCGCGCGAGGATGACGCCCAGCGCCGCTACGACGAGCGCGGCGGCGAAGATGAAGAAGAGCACGGTTGGAAACATCAGCGGTACCGCGCGTCCGCGGCGCGATCGGCCGCGATCATGGCTTCGTAGCGCTCGCCGATGCCGAGCAGTTTGTCCTTGCTCATGATGTTCTCGCCGCGATTTTCCATGTGATATTCATGCAGGCGCGTCTCGACGATGGCATCGACCGGACACGCCTCTTCGCAAAATCCGCAGTAGATGCACTTGAAGAGGTCAATGTCGTAGCGTGTGGTGCGCCGCGTGCCGTCCGCGCTGACGTCGGACTCGATGGTGATGGCGAGAGCGGGGCATACGGCTTCGCAAAGCTTGCAGGCGATGCAGCGCTCCTCGCCGTTCGGGTAGCGCCGCAGGGCGTGCAGACCGCGAAAGCGGTTGCTTTGAGGAGTCTTCTCTTCCGGATAGTTGATGGTGACCTTGGGCGCAAACAATCCCTTCAAGGTGACCCACAAGCCCTGGACCAGCTCCCATAGCAAAAATGTCTTGAGGAAATTACGCAAGGCGCGCATTACAGATGCCCCTTCCACGGGCCGACGTGGAGGTAGACCATGAAGCCCTCGACCAACAACCATACCAATGTGACCGGAATCAACGCCTTCCAGCCCAAACGCATGATCTGATCGTAGCGGTAGCGCGGAAATGTCGCGCGCAGCCACAGAAAACTGAACATGGGGAACAAGGTCTTCAAGCCGAACCAGAAAAAGCTGGGTGCGGCCAGCCACGCATCGTCGGGCAGGAGGCCGTCGAAGGGCGACAACCAGCCGCCGAAAAAGAATATGACGGTCAGCGCCGAAATCAAAATCATGTTGACGTATTCGGCAATGAAAAACAGCGCAAAGGCCATGCCCGAATAGTCGACGTGGAACCCGGCCACGATCTCCGACTCGCCCTCCGCGACATCGAAGGGGGCGCGATTGGTCTCAGCGACGCCCGAGATGAAGTACACCATAAGCAGCGGAAACAGCCAGGTCCAGTTCCAGCCGAACCATCCGCGTTGTGCATGAATGATGTCGCCGATATTGAGGCTGCCCGCAGCCATCAACACGCCAACCATGGCGAAGCCCATGGCGATTTCGTAGGCGACGATCTGCGCGGCGGAGCGCATGGCGCCGAGGAATGCGTACTTGGAGTTGGCCGCCCAGCCCGCGAGGATGACGCCGTACACCCCCATGGAGGTCAGTGCCAATATATACAAGAGCCCCGCATCGATATTGGCGAAGGCGTGTTCCGGAGCAAAGGGAATGACCGCCCAAATCGCCATCGACGGCACCAGCGCGAGGAACGGCGCCAGACGGAACAGGAATCCGTTCGCGTCCGCGGGAATGACGATTTCCTTGAATATGAGTTTGACGACGTCGGCAAAGGGCTGCGCCAAACCCGGAATCAACAGGCCGCCGATGCGGTTCGGACCCTTGCGCGCCTGGATCCAGCCGATGATTTTGCGCTCCGCCAGGGTGTAAAAGGCCATGGTCAGAATGAGGCAGATCATGACCATCAGCGTCTGCACGGCGAGCAGCAGCGGCGATGACCAGTAGGGCGTGATCACGCCCGACAGCCAGTCGCGAAGCGGGCTCCACTGCCACATCTAGATCACTGAGCGGGTCATGCGCCCGTCCTTGGTCTTGGACAATGCCTCGGATCCGCGCACCAACGCATCGGATTGATAGGGTGGGATGTCCACCCAGGCACCTGCCGGCGCCGGCCCCTGGGGTGTTGCGCCGGCGCTCCCGCCCGAACCCGTCGCGTGCGACGGCTCGATGCGGGTCCCGCACGCTGCCTTCAACGCTTCGCGAACTTCCTCCGAACTCACATAGTCGACCCCGTGAACGTTCAGCAAGTTCGCGAGCACGCGCAGCACCTTCCAGCCCGGCCGCGCCTCGCCCAGGAGCCTGGCGGCACCCGCCCAGCTCTGCCAGCGTCCCTCGGCATTGACGAAGGTGCCGGACGTTTCAGCGAACGATCCGATCGGCAGCACGACGTGCGCCGACGAGCGCAATCGCTCGGGAAGATGCGTGGTTACCGCAACCACAAGACCCGCGGTTTCGAGCGCACCCGCATCCGCTGCAAAGTCCGACGCCGGATCGAGTGCGCCGAACAACACATAGGCCTTGAGGGCCGACTCCAACATGGCACGCGCCGACAAACCCGGCGTCGCGAGCGGCGCGCCGCCCGGTGCGCGGTGCGGCACGGCACCCGCCAGGTGCGCTCCCGCGGAATTCGAGCCCTCCGTCATGCAGCCAACGCTCGCCGAACACAGGTCCGCCAGAACCGCGGCCAGTGCCTTGAGTTCGGCATAGGCCGGATGCCTCTGCGCTAAAGTTCCCAGAATGACAGCGCGTCGGCTGCCCTTCGCAAGCGCGCCAACCGCCGCACGGTGGGCATCGTTGACCTGCGCGGCCGCGACCCCCGGCGGTACCGGCTTGTCCTGTGCGGCCGCGGCGGCGCGCACCAGCGCGGCGAGCTCAGCGGCCATATCGGTCGGCGCCAACAGGTAGGCGGCGACCGGGAACATATAGTCGAAGCGGCGCGGATTGAGGAAGGCGACCTTCGCACCCTTGACCGCCGCCTTGCGGATGCGGTGCGCCAACATGGGCATTTCATGCCGCAGATTCGAACCGATCACGAGTACCCCGTCGAGATGGTCGACGTCGGCGATCTTGAGTCCAAGATGCGGGAAAGTCCCCTCGTTCTCCTGGCCGCGAAAATCCAGCTGACGCAGGCGATGATCGATATTGGCGCTGCCCAGCCCCCGCGCGATCTGCGCCAGCAGATAGAGTTCCTCGACCGTGGCCATGGGTGAGGCCAGGAAACCTGCGGCACCTCCGCCATGCGCAGCGACCGCCTTTTGCAAGCCTTCGGCGGCGGCGTTGAGCGCCACTTCCCATTCGACTGCACGCAGTACTCCGTCGATACGCACCATGGGCTCGGTGACCCGTTCCTCGGAATAAATTCCCTCGAAGCCGAAGCGGTCGCGATCCGCGATCCAGGTTTCGTTGATCGCTTCATTTTCCCGCGGCACCATCCGCATCAGCTTGCCGCGCAGCAGGTGTGCGTACAGGTTGGTGCCGAAGGCGTCATGCGGCGATATCAACGCTTGCTGGGTCATTTCCCACGAGCGGGCGTGATAGCGGAATGGTTTGTTGTTGAGCGCGCCGACCGGGCACAGATCGATGATGTTGGCCGAGAGCTCATGATCGACGCTGTGTTCGATGTACGTGCCGACCTCCATGTTCTCGCCGCGGCCGGTCGTGCCCATCTGGGGGTAGCCCTGGATTTCCTGGCCGAAACGGATGCAGCGCGTGCAATGTATGCAGCGTGTCATATCGGTCGACACCAGCGGACCCAGGTTCTTGTCCCTGACCACCCTTTTCCGTTCGCTGAAGCGCGAAATGTCCCGCCCGTAGCCCAGAGCCAGGTCCTGCAGTTCGCACTCGCCGCCCTGGTCGCATATCGGGCAATCCAGAGGATGGTTGATCAGCAGAAATTCCATCGTCGCGCGCTGCGCGGCGACCGCCTTCGGCGACTTGGTGAACACCTTCATGCCTTCGGTCACCGGCGTGGCACAGGCCGGCATCGGCTTCGGCGCCTTCTCCACCTCCACCAGACACATGCGGCAATTGGCGGCGACGGTGAGCTTGTCGTGATAACAGAAGCGCGGGATGTAAATTGCGGCAGGATCCGTCACCTGCATGATCATCTGACCCTTGCGGGCCTTCAGCGGCACCCCGTTGACTTCGATATTGACCGTATCGTCGCTCATCGCCTGCCCTATGCCGCCACGGCTGCGGCACCCGCCGCGGGTTGGCCTTCGATGATCGAACGTCCCTTGTGCTCGATCATGTATTGAAACTCGGGCCTGAAATGCTTGAGGAAGCTCTGCACCGGCCACGCCGCCGCATCGCCCAGCGCGCAAATGGTATGGCCCTCGATGCGATTGGCCACGTCGAGCAAGAGCCCGAGGTCCTCGCTTCGACCTTGGCCCGCAATGATTCGCCGGAGCATGCGAGTGAGCCAGCCCGTGCCCTCGCGGCAGGGCGTGCACTGACCGCAGGACTCCGACATGTAGAAGCGCGCCAGGCGCTCGAGCGCCCGCACCATGCACGTGGTCTCGTCCATGACGATGACCGCGCCGGTGCCGATCGAGGAGCCGGCTTTCTTGACCGAGTCATAGTCCATGTTGGTGGCCCACATCACATCAGCCGGAAGCACCGGACAGGACGAGCCGCCCGGGATCACCGCCTTGAGCTTGCGTCCCTTCCATACGCCGCCCGCCAATGCCATCAGGTCCTTGAATGGAACACCCAGCGGCAACTCGAAATTGCCCGGCTTCTCGACATGGCCGGAGACCGAAAAAATGATGGTCCCGCCCGAATTCACGGGCCCCAGGCCGGCAAACCAGGCGGCGCCTTTGCGCAGGATGGTCGGCACGGAGGCAAAGCTCTGCGTGTTGTTGATCGTGGTCGGCTTGCCGAACAGGCCGAAGTTTGCGGGAAACGGCGGCTTGAATCGCGGTTTGCCGGGTTTGCCTTCAAGCGATTCGAGCAGCGCCGTTTCTTCGCCGCAAATGTAGGCGCCCGCGCCGACGAACATATGCAGGTCGAAATCGACGCCGCTGCCGAGGATATTCTTGCCGAGGAGGCCGGCCGCATAGGCTTCGGCCAGCGCGGCTTCGAATCGCGGAATGGGCTCGGCCAGAAATTCTCCGCGGATGTAGTTGTAGCCTACGGTGGCCGTCATGGCGTATCCGCCGATCGCCATGCCCTCGATCACCGAATGCGGGTTGTAGCGCAGAATGTCGCGGTCATGGCAGGTGCCGGGTTCGGATTCGTCCGAATTGCATACGGCATATTTCTGCACGGGCGAGGAGCGCGGCATGAAGCTCCATTTCACCCCCATGGGGAACGCCGCGCCGCCGCGGCCGCGCAGCCCCGAGGCCTTGACGTCCTCGATGATTTTTTCGCGCGGCGTCTGCTCGCGCAGGATCTTCTCCCACGCCTGGTAGCCGCCGAATTGACGATAGCCTTCCAATGTCCACGGACGCTCGTACTGGAGCGCTTCGAACAACACCAGATTCTGCTCATAAGCCATCAACGGACTCCGATCATGTCAACTCATCCAGGATCTTGTCGATGCTCTCGGGGGTCAGATGCTCGTGATAGACGTGATCGACCATCATCATGGGAGCACCGGTGCACGCGGCCAGGCATTCCTCCTCGCGCTTCAGGTAGATACGTCCATCCGGCGTGCTCTCTCCCGTCTTGATGCCCAGCTTCTTCTCGATCATGTCGACGACCTCCTGGGAGCCGCGCAGCATGCACGAAATGTTGGTGCACACCGACACGTGATGGCGCCCCACGGGCTTGGTCTCGAACATGGAATAGAACGTCGCCACCTCGTAGACATGGATCGGCGCCAGCCCTAGGTAGGCGGCCACCGCATCCATGATCTCGACGGTCAGGTACCCGCCATTCTCATGTTGCGCGGCATGCAGGGCGGAAATCACCGCCGAACGCTTGCGGTCCGGCGGGAACTTCGCCACCCAACGATCGATCTCTTCGCGCACGTGTGCCGACAATTCGACGCTCATCGGTCGATCTCGCCGAACACGATGTCTTGAGTTCCGATCACCGCCACCACGTCCGCGAGCATGTGTCCCCGCACCATTTCGTCGAGTGAGGCAAGATGCGCGAAGCCGGGCGCGCGCACCTTCATCCGATAGGGTTTGTTGGCGCCATCGGAGACCAGGTACACCCCAAGCTCCCCCTTCGGCGCCTCAACGGCGGCGTATGCCTCGCCTTGCGGCACGCAATAGCCTTCGGTCATGAGTTTGAAGTGGTGAATCAACGATTCCATGTCGCCCTTCATTTCTTCGCGCCGCGGCGGCCGCACTTTGCGGTCATCGATCATGACCGGTCCGGGATTGGCCTTGAGCCATGCGACGCACTGCTCGATGATGCGCGTCGACTGCCGCAACTCCGCCACGCGCACCAGGTAGCGATCGTAGCAATCGCCGTGCATGCCGACCGGAATATCGAAATCCACGAGGTCGTACACGTCGTAGGGCCGCTTCTTGCGCAAGTCCCACTCCACGCCCGAACCGCGCAGCATCGGGCCCGAAAAACCCAGCTGCATGGCCCGCTCGGGGCTCACCACGCCGATGTTCACCGTGCGCTGTTTCCAAATACGGTTGTCCGTGAGCAGGGTTTCATATTCGTCGACGCAGGCCGGAAAGCGCTTGGCAAAATCCGCGATGAAATCCAGCAGGCTGCCGGAGCGCCGCTCGTTGAGGCGATCCACATCCTTCTTGCTGCGCCACTCGGACGGCTGGTACTTGGGCATGGCGTCCGGAAGGTCGCGATACACGCCGCCCGGCCGGTAATAGGTCGCGTGCATCCGGGTCCCGGACACCGCCTCGTAGCAATCCATCAGGTCTTCGCGCTCGCGAAAGCAGTACAGGAACACGGTCATCGCGCCGATATCGAGGCCGTGCGATCCGAGCCACATCAGGTGGTTCAGAATTCGCGTGATTTCATCGAACATCACGCGGATGTACTGCGCGCGCAGCGGCGGCGCAATTCCCAGCAGCTTTTCGATCGCCATCACGTAGGCGTGCTCATTGCACATCATGGACACGTAGTCCAGACGGTCCATGTAGCCGATCGACTGATTGAACGGCTTGCTCTCGGCGAGCTTCTCGGTTCCGCGATGCAACAGGCCGATATGCGGATCGGCCTTTTGGATCACCTCGCCGTCCATCTCCAGCACCAGCCGCAGCACGCCATGCGCCGCGGGGTGCTGAGGGCCGAAGTTCATCGTGTAGTTGCGTATCTCAGCCACTGGCTTTGCCCGTGGGAGCCACCGGCGCGTTGGTCAGCGCCGGGTCGTAGCGATTGTCGTGACGGATCACCTTCGGCACCAGCACCCGCGGTTCGATGCTCACCGGTTGATACACCACCCGGCCCTTTTCCGGGTCATAGCGGACTTCCACATTGCCGGTCAGCGGGAAGTCCTTGCGGAACGGATGTCCGATGAAGCCGTAGTCGGTGAGCAAGCGGCGCAAATCCGGATGTCCCTTGAAAAGGATGCCGAACAGATCGAAGGTCTCGCGCTCGAACCAATCGGCTCCGGCCCAGATGCCGACCACCGAATCGACCATGGGCTCGGCGTCGTCGGGGCAAAACACGCGTAGGCGAAGACGCTGGTTCAAGGAAATCGACAGCAGGTGATACACGACGGCAAAACGCCGCCCGGGAGCGACCGGGGCATCGATCTCGGGACCGCGTGCGACGCCGCGGCTGAAACCTGACGAAGTGGCATCCTGGGTCTTCCATTCCGCCCGGCCGTGCTCGAGATAATCTACTCCGCACACATCCATGCACATTTCGAATTTCAGCTCGGGAGCGTCGCGCAACAGCGCCGCCGCTTGCAGCAGTCGCTCCGGCGCCACCTCGTAGGTCACCTCACCGCAGGTGTTCGGCACCTGACGCAATTCAGGCAGCGCGCCCGCCACAGCACTCGCAAGGTTGTCGAGGCGGGTCGGCACTGCAGCCGCCGCCACCGCGGTGGAATCCGCGTTCATCGGATGATCGCCTTGTTGCGCCTGATCTTATTCTGCAGCTGAATGATGCCGTAGAGCAGCGCTTCAGCCGTGGGCGGACATCCCGGAACGTATACATCGACCGGCACTATGCGGTCGCAGCCGCGCACGACGGCGTAAGAGTAATGGTAGTAGCCGCCGCCATTGGCACAGGAGCCCATGGAGATGACCCAGCGCGGCTCGGCCATTTGGTCGTACACCTTGCGCAGCGCCGGTGCCATTTTGTTCACCAGGGTTCCCGCCACGATCATGACGTCGGATTGCCGGGGGCTCGGGCGAAACACCACGCCGAAACGGTCGAGATCGTATCGTGCCGCGCCGGCGTGCATCATCTCCACCGCGCAACACGCCAGCCCGAAGGTCATCGGCCACAGCGATCCGGTGCGAGCCCAGTTGATCAGCTTGTCGACGGTGGTCACTTCGAAGCCGCGCACGGTGCTGGTGTCGGCGGACACGGCCTCTAATCCCATTCAAGCGCCCCTTTCTTGTAGTCGTACACCAGCGCGACGACCAGAACCAAGGCAAAAATCAGCATGGCCAGCAGGCCGAAAGTGCCGGTTCTCCCAAGGGACACGGCCCAGGGAAAGAAAAACGCGATCTCGAGGTCAAACACGATGAAAATGATGGCGACCAGGTAGTACCGGACGTCGAAGCGCATCCGCGAGTCCTCGAATGCCTCGAAGCCACACTCGTAGGGAGAAAGTTTTTCCGCGTCCGGACGGCGCGGACCCATGATCCAGCCGATCGTGAACAACGCGAGCCCCAGCACGGTGGCCAATCCCAAAAAAATCAATATCGGTAAATACTGTCGCAGCATCATCCGCGTCCGACCACGTCAATTGACCATAATTGTATCAGGCGCGAGTATGTTGCGTCGCGTAAAGGCATGCCGCAAGAACATAAAAGTGATGGTGCCGACGGCCGGAGTCGAACCGGCACAGGTTGCCCCACTAGCCCCTCAAACTAGCGCGTCTACCAATTTCGCCACGTCGGCTCTTGTCACTCGTCCCATGCTCACTTCTTCTGCGGAGTCCCGGGCGCCGGCGGTGTGGTCGCCGCCTGAGCTGCACGCTCCAACACACTGGTCGGCTCCGCGGTCGGACGCGCGCCCAGGTAGGCCAACGTCAAGCTGGTGGCAAAGAACATCGCCGCGAACACGGCCGTCAGCTTGGAAAACAACGTGCTGGTGCCGCGGGCGCCGAACACCGTGCCCGACGCTCCGGAACCGAAACCGGCGCCGGCCTCCGCGCCCTTGCCCCGCTGCAGCAGCACCAGCCCGATAATCATCAGTGCAAGCAATACGTGCACACCCAAAATAATTCCACGCAACATAAGAAATCTCTCAATGGCGAACGGCCGCAGCCGCGCATATCTGCTGAAACTCATCGGCGCTCAGAGAAGCGCCCCCTACCAATCCGCCATCCACGTCGGGCATCGAAAACAGCTCCGCCGCATTGCCGGCCTTTACGCTGCCGCCATAGAGGATCCGCAAATGGCGCGCTATCTTAGCATCTTGCGCATGAATGCGATTGCGCAGGAATAAGTGCACCGCCTGGGCCTGCTCCGGTGACGCAGTGCGGCCCGTGCCGATGGCCCACACCGGCTCATACGCCACAATGGCGCGCGCAAACCCACTCACCCCGTGCATGGCGATCACGGCATCGAGCTGCCGAGCGATGACCGATTCGGTGTGCTTTCCCTCACGCTCTTCCAGGGTCTCTCCAACGCAAAGCACCGGCGTGAGACCAGCTTCCAGGGCCGCCGCAAATTTGCGGGCCACCAAGGCATCGTCCTCGTGATACCAGCGGCGCCGCTCCGAGTGGCCCACGATCACATAGCTGCAACCCACGTCCTTCAGCATCGAGGCGCACACCTGGCCGGTGAACGCTCCGCCCGACTCTGCGCAGACGTCTTGCGCACCGACGGCTATGCGTCCCCCCTCGAGAATTCGAGCCGCTTCGCTCAAATACACATAAGGCGGAAACACCACGATGTCGATTGGCCAGTCCGGCTTCAGGCTCATCTCCAATTCGGCGAGTAATGCTTCGTTGGCGGCCCTCGAACCGTGCATTTTCCAATTACCCGCGACCATCTGACGACGCATAGGGCTACCTCGGCCGGAAAGGCGGCGAAGATTAGCCGCGCCGCCGGCGAACTGCAAGCCCGGGGCAGCCTGCGTTGGGGGTTCTCCTAGGTGCCAGCGTCCTTGAGGCCCGCGGCCGCCGCTTCAACCACTGCCGCGATCTCGCGTGCGCCCTCCTTCACCAGCCCCGCATCGTACCCCTCCACCATGACACGGATGAGGGGTTCGGTACCGGAGGCGCGCAGCACGATGCGGCCGCGACCTTCGAAGCGGCGTTCCACCTGCTGCGCCGCCTTCACCACGCTGGGCTCCTGCAAGGGGTCGAAGCGCTTGGCAACGCGCACATTGAGGAGCACCTGCGGATACTTGCGCATGCCGGCCCCGAGTTCGGCCAGCCCCGCGCCCGTCTGTTTCATGACGGCAAGCACCTGCAGGGCGCTAATCAAGCCGTCGCCGGTGGTGGTCTTGTCCAGGCACAAGATATGACCCGAAGTTTCCCCCCCCAAGGTTCCACCCACTTCATTGAGCATGGCCAGCACGTAGCGGTCGCCCACCTGTGCGCGGCGAAATTCGACACCGATTTCGCCGAGCCCAAGCTCCAACCCGAGGTTGCTCATCACGGTGCCGACCACAGGTCCCGTCAATTCACCCCGGTCGCGCCTGTGCTTGGCAAGAATGTACAGCAGCTGATCACCGTCCACGCAGCGCCCGAGCTCGTCCACCATCACGACCCGGTCGCCATCGCCGTCCAGCGCCAGGCCGACCTGCGCGCGCACTCCCGGGACTGTGAGCTGCAGCAATTCGGGGGCCGTCGATCCGCAGCCATCGTTGATGTTGCGGCCATTCGGCGAACAGCCAATGGGCACGATCTCGGCCCCCAAGTCGGCAAGCACTCGCGGAGCCACCTTGTATCCGGCGCCATTGGCACAATCGATCACAATCTTGAAGCCCCGCAGATTCATGCCGGCGGGGATCGTGGACGCGCAAAATTGTTGGTACTGCGTGCGGCTGCGGTCGATGCGCATCGCCTTGCCCAGGTGTTGCGACTGCTGGGTCACCACCGGCAGATCGAGCAGGCATTCGATTTCGTTCTCCGCCTCGTCGGAGAGCTTGCTGCCGGAGGCGTCGAAAAATTTGATGCCATTGTCCTGGTACGCATTGTGCGAAGCGCTGATGACGACACCGAAGCTGCATTCGAGGCGCTGCGTCATGTAGGCGATTCCAGGCGTCGGCAGCGGGCCGATCAGCATGACATCGACGCCAGCGGCGACGAAACCCGCCTCGAGCGCCGACTCGAACATGTAGCCCGAAACGCGGGTGTCCTTGCCGATGAGCACGCGCCCGCCACCCGGGGCCAGCACACGCGCAGCGGCGCTCGCCAGGCGCAGAGCAAAATCCACGGTCATCGGCGCTTCACCGACGCGGCCGCGCACGCCATCGGTGCCGAAATATTTATTCAACGCTCGATCCCTTGCAAAACTGCAGCCACCATTCTTATCGCGTCGCGGGTTGCACCCACATCATGAGTGCGTATGATTCGGGCGCCCTCGGCCACGGCCAGCGCCGCCAGGCCGGTGCCACCGTGAAGCCGTTCTTCCACGGGCTTGTCCAGAATCCTGCCTATGAAGCTCTTGCGCGACATTCCCACCAGCAGGGGCGAACCCAGCGCCGCAAATCGCGACAACGACCGCAGCAGCGTCAAGTTGTGCATCAATCCCTTCCCGAAGCCCAATCCCGGATCGAGCGCAATCGCGTCGCGGTCAATGCCGCCGGCGATGCACACATCCCGCTGCCGCGTCAAAAATTCCGACACCTCCGCCACCACGTCCTCGTAGTGGGGGTTGTCCTGCATGGTACGCGGCTCACCCTGCATGTGCATCAGGCACACGCCGACTCCCTGAGCAGCCGCAAACTCGAGGGCTCCCGGAGTGCGCAAGGCATGGATGTCGTTGACGATGCAGGCCCCTGCGGCCACCGCCGCCGCCATCACCCGGGGCTTGCTGGTATCGATGGAGATTGCGATGTCCGAGACGGCGGCGATTCCCTCGATGACCGGGACGACCCGTGCCATTTCCACGGCCTCCTCGACCGCGGCGGCGCCGGGCCGAGTGGACTCCCCACCCACATCGACGATCGCCGCACCCTCGCGAACGATCTGCGCCGCGCGCTCGAGCGCGGCATCGACGCCGGCATAGCGGTTCCCATCGGAAAAGGAGTCCGGCGTCACGTTCAGAATTCCCATGACCACCGGCCGCGTGAGGTCAATGAGTCTGTGTCGACAACGCCATTGCATACAGGAGGAACTTCCCGCAGCCTCCAGGGACGGATCGAACGCCCGCCGCGGCTAGTGCTGGCCCGCGGGATTGACCAATGGCGGAGCGGGCTTTTCGGCCGACGGCCCGCGCGGGGTGGGTGTAGGGGTATCGTCCCAGTCCCGCGGCGGACGCGGCACCCGGCCTTCCATGATGTCCTTGATCTGATCCTCGTCGATGGTCTCGTACTTGATCAAGGCCTCGGACATCGCCTGCAGCTTGTCCATGTTGGTCTGCAGAATCTTGTAGGCACGCTGATAGTTGCTGTCGATCACGCGGCGAACTTCTTCATCGATGACGTGCGCGGTCACATCCGACACCTGCTTGTGCTGAGTCACGCTGCGGCCGAGGAATACTTCACCCGACTCTTCGCTATAGGTCTGCGGGCCCAGGCGGTCCGACAAGCCCCAACGCGTGACCATGTTGCGCGCCAACTCCGTGGCGCGTTCGATGTCGTTGGACGCGCCGGTGGTGACTGCATCCGCACCGAACACCAACTCCTCGGCGACCCGGCCGCCGAACAGCGTCGCGATGCGGCTCTCGAGCTGGCGCTTGCTGGTGCTGTAGCGGTCCGCCTCCGGCAGGAACATGGTGACGCCCAGGGCGCGGCCGCGCGGAATGATGGTGACCTTGTACACCGGGTCATGTTCAGGGACGGAGAGGCCGACGATGGCATGCCCCGACTCGTGGTATGCCGTATTGCGCTTCTCTTCCTCGGTCATGACCATGGAACGCCGCTCGGCGCCCATCATGATCTTGTCCTTGGCGCGGTCGAACTCTTCCATCGTAACCGAGCGCTTGTTGCCGCGGGCCGCGAACAACGCCGCCTCATTGACCAGGTTGGCCAGATCCGCGCCGGAGAAACCGGGTGTGCCGCGCGCGATCACCGACGGCTTGACGTTGTCGCCGAGCGGCACCTTGCGCATGTGCACTTTGAGGATTTGCTCGCGGCCGCGCACGTCGGGCAGGGGCACGACGACCTGGCGGTCGAAGCGGCCCGGACGCAGCAGCGCCGGATCGAGCACGTCGGGCCGGTTGGTGGCGGCAATGACGATAATGCCTTCGTTGCCCTCGAATCCGTCCATTTCGACCAGCAACTGATTCAGGGTCTGTTCGCGCTCATCATGTCCGCCGCCGAGACCTGCACCGCGATGCCGGCCGACCGCATCGATTTCGTCGATGAATATGATGCAAGGCGCATGCTTCTTGGCCTGCTCGAACATGTCCCGTACCCGCGATGCACCAACGCCGACGAACATTTCGACGAAGTCCGAGCCGGAAATGGTGAAAAACGGCACCTTGGCCTCGCCCGCGATGGCGCGCGCCAGCAGCGTCTTGCCGGTTCCCGGGGAACCCACCATGAGCACACCTTTCGGGATCTTGCCGCCAAGTTTCTGGAACTTGCCGGGATCTTTCAAGAAGTCAACGATTTCGACCACTTCTTGCTTGGCTTCTTCAATGCCCGCGACATCCGCGAAGGTGATATTCACCTGATCCTCGCCCAGCAGGCGGGCGCGGCTCTTGCCGAAGGACATCGCCCCGCGTCCACCCGAGGCGCCCTGCATCTGCCGCATGAAATAGGCCCAGAAGCCAATGAGAATCAATATCGGGAACGCGGATATCAGCAATTGCAGGAATACCGATTGCTGCTTCGGCGGCTCACCGCGGAATTTGACACCCTGGGATTGCATCAAGCCGATCAGGGCGCTGTTGCTGGTCTCCGGGTTGTAGGCCACGAACGGTTCGCCCGAGGAGCGCTTTTTGCCCTCGATCACATCGCCCTTGAGGGTGACCGATTCGACGTTGCCGCTCTTCACTTCTGCAAGGAACTGCGAATAATCGATGGTGGCCGGCTGGCCGGTACGCATGCCGAATTGGCTGAAAATCGCGAGTAAAATGACGGCCAATGCGACCCAAAGCAGAATCTGTTTCGTCAAATCGTTCAAGTATCACCTTCAGCCGTAATCTCAGTACGACACAAAAGCCAGGGGGACGTTCCCTTCATGGCGGGCCTCCCGAACTTACACCATCCCAAACTGCCGCGCCAACAGATAGATCTCAGGGCTGCGGGACCGTGACGCCTTCGGCTTTTTGGTCACCACTCGACCATAGCGACCCCGGGCGTCCCTGATGACCTGGTCGAATCCGGCGCCTTGAAACAGCTTCACCAGCAAATCGCCCCCCGGAGCCAGCACGCGGTCGGCAAATTCGAGCGCCAGCTCCGCCAGATACATCGACCGGGGCTGATCAACCGCGTCTATGCCTGCCATGTTGGGGGCCATATCCGACAAAACAAGGTCGACTTTATCGGCGCCGATGGATTGTAGAACTTGCTCCAGTACCGGGGCCTCGCGAAAATCGCCCTGCACAAAATCAACACCGGATATTGCGTCCATGGCTAGAATATCTGTCGCCACGATGCGACCCGTGCCGCCGATGATGCGCGCGGCGTACTGGCTCCAGCCGCCCGGCGCCGCTCCCAGGTCGACGCAACGAATTCCCGGCCGCAGCAGGCGCTCGGTCTGCTGAATCTGCTCGAGTTTGAATACCGCGCGCGAGCGCCATCCTTCGCGCTGCGCGCGCTTGACGAACTCATCGCTGGCGTGTTCCGCGAGCCATCGAGCGCTGCTTTTCGTACGTTTGGGCATGGGTCGATTGAGGGTTGCGATTAGAGACTATAATCCCGTCATGGGGCTGTCAGAAAAACAAAGGAAGCATTTGCGCCGTCTCGCGCATCCCATGAAACCCATCGTCATGTTGGGCAATGCCGGGCTCACCGACAGCGTGGTTTCCGAGCTCGAACGCGCATTGACCGATCACGAACTGGTCAAAGTGAGCGTCCGGGTGGGCGAACGAGCGACGCGCGCCGCAGCGTTCGGCGAGCTGGCCACGCGGACCGCCAGCGAGATCGTGCAACGAATCGGCAACATCGGAGTCTTCTACCGCCGGCGCGCCGAGCTGCCCAAGATCCTCATACCGGACGCCTAAGGGACGCAATTATGTCTGGTCCGCTTACCTTTGTGCGCCTCACTCGGTAAGGTGCTCGCAGGGCGGCTCGACGCAAAGAAACGGGGACAGAGCGTGGGATCTCATCCGCTGGGGCGATTCGCCCCCTTATGCCTCACAGTCATCCTGGCGAGCTGCGGCTCTCCGGCTCCCACCACGCCGGCTCCACCGCCGCCGGCGGTGGACACGGAAGCTCCCGGGGTCCCCGGCAGCCTCAGCGCAAGCGCCACATCGAATTCGCAAATTGCTCTGTCGTGGATGGCGTCCGACGACAATGTCGGCGTAACAGGATATCTGGTAGAGAGGTGCACCGGCACTGCGTGCGCGAACTTCGTGCAAATCTCCCAGACCGCCTCGACCATGCTGAACGACACCGGGCTCGCCGCGGCCGCGGACTACTCCTATCGCGTCCGCGCCACCGATGCCGCCGCCAACCTCAGCGGCTACTCGGCCGTTGTCACCGCGAGCACACCTCCCCTGGCGGATACAACCCCCCCTACCGCGCCCGGCGGCCTCGTGACCGCCGTAATCTCCAGCTCGCAGATCAACTTGTCCTGGACTGTGTCGAGCGATGCGGTGGGAGTCACTGGGTACCTCATTGAGCGCTGCCAGGGCGCGGGTTGCACGAATTTCACGCAGGTCTCGAGCACCGCTGCCGCCGCATTCAGCGACGCCGCGTTGGCCGCCGCCACCTCATATTCGTACCGGGTACGGGCGACCGATGCCGCCGGCAACTTGAGCGCCTACTCGGTCGTCGCCAACGCGAGCACGCCTGCCGCTACGGACACCACCCCGCCAACAGCCCCCGGCAATGCCCTGGCCACGGCGCTGTCGATCACGCAGATCAGCGTTGCCTGGACGGCCTCGTCGGACAATGTGGGCGTAACCCAGTACAGGATCGAACGCTGCCAGGGCGCGGGCTGCACGAATTTCGTGCAAATCGCCGCCTCGGCGGCCGTCGGCTACAGCAACACCGGCCTCACCGCGTCCACGTCCTATTCCTACCGCATCCGCGCCGCAGATGCTGCCGGAAACTTAAGTGCATACTCGAACGTCGCCAGCGCCACCACCCCGTCCAGCAGCATCATCGTCAGCGACCGCGGGAAGCTTCAGCGCGCACACCGCGACCACTGCCACGTTTGTCCCGCCCGCCGGCGCCGGCCAAGTCACCATCACGGCCACGAGCGCTGTGGACACCAGCAAGAAAGCCACTGCAATCATCGGGGTCACCGATCTCACCATGGTCGGCACCTATCTCAACGACGCTGCGCGCTCCGGCGCCAATACGCATGAATTCGCTCTCACGCCGACAAACGTCAACACAGCAAGTTTCGGCAAGTTGTTCTCGTGCCCGGTGGACGGCTCGATCAATGCGCAACCGCTGTGGATTTCGAATCTCACCGTCAACGGCGCGCAGCACAATGTCATCATCGTCGCCACGCAGCACGACAGTGTGTACGCGTTCGATGCGGACACCTCGCCGTGCGTGACCCTGTGGCACGCCTCGTTGTTGGATGCCGCGCACGGCGCCACGGCCGGTGAAACGTCGGTGCCCTCCGGAACGGCCAGTACCCTGGTCGGCAACGGCTACGGCGACATCAAGCCTGAGGTCGGTATTTCCGGCACGCCGGTCATCGACCCGGTGGCGAAGACGCTGTATGTCGTGAGCAAGACTGCGGTGGCCAATGCGTTGCCCATCTACCAACGTTTGCACGGATTGAGTCTGTTGGATGGCGCCGAACGCAGCGGCAGCCCCGCCGGCATCGACGGCTCCATCTACGTCGCCGGAACCGGCGACGGCTCGAGCAGCTCCCAACTCCACTTCAATGCCCAAACGCAGCATCAGCGCCCCGGCCTGGCGCTGGTCAACGGCGTGGTCTATGTCGCCTTCGCCTCCCACGAGGATCGAGATCCGTATCACGGCTGGATCCTGGGATTCAACGCCGCGACCTTCGCGTTGGCCTCCAACGAAGTACTCAACCTCACGCCCAATCACGTCGGCAGCGTGAGCTATTCGCGCGGCGGCATCTGGATGAGCGGCGGCGCGCCGGCGGTGGACGCGGGCAACAATCTTTACCTCTCCACCGGCAACGGCACCTTCGATGCCGACTCCGGAGGTTCGAACTACGGCGACAGCACCCTCAAATTGAGCACCGGCGCCGGCCTTGCGGTGGCCGATTGGTTCACGCCTTATAATCAGGGCACGCTCGACTCCGCCGATTTAGATCACGGCTCCGGCGGCGCGGTGTTGCTGGTGAATGCCGGCGGCGGCAACTACATCGTCGCCGGCGGCAAGGAAGGCACCTTGTTCGTGCTGCCGCAAAGTTCCCTGGGCCACTACAGTGCGACCGCCGCGCTTGAGAGCCCCAAGGTGCATCAGGAATTCAACATCGGCCACGAAATCTTCTCGACCGCCGCATTCTGGAACAACTCGCTGTTCATTGCCGGAGGAGGATCGGGATTGCAAAGCTACACCTTTGACACCACCTCGGGCCTGTTCGACGCCGGCGCCGCCTCGATCAGCGGCCATGTGTTTGCCTGGCCGGGCGCAAGTCCCTCCATTTCGGCATCGGGCACCGGCAACGGCATTGCCTGGGCCATGGATACCCATCCCTACTGCACCAATCAGTCTTCGAGCTGCGGTCCCGCGGTGCTCTACGCCCTGGATGCGACGCACTTGTCCACGGAGTTGTGGAACAGCTCCCGGGTCGCCGCGGACGCGGCCGGCAACGCGGTGAAGTTCACCGTTCCCACCGTGGCGAACGGCAAGGTCTACGTCGGCACCCGCGGCGCCGACACCGGCAGCGGCACGGCCTCAGTGCTCGGCGAACTCGACGTCTACGGATTGAAGCCCAACTAGCGCAGGCCGACTTGCGGAGGATTGAGGCTTTTTAACGCGCGTCTTGTCGCCACGCCAGCAACAGCGCAGCCAGGCAGGCGATGACATACAACAGCGCCGCGACGCCATGCCAGGCGCCGAAGCCCATCCCGAGGACGGCGCCCTCGGCATGGGCGCGATTCATCACGGGTTTGAGCAGCCATTCATTGATCGCGAGCAGCGCCGCCGCAAGGTAGCCCGGCGCGAATTTCACCCGGTCCGGCAAGGTGAGCGCGAGCCCTGCGGCCGCGAGGCCCACATAGGTTTCAATACTGAAGAGCCGTGCGGCCAGGACGCCGGCCAGGTGCCGATCGCTTTGTGAGAACAAGGTCGGCGCCACCCACAGCGCCAGCGACCAGAGACTGCCCACCCACAACACGAACACGATGCCGATCGCTTTGCGGATATGGGTCTTCGCGGCGATCACAAATATTTGACGGAGACGATCTCGTAGCTGCGCGTGCCGCCCGGTGTCGTGACATCCACCACGTCCCCCTCGGATTTGCCGATGAGGGCACGGGCGATCGGCGAGGACACCGACAGCAGACCTTGTTTGATGTTCGCCTCATCGTCGCCCACGAGCTGATACACGACCTTGTTGCCGCCCTCCTGATCCTCGAGTTCGATGGTCGAACCGAACACCACCCGGCCGCTGGCGCTCAATTTGGTGACGTCGATCACTTCGGAGTTCGACAGGCGATGCTCGATGTCGTTGATACGCCCCTCGATGAAGCTTTGCTGCTCGCGCGCAGCGTGATATTCGGCGTTTTCGCTCAGATCCCCGTGAGCACGCGCTTCGGCGATCGCCTTGATCACGTTCGGGCGGGCCTCGCTCTTGAGCTGCTTCAACTCCTGCCGCAGCCGTTCGGCGCCGCGCAGAGTCATTGGAGTTCGCTTCACGACAACAATTCCTTGTGCAAATCCTGCAGTCGGTTCACTTCAATGTCGCCCAGATGATCGAGCGCGTCGCAGGTAGCGCGCGCTCCGGCCACCGTCGTGTAATAGGTTACCTTCCTGGCCACCGCTTCACGCCGGATTGAGCGTGATTCGCGCACCGCTTGTTTGCCCTCGGTGGTATTGACGATCAACGCCACCTCGTCATTTTTTATCATATCGACGACGTGCGGGCGACCTTCCCGCACCTTGTTGACCCGCCGGCACGAGATGCCGGCCTCTTCCAGCACCAGGGCCGTGCCGCCGGTGGCGGCAAGTTCGAAGCCGCGCGCCATCAGCATCTGCGCCAGCACCACCGCACCTGGTTTGTCGCGGTCGCGCACGCTGATGAAGCACAGCCCGTGGGTTGGCAAGGTAACGCCGGAGGCCGCCTGCGCCTTGGCGTAGGCCTCGCCAAAGGTATGTCCGGTACCCATCACTTCGCCCGTCGATTTCATTTCCGGACCCAGGATGGGATCGGCCTCGGGGAATTTGACGAACGGGAACACCGCCTCCTTGACCGAGAAATACGGCGGGATCCGCTCCACGGTGCGCTGCTGTGCCGCCAGGGTTTTCCCGGTCATGACCCGGGCTGCGACCTTGGCCAGGGGAATGCCGGTGGCCTTGGAAACGAAGGGCACGGTGCGCGAGGCGCGCGGATTGACCTCGAGAATGTAGATGACGCTGTTTTGTATCGCGAACTGAATGTTCATCAAGCCCACGACATTCAGCGCCTTGGCGAGCTTACGGGTCTGCACCCGCAGCTCGTCCTGGATTTCCGGCGACAAGCCGTTCGGCGGCAGCGAACAGCTCGAATCGCCCGAGTGAACGCCGGCCTGTTCGATGTGCTCCATGATGCCGCCGATGAGCACGTCCTCCCCATCGCTGACCGCATCGACATCCACCTCGATGGCGAGGTCCAGAAATCGGTCCAGCAGCACCGGGCTGTCATTCGAAACCTTGACGGCGTCGCTCATGTATTGGCGCAGATCGTCCTCGTTGAAAACCACTTCCATCGCCCGTCCGCCCAACACGTAGCTCGGCCGCACCACCAGCGGAAAACCCACTTCGCGCGCCAGCAGCACCGCCGACTCTTCGGTGCGCGCCGAGGCATTGGCCGGTTGCTTGAGTTTCAAAGTGGTCACCAGCTTCTGGAAGCGTTCGCGGTCCTCCGCGACGTCGATGCTGTCGGGCGTGGTGCCGATGATGGGTGCGCCCGCCGCTGCGAGTGCACGGGACAACTTCAACGGAGTCTGGCCGCCGAACTGCACGATCACCCCTTCGGGCTTCTCTTTCTCGATGATCTCCATGACATCTTCGAAAGTCAGCGGCTCGAAGTACAGGCGATCCGAGGTGTCGTAATCCGTCGAGACCGTCTCCGGATTGCAATTCACCATGATGGTCTCGAAACCATCCTCGCGCAGCGCCATGGCGGCGTGCACGCAGCAATAGTCGAATTCGATTCCCTGTCCGATCCGATTGGGTCCGCCGCCCAAAATCATGATCTTGCGGCGGGTGCTGGGATTTGCCTCGCACTCTTCTTCGTAGGTCGAATACAGATAGGCGGTGGACGTCGCGAATTCCGCGGCGCAGGTGTCGACGCGCTTGTAGACCGGGTGCAGTCCGAGCTTGCGGCGACGGCTGCGGACGGCCGCTTCGTCTCGCGCCGTCAGCTTCGCAATGCGGGCATCGGAAAAGCCCTTGCGCTTCAACACGCGCAGGCGGGGTAATTCGAGGCTCTCGAACCCTTCCTTGGCAAGCACGGCTTCCTCGCGCACAAGGTCGGCGATCTGCGCAAGAAACCAGGGATCGATCTTGGTGGCGTCGAACACCTGCTGCAAAGTCCAGCCGGCGCGCAGCGCATCGGCCACATACAGGATTCGATTCGGTCCGGGCCAGCGCAGCTCGAAGGACAGTTTCTCCGCCGCCTCATCGGTGAGGGGCAGGCTGAGCTGTTCGTTGAAGCCGTCGAAACCCGTCTCGAGGCTCCGCAGCGCTTTCTGCATCGACTCCTGGAAGGTGCGGCCGATGGCCATGGCCTCGCCCACCGACTTCATCTGCGTGGTCAGCCGCGCGTTCGCACCGGGAAACTTCTCGAAGGTGAAGCGCGGTATCTTGGTGACGACATAGTCGATGGTCGGCTCGAACGACGCCGGGGTCGCACCGCCGGTGATTTCATTCTTGAGTTCATCCAGGGTATAGCCCACCGCCAGCTTGGCGGCGATTTTGGCGATCGGAAATCCCGTGGCCTTGGATGCGAGCGCCGAGGAGCGCGACACCCGCGGATTCATTTCGATGACCAGAACCCGGCCGTCGTCGGGATTGACCGCAAACTGCACATTGGATCCGCCGGTGTCCACGCCGATTTTGCGCAGCACGGCAATCGAGGCATCGCGCAGCCGCTGGTATTCCCGGTCCGTCAGCGTCTGGGCCGGCGCCACCGTGATGGAGTCTCCGGTGTGCACTCCCATGGGATCGAGGTTCTCGATGGAACAAACGATAATGCAGTTGTCGATCCGGTCGCGGACAACCTCCATTTCGTACTCTTTCCACCCGAGCACCGATTCTTCGAGCAACACCTCGTTGGTAGGCGAGGCATCGAGGCCACGCGCCACGATGGCCTCGAATTCTTCGCGGTTGTAGGCAATGCCGCCGCCGCTGCCGCCGAGCGTGAAGGAGGGACGAATCACCGTCGGAAAGCCGATTTCCGCCTGCACTGCGAGCGCCTCTTCCATGCTGTGGGCAATTCTGGCGCGCGCGGTTTCCAGTCCAATATCAGCCATGGCGCGGCGGAACAGTTCCCGATCCTCCGCCATGTCAATGGCGCGCTGCGAGGCGCCGATCATCTCGACATTGAACTTCTCCAGCACCCCCTCCCGCACCAGATCGAGCGCGGTATTGAGCGCAGTTTGTCCTCCCATGGTGGGCAAGAGCGCGCTGGGGCGCTCCTTCTCGATGATGCGGGCGATGGTCCGCCAGTTGATCGGTTCGATGTAGATCGCATCCGCAGTCTCCGGGTCGGTCATGATGGTGGCCGGATTCGAGTTCACCAATATGACTCGATATCCTTCTTCTTTCAGTGCCTTACACGCTTGAGCTCCAGAATAGTCGAACTCACAAGCCTGACCGATGATGATGGGTCCCGCGCCGATGATGAGGATGCTGGAAAGATCGGTTCGCTTGGCCACTTACCCTTCCGCCGATTTCTGTTTGACGGGATTTCTGCCCCGCGACTGGGCTTGCATGCGCTTCACCATCAAGTACATGAAGTGCTCGAACAGCAAGCGCACATCGTGCGGCCCAGGACTCGCCTCGGGATGACCCTGGAAACTGAAAGCCGGGCGGTCGGTGCGGGCCAGGCCCTGCAGAGAACCGTCGAACAAGGAGCGATGCGTGGCGCGCAATGTGGGCGGCAATGTCGACTCGTCCACGGCAAAGCCGTGGTTCTGGCTGGAAATGAGGACCCGTCCGGAGTCGAGTTCGGAGACCGGGTGGTTGGCACCGTGATGACCGAACTTCATCTTCATGGTCTTCGCACCGCTCGCCAACCCCAGCAATTGATGGCCCAGACAAATACCGAACACCGGTATGTCGGTTTCCAGAAAACGCGCGATCGCTTCGATGGCGTAGTCGCAAGGCTCCGGATCGCCCGGTCCATTACTTAAGAAAATACCATCAGGATTCATCGCAAATACTTGATCTGCCGTGGTTTGTGCAGGAACCACTGTCATACGGCAGCCGTGCTCGGCAAGAATCCGCAAGATGTTGCGCTTGATGCCGAAGTCATAAGCGACCACATGCACCCGGCTCTGCGGCCGGGGTGGTTTGGACGAGGACTTCCACAGCATCCCGTCATTCCACTGATAGATCTTCTTGGTCGACACTGCCTTCGCGAGGTCCATGCCTTTCAGGCCTGGAAATTTCTTCGCGGCGCGTACCGCCGCCTTCTCGTCGATGGTGTCCCCGGTCATGATGCATCCCGACTGCGCACCCTTTTCCCGCAACAGCCGGGTGAGCTTGCGGGTGTCGATATCGGCGATGGCCACCACCTTGCAGCGGAGCAAGAAACTCTGCAGCGACTCGGTGGCGCGCCAATTGGAGTGCAGCACGGGCAAATCGCGGATCACGAGGCCCGCGGCGTAGACGGCGCCCGATTCCAGATCTTCCGGGGTGGTGCCGGTATTGCCAATATGCGGATAAGTGAGGGTGACAATTTGCCGGCAGTAGGACGGATCGGTGAGGATTTCCTGATACCCGGTCATGGCGGTATTGAAAACCACTTCACCCGTCGTGTTGCCTTTTGCGCCCACAGAGACGCCACGGAACACGGTGCCATCTTCGAGAGCTAGCACTGCAGGTGTCGACACTCCGGTTCCTCGCTTTGCGCTACGGCGCTTTCCGCAGATGCGCAAAGCGGGAGGCGCTCCATCAGAACGTCCTCCCGCTTTATGGGTTAATTCGCGATCAGTTTCCGGGCGCGAATATTAACGATGCCCGCGATGACTGTCCATGCTTCTTCTAAAGTCCGAGAACGTGCTCCATGCCGTACAGGCCTGCGGGCTGTCCCAGCAGCCATTCGGCCGCCCGCAGGGCGCCTCGCGCAAAGGTCACGCGATCGGTGGCGCGATGGGTAATCTCGACGCGCTCCCCGTCAGCAGCAAAGATCACCGTGTGTTCACCCACGATATCGCCGCCGCGCAAGCTGGAAAATCCGATACTGCCGGGCTTGCGCGGCTCGCTCCCGCCCGCCCTGTCGTAGGCGGCGAGCTCGCTCAACGACACGGAGCCGCGAGCTTGCGCGACCGCCTCGCCCAGGGCGAGCGCGGTGCCGGACGGGGCGTCTCGCTTCATCCGGTGATGGGCCTCGAGAATCTCCACATCATAAGAGGGTCCGAGTTTCGCCGCCGCCATGGACACCAGTTGCCTCACCACGCTCGCACCCACGCTGGTGTTGGCGGCAATCAGCACCGGAATGAGCCGGGCAGCCCGCCCCACGGCTTCCCGGCTCGCCGGGTCGAATCCGGTGGCGCCGATCAGGAGCGGGATCCCCGCGGCCGCGCAGGCGCCGGCATGGGCCGCCACACAGTCGCCGGTACTGAAATCCAGCGCCGCCGAGGCACCCTTGAGTCCCTGCGCCACATCCGCCGTAACGGTGACCCCCGTGGCTGCACCTTGCACAGCGGCGTCCCGGCCCAGACGGTTGCTTTGCTGCGAGGCAAGGGCGCCGCTCAGTCTCCAGGCCCGCGTCTCCCGCAATGCCTCGACCAGCGACTGCCCCATGCGCCCGGTGATGCCGAAGACTGCGAGGGAATGCATTATGTAAGGTCCTAGTCGACGGCACCGGTGAAGAATTTCTTCACGCCTTCGAAGAAGGACTGCTCGCGCGGCTTATGGCTGCCCTGCGCCAGGGATGCCTCGAATTTCTTGAGCAGCTCCTTTTGCTCGGATCCCAAGCTCACCGGCGTTTCCACCACCACGCGGCAGAACAAGTCTCCGGCCGCACCGCCACGGACCGGGCGAACCCCCTTCTCGCGCATTCGAAATACGCGTCCCGACTGCGTCTCGCTGGGAATCTTGAGCACCACATCTCCGCTCAAGGTCGGCACTTCCACCGTGCCGCCGAGAGCCGCCGTGGTAAAGCTGATCGGCACCTCGCAGGACAGATGGCTCCCCTCGCGCTCGAAGATGGCATGTTCGCGGACCCGCACCTCGACATACAGATCGCCGGCGGGACCACCATTTCTACCCGCCTCGCCCTCGCCGTTGAGGCGGATGCGGTCGCCGGTGTCGACGCCCGCCGGCACGGTGACCGGAAGGCTCTTCTCCTGGCGCACGCGCCCCTGCCCGAAGCAGGTGTCGCAGGGATTGCTGATGATCTTGCCGCGGCCCTTACAGCGCGGGCAGGGTTGTTGAATGGTGAATATGGACTGTTGCACCCGCACCTGCCCCTGGCCGTGACAGGTATCGCAGGTCTTGGGGGTCGATCCCTTGGCGGCTCCCGAGCCTTTGCAGGTCTTGCACTCGGCGAGCGAGGGAATCTTGATTTCGGTCTCGGTGCCGAACACGGCTTGCTCGAGGTCGAGTTCCAGTTCATAGCGTAAATCGGCGCCGCGAAACACCTGACTGCGGCCGCGCTGTCCGCCTGAGAAAATATCGCCGAACATTTCACCGAAAATATCGCCGAACGCCTCGCCGGCGCTGAAGCCCCCGCCCCGCCCGCCCTCGAGGCCGGCATGCCCGAACTGGTCGTAAACGGCGCGCTTTTGCGCATCGCACAGCACTTCGTAGGCTTCCTTGGCCTCCTTGAATTTGTGCTCCGCCTCCGGATCGCCGGGATTGCGATCGGGGTGAAATTTCATGGCGAGGCGGCGGTACGCTTTCTTGATGTCGGCTTCCGTCGCGGTTCGCGCCACGTCGAGAAGCTTGTAGAAATCTTGCTTCGCCATTGCTCACCCACAAAAACGAACCGCCGGTAACCTAATACCGGCGGTTCTGCTCGAGACCATCTATCCGCAACGACCCGGGAGGCGTTTAGGCCTTCTTGCGGTCGCTTTCCTTTACTTCTTCGAACTCGGCATCCAGCACGTCATCTTTAGCAGATTCGGTTCGGCCGCCGCCGGATCCGCCGGCCTCACCCGCCCCGCCGCCCGCAGCCGACTGCTGCTGCTCGTACAACTTCTGCAGCAGCGCCGAAGATGCCTGCTCCAGGGCCTGGGTCTTGCTCTCGATATCCTCGCGATCATCGCCGCTCATCGCCGTCCTGACCGCCGCCACCGCGTCGCTGGCCGTCTTCTTCTCATCGTCCGAGATCTTGTCCCCGGCATCCTTGAGCGCCTTTTCCACCGTGTGAATGGTCGCATCCGCCTTGTTGCGCGCGCCCACCAGTTCGCGGAACTTCTTGTCCTCCTCTGCGTGCGCCTCGGCGTCGCCGACCATGCGCTTGATCTCAGCCTCCGACAATCCACTCGATGCCTTGATGACGATGCGCTGTTCCTTGCCGGTTTTCACGTCCTTCGCCGACACATTCAAAATGCCGTTGGCGTCGATGTCGAAAGCCACCTCGATTTGCGGCATCCCGCGCGGCGCCGGCGGAATGTCCGTCAGGTCGAATCTTCCCAAGGACTTGTTGTCGGTCGAGCGATCGCGCTCGCCCTGCAGCACATGTATGGTCACGCCCGTCTGATTGTCATCCGCCGTCGAGAACGTCTGCGACGCCTTGGTCGGGATGGTGGTGTTCTTCTCGATCACCTTGGTCATGATGCCTCCCAGGGTTTCGATCCCCAGGGACAACGGAGTGACGTCCAGCAACAGCACATCCTTGACATCGCCCGACAGCACGCCGCCCTGAATCGCAGCGCCGACCGCCACCGCCTCATCGGGGTTCACGTCCTTGCGCGGCTCCTTGCCGAACAGGTCCTTCACCGCCTGCTGCACCATGGGCATGCGGGTTTGGCCGCCGACCAGAATGACTTCGCTCACATCCTTCATGGACAGCCCGGCATCCTTGAGCGCGATACGGCAAGGATCCATGGTCTTCTGCACCAGATCCTCCACCAAGGACTCTAGCTTGGCGCGAGTCAGCTTCATGTTCAGATGCTTGGGACCGGCCGCATCCGCGGTGATGTACGGCAGATTGACTTCGGTCTGCTGGCTCGAGGAGAGTTCGATCTTCGCCTTCTCTGCCGCCTCTTTCAGGCGCTGCATGGCGAGAGGATCCTTGCGCACATCGATGCCGCTTTCTTTCTTGAACTCATCGGCCAGGTAGTTGATGACGCGCAGGTCGAAATCCTCGCCGCCCAAGAAGGTATCGCCGTTGGTCGACAACACCTCGAATTGGCGCTCGCCGTCCACTTCGGCGATTTCGATGACCGACACATCGAAGGTGCCACCGCCCAGGTCATAGACCGCAATCTTGCGATCGCCGCCGTCCTTGTCCAGGCCGTAGGCCAGTGCCGCGGCGGTGGGTTCATTGATGATGCGCTTGACGTTGAGGCCCGCGATGCGTCCCGCATCCTTCGTGGCCTGGCGCTGTGAATCGTTGAAATAGGCCGGGACCGTGATCACGGCCTCAGTGACGGTTTCGCCCAGATAGTCCTCGGCGGTCTTCTTCATTTTCATGAGGACCCGCGCCGAGACCTCGGGGGGGGCCATCTTCTTGCCCTGCACTTCCACCCAGGCGTCGCCGTTGTCGGCTTTCATGATCTTGTAGGACACCATGCTCATGTCCTTCTTCACCACCTCGTCGCCGAACTTGCGGCCGATGAGGCGTTTGACCGCGGCCACGGTGTTGGCCGGGTTGGTGACGGCCTGGCGCTTGGCGGATTGACCCACCAACACCTCGCCATCCTTGGTGAAGGCGACGATCGACGGCGTCGTGCGATCCCCTTCACTGTTCTCGATAACCTTGGGCTTGCCGCCCTCCATGATCGCGACGCAAGAATTGGTCGTGCCGAGATCGATGCCAATCATTTTGCCCATTGTGAAAACCCTCTGGAATTTCTAACTCTGTGCCGATACGTGGGGGAGACCCGGCATTTTTCAATTGCCGCCCGGAGTTTTGCTGACGATGACCCGGGCGGGACGCAACAGCCGCCCGTTCAGGGAGTAGCCCTTCTGAATGACCGACAAAACGGTGTTCGCCGGCTGTTCCGCGCTCTCCTGGACCGCCATGGCCTCATGCCACTCCGGATCAAACGGTTGGCCTGTGGGGTCGATGATCTTGATGCCGCCCTTGTCGAAGGCCCGATGCAGCTGGCGCAGGGTCGCCTGAGCCCCTTCCATGAGCGCCGGGCCCGGGTTTGCGGCCCCCGCATTGATCCCGGCTTCCAGGGCATCGCCGACCGGAACCAGTTCCTGGGCGAAGCGCTCGATGGCAAATTTGCGCGCATTTTCGACCTCGCGCTCGCTGCGCTTGCGGAAATTGTCCATTTCCGCCACAGCCCGCAGGTAGTTGTTGCGACTTTCGGCCGCCCTCGCCTCCGCAGCCGCCAACGCCGCCTCTAGGTCCAGACTGCCTGCCGGGGCGGCATCCGGGGGAATCGCGCCTTCGGCATAGTTGGTTTCGCTCACTCGCATGCCCTCAAAAAAGATTTGGCGGCATGGAAGCCGCGAGCCGCTTCTACTGGGGGCTATTTACGGGCGTTCAAGGCCGAACCCAGGAGTTTCGCCGTCAGATCCACGATGGGAATCACCCGCTCGTACGCCATCCGAGTCGGGCCTATGATGCCCAGGACACCCACCACCCGGTTATCCAGGGTATAGGGTGCCGTCACCACGCTGATGTCGTCCAGGATTCGGTAGCCCGACTCCTGGCCGATGAAGATCTGGATGCCCTCGGCCCGCAGGCAATTGTCCAGCAGCCTCAGGATGTCGTGCTTCTCGTTGAACGCCTCGAAGAGGCGTTTCAGGCGCTCGACATTGGACAGCTCTGCGAACCCCATCAAATTGGTTTCGCCGGCAATGACATATTCCACGCGCTCGCCGGGATCATTGTCGAACACTTTCTGCGCCATCTGAATGGCGTCGCGCATGAGCTGGTCCATGTGTTCGCGCGTTTCCTGCATCTGCTTGACCAATTGGCTGCGCACGTCCGGCAGCGAGCGCCCCGCGAATGCCTCATTGAGGTAATTGGCAGCGCGGCGCAATTCCTCGGTCGAGTAGTAGCGGTCCAGCTGCACCACTCTATTTTGAATTTCCCGATTGCTCATCACCATGATGGCAAGCGCGCGATTCTCCGACAGCGCGATGAATTCGATCTGCGACAGGGCGACATAGTTCGGATTCGGCAAGGTCACGAGCCCTGCCATGTGCGTGACGCTCGACAGCATCTGCGACACGGTCTGGACCAGCGAGCGGCCGTTCGCCGCATCCGAACCCAAGCGGCGCTCGATGTCCTCGATCTCTTCGTGATGCAGGGGCTTGAGCTTGAGCAGAGTATCGACGAAAAAGCGGTAGCCCTTGTCGGTGGGAATCCGACCGGCCGAGGTGTGCGGCGAGGCCACGAAGCCGAGGTCCTCCAGGTCGGCCATGACATTGCGGATGGTGGCCGACGAGAGACTCAATCCCGAATCGCGCGACAAGGTCCGCGAACCGACGGGTTGGCCATCGCGGATGTAGTTCTCGATCAGGGCCTTGAGCAGCAGTTGCGCCCGCTCACTCAGCCCGTCCTCGGTACCGTCTGTCATACGCGTTATATAGCATGTTTGGCGCTGACTGAGAGCCTGTCTGAGCTCTCGGCGCGAAGTCAAGTCCGGGCAATTCCGCCCAAACAGGCCACTTCAAGAGGTGACCGGCCGAGCGCCGTCATGCTACAAGGATTCGCATGCCCCCTTCTTTTCAATCCGTTGCGATGGTCGGTAACGCCAGGGATCTGCGCGTCGCCGAATGCATGCTGAGCCTCGCCAGTCACTTCCATTCGCAGGGGTTGCGGGCCTTGGTCGACCCCACCGTCGGCCTGGCCTTCCACCCGGACAGCATCGTGCCCTGCCCGGAAGACTCCTTTGCCACCCGGGCGGATCTCATCATCGCCATCGGCGGCGATGGCACGCTGCTCTATGCCGCGCGCCTGGTCGCCGGGCACTCCGTGCCGCTGCTTGGCATCAATCGCGGCAGGTTGGGATTCCTGACGGACGTGAGCTCCAAATCGATGCTGGAGGACGTGAACACGGTTCTCGCCGGCCGCTACAGCGAGGATCGGCGTTCCCTGCTCGCCGCGCGTTTGGAGAAGAAGGGCGCCAAACCCGCCGACTCGGTGCGCGCCCTCGCCCTCAACGACGTCGTGGTCAATAAATGGGAGACCGGCCATACCATGGACTTCGAGACCACGATCAACGGCCGCTTCGTCAATTCCCACGGCGGGGACGGCATGGTGATTGCCACCGCCACCGGTTCAACGGCCTATGCGTTGTCCTGCGGCGGCCCCATAGTCGAGCCCGACCTCGACGTGTGGGTGCTCGCCCCGATCTGTCCCCACACCTTGAGCGACCGTCCCATCGTCGTGCGCGCGGGCAGCATCGTGCAGCTGCGTATGTCGGATCGCTTCGAATCCCGGGCCCAGGTCACCTGCGATGGCAGAGCGCTCGGCGACCTCGAACAGGGCGACAATTTGTATATCGAAGGGACCGATACCCAAATCACCCTGCTGCATCCGCCGGGTTACGATTACTACCGGCTGCTGCGCTCGAAGCTGCACTGGGGCCGCGGCGCCTACGGCCAGAACAACGGCCTCGACCACGACTAGTCCTCATGCTCACGCATCTTCAATTGCGCGATTTCGTATTGGTCGATCAGGCCGAACTGGAGCTCAAATCGGGCCTCACCGCCCTCACCGGCGAGACGGGTGCCGGCAAATCCATTGTCGTCGATGCGCTGTTGCTCGTCGCCGGCGGCCGCTCCGGCAGCGACGTCGTGCGCCAGGGCGCGGAACGCGCCGAGGTAACGGCGAGCTTTGACGCCCTGCCCGCGGCCGCGAAGGGCTGGCTCGAAGCACAGTCCATCGAACACGACGGCGAACTCGTGCTGCGCCGGGTGATCGGCGCGGACGGTCGTTCGCGCGCCTACGTGAACGGTCAAGTAGTGCCGATTCAGGCCTTGCGGGAGTTGGCGGAACACCTCATCGAAATTCACGGCCAGCAAGAGTTCCAGCGATTGGTGAGCCGCGGCGCGCAGCGCGAAATGCTGGACGAGCACTTGCCGGACCCGGGCGTGCGTGAAGCCGTGTCCGCGCTTTATGAACGCTACCGCACCTGCCGCCGCGACTTCGACTCGCTCCAGACGGCCGCGCGCGACCGCGATGCGCGGCTCGATCTATTGCGCTACCAGCTTGCGGAGCTCAAGGCCGAGGTCACCACCGCAGCGGCCATCGAAGATCTGTTCGTCGATCAGAAACGCGTTGCCGGGCGTGGCCGTCTGGCGACCGCGGCGCAGGCGGCATTGGCCGCGGCCTATGAGTCGGATGGGGAAAGTGCCCATGATTTGCTCGCCCGAGCACAAACGGCGCTGCGCAACGCCGGCGAAAGCGACCCGCAACTGGCATCCGCGGGAGCGCTTCTGGCGGAGGCCATGATCAATACCCGCGAGGCCGCGGAGGCGCTGCGGCGCTATCTGGATGTGCTCGACATCGATCCGGCCCGCCAGGAAGAAATCGAGCGGCATGCCGCCGCGCTCGAGGCCCTGGCCAGAAAGCACCGCGTCGGCGTTCTGGAACTGCCCGCGCAATTGTCGCGAACCGAGAGCGAATTGGCGGCGCTCGACAACGCGCAGCAAAGCCTGGACAAGCTCGAGCACGAGCTCGCGGCCCTCGTTCAAAGCTACCGCACTGCCGCACGCCGTCTGACGGAGTCGCGAAAGGCGGCTGCCGCCCAGTTAAGCGGTCAAATCACCAAGCTCATGCAATCACTCGGCATGGCGGGCGGGCGGTTCGAGGTTGCAGTTGGAGTCAACGACGCGGAATTCGGCGGGCAGGGCAGCGATGACATCGAATTTCTCGTGAGCGCGAATCCCGGGCAGGCGCCGAAGAGCCTCGCGAAAGTCGCCTCCGGCGGCGAGCTATCGCGTATCAGCCTCGCTGTGCAGGTCGCGGCGGCGGCCAAAACCTCCGCACTCTGCATGGTGTTCGACGAGGTCGATGCTGGAATCGGCGGCGCAGTGGCCGAAATCGTCGGCCGGCAATTGCGCGATTTGGGCGAACGCGTCCAGGTGCTGTGCGTGACTCATTTGGCGCAAGTGGCATCGCAGGCGCACAGTCAATTTCGGGTCACGAAGCTCAGTGACGGAAAGATCACACGCACCGCGGTGAAGACTCTGGGTCCGCACGAGCGGGTCGACGAGATTGCGCGCATGTTGGGCGGCATCGACATCACGGACCAGGCGCGCGCGCATGCTCGCGAGATGCTGACCCGCACCTCGGCGGCGGAGACCAAGAAGAAACCCGCCCCGTCCGCGGGACGGCGATAAACGGCTACTTTGGCCGCTTCTGATTGGGACAGTTGGGCTTGCGGCAATGCCCGTACAGAATCAAGGCGTGATCGCTGATTTCAAACCCCAGGCGTTTGGCCACCGCGTTTTGCCGCTCCTCGATGCCGCCATCCATGAACTCTTCGACGCGGCCGCAGTCCACACACACGATGTGATCGTGATGCGCACCCTGATTGAGTTCGAACACCGCCATGCCGCCTTCGAAATGATGGCGGGTGACGAGACCGGCGGCCTCGAACTGAGTAAGGACGCGATAAACGGTCGCAAGGCCGATGTCTTCGTTCGACACCAGCAGTTTCTTGTAGATGTCCTCGGCGCTCATGTGGCGCGCCGACCCGTCTGCCAGGATGTCGAGGATTTTAAGGCGCGGCAGCGTCACTTTGAGGCCTGCATTGCGCAGGTCATTGCTTTCGCTGGTGGTGGCGGGGGATTTTAGGCGCTGCGGCATGCTGGGCCCTTGGGGTATGATACCGGCCCGATTATCAATCATTTAACGGTTGCGCACCACTTCGATGAAAATATTGCTACGGGTTCTGTTGGGAATGGCCTTGGGCGCTGCGGCGTCGGGATGCGTGTATCGCATCAACATTCAACAGGGCAATTTCTTGGATCAGGCGGCGGTCGAGCAGGTGAAGCCCGGCATGACGCGCAGCCAGGTACGCTACCTGCTCGGCACCCCGATGGTCGCCGACAGTTTCAACAAGGAACGGTGGGATTACCTCTATTACTTGAAGAAGGGGCGCAGCAACCATGTCGACTCGCGTCGCGTGACCGTCTATTTCGAGGGCGACAAGGTCGCAAAACTCGACAAGCCCTCGGCCTCCGAGGCGGCGGCGCAGGACGCCTCGGCCGCGCAAATCAAGAACGGCCGGATCTATTAGCGGCGTGCCTGCCTGGCGCGTGCGCGCCTGGCGGATTTCGGATCGGTGCTGAGCGGCCGGTAGATTTCGATCCGATCGCCCTCTTGAAGCACTTGCTCCGCGCGAGCAGCCTTGCCGAAGATGCCGAACGCCGAATTCGCGATATCGACTCCGCCGAAATCCGGATCGCCGACGGCCAATTGCAGCGCGTCACCCACGCGGGCGCCCGGCGCAAGTCGATACTCCTTGACGATGGCGCGCTGCGGTTCGGCATACGCGATCTCGATCCGCAACTGCTCGTTCACCGGCGGCCCCTCGATGGCTCGGCTGCTAACCTGGATAGACCGTCTGCGCGCGCTGCACGAAGGCATCGATGATGGTGCCGCACATCGCCTCGAACACCGCGTTGAACGCGGTCGCGGTCACCCGGTTCTTGAACTCGAACTCGACCCGAAAGTTCACGCGTGAACCGCGGCTGCCGATCGGCTCGAAGCGCCATTCGCCCTGCAGGTCGCGGAACGGGCCGTGCAGCAGGCTCATTTGAATCTGCGCGTCCTGGCGCACGGTATTGCGGGTGGTGAATTCGGTCCGCAGCACGCCGCGCGCCACCTTGAGGGTTGCAATGCGCTCGCCGGCAGCCGCCTCCTCCACCCGGGCCGCCACGCACCAGGGAAGGAATTCGGGATAGCGGGCGACATCATTGACCAAGGCGAACATTTGCGCGGCCGTATAGGTCACCAGTGCGCTGCGCTCGACTAGCTGCATTTTTTCTCCCTGCGGCATCGCTGCCGTAGGCAATTCTCCGGCAAAAGCGCGGGCGCCGCCACCGCCGAATCGGTAGAATTGCCTGCGCTTCGCGCAACTCTCAACGGGACCGAGGCGGTCCCGTCCCATAACTATCCTGAACAAGCATGAAAACGCCCGATAAATTGCCGCCGATTGCCATCAATCGCAAGGCGCGCTTCGACTACTTCATCGAAGAGCGATTCGAAGCCGGCATCTCCCTCATGGGTTGGGAGGTCAAGAGCATGCGGGCCGGCAAGGCGCAGATCGCCGAGGCCTACGTCTACTTGAAGAACGGCGAAGCCTTTCTCTTCGGTGCCCACATCAACGCACTGAATTCGGCATCGACGCACGTGGACACCGATCCCACCCGTACCCGCAAGCTGCTGCTCAACCGGCGTCAGCTCGACCACATGGTCGGGGCCGTGGAGCGGCGCGGCTACACCATCGTGCCGCTCGAACTTTATTGGAAGGAGGGCCGGGCCAAGCTCGAAATCGGCCTCGCCAAGGGCAAGAAGCAGCACGACAAGCGGGCCAACGAGAAGGATCGCGACTGGCAGCGCGACAAGGGCCGGATCATGAAGGCGATGCGGCGCTGAGGCACAAGGCCTGCGCCCGGGGCCGGCTGAGCCCATTTGGTTCGCGGGTCCATAGCGCGTAAACTGTGGTTTCGACGATGATTTGGGGCCGACCGGTTTCGACATGGGTTGCGAAACTGCGGGGGCGTACCGAGGTGCAGGTTCCTCGTAAAACCATTTGCAAACTTATAGTTGCCAATCAAGACAACTACGCTCTAGCCGCCTAATCGCGGCTGAACCCTTGGCGGCTCGTGCTGATGCGAACGTCGAGGGGTAGCGCTCATCAGCTAGCGGGACACACGTGCCTGGGGTGTGTTCAACGAAAAATTACCGGGCTGGCTGTTTGCTTTCCCTGCCCGTCGGGTAGCGAGCGGCGAGAACAATAGACGCGGCTACGTACGTAGATCTTGCAGCGTAGGACTTATGGACGGGGGTTCGATTCCCCCCGGCTCCACCATTTAGGTCTTCCGATGACTTCCGAAAACATCCGAGGACTTCCACCAAACCCGCATAAAACGCGGGTTTTTTTCTGCCTTTTGGCGTCCTGGGAGCGCCGCAGCTGGCAACTGGGGGCAATCTTGGGGGCAACTGGTCGAACCCGAAAGGGAGTTGCCCCCAGATGCCGCTCACCGACGCCCCCGCGCGCAACGCCAAACCCGCCGCCAATACCGTCCGGATGTTCGACCGCGACGGCCTGTATCTCGAGATCTCGCCGCGCGGCGGCAAGTGGTGGCGCCTCAAATACCGCTATGCCGGAAAGGAAAAACGGGTGTCGCTCGGCGTCTACCCGGAAATCAATTTGAAGAAGGCCCGCGCGCGCACCATCGAGGCGCGCCAGCTGCTCGACGCCGGCGTCGATCCCAGCGAGAACCGCCGCGCCGCCAAAGCCGCACAGGTAGAGGGCGCGGCGAACAGCTTCGAAGTGGTTGCGCGCGAGTGGATCGACCAGCAAATGAAATCCTGGGTCAGGGGTCACGGCGAGCGGATACTGACCCGGTTCGAACGCGACATATTTCCCTGGGTCGGCGCCCGCCCAGTTGCGGAGCTGACGGCGCCGGAACTGCTGACAACGGTGCGGCGCATTGAAAAGCGCGGTGCCTTGGAGACCGCGCATCGCGCGCTCGGCAATTGCGGCCAGGTGTTCCGCTATGCCATCGCCACCGGCCGCGCCAAACGCGATCCGACCGGCGATCTGCGCGGCGCCCTCCCCGCGGTAAAGACCGAACACTTTGCCGCCATAACCGATCCCAAGCGGGTGGGCGCGCTGATGCGCGATCGAGGGTTACGAAGGATCGTTGACGGTTCGCTGTGCCCTGCGCCTGGCGCCGCTGGTGTTCGTACGCCCGGGCGAGCTGCGGCATGCCGAGTGGTCGGCAATGGACTTGGATGGCGGCGAATGGCGCTACACGGTTACCAAGACCAACACGCCGCACATCGTGCCGCTCTCCTCACAAGCAGTTGCAGTCCTTCGCGACCTGAAGCCCCTCACCGGCCGCGGCCGGTATGTCTTCTCCAGTGCCCGCAGCAGCCAGCGGCCGATGAGCGACAACGCCATCCTCGCCGCCATGCGGCGCATGGGCATCGCCAAGGACGAAATGAGCGGCCACGGATTTCGTGCCATGGCGCGAACCATCCTGGACGAGGTCTTAAGCTTCAGGCCGGATTTTATCGAGCACCAGCTCGCGCACGCGGTGCGTGATCCGAATGGACGTGCTTACAACCGCACCGCGCATTTGGTGGAGCGCCGGAAAATGATGCAGGCCTGGGCGGATTACCTGGACAAGCTCAAAACGGCGCCGACGTGATTCCGATTCTCAAGGCAGGCTGAAAAACGAGGCTCTGACCATGGAAAAGAAGTTGCAGCAATTGACCGTCGAGGAGCGCATCAAGCTTGTCGAGGATCTCTGGGACAGCATAGCGGCCGATCAGGGCGCACTTCCGATTACCGCCGATCAGAGGTCGGAACTCGACCGCCGCCTCAACGCGTACGCGGTCGACAAAAATCGTGGACGACCGGCGGCGGACGTCGTTCGCGACGTTCGTCGACAGTTGTGACCGAGAAGTTGCGGAGTTACGCGGCAATGATCTCACGTAGCACTTCGGGTCGACGTGCTGCAATCGCGAGGAGTGAGCGCGCTGCGCCCGAAGGTTGGCGTCTGCCTTGTTCCCACTCTTGCAACGTTCGCGTTGAAACGCCGAGCACTGCGGCAAATTGTTTCTGCGAGAGGCCAGTCCGTGTGCGTGCCTCGGTTATCGCGGAGACTGGAACGCGGTGCACGTGCCCCGCCTGACCTGCCTTCATTTCCCGCACCGACGCCAGAAGTTCCGCACCGATGTCGCGGGCTGCATCGCGTTTGCGCAGCGCCTTTTCACTCAACTTAGCCATTGATCGTCTCCCGAATCGCGTTTAGCGTTTTCGCTGGAATCGAATCCTTCACGCCCTTGGCATACATTACGAGCAGAGATAAATCACACCATCCTTCAAGCGGTTGTAGTGGATCACCCGTACACCGCCGCGCTTACCGGCGCCGGGGCGCGACCAGCGAACCTTTCGACAACCGCCCGAAGCCTTGATGACATCACCAGCCTCGGGGTTCAGCGTCAGCCACGCGACAAATTCACCGCGTTCGTCCTCGGTCCAGTAATCCGGCCACAGGCGAGTGAAGCTCGGGGTTTCGATGACCGTGTACACAACTGCAGTATACGTCTAAGACGTACTACGTCAAAGACGTAGTTGAGGCGGGGTCGAGCCCATCGCCGATGCGCTGCGAAATGGTGGTGAATGACCCGAGAACTCCAGTTGTCCGCAGTCCCCTCAATGTGTAGACTTTTGTGTAAGAGGTGACACATGGCAACCAATCTTTCGCTCGACCCGAAGCTCATAGAGCAAGCCGTCAAAGTGAGCGGTGAGCGCACAAAGAAGGCCGCAGTGACGCGCGCGCTAGAGGAGTTCATCGCCCGCCGAAAGCAGAAGCACTTGGTCGATTTGATGGGCAAACTCGAATGGGATACTGACTTCGACTACAAGGCCGAGCGTTCGCGCCGATGACCATGCTGGTCGACACCAGCGTTTGGTCGCTCGCCTTTCGCCGGGACGCGCCGGTATCCGGCCCCGAAGTGCTGACGCTGCGGGCCGCGATCGACGGCGGTGATGCGATTGTCACCACTGGGCTAGTGCTGCAGGAACTGTTGCAGGGCTTTGCTGGCCCGCGTGCCCGCAAGGACATCGTGCAGCGATTCGCAGCCCTACCGCTTCTAGTGCCGGATCGGCAGGACTACATTGATGCCGCGGATATTCGCAACGTTTGCCGGCGGGCCGGGGTCCAGATCGGGACGATCGACGCGCTGCTGGGCCAGCTATGTATACGCCACGAATTAATTTTACTGACGACGGACGCCGACTTCACGCTCGCCGCGCGGCATTGCCCGCTGCGCGTCTGGAGTCCCGCGCCCTAGGACCGGGGACAGCAGTCGGCCAAGAGCGGTATTGCCCTGTGCAATAATTGTGGCACTAAAGCGGCCATTCACCCGTTGAGCTAGGTTAGACCATGGACGGCGAAATCGATTTCACCAAGTACGACGAATCCGAGTTGGTCGAGGCATTTACTCGCATCGATCCCCGGCGCGCGCCGATCAATCATGCGCGATTGAAAGAACGGCTCATTGAGCGGGGTTATATTTTACGCGATGGCGACCTAGGAGGGCCAGGATCAGCCATACCTTCTGCGGATAAGCTGGAGGCCCTTATTGGAACGCGTGATCCGTTTGAGTGCAAGGTCATTTTTAGCCAACCCAAGGGGATCTTTAGGTGGCTCGAACCGGCGCACAATGATTTCGGTCTCATCGATTCCGGAAATCTGAGCGCCGACGGAGTTCACTTGCAGCTGTCGGGCCGACGCTCCGGAATGCGAGGTTTCTTTGGATCGCTGTTTCAGCGCCATGTGCAACTCAACTGGAGGAGCATCTTCGACGTCGAATCAGACGAGAATGTGGTCCACTTGACATACTATCCATCGGACGTCGGCAATAGGTCCATAACCCTCTGGCTTCCAGATCGCTCCGCCGCCGAGCGATTGGCCACAATTCTGCCCAAGGCACGAACAGCAACGTTTCGACCGCAGCTCAGGGCACATGTAGATTTTGAACGACACCTCGTCGCCCAGTCACCCCAAACGCCGGTAACGGTGGGGTTGGTCGCGATCAATGTCTTGGTATTCTTGACGACGGCGCTCTCGAGGCAATCGCTAATTGTGTGGGGATCTAATTTTGGGCCCTACACCACCGGTGGCGAGTGGTGGCGCCTATTCACTTCACTGTTTCTGCATGCGGGTGTGCTTCACTTGTTCTTCAATATGTGGGCGCTGGCTTCATTCGGCCCCCTCGCTGAACGGCTCTACGGCAGCGTGAATTATCTAATTCTCTACCTCATCGCGGGAGTTGCAGGAAGCTTGGCGAGCCTTTCCTGGCGACCGGAAGTCAACAGTGTCGGCGCATCCGGCGCAATATTGGGTATTCTTGGCGCGCTGCTTGCCGCTCAATTGCGTGGCGGCGAATCATTTCCCGGCAATATTGTGCGCCCGCTACGAGATACTACGCTCGTCTTTCTTGGCTGGACGTTGTATGCAGGACTCTCGTCCAAGGGAATTGACAACGCCGCGCATCTGGGAGGTGCGGCAGCCGGATTTCTACTCGGCTTATTTGCAGCACGTCCCATCACGGGAGAGGGTTCATTCTCGCGAAACGAACTGCGCCACCTCATTCAGATGTTGCCATTAGGGGCTCTATTGCTTGTCGGCGGGGTCTATTTTGCGCAACGCGCGTCCGCATCGATGGTTGGAGAAGGTCTTTACTGGCAGACGTTGCGCTGGCTTTCTGCTGGCGAGCACACCGCGAATGGCAGATACGACGCCGCGCTTCATCTTGCCAAAGCCGACGCGCGGAATCAGGCCGCGCTTGCCGATACGTTGCAAAAAGACGTTCTGCCCTTTTGGCGCTTGGCAGCGGATCGACTTTCAGCAGTGGAGCTTCGGTCCGATTCGCCTCAACTCGCCCGACTCGAACGACTCCAAGACATATCCGATGGTCGGGCGCATGGGTATGAGCGTCTTCTGGAGGGTTTGCGCAAGAACGACGCTGAAGAGATAGGAGAGGCTTTTAAAGAGCTTGATCAGGTCGACCAGCTCGCCAGCAAGCAGCCTGAAACACAACAGTGAAAGCGCAATCTTAGATTTTGTAACACCACACAGCTGACGCTCGCGACAGGCAGGACCGGGTCGAGAGCGCCAGTTCCCCGTAGAGCGCAACGCTCGCCACCAGGCCATGCGAGGTCGAACAGGGATGTAGTACGGTGGCCTTGGCGTCGGTATTTGAGGCTTGAGGGGCAACTCCGGGGGCAACTGCTGTGCCGAGATTTCGGATACCATATTGCTATCAAGGGGTTCCCGGGATTTTTAGTTAGTCCCCGGCCCACCAATTCGAATGCCGCCGCCGCAAGCGGCAGCGATCTTCAGGCGAATGCGCGCTGTTTGCGCGACAGCAGCAACCCATCTGCCGCATAGACGAGCAGCGCCGTCCATATGAGCGCGAAGCCGATGGCGCGCGCGCGCTCGAACGGTTCGTGAAATGCGAGCACCCCGCAGGCGAACTGCAGGGAGGGGGCGATGTATTGCAGCACCCCGACGGTGGAATAGGGAAGCAGCCGCGCTCCGAACGCAAACAGGAAGAGCGAGATCGCGGTCAACGGCCCGGTTCCGATCAACAGCACAGCGATACCAGGTCCCGCATGACCCATCGCGCCGCTGCCCGCGAATTCACACCAGATCAGGTACAGCGCCGCGACGGGAAGCAGCAGCAGCGTTTCCGTGGCGAGGCCGGGAAGCGATTCGACTCTCACGACCTTGCGGATCAGGCCGTAAATTCCAAACGAGAGGGCGAGAGTGAGCGCGATCCAGGGTGGTTTGCCCGCCACGAGGGTGAGGTAGGCGACCCCGGCTGCAGCCAGCGCGATGGCGATCCATCGCAGCGGCGTCAGCCTCTCGGACAGCACCACGACCCCCAACAACACATTGACCAATGGATTGATGAAATATCCCAGACTTGATTCGATGACGTGACCGTTCATGACGGCCCAGACGTACACCAGCCAATTAACAGTGAGCAACGTAGCGCTGAGGGCAAGGCGCCATAGGACGCCGCGATTGGCGAAGATCGCCGGAAGGCTGGGCAGCTGGCCGCGTGCCGCCATCCACACTAGAACGAATGCGCATGCCCAGACGATGCGATGGGCGATGACTTGGAAGGATGAGACCTGGTGCAGCGGATGCAAATAGAGGGGAAGCAGGCCCCAAATCGAAAACGCCGCCGCGGTGGCGGCGAAACCCTTGCCGGTCGTGGTCACGCTACCCTACGTCGATGACGTCGATGACGGCCATGTCTGCCGCGCTGCCACGTCAGCGGTAAGAGGTGCATCTTGGTAACCTCAGGATAGTCGCGCAATTCGCCCATCCTGAGCGCGCTTTGGTTGGGTTTCGACTATTATATCCCCTATGACGCGTATCGAAGTTCCGAATGCCACGGCAGCGCGGCGCCCCCGTCGCTTCGCTCGGTGGCTGATGATCTTGCTGCTGCTGGTCATCGTCGGCACCGGCCTGTGGACCTGGCTCACGCTGTCGTGGGCCTACGCGGATGGCGAACGGGCGGGCGTGCTGCAAAAATTCGTGCGGCGGGGCTGGCTCTGCAAGACCCAGGAAGGCGAGATTGCGTTGTACTACGGGGGCAGCCCCTACATGGGCACGGGCACTTCGCGCCAACTGTGGGACTTCAGCGTGCGCGACCGGACAATTGCGGCGGACGTGAGCAAGGCGGTCGGCCACCGCGTCCAGCTGCACTACACGGAGCACCCGGGCATTCCCACCAATTGCTTCGGCGACACGCGCTACTTCGTCGATCGCGTCACCATTACCGACAATGAACCCGGCGCGATTCCCGGCGCCGAACCTCCGGCCGGTGCGCCGCCTCCTCCGGCCACGCATCCTGCGGCCACCCCTGCACCGATTCCCGCGCCCGCTTCAGCGGCGGGTACGAATTAGGAGAATTGCCGCCGCGAGCTCGCCACCTGCTCGACGATGCTCACCGCCGTCCGCAACGCCAGCAGCCCGTCCTCGCCGCTCACCTGAGGCGCGGAACCGGTTGCCGCTGACTCGAGGAAGGCGACAATTTCATCCTTCAGGGCATCCCCCGGTTCGTAGGTGTTCTCTTCGATGGCGACTTGCGGCACGCCGTCCGCGTTGACGCCCGCGCCCTTGCGGATGACGGTGAGCACTTTCTGCTGCAAATCAACCGAGATATACGCATCGTCCTGAAACAGGCGCAGTTTCCGCTCGGTCTTCAGGCTCACCCGGCTCGCGGTCGCGTTCGCGACGCAGCCGTTGGCAAAGCGCAGGCGCGCATTGGCAATGTCCACTTCCCGGGAAAATACACTGGTGCCGATCGCATCCACCGCGACCACCGGCGAGCGCACGATGCTCAGGATCAAATCGATGTCGTGAATCATCAAGTCCAGCACCACGTCGACATCGGTGCCGCGGTGCTTGAAGGGCGCAAGCCGCGCCGATTCGATGAAGCGCGGCACGCTCAAGGTGGGTTGCACCGCCAGCACCGCAGCGTTGAAGCGTTCCAGGTGGCCGATCTGCAGAATGCGGTCGGCGCGGCGCGCCAGTTCGATCAGCCTCTCACCTTCCTCCACCGTCACCGTCATGGGCTTTTCGACCAGGACATTCGCGCCGGCGTCGAGAAAATCCTTGGCGACTTCGAAGTGCAGCGGCGTCGGAGTCACGATGCTGACGGCATCGACATGACCGAGCAGTTCGCGATAGTCGGCATAGGCCGCGACGCCCAATTCGGCCGCCACCGCCGAGCGCGCTTTCGCCGACGGGTCGGCGACCCCGACCAGGTGCGAGTTCGGCAGGCTCGCGTATTTTTGCGCGTGAAATCGGCCCAGATAGCCGACGCCGACCACCGCCGTGCGGATCAAGGCGAACCGTCTCGCCGCCACTTGCTGCGGGCACGATAATCCTGGCGCAACTGCAGTGTGGCGCCGCCGACGATCGCGAGAGCCGCGCCGGCAAAGCACAGCAGCCCGCGCCACACGGTCCACAATCCGGCCGACAGCGACCACAGCATCGCGCCGACCGCGCAAATCACGCCGACGCCGATGAACACCCAGGGCTTGGCGTCGTACAGCGTTTTAGGGGTCCAGGAGCGCATGGGCCGATTCTACAGCGCCTGGGCGCCCCGCGGCCGGATTCGTTTACAATCCCGTCCATGGTGAGTAGGACGATTCTCCGACGCTTTGGATTGACCAGCCCTTGGTCCGTCGAATTCGCGGCCGCCGCGCTCGGGCTGCTGATGGGCATCGGGCTGATGCCGGTGCTGATCTTCTATGCCGGCGTGTTCACGCTCGGCCGCTATGAGGGAGCGGGTCTCGGGCCCCTTTACCGCAGCCTGTGGGCCGGTCTTGGGAATGCATCCGTCGCCTCCTGGGTCGTGCTGCTCGGCCCCTACGGCCTATATCTCCTGTTTCGGGGCCTGCGCGCATGGTGGCGGGCGAGCGCGCACTTGACCTAATTCGCTCAAGTTCTGCGCAGCCCGGACGCTAACTGGGCCATAGACGGATCTTGATCCGATTTGGCTGTTGGAGTCCCGCGCGTGAATCCCGAGATCGAAGCTCATCTTCGAAAGTCCGTAAATTTTCCGTCGCCGCCCGGCGTGGCGACGCACATCATCGAGCTCGCGCAGGATCCGGACATTGAAATGGGCAAGGTCGCAAAGGCCCTGAGCATGGACTCGGCCTTGTCGACCAAGGTGCTGCGCATTGCCAACTCGCCGCTGTATGCGCAGCGCCGCAAGAGCGAAAATCTGCGACAAGCCCTGGTGGTGCTCGGCCTGAATGCCACGCTCACCCTCGCCCTGAGCTTTTCCCTGGTGAAGTCGCTGCGCGGGGGCACCTCGAACGGTCTGAGCTATGGGCTGTATTGGCGCCGCGCGCTGCTGGCTGCAACCGCCGCACGGGCGCTGGCCGACGCCATGCATCAGACGCTCGCAGAGGAAATCTTCCTGGCCGCCCTGCTCCAGGACGTGGGCATGCTGGCGCTCGATCGCGCCGTGCCCGATTTGTACTCCGAGGGGGAACGGGTGCAGCGTAATCACAGTGCGCTCATCGAGCACGAAAAGAAGCGCTTGCAGGTCGATCACGCGTATGTCGGCGGTTGGCTGATGGAGGGATGGAATCTGCCGGAACGCCTGCATCGCGCCATCACTCTGAGTCATCAATTGGACCAGAACTTCAGCGCCGATCCGGCGCGAATCTTTGAGCGCTGCGTGGCGCTGTCCGGCCCCGTGGCGGATTTGTTTCTGCTCGATGCCGAGCAGCGGCAGTTCGCCGAGACGGCGCTGTGCGCGGAACGCAGTTTGGGCCTCGATAAGATGGCGTTCGGCCAGGTATTGGGAACCATCGGCGCCATGATTCCCGAAACGGAAGCCATTTTCGAGACGGATTTGCTCGCCAAGCAGCATCCTGAACTGATTCTGGAGCAGGCTCGCGAAGTTCTGATGCTGCGCAGCTTGTATGCGCTGCGTGAGATGAACACATTGCGGGTGGCGGCGGAGGATTCCACCTCGCGCACGCTCGAACTCGAGGAAGAAACGCGCCGCGACGCGCTCACCGGAGTCTACAACCGCGCCTACCTGGACCAGTTTTTGGGACGCGAATTCGACAATTCGACGCGGCACAAGTGGCCGCTGAGCGTGGCCTTCGCGGACTTGGACAACTTCAAGAATATCAACGACAACTTCGGCCACCAGGCTGGAGATCGCATTCTGCAGGCGACCGCCCGCATTCTTCGCGGCAACACTCGCGAGACCGATTTGATTGCGCGCTACGGCGGAGAGGAATTCGTCGTGGTGCTGCCGGCGACCGACGCAGAGACGGCACGCAGCATTTGCGAACGCATCGTCATGGCTTTTCGCAACACCGGGCACGTCATCGGCTCCGATCATGCCACCGTGACCATCTCCATCGGATGCGCGACGCACGGCAGCCAAACCCTGTTCGACAACGTCGCCGATTTCGTGAAGGCGGCGGACCAGGCGCTTTACACGGCGAAAATGCGCGGCCGCAACCGCTCTGTGCCCTTCGATCGGCAAATCTCCGGCACGCTGGCCCGCATGGGTTGAACGCGCGGATTGGCGCGCGCTATTGCGGCAGTTCGTCTCCCCGCGGCAATAAGTTGTATTGCCAAGTCCTTATGTCTTCATCGAGGTTGATCTGCGTCACAGTTTTGCGATGTCGCGTGCTACTCGCTGTCGCAATTTGGGAACATGCAGGTGACGAAGAGATCAAAAAACAAAGCAAGATCATTGACTGGATTGAATTTATCTGTAGAGGGAAGACGATGAGCGACGACAAACCCCGGGTCGATCCGGAAGCGAACTTCAGTTTCGGCGTGCGCGAACTGCGGCAATCAACCGCGGCGCGCGAACTGCGCGTCGAGGCCGCACCGATCAAGGCTGCGAACGACCAACGCGGCTTCGATCCCTACAACACGTCCGGCAGCTTCGATCGCAAAAAGAACTGGGCGCGGGTCGGCAAGCGGTAAGAGCCTAGGGTTCCGAACCGCGGTCGCGGCTCACGCGGTATTCGCTGTTCGGATACCAGCGTGGGAATCGATGGGCGCGCGCAACCCGGTACCCGACTTCATAGTAGAGCCTGAGGTCATCAAGCGCGCCGCGCACATCCCAATCCGCGGAATACTGGTCACCGGGCTGACGATAGCGGTGCTGTAGATAGTCGTCGAGCTGCGCGCGGCCCCACACGGGCCCTCGCGCCGAGTCGTCGAGACCGCCTGTTGCGTACAAAGCCGGCACCCCGGCGCGCGCGAAAACGAAGCAGTCCGATCGGTAGTAGATCCCCCATTCCGGATTGGGTTCCGGCGTCACCTCGCGCCCCTGCAGTAGCGCCATCCCGCGTGCAGCATCTTCCAAATCCGAATTGCCCATGCCGTAGATGGTCAGATCACGCGTGGGTCCGCCGTTGCGTAGCCCGTCCAAATTGAGCACGGCCGCGGTATCGCTCAACGGAAAGACGGGGTTCGCGACGTAGTACCGTGAACCCAAAAGACCGGGCTCGGCACCGGTCAATGCCAGAAACACGATTGAACGGTCGGCAACCGGCTTGGTGCGGACATAGGATTGCGCCAGCGCCACGAGTCCGGCGACTCCCGTGGCATTGTCGACGGCTCCATTGAAGACATCGTGTCCGGAGAGCGCGGGGTCGCGTCCCAAGTGGTCCCAGTGGGCCGTATACACGACATATTCATGACGGCGGCTGCCGCCCGGCAACAACGCGACCACGTTCGAGGAGGTGAACCGGCGCACGCTGCTGCGCAGCGTTGCGTCCACGCTGAGCCCCAGCGGCATCGCTTTGAATCCCGCAACGGCCGCCGCCGCCGCCGAGGCCGAAAAATCGAGCCCTGCGGCGCCGAACAAGGCGCGCGCAGCGTCCTTCTGGATCCAGCCCTCGATGGTGGCATGTGCGGGGGCATTGCCCTCCGCCGCAGCCAGCTCCAGCTGCGCGCCGCCCCAGGTGCTGCGGACCACGTTCCAGCCGTAGCCGAGGGCCACCTCGTCATGAACGAGCAGCACCGCCGCGGCGCCGTGTCGCGCGGCTTCTTCCATCTTGTAGGCCCAACGCCCGTAGTAGGTCTGTGCGCCGCCCTTGAAAACCTTGGGATCTTTGGTGGCATAGCCAGGATCGTCGAGCAACACCACGACCGTCTTGCCATGCACGTCGACGTTGGCGTAGTCGTTCCACGCATATTCCGGTGCGACGATGCCGTAGCCGACGAACACCAAGTCACTGCGTTTCAGTTCGGACTGCGGCAGCGCGAGCTTGCTCCAAATGACCATATCCTTGCCGTAGGCCAGCGACAGCGCGATCGGCCGTGACCGGCCGCCGACAGCGCGGCGTCGGCGCCTGCCAGGGTCTCGATCATGGGAACTTGCTGCAGATAACTGTCGCCATTCCCGGCTTCAGCCCCAGCCTGCGGAATTGCTCGACCAGGTAGGCGACGCGTTTTTTCCTCGCCCGCGGTGCCGGGTTTCCGGCCTTCGAAGGCATCCGAGGCCAGCACGCGGACGCCGTCGCGAAACACGGCTTCGTCGATGTCGGTGGGGGGCGGGGGTAACCTCGGGGTCCCCGTGCAAGCGGCCAGCAGGATGCTTGCGGCCGCCAAAACCGCCCGAGTAACTCGAATTCGCACGATATTCCGCACTCCTGGGGTCAGCCGCGCGGCCAAAAGAGCAAAACCACCGCGCCCAGGCAGGCGGCGGTCGCCAAATGGGCCCAACGGCGCCAGGGCACGGGCCATAATCTGCCCCAGGAAACTCCCGGCGCTGGCGGCGGTCAAAACGGCGAATGCACTCAAGCTCAAGACCAGCCGGGGCACTTCACGCGATAGTTCGGGGTGTTCGCCCGCCAGGACGCCGAACACGATCAGCACGGTCCCCAGACCGAACGTAATCGATGCCGCGGAACCCAGAATGATACCGATCAAAACCGTGAACGGACGCATACCTTGCGGCTCATATACACTTGCTAGCAGGCACAGGCTTCTCTAGCCTTGATGAATTGGGGACGGAAGTTTACAGGAGATCGGGTACGGTGATGACTAATAGGCCTCGGGCCAATCGTTCGCGCTGGATTACCGGCATTGCCGTCTGCGCGAGCGCAGTGGGGCTTGCCGCACTGTTGGGTGCGGCCATGACCCCGTCGCCCGCCGTACCGGCGACCGCCGCCGCTGCCGCCCTCGCGCCCACGGAGCAGGAGAACTATGTCGCCCGCCGCGTGGCCGACATCGTGTCCCGCGAGCACTATCGTCGCGCGCCGCTCGACGATCATCTGTCGAGTTTGATTCTCGACCGCTACCTCGACTCGATCGACGGCGCGAGAAGTTACTTCTTTGCGAGCGACATCGCAGACTTCGAGCGCTATCGCTACGAGCTTGACGATGCGATCAAGTCCGGCGACGTGGAACCCGCCTTCGTCATCTTTCGGCGCTATCAACAGCGCAGCCGCGAACGCATGGCCTACGCCATAGAATTGCTCAACAAGAAGCCGGACTTCGACGTCGACGAATCGTTCAATTTCGACCGCGAAAAAGAGCCGTGGCCGGCCAATACAGCCGAGATGAACGAACTGTGGCGCAAGCGCGTGAAGAACGATGCTCTGTCGCTCGTGATCGCAGGCAAGCAGTGGCCCGAAGTCTCCGACATGCTGCGCAAACGCTACGAGCATGTCGCGAAACGCATGGACCAAAGCAAGCCGGAAGACGTGTTCGAGGCATTCATGAATGCCTTCGTGCTGTCGCTGGATCCGCACTCGAATTATTTCTCGGCGCGCAATTCCGAGGAATACAACATTCAAATGAGCCTGAGCTACGAAGGCATTGGCGCCTCCCTGCAGCTGACCGACGACTACGTGACGGTGATCGATGTCATTGCGGGCGGCCCGGCCGCAACCAGCGGCAAGCTGACCGCCAACGACCGGATTACCGCCGTCGGCGAGGGAAAGAGCGGAGAGCTGACCGACGTAATCGGTTGGCGGCTGGACGACGTCGTGCAGAAGATTCGCGGCCCCGGCGGCACGGAAGTGCGCCTGCAGTTGCTGCCCGCGGGCGCGGCTCCGGGCTCCGCGCAGAAAGTGGTGGAGTTCACGCGCAACCGCGTCTCCCTGGAAGCTCAGGCCGCGCACAAGGCAATGCGCGTCGAGCAGCGCAACGGCCGTGACGTGAAAGTCGGCGTCATCACGGTACCGAGTTTCTACCAGGATTACGACGCCAGCCGTGCCGGCGTGAAGGATTACCGCAGCACGACTCGCGACGTGCAGCGACTGATCGGCGAGCTGAAGAAGGACGGCATGGACGTGCTGATCATGGATTTGCGCGCCAACGGCGGCGGCTACCTTCCAGAGGCGGAATCCCTGACCGGCCTGTTCATCGACCGCGGACCGGTCGTGCAGCTGCGCGACACGACGGGTCGCATCGAGGTGGACGATGATCCCGATCCGGCCATTTTCTACGCCGGTCCGATGATCGTGCTGGTCGATCGCTTCAGCGCCTCGGCATCGGAGATTTTCGCCGGCGCGATCCAGGACTATGGCCGCGCACTCATCGTCGGCCAGCAAACCTACGGCAAGGGCACGGTGCAGAACGCGCATCCGCTCAACTACACGATTTTCGGTCGCAAACCGGAGCTCGGCCAGCTCAATGTGACCATCGGCAAGTACTATCGAATCACCGGCGAAAGCACGCAGGACCGCGGTGTCACTCCCGACATTGCATTGCCATCCTTGATCGATGCCAGTGAGGTGGGCGAGAGCACTCGCGATCGCGCGCTGCCCTGGGATCACATCGAACCCGCCACCTTCAGGGTCGAAGGGGATTTGAAGCAGATGACCGCGTCCCTGGAGAAATTGCACCAGGAGCGCACCGCCAACAGCGCGGATTTCCGCTACCTTCGCGACGACATCGCCGCGCTCGATGCCGTGCGCAGCCAAAAGACGCTGTCGCTCAACATCAAGACGCGCGAGGCGGAACGTAAACACCAGGAGAACCAGCGTCTGGAGCGTGAGAACACCTGGCGCGTTGCGCACGACGTCAAGCCGGCGAAGGCGCTGGATGAGATCAAGGACGATGCAGCCGCCGGCATATTGCTCGATGAAGCGGCTCAAATCGCCGCGGACCTTGCCGTGGCGACGGTGCACCGGGCCGCCCCCACCCAGGCGCGCCGCACCGACAAACCCCTGCACGAGGAGCCGTAGGAGCCTGTCCTAGCGCAACAACAGGGTGTAGAGGTCCCAGTAGTCCTCGGCCAGCACGTTCCAGGCCGCCGCCGATGCGGGCTTGGCATTCTTGCTGAGATCCAGATCCGCGGCCGAAGGCGCGAGGGAATCGGCGGTGGGGACCGTATCGGCGTTGTTGCGGTATTCACAGCTCGAGCGCAAACGGTCCAGCTTGGCTTTGAGAGCACCGGTGATCTGCTTCTGATTGGCGACCACGGCCTGCGCCTTTTGCACGCGTTGCATGTAGCCTTCGCAATCGGCGCGCGTGCCGAAGTTCATCTCATGCACCCGGCGCGCGACGGCTTCCTTGGCGCGCGCCGCAAGTCCGAACGCATCGACGTTCTCGCACAGCAATTCCGCAAAGCTGATGATGGCAAGATTGATATTGCGGCGGGCCGCCAGCGAAATACCCGGAAAATCCGGCGCCGCTTCGCGGTCGATGGCGCTGCGTTCGGCATGCAGATCGCCCACCGCCGCATCGGCGACAACGACGTGACTGCGTAGTGATTCAAGAGATTTCTGACGGCGACGGCGCCTGAAATAGTGCCAGAAGGCGGTCAGCCGATCGATCTCATTTTGCGCCTCGGACAAATGCCGTCGCTGCAAGTCGGCCTCCGCCGCAGCCTCCTCCAGGCGCCGATCGACATCCGCGAGCCGGGCGTTTTTTGCCGCCTCAGCGTCCGCCTTGTGCTTCGCCACTTCTCTGGCTTCTTGCTGACGCGTCAGATCGGTGGCAAATGCGGACAGCTGTTGGTGGCAGACCTTCCAGAGAGCGCGCAGCTGATAAAACACCAGGGCGCCGAAGCCGGTCTTGGGATCGCCCAGCAAGTCGCCAAGCGCATCCAACTGCTCCTGTATCCGGATGGTCGCACCTTCCTGCTGCTTCAGGCGATCGCGCAGCAGGTGGAATTCGTCCTTGAGGTCCGCGTAGGCCTTCTTGAGACCCGCGCGATTCTGGAACAGCTGCATGAGCCGTTCCTCATCAGGACTCACGGCGCCCCCGTCCATACCTCCTTTGAGAAAACTCAGCTTATCGATCAAAGTCCCGCCTTAAGGAGAAGATTAAATGCGGGTCCTCCATCGACGGCCAGGGCAATTTAAGGCCGCTAGAAGTGATGCCCCCGCTCGGCACAATACTCCAACCACTTATTTAACATCATGTTACGAGTCCAGCGCTGATCCAGTTCACGCTTGAGTTGAGACTGCAGTTGAGCAAGTTGCGGGTGGCGTTGGAACCCCCGGAAACTGCGCACCTCGGCCAGACGCGCGTCATGGTAGACGCAGACCTCCAAATCCGGGTCGCGGACCGGGGTCTGGTCCAAATCGAACTCATATGTGAGACGAAACACACTGGTGTAGCGGCTCAACTCCTGCGGGATGAGATGGAGGTCACAATCCGAGGCCACATGCGACACACGTCGCGTTGTCACCGCGCGAAGATCTTGCACCAACCAGCCCAAGCGCACGAAATTGCTTTCATACAGCGTCATCAAACTGACAAAGCTGCCGGGCCGCGCTCGCCAAGAAGTTTTGCACCATTGGTCCGCTATCATGCCCGGAACTATACCATGCGCTTCCAGATTGTCAGGGCCGCAGTCGCCGTTCGATCCCGGTGCGGTCGAGAATTCTGCTGGAGATTTCCTCGATGGAAACTTCAGTGGCGTCCAACATCGGAATGCCGTGTCTCTCGAGAAGCGACTCCGCTGCTCTGACTTCGAAGGCCACTTGTGCCGCCGAAGAGTAACGGCTGTCGGGACGGCGCTCGTTGCGGATCTGTTGCAATCGATCGGGCTTGATCGTCAACGCAAACAACTTGCGCGCATAAGGTTCGAGCGCGCGCGGCAATTTCCGCGACTCAAGATCGTCCTCTGTCAGCGGATAATTAGCGGCAAATATACCGTATTGCATCGCCAAGTACAGGCAGGTCGGCGTTTTCCCCGAACGCGATACGCCGACCAAGATCACATCGGCGCGCTCGTAATCGCGCACCACCGAGCCATCGTCGTTGGCCAGGGCGAAATTGGTGGCGTCTATGCGCGTGGCATATGCATGCGTATCCGCCATGCGGTGTGTCCTACTTGCGACATGGGTGGATTGCGTCTTGAGTTCGTTCTCAAGCGGTGCTAGGAACGGGTCGAAGAAGTCCAAAAAAAATCCGCTGCTGCCGCGGACGACGTTGCGCACTTCTTCCTGCACGAGCGTGCTGAAGATGATCGGCCGCACACCTTCTTGGGCGCCGACCAAATCGATCTTGCGAACGGCCTCGATCGCCTTGTCAACCGTGGCGATAAATGGCACAGTCACTTGACGAAATTCGATGCCGTCGAACTGCGTCATGAGACTGTGGCCCATTGTTTCTGCAGTAATGCCCGTTTGGTCGGAAACAAAAAACACGGTTCTTTTGATCACGGTAGCCTCAGCTGTTGGCGACGCCGTCAGCCAAAGTGTTCCACGTAACCCCCGATCCTACAAGCAGCGAATATGAAGCCCTACATCATTCCTTTCGAGCAGTTGAGAAATAAAGACGTTGATCTGGTCGGAGGCAAGAACGCTTCGATCGGCGAAATGATCTCAGGGTTGGCGAATCTCGGCGTTTCGGTGCCCGGCGGTTTCGCTACTACATCGCATGCCTACCGCGATTTCCTTGCGCAGGACGGGCTCGATACGCGAATCCGCGACGCGCTTGCAGATCTTGACGTCGACGACGTGGAGCGGCTGGCAGTCGTGGGAGCGCAAATCCGCGGCTGGATGCTCGCCACTCCGTTTCCGGAGAGGCTGCACCGGGAAATTCTCGACTCCTGGCGCAAGATGGGCGCCGCGAGCGGGGCCGCGGGCGAATTCGCCGTCGCCGTGCGCTCTTCCGCCACGGCCGAAGATCTGCCGGAAGCATCCTTTGCCGGGCAGCAGGAAACTTTCCTGAACGTGCGCGGCGAGGAGCATTTGATGACCTGCGTACATGAAGTGTATGCCTCGCTGTTCAACGACCGCGCCATATCCTACCGTGTGCATCACAAATTCGATCACAGCGCTGTTGCCCTCTCGGTCGGCGTGCAGCACATGGTGCGAAGCGATCTCGGCAGCGCCGGGGTCATGTTCACCTTGGACACCGATTCCGGATTTCGCGACGTGGTGTTCATCACTGCCGCCTACGGCTTGGGCGAGACCGTGGTGCAGGGCGCCGTCAATCCGGATGAATTTTATGTCTACAAGCCGGCGGTGCGCGCCGGCCACCGCGCGGTGCTGCGCAAGAACCTCGGCGGCAAGGCGATCAAGATGGTCTATGGCGAGCCGGGATCCAAGGAGCGCGTGCGCACGGTCGATGTGCCGCCCGTCGACCGGAATCGCTTCTCGCTCGACGAGGCGGACATCCTCAGCCTGGCCAAGCAGGCATTGACCATTGAAGAACACTACGGCGCGCCGATGGACATCGAGTGGGGCAAGGACGGCGCCAGCGGCAAGATCTACATCCTGCAGGCGCGCCCGGAGACGGTGCAGAGCCGCGCCGGCCGCACCATTCTGCGATTCACGCTGAAGGCCCGCTCGAGAGTGATTGCGAGCGGGCGCAGCATCGGTCAGCGCATCGGCGCCGGGCACGCGCGCATCATCAGGGATGTGAAGGAAATGTCGCGTGTCCGCGCCGGCGACGTGCTGGTGGCCGACATGACGGATCCGGACTGGGAACCGGTGATGAAGCGTGCATCCGCCATCGTGACCAATCGCGGCGGACGCACCTGCCACGCAGCCATCATCGCGCGCGAACTCGGTATTCCGGCGGTCGTCGGCTGCGGTACGGCGACATCCGCGGTCAGGGAGGGTCAGCCGGTCACCGTGTCCTGCGCCGAAGGCGATGCCGGATATGTGTACGACGGCATGCTGGAGTTCGATCAGCGCTCCATCGAAATGGATGCGATGCCGCCGATTCCGGTGAAGATCACCATGAACGTCGGCAATCCGGATCGCGCGTTCGACTTCGCCGGGATTCCGCACAAGGGGGTGGGCCTCGCGCGCCTCGAGTTCATCATCAACCGCATGATCGGCGTGCATCCGCGTGCATTGTTGGAATTCGACAAGCAGAGCCCCGAACTCAAAGACACCATCTCCAAGCAGATCGCCGGCTACGACGGGCCGGTCAATTTCTACGTCGACAAGCTGGCCGAAGGCATCGCACAGATCGCCGCCGCCTTCGCGCCTGAGCCGGTGATCGTGCGGCTGTCGGATTTCAAATCCAACGAATACGCCAATTTGATCGGCGGCAAGAACTACGAGCCGCACGAAGAAAATCCAATGCTGGGATTTCGCGGCGCGTCGCGCTACATCGACAAGACCTTCAGACCCTGCTTCGAACTCGAATGCCGCGCGCTGAAACGCGTCCGCGACGAGATGGGGTTGACCAACGTGCAGGTCATGGTGCCGTTCGTGCGCACGCTCAGCGAGGCGAGAGCGGTCACCCAGCTGCTCGCCGAGAACGGGCTCAAGCGCGGCGACAACGGCCTCAAGCACATCATGATGTGCGAGCTGCCCACCAACGCCCTGCTCGCGGATCAATATCTCGAGTACTTCGACGGCATGTCGATCGGATCAAACGACATGACGCAGCTCGCGCTCGGCTTGGACCGGGACTCGAGCGTGGTGGCCAAGTCGTTCGATGAGCGTGACGATGCGGTCAAGGCTTTGATGTCCATGGCCATCAAAGCCTGCAAGCGACACGGAAAATACGTCGGAATTTGCGGCCAAGGCCCCTCCGACCATCCGGAATTGGCACGCTGGCTGCTTGAACAGGGCATCGACAGCCTGTCATTGAACCCCGACACCGTGGTCGAGACCTGGATGTTTCTCGCGGGCGATTCCCCCGCCTGACGGCGCGCTGCTACAGGGGGCGCAACAAGCGTTCGCGGTAGTACTGCAGCTCGCGGATTGACTCGCGCACATCGTCCATGGCCAGGTGACTGGACGCCTTGCGGAAGCCCTCCGCCACCAGCGGCGCCCAGCGCTGAGCCAATTCCTTGAGCGTGCTCACGTCCAGGTTCCTATAGTGAAAAAATCGCTCGAGCGCCGGCATGTGGCGCGCCAAAAAGCGCCGGTCCTGGCAAATGCTGTTGCCGCACATCGGAGATCGCCCCGGCTCCGCCCACGCCTCGAGAAACCGCAGCGTCTGCCGTTCAGCGGACGCGGCGTCGACGGCGCTCGCGCGCACCCGTGCGCTCAAACCGGAGCGGCCATGCTGATTGCGGTTCCAGTCGTCCATGGCGTCAAGCACGGCATCGCTCTGGTGGATGGCATACACCGGCCCTTCGGCAAGCACCTGGAGGTGTTTGTCGGTTACGATCGTCGCAATTTCGATGATGAGATCGGAATCCGGTTTGAGGCCGGTCATTTCCAGATCGATCCAAATGAGATTTTCAGGGGATTTCATGAGATCCAGGCAGCCAAAAACGGCATGGTAGCAGAGCACGCAGAGCCGAAAGGCCCCGTCAGCGGGGTCGGCACGGTGCTCGCCAGCTACGGCCGGGGCGTCCTGGTGCAAGCGGATGGCGCCGCCCTGCATTGCGCGCTCTCCGGGCGTAAGCAACGCGTGGTTTGCGGCGATCGCGTCGCTTGGGGCTATCCACCCGCTGCCGACGGGCCTTCGATTCAATCCGTCGAACCGCGCCGCAATCTCATTGAGCGCATCGATGCGCGAGGCCGCGCTGAGCCCGTCGCGTCCAATATCGACCGGCTGGCCATTGTGGTCGCCGCAGAACCTGCGCCGGACTGGTTCTTGGTCGACCGCTACTGGGCCGGGGCCGTGTTGAAGGACTTGGACGGCTTGCTCATCGTCAATAAGCTGGATTTGGGAACAGAGACCATTCAGGCGGAGCTCAAGACTTATCGCGATCTGCAATTGAATTGCGCTGAAGTCTCGTCCCAAACGGGGGCGGGCATATCCGGGCTGGAAGGCCTCCTGGCGCAAGGCGTGACGCTTCTCGTCGGTCAATCAGGCGTCGGCAAGTCCTCCTTGGTGAACGCCTTGGCGCCCGCGGCCGCAGCACAAACCGCCGAGCTGACCCGCGAGGATGAAGGGCGGCACACCACCACCACGGCGCGCTGGTACGCGCTCGGCACCGGTGCGGCCATCATCGATGCGCCCGGAGTTCGCGATTTCGCCCCGCCGGCGAGTTTGGTGCGCGCCGCCGAACGCGGCTTCAGGGAGATCCATCAAATGGGCGCGAACTGCCGGTTCAAGGATTGCCGGCACATGGAGGAACCGGGTTGCGCCGTACGCACCGCCGTCATCGCGCTGCAGATCGCTCCCCGCCGCTACGAGAGTTATCGGCGGCTGTTTCGTCTGTACGAAAAATTGGCCCTGTAGGTCAGGAAACGCTGGTGCGCCCGGCCAGAGCATGCGCCAGTGTGCCGCCGTCGACATATTCCAATTCGCCGCCAACGGGCACGCCGTGCGCGATTCGAGACGCTTTGATTCCTAAACGCAGCGCAAGCTCCCCCAGATAGTGCGCGGTCGCCTCGCCCTCCGCGGTCGGGTTGGTGGCCAGAATCACCTCGCGTACCTCGCCATGGTTCAGCAGGCGCTCGAAATCGTCCAATCCGAGTTCAGCCGGCCCCACCCCGTCGAGCGGCGACAAATGGCCCATGAGGACGAAGTAGCGGCCGCGGAAACCCCCGGATTGTTCGATGGCGACGACGTCGGCGGGCGACTCCACCACGCAGAGTTGCGCCAAGTCGCGGTTGGTCGAGGCGCAAATCCCGCACAAGTCGCTCTCGGTCAACATGCGGCATTGTTGGCAATGGCCGACATTGTCGAGCGCTTCAGCCAGGGCTCGCGCCAATGCCTTGCCGCCGTCGCGATCGCGCTCCAGCAGATAGAACGCCATTCGCTGCGCCGATTTCGGACCGACGCCGGGCAGACAGCGCAAAGAATCGATCAAGCGTGCCAGTGTCGGGGTGTACTTCATCGCCGCGCCGTATTCCTCAAAACGGCAGCTTCATGCCCGGCGGTAGATTGAGTCCGGACATGAGCCCGGAATATTTCTCCTGACTTCGCGCGGCGATTTTCCGCACCGCATCGTTGACGGCCGCCACCAACAGGTCCTCGAGCATGTCCTTGTCCTCGCCGAGCAATTTCGGTTCGATGGTCACCTTCTTCGCTTCGTGATTTCCATTCAATGTGACCTTGACCATGCCCGCTCCGGACTCACCCGTGACTTCGAGCTCTGCAAGTTCGGCCTGCGCCTTCTTCATGGTCTCCTGCATCTGTTGCGCCTGACGCATCAGACCGCCCAATCCACCCTTCATCATGCTGTTCTCCTCGTTGCTAATTCGCGGGTTTCACGGAAGCCGCATCGATGTCTGCGCCAAACCGCTCACGAAGACCTTTGACCGCGGGATCCGCCTCGAACGCCGCCGCCGCGCGCACGATCTTGTCCTGTTCATCGAGTGCCCGTTGCCGCGCGGGCGTGGCCAAGCCGGCCTGGGCGGTCTCGAAGACGATACGAATGTCGCGGCCGAGATACTTCGACAGTCCTTGAAGCAGTTTGTCCTCAATGGAGCGCACGCGCCGGTCCGCCGTCGACTGGTCCAGTTGCAGTGTCAGAACATCATGCTCGAACTTTGCTGGCACGCAATTCAAGGCAAATTGACGCACCATGCCGCTCAAATTCGCCGCTTCGAGCACTGCCGGCCAGTTGCCGGCATCGATACTGGTCAATCGCACCAGGGATGTGGTCTGCGCAGACGCCCCCGCGACGGGCGCGGAAGCCGCCGCCGCAGGGCGGGAAGCGGAACGCTCTTGGGCGCCGGCAGTTTCGGGGCGGAACGCCAGCATTCGCAACAGGGTCATCTCAAATCCTGAGCGAGGATCCGGCGCCATGGCCAGATCGCGGCGTCCACCCAGGGCAATTTGATAGTAAAGCTGAACATCCTCGGGGGCGATCGCCTGCGCCAGTTGGGCAAGCGCGCTTGTGTCGAACTCCTCGTCCTGCTGGGCTGCTTCGGGAACGATTTGCACGATTGCCACGCGCTGCAGGAAGGCCGCCAACTCCACCAAGACGCGATCATAGTCGGGTGCGTCGCGATCGAGTTCTGCGACTTCGGCCAGCAGCGCGGGCCCATCGGCGCGCGACAACGCATCGACCAGCCGAGACACGTGGCCGCGGTCGATGGTACCGAGCATGGCGCGGGTATTCGCCTCGTTGAGCGCACCGCCGCCGAACGCGATCAATTGATCCAATAAACTCAGGGCATCGCGCATGCTGCCCTCGGCCGCACGCGCCAGCAGCGCCGCGGCTGCGGGTTCGAACGGCAAATTCTCCGCCGCGGCGATGAACTTCAGGCGTTCTCCGATCAGCGAGGCCGGCAGGCGTTTCAGGCTGAACTGCAGGCAGCGGGACAGCACGGTCACCGGCAGCTTTTGCGGATCGGTGGTGGCCAGCAGGAATTTGACGTGCGGTGGAGGTTCCTCCAGTGTCTTCAGCAGCGCGTTGAAGGAATGGTTGGACAACATGTGCACCTCGTCGACGAGGTACACCTTGTAGCGGCCGCGGGTCGGGGCATACTGCACGTTGTCGAGCAACTCGCGCGTATCGTCGACTTTGGTGCGCGAGGCGGCGTCGACTTCGATGAGATCGACGAATCGACCCTCGTCAATCTCCCGGCAGGCCGCGCAGACGCCGCAGGGATTCGAACTCACCCCTGCCGTCTCGCAATTCAGCGACTTGGCGAGAATCCGGGCAATCGTAGTCTTGCCGACACCGCGGGTGCCGGTGAACAGGAAGGCATGGTGCACCTTGCCGCTGTCGAGCGCATTGGCCAGCGCGCGCAAAACATGCTCCTGCCCCACCATTTCGGCGAAACGCTTGGGGCGCCATTTACGCGCTAATACGATGTAGCTCATGGTTTTAAGTTTAGCTGCGGAACGCGGCTGTCGCGTGCCTTTATAGGAGGCGACCCGCGCCAGCAGGACTTCGGCGCCCGACTTAAAGCTGCTACCGCTGCTCCCTTCCGGGCCTGACGGGGTTCGCGGCCAGTCGTCGCGAAGATGCAAGCGCGAGCCGCCATAAACTCATCAATGGTCGGCGTATCGACAATTTCAATGGCGGAGAGGGTGGGATTCGAACCCACGAACACCTTTTAGGATGTTACACACTTTCCAGGCGTGCGCCTTCGACCGCTCGGCCACCTCTCCGCGCGGCCGCAAGGGTACCGGAGGACACCCACACGATCAAATTTTGGCGGCTCCTAGCCGCTTGCGGCCTTATTGGGCGGCGCCGGCTTGTAGCGCGGCGGGCTGTCGAGGCAGGCGTCCTTGGGACCCGGCGGCGGCGGCGCGAGATCCACGGTTGGAATGACCAACGCACCCTGGGTATTCGGCGAGTCGAGCCCCGCCGGCACTTTCAGCGGTGGCACCTGCGCAGCCCGTTGATATTCCTGCGCAGAATGGCAATCCGACTTCATTTTACCGAACATGTGACAGCCGCTCATAAGCGCTGCCGCAGCAACCAACATCAATACTCGATCAAGACTCATGCTGCTTGGTCCTCAAGGGTAACTCCGGCGGTCCGCATCGCGCGCAGCACCGTATCGTGGTGCGCGGCCGACAGTTCGACCAACGGTAGGCGGATTGCGTTCCCGATGAGGCCCATTCTCGCCACCGCCCACTTGACCGGTATCGGGTTCGCTTCGACGAATAGATCTTTATGTAAAGGCTGCAGGCACAGGTCAATCGCCCGCGCCGCAGCCAAATCCCCCGATAATGCGGCAGCGCATGCTTCGTGCATGCGCCGCGGTACGACGTTGGCTGTGACCGAAATCACGCCGCGCGCACCCAGACTCATCAAATCAACGGCCGTGGCGTCATCGCCCGACAGCAGCGTGAACTCCGGCGGGCAGGTGTTCAGAATCTCGCGTGCCCTATTCAACGAGCCGGTCGCTTCCTTGATCGCCACGATCTGCGGGTTTCGCGCCAACCGGGCAACCGTGCTCGCCACCATATCCACCGCAGTGCGGGCGGGTACATTGTACAGAATAACGGGAACTTCGGAGACCTCGGCGGCCGCCGTGAAATGCCTGAAAAGCCCTTCCTGCGTGGGTTTGTTGTAGTAAGGCGTCACCAGCAGCACCGCATCGACGCCAAGCCGCGTCAACGCCCGAGTTCGTGCCACCGTGCCCGCGGTCGAATGGGTGCCCGCCCCGACGATCACCTTGATCTTGTCGCGGCAGCGCGAAACGGCCCGGCGCGTGAGCTCCTCGACTTCCTCCACCGACAGCGCCGGCGACTCGCCGGTGGTGCCGGCGACGACGATTCCGTCGGAGCCCTCGCGCACATGAAAATCCAGCAATCGGTCCCACGCCGGCCAGTCCAGGCCGCCGTCGGCAGTCATCGGCGTCACAATCGCTACCATGCTTCCGGAAAACATCAAGGGGGCCCCGCCGCAAATATCGCTACCTTAAGTGGCGGACATACACCCTGGCAAGCGCTCATCCGGTAGAATTTGCGCCGATGAAACAACATATCGTGATTTCCGCGGTCGGCGGCGACCGCGTCGGGATGGTCCACGAACTTTCCAAGGCGATTGCCGACTGCGGAGGCAGCATCAGCGAAAGCCGCATGACCTGCCTGGGCAATGAGTTTGCCATGCTGCTGCTGGTCAACGGCAATTGGCACACGCTTGCCAAACTCGAGGGTGAGTTCAAGAAGCTTGCCGACGCCACGGGCATGAACATCCAGTTGCGGCGCACCGAAGAACGCGCTGCGCGCAACGACATGCTTCCCTACTCCATCGATGTGGTTTGTCTGGACCAGACCGGCATCGTCGCGGGTCTTTCCGGATTCTTTGCCCAGCGCGGCGTGGACATCGCCGAGTTGTCGACACGCTCCTATGCCGCTGCGCACACCGGCGCGCCGATGTTCTCGGTGCAGATGATCGTGAATGTACCGAGCCGGCTGCACATAGGGGTGCTGCGCGAGGAGTTCATGGACTTCTGCGACCACTTGAATCTGGACGCCATTTTCGAACCTGTAAAAAGCTGACCGACCATGAGCAAAATCGACATCGGCAAGAAGGCGCCGCAATTTACCCTCGAGGGCACCGGCGGCAGCTGGTCTTTGAGCGCCACCGGCACCGCCCTCGTCATCTACTTCTATCCGCGCGACAACACGCCGGGCTGCACTCAAGAGGGTGAGGATTTCGCCGCCGCTCACGCGCAGTTCAAGAGAGCCAAGACCTCGATCGTCGGCATTTCGGCCGACAGCGTGGAATCGCACCGGAAGTTCAAGGAAGAGATGCGATTCCCGTTTGAATTGTTGAGCGATCCCGATAAGAAGGTGTGCGGGCTCTATGACGTGATCCAGGAAAAGAGCATGTATGGAAAGAAGTTCATGGGGATCGAGCGCAGCACCTTCCTCATCGACGACAAGGGCGTATTGCGCAATATATGGCGGAAGGTCAAGGTGAACGGTCACGCCGCGGCGGTCTTGGCGGCGGTGAAGGCACTGTGACCGCAGCCGGGCGGCCGTCAGGGACCGCAATGGCGAAGGCCCGTCAGGGCAAGCAGCAGCGCCGCATCTTCGTGCTTGACACGAATGTACTGATGCACGATCCGACTGCCATCTTCCGCTTCGAAGAGCACGACGTTTATATTCCAATGACCGTGCTCGAGGAACTCGACGCCGGGAAGAAAGGACTTTCGGAATCGGCACGCAACGTGCGTCAGGTGAGCCGCTTTCTCGACGAGCTGATGAAGGGCGCCAGCAAGAAACAGATCGACCGCGGGCTGCTCCTGCCGACCGCAGTGCCGATCAACCATGGCAAGCGCCCGCCGGGCGGACGCCTGTTCTTTCAAACTCAATTGATGGAATCCGTGCTGCCGGACAGCCTGCCGGGGCATGGTGCGGACAACGCGATCTTGGCCAATACCCTGGCCCTGCAGCAGAAATTCCCCACGGTAAGAGTCACGCTGGTATCGAAAGACATCAATTTGCGCATCAAGGCCGCCATTCTCGGGGTGCAGGCTGAAGACTATTCGAGCGACAAGACCATTGAGGACGCGGACTTGCTGGCCAGCGGCGTGCAGCAGTTGCCGCCGAATTTTTGGGAAAAACACGGCAAGGGCATGGAATCGTGGCAACAACAGAGCCGCACCTATTATCGGGTGCGCGGTCCTCTGGTCCGTGAATGGCATGCCAACCAATTCGTCTACGATCCCGGCGAAAACGGCGTCGAGGCCATTGTTCGCAAACTGGAGGGCGAAACGGCGATTCTGGAGATCACGCTCGACTACCGCGCGGAGCGCAACAACGTTTGGGGAGTCACCGCGCGCAACCGCGAGCAGAATCTCGGACTGAACCTGTTGATGGACCCCGAAATCGACTTCGTGACGGTACTCGGTCCCGCCGGCACGGGAAAAACCCTCCTGACTCTCGCCGCGGGACTCGCGCAGACCCTGGACCACAACCGCTTCAGTGAAATCATCATGACGCGAGTCACGATACCGCTGGGCGAGGACATCGGTTTTCTTCCGGGCACCGAGGAAGAAAAAATGGAGCCCTGGATGGGCGCGCTGATGGACAACTTGGAAGTCTTGACGCAGGGCCAGCCGGGAGGCACCTGGGGACGCGGCGCGACCAACGATCTGCTCAGGCACCGCATCAAGATCCGTTCTTTGAATTTCATGCGGGGGCGCACTTTCCTGAACCGTTTCATCATCATCGACGAAGCTCAGAATTTGACCCCTAAGCAGATGAAGGCGCTGGTCACCCGCGCCGGCCCGGGCACGAAAATGGTTTGCTTGGGCAATATCGCGCAGATCGACACCCCCTACCTGACCGAGACCACGTCGGGCCTGACTTATGTGGTCAATCGGTTCCATGGCTGGGCGTTTTCCGGCCATATCACGCTGGTGCGCGGCGAACGCTCGCGTCTGGCAGACTACGCTTCCGAAGTTCTTTGATTTACCAGCAATTATGAACGAACTTTGGGTCTCGAACCGCACTCCAACGACCACGGAGGCAGAATGTCGTTGTTGAAGTCCCTGTCCGCGTTTGCGGGCGCCGCTGCGATCAGCGCCTCGGTTGGCGTGGGCTGGGCCGCGGGCATGTCCATGGGCTCGAGCGCCGCCGAGCAGGACCTGCCGGATTTGGGAAGTCCCGCTACCGCCGCCGTATCGCTCGAGGACGAGTATCGGGCGGGCCTCGGTTGGTTCAGCAGCATGCGCCAGACCGGCGTGGTGCTCGAGGATCCCGAGGTCAGCGACTACATCCAGGAGATTGGGCACAGCCTGTCGAGCCGCGCCGAGGAAGGCCAGCACCAGTTCTACTACTTCGTGGTGAAGGACCCCGTGGTCAACGCTTTCGCGATGCCGGGAGGGTTCGTCGCCATCGACAGCGGTTTGATCATGGCGACGCGAAACGAAAATGAACTCGCCGGAGTCATGGCCCACGAGACCGCGCACGTGACTCAACGGCACCTGGTCCGCCAGCTCATCGATCAAAGCCATGCCGGGCTCGTTTCCACCGCTGCGATGTTGGCGGCGATTCTTCTGGGCGCAACTGCCGGGCGCGGCGGATCCGGAGACGCCATGGAGGGAGCGATTCTCGCGACTCAAAGCGCCGCGATCCAGCACCAAATCAACTACACGCGCGCCAGCGAATTCGAGGCGGACCGGATCGGCATCGGCACCATGGCGAGCGCCGGATACGATCCGTTGGGAATGGCAAGCTTCTTCGACTACATGTCGCACAACGGACCGGAACCGAGCCGCGTCAACGCCATACAATTCCTGATCGATCACCCGATTTTTTCCGATCGCGTCGCCGAGGCAAAGAATCGCGCCGACCAGATCGGGCGTATCCGCCACCCCGATTCCCTGGGCTACACGTTGATGCGCGAGCGCTTGAGATCGCTCGTGGGGAATCCGCAGACCGCGCGCGAATACTATGCCAACCTCGCCAAGAACGGTGCCGGGCGAGAAATCCAGGATCGCTACGGTAAGGACGTGGCGGACATTGTCACCCGCAACCCGTCCGCGGCCATTGCCGATCTGCAGGATCTCGTCAAGGAATATCCGAAGGTCAATCAATTCTACGGCGCCCTTGGTCAGGCGTACCTGGCCAACGGGCAATTGAAGGAATCCCAGGCCATACTGGATCAAGCGGAGATCCTGTTCCCGCGAAACGTTCCCATCACCGTGCGTCTCGCGGAAACGTTGATGCGAAACGGCGACAATAAGCGCGCACACCTCATCCTGGACGATCTCTTCAATGTGGTGGAGCCGACGCCCGACCAAACACGCTTGATCGCAAAGGCCGCCTACGCGGCCGGCGACATTGCGGATTCGTACTACTATATGTCCTACTTTTATTTGATGAGCGGGGATTTCAAGATGGCCCTCAATCAGCTGCAGCTTGGCCTTGGAATGCCCGGTCTGGATCCCATACAACGCGCGCGCTTCAGCGCGCGGCTCGAAGAAGTGCGCGCCGCGATGCCCAAAGACCGGAAGAACACGGTCGCTGACGACAACGGCGGCAACGGACGGCATTAGCGGGTCCCCAAACGACCTCTGTATCACAGCGGTCGACCCCTGTATCGTTCCGGTAACAGATATTGTCTGCGGAGAAACAGTACATGCTCTATGCAAGGCACGTGCGCGCAGCGCTCGTTGTGGTTTTTACCCTGAGTGCGAGCGCCTGCGTTACGTTACCGCCCAATAGTCAGCGCGTGCCGCAGGACCCGTGGGAGTCCTGGAACCGCGGCGTGTACAAATTCAATGACGTCCTCGACCGGGCGATCGCCAAGCCGATTGCGAAGGGCTACGTGCACGTGGTGCCTCACCCGATCCGTACCGGCGTCAGCAATTTCTTCGACAATCTTAAAATGACCACGGTCATGGTGAATGATGCCCTTCAGGGAAAATTTCGGGCGTCGGCGACCGATCTTGGGCGATTCCTGCTCAACTCGACCGTCGGTATTGGCGGGATACTCGATCCGGCCAGCTCGGCCGGTCTGGACAAGAACAACGAAGATTTCGGCCAGACTCTGGGCCATTGGGGCGTGCACGCCGGTCCCTTCGTCGAGCTGCCTTTGCTCGGGCCCTCGGACGTGCGCGACGCACCCTCCAGACTGGTGGATGCCTACACCAATCCGGGGGCCTACATCCGCAATGCGTATGTGAAATGGGGTTTGTACACTGTCAGTCTGGTCGATTCGCGAGCGGCGCTTCTGCCGTTGGACGACACCTTGCAGCATGTCTACGACCCGTACGCCTTCATTCGGGATGCCTATTTACAGCGTCGTGCCTACTTGGTGTCCGACGGCAAGGTCAGCGACGAGCAACTCGTCGATCCGGACGCCGACAATCCGGAACCGGAAAAACCCGGGGGCGACAAGCCCGCGCCACCGCCCTCGGCGCCTCCACCCTCGGCACCCCCACCCACTGCGTCTCCGGCGCCCGCGCCGCCGCCCTGAATGATGGGCGCGCGAAAGTCACGCCTGAGCCGCTGCGCCTAGTTGGGCGGGTTGTATTTCCTGAGGAATTCCACCGAGGCCTCGAGCATTTGCAATCGGGTTTGGCTGCTCGACAGCCAGTGGTCTTCGTGCTTCAGGGTGACAAATTCCACGCTCTTGTTTGCGCTCTTGAGCACGCGCTCCATGAGGCTGCTCTGCCAATAGGGAACAACGGTGTCGTCGACGCCATGGATCAACAGCACGGGCGCGGTCAGCGCGCTGACATGTTCGATGGGCGAAATCGCACTTAACGCCGAATCGCCCTGGTTGGCGGTACCCAAGTATCGATCCCAATAGCGCTGCCCGACGCTGTCGGTAAATCCCATGCCTTCGCGGAACCGCTTCAGATCGGAGATGCCTGCCACGGAGATGGCGCACCGGTACACGCCGGGACTCAATGTAACACCGGCGAGCGCGGCATAGCCTCCATAGCTTCCGCCGACGATGCAAACCCGCTTCGGATCGATCACACCCTGATCCGCCAGGTAGCGCACACCGTCGGACAGATCGCTCTGCATCTTGTGGCCCCATTCTCCAAAGCCCGCGGAAACGAACTTGTAGCTCAAGGATGAACCGCGATAGTTGGGTTGCAGCACAGCGTAGCCCTGCGCCGCCAAAGCCTGCGCCCACCAATCGAATCGCTGGCTATCGGCCGCTTGTGGGCCTCCATGGGGCAGGACGATCAAAGGCAGGTTTTTCTCACCGCCGACGGGTGGCAGGGTCAAGTAGGCGGGAATGGTCAATCCATCCTGCGCCGGGTAGTCGATGGGCCTTACCTCAGCGAGTGCTTTCAATCCCTCGTAGGCCGGAGCCAATACGACCGCCTGATGCGTGAGCCAATCGAACAGGGCATAGGAATAGCCGTCCCTGGCGCCGAACACGGTGACGAGATACTTAGTGGCGTCGTCCGACTGCGACAGGAGATGCACTCGCTCACTTGGAAATGCCCGAAGGATGGCGTTCCAATGTGCTTGCAGCTCGGCGTCGAAAAACACGTATTGGTCGTCGCTGATGTACGGAATTCCGCCGACAATGCGGCCGCTCTTGCGGTCTTGGATGACGTTCGAGAATGCAGTGCCCTTCGCCAGCGGCTCGCCCCAGCTGCCGTCACTGAGATGAAGCGGTTTCCACACCGGGTCGCCGTTCTCGATGAATTGCATGATGATCGACTTACCATCGGCGCTCAGACCCTGAACCGACGGGATGTCGATCTCGGCCTTGCCAGATGCCGCCGCCGACATGCGATCGTCCTTACGGACCAGGAGCTCCCATTTCTTTCCCAAGTCGTGGAATACGAATTTGGCCGCGATGCGTCCCGACTCGTCGATCGTCCATCCCGTCGCGGGTTCGTCGGCGTTGTCTATCAACCAAGTCTGCGAGCGGGCGACGTCGTACTTGAACAGCGCCGGCATCAGGCGGCTGGAGCCGTAGTATCCGAAGGCGAATAGCGTCGTTACTCCATCAATTTGGCGCACCAAGGCCGGAGCGTACACGGCGTTTGAGCCCACCCTGTTGCCGTGCACTTGAAAGTCGAGATCCGCCAACAGTTGCCGGCTGATGCAATAGATTGCCAGCTGGTACCACTCGTACCTGCGACGACTGACATAGCCGGCGGGCGGCCCGCCGGTATTCGATCTCATTATCAAAAGATTGTCGTCGTCCAGCCACTGTATGCCGCGCAGCTTGGTGTCCCCTACGCGAAACGCGCCCAACGGTCTGGCCTCTCCCAGTTGCCGAATCAGCACACTGCGCCGATCCCCCTCGGTTCTGACGTAGGCGAATTTGGTCCCGTCCGGCGACATGGCCATGTCCTCGATCGCCGGCAGGTGTCCGTACACATCGAGCGGGGTTTTGGAATCGCCGGCTTTCGCGCAAGGGGCAAGGAGCGCGCTCATTCCGCTGCACGCTGCCGCGCCGATGCATATTGCCGCGGCTAAATTCAAATGTCTTCGAGACCTTGTTGAACTACGCAATCATTCCATCCCTGGCCGCCGTGAAGCGTGAAAATTGCCGCGTGCCAATGCTAGCTTGGGACCAGCAGTTCCTCAACTTCGCTCAATCTGGCGAGCTGCTGCAACTGGGAAGGAATATTTTCGTAGCGCAGGTTTCGGCTCGCGCCCTTCGCCACGCTCAGCCATTCGATCAGCAAGGCAAGGCCCGCGCTATCGCTCGCGGTTACGCCTGCCAGATCAATGACGGCGGCGCGGCCGCGATCGATGGCATCGGTTCCCAGAGGCAGCAACGCCGTCACCGTGGTGAAATGCAGCGCTCCATTCACCCGCGAGCGATCGCCCTCCAGGACGTCAAAGGAGGCGTCCTGCCCGTCGTTGCCGCTATATTTGCGCCGGGCGCTCAATGATTGTTGGCGCCGGCGGCGCTGGGTGCGATTTTCTGGCTGGTCTCGAGTCGATTGATGACCTCATCCAGTCCCTTTTGCTGAATCTCCGCGCCGAAATCGGTACGAAAACTCTTGACGTAGGAAATGCCCTCGATGACGACATCCCAGGCCTTCCACACGCCGTCGGTCTTGCGCAGGCTGAAATTTACGGGAACCTTGTCGCCGGAAGAGCGCTTCACTTCCGTTCGGACCGTCGCCATCGTGTCGTTGGGATCGCCCTTGTAGGGCAGTATGTTGAAGCGATCCGCCGTGAAGTCGACCAACGCGGAACCGTAATTTCGCAGCAGCGAGTGGTAGAACGCATCGACGAAACGTTTGCGCTGCTCCGGGGTCGCGGTGCGCCAGCTCTGTCCCAAAACCAATCGCGCCGCATACTCGGTGTCGAAATTCGGCAGCAATACGTTGGCCACCAAAGCGTCCAGCTTTGCGGGATCCTTCGCGTACATCGGCCGATTCGCGTCCAGCTCCACGAGCATGCGCTTGGCGGAGTTCTCGACCAACTCCTGAGGACCCAGCGTGCTGGGGGGCGCAGTAGGCGTCGCCGGGGTGTCGGCTGCGCGAACGCCGCCCGCCGCGAGCGCGAGCAATGCGACCAGGATTGTATTTTTTATCACTTCGATTTCTCCAGAGTCTTAGGTTCGGCAGCCGGGGGCGCATCGGACTTGGATTTTCCCGAATCGGGCTGCCCGGCGCTCTTTGTAAAGTTTGCCAACACCTGGCCGATCAAATTCTCGAGCACAAAGGCGGACTGCGTAAAATCAATTTGATCCTTGTCCTTCAGATAAGTTTCAGCGCCGCCTGCGGTGATGCCGATGAACTTGCCTCCCAACAGGCCCTGGGTATAGATGGCGGCGTCGCTGTCGGTCGGAATCTGGTTGTAGCGCGCGTCCATGCGCAGAGTGACCACCGCCTTGTATTGCTTCGAATCGAAGGCGATTTTCGTCACGCGGCCCATCTCCACCCCCGACATCGATACCGGCGCGCCCACCTTGAGGTCGCCGATATTGTCGAACTTGGCCGTCAGATCATAGTGCGGTGGACTTGCAAAGGAGATGCCGCGGCTGGTGGTCTGGGTCGTCAGAAAAAACAGGGCCGCGAACCCGAGCACCACGAATGCTCCGGTACCGAGATTCAACGTACGTGTCTTGCGTATGGCCATACCAACCCCCTTTACAGAAACGCGGCAGTAATCAAATAATCCAGGAACAGGACGACCACGGCGGAGGTCACGACGGTGCGCGTGGTCGCGCGGCCGACTCCTTCCGCCGTCGGCGTTGCGTAATATCCTTCGTACACCGCGATCAAGCTGCAAGCAACGCCAAAAATGCAGCTTTTGACTATGCCTTCGTTGATGTCGAACAAGTGCACGGAAGCACGCATCTGCGACCAGAAGCTCCCGGCATCGACACCCATGATCTGAACTCCAACGAGTTGCGCCCCGTAGATGCCGATGACGCTGAAAATGGCTGCGAGCAGCGGCATCGCGATCACTCCGCCCAGAAAACGCGGCACGACGACCCGCCGGATCGGATCCACCGCCATCATTTCCATGGCCGAAATTTGATCGGTCGCCCGCATCAATCCCAATTCGGAGGCCAGGGCGGTGCCTGCACGACCGGCGAAGAGCAGCGCCGTGACCACCGGACCCAACTCCTTCACGAGTCCGATGGTCGCCGCCGTCCCCAATGCCTCTTCGGAGCCGAAACGCTGCAGCAGCTCGAAGCCTTGCAGTCCCAACACCATGCCGACGAACAATCCGGACAACATGATGATGACCAGGGACAGGGAGCCTGAATTGTAAATTTGCTTGCCGATCAAGTCGAAGCGCAGCAGCGCGCGCGGCAACTCGACCACCAAGCGCATCAAGAAGCGCACCACGGAGCCAAGTCCCACCAGGGAACCGATGAGACTGTCCCAGAGTTCCTCGATGAGCTTCACCGGCCCTCGCCCCGCCCGAGCAATTCGTCGAAGTAGTCGGCGGCAGGAAAATGAAAAGGCACCGGACCGTCTGCCAGGCCGCCGATGAATTGCCGCACGATTTCCGATGGATAGGATTGCAGCTGTTGCGGGGTGCCGTGCGCGACGGCCTTGCCCCCGGAGAGCAGGAACACCGAATCCGCCACCGTGGAGATCTCATGCACATCGTGGGAAACCACGACGCTGGTAATGCCCAGCGCATCGTTCAAGCGTCGGATCAGCCGCAATATCACGCCCAGGGAAATCGGGTCCAAACCCGCGAAGGGTTCGTCGTAGATCAAAATCTCCGGGTCCATGACGATGGCACGAGCCAACGCCACTCGCCGGCTCATGCCGCCTGACAGTTCTGCGGGCATAAGATCGGCCGCGCCGCGCAGACCCACCGCCTGCAGTTTTGTCAGCACCAGCTGACGAATCAGCCGCTCCGGCAAATCCGTGTGCTCACGCAGCGGGAAGGCCACGTTCTCGAACACCGAGAGGTCGGTCAGCAGCGCGCCGTTCTGAAACAGCATGCCCATACGACGCCGCAGCACGTACAGTTCCCGGCGCCGCAGCGTGCGCATGTCCTGCCCTGCCACTGTGATGGAGCCGCTCTCGGCCATGACCTGGCCGGTGATGAGACGCAGCAGCGTGGTCTTGCCCGTGCCGCTCGGTCCCATGATCGCCGTGATGCGGCCCCGCGCGATGTCCATGTCGAGTCCCGCGAACACGGCGCGGCCGCTGATCCCGTAACCCAGGTTACGTATCTCGACGATGGCGGCGGATTGGTTCAATGGGTGTGGCTATAGGGCTCCGCGTCCAATGACGCCTTGCACCTAAAGTGAGCGCGCCTACGCCGCTGAACTTTCCATGGACGCCTTATAGGCACCGACAGCGGCCAAGCCATTCAATTTCGCACGGACGAACAGCGCCTTCTGGCCGCCGGTGAATCCCGCCGGTTTTCCGCCCCAGGCGCTCAGTGCATTCTCCTGCAAGGCGCGGCCGTAGCTGAATGTCAACGCCCACGGCAGCGGACCCATCGAATTCATCAGGCTCAAGTGCAGTGTCGCTTCGACCGGCCCCTGGCCGCCCGAGAGAAAGGCAATGCCCGGAACCGCGGAAGGTACCTGCCGCTTGAGCGTGCGGACGGTGGCCTCCGCGATCTGTTCGGGCGACGCCTTTTGGGAACTTTTCTTGCCGGGCACCACCATGTTCGGCTTCAGCACCATGCCCTCCAGCGACACGCGTGCGGCAAACAAATGCCCGAACACGCTGTCCAGCACCGCATTGGTCACTTCTTCGCAGCGCTCCAGGGTGTGCGCGCCGTCCATCAGAACTTCAGGTTCGACGATCGGCACGATTCCCGCTTCTTGACACAGCGCGGCATAGCGCGCCAAGGCCGCGGCATTGGCGTCGATCGCGTAGCGGCTCGGAATGCCGGTTCCGATGTCGATCACTGCGCGCCACTTCGCGAACTTCGCGCCCAGTTTGTAATACTCGGCGAGCCGTTCGCGCAGCCCATCGAGTCCCTCGGTAATGGTCTCACCGGCAAAACCGGCCAGCGGTTTCGCCCCCATGTCGACTTTGATGCCGGGCAACATCCCGTGCTGCGCGAGATAGCTCGCAAACGGCATCCCTTCCTTGGTTTTCTGGCGCAATGTCTCGTCATACATGATCACGCCGCTGATGTATTCCTGGGCCCCCGGCGCGGTGAACAGCATTTCACGGTAGGCCCGCCGATTTTCCTCCGTCGAGTCCAGCTTGATGCTGTCGAATCGCTTCTTTATGGTGCTGGTACTCTCGTCGGCGGCCAATATTCCTCGATTTTTCGCAACCAATGCACGCGCTGTGACGCTTAACTCTGCGGTATTCATGTATGACGGATCTCGCTGATAACGGGTTGTCGGGATTTGCCCAAGGATAGCAAAAACAGGCTGAATTCGCCCCGCGGGTGGAATTTGGAACTAAATAGGACTAAACTAGTCCTACATAAAGGTTCCATTGTTAGGGGCGCATTTCCTTATGTTGCGAATGGGAAAATTGACCGACTACGCGACTGTCGTGTTGGCTAGTCTAGCGCAAGAACCGGCGCGGCATCGCGCCGCCGCGGAATTGGCCGAACGCACCCGCCTCTCCCGACCCACCGTGAGCAAGGTCCTCAAAGGACTGCAGCGCGCGGGGCTGGTGATTTCCTCGCGCGGCGCCCTCGGCGGCTACCGTCTGGCGCGCGGCCCCGAACAAATTACCGCGGCGCAGATTCTCGACGTATTTGAGGGTCCCATTGCAATCACCGAATGCAGCGGCGCCTCGAGTCAGTGCGGGATCGAGCGTCAATGTAGAGTCGGGGGCGCCTGGCAACGGGTGAATGCCGCCATTCGGCGCGCGCTGGAGGAGGTCACGCTGCGCCAATTGGCCGGACTCGACTCCTCGATGCTGCGTGTCGCCGATTTGGCGTCGGAAATGCGCGTTCATACCTGACGGCAATTGAAACCCTAACGGCAAGCGGAATTACCTGTGTCCAGCAAATCGCAAGACGTCGAAGCCCTGCTCGCGCAAAAGTATCGACACGGCTTCATCACCGACATCGAGTCCGACAGCCTGCCGCCGGGACTTGATGAAGATGTCGTGGCCGCCATCTCCAAGAAAAAGAACGAGCCGGACTTTCTGCTGCAGTGGCGCCTGAAGGCGTACCGGCACTGGCTGACCATGCAGGAGCCGACCTGGGCCCGTGTGCATTACAAGCCCATCGACTTCCAGGACATATCCTACTATTCAGCGCCGCGCGCCCCGGCGAACGCTCCGAAGAGCATCGATGAGGTGGATCCGAAGCTGTTGGCGACCTACGCCAAGCTGGGCATTCCCCTGCACGAACGTGCGCGACTTGCCGGGGTCGCGGTCGATGCCGTGTTCGACAGCGTCTCCGTCGCGACCACCTTCAAGGAGAAGCTGGGCAAAGCCGGAGTCATTTTCTGTTCATTCTCGGATGCGGTTCGCGATCATCCGGAACTGATAGAACGCTATCTCGGCACCGTCGTGCCACCGGGCGACAACTTTTTCGCGGCATTGAATTCAGCCGTGTTCTCCGACGGATCCTTTGTGTACGTGCCGCCGGGCGTGCGCTGCCCGATGGAGCTGTCGACGTACTTCCGCATCAATGCCGCAAAAACCGGTCAATTCGAGCGCACCCTGATCATCGCTGCGGAGGCCGCATCGGTCAGCTATCTGGAGGGCTGCACGGCGCCCATGCGCGATGAAAACCAGCTGCATGCCGCGGTGGTGGAACTCGTCGCGCTCGACAATGCTCAGATCAAGTACTCGACCGTTCAGAATTGGTATCCCGGCGACGAGAACGGCCTGGGCGGTATTTACAATTTTGTCACCAAGCGCGGCGAGTGCCGCGGGCGCAATTCAAAGATTTCCTGGACCCAGGTGGAAACCGGATCAGCCATTACCTGGAAGTACCCGAGCTGCATTTTGAAGGGCGAGAATTCCGTGGGCGAGTTCTATTCCGTCGCGGTCGCCAACAACTATCAGCAGGCGGATACCGGCACCAAGATGATCCATATCGGCCGCAACACCAAGAGCACGATCGTGTCCAAAGGCATTTCGGCCGGTCATGCCGAGAATACCTACCGCGGCCTGGTGAAGATTCTGCCGAGCGCCGCCGGGGCGCGCAATTTCACGCAATGCGACTCCCTGTTGATGGGACCGTTGTGTGCGGCGCACACCTTCCCCTACATGGAGGTCAAGAACCCGACCGCGACGGTCGAGCACGAGGCCAGCACCTCGAAGATAGGCGAGGATCAATTGTTTTATTGCCTGCAGCGCGGCATATCGGCCGAGGACGCGGTCAACATGATCGTCAGTGGATTCTGCAAGGTGGTGTTCAAGGAACTGCCGATGGAATTCGCCGTCGAAGCGCAGAATCTGTTGAGCGTGAGTCTGGAAGGCGCCGTCGGCTAGGAGCCTGTTTGAGTATTTCACGTGGCCTTACCCAAGACGGATTTGCCTTCAGTCGAGGCGGAGCCGACGCGGTTGGGTCGCGACCCAATAAGGAGGCGACAACGATGAATGAAGGCAAATCCGTCCGGTCCCGAAGGGTTGGCTCTGCAAGGGGCGTCTGCGGCGTTGCGCGGCTTGGCCGTGGAGCCCACCACGACCTGCGCCGCGCGCCTTGCATCCGCTCCCTTGCAGAGCCAACGCGGCTCACGCGAAATACTCAGACAGGCTCCGTGGCATTGGAGAGGCGATCTTGCTGAAAATTACCGATCTGAGCGCCCGCGTCGCGGGCAAAGACATCCTGAAGGGCGTCAATCTCGAGGTCCAGGCCGGCGAGATCCACGCCATCATGGGACCGAACGGTTCCGGCAAGAGCACTCTTGCACAGGTGCTGGCGGGCCGCGAGGACTACGAGATCACCGGCGGATCGGTAACCTACGAGGGCCGCGATCTTTTGGCCATGCCTGCCGAAGAGCGCGCCCGCGCCGGTCTGTTCCTCGGGTTTCAATATCCGGTTGAGATTCCCGGCGTCAACAATGTCTACCTGCTGAAGGCGGCATTGAACGCGAAACGCAAGGCAGCCGGAGAACCCGAAGTCGACGCCTACGAATTCTTGACGCTCATCCGGCAGAAGATGAAGGTCATGCACATGAGCGAGTCCTTCCTCACGCGCGGCGTCAACGAGGGCTTCTCGGGCGGCGAAAAGAAACGCAACGAAATTCTGCAGATGCTGGTGCTCGAACCGAAGCTCGCCATATTGGACGAAACCGATTCGGGGCTCGACATCGATGCGCTCAAGGTGGTCTCCGCGGGAGTGAACAGCCTGAGCAGCCCGAAGCGTGCCATAGTTCTCGTGACTCATTACCAGCGATTGCTCGAGTACATCGTGCCCGACCGGATCCATGTGTTGTCGGGCGGACGAATAATGAAATCGGGCGATCGATCTCTCGCGCAGGAGCTGGAACGTCGCGGCTACGATTGGGTGCTGGAGCCGCGGGTCGCATGAGCGCGGGTCGCATGAGCTCGTTTTCGCACCCGTCCACTCTGCCGCAGTCGGCGGCGCTTCGCTCGTTCGCCGCTCAGTGGGGAACGCGCGCCGCCGATCCCCTGTTGCCCCTGCGCGAACAAGCGTTGCAGCGATTTCTAAAGCTCGGCCTGCCGACCACGCGTGATGAAACCTGGCGGCATACCAATCTGCGCGCCCTTGCCGCGCAGACGTTCGTGGATGCGCCGCGCAAGACCCGCGGCGAGATCGAACCGAATGCATCGCTCGCGCTGCTGAGCAAGGTTGACCGCGCCGCCTCGCTCCTGATGGTCAACGGCTATCCGTCGATGCCGCTCGCCGACGGCCTGATCGACGGGGTGGAGGTATACAGCCTGCAGGAAGTGGCCCGCATCGATCCCGACACTTTGCTGCGCTTTCAGGAACCTCTGTCGGACGCCGACCAGCAACGCTGGGCCTTGCTCAACACGGCGCTGTTCGTCGATGGTCTGTACCTCAAGATCACCGATCGGGTTGCGGTACCGTTGGTGATCCTGCATGTCGCAACGGCCGACGGGACCGGCAATATCGCATACCCTCGCATCATCATCGAGGCAACTCCGGGATCCAGCGTCACGATCATCGAACACCATGTGGCGCAGGGCAAACACACGCCTCTCAGCAACTCCAACACGCACATCGCTCTGCGGCACGATTCGCAGGTCGAACATTACCGCGTGTTCGCGACGGGCGCCGACGCCACCCATATCGATTCACTCACCATCCGCCAGGATCAGGGCAGCCGGTGCAAGCAGTTCACGATTGTGCTCGGCGGCGGCTTGGTGCGCACGACCCTGGAAGCGCACCTCGACAAGCCGGGCGCTTCTCTCGATAGCTGTTCGCTGCTGGTCGGCCACCAGGAACGGCACGTCGACTGCGTCAATCTCGTGACCCACGCGGCACCCGACACGCGCAGCAATCAGACCTCCCGCGCCATCGCCAGCGACACGAGCCGTGTCATATGCAACAGCAAGGTGATCGTCAACGCCGGCGCCGTGCGCGCGCAGTCGCAGCAATCCTGCCGGGGCCTGCTGCTCTCGCCCGCCGCCGAAATCGATACGCGGCCGCAGCTCGAAATACATGCCGACGAGGTCAAGTGCGCGCACGGGGCGACCACCGGTCGGCTCGACCCCAACATGCTATTTTACATGCTCTCGCGCGGCCTCGACCGCGACACGGCGCAGAGCCTGTTGGTCTACGCGTTTCTCGCCGATGCGCTCACCGGCATGTCGGTGGTGTCGGCGCGGGCGGCGATAGAAACCGCCTTGATTGCCCAGTTACCCGACTCGCAGAAATTGCGGAACTTCCGATGAAAAACATAGCATTGGCCGATCGGCCCGCCGGATTCGACGTGCACGCGGTGCGCCGCCGCTTCCCCATTTTGGCGCGTACCGTGCGCGGCCAGCCGCTCGCGTATCTGGACAACGGCGCCTCGGCGCAGCGCCCCGACTCGGTCATCGCAGCTGTGGATGACTACGAGCGCCGTCACCATGCCAACATCCACCGCGGCGTGCACACCCTAAGCCAGGAGGCAACGGCACTCTATGAAACCGCGCGCGACCGCCTGGTGCAGTTCATCAACGCCCGATCGCGGCACGAAGTCATCTTCGTGCGCGGCACCACCGAGGCGATCAATCTCGTGGCGCAGAGCTACGCCCGGCCCCTGCTGCAGCCCGGCGACGAGATCCTCATCACTCACCTGGAGCATCACGCCAACATCGTTCCGTGGCAGATGGTTTGCGAGCAGACGGGGGCGACGCTCGTGGTCGCGCCCATCGATTCGCGCGGCGAGGTGCACACGGATGCGGTCGTGGCGCTGATGACTCCCCGCACGCGCTTGCTGGCCTGCGCGCATGTATCGAACGCACTCGGGACGGTTCTGCCGATCCGGCGCATGATCGCCGCCGCCAAGGCGCGCGGCATCACCACCCTGATAGACGGCGCGCAGGCCGTCTCACACATGCCGGTCGACGTGCAGGAGTTGGGCTGCGATTTCTATGCGTTCTCCGGCCACAAGATGTTCGGCCCTACCGGCATCGGCGTGCTGTACGGGCGCGAGCAGCTGCTCGAGCGCATGCCGCCCTGGCAAGGCGGCGGCGAGATGATTCTTGCCGTGACCTTCGCCAAGACCACCTACAACGCCCTGCCCAATAAATTCGAGGCGGGCACGCCGAATATCTCCGGAGCCATCGGCTTGGGGGCTGCGGTGGATTTCATCCTGGAATTGGACCGCGACGCGGCCCTCGCGCACGAATCCGCCCTGCTCGAGCACGCCACGGCCGCATTGGGCAGGATTCCCGAGCTTCGCATCGTCGGCACGGCCCGCGACAAGGCGGGCTTGGTGTCCTTTGCCGTCGCCGGGGTGCACCCTCACGACCTTGGAACGATTCTTGACGAGGACGGCATCGCCATCCGGACCGGCCATCACTGCGCCATGCCGGTCATGGAATTCTTCAATCTGCCGGCAACCGCGCGCGCCTCGTTCGCGATCTACAACACCTTCGAGGAAATCGACAGACTTGCCGCCGGCGTCGAACGCGCGCGCAAGATATTCGCGTGATCTTATGGAGCTCAACGAGCTATACCGCGACGTCATTCTCGACCACAACCGGCGGCCGCGCAATTTCGGCGCGCTGGAACCGGCCGACGTCAGCGTCGAGGGATTCAATCCCATGTGCGGCGATCGGCTCACGCTTCGGCTGCAAATGGCCGATGGCACCATCAGCGACATCCGATTCGAGGGACAGGGTTGCGCAATTTCGACCGCCTCGGCTTCATTGATGACCGAAGCGGTGAAAGGCAAGACGCGCTCCGAGGCACTGAATTTGTTCGACCGTATTCACAAGCTTCTCACCGACGATGCGGCGGTGCCCGACGACGAACTCGGCAAGCTCGCATCACTGTCCGGGGTCCGGGCGTATCCCGCGCGTGTGAAATGCGCGAGCCTTTGCTGGCACACGCTCGCCTCGGCGCTTCGATCGACCAACCCGCAGGCCCTGCCCGCGGTTACCACCGAATGAGTTCCCGGGAGCCGTCCAGCGATGCGTTCGTACGAAAATGAACCCATAGTGGTGCAGCGTGAGGTGAAGGCGGTGGCGATCCCCGCCGGCGTCGAGGTCAATCTGAAGCCGGGCGCCGTGGGCTACATCACGCAGGCCTTGGGCGGCAGTTTCACCGTGTACATCGACGGCAACTTGTTCCGCATCGCCGGCCAGGATGCGGATGCCATTGGCAAGACCGCGGCAGCCGCGCCCGAAGTGCCGCCGGGCGCCTCTGAAGAGGACATCAAGAACGTCGTCTGGCAGCAGCTGAAGACCTGCTATGACCCGGAAATTCCGGTCAATATCGTCGACCTCGGATTGATCTACGAATGCGATGTCAGCAAGAATGAAGACGAGACGCGCACCGTCGACATAAAGATGACGTTGACGGCGCCCGGTTGCGGCATGGGCGAGGTATTGGTTCAGGACGTGCGCGACAAGGTGCAAATAGTCCCCACCGTCGCGCGTGCGAATGTGGAGTTGGTGTTCGATCCGCCGTGGAACCAGACCATGATGTCGGATGAAGCACGTTTGCAAACCGGCATGATGTGATGAAATGGATCGACGCAGGACCGGCGGCGGATCTGGCTGATGGGCACACTCTGTCCATTCCGGCAGGAAGGCGCATGATTGCGGTCGCGCGCAGCGGCGCCGCATATTTTGCCATCGAGGATATTTGCACCCACGACGGAGCTGCGCTCACCGGCGGGACCATCGAGGGGACCGAAATCATTTGCCCGCGTCACGGGGCGCGATTCTGCCTGCGGACAGGCGAAGCGCTGAGCCCGCCCGCCTACGAGCCCGTGCGCGTATTCGCTACAAAGATTGAAGGTGGCCATCTGTGGGTACACGCAGACTGACCTTACTGCGGCATGGCAAGGCACAGCCCATCGATGCCTGCGCGGAGGATTTCGAGCGCGCATTGACCCGTCGCGGCTGCATCGAAGCGCGGGAAATGGCGGCGCGCATCGTATACCGCGACCTCATTCCAGATTTGATATTGGTCAGTCCGGCCGAACGTGCCTGGGCGACGGCCGAAATAGTCGCCGCCGCGTGCGAGCTGGATGCCAGGCAGGTGCAATGCGCGCGCGAACTGTACCTGGCGACGCCCGAAACCACTTGGCGGCTGCTGGCCCGGCGTGACCCCACCTTAAGTCACATCATGATTTGCGGGCACAACCCGGGATTGAGCCAGATAGCCAGCCGCTTCGGGCCCAAACGGCAGCGCCGGGAACTGGCGACCGCAGGCATCGCCACGGCCTACTGGCGCGACGCCCAGTGGGCAACCCTGCAGCCGGAGTCCGCGGACATCTGCGAACTGGACGATCCGGAAAGCATGGCCGACCTCTGGGCGTAAGACAGGCTCCTGCTCCTAGAACGGCAATCCGTGCGCCTGGCCTCCCATGCACATCAACATGGGTATCGACAGAATGAAGTTGATGCGCGACGCCCGGCCCGCGATCTTGCGCGCCGCCGCTTTTTCATCCTCCGTCGCCGGCACGATCCCGAGGATTTTCTTTTGGTTCGGCCAGATGAAAACCCAAACATTGAACAACATGATGGTGCCGAGCCAGGCCCCGACGCCGATGGTGCGGAATCCCGCCTGCAGCGTGATGGCTCTTTCGAAGCCGATATGGCTGTCGAAACCGTACCCATAGAACAGATAGAGCGCGCCGGTCACCCAGGTGGCGACCGCGCCCCATCGAAACCATAGCAGGGCGCGGGGCGCAATGTACTTGGATATCCCCGCGCCGCCCGGACCGCCCTTGTCTGCCGCCGCCGCCGCCAGACCGGGCGTCTGCACGAGGTTGAAGTAATACAGGAGTCCGATCCAGGTCACGCCGGACAGGATGTGGAGCCACCGATCGATGCGGATGGGGTGGAAACCGGTGGCCATTCCCGACAATGAGGTAATCAGAACCCCGATGACCACGGCGAGTACGACGCCGGTGATGATGGCGCCCTTAACGGAGTTGAGCGGATGCATATGCTATCTCCCCAATGTTGAATTCTTAAGTTTGTGTTGAGGTACCCCGCGCGAGGGCTGCAGAAGTTTGCACCCGAAGGCGGCTCCCGGTCAAAATTTCAGTTGTTCGCGCTGCAGCCGCAGCAGCCGGCGGCGGTCTCGCTTGTCCGGCCGTGCATCGGGCCGCGGCCTGGAAACCTGGGCCAGGCGCTGCTGTTCGCGCAGCGTCGCGCGCCGCGCCGCGCTCGCCGCGGTCTCGACGAAGCACGCCTGTGCCTCCGCGGCCGGTCCGCGCCTCGAGGGCAGCGCCAGTACTTCGAATTCCGCCACGATTCCCTGCAACGACAGGCTCAATGAATCGCCAATGCGGACGCGATGCGCCGGTTTGACCCGGTCCGCGTTCAAATGAACTTTGCCGCCGTTGATCGCGGCGGTGGCCAGGCTGCGTGTTTTGTAAAAACGAGCCTGCCACAGCCATTTGTCGAGGCGCAGATTGTCGTTCTCCATAATCCTTAGCGGCGGCGGCGAAGCCGGTATAATAGCGCCATGCCAGGTCCATTTTGAATTTAACGACCCCATGCTGAAGGAATATCGCGAGCGGCTGGCCAGAGATACGGCGGCGCTCGATACAGCGGGACTTCTGAAGCGCGAACGTGTCATCGGATCGGCGCAGGGTCCGGTCGTGCGGCTCGCCGATGGCCGCGAGATGATCAATCTCTGCGCCAACAACTACCTGGGACTTGCCAACCATCCCGAGGTGCTGCAGGCCGCGCGCGATGCCCTGGGACGCTATGGCTATGGGGTCGCCTCGGTGCGCTTCATCTGCGGCACGCAAACCGTGCATCGCGAACTGGAGCAACGCTTGAGCGCCTACCTGTCGATGGAAGATACGATTTTGTACTCTTCCTGCTTCGACGCGAACGGCGGATTGTTCGAGACCTTGCTCGACGGTGAGGACGCCGTGATCAGCGACGCCTTGAACCATGCCAGCATCATCGACGGAATTCGTCTGTGCAAGGCACGCCGTCTGCGGTACGCCAACAACGACATGAATGAACTTGAACAGGCGCTGAAGGACTCGCATGGCGCCCGCGTGCGCATGATCGCGACCGACGGCGTGTTTTCGATGGATGGTTCGATTGCGAGATTGAAGGAGATCTGCGACCTGGCCGACCGTTACGGCGCGCTGGTCATGGTGGATGATTCGCATGCCACTGGATTCATCGGCGCCAGGGGCCGCGGCTCGCATGAACTGCGCGGCGTCGTCGGCCGGATTGACATCCTGACGGGCACGCTGGGCAAAGCCCTGGGGGGCGCGAGCGGCGGCTACGTGGCCGCACGCAGGGAGATTGTCGGGTGGCTGCGGCAGCGCTCACGGCCTTACCTGTTTTCGAACAGCATCGCGCCGCCGGTCGCTGCCGCCACGATCCGGGTACTCGACCTGCTGGAAGGTTCAAACGACCTGCGCGAGCAGCTGCACGCCAATGCCCGGTATTTTCGCGAGCAGATGCAGGGTCTTGGCTTCGAATTGGTTCCCGGAGAGCATCCCATCATCCCGGTCATGCTGGGAGAGGCACCGCGGGCGGTCAGCCTGGCGGACGCAGTGCAGGCCCGCGGAGCCTATGTCGTGGCCTTCTCATTTCCGGTGGTTCCCCATGGAAAAGCTCGGATTCGCACCCAAATGAGCGCTGCGCATTCTCGCGAACAGCTGGATCGAGTCATTCAGGCGTTCGGCTCGGCGGGACGCGAACTGGGCATCATTCACTAAGGGCACCCCATGAAAGCATTGGTCAAGGCGCGCGCGGAACCCGGAATCTGGCTGCAGGACGTGCCGGAGCCCACGGTCGGCCACAACGACGTGCTCATCAAGGTCCATCGCTCCGCGATTTGCGGCACCGACATGCACATCTACAACTGGGACGCGTGGGCGCGCAAGACAGTCCCCGTGCCGATGGCGGTCGGCCATGAATACGCCGGCGAGATAGTCGAGTTGGGCAGCGAGGTTCGCGGCTTCAACACCGGCGATCGCGTATCGGGAGAAGGGCACATCACCTGCGGACATTGCCGCAATTGCCGGGCCGGGCGACGCCACCTGTGCCGCAATACGTCGAGCGTGGGTGTCAACCGCCCCGGAGCCTTCGCCGAATACCTGACCATTCCGGCGACCAATGTGTTCAAGCTGCCCGCCGCCATCGACGATGAGATCGCGTCCATCCTGGATCCGTTCGGGAATGCCACGCATACCGCGCTGGCGTTCAACGTGGTGGGGGAAGATGTCCTGATCGCGGGTGCAGGCCCCATCGGCATCATGGCGGTGGCTATCGCCCGGCATTGCGGCGCGCGGCACATCGTCATCACCGACGTGAATGACTATCGCCTGGGGCTCGCGGCAAAGATGGGCGCGTCCAGGGCGCTCAACGTGTCGCGCGAATCCCTCGACGACGCCATGCGCGACCTGGGGATGGAAGAAGGGTTCGATGTGGGCTTCGAGATGTCCGGCAATGCCACGGCGCTGCGCGAAATGCTCCGCACCATGAATCATGGCGGCAGCATTTCCATGCTGGGCATTCCCCCCGGAGAAACGGCAATCGATTGGAATCAAGTGATTTTCAAGGGCTTGGTGATCAAGGGCATTTACGGCCGCGAGATGTTCGAGACCTGGTACAAGATGTCGAGCATGCTGCAGAGCGGACTCAACGTGCGGCCGGTTATCACCCATCGTTTGGGAATCAATGAGTACCTCGAAGGTTTCGAAATCATGAATTCCGGCAAATCGGGAAAGATCACGCTGGACTGGTCCAGCCTCTAGAAGATTCCGCACAGGCGGGGACGGCGATCCTATATGCTATGGATTGTCTCCAAGAACAATAAGACCCCAAAAAGGCGGATAGACGCATGCGATTGCTATTTCCCGTGGCGATTCCCCTCATCGCCCTCTCCGGATGCGCGTCAATTGTCAACGGCCAGACGCAGGTCTTGTCGGTAAAAACCTCCATGCAGGGAGCGGAGGTCCATAAGGCGGATTGCACCATGATCAACAACAAGGGCACTTGGTATGTGACCACGCCGGGGACCGTGTCGGTGCACAGAAGCTTTCAGGATCTGCACGTGACTTGTAATTTGGAGGGCATGGACCCCGGCACCGTGACGGTCAAATCGTCGACCAAGGCCATGGCGTTCGGCAATATCCTGTTCGGCGGAATCATCGGAGTGGGAGTGGATACCGGCACCGGCGCCGCTTATGACTACCCGCAATTGATTTCTGTGGAAATGGGACAAACTACGATGTTCCCTGCGCCAAGCGCTTCGCCAAGCCCCGACGCCAAGACCAAGAACTAGAGACAATCAGCGCCCGGCGATCCCTTTGAGGCTCAGGTGTGGTTCGCTGCACCAGCAATACGCATAGAGCCCGCGAGGGTCGTTGAGCCGGGCGATGGCACGCGCCTGTTCCAGCATGGGATCGAGGATTCGCTGTATGTCGCTGCGCGGCGGAACAAAGCCGGCGAGCTGCGCCACGTGCAACGTCTCGGATCGCAATTGCATCAACAATTCCTCGCGCAAGTTCAGCTCGGGCTCGATGTAGTCCACATCGAAATCGGACCCCAGCTCGGCCAGTTTGGCCGCAGCGTCCGTGGCGTCCTTGAGGCCGCCCAGATGGTCGATCAATCCGATGCGTTGGGCATCGACCCCGGCCCATACCCGGCCCTGCGCAATCTTGTCCACTTCCTCCACCGGTTTCTTCCTGCCGTCGCCGACCCGGCGCAGGAATTCCGCATAGGCATGATCGACCGAATTCTGCAGGATCTGGCGAGTCGCCGGGGACAACGCCCGGTCCTGGCGCATGTTGCCGGCGAGAGGGGTGGTGCCGAGCCCATCGACCTTGACCCCGAGTTTCTCGAGGGTGTGCTGAAAGGTCGGGACGACGGAAAACACGCCGATGGATCCCGTCAATGTCGTCGGGCTGGCGAATATCTGATTCGCCGCCGCGGAAATATAATAACCGCCGGACGCGGCATAGCTGCTCATCGAGACCACGACGGGTTTGCCGGACTTGCGCAGGCTCTGCACCTCACGCAGGATTTGTTCCGAGGCGAACATGCTTCCGCCCGGGCTGTCGACCCGCAGCACCACGGCCTTCACGGCCCGGTCGTAGCGCGCCTGCCGCAGCAGGTCGGCCGTGCTCTCGCCGCCGATCGTGCCCGGTGGCTGATGACCGTCGAGAATCTCACCTGACGCAACCACGATTCCGACCTTGGAATCCGATTTGGATTTCAAGGCAAGTTTCGAACGCACGGAGGCGAGATATTGATTCATCGAAATGGCATTGAAGGAGTGGGTTTCTTCATCCTCTCCCACCAGGACCTTCAACTCGTCGGCCATTTGGCGGCGGCTTTTCAGCGCCGTGACCAGGCCGCGTTGCAGCGCCAGTTTGGCGGCATCGCCGTTCACGGCCACGAGCGCCGCCGGCTGGTCCGCGATGAACTCCTTCAGAGCCGAGGGCGGCAGCGAACGGGCGCGCGTGACGTCCTGCTGATAGGCGCTCCATAGCGCTTCGAGCCATGCAGAACTTTCGTCGCGTTCGCTCGGCGCCATGTCGCTGCGGGAAAACTGATCCGTAAAGCTCTTGAAGGTGCCTGCGCGAAACACGTTGACATCGACTCCCAGTTTGTCGATGGCATCCTTCAAGAACATGCGGTAGTAGCTGAAACCGTCCAGGTACACCATCCCCATGGGATCGAGATACACCTCGCCGCTCTGGGCCGCGAGGTAGTACTGGGTTTGATCGAGAGAATCGGCCGCAGTCACCACGCGTTTGCCGGCGGCGCGAAACTCGCGCAGCGACGCAGCGATTTCCTGCAGTTTGGACAGGCCGGACGAATCCAAGGAGCCCAAGTCCAGAACGATCAGCTTGATGCGCGGATCGGACTTCCCCGCCGCAATCGCGTCGGTGACATCCCGCAGCAAGGTTTCGGGAGCCGGACCTCCGGATGCCTGCCCCAACGCGCGGCGCAGCGGGTCGCTCGCCAACTGCTCGACGAGCGTCCCCTCGGGCGCGATCACCAGCGCCGCGCTATGTGGAACAATGGGAATGGAGGTATGGAGCGCGGCGAGGATGAACCCAAAGACCACCAGCAGCAGGATCAAATGCAGGACCCTGCGGATCCCTTCGAGAATCCGCCACACCAGGCTAAAAAATCCCTTCAGAGCGGACCCGACACCCATTCAAAGCCTCCCGCCCGCTCCTCGAACGATCAACCGACGTCTAAACCTTCTCGTCGATGCGCGCTGCCTTACCCGACAAATCGCGCAGGTAGTAGAGCTTGGCGCGCCGAACGGCGCCGCGGCGCTTCACACTGACTTCGCTGATTGCGGGGCTGAACGTTTGGAACACGCGCTCCACGCCTTCGCCGTGCGAGACCTTGCGCACGGTGAACGAGGAGTTGAGCCCGCGGTTCTTCTTGGCGATGACCACACCCTCGTAAGCCTGAACGCGCTCACGATCGCCCTCCACTACTTTGACTTGCACGACGACCGTATCGCCGGGATTGAAATCCGGCAATTTGCGCGTCGCCCGCTCGGCGTTCAATTCTTGGATGACTTTGTTCATAGTATTCGCCCTCACCTGTGACTGTCTTCGATTCGCCCCGCGCTCAGCGCACGTTCGATCTTGAATTCTTCCAGCAACTCTCGCTCTTCGACGTTCAGACCGCGGCGCTCGAGCAACTCGGGCCGCCGCAACCACGTGCGACCCAGCGCCTGTTGCAATCTCCAGCGGCGGATCGCCGCGTGATCGCCCGACATCAACACCGCAGGCACCGCCAGTCCGTCGATTGCCGGAGGCCGCGTGTAGTGCGGCCAATCCACCAACCCGTCGCTGAACGACTCCTGTACCGCCGACTCCGCGCTGCCGAGCGTCCCCGGAATCAGCCTCGCAATCGCATCGATCACCACCAATGCGGGCAGTTCGCCCCCGGAGAGCACATAGTCGCCGATCGACCATTGCTCGTCGGTTTCGCGCTCGATAAAGCGCTCATCGACGCCCTCGTAGCGCCCCGCCACCAGCACCAACCCCGGCCAGTCGCGCGCCTCGCGCGCCCTGTCCTGGTCAAATCTCCGTCCGTCGGCGCCGAGGTACACCCGCCGGCTGCCCACCGGCTGTGAGGCCATCGCAGCGCGCAGAGCGCTGCGCAGCGGCTCGACTTTCAGCACCATACCCGGACCGCCGCCATAGGGCCGATCGTCGACCGTGCGATGCACGTCGGTCGCATGATCGCGCGGATCGAAGTAATCGATCGCGAGTATCCCGCGCTCGACCGCCCGTCCCACCACCCCGTGCGCCAGCGCCTCGCGGATCATGACCGGGAACAACGACACGACCGCGATACGCATGCACTTCAGTCCACCGCTGCGTTCCAGTCCACGATCACCCGGCGCGCCCGCAAATCCACCTGACGCAGATATTTCGGCACGGCCGGTATCCAAAATTCCTGTGCGCCGCGCACCACCATCAAAACCTGCGCCGGCGTCTCCACAAAATGCTGCACGATCCCCAGTCCAATTCCGCCGAGATTCACCACCTCGCAGCCGACCAAGTCGGCGCGGTAGAAGTCCCGATCGTCCCTCACCGGCAGCTCGCTGCGCGGCACGCAGACTTGCGCGCCTCGCAATGCCTGCGCCTGGTCTCTATCCTCGACCCCCGTCAACTTCACCGTCAGCGCGCCGCCGCTGCGGCCGCTCGCTTCGATACGGTAGTTCTGCCAGACACCGCCGTGGCCGATCCGCAAGTTTCTATGATCGAGTAGGCGCTCCGGTGGGTCGGTGTGAGAACGCAGCTTGACCCAACCTCGGACGCCAAATGGCGCTCCCACAAACCCTAGTTGGATGAGCGCCGATGTTTCGTCGCCCATCGCTGCCCCCTTCAAAGCAACTACAAGGCCCTAAGCGGCCTGCTTACGGAAGCTGGTGAGTAAATACTTGACGCGGTCCGACATATGGGCGCCCTTGGACACCCAGTGCTCGATGCGCGCAACGTCGAGACGCAGTTTGATTTCCGCGCCGCGCGCGACCGGATTGAACAGCCCCACGCTCTCCAGGCTGGTGCCGCCCTGGCGCTTGCGGCTATCGGTCACCACCACGTGATAGAACGGGGTCTTCTTGCCGCCGCGTCGGGTCAAACGAATCGTCACCATCTTTAATTCACCTTGCAAAGCGTAGCCGCTAATTGTAATAACAATGGGCCCTCAAGAGCAACAACTCATTGAATCGGCAGTGAATGACGGCCTCAGGCCGCCCCTTGAGCCCCTGCGGAATGTCCAGGCAGGCTCCTAAGGTCCGAACCTGGGCGGCAAGCGACCTGCCATGCCCCGCATCATGTTCTTCAACATGCCGCCCTTGGCGAGCTTTTTCATGGTCTTTTGCATATGGTCGAACTGCTTCAACAGACGGTTGACCTCCGGCAGCGGCACTCCTGCGCCTGCTGCAATGCGCCGTTTGCGGGAGCCATCGATCATTTCCGGGCGCCGCCGCTCCCGCGGCGTCATCGAGTCGATGATCCCCATTTGGCGCTTCAGGTTTTGCGGGTTGACCGCCCCCGCCGCCGCCTGGGCATTGGCCTGCAGTTGGGCAGGCAGCTTGTCCAAGAGGGCCGACATGCCGCCCATGTTCTGCAGCTGGCTCAACTGGTCGCGCAGGTCCGCCAGATCGAAGGCCTTGCCCTTGCCGATTTTTTGCGCGAGCTTTTCCGCCTTTTCCTGGTCGACCTGCCCCTGAACCTGCTCGACCAGCGACAAAACATCGCCCATCCCCAGGATGCGCGAGGCAATCCGTTCCGGCTGAAACAGCTCCAAGGCCTCGGATTTCTCGCCCGTGCCCACGAACAAAATGGGCTTGCCGGTGACCTGCCTAACGGACAGGGCCGCGCCGCCGCGCGCGTCGCCGTCCGCTTTGGTCAGGATCACGCCGGTAAGACTCAGCGCCTCATTGAATGCCTTGGCGGCATTCACCGCATCCTGCCCGGCCATGCTGTCGACGACGAACAGACGTTCGTGCGGATTGACCGCCGACTCGAGTTCCCTGACCTCCGCCATCATCTCGGCATCGATGTGCAGACGGCCCGCGGTATCGAGCAGCAACACGTCATACGCCTGCAAAGTCGCCTCGGTCAGCGCACGTTTCGCGATCGCAACGGGAGCCTCGCTCGCCAGAGCCGTGGCGAAACCAGCCCCCACCTGCGAAGCCAACGTCTGCAGCTGCAGAATCGCCGCCGGTCGGTACACGTCGGTGCTGACCATCAGCACCTTCTTGTTCTGCTTCTCGATCAGCCAGCGTGCGAGTTTGCCGGCGCTGGTGGTTTTGCCCGCACCCTGCAGACCCGCGAGCATGACCACGACCGGCCGCTGGGCGCGAAGGTTGAGGCCGGGCGAGGGTTCCCCCATGAGCCGCGTCAGCTCCTCATGCACCACCTTGACGAAGGCCTGCCCCGGCGTGAGGCTCTTGGTGACTTCGACCCCGATGGCCCGCGCCTTGATGGCCTCGGTGAAGGACTTGACCACGCTCAGCGCAACATCGGCATCGAGCAGGGCAAGCCGAACTTCGCGAACGGTGTCGGCGATGTTGTCGTCCGTCAGTCGTCCGCGGCCGGAGAGCGACTTGAGCGCGGAAGACAGACTGGATGTAAGTCGGTCGAACATGGCGCGATGTTATCAAAGTTCGCTTGCCGCGGCGCCCGGCCCGCAGCGGGAGCCTAGTCGCTGTCGGGGGGCATGTGTCATTATCGCCCAATCATCTTTGAGGGCCGCCGCAACACCGTGATTCTCGCCGTCACTCTGTTCCTGCTCTACACCGCCGGCGCCTGGGTGCTCCTGCGCAGCGTGAACAGGCCGCGGCTGGAGCCGCTGGCGTGGCTGCTGATTCTGCTGGCGATCGTCGGTCATAGCGATGCCATCATGCGCATGATGCGCATCAACGGCGCCTTTTCCGTCGGCGTGCTGGAGGCAATATCCCTGCTCGCCTGGACGCTGGCAGTGCTGGCATGCCTGATTTCCATCGACCGGCAAAACCGCGCTCTCGGCGCCATCCTGATGGCAAGCGCGGGCGTGGGCGCTGCGGCCACGGGCGCCGGCCGCGGCCTGGCCGAGGCCACGACCACCGGTTGGGAACTTACCGCGCACATCCTGCTGTCCATGGGCGCGGCCGCCCTGCTGTTCGCAGCCGCGGTGACGGCCGTGCTCCTGGTGATTCTCGATCGGCGACTGCGCACGCGGCGAATTGCCGATCTACCGAGCGTCCTGCCGCCGCTCGATGCCCTGGAAAAAGTCATGTTCAGGCTGATCGCCGCCGGCTTCGGCCTGTTGACCCTGGCGCTGTTCACCGGGTTCGTATTCGTCACCAATTTGTTCACGCAGAACTTGGTGCAAAAGACCGCGCTGTCGCTCATTGCCTGGGCCCTGTTCGGCGTGCTGCTGATCGGCCGTATTCGATTCGGGTGGCGCGGCCGCTCGGCCGTGCAATGGACCTTGAGCGGATTCGGCGTTCTGGCCATCGCGTATTTCGGCGTGAAGTTCGTCCTCGAGGATGTGCTCGGGCGGCATTGGGGGTAGGGCTCCACGCCTGCACCAATGGCCCACCCCTCCCTAGAATTGCTGTTCGGCGTCCTGGCGGGATTGCTCTTCCTGGCGGCATTTTTTGCCGGCAGTGAAACAGCGCTCATGAGCTTGAACCGCTACCGTCTCCGCCACCGCGCCAGCGAAGGACACCGCGGCGCGCGATTGGCGGAGAAATTGCTCGCCCATCCGGACCGCTTGATCGGCTTGATCCTGTTGTTGAGCACCCTGGTGAATGTGGCGGCGCCGATGTTGGTGGAATTCATCGCGCTGCGCTTGGGCGGCGAATTCCTGGTCGCCTTCGGCGCCGCGGCCTTGACTCTGGTGCTGCTGATTTTCTGCGAGGTCGCACCCAAGACCTTCGGCGCGCTGCATCCCGAACGGCTTGCGTTGCCGGCCGCCTACATCTACACGCCCCTGCTGATGCTGCTGTACCCCTTCGTGTGGGCCACGAATCTGCTGGCCAACGGCGTGCTGCGTCTGTTCGGCGTCTCGCCGCAGCAGGCCTCGAATTCCCTGAGCAGCGAGGAACTGCGCACCGTCGTCGCCGAAGCGGGGGCGATGATTCCGCATCGACATCAACAAATGCTGGTCAGCATTTTGGATCTGGAAAACGCCACCGTGGAAGACATCATGGTGCCGCGCAACGAGATCGTGGGCATCGACCTCGAGGATGATTGGGATCGGATGGTCGAGCAGTTGCGCCAGAGCCAGCACACCCGTTTGCCGGTTTACGAAGGGGAAATCGACCGCATCGTCGGCGTGCTGCATATGAAACAGGTGGTGCACGAGCTGGCGCGCGGCCGCCTGGATCGCGCCGCTTTGGTGGACGCGGCCCGCGCGCGCGAGGCCTACTTCGTGCCGTCCGGCACCACCCTCAATACCCAGTTGCTGAATTTTCAGCGCAACAAGCGCCGCATGGCCTTCGTCGTGGACGAATACGGCGACATCCAGGGGCTGGTGACGCTCGAGGACATCCTCGAGGAAATCGTCGGCGAATTCACCACGGACCCTGCCACCATGATGCACAGGGACGTGCACGCCGAGGCTGACGGCAGCTTTGTCGCGAATGCGTCCGCGACCATCCGCGCACTCAACCGCTCCATGCGCTGGAATCTCCCCATGGACGGCCCCAAAACCTTGAACGGCCTGATCGTGGAATTCCTGGAAACCATTCCCGAACCCGGCACGACGCTGAAATTGGCGGACTACATGCTGGAAGTGCTGCAGACCGGCGAAAATGCCATCAAGACGGTGCGAATACGGCCGCCTCAGAACGCCTCGAGCGCCTGATTCAAACGCGTCACCCCGCGCACGGACATGCCCTCCGGCGGGCGCTTCGGCACGTTCGCCTCGGGCACCACGGCCATCTTGAAGCCATGCTTCGCCGCCTCGCGCAGCCGCTCCTCGCCGAAGGGCACCGGGCGAATTTCTCCCGCCAGCCCCAGCTCGCCGAACGCGATCAGCGAATGAGGTACCGGCGAATCGCGCAGGCTGGACCACGCCGCCATCACGATGGCCAGGTCTCCCGCGGTCTCCGCCATACGCACACCGCCGACGACATTGGCGAACACATCCTGGCCCTGGAGCTCAAGTCCGGCGTGCCGATGCGCCACGGCCAGCAGCATGGTGAGCCGATTGCCGTCGATCCCGACCGCCACTCGGCGCGGATTGACGCCCAAGGCTGCGTCCGCCAGGACCTGCACTTCGATCAGCAGCGAGCGGGTTCCCTCGCGCATCACGGTGATGACGCTGCCCGGAACCGGCTCGGCGTGGCGCGAAAGGAAAATCGCGGAAGGATTGGTCACTTCGCGCAGGCCCTGCTCGACCATGGCGAACACACCGATCTCGTTCGCGGCGCCGAAACGATTTTTCACCGAGCGCAACACGCGATAGCGGCTGCCGGTATCGCTCTCGAAATACAACACGGTGTCGACCATGTGCTCGAGCACCCGCGGCCCGGCGATTTGACCTTCCTTGGTGACGTGGCCGACCAGCAGCACCGCCGTGCCTCCCGCCTTGGCGAAGCGCACCAGCTCCGCCGTGCACTCGCGCAATTGCGAGACGGCGCCGGGCGCCGCCTCGATGCGATGCGAGTACATGGTCTGGATGGAATCCACGATCAAAGCGCGCGCCCCGAGGCCGGATGCTGCGCTCACGATGTCCTCCACGCAGGTCTCGGCAATCAGCCGCGCCGTGGCCGCCTCCAATCCCAATCTGCGGGCGCGGAGCGCGACCTGTTTCAAGGATTCCTCGCCCGTGGCATACAGCACAGGTCCGGTGGATTGCAGCGCAGCCGCCGCCTGCAGCATCAGCGTCGATTTCCCAATGCCGGGATCGCCGCCGATCAAGGTCACGGAGCCCGGCACGAGACCGCCGCCCAAAACCCGATCGAGTTCTGTGGAGCCCGTCAGTAGGCGCGGTTGCTCGAGAACGGCCTCGGCGGCCAGCGGCGTGGAGATATCCGCCCGCGAGGCCTGCACCGTTCGAGCCGGTTTGCGCGAATTTGCCGATGCCACTTCCGCCAGCAAAGTATTCCACTCGCCGCAACCCGGACACTGCCCCTGCCATTTCGGAGAAGAGGCTCCGCAGTTCTGGCAGATATATATCTCTCGGGACTTCGGCATGGGGATCCTTCGCGTCGATTTGTGAGCTTAGCATTGCAGTGAACACGGTCCGATCACCTATACTGCCGGGCTACATGATGCGGATTATGTCTATTGCATGCGCAAATTTGGGCTGATAGCAGCGATTCTGGGCCTGGGGACCTTGGGTGTAGGCCTATTGCTCCGCCTGCTCGCAAAGGTCGACACCTGGTTTTGGCTGCCGGGGATCGTCCTATTGTGCGCCGGCCTGGCCTTGCTGCTGTGGTCCCGCTTCGCGGCGTCCGCCGCCGCCCGACCGGCACCCAGGATACCGCAGCCCCTCGGCACCGATACCGCACGGCTTCTCGACAACTTCGAGCAGCGCTTTGCCGAGCTCAAGGGCCGCAAGCCCAATGCCACCGTGCTGAGTGATTTGTACACGCTCGGCAGCCAACTGGAGCAGCGCGGCCGTGCGCCGCAAGCCACGGCCGTGTATCGCCACCTGGCGCGCTTCGACAATACCTATCGCGATGTGGCTGCGCGTCTGCGACGCCTGATGGACGCCGAGCGCGCCAAACCCAAACCACCGGCTGCAGCGCCGGTGGCGGCCGCTGCGCCAGCCGCGCCCAACGTGGGCGGGGTCCCTGGCACCGGGGCGGCCGCGGCGGCGGCGGCAATACCCGATTCGCAGCGCCTCGGCCGCTACCAGCTCGAGCGCGAGATCGGACGCGGCGCAATGGGAGTTGTCTACCTCGGGCGCGATACCGCCATCAACCGCATGGTTGCGATCAAGGCCATTCCCCTCGCCAGCGAATTCAGCGACGCCGAGCTCGTGGAGGCCCGATCGCGTTTCTTTCGCGAGGCGGAAACCGCCGGCCGGCTCAACCATCCGAACATCGTCACCATCTATGATGTCGGCGAAGAGCGCGGGCTCGCCTACATAGCGATGGAATACCTCAAGGGCCGGCACTTAAGCGACTATGCGAAATCCGACCACCTCATGGAGCCGCGCAAGGTGCTGGAGATCATCGGCCGAACTGCGGAAGCCTTGGGATTTGCGCACAAACAAGGGGTCGTCCACCGCGACATCAAGCCGGCGAACTTGATGTACGATTCGAGCAGCGACACGTTGAAAATCACGGATTTCGGCATCGCCCGCCTGACCGGCGCGGGCAGCACGCGTACCGGCATTGTGCTCGGCACCCCGTCCTTCATGTCTCCCGAACAGCTCGAAGGACGAACTGTGACCGGTCACTCGGACTTGTTTTCCCTGGGTGTTAGCCTATTTCAATTGTTGACCGGCCAGCTGCCTTTCACTGCGGATTCCATGACCGGATTGATGCAGCAGATTGCCGAAGCGCAGCACCCGCCGCTGCGCGCTTTCAGGCCGGATCTGCCTGCCTGCGTCGAGAGCATCATCGATCGAGCGCTGGTCAAGAACCCCGATGCAAGGTACGAGACCGGGGCCCAAATGGCCGCGGCGCTACAAGATTGCCTGTCGCGTTTGCCGAGTGGATCGCCATGATTGGACAAGACCCATGAGTTTGAAGGGGAAAATATCGAGCGTAGCGCTGACTGATACGGGGAAGGTCCGCGAGCACAACGAGGATATGATCGGCACCGAAGCCGATATCGGCCTTTTCGTATTGGCCGACGGGATGGGCGGGTATAACGCCGGTGAGGTGGCGAGCGGCATCGCGGTCAAGACCATCATCAATCTGGTTCGCGACGCGGTCATGCGGGAGGACCTTTCCGTTCCCGACCCGGAGACGGGTTTGACGCGGCCAAGCATCATCTTGCGTGATGCGATTCACAGAGCCAACAAAATCATCTACCACACATCAAAGACCCAGCCTCAATGTGAGGGTATGGGCACTACGGTGGTGGCGTGCTTGTTTCACGACAATAAAATGTCTATTGCGCATGTCGGAGATTCCAGGCTTTACCGCCTGCGCGACAACCGTTTCGAGCAGATGACCCTGGATCATTCGCTGCTGCAGGAACTGGTGGATCGCGGCTTCTATTCGCAGCAGGAAGCGCAACGGGCGACCAACAAGAATTATGTTACCCGGGCCCTCGGCGTCGAGCAAAACGTCGAAGTGGAGATCCACGAGCAGCCGGTGCAGAAGTCGGATTACTACGTGCTCTGTTCCGATGGTCTTTCGGACATGATCGAGGACGAGGATATTCACTTAACAATCAGCACCTTTAGTGCTAATCTTGATACAGTTGCTAAACAATTGATCCAGCTCTCCAACGATAATGGCGGGCGGGACAACGTGTCGGTGATCATGGCTCATGTAGCCGAGCCGTTCCCCGCGCACCGGCGTATATTTGACAAAATCTTGGGATGGTTCGGTTAGGGATATGGAGTCTGAATGGCACGCCTGATGCTCAGCTTGGATGGTCAGATCCTCGCAGAATACAACATGAATAAAGAGCGCTACACGATCGGGCGCCTGCCGGACAACGATATTCGTATCGACAATCCGGCGGTGAGCGGTCACCACTCGCTCATCATCAATATTCTGAACGATTCGTTCTTGGAAGACTTGAACAGTACCAATGGCACCTATGTCAATGGCAAGCTGATCAAGAAACACGCCATGCAGCACGGCGACGTCATCACCGTCGGCCATCACCAGCTGCGCTTCGTCGACAGCCAGGACGGCGATGCCGAACAGGATGAGTTCGAAAAGACCATGGTGATCACCCCGAGTACCCAGGGTGAAGAGCGCATTCGGCGCGTCGGTGTGGCCGTGGATCAGGCCGCCAAGGCGGTTGCCGCCGCGACTCCCAAGCGCGCCGGCGTGCCGGACAATGCCACGGCTTTACCCAAGGCCAAGCTGCAGGTTCTGAGCGGCGCATTTGCCGGCCGCGAATTGGAACTCACCAAGGCACTCACCACACTCGGCCGGCCGGGCGTGCAAGTGGCGGCCATCACCCGCCGCGCGGAAGGCTATTTCATCGTGCACGTCGACAGCGGTAAGGAGAACGACTTCCCGCAGGTCAACGGCGTACCGATCGGCCCGCAGGCGCGACGCCTGAACGACAACGATGTGGTGCAGCTGGCGGGCGTGAAAATGGGGTTCTTCGAAAGCTAACAGGCTGCGGCGACTGTCGTTGCTAGGGCGTAATCCCACGACGCTTGAATTCCTCCGCGATAGGAGGCCAGAGAGCGGTGGCCGCCGCCGTATCGGCCTCGCCCTCGACGAGCTTGTTTCCGCGGATTTTGGCGATGCCCCGCCCGTACAGCCCCCACGCATCCTTCGGGTAGAGCTTGAGTGATTCGTCATAGTCCGCGACGGACCCGCCGTAGTCGCCCAAACGCAGCCGTACGAGCCCCCGGCCGTTCAGCACTTGCGCCCTATACGGATCCCCTTTTGCGTTCGACCGGAGCGCGGCATTGCAATCCGACAGGGCTTGGTTGAGGTCCTGGCCTTGCAGCGCCCTGATCCAGCAGCGGTTCTTGAGCGCATCCGGCATGCGCGCATCGGTCGCATGCGACGGTATCCATAGATCGTACTGCGCAATCGATGCCGGCAGGAGATCGGCGCTTTGATAGGCCCGCGCCAGAAAAAAGCGGATGTCCGCTTCCTTGGGCGCCGCTCGATCCGCCGCTTCGAGGTCGGCGGTTGCTCCGGCGATATCGTGCACCCGCAGGCGCAATTGGGCGCGAACTTCGAGCGCGGACAGGTCATCCGGTTTGAGTTGAAGCGCCCGGTTCAAGTCTGCCGCGGCGAGTTCGAACTGCTGGTTTTCCCGATACACCACGCCCCTTTGAAGGTAGTAATCGGATTCATTGCCGTCCAATTCACAGGCCCGCGTGAGATCCGCGATCGCGTGCTCATAGTCGCGGCGCGCCGCAAAGGCCATGCCGCGCCGGCTGTATGCCGCGGCATCGGCAAGTTCCTCAGCGCTCCCCATTTTGTCAGCCGCCATCTCCACCGCCGGCTCCGCGTCGGCATCGGCCGGAGCCTTGCGCGATGCCGCCAAATTGAACACCGGCCCGCCGTTGTAGGTGAAGAACAGCTTGCGCTGGCTGCTGGCGACGTAGATCCGGTGCGACAGGAAAAAATCTGCGCCGATCAACATATCGGTGCTTTCGACATCGATGTCGCCAAAACGCAGCCGCGTATTGCGAACTTCCTCGTCGCCGATCTTGAAACTGGCAAAAGGGCCTATGAAGGTCTTGATCGATTCTCGCCCGATTCCCCTGCTGTAGCCTGCCTCCACGACGCCGGCCGTATCGGGCTTCACCCCGGCACGCTCGGCTGCGCGCATGGACAAAATCGAGTTTCCGGCACCCGAGTCGAACATCACCCGAATTTTTGCGCCGTTGACGAAAGCGGTGCCGGTGGTGTGCGGCGACTGTGGGGTGGCCCGTTCAATATCCATCATCGAGTAGGATTCGGACGGCTTGACCCAATACGCAAGCAGCGAGTGCCCGCAGTCCTCGGCGTGCATCAGGCGGATGACGCCTCGAGCCAGGTCATACTCAACGTCTCCGATGCGAAATAGGTTCTGGCCCAGCACCCCGATGCTCTCGGATCTGCCGACGGTGCTGCCGCCGACCAGGAACTCGACATTGTGGACGGGGATGCCTGCCAGGGTAAAAACCTTGACGGTCGCTACCGATGGGTCGACCGTGCCGCCGATGCCCCTGATGATGAGACCGAAAGGGGCGGCGCTCAGCTTGAGCTTGTATTGTGCGGCACCCGCCTGCGTGATCATGCTGAAGAAGGCACCGCTGTCGGCGACGAAGCGCGCGTCAACACCATTGATCTGCGCGGTGACGATGGGCTTCAGATTGCTCATCGTGACCGGCAACTCTGCCATTTTGCCCAGCTTGCAGGAGGCGAACGCCTGGATGGGCAATACGCAGAAACTCAATATGGCGAGAGCAACGGCCGAATATTTCTGCACTCCCCAAGTTTGAACCGGACGCCATCAGGTCGTCAAAGCTCAGCGCAGGGTGACGGCCACGCGCTGGCTGATCCCGCAGAGCAGTTCGTAAGGGATGGTGTTTGCCCAGACTGCGATCTCTTCCACCGGCAACCCCTCTCCCCATAGGACTACGGAGTCACCCGGCACCGGCGGCCGGCCCAGGTCGGTGGCGTCGATGCCGATCATGTCCATGGAGACCCTGCCGGCGAGACCTGCGCGCTCGCCGTTGACCAACACCGGCGTGCCCGAACCCAAGCTGCGCGGGTAGCCATCGCCATAGCCAACGGCGGCCACGGCGAGCCGCGTGGGACGCGTCGCGGTCCAGGCGCCGCCATAGCCGACGCGTTCTCCCACGCCCAAGTCCTTGACTGCAATCACGTGGGATCGCAGCGTCATCACCGGGCGCAGTCCATAGTCCGCACCGATGGTGCCGGCGATGGGCGAGACGCCGTATAGCAGCAGTCCCGGACGTACCCAGTCTGCCTGAGCCTGCGAGAAGCTCAGCATGCCCGCCGAATTGGCAATGCTGCGCTCGCCGGGAAGAAAACGCGTGGCGGCATCGAAACGGGACAGTTGCTCGAGCGTTGCGGGCAGCTCGGGATCATCGGCGGAAGCCAGGTGCGTAAACAGATTGACCGGCGACTGGACGCTTCCCAAAGCGCCGAGGGCGGCGTGCGCGGCGCCAAACGCGGGTTCCTTGAAACCCAGCCTGTTCATGCCGCTGTCGAGCTTGAGCCATACCTTGAAGCGCACGCCGGCGGGCGCGCTTCGCAGCAGCTCGATCTGCTCGGAGTCATGCACGACCAACTCGAAATGGGCGGCCGCCGCCGCAGCGAGCTGATCGCGGTCGAATACGCCTTCGAGAAGCACGGTGGAGGTGTCGATGCCGGCCGAGCGCAGAATGAGGCCTTCGTCGACCCGTGCCACGGCAAACGCATCGGCGGTTTCTTCGAGCGCGCGCGCCACGGCAACGAGTCCGTGACCGTAGGCATTGGCCTTGATGACGGCCATGACGCGGGATCTCGGCGCCCACTTTCGCACCGTCGCCAGATTGTGACGCAGAGCGCCGGCATCCACCGTCGCACTGACCATCGGGGTCACGGGGACCTCACCTAAGCACGCGTCACCGAAATACGCCTTCGGCGTAGGACTCCGGCGCATAGTTTTCGAACTTGGTATATTGCCCGAGGAACGTGAGCTGCACATCGCCGGTCGGGCCGTTGCGCTGCTTGGCGATGATGATGTCGGCGATCCCCTTGCGCGTGGTGTTCGGGTCGTACACTTCTTCGCGGTAGATCAGCAAGATTACGTCAGCGTCCTGTTCGAGGGCTCCGCTGTTATGACTGACGATGCCGTCCGCCAACCAACTTGCAGGGCCAGGAACTGTCATGTCGAAGACTTCTTCCTCGCCTTCCAGACCGACGGCGGCGACGCGGTCCCAGAAGAGATCGGAACTCGACCAAATTTTCAGCGCGCCGTCATCGAGCAAATCAACATACGAATTAAACGTCGCACGTGACGGTGCGTGCCGGAAATTATCGCTCGTGTAGGGCGTGCCGCGCATTGAGCCGATTTCGCGCCATGTCAATCCTTGCGCCCTCATCGTCGATTGAAGCTGCGCACACAATTCCTGAGGCAGCGTGTCCATATTCGGATTCGGACGCGTCACGGCAAGTTTTGCCGCCAAAACCTTCCCTGGTGCTTCTCGTGGTCCAAACGCGCCGACTCTGGCGAGAAACATCGCTTGCTGCTCGGAGCCACTGACGTGCACTGACCAAAGTGGTCTGCCGCTTTCTTGCTTTACTTGATGAACGCGCCCGACGATGCCCAATCGCAGCAGCAGCGCGGCCACATCTTGAACGAGCTGTTCGCTGCAGCTGCAGAAATAAACGCTGGGTGCGCCGCGTTGGCCGGGCGGGCGTACATGGATGCAACCGTCCGTGGCCCACAAGTGCTTGAGCAAGAGCCCAATATGCGCATCGCTCATTTGAAACACCGCAGCCGGCAAATGCTTCTGGTGCGATCGCTGATTGTGTATACCAAGGCCTTTCAACCACGCGCCAACGCCAGCCGCGTGCCAACGGTTGCCATTGCCGGCGATGACCAGCTGGTGCCAGTTGCCGCGGCCCGCATGCCGCGTCACGGTGCCGCCGAGAGCGATCGCGCATTCGGTGACTAGTCGACTGTTGGCTTCCGACGATGTCGTGTAGCGCAGCGGCCGATTCTTGAGATAGCTGCCGTCGCCGACCAAGTGTCCCAGCAACGCGATCTGGGCATCCGACCAGACAACGGGATTGCTGACCGAAGGAAATCGCCGGCCCACGGCGACTCGAGAGCCAGGAGCCAATTCTGCGACAACCTTCCATCCTTCACCCGTAAAGACGCGATGATTCGCCGTCGCTCGCAATGTACGGCCGCTCGCCAGGGAGACGCGGAATACCTGCCGCACGCCCTTGGACCACACCAAGTCGCTTTGCGCCTTGATGATCTTCTGGTCCGCACTCATGGCCCACACTTCGGGAGTCTGACCGACGAGTTCACGTATGGGTACGCGCCGGCCATCCGCCAGCATCACAGGCGTCTCGCCGGTGACGCATTCGCGAAGATCCGACATCACCGGCTTCTTCTCCACCCGCTGCTCGACGCCGCGATTGAGCTGCGACAGGGCGATAACGGGCACTTTCAATTCCTTGGCCAGGGCCTTGAGAGAACGCGAGATCTCGGAGATTTCCGTCGCGCGGTTTTCCTTGGTGCCGGCGACCTGCATGAGCTGCAGGTAATCCACCACGATCAGGTCGAGCCCGCGCTCGCGCTTCAAGCGCCGGGCGCGCGCTCGAATCTCGGTGGGACTGAGCGCAGGCGTTTCATCGACGAAGATGTTCGCACCGCTGAGTTGGGTCATCGCCGAATCGATCCGCGGCCAATCCTCCTCTTGCAGCCGTCCGGAACGCAGATTGCCTTGATTGATGCGGCCCAGGGACGAAATCATGCGCAAGGTCAGCGATTCAGCCGACATTTCCATGCTGAAAATCGCCGCCGATTTGCCCGACCCGAGTGCGGCATTTTCCGCGATGTTCACCGCCAACGTGGTCTTGCCCATGGAGGGCCGGCCCGCGATGATGATCAGATCGCCGGGCTGCAGGCCGGAGGTCATTTCGTCGAGATGTTTGAAGCCCGTGGGCACACCGGTCATCTTGCCGTCGGAGTGGTACAGCTCGTCGATGCGATTCACGACGTCCGGCAGGATGCTCTTGACCGTTCTGAAGCCCACCTTGCCGCGCGAACCCGCCTCGGCGATTTCAAACACCGCGCGTTCCGCATCGTCGACGATTTCGCGTGCTTCGCGCCCTTCCGGTTCGAGCGCATTGCCGACGATGGAATTGCCGGCGGTAATGAGCTGCCGCAGCACCGAACGCTCGCGAACGATGTCCGCATAGGCGCGAATATTGGCGGCAGTGGGGGTGTCTCGCGCCAGTGATCCCAGGTAGGACAGGCCGCCCACCTGATCGAGCAGCCCCTGGCTCTCCAGGTGCCCGGACAAGGTGACGGCGTCGCAGGGCTGGTTGCGCTCGATCAGGCCGGCCACCGCCTCAAAAATCAACCGGTGATCGTTGCGGTAGAAATCCTGTGCGACCACGCGGTCCGCGACCTGGTCCCAGGCGGCGCTATCCAGCATCAATCCGCCGAGCACGGATTGCTCCGCTTCAATGGAGTGCGGCGGCAGGCGCAGGCCGTCGGCCGCGCCCAAGGAATGATTGCTGACGCGAGCGGCCATGCGCGCGCGGCGCGCCGGCCGCTACTCCTCGGCGACGATGGTGACCGCCAGGGTCACATCGACGTCAGTATGCAAATGCAATTGCACCTGATGGTCGCCGGTGACGCGAATCGGACCCGTCGGCATGCGCACTTCGCTGCGGCTGATGGGCTGACCCGCCTTGACGGCCGCTTCGGCGATATCGGCGGTGCCGATGGAGCCGAACAGCTTGCCCTCGGCGCCCGCCTTGGCTTTGAGCTCGAGCTTGAAATTTTCGAACTTGAGCGCGCGCGCCTGCGCCGCAGCCAGTTCCTGACCCGCCTTGGCTTCGAGTTCGTGGCGCTGCGCTTCGAACTTCGCAATATTCGCAGCCGTCGCCATGGTGGCACGGCCGGTGGGCACCAGGTAATTGCGGGCATAGCCCGACTTCACCTTGACGCGGTCGCCGATTTGGCCGAGGTTCGCGACCTTCTGCAACAGTATGATGTCCATGTTGGCTCGCCGGTTTAGTGCTGATCGGTGTAGGGCAGCAGCGCGAGGAAGCGCGCGCGACGGATCGCGAGCTGCAGTTGGCGCTGATAGTGAGCCCGCGTGCCCGTGATGCGGCTCGGAACGATCTTGCCGGTCTCGGTGATGTAGCTCTTGAGCGTCGTCAGATCCTTGTAGTCGATCTGTTTGACATCATCGGCCGTAAATCGGCAGAACTTCTTGCGACGGAAAAAACGTGCCATGTTGCTCTCCTCTTACCTTGCGCCCATGGGCATGTCATCGTCGTCGCCATCGTCGCCGAAGTCGTCGTGGCGGCGCGCGTTCTCATCCGGCGCGCGGGCCATCGGCGAAGGCTCGGTAACGGCTTCGTCCATCTTCACCACCAGGTTGCGCAGAACCGCATCGCTGAATCGGAACGAGCCCGTGAGCTCCGCGAGCGTCTTCTGATCGCATTCGATGTTGAGCAGGATGTAGTGTGCCTTGTGGACCTTGGATATGGGGAACGTGAGCTGGCGCCGGCCCCAGTCCTCGAAACGATGCACCGCACCGCCGCCGGCACTGATCATGCCTTTGTAGCGATCGACCATCGCAGGAACTTGCTCGCTCTGGTCCGGATGGACCAGAAGCACGATTTCATAATGCCGCATTGTAAGGCTCCCTATGGGATAAGCCTCCCGTTGCGAGCGGTGAGGCAAGGAGTGAAGCCGGTCAGCCGGCGAAAAAGAGCGCGAAGGATACTCGCTGGGGCCACCACAGGTCAACCCATCCGCTGCCGGCGCGCCTCGAACAGGGCAATCCCCGCGGCCACGGAGACATTGAGCGATTCCACCTGTCCGGCCATGGGAATGCGCACCAAGAAGTCGCAGCGCTCCCGGGTCAGGCGCCGCATGCCGGCTCCTTCGGCGCCCAGTACCATCGCCAGCGGACGCTTCAAATCCGCCGCATACAGCGTCTGCGAGGCCTCGCCGTCGGTTCCCACCACCCAAATACCCCGCTCCTTGAGCAAATCGATGGTCCGTGCCAGGTTGGTCACGCTCGCCACCGGAACGAACTCGGCGGCGCCAGCCGCAACCTTGCGCACCACCCCGTCCACCGCGGCGGCACGATCCTTGGGGATGAGCACCGCATGCGCGCCCGCGGCGTCGGCCGTGCGCAGACAGGCGCCCAGATTGTGGGGGTCGGTAACGCCGTCAAGAATCAGCAGCAAGGGATCCCCGGCTGTTTGACTTAATCCTTCCATGAGGTCGTGCTCATCCCAGGCTTTGAGCGGCCGCACCGCCGCCACGGCTCCTTGGTGCGCGACCTCGCCGACCAGCTTGGCGAGAACCTCGCCTCCCACGGACTGAACCCGCACTCCCGCGCTCTCGGCACGGTCCCGCAGGGCGCGCGCCCGCGCATCATCGCGCGGCTGTGCCATCCAGAGTTCCAGCAAGCGCTCCGGCGCCCGTTCGAGCACGGCGTTGACGGCATGCAGGCCATAGACGAAGTTGCGCTTCGATTCAGCCACGCCCGCCGCGCCCGCGTTTGGAACCCCCGCCGCGCTGTCCGCCCCCGCGTTGTCCCCCGCCGCGCTGTCCGCCCCCGCGCTGCGGACCGGCGCCGCGCCGGGGCGCGTGCACCGTGCCGTGACCGACCGAACCTTCCGCATCGAGCAATTCAAAGTCGATTTGACGCTGGGTCAGGTCGACACGGTTCAGTCGCACCCGCACCGAATCGCCCATTTGCCAGCGCCGCCCGGTGCGCCGGCCCACCAATCCCATGCCGCCATGCTCCAGTTCCCAATAGTCGCCAGGAACCGCCGAAATATGCACCAATCCGTCGATGGGCATTTCCTTCAGCTGCACGAACAAACCGAACTCGAGCGCGCTGGTAATGGTCGCATCGAAGGTCTCGCCGACCCGCGGTTGAAGGTACAGGCACTTCAGGTAACCCATGACGTCGCGCGACGCATCGTCGGCGCGCCGCTCGCGCTGCGAACTCTCGGCTCCGAGGGTTTGCAATTCGGCCGTCGTGTAGCGATGGCCCGAGGTCGAATTCGGCAGCACCGCCGCTTTGATCGCGCGATGCACCAGCAAATCGGGATAGCGGCGGATCGGCGAGGTGAAGTGCGCATACTCCTCCAGCGCCAATCCGAAGTGGCCGATATTGGTTTGCTGATACACGGCCTGGGCCAGTGAGCGGATCACCAAACTCTCGAGCAGCTGACCATCGGGCCGCGCCGCCAACCGCTCCACCAATTGGCGAAATTCGCGGGGAGTCGGTTTCTCCGAGAACGCTGCACCCACCTGCAGTGCATTCAGGACCTTTTGCAGTTCAGTGACGCGCTTGTCTTCCGGCTGACCGTGCACGCGATACAGGCTGCCGGCCTTGGCGAGACGCAGCGCCACCGCCGCTTCCACATTGGCGGCGATCATGCATTCCTCGATCAGTCGGTGCGCGTCGTTGCGCGTCACCGCGTAGAAGCCTTCGATCCTGCCGTCGCCGCCGATGCGCGCCTTCACCTCGCCGCCGCGAAAATCGAGAGCACCGCGGGCGTCGCGGGCCGTTTTCAGTGCACCGTAAACCGCATACAGCGTCCGAAGCGATGCCCGCACCGCCGGCGTCAGATCGTCGGGGGCACCCTCGAGCGGATTTTCCAGGTAGGCCCAGGCGCGATCGTAGGTGAGCCGCGCATGCGAGCGAATCACCGCCTCGTAGAACTGAGTCTTGCCGGGCTTGCCGTTCTTGCTGATGCGCATGTCGCAGACGAACGCCAGGCGTTCGACCCGCGGCATCAGCGAGCACAGATGATTCGACAGGTGCTCCGGAAGCATCGGAATGACGCGATCCGGAAAATACACGGACGTCGCGCGCGACCGCGCTTCGACGTCGAGTGCGCTTCCGTAGCGCACGTAGTTGCTGACGTCGGCGATGGCGACCACGAGCCGCCAGCCGCCTCCGCGCAGCGCCTCGGCGTACACGGCATCGTCAAAATCCTTGGCGTCCGCGCCGTCGATGGTCACCAGCGGCATTTCACGCAGGTCCTCGCGGCCCTGCCGGTCTGCGGCCTGGACTTCCGGCGCAAAGCGATTCGCTTCGAGTGTCACCTCGGGCGGAAACTCCTGCGGCAGGTCATGGCGAAGAATTGCGAAGCGCGCCGCCAGGTCCGAAGGACGAAGATCCTGGAGCACTTCGACGATGCGTCCGTGCGCCGCACTCTCGCCCTGCGGGCGTTTGGTCAATTCAACGATGACTGGATCGCCGTCGTCGGCGCCGTGCCGGTCGCGGACCGCAACTTCGATGCTGTACCAGTGGCCGGGATCTTCGGGCACGACGTGGCCCGCAATCCTGCCCCCGCCGTGATCGGCGCGCCAGATCCCGCCGATGCGCGAGGGCGCGTCGCCGACGCGCTGGATCAAGCGCGCAATACGCCGCCCGCGCTCGTTCATACCGACGGCGAGCACCTCGACTCGGTCGCCGTGCATGAGCGCCGCGGTATCGGCGCGCGCCAGCACCAAGGGCGCCGAGCCGTCATCCGGCATCACCAGCACTTCGCCGCTGGCGCGTCCGCGCACCCGGCCTGCTACCCGTTCGCCTTCGCCCGCGGTGGCAAAGCCGTTCGGTCCTTCGATCGCCTGCCCGTCTCGCACCATCGCCGCCAGACGTTTTGCGAGCGCTTCGCGCTGCGCAGCGGTGTGCAACCCCAGCCGCTTCGCGAGACGCGCCCCGGTCAGCGGCTCCGGCGCCTCCGCCAGATGCTTCAACAGCAATTCGCGGCTGGCGATGGGATCGGCGTATCGCGACTTCTCTAGTTCCAGATTCGGATCCTCGCTGCGCCAGTCCGTGCCTGGAGCCTGGGTCCGGGTTGAATTCCGTCGTCGCGAGCCCGTGTTTCCACGTCGTGTCATAGGGTGTTGCTGCAATCCTTCGGTGGGTGTGCAAATCCCGGCGTCCCATCAGGGAGGGCCGATTGCTCAGGGCGGCAGGTTATCAGCTTTGCGAGTTGCCGGGCGCAAATTCAGGGTGCGCGGGGTTGACGCCAAACAGAGTGCGGCAGTGCTCCGCGAACTCCACCGCCAACGCACTCATGGAACGGCTGTCGAGTGCGGCGATCACCAGCCGGCTGCTCCTAACCGCGGCGGTGAGCGGCCGCGCCACCAGCGCACGCCCGTCGTAGGTCATGTTGTTAGCCGGCTTCGTCGCCAACAGGCTGTAACCCAACCCGTGTCCGACGAGACCCCGCACCATTTCCAGCGATCTCGATCGATACCCGATCTGCGGCTCAAAGCCGCACTCTCGAAACAGCGACAACACGTAATTCCGATTCGGTTCGATGTCGAGCAGTACCAAGGGCTCTTCCACGAGATCTTGCAGCGCGATGCCCGGCGCAGCCGTCAAGGGATGCCCCTCGGCCAGCAACACGTAGGGACTCAGTTCGGCGAGACGCTCGACCCGTAGGTCCTCGCCCAGCCCCCAGTCGTAGAGCAGCGCAATCTCGGTATCGTTGCGCCGCAGACTCGCGATCAGATGCTCGTGATCGGCTTCCACCAGCGTCAAGGCGATCTCGGGGTGCAACTTCGTCAAGCGCGCCACCAGCGCGGGAAGGATATACGGCGCGAGCACTTGATCGCAGCCGACGGCCAGCGCTCCCGCCGCCACGCCGCGCCGCGGCGAGCGCCGCTGATGAAATCGCCGCGGCACGCCGTAGGCGCGATTGGCATAGATCAACGGCGCGCCGACTCCGGCGACGAAGATGTCCTGTACCGAACCGAACACGACGAAGTGCGACCCCACGCGCTCACTGGCGGTGACGCGACAGTCGAACGCGACCAACGAATCAACCACGCGCGGCGCGCCGGTGAGCTGCGTCGTCCAGGTCGCACAATCGAATTTTGCTGCGCCATGGGCCCCGCTGCGCCCGGCAAAGTTGTCGGAGATATGCGCCTGATCATCGCGCAGCACATTGACGCAAAACACGCCGTTCTCGAGCACCGCCGCAACCACCGGACTCAAGTGGTGTATGCACACCAGCAGCGTCGGCTGCGGCGTGTCCGCCGATACGGATACCATGGCGGAGACTGTCACGCCGTGGCGCCCGGCAACCCCGTCGGTGGTGACGACATTGACCGTCGAGGCGGCATAACTCATGCCGTGCAGGAATTGCTGCCTCAGGGCACGATCCGCTGCCATCGGCGCCGATTTATCCACCGTACCGCTCACATTCCTAAGCTCCCGCAGAATCACTCATGATCGCTCATTCGACGGCCGGTGTTCCAGCAACCGGCAAGTGTTCGGCAAGCGTTCGGCATGCGTAGTTTGACAAGCCACGGGGCAGTGCGTACATTTCTGCGCCTCGCGTAAGGTGGTCCATCTTGCCCAGGTGGCGGAACTGGTAGACGCGCTGGTTTCAGGTACCAGTGGAGCAATTCGTGGAGGTTCGAGTCCTCTCCTGGGCACCACTCTTCAAATACCCTTGTTTTTCAGCGGCTTGGCTGTCTCCGTCGCGCAGTCGTGCGCACGCCGCGCGGTGCGAGCTAACGCCAATGGCGCGTGAAGCGGCGATATGCAATCGCACCCCCAAATCCGCCCGCGATCAGCAGCAGGCCGAGCAGCGTGGCCCGCCATAGAAGATGGTCGATCACGGCCTGTAGGTTCGAAGCCGCACGGTCTGCCGACTGCGCAAGGGCTGGCGTCCCGCGGTCGACGGTCGCAATCAGCTGCTGTAGCTCATTCGCGGTATGGGCAAAACCGGCCGCGGCGGCGGTGTATTCCGTTATATCGAACGGCCGCCCGCGAGCGGCGCCCGGCGGCTTGGGTTTGTCGAAACGCCCGATCAGCTGATCAGCCGAGCGGATGGTGGTGTTGAGAGAGTCCGAGGTCGCCGTGCCGGCCTCCAAAGCGGCTCGCATCTCATTGGCCAGTTTGCTCATCTGCCCGGCCTGCAGGTTGATCGCATCCATGACCTGCCGGATCGCCGCTTCACGCTCGCGCGCCAACAGATTCGGCAGATCATCGGCCAGCCGCGCGGCCGATTCCGCCGCCCCGCCGAAATGAGCGGTCTCCTCGAGCACATGCCTTGTTTCTGGCATCGCCACGACCCGGTTCGCAAGCAGGTCGACTTGCATGTCGACCAGATTGGGAACGCGCTGCGCATAGTAGATCGCGCGCTCGGCGAGTTGTCGCGTCTGCGTGATCTCCCTCACGGCCGGGTCGAGATTGGAGAGCGGATCAAGGCCGAGCATCTGGAACAGCCCTCCCTGCCCGTTATCCTCGGCACCGATGGATTTTGCGAAGTCAGCGAAGTGCACGTACGACACATAGCGGACGTTTGGATTGTGCTCGCGCCAGTCCTTCATCACATTGTCGAGCTGGACCAGTTGTTCCGGTGTCAGCACGTCGACCAACAGCGCCCGCGCTTGGGGCTCGAGACGGCGGTACGCGTTCAGCAGCGGCAGCGCGCGCGCGCCGACATTTTCCTTGACCCACGAATCCTCGACGACCATGCGGCTCAAAGTCGCCAGCACCACCATGTCGAGCGCATTGGTGATCGGATTCGGTCCTGTCGCGATGGTATAGGCGGATGTGGACTGCGAGACCTTCCAGTTCTGCGCGACCAGCCGCTCCGTCGGATCATCCGTGGACAACTGAAACGCTTGCAGGGGTTCGATGACCCCGCCGACATACATGTCGGCGAAGCGCATGACCTTGAGCTGCAGCTCCTGCACCTGGTTGGCCCGCTTATCCCTGGCCGCATCGGCGCCTGAGACCTTGTTCATCATCTTGCATCCGCAAAGCGGCAGGGCGACCGCGCCGCTCAAAACGATGAGCTGCGCGATCGACCGTAACGAGTGTTTCAGCGAGTGTTTCGGAGTCGCGTTGCTACCTGCCTGGAGTCTTGGTGTGGCGCTTGTTGGATTCACGGATTTCGTTCGTAGTGGTTGTCGGGGCGTAAGCCGACAACACGATGCACCCGAAGTCAAGCCCACGCAATCATCCATTGGACCTACGTCTGCAGGAAAACCCGCCCTACTGCCGACCTGCGCGCCGCACCGCCGTGGTCGCGAGATAACCCTCGTCGGCGACGCGCACCAAGTCCCGTCCTGCGTTTTTCGCCGCATACAAAGCTGAGTCGGCGCGAGCAATCATCTCGTCCAACGACCGGCCATGCCGGAGGCTGGTCGCGAGGCCGGCGCTCACGGAGACGCGAAGTCCGGCACCCGAGACCGGCAGGTGAATCGCGAATACCATCGTGCGCATGCGCTCCAGGCTCGCCAAGGCGGACTCCAGTGTCACGCCCGGCATGATGAGCAGGAACTCCTCTCCGCCCCAGCGGCCGAGCACATCCGTGTCGCGCAGCGATTCGCGGCCGATCCGCGCAAATTCCTTCAATACGAAGTCGCCGGTCGCATGTCCACAGCGATCGTTGATGATCTTGAAATGATCCATGTCGATGATTGCGATCGTCAGCGGACCTTGCGTGGCCTTGGCGTCGGCCAAGGCCTGCGTCGCAAGCTCCGCCGTACGCCGTCGATTCGGCAGACCGGTCAACGCGTCCTGACTCGCCAATTTCATCAGCTGCTGCCGGTAGCGTCGGTTGATGACCAAGAAGTAGATCAACAGCGCGATCACCACCACGCCCGATGCGACTGCGATGGCGTTCCAGCGCAGTTCCCGCGCTTGACGCTGCGACTGGTCCTGCGAGAGTCCCAATTCGCGCTTCAACTGCGCATTGCGCTCGATTTCCCGGTCGGTCTCAAACCGCGCGCGCATCGCCGTCGCCGCCAGGGCGCGTTCGGCATCGTTCGCCGCCGCAGTGCGGCGGGCATATTCGGCGAGGTCCGCATAGGCGTCGCGGAAGTTATGCAAGGCCGCGTTGGCGCGCGCACGCGCTTGATAAATGGAGGCCACCCGCCCCGGCAGCAAGTCCGCGCCGTCCCGGTCGAGAACCTGATTCAAGGTGTTGAGCGCTTTTTCGGCATGGCCCCGCGCCAGATCGAGGCGTGCGAGCAACCATTGAGCTTCCTTCACTTGGTCGACGGAGCGCACGGCGGCAAAGGCGTGCAGCGCGCTGTTGCACTCAGAGGCCGCGCGGCTTAGCTGACCGAGTTCGATTCGAGCGCTGCAGTCGTACAGATCCGCAAACGCAACCCCCTGGGTGTCCTTCAGCTGCACGCTCAGATCGCGCGCTTCGGTGAATTCGTCGATCGCGGACTGATATTGCCCCATCAGGTTCAGAATCTTGCCGCGCAAGAAACGATCCACCGAGAGACTGAGCGTCGCGCCCCGGCGGCCGTCCCAATCGATCACCTCCTGATTCAACGCCAACGCCTGCGGGTAGTCGCCGGCGCTGCGCATCACCATGGAAAGCACCCCTGCGGAGAGTATTCGCGGCGCGGCGAATTCAGGCGCCGTGCTGGCGCGGTATGCCTGAGTCAGGCTGCTGATCGCGAGATCGGTGCGGTCCTGCCGGTATTGCAGCAACCCGCGGGTGATGAGCAAACACGTGTCTGCGAGCGATCCTGGGGCCAGCGCGGCGCGCGCGCCGTCGACCGATTTGAGTGCGGCGCCAATTCCGGCGGGATCGTAGATGTTTTCGGCATAGGCTGAGAGCAGATCCAGGCGCACCGGATCGCCGGCGAGACCCGCAAATGTGAGTCCCCGGGTGGCGGCATTCCTGGCCTCATAGTCGAGTTCCAGAATGCTGTATGCCTGCGCCTGCACGGAATAGAGGGCCGCCAGGCGCTGTGTGTCGGGCCGAGAAGCCTTCTCCTCAGTGTCCAGTTGCAGTCGCACTTGCCGTAGCGCCCGTGCCGCATCGGTATCGACCAGAGTCTGAAGTTCGCGAATCAAGGGGTCGGCGCTGAGGAGGCAGGTGGCGGGAGCCTGCGATGGCAGCAACGCGCCTGCGCACGCAAAAATCGCGCACAGCCACCACCCTGCCGCTCTGCAAATGCGTCGGCCCGCAAACTTGAGGTTGAACATGAGGTTCGCGAAGGTACGTGTTTGTCCAGGGCGATTCGCGCCCGAACGTCACGGTTTTGCAATTCCCCCGGGGTGCGGGCTCGCCCGGCTGCCACGCCGCGGCTTAACCCTTAGTGACAAGTTCCAGCGCAGGAGGCATATTAATGCAGGTTGCCCCCTACAACGAATAACCGAAAGGGCCATCTATGTCAGCTTCCTTCTTGGATCGCGAGCACACCATCGCACCGCCGGGATTCAACCGCTTCATGGTCCCGCCCGCCGCGCTCGCCGTGCATCTATCGATCGGCCAGGTTTACGCGTTTTCAACTTTCAATCTGCCGCTGACCAAGCTCATCGGACTCAGTCAATCGGTGCCGGGTGACTGGGATCTGAAACAGGTGGGTTGGATCTTTTCCATCGCCATCGTCTTTCTGGGCTCCTCCGCGGCCGTATTCGGCCGCTGGGTCGAACGGGTCGGGCCGCGCAAGTCCATGTTCACCGCCGCGATGTGCTTCGGCGGCGGCTTTCTGGTCTCCGCGGTCGGCATTCATCTGCATCAGCTGTGGATTATTTATCTCGGCTACGGTGTCCTGGGGGGCTGCGGTCTCGGCATCGGTTATATTTCTCCGGTCTCCACCCTGATCAAATGGTTCCCGGATCGCCCCGGAATGGCCACGGGCATGGCCATCATGGGCTTCGGCGGCGGAGCGCTCATCGCCGCGCCCCTGTCGGTGCTGCTGATGGCGCATTTCAAGACGGCAACTTCGAACGGCGTCCTCGAGACCTTCGTCACCATGGGCGTCATCTACTTCATGTTCATGATGATCGGCGTTTATGCAGCCCGGGTGCCGCCGGCCGGTTGGAAGCCTGCAGGCTGGACCGCATCGGCGCACCCGAAGAAGTTGGTGACGGCGGCCAATGTGGCAGTGGATGTCGCGTGGCGCACCCCGCAATTCTGGCTGCTGTGGGTGGTGTTGTGCATGAACGTCACCGCCGGCATCGGCGTGCTCGGCCAGGCCTCGCCTATGATTCAGGAAATCTTCACCGGCCGGGTGACGCCGGCGGTCGCGGCAAGCTTCGTCGGATTGCTCAGCCTGTTCAACATGCTGGGCCGCTTCTTCTGGGCCTCGACTTCGGACTACATCGGGCGGCGCAATACCTACATGATCTTCTTCGCCCTCGGCATTGTGCTCTATTCGTCCGTGCCGACGCTCGGCCATCTCGGCCAGGAAGGTCTGTTCGTCGCGGCCTTCTGCATAATTCTCTCCATGTACGGCGGCGGATTTGCCACCGTCCCCGCGTATCTGCGCGACATGTTCGGCACCTACCAAGTCGGCGCCATTCACGGCCGGCTGCTGACCGCCTGGTCGGTGGCCGGCGTGTTGGGACCCGTGCTGGTGAACTACATCCGGCAGTATCAGATCGACAGCGGCGTCCCCAAGGCACAGGCCTATTCCGTCACCATGTACATCATGTGCGGGCTGTTGCTGATCGGATTCTTGTGCAATTTCGCCATGCGTGCGGTGGATGAAAAATATTACTTTCGGGGGAGCACCGAGTCATGAATGGACGCCTCATTCTTCTGTGGGTTTTGGTCGGAATTCCGCTCCTATGGGGGCTCTTGAAGACATTGGAAAACGCCTTGAAGTTGTTTCAGTAACGTAAGTCAACGCCATCCCAGAGCAGGAGTTTCCTATGAGTCTGAACGTCAGTCTCGCCGCAGCACCGCTGGTGTCGCTGGTCGCGGGCATTTTGATCCTCGTCATGCCCAAGCTGCTCAACTACATCATCGCGATTTATTTGATCCTGATCGGACTGCTCGGTCTGTTCGGCTCCGGCGGCTCGTTCCACGTGCACTGAAACCCGGGGCAACGCCGCCTAGAGCACACCGCTGAGCGCAGCGCCGTTCGGACTGCCGAGCCCGGTGCAGGCGTCCCAGCCCGCGGCAGCATCGAAATCACCGTTGTTGCCGACAACGATGTCGCGCAGGGCCTGCGGGTTTTGGTATAGAAGCGGATTGAGGAATCCCGCGGATTTGCCTCTCGTTTGATAGATGCGGGCAAGCAGCGCCGCCCACAATGGCGCGACGGCGCTGGTGCCGCCGATCACGCTGTTCACGCCGTCGATCCGCACCACATAGCCCGTCGCCGGGTCGGCATTGCCGGACACGTCGGGAACGCCGCGATTGGCGAGCGCGGTTGATCCGCCCTGATTGTCGGCCGCGCTTAAATTCGCCTGCCAGCTGGGCAAGGCGAAGAATCCGCTGACGCCGCCGCCTGTGGCACCATTGTCTGCGCCGTCATTCCAAACAACTTCGGAACGGATGCTCGCAGCGCCGGCGTCGAGACTGGTGCCGCCGCAAGCCAGCGCGAAGGGACTGGAGGACGGGAAATCCACATGATCGCCACCGTCATTCACACCGTCGCTGGAGCCATTGTCGCCGCATGCCACGCACACCGTGATGCCCATGGCGGCCGCGGCCTGGAAAGCCTGGTCCATGGCCGTCATCGCCTGCGCGGTCCAGGACGACTCCGGGCCACCCCAACTGATGGATATGACCGACGGGCGATTGGCATCATGAATCGCCGTGGTAATCGCGTCGAGAAAGCCGGCGTCGGTGTTGGGGGCGAAATACACCGCGATGGCCGCCTGCGGCGCGATTGCCCCCACCATTTCTATGTCCAGCATGACCTCTCCATCCGGTCCATTCGCATCGCCCGTAGGATTGTTCACCGCGTGATCCACGGACACGGCCATGACCGTGGGTGATGCGATGCCAAGATTTTGGAAATACGCATCCAAATCCGCGGGACGAAAGCCGCCGCCCAATTCGATGATTGCAACGCGCTGGCCCTGTCCGGTGCCCCCTGGAAAACCGTAGGCCGATGCGACCTGAATCGGGGTGTAGGACACCGCTGCGGCGGCGGCCGGACGCAGCCGGAAATGCGCGGCGGCCTGCCGGCGGTTATCGAGACCCATCACCGCCTCAATGATGCCGGCAAGCTCGGGCGGCAGCGTGACGGCGCCGATGCGCCCGCGATAGCTGTCCGTGGCATGGGTCATGCGTTGCAGGTCGACCTTGAATGCGCTGTTGAATTGCTGCACGGTTCCGGACAGCACCACGGTGCGCCGGGCCGCATCCTCCTGCACCACGGCGAAGCCGTTTGCGGCCGCGAACTTTCGCACGGCGGCGAGATCCGCGGCATCTGCCCCAAAGCGCGCGGCAAATTCTTCCCGGCTCAGAATTTCGCCGCCGCGGCCGGCCGCGATTTCCTTCACTAGCGCCGCCAACTCGGCCGCACACCGGCGCCGCACCAATAAGGTTGCTTCCAGCCGTTCCGTGGGCTCGGCGGGACCGAGGATTCGAGCGCCGGGCACAGCGGTACGTTCGCTGCCCTGCAGGCACTGGTTGGTCATGACTTGCTCCGCTGCGGTCTATTACCCAAGGGGACCGCAACGGGCTGCCTGGGTTCCCCGGGAACCCGAAGGCCAATGGATCAAATCAGCCGAAGGGATTTTGGCGAATGATGGTCTGATCCCGATCCGGTCCGGTGGAGACGATGGTGATGGGAACCTCCACCAGAGACTGCAACCGCTCGAGATATTTGCGCGCATTGGCGGGCAGGTCTTCGTATCGCGTAATTCCGACCGTGCTCTCCTTCCACCCCGGAAGTTCTTCGTACACAGCCTGGGCGTTGGCAAAATGCTCGGACAGAAGCGGCGGTGTCGACAGCGTGGCGCCGCCGATCTTGTAACCGACACAGACGCGAATCATGTCCAGGCCGTCCAGCACATCGAGCTTGGTGACGCATAGCAGGGAGCAGCTGTTGTGGACGATGGAGCGGCGCATTGCGACCGCGTCGAACCAACCGCAGCGCCGCCGCCGCCCGGTCACCGAGCCGAATTCGTGCCCGACGCGCGACAGATACTCGCCACATTCGTCGAACAGCTCCGTCGGAAAGGGCCCCGCGCCGACACGCGTCGCATAGGCCTTGACGATGCCCAGCACCTCATGCAGCCGCCGCGGACCGAGGCCGCTGCCCGCCGCAGCTCCGCCGGCGGTGGTGGTCGATGAAGTTACAAAGGGATATGTACCCAGGTCCACGTCCAGCATCGCGCCCTGGGCCCCCTCGAACAGCACGTTGCGGCCATCGACGCTCAACTGTTCGAGGATGCCGGTGACATCCGCCACCAGCGGCTTGAGCCGCTCGCCGAGCTCAAGATTCGACTCCAGCACCTGTTGGAAATCGACGGCGGGAAGGTGGAAATAATGCTGCAGAATGAAATTGTGGTAGTCGAGAATCTCCCCCAGCTTCGAGGCAAAACGCTCGCGGTGAAATAAATCCGACACCCGTAGGGCACGGCGCGCAACTTTGTCCTCATAGGCAGGACCTATCCCACGGCCGGTGGTGCCGATGGCGTTTGCGCCCTGCGCCTGCTCGCGCGCTCGATCGAGCGCCACGTGGGAGGAGAGGATCAGCGGACACGCCGGGCTCACCCGCAAGCGCTCGAGCGCCGGCACGCCCTGCCCGATCAGCATATCGGCCTCTTTGAACAAGGCCTCCAGCGACAACACTACACCATTGCCGATCAGGCATTGCACCTGCGAATGCAGAATTCCCGAGGGGATCAGCGACAGAATGGTCTTCCTGCCGCCTATGACCAGGGTGTGGCCGGCGTTGTGACCACCCTGAAAGCGCACCACGGCCTGCACCTGATCGGTCAACAAATCGACGACCTTGCCCTTGCCCTCGTCACCCCATTGCAGGCCGATTACGACCAGGTTCTTACCCATTGCGCGCCATCCACAGGAGTGCGAGTCCCGCCACCATGCTGATCAGCCCACCCCACCGCAGTTGCGCGGGCTCGGTCTTGGCGAGCTTCGCCATCAGCCGCTGCGCGGCGGAGGGGTTCACGAACGGCAATATGCCCTCGAGTACCAGATACAAGGCGAAGGCGCCGCCCAAGTAGCGGGCGAATTCGGACCAACCCACTTGCATCATTTTGGCAGGGGCTGCGGCTGAGATTTATTGAAATATTTGAAGTACGCGCTATCCGGTGCGATCACCAGCATGTCGCCCTGCGTTCCCACGGCTTGCCGGTACGACTGCATGCTGCGGTAGAAGCTGTAAAATTCCGCATTCTTCGAGTAAGACCGCGCGTACACCTCGCTGGCGGAGGCATCGCCCTGGCCGCGGATTTGATTGGCCTGGCGCGCGGCATCGGCCAGGATTTCGGTCTGCTGCTTGTTCGCGTCGGCGCGCGTGCGCTCGGACGATTCAACGCCTTCGGCGCGCAATTTGGCGGCCTGAGCTTTGAAGGATGCACGCATGCGCTCGAAGACCGAATCCTGAACCTGCTGCGGCAGGTCGATCTTGGTGATGCGCACATCGACGAGATCGACCCCGAGCTGCTCGGCGGCGGGCCGGGCGTTCTTCATCATGGCCTCGGTAAACTCACCCCGATCCGCGGTGACGACTTGCTGCAGAGTGCGCTGAGTCACCACGGTCTTGATGCTGTCCTTGATGGTCTCGCCCAGGCGGTCATTGGCGACTTCCTCGGCGCCGCCCGTGGCTTCGTAGTAGCGGCGCAGATTGTCGATGCGCCATTTCACGTAAAAATCCACCTTGAGCTGTTCCTGCTCCTGGGTCAAAAAAGGCTCCTGCCGGTACAGCTGGGTGATGAGGCGCTTATCGAAGCGGCTGACCTCCTCGACCAGGGGAATGCGGACGTGCAGGCCCGGCTGGAAGTTGGCGTTGACGATCTCGCCGCCGATCGACTTGATGGCGAGCTGTCCTTCGCTGACGGTAAAAACGCTGGCGCGCACCACCAGAATGATGGCCACCAGGCCCAATAACGCATAGAGGATTCTATTTTGCATCAGCGCACCCCGCGCGCGCGCGCGGGATCCTCGGGCGGCGCCACCTGGATGTCGGGAATCCGCGCCGCAGGCACCGTCATCGTGTCGTTCGGCAGGGAAATCGATTGCGCTCCGGAAGTGATCAATTTATCGAGCGGCAAATACATCATGCTATTGCCGTTCTTGGTGTCGACGATCACCTTGCGCGAGTTCTTGTACACGTTTTCCATGGCCTCGAGATACATGCGTTCACGCGTCACCGCGGGCGCGCGCTCATACTGGGCCAGCACTTGATCGAAGCGCGCCGTGTCGCCTTGCGCCAGTGCCAGCACCTGCAGGCGATACGCCTCGGCATCCAGCACTTCCTTGGCTGCGGCGCCGCGCGCGCGCGGCAATACATCGTTGCGGTAGGTTTCCGCATCCTGCTGATAGCGCTGACGGTCCTTGCCCGCCTTGATGGCGTCGCGCTGCGCGTCCTGGACGGCATCCGGCACGCTCACGCCTGTGAGCTTCACCCCGATGATGCGGACTCCCATGTCATAGCTGTCGAGAGTCCTTTGCAACAAAAACTTGGCGCGGTCGGTGATCGACGGATCAAACGCCAGCGCCTTGTCGAGCGACGCCTGGCCGACGGCTTCGCGCATCGCACTTTCACTCACCTGGGTCAGGGTATCGTCGACGTCGCGCACCTTGAACAGCAATTTGAACGGGTCGGGTTGGATGTACTGAACCGCGGACTTTACCTCCACCAGATTGGTGTCGGCCGTGAGCATGCTGGCGTCGTCGACCACGCTGTACTGATGGGAAACGTTGACGATGACTTTGCGTTCGATCGGCCAGGGCAGATGCCAGTTATAACCCGGCCCCGTCGTGAGCAGATACTTGCCGAACCGCAGCACCACCGCGCGCTCCTGGGCATCGACCCGGTAGATGCCGCTGCCGATCCAGACGGCGCCGATCAGGACCAGGATGCTGCTCAAGGACTTGCCGAAGCCGACGGCATTCTGCCCCCCGCCGCCGCCGGATCCGCCGCCGCGGCCGAACAACGCCGACAGCCGGCGCTGGAAATTGCGCAGCACATCGTCCAAATCGTTCTGCGATTGCTGCGGACGGTTCCAAGGATTGCGTTTTTCGCCGCCAGGTTCGTTCCACGCCATGCGTAATGCCTATATATGAAGAGCGGCGCATTCTAACAGCCGACTTGGCCGCCACAAGAGAACTTAAGCGACGCGCTGCTCTCGTGCCATACCGTTATTGTCCACCAGAATGACGCCCTTGCGGCCCAATAGCTTGGCAACCTCGGTCAAATCAAGCTCGACGGTGAGTTCCCAGCTGCCGTCCTCGCATTGCCGCTCGCTGCGCACGGCATTGCGTCGATACAGATCGGACCGCACGGCGGCCGCCTCCAAATCCAGATGCAGCGTGCGGCGCACCTGATCGGGCCGCACGGCATGCGCCAGGGTGTCGCGCAATCCCGCCAGCCCCGCCCCGGTGACGGCCGAAACCGCAACCGAAGCGACCGCGCCGTCCGGACCCCGGACCACCTCCGGGTCGGCGCCGTTGAGGTCTATTTTATTGAATACCACGAGCTCGGGTATCTCTCCGGCGCCGATGCCGCGCAACACCTCGCGGACCTGTTCGATCCGCTCGTCGCGCAATGGATCGCTTGCATCCACCACATGCAGAAGCAAATCGGCCTCGCGCGCCTCTTGCAGGGTGGAGCGAAATGCCGCCACCAGTTCGTGCGGCAGAGAGCGCACGAAACCCACCGTATCGGCCAGCACCACCTCGCCCACCCCCGCCAGTTTCACCTGCCGTACGGTGGGATCCAATGTCGCAAATAGTTGATCGGCGACGTAGGTCGCGGAGCCCGTCAAGGCATTGAACAAAGTGGACTTGCCGGCATTGGTGTAGCCCACCAGCGCAACCGTGGGCACCGGCACCTCACGGCGCACGTGCCGGCTGGTGTCGCGCTGGCGGCCAAGTTTCTCCAGGCGCGACTTCAGCGTGCGGATGCGCTTGGCGATCAGCCGGCGATCGGTCTCGAGCTGCGTCTCGCCGGGACCGCGCAGGCCGATACCGCCTTTTTGGCGCTCAAGGTGGGTCCAGCCCCGCACCAAGCGCGTCGCCAAATGCGACAGTTGCGCAAGTTCGACTTGTAGTTTTCCCTCGAAGCTACGCGCCCGTTGAGCAAAAATATCCAGAATCAATCCGTTACGGTCCAATACTCGACGACCGGTAAGTTTCTCCAAGTTGCGTTCCTGGCTCGGACTCAAGGTCTGATCGACCAGCACCACGTCCGCATTATTCTCATCCGCGCAGACGCGAATTTCCTCAGCCTTGCCGCTTCCCACGAAGTACTTGGAATCCGGCCGAGCCCGGTTCGCCAGCACGACGCTCACGCCCACGGCCCCCGCGGATGCGGCTAAAGCCGCAAATTCGGCCTTGTCAATAGGATCTACGGGCTGCCCAATGCCGACGCTGACCAGAACAGCGCGCTCACCACCGCGAGGGCGTTCAAATAATTGCAGAGGTCCGCCCAATCACTCGACTATCGCCGGTTCCGTCACTTCGCCATCCTCGCCGGTCGGTAAACGCACGTTGCGTGCGGGCACGACGGTGGAAATGGCATGTTTGTATACCATCTGACTCACGCTATTCCTGAGTAAGACGACGAACTGGTCGAACGAATCGATCTGTCCTTGTAATTTGATGCCGTTCACAAGATAAATTGAGACGGGCACGCGTTCTTTGCGCAGGGCATTGAGAAATGGATCCTGCAGAGACTGGCCACGGGCCATGTGTGAAGCTCCTTGTTTTTTAGTGTCATTTGGACTGCCGAACCACTTCCCTGCGGCACCAGGCACATACGTGTTCATGCTAGCACAGGGTACCGCGCGACGTGACATCGGACTCGAGTGCAAAACTGCCCTCCAACAGTGCAGCGATGATATTTTGCGCAACTTCAGGGTGCCGGGAATCAAGCCACCGTGCACGCTCACGCCGGCGCAACCAGGTCAATTGCCTCTTGGCCAGTTGCCGCGTCGCCGCAATCGCTTGTTCTATCGCCTCGTCCAATGCACATTGTCCCGCAAAATGTCGCCACAACTGTCGATATCCGACCGCCCGCATCGACGGATGTTCCGCGGTGAGATCGCCTCTTTCAAATAGACTGCGCACCTCGGCCAATAATCCGGCGTCGAGCATCGCGTTAAAACGCCTTTCGATTCTGGTGTGCAAATCGCTGCGTTCAAGGGGGGCAATTGCAAATTCTGCAAAATCGACGTCGGCGAATACCGACACTCGCTTCTGTTGCAGTCTCGTGATTGTGTCGCCGGTCAACCGGTACACCTCGAGCGCGCGCTGAATGCGCTGCGGATCGTTGACGTGAATGCGCGCCGCGGCCGCCGGATCCACCCCCTTAAGCTCCCGGTGCAGGGCGGCCCAACCCGACTTCGCCGCTTCGCGCTCGATTTCGGCGCGCACCTCGGCGTTCCCTTCCGGCAGCTCCGCAATCCCATAACTGAGGGCATGGAAATAAAGCATGGTCCCGCCCACGAGCAGCGGTTGCCTCCCCCGCCGCCAGATATCCTCCATGGCGCGCTCCGCGTCGCGCGTGAACTCGCCGGCGGAATAGCTTTCGGCAGGGTCGCGTATATCCATCAGGTGGTGGGGGACTCGCGCGCGCTCCGCTGCGTCCGGCTTTGCGGTACCGATGTCCATGCCGCGATATACCAGCGCAGAATCCACGCTCACGATTTCCACTGGCAGTGACTCGGCCAAGCGCATGGCGAGGTCGGATTTACCCGACCCGGTCGGACCCATCAACAAGATCGCTTGCCGCCGTCCGACCACGGCCCGCGTGCCGGTGCCCATCAACGGCCGCGCATGAAAAGCCGATCGAGATCGCCGAGCGACAGCCGGATCCACGTCGGCCGGCCATGGTTGCACTGGTCGGCGCGATCCGTGCCCTCCATTTCACGCAGCAGGGCGTTCATTTCAGGCAGGGTGAGACTGCGTTGGGCGCGGATTGCCGCATGGCATGCCGTGGTCGCGAGCAAATGGTTGATGGACTCCTCGACCCGCCGCGATTGTCCCTGCTCGAGGAGATCCGAGAGCACGTCGCGCACGATGCCGGCCGGATCCTTGCCGGCGAGGAGTGTGGGAATGCTTCGCAGCGCCAGCTGATCGGGTGCAAGACGCGACACGCCGAAGCCCAGTGCCGCAAATTCCTGCGCATGAGTCTCGGCAGCCTCTGCCTGCGCCGGCGTGACGTGAATGATCTCGGGCAGGAGCAACTGCTGCTGGGCCGTATCGCCGGCCAGCAACTTCTTCATGCGCTCGTACATCACCCGCTCGTGGGCGGCGTGCATGTCCACCAACACCACGCCGTCCTCGGTCTGCGCCAGGATATAGACTCCATGCAGCTGCGCGATCGCATACCCCAGGGGCGCAGCACCGTTGGTGAGCTTTTCGCCGGCGCCGCTGATGGAAGTTTCCGCCACGCTCCATGCCCCGCGCTCCACCAGGCCGCGGTACACATCCTCGCCTGCCCGTGCGAGCCGTCCCTCCGGTAGAAAGAAGCGTGCCTGGTTCGGCGCGGCCGCGCTGCTCCCCGCGCTGCCCGTGAGCCAGTCGAGCGGCGCGCTGCCGGCGGATTCGGCACTCGGCCGGGTGCCGGCCAGGACCCGCTCCAGGGTGCGGAACACGAAATCATGCACACGGCGCGAATCGCGAAATCGGACTTCCAGCTTTTGCGGGTGCGCGTTGACGTCGACCTGGGTTGGATCCAGGTCCAGGTACAGCAAGTACGCGGAAAATCGCCCGTGAAACAGCACATCTTGATAAGCAAGTCGCGCGGCGCCCGCGAGCAGCTTGTCGCGCACGAAGCGTCCGTTGAGAAAGGCGAATTGCAGGTCCGATTGGCTGCGTGAAAACGTGGGCAGCGCCAACCATCCCGACAGACGAAGGCTCTCGGTGTCATGCTTCAGTTCGATGACATGGGCGGCGAAGTCCTCGCCGCAGATCCGGGCCACCCGGGCCAGGCGCTCCGCCGCCGAGTGCGCCGCCGGCAACGACCAGATCGTCTTGCCGTTATGCACCAGCGTGAATGCGACCGCAAAGCGAGACAGCGCGAGGCGCTCCAGCATGCGCACGATGTGCTGATACTCGGTGGCCTCGCTGCGCAGAAATTTGCGCCGCGCCGGCACGTTGAAAAATAGATCGCGCACTTCGACGCTGGTGCCCGGGGGATGCGCCGCGGGCGCCGCCGCCGCATGCGCACCGTCTCGAGCCTCCAGCGCCCAGGCATGAACGGCCGTCGCCGAACGCGAGACCAGCGACAGTCGTGACACCGAAGCCATGCTGGGCAGCGCCTCGCCACGAAAGCCCAGGGTGGCGACGCTTTCAAGATCGTCAAGCGAGGCGATCTTGCTGGTAGCGTGCCGGGCGAGCGCCAGCGCGATTTCCTCCCGCTCTATCCCGACCCCATCGTCGCGAACTCTGATGAGGCCGCAGCCGCCGCGCTCGAGTTCCACCTCGATGCGCCGCGCCTGGGCATCGAGCGCGTTTTCCACCAACTCCTTCACCACGGACGCCGGCCGCTCGATCACCTCGCCGGCGGCGATCTGACTGATGAGTGCATCCGATAGCAATTGAATGGGCAAGAGCGACTCCGTGAGCCGCCTATTTTCGCACAGCGCACGTTCCTGCGGTGCGAACCTCTTACAGCCCGGAGTCGCCCGAAGTCGCGAGCACCGGCCGCGGCATGCCGGATGCCAGCTGCGCAATCCGCGTTCCCGCCGGCGGATTGGCATAAAAATAGTCGTGCACGCCCTGGTGGATGGCGGCCGCGAGCTTTGCCTGATGGGCGGATCCGCGCAGCCGTTGCTCTTCCTGCGGATTGGAAATATAGGCGGTTTCGACCAACATCGAGGGAATGTCCGGGGACTTCAGCACCATGAAGCGTGCTTGCTGCACCTGCGGCTTGCGAACTTCACCCACCCGATTCAATTGCCGCAGCACACGCTCGGCCGCCACCTGGCTCGCACTCAGCGAAGCCGACTGCGATAGATCCAGAAGCACCGAAGCGAGCACATCGTCCTTGTCGTCGAGCGACACGCCGCCGATCAAGTCGGATGCATTTTCGCGTTCCGCCAACCAGCGTGAGGCCTCGTCGGTCGCGCCACGCTGCGACAAAATGTACACCGACGAACCATCGACCCGCCGATCGCGAATCGAATCGGCGTGAATCGAAACGAACAGGTCGGCCTGCTGCGCCCGGGCACGCCGCATCCGGTCGCGAAGCGGTACGAAGTAGTCGCCGTTGCGGGTCAACACCGCCTTCATTCCCGGCTCTGCATTGACCTTGAGCGCCAGTTCTCGGGCAATGGCCAGGACCACATCTTTCTCACGGGTGCCGTTCTTGCCGATGGCGCCCGGGTCCTCGCCGCCGTGGCCGGCATCGACGGCAATGATGAGGTCGCGCGCATCGCGCGGCGCGTGCTCAACCTTGACCGGGGTGTCGGCGACGGGTGTCAGGCCGAGGTCGATGACCAACCGGTATCCGTAATGGTCATTGGGCGAAGCCAAAAAGCTTTTGGCCTGAATGGGCCGCGTCAGATCCAGAACGATGCGCAGCTCCCCCGTCGAGCGTCGGGCCATGCGCACCTGCTTGACCGCTCCGGTACCGGACGGGGCAGCGCGCGCGCCGCTGGTCAACCGCGCACCCGCGACATCGAGGACCACGCGATCGGGATTCCGCATCACCTGCAAACTATGTTGCGCAGTACCCGACAGATCCAGCACCACCCGGGTACTGTCCGGACCCGCCCATAGCCGGACCCCGCGCACATCGACCGCATATCCCGGCAGCGACAGCGTGGCCAGTAAGGCTATCCAGAGGGACCGCGAGACCATCGCATTCATGGCGCGTTAAGTTAGGCCTTACCGAATCATTTTTCAAGTTAAATTAGAGACATAGAAACTTAAGCTAGTGTCGCGTCCCAGGACTTCCAGCCACAGTCGCCCTAGCGGCGTCACGCCGGTCAGGCTCGCCTGGCGCGCCTCCCCCGCATAACTTAAGCGTACCTCGAGGTCGGCGGCCGGCAATGCGACACCCCCTTTCTCAGGCCACTCCACCAGCAACAACGCGCCCGGCCCCACCCAATCACGAAGACCCAACTCCTCGATTTCGCTCAAGGATTGCAATCGATACAGATCCACATGGATGCACGTGAGCCCGCCGGCGAGGAGGTAGGTCTCGACCAGGGTGTAGGTCGGGCTGCGCACTAGTCCGGTGACTCCCAAGGCTCGCAGCAGTGCCCGCACGCAGGTGGTCTTTCCCGCGCCGAGTTCGCCTTGCAGATACACGACCCCGCCGACCGCCGGTGCGCCGCCACCCGCACGCGCCATGGAATTCGCCAGCGCCCGACCTAATGCCTCGGTCGCACCGCTATCAGCCAAGTTGATGAGGATCGAGACTGACATGGGTGTCCACCGGCGCGCAGGCGGCGATATTATGATTCATGAGCCCTTCGGCGCCTACCGACCCTGCCTCAGCCCCCGCTGCTTTGGACGCAGCGGCGCTGTTGACCGCCATACGGCGCTGGAGCCGCGAGCTGGGTTTTGGGCGGCTAGGGATCGCTCGTATCGATCTCGCGCGCGATGAGGCACATTTTCTGAACTGGTTGCGCGCTGGCTTCAATGGTGAGATGCAATACATGTCCCGGCACGGGGTGAAACGCAGCCGGCCCGCGGAACTATTGCCGGGAACGGTCAGCTGCATCAGCGTGCGCATGGACTACTGGCCCGAAAGCGCGGCGGATGCCGAGTCCACGCTTGCCGACCGGCAGACAGCCTACATCTCCCGCTATGCCTTGGGCCGCGACTACCACAAGCTCATGCGCGCACGGCTGCAGCAGCTCTGCGATCGTGTTGTAGGTGCGGTCGGCCCCTTCGGTTATCGAGTCTTCACCGATAGCGCACCGGTCTTGGAGAAGGCCTTGGCGAGAAACGCCGGACTGGGTTGGATAGGCAAACACACCAATCTCATCGATCGCGACGCCGGTTCGTATTTCTTCCTCGGTGAGATTTATCTGGATCTGGAACTGCCTCCCGACGCGCCGAGCAGCGCGCACTGCGGATCTTGCACCGCCTGCATGCCCGCCTGCCCCACCGGTGCCATTGTCGCCCCTTATCGGCTGGATGCGCGGCGCTGCATTTCCTACCTCACCATCGAACTCGCCGGTTCGATTCCGCTGGAGTTTCGCCGCGCGATCGGCAACCGCATCTACGGCTGCGACGACTGCCAATTGGTCTGCCCTTGGAACAAGTTTGCACGTCCCACCGCCGAGCCGGACTTCGCTGTGAGGCACGGCCTCGACCACGCGCAGCTCATTGAGCTCTTTTCGTGGAGCGAGGCAGATTTTCTGGAACGCACCCGCGGCAGCGCAATTCGCCGCATCGGCCACGAGCGCTGGCTGCGCAACATCGCGGTCGCACTCGGCAATGCACCAACATCGCCTGCGTTGCTCGAGTCACTGCGCAACCGCGCGCAGCACCCGTCGGCACTGGTGCGTGAGCACGTGCACTGGGCGCTGGCACAGCACTCATCAATATCGGTCGATGACCCTCACGCGTAGGGTGTCGGTCAGTCGGTGGGCGTTCAATCGCACCGCGCCCAAGATCACCAGATCTCGCGCTCCCGGGCGCACCTCGGCCAGGTCCGCCGCCTGACGAATTGCGAGATAGTCCACCGCAAAACCGGCTGTCGCCAGCGACTCCATCCCCTGCCTTTGCAGAGTTGGGTAGTCGTGGGCGCCCGCGTCTATTTTCGCAGCCAGCTCGCTCAGAATCGCATACAGCCGCGGTGCGAGAGCGCGCTCTTCCACCGACAGGTGGCGATTCACGGTGGCCGCCGCAAGGCCATCCCCTTCCCGCCAGGTTGGGCAACCGACGACCTCGACGGACAGAAAGAAATCATCGACCAAGCGCCGCACCATTACCAATTGCTGAAAATTCCGCTCGCCGAACACCGCGATGTCCGGCTTGATGAGATTGAACAGTTTGGTGAACAAGGTCGCTGTCTGGGAGTCGTACCCTGTCCCTTGCGCGGCTTGCGGGAGGTCGACGAGGGTCGGCACGCTCACCGTGGCCGCCAATTCCCGCCCGATCGGATAGATCTCCTGCAGCGGCGGGGCGAAGACCACCGATGCTCCAACTTTCTGCAGCAGCTCGCGATCCGCCTCCAGAGTGGGCGCTTCTCGCTCACCCGGTTTCGGAAAGATGCTCACCACGACATGATTCGCGCGTTCTTGCGCCTCCGCGACCAGGCTCATGTGTCCTTTGTGCAGGGTGCCCGTTGTCGGCACCAGAGCCACGCGCGCTTCGGCAGCGCGCCACGCGCGGATCCGATTGCGCACCGACGCACTGCGAGTCAGAAATTCCATCTCAGCCGGCGGGCAGCAGGCTGCTGCCGACAGGGTTGAAAAAATGCCGGCCGCGCCGCGACTTGGTGATTTCGGCGAACAGCTGCTGGTAGTCGCTGTCGTTGTTCACCGGATCGATGGCGGCGGAATTCACTATCAGCAAGGGCGATGCGTCGTAACCATGGAAGAAGCGCGCATAGGCCTGGGTCAATTTCTCGAGATAGCCGCGCTCGATATGCTGCTCGTAGCGAATGCCGCGCTTGGCGATGCGATCCACCAGCACGTCGACGGGCGCCTGCAAGTACACGACCAGATCCGGCTTGGGCGCATCGACGACGATCCGTTCGTAGACCTTTTCGTAGAGGGCGTATTCCGCATCGTCCAGGGTCACGCGTGCAAACAGCCGGTCTTTTTCCAGCAGATAATCCGCCACGCGCACGGCGCCGAACAGATCCTCCTGCCTGACGTCCTCCAGCTGGCGCGAGCGCTGAAACAGGAAGAACAACTGAGTCTGAAAAGCCGCGGCGCGCGGATTCTTGTAGAAGCGCTCGAGGAAGGGATTCTGATCCGCCTGCTCCAACACGAGCTGGCCGCCGAGCGACTGTCCCAAACGGCGCGCCAAACTGGTCTTGCCGACGCCAATCGGGCCCTCGACAACGATAAATCGGTGCGGTATTGCGCTCACCATTGACAGTTCTCGTGCTGCTCCAAGACAGATATTCCGTCATCGCCGACGGCACGCAGCAGCTCCGACACGTTGCCGTGTCCTGGAATCGCAAGCGTGGGGGCGATGTCCGCCAAAGGATACAGGACGAAGTTGCGCATCGACACTCCGGGATGCGGCAGAGTCAATCCGGGTTCGTTGATGGTCTCGCCCGGCATCCAAACCAGATCCAGATCGATCACCCGCGGCCCCCAACGCTCCTGCCGCTTCCGGCCCATGGACTCTTCGATCTGCAGCAAGGCGGCGAGCAACTCGCGCGCCGACAGCTGCGTCAAAAACCCCGCCGCCGCATTCACGAAGTAAGGTTGATCCTGCGGACCCATCGGGCGGGTTTTGTAGAGCCGCGAGCGCAGCATCGAGCGGATCTCAGGCAGCGACGCCAGACGGGCCAAGGCCGTCTGCACCTGCGCTTGCGGATCATTTAGATTGCTGCCGATCGCCACATATGCGGCGCGCCACGAGGGCATGGCCATCTAGGTGCGCGCCGCTCCGCCGCGTCTTCGGCGGCGGCGCCGGCGTCCGGCGGCCGGCGCCGTGTCGCCCTCGGCGGCCGGATCCGCGGGCCGCGACTGAACCATCGCCACCCGCTCCTCGTGCGGCAGCACCTGAATGTCGGTCCACCATTTCGCGAGTTCCGGATCCGCCACTCCAACTTGCGCGCGCAGCAGCAGGAAATCATATGCCGCGCGAAAACGCGGATGCTGCAACAGGCTCAACGATTTGGCACCGCTGCGGCGGTTGAATCGCGGCTGCAACATCAGCAGTTCCCGCATGGGAATGGCGAAACGGCGCGGGATGGCCACGCGCGACTGCTGCGCCCGAAGGACGGTATCGCAGGCCTGCATGAGCTGCGCCAGGTCCGGCGCCGGACCGGCCTGGCGTTCGTTGAGTTCGCGCAGCACCGCACTCCACAGCAGCACCGCAAACAAGAAGGTCGGGGTGACGGGTTTATCGGCAGCGATGCGCTCATCGGTATTGATCAAGCCGCGATCGAGCATCTGTTCCGCGTAGGCATACGGCGGCAGCGTGAACGCCGCGGCGGACATCGGAAACAAGTGTTCGAAGAGTCCGTATTGCTTCAGCAGCCGGTAAGACTTTGCACCGAAGCCCGACAAGAACAACTTCAGAACTTCGTCGAACAATCGTGCGGGGGGTACTCCGTCCAACAAGTTCGCGAGCTTGGCGATCGGCGCCTCCGTCCGCGGCTCGATTGAGAAATCGAGTTTGGCCGCAAACCGAACCGCACGCAGCATGCGCACCGGATCCTCGCGATAACGAGTCTCCGGATCGCCGATCAGCTTCAAGCGCCGTGAACGTACATCGCTGACGCCGTCGACGAAGTCCCAGACTGAAAAATCTTCGATGTTGTAATAGAGACCGTTGGCGGCAAAATCACGCCGCCACACATCTTCCTCGATGGTGCCGTAGATATTGTCCCGCAGGATGCGTCCCCTACGGTCGAAGGCGCGATGCTCGGAATCGCTTGCGACCGCCGGCTCCGCCACGTTGCCATCGGCCTCCATTCCCTCACTCTCCGAGCCGGAATCTTCGTCCTCCGCATCTTCCCGTTCCGGCGCCGCGGCCGCGCGAAAGGTCGCGACCTCGATGATCTCCTGGCCGAAATGCACGTGGGCAAGACGAAAGCGACGGCCGATCAGGCGGCAATTGCGAAACAAATGCCGCACCTCTTCCGGCAGGGCGTTGGTCGCCACGTCAAAATCCTTCGGAGTTATGCCCAACAGCAAATCACGGACCGCCCCGCCCACCAAGAATCCCTGGTATCCCGCATCTTTGAGCCGATACAGGACTTTCAGGGCGTTGGGAGAGATCGCCGACCGCGATATCGAATGCTCAGAGCGGGGGATGATCAGGGGGGCCAATGGGGGCGACGATGCGTTCAAAAAGAGGAGTTCCGCTTGAGTCCAAAAAATTGGCCCGTATACTACCAGCCCTCTTGGGATCAAGCGCCCAGAACCGCGAACATCGCTCCCTTCGTCTAGAGGCCTAGGACATTGCCCTCTCAAGGCAAGTACACGAGTTCGAATCTCGTAGGGAGCGCCAATAAAAACAGATACTTAGGTGAAAATAGACGACTAGAAGATGCCGTCGTCTAACTTTCGTCTAAGTCCTGGAGAGGCCAATTGGCCATCCGAATCGAAGAACTAACCCGGTAAACGGCAACGCTGACGCAAGCAGCGGATGCGAGAGCGAGGCGGAGAAAGCTTCCAGCGAGGAATATATTCTTGAAGTGGAAGCCGGGGCGAACCGCTCCGTAGCGCTCTTATCTCCAGCTGCCGCCTCCCTCACTCGGATGCCCGGCGGCGCCTAACCACCGGGGATCAATGATCGCGACCAAAGTGACTTCCTATGTTTGAGCCATCAGATTGACGCCGAGCGAAGCGGACGACGCCTCGGTTGGCGCGTACCCGCGATGCTCTGCCTATTTGCCAACACTCAAACTCAATGACCGGTTCGGCGCGGAAAATCGGGCAGCAGGCCACTACCGGTCTTTGCACGCGGTGAACCCAATGCCCGAAAGTAGTCGCTCGGTGCTCTCAAGCAGGTGCTCGAACTCATTCTCTATAATTAAGTTGCAAAATATCTATATCTTCACTATTGTGGAAGATATGAGGAAACGCGAGTATCTAGGGCAGATGGAACTCATGGTCCTTCTCGCTGCCATCCGCCCGGCGGGTGATGCTTATGGCGTGCAGATCTGTCGCGAGATCTTTGAAAAAAGCGGTCGTGAAGTTGCGCTCGCGAGCGTCTATGCCGCATTGGAACGCCTGGAAACGAAAGGCCTCTTGATCTCCTCCCTCGGCGACCCTACTGGCGAGCGGGGCGGCAAAGCGCGCACATACTTTAAGGCTACTCCGAAGGGCGTCAGGGAAGCCACCGATGCACGCGCCACGCTGCTGAAGCTCTCGACCGGACTGCTTCTGGCGAAAGGCGAACACTCATGAACAATCGTGAACCGCCAAGAATGGCGGTGTGGCTTTTGAAGCGATGGGCTTCGCCCTACCAGCGCGAGTCGTTGTTGGGCGATCTCCTCGAGATGTATAGCGCTGGCCGCAGCCGCGTGTGGTACTGGCGGGAAGTAACAACTGCCTTGATTCTTGCTCGAGTCCGCGCTATGCGCTCTCTTCCGAGGACAGGTTTCGGAACCGCGCTGTTGCGGCTCGTCAACATGTTGCTTTTGGCTGGAATCATCGCCTTAGGAATAGGATCTCTTACAGAGGCGGACACGACTCGAATCGACAGCCATCACATTCACACGCGTTGAAATGGATTTCTCGCTCATTCTTACGCTGCTCTTGGGGGTAAGTGGGTTAATCCTGCTGGCCGATGCGGCATTCCTCAAACGACGCGCCCGAGTCGCATCCGGCACCAGAGAGCCACTGGCTGTTCAATATGCACGCTCCCTGTTTCCGGTCATTTTGATCGTCCTGTTGTTACGCTCATTCGTAGTGGAACCGTTTCGTATTCCGTCGGCATCGATGATGCCGGGTCTGGTTGACGGCGACTTCATATTTGTCAACAAATTCGCCTACGGCTTACGCCTACCGGTGCTCAACTCGAAGATCATATCCACTGGCCACCCGCAGCGCGGAGACGTCGTTGTGTTCCGTTTGCCTTCCGATCCGTCCATCCATTACATCAAACGCTTGATCGGGCTTCCAGGCGATCACGTCGTTGTGCAGGACAACGCGATATTCATCAACGGTGCACGCATTCCAGCAAAACGCAACGGTGAGTACACGGGTGGATATGGATTCTCCGGAGCGAATCTTGAAGTCGAACAGATCGCTGGGCGCGATCATCAGATCATGCTTGCTCAGAATCGCAGATCTACTGATTACGATACGGTTGTTCCTCCGCGCAGTTATTTTTTCATGGGCGACAATCGCAACGACAGCGAGGACAGTCGATTTGCTCTGGTGGGCTTCGTGCCGGATAGGAACCTGGACGGACGAGCGATGCTTATCTGGATGAACTGGCGGATACCTGGCTGGCCAATTTGGAACAGATTCGGGACAAAGATCCGCTAGTCATTCCGATCTCGGCCGGGCTCCTCATCATCTGCCGCAAAGCCGACGTTGCCCACGGACCGGGTCGATTGCGAGCATCGGAACAGACAATGCGCGGATTTGCGGATTTCCCCAGTTTGTCGTTAACTCGCACGAGGAAAAGCAGGGGGTATCTAATGAAATACCATCTTTTGAGCGCCGCCTTAATCGTTGCCGCGATAGTCTTGGAGATGGCGGGTTACGGGAAGGCAGGAAGTAACTTAGGCGCAACGCTGTTTGTCGCCGGTGCTGCCTGCGAATTGTGGTTTTGGATCCGCATCGGCCTCGCCAAGAAGGCGAGGCGCCACGAGACTTCTAACACATAAATGTTATGAGCAACCCGATAGCGGTCGTTCGCTAACGGCTGCAAGGGTTAAGGGTTGTCCGACACCTGCCGGTGATGACTGTCTGCTCATGGCGCTAATGTCTCGAACCGTTCAGTTCTTACACGCCTCGGAAATCACCGTTCCAATATCGTAGGTAATGTGCACACCGTCCACCTCGTCAAGTTTCTCAGCAATACTACTGACGACACCGATCGAGATGTGGATGACAGCCGGGTTGCTCCAATCGACCGTCACCGTGTCCCCCTCCCTGGCACGCGAGAACATCTTCCATTTACAACCAACCTGCCCACCGTTCGGTTCATATTTGATGATAGTTTTTCCGCGACCTGATGTGGATCTCAAGTCGATAGTCGCAGCGAGAGTCGTGCCGACACTAGTACAAGCCTCGAATTCCGATACGACCGATCTGCCAGTAGCATCCGTCGCCAGCACTCTTTCTTCTCGGTCGCAGTGGCCACAACCGATGGCACAACAGCCGAAAGCGAGCAAGAAAGATATGTGGTGCGATTGAATCATGTCGATCAACTATGGCATCGCTTTAATCATCGTCGTATCTCGGACCCGAAGCCGTCCTTGGCCAACGTCGGCTTGGGGGGAACGAATTCGCTACCGTTTCTCTTCTCTCGCTGAAATGCGATGCCCCACCCGCTGCTTTTCCCCGGGGGCTTTGGCGATGATGCTTGCTTCGTGGCCTCCCGAAAACTCGAATATGCCACCTAGATCATCCACCAGCAGCCGTGTCCTCGACAGCGGCGTCGCCAAGAAAGTGGGCTGGTCCGGCGCATCCAATATTTGAACGTGCAGTTCATCACCTATGCGCTTAATCCGCACGATATTATTGTCGCCCACATCGTAATCGCCGAGATATCTGTCGAACATCGAGACGTTCACGGTCTTGTCAGCCTCTACTAGATGCAAATAAGGCTCACCGAACACGATTGCTGCAAGCGCAATACCTATGGCGGCAAGAGGAGCGGGCGGCGTTTCGATGTTCGCCAGCACAATCACGACCGTACCGTCCTCAGGGAACCGGCTGATGTGGGCACCGAAGCCATCAACACCTCCATCGTGTGTAAGTTCGAGATGCTTTCGAGCAGTGGCTCCCGATTGCACAATGCCCCAGCCGTAGCCATACATTTCTCGGACCGGTGTCCACATTTCCTTGAGCGCCCATTGCGGCAGCACCTTGTTCGAATAGAGCGCCTGGTCCCATCGATATAGATCGAGAATTGTCGAGTACATCGCCCCCGCCGCATACGCCCAACTTGTTTCCACATATGGAGCGTTCAGGATGACGCCCTTCGATATCACGTACCCGGAAGCACGGTGAGCAATGACAGGCTCATGGTGATCGTAGCCCGAGTCATCCATTCCCAGCGGTTGCAGGATCTGTTCGCGCAGCACTTCCTCATACCGTTTATTTGTTACCCGCTCGATGATTGCGCCGAGCAGCACATACCCCGAGTTGCTGTACTTCCAACTCGTCCCCGGCGCGAACTCCAGTGGCTTCTCCCGAAATATCGCAATCAATTGCTCAACAGTTCGAGGGAGGACGTCCGTCCGCTTGAAGTCCGCGTCATCCGTGAAATTCGGAATGCCGGACGTGTGCGATAACAGATCCCGGAGAGTTATCGCTGACCAACTGGCGGGACAAGGATTGATGTACTTGCAAACCCTATCTGTCACCTCTAACTGATGCCGCTCTCGCAACTGCATGATCAGAGTGGCAGTAAATTGTTTCGTAAGGGATCCGATCATAAATTTTGTATTCGGCGCGTTTGGCATGTCCCATTCACGATTGGCCAGGCCATATCCTCGTGACAGTAGAATGTGGCCATGACGAGCGACAAGAACGGTTCCACTAAAGTTGCTAACCGCTACTCGAGCACGCATGTAGGTATCGAGGGCCGCATCTAGGCCTTTCGCCGTGGGCTGCTCAGTGGCAATGGCAGCCGTTGGATTCAAAGCGAACGACAGCAGTGACGCAAAAATGAATAGCCGCGCCGATAGGACATCAGGACGAACCGTACTTCTTAGGTCACACACACGCCGCTCCGATTCAGATCAATCGACGGTTTCACGGGGCAATGATTGCAAGCCAAGTAGGAATATTAGCCTGAAGAGCACCCCGTAATCCGCGACCGACTGCTGCCGGATGCGGTCAAACCTCCGAGTGACCCACAGCAGATGGCGGTGCGCGGCGGCTCCAGCCCACATTCCGTCAGCTCCCGCTCGAAGAATTGCGATGCTTTCCGCAATAGACAATTATCACAAACTTCGTTACTCCTTCTCGGTGGAGCAGGCCACGACCCCCTCGATCTCCTCGACCGCAGTGGCGACTCCATTCTCTTTGGCCATGGCGGCACCAAGCATTTTCGCCCTCTCACGAACGAGGTCTTGTTCAGCAAACTCGATCATTCGGGCAAGCGATCGACGGTCCCATTTGCCGGGACGGATGCGCGGCGGAGCGACCCCGATCGAGGCGAGCCTCGCCGCCCAAAACGATTGATCTCCTCCAAACGGAAGAACGATCGATGGCACCCCCGCTCGCGATGCAGTGTGCGTCGTTCCCGCCCCACCATGGTGAATCACCATCGAGGTGAGCGGAAATAACCAGGTATGCGGAGTGTCCCCGACCACAAAAATATTTTTCGGCAACATGGAGGCCGTTATCTTGCTCCAACCCGGGTGGAACAGTGCTCTTCGCCCTCCAATGGCGGAAACAATCTCCGTCAACTTTTTTTGCCTGACGAAACTGGAAGCCGCGCCAAAACCGACGTAGATGGGAGGAGGCCCACCGGACAAGAACTCGAGCAAGTCCCCGGGAGCCTGCCAATCACCTATCGGCAGCGGCCAATGACCACAGATGCGGTGCGAATCGGGCCAGTCCCGAGGCCTTGCAACGATATGGCGGGAAAAGCCGTATAGGATTGGAAATATACGACTCTTACTGACCCGACGGGCATTGCCAAAGAAGTTGTCACGCGCCGCCTCGCTCGATTTGCCGTACAAGCGTCTGATCATCGCCTCGGGCGACGCTCGATAGCTGAATCGATTGAGCCAGCCAGGGAGCCGCCACGGGGGTAGCGCCGCAGATCCAAACTCGCGAGTCGGGGTGGTTGGCTGAAGCCACAGCCCGATCGCAGGCTTCTCGAGTTCCTGCGCAATCGCCTGAGCTGACGGACAGGCGAAGCCCGCGTAGAGAATCGCATCCGCGCTGCGCGCGTGAGCCGTAATGGCGCTCATCCAAGAAGGAATACTGTCATTGATATCGCGTAAACCCGTCTTAACGATCCGAATGAGCTCGCGCGTGCTTAACTCTTGGCCGGGGTTATCCAAGGGCATCATTGCTTTGATATCGCCGGCAAGTGGTTCAACAGCGACGCCGTGGGCATGAGCAATGTGGACGCTAGATTGTTCGGCAAATAGTTTGACGTCGTGGCCGGCGTCCAGTAGGCCGCGGCAGAGCGCGACAAACGGTCGGGTGTCCCCTTCGCTTCCATACGTAGCTACGGTTAAGCGCACGCTAATCAATTCCCTTGATTGGAACGTCTTCCATCAATCCTGGGATGTTCATTCAGGATCAGAGAACCGAGATGATCGCACGTAATCGTCCCGGCGAGGTCCGCATTGCGTTCGCCCACGGCAGGTACCCAAGGTCCGCTATAAGGCAGGCAATTCAAGTGCTGGAAAGTCTCTTAATGGCCGCCTGCTGCCCGATTTTCCGCTCTTAACCGGCCGTTGAACGGGATTATTGGCAAATTGCATACCGACGTCGATGCGACAACCTAAAGCACGTTGCCAAACGAAGCACCGATGAGAGCCACAGCTTTGCGCGCGAGACAAGCATTCCCGAATTCCTTAGAACCGATTTTCCGGCTTTCATAAATTCAGATCGACAAACCCCGAGTTCGCCCCAATTCCCAGCTAATGCGCGGACCGTGAAGCGTAGCCGAGAGGCACTGGCCCAATCTTTTCTCGATTACCGGGCGCCACGGAACCAGGGAGAATCCGATGTTATCGTCCAGCACTGCGAATTTGCCACTCGCGAGCTGGACGGCCTGTCGGTAGGTACCTGATATTCGTTTGCCATCAATCGCCGGCCGATAAGTAAGTCCGCTGGATCGCTCCAGTCCTGCGGCGAACGATTCCAATTCACGATCTCGCAGCCGCCCCAGGAGATTCCGGGAAAGGATCACAGTCGATCCCTGCCGGCGTGCTAGACCTTGATCAATCAACCGCTGCTCACGGTGCCGCAATGCCGACGCCACCTCGCGCCCAAACTCACTCGCCGGCGGCTGCACACTGGCGATGAGCTGCTGATCGAGCCAGGTTGCGCCGATGGCCTGGCGTTGCCGCTCAATCGAAAGGGGGCTCAAGACCCGAATCTCAGCACCCCCAGATCGCTCACGATCGTAGCGAAGACCCCGCTCCGGCAAATCGTCAGGGACGCGCCATACGCCCTCTTCCACGCGTTCAACCATTCCAGCGCGGCGCAACGCCTCCAAACGCCTCACGTGTGATTGAACGAACTCCGCCGGATCCAGTCCGGCATCACCTTGGGACCGAAGTTGTTGTAAGTGCGCGTCGGTCCGGTATAGGCCGCCACGGGAAGCCGCCATAATGTTTTGATCGACGGTCCGCAGGGTGTTTGGTTGCACGCGCACAATGCTGCCGGGCGGCAGTTCGGCAAGCGGCGCGTCCGGCGCCAGCGGAACATAGTGGGTGGCGCCATCCATGGCCTCGATCAACAGGTATCCGCGGTCAGATAGTTCGTCATGCAGCCCCTTTCCGGCGATGCGCCCGACGATGGCCTGGGAGTGCTGGGTAGGATCGAAGATTTGGAATTCAGGGGAGCGAACACGACCCCGCTGCATGGTCCGGATGATGTCGTTGCGCTCGCCCATTCCGCGCAGAGTTGCTCGCAGCTCGGGCGATAGTTGCCACCGCTCCGGGGAGACCTTCTCCGCCAGGCCCATCCGCTCCAGCGCCTGCAGGCGGCCCTGGCAACGGGCGCGCGCGGGCGCGTCCAAGTCAGCTAGTTTCGACAGCTCAACCGTGCCATTCACGGCGTCCCCCACCAGGAGGGCATCGATACCGGTCCATCGTTCCGCGCTCACCTGCCGATTCCAGTCGGCAGCGATCTCCCGCTGCGTCCGAGGGCCCAGCCACTGGGTGGCTACTTCCGAGGCCCGCATCCGCAAGCCGCGGGTCAGATACTCCCGGTCGATGACGAGATCCTGTCCAATTTGATCCTTACCCCGCACCACGATATGCGTATGCGGATGCCCGGTGTCCCAGTGATCCACGGCCACCCACTCCAGCCGGGTGGCCAGATCCTTTTCCATTTGACACATGAGGGTGCGGGTGAATGTCTTCAGGTCCTCGACCTCGGCTCCTTCCTCGGCGGAGACAATCATCCGAAACTGGTGCCGGTCGTCGCGGCCAGCCTCAACAAACTCAGCGACGTCCACCGCATCGGCGTCCCGTCCGTAGGCGCGGCCCGGTTTGCCCTCAATGCCGACACCGCCGCGCTCCAGATAGCGGAAATGCGCGGCGGCCGTACGGACGTTGCCGCGGATTCGAACGTGCCGAACCTTGACTGTGACCCGCCGCGAAGTCAGGCGAAAAGACGTGCCCGCCACGCGGGCTGCGACGCGACCTCGACCAAAGCGGGGCCCCGGCCGTGATCTCCGCGTCCCTGACGAACGGCCAGCCATTGGGCCAGATTGGTAAGCCACCTTCAGAACACGAGCGACAAACGACGACTGCTTGGAGCCTTTACCTCTGGGGGCAGCAAGACGTGGCTCGAATCGGCCCTCGGTTCGATCTCTCATGCACCACCTCCCGCGCAGTCAGTCGTTGCCCAGCGCACACAGCACGCCCACGCTCATTGATTCGCAACAGATTCCAAAAAAGGACTTCGCCAACAGATGTACTCCGTGCTTCCGCAACCCCTTGTGCAGACAGCGTTCTTGGGAACGGCCGTGCCGTTCCTTTAATCTTGCTTTGAAGCTGCTTCCAATCTCGCGCTCTTTCCTCCTGCCGCACGCAATGATCACCTGGCCGAGAATTCACTGAGAGCCAGGACCAAATTTCGAGTGCAAATCGGATATCACCTGTTTCGCAACGTCAGCCGCCAGTTGCGGATGCGGCGCAGGTGTTGTGGATCGATTATTGACGGAGGACTTTCGGACGGCGGAGAGATCGCGAGAACGGTTCGGAGCAAACTCACCGACGATCGCTCTTTCAACAAGGACGGTGAGCAGTCCCATCGGATAACGCACGGCGCCCTGTGCAACCATCGCGCTCAACTCATCCAGCACGGCCTGGGCATCGACCTGCGGGCATCGGGCCATCAGCTTCTGTGCCGCCGCCAGGCGCTTGCCAGTCAGACACTCCGGAAATCGGATCGAAGAGCAATCGCCCACTGCCGCGAGATCGCCAGATTCTCGCATCGCTGTTGTTGTTGTCCTTTGTATGGACTGATCAGATCTATTACTGATCAGAGTCTGAGGTAGATCGACGGGTTGACCGCCGGCCGTCGATCCACCTATGGACGATCCATCGCCGGCTAAGCCGTCCATGGTGGCGCCGGGCATCTCTACGGACGAAGGGGCTGGCCGGAAGCAGTAGTGCCAGATCCAGCGGCCATTGGGAGCACGCCACCGGGTCCGCGTCAGATACTTTGCAGATTCCAGTTCGCGGAAGAAGCGGCGCGTCTTGTCTCGACCGACGCGCTCCCTCTCGGAACTGAGCAAACGCGGTAGTGCGCTCGAGCGAATCTGCCAGCCGTCGGGCCTGGCCAGTAGCCAGGCCGCAAATCCGCGGGTATCGAGTCCTAGCCGCTCGTCGTTGATGAGCCGAATCGGAATCGCCTTCCAGCGGCCGGCACCATGATCGACACGCAATATCGACCGCCGCGTCGCCTGACTCCTGGAAGATGCAGACCGAGCCGCCGACTCAGCCTTCATGTCTCACCGCCACCCGTGGCCGGCTTTGTCGCGATCGCCTGCCTACGGGCGGCTCCGTCAGCGATACGCCATATTCGGAGGAGACGGGCGGCTCGTCCTGCGAATGTGAGTTTGATATCCACAACTGTAGCCGGCCGATCAGTCGCTCAGTCGCGAGCGCCGAATCAGCTCGCTTCCCAAAACGTATCGGCGCCGGCCGTCCTTGATGGTCTGCAGCCTCCCCTGTTTGATTTCCTGAAACGTCTTGACGTGAGAATGCCCGAGCGCCGCGTGGGTCTCGGCCAGCGTATATCGCTGGTTGGGATCGATCAGCAGCGGTCTTGGAACACGCTTCGAGTGCAGCGCGTTGCGGTTTCGTTGACTCGTTCATGCGACGCCCTCGAGTAAGCGGACGTCGTGAATAATATGCGGATTTAAACGTGTGTAAACAACCGGCGCGGCCCGCGCGACCGTGAAAAATTATCAAAGACTTCGTGCGACGGCGACTGGCCTTTACTCAGCGCGACCGCGCACGCCCGAATACGAAGATTAATTTTTCGTGACATTGAAAAATAATTTCGTTCACGATTTCTGGATCTACGTAATTTGCAAGCCCGGATCCGCGGAGCTATCGGGTCGAATCGGGTCGCTTCGATTTCTTTGTCGCGTTCCCGAGGCGTGGAGCGTGAGCATTCACCGCAGCACGCAACGTCGGTTCCAATAGGTGAGCGTAAACCCGCAAGGTCATCCGCTGATCCGCATGACCGAGGAGCCGCTGCACCTCCGCTCCACTCGCTCCAGAGTTGAGCATCAGCGAGCCGTAGCTTCGGCGGAGGTCGTGGAAGATCGCCGGCTCAATCTCAGCAGCCTTGCAGGCGCCTGCCATGGCACGTGTGAGCCCCACCCTCAGCGCACCCGTGTCGGGGAGCCCGAACGCCAAAGCAGCACTCTCCTGGTTTTTGGTGAGGGTTTTGAAGAACCGTGCGCCCTCCCCGCTCAGGGGAATTGTCCGGTGCTGCCCGCCCTTCGCATTCGCGATGCTCACCGAGTCCTTGCTGACCTCAGCCACCGTGAGACGCAGCAGCTCCCCTAACCGGCAGCCGGTGTACAGCGCCCCGCGCACCAGCGGCGCAAACCGCGGCCCGATGCTCGCCAGGAGGGCCCTCGCCTCGACCGCTGAGAGGAACCGGGTCCGTGGCTTGTCTACGCGCTGGAAGGCTCGGACGCGCCGCCACGCATCGGCACTGGGCACACGCGCGGGATCCTTACGGTACGCAGAATTGAGGATCGCCCGCAGCAGCGTCCAGCGACGATTCGCCGTCGCCTGCGCGGCGCGTCGTGTTTCGCGCTCATCCACACCCGCTTCGGGCTTGCTGACTTCGGCCTGCTGTGACAGCCACCGCTCCACGTCCCCAGTCGTCAGGTCCGCGACCGATTTCGCACCGAGAGGCGCCTCCACCGTGGCCCGATAGAGCCACTGGTCGTGCTTGATGTCCCCGCTTCTGGTGCCGAAGTAGGTCTCCGCAGCTTCGTTCAGGGTCAGACGCGAGGGCTTGCTGACTGTCGGGCGTTCGGCGACGAGCGAGGCTTTCTGAGCGTCGTCCCATGACAGCACCGCGATACCATCGGCCGGAACATCGTCATCGGCTGCACCAAGTCGGCGCTGCACGTACCGCCCACCGCGGAATTCTCGAAGGAGCCAGCTCCCGCCCTCGGTGCCGCGCCGGTATCCCAGCGCGAGACCCCGGCGCAGCTCCAGAAAATACGGCTTGTCTCGAACAAGGAGCTTGCGGCGAGCCTCTCGCGTCGCCAATCTGACCGAGGCCATTACACGTCTTCCTCGTCTAAGTTCGTCTAAGTCTCAGAGTTTATGAAAGTTTACGAAAATTTACAGACGGATACAAAACCCCTATTTTTTCAGGCACTTCCGTTGATATTATTTTATGAGAGTTTACGAGAATGTCACTCTCTCAAGGCAAGTACACGAGTTCGAATCTCGTAGGGAGCGCCACCTTGTTGCGTCATCGGCCGTCAAATCAATGAGTTAGGTGGCAACATGGATGCGGCCCTTGATGTGCTTGAGATTCGCGACGATGGTGAACGTCATGATGACCAACAGAGACCCGGAGCTCCATTTCCCAAGGCGGACGACGGCCCACGCCCCGATCTGGTTCGGGTATCGCCAGACGCCGAGGAAGGTGCTGATATTCTCAGCGAGCCAAATGAAAAAACCGACCAGGACGAATGCCTGGAGCAGCGGCATGCTGCGTTCCCGATCGAGCGGCCGAGAGATCACCGTCGCGCGTGCGTATAGTCCCAAGGTGCATGCCGATATGTACCAGCGGTAATCGCCGATGTAGTGGTGGGTGAAGAAATTCGCGTAGATGACCGCGGCATTGAGCGCGGCCATCCAATACGGCGGATGGTGGCGGATTCGAACATCCAGCAGTCTCCATGCCTGAATAACGTAGCTCCCGACCGCCGCGTACATGAATCCGGAAAACAGCGGAACTCCAAATATCTTTGAACAGGCGAAATCCGGATATGCCCACGACTTTATTCCGCCGGAGGTCTTGAACACTTCGAGCGCAAATCCGATGACGTGAAAGAGGCATATCGCCTTGAATTCATCGAGCGTCTCCAGTTTTGCCCATAGCATCCATGCCTGGATTGCCAGGGCGATGATGAGCAAGGCGTCGTACCTCGGTATTCCCCATATGCCATTGCGCGGAAATAAAAATAACGCGCTAAAGAACAGCGCGACGAACAGGCAGGCGCGCGCCTCCTTGATGCCGAAATAGAGGAATTCCAGCGCGAAATTGCCACAGCCATCCTCTCCCGTTCACTCCAACAACGGATGCCCTTTGGGCAATTGATGTGCGTACCAGGTCGCGAGCCGATGCCGGATGGTTTTTTCGCTGACCTGGTCTTCAGGCATCGGTGCGATGATCTTGTCGTGCACCAGCAATCGGTACACGTACAGAGCCTTGTCGCTTGCCGAATCGGTCGCCTCGAACTCGACGGCGCCGCGGCCTTCCGCATATTGAACGCCCGCGAGCAGGGCCGCTTTGAATAATTCGTGTTCGTGCTTGAGTTTCTTCATACGCCACCCTTCGATGCGCAAGCAACGCCTTTACTCTACCAGCCGGTCGAGGGGTTATGTAATGAAGTGGACCCATTGATCATCTCCTCCCGCGCGTCGTCGGCGAACGGCGACGCGGCTCCTTGTCAACGCGTGCAGCGATCGACCGTTGCTGCTGGCCATGGAAGCAACCAAGGAGAGATCCATCATGGCCCTCGATGCAACCCGATTCCTGTCAGTCGGTCTGGCCACCGCACTGATCGCCGCGTGCGGCGGCGGCAACAATGGCAGCACCCCGACCTCTATGCCCACATCGCAGACCGGCACCGTGTCCATGGTCATCACCGACGCGTCCTCGGAAGACTGGGCAACCATCGGCGTCAAGGTTCTCTCCATCGCACTGGTGCCGCAGGGCGGCGGGAGCAACGTTGCGGTCTACACCGCGCCGGCAACCGTGCCTCTGGTCAACCTGGCGCAGCTGGATCAGATTGCCGAAATTCTCGGCAATGCCAGCGTCCCGGCCGGAACCTATACCGGCGCGCTGCTCACGATCGGCGCCAACCCGGGAGATGTGTTGCTGACGGTGGCGGCCAATCCGGAAACCGGCTTCGCAGAAACTCCGGGGACCACGATTCCGACCGATCGGATTCAAATTCAGCATACCCAGGGCATGGCGCCAAATCTCACGGCCTCCGTCAAGGTAAATTTCGTTGCGCCGCTGGTGGTGAACGCCGATCAGAACAACGCGCTGGATCTTGAGTTCGATCTCGCGCACCCTGCATTTCTGGTCGGTCACGTGCCCCCCGGCGCCGGCACCACCCTGTGGGCGGTCAACTTCGATGGGCCTCTTCGCCATCGCCCGCTGCACGATCTGACGCGCCTGGTCCTGCGCCATATGTACGGCGATGTGACGTCGATTGCGGCGGACAACGCATCCATCATGGTTACCAAGGAGTTCCCCGTGGAACCCGCCGTCAGTCCCGAGACCGCCATTGCGACGACGCAGTCGCTGCAAGTCCTGGTCGACTCGACCAACGGCACGATTTTCTACGACGTGGATGCCAAGTCGCATTCGGTGATCAAGGATTTCTCCTCGGAGTCCAACCTGCCGGGCAAGTCGGTGCGAATTGCAGCACGCTATCAGGAGGACGGCACGCTGGTGGCCACCCGCATATGGGCCAGCAGTGAGTTCAACAACGTCTGGTTGAGCCCCGAGGGACATGTGCTGCACGTCGATACCGGCAACAACATCGTCACCATCGCCAATGAGTCCGGCGGCGGCGTCGACCTGACCGTCGATGCCGATACGCAGTTCTTCTTTCGTCAGCCGCAAGTTCCCGCGGCCGATGCCACGCCCATCGCCACCGGCACCGCGTTCCTGTCGAACCACGATCTGGTGCGCGGATTCAAAGTTCATGCGAGCGTGGTCGATCCGCTGGCGACCCCGTTGGTCGCGCAGACCATCGACATCGAGACTGCGGTGTATGAGGGCAAGATATCCGCGCCCAATACCACCGGATTCACGTTGACGCGTCTCTTTGGAATGGCCAAGGACGATTACGTCTACACGCTCAACTACATTGCGGATACCACCCCCAATGGAATGGATGGCAGCGGCAACGCGATCAACGGCTACAAGTGGTGGAACTTCGCCTACCCGACTCTGGTGAACAGCGGTTCCAACGCCATCGCGGATTTCGTCTCCGCCACCAACGGCAGTGTCAGTTTCGGCGGCACGATGGGCTCGGTCCCGTCCCGCGGCATCAGCTTCGCGCGGTGGAATGATCCCGCCAATCCGAATGGCTGGTCAGCCTCCGCCAGCATTCTGACGCCCTCGATACTGCCGCTTGGATTCGTCGCCACCGGCCTCGTGAACAATGCGTTCACCATGACGGTCATCGGTGGGGCCAATGCGGCGACGGTGGATGTGAGCCCGGCGTCGGGTTCCGCCACCCTCGTGTACCAGGTGGATTGCACGGCGGGCGTGGTGACGGTCAACCCCATCGACATCACGACCAGCGCCGGACTTGCAACCCTGACGACGGGTTTGGCGGCCGGCGCACCGGTAAAGGTGTACGGAGTGCCGCAGCCGGACGGGACGCTCAAGGCGTATGTATTGGCCTATTTCACGGGACAGGCGCCGGCGCAATAGCACAGAAGCTCCTGAAGAGTTGCGCCAGTGCTTAAAGCATTTGCACCAGCGCCTTGCCTCCGGTCATGACGGCCAGGAGCATCAACAAACGCAAGACCCAGCGGCGAAAATCCGCTGGGTCTGTCTTTTTGAATCCGCGATTGCCCAGCCAGACCCCGGCCGCGAGCGCCGGCAGAAACAACGCGGCGCGCCATAGCGTCGCCGGGGTGAGCAGCCCGCTCCAGCCCTGCCACACGAGTCCGGTCACGTCGGTGATCAAGAAGAAGGCGATCATCGAGGCGCGCCCTATGGCCGCACCGGCAGGGGAACTGAAGAAGAATAGGATCACGGGCGGCCCGCTCATTCCGAAGCCGCCGCTGCATAGCCCCGACGCCACACCCGTGGTGAATGTGGCCTCGGCGCCGGGCATCGACTTCAGCGCATAGCCTCGAGCCAGCAGGATCGAGGCCAACAACACGAAGACGGCGAGCGCCAATGTCATGGGAGCGGCGGGTACGTGTGCGAGCGCATAGACTCCGAATGGCGTTCCCACCAGGCAGCCCACCGTGAGCCACAGAAGCGCCCGCCAATGTATATCCCGCCACACCCCGGGCAGCAGATTGACTCCTGCCACGATGTCCATGATGAAAATCGAAGGCACGATCTCCGTCGGCGGCAGAACCAGGGACAACGGCACGATGGCGAACATTGCGAAACCAAATCCGCCGAATCCTCGCACCACGGCGGCGCCGAAAATGCAGGCGACCGCGTAGCAGAGGATCAGCAGCTGCATGGAATGCCGTGCACTCCGACTCCGTATCGGTACACGTTCTGGCCGCCGCGGTAGCCCGTCACGATGAGGGCGGCGGTCGCAGCCATCAACACGACGATGAAAATCCACGACGGCCGCGACTCTTGGGCGGCGCCGGCGCCGCGCCACACCGCCAGCAGCACCAACGCCAGACTTGCGGACGCCGCCCACTTCATGTGCAGGGTGATGGCCTGGTGCGCCTCCGCTCCGACTTGCAAATGGATGGTCGCAGCCAGGCCCGTGCCCAGCGCGAACAGGGCGGCAAGGGCGCCGAGGCACAAATTCCATGTGCCCAGAGTGGCGAGCGTTGCAGACTGGCGTTCCGCGCGCAGCAGCCGCGCCGCCAACAGCGACAGCGCAGCGACGACCACGAGCGCCAGCGGAAAATGCACCACCATCGGATGCCACCCAGGGATCAGGGTCATGGCCGGCTCACGGCGTCCGCGCCCTCGCCGTCTCGCAAATGGCTGCGCCACCAGGCAATGGTGTCGCTCAAGCCGGCGTCCAACGTAAAACGCGGCCGCCACCCTGCCTCATCGCGCAGGCGATGTATCACGGGAATCAGTATCGAAGGCTCCTGCGTCGGCGCGGATCGAGCGCCGAGGCGCAGCAGCTCCGGCCGGCCGATCTGCATGCCGATGCGATCGATGAGGTCGGCCAGTGCAATGCGTTCATCGGAACCGATGTTGACGGGTCCTTCGAGTTTACTGTCGAGCACGGCCGCAAATGCCGCCCCGACATCGGCAACGTGCAGAAAGCTGCGAATTTGCCTGCCGTGCGAGCACGGCGCCTCGCGCTCCAGCAGTAGATTGCGGATCACGGAGGGCACCAGACGATCGGGATGCTCGTACGGGCCGAATTGAAAGAAAATACGCCCCCAAACAGTCGATAGCTGTTCTCGGCGCCCAAAATCCGCCAGCGACTTTTGCAGGGCGATTTTGCAGGCCGCATAGGGGCTTTCGGCAGCCAGGGGGCTCTTCCGTTCGTCGCATTCCTCCACTCGCGACCAATCGTACTCCGCGCAACTGCCGGCCATCATGATCCGGGAGCCGCCGTGGGCCCGGAAGGAGCGCAGCAGACGTTCGCTGGCAGAAACCCACTGAAAATTCTCCATGCTGTTCCAGTACAGGCCGGGTGTCGCAATCCAGGCGAAGTGCAGCAGGTGCGTCGGTTTCACTTTGGCCAGAAGTTCATCCGTGGCCGTTTCACTCAGCAAATCGGCGACGTGAACTTCTGCGCCGTGGCATTGCTCCGGGACCTCTCGATCTGGCCTCCCGGAAAGCAGGGCGTGAACTTCGTAGCCGAGGGTCAACAACGCCGGGACGCTCCAGCGGCCGATGAATCCGCCGGCTCCGGTTACCAGCACCCGCTTGCCCTGCATCAGTCGCCGCCGGAGCCGAGCAGCGGATACGAGGCATCGCGGGCGGAAATGACCGTGGGTGCCAACGGCCAGTCGATGGCGAATGCGGGGTCGTTCCAGCGAAACCCGCGGCTGGATTGCGGCGCGTGCGCCGTCGAGATCATGTAGTACACCTCCGCTTGGTCGGCGAGGCTCACGAAACCGTGGGCAAATCCCGGCGGGATGAACAACGAGAGCCGATTGGCGGCAGTCAACTCCGCTCCGAACCAACGACGATAGGCCGGCGAGGACTCGCGAATATCGACGACGACGTCGAATACTGCACCGGCGGTGCAACGCACCAGCTTGTGCTCCTCATGGGGGGCGCTCTGATAGTGCATGCCGCGCAGCGTGCCTGCGCGGGCGTTGTACGACACGCTGCACTGACGCAACTCGGGCCCCAGGCCGCGAGCCGCGAATTCTTCGTGGCAGTACGAGCGGGCAAAGAATCCGCGCTCATCCACCAGGCGTTCGAGCTCGATCAAGTAGACCCCGGGAAGCGGCGTCTCAGTGAAGATCATAAATCCGCACCAACGGCACCGGAGTGACGAAGCGCCCGCCCCACCGGCTGATCTCGCGCAGCTGGTGGCGAATTTCTTCCTGCAGATTCCACGGCAGGATCAACACGTAGTCGGGCCGCGACTGCAGCAACGATTCCGGGGAGACCACCGGAATATGCGTACCCGGCAGGAACTTGGATTGCTTGTGCGGATTTCGGTCGGCGACCAGCGGGATGTCGGCCGGTGTCAGCTCGCAAAAATTGAGCAGAGTATTGCCCTTGGCTGCGGCGCCGTAGGCCGCGACCGTCTTGCCCTCGCGTTTCGCTTCGCCGAGGAACCCCAGCAGCGATATTCGGCAACTCTCCACGCGTGCGGCGAAGCGCAGATAGCTGGACAGGTCGGCGAGCCCCGCCGCGGCCTCCAAGGCGCGCACATTGCGCAGCAAGGCGCTGTCCTCAAGATCCTTTCGCTGCGCGTGCGCGGCGAAAACTCGCAGCGACCCGCCGTGCGTCGGCAGCTGCTCGACATCGTAGAGTCTGAGTCCATGGCGGCTGAATACCTGCTCAATGGCGTACAACGAGAAATACGAAAAATGCTCGTGATAAATGGTATCGAATTCGACGTGCTCGATCAGTTCAAGCAGATGCGGAAATTCGATCGTCGCCGTTCCGCCGGGCTTGAGCAGCCGTGCAATTCCGGCAACGAAGTCGTTGAGCCGCGGAACATGCGCCAGCACGTTGTTGGCGATGATCAAATCCGCCTGGCGGCCCTTGGCCGCGAGATCCTGCGCGAGTTCCTCGCCGAAAAATTCCACCAGGGTGGGTACGCCGATCTTCTCCGCGGCCGCGGCGACGGTGCCGGACGGGTCGATGCCGAGTACCGGCACCCCCATCTCGATGAAATTTTTCAGCAGGTACCCGTCGTTGCTCGCGAGCTCGATCACCAGGCTGCGGGCGCCGAGCGCGAATCGCCGGCGCGCCATGCCGCAATACTCCTTGGCATGCGCCAGCCATTGATCCGAATAGGACGAAAAATACACGTAGTTGCCGAACAGCTCCTGCGGCGCGACATCGTAGTCCAGCTGCACCAGCTTGCAGACTTCACACACCTTGGCGCGCAACGGATAACGTTTCTCGTCGCGCGCCTCCTGCAAGGAAGCGAGGAAGGCATTCGACGCGGGCTGCAGCCCTAGATCGGCCATGGTCACGGTCAGTCGGCCACCGCACGAGCGACAGCCCGTCACGGGCCCTACCATGCTACCGGTCCCACCGCTTCCAGGGCGCGGCACCACCCTCCCAGAGCGCGTTCAAGTGCTGCTTGTCGCGCAGGGTATCCATCGGCTGCCAGAATCCGCGGTGGACCCATGCTGCCAATTGACCGTCCGCCGCCAAACTCTCCATGGGCTCCTTTTCCCAGACCGTGTCATGACCGTCGATCAATTCGAGCACGCTCGGCTCCAGCACGAAAAAGCCGCCGTTGATGAGACCGCCCTCCGCGGTGGGCTTCTCTTCGAAGGAGGTCACCTGCGTGCCCTGTGTGACGATGCGGCCGAAACGCGCCGGCGGACGCACGCAGGCGACCGTGGCCTTGCGGCCATGGTCGGCGTGAAATGCGAGCTCCGCAGCGATATCGATGTTGGCCAACCCGTCCCCATAGGTCATGCAGAACGATTCTCCGGCCTGCAAATATTTGCGCACATGCAGGAGCCGCCCGCCGGTCATGCTCTCCTCGCCGGTGTCGACCAGCGTCACCTTCCAAGGTTCGCTGCGGCAGTCGTGGTACTCGACGCGGTTCTGCGTCATATCGAACGTGACATCGGCTTGATGCAGGAAGTAGTTCGCAAAATATTCCTTGATGACGTAACCCTTGTATCCCAGGCAGACGATGAACTCGGTGACTCCAAATGAGGCGTACAGCTTCATGATGTGCCAGAGGATGGGCTGGGCGCCGATTTCAACCATGGGCTTGGGGCGCGTGCTCGACTCCTCGGCGATGCGCGTCCCCTTGCCGCCCGCAAGGATCACGCATTTCATGGCGGCTGCTCCATCAGTTCGCGATACCGTGCAATTTGCGCTTCTGAAAAGACCGCCATGTTCTCTCCCGCGGAATGGGCCAGGTACCAGTCTGCCGTCCACGACAGCGTCTGGCGGATGTCGAGTCTGGGGTGCCAGCCGAGCCTCTGCCCGGCCAAGGTCGACGAGAGCGTCAGCGCCTGCGCCTCGGGGGGCTGCGGCGCCGAGTCGCGAACCCATCCGGGCTTGCCTGCGAAGCGCGTTCCGAATTCATCCACCACCTCGCGCACCGAGCAGAAGGATGCCGGGTCCGGGCCGAAATTGACAGCGCGCGGCGTCCCGGCCGGCGCGTTGACCAAGGCTTCGGCCAGCGACAAATACCCCGACAAGGGTTCGAGCACATGCTGCCAGGGCCGGATCGCATCAGGGTAGCGCAGGGTCACCGCTTGTCCGGATTGAAGCGCCCGGACACAGTCCGGAATGAGCCGGTCCTCCGACCAATCGCCTCCGCCCACGACATTGCCCGCCCGGGCGGTGGCGATCGGCGGCCCGCCGCCAAAGAAACTGTCGCGAAAGCTCTGCGTCAGCAAGTCTGCACAGGCCTTGCTGTTGCTGTACGGATCATGCCCCCCCAGCCGATCGCCTTCCTCGAAGGCGCGGCCCGCGCCACGGTTTTCGTACACCTTGTCGCTGGTAACCACGACCACGCACTGCAGGCTGGAGAGAGAACGGCACGCCTGCAGCAGTACGGCGGTGCCCATGACGTTGGTGGCATAAGTGGCGAGCGGGTCGCGATAAGACTCCCTGACCAGCGCCTGTGCGGCCATGTGGATCACGACCTCGGGGTCGGCGCGCGCCATGGCTTCGCCGACCTGGCGGGGCTCCCGAATGTCGGCGATCACCGAACGCATCCCTCCCGCCCCCTGAACGACCGGGCCGATCAAGCTCCACAAATTCGGTTCGGCGGTGGGCGGCAATGCATAACCCGTGACTTCGGCGCCCAGACTCTTCAGCCACAGGCTCATCCAAGCGCCCTTGAATCCGGTGTGCCCGGTGAGCAGAACCCGCCTACCGCGCCAAAACTCCATTGCCGCTACGGTGGGCTACAAACAAACTTGGCGTGCATGGCTTGCAGGATACCGGCTTCCGGGGCGTGGTGCATTCAGCTTGCGGCCAGCCGACGCAGCAATTCCAGATATCGCTCTTGATAGCGGCGCAACGCATAGCGCGACTCGACGTGTGCGCGGCCATTGGCGCCGAAGCGCGCACGCAGCTCCGGCGATTCGATCAGCGATTGCAAACTGCGCTCCCAGTCATCGACGGTTCGCGCATGGAAGCCGTTGACTCCGTCGATGACGGCCTCGGTATTCGCGCCTATGGGCGAGGCGACACAGGGCAGTCCGGCCGCCATGTACTGCAGGAGCTTGAACGCGCACTTGCCGCGCGACCACGCGTCGTCGGTCAGCGGCATGACGCCGATGTGCGCGGCGGCCAACGACCCGGCTTCGCCCGCCGAACTCCACACAATCGACTCGACATTGATTTCGGGCCAGAGCGGAAACTGCGAACAAATCACGCGTATTTTGAGGCTCGGGTGGCGGACGGTGAGGCGCGCCAGCGCGGGCCGAATCATTTCCAGGTAGATCAGGTTCTCGGGGCTGCCAATCCAGGCGACGGTGGGCGGATCGGCCGCCGTCGCCGTCGTCATCTGGTACGCGGCGGTGTCGATCGACGTGGGCAGAACGGTGACGGCCCGGGCCGAGGCACGCGCGACCCCCGCCAGAACATCATTGCCGGCAGCCACCTCGTCCACCCAGCGGCAGGTGGCCGCAAACTTCTTCTTGCGCCATGGCGACTCGTCGGGCGCTTCCCCCAGTCGCCGCGGCTTGCGCACGTAAATGGCATCGTCGACGTCGAAGACCCTTCTTCTGGTAAAGGCGGCGAACAGGCGTGCCTCCGGTGCGCTCAATTTGATCTGATGCAGCACCACCACGTCGGCCTCGCGCAGAAGCGCGCGGCGCTCCCAGGTCCGAAGTCCATAGCGGCGGCTGGGAAAGCGCTCCGCGCGCACCTGCCATCCGGCTGCTTCCAATGTGCCGACGAGCGTGCGCATGCGATGCCTGAATGAGGGCTGATCGAGGTCGTAACCCAACAGCACGGCACTCGGCATGAGCTATGACCTCACCGTATCGCGCCGCGTCTCGAGCAGGCCGCGCAGGGCCTGCACTGCGATTTCGACGCCGTCGGCGAGCCCCAGGCGGGAGGCGCGTCCGGCCAGCGCGGCACGCTTTGGCTCATCGCGCAGCAACTGCGCCGCAGCCTGCATGATGCACGCGGAGTCCAAGGCCGCGGCCAATGCCACACCCGCGGCGACGCAGCGCCGGATGCGCCCCGCCTGATCCTTCGCAATGGGCACTGCAATGCAGGCGCTGCCGCACGCAATGGCCTGCAGCAGGGTCGAGCCGCCGTTGGCGACGACCAGCCGCGCGGCGCGCATGAGCTCCGCCAATTCATCCTGCGGCAGCGGGCCGAGATGCAGCCAGTTCGATTCGTCCGCCGCGCCGCCGCTCGGGCCGACGCTGCTGCTCGGGCCGGCGCCCGCGTGCTCGACGGCGGGACCTACGTACACGGTCCTGGTGCCGTCTGCGGCAAGCGCGCGAGCTGCCGCCATGAACTGGTCCGCGGCATCGTTTGCGCCCGGATGACCGGTTCCTCCTCCGGGCACTACCAGCACGAAACTGCCCGCATGGCAGCCGGTGCGCGACAGGATGGCGCCCTGCTTGGCCGGGTCGCCGTGCGCGAGAATCACGTCGAGGAATCGCACGGCGGGACGTCCCAGAATTTTCAATTTGAGCGACTCGAAGAATCCCACGCTGCCGGCGATGAATTCCGGATACGCGATCCAATGCTCATCGATCACCCGCATCCATTGCCAACGAAACGCCTTGCGTCTCTGGCGCCTGCGCGCGCTGATGTAAACGACGCGCGCACCCAGGCGGCGCGCAGCACGCAGCTGCGCCGTGCGGCCCGCATTGTCGAATACCACGATGTCGGGCCGCCATGTCTCGAGCAGCTCGATGACGGGCGCGGAGTGAAACGTCGGCGACGAGGCCACCAGGGTTGCGGGAAACGGGACATCCGCCGCATAAGGAGCCGCGCTGCTCAACACAAAGCGTATGCCGGCGTCCGGCCACTGTCGGCTGGCCGCCCTCGCGATCGCGAGCGAACGAGCGTACTCACCCATGCCGTAGGTTCCCGAGACCGGCACGAATAGCATGCGAGGCGCAGAACTAGCCAAAGGCGGTGAACCAACGATCCAAAACCAGCAGATACCAGGCCCGGCGAAACTCGGGACCCACGGCACGCTGCAGCACGCCGCGGTCCATCAAACGGCCGACCGCCTCGCGCAGCACCTGCGGATGACCTCGCAGCCAACGATGCACAGGAAGTCCGAAACCGGATTTCGGTTGATTCAGGTGACCGGGCGGCAGGCGCGGTTCCATCAGCCGCCGGACCAATAATTTGCCGCGCCGCCGCCGCCGGTCGACGAGCAGTTCCGGATCCACGCTCAGCATGAACTCCACCAGCCGATGATCGAGCAGCGGCGGCCGTACCTCCAGTGAATGCGCCATGCTGGTTCTATCAACTTTGGTCAACAGGCCTTCCGCAAGGCCGGTGTTCAGGTCAAGCCACCGCAATTGGGCGAGCGGACTCAAGTTATCACGCCAATACTGCCGGTAGAACCACAGGTAGTCGTACTCCGGCTCCAGCCAACGGTCGGTCAGCAGCGAATCGATTTGCCGCGCAGTCAATCCTCCGAGCGCCGCGGCGTAGGCCGGCAAGCCGACGTAGGCGTGACGCTGCATCGAGGATGCCAGACGCGACAATGGCGGCAAGGTTCGCGCCAGGAATCGGTTGAAGAAGGTTGAACGGGCGCCAATTCTCGACCAGTACCGTGGGTAGCCGCAAAATATCTCATCGCCACCCTCGCCGCTCAGAGCGACCGTGACTTCGCGGCGCGCAAATTGTGCTATCAGATAGTTGGACCACGCAGCGCTGTCTCCAAAGGGCTCATCGAATAGCGTCGGCATCTCATCGAGAGCCTCGGCAAAATCCGCCAGCGGCGCGGTCATCTCCAGATGCTTTGTGTGCAGATGTTCGGCCACTCTGCGCGCGGCAGCCGTTTCCGAGCGCTTCCCCAAGTCGAATCCCAAGGTGTAGGTATGCGGCGCGTCCAAGTAGTACGCGGTGAGCGCCGAATCGATGCCGCCGCTCAAGAAGACTCCGACCGGGACGTCCGACAACGTGTGAGCCGGCACCACGTCACGAAGCAGAACATCGAGTTCCTGCACGGTATCGCCGGCGTCGCGCGCAAGCACGGCCGTCGACGGATTCCAGTAGCGCTCGATGCTGATTCGACCGTCCTCCCAGGTTAGCGTATGCCCGGCCGGCAACTTGGAGATTCCGCGGTAGATGGTTTTTGGCGCGGGAATGTAGCCATGAAATAGGAAATCGCGGACCGCACTGCGATCTATTTCCGGTTTTCCCAGAGTCAACAATGCCTTGAGCTCCGAGGCGAACGCTATGCCGTCCGGCAGGACCTGGTAGTACAAGGGCTTGATGCCCAGCCGGTCGCGGGCGAGCAGCAGGCGACGCTTGCGCCGATCCCACGCGCCAAACGCAAACATGCCGACCAATCGCTCCAGGCAAGCGCTGCCGTGCTTGTCCAGAAGGTGCACCAAAACCTCGGTGTCCCCGGTTGAATGCCAGGGTCCCGGAAGCGCCGCGCGCAATTGCGGATGATTGTAAATTTCTCCGTTGTAAGTCAGTACCTGGGATTCGAACTCCATGGGTTGGTGCGCGCCCTCGGATAAATCCAAAATGGCCAGCCGGCGATGAGCCAAAGCAACCCCCGGCTCGCCCCACGCCCCTTCACCGTCGGGGCCGCGATGACGCAGACGCCGCGCCATTCCGCCGGCGATTTCAACGCTTGCCCGTACACCCACAATCCCGGCTATTCCACACATGGCCGGCAGTCTAGCGCGGCCGAGTCGCGATGTACCGCCAGGAGTCTGTCTGAGTATTCCCCTAGCCATCGGCCGGCGGTTCGTTTAGGGTTCATCCTGGAGCGAAATACATGGCAACACCCGCCGATCAACGCCTGCTGGAACTGCTGGATAAATGGCTCAAGAGCCTTGAGCTGCATGCCAAGTATTCCTCGCTGGACCACGACAGCTATTGGCAGATCCAGCAGTGGGTGGAGCATGAGCGGCCGAGCCGGTGGATCATCGATCTAGCGATGCAAAAAACCATTGCGCTGCGAACCCATGTCGAAGAGCGCATGAAAATCGGCGACGCGAAGTATTCAGACTCGCTTGAACTCATGATTTTCCTGGCGAACCTGGTGGGCTCCGATCACATCGAGCGGTTCATCCCGCTGGCGGAGGCGCAGAACGAGCGCATGACGCCCGAGCGTCCGGAAAGCGCCGCTGCCACCTCGACCAGCGGCGCGACGGCGACTCGCGAAATGCCGAAGTTCCTGGCCGCCAAACGTGCGCCGCCACCCGCCGGTACCGGTCAGCTTGCGCGCACCGAACGCAAGGCGGCGGCGGCCGTCAAGCCGGCGGTAAAACTCGCGGCCAAGCAACCGGCGAGGCTCGGCACCAACGCCAAGCCGCCGCCGCTCAAAGCGGGCCCCGCCCTCAAGCCTGCCGCCAGGGGCGGCGCCAAAGGCGGAGCCGGTGCTGCAGCCGACCGCGACGGCTCCTCGGATGTCGCGCGCGCGCAAGTCATTGCCGATGCGGCTCGCCTGGTGCAATGGGGACGCAAGTGGTACGAGTTACCCGAGCTTATCGCGCGCATGGCGGATCGCCCGACTCTGCCCGAAGTTCGGCGTATACTCAAAGAGAACAAATCGGCCATCGATGAGAAGGCCGGAGCATCCAGGCGCTAAACGCTCATCCCGCGGATAGCGCCAGAAATTTTTTGAACCTCCTTCGCAGATGTACGCTCAAAGGCGCCCATGATCACGACGAATAATCTTTGCAAACGCTACGGCAACAAACTGGCCGTCGACGACCTGACCTTCACCGTGGCCCCCGGCGAGGTGCTGGGATTCTTGGGCGCCAATGGCGCGGGCAAATCCACGACCATGCGCATGATTGCAGGCTTCATAGCGCCCTCCGCCGGCCGGGTCTCGGTCTGCGGGCACGATATAGAGAGCGCGCCGGTGGCAGCCAAAGCCTGCATGGGCTATCTCCCGGAAGGCGCTCCGAGCTACGGCGAAATGACCGTGGCCGAATTCCTGGATTTCGTCGCCGACGTGCGCGGCCTCACCGGCGAGCGGCGGCGTATTCGCCGCGCCGTCGTCATCGACCGTCTCGGGCTCGCACCGGTGATCCGGCAGGTCGTCGAAACCCTGTCCAAGGGTTTTCGCCGCCGTGTCGGTCTGGCGCAGGCGTTGATTCACGATCCCCAGGTCTTGATTCTGGACGAGCCCACCGACGGGCTGGACCCCAATCAGAAGCATGAGGTCCGCCGTCTGATCAACGAGCTGAGCAAGGACAAACTCGTGGTCGTTTCCACACACATCCTGGAGGAGGTCCACGAGGTGTGCACCCGCGCCATCATCATCGCGAACGGCCGCATCGTCGCCGATGAGACTCCCACCGCGCTCGAAGCGCGCTCCCGCTACCACCATGCCGTCAGCCTGCGTTTCGAGAAGGCCGCCGAACTCGATGCGGCGCGCCGCGAGATTGCCCTGCTTGCGGAGGTTGCCGAAGTCGAATCCGACGCGCGCGAGCTGAGGCTCACGGCCGTGCCGAAACGAGGCGCCAATGCCCTCTCCGCGGTGAGTTCGATCATCGTCAAGAACAACTGGGACGTGCCCGAGCTGCACCTTGAACCGGGCCGGCTCGACGAAGTATTTCGCTCCCTGACTCAGACGCCCCTCGCGCCGCCGAAGGCCGGTGCCGCGCAAGGAGCCGGCGCGTGAAGCAGGTTTTCGTGATTTTCCGGCGCGAGCTGCGCAGCTATTTCGCAACCCCTTTGGCCTACGTGTTCATCGTGATTTTCCTGGGGATGGCTGCGGTGTTCACCTTCCAGGTGGGCGGCTTCTTCGAACGCGGTCAGGCTGACTTGCAACCCTTCTTCCGCTGGCATCCTTGGCTTTATCTGGTGTTGATCCCGGCCATTTCGATGCGATTGTGGGCCGAGGAGCGCAACAGCGGCAGCATCGAGTTGCTCATGACCTTGCCCATCACCCTGGGACAAGCGGTGGTGGGTAAATTTCTCGCCGCCTGGTGCTTCGCCGGAATTGCCCTCCTGCTGACCTTTCCGATCTGGATCACCGTCAATTACCTGGGATCTCCGGACAATGGCGCCATCCTCGCCGCCTACCTCGGCAGCTTGCTGATGGCGGGCGGCTTCCTGTCGATCGGCATGTGTCTGTCTGCGGCCACCCGTAATCAGGTGGTCGCATTCATCACCGCGGCGTTGGTCGGGTTCGTATTCCTGCTCGCGGGATTTCCGCTGGTGCTCGACTTCGTGCGCGGCGTGCTGCCGCAGGCCATCGTGGATGCAATCGCCTCGTTGAGCTTCTTTACGCACTTTGAAGCGATCTCCAAGGGGGTCATCGATCTACGCGATCTTGTGTACTTCGGCGCTTTGATCGGATTTTGGTTGGCCGCCACGGCCTTGGTACTCGACATGAAGAAGGCGGAATAGGCGTGAGCAGTCGCTGGAAAACAATGGGATTTGGGGTCGGCGGACTGATCGCGCTCGCCGTGCTGTTCCTGGGCGTCGTGATGCTGTCGAACATCGGCCTTCGCGGCATGCGCGTGGACCTCACGCAGAACAAACTCTACACCCTGAGCCGGGGCACGCAGCAGGTGCTGGCAGAACTCAAGGAACCGGTCAATCTATATTTCTATTTCTCGCGGCAGGCCGCCGCCAAGCAGGCTCCCTTGGTCATGCCCTACGCCAACCGCGTGCGCGAGTTCCTGGAGGAACTGGCCGCTCGTTCCGGCGGCAAGATTCACCTGCGCGTCGTCGATCCGCAGCCGTTCTCGGACGACGAGGACCGCGCCGCGGAATACGGTCTGCAATCGCTGCAGGCCGGCGGCGGCGACGCACTCTATTTTGGATTGGCGGGCACCAACTCCACCGACGGCCGCGCCGCGATATCGAACTTCCAGGCAGATCGTGAGGAATTTCTGGAGTACGACGTGGCAAAACTCATCAACGAGTTGGGCACGCAGAAGAAACCGGTGATCGGGTTGATGAGCTCGTTGGGATTGCAGGGGCAGTTCAACCCGATGACGGGCCAGATGGGCGAGCCCTGGCCAATCCTCACTCAACTGCAGGAACTGTTCAGCATTCGAACGCTGACGGCGGAGGTCGATCACATCGACAAAGACGTCGATGTTCTGATGCTGGTTCACCCGAAAAGCTTGGGCCCGAAGACGCTGTACGCCATCGATCAGTTCGTGATGCGCGGCGGCAGAATATTGTTGTTCGTCGATCCCAATTCCGGCGCCGATACCAGCGGCCAAGACCCCTCCAACCCGCTCGCCGGTGCGATGGCCGATCATTCCTCGAATCTCGCGCCGCTGCTCGCGGCCTGGGGCGTCGATTACGACGCCACGAAAGTCATCGGCGACCTCGACCGCGGACTCGAGGTCCGCACCAGCATGCAGTCGCCGCCGATCCGCCACATCGGCATTCTCGGCCTCGCTCATCGCGATATGGATCAAAACGATGTGGTGACGGCGTCGCTCGAAAAAATCAATCTCGCGACCGCCGGTGCGCTCGCGGCGCATCCGGGCGCCAAGACGATCTTCGAACCGTTGTTGCTGAGTTCGGCCAGCGCCGAGCCCATGCCCGCGCAGCGCTTCAACGCACTCACGGACCCGGCGACGCTGCGCGATGGATTCAAACCCACCGGAATTCGCTATGCACTGGCCGCGCGCATCACCGGACCCGTGGAATCCGCCTTTCCTCAGGGACCACCGCCGGACCAAAAACCCACCCCCGGCCCCCCTGTGGCGCACCTGGCAAAAACCAGCGCGCCTGCCAACATCGTCATCGTCGCCGACACGGATCTCTTGATGGACTACATGTGGGTGCAGACGCGCGAGCTGTTCGGCCAGCGGGTCGCGCAGGCGTTTGCCAACAATGGCGATTTGATCGCCAACATCCTTGATAACTTGAGCGGCAGCAGCGCCTTGATCAGCGTGCGAGGACGCGCGACGTTCTCGCGGCCTTTCGAGCGCGTCGAATCGCTCAAGCGAAAGGCGGACGACCGTTTGCGAAGCAAGGCTCTGGAACTGCAATCCGAGCTGCAACAAACCGAAACCAAATTGACGGAGCTGCAAAGCAGGCGCAATGATCAGTCCTCCGTCATGCTGTCGCCCGAACAAGAAGCGGAACTCAAGCGATTCGTCGCCGAGAAAGCCCGCGTGCGCAAGGAGCTGCGCGAAACTCAACGCGGCCTCGATGTGGATATCAACCGGCTGAATACCTGGTTGAAGGTCATCAACATCGGCATTGCGCCGCTGTTGGTCGCGGTGGCGGGAGTGGTCGTTCTGTCGCTGCGCCGCCGACGCCGGGCGGCCGCCACGGATGCGACATGAGCCGGAAGCGATTCATCTCACTGGGCGTCGCCGCGTTACTGGTGATTTCGGCGGCCCTGTACTTGAGCACGCAGCGCAATCTGCCTCGGGATTCGCACGGTGTCGCGCTGCTGCCGTACCTGGCGAATGAGCTGAATACGGTCAGCACGCTGAGCATTCGCAAGGGCGGCGCTGCTCCCTCGGTCACGGTGCACCAGCAGGACGGCCGGTGGACCGTCGCTCAACGCGGTGACTATCCCGCCGACGTATCGAAAGTACGCAAATTGTTGCTGGCGTTGAGCGATGCCAAGATCATCGAGGAAAAAACCTCCAATCCGGCAAATTTCCCGATTATAGGAGTCGATGATCCGTCCGCACCCGGTGCGACCGGCGCGGAATTGAGCTTCGTAGCCCGCGACGGCAAACACGCCCTGATCGTCGGCAAGGCGATCGGTGAGGGGAATTTCGCGCGGCGCGTGGGCGAAAACACCACGTACAGTGTCGAACCTGTCATTTCGTTCGAGGCTGAGCCCCGTTTTTGGATCGAGTCGACGCTGCTCAACATTGCGGCCGCGGACATTCAGAGTGTCGCAATCAAGCCGGCGGGCGCGCCCGCTTACACGGTTCACCGCGCCGCCGCAGGAGGCAACTTCGAGCTCGACGGCGTGCCTGCGGGACGCAAGGCGGCGGATGCCGCTTCGCTCGCACCTTCGCCCACGACGTACAGCAGTCTCGGCGCCGACGATGTTGGGCCTGTGACTGACGTGGATTTCAGCAAGGCGAGCGTCGCCACGGTGACTCTGTTCAGCGGCAATGTGATCACGATCACCGGCGCGGGAGCCGCGGCCGGCGACAAGCACTGGGTTCAGCTGCAAGCGAGCAAAGACGCGGCGTTGAACACGAAGGCGGCCGGACGCGCATTCGAACTGTCCGGGTACCGATTCGATGCCATATTTCGGCCTCTCGAGCAATTGCTCGTTCCGAAACCGCCGCCCCCCGCTGCGAGCAAGCCCGCTGCCGAGCAAGCCGGCCCCCGGCACGGCCCAGCCCAAGAAACCGGTGACCGCGCCGAAACCGTGATCAGCGGCACCAGCGCCGGATTCGGTCGTCGCATGGCAGCGCTGGTCTACGACAGCGTGTTGCTGGCCGCTCTTCTGGTGGTGTTTACCTCAGGCGCCGTATACCTGAATCATCGAGTCGCGGTCGAGCCAAAAACGGCCGGTGCATGGTTCTATCTGTACCAGGCGGGCCTTGCCGGCCTGGTCGCCGGCTACTACCTGATCAATTGGGTGCGGAGCGGCCAGACCTTGGGCATGCGCGCCTGGCACCTTCGCGCGGTCAGCGACCAGGGCACGCCCATGAGTTGGAAAGCCGCCGCCCTGCGCTGTGTGCTCGGATTGCTGGCCTGGGCGCCGGCGGCTCTCGGTGTGCTGTGGCTGTATGCCGACCCCGAGCATTTGGCGCTGCATGATCGGTTTTCGAAGACACGGGTTCTTCGTCTGCAACGATAACGCCCCGGCAGACCGGCCGGAAGCTAGCGCGTTCTCGAGATGGCCACCAAGGTGCACAGGCCGATCACGGCCGTCGGCAACCAGCCCACGAGCGCCGGATTGAGGCCGAACAGCTGGCCGCCGTTCTCGATGGTGCGCGTGATGAGAAAAAAGACCACTCCCAGCATGACGCCGATCACCGTGCGTGTGCCGGCTCCAGTGGTGCGCAGAGGGCCGAATACGAAGGGCAACGCCAGGAGCGTCACGACGATCACCGCGAACAGCCTGGCGATTCGCGACCAATAGCCGATTTCATAGGACGCGGTTTCGAGGTTGTTGCGCCGCAAATGATCGATGTACGAGGCCAGCCCCCGCAACGTCAGCATCTGCGGATCGGTGGCCGCCAGTCCCAGGAATTCCGGATTCACCGTCGATTGCATGGTGGTTTCCTCCACCAGCTGACCGGTGACGTGTTCGTCGCTGAAGGCCGAAGTCGTCACGTTATGCAGCCTCCAGCGGCCGGGATCGCCAATGGAAATCCGCTCGGCCCGCTGTATCGAGCGCAATTTTGTGGGTCCATCCAGCGTGAACAGAGATACGCCGCCGAAGGCGCGGTCGACTTCTCCGGTCTGCACCCGCAGGATGAGATTCCCGTCCTTCACCCACGCGCTGCTCGTTCCCGCGAAACTCACGTCCGCGAGTTTATCAGTGGTCTTTTCGCGCTTCGCGAATTGCGCCATCGGCGGCGCCGCATACTCGCCGATGCCGTACATGAGCAGCGACAGGGTCAAGCCGGCAAGACCCACCGGCCAGCCGATGCGCCACACCGACACCCCGGAGGCGCGCGTGACCACCAGTTCGCTGCCCGACGCCAGGTTGCCGAGCCCCATCAGGGTCCCGATCATCGCGCCGATCGGCAGCAGTTCGAATGCCTGCTGCGGCAGATTGAGCATCGTGAAAAGAAACGCATCGCCGGCGCTGTAGCTGCCGACGCCGATGTCGCCTTGCTGGGTGATGAACAGGAACAACCCGCCGAGCGTCAACAGCACGCCCATCGCCATGGCCGTATAGATGAGCACGGTGCGGTACACGTAGCGGTCGAGAATGTTCACGTTGCCCTCGCTTCACGCATCACCAGGTACAAGCCCAGCGCCAATGCGGCCAGATGAACCCACCAGACCCCGATGAGCGGCGACAGGTCCCCCTTCTCGATCCACACCTTGGAAGCCGACAGCAGGTTCGAATACACGAAGAACACGACGATGGCGAAGCCGACGCGGGTGTAGCGACCCTGGCGGGGACGCAGGCGGCTCAAAGGCACGGCGATCAAGGTCAGCACAAGCGCCATAAGCGGCGTAGACGTCCTGAATTGCAGTTGCGCGATATCCGAGGGGTCGGCGGAGCCGAGCAGTTCCCGCGTCGGCTTGGTGTCGGGGTCCTGGGTACCGGCGACGTCCGCGGGCGTTGCTATGGGGATACCGTGCTCGCGGAACTCGATCACCCGGAAATCATCCCGCCCCGGCACGCCTTCATAGCGGCGGCCGTTGAACAGCGTCACCAGGTGCATGCCGTTGAGCGCGGCCTTGGAATAGGTGGCGGTGTCGGCGAGCGCAACTTCAATACGTCCGGCCGACTCGCGCTGCACGAAGACATTGTGCAAAACACCCTCCTGATCGACGCGTTCGGCATAAAACACGGCGTCGCCACCGCTGAACGAGCGGAATCGGCCGGCATCGAGCTGGCCGAATTGCGCCTCCTTCATAGCCGATTGGCGCAACAGCTGCGCCTGGCTGTCGGCTTGCGGCACTTGGACGAACACCAGCCAGCCCAACCCCACGGCGATGACGGACGCAAAACAGAATAATGGCACCAGCAGCCGCGCCGGGCCAAAGCCGCAGGCCTGCAGAGCGGCCATTTCGCTGTCGTGGTACAGGCGGCCCAGTGTCAGCACCACGGCCAGCAACAGGCCGACCGGAACGATAACCGACAGATTCATGATCGCGCCGAGCGCGATCAAGTCGAATACCAGGTGCCGGCCGTATTGATTGTCCGCGGCCTGGCCGAGCACCCGGGACAGCTGATTGGACACCAGAATCGCCACCAGGACCCCGGTCACCGCGAGCCAGGTCTGCACGACTTCGCGCAACACATATCTTTGCACTGTCCATTTCATAGCCCGAGCTTAGAGCCTTCGTAATAATCTAGTAAACTATTTACTCAACCCCCGACGGCACAATACGGATCAATACGGAGCTTGGGACATGGAATTCAAGGTAATCATCGATGCGAAAGCGCGCGCTGAGGCGGCTTGCGCGGTAGTGGGCGTCTACGAGGATGGAGAACTCGGCACGGCGGCCCGCCGGATCGATGCGCAATTGAACGGAATGATCGGCAAGCTGCGCGCAGATGGCGATTTCTCCGCAAAGCTCGGCGATGTTCTGTTGCTTCCGGCGCCTGCCGGAGCGGCGGCTGCGCGCGTGCTGTTGATCGGCCTGGGAACTCACGCTGCCTTCGGCCGCAAGCAGTACCGCAAGGCCCTGCAGTCCACGGTTCAAGCGCTCGGCAAGACCGCAGCGAAAGACGCGATCGTGTACCTTGCGCTCGAGCAGGTTGCCGACCTCGATGTGCAATATCGCGCACGTGCTGTCGCCGAAGTCTTCTGCGCCCAGTTGTATAAGATTCCCGATCTGAAGACAGCCGCAAAGCCCAAAGCGCCGCCCTTGTCGAGTCTTAGCGTGGCGGTTACCGATGCGCGCGCGTCGAAGGCGGCCACCGAGGGCCTGCGCATCGGCGCGGCGCTTGGGCTGGGAACAACCCTGTCACGCGATCTGGCCAATTTGCCGCCGAATGTGTGTACCCCGGCTTATCTGGGCACGCGCGCATTAGCCTTGGCCAACGACTATCCGAGCATCAAGACCAAGGTATTTGACGCAAGCGGCATCAAGGCGCTCAAGATGGGCGCATTCCTGGCGGTGACGCAGGGCTCGGACCAGCCCCCGCGTCTCATTGTCTGCGAATACAACGGCGGCAAGAAGAACGCGGCGCCGATCTGTCTGATCGGCAAGGGCATCACTTTCGATTCGGGAGGCATTTCTCTGAAGGATCCTCCCGCCATGGACGAAATGAAGTTCGACATGAGCGGCGGCGCCGCCGTTCTCGGCACATTGCGCGCGGTCGCCGAATTGAAATTGCGCATCAATCTCGTGGTAATCGTGCCCACCTGCGAAAACATGCCGAGCGGCGGGGCCGTAAAGCCCGCCGACATCGTCACGACCATGTCCGGTCAAACCGTCGAGATTCTGAACACCGACGCCGAAGGGCGCCTGATTCTCTGCGACGCCATCACCTTCAGCCGGCGCTTCAATCCGGCCGCGGTGATTGACGTGGCAACGTTGACCGGCGCCTGCATCGTCGCGCTCGGCAACCATTTCAGCGGCCTGATGAGCAATCATGAGCCGTTGGCGCACGACCTGGCAGCGGCCGGCATTCGTGCCGACGACCGTGCCTGGCGAATGCCGGTCGGCGAGGAATACGTAGAACAGCTGAAGAGCAATTTTGCGGATATCGCCAATGTCGGCGGACGCGAGGGCGGCGCCTGCACTGCCGCTTCGTTTCTCGGGAAGTTCGCCAAGGATTTGCACTGGGCGCATCTCGACGTCGCCGGCACGGCATGGCTCGGCGGCGCGCAGAAGGGCAGCACCGGACGGCCCGTGCCCCTGCTCCTCGACTTCCTGATCCACTGCGCACGGGCGACATGACCGAGCGCGTCGATTTCTATGTACTGAAAAGCGCCGCCGCCCAACAGCGTAGGGCCTTTGCGTGCCGCCTCACCGAAAAGGCCTATCTACGCGATTTGCGCGTCGTCATCGTCAATGATTCGCCGGCCGATGCGCGCGTGCTCGATGACTTGCTTTGGACTTTCAATGAACGCTCGTTCATCCCGCACCAGATCTGCCTGGACGATCAAGCGCCGGATCCGGCCGCCCGGGTGTACCTCACGGCGCCGTCGACGGCAACGCCCGCGGCGGACCTGCTGGTGAACCTGACCGATCGACTGCCGGAGCAGTGGGAGCGCTTCGCCCGAATTGCCGAAATCATCGACGCCGACGCGGAGCGCCGCCGTCTCGGCCGCGAACGCTTCAAGTCGTACCGCGACCTTAAAGTGGCCCTGGAAACCCACCAGCTCGGCGATACTGCCGATATTTAGGCGTCCCCATGCAAACCGGACCACATGATCCACGCGATATCCCGATCCTTACCGATGCGGTGCGGGACATCGCGGGGGAGGTCTCGGCGCTCGACGTGAAGTCCGTGCACGCGGCCATCCTGACCGAAACGCTGGAACTTGCCGACTCCTTGTTGCATCAGGCGGTCAAAGACATCGAAGCCACCTTGTTCGAGCGTGTATACGACCGCCTGCGCGCACGGCTTCCGGAGCTGGTGGACCGCATTTTGCGGGAGCACGCCGCCACCCAGAACGCCGCGTCGCAGGATACCCCCCCGGATCATGGATAAAGCCTTCTCGCCGGCCAACATCGAATCGCGACTTTACGCACGCTGGGAGGCTTCCGGTTATTTCGCTCCGGGCGGCCGAGGACCGGCCTATTCGATCGTCATTCCTCCACCCAACGTGACCGGCACCTTGCACATGGGTCACGCCTTCCAAGACACCATCATGGACGCGCTCATTCGCCACCGGCGCATGCAGGGCTTCGACACCCTGTGGCAGCCCGGCACCGATCATGCGGGCATTGCCACGCAGATGGTCGTGGAGAGGCAATTGAACGCCGCGGGCCTGAGCCGCATCGGAATGGGCCGGGAAGCCTTCATCGAGCGCATATGGCAGTGGAAGGAGCAGTCCGGCGGGCAGATTGCCAACCAGATGCGCCGCCTTGGCGCCTCGGTCGACTGGCAGCGTGATCGCTTTACCATGGATCCCGGATTGTCGCGGGCGGTCACGGAAGTTTTCGTGCGCCTCTATCAGGAAGGTTTGATCTATCGCGGCAAGCGCCTGGTGAATTGGGACCCGGTATTGAAATCGGCGCTTTCCGATCTGGAAGTCGTCGCGGAAGAAGAGGCCGGCAGCCTGTGGCATTTGCGCTATCGGTTGACCGATGACGACGGATTCCTCGTGGTTGCGACCACGCGGCCGGAGACTTTGCTCGGGGATGCGGCCGTCGCAGTGCACCCTGACGACGAACGCTACCGCCATCTGATCGGCCGTCGCGTCCACCTGCCGCTGGCGGCGCGCGAAATTCCGGTCATCGCCGACTCCTATGTCGATCCGCAATTCGGCAGCGGCTGCGTCAAGATTACGCCGGCGCATGACTTCAACGACTATGAAGTCGGCCAGCGCCATGGTCTGCCGCTGATCAACATCATGAATCCGGACGCCTCGCTCAATGAACAGGTGCCCGCCGCTTACCGCGGCCTGGACCGCATTGAAGCGCGCGCCAGGATTTTGGCCGACCTGGATGAACTCGGGCTCATCGAGCGGGTCGAGCCGCACAAGCTGACTGTGCCGCGCGGCGATCGCACCAATGCGGTTCTGGAGCCGCTGCTCACCGATCAATGGTTCGTCGATATCAAGCCCTTGGCGGAACCGGCGATCCGCGCCGTTGAACAAGGCGACATCCGTTTTGTCCCCGACAATTGGACCGGTGTGTATTACGAGTGGATGCACAAGATCAAGGATTGGTGCATCAGCCGTCAGTTGTGGTGGGGACACCGCATACCGGCGTGGTATGACACGGAGGGCCGCTGGTACGTCGCACGGGACGAGGCCGAGGCCCGCGCCGTGCATGGCATCGATCCGACGGCGGCGTTGCGTCAGGACGAGGACGTGCTGGATACCTGGTTCTCCTCGGCATTGTGGCCTTTTTCCACCCAGGGCTGGCCGGAGAAGACATCCGCTCTCGAGACTTACTATCCAACCTCGGTGCTGGTCACGGGCTTCGACATCATTTTCTTCTGGGTCGCCCGCATGATCATGATGGGGCTGAAGTTCACCGGCGAGGTGCCGTTTCGCGAGGTCTATGTCCACGGACTGATCCGCGATCACGACGGCCAGAAGATGTCCAAGTCCAAGGGCAACGTCATCGATCCTCTGGACATTGTCGACGGAATATCTCTGGAAGCGCTGCTCGCCAAGCGCACCAGCGGGCTGATGCAGCCGCAGATGAAACCTGCCATCGAAAAGGCGACGCGTAAGCAATTTCCGCAGGGCATTCCGGCCTTTGGCACGGACGCATTGCGCCTGTGCTTCGCCCGGCTCGCCACCCAGAGCCGCGATTTGCGCTTCGACCTGAGCCGGGTCGAGGAGTATCGCAACTTCTGCAACAAACTTTGGAACGCCGCGCGCTACGTGCTGATGAACGTGGAGGACAGCGCCGTGCCGGCTGCGGACCTCTCCGGCGCGCAGTTCAGCCTGGCCGATCGATGGATTCAAGCGCGCCTGGCTTCGATGCTGGCACGCGTGGAATCCGGATTCGCCGAATACCGTCTCGATATAGTCGCCAATGCCCTGTATGAATTCACCTGGCACGAATTCTGCGACTGGTACCTGGAGCTCTCCAAGGCGGTGCTGCAATCCGACGCCGCCGGCGCGGCGGCAAAGCTTGGCACGCGCCATACCCTGATCACCACGTTGGAAGTGCTGTTGCGCGCGCTGCACCCACTGGCGCCGTTCATCAGCGAGGAAATCTGGCAGCGCGTGCGCGCGAGCGCGGGCGTGTCCGGCGAGACCATCATGCGCTGCTCCTATCCAAACGCGGATGGGGTCAAGACTGATCCCGAGGCCGAGCGCGAGATGCGCTGGGTGATCGACTTCATCGAAGGCGTGCGGCAAATTCGCGGCGAATTGGACATCGCGCCGAGCCGCAAGCTCGAGGTGTTGCTGCAGAACGCCGGCCCCCGGGATCTCGAATACCTTGGCCGCAATCTGCACTACTTGGTGCGGCTCGCCGGCATCGAATCGCCGCGCGCGCTGGGGCCGGCGGAAGTTTCGCCGATTGCCGCCGTCGCGCTGCTCGGGACGCTCGAGATATTGGTGCCCATGGCCGGCCTGATCGACCCGGCGGCGGAGCTCGCACGCTTGTCGAAGCGGCACGGCAAAGCCGCGTTGGATCTGCAAAAAATGACCGGCAAATTGAACAATTCCGAGTTCGCCAAGAATGCGCCGCCGGATGTCGTGGCCAAGGATCAGCAGCGGCTCTCCGATCTACACACTGAAATTCGGCAATTGGCGGCGCAGATCGCCAAGGTCGCCGCGCTGAAGGCTGAATGAAAGCCGCGCAATCCGAGATCGATGCCGTACTTGCCCAAATCAACCGCGTGATATTGGGCAAGGACCTGCAGATCCGCATGTGTCTGGCGTGCCTGTTGGCGCGCGGTCATTTGCTGATCGAAGACATACCCGGGGTGGGCAAGACCACCCTCGCGCATGCAATTGCCAAGACTCTGGGGCTGTCCTTTCAGCGCGTGCAATTCACCAGCGATCTGTTGCCGGCCGATGTTCTCGGCGTATCCATTTTTGATCGCGAAACCGGCAAATTCAGGTTTCAGCGCGGTCCGATTTTTGCCCAGCTGGTCCTGGCGGATGAAATCAATCGAGCCTCGCCGAAGGCCCAGAGCGCCCTGCTCGAGGCCATGGAGGAACATCAAGTCACCCTCGACGGCCAGTCGATGGCGCTGCCTGAACCGTTCTTCGTCATTGCCACCCAGAACCCGCAGGACCAGGTCGGCACCTTTCCGCTGCCCGAGTCGCAATTGGATCGCTTTTTGATGCGCGTGCACTTGGGTTATCCGGCGGCTGCGGCGGAGCGCGAGCTTCTCAGCGGCGTGGACCGCCGGGATTTGGTCAATTCGCTGTCGACGATCGCCACCGTGGAGAGCCTGCGGCGGCTGCAGCAGCGGGTTCTCGATGTTCACGTGGCGCCGGCGCTGCTCGACTACGTCCAGGCACTGGTGGCCCACACCCGCCACTCGTCCGGATTGAACGTCGGACTGTCGCCGCGGGCAGCCATCGGCCTGCTGCGCGCGGCGCGCGCCTGGGCCCTGATCGCCGGCCGCGATGCCGTCATCCCCGAACATGTGCAAGCGGTATTTGCCGCCGTGGTTGAACATCGTGTGCGGCAGCGGGACAGCGGCCCGGCAGCGGTGACCCGGCTGCTCGAGGCCGTTTCCGTTCCTTAGGCTAAGGAGCCTGTGTGAGTAATCCCCGTGGCCGCGACCGTGGCAGATTTCGCTTCAGCCGAGGCGGAGCCGACGCGGTTGGGTTACGACCCAATAAGGAGGCGACAACGACGGATGAAGCGAAATCTGCCCGGTCCCGAAGGGTTGGCCGGGAGACGGGCATCTGCGGCGTTGCGCGCCTTGGCCGTGGTGCCCGCCACGGCCTGCGCCGCACGCCTTGCATCCGCTCCGTCTCCCGACCAACGCGGCTCACGCGGATTACTCACACAGGCTCCTTGGAGCGATCTTGAAATATCGCCGGGTACTCGCCGCCAAACTAAGCGCCTGGGCCGCGCGCCGTCATGGCCGCGATTCGTTGCCCGTCAAGATCAATCGGCGCCGCATATACATTCTACCGACTCGGTTCGGCATGATGCTGGCCTGCATGCTGGTCGCAATGTTGATTGCGGGACTCAACTACAACAGCAATCTAGGTTTGGCCTTCGGCTTTTTGATGGCGAGTGTCGCGCTCGTCACCATGCATCACTGCAATCGCAATTTGCTGGGCCTGCAGGTGGATGTGACCACGGAGGTGGATGCGTTCGCCGGCCGCGAGGCAGTCTTCGAGTTCGTGCTCAAGAATGATTCGAACCTCGAACGCCGGGACGTCGAAATCCGCTGCCGCACCGCCGCTGGAATTCGCAGCGTCCCCGCAAGATCGGGTGAATCCGTCCCGGTCGCGGTCCCCGTGCCGCGCCGCGGAATCATGCGAATCGCACAGTTCGAATTGCGCACGCGCTATCCCTTTGGATGGTTTCACGCCTGGACTTATGTGCAGGGGGCGCTGACCGCCTATGTCGCGCCCGCCCCGCATGGAACTCGAACGCTGCCGTCGGTGGCGGGTTCGGGATCCGCCTCTCGTTCGGAAACTCGCGGCGATGAGGATTTCGCGGGCCTGCGCGCCTACGAACCCGGCGTGCCGCTCAAGCACATGGCATGGAAGGTGCTCGCGCGCGGCGGTGAGGCGGCCGTGCAGAGTTATACCAGTCTGGCGGCGCTGCCCGAATGGCTGGATTGGTCTGCCCTCGAGGGCGAAGAGACCGAGATGCGCCTCTCGCAACTGTGCATGTGGGTGCTCGAAAGCGAGTCGGCGCAGCGAATCTACGGACTTCGAATTCCAGGCAAGGAAATCCCGCCGGCGCGCGGCGCGGCGCATCGATTTGCCTGCCTGCGAGCGCTCGCCACGTTCGGAAGTGCGGAATCGCCGTGAATTCCAAAGCCCTATCGTACGAGCAGCTGTCGGGGATATTTGCCTGCCTTGCGCTCGCGGTAGCCGCGCACGTGGGATCTCTGCCGGTGTGGGTGCTCGCGATCGTGGCCGTATCGGCCGGCATCCGGCTCCTGCTCGCGCGCCGCGGGCGAGCGGCCCCGCCGAGGGGCGTGCGCGTAACCATCGCCGTGCTCGCAATTGCGCTGCTGTTCGTGCAATTCCGCACCTTCAATGGATTGTCCGCCGGCACGGCGCTGCTTGCCCTCGTGGCAGGATTGAAACTGCTCGAGACCGAGACCGAGCGGGATATCTACGTCATCACGCTCATCATCTATTTTGTGAGCGTATCGGCGTTGCTCGAGAGCACCTCGGTCTGGCTGTTCACCTACCTGACCGGTGTTTGCTGGCTGACGACGGCCACGCTGTTGCGCATGACCAGCACCTCGCCCCTGCCCGATTGGCGCCGCTCCCTGCGTTACGCCGGGCGAATTCTGGGCCAGGCTCTGCCGCTCGCTTTGGTGCTATGGCTCTTGTTTCCGCGCTTCGCGGCGCCGCTGTGGCACTTGCCGGCCGATCAAACCAGCACCGAGTCAGGATTGAGCGACACCATGAGCCCGGGGGATATCGATCACCTCGCCTTGTCTGACGAGGTCGCATTCCGCGTGCGTTTCGCGGCGGCCGCGCCGCCGCCGCAGGAGCGCTATTGGCGCGGACCCGTGATGCATGATTTCGATGGGCGCACCTGGCGGCGCAGCAATTTAACGCCGCTGCGCGCCGCCGCCTTGCAGCCGCAGGGCCCTGCCTATGACTACACCCTGAGCCTCGAGCCGCACCAGCACCGATGGCTGTTCGCGCTCGACTGGCCGTCGCGCTGGGACCAGCCGGACACCCTCCTTACCAGCGACTACATCCTCGTGCAGCGTGACCCCGTGTCGCGCCCGCTCAATGTCGCGGTGACCTCCTACACACGGGTGCAATCCTCGGCGCCGCTGAGCACACCGGCGCGCGGACGCGATACCCGGCTGCCGCCCAATCACAATCCGCGTTCGCTGCAGCTGGCGCAATCGCTCCGCGGCATGCATCCGGACGACGGCGAGTACGTGCAAGCCGTCCTCGCCATGTTCACCCAACAAGCCTTCTATTACACACTGACGCCGCCCAGGCTCGCCGACGACTCCGTCGATGCATTTCTGTTCGATACCAAGCGCGGCTTCTGCGAGCACTACGCTTCGGCGTTCGCCGTCTTGATGCGCGCCGTTGGAATACCTGCCCGTGTCGTGACCGGCTATCAAGGCGGCACCTTCAATCGCTACGCGGACTATTGGATATTGCGGCAAAGCGATGCACACGCCTGGGTCGAGGTGTGGATCGAGGGGCGCGGATGGCTGCGGGTCGACCCCACTTCGGCGATCGCGCCCGAGCGCGTCGAGCACACTGCAGACGATGCCGTGATCGCCGATGAGCCGTTGATGGGCCGCTGGCAGCGCCGCTTTCCCTGGTTCGCCGATGCTCGGCTGCGGCTCGATGCACTCAAGCAGGTTTGGCGCGAGCGCATCCTGTTCTTCGATCAAAGCTCGCAGCAGAAGTTGCTGGAATGGCTGAATATTCCCGAGCCGGACGGCCAAAAGCTGGTGATGCTGCTGGCAGCGGCGCTGACCCTGGTCCTTTGCTGGCTCACCTGGCTGGTGCGCCGCGAAGCCGATCCCAAGCCGAAGGATGCATTGATTCGCGCCTACGCGAGTCTGTGCGCCAAATTGGCGGCGGTGGGACTGGCGCGCCACTCACACGAAGGCGCGGAAGACTTCGCCCTGCGCGTCGCACGGCACCGTCCCGATCTGGCCCCGGCAGTCACCGCGCTCTGCCGGCACTATACGATTCTGCGCTATGCCGCCGCTCCCGCGCGCATCACTGTGAACCAATTCATCGCCGCAGTGCGCGCCTTCCGGCCTCGAAGCCTGTCCAAGACCGGCTCCTAAGCTCACGCAGCAAGGTTCTCGCGCGTCTTGAGAAAACTGATCTCCGGCCAGCGCTCCTCGGTCAGCCCGAGATTGACCCGCGTGGGCGCGAGATAAACCAGTTCGCCGGCGTGATCCAGGGCGAGATTGTCGTATGCCTTGTCGCGAAATTCCCCGAGCCGCTTCTCGTCGTTGAGGCGCACCCAGCGCGCCATGGCCACGTTGATGGGCTCGAACACGCATTGCACGCTGTATTCATCCTGCAATCGAAACGCGACGACCTCGAATTGCAGCTGTCCGATGGCGCCGAGAATCAAGTCATTGTTGCGCAGCGGCTTGAACAATTGAGTGGCGCCCTCCTCGCAGAGCTGCGACAGGCCTTTCTGCAGGGCCTTCATGCGCAACGGGTCCTTCAGCACGGCACGGCGAAACATTTCCGGAGCGAAATTCGGCACGCCCGTGAAAGTGAGGTCTTCACCCTCGGTGAAAGTGTCGCCAATATTGATGGTCCCATGATTGTGCAGGCCGATGATGTCGCCTGCGTAGGCCTCCTCGGCCTGGCTGCGGTCGGCAGCCAGGAATGTCAGGGCGTCGGCAATCCGCACCTCCTTGTCGAGGCGCACATGATGCATGCGCATCCCGCGCGTATACCGCCCCGAACATAGCCGCATGAAGGCAATGCGGTCGCGATGTCCGGGATCCATGTTGGCCTGGATCTTGAAGACGAAACCTGTGAGTTTCGGCTCGATTGCGTCGACCTCGCGCTGCAGCGTTGGCCGCGGCAACGGCCCCGGGGAATGCGCAACGAAGGCGGACAGCAATTCCCGGACGCCGAAGTTGTTGACCGCCGAGCCGAAAAAGACCGGCGTCTGTTTCGCGGCGCGATAGCGCTGGAGGTCGAAGCTCGGGCTGGCGCCCCGCACCAGGTCCACCTCATCCCGAAACTCCTGATATCTCGTGCCGAGGAACTCGCGCGCCGCAGCGCTTTGTATGCCGTCGATGGTTTCGTGGGAACCGACCCGGCCCTTCTCCACCGGGACATACACGTAGATCTTGTCTTCGAGCAAATGGTAGACGCCAAGCAGATCGCGTCCCATGCCGATCGGCCAGGTAATGGGCGAGCACTGAATCTTCAAGACGCTCTCGATTTCATCCAGCAGTTCGATCGGTGCCCGGCCGTCCCGGTCGAGCTTGTTGACGAAGGTCATGATGGGCGTGTCGCGCAACCGGCAAACGTCCATGAGTTTGATGGTGCGCTCTTCGACCCCCTTGGCGCAGTCGATGACCATCAAGGCGGAATCGACGGCCGTCAGGGTGCGGTAGGTGTCCTCGGAGAAATCCTCGTGACCCGGAGTGTCCAGCAGATTGACGATGCAATTCTCAAAGGGGAACTGCATCACCGAGGACGTCACAGAGATGCCGCGCTGTTGCTCCAGGCGCATCCAATCGGAAGTGGCGTGGCGCGTGGCCTTGCGCCCCTTCACCGTGCCCGCCATCTGAATCGCACCGCCGAATAGCAGCAGCTTCTCGGTCAAGGTGGTCTTGCCCGCATCGGGATGGGAGATGATGGCAAAAGTCCGCCTCTTGCTGATTTCCTCGGCTAATGGGCCGCTCGACATGTCTTTCGCACCTGAATGATTGAGTACCGACCCGGGGAGATTGGTCCGGACAGCCGATTATTCTAGCGGGTCAGCGCCCTGCGACTTGCAATTCAGGTTCATGGGCGATTTTATTGAATATTTTAATTATATTAATCAATAATATACATGGGTTAGTTAAATCAAAATATATTCAATAATGCCGCCCTAGGATTTGATTTCCGGCAGCAGCACCCTGCGCAGCACGGCCGCATCCTCGCGGCCCACCGTCGCTTGATAGTAGCCGCGCCGTATTCCAACCTGTTCGAAGCCCATGGAGTGATAGAGGCGCGCGGCGGCCGTGTTGGACGGCCTGACTTCGAGAAATGCTTCGTACATCCCCGCTGCGCGCGCTCGATCAAGCAGGTACAGCAGGATCTTGCGGGCCATGCCCCGGCAGCGAAATTCATCACGGATGCACACGTTCAGGATGTGCGCTTCGCCCGCACCGACCGACATGATTCCGTAGCCCGCCAATTCGCCGCCGACATCGATCACGCGGCAGACGTAGCCAACCCGGAGGCAATCGCGAAATATGCCCTCGCTCCACGGAAACTGATAGGCGGCCCGTTCGATGGCCACGATGACGGGCACATCGAGTTCGTGCATGGGCCTGATCTCGACCGAGGCAAACTCGACTTCTTGCTTGACGCTAGACACGCGCGCATACCTCGCGGGCGAACTTCAAATCCTCCCACGCCTTGCGCTTGTCGGCCGGTGTGCGCAGCAGATATGCAGGGTGATATGTCACGATTAGCGGTACCTGGGAGACGCCGAAGCGGTGCACTTGCTGCCGCAGTCTGCCCAAAGTTACGTCGGTACGCAGCAGGTTTTGCGCCGCGATGCGGCCCACCGCCAGCATGACCTTCGGCTTTAGCAGCGCGATTTGCTGCTCCAGGTAGGGCAGACACTCGGCGGCTTCAATTGCACTGGGATCCCGATTGCCCGGGGGCCGACATTTCAGGACATTGGCGATGTACACCTGTTCACGCGCCAATCCGATCGCGCGCAGCATGGAATTCAGCAATTGGCCCGCGCGGCCCACAAAGGGCTCACCTTGGGCGTCTTCCTCCGCGCCGGGCGCTTCGCCGACAATGAGCCATTCCGCCTTTTGGTTGCCCACGCCAAACACGGTTTGCGTCCGGGTATTGCACAGGGTGCAGCGCGTACAAGCGGCGACCCGCGCGCGCAACTCGGGCCAATCGACGCCGGCCTCCCGCGCCGCGCCGGCCTCAGGCGCCGCGCCGGCCTTGCGCGCCCCACCGGCCTCAGGCGCCGCGGCGGCTTCAAGGGACTCCCCAAAATGGGGCGCGGCAGCATCGCGCGGCGTGGATCGTGCAGTCCAGGTGTGCAGACCGAGAGCGGCGAGATATTCCTGGCGCAACGCCGGATTCATGTCTGCGGCACACTGCGCGTGCGCCGGCGCAATTTGCGATACACCCACACCGCCGGTGCCGACAAGGCGTACCCGCCGAATATCGTCAGCAAGCTGATCGCGGGGTGGAGGGCAATGGCGACGAAGGCAAGCGGCACGATGACGATCTGCGTGAAGCGCACCCGCGCGCCCGGATTAACCTGCTTGAAGCTGTTGAACGCGAAGCGGCTGATCATGAGCGCACCGGCAATTGCCGTGACCACGAACGCCAGAATCAGACCCGGCAGCCCGATATTGGTCTGGTCGCTCGCGAGCCATACCAGGGCCGCGACGATGGCGGCGGCCGACGGGCTGGGCAGGCCTTCGAAGTAATGCTTGTCCTGGGTCGCGCTCCTGGAGTTGAAGCGCGCCAGACGCAGGGCGGCGGCCGCCGCGTAGAAAAAACACACCAGCCAGCCCAGCCGGCGCCACAACGGCCCATACTCGGCGATGCGCGCGACTCCCCACTGATAGGTAACGATGGCCGGAGCAACTCCGAAGGACACCATGTCGGACAGGCTGTCGTACTCTTTGCCGAAGGAGCTTTCAGTTTGGGTCCAGCGCGCCACGCGGCCGTCCAACCCGTCGAAAAACATCGCTACGAACACCGCGGCACCGGCACGCTCGAATTTCAGATCGATGGCCGCCACGACTGCGTAAAAGCCCGCGAACAATGCCCCTGTGGTGAGCAGGTTAGGCAGCCAGTACACTCCCCGCGGCCGCGCTGTCGAGTCGTCATCGTCGCTCATGGCGCCATAATACCAGGGGGCCTGATGTAAGCTATGTGGCTATGCGCTTATCTCAAAACCCCATTTCGACCCTCAAAGAGGTGCCCTCCGATGCGGAAGTCATCAGCCACCAGTTGATGCTCCGGACCGGCATGATCCGCCGGCTCGCCGCCGGGCTGTATGTATGGCTGCCGCTCGGCCTGCGCACCTTGCGCAAAGTGGAACGCATCGTGCGCGAAGAGATGGACCGCGCCGGGGCGCTCGAGCTCAGCATGCCGACCCTCCAGCCCGCCGAACTTTGGAAAGAATCCGGCCGCTGGAGCAAGTACGGGCCGGAGTTGCTGCGCTTCAAGGATCGCCATGACCGTGAATTTGCCTACGGCCCCACGCACGAAGAAGTCATCACCGACATTGCGCGACGCGAGCTGCGCAGCTACAAGCAGTTGCCGGTCAACTTCTACCAGATTCAAACCAAGTTCCGCGATGAAATCCGTCCGCGTTTCGGCGTCATGCGCGCCCGCGAATTCTTGATGAAGGACGCGTACTCGTTTCATGTCGACGAGGCGAGCCTTGCCCAGGGCTATCGCCTCATGTACGAGGCGTACTCGCGCATATTCACGCGAATCGGGTTGAAATTCAGGGCGGTCCAGGCCGACGGCGGCAGCATTGGCGGCACGGCATCCCAGGAATTTCATGTCCTGGCGGATTCGGGCGAGGACGCGATTGCGTTTTCCAATGCCGATGACTACGCCGCGAATCTCGAAATGGCCGCCACCGTCGCCCCCGCCTCGCCGCGCCCCGCCGCCGCGGAGCCGTTGACCAAGGTATCCACCCCTAACGCACGCACCATCGCCGACATTGCCGCCCTGCTCCAAGTGGATGCTGCGCGCTGCGTCAAGACGCTTCTCGTCGACGGCAGCGACGGCGACGTCGTGGCCTTGGTCATCCGCGGCGATCATGAATTGAATGCGGTAAAGGCGCAGAAATTGCCCGGAGTTGCCAGTCCGTTGCGAATGTCGAGCGCCGACCGCGTGCGCAAGTCCACCGGCACGGAAGCCGGTTTCATCGGTCCCATCGGCTTTGCCGGCAAGATCTTTGTCGACTACGCGGCGGCTCACCTGGCGGATTTCGTCTGCGGTGCCAACGAGTTGGACATGCACTTTCGCGGTGCCAACTGGGGGCGGGACTTACCCGCTCCGCAGGCCGTCGATATCCGTAATGCGCAGAGCGGCGACCCCAGTCCGAGCGGCCGCGGCACCTTGGAGATCGCGCGCGGCATCGAGGTAGGACACATTTTCCAACTGGGCCAGCTGTACAGCGAGGCCATGCATGCCGCCGTGCTGGATGAGCAGGGCAAGTCGCTGACGATGTTCATGGGCTGCTACGGCATCGGGGTCACGCGGGTCGTGGCGGCGGCGATAGAACAGAACCATGACGCCAGCGGCATTGTATGGCCCGAAGCGATCGCACCGTTTCAGGTGGTCCTGGTCCCGATCAACTACCAAAAGTCGATGCGGGTCCAGCAGGCGGCCGATACGTTGTACCAGCAATTCGTAGAGGCCGGCATCGATGTGCTGCTCGACGATCGCGACGCCCGGCCGGGGGTCAAGTTCGCGGATTCCGAACTCATGGGCATTCCTCATCGGATTGTCATCGGGGAGCGGGGCCTCGATGCCGGAAATCTCGAATATCGTCACCGTCGCGCGACCGAATCCACAGAAATTCCAGCCGCCGATCCAGTAGGCTATATTCGACATAAGTTGAACAGCTAGAGGACTGCAATGCGGCGGCCGCTGTGCGCGACAATCGCCTGCGCCTTGGTTGCGTCGGCAGGGTACTTGACCCTGCCGACGACCGCCCGTGCGGATCAGCAACGCGATCCGGAGCTCAAGGCTCTGCTGCAGAAGATCATCGGCAGCTCCGATTGTTTCGCCGACAAGTTCGACTCCGAGGTCTGGTACAAATCCATGGAGCCGAAGCTCGCGCGGCTCGTGCCCACACACGAGGCACGCATCGAAATCCTGGACCATGTGTACTGCGAGGCGAAGCGCGATCCGGCTCTGCAATTGCCCCCCGACCTGGTGCTCGCGTTGATAGAGGTGGAAAGCCGCTTTGACCGTTGGGCGGTATCACCCGCCGGCGCCGTCGGTCTCATGCAGGTCATGCCGTTCTGGCCGCGCGAACTGGGCGTGCAGAACCAACTGGTGCGGATTGAACCCAACATCCGCTTGGGCTGCGAAATTCTGCGTTACTACTTGCGAGCCGAGAATCGCAACTGGTCGCGCGCGCTGGCTCGCTACAACGGCAGCATCGGCCGCAACACCTACCCAGCGTTGGTCATGCAGCGCTGGCAGCGGGTATGGCGTTTCTAGAGAGCATCGAACCCCTCCGGAATCGGCGCCATATCACCCGGCGGGATCTCACCCGGCGGGATCTCTCGGACCTCATCCACCCTCGCCTGGGCCGGCCCGCGCGCCAGCCACCCCCGCAGCGCCTCGACCGCCCCGGCGGCGCCTTGCGCCAGCACCTCGACCGAGCCGTCGGGCAAATTGCGGGCAAATCCCCGGACGTTCAGCCTCCTGGCCTCGAGCCGGGTGCTGTGGCGGAAGAACACGCCCTGTACCTTCCCAAATACGAGGAATCGGCGAACAACCGGACCCAATTCGAGCGCAGCCTCAATCCGGTTGGGTGACCGGCGCCTCTGAATGCTGGCTATCCGCATTCGCGAGGGCGGCGGCGGCATGGCGCTTGGCTTCGAGCGCCGCATAGCGAGCGCGCGTGAACTCCTGCGCCTGCAGGTGTGTTTCGGCGCGCCCGATGGCGGCCTGGGCTGCATAGAAATCGGGCGACGTTGCCGAGGATGCGCCGGCCGCCTGGGCAGCTGCAATGGCCTGCCGCGCGTCGCTCATTTCCTGCACGGGAGCTCCGGCGCATCCGAACAGGCAGACGGCACCGACAAATACGGCAATGAAGCGCAACATAGGGGACTGGGACACTAGCAACAGCGGCCAAGGCCGTCAAACGAGCCGCCGTTATACAATAATCGGTGCCAGTTATTTATTCCGTTGCGCCGGCGCAGCAAGTGCGCAAATTTCGCCGTGATTTCTCGGAAGAGTACCGATGAACGAAATTTTGGTTCTGTATTATTCACGCCAAGGCAGCACCGCCGCCTTGGCCCGGCAAGTGTGCCGGGGCGTCGAATCCGTCGCCGGCATGCGGGCCAGGCTGCGCACCGTTGCGCCGGTGACCGCCACCACGGATCAGCTTGATCCGTCGATACCCAACGAGGGTCCGCCCTATGCGACTCATGACGACCTGCTGCAATGCTGCGCACTCATCCTGGGGAGCCCGACTCGCTTCGGCAATATGGCGGCGCCGCTGAAGTTCTTCCTGGATGGTACGAGCGCGCTCTGGTTATCGGGTGCTCTCGAGGGCAAGCCTGCTGCCGTCTTCACGTCGACCCAAACCTTGCACGGCGGCCAGGAATCGACTTTGCTTTCCATGATGATTCCTCTCCTCCATCACGGCATGTTCTTGGTCGGTTTGCCGTTCAGCGAAGCCGGATTGGCCGCCACGCGCAGTGGCGGCACGCCTTACGGCGCCAGCCATGTATCGTCGATCAGCGGTGCGGGTGAATTGTCGGAGTCGGAACGCGAACTTGCACGCGCATTGGGGCGGCGGGTGGCTGCGCTCGCCGCTCGGCTGGGGAGCAACACTTGATTCAAGAGCCGACGGCGCGTGCGCTGACCCTCTGGCTCTGGATCGCAGTCGCCTTGAGTCTGCTTGGCTGGATGATCGTCGGGTATCCGTGGCTAATTTGCGTTCTTGCGGTGCTGCCTTTGTTGGCGCCATTGAATGGACTTCGGCGCGGCCACCGCCATACATATGCCTGGTCCACGTTGTTCGCCATCCCGTATCTGGTATTCGCTTTGACGGAATTGTTGGTGAACCCTGCCGCGCGTTGGATGGCCGCCATGAGCCTGATTCTCGTATTCGCGTGGTTCTGCTCTATGATTTTATTCTTGCGTGTTTCTCGAGGGCATCGCGAATAAATGGGATGGTCAGCCGCCGCTGCGCCGCCAGAGAAGCCTCATCGAGCTGGTCAAGAATGTCGAACAACGATGGCAGGTCCCGCGGCAATCGCTTCAGCAGGTACTCGGAGGTCTCGTAGGGTAGTTGCAAGCCCCGCTGAGCGGCACGCAATCGCAGCGCTTCGATGCGGCCGGCGTCGTCGAGTTCCCGCAATTGGTAGACGATGCACGCAGCCGCGCGCGAACGCCAGTCATCGAGCGACCACTCGGCTTGGCGCGGCGGCGCGGCGGCCGCAAAAATCAAACGGGTACGCAGTTCGGCCGCATCATTGAACAGTCGGAACAGAGCCCGTTCCCAGGCCGCCTCGCCGGCGACCGCATCGACGTCATCCACGCACAGCACGCGGGTGTGCTCGAATCCCGCCAGCGCTTCCGGCGGCAACGCGAGCGAACGGTCCAGGGGGAAATATGCGGCCGCTTCACCCGCGGCGGCGCATACGGCCTGCAGCAGGTGGGTTTTACCCGAACCGCGCCCACCCCAGAGCCACAGAGGCGCAGAGCTGGAAGCCTTGAGAGCGGCCACAATCTCGCCGTTCTGCCCCGGCCAGAAACTCTCGAACAGCGCATCGGCGCGCAGCCTGACTCCGAGAGCAAGCTGCTTCACGTTCGCCGATCGCCCGCGCGTGCGGCATCACGTGGTTTGGCAACGTTCAGCGCACGCCGGCCATAGATCAAGACGTAATCGATGCCGCTGACGGCGACCGTCACGAACACCAGGGAACCGAGCAGCACCACCACCCACCCCGGCGGCACCGCGAACTCTTCCCTGCCGACAACGGCCATGATGAATACGGCCTGGCACAGTGTATTGAATTTGCTGACGATCGATGGGCGCACTTCCAAGGGACCAATGCAAAACCGATATAGCAGCGCACCGAGGACGATGATCACATCCCGCGCCACCGCAGCGACCATCAACCACAGCGGCACGAGTCTCAGGTACGCGAGAGTGACGAAGACGGTCGCCAACAGCAATTTGTCGGCCAACGGGTCCAGTATCGCGCCGAGTTCGGTCTGCCAGTCATGACGCTTGGCTAAATAGCCGTCGGCGGCGTCCGACAGGGCCGCCGCCCCGAATAAAGCGATGGCGGTCAACAGCTCATGGTGAGCCAGGGCCACGGCGATGGGCGCGACCAGCAGGATTCTGATCGTCGTGATGACATTCGGGATTTGGCGCAGAGGCAGCGGCACTGGGAGAGCCTGACTTAGTGGCGAAGTTGAAAGCGCTGAACCCCGGGGTCGACGGCGGCGATTGGCTGCAGCCGGCCGTTCAAGGAAAGCGTGCGGTGCAAGGATTCGGCGCTGCCGCGCGTCATCAATCGAAATCGAACGCTATCGCCGGTCAACGCGACCACGCTCACATGTGAAATGAAGGTCAGCGACTCGAGAAAGGTCTGTACATTGGCGTATTCGCGCAGATCGCCCACCCCGGTCACTTCGATATCGATCGGCACGAGAGTGCCGCTCGCCGCAAACAATTCGGCGTACAGGTCGGCCGCGCGGTTTACGCCTTCCAACGGGCCGGAGAATTCGCTGCTGCGATCCTGAAACAGATGGGTCCAGCGCACACTGGCTGCCGCGCTGGTACCGGCAGCTCTACCGACGAGCACCCCTTCGGCACCCGACCGCAATGCAATTTCCGCCAACGTGGACGGCGCGGCACCGCTCACGGAGGCGTAATCCAGATGATTCCTCTGCAAGTCGGCGGCACTCGGCCAGACCACGGGCAGTCCGCGCGACGCAGCCGCCGCATCGATGGCCAATTTAAGCTCGGAGGTGTTGTCGGCGGTGATGACGGATCCGGATTGGCCCGTCGGGGCGGTCAGCCATACAAAGGTCGTCGGCCGTTCATGGCCCCACAGCGGCTGGCCATTCTGCGCCAACCAACGTTCGATGGCCGGACCATCGAAGGACACCCACACCTGATTGTCGGCGCCGCCGCGATACTGCTGCACGTAGCGGCGGGCATTGGTGACCAACGGCGCCAACGCCGGGTCATCCTCCGCCGAGCGGCGCCCCGTCACTCGCACCAGCACGGTCTTCATCGCGGTTTGGAAGGCCTCGTTTTGTCCCGCCTCGGTGCGGTCGCCCGCGGGCACCACCGCTTGATATAGTTCCGTACGCGTCAGGGCCTCCACCTGCGTCCCGAAGCCAAGGGCGGCAGCGCTCAAGCACAAAATCGCTGCCAGATGCAAAAATCGACGGATATTTACGCTGCGGTAGGATGCCATGGTGTTATCGCGGAAGCCTTGAGTCGCCTGATGTAAAATACCACAGCTGGCCGACCTGCCGCGTCGACCGAGCCGACCGGCCCATCCACCATAAAGGACCCGAATGACTGAGCGAGCCCCGGTAACCTATCGCGAGGCCGGAGTCGATATCGACGCCGGCGAGGAACTTGTCGAACGCATCAAGCCCCACGTACGGCGCTCGATGCGCCGCGAGGTGCTGGGTGGCATCGGCGGATTTGGCGCCCTGGTCGAGGTGCCGCTAGACCGCTATCGCCGCCCCGTATTGGTGTCGGGCACCGACGGCGTCGGCACCAAGCTGCGGCTTGCCATCGACACTCGCCGTCACGATACCGTGGGCATCGACCTGGTGGCAATGTGCGTCAACGACGTGGTCGTGCAAGGCGCAGAACCGCTATTTTTTCTCGACTATTTTGCGACGGGCAAGCTCGACGTGGGCGTGGGCGAGCGCCTTGTCGCCGGCATCGTCGAAGGCTGCGTGCAGGCGGGGTGCGCCTTGGTGGGGGGAGAAACTGCCGAGATGCCGGGCATGTATCATGGTGAGGATTACGATCTCGCGGGATTCTGCGTGGGCATCGTGGAGAAAGACGCCATCATCGACGGCTCGGCCACGCGGGCGGGCGACGTGGTGTTGGGGCTGCCCTCCTCAGGGCCTCATTCCAACGGTTTTTCGATGATCAGAAAAATCCTGCAGGTGAGCGGCGCGGATCTGCAGGAACTTCTGGATGGCGTGACATTGATCGATCGGCTCATGGCGCCCACTCGCATCTATGTGAAGCCGCTGCTCGGGGTCATCGCACAACTCCCGGTGCACGGTGTGTCGCACATCACGGGCGGCGGCCTCTTGGAGAACATTCCGCGGGTCGTGCCGGACGGTTTGGAGGTCGTCCTGGATCGCAAGGCCTGGCGCCGTGAGGCAGTGTTCGAGTGGCTGCAGCGGCAGGGCCAAGTCGCCGACGCGGAAATGTACCGCGTGTTCAATTGCGGAATCGGCATGACGATTCACCTGCGGCCTAGCAATGCCGACCGTGCGATTGCCATCCTGCGCGAGATGGGACAAGAAGCGCTCGTGATCGGTGAAGTGCGCGCGGGTGCGCGCGGTGTCGTCATCGCTTGAGCAGCGACCTGCCTCGGCAGCCGATCGTCATCCTCATATCGGGACGCGGCAGCAACATGCGCGCGCTCATCGAGCAGAGCCGCAGCGACGCAGCCCCCTATTGCATCGTCAAGGTATTCTCGGACAGGCCCGCCGCCGCCGGGCTCGAGACGGCGCGCACTCTCGGAGTCCCCGCTCAGGCAGTGCCCGGCATCCCGGGCACCCCCCGCGCCGCGTTCGAGCATGAATTGGCCGCGGCCATTCGCGCCTGCTCGCCGCGGCTGATCGTGCTGGCCGGCTTCATGCGCATACTCTCCGCAGATTTCATAGCGGAATTCAGTGGAAGCATTTTGAACATCCACCCCTCGCTGCTGCCCAAATACCCAGGCTTGCACACGCATCGGCGCGTTCTCGAGGCAGGCGAGACCCGGCACGGCGCGACCGTGCACTTCGTGACCGAGGAGCTCGACGCTGGCCCGGCGGTGATCCAGGCGCGCGTTGCGGTGAGGCCGAACGACGATGAGGCGAGTCTGGCAGCGCGCGTGCAGGTCCAGGAACATCGCATCTACCCGCTCGCCGTCCGCTGGTTTTGCGAAGGCCGTCTGCGCTGCAAGGCCGGACAGGCATGGCTGGATGGCAAGGCGCTGACAGCACCGGTGCAGTTGGAGGAAGACCATGACCGTTAGTCGATTCACGGCCTTGTCGCTGGCAATCATGGCCACCCCTGCGGCTGGAGCGCAGACGCCGGCGGGCGACGCCGCCCTCGCGCCTTTTTCCGCCCACTATCAGGCCGACTGGAAAACAATAAATGTCGCCACCAGCGACCTCGAGCTCAAGCCGGACACCGAGGCCGGTCACTACCTGTACACGTGGACGATAACGGCGCGCGGCGTATTCCGTCTCTACCGCAGCGAGGTCACCCAGAAGAGCTGGCTCAGCATCGTCGGCGAGCATGTTCGCCCGGAGAAATACCGGGGCGAGGACGGTTCATCCAGCGTGGAATTGGATTTCGATTGGAGCGGCGGCCGAGTTCGCGGCACCTCCGAGGGGAAACCGGTCGACCTGTCCCTCAAGGAAGGAACCCAGGACGTGATGTCCATCCAGGTTGAAGTCATGCTCGACTTGCGCAAGGGCAATTTGCCCAAGACCTTTCACATCATCGACAAGGACGAGCTCAAGGAATTCGAATACTCCCAGGAGGGAACCGCCAAATTGAAGACCGCGCTGGGCGACCTCGACACCGTGATCATCGCCAGTCAGCGCCACGGCAACAATCGCATTCTGCGAATGTGGTTTGCGCCGTCGCTTGGCTTCGTGCCGGTGCAGGCGGAAAGAACCCGCGATGGCAAGTTGGAGTTTGCGATGCGGATCAAAACCCTGAAGCGTCAGACAGGCTCCTAGGTCTTCGGCAACGTAACGCCGCGCTGGCCCTGGTACTTGCCGCCGCGATCCTTGTACGAGGTTTCGCAAACTTCGTCCGATTCGAAGAACAGCATTTGCGCCACGCCTTCGTTGGCGTAGATCTTCGCGGGCAGCGGCGTGGTGTTGGAGAATTCCAAGGTCACATGCCCCTCCCACTCGGGTTCCAAAGGCGTTACGTTGCATATTATGCCGCAACGCGCGTATGTGGAATTGTGGACGATGAAATCGTTGGCGACGAAGTTGTGCAGTGTCGGTACGGTGATGTCATAGACTTCTTCGGATCCAACGGGCTCGATTCGTTCGACCTCATCCCACACAGGTCCGTCGACGAGCGGAGTGACATAGGGATCGCCGGTCATGAGGGCGACCCGCGCCGCGGCGGCCATCGGCATGGATTGATTGCGGTAAGTACGTATGTCGAGTGCGCTCAAGCTCGTTCCGCCAACCCGAGCAGCGGTGGCCGCGACCGCCCAGGCCTCCCTTGGCAGCGTGTCGAAATTGCTTTTACGCCGCGGTTGCGCGGCGATCATCGGAAGCACCTTTTCCTCGAGCAACATCTGCTTCACCGAGCCCGGTGAGAAGCCGATTCTCTGTGCAAAACGCAGGATCTGATCCTTGTCCGTGATCTGTATTTTGCACGCCCGAGTCCCAATCGCCGTGGTTTTCTCGCGGATCAGCGAAAAGATTCCGAATCGCAGCAGAAGATGGTGCACATCCTCGATCAGCCGCCGGGAATTCGAGTAATACTCGAGGAAGACGCCCCGATCGGAGTAATAGATGCTGCCGTCGCCGCTGAACAGCGCCTGCAAAAATAGGCGAACCGAGGGTTCGGGCGCCGTGAAAATGGCCTGCGGCACGAACTTGTCGGCGGCGCCCACGTTGAGCTCGAGATTTCGCAGCCAGTTGTGGGCGCGATTTCGCTCCGCGATTCCGCCTCTTCCCTTTCGGTTGACCAGTCGATACCCATAGCGACCCTTGTAAGTGATCTCGCCCAGGCCGGAGGCCGCCATCGCGGACTTGAGTAGGGCGACCATGGCCGGATCCGCGGTGGTGTATGTCGGGCTGTGGCCGGGCGTATTGCACTGCCCTTCCGAGATCATCAAGCCTACCAAAGTCGCTTCCCAGTCCGGAATGGGCGTCCGTCCAAATATGGGAATCTCGCGTGCGACCGCAATACGATCGCCGAGCCGCAACTCGCCCAAGGGCACCCATCGATTGAGCATTCGAAACGGATGATTCGCCGTCGCCCGGATGCGCAGTCCCGTCCGGGTGCTCAGCTCGAAGATCTCTCTCTTGCCCTGCGGTATGAAGGCCGACACTTTTGCCGGCCTCAAACGCGAACCGTCCCAGGCCAAGGTGCGCTTGCCCCAGCGCATATCCGTGATCGGCACATATGCGCCGCTATCAGCGTCGACCAGGCGGGTATCCCCGGTGACGCACTTCCCGAGACAGACGGTCAATACACTGCGTGGAATCCTGAAATACTCCACCGTGCCCGCAAGAGCAAAGGAGTTCGGAGGAATGATGCACACGGGCCCTTTGAAATCGACAAATGACTTCTCGTCGAATTTCTTCGGATCGACGATGGTGGAATTGATGTTGGTAAAGATCTTGAAATCGTCCCCGCAGCGCACGTCATATCCATAACTCGAAGTGCCGTAGGAGACGATCTTGTGGCCGTCGCTCATCCGCACCTGTTCGGGTGCAAACGGCTCGATCATTCCGTGCTCCCGCGCCATTCGCCTGATCCATTTATCGCTCTTGATGCTCATGGGGCGCCTATGTCGATTCTACCGTGATCTTGGGGAATGCCCGGCTGTAGTCTTTGTTCAGCGTTGCCAATCGCGCCGCCGTGCGGCGCGCCATCAAAAAGTACGCCCGAGCCCTGGCGCTGCCGGGCTCCGCCACGACCGTGGGAGACCCCCCGTCTGCATCCTCCCGAATGCGGATGTCCAATGGCAGCTCGCCCAGCAGCTGCACCCCGTACTGAGCCGCCATGCGCGCGCCGCCGCCGCTGCCGAACACGTGCTCCAGATGACCGCATTGGCTGCACACATGCACGCTCATGTTTTCGACGATGCCGAGCACCCGGACTTCGACTTTCTCGAACATCTTGAGACCCTTGCGCGCATCCAGAAGGGCAATGTCTTGAGGCGTGGTGACGATCACAGCGCCGCTGACGGGGACCCGTTGTGCCAGGGTCAATTGTATGTCGCCGGTACCGGGCGGCATGTCCACGACGAGGTAATCCAGTTCGCCCCAATTCGTCTCGCCGAGAAGCTGCGTCAGCGCCTGGGTCACCATCGGCCCGCGCCACGCCATGGGCTGCTCTTGATCGATCATGAATCCGATCGACATGACTTCGACGCCGTGTGCGCGCAACGGGGTCAAATGCTTGCCATCCACGCTCGTCGGTTTGGCGCCGGCCAGGCCCATCATCAGGGGTTGGCTCGGACCATAGATGTCTGCGTCCAGGAGGCCGACCTTGGCGCCCTGGGCAGCCCAGGCCAGCGCGAGATTGGCTGCCGTCGTGGATTTGCCGACCCCGCCCTTCCCCGAGGCTACCGCGACGATATTCTTCACTCCGGCCAAGGGCTTGAGGGTCCGCTGCACCGCATGTGCCGTTATCTGCGCCTTGAGATCAAGTGCCAGCCTGGACTGTCCCAACTGCGGCTGCAGATGTTCTTGCAGCGCGGCTGTGAGTTCGGCCGCGTAGTCCCCGCAAGGAAAGCCCAGAACCAGTTCGACGCGCGCCACACCGTTTTGAAGTGTGACGGACGCCACACTCTTGGCCTCCCCGAGCGTCTGGGACAGATAGGGGTCGGCATAGGACATCAGTTTTTCGCGGATGGCATTTTCCGCGCTGTCGGCTTGATTCATATGAGCGTTGTATTGTACCGCACGCGGACAAGCGCGTGCGGTGTGGCATAATTGTAAATTGAGAATCAGCGCCGCGGCAGCCGCAAAACCTACGATGACAATGGATGACTCTCGTGGTATGTGCAAGAAAGGCACCGAATGAGTTTATTTACCAACTATCGTGCCGATAGGCTCATTGCCGAGGTCAAGACCAGCGGCAACCCCAACAGTCCCGTGGCGCAAAAGGCCTTGGAAAAATTGGGTGCGCTCGGGCCGAGCGCCATAGAACCCATCATCGAGGCCCTTGCGACCTCGGAAAAACGCGAGACGGTGGCGTACGTCGAGATATTGTCGCGCCTGATCGACTCGAAAACTCTGCCGCAGGTTTTGAAGGTCATGGCGGAGGCGAACGGACGGGCGATGTCCGGAATCGCCTGGGCTTTGTCCTCGAGCAAGAACTATCCGGCGGGCGCGCTTCTCGACGCCCTGAGCAAGCCGTCGATGCCCAAGCAAGCCCTTCTCGACGTGATAGCCGCGCAGAAAGCCCGCTATAACGTGCGCGAACTCCTGAACGCCGCCTATTCCCAGGAACCGAGCGAGCGGGCGGGTTTATTCAAAATCATCGCGGAAATCGCCGACGAATCGTCCATCGACGATTTGATCGCCCGAATCGAGGGCAAGGATCCGGTCGCCCGGCTGCACATCATCAATGTGCTGGCGCGATTCAACAACCCCAAGGTCCAGCAAGCGGTGCAGAAGCAGCTCAAGGACAACAGCAAGTTCATCCGCTCCGCCGCTCTCACTGCCCTCTCGCGGATGGACGGCCCCTTCGATATGGCCGTGCTCTGCGGCATGCTGCGGGATCCGGAACTCGAGGTGCAGAACAAGGCGGTCGACGTCGTCGTTCATGCCAATCATCCCGAGACCATCAAGTACTTGGTGGATGTCCTCAAGGACGAGAACGAATACGCCCGGCGTGCGGCCGTCGAGGTTTTGAACGTCGTCGGCACCTCCAAATCAGTCAAGTACCTGCTGGAAGTGATCGCTGACAGCGATTGGTGGGTGCGCACGCGCGCGGCGGATGCTCTCGGCAAGATCGGCGGTCCGCGCGTCGTCGATGCCGTGCTCGCGCTGGTCAAGGACGAAAACCAGGACATTCGCCGGGCCGCCATCGAGATCCTCAACCAGACCAAGGACGAACGAGCGGTGGCTCAATTGATCGAAGCCACCAAGGACTCCGATTGGTGGGTGAGCGAACGCGCGGTGGATGCGCTCGCGGAAATAGGCAGCACCAAAGCGCTGCCCCGATTCATAGAAATGTTGTCAGCGGGCGAACCGAAGTCCCTGCCGACCGTCATTCGAGCAATCGGCAAGATCGGCGATCAGAAATGCGTCGAGCTGCTGCTGCCGATGCTGCAGCGGCCGGAAAACGAAATCAAGGCCGAGGCCATCTCGGCGCTCGCCAAGCTCGCCGACGAAAAGCGTGCCGACACGATTCGCGGGCGGTTGCAGGCGGTTGCGAGCAATGCCGACGCGACCATCAGCCAGGCGGTGGCCCGCGCCATGACGGAACTCGACAATCGGTTCTCCACGCAGCAAATCGCCGCCAATCAACGTGCGGAAAAAATGCAGGAGCCGGCCAAGACCCTGCTCATCGACAATCAGGATATCGCCAAGATCGTGCAGGAGCAGGAGGTTGAGAAGGCCAAACTGGACATCGCAACCTTGAAGACGGGCGATGTCATCGAAGGCCGCTACAAGTTCATCGAGAAGATCGGCAAAGGTGCTTTCGGCACGGTCTTGCTGATGGAAGACACGGTGGTCGAGGAGCGCCTGATCCTTAAATTCCTGAACGCGAACGTGTCCGCGGACGAAGAGATGATGAAGCGCTTCGTGCATGAGTTGCGCTACAGCCGCAAGATCACTCACAAGAACGTCATCCGAATCTACGATTTCTTGTACATCAAGGGCAACTACGCCATTTCGATGGAATACTTTCCGTCTCACACCCTGGGCGGCGAGATCGTGAACGAGAAACCCGTGGAGCTGAAGCGCGCGGTCAAATTTGGCATCGACATCGCAACCGGCATGGCGGTCGCGCACCAGGCCGGCATCGTGCATCGCGACTTGAAGCCCGCGAACATCCTCATCGACAACGATGGCTTGCTCAAGATCGTCGACTTCGGCGTCGCGGCGGCGCAGACGCAGGGCGACACTCAACTCACCAAAACGGGCTATGTGATCGGCTCTCCCAAGTACATGGCGCCAGAGCAGATTTTGGGCAAGAAAGTGGACGAACGGGCCGACATCTACAGTCTGGGAGTCATTCTGTACGAGATGTTCAGCGGGGTACCCCCCTATTCCCGTGGCGATCACATGTCGGTCATGTACCAGCATGTGCAGGGCAAGGCGCGTCCGCCGATTGACATCAACAAGGAATTGCCCTTGGAATTGAACAACTTAGTCATGAAATGCATGTCCTTGGACAAGGGCAAGCGCGCGCAAAGCATGGACGAACTTCGCGTTGCCCTTGAGAAATTCCTATAAGGGCTTGACGGACCTCACGTTTATCGCTGAATTCCGGCCTGAACGCTCGATAATCCAATTGCTTGCGGGTAGCCTTATGCGTTATGGCAAGAATCGACGCGTTCCTCAAGCTGGGTGTGGCTCAGGGTTGTTCTGACCTGCATTTGGCGGTCGGCGTGCCCCCGATGCTGCGTATGCACGGGGATCTGATGCCGATCAAGTTCCGCGAGTTGGGCGATGCGGAACTCGAGGGCTACATCACCGAGGTCTTGACCCAGAATCAGCTGAAGCAGCTTCGCGCCGGCAACGATATCGACTTCTCGTATGTTTCCACCGAAGGCGGCCGCTTCCGCGTCAATGTATTTCGCAAGGAAACCGGCATCGGTGCCGCGTTCCGCGCCATCCCGACGCAGATGCCGACCATGGAACAACTCGGCCTGCCGCCCATCGTGCGCAAGCTGTGCGATTATCACCAGGGGATGATCTTGGTCACCGGTTCCACCGGGACCGGCAAGTCCACCACGCTTGCCGCGATGATCGACTATCTGAATTCGACCCGCTCGCTCAACATCATCAGTCTGGAAGACCCGATCGAGTTCGTGCACCGGAGCAAAACCAGCCAGGTCATCCAGCGGGAGTTGGGTACGCACCTGCCGAGTTTTGCCGAGGGCGTGCGTGCGGCGATGCGCGAGGACCCGGATGTGATCCTGGTCGGCGAGCTGCGCGACGCCGAAACCATTTCCATGGCGATGACCGCGGCCGAAACCGGACACTTGGTGCTGGGCACCCTGCACACAACCAGCGCCACCAAGACCATCGATCGCATCATCGACGCCCTACCCACCGATGAGCGCGAGCAGACCAAGAGCTTCCTCTCGCAGAGCCTGATCGCCGTGATCACGCAGGTGCTCATCAAGAGTCCCGACCAGCGTGCGCGGCGCGCCGTTTGCGAAATCATGGTGCTCACCAAGGCGATCGGCAAACTCATCATGACCGACCAATCGCACCAAATTCCCAGCCAATTGCAAATGGGCAAGGAGTACGGAATGCAATTGCTGGACCAGGCATTGCTTGCGGCCATCCATGCCAAGGAAGTCGATCCCGAGCATGCCTACACCTACGCCTCCGACAAGCGCCAGTTCCAGCGCTTTGTGACCGATATGTCGGGAGTGCCGCCGCCTCCGCCCGCCCCCGCGACCGACCCGTAGACAATCCCGTGCCCGCCATCGACAGCTATTTGACTCAGATCCTGCAATGCAACGGCTCGGACTTGCATTTTTTGGCGGGCGATCCGCCGCGCGTCCGGCAATACGGCGAGCTGAAACCGTTGGCCGCTGAGCCCCTTGCCGCCGAAATGGTCAAGACTACTCTGTACGAAATCATGCCCAAGCTGTCGGTCGAGCGATTCGAGACCAAGGACGGCACCGACTTCGCATACGCCATCCCGGGTGTTGCGCGATTCCGCGTCAACGTGATGCGCCAGCTGAACGGCATGGGCGCGGTATTTCGCGCGATTCCGTCAAAGGCACGCAATGCCGCAGAGCTCAATCTGCCGGAACCCGTGATGAATCTGTGCAAGATCAACAGCGGTCTTATCCTGGTCACGGGCAAGACAGGCTCCGGCAAGTCCACCACCTTGGCGGCCATGATCGATGACATCAATTCCCGCGAGAAGGGCCACATCCTCACCATCGAAGACCCGATCGAATTCGTGCATTTGCGCAAGAATTGCCTGATCAGCCAGCGTGAGATCGGGGTGCACGCCACGTCGTTTTCATCGGCCCTGCTGTCGGCATTGCGCGAGGATCCCGACGTCATCCTGGTGGGCGAGCTTCGTGACCTCGAAACCATGAGCATTGCGGTGACGGCGGCGGAGATGGGCATTCTGGTGATGGGCACCTTGCACACCAATGGCGCCGCCGCCACGGTCGATCGTCTGGTGAACGCATTTCCCGCGGACAAGCAGCCCCACGTCCGCACCATGCTATCCACGAGTTTGCGCGGCGTCGTGTCCCAGCAGCTCATCCCCAAGACCGACAAGCAGGGGCGCGTCGCGGCCCTGGAAATTCTCATCAATACGCCGGCGGTCGCCAACTTGATCCGGCAAGGCAAGATGGACCAGCTCGAGAATGCGATGCAAAGCGGCGCCGCGACCGGGATGCGGCTGATGGACACCGCCATTCAAGCGCTGCTGGATTCACGGCAAATCAGCGGCAAAGAAGCCTTCAAGAAGGCCATCAACAAGTCGCGCTTCGAGCAATTCCGCGAGGCCTCGTAGCCGACGCCATCGCGGGCGTATGATCGCGCCTGCGAAAAGCTGCCGCGCGCTGTAAACTGGCGGGATGACCCGCAAACTTTTCGTCACCACCGCGCTGCCCTACGCCAACGGCCCGTTCCACATCGGTCATATCATGGAATACATCCAGGCCGATATCTGGGTGCGCTTCCAGCGGATGCTCGGAAATGTCGTGCATTTCGTCTGCGCGGACGACGCGCACGGCGCGCCGATCATGCTCAAGGCAGAAGCCGAGGGCATCTCCCCCCAGGAGTTGGTTTCCCGCATCACTGCGGATCGGCCCAAGTACCTGCAAGGCTTTCATATCGGCTTCGATCATTGGTATTCGACGGATTCGCCGGAAAACGTGGCGTTGTCCCAGGATATTTACCGCCGGCTGAAAGCCGCGGGGCTCATCTATGTCAAGGCGGTTGAGCAGTTCTACGATCCGGTAAAGGCCATGTTCCTGGCGGATCGCTACATCAAGGGAGAATGCCCCAACTGTCACGCGAAAGACCAGTACGCCGACGCCTGTGAAGTCTGCAGCATCGTCAATTCGCCCACCGACCTCATCGAACCCTATTCCACGCTGTCGGGCGCGAAGCCTCTCATGAAGACCTCCGACCACTATTTTTTCAGGCTGTCGGATCCCAAATGTGTGGAATTCCTGAGCGGTTGGCTCGACACGCCGGAGCGGCTGCAGCCGCAAGTGGTCAACAAGGCGCGCGAGTGGCTTGCCGGCAAGGGCGACGAAGCGCTCGACGACTGGGACATTTCCCGCGATGCCCCCTACTTCGGCATTCCGATCCCCGACGCCCCCGGCAAGTACTTCTACGTATGGCTGGACGCCCCGATTGGCTATCTCGCGTCGCTGCAGAACTACTTCGACACCGGCAAAGCGCGCGCGCGCGGCGAAAATCGAACCTTCGCGCAATTTCTAGCGGCTTCCGACACCGAACAGTTGCATTTCATCGGCAAGGACATCATCTACTTCCACACGCTGTTCTGGCCCGCAATGCTGAAGTTCGCCGGAACTCCCTACAAAGTGCCCGATCATGTCTACGCGCACGGCTTCATCACGCTGTCCGGCGAGAAAATGTCCAAGTCCCGCGGCACCGGCGTGAGCCCGCTGCGATATCTCTCGATCGGGATGAATCCGGAGTGGCTGCGCTACTACATCGGCGCCAAGTTGAACTCGAGCGTCGAGGATCTGGACTTCAATCCGGACGATTTCGTCGCGCGGGTGAACAGCGATCTGATCGGCAAATACGTCAACATCGCGAGCCGGGCGGCGACTTTCATCACGAAGCATTTTGGCGGAACACTCGCATATGGGGGCGAGGCGGCGCTGATCGCGCGCGAGGCGCATGACATTGCGCTTCGGGTGGCCGAACACTACGAAACGCGCGAGTTCGGCAAGGCGATGCGCGAGATCATGGCCCATGCGGATCGAATCAACCATGATTTCGATGCGCTCCAGCCCTGGATTCTCGCCAAGGATCCGGCGAGGCGCGCAGAACTCCAGGACGTCTGCTCACGCGCACTGCAGGGGTTCAAGCTGCTGAGCGTGCTCATTGCGCCCGTATTGCCGGATCTCGCGGAGCGCGTCGCGCGCGAGCTGTTCGGGCTTGATCGGCCCTTCGCGTGGAGCGACGCCGACGTATTGCCCACGCGAATCAACCCATACCAGCACCTGATGACCCGGGTCGATCCGAAGCAGCTCGACGCGCTGTTCGAGCCGGACAACGAACCCGCTCCTGCCATTGCTCCCCCGAAGGCCGCCGCCGGCAAGGCGCGCATGCCTTCGACGCCGGCGGGCGCGTCGGATGCCGCGACGCTGGCGAATGCGGCGGCCGTCGAAGGCAACTTGATTTCCATCGACGATTTCCTGCGCGTCGACCTGCGCGTGGCGAAGGTCCTGAACGCCGAGCTGGTCGTGGGCGCCGATAAGCTATTGAAGCTCGCACTGGACGTCGGCGAGCTTGGAACCCGCAGCGTCTTCGCCGGCATTCGGGCGGCCTACGATCCCGCGACCCTGGTGGGCCGGCTCATCGTGGTCGTCGCGAACTTGGAGCCGCGCAAGATGCGATTCGGCACCTCGGAGGGCATGATGCTGGCCGCAGGCCCCGGCGGGAAGGACATTTTCGTGTTGTCGCCCGACAGCGGCGCGGCGCCCGGCATGCGCATCAAATGATATGAACAGCGGGAACGCGCCTGACATCGAGGCGCGCATCGATGCGCTGTTGCCGCAGACTCAATGCACGCGGTGCGGCTACTCCGGCTGCCGGCCCTATGCGGCAGCCATCGCCGGCGGCGAAGCGGACATCAATCAATGCCCGCCGGGCGGCAGCGCCACCATCGCGGCGCTGGCTGAACTTTTGGGAAGGCCCGTCCAAACGTTGAACCCCATTCACGGGGTGGAAGGCCCGCCGCTGGTGGCTTGGATCGACGAGTCTCGCTGCATCGGCTGCGCCCGGTGCCTCGCACCCTGTCCGGTGGACGCCATCCTTGGCGCCGCAAAATACATGCATACCGTTCTGATCGACCACTGCACCGGCTGCGAGCTGTGTCTGCCCCCCTGCCCCGTCGATTGCATAGAGATGCGACCGGGACTCCCGCCCGCAGCCCACCAAGCGATGGTCAACCGCCGCCGGTTCGATGCGCACACGGCACGCCTGCTCAAGCGCGGCCTCGATCGCCAGCGGGAGCTCGATGCCAAGAAAGCCACCGTGCCGCGGCAGAAGATCGAGCCGTGAACGACGCAAAGCGGCGCGCAATATTCGCACGGCTGCGGGCGGCAAATCCTGCGCCGCGCACCGAATTGCACTATCAGTCGCCGTTTGAACTGTTGGTCGCGGTGATTCTTTCCGCCCAGGCCACCGACAAAAGCGTCAACAAGGCCACCGTGAATTTATTCCACACCGCAAATTCGCCGGCGTCGATGCTCGCGCTGGGAGTCGACGGCCTCTCGAGGCATATCAAGTCGATCGGTCTGTACAACAGCAAGGCAAAAAACATCATCGCGACCTGCCGGCTCCTGCTCGAGCGCCACGCCGGCGCGGTGCCCGCGTCGCGCGAGGAACTTGAGCGCTTGCCGGGGGTCGGTAGAAAAACCGCCAACGTCATTCTGAACACGGCGTTCGGAGAGGCCACCATTGCCGTGGACACGCACATATTTCGGGTGGCCAATCGCACCGGATTGGCGCCGGGCAAGACCGTCCGGGCGGTTGAGGACAAGCTGTTGAAAGTCGTGCCGCGCGAGTTTCTGCAAGACGCGCACCACTGGTTGATCTTGCATGGTCGATATGTTTGCCGGGCGCGCAATCCGGCATGCCCGACCTGCCCCATCTTGGATCTTTGCGAGTATCGTCATAAGACCCATGAGCCTGTTTGACTCCTATTCCCGGGAACAATTGCGCAAAACCTACGCCGACGCGTGGGCCAAGCATTTGGCGCACTCTCCGCTGACTCCGCTCGAAGCCGTGATTACCGATGTCGTCGGCGCCCATCCCGAATATCAAGCCATCGTGAGCGACCCGGAGACGGCGCTGGCATTTGAGCCGAGCTCTCCGGAAATTGCCGAGAATCCGTTCCTTCACATGGGCCTGCATCTTGCGGTGCGCGACCAGGTGTCGGTTGACCGTCCGCCGGGAGTGCGCGAGCTGCACCGCGCGCTGCAGGTTCGGCACGGTGATGTACACCGGGCCGAACATGCGCTCATGGAGGCGCTGGGAGAGACCCTGTGGCAGGCGCAACGCGCCGGCCGGCCACCGGACGAAGGGTACTACCTGGCGCTGGTGCGCCGCCGCCTCGAGACCATGGGAGGGCAAGACGAACGTTAAGCAAGCTTCATTCGCGCTTCATTGGTGAGATTATCCATCGACGCTATCCTTGAGCTCCATGGATCCTCGCAGACCCCAACGCCTCGCCACCGTGACCGCCGGCATGTGCCTCGGCCTGTTTCAGGTTGCCGCTGCAATTGGCGCGACGCCGCCGGCCCCGCCCGCCGCTGTGCCCGCCGCTGCGCCGGTCGCTGCCGCATCAGCTGCCAATAGTCCGACTGCCAACACCTCAGCGGGCGAGGCTGCCGCCGGCGATGCCGCCGCCAAGCATGCCAAACGAACCGCGTGCCTCAAGGACGCGAAGACCAAGAAACTGGTCGGCGCCGAGAAGAACGCCTTCGTAAAGCATTGCATCGCCGTTCCCTGAAGGCATCTTCAGCGCGCGCGTGACGACGCCTTTCGTTTGATTGCACGGATGTGCCGCTTGGGTGCGCTCGCTTTGATATGCCTGGCGAAGTCCTCCAGGCACGATTTGGCGAGGGGTTGCAGGCTGGAATCCAGCCGACGGTAGCTAGCCACCAGATTGGCGCCAAACTCAGTCAAAACCACGCCGCCGCCGCCGTGACCGCCGACGCTCGCGTGAGCTACCGGATGATCAAAACTCGTGTTCAAGTCCTCGAGCAGCAACCACGCGCGGCGGTAGCTCATATGCATTTCACGCGCGGCCTGCGAGAGCGACCCGGTGCGCTCGATACCCTCCAGAAGCTCGATCTTGCCGATCCCGACGGAACTGCGGTTGCCGAAGTCGACGCGAAATCGCACGGTGAGAGCATGGGCCACGGTTCAGCCTCGTCAGAGTTTTCGCGGCGGCGCGGCAGTCACGGTGAGCAGGACATCGTCCTGCAGCGCATTGCTGATTTGCAGGATAACGGGCTGCGAACCGGCCAGGTCAAACACGACGATCTTATGCGGCGCGCTGCAGGCGTGCTGTCCTTGATAGTCCGTGGGCTGCACCAGAGTCCCGTTCGACACCACGTCAATCCAGAGCGGCAGGTCGATTGCAATGCGGTAGCTTCCCGGCTCCGCAATTCTCAGCCTCGCCAACCCCGCGAACGCCGGGGTGGCCGTGTTCTTGCCAGGGGCCGTGGAAAATACCACCTGGTCTTGAACCGCGAGTCGCAGTTTGTAAAGTCGATTCGGCACGATCACGGGTGCGGACTTCGGGTCCTTCCCCGCGGTCAACTCACCCGGAGCTTGGGCGAACAGTGCCCTCTCCTTGCTCACGTCCCATTTGAAATCCACGCAATCGTTGTCGGCAAGCGCCGGCAGTGCGGTGCCGGCCAGGAGCGCAAGAAATATTGAGAGAATTCGATGGCGGGCCGGCAGCAAGGAGGCTCCTAGCGCTTGGGGATGTAAAGATCGGTCAACGTGCCTTCGAATGCCTCTGCCGCAAACGCCACGGTCTCCGAGAGCGTGGGATGGGGATGGATGGTGAGGCCAACATCCGCGGCATCGGCTCCCATTTCAATGGCCAGTCCCAATTCCGCCATCAACTCGCCGGCGTTGGTGCCGACGATCCCCGCGCCGATGACCCGATGAGTCTGTTTGTCGAACAAAATCTTGGTGAATCCCTCGTCGCGATTCAGCGCCAAGGAGCGGCCGCTGGCGGCCCACGGGAACAGGCCTTTACCGTATTCGATGCCGCGGGCTTTCGCATCGATTTCGTTGATTCCCACCCACGCGATCTCCGGATCGGTGTACGCGACGGAGGGAATGCAGCGTGCGTCGAACGCGGATTTCTGTCCGGCCGCGACTTCCGCCGCCACCTTGGCCTCGTGACTTGCCTTGTGCGCCAGCATCGGCGCGCCGACGATGTCGCCGATCGCATAGATATGCGGCACATTGGTGCGCATTTGCTTATTCACCTGGATGAGGCCGCGGGTGTCCACGGCGACGCCGGCCGCGGCCGCATTGACGGCATTGCCGTTGGCGGTGCGCCCCACCGCCACCAGCACCCGGTCAAACATCTGCGGTTCCGGTGCCTCGGGCCCATCAAACGTGGCGCGCAGACCCTCGGCCGCTGCCTCGAGCTTGGCGACCTTGGTATTGAGCAAAATACGCTCATAGTGCTTCTCGATGCGCTTCTGCAGCGGCCGCACCAGGTCCCGGTCCGTACCCGGCATCAAGCCATCGCTCAATTCAACCACGCTGACGCGCACGCCGAGCGCATCGTAGACACAGGCCATTTCCAACCCGATGATGCCGCCGCCGACGACCAGCAGCCGTTTGCAGTCAGGCGGCAATTCCAGCGCGCCGGTCGAATCGATGACCCGGGGGTCATCGGGAAAGCCGGGCAACTTTGCCGACTCGGAGCCCGCTGCGATGATGCATTGCTTGAAATCGATGCGTCGCGAGCCGGCCGTTCCGTGCACTTCGACAGAGTAAGGACCGGCGAACTTCGCCTCGCCGTGGATCACTTCCACCTTTCGCTGCTTGGCCAACAGAGAAAGACCGTTGGTCAATCTCGTGACGACGCGGTTCTTCCACGCACGCAGGCGGTCACGGTCGATTTGCGGGGGTGCAAAGACGACGCCGGCGGAAGCCATATCGGCCGCCTCCTCGATCACCTTGGCGGCGTGCAGCAGCGCTTTTGACGGAATGCAGCCGACGTTCAAGCACACGCCCCCCAACACCGGCCAACGCTCGATCAGCGTGACTTTGAGACCTAGATCAGCCGCTCGAAACGCGGCGGTGTAGCCGCCCACGCCGGCACCCAGCACCACCAGATCGACGGCACCCGGGGGCGCCGGCGATGCCGCAGGCGACGGCGGTGCTGCAGGTGCCGGCGATGCCGCAGGCGCCTGTGCCACTGTGGGCGCCGCCGGCGACGCGGACTTTGCCGAGGCCTCGGTACCCTGCACCATGGCGATCAAAGCACCGGCGGATACCTCATCGCCCTTCTTGAGTTCGATGGACTCAACCACGCCGCTCACCGGCGAGGGCACATCCATCGAGGCCTTGTCGCTTTCCAGAGTGATCAGCGGATCGTCGACGCGAATCTCGCTGCCCTTCTTGACCAGAACATCGACCACAGTGACGCCCTTGGCGTCGCCGAGTTCGGGGATTCGAACCTCGACCAGACTCATAGCAACGCCTTGACGTCGCCCAGCGTCTTGGCGAGAAACACGACGAAGCGCGCAGCTTCGGCGCCGTCAATCACCCGGTGATCGTAGGACAACGACAGCGGCAGGATCAGGCGCGGCAAGAATGCGCCCTTGTCGTACACCGGTCTCTGGCTGGATTTCGATACGCCCAAAATGGCGACTTCCGGCGCGTTGATGATGGGCGTGAAGGCGGTTCCACCGATGCCGCCAAGACTCGAGATGGTGAACGACCCGCCCTGCATTTCGGTGTTCTTCAATTTGCCGGCACGCGCTTTTTCCGACATCGCCGCCAGAGCCCGCGCGATCTCGTAGACATTCAGCCGATCTGCGTTTGCTATGACCGGCACGACCAATCCGTTCGGCGTATCGGCGGCGAAACCGATATTGAAATATTTCTTGAGGATCAGATTCTCGCCGCTCGCATCCAGCGAAGAATTGAATCGCGGAAATTCCTGCAAGGCCGCGAGGCATGCCTTGACGATGAAGGCCAGCGGCGTGAGCTTCACTCCTTCCTGCGACGCCTTGCTCTTCAGCGCAACGCGGACGGCCTCCAAATCGGTGATATCCGCGTCCTCATGCTGAGTGACATGCGGCAAATTGATCCAGCTCGCCTGCAGCCGCGCGCCCGAGATTCGCTGAATGCGCGACAGCGGCCGGACCTCGACGGCGCCGAATGCCGCGAAATCCACGACCGGCACCTTGGGCAGGGGTGAGACCGCCGCGGCGGGCGGCGCGCTGAGTATTCTTTTGACGTGCGCCTTCACATCGTCCCGTGTAATGCGGCCCTTGAGGCCGGTGCCCTTGATTCGGCCCAAATCAGCGCCGAGCTCACGGGCGAATTTGCGCACCGATGGACTTGCATAAGCTTTTGAGAAAGCCTTTTCGTCAATGGTGGTCTCGCCGCGCGCCGCCGCGGCGGCAGGCACTTCAGCGGCAGGCACGTCGGTGGCTCGCACGGCCGCGGGTGCCGCTGCGGGCGCCGCGGGTGCCGCTGCGGGCGCGGCCCTGGCGGTCGTCTCGGCCGTTGGTGCTGCGGGTGGGGCGGCAGCGGCGCCCGCATCCGGTTCGATCAGCAGGATGAGCGAGCCCTCCGAGACCTTGTCGCCCTGCTTGAGTTTGACCTGCGTTATGCGCCCTGCCATGGGCGCCGGCACATCCATTGCCGCCTTCTCCGTTTCGATGGTGATCAGCGGCGCTTCTTTGTCGATCTGCTGGCCGTCCTTGACCAGGACGTCAATGACGCTGACGTCCTTGAATCCGCCAATGTCGGGAACCAGCACTTCGGTTGGATTGCTCACGAGGCTCCTAGACCGACAGCGGATTGGGTTTTTCCGGGTCGATGCCGAATGTCTGCATGGCGTCGGTCACCGTCTGGTTGTCGATCTTGCCCTCATCAGCCAGCGCCTTGAGGGCCGCGATGGTCACGTAGTGACGGTCCACTTCGAAGAAACGGCGCAGCTCGGCGCGCGAGTCGCTGCGTCCATAACCATCCGTGCCGAGTACCGAATATCGGCCGGGTATCCACTGCCGGATCTGGTCCGCAACCGTCTTTATATAATCGGTTGCCGCAATGAACGGACCCGTTCGATCCGCCAATGCTTGTTGAATGTAGGTCTGTTGCGCCGGCGCCTGCGGATGCAGCAGGTTGCGTCTTTCGATTGCCAGCGCGTTCCTGCGCAGCTCGCTGAAGCTCGTGACGGAATAGACGTCTGCCGGCACGCCATAGTTCTTCTCCAGGAGTTCCGCTGCAGCCAAAACTTCGCGAAGAATGGTTCCGGAACCGAACAGCGTCACCCGCACCTTGCCGCGGCCGCCGATCTGCAGCAGGTACATGCCGTTCAGAATGCCCTGCGCGACCCCGGCCGGCATCGCCGGATGCGCGTAGTTTTCGTTCATGCAGGTGATGTAGTAGAAAATGTCCTCGCCTTCCTGGTACATGCGTCGCAGGCCGTCCTGCACGATCACCGCCAACTCGTAAGCATAGGTCGGATCATAGGCCACGCAATTGGGAACCGTGGTTGCGACCAGTTGGCTGTGTCCATCCTGATGCTGCAGGCCCTCGCCGGCGAGTGTGGTGCGTCCCGCCGTGCCGCCCACCAGGAAGCCGCGCGCCTGGCTGTCGCCCGCAGCCCAAATGAAATCGCCGACGCGCTGGAAACCGAACATCGAGTAGTAAATATAGAAGGGCACCATGTTCACGCCATGGTTCGAGTACGCCGTCGCGGCGGCGAGCCAGGAACACAAGCTGCCCGCCTCGTTGATGCCCTCTTCGAGAATCTGCCCCTGCTTGTCTTCGCGATAAAACATGAGTTGGTCGGCATCCTGGGGCGTGTACAGCTGTCCCACCGACGAATAAATTCCCACCTGGCGGAACATCCCTTCCATGCCGAAGGTGCGCGCTTCGTCAGGAACGATGGGCACGATGTGCTTGCCGATATTCTTGTCCTTCACCAGGGCCGTGAGCATGCGCACCAAAGCCATGGTGGTGGAGATTTCCCGATCGGCCGTACCTTCCAGCAGCGATCCGAACGCCTCCAGTGGCGGCACCACCAGCGGCGGCGCAGCGTAATTGCGCGCAGGCAAATAGCCCCCGAGCGCCGCACGGCGCTCTTGCAGGTACTTCAATTCTTCGCTGTCCGCGGCCGGCTTGCGGAAGGTCAGCCCCGCAATTTCCTCGTCGGTGATTTGAATGTTGAAGCGATCGCGCACTTCCTTGAGCGCCTCGTCGCCGAGTTTTTTCTGCTGATGGGCCGAGTTGAGGCCTTCACCCGACTTGCCCATGCCGAAACCCTTGATGGTCTTGGCCAAAATGACGGTGGGTGCGCCCTTGTGCGCAACGGCGGAGGCGTAGGCGGCATAAACCTTCTGCGGATCATGGCCGCCGCGGTTCAGATGCCATATCTCCTCGTCCGACATATTGGCGACCATTTCCTTGAGCTCGGGGTATTTTCCGAAAAAATGTTCGCGCACGTAGGCGCCGCCCTTGGACTTGAAGTTCTGGTATTCGCCATCCACGCACTCTTCCATCAAGCGCTTGAGCAAGCCTTTTTGATCGCGCTCGAGCAGAGGATCCCAGCGCGAGCCCCACACGACCTTGATCACGTTCCAGCCGGCGCCGAGGAACGCCGCTTCGAGTTCCTGAATGATCTTGCCGTTTCCCCGCACCGGGCCGTCGAGCCGCTGCAGGTTGCAGTTGATAACGAAGATAAGGTTGTCGAGTTGCTCACGCACCGGCATGGTCAACGCGCCCATCGATTCAGGTTCGTCCATTTCACCGTCGCCGAGGAATGCCCAGACCTTGCGGTCGGACGTCGGGACAATGCCGCGGTGTTCCAGGTAACGCACGAAACGCGCCTGAAAAATCGCCGTCATCGGACCCAGTCCCATCGAAACAGTGGGGAACTGCCAAAAATCCGGCATCAGCCAGGGATGCGGATACGAGGACAGGCCGCCGCCTTTGACTTCCTGGCGAAAGCGCAGCAACTGACCCTCGTCCAAGCGGCCTTCCAGGTAGGCGCGCGCATAGATGCCGGGGCTGGAATGACCCTGCATGAAAATCATATCACCCGGATGCGCGGCACTCTTGGCGCGCCAAAAATGATTGAAACCGACTTCGTACAGGGTCGCGGCCGACGCGTACGAAGCGATATGGCCGCCGTATTCCGAACTCAACCGATTCGCCTGCACCACCATGGCGAGCGCATTCCAGCGTATATAAGCCTCATTGCGCCGCTCCAGGGAGCGGTCGCCGGGATAGTCCGGTTCCTGCGCCTTGGAGATGGTGTTGAGATACGCCGTATTCGGCTTGAAGGGCAGATATGCACCCGAACGGCGCGTGAAGTCGACCAGTTTTTCAAGCAGGAAGTGCGCTCGCTCCGGTCCTTGAGCACGCATGACGGACTCGATCGATTCAAGCCACTCCTGCGTTTCGATCGGATCAATGTCTTCGTACGGCGATTGTTGAGTCATAAATGCACACGCCCACGCGTCCTGTTAAGATGGCAGGCACGTTACAGCGTCGGTGCGCCCACTGCCAAGGTTATCTCTATACCTGCGATGTGACGCTATCTTCGGGGTTTGGTTTTTCACGGTCAAGCAAGGGATAGGCTTGCGGTTTCACGATATGCCCACTCGCTTGCCCCTCAACCAACTGCTCGTTCCCGTACGCCAAGTCGGCGCACGCATAACCGCATCGCTGCTCGCGCGCCATGCCAGCGCCCTGGTGTTCATGCCGCTCACGCCCACCGAAGCGGATTGGAAGGCGATGCCGCATGGTACGGTGCTGCGCGGCCTGTACGCGCGCAAGGTGCGCAAAGCCGGCGATTGTTTTCACCTGCGGGTGGGAAAGCAGGCGGAGACGCTTCTGGTGGTCGCGTGCCTGGCCGACGAGGCCGGCACCTTTGAGCGCCTGCAGGCGGCGGGCAAGCTCGCGCGCAGCGCCCTGGACGGCGAACCGCGGTCGCTGCTGCTGTGGCAACAGGGCTGTGCCGCCGGTCCCGCCAACGCGAGCATAAGCGCTGCCATCGCTGCGCTGCAGGCGGCTGCGTTTCGCTTCGCCTCCTTCAAAAGCAAGCCCAAATCGCGCGAGCATCTGGACCGGATAGACGTTGCTGCGGGACGAAAGCTCCCCGACCTGGATGTCACGCTCGCGACTTCCGCCGGAAACAATCTTGCGCGTTGGCTGACGGCGCTGCCGCCCAACACCCTCGACGCACGCGGCTATCGCCGCTTGTTGCAGGAATTCGCGCGCCGTCTCAAGCTGAGATTCAAGTTTCACGGCGAGACCGCCCTCAAACGCCTGGGCGCGGGCGCATTTCTCGCGGTATCGCGCGGCAACGGCACGCGCGATGCCGGAATCGCCCACTTGTCCTACCGGCCGCGAGGTGCCGCCGCGCCCGCCCTTGGCCTGGTGGGCAAAGGGATCTGCTTCGATACCGGCGGCACGAACTTGAAACCCCATAAAAGCATGCTGGACATGCACACCGACATGGAAGGCAGCGCTGTGGCGCTCGGCAGTCTCTACGCACTGCATGCGCTGCGCTCGCCCATGGCGGTGGATTGCTGGCTCGCGATCACGGAAAACCGCATCGGGCCCCTCGCATACAAACCGCAAGATGTGGTGCGCGCCCACAACGGCACGACCATCCAGGTGATTCACACCGACGCTGAAGGCCGCATGGTGTTGGCGGACGCGCTGAGTCTCGCGGCCGCCAGGAAACCGCGCGCCATCATCGACTACGCGACGCTCACTGGCGCGTGCGTCTACGCGCTCACCGAACGTTACAGCGGTGCGTTTACCAACCGTCCGGAGGCCCGCGATCTGATCGAGGCCGCCGGCAGCAGCAGCGGCGAGCGGGTCTGGTGCTTCCCGATGGATACCGACTACGACACCGACCTGGAGAGCCCGGTGGCCGATATCATGCAGTGCGCGGCCGACGGCAAGGGCGACCACATCCTGGCCGCGCGCTTTCTGAGCCGATTCGTACCCAAGGAGATCGCCTGGCTGCACCTTGATCTTGCCGCCGGATCAAGACATGGCGGTCTCGCCCATATCGCCACGGAGATCACCGGTTTTGGCGTGCGCTACACGCTCGATCTGGTGCGCCGTGGCTGGCCGGCGCCGGCGGGCAAATCGGCTGCGCGCCAGTGAACACGCTGACGTTGCAGCGTCCGGATGACTGGCATGTGCACCTGCGAGACGGCGCGGCGCTCGCCGCGGTCGTAAAATTCACCGCAGAGCGATTCGGACGTGCCATTGTCATGCCGAACCTCAAGCCGCCGATAACCACCGTCGCGCTGGCGCATGCGTACCGGGAACGAATCCTGGCGGCTGTGGCCGCCGACGTGCGCTTCGAACCCTTGCTCACGCTGTACCTGACCGATGCCACGCCGCCGGAGGAAATCGATCGGGCCAAGGCCGCGGGCTTCGTGCATGGGGTCAAGTTATACCCCGCGGGCGCCACCACCCACTCCGATGCCGGAGTGACCGATATTGCAAACGTGGAACGGGTTCTGGCACGAATGGAGAAGGTCGGCATGCCCTTGCTGGTGCACGGCGAATCGCCGCAGGCCGATGTGGACGTGTTCGATCGCGAAGCACACTTCATCGATGGCGTCCTGCAACCGTTGGTGAAACGTTTTCCGGAATTGCGCGTGGTGTTCGAGCACATCACGACGGCTCGCGCCGTCGAATTCGTCGCGGAGGCCCGGGTCGGTGTTGCCGCAACCATCACGCCCCAGCATTTGCTGCACAATCGAAATGCCATATTTTCCGGCGGCATCCGACCACACTACTATTGTCTGCCTATTCTGAAGCGCGAACGCGACCGGCAAGCGCTGCTCGGTGCCGCGACCGGCGGCAATCCGAAGTTTTTCCTCGGCACCGACAGCGCGCCGCATGAACGGACCGCCAAGGAGAATGCCTGCGGCTGCGCCGGCATGTTCACGGCCCACGCGGCCATCGAGCTGTACGCCGAGGCCTTCGAATCGCTCGGCCGCCTCGACCGTTTGGAGCCTTTCGCCAGTCATTTTGGTGCGGATTTCTATGGTCTGCCCCGGCACCGCGACCGCATCTCTCTGGTCAAGGAGGCCTGGACGCCCCCTCGGACCTACGAATTCGGCGACGGCGCGTTGGTTCCGTATCGGGGCGGCGAATCCATCGCCTGGCGTCTCGCTGGCGTTCGTGCAACATGACGCAGATCGCGCCGATCACCTTCGCCACGCGATTTCGCGGTTTTCTGCCGGTGGTGATCGACGTGGAAACCGGCGGCTTCAACCCGCAAACCGACGCGCTGCTGGAAATCGCTGCGGTTTTCCTTGAAATGCGCAGCGACGGTACGCTGGCGCGCGGAGGAACGATCCGCTATCACGTCACCCCGTTTGCCGGCGCCAATATGGAACCTGCGTCGCTGGCGGTGAACGGAATCGATCCCCATCACCCGCTGCGGCCCGCAATAGCCGAGGAGGATGCGCTGCAGCGCATCTTCCGTGAAGTTCGCAACGCCATCCGAGCCGCCGACTGCACGCGTGCGGTATTGGTGGGGCACAACGCATTTTTCGACCTGAATTTTCTGAATGCCGCCGTCGCGCGCGCCCAGGTCAAGCGCAACCCGTTCCATCCCTTCTCGAGTTTCGACACCGCCACTCTGGGCGGCGTCGCCTTCGGGCAGACGGTGTTGATGCGCGCGACCCTCGCGGCCGGCCTCGAATGGGACACCGCTTCAGCGCATTCCGCAGCCTATGACGCCGAACGCACGGCCGATCTGTTCTGTACGGTGTGCAATCAATTTCAGAATGTGTTCGACGCGAGCCGCCGACGTCTGGCGGCGATGGGCCCGCTGGAGATCGAGCCCTCGCGATCCGGCGAGCCCGGCGAGCCTGAAGCGCCCTGAGTGCCCGCTCAGGCCGCTACGGCGCCGGCTTCGGACAGCAGTTGCTTGAGCTCGCCGCTCTTGTACATCTCGATCGCGATATCACAGCCGCCGATCAACTCGCCATTGACATAGAGCTGCGGGAAAGTCGGCCAATTGGAATAGGTCTTCAGCGCTTCGCGCACTTCCGGATCCTCGAAGATATTGACGTGCGCGAACTGTGCCTTGCACGCCCGCAGCGCGCTCACGGTCTGAGCCGAGAACCCGCACTGCGGAAAATCGGGGGTGCCCTTCATATATAGGACCACGGGAGCGGCCGAGAGCTGGTTCTTGATGCGTTCGATGGCGTTCATTCGATAATCTCCAATCTGAGCAGGGTCTACGATAGCAGCCCGGGAGCCACCCGTGTGCGTTGAATTATTGGGGTCACTCCCCTATTCTTCCAGCCCGCCGCAGTGCAAAAACCGAGGGAAATCGCATGAATCCGTTAACTACCGTCAAATGGCCGCTCATCATTGGTTTCGCGCTCGCGGTGGCGATCGCAGCCCTGGTGGGAGGCGGAATCACCGTCAATGCGGCCAGTCTCACCCGCTGGCTGCACATCATTTTCGGCGTGTTCTGGATCGGCCTGCTGTACTACTTCAATGCCGTCCAAACCCCCGCGATGGCGGTTGCTGCCGCCGACAAAGGCGGTCCCGGCGGCGCAGGGATCAACAAATACGTGGCCCCGCGTGCCCTGCTGTGGTTTCGCTGGTCGGCGCTCGGCACCTGGCTGCTCGGTGCGGGGTTGCTGTCACAAACCCCCGGCCGCTTCATCAGCACCTTTACCTTCGGGTTGATGGAACATCCTGCGCCCCCCACGACCGTCACGATGGGGATCGGCGCCTGGCTTGGAACCATCATGTTGTTCAACGTCTGGGGGCTCATCTGGCCCAATCAGAAAAAGATCTTGGGGCTCAAGCCGGCAACGGATGAACAGAAGGCTGCGGCGCGCAAGGTCGCCTTGTATGCCTCGCGCGTGAACTTCTTGCTGTCCATACCCATGCTCATGTGCATGATCGGGCCCTCGCACGGACTGCCGTTCTGACCGATGGGAGCGAACTGATGCCGATTCCCGCCGACCTGCCGCAACAGGTGGCAAGCGCGCTGGCAGAGGATGTCGGCAGCGGTGATTTGACGGCCGCGCTGATCCCTGCGGATCGCGCCGGTCGTGCCGCGGTTATCACGCGCGAGGCGGCCATCATTTGCGGCGTACCCTACGTCGCCGCGACGTTCGCCCGGGTCGATGCACGGGTGCGGCTCGGGTGGCACGTCGCCGAAGGCGACTCGGTTGTAGCCGATCAACTCCTGTTCACGCTCGAGGGCCCGGCTCGCGCGCTGCTGACCGGCGAACGCACCGCCCTTAATTTCCTGCAACTGCTCTCGGGCACGGCCACGGCCGCTCATTCCTATGCGGCCCTGCTCGAAGGCACGAATTGCCGTCTGCTCGACACGCGCAAGACGATTCCCGGGCTTCGGTCGGCGCAGAAGTACGCCGTGCGGGTCGGCGGCGGCCACAATCATCGCATGGGCTTGTTCGATGGAATCCTCATCAAGGAAAACCACATCATGGCCGCGGGCTCGATCAAGGGTGCGGTTGACGCGGCACGGCGCGGCGGCGCGCAGGTCCCGGTGGAGGTCGAGGTCGAGAACATGTCCGAATTGCAGCAGGCCATCGACGCCGGTGCGGACATCGCCTTGTTGGATGAGTTCTCGCTCGAGGCCATGCGCGAGGCGGTTGCGCTCAACGCCCGTGCACAAAATCCGCTGAAGCTCGAAGCCTCCGGCGGCGTGACCGCGGCCACCATCCGTGAAATTGCCGAAACCGGCGTCGACTTCATTTCGGTCGGCAGCATCACGAAGCATGTGCGCGCCGTGGACCTTTCCATGCGCTTCGAATTCCAATCCTAGGAGCCTGTCTACCGCCGTTCAGGCGCTGTTGGCGGCCTTCAGAACACGCTGCGGCTGGGACACGCCGTAGCCCTGCGCATAGTCGACGCCCAAGCTCTGCAGCATGTTGATGATTTCCTGGTTCTCCGCGAACTCGGCAATGGTTTGCTTGCCGGTCAAATGCCCGATTTCATTGATCGAGCGCACCATTTCACGGTCGATCGGGTCGTGCAGGATCTCCTTGACGAAGCTGCCGTCGATTTTCAGGTAATCGACCGGGAAATGCTTCAGGTAGCCGAACGAGGACAGGCCGGTGCCGAAGTCATCGAGCGCAAACTTGCAACCCAGCTCCTTCAGCGCCTGGATGAAGCGATTCGCCTGCGAGAAGCTCGCGATCGCCGCAGTCTCGGTGATCTCGAAGCAGATCTTGGTGGCGTCCAGGCCGCTGCGGTGGAATTGATCGATGACATAGGGCAGGAACTTGTCGTCGCCCAGGCTTTGACCGGAGAGGTTGATCGAGCACATGGTCAACTTCTCGCGCTCGTCGGCCTCGGACACCAGCCAGCGGAATGCGTTTTCGATGACCCAGCGATCGATGCTCGGCGTGATCCCGTAGCGCTCGGCCGCCGTCATGAAGTTGTCCGGCGCGACGATCTTGCCGGCCTCATCGCGCATGCGCAGCAGCAATTCGTAGTGGGCGCCGGACTCAGTGGTCTGCAGCGGCAGGATGGTCTGCCTGAACAACTCGAAGCGGCCCTCCTCCAGCGCATTGTTGATGCGCGCAGCCCACTGCATCTCGCGGCGCCGGCGCATCAGGTCGATGTCGTTTTCCTCGAAACTGTGGACTCGATTGCGGCCCGCTTCCTTGGCGGCCTGGCAGGCGCTGTCCGCTGCGGATAGCACGGAGGCGACGTCGGCGTTGTCGGCGGAAATCGGCACCACGCCGATGCTGGCGCCCAGGCGGAAGGTGCGTTCTTCCCAGGTAAACTTGAAGTTACGGACCGCCTCGCGCAGGGCTTCGGCGGTGCGCATGGCCTCGTCCAGCGAGCAGCTCTCGAGCAGAATGCCGAACTCGTCGCCGCCCAAACGCGCCAGCGTGTCGCGCCAGCGGACCTTTGATTTGAGCAGCGCACCGACCTGCCCGAGCAGCGCATCGCCGGCGCTGTGTCCGCAGGTGTCGTTGACGATCTTGAACTGGTCCAGGTCGAGACAGCACAGCGCGTACGACGTCTCGCGCGCCTTGGCGCTCTTCAAAGCGCGCTCCATGCGATTTTCGAACTCGCGGCGGTTCACCAAACCCGTCAGCACGTCGTGGCTCGCATGATAGCTCAGGCGCCGGTTCAGCTCGCGTGCCTCGCTCACGTCATGGAACACCAGCACGCCGCCCGAGACCGCGCCGCTGCCGTCGCGAATCGGCGATGCCGTGCTCTCGACGTAGATTTCGTTGCCGTCGCGCCGGATCAACAGCATGGGCCGCACGGACTTGATCGAGCGTGTGCGGCGAATCGCGACCGCCAGCGGGTTTTCCAACGGTTCGCAGGTTTCCTCGTGAAAGGCGCGAAAAATCTCCTCGATGGCGCGGCCCTGGCTGTCCTCCAGCCGCCACCCCGTGAGCGCCTCCGCGACCGGATTCAGATAGTCGATCACCCCTTTGGCATCGGTGGTGATGACACCGTCGCCGATGCTCTGCAGCGTGATCTGCGCGCTTTCCTTCTCGCGAAACAGCGCCTCCTCGTACAGCTTGCGCTCCGTGATGTCGAGTTCCACGCCGACCAGGCGCAGCAGCCGGCCCTTGTCGTCCACCTTGGCTTTGGCGCGGCTGATGACCCATCGCCACTCGCCGGTGGCGTGCCGCATCCGATGCAGACTCTCGAAAATCGGCGTCTTTCCCGCCACGTGATCGCGGATCGCGGCCTGTACGCGCGACATGTCGTCCGAATGCACGAGAGTGCGCCAATCCGGCGCCTGGCCCACATCGGCCTCGTCGTACCCCAGCATCGCCTTCCAGCGCGGCGACAGGTACACGCGGTTGTTGATGGTGTCGAAATCCCAGAGACCGTCGTTCGCGCTATAGAGGGCTAGCTCATTGCGCTCTTCGAGATCGCGCAAGTGGCGTTGAATTTCGATGCGCTCGAGGCCGGTGGCAAGACTGCTGCCGACCAGCTTCATCAGGAGATGCAGCTGCACGTCCCAGTTCTCGCGCGGCAGCGCGCCTGCGATGCCGAGCAGGCCGGCCGGCCGACCTTCGATGAAATAGCCGATGAGCAGCACCGACCCGATGCCCAAGTGACCCCATACGGCGGCATCTTCGCTTTGATCGTCGCGCGGCTTGGCGGTATCGCGCAGTTCCGATACCCGCAATGGCGCGAGACGCGATTGCAGCCACGGCAGCGCGTCCAGCGTCTGGCCACGCAATTGTTCCGGATTTCCCGTGGTCAGCATGCCGCGCGCCACCTGGATTTCAGTGAACTGGCCGGACTCGGCGTCGATGTGAATATGGAAGGAGGCATCGGTACGCGTCGCTTCCCGCAGCAGCTCCAAATTGGCGCCGATGACCTCGATCGCCGTTGCCGCTGTCATGGATTGGAAATCGACCGCGATCTTGGTGCAGATTACATCGAGGCCGACGGCGGGCCGGGTGCCGCGCTTCGGCCATGTCTGCGGAGACAATATGTCCGAGGCGCTGAGATCAGGATGGCGGGGATCGTGGGGAGCTATTGCCATGCGCCTTCGGAGGTCCCGGAGAAATTGTTGCGGTTATAGATCAACAGTTTGCCACCGGATTCAAGCTAAAAACCGAATGCGTCACACAGTTCCTTCGATTCGGGTCATGGCGTCTGCACTCGGATTCTCGCACAAGTTCTAAGGAATACAAGCTAAGCAATTGTATTGATAGGCCTTACTGACAATCCCTTAAGTTAAGGCCCCAGCGGCCACCTCGAACAATGTCCGCAAACGGTGCTCCATGTCCAGTTGCACGCGCTGGAGCCCGGCGGCATCCAGGCCCTTGGGCACATACACCGGCTCCCCCACCGCAATCGCGATTCTCGAGAAAGGGCATGGAATCACGAAGCGGTCCCATTTGATCTTCCAGGCGCGCGAGGCCGCGTAACTCAAGGGAATCATGGGACGCCCCGACAATTGCGCCAGCAGCACGGCCCCGGGCTTGAACTTCCAGGGCGGACCGCGCGGACCATCCGGGGTAATGGCCGGGGATACTGCCTCGTGCGCCAGCGCCTGGTAGTAGTCGCGCAGGGCGCGGGCGCCGGTGTGGGTGGAGGAGCCGCGAATCACCTCGCCGCCCAGGCTTCGAACCAGCATCGCGCCAATTTCCCCGTCGACCGAGGGGGAGATCAGGAATCCCAGCTTCAAACCCGCGCGGCGCTGTTCCAGCAAGTACTTGACGCAAAATATCTGATGCTGATGCCAGTACACGGGAATGAACGAGGGCGCGCGCTTGAGGGCCGCCGCCGTGTGTTCGGTGCCGATCACCCGGATGCTGCGCGACCAGTGCCACACCAGCCGCAGCAGGGACAGGCCGAGCGGCACGATGATTCGATACAAGAACAGGCGCGCGCGAGTCAGGCGCCTGCCGGAGCGGGTTTGCTGTTCGTAAATGGTGTTGCGAAGACCGCCGCCGGGTTTTTCTTCCACGGCCGGCATTGTGTCCTCCTACGTTACAATATGGCAATGCAAACCCTAGCACTGCCCCCCGGGCCCACCGAGGGCTTCGATCTCGGCGGCAGCGATGAGTCGCTGGCGCGCCTGCGCCGCTATTTCAAGGAATACGGCGATCTGTACCGCGTCTTCGCGCCCAGCCGGGGCGTCTACAACTACGTGATCAACCATCCCGACGACATCAAGCGCGTATTGCTGTCGAACCATCGCAACTACACCAAGGGCGAAGGGATGGACCAGGTGAAGATTCTGCTGGGCAACGGCATCATGACCAGCGAGGGCGATTTTTGGCGCCGGCAGCGGCGCATGATGCAACCCTCCTTTCACCGCCGCGTCATCGATCAATTCAGCGTGTTGATCCGCGAAGTCAACGACAAGTTCGCGGCGCGCTGGGCCGACAAGGCGGCGCGCGGCGAGGCGGTCAACATCAGCGACGACACCAGCGAACTGACCTTGGAAATCGTGTTGCGTTCGATCTTCGGCAGCGATCTTGCGCGGCTCGAGGCGCAGTTCGGCGCGAACCCCTTCGAGGTGGTCGCCAAGGAGCAGAATCGCGATTTGAAGTTCGCGTTTCGATTTCGCTCTCTGACCAAGCTGGTCGCGCAGCTGATCAATCGCAGGCGCCAGACGTCGGAGGAACATTTTGACTTCTTGAATATGCTGATGGCGACCCGCGATCGCGAGAGCGGCGCGGCCATGAGCGACAGGGAACTGATCGACGAGGTGTTGACCCTGATCGTCGCGGGGCATGAGACCACCGCAGCCGCGCTGACCTGGACCTGGTATCTCATCAGTCAACACCCGGACACGGCGCAGCGGCTGCAGGCCGAGGCCGATCGCACCGCCGCCGGTCAGACTCTGGGTCTGGACGCCGCGGAAGCGTTGTCGTTCACTCACCAGGTGCTGCAGGAAGCACTTCGGCTGTATCCGCCGGGTTGGCTCATCACCCGGCGCACGATCGAGGCCGACGAGCTCGGCGGCTTCCGCCTCGCGCCGCGCACCGATGTGTTTATCAGCCCCTTCATGCTGCATCGCCACCCTGCGTACTGGAGCGAACCGGAGGAGTTTCGGCCCGAGCGCTTCGCCGGCGCCGATGCCGAGGAGAGGCATCGATTCTCCTATATTCCATTCGCCGTCGGGCCCCGGCATTGTATCGGCGAGAATATTGCGATGTTCGAGATGCTGGTGCACGTGCAAGCCATGTCGCGCCGATTTCGCCTGACCCGCGCGAGTAATGAACCCATTGAACTCGAGGCGCAAATCAATCTACGCCCGCGTTCCAACTTGATGATGATGGTGGAAGCACGATGAACGACGCCAGCACCCTGATGTCCTACACGACCTTTGTCGACGTCCTGGAGAGCAACCGCGGCGTCGCCCGCGCGGTGACCTACGTTGACGGCGAGAACTCCGAGCGGCGGGTGCCCTACGGCGACATTCACCAGCGGGCGCTCGGCATCCTGTACCACCTGCAGGCTCTGGGCGCGCAGCGCGGCGACAAGATGATCATCTTCCTGAGCAACAATGAACAATTCCTCGACGGCTTCTGGGCCGCGCTGTGCGGCGGGATAGTGCCGGTGCCGCTGGCGGTGGGTATCAGCGATGAGCATCGGCACAAGCTGCTGCGGGTGGCGCGCAAGCTCGGCAAGCCGCTGCTGTACACCGACTCCAAGAATCTGGAGCGCCTGTCGGCGCTTGCCGCCGAGGTCGGCGAGACCGCGCTGTTCGCCGAACTCAAGGCTCGCGCCTTCCTGGTCGAATCCATCACCGATATCTCGCGCCCGGGAAGGCTGTACCGGCCGGCGCCGGAGGACCTGGCCTTCATTCAGTTCTCTTCGGGTTCGACCAGCGAGCCGAAGGGTGTGATGCTCACGCACGGCAACCTGATCGCCAACGCTCAAGGCGCAACTGCAGTCGGCAAGTACAACGATCAGGACGTCACCCTGAGCTGGATGCCCTTGACCCATGACATGGGCTTGATCGGCTTTTATCTGATCCAGTTTGCCAACCGAGTGCACATCAACCTGATGCCGACCGAATTGTTCGTTCGCCGGCCGCTGTTGTGGCTGCAGGTGGCCGCAAAGAAGCGGGTCACGCTCACCTGTTCGCCCAACTTCGGCTATCGGCATTTCCTGAAAGTATTGGGGGATCGCCGCCTCGAAGGGGTCGATTTGTCCTCGATTCGGCAGATCTACAACGGCGCGGAGCCGATCTCGGTGGAACTGTGCAATGAGTTCATGAGCGCGCTGGCGTACACCGGGCTCAAGCATCAGGCCATGTACCCGGTCTACGGTCTCGCCGAAGCCTCGCTGGCCGTGGCATTTCCCGAACCGGGCCTCGACTATCGCTGGATCCGCGTGAACCGGCACAAACTCGGGGTGGGCGCGCAGGTCGAGGTGAACCCGGCCGACTCCCGCGACGCACTCGAACTCGTGTGTGTGGGGCGCGTGGTGCCCAATATGGAACTGCGCATCGCGGACGATGAGCGCGGCGCGCTGCCCGACGGACGCGTGGGCCATATCTTGATTCGCGGCCCCAACGTGACCCGCGGCTACTTCGGCGATCCGGAAGCGACTGCGCAGGCCATCAGCGCCGATGGCTGGGTGGACACTGGAGATCTCGGCTTCCTGCACGAGGGTTCGCTTTACATCGCGGGCCGCAGCAAGGAGATCATCTTCGTCAACGGCCAGAACTACTATCCCTACGACTTGGAGAACATCGCACAGCGCGCGCCCGGCTTGGATTTGAACAAGCTGGTAGCCGCTGGGGTTGCGCGCGAGGGCTCCAAGGGTGAAGAGCTGGTGGTCTTCGTGCTCCATCGCGGCAGCATGCAGGAGTTTCTGCCGACCGCAGCCGCGGTCAGCCGCCTCATCAATGAACATACGGGTCTCGAGGTCGCGCAGGTCATCCCGACCAAACGCATTCCCAAAACCACCAGCGGCAAGGTGCAGAGGCATCTTTTGGAAGCCGCGTACGTCGACGGCGAGTTCGACGCGGAACTCGCCGAGCTCCACGCGCTGCGCGAGTCGCACGGCGGCGCGGCCCACGTATCCGGCAGCGAGCTCGAGACGCGGCTGCAGTCGATCTGCGAGGCGGCGCTGCCGGGCAAGAGGATCGATGTCAGCGACAACCTATTTGAGATCGGCGCGAGTTCCCTCAAGCTGATCGAGATTCACGAAAACGTCGACCGCGAATTCCCCGGGCTCATTGATTTGACCGAGTTGTTCGACCATCCGACGATTACCGAGCTCGCGAAGCACCTGGAGAGCAAGCTCAAGGCCGCTGCGCCGCAGACTTAGGAGCCTATCAGGCTGCTGGGAGCCTATCAGGCTCCTAGAGCGAAGCCCCCGCGCCGAAGGTATTGCAATTGTCGATTTTGGCGGAGTCGAAGCCGCGCCGGAACCAGTCTACGCGTTGCGCCGACGTGCCGTGGGTGAAGCTGTCCGGAACCACGGTTCCCTGCTCGCGTTTTTGCAGGGTGTCGTCGCCCACGGAAGACGCCGCCTGCAACCCCTGCTCCAGATCGCCGGGCTCGAGAATCTTGCGCGCATTGTTGGCCTGCGCGGCCCACACTCCGGCGAGGCAATCCGCCTGCAATTCGATGAGAACGGACACACGATTCGCGCCGGTTCGGCCGGCATGCTGCTCGGCCCGGTCCGCCTTATCGGTGATGCCGAGCAGATTTTGCACATGGTGCCCCACCTCGTGCGCAATGACATAGGCACGCGCAAAATCTCCGGGCGCGCCGAATTCGGCGGCCAGCTTCCGGTAGAACGACAGGTCGATGTAAACCTTTTGGTCGCCCGGACAATAGAATGGTCCGGCCGCGGCGCTGGCGAAACCACACGCGGAGGAGACCTGTCCGCTGAACAGCACGAGCTTGGGGGGAACGTAGGTCTTTCCCATATTGCTGAAGTAGGCGCCCCACACGTCCTCGGTCTCGCCGAGAATGGCCCGGACAAAATCGACTTGGGGATCATTGGCCGCCGCTCCGTTCTGCGGCTGCGCGGAGGGGGCGGTCGTTTGGGTGTCGCCGCCGTTCAACAAACTGAGCAGGGTCGAGGGACTCACTCCCATGAAATACCCGATGACCACGATGACGATGGTACCGATGCCGATCCCCGCGCCTCGCCGGCCGAGGCCGGAGCCGCGGTCATCTTCGACATTATCGCTGCGGCGGCTGTCGTCCAATTTCAAGGGGCACCTCAGGAGCCAAAGGATTTTTCGGCAACCCTATCCTAGCTCAATCGGCGCCATACAAGGGCTTCTTCAATCGCCAGCGTCTATATGACCACAACCAGTCGGCGGGGCGCTTGAGCACGTCGATTTCACAGCTTCGCGCGTAACGTTCAGTCACGCCATTGGGGGGGACCACCTCCCGACCATCCCACAGCGGTTTCAGCTCGACCTCATAGTAGCCGCGCCGTATTCGGCGCACGCCAACGTAGAGAATGGGCAGCCGGGTCGCGCGCGCAATTTGCTCCGCCCCAATGTAGAACGCGGTGTCCTGGCCGAGGAACCGCGTCCAGTAGCGCTTGTCGGTCGAGACCGGCGCCTGATCGGCGTTCATGGCTATGGCGCGCACGATCCCGCGGCGTTTCAGAAAGTCCGCCAGCAGCTCCTTGGCGGGCACCAGCCGGGCGCCGAATCGGGAACGGACTTTGAGCATCAACCGCTCCGCCCATGGGTCGTGCAGCGGCTTGTACGCGGCGTCGACGGGATAACCCAATTGCAAGGTGACACCCTGCAGCAGCCACTCCCAATTGCCGAGATGCGAAGTCACGAACATCACTGATTGGCCGGCATCCAGGTAGCGGCGAGCGACGTCCATATTCACGATCTGCATGCGCGCACGCATGTCGGCTTCGCTCATCGTTACGGATTTCCACACTTCTACCAGGACATCGCAGAAATTCCTGAGGAATTGCTTGTGGATGCGCTCACGGTCCGCGGCGCTCGAATCGGGAAACACCTTTTCCAGTTGTTCGCGAATCACCTGATGCCGGTGCCGCACCACATAGAACGCCAGCAGGTACAGGAAGGAGGAAAATGCATATAGCGCCCACATGGGCAGGCGCGAGATGAATTTGATCATGGGCGAGCCAGTCTACGGCATCCGTGCCTTGCAGTGTTCATTGCGCTGCGTCACACTGAAAGCATAACCAATCAAGTTTGCGGCAGCCACCTGCCCAATAGGATCAAGTACCGCATGGGTAATGTCTCGGCCGCTACGGCGCTGGTCAGCACGCTCGACGACGATGCCTGGGACGATCTATTGAGCTTCATCGAGGAACGGCGGGTCATCCCCATCGTGGGGCCGGAACTGCTGTTGGTCGCGACCGACCGAGGACCGCGCCTGCTGCTCGACTGGGTGGCCGAGAAGCTCGCCGGGCGGCTCAACGTCAACGTTGCCGAACTGCCGCAGCCCTATACGCTCAATGACGTGGTGTGCTGGTTCTTGTCGGCGCGCGGGCGGCGCGAAGAAGCCTATGTGCGCTTGCGCAGCATCATCAAGGAGGCGAATTTCGAGCCGCCGGTGGCGCTGCGGCGCCTGGCCGCGATCACCGATTTCGATCTGTTCGTCTCGACGACCTTCGATCCCTTGCTCGAGACCGCGATCAATCTGGAGCGCTTCAACGGCGCGCCCTCGACGGACGTGCTGTCCTACGCGCCCAATCGGGTCACCGACCTGCCCGCGGAGCGGGACCGGCTGCAGCGTCCGGTCGTTTATCACTTGTTCGGCAAGGTTTCCGCCTCGCCCACCTACGTCATCTCGGATGAGGATCTGCTCGAGTACATCTGCGCACTGCAGAGCGAGCACTTGGCGCCGGAAAAACTGTTTCACGAACTCGAGCACAATCACCTGCTGTTCATCGGCAGCAATTTCACCAACTGGCTGGCGCGATTGTTCCTGCGCATGGCCAAGCGCCAGCGCCTGTCGGATCCGCGCGACGTCGGCGAAGTGCTGGCCGACGATCACAGCAGTCAGGACGACCGGCTCATGGCCTTTCTGCAGCAGGTGAGCGTGCGCACGCGGATCTACATGGGTGCCGAGCGCTTCGTCGAGGAACTGCATGCGCGCTGGCAGGCGCGCCGCAGGCCGGCGGCGAGACCGCTGGTCCCTCCCCGGCGCGCTTCCTGCCGCCGGCGCGGGAAATGCCGGACAACGCGGTGTTCATCAGCTACGCGCGCGAGGACTTGGCCGCGGTTCAGCAAATCAAGGCCGGGCTCGAAGCTGCGGGCATCACCACGTGGTTCGACATCGACCGGCTCGAGGTCGGCGACGACTACGACCGCAAGATTCAGCGCAACATCGCGCGCTGCTCCTATTTCATACCGGTGGTATCCGCCGCCACCCAACGGCGGCTCGAGGGATACTTCCGGCGCGAATGGAGCTATGCCATGGACCGGGTGCGCAACATGGCGGACGGCGCGCTGTTCATCTTGCCGGTGAGCATCGATGCGCACGAACGCCGCCGAGGCGCTGGTGCCGGATAAATTCAAGGCGCTGCATTTCAGCTCAACTGCCCGGGCGGGCACGTGCCGGCGGAATTCGCGCAGCGGCTGGCCGACTTCATGCGGGCGCGTTGCAGTGATTGCCGCGCTCACGTGAATCGACGCTCGCGCGACGGTCGATGAGCGCAATCCCTGGCTGGGCCTGGCCTCTTTCACGGAAGAGACACGCGCCTATTTTTTACGGCCGCGACGAGGAAGTCGCGGAGCTTGCGCGCCGGGTGCAGCGCAAGCTGCTGACGGTGCTGTTCGGCCAATCGGGCCTGGGCAAGACCTCGATTCTGCGCGCCGGCCTCGTGCCGCGCCTGCGCGGGCCAGGGATACTGCCCGATCTACGTGCGCATCGACTACGGCAAGGAGTCGCCGGAACCGGCCGAGCAGATCAAACAGGCGATCAGCCGCACCGCACGGCGGTCCGGCGAATGGACCCAGGCGGGGGTGGCCGTCGAGGGCGAGTCCTTGTGGGAATTCCTGCATCATCGCGACGACGTGCTGCGCGACGAGTCCGGCGCCACTCTGATCCCACTGCTGATCTTCGATCAGTTCGAGGAAATTTTCACGCTGGCGCAAAGCGACGAATTCGGCCGCGCGCGCGCCGCACGCTTCATCGAGGAGCTGGCCGATCTGGTCGAGAACCGGCCGCCGAAGTCGCTCGAGGCGAAGCTCGACGAAGACGAGTCTGCGCGCCGAGCGCTTCGATTTCGCGCGCGGCGACTATCGAGTGCTGATTGCGCTGCGCGAGGACTATCTGGCGCCGCTCGAGGGACTGAAGAAGGCGATGCCGAGCATTTCGCAGAATCGGCTGCGCCTGGCACCCATGACCGGCGATCAGGCATTGGCCGCGGTGATGCAGCCCGGCAAGAGGACTGGTCACCGATGAAGTGGCGGCCGCCATCGTGCGCTTCGTCGCCGGCGGCGCCGAGCTCGCCCACGCGGAGGTGGAACCCTCGCTGCTGAGCCTGATCTGCCGCGAACTGAACGACACGCGCATCGCCCAGGGGCGCGACGAGATCACCCTCGATTTGCTGGCCGGCTCGCATGCCACCATCCTCAGCAATTTCTATGAGAGATCGCTCGCGGACCAGAAGCCGGCTGTTCGCCAGGTAATCGAGGACGAGCTACTGACCAGTTCCGGGTTTCGCGAGAACATCGCGGAGGAACGCCTGCTCGGCCGCCTTGCAGCGGTGCGGCGCCGACCCAGGCACGCTCGGCGACGCTGGTCAACCGCCGCCTGCTGCGGATCGAAGAGCGCCTGGACGTGCGTCGCGTCGAGCTCACCCACGATGTGCTGTGCGGCGTGGTCAAGAGCAGCCGCGACCTGCGCCGCGAACGCGAGGCGCGCGAGGCCACCGAACGTCTCCTCGCGGAGCAGCATGCCCGCGAACTGGCGGCGCGCCACGCGCTGGTGCGCGCTCGCAAGATCGCCACCGGCTGCACCGTGCTCGCGGCCGCGCGCGATTCTGGCTGCCGTACTCGCGTATTTCAGCAGCCAGCGCGCCCACCGCGCCGAAGCCGAGGCGCAGCAAACAAGGGCCGTCTCCGAACAGGCTCGCTTGCAGGCGGAACAGCTGCTGGGATATCTCACCGATGACTTCGTGCGCGAATTGGAAAGCTTTGGGCGCCTCGACGTGGTGGCCGAATTCGCCAAGCGGCAAATCGATTATTTCCACGCCCTGCCGCCCACTCTCAAGGACACGGAGATCACTTCGCGCAATGGCGCGCTCGCCATGGTGCAGTACGCCCGCGCCATGCGCCGCCTGGGCAAATCTGGATGCCAGCAGCGCCACCGCTGCGGAAGCCATGCAGCTTCTCGAACAGCTGCGGCAGAGCGGCGATGAATCCGAGGCGACCGTTATCGCGTTGGCGCTCGGGTATAGCGTCCAAGCGCAAATAGCCGATAACAGAAACGACCCTGCCGGTCCCGGTCTCGGAAAGCGTTCCGCCGATCTCCTGCGACCCATCGCGGAAGGTCCCAAGGCCTCGGCAGCAGCGCAACGCGCCTTTGTCGATGTTCTGGTGCGGGTTGCCTTCGAGCAGCAGGGCGCGAACCAAAACGAAGATGCGGTGCGCACGGCCCAGCAGGCCATGAGTCTCGCGCTCGCACAGGGCGCACGCGATTTGTCGAACGTCGAGATGGCGGCCGACTACGCGGAGGCCGGGGCATGGCTGGTTTCCGCATTGGCCAACCTGGGGCGCAACGATGAGGCGCAACGCCGCGGCGAAGATACTCTGGCCGTCGCCGACAAGGTTCTCGAACGGCGCCCCGGCCACCGCGTGGCGCTGCATGCCGAACAAATCATCGAGTCGGATCTCGCGCAGGTAGCCACCAATGATTTGAACCCCAAGGAGGCGCTGCGGATCGCTGAACGCGAGGTGCAAATTTCCCAGACGCTGCTGACCCTCGATCCGGGCAACATCGTGAGCACCAACAACATGGGTGTGGCCGACCAGGGAGTGGGCGATGCGCTTTGGTCGATGGGACGGATGCGCGAGGCGATTCCCCACTATCTGAAATCCTTGGACGATTACGGCAAGGCGACGTCCGGAGGCACAGGATTTTTCATCATTCGCGGCTACGACGTGGCGCAAACCGCATCCCATCGGGCACAGATCGGCGACGACGCGGGAGCGGGCGCCACCATTGCCTCCTCGGCGCCATACCTGGCGGAGCTGCGCCGCATTGAGCCCAAGGGCAGCGTTGCGGTGACGATTGCGGAGTCCCTGGTGGATCTTCCCACCGCCAGCGTCGCGTATGAACGTGACGACCTCAAGGACTCGGTGCGCATGGTTCAGGAATCCGTGCACAAGCTCGATTCCATCACGCCGGAGAGCGGCCTGCAGGAAAATCAGAAATTTATCAGCCTCTTCGTCGCCTACCATCTGGAGGCCCGCACCAACTATCTGCTCGGTGATTATGCGGGAGCCGAACGCGCCGAGCGGGCTTCGATCGCCGCACGCAAACACACGCCGATCGAAGCGGTTGGCGACCGGCGCGACATCGCCGAGCTCTCCACGTGGCTCGCCATGGCGATCGCCCGCCAAGGCCGTCTTGACGAAGCTGCGCAGGTGATTGCGCCGGTGGTGAAATTCCATCGGGAGCTTGCGGCCAAGAATCATGGCGATGAATGGCAGCGGGTGGAATTGGCGGGTGCCCTGTATGCTCAGGCACTGACCGACAAGACGCATGCCGCAGCGCTGTTGCGCGAGGCGGGGGCAATCATGGACGCCCTGCCTGCGGCGATGCGTCCCATGCACGATGTAAAGCTATGGCGCGATTTCATCGTCGCCGCGGAGCGAGGCACCTAAGTGGATTCGCGGCCGGCGCCGCTGTATTGCTCGAGCGGACAACCCGGCTACTCGAGCCGGATCAGCTCCGATCCGCAGTGCATCGCCGCACGCAAGCTCGAGCGAGAAATCGAAGTGCAATTCACCCCCATCGCATGCACCGTGCAAACCCCGGAAGGCGTGGTGCACGCCCGGCCCGGCGACGCCATCATCACGGGCACCGCCGGCGAGCATTGGCGCGTATCGCGTGCCCGATTTCCCCACAAATACCGGCCGGTGCCGCCGACGGTCGCGGGCGAGTCGGGACGCTACGTCAGCCTGCCCAACCGTATTCTGGCGGTGCCGATGACGGACGCATTCGAAGTCTTGCTGGCCGACGGCGTTTCGCGCCTCAAGGGGCGCGCCGGCGAGTGGCTGGTCGATTACGGCGACGGCAGCCTGGGGATAGTCTCCGAAACCATCTTCGCCTCCACCTATAGCATCGTCGATTGATGGCGCTTCACCAAATCATTCAACGCGTGCTGTTGATCGGTGCAGAAATCAAATCCCTGCCGCCGACGGCAGAGCCACGGGCGCCGGCGGCGCTGTTGCCCCTCATCCAGGCGGTTGCAGTCCCCCACCAGCGCTTCGATGAACGCGCCGTCCACTTTGGCCACCGCTATCGCAGCGGTTTCTGGGCCATTTATCTGCTGAGCGCGGCTGCGGTCTTGTTTGGAGTGATGCCGATGGCGCTCGGCTGGGACAGCGCGGGCCACGCTCTGCACCCCTACGCCGGCTTGTGGGCGGTCGGCGAGGTCATGATCATTGGCACGGTGAGCGCCATTTATTGGCTGGGTCATCGACGCGACTGGCAGGCCCAGTGGCTGCGGGCGCGCACCACCGCCGAATTGAGCTGGTATCTCCCGATGCTCGCACCCCTGCTGGATTTCACCGCGCCGGGATCGGAGCCGAATTGGTATCTTCGGGTATTCGATCCCGGTCAGCATCTGCGAGGAGCCGATGATGTGGCCACATTGTGTGCGCAGAACGAACCTCTGGCACGCAAGCTCCTCGCGACCGCGTGGTCGGATTCCGAATTCATCTCCAGCTATGCTCAGTGGACCATCGATATTCTCGAGCAGCAGCGGCACTACCACTATCGCGTGGCCGGCAAGCAGCACGCGCTGCGGCACCGGGTGCACGTCCTGAACAGCGTTCTATTCGCCCTCACGGCTCTGGGCGCCCTGCTGCACCTCCTCGTTCACACGCTGTGGCTTTCGCTGGTGACGATGTTCTTCCCTGCCCTCGGCTCCTCGCTGCACGGCGCGCTCGCGCAGTCCGAGGCCTACCGGCTGGGCACCACCTCGGCGCGCTTGGTCACCGAACTCGAGGGCGCAATCCTGCGAATCCGCGAGGCGCTGGGGGCGCGAAGCTCGGCGGGCGATGTTCAGGGAATCAAGGCCTCCATCGAGGCAGCGATCGCGCTCATCCTGGAGGAGCATCAGGACTGGCATCTGTTGGTGCGGCCGCACAACTTACCGCTGGCGTGATGGCAGGGAATCAGGTGGAGGCGTATCGATTCGGAGTTCCCGGCTCCGCGCACCAGATGATGAGCAAAATCCAGCCGATGACGGGCACGAAATAGAGGAGCTGCCACCACCCGCTTCGATCCGTGTCATGCAACCGCCGGGTCGCAACCGCGAGGCTCGGCAGAAAGGTTGCGATCGAAAACGCCGCAGAAGCGTTGTAGCTGACGGTTTGCAGCGCCGCCGTCGCGATCAAAGTGAACAGAAACCACCACCAAAATTCAGGCCGGGATGCGCAGCCATTGAAGTCGGCATACTTGGTGAAACAGATTTTTATCGCGTCAATAAAACTCATTTTTGGCCCCATCTAAGCGGAGGACGCAGCGCACCGAGCGCCATCATGACCGCGCCGCCCTGGCGTATCAAGACCCCGTCGGCCGCAGCCAGTGAAGCGCTCTGGCTTCGTCGGTAAATACGCGAACCGCGCCACCGCGGTTCCGTGCGACGGTCTCAAAGAAATGGTCCACCGCCTCGACTCGAGCGACGACCGCCAATCGCATGCGCCGGTCCGCGGCACGTGCGAGTTGCACGCCGAGCTCGAACTTGTCGAAGGCTCCGGGTATGCCCTCGACGGCCGTCGCATCGAGCAGCACCCGCCAGATGTTCTGCGACCGGGTCTCGGCGATCATCCGTTCGAGCGTGCGGAGCATATTGTTGCGCGATCCGGCTCCGCAGGCCGCCATGCGGAGAAAGCCGCCGGCTTGGATCACCGTGATTTCAAATTCTTGCATCCTTCACCCGCATTCTGGCGCCGATTGAGGATTGAAAGCCTAATGGTGGACGCGCATCAACCGGTTTGTCGGGATTGCAAGTATTCCTTGGCCCGCCCAGCCTCGCGGCACAATTGCTCTTCCAGCTCGGCCAATTGATCGATCGCGCCGGCCCGTGCAGCTGCTTCGAGCCGGGCGGCGGCCGTGCTGGCGGATCGCGCGCGAATATTCGCGCTCGATCCCTTATAGGAATGCGCGGCGCGCCCGACCGCCGCCATATCACCGCGACTGATTGCGTCACTGATCTCGCGCAGCGACGCATCGCCGGAGTCGATGAACAGCTGCACCAATTCCTGTGCGAACTGGTCATTCGCCGTCCGCGATGCTCAAGAGATGTTCCCAATCCACCGGAGCCATCTAGGCTGCGCGGGAGGGAGACCCGCTCGTGGCGACGGCGCGCGCCATCGCGAGATGCTGCGCGATGATCTCGCTCAATCGCCGGCGATCGATCGGCTTGGTCAGATAATCGTCCATTCCCGCCTCGCGGCATTGCCTGTCCGCTCCCTTCATCGCATCGGCCGTCAGGGCGATGATTGGAATGCGGCAGGCTCCGCGCTTCGCGCAGGCGGATTTCCCGCGCCGCCTGGTACCCATCCATCACCGGCATCTGACAATCCATCAAGATCAGGTGGAATTTCCCGGACTCCCACGCGCTCACCGCCTCCGCGCCATCGTTCACGATGTCGACCCGGCAACCCATTTTCTCCAGTGCGCCGCGCGCCACTTTCTGGTTCACCAAATTGTCCTCGGCCAGCAGGATGCGCCGATCGAGGGACGTCTCCCGGTTCGCCGCAATCATATTCGGGCGGGTGCGTTCGTACCACTGGGCCGCATCCACGGACATGACGCGATTCAAGCACTCCCGCAAATCGCGATGCGACACCGGCTTGAGCAAATGGGCTGCAAAACCCAGTTTCGCTAAATCCTCGGCGCTGCGAATTCCCCGAGCGGGCACCAGCAATACCAGGCGGGTGGCCTTGAAGCGCTCGACGCTCGCTATCCGGCTGCCGAACTCGAGACCGTCGCAGCCGGGCATCGTTTGGTCGAGCAATGCAAGATCAAATGGGATTGACTGCTCGACGGCGCTTTCGAGCGCCTGCAGCGCATCCTCGGCGTTGCCGACCCAGCTTGGATCTCATTCCAAGGTGCAGCAGCTGGCGGCTCAATGCTTGGCCGCTCGTCGCGTTGTCTTCGACGACCAAAACGTGATGGTTCTCGAGTATTCCCGCGCCGAAGCTGCTGCGCCTCCGGCCTGCGCGTCGATACGCCGAAGCGGGCCGTGAACCAGAACACCGAGCCCGACGCCCTCGATGCTTTCAACCGCGGCCTCGCCATCCATGAGCTCGACCAGACGGCGCACGATCGAAAGCCCAGGCCCGTGCCGCCGTAAAGGTCGCGTCGTCGATGCGTCGATCTGCGAGAACGGCTGGAACAATGATTCGACGCGGTTCGCCGGAATTCCGATGCCCGTATCGCGCACCTCGCAGCGGATGGTCGTGCAGAGAGCGTCGGTGGACAGCACCGAATGTCGATCGACACCTCGCCTTGACTGTGTGAATTTGATCGCGTTGTTGCCCAGATTGAGCAGCACCTGACGCACGCCGGCCCGGGTCGCCAACCAGGCGATCAGGGAGCAGCGGATCGACGCTGGTGATCAATTCGAGCCCTTTGGCATGGGCTTGGATGGCCAGCAGATGCGCGGCGTCGTCGAGAATGTTGCGCAATTCGATATCGATCCGCTCGAGATCAAGTTTCCGGCTTCGATCTTGGAGAAATCGAGGATGTCGTTGATGATGGTGAGCAGGCTGCGCGGCGCTGTCGCGAATCGTCTCCGTGTGATCGCGTTGCGTGCGGTCGAGTTTGGTATCCAGCAGCAATTCCGTCATGCCGATCACGCCGTTCATCGGCGTGCGGATTTCATGGCTCATATTGGCCAGGAACTGCGATTTGGCCTGCACCGCGGATTCGGCCCGATCCTTGGCGTGCAAAGCTCGGCGTTGGCCAGCTCAAGATCCCGCGTGCGCAATCGCCACCTGCTCGCTCAGCGTGCGTGCGAATCGTCTGAGTCGGCCCACCCGCCAGACGATAAAGGCGCCCGCCGCGGTGACGACGGCGAGCAACGCACAGGAGGAAGAACCACGAGGTTTGATAGAAAAAGGGTTTCAGGGTGAATTGCAAGGCTGGCGCCGGATTCGTTCCAGATGCCGTCATTGTTGCTGGCAATGACGCGAAAGGTGTATGACCCGGGTGGTAGTCGCGTGTAATAGGCGGTCGCTGCGAAAACCGGCATCTATCCACTCCTTGTCATACCCTTCGAGCCGGTAGCGGAACAAAAGCGCTGCGCCGCAATCAGGCTGAGCGCGGTGTAGTGAATTTCCCACTGCTGAGGACCAGGTGCGATCTTCGAGCTGCGCTGACCAGGTCGAGCGCCACCCCATCGGCCTCACCTGTTCGATCTGCACGGATGGGGGCCGGGTGTTCGTTCGAATGTGCGCGGGGTCGATCCGCAGGATGCCGCGAATGTTGGGGAACCACAGCCGGCCATCGGAAGTGCGGCAGCCCGGCCGAAGTATTGCCACCGTCGAATTCGGCGGTACGCAAGCCATCTGCAAGACCGTAAGCCTGAAATGCCGGCATGGTGGTTCGCCGCCCGCGAGCCAATGCGTCCAAGCCCGGCGCGGGGGACGGATATGAGACCATTGTTCGTAGTGAGCCACATCTGGTGTGCGTCATCCTCCAGCAATTGCATGACCGTCTCCCGCAATGGGCCGCCGAAACGCGCCAGCGAGATGAGTTTCGCCATTGCGCCAAAGGGCCAGCCCTTCGGTCGTGCCGAGCCAGACGACACCCCGCTCGTCCTCATGGATGGCGATGACCTTATCGCCCGGCAATCCGTCGGGGAGCCCGAAACGATGAGCACCGTGTTCGTCGATCAAGAACAAACCATGAGTCGTCGGTCGCCATCCACAGTCGTCCGGCGCGATCTTCATGGATAAGATGCACCGAGACCGGTTGGGATATGGGCAGCAGGGATCGCATCGAAGTGACCTTGCCCTGTTCGATGACGTCGACGCCTTCATTGGTGCCGATCCAAATGCGGCCGTCCCGGCCCTCGAGAAGCGCCTTGATGCTGTTGCCAGACAGGCCGTTGCTGCGATCAAACACAGTCATGCCATGTTGATCCAGCCGGTAGGCGCCGGCGCCCTCCGTGCCAACCCACAAGACATGTTGCCGGTCCTCGATCACCGAACGGACCGGGTCGTTTTCATGGCCGCGCGGCCCGGCAATGTGCTGAAATCGACCGTCGATGTAGCTGCTGAGTCCGCCATCCGAGCCGACCCATAAGCCCCCACCCTGGCGGGGGGTCATGGTCCACGTCAAGTTGCCTCGCAGACCCTCGGACTCGCCTGCCGATGCGAATTTTCCGTCGCGCAATCGGAGCAGACCGACGCTATGGCTGCCGACCCATAGACTCCCCTCGTCGTCCTCCAGCAGCGACTGCAGATCGCTGGTGGCAAATTGATTGCTGGCCAGCGTATCGAAATTTCCGTTTTGCCATCGCACCAACCCGCCGCCGCGGGTCCCAATCCACAAGTTGCCGTCGTGGTCGCGCGCCACGGCGCTCACGACGGAACCGAGCCGACCGGGTCCGGCGATGACTTCGATCGTTCGCCGTTGCGCCGATAGAGAGCCCCGTTACCGGTGCCGATCCAAAGCGTTCCGTCGGCATCGGCATGCAGCGCGGTGACCGGTGCATCCGCACTGCCAAGCCCGAGCGGCGTGTCGAAACGTTTGCCGTCGAAGCGCTGCAGACCGCCGGCGGTGCCCACCCACAGCACCCCGTCCCGGTCTTCCAGCAGCGATTGGATGCGCACATCACGGAGGCCGCTCGACTCATTGAATGGGACAGCGTTGCCGCCGTCTATCGCGAACAGGCCGCTTTCCGTTCCCACCCACATGCGCCCGGACTTGCCTTCGACAATGGCGTGCACGTAGGCGTGGGCGAGACCGGCATTGCCCTTGTAAGGCGTGAAATGCCCCTTCTCGAGCACGGTGATGCCGGAGCGCGTACCGATCCACAATCGCCCTGCCCGATCGGCGGACAGGACGTAAATCTGCTTGTCGGGGATGCCGGCTTCGTTCTCGCTGTTGAAGACGGTAAATCTGACGCCGTCGAAACGGGCCAACCCTTCCTGGGTACCGACCCAAAGATAGCCGTCCGGCGTTCGGGCAATTGCTTGAGCGGAAGATTGCGGCAAGCCGTCGGGAATCTGCCAGTTGTCGAGAACGTATTGACTCAGGCGCAGCGACGGATCGAGCGCAAATGCGTTGCCGCACGCGGCGATGAACAGAATTGCGACCAGGCTTCGGATCGGAATACGAATACAATTGGCTGACATCCGAACCCCGCCGCTCTGTCGTTATCATGGGGGACATCCGGCCGCGCTTGGGACCGGCGCACCGCCTCCAGTGTTTGTCGGCTGGATCGCGCTTTACTTTAGAGGAGTTCGCCATGCACATTGCCGCCGCCACACGATACGAATCGATCCCCTATGCGCGCTGCGGCCGCAGCGGTCTGCAATTGCCGCGTATTTCATTGGGGCTTTGGCAAAACTTCGGCGGTACCTCGCCGTTCGAGACTGCCCGTGAGATGGTCCTCAAATCCTTCGATCAGGGCGTCACGCATTTCGATCTGGCCAATAACTATGGGCCGCCGCCGGGCTCGGCCGAGGAAAACTTCGGGCGTATCCTCGCGGCCGATCTCGCCGCTTACCGGGACGAATTGATCATTTCCACGAAGGCGGGGTATCTCATGTGGCCGGGGCCGTACGGCGAGTGGGGATCCCGCAAGTATTTGCTCGCCAGCCTGGACCAAAGTCTCCAGCGCATGGGTCTTGACTACGTCGATATTTTCTACTCGCATCGCTTCGACCCCGCCACACCGCTCGAGGAGACGATGGGCGCGCTGGATGCCGCCGTGCGCAGCGGCAAGGCGCTGTATGTCGGAATTTCCTCCTACGGGCCGAAGAAGACTCGGGAGGCGGCCGCCATCCTGCGCGCAAATGAAGGTTCCATTCATCATTCACCAGCCTTCCTATTCGATGCTGAACCGATGGGTGGAACAGGGATTGCTCGAGGTGCTCGAGCAGGAAGGAATTGGCTGCATCGCATTTTCGCCGCTGGCCCAGGGCCTCTTGACGTCCAAATATCTGCAGGGAATTCCCGAGCACTCACGCGTCGTTCAGGACGGGTCGTTCCGCAGGTCCATGCTCAGTGAACGCAATCTCGCCAGCGTGCGGGCGCTCAATGCGATCGCCCAGGAACGCGGTCAGAGCCTCGCGCAAATGGCGATCGCATGGGTGCTCAGGAAGCCGGCCGTCACCAGCGCATTGGTGGGCGCGAGTTCCTGGCTGCAGATCGAGGAATCCCTCGGCGCTTTACGCAATGCGTCGTTCCATCCGGAGGAGCTCGCGAAGATCGACCAACTGGCGCGCGATGGCCAACTCAACATCTGGGCCGAATCGAGCGGGTGAGGCAGGCCTGTAGCAATCCTACAGTCGCGCTTTGAATGTGAACATGCATGCGGTATGACTTTTGCGTGGTGGGCGGCGGTATCGTGGGCCTCGCGACTGCTCGTGAAGTCCTGCGACGCCGGCCCAACGCCAGGATGGTGTTGCTCGAGAAGGAAACCGACGTTGCCGCACACCAGACCGGCCACAATAGCGGTGTCATCCATGCCGGAGTTTACTATGCACCGGGCTCCCTGAAAGCACGCCTGTGCCGCGCTGGGAACCGCGAAACCAAGCAATTCTGCGCCGAGAACGGCATACCGATTGAGAACTGCGGCAAACTCATCGTCGCCACCACATCGCTCGAAGTGCAGCGCCTCGATGATCTGAAAAAGCGCAGCCACCTCAATGGAATCGCCGTACACGAAGTGGCGGGCGCGGAACTAACCGCGCTCGAGCCGCACATCACCGGTCTTGCCGCCCTGCTGGTACCCAGCACCGGCATCGTCGACTACCGACGCGTCTCGCGGGCACTGGCCGAGGATATCCAAAAGCAGGGCGGCGAAGTACGACTGCGCTCATTCGCGAGCAGGATCACGGAGAGCAGCGCCGAAGTCGAGGTCGAGTTGAGGGACGGCGAACCCATCCGCACCGGCCAGCTCATCGCCTGCGGCGGTTTGCAAGCCGACCGGCTCGCGCGCAGCGCGGGGCTCGACGTGAAGTTGCGGATTATCCCGTTTCGAGGCGAATACTTTCAACTTCCCATCGACCAGTCGCAGATCGTTCGTCACCTGATTTACCCGACACCCGATCCCGAGCTGCCCTTTCTGGGTGTGCATCTGACCCGCACGATTGGCGGCCGGGTGACGGTGGGACCGAATGCCGTGCTCGGCTTTGCGCGCGAGGGCTATCCGCACTTCTCGTTCAATCTACGCGACACGGCCGATTCGTTGACGTTTCCCGGGTTCTGGCGTGTGCTGCGCAAGCACTGGCGTTCGGCCGTCGGGGAACTGGGCGGCTCGCTGCTGCGTAGCCGCTACCTGCAGCAATGCAGAAAATATTGCCCGGATCTCACGTTGCAGGATCTGCAGCCCCATCCTGCAGGCATTCGCGCCCAGGCGGTGCTTGCGGATGGCACGTTGGTACACGACTTCATGTTTGCGGATACGCCGCGCACGGTCCATGTGCTCAACGCCCCGTCACCTGCGGCCACCGCGGCGCTACCGATCGCGAGGGTCATTGCCGCGCGAGCGCTGGGCGAGCCCGAATAACCAGAAGGCACGCCAGTCTAAGGCTTGGTTGCCCCAGCAATCTTGGCGAGGCCCGCCGTGACGCAAGCCTCGTCCTTCTCGCCTCCCGGAGCTCCCGAGGCGCTCATCGCGCCCACGAGCGCGCCATGAACGCGAATTGGCAACCCCCCGGCCCAGGTGATGAGATTGGGGTCTCCGTTCACAGGCCCGGGCAGCGGCGGCGGTCCCGATGAGGGCGATGGATTCGGGCCTGCGGCCGGGATTGCAGGCTTGGGCACCGTCTTGCCGAATTCGCCGGAAGACATGCCCGTCTTCACAACCGTATAGGCTTTTCGCCGGGCGACTTCGACGGTGCGGTCCGGCGCACCGTCGGCGCGCAGCACTATACGCGTTGACAGGTCGGCATCGAATACCGTCACCGTGACCGCGTACCCATTTGTCTTGCAGGTGTGCAGCGCCGTTTGAGCTGCGGAAAGCAGATCGGAAAGGGGCAACGCGGCGGGCGCATCAGCTGCATTGGCGCCAAAAGCAATAGCCGAAAGACCCATTGCAGCAATGACCAGCCTCTTCATGCGAAGTCCGTCCTGATTGCAGGCGAAGCTTCGCCTGCGTTGATGATACCCGATTGCTGCACGAACGCCGTACAATCAACACTTTGCAACAGGATTACCTCTGAGCCCATGACCGAAACTAGTTCGCAACCGTTCCTTCCCTTCACCCGCCCCTCCATTGACGAAGCGCTCATAGCGGACGTTACCGCAGTCCTGCGCTCCGGCTGGTTGACGAGCAATGGACCGAAAGTGCGCGCCTTTGAATCGGTCCTGTCCGATTATTTTTCCGGCCGTCCCGTGCGCACGTTCAATTCGGGCACGTGCACGATGGAAATAGCCTTGCGCATCGCCGGCGTAGGACCGGGCCATGAGGTGATCACCACTCCGAATTCGTGGGTCGCCACGGCCAATGTCATCATTGAAGTAGGCGCAACGCCGATATTCGCCGACATTGACCCTCGCAGCCACAATATCGACATTCAACAAATTGAAGCGGCCATTACTCCCCGCACCAGAGCGATCATCCCGGTCCACATGTGTGGGCTGCCTTGCGAAATGGACAAGCTCTATGAGCTCGCGGCGAAGTATTCGCTGCGTGTTGTCGAAGACGCTGCGCAGGCCATCGGGTCGACCTGGAAGGGCAAACGGATCGGCGCATTTGGCGACATGGTTTCCTTCAGCTTTCAGGTCAACAAGAACATCATGACGGGCGAGGGTGGATGCCTGGTGGTCAATAGCGCCGAAGAGGCCGAGTTGGCCGAGCGCTATCGCCTTCAAGGTGTTTCACGCCACGGCTTGGATGGTATAGATGTTGATGTGCTGGGCGGAAAATTCAATATGACGGAAATTGCCGCCGCCATTGGCCTCGCACAAATGCACCACCTGGAATCGTTCAACGCCCAACGCCTGGCTTTGGCGAAACACTACTTCAGCTGTTTTGGCGGCGAATTCGAAGCCCAATATGGAGCGGAACTGCCGGTCGCGGATTTTAGCCAGAGCAACTGGCACATGTTTCATCTGGTCCTGCCCGATCGGATTACGCGCGCCGCATTCATGCAACGCATGCTGGATCTGAATATTGGCCTGGGTTTTCACTATGCGGCCATTCACTTATTCACCCTGTACCGCAAGCGCGGTTTTAAGGAAGGGATGTTCCCGGTGGCAGAACGGGTTTGCCGGCAGATAGTCACGTTGCCGCTCTTTCCCTCGATGGACTTTCCGGATGTCGAACGGGTGGTCGCCGCGGTAAAGTCGATCCTCAAGACATAGGCACTCGGGTCGGCGGCATGGAAGGACACGCGTTCATGCGTATCGGATCTCGGGAAACCGCAATTCCGGGAGCCGCCCCTGCGGGCGCATGCTTAGTACTTGCAATCATTATGGAGAACTCGGATGAGCAGCACCGCCGGCGTATGGATCGATCACCGTCAATCCGTAGTTGTGACGCTCACCGCCGATGGTGAACATATCGCGCATATCGTCTCCAACGTCGAAAAGCATCCGGAACGGGCCGGTGACTCCCCATTGAAAGGTTCCTATGAAGCGCACCAAGTTCCGGCCGACAACAGTCGCCAACGGGTGCTGACAGGAAAACTCAATGACTACTATGACACTGTGATCGCTGCGCTTCATGACTGCGAGAATGTACTCCTCTTTGGCCCGGGCGAGGCCAAGGGCGAACTCCATAAGCGACTGCTGAAAGGAAAGCTTGGATCAAGAGTCGCGGCCGTGGAAACCGAGGATAAAATGACCGATCCACAGATCATCGCCAAGGTGCGCGCGCATTTCGGGATCAGTGCTCCGCGAGTTCAGCAGACGAAGTAGCCAGCCGCCGGCATCGGCCATACTACGCGAATGGTCGAGCGCATTGCCTATTTCAAGGTCGCCCTCCCGGGCATTGATGCGATGTCAGCCACGACTGCGCGCACCTATCCTCGGCATACCCACGATCAATATGGCATCGGTGTTATAGACAGCGGTGGACATGCCTCACTCAGCGGTCGCGGCCAGGTCGAGGCTGGGGCTGGTAGCCTGATTTTTGTCAATCCGGGGGAGGTGCATGACGGTCGCGCGATCGATGGTCGTCCCCGCTCGTGGCGAATGCTCTACCTGGAACCTGCTGCGATGGTCGCGGCACGCGATGATGTGCTCGAGCGGGCGACGGACGCTCCTTCTTTTGCGTTGGCGGTCTTTGCAAGTGAGCAGCTACGCCGTGCATTTGACACGGCATTTGCCGCCGCGATGGGGCAAGGCGGCAGCGGTCATGAAATGATGACTGAGACCGCCGTCTTGCGACTGGTGGCGCAGCTTGGGGTCAATCTATCGTCCAAGAGCTGCAAGAGCAGCCCTTCGACAATATCGATTCGCAGAGCCCGGGACCGAATCGACGCCGACCCGGCAGCGCCCCTGACATTGGCCAGTTTGGCGGCCGAGACTGGCACAAGCCGCTACCAATTGTTGCGGGCTTTTGCGCGAGAGCTCGGATTAACGCCCCACGCCTACATTGTTCAGCAGCGCCTCGCGCTGGCCCGCCGATTGATTCGCGCCGGATCAACGCTGGTTGACGCGGCGTCGGCAGCGGGCTTTTCCGATCAAAGCCATCTCACCCGGGTGTTTGCGCGGCAGTTCGGCGTCACTCCCGCTCGCTACGGTTCCCGCGCAGCTTAAGGTGCTGCAATTTTGTTCAAGATCTGCGGCATTGCCGCATAGCAAGCTCGGTGCTTCAGATTGTGTAGGTATCCCTTCATGTACACCATCCGCCCGTGTCGCAAGAACGAGAGGCCGACCATTTCCGAGATTATCAATATGGCGGCCGAAGCCTATCGCGGCGTGATTCCGGCGGACCGATGGCATGACCCCTATATGAGCGTGGCCCAGCTGGATTCGGAGATATCCGCAGGAATCGACTTTTGGGCCTGCGAGAGCGAGGGGGAAGTCATCGGCGTGATGGGCACCCAGCCAGTGCGCGATGTCGATCTCATCCGCCATGCCTACGTACGTCCAGGCAGTCAGCGGCGTGGAATAGGTGCCGCGCTCATCCGCCATATCCGATCGCTCAGCTCCAGACAAATGCTCGTGGGGACCTGGGCGGCGGCCACCTGGGCCATCGCCTTCTACCAGCGACACGGGTTTGTGCTGGTTTCTGCAGAGCAAAAAACCGCACTGCTCAATGCCTACTGGAAGATACCCGAGCGTCAGATTGAAACATCGGTGGTACTGGCGAATCCGCCGTTTTCAGCAGGCGCGTTGTCGGTACGTTAGCGCACCGACAACGCGCCGCAGCATTAGATATGAATGTTGCATCATGCAGGATCTTCTGCAATGCATCGACCTCGATTATTATCGAGCCGCGCAATTACTCATTGTGCGCGCAGAGATTGCACAACTACGCCGACAGGCATCGACGTTGGTGCGCACTGAACAGCAGGGCAGAATCCCCGGCGCCGGAAATGAATTCAAACCCGAAGCGCCAGGTCCCAAGTCCGCCCGGTAAGATCCTTTCCGAAGTGAGCGTCTCGTAGTCCCCGTCGGCGGCAGCGCCATCGCCACTGCCGCCGAGGATTATCGACAAGTCAACCTCAGGCCGCATCACTGCACGGTGATCTGTTTCGGCTTGTTCTTGACGGTCTCCACCTTCGGGATGTGCACGGTCAGGATACCGTCCTTGCTCTCGCAACGGATCGTCTCCGCGTTCACATTCTCGGGCAGAGAGAAACTCCGCTCGAAACTGCCGTAAAAGCTCTCCACACGGTGATACTTTTCGGTCTTCTCATCCTTTTGCTGCTTGCGCTCGCCCTTGATGGTGATCACGCCATCATCGTATGTGACTTGGACGTCTTCCTTCTTCACGGCGGGCAACTCTGCCCGTATGACGTATTCCTTGTCGGTTTCACTGATATCCGCGGACGGCGACCAATCAAGCTTCCTGCCGTTTTGCGCCAGCGCCGCGCGTGTGAAAGTGGCCGGCATCAGCCGGTTGAACAATGTATCCACATCCCCAAATGGCTCCCAACGTATCAAGCTCATGGCTTTTCTCCTGAATTTGAACTGATTGATGAAATCCCCGCTTGAGAGAGTCTGATCCGCATCCGCCAATTAGACGATCCGTAGATGTACTTATTCTGCGATGGTGATTGCTAGTGGACGGCATTTGGGTAAGCTACCTTCATGAAAAACCATCATCGGCAATTCAGCCATCGGCTTTTCGTGGCCACGCTGGCCCTGGCGGCCTTCGGGGCCGCACAGGCTGCATCGTCCGTCTCGGATGGAAGCCGTCTCTACGCTCCCTGCGGCGTCTGTCATGCGCCCAAGGCTTGGGGCTCCACGGATGGCGCAATCCCCAACCTTGCCGGCCAGCAAAGCCGCTATTTGGAAAAGCAGTTGGCGCTGTTCCGCTCCGGAGCGCGGGTGGATCCGGCGATGCAGGTTGTCGCCGCCCATACGGGCGTCGGCGATCAACACGACATCGCCGCGCTGTCGAGTTATCTTTCAGGCCTGGATTCGAATCCCAAGCCTGTGAACGGCTCGGGAGCGCATCTGCGCGTGGGACAGGAGTTATACACCCATATCTGCGCCGCTTGTCACGGCGCCAATGGCCGAGGCGATGCGGGCAATCGAGTGCCGCGCATTGCCGGACAGCATTATCCCTATTTGAGACGGCAGATCGACGCGGCCGCGGCTTTGCACAAGGATCTCGCGCCGCCGGAGATGACCAGCGCTTTGCGCGGCATGCAACCCCAGGAAGCGGATGCGCTCGCCGATTACATTTCACGTCTCGGCAATTCAGACGCCTTGCTCGATTCCAATCGTCCCGTGCCCGAGGGGAGATAGGGTCTCCTACTCTCCAGTCGCTAGCGGCGCGAATGCTGCTCGTTGATTTGCCCCTTGGTCATGATGCCGAGCAGCGCGTTGGCGTCCGCGACGAAGAGCCTGAGCAGATCGTTGAGTGTGATGATTCCCACCACCTCTCCCTCACGCGCCACCACGGGCAGGCGGCGCACACCATGCGCGTGCATGCGTTCGATCACCAGGGTCGTATCCTCCGACTCGTGAGCGATGACCACCGGCGTGCGCATCAAGCTTCCCACGGTGGTCTTCGCCGGATCGAGACCGTTTCCCAATACCTCGACCACGATATCGCGATCGGTGACGATGCCGAGGGGTATGCCCTCGCTCTCCGGATCATCGACCACGACCAGGTCTCCGACGTGCCGGTGACGCATGAGGGTCGCCGCCTGCAGTACGGTGGTCTGCGGGCCGCAGCAGACCACGTTGCCGGTGCATGCATCTTTCAGTAACATCGCTGATTCCTCCACATGAAAATTGATCGTCTCACATCGCCAATATGTGCGCGAGCTCGAGAAGACGCGTGTCCGCCGGCTTCGTCCGGCCCGCCACTTCGGCCAGCGGCGTGCTGGCCGGCTTGCCGTCGCGCATGCCGATGAGCATTCCATAACGGCGCTCGACCGCCGCATCCACCGCGGCGACTCCCAACAGCGTACCGAGCATCCGGTCGAAGACGCCGGGTGCGCCGCCGCGCTGTACGTGTCCAAGCTTCGTAACCCGCAATTCGAATCCAAGACGGTCGCGGTGCTCGGCGAAATACTGCATCAACGAATCCGCATCGTATTTCGCGCCTTCGGCAATCACCGCGATCGCGTGACTCTTGCCGCGATCGTAGGCGGCGCGCAATGCCTGCGCGACGCTTCCGCGGTCGAGCTCCACCTCCGGCAGCGCGATCACTTCCGTGCCTCCCGCGATTCCCGCCATCAGCGCCAGATAGCCGCAATGGCGGCCCATGACTTCCACCAGGAAAGCCCGCTTCATCGATGAGGCGGTGACCCGAAGCAGATCGATCGCTTGGAGCGCAACGTCGATGGCGGTGGTCGCACCGATGCTGATGTCCGTGCCGTAGAGATCGTTGTCGATCGTGGATGCAATGCCGATCACCGGCGCGCCTTCCGCATGCAGCGCCGCGGCGCCCGACTGGGAGCCGTTGCCGCCGATGACCACGAGCGCCGTTATTTCGTGCTCGCGCAGCGGCCCTGAGAGCCTGCTCCCGTCCCTGGCGGGTCTTCAAGGGTTCATAGCGCGTGGTGCCGAGCCGCGTGCCGCCCATTTGGATGATGCCGCCCACGTCGCGCCTGCCCATCGGTCGAAAATCGCCGCCGGCCAGCCCTCGGTAGCCATCGCGCACGCCGACTACTTCGAATCCCGTGCGAGCGCACTGCGCACCACGGCGCGAATCGCCGCATTCATGCCCGGCGCATCGCCGCCGCTGGTCAACACTGCTAATCGCTGCACGCCGCAGATCTCCCGTCCCGACGATCAACCCATGCTCTACGCTCGCTCGACGGCGCGCCATACGTGATGTCACCTAGTGAGATGCGGCTGCGCTCAGTCGGATCATCCGTCAACATCACCTCGGTTCCGGACTGCAGGCCGGCCGCGTTGCCCTCGTCGGAATCCAAGTGCAGTTCGATCGTGAATGCAGGCGAGACGCGCACCACGATGTCGCCGAATATCAGCCTACGGCCGCCCGCGGCCACCACAGCCGCCACTGTGTCGTGGTTCTTCAGTCCGAGCACATCGGCGTCGGCCGGGCTCATATGGATGTGCCGCAGGGCGCGGATCACGCCGCGCCGCAATGTTCACGCTGCCCACAGGCCCTTCGATGACTATTCCCGGTGTATCCGCAAGATCCCCGATTCACGCAGCGGCGCATCGATCCCGAGCTCGATTTCATCCGTTCGCGACACTTCCACCTGATCTTCGGATCGCGGCGGGCCGACGATGCGGACGTGGTCCAAGCGGCCCCGTGGGCCCACCAGCGTCACGGTTTCCTCTGCCGCGTAGTGTCCCGGTTGCGAGAGCGGGCGAACGAATCATGCAGCAGATAGCCGGGTCCGAATAGTTGCTCGATTGTCGGCTGCGTCAGATGCACGTGCCGGACGGAAATCGCCATGGGAATCATCGCCGCCACGGGCGGCGGCTCACGTCTCGCTCTCTGGATATTTTTTTCCTCTCAGGTGACATGACCGTCTTTACAGCGTACTTCCGCTCGGCTACTCTTTGATCCGACTCAGTCTCTTGCTCCGTCGCCGCGACCGTCCGAGTCGTGGCAATGAAGCTGTCCGGGTTCAAGGAGATGGAATCGATGCCCGACTCGACCAGAAACGCGGCGAAGTCGGGATAGTTGCTCGGCGCTTGACCGCATATGCCGACCTTGGTGCCGGCAGCGGTGGGCGCGTTCGATGACATCGACAATCATGCGTTTCACCGCTGCGTCGCGCTCATCGAACAGGCCGGCAAGCTCCGCGGAGTCGCGGTCTACGCCGAGCACCAATTGCGTCAGATCGTTGCTGCCGATGGAAAATCCATCGAATCGGCGCGCAAATTCCTCCGCCAGGATCACATTCGACGGGATCTCGCACATCACATAGACTTGCAGTCCGTTCTCGCCGCGCCGCAAGCCATGCTCCGCCATGACCGACGAGCACCCGGTCGGCCTCCTGGGGCGTGCGGCAGAAAGGCACCATGACGATCAAATTGTCGAAGCCGATTTCCTCGCGAGCCTTGCGGATCGCCCGGCATTCGAGGGCGAAACCGTCCTTGTAATGGTCGCTGTAGTAGCGCGACGCGCCGCGCAGGCCGAGCATGGGATTCTCTTCGGCTATCTCGAACTGCGCCCCGCCGATCAAATGGGCGTATTCATTGCTCTTGAAGTCGCTCAGTCGGACGATGACGGGATTCGGATAATGCGGGGCCGCGATCTTGGCAATTCCGCGCGCCAGGGTGTCGACGAAGTAGGCCTCCTTGGTGGCGATAGCCGCGGGTCAACACCTCGATCTGCCGGCGCGCGCCTTGATCCTTCAGCTCCTCGAAATGCACCAGCGCCATCGGATGAATCTTGATGATGTTGTTGATGATGAATTCCATGCGCGCGAGCCCGATTCCCTTGGCCGGCAGCCGCCACCAGCGGAAGGCGGCCGCGGGGCTCGCGATATTCACCATCATGGCGGTGCGAGTCGGCGGCACATCGGCAAGATCGACCTCGGTCGACTTGAATTCCAGAATGCCCTCGTACACGGACCCTTGCTCGCCCTCGGCGCAGCACAGCGTGATCGGCTGGTTGTCCTTGATCAACTCGGTGCCGTGCAGAGTTCCGACGATCGCCGGCAGCCCCAACTCTCGGCTGACGATTGCCGCATGGCTGGTGGTGCCGCCATAATTGGTGATCAACCCGGCCGCCTTTTTCATGATCGGCACCCAATCCGGATCGGTGGATTCCGTCACCAGGATCGAGCCCTCGCGGAATCGATCGATGTCCTTGGCGCTGTGGATCAAGCAGGCGTTGCCGGTTGCAATGGCCTCGCCAATGGCGGCGCCGGTCACGATGGCCTTGCCCTTTTTATTGAGGCTGTAGGTTTTGAACGATGTGGCGGATCTGGCGGACTGCACCGTTTCCGGGCGCGCCTGCACCAGAAATAGCTCGTTGGTCTCGCCGTCCTTGGCCCACTCCATGTCCATGGGATGGCCATAGTGCTTCTCGACGGCCACCGCCCAGCGGCCGAGCTGCAGGATTTCCGCATCGCTCAGCACCATCGTTTCGCGTTCGCGGCGTGTCGTGTTCGATGTTGCGCGTGCGGGCGCTGCCGCCTTCGCGCATAGACGAGCTTCTTCTCCTTGGCGCCGAGCGACTTCTCGATGATGGGGCGACGACCGCTCATCCGCCAGCAGCTGCTTGAAGATGACGTACTTGTCCGGATTGACGGTGCCTTGCACCACGTTCTCGCCGAGCCCCCACGCCGCATTGATGACGACGACGCCGGGAAAGCCGGTTTCCGTGTCGAGCGTGAACATCACGCCGGATCCGGCGCGATCGGCACGCACCATTTTTTGGATGCCGATCGACAGCGCGACCTGCAGATGATCGAAACCGTTGGTCTCCCGATACACGATGGCGCGGTCCGTGAACAGCGAGGCGTAGCATCGGCGGCATGCCCGCAGCAGCTCGGATTCTCCGCGCACATTGAGATAGGTTTCCTGCTGGCCCGCAAAGCTCGCCTGCGGCAGGTCCTCGGCGGTGGCGCTGCTGCGAACCGCGACCGCCAAGTCCGATGTTCCGCAGCGCTTGGCCAATTCACGATACGCGGCGCGGATCGATTCGGCGATCGGCGCCGGAAATTCTGCATCGATGATGAGCCGGCGAATGGCGGCGCCGGCCGCGGCGAGCGATTCCTTGCCGCCGTGATAAGCGTCAAGGTGGCTGCGCAGCTGTCGGCGCCAGCTCGTTGGCCTCGATATAGGCCCGATAGCGCGGCCGCCGTGACGGCAAAGCCCGGCGGCACCCGGATCCCGGCGCTCGTGAGCGCGCGAGTCACCTCGGCCAATCCGGCATTCTTGCCGCCCACGCGGCTGACGTCGCTCGACTCGGCTTGATCGAACCATAGGATTATCTGCGCAGGGGCCGGCACCGCGGACGAGTGCTTGCTTGCCTGCGGTTCCTGCTCGATCTTCTTTTTGATGTGAACTGCCATAAGCGCCCCCCGCGTCCGTGAGTACGGGAAAGTATGTGACGCATTTGAGGTGCAATGAATCCGGATATGTACGTAGCCGGCGATGATTCGCCGGCCCGGGCCCACTCATGGCCGCCTCAGCGTCTATTCGACGGTTTTACGATCAATACATCGCACTGCAGGCCGTCGAGCACTTGCTCGGCCGTGTTGCCGATGAAGATCCTCTTCAAACCGGAGCGCGACATCGCCCCCATGATGACCAGGCCCGCCCGCAGCGAGCGGGCAACCACCGGGAGATCGATTGCCGGATCGCCGCGCAGCAAGTGACCCCGGTTCCTGGCAATTCCACAGCGGTCAAGAACTTCGTCGAATTGTCTGCGCACTGCGGCCTTGTAGGCTTTCTCCTGCGTAGGAATTGCCGCCACCGCCGATGGGTCGAACTCCATGCCCGGGATGAGCTGAAGAAGCGGTCGGTATATATGCGCCGCGTGCACAGATCCGCCCACCGCGGCAGCCACGGCATCGGCCGCAGCGACGATTTCACCATCCAATTCGCTCGGCTTGTCGTTGGCATGAAACGGATCCAGGGCCGCCAGAATGCGGGGACGGCGCCATGCCGCGCGCCCTTTGACGATCCATAGGGGAACCGGACAGTGTCGAATGAGCTCGAAGTCGGTCTGAGTCAGCAGCAAGCGAGCAAGGAGACTGTGTTTGCGGGCCTCGATGATCAAAAGATCGGCCTTGGTCAGCCGGACCCGGCGCAGAATGGCTTCATGCACCGGATAGCCGGTCTCGACGTGCACATTGACGATGATCTCTTCGCGCCGCAAGCGGTTCGCCATACGCTCCAGAAGAGCGCGATTCGCCTCCGCCGCGAGGCGGGTAAATTGCTCCGACTCGGCGTGCGCAATTCCCGTCGAAACCGGCGACGGCACCGCATTGAGCAGATCGATGCTGGCGCCTGTTTTGTGCGCCAACGCGCCCGCCCGCCGCAGCGCCTTATGTGATCCTGCCGACGGGTCGGCGACGGCGACGAGAATCCGCTCCAATTTCCGCAAGCCAGCCCGCAGCATCAGGCAGCCGCCGCCTTCGCCGGCGCCGCTTCGGGTGTCACGTCGCCCGGTTGCGACACACCGCGAACCAGCATCACCGGTACCATGGCCGCCCGCACCACTTGTTCGGCATCACTGCCCATGGCGAGCCTGGCGAGACCGCGGCGTCCGTGCGTCCCCATGACGATGAGATCCGCCGGCCACTGCTGCGATTGCGCGAGAATCAAGTCGGCAGCCACGCCGCCGATGGATTCCACGAGCACGGTATCCGCCTTCACGCCCTCGCGCTTCGCTGCCGCTGCGGCCGCATCGAGCACCTCCTTGCCCCCCTTGACCAGCATCTCGATCAGATTCGTGGCGTAGACGCCCGGGCTGTACGAATATTCAAGAATCAATTCGTTGACGATGTGCACCAAGAGCAGCTGACTACCCTGCGCCTTGGCGAGCCTGATTGCCTCATTGAGCCCGCGGGTCGAGGTCTCGCTGCCGTCGACCGGGACTAGGATTTTGGCGTACATGGGTGACCCCTTTTAACTGTTGCGCGTGAGCGTATTTGTACCATCGGCCGGGGGAGCCGGGCGCCCGGAGTTTCCACTACGCATTAAGGGATGGTGCCGCAAAGAGGATGAGAGCTTGCGCGGCAACATCTTGAGCATATTCACATTGTTGCCGTGCGTCAGCCCAGGTTATTGCGCCGCAAAACCTAGATGCACGCGCCGAAATGTAACGTGCGCCGAGGATCTTCGGGGCGTATAAATAGAAATTGAGGGATGAACGAACTGGTAATTTTCTGCCCGCCTTACTTCAAATCAATTCGTCCGCAGGAAACCCATCATGGTCAGATTGAACCGGTCAAACGGTCCGTACATTGTTGCTGGTTGGTTATTCGTCATTACCGCCATCTTGGCGGGCAAGAATCCAACATTGGCTGGTCCCCTGACCCCGACTCAACGGTTCGAAGAATCGTTGGGCATCGCTGACGAGTCCGATGTAAAGGCACCGGTCGACTACGGTCCGGGCCCTGGTGTAAGGCTCAACGTGGAAATTGACGGAGCCAAACTTCCATCGGCAAGTTTAGGAATCAGCAGTCAGATTCCCCTCGGTGGCGCCGCGTCAAACACTACCGGTGTATTTGGCCCTGCCGTGACCTGGCCCATCATTCCAATTCACGTCGTTCTGTTGCCGGATGGCAGGGTGATGAACTACGGCACTAATGCGCTCGGCCAACAGGGCGCCCAACTTGTATACGATGTTTGGGATCCGAGCTTGGGTACCGGCACAAATGCACATCTGGTGTTGCCGAACACCACCCATACCGACCTTTTCTGCGGCGCGCAGTCGGTCATGCTATCGGGAAAAGTTTTGACGTCCGGCGGTGACCTGACCGTCAGCGGCGTGCGCAATTCCGCGAATAATAGTACGACGATTTTTTCGCCGACTTCCAACACGCTTACGGAAAATACGCCGATGACGTATGCGCGCTGGTATGGCTCGCTCGTCTCGCTTCCCGGCGGCCGACTGGCCATCTTCGGCGGGAGGCAAAATGTGGGGCCGCTTACCCCGGCCCAACCGGTAACAACACCTGAGCTTTATAATCCGGGCTCCAACGCCTGGAGAACGTTGACCGGGGCAACCAGCACTGCTGCCTTCGGCAACAACGATTGGTACTATCCCCGCTCCTATGTTGCGCCCGGCGGCAACGTATTTGTGCTTACTTTAAACGGCTCCATGTTCTTCGTCTCAACCGCCCACGCCGGCAGCATCACTCAATCCATCGGAACGGCGCCGCCGGGACATTCGGCTTTGCCGACGATTCCATTTGCACCCGGCATGGCGCTTTCGGTTCGCATGAATCAAAAGGTGGTGGTGATTGACTATCGCAAGCCGACACCGGTCGTAACGCCGACCGGTAACATCGATCAGGTTCGTTACTGGGCGAGCGGCACCATTTTGGCCGACGGAAGGGTTCTGATCACGGGCGGCTCCCAAATCCCAAATCAGCTGACCGGCGTTGCGTACCAAGCGCAAATTTGGGACCCCGGGACTGGCGCATGGACGGCCGGCGCGACTGCAACCAAACCGCGCTTGTACCATTCAAACTCGATGTTGTTGCCCGATGCAACGGTGCTGACCGGCGGCGGCGGCGCTCCGGGCCCCGTGAACAACCTCAATTCGGAAATCTACTATCCGCCTTATTTGTACGCGAAAAATGGCACACCGGCCGTTCGGCCGGTAATTTCTGCAACCGCCTCGACGTTACTCAATCCTGGGGATACGGTTAATATAACCGTTGGCCCCACGGACATCATTTCGCGCCTCACTTTCGTTCGGACAGGCTCGGCCACGCATTCCAACAATTCGGATCAGCGCTTCATCGCTCTCAACTTCGCCCAGGAAGGTCAAAATGTGACCGCAGTATTGCCAAGAGATACGACGACGTTACTGCCCGGGTTCTACATGTTGTTTGCATTCGATGAAAATGGGGTGCCGTCGGTATCAAGGATCTTTGACGTAAAGTAACCCATACCTCTCGCACGAACGCGGTTTACGCTATAACGCCACGCAGTGCGCATTGTTCCGCTTTGCCAGGGCGTCCCCGCTCAGTTCACCCGCCGCAGGCGCCAGAATGGCCCTGAAGGGCTTCCCTGCGGCACGCGGAATCGCCAGCCTTTTAAATCCCATTTGCGCCGCTAAGTCGTTACGCGACCTGACGGTTGCGGGGAAGTCGAAGGGCGCTATCGTCGAAGAGCGCACGCCGCCGCCTTGGTTTCTCAAGGACGTTGAAGTTCTCGGAAGGCGAAGCTATGGTAGCGCTATCAATGGGAGACACCATTTATGATCTCTTGTAGGAGCTAGCTAGAAATGTCCTTTTTTCGCCGAATCGAAACCATACTCACCGGATTTTCCGCGTGGCTCCTTTTGGCACTGACGGTTGCCTCAAGCGCGTTCGCCGAAGATTTCGCGATGAAGGTGACCGACAAGAATTATCTCGATACCCAGGGGTTTAGTGTCTTTCTCTACGACAGCACGTATCACCCCGTTTTCGTAGATCAGAAGAACACCGCCATGGAGATGATTCTCCACGGCCAGCGCATCGCCACCAACGGCGATGTGCGTTTGATGCCAACTCCAGAGCAGTGGGACTTGGTGGCAACCCTCAAAGGGCGCCAGGCAGATAAGGCGAACAACCGGCTCACCGCCAGTCTCGCCTTCCCGACCTTCGATGTCAGCTATGCGCTGGAGGTAGCCGCAGAACCGGGGGGTGTCAAGGTCAGCATCAATCTCGACAAGCCGCTGCCGCCGAAGCTTGTCGGCCGGGCCGGTTTCAACTTGGAATTCCTGCCCTCGATCTACATGGGCAAGACATACCTGGTGGACGGATCCAATGCCGGCATCTTTCCGCGAACGCCGAATGATCCGATGATCAAAGTGTTGCCACTGCCCGACGAACCAAAAAAGGCCTACTACTTGGAGGACTGGGACAAGGCCAAGGGATACACCCAGCCGCTTCCATTTGCCCAAGGCAAAAGCATCACCTTAGGGGTTGATGATTCGCTCGCCCGGATCACGGTTGTCTCGGATACAGCCGCCCTTATGCTGTTCGATGGACGCAGTCGCGCGCAAAACGGTTGGTTTGTATTGCGATCGCTGATTCCTCCGGGCAAGACCACCGGTGCCATCGTGTGGCATTTGAAGCCTGACGTGATTTCGGGGTGGACGCGTCCACCTGTGATCGCGCACAGCCAAGTCGGCTATGCGCCGGGCTTCTCTAAGGTGGCCGTACTCGAACTCGATCCGAAGTATACCGGCCCGCAGACGGCCAAAGTGCTGCGCCTGACGGAAGGCGGAGCTTACCAGCAGGTATTTGAAGGCCCGATCACGCCTTCAACGCCTTGGATGCGGTATGTCTACTCGAAATTCGATTTCACCACGGTCAAAAACCCCGGCCTCTATGTCATCGAGTATGCAGGTCAGCGTACGGCACCCTTCCCCATCTCGAAGGATGCCTACGCGAACATCTGGCAGGACAGCCTGGACCATCACCTTGCGGCACAGATGGATCACGTTTCAGTGCGCGAAGCCTATCGCGTGTGGCATGGCGCCTCCCATCTGGATGACGGCCGTATGGCGCCCGTGGTGGGCGAGCAATTCGACAACTGGAATCAGGCGACGGCGAGGGATGGCAAGTACAAGGGCGGCGATCATATTCCCGGAATGAACGTGGGCGGCTGGTACGATGCCGGCGATTTCGATTTAGAGGAGCCTGCGCAACTCAGCGTGATTCAGAATCTGGCTTTGGCGTATCGCGAATTTGACCTCAAGTACGACGAACTAACCGTAGATGAAGTCGCGCGCGAGGTTGAGATGCACCGTCCCGATGGCGTGCCGGATACGGTTCAACAAGTGAAGCACGGCGCGCTGCTCATCTTGGCGCAGTTCCACAATATAGGGCACTCGATTCGAGGCACTCACGAACCGGATTTGCGCCAATATACTCACTTGGGTGATGCAGCGTCGAAGACCGATGGCCGCATCTACGATTCCAGACTAGGTCCAAACGAAGTGAAGGGCGACTACTCTGGCCGCCCGGATGACCGCTGGGTTTTCACCACTACAAACGCAGTTCTCCAATGGAACGCGATCGCAGCTCTGGCCGCAGCGTCGGATGCGCTGAAGGGCTGGGACGACGCATTGGCGAAAGACTGCCTCGAGACCGCGATCAAGGCATGGAACAGCGAGAAAGTTAATCCAACGCCACAACCGGCGGGCCCAGGTTGGGACGAAGGGGCGCCGGAAAATACTCCCGGAACCGGCGTGCTGGCTGCGTCGCAGGGTGTGGTGTCTGGCGTCACTGGCGTGCAAACCGCTCCTCCGCCAACTTTCGGCCGCGGCGACTTTCGCATTGGGCAGGACTGGGCGGCGGCTCTGGAACTCACTATTGCGACGCATGGCGCAGAGCCCTACAAGAACCGACTGAAGGAATTGTTCCCAACAGATGATCACTCCGCAGCAAATGGGCATCCATGGGTGGATGGCCGTGCGCGCGCTGCCCTATCTGGACGCGAACGCGAAGGATGAAATGCGGGAAGCTGTCAAGACCTACCTCGTGGGTCTGGACAAGCAGTTGGACACCACCCCGTTCGGTGTGCCTCCGAGCTTGGGCACCTGGGGTGGATCGGGCGCGGTGGTCGACATGGCCATCCGGATGTACTTTCTGCACAAGGCGTTTCCGGACCTTGTGAGTTCGGAATATACACTTCGTGCCGTCAATTACATTCTCGGCACGCACCCGGTCTCCAGCACATCCTATGTGGCTGGCGTCGGAACGGTCTCCAAGACCAAGACGTACAGCAACAACCGCGCGGACAATGCGTACATACCAGGCGCCCTCATTCCGGGATACATAATCATCAAACCAGACTTTCCAGAGTGCATCGATGACTTTGGATTTCTCTGGTTCGAGGATGAGGCCGTCGTTGCCGGATCAGCGAGCTGGGTCGTGGCAGGGAATGCCGCGGACGCAATCACCAAGGAATTGAAGTAGGATTACGCGGCTGATGACGGGAATCGGCAGAATGACCCAGGATGTCGCCTCTTCGCAACATTGACCGCTACTGCGGCGCATTCAATGCCGCACTGATAACATAGCCTGAGACCGCAAATAACCGCGGCGTTGCAAATATGTCGCTTTTCGCATGGGGAATGCCAATGAGAATATCCAAGAACCATCTTGCCATGGCAGGCGTTGCTGCATTGATCGGACCGATGCGCCTCTTCGCCGCCGGCACCGCGGCATCATCGACTGAACTGGAAGCCATCACCGTCACCGCCGAGAAGCGCTCGGAGAGCGAACAGACCGTGCCGCTGTCCATGACCACCTTCAGCGGCGCCGCGCTCCAGGAAAAGAGCATCAACACCTTCTTCGACTATGCAACGAAGGTGCCGAACCTGGCGTTTGCCCCCACCGGGGACGGCGTCGGTACGGCGCGTACCGTGTCCATCCGCGGCATCTCGGGCGACAATGTCACGGGCTTCTATATCGACGACACGCCGCTGCCCGATTCTCTCGATCCGCGGGTGCTCGACATCGACCACATCGAAGTGCTGCGCGGACCGCAGGGCACGCTGTACGGCGCGCGCTCGATGGGAGGCGTGGTGCGCATCATCACCAAGGAACCGAATCTGAACAATTTCTCGGCGGATGTGCATGGCGGCATCTCCTCCACCGACCATACCAATCAGCCGAACTACACCGGCGACGGCGTGGTCAACATCCCCTTGGTCCAGGATCATGTCGCGCTTCGCCTGAGCGGCTTTTACGACACCCAGGCCGGCTACTTCAAGCGCAGCTACTGCACCGATCCCGCGGCCGCGATGTCGGGCGCCTGCACGCCGCTGTCCACCACCGGCATCACCACGGTGGACAATGTCGGCGAGCTCAACACCTATGGCGGCGCCGCGACTCTGACGGTCAAACTCAACGATGCCGCTAACCATCACGCCGCGAGTGATGATGCAGAAGGCCACCTACAACGGCTTCCCGATGGCGGACTATCTCTCGATGCCCGGCAACGGCTATCGGCTACCCCGTTCCTTCTGGACCGTACACGTTGCCGAATGCGATGCAGCCGACGAATCTGACCCAGGCGCGATTTTTCAATATGCCCGAGGGCGGCTACGACGCCTGGCAACTGTATTCCATCGGCGTGCACTGGAAGACCGGGTTCGGCGAACTTGTCTCCTCGACCGCCTACTTCAATCGCAAGGTATACGAAACCGAAGATGAGACCGACTTCGTCTATGCGGCGATCACCAGCGGTTGCGATGCCGGCGCCGTTGCGGCCGGCGCTTGCGGCGCCGTCGGGACGCCGCAGCCTGGCCCGATCAGCGAGGAAAAGAGATACCAACGCTTCGTCCAGGAGGTGCGCTTCGCCTCCGATCTACCAGGACCGGTGCAATTCGTGGTCGGCGGCTTTTATTCCGATTTCCACGGCCGCCTGCCCTTCGCCGCCTTCTACCCTCCGGCGACCGTCCCAGGCCTCGATGCCACTATAGGCGTTCAATTGAGCGACATCCCCAATTTGATATTCGCATCGGATTTCTACACCGAGGTCAAGGAGCCGGCGGCCTTCGGCGAGGTTTCCTTTCAGCCCATGGAAGCGTTGAAGCTGACCGGCGGCCTGCGCTGGTACCAGGTCAAGACCACTTCTTACGGCTATGAAGAGGGCTTGGCCACGGGCGGCGGACCGTCCATCGTCAGCCCGCCCGACACCACCACGGAAAGCGGCGTCACTCCGAAATTCGAGGCCGACTACCACATCAATCACGATCAGATGGTGTACGTGAGCGCGTCGAAGGGATTCAGGCCCGGCGGGATCGTGCCCATCGTGCCGCCGGGTCAGGCCGGTACTCCCACCGACTGCGTCGCCGCGCTCCATGACATCGATCCGAACATCACCATCGCGGACACTCGCAGCTTCAAATCCGACTCGCTATGGAACTACGAAGTCGGCACCAAAACCTCGTGGCTGGAGCACCGGCTGACCTTCAATGCGGCCGCCTTCTACATCAAGTGGGACAATATCCAGCAGCAGATTCTTCTGCCCTGTGGATTCCAGTACCGGGCAAACGCCGGCGCCGCGGTGAGCAAGGGCGGCGAAATGGAATTGCACGCCCGGCCGACCGAGCCGCTCGAGGTGTCCCTCGGCATCGGCTATCAGAATGCGAAGATCACGGAACAGGGAGAGTCCTCGCCGCAGCAAGTGGGCTCGCCCATTTACCAGGTGCCCGACTGGACCGGCAATGCCGCGGCCGCGTACACCACTTCGCTATCCAGCAGCTGGACCATGGTCACGGGCGCTGACTATTCCTACGTCGGCCGCAGCTTCAGCGCCAACAACGACCCGAGCAATCCTCGTGAGCGGGGCAGCTATCGACTTTTCAATGCGCGGCTCGCTTTCGCGCACGGTCCCATGGAGATTGCGCTGGTCGGCAAGAATCTCACCAACGAGCTCGCGAATCTCGGGGACAATCGCTCGATTGCCGCGGAAGTCCCGGGCCGGCCAAGGTTGTTCGTGAATCAGCCGCGCACCCTTGGCGTGGAATTCAGGCAGTCGTTTTAGGCTTTGAGTGCAGGCGCCGCGGCGGGAAACCCGCCGCGCGTCTTCCCGCAATTTGCCTCGTTGACACCGCATACCATGGCGCGTATGTTCGGTAAAACGATAGTAATTCAAAAAATACTATACATTTTCTCCGACCCTGGATGGGATTCATGATGCTGTGGGCGCGGATCATCGCTCGTTCGGCTCGATTCTCGATCGGCGCGCTGTGCCTCGTGCTGGGGGTGAGCGGCTGCGGCAAACCCGAAGTCAAACCCACGGGCACGGTTCTCGTTTCCATGGCCGACAACAGTTATTCCCCCGCCATCGTTCACGTTCCGGTAGGCGGCTCCATCGTCTTCATCAACGCCGGCCGCAACGATCACAACGCCATCGCCGTCGACAAGTCCTGGTCCAGCGAAAAAACCTTCGGCAATATCAAGATGAAGCCGGAGGACATGAGCGAGATCGTGTTCTCCCGGGAAGGCGTCTATCCCTTCTATTGCAGTTTTCACGCCACCCCGGACGGCAAGGCGGGCATGGTGGGCGTCGTGGTGGTCGGCAATGTGGAATACACGCCGCCCGGAGCTCGCGGTGTGCTGCCCGCGGTCGCCGCGGCCACGGGCGTGACCCGCCGCGTGCCGCAGGACTATCCCACGATTCAGAACGGCGTGGACGCAGCGAATCCCGGCGACCTGGTGCTGATCGACAAGGGCGAATACTTCGAGTCGGTATTCGTCACCACCCCCAGCCTTACCTTGCGGGGCGTGGACCGCAACGCCGTGATTCTCGACGGCCGCTTCGAATTGGGCACGGGAATCATGGTGGGCGGCAACGGCGTGGCGGTCGAGAACATGACGGCCAGAAACTACACGCTCAACGGCTTCTTCTGGACCGCCGTCAAGGGATTTCGCGGCTCCTACCTGACGGCCTACAACAACGGCGACTATGGAATATATGCCTTCGGCTCGACGGACGGACTGTTCGAGCACTCCTACGCCAGCGGCTCGCCCGACTCATCCTTCTACGTGGGCCAGTGCGCGCCATGCGCGGTGGTATTGAACGACGTGGTGGGGGAATACAGCGGCCTCGGCTACTCCGGCACGAATTCCAGCGGCGATATGTACATCATCAATTCCCGCTTCGCCCACAATCGCAGCGGGATCAGCACGTCGACCTTCGACATCGAGCTGAGCCCGCCCGGGCGGGATACCACCATCATCGGCAATGTGGTGAGCGACAGCGGTCTCGACAATGAGGCTGCAGGCTTCTACGCCACCGAGACTCTGGCGGGCAACGGCATCGCCCTCGTGGGCACGCACAACAACCGTGTGGAGCGCAACTACGTGGTACGCAGCCGCAACAACGGCATCGTCGTGATTCCGATTCTCGACAGACATTACTGGCCGTCGACCGGGCATGTGGTGCGCGACAACATCGTGCTCGACTCGGGCCGCGCCGACTTGGCGGCGGCGGGCTTGGGCACCATTGGAAACTGCTTTTCCGGGAACAGATTCCGCAGCTCCCTGCCCTGGGGTCTGCAGGCATTGAACGGCTGCGGAAAACTTCGCGTGCCAGTGGCCTCCGACCTGTCCGGGGACATGACCTTCTTCGGCTCCATCGCACAGATTCGCACCGGACGGTTCACCGTGAGCGATTATCGTACTCGCCCCACGCCGCCTCCCCAGGCCAACATGCCCGGCGGCGCGGATGCGCCGGTGACCCCGGCGGTGCATGTCTTCGCGGATCTGAAACTCGGCCTCGATGCCATCAAGACGCCGCAGGATTCGCCGCAGAAACCGCCGACCAAGCTCTAGCCCCGGAGACACGCCGTGCCATCGCCGTTCTCGCTCGCGAATCCCATGACCGCCTTTCAACTCTGGTTCGTAGTTTATCTTTACCTGGTGCCCTTCCTGCTGTACGCCACCTGGGCGTCGCTCGCCTTCATGGACATGGGCGAACGCGCGGACGGCGCCGGCCGCACAGGCTGGAGCGCCTTCGTCATCCTGGCGCCGCTGGTGGGCGGCGCCTGCTACCTGCTCGACCGCCGCCAAAACGCTGCGGCCGTCATCGCGGATGGCCATCGTCATTGCCGGACTCGTCGTTTGGCTGCTGCCGCTGGCCGTCGGCGTGTGGCTTGCGGGCGGACCGCTCGGACCGAAGGCGCTGAGCTAATTGCACCCCACAGGAGATTTGCCATGTCCGTGACCCTTCCCAGCACCCTGCAAATGCTTCTGGGTCTGTATGCCTACCTGCTGCCGATGCTGCTGTACGTGCTGTGGAGCACGCTCGCCCTGTGGGATCTCGGGCGCCGTGATGAGCTGGCTGCGCCGGCGGTGTGGATCTGGGCCTTGTTGATTTTCGCCGTGCCCTTCGTCGCCGCGTTGGGATATTTATTCCTTGGCGGCGCCCGGCTCGCCCCCCGCGTCAGGCTGCTGGCCCTCGGCGGCGGCGCGGCCTACCTCTTGGTCCTGGCCTTGGGCGCTTCCATCGGCGGCATCAGCTGATGCCCTTGCGCCGGCGCGACTTGTTCCGGTTCGGCGGCTTGGGCGGGGCCATGAGTCTGATCGCGGCGGCGGGCTGGTCGGTTGGCAGGGTACTGGGCGCGAAGGAGCGTCCGGCGGCGGCTCTGCCCGTTCTGGACGTCGACTGCACCGGCGACGCCTTGGCGAACGCGACAGCGCCCGCGTCGGCGTCGGCGTCGGCCGGTTATGCCGCGAAATTCCTGCCCGCGGCCTACTACGCCGGCGATCGCGACAACTTGCACACGCCGCCGGCGCGCGCGCCCTTCTCCACCGAGCTGCGCGAGTTCGATTTATCCGTGGTCGAGACCACGCTCGAAGTCGCCGGCGGCCAGAACGTCAAGGTATGGGCCTATGGAGGCACGGTACCCGGTCCCATCATTCGCGCGACGGTGGGCGAACAAATCCAGATCGCGCTGACCAACCGGTCCGAAACGGCGCACAGCGTGCATTTTCACGGGGCCCACGACGTGATGCAGGACGGCCTGGAGCGGGTCGGCAGCGGCGGCCGTCAGACATACCGCTTCGAAGCGGGTCCCGTGGGACTGCACCCCTATCATTGCCACGTGCCACCCTACGCCCGGCATATGCGCAAGGGTATGTACGGCGCCATGATCGTCGATCCGCGCGAGCCGCGTCCGCCGGCCCACGAGTTCGTTCTGTGCCTGTGCGGCTTCGACACCGACGGCGACGGCCGCAACGATGTCTATACGTGGAACGGCATGGCGGGATATTACGAACGCTTTCCCCTCAAGGTCCCTGTGGGCGAGCTGGTGCGGATTTATCTCATGAACATGCTCGAGCACGATCCGGTTGCCTCGTTTCACCTGCACGCGCAGACCTTCGACCTGTATCGCTCGGGAACTTCGCTCATCCCGCACGAGCACACGGACATCGTGGGGCTCGGCCCGGCCGAACGCGCCGTCATAGAATTTCGCCTGCCGCGGCGCGGCCGCTACATGTTCCATCCCCACCAGAGCCACATGGCGGAGCGAGGTGCGATGGGCTGGATCGTCGCCATATGACGGCCCTCGTCCGTGCGCTGTCGATGGCGATCGTCGTGATCCTGGGCGTGGCGCGATCCGCCTGCGGCGCGGCGGAGACCCACCTCATCGATCAGTTCGGGCGGCCCGTGGATGCGCGCGAGCTCGGCGGACATTGGTTGCTGGTCTATTTCGGCTTCGCTTCCTGCCGGGAAATATGTCCCGCGGCTCTGACGACCATGACGGCGGTGCTCACTCGATTGGGTCCCCTTGCCGATCCTATCGATCCCTTATTTGTCACCTTGGACCCGGTTCATGATTCGCCGGCGGTCATGCACGAATTCATCGGGCATTTTCACCCGCGAATCCGCGCCCTCACCGGCAGCAAGCAGGCGGTGACCGAGGCCGCGCGCACCTTCGACGTGCCCTGGCAAAGTTCGCCGGACTCGCCCGTGAGCGATCACGGCACGCTGTTCTATCTGGTGGCTCCCGACGGACACGTGCTGCAGGTGTTGCATCCTCAACAGTCTGTCGCCGATCTCGCGGCGGCCATCGCCAAGCACCTCGCCGCGATTCCGCGGGCATGAGCGAGCGGCGAGCGGCGCAAAAGCAAAGGCGGCGCGATGCAATGCTGGCCGGCGCTGCCCGCCTGTTCGAGAGGCAGGGCTATGCCGCCTCGACTTTCGATGAAATCGCGTCCGAAGCCGGGGTCGGCGTGGCGACAGTGTACAAGTACTTCAGTTCCAAGCAGGGGATCGTGATCGCGCTCTTGGAACCCGACCTCAAAAATATGCTGGCGCGCGCGCAGCGGGTGGTGCAGCGCCCGCACCCCGATCCGGCGGCCTCGATGGTGGCGCTGCTATCGGCGTATCGCAATTTGGGCGGCCGCAATTGGGCGAGCCGCGAACTGCTGCGGTTGACCGTCTATCCGGGCATCGGCAATGAGGGCCGCCTCACCGATCTGGTTCGCGAGGCCGAAGCGAAAACCCAGGGTCAGATCCGCGAATTGCTGAAAATGCAGCGCGCCGCCGGCAGACTGAAGCCCGGCCTGCCCTTGGCCGACGCCACAGCAGTGATTTTCGCCTTGTTGAATCAACACTTCGCCCTGTACCTCTCGGACCCCAAGTCGCAATTCGCCGAGATATTTCGGCGCCTGGCAAGATGCGTGCGGCTGGTTTTCGTGGATTGGCGGCAGGAGCCTCGCTAACCAAAAAAAACGGCGTGGGCTCATCGAGGGCCCACGCCTCCGGGATATCGCACCAGTGGGGGAGTTGGCTGCCCTCGAGTCCCGACGTCACTCGGCTCGCCGGTTCTTCGATGGTTCGAATCGAGTGGAGATGTCGCCCGAAATGGTTACCGCGACTATCTTGCGATTCGTGACTGAATCCAACCCCGTGGCGGTCACTGTGACTTGGTATTTTCCAGCACGAGTGTAAGCGTGGTTCACGTCAGTGCCATCACCGCTGGTTCCGTCTCCGAAGTCCCATTGAAAAGCGAGCGCCGGCGCTTCTGAGGACACGGCCTGTGCCTTGAAATTCAATGTCTCACCCGCTGCGCCGCCGCCGGGCGACTGCACTTCAAGAGACGGCGGAATCGCAGGCACCGAATTGTCGACGAACTTTATCATTCTCACGGAATGGGGTTTCTGAATTAGATTAATTGCGCCCGACGAAAAGTCGCAGCAACCCTGATCGCCGAAAATCTCCACCACCTTGTAGCTCGAAGACTTCTTCAAACCAAGTTGGCCGAGATTGATTGCGCGCGTACGGGGCTTCTCGGTCCAGTTGAATACGGTGAGCATCGCCTGACGCCCAGTTTCTTTGAGCAGAAAAATACTCGGCTGTTGATCGCTGGGCGCATAGGTCATCAGATCGATCGGGGACGAGGCACGTCCGAGTTTCGCCATTTCCAGCAGGTCAACATTCTTGACCAGCGACAATCGCTCCGGAGACGCTCCCAACGTCGGCAGATCGTCGCCAATCTCGAACATGCCGCCCGATACGGCCGCCAGCGCGATCGACACCTGCGCCTCGTCCAGCGTCAATGGTCGCTGTCCGCCGTGCCAAGACTGATCGTCGACGGTTTGCGTAGAAACGGTGAATGCGTCCGGGTCGGCAATGAAATAATTTCGATTCATGTAATAGCGCGCCGCCACCCCCGAGGCTGCGTCCCTGGTAGCTTCGAAAGTATGTCCCGTGTCCTGGGAAATGCGGCCCGCATCCACGAGTCCGACGGGGTTTAGCATGGCGCTGCCGTCCTTATCGAGCACAACGCCGTCGCCGACCGCCTTGCGTATGATCGAAAGGCCAATCCGTTGGGCTTCCATGGCGGTCGTGTTGGGACGAAAGTAGGACCCCTCAACGGCCGTGTCGTCCATGAAATCCATCTTGATGAAACGCACCCCCCAGTCGCGCAAGGTGGCGTAGGTCTGTCTCAAGTATTCCTGCGCACCCGGGTTAGTCGCGTCCAGAACGAATAGTGGGTCCTTCTTCTCGGTTACATGTCCAATGTGAATGAGCGCCCCCGCGGCATTGTGTAGCAGCCACTCCTTGTGATTCTGATAGACCCATGCGCGTTCCGATACCTCGAGCGGGGCTGTCCACAATCCGAATGTCAGACCATCATGGCGCACCCAATCCGCCATAAACGCAATTCCGAGGGGAAAGCGCGATCCGTCCGCGGTCGTATATTCACCACGAGCGTATTGGTAGCCCTCATCTATCTGGAAATACGTATAACCAAAATGCTTGAGATTCGCGGCAAGCCAATCAGCGTTGGTAGCCATGCTTCCCTGGTCGACGCCAAAGTAATAGGCGGTCCAACTCCACCAGCCAATCGGCGTCGTGGCGCTCACTCGCGCCTGGTGCAGCAAGCGCACCGCTCGCCCGTACTGCTCTAGCTGCGCGTGGTAGTCGGTCCCCACGGCAAACATCAAGCGCTCCGAGGAGAGGCTTTCACCGGAATTCACTCGCAGGCTCAAATCAACCTGCTCGGCGGCCGGCGAGTCCTTGAGCGACTCGCCTCTAAGGATCTCCGTCGTGCCCGTTGCATCCACTTCGTACGACGCGATGCTTGCCTTGGCGCCCGTTCCTTTTTCTCTCAGACGAAAGATCGTCAATAGCCGCTCCGACGTGAGCGCTCCGAAGAACAGGCTCTGGCCGCCGCGTCGGTTGAAGATGAGCTGGCTGCCCACGGCACGATGCAAGCCGTTAGGTGCGGCCCCTAGATCACGAATCGCGAGCTGCGGCCGATCTTCGCTAAAGCTATCAGACAAAATGCGGTCGGCAGAGTCCGGCGCGCCAAGATCGACACCAGTCGCGTGAACGCTGCGGATCGACTTCACTGAGATTGTCCGATGCGTCGTGTTCTGCACCTTGACTGCGATGTCTCCCCAGGCCTGATCCCGCATCAATGTCAGTACACACACCAGGTCCGGCCGATCGACGAGGCCGGTGTGAGTTACCGTCAAGGTCGATCCCGGGCCCAATTTGTCGAGCGATTCGGATCGCTCCACCCGATGATGTGGATAGTCGGTCGACCTCAAAACGACAGAGTCGACCACAGCCTCGACGTCGGAATGAATCACCGGGCTCGAAATGCCGGGCGCCGAAATCGAATAGGTTCCATCTGCATAGGCCCGCGCCGACAGTTTCATGCCTTCAACCGAGGCCAGCACGGCTCCATTGCTTGCCAATGCAGTCCCACCAATTGCGGTAAGGGCTACCATCAAGGCCAAGCAATTCCACAAATTCCTCCACGAGCTCATTTCCACCCCTCGGTTTGTCACTTGCACGTCCCTGGACATCGCCCGCCTCCGTAGTCAATTCAGCAGAGAAGCCATCATAGCTCGGGTTGTGGGTTATGAAGTTTCACCGGATCCGGATGTTGCTGCTGGTGATCGAAGCCGGGTGATCGGGAAAGATTGCTTGCCGAGCTGGACGCCCGTCAGGTGTGCAAGCTGCAGGTTCGCGCGATCATTTGGGGGTGGCTGCAAGCAAGGGAATTCCCCCGGGTTGCCGGCCGGTCTCGTTGTCCCGCGAACTCGCCAGTTTCACGGGAAGCAGGCGGTCGTACTCTTTTTTCACCACCGCATAGCACTCGCAACTCCGTCGTTCTAACGCTGCCCGGTCGAGCACCGTGATGTGCCCGCGCGCGTATCGAATCAATCCCGCATGTTGCAACTTAAGTGCGCCCTCGGTCACGCCTTCGCGGCGGACGCCCAACATGTTGGCGATCAGTTCCTGCGTCATCACCAGTTGATTGCCCTCTAAACGGTCCAGGCTCAACAGAAGCCATCGGCACAATTGCTGGTCAAGTGAGTGGTGGCGATTGCATACCGCTGTTTGCGACATTTGGGTTATCAACGCCTGGGTGTAGCGCAGCAACAAGTGCAGCACGGGACCGGCTCGGTTGAACTCCTCTTTCAACATCTGCGCTTTCAGCCGAAATCCCTTGCCGGCGCTTTGCACGACCGCGCGACTAGAGGTGGACTCACCTCCCATAAATAAGGAAATACCGACAATGCCCTCATTGCCGACCACGGCGATCTCAGCTGAAGCGCCGTTCTCCATGACATACAGCAAGGAGATGATGGCGGTCGTAGGAAAATAGACGTGGGTCAGTGTAATACCCGACTCGTAAAGCACCTGCCCCAGCGGTAAGTCGACGGATTCCAGGAACGGAAGCCAGCGCTGCGACTCTGCATGCGGCAGCGCGGCGAGCAGGTGATTTTTCATAGACTCTGACGAAAGATTTTCCACAGAACTCCGAGTCGTATTTAGTTTCTTAAACGCGTCGTGACGGGCGCCGCCGCGTAGCTCGAGGTGAATCGACGCCCTCTTGTACGTTCGCTACCGAACACAGTATAGGCCGTCCAGCAACGCTCGCCCATTCCGGCTTCTTGGTTTATCGAATTTAACAATAACGCGCCCGGCGTCGAGCCGGGTTTTGTCGTCTTGCAGCAGACTGATCATCGGTGCCTCCTTGGGCTCATGTGCGGCAGCGAACAGAAGGCCTTGAGGCGTAAGACTTAGAGTTCGAAAGCCAATTGCTTTATGCAGGGAGAACTCCAATGAGTGACATGTATGTTTACCATTTCATGCGTCGTGGGCCGGCGGGCGAAAATATCCTATCCAAACGACGGGCGACGCTTGAGACAATTAACGGTAAGGGCGAAGCCGTCATGGAATCGCAGATCGTGGTCGACCACACAGAGGTGGACAGCAACGGTTTCCTTATTGGCGGCATTGACAACGAGTCGCACCCAATGGGTAAGGAATGGGCTCAAATAAGGTCGCTCGAACGAAGAGCCATTTCAAGAGACAGCGAAGCGCTGACATTGAACGAAAGTGGCGAGGCCGCCCGCATTTATTTGCTTCGCGTGGAAAGCAGAGAATTGCGCAAACAGGCCCAACGATTACGCAAGGAGCGTACCGATTCGATGGTAGGCGAACTCGGCAATCAGTTTGATTCCCAAGTCTTCGTACAGGGCGGTCCATCAACGGGATAGGCGCGACCGCCGACGCTGACGATGGGGCGGATGCGGCACGAATCTGACGCATTCGCCCCAAACGCCAAGCTTGGCGAAATGCACCGATAGTCGAAGTGGCGCAACGAATTGTGTTCGCTAGGGAACACACTTCATTTGTTTTGTTCGGTATCGAACATAATTGATTGTTTTTATTCTATTAAATTATACTTGCTACACCTTTGAATCGCTCGATTCGCCCCCAATCCGTGATCGACCGTTCGAAACTCGATGAGTGGCTCCGCGAAGGAGTTACAAACACGGCACACTGGGTGAGTTTTAATGCTTGGCGCAAAACAGGTCTCCGTTCCGAATCACTTACTTGCCGCATTGCCCCGCAAGGACTACCAGAAACTGCTGCCTGCCCTCGAACCGGTCAAGTTGGCCTTTGGGGAAGTTCTGTATGAATCCCAGGCCCGGATTCGGCACGTGTACTTTCCCAACGACTGCTTCGTCTCAATGCTGACTACTGTGGATGCCGACCGGGCTGCGGAGGTCGGACTCATCGGCTCTGAAGGCATGATCGGGGTTCCCATGGCGCTGGGTGTCGCTGTCTCACCTTTTCGCGCAGTGGTACAAGGCGGAGGCACCGCCATGCGGATGAAGACAGCGGACTTTCGCCGTAGTTTAGCGACAATAGCCATGCTTTGAAGAGAGAGGTGTTCCTCTTCACCCACTTGCTGATGATCCAGATCGCGCAGACGGCGGCGTGCAACCGCTTCCACGTTGTGACACAGCGCATGGCCCGCTGGATGTTGATGACCCGCGACCGCGTCAACTCCAATGAGTTTCGCATTACGCAAGAATTTCTTGCACTCATGTTGGGCGTGCGACGGGTCGGCGTCAGCGCAGCAATGTGCCGTCTGCGGGAACGCAAGCTCATCGTTTACCGCCGCGGCACCGTCACCATTCTCGACCAGGAAGGCCTCGTAGCAGCTGCCTGCGTGTGCTACAAAACTGTCAAAGACACCTATGCCCAAGCACAAGCCAAAAAGGGAAATTCCCAGCCTGCCCTGCATAAGTAACGTGGCCTGTGCATACCACTCGCCCGGCAAGTCGCCCTCACAGCTGAGCTAGCGCATCACTCCCGGGCAGCGGCGATCACATCTGGCATTGGCATCCAAGCTGTCAACACCGTAGAGCCCGCCTCAGTCTTAGAGATCTGAACCTTTCCGCCCAGCACACGGATCCGATGTCGCATTGACGCCAGGGTCATCGCCGGGTCTTCCGCCTGTTTTTGGCCATTCGGCATACCGTCATCCGAGAATCTCATCCAAAAGTTGCCTTTGTCTACGCCGATGGTGAGATCCGTTTTATCCTCACGGATGCCCGATTGAAGGCTATTGACAGCGCTTCTTGAGCAACACGGAAGAGAGCTATGGCCGCGTGCTGAATCAAACCGAGGTTCGTGAATCCGGATATGATTCGGTCGATATGACCGCCGAATTACCCAAGTCCTCTTTAGCTGCCAATGAAGTGCCGCGAACAGGCCAAGAGGTTCTCCAATATGCTCGGCCTGAGTTCTTCGATAACCAGGCGCTTCAAGTCGATTGCCTGTTGGAGTGTTCTTTTGACCCTATCGAGGCGATCGAGGGCGTCCTGACTGAGCACAGGTTTGACTCGGCGCACCGCATCTAAGTCCATAACCGCGGCGCCCATCAGCGCCCCAGTCGTCATGCAACTCATGCGCGAGGGCCGTATCCTTTAATTCCGTGGCATCTTGCAAATACGTGACTAGCGCCTCCATTTCCTGGCGGGTGTCTTCAATGGGAATAGACAATGGCGTCACGGCCCAGTCTGCCAGGCGTCCTTACAAACGAGAGATTCGCCGACTGGCATAATGCAGTTCCATTTGCTCGACCTGTATTGGACATCCGCCGCGAGTTCGGGTGCCCACGGCCATGAACCAGCATAGGACGATTCGAGCTCGCAGGCCTAGTACAGACCGGGGTCTCACATTGTAAGACTCTCCCTACCCTGCACGGATGGGGAAACGGCCCACCGTATTTTGCTTGCTTCGGTGAGGAGTTCGCGCGTTATTTGCTCATGGAATGCAAGCGGCCCTCGTTTCCCACAATTCCGGCTTGATGCTTTGGAAGATCACCGAAAGCAGCGAGGTTGCCAGACGGTTTGTACAATCTGATGGGCTCTTTCCGGTGCTCTCCGATGAGAAACAGCATTGAGTGCGGTAGCGTCCAGACGGCCTCACTAATTTATGTTCATATGAGAATTCCGAACATCCATCGGAGATTCTTATGTATATCGGTCTTGGAACAATACTCGTCGTCCTTCTCATCGTTTATTTTATTCGTCGGGCGTAAGCATTTCGCACCCTCATCACGCGCAAATGCGACAAATTCGCAAAAGATGTCCTATTCCGGATACCTGACAATTATTAAGCCGGGTCGGCTTCTATAATTACCGACATACATGCTTGGCGCCTGCGAGATCGAGCGAAGAGGCGGTATTGCCCCCCAACGGTTGCGTTACCGAACGGACTGCAGGGTACTAGGTGTAGAAGTTTCACATCCGGAAACCCGCACGGAACACTAAAATGAACGTTAACGCCTGGCCGCGCGCTGCAATCTTCGCGGCACTACACATGCAAACTTTGGACTGGCCAACACAGAATACCGGGCCAACGATCGGAGTTAACGGCATGCGGTCACTGCGAAACCATCCGGACCTGGCGCACTTATTTGCCGGAGGACCGCGGTAACACGATGATTAAGATGGGGTGGGATCAGACGACTTGACGAGACCCCCTAATCCTCAAACGTAGTGGTGCGGCAGATTGATGCCTTAACCGTATGTTCGCTGCCAGACAGACAGCTGTATGGCACCACCGTACCGTCGGCACTGGTACACAAGGAAAACTACATGAAACAAGAAATAGCGACGGCGCTCATGATCATTGGCGTATTGCTCGGGCCCGCCGTGGCGATAGCCGGAGAAGACTCGGACGCAGATCGTTCGCATCCTGAGGCCTACGTCAAGGATTCGGCGATCACGACCAAGATAAAGACAAAGCTGGCTGCCGAGCACATTACAAGCATGGGGAACATTCACGTCGATACCGATGCCAATGGCGTGGTGTGGCTGCATGGAACCGCACATACCCAGGAAGCAGCGGATAAGGCGGTCGCTATCGCCCGCGGGACTGAAGGCGTCAAATCGGTCAACAGCAAAATCACAGTCAAGAAAGATGACTGACCCGTTGAGTCGGAGTCCAATGACTGGTTTCTTGTGCGTCCTGGCGTAGACCAGGACGCACACGGTCTGATCGACCTCATTGCTGGCGCGAGCATGTTGAAATGACAGCACGCACTTCAGCGCCAATTGCTACCTTATCTGATAGAGTTCTCCTACGCGTGCGTTAGGCTTCACGCGTCATGCTTCTTAGTTGGTTCCCGATTCGTCGCAGCCGCACGTCCACCGAGCTTTAGCGCTTAGCAAACCCTCGGCGTACGTCGATTGTGGCTTGAGCATGAAAAGGGTATTTGTCTCAGATCGTAGTGCAGTCGCATTGTGTCGCGGCGCTGTTCAGATCGGTCGCCATAATGCATGGAGCGCTCCGGCCGCTTTCCGGTGTCGCGTAGCCATAACCGTGTTCCCATTGCCAACGAGAAGCGAAACCCCATGACAGAAAGAATGCCCCTCACCAACCTGATATTGGCGAGCTTGCCGCGAAAGACTTCTCAGCGCCTGCTCGCACAACTCGAGACGGTGTCGCTCAAATTCGGGCAAGTGCTCTACGAACCCGGGAAAGCAATCCGACATGTCTACTTTCCAATCGATTGCCTTGTCTCCTTACTTACAGCGGTCGACAAGCGCCGCACGCTTGAAGTAGGCATGGTTGGCAACGAAGGCATGGCGGGAATGCCTTTTATCCTTGGCGTCGGTGTCTCCGGCGTTCGAGCGCTCGTACAAGGTCAGGGCGGTGCGTTGCGGATGGCGGCGGCGCCTTTTCGCGTTGAATTCGCACGCAATCGGCCGCTGCAAGAAGCGCTCTATCGATACAACTATGCGTTGACGGCTCAGATTTCCCAAACTGCGGCCTGTAACCGCTTTCATGATGCGGAGCATCGCCTGGCCCGTTGGTTACTGATGACGCGGGACCGGGTTGGAAGGGACGATTTTTCCTTAACGCATGCATTTTTAGCACATATGCTGGGGCTGCGCCGGGTCGGTGTCACTGAAGCGGCCAGCGCCCTAAAGCAGCGCAAAATCATCAACTATCAGCGTGGGAAGATCCAGATTCTGGATGTGAAACGACTCAAAGCGTCCTCCTGCTCGTGCTACCAAATTGTAAAATTGGTGTTTGAGCGCGCGCAAGGCTAGCCGAATTACGGCACCACTGCTCGATGCTATTTCCAGAAGTCGCCCGCCTATGCGGGCACTCCGATCCAGGTGGATAGTGTGCTGAGCAAGCCTCCGAAGGTGCGCGAATTGCGGGAAGCCTTGGCGCGAGGCCCGCACACTGCGCAGCGCTGACCACACTGAAGGCGACGATAAATTCAAGCGCACCGATGAGTCGCCGAGATCCCGCGCCGCTCAGGCAGTCCCTGCGATGCTCTATTTCGATGACTTCTTCAGGTCTTCTGTGACGTCGCCAACTTTCGCCTCAACCTTGCCGAGGTTCTTTTCAATGTTCCCCTTCGCCTGCAGCGAGGGATTGCCGACGATCTTACCGGCCGTTTCCTTGATCGCGCCTTTCACCTCATCGACGCGGCCCTTAACCTGTTCTTTGTTGATACCCATGGCATGCTCCTGATAACAAACTCCGGCAAGCGGCCGGCGCGCGATACCAATAACCTCATCTCGGCCGAAACTCTAGGCCAGCTTGCCTGCAAAGTCTGTACGTGGTGATACGGATGGACCGGTCGTGAATTAACGGCCCGCTGCATCAGAGTGCCGCAATCAAACCTGTTGACAGCATTTTCCTGGTCGAGACCGCTGGGCGCGACTGATCCCGTTGTCAACTAGAATCGCCGCCCTAGGGACGCCATTTCGGCCCCTGGCGCCAAGACCGTTGCAATGTGTCCGGTACGGTGCCTGTAGGGGTTTATGCGGATGGAAGCTAAACAGTCGATGAGTATCTAATTGGGATATTGGAGGCACAATTGAGTTTTTGCGTATAGGTGGCGCCATTCGGTTCGTCGTTCGAACCATTCAAAAGTAAAGACTCCATCCGGGGTCGCGGCACGGAAGGTGGGAGATGGGAACAATTTTGCTCATAGTCGTGATCATCCTCTTGCTTGGCGGCGGCGGCGGCTATTACGGCTACCGCCAGTATGGAGGATCAGGATTGGGCGGTGCTCTGGGTTTGGTGTTGATCATTCTTTTGGCGCTCTGGTTCTTCGGTGGCCTCCGTTTCCACGGTCCATGATCAGGGCCTGGGCCAGATTTGTCGGTCGGGTCATTCCCAATCTTGTGTCGACCCACCCGGCACGGAGGCTCGTTTGATCCACGTATGAAATCCTGCAAGCAGCACGATAGACAATGGGCATCTTCGGGAGTTTTCGATGAACACACTAAAGTTAGTGGCCATTCTGTTGATTGTCGGCGGGGGAATCGCTCTGGCCTACGGCGGGTTCAGCTATACGAAGGAGACTCACACCGCCGACATCGGCGATGTGCATCTGGCCGTGCATGAGAGGCAGCGAGTGAACATTCCGGTGTGGGCGGGACTGGGTGCTGTGGTCGGCGGAATCCTGCTGCTGGTAACTTCGAGAAAGACTTGAGAGCCGCCGCCATCACGACGGCATTCGCGCCCTCACGCTCAAACTATTGGCGACACGACCGAATCGTCGTGGTACCAAGCGGCTAGTCAAAATCGTGCACGCCCTGTGCCTCGTCACGCTCGGTGCACACAATCCACTTTTTGTTTTCGCTTTCTGGATTCCTAGACCTGGTCACCGTCTCATTTGACGTTGTGGCGACGATAAAGCTTAGTTCGCACGAACCCCCTACACGCTTCCGGAAAAATCGCGCAGACGGTCATCGTTTGGATTGCGCCGTTTCTTGGAGCCTGATTGGTGCCTCATTTGATCGCCCAAAGTCGCACCGCCATTCCGCGCCGGATCTCCGTGACCCGACAACGAGTACGTCTTTCAAGTACTGGCCCTCGAAACCAAAAGATCTTTAAACGCAGCGGAACACCAGGTGTCGCCGTGGGTATGGTGATCTCGGCATCGAAACAGCGACGCCGGTAAATGGCTCGCTCGAAGTCATCGCTTCAGTCTGCGCGACTAAACCGACCAATGCCAACCGTCGTTGACCATCGCCTTGACACGCTACGACGATTGGGGGTGATCGAACATCACCCGCTAATCCGGGTATTTTTGGGATCGTACATCGGCCGCATCGACACCGCCGCAGGGTAGAGCGATCCTGCAATGTCGACTTCCCAGTGCCCTGACTCAAAGTACTTTGCATCGGCGGCGTTGCCCTGCCCGTCGATCATCGCCAAACCCACCGCCCCGCCCAAGGTGTGGCCGTAGGAGCCCGCGCGCACATAGCCCACGGGAATGCCGTCCCGTCGCACCACCTCGGAATGGAACATCAACGGGATGGGGTCCTTTACGAAGACTTGGACTAGGCGACGGCCCGGCGCGCCGCGTGCGCGGCGTGCGAGTACCGCCTCTTTGCCGATAAAGCCTTCGGGCTTTTTCGTATCGAGCGCAAACCCTAGGCCGGCGGAATCCGGGTCATCCGTGTTGTCGATGTCGTGACCGTAGTCGCGATAGCCTTTCTCGAGACGCAGGCTCGAGAGCGCCTTAAGTCCCGCGTGCACGAGGTTGAATGGCGCACCGGCCCTTATGATCCGATCATAGACGTGCAGAGCCTGCTCCGCGGGGATATAGAGCTCGTAACCGAGCTCACCGACGTAGGTAATCCTCACGCACCAGGCACGCGCGAATCCAATGTCTATCTCGCGCACAGTACGGAATGGGAATGCTGCGTTGGAAAGATCCACACTCGTGATGGATTGCAGCAGTTCCCGAGAGCGTGGTCCTTGGACATTGAGCTGCGCATAGCCCGAGGTGACATCAGTAATAGTCACATGCGCATCTTGCGGGAAATGCCGTTTCATCCAAGTGTGCGCGTGGCGCACCATGGTATCGGTGACGACGACGAGGTATGCATCTTCCGAGAGCTTGCTCACCGTGAGATCAGCCTCCAAGAGGCCGTGCTCATTGAGCCACGGTGTATAGGTGATCTTACCCACCGGTCCATCGACATTGCCGGCGGAAATGAGATTGAGACTCCGGCCGGCATCGCGGCCTTGGACCAAAAACTTGCCCATGAAGGACATGTCCATGACGATGACGCGCTCGCGTGCGGCACGATGTTCGTTTTCCCAATGGGGAAACCAGCGCTCGCGCTGCCAGGACAAGGGGCCGGGATCGGGGGTTTCGCCGGGAGACCCATACCAGCTGGGGCTTTCCCAGCCGCTGACCTCCTTAAAGTATGCGCCTGCCGCCGCGAGCCGATCGTGAAACGGGGAGCGACGCACGCCGCGCGCACTGGCTAGTGACAGCGAGGGGTAGTGGCATTGGTACACCATGCCCAAGGATTCGACTGTCCGCTCGCGCCGGTATTCGGGATTGGCCTGATAGGTGTGCAGGCGGTCGATGTTGAATCCCGTCACATCCACATCGGGCGTTCCATTCATAATCCAGTGTGCGACGACGCGACCCAAACCGCCGCCGGTCAGAACACCAACGGAATTTAAGCCCGCAGCGACAAAGTAGCCGGCGAGCTCGGGCGCTTCTCCAACAATGGGGCGAAGATCCGGGGTAAAGCTCTCCGGGCCACAGAAGAATTTGCGCATGCCGATCGTGGAGGTGATGGGCACGCGGCTCATGGCGCGCTCTAGGAAGGGCACCATCCGGTCCCAATCCGGCGGCAACTCGCCGAATGAAAAGTCCTCTGGAATACCTGCAATCTTCCAAGGAGCACACACCGGCTCGAAGAGCCCGACCATGAGTCCGCCGCCCTCCTCGCGGTAGTAGCCGTAGTTGGCAGGATCCTCGAGCACCGGCATGGCGGGCAATCCTGGAATGGGCTCGGTAATGAGATAGTAGTGCTCCGCCGCCTGGTTGGGGATGTTGACCCCGGCAAGGGCGCCGAACTGGCGGGCCCACATGCCCGCGCAGTTCACCACGTAGTCGCAGCGAATTTCGCCTTGCGCCGTGCGCACCCCCGACACGCGGCCGTTGCTTTGCGTGACGCCGATCGCGGCGATGCCTTCCAAGATTTTGACGCCGCGATTGCGGGCACCCTTGGCGAGTGCCATGGTGACATCCACGGGATTCACGCGGCCATCTTCCTTGACGTAGAAACCGGCTTCGATGTCGTCGACCTTGGCGAGCGGAAAGAGCCCTTCGACTTCGCGGGGCGAGAGCTCCTGCACATCCACCCCACAGTAGCGGTTGAAGGCCGCGACCCGGCGGTACTCCTCGAGACGGCCTTTGTCGGCGGCCACTTCGATAAAGCCAATGGGAGCAAAGCCGGTGGCTTGGCCGGTTTCGGCTTCCAGGCGGCTGTAGAGGGCGCGGGTGTACTTGCGCATCTCGGTGGAGGTTTCGGAGGTCGATCCGAAAGTAACCATCAAGCCGGCCGCATGCCATGTGGTGCCCGAGGTAAGTCGATCGCGCTCCAAGAGTACGATGTCTTTCCAGCCCAGGGAGGCCAAGTGATACGCAACCGAGGTGCCGATGACACCGCCACCTACCACAACGACACGAGCGCGGGCCGGCAGGGATGCTGATTTATCTGCAGTGGTTGTTGTGCTGGTCATTGATCTCCCCTTTGTGGCGTTGATTGAATACAACCTTGGCGCGCTGTGCAATCCCTCCCTCGTTGGCAGGGTCACCGACAAAGTCGATTGCAAGGTCGAGACGGTGGAACCTACGTAGCGATTATGAGTTCCGCGGCGGGACCCGATTAATCTCTGTAAAATACGGCAACATGCGGGACGAAGGCATACTGAGTAGGCGGCCGGTCTTATGGCTGTACATGGCTGTCGGGGCGCTGATCATGGTGGCGGTCATGGTCACTATCGCTTGGGTCGGCCCGCTGCCGCCCAGGGTTGTAGTGATGAGCACCGGGACTGCGGGGGGTACGTATGAGATGTACGCGCAGCATTACAAAACCATCCTCGCGCGCTCTGGCGTCGTCCTGCGGCTTGTCCCTTCAGCTGGCGGGGTGGAGAACCTTGCGCGGCTGAAGGACCCACATTCGGGCGTCATGGTCGCCTTGGCGCAAAGCGGTCTCACCAGCGAGGAGAAGTCGCCTGATTTGGAGTCTCTCGGGACTATGTTCTACGAACCGTTCTGGTTCTTCTCTCGTGATGTAGATCTGGGGGCCCGGCTCGAAGGTCTGCACGGAAAGAAGGTCTCGATCGGACCCGAGGGGAGCGGCACCCGGGCACTCGCTGCGCAGCTCCTGGCCTTTGACGGCATTGACCAGAAGAGCGCGCAGCTGCTGCCGCTAACGGCGGCCCAATCAGGCGATGCGCTGCTCCGTGGGGAGATCGATGCTGCGGCGATGGTCGCTTCCTGGGACACGCCCGTCGTGCGTCGGCTGCTGGACTCTTCGGGGATCCATCTCTGGGAGTTCCCGCGTACAGCTGCCTTGATCGCGCTGCATCCTTTCCTCAGCAAACTGGTACTGCCAGAGGGTGTAGCCAACATGGTCTCCAATCGACCGCCCACCGATATCACCGTTGTTGCGCCGAAGGCGAGTCTGGTCGTGCGGCGCGACCTGCATCCTGCCATTCAGTATCTGCTGTTGGATGCCGCATCCCAGATCCATGCGACACCCGGTATCTTCCAAAGGCCCGGACAGTTTCCCGCGCCCGAGGAGGAGGACCTGCCACTTTCCAAGGAAGCGAGTCAGTACTACAAGTCGGGTGATCCATTCCTGCAGCGCTATCTGCCGTTCTGGCTGGCGGTTGTAGCCGGACGAGTTCTCTTTCTATTGATCCCGATAATCGGAGTCGCCTATCCCTTACTGCGCACCGCCCCAGCACTCTATGGGTGGAGCATGCGGCGCCGAATCTTTCGGCTCTACGGAGATCTCAAGTTGATTGAGATCGATTTCGAGACCGCAGGCAACCGTGCCACAGAGGATATGCTCGCTCGGTTAAACCGGCTCGAAAAGCGTGCTGATCATATGCGCGTACCGCGGGCATTCGCCACTTTGCTCTATACGTTACGCCTCCATATTGGCATGGTCCGCACCCGCTTGAAGGAGAGCGCTCGCTAGAACGGCTTGGCAGCGAATCTGGTGAAGTCAATCGTACCCCTCGCCCCCAACTGTAAACGTACTTGATGGCGATACCGGTCGGTCCGCGCGTTACAAGGGACAATACGACACAGAGCGGTTTTCATACGATATGCTGTGAGATACCCGGGTAACTGCCGACAGGCGCGATATGCTTCATTCCAAGAATGGCACGGTGCCGCCGAAAGTATCGGATCATTCCGCGATAGCTGCGGGAACGCTTATCCAGGCAGCAAGCGGCAGGCGCCTGCAGGGGTCGCTGGCTCAGCAGCTAGCGGTAATGATCCTCTCCGGCGAGCTGCCCGAGGGGCATGTCTTTCCCAACGAGATCGAATATGCAAGGCAGATCGGCGTCTCCCGGTCGGTGCTGCGTGAGGCATTTCGGATCATCGCTGCCAAGGGGCTCGTGAATAGTCGACCGAAGACGGGGACTCGGGTCAGCCCGAAGCGCCAGTGGAGTCTCCTCGACCCGGACCTTCTCGCCTGGCAATTCGAAGCGGAACCGAGCCGCAAATTTCTGCGCGATCTGTTTGAGCTGCGCATGCTCGTGGAGCCTGGTGCGGCGGCCTTGGCCGCGACGCGGCGGTCCAGGAAGCACGTGGATGCCATGTGCAGCGCCCTTGAGTCCATGGCGCTGCACGGTCTGGCGACGGAGCAGGGCCGGTTCGCAGACCAGCAATTTCATATGATCATGCTGGAATCCACCGGCAATGACGCCATCATTGCACTTTCAAGTTCCATCATGGCGGCGATTGCTTGGACCACGTTGTACAAGCAGCGCAAGCGCGGGCTGATTCGCGACCCGATTCCTGACCATCGAAGTTTATTCGATGCCATCGCCGCCGCCGATTCGGCAGCTGCACGTCGCGCCATGTCGGAACTCGTCCGCCTCGCATTGGCGGATACCGAGAGATCCTTGCGAAAGCGGGCCTGAAAGGTGCGCCCCACCGCGCGCCGTGCGTTAGTGATTGTCCCGGGGCAAGCCGGCGGTCTGCGCGAGACGCTGGTATTTTTCCGAACCTTCCAGGATAGCGCCGCGGTGCAACTGACCGACCAGGGTGCGCTGAATCTCCTGCCACGGCGTCTGCGAGGGCGGATAAGCATAACCACCGGCATCTTCCAGCGCGCGCCGGCGCTGGGCCAATTCTTCCTCACTCAAAAGTACATTGACGGTGGCGCGCCCAAGATCGACACGCACGCGGTCCCCAGTGCGCAACAGCGCAAGGCCGCCCTGTACCGCCGCTTCAGGCGAGGCATTGAGAATCGATGGCGAAGCCGAGGTGCCGGATTGGCGTCCATCTCCGATGCAGGGCAGCGAGTGAAAGCCCTCGCGAATCAGATAAGCGGGCGGACGCATATTCACCACCTCGGCCGCTCCCGGATAACCCACGGGACCCGCACCGCGCATGAATAGGAGGGTTTCCGCCGTGATCTCGAGCATCGGGTCGTCGATGCGGCGGTGGTAGTCCTCCGGACCGTCGAAGACGACCGCAGGCCCCTCAAATGCATTGGGATCGCCCGGATTCGAAAGATAGCGCCCGCGAAATTCCGCGCTGATGACGCTGGTCTTCATGATCGCTGCATCGAACAGGTTTCCCTTGAGCACGATGAATCCGGCCTCCTTCAACAGCGGCTGCGTGATCGGGCGAATCACGCGTTCGTCCTCGATGGCCGCGCCGCGGCAGTTGTCGCCAATGGTGCGTCCGTTTGCGGTCATTGCGCTTTCATGGATCAGGCCGCCGCGCATCAGTTGGCTGATCACCGCGGGCACACCGCCGGCGCGGTAGTAATCTTCTCCTAGATATTCACCCGCCGGCTGCAGGTTCACCAACAAGGGAACCTTGAGCCCATGCGTCTGCCAGTCGGTGATATCCAACTCGGCGCCGATGTGGCGCGCGATCGCCGCCAGGTGAATGGGCGCGTTGGTGGAACCGCCGATGGCGGTGTTGACGACGATCGCGTTCAGGAACGCCTCGCGGGTGAGGATTTGCGAGGGTTTCAGGTCCTCCGCGACCATCTCCACGATCCGCGTACCGGTACGATAGGCGGCCTCTTGTCGGTCGCGATAAGGCGCAGGAATGGCGGCCGAACCCGGCAGCATCATTCCGAGGGCTTCTGCAAGCGAGTTCATCGTGGTCGCCGTGCCCATTGTGTTGCAATAGCCGGTGGACGGCGCAGACGATGCCACGAGTTTGATGAATCCCTCCTCGTCAATTTCACCGGCGGCCAGCATCTGTCGTGCCTTCCACACGATCGTACCCGAGCCGGTCCGTTCGCCCTTGTACCAACCGTTGAGCATCGGCCCGACCGACAGGGCGATCGCCGGTATATTGACCGTGGCGGCCGCCATCAAACAGGCGGGCGTGGTTTTGTCGCAGCCGGTCGTGAGTACCACACCGTCGATGGGGTAGCCGAACAGAGCCTCGACCAACCCCAGATACGCGAGATTTCGATCGAGCCCTGCCGTCGGGCGCTTGCCGGTTTCCTGGATCGGATGAACGGGAAATTCGAGAGCGATGCCGCCGGCTTCCCGGATCCCCTCACGGACGCGCTCCGCCAGTACGAGATGGTGCCGGTTGCACGGGGAGAGGTCCGACCCCGTCTGCGCAATGCCGATGATGGGCCTACCCGAGCGCAGCTCCTCCAGGCTGAGGCCGAAGTTCAAGTACCGCTCAAGATACAGAGACGTCATGTCGACATTGGCAGGATTGTCGAACCACGCGCGGCTGCGCAGCGTTGTCGGAAATTGGAGACCGACCATGTACCTTGCTCCGGATCAGTGAACGGTGAAGACGTGGAAGACCAAGCGGTGATGATAAGGCGAGCCGGGATCCACCCGTGCCGAACCGAAATTGGGCCGATTGGGAGTGTCGGGAAACTTCTGCGGCTCCAGCGCGATGCCGTCGCCCATCCGATACAGATGGCCGTGTTTGCCCACGCGCGTTCCATCGAGAAAGTTGCCGGTATACACCTGAACACCCGGCTCGGTCGACAACACCTCGAGCACACGGCCCGAAGTCGCCTCTTCGAGTCGCGCCGCGAGCTTGGGTTCCCGGGTCGCGCCGGCATCGAGCGCAAAGTTGTGATCGTATCCACGGCCGAAGACTATCTGCGGGTCGCGGCCGTCGCGCACGCCGTCGCCGATGAGTCGCCCGCCTCTGAAATCAAAAACAGTGCCGGCCACGGCTCGCAGTTCTCCGGTGGGGATCAACACCGCATCGATCGGAGTGTAGCGGCCCGCCGGAATGGTCAACCGATGTCCGAGTACATTCTCCATTGCGCCTTCGCCCGCCAGATTGAAAATCGCATGATTTGTGATGTTGACGATGGTGGGTGCGTCTGTGGTGGCATCGTAGTCGATCGTCAAGGCGCCCGATTCGTCCAGCATATATGCGGCCCGGACCTGAAGTGTTCCGGGATAGCCTTGGTCGCCTGCAGGACTGGCGAGCTCCATCGTGACACCGGCGACGGGACCTTCCTTGATCCCGGTGATACGCCATACCTGCTTGTCGAAGCCCCGTGCGCCGCCATGCAGCGAATTGGACTTGTCATTCAATGACAATTGATAGGTCTTGCCATCGAGCGCAAATCGTCCGCCCGCGATACGGTTGGCGTATCGCCCGACCGTAACGCCGAAGAAATTCGGCTTCTCAACGTATGCCGCCAGATCGTCATAGCCGAGCACGATGTCGGCTGTGCGCCCGGTGCGGTCCGGGGCCCATAGTGCCTGCAGCGTCGCGCCATAGGTGATGATGCGGGCGGAAATCCCCTGGCTGTTGGTCAACGTGACCGCCTCGATCACGACGCCGTGATCGAGCGTGCCGAATCGTGCGCGTACCGCAGTGACGGCGGCTGCGCCATTTGCGAGCACGAGCATGGCGCCGCCGGCGAGCGGTGCGATCCACGCTGCGGCTTTCCACGAATATCCCATTGGGCCCTCTCGGTTGACCACGACCCGGGATAGTATATAGTCTGACAATAACAGAAGCGCGGTTTACTTGCGCCGCAAAGGGGAATCGTTGCCGGCCACATCAGGGTCCGCGTCCACGCGCGGACAGACGACGCACGCCGGCGCGCTGAAACTGCTTGCCAGCCTGTTCTTCGTCTGGGGATTCATCACCGTCATCAACAACACGCTACTGCCGCACTTGCGGAGCGTGTTCCAACTCAACTACGCCGAAACGACGCTGATCGAATCAATATGGTTCATCGCCTACTTCGTGGCTTCCATTCCCTCGGCGAAACTGATCGAGTGGGTCGGCTACAAGAGATCCATGGTGATCGGTCTCGCCGTCATGGCCTCGGGCGCGCTGGGAATGATACCTGCTGCACGCGTTCCCTCCTACGCGATAACACTCGCGGCGCTATTCGTGATTGCATGCGGCATTACGCTGCTGCAGGTCGCCGCGAACCCCTACGTAGCCGTTGTGGGGCCGCCCGCCACCGCTCCGTCGCGCCTCAATCTAGTGCAGGCGTTCAACTCACTCGGCACGACGCTTGCGCCACTGTTCGGCGGTTACCTCATTCTTGGACGATCGAACTCCGGCACGGCCAAGGCGGGTGCCGTATTTACGCCGCTCGAAAGACTTGCCGATGCGCATGCTGTCCAACTTCCGTATCTGATCGTAGCCGTGGTTCTCGTAGTTCTCGCGGTGGTCATTGCGCGCTACCGGCTGCCGGATATGGGCTCCGAGACGCTCCGCGTATCCGCCGAGGAACGCAAGCGGCATTCATTGTGGCGACACCGCAACTTGGTGTTCGCCGTTCCTGCGATTTTTATCTATCTGATCGCGGAGATCGGGGTTGCCAATCTGTTCATCAACTTTGTGTCCCTGCCCAATATCGCGAATCTCACCCACGAGCAGGCCTCGCATTATCTGTTCTTGCTGTGGGGCGGGATGATGGTCGGCCGCTTCATCGGTAGTTTCATGATGCGTACCATGTCGGGCGAACGGGTGCTCGCGGGGTTCGCGATCGGCGCACTCATCACCATGCTGGTGACCTGCTTTGCCCACGGGCCGGTCGCCATGTGGTCGCTCATCCTGGTCGGCCTGTTTCACTCCATCATGTTTCCGACAATCTTCACGCTGGGGATCCGCGGACTCGGTCCTCTGACGGAAGAAGGCGCGGGCCTGCTGATCATGGCCATCGCCGGAGGTGCGCTGGTGATCGTGCAGGGATGGCTGGCTGACCGCTTTGGTCTACAGCTGTCGTTTTTGTTGACGGCCGCCTGCGAGATCTATGTGTTGTTCTACGCGTTGTGGGGCTCACGGCCGGAGCTTTCCGGCGGCGAATTGAATGCTCCCGATCGTCGGCTTGGATAGGGCTCAATCGGACTCGGGGGAAACATGACGGGAATTCGCGCGCTTCTGTTCATCGTCATTGTCGCCTCGGTACATGTCGCACGGGGTCAAGACAATGACGTCGTTCGCTTGCGGATCGCGGCCGACGAAGCAGGCACGAAGATCGATCGCCACATTTTCGGTCAATTTGCCGAACATCTGGGCCGCGGAGTCTACGAAGGCGTCTGGGTGGGTCCCGGCTCGACCGTTCCGAACACGCGGGGAATCCGCAACGACGTCGTGGCCGCGCTCAGGGAGCTGCAGGTACCGGTGGTTCGCTGGCCCGGCGGCTGCTTTGCCGACGAATATCACTGGCGCAAGGGTATCGGGCCGGCCGACAAGCGCCCGGCGACCCTAAATCCAAATTGGGGCGGCGTCATCGAGCCCAATACCTTCGGCACACACGAGTTCCTGGACTTCGCGCAGCAAATCGGCGCCGAGGCCTATATCTCCGTGAATGTCGGGTCCGGCACTCCGCAAGAAGCCGCAGAGTGGCTGGAATATATGACCGCGGATAAGCCGAGTGCCTTGGCGCAGGAACGGGCCGCCAATGGGCACCCAGATCCTTACCGGATCGCGTACCTGGGAATCGGTAACGAGAGTTGGGGTTGCGGCGGCACGATGTCGCCCGAGTACTACCTGAGTCAGCTGAAGATCTACAGCCGCTATGCACGCAACTACAACAGCTCCTTTGCGATGCAGAGAATCGCCGTCGGTCCGGACGGCGGCGATGTCGGCTACACAGAAACGATCATGAAAGCCTGGCAAAGCAAGCCCTGGAGCTGGGATATCGAAGGGCTGTCGCTGCACTCTTACACCGTTGGCAAGTGGCCGCCGTCCTACAAATCCACGGGGTTCGGTGAAGCAGAGTACGCGGCACTGCTCAAGGAAACTCTGCGCATGGAGGAGTTGATCCGGACCCACAGCTCCGTCATGGACACCTACGACCCGCAGAAAAAGATCGGGCTCATGGTCGATGAATGGGGCGCATGGCTGCTGCCGAACCCGGGAACGAACCCGGGATTTCTCGAGCAGCAGAACAGCCAGCGCGACGCCATCATCGCCGCGTTGAACATCAACATCTTCGCTCGCCACGCAGATCGCGTGCGGATGGCCAACATCGCCCAAATGATCAATGTGCTGCAGGCCATGATCCTCACCGACAAGAACAGGATGATCCGCACTCCGACGTACCACGTCTATCACATGTACGTGCCTTTTCAGGATGCCCGGCTGGTACCCCTACGCTTCGATGCGGGCAGTTACGTGTACGGGAACATATCCCTGCCGCGGGTGGATGCGATCGCAGCCAGGGCAAAGAACGGCAAGCTCTGGCTGGCACTCACCAACGTGGATCCCAATCGGACCGTGAGGGTTGAGGTCACGGCCGCAGGCGTCAGGCAGGCCGCCGGCGAAATGCTCTCCTCGCCCAAAGTCGACAGCGTCAACACCTTCGAGTCGCCGGCAATCGTGGCACCGCGGCCGTTCGTCGAGTCATCGTCGGGCGGCAAGGTCATTCTGAAATTGCTGCCGCACTCGATCACCGTCGTTGCCTTGGAGAGCTGAGCGACGCGCGGCGGCCCGCCGGCATTGGCACCTCGATGGAATGAAAACATGAACGAAGCAATGGACAAGTGCATCATCGAAGACGCGACCCGAACCGGCAGCGCCAAAGAGCCCCGCTTTCGCGGCCTATATCCCGTCGTTCCGACGACCTTCACTGCAACCGGCGAACTCGATCTCGATAGTCAGAAACGGTGTGTCGATTTCATGATCGATGCCGGCTCGAATGGCCTATGCATCCTCGCCAATTTTTCCGAGCAATTTCTTTTGTCCGACGAGGAGCGCGAGACACTGGCGCGTACCGTGCTCGAGCACGTTGCCGGGCGCGTGCCGGTGATCGTGACGACGACGCACTTTAGCTCGAAACTGTGCGCCGCCCGCAGTCGCCGCGCCCAGGATATGGGCGCGGTCATGGTGATGGTGATGCCACCCTATCATGGCGCCACTGTTCGAGTTCCGGAGGACACGATCTTGTGGTTCTATGCGGCCATTTCGGACTCGATCGACATTCCCATTATGGTTCAAGATGCTCCGGTCAGCGGCACCGTAATGTCCGCGGCATTCCTCGCGCTCATGGCGCGGGAGATCGAGCAAGTGTCGTATTTCAAAATCGAATCCGCGCGCGCGGCGGACAAGCTGCGCGAGCTGATACGCCTCGGCGGCGCTTCGGTCGAGGGGCCGTGGGACGGTGAAGAAGCGATTACGCTGATCCCGGATCTCGAAGCCGGAGCCACCGGATCGATGACCGGAGGCGGGTTTCCCGATGGCCTGCGGCCCATTCTTGACGACTACCGCCGCGGCCGCCGCGATCTTGCGATTGCGGGATACGAGCGTTGGCTGCCGCTGATCAACCTGGAAAGCCGGCAATGCGGGTTGCTGGCAGCGAAGGCGCTGATGAAGGAAGGCGGTGTCATCGAATGCGAAGCGCCGCGCCATCCATTGCCGCCCCTTCATCCAGTCTCCCGCGCCACTCTGATCGAGACCGCGCGACGGCTGGACGCGATGGTCTTGCGCTGGGCCCGATGAAATGGAGACGCAGGGTGCAACCGCTTAAGTCGCGCATCCCAACGCTGCTGGTCGTCCTGTTCACCTGCCAATCGCAGGCTGAGCCGCTGCCCGCATATCTCAATACCGCCTTGCCGGCGCAGCAACGGGCTCAGGATCTCGTCCATCGCATGACGGTCGAGGAGAAAGTCACGCAGCTGGTGAATCAGTCGCGCGCAATTCCGCGCTTGAAAGTACCTGCCTACGACTGGTGGAGCGAGGCGTTGCATGGCGTGGCATCGAACGGCACCACCGAATTCCCGGAGCCGATCGCGCTTGCCGCGGCTTTCGATACTGACGCGATTCGCCGCATGGCCGTCGTCATCGGAACCGAGGGTCGCATTAAACACGTACAGGCGGTGCACGACGGACACAGCAACATCTTCGAGGGATTGGACTTCTGGGCTCCAAACATCAATATCTTTCGCGATCCGCGCTGGGGGCGCGGACAGGAGACCTACGGCGAAGACCCCTTTCTCACCGCCCGTTTGGGGGTTGCGTTCGTCACGGGGCTGCAGGGCGATGATTCGAAATACTTTCGGGCCATTTCAACTCCCAAGCATTTTGCTGTGCACAGCGGCCCCGAGCCGACGCGCCACACAGCCGATGTCAAAGTGAGCAGGCACGATGAGCTGGACACGTACCTGCCCGCGTTCCGCGCGACAGTGACCGAAGGCAAGGCCGCTTCCGTCATGTGCGCGTACAACAGCATCAACGGACAGCCGGCATGTGCCAACGAGTTCCTGCTGCAGGATCAACTGCGGGGCAAATGGCACTTCCAGGGCTATGTGGTTTCCGATTGCGAAGCCGTCGTCAATATATTCCGCGATCATCACTTCACTTCAACCCAAGCAGAAGCATCCGCGCTCGCCCTGCAGCGCGGCATGGACAACGAATGCGTGGATTTCGCAAAGGTGCACGACGATCACGATTACAAGCCGTATCTGGATGCCTACAATAAAGGCATCCTGAAGGAAGCACAGATTGATGCTGCGCTGATCCGCCTGTTCACGGCACGAATGAAGCTCGGGATGTTCGACCCGCCGGAAATCGTGCCCTATTCAAAAATCGACGAACGGGAACTGGACAGCAGACAGCATCGCGCGATGGCGCGCGCTCTCGCAAACGAAGGGATGGTGCTCCTGAAGAACGACGGCACTTTGCCGTTGAAGCGGGGCGAAATCAGAATCGCCGTGGTCGGACCGTTGGCGGATCAGACGCGGTATCTGCTGGGGAATTATACCGGCACCCCGACACGCGTGGTATCAGTGCTCGAGGGACTGAGGGCGGAGTTTCCCGCGGCGCAAATCACCTTCGTTTCGGGAACTCAATTCCTGCGCGACGAGGGAGATCCGGTCCCGGCATCTGTGCTGACGAATCCTCAAGGGCAGCCCGGGCTCACCGAAGAGTTCTCCAGCGGCGAAGCGTTCGGACAGAAGGGTCCCGTATTGGCGACACGGCAAGTGGCCGCGCTTGAATTGACGACGGAGGCTGTTCCTCCGGAAGCGGCCGCTACGCTCCCTCTCTTGGTCGAGTGGAATGGCTTTCTTGAACCGCCGGAAACCGGCGAATTCAATCTTGGTGTGAGCGCCGAGGGCTCGTTTGCCAGCCTCGCCATCGACGGCAGGCAGGTCGCGCAAGAATTCGTGATGAACCAACCCGGTCTGCACGCCAAGGTGGGGCACATCCATCTCGAACAAGGCAAGAAGGTGGCCATCAAAGTGGTTTACTCGCGAACCAAACCGGGCCCCGCCCGCGCGCGGCTCATCTGGTCCAAGTACGATCCGGCGCCGGATCCCGCGGCGATTGCAGCGGCCAAGAATGCCGATGTCGTCATCGCGGTGCTCGGAATCACGAGCCAACTCGAGGGTGAAGAGATGCCCGTGACCGAGGAAGGATTCAAAGGCGGGGACCGTACCAGTCTTGATTTGCCGAAGCCGGAGCAACAGCTGCTCGAAGCCCTGGCCGCGACCGGCAAGCCGCTTGTTCTGGTTCTGGCCAACGGCAGTGCCCTCTCCGTGACTTGGGCCAAGGAACACGTGAATGCAATCCTCGAGTCCTGGTACGCCGGCGAAGAAGGCGGAGCGGCTGTAGCAGAAACAATCTCGGGCAAGAACAACCCCGCCGGCCGGTTGCCCGTGACGTTCTATACCGGAATCGGTCAATTGCCGCCCTTTGAAGACTATTCCATGAGCGGCCGCACCTATCGGTATTTTGCGGGCAAGCCCCTCTATCCATTCGGTTATGGCCTGAGCTACACGACGTTCTCGTACGCCGGATTGAAGCTGCCGCGCCATACGATCAAGGCGGGGGAACCGCTGACCGTAATCGCGACGGTGACAAACACAGGCAGGCGCGAAGGCGATGAAGTCGCGCAGTTGTACCTTTCCTTCCCGAATGTTCCTGGCGCGCCGCTGCATGCACTACGGGGATTCAAGCGAATTCATCTTCTCGCCGGGGAGTCGCAAAACGTGTTGTTTGAACTGCGCCGGCGCGATCTGAGCATGGTCACGGAACAAGGGCAGATTATCGTTGCCGAGGGCTCGTATACGGTCTCCATCGGTGGCGGGCAGCCGGGCACCGGAGCAGCATCCATTGCCGGAACATTCCAGGTCCGCGGCAGGAGCTTGCTTCCCGAGTAGCCAACAGCCGCGGGTGGGTTCTTCCGAATCAGATCTTAATGTGAAAACCAGCGTTCTTAATATGTTGATGTCGCTGATGGCATCGATCTCTTTTCCAGTCTTGCAGCGCAAGTACCAACCGAGGTGCCTGCCGATGCGACCCCCCTGACCCACGCATTACGAATTCGTAGATCTTTAGCGTGACTCATACCAATCAATGGGTTGCGAATGCCAAACGCGGTTTATCGCTATAGAAAGCGGCCAATATCTGCTTGTGATGGTACAAAAGTGGCTACAGCAAACGTGAAACCAATTTGCATCGCTTCACTACTGATCTAAGTAGCGGTGGCTTCCGTTCGTCCTCGGTCCCATTGCTGCCGTAACTCCGTCTCGCGCTTCTTTACCGCTGCAACGTGTCGGTCCTTGACGTGTCCGAATCCACGGATTCCGTCTGGCAATTTTGCGAGTTCCACGGCAAGATCCAGCCGTTCCGAGAGAAGAGTCTGCGTCACATGTTCGACCAGATTCTCATACTCGGTGATCAAGCGTCGCTCCATCTTGCGTTCCGCCGTATAGCCGAACGGGTCGAAGACCGTGCCCCGTAGAAATTTGAATTTCGCGAGCAAGCGGAACACCGGAAGTATCCAGGGCCCCAGTTCGATTTTTCGAATCTGACCTGTTTGCGGATCCGGTCGGGCGATTCCAGGCGGCGCCAGGTGAAACGATAGTTTTGCCGCGCCTGAGAACGTTGCGTCGAGCTGCCCCGCAAGTGTCGTCGCGTGCAAACGCGCGACCTCGTACTCGTCCTTGTAGGCGAGAAGCTTGAAATAGCCTCGGGCGACTGCGTCTGTGAGGGTCTTCGAGCCGGGCACCACTACTTGCTCACGGGTGGCGACCTGATCGATAAGCGAACGGTAACGCTGCGCGTAGGCTCGATCTTGGTACTCGGCCAAGAACGCCTCCCGTAACTGAATCCGCGCCTCGGTCGCGCCCTCGCCGTCCGGGACCAGTAGCACCGAGGTCGCAGGGCGAGCGGCGGCAGCTTCCGCAATCAGCCGGGCAAGCCGTTCGGGTGCGTGCGCGGCCAACCTACCCAGCTTCAGGGCGCGACGATTCAGCTCGACGGCGGTCCCATTGAGTTCGATGGCCCGCTCAACCGCGGGGGCGCCGACGGGGAGCCAGCCGCGCTGCAACGCGAACCCTACGAGAAGCAGGTTCGCCGCCACCGTATCCCCGAGCAGCGTTGTCGCCGCCAGAGTGGAATCGATGCGCTCCGATTCGCACGAGCCGAGCGACCGACCTATCGCCTGGTGCAACTCTGCGGCGCGAAAATCGACGTCTGGGTTCGCCTGAAAGGCGGCGGTTGGAACGAGGTGAGAATTGACTACCAGCCGCGTGCGCTCCGGATTCACACTTCGAAGTACTTCGGCGGACGCCGTCACGACGAGGTCGCAGCCGAGTATCACATCCGCCGCTAGCATCCCGACCCGCGGTGCCGCGATCCCTGCTGGTCGTTCCGCGAACTTCAGGTGCGACAGCACCGCCCCGCCCTTTTGCGCTAGGCCCGTCATGTCAAAGACACTCGCGGCAAGCCCTTCAAGGTGCGCTGCCATCGCGAGCACCGCTCCGACGGTCACAACGCCGGTTCCGCCGATTCCCGTAATGAGAACGGAGAGACGCGGTGCACCAAGAAACGGCTGTGGATCGGGCAGATCGACAAGCGCGGCTTCGATATCGGTCGGCGTCTCACGCCGCAGGCTCGCACCGCGAACGCTGACGAACGCCGGGCAGAATCCGTCCGCGCAGGCGTAGTCCTGGTTGCAACTCGACTGATCAATCGCGCGCTTACGCCCGAATTCGGTTTCCCGAGGCTCGATCGACACGCAGTTCGATGCGCTGGTACAGTCGCCACACCCCTCGCACACGAGTTCGTTAATCAGCAAGCGCCGCTCCGGAATGGGCAACCGCCCGCGCTTGCGGCGCCGGCGCTTTTCCGCGGCACAGGTCTGGTCATACAGGAGGGCGCTAACGCCTGGCGTCTCGCGTAGCTCGCGCTGCACGACGTCGAGTGCAGATCGATGGTGCACAGTGACACCCGATGCAAACGGTGGCGCTGGCCCATATTTGGTCACGTCATCTGAAATCACCGCGATCCGCTGGACCCGCTCTGCGCGCAGCTGATGCGTGATCTCCGCAACCGACAGATGGCCCTCGACCGGCTGCCCACCGGTCATCGCCACCGCGTCGTTGACGAGGATCTTGTAGGTGATATTGACGCCGGACGTCACGGCCCCGCGGATGGCGAGCAGCCCCGAGTGAAAATAGGTGCCATCGCCCAGGTTCTGGAAGACGTGCCGAACGCCGGTGAACGGGGCGATCCCCACCCAATTGAGCCCCTCGCCACCCATCTGTGTTGGTGGCAGCGTGCGGCGGTTCATGCCGATCGCCATCGTATGACAGCCGATCCCCGCCATGCCGAGGCTGCCTTCCGGCAGGCGCGTCGACGAATTGTGCGGACACCCTGAGCAGAAATACGGCGTCCGGGCGGTTGGGCCTGCGACTCGCGCGCTCGCCTCCTGGAGATCTCGCTCGATGTGTTTGAGCCGCTCCTCGAGTGGAGAATCACTTTTCCCCAAGCGACGAAGGCGCAGTCCGATCGCGCGGGCAATCTCGAGCGGATCGAGCGGCACATCGGAGGGCAGGAGGGGCGCCCCGCACTCGTCATGCTTGCCGACAATTCGAGGTCGCAAGCTAGCGGGCAGATTGTAGAGATGGTGCGTGGCCTGGGGCTCGAGGAACGCCGCTTTTTCCTCGACGAACAGCAACTCGGCGCAGGATCTCGCAAAGTCCGCGAGGGCAACGGGCTCCAGCGGCCAGATCAGCGCGATCTTGTAGACGGCGATTCCGAGTGTTGCGAGACGAGCCGCGTCCAGCCCGAGTGCGTCCAGCGCCTCGATGACGTCGAGCCAGCTCTTCCCAGCCGCAATAATACCCAAGGTGGCTGCGTCACCGTGAACGGATCCGCCGTGTGTGACACGGTCAAGAGCGTTCTCTCGAACGTACGCGTGCACACGCGGAAGACGCTGTCGCACATGACGTCGCTCGTCGCCGAGCGGATCGAAGACAAATCGCCCGTGGATGTCATCGGAGTCACCGGGAGACGATGGCGGTACGCGACAAAGGATCCGGCCCGGGTCCACGTCAACGATGCTCGTAGTTTCCACCGTCTCGTTGACGCACTTGAGCCCGACCCACGTTCCGGTGTGTCGGGACAGCGCGTAGCCATGCAATCCTAGATCCAAATACTCCTGCACGCTCGCCGGATACAGCACTGGAACGCCGTTTGCTGCCAGTGCTTGCTCGCTCTGGTGCGAAATGGTTGAGCTCTTGCCAGGGTGGTCATCACCAAAGACGACGAGGACACCGCCATAACGCGACGTTCCCTGACGGTTACCATGCTTAATGGCATCGCCCGCCCGATCGACGCCCGGACCCTTGCCGTACCAGAGTGCAAAGACGCCCGCGACCTTGGCTTGAGGCAGCAGTGGCGCTTGCTGCGAACCCCACACCGCGGTGGCCGCGAGATCTTCATTGACGCCCGGCTCGAAGTGGATGCGCGCGGCGCACAACCGATCGCGTTCTCGCCAGAGCTGCATGTCAAGCCCGCCCAAGGGCGACCCTCGGTAACCGCTGACGAAGCCTGCGGTATCGAGGCCTGCCGCCGCATCGCGACGGCGCTGCTCAAACAACAGCCGGACAAGTGCCTGGGTGCCGCTGAGAAGCACCGCGCCACTTTCACGAATGTAGCGGTCCTCTAGTGTCACCGCTCGGAGAACGTCAGCATGCAGTGCGCTAGGCATCACGGTCCGGCGCCGCGGTGTGGGCGACTCACCACGCCCACGGCCAGTCCTTCGCTGAGGCGCGACAGCCGCCGCCTTTCCCGTCCGACCAGGCCCGCCCGCGCACGAACTGCCCGGAATGCGCGCCGGTTGCAAATCCGTCCGATAGCGCGAGTTGCCCGTTCACGATGACGTCCTTCACACCGCTGGCGAGTTGATGGGGCTTCACGTAAGTGGAGTGGTCCTGGATCTTATTCGGGTCGAACACGACGATGTCGGCAAAATAGCTCTCTTTCAATAGGCCACGATCCTTCAACGATAGGTTTGCCGCAGGCAGGTCTGTCAGCCGGTGAATGGCATCCTGCAATGTAACCGCTTTATCCGTGCGCACGTATTTTGCCAGTAACTTCGCGAAGTTACCGTATGCCCGAGGATGCGCGCTGGATTCTAGAAAGATTCCCTCGGGTGAGGGTGCTTCTCCATCCGACCCAAAGCTCATCCATGGCAGCATGCTCTCCTTTCGCACGTTATCCTCGGACATCACGAAGTAGATGACACCCACGCGGCTGCCGTCCTCGATGACGAGGTCCATGGCAGTGTCCTCCGGGCTTTCGTGGCGCATGTTCGCAACCTCGGTCAGCGATTTCCCGGTGAGCGGCTTGAGTTTCTCGCTCTTGAATGCTGCGAGAATCATGCCGTCAGGGCCGGCCTTGAGGTACAAGTTCTCGTAGCCCGCCTGGGGGTCGTTCATCTCCTTCGCAACTCGCGCACGGACTTCCGGGTTTTTCATTCGTTGAGTCCACGCTTCGAGGCCTCCTTCACGAACCCACGGCGGCATTGCGGCGTCGAGTCCGGTACCGCCGGCCGTATAGGTATACATGTCCGCCGTGATGCGTACACCAGACTTTCTGGCAGCGTTGACCTTTGCAATGACTTCATCGAGCTTGGGCCAATTCGACTTCCCGCCTGCCTTCAGATGGTAAATCTCGGCTGGGGCGCCGCTCTGTCGCGCGATCGAGATAGTCTCGTCCACCGCCTCGAGCAGGCGGTCTCCCTCGCTTCGCATATGGGTGATGTAGATTCCCCCGCACATCCCAGCCTCGGCGGCAAGCGCCGCGAGTTCGTCGGTCTTGGCGAAGGTCGCAGGCGTGTAGATGAGCGCGGAAGAGACTCCGAGCGCGCCCTCCTCCATGGCCTGGCGCACGAGGGCACGCATTCGTTGCAGTTGTTCCGGCGAAGGCTGCACGTCGCCCTCCCCGAGCACGAAGTCACGGACGGTCGTGGCGCCGACAAATGAGGCGATGTTGAGCGACGTGCCTGCCTGCTCTCTCGCTTGTAGGTATTGCCCGAGCGTGCGCCAATTGATGGGATATTTGATGTCGGATTCGCGCGATTCATTGCGCGCGGCCATTTGGTCGGTCACCGGACCCATCGAGTCGCCTTCGCCCATCACCTCGAGTGTGACGCCCTGATAGAGGTCGCTTTCCTCCCGACCGTCCACGAGCATGCTCTCTTGCGCCTGGCTCAGCATGTTGACGAAGCCGGGCGAGACTGCCTGACCGTGAGCGTCGATCACCTGCTTTGCGCGCATCGGACGCGGTGGCCCCACGTAGACGATGCGTGCGCCCCGGATACCGACGTCTCCGAGGTAGGATGGGCCGCCGGTCCCATCAAAGATCCGGCCCCCCTGAATCACGAGGTCAAACTCAGGCGCGGAGGCCCAGCCTAGGGTGGCGAAGCCGGTCGACAGAAGGAGCAAGGCGCGCGCGATTCTGCGGATTGCTATTGAAGTCATGCGGTGCCTCGTAGGTGTCGCCAGAGATTTCTCCATACAGGACGGTAACGTCTGTATGGAGAACAGTCAATCTGTCGTGCTACGATGTGCTTGGGCTGGACCGGCGCGTGGTCGGGTCGAGCTCCGTTGCTGGTACGATGTCACGGAGGGACGAAACCTTGGCAGAATCGCGCCGCAGGAACCAAGATTGCTGAGGATAATGAAACAATGGATGACAACCCGCCGACCTTAGCCAAGATCATTCGCTCGTTGAGAGTGCGCAACGCCTGGACGCTGAAGGAGATGAGCGAGAAAACGGGTATTCCGCTCTCGACGCTCGCCAAGGTCGAGCATGACCGGTTGACACTCGGCTATGACAAGCTACTTCAGATCAGTCAGCGGCTGAAGATCCGGATGTCGGAGTTCTTCGCCGGCTCATCGGACGCGGCCGATGGTCCGCAGATGACTCGACGTAGTATCGGCACCCTCGACAGCGCTGTGCGCGTCGAGTCTAAAAACTACGAATACTTTTTCCTGTGTCCCGACCTGCGCAAGAAGCGCATGCTTCCAATGGCGGCCCGACTTCGCGCGAAGACGCTCGAGGAATTCGGCGATCTCGTCCGACATGCGGGAGAGGAGTTTCTCTACGTATTAAGTGGTCGGATCGAGGTCCACACGGAATTTTATGCGCCGGTGACGCTCGAGACGGGACAGTGCGTTTACATCGACTCGACAATGGGCCATGCCTACTTGGTCGGGGACGGATGCGAGGAGGCCATGGTCGTCGGCAGCTGTTCGGATATCGACGATGCGCTGTTAAATTCGCTGCCGGAAGCGGCCCTGCGCCCGGGCGCGGAACCAGTCGTACGGCTGCTCGAGCGGCCCACGGCCAAACGAGGCATCGCGGCAGCCGCACGCACGAAGGCCCGCGGTCACCGTCGCTGACGGCCCAACGTCGCCCAGCAAACTATCCTAGCGGTCGTGGAGCGAGCCGGTAGTTTGCGCCAACAATTGTGGGACGCCTCGGGGCGGATCGGGGTTTGAGATGCCGACGAGCAACTCTGTCACTTTCGCAATCCTTTGACACGAATCGTAGCCCCAGTTCTTTCGCAACAACCACGGAGCGCGCAGTCGTTCGAAGTGTGCCGCTCGAATAACTCATTGCATGTAGGTCTCCAGTGGGATATACAAGTCCTGTATAGAGAATACTATCGCCGCTGAACGCAGCTTCACCGACAGCCAGGATGAATCTATGAACGACGACGCAAGCGACCCTTCGCTGAGGCCGGGGAGCCCCACGATGAGCGACGCGGTTGCCTCAGACGTTGTGCAGATCACGATCGGTGCCGACACCTTCACTGCGCGGTGGGAAATCGACATCTCGCCACATACATGCGCCGCGTTCCGGCGTCTATTGCCTTACGCGCAAAAGATCATCCATGCGCGCTGGAGTGGAGAGGCGTGCTGGATTCCACTTGGCACGTTTGACCTCGACGTCGGGCCGGAGAATCCGATCTCCCAGCCGAAGCCGGGCCAGATCCTCTTCTATCCCGCCGGTGTCAGCGAGACGGAGATTCTGGTTCCCTACGGAAGCGCACGATTCAACAGTGTCGCTGGGGAACTCGCCGGTAATCACTTTCTGACGATTGTCGATGGTCTCGATCGCCTGGAACGGCTAGGGCGAGACATCCTCTGGCACGGGAGTCGGGATATCCGCTTCGAGGCCGCCAGCCACCGGACGGGATAGAGGCATCAAGGCGCCAAGTCCGCATTGTAGAAGTCCACAAAGTCGACAAAGTCGGAAACTTCCTGCATGTCCTGACCCAGAAAGCGCACGGAGTGCGCATCTGCGCGCTGAATCGCGCGCAAGTACGTCAACACTTCGGCGGCTCTGTAGTTCTTGAAGGATAATTCGACCGTAATCGGGTGCGCAATCTCAAGCGGCTTCCGTTGGCCGCGATGTCCGATCGCCGACCGGACGCCCTGGTAGATCGCGTCACATGCAGCGGCCGGGGTGAGGGTCTCGGCGGCATGAAAGCCCAGGCTTGTCTTTGTGACCACCGAGTCGAGAGGACCCAGACGCCCATTGATTTCTTGAATAGCGGCGTCGTCGCCCGAGACAAACACGACTGGCACGCCGAGATCACCGGCGTAGGCCGCGTTGAATTCCGCCTCAGTCACCGCCACGCCGTTGAGCGCGACCCGGGTAAAGTGCGCACTCGATATAGTGTGGGCACGCACACCGGCGGAGTTCGTCGTCGAAGCGTGATAGCCGATGAACACGACGGCGGCGAACGATGCATCCAAACCGGCGAGCATGGCCCCGCGGCGCGGGAACGAGCGCACCAGTCGCACGTCCTTGGGGAACCGCTCCACTAGCAGATTCTCGCCATTGCCGTGGGAGTCGCTGACAACCACCTCGGTGGCGCCAGCGTCGGCGGCGGCGCGCACGGCTGCGACCGCCTCGTCCGTCATAAAGCCGCGGAATCGCTCATATTCAAAGCCGGAGGGATTGAGTTGATCCCCGGAAACCACACCCGCAACGCCCTCCATGTCGACGGACACGTAAATCTTGAGCGCCGGCCGGGTCGTCGCAGCCGCGTTTGCCGCGGCCCAGATCGGCAGCGGTGTCATCGCAAGCAGCAAAACGAGCGCTATCTCTAATCGGATTAGCGTCCCACATGCTGGCCGACGCAGGGCTGCGACGACCGCCTCAGGCACGAGGTGCTCCACCGACTGGCTATCGGAGATGATATTCGAACTGTAGCCCATAGGTTCGCGGCCGCACACGCTCATTCCACTCTTCTATGCCCGGGAATTCCGGAAGCGGCGACCGTTTGTAGTTGTTGATATTGTCGACGAAGGCGGTTGCAGACCAATGCGCAGGCGCCTTGATGGTCGCGCTTACGCGCGCGAGCACCAAATCGCTGCCCTCGAAGATCATCCCGTTTCCGACGCCGATTTGTGGCGGCGCCGACATTTGCGACGTATAGTTGCCCGAGGCGGCGAGGTTGCCGGTGTAGCCGCCCGAACCCAGTGCAAATGTATATCGGACTGAGGCCCCGGCAGTATATTCGGGCGAGCGATTCAGGCGTTGCCCTTTGGCAAACAGCAGACCATCCGCCGACGTGACGTCGGTGTCGAATTTCAGGTCATTCCAGCTAGAATTCACGCTCACTTCTAGTCCGTCCAAGAGACGGGCCGTAACCGCAAACTCGGCGCCGGCTCCGCTTGCGGACCCGGCGTTCACGAACGCGCCGAAACTGGTGCCCTGGTAGAGCACCTGCAGGGACTGCTGCACGTCATTCCATTTCACGTAGTAGACCGCCGCGTCGAACGACAGCCGGCCATCCCAGAGCGTCCCTTTGGAACCGATCTCGTAGTTATTAAGCTTGTCCGGTTGCACCGGGGGAAACCCCGGGGCTGCCTCCAGAATCACGGGCTGTTGGCCGAAGCCGCTGCGAAACCCCTGCGAATACGACGCGTAGGCCGTGATGTTGGGCTGGGCGAACCAGGACAGCACAACTCGCGGCGTAGTGGCGTTAAATGACGCGGTAAAGTGATCGACCGGGATGCCCGGGGGCGGCATAAGGTCGGTGGTCGACTCTTCGTCGTGATAGTACCGACCGCCGAGAGTCCACTCCAATTGGTCGTGGAAGAACTTGCGACTCAACTCCCCAAACACTGCGTACGCTTTTGACTGGTCCTCGTTGCCCACGCCGATGAATTGTTGCAGGAGCTGATCTTTTGCGTCCCGGTAAGATAAACCGGCAGTCCAGCGCCATGCGTCGAGCCGTTTCGACGCAAGATTGATCTCCTCTGAGAAGACCTTTGAATTGAGGACGTTGTGCTCGAGCGGAGGGTAATTTGGACCTTCGGGAAAGGTGATGCCGAACAGTGGCCCGACGGGCGAAATGTCGAAGTAGTTATCGCTGTCGTAATCAATATAGCCTGACATGCTGCTCAGGGAAAATGAGTGGAAGTCGTATCCAATTCTGAGGCCGTACATGTTGAACTTGATATCTGTCGGCTGCGGTTCCGTCGCAGTGATGGTCCCATCGTCCAACGACAGTGACGGGCCGCCGTACTTGGAGCTCGAGTGCCATGCGGAGAGCCCTATCGACAGTTCGTCGGTCGGTTGCGCATTGACCTTCAATCGAAGGGTCTCTAAGCGCGCGTCGTTGACATTGTTCCGCACCGGACTGTCGATCCAGCCGCTCAAAGATTCCTCGCCGACAACCGCGCGGACCGCAAGTTTGCCATCGATGATGGGCACGTTAACTGCGACGGCGGCCTGGTAGTTGCCGCCACCGTCCTCAGTCGTCCCACCCGAAAGGCGGGTCTTGATGTCGAAATGGTGCAGATCGGCGTCGTTGGTGATGACACGGACGACGCCGTCCTCTGCGCTGGCGCCATATAAAGTGCCTTGCGGCCCGCGCAGAACTTCCACACGATCGAGATCATAGGGGGCGAGGTCTGGCACGACAGCTGACTTCACTAGACCGAACGGAACGCCGTCCAGGTAGTAGGCGATTGGACTGGTGCCCGCCAACGATGGGGCGCCCGCCGTCACGCCTCGAATCGTCAGCTGAGCGCCGCCGCCTTGGAATGCAGCATTCTGCGCGCCGGTGATTGCGACGCCGGGTACGTTGCCCATTGCGTCGAACAAGCTCACGGCACTCGATTCATCGAGCCGGGTACCTTGCAGAACCGTGATTGCGATCGGCACATCTTGCAGGCGTTCCTCACGCTTCTGCGCGGTGACCACGATCTCCTCGAGCCCCGCAAAGCCGGCTTTGGCATCTATTGATTCCGTCGCTACCGGCGCGGCTAGCACCGTCGACCCCACGGTCAGCGCGAGAGCGCTCATCGTGCCCGCGATCCGTTTCATTCTTGTCATGCGTCGATCCCTCCGGCTGGCCTACGATCCCAATAGGTATGGCTATCAGGATTAGCGTGACTCCTATAGCCAATATTTCTCTGGACAGGACATTTATACCCGCTTAGGATCTTGGAGGCAACCAAAGCGATAACGGCCGAATCATCGGTCGATGATTGCGAAAGCTTGCCCATGTGCTGCGGCGTCCGCCTGCACGATCGAGGACATTGGAACGATGCATCACGAAATACCCCGACCCTATCTATTGTTCCTCGGCGAGCAAACCTCCGCTCCCCATGCAAAGACAGCATTCGGACTGCGCGACTGGGCGCCGGACCTGTGTGTCGGGGAATTCGCCCTACCCGGCGCCAGCGTTTCCACCGGGTTGCCGATACTGACGCCGGCTCTCGCTCACGCACGCGGCGCACGCAGCCTCGTGATCGGTATCGCCCCAATTGGCGGCTCGATTCCAATCCGTTGGTCGGGGGTGTTGATCAACGCACTGGAGGCCGGCCTTGATCTTGTGAGCGGCATGCACACGCGCCTCGAGGAGATTCCGAATCTTGCCGCGACCGCTGAACGACTTGGGCGCCGGCTCATAAATGTTCGCCAGCCCCCGGCCGGTTTGCCGATAGCAACCGGCCGACGGCGCACCGGGAAGCGATTGCTCACAGTGGGAACCGATTGCGCCCTGGGCAAAAAGTATACTGCGCTCAGCTTGGCGCGCGGCTTGCGCAGCCGCGGCATTGCGGTTGACTTTCGTGCCACCGGCCAGACGGGCATCCTGATCGCCGGCGGCGGCATCCCAATCGATGCCGTGGTGTCCGACTTTGCTGCGGGCGCCGCTGAACTGCTGAGCCCCGATGCTGCGGCCGACCACTGGGACATCGTCGAAGGTCAGGGCTCCATATTTCATCCGGCCTATTCCGGCGTGTCCTTGGCGCTCCTCCATGGGACCCAACCCGACGTCATCGTCATGTGCCACGAGATCGGGCGAGATCACATCTTGGGTTTCCCCAACTATCCAACTCCGAGCTTGCCGGACGCAATTGAGCTCACGCTCGTGCTGGCCCGGCGCACAAACCCGCATGTGCGCTGCGGCGGCATTTCACTGAATACCTCCGCGCTCGACGACTCCTCAGCTCAGTCAGTGCTCTCCGAGTATGCCAAGACCCTTGGCTTGCCGGTGGCCGATCCGATTCGCGGGGGCCCCGCCTTCGATCAGCTGATCAGCGAGTGTGTGAGCGCTCGATGACCAGTTCGGGACATCGCTCGGTGGGAGTTACCGTTGAGGCCGAGGCGTTTCGACGCGCCAAGGCCCACGACGCTGTGCAATCGACGTGGTTTCAGCGCTTCATATTGCCCGGTTTCGCGTTCAAAGCAGTCGTCATTGGTGGCGGCTATTCGACAGGCCGGGAACTCGCCGAATTCTTCATTCCGAGCGCGCCGTGGGGTGGGCTTGCCGGCATGATCCTTGCGATGCTGATCTGGAGCGCCGTCTGCGTGACGACGTTTCTCTTCGCCCGCGCCACGCGGTCGCTCGACTATCGACGGTTCTTCCTACATTTGCTCGGACCGTTCGCGATTCTTTTTGAGCTGTCCTATTTCCCGTACATAGTGATCGTGCTCGCGGTCTTTGGGGCCGCGTCGGCCGGTCTTGGCACCGCCCTCTTCGGCTGGTCACCGCTCGCCGGAACGCTGTGCCTGATCGCCGGTATCGTCCTCTTCACCACTTTCGGCAATGCCTCTGTCGAGCGTCTCTTCAAGTGGGTCTCGATCTTCCTCTATGGCACCTATTTCTCATTCCTCGTGTTGGCAGCAATCAGCTTTGGCAGTCGAATCGCACCCAGTTTTGCGACGCCCGCGTTCGCCGATGGATGGGCGTTTCGAGGCGTGACCTACGCAGGCTACAACATCATTGGCGCCGTTGTAGTCCTGCCGGTGGTGCGGCACATGAGGAGCGATGCGGATGCCATAAAGGCAGGCCTCTTAGCCGGACCCCTCGCCATGCTACCGGCCATGGTCTTCTTTATTTGCATGTGCGCTTTTTACCCGCAGATCGGCGACGCCGCATTGCCGTCGCAGTTCATGCTGCAAGAGATGCACCGGCCGATCTTCGCGGTCGTGTTTCAGCTGATGATTTTCGCAGCCCTTCTCGAAAGCGGGACGGGCTCGGTACACGCTGTGAACGAGCGCATCGCCTTTGCTTACCAGCGGGTGCGCTCGAATCCATTGCCGAACACGGCTCGTCTCGGAGGCTCCGCGATCATACTTGTGACCTCGATATTTCTCGCCCAGCGCTTCGGGATCGTCACCTTGATCGCGCGGGGCTATCGCGGATTGTCTTACGCGATGTTACTGATCTACGTCATCCCGTTGATGACCTACGGTGTGTGGTGGCTGGGGCGGCGCAAGAGTCGCCCCAACTCCGCGCCGCTCGTCAGGAGTGAAGCGCGGTGAAGGTATGAACGACTCATTTGACTTTGCCGTGATCGGGGGCGGAATCGCCGGCGTATCAATCGCGAGCCACCTCGCGGAACACGCCCGTGTGGCGCTCGTGGAGATGGAGCCCCAACCTGGATATCACTCAACCGGAAGGTCCGTCTCGCTGTTCTGCGAAACCTATGGAGGGCCAGTCGTTCGCACGTTGACACGGGCTAGTCGCCGCTTCTACTTCGAGCCGCCGAGCACATTCTGTACCGCGCCGCTGGTCACCCCGCGTCCCCTATTGATGATTGCCAGTAGTAGTCAGACCGATGCTTTGCAGGAGTTCTTTACCTCCGCCGCGCCCAGAGACGGGGTTGAGCGCCTGTCAAGCCGCGAAGCCATCGAGGCGTTCCCATTGTTGGCGCGGAGCGACTTGGTGGGTGCCGCGCTCCTTCGCGAGACGGCCGATATCGACGTCCACGAATTACTGCAGGGATACCTACGGCTCTTCAGGACGCGAGGTGGAACCTTCAGTGCCGATGCATTACTCACACGACTGGCGCGGAATGGAGATGCGTGGACGCTATCCACCTCGCGCGGTGATATCCGTGCGGCGACCGTTGTGAACGCGGCGGGCGCCTGGGCCGGCGAAATTGGCAAGCTTGCTGGAGCCATGGACATAGGCCTGCGGCCCCTGAAGCGGTCGGTGGCCCTCATCGAGCAGCCGCCAGGTCACAACATGAACGACTGGCCCCTGCTCGTTGATGCAGAGGAGCGGTTTTACACAAAGCCATCGCCCGGGAGACTCTTCTTATCGCCCGCGGATGAGACCTTGAGCGCTCCCTGCGATGCACAGGCGGACGATATCGACCTTGCGGAAGCAGTCGATCGATTCGAGCGAGCAACAACGATCGAGGTTAAACGCCTCGTGGGGCGGTGGGCGGGGCTGCGATCCTTCGTCGCCGATCGGGAACCGGTTGTAGGCTTCGATCCGCTTGTGCCCGGATTCTTCTGGCTAGCCGCACTCGGTGGCTACGGAATTCAAGTTTCGCCGGCACTCAGCTTTCTTGCTGCATCATGGGCACGTGGTTACCCCATCGATGCGGAAGTGGCGGCACGCGACTTTCCGGGCGTCACCGATCTTATTGAATCCCAATTGTCGCCGCACCGACTCAAGTCATCCGATGAAATCGCGACGGGCGGAGGCCATCGCTATAGTCCACTCCGCTCGACATAGGGCGATCACACACCTGTCGCTACAAGGGCTCAACCGTCGTGGTTGTCAGCTGCTCGGCGTGCAGCCGCTCTTCGCTAATGCGCCGAAAGAGCACCAGCGCCTTGTCCATCGGGAGCGCCACCATCGGAGTAACAGAGCTCACGTTACGCGCCTGCGCGGTGATCATCTTTCGATCCTCCTCAAACGCAGCCAACAGCCCCTCGTATAGACCCGCCGTCGTGCTCGCGTCCCCTCGATTGGCCCGATGGGCCTCCATGAAAAAATAGTGCGTCGAATTCGGCGTCTCGGGGGTTAACGCTTGACAGCTATGGAACTGCACGCCTTCCCCGTCGGCGCTCGCTGCGGCGCCCGCCGGGCGCGCGCCAGAGGCCATCAGTAGCGTCGCCGGCAGGAGAAATTCGTAGGAAATCCAGCGGTCAATCAGGCCAGTGTACTGCCAGAGCGGCGCATAGTAATTCGGCATCGGAACGCTCGGCACCGTTCGCTCGACGCGTACACCGTTCTTGATCCGGTCGACCTTTGGATGGATCCGAGCGATCTGCTCCGTGCCTCCCAGCGTTAGCGCGTGCACATAGCTCAAATGCGAAAAATCGAGCAGGTTGTCGGCGATCAACACATACGGTGTGTCGTAACGCAAATATCCCGGCCGATACTTCCAGTCCGGATGATCACAGCTGAAGTTGTCCGGTAGCGATGCGTGGTCTGGCGCTGTCTCCCCCATCCAAACCATGACCCAGCGATGATGAACGACCGTAGGGAAAGCACGAACGCGAGCGGCTCGCGGAATCGCTCGCGTGCCCGGGATCTCAACGCAACGCCCGGTCGCGTCGAACTTCATCCCGTGGTATCCGCAGCGGACGCAGTTCCCCTCCTTTCTGCCGCGCGACAGTGGCGCATGACGATGACAGCACCGATCCTCCAGGGCGACAATCCCCCCTGCGTCATCTCGGTAGAAGACGAGAGGAGTGCCAATGATCGTGCGGGAAAACAAGCCGGCGGCGGAAATTTCATGTTCCCACGCCGCCACATACCACAGATTACGAATGAACACGGCTCCTCCTCACCATACAGGTCATTTTAATATGCCTCGCCGCGTGTCGAAGCAAACGTTGACGCAATCATCAAGGGCGGCGGTGTCGAGCTTGAAGACGGCAAGCATGACGCATCCTGAATGGTTGGCCTCTTAGACAGACACCGCCGGCAGGCACATGTCTTTGAACGTTAAGCGCAGACCGAGGGTGAAGTTACGCCCAGGATTTTCGTGTCCCAGATAGTCTAATTTTCTCTAGACAGGATGCTTATACCCGTTTAGGATCTTCGAGGCAATCAGAGCTACTACGACCGGATCATCGGTCCACGCTTGCGAATGCTCGCCCGATGCGGCGCAACGGCCACGGCACGATCGAGGACCTAGAAACAATGCGGTGCGGACTACCCGATCTTCTATATTGTTCACCGACCGAGGGGGCGCTGAATGCGCTGGATTTGACCAACCCCAAGGCCGAAGAGTCGATGTGAAGAGTTATGTAGGGCCAAAAAATGCTGCGTGGGCACGCCGTCTCGTTGTGCTGCTCCTTTATGGGCTCTGCCTCCACGCGGCACCCGGGCGCGCCGCCATCGATGCCGCACACCTGGTAGATTTCGTGGACGGCGCCGTAGCCGATGCCATGCAGCGGGATCGGCTCGCCGGTGTCAGCGTCGCAATCGTGGAACGCGACGCCGTTCTGCTGGCCAAGGGATATGGCATTTCGGCCTTGAAACCGCGAACCCAGATGACCGCCGACACATTGTGTCGCGTTGGATCGATTTCCAAAACCATTGTCTGGATCGCCCTGATGCAGTTGGTTGAACAGGGCAAGATCAAACTGGGCGATCCTATCAACCGGTATCTGCCGAAGCCGTTGCAAGTGCCGGACGAGGGCTTCGCGCAGCCTATTCAGGTGTGGCACCTCATGTCGCACACGGCAGGCTTCGAACAGACCGTGCTGGGGCACATGGTGGTGGACGATCCCCGGCGCGAATTACCGCTCAGAACCTACCTGGCCCGATATCGGCCCCACCGCGTCTTACCACCCGGGGAGATTGCCGTGTACTCCAACTATGGCACGGCCCTCGCGGGCATCATTGTCTCTCAGGTGAGTGGAATGCCCTGGGAGGATTTCGCGGAACGACAAGTCCTGCGACCGCTCGGAATGCGGCTTGCGACATTCCGGGAAGCGCTGCCGCCAGACGTGGCGGCGGACCGGAGCCTACCGAAACCTATCGACAGCGCTGCCGCCGCGATGTTGAGCCGCGGGTTTCAATGGCAGAACGACCGGCTGGAGGAAGCGCCCCCGGAGTTCATCACTCACTACGCGCCGGCCGGCGGAATGGTGGCCAGCGCAAACGACATGGCGGCCTACATGAGGGCGCTGCTCGATCCGGACAGGCTGGCGCAGTCAGGAGTGCTGACGGTCCAGAGCTTTCGCACGCTGCTGGAACCGCTCGCCTCCGACACCCCGGGATTTGGTACCACTTATCACGGCTTCTTCCAAATTCCTCTGCCCGGTTCGCGCTTCGCCTTCGGTCACGACGGCGAAACGTTATACCAACACTCCACCATGATCATCGCACCGGACCTGGGTCTCGGCATTTACGTGGCGACCAACACCTCATCCGGAAAAGACATGGTGGAGCGTCTCCCCAATCTCATCGGTCTACACCTCTTGGGCCAGACTCCCCCTCCCGCCGCGAGCTCTCCGTCGTCGTCGGCGGCGAGCACAAATGCCAACCCGGATATCGCGGGAAATTATCGGGCGTTGCGACGAGCCTATTTCCGCAGCGAACGCGCCTTTCTCAATTTGAAGTCGGTCGACGTACAGTTCGCCGACAATGGCGACCTCATCGTGTCCGGGCTCTATGACAACCCGGCGCGTAGTTCGGACGAGGCCACGCGTTTCGCGCCGGTGGGCAATGACATGTACCAGCAGCTGGGATCGGTCAACCGCATCGAGTTTCGCCGCCAGGACGGCGAATTGTTGCTGTTCGATTCCGCCAACGGGACCGAGCCGATGCGGCGCATCGGATTCTTTGCGGGTTCCACCTGGCTGCTCTTCATCTTCCTGCTGGCTCAGGCGACCGCCGTGGCCGGTTCCATCCAATTGCTGCGGGACATTCGCAGCCCGCATGCTCCGGGCAGCGGTGGTGCCTGGCATGCCGGTTCCGCGTTGTGGCTCATCGCTTTCGTGCTGCTCTGGATCGGCATCACACCCTGGTTGCTCGACACCGATGCCTTGCTCATGCAATACCCGGGGAAGGTGTTTCCGGCGGCCTGCTGGCTGTTTGCGGCCGCGGCGCTCACCACCGCGGTGCTGACTGCGGCGGCATTGATCCTGCGACCGCGCGACTGGTCGTGGCGCCGCTGGGCCGGCGTGGCCTCCAGCTTCGTCGTATTCAGCGCCTGTGCCCTGACGTTCCACTACTGGGGACTGCTCGGGTTCTCCGGCTGGTAGGCGAGCCTACTGTCAACTCACGCTGGGAATTATCCATGGAACTGGCCTTGAATCCCCGATCACATCGGGAAAGCTACACCGCCGCCGAACGGCGCGTCCTCTCACTACAAGCTTCCCAGGAGGCCCTGACGGAGATGCGTTGCTGGCCTGGCTACGCACCCACTCCGTTACGCACGCTGGACAAACTGGCCGCTTCGCTGGGCGTGCAGCAGATTTTGTACAAGGACGAAGCAGCGCGTTTCGCGCTTGGCAGCTTCAAAGCACTCGGCGGAGGCTACGCCGCGGCACGCGAGCTACAGCGCCGGCTTCGCGCCGACTTCGGTATCGCCGCCGCACTCTCGGATATTCAAAGCGGAAAGTACGCGGCCGAATTGAAGTCTTTCACGTTGTGCTGCGCCACCGACGGAAATCATGGCTTGTCGGTGGCCCATGCTGCCAGGCGCTTTGGGTGCCACGGCATCGTGTTCATGCATCAGAACGCTTCCGCACGCAAGGCCGAAGCGATCTCTCGCCAGGGCGCCGAGGTCCGCCGCACACCGGGAAATTATGACGACTCGGTCCGCATGGCGCGCGAAATCGCGGCCAGCCCCGGATGCATTCTCATCGCAGACACGAGTGAGTCGGACTTCGAGCAGGTACCGGCGGAAATCATTCACGGGTATGCCGTGATGATACACGAGTTGCTCGCCCAAATTGGCCGCGCCCGGATGCCCACGCATGTCTTTGTTCAAGGCGGTGTCGGCGGTCTGGCCGCGGCAGTCGCTGGCTCGTTTGCCGAGGCGCTGGGGCGAGAGCGGCCGACTCTGGTCGTCGTTGAGCCGCGCGCGGCAGCTTGTTTGATGGCAAGCGCACGCGTGGGCGTCCCTACACGTATCGGCGGCGAGCTCACAACCGTCATGGAAATGCTCTCCTGCGGCCAAGCATCTCATGTTGCCTGGTCCATTCTCCGACATCGCGCGGATGCGTTCATCGCCATCGATGACGAGGCTGCATGCCGCACGGTCGAGATCCTCAAGGATTGCGATGGCACCGGAGAGGCTGTGCCGATTGATGCAGGGCCATCGGGCGCCGCGGGGCTTGCGGGCCTAGTCGAGATCAGCAGCCAAAGCTCTTTCCGTGAATCACTGAAGCTCGGGCCCGACGCTCGAGTTCTCACTTTCGGTACCGAGGCCGGAGAAATCTCAGCTACTCATTGAAGCATTGACCACAGATGTTTTGTGTCGACACTGCTCTTCGATGCGCTCTGCCTCGACGCGGCACCTCGGTCGCTCAGCAGAAGCGGATTGGCGCGGGCCCCGATGAATTTCAAATAGGAAGACCACGATATGCATATTAGAACTTTGGTATCGCTCAGCCTGATAGTGCTGCTTTCGCCAATCAGCTCTGCTTTGGCGCAGTCCGCAATCGCCACGCACCTGATCGATGTGGACGGGCACAAGATTGCTTTCCACGTCACGCCCGGACATGGCCCCATCATCGTCCTGGACGCTGGCGGGGGATTAGACTCGTCTTACTGGGACGCCTTCGTGCCTGAATTGGCGAAGCGCACGGGTTCAGAAATCATCACCTACGACCGCGCCGGTTTCGGCGCGAGCGATGACGTGGACGGCTTCTGGAACGTCCACAGCGCGACCCGGGACCTTGCCGTCGGCCTTGAGAAGCTCCACGCCACCCACGGCGTTATCTTGGTTTCACACTCCATAGCCGGGGAGATCGCCACCTATCTGGTCAGACAGCACCCTAAGTGGTTCCTTGGAGGCGTTCTGGTCGACGCGAACGTCCCCGACTTTTACACGGATCAGACAATCGCAAGGATGGAGGCGATTTATGCGCCCATTCTCGCCGCGGCCAGGGCCGCTCCGCCGAGTAAGTCGGGACGCCAGCTCTTGGCCGTAGCCGGCTCGTTCAATGAGACGTCGCGCGCGTTTCACGGCGTGAACTGGCCGGCGTCGGTACCCGTCATCGTGATCGTGTCGGAGAAGACGCCCTTTGACGAGCCGGCCGATGCGCACTGGTGGAAGGACGCGCACGCACAGTTTGCACAGCGGGCCCCCAACCGCCGATTGGTCCACGCGGCGGGTAGTTCCCACGATGTTGCCCACGATCGCCCAGATGTGATCTTGAGCGCTATCTCCGATGTGGCCGCTGGGTCGCCACGCTAACATCGATCTTCAACCGCTGAGTGGCACGGGTCGGGATCAATTGCGTTCAAACCATTGTCGCTCTCGCAAGCAAGCAGCGTGATGTGACGTGCGTGCATGCCTGTATATGGTGGGAAGTCCGGATGATCCTGAAGAGTGGTCAGGCGCGCAGAAAAAATCGACTTCCAAACATCGCATCGGCGAAAGCTTGATTGAATGACGAATGTCGCGCGCTTACCAACCCGACCCGCGCACTATCCTGACCAAATTTCTTCAACTCATTCAGTGGCCTGTCCGTGGCGGCAGTAAGAACAAGAGCGCATGACGAGCACACGGTCAGATAATCCGAACCGCTTTTCTTAATGTAATCAGTAATTTATGGTGCGCAATGAGGATTCGAGGTTGCGCGGCAAGGTCTTGAGCAGATTCATAAGGTTGTCGCGCTGCGTCCGACCTACCCCAGGAACTACCCCAAAAAAGCGAACGCTGACGGTTACCGCAGGCTAGAGGCCGACGCCAACGTCAGTCACCGTCCGGGCGGGCCAAACACTTGCGCAATTTTGCGCAAAATCGAGAAGATCAATTTTTTTGCGGTGATGCCAATCGTACACCACCGAAGACCGGCGTACAGGCGTCGGTGTGACAAGCGGCACTAGTTGCGAAGCGCGCGCCGGAGGATTATCTCGCATTCGTGCCGGCCAACTCGCGATTCACAAGGACGGCCGGCGCAGCCACGTCACCGCCACCGAACTCCAGCGCTACATCGGAGCCTGCCATGCCACAGCGAATTAGGGACGTCTTCGCCTGGATCCGGCTGTTCATGAGCACCCAGGGGCCGCCCGCCACCACGCGCCTCGTGTTGTTCGCGCATTCGCTGTTCATGGACCGGGATGGGAGCCATTGCCGCGTCGGGGTACGCCGTCTTGCCGACATTACCGGTCTCGACAAAACCACCGTCGCACAGCACCGGACGACCGCGATCAAACTCGGCTGGCAGATTGGTTCGAAACCGCCGCGAGGCCAGGGAAGCGGTGAGATTTTTGCTGCCGCCCCGGAGTGCTTGAAGGGGGCCAATAACGGCTCGGTGTCCAGCAACGCAGGACAAGTGGATCCCGAACCGTCGCAGGTGTCCGGTCTGACAGGCGCGACTGTCCGGCGTGAGCCGGCGAACCGTCCGATTAGGCCAGACGTACCTTCCTTACCTTTAACACCTCTTGAGAGACGACTCGAGGCGATCCGGAAAGGCGGGTCTACCGAAATGCGCAACCCCGGAATTACGCAAGCGAACCTCAAGGACCATTTGAGAAACTGGATGCGCACGGATTCGACGGTCGCCAAGTACCTGCCCATGCGCGATGCAGTGGCGATTGGAAAGCTGGCGCCAGAGCGGCTGAGGTTGTGCAATTACGAGGAGATGATTCGGATCTTGATCGATGAATCAATCTCGGCGTAATCCGCAACTGGCAATCCGATGAAATGAAGGAGCGCACCCTCGCAGTGGCACGCGGGGAGCATCGGGTGGCCGACGAGCCACGGGTCTGGTTCACCTCGACCGAATCCTTTGCAAAGGTGCTGTCTGCCGGCAACCGAGAATTGCTGCGCATCATTAGCGAAGCGGCGCCGGGTTCCATCGAGGAATTGGCCCAGCTTACTGGGCGGGCAAAGTCTAATTTGTCGCGAACGTTGAAGACGATGGCAGGCTATGGACTCATTCGCCTCGAACCCGGCGAGCGCGGTCGAATTGCACCGAAAGTTACCTATGATCGGGTAGAGCTGGACCTGCCGATTACCCGAGCGCACAAACGCCGATGAAACCTGGTCGTCGGGCGGCAAGC
>CAWEQB010000002.1:0-791912 GCA_963811115.1 uncultured Gammaproteobacteria bacterium
GGTGGAGCCTGTCGTTGACAATCCGGGCCCGTGGGTCTCATGTCGACCCGTTTCGGTTGGTGGTCACCGGCAGCTTCCGGGTGGTTCGAATCACATGGTGAAAACCATCGTGACGGTTGAAGCTGCAAGCAAACCGGCAGAAATCAGGGCATACCACTTCGAAACCATAGGGCTGGTTGACCGGGATTCTTGGCGGGCAAATGTCGGATCGCTGTCAGCCCTTCTGAAAACCAAATTGACAAACAGAATTTCAAGGACTGAAAACGAATGCGAGGCAGCAAAATGCATAAGGTCCGGCTTCGATATAGTGTTTCCCAACTAATGACGCGTGCGTCACGATCACCACTATCAAACAAACACACGGACCAAATATTCATAACTAGAAGGCCCGTCAAGGCGCATGCAATGGTGACCACGAAATTCCCGCGACCTCTGCCGCTCCTCTGATACATATTACGGAAGGACATTGCCAATTTTGAGTAAGTGACAAACAGATTCATATGCATAGAGTAACCCTAGGCGGGGCATTGTTCTAGATGACCTGGTGGGTTCCCAGACTCGGAGGCAGACTGCCACTCGACTCTTATGAGGCATTCGGGACCGACCGCTATCGGGTTCTTTGCAGGAGAGATTGCGTTAACCTATGCGTTAGGAAATGTAGCGATCACGTCCTGACAGGTGTCTTCGGCAGTTTGAGCTTTAGCGAGTGGTTGCCATGACAAAGAAGCAAGCTTTGGGGTTTCTGATTGGTTCTCTATGGGTAGCGAGTGGCCTTGCGGACTCTGGAGCAAGTGTTGCAGTAAAACAAGCCGCCTGCTCAATCGAGTTAGCCATGCTGAAATCTCCCCATGCTTACCTTGTTGCTGTCATTGAACATTCGGGCGAAAGGAAATGCGATGAACGGGTCTGTATAGAAAGTTCGGCGGTAGTCGAAGTGCTGGCCGGGGGCGATCGCTCAGCCCACCTAACCACAATCAACCTTGGATTTTCCAAGACGAAAGCCGATCTTCCTTCAAAGGGCAGGAAGGATGTCGGCGTTTATGTCCCTAATGGCAAAGCTTATCTAGATTTGAGCGAGAGTTACCCTGCCTCGCCCGACCTGATCGCCAAATATCAAGAGGCCATAGCGCTTGCGAAGTCCACCCCGGACGGCTCGCCACACTGCCAGTGAAGCACTAGCGCAAATTTGGCTACGGGATAGACGTGGTTAACACAGTCTTGAATGGCCGGTTTGTGCCAACGATATTGAGGTGACGTACGTCGGGTCTTGGCCGGTCGGCGACGGTCAGTTCCAAGCAACGACTTATCCATTTACGGCCTTTCTTTGTCGATAAACGTTTCGAGTAAATGCTTTGACTTTGTACGCCGCTGGATTTTACTCAGCGTCGTATTTCTATGCTCCGTCCAGAGGATCTCTGAGCCGTCCTCAATAGGCTCATAGATTGCTAAGAGGCTGGTAAGCCCTTCGAACACCCAGCGACCTAGTCGCCCAGGCGGGTTGCCACTGAGTGACTGCAAGAACGATTTGTCGAATAGTGCGATTGGACCCATAGCCCCACACTGGCCATGTAATTCGCGTCTAGCGCGTGCTCGTGCTAGTAGACGTCCCCATGTAGACAGCTTGTTGGCCCCACGTCGGCATTGGGGAGACGGGTGCGTTTGCATGAAAATGCTGTTGATGCTCTCCAAAAAATTCAGCTGAAACGAGCGCGCCGCATACGCAGCAGGAAATCATCTGATTAATTAATCTCATTGAGATTTACCTTCCTGTGTCGGGTCATAGCAAATGTTTTCATGGCTTTCGGCGCGGTTTCGGCTTCACGACCGGCGCTGGTGGAATCGCCGCGACAGGCGCCGGACGGGATATGATTTCAAATGGAAATCTGTGGTCGACACCTCCGATTGTTAGCGTGCAAGCAAACTTGCCGAATTGCGGCACTAGGAATTGTCCGCCTTGAAGGACAATCGTTGTATGTTCGCCACGCTTAAAAGTGGGGCTCCCAAGTGACATCTTTGGCAACCTTATCCCCGGGCCAGTAATCATGGCGCTAGCGGGAAAGGTTCCGTCACCGTCGTTTAGTATGCAAACGAATGAGAGCTGGCTGAGCGCCGCGACAAGCCCTGGAGGTGTCTGCTGACCAAGTTGAACCACAATCTTGTCATCCGGATAAAGACCCACGATGGTGATTTTTCCACTCGCTTCGGCCCTTGCGTCGTCGCATAACAAGAATCTCACGCTAATTGGTACTTTACTCATGCGTGACCCTGAATTGGAGTTAATTCAAAAATATGGGGATTACTGTTCGCTGTCGTGACTGCTTTCTCCTGGGGGTCGTCGCCCTCGTGGAAGTTAAGAACCGCCGAGTAAGTGGATATATAGGCATTGGGCAATCCGGGAATACTCACAGCCGTCAACGGCGTTGCGATAGCAGACGTTTTCAAAGTAGCTTCCGATAATTTCCCAATCCGTTCCGTGATTGAGGCTAACAGCTCGGCTTTCATCGTTTCAAAGAACTCAGCCTTCATTGCCTGCAACAACTCACCTTTTAATCTTGACCCCTCCATGTCACGACGTAATGCGGCATTGATCAACGTCTGATATCCGCGATCGCCAGCTAGCGCTTTGTAGTGAGCGATCACGTCGCTATCTATGTGAATGTTGGTTCGAATCTTGCGTCTCCAGGCTTTCCGAAACGCAGCCTTCCCTTCCTCAGCTGACACGAGTTTGCCGCCGATCCGCCACTTGCCTTCGGGTCGGCGCAGTTCTTCGCCCGTCAACGGGGGAGCATCGTCTGCGTCAACCAAAGATTTCTTTTTCATACTTTCTGTTTTCCTGTTTATTCGCAGGTCGCATGCTAATGATTCTTGTCTTAGCGGCCCGCTCCGTGAACACAATGGCTACCAGGTTGCCGTCCAAAAATCCGATCGCGACGGATCTGTCTTCACCATAGTCACGCCGATTATCTGCGTATTCATAGGTTGGGCCAGAAAACACTTCGTTGCAGCGGGCAAAGTCCAGCCCGTGTTTCTGCCACGTCTTCTGACGTTTCGCTTCGTCCCATTCGAACTCCATGGATGCGCAGTATATACACACCTACGTGTGTATATTATCAATATGAGCGCGCCCCGGTGCGAACTGTTTCTCACTGGAAGTGTGCGGCGGCGCAGCGGCGGCGATGCCGCCCGTTGGCGGCAGCACGTCAGGCTGCGAATCGAGGGGGACGCCGATCGGCCCGACGCTCAGGTGCCTTAAGACTTCAACAGTAGCTTATGGGATAGGACCTAAGTACCTGTTTTAGCGGGTTTTACTTCGACCTTGATGATCGCAGATAAGTCACAAATCGCTTCACCCCGACCATTTGAGAGCTCAAGCAATTTGACCCTTAAAATCGTTTGAAACACGCGATCGGTGGCTTTTCGCTGCCACCGCCGTCGGTACGGCCCGGCTCAGTGCGTGGCCTCGCCCCAGACCGGTTATTTCCTGCTGCTGGCGGGATGTTGTGCGGCTTCGAGCGTCGTCTTGCACATGTCGGCCTCGCCCTTGACGCGGTCTGCGATTCCCCCGGCGACCACCGTAGCCCCTGCAGTCGCCACGGCCAGTGCCACGCCCTTTGCGCCCGCGCTCAGTTTGGGGCTTATCAGTGTGCCGCGCAGTTCCAGAAATGGGTTTGTAAACATGCCAGGGCTCACGCCGATGCCGCTGCGCGGCCGCGTGTTGAAATTGAACGCGAGAGCTTCGGTCAGGAGATCGACCGTGCCGTCGGCCGTCACGGTGACCTTGCGGGTCTGCAGAAGCAGCGGCGCGATCGTCGCCTTGCCATTCAGGATATCGATCCGCGCCACGGTGCAATCGACCTCCGTGAAAGGATCTTCCTTTGCGAACGGATTCAGCTTGCTGAACAGCTGGCCGATCACGTCACCGCCGACCAGGTTCAGGGCGCCTTTTCGGGTCTTGCCCGGCCCTGTGGAAAGGAGAAGACTGCCGCTCGCGCCTGATGCCAATTGCCGGGGAGAGGCGCCCGTGGCACTGATATCCGTCGCCATGCTCAGCGGCGGCACTTCCTCGTCCCGGACCTCCTCGCCGCCTGAGAGGAGGCCGGCGCGAAAGTCCTGCAGCTTCATGCCGACCTTGAGAGTTGCCGCATCACTGCCGGAGGGCGTGAGGCCGACCGAAGCTTCGAGGCTGCCGCCGTAGCCGCCGTTGGCGCGCGCCTGTGCCAGCAGTCTGTCCTGGTCGACATTTATCGTGGCATCGACACTTTTCAAAAGCATCGTGTTGGCTCGTACTTCGCCTGCACTGAATTGCAGGCGGGCATCGAGCCCCTGCAGCTGCACGAGCGGCAACGGCCTCGTTGGGAACAGGTACTGCTTCTTCGGTGAATGCGGCGCCGGTTGGGCGTGTGGTTCGGCCGGCTCAGGCTTGCTAACGAGGGGCGTCAGGTCGAGCAACGGTGTGCTGAGGTCAGCCTCGATTTGCCGGTGCGCGCCGCTCTGGAATTTCGCCCTGCCCGTAAGATCAGTCTTGCCGACGTGGGCGACGAGGTTTGTCAATTCGATCCGATCTGGTCCCCGGGTCAAGTCGCCGCTGACCTCGAGCGGCAGCGGGGGCAATGTCGCCTGCAATTCGGCGAGACTCTTTGCCGAAACAACAAAGTGAACTGTCATGGGCTGATCGGGTTTCACCGGCAACGTGCCGTCGATCTGGGCCTGTGTCCCTGCGAGCCTGACGGTGACGCCTTCGAGCTTGATTTCGGTGCTCGAAGCGGCCATGTGACCGGCAACCTCCAGCTTTGTGGCAGGAACACTCTTGACGTCGAACGCGGCGGCCAGTCGAGCGGCATCCAACGCCTCGAGGCTGAAATTCAGCTTCGAGTCGCGCAGTCCGAGCTCTGCTATGGTTCCCTCAATGCTCGTCGTGATGTCCCCGGCCTTCCCCTGCAGTTCGACGTGCGTTTGTTGGCCTGCAGCCTTCAGGCTGGCGTCGATGTGCATGGGACCATCGGCAAACTCCGGCACACGGAGTTCTTGGAGCAGCGTACCCAAATCTGGATTATCGACTGTCAGCTTTAGATCTGCTCCCGCCAACGGATACAGTTGACCGACCGCACCCTTCGCGGTGACCTGCAGATTGCCAAGGGACGCCTGGAGCGATATGCGGATATCCCGTCCGGAGATTAGTGCGTGCAGTGGCCCAAGTTCGCCGGCGAGTGTCGCCCTGTCCGCGTCCAATGAGCCCTTGCCGTTGACTGCCAGCAGGCCGTCGGATCCAGGCAAGACCGTCAGGGATTCGACCTGGGCGTTCCGATCCTTCTGGCGGGGCACACGATATATGACGCGCAGGTTACTGAGCGTGGCGTGCTGGAATGCAATCGGCAGTTTCTTCAGGCCGGCCTCGGACTCTGGCGGAGGTTTGGGCGCATTCGGGTTACCCAAGGTCCAGTTGTTGCCGCCATTGGGATCACGCTCGAGGGTGACTGTCACATCTCGCAGCTCCAGTGTTTGGACGTCGACGGGTCCGGAGACCAAGGACCACAGGTCGATCGTCGCGGCGACGCGTCCAACCTGCAGCATCTGAGGCGTCGAGCCCCACGAGGCATTGGCGACGCGTACCTTTTCGGCCTGCACCCGGATCTCGGGGATCAGCTTTAGCGAGAACGGGCCGTCGATGGCGAACTCGCGTCCGATGCTTTGGGTCACGAATTGCTCGATCCGCCCCTTGTGCGCACCCAGATCGCCGAACGCGAGGTACAGGCACAGCACTACCAGCAATGCAACCACAGTTAGGGAAACGGCAACGAGCACGCGCAGCAGTATCTTCATTTGAATTGGAACCCCGAGAGCATCGTCCCAAGTAGCTGGTCGTTGCAGATACGCCGGAGCGGCTGGTGGTCGGTGTCCGCTTTGAGATTCACTGAAGAATGGTCGCCGCCAGCTCGCGGGAGATCCGGCAGGCATTGCGTGCCCGGCACATACGCGACCGGCACGGCCGCAACAACCTTGGCGAGGTTCCCCAGATCGTCAATTGTCAACGTAGGCGGCAGCGAAGCGAATGCGGCGGTAATGGTCATGATGGGCTCTCCGTCCGTCTTGAAACTGGGATTCTGGGAAGGATGAGGTATTTGCCACCCTTGCTTTTGTCCGGCGGGGCCGACGTCCTCAAGAGCCACCTGCAAGGTGTCCATGATCGTTCAGACGATCGAGCCAGATAAATGAGACCTAGGACCTAGGATGCCGCGCAGGGCGGGTCGACTTGCCTTATGACCTGAGTGGCCGCTTACAGGCAACCATTTCCGCAACGTAAGTGACGACTGTTGGTTTGGCAGGGACGCGCCGAGCCTTGCGGGCCGGGGCCTTGGCAGGCCTTACGCACGCCTGCACGGGTATCGCAGGGACAGCACAAATCGCTTCACCCCGACCACTAAAATCAGGGTCTATTCCGGGCACATGGGTTACCTATGAATCGGTAAGCTCATCAATTACTTGTCATCGTTTTTTCGTAGACGATGCGCAACTTCGATACGGCGTAAGTGCGCCCTAAGTGTTGCGGGATCAATTTCACGTATTGTCCCCATTGCCCAATTACCTATTCGCGATATCTGAATCCGCGGATAAGTTATCAATTGAATGGCGCGTTGTGGCGCGCACTACTCCGGAACCTTGTGCGGGACCAGGCCACCCTCGAAAGACGTCCGAGGGAGGCCTGAGGGACCCTGCCTTCCGGTTACTCGTACTCGGTTCGCGGGATGCACGGGTTGGCCTGAGGGCCATTGGTATTCTGGCCGAAGAACCAGGAGAGATTCGGTGCGCCATACTGCTTGGCGCCGCCGAAGCTGTTTATCCCGTGCCCACGGTTGTTGCCAAACAGGATGGAGCAGTTCACGTTGCTCTCTGCCCGAGAATAATCGTTGCTCCCCGTGAACGAATAATATGGGTAGAACTTCGCGCCCTTTGGTGGAACGTCGCAGCCAACCCCATTCGGTTGGCACGTTTGTTCCGAGGCGGAAACATCGGTCTCAATCTGAATGATTGTGAAAGGATGGACGTAGCCGCCATCGTCGTCTGACTTACTGAGAGGGCCAACGCCGTCACCCTTCACGGAACGGATGGCAAACGAAGTCGCGTTCTTGTGCGTGCCATCCGGCCAATCAGCTAGATACGATGTTCCGTCGAAGTCGATGTCACCCCCGTTTGCCAAGTTGAGGCAGCCGGCTACCGTGGGCCCAGGGAAGCACGGCGCGTCGTCAGAGTCGCCGTCGCCATTCACGCCGGTTGTGAAGTGCCCAATTTCTACTGCGACGTTGACGTTAGCCTGCAGGGCGGCCCACGGGACGAAATTTCCAAATCGAGCTGTGCTGTACTCGGGATGGAAATCATAGTTCGCTCCTGCGCAGCTATTGGGATCTGTGTTCTGGAATCCGTTCTTACCGCTCGCCACCATAAAGCCGGACTGTCCGGTCGTTAAATCGTCAATTCGAGTGAGCAGCCCGGCCGGTGTATCGGTGATAGTGACCCGCAAGTGATCGCCCTGATTCATCAGCAGCGTATGACGATTCGGAGTAAAGGTTGCGCTGTTCGCGTTGGCCGGACTCGGGGGACCGGTGGGCACCCCATCAGTCGCAATCCAAGCAAAGTTGACCGGTTCCGTGCAATTGGGATTCACATTTCCTGTGCTGTCGACTTCGAGGCTGTCGATGTTGAGGGCCGCACACCAGTGCGAAAGGTCGCAGCTGATCTGCGTGATGAATGGAGGAAATCCCGGCGGGTAGAACTGCAGCTCCATGAACGCCGACCCCGCCGACGCAGGCGTATTCTCATCGCTATCCGGAATGCACGGTCCATTGGGAAAGGAATTGGTATCGCAGAGCGCCATCGCGAACCAGATCGCGACCATGTTCTCGAAAGTCTGCGTCGCGGGCAGCGGCCGTTCGAACGGTAAAGTGATGTCCCATTGAACGCTGTTACCCGAGTGTGGGAGCGTCGAATAGAAACCCAGGCTTGGCTCGTCGTGCCCGACGTAGTGACCGTTATCGAAGCCGCGGTGATCGTAGTCGAGGATGAAGTCGGCACACGTCATTTGCGGTCTTAGGGGCGTCTGGATTTTACTGTAACCATTGCAATCCAAATTGCCTGCCGGCCCGAACGCCGGTGCTCGCGCCTGTGCTCGCGAACTCAGCAAACACGCGGCAAGGAGAACACCTGCACAAACAGAAAAGTATGCACACGGACGATTCATTTCGCACCCCTTTGGCTTTCAGTCATTCCTTCAACCTAGGCACGCAAAAATGCTAACGTTGTTTCTTTGCAAAGTGCGGTGGAGCAAATTACTTCCCCGGGGCGCAGTTAAGACGGCCCGGGGAAGCGATACGCCAACGGGTAAATCATCAGCGTTGGAACGTAGCGTAACCGTCGTGTTGGATGCATAACACGTAAGACCTTGGCCCAATGGCGGTAACGTTATCCGCGTGGCTTGATAGCGCGGTTGAGTCTAGGCGGCTCTACTTAATGCTGGGAATGCAGCCGTACAGCCAATACTCACAGCCCCGCGGGTTTCTTGGCGTACTCGACATCGAACAGCGCCTCAAGCTTTGGATTCACGCCGCGCAACGGATCGATGACATTCTTTGCCCACTCGAAGTAATTCCGCTTCCGCGCTACCGACCAGTCGGCCGGCGGCGAGACCGTCATGTCCCGCAGGTTGCATATCTTGTCCGCGAGTTTCACGAGCTTGCCCCGTTCACTGATATGCGCGGCTGGTTTCGTGGCGTCCTTGCGCCGCTGGGCCCGATGCTTATGGGCGGCACAGCTTTCGTCAATCTGGCTATGACGACGACACTTCTGAAGGACATCTTCGAGGTGGGACGCGCGATGGATGACTCATTTTTCTGAAACGTTGGCTGCCTTTAACGGGCACTGGTGCTCGGCGGGATTAACGTCGGACGCCTCGAAATAGCGGGAGGGTAAATCAATGTCGTATCAGATGAATGCGCGCGCCGTGCGCCGCTTCGCCAAAGCCATGAAGTTTGGCTCATGGCTGCAAGCCATTCCTAGCAAGCTCACTCCGCCGCCGTTTCGGCTGATGCAGATCGGTTCGGCCTTCTGGCAGTCCCGGGTTCTTTATGCGGCAGCACGGCTGGATATCGCCACCATGCTGGGTGACAAGGAACTCGACTCAGTTGAGATCGCTACTCGAGTGGCTGCGAATGCCGATGCCACAGGGCGCATGTTGCGCATGCTTGTCGCCATGGGCATCTTCGAGGAGAAGTCACGGCGGGTATTTCGCAACAACAAGTTATCCGCGTTCCTGCGCACTGACAATCCGAAAAACGTTCGGGCGATGATCCTCATGCACAACTCCGATGCCATGAGCCGACCATGGTATGAACAACTCGAACAGGGTGTGCGAGACAAAATTGTCTCTTGTATCCACTAAGAAGAATCCGCTAGATATTGGCAGGTTCCCGCTCAGCACAATCGGCCCGGCAGCGGTGAAAAAGCATCCGTACTCGCCGCTCTCGAATCGGTGCGCGGCCGGAATGGCGACATGCCGGACGTCGCGCAGATTGCCAAGCAACGTTAGCGCCTTCGACCCACCAAGGGAGCAGCGGCACGCAACACGTATCACTTCGCGAGACCGCCGGTATCATTTCTCTGTACTGAGTCGACTTGAGTATTGGCTGTTGCATGGAATCCCTAGGATGCGTCCGAGGACAAGGGAGACCACGGAGTCGAGCGATGTACAGCCATGTGAAATGCAAGACGGCCGTCCTGCAAGCGGCGCTTTTGCTCCTCTTTGTTGTCACCGCTCTCGCGCTGAGCGCCCCGGTGCGCGCGGCGGATGATCCGCCCGCACGCCTTTGGCTGGATTTCGGCTTGGGATACGGAAGCATGAATTCAAGTTCCACGATTGTGCCCACGGGCGGCGGCGGCCTGTGGCTGGACGCGCAAATCGGCGCGCGGATCAGCGAGCAGTGGCTTGCCGGCATCGATATCGGCGGCCTCGGCATGCAATCGAGCCGCGGCAACTACGATCCGAACAATGACTACCAGAGCATTTACGGCCGGACGCTCACAAACATCTTTGTCGCGACTCAGTTCGAACCGAAAACCGATCACGGCTGGTTCTTCGGCGCCGGTGTGGGCGAGGTCATCTACGGCAACAAGAGCCTGGACAACTATTTCGGTTACACGAAGACTTACGCAGGCCTTGGCGGTCTCGCGCGCGTGGGCTACGACTGGCCTTTCTCGAGCCGCCTGCACTTCGAGGCGGTATTCAACTATGAGATCGGTTCTGCGTCGCTTGGTGCGCCGGTTGGCGGGAATCTGAAAATCTCGATTGCCTCGCTCAGTTTTCATGTGGCCTACCATTGACCGTCTGCAGGCAACTCATCAGGCGCGCGTAACCGCCCAGTCAGTCGGGCGCGGCACGCGGCGCAACTGGCGGAGCATGCGGCCATGGGACTAAGCTTGCGGCCATGACGAGCGAAACCCCGGTATTGATCGCAGGCGGCGGGTTGGTCGGCCTGTCGGCCGCGACATTCCTTGCGCATCAGGGTATTCCCTCGGTAACCATCGAGCGTCTGCGGGAAAGTTCGCCGTTGCCGCGCGCGGCATTCTTCCACATGCGCACGCTCGAAATGTTCCGCTCCGTCGGAATCGAGAGCCGCGTGCGGGAGCGATCGGCGCTGGACTTCGTGCCCGAGGGTGCCATCGTCGCGATGGATTGCCTGGCGGGCCGCAAGCTGGCGGACATCATTGGGAACCTGAACGAGGGCGTTGAAGCGGTCAGCCCCTGCCGCCGATTGTTTCTCAACCAACCGAGCCTTGAGCCCATCCTTCGCGACCGCGCACGGGAAGCCGGAGCCACGGTCATACAGGGCGCGCAAATTACTGATCTGCGCCAAGACCAGGGCGGCGTCAGCGTCACCGTGGAGGACGTCGATGGCGGGAATGCGCGCGAGGTGCGTGGGGAGTACCTGATCGCCGCGGATGGCGGCCATTCCACGGTGCGCGAACGCTTGGGAATAGGCTACGAGGGACGAGGCGCGTTCTCCAATTCAGTCACCATCTACTTCACAGCCGACCTCTCGCCCTGGATCGGCGACCATGCGTGGAGCCTCATCTATGTGAACAACCCGGTTCTCCGTGGATTCTTCCGTTTGAACCGCAGTTCGCAGGCCGGTTTCCTCGCGATCAACACCTTGGGCGATCCGAACGTCGATTGGCAAGCTGCTGCGAACGCCGCCGCGGACGTCAGCGAGCATCGGCTGGTTGAACTCGTGCGCAGCGCCGTGGGCATTCCAAATCTCGCGGTCCGGGTAGACGGCCACACCCGTTGGCGAGCAACCGCTCACGTTGCGCAGAAATTCCAGGACAAGCGCATCTTCATTGCGGGGGATGCGGCGCATCTGATGCCGCCCAACGGCGGTTTCGGCGGCAATACGGGAATCCACGACGCGCACAATCTTGCCTGGAAGCTCGCCATGGTCATTCAGGGACACGCGAGCCCAAACCTGCTCGACACCTACGAATCGGAACGCAAGCCCGTCGCCTGGTTCACGGTCGAGCAGGCCTTCGCACGCTACGTGGCACGCACCGCACCTTGGCTGCAGGCGAGCCAACAGCCCGAGGCCCTGGTCGATGATTTCGACATCGAGATCGGCTATCTATACGGCTCCCCGACCAGCGTTCACGCCGATCCGCGGACGACGCGCGGCGTTCCCGGATCGCGGGCGCCGCACGTCTGGCTCGCGCGCGCAGGCAAACGTCTCTCGACCATCGATCTCACCGGCCACTACCTGCTGCTCACCGGCGTCGATGGCCGGCCGTGGCTGGAAGCGGTCAGGGCTGCAGCCGAAAGCTTCCGCGGACTGCCATTCGATGCCCACTGCATCGGGAGGGAACTCGAGGACGTCGACGGTCGGTTTCTGCAGGCCTACGGAATCTCGAGCGCGGGTGCAACACTCGTGCGGCCCGACGGGTTTGTCGCATGGCGCAGCGAGCATGCCGTGCGCGATGCAATCGCCGCCTTGCTCGATGCCCTACGTCAAAGCCTGGGCCACCGTCCGATAGGCTAGACTCCCATCGATTCCTGTAAACAAGGTCACTTTCATGAAAATGCGCGCGTCCGAACTCAGCAGTGCGGCGATAATTTCCGATGGATCGCTGAGCATCGGTTTTCGCAGTTCCACCGACACCCATACCCTCGAGTTGTCCCGCAAGGCACAGGAACAGCTGTTGCCGGCCCTTCTCGCGAGCGAACCCGCCAATCTGCAGAAGTTCTTCACCGCTGCCGACGTTCAGACACACTTGACGCCGGAGGGCGTACTGCTGGTCTTTTCCATCGGGGAGCGCATCGCCATTCGCGTTCTGGTATCCGAATCGACGCGGCAGAAGCTTTTGGCGCTGCTGACAGGTCCCGGGCCGGCGCCCGCTTCTGCGGGTCCGCCCGCCGTTTCTTGAATCCATGAGCGCGGCTCGTGGTTTGATTCTGCAAGCGAGCTATCGCGTTGTCTCCGCATCTCACGGGCAGCGCGTCCCGGTCGTGCACCTCTATGGTCGGCTGGAGGGTGGCGATACGTTTCTGGTGCGCGATGACCGGCAGCGCCCCCACTTCTATATTCGCTCCGCCGATGCCGGGCGCGCTCGCGAGCTTCGTGCGCCGCAGCCGCGGCCGACGGGCAAACAGAGTTTCGCCGGCGAGCAGGTTTCGCGCATAGAGGTGGAGACTCCGCAAGACATACCGGGGGTGCGTGACCGTTTGCATGCGGCCGGTATCGAGACATTCGAGGCCGATGTGCGCTTCGCCGTGCGCTATCTGATCGATCGCGGCGTCAAGGGTGGATGCGAGATCGAGGGTGAATGGGTTCCTACGGATCGCATTGCCCGGGTGTATTCGAACCCGACTCTGCGGCCGTGTTCCGTCGATGTCCAACCGCGCGTGCTGTCCTTCGATATCGAGACGGATCCGGAGGGAGACCGTTTGCTCGCGATATCCTTGTATGCTCCGGGGATCGACGAAGTTCTGATCGTCGATGGCGGCGAGCGCCGCATGCCGGATCTCGCCCGTGGCTGCGTCGAGGAGCGCGCGGCGTTGGATCTATTCTGTGCCCGCGTCAACGAAATTGATCCGGATGTTCTAACCGGCTGGAACGTCATCGACTTCGATTTGACGATGTTGCAGCGCGTTGCAGCGCGGCTGAATCATCCGTTGCCCCTCGGGCGCGAGCCTGGGGTTCTTCGCCTGCGCAAGGCGGAGGGTTATTTTGGCAGCGGCCAGGCCTCGATTCCCGGCCGTCTGGTGCTCGATGGCATCGATCTGCTGCGAGGCGCCTTCATACGCATGGACGAGTACTCGCTCGATGCGGTGGCGCGCGAGGTGCTCGGCGAGGGGAAGGCAGTCGCCGGCGACGTCGGCGACCGAATCGGGGAAATTCTCCACAACTATCAGCACGACCTCGCCGCGTTCGCACTCTACGCACGCACCGATGCTCGCCTTGCATACCAGATCTTGGATCGGCTCAATCTTATCCGGCTTGCCTGCGCGCGCAGTCAACTCACCGGAATGACGCCCGACCGCGTCGCCGCCAGCATCGCATCCTTCGATTTCCTGTATCTGACCGAACTCGAACGGCTGGCTGTCGTCGCACCCACCGTGCGCACCGACGATACTCCGCACGCGGCCCAACAGGGTGGCCACGTACTGGAACCGGCGACCGGGCTGCACCAGAATGTTTGGGTGTTCGATTTCAAGAGCCTGTATCCCAGCATCATCCGCACCTTCAATATCGACCCCCTATCCTACGTCGAGCGGCCATCATTGGCTGCCGATCTCATCCGGACCGTGGGCGGGGCCTTTTCACGAACACCAGCGATTTTGCCGCGCATGCTTGACGAGTTGTTTCCGCGCCGCGAGGCCGCCAAGAAAGCCGGCGACAGCGTGGCATCGCACGCGATCAAGATCCTGATGAATTCCTTTTACGGAGTGCTCGGTGCGCCGGGCTGCCGCTTCTACAACCCTGCGCTGGTCAACTCCATCACCGGCATGGGGCGGGAACTCCTGCTGTGGTCGAAGGCCTGGTTCGAGGCTGCGGGGTTCACCGTGTTGTATGGCGACACCGACAGCTTGTTCGTTGACTCGCGGGCCACCGATCCGGAAGCCGCGCGGCATCGCGGCCGGGAACTCGCCGCCGCACTCAATGGCGAACTCAGCCGGTATCTCCATGAACGTTGGCGTGTGGCAAGCCGCCTGGAACTTGAATTCGAGAAGCTATACCTGAAGCTGTTCCTGCCGCGCGCGCGGCAAAGCACCCGCGGCGCAAGCAAGCGCTATGCGGGACTCCTGGGCGGCGCGGACGCCGACAGCGTCGAGTTCATCGGCATGGAAGTCGTGCGCCGCGATTGGACGGCGCTCGCCAAACAAGTGCAGCGGGAACTCTACCATCGTCTGTTCACCGATCAGTCCGTCGATGCGTATCTGTCGGAGGTCGTGAGCAAAGTGCGCAATGGCGACCTCGATTCAGCGCTCGTATATCGCAAGAATCTACGCAAGGACGCGGATGAATACACGGCCACGACGCCGCCGCACGTGGCCGCCGCGCGTAAATCGATCCAGGCGCAGGGCCGCTTGATCAGCTACGTCATGACCACGGCGGGTGCTGAACCGCTCGACAATGTGCGCCATCCGCTCGATCGGGAACACTACGTCTTGAAGCAGGTGAAACCTGTTGCCGAACCTGTGTTGGAGACCTTGGGGCTCGACTTCGAGCGCGTGATCGGAGACAGCCGTCAATTGGATCTGTACTCGCAGTGAGTCTGGCCGTCACTGCACGGCCGGCGAACTTGCACGTGAATCGACACGAGATATATCTTATAACTTGTTGATATATAGACTTTTATCTCTGTCACTGAAACATCCCCCGCCTTGCTATAGACTGCTCGCGGTATTTTTGGGCTCAGGCCATGCAAAACCGTGAATTCGCACACTTTCTGCGCCGCAGACAGATTCTGCAGGGCGCGATTGCCGCAGCTCTGCCTGCGAGCTTGTTGTCGTGCGGCGCGGAGAAACGCCAAGGCTCCTTGTTGGTCGGTGGGTTGCCGGTCACTTGCAACCTCACGCTGCCGGTCGCCTGTGTCGCCAGGGCCGCCGCCAATGGCACGAACCCTTCATTCGCGTACGAGTACAGCAAGTACAGCGGCTGGCCCGAAATCAAGGAATCCCTCATGGCGGGGCGCATTCAAGCAGCCTACATGCTGGCGCCGCTGGTCATGGATTTGGCGGACCGGAAGATACCGATCAAGATCGTCTCGCTGGGCCATCGATCAGGCGCCGTCATCATGGTGCGCAGCGATTCCCCCTACGAGCACTTCAAACAGCTTGCGGGCAAGCGCATCGCGATTCCGAGTCGCTTTGCCGTCGATTACCTGTTCTTGAGAAAGATGCTGGCTGGCGAAAGCATGACGCCCCAAGATATCCAGATCGTCGAAATGGCACCGCCCGATATGCCCGCCGCGCTGTACGCCAATGCAGTGGATGCTTACTGTACCGGCGAGCCCTTCGGGGCGGCAGCGCAGCGCGCGGGCTACGCGCGCGTGTTGCGAATGACCCGCGATGAATGGCGCAACTATATTTGCTGTGTACTGACCGTGCGCGAGGAACTCATCGAGCAGAATCGAGCTCTGGTACAGGATCTCGTCGACCATGTACTCGGCGCGGGCGTGTGGCTCGATGCCGCACAGCAGAACCGCAACAAGGCGGTGGCCATCGCCGCCGGCAAGAAGTTCTTCAATCAGGACCCGAACATCATTCAGTTCGTGATGGACAATCCCACGGATCGGGTGACCTATGGCGACTTGCGGATGATCCGGACGGAATTCGAGGAATTGATGCAGCTGTCGATGGAGGCCGGCACCATCAAGCATCCCATTGCGTACGAAACCTACATCGACGAGAGCTTCGCGAAAGCCGCAAAACCTGCCGTCATTTCGCTTTGATGGACACCCCATGATGATCCGCGCACTACTATTGTTATCCTCGACGCTGCTGCTTGGCAGCGCTGTCACCGCCGCGGACGACAATGCCCTCATCGCCGGCGTGTTCAATCCGCCGCGCCTCGCGCCTGATTTTTCGCTGCGCGGATCCGACGGCGCCGAGTTGAAGTTGAGCCGCTATCGGGGCAAGGTGGTGCTGCTGGCGTTTGGCTACTCTCACTGCGAAGCCGTGTGCCCGATAACGCTCCACGTCCTGGCTGAAGCTCGCAAGAAACTGGCTGCCGCCGCCGGTCAATTGCAAGTCATTTACATCACCGTGGATCCCGACAGAGACGACGCCGCGCGCATGCGCACCTTCGTGGGCATGTTCGATCCCAATTTCATCGGCGGCACGGGTACGCCGCCGCAGCTGGCCGCGATGCGCACGGACTACGGCATTTCGGTGAGCGAGAAAATTCCCGTGCCGGGCGGCGGCTACGCCTTGAACCATTCGTCCTTCATCTATCTGATCGATCGCAGCGGGAAGCTGCGCGCCTTGATGCCGTACGGACACGGCCCCGACGATTTCGTGCACGACGTGCGTCTTTTGCTGAAGCAATGAAACTTATTCGCTGGTTGGGGATTCCGGTCCTCGGTGTTGTGCTGGGCACGGCTGCCTGGGCGGCGCTGACCCCCATCAAATCCGAATCGCGGGAGGCGCTTTTCGAAATTCCGCAGGGAACCTGGGCGCGGCGCATGGCGGGAAACAAGGTAGAAATACTCCCCTCCTCCATCCGGCTGACTCTCGGGCTCAAGGATGTTTTGGTTCTGAAGAACCTGGACGACGTACCCCAGGTGTTCGGGCCGACCTTGATGATGCCCGGACAGAGCTTCCGGCTGCCCTTTGCAGTGGCATCCAGCTATCAATTTGCGTGCACGGCGCACGCCAGCGGGCAAATGACGATTATTGTTGAACCCAAGCCGGATTCGCCCTGGGCACGGGTAGGCTGGCGGCTGCGGGAAATGAAGGAACAGAGTGGGTGGCGATGAGAAGAGCAGCGATGGCGAAATTCAAGCAGAGTGTCCCGGCCGTGGCCGTGATCGCGGTGCTCATTGGCGTCTGGTGGCTGGTGGTGGTTGCGACTCGAAGCGCGATTTTCCCGACCCCCTGGCAGGTGGTGACCGGAACGGTGGAACTGGCCCGGGACGGCACGCTTTGGGGCGATATCGGCGCCTCGCTGATGCGAGTCAGCGTGGGTTTTCTGCTTGCCGTCGGCATCGCCGTGCCGCTCGGCCTGTGGATGGGCTGGGTACACGGCGCGTTTTTGACCCTCAATCCGGTGTTTCAGATACTGCGGCCCATTTCTCCCATCGCCTGGATTCCCATGGCCATTCTTTGGTTTGGCGTCGGCAATGAGTCGCCGATATTTCTCATTTTCATGTCTTCCGTGTTTCCCATGGTGTTGCAAACCACGGCCGGGGTGCACACCATCGAGCGGCGCTACCTGCGCGCGGCCGAGAACTTCGGTGTTTCGCGCGCCACGCTGTTTCGGCAGGTGATCATCCCCGCGGTTCTGCCGCAGATCATCGTCGGGATGCGAATTGGACTTGGCGTGGCCTGGCTGGTGGTCGTCGCCGCCGAGATGATCGCGCTTCGCTCCGGACTCGGCTATTTGATCATCGACTCGCGCAACGCAGGCAACCGCTACGATCTTGTGATTGGCGGAATGGTGATCATCGGGTTGATCGGCTTATTGCTCGATGGGGTCATGCGGCTCATGGAGGGACTCAAGATAGTCAGGTGGCGATATGCCCGCTAAGATTTCCGTCAAGGACCTGAAGAAGGGCTTTGATACGGATCAGGGTCCCCTGCAGGTCGTGAACGGCGTCAGCTTCGACGTCGCGGACGGCGAGTTTGTTGCCATAGTCGGCCCCTCCGGTTGCGGCAAATCGACCTTGATGAGCATCATTGCGGGCTTCGATCGCCCTGATCAGGGATCTGTCACGGTCGATGGCGCGGACGGCAGAGGACCCAGCTCCAAGGGTATTCTCATCTCCCAACATGGCTCCGTATTTCCCTGGCTCACCGTGCAACAGAATCTCATGTTCGGTCTGAACGGCCGCGCCTCCGGCGAAAAAGAAGAACTGGCCGACCACTATGCCGCCATCGTCGGTCTGAAGGGCTTCGAAAAGAGCTACCCGCACGAATTGTCGGGCGGCATGCTCAAACGCGTGGAGCTGGCGAGAGCGCTGGTGGTGAAGCCGGAGATTCTCTACATGGATGAACCCTTCTCCGCGCTGGATGCGCTCATGAGCTTGCGCATGCGCAAGGAACTGCTGCGAATTCTCGAGGTGGAGCGTCATACGGTGGTGCTGATCACGCATGACGTCGAGGAAGCGCTGCAGCTGGCCGACCGAATCTTTGTCTTGAGCGTGCGTCCGACCACGATTCAAGCCACTTTCGAGGTGACCTTCGCACATCCGCGCAAGCTGTCGAGCCCCGAAGTGCAGGGCATCAAGGACGCCATCCTGCGCGAACTGGGTGTTTGAGGCGCTGCGCGCCGGCTACCGGCGCAGCAAACGACACAACGCGGCAAATGCGGGCAGGGTCACCGTGTCATTGGCCGCGCTGGTCGCAATGGGATGCGAACAAAAGCGCGCGATGACGAGCTCAGCCCTGGGGGCAATGTACAACCGTTGACCATGAATGCCGCGGCCTTCGAATGCATCCAGGTCATTGTGCGACACCCACCACATGTTCCGGTACGAATAACCCGGCAGCAACGCATATTCGCCGGTTGCAAACTTGGCCGGGTCGGATCCGCGGCGAATATCGGCGATGACCTCGGCCGGGAGCACCTGCTTGCCGCGCCAAGCACCCTCGCAGCGCATCAGTTCGCCGAACCGGCCCAAATCCCGCAAGGACGCACTGAGTCCGCCGCCGCCCATCGCGGTGCCGATGGAATCGACCGCCAGGTAGCCGTCCTCCTCGCAGCCAATCGGGGACCAAATGCGCTGACTCAACATCTCAGCCAGCGCGATGCCGGTAACGCGCTGCATGACCCAGCACATCACTTCGGTGTTGACTGTCTTGTACTCGAACGCGCTGCCGTGTTGACCTGACTTGTGCAGCGTGACCAGATATTCGTAGTAGTTGCTCGGGCCGGCGTAATCCGAAGTGCGCGCGCGCAGACCGCCGGCTCGCGAGTAATCCCAGATCTCTGCCTCTGGATCCGCATAGTCTTCCGAGTACCGTACGCCCACCTGCATGTCGAGCACCTGGCGCAGGGTCGCATCTTCATAGGCTGTCGCGGCCATTTCGGGCAGGTAGTACGCAACCGGTTTGCGTTCATCCAATGCGCGCTCGTGGATCAGCGTGGCCGCCAACGTCGCCGCATACGATTTCGTGATGGAAAAGCAGGCGTGCGGTCGTTGCGGCCGCAACGCTCCGAAATAGCGCTCGTAAATCCGCGCCCCACGGTGCAGGACCAGGATGCCGTCGGTGTAGGTATGGGTGAGCGACCCGGCCCAAGTATGCCGCCTGCCGTCCAGATCATCGAAGGCAAGCGCATCGATGTCGGCCTCGCGTCCGCTGACGGGCAAGTCGCTGGCCGTTCCGCCGCCGCGCCATACGGCAACGGTCGGCATCAACTCGCGCATGTGCGACAGGCTCCAGCGGATTTGCGGAAAATCCAGAATCCGGTCGTCCTCGAAACGGATCCGCTTCGCCGCGGGCGGCGGCGACCCCTGCATCAGTGCCAGTTTCTCGGGATCCGATGCGTCGCCGTCGGGATATTCATTGCCGCCAAATTCGATCGTGCCGATTGTCATGCGGACCAACATACCACATCGAGTTCTCGGTCTATGTCAGCGCGAGTAGACTTCCGGCATGCACGCACACAACAAGGAGCCGGCGTTGAATCTTGCCTCACGATGGTGCCTCGATCCGAGCGTCACCTATTTGAACCACGGCTCCTTCGGTGCCTGCCCCTCCGCGGTGCTCGCGGTGCAAGCGGCGCTGCGCCTCGAGCTGGAGCGCGAGCCGGTGGACTTTCTGGTGGCGAAGCTCCCGGGTCGCCTGAATGCGGCGCGGGAGACGCTGGCCGAGTTTTTGGGCGCCTCGCCCGAGGATCTGGTGTTCGTGACCAACGCAACGGCCGCCGTCAACGCGGTATTGCGCTCGCTGGCGCTCGCGCCCGGCGACGAATTGCTGTTGACCAACCACACCTATGCCGCATGCCGCAAGACCGCGGACTTCGTGGCCGAGCGGACCGGAGCGCGGGTCGTGGTGGCGGATCTGCCCTTCCCCTGCCGAAACGAGGAGGAGTTCATCGCGGCCATTTTGGGTTGCGCGTCGCCGCGCACGCGGCTCGCGCTTCTCGACCACGTCACCAGCCCCACGGCTCTCGCCCTGCCCATAGCGCGCCTGGTCGGCGAGCTGCGGGCGCGCGGCATCGATACCTTGGTGGACGGGGCCCATGCTCCGGGCATGGTGCCGCTTGAACTTTCGCAACTGGGCGCGGCTTACTACACCGGTAACGCCCATAAATGGCTTTGTGCGCCGAAGGGTGCTGCCTTTCTTCATGCGCGCCGCGACCGCCAGGCGCGGCTGCACCCCAATGTGATCAGCCACGGTTTCACCTCGGGATTTCGCGCGGAATTCGACTGGACCGGAACCTTCGATCCGACGCCATGGTTGTGCATTCCCGAGTCGCTGCGCTTCATGGGCAGTCTTTTGCCCGGGGGCTGGCCGCAGGTCATGGCGGTCAATCGTGACCTCGCGCTGCGGGCCCGCGCTTTGCTGCTTGCGAGCCTCGGGGTCGAAAGCCCCTGTCCGGAGGAGATGATCGGCTCAATGGCATCGATACCGTTGCCGCCGCGGCAGGAGGGGTCCATCGCCTTCGGGCTGGATGCCAAGGGCTTGCACGATTGGTTCCGGGGACAGGGAATCGAGGCGTGGTTCTATGCGAATCCTGTGCCGCTGCTGCGTGTCTCGGCACAACTCTATAACAATCTGGATCAATTCAAGCGGTTCGCAGAACTTCTGGAGGCAGCGCTCCGTGGCCGATGAACTGGATCTTGGGTCGATCCGGCCGCGGCTCTCCACATTCGACACCGCGATGGTGGTATTCAGCCTGGTGGTGGGCATCGGCATCTTTCGCACGCCTGCCATTGTCGCAAGCGCGGCCGGCGGCAGTTTCCTGTTCTTCGCCGCTTGGATTGCTGCCGGCCTCATCAGCCTGATCGGCGCCCTGACTTTTGCCGAAATCGGATCGCGGTATCCGCGCGCCGGTGGGTACTACCGCGTGGTCGCAGACTGCTACCACCCGACACTGGCGTTCATGTTGAATTGGTCGCAGACGCTGATGCAGGGTGCGGGGGCCGCCGGTGTGGCGTTCATCGGCGCCGACTATTTGGTGCCGGTGCTGCTGCCCCCGCAATGGCGCTCGCCGCACGCTTCGCTCGCTCTGGCCTGCGCCACCATGCTGATCCTATTGACCTTCAACTACCGCGGCGTCAAACCGGGCGCGCGTCTGCAGAATCTTCTGTCGCTGCTCAAGATCGCCATGATTGTCGGACTCGCAACCTTCGCGCTGCTGCTCGCCCCGCACGCGCGCGCGGCCCCGTCAGCGGCCGCCGCTCCGACAGGGCTGCGCCTCGCCTCGGCGCTGATCCCGTGCTTCTATGCCTACGGCGGCTATCAGTTGACCATGAATTTGGGCGCTGACCTCAAGGACGCGCGGCGGCGGTTTCCTCTGGCGATTGCGGCCGGCATGCTGACCGTGGTCGGCCTCTATTTACTGCTGAACCTCGCCTATGCACATGTGCTCGGAATCGGCGGCATCGCAGAATCCAAACTGGCGGCGGCGGCGCTGTCGCACGCGACGTTCGGACCATCGGGTGAGACGCTGATCTCCCTGGCTGTATTTCTGTCGGCGGCCGGATTCGTGAATGCCACCATCATTCAGATGCCCCGCAGTTTCTATGCCATGGCGCAGGACGGAGTGCTGCCGGCCGCCTTCCTGCGGATCAACCCACATACTCAGGTGCAGCAGATGGGCCTGCTGTTCTTCGGCGCCACCATGCTTGTGCCGGCATTCCTCCTGGGGTCATTCGAGAAGCTGCTCAACTATGTAATTTTTACCGATACGCTGACGCTGGCCGTGGTCGCCTCGACATTGTTCGTGCTGCGCCGTCGCCGTACCGGCGAAGGCGGCTTCTGCATGCGGGGGTACCCGCTGCTGCCGGCGCTGTACATCATCTGCCTGCTCGCGGTGGGAATCCGCGTGTTCACGTTGGAACCGCGGCTCGCGCTCGCGGGCATTGTCATTCTATTGACCGGCTGGCCGCTGTTTCGCGTCGGGCACAAACTGTTCGGCGGCGGCCGGGGGACTGCTTCAGCAAGCCCCGATCGCGATCCGTGATCGAATACTGGGTAGAGGTATAATATACGGAATAATGTTTCTCCAGCCGACACAAGATCTGGACAGACAAGCGGGGGAATACTGATGTTTCTCAAGGATTGCTGGTATGTCGCGGCCCTCGATCACGAACTGATCGACGGCAAGTTGCTGGGGCGTACGTTGCTCGGCGAGCACGTGCTGCTGTTTCGCGGCGAAAGCGGCAAGGTCGTCGCGCTCAATGACCGCTGTCCGCATCGAGGAGCGCTGCTCTCCAAGGGCCGGCTCGAGGGCGACGCCGTTCGCTGCATGTATCACGGCATCAAGTACGACAGCTCCGGGAAATGCGTGCAGATTCCCGGCCAGGACATGATTCCGCCGCGACTCAAGGTGCGCGGCTACCCCGTCGTCGAACGCAGCCACTTCATTTGGATTTGGATGGGTGATGCGGCCAAGGCGGATCCGGCCCTGATCATCGACCTGCCCTACCTGCACGATCCGAAGTGGAAGGGCATTCCGGCCTATCTGCATTACGATGCAAACTATTTGCTGATCGTCGACAATCTGAGCGATTTTTCGCACCTCGCGTTCGTGCATACCAGGACCCTGGGCGGCTCCGAGGAATATGCATTCGTCACCAAGCCCACGGTCGTCGAGAAACTGGAGCGCGGCTTTCGGGTGGAGCGCTGGCACCTCAACAGCGACCCGCCGCCGTTCCACAAGAAAGTGATCCGCGACAAGAGCACCCAGGTGGATCGCCGCAATATTGCCACCATGATCATTCCCGGCATCTTTCACATGCAGACGCTGTTTGCTCCCGCAGGCCAGGGTGCCCCGGCCGGCAATGTCGCGGGCGCCAAAGAATACCGGAACTGCCAGTTCATGACGCCCGAGACCGAGCGGACGACGCATTTCTTCTGGTCCTATCTCAACAATTTCGAAGGCGAGGACTCCACGATATCCCGCTCGCTGCTGGACAGTCTTATCGAGGGATTCATGGAAGATAAGGAAATCATCGAACGCCAGCAGAAGACGCTCGACGAAGACCCCAGCTTTCAAATGCTCGCCATTCTCGCCGATGCGCCGCTGGCGCATTTTCGGCGTCTGCTTGGAAAACTCATCGACGCCGAGAGAGGCGCAGCGGCGAATCCATCGGCGGAGCAGCGAGCATCAACGGTTGCCGGCTAGGCGACATCGAGTTGCGGCGACGCTCTAGCGAGACCGCATGCGGCGAACAGTGGCATCGAACATTAGCCGAGCCACTCTGATGCCGCTGCCGAGGTCGGTGACCGCATCGCGGCAGCGTCGTTGGATCGCTTCACTCAAGGGGATGTCTTCGCCGCCGAGGGCGGACGCCTGACATTGAATCTCGGCCGCGCGCTGCACCGTCCACAGCAGCGCGAAGGTCGTGGGAATATCGCGCTCGCAGACCGCGATCCCATGGTTTCGGAGCACCAGCACGTGCTTGTCACCGAGGCTTGCGAGCATTCGGGCTCGCTCCTCGGCGTACAGAGTGATGCCTTCAAAATCGTGATAGCCGACGCGGCCGTAGAATTGTGCTCCATAGAAATTATTGTGATCGAAACCGGCGCGTTTCATTGCGACCGCCGAAACCGCCGTGGTGTGCGTGTGCGCCACGCAGGCGACATCAGGGCGGCTCTCATGGATCGCTCCGTGCAAGGCGAAGCCGGCAGGATTGGCGGGATATTCGGAGGGTTCAGCGAGACGGCCGTCGACGCCCACCTTGAGCAGATCTTCCGGCGTGATTTCCGTGTAGTTGAGCCCGAAGGGATTGACCAGATAGTGATGTTCCGGTCCCGGCAGTCGCACCGATATGTGGTTGAAAATCATCTCGGTCCAGCCGAGAAAATCGATGAGGTGATAGAAGTCGGTGAGTTCGCGCCGCAGACGCCACTCTTCCGAGTCCGTTGCCGGTGGGGACAAGCGAGTCGACATCATTGGTGGCTCCTGTTTCATTTGATTGCGGGCGTCCGCGCTCGCGCCATTATACTAGGAGCCTGTCCGAGTATTCACCGTGGCCGCGCACAGGAGGCATTGTGACCCGCTTCAACCCGAGACTTCCAGGCTGTCTTATCGGCGCCGGAGTGCTGGCTTTTTTGCCGTTGATCACGAGCGGCGCCGCGCCGCACGGCATCATTCCGCTCAAGGACGCGCCGTTCAGCCAGGATGAGGACGTCAAATGCCTGCAGGGCGCGCTCGAGAACGGCAACCCTGAATCCGGTCCTTCAACCTTTCTTCTGAAGGCGCCGCCCGGTTGCCAGGTGGCGGCTCACTACCATACGGCCGAGGAACAGCTCATCGTCATCCGCGGCAGCGTCACCACCGGCATGAAGGGCATGCCCGAGGTGGTTCTCACGGCCGGCGGCTTTGCAGTCATGCCGGGCAAGGCGGTTCACTGGTTCAGCTGCAGCGGCAAGGACCCCTGTCTCATGGTTGTAACCTTCGATAAGAAATACGACATCGTGTGGGTCGACGTAAACTCGCGCTCATGAGCAATCCTCCCGCACCGCGGCGCGCCGCATTGGCCTTCATCTTCGTGACCGTCCTCATCGACATGCTGTCTTTCGGCATGATCATTCCAGTGCTGCCCACCCTGGTGCAGGACTTCATGGGCGGCAATGCGGCAGGCGCGGCGCAAATGTATGGGGTATTCGGCACGGCGTGGGCATTGATGCAGTTCATTTTCTCGCCGGTCCAAGGATCGCTCTCGGATCATTTTGGCCGGCGCACCGTGATACTCATCTCCTGCACGGGGTTGGGCTTGGATTTCATTCTCATGGCGCTCGCCCCCAATCTCTGGTGGTTGCTGGTGGGGCGGGTGATATCCGGGATCACCGCGGCAAGCTTCAGCACCGCCGGTGCGTATATTTCCGATGTCACGCCGCCGGAGAAACGCGCCGCCAGTTTCGGGCTCATCGGCGTCGCCTTCGGAGTCGGCTTCGTCTTGGGACCTGCCATCGGCGGGAGCCTCAGCGAAATCTCGCCGCGGCTGCCCTTCTGGGTCTCGGCCTGCATGGCCCTCGCGAATGTTTGTTGGGGCTTGTTCGTCCTGCCGGAATCGCTGCCCAAGGAAAAGCGCGTGCCGTTCGCCTGGAAGAATGCCAATCCGATGGGCGCCCTGAAGTTGCTGCGCTCTCATCCCATGCTGACGGGCGTCGCGGGCAGCTACTTTCTCATCAATCTTGCCCATGTGGTGCTGCCCAGCACGACGGTTCTCTACATGCACTATCGCTTCGGCTGGAATACGCGCGCAGTGGGCATCATGCTGGCCGGCGTGGGGATCTCATCGCTTATCGTCCAGGGTCTCTTGGTAAAGCCCGTGGTGAAGTGGCTCAAGGAGCGGCGCGCGATGGCGCTGGGATTGACATTCGGCGCCGCTGGATTCGTCATCTACGGCCTTGCGCCCACCGGGCCTGTTTTTTGGATCGGCGTGCCGGTGATGGCGCTGTGGGGTATTGCAACACCGTCGCTGCAAACCATCATGACGCGATTGGTGGACCCCACCGAGCAGGGGCGGCTGCAGGGCGCGCTGGCGAGCCTGGTGGGACTGGCAAGCCTGATTGGCCCCACGGTATTCACCGCGACCTTCGCTTCGTTCATCAGCACGCACGCCGATCTGGGACTGCCGGGCGCGCCCTTTCTGCTGGCGGCCTTGTTGATCGTGGTGGCCGTGGTGCTGGCCTGGCGCACGACTCAACCGCTCGGAATCCCCGCAAGAACCGAACCGGCCTAGCCTGTCAGAGGGCCTCGCCCCAATGGGCATATGCGCGCAGGGCATCCACATAGTTGTGGATGACATCGGTGTGCGCATCCTCCTGCCAGCCGCCCGGGACCGGATTCGTGGGAACATCACGGGGGCGACCCTCGGGGTCAATCGAATAGAGCGTGAAGTTCAGGGCCTCGCGAGCCTCGCCGGCGAGATCCCGGGAGTCAATGGCCTTCGCGTACAGTGCAAGCACGGCGCCGTAAGTCGAGTTGATACCGCCCCAGGCCTGCCCATCCTCATCCTGCTCGTGACACACCCTGACACCGAATTCCATATGAGTGAAGTTCGCGCGCACAAATTCGAGCAGAGCGCCGGAATCGGCGCGCCACTCAGGGTCGAGAGCCTGCCTTTTCTCGAGCAAGTACCGCGCGAGATTCAGCGGAGCCCAAGCTGTTCGATTGGTGGGGGTGTCGTGATCTTCGAAGAACTGGGCAAACAGGCTGCCATCGGCAGCGGCATTCGGTATTTGATGCTGCTTGATCCACGCCCACAGCGCTTGGCGCGGACCGGAGAACTCCTCGTACCCTTTCGCGAGCAGCGCGTCATAGAGGCGCAGAATATAGGTCATGTTGCCGGAGACAGGTCCGCGGGCTTGGCCGCTGCGATAGTCGACTCGAAACGGCCAGGGTGTCCGCGTGGCGTCGCCGTCCTGCTGATTGACGGCGAGAACCCGGGCGTTCTGCAATGCCTGCGTCAAGTACCCGGCATCATTGGTAGCGTCCGACAGCAGCGCCAAGGCATAGCCTGCGATGCCGCCCTTGTCGGGCTCGATCTCGTGCGGACGGTCGGCTTGGGACCCGCAGTCCTCGGCGAGCGGAAATTGATCTCGCTTGCCGGTGGAGCGTGTGAATGCCGGGTATTTTCCACAGCGCGGCGTCAGCGATTCCCGCACCAGGTAATCGCCCATGGAACGCGCGGTCCGTAGATAGCCCGGTTCCCGCTTACCGCGCAGTTCGTAGTACTTGAGATAGGACAGTATCCCCATGCCGTTCTGAGTCGCGGGGATCGTGTCCGTGCGGTCGGCAATGGGCGTCCAGGCGGCATCCAGAAATGTCGCCAGGACGAAGCGCGGATAGCCGTGATCCGCGGGACACTGTTGGTAGAACTGAAGTTCCCGTTCGAGCGCCGTGTTCCAGGACGTCCAGGGACTTAAGCGTCCCTGTTCATCGAATTTTGCGGCATGCCCCGCAATGTTCATCCGTGCCGGCCCGCATCGAGTTCGGCGTAGTGCCGGAATATTCCCTCCTGGTTGAAGGGAATGCGCCGCGGCGAAGCAAGATACGCGGCAATCCTCGGACGCTCCTGCACTCTTGCATGCAGCGCGTAGAGCCGCCGATAGGTGCGTGGCGCCCTGGCCATGGCCCGCGGAAATGCATAGCCCAGGCCGGCAATGATCTGAAACATCGACAGATCGGCGTAGGTTAATTTTGCGCCGACCAGATAGCGACCGCCGCGCGCATTTCTGGCGAGCACTTGCTCGAAATAACTCAAGAATTTAGGCGCTCGATTCTTCAGAAAATCCGCGGCGCGCCGCCGCGCCTCACGTTTCTGGTCCTCGTAATAGAGACCACCGCTCACCGGGTGATGTGTGTCGTGTATCTCGACCAGGAAGTCCGCCAGCGTGAGCTGCAATTCGTGAGCCCAGAGCCGCCCGCGCTCATCTCTCGGCGCAAGCCCGTGCCGGGGTCCTAGAAATTGCAGAATGTTGGCGGTCTGCCCGATGACGAGGCGGCCGGCTTTCAGAAACGGCGGCGCAAACGGCGGCCGCGCGAGACTGCGCCCCTCCAGATATCGAAACAGCGCCCTGACTCCCGCTCCTTTGCCGGTCTCACGACCGACATCCCGATAGTCCGCGCCGGCCTCCTCCAGAGCCAGGCGAATGAATTCACCGCGCCCCTGAATCGACGGCCAGTAGTAAAGTTCATAGAGCATGTTGGCACTCCTCGACCACGGTCGACAGAGTACTCTTTCTGCTCCTGCGGCGCGTGATCGCAAATCGGATAAACTCAAGGCCGCGGAAAAAAAATACACCACCATTTCGGCAAGCGGGGGAAACATGGGCATTCGCACACCGGGCGGTATTCTTGCGGCGGCCATCGCCGCCTTTCTTACGGGCGCCAGTGCGGCCCAGAGCCCGCCGCCTGACGAAGTCGCATTCCGCGCCCTTTACAAGGAGTTGGTCGAGATCAACACCACCCGATCGGCGGGGAGCTGCACGCAGGCGGCCGACGCGATGCGCGCGCATTTGCTCGCCGCGGGCATGCCCAGCGGCGACATGCAGGTACTGGCGCCTGCGGATCGGCCGCAGGATGGTGCGCTCATTGCGGTGCTGCGCGGCCGCGATCGAGCCGCCAAACCCATTCTTCTGCTGGCGCATATCGATGTGGTCGAGGCCAAGCGCGAGGATTGGAGCCGCGACCCGTTCAAGCTGGTCGAGGAAAATGGCTGGTTCTATGGACGCGGCTCGAGCGACGACAAGGCGATGGCGGCGGTCTTCACGGACAGCGTCGCGCGTTACTCGAAGCAAGGCTTCAAGCCGCGTCGAGATATCAAACTCGCGCTCACCTGCGGCGAAGAAACCGCGGGCATCTTCAACAGCGTCAAATGGCTGATCGAGACGCAGCCCAAGGTGCTGAGCGCCGCTTTTGCGCTGAATGAGGGGGCGGGCGGCGAACTGGACAAGAACGACAATCCCATTGCCCTGCAAATACAGGCCGGCGAGAAAGTCTACCAGGACTTCTTGCTTGAAACGTCCGATGTCGGCGGCCACAGTTCACGGCCGACCAAGAACAACCCGATCACGCGGCTCAGTGCCGGACTCGCGAGACTTGGCAATCACAACTTTGCGGTCGCATTGAATCCGGCGACCCGCGGCTATTTCGAAGCGCAGAGCAAATTGGAGACCCCGGCGGTTGCCGCCGACATGCAGGCAGTGTTGAAAAATCCCCGGGATGAGGCCGCAGTCGAACGCTTGTGGGCGATCAATCCCGGCTGGAACGGTTCGTTGCGAACAACCTGCATTGTCACGCAAATCGACGGCGGGCACGCGCCCAATGCGTTGCCGCAGCACGCGCGCGCCAATGTGAATTGTCGAATTCTCCCCGGCGTGCCGATTCCCGACGTGCAGCAGGAGATCGTGAGCGTGCTCGGCGACGATAAGATCCGCGTCGCTCCGGCCGGCGACCCCGGCATTCAATCGCCCCCTCCGCCCTTGAGCGATGCCATCATGGGGCCCGTGCGTAGAGTCGCGGCTGAGATTTGGCCCGGTGTTGCCATCATTCCGACCATGTCGACGGGCGCCACCGACGGCGCCTATCTCAACGCGGCGGGTATCCCGACCTACGGATTGTCCGGCATGTTCCACGACGTGGAGGGCAGCCACGCTCACGGGCTCAATGAACGGATCCGGGTGAAATCACTGCTGGATGGACGGCGCTTTTTATATGAAATTGTGAAACTGTATGCCGACGGCGGCTGATATCGCGGCGCGTCTTGACCGCTTGCCGCCCTCGCGCGCTGTTTGGAAGATCGTTTTTTTGATTTCATTGGGTTGTGTATTCGAATTCTACGATCTGTTCTTTACCGCCTATGTAGCTCCTGGAATGATCGACAGCGGACTCTTCACCGCTGAATCGCTGGGGCCGTTCGCTTCATTGCAGATCATTCGAGTCGCCGGCTTCGGCACATTTGTCTTCTCAACTTTCACGGGCTTGTGGCTGGGAGTCGTGCTGCTCGGCCACGCCGCGGACCGCTTCGGCCGCAAAACCGTGTTTACCGGCTCGCTTGTCTGGTACTGCGTTTGCACGGCCATCATGGCGTTTCAGCAGTCCGGATTGTGGCTGAACATCTGGCGCCTGATTGCGGGCGTGGGATTCGGCGTGCAGCTGGTTACGGTCGATGCCTATATTGCCGAGCTGGTGCCGCGGGCATTGCGCGGCCGGGCGTTCTCGGTCAACCAGTTCGTCTCATTCTGCGCGGTGCCGGTGGTTGCCTTGCTGGCGTGGCTGCTGGTGCCGCTGCAGCCCTGGGGACTCGCAGGTTGGCGCTGGGTGGTCCTCCTCGGCTCAGTCGGCGCCCTGGTCGTGTGGAGGCTTCGAGGGGGCATCCCGGAAAGTCCCCGCTGGCTCGCTCACAAAAATCGGATCGAGGAGGCGGATGCCATCGTCAGCGCCATTGAAATCAAGGTCGCAGCGGAGTACGGCGGCACACTGCCTCCCGTTCAACCGGCCGCGGCCGAAGCCGGCGGCGCAGCGACGCTCGCCGACATATTTTCCCGCAGATACCGCGGCCGAACCGTGATGCTGTCCATTTTCAATGCCGCACAAGTCATCGGTTTCTACGGCTTCAATTCATGGGTTCCGACCTTGCTCATGGCCCGTGGAATCAATATTACTCACGGGCTGAAATATGCCTTTATCATTGCCCTCGCTCAGCCCTTGGGCCCCCTGCTCGGCGTGTTGTTCGCCGATAGAATCGAACGCAAGCACCAGATCATCGGCGGCCTTGCCGGCATGGGGGTGATGATGGCCGCCTTCGCATCGGCCGCCTCGCCGGCGGTGCTCATCGCCATCGGCATTGCGTTTACTCTGTCCGCCAACGTCATGTCCTTCGCCTATCACGGCTATCAGGCGGAACTCTTCCCCACGCGAATCCGCTCCCGAGCCGTGGGCTTCGTCTATTCATGGAGCCGCTTGGCCGCCGCATTCTCCGGCTTGATCATCGGATCGCTTTTGGCCAACGGCGGCGTACCGGCCGTTGCAATGTTCATCGGCAGCGCAATGATGGTGGGTATCGCAATGATCGCTTTCTTTGGACCCTCGACCAACGGCTTGGCACTGGAACGACTGAACGCAAGGACAACCGCCCATGACCACGAAAAAATATGACCCGATGAAGGAGCCGCGGTATGCGGAAATCGCGACCTTCATGCGCGCACCCCTGTCGGACACGCTCGCGGGTGTCGATATCGGCCTGATTGGCGTGCCCACGGATCTCGGAGTCACCAACCGCCCCGGTGCGCGACACGGCCCGCGGGAAATTCGCAACTCATCGAGCCTCATGCGGAGTTTCAATCTGGCCTTGGGAGTCAACCCGTACGAGCTTTGCAGGATTGCCGATCTCGGCGACGTGCGCCTGTCGCATCGATACGACCTCGAAAAGCAGGTGGAAGAAATTGCGGAGTACTATCGTAAAGTTCACGCGGCCGGCGTGCTTCCGGTCAGCGCCGGCGGCGACCACTCGATCACCTATCCCATATTCAAGGCGATTGCCGCCGATGCGCCCATCGGAATGGTTCACATCGACGCCCACACCGACACCTGGGGCGAATTCTTCGGATCCAAGTTCACTCACGGGGCACCTTTTCGCCTGGCAGTCGAGGATGGCCTGCTGGATCCCAAGCGCACGATCCAAATCGGTATTCGCGGCGGCCAGAACTACATGGATGGCATCGAGTTCTCCTTGTCGCACGGCATGCGCGTGGTGTTCATCGAAGAATTTGCAACGCTCGGCGTCGAACGCGTCATCGAAGAAGCCCGAAAGGTGGTGGGCGACGGCCCGACTTACATATCCTTCGACGTTGACGGGCTCGATCCGGTCTACGCGCCCGGCACCGGTACGCCCGAAATCGGCGGTATCACCACCTTGGAAGCGCAGCGCCTGTTGCGGGGATTGCGCGGGCTGAATCTTATCGGCGGTGATGTGGTGGAAGTGGCCCCGCCCTACGATCAGACCGGCAATACCGCCCTGGTCGGCGCAACCATGATGTTCGAGATCCTATGCCTGATCGCCGACCGGCACTATGGCGCTCATTCCCAACGGTCATCGTAAGACGTTGATTGCAAAAGCTATTCCCGCAGCGGCAGTAACCATGCGCGATTGACCGAAGCTATGGCGTCGATAGAGAGAGCCGATTTGACTGGCGGGGTCGCGGGGTCTAAGTTCACTGGAGCACCAGTCCACATTGATTCCGAGCACATTTATCGGAAGGAGCGAGCCGTGAATTTGAAGGGTAGTAAGACGGAAAAGAATCTGAAGGACGCGTTTGCAGGCGAATCGCAGGCGAATCGACGCTACTTGTATTTTGCCGCCAAGGCCGATGTCGAAGGATTCAACGATGTGTCCGCAGTGTTCCGTTCCACTGCCGAGGGTGAAACAGGCCACGCCCACGGTCATTTGGAATACCTGGAAGCCGTGGGCGACCCGGCCACCGGTTTGCCGATCGGCGCGACCTCGCTGAATCTTAAGGCGGCAATTGCCGGTGAAACGCACGAATACACCGACATGTATCCCGGCATGGCGAAGAGCGCCCGAGACGAAGGCTTCGGCGAAATAGCCGATTGGTTCGAGACTCTGGCAAAAGCGGAACGTTCGCACGCAAATCGCTTCCAGAAGGCTCTGGATAACCTATAGTCCTGCATCGTCGCCGCCGGGCGACCCCCCAACGCGCGGGTTCCAAATCCGGGGCCCGCGCGCTTTCGGCCGGGAGGTGAATCTTGTCCGACGGTGAGATCAAGTCAGGCCGCGAAGGAAATCTGGAGGCGCCGACGCGCCATGCGCTCGCGTGGAAGGAACCCGAGTTCTACGATCCCGATTCGCTGCAGAAGGAACTGGCTCGAGTATTCGACATCTGCCACGGCTGCCGCCGTTGCTTCAATTTGTGCAATTCTTTTCCGACTCTTTTCAACTTGATCGACGAGTCGACGACCGGCGAACTCGACGGCGTCGACAAGCGTGCGTTCGGGCAGGTCGTGGACCAATGCTACCTCTGCGACATGTGCTACATGACCAAGTGTCCGTACGTCCCGCCGCATCCTTGGAACGTCGACTTTCCCCATTTGATGCTGCGCGCCAAAGCGGTGAAGAATCGCGGCGGAACCACACGCTGGCGCGATAAGGTCTTGAGTTCGACGGACACGGTCGGCAACATTGCAGGTATCCCGGTGGTTGCCGAGATCGTCAATGCGGTCAATCGCAGCGCCATCGGGCGCAAAGTGCTGGATTTGGCTCTCGGCGTGCACCCGGGCGCACCGGTGCCGCCCTATCGGTCCAACACCCTGCGTAAACAACTCGCCAGGCGCACGCGGCCGGCGCCCACCGCCCAGGCAGCCGGAGAGACTCGCGGCAAGGTCGCGCTATTCGCCACCTGTTATGGAAATCGCAACGAGCCTGAGATCGGGCTCGATCTCGTCCGTGTGTTCGAGCACAACGGCATCGAAGTTGCCCTGCTCGACCAGGAGAGTTGCTGCGGCATGCCCAAGCTCGAACTCGGCGATCTGCCGGCCGTCGCGGAGTTGAAGGCCAAAAACCTGCCGCCGCTGTTGGCAATGATAGAGCGGGGCTACGATATCGTGGCGCCCATCCCCTCGTGCGTACTGATGTTCAAGCAAGAACTGCCGCTCATGTTCCCGGACGAGCCCGACGTCGCGAAGGTCAAAGAGCATATGTTCGATCCTTTCGAATATCTGGCATTGCGGCACAAATCGGGGCTGATGCGCACCGATTTTGCCCGTCCCCTCGGCAAGGTTGCGTACCACGTCGCCTGTCACCTGCGGGTCCAGAACATCGGACTCAAGACCCGCGACATATTGCAGCTGATTCCGGAAACCACGGTCGAGGCAATCGAGCGATGTTCGGGGCACAACGGCACCTACGGCGTGAAACGCGAGTTTCGTGATACATCCATGAAGATCGGCAAGCCGGTGATCCAGCGGGTGGAAGCCAGCCGCGCCGACTTCTACGCCAGCGATTGCCCGATGGCGGGTCATCAAATCGAGAGTGGTCTCCCGCACGGCTCGCCGCCGACACACCCACTCACGCTGCTTCGAATGGCCTATGGATTGGACCCCGCGTGAAGAAATTGTCGCGCCGGGATCTCATGAGCCTGGAGCAATACGCGCAAGACCGCCCGCGGCTGCGCAGCGAAGTGATCGCGCATAAGCAATTGCGCAATGTCCAGGTCGGACCTAACATGACCTGGTGTTTCGAGGATCACATTACCATCCGCTATCAGGTCCTCGAAATGCTGCGTGCCGAGCGGATCTTTGAAAGCGATGCGATACAGGGCGAAATCGACGCCTACAATCCGCTGATCCCCGACGGCCGCAACTGGAAGGTGACGCTGCTGCTCGAATTTCCGGATCCCGAGGAGCGGCGCACGGCGCTCGAGAGACTGATCGGCGTCGAGGACCGATGCTGGGTCCGGGTGAGCGAGATGGAACGCGTATTCGCAATTGCGGACGAGGATATGGAGCGCGAGAATGAAGCCAAGACCTCGGCCGTGCATTTTCTACGCTTTGAGCTCTCGGCGTCGATGGTGGAGGCCATGAAAAGCGGCGCCTCCCTGAGCCTCGGCGTCGATCACGACAATTACAGGCACGTTCAGGGCCCTTTGCCCGCCGTTGTGCGCGATTCGCTGAGCCGCGATCTCGACTGACCGCGTTGTAAGTACTTCAAAGGGCAGACACCGGCCAGGTGTTTGGAATTTTCGGCCTTGATTCCTGTCATTAGGTCCAGGATCGCCTGATATGGGGGTAGATATGAGTGTTGGGACTGAGCCGGCCCGCTGGCCGCAGCCGCGTACGGGCAGTGAAGACGCGACTTTGGCTTGGCTGGATGCTCTGGCCGGGGGAATCTGCACACCCGAAGCGTTCTTGGTGGCGATGCAAGAGCAATCCCAAAGCAAGCACGATGAGGGTTGGGGAGTTTTGTCGCTTCTTGACCAATACTACCGCCGCGGAAAGATCAAGGGCGAGGTGTTCCACCTACTGAAGACGCGCCTGGAAGGTGCCGCTCTCAACAAGGACCGGGACGCCCCGAGGAGCGGGGATGCCGTAAAGCCGCACCCGTCGGCTGCAGTGACCGTCCCCGCCGGAGAATCGCGCACATCCCCGGCCGTTGAACCCCGCACTGCTCCTGCCGCAGCGTCCGCGAAGGCAGCGCCGCGCCGCGCGGTGCGCGAGATAACCGTCGGCGACGTTCTGCGCAACCGCTACAAGGTACGAGGAGTGGTCGGTCACGGAGGAATGGGCACGGTATTCGAGGCGACGGACGAGTATCGCCTCGACCTACCGACCGCGGGCCGACGATTGGCCGTCAAAGTACTGCACACGGCGGTTACGCAACGCGAAGAATTGCTTGCCGAGTTGCAGCGCGAATTCCAGCACCTCCAATTGCTGTCGCATCCGAACATAGTTCGGGTGCACGAATTTGACCGCGACGGCGAGGTTGCCTTCTTTACGATGGAATTGCTGAGCGGCGCGCTTCTGGGCCGGGTACTGCAGGCGCGGAATGCGATTCCCCTGCCACGACCGCAGGCGCTCGCCATCATGCGCGATGTCGGCGCCGCGCTCTCCCATGCCCATTCGCGCGGCGTCATCCATGGAGATATCAACCCGCAGAACATATTCATCAACAATGAAGGCGAGCTGCGGGTTTTGGACTTCGGCGCCTCGCACAAAACGCTCCCGGATCGCTGGAGCGCCGAGCGTTCGCCCGTGGCCACTCCCGGCTATGCAAGCTGCCAACTGCTCGAAGGCAAGCATCCCGATGCACGGGACGACCTATTTGCGTTTGCCTGCGTGAGCTACCTACTGCTGTCCGGTCAGCATCCCTTTCCCAATCGCACCGCCATCGAAGCGCGCACCCAGGGAGTCCGCCTGCGCCGGCCCATGGGGCTTACGGGCCCTCAATGGCGGGTGCTGCGCGAAGGTCTTCGTTGGGATCGCGAACGGCGGCCCGCCGATGTTCAACAATGGCTGAATCGTTTTGGGCTCGCTGGCGCGGTGCGCCGCCTCCCGGCATTGCCGGCTCTGGTGAATTTGCCCTACGCGAGAAAGTCCCGGCCGTTGCTCACGGCCGCTGCCGCCGTCGCGATTGTACTGCTGGCCGCCGGTGGCTATTGGGTGGCGACGAACCGTGATGCGCTGGCGCGTAATTTCGCTGAATGGCGCAACTCGGTGAGCCCACCCGATTCTGCGGCAGAATCCGCTGCGGAACCTGCCCGCGTGAGTGGGGAAGCCCCGCCCACCGAGACTGCGCCACCCGCCGAGACTGCGCCACCCGCCGTAGACTGCGCCGCCCGCCGTGACCGCGCCGGTCCCCGCGACTGCGTCGAGTGCCGCTGCTACGCCGGGCCCAACTGCTTCTCCGAGACCCGCTGGGGCGCCCGCCGCCGGAGCAGCCTCAGCCATGTCCGCGGGTCCGGCACCACCCAGCTCTGGCGCGGCAGCGCCAAATGCCTCGCAGGCTGACCGTGCGGCGGCGATTCGCGCCGGGACTGCCGGCCCCATTCATATAGAAATGGCTGCAGACGCAGTCGATGTCCCCAGCGGCGAGGCAACCGCTCACGTCTCGGTACGCCGCCGGGGCAACATTCACGGCGACGCAAGTTTCAAGTGGTGGACCGAATCGGGTACCGCCAAACCCGGCGTCGATTTCGAGCCGGTGATACCGCGTGTCGCCAGCATCGAGAACGGCCGCGGTAGCGTGAGTTTGGACATTCCTGTATCGACGAGTCCCCGCACAAAATCCAAGAGTTTTTATGTCGTCATCGATCAGAACGAATCGGGTGGTGCGACCTTGGGCGCTCGCAATTTGACGATGGTGACGCTCCCGCCGCCGGACTAGGAGCCAGGTCGTCAATTCGCTGTGACGGCATTCTTCAAGCCGTATAGTGATGCGTGAGTCGTGCGCAGAAGATTTTTCTGCACCTTGCCCATGGCGTTGCGCGGCAATTCAGCGACGAAGAGGATGCGCTTCGGAAGCTTGTAGCGCGCCAACCGCCCGTGGAGGGAGTGGATGATATCGGCCTCGGATATTGCGGCCGTGGGTTCAAGCACAACCACGGCCGTCACTCCCTCGCCATAATCCGGGTGTGGAACGCCGAACACGGCGCTCTCCAAAACCCCGGGCACCGCATCCAACTCGGTTTCCACCTCCTTCGGGTAGACGTTGTAGCCGCCGCTGATCACCAAATCCTTGGCGCGACCGACGATGTGCACGTAGCCCTCGCTATCGATGCGGCCGAGGTCTCCCGTCTTGAACCAACCATCGGCGGTAAATTCACTGCGAGTTTTTTCAGGATCCCGCCAGTACCCGCGAAACACATTGGGACCCCGTATTTCCAACGCGCCGGTGACATCGGCGCTGCGCTCGACGGCGCCGGTCACAGCGTCGACGGTTCGGACCTCGATGCCTGGCAACGGCAGCCCCACCGATCCCGGCTTTCGCACCCCTGCGTAGGGATTCGAGGTATTCATCAAGGTCTCGGTCATTCCGTATCGTTCGAGAATACTGTGTCCGGTGCGCTGCAGAAATTCTCGATGAGTGTCAGGCAACAGCGGCGCAGACCCGGAAACGAATAAGCGTGCTGCGGCAGCCGCATCGCGATTCAATTGGGGCAGCTGCAGCATTCGCGTGTAATGCGTGGGCACTCCCATGAACACAGTGACTCGCGACAGCTGGCTCAACACGGCCTCTGCGTCAAACTTGGGCAGCAGCAACAGCCTCGATCCCGACGCCAGGACCGTGTTGATGGCGGCAAACAGGCCGTGAATGTGAAACAACGGCAGGGCGTGCAGAAGAACATCGCGATTCGTGAATTGCCAGGCTTCGACCAGTGCGTCGGCATTGGAGGCGAGATTGCCGCGAGATATCACCGCGCCCTTCGAGCGGCCGGTCGTGCCGGAGGTGTAGACGATCGCCGCGGGCGCATTGGTCGCGAATCCTGCCGGCAAAGCGCACGCATCGCCGGCGCCGGCCACCAGCTCGGGCAGCGATCCTTCGCCGTCTAATCCTAGGGTTTCAAGATGGCAGACCGCGGCACGACCCGCCGCCGCCTCGATCCCGGCGCGATCGGAGGGACGGACCACCGCCACCCGCGGTTGCGAGTCGCCCAGGAAATACTCGACTTCGTTGACGGTGTTCGCAACATTGATTGGAACGAACACCGCGCCCATGCGCAGACAGGCGACGTAGAGCAGCACCGCGTCCGCCGATTTATCGACCTGGACGGCCACGCGGTCGCCGGGTTCGACGCCACGGCGCATCAGCGCCGCAGCGAAGCGACCGGACTGAATGCGCAGCGATTCGTAATTCATCTCTTTGCCTGCCGCAGTCTCGAGGAATGGCCGGCGCGGCTGCTCGCGAGCAGCGTACTCTATCCAGTCGGCGGGATCGCGGAATGGCATTCCCATGGTATCAATCCTCAACGATGCGGCTGTGAGTACGGGTATCCTTCATGGTCAACGCCACCACAAAGCTGATTGCCGCGAGTGTCGTGGCATAGATATAGAACCCGCTCTCCAAGCCGATTGATTTGAACCACAGCGCGACATACTCGGCTGCGCCGCCGAATGCGCTCGCAAGGGCATAGGGCACCGCAACGCCGAGGGCGCGGATGGCCGTCGGGAAAAGCTCGGCCTTCACCACGGCGCTGATCGACGTGTAACACGACTGCACCATCATCGCGGCCAGAATAAGCCAGAAAGCGGTCGAAGATGAGCGGGTGTTCGCCACTCCGGTCATGACAGGCCAGGTGATGAGCGTCGCACCTCCGAACGCGGTCAGCATCATGGGTTTGCGGCCGACCTTGTCCGAAAACCACCCGAACAGGGGTTGCGCGATCATGAATACGACCAGGCTGAGAGCGCTGATCTCGGTCGCCTGATCCTTGGAAAAACCGCTCGTGTTGGTCAAGAACTTCTGCATGTAGGTCGTATAGACATAAAAGATCACGGAGCCGCCGGCGCTGAAGCCCAGTACGGTCAAGGCCTCGCGTGGATGATCGCGGAACAGGCGGCGCATGCCTCGATTCATGGTTCCTTCGGAGTCGGCGCGCACGAATGATTGGGATTCTGGTATTCGACGCCGCAACCAATATGCGACCATGGCCAGCGCCGCGCCGATAACGAAGGGTATTCGCCATCCCCATTGCGCCATGGCTGCCTTCGGCAGCACGTGCTGCAAGACGATCAACACCGCCAGTGCGGTCAACTGGCCGCCGATCAATGTTACATAGTGAAAACTGGACCAGAAACCGCGATATTTGCGTCCCGCCATTTCACTGATGTAAGTGGCGCTCGCACCGTACTCGCCGCCGAGGGACAAGCCCTGAAAGACGCGGGCCAGCAGCAATGCGATCGGAGCCGCGACGCCGATGGTCGCCGCTCCCGGCGTCGCCGCGATCACCAGCGATCCGCCGCACATCATGGTTACCGACAAGGTGAGCGCGATCTTGCGGCCGACCCGATCCGCATACCGTCCCATCATCCACGCGCCGATCGGGCGCGCAAGGAAACCGACGGCAAACACGGCCGCCGTCTGTAGAAGCTGCGCCGTCTGATCTCCCTGGGGGAAAAAGATCGGCGCGAAATACAGCGCGTTCGCCGAGTAGGTGTACCAATCGAACCATTCGACCAGATTGCCGGCCGAACCGCCGAGTACTGCACCGATGCGCGACGCGCCAGGTTTGCTCACAGTTGTTCGTCTTCCCGCATATGCCTGGTTGCCCGCGGGATTATATACAACGCCTCCATTGAGACTCTGTAGAATGCACAACCATTCATGAGTCAATTGACGGCATTTCGCAACGACATTCCTTTCGTCAAGGATCTTGGCATCGAATTCATCAGTGCCGAGAACGGACATGCGGTCCTTGCGCTCGATTTGACCACGCGGCATTTGAACAGCTGGGACGTCGCGCATGGCGGCGTGCTCATGACGCTCCTGGATGTGGCCATGGCGGTTGCCGGCCGCACTCTCGACCCTGCCGCAGGCGGGGGAGTGACCGTGGAAATGAAAACCAACTTCCTGCAGCCGGCCAACGCGGGCACGCGTCTCCTGGCGTCGGGCCATGTCTATCACCGCTCGAGTTCCATGGCATTCTGTGACGGCGAGGTGCGCGACACGCAAGGGCGTCTCATCGCGAAGGCCATGGGGACATTCAAATATCGAAACCTTTAACCTGGGAACTGCCCGCAATTTCATGCAACGAGTCATCCTGCACCACTATCCAAACTCGCCCTTCGCGGAAAAGATTCGGCTGATCCTGGGATCAAAGCGCCTGCACTGGGCGTCAGTACTGATTCCCCCCGTCATGCCCAAGCCTGACGTCGTGGCGCTCACCGGGGGCTATCGCAAGACGCCGATTCTGCAATTGGGCGCGGATATTTATTGCGACACGGCGCTGATCGCGGATGTCATCGAAACCCTGGCGCCCGAACCCTCCCTGTATCCTTCCGGCATCGCGGCGGCCTCAAGAACGCTGGCGCAGTGGGCGGACTCGATTCTGTTCTGGACTGCGATTCCCTATGCATTGCAACCCGCCGGCTTCGCGTACATGTTCCGGGATGCGCCGCCGGAGGCCGCCAAGGCGTTCGCCGAAGACCGCAAGAGTTTTCGCGCAAACATACCGCGCATGCGCGGCCCGGAAGCACATGCCGCACTCTGTTTATATCTTGGCCGTCTCGAAGAAATGATCGGCGATCAGAGTTATTTCTTCGGAGCGCGGCCCAGCATCGCCGATTTTTCGGTCTATCACTGCCTCTGGTTCGTTTCGCGGGGCGGACCCGCGGCCGCAATCCTGGAATCCTTCCACCGGCTTCAGGTCTGGTGCGAACGGATGCGCAGCTTCGGTCATGGCACTCACGAGACCCTCGATAGCGGCGCCGCCATTGCACTCGCTCGCGCCTCGAATCCTGCGCCCTCCTCCGGAGTGCACGCTGAATACCACGGTATCGCGGCCGGCGAGAGCGTGGTGGTCGCAGCCATCGACACGGGCACGGAGCCCGTCGAAGGCACTCTCCATGCCGCGACTCCTGATCGCATCTCGGTCGCGCGCGAAGATGCACGTGCCGGGCGGGTAGTCGTGCATTTTCCGCGGCTGGGTTTCGAGCTTCGCCGTGCAGCCGCTGGCAACCAATCGACGGGGTAGATCATGAGCGCAAAAGAAGCATTCGCAAGACTAAGTGGGCATCAGAGGATCGCCGGGCGGCTGGTGCAATCCGGCGGCGATGCGTCCATCGGCGTGTCGGACCCGGCGACCGAGGAGCCTCTCGGACAAATTGCGGATGCAACGGCGGCGGACGTCGATCAGGCGGTCGCGGCGGCCAATGCGGCACAGCGCGGGTGGCGCAATGTGAACCATCATCGGCGCGCCGAAATGCTGCACGAGGTGGCGCGCCAGGTCATGGCGGCGCGGCCGCTGGTGGCGGAGATGCTGACCCGCGAAATGGGCAAGCCCTACAAGGAATCTTTCGATGAAGTGGCGTGGTCCGCCAGCGCCATCGACTATTACGCCGAAATTGCGCGCCATGAGAACGGCAAGGTATTGGGATCCGCCGTTGACGGTCAGTTTCACTTCACGACCAAGGATCCGCTCGGCGTGGTGGTGATCATCCTGCCCTTCAATTATCCGCTGTGCTTGTTGTGTTGGCAGGCGGCAGCCGCTCTTGCGAGCGGCAACGCTGTCATCATCAAACCTTCCGAACTCACCAGTCTGACCACTCTGGAGTTCATCGCCGCATTCGATTCGCTTCCGTCCGGGCTGGTGCAAGTCGTGACCGGGGGTGGCGCCGTCGGCAAGACCCTGGTTGAACACAGCGGCACCCACATGGTGGCGTTCACGGGAGGAATTGAAACCGGGCGTATCGTGGCGGAAACCTGCGGCCGCCTCTACAAGCGGACCCTGATCGAGACGTCGGGGAACGACCCTTTCATCGTCATGCCGTCCGCGCCCATCGACATCGCGGCGCGAGGCGCTGCTTTCGGGGCGTTCCTGAATTGCGGTCAAGTGTGCGCCGCTGCCGAGCGCTTCTATGTTCACCAGGACATCTACCGCGAATTCATGGAAAAGCTCGTGCACTACACTGCGCAGATCCGGGTCGGAAACGGCCTCGAGCGGGTCGACATGGGTCCGTTGGCATCGAAACGCGAGCTCACCCGCTACCTGCGCCTGCTCGGCCAGGCCACCGCGCAGGGCGCGAAGGTGCTCACCGGCGGCGATCGGCCGGCTCACCTGACCAAGGGTTGGTTCGTCAATCCGACGGTGCTTGGCGAGGTTTCGCCGGAAGCGCCCATCATGAACGACGAGACCTTTGGTCCGGTTGCGCCGGTGAGCGTGGTGAAGAATTTCGACGAGGCCTTGACGCTGGCCAACCGTTCCCGATACGCACTGGGCGCCACGGTGTACACCACCAACCTCGATGAGGCGATGCGGGCGGTGAACGAACTGGAGGCAGGGATGGTCTGGGTCAACGCACCGCTCCTCGACAATGACGCAGGCCCGTTCGGCGGCAGAAAGCAGTCGGGAATGGGCCGGCAGCTCGGCGCGGAAGGTCTGGACACATTCCGACACACGAAGTTGTCGATGATCGATCACGCCGCGAAAGCCCACGATTTTTGGTGGTTTCCCTACTCGGACGCCGAAGCCTATCCCGGTCCCCGCAAATGATTGAGCCGCCGCCGCTGCCGCATGGCTTGCCGCCCGAACTCGAAGCCCGCATTGCAGCCTTTGAAAATGCCCCGCCCCGTCCCGACTTCGATACCGCCAGCTGGATCTGGATGATTCTCTTGGGTGTCGCGCTTCCATTGGTGCTGCTGGCAGTCGGCTGGTGGGCATGACCGGCGTCAGTCCCCAGGCGGACGAGAGCGGCTGGCCCCTGCTTCCCCAAGAGCGTACCTGGGGTGCGGCGCGACTGACCCTGACGCTCGCAACCACGGCGGCCGCCACCTGGTGCTACCTGATCGGCGAATCCGTGGGCAGCTACCTCGGCTTCATCAAGGGCGGGCTCGCGCTCGGAGCCGGCTGCATGATCGGCATGCTCCTCGTGTTGCTTGCCGCGGGACCCGCGTGCGTGCGATTCGGCATCGACTCCATCGCCGCGACCAAGCCGCAATTCGGGTCTCGAGGCTGGGTGATTCCGGCAGCGCTGCAGGCTGTATCAATCATCGGCTGGAACTCTCTGCTGATCATTTTCTTTGCGAAGTCGGCGGTGCAGCTCAGCGTGGCGCTTGGTCTGCTCGAGATCGGGGCACGCAACGCGGCGCTCGTGCCGGTGCTGACGGTGTTGGCGTGCGCCATCATCTTCCTGGCACTGCGACGCGGGGCCACCGGCGTATCGATGGTCTCGAACATACTGGTCGCCCACGTGTTCATCGGACTGTGGATGCTGTTCTTGCTGGTCTCGCGCCGTTGGCCGGAACTCATTGCCGCGCAGCCCCCGAACGCCAGCCCCGATCGCGTCTGGAACTACACCACAGGTATCGAACTTGGCATCGGTGCGACCTTGTCCTGGTGGCCCTACATCGGAGCGATGATCCGAATGGCGCCGAACGGGCGAACGATCGTGCTGCCGGTGATGCTGGGTATGGCGGCGCCCGTGCCTCTGCTCAGTCTCATCGGCCTTGCAGGCTCGCTGGTCCTCAAGTCATCCGATCCCTCGGAATGGTTGCGGATCGTGGGCGGCCCCACCTATGCGATCATCTCTCTGACGTTTGTCACTGCCGCCAATTTCGGCACGACCACGGCGGGCATTTATGCCTCCGCGATCGGGCTGCGAAACTTCGCGGCATTGCAAAAACGCACCTGGACCACATTGCTGCTGATCACCATTGCGCCGGTCGCCTTGGTTGGAATATTCATTCCGGAATTATTCTTCGCCAAGTTCGGCAATTTTCTCGCGCTGATCGGCGTCGCGTTCGCTCCTCTTTGCGGCATACAGATCGTCGACTACTTCATCCTGCGCCGCGGCCGCATCGACATCCGCGCGATATATTCGGATCAGCCTCAACACGCATACTACTTCTGGCGCGGCATCAATCCTGCCGCGATTGCCGCTTTGACCGCCGGATGCGTCACGTACGTCGTTTTCCTCAATCCCTTAAGTTACGGCTCCACGGCCCTGTATCCTTACCTCACGGCCTCCTTGCCCGCGACGGCGGCTTCAGGGTTGATTTACCTGTTCGGCAGCCGACTGGTCATCCGCGCCGGTCGCGGGGGATATTCATGATTCCCATGCATTGGCGATCGAAGCTCATCCATTCCGGGTCCCATGCACCCGGCGATTTCCGCTCGCTGACAACCCCAACATACCGCGCCTCGACGGTCGTATTCGAGCGCCAAGCCGATGTTTCGGACGATTGGCGGCAGACGGAAAGCGGCTACACCTACGGCTTGTACGGCACGCCGACGGTGCTTGAGCTCGGTGCGCGGATCGCTGAAATCGAAGGAGCGCGCCATACCTTCATCGTTCCCGGAGGTCAGGCGGCGATTTCTCTGATCTATCTTGCATTTTGCAAGGCCGGCAGTCATGCGCTGGTCCCATACACGGCATACGGACCGAATCGCGAACTCGCCGCGCTGCTGTTGAAGAAACTCGCTATTACCGTTGAATCCTATGACCCGCTGATCGGTGCGGGAATTGCGAATTTGATCCGCGAAGACACCGCTCTGATCTGGGTCGAAAGCCCTGGCTCGGTGACCATGGAAATTCAAGACGTGCCGGCCATCGTCGCGGCCGTGCGGGAACGCAATGTTCCGGTGGCACTCGACAATACCTATTCCGCCGGGGTCTTGTTCGATGCGTTTGCGCACGGCGTCGACGTCAGCATGCAGGCGCTGACCAAGTATGTGGGTGGCCACAGCGACTTATTGCTGGGAAGCGTTTCGGTGGCCGGCAGCACGGCCTATGAGACGATCGGATCGACTCTCAAGCAGCTGGGGATGGCGGTCTCGCCCGACGATTGCAGTTTGGCGCTGCGCGGAATGAAGACTTTGGGAATCCGGCTGGAGCGGCTCGAGAAATCGGCACTCGAGATCGCACTGTGGCTGTCCAAGCATCCCCACATCAAGACAGTGCTGCACCCTGCCCTGCCATCGTGCCCCGGTCATGAGCATTGGCGCCGTGACTTCACCGGTTCGTCCAGCATTTTCTCGATAATCTTCGATGAGCGATTCACCGCCGATCAAGCAATCGCCTTCGCGGATCGGCTGACGCTGTTCAAAATCGGCTTCAGCTGGGGCGGGGTGACCAGTCTCGTCATCGTCTATCCCAACCTTGATCGTCCCGGAAGGAATTACGGTGGACGGTTGGTGCGGCTCAATGTGGGCCTGGAAGAACCAGCCGATCTGATTGCGGATCTGGCTCAGGCGCTCGGCGCCATGGACTCGTCGGCCTAGCGTTCATGCGACTCACCGCGATCTGGTTGGCGACGTTCGCCCTGGGATCTTGCGGAATCTGGGGAGGGCTTGCGCTCTGGTATCAAGCGCCGGGCGCCAAAACCGTCAAGTCGCTGAGCGTGCTCCTGTGGGCTGCCTTTTGCATCGTGCTGTTGATTGCACTGCATGACAACCGGACGGCGCTCTGTTCGCTGACATTCGTGCCGGTGTTTGGCGCCTTGCTGTTCTGGTGGCGGCGGATCGCCCCGTCGAACGATCGCGACTGGCTGGACGATGTGGCACAAATGACCACGGGCAAAGTCGACGGCGATCATGTGACACTGCACAACGTGCGCAACTTCGATTGGCGCACCAACACCGATTACACCCAGCGTTGGGAGACCCGCCGCTACGACCTCGGGCGCCTGTGCTCGCTCGACATGGTCATGTCTTATTGGAGCATCCCGGCAATCGCGCACATGTTGATCTCATTCGGCTTCGACGACGGCGAACACGTGGTCTTTTCGGTGGAGATTCGCCGCGAGAAACATGAAAAATATTCCGAAATCGGCGGCTTCTTCAAGGAATTCGAACTTGGCATCATCGCGGCCGACGAACGCGACGTGATCCGGGTTCGAACCAATGTGCGCGGCGAAGACGCCTATTTATACCGCATCCAAATTCCGGCGACGGCGATCCGCAGCCTGTTCCTGGGCTACATTGCCGAAGCCAATGCGCTACTGACCACGCCTCGCTTCTACAACACCATTACGGTCAATTGCACGACGTTGGTGTATCAGATGATGCAGCGCATTGTCGGCTATCTCCCGCTGAACTATCGTCTGCTCTTTTCGGGATTTCTACCGGAATACGTCTACCGCGTCGGCGGCCTCGATCGCCGCTTTTCCCTGCAGGAACTGCGGGTCCGCGGACGGATCACGGACCGCGCCATCGGCGCCGATCGCAACCCATCATTTTCCGCGGACATCCGCCACGGTATTTGAGCGGCGCCCGGCGACGATCAATCATAGACCGCTGTTCTAATGGAATTCATCGCGAAGCTCCCTTTTCATGATCTTGCCGGCGCCGTTGCGCGGCAAGTTGTTCATTATTTTCACCACCGCCAGTCTCTGCGTTTTACCCAGCCGCGCATTCGCCCAGGCGGTCAATAGCGTCGCATCGGTATCTGCGCCTGGTTTCAGCACCACGCAGGCGGCCGGGCTTTCTCCCCAACGAGGGGACGTCAGGCCGACCACCGCCGCCTCCTCCACGTCCGGATGTTCGCGCAGCACGGCCTCCAGGTCGCTGGGATAGACATTGAACCCGCCGGAAATGATCATGTCCTTCTTGCGGTCCAACAGGATCAGAAAGCCGTCCGCGTCCATCCGGCCGATGTCGCCGGAGCGGATGAAACGTTTTCCCGCCGAGCGGCATCGGCATGCCCACAGTGTGCAGTTTGTCCGGATGCCTGTGGGCTTCCAACATGCAGGCGCCTCCTCCTTCGGTCAATCCATAGATCTCGATCAATCCGCCAGGCCAGCGCTGCAGCACGCTTTCCTTGAGGGCCGGCGGAAACGGCGCGCCGGTCGAGAACTTCATTTGAAAAGCCCCAAGGTCAAATTGATCGAAACTCTCCTCGGCCATCAGCCGCAGGTATTGCACCGGCACCAGAACGGTGTGGGTAGCCCGGCAATCCTGCGCCAGTGCAAGGTAGGCATCTGCCGTGAATTTTCCCATCAAAACGACCGTGCCGCCCAGACCCAACGCGCCGAAGAGCGTCGCCAGCGTCGTATTGGAATAGAGCGGCGTGGCGATCAGTGTCACGGAGTCCGGCCCGTACCCGGTCATTTGCGCGCGCTGAACATTCGACCAGCGGAGTGAATGCGGCTGCACGATGCCCTTGGGCACGCCCGTCGTACCCGACGAATAGATGACGTTGAAGGGCCAGTGCGGCTGCGGATCGATCGCGGCGGGAACCGAATCCGCCGCCGTCATCCAGCTTTGCAGACCTCGGGGGCCGGAATCCTCGATGACCACGATCGGTCCGGCCACCGTGCGATCCAACGACAGGGTGTCCGCGGATGCCCGGTCCAGGAACAGGATTCGCGCACCGGCATCGGCCATCATCGCCGCCAGGGCGTTCGAAGTCGCCGAGGTCGGCAACGGCACCACGGCAACGCCCGCACGCAAGCTGCCGAGAAACACCGCCACATAGTCCAGCGAGGTCGCGGCACAAATTGCGACGGTGCCGCACGGACTAACCTGCTCGCGCTGCAAAGTCGAGGCCACGCGATCTGCCCACCGATCGAGGGCGGAATAGCTGAGTGTGCGCCCCTGATGCATCAGGGCGGCGTGATCGGGCCGCTCGAGCGCGTGCGCGTGAATCAACTCGGAGAGGGTTGCGAATTCGCGCGCCAATACATCGTCCGGTTTCACGCTTGGACCCGTCACGTATCCGCAGCGGCGGCCGCCTGCGCCAAATTGCCGAGCGCCGCGATGTTCTTGGTGAGCTCTGCCGGAAATCCATGCCGGGCTTGCAGATATTCGGGGTCGTTGTACGCCACCCAGGTATGACCATCGACATCGTGCCATGTGAGAATCTTCAGGGGCAGATCGATTGCCACCGTAGGCGCCGCCGCCATCAGCGGGGTGCCAGCCTTCGGATTGCCCAGGATGACCAGCCCGGTGGGGAGCAAAGCCAGACCTGACCGCTCTGCATCGCCGCTGAAATCGATTTGCGCGAATACGGTAAGGCCGCGCGCATGCGCCAGCGTTTGAATCCGGCGCAACACATCAGCCACGGTATGCTGCGTCGGCAGCACGCGCAGTCCGTTGACGGCGGGCTCATACTTCATCGGCTTCCTCCCTTGGATGGCACCCGCATATCCTATGCCGCCGGCGGCCGTGGGTCATGCTATCGTTGAGCGACGTTGCATCTGATTTTCGGGAGAATTCTCACTCATGTCCTGCCCGGCTAACCGTTTGTTGAATTGGGCCGCACTTGGCGCCTTGTGCGTGGCGAGTTCCGCCGCATCGGCGCAATCGAATGGCCCGTCCTGCCCAAGAGACGCGGCCGGCCTGCGTCTGCCGCCCGGATTTTGTGCCACGGTGTTCGCCGACGGCATTGGCCACGCACGTCATATGGTGGTGGCGCCGAACGGGGTCGTGTATGTCAACACCTGGTCCGGCCCCTACTACGGCAAATCCGCGCCGCATGAAGGCGGGTTTCTCGTTGCCTTGCAGGATACCGCGGGCAACGGAACGGCCAATGTCATCGAACGTTTCGGCGAGACAGTGAAAAGCGGCGGCGCCGGCGGAACCGGCATCGGCATGTACAAGGGCGCCCTCTACGCGGAAACCAACGATCAAATCGTGCGCTACACCCTCACTTCAGGTTCCAACGTTCCCCGAGACCGCCCGCAGACCATCGTATCGGGATTGCCTCTTGGCGGGGATCATCCCATGCATCCGTTTGCAATCGATGCCGACGGATTCATGTACATCGATGTCGCATCCGCAACGAACTCCTGCCAGCCCAAAAACCGCAAAGCAGGATCGTTGGGAGCCGACCCCTGCACGGAGCTGGAAACGCGCGGCGGTGTATGGCGTTATGACGCGAATAAGACCGGCCAGGCGTTTTCGCCGGCTGAGCGTTTCGCGACGGGGATCCGCAATGGCGAGGGATTCGCGGTCGATTCCGCCGGGCATCGCCTGTTCGTCACTCAACATGGGCGCGATCAGCTGCATTCGAATTGGCCGGGTCTATACAAGCCCGACGAAGAGGCTACGCTGCCGGCCGAAGAATTGATGAACCTGAAGCAGGGGGGCGACTATGGCTGGCCCGAATGCTACTACGACCCCTTCCGGCAAAAATTGGTGCTGGCGCCGGAGTACGGCGGCGACGGCGGCAAGAAGCTCGGCCCCTGCATCAATAAGATTGCACCGGTCGCCGCGTTTCCGGCGCATTGGGCGCCGGATGGCATGGTCTTCTACGATCGGAATCAGTTCCCCAACCGTTACCGCAATGGCGTGTTCATTGCGTTTCACGGCTCGTGGAACCGCGCCCCCTATCCGCAAAGCGGCTACAACGTGGTGTATCAAGCGCTCGCCGGCGATCAGGCAAGTGGCAGGTGCGAGGTGTTCGCGGATGGATTTGCCGGGTCGATAAAGGCGCCGGACCAAGCTGCGCATCGTCCGACAGGCGTCGCGGTCGGTCCGGACGGATCGCTCTACGTATCGGACGATGTGAGCGGACGGATCTACAAAATCGTCTACCGCGGCGACCCCGGATCCAGCGGCGACGCCGGCATCACGCCGTGTCCGAGCGCAACGGCCGCTGCCGGAGACGCCACCGTCGCCGGAGCGCTGCCGCCCGAGGGTGTGCACCCCGATGCAGGCGCTGCCGCGGCGCCTGCCACCGCCAGTCTGCCGATCGCCAAGGGCGCGACCAAGGACATGGTTGCTCTCGGCGACAAGATCTACCACGGGCAGGTCGGCGGAGCTGCCTGTGCGGGTTGCCATGGATCAGCGGCGACGGGCACGACTCTGGGTCCAAATCTGACCGGCAAGACATGGCTGTGGAGCGACGGCAGCTATCCCGGCATCGCAAAGACCATAACCGATGGGGTGATGCAACCCAAACAATTCCGCAGCCCCATGCCGCCCAAGGGAGGCGCCGAGCTCAGCGCGGACCAGGTATCGGCAGTTGCGGCTTATGTCTGGGGGTTAAGTCACCGCAACTAGGAGCCTGTGCGGGTATTCCGCGTGAGCCGCGTCGCTCAATGCAGCGGCGTGAAGCCGTACGATTTGAACGCCAACTCGCCTGCGGGGCCATGGACGTACGCGAGAAATTTGGCTGCATCGCTCTTCGCCGCGGCGGTCAGCGCGATGGGATAGATGATCGGCAAATGGCTGCTGGCGGGAAACACATCCACCACCCGCACATGCTTGTCGATCAAGGCATCGGTCTCGTAGACGATCCCAAATTGCGCTTCGCCGCGATCCACGAAGGCCAGGGCCGAGCGCACACTGTCCGCCCGAATCAGATGATCCTGCACCCCGCTCCACACCCCTAGCGTCGTCAAAGCCTCTCGCGCGTAGCGCCCCACGGGTACCGAATCCGGATCACCGGTCGCCAAACGGCCCCTGCCGAGTGCGGCGGCCAGCGCAAAATGCGGTTCTATTTTCAACTTGACCAGGCTGCTGGTGGGTGCAATCAAGACCAATCGATTTCCCACCACATCGCGCCGCGTGTCCCGTTGAATCAAATTTCGCGATTGCAAATAGTCCATCCACTCCAGGTCCGCCGAAAAGAATATGTCGGCCGGCGCGCCATTTTCGATCTGGCGCGCAAGCGCGGAACTGGCTGCAAAAGAAAATCTCACCGGAATCGAAGTCTCCTTGGTAAAGCCGTCGCCGAGATCCTGCAGCGCATTGGTCAATGACGCCGAGGCGAAGACCGTGATCGGAGCTTTGTTCGTGTCCGCGGCGACAGCCGGCAATTCGAGCAGCGACAGGCAAAGCAACGCACCGATACCGGCAAGACCTTTGCGAATTATCTCCATTGTCGAATTATCTCCAATGCCGCGCTTAATTGTGCGCCAGCACCGGCCGACCGCTGTACAGCTCAGGAAAGGTCCGCTTGAAATTCTGAACCTTGGGAATATCGAACATCGCGATATAGGGAGCGTTCGGATTATTGTACAAATAATCCTGGTGGTACTCCTCGGCCGGATAGAATCCCTTCAGTGGATCGACTCGCGTGACGATCGGCCGTGAAAAGGCGCGAGATTTTTCCAGCTGCGCAATGTAGGCCTCGGCAATTCGCTTCTGCTCGTCGTCGGCGTAGAAAATGGCAGAGCGATACTGGCTTCCGACGTCCGGGCCCTGCCTGTTGAGCTGGGTGGGATCGTGTACCACGGAAAACGCAATTTGCAACAATTGCCCGTAGGACACTACCGCGGGGTCAAAGACAATCTTGACAGACTCCGCATGCCCGGTACCTCCGGAACTGACCGTTTCGTATTGGGCGCTTGCCCGATCGCCGCCCGCATAACCGGCTATGACCTTCTGCACGCCGCGAACATGTTCAAACACACCCTGCACCCCCCAGAAGCAGCCGCCCGCGAGCACCGCGGTTTGCGGCGCCCCCGCCGACTTCGGATTATCGACCACCGGTGGCGCAATGATCACGGGTGCCTCTGCACCCAGAAGCGGCGTTCGCAGGAGAACAACGCCCATCATCGCAAGCGCGAGAGCTGCAGCAAACCATGCAGAGGTTCGTAACGTCATGGACCACCTCATCCGAAAGTAAAGGAATACGCCTGAACGCCGCCGTCAAGAAATTCGATGGAAAACAAATGCTCGCGCACTTCGCCGGACTGGCGAATCAATTGATACAGACGATGCTCGCGGATCACGCCCTCGCCGCCGGCATCGATGTCCGCCCCATGATCGATCGCCGGCACCGCGCCGTCCAACAACACACGATACCGCACCGGCTTGCCGCTGTTTCCCGGACCCACGACGAGATGCAAATCGCGCGCAAAGAACCGAAACACGATCTTACCCGGCGCGGCGTTCAACACCGCCTTCTCGGGGTCCACCGACCATGATCCGGCCAATGCCCAATGATTCAGGGCGAGCGAATCGGGAGCGGAGTAGAGTTTGGGCCGGTCCGGCGCCAGGCCGCCGCTCGAGGCGAAATTCTCGGCGCGCTGATAGCCGACGTAGGTTTCAGGCGACTGATCATGCGCCGTGTCGGGCGCCGCCTGCGCGCCCATGGCCCCGGCAGGGTCGATGCCTGCGGGCGGCAAATCGATATTGCCCGCTTCGACCAGGAGCCGGCGGATCGTTTGCTCGGATTCATCGTAGTTTCCTTCACCGAAGTGATGGGCGCGGATGCGCCCCTGCGAATCGATGAAATAATGCGCCGGCCAGTACTGGCCGTTGAACCCCTGCCAAATCGCGTAGTTGTCGTCGAGCGCCACCGGATACGCGATATGCAATTCGGCGACCGCCCGGCGAACGTTGCCGGGGTCCTTCTCGAAGGCGAACTCAGGCGCGTGAACTCCCAGGACGACGAGCCCATGATCCTTATATTTCTCGTACCAGCCGGTTACATAGGGCAGCGAACGCAGGCAATTGATGCACGAATAGGTCCAAAAATCGACCACCACCACCTTGCCGCGAAGACTTTCCATGCTCAACGGCGCTGAATTGAGCCAGGCGGTGGCGCCGCTCAACGGCGGCATGGCTCCCTCGATGGGCAGCCCATCGGATCTCGGCAGCGAATTGCTCATGGCCATAAGTTCGGTGTTCTTGGGTGAGGCGGTTGGTTTGATTCCATCGATCAGCGATTGTTCCAACCGATTGGTGCCGGCCAGCGACCAGCGCGTGAGAATGCTGCTTTCGCGCCCGTGAGCACCAATCCAAGAATCGGGCCCGCGCACGGGGCCCACAAGAGACCGGTGGCCACACCGAGCAGCGCCGAATGCAGGGCTCCGAGATTCGAAGCGCCGTCCGACACGGTTCGGAGCAGACGATTTCCAACGGCCACGAAGGGGCGCGACAACCAATCGGCCAGACGCCGCGACAACAACGTCGCCGCAAATGCACCGAGCAAGACCAGCGCTGCCACGCGTCCATACTGATTCACGCGAACCGCCCACGCCCCGCCCACGGCGGCCAGTGTGGCGATTCCCGAGAACGTAACCGCCATCCCCGCCAACATCGGCAGCCCGTTCGTCGCAAATCTCTGCTCGGAGCGGGCGAACACAAAGGGCAGCACAGGCAGAATGCACGGACTCAAGATGGTCAGTACGCCGCCCAGAAACACCAATAATACGACCGTCATTTGTTGTACGCTCCAACCATGAGACCGGCGCTCCACCCCAAAAATTGCAACGGATTCCGCCCTATGTTCGCGTATATATTACGAGTTGACCGCCCCCATGATAGCGGCTGAGGCCTTCATCACCTGCGCAGTGACGGGGTCGGCTGACTCAGTGCGCAAGAATCCGAACGTGCCTGTGACGCCGGACCAGATCGCCGCTTCCGCCCTCGAGGCCCACGCTGCCGGCGCTGCCATCGTTCACATTCATGTGCGCGATCCCAAGTCGGGCCTCGCAAGCCGCGATCCCGCGCTTTTTCGCGAGGTCGTGGAAAAAATCCGCAGCCGCAATCGCGACGTGATCCTGAACCTGACCGGCGGCATGGGCGGCGATCTCTTGTTCGGTCCGCCGCACGACCCCCTCGCATACGGCACCGGCACCGATTTCGTCGGCCCTCAGGAACGCATGACGCACATCCTCGAGTTGCAGCCTGAGATCGGCAGCCTCGATTGCGGCTCGCTGAATTTCGACGAGCTCTTGTACGGCACCACGCCCGGCTTTCTCCGCATCATGGCGCGCGCGTACCAACAAATGAACGTGCGCCCCGAATTGGAAGTGTTCGAACTGGGCCATATCGAACTCGCCAAACAACTGATGACGGAGGGGCTGATCGATCAACCCGCCCTGTTTCAGCTGTGCCTCGGCATCAAGTACGGTGCGCCGGCCTCTTCCGAGGCGATGCAGGCCATGCGCGATGCGCTGCCGCCGGGATCGCGCTGGTCGGCCTTCGGATTGGGCCGGCTGCAAATGCCCATGGTGGCCCAGTCGGTGTTGCTCGGCGGGAATGTGCGAGTCGGCCTCGAGGACAACTTGTACCTCGACAAGGGTGTTCGGGCAACCAACGCTCAATTGGTCGAACGCGCCCGAACCATTGTCGAACTCCTCGGAGTGCGCGTGCTGACCGCAGCCGAAACCCGTCAGCGGCTCGGATTTTCGGCGCCCCGGGTCGGCCAGGCGCCTGCCTGAGCATGCGCGTGTCTCAAGTCCCGCAGAAAGTCCTCAGAACCCGCTCGCTGGGTTGGGGTGGATCGGCATAGGCCGGCAGGCCCTCCTGCAATTGGTAGGGCTGCGACAGCACGGCTGCCATCTCCTCGAACGGCCCGAAATCCTGCGCGCCGACCGCGGCGTTGATGACCGCCTCGATGCGGTGATTGCGCGGAATGACCGCGGGATTCACCCGGCGCATGGCGCCGGCGCGTGTGTGAGGATCCACGGATTCGCGGTTGAGCCGTGCACGCCAGCGTCCGGCCCACCCGTCGTAGTCGCCTGAATTGGCAAACAGAGAGCGCAACCGGACATTCCCCTCGGCACTTTCCGCAGCGTCGCATAGCGCGCGGAACGTCACGGTGAAGTCCGCCTGATTGCGATGCATCGCTCCGAGCAGGTCTTGCGCCAGTCCCGCATCGCTGTCTTCGCGCGTCGACAGACCGAGCTTGGCGCGCAGTCCGCTGAGGTGCGCATCGGCGAACTGCGCCGAAAATGCCGCCACGGCCTCGCTCGCGAGTTCGACCGCGCGCTGCGGCTGCGGGTCGATGAGGGGCAGAAGCGTCTCCGCAAGGCGGGCAAGATTCCATGCGCCGGCGTGAGGCTGATTGCCGTAGGCGTATCGCCCCCGCTGGTCGATCGAGCTGAACACGGCTGCCGGATCGTAGGCATCGATGAAGGCGCAGGGACCGAAATCAATGGTTTCCCCCGACACCGCCATGTTGTCGGTGTTCATCACACCATGGATGAATCCGACGTGCATCCATCGCGCGATGAGCGACGCTTGGCCCTGGATGACGGCGCGCAGCAGCGCCAGATAGGGTTGTTCGTCGGCCTTGGCGTGCGGGTAGTGGCGCCCGATGACGTAGTCGGCGAGTTGTCGAACGGCCTCGGTATCGTTGCGCGCCGCGAAATATTCGAAGGTGCCGACTCGCACCAGGCTCGATGCGACGCGCGTCAAGATGGCGCCGGGCAGCGCCCCTTCCCGGAAGACCTGCTCGCCGGTGGCAACCGCCGCGAGCGAACGCGTGGTGGGAATGCCGAGTGCGTGCATCGCCTCACTCACCAGATATTCACGCAGCACCGGTCCGAGCGCTGCCCGCCCGTCGCCGCCGCGTGAATAAGGAGTTCGTCCCGACCCTTTCAATTGAATGTCGCGAGGCGGACCGCTGCGCTCTAACGATTCGCCCAGCAGTATCGCCCGGCCGTCACCCAACTGGGGTACGAAATGGCCGAACTGGTGGCCGGCGTAGGCCATCGCAATGGGTTCCAGATCCGGCGGTATGACATTGCCGGAATACAGCTCCGCCAATGTCTCCGCCCCGTCCGGTTCAAGCCCCAACTCAGCGCCCAGTGCATGATTGAATTTCAACAGCCGGGGCGCCGCGACCGGCGTCGGGCGGATGCGCGCAAAGAATCGCTCCGGCAAGCGGGTATAGGAACTGCGGTTCACGCGCAACTCATAGTCCGAGGGCATCGATCGCGCGATAGGCGAATACCGACGGCGCGAGAAACCATGGTTTGGCGTAGTAGTAGGGCCGCGAGGGAAACGGCAATCCATCCAAAGCGGTGCGCCCCTCCTTGAGCCCGAGTATTTGCTGCCCGATGCGCATGCCCAAATACGGCGCGAGGGGCACTCCCTGACCACAATACCCCATGCAGTGGTAGATGCCTTCATGGCGGCCGAGATGCGGCAGAGTATCGAAAGTGTAGGCAACCCATCCTGCCCAGGCGTGGGTCAGGGCGACCCCCCTCAACTGCGGCAATATCCGCTCCATCATGCGCCGCAATCGAGGCACGCACGCGATCGGGTCCTTCTCGGCCAAAGCCGCCCGGCCGCCGAATATGATCCGTTCGCCGTCCGTCGACGGGCGGAAGTACACCACGACTCGCCGCGAGTCGACGATGTTGCGTCCACCCGGAATCAGCGAGCGCACTCGAGCCGAACCCAAGGGAGCCGTTGCAATTTGATAGCTGCCGATGGGAATGACGCGCCGCCGATGCCAGGGGGACAAGGGGCCCGAATGACCATTGGTCGCGAGCAACACTTGCCGCGCCTGAACGATTCCGCGCGGCGTCAGCGCCTCGAAGCCCTCGCCGCTGGATTTGATGGCGCTGACCGGGCAATGATCCACCACCGTCGCCCCGTAGTGAAGCGCGCGGCGCAGCAGCCCCAACAGCAATCTCGTCGGATCGACGGAGGCATCGTCTGGATAAACGCAGCCACCGTGGTAGAAATCGCTGTCGATCTCCGCGTGCTGATCGGATCTGGCAACGACGCTGATCCGCTGCTCGAGCCCGGGGGTTTGATTCTCCGCCTCGCGTGCCATGGCCGCGAAGTGCCGCGGCGTGTGCGCACCAAAGAAGCATCCATCCTCGCGCCAACCGCAGTCGACATCCTGGGTGGCAAGCGAGCGCAGATACGCCACGGCATCGAGCCCTTCCCGGCAAATTCCGAAAGCAACGTCCGCGCCGAATTTTCTCTGCAAAGATTTGAATGAAGGCTTGATGCTGTACGCGACCTGGCCCCCGTTGCGGCTCGAGCAACCGGCACCCAACCCACCGGCGTCGAGCACCAGTGTGGATCGTCCGGCGCCTGCGGTCTCACGCGCCGCCGAGAGGCCCGTATAGCCGGCACCGATGATTAGAACGTCCACCCGGCCGGGCAACGGTTGCGACGAGGGCGGCGGTATTGCCGCGTTTTCCATCCACAGCGGCATCACCGAGATCTTGTATGGCATCATAAGAACGCAACACGCAGCCTAAAGGACAACATTCGCATGACCATCAATCATATCAAGTCGCCTGCCCTTTTCGGCGCGGACATGCTGAGCTCTGTGGGGAGTCCGCCGAATCCTGCCGGAGGCGCGCCAGTGCAGTTGTCAAAACGGGACGCGTATTCGGCACCCGACGGAAGTGTCGAGACCGGCACCTGGCAATCCACTCCGGGTCAGTTCAGGCGCGCTGTCATGGATGCTGAATTCAGTCATTTCGTTGCCGGACGCGCTACGTTTCTGGCTGACGATGGTCAAACTTTGGAATTCGCCGCAGGCGACGCAGCGTACTTCCCTCCCTTCAGCCGCGGCACGTGGATCATCCACGAAACCCTGCGAAAGACCTATGTCGTGTGGCGAAACACCCCTGGGCAAGCCACGGCCTAAACCGCGCCGCGGCCTAAGCCGCGGCTTCGGCCGCCCGCCCATGGCTCCCGACCGCTCCGCGAGTCGCCAGCCAGGAACCGAGCAGGATGAGGGCGAAAGCGAGGATCCCGCCCAGTCCCAAATGTTCGTGCAGCAGCCACACGCCGAGCAGCGCTGCCACTGCCGGATTGATGTAAGTGATCACCGCGGCACGCGATGCGCCGGCGTGATTCACCAGATAAAACATGAGCAGCATCGCGATCGACGTACACACCACTCCGAGGGTTACGATCGAGGCCAGCGTCCTCGCCGAGGGGAGCTGCGCGGGAAGATTGAACGCAGCCGGAACGAGAAGCAGGATGCTCGCAACCAGAAGACTCGCGGCGAGCGGGCCGTAAGGATCGAGTCCACCGAGATGCCGTTGAATAATGAGCGGCCCGGTCGCATAGCCGAGCGTAGAAATCAGCATGCACGCGACTCCGGCCCATCCGAGCGGTCCGGAGATGGTTCCGAATCCAAGCAAGGCCGCGACGCCGACGAACCCCAATCCGAGTCCGAGGATGCGCCACCGACCCAAGCGCTCCTGGACGCCGAAGAATCGCTGAATCAACGCGACGGACAACGGCACCATCGCGATGAGCATGCCGGTCGCGGAGGAACTGATCCAACGCTCCCCGACCGAGATCAGGGAAAAGGGAATCGCGAACTCCACCAATGCGAATGCGCAGATCGCCACCTTGTGCTTCCCCAGTGCATGCAGCGCGCCGCGCCGCCACGCGATCGGCAGCAGAATCAAAGCGCTGAGAGCGACGCGCCCGAACGCCACCACCACGGGCGAGACTTCCTGCACCGACAATTTGATGAAGAAATACGGCAGGCCCCAAATGATTCCCAGCGCCGCAAAAGCGCCCCACGCACGCCAACTCATGCCAACTCCTGGATTTTGCATGTCCCAGCAAATAATTCTCTTGAGCATGCTACAGGACTTCTCACCGACCGACCGCCGCCGACGAGCACGCAATGGGCACGGGCGCTTCGCCGGTTGAGCCGGCGACCGGATGTTGTCACAATCGTAGCGAGGCGCCCCAACGGCGTCGGGGGGCATTATGTCGAAGCGCCGAAAGAGCGCGGGGTGGACGCTGTGCGCCGCGGCGGGACTTTGCGCCGCTGCGTGGGCCGCCCCGCCGGCCAGCCAGTTGCCGGCGGAATTGCTGCATTCCCACCGGCTGCTGGACGCCCCGGTCGCCAACGCGGCCTTCATTCCGTCCGGCGATTCGGTTCCGGGCGCTCCCTTCGAAGGTGTGATCGAGGTGGCGCAAAGCACCATGCGCACATTGCCGATACTCGACAAACCGATCATCGATGGGCGCGATGCTCGATTGTTCCCCGGCGTGAAGCTCGGGTTCTTCAGCATGGGCGATGTGCTGGTGCCGATTGAACGCGGTGAGATGGTGCAGGAATCTCTTCCTGCGAAGTCGCCGAGCTACTGGCGGGTGATTCCGCAGTTCGGGCGAACATGGAAGGAGAAGGGCGACGGCGATTGGTCACGCGCCGCCTTTCCCATCATGCTCGTGAACGATACCGAGAACCATGCGCATCAGGGCCTCGCCACCTTCTTGTACCGCTCCGGAAAAGTGACCGCTCTGAGATTCCAATTCATTCAGCAGACAACCCCTTACCTCATTCCCCAGCATTTCGTTGCCTGGGGACTCGCCGCCGCGAGCCTCCGTTCCGCTGCGCCCGGCCATCTTGCGACGCTGCGCGCCGCCGCGGCCGCCGAGCTTGCCGATCGCATGCCATCACGTCCTTGGAGCGAACTGCTGAAATCCGCTCCTGCGGGCGCCCTCGACGGTTTCGGTGCGCCGCTGTCTCCCAAGTGGGTGGTCATCACGGCGATCGTGCGCAACGGCACTCTTTACTACAGCGACGCTGCGACTCCGTACGGTCCGTACCCCTACCCTCTCGAGATGCGCTTCGGTCCGCGATCCATCCTGAAAAGCATCGGCGTGCCGCTGGCCCTGCTGAGACTGGCCGAGGTGTACGGCCCCTTCGTGCTCAATCTCAAAATCGCCGACTATGTGCAGGTTGCGGATCCCAAATATCGCCGCGTCCGCTTCATCGATGCGGCCGACATGGCGACGGGCATGGGCGGGGCCGGTAGCCTGAAGACGAATCCCAACGACACCGAGGACGGCTACGTCGATCCGCACTACGACGAGTGGTATCTCGCCCCGTCCAAGGCGGACAAGATGCGCGAGATCGACGCGCACAATGCGCCCTATCCGTGGGAACCCGGCACCGTAATGCGCTATCGCGACCATGATTTCTATCTGCTGGGCGCCGCGCTCGAAGGCTTTTTAAAGTCGGTCAAAGGCGCCGATGCAGACCTGTGGGACATGCTGCGCAACGAGGTCCTCGAACCCATCGGCGTGCATCATGCACCCATCGTTAGAACCCGGGAACCGGGCGGCAGGCCGGGACTGGCCTGGCTGTGCGCGGGCTACTACCCGACTCTCGACGATCTGGCCAAGATCGCGACGCTCTATGAGGAAGGGGGAGCGCACGGCGGCCGGCAGATTCTCGATCCCAAGCTCACCGCAGCGATATTCTCCACGGAAAACACCATCCGTCAGAACACCGACATGGCCCTGGATCGGCGCTTGCCCCCGGAGGACGACGTCAAGGAGCTGCTATACAAGATGGGTTTTCACTACTTTCCCTACGTCGGCGAGCGCACCGGGAAGCGGATCTATCTGCCGACGATGCGCGGATCGAGCGGAAACATCATCACGCTGTATCCGAATCACGTCATTTCCATGCGGTTGACCAAGGCGTGGCCGATGCCCAAGGAAGACCAACATACCGAAGTGCCCACGACTCTGATGATGAGGGCCATCGATCGCCTGGCTCCTTTCTAGCGGCCTGTTTGGCTAGCCCCGCCCCGCACTGAACACGGCGAGCATATCCTCTTCCTCGGTCTTTTCCGTCTCCGCATTGTCGCCGAGCAATTCCAAGCATTGCGCGGCGGGCATGGGACGGGCAAACAGAAACCCCTGCCCCACGGCGCAACCGAGCCGCCGCAGGATTTCCGCCTGTTGATAGGCTTCGATGCCCTCGGCGATCACCTGAATGTTTAGATGCCGCGCAATGGCAATGATGGCGCTCACGATGGCCAGATCGCTGGAATCGGTCACGAGATCGCGGACGAAGCTGCGGTCTATTTTCAGTGAATCCACCCGCCAGTGCTTGAGATAGCTCAAGCTCGAGTAGCCTGTTCCGAAATCGTCAATCGCAATTTTTATGCCCATGTCGCGCAGCCGCGCCATCGTGTCCTGTCGATTGTCGCCGGCCGGGGCCCGCGAATCGAACATCGCCCGTTCGGTCATCTCGAGCTGCAGCATCTCCGGCCGAAGCGCATGAGTCTTGAGCAGGGTGGCGATTGTCGACTGCAGTTCGCCGCGCTGCAGCTGCGCCGGCGCTATGTTGAGCGACATGGGCACGAGCGGTACGCCGGCCTTGCGCCAGGCACTCATGTTCTGCAGTGTTCTGTGCAGCACGAAATTGCCCATGGGAACGATCAATCCGGTCTCCTCGGCTACCGGAATGAACTGGTCGGCCGGGACCATGCCATGCACCGGATGGCGCCATCGCATCAGCGCCTCGAGTCCGACGACTTTTCGCGTCAGCAGGTTGATGAAGGGTTGGTAGTGCACGTCAAGCTGCTTGAGTCGCAACGCCTCGCGCAAGGAGGCCTCCACGGCGACGCGATGCTTGAGTTTTCGGTTCATGATCTGGCTGAACATTTGAACGTTGTTGCGGCCCCGATCCTTCGCCTGATACATCGCGGTGTCCGAGTGCTTGAGCAACTCCACCATGTTGGAACCGTCGCGCGGAAACATGCTGACTCCGACACTGCCCGTGGTCTGCAGCGGATGCTGGTCGATGACGATCGGCCGGTTCAGGGTCTCGATGATCCGTGCGGCTCCCTGCGTCACCTCGTCATAGGACTTGACGTTTCGAAAGACCACGACGAACTCGTCGCCGCCCATCCGAATAACCACGTCGGAATCGCGCACCACCGCGCGCAGTCTTGCGGCCACTTCCTGCAGCAGCTTGTCGCCCGTTTCGTGGCCCCGGGTGTCGTTGATGTGCTTGAACCGGTCCAGATCGAGGAACACGACCCCCAGCATGGTGCTCGCCGCCTTGGCGGTCGGCAATCGCGTCGGGCAAAAATGCGCGTCAAATAGTGCCGGTTGGGCAATCCCGTCAGCTGATCGTGATGCGCCATGCGATCGAGCCGAGTCTGATTCTCGATGAGCTGCTGCTCCGCCTTTCTGCGCAACGACACGTCGTGGGTGACGTATGCGAGGACGTCGCGGCCGTCCACATCGAGCGCATTGCATCGCACTTCGATGTCGATGAAGCTGCCATTCTTGCAGCGGTGCTGCAGGTTGAGGGCCATTTGTGAATTCGCTTCGCGCAGGCGCGCAAGAATGCTTTCCGGAGTGGCGCTGCCGTCCGCGAAAATATCGAGCAGGGTCAATGCCTGCGCTTCGAGATCCGTATAGCCGAGCCGATCGAGAAAAGCCGGATTGGTGTAGAGCACTTGCTGGGTCTGCGGCGTCGACAATGACGATGCCGTCGTTGGCCTGATCGATGATGGCCTTGTAGCGGGCATCGACGGATTTCTGCCGGTGTGCATGACGCTTGAACACGAGCAGCGCCGCCATGGCGACGGCCAGCAACATGAACAGCGCGGCGAACACATAGCCCACGCCGCTGCCGCCGTCGGCGGAGGCGCGCGCCAGCCGCAACACCCAGACCGTTCTGCCGCTGCCGTCACGAAGGGCCGCATAGCCGAAGGAAGTGTCCGGCGACAGATGCGTCGTGATCGCGAAGCCTTGACCGGTCGGATCCGCGGCAGGAGCCAACAAATCCGCGGGCAGCCGCGCGGCGTCAAAGGCCCACAACGGTTTTGCCAGCAACGAACCATGCACCGATTGCGCGAGCTGCGCGGCCGCGGGAACGGACAGGGATTTCGTCACGGCCAACCAACCGAGAATAGCAGCCGGCGCGCTGCGAGAGACAATGGGCCGGGCAACAATCCAGCGGCCGTCGGCAAAGTGCGGCGGTCGGGTGGAAGGGTCGTCCGGCGCCCGGGCCGCGGAACCCAGATACCGCAGCAATTCAGCATCCGGTTGACAATCCACCCAGCGTCCCTCGGCGAGCTTTGCGCTGAGCCGCACGGATTGCGATGCAGAGACGACCAGCAGGGAATCAAAAGCGGTGTCGTTCAGGGCGAACAGCGTCGCGTGGTTCGGCGGCGCGGGCGCGTTGTCCGCCAAAAGGTCCGCGACCGGATCGGATTGCGCAAGCCCGCCGGCGCGATCCGCCAGCTGTGATGATTGCGCCACGATTTGCTGTTTCAGCTGTTGCAGCTGCAGCTTCAGATTCTCGCGCTCGAGCGCGTCGGTACGATGTTGCCAATGCCGTTCGCTCGAGACCACCAGCACGAGCAACAGCAGTACCGTTGCTGCGCAGGCAACCAGCCACACCGATCTTCGCGTACCCCAGCCGCGAATCAGTTCCCGCAGTGTCATCGGCTATCCCGCAGCCGTTGTGCGGAGATCAAATACCGGGCGATTGGACATAATTCGATCGGGCGTGAAAGTAGTATGGCGGCAGTATGTTTGATGCGGCTCGAACGAACTGATATGCGGTGCACAATCTACTGTAGGACCGGCTCCGGAAGCGGACTTAGCCTGCGAATTCCATGCCCAATTCCGCCCTGAGGCTTCGCGCATCACGCCCCACCGTGGCGACCGCAAGCGTGCGGTCGCCGCGTCTAAAAGAGATACTGAAGTCGCGCGCGGCGAACGAACCTTCCACGTCGGCAGCATCCCATTGCTCCGCATGACCCACATAATTCACGGTGAGGTCATAATGCTGGCTCCAGAAGAATGGGACGGCATCGAATTTCTCAGCCGACCCGAGCATGTTCATCGCAGCTGCCTGGCCCTGGCGCTCTGCCACCACCCAGTGCTCGACGCGAATTCGCTCGCCTGAGTGCGGATCTGGCCAGCGCGCGATGTCGCCCGCGGCATACACACCGGGAGCGCTGGTCTCCAGATATTCATTCACCGTGACCCCGCGATCGACGGCCAATCCCGCATTCTGCGCCAGCGCAATCGACGGCCGCACACCCACACCCACGACCAGGAAATCTGCGTCGACGGTCGCGCCGCCGCTCAAAGTGACCTGCCTGCCATTCACGCGGCTGACCGAATTGCCGAGATGGAACCGCACGCCATGCGATTCGTGCAATCCTTGAATGAACAGCCCCGCAGGTTCGCCAAGTACGCGGGCCATCGGCACCTTCTCGGGACCAACCACGTGCACCTCGATGCCGCGCGTCCGCAGCGACGCGGCCACTTCGAGCCCGATGAAACTCGCGCCCACAACCACCACGCTGCGTGCGGTTGCCGCCTTGGCGACGATAACCCGGCTGTCCGCAAAGGTGCGCAGATAGCAAACCTGGGTTCCCGAGGCACCCGGAATATCCAATCGCACGGGCTCGGCACCGGTCGCGAGCAACAGCGCATCGAAGCCGAATTGCCTGCCGCCCTCGATGTCCACGCGGCGCCGCCCGACGTCCACCGCGGTCACGCGCGATTGCAGCACGAGATCGATCCGGCGTTCGGCATAGAACTCCGGCGGCCTGAGCGGAATCCATTCCGGCGGCGCGGTGCCGGCCAGGAAATCCTTGGACAGATTGGGGCGATCACATGGCGGCGAATCGTCGGCGCTGATGATGGTCAGGGAACCATCATGCCCGCGGCGCCGCAGCGCGTCCGCCGCCGCAAGTCCCGCAGCGCCGCCGCCAACGATGACGACGCTGCGCAATGCACGCAGCACGCGTCGTGCCGGCGCACCTGCGGCCGCGGCGCTCAATTTCTCACGCGCATACACCGTATCGCCGACGCGTTCGACGCGCCAGCATGCGATCGGATCCAAGGCAGGCGCACGCAACGCCTCGCCGCTGCGCAGACTGAAACATGCATGGTGCAGCGGACAACGCACGGTGTCGCCAACGACGAGACCTTGTGCGAGAGATCCGTGATAGTGGCTGCAGTACGCGCCGACCACATAGATCTCATCGCCGCGCCGGATCAGCACCGCATCTTCGTCGCCGACGCTGCCGGACAACATCCCGCCGTCGGCTACGACGCTGAAGGGCACGCCCGACTTGAAATCCGGTTTTGGCGCCTTTTCCATGAGGGCGAATTATACTCGCGAACAACATTACAATGCGGGCATGAATACCGCCAAGCTCGCCGTACGCCTCGATACCAGTCTGGAATTTCTGTTGGAACGCGCTCCCGCCAAGGGCACAGCGCAAGTCCTCGCCACGTTGGTGACGACGGCGGGTTCGACGTACCGCAAACCCGGCGCGCGCATGCTCATCATGGCCGACGGTAGCTACCTGGGTTTGCTGAGCGGTGGCTGCCTGGAAGCGGACCTCAAGCTCCACGCTCAGGAAGTGCTGGATGGCGGCGTGCCCCGCGCCGTCGAATACGACATGCGCGGCCCCGACGATGTTTTGTTCGGAATCGGTGCAGGCTGCGAAGGCGCCATGCGGATACTGCTCGAGCCCGCAGGCGCCGGCACGCCGGCTGCAGCGGCCCTGGCGGCAGCCGGGCGCGCAACGCAAGCCGGTCTGCCGGCCGCCGTGATTTGCGTGCACGAATCCGCCGACCTGCCGCTCGGGACCTACAGCACCGCGTCGTCCTTACCCGACTGGATGATTCAAGCCGCAGCGCAATCCCTGAGCGATGGCGCCTCGCGGGGTTTGGACCGGTTGGCCGGCGGCCGGCGCACACGGGCACTTGTGCACTTCCTCGCACCCCCTCCGCATTTGCTGATATGCGGGGCGGGCCCCGACGCGCGGCCCGTGGCGGCCGCAGCGCGCGCCTTGGGTTGGCGCGTCTCTATCGTAGATCATCGCCCGGCCTACGCGGTGGCGGCGGACTTTCCCGGCGCCGAGGTCACACTCTGCGAGCCACACCTGCTGGGCGAACGTGTGGCCATCGAGCAATGTCATGCCGCGGTGGTCATGAGCCATCATTTGCTGTCGGACGCCTCGTACTTGCGCGAATTGGCCCGCGCCGGCGTTCCGGCCTACATCGGGCTGTTGGGTCCGGAGGCGCGCCGAGTCCGTCTCGCCCAGGAATTGGGTCCCGTCGCGGAAAAGTTGAAATCCAGACTTCGTGGTCCGGTCGGCATCGATATCGGTGCGGTCACACCCGAAGGTATTGCGCTCGCCATCGTCACTCAGATCCACGCATGGCTGGCCGGACGCAGCGGTGCCGAACCGTCGTTTTTTCCCGCGCATGCGTGACGCTGAGCGGCGCGAAGGCTCCGAGATGCCGCAGGGTGCTGGTTGGCGTAAACTTCGCCCATTCGATGCCCAAACCCAGCGCGCCCCCCACTTACAAGTCCGGTTCGCAGTCCGTTCCTGCCGGCGGCGCTGAAGCAACGCCTGAGGAACGGGCTGCTGCGCTGGCGTTCTTGCAAATGCTGGCGGCCGAAGTGTCCGCAGGCTCGATCGATTTGCCCTGCTTCCCCGACGTGGTGATTCGCATCAGCACGGCCATGGCGGACCCGGACACCACCACCGATCACGTGGTCACCATGGTCGGTGCCGAACCGCGGCTGGCTGCGCGCATCCTGCAGACCGCGAATTCGGCGGCCTTCAATACCTCAGGCAAACCCGTGACGGAATTGCGGTCTGCAATCACCCGTCTCGGACATCAAATGGTACATGGCACGGCCATGTCCTATGCGATGCAGCAGATGAAGAACGAGGCGGCGCTGCGCTCCGTTGCACAACCGCTGACTGAACTCTGGAACCGGAGCATCGCGGTTGCCTCGATAAGCCGGATTGTCGCCCTGCGCACCAAGTTGAACGCCGACGAAGCCTTCCTGACCGGTCTCTTGCACGGCATCGGCAATCTCTACATCATGGCGCGCGCCGCCACTCAAGCGACAGGTCTTGGACCCGGGGATTCCTGGCTGGATCTGCTGGACGGCTGGCAGGCGTCGATCGGCAAGGCAGTACTTGAAAGCTGGGGCTTTGCCGAGGAGATTTGCGAGGCCATCGGCGAGCAGATGGATCGCCAGCGACGCTGGAAGCACGAAGCGGCGCTGACGGACGTGCTCATTGCCAGTCTCGTTCTCGCCGACGCGTTGCCGGCGCCGGAGCGCGCCGCGGCGGCAACGGCGGGGATCAATGCGTTTCTCACCGTCGGCGTCAAGGCCGAGGACTGCGTCGCCATTCTCGCGCAGGCCGAGCAGCAAATCAGCCTGGTGCACGACGCGTTGGCGTCTTGAACTCCGCGGCCAAGGCCCTGGCCGAATTCACCAAAATCGTCGTATCGACTCCCACCGCGACGAACAGAGCGCCCGCGTCCAAGTACTCGCGTGCGAGACCCCGGTCCGAGGTGAGCGTTCCCGCTGCTTTGCCGGCTGCCTTGACGGCGGCGATACCCTGAATGATGGCGGCTTGCACGGCCGGATCGGACGGTCGACCCAGCAGTCCCATCGATGCCGCCAGATCCGCGGGTCCGAAGAAGACTCCGTCGACGCCGTCCACCGCAGCGATGCTTTCAAGATTGGCCAATGCGTTCACCGACTCCACCTGCACGAACAGGCACATTTCCTCGTCGCTGCGATGCAGATAATCGTCGATCTGATTCCAACGCGAGGCGCGCGCCGCGGCGCTGCCGACGCCGCGCACGCCGCGAGTCGGGTAGCGCGTCGCCGCCACCATCCGCCGCGCCTGCTCTGCCGATTCGACCATGGGAATGATGAGCGTCTGCGCACCGATGTCCAGATATTGCTTTATTAACTCCACAGACCCCAGCACCGGACGCACGATCGCGTGCACCGGATAGGCCGCGATGGCCTGCAACTGCGGCAGCACGCTGCGTGGATCGTTCGGCGAATGTTCGGCGTCGATCACCATGCAATCGAACCCGACGCTCGCCAACAGTTCGGCAACGTAGGCGTCGGCCAATCCCACCCAGAGGCCGATCTGGGTCTCTCCCCGGAGCAGGGCTTGCTTGAACACATTGACGGGTATTTTCATCGGAGCCTCTGGGATTAGACGAAACGCATCGATATGCCGCCGAGCCGTCCATAATCGGCATGCAGCACATCGCCGCGCGCGATGCCTGTCGGCCGGGTGAATGAACCTCCGAGAACAATGTCTCCGGATCGAAGCGATTCGCCGTGGGGCGCGATCTTATTGGCCAGCCATGCAACGCCCGCAGCAGGATGATTCAGCACGGCCGCCCCGAGACCGGTCTCCTCGATGACGGCATTCTTGTACAACAGCGCCCCCACCCAGCGCAGATCCACCGCATCGGGCTTGACCGGCAGGCCCCCGACGACGATGCCGGCATTGGCTGCAAAGTCGGCAATGGTGTCGAAGACCTTGCGCGGCGCGCGCGTGTCGCGGTCGAATTGCTCGATGCGCGCATCGATGATCTCGAGCGCCGGTGTCACGTAGTCAGTGGCCCGCAGCACATCGAATATCGTCACACCCGGCCCCTGCAGCGGTGAGCGCAGCACGAATGCCAGTTCCACTTCCACGCGCGGGGCGATGAACCGGTCGATGGGAATGTCGCTGCCGGTCGCGAAGAACATATCATCCATCAGCGGCGCGTAATCCGGCTCCGTGATCTGGGAGGCTTGCTGCATGGCGCGCGAGGTGAGGCCGATCTTGCGTCCTTTGACGCTGCGTCCGTCGGCGATCTCCATCCTGACCCATTCGCTCTGAATGGCGTAGCCGTCCTCGACCGTCATGCCCGGATGTTCCAGCGAAAAATGCCGCAGTTGCACTCGCTCCTTGCGCGCTTGGTACAGGCGCCGGGCCAGCAATCGGACGATCTCGGGGGACAGCATGCGTTACTTCGTGTTGAAACGGGCGTGCAGATTGTTGTGCTTGAGGGTGCCGGCCTCGCTGAATTCGCTCAGTTCCAAGGACAGAGCCAGGCCCTGCTTGGAATATTGCTCCGCAAAGTGCGCCTTCATGATATCGAACAGCCCGCTGCAGGTCGCTTGCTTGGCCGCCTCGCTGCGCCCGGCGCCGATTTTCAAGATCGCGTGCACGAATGCCGCATCGCTCGCCGTGCCGTCTGCGATGCAGAACTCCTCGCATGCAATGGCGCGCACCCGCACGCCGCCGGGCGGAAACACCGCGGCGCCGTCGACCCGCAACGCCGTCATGAATTGCGCGAGCCGCCGGCACAACTCGCCGAAGCGGCCGGCGCCGCGCAAATTTGCGCTGTACTCCAGTGTCATGTGTGACATGCAATTTCCATGGTGGCGATGGTGCAGCCGACCGAAAAGATGGGTATCGGCCGGTAGAACTGCAGGCTTCCCCGCCCCTGCGCAGCGGCGGCGATGCTGATGAAAGTGCGGATCTCGAAGCCTCCCTGACCGGCATCGCGGTAGGTCGCTTCGTCCGTGTAGGACAGCAGCGCAAGCTTGTCGTTGGCCTGCCAGCGCTGCAGAAACTCCCGATCCCAGCTTTCGTTGATCTTTCCCGAATCCGGGGTCGCCGGCCAATGTGAAATGCCGCCGGTGCCGACCACGGCAATGCGCTCCGGCACGAGGTCCGCGGCACGGCGCAATGCCTCGCCGAGCGCCCACGCTCGATGCAGCGGTGCCAGCGGCGGCCCCTGGCAGTTGATGTTCACGGGAATCACGGGGAGGTCGTATCGGGGCGTAAGGAAGCTCAAGGGCACCATGACGCCGTGATCGAATTTCCATTCCTCGGCATAGGCGAGATCCACCGTCTGCATCATTTCCCGTATCAGTCGCTGCGACAAGGGCGCATTTCCGGGAATGAGGGTGCGCGGAATCCCCAGCCACTGCGCATCCTCGATCGGACCCTCATAGCTTTCCGCCATGCCCACGGCAAATGCCGGCATGTTGTTCATGAAGAAATTGGCGAAATGCTCGGCAGCGACGATCACCAGGGCATCGGGTCTTGCCGCCGCGAGCTCGTCGCCCATGCTGCGGAAGCTGCGGAAGAATTCGCCGGCGTCGGTGCGATCGGCCAGCTGTGCGCGGCCGGTTATGCCGGGGGCATGACTGCAGATGCCCGCAAAGACGAGGCTCATACGCCCGCCACTCTTTCGTTCAATCGAGTCGTCATTGCATACACGCCGGCGCGTACCGGCCCATAGCGCGCGACGCCGGCGCGCATTGCCGCGATGTAGTCGGCCCACGGCATCCCGAGGAAGGCGGCGTAGTGCATGAGCAATTGTCCGTTGGCTCCCAGCACATAGATGAGTCCGACATCCCCGGTCTCAATCGCGCGGCGTTCTTCGCCGTCGAGCATGTAGCGGTCGAGGACCGCGGGCATGTCAGCGCGAAAATGTTGCTGCAACGCGCCGTCGCGATTGATGTCGAACAGGAATTTCTGCATCTGATACAGGCTCATGCGCGCTACCTGCCCCAATGGGGTATGTGATGCGAGCCCATGCTCACGCAGACATTCTTCGGTTCCAGGAACACTTCGTAGCTCCAGGTGCCGCCTTCACGTCCCACGCCCGAGGCCTTGATGCCGCCGAAGGGCTGCCGCAGGTCGCGGACGTTCTGGCTGTTCACGAAGCACATCCCGGCCTCGATCGCCGCCGCAACGCGATGCGCCCGGCCGAGATTTTCGCTCCAAACGTAGCTGCTGAGGCCGTAGACCACGTCGTTGGCCTTGGCGACGGCGTCGGCCTCGTCGGCAAACGGAATCAGACAGGCAACCGGCCCGAAGATTTCCTCCTGGGCGATGCGCATGTGATTGTCGACATCGGCGAAGACGGTGGCCTGGACGAAATTGCCTTTCTTGAGCGGCCCGCTCAATGCGGGGGCATCCAGTCCGCCGCACATCAGGGTTGCACCCTCCTTGGGGCCCATTTCGATGTAGCGGCGCACCTTCTCCAGGTGATTCGCGCTGATCATGGGTCCGAGGATGGTCTTCTCGTCAAGCGGATCGCCGGCCGCGATTCGCTGTGCGCGCTCGGTGAATTTGCGGACAAACTCAGGATAAATTGATTGCTGGACCAGAATGCGCGACCCCGCCGTGCAGCGCTCGCCGTTGTTGGAAAAGATCATGAAAAGCGCGGCGTCCAGCGCACGCGGCAGGTCCGCATCATCGAACACGACGAAGGGGCTCTTGCCGCCCAGTTCCATGGAGAACTTCTTGAGTCCCGCGCTCTTGACGATGCGGTTTCCCGTCGCCGTCGAGCCGGTAAAGGAAATGGTCCGAACGTCCGGGTGGCGGCACAGCGGCTCGCCCGCCTCGACTCCCAGCCCATGGACAATATTGAGAACCCCGGCGGGAATTCCAGCCTCCAAGGCGAGTTCGCCCAGCCGCGTTGCCGACAGCGGCGAAAGCTCGCTCATCTTGAGAACGGCGGTGTTGCCGAAGGCGAGCGCGGGCGCAACTTTCCAGGTCGCGGTCATGAACGGGACATTCCAGGGCGAGATCAATGCACAAACACCCACGGGGTGGAACAAGGTGTAGTTGAGGTGCGTCGCCGTCGGGTACGTGTGGCCGTCTACGCGCACGCACATCTCGGCGAAGTAATAAAAATTGTCGGCTGAGCGCGGTACCAACTGTTTGGCGGTCTGCGCAATCACTTGTCCGGTATCCCGCGTTTCGAGAGCGGCGATGTCCGCAACGTTTTTTGCGATCAGGTCGCCCAGCTTGCGCAGCAATGCCGCCCGCTCCGCGGCCGGCCGGCCGGCCCATGCCGGAAACGCGCCTTTGGCGGCCGACACCGCAGCATCGATTTCGCGCTCGCCGCCGCGTGCGACCTCGGCGAGCGGCTCCTGGGTGGCAGGATTGACCGTCTCGAAGTAATCGGCGCTTGAGACGGCCGCACCATTGATCAAATGTTGAATTCTCATGGATGGTGCCTCAACGGCCGAATTCGTGATCCGCGACGATCGTGTTGATCAGCCGGCCGAGTCCGTCGATTTCGCAGGCAACGACATCGCCGGGCATGACGTTGACCACACCCTCCGGGGTGCCGGTGAGAATCACATCGCCCGGCAATAATGTCATGAAGGAACTGAGATATTCGATCAGATAGGGAATATCGAAAATCAAATCCCGGGTATTGCCCTGCTGCGTAAGTTTGCCGTTGACGAACGTTCGCAACCCCAGGCAGGCCGGATCTGCAACGTCCGCGGCATCGACGAACCAGGGACCCAGGACGGTGCCGCCGTCGCGATTCTTGACCCGCAAATTGGGCCGATACCAGTTCTCCAGATAATCGCGAATGGCGTAGTCGTTGGCTATGCAATATCCCGCCACATGCCGCAGAGCCCGCGACCGCTCGACCTGCCGGGCCATGCGCCCGATGACAACCGCCAGTTCGCACTCATAGTGCATGAACTTCACGCCTTCCGGCCGGCGGGTCGCCCCCAGGTGCCCAAGCAAGGTGCCCGGGCCCTTGAGAAATACCAGCGGTTCTTCCTGGGCTTTGGAGGCCAACTCCCTGGCGTGATCGGCATAATTGAGCCCGAGCGCAATCACCGTGCCTGCTTTGAACGGCGGCAGCCAGACGAGCTCTGCGGCAGCCACCCGCCGGCCGTCGGCAAGCAACACCTCCGTCAGACTGGAATCCGCCGGAGTCGCATCGTGAATGGCACCTGCAAAGGCGACGCGCGCGTGCATCATGCGGCGGAATCCAGGAAGGGATTGCAAAGACTGCCCAGCCCGTCGATTTCAATGCGCAGCGCCTGGCCGGAGCGAACACGCGGTGCGGGCGCAGCGGCGCCGAGCGCCAGCACGTCTCCGGGCGCCAGTGTCATGAATTCGGTGACGTCCGCCAGCAGCCGTGCCGCCGGCCGGATCAAATCGGCGGTGCTCGAGGTCTGCACCAGGGCGTCATCCCGATAGGCACGGATGGTCAGTGAGTCGGGATTCGCAATCGCCGTACGCGCGGTCACCGCGGGTCCCAGCGGGCAGTATCCGTCTCGCGCCTTGTAGCGAATCGACGGACGGTGAAAGTTGGCATGCGGAATACTCACGTCGGCGACGATCAGATATCCGGCGACGTAGTCCAGAGCCTGCGCCGCAGATACCCGGCACGCCGCACGCCCAATCACCAGCCCGAGGCAGGCGCCGACCTCCAATTCCGGCGTCCCCGCCGGTATCCTCACGACGTCGCCGGTCCGCGCCAGTGTGTTGCGCGGCTTGATGTAGAGCACCGGGGCCCCCGGCGCAGCGCCATAGGGCGGCTGATTCACCGCATCGCCGAGCATCTTAAGCGCCGAGCGGTGATTCAACAGCGTGCCGTAAACCGCGCCGCTCAATTGATAGGGCGGAACATCGCACGGTATGGAAAACAAACCCGCCTCAGCCAGCATCCGCCACCCGCCTGAATGTTGCGATTTCTATCTGGCAATATTCACTAATATATTAGTAATATAGTGGCATGTAAATTGCGGTGTCAAGGCGGCCGACGAAAGCGAGGTACGGCATGGGTGTTGAATCGGTAGAATTGAGACACCGCAATTTGCCATTGCTGCTGCTGCAGGCGCGCGAGCGGGTGATCGCGCGCTTCAGACCCATTCTCAACGCAAACGGCATCACCGAACAGCAATGGCGCATCGTGCGCGCTCTGATCGATACCGGGCCCCTGGAGCCGCGCGAAATAGGCGACCTATGCCGCATTTCGAGTCCCAGCCTCGCGGGCGTGTTGTCGCGCATGGAAGAACTGGGCTACATCACCCGCAGACGCCTCGATCATGATCAGCGCCGGGTGCGGGTGTCGCTCACGCCGCGCAGCCGTGGACTTGCGACGCGCATGGCGCCGCAGATCGAGGCCACCTACCGCGACATCGAGACGGTGATCGGGGCGGAGTTTTCGGCGCGCTTTTACCGGGCGCTGGACGAACTGATCGGCGCGCTCGAGTAGGCTGGCCTATCACGGGCGGCGCGCCTACAATATCGGAACGGCGATGAATATCGGCAATACCTTCCTGAAGAACACCTTTTGCGAATACCTGACACTGGTGCGGGCGGCTGCGCTGTGCATCGCAGTCGTGGCAGCGCAACCGGCGGCAGCGCAACCGGCGGCAGCGCAACCGGCGGCTGGGGCGCCGACCGCGCCCGCCGCATCCGACTGGCGCGCCGGCATTCGCGATCTGGCGGCCAAGCATTTCAAGAATCCGGCCTGGGGCTACTCGCACTGCATGCGCGACTACGCGCTGGCGCGCGAATTGGCTGCGGCCGACCACGCCGCCCTCGATGACGATGTGCTGTTCGCGGCCGCTTACCTGCACGATTTGGCGGCATTCAAACCCTGGGAAAATGAGAAGCTGGATCATTCCGATGTGGCCGCCGACATCGTCGATAGGATTCTCAAAGGAACCGGTTTCCCCATGGCCAAGATCGATGCCGTGCGCGGGGCGATTCGTACTCACATGTACTATCGAGATCCGATTGGCCCCGAAGCGCTGTATTTGCACGATGCCGATGCACTCGACTGGCTGGGCGCCATCGGCGTTGCGAGAATAATCGCGCTGGTGGACCCGAATGGCGGCAGTCCCGACGGTCCCAAAACGATCAAGATGCTCGAGGACAATCTGAAGAACGTTCCGGCGCGTGTACTCTCGCCTGCCGGCAAGGCGATGGTGCCGCCGCGCAAGGCCGAGCTTGAAGCGTTTCTAAAGGACTTGCGGCGCGAATCGGACAATCTTCGAACCCTGTAGGGCGCGAATCAGAAGCGGGCGGAAAGTCCCGCGAGCACTTCACCCTCGAACAGGGCATTGCCCTTGATTGCGGCCGCACAGCCGGTGTCGCCGCCGCAGAAGACCGCGCTGTTGCTGCTGAGAAAAATGCCGTAGCCGCGCGCTTCGAACCGAAGTCCGACATGCCGGCCCAGGGGCACCATCCAGCCGACGCCGAGATTGCCCGAGAGGAAAGTCTCGGAATTCCGGCCGCTTGCCTTGGATTTGGCAGTCGTCGCACCCATGCCGCCCATCACATACACCCCGCTCCCCACTCCCTCGATGAAAGCGGTGCCGCCAAGGTGGTAGTTATTGAGTTCGAGCCCGACATTGTTCGCCTGCGGGGCGAACGCATTGGACGCGACCGCAGTGTTCTGCCGGCTATAGAAGAACTCGAGCTGCGTTCCCCGGTCCAGTCCGATATCGACTGCCAATGCGAAACTCGAGTCGTTCTGCAAATCGACGCTCGAGTTGCTCGTTGAATCCGTCAGGCTGCCGCCAAAGCGCTCGCCGCCGTAAACGGTAATGCTGTTTTCGGGCTTTGTCCTCGGGCTGTCCTCCGAATGCACCAATGCCGCCGGCGCCCCCATGAGAAAGATGACCCACACCATCGCCCGGCCCATGCGCCACTCCTTAAGCACGATCATGTCGGCGGGTCCCGGTGTATGGGGTCGATCCAATACACCTCTTCCACGCGCTCCGCGGCGTCGATATTGAGATTGACGACGACCGCTTCGTTGTCGCTGCGCATCAATACGCACTCGAGGGGGGTGTCGCTCGAGCGATTGATTTCCTGATGCGGCACGTACGGCGGCACGAAGATGAAATCGCCGGCGTCCGCCTCGGCAACGAACTCCAGCCGCTCCCCCCAACGCATCCGCGCCACTCCGCGCACCACGTAAATGACGCTCTCCAATGCGCCGTGATGATGCGCGCCGGTCTTGGCATTGGGATGGATGATGACGGTCCCGGCCCATATCTTCTGCGCGCCGCGCGCCGAATTCACCGCCGCCGCGCGCAGCATGCCCGGAGTTTGCGCCGTGTTGCTGTCCAGGCGGTCGCTCTTGATGACCTTGACGCCTTCGGTGCGCCAGTTCCGCGATTGAATGGTCGACACGTTCAAACCCCCGCCGGGATATCTATACCATGCCTCAGCCCGCAAGCGCCTTGATCAATGCAGTCCAGTAGCTCAGTCCCTTGTAAAACTCGTCGACCCGGACTCGTTCATTGAGGCCGTGCGCAAATTCTTCGCTCCCCATGATGTACACACCCCCCACGCCGTAGGTGGGTATTCCGCCGTTGCGGAACACGGCGCCGTCGGTGGCGTACGCCGCCTGGGTCGGCACCACCGGCACCCCGGGGTCCGATGCTTGGACGGCTTTCGCGACCGCATTCATGACATCAGCGCGCATCGGCGAAGCATTCGACACCAGCGCCTCGTAGCCCTGCCGCACCTCGACTCGGGGTCCCACCAGCCCTTGCAGGGTCTTTTGCACTTCCTCGGCACTGGTGCCGGGAAAAATGCGGCAATTGATGGTGGCGGTCGCCGACTGCGGCAGCGCATTCTCCGCGTGCCCTCCTGCCAGCATGGTGGCCACGCAGGTGGTACGGAGCCGGCCGATGAAGGATGAGGACTTGGCGATCTCAGCCGCCGCCGCCGCGTTGCCGGGGTCTGCCGCAAAACGCGCCATGGCCGCGCCCAGCGGACCCTGGGTCACGAGGGCGGCCGCCTTGAAATCACCGATCGTCCATTCATTCCACTTCACCGGAAATTCGTAACGCTGTACCGCTTTGAGCGCATCAGCCAGTTCGTAGATGGCATTATCGGGCCGCGGCTCGGAACTATGCCCGCCCGAATTGTGCGTCGTCAGGAGATACTGCGCGGAGCTCTTCTCGGCGCCCTGCACGTAGAAAATGACCGGCTTGGCGCTGCCTTCGCTCAGCACGCCCCCGCCGCCGTCGCCGTTGAGCGCGAATTCGGCATCCACCAGGTCGCGATGCGCGGTGACGAGATCCCTCGCCGTTGCCTGGGCCGTCTCTTCATCGCCGCTGAACGTGATGATGAGGTCGCGTGTCGGCACGAATCCCTCGGCCTTGAGCCGAAGAAACGTCGCAGTCAACAGCGCGACTTCCTGCTTGACATCCGAAGTGCCGCGTCCGTAGAAAAAGCCGTTCTCCTCCGTGAGCTGGTAAGGATCCCGCTGCCAATCGCTGCGCTTCGCGGTGACCACGTCCATGTGGGCCATGAAGTCGATGGGCCGTCCGCCGCGGCCGTTCCCGCGGTACCGAACGACCAGGGACGCGGTCTCGCCCAGCGGCAGGATGTGGATATCGGCGACGGGAAAGCCGCCGGCCTGAAATCGTTCCGCGAGATATTTCGCCACCACCGGCACCTTGCCCTTGCCGATGGAACTTTCGATTCCGACGATGTGCGCGAATATCTCACGCGCCTGGGCACGCATCGGGTCCGCGGCAGTGGCGGCGCCGACCGCGACCATGGCGGCACACAAGGCGCCGGCACTCAAACAGAAGCTCAGCCATTGCAATCCCGCTCTTTTCATCACCGCCCCATCGATTTTCCAGCCGTACCTGCGAGAATAGCCCAACCCATGCGATCCAGCGGACAAATTCCCTTTTGGACGATCGGCGCGCCGATTTTTGCCGGACTCGTGCTGCTCGCGGCCGCCCTCGGTGCCCACGGTGCAGTCATGGTGGCTTTGATCGCGCTTGCACTGACCGGCAGCGTCTTCGCCGCTGTCCACCATGCCGAGGGTGTGGCGCACAGGATCGGCGAGCCCTTCGGCACCCTGGTACTCGCGCTCGCCGTCACGCTGATCGAGGTCGCCCTCATCATCTCGCTGATGACCGCGGGCGGAGAGGAGGCCGCGGGCTTGGCACGCGATACGGTGTTCGCGGCGGTGATGATCATCTTGAACGGCATCATCGGGCTGTGCCTGCTGGTCGGCGGCGTCAGGCACCGCCAACAAACCTTCAGCCTCGAGGGCGTGAGCGCGGCGCTGGTCGCGCTGGGAACCATCGTCATCATGACCCTGGTCTTCCCTAACTACACCGTCACCACTCCCGGACCCTATTATTCTCCCAGTCAACTGGCGCTGATCGCCATCGTCACGGTGGTGATCTACGGCGCGTTCGTGTTCACGCAGACCATCGCGCACCGGCAATTTTTTCTGCACGAAGGGGCCGAGGAATCGACCCAGGCCGGGGCGGCGCCGGGCAACGTGGCCTTGGCGTTGAATTCGCTGTTGTTGCTGTTCTGCCTGGGCGCAGTGGTGCTATTGGCGAAAAAACTTGCTCCCAGTCTGGAGGCGGCGGTGACGGGACTTGGCGCGCCCAATGCGGTGGTCGGGGTGATCATCGCGGCCATCGTGTTGTTGCCCGAAGGACTCGCGGCGTTGCGGGCCGCGCAGGCGAATCATCTGCAAACCAGTCTCAATCTTGCCTTGGGATCGGCGCTTGCCAGCATCGGGCTGACCATTCCGGCGGTCAGCTTCTTATCGCTCTACACGCATATGCCTCTGCGCCTGGGAATAGACTCCAAATCCACTCTGCTGCTGATCCTCTCGCTGTTCATCACCGGGCAGGTACTGCGTACCGGACGCACCATCATTCTGCACGGGATCGTGCTGCTCACGATTTTCTTGGTTTATCTGTTCACCACGGTCGTGCCCTAGGGAACCCAAGCCCCGTCGCGCAGCTCACGGGGTCGCGCAGCTCACGGGCGCGCGGCAACTTCATCGATGTGATTGAGCAGGTCGGCGGGATCTTCATAGACCCGGAACGCGCCGGCCCGCGCCAACTCTTCCTCGCCGTATCCGCCGGACAGCAATCCCACACCCAATCCACGCGCACGCTGCGCGGCGATCATGTCCCAGATGCTGTCGCCGAGCACCAGGGAATCGCGGATGTCCACCCCGAGACGATCGGCCGCCGTGAGAAACAAATCCGGATCGGGTTTGGCATATTTCACTTGATCGCGCGTGACCACCGGAACCTTCGCCGGATCGACGCCGAGCGACGCCAGATTCGGGCCGGCCGTCTCCATGCGGCCGCTGGTGGCGATCGCCCACGGGGTTCCCTGCGCCGTGAGGTAATCGAGCAGCTCGCGTGCACCAGGCAATGGCCGCACACTCGCCGACAGGGTCCGGTAGGCTTCCGCATGACGGACGCGAAGCCGGTCGAGGCGCTCCGGCGTATTGTCGAAGCCCGTCTCGCGCAACAGGATGTGTGCAAACAATCCGCCGCTCATGCCGATCTTGCGGTGAATGCGCCACACCGACAGAGGGATTCCTTCTTGATCCAGCGAGGATTTCCACGCCAGCACGTGCTGGTAAACGCTGTCGATGAGAGTCCCGTCAAGATCGAAGAGAAAAGCGGTCTGCTTGCGCATCATGCGGGGCGCCGCAGCGGCGCCGAGAGATACACCCCGAATTCCTTGGCGAAATCCACCGACACGCGGGCATGAACGCGGCCCTGGCGGTCGAGGAATTCGGCCTCGTCATCCAGTGGCACCACGGCGCCATGCCACACATTGGGATGCAGATAAAGACCGCGGCTGCCGTCGCACCAGAACGTCACGAACTTGTGCGGCGTGACGTCATCGCCCGGCAGCGCCAGAGGAATCACGAAACTCTGTCCTTTGAGCGGAAAGAAGAGCTGGCCGCCATCCGGATGATAGTTCGCGCGCCAGATCAGGGCATGCTCGCGCACCCGGCCGGTGGCACCGGCCGCGGCCTCCTCGGGCCAATTGCTCCAGCCGAACAGATAACTGTCGCCCACTGCATTGTTGCGCGCGTACAGGGTCTCGCCCTTCCAGCAAAATTCGAACAGGCCCTCTGTGACCCCGCCTTGATCGCCGGTATTGGGGTCGATGGCCCGCCAGCCCTGCGCCGGCCAGGGAACGATCTCGATCGGAAAGCTCTTGGGGTCGTCGACCAGACAGCCATATCCCTTGAGGCTGGCGTCGGTGGCAACAACGACGGGGGTTTCATGCAGGCGCCGTACACCGGTGGTCGGCACATAGGCAATTTCAAGTTGATCGATGTCCATCATGGCTTGGCTTTCCTGCGAAGGGACCCAGGGCAATTATGCCGCGCGAGCGACGGACTTGTTGGGCGATTTCCCCGGCGGACCGTGTCCAATCATCAGGGCAACCATGCCCGTCAACAGGACTCCGCCTGCGACCGCCAGCAACCCCCACGTGAAGCTGCCGGTCGCATCCTTGATCCAGCCGATCACGAAGGGACCCGCAAATCCTCCCACATTGCCAATCGCGTTGATCAGCGCGATGGCGCCGGCCGCAGCGGCGCCGCTCAACATGGAGGCCGGCAATGTCCAGAAAATGGGCACGATGGCAAGCGTACCGGCGGCGCCGATCGAGATCGCGGCCACCGACAAAAGCGGCGAATCCTCGAGAGCGGCGCACCCGGCCAGACCGAGAAAAGCCACCGCGGATGCGATTGCGATGTGGCGCACGCGCTCCTGCAGACGATCGGAGCGCCGCGACCACCACACCATGGCGATGGCGGCCACGGCATAGGGAATGGCCACCGCAGTCCCGACGTTGCTGGAGGCGATGCCGGCGTGGACGAGGATTTGGGGGACCCAAAGGATCACCCCATACAGCCCCAGCACCACGCCGAAATAGCACAGGCTCAGAGCGAGAACTCGCGAACTCAACAGGGCTCCTGCGACCGTGACCGGACGATCGCCGCTGCACGCGCACTTCTCCGCCTCCAACTTGGTGGTAAGCCAACGCCGTTCCTCGACGGTCAGCCAGCGCGCCTCGGCCGGTGTGTCGGGAAGATATACGAGCGTCACCACACCCAGGACCAGAGACGGGATGGTCTCGATCAGAAACAGCCACTGCCAGCCGGCCAACCCGAGCGTGCCGTCGAGATGCAGAAGTGCGCTCGATAAGGGACCGCCGAGAGCCGTGCTGATCGGGACGGCGGTCATGAACGCGCCCATGAGGCGCGCACGTCGGGCCGCGGGCACCCAGCAGGTCAGGTAGTAAACGACACCCGGGAAGAAGCCCGCCTCGGCGACTCCCAGCAGAAAGCGCAGAACGTAGAAGCCGGTCGCCCCCTTGACCAAGGCCATGGCACCGGCAACGACCGCCCATGTGAGCATGATGCGCGCCAGCCAGCGTCGGCCGCCCACCCTGTGCAAGATCAGATTGCTGGGCACCTCGAACAAAGAATAGCCGATGAAAAAGATGCCCGCGCCCAGCCCGTAGACGTACGCCGACAGCCCCAAATCGCGGTTCATCTGCGCGGCGGCAAAGCCTACGTTGACGCGATCGATGAAGGCCGCGAAGTACAGCAACCCCAGAAAGGGAATCAGGCGCCAAGCGACTTTTTTCAGCGTGCCGGGTTCGAGGTCGGGCGTTGCCGCTGCGCTCCGCATGCGAGTTTCAGCGGCGCGACCGAGGATTCGGTAAGATGCCGCAGGGATCAGAGGGAGCATCGATGAAACACATCTTGATAGCCTCGTTGGTACTCGCCTTGAGCTTGGGAGCGGGAGCCGCCCAGGCCGACAAACTGCGCATCATCAGTTGGGCGGATTATGTACCAGCGGACCTGATCGCGGCATTTAAAAAAGAAACCGGCATCGACGTCGAAGTAACGCTGTCGAACAACGAAGAGATCATCTCCAAGTTGCGGGCGACCGGAGGGGCGGGCTACGACCTGGCGCAGCCGTCCCAGGATCGAATCGTGGCCGCGCAGCGCGAATTTGGAATCTACAAGCCAATGGACCTCACCAAGGTCAAGCTGGAAGAATTTCAGCCCGAATTTCTGGCCATCGTCCGCAAGAACACCACGGTCGATGGCAAGGTGTATGGATTGCCCTATTTGTGGGGAACCGATGGCCTGGTGGTCAACGCCAAACGCGCCAAGATCGCCGACTATGCCGATTTGTGCCGCGCCGACCTCAAAGGCAAGACTGCCGTGCGACTGAAGCGCCCGACGCTCATGGCATTTGCGTTCGCAGCCGGCAAGGATCCGTTCGCACTGTACGGGGACCCAAAGGCATACGGCGCCCTCATGGACCAAGTGGGCGCGGCACTGATCGCGTGCAAGGCGAATTTCAAATTCTTCTATGACAACAAGGATCAACTGCTCAACGGCATCCGCACCGGCGAGGTCGTGGCCGCCATGATGTGGGACACCGGCGGATGGACCCTGAACCGCGAGAACCCCGACATACAATTCATCGTGCCCCGTTCCGGGGCGCTCGGCTGGCTCGATACCTTCGCACTGCCCGCGCGCGGCCGCAACGACGCGGCAGCCTATGCCTGGATCAATTTTGCCATGCGCCCGGAAAATGCCGCGCGAATCATCAAGTCGGTGGGCAGCTTCTCCGCCGCCGTGAACACCACGCCGCTGATCGACCCGAGATTGAAGGCGCAGTTTGGCGTCGCCTTCCCGAATGGGGATTTAAAAGCCATTCATTGGTACCCGGCCATACCTCCCGGCCTCGAAGAGATGGAAGGGCGGGTGCTCGACCGCGTGAAGGCTGCCAATTGAGTACGCCCGATCTGGTGGCGGACGCCGTCGTCAAGCGCTTCGCCGATCACGTGGCCGTGGACTCGCTGTCGTTTTCAGTTGAGCGCGGCAGCTTTTTTTCGATTCTGGTCCGTCGGGGTGCGGCAAGACGACCCTGCTGCGCATGATCGCGGGATTTATCGCGCCGGACGGCGGCGACATCGCCATCGGCGGGCGCAGCATGCGGGGCATCGCGCCGAATCGCCGACCGGTGAACATGGTGTTTCAGCAGCTGGCGCTGTTTCCGATGATGTCTGTCGGCGAAAATGTCGGGTTTGGACTGGCGCGGCGCGGGGTCGGCCGTGCGGAAAGAGTGAAACGCAGCAACGCGATGCTGGAGCGAGTGGGGTTGGGGAATGCCGCGGACAAGCGCGTCGATGAATTGTCGGGCGGTCAGCGGCAGCGCGTGGCCATCGCGCGCAGCCTGGTGTTGGAGCCGACCCTGCTGCTGCTGGACGAACCTCTGGGAGCGCTCGATTTGAAGCTGCGCGAACACATGAAGATCGAATTGAAGCAATTGCAGGCATCCTTCGGAACGACCTTCGTGTACATCACTCATGATCAGTCGGAAGCATTGGTGCTCTCCGATCACGTGGGGGTGATGAGTCATGGAAGATTCGAACAACTGGGCACCCCGCAGGACCTGTACTACCGCCCGCAAACACCGTTCGTAGCCGGCTTCGTCGGCGCCAATAATCGCATCGTGGGGCGCGCCACCGGATCCGACGGCGCGATCGCCGAAATCACCACCGCCGACGGTTGGCTGGTGAATGCGCTCAAGAGCGGCGCCATTGCCGTGGGCGATGCGGTTGAGGTATTCGTGCGTCCGGAGGTTGCCATGCTTGCGCGCAGCGCCGCGGATTTGCCGCCCGATCATCCACGTCATGCAGGCGAGGTGCAGAGCGTGCTTTTCGACGGAGCGAATTCAGCCGTCCTGCTGCAGGAGGCGCGGACTCGCCGTGAATTTCGCATCGCACTGCCCCAGACCGGGCAATTTTCCGATCTGAAGCCGCAGGAGAAAGTGGCATTCAGTTTCGATCCATCCCGGGCCGTGTGCTTCGTCGCGCGCGCCGGTGCCGCGGGGCAGGATGGCTAGTTCCCTGGATTCCCGCTGGCACGCTCGCTTAGGTGTAGGCTTGCTGCTCGCACCGGCCCTGCTCTGGCTCGGCGCTCTGATCATATTGCCGCATGCCGATCTGGCCGTGCTGTCGTTGCGTGAAAGAGTCGGACCGCGTCAATACGTGGCGAGTCTGGCGCAGTACAAGACGTTCTTTGCGGAACCGCTGTACTGGCATGTATTCGTGCGAACGGCGGTGATGTCGGTGATCGCCACCCTGTTGACGCTGTTGCTGGCGTTTCCGGTCGCCTGGATCATTGCAAAACTGGCGCGAGGGCGCGCCGGATCGCTGCTGTTCATCATCTGTCTGATTCCGTTTTGGGTCAGCGAAACGGTGCGCACGCTCGGATGGATGATATTGCTCCGAGAGTCCGGTGTGCTGCCGGCGCTGCTCGTTAAACTCGGCCTGACGGCGGTGCCGGTCGAGCTGCTTTATCGCGACGCGACCATTCTGGTCGGATTGGTGTACACCTCATTGCTTTTCATGGTGGTGCCGCTGGTGTCGAGCCTGGAGAGTCTGGACAACTCGCTGATCGAAGCGGCGTATGACCTCGGCGCCGGTGGCTTTTCCATTTTGCGCACCATCGTGATTCCACACGCCGCTCCCGGCATCACGGCCGGCTGCATCGTGGTATTCATGCTGACCTTGGGAAATTACCTGACCCCGACCCTGCTCGGCGGCAAGAATTCGCAGTGGTTCACCGAGCAGATCTACACCCAGTTCATCACCCGCTTCAACTGGGAACAGGGAGCTGCATTCGGCTTCTTGTTGCTCGCCCTGTCCACGGCGCTGGTGATTCTGGGCCTTCGCCTGAGCGGGCAGCGATTCGGCGACGTGATGCGGCGAACATGATTCCCTCACTGCCGCGACCCGTCTGGCTGCGCGCCGCCACCGCGGTGTACCTGATCGCGTTTCTGGCGTTCTTGTTTCTGCCCCTGGCCGTGGTTGCGGTGTTTGCCTTCAACAATGCGCCCTACCCGGCACCCCCTTGGCGGGGTTTTACCCTCGATTGGTTTCTCGGCAATGCGGCGCTCGGACGCACCGGTCTTTTCGCCGACGCTGATTTGCTCGGCAGCATCTGGACCAGCTGTATCGTCGCCGTCTTTGTGACGACACTGTCCGCGCTGGTCGGCACGACCAATGCGTTCCTCATCGAGCGCGGCCGATTCTGGGGCAAACAGGTCCTCTCGGTCATGATGCTGGCGCCGCTGGTGATCCCGGGGGTCATCCTCGGCATTTCCATCCTGGCCTTCGCCAGCCGCATTGCGGAGTTCGCGGACGATGCCTTCGGCTTGGAATTGGATTTTCTGCGACCCGGGCTGCCGCTGGTGGTGCTCGGTCAATTTTCCTACATTGCCACGATTGCAACGCTGACCATCAGCGCCCGCCTGCGGCGCTTTGACCGCACTCTCGAGGAGGCTGCGCTCAATCTCGGGGCCTCCAAAGCGGCGGTTTTTCGCACCATTCTATTGCCCTATTTGCGCCCGGCATTGCTGGGTTCCGCCGCGATTTCCTTCTTGATGTCATTCGCGGACTTCAACACGACCCTGATGCTGGTCGGCGCGGACACGCCGCTCACGGTGATGATGTACGGCCGGATGCGCGAGGGGGCGACTCCGGCCCTGAACGCCGTCAGTTTGTTTCTCATGATTGCTTCCGCGGTGCTGGCCCTCACGCTGCTGCGCCGCAGATCGCCGACTCGCTGATAACTGCGCAAGAATCGGAGTGTCTCCGATTGAGCGTGCCTGTAGGTTGCTCATGTAAATCCACCGGGAGCTTCACATGACCGACACCTCGACAATGACGACGAATATGCCCTCGGAAGGCGCCATGCGCCGGGCGCTCGCGGACCGGGACGCCCGCTGCGACGGGCAGTTCGTCTACGGAGTCATCACCACGGGGGTCTATTGCCGGCCTTCGTGCTCGTCCCGTCGCGCCAAACCCGAGAATGTGCGCTTCTTCCCGGATCCGACGGCCGCTGAAGCCGCCGGTTTGAGGGAATGCAAACGCTGCCGACCTCGCGCCTCGCACGACCGCGCAGCCCGTATCATTCAAGCCGTGGCGGAATACATAGAAAAGCACGCCGGTGAGCGCCTGACTCTGGAACACCTGGCCAAGCGGGCACATCTATCACCCGCGCATCTGCAGCGCAGGTTCAAGGCCGTGCTCGGCGTGTCGCCGAAGATGTACCACGACGCCGCACGGCTGCGCCGCCTGAAGGGCGGACTGAAGGCCGGCAAGAGCATCGTCGATGCCATCGCCGACGCCGGCTTCGAATCGACCAGCCGGGTCTATGGCCACGCGCCGCGTAGCCTTGGCATGACGCCGTCGGCGTACCGCCGGGGCGGCGCCGGCGAGACTATTGCCTACGCCGCGCGCGACACGGCGATGGGACCCCTGTTGATGGCCGCCACGGATCGCGGTGTGTGTTTCGCGCAATTCGGCAGCAGTGCGGCGGCTCTGATCGAGCAGCTGAAAAATGAGTTTCCGAACGCAACTCACACGCCCTCGAGCATGGCCGGTTCAGGCGAGCTCGATGCGTGGATGCAGGCGTTTGACGCTCACCTGGCCGGGGCCTCGCCGCGGCCGGAGCTGCCGCTCGATCTGCGCGGTACAGCCTTCCAAATTCGCGTCTGGCGGTTCTTGCTTCAAGTACCCGAGGGCAGTTTGGTGAGCTACGCGGAACTTGCCGCCGGCATCGGAGCGCCGAAAGCGGTGCGCGCCGCGGCCTCAGCCTGCGCGGCAAACCGCATCGCCGTGCTGGTGCCCTGCCATCGCGTGCTGCGCGGAAACGGCGCGCTGGGCGGCTACCGTTGGGGACTCGAGCGCAAGCGCGTCCTGATCGACGGCGAACGTCGACGTCGCGCCTCATGAGCGCCTCGCCGCACCGTGTGCCTGAACTGGCGGCGGCCGCAGCCGTCGCGGCGCTCGAGCCGGAAGTGCTTCGAGAAAGCCTGGATCGCGAAGGATTTGCAGTCACCTCGCCCATCGTCGACGCGGCAACTTGCGCCGAGCTTGCGCAGCTCTATGCGGCGGCAGCCGGGACGTTTCGTGCCACCGTTACGATGGCGCGGCATGGATTCGGCAGCGGGGAGTACAAATACTTTGCGCGGCCCCTGCCTGACCTGGTCACGGCACTGCGGCGGGCATTCTATGAACGGCTGGCACCGATCGCCAATGCGTGGAACATGCGCTTGGGAAGCGGCGCCGACTGGCCGGCGGATCACGATTCTGTGGTGGCGCGCTGCGCCGCCGCCGGTCAAACGCGCCCCACTCCCCTGCTCCTGCGCTACGGCCCGGGCGATTACAACTGCCTGCATCAGGATCTGTACGGAGAAATTCATTTTCCTCTGCAAGCCATCCTGTTGCTTGATCGTCCGGGCATTGATTTCGACGGCGGTGAATTGATCCTGGTCGAGCAGCGCCCGCGGCGGCAATCGAGGCCGATGGTGCTGCCGCTGGTCCAGGGAGCGTTTGCGGTGATTCCCGTGAGGGAACGGCCGGTTCAGGGTGCGCGTGGCGCGGCAAGAGTGTGGGTCCGTCACGGCGTCTCCCAGGTGCATCGCGGCTTCCGCCGTACCCTGGGCCTCATATTTCATGATGCGGTGTAGGCGATTGCCGGGGTGGTGCCGCGCCGCCCTCCTACGCAGTCGAAACGAACCGCCGCTTCAGCGCAGGGTCAAAGGCAGGACATGCGCTACTTATTTTCGATGCTGCTGATCGCGTCCATCCTGGCTGGTTGCAGCGGCAAGGGCGGAATGGACAACGGCGGAGCGGCCGCGCCTCCGTCGCGTGGAACCTTGCTGCAAAGTCCGCCCGGGCTATTGTCCACCGTCACGGCGTCGAGTCTGCTGACCGAACTCAACCTGGCGGCGAATCAGCAACTGTTGGCGCTCAGCGGCGCGCCGATCTGTGATGTGCTCATGTATGACGTGAAGTACGAGACCGTCGGCGGTGCCAATGAACCCACGACCGCGTCCGCCGCGCTGATGGTACCCACGGGAGCAGGATCGACCTGTACCGGCAAACGCCCGATCGTCCTGTATGCGCACGGAACGACCACCGACCGCAAATTCACCATGGCCAACCTGCAGAATGCAGAGACTCTCACCTTGGTTGCATTGTTCGCGTCCAAGGGCTACATCGTGGTCGCGCCGAATTATGCCGGCTACGATTCATCGACTCTCGACTATCATCCCTACCTCATCGCCGATCAGCAATCGAAGGACATGATCGATGCGCTGACCGCCGCTCGCACGGCGCTGCCGCTGGCGTCGGTGACATTGACGAAGGACAACGGACAGTTGTTCATCACGGGCTATTCTCAGGGTGGCTATGTGGCGATGGCGACCCAGCGCGCGATGCAGGCCGCGAACATGCCTGTCACCGCAGCCGCGCCGATGTCGGGACCGTATGCGCTGGCCGCCTTTGTCGACGCCGTCTTCTTCGGCGAGGTCAACGGCGATGCCCCCGTGTCCTCCACGCTTCTGCTCACGTCCTACCAAAGGGCCTACGGCAACATGTATGGCGATCCCGCCGACGTTTTCGAGGCGAATTATGCGGATGGAATCGACGCGTTGTTGCCGACCACGACGCCGCGGAGCGAGCTCTATGCGCAAGGCAAGCTGCCCGAGTTTGAGTTGTTCAGCGCGACGCCGCCCGCTCCCGAATTCGCCGCCGATACGCCGGCGACGACCCCGGCGGACCTCGCTGAGGTGTTCGCACTGGGTTTCGGCCCGGCAAATTTGCTGAAGAACACCTATCGCCTGAGTTATCTGCAGGACGCGCAAGCCAATCCGGACGGCGGCTGGCCGGCCGCCACCACCGGTGTCGCTGCGGCCACTCCGGGTCTTGCGTGGCGGCAGGCGCTCAAGACAAATGATCTGCGCAACTGGATTCCGACCGCGCCCACGTTGCTGTGCGGCGGCGGAATGGATCCGCTGGTCTTCTGGCTCAATTCAGCGCTGATGCAGGGCTATTGGGCATCACGGGCACCCGCATCTGCCTCGATCTCCGTGCTCGATCTGGAATCCGCAGCCTCCGTGAACGATCCCTATGCCGGATTGAAAAAGGACTTCGCGGTGGCAAAGGGCCTGGTCGCCGCTTCCGCGATCGCCCAGGGAGCCACCGACGACGGCGCGCTGGCGGTCGCCGAGGCTTATCACGCGACGCTGGTGGCGCCTTTTTGCTTCGCTGCGGTCAAGACCTTCTTCGCGAATCCCTGACGACTTTCGCGGGTCCCCGGCGTCTCAAATTGGATAGTGCCCGGGCCGGGTCTCAATCGTGATCCAGCGCAGTTCCGTAAAGGCATCGATGCCCGCTTTGCCGCCGAAACGGCCGTAACCCGACCCTTTGACCCCGCCGAAAGGCATTTGCGCTTCGTCATGCACGGTCGGCCCATTGATGTGGCACATCCCCGATTTGATCTGCTTGGCGACCCTCAATCCGCGCGCGGTGTCCTTGGTGAATACCGAGGCAGAGAGACCATATTCCGTGTCGTTGGCAAGTTCAATGGCGTGCGCTTCATCGCGCGCGCGAATCACGGCCACTACGGGCCCGAAACTCTCATCGCGAAACAGCTTCATCGACGGAGTCACTTTGTCGATCACGGTGGCGGACATGAGCACGCCGTCCGCGGCGCCGCCATTGACCTTTTGCGCGCCCTGCGCCAATGCATCCTGCACGAGCGCTTCCACCACGCGCGCCGTCTTGAGATCCGCAACTGCCCCCAGCGGGGTTTTCCCCTCGCGCGGGTTGCCGGTGGCCATGGTGCCCACCTTGGCCGTGAACTTGGCCATGAACGCGTCGGCGACGCTGTCCGCCACGATGATTCGTTCCGTCGACATGCATATTTGACCCTGATTCATGAATGCACCGAACGCGGCGGCCTTCACCGCTTCATCCAGATCAGCATCATCGAGCACGAGCAAGGGCGCCTTTCCGCCGAGTTCCAACAGCACCGGCTTGAGGTTTTGCGCAGCCCGAACTGCGACTATCCGTCCGACCGCGGTGGATCCCGTGAAGTTTATCCTGGTGACCGCTTTGTGATCGATCAGTGCGCCGACGATCGCGCCCGCATCTTGCGGCGCGTTGGTGATGAGATTGACGATGCCGCCGGCGAAGCCGGCTTCGATGAATGCTTCCACGATGAGGCCATGAGTGCGCGGGCAGAGTTCGGAGGCTTTCAATATCACCGTGTTGCCGCAGGCCAGCGGTACGGCGATGGCGCGCACGCCGAGGATGATGGGGGCATTCCAAGGTGCGATCCCCAGCACCACGCCGGCGGGCTCGCGGATCGCCAGCGCAATGCAACCCGGCTTGTCGGATGGAATCACTTCTCCGGCAATCTGGGTGGTCAGCGCCGCGGCCTCGCGGATCATGGATGCGGCCAGCATCAGATTGAATCGCGCCCACCCTTCGGTCGCGCCGATTTCGCCCATCATGGCATCGACGAATTGGCCGGCGCGGGCTTCGAGCGCAACCGCGGCGCGGTTCAGCATCGCCCGGCGCTCATTCGGGCCGCGGGCACTCCAGGCGGGAAATGCGGCTGCAGCAGCGTCCGCCGCCGCGACGGCATCGGCAACCGTGGCAGCCGCCGCTTCGGTCGCGGTCTCACCCGTCACCGGATCATGGCGTTTGAAAGTTGTCTTGCCCGAACGGGCCTCGCCGCCGATGGACAGCGCAACGGTCGATGACATGGATTCTCTCCCCAGCGGTTTACGATGCTGGGTATTCTAGGCTGCGGCGCCCAAAATCTCGACCAACAAGACGCGACGGTCGGTGGTCGCAGACTCGAACTCGGAACTGATGGTGGTCAAGTCCTTTTCGTCGCGGGCACTCACGACCTTGATCAGGCAGGCGCGGTCCCGCCCGCGGCGCTTGGCTTCGTAGAGCGCTTTGTCCACCAGACTGATGGCGCTGTCGAGGGAAATGTCGGTGGCCGAACCGGCCATTGGGAAGCACGCATAGCCGATGGAAATCGTGCAGCGGATCAGATGGCCATTCCAGAGTACGGGCTCGCGGCGCACGGCCTGCAGCAGTCTCTCCGCCGTCAAGTCCGCCTGCGCCGGCGTCATCGGACCGAGCACGGCCAGGAATTCTTCTCCGCCCCAACGAACGAGCTTGTCGTGCTCGCGCAGCGCATCCGCCAACCGCTGGCTCATCGCAGCGAGCACCGCATCTCCGGCCGGATGACCATAGGAATCGTTGATACGCTTGAAGTGATCCAGATCCGCGAGCAGCACACACCCCCCCACCGGGCGTGCACCGTCAACCGCGAGCACGCGCTCGTTGAAATAGCGGCGATTCGACAGCCCAGTCAAAGGATCGTGTTCGCTGCTGAAGCGCAGCCGTTCGTTTGCCTTGCTGACGCGGGCAAATGCCCAAACCAGAGCCGCGCATATGACTGCGATGAACAGCGCCGCCGCGATGATGAGCTGCTGCAGCAGTCGCTGTCCGCGCATTTCGGACACCTTGAGAGCGTTGTCGCGCCGCAGGAGTTCAAGCTCCCGGGCCTTGCGTTCGTCGTCGAATTGGGCGGAAAGTTCCAGGAACGCACGCTGCCGCGTGTTCGTCATGAACTTCTCGCTGATCGCGTCATAGCGATGATAGACCTGGATCGCCATCATCAGGTAGCCTGCGTGCTCCAGCGCATCCGCGTATTCCCGCAGCAATTCTTTCGCGTCCAGGAAATCGCTGCCGGCAAGTGCCTCGGTAATCGCCCCTTCGGCGAGTTTCTGGCCGGCCTTGATGCTGCCAAGGCCGATGTAGGCCAGGCCTTCGTTGAACAAGGTGACCTGTTCGTCGTCGCGCTGATTCGTGCGCAGCATGATCGGCAGCGCCTGTTTGGAATACTTGAGGGACTCCGCGAAGTCGCGCGTCTTCAAGTAGGAATCTCCGAGGTTGAGCAGCGCCAGTTCGAGCCACTTGCTGCTGCCCGAGCGCTTCGCGTGTTCGAGTCCCGCCAAAGAAGCGCGCCGTTCCTCGACCCGGTCGCCGCGGCGGTCCGCAATATCGGCCACGCGCTCTTCGGTTTCGACCAGCGAGGTTTCGTCGCCCAGGCGGACGGCGAGGCGCCGAGCGGCGTCCAACTGCTCGAGGGCGCGGTCATAGTTGCCGCTGTCCGTGTAGATCCGCGCCATCCCGAGCATGGCGTGCACCGTGCGCAGATCATCGTGCATCTTGTTCGCAAGGTCCAATGCATGCTCCAAGAAAGGCAGCGCCGCTTCGTCTTGACCCAGGATGCGCAGCACCAGACCGCGCAGCGTGAGGATTCGATAGCGTTCGGAATCGGAGCTGATCGAATTGAAGTCGATGCCCTTCAGTTCGGCTTCGGCGGCCGCGTATTGACCGTGCTGACGAGCCGAATACGCCCGTGCGAAGCGGCCCGCGCGAAGGGCCGATTCGTCGCCGGTGGCTGCGATCACATCCAGACGCTGCTCGATGGCATTGACCTCTTCGTCGCGGTTGCTGTCCGCGAAGACCATCGCGCGGATCTCGAGCATTTCGATTTCCGAGGCGGTGGAACTCGCCGCCAGCGGCGGTGCAGCATCGATGATCTGTGCCGCCCGCTCCGGATCCGACCATTCAAGCATCTCGAGCTGATCGGCAAAGGTCGACCCTGCGGCCGCGCCGGATGCATAGGCGGCGGACAGCAGAATTGCGCCAATTAGCGAGAGCTTGTTAATTTTTCGCATATCCCGTCATGCCGACCGCAGTGCAGCACCACCTAGGGCGCATTATTGTCATGTTCGCAATCAAAGTGGCGTGATGAAGGTCATCTCTCAAGGGTCGCAGCAGGCGATCCCTTACAAAAGGGGGCGAAGAATGTGACGCGCATCGCCATGACCGCGCGCCGCCCTGCCGGCCCGATTCAATCGTCGAAAGCGGCGTAGACAAGATCTCGATACAGCGTGCGGTAATAGTCGCGCTGGCCGGGCGCCTGGATGAGCAGCAAGGCGAATAGCTGCTCCGCGGGATCGACCCAAAACGTGGTTCCCGCCAGGCCGCCCCAGAAATACTGGCCGATCGAGCCGGGAACGTGCGCGATGCCGGCCTGCAGGCGCACGGCAAAGCCAAGCCCAAAACCGTGTCCGGGAAGCAGCAGATCGGGCGCCCCGGTGATGGGCCCGAGGTGATCGGCGGTCATGAGTTCGATGGTTTTACGGCTGAGAAATCGGCGTCCGCCAAAGGTCCCACCGCTCAGCAACATCTGCAGGAAGCGCGCATAGTCGCTCGCGGTCGATACCAGACCGCCTCCGCCCGACTCGAATTTCGGCGGATCGCGCACCTCGAGAAGCTGCACGGACGAGCCGCTCTCGGGATCTTTCGGGAAAGCCTCGGCCAGGCGCGAGTGCTGCGATGGGGGTACATGAAATGCCGTGTCGACCATGCCGAGCGGCGCCAGAATATGCCGCTCGAAGTACACGCTCAGCGGCAAGCCCGACAATACTTCGATGAGGCGGCCAATCACATCCGTGGAGCGGCTGTATTCCCATTGAGTTCCCGGTTGATGCAATAGCGGCAGCTTGCTCAAGGTCGCAACCTGATCGGCGCTGGTTTGCGCGCGGCTGTACACCTTCGCGCTCATGTACATTTTTTGCACGGCGCCCGGGCCGCGAAATTCGTAGGTGAGTCCGGAAGTGTGTCGCAACAGGTCCTGAATGGTGATGGCACGCGCCAGCGGTACCCGCAGGGTTTCTCCACCCCGCTCCACCGCGACCTGAAGATCCGCGAACTCAGGAAGATACTGGCTGACAGGATCGCCAAGCAGGAACCGTCCCTCTTCCCACAACATCATCGCGGCGACCGAGGTGATGGGTTTGGTCATGGAATAGATGCGGAAAATGGCGTCCTTGGCCATGGGTTCGGTGCCGGCCGGGTCGCGGCGCCCGAAGCTCTCGAAATAGCCGATCCGGCCGCGACGCGCGATGAGCGCCACCGCGCCGGGCAATCGCCCACGTTCTATTTCGCCCTGCATTACCTCCCCCAGACGAGCGAGGCGAGCGGCGGAGAGCCCGATCTCTTGAGGTGCCGCAGGCGCCAGCGGATGTGATGTCATGGCGTCCCTGCCGCGGACTGCAGGAGTTCCAAGCCGGTGGCGTGATTGCGTTGAAATCCCTTCCACACCGTAATCGTCGCGCCACCGGGACTGTAGGCGGCATACGGCAGAGCCGGTGTCGCGGCCGGCCAGGTACCCGCGGACGATTCGCTCACCGGTACGTTGAGATAGGCATCGCGGCTTTCATCGCCCTTGACGTAGCGGTCCAGGAACGCGGTGATGAAGTGCATATTGATGGCGTTGATTCGCTCTTTGCGCCACACCGGATCCTCGAACCAATCCTGATCCCAGAGCAATTGCCGCATGGAATCCGGCGCCGGACTCAATCCGATCGCATGTCCGCCTTCCTTGAAAGTCAGGAGATATCGATGCGCGCCGCTCGCCATGCCAAAAATCGCGCGCGCACCCGTGCCATAGTCCACCGTCTTGTCCTGATCGCCGGCGATGAGAAGCAAAGGCGAGGTGATCGCGCGCAATCCATCGGTGCCCCAGCAGGCCAGGTTGCCGTTGCCGGCCGGCGAAATCGCCACCACCGCGCGCAGACCCTTGATGATGAGGCGCTCTTGCAGCGCTCCGCCGCGCGCGAACGGCAGCATCAAGCCCCCCGGCACCAATTTGACCGCACCGCCCTGTGGATCAAGAATTGCGCCCGCGGCGCTCAACACGCCGTAGCCGCCCATGGAATATCCGATCATCGCCGTGCGCGACGGATCCACCCGGCCATCCGCCGCCAACTGGCCTTGAAGGGTCTGCGCCACGAAGGCAATGTCCAGGGGCCGGCGCATCAAGGGCTGCGCAAACCGGGTTCGATCGGTTATCGGCGGATCATCATGGTGAATGGCTGCCACGACGTAGCCTTTCGAGGCCAAATTCTCGGTGAGCCAGGTCATGGCCGCCGGATCGTTGCTGTAGCCATGCGACACGATCACGAGCGGCAGATTTGTTCCCGAGGGGGGCGCGTCGCGCACGGCAATCCCCGGAATGGAAAAACTCTGAGGCATGGCCGGCGGCTCAGCAGGCAATTGCGCCGTATAGACCACCCGCGGGGCATGCTTGGCAGGGTGCGCGGGGTACCAGAGGTCCACGGTCAAGGGCCGATCGACCGACGGCGCAGACCCCTTGGCCGCATCGAAGGCCAGCACATCGGCTTGTTCGCGCTCTACGAGGTGCAGGGTTCTGACCCCCACCTCGTTGTTGCCAAGATGCGCGAGTTCCGGCGCATCGACCCCATACCGGCTGGGCGGTTCGGCGGCGAGAACCGGCGCCACGCTGAATACCACCACCACCAGCGGAATGACTACTCGCATGCAATGACCTTTGATCTGATGCTCAAGCGAGCGTAATGCTGACCGGGCAATGGTCGCTCCCCATGACCGTGGGATGGATCTCGGCGCTCTTCACCTCGCCGCGCAACTGTCCGGAGACGAGCACGTAGTCGATTCTCCACCCAATGTTGCGCGCCCTGGAGTTGGCGAAGTGACTCCACCATGAGTAGTGCCCGTTACCCTGCGTGAAAAGGCGAAAGGTGTCGACGAAGCCCGCGTCGAGCATGTGCTGAAAGCCCGCGCGCTCTTCATCGGTGAAACCCTTCTTGCCGCGGTTCGATTTCGGGTTGGCGAGGTCCAGTTCGGTATGCGCTACGTTGAGGTCGCCGCAGAAAATTACCGGCTTGGTCTTTTCCAACTGTTTGCAATAGGCCAGAAATGCCGGGTCCCAGTGTTTGAATCGCAACGCCAGCCGGCTGAGGTCGTCCTTGGCGTTCGGCGTATAGACGGTCACGACGTAGAACTTCTTGAACTCCGCGGTCATCACCCGGCCTTCTTCGGCGCTGTCGCGCTGCAATTCATCAGCGAACGAGAAGCGCTTGGCGAAGTCCTGGGGATAACCATTGATGACCGACAGCGGCTCTTCCTTGGAAAAGATGGCGGTACCGGAATAACCTTTCTTTACCGCCGAATTCCAATATTCGCGATAGTCCGGCAGGTCGATCTCGAATTGTCCGCGTTCCGCCTTGGTCTCTTGCAGGCAAACGATGTCGGGCCGATGGGCGTCGAGGAATGGTTGGAAAAGACCCTTCTTGAGCACGGCGCGGATGCCATTGACGTTCCAGGAAAAAATCTTCATGACAAACTTTCTCGTGCGACCTGGTCTGTGAGCCCAAGCCGCCATTATGCATGTGAGCGGCCGCTGCGCCTTCCCCAAGCAACGATTTGACCCAGGTGGGGCCCTCCTGGGCGGGTTTCGAATTAAGTTAAATTAAACGTTATTGACAATCATTCGCATTCGCGTTCACAATACGTCCCATGATCATCTGTGTGTGCAAAGCGGTTTCCGAGCGGCATATCCGCTCGGCAGTGAAGAACGGCGCCACGAGTTTGCGCGATCTGACCCGTGAACTGGGAGTCGGCACCTGTTGCGGCAAATGCGTTCCGGAGGCCCGGGCGGCATTGTCCGAGGCTCGGGATGCCGGCGAGACCGCCGTTCTTGGATTCTTCGCCCGGCCGAGCACAGAGTTCGCCGCCTGAAGTTGAATTGATGCCCGGACGCGGGCGGGGGGCTACAATCGGAGCCCAAGTCCGCGCGCTCATCGAGCGCAGTCATAAGGGGCCACCGTGCAAGGCGATGCGAAAGTCCTGGAATTTCTCAATCTCGCGCTGAAGAACGAACTCACCTCCATCAATCAGTACTTTCTGCACGCTCGCATGCTCGACAACTGGGGCATGAAACGCCTCGGCAAGCTCGAGTACGAAGAATCAATCGATGAAATGAAGCATGCGGACCGGTTGGTCAAACGCATACTCTTCCTCGAGGGACTGCCGAATCTGCAGGACCTCGGCAAACTGTTCATCGGCGAGGACGTCAAGGAAATACTGCTCTGCGACCTTAAGCGTGAAATGGCTGCGCATCCCTTGTACGACTCCGCCATCGCACACTGCGAATCGGTCAAGGACTTCGTGACCCGCGAGCTCCTGGTGCACATCCAAAAGAGCGAAGAAGAGCATATCGATTTCATCGAAGAGCAACTCGGGCTCATCGACAAGATGGGACTGCAAAATTACGTTCAGACGGCCACCGGCGAGGCGACCGGTAACGACGCGTCCTAGGAGCCTCGGGCAGGCTCCTAGCCTACGGCGGCGCGCGGCTCCCGGACCGACTCCGGCTTCAGCCACTTGGCAAGCGTGGCGGCGAGCACCGATCGATCCACCGGCTTGGCCAGGAAATCATTCATGCCGCTCGCGAGTGCGCGGGCGCGGTCCTCGGGAAACGCATTCGCCGTCATGGCGATCACCGGTACGTCATGATCGAGCACCATTGATTTGGGATCGCGGATGGTTCGGGCCGCCTCAAAGCCATCCATTTCGGGCATTTGACAGTCCATGAGGACCAGGTCGTAGGCGAACTTGCCGAGCATGTCGATCGCCTCGCGCCCATGCAGGGCCACATCGACGCGATAACCGAGCTTGGTCAGCATGTAGACGGCCACTCGCTGATTCACGAAATTGTCCTCCACCAGCAGCAAGCGGTCGCCGCCCTGCCGGGCCGCGCCGGGCGCAACGGACGACGGGGCGACCGTCTCGACCGCCGCCGGTTCCGGCGCACGCGCGGGCGGCGGCAGCAGTTCCGCCGGGACCAACGGCTCCGGGGCGTGCCGGGCCACGACCAACGGCAGCGTGAACCAGAATGTCGATCCGATGCCGGGTTGGCTGCTGACACCGATGGTACCGCCCATCAATTCCACCAATGTCTTGCTGATGGCGAGGCCCAGTCCCGTGCCGCCATAGCGGCGGGTGGTCGAGGAATCCGCCTGGGTGAAACGCATGAACATGCGGTTCAATTGTTCCTCGTTGATGCCGATCCCGCTGTCGGTCACGCTGACCTTGAGTTGCGTTTCTCCCAGCTGCGAAACCTCGATCCGCACCGTGCCGTGCTCGGTGAATTTCACCGCGTTGCTGGTGAGATTGAGGAGGATCTGACGGATGCGCAGCGGGTCTCCTTGAATGCGAGGCGGCAGGCTCGCATCGTAGTCGAAGCTCATCTCCAGACCCCGCTTTGCGACCGCCGCGCGCAGAATTGTACGCACCTCCTCGCATACCGACCGCAGGCTGAAATCGATGCACTCGACTGTCATGCGGCCCGCTTCGATCTTCGAGTAGTCGAGCACATCGTTGATGATGGTGAGCAGCAGATCACCCGAACTTTGCACCGACTGCACGAAGTCGCGCTGTTCGGGGTTGAGGGGGGTTTCGAGAAGCAGATTGGCGAATCCCAAGACGCCGTTCATGGGAGTGCGAATCTCATGACTCATCATGGCAAGGAATTCGCTCTTGGCTTTCGACGCCGCCTCGGCGCGTTGCGCGTGCATCTCCGCCTGTTGTTTCGCATCGGCCAGCCGCGCTTGAATGACTTGATCGCGCAGTCGCGCCTGCAGCGCCGTGCGGCTCAGGCGAAACACCACAAAGCCGGTGAGCACCGACAGCAGGCTCACCGCAGCGAAGGCGGCGGTGCCGGCATGGCGGATTGCGGCGACGCGCGCGTCAAAATCGCGCACCCACATATCGACCCCGATCACGCCGACGAATTGCCCATGCGAATCGTAAAACGGCGCGTACGCGCTCATGTAGCTGCGCTTCGCCTCTTTCACCGGCTCATCGTTGACGGCGAGTTGATGCTGTTCGAGGGCGCGGCGCAGAGTCGGATCCAGAGTGTCATGCGGCGTCATGATCAGGTCGGGTGTCTCGGCGTCGCCGTCGATGTGGTAGAGGTAATCCGTGCCGAGGACGTAGTAGATCCGTTTCTTGTCGAGGATGGCGGTGTAGACGTAGATGATGTCGGAGGTGGCTTTGTGGAATTTGACCAGCGGAGCCAGCAGCGCCAGGTGGTCGGCGCCTCCCGCTTGCGCCTGCGACTTCAGCAGCTTATGACGCTCGCCATCGACCAAAGTGGCCGACACTTTGGCCAATTGGAGCAGTTCGGTGCGCACCGCGTCCAATTGGGCGTCTCGCGCCGCATGCCAGAAATAGAACAGCCCGAGCGAGGAAATCACCAAAATGACGCATCCCGCCAGCATTCCGTGCAGCAGCGGACCGTCGACGCGTCCAAAAATGCGTTTCAAGATGAACATGGTCCACAACCAATATCGGCTTGATCCGCTGAAGCTGTAGGGGGTCCGGATGAGGTTGCTGCCCTGCAGCATCCGGGGCGCTCCCCCCCCCATCACGCTGCTCGCGTGCCGCTGAACGTGGCCTTCCCCAAGGCATGCTTGGCGATGCCGCTGATGCGGTCAGCGTCGACCGTGGCGGTGAATTTGAAATTCATTCGCATGGGTTTCGTGATCCGGGCCGACCAGCTCAGTTGGTTGCCTGCGATTTTCCCATCGGTGATCGCAATATGGTGAGAGCCATCCGACAGCGCTCCCGTCAGCACCGTGCCGTTGGACTTGAGCTCCAACACGCCCGACTTGTCGCCCATCGGTGTGTTGATCGTGATATGCCATCTGCCTTGCACCATGTTAGGAGCCTGTCTGAGTATTCAACGTGAGCCGCGTTGGCTCTGCAAGGGAGTGGATGCAAGGCGCGCGGCGCAGGCCGTGGTTGATTCCACGGCCAAGCCGCGCAACGCCGCAGACGCCCCTTGCAGAGCCAACCCGTCGGGACCTGACGGATTTGCCTTCATTCATCGTTGTCGCCTCCTCATTGGGTCTCGACCCAACCACGTCGGCTCCGCCTCGACTGAAGGCAAATCCGTCTTGGGTAAGGCCACGTTGAATACTCAGACAGGCTCCTCGTTCCCACAACTCTGGGGTTGCCGCGGGCAGGCGCCGCTGCGCGGGCATATGACGCTCGCGGGAGAGTCGAGCGCTTCCGCTATCCAGGCAATGTTGAGCACCTGCGAGGCGGCACGAATCGCAGCGGCCGCCGGGGCCGGAATCACGCCATCGCCGCCGCCCTGCCGGCAGGATTCCGCGACCATCGCCACCATGTTTTCGCCGTCGAAGCCCTGCGCGTCGAGCGCGGGCAGCAAATCCACTCCCACGGACAGCACGTGCACTTCATCCAGCGTATCCCGCGTCAACAATGAATGACAGCAGTAGAGGCGCGCGCGCTTGCCGTCCTGCATCACGGAAATCTGCGACTTGGGTTTCTGCATCGGCGCGGTCGCCGGCGTTGTGTGCAGCAGGCGAAATACCGCCCATCGCGGACAGGGGTCGGACACCAGGCTCATATTGCCCCAGGGCAGGGGGATGCCGTTGCCGCGATACACCGCGCGTAGGTACCCCGGCGGGTAAGCGTCGAAGAAATGCCAATGCCGATAGGGCGAGACGGCGGTCATGCGGCGCATGACCAGCGCCGGGGTGACGCCCAAGCTTGCGGCAGCCGGCGACGCTATGCGCCTCGCGGATCAGGAAACGGCGAAATGGAACGCGCGGGCAAAGCAGCGCTCCGGCAAAAAAACTGCATTCGAAATCGCGCCACGCATGCAGCACGTCCTGCGCGCCCATGCCGGCGGCGGATCCTGCGGATTCGCCGTCGCCCGAGTGAATTGCGCTGTGCGGCGAAATGGCGCCGTCGCCGTTGTGCAGGATCTTGTGGCCGATGATGAACGCGAGCTCATATTTCAGCCGTTCCTCCTGATTGCGCAGGCGCTTGTTGATCAGCACGGTCCCAGGTGCCTCGAATTGCGAACGCACCAAAGCCCCGCTCGGCTTGCGGGCATCGCCGTCGAACCATCGCAGCTCGAGCGCATGCTGCTTGCAGATGGCCATCACCGCGTCCAGGGTCAGCGGCATCTCGCGTTTGCCGCACTCTTCCGCCGCGCGTTCGATGTCCGGGAAATTGTTGTGACGCGTTTCCTGCCAGACGCGAATCAGCAGTTGCGCGAATTGCCGACCCGTGGTGCCGGTTTGAGAGAGCAATTCGGGCAGGGCGTTCTGCAGCAGTTCGTGCGAGAACAGAAACGCGGGCTCCAAGGGCATGGCTTCCAAGCCTCCCCGGTCGCGCTGTGCCGGTGCGGCTTCGATCTCGGTGTTCTCATCCAGAAACCAGCGCGTGTCCTTGCTGAATATGCCGGCCAGCATCTCCAGCATATCGGCCGAGGGCATGCGCTTACCGGTCTCTACCATGCTGAGATAGGACACCGAAGGGGCCGCGGCCGCGTCGATTTGCACGCACCGCGCCGACAGTTCATCGAGCGTGAGTCCATTGCGCTTGCGCAGCGACCGTAGCTTGGTGCCGAGAAAATGTCCCTGCCGGATCAATCCTGCCATGGCGCCCCGATGTGAAATTCACACTGTGAAATTTCTAATGTGTAAATCATCGCTTTTCATACTCTAAGCTTCCTGCATCCCCGGACGCAAGGTCCTATTTTTGGCCTCAGGAGAATCGAATTGAGCGACCAAATGACTGATCGTTGGCAGGGTATCCAGCGCCCCTACAGCCCGGCCGATGCGGCGCGGCTGCGCGGCTCGGTGCGCATCGAGTATTCCCTGGCGCGGATGGGTGCGGAGAAGTTCTGGCGCCAATTGCACAGTGAACCCCTGATCGCGGGCTTGGGCTGCATGAGCGGAAACCAGGCCATCCAGACCGTTCAGGCCGGCCTGAAGGCGATTTATTGCTCGGGCTGGCAGGTGGCCGGGCGATGCCAATAGCGCCGGCGAGGTGTACCCGGACCAGAGCCTGTATCCCGTCGACTCGGTCCCGAAAATGGTCGAGCGCATCAACAATGCGCTGCTGCGCACCGATCAAATTCATCACATGGACGGCAAATCCGACATCGACTGGCTGGTGCCCATCATCGCTGATGCCGAGGCCGGCTTCGGCGGCAATCTCAATGCCTTCGAACTGACCAAGGCTTTGATCCGCGCCGGCGCGGCGGCCGTTCACTTCGAGGATCAATTGTCGTCCGCCAAGAAGTGCGGACATCTGGGCGGCAAGGTGCTGGTCTCGACCGGCGAGGCGATCAACAAGCTGGTGGCCGCGCGCCTGGCAGCCGATGTGCTCGACGTGCCCACCGTGGTCATCGCGCGCACCGACGCGGATGCGGCGGACTTGCTGCTCTCCGACCACGATCCGCGCGACGCGCGCTTCCTGACCGGGCAACGATCCAGCGAGGGATTCTTCTACGTCAAGGCCGGTATCGAACAAGCCATCGATCGCGGCTTGTCCTACGCGCCGTACGCCGATCTTTTGTGGTGCGAAACGTCCAAGCCCGATATGGCCGAGGCGCGGCGCTTCGCCTCGGCCATTCACGCGAAATTCCCCGGCAAATTGCTCGCCTACAACTGTTCGCCCTCATTCAATTGGCAGGCCAAGCTCGATGCCGCGGCCATGAAGCGCTGGCGCGAAGAGCTCGCGGCCCTGGGTTACCGCTTTCAATTCATCACGCTCGCCGGTTGGCACGCCTTGAATCTGTCGATGTTCGAGCTGGCGGCCGCCTATCGCGCGGACGGCATGTACGGCTATTCGCAATTGCAGCAACGGGAATTCGGCCAGGAAAGTGCGGGCTATAGAGCGACCAAGCACCAAGCCTTCGTCGGCACCGGCTACTTCGATGCGGTGCAAACGGCCATCAGCGCCGGAGCGCATTCCACCGGCGCAATGGCCGGCAGCACCGAGGCCGAGCAATTCACGGCGGCCGTGAAATCGGGGCCGCAGCGCGCCAAGAGAGCATGAGCGCCGCCGCAACTTCGCCGGCCACCGCCGCGACCCGAGAACTCAGCGCAAAGGACCACGCCGCGCTGATCGCGGAACATTTTCGGCAGTACAACGAGGAATTCGGGCGGATTACGCGGCGCGCAGCGCTGAATTTCCTCGCCGAGGACTGGGCAACCGCGCAGCTCGATGCGGTCGCGCGCATCGAGCTGTATGAACTGCGCGTGGCGCGGGGTGTGGCGGCGATTGCGAGCCAGCTGCAATCCAAACGCATCGACGTGGCTCTGTGGACCGAGATCAAGCGCGCGTACGAAATCATCGTCGCGCGGCGTCCCGATAGCGATTTCTACCGCACTTTCTTCAATTCGATCACGCGCGATCTGTTCGGTACCGTCGGCGTCAATCCGGAGGTCGAGTTTTGCGCCACCAACGTGGGGCGCGCTTCTGGCGCGGTACCGATCCGCGTCTACCGCGTGGGCGGCTCGCTGCCGACGGCCGTGCGCGAGGTGCTCACCGATCTACCCTTCGGCGCCGCCGTCCATGATCCTGAAGCGGCGGTGCATCGCATAAGCGCTGAAATAGGGCGCTATTTTCAGACCGGCCGTCTGAGCGGCCAGCCCGAGTCGATCGAGCTGATCGAACCGGTTTTCTACCGCGGCACGCACGCCTTCGTCGTCGGCCGCCTGATCGGCGACGGCTCGATCACACCCTTGATTCTAGCCTTCACCAACTCGTCGACGGGGGTGCAGGTTGATTCGGTCATGCTATCGCGCGCGGACGTCGGCTCGTTGTTCGGCTATGCGCGTTCCTACTTCCATGTGGATCTGCCGGTGGTCAGCGCAGCGATCACGCTGCTGCGCTCGTTCATGCCACGCAAGTCCATCGACGAGCTGTACACCGTGCTGGGCCGCGCCAAACAAGGCAAGACCGAGCGCTTTTTCGCGCTCCAACGTCACCTGGACAAGTCCATCGACAGCTTCGTGCACGCCCCCGGCGATCGCGGCTTGGTGATGCTGGTATTCACCCTGCCCTCGCATGACCTGGTATTCAAAGTGATCCGCGACCGTTTCGGCGCGCCCAAGACCAGTACTCGCGAGGACGTCATCGATCGCTACCAATTCGTGTTCCGCCACGACCGCGCCGGCCGCCTGGTCGATGCGCAAGAATTCAAACGGCTGCGGTTGCCGCGGGCGCGCTTCATGCCCGACCTGCTGGATGAACTGCTGAATGAGGCCGGCGAAAGCTGCCGAATTGAGGGTGACGACTTGATCGTCGAGCACTGCTACATCGAGCGACGCCTGCGGCCCCTCAATTTATTCCTGCGAGAGTCCGATCCCGCCGCCGCGGAGTCGGCCATCATCGACTACGGCAATGCCCTGCGCGATCTGGCGGCCAGCAACGTGTTTCCCGGCGACTTGCTCCTGAAGAATTTCGGCGTGACCAGCCACGGCCGCGTGATCTTCTACGACTACGATGAAATCTGCATGGTGACCGACTGCGTATTCCGCGACCTGCCGCAACCGAGCTGCGAGGAAGAGGAGACCAGCGCGGAACCCTGGTTTCACTGTGGCCCGCGCGATGTCTTTCCCGAGCAGTGGCTTCCCTTTCTCTCCATACCACCGACCCTTTGCGGCGTGTTCACCCAGCACCATGCCGAGCTGCTGACGGCGGCCTGGTGGCGCTCCCTGTCCTCGCGTCTGACCGCGCATTGAGCGGATAGGCCCCCGTTTCTCAAGAGTTCCAGCATGTTGCCATCTTGTCTTATCCTCTCTAGGGGGATAGGATACATCGAAATGGAACATATCTGATGCATAAGTTTCCCGAGATATCGGCCCGATTGAAGCGTGCCCATGGACACCTCGCGGCGGTGATCGACATGCTGGAATCCGGCCGCCCTTGCCTGGACCTGGCGCAGCAGCTGCACGCCGTGGAGAAAGCCGTCGGCAATGCCAAGAAAGAATTGATCAAGGACCATATCCACCATTGCATGGAAGATGCCTCCGAATCCCTGCCGAGAGAATTTCGAGAATTGCTCAAAGAGTTTCAGGGCGTCACCAAGTACCTGTGATGAACTACGCGAGCCGCAGCGGGTTGTAATGGTTGTGGCGAGGCTGGTCGTCTGCGCAGTTGCACTGGCGTGGCTCTTGTCGACGGCCTCGCCCGCTGCTCCTAGTTCAGCGGAGGAGCAGAATTTCGCGGTCCACGGACAATTCACCTATGTGGAACAGCAGACGTCGGAATTCAACGCACCCTACTCCGGGCCCAATAGCCTGTCACCGAATCGCGGCGCCGAGACGACCGACGCCACCCTGTACTTGGGGGCGCGACTCTGGTCGGGCGCGGAGGGGTGGATCAATGGCGAGATCGACCAGGGCTTCGGACTCGACGACACCCTCGGGGTGGCGGGATTTCCCAGCGGCGAGGCTTACAAGGTCGGCAAGAATCAGCCGTATTTGCGCCTGCCGCGGTTATTCGTGCGGCAGACTTTTAATTTGGACGATTCCCGCCAGGCGGTCGAAGCATCGGCAAATCAACTGGGCGGTGCGCGCAGCGCCGATCGCGTGGTCATCACTGTTGGCAAATTCAGCATCGGCGACGTTTTCGACACCAATCAATATGCCCACGATCCGCGCATCGACTTTCTGAATTGGGCCGCCATCGACGCGGGCACGTTCGATTACGCGGCGGATGCCTGGGGCTACAGCATAGGCGCTGCGATCGAGTGGTATCAGGGCGTGTGGACCCTGCGCGGCGGCCTGTTCGATATGTCCGATGTGCCGAACAGCGCGCATCTGGAGCCGGGATTTCACGAATTCCAATCCCTTCTCGAAGTGGAAAGGCGACATGAGATCGGCGCGTTGCCCGGTCGATTGGCCCTCACCGTCTACCAAAGCCACGCGCGCATGGGACTGCTCGACGACGCGGTTCAGCTCGCCGAGAGCACGGGAAGCGCGGTGAATATCGCAGCCGTGCGCAGCTACCGCACTCGCGCGGGCGCAAGCCTCAACCTGGAACAGCAAGTGGCGCCCGATCTCGGCATGTTTGCGCGACTGGGGAAAGCGGCCGGCGACGTAGAGGCGTATGAGTTCACGGACATCGATCGGACAGTCTCGATCGGACTATCCCTCCAAGGGAAAAGCTGGCATCGCCCCGACGACACGCTGGGTCTGGCCGCGATCGACAATGACATCTCCGCGGCGCGCGAGCGCTACTTGAATGCCGGGGGACTCGGTATTCTCGTCGGCGACGGACGCCTCCCTCATCAAGGTCCCGAACAGATCGTCGAAACCTATTATTCGCTCGCCGTGCTGAATTTTGCGCATCTCACTTTCGACTATCAATGGATCAACCACCCCGCCTATAACCGTGACCGGGGTCCGGTGTCGGTCGCTGCGGTGCGGGTGCACGCGCAATTTTAATACTGGCATCGCGGCGGAGTGATAGCGCATAGTAACGATGATGAAGACAGCGCTGCTCCTCGGCGGAATTCTTGCGATGGCTCTCGGCTCGCTTGCGGTGAGCGACCGAGCGGGCGGCGCGACATTGAGTTCGCTGTCGAACGATGATGCATCGGCCGGATTGAAAAAGGCTCTCGATCAAGGCATTGACTCGGCGGTGGGCAAGCTCGGCGTGACCGACGGTTTCTTGAAGAATCCGAAAGTAAAAATTGATCTACCGCCCAAGCTCGCGAAGGCCGAAAGCATGATGCGCATGCTTGGTGTGGGTGACCAGTTGGACCAGCTGGTCGTTTCGATGAACCGCGCCGCCGAGGCCGCCGTGCCTGAGGGCAAGGATCTGTTGAAACAGGCGCTGAAGCAAATGAGCCTCGCGGATGCCAAGCGAATTCTGACCGGAGGCGACGATGCCGCAACGCAGTATTTCAAACAAGCCACGTATGCGCCGCTGAAGGCGAAATTCGAACCCGTCATTTCCCATGCCACAGACAAGGTGAAACTGGGCGAAACCTACGACCAACTGGCGAAAAAAGCGGTTGCCTTCGGTGTTCTCAAACCCGAGGACGCGACGCTAGAATCCTATGTAACGGACAAGACGCTCGACGGTCTGTTCCAGATGATGGCCGAGGAAGAACGCGCCATTCGCAAAGACCCGCTGGGCCAGGCCAGCAGTTTGCTCAAAAAAGTGTTCGGAGCAATTCAATAGACTAATAAAAGGAGATTGCCGTGGCATTAGGTTCGGAATTCAAAGAATTTGCGATGAAGGGCAATGTGGTCGATCTGGCGGTCGGCGTGATCATCGGCGCGGCTTTCGGAAAGATCGTATCGTCGTTGGTGGGCGACATCTTCATGCCGACGCTCGGCAGAGCCATCGGCGGCGTGAACTTCTCGGATTTGGCCATCGATCTCGGCAAGGATCCGACCGGCAAGGAGGTGCTGATCAAGTACGGCGCTTTTCTGCAAACTACGTTTGATTTTCTCATCATCGCCCTGGTGCTGTTCATGGTGATCAAGGGCATCAACAGACTCAAGAGGCCGGCCCCTGCGGCTCCCGCTGAGCCTGCTCCGCCGCCCAAATCCGAACTCCTTCTCGAGGAAATTCGCGACTTGCTCGCGAAGCGCGCTTGAGCGGCTAACACTGTGTGCGGGCCGGCGAATGCCGGATGCGCTCGATACGGCGGCCACCGTCAATTTGGTGTTCTCGTTCTAATCGTAAGGAGTACCTCAACATGGGATTGTTCGACGGATTGCTCGGTGGGGTGGTCGGTGCCGAAATGGCAACGGTCGTCAATGGTCTGATCGAAAAACACGGAGGCATTCAGGGCATCGTCGCGCAGTTGGAGCAACAGGGACTCGGCGGCACGGTGCGCTCGTGGGTGGGGACCGGAGCCAATCAGCCCATCACGGCCGACCAGATTCATCAAGCGTTCGGCTCCGACACCGTGAAGCAACTCGCGGCCAGGATCGGTATGTCCCCCGAGGATCTATCCGCCAAGCTTTCACAAGTTCTGCCCCAGGCGATCGACAAACTCACGCCCGGCGGCGTGGTGCCAAAAACCTGAGGCAAGATCTAGGCTGCGTGGCCCAGCGCCAACAGCCACGCGACGCAGATCAACGATACGGCCGCAACGCCGGCGGCGATCTGCGCCGGCGCGGTGTGGTCGCGCGGAACTTCTGCGCGGGCATACAGCCAGCCGACCGCCACTCCAAATATAAATCCGAGCGCGTGACCCAGCACATCCACGTGGGCCGTACCGGCGCCCAGTAGAGTCAACAGACATATGCCGGCAATCAGCGGCGCGGACATGTGCCAGCGGCGCTCGCGCTGGGTGAGCCGCCGCCGCCACGCCAGTCCGGCGAGCAGCCCCAGAGCCGCAAATACTGCGGTGGAGGCGCCCACGGCTCGATGGGCAGGCGGGGCGATGAGAATTTCCACGTAGTTGGCAAGCGCGGCGGCGCCCAGGATACTCGACCAGGCGACACCGGGCCCCAGCAGGCGACCGGCACCGACGCCCGCGAACACGCCGAACAGGAGATTGCCGAGCAAGTGCTCCTGGTCCACATGCAGGGTCAGCGCCGTCACCGCCCGCCACCATTCGTCCGCGGCGCCTGCCTTGACGGCACCAATCGACAGCCAGTCGGCGCCGAACAAGGCGATGCCTGTGCAGTACGCTGTTGTCAGAAGAATCAGCACGTAGCCGGCGGCACCGAGAGCCGCTCCGGGATGCGGTTCGATCGGGATTGGACGACTGCGCGGTACGCGGCGTTCGGCCGAATAACGGCTGATCTCCTCATGCGCTCGGTGAACCAAAGCCGGCGTCACCGCCAACAACCAAGAGTCGCCGCTCTCCTGAACCTCGTGCTCGATGGCCTGCGCTTCAAGCACCAAGCTGAATTCCCGGCAGAGCTGCTTGGATCCGCGAAAAACGACGGCCAATGCCGGGACCGGGTCCGGCTGGCGATCGATATCTCTGGAAGTAAGGGACAAACGCGCACTCCGCCGCTGCATCGGTCCCACCCCTATGGGGACGGCGCCGGCGCAAATCAACTACTATAATGCGCGCAACATCCGGCCGGCACGCGGCCGCCAAGAGAATGTCATGAAAACAAAGCCAATTGCGGCGTTCACAGCGGCCGCAGTGATGGTCGTGTTCGCACTGGCGGCATCCGCCGCCGATACCGCGGGATTGACCTACCCAGCCGCGCGGCGCGGCGATCAGATCGACGAATACCACGGCATCAAGGTTGCCGATCCCTACCGCTGGATGGAAGACATCGACTCGCCCGAGACGCGCACCTGGGTCGAGGCGCAAGCGAAGCTCACCGCCGAGTATCTCGCCGCCATCGCCGGACGCGAGCAGATTGCGCGGCGATTGAAGGAGATTTGGAACTTCGAGCGATGGGGCGCACCGGAAAAACACGGACCGCGCTGGCTGTATACCCACAATGACGGCCTGCAGAATCAATCCGTGCTGTTCGTGGCGGATGATCCGTTTGAGCCCGCGCGCGCCTTGCTCGACCCGAACGCGCTCTCCAAAGACGGCACGGTCGCCTTCAACGGCGCCGGGTACAGCGATGACGGGCGGCTGATGGCCTATGGCCTGTCGGAAGCCGGTTCGGACTGGGAAATCTGGCATGTTCGCGATGTCGCGAGCGGGCAAGACCTGCCGGACGAGCTCCACTGGGTCAAATTCACGAATGCCACCTGGCGCAAGGATGGCAGCGGCTTTTATTACTCTGGATATGCGCCGACCGGCGCCGGACCGTCGCTCAAGGTCCCCAACCAATATCACACCTTGTTCTTTCACAAGCTGGGTACGCCGCAATCTCAGGACCCCAAAATCTACGTGCGCTCCGACGACCCCGATTGGTACGTGGGCGCGCAGGTTACCGACGATGGCCGTTATCTGATCGTCGCGTCCAATCATGGGACCGACGTCAGGAACACGCTGTTGGTGGCGCGCTTGACCGGCGCCGATTCCTCGTTGCAATCCATCATTGCGGAGCCGGCCGCCAACTACACCTTCGTCGGCAACGTGGGCTCGACCTTGTATGTGCAGACTGACGACGGCGCCCCGCGCTATCGCATCATCGCGATCGACCTGGACAAGCCCGATCGGGCGCATTGGAGGAACGTCGTGCCCGAATCCAAGGACACGCTGGACAGTGCGACACTGGTGGATCATCAACTCATCGGTCAATACCTTCACGACGCGCATAGCGTGGTGCGCCGCTATGCGCCCGACGGCAAGCCGCTCGGCGAAGTGAAGCTGCCCGGGCTGGGGACGACTTTTGGGTTCGCCGGGCGAATCGAGGACACCACCACCTATTTCGGGTACAGCGACTACACGACGCCCACCACGATCTATCGGCTCGACTTGAACAGCGGCCGGACCGATCTATGGAAAGCGCCGACTCTGAAAGGCTTCCAGCCTGCGGAGTACCAAACGCAGCAGGTCTTCTATCACAGCAAAGACGGCACCCGCATACCGATGTTCGTGACCGCGCGCAAGGGAATCGCTCGTGACGGCCGCAATCCGACCATCCTTTACGGCTATGGCGGCTTCAACGATTCCCTGCACCCGACGTTCTCGCCCGCCGTGGCCGCCTGGCTCGAGATGGGCGGAGTGTACGCAGTAGCGAACCTACGCGGCGGCGGCGAGTACGGGCGCGCCTGGCACGAGGCGGGCATGAAGACGCGCAAACAAAATGTGTTCGACGACTTCATTGCGGCAGCGGAATATCTCACGGCCCAGCGATGGACCAGTCGCGAACGTCTCGCGATTCAAGGCGCCTCGAACGGCGGCTTGCTCATCGGCGCCGTCGAAGAACAGAGGCCGGATCTGTTCGCGGCGGCCGTCGCGCAAGTTGGGGTCATGGACATGTTGCGATTTCGCGAATTCACCGTGGGCAAGGGTTGGGAGGCCGACTACGGTTCGATCGACAACGAAGCGGAATTCAAAGCCCTCCTCGCCTACTCGCCGCTGCACAACGTGCGGCCGAATGTCGCCTATCCGGCCACCCTCATCTTGACCGGCGACCATGACGATCGAGTATTCCCGGCGCACAGCTTCAAGTTTGCCGCCGCGATGCAAAATGCCGATCCTCAGGGTCGACCGATTTTGATTCGCATCGATCTGCGGGCCGGCCACGGTGCCGGAAAACCGGTGTCGAAGCGGGTTGAGGAAACCGCGGACATTTATTCCTTCGTGCGCCACACGATGGGACTTGCGGAATAAGCCATCCACCCTACCGCCATCAACTTAAAGGAGTTCACCGCATGCTTAAGGAAGCACTTGCCATTTCCCTGCTTGGAGTCTTCGCCTTGCCGAGCCACGCCGCCGACGCAGAGCGCAGCTATGTGGCACCGCCGAAAGCCGCCGATCGACCCGCGCCGCCGTATAGCGAAGCCGTCATGGCGGGCGAGACGCTGTATGTGGCCGGTCATATCGGGTTCGATTCCACCGGCCGCATTCCAGCCAACGTCGATGACGAGATTCGCGCGGTCTTGAACGGTGTCAAGCAAACTCTGGAAAAGGCCGGGTTGAAAACCGACGATCTCGTTGCCGTGACCGTGTACTGCACTGATCTGGAACTGTTCGACAAGTTCAACACTGTCTACCGCACGTACTTTCACGGACAGTTCCCTGCGCGGGCCTTCATCGGCGTCAATAAGCTGCTGGCGGGCGCTCACTTCGAAGTGGCGGGAACCGCGGTGAAAGCGCCGGGGCCACGCAAGTTGTAGGGGTTCGCGAAGGCGCCGGCCGGTCAATGACCGCGCGGCGCCGACTCGCTGTCGATCAATTTCTTGAGACGCTCCAGCTGTTCGCGCACCCGGAGGTGTTCAACCGAACCGCCGTTGGGCAGGGTCTCGCACCAACAACCACCCGCTCGTGCATCCAGCACGAGGTTCGCGGCGCTTCCTGAGAATGTGTGATCGGAGCTCCACCATCGCGCGGGAAGCAGCAGATCTGCGTACGCCTTCTCGGGCGATCCGGCGGTGTGCGCGCTTTCGCGAATCTCAAAGCCGTTGCCGCTCACGCTGAGCACTTCAGCAACAGTAGCCAGGCGGCCGCGCTCGTGTCAACCCGTCCTTACGTCGTGCGCGGCTGCTCCCTGAGCATCTGGTAGATCCGCAGCACCCGCGGCACATACGCCATCGTCTCCGTAAAGGGAGGGATCTGGCCGCCGTTGCGCTCGACCGCATCCTCGCCGGCGTTGTACGCCGCCAGCGCGAGCCTGACGTCCTGACCGAAGCGATCGATCAGAAATTTCAAATACTGCGCGCCGGCATGGATATTCTGGCGCGGGTCATAAGGATTCGATACACCGAATCGAGATGCCGTCGCCGGCATCAGCTGCATCAACCCCACTGCGCCGCGCCTGGATACGGCACGGGAGTTGAATCCCGACTCCACGACGATCACGGCGCGCAACAGATTCGGTTCCACGGAGGCCGTGAACGCCGCTTTCTCGATGATCGAATCGTATTGTCCGGCCTTGGACAGCAGCATCCAATCGTACCGATCGCCGCTCGCGGTTCGATCATGTGGCGACAACACCAGCAATCGATAGCGGTTGTTGTCCGGCACATCGGTGTAATGGCGCGTGCCGCTCGAATCCAGGTAGGTGTAGATCCGCGGGTTCGCCGCGACGCTCGACGCGGCCAGCAGAGTTGCAATCAGAAATGCGGGTTTGAGCACCATGGGTTTGCGGCTTCCTTTGGCGAAAGCCTATCGCGAAGCGTGCCGAGCCCGATGGGACCTGCATCAAGAAACGGCCATTTCCAAGTGCTGTGCCGCTCAATCCGCCATATCCGGGAGGGGATCCAGCAGGGTTTCGTCATTGTTGCGGGTCGAATTGACCCGCGGATTGACCTTGTAGGCGGTCATCCGTTCTGCGGGATAGGCCGCAAGAGCCGCCTCAGCCGCTTCGGTACTGCCGAACAGCCAGGGCTCGCGCATATCGCGAGCCAGAATCGCCGGCATTCGCGCCTTGGAATTGTGAATGCCGGCCATCAGCGCATTTGCCGCCATGGTGATGATGGTGCAACTCGCGCCCTCCCACAGGCCGGCGAAGCCGAAGATCGTTTGATCGTCCAAATGAACGTAGAACGGTTGCTTGGAGCCGTCGTCGTTCACATGCCACTCATAGAATCCCAGCGCCGGAATGATGCATCGCCGGCCGTATTTCCAGGGACCGCGGAATGCGGCGCTGCTCTCCAGCGTCTCGCGCCGTGCATTGAAGGTGCTGAATTTGCCGGGATTGTCCTTGGCGAAATACGGCACCAGTCCCCAGCGCAGCAACACACCTTCACGGCGGCCGTCGCGGCCGCGGATGGCCGGCACCGCCTGGGAGGGCGCAATATTGAAGCTGGCCGGGAACTGCCATTCAGTGCGTACGAGGTTGAACTCGCGCTCGATGGATGCCTCATCCGGACTGACGTAGCGGCCGCACATTAGGAACCTGTCTGAGTATTCGGTACATGCATGCTGGCAATCATACCCGGCCTCGTGCAAGCTTAAAGATCGACGCATCTGACCGATATACTTAAGCACTCTACGCGAAGCCAAGCCCGTGTCCGAAACCCCCGACTGGAAACAAAAATATCGCGACTCGCTCCTCGAAATGGAGACCGAGGAGAAACGCTGGCGGGGAATCGAGCAGCTGCTTCGCCGCCTGGTCGGTCGCCTATGCGCTGCCGGCATGGGCGTCAATCCGCAACTCGACGACGAATTGACGGCGCTTGCCGCCGCAAATCGCCGCAATGCGGACGCAACGGAACTCGAACGCCTCGCCGCGTCCTTGACGACTGTGGTGGTCGCCGTGGACGCCACTTCGCCCGTTCTACATCTCGGCGTACCGCAGCCGCCCCCGCCGGCGGTGAAGGCCGCTCGCTGGGTTGGAACCTGCGCTGCAATGGCGGCGTTGCTGGAGCGGCTCAAAGACGGCGAGAGCGACGCGTCAGCGATACAGACGTTGATCGCCGAGCTCGCCGGTGCCGAAAACGACGCATCGCTGGCTGCCATCGTGGGGCGCATAGCCGATTTGATTCATATTCGCAGCGACTCGCTGGCGCGCGAACGGCTGCAGGTGGCCGCCGTGCTGTCCGAAGTCACCAAGCGTCTCGAGGAAATGGCCGCACATTTGACGGAGGCGAACAGCGCCAACCGCAGTCATTTTGACGACACGCAATCGCTGAACGACACCGTGATGTCGCACGTTCGAGAGCTCACCGACGAGGTCAGCGGCGCCACGGAATTGAGTCTGCTGCAGTCGGCCGTCAGCGCGCGTCTCGAGACGGTTGCCAGACAGGTATCCGATTTTCGCGCCCGCGAGCACAGCCGTTTGATCGAATACAACGGCCGCGCCGAACACATGCGGGCGCGAATCGCGAATCTCGAACGCGAAGCGCAGGAACTGCATTCCAAACTGGATATGGAGAAACATGGCGCACGGCTCGATCCGTTGACCGGCGTTGCCAATCGCAAGTCCTTTGACGAACGCTTCACCCAGGAGATCATGCGGCGCGGCCGGGGTGGAGCGCCCTCGGGGCTGCTGTTGTGGGACATCGACAACTTCAAAGTCATCAATGATAGCTACGGGCATCGCGCCGGCGACCGAGTCCTGCAGAGCGTTGCCGGCTGCTTTACGGCGGCGCTGCGCTCCACCGACTTCGTCGCCCGCATCGGCGGAGAGGAATTCGCGGTGCTATTGACCGGCCTGCGGCTGGCCGAAGCCGTGAATGTGGCCAACCAGGTCAGAGCGGCTGTAGAGGACCTGAAATTTCACTTTCGCGGCAAGCCGGTGCAAGTCACGGTCTCGTGCGGAATCACAGAGTTGCAGGAGAATGACGCGCCGGAGGCGGCCTTCGATCGGGTCGACGCAGCACTGTACCGGGCCAAGCACGGCGGCAAAAATCTATGCGTCGCCGCATAGGAGCCCGGGTTGGCGGCTCACGTTGAATACTGGAGACAGCCTTCCCGGCCCCCGCTTCGTCAATATGGTTCAGTTAACAGATATTTAACGTGTTTTCGGCAGTTTCGGCACGGATTTTTGACTTGCGGTCGTTAAAATCCCTGCGGCCAAACCCAATAAATTACAGTCCGGCGATTCCCCGAATCATTGCGCTAGTTCTGAGTGGCAAGTGAAGACTGCATTGCAGCATTATAGGTCTTAAATATCTTATGTCCGTTCCTGAAACCGCAGTCACCGAACCGTCAATTGCCGTCCCCGTTGGGACCGCTGACATTGCGGTGGCGCGCCGCAGCGCCACGCGGGTGCGCGCGTGGCTGCTCACCGCAATGCTCTTCCTGGTGCCGCTGGTGACCTATTGGCCGGCGACATTCCACGATTTTGGCTTGCGCGATGATTACTCCAATTTGCGCGAGGCGCACGAAGAGCCCGCCACGGTCATCAAATTCTGCGCATCGCATGCGCGGCCGATCTACGGGTGGCTGCTGCAAGCCACGTATGGCCAGACCGACACGGTGCAGAACCTGCAGTGGATGCGCCTGGCCGCTTCGCTGTTGCTCGGCGCATTTCCCTGGTCAGTTTTCGCGGTTTGCGGGCGCTCGGCTGGTCGTTCAGCGCCAGCCTGTGTTTTGCGCTCTTGCTCGCACTTGATACCTTCCGCGCAGGTGATGGCCGGATGGGCGGTCGGTTGGCCATATGTCGCGACCGCATTGCTGGCGGTCGGCGCCTTCTTCACGGTCGAGGGCGCATTGGCGGTCGGGATGAGCGCCGGCGCCGGCCGCGGCTGTCGCCCAGTGGTCGGTGGCGGTCGGTCTCATGGTCGTGAGCGCGCTCATTTATCAGCCGAGCGCGCTGTTCTACGTGGTGCCCTTGGCGGGCGCGTTGATCGTGCATCGGCAGCGCAGCCTGGCGCGGACGGCGCGCTGGGCAGGGATTCACCTGGGGTTCGTCGTCGGCAGTTTGGGTCTGGCCTATTGCGTGATGAGCGTGCTGTATGCCGCCAAGGTCTTCGTCAAATCAGGCCGCGATCGCCTTCGAGCATCACTGGGGCGGCAAGATCGCCTGGTTCCTGCAGGAATCCTTGCCCAATGCCTTAGCATGTTCGTGCTGAACGACAACAATCAGCGCGACCACACGCTGTACTTCGGCTGTGCCGCGTTGGTCGGCGCACTGTTGCTGGCGGGTGCTTATCTCGAATGGCGCCGCCACGGCCGATCGCGCGGCATCGTATGGCTGACGGCGCTTCTGGGTCTGCCGATGTTCGCCTGTGCGGTGAGCCTGATCGCGTCCGAGCGCTATGCGACGTATCGGACGATCTTGGCAATGACCGCGGTGCTGCTCTGCTTCCTGGTGGCGTCGATTCGCGCACTGACCGAAAGCTGGGGATCCCTACGGCCGCCGCATGCTGGCCATCATCGTCATGTCGATCGCTTTCTTCACCGCGCAACACCATGTGTACGCGTTGATTGCCGTTCCCCAGGGCAACGAATGGCAGTTGATCATGGCGGGCGCGAAACATGTTCACTTGGAAGGCCGACACGCGTCCGCGCATATTTGCGATTGCATCCACGCCGGCCGACATCTCCACCGCGACGATCTATCACGATGAATTCGGTTCGCTGTCGACCAATTCGGAATGGGTGCCGAAGGAAATGTTCAAGCGCGCGATGCACGATCTTCATCCGGAGATCGCCGAATCTGGACTCGCGCTACGATTTCTCGAGGGCCCGACGATTGCCGGCCGATCAGCGCTATGACGTGATCATCGACATGCACAGCTGCGGCATTTCTACACCGAGAACTGACGGTTCGAGCCGCTTGCCGAGCGGGCGGCGCCGCGGCTCAAATTCCGAGAAAATCGCTCACGCGGCCGCGCAGAATCGCGGCCTTGACCGCAAGCGGCCAGAGCGAGTGCAGCGGAATGCGCTTCATGCCGGTAACCGGCATGTCGAAGGGCGCAAGCGGATGGGCGATGCGGCGGGCGAGCTGTGCTCCCATCGCCGTTGCCATCGCGACGTCCGCGGCCGTTGTAACCCAGGCAGGTCAGGACGCCCGCCGCGGGCTCATGAATGTGCGGATAGTGGTCCGGCGTCATCGCCAGCCGACCGCCCCAGGCGTGCGTCCACTGCACATCGGCGAGGGCCGGCCAGAGACGCCGCGCATAAGCCAGCAAGATGGCGGAATCGCCGCGGTCGCCGATACCTCGTGCTGCGGGCCGCGGCCGCCGATCAACAGGCGGCCGCCGGCATCGACGCGGTAGTACACGGTGATGGCGCCGCTTTCGTACAGCACTGCCCTGCTCGGCATCACGCGGCGCGCGATGGCTCGGGCAGGGGGGCGTTGCCGCGATGGCGCCGAACAGCGGCACGACCGTGTGCCGCAAACGCGGCCATAGGAATCGCCGTATAACCGTTGGTCGCCAGCACGACATGCTGCGCGGTGATGGTGCCGCGTGCGGTATCGCACCATCCAACGGTCATCGCTCCTCGCGAGTCCCGAGACGCTCGTCGCGCCGTGCACGGCGGCACCGGCGGTGATCGCCGCGCGCGCAAATCCTCGCGCAAAACTCAGAGGATTCAGATCCCCGCCGCGTCGATCCAGCATCGCACCACGATAACGATCGGTGCCGGTGCATTCGGCCGACCACCGACGCGTCCAAATAATCGACCGGTGCATTGCGCCGTAGCCATTGCTCGGTGCATGGCCCGTACGCGAGCGGCGTGAGTCGCCGTGATGGCGGCTCGCAGGGTTCCGTTTTGCCGGGCGTCGCAGCGTATCGCATGGCGCTCGATGAGGTCGAACACGAATGCCGGCGCGGCACCCGCCAACGCATTCATGCGCCTCCCAGATCGGGTCCGAAATCGCGCTCCACGGTGTCGGGATCCTGTTTGAGACCCGGATTGACCTGACCGCCGTTGCGGCCGGAGGCGCCCCAGCCCGGCTCGTGCGCCTCCAGCAACACCACCGTCGGCCCCTGCTCCGCCAGATGCAGCGCGGTCGACAGTCCGGTGATTCCACCGCCGATCACAGCCACATCCGCATGCACATCACCCTCCAGGGCCGGAGTCGCCATGGCAGGTTCCGCGGTTTCTTGATAGAGGTTCGGCATGTGAATGGTGGAGGTGCGCGGTAAGCTTCCAGCCATGATATCCGAACCACTGCAATGGATATGCGCTGTGCTCGGCGCCTTGATGGTCGGGATCTCGAAAGCAGGAATCACCGGTCTCAGCATTCTATCCGTGGCGCTGTTCACGCACGTGTTTCCGAGCAGCAAGCAGGCCAGCGGCCTGATGCTGCCGTTGCTGATATTCGGCGACTTCGTAGCGGTATTGTCCTATCGCACGCATACCCAATGGCGCTATTTGTGGAAGCTCATGCCTTGGACGGCGTCCGGGGTCGTGCTCGGGTATTTCGCTCTGGGCCATATTTCCGACCGGACCGCGCGCACCATGATCGGTGTGATCATTGTTTCTCTGTGTATCCTGGGGCTTTGGCGGCGGTATCTGACTGTCCGAACGGCGCAGACCCAGGGACCCAAGCATTGGGCAGTCGCAGCGGCGATAGGCATCGTCGCCGGGTTCATCACCTTGGTGGCCAACGCGGCGGGACCGCTCATGGCGCTTTACCTGGTGGCCATGCGCCTGCCTAAAATGCAATTCGTGGGCACCGCCGCGGTGTTCTTCATGGTGCTCAATCTTTTCAAAGTACCGTTCATGGTCGAGCTCGGCCTGATCACGGCGCAGAGCTTCACTTTCAATTTGATGTTGGCGCCGGCGGTGCTGTTGGGAGCGCTGGCCGGCCGCTGGCTGCTGATTCGCATCAACCAGCAGCTATTTGAGGCGCTGGTCCTGGCATTCAGCGCGATCGCGGGACTGCTATTGATCGTGTGACAGGCACTTGGGCGAACCCCAAGGGCCTGTCACAACGAGCATTCCTCAGAACTTTTGCCCGAACTTCAAACCGATCAATCGCGGCTTGTAGATGCCGTGATACACCGCGTAAGCGCCGCAAGTCGCCTCCGTACACTCGGTGTAGCGATAGATTTCCGCCCGGCGATCGAAGACGTTGTTCACGAACAGTTCGATGCTGTACGGCCCCTTGTCGGCGCCGAGAGTGGCATCGACCAGGCTGTAGGCCGGCTGCTTGCCCAGGATGGAGCGCTCTTCGGTCCGCATGTCCGGCCAGACCGAAGTCTGGTAGACAAACGCGCCCTGAACATGCCCCTGCCAATCGCCGCCCAATCCGAAGCCGTAGCGTGCGGTCAAGTTGGCCTTGAATTTCGGCGTGGTCGGCAGTTCCTGACCGGCGGGCGCCCCGAACGGGTGAACCGCGACCACGGCGCCGGTCGTCGGATCATACTCGTTGCAGGTATCGCTCTGGACGCCGCCGGTGGCGCTGGGATACTGGCAAAAATTGCTCTTGAGCTTCGGATCCATGAACGCGAAGCCTCCGCCGAAAGTCAGCTGTTCGGTGGCCGCCCAGTCGATGGAAGTCTCTATGCCGCGTATTTGCGCCTTGGCGGCATTCCTGATGATGGTGACGCTATTGGGTCCAAGGTAGCTGAATTGGAAGTCATTCCAGTCTTCTTGAAAGATCGCGCCATTGAAGCGCAGATGGTTGTTGAACCAGGTGGTCTTCCACCCGAATTCATAATTCTTCAACTTGTCCGCTTCATATGTTGCCGCCGCGCCGACCCGATTGACACCGCCGGGACGGAAACCCTCCGAATAGGTGGCGTACACCAGCCGCTGGTCGTCGAACTTGTAGGTGAGAGTTACCTTCGGCGTCGTGCCCGTACCGTCCGTCACCCGGAAAAGATTCTGGCATTCGCCGCCGCCGGAATCCCGGACATCAGGCGTGGGGCAGCCGGTGCGCTGTTTCGCTGGATTCGGCTGATCATAGAAATTGAAGCCATACCAGCCCTGCAGCGAGTTCTTGTACTTGTAGTAGCGCAATCCGCCGAGCAGGTTCCAATTCGAGGTGATGTCCCAAGTCACCTCACCGAATGCTGCATAGTCGCGATTGATGCGCAGCTCCTTGGTCAGCCACCAGGTCTCCGGCCAATAGCGCACGCTCAACGAGTCCGCAAGACCCTCGATGGTATAGCGCTGCTCGATGTCGTGTTGCTGTTGCTGAAGGAAACCGCCTATGGTTGCGCGCACCGGAAGATCCTGCGGTGTCTGCAGGCGAAGCTCATGGCTGTACATCTTGTAGCCGTCCCTACCCTCGATGTTCTGGGTTGGGTTGATCGCATTGCCCGCGTTGTCATAGAAATACCCGCGCGGTTGTTGATAGTAAATCGCGTATCCAACGGCATAGTCCGTGTAGTCGGAATGAGTGACGTCGTTGCGCCGTATGAAGCCGCCGGCATAGGTCAAGTCGAAATTGCTGATCTTGCCCTCGATTGTGAGCGACGCTTGACCCCAGTGGTCCAGCGAATTCTCCGGGTTGAAGTGCTGCACCTGAAGATCGCCCAGCGACGGATATAGGTTGGTATATCCCTCCGGATGTTTCGTCTCCTCGACAGCGAAGATGCCGTTGGCTTTCGTTTCCTGGCCTTGGAATACCGTAGTGGCGGTCCAATTGTCGTTGAGCGCAATGCGCAGCGCGGCGCGCCCGCCGTAGGTTTCGACATCGTTGTAGGCTTTCTTCGCGGTGCCGTAGTAGCGCGTGTCGACCGCAGGCGTCGCCGGAGGGGGTCGATTGTCATTGGTGAACCCGTAGCCCGAGCCTGGCCCTGCACCCACGTAGTCCGGATAGGTCAACGAGCCCGGCACATTGTCGATATAGCCGCCCTCCTTTTCGTACCAGCCGACCAAGCGAATCGCCGCGGCAGAGCCCATGGGTATATTGACGTATCCCTCGGCGCTGTAGCCGGGGTCTCCGTTTTTGACGCTGTTGCCCTGCAGGTCGTAAGCGGCAGAAAATTTGTTGAATTCAGGCTTATTGGTGATGATGCGGATGGTTCCCGCTTCGGAACTCGCGCCGTACAATGTGCCTTGCGGCCCGGCGAGAGCCTCGACACGGGCGATGTCATAGACATGGACGTCCAGCGGACCTTGAATCGTCGTAATCGGTTGTTCGTCCAAGTAGACGCCGACGCTCGGCAACGAACCGGAATGATTGCCGTCGCCGCCGCTCGACACTCCCCGCATGTAGATTTTCGCGAAACCGGGGCCGGTAGACTGGTAGGAGACGCTCGGCAAGTACTTGATGTAGTCGTTGATGCTTTCCAGGTGCAGCTCTTCGAGCTTTTGGGTGCCGATTGCGGTGATGCTGACCGGCACGTTTTGCAAGCTCTCGGTGCGTTTCTGCGCCGTCACGATCACTTCCTCCAAGGTGCCGGTGGATGCCGGCGTCTCGGCGTGTGCAGTTGACAGGCACGCGAAAATCGCGGTCGCGAGCGGCAACGCGGCCGCTCGCAGAGGCATCCGCGGTTCGGCCGGGTTCGATCGCGTGCCGCCCGGTGCACGACGTAGTTTTCTGAGCTTGCTTCGAGTCATTATTCACCCCTTCTCTTCTTTATTTACCCGCACCGAATCGACACGGGCTTGTTAAGCAAAATCTTCAGGAACCGCCGGATATTTCTCCAATACGGACCCCAGTGCTCCCTTAACCGGCTCGAGCCATTCTTCGAAATTGCGCCATTGACCCACCCCATCCAGAAAAATCGGGCGCCGCACCTGTTCGGAACTCGCGGTTCGCACCGCCCGCGAGTTCTCGTAGAAACGCAGACACGAGGATTCGAAAGCCAATCCGCAGTAATCCAAGAGCCGCCGCACTTCAGATTCCGTATCCTGCACCAACGATTCGTAGAAAACCCGGTGTACTCGCCCGGGCAACACCGAATCGAAATGAGCCATGAATTCGACGTAGTCCCGATAGTACCGGCCGATGTCGGTGAGACTGTACGAGAAATTCTGGCCTTCTGCAAAATGCTGTTTGAATCCCGAGAAGCAACATGCGAGCGGATGGCGGCGCGCATCGATGATCTTCGCGTTCGGCAGGGCAAGATGAATGAGGCCAAGATGGGCAAAGTTATTGGGCATTTTGTCGATGAAGAACGGCGTGTTCCGTCTGCGGTGGATGCGGGCGCTCGCGAGGTACTCCTCGCCCAGGGAGCGCCACCCTTCCGGCGGGAGTTTGGCAAGCACGTCCGGATATTTGGCGGTTTCGCCCTCGCCCGCGCCCGCGGTCAGGGCGCGAGCCATCGCCGTGATATACGGCAGCTCCATGGTGCCTTCGACTTGCGAGTGACTGGAGAGAATCTGCTCGATGAGCGTGGAGCCGGAACGCGGCAGGCCGACAATGAAAATGGGATCGGGAGCCTCGCAGCCGAGCCCGGCGCGCTGGCTCAGGAAAAGAGGTGTATAGAGGGTTCGCGATCGGCGCAGGCGCGCACCGTTTTCCGCGGCGTCGTAATATATTTCATTTCGGCGCAGCCGATTGCCTTCGGCGTAATCCGCAAACGATGCAGCATAGTCGCCGGCATCTTCACGGGCTTTACCCCTTGCGAAGTGAAAGTGCAGCCGTTCATGGTTGTCGAGTTCGGTGTCCGGCTTTGTGAGCGCGGCGTGAATCGCCGTGACGTCTTGCTGGGTGAAGCGGAACGTCTTGAGATTGGCCAGGCTCCAGTAGGCCTCGCCGAGCAGCGGCTCCAATTCGATGCTTTTGCGGTATGCGGCGATCCCTTCCTGGTCGTGGCCCGCGGTCTTCAAGGCATGGCCGTAACTCATCCAAACCTTGGCTTGATTCGGAAAGTCGTCCAGTACGCCCTTGTACAGCGCCAGAGAAGATTCGTATTCTCCGATGCTGCCGAGGATCGCTGCCTTCAGATTCCGGTAGCTGGCGTGTCGCGGCTCGTGGGCAAGCAGCCGGTCGACCTCGGCGAGACCCTCGCTCGCTTTGCCTTCGCGGTGCAGGACCAGCGCCAAATTGTGCCTCGCGGTGTTGAAGCTCGGCGCAAGTTCCAGGCAGCGACGCAGCAGCGCTTCGGCGTCGCGGTAACGGCGCAATCGTCCGGCCACTTCTGCGAGCATGCGCAACGCGGCGACATCCCGGGGCGATCGCTTCAGGTGGGACCTCAGTATTGCTTCTGCTTCCGGCAGCCGATTGTCGTACAACGCGGCGCCTGCCGCGAGCAACGACGGATCGCGTACCGAGCACTTTATGTGCTGTGCGTAAGCGATATCGGCATTCTTGCGATCGTCGATGCCGGAATAAACATCTCCAAGGGCGAGCCAGGCGGGCGCCAACCGCGGCTCGACCGTTACCGCGCGGCGCAGGGCCGCCAACGCGGCGTCGCCCTGGCCTGCCAGGCGAAGGGTGATTCCCAATTCGCAATGAGCAATCGCAAACGCCGGCTCGGCGAGAACAAGATCCGACAGCATCGATATCGCTTCATCCAACTCACCCACAGCGCGCCTCGCGAGCGCAAGCAGCAAGACCGCCGTCGGGTGGCGCGGCACCACTTTGAGGATTTCTCGCGCTTGTTCGGCGGCAAGTTCCGGACTTGACTCGAGCAGCCGCGCTGCGTGCGAAAGCGCTACATCAAGCGTACCGATTGGATCTGGGGTGATACTCATGAGCAAATTGTCGGGTCAGAAAGCGACTCTACCCGAAACTCAACGGCTGGTCGTTGTCAACCGGGCCCGGCCAAGCGCACTATTGTCGATTCGCGGGGGCTGCGCAAAGGTGTAGCGTAGCGGCTTGAATCCATCCATAAGGATAATGAGACATGCAATACCAAGGCATATTCGGGCTGATTGTCTTGATCGCCGATGTCTGGGCGATCGTCAACATTTTTCAAAGCGCCGCGGATACCGGCAATAAAGTCCTGTGGACCGTGGTCGTGATCATTCTGCCCGTGCTTGGATTCATACTCTGGTACTTTCTGGGTCCCAAGACCGGCAGGGCCTAGCGCAGCACCGGCTCGCTCGCAGGATGGATCGAGCGGGATGATCCGCTGTTAATTTATACAGGACTTGCATGCGCCCACGCAGACATGAGCGCCACAATTTGGGCGGGGTTGGCTGGCTGCGCGCCAGCGTGCTCGGCGCAAACGACGGCATCGTTTCCACCTCCAGTTTGATCTTGGGCGTGGCCGCGGCGCACGTCTCGCAGGCAAATATCTTGCTCAGTGGAACGGCGGCGCTGGTCGCCGGAGCGATGTCGATGGCCACCGGCGAGTACGTGTCCGTGCATTCGCAGGCGGACACCGAAAACGCCGCCCTCGACCAGGAGCGTGCCGAGCTGGAAGATGATTTCGCCGGCGAGCGCCGCGAGCTGACCGAAATCTACGTGCGCCGCGGACTGGATAAGAAGCTCGCCACTCAGGTCGCCGTGCAACTCATGGAGCACGATGCCTTGGGCTCACATGCCCGTGATGAATTGGGGCTGTCCACCACCGGGCGAGCGCGTCCCCTGCAGGCGGCGCTGGCATCCGCCGGCAGCTTTTCAGTCGGCGCCATCCTGCCGTTGTCGGTGGCGGCTTTGAGCCCGCCTCACTATTTGATGGGCGCCACTGTGGCGGCGTCGCTGCTTTGCCTGCTGATTCTCGGCGGATTGTCGGCAAAGGTCGGCGGCGCAGATATGCGTACCGGCGCATTGCGGGTGACTTTTTGGAGCGCGCTCGCCATGGGGGTCACCAGTCTCGTGGGCGTCATCGCAGGATCGCTGGGATGAATCGCCGCGTCGTATTGGCGCGACGCCCGCAGCCCGCCGCGAGCTTGGATTCATTTCGCCTGGAAGCGGCGGCGATCCCGGAGTTGCATGCCGGCGAGGTGTTGTTGCGTACCCTATGGCTGTCGCTTGACCCCTATATGCGCGGCCGAATGAGCGACGCTCCCTCCTACGCTGCGCCCGTGCCTCTGGGCGGCGTGATGACGGGACAGACGGTGTCGCGCGTTGAAGCCTCGATGAACGCCGATTATCGGCCCGGCGATCTGGTCCTCGCCATGAGCGGCTGGCAGGAGTTCGCGGTCTCCGACGGCCGCGATCTCACGCGATTACCTGCCGGCCTGCCCCGTCCCTCCTGGGCTCTCGGCGTTCTGGGCATGACGGGGTTCACGGCCTACATGGGACTGCTTGATATCGGCAAACCAAAGCCGGGCGAGACGGTGGTGGTTGCGGCGGCGACGGGCGCGGTGGGTTCGATCGTCGGCCAGATCGCAAAGCTGCAGGGCTGCCGCGCGGTTGGCATCGCCGGCGGTTCCGAAAAATGCCGCTGGGCGGTCGAGGAGCTGGGCTTCGATGCCTGCATCGATCATCATTCGCCGCAGCTGGCGGAACTTCTGGCCGCAGCCTGTCCCCGCGGCGTCGACGTGTATTTCGAGAACGTCGGCGGCAAAATTTTCCGCGCCGTCGTCCCTCTGCTGACTCCGCATGCGCGAATACCGGTGTGCGGTCTCATTGCTCATTACGATACTCAGCCGGGGTCCGCAGAGGCGGATTGGTCCCCCGTTTTGATGCGCGCCATCCTGGTGAAACGAATCACCATGCGTGGGTTCATCATCTTCGACGACTATGGGTCCAGGTTCCCCGAATTTCAAAACGCAATGCAGGCGTGGCTGAATCTGGGCCGCATCAAGTACCGCGAAGACATCGTGCACGGCCTGGAGAATGCGCCGCAAGCCTTCCTCGGATTGCTGTCCGGCCGCAATTTCGGCAAATTGGTGGTCGATCTCGAGAACCCGCGTGGAGCCCGCGCTTGACGGGCGCCGCGCCCCCGAATCAAACGGCGCTGCTTCGCGTCGCGCAAATGACGCAGGCGGATCGTGCGGCGATTGCCGCCGGCACCCCCGGTTCAGTCCTGATGCAAAATGCCGCCGACGCGGTGGTGCGTGAAATCACCCGCCGCTGGTCACCGCAGCCCGTCTGCGTGCTGTGCGGCCCCGGCAACAATGGCGGTGACGGTTTCGCCGCGGCCGTCGCACTCGCAGAACTCGGTTGGCCGGTTCGTGTCGCCCTGTTGGGGTCCAAGGAAGATCTTCGGGGCGATGCGCGACTTCACGCCGACCGCTGGAGCGGCAGCGTCGAGACGCTGGAGCCGGGGGTGGTCAAGGGCGCCGCTCTGATCGTCGATGCATTGTTTGGATCCGGACTGAGTCGGCCCTTGGAGCAGCCTGTCGCGGCCACACTGGCTGCGGCTGCGCAGCGCGGGCTGCCGCTGATCGCCGTCGACATACCGAGCGGCGTGATGGGAGACAGCGGCGCCAGCGTGGGCGCCGTAGCGGCGAACTGCACGGTCACCTTCGCGCGCAAGAAGCCGGGTCATGTACTGCTTCCGGGACGGAATTTGTGCGGCGAAGTCGTGGTCGCCGATATCGGTATTCCCCCGGCCGCCATCGAATCGCTGAACATCGACACCTGGGAGAACGATCCCGGGCTGTGGCGCGCGCAGCTGCCGCGCGCAAACGCCGCCGCCAACAAATACACCCGGGGTCATGCGCTGCTATTCGGCGGCTACCCCATGACGGGCGCGGCGCGCATGGCGGCGCGCGCCGCCGCGCGCGTCGGCGCGGGCCTGACCACGATCGCGGTGCCCGAGAATGCCTTTCCGGTGTATGCCGCAGCCCTCACCAGCATCATGGTGCAACCACTGGCGCAGGCCGGCGACTTCACGCGGCTGTTGTCCGACCCGCGCTACACGGCATGCCTGATCGGGCCCGGCGCGGGGGTCAACGACACTACTCGCAAAACCGCGCTCGAGATGCTGGCCAGCAGGCGTCCGGTGCTGCTCGACGCGGATGCGATCACCGTCTTCGCCTCGCGTGCGGACCAACTGGCGCGGGCCGTCCAAGGACCCTGCGTGATCACCCCCCACGACGGCGAGTTTGCGCGGGTATTCGATCCCGCCGGAGACAAGCTGAGCCGTGCTCGCGCCGCGGCGCGCCGCAGCGGCGCGGTCATGGTGTTGAAGGGAGCCGATACGGTGATTGCGGCCCCCGATGGCCGCGCCATCGTCAATACCAATGCCCCGCCCGGACTTGCCACGGCCGGTTCCGGCGATGTTCTGGGTGGCTTGATATTAGGATTGCTTGCGCAAGGCATGAATGCATTCACGGCGGCCGCGGCCGCAGTTTGGATGCACGGCGCAGCCGCCGCCGAGTTTGGTCCCGGGCTGCTGGCCGAAGATCTGCCCGATCTTGTACCGGCCGTGCTTCGTCTGCTCGAGATTGAATGACCCGTGAATGCCTGGTTTCCCCGCGTTACCGTTCACTCGCTGGCCATAGTGCTGAGCGTGCTCACCTATGTCCTGACCACGCGCGTGGAGCACGAGCGCCGGCCACCGTCGATCGCCATTGCCTGGGTGCTGGGCATGATTGCCGTGCCCTATGTGGTATTGCCCATGTATCTCATGTTCGGCCGCCGCAAATTGCCGCGCCGGCTGTTGCGCTGGTCCGGCATCGGATCGCACTGCGCACACTGGGCCGAGGATCTGATCGAGAGTTTCGGCCTGCCGCCATGCGCTCCCGCCACGGTTCGCTTCCATTCCGACGGCGATGAATCCGCCGCTGCGTTGTTTGCGACCATGTCGAACTCGGCTCATCGCCTGGACCTATCCACTTATATTCTCGGCAACGACATGTTCGGCCGCAGGGCGATGCAATGCCTGACCGAATGCGCGCGCCGGGGCGTGCAGGTGCGGGTGCTCATTGACGGCGTCGGCGCCATGCAGTTGCCGCGTTCCTGCTTCGATCAGTTGCACCGCGGTGGCGTCGAAACGGCGATTTTCAGTCCGTTGTTCGCGCGCAAGACCCAGGGCCCGCGCAACTTGCGCAACCATCGAAAAATGGTCATCGCCGACGGAATGCAACTCTGGGCGGGCGGCAGGAACATTGCCGCAGAGTATTTCGTCGGCCTCAAAGGCGCGCCGGCATGGCGCGATCTGTCGTTCGATCTGCAGGGTCCGGTTGCCGCGGCCGCCGCGGGACAATTCGAGGCCGATTGGGTCGCCGCCGGAGGCAAACCCGCCGCCATGGCCGCGGCGCAGTGCCCGGCGACGGGCCTGCCCGAGGCCGACGTCTGCCGCGCTCAGTTTCTACCCAGCGGTCCGGACCAGGCGGAGGATACGGTGCACGCCTTGCTGATCGACGCATGCTTTCATGCCCGCGATCGCATGCTTGCGGTGACGCCCTACTTCGTTCCGGACGCCGCTCTGGAATCGGCAATGCGCATTGCGGCACGACGCGGGGTCAGGATCGATTTGTGCATTCCCCGGGTCTCGAATCACCGGCTGGCGGATTTCGTGCGCAACCGCGCGCTGCGCTCTCTCGGAAATGCGGGGGTCAACATCCACTTGCTGCCCTACATGATTCACGCGAAAGGTGTGGTATTCGATGAATCGCTCGCCATATCCGGCTCGGTCAATCTCGATTTGCGCAGCCTATTGCTCAATTATGAATGCGCCGTGGTCTTCTACGGCGCGAGCGAAATCGACTGGTTATCCAATTGGATCAGCGCCTTGATCCCCGATGCGCAGCCCTTCGATTGCCGCGCGCCCGGATTGCTGCGAGACATCGGCGAGGGCTTGCTGTTGACGGTTGCCTATCAACTGTAGCGCACGGGCCGCCGTAGGAGCGCGCCTACAGTGATAGTATCTTGGACTTGAGCGACGATTAGCGTATTGGTAGGTACGATGGAGTTCAAGGACTACTACAAGGTGATGGGGGTGGCGCGCGATGCCACCGAGGCGCAGATCAAGCAGGCCTATCGCAAGCTCGCTCGCAAATATCACCCGGATGTCAGCAAGGAGAAGGACGCCGAAGCCCGTTTCAAGGAGGTTGGCGAAGCCTATGAGGTGCTCCGCAGCCCGGAGAAACGCGCCGCCTACGATCAATTGGGACAGGGACACAGGGCGGGCGAGGATTTTCGTCCGCCGCCCGATTGGGGAGCCGGATTTGAGTTCAGCGGCCCGGGAGGCGGCAACGCGGACTACAGCGATTTTTTCGAATCGCTGTTCGGCGCACAATCACGCGCGCGCTCGGGAGGTCATGGCGGCGCGTTCCATGCCGGACGCGGCGAAGATCACCACGCCAAAGTGCTGCTTGACCTCGATGCCACCTTGCGCGGCGGCGCGCGGCAGCTGAGTTTGCGTGTCCCTGAAATTGACCCCGACGGCCGCTTGGTGTCGAAAGAACGCGTGCTCAATGTGCAGGTGCCCAAGGGCATCCTGGCCGGTCAACACATTCGATTGGCGGGTCAGGGCGCACGATCGGGCGACGGGACGCCCGGCGACTTGTACATCGAAGTTGAATTTCAGCCGCATCCCATGTATCGAATCGACGGGCGTGATTTGTATCTCGACTTGCCGGTTGCTCCCTGGGAGGCAGCGCTCGGCGCCGCCGTGAAGACACCGACCCCGACCGGCATCGTGGATTTGAAGATTCCCGCCGCCTCGCACGCCGGCAGCAAGTTGCGGCTGAAGGGACGCGGCATACCCGCCTCGCCGCCCGGGGATTTTTACGTCATTCTGCAGATTGCGCTGCCGGCCGCCCAAGATGACAAGGGCAGGGCTGCGTATGCAGCCCTGGCGGCGGCGCTGCCCTTCAATCCTCGCGCGAATCTCGGGGTCTAAGTCATGACTTCATCGGAAAACCAGGCACTGTCCGGGGCGATCTTCGAGGAAACTTCAATTCTCACGATTCAGGACTTGAGCCGCATGTGCGCCGTCGATGAACGGCACATCATGGAACTCGTGCACGAAGGGGTGCTCAGCGTCATCGAAATCGATGCAGCCGAATGGCGCTTTACGGGCGCCGCCCTGCGGCGCACGCGCCTCGCTTTGCGTCTCGAGCGCGATCTTGAAATCAATCTTGCCGGCGTCGCGCTCGCACTCGACCTCATGGAAGAATTGGAGCACTTGCGGCGTGAGCTGAGAACGAGGCGCCGGGAGACAGGCTCCTGATGGACACGGACATCCGCAAAGGCGACTCCGACGCCTTCGTTTTTTTCGGCGCCACGGGCGACCTGGCATACAAGAAAATCTTTCCGGCGCTATATTCCATGTTTCATCGCGACGGCCTCGACATTCCCGTCATCGGCATGGCGCGCCCGGGCTGGACCCTGGACAAGCTGAAACAGCGCGCCCGCGAGAGCATCGAGGCCGGCGGCGACTTCGAAGTCGATTGCTTTGAGAAGCTGGCGGCGAAGCTGCGCTATGTGGGCGGCGACTACACCGATCCTGCCACCTTCACCCGACTGAAACAGGCCTTGGGCGCTGCGACCCGGCCGATTCACTACCTGGCGATTCCTCCAAGCATGTTCGCCAGCGTCGTGCAAGGTCTCGCAAAATCGGGTTGCGCCGATCAGGCGCGGGTCATCGTCGAGAAGCCTTTCGGACGGGACCTCGCGAGCGCGCAGTCCTTGGACCGCACCCTGCATGAAGTATTTACGGAGCCCTTCGTTTTTCGGATCGATCACTATCTGGGCAAGGAAGCGGTGCAGAACATCCTGTATTTCCGCTTCGCCAACACCTTTCTCGAGCCCGTTTGGAATCGCAACTACGTCCACGATGTGCAAATTACCATGGCCGAACAGTTCGGCGTGCAAGGCCGAGGCGCTTTTTACGAGGAAGTCGGCGCAATCCGCGACGTCGTGCAGAATCATTTGCTGCAGGTGATCGCCTTGCTCGCCATGGATCCTCCAGCCGGCCACGAGCCGGAGGCGATGCAGGCGGAAAAGCTCCGTCTGTTCCGCGCGATGCGCCCTCTCAACCCGAAGGACGTCGTGCGCGGTCAATTCAAGGGTTATCGGGATGAATCCGGCGTGGCGAAGAACTCGCAGATAGAAACCTTCGCGGCCCTGCGTCTGAACATCGACACCTGGCGTTGGGCCGGTGTCCCATTCTACATTCGGGCGGGCAAGTGCCTGCCTCTCAACGCGACGGAAGTCACGGTCACCCTCAAGCGTCCGCCGCTCGCCGTGTTCGACCCCAACGACGAGATGCCGGCAAATTACTTCCGGCTTCGTTTGAGCCCCGAAGTGGTGATCAGCGAGGGCGCGCTTGTGAAGCGCAGCGGTGAACGCATGCGCGGCGAGCCCGTCGAGCTGGTCGCCCGCCACCGCTCCGAAATCGAGAAATCTCCTTATGAGCGATTGCTGGGCGACGCCATTCGCGGGGATACCTCGCTGTTCACGCAAGATGCCTGCGTGGAAGCTGCATGGCGGGTGGTCGAGCCGGCATTGAAGGTCAGTCCACCCGTGCAGGAATACGAACCCGGCACCTGGGGTCCCGCGGCAGCGGCCCGAATCGTGGACGGCGACGACGCGTGGCATGATCCCACGCCCGAGAAGACTCAGCCATGCTGAACGTGGATGAGCTGATTTTTCTGTTGGATGTGGACAACACGCTGTTGGACAACGACCGCTTCGGCGCGGATCTTGGCGATCGCCTGGAACAGGCATTCGGTCCTTCCGAACGCGCACGTTACTGGTCAATCTTCAGCCGCTTACGCGAGCAGCTCGGCTTCGCCGACTACCTGGCAAGCCTGCAGGAGTTTAGAACCGGGCTCGACGATCATCCGGATTTGCTGGAGATGTCCGAATTCCTTCTGGAATATCCATTTGTCGCACGGCTGTTTCCGCGGACGCTAGATGCCATAGCCCATGTGAGCGCGTTCGGACGTCCCGCGATTCTGTCGGACGGCGACATCGTATTCCAACCGCGCAAGATTCAGCGGTCGGGATTATGGGATGCGGTCGAAGGCCGGGTCATGATCTACCTGCACAAGGAACGCGTGCTCGATCACGTGGAGAAGCACTACCCCGCAAATCACTACGTCATGGTTGATGACAAGCCGAACCTATTGGCCGCCATGAAGTCGATCCTTAAGAGTAGACTGACCACGGTATTCGTGCGCCAGGGTCATTACGCGTTCGCCGCGGATGCCGATTCCGTGGTACCTGCACCGGACTTGACGATCGAGCGCATCGGCGATCTGGTTAATCACAATTTATCCCACTTTCAGGAACGGTCATGACAATCACGAAAACCCTGCACGATTTGGGACAAAGTCTGTGGCTCGACAATATCACCCGCGAAATTCTCGACAACGGCACCCTGCGCCGCTACATCGACGAGTTGTCGGTGACGGGCCTTACGTCCAATCCGACGATATTTGATGCCGCGATCGGCAATACGTCGGCGTATGACGGCAGCATCCTCCAGAAAGCCAAGGGGGGCCTCGAGGGCGAGGAACTGTTCGTTGAAGTGGCACTGGAAGACCTGCGCCGTGCCGCCGATTTGTTTCGGCCGGAATTCGAACGTACCCAGGGAATCGACGGCTGGGTGTCCATGGAAGTGTCGCCATTGCTTGCCAATGACACCAAGGCCACAGTCGATGCTGCATTGCGCATTCATCGCCAGGCAAACCGGCCGAACCTCTACGTAAAAATTCCCGGCACGCCCGCCGGCGTACCCGCCATCGAAGCGGCCATATTCGCCGGCGTGCCGGTCAACGTCACGCTCCTGTTCTCCCGCGAGCAGTACTTGAGCGTCGCGGAAGCGTACATGCGCGGCATCGAGCGCCGCATCGCAGCCGGCCTCGATCCGCGGGTCAGTTCGGTCGCCTCCCTTTTCGTGAGCCGCTGGGACGGAGCCGTGGCCGACAAGGTGCCGCCCGAATTGCGCAATCGTTTGGGTGTGGCCATCGCGGCACGCACCTACCGGGCGCATGGGGATCTGCTCATGACCAAGCGTTGGCGCGATCTGGAAGCCGCCGGAGCGCGCAAGCAGCGCATGCTGTGGGCAAGCACCGGAACCAAGGATCCCAAAGCGCCGCCCGGTCTGTACGTGGAGGCGTTGGCGGCTCCCGACACCATCGACACCATGCCGGAAAAGACCTTGTTGGCATTCGCCGCTGGCGGAAGCGTCAAGTCGGTGATGCCCAAGGACGGCGGCGACGCCGAGCAGGTGCTGGCCCGATTTGCGGCTGCCGGCATCGACATCGACGCCCTCGCCGCCCGCCTGCAAACGGATGGAGCGGAGTCCTTCGTCAAGTCCTGGCGCGAACTCATGAAACGAATAGCGGAGAAAAGTGCCGCCCTGGCGACGACTTGAGTTCCAAGATTCATCCACTTGCCGGGCATGCCGCGCCGGCCGCCTCGCTGACCGACATTCCGCGGCTCATCACCGCGTACTACAGCGAGCGGCCGGACCCGTCGATCGCCGCCCAACGAGTCTCCTTCGGCACCTCCGGGCATCGCGGCTCATCGGTCGACCTGGCTTTCAATGAATACCACGTTCTGGCGATCAGCCAGGCCATCTGCGAGTATCGACGTCGGCAGAACATCAACGGACCGCTGTTCATCGGCTGCGACACTCACGCGCTATCGGCGCCGGCGTTCGCCAGCGCCCTCGAAGTGCTGGCCGCCAACGGCGTACAGGTCATGATATCGGCAGGCGACGAATACACGCCGACACCGGCGATATCGCGTGCCATCCTGACCTACAATCGCGGCCGCGAGACCGGACTCGCCGACGGCATCGTCATCACGCCGTCGCACAACCCCCCGGATAGCGGCGGCTTCAAATACAACCCGCCGAATGGCGGTCCTGCGGATTCCGACGTAACCCAGGGGATCGAGTCCCGGGCGAACGAACTGCTGCAATCGGGTGCTGCCGGAGTCGCAAGAATCGGATTCGCCGCGGCGCGCCGCGCCGCCACGACTCACAGCCACGACTACCTGCAGACCTATGTTCACGACCTTGGTGCCATTTTGGATATGGATGTCATCCGTGGCTCGCGCATTCGAATGGGCGTGGACCCCCTGGGGGGCGCGGGCGTGCACTATTGGGCGCGCATCGCCGAGCACTACCGCCTCGATCTCACGGTGGTCAACGAAGAGATCGATCCGACATTTCGTTTCATGACTCTCGATTGGGATGGAAAAATCCGCATGGATCCATCCTCGTCGTATGCCATGCAGCGGCTGATCGGCCTCAAGGACAAGTTCGACATTGCCTTTGCCTGCGATACCGACCACGATCGCCACGGCATCGTCACTCCCAGCAGCGGTCTGCTGCCGCCAAATCATTACCTGGCCGTTGCGATCGACTATCTATTCCGCCAGCGAACGCATTGGCGTGCCAATGCGGCCGTCGGCAAGACCGTGGTGAGCAGCGCCATGATAGACCGCGTGAGCCGCCGGCTGGGACGAGCTCTGTACGAGGTGCCGGTGGGTTTCAAATGGTTCGTCGACGGGCTTCTTGACGGACGATTGGGATTCGGTGGCGAAGAAAGTGCCGGTGCCTCATTCAGCCGTCTCGATGGCAGCGCCTGGACCACGGACAAGGACGGCATCGTACCGGCATTGCTGTCGGCGGAGATTACCGCGCGCACCGGGCGTGATCCCGGCGATGCCTACCGCACTCTGTCGCAGGAGTTGGGCGCGGTATACGCCAATCGCGTGGACGCCCCGGCAAACTTCGAGCAGAAGAAAAATCTCGGCAGACTCAATGGTGCGCAAATTGGCAGCACCTATCTCGCCGGCGATCCGATCGAGCAGATTCTCACTGCCGCCCCCGGCAACAATGCACCGATTGGCGGCATCAAGGTCGTCTCGAGCGGCGGCTGGTTCGCCGCCCGACCGTCGGGGACCGAGGACATCTACAAGATCTACGCCGAGAGTTTTCACGACGCCGACCATTTAGTGCGCCTCACTGCGGAGGCGCAAATCATCGTCGATGCGGCGCTGGCCGGTGCCTAGATTCGGCGTTGAACCGTCGTGCAAGCCCGCGACCAAACAGCGTTAACCGACACGGCCAAGCGCCTGTTACCGTGGTTGGTGGCGGTCGGTTTCTTCATGGAATCGATGGACACGACCATATTGAATACCGCCGTGCCCACGATTGCGCAGGCGCTCAAAGTCCCTGCTCTCAGCATGAAAGCGGTGCTCGCGAGCTACACGCTGAGCCTCGCCGTATTCATCCCGATCAGCGGTTGGATGGCCAATCGCTTCGGCACACGCCGCGTTTTCGCCTCCGCGATCGGCATCTTCACGCTCGGTTCGTTCCTCTGCGGCGTCTCGAATGAGATTCACCTGCTGGTCGCGTGCCGCATACTGCAAGGCTGCGGTGGCGCCCTGATGCTGCCCGTCGGGCGCCTTACCATGGTGCGAACCTTTCCAAAATCCGAGCTGATTGGCGCCATGAGCTTCGTCGCCATTCCCGGACTCATTGGACCGATGCTCGGACCGCTGCTGGGCGGCATCATTATTGCGTACTTCCATTGGAGCGTCATTTTCTTCGTCAACATTCCGATCGGCCTCTGCGGTCTGTACATGGTCTATCGGCATCTGCCCAACTACCGCGAGCAGCGCAACTATCCGCTCGACATCATCGGATTGGTGCTGTTCGGTGCCGGTATCTCGCTCCTATCTTATGTGCTCGAGGTTTTCGGCGAGACCAGCCTGAGCAAGGGCGAGATGCTGGGACTGCTGGTTATTTCCGGCGCGTTGCTCGGCGCCTACGGCCTCAATACCGTGCGTACCCCGCATCCGCTGCTGCGCCTGGGGCTGGTGCGGATTCGCAGCTTTCGGGTCGCGGTGAGCGGCAACCTATTTACCCGGCTGGGAATAGGCGGCATTCCCTTCCTGTTGCCGCTGCTATACCAGGTCGGCCTGGGTTTCTCGCCCATCCAATCCGGATTGCTGATCATGCCTCAGGCCCTGGCTGCCATGAGCCTGAAGCTCACCATGCCGCACATTCTACGGACATTCGGCTACCGCACAGTTCTGATCGTCAATACCATCGCCTTAGGGTTGATGATTTTTCTGTTCTCGACAATCGACACGGCCACGCCGGTCTGGCTGATCGCGCTCATTGCCTTCGCGTATGGATTCCTGACATCGCTGCAATACACCAGCATGAACACACTGGCCTATGCCGATGTGAACGCGCGTGAAGCCAGCGGGGCCAGCACCATTGCGAGCACCGTTCAGCAAATGGCGGTCAGCTTCGGAATAGCCACCGCCTCGCTCGCGGCATCATTCTTCGTTCCCGATAAGGTGCACGCGACCAGCCCGGAAATGATCCATGGCATTCACCTGGCGTTGTTGGTGCTCGGCGCAATGACCATCGTGTCGACGATCGTATTCATTCAACTCAGACGCGGCGACGGCGACGCGGTGAGCCAGCACAAGGCCGAGTTGCCCGGCAACTGACAGGCGGGCGGAGCTATTCCGATTTGACCGCGTGACCGCCGAATTGATTGCGCATGGCCGCCAGCAGCTTGTCGGTGAATGAATCCTTGTCGCGGGATCGCAGGCGTTCGAGCAACGACAGGGTGATCACCGAGGCCGGAACCCCCAGTTCGATGGCCTCGGCGACGGTCCAACGGCCTTCGCCCGAATCCGCCACATAGGGCGCGATCCCCTTCATGGTGGGATTCTTCTCCAGCGCATCGGCGGTGAGATCCAGCAACCACGAACGCACCACGCTGCCATAGCGCCAAATCTCCGCAATTTGATGCAGGTCAAGATTGAACTCGGTCTTATGCTGGAGAATGGAAAACCCTTCGGCATAAGCTTGCATCAGCCCATATTCGATGCCGTTATGGATCATCTTGGTGTAGTGGCCGGAACCGACGGCTCCCACCCGCCCCCAACCGCGGTCCGGCGCGGGAGCCAGTGTCTCGAAAATCGGGCGCAATCGCTCCACCACCGCCTCGTCCCCGCCGATCATCAGGCTGTAACCTTCCGCAAGCCCCCATATGCCACCGCTGGTGCCGGAATCGACATAGTTGATCTGGTGCTGCGCCACCGCGGCCGCCCGGCGTTGAGTGTCGTGAAAATTCGAATTGCCGCCGTCAATGAGCGTATCGCCCGCCGTCAACATCGGAGTGAGGCTCGTGATGGTACTGTCGGTTATCGCACCGGCCGGCACCATCAACCATATGACGCGCGGCGCATCCAGTTTGGCGACCAGCTGCTCGAGAGAGGCCGCCGTTGTCGCACCGTTTTTCTCGAGAGCCGTGCGCGCGGCGTCGGCGGGATCGTAGCCGATCACCTTGTGTCCGCCGCGCAGCAGACGCTGCGCCATGTTGGCGCCCATCCGGCCCAGGCCGATCATCGCAATTTGCATAGGATTCAATCCGTTCGCCGTCGCAACGACATTCAGTATAGATCTCCAAACGCAGCGAGGTACAGCGGATCTTGGACGCTCTCGTCAGGTGCGCTTCAACATGACCATGACTGCGGGACTGCCGACCGGCTCGTAACGTCCCGTGAATTGCAGTGCGCCGGATGCTGAATTGATCCGAAACGAAGTGATCGAATCGCCCTTTTGGTTGCATGAATACAGAAACTCCCCGCTGGGATCGATCGCCAGGCAGCGAGGATAATCGGCGTGCACCCATGCTTCAGAGATCATCCGCAGTTGGCCGTCATTCGCCACGGCAAAGACCGTCACGGCGTTGTGCAGTCGATTGGACACGTAAAGATACCGGCCGTCGGCGCCGACGAGGATTTCCGCAGATAGATTGCTGCCGCTGAACTTCGGCGGCAGCGCCGATACCAGCTGCTTCTGCTTCAAAGCGCCCTTGGAGGCATCGTAATCGTACACCGCCACTTTGGCGTCGTGTTCGTACAGGTTGTAGAAGAATCGGCCATTCGGATGGAACGCGAAGTGGCGCGGCGCGGCGCCCGAGGGTGCGGCGATGACGGGTACCTCCGCGGGCAGCAACCGCCCGCTCTGAGCGTCGAAACGCCAAACCAGGGTCAGGTCGAGGCCCGAATCGTTGGCGATGACGAAGTTCCCGCTCGGATCCGCGGCCACCATGTGCATGTGCGGGCTATCGTGATCGCTGACCGCGAATTGGCCGGGTGGATCGTCCACTGCGTGCGCGCGGTGGCGAGCGCCCACGCTCGGCCTCACGTCCGTCGCCTCGCCCAGTGCGCCGTCCGCAGCCACCGGAAATACCGCGACATTGCCGCCCCCGAAATTGGCGACGAACACGAACTTGCCGGAGGGGTGCACGCCGGCATAGGTGGGTGCGGCGCCGCCCGAACTCACCGCGCCGATTCGCTTGATCTGGAAAGTCTGGCTGTCGATCGCATAAGACGCCACCGCGCCGCTGCGCAATCCCCGATAGTTATCGATCTCGCTGATCGCATACAGATGCGTATGGGCGGGGTTGAGAGTGAGCCAGGTCGGATTGCGAATATCGTCGATCAACTGCAATTGGGTCATGGCGCCGGACGCTGGGTCCAGGCGAAAGAGGTAAATGCCGCCGCCGTTCGGCGTGTACGTGCCCACATAGGCGAAGATTGCAGGCGCGGCACCGGCCGCCGTCACCCCGGCCGCGGAAGCGTAAGCCGTTGGCACGGCCAGCAGCGAAGCTGCCTTGAGAAAATCGCGGCGGGTGATTGGCTCTAGCAACGCATCCCTACGGGAGATCAGTTGTTGAATGTAAGCGTGATACTGGTCGCAGCAAATGAATACGTCGCCGCCGTGTACTGGCCCACCGCCGTCAGCCCTGTGACGAGGGCGGTGCCGTTCAGTTCCGTTTGCAGCTGAGTGACGAAGGCATCATAGGTGTTGAAATTGTCGATCGTCGAACTCAGCGAATGCACGATGGAATACACGGTGTTCGCGGCCGTCGGATTCGGAACGATCAGCGGATCGGACGATAGTCCGGCAATGTCAATCACTTGCGCCCCGACCATGATCCGGTGCCGCGCGCCGATGCTGGCATTGTGGGCATTCAAATCGATCGAGGAGGTGTCGTAGGTGATGAATGGCGTCACCGTACCGGAGCTCCAATCAACCGTCAATTCCGCGTCAATCGTCGTCGGGTCGAGCAGCGTCGAAGCCGTGAAATTCGGTGGCGCGGCGCCGAAGGAACTCGGCAGGCCGGTGGCGATTACGGGCGTACCGGCAGTGGCATTCGCCAAACTCAAGGTGCCGGTGGCCAGTGCATAGCGGCCGGGATCGACGCCGGTGCCGGCAAAATCGAAGGGCGCGATGGACCGGCCGCCCAAGGACGCGAGATTGACGTCCAAGGCGCCCGATCCTTGGGCGATGACCAGTCCGGAGGCGGTGGTCGGGTCGAGCCGCAGCCGGCCTGCGCTCGCATCCAGAGTGGCGGTGTTCAACGCGAGGCTGGTGACGACGCCGAAGGCGTCGATCGCGGAGCCCACCGAAACCTGCTGCGGACTGTTGATTTCGGCGTTGCTCTGTCCGAAGACGGTGACCGGCGTATTGGGGCCCAGGATCACGAATGTCGTGCCATGCAGGAAGGTTTCGGTGCCATCGTTTGCAATGAGAGTTCCGTCTTCGACGGCGAGGGTGTTGCCGCTGCGCGCCGACACGATGCCCGTCACCCGATCCAAGCCCCCACCTTGGACACTGCTGCCCGCCAACACCTGCGTTGCGGTAAAGGTCAGCCCGGCCGAGGTGGTGCTCGGCGTCGTGGTGCTCGGCGTCGTGGTGCTCGGCGTGTCGAAGGGAGTCGTGGGGCTGGGCGTCGGCGCGCTGTAAGCAGTCGTGGTGACCGATTGGTAGGCGGTCAGCGTGCCGTACGCCACCGTCATGGTGCCCTTGCCCAAGCTCGCTAGTTGTCCCAATCCTACGGCGCCGCTGGAGGCGTTGCCGTTGACTTCGTAGCCGGTGTTGTCGTTGGTGACGACGGCCAGATTCCCTATGCCGACGATGTTGCCGTTGAACGGCATGATGCCCATCGTGAACGCAGTATTCGTCGCCCCCTGATTCGTCGCCCCCTGGACGCTCCCGGCGGCAGCCCCGACGATGGGACCGCGAATGCGCACTTGCTTGGCGTCGATGGGCAGCGCGCTTGCGGCAATCACGGGATTGACCGTCACGGTCTTGGCGCTCAAATTGACGCGATTGGACGCAGCCAGATTGAATGCCAATGCAAGCTGCGATGCCCCCTTGGATGGGACGCTGAACGAATTGTTCGGATCGAGTTTCAAGGTAAGTTTGAATTGACCCACGGCCTTGCCGTTTGTCCCGACCGGACTCAGCGCAATGCCATCGAGACTGCCATCGTCATAGACGATTTGCGCCGAACTGTAGTCGAGCGTGATCAGCACCGTCTGATAGCTGCCCTTGGTCGTCGCCGAGGCACCCAACACTTCGCTCAGGTTGGTCAGGGCCGCGAAGTCGACGGTGGTGCCCGCCGGCAGGATCTTCAGGTCCGACTTGCCGCTCGAGGATTGCAGCTGGACCGAGACCAGCCCGACCCGGTACGCCAGAAAGTTGTCCTGCGATGCAGTGCTCGTCATGGTCACCACGGCGGTACCGTTGCACGCCGCCAGCCCCGATGCGATCGTCAAAAGCGCCGCGAGCACCCGGTTCCGCAGTATGGAGTAAATCCCGTTCATCTCTTGGATTGACCCTCTCGAGGGATATTTTGTTCAGGCAATCCTGCGGCAATTGAAGCTGCCGGTGAGTAAAGATCTGTAAAGGCCTTCATACCCGCCGTCGCATGCCGGCGACAATCCGCACCCGCTACAGCGCCCGGGAGATCAATTCCTTCATGATCTCGTTGGTGCCGCCGTAGATGCGCTGCACGCGCGAATCGGCAAACATGCGGCACACCAGATATTCGTTCATATAGCCGTAGCCGCCATGCAATTGCACGCACTCATCGAGCACTTCCTGCTGCGTGTCCGTGGTCCAGTACTTGGCCATCGACGCGGTGACGGTATCGAGCGTGCCGGCAACGATCTTGGCGATGCAATCGTCGACGAACACTCGCGCGATGCGGGTCTTGGTGGCGATTTCCGCCAGTTTGAACTTGGTATTCTGGAACTCGGCGATGCTCTTGCCGAACGCTTTGCGATCTTTGACATACTTGATGGTTTCGGCAAGCGCTCCCTCCATGGCGGCGACGGCCGCCACGGCGATCAGCGCACGCTCGTAGGGCAGATCGCCCATCAGCTGGTAGAAGCCCTGACCCTCCGCGCCGCCCAAGAGATTGGCACGCGGGCACGCGCACGTTCTCGAAGAACAGCTCTGCCGTGTCCTGCGACTTCAGACCCATCTTGTCGAGAATTCGGCCGACGCGAAAGCCCTCCAGGTTCGCCGTCTCCACCATCAGGATCGACGTGCCCTTGGCGCCCTCGCCGGGCTGCAGTCTTGACGACCAGGGCAATCAAACCCGCGAGATATCCGTTGGTGATGAATATCTTCGAGCCGTTGATGACGTATTGGTCGCCGTCGCGGACCGCGCGGGTCTTCAATCCTTGCAAGTCGGATCCGGCGCTCGGCTCGGTCATGCCGATCGCGCCGATCAATTCGCCGGTGGCCATGCGCGGCAAAAAACGGCGCTTCTGTTCCTCGGTGCCGTGATTGACCAGGTAGTGGGCGCATATGCTGTGCACGCCCTGACCGAAGCCGCTCAAGCCGCGCCGCCCCAGTTCCCCGTACAGCACCGCCTCGTGGCGGAAGTCGCCGCCGCCGCCGCCGAACTCGGCCGATACGTCCGTGCACAAGAGCCCGAGCGCGCCGGCCTTGCGCCAGATTTCCGCGCCCACGTTTTGCTGTTTGCGCCATTGTGCCTCGTTCGGCACCATTTCCGCATCGAGGAAACGCGCCGCCGCCTCGCGAAAGATCGCCAGCTCGTCATTCATCCAAGGCGACACGTGGCTGTCCATATCATTCGGCGGATTTCACCGGCATCGGTTCAACGGGGCTCTCCGCGGCATAGGCAGGTTCCGGCGCAGCCGAACGGCGCTGTTGCTTGGCGTCCTGGCGAGCTTTCCTGGCGGCCTCTTTTTGCTTTTTCGCATGACGGTAATTCGGTTTGGCCACTGAAAATCTCCTGACTGTGAATTGTGCCGCATTGCTACTATACCGGGGCGTGACCGATCAAACACAAAAGTCCTGGGTGCGCGCCGCGACTTTCGGCCTGGTCATTCTGTCGATCATCAATCTATTCAGCTATTTGGATCGCTACGTCGTATCCGCGCTGATTGAGAGCCTGAAGCATTCGGATCTCGGCCTGACGGACGCGAACTTGGGATCTCTCATGTCCGCCTTCCTGGTGGTGTACACGCTGACCGCGCCGGTATTCGGGGCGCTGGGCGATCGGCGTTCGCGGCCTCGCTTGATCGCATTCGGTGTGGCCTGCTGGAGCTTCGCAACCGCTCTATCGGGTCTGGCGGGCAGCTACCTGTCGCTGTTTGCGGCGCGCGCGTCCGTAGGCGTGGGCGAAGCCGCCTATGTCACCATCGCACCCAGCCTGCTGTCGGATTACTTTCCGGAGCGGCAGCGCGGCCGGGTGATGGCCATTTTTTTCTGCGCCATACCCGTGGGTTCCGCCCTGGGCTACGTGGTGGGCGGACTGGTCGACAAGCACTACGGCTGGCGCACGGCCTTCTTCGTCGCCGGTATTCCCGGCCTGTTGCTGGCGGCCATGTGTTTGCTGCTTCGCGATCCGCCGCGCGGCGCGCAAGACGCCGACGCGGCGCCCGATGTGCCGTCCGCCGCCCAAGAGGCCCCGAAGGTGTCCCTGCCGGCAAGCACCTGGGCTGCCTACGGGCGGCTGGCGCACAACAGACCGTATGTGCTCACGGTTCTGGGGTACGCCGCCTACACCTTTGCCGTGGGCGGCCTTGCCGTTTGGATGCCGGCATTCCTCGAGCGCGTCCGCGGTATTCCGCGCAGCGAGGCCACCGTCAGCTTCGGCGCCATCGTGGTGGTCACCGGTTTCATCGGAACCTTCGTCGGCGGATGGTTGGGCGACTACTGTTGCCGATTTTCGCGTCAAGCCCATCTGTGGCTGTCGGCGGTCGCCACCCTGGTGGCGGCTCCCTTTGTGTGGCTGGCGCTGACCACGGATTCGCACACGATTTACCTGATGAGCATGGTGTTGGGACAATTGTGCCTGTTTCTGTCCACCGGCCCGATCAATGCGGCCATCGTCAATATGGTGGCCGCCACCGAGCGGGCCACTGCAATTGCGCTCGAAGTCTTCGTCATTCATCTTCTGGGCGATGCGCTCTCGCCGCCCCTGATCGGCGCGCTCTCGGATCATTCCTCCCTGGCAGATGCCGTCAAAATCGTGCCGATCGCGGTGCTGATCGGGGGCTGCATCTGGGTCCTGGCGGCGCGCGCACCGTCGCGGGGTCACACGCCGCGCATGGCGTGAACCTCTGCGAGATGCGCGGCGATGTCCCTCCGTTCCGGCAGGTCGTCGATCGCGACGGCCAGCTTGCGCTGCCAATTGCGGTATTCCTTGTCCGTGCCGGGAACATTGACCGGCAGGGTTTCGCCCAGTAAATCTTCCAGTTGCAGAGCAACCAGGCTGGATGACGAGCGCGCGAGGTATAGATGCAGAGCATGCGCGAGCGCGGCGGTGAACTCATCCTGCGACGTCGCCGGATGCTCGGGTTTGAGACCCTGCTCACGCAGGGCGTCCAGCAGCAACTCCCTATCCCGCTCGCGCTCCAGCGTGATATTGCGTGCCACCTCGGCGCTCGGGTACAGATTCAACCGGCGGCGCAATTCAATATCGCGTCCTTCCCAGTAACTGCGCAGCGTGGGCATGTCGTGCGTCGTCGCCGTGGCCAGGGCGCGCCGCGCGTATTCATCGGGCCGCCGAAATCGGCCATCGAGCTTCTCGAACAGCAGCACCTTGTAGTGGTAGAGGCCGAATTCCGGCATGGCCGCGCGCATTTCATCCGGCACGACGCCGAGATCTTCGCCGACAACCAGACAGGCGCTGCGCGTGCTTTCCAGCGCCAAGACGCAGAGCAATTGCTGCAGGGGGTAGTGCACATAGGCACCTTCGTTGGGCGAGAACCCGGCGGCAACCCACCACTGACGGAACAGGGCCATCACATGGTCCAATCGTAGCGCCCCGTAGTAGCGCATGTTGTTGCGGATCAAGGGCACAAAGCTTCGCAGGCGCTGCTCCTGCATCCGGTACGGGTCCTGCGGCGGAATGCCCCATCCCTGTCCCCTGAGCGCCAGTGGATCGGGAGGGGCGCCGATTTCGGCGCCCATGCAGTAGCTGCCTTGATCCGCCCAGGTTTCCGAGCCGGACGGATTGGCGCCCACGGCGTAGTCGCCGTAGAGACCGATGGCCATGCCCAGGTCGCGGGTCAGCGCCTGCGCCGCGCACAATTGCTCGTGCGCCAGCCACTGCAAATAAGCATAGAAATCGACTTCCGCCGGATGCTCGGCGGCAAATCGCGCGGCAGCCCCGCCATGGACGTCGCGAAACTCTTCGGGCCAGCTCAGCCAGCCGGATGCCGCGCCCGCGGTGGCCCGAAAATAACGGTCGAGTGCGTCGAAGCGGGCGTGCATCTGCAACGATTCTCCGCGGGCCGCAACAAAGGCGCGGAAATTGCGCGCCCGTTCGGAGCCGGATTGCAAATGGCGATCGCGGAAATCGCGGTACAGCAGCTCGAGAATTTCAAACTTGAGTTCTGCAATGCCGCGATAGTCGACCCATTGAAGGCCCCGTAGCTCGCGCAGGCGTTCAGCAACCGACGGCTCCGCCATTCGCCAGCGCGCCGCGGCACATTCTTGGAACTCCGGCACCAATGGCACGGCAATGTACAGCACATTGAGAAAATGTCGGCTCGACGCGCTGTAAGGGCTCGACCTCTCGGGATCCGCCGGCGCCAGCGCATGCAGCGGATTCAAGCCGATGAATCCCGCGCCTCGCGGTGCCGCCCACCGGATCAGCATTTGAAGATCGCCGAAATCTCCAATGCCCCAATTGCGGTGCGATCGCAGCGTGTAGAGCTGCACGGCGATCCCCCATAGCCGCCGGCCTGCGAGGATGGTCGCCGGCTCGTAGCATTGCGGGGCGGAGATGATGAGGAGACAGTGTTCGCCCGAGGCGGAGGATATATTCGCCTCCAATTCGTGATAGCCGGGAGGCAGATCGAGCGGCAACTCGAAATGCCGGCGTGTGATCCAGGTTCCGTCCACTTCGCCGCGCCAGATCTCACGGCATTCGGCGGTCGAGGTGACCCCATCGCGGCGCGAGCCGTCCTCCAATTGCACGCTCCATGTCAATGCCGATCCAAATTCGCGCGCTGTGACGTTGATGTCGACGCCGATCCGCGCGCCGCGTGCGGCGGCGAGCGGCGGCAGAAACCGGCGTCCACGAGCCGCCTCGAGTCGGCGCAGCTCTACGCCCAAGGCGGCTGGATCGTCCACGGGACATCCCATCGCCCGCAACAGCGCTTGTTTGGTTTCGACGGTGAAATATTTGAGTTCGCCGCGATAGTCATGATACGCATCGCCGATACCGCGCAGCCGCGCCATCGTCTCCACCAATGCCGTATCCATGGGCTCAGCACTCCAACAGCGCAACGCTGCTGGAGTCGAGGCGATAGTCCTGCGCGTGGCCCAGGCTCCTCGACTCGGGAGCATCGTGCGCCGTGTCGAATTGGCAGATCCACGGCTCGCCGGCGGGTGCTGCCGGCAGAGCGAACGTCTGTGCGACGTCGCCGCCATTCACCAGCAACAGCAAGCGGCCCTGCAAATTGTGCTGCTTGCCGAACCATACAGCCATGGCACGCAGGTTCGGGTCATGCCACTCGTCTGCGGTGATCTCGGAACCGCCGGCGTTCAGCCAAATAACATCCTTGACGCTGGCGCGAGACGCCGCGCCCTTCAGGAAGGTCTCGCGCCGGAATTCGATGTGGCGTCGCCGCAGTTGCGCGAGCAGGCGCACAAATCGCAGCAATTCCCGGTTCGCGCCGCGCAGGCGCCAGTCGATCCAGGAGATCTCATTGTCCTGACAGTAGGCGTTGTTGTTGCCGCGTTGAGTCCGGGCGAACTCGTCGCCGGCCTGCAGCATGGGTACGCCCTGCGAAAAAAACAGGGTGGCCAGGAAATTGCGGATTTGCCGCTGACGCAGCTTGTTCACCTGCGCATCGCCGGTCGGGCCCTCGGCCCCGCAATTCCAACTCAAATTGTCGCTGTGGCCATCGGTGTTGCCGTCCAGATTGGCTTCATTGTGCCGCTCGTTGTACGAAACCAGGTCGTATAGAGTGAAGCCGTCATGCGAGGTCGGAAAGTTGATGCTGGCGGTCGGTTTGCGGCCGTTGTGGCGGAACAAATCGCTGGAGCCGGCGAATCTCTCGGCAAACTCGCCGATTTTGCCGGCGTCGCGCCGCCAAAACGATCGCATCGTGTCCCGATATCGGTCGTTCCACTCCGCCCAACCCGGGGGAAATCGCCCGAGCTGATAGCCGCCGAGACCCACATCCCAGGGCTCCGCGATCAACTTGACGTAGGCCAGCGAGGGCTCGGCGCGCAGGCTCTTGAAAAACCCGCTGTGCTCGTTGAAGCCGTTGCCTTCGCGGCCCAAGACGGTGGCCAGATCGAAGCGAAAGCCATCCACGTGCATGTCCTCGACCCAGTATTTGAGGCAGTCGATGATCAGCGCGCGCACCTGCGGGTGTTCGCAATTGACGGTGTTGCCGCAGCCGCTGATGTTTTCGTAGAAGCGCTGATCCTGGGGTATGAGGCGGTAGTACACCGAATTGTCGATGCCGCGCAGAGAAAGCAGCGGGCCCTCTTCATTGCCTTCAGCGGTGTGATTGAACACAACGTCCAAGATTACTTCGATGCCCGCGGCATGCAGGGCCTTCACCATCTGCTTGAACTCGGTGACGGCATCCCGCAAGGCGTAGTCATTCGCGGGCGCGAACCAAGCCACGGAGTTGTAACCCCAGTAATTGCCCAATTTGCGTTCGCGCAGAAACTGTTCGCTCGTGAACGACTGGCACGGCAGTAGTTCGACCGCCGTCACGCCGATGGACTTCAAATGCTCGATCACGGGAGCGACCGTCAAGCCGAGATACTTGCCGCGCCATTCTGCAGGCACCGCAGGATGCAGCTGCGTGAACCCCTTGACGTGCAGCTCATAGATGAAAGTGTCGCGCCAGGGGTGGGCCGGCGGCCGATCCTCGCCCCACTCGAACACACTGTCGCTTACCCGCGAGCGCAGCGGTAATTGAGCGGATAGAGCGCGCGAATAGGGATCGATCAAGCCCACGGCGGGATCGAAGCGATGACCCTGGTCGGGTTCCATCGGGCCGTGGACAAAAAACGCGTAGTGGGTTCCAGGAGCCGCGCGCCGCGGCGACATCAAGCCATGCCAGATATCGCCGCTACGGGCCGGCAGATCGCAACGCACGACTTCGGCGCCGCTGTCGGCATCGAACAGACAGAGTTCCACCCGGGTCGCGTGGCTCGAGAACAGGGCGAAGTTGACGCCGCGTTTCGTCCAAGTGGCCCCCAGGGGGCGAGGCAAACCCGGCTGAATGAGCGAGGTACCCACCTGCGCCTACGCCGGCCCGATGAAAAACATCGCCCCGAGCGGCGGAAGACTCAGGCGCAGCGAGCAGGGATATCCCTCGACGCCGTGGTGTTCCGCGGACACCTGCGGCTGCCGGTTGTAGCCCGATCCGCCGAATCTCGCAGCATCCGAATCGAACAGCTTGCGATAGGATCCCGGCTCGGCAACACCGATTGCATAGCCATCGCGGGGCACGGGTGTTGCGTTGAACACGCAGGTGACGGGCGGCCCGGAGTCCTGGCCGACCGCTCGCCGGGCGAATGCCCAAATGCTCTCATCGGCGTTGTGCAAATCCACCCAGCTAAATCCCTCGCGATCGCAATCGCTGCCGTAGAACTGAGCAGTCGTGCGATACAGATGATTCAGATCACGCACGCAGTCACGCAGGCTCGAGTGTTCCTGGACCCCCAGCTGCGACCATTCCAATTGTTCATGATCCCGCCATTCATGCCATTGTCCGAATTCCGAACCCATGAAAAGAAGCTTCTTGCCCGGATGCGCGCACATATAGCTCAGCAGAAGACGAAAATTCGCGCGCTTCTGCCAATCATCGCCGGGCATCTTGGCAATCAGCGAGTGTTTGCCGTGCACCACCTCGTCGTGCGAGATCGGCAGAATGAAATTCTCCGACCAGGCATAGACGAATGAAAAAGTAATCAGCTGGTGATTGTAGCGCCGATGGATGGGATTTAAAGCCGCATACCGTAAGGTGTCGTTCATCCAGCCCATATTCCACTTGAAATTGAATCCAAGTCCGCCATGTTCGGGCGGCTGTGTGACGCCGGCGAACGATGTCGACTCCTCGGCGATCGTCAACACGCCGGGATAGGCGCCGTGCACGGCATTGTTCATCTGGCGCAGGAAATCAACGGCCTCCAGATTCTCGCGTCCGCCATGGCGGTTGGGCAGCCATTCACCCGGCTTTCGGCTGTAGTCCAGATACAGCATGGAGGCCACCGCATCGACGCGCAATCCGTCGATGTGATAGCGGTCGGCCCAGAATAGCGCATTGGCGACCAGAAAATTGCGCACTTCGTGGCGCCCATAGTTGAATATCTTGGTGCCCCAATCCATGTGCTCGCCGAGCCTGGAATCCGCGTGCTCGTACAGGGCGCTGCCGTCGAATTGCACCAGGCCATGATCGTCGCGCGGGAAATGCGCCGGCACCCAGTCGAGAATCACCCCCAGTCCGGCTTGGTGACAGCGGTCGACGAAGAGCATGAAGTCCTGCGGCGAGCCGTAGCGCGCGGTGACCGCGTAATAACCGACCACTTGGTAGCCCCAGGACGCATCGAGCGGATGCTCCGCGACTCCCATCAGCTCGAGGTGCGTGTACCCCATCTCGACGACGTAGGGGATCAGCTGTTCCGACGCTTCGCGCCAGCTCATGAAGGGCGGTGTGCGCCGGTCCCAGGGTCGGCGCCATGAACCAAGATGAACCTCGTAGGCGTTGAACGGCCTGCGCAGAGGATCGCTTTGCTCGCGTTGCGCCAGCCACCGCGAGTCCTGCCAGGCATGACCGTCGAGCGATGCCACCACGGAGCAGTTGTCGGGACGCAGCTGCATCGCGAACCCGTAGGGATCGGCCTTGACGTTGAGCTGCCCGGCCCGGTCGCGGATTTCATACTTGTAGGCGGTGCCCGCGCCGATGCCCGGAATCGACAGCTCCCAAATTCCCGAGGAGGCGCGGCTCTGCATCACATGGGCGTCGCCGTCCCAGCGGTTGAATGCGCCGACCACGCTGACTCTCTCTGCATTGGGCGCCCATACGGCAAATCGCGTGCGCGTTGCCGGTCCGTCGACCGAAGCATGCGCACCGAGCTTGTTGTAGATGCGCTCGTGCCTGCCCTCGCCGAACAAATACAAATCGAAGTCCGTAAGCCCCGAATCGGTCAAAATTGAATCGCGCCTACATCACAGGCTTGACGGCCCAGATACGGTCGGCGTATTCGCGAATGCTGCGGTCACTGGAGAAGTAGCCCATGTTCAAGCAGTTGTGAATCGCCCTGCGGCTCCACTCGTCCTCCAATACATATAGAGCGTCCACCTGATCCTGGGCGTTGCAATAGGCGGCAAAATCCGCCAGTACCAAGAAAGGTTCGCCCTCGCCGAGCAGCCGTTCGATCACAGGCTTGGCGTCGTTCGGACTCTCCGGCGTGAAGTAACCGGACTCGATCAGATGCAACGTGGCCCGCAACTCCGGATTCGCCTCGAGTTCGCGGCGGGGCTGATAACCGGCCGCGCGGCGCGCGGCCACCTCCTCCGCGGTCAGGCCGAAAATGAACACGTTCTCCGCGCCCACATGGTCGCGAATCTCGATATTGGCGCCGTCCAACGTGCCGATGGTGAGCGCTCCATTCAGCGCCAACTTCATGTTGCCGGTTCCCGATGCCTCCATGCCCGCCGTCGAGATCTGCTGCGACAAGTCCGCCGCAGGCATGATTTTCTGTGCGAGAGAGACGTCGTAGTCCGGCAGGAACACCACGCGCAATTTGTCGCGAACGGCGGCATCGGCATTGATGACGCCGGCCACGTTGTTGATGAGCTTGACGATCGCCTTGGCCATCGCATAGCCCGGCGCCGCCTTGCCCGCAAAGATGACGGTGCGGGGCACGATGTCGGCGCGCGGATTCTCGCGGATTCGCTGGTAGCGCGTCACGACGTACAGCAGGTTCAAGAGCTGGCGCTTGTACTCGTGGATCCTCTTGACTTGCACGTCGAACATGGAATTGACATTGATGTCCACGCCGGTGCGCCGCACGACCTCCTCCGCGAGCCGCTGTTTGTTGGTGCGTTTGACGCCGCGAAATTGCCGGCGGAATTCCGCGTCGCCGGCTGCGCCGGTCAGGCGCCCGAGTTCCTCAAGGTCGTTCTCCCAGGAGGACCCCAGTCGCTCGGTCAGCAGGGCTGAGAGGCCGAGATTCGACTGCTTCAACCAACGGCGCACCGCGATGCCGTTGGTCACGTTGATGAATCGATCCGGGTACAGATCGGCGAAGCCCGAAAACACATGCTTGCGCATCAGGTCCGAGTGCAGCTGCGCGACACCATTGACCCGATGACTGCCGATGATCGCGAGATGTGACATTCGCACCCTGCGATCGCCGCCGTCGTCGATGATCGACAGGCGCCGCAGGAGATCCCGATCTCCAGGGTGCCGCTCTTCGACCGTCCGCAGGAAATCGCGGTTGATCAGATAGATGATCTGCAGATGCCGCGGCAGCAACCGCTCAAACATCGCCACCGGCCAGGTCTCGAGCGCCTCCGGCAACAAGGTGTGGTTGGTGTACGAAAACACACGCATCGTGATGTCCCAGGTCTCGGACCACGGCATGCCGTGCTCGTCGATCAGCAGCCGCATCAGCTCTGGAATTGCCACCGCCGGATGCGTGTCATTGAGCTGAATCGCAATCGAATCGGGGATGGATTTCAGCGAACGCCCCTCGCTCAAATGAGTCGCCAGGATGTCTTGAAGGCTGGCGCTCACGAAAAAATATTGCTGCTTGAGCCGCAGCTCCTTACCCTGAGGCGTCGAATCATCCGGATACAGAACGCGCGACAAGTTCTTCGCGTCCACCTGTTCGCGCACCGCACCGGCATAGTCGCCGGCATTGAAAGCGTCGATGTGAAATGGGGTGATGGCGCGGCCGGACCAGAGCCGCAGATGATTGACGGTGGGACCGCGGTTGCCGGGAATCAACTGATCGAAGCCGACCGCATAGATGTCGCTGGTATCGACCCAGCTGCACTCCCCCATCTCGCCCTCCGCGGCACTCTTCATCTCCACCCGGCCGCCGAAGCGGACCGTGAAGCGCATGCTTGCGCTCGACATCTCCCAGACATTGCGCAACCGCAGCCAGCTGCTGGCCACCTCGCGCTGACCGCCGTCGCTGCCCACGACCTGGGTGAATATCCCATAGTCGTAGCGAATGCCGTAGCCCACGGCGGGATAGTGCAAAGTGGCGAGCGAATCCAAGTAACATGCCGCCAGCCGGCCCAAGCCGCCGTTGCCGAGGCCAGGGTCTACTTCCTGGGCGGCGACCTCATCCAGGTCATAGCCCATGTCGCGCAGCGAGGTTCGCGCTTCCTGAAGCAGGTTGCCTTCGAGGCCCGACAACGCATTGATCAGGGATCGGCCGGGAAGATACTCGACCGAGAAATAGCACACGCGTTTCACGTGGGCGTTCGCCACCCGGGCCTGCGTGGCAAGCCAGCGCAGGGTCAACTCCTCACGCACAGCCAGCGACAGCGCATCGTAGACATCGCGGATCGTCGCCGAGTCCAGGTTCTTGCCCAGCGTTCGAGTGAGCCGGTCCAGCAGAGCGGCCTGTAGCGTACCGGGCTGCAAAGCAACGTTCCGGCGGTTTGTAAACTGGGTATCAGTCGAGTTCATAATAACGCGTTATTATAGGGAGATAATCCTGGGGACGGCGGCCGATCACAGTGCGTACCATAAATTGACTACCTCCCGCTTGGCTATCGGCATCGATGTCGGAGGCTCGTCGATCAAGTGCGCGCTGGTGGATTTGAGCACAGGCGCGTTCGCCGGTGAACGCTTCAGCACGCCGACGCCGGCCCAGGACTCGACCGAAACCTTGCTGGCGGCTTTGCAGACCGTGGTGGCGAACGTGCCCGGCGATTACGCCGTGGGACTGGCATTTCCAAGCGTAATTCGCGATGGAACGCTGAGGACGGCGGCGAATCTCAACAAGGCGTGGATCGGAAAACCCCTGGCGGCGCTGGCCGGCGAGCGCTTGCAGCGGCCCGTGATCGTCATCAATGATGCCGATGCCGCGGGACTTGCCGAATTGCACTATGGCGCCGCGCGCGATGTGACCGGCACCGTCCTGTTGCTGACCCTGGGCACGGGAATCGGCAGCGCCCTGTTCGTCGATGGTAGGCTGGTGCCTAATACCGAATTGGGCCACCTTCAGGTGGCCGGCCGCGAAGCCGAACTGCGCGCTTCCGGTCGCGCCAAAGTGGATCAGCATTTGAGCTGGGACGCGTGGGCGGAGCAATTGTCTCTGGTATTGCAGGAGATGCACGCACTGTTGTGGCCGGATCTCATCGTGTTGTGCGGCGGCATCACCGAAGAGCCGGAGAAATTCATGGACAAACTGCATTGCGAGGCTCGTCTGTGCATTGGAACCTTGCGTTCGGAAGCCGGAATCGTCGGCGCGGCCCTGGCCACGCACGTGGTGGCCTCGCGCACTTAATTGGGGCGGCATTGGCCGCAGGCCTGTGCCTGGCTCTGGCCGCGTGTGCGGGTAATTCGCTCAAAGCCGGCAACGCGCACGCATCGGCCGCGCCAACGCAACCGGCGCCGGCGCAATCGGCGCCCGCGGATCCGCACAGGGTCATGGTCGATCGCGCCATGTCGATGCTCAACCAGCCGTATCGCTATGGCGGCGCCGCGCCCGGCGGGTTCGATTGCAGCGGTCTGGTTGCCTATGCGGCCGGCGGAGCCGGTATTCGCGTGCCGCGCACCGCGCATGAACAGCTTGCCAGCGGAATGCCGATCGCTCGGGGCGAGCTTCAGGCGGGGGACCTCGTCTTCATGCGGCTGGCGCATAAGGAATTGCATGTCGGCATCGCGCTCGACAAAGCACGTTTCGTACACGCGCCCTCCGCAGGCGGCCGCGTGCGCATCGACTCGCTGGATGAATCGCCCTACGCGCGTGGATTCTTGAAGGCCCGACGCCTGGTCGCCGTGCCGTGACGTACAATTCACGGAATATTTTCCATAAATCGCAATCCCGAGGTCACGATCATGAAGCTCTACTATTCCCCCGGTGCCTGTTCGTTGTCGCCCCACATCGTGCTGCTCGAACTTGGCTTGCCCCACACGCTCGAAAAAATCGACTTTGCGACCAAGAAGACCTCCAAGGGGGTCGACTACTCCACCATCAATTCAAAGGGCGCCGTGCCGACGCTGGAACTCGACGACGGCCGCAGGCTCACCGAAGGGCCCGCCATCGTCCAGTATCTCGCCGATCTGAAGCCGGACTCCGGACTGGCGCCGCGCGCCGGAAGCTTCGAGCGCTACCAGCTGATGGAAATTCTGAATTACATCACTTCGGAATTGCATAAAGGATTTGGACCGCTGTTCAATCCCAAGATTTCGGCCGACTGGAGAGCCGGATTGCTGGCCGGCCTCGACAAGAATTTCGATTGGCTGGCGGATTTTCTGAAGGGCAAGACCTTCCTGATGGGCAATGTGTTCACTGTCGCGGACGCGTATCTGTTCACCGTCCTCTCATGGAGCGGACACGTGGGAATCGATCTTTCGAAGTGGCCGGTGCTCGCGGCTTATCACGCGCGCGTCGCGCAGCGGCCCAAGGTCCAGCAAGCGCTCAAGGAAGAAGGCCTGCTGAAGTAGCGCCAAGACGACTCCCAGGCCGGGCGGCTAGGTCGCGATCACGTCGACCGCTTCGCTCGCCACCGCTGCAAATTGCAGCGACGCGAGCCGTGCATAGAGCGGGCTGTGCACCAGCAGTTCGGAGTGGGTGCCGACGGCGATTTTATGTCCGTGGTCCATGACCACGATACGGTCGGCCTTCAGCACCGTTGCCAGACGGTGCGCAATGATGATGGTCGTGCGGCCGCGCATGAGTTTTTCCAGCGCTTCTTGCACCAACCGCTCGGATTCCGCGTCCAAGGAACTGGTCGCCTCGTCCAGCAGCAATATGGGTGGATCCTTGAGGATGGCCCGTGCCAGCGCAATCCGCTGGCGCTGCCCGCCCGAGAGCCGGGTTCCGCGCTCGCCCAGGAACGTGTCGTACCCTTGCGGCAGCTTTCGCAGAAACTCATCGGCAGCCGCGGCGATCGCGGCGGCCTCGATCTCGGCGTCGCTCGCCGTCGGCCGACCATAGCGTATGTTCTCGCGCGCGCTCGCGCCGAACAGCACGGTTTCCTGCGGCACCAGGCCGATCTGCGCGCGAATATCTTGCGGCCGCAGGTCGGCAAGCCGCTGGTCGTCGATCAACACCCGGCCGGAGTCGGGATCGTAAAAGCGCAGCAGCATCTGGAACGTGGTGCTCTTGCCCGCCCCGGATGGACCCACGAAGGCGATGGTTTCTCCGGGCGCAACCTCGAGGCTGAAGTTGGCGAGCGCCGCAGTGTCCGGCCGCGAGGGGTAGTGAAACGTGACATTGTCGAAACGAATGGCGCCGAGCACCCGCAGCGGAAGATCGACGGGGTGCGCCGGTGAGCTGATGGTGGGCCGCGCCTGCAGCAATTCGCTCAGCCGCTCCATGGCGCCGGCGGCACGCTGCATCTCGCCCCACATCTCTGTGAGCGCCGCGGCGGAGCTGCCGACGAAACCCGCGTAGAGCAGAAATTGAAACAGCTGGCCGCCCGTCATCGTGCCTGCGAGAACCTGGCGCACTCCCAGCCAGAGCACGATCGTGATGCCGGCAAACACCAGCGCGAAACCGAACGCCGTGAGCGCCGCACGCACGCGCGTGCGCCGCACCGCAGTGACAAAGCTGTCCTCGACCGCCTTGCGATATCGCTCGCTTTGCAGCTCTTCCAGCGTGAAGGCCTGCACCGTCTGAATGGCGTTCAAGGTCTCCCCCGCGAGACCGCTGGTGTCGGCGATGCGATCCTGGGATGCGCGCGACAACGCGCGCACGCGCCTGCCGATGACGATGAGCGGAACGACGACGACCGGAATAAGCACCAGCATGATGCCCATCAATCTGGCGCTGGTGAGACCCATCATGACGAGTCCGCCGGTCAGACTCAGGATCGATCGCAGAATGATCGACAAGTTGACCCCGGAAATGGCTTGCACCAGGGTGGTATCGGTCGTCAAGCGCGACAGCACTTCGCCGACGCGGGTGGTTTCGTAGAACAAGGGATCCATGCGCACCACCCGCCGGTATACGGCTGAGCGCAGATCCGCGACCACTCGTTCGCCCAGCCAGGTCACCAGATAAAAGCGCAGCGCGGCAAACACGCCGAATATGACCGAGGCGGCCAGGAATCCGAAGAGAAACCGATTCAGGATGCGGGCGTCCTTGGCCGCAACCACATGGTCGATGAGCCCGCGCAGCGCCACCGGCAAGGCCAGCATCGCGACCGCCGCCACCAGCAACGCGACCAAGGCGGCGCACAGCATGCCTCGATAGGGGCTGATAAACGGCAGCAACTCTCGCAGTGGATTCAAGTTCTTGGCGCGGGGACGGTCGGCATGGGCACTCATGCGAGCATGATCCCATAACTCAATCGGGCCGCGCTGTCGAGGTTGGTAATAATCCTGCCGTTGCGTGTCGACAACGGCCGAATTGCCTTTCCCGTCGAGACCGAATTGCCTTTCCCGCCGAGGGCCGCTATGGTGCTGTCACGGGGATTTGGCGAGTCGAACGGGCGTACATCGTTCAAACACAGAAACGGGGATGCATCATGCTGGGACGCCGAAATAATCACGAGTTGCAGATCGGCCACGACTGGAAAAGGCGCATCGGCGCCCTTTGCGGCGCCATCGCCGTAGCCGCGGTTCCAGGTTTCGTGCACGCGGATGCGCCGGCGGAGGAAGCCGCCGGACCCCTTCAGGAAATCGTCGTGACGGCGACCCGCCACGAGGAGAGCTTGAGCAAGGTTCCGATCAGCGTCACCGCAATGAACCAAGAGGCGTTGGATCTCCGCGGCGTCAAGGATTTTCAGGACGTCGCTCGCTTCACGCCGGGAGTCGTCATCGACAACTCAGGCACCAACAACATCGCAATCCGCGGCATCGCCTCCACCGGCGGCGCCGGCACCACCGGCATCTATCTCGACGACACGCCCATTCAAATGCGCGCGCTTGCGTTCAACCCGGACGAGGCGCTGCCGAAGTCCTTCGATATCGACCGCATCGAGGTGCTGCGCGGACCGCAAGGCACCTTGTTCGGCTCGGGCTCCGAGGGCGGCACGGTGCGCTATATCACCACCCAGCCCAGCCTGACGAAAAGCAGCATCTACAGCCGGGCAGAAGTGTCCTACACCGAAGGCGGCGACCCCAGCTACGAAGCGGGCATCGCCGGCGGCATGCCCGTCATCGACGGCACGCTCGGGGTGCGCGCCAGCGTTTGGTACCGGCGCGACGGCGGCTATGTAAACCGCATCGACCCAGTGACGCTCGACACCGTCCAAAATAACGCCAACTACGATCAGACCATGCTGGTGCGGCTGGCGGCGGTATGGGCGCCCTCGGACAAACTGACCGTGACCCCGAGCTTCTACTACCAAGACCGGTATCGCAACGACGTCGAGAGTTACTGGCCGTTGTACTCGAATCCCGACAACAATCGATTCGTCAGTGCGAATCCCACGCAGCGCTCGGCCCCGGATCGCTTTTATCTACCCGCGCTCAAGATCGAAGCGGACTTCGGCGCCACAAAACTCATTTCGAACACGTCGTACTATCACCGAGAGGATGAAACAGGCTACGACGGCACCTTGTACAATTTGGGCTTCTATCAGACATTCTTAGGGCCGGGCTACTCGGTGCTGGATCCGCTGCTGCTCGACAACAACGGCGTGCATCTGCCGCCGGGCGCGACGAATTACCGATCGCCGGCCTCGGTCGACAACTACCAGCAGAACATCACCCAGGAAATCCGCCTGCAGTCGAACGATCCCACGGCCCGGCTCATATGGACCACGGGCGTGTTCTTCAGCGACAACCGGCAGCGGTACCTGGAGCAGATTCACGATCCGATGCTGGATCAACTGACGTTGGTGACAACGGGTTCGCACTACACGGATATCTTTACCGACGCCAACGGCAATCCCGTACCCTATGATCCGGCGTACCCGCAAGATTCCTATTTCCTCCTGACCAACGCCAAGGACGAGCAGTTGGCCGTGTTTGGCGAGGGCACCTACAGCTTCACGGACCAGTTCAAATTGACGGTGGGCGCTCGCTACTCGCATTCCAAATATTCGTTCACCTCGACCACCGGCGGTCCGCAACTGTTCAACGCGACCACCTCGGTCGGCGCGGACAAGAGCGAGAACTCGTTCACACCCAAGGTGAGCTTCTCCTATCAGCAGGACCCGCGTAATCTCTACTACTTCACCTACGCGAAAGGCTTCCGCCCGGGCGGCGGCAACAATCCCGTGCCCTATGCCGCCTGCGCCTCGGATTTCCAAAGCTTCGGCATTTCCGGCGCGCCTTTGACCTTCAATTCCGACACCGTCAACAGCTTCGAGGTGGGTGCGAAGAACAATATCGACAACCGCTTCAAGATTGCGAGCAGCATCTACTACATCCGTTGGAACAATATCCAGCAGACCGTAGTGCCGCCCGTCTGCCAAATTTCCTTCATCTCGAACCTCGGCACGGCGGTGGCCAAGGGACTGGACATCCAGGCGGAATTTGCCTTGACGGACTCGTTCACCATTGAATTCGCGACCGGCTATACCGATGCCCGCTACACCCAGGACTCGCGCTTGGTACCGTCCGAGGATCCTCCCGTGGTATCCAAAGGCGACGCCATCACCGGCCAAAGCGGGCAGCCCGGCGCGCCCTTCACCGCGACGATTGGGCTGGAGTATAGATTCTCGCTGGCGAATCACGCGTCGTTCATCCGCGTGGACGACGAATACGAGGGCAGGGCCAAGTGGCCGTCACCGGGCCAGGACCCGACCACGCAGCAGTACGACTCCGCGAACTACGTGCTGTCGCCGACCAACTTCGCCTCGGCGCGTGCCGGCATGAATTTCGGCGACCTGCAAATCGCCGCCTTCGTCGACAACCTCGCCGACTCGCATACGGTCACGAACTACAACTGGACAATCGATTACGGCGGCGGCCCCGGCTCACGTCTCGAGCGCCAGTTCACCTTCCGGCCGCGAACCATGGGCCTGACGTTCACCTACCGGCACTAGGAGCCGTCTCTCAGCAAGGTACCGCCTCGTTCGCCATATCCGATGGCCAACGAGGCGTGACTGCGCCTTCATCCGCAGCGCCGCCCCACCCTCCACGAGGACGCCTACAACGGCCCCGACGTTTGAATATGCCGGCCACATGGTCGACCGGGTACGGTCTCGCATATATCCCATTGGCGTTTTGACGTTTTGACTCCCGTCGGGCAGACGTCATAACGTCAGGCGCCGCAATTACATTGCCTCCGGGTGCCCGATCGAGAAAACGCCATCTAGGCGCTGCGGCACGAGTCACCCGCCCCCGAGAATGGGTTGCCAGCCTGCCAGCGCATCACGGTTGCGCGGGATTTTGCGCGGTGCTACTGTCCGGAGAGTTATCTGACCATATAATAAATTTGCGGGGATACTATGCTAGCCACTGCATTAAAGCCGTACTTTCAGCGTGTTTCCCCACAGTTGTTGTTTTTACGCACTCTTATAGTAGGCGTCTCTTACTGCGTTGCGGCGCAAACGAACGCCTACGCCGCTGCGACCAGTGAGCCAGCGGCGGCTGGCGCCCTGGAGGAAATCGTCGTAACCGCGACCCGCCGCGAGGAAAGCATCAGCCGGGTGCCCGTCAGCGTCACCGCGTTCAACCAAGAAATGATCGATCAGAAAGGCATCAAGGACTTCCAGGACGTGGTGCGCTTTACCCCGGGAGTCTCCATCGACACCTCGGGCACCAATGCGATTTCCATTCGCGGCATTTCCTCTTCGGGGGGTGCGGGCACGACCGGAATCTACCTCGACGACAGCCCCATTCAGATGCGGGCGTTGGGATTCAACCCGGACGACACGCTTCCCAAGACCTTCGACCTGGATCGGGTCGAAGTGCTGCGGGGTCCGCAGGGCACCCTGTTCGGTGCCGGCTCGGAGGGCGGCACGGTGCGTTACATCATGACGCAGCCCAGCGTCGCCAAGGAATCAACCTATGCGAAGACTGAAGTGGCTTTCACCCGCGGCGGCCAGCCGAGCTACGAGGCCGGCATCGCCCATGGCGGACCCATCATCGATGACGTATTCGGTTACCGCGCCAGCGTCTGGTACCGCTACGACGGCGGCTGGATGGACCGAATTGACCCGACGACCCGCGAAGTCGTGGACCAGGACGCGAATCGCGCCAACACCATGGCGGCGCGCCTTGCATTTCTGATTCAGCCCACCGCAGGGCTGAGAATTACTCCCAGCATCAACTTCCAGAATTCGCGCAAGCACGATCTTTCGACCTATTGGCCGGCGTACACCGACGTGAGCAGCGGTAAGTTCATCAACGCCACGCCGGAACGCCTGCCGGATCCCGATCGTTACTATTTGGCTGCTCTCAAAATTGAGGCTGACTTGGGGAAGGCCGAGTTCATCTCCAACACCTCGTACTACGATCGCCTCGAGCATACGGCCTACCAAGGAACCTCGTACGACCTCGCCTACTTTCAATCGATCGGCTGGCCGTCGGCCGCCTACGGTGGCTACGACACCGCTGGAAACGGCATCGGCCTGTCCTGCGGCAGTGCGTCCAACACCCCGGTACCGCCCTGCTCATGGTATCCGCTGCTGGACGCCAAGGGTGTGCATCTGCCGGCGGGATTTGCCGGCTATTCCACACCGAACACCATGACGAACGCGCAGCAAACATGGACCCAGGAGTTCCGCCTGCAGTCGGCCGATCCCGCCAGCGCCTGGAAATGGACCGTGGGCGCGTTCTGGTCTCTCGCCAAGGAAACCAGCATCGAAGAATTACGCGACACTCAAATCAATCAGTTCCTCACCGCATTGTATGGTGAGGACTCCGCTGCGATTTTCGGTCCGTTTTATTCGTGCAATGGCGTCGGTACGCCGCAAACATTTCCCGACTGCCTGATCTACTACAACAATAATCAAAGCTATGACCGGCAGCTGGCCGGTTTCGGCGAAGTGACCTACTCCGTGACGGACCGTCTGAAATTAACGGCCGGCGGCCGCTACGCAAAAATGTCCTTCAGCCTCAATCACTATGCCGACGGCATCGAGAATTTCGGACCGGACTATTTCAGCGGCGACTACCATGAGAATGCCTTCACGCCGAAACTCGGGGCGGCGTTTCAAATGGATCCCGACAACCTGTTTTATGCAACCTACGCCAAGGGATTTCGCCCGGGCGGCGTCAATCCTCCGCTGCCCGGAGGATATCTGTCCGACGGCACACCCAATGTGTGCACGCCGGGCCTGATTGCGGACGGGTATCCCAGCGGGGAATCGCCGAACAACTACAAGTCCGACAATACCCAAAGCTTTGAGATCGGTTCCAAAAATAACATTGCGAACCGGCTGCGCATCGCCACCAGCGTCTACTACGTGAAATGGAACGACATCCAGCAAAATGTCTATGTGGGCAGCTGCGGCCTGCAGTTCACCGACAACCTCGGCACGGCGGTCGCCAAGGGGGCCGACATTCAGGCGGAGTTGGCGCTCGAGGGCGGCTTCTCGATCGAGGCCTCTGTCGGCTACACCAGTGCCCGGTTCTCGAAGACCTCCAAGGGAAACCTGGCCGTCGCCGGCGATGCCATCTCAGGCGAAGCAGCCATCAATTACGCGCCCGGCACCAACCCGCCGTGGACCGTGGCCATCGGACCGCAGTACAGCTTCAAGGCAATGGGGCGCGATGCGTTCGTTCGTTTCGACTGGGAGTACAGCAGCCGCAATCCGTGGCTGGCGCCGGTTCAGGATCCGAATTCGGTCCAATTCAATCCGAATTCCTTCACGCTGTCATCGACGACATTTGCCTCTCTGCGAGCCGGCGTCACCCTCGATAAATGGCAGGTCTCAGCCTTCTGCGACAACTTGTTCGACTCGCGCACCACGACGAATTACGCGCAGGTGCAGGTCGATGCGTTCAATCCCAACATAAACCAGGCCCTGCCCTCTTCGGTGCAGCAGAACAACTTCACCTGGCGGCCGCGCACCATCGGCATCACGGCGACCTTCAGGCTTTGATCAAGCCGCTGCCAGGCTCTGATCAGGCCACTGCGCGCTTGGACTCGCGGCCGTAGGCATCGCCCAACGCTGCCGCGAGGATATCCAGGCCCTCCGCCAACACGGCATCGGGAATGGTCAGCGGCGAGAGCAGCCGCACCACATTCGCCGCCGTGCCGCAGGAAAGGAGGATCAAGCCGCGCGTTTCGGCGTGAGCGAGCACCGCCGCCGTCAATTCCGCATCCGGCTCCTTGGTTTTCGGATCCTTGACCAATTCGAAGGCCACCATCGCGCCCAGGCCCCGCACGTCGCCGATGCAGGGCATTTCTTTGGCGAGTGCCTGCAGGCGGGCGCGCATCTTGTCGCCAACGCTCGCCGCGCGGGCGCACAGACTCTCCGCCTCGATCACATCCAACACCGCATGCGCCGCCGCGATGCTGATCGGGTTGCCGCCGTAGGTGCCGCCCAGACCGCCGGCATGCGCGGCGTCCATGATGGTTGCCCGGCCGGTCACGCCCGAGAGCGGGAATCCCCCGCCGAGCCCCTTGGCCACGGTGATGAGATCGGGTATCACGCCCGAATGTTCGATGGAGAACATCCTGCCGGTTCGCGCCATGCCGCCCTGCACTTCGTCGGCGATCAGGACGATGCCATGTTCGTCACATAGCCGGCGCAATGCGCGCAAGAAGTCGAAAGGCGCCACGTTGAAGCCGCCCTCACCCTGGACCGGCTCGATGATGATGGCCGCCACCGATTTCGGATCGATGTCGCCGTGAAACAGCCGATCCAAATCGGCGAGCGCCTGCTCGGTGCTGATGCCGCGATAGGGTTGCGGGAATTCTGCGTGATACACCTCGGCTGGAAAGGGTCCAAATCCGCGCTTATAGGGCATGACCTTGCCGGTGAGCGCCATCGTCATGAGGGTGCGGCCGTGAAACCCGCCGGAAAAAGCGATCACCGCCGAACGCTTGGTGTGGTAGCGGGCAATTTTGACGGCATTTTCCACCGCCTCGGCGCCCGAATTCAAAAACAGAGTCTTCTTCGCGAAATCGCCGGGGGCGAGCGCGTTGAGCCGCTCGGCCAGGCTCACGTAGGACTCATAGGGTGCGACATGGAAACAGGTGTGCGCAAACGCCTGAGCCTGCTGCGCGACGGCCTCCATGACCCGCGGATGTCGGTGTCCGGTATTGAGCACGGCGATGCCCGCGGCAAAATCGATGAATCGGCGGCCGTCGACGTCCCAAATCTCGGCGTTCTCCGCCTTGGCGACGTAAATGCCCCGGGTGCCCACGCCGGCGGGCACCGCCGCGGCTTTACGGGCCTTGAGGTCAGCTGATTTCGACATGATGGGGGTCCCCTTTATTGGCGCGGCCAGGACCCTGAACGGTATCATTGGCGGGTAATTTGAGCAAAAGATGGCGATACTATGGGTACGGCCGATACAGAATTAGCGACTCCTGCTGCCTCCCAGGCCGCGCCGCTGCCCGCGGCGAGCGGAACGATGACCGTGCATATCTTGCGTTCGAGCGCCGACACTCAAACGCCCGCGGAAGATCGGGTTGCGGTCGAGGCTCCTCTCGAGTTCCTGCTGCATCATCCGTCGCTCGGACCCGAACCCCAGTCGTTCGGCACGACCATGCGCACGCCCGGCGACGATGAGTCGTTGGCGGCAGGTCTGCTCTATGGCGAAGGCATTGTGAGCACTGCGGCGGACATCGAAGCGCTCGAGTCAAGTACGCGGCGGCCGAATGTGATCAACGTTCGCCTCCACCCCAGCGTGCAGATCGTACCGAACACGCCCTCTCGGCTTTTTTCTGCCGGCTCGAGCTGCGGAGTCTGCGGCACCACAGGTCTCGATGCCGCCATTGCCCGCGCCGCCGCCACGCGCATACCGGATACGGGACCTACGTCCCTCGCGCTGCTGATGAAGTTGCCGGATCGCATGCGCGCCGCACAGTCGAAGTTCGGCTACACCGGCGGGGTGCACGCGTCCGCGCTGTTCGATTTCTCGGGAAACTTGCTGAATCTCGCGGAGGATGTGGGCCGCCACAACGCCTTCGACAAACTTGTGGGCATGAGCCTCATGTCGAACCAGATCCCCTTGGGTAATCGCATCGTGGTGTTGAGCGGCCGGGCGAGCTTTGAGCTGGTGCAAAAGGCATTGCGTGCCGGCGTGAGCATCCTGGCCGCGATCGGCGCCCCTTCCAGTCTCGCGGTGAATCTCGCAGTCACCTCAGGTCTGACGCTGGTGGGATTTTTGCGCGAGTCCCACTGCAACGTGTATTCACATCCCGGGCGGCTAAATCTTGACCCCGCACCCGCATGACTTCAATTCTTTTCCCCGCACCGCCCTATCGTTGAACCAGGCCCGGCTCGAACGCAGGGCGCCCAAGACCATCGGGTAAGTCACCAGGCACGGGTGCGTCACTGACTCGTGTATTGCGGCAATGAAGTCCTGCCACTGCCGGTGGTTGCAGAATTTGCGGGTCATCTCGTCAAAGCTCGTCATACATTCGTCCGTTGCGACATCAACAATCCGGCGGCCACACCCGCCAGCGTGACGAGTGCGAGCGCGGTCCACGGATTCGCTCGCACGTACTCTTCAGCTTGTCGCGCCGCTTTCTCGCTTCGGCACAACCATGACCCTGCCGTTTCAATCATGGGATCGATGAGAGTCGCCGGCGCACCCGCTCCGCCTGAACCGAGACCGCCCACGTGCAAGTCTCTTTTCTGGGCGACAGAGCTTGAGGGCGTGACCAGCATTGCGAATGCTCCTATGGCGAACGGCAGACCTGTCAAAACTATGCCCTGTCACCACCTTCACTCGCAGTCGGTGTGCAACCGCGCTCCGCGTAGGACTTCGCCCACGAGGTCCTAGCCAACCTGGTAGCCCCGGCCCTGCATACAGGCTGAAATCGCGCGGTTGTAGTTGTTGCGAGCCGCATCCGCGTTGCCGGAGATTCCGCCCCCCGGCTGCGTGGGGTCGAAGCCGGTCTGTCCCTTCGCCCAGTTGTGGCATTCGAATTGATCCGCGGCCTGCTGCTCCTTGGTCTGGCCGTTCTTGGGATAAATCACCCAATCGTCCTGCGCGGCCTCGGGCGGCGGCGACGGTTCATCCGCATTCTCCGGCGGATCCACGACGGCGTAGCCGTTTTGATCGGGCTGCCAGGAGTAGTACACGTTATCGGCGTAGTAATAGGGAATGCCGCCGAACCATACCATCGAGTAGTACGGCGGCAACACCGAGATCACCAATCCCGGCGGCGGACGGACGACGACGAAACCGGGGCCGCGTGGCGCATACCAGATGCCGCCGCTGAAATAATAGTGACTGCCGCCGTGATAGTACGGGCGATAACTCTCGGGCAAGCTCGGCCGCACCGTGCCCATGGGCGGGTAGTAGTGGCCGTGGTTGTAGCGGCTATCCAATACCTGCCCGCGCCCGTCATAGGTTGGCCGCGGGACCGGTCGAGGGGTCGTTGGCCGACCCATCGGGGGAGTTCGCGCTTCCGGCCGCGGGGCAGCTTCCGGCCGCGGGGTAGCATGGCCATGCTCATCGGCAACCGCGAAGCCGGCCTGTACTCCCCACAATAGGATGGAGAACGACCATAGTGCGATTCTAGCCGTAGCGCTCATGGCGGGCCTCTCAACTCACGGTATAACCGCGCCCCTGCAAGCACGCGCCAATGGCGCGCCGATAGGAATCGGCCCGGGCTCGCCAGGCAGCGGCGTTTTGATTGAGGTGCTGCTGAGTCTGTTGCGCCTGCTGCTGAGCGCTCGCATCTGCAGCCGAACCGACGATCGCGCCGGTCGCGCCGCCGACCAGGGCGCCGGCGCCCGCATTGTAAGGGCCGGCAATGATCGAACCCAGGATTGCGCCGCCGATGGCGCCCGCGGCCGCACCCGCTCCGGGCGGATTGGCCGGCTGAACCACAACGCGCTCATAGCCCGCATTCGCGCGGCTCGGATCGACGCCGGTTTGCTCCACGGCCCAAACGTGGCACTCATAACGGTCGCGTTCGGTTTGTTCCGGAGTTTGACCGTTGGCAGGATAGACGAAGACGCGTTGCGGCGGGGGCGTCGCCACCACCACGGTGCGCGGCGGCGGCGCCACGCAGGCGGCCACCAACATCGCCGCGGCAACCGGCATGGCAAAGCGCAGGCCGGTTGGTCCTTTGGGTGAAAATTGCACCAATTTGATACGCTCCATTTCTGATCCCTGGTCACTTCAACGTGAAACACCCGGTTCAGTTGACAGAGTTCAACCCCTTTAGTTCGCGGCCGTCCTACTTGGCAGGCTTACGAAACTTTAATATGAACTGATCGGTCTTGCCGCGAATCGCCGGGTCGAAAACCTTCAAGGTGTGATCGTCGGCCGTCTGGTGCAGTAAATCGCTGCTCTCTGCCAGCTTGAAGCCGGCCGCGAGCACTTCCGCCTTGACTGTCTCCACGTCGATCCTATGTAAAGTCTTGGTATCCCGCGCGCCCGAACCCGCCTCTGCGGCGTGGTCCAGTACCAGGTAAACGCCGCCCGGCTTCAGGGAATCGAACATCAGCTTGTTGAATGCCGTCGCGTCCACCCCCGCAATATTGTGCAAGTCGTGATAGTTCAGCGAGGTCCACACCAAATCAACCGGCGCAGGAGCCGAGAGTTTCGCCAATGGCTGAACCGTGACGGTGACATTGGCATAGTTCGGGTCGGCGGCAATCGCCTTCACTTTCGCGGCAAAATCAGCCATGTCAGCGGGAGCGTCCGCCGGCCGCTCGGGCACCAATGCGTACACATGCCCCTTGCTGCCGACCGCTTTGCTGAAGATGCGCGTGAAGTAGCCTCCGGCGGGGAAGAACTCCGCGATCTGCGCGCCCGGTTTGACGCCCGCAAATGCCAAGGTCTCCGCGGGCTTGCGATTCGCATCGCGCTGCTTGTCGGCATCGGGGCGATTGCTGTCGGCAACGGCGGAGGCGATGTTGGCGGGAATGGACTTGGCGCTCGCGCAATTTGCGGTCAGCGTCAAAGCGGCGGTGAATACGGCTGCGGGAATCAGTGCGTAGCGAATCATGGAACACCTCTTGGGGTCGACGCCTGCAAAATTTCAATCCCATTCTACCACTTGCGGAAAGTCGCTCTTGTGCGTCGCTCTTTTGACAGCCCGAGCGGTAGCGGCAGCGTATGATCAACACCCAACAGGTGGACGCGGGTTGAAGCGCATGAGTTTGAGTGTCTTCGATATCTTCAAGATCGGCATCGGCCCATCCAGTTCGCACACCATGGGGCCGATGAATGCAGCCTACAGCTTCGTTCAATTGTTGGAGGCCCGTGGGCTGCTGCAGCGGACGTCGCAGCTGTCCGTGCAGCTGTATGGCTCCCTGGCGTTGACCGGCAGGGGGCATTGCACGGATCGCGCCGTGCTGCTGGGTCTCGAGGGCATGCGCCCCGACACCATCGATTCGGCCGCCGTCGAACCCGCGCTGCAGAGGATCCGCAGCGACGGCCGCATCCGTTTGATGGGCAAGCATGAGATAGCGTTCGACGAACCGCTCAATCTGCTGTTCCACATGGACCAAGTCCTGCCGGGTCATTCCAACGGCATGCGCTTCACGGCGCACGACGCAGCGCTGCAGGTGCTGGCGCGTGAGGAGTACTACAGCATCGGCGGCGGCTTCGTGGTGCAGGCCGGCGCCACGGCCAGCGTGGGTGCAGCGCTTCCTGAGCCGCCGTATGAATTCAATTCCGGCGCGCGCCTGCTCGAGCACGGGCGGGCACAGGGCCTGGAAATTCACGAACTTGTCCTGGCGCGCGAGCGCGCCTGGCGCAGCGATGCCGAAATTCGCGCTGGCCTCATGCGAATCTGGCAGGTGATGCAGGATTGCGTGCGGCGCGGCTTCGAGGCCCAGGGCCTGTTGCCGGGCGTACTGGGAGTGCGGCGGCGCGCGCCGAAATTGTATCGCCAGCTCATGAGCGGCAATCCGTTGAGCCCCATGCATGCGCTCGATTGGGTCAACGTATTCGCACTGGCCGTCAACGAAGAAAATGCGGCGGGCGGTCAGGTCGTCACCGCGCCGACCAACGGCGCGGCGGGGATCGTTCCGGCAGTGCTGCATTACTACCGGCGCTTCGAGCCCGGCGCGGACGACGACGGGGTCATTCGTTTCCTGCTCACGGCCGCCGCTGTCGGCATGCTCTACAAGCAGAATGCCTCCATTTCCGGTGCGGAGATGGGATGCCAGGGAGAGGTCGGCGTCGCCTGCTCCATGGCGGCCGCCGGATTGGTGTCGGCACTCAACGGCAGCAACGAGCAGATAGAGAATGCCGCGGAGATAGGCATGGAGCACAATCTGGGCCTGACCTGCGATCCTGTCGCAGGATTGGTGCAAATTCCCTGCATCGAGCGCAATGCCATGGGCTCGGTGAAGGCGATCAACGCGGCGCGCCTCGCGATGCGAGGCGACGGCTCTCACAAGGTATCGCTCGATCAGGTGATCGCCACCATGCGTCAAACCGGGCGCGACATGTCGACCATCTACAAGGAAACGTCGCAAGGCGGACTCGCGGTCAACGTCCCGGAATGCTGAGTCACCGGCCGTCTGCGACCGATCGCGGTCAACCGGTGGCTTGCAACCCCTGAGCGATGCCGCCGATGGTGGCGCGCAAAGCGCCGAACAGCGCCCGATCCTCGCGGCCTGTTGCGCGCCAGCGCTGCAATAGATCCACTTGCATGAGGTGCATGGGATCGACATAGGGATTGCGCAGCTTGATCGAGCGCTGCAACGTTGGATCGCTGTCGAGCAGTTGCGCCGCGCCGCGCAGGCCGAGAACATGCCTCACGGTCAGGTCATATTCTTTGCGAATCGGCGCTGCCTGCGCACGCAGCGAATCGCCGGCCAGGGCATCGTAGTGACCGGCAATTTCAAGGTCGGTGCGCGCCAGCATGGCCTCCACATCGTCCACCAGGTGCCCGAAGAAGGGCCATTGCGCCATCATTTGGCCGATTACTTCGGCGCCGTGCTGCTCCGTCGCCGCCTGCAGACCGCTGCCGAAGCCGAACCATCCCGGCAGCATGTGGCGGCTTTGCGTCCAGGCAAACACCCACGGGATGGCCCGCAGTGCGTGGACGCCGTCGCCTACGGCGCGCGCCGCGGGCCGCGATCCGATGTGCATGCGTTCGATCACATCGAGGGGCGTGGCTGCGCGAAAATATTCGAAGAACTGCGTGCTGCCGAAGACCAATTCGCGATACGCCGCCAGACTGCGCGCCGCGATCGTCTGCATCGCCGCCAACTGCGCCGGGGGGGTCGGGCGGCGCTCTGCGGCATGCGCGGTCGCCAGAGCGACTGATGCAAAAGTGCGCTCGAGCGTGCGCATGGCAATCGGGCGCAGGCCGTAACTCTGATTGACGACCTCCCCCTGCTCCGTCAATCGCAGCACGCCGCGGATGGCACCCTCCGGCACCGCCTCGACCAAGTTCTCGGTGCGCCCGCCGCCGCGCGCGGGCGTGCCGCCGCGGCCATGGAAGATCAACAGGTTGATGCCGGATTCGCGCGCCGCCAGCAGCAATTCGCTCTGCGCCACCTGCAGAGCCCACCGCGAGGCGGTAATGCCGCCTTCTTTATTGCTGTCAGAATAGCCGATCACCACGACCTGGCGGTTGCCGCGCGCGGCCAAATGCCGTCGATAGGCAGGCTCGCCGTGCAGCGCGCGCAGTACGTCGCCCGCGCGCTCCAAGGAATCGATCGACTCCAGCAGCGGCGCCACATCGAGAGGCGACTCACCTGTTCGTTTGTCGGTGATGTCGGCCCATCGCGCCAGCAGCAGTACTGCCAGCACGTCTTCGGGCCCCTGCACACCGCTGACGATGTATTCGCCGATCGCGCGGCTGCCGAACTTGTGGCGCGCCTGTGCGATGGCCCCGAACACCCACAGGCTGCGCCGGCCGATGGCATCGAAGTTCGAGGTCGGCCCCTGGTCGCGTGCCAGTAGATCACGCAGGTGACGCAATCGCTCCTCGGGCGCGAGCAGCGGCCAGCCCGCGATCCCCAACCCCTGCGCAATCACCTGATCGTGCATATGCGCATGTTGAGTGACGTCGAGTGTCGCCAGATGAAAGCCGAAGGTGCGCACTCTGCGCATGAAGCGGCGCACCAGGAAATATCCGGCGTGACGTCCGCGGTTCAAGGTCAAGCTGTCGGCCGCGAGCGCCACGTCCGCAAGCAACTCGTCCGGACCCTGGTAGGCATTGGGCCGCCCCTCGTAGGTCGCCTTGAGCCGTTCGCCGATTTGGCCGAAGAACATCCGATACGGCATGCGGTCGTGCCGTGCCGGTGCCAGTGCTTGTGCACCCGGCAGTATGGCGCTGTAGGAATCGATGCGCGTGGCAAGCGCGGCACCGATGCCCACGCGCTTTGCGCTCTGACTCAAGGTCTCGGCGAGCTGGCCGCACTCCGCAAAATAGGTCGACACGATCACCTGCCGATGGCGGTGCAGCGTTTCGCGAATGGTCTTGCCATGCACATCCGGATTGCCGTCCATGTCGCCGCCGACCCATGAGCCGAAATGCAGAATACTCGGCACATCGAGCCGATCCACGGGCACGGCGAAGGCCTTGGCCAGCGCCGCCTCGATTTCCTCGTAGAACAGCGGCACGACGCGGTAGAGAATGTCGATCAAATAGAACAACACGTGCTCGCGCTCATCGACCACGGTCAGTCCTTCACGCGGGTGCTCTTCGGTCTGCCAGATGCTGGTGACCTCGAGCCGCACCCGCGCCCACAAGGTGTTCAACTCGCCGGAGGTCGATCCCGGAATGTGCCGATCGAGCAGGTCCTGCGCGATGTGCTGTTGTTTGCGCAAGATCGTGCGGCGGGTGGATTCGGTCGGATGTCCCGTGAAGACGGGTTCGATGCTCATGGAGCCGATCAACGCCAGCACTTGATCCAACGTCAATCCCTCGCGTTGCAGCCGCGCGATGCAATCCGCAATGCCGCCGGGCTGCGATGTGCTCGAATCGCTGAGATATTGCCGGCGCCGGCGCACCCGATGCACCTTCTCCGCCGTGTTCACCGCCTGAAACCAGATGGAGAACGCACGGGTCAGGTCCGTTGCTGCGGACGGCGCGCGGCCCATGGTGCGCGATTGCAATTCCGCCGCACCGGCAGCGTCGCCTTCACGCCGGCGAATGGCCGCAAGCCGATCGCCTTCCACCAGGGCGAAGAATTCCTCGCCTCCCTGGTCGCGCAGTGTCTCGCCGATCAACGATCCCAGGGCATGCACGTCATCGCGCAGGCCGGCGTCTTTGGCGGGAAATTGAATGCTCTGGCGATACATAATGCTAGGCTCTCGGGGACATTACGGGGAAATATTATGAGCTTGTTGGCGCAGATCGCTATATTTCTCGCCGCGGCGGTCATCGCGGTACCGATATTCCGCTACTTCAAATTGGGCTCGGTGCTCGGCTACCTGGCTGCCGGAATCATCATAGGACCCGCGGGACTGGGGCTGATCAGCAAGATCGATGCCACCCAGCAGATCGCGGATTTCGGGATCGTACTCCTCATGTTCGTCATCGGCCTCGAACTTCAGCCCTCGCGCTTGTGGGTGATGCGCAAGACCATTTTCGGCCTGGGTTCGGCCCAGATATTTCTCACCACCCTTGCAATAGGCTCGGCCGCTCACTTCGCCTTCGGACAATCCACGGCCGCAGCCCTGATCATCGGTTTCGGCCTCGCGATGTCCTCCACGGCACTGGTCCTGCAGTTATTGGCCGAACGGGGACAGCTCAACTCTCAATACGGACGCTCCGCGTTCAGTATCCTACTATTCCAGGACATTGCCGTGTTGCCGGCACTCGCCTTGTTGCCGCTGCTCGGGGTCGTCGCAGCCAGGACCAGCGGACCCGGGGGTTGGCTTGCGCTCAAGTTCGTCGCCGTGCTCGGGGCCGTCGTCATAGGCGGCCGTTACGTGCTGCGCCCGATGCTGCGGATCGTGGCCGCGACGCGTGTCGCCGAGGCCTTCACGGCAGCCGGCTTGCTGGTGGTCCTCGCCACCGCGCTGCTCGTGAGTCAAGTGGGCCTGTCCTTGTCGTTGGGCGCTTTTTTGGCCGGTGTGTTGCTCGCGGATAGCGAATTTCGCCACGAACTCGAGGCCGACATCGAGCCTTTCAAAGGACTGCTGCTGGGCTTGTTCTTCATCACGGTCGGAATGTCGGCCAATTTGGGCTTGGTGCGCGAAATGCCGCTGACACTGATCGGTCTCATCCTGGGCTTCATGTTGATCAAAGTCGTGGTTCTGCGGGCGATCGGCCGGCTTTCGGGACTTTCTCGAGCGGCCGGCCGCGGGCTGGCCTTCAGCCTGCCATCCGGCGGCGAATTTGCATTCGTGCTGTTCGGCCTCGCCGCATCGCTCGGCATCATGGCTGACAGCATCGCCGAGCTTCTGGTGTTGGTGGTCACCGGATCGATGATCATGAGCCCGCTGCTTCTGGTGCTGCACGACGTGATATTCAGGAAAAAGGAGCCCGACGCCGGACCTTTCGACACCCCCGAGGAGCTGTATCCCAAAGTAATCATCGCGGGCTTCGGGCGGTTCGGACAAATCATCGGCCGAATCCTGCGCGCCAAGAAAATCGCCTTCACGGCCCTTGAAGCCAATCAGACCCAGGTCGACTTCTTGCGCCATTTCGGCAATCAGGTTTTTTACGGCGACGCCTCCCGCCTGGAAATGCTGCGCGCCGCGCACGCCGAAAATGCCGAAGTCTTCGTGCTAGCCATCGACGACGTCGAGGCTTCGGTCCGCACCGCGGAATTGATCCACAAACATTTTCCACACTTGAAGATCTTTGCGCGCGCACGCAACCGCCAGCACGCGTTTCGGCTCATGGATCTGGAGGTGCGCTACACGATCCGCGAGACCCTGGTGTCGAGTCTCGAAATGTCGGAAAAGGTCCTCGAGACCCTTGGATTGTCGAGGTCCAACGCGGTCGAAACTGTGCGCCGGTTCCGCGCACATGACGAAGTGACCATGGCCAAGCAGCAAGCGGTGAAGGACGACGAAAACAAGTTCCTGCAAACCACGCGCGAATCAGCCGAACAGCTGCTGCATCTGTTCGAAACCGATGTCGTGGAGCCATTGGAACGGGAGCCCAAACGCCGCGTCGCGAACTCTTAGTGAGGGCCGCGAGCTGACAATGAGGGCCGCGAGCTGTCAGTGAGGATTGAGCAGCACCGTCGTGTCGAAGCTCTCGAAGCCGTTCAGCACGCGGCGATAGGCGTTCTGCATGATGCGCTCCGCGTTCTTGTCGGCACGCGTGCCCAGCAGCATCCGAATCACGACATCGTCCTGCGGACGCGCGAGATCTTCCCCCAGCAACTGGTAGGTGAAACGGGCCAGGCGCTGATTCATTTCGTTGGCAAAACGCAGGCGGGAGATGTCGTTGCCGTCCCCCGCGCCCACTTTCGCCTCCTCCCCGACCTCGAATATCAAGCGCGTGATGAAGCGCGCCTTGTCGAGCAGCGCAAGATCGCTGAAAAACTCGATTTCAGATTGAATGTTCATCCGGCCGGGAAGAAATCAATGGGTTTGGTGGCAGTCAACGTACCGACATCCTTCGCTTCGAATTTGAACAGGCGAATGCGCGCCAGCAGCTTGCTTTCAAATTCCTTGTCGTTGAGATCGGAGGAGATGATTCGCGCGGCAGTGATGTCGCCGGACGGGGCGATGGTCAGTTCGAGCACCACCTTGCCCTGCAGGGCCGGATTGTCGCGCAGGGCACGTGCGTACATGGCGTCGATGGCGCCCTTGTTCTTGGTGAACACCAGGGCGATTTCATCCGCGCTGCGCGACGCCTTGCCGCTGCCGCCGGCCCGGGTCGCCGCCTGACCGGTCGCGCCCATGTTCGGGTCCTTGACCTGCGTGGTGTAGATGCCGCGCAGCGAGCCGGAACCGGCTGCGAGGCCGCTGCTGCTGGGCGCGTTGATGCCGCCGCTGGTTCCGCCGATCTTCGAGGAGATGATGTTGCGGCTCACCACGCTGACGTCGCCCGGATCGGTGGTCTTTGGCTGGTTTTTCGCGAATTTGTCCATGTCGACGTCGCGCAGCGCCGCCAGTTGGTCGAAGACGGCCGCGTTCTTCTGCGCCTTCACGCGCGGATCCACAGGCTTGGGCACGACCGGCGCCTTCTCCAGCGGCTTCTCCGGCTTGGGCGGCGGCGGGGGCGGCGGGGGCGGCGGCGGTTCCATCACCAACTGCACCACCCGCTCCGGCAGCGAATCGGTGTTCACGACGATCTTGTGCCGCGGCAGAAAAGGCATGAGCACCGCGATGATCGCGAATACGATGGCAAGATTGCGCAGAATGACGCGGAAGCGTCTTTCCATTTCCTCCGACGGCGACCACGGCAATTCATAGCGCCGGTAGTACGGCGCGAGCGAGGTGGGCGTGCGTAGTGCGGGGTTCGCTGCTGTCATTTAGGTGGCCGCCCTTTCGCGTTCGACCACGGCGAAGGACACCTTGCCGTATTCGGCTTCGCTGCAAGTCATCATGATCTTCTTCAGCACGCTGTACGGCGTGCTCTTGTCGCCCATGATGGTCACTTCCCGTTTGGCGACATCGGTCTGCTGGCCCAGGCTACGGGCGTTCTGCGCCGTCAGGGCGTTCTTGAGCGGCGCAAAGAACGGTCCCTGATTGGCGACGACGTCGCTCAACGAGCCGATCAGCTCACCATCCACGTACAACGCGTCCTTGGTGATCATCACGACCACGGCCGCGCTCGGCTTGCGATCGGACAGGGACTGAGGAATGGAGATGTTCTTGGTGTTCGGCAGGATGTCCACTTCCGCCGTGTGCGCCAACAGGAACACCACCAGAATCGTCATCATGTCGATGAACGGAATCAGCGCGAAATGACTCGCGCCGTGCCGCCGTTCACGATGGCGCTTGATTCGATAAGACGTCATGTGGGCGCATCTCCGATGGAGATATCCGGAAACAGCTCCGCTTTCGAAAATGGCGCAACCGGCAGCTGGTACACGCGCACAGTGTCCATGACCTGCACCAGGGTGTCGTAGCTGGTATTGGCGCCGGACAAGATGGTCGCATCGGTCATCTGCGGATACTGCGATTTGATCCTGCGCATGAAATCCGACAGATTCTCCAAATCGTAGCCGCTTGCCGTATTGGCGAGAACCTTGAGGGGGCCTGAATTGCGGTCGTTGATCACGAGGTCGTCGGGGCGGATGATGACTTCGAGTTTCAGATCCTTGGGCAAGTCGAGCGGAGAGGCATTGCTGCTGTTGGGCAGATTCATCTGCAGGATATTCGTCTTGGAGAACACTGCGGTGAATATCAAAAAGAACACCAAGATCACCATCATGTCGATCATGGGCACGATATTGAGGTCGTCGCGACCCTGGTGATAGCGAGCGTGATTGCGTCGGACGAGTCGCGCGGCCTTGGACTTCATGGTTGGAGCACCATCCTAGCGGGTCATGACTCTAGATATTGCCGCGGGCGGCGGCGGGAGACCGCGCGGCGGGCGCCGCTGGTGCATGTGCCGGTTCCGCTTGCCGCTCCGTGATGGAGTTCAGAAATTTCACCGACGCGATTTCCAGGCTGTCGATCAGCGATGTGGTCTTCGATTCGAGGAACATGTGCGCAGTGAGCAGGGTAATTGCGACCGCCAAGCCTGAGGCGGTATTGTTCATCGCGACCGAAATGGCGGCTGCGAGCAAGCTCGCCTTCTCCGCCGGATTCGCCGTCGCCACGGCGCTGAAAGCTCCGATCAAACCGGTGATGGTGCCGAGCAACCCGATCAACAGGCCGACATTGGCGAGCGACGACAGGTAGTGCGTGCGCTTCTCGATGCGCGGGATGACCTCGAGCAGGCTCTCGTCCATGGCTTTTTCGATGTCGTCGCGGCGGCGCGCACTCGCGACTCTCGCCACGCCATAGTTCAGGATCGTGGCGATCGAAGCCTTGGAGCTCTGCGTGAGACCCACCACCTGCTTGAAGTTGCCGGCGCTCAAGGCGGGCACCAGGTCGTCCCACAGGCTTCGATTGCGAATGGTTTCGCGGGTCAGGTACACGTACCGCTCGATGGCGATCGATACTCCGACCACGAATATCAAGGCCAGCGGATACAGGAACACCCCGCCGTCCTTGAAGAAATTGACGATAGAATTCATGAAATTCATCTGCGCGCTCCTAAAAAATGTCCATTCGCTTCGAACCTGAGATTCAACCAGATTCCGTAAAATCGGCTATGACTTACTTCTCAACCTGCTGTTAGGGTTTGGGCGGCGCACCATTTTGAGACGCCTCGCCTTGTACAGCCCCGTAATAAACCACCTCGCGTTTGAATACATCCCGATCCACGGGTGCCAAAATCTCATCCACCAGGCTATTCATTGGTTTGCCGGCCAAATCGCCGATATCCGACCTCTTCCAGGGGACGATATACATGACCTTGGGCTGTTCACGGTCGCCCGTGACGGTGGCGGTGCCCAATTCCAGGCGATCGGTTTTGGCAGCTGATTTCGTACCGCTTGCGGGGTCCCCCGGAGCGCGGCGCGCCGAGGTCGCAGAAGCGGCCGGGGACGGCGGCGGTGCGGCCGCAGGACCTGCCGCAGGGCTTTTGGGGGCGGGGTTCTTGGGTGCCGGACCCGAGGTATCAGCCCGGGGTTCGCCGGCCTCGGATTGCGCCGTGGGCTTTGGCGGCGACGCCGTGGCAGGGGTCGACGCCGGCGGGGGCGCCGTGGCGGGGGTCGACGCTGGCGGCTGCGCCGAGGCGAATCCCGCGGCGCAGCATAGTGCCATGCAGCTCAAAACTCTGGTTGCGCGGTTCATGCAGGCTCCTTCTTGGGTGCCGGCGCCGGGGCTCCGACGCGCTTGCGTAATTCCACTACCCAGCCGGCGACCTGTTTGTTCTCGCCGGCAAGCTCGATGTAGCGCTCGAACTCATCGAGCGCCTTCTGCGGTTGGGCAAGGTACAGGTCGTAGAGCACGCCCAGGTTCAGGTGCGCCGGAGCATAGTCGGGCTCCGCAGCTATCGTACGCTGATAAGCGGCTTCGGCTTCCGTAAACTTACCGAGCTTGCGTTCGACGATTCCAAGCTCATTACCGGCCACGGCGCTGGAAGGCGTGAGGGCCAGCGCGGCTTTGAACGCCGCCTCGGCTTCGGGCAAGCGCGAATCGTGCAGGTACAGCAACCCCAAATTCAGCTGCGGTCCCGTCAACTGCGGATAGCCGGCGACCAATTGCTTCAGTTCAAGCTCCGCGTCGGTGGTGCGTCCTGATTTCATGAGTTGCAGAGCCTGGGCATATTGCTGCGTGGCGCGTTCGGGAATGGGCTCCGCCGGGACCGGAGCGGAGGCCGCCGCTGCGCCCGCGGTCGTGCCGGCGGCGGGTGCACCGGCGGTGGCAGCCGCCGGCGCCCGAGTTTCAACGGGCGCAGCGGTATGCGCGGGCTTCGGCGGCGCGCTCTGGCAGGCCGCAAGCAGCGCGAGCGTGCCGGCGCTAACGAATCGATTCGACCAGCTGCTCACCGATTTCCACCTTGCCGTACCGGCCTGGATTGAGTTGTGCGAGCGCGGTAAAGCTCTTCTGCACCCATTCATCGTAGGTGCCGTCCTTGGTCCGCGCGGCGTTGACTTCATGCAATTTGATCGCCTTCTCCTCGAACGGGAAGGCCTGTTCTTCGAGCAATACGTTGTACTGCTCCAATTCGTCCTTGGATAACTTTTTCGGGCGCTCCGAACTCATCAAGTCCTTGCCGAGCTGCCGGTACAATTCGGCGCTCTCGAAGGTCGCCGCGGTGGTCACTTCGGCCACCTGGTAATCGGCCGCTTGTTCGTACGCCTTGAGCGCCGCCTCCATGGCCTTGCGCTTCTCGGCCAGTGATTTCTTCAATGGCGCCACGAGCTGGATGCGTTTGAATTCTTCGCGGGCCGGAATCGCGAGCGTCAAGGTCGCCTTCGCGGCGAGCGCGCGGCTGCGGTCGGTGCGCGTCGCGCCCGCAGCGCGATCAGCCGCTACGATGTCCCGCAGCCAATAGTCGCGGGCTTGCGTGTCGCCGGCCTTCACCGCCATCAAACTCAACTTGTTGCGCGCTTCCATCGCGGGATTCAAGGGTTGTGGATAGCGCTTCACGAATGATTCGAGCATGGCACGCGATTTTGCCGTGTTGCCCGCCTTGTCATACAGTTCGGCCGCCTGCAGGGTGGCTTCGCGCTGCACGTCCGCGGATTCACCGGCGGTCTGTGCGATCTGCTCGAACTCCACCGCCGCCTGCCCCGGGTGATTGGATTCCGTGTAGGCCACGGCGAGATCGCGCGTGACATCGACCTGCAGGGGGCTTTGCGGGAAATTCCGGTGGAAACCCTCCAGCACGACGATGGCCCGGTCCCATTGCTTGTCCTTGATCAGCAGCGCGCCTGCGTCGAAGTCCGCATTCGCACGAACTTTGGAGGTCGGCGCCAAGGCCGCCACGCGCAGGAAGTCATCCACCGCCGCCGCGCTGTCGCCGGATTTGCTCTTCAGCTCGCCCTGCTTGTAAATCGACGCAGCCAATCGCTCGACGATCACGGCGCGCTCGGGATCGTTCGGCGGCATCAGTGTCTGAGCATGTCCGTAGGCAATTTCCGCCTTGTCGAACACTCCCTGATCAAAATTGGAATTACCGATCACCGTCCACGCCACCCGCTGCTTGGTGACGTCCACCGGCGGCTGCCGCGCCAGCAGCGCCTCCGACGCCGCAATGGCGCGCGGATAGTCCTTGGCTGTATAGAGATCCGTGGCGGCGTGCGTCAGCACCGTTGCACTTTCCGGATGAGCGGGAAAGGTCTGGGCGAACTTCAATGAACTGTCCACGCTGCGGCTGTGAACAGCCGCCTTGGCCTCCCCGGTCAGGCCCTCCTCTTGCTTGCCATAGGCCACGATGGCTGCATAACCCGCCGCCGCGGCCTTCTCGTGGGGCTCATAGTGGTACGCCGTGCTTTCATACTCCTTCGCGGCGTCGAGATATTGCTTGCTTTCGAACAGAGTGTCCGCCAGCAGGTAGTTGGTGACGGCCGACCCCGGATCATCCGGGAACGAGGTCAAGTAGCTGCGGTACCACTTCGCCGCTTCCTGATAGTCCGCGACATTCTTGGTGCGCTGTGCCTCGGCGTGATAGTGCTGCGCCACGTCCTTGAGATTGGTTTGCAGCACGGCCACGACCTGCGGCTCCTTTTTCGGATCGCGGCCCTGCCAATAGGCGGTGCCGAAGCTATAGTTCTCGACGAACTCCTTCTTGCCTTGCAGAACGAGTTGCGGGAAACCGCCCTTCTGGTAGGCCTCGATGGCCTGCATCTCCAGCAGCGGCGCCTTCTCATTGTTGCGGTCCTGCGATACGAAAGCGCGGTAGCTGTCGGCGGCGTCCGTGTAGCGCTCCTTCTCCATGTACAGGTCGCCCAGGCGCGCATACATGAGGTACGAATACGGCTGCGGCAGCCGGCCCGGCGGCGTGCGGCGCTTGACGAAAGCGTCGATCGACTTGGGGCCGTCGAGGTAGGAGAAGGTGATGCTCATGACCCGAAACGTATCTTCCACCAATTCACGGTTCGGCCGGCTCAAGGTTTCGAGCTCGACCAACTGCGGCGGATTGCGCTTCGACACCAGCACCGAATCGAGCACACCCACAAATGAATCCAAGCTGCGCTCGTTCTCGCCCTGCTTGAAAAGGGACCATCCGTGCTTGTAGAGGCTCTGGTTGTAGAAGCCGGACGACGCGCCGATTTTGATGACCGCCTCGTAGGCATTCTGCGCCTTGGGGTAGACCTTGTTGGAAAACAGCAATTCGCCGCGCCGGAACTGGACTTCATCGATGTAGTGGCTGCCGGGATAGCTCGCCACCAGCTGATCCAGGGTCGCCAGTGCCTTATCGGGCTGGGCATTGAGCTCATAGGCACGTGCCAGCTGGTACAGCACCGAGTCGTTGCGCTCGTATTTCGGATAGGTCTTAAGCAGCGCGGAATAGAGGTGAATGGCTTCCGTGGCGCGCAGTCCCTCGTTGGTCACGAGTTCGCGTTCGATGCGTTCGGATTCCGAACTCTCGAGATTCAAATCACCGAGGCGCCGCAGCGCCTCGGCGCGCAGCGCGGCATCGCCCGCGTTCAGATCGAGAAAGCGCCGGTAGCTGTCCATGGTCTTGTTGACATCGACGTTCTTCGGCGGATCGATATTGACGTCGACCTGCTGGGCATCGAGATCCTTGATGGTCGGCGGCGTCTTGTTCGCCGCATGGCCCGGCGGTACGGGCAGCAATGCCAGCAATGCGACGGACACGGCTGCAACGAATGCGCGACTCATGGCTTCGCCTTGGGCTTTTCATTCGCCGCGTGGTCATAAATCGCCGCCAGCTCATAGCGCGCTTGAATCTGGTAGGTCGAGATGCGCTGCTTCTGCCCTTCGAGCTCACGAATGGCGAGGGCCTGCAGGAATCGATTCTGGCGGGCCGACACGGCGGCCAGCCGCTCCTGCAGTGCGTCCATGCGTGCGCGCAGCGCCGCGATGCGCCCCGCGTAAGCACCCGTATTGCTGGGTACGCCGGAGCGGGCCTGGCGCACCAATACCGCCCGCTTCTGCGTTTCCTTGAGCTCCCCTTCGAGTTCCTTGACCGAACGCCGTTCGTTCCAGAGACGGGCTTTGAAGCTCGCCGACAGGCGCCAGTACATGACGCCCTTCATCAGGCGGTGCTTTTCCCGCATCCCCGCAAGATCCGGGTCGTCCGGATGCGCCGCAAGATAGTCCTCGATGGCCTTCAACCGTCCCCAGGTCTTCTGCTCCTCGGGCGTCCCCAGGGCCGCAACGTCGCTGGATTTCTCGATCTCGTTGATGCGCGATTCGAAGTCCACGCGCTTGTGCGTCAGGCCGTCCAGATCGGTGGCTGCCATCACGGCATCGGCCTTGGGCACCCGTTCGTTGTAGGCCTCCTGGCGGGTGTCGAGCATGTCGTCGTAGGCGGACACATCCTCTCGCCAGTTGTCCAAATTGCGGCTCATATAATTGAGTTCGCGATAATTCTTCAGGCCCTCCTGAAATTCATTGCTCGCCAGCAATTGATACAAATACCGCGATTCGGGGGCATTCGGCAGGGTCGTGAGCTGCCAATACCATGTCAATGTGTCCTTCTTGTCATCGTTCAACAGACGGTCGAGCAAGTGTCCGTTGCGAATCTCCTCGATTGAGCTGTCGATGTGGTTCATTTCCGCATCGAAGGACTCAATGGCGGAATTGTAGTAGTCGGCGGCCTGGCCGGTCGCAGAGAGCTGACTGTAGGCATAGGGCACGGTGAGAAAGGATTCCTGCACCGCGGAGTCGAGCAAGCTGCGCTTGCGCAGGGTCAGCCACGGGACCAGCGCACGCTTGAATTCACCCACTCCGGCATCGGCCCAGCCGACACCGAGCAGCGCTTTGCTGGAGTACGGGCCCTCGAGGCGCACCCGCTGCAGAATGGGCTTGGCCTCGGCGGAGCGCTGCGCTTGCAGCAGCGCGAAGCCCAGCGCCAGGTTCGCTTTGTCCTTGAGCGACAGCAACTCCTCGCTGCGGGTCTCGATGCGCCCCACCCGGTCGAGGTACGCAATGGCGTCGGCAAGACGGTCCTTGCGCACCAGTGCAACACCCAGGTTGAATTGCGCATAGGCGGTCCAATCCGGTGCCCCGTGCCAGTTACTCAGCGCCGCAATGGCATCGTCATAGCGCTCCTGGCGCATCATCAGCTGCGCCAACATCATGTAGCGCTCGGCGCTGATCCGCGGGTCGATCTTGTCCGAGACTTGACGCAGGGCGCGCTCGGATTCCTGGAGGTAGCCGCGCTGATACCAGACCTTGCCCAGATAGAACCACGCCTTGTTGCGTACTGTTTCGGACGTATTCTGGTTGAGCAGCGCCTCGAAGATCCTGCCGGCCTCGACATGCTCTCCCAATGACAGGTACAAGCCGCCCAATAGCAACTCGGCTTCGCCCTGGGTATGCGGAACGCGGTCCAGCTGCCGGGCTGCGAGCAAGCGCGTAATGGAATCGAAATAATCGTCCTGGAAGAAATAGAACAGCACATCGCCGTAGTGCAGGTCCCGCACGTCCTGCGGAGCCAGGCCGTTGGGATTCGGATTGACGTTCTTTGCCGGAGCCGCCGCCCAGGGCAGCGCCAGCAGCAGCGCGCCCAGAACGAGCGGCCGGAGGGTGTTAATCACACGTTGCACGCATCATTCCCAGTCTTTGATCGTGAATTCCGGCTGATGCTTGGCCACACGGTCCGTAATCTTGAGTTCCAAGTACTTCGCGCCGACTCCCTTGTCGAACGTAATCGTGGCACCGCGCTTGTAATCGCGCTCGACCGGCCCCTTGCCCGTGAAGAAGGCCACCAGCTCGTGCTTGCCGACCTTCAAGTTACCCAAATAGATTTGTTGCACGCCGCCCTTGAGCAGCGCGTCCGCTTCGCGCGCCGTATACAAGTAATTCTTCACTTCCTTGTTGTCGATCTTGACGGTCACCGAGTCCAAAGCGAAGAACGTGCCGACGTCCATGGAGACGTACAGCGCGACCTGGGTATTGGCGGGAAAAAGCAGCTCTTCTTCCAACACGAACAGGTCCTTGTTCAGGTCGATGACGTCCTTCTTCAGTCCTTGCACCTCCTGATCGAGGGTCTTGGTGTCCGGCGGCGGCGCGTCAGCCGGCGCCGCGGCGGCAGGCGCAGCAGTGGCCGGCGCCGTGGCGGCCGCGGGAGCCGGCGCGGTCTTGGGCGCGGAAACCGGCGCAGGTTTGGGCGCGGGAACCTGTGCTGGAGTTGCCGCGAGAACCGCCCCGGCGCTCCAGGCAGCGGCGAGCAACGCTGCGCGCGCAATGATCGACACAACTCGATACTTGGGATTCATAACTGACCTATTGGTTTACTCGCGCAGCAATTCGCGAATGTGATCAAGATAGTCGCTCTCGTCGCCGCGCTTGAAGCCGACGGTGGAATACCGCACGACTCCTGCACGATCGACCAAGATCGTCACGGGCATTTTCTGCAGCAGGTAGTCGCGGCCGATATCGGAGCCGGTGTCGAACAGGATGGGATAGGACACCTTCATGGCACCCGCGAATTCGCGGGCCCGGACCAGGTCCTCATCGATCGAGATCCCGAGTACAACCAGACCGGCCCTGCTGTAGGTGGTATTGATCCGATCGAGAGCGGGCATCTCCTGGCGCGAGTCTCCAGCCCAGCGCACCCAGAAGTTGACCAGCACGACCTGGCCGCGAAATTCCGACATGCGCAGGTTCTTGCCGTCCATGCCCTTCAAAACGAAATCCGGTGCGTCCTTGCCCACGAGGGTCGGGGCTGCCGCTCTTGCGGGTGCGAGCAGGGATGAGGCAAGCATCATCAACGCGCCGAGGATCAGGCTGCCGGCGGGCATTACTCTACGCATGCGGCGAGGTCCTCACCGCAACATTCTTGAGCTGATTATCTTTGAGCTGCACGCAGTGCGCAGCAAACCATCAATCACGCTGGTAACCCCGCTGTGCTAGACCTTATCTCTTGAAAATAGGGCCCCGTACCGGAAGCTTTGCGCCCTCGCCTCTCAGCGAGTTTGCCCTGATCAGACCTTATGCAAAATCGCACAATGCGAGCCGTAGTGTCAACGCAGCAGCCTGCTGCTTTGCTGGTTTCTGTATGACTTGGCGCACATTCGGGTAAATTGATCGAGACGTGGCGCAGGCGTCGGAGCACGCACAAACCGCGGCGCGGCTGTCTCTGGATTGAGACAGCCCGATGGCAAGTCCCGGGCCAACGCACGCCAGAGATGCCTCGCGCGCTTGCGCGAGGCCTTGCCGCGATCTCTCGCCTAGGTGACCTTGCCGTTCACCAGGCTGGCGAGCGGCTGATATGCAATCAGTGCATCCAGTGCGGATCCCGTGCCCAAGGTGTTGTTCAAGTTCGGCGCCGGATACAGAGTCGGAAACGCCGCCGAGGCGCCCGCACCATGCAGAGCCATGTAGTTGAGCACCACCATCTGCACCAGATTGAACACGTTGTTGCCCGCAGGGCTGCCGTTCGTGTTGAGCGAACCGTCGGAGTTGAAGTTGCCGATTTGCAGGCTCTTTTCCACGCTGGCCTGCGCCGACTGCGGTCTGGCCTTGGGGTCGAACACCAGGAAGTATGTGGCGGCGACGTTCTGATTGTCCGCGGTCCACACGCCTTTGCCCCGGCCGCCGACGGAATTGTCGATCATGCCGCTGCTCGCCAGCGAGCCGTCGCTGAACACATAGATCATGACCGGCTTCTTGACCCGCGCGGCGTACTCGAGACAGGCGCCGATGCAGTTGCCGAGATTTTCATCTCGGGCCTCGCCGGTCATGCGGTCGCCGGTATGGTAATCGAAGCCGCCCATTTCGATGGTGCCGGCGGCGGCATTGCCGTCGATCACCAGCTTCATGATGGCTGCGGTCTTTTGATAGTCCGAGTTATTCTGATATTCAGCGGTGGTGAAAATGCCGCTGCTGCCGACGATGTTCGGATCGATGTCCGGGTTCACAGAGGCCGGGTTGCCGTAGGTATCGACCACGTAGGCGGCCTTGGTGTAGCCGCAGGCCGAAGTACCCTTGGGCCCCAGCGCAGCCGCGTTCATGGTCGGATCCGTATACGCCGTCACCTGCCCATATTTGGCATCGCTGATGCGCTTGACCGATTCCATGACGCTGGTGACGTCGGACTGCAGCGGCAGCAGCGTGCTGAGCTGTCCCGTGTTGACCAGGCCCTTGCTGTCCTGCGAACTCGAAATTTTCACCGGCGTGGCGCTCGGGATCATCATGGTCATCGGCGCCATGGAATTGCCGCCCGACATGGAGCTGTCGGAGCCGATCAGATCCAAGAGGCCGCCGCGCGCCCCGAACTGCCAAATGGCGTACATGGGATTGTGCGGATTCACGTTGGTGTCGTTCTGCGACAGCGCCGGAATCACCGTGCCCATGGTGTTGGTCATGGCGGTTGCGGTTTTAACGCGGGTCTTGATGCCGCGCAGATGCGCGCTATCCGTATGGAAGCGCAGGCCGAAGGTGCTGTCGATGAAATTTCCGGTGGCGCTTGGATTCGGCACCATGGTGCCGGGCAGTCCCAGCTTGTTGTAGCCGGCCACCGAAAGGAAGTCGAGCTGGCCCTTGGGGCCGCCCACCAGCACATTGGAACCGGCGATATTGCCGCCGCCCGCGAGGTCGAAGCAGATGAACGGTATCTTGCCGGCGCCGGTGGTGATGCCGCAGGCACTGACCGCCGTTTGAATGTCGGAAGACAGCGCAGCCCTCGCCATGCGCGGATTGCCGAGCACACCGAGCAGCGTCGGCGCGACGACGGCGGCTGCGCCGGTCATGAATCCCTGGGCAACGAATTCGCGGCGGGTTCGCGGTCGCGAGTGATCCTGCAAACGGAGCGGTTCGTGCAGACCGAGACCCTTGGGCGGCTTCTTACTCATAAATAATGACCTCTTCGATTCTTCAGCTGCTTAATTGATCAACATGTCGGCGCTGCCAAGTGCAGCGGCGCAAGCCGCGGCAGCCACCGCCTGAACCCGCGCGAGCGAGTTGCAGGGGGATGAGGTGCAGAGCTTGCCGATCATGCTATTGAGTTCGTTTGTCACCGAGGACACGGCCGGTTGAGTCGCGAGACCGGTACCGAGCACCCGGGCCGCGAGCGCGCTGCTCACGGTATTGGTGCCGGCCCCGGTGCCGTTGGAACCGAAGGTTGAACTCGTGAGCGTCACGCCGAACAACGCAGCCGGGTTGGTGTTGACGGCCGCGTTGCAGTATTGGATGGCGATCTGCGCGACTCCGACCTGGTTCGCCGACGAGAAGCTCTCGATCGTGGGATCCGAGGGCAATTGCTGCTGCAGGGTCGTGTAGGTTTGCATGACCGCCGGGTTCGTGGTCGGAACGCCGGTGAGCGCCGACAAGGTCGAGTTGATCTGCGCAAAAGTGCGCACCCCGACCGCCGACACCGGCGCGACATCCACGGGCGCGATCGGAATCGGCGCCGCCTCGATGGTCGAATGGGTCTTCGTGCCGAGCTGATCGAAGCTCAAGAAGAACTGATCGGTCAGCGGGCCGCTTTGGATGGCAATGACCGTGCCGATGCTCGACAGCAGTTGGCCCTGTGCCGTGTAGTTGGCCGACGTCACGGTTGTGTTGAGAGTGCTGTAGGCCTGGCCGACGGCGGGAATGGTGCCGTTTATCCCGATGCGCATGCCCTTGACGACGATGCCGTTCGGCTTGACCGTTGGGTCGAGAGAAATGAAGGTCGGCGCGGTGAACAGATAGCCGGCGCTGTCGTACTGGCTGGCCGTCAGCATGACGTAGCCCTGCGACACGCCGGTCGGAGCGGCCACATTGAAGAGCAGGTAGAAGCGCTGCCCGACGCCGGCCTTGAAGTTCTGCAGGATCTGCGGGGCCGTCAGGGCCCGGTCATGGATCGCGACGAATTTGATGAGCCCCTGCCAGGAGCGGTCGGTCGACACTTCGTTGCCGAGCACCAGGGCAAAGGTATCGTCCCAGTTCGAGATGGTGCCGCCCTTTTGCGGATCCGTCACGCCGGTGTTCTGGCCGTTGACGAAGATCTGGCGACCGTTCACCGGATCGTAGGTGAGCACGACATGCTGCAAGGACGCCTGCAGCACCATCGCCGCGGTCGGAGTCGCCAATTGCGGCATGCCGTTCAGGTCGGATCCGGAACTGCGCATGATGAAGTCGTAATTCTGGTTGGTCTGACCGAGCGTGAAATTCCGCAGGGTGTCGCCGCCCGAATAGCTGACCATGTAGGACTTGTCGGCGGCGACCAATGCCGGTGCCACCCAGGCCTCGACGGAGTACTCGCCGGTGGCCTCGATGAGGTCATGAATCTTCTTGCTCGAAGAGGTCGATGCCTGCGCCTTGCCGCCGGCACCCACGGTGATGCCCCAGCCGCCCGCCCAGGTCACGCTGCCCGACAGCGTGAGGTCGGCGGACGGGTCGACGCCGCTGGTGTCGTATGCGGTGAGACCGGTGCCGGTCTGGAACTCGTACTTGGCAATGACATTGGCGTCGAAGCGATTGGCGCCGCTGGCCACCGTGCCTTGCGACAAGGTCAGCGATTGGCTCACGACCAGCGAAGGATCCACGGCGGTCATGGGCACCATGCCGGCAAACGCTTGTATGGCCGCCAGCATTTGGGCCGCGCTGCTATTGGAGGGTGTGATCGTGCCGGTGGAACCGACCGTGCCGCACACCGTCCAGCAATTGTGCATGTCGGCCGCCAGGCGGCTGACGAAGCGCGAGGCTCCGGGCGTGTTCAAATTCATCTTCGGAATGGCGTACTGATACGCCTGGTTGACGTCCGACGACGCGAAATAAGGCGATTGCGGGGTAGCCGCATCCGGCGCATGGCACTTGGAACAGTACTGCGTGAGCAGCGGATACACCGTCGTTTGGAAATCCGCGGGCGCGGCCGGGAAATTCTTGCTCGATCCGACATTTTGCGGCGGCGGTGCGACCAATTGCACCTGGGTGCCGGTGCCGCCCACGGAGGCGCCGGCCCAGTTGCTGATCCAGGTGGTCAAGATCTCGCCGCAGGCGTTGGGATCGGCCAGCCAGCAATTGTGTCCGCCGCTCACCTTGGTCACGATCAGCGAAGTTGAGGGCTGCTCGAGGTTGACCACGGTATTGGCCTGCGCATAGGCGAGGTTCACATCGTCGCTGCGCGCGAAGTTCGGCATCTGCGCCGGGGAAGTGGCGTTATGGCACTGCCCGCAACGATTTTGCACGCGCACATTGGCCCAGAAGTTGACCGCGAAGGCCTGCACGTCGGCCGTCGCCGGCGCGGGCCCGGTGTAGGCATTGGCGCTGCTCGTAGGAGCGGTTGCGGCCGTCGCCGTGGTCGGCGCCCCGCCGCTGCAGGCCGTGAGGGCCGCACTTGCCGCAAGAACCAGCAAGGTGGCGATGCGCGAGGTCGTTGTGCGTGTGAAGTTCATGATTACATCCCCGCCGTGCAGTAGACGGCTGCATCGGCAAATACCTGTCGCAGCGAGTAGTTGTTCGACTTGAACGTGGCGGTCATCGTGGCGACCTGGGTGCGGTCGGCCGCATTGCTCGGCGCGCGGAAGCACACATATTTGAACACCCGCCCGACCTGGCAGTTGGCGAAGGCGTCGCTGCCCTCGAGCTCCATCCCTAGGCTCTTGGCGCCGTTGCCGCTGCCGGACTGTTTCGGGTCCCAACCCAGCAGCGAGTTGACTCCGCTGCGCATGCGGTTCGCCCAGCTGTCGTCGGGCGTCACGAAGCCCTGCGGAAAATTATTGTTGTTGATGAAGTATTTCGGCTGCACCTGGCCGGCCGTGTACACGATCTTGCCGGCGTCGCCGTTCGGGTCGGTGGTGACGTCGTAGCTGTAGTTGTAGTAGGCGAATGCCTGCGCCATCGGATCCATGCCGCTGTGGCATTCGATGCAGTTGTTCAGGAACAGGCTGCTGTCGCCGCCCGGGCTGCGGGTCACGTCCTGGCGGATGCGATCCGGCGGGCGGGTGGTATCCGGAATGGTCTGCAGGTCGGCGCACAGGTGATTCATCATCGTGAACCGGTACATTCTGCGGTTCGTGCCGTCCATGAAGAAGGCATTGGCGGCGGCGCGGGTGGTCATGACGCCGGCGGTCGCGGCGACCGGCAATCCGGTCACTGCCGACTGGGTGGTCTTCACCAGATGCACCGACAGGTCCGCTCCGTCAGTGTCCAGGGCCATGTACAAATCGTTGTTGGTCGTTGAGTAGGCCGGAACGTTGGCCGCGGCATCGGCTATATAAAGAATGTCTGCGCTCAGCAGAGTGTTGAACGGCACATCGTCGCGGACCATGCCGATCACGGTGGCCGTGTAGTCGTTGAGCGGCGCGAACACCGTCTGAGTGCGGTTGCTCCAGGGCGTCGCCAGGTTGCGGATGGTGTTGTTGTAGAACGCCGGATTCTGGGTGGCGAGGATCGCCGCGGCGTTCGCGCTGCCGCTCGCCATTGAAGTGAGCTGCGCGTCGGTCGCGGGGACTCCCGCGATGCGATCGTAGATGCGCTTCGCCTGATCCTTGCTGATTGCTCCCAGGGCACTCGCGCTGAGCAATGTGAGCGTGCTCGCGCAGACGATTGCGCGCAACAGATGCGTTCCCGCACGCGGCGATGTTTGCGCCCGCTGGGTCCCGATCATCTCCGGCTTTGCCATCCCATACTTCATATGCACATCCACTCGCGTGAGTTGTGATTTCGACGTGGCGCAAATATAGCTAGTAAAAATAGCCTCCAGTAATGTCTCATCCGAACGACGTCGGTGATTCGCGACATGTCGACTGAGTACTGTCCGCCTATATCCTTTCGCCCAATTTGCGAAGATCCGCTCCTGGTTGCACAGGGAAACGGATGTGGCGCAGTTCTTCTGTGAGTGCGTTAACAGATTGCGCACGCGCATCGAACGAAGATCCGGTTCTTGGAGCAATTAAGTTCAATGGCGGCCCACGAACAGGCACACTGGTTACTGAACGGACGATTGAACATAGGTATCCGAAATCATGAACACATTGCTGACACGTGAACTTCGTCACGGTTACCTGAAACTGGCAGCACTGCTGCTGCCCACCGTGTTCGTCATCGGCTGCTCCAGCGGAGTGAGCGGACATGCGCCCGGCGTCGCGGGCATCCAGACTCAAGATCCCGGCACATTGAATTTTCCCCTGGCTTATGTGAAGCGTCCCGCGCCGCCGCCGCCATCCGCGATGAACACCAAAGCGGACATCGACGTGCGCGACTTGATCACCTCGACCACCGGCGGCGATCTCTATCTTCGCCAGCAGGCCAGTCCCGGCTCCGTCGAGACGAACATTACCGCCTCGATCACCATGGGCAAGGGCGACGTGCGCGATCTCGATGTGTCGCCCGACGGCAAGAAGCTGGTGTTCTCACTGCGCCTGCCATTGGACCCGAACAAGCCCAACACCGACATCTCCCAGCCCACCTGGAAGATCTATGAGTACGACGCGGTGGCCAAGACGGTCACCCAGCTCACCAACGACAACACCACGTCGGGCCACGATGTCGGTGCGCATTACCTGCCCGACGGGCGCATCGTGTTCGCCTCCACCCGCCAGTCGGCGACCCAGGCCATTCTGATCGACGAGGGCCGTCCGCAGTACCCGGCCCAGACCGATGACCGCAAGCAGCCCATCTTCTTGCTGCACGTCATGAACGCGGACGGCACCGGCATCCATCAGATCAGCTTCAACACCAATCACGACTTTGCACCTTCGGTGTTGGCCAACGGCCAGATCGTGTTCTCCCGGTACGAGTCCATCAACGGCGATCAGATCAGCCTGTACCGCACCAATCCCGACGGCACGGGCCTGGAACTCTTTTATGGCGAGAACAGCCATGCGACGGGCGCAGATATCGCAGGCACGAACACCAATGTGATCCAATTCTTGAACGCCCGGCAGAGAGCCGACGGCAAGCTCATCGCCATTGTGCGCCCGTTCATGGGCACCCAATTCGGCGGCGATATCGTGCAGATCGACGCTGCCGGATTCGTGGAAATCAACCAGCCGTCGACTCCCACCGGCGCGCCGGGAACTGCGCAGACGAGCGCGACCACCCTCGGCGTCACCACCGATGCCAACATGCCCTCGATGGGCGGCCGGTTTGCCTCCGCCTACCCATTGTATGACGGCACCAATCGAATGCTGGTCAGTTGGGCGCCGTGCCTGGTGCTGGATACGACCGTGACGCCGAACACCACCAGCGTATGCAGCGCCAGCAATACCACCGGTCCCAATGTGCAACTGGCATCGCCCCAGTACACGATCTGGATCTATGACGTGACGCATGGAACGTTGAGCCCCATCCTGGGCGCGGAGGCGAGCACCGTGATCGTCGAACCCGTGATCATGCAGGCGCGCACTCCGGTCCCGACCTTTATTCCGGATATGGTGCCCACCGGCGCGGCCGCCGCATTGGCCAACAATACCAACGGCGGCTTGGGGTTGCTCGTCATCCGCAGCGTGTACGATTTCGACGGCGTCGACAAGGTTGCCGCCGAAACCAACGGCGCGGTAGCGAATATCGCGGCCTTGGCCGACCCCAAACAAGCCACCGCCGCTCAGCGGCCGGCGCGCTTCGTGAGAATTGAAAAAGCGGTCGAAATCCCCGACAAAAAGGTGCGTAAGGTCGATTACGGTGATTTCGAACCCATAGGCAACGGCATGCGCGAAATTCTGGCGTATGCGCCGGTGGAACCGGACGGATCCGTGAAAATCGAAGTGCCGGCGAACGTGCCGTTCACCATTGACATCGTCGACAAGAACGCGCGGCGAATCGGTCCGCGCCATGACAGCTGGATGCAGTTGATCCCCGGCGAGACCAAGACCTGCAACGGCTGCCACACCGCCGGCAGCAAGACCACGCCGTCGCACGGCCGTTCGGGCCTGACCGCATCGGTGAACGCCGGCGCGCCGGCCGCGGGTGCTCCCTTCCCGAATACCCTCGCCAGTCTGTCGGCCGCCAATGCCGGCGACACCATGGCTGACACCCGGGCGTGGAATACCTGCCAGACCGGACTCCCCCCAACCATCGTTTGCTCGCAAATACCGAGCGCCGATGTGATCTACGCCGATGTGTGGACCGATCCGGTCGCCGCCGGGCGTCCCGCGGATGCCGGCTTCGCCTATCTGTACGCCGATCTGTCCACACCCAAGCCGAGCAATTCCCATTGCACCACGTGGGATCCTCTCTGCCGCAGCACCATCCACTACCCCGACGCCACGGCCGCGGGCGGCACGACCGACTACAATATTCAGCCGCTCTGGAATTTCCCGCGGCAGACCTTCGCCGCCGATGGCGTGACGGTGCTCACCGATCACACCTGCGTGCTGTGTCACAATCCCGTCAACGCCGCCAATGCGAACGCGGTGCAAGTGCCCGCGGGCCAGCTTGATCTCACCGACTCCGCATCCAATGTGGTGACTGCGGTGACCACGTCATTTGAGGAACTGCTGTTTGCACATAACGAGCAGACGCTTAATATGGGGGTGTTGCAGGATCTATTGGTGCCGGCGCCCGGACCACCGGATCCGGTGACGGGATTGCCGACGACCATCATGGTGCCGGTCTCGCTGGCGCCGCCGATGGCGGCCGGCAACGCGAATGGCTCGGTGGTGAAATTTTTGAGGATGTTTGACGGTACTTATCAAGATCCTGTTATGGACCACACCGGATTCTTAACGGCAGCGGAGTTGCGATTGATCTCTGAATGGCTGGACATTGGCGCGCAGTACTACAACGATCCATTTGTCGCGCCGGCGATGTGAGCTGATGCGACGTCTGCTCGCGCTACTGCTGTCGCTGCAGGCGTTCAATGTCGGTCTGGTCCACGCGAAGGAACAACTGCTTGAAGTCGTCGTTGCCGCGCCCTACCTGGAAATGCACAGCGGCCCGGGGCGCGGCTACCCTGTGGTCTACGTGGTGGGGCGCGATGAGATCCTCACCGTGCTCTACAGCCGCACCGATTGGTACAAGGTGCGAGCACCGCACGGCCAGGAGGGCTGGGCGCGGCGCTCGGAACTGGCTCTCACCACTCTCGTCACCGGAGAGCCCGCGCCCATACCTCCCTATCCGCAATTTGCGACCCACCGATGGGAGATCGGGGCGGGATACGGGGTGTTCAACCATCAGAATCTGGTCACCACCTGGGGCGATTTCGGCCTCACCGACAGCCTCGACGTCGAATTCGTCCTGCAGCAGGCCTTGGGGACCATCGACAACCGCTATATTGCAAGCATTGGGTTGCGCCACACCTTCATACCCGAATGGCGGTGGTTCTCGCCCACCGCAGGCCTCGGCACGGGCTACCAATACATCGACGACAAGGTGCCGCCGAAGCCGCTGCAGACCAGCAACCAGCTGGCCTATGTCTCCTTGGGTGCGCGCGGCTTCATCACCAGGCGATTCATGTGGCGCGCGGACTGGCGCAAGTACGTCGTGTTCACCAATCAAAATCAGAATGAGGAACCGGAAGAATGGAAATTCGGCTTAGCAGTGTTCTTCTAGCGTCGGCGCTGCTGTCCGGCTGCGGTTGGTTCCATCGCGGCGAAAAGGCCCCGACTCAAATCGTTGTCGAGGAGCCCCAGGCGGAGCCGTCCATCATCGAACCGCAGGTCAACCGCAGCGTGGTAAAGACTCCGAAGATCAAGGCCAAGGACTTCGAACTGGGCGGCTATTTCGGCGCTCTCAGCATCCAGGACTTCGGTACCAACCCCGTCTACGGCGTGCGCGCGGCTTACCACGTGTCCGAGGACATTTTCCTGGAGGGCTTTCTCGGCCGGTCCAAGGCCGGCACCAGCAGCCTCGAGGACGTGTTTCCGGATATCACGGTTATCAGCGACTCTGGGAGGCACTTCACGTATTACGACCTGGACGTGGGCTACAACGTACTCCCCGGCGAGATTTTTTCGGGCGGGGACGTGCATTCAATTCGGCCCTGTATGTGACCGTCGGCATGGGCGACGTGAAGTTTGCCGACAAGGATCAGTTTGCACTGAATTTTGGGTTGGGCGAGCGCCTTCTGATCACCGATTGGCTCGCGATGCACTTGGATGTGAGAGATCACGTGTTCGAAACCGACTTGACCGGCCGAACCAAGAACGTCCACAACCTTGAGGCAACACTTGGCTTAACCGTTTTCTACTGATCAGGAGGACAGATCAAATGCAATTTTCAACAGTGAAATTCTTCAAGCGCTGCGCGATGGCCGCAATCGTCGATTGCATCGACGGCATTTGCCGCGAGCGGCGATGCGTCGGGACCCGCACCCGCATTCACTCTGAACGCCTTGTCGGGACAGCAAGCCGCATTGAGCCAGTACAAGGGTCAGGTGGTCATGGTGAATTTCTGGGCGACCTGGTGCGGACCCTGCCAGCAGGAAATGCCCTTGCTGGACCAAATGTACAAGAAATACAAACCGGCCGGGTTCACCTTGATCGGCGTCAATGTCGACAAGGAAGCGCCCGCGGTCAAGGAACTGCTCGCGCGCAAGCCCGTGAGTTTCCCGGTGCTGCTCGACCCGGCCAATCAGGTGAGCAAGGCCTATCACGTCGATGAAATGCCGAGTTCCGTCATCATCGACCGCAAGGGTGAAATTCGCTACATCCACCGCGGCTATCGGCCCGGCGACGAGAACGAATACCAGGACCGGATTCGCCAATTGATCCGCGAGTGAGCATGCGTGCCTCATTAAAGTTTGCGGTCATCGGCGCCGGTCTCCTGCTCGGCGCCTGCAGCATTCAGCCCTGGGTCAAGCCCTATGAGCGCGACCGGTTGGCGGATCCCATCATGTCCTGGGACCGGGATGCCATCTCCGGGGCCTATCTGGATCATATCTATGAGTCCCGCGAAGGGTCGCGGGGCGCCACCGGCACGGCCGGCGGCGGCTGCGGCTGTAACTAGGAGCCTGTCTTAAGTGTTCCACGTGGCCGCGCCGTGACAATGAGGACTTTCCCGCGCCATCTGAGCCGTCTCGCCGCCATTGCCGCTCTGTCGCTGATGTGCGTGGCCGGCGCCGCCGTTCTGCCCGACGATCGCGCCGATGTCTTCTGGAGCAGCTACCGGGGCGGCGGCATGGACATCACCGGCGAGTCGGTGCTGGTGCGCAAGAAGTTCTCGGAACAGTTCGCGGTGGAGGGCAACTATCTTCATCGACAAGGTCAGCGGCGCCTCCATCGACGTCTTGAGCCAGGCCAGCGTCATCAAGGATAAGCGCAATCAGAAGAGCCTGTCGGTCGACTACATCCACGACAAGACCCAGTACAACCTGTCGTACACCAACAGCACCGAACGCGACTACATCTCCAACACCACGCATTTCTCACTGAGTCAGGACATGTTCGGCGATCTGACCACCGTGAGCCTGGGATTCACCCTGAGCCGCGACAAGGTCGGCGAAAACAACGGCACGGCCTCGACCCCGGATGTTTCCTGGCTCGGTCATGCGACCAGCCGCAGCTTCGAAGGCGGCCTGTCGCAGATCATCACCAAGGACCTGATTGCGGGCGTAACCTTGGAGGTCATCACGGATCAGGGACTGCTCAGCAATCCGTACCGTTCCATTCGCTACGTCGATACCACGGTTCCGCTGGGCTATTCGCTCGGCACCCAGATCTATCCTGCCACCCACACCAGCACGGCGGTTGAAACGCGGGTCAAGTACTACCTGCCGTATCGCGCGGCAGCGTCTCTGTCATATCGATATTTCAGCGACACCTGGGGCATCCGCGCCAGCACCATCGAATTGGGCTACATCCACCCCCTCGGCAACAAATGGATCTTCGAAGGGCGGCGTACGGCACTACAGCCAGAACAGCGCGACCTTTTACAGCGACCTGTTCCCCTTCGTGGACTCGCAGAATTTCGTGGCTCGCGACCAGAACCTCGCGGCATCCACCAATAACACCATCGCCGGCAAGGCAACTTGGGCGTTTGCGCCCGAGGGTTTCCTGATTTTCAAGCGTGCCACCGCGAGCCTCGACATCAGCCGCATTCAGTTCAAGTACAGCGACTTCAGAAATATCAAGGATTACAACAACACCCCCGCGGGTGGCGGATATCAACCGGGCACCGAGCCCTTGTATGGTTTTGACGCGATGGTGTATCAGGTCTATATATCAATGTTCTTTTGATACTGAGATCCAGCGCATGAAAGTGACGCGGCGCTTGCTACTTCAGAACTTGAGCTGGACCGCCGGCCTGTCGGCCGCGGTGGCCTGGCGGCCGTCATCCGCCTTGGAACCCAACCGGCTCGACGTCAAGGATCCGGCCGCGATAGCGCAGGGCTACGTCGAAAACGCTTCGCAGGTCGACCTCAAGAAATTTCCGCAGTTCGTGCAGGGATCGAATTGCGAGAACTGCCTGCTACTGCAGGGCAGCGCCGGCGAGAACTACCGTCCCTGCAGCCTTTTCCCGGGCAAACTGGTATCGGTCAGCGGCTGGTGCAAGAGCTGGACACCCGAGATGTAGGTGTCGCGAATTCGCACGCCGATCGCGGGAAAATCAGTAAACAGTCCGTCGATGCCGCGGTCCAAGTAGCGCCGGATCTCGGCCGCGAGATCCCCGTGCGCCGCCGGCGAGGAACCGATCCGTAAATCCTCGGGAAGAAATTCATTTTCGGCGCGAAATGTCCACACGTGAACCTTGAGATTGAGCGCATGTGCCGTTCGGATGCCCGCCTCGCTCGCCAGGGATTTGTCGATGCCGATGCCATCGGCGTATTTTGCGATCTCCGCCAGATCGCCGAGCTCGTGTTCCAGCAACTGCACCAAGGTAAGGGGGGTCATGCCGCGCAATTGCCGCAAATTGCCCGGATCGAACGACTGAATCACGACCGGGCTGCCCTCCCCGGCATAGCCGTGGCGCTGCAGGGCATCGAGGACCGCGCGTTCCAGGGGCAGGCCAATCGCAGTGAAATGGGCAGGGTGCTTGGTTTCCGTGTAGACACCGACTCTTGAACCGCCGCGGCGCAGGCCGGCGTCGGATGCCAATTGCAGGATTTCATCGAAGGTCGGAACCGTGAATTGCCCATCGAAGGCGCAGTTCCGAGGCCGTAACTCCGGCAGACGCTCGCGCGCGCGCAGAGTCTTGATTTCGGCCAGAGTGAAATCTTCGGTGAACCAGCCGCGCAGAGTTTCGCCGTCGATGGTCTGAGTGCGCTGCCTCGCTGCGAACTCCGGATGATTCGCAACGTCCGTGGTACCGCCGATCTCATTCTCATGCCGGGCGATGAGCACGCCATCGCGCGTCATCACCAAGTCAGGCTCGATGAAATCGGCGCCTTCTTCGATCGCGAGGCCGTAGGACTCGAGCGTGTGCTCGGGCCGTTCACCGCTGGCGCCTCGGTGAGCAATCACAAGAATATTACGCAAGGGTTCCCCGATGAATTGTGGTCCCTCAAGTTTAGCGCAGGCGGCCGGGCCCGAGGCTCCGTATTCCACGGAGCCTCGAACCCGCAGCACGGCACCCACAGTCCTATCTCGGCGGTGTCAGGACCGAAAGGTCCGGTTCATGCGCCGACATCAAGGCATTCGTGCCGGGTACCCAAGGCGACCGCTGCCAGGACCTGCCTTCACCCCAATCTGCGCGCAGCGAAGTCGGCTGAGCCGCGAACGCCACGCCGATGGCAAACACCGCTGCCGCGGCGATCACCGTTACCTTACGAGGATACATGCCGTGTACTCCTGCGCTCAAAATAGGCCATGCGGCGGATTGGTCGGCGGGGAGTCGAGCACGATGGCATGCGGCGGGTTGGTGTGCGGGGAATCGAGCACCATGGCATGCGGCGGGTTGGTGTGCGGGGAATCGAGCACCATGGCATGCGGCGGCTTGGTGTGCGGGGAATCGATCACCATGGCATGCGGTGGGTTGGTCGGCGGGGAATCTGTCACGGCAAAAGCGGAACCGGCGACTGCGCAGCCGGCGATCAAAGCGATTAGACTTGATTTCATGATAATGCTCCAAGTGTGTTGTTGAGAAACGAGACAACCAGGCAGGGGCCGCGGTATGGCCGCATGCAGAGGTAAAGGCGACATAAGACCAAAATTCCCTCAAATTGCCGCACCAGTTATATGATTAGGGGAAACCCTGCACGATCGTTCGGGCATTTGGATGGGGTGAGAAAACGACGATGCAAGTCCGGCCAATTTCACGCAGCTACTGACCGAGTGGCGATCGGGCCAGCCGCAAGCATTGGATCGGCTGACCCCGCTGGTATATGACGAACTGCGCCGGCTGGCGCGCAACTACATGCGCGCCGAGCGCGGCAGCCATACACTGCAGGCGACCGCCGTGGTGCACGAGGCCTTTCTGCGGCTGATTCAGGCCAATGTTGCCCTGCAAGATCGCGGCCACTTCTTTGCGCTGGCGTCGCGGCTCATGCGCCGTGTGCTGGTCGATCACGCCAAGTCGCGCTCTCGAATCAAGCGCAACTCCGGCGTCGCGAGATTTCGGTGCCGAGGACACCGGCGAGTGCTGCCGCCCATCGACTTCGATGTGGTCGCCCTGGACGACGCGCTGGAGGGACTGCTAGCAGATGGAGCCGCGCCTGGCCCAGGTCATCGAACTGCACTACTTCGGCGGCATGACCTACGACCAAATCGCCGCCGCCGCTGGGGACGTCCGCCGCGACGGTACATCGCGACATCCGGCTGGCGCGCGCCTGGCTGCTGAACGAAATCGGCGGCGCGCGAACTCCGATGATTCCCGCGCACGCTGGCAGCAAATTCAGTCGGTGTTCGAGCAGGTGGTCGACACCGGCACCGGCGAGCGCGCGCGCGCACCTGGCACACGCCTGCGGCGATGACACGGAATTGCGCCGCTCGGTCGAGTCCTTGCTCGCAGTCGGATCGACAGAACCGAAGACCCGCTGCTGCAGGCGATCGGCGAGGCGGCGGAATCGCTGCTGACGGAGCATCAGGACCGCTTGATCGGCACGCGTATCGGCCAGTACCGCATCGTATCCATTCTCGGTCACGGCGGCATGAGCACCGTCTATCGCGGCGAGCGCGACGACGCGCAGTACCAGCAAATCGTCGCCATCAAGGTGCTGCAGCATGCGACGCTGCATCCGCGGCTGCGCAGCCGGCTGCACAGCGAGCGGCACATTCTCGCCACGCTCGATCACCCGTCGATCGCGCGCCTGATCGACAGCGGCGATCTCGAGGACGGAACACCCGTATCTCGTGATGGAGCACGTCGACGGCGAATCCATCGACGCCTATTGCGACAGCCGCACCCTGTTCATTCGCGAACGGCTCGAGCTGTTCGTCGCAGGTGTGCGCGGCGGTGCAGTACGCGCACCGCAATCTGGTCGTGCACCGGGACATCAAGCCGGCCAATATTCTCGTCACCGGCGAAGGCACGCCGAAGCTGCTCGATTTCGGCATCGCAAAGCTGCTGGCGCCGGAAAGCCTGTCGCACACGCTGCCGGTGACGCGGCTGCAGGAGCGCATCCTGACTCCGGAGAACGCGGCGCCCGAGCAGGTGCTGGGCCGCCCCATCACGACCGCCACGGACATCTATGCGCTCGGTGTGCTGCTGTACCAGCTTGCTGACGGGCCGCTCGCCCTATCGGCTGCTGAGCTACAGCCAGCTGCAGCTGGAGCGGGCGATTTGCATGGACGATCCCGCTGCGGCCGAGCCAGATGGTGGTCGCCAAGCTCGGCGGCGAGAACCGACGCCGACCGCAGCCGCATCTCCGATCGGCGCGGCCTCTCGCCGCAGCGGCTGCGCGCGCGGCTGAGCGGCGATCTGGACGCCATCGTCGCGATGGCCATGCGCAAGGAGCCGGATCGCCGCTATGCTTCGGTCGAAGCGCTCGCGGACGACTTGAACCGCCACTTGCTTGGCCAGCCGGTGCTGGCGCGCCACGGGGACTGGCGCTACAACGCCGCCAAATTCCTGCGCCGGCAGTGCTCGCGGTCGCCGCGCGTCGCCGCGGCATTCCTGGGTCTGGCGGCTCGTCGCCGGCGTGACGCTGTGGCAGAACCATCGGATCGAGCTGGCGCGCGAGGCGACGGCGCAGGAGCGCGACCGTGCGCAGCAGGTGTCGGCCTTCCTGGTGGACGTGTTCTCGCAAGCCGATCCTTTCAACGGCCCAGGGCAACGAAGCCGACCGCCAAGGAGCTGCTTGGATCGGGGCGCGGCGAAAATCACGGGCAATCTGAACCTGCAGCCCGAGGTGCGCGCGCAGCTTCTCGAAAGCATCGGGCTTGCCTACCGGCGCCAGGGCGAGCGAGCGGGCGATCCCGCTGTTCGAGCAGGCGGTCGCCATCCGGCGCCAGGAGCGGCCGCTCGACAACGCACCGTATGGCCGCGGCGCGTGGCGAATCTGGCCCGCGCCCTGACCGACGCCGGTCATTTGGTTTCCGCCGAGGCCTATCTGCAGCAGGCCCTGGCCCTATCCGAGAGCGGCAGCGGACGCCGATCGGTCGAAACTGCCGACATCCTGGTGCAGTTCGGCAATTCGAGCTGAACGCCAAGAGCGATCCGGCGCGCGCCGCTCAAGTTGTTCGGCGAAGGCGCTCGGACATCTACCGCGGCGCGCTCGGGCAGCAGCATCTGCGGATCGCTGCTGGCGCTTGAGCGGCCTCGCCGGCGCGCGGCAGTGTGGACCGACGACTATCGCTCCGCCGAGCACTATCAGCGCGAGGCCATCGACAATCTTTCGAGCCACCGTGAGCCGCAACTATCCGGACCACGCCGTCGCTTTGGCGACGCTGGGCTACATCCTGACGCAGCGCGGCAAATATCCCGAAGCCGAGCAAGTTGCTGAACGAGGCGCTTGCAAATCGAGCGCACCGTATTCGGCGACGACAACCAGCGCATCGCGCCGATCGAGGCGCATTTGGGCACTTCTCTATGACAGGGAGGGCGACACCGCTCGCGCCATCGAGGCGACGCAGAACGGCATTGCGAATCACTCGCGAGCGCCACGGTCCGAACTCATTACTTGATCGGGTACTACCTGGATGCGCTCGCCAATCTGTATCTCGAAGGCCGACAACTTGGCTGCCGCGGAGGCGCACGCCCGCCAGGCACTCGCCGTCTACGCGCTAGTCGCTGCCCGCACGTCATCTGTATGTCGCCTCCACCCATCAGTTGCTCGGCGAAGTGCTGCTGCGCCGTGGATCGCTGATGGCTGCCGAATCGGAACTGCGCACCGCACTGGACATCGAATGTCGGCCTCGCGGGTGCGGACAGCTGGCGCGCGGCGCGCAGCCGAGGCGAGCCTGGGATGGCTGTTGATCGCGCGCGACAGGGCCGCGGAAGGCGAGCCCATGCTGCTCGCGGCGCGCTCCAAATTGCTGTCGACGGTGGGCGCGCGACATCCTGCAACACAGCAGGCAACCGCGCGACTGGCCGAATACTACCGCTCGCATCACCGCGACGCCGAGGCGGCGCGGGTTCTCGCGGCGCCCGACAAGCGGTAAGCTTGAGGAACTATCCCGTCGCCCGGGGTCCGCCATAGCGCATGATGCCTGACATTCACTGCAGGAGTTTTGATGTCAATTAAGAAAGATATTCGCTTCCGCACTGTTCTACTGCCGCGATGTTCGCCGCCCTGCAGTTGTAAATGTTGCGCATGCCGGCGCCCGCGAAGAAGGCCGTCTGCTCACCGCGACCGAAGTGCTGGAAGAGGTTCAGGCCATGCCGGATCAGCGGATGCCGGATGCGCTGCTGGCTCGCGCCTATGGAATCGCCGTGATACCCGACGTCACCAAGGTGGCGTTCATATTCGGCGGCCGCCACGGCAACGGCGTGTTGGTGGTGCGCGACAAATTGACGTCGCCGTGGAGCAACCCGTCTTTCGTCGCATTGACCGGCGGCAGCTGGGGCTTTCAGGCCGGCGCGCAGTCCTCCGACATCATCCTGGTGTTCACCACCAAGACCGGCATCGAAGGCATCGCCGGCGGCAAACTGACCCTGGGCGCGGACGCCTCCGTGGCCACCGGACCTGTAGGCCGGCAAGGCTCGGCGGCGACCGACATGAGCTTCAATGCGGAGATTTATTCCTATGCGCGAACGCGCGGCTTGTTCGGCGGCATCGCGGTCGATGGCAGCGTCATCTCGATCGACAAATCGGCGAATGCGGCGCTCTACGGCAAAAGCGGCGTAACGGCGACCGAGATATTCTCGGGTCAGGCGCCCGGCGCCGCCGGCCACGGCGCAACGATTCCTCGAGCGGTTGGCGCAGGCAACCCACACGGCGGCGCGCACTTCGCCGGCGCCGCAGGCCGATGTGCCGGCGACGTCCGCCGCCCAGGCGCCGAATGGCGCCGCACCGAAGGCGGAGCCTCCGCGCACCTACCCGTTGGAGGATCAAAGGTAAGACTTGCACGAGGCTGAGCGCATCGCCGTGTCAGCCTCCCCGACGGCCACTCTGCTCGATGCGGCCTGCAGGCCATATCGCAACGCCGGACGTTTCGCCTATCACTTTGCGCGCGGCAAGCTACGCATTGACCCTGTGTATCGCGCCATCCTTGAACTTGGCTTGCTGCCGGACCGGGCCTGCGTGCTGGACCTGGGCTGCGGCCAGGGACTGCTGGCCGCATGGCTGAAGGCAGCCGAGAGCTGCTATGCACGCGGCAGCTGGCCCTCGACCTGGCCGCCCGCACCTCGGGCATTGTCGACGCGTGGTATCGAGCTCAGGGCCCGCTACGTCAGGCGAGCGCGCTCTGCCCTCGGATCCGCGTTGGAGGTGACGCACGCCGATATTCGCCGTGCGCCATTCGGGACAGCCGATGCCGTGGTTATCCTGGATGTGCTGCACTACCTGACTCCGCAGGCACAGGTCGACGTGTTGCAGCGGGCACGCGCGGCGCTCGCGCCGCGCGGATTGCTGCTGCTGCGGGTCGGCGATGCGGGTGCCGGCTTGCGCTTTCGTTGCGGTCAATGGATCGACGAGTTGATGTTGTTGTTGCGCGGTTATCCTCCGGTCGCGCAGCACTGCCGCAGCGTCGCGCAATGGCGGGAATTGTTGCGCGACTGCGGCTTCGACAGCGAAGCCAAGCCGATGAGCCAGGGAACTCCATTCGCCAATGTGCTGCTGATCGCACGCGCGACTTGAGCGCGACTTGAGTGCCGGCGCGCCGCGACGTGGAGGCGCGATGGCGTCACTGGCTATTCTTTAGATACTTGTCGAACCAATCCACCGTGCGCCGGATTGAATCGATTTGATTTTCCCGCTTGCTGAATCCATGGCCTTCGTTCGGGTAGTAGTGCGCCTCGACGACCTTGCCATCCTGCTTGAGCAGATTGAACACCTGGATCGCCTCCTCTTTGGGCACGCGAGGGTCGTTGTCGCCTTGTAACACCAGAAGAGGCGCTCTGACGTGGTGAATGAAGGTGATGGGTGAGGCCGCATCGTAATGAGCTCGGTCCTTGACAGGATCGCCGAGCAGGCTCTTTTCGTATTGCTGCAGAAATGGATCTTCATGCTGCAGCATGGTCATCCAATCGATGATGCCATACAGCTCCACTCCTGCGGCCCAGATGTCGGGAGTCTTGCCAATCGCCATGAGGGTCATGAATCCGCCATACGACCCTCCCGTGATGCCGATCTTCTTGGCGTCGACATAGCCCGTGCTCTCGAGAAACTTGGCTGCGTATACCTCGTCCTGCAAATCGCCCCCGCCCAGATCCTGATAATTTGCGCGCTGAAAATCCATCCCATAACCGGTCGAGCCGCGCACGTTCGGCGCTATGCAAATGTATCCGCGGGATACCAGCGCCGCCACGCGCGGGTTCCAACCGTCCTGCATCTGAGCCGTCGGACCCCCATGCGGCAGCACCAATGCCGGATTCGAGCCGTCGCGGCGCAGATTGAAAGGAACCCACAGCAGCGCACTGATGATTTTCCCGTCGAAGGACTTGTAGTGCACGATTTGCGACTCTGGCATGGGCGCCGAGCCAAGGCTGGCGATTGCCGACCGGCTAAGGCGTTCAGCCTTGCGGGACGCCATGTCATAGATCCACAGATCCGCGGCCTGGACGGAGCTCTGATGGGAGAGAAGCAGACGGTCTCCCGAGGGGGAAAATGCGTTCGGATCGCCTGACGGATAGGTCAAGCCGGCGCCCGCCGGTAGCTTCTCGGGGCGCCTCGCAGCCAGATCATAAAGATAGGCGTCGGTTTGGCCGTCGGCATTCAGTGTGTAAGTGATTGACTTCCCGGTGGGGGAAAAATCGCCGGATGCCGCCTCCCACTGTGTCTTCGTCACCCAGATACGATTCCCGGTGGCAATATCGAGCAGCGCGACGTTCTTGTATCCGCCCTGCTCGTTGGATGTGATGAGCAAAGTCTTTCCGTCGGGCGACAACGAAGAAGCCGCATTAAGCACTTTGCCGTGGTGAGGAGTGAGGTTCGTAGTTTTGCCGCTCGCCACATCGACCGCATAGACGTCGCCGTCCGCGAAGCCGCTCTCGGTTCGATTGGCATAGAGGGTCTTGCCATCGTGGCTGAAGGACACGGAGCTCCAGCTATGGTCGGCTGATTCCTCATGGGTCAGTTTGCCGATCTTGTGGGTGGCAAAATCCACCAATGCGAGGTCGTAGGCCGATCCTTCCTTTGGCTTGTAGTCGAGCGCGATCGTCTTGCCGTCAGGCGACCAACGCGGCGACCCCTCGCGAATATCGGGAGTTTGCGTCAAATTGACGACCGTCCCCCCATCACTCGGTACGACGAAAACGTCGAACAACTCGTTGCCCCCGGCGTCCTGCTGGAAGGCGATCCATTTCCCATCGGGCGACCAGGTTGCATTGACTTGGCGATCATCCGACTGAAGGAGCTGGATGGGCCAGCCGCCCGCAGCACTGACCTTCCACAGATTCGATCTGCCCGAGATGTCCGTGGTAAAGACAATTTCTCTTCCGTCGGGCGACCAAGAGCCGCCCGACAAGGACCGGGTGAAGTACAGATCGTCGATGGGAATCGCCCGAGCTTCGGGATTCGGCGCCGATGCGATCGCGTGCGGCTCGGAGATCGCGCGATCGGCCGGACCGCCCGACTGAGCCGGCACGTACCTGCCGCACAGCATGCCCGGTGCACACAGTAACAAAGGTCCGATAAATTTCATCGCGAGGACTCCAATGCCAGCGTTGAACGGCAATCCTTGCAGTATCCGCGGATGGGATGGGCCGGGTCAATTGAGCTAACATGCCGTGCAAACGTCAAGGAACGCTGCCGTTGATCACGCAAGAAGAGGTTGTTGAGCAAGTCTTTATCTGCCCGGACGGCGCGCGCCTGCGCTATTCCACCGCAGGGACGGGGGAGCCCGTCGTTCTCCTCCATGGTCTCGGGCTCGATGCTTCCATGTGGGATGCGCAGTGGCCGGTGCTGCAGCGGGAATTCCGCGCCATCCGCTACGACTTTCGCGGATTCGGCGGTTCCACCCTTCCCACCGGGGCGTACAGCCATTCCGAAGACCTGCTCGCCCTGCTTGATTTCCTCGAGGCGCGGCCCGCCCATGTCATCGGTCTGTCGATGGGTGGGCGCTTCGCATTGCGGTTTGCGCTCGATCAGCCCGATGCCGTCAGATCGCTGACCCTGATCGACTCGGCGCTGGAAGGACATTCCTGGAGCGGCGCGTGGAATCAAAAAATGGACGCCATCGTGGCGGCGGCCAAGAACGGCCCGGTTGACGCCGCCAAGCAGCTATGGCTGACGCACGAACTCTTTGCGCCGGCGCAACGGGATCCGCGGCTTGCCGCCGAGCTTGCGGCGATGGTTGACCGCTATTCGGCCTGGCACTGGCGCAATGTAGATCCGGTGCGCCGCCCCGCGTCGCCGGCGATCAAGGATCTCGCGAAGTTGAAGTGCCCGACCCTGGTAATCCTCGGAGAACTCGACCTGCCGGACTTCAAGGATATCGCACAGCATCTCGCCGCGGAGATTCCCAATGCGACCCTGCGCACCATCGCCGGTGCCGGTCACATGGCCAATATGGAGGCCCCGGACGCCGTCAATGAGCTGCTGCTCGCGCATCTGCGCGCCCATTCGACCCGCTAATGTCCGACCACGACCTCGCTGATCTGTATGACCGGAGTCAGGTCGGTGTAGTTGGGAATGTCGGCCAAGATCTCATTCGCGTGCGGGCCAAACCCTGCCTGGAAGGTCTCGATCGAATCGCAGAAGATGTGGCACATGCCGACGTAGGTAGCAGGCGCGCCCGGAGTTCCGCCCGCAAGTCCCTTATCGACCGTGTAGTATTTACAGTTCGCGCCCATTTTGGCCTTCACCAGGGGCATGTGCTTGTCTCGATAGTATTCGTGGTTGAATCGGGCACCCGCCTTGTTGGGGTACATCACACTGACTTTGATCATGCTGTGTCTCCTCGTCTTGCCAAACTGCCGCTCTCATTATGCAACCCAAAGGCGATGCAATGAAGACGCTCATCAGTATTATTTTGATCTTGTCCCTCGCCGCCTGCAGTGTCTGCAAAAGCTCGGATTCACCTGAGGTATGCCGAACAAAGCAGCGCGATCATTCGCAGCCTCGTCCCTAGTGCTCAGCCCAGCAACGCCGGCAGCCGTTTGGTCGACCAGCGGGTTGCCGTGTCGTAGGCGTAAGCCAACTGCAGACAGGCCATTTCGGCGTGATTGGGCCCGACAATTTGAATGCCGATGGGCAAACCCTGAGCGCTGAATCCGGCCGGTGCGGCAAGCGCCGGACAACCGCTCATGGTGATGGGAAGCACGCACTTCATCCATTCATGATAGGTCTCCATTTTTCTTCCCGCGATCGTCTGCGGCCAATGCAGATTGACGTCGAACGGAAACAATTGGGCCGTTGGAACAATGAAGTAATCGTACTTGTCGAAAAAACGCCGCACCGCCTGATACCACTCGGTTCGAACGATCGAGGCCGCGGAAATATCAAAGGCCGAGAGCTTGAGCCCGCTCTCGACCTCGAAGATTGCCTCCGGTTTCAGCCGCGCGCGCTTTGCAGGATCATTGTAGTAGGCTAGGAGGGCATCTCCGGATTGCCACGCGCGCAGCGTCAACCATGCCCGCCAGACCGAATCAATCGAGTAATCGGGCTGGGCCTCCTCGACGATGCAGCCCATGGACTCGAAGACTTTCAACGCATTCTTGCAGACATCCAGCACGCCGGGCTCGAACGGCAGGTAGCCGCGAAAGTCCCCCGACCACGCAATGCGCTTTCCTTTGACATCGGCTTCCAAGCGCCGCTGAAACTCACTGCCGTCGCCGGGCATGGACAACGGCACCCGAGCGTCGTAGCCCGATTGCACCGACAGCAGCATCGCCAGGTCCGGAACGTTGCGCGCCATCGGGCCGACGACGCCCATGGACGGCAGCCAGCCGTCCGGCGCGGCGGCCGGCACGAGCCCATGGCTGGTGCGAAATCCGAATACATTATTCCAACCCGCCGGATTGCGCAGACTTCCGCCGTAATCGCTGCCATCCGCAACCGGCAGCATGCGAAGGGCGAGAGAGACCGCAGCACCCCCGCTGCTGCCGCCGGCCGAGCGCGATTGATCGTAGGCATTGCGCGTGACGCCGTACACCGGATTGTAGGTGTGCGAACCCAGCCCGAATTCCGGCGTGTTCGTCTTGCCGATGAAAATGGCGCCCGCCTTGCGCAACCGTTCGACCATGATTCCGTCCGCATCGGGAACGAAATCCTTCAGAATGGGCGAGCCCATGGTCATGCGGATGCCCCTGACCGGCATGAGATCCTTCACGGCCAGCGGGAAGCCGTGCAGCGGACCCATCAGTTCTCCGCGCAATATTTGCTTGTCGCGCTCCTCCGACTGCGCAAGCAGGGACGCTCGGTCCTGCAGGGCGACTATGGCATTGACCCGTGGGTTGAGCTTCTCGATGTGGTCGAGATAGGCCCTCATGACCTCGACGCAGGACACCTGCCGGGTCCGAATGGCATCAGCGAGCGCCGCTGCCTCCATCATGACCAGGCTGGAAGCAGGGCGCGCCACCGCGCCGACCATGGAGGGAACCGCCACGCTCGCAACCGCACCGGTCGCCAAGCCGAGAACCGCGCGGCGGTCGAACTTAAGGTCGCCCGAGTCTGTCGGCGGCGGCACGGATTTCTCTCGCAATCGCTGTTTGCATCAGCGTGGACACTACCTGAGAATCGTGCAGCAGGCTACGTGCCCAGGGAAATGGCGGCGCGGTACCGCGCCGCCATTCACTCCGCTCGCCATTCGTCTACTCCGGCAGAGCCGCGAGCTGGTAAAAGCCCAGCACGGTGTCACTGATCGGTCCGAAGGTTTGCTCGTAGACGTAGCGCAACCCATCCGAGCGGTACAATTCGCTCAATGCTCTATCGACCGCAAGCCTGAAGTCCCAATCGTCGCGCGCAACCGCGAGCGCGAGCTTCTCGTGCGTGAAGTAGCGGTCGAGCACTTCCAGGTCGCGGGAGCCGCTGCGCTTCACGGCATCGAGCAGTTGCAAACGTTCGCCGAAGAAGGCGTTGGAGCGGCCGTCGAGAACCCGCGTCAAGCCGGTCGTGACGTCGTTGACGGGAACGAATTTCGGGATCATTTGCAACTCTTTGGCGCGCGCATCGAGGGCGCTCGCGGCACTCGTTCCGGGAACCATCGACAGGGTGCTCCCTCGCAGCAGCACATCGGCATTTCCCCGCCAGGCCGGGCTGGTCGGCGGGACGCGCCCGGACAGCACATCTTTCAGGCGGGTCGATGCGTCCGCGCGCACCACCGCGCCGACGCCACCGGCGTAGACTGGAATCGAAAACGACACCCGCTTGCGCGCGGTCAACGTGGGTATCGTCGCGTCGCATAGCAGGTCGACCTTGCCGTCCGCGACCGCCTGCAGGCCTTCATCACGAGCCGTCGGCACGAAGTTGACGGTCAATGAAGGCAACCCCAGTTGGGCCTTCAATGAGTCGACAATCTTGCCGCACAACGCGATTCCGAACCCAGCCGGATTACCTGAATCGTCCTTGTAGGAGAACGGCCGGCTCTCGCCGTAGCCAAGGTTGACCTTGCCGGACTCCTTGATCCGCTCCAGCGTTCCTGCGGATGCCGGGGGCGCTGCGGCAAGCAGCACCAACAACGGCACCAGCAAAGCGAGCACGAAGCGCGCGGTCGTCCGGGGACGGCTGTACAGGCCGCGTGAGGTGGTGGGGTGCATGAGTTCCATGTTCTCTCCTTTATCCGTCGATCCGTACACTTTCAGGCGGCGCGCGCAGCAGCGACTGCGGCCGGCCGCGTCGCGGTGAAACGCGGCGCCAGGAATCCATAAATGATATAGGTGATCGCCACGATGATCATTCCGCCAAGCACCGCGTCCTTCCCGGATGCGTAGATCGCGTAGGTGGAGTACAGCGTCGCAAGCACCGACAGGATCACATTGCGCTTATACACCGCGTCGGCAACCCCTCCGGTTTTCATCATCACGATCAGCGCCGACAAGGAGATGATATAGGGCACGACGTTCGTGACCACGGCGAGATTGACCAGCACGCTGAATTGCTCGCTCAATGACGGTGAGATGGTCGACAGCGCCAACGCCGATTGAACGATGCCCATGACGATCATGCCCGTGATCGGGGCGCCCATGCGATTGACCTTCGAGAAAAAGGCTGGAAACAGTCTATCGTCGGCCGCGGCCTTCGCAGTCTGAGAGATCGTGAATTGCCAGCCGAGCAGCGAACCCAGGCAGGCCAAAATGGCGAGCCCCATCACGATCGACCCAATGGTCGGATTGAACATGTGGGCATAGGCCAGGCCGAACGGGCCGGTGGATTTGGCCAGTTCAGGATTCGGCACGATGCCCTGGATCACCGTGGTCGAGAGGATGTATACGACGGCCGCGCCCAGGGTGCCGAACAGGCATGCCAGAGGCACGTTCTTCTTGGGGTTCTCCACCGCGTTGGAGTTCTGCGCCGCGGACTCCATGCCGAGGAACGCCCACAGCGTGAGGGAAATGCTCGACCCGACACCCTCGCCAATGCTCAAATTTTGCGGGTTCCATGCGGCTGCGAACACGTCGCTCTTGAAGTAGAACCAGCCGATGAGCGAGAGTCCGGCAACCGGAATGATGACACCCCACACCGTCACCGAACCGATCTTGCCGGTGACGGCAGGGCCGCCGAAATTGCACAGCGTCGTGAGCCAGAGCAGACCGATCACGCTGATGCAGGTTGCAATGGGCGTTGCCGATATGCCGGGCATGAACGTCGCCAGATAGCCTACGGCGGAGATGGCGATCGCGACATTGCCGATGGCGAGCGAGAAGAAGTACAGCAGGAATACCATGAAGTAGCCTGGCTTGCCGTAGGCATCCTCGGCGTAGGCGGACATGCCGCCGGGCCGGCTGTTGAAAAGTCCGCACTGCGCGAAGGCGTAGGCGATTGCCATCGAGCCCACCGCGGTGACGCCCCATGACAGCAGCGATATCGCGCCGACCTGGGCCATGTTCGTCGGCAGCATGATGATCCCGGAGCCCATCATGTTGACGGCGACCAGGACTGTCAGTTGCATCAGGCTCATCTTTTTCGGGGTTTCCATGATTCGTCTTCTCCGTTCAGTCCAGACCGCTATTTCTTGACGCACAGGACATGGTAGGTCCCGTCATGCATCTCCGCGCCCTCGATCACCCCCGCGAATCCGGGAAATTGGCGCTCACGACTCATCATCCCTTTCAGATATCCAATCTGCGGCGAATCCGCGCCGCCGAAGTTCTCGCCCGACATCAGCATCGGAATTCCGGGGGGATAGGGCATGATGGCGTTCGCCGCCGTGCGCTTGGCGAGCTTGTCGACCGGCACGTTCTCGATGTCGCCCGAGACCAGATGTTCATAGGCCGCGCGCGGCGTCATGTCGGCTTTCGGCAAAGTCTCGTACGCGGCGTTCAGCATGTCGCCCGGACGTTCCTTGCGCAGATATTCGAACAATTCATCGCCCAAATCGTGCAGGCCGAGCTTGCCGTAACGCTGCGGATATTGGGCCGCGATTTCAGGCAGCGCCTCGTTCATCGGGCGATTCGAATCGTAGTCGCGCTTGAAAGCGAGCAGATTTGTGAGCAGCGTGCCCCACTTGCCCTTGGTGATCCCAATGGAGAACAGGAACATGATCTGAAAGTCCGTGACCCGCGTCGGCACGATGCCGAACCGATTGAAATAGGCGTTGATCAGCGCGGCAGGCACCCCGGTCTTTTCAAGCTTCCCATCGTCGCCCATACCCGGGGCGAGAATGCTCACCTTGACGGGATCGAGCATGCACCAGTTGTCCTCGATGTCGTGGAACCCATGCCAGTTGTCGCCGGGATGCAAGACCCACGGTTCCTGGTGGGTACAGAGAAATTCCGACGGCGCGTCCTCGAAGGGCACTCTGCCGCCCCTGGCCGTACCCTTCACGGTCTCGACGTTCCAGGGCTTGAAGAACCAGTCCTTCTTCTTCGCGAAGGTGTTGCGTATCCGGCCCACCGCCTGCCGGAAATCCACCGCCTCTTCAATGGCTTCTTGCGTCAGCGAGCGGCCGCCATTGCCGTCCATCATCGCCGTGGCGATATCGTTCGATGCCACGATGGGGTACAGCGGCGAGGTGGTGGTGTGGAGTTGGTACGCCTGATTGAAGCGATGATGATCGATCGCTCCCCTGCCGTCGCGCACGTGGATATAGGAGGACTGCGACAGGGCGGCGAGCAGCTTGTGGGTGGAGTGAGTCGCGAATACCGTCGGACCGGCATGTTCCGTTGGGTCGCCGCGCATGGCGAAATGATCCTGGTACATCGGATTGAAGCGCGCATAGCCGTACCAGGCTTCATCGAAATGGATGCGGTCGCTGGATTTCTCGAGCAGCGCCTGAACGCGTACGGCGTTGTAGCAAAGACCGTCATATGTGCTGTTGGTCACCACGGCGTAGACCGGTTTCTGGCCGGCCGCCTGCTTGGTCAGCGATCCGGCCTTCGCCTTGGCGCGAATGGTTTTCGGATCCATCTCCGATGGCGCAAGGGGACCGATGATGCCGTAGCGGTTGCGGGTCGGCACCATGTAGATCGGCAGAGCACCGGTCAGCATCAAGCCTTGCTCGATCGACTTGTGGCAGTTGCGGTCGAGGACGACCAAGTCGCCCTCCCTCATGCAGGCTTGCATGATGCTGCGGTTCGACCCCGATGTTCCAACCACGCCGGAGTAGCTGCGGTGCGCCCCGAACACCCGCGCCGCGTATTTCTCGCTCTCGGCAACCGGGCCTGTGTGATCCAGCAACGAGCCCAGCATGCCGCGCTCGATGCCCATATCGGTGCGGAACACGTTCTCACCCATGAAGTCGAAGAATGCCCGCCCCGCCGGGATTTTCGTGAAGGCGATGCCGCCTTGGTGGCCGGGCGCGGACCATGAATGCTCGCGCAGCTGCGCATACGCCGCCAGCGCCCGCGCGTACGGGGGAAGAATTTGCGCCTCGTAGCGGCGGATGGCCGCCAGCGCGCGGCCCGCGACGAAGTCCGACGTATCCTCGAGCAGCCACACGAATTCGTCCACCATCTCGGCGACTTCGATCGTGATGCTGCCCTTGGCGAGTACGCGGTCCGCCAGCAGGAACACCGGCACGTTTGCCAGGCGTTCATTCATTTTTTGAAGGAGCGCGGTCGCGTGAGCATGGGTGCTCGCGCCGTCGGCGCCCAGGTTCCAATTCAACAGAACGGCGCGCAGGGATGCATCGAAGCCCACGATCGCCTGGCCGTCCTCGAACGACAGGGCTCTCACGACATCGACATTGCGCGACTCAAGAGCGCGCGCGAGGCTTTCCGCCGCGCGGCCAAGCGCGGTATCCAGTTTGGCCAATCCGTCGTCGACCAATAGAACGCGCGATCGCAATGGACCTGTCGTTGGATTCAGCATCTGCGTTTACTCCTTGATGCAGTCCACTAGATAACGGCGGCCGCCCGCGGCGGGCTCGAAGCGCAGGCCGTGAATGTCGGTCTCGAATCCCGGATATTTCTTGTCGAACTCACGTGCGTACAGCAGGTAGTCGAGGATCGACTTGCTCGCGGCCGTCAGGCGTTCACCCGGCATGATCACCGGGATGCCGGGCGGATAAGGCACGATCATGACCGCGAGCACGCGTCCCATCAGCTCGTCGATAGGTACAGTTTCGACGTGTCCGTGCACGAACCGGTCGTAGGCATCGGCGGGACGCATGGCCATTTCCGGCAGCGCCGTGTACATGTCCTGCTGCGCCTTCGGCAGCTTGTCCTCGCGGTACACCCCATGCACGTGGTCGCACAGATCCTTCAGACCCATTTTCCCGTACTCGTCCGGGTGGGCCTCGGCCAGCGCGGGCAGCGCTCGTTTGAGCGGCGCATTGGCGTCGTACAGTTCCTTGAAGTTCAACAGCTCGGTGACCAGGGTGTTCCATCGGCCCTTGGTGATGCCCATCGAGAACAGCACGAGAATGGAGTAGAGGCCGGTCTTTTCGATTTCGATCCGGCGCGACGACAGGAACTTGACCACGACGGTGGCGGGAATGCCGTGCGCCTGCATGGTGCCGTCGGGAGAGAGCCCGGGAGTCAGCAGGGTGACCTTGATGGGGTCGACCAAGGCGTGGTTTTCCGCCAAATCCTTGAAGCCGTGCCATTTGTCGCCCGGCTTCAGCACCCAGGCCGACTTTTCGGCGGTCGGATCTTTGGCGATCGCGTCCGGCTGCCACACGTCGAACCACCAATTGGACTTGATCTGCGCCTTGACCGCCGTCATCGCGCGCCGGAAACTCAGGGCCTCGTCGATCATCTCTTGAACCAACGAGCGGCCCGCCGGCTGCTCCATCATCGCCGCCGCCACGTCGCAGGACGCGATGATCGCGTACTGCGGCGAGGTCGACGTATGCATCATGAATGCATCATTGAAGCGGGTCATGTCGAGCTTTCTCTTCTCGCCATTCAGGATGTGGATCATCGACGCCTGCGAAAGGGCGGAGAGAAGCTTGTGGGTTGATTGGGTGGCAAAGGTGATTGCGTTGGTCGCGCGCGACGGATGCTCCGACGAAATTCCGTGGTAACCGTCGTAGAATTCGTGAAAATTCGCGTAGGCGTACCATGCCTCGTCGAAATGCAGCACGTCGACCGAGTCGCCGAGGGATTCCTTGATGGCATCGATGTTGTAGCACATGCCGTCGTAGGTGGAATTCGTCATCACCATCAGCTTCACCTTGCCGCTGCTCTCCTTGGCAAACGGGTTCGCCGCGATCTTCTTGCGCATCGATTCCGGGGTGAACTGATCGCGCGAAATCGGCCCGATTATCCCTAAGCCGTTGCGCGACGGCACGAGATAGATGGGAGTCGCGCCCGTCATCACCAGGGAATGCAGGATCGACTTGTGGCAGTTGCGATCGCATAGCACCAGGTCGCCGCGTCCGACCATGCCGTGCCACACAATCTTGTTGGCGGTCGATGTTCCGCCGACAACGAACAGCGTTTCGTCCGAGCCGAAAATGCGCGCCGCGTTACGCTCGCCGGCCGCGATCGGACCGGTGTGGTCGAGCAGCGAGCCCAATTCACCGACCGATACGGAAATATCGGAGCGCAAGGTATTCTCGCCGAAGAAACTGTAGAACAGCTGGCCGACCGGGCTCTTGCGGAAGCCGATGCCGCCGGCGTGGCCGGGCGTGTGCCAGGAATAGCTGGCGTGCATCGTGTAGTCCATCAGCGCCTTGAACATTGGCGGAGGCAGACGGTCGAGGTATAGCTGCGCCGAGCGGGCGATGGTGCGCGCCAGAAATTCGGGCGAGTCCTCCCAGAGCCACATGAAGGCGTTGGCGTGCTTCAAAATCCGCGCCGGGATCACCTCGGCGGTGCGCTCTTCCCCGAACAGAAAAATCGGCAGGCGATCGTTGCGCTTGCGCTTGACAGCGAGGATCTCTTCCAGAATGTTCCACTGGCCTTCCTTCGCTTCGGCGCCGTCGACGGAAATGAGCCAGCAGGATTCGGAGTTGAAACCCTGCGCCAGGCGCCGCGCGTCTTCGTAGGCGATGCCGCCGACGACCCGAAAGCCCTCGCCTTCTATGGCCGCTGCGAGCCGGCGCATGCCGTGTCCGGCTACGTGCTTGGCCTCGTAATCTTCGTCGATGATGATGATTGGGAATTCATGCAGGAAATTCACTGGTGTTGCTCCTCGCCAAGGCGCCTTGGGGCGCCTGACATGGTGTCGAACGCCGGTACCGCCACCGGCTGCTAGTACTTGAACTGGGCCGAAAACTGCACTCGGGGATCATCGGCGGTGGCGCGATCGAACTGCTCGAGCTTGCCGTAGATGAATTCGAGGCCCGTCATCACGTTTTTCGCCGGGTACCACAGGATGTTGGTCGATGCGTACGTGCCCTGGCGATAGGCGTTCGGTAATTGTCCACCCAGGTTGTCCTGGTGATGCATGCTCACGCCGATCGAACTGGCGAACTGCTCGCTCCAGTAGTGATCGTAGTAGAGCATCCCGCCGTAGGAGGGCACCGTTTCCGCCTTGATCGAGGAGTTGGGTGCGAGATCGACACCGCCGTCGTTCATGTAACTCGCGATGGCGTGGCCGTACACGAATTGTGCCATGATCCGATCCTGGGGCCCGGTCTTGAATTGACCGTTGACGTTGATGCCCCAGCCCGTCTTGGTACCGGACGGGTTGGCGCTCGCGGTGCTCGAGCTCTCGTAACCGACTTCGCGCAGGATGCCGGAGACCTGGAACTGGCCCCAGTCTCGATCGAGGCTGAATTTGCCGACGAGGTCGGGCCAGTAAGTCTTGCCGACCAGTCCAAGAGCCGGATCGATGGCAGTCACCTTGCCGGTATCGATGGCGGAATTCGGCGCCTCCAGCGAAAACGCCACTTTCATGCCGCCGCTGTCAAACGCGGTGTAGCGCAGCTGCGGGTTGCGTATGAACACCATGCCGTTCGGCCCCCAGTAGTCGATGGTGTTGGGAAAGATGTCGACGTTCATGAACAATGTGTAGTACTGCCCGACGCCGAATTTCCCGAGTTCGCCCCAGGCATTGAGCAGGCGGATCTGCGTATTGCCGCCGCCCACACCGAACAGATCGAAGCTCTCCTCGGTCTTGATCTCGCCGACCGACGTGGGAATGGTGCTCTTGAAGGCGAGCGAGGTCTGGCGGATGCTGAACACCGTCTCGCCGTCCTTGCCGCATCCGGGGTCATTGACGCCCGGAGTGCCCGGGCAGTTGACCGGGATCTGCGATGGCCGCTCGGTGGAGTTCCACTGCGGATTCATGCGCTTGAAATCATAGATCGAATCCAGCATGACCTTGCCGGAAATTGCCAATGTCGCCTTGTCCGCGTTCGGCGCGCCTTTCTCCGCGGCGCTGTCCGGCGCGACAACCGGCGCCGGAAGCGGTTCCTCGGCTGCGCCGGCTTGCGCCGGCGCCGGCGCCGGCGCAGGCACCACCGTTGCCGGCGCCGTCTTTTGCTGCTCGAGAGTGGTGACGCGCTTTTGCAAGTCCTGAATGGTGCGCAGCGCCTGGTCGAGTTTACTCTTGAGCTCGGCGTCGGTGGATTGCGCCGCGGCTTCCCCGCCGGCCAGTGCGGCGAGCACGAAGAACATCGCCCCTCGAATTGCGATCACCTTTCTCATAACAACTCCTCACGCCAGAACTCTGGAATATCAAGCACAGCAACGCCCGTCATCGCGCGTCACCGGTGAAGGCCATTGCTTCGGAACCAATCGAGCTGCGGGCGGAGTGCAGCGATCGCGACGGCAATTCGCCGAATTGCTTGAGGTATTGGCGCGAAAATCGACCAAAATCCCATACGCCATGCTGCGCGCAGATCTTCGTGATCGTATCCCCCGGCACCGCCCGGCTAATTCCCGATTGAATGGAATGAAGCCGCCGCATCATCAAGTACCGGTGCGGGCTCATCCCGAGATACTCGTGAAATAAGTTGCGCAGCGTGCGCTCGGAAACTCCGGTCGCAGCGCACAGGTCTCCGGTGCGAACGGCATCCTCGCCGCGTGATTCGAACAACGCCAGCGCGCGATTGAGCAGCGTCATGTGGTTCATGCCGCGTCGATTCGGCTCTTGGGCTCGGGCGAGGGGCAAAAGGGTGCCAAACACGGCGTCCATGACTTCTGTGCGCGCAGCGCGTTCCGCCTCCGGCGTATGCAGTTGTTTTGCAGAGTGCTTCTCGGCCTTAAAAAGACGGCGGGCGAGCGCGACCAGCGGGAGCGGAGATCGGGATGCATGTTGCTGAAAATTTCCATCAAGCAACCGCAAATCGAACTCGGCAGAATGCGACTCGGCCCACCTGGCGACGACCTCGGCCGAGGCGGAAATATTCAACCAACGCAAGGGCTTATCAGCGCTGATGAGCAGCGATTTTCCGGGCGCGATCCAGGCAATGTTGCGGCAACCAAAATCGACACCGTTCACGGTGACTCCATAACTGTCGCCGAGCACCAGCCGGAGGTGATAACGCTCGCCTGATGCGCGACCGCTGTAGACGCTGCCCGCCCCCTCCGATCCCATCATCAACTCGACGCCGTTGAGGTCAACGGTTCGCAATCGCCAATCGCGGACCCCGGCGGCTTTCGCGATGTATCGACCTTGCATCCCGCTAAAGGCTTCGACGATCTTTTTGAACGAGTCCATGCGAAATCTCACTGCCTCCGCTCGTTTCGTTGTCGTGAAACTCGCCGACGGGAACATTTGCCACGGTGTAAATAATTACACACGGGTGATCGACGATTCGATATACGACCAAGGTCCACGCATTGACCCAATCGCATGGCGTGCGTTCGCCTGTACTACGTAAAAACGGCAAACGACGAGCCGCCCCCGCGCGGCCGCAACGACCCCTGCGTGGATGAATCAGACCAACGAAAGCTGCTGCATTGCATATGAGAATTTCCAATGTGTCGGCGCTGTGACATTTGTTGCGTCGTGCCACTTCAATTTGCCGTCGTGCCACTTTTACGTAGCGAATAGCTTCTTGCTTTGGCATTTTTGGTCCGGGGATTAATCGCGCCTGTCACATTGAGCAGAGATGGTCCGCACACGCCTTGCATCAGGTAGGTCAGCCAAGGGATTGGATCAGATCCGCCCTCCTCGCACCTCGCGCGCGCAGGCTTTAGCCCGCGTTACTGCACTTCTGAATTCCGATGTATCGCATGCGTTGCGGCTGGTGGATCTCTGTAGGCTCGCAGGCGTCAGCGAGCGCACGCTGCGGACGATCTTCGTGGAGTCGTTCGGCGTTACTCCCGGCCGCTATCTGCGCACGCGCAAACTGCACGCGATCAGAGCCGCGCTGATGTGCGCCGACCCACGGCATGAAACAGTCTCGGGAATCGCCATAAGATTCGGGGTGAGCGACTTGGGTCGAATGGCGAGGGACTACCACACAATTTTTGGGGAGTACCCGCACGCGACGCTCTTGCAGGCAGTTACCTACCGATGAGGGGCCGGGCCCTTGCGGACCTGAATGCTGCGATTGTCGAGGCCCCAGTTCACACGGATCGCGGCACGCATTTGCCGAAATTACGTAGCGCTTAAAGGCGACGCTTAGCATTCTTCTTATCGCTGAGCCGAAGGGGCGCCGCGGCGATTTGGCTACGAACGCGCTACAGCACGATGAATGGGTACTCCTAATGCCTGTGGGCGGGTGCATGATCAAATCACAGAACCACCGGCGACGCGCCGGTACTAACGGCTTGCGAAAATCCACCGGCGCCATGTTGAGCCGTGGAGGCCCGGCGCTGCTCTGGCTGCTGCTGTTTTCGACCCCATCGCACGCTAGTTTCCTGAGTGAGGGGGCGCTCGATACCGCTGCGGAAGTGCTGTCCTGGGTGGTGCTGGTCGTCGCGCCGGTGGTGGCTATCGGCGGCTTTCTGTTTGTTCATGTTCTCCCGGAGAAATTTGCCGAGAAGAAACACCATCCGCAGTTGGCGGCGATCAAGACACTGTGCTTCTTATCTCTGGTGTTCGGCGGGCTGCTCTGGCCCCTCGCCTGGCTGTGGGCGTTCACCAAGCCCGTCCTCTACAAGCAGGCCTACGGCACGGATAAATCCGAAGAGCCTGAGCCGGCCGCGCCGGCAGCTCCTGCGGCGCCGGCATCCGTGAAGGGAGAGGTGTGAGATGGACCTTCTAATATTGCTGGTCTACGCGGCCTTGGTGTGGTTCATCTTCATCAAGAAGAAATGGCTGCCCTGGAACTTCGTCTCGCAAGTGATCGTGGCGATCATCCCGGTGATCGGCCTGTCGATCCTGATCCTGTTCTTGAACATCTTTGCACCGGAGTCCAAGGACGTGCGGGTGATGAATTATGTGGTACCGGTGGTGCCGCGGGTCACGGGCCGCGTGATCGAGGTTCCGGTGGAACCGAACCGTCCAGTCAAGAAGGGAGACGTGCTCTTCAAGCTGGACCCTGTACCCTTTCAAATTGAAGTCGCCGCGGCCGCGGCGAATTTGAGCGCACTGCAGGCGAAACTATTGAGCGCGGAGGCTGGCGCGCGCGGTCTCAAGGAGCAATTGAAGCAGGCGGCGGGCAAGCGAGAAGCTCTCTCGGCCAAGCTCGACTTGGCGCGCAAGCGGGTCACCCAATATGAGGACCTGTCCAAAACGGGCGCGGGAAGCAAATTCGAACTCGAACAAGCGCAGGCCGACGCGGATAATCTGACCAGTGAACTTGCCTCCCTGGCCGCGAGCGAAGCGCAAGTGAAAGAGAAGCTGGCGGCAAAAACCTCGACCGGCGAACAGGATGACGTGGCGCAAGCCAAAGCGCAGATCGCGCAAGCACAAGCCCAGCTCGACGATGCGAACTGGAAGCTGGCTCAGACCGTCTACTATGCGCCGGGCGACGGCACCGTGGTCGGACTTGCGCTGCGTCCGGGCGCGGTTGCAGCGCAGTTTCCGATGCTGCCGGTGATGAGCTTCGTGCTCGATGAACAGTGGGTGGTCGCATTGTTCGATCAGAATGAAGTCCGGGAGGTTGAGCCGGGCAATCGCGCCGAAATCGCGCTGCGCACATATCCAGGGCGCATCATCAAGTGCACCGTCATTTCAGTTATCTGGGCGACGTCCCAGGGTCAATTACCCATCAGCGGCGGATTGCCGGAGACTGGCGTGGCGCCAATTCCCCAAGGCCGCCTGGCGGTGCGCCTCGGCGTCGACGATGAGGACAAGGATCTATTCCTCGCGGCCGGCGCGCGCGGCAGCGGAGCCATCTACACCAACGGCGCGAAGGCGATCCATATTCTGCGCAAGGTGATTATGCGGGTTCACACCAAACTCGACTGGCTGATACTCAAGCTCTGAACCGCGATGAAGCCAACACGCAAGCACAAGGGTATCGGGCTCGCGGCGCATGGCGCTCGAGCTCCTGGCCGCTGGCTCCCGATCGCCGCGCTCGCGGCGCTGATGAGCAGCGGTTGCATAACCAAGGCTCCGCCGAGCGGCGAGGACATACGCAAGAGCGCGCTGCCCAACGTCGTGCTGCCGCAATCCTGGACGGCGGCCCCGGCCCCCGCAGACCTCATACAGGACAATTGGCTCGCCTCGTTCCAGGATTCGCAGCTCACGGCCCTGGCCAACGAAGCGGTGGCCAACAATCCCGACCTGCGGATCGCCGCCACCCGGGTCGAACAGGCCAACAACTACGTCGAGCTCGCGAAGGCGGCGCTGCGCCCGGCGGTGAATATTTTTGGCACGGGCGGCATCAAAGCCGGCGGAGGCGATGATCTTACCGGCGCGCTGCAAGGGATCATGCTCGGCGTCTCCTGGGAGGCGGATCTGTGGGGCCGACTGCGCTACGCCCGCAATGCGGCCGAAGAGAATTACGCCTCCGCGCGCGGCGATGCGGAGTTTGCGCGGCAATCCCTCGCTGCCACCACCGCCAAGAGTTGGTTCACCGCCACTGAAACCTATCTGCAGGGCCAGATTGCCGAGGACATGGTGCGCTCGAGCCAGGAGCTGGCGAATATGGCGGTGCAGCGCGCCGAGGTTGGCGCGGGCAGCGAGCAAGAGGTGGCATTGGCGCGCGCCAATCTGGGCAATTTTCAGGATGCACTGCTGCAGATTCAGCTGGCGCACCAACAGGCGCTGCGCAGTATCGAACTGCTGCTGGGGCGCTATCCGGCCGCGGAGCTTCAGTCCCGCACCACTCTCACCACCATGCCGGGTCCGGTGCCGGCGGGCATCCCCTTGCAGATGCTCGAACGGCGTCCCGACATGCTCGCCGCCGAACACCGCGTCGCCGTCGCCTTCAATCAAATCGGCGAGGCGAAGGCTGCACAACTGCCGCGGATCACCTTGAATGCCAGCGTCGGGGCGCTCAGCAGCGATGTTCTGCAGCTCAAGCAGGATTTCAGCAACCCCACGGGCGGCGCCGGCGCCCGATTGCTCGCCCCGCTCTACCGCGGCGGCGCGCTGAAAGCGCAAGTGCAGATCCAAAAGACCGAACAGAAACAAGCCATCGCGCAGTACGCCGGAATGGCGCTGCGTGCCATCGGCGACGTGGAAAATGCGCTCGCTGCCGGTCAGACCCTGAGTCAACGCGTTCAATTATTGGACCAGGTCGTGGCGCAGTATCAAAAGACGTTGGCTCTCGCGCAAAGCGGCTACCGCGTCGGCAGGCGCGACCTTCGCAGCGTCGAAGAGCAGCAGCTCGCGCTCTACTCCGCCCGAATTGCGCTGTTGCGCGTGCAGAGCGACCAATTGAGCCAACGGGTCAACCTGCATCTCGCTCTCGGTGGCAGCTTCGATCAATCCTCCACGCAGCCTGCTACGGCGAAGTCCTCCGCCGCGAATGCGCCCCGCGCCGGTGTCGCTTCGGGTGAGTAGTCAGATTAGGAACCCGGCGAGCGACTTCATCAGCACGTCCAGCGGCACTGCAATGAGCAGCAGGGGCACGAACGGCAGCAAAGTCATGACCGCCAGAAACACCACGCTGTGCCCGTCGATCGGCACGAATCTCATCTGGTAGACCCTCTCGACCACCTGATACAGGTCGGTTGTCGCCGAAAAGGACTCCGTCTCCAGCGGGTCATCCGAAAATTCATGCGACTGCCTGAACCATTTGTGCTCGAATTCGCGGCCCACGCGCCCCGCAAGCCCTCCGTAGGGCGGCACTGCAAGGCGCCAGACCGACACCAGATTTCTATAGAACACCGTCAGCGGCGCGGTGTACAGCACGATCATGGAGACGACCAGCCCGAGCACCTGAAATTTGTAGGAGAACGGCGATGCGCCTTCGTGGACGACGCGGTTTGCGATCACGCCCGCCACAATCACGCAGAGCGCCAGCGCAGGCAATGCCCAGGCGCGGACCGAGTAACTCACGAACAGCAAACCGCCGGCGCGATCCGGGTGAGCCGCGATCAGCTGCAGATTCAACCGGGATATCAGCCACAGGAGACGGATCCAAAGGGCGAACCTCCACAGCCAGCCCAATAGAAACACCAGCAGCAGCGGGAGACTGATGAAAAGTCCCCACCGGCCTGCGGGCGACAAGTGGCCGCGACCACCGCCGGCCAGATGCCAGGCAGGAATGTCCGGCGGCGGCGCGTACATGATCATCACCACAATCAGGTAGGCAACGACGATGACGCCAAATTCAGCAATCCGGGAATCGAGCAGGTGCCGTGTCGATGCGCGCGCGGCGTCGAATCGCGGGCGGTCTGCATCGTGGATGAGATTCGAGTTGGCTATTTGACGGGCGATCGCCGCCAGGCGTGGCAGGCACACGGATTCCGCAATGATGAGCAGCGGAAGCGCCACCAGGAAACGCGTGTGAACGGAAATGTCTTGCAGGAACGAACCCGGACCCGTGAGGTGGGTGAGATCACCGCTCACCGACGACAAAAACAACAACGGCAGCCACGCAACGGCCACCACCCCGGCGATCAGACGCGCGACACGGCGGTCGCCCGTCTTACGCAGACGGAGCCAAACCTCCAACCGAGAGGGGGGGCCGCCATCGAAGATCTCATGTTCCACTATACCTCGGAGATTCGTTTGGCGAAATTCATCGTCCCGCGAATCTAGGTCGGGGGCGGAAGTCCCAACAATAGGCCTTTGGTCCATTGCGGGTGCGGCCCAAGCGCCGGGCGCGCGGCGTATAGTGCGGCGACACCTATTGTCGGAGTTCACCGTGAAGCACGTTATCCTCGGCCAAATCAAGCGCCACTCCTTCCGGCCTGCGCTCCTGCTGCTCGGCGCGTCGTGGCTTTGCGGCTGCGGCGCAACCGCCACGGTCAAGGGCACCTGGCAAGGTGCCTCGCCCCATAACCAGTCGTTCAAGAGGGTGCTGGTGATCGGCGTCACCCCCAACTACACGCAGCGCTGTGCGTTCGAATGGGCGTTGGCGTCGCAGCTGAAGAGTGAATCGACCGTGGCGATCGTCAGCTGCGACTCGATGTTGTCGACGGACCCGCTGACTCGCGAGGTCGTCGAGCGGGTCGTGGCCTCGACACAAGCCGACGCCGTGCTCACGACGCACCTCCTCGCCATGAAGCTGGGTACGCAGGAAGGCGGCGGCGGCAGCGACACGCGCGGCGGCGCCTACTACAAGGCCATGGATTCGGGGTGGACCAGCGTCTACGCCGGCGGTTACGGCGTGTACGATCTGCCGGTGGTTTACGGAGAGTTTCAGACGGCGCCGACGATCACGACGATCAAAGGCGAAGTCACCCTGCAGTCGAAGGTTTTCGAGACGCACTCAGCGTCGCTGGTATACACGATGGATACGGAAGCGAAGTCGACGGACATTGAATCGGGTTCATCAGCGGCTCTCGGCGTGGCGGCGCCCATGGCCAATCGGTTACGCAAAGACGGCCTCATCCATTGAGTCCAAGAAGGCGCCGAACGGATTTTAGGGGTTCGACTGGCTCATGACCGCCGGGCTGTCGCCGGATGGCGGGGACGACAGTGCGGTGGATGGCGGCTGCGTCGATGCGGGCGGCGTCGGCGCGGGTGCGGGCGCCGGGTCAACCGGCACCAGCGGCATATGGTACACATCGACCTTGGTCTTCGCTTCTTGTTCATGCCTCAGCTTGTCCTGAGACAAGCGAAGTTGCTCGCGAGTGCGTTCGAAAGCTTCGGCGCGCTTCGCCTCGTCGGCAGGATCGCTCTTGCTGGCAAGCCGCTCGATGGCAATGCGCGCATTGAGGCAATCGGCGTCGATGCGCGCCTTGGTTTTGTCTTGATTGCACTTCATGAGCACGCCGTCGAGCATCACGCGATCCTCCATGAGATCGGTGACCGTCATGGGCGGAATGCGCCGCGGACTGCAGCCCGACGTGGCCGCGATGACGGCAAGCAGGCACCCGCTGGCAGCAATGTATTTGGTTGAAGTACGCATATGGTTTCCCACCCGCAATATTACTCAAAAGCAGCCGCGACGCGACCCCATGGCTGTGACGCATCTCACGACTTGACAATGTTCCCCGCCGGACCCCTGCCGGCCCCGGGGTTTGACCCCGCCGCAGCGCATGTGTACCGTTCCCGGTCATGCCGACTCCCAACGCTGCAAAACCCCAACCCGACTTCGAGACGGCAATGCGCGACCTCGAAGAGCTGGTGGAGCGCCTCGAAAAGGGAGACCTGCCGCTTGAGGAATCCCTCGCCGCCTTCGAGCGCGGCGTGATGTTGACCCGGGCCTGCCAAACCGCATTGAAAGAGGCCGAACAAAAAGTCGAGATCCTGCTCAAAAAGGCCGGTGAGCCTGCAGTTGAAGACTTCTCTCCCGAAGATCCCAAAGCCGGCTGAGGCGGGCACTTGAGCAGCGCGGATGCGATGGAGGCGCGCCTGCGCGGCTATCAGTCGCGCGTGCAGGCCGTCCTCGACGCCGCGTTGCCGGCGGCGGATCTGGTACCGCAGCGGCTACACGCCGCGCAGCGCTATGCGGTGCTCGGCGGCGGTAAGCGCCTGCGCCCCCTGCTCGTCTATTGCACGGGCGAAGCGCTGGGGTTGGAGGCTGCTGCACTGGATGCTCCGGCGGCGGCCGTGGAACTCATTCACACCTACTCCTTGGTTCACGACGATTTGCCGTCGATGGATGATGACGACCTGCGTCGCGGCCGACCGACCACACATCGCGCCTTTGACGAAGCAACAGCCATCCTCGCGGGCGACGCGCTCCAGGTCTTGGCGTTTTCCTTATTGGCAAGTGATCGCGCTCCCGGCGTGAGTCCCGCCGCGCGCTTGAACATGATTCGGATTCTCGCGGAAGCGAGCGGCACTGCCGGTATGGCAGGCGGCCAAGCCTTGGATCTGTCGGCGGTCGGCGGCAACCTCGATCTGCATGACCTCGAAGCGATGCACAGACTCAAGACCGGAGCGCTGATTCGTGCCAGCGTGTTGTTGGCGGCGGCTTGCGCACCCGATTTGGGCTCCACGGAATGGGACGCGCTGGATGGATATTCGCAGGACATCGGACTCGCATTTCAAATTCAAGACGACATCCTCGACGTCGAAGGCAATGTCGAGGATCTGGGCAAGGCCGTGGGCGCCGATGCGGCTCGGGCCAAACCTACGTACCCCAGCGTGATCGGACTCGAGGCCGCCAAATCCCGTGCTCGTGACCTACAGCGGCGCGCATGCGGCCGGCTGGCGCCGTTTGGCGGACGCGCAGCCATCCTTGCCTGGCTGGCCTCGTACGTGGTTGCTCGTCGTGTTTAGCAGCGCGCGGCTGTAGACTAGCCTGCGTGGCGCGGTTTCTGATGAATTCCCTTATTTGGGGGCCGGAGGGCCGCAAATCCCGGGGCACTCCGCCTGTTGGATGCCTCGGACCGCCGGGCTTCGCGCCAAGGCGCTCCAAATCGTCTAAAATTCTTGGAATTCGCGGTTTCGGCACCAGGTAGGGCCTGATCGCACCAGCAGGAAATCCGGAATATGAATGTTGCCGTCCCCGTCAAGAAACCGAATGTGAAGCCCGTGGAGGACGTGCAGGGACATGCCGACACGCGCCAAATACCGATCAACAAGGTGGGCATCAAGGATATCTATCATCCCATCAAGGTGAAGGATCGTGCGCGCGGCGAACAGCACACCGTCGCGAATTTCAACATGTACGTCAATTTGCCCCACAATTTCAAGGGCACGCACATGTCCCGCTTCGTGGAAATCCTGCATCGCCACGAGCGGGAAATCTCGGTGGATTCATTCGGCAAAATGTTGGTGGAGATGACCGAGCATCTGGATGCGGACGCCGGGCACATCGAAATGACGTTTCCTTACTTCGTCATGAAAAAGGCCCCGGTCACCGGCGTCGAGAGCCTGATGAACTATCAGGCGACCATTTTTGGCGAGCACCGCGACGGTAAGACCGACGTCTGGCTCAAAGTGGTGGTGCCGACCACCAGCCTGTGCCCCTGCTCGAAGAAGATCTCCGACTACGGCGCGCACAATCAACGCTCCCACATCACCCTGACCGCGAAGCTGGTCGAGCATATGTGGCTCGAGGAACTGATCGACATCGCAGAAGCGCAGGCGTCATGCGAGGTGTACGGTATCCTGAAGCGGCCGGACGAGAAGTACGTGACCGAGCGCGCCTATGACAATCCGAAATTCGTCGAGGATACGGTGCGGGACGTCGCGGTTGCTCTCAACAAGGACAATCGCGTGCGTGCCTACATGGTGGAATCGGAGAACTTCGAGTCGATTCACAATCATTCGGCGTACGCAATGATTGAGTTCGACAAGGAGACGCGGCGCTAGGAAGCACCCCGTTCGGCGCTTTGCAGACGGCCGATCATGCTGCGTAGAAACACCTGGTTGAAGCGCAACTGACACTCCGCCGACACCTGCTCGAGGAGCGTTGAACTGACTTTCATCACCGTCACCGGGCCGGATGAGTTGATCGTGGCGGTGCGCTTGGCTCCACGCACATAGCTGGTCTCGCCGAAACAATCGCCGCTCTCCAGATATCCGAGCGCCCGGCCCAAGCGCTGTACGCTGACGCGTCCTTGCACGATGATGTAGAAGCGATCGTCCATTTCTCCTTCCTTGACGATCTCCTCGGAATCGGCATAGTCCTGCCAGCTGCTGGCGCGCAGGACTTCCCAGATTTCGCCGTGCGAGAATTCATGGAAGAACTTCAGCTTGCGCAGCAGGCTGAATTGCTCCTGCTGATCGATCTTATTGTACTGGGCGCGCAATTTCTGATGCACGCGGGTCAGCTCCGCGGCGAAATCGAGACCTGTCTTGTAGCGCTTTTCCGGATCCTTCAACAGCGCCATAGCAGTCACGTTTTCCAGCTCCTCGGGAATTTCCGGGCGCAACGTGTGGATCGGCGGCGGCGTGGCAAACACGATCTGGTGCAGCAGCTTCTGCAAATTACCCGCGCGGAACGGTCGGGTTCCGGTCAAAAGCTCGTACATCACGGCGCCCAGGGAGTACAGATCCGAACGGTTCGTGAGCTCGATCGACTGGACTTGCTCGGGGGACATGTACGACGGGCTGCCTGCGATGCCCTCGATCCGCGAAATTTCCGAGTCCGCCACCAAGGCGATGCCGAAGTCGATGATCCGCACGTCGCTGTCAAGCGTGAGCATGATGTTGCTGGGTTTGATGTCGCGGTGAATTACACCCCGGCTGTGCGCGTAGTGCAGCGCCCGTGCCGCCTTATAAATGAGTTCCACGACATCGTCGATGCGCAGCAAATTGTCCGGGCGGCAGTAGGCGGCAAGAGTGCGGGCACCGTGCACATGTTCGGTGACGATGTAGCAATGTCCGTTCTCTTCACCTGCGTCGTAAATGGGCAGAATGTTCGGATGCTGGAGCATGCCGACCATGTGCGCCTCGGAGAGGAACATCTTGCGCGCGATGCGCTTGCGATTTTCATCGCCGCTGGCATCGACGTTGTACACCTTGATGGCGACGTCGCGGCCGTAGTAAGGATCGTGCGAGAGATACACGACGCCGGTGCTGCCGCGACCGACCTCGTTGATAATCACGTACTTGCCGATTTTCTCGGGCAATGAAGCGCGCCCGTTCGGGGACTTCGCGTGGGGATTTAAGCGAGTGTTGCTCAAGGGTGACCGTGTGCTGCCCAGCGTCTCAACCGGATGTGGCTGAAGGATACGGGTGCGACCGGACCTAAACTGTGATTTGGGTCGAGGCTTGGGCGAAGTGGTCGAAACCCCGCGACGCCGGCCGGAAATCTCGTCCGTTTAGCGACCAGGTCACACCACTTCCGGAGCGCATCTCACCCACCGCGGTCAACGTTAAGTTCAATTGCGCCGCCGCCGCCTCGAGATCGTGGTAGCGCGACGGCGGCACCGTCACCAGCAATTCATAGTCATCCCCGGCGGCCAGCGCCCACTCGAGCGCCTGCGATTGCGGCGCCGCAGCCTGCATCGCAGCCGACAAGGGCAGGCGCTCCACCGCGACGTGCGCCGCGAGGCCGCTCGCCTGCGCCAGCTTCGGCAGGTCCCCGACCAACCCATCGGACAAGTCCATCGCCGCGGTCGCGATGCCGCGTGCCGCCAAACCGAACTGCACCCTGGGCGCTGGGTAGCTGAAACGCTCGACCAGCGATTGAACTGCATTGCGGGGAGCATTCGCCGGCGGATGAGTGACGAACGCGAGGCCTGCGCCGGCATCGCCCAATGTGCCGGTCACTGCCAATAGGTCCCCATCGCGCGCGCCGCTTCGGCGCAGCGCCTTGCCGCGTGGAACATGGCCCAAAATCTGCACGCTCACGGTGAGATGTCCGCGGGTGGTATCGCCGCCCACCAAAACGACCCCGTTGGCTTCGGCTAGATCCAACAGTCCGCCCGAAAATCGCTCCAACCAGGCGGGATCGGCGTTCGGCAGGGTCAAGGCCAGCGTGGCCCACGCAGGCGTCGCACCCATGGCGGCCAGATCACTCAAATTGACGGCCAACGCGCGATGGCCGATCGATTGCGCATCGGTCGCGTCCGGAAAGTGGCGCCCGGCGACGATGGTATCCACGGCCGCGACCAGTTCCGTGTCCGGCGGCAGCGCCAGCACGGCGGCATCATCGCCAATTCCAAGGATGACGCCGGATTCCGTGCCGTGCGGAGCGCGGCGCGCGAAATAGCGGCTGATCAGTTCAAACTCGCCGATAGAGTTGCGTTCAGCGCCCATTGCGCGCCGCTCAATCCCGGCCGTACTCGTGCGGCCGCAATTCCCGGGCGGCCCGATCCAAGACGGCGTTGACGAATTTATGCCCGTCGGTCGCGCCAAATTTCTTGGCCAATTGCACGGCCTCCGCCAGCGCCACCCGGTACGGCAACTCGGGGCACGATTCCAGCTCGTGCACCCCCAACCACAGCACGGCGTGCTCTATCGGATCGAGTTCGGGCGGTGAAATTTCGCACAGTCGCGCGAGACGGGAATCCAAAGCCTCGCGATTTGCCGCAATCGCCTTGAGCAGGGCCCGAAAATAATCCAGATCCACGCGCTCCGCTTCCGGGTCGGCCGCGAACTGCTTTTGTGTATCGGACCAGGACCGCGGATTGAGCTGCATCTGATACAGCGCCTGCAGCGCCAGGCGGCGCGCGAGACTACGGGCCTGGTGGCCCGCCGCCTGCTGCGCGGGGGCGCGCTTGGCGGGAATTCGCTTGGCCGGAATTCGTTTGGCGTGAACTCGCTGGGCGGGACTGCGTTTGCGCGAACCCACGGTGGTGCGCTTGCCGGCCACCTGTCAGGGGTCCAACCGGCGCAGGAGATTGGCCATTTCAACGGCGACCAGCGCAGCATCGGCGCCTTTGTTTCCGGCCTTGCCTCCCGCGCGGTCCACGGCCTGCTCCACCGTGTCCGTGGTCAGCACACCAAATGCAATCGGCACTCCGGTTTCGAGTGCAATCCGCGAAATACCGCCGGCGCATTCGCCTGCGACATAGTCGAAATGCGGCGTCTGACCGCGGATCACGGCGCCCAGCGCGATAAGCGCCTCGTAGCGGCGCGACAGCGCCAATTTACGCGCCACGATGGGAATATCGAATGCACCGGGAACGCGCACGATCTCGATCTGCTTCTCGCTCACTCCATGGCGCCTGAGCGCGTCGAGCGCGCCGCGCAGCAACGGCTCCACGACGAAATCGTTGAACCGCGCGGCGATGAGCGCAAAGCGCAGATCGCGCGACAGCAGTTCCCCCTCGATTATCTTCGGCTGATCATTGGGCACTGGACATCACCTCGCAACACTTGGCGCGAAGTATAACCTTCGGAGCATTCATTCGCCGCCATCGACATAACTGGTTACTTCGAGATCGAAGGCTGCGAGGCCCTGGAGCTGCTTCGGGGCGCTCAGCACGCGCATCCGCTTTAGACCGAGATCTTTGAGGATTTGTGCGCCGATTCCATAGGTTCGCAACACCGGAGCTCCGGGTTGGCGGGTGCCCGCGGTCTTGGCGTCCAGGAGCCGCAGGCTGTCCATGAAATGCCGCGGCGATTCCTCCGGCCGCAGTATGACCACCACCCCCGAAGGTTCGCTTGCGACTCGGCGCATTGCCGTATGCAGCGGCCAGCCGAGCCGCTCGCTGCGGACGCCGACCACGTCGCGCAAGGTGTCGTTGATGTGCACGCGCACCAAGGGAGGCAGCTCGGCATTCAAGTCGCCCTTGACCAAGGCGATGTGCACGGTCCTGTTGACATGATCCTCATAGCAGACCAGTTTGAAAGCGCCGTATTCGGTGTCGACGTTGTCTTCATAGATGCGTTCCACCGAACGCTCGTTCTTCAGGCGATAGCGGATGAGATCCGCGATGGTGCCGATCTTCAAGCCGTGCGTTTTCGCAAACAGCTCGAGGTCGGGCCGCCGCGCCATGGTGCCGTCGTCGTTCAATATTTCGACGATCATGGCGGCGGGCGAGAATCCGGCCAATCGCGCCAGATCGCAGCCCGCCTCGGTGTGGCCGGCTCGGGTCAATACGCCGCCGGGCTGCGCCATCAGCGGGAACACATGGCCCGGTTGGCGCAAATCCTCCGGCCTGGCAGTTGCCGCGACCGCCGTCTTGACGGTGTGCGCGCGGTCATGCGCGGAAATTCCCGTCGTGACTCCCTCGGCGGCCTCGATCGACAGAGTGAAGTTCGTACGATGGCTGCTGTCGGTGTCGCTCACCATCAGCGGCAGGCGCAGTTGGCGGCAACGCTCGCGCGTCAGCGTGAGGCAGATGAGCCCGCGGCCGTAACGCGCCATGAAGTTCACGTCCTGGGCGCCGACACAGTCCGCCGCCATGATCAGATCGCCTTCATTCTCGCGGTCCTCGTCATCCATGATCACCGCCATTTTTCCGCGGCGCAGGTCCTCAAGTATGTCGTCGATGGTGTTAAACGTAGGCATGGATCTTCTTACTCTTCGGTTTTTGACAGGAGCCGCTCGAGGTAGCCCGCGAATAGGTTTGCCGGAGACATAACATATTGTTTATTAAGAAAATAAGTGAACATGGTTGTCTTTGGTTAGGCCATTGGTGCCGTCACACTGGTCCCGCCAGCCGTCCGATTCCCCTTCCGTCCGCGCACCATTGTAGCGTGCATTGCAGATATCGTCGGACGTTGCCGCTGCAGTAACCGGGTTGCGGTCTGTACTTGGGCATGGTTCCGCCGTTTTGAGTGTTTCATCGAGACAGAGACGGTCGGAAAATGCTAAATGATCTCGCGTTCATAATTCCGAGAACAAACGTGCGCATGCCTCGTCTCTCTGTGCTTCTGCTGGAAGGTGCTCCGCTGGCCTACCACGTGGCCACGTCGCTCGCCCAGACACCGGGCGTGGAAGTTCACTGTCTGTCGGATGAGAAGTCGTTTGCCCGTCACTCGCGGCATCTCACCTCATTTCATTTGCACGAACGATTTGCCGAACCGGCTGATTTGCTCGCCCTTGTGAAGGAGGTCGTCCTCCGCGCGGGTGTGAATGTGGTGCTGCCGGTGACCGAACGGTCGACGCGGTGGTTGAATCAGCATCGGACCGCCTTGCAGGAGTTCGTCTCAGTTCCGCTGTTGCCGAGCTTGGAGACGTTTGAGATCGTTTCAGATAAACGCAGGTTGTGGGAGTTTCAGCGTGATCACGGTTTGTCGGGTGCACCCACGGTGTATGCAGTGGGCGCGCGTACGCGGGACGCGTTTGAGACCTCCTCCTTGGAGTATCCTTTGCTCTTGAAGCCGTCGGTCGGGCAAAACAGCGAAGGGATAATGCTGATCAAAACCCCGGATGATTTGGCGGCCTGGAAGCAGTCGGCGCGCGATGATCGCCGGGAGTACATCGCGCAGAAGTATATTCCCGGACGCGACATCGACTGCAGCCTGCTCAGCCAGAACGGGGAAATTGTCGTGCACACGGTCCAGCAGCATGCGTCGGCCGAATCGGGTGCTACGCTGGAAGTGTTCTCGGGAGGCGAAGCGCTGGAGGCGGTGCGGCCGTTGATTCGGACGATTGGGTATTCTGGGATTGCCCACATCGACATGCGGCAGGACGCCGCGGACGGCCGGTTCACCGTCGTTGATTTCAATCCGCGTTTCTGGGCCAGCCTGTTTTCATCGACCTGTGCGGGAGTGAATTTTCCGTACTTGTGGTGCCAGCTGGCGTTAAAGCAGCCTGTGGCGCAGCCGGTGTTCGAGCGGACTCATCACTACAGTAGTTCGGCAACCATGCGGCACTGCGTGCAAAGGATTTCGCGTCGGAGACGAGCGAGACCGGAGTTCAAGTGGAAAAACTCGTCCTTGCCCTCGGCGCTGGCCGATCCGTTGCCGTTGCTGGCCAAAGCCGGGGCGCGGTTGCTCCGCGATCCAAAGCAATGAGCCGGAATCCGCATGCGCCAATTGCTGGAGGCAGGGATGTTGTGGTCGACGCTGCAAACCGAAGGCCCTGATAACCTAGCACGGACAACCCGTTGTCCCAAGGATGCATGTACCGTTCACGTTGGTACATAACCATAACGAACGCGGCGCTGTCTTGGGTTGTGGTTCCATTGACGGTTTGCGTTCCGACGACTGGTACCGGCGCCCCCAATTCGCCTGGATTGTAGAAGCCTGGGGTGTAGAGCACGGCCGCGCATGACGATGCGCCCTCCACTGGCGAACAAGCGTTGCACATCGGCGTACCTGAGGGAACCCCAAGTAGAGCGCAGAATCCGGCCGCATTATTCGCCGTGACTAGGTCAGTCACTATCGACTGGACAAACGCTTGCGCCTCCTGTTCCGCGAGACCGAAGGCGATTTGGTGTAAATTTAGCGTGTTGGCAGGCGAAAAGAGTCCAGGGCATGCAACGTCATGAGAAATCCCCGGGACGCTCTGGACAACCGGCAACACCGGAAACCCGGCTGGCGCCGGACAATAAGTACCTGGCAGTGTCTTTGAGAAGATCGGCGGGATGGTCGGTGTCGCCGTATTTTCAGTCAGGGCACCAAATCCTGTAGGAAGCGGGACCGTATTGCCTTCATCCACCCACTTCGAATGCGCATAAAAATCCTCCGCCGCATGCAGCATGTAGCCCAGCAGTTGCCATGCCTGTATTTGCATGCGCGGGAACGCCGGGTTACTTGGGATGAACGCACCGGCCGGGGACGACCCGTTAACCAACCTATTGAACTGGTCTCGGTTTTTAGCAATTTGATTCACTGATGCCGAAAACGAATTGGAGTCAAAGTGATTGCTGGTGTTGTAATTCGAAGGGTCGTCTACGACTTGATGAACCTGATTGATTTGCTCGACGGCGTTCGCTGAAAAACTGAAACAGTCTGTGGTCGAGAAACAATACGTATTTGGTGCTGACAGCGCCGTCTTCGTGATCGTCTGATGATCTGCGAAGGACAAATAGCTCGGGAACGCTTGAACAATCGCGTACGGAATAAAGCTAAGTCCAATTACGCTAAGTGCCAACAGATTTTTTTTCATGGGCCACCACTCTGCCAAAGCGTTAGGGTCGCCGTTCCCGTACGAGTGGCATCACCAGCGACCGACGCCGTCGCTGTGACCGTAGGTCCAATCGCTGCGGTTGTTGTCGGATACGTCACCGTGATCGGAACTGTTGCCGATGAACCAGAGGCAATTTGCACTGACGTGGCCGTACCCGCGGACAACAAGTTGGAGGGATCGTTGTACTGAATGGCAAACGTAGCTGCCGCTCCGCCGTTGTAGATGGTCAATTGGCCATTGGCTGTTGCTGCCGGCGCGAGCCACAGAACAGAGGGCGAAAGACTAATCGACATATTCATCGGCGCGAAGAGTGAAGGCAACTGAACCGAATAAGCTTGCCCGTCTGCAGTCGTACCAGATGCCGCGAACGTGAACGGAACCGTGGGAACGGTTATCGATCCGGCGAAGGTGAGCGGCTGTATGGATGGAGTTCCAACGCTCGTCAAAGAAGGGGTGCTAAGGACATTTCCATTCGCGTCCACCAGCGTAAATACAGGCGATTGGACTGCACCCGTCAGCGTCACTTGAACCTCTGATGTGGAACCTGCGAGCGGTGGTCCATCCGCGAGCGTGTAATCCGTGTGGGGATTAGCTGGTACAGCTACGAGCAACCTTGCAGCCACAAACGTTACCGCCAACTGCGCCGTTGACGCAGGACTTACTTTGATAGTCGCCGTCGTGCTCGACGTGGCCCCAAGGGAATCGGTCACCGTCAGATTGAAAGTAAATGAAGTTACTGTCGTCACTTGAGGAGCTGTAAATGACGCTTGCGCTGCGTTTGGTGTGGCGAGGGTCACTTTGGGGCCCGCCTGTTGAGCCCACACATACGATTGGATCGTTGCAGTCGGATCACCTGAAGTCGTGCCATCGAGGATAACTGTCGAATACGCGACCACGGAAGCCGGAGCGATGATGACCGCGGATGCTCTGCGGTGTTGTCTGCTGACCGTGAGATTCACGGCTGATCCACGTGCCACACTGGTACCAGCCGCAGGACTCTGACTAATGACGCTATCGGAAGGCACCGTGTCGCTACGCGCCAACTTCACGGTCCCGAGTACCAGACCCGCTGCCGTGATCGCCGTGGTCGCGTCTGCTAGAGTCAGCCCCACCACATTCGGCACGGCTACAGGCGGCGGACCCGTACTGACCGACAGATTTACCGCCGAAGTTATCGCGACGCTCGTGCCGCCGACGGGACTCTGAGCGATGACGCTTCCTTTGGGCACGGTCGCGCTACTCGCCATCGTCACGGTGCCGAGCACAAGGCCTGCGCCGGTGATCGCGCTCGTCGCCGCCGGCTGGGTTAATCCAACCACGTTCGGCACCGACACCATTACAGGACCACTCGAGACAACCAAACTCACTGCAGAACCCAAAGTTACGCTTGTACCCGCAGTTGGGCTTTCGGAAATCACCAGGCCCGACGCCACCGTCGCACTCGATTGCGAAGTGACTGCGCCCACCGTAAGCCCCGCTCCTGTAAGCGTGCTCGTGGCAGAGGCCTGCGTCATTCCCACCACATTCGGCACAGCCACTCTCGGGGGACCGCTGGAGACAACCAAATTCACGCCAGAGCCGGATGTCACGATAGTACCCGCAGCAGGACTCTCCGAAATCACGAGCCCCGAAGCGACCGTCGCGCTCGACTGAGTAGTGACCGCGCCCAAGCTGAGGCGAGCGCTGGTGATCGCAGTCGTCGCGTCGGCCTGCGTTAGCCCAACTACGTCCGGCACCGTTACTCCCCCAGTGCTGACGGTCAAATTCACCATCGAGCCTGGCGCCACATTGGTACCGGCCGCCGGGCTCTGACTGATGACGCTGCCTGCGGGCACGGTCGCACTGCTCGCCATTGCCACGGAACCTAGTACTAGGCCAGCAGCCGTGATCGCCTTGGTAGCGGCGGCCTGCGTCAGCCCCACCACGTTCGGCACTTGGGCCCCGCTGCTCACCGTCAAATTCACGGCGGTACCAGCCTCAACAGGGGTCGCGGCCGCCGGACTCTCACTGATGACGCTACCCGCGGGCACAGTCGAACTACTGACGGTCGTCACGGTGCCCAGCACCAGGCCAGCCCCTGTGATCGCTGTTGTCGCCGCCGCCTGGGTCATTCCCTCGACATTCGGTACAGCCACCGTTGCGGGTCCACCAAACCCCCCGCTGCAAGCACTAAGAACCAGCAGTTCCACCACCGACACTACTAGCCAATAAAGAGCCAATCGGGGAGCGCCACGGGAACGATTCGGCCGTTGCGAAGGGGGCCTGACAGTAGCTCCGAGTCCTGGAGAGACGACGGAAATCATGTCTATGATTCCTTCATCAATTTTTGACTTTCCGGCTCGGTTAACTTACCTGATCTAAGGGAAGTTGCCAGCAAAACCCGAATTTTATTTTCACCGGGTAGTTGTATTAACATATTCCGATCACCGGGGGCTCTCCTCGCTGGAATGCACTTCGCGGGTAACGGGGCGATAACATAATCGGGAATTCGCAGCGCTTTTTTTGACGCTCATGACACGCTCAATGTCTCGCACGGCTGGCCAGGATGGCCAGCCTGGGCCGCCTGCGGAGGGGCCCACAACAACGCGCGCATCATCTAGGAAGGCTCCTAGCGCCGCGAGACGGGCAAGAAGAGCGGGCATCGGCGGCTAGAATTCGCCAAATTTCCCCGTGACCCCGATCGTGGCCAGCGTGTCGTTATATTCAAACTGACCCTGATTCGAACTGCGTTGTTCGCGGCGTATCGAAAAATTGACGGTAAAATGTCTCACCGGCGTGTACCCCACATTCATCTGTTCCGCGAATACCTTATCGTGACGCGCGCCCGCGACGGTTACCCCGGGAGCCGAACCAAGGTAGTCCTGCTTTTCAGACGAAAACAGCACCGACAGGTTGATCTTCTCTGAAGCATTCCAGATCGGCGAAACACTGACGCCATTGGAAACGTAGTAGTCCGATTCCGCCGTCGGGTATGCGTGCAATTCCCGCCACGCGACTGCCAGGATCTGGGTTTTCTCCCTTGGTTGCCACTGTAGCGATGCTCGCCAAATATCGCCTGAAAAATCGCCAATTCCATGATTTAGGTAGTTACGCTTCAAATAGCCGGCGCTTGCGTCAATCAGCATCTTGTCGGAAATCGCATACTTTAGAAAAAGCCGGGCGCGATCCTCATTATAGTTGGAAGAGATCGCCACACCGTTGGGCAAAAAGACGTTCGGATAGATCGTATCGGTGTAACGGTATTCCAATCCGACGCTGTTCTGGATACCGGTCGCGAATTCCGTACCCACCTCAACCGATTTCCGGTTGTTGTCGTTGTGTCTCGAGGTAACCTCGGAGAGCCTGGTATTGGTTTGGATCGCTCCTCCGAATATTGCCCATCGTGGACCGACCTGGTAGCGCGCCCCGCCAAAAACCTCGTACTGATCCACCAAATTTAGAGTGTAGACAGTCGTGTTGACAAAGCTCGCAATGGAACGAGTGTAGTCCATTCCCACTTGCCCGGACAGCGCACTAGTGAAAGCCCAATTCCATATCGCCTGGTCGCTTCCGGAGAAGTGGTTGAGATCAGTGTTATTGGCGTAGTGATTGTCGTCGGCGCGCAAATTGAGAACGACGATCTGCCTCCCCAGAGCCCATTGACCGTCGAACCCCGCGGTCAAGGTGTTGATGTAATCCTCTCGGGAAGCGTTTGGACCAACCGTTCCCGACACATCAGTCACGCTGGTCGGCACCCGGTAGAGGTTGTTGTCGAAAGATTCCTGGACGGCTGCAAACACATCGAATATCTTGCCGGCGTCAACGTTGATGTCGCCGGGCGGATCCACGGCTTTCTCCAGCGTATCTCGGTAAAGCGTGTCTCGGTAGTCAATGGCCGCATAGGCGGGCCCCACCCCGAGGGCCGTCATCGCAGCCACACAGGTGGCGCCCCATAAGATCGAATGTCGAATCCGTAGGTCGCCACAGCGCAGATTCAAGTCATTGACATTAAGCACGATCAAAGAATACCTCACTGGCACCCTTCGTGACCATCCGCAGGGATTCAGGCTTCATTGAGGCGCTTTCCTCCCAACGGACGGAATTATCTATGGGCGACGGTCAGTGAAAGGCTGCATAAGCCGATCTAGGTATCGGGCGATCACGTCGATTTCGATGTTGACGCCGTCGTCTATGTTAAGTTCGCCAAGCGTGGTCGCCTGATGCGTATGCGGAATGATACTCACGTCGAACCGCCGGCCATCGACGTTGTTGACCGTCAGGCTCACGCCGTTGATGCAGATCGAGCCCTTCGGCGCCACGAAGCGCATCAGGGGCGCCGGCAGTTCGAACTCCATCCGCCATGAACGGGCGTCTTGAACCAGCACCGTGAGCTTGCCCACTGCATCGACATGGCCGCTCACCCAGTGGCCTCCCAGTGCATCCCCGGCCCGCAGGCTCGGCTCCAGGTTAACCCTCGATCCCGGGCGCAACGCGCCCAGCGTTGTTTTGGCCAGGGTTTCGCGCGAGACGTCGGCAAAGAAACGCGTACCCTCCAGGCGAGCCACCGTCAGGCAGGCACCCTGAACGCTGATGCTGTCGCCCAACGCGATGCGCCCAAGATCGAGCGCTGCGGCGTCGATTGCCATTTCCAGATCGCCGCCCTTCTCCGTCAGCGATGTCACGCTGCCGGTCGCGACGATGATTCCAGTGAACATTATTGCAGCTTCTTCGGTGTAAGCGTGATGCGGAGGTCTGTGCCGATGCGCCGTACGTCGCGATATTCAAACGTGGGCAGCGAGCCCGGCGGACCCAGGCCGCTCACGTGCATCAAAGGCGCCGCATCGGCGCCGAGAAGGGTCGGAGCGATGTACAGCACCAATTCGTCCACGAGTTGCGAATGCACGAACGCGCCGGCCAGACGCGGACCGCACTCGACCCAGAGTTCGTTGATCTCGTGTTCGGTCAAACGTTCGACGACCGCCCGCAGATCCAAGCCGCCCGCCGCCCGCGGCAAGCGTTCGATTCTCGCGGAATCGTGCGCTCGCAGCGGCGCATCCGGGGCCGCAAACACCAATGCACCCTCTCCATGAAACAGTTTCGACCCCGCGGCACAGGTGAGCATGGGATCGAGAAGCACGCGCAGCGGCTGCCTGATCCAAGGGCCGTAGGCCAATCGCACATTGAGCCGTGGATCATCGACGCGAACCGTGCCCGCGCCGGTAAGAACGGCGCCACTGCGGGCTCTGAAGGCTTGTACGTCGGCACGCGAGGCCTCGCTGCTGATCCACAGTTGCCCGCCGGCCGCGGGTGCGGTGCGCGCATCGAGACTCATGGCCAGCTTGAGCCGCAGCCAGGGACGGCGGCGCTCGAATCGCGAGAAGAATCCCACGTTGAGCTCGCGCGACTCGGCCGCCAACAGCCCGGTGGACACGGCGATGGCGGCGGCCTGCAGCCGCGCGATGCCGGCGCCGGCCACGCGCGGATTTGGGTCGACAGCGCAGCAAACCACCCGCGCGACGCCGGCTGCAATCAACGCGTCGGCGCAAGGAGGCGTGCGTCCGGTGTGGCTGCACGGCTCGAGCGTGACGTACGCCGTGGAACCCCGTGCTCGGGGACCGGCGGCGCGCAACGCCAGGACCTCGGCATGCGGCTCGCCGGCGCGAGCATGCCACCCCTCGCCTATCACCCCTCCCTCCCGCACGATCACGCAACCGACGCGCGGATTCGGGTCCGTGGTGTACAGGCCTCGGGCGGCCAATTCCAATGCCCGCGCCATGTGAGCCCGGTCCTGCGCCGTCATGGGCTCGGCTTGCGATTGAGCGGCGTGCGTCACTTGTCGGCGTCGCTCGATTCTTCGCCCGGCAGCAGCGGCAGTTGATCCTTGCTGGTTTCGCGGCGGCGGCGCTGGCGGCGCAATTGATCTATCTCCGTTCGGAATGCCTCGATGTCTTGAAAGCTGCGGTAGACCGAGGCAAAGCGCACATAGCCGACTTCATCCAGATGCCGCAGCTCCTCCATCACCATCTCGCCCACGCTGCGCGAGGCGATTTCCCGTTCACCGAGACTGCGCAGCTTGTGGCAGATCCTCGCCACCGCGGCCTCGATGGCATCGCGTCCCACCGGGCGCTTCTCCAGCGCCTTCTGCATTCCATGGAGCAGTTTGCTCTCATCGAAGGGTTCGCGGCTGCGATCGCCTTTGACCACGGTGGGCAGCAACAACTCCGCCGTCTCGAAAGTCGTGAAGCGTTCGGTACAAGTCAGGCATTCGCGGCGCCGGCGGATCTGCCGCCCTTCGCCCGCGAGGCGAGAGTCGATGACCTTAGTCTCCGTATGACCGCAAAAGGGGCAATGCATGGGGGGCGTTCAATCCAGGACCCTGGCTCCTAACCATACACGGGAAATCGCCGGCATATCTTCACCACCTCGGCCCGCGCGCGCTCAACAGCCGATTCATCGCCCATATGATCCAGCACGTCGGCGATCCAACCGGTCAATTGCCGGATTTCGACTTCCTTGAATCCGCGAGTGGTCACGGCGGGGGTGCCGATGCGAAGTCCGCTGCTGATGGCCGGAGGACGCGGATCATTGGGCACCGCGTTCTTGTTGACCGTGATGTGGGCACGGCCGAGCGCGGCATCGGCATCCTTGCCCGTGATGTTCTTGTCGATGAGATCGAGCAGGAACAGGTGATTGTCCGTGCCGCCGGACACGATCTTGTATCCGCGCTGCTGCAAGACCTGTGTCATGACCCGCGCGTTGGCAACCACCTGCGCGGAATACACCTTGAATTCGGGCTGCAGGGCCTCGAGAAAGGCCACGGCCTTGGCGGCGATCACATGCATCAGCGGACCGCCCTGGGTGCCGGGGAATACCATGGAATTGAACTTCTTGTGCAGCTCAGGATGCGGCCGCGCCAGAATCAACCCGCCGCGCGGACCGCGCAGGGTCTTGTGGGTGGTCGTGGTCACCACATCGGCGATGGGCACCGGGTTGGGATAGAGCCCCGTGGCCACCAGTCCCGCGACGTGCGCCATATCGACGAAGAAATAGGCACCCACAGCATCGGCGATGGCGCGAAACCGCGCCCAATCTATGACGCGCGAATATGCGGAAAAACCCGCGACGAGCACCCTCGGCCGATGCTCCATGGCCAGGCTCTCGACCTGGTCATAGTCGATTTCACCGGTATCGGCCCTGATTCCGTACTGAACGGCTTTGAACAGTTTGCCCGAAAAATTGACCTTGGCGCCGTGCGTCAGGTGACCGCCATGATCGAGGCTCATGCCGAGAATCGTATCGCCGGGATTGAGCAGCGCCAGATAAACGGCGGCGTTCGCCTGGCTGCCTGAATGCGGCTGCACATTGGCGTAGGCGGCGCCGAACAGCTGTTTCGCGCGGTCGATCGCCAGCTGCTCCGCCACATCCACGAATTCGCATCCGCCGTAGTAGCGCTTGCCGGGATAGCCTTCCGCGTACTTGTTGGTGAGCACCGATCCTTGGGCTTCGAGCACGCGCGGACTCGTGTAGTTCTCCGAGGCGATGAGTTCGATGTGATCTTCCTGACGGTTGCGTTCGTCCGCGATCGCCTTCGCGAGCTCAGGATCGAAGCCGGCAATCGTCATTTTGCTGGTGAACATACGCTTGAAATCCTCGGCAAATAGCCGCTTATTGTAGCTGATTCACTCGAGGTTCCCTAGCGACAAAGGCCAGGAAAAGCGCTGCGGACCACGCTATGGCGTGACAACCCCGCAGGAGTCGCGGATAATTCGCGCCGATCCCCCGCGCGTCCAAGCGATTACTTCGATAGGTAGCAGATGGCTCAGTTCATTTACACCATGAACCGGGTCGGCAAGGTCGTGCCGCCCAAGCGCATTATCCTGCGCGACATTTCCTTGAGTTTCTTCCCCGGCGCCAAGATCGGGGTGCTGGGCTTGAACGGTTCCGGCAAGTCCACGCTGCTCAAAATCATGTCCGGGGTGGATAAGGAGATCGAAGGCGAGGCCAGGGCACAGGCTGGCATCAAAGTAGGCTACCTGCCGCAAGAACCCCTGCTCGACGAGACCAAGACCGTGCGCGAGGTCGTCGGGGAAGGGGTGGGCGATGTGCAGAGTCTGATCGACCGTTTCAACGCCATCAGCGATAGGTTCGCCGAGCCCATGTCGGACGACGAAATGAACAAGGCTCTGGAAGAGCAGGCCAAGATGCAGGACAAGATCGATGCGGTCGGCGGCTGGGAGCTGGAGCGCAAGCTGGAAATTGCCGCCGATTCGCTGCGCCTGCCGCCCTGGGAGGCGGTGGTGGGCAAATTGTCGGGCGGCGAGAAGCGCCGCGTGGCCCTGTGCCGGCTGCTGCTCTCCAAACCTGACATGCTGCTGCTCGACGAGCCGACCAACCACTTGGACGCGGAATCAGTGGCGTGGCTGGAGCACTTCCTGGAGGAGTACCCCAGCACCGTGATTGCGGTCACCCATGATCGCTATTTCCTGGACAACGTGGCCGAGTGGATCTTGGAACTCGACCGCGGCCACGGCATACCATGGCAGGGGAATTACTCGTCCTGGCTGGAACAGAAAGAGCAGCGTCTGGCGCAAGAAGAGCGTCAGCAGGATGCGCTCGCCAAAACGCTGAAGCGCGAATTGGAGTGGGTACGCACCAATCCGAAGGCCCGCCAGGCAAAATCCAAGGCTCGGCTGCAACGATATGAAGAATTGGCGTCGCAGGAATTCCAAAGGCGCAATGAGACCAACGAAATCTACATCCCGCCCGGCGATCGGCTCGGGGACCTGGTCATCGAATGCAAGAGTGTCCGCAAGGGCTACGGCGATCGTCTGTTGATCGATTCCCTGAGTTTCAGTCTGCCGGCGGGCGGCATTGTCGGCATCATCGGGCCCAACGGCGCCGGCAAGACCACGCTGTTCCGCATGCTGTCGGGCGTCGAGAAGCCCGACAGCGGCGAAATTCGCCTGGGTCCAAGCGTAAAGCTCGCCTATGTCGACCAGTCGCGCCAGGCGCTAAACGACAAGAACACCGTGTGGCAGGAGATATCCGGCGGCCTGGACCTGATCAAGGTCGGCAACTACGAAACTTCGTCGCGCGGCTACGTCGGCCGCTTCAATTTCAAGGGCGTGCAGCAGCAGCAGGTGATCGGCGATCTATCCGGCGGCGAACGAAATCGAGTGCATCTCGCGAAAGTGCTCAAGGCCGGCGGCAATGTCCTGCTGCTGGATGAGCCCACCAATGATCTTGACATCGAGACGCTGCGGGCACTCGAGGACGCGTTGGTGGCATTTCCGGGATGCGCGGTGGTCATTTCACACGATCGCTGGTTCCTCGACCGCATTGCCACGCACATCCTCGCCTTCGAAGGTGATTCCCAAGTCGTCTGGTTCGAGGGAAACTACCAGGAATACGTCGAAGATCATAAGAAGCGCAAGGGCGAAGATGCCGCTCAGCCGCACCGAATCCGCTACAAACCACTGACCGGGTGAGACGCCGATGTACATCACGCCGCAAGACGAACTGCACCTCGAATATCAGGGTATCGCCCTCACCTGTCCGCATTGCCAGACGCTGACTCATCTCACCGCGGTCGCAGTGCCGACATTCGAAGATCTGAGCCGGCGCAAACCCAAGCACATCGGCATTGTGTTTCGTTGCGATGCCTGTGCGGAACCCGTATTCCTCAAGTTCCTGGTCAAGGCCTACACGTCGCTGCGGGTGGAGCTGGCTTCGTCCTACACGGAAATCGAACGGGCGCGCGAGAACTTTCCACTGACCTATCTTCCGGAAGAGGCCGAAGGCCTGTTCAAAGAGGCGCTCCACTGCTACGCGGCGGGGTGTTTCAACGCCTTCGCCTCCATGAGCCGGCGCACTGCCCAGTCGCTGTTCCGCGAGCTCGGAGAGCGCGGCAAGCTCGAGCTGTTCGATACGCTGCAGGAAATCCGTGCATTGGCGGAGCTCGACGACGACACCTTTTCGGCTCTGCGCACGGTGCTGTTCGGCAGCGACAGCGATCCGTGGCCGCAGCAACCGCATATCAATGCCGAGCGCGCGGGCGTCCTGCTGGAAGTCATGCGCGACTTGTTGTACCAGACCTTCGTGCGCAAGGCGCGCCTGCTGCAGGCCATGACCTTCCGCCGATTCGTCGCTCCCATGCAGGCCGAAGCCGGCTAGGAGCAGGCCGGGCGGGAGCCTAGCCTAGGAACACGCGCGCATTGCGGAATAACCGCATCCAGCCGCCGTCTTCCGACCATTTCCTGGGCGCCCACGAGTGTTGCACCGTCCTGAACACGCGCTCGGGGTGCGGCATCACCGAAGTGACGCGACCGTCGACGCTGCACAGACCGGCAAGACCGAGAGCCGAGCCGTTGGGATTGCAGGGATATTTTTCCGTCGGCTGGTCGCGGTTGTCGACGTATTGCAACGTCACCAGCCGCCGGTCGATGAGGCTCTGCGCACCGCCGCCTGCGTCGAACTCGGCCCGACCTTCGCCGTGCGCCACCACGATGGGCAGCACCGAATCGCGCATGCCGGCCAGCAATACCGACGGCGACGGCGGCACGCGAACCAGAGTCAAGCGCGCCTCATACTGTTCCGATCGATTGCGCACGAACCGCGGCCAGGCATCCGCCCCAGGAATCAGTTCCTTGAGTGCGGACAGCATTTGACAGCCATTGCATACGCCCAGAGTGAATGTCGCCTCACGCGCAAAGAACGCCGCAAATTCTTCGCGCGCACGCGAGTTGAACAGAATCGATTTCGCCCACCCCTCGCCGGCACCCAGGACGTCGCCGTACGAAAATCCGCCGCAGGCCACCAGACCGTGAAAACGCCCGAGACGCATCCGGCCGCTCAGGATGTCCGTCATGTGCACGTCGTAGGCATCGAAGCCCGCGCGGGTGAACACGGCCGCCATTTCCGTCTGACTGTTGACGCCTTGTTCGCGCAGGATGGCGGCGGCCGGGCGTGCACCGCCGATGAACGGTGCCGCCACATCCTCGCCCGGATCGAAACTCAAGGATGCGTGCAGCCCTGGATCGGCGGCATCGTCGAATCGCGAATACTCCTCGCGCGCGCACCGCGGATTGTCGCGCAGCTCTTGAATGCGGAACGACACTTCGCTCCAGCGTCGATGCAGATCCAAGCGCGATGCCGAGAAGAGGTCCCGGCCATTGGCACGCACGCGCACGTCGGAGGACGAGGCCAGCGGCGCGCCGATATCGCGCGTCATGGCGGCGAGACCGTGGCGCTCCAGCACGCTCCGGACTTCGGCCGAATCTGCGCGCGCCACTTGCAGAACCGCGCCGGGTTCCTCGGCAAAACACGCGGCGATCTCGTCCGGCACCGCGCCCAGATCGATGTCGAGCCCGCAATGGCTGGCAAAGGCCATCTCCAGCACCGTGACGAGGACACCGCCGTCCGAACGGTCGTGGTAGGCGAGCAGCAGACCGCGATCCTTCATTTCGCGCAATGCGGTAAACAGCGAGAGCAGGAGAGCAGGGCTGTCGAGATCCGCCGGTTCGCCGCCGATCTTGCCGTGAACTTGAGCCCACGAACTGCCGCCCAACCGATTCTTGCCCGCACCCAGGTCGATCAAGAGCAAGCGTGTAGCTTGCGACAATTCCAATTCCGGAGTCAGCGTCGCGCGCGCGTCCCGCACCGGCGCAAACGCGGACACGATCAGGGAGACCGGCGCGATCACCGAATGCTCGCCGGCGGCATCGGTCCAGGCAGTTCGCATGGACAGTGAGTCCTTGCCGACCGGGATGGTCAAACCCAAGGCCGCGCACAGCTCGACTCCCACCGCCCGCACGGTGGCATACAAATCCGCATCCTCGCCGGGTTCGCCGCAGGCCGCCATCCAATTCGCCGAGAGCCGAATGTCGGTGAGGCTGCCAATGTCCGCGGCAAGAATATTCGTAATTGCCTCGGCCACCGCCAATCGTCCCGATGCCGGTGCGTTCAGCACCGCCACCGGTGTCCGCTCCCCCATGGCCATGGCCTCTCCGCCATAGCCGTCGTAGCTGTTGAGACTCACCGCAACGTCGGCGACCGGCACCTGCCACGGTCCCACCATCTGATCGCGGCTGATCATGCCGCCGACGGTCCGATCGCCGATGGTGATCAGAAAGGACTTGTCGGCAACGGCCGGCAGGGCGAGCAATCGCTCGAGCGACTCGGCGACCGTCGACCCGGCCGTTGAGAGCTCGATCGCCCCCTTGGTCGACGAGCGCACGTCGCGGGTCATGCGCGGGACCTTGCCGAGCAAGACCTCCAGAGGCAGGTCCACGGGTGTGGCAGCAAGCAGCGAATCGGTGACCAGCAGACGACCGTCGCCGGTGATTTCGCCCACTACCGCATAGGGGCAGCGTTCACGCTCGCATAGCGCGGCAAATTGCGCTTCACTTCCCGGGATGAGCGCCAGCACGTAGCGCTCCTGCGCCTCGTTGCACCAGATCTCCATGGGCGACAATTCGGACTCGGCGCTCGGAATCTTGCGCAAATCAATACGCCCGCCGCGCCGGCTGTGCGCGATCGCCTCGGGGATTGCATTCGAAAGGCCGCCCGCACCTACGTCGTGAATCAGCAATATCGGATTCGCTTCGCCCATGGCCCAACAGCGATCGATGACTTCTTGTGCGCGGCGTTGAATCTCGGCATTGCCGCGTTGCACCGACGCAAAATCCAGATCGGACGAGCTCTGCCCGCTGCCGACGGACGAGGCCGCCCCTCCCCCCAGCCCGATCAGCATCGAGGGACCGCCAAGCACGATCAGCGGCGCCCCGACCACGACGTCTTTCTTTTCCACATCCCGCCGCCGCACGTTGCCGAGCCCCCCGGCAATCATGATGGGCTTGTGGTAGCCGCGGATCACGGCACCGCCGCCTTCCATGCCCTGCTGTTCGAAAGTCCGAAAGTATCCACACGTGTTCGGCCGCCCGAATTCGTTGTTGAAGGCGGCTGAGCCCAGGGGGGCGGCGATCATGATGTCGAGCGCCGACGCAATTCGCTCGGGCTTGCCGTGCTCGCGCTCCCAGGGCTGCAGCATGCCGGGAATTTTCAGATTCGACACCGAGAACCCGGTCAAACCCGCCTTGGGCTTGGCGCCGATTCCCGTCGCCCCCTCATCGCGAATTTCACCGCCGGCGCCGGTGGCGGCTCCCGGAAAAGGCGAGATTGCGGTCGGATGGTTGTGCGTCTCGACCTTCATCAGTATGTCGACGGGCTCGGTGCTGCCCACGTAGCGGTGCGTCAGGGGATCCGGAAAGAATCGCGTCGCAGTGCCGCCTTCGATCACGGCGGCATTGTCGCGATACGCGGAGAGCACGCCTCGGGAATTGGCTGCGTGGGTCGCGCGAATCATGGCAAACAACGACATGGGCTCGTGCAAGCCGTCGACGATGAAATCGGCGTTGAATATCTTGTGCCGGCAATGCTCGGAATTCGCCTGTGCAAACATCATGAGTTCGACATCGGTGGGATCGCGCTGCAATTTTGCGAACGCCGACACCAAGTAATCGATCTCGTCGCTCGACAGCGCCAGGCCCCAATCGCGATTGGCTCGGCCCAGGGCGGCGCGCCCATCGGCGCCGAGGGCGACGCTGCGCAGCGGCCGCGCCGCCGCGCCGTGGAATAGTCCCTGGGGGTCGGTGGAATCGACCCACACCGACTCGGTCATGCGATCATGCAAGTGAGCCGCCAGCCGCCGCAGTTGCTCCGGTTCCAGCGGGACAGTCGATTCTATGAAGTAGACTGTGCCGCGTTCCACACGCCTGACGGCATCGAGACCGCACACATGCACGATATCGGTGGCCTTGCTCGACCAGGGGGACTCGGTGCCGACCCGCGGCGTAACCAGCACGCGCTGACCGTGCGGCGGCGCGGGAGAGTCGTCACGGGCGCCGTAGGTCAGCAGCTTGGCGAGCAACTCTAGCTCAGAATCGGCCAGCGGCCGGGACTCATCGACGAAGTGCAGCCAACGGGAATCGAGCGCGGTCACGCGCTCATCCAGCGCCCGCAGGGCGCGCAAGCTATGATCCAGGCGAAATTGCGACAGCGCCGGTGCGCCGAACCGACTAAACATGAATCTTTCTGGCAGGCATACGGCTATTTGCGGGCGTTGGAATCTCCGCCGGGGGTGTAGATGGGGACGGGAAATTGGGAGACATTCGAACCTTCCAGAGCCACGATTTTGCTGACGCCCTGCTTTTTGACCTCATCGATGCGCAACACCGAATGCATGGGCAGGTAAGTACGCTTTACATCATTGAATTCGGCCTTTATCTTCTCCTCGGCGGGGTCGACGACCACGCTCGAGCGCTCCCCGAAGACCAGCTCTTCGACCTCGATAAAGCCGAATAAGCTGCCGTGACTCACTTTCCGGGCGTAGATTTCGTAAACCTTGCCTTGATTTACGAACTGAACTTTAAAAATGTGACTCGCGGCCATTTAGGAGGCTCCAACCATTGCTAGTATTTCACCATATTATACGGGCACTTAGCGCAAACCTGCCGACCCGTGGGAGGGACTGAATATGGCCTTGCGCTTGCGCGTCGTCAGCGAACATGCCGCCCGCTTGGGAGACAAGTCCACCAAGGTGTTCGGTGTGCACGGCGGCACCATCGGGCGTTCCACTGACAATGAGTGGATTCTACCCGACCCGGAGCGTTACCTCTCGGGCAAACACGTGCGCATCGATTTTCGGGCCGGAAACTATATTCTGGTCGACACCAGTTCCAACGGCACCTATGTCAACGGCGCTCAGGTGCCGCTGGGCAAGTACCACGACTATCAGTTGCGCGAAGGCGACTATGTCCGCCTGGGTGAATACGAGCTCCTGGTCAGCATCGACAAGAGCAATGACTTTCCGCCCGACGACAGCGCTAGTGTGGCCTACGACGGTCAGTCGCCCTCGTCAGCCGTCAAGAAGTCCACCGCCAACGATCTCGGCGCCGATTTGGACCTAAGTCAGCTGCTGGAGCCCAGCGACTTGTCGCAGAACGACTCCGGAGTGCGGCCCCGCGACGCCTACGGTCAGGCCGTGCTCAGCCGCTCCGATGCGTCCCTGCATCTGCAGCGCGATCCGGAGACCGACGCGGGCGGCACGCCCTGGCACATGATGACCCGGCCGCTCAAGGTTGAAGGACGCAGCACCGAGTCATTGCGCGCGGAAGCAGGTGCAGCACCCCCCGTGCGACCTCAAAGTCCGGTGCTGTTCGACGGCGATTTCGACGTGGGCTTGAGCGCCTTCTGCCGCGGCGCCGGCATCGAACCACGCAACATCTCGACCGAAGCTCGCGGTGCCGCACTGCAGCTCGCCGGCCAATTGTTGCGCGAGGCTGTTTTGGGCTTGATGGATCTGAATCAGAGCCGCAACGAATTCCGCAATCGGTTCCGTATATCCCCGCCCGCCAATGACGGGCCGGATTCGCCGCTGAATTTTTCCAAGGGCGTCGACGAAGCGTTGGTCCGATTGCTGACCACCCTCTCCACCCGCGCCGGATCGGTCGAGGCGATTCGCCACAACTTCCGCGAACTCAAGGCGCAGAATGTGGCATCGATCACCGCCACCCGCGCCGCGTTCGAAGAATTCCTCGGCCGGGTCAATCCCACCGAGCTGGAGGAACGGTTTGACCGGGCCACCAAACGCGGCGTGTTCGGTTCGCAGAACAAGGCCAAGTATTGGGAGCTGTACGCCGAGATGTTCGCAGGCCTGGCGCAGCGCCCACCGGACGGATTTCCGCATGCGTTCACCGAAACCTTTGCCAAGGCCTACGAGGCGAAGGTGCGCGCGCTGGTGCCGCCACGGCGCACCAGCTTTGGCGCCGATCGGGCGGAGGGGACCGATCCGGACAGTCACGCGATCGGCGAACCGTAGGAGCCTGTCTGAATATTTCCCGTGGACCGTGCGACTTCTAATCGTAGAAGACGATGACATCGTCGCCGACGCCATTACGCGCGGCCTAGCTGCGGCGAATTATTCCGTTCACCGGGTCGCGAGCGCCGAGGCTGCGCAAGCTGCGCTCGTGAATGAAGAGTTTGCGATGGCCGTGATCGACGTCGGACTGCCGGGCGCGGACGGCTTGACCTTGGTGCGGCGCCTGCGCAGTGCCGGCAAGACGCTGCCCACGTTGATTCTCACCGCCCGTTGCACTCTCACCGACAAGGTCAAGGCGCTCGATCTCGGCGCCGACGATTTCTTGAGCAAGCCTTTCGAGGCCGCCGAACTCGCCGCCCGCTGCCGGGCGCTGATGCGCCGCTCGCACGGGGCCTTGAACGGCATCATCAAGCTCAATCGCATGAGCGTGGACCTTGCGGGCAAGCAATTGCGCATCGATGATGCCGAGGTGGAGCTGACGGCCCGAGAGTGGCTCGTGCTGGAATGTCTGGTGCGACGCGTCGGATTGATCGTCTCCAAGGAGCGCTTGCAGCAGGCCGTCGCCAACCCGGATCAGGACGTCACGCCGAATGCGCTGGAAGTCCACATCTCTCGCCTGCGCGCCAAGCTCGGCTCCGCCGCCGTCGTGCGCAGCCTGCGCGGCTTGGGCTACCGGCTCGAAGAAGCAAAATCCGCGTGAGTTCGTCCATCAGCCGTCAGTTGATATTTTGGCTGGCGGTGCCGCTCATGCTATTGGCGCTGTGCGGAGCGCTGGTTCATTACTTCAATAGAGTCGCGCCGGACGTCATCAGCAGCGACCGGCGGCTGAAAACAGCCACCAGCGCGTTGATGGCGCATGTGGTGATCAAGGATGGCCGGGTGGCGCTCGCCGCCAATGTGGACGCCAAGCCCTACCTTCCCGACGCGGAAACCATCATGTACGCGTTGCGCGACCCGCAAGGGCACCTGCTGGTCGGCGACGCGCAGCTGCCGGTGGTTCCCGTGAGCGCCTTGAGCGCCCAGACCTTCGCAATGGCACAAGTGGACGGGCGCAGCGTCCGTGCACTGACCACGCGATTCGATACCCCGGCGGGGGTCGTCATGATCACGGTGGCCGATATACGACAGCCGAATGAACCCGCCGCGCGATTCGGCCTCATGAGCACCCTGCTATGGGATTTCGTGCAATTGGATGTCACGCTGGTAATGGTGTGGGTCGGCATTCAGCTCGGTTTGCGCCCGGTCAAGAGATTGCGCGATGAAATTGCCGAGCGTTCGCCGCTCGACCTACGGGCGATCGACGAGTCGTCCGTGCCACGCGAAATCGCCCCCGTGGTCATCACGTTGAATCGATTGTTCTTGATGCTGCGCACGTCGGTGCAGGCGCAGCAGCAGTTCATAGCGAACACCGCACATCAACTACGCACGCCGATCACCGGCATGCAGGCGCAGCTGGATCTGCTGCTTGCCGAACCCGCGGCATCGCCCGTCAAGCACCGCCTGCTCACCCTGCAGGAGGGCATTCGGCAGCTGGCTCACTCCGCCAATCAACTGCTGACGCTGGCGCGCGCGGATCCCGCGGTCAACATCGCCGCCAAGAGCCAGCCGGTGGACCTCGACGCCACCGTGGCGGAGGTTGCCGCCAGGTTCTTCGATCGCGCGTTGCTGACCAACATCGATCTGGGGGTCGACGTTCGTCCAGTGGCGATCTTCGCCGATCCTTCGCTGCTCGATGACCTGTTGAGCAATCTGGTCGACAATGCACTGAAGTACACCCCGGCGGGCGGCAGCGTCACGGTCAGCGCCGGGTTCTTGAAGGGCAGGCCGTTCCTGGCGGTGGAAGACAGCGGGCCCGGCATCGCGCCCGAGGAGCGCCAGCGCGTCCGCCAACGGTTCTACCGATTGCCAAATTCACCGGGGCACGGCAGCGGACTGGGGCTGGCTATCGTCGATGAGATCGCGGGCCTGTACGAGGCATCCCTGAGCATCGGTCCGGGCGCGAACGGTTCGGGCACCCAGGTGCTGGTGCAATTTCCGGATTTTATGATTGCACCACCCCAAACAAGCGCTGCGCGAGGCTGAAATGAAACATTCCCCGACGATTATGCGAACCGCGTCTCACTCTGGGCACGCGGCGCCGGCGGCGTCAGTTTCGAGCAAGATTGCTTTCCTAGTATCGCTGCCCATGAGTGGAATACCGTCCAGGCAGCGCGATTCGGGCTACACCTTGGTGGAGGTGTTGGTCTCCATGACCGTGGTGTCCATCCTCGCGGCCATCGCCATCCCGTCGTTCAAATATGTGACAACCTCTAATCGCATTGCAACGGAAGTCAACCGTTTGCTCGGCGACATGCAATTCGCCCGCGCCGAAGCCATCAAGGAAGGCCAGGCGGTGACCGTCTGTGTCTCGAGCAACGGAACGAGCTGCACGGGGACCACTTCTTGGCATAACGGCTGGATCGTGTTCATGGACACGAACAACAACGGCGCAGTGGACGCCGGAGAGGCCGTTCTGCGCACTCAGGTCGCCTTCACCGGCGGCGATACCTTTGTCGCCGACCAGGCAGGAACCACCGGAGTCACTTTCAATCGCCTCGGCTATGGGGCCACCCATGCGGCGGTCACGACCACGATCAAGCTACACGATTCCACGGCGAAGGCGGTGTGGACACGTTGCCTCGCCATCACTCCGGTCGGCATGACAACCACGCAGAAAGCCGTTCCTGCCCAGGGAAATTGCACATGAACAGCCGCATCTGCAAGACGGGACGCCATTCCCGCGGATTCAGCCTCATCGAGGTCATGGTGGCGCTGGTCGTTTGTTCGATCGGCATGCTGGGCCTCGCCAAGATGGAGTCGTTGGCTCTTTCCAGCACCAACGTTGCCAGCGCGCGCGGCCTCGCGGCGATGCAGGCGTCGAGCATGGCGGCCGCCATGCATGCCAATCGCGGCTACTGGTCGCTGCAAACCGTGCCTGCGGTCACGATCGTCAACAATACACCGCCCAATGATTTCGCGACGGCGGCCGCTTGTTTGACCGCGGGCACCGCCAGTTGCACGGTGACCCAGATGGCCGCTTACGATCTGCAGCAGTGGGCGCGCTCGTTGAATGCATTGCTGCCCGGCTACAACGCCACCATCACCTGTGCGACGGCGACCCTTCCCGTGAACTGCAACATCCAGATCCAATGGGTGGAAGGGGCCGTATCCGCAAATGCCGCGCAGAACAATCTCGCCGCGGTGGCGCCCCCGACTTACGTGTTGTTCGTACAGCCATGAAAATGAAAACACTCATCCCGTTTCCGCGGCGCATAGCGCAATGCGGCTTCACCCTGGTGGAACTCATGATCGCGGTGACCATCGCATTGTTCCTCGTCGGCGGCCTGGTGACGCTGGTGGACGGCATGAAACGCGCCTCGCTCTCGCAGGACGGTTTGTCGCAGCTGCAGGACAACGAGCGTATGGCGGCCACATTGATGGGCGACGTCATCCAATCGGCCGGTTATTTTCCCTCGCCGACCATCAATACTGCCGCCAGTATGCTGCCGGTCACTGGATCATTCACCTTCGCCGGACAGTCTATTATCGGCACCGGCGCCTGGACCGCCGCCGCACCCGGCGACACCATTACGGTGCGCTACGTCACCGGCGGCACCAACGCGCCCGCCAAAGACAACACCATTAATTGCATGGGCAATACCAGCGCCACCCAGACGCTCTATACCAACAAGTTCAGCGTTACCACCATCGCCGGCGTCGGCTACTTAATGTGCTCGCTCAATGGCGCCGCCGCGGTGCAATTGGCCAGCGGCATCACGAATCTACAGATCTACTACGGTGTACAAACCAATCCCGCCGCGCTCACCAACTCGGCGGACACCTACCTCGATGCCACTGCCGTGACCAACTGGAGCAAGGTATTGTCGGTAAAGATCCGCCTGACCTTTACCAATCCCATGGCGAATCAACCGGGGCAGCCCCCGACCATTCAATTCGAGCGCGTGGTCGATGTGATGAACAAAACCGGAGTCTCGACGTGATTACCGTCAAATCGCAGCGCGGGATGGTGCTGGTGACGAGCCTGCTATTGCTGCTCGTCGTCACCATGTTGGCGATCAGCATGTTCCGCAGCATGGGGCTTGACGAAAAAATTGCCGGCAACATGCGCGACAAACAGCGCGCATTGAACGCCGCGGAAACCGCGGAGCAATTCGCGGAAAATTGGTTATCCCTCGGTAATGGCAGCAACGGCATCGCCTGCACGGGTGTAGTCAACGCCAACGTCGGCCAGTCACGGGTTTGCTCAAACACGCTGCAATCATCCGTGCCCAACAACGATGTGACGGCTCTGCCATGGGCCATCGGCGGCACCCCGGTGGGAGTGCAATACCTTCCCGCCGTCACGGCGAACATGAACACCACGCCGGGAACACCGGACTACTACTCCGGCGTACCGATTTTCTACATTGCCTATCTCGGCGTGTCACCCGGCGGTTTGGGTTCGGTCTATCAAATCGATGCCGCCGGTTTCGGCGGCACCGTCAATACCGCGGCGGTGGTCGAAAGCACTTTTCTGGTTCAGACCAGTGTCAAGGATTTGGGAGGACTGTGATGAAAATTAGAATCACCGTGGCGGCAACGGCATTGGCCCTGGCTGGGTTGGTTCCGGCGGTCGAAGCGCAAACCACGTACACCGAGAACTTTACCGGACCCGCTACGACGAACTCGTGGTTCTTCATCAATGGAGCATGCCTCACCGCGGGCACGGGGACGACCACCTCGGCCGCGAACCCAGCGTGCGCGGGTCTCGCCTACTACCCGAGCAGGGGCGACAACACCCTGAGGGGCGGCGACAACGGTACGCTGCCGGATCCAACCACCGGTCCGGCGCCGATCGGCGGTGCCCTGCGCTTCACCAATAGCTACGGCGAGAACGGCGCGATCCTCTCGAATTTCAATTTCCCCCTGAGTTCTTCCGGTTTGGCCGTGTCGTTCACCACCGTCACCTACGGCGGCGACAGCGGCGGCGGCGGCCACGACGGTGCGGACGGCATCAGCTTCTTCTTGCAGGATGCCACCGTCGCACCGGACGTCGGCGCGTTCGGCGGCAGCTTGGGATACACCTGTTCGAATCAAAACAATGACGGCACCTTGAGACCGAGCGGCGTCAATCGCGGCTATGACGGTTTGGAGGGAGGTTACATCGGGCTCGGCATCGACGAGTACGGCAACTTCTTGAACCAGGGCGACAACACGTCGACAGGCTATGGCTATGTGCCGCTGCGCATCGGCATGCGCGGCCCGGGCAGTACGACCTGGAACTGGTTGAACACCAACTATCCCGTGCAATATCCATCCGCCCTGACCAATGCGCAGAAATCCAGCGCCGTCCAGCAGGCGTGCAAGACCGGTCTGGTGTGGGATTGGTCGCAAGTTGCCGCGACCGGCTCGGGAACCTCGGTGGCCTACACGCCGACGACGGCTCTGAGCAATTACGGGATCATCAACGGCGCTTACTCGGTATTGCCCGCCTCGAAGCTGATTGCCAAAGAGGGTACCTCGACACTTCGAGGCGCCGCCACGCCCATCACTTACAACGTGAAAATCACCACCGGCGGCCTCCTGAGCTTCTCATACAGCTACAACGGCGGCGCGAACCTCAACGTGATCACTTCGCAGGATATCCGGCCCAAGGACCCAGTCACCGGTTTGCCGATGCCGCTGCCCGCCAATGTGCGCTTCGGCTTCGCAGGATCGACCGGCGGCAGCACGAATATTCACGAAATAATGTGCTTCCAGGCCACCCCAACCAACACTTCACAGAGCTCGGCCGGCCTCAACCAGAAGCAGACCGCCAAGGTGCAAGTCGGTACCCAGGTGTACTTCGCGTTCTACAACCCCGCCACGTTGGCAGGGTCCCTGACCTCGCAGTATCTTGACCAAGATCCGTCGAATGCCAATTTGCTCAGCATCGATCCGGGCATCACTTGGGACGCGTCCTGTGTGCTGACTGGCGCCGCAGCCGGACAGTGCGACGCCCCTAATGGCCCTGCGGGCGCAATCACGGCGCAGGCGTGGGCCAACCCCGGCCGTACGATGATGTCATGGAACGGTTCGCAAGGAATCCCCTTTGAGTGGACCAATCTGACATCGACTGAGCAGACTGCGCTGGACTCGGGCGATGCGGCCGCCACGCCGACGCCGCCGTTCGCCTATTCGCGGCTCAACTACTTGCGGGGCTATCGCGGCGACGAGCAGACCCCCGCCTCCGCCACCACCTTCAACGGTGTCTTCCGCGACCGCACCAGCGTGCTCGGCGACATCATCAATTCGAGCCCGACCTGGGTCGGGCCGCCGTCGGCTCCGTATCCAGCGACCTGGACCGATGCTCTGCATTCCTCGGGCGATCCGATGAATGAAAACTCAGGCGGCGCCACGAAGTATGCGGTGTTTGCGTCGAGTGCGACCGGCGGCTTTCAGACCCGCACCAACGTGGTGTACGCCGGCGCCAATGACGGTTTCCTGCACGGCTTCCGCTCGGGCAGCTACGACAGCGGCAACAACTACGTCAAAGCAAACAACGATGGCATGGAGGTGTTGGCCTTCATACCGCGACATATCGTCAGGAACATCCAGACCGCCTCCGGCGGTCCGCCCGCCACATACAACTCCGTGCTGAATTTCTCGGATCCGCAATACGGCCACAAGTACGACGTGGATGCGCCTCCGGGAACCGGCGATCTGTTTTACAACAACAACTGGCACACATGGCTGGTCGGCGGCCTGGGCGCCGGTGGCCAGGCGATCTATGCCCTCGACATCACCGATCCCGACAACACCTTTGCGGAAAGCAATGCCTCAAACGTCGTCAAGGGCGAGTGGACCAACTATTCGATCACCTGCGTGAACGTGACCGGCGCACCTCCGGGCGGCTGTTCGCAAAATCTGGGCTATACCCACGGCGTGCCGCAAATCCGCCGCTTTCACAACGGCAGCTGGGGCGCGGTGTTCGGCAACGGCTTCGGCAGCACGTCCGGCGATGCGGGTATTTTCGTGATGCTCGTGGATCCCAACTCGGCGGCCGTCACCTTTTACTACCTGACGACCGGCAAAGCCGGCAGCAACGGAATTGCGTATGTCACTCCGGCCGATCTGGATGGCGATCACATCGTCGACTACGTCTACGCGGGTGACTTGTTGGGCAATGTGTGGCGATTCGACCTCACCAGCACGACACCTTCGAGCTGGGCGGTGACCCCGAATGCGCTGTTCACGACACCTGCAGGACAACCCATCACGACCAAGCTGGCCGTGGCGTCGGTGGCCGGGACCGGCAACCCGCGAGTCATGATCGAATTCGGTACGGGGCGGCAAACGCCGATGACCAATTACACGGGTGCTACCTATTCGGCCACCGCCCAGGCTCTTTACGGTATCTGGGACTGGAACATGGGCAGCTGGAACTCGGCATCCACCGCTCAATATGCCAGCCTCCCCAACGGCGGCTTCACCGCGCCGACGCAGCCGACCGTACCGGGCGCGGCACTCTCAGGCACCAGCCAGTTGCTGGCGCAGAGCATCAACATCACGACGGCCGCGACGCAGGCCAGTACGGGCAGCGACTACCGTACCGTCTCGAATAGTGCTCCTTGCTGGGCCGACACCAGCGGGTGCACGGGCAGCAGCCGGCAGTATGGATGGTACCTGCCGTTGGTATCGGGTAACGCCTACCCGCCCGACCCGGCGGTGCCGCAAAATGGCAACCCTGCGTATGCCGGCAATCCCGTCGTGTACGAGCAAATCATCTTCAGCCCCGTGCTCGACGCCGGTGCGTTCATCGTCAATACCACCATTCCGCCGGCGACCTCGGCCGTGATGTGTTTGTCGACCTCCGCGTCGGGCTACACCATGGCGATCAATCCGGCCACCGGTGGTTCCTTCAACAACTCGTTCTTCTCCTTCCTCGACACCAGTGGGAAGCTGAACTTCCTCAACGTCAACAGCTCTGGTACCAACATACCGGTGAGCGGCATCGCACTAGGCGGCACCGGTAGTGCATCCGTCGTGGTCTCCGGCACTCAGGATTATCTGATTACACAGACGGTCTCGGGTGTCGGCGCCATCGAAGCGGTCAATCCGCCGGGCGGCACCAAGGGCAGCCGACTGACCTGGATTCAGCGGCGCTAGTGGGCCCGCAAACAGAAAGGTATATCGCATGAATCGGCACATCCAAGACCTTAGTTCCGGGGCCCGCAAGCGGCGCGCGCGCGGCGTCACCCTGATTGAACTGCTGATCACGGTGGCAATCGTGGCGATCATTGCCGCGGTCGCCATACCGTCCTACAACGGTTACGTGCTCCGGACTCATCGGACCGAGGCCAAGAGCGCGCTGCTCAGCATGGCAGCCATGGAGGAGCGGCTGTACAGCACGCTCAACGCTTACAGTACGACTCCTTCACAGCTGGGTTATACCGGCGCGTTTCCGATCACCGTCGGCAGTGGTTACTACCAGGTCAACATAGGCAACGTGGCAGCGGCGACAGCGACCACCCAGGCGACTTACACGCTGACCGCCACCGCCATCAACAGTCAAGCGGCGGATGCCGCGTGCACGACCTACACCATCGATCAAGGCGGCACTCAGGGCTCCACCGGCACCGCCACCGTAGCGGACTGTTGGAAATAGGCTACGCGGCTAGTTCGCGAAATCCATCGAGCGCTTGTGGATGTTCAGCCAGCAGCGCTTGGATCCGTAGAGCTTGTGCCAAACCATGCGCAAGTATGGCTGCCCGGCGGCTATTTTCGAGCAAATATCGTAGTGCGGAATCGCCTATCGGGGTCGCAAGCTTCAACAATTGCCGGCGCGCAAGATCGATGTCCTTGATAGCCTAGCTTCGATGGCCGCAGAAACCTGCTTGGCGATCCAGTCTGAGTGCGCCATGCGACTCTGCATCGCTTCGTAAGCCTCTCGATCACCGGCCGGACCGACAAATTCTTCCGATCGCTTCTTGGGGAGTGGGTAGTAGGAGTCAACGGAGCGAGTCTTGCGCTACTTCGCGCTGTAGCCCCGTCCCTCGACGCAGGCCGTCATCGCGCGCCGATAGTCGGCTCCATTCTGCGCCACCTGTCCGGCCTGCTGCGCAGCCCATTGCTGACATTCGGCCTTATCGGTGGCCTGCTGCTCGGCGCTCTGACCGTTCTTTGGGTACATGAAGACTTGACCCGCCATGGCGGCAGCGGCATCGCCGGGCGCGCCACCGTCGACATTCGCCGCAGCGCCCTCCGCGCCCCCGCCTGATTCGGTCACGGGCGGCGGATCGGTGGCAACGTAGCCGTCATAGGACGGGTTGTAGGTGTAGTACACGTCGTTGGCGTAATAGTAGGGAATGCCGCCATACCAATAGGTCGCGTAGGCCAATGGCAGCACCGGCAGGTACCAAGAAAAGCCTACACCGTAGTAGCACCGCGGCCAAAAGCCGCCGTGCCAATATCCGCCTCGCCAGTAAGCGCCGGTGGAATAACCATGTCCGTAGTAGCCAGCATGGCCGTAACCGCCGTGATAAACGGCCGCACCGTAATGGGCCGCCGGATAGCCGTGCGTGTAGCCCGCGGGATAGCCATGGGCATAGCCGGTGCCGCTGTAGCCTCGAAAGCCGCCGACCCCCGGCGAGTAATGCCCACCGGGCGCAAAATGGCCGGCAGGCGCGTGCCCGCCACCCACGGCATGACCGCCGCCACCCCCCATATGACCGCCACCACCCGCATGGCCGCCACCGCCACCACCCGCATGGCCGCCACCGCCACCACCCCCATGGCCACCGCCACCCCCATGGCCACCACCACCACCGCCACCGCCGTGCTGTGCGAACGCAGGAGCTCCCCCCAGGATCGACCCCAAAATGCCGGCCGCCAGAAGAAAGCTTTTGCCCTTGATGCTCATGGCTGTCACGTTCCTTAATCTCTTACACTTCGGACCTACTCTATACAACGCAGTTCAAGGTGTTTGGTGCACATAACAAGGGCTTAATTGCGCATTGCGGCATTGAACATAATATAGGCCGTACGGCCCGGCGCAGGTTCGAAAAATCGAGAATTCGTTTCGTTTACGATCACAGAGCCCACATAGGCTCTATCGGCGAGATTATCAAGGCGGGCGTATTCGCTGAAATGCCAGCGTCTCGTTTCCTGCTCGAACCCGCCTCGCAGGTTCGTCACCCAGAAGCCGGCGGCGGTATCGGAATTGCGGTCGTCAACATAGATCTTGGCGCGTCCCAGAGCCTCCAGTGTGGTTGAAAAACCCAGTGGCGCGTAGCTCCAGGTGAGCCCCGCGTACAGGGTATTCATCGGCACCGCCGGCAGATGGCTGCCGGCAGCAACCGTTTTGTAGTTTGGAGGCAGGGGGCCTCCCGGGTTCGCCAGCGGGTTGCAAGGGGCCGCAATGCAGGTCGCATAGCTCTGCCCCACCACCGCTCGGATGTAGGTATAGGCCAATCGTCCGGTGAATCCCCCAACCCAGGCGGAATCGACGCCGAGTTCAATGCCGCGACGGTTGGTCTCGCCGATATTTTGAGCCACCGTTCTGCCGCCGGAATTCTGCAGCACCGCCAATTCATTCTCGGTTTGAATGTAGAACGCGGCCAAATTGGCCCGCAAGGCCCCGGTGCCCGCCTTGACGCCGACTTCATAGTTATCGCTGCGCGCGGGCTTCAGAGCGAAGTTCAATCCCGGAAGACTGCCGTCAACGGAGCGATAGGCCAGGTCGTTCAGGGTCGGGGTTTCAAATCCCTTGCCATACGACCCGTATAGGTTGACCGCTGAACTCGCCCGAAAGGTGACGCCACCCACGGGATTCACCGCCGAGTAGCGCGCGCTGCTGTCGGCGCCGTCGAGCACCGGGATGTGGCCGTGAGACGAGACCTCCACCAGATTGTTGCGAACGCCAGCGATGAGGCGCCAGCGCGCATCCGGGTCCCACTGCGCCTGCAGGTACTGGTCGAAATCGTACACATGATTGGCTTCGTCGCGCCGCAGGTCTCCCGCGACCCCGAGCTCCGTACCCGAGAAGTTGAAATAGCCCTTGCGCGCTTCCTCCAAGTCGTCGTAGTTGATCCCCATCACCACTTGCAGCGGCGAGCCGGCCACATCGCGTTCATCCGTCACATGGGCATCGACTCCCCAGTACGCCCGGTCCAAATCGATGACGCCGCCCGGGGACAGCGGTGCCCTTTGAGTGATCAACGGGATGGCTTGATATTGAGTCGTCGCGCGATGCCCTGCGTAGACCATGGCCGATAGCTCGTCATGGTCGGCGAACTTATCGTCGAATACAGCCCCGATCTGTTCCTGGCCCAAAGACTTGCGGGTATTGAACAGAATCGCGCCGGTTCCGGCCTGGCGTGGATCGTCCTCGAGCTGCGCGCGCGTGAGTCCTAGAGGGTCCTGCACGAACGGCGTCTCGACCGCGTTCGCCACCAACGTCAATTTCGCATCATCGCCGAGTGCCAGCCGCAATTTTGCATTGAAGTTGTCGCGCTCGGCATTGCTGTGGTACCGGTACCCATCGGTCTGAAAGTGCGCGGCGTCCACGACATAGTTGGCCTCGCCGTCGTCGCCCTCGGCCTTGAGCGCATAGCGCTGGGTGTTGAAGGTGCCGTACTCCGCGGTGCCGTCGTACTGCCAGCCCGGCTTCGCGTCCTTGGTGAAGATCGCGATCACGCCGCCCGATGAATTGCCGTACAGTGCCGAGAACGGGCCGCGCAGAACCTCGATGCGGTCCGCGGACCCCAAGTCGAATTGCGAAAATTGCCCTTGACCGTCGGGCATGGTCCCCGGAATGCCGTCGGAGTAGAGACGCAGGCCGCGCACGCCGAAACTCGAGCGCGCGCCGAAACCGCGCACGGAGAGCTGCAGGTCCTGGGCATAGTTTTGCCGGCTTTGCACCGACACGCCGGGCACCGTGATCAACGACTCCGAGAGATTGACCTGGAGCTGCCCGACGGTGATCTCGCGCCGGTCAACGCGGTCGATCGACACGGGCAGGTCGTGGCTGGACTCGGCAACGCGCGTGGCCGTGACCACGATGGTGTCGAGTTCCGTATCAGTATCGCCCCAAGCACTCGAGATCAAGCCGGCGGCGGTCCACAGGGCGCCTGCAAGCGATGCCGCAATCCGTCCCCGCATGTCGAAAAAATCCTCTCGCAACCCTTCAGGCTGGCGTTACCCACCACGACATGGCATGCCACGCCATGCCATGCCATGCCATGCCATGCCATCAAGCCTAGCGTCTGGCCAACACCGTCGTCCCAGAGATAATCATGAATGTACCGCGGGCGCTGCCCCCCCGGCGACTCCGCCCGCACGAAAATTGCTGTGACGCGAGTAGCAAATCAGGCGCTTCAGGGCTTACATTTATGGTCGATACCTTCGATGTGAGCAACATCGTGAAATGGTCATGGGCATTCAACGGACTGATGGGCTCCGCTGCCCTGCTATTGCCGATCGCGGCGGTGCCGGAGTCGCGCATTGAGACCGCGGGCGCAAGCACCGCGGTGCAGGCCACGGCGCACGTGAATTTCAAGATCGTCATTCCGAAGGTTTTGTACCTGCACGTTGGGACCGGGAACGACGACGCAAACCCGGAAACGGTTGCCGTCATGAGCAATAGCCGCAATGTGTGGCTGACCGCGACCGTGCGGACACGCGACGACCACTCCCGCGCCGCCCGCGGCAACGTCATCCTGAGCGCCGCCGCGAGTAATATCATTGCCCAGGACACGGTCTGCACTGCCGCTGACCTGCGTCCCGCCGCCGTCAGGGCGGGCCGCCTGATCTGCACAGTCTCGATGCCCTAGAAGCCTGTCTGGCTCCCAGGTCGCCGTCCGGCGACCCGCTCGTCTCGCCAATCGCTGATATTTGAGCGCGGCCACGCGTGGGCGTGCGAACCAGCGCACAAAAAACGAGGAATATCGGCAGTAGCGGCCGGAACTTTAGTGCCCGCGAACCGAACTGCGACCTGGGTCAAACGGGCCACTAGGGCTATCCCCTAGTATCAATTCCGCATCTACACCGCACAGGAAGCTGACATGAAGACATCGATTGCCTTGAAATCTCTCGTGGGCGCAGGGGCATTGATGCTTCCGCTCATGGCCTTTGCCGAATCGAACGTTCAGACGGGCGCTGCGACCGCCGCGCCGGGCGCGACCGCGCACGTCGATTTTACGATCGTGATCCCGAAAATTCTCTACTTGCGCGTGGGCGCCGGCTCCGCGTATTCGACCGGTGCCTTGAGCTCCGTCAACAGCATCGATCTCATCACCTTCACCCCGGCGGCGGGCACTGTGGGCAACGGTACCCCGGTCGCCGGTACGGGCGGCGATCTCACCGGCGGCGTTGAAACCGCGGCGATCGTCAGCAACAGCGGCAACGTCACGCTCAATGCGACGGCGGGCGGCGCACTCAGCGACGGCAACGGCGACACCATTCCGTTCACACAGATCACCACGGCCGCCACCACCCTGACCTCGGGCACGGCTCTGCCGGCGCCGGTGCTGACCAACGGCACCAGCTCGAACGTGGTGCTCACCGCTCCGGCCACGAAGCTCATCGTGCAGGATGCGAAGTGGACGTATAGCTTCGCCAACGCCGCGAGTGTGCCGGCCGGCACGTACGGTGGTGTCAACGTGAACAACGGCCGCGTGGTCTACACCGCGACAATGCCCTAAGTCCCATGACGCCCGCAGGTCAGCGCGTGCGAACCAACCGAGACGGGCTGCGCCGAGCAATCGGCGCGGCCTTGCTCGGTTCCATGCCGGTATTCGCCGCGGCCTACACGGTCACGCTCAACCCGGCCGCGCCGCTGACCGTGTACCTGCAGGTCGGCGTGGGCAGCTTCACGGCTCTCTACAACAACGGCGGCCAGCCGGGCAACAACACCACGGTCAACACGGTGTCGGTGACGGTCCCGTCGGGCGTGGTGGGCAATGGCACGGCGCAGGCGATGACCACCAACAGCACCGCCACGGTAAGCTTCATCGACGGCTATACATTTTGCAGCGTGCCGGGCCAGGTCTACATCGGCGGATTTTATCGAACCGCAGGCGGAGCCACCGCCGCCGCCCAGGTCGTCGCCACGGTGCCGGCGGCATTGACCGACAGCACCGGCGACACAATTCCTTTTTCAAAAATCCGCTGGACCTCGAGCGGCAACGGCGATACGGGCGCCGAAGTTTTCCCATCCGGAACTTTCGTCAGCGGCGGCACGCAGAACGTGGGTGCCATGGCGAGCAACACGTGGAACGAAAGCTGCTGGTCCTTTTCATATTTGAACAACACCGTGCCGCCGGCCGGCACTTTCACCGGCCGCGTCCGCTACACCCTGAGCGCACCATGAGCCGCGGGGCGGTGCCGGCTTTTTTTTTGGCCTGCCTATTGAGCATAATCTGGGCGCCCACGGCGTTCGCTAAGACCGCCATCATCGACGATTCGGGAACCCAGTCGCTCGAGCCATCCGTCAGCATGCATTGGAAGACGGCGACGCCGTCGCGATCGGGGGCCGACACGATGATGGTCGGCACCACGACGATTCGCGTGCGGATCAATGTGATGCCATGGCTGCATCGGTCGGGGCGCATCTATTTGAATCTGCCGGCGCAGCAGCCCGGCCCGATCACCGCTTCTTGGGTCACCCAGGGTCGTTTCTCGTCGGGGCAGGTGCACTCCGGCAACCGCGCGCTGGTGTACTCGGGTCCCATCTCGACGCCCTTCATGGAAGACGTACTGAAGTTCCAGTTCAACGTGGATGGAACATTGATCCGGCGGGCCGTCCCGGTGAGCTTCCACTTTGAAATGGATGAGGATTGATCATGCGTCGATGTGCTTCCTTACTGCTCTTGTTCGCCGGAGCCGCGCTGTCGGCGTCCGTGCACGCGCAGGGATTTGCGGCGCTGGTGTCGCCCCCGCGCTTCGAACTCGCTGCGCAGCCCGGCAAGACAGTGCGCAGCGTGATCGAAATCAGCAATCGATCGACGGCACCATCGCGATACCTCATGCGCACCGCGGACTGGAATTTTTCCGCGGACTTCAGCGTGAATTTCCGCGATGACCTGCAGCCCGGCAGCTGCCGGCCGTGGGTTGCAATCGAGCGGCCGGAGGTGGTCGTCCCCGGCGCTGCGACCCTGCGCTACCGCTTCGAAGTGACGGTGCCGGCGGACACTCCGCCGGGGGAATGCCGCTTCGCCGTGATGATCGAAGGCGCCGAACCGTCGATCTCGCACAGCAAAGGACTCGACATGCCGGTCACCGGGCGCATCGGCGTGATCGTGTACCTGACGGTGGGCGACGGCGAACCGCTGCTGGAGGTGTTGGGGCCCAAGATCGCAACCCTCAACGGCCAGCAATTGCCGACCCTGCGTGTCCACAACTCGGGCAGCGCCCACGGCCGCATGACCGGTTTTCTGACCGGCACCGACGCCAAGGGCATCTCATACGATTTCACGCCGTCGGATTTTCCGATATTGCCCCACGAAGAACGTGAGGTCTTTCTGACGCCCTCAACAGCCACCGACGATCACCCGACGCTCACCTTCCCGGTCACGGTCAAGGGGCGGCTCGAGTGGGGCAAGCAAAGGACCGAACTCAATCAGCAATTTGAATGAAATCGCGCCTCCCCTTCGCTCCCCGGCTCGCGCGCAGCCTGTGCGGGTTGGGAGGATTCTTATGCTTGGCCGCCAATGCGCAGTCGCCGGCGCCGCCGATCCCGGGCGCGCCTTCGCCCGTCTATCAAGATAGGTATATCGGCGGCGGATCGCTCTCCCCCGACATCTCGATGGGCGACAATGCGACCAGTGACACCGATGGATTGGCGCGCTCGCTGCAAATTGAAGCCGTCGCCAGCGTGCTGACCTCGCACGACGCCGGCTCGGCCCACAACGTGACGGAAGACGGTCTCATCGCCAAGACCCAATGGGAAACGGCGGCGTACGGCGCCTGGTCCCTTGACGCGTCGCTGCGCACCAGCGCTTCCAACTCCGGTCCCACCGAGCAGGGCCAGGGCGGCGTCATCACACTGAGGCAGCGCGGCATGCCGTTCGACGGCGATTGGCAGGCGGACAATGCGCTCGGCGACGTGAATTCGCCCGATATCGCCATGGCGCGGTTTCAGCCGCGATTCTATCTGCCCACCGCTCCCCTGCAGGGATTCACCACGGAATGGCGCGGCCCATCAGGCCTGCAAATCGTCGCCGGCGGCGGCGTACCCGGCGTCTACGAGGGCATCGTGGTGCCCAACTTTCGAACCCTCGATGGCGAGACCGCGACCGCCGGTGCAGAGTGGTCCCCGGCACCGCATTGGACGCTGGGCGGCCAGCTCGTCGAGGCTCATGACGTGAACCTGGCCATCGGTCCCGTGATCGATGGGACCACACTCATGTCCTCCACGACCGGACTGCTGTCTGCCGGGTGGGAAAACGGCGGCGAACATATCCAGGCAAATTTCCTGGACGGCAATATCAGCGGCAAGGGCAACGCCTTCGGCACCTGGATCGATGCGTCGTTCACGCAAGGCCGAATCGTGCAGAACGCCGGCGTCTTTCGCATTGACCCGGATATGACGTGGGGCAATCAGCTCATCACGAACGACGCGCAGGGCGGCTACTACCGGCTCAGCTATCAAAGCCGGCAATGGCTGGCCGACGTCGGAATCGACGAAGTGCGCTCGGTGTCCGGACTCGGCACCAACACCACGTTTCTCACCGGCGACACGCGTTACCAATTGTCGCGCGACTGGGGCGTCGGCGGCGTCGCCAATGTCAGCCGCACCGACGGCGGCAGCAGCTGGTCGGTGGAAGGTTTCATCGACCATTCGAACGGCGGCGGCACCGGCCGTGTGCAGGCCGATTACATCCAGACTCCCGCGGGACAAGACACCATACTCACGCTGAACGAGGCCTGGTCGACGCCGGCGGGAATGCGGCTCAGCACCTCGGCATCGGTCGAACGCATCAGCGGCGCCGTCACCAACGGCCTGGCGCAGGACAGCACCGTGCTCAGCCTCGGAGCTTTCGGCGGCGGTCAATTCAGCAACGGGCTGGGCATCGATGGCAACGTGCTTTGGTCCCGAGCGGTGCAAGGCCGGGCCGCACCGGGGGTGTCGGCGAATGTCTCGCTGATTTGGCAGATTGCCCATGACTGGCAGGTCCTCGCCACCTACTACGACAGCCGGGTCGGAGCCTGGGAACCGCTGACGGTGACTTCCCCGTTGACGCCGCCGGTGGCGATCCCGGTCGACGCCCTCCAGGAACGCGGGGTATTTTTGACGCTTCGCTATCGACGCGCCTCGGGTTCGCATTTCGCACCATTGGGCGGCGCCCCCGGGGCCGGTTCCGGTGAAATCGCCGGAGTCGTTTATCTCGATGCAAACAACAACGGTCAGCCTGACGCCGGCGAAGCGGGTGCGCCGAATGTCACGGTGGTGCTTGATGGCCGATTCTCAGTCCAAACGGACGCCGCGGGCCGCTTCAGCTTTCCCGTGGTCGCGACCGGACACCACATCATCACCGTCGTCGCGGACAATCTGCCGCTGCCGTGGATCCTGACCGGCGACGGCCGCAAGGAAACCGACGTCACGACCCGGGACCGCACCATCATCAGCATCGGCGCACAACGTCCGCGCTAGAGACGCTCGCATTAGAACCGGTCGGACTGATAGACGGTTCGGCCGCCGACAACTGTCTGCAGCACTTTGATCTCGGCGATCTGCTCCGCGGGAATGTCGAAGAAATTGCGGTCGAGCACCACGAGGTCCGCGAGCTTGCCGACTTCCAGCGAACCGGTATCCCGATCCTGATGCAGCTCGTATGACGAATTCATGGTGATCGCGCGCAGCGCCTCCTTGCGTGAAAGACCCTTGTCGTCGCTCAAACGCCCGGCGTATTTATGATCAGGCTGCGGCGCGTTGGTGCGTGTGACCCCCACCTTGAGCGCGAACCATTCGTCGAGCGGGTCCACCGGCCAGTCGCTTCCGTAGGCGATGCGCGCACCCGCCGCTGCCAGAAAACCGGCGGGTTCGATGTACTTGAAGCGCGCGGGGCCGAGATACTCGCGGGCGCCCTCCATGGTGTCCGGCGCCTGTTTCTCCCATTGAAACGACAATACGGGGATCACGTTCAACTGCTTGTAGCGCGGGAAATCCGCCGGATCGACGATCTCGTCGTGCGCAATGGCGGCGCGGATGTCACGGTCTGGGAACTTACCCCGCAGCGCGCCGATCCCATCCAGTCCTTCGCGCACCGCGCGATCGCCGTCCGCATGCATGTGCGGTTCGAGTCCGGCGCCGGCCACTTCGATCAGCAGCCGGCTCAAGACGGGCGCTGGGAAATACACATCGGGACCGCGGTTCGCCGACGGCGCCCAGTGCGCGCCGGCCGATGCGCCTTGCCGGCTAAAATAGGGCGTCAGCATGGCTCCGGTGAGTGCGGGAGCGGCGATCACGCCGTCCAGGAACAGCTTTACGTTGCGCACGGTGAGCGCGGGATCGGGCGCGAGCGCGCCCTGATCGTAGCGCTGCGCCAGCGACTTGACCGCCGCAGCCGCCTTGCTCGGATCGGTTCCCTGCGGCGGCGTAATGAGCAGAGCGAAGTGCGCGCGCGCCGTGAGTTTACCCTCGCGTTTCACGCGTCGCAAAAGCCTCCAGCGACGGCGATTCGGCCGCCGCATCCAAAAACGTGGTGATCCCCTGCTTACGCAGCGCGTCGAGCGCGGCCGCGGCGGACTTGACGTTGTCGGCCGCTGTCGGCGGGGGAATCTGTTTGACGATCGCCTCTTGCGCGGCATCTTCGAGAATGCCGGTGGGATTGCCGGAGGCATCTCGACCCACTTTGCCGCCGAGCGGATCGTGTGTTTGCGCAGTAACGCCGGCGAGCTGCAAGGCACGTGAATTGACCAGCGCCGTGTGGCCGAAGGAAGACTCGACGAAAATCGGCCGCTTGGTGTTGAGAGCATCGAGCGCAGCCCGATCGGTATGAACGCCCGCCGGCACCATGCCCTCCTGGAACCAATTCACCACCTCCAGCCAGGTATCCGGCTCGAGTGGCCGCGTCTTGTCGAGGCACGCCTGAATCCGCGCCTGCATGTCCGCAACGCCCAATTGCTCGTAGTTCAAGTTGCACTTCAACAGCGAGCCACCGCCCTGCAGGGGATGCATGTGGCCGTCGACCAGACCCGGCATGAGCATGCGTCCGTGCAAATCGAACACCGTCGTCTTGGGGCCGATGAGCGCCGCAATGCCGGCATCGCCGCCCACATAGACGATGCGGCCCGCGCGGATCGCGAGCGCTTGCTGCACGCTGTCGCCGGGATCGACGGTGTACACATAGCCGTGGCGATAAACCGTGTCGGCAAAGGCTGCGGGATCGGCGGCCGCCGCGAATGCGCAATTCGCGCCGGCGATGGCGGACACCGCCGACATGAACATCCATCTCTTAAACTGCATCGAGTGCTGCTCCCAGATCTGCAATCAGGTCGTCGGCGTCTTCGATGCCGACTGAAATGCGGATCAGCGCATCGGTGATGCCGATGCGATCCCGTGTTTGTTTGTTGACCCCCGAATGCGTGGTGCTCGCCGGATGCGACATCAGGGTTTCGGTCCCACCGAGACTCACCGCAAGCTTGATGACCTGCAAGGCATCGAGCAGGCGAAACGCCTCCGCCTCGCCCCCCTTGACCGCAAACCCAAAGGTGGAACCGGCACTCTCGCACTGCCGCTGAAACACCGGGTAACGCGGGTCGTCCGCGGCCAGAAAGCCCAAATAGTTGACGTTTGCGACCTTGGGGTGCCCGCGCAGAAAATTCGCGACCAATGCAGCGTTCTGCGCCGATTTGTGCATGCGCAACGACAGCGTCTCCATCGAACGCATGATCATCCAAGCGGTGTTGGGATCCAACTGGGTGCCGAGCGCGCCGCGGAGCTTCTTCACCGGGCCCACGGCTTCGCGTGAGCCGACGACCCCGCCCGCAACCAAGTCCGAGTGTCCGCCGACGTACTTCGTCAGCGAATACATGACGAGGTCTGCGCCATGCGCCAGGGGCCGCTGGAAAACAGGCCCAAGAAAGGTGTTGTCGACCACCACCGGCGGCCGGCCGCCCTGCTGCTTCGCGCCGATTTGCGCCGAAATTTCGTGCATCAGCGCCAGATCGACCAGACTGTTGGTTGGATTCGCCGGCGTCTCGACCATGATCAAGCACACCCGGCCGCCGGCCGCCGCGGCCCGCTGCGCCGCGCGCTGCGCGGCGTCAGCCACCGCGTTCCGGTCATGACCCAGGGTGAAACTCTCCGCACTGACCCCGAACGCGGGCAGGGTCTTTTCGATCAGTGTTTCCGTGCCGCCGTACAGGGGCTGGCTCATCAAAATGACGTCTCGCGGACGGGCATGGGTCCATAGCACCGTCGATATTGCGGACATGCCGCTGGAGAATACCGCCGCCGTCTCGCCCTCCTCCCACAACGCCAGCCGATCTTCGAGCACCTCGAGGTTGGGGTTGTTGAAACGCGAGTAGACGAGCCCGGAGGATTTGCCGGCCTCAGGCTCGCGACGGCCGGAGGTGTAGTCGAAAAAATCCTTGCCGTCCTGCGCCGTTCGGAAAACGAAGGTCGATGTCAGGAAAATCGGCGGTTTCAGCGACCCTTCGGAAAGGCTGGGATCATAGCCGTAGCCCATCATCTGGGTTTCGGGCTTTAGCACGTGTTTGCCGATTTTGCGTTTATGATAGGAGTCGTAACTCACGCTTCCCCCAAATCTGTCAATTGTATGAGCACAATATAACCCGTCGGCCGGAAGCAGTGGCATGAATCAACCTTTACTCATAGTCATCGCCGGTGCGGCGTTCTTCAGCACGCTGTTCGGCGGCCTGTTGGCGCTCAGGCTGCGCGACAAGCTGCACTTGATTTTGGGGTTCAGCGCGGGCGCGGTCATCGGCGTCGCATTTTTCGATCTGCTGCCCGAGGCGATCGTCTTCGGCGAAAAGTTTCACACCCCTGCGGTCACATTGAGCTTCACGGCGTTGGCATTCCTGTCGTACCTGGTGTTGGACAGGATCCAGTTGTTTCACGGCGACGCCGCGCCTCGCGGCCCTTTTGCAGCCGGCGTGCTGTGCATCCACAGTCTGCTCGATGGCGTCGCCATCGGGTTCGCATTTCAAACCTCGCATCAAGTGGGAATCGTGGTCGCGATCGCGGTGCTCACGCATGATTTCTCGGACGGCATCAATACCATGAGCATCATGCTCAAGAATCAAGGACGCCGCACGCAGGCACTGGCGTGGCTCATCGCCGACGCGCTGGCTCCGGTGCTCGGAATCGCTTCGACCTATTTCTTCATCCTGCCGGGCGACGGCTTCGGCACGGCGCTGGCATTGTTCGCCGGATTCTTTCTCTACATCGGCGCCAGCGATCTCATTCCGGAAAGCTACCATGCGCATCCGAAGTTTCTCACCACTCTCATGACTCTGGCGGGAGCGGCCGCGCTATATATGGCGATTACGCTAATCGGGCAGTAGGAGCCTGTCCGGGCATTCCCCGTGGCCGCGGCCGGTCGCCGCGCTCCCGGCCGAGGCTGCCATGATGCTGGCAATTGCCGCCCACTGGATCCACGTCAAGGACTCGCCGAGAAACCACAGGCCGGCCAGCGCGCCGAGGGCGGGATCCAAGCTCATGAGGACGCCGACAGTGCGGGTTGGAAGCAGCGGCATCGCCAGCATTTCGAGCGAGTAGGGAATCGCGCTCGACAGCAGCGCCACGCCGATCGCGGCCGGCAGTAACGCCGGCGAGAGGAGCTGCATGCCGGCCGAAGCGGCCCCGATGGGCACGATCATGACGGCGCCGATCAGCATGCCGAGTGCGGTGGTCTGCCCGCCGTGCGCGGCTCCGGCCTTGCGGCCGAAATAAATATACAGTGCCCAGCACACGCCGGCAGCGAGCCCGCATCCGACCCCCACGGGATCCAGTTGTCTGGAACCGAGGCCGAGCGGCAGCAGCGCCAGCAAGCCCAAGGCCGCCAGCAGAATCCACAGGAAATCGACGGCACGGCGCGACGCCGCCATGGCCAATGCCAGCGGGCCGACAAACTCCAGGGAAACCGCAACACCCAGCGGGATGAAGCGCAGCGACAGGTAGAAGAAGAAATTCATCCACCCGAGAGCCACGCCGTAAATGACGATCACGCGTATCTCACGCGCATTCAAGCGCAATCGCCAGGGACGCCAGACGGCCAATAAAATGAGCGCGGATAGCGCCAGCCGCAACGCAGTGGTGCCGGAAGCGCCCACCGCCGGGAATAATCCCTTGGCGATCGTCGCCCCCAGTTGAAAGCACACCATCGCGACGATCAGCACCGCGATCGGCACCATTACGCTGCCGGTCTTGAGCTTCAAGCGTCGGAACTATCGGCGGGAGCCTTGTCGAGAAGCTGCAGACGCTTCATCACGCGATTGAGATTGCGGCGAATCTCGTTCAGATGCCCGATATTGACGGCCGTCTTCATGGCCTCCTTCAGCGGCTGCAAGGGATAGCCGCCGTAGGCGCCGGCGTCGGGAACATTGCAGGTGACCGACGATCTTCCCTGCAGGGTTATGTTGTCGCCGAGCGTGATGTGCGCGGTGACCACGGTATTGCCGCCGGTGACGAATTGCCGGCCGATCTTGGTCGATCCACCCATCATGAATCCAGCCGTGAAAAAACCGTTTTCGCCCAGGTCGCAGTTGTGCGCAATATGGCAGATATTATCCAGCTTGGTGCCGGACCGGATGTAGGTGGATGTCAGCGTGGCGCGGTCGACCGCGCAATTGCTGCCGATTTCCACGCAGTTGCCGATTTTCACATTGCCGAGATGCGAGATTTTTCGCGGCCTGCCGTCGGCATCAACGGCATAGCCGAATCCGTCGCTGCCGATGCTGGTATGTGGATGGATCTCGCAGTCATCGCCGATTTCGCAGGCCGCGCCGACGAAGACCTGTGGGTGCAGGATGGTGCGCTCGCCGATCCGGGCGTCGTTCTCGACCACCGCGTGAGCGCCGATCATGCATCCATTGCCCACGCTTGCATGCGCCCCGATCACGCAAAAGGGCCCCAGATAGACGCCCTCGCCGATCACGGCATCCGGGTGCACCACCGCCGTCGGATGGCGCCCGCCCCATTGCGTGAATCGAACGCTCTTCCGGTCGAAGTATTTCAGCAACACGGCCATGCCCATGGAGATGCTTTGCACCGAAAAGCAACAGCTGCCGGCGTCCGTCGCGGCGTCGAGGCAACCGCTCAACTTCGCCGGAACGATCAGAATCGCCGGCCGGTGGCGCCGTGCTTCGGCCAGCTGCGCGGCATTGCTGGCGTAGACCAGGCTCTCCGACCCGGCTTCTTCCGGAACGTGACAATGACTTGCCCGTGCACCCAGATCGCCGTGCAGGAACGTGAACACATCCGAATGCTGGTTCTTGATGTCCAGAGCGTTGAGCATGCGACTGTCCCTTACAGATCCGCGGGCAAATGCCCCGCGGAGTATGATCGCAATTCGCGCCGGACGCGACCAATCATGCATGATCCTATCGACAATTTTCTCACGCAGCGCCGCCTGATGATTCTGGACGGGGCGCTGGCGACGGAACTCGAATCCCGCGGTGCGGATCTCAAAGACGAGCTGTGGTCGGCGAAGTGCTTGATTGAAAGGCCGGACCTGATCCGCGAGGTGCACCGCGACTACTTTTGCGCGGGAGCCGATGTCGCAACGACCGCGACCTATCAAGCCACCTTCGAAGGCTTCGCGCGCCGCGGCATCGACCGGACTGCGGCGGGGAATTTGATGCGCAGCGCGGTGTCGCTGGCGCTTGCCGCGCGAGATGAGTTTTGGGCTTCGGAATCGAACCGCACCGGCCGCCTGCGGCCCCTGGTCGCCGCCTCCGTCGGTCCTTACGGAGCAATGCTGGCGGACGGCGCCGAGTACCGCGGCCGCTACCCGGTGGACGATGCCGCCCTGGCAGCATTTCACCGGCCGCGTCTGCGCGTGCTGGCCGCTGCCGGCGCCGATCTCTTGGCTTGCGAGACAATTCCATGCCTGCGCGAGGCGCGTGTATTGGCGGATTTGCTGAGGGAATTTCCCGACACTTCCGCATGGGTCAGTTTTTCCTGCAAGGACGGCGGGCACAACTGCGAGGGCGAAGACATCGGCGCATGCGTCGCGGAACTGGAGAATTACCCGCAGATCGTCGCAGTGGGCGTGAACTGTACCGCGCCGCAGTACATATTGCCGCTGCTGCAGCGCATGCGCGTGCGGACCACGAAGCCGCTCATCGTCTATCCCAACTCCGGTGAGGTTTTCGAGGCCTCATCCAAGCATTGGAGCGGCGATGCCGCGATGCGCCTGGGGACTGAAGCGCGCCATTGGCAGGCCGCCGGTGCGCGCCTGATCGGCGGCTGTTGCCGCACCACTCCGTCGGACATTCGCAACTTGAAGCTATGCACCCGCTCCGAACTCTCGCCGTGACGGCCTGCGTGCTCGCGGCGTTCGCGGGACCCGCGAACGCCGCGACTGCGGCCTCCGCCCCCGCCTGCGCAAAGAACGCCGCGATTGCGATCAGCGTGCAGGGCAGCAACCTGTGCGTCTTGATCGATGATCCGGCCATGGCGCTGCAGCGCACGGTGCTGCGGGAATGGATCGACCGGTCGGCGCGAATCGTTGCCGGCTATTACGGCCGCTTTCCGGCGCCGCTGGTGGTGCTGAAAATCGAGGCGAACTCGGGCGGCGACGTGCGCGGCGGCCGTACCACCAATGAATCCGGGCTCCTCATCCAGGTGAGCGTCGGTCGCGATGCTACCGCGGGCGGATTGGCCGACGATTGGGTTCTGGTGCACGAAATGGTCCACTTGGCGCTGCCGGAATTGGGGCGCCGCCATCATTGGCTGGAGGAAGGCTTGGCCACCTATGTCGAAGGCATCGCGCGCGCGCAATTCGGCAATCGCGACATCAGCGACGTTTGGGCGGAATACCGTCACTCGATGCCGTTCGGCCTGCCGCGCGCCGGCGAAGGCGGCATGGATCAGACTCCGACCTGGGGACGCACCTATTGGGGCGGTGCGCTCTATTGCCTGCAAGCGGACGTCGCGATACGCCAGCAAACCGGCAATCGCCTCGGTCTGCAAACGGCACTGCGCGCAATACTGAATGAAACCGGAGGCTATCTAGCCGAGCGGGACATCGATGACGTGCTGCGCATCGGCGATGCCGCAACCGGCACGCATGTATTGCAGGATCTCTACCGCGATGTAAAGACCACCGCAATGACGCCCGATCTTGAATCATTGTGGACCCGTCTCGGCGTTCCGAAGGACCCGAAATCCTCAGCCTTCGACGAGCATGCGCCGCTTGCGGCCATCCGGGTCGCCATCACCGCCCGGCCTCTCCCGATCCACTAACGCCATGGTCGGGCATCGAGGTTAGGAATGTTCCGAAAAATTCGGCTCCCGCTTCTCGAAGAAGGCGCGTACGCCTTCCACACAATCGTGTGTCTCCAGCGTCATCTCCTGGGCGCTGCGCTCGGCGCGCAGTTGCTCCTGCAGGGAATGATCGAATGTCGAGGCGTGCAAGGAACGAATTTGACCGAGCACGGCGCACGGACCGGTGGCCAGGCGGTGCGCCACCGTCTGCGCGCGCATCACCACCTCGGCGGCCGGCACCACCGCGTAGACCAGTCCCCAGTCGAGCGCGGTCTTGGCGTCGATGCGCTCTGCCAGCATCAGGGACGACAGCGAGCGGCCGGCGCCGATTCGCCGCGCCAGATGAAACGTGATTCCCGCATCCGGCACCAGCCCGAGGCGCGCGAACGAAGGCAGAAAATAGGCATTGTCGCCCGCGATGATGATGTCGCTCGCCAACGCGAGGCTCATGCCCGCACCCACCGCTGCGCCGTTGACGGCGGCCACAATGGGAAAGCGAAAGCCGCTCAATCGCAGGATCAGAGGGTCCATGAAACGGCGCATCTCGAAATGCGCCCGCTGCCTTGCCTCCTGGGTCTTCAAATCCACAGAATGCAGATCCAAACCGCTGCAGAAAACATCGTTGCTGCCGGTGATGACGACGGCCCGGGCGCCGCCCTCGCCCTTTTGTATTTGATCGAGCGCCAGGTGCATGGCGCGGATGATGCTGATATCGATCGCGTTGCTCACCGCCGAACGTTGGATCGTCAGAGTCGCAACGGCGTCGGAAATCGTGAACGACAAAGTGTTCATGCCCTACTCCTCGCTCGCCCCGCTCCGGTTGCCGGCCTGCGGTGTCGGCATTCTGTTAAGCGGCCTTTCTATCGGGGGCGCGTGTTGCGATCATGCCCCCTACCAACGCCTGCTGCAAGGAGCGGAATTGGATTATTGCCGCCCGCCGGCGGGGTGGCGTTGCGCACCAGCGAATAAACCCGCAAACTTTCGCCGCCGCATGAGCGCCCAATCCGGAGTTCGATGATGTCGACCATTTTTGCGCGTGGACGCGCCTCAGACCTTTGTGCAGTTTTTCCGATTCTTTGCGCGGTCTTTGTCTCGATGGCAAACGCGCCAGCGTCTGCGGCCGACACTCTGCCAAGCGAAATACCATCCACCTTCGTGCCGCGGGTCGACACCTTCGACTACGTGAAGCGCGAGGTCATGATTCCCATGCGCGACGGAATCAAACTGCAAACGCTGATTCTCATTCCGCGCGGCGTCCACGGGGCGCCCATATTGCTGTCCCGCACTCCCTACGGCGCCACTGAGCGCATCTCGAAGAACAGCAGCGCTCATCTGGCGGCGGTGATCGACAGCAGCGACGTCGCGGACGATGCCGTTGAGGGCGGCGGTTATATCCGCGTCATGCAGGATGTGCGCGGCAAACACGGTTCGGAAGGCGACTACGTCATGACCCGTCCGCTGCACGGGCCTCTGAACCCAACCGCGGTCGATCACTCCACCGACACCTACGACACCATCGATTGGCTGGTGAAGAATATTCCCGAGTCCAACGGCAGGGTGGGCATTCTCGGTATTTCATATGACGGCTTCACCTCCCTCATGGCATTGGTGAACCCGCATCCGGCGCTGCGCGCGGCGGTACCCATCAATGCCATGGTCGATGGCTGGAGGGGGGACGATTGGTTCCACAACGGCGCGTTTCGCCTCGACAGCCTGACCTATTTCCATTTACAGGAAGCCAGCCGCACCAGCGATGTGCCGTGGTGGAGCGATCACTACGACGACTACGACACCTGGCTCGGGGTCGGTTCGGCAGGCGACATGGCGCGGCTTCATGGTCTCGAGCAGGTCGGGTTCACGGACAAGGTCATGAACCATCCCGCCTATGATTCCTTCTGGCAGGATCAAGCGCTCGACAAGATCCTCGCCAAGCAGGGGGTGACGGTACCGGTCATGCTGGTGCACAGCCTGTGGGACCAGGAAGATATTTACGGCAACATTGCCCTGTACAAGGCGCTCAAGGCGCGGCAAGCCGACAATCCCGATCTCTTTCTGGTCATCGGGCCCTGGTTTCATCATCAGCAGCGGCTCGACGGCAGCGCGATCGGACAAATCCGATTCGGCAGCGATACGGCGCGCTATTTTCGCCTGCATGTACTGCGACCGTTTCTGGATCACTACCTCAAGGATGATCCGGCACCGCTCGGCCTGACCCCTGTGACCGCCTTTGAGACAGGCACCAACCGCTGGCTGGCGCTGCCGAGCTGGCCCAGCGGTTGCGCGAGCGGATGCGCGATCGATCATCAAAATCTGTACCTGCAATCGGGCGGCATTTTGCGCCTGGGGTCGCCCACAGGCGCGGCCACCGATGTCGAGGTCTATGTATCCGATCCCGCGAAGCCCGTGCCCTATGTGCCGCGCCCCATTCATATCGGCGGCGACGAGGGCGAGGCCATCTGGCAGACGTGGCTGGTGGGCGACCAGCGGGACGCCGCCTCGCGGCCGGACGTCCTGAGCTTCAGCACCCCGGCGCTGAAAGTGCCCGTGAAGATCAGCGGCGAACCCGTTGCCAACCTCGTCGCCTCCACCACCGGGACGGACGGGGATTTCGTGGTGAAGTTGATCGATGTCTACCCGGATGAGGTTGGGCGCGAGCCGAAGATGGGTGGTTACCAACTAATGGTATCCGCCGACATCCTGCGCGGCAGATATCGCGAATCGTTCAGCAATCCGAAGGCCATACCACCCGATCAGAAGCAGGTCTATCGTTTTGCGCTTCCGACCGCCAATCACGTGTTCCTGCCCGGACATCGCATCATGGTGCAGGTGCAATCGAGCTGGTTCCCGGTGTACGACAGAAATCCCCAGAGCTACGTCGGCAATATCTTCTTTGCCAAGCCCGCGGACTACAAGAAAGCGACCATCAAGATATTCGATGGCGGCACCAATGCCAGCTTCGTCGACTTGCCGGTCGTGCACTGACCGGCCGAGAATCCGCCGCGACAGGTGCGCATGTTGCCGCCGGTATACCGGCGGCAACATGCACTGTCAGCTTACTTGTTGGCTTGAGGATCGTGCTCGTGCTTTTCGTTTTTCGGCGGCTTCGGATGCTGTACAGGCGCCTGCTGCTGCTGCGGCGGGTGCGCGGCCTGCGGGTGCGGCGCCACATTGGGCGGAGCGCCGTTTTGCGGATGCATTACCGCGGTCGGCGGCATGCCCGCTTGCGGATGCATAGCAGTTGCCGGTGGCGCGCCTGTCTGCGGATGCATTGCCGCTGCTGTCGGCGGCATGCCCGCTTGCGGATGCCCGAAGTTGTTCGGCTGCTGGCCACCTGCAAGAGCATTGAAGTGCGGCGAGCCTGCGGCGGCGGGTATCGGGGCCTGCATCGGCAGTCCGCGGGTGTTCTGCGCCACCGGGGCGCCACGCGCACCCACCACGCCGGGTGCGTTGAACGCAGCCGGTCTCGGAGTTGCCGCAATCGCGGGACGTCCACCATTCGTGCTCGCGGCCAGCGCAGGATTTCTGGCGGCTTCCTGAATGTGCTCGCGTTGCTGCGGCGTCGGCGGTACATGCCGTTCATGAGCAGCCTCTCGCTCTTGTGAACTCGGAGCCGCGGCAACACCGCCGGCGCCGCCGTTGTAACTCACCTTGTTGACGGTGACATTGTTGATCACAGTCTCGTTATAGGTGTTGTGAACATTGGTCACGTTCACATTGTTGACGGTGCGGTTGTAGGCGAACGAATTGCCGGCCCAACGACCGCCGTGGAATCCCTCTCCGCCGTATCCGTATCCGTAATTCACGCCGCCGTAGAAGCCGACGTGCGGGCCCCAGTAGCCGGCGTGGAAGGCATAGATTCCGCCCACGAAGGCCCAATAGCCGGGAGTCCACAACACCCCGACCCGGGGCGGCTGCACCCAGGTTCCGGGCACCCAGTAATAGCCACCCCCGCCCCAGGCCCAATACCCCGGGGTCCATAGATAGCCGTCGGCGGGGCACGGCGGTTGCTCATAATCAGGCAGTGGAGGCGGTGCTTCGGCGGCCTGCATCGACCCTTCGGCGGCGGGCTCCGAATAGGCGGGCTCGGAATAGGCGGGCTGCGCCGGCGGGGCGCCGGCGGAGGCGCCGTATAGACCCGCTGCGGCGGCGCGGTGACCACGCAGGCGCCGAGCAGGGCAGCCGACGAGGCAAGCAGCGTGCCGGCCAGTGCCCGTCCGATGTGTTTGGAACTATTCGATATGGTCATGGTTACCCGCCGATTGATGGTTGTGCAAGCAGCGTACTCAACTTTCCGCTGTCCATGAAACATATAACGTCACACTCTGGACATCGGCTACGTCGATAAAGCGAATGTAACCTGGGGGGTGACGCCGCATGGCGACGCCCTTGCATTTTCAGCCATGGGTCGAGAGCGGTCCGGCGCCGGAGGCGGCGCCGGACCCAGTGCCGAGCCGTACGCTACGCGTCGATGCGGCGTTTGAATGTTTCGGGCAGGAAGAAGAACCCTAGAACCACGGTCGCGCCCGCGACCACGATGGGGTACCAAAGTCCATAGTAGATATCGCCCGTGGCAGCCACCATGGCGAAGGCGGTGGTCGGGAGGAAGCCGCCGAACCAGCCGTTGCCGATATGGTACGGCAACGACATGGCGCTGTAGCGAATCCTCGCCGGGAACAACTCAACCAACAGCGCGGCTATGGGCCCGTACACCATGGTCACGTACAGCACCAGGATGAACAAAATCAAAACCACCATCGGCTTGTTGATGGTCGTGGGATTGGCCTTGTCGGGATATCCGGCCGCTGCCAGCACGCCTTTGACGTCTTTTTGAAACGCCGCAATCGCCGCTTTGCGCTCCTTGCCCGTAACCGTCTTGGGATCGGGGGCAGTCAGCGTGCTCGTGCCGCTGCGGATTTGCGCCAAGGTTCCGGCCGGCGCGTCGATTCTCTGGTACGAGACGCCCGCCTTCGCCAGGAAACTCTTGGCGATGTCGCAGGAGGTGGTATCGAAGGCATTCTTGCCGATGGGATCGAACTGGAACGAGCATTCCTTCGGATCCGCAATCACCGTCACCGGTGCCGAGGCCTGAGCCGAGTACAGCGCCGGATTCGCATAGCGCGTCAGCGCGCCGAACAGGGGAAAGTAGGTCAGCAACGCGAGCAGGCAGCCGACCAAAATGATGGGCTTTCTGCCGATCTTGTCCGACAGCCAGCCGAAGAAAATGAATCCGGGAGTGGCCAACACCAGTGCAATCGCCGTGAGTATGTTGGTCGTCGCGCCGTCGACACGCAGCATTCTCTCCAGGAAGAACAACGCATAGAACTGGCCCGTGTACCACACCACGGCCTGACCCATCACCGCACCGGCCAAGGCGATGATGACGATCTTCAGGTTGCCCCAGCGCAGGAATGCCTCCGAGAGCGGTGCCTTCGACGTGGTTCCCTCTTCCTTCATCTTCACGAACACCGGACTCTCGGCCAACTGCATTCGGATCCACAACGACACAGCGAGCAGCACGATGGATACCAGGAATGGTATGCGCCAGCCCCAGGCCTTGAAGGCGTCCTCACCCATGTAAGTGCGGGTGCCGATGACCACCAACAACGCAGTGAACAGTCCGAGGGTTGCGGTGGTTTGAATCCAGCTGGTGTAGAGCCCTCGTTTGCCGGCAGGCGCGTGCTCGGCGACATAGGTCGCGGCGCCGCCATATTCGCCGCCCAACGCCAGGCCCTGCAACAGGCGCAGCGTCAACAGCAGGACGGGAGCGGCCACGCCGGCACTGGCGTAGCTCGGCAGCAGACCCACTGCAAAAGTGGCGCCGCCCATGATGCTCATGGTGATCAAGAACGTGTGCTTGCGCCCGACCAGGTCACCCAGCCGCCCGAATACCAGCGCGCCGAAGGGCCGGACCGCAAAGCCGGCGGCAAACGCCGCCAAGGCAAAAATGAACCCGGTGATGTCGTTGACGCCGGAAAAGAATTGCGCGCCGATGATGCTCGCGAGCAGACCGTACAAATAAAAGTCGTACCATTCGAATACCGTGCCCAACGAGGACGCGCCGATCACCAGCCATTGGTTATGGGTCACTTCTGGCTCGTCGGTTAAAACGGCCGTCGAAGACGTGCTAGCCATAAATCCCCCCCCCTCAGGGTTGTAATTGTTCCGAGTCAGTTCGAGTAACCTAGTGCTTCGGCGCCGCCGCGGTGATCGCCGCGCGCAATTCCGTGAGTTTTGCCTTGATCACCACTGCGTTGTCCGGTCCCATCCGGATCAGCAATTTCTGTCCGGCGGAACGGGACTCAAGGCCGGGGTCCGCATAGGTATACATGACGTTCGGCCGAACCAGGGCAATGGGTCCGGTCGGTTGCGGCGCCGCCAGCAGGTTGTCGATCACCTGCACCAGCCTATCGTTGAAATAGCCGTTCGGATATCCGAGTTCCTGATACGCCTGTTGGAACAGCGGATAGAAACGCACATACAAGGCGGCGAGCTGCCGCGTGTTCAGTTTGCCGATCACCGCCACCCAGGGCTGATAGCGGGCAAAGTTCTGCGGGTCAATGGTCGCGTGCAACTCATCGCCGACGGCCATGAAGGATCCGGCAACTGCATTGGTCGGGCGCTTCTGCACCGCCGCCTTCTGCCGCGGCAGATTGTCGACGGTCACCACGATGTGCCGGATGATGCTTTCCGGCAGCAAATAGTCCCTCACGGCGGACGCACCGGCGAGTTGCCCGAGCGCATCGCCAATGGCTGCATCGCTGTCGGCAAGCGACGGCAACGGCGGCGGCGGCCCCGCGGCCTGCTCTGCGGGCACCGGGTGCTGGATGGCGGCCTCCGCGGGTTCCGCCGGCGGCGGCGGCAGAGGCGATGTGGCCGGAGCGGTCGGAATTGCCGAGTGGCGGCTCTGCAGGTAGTACCAGCTTCCCGCGGCAATCACCACCACGGCGGCGGCTACTCCAATAATCGGCTTGTTGATCATCACCGCCCCCAGCTCTAACCCGTTCCCGCCCGCGACATGCGCATTTGAAGTTCGTGTCGGCGGTAGTCAATGACAAGAGTATCGAGCAATCCCAGCGCATCCATGCCGATCAGAATGGCGGGTTCGTTGAGAAGCTTCCACTGCTTGAAAATATACATGTCGGCGAATGTGACGCCGGCGTCCTGAATCTGGATCGAGCCGAAGTGGATGGGAGGCATGGACATCAGCTCTCCTTCCTGAACGTCCTTGGTCGCTCCGATGATTTCATCCGGCTTGCCCCTGAACTGCACGCTGCGCCGGAAAATAGCGCGCTGTAGCGCGAGGTTTGCGATGGTCGTTTGACCGCCCGTGTCGATGATGGCCTTGGTCGGTACATCGCCGACCATCGCGCTCACCACCACCAAGGTGTCATGAAGCGCGTGAAACGGCACGTCCACGAATTCGCGCGAGGATCGCTCATTGCGCGAGAAGGTGATGACGATTTTATCGTGGCGAAAATCGATGAATATGCGCTTGCCGTGCAAGCCTTCGCCGCCCAGAATTCCCTGGGCGCCGCCCAGGGCGTCCGGCACGATCGGCAAGACGGCCGAATCGACGGACAGATCGCCGACGGTCAGGGTGTCGACGCGAATGGTGGGGACCGTTGCGAAACCCGTCACTCCGCGCAGTATCACCGGCGGCGACTGATCCGTCGGAATCCCAAGCGCCAGCGCGACCAGCGAGGTGACCGCACTATGGCTCGCACCGGTGTCGAGCACGAGGCGGAAAGGCCCATGGCCGTTGATCATGACGGGTGCCCAAATGCGCCCGATTTGGTCGCGCCGGGTCGGCGATACATAACGCGGTTCAGGCGCCTCCACCATGATATCCGCGAGTTCATCGATACTCGCGGCCTTGGAAGCCGGCGGAGCGATCTCGGGCGCCGTGCCCCCCACCCATCGCGGGCCGAGTGCCAGGGCGCAAATCAACGCGACGCCGACCCCGCATCCCCGCTTGGAGCGAAGCCATCGACCGAATTCTCTGTCAGCCGCCTGGTTCAATGCTGCAACCGCCTTTTCCAAAGCATAGCACTAGGAGCCTGTCTGAGTAATCTTGAGACAGGCTCGCCGGCTTCCGCAGTCACCATGGCCCGATTGACCAGCCGGTTGCGAATTGCGAACATCCACCGATGACCGCCGGAATCACTCGCCGCGACTTCATGAACGGCATCGCCCTCGCGATCGTCGGCGCTGCCGGGGTCGACCTGTCCCGCGCACAGGCCGCGCCCATTTATCCGCCCGGTCGCGACGGTTTGCGCGGCAGCCACATCGGCTCATTCGAAGCGGCGCATCGGCTGCGGGACGGTGCACGCTTCGACATCTCGCAGGCTCCGGTCGCTGAACATTACGATTTGGCCGTGGTCGGTGCCGGCATCAGCGGACTGGCAGCCGCGCACTTCTACCGGCAGCGCCGGCCCGGCGCCCGCGTTTTGATACTGGATACCAATGACGATTTCGGCGGCCATGCCAAACGCAACGAGTTCGTCGTCGATGGGCAGACCTTGCTCGGCTACGGCGGGACCCAATCCATCGATAGTCCGGCGCACCATTGGGACGGCGTCGCGAAGGGTCTGCTGAAGGATCTCGGTATCGACGTGCAGCGCTTCAACAAGGCCTTCGATCAGGAATTTTACGCGCGCTGGAATTTGAACCACGGCGTGTTCTTCAAGAAGGAGGTATTTGGGGTCGACCGCCTGGTGCGCCGACCCTTCGGCACCTGGCAGGAAGTCGATGAAACGCCGCACGACAGCCAGACACTGCGCTCCTATCTGGATCAACTGCCGCTGGGGGAGAATGCCCGCGCGCAATTGTTCGACATGATTTGGTCGGATCGTGACGTGCTGTCGGGAAAAACGGCACGCCAGCGCCAGGGCATTCTCGAGCACTTGAGCTACCGCGACTTCCTCAAGCAGTACTGGCAGGCCGATGACGAGGTGCTCAAGTATCTGCAGACCCGCACGCATGACCTATGGGCCGTGGGCATCGATGCCGTGCCCGCCAGCGAGACGCTCGGCATGCCGGGGCTCAAGGCGCAGCGCGCGGCTTTGTCGGCTGAGCGCGAAGAACCCTATATCTACCATTTCCCCGACGGCAACGCCTCGATCGCCCGCCTGTTGGTGCGCCGGCTCATTCCCGGAATTGCGCCGGGGAACACCATGGAAGACATTGTGCTGGCGCGCTTCGATTACGGACAGATCGATCGAGCCGACCAACCGGTGCGAATTCGCCTCAATTCGACCGTAGTCGATGTGCGCAATGTCGATCGAGGAGTCGAAATCGCCTACGTGAACGGCGGGAAGGTTGCGCGCGTGGCGGCCGCCGACTGCGTGCTCGCCTGCTATCACGCCATGATTCCCTACATCGCGTCCGAGACGGGTGCCGAACAGCGCGCAGCGCTGCACGATAATGTGCGGGCGCCGCTGGTCTATGTGAATGTGGTGGTGCGCAACTGGCAACCCTGGCACAAGCTCGGCGTGGCCGCCATCGACAATCCCGGCGGCACCTATGCCGCCTCGCTGGATTTTCCGGTCAGTCTCGACGGCTACAAATTCTCCGCCGATCCATCCAAGCCGGTGTGCCTGCACTTGGTGCACACCCCCTGTGCTCCCAATCAAGGCCTCAACATGCGCGAGCAATACCGCGCCGGCCGCACGCGCTTGTACACCATGAGCTTCGGGGACTTCGAGCGCGAAATCCGCGACGAACTCGGCCGAATGCTGGGCTCGGCCGGATTCGACTTCGACCGCGACGTGGCGGCGATCACGGTGAATCGGTGGCCGCACGGTTATGCCTACACGCCGACTCCGCTGTACGACGACCCCGCCCATCAAGCGTCGATCGCCAAGCTGGCGCGCCGGCGGCTCGGCCGCATCGCCATCGCCAATTCGGACTCCGGGTGGGATGCGTACACCCACGTGGCCATCGATCAAGCCCACCGCGCGGTCGCAGAATTGACGGCCTAGAAGCGCTCTTGACCGCCTAAAAGTTCTCGGTGTCGATCTCCGATTGCGTCGCCGCCGTGTAGCGCTCACCGACCACGCTGCGCTGGTTGATCAGAGCATCCAATTGCGCAATCAGATCGGGCTGCAATTCCACCGTCGCGGCGCCGAGATTCTCTTCCAGGTGCGCCTTGCACGTGGTGCCGGGAATGGCCACCACATGCTCGCCGCGCGCCAGCACCCAGGCCAACGCCAATTGCGCCATGGACGCGTGCGCTGCGCGCGCCAGCCCGGCGTACTCATCGAGCAGCTGCAGATTCGCGGCGTACGCCGCCGGCGCGAATCGCGGCATCGCGCGGCGCAAATCCTTGGCGTCCAGCGAGGCGACCTCGCGCAGGGCACCGGTGAGAAAGCCCCGTGCCAGCGGACTGAAGGCCACGAACGTTGCGCCGAGGCTTCGACAGGTCTCGATCACCGCGATTTCGGGATTGCGCGTCCACAATGAGTATTCACTCTGTACCGCCGCAACCGGGTGCACCGCATGCGCCCGCCGCAGCGTGTCCGCCGATACCTCGGACAGCCCGATGGCGCGAATTTTCCCCTCGCGCACCAATTCCTTGAGCGCGCCGACGCTATCCTCGATGGGCACGGTTTTATCCCAACGATGCAGATAGTAGAGGTCGATGACCTCGGTATCGAGGCGCCGCAAGCTGTCCTCGCAGGTCCGCTTGATGGTCGCAGGCCTGCCGTCGATGATGCGGCGTACGCCGCTCTCGAATTTGACCCCTTGTATGCCGCACTTGCTGGCCAGGATGAATCGGGAACGAAAGGGCGCCAGCGTGCGCCCGACCAACTCCTCGTTCGCGCCAAAACCGTAGAGCGCGGCCGTGTCGAAATGCGTCACGCCAAGATCCAACGCGTGCCGCAATATTTGCGCCGCCGCCTCGGGCGGCGGCGGCACCCCATAGGCATGACTCAGGTTCATGCAGCCGAGTCCGATCGGCGATATGGCAAAGGGACCGAGCTTGCGTTGGCGGTGAATCGATTGCATTGCGTCGTCGCGGCGACCTCTTGGGGTACTAGGCGTCCGCGGCCGTTTCGGACTGCGCAGCAGGCATGCGGCCGAACTTTCCCCGCTGGAAATCACTTACGGCCGTCTCGATCTCCTGCCGCGAGTTCATCACGAAGGGCCCGTAGCCAACAATTGGCTCGGCAATTGGCGCGCCGCTGAGCAGCAACAGGCTGCTGTCGGCGGCGGACTCGATCTGCACTTCATCGCCGGCGCGATCCAGGACGATCAATTCGGCGGCGCCGGCCCGGCGCGAACCGTTGACCGCAATCGATCCGCGCAACACGGCGATCGCCGTGGTGTGCCCCTGCGGTAAGGACAGCGAGGTCGTGTGTCCCGCTCGCAGGCGCACGTCCCAGACATTGAGTGTGGTGACGGTGTGAGCCGGCCCGTCGGCTCCGGCAAGGCTGCCGGCGATGATGCGAATGCTGCCCGATCCGTCGGCGAGTTCGACTTGCGGAATACTTGCCTTGAGGATGGTTTGATAGCGGGGCGCCGACATCTTGTGCGCGGCCGGCAGGTTGACCCAGAGCTGCGCCATTTCCATGGCCCCTCCGCTGCGGGTGAACGCAGGAGAATGGAACTCCTCATGCAATATGCCCGACGCCGCGGTCATCCACTGCACGTCCCCGGGACCGACCACGCCAAAGTTGCCGACCGAATCGCGATGCGCCACCTCGCCCTGATAGACGATGGTTACGGTCTCGAAGCCGCGGTGCGGGTGCTCACCCACGCCGCGCGGCCGTGAGGCGGGCGAAAATTCGGCCGGACCGGCGTAGTCCAGCAGCAGAAAGGGGCTCAGCTGCTGGCCCAAGTTGTCATATGAAAACAGGCTTCGCACTGGAAACCCGTCACCCACCCAGTGACCCTTGGGGCTGGGGTACACTCCCGCTACTGCTTTCTTCACTTGGCAGTCTCCTGCTGATTGATCGATGTCGAGATATGGGTGCGGGAACGGGATTTTCCAGGGTCGAAGTCTTCCAGCCTGCGAGGCGTACGATGAACACGTTTCAAAAGTTGTCGGAACTGCAGACGCTCACCGGCACCATCCTAGGGACCAGCGATTGGTTCAGTATCGATCAGGCGCGTATCGATCAGTTTGCGGCGGTCACCGGTGATGATCAGTGGATTCACGTCGATCCGGTGCGCGCGGCAGCCGGGCCCTTTGGGGCGACGGTTGCCCACGGACATTTGACGCTCAGTTTGCTGCCCGTCATGGTCAGGAGCGCGTTCAAGGTCGCCGATGTGCGAATGAGCGTGAACTACGGCGTCAACCGCGTGCGCTTTCCCGCGCCGGTGCCGGTGGGGAGCCGCGTGCGGGGACATTTCAAACTCATGACATTCGAAACCATTCCCGGGGGCGCTCAGTTGATCGTTGAAGTGACCTCGGAACGCGAAGGTCACTCGAAACCCGTGTGTGTGGCGGAATCGGTGGCAAGGCACTACTTATGACGCCCTTTCGCCGCCCCACCGCCCCTTCATCGCCCGGTCCGTCCACTCATCGCCCGGCCAGGGTTTTCACGTGCGCGACGGCACTGCGGCCGAGCGCCGACAGATTGTAGCCGCCCTCGAGCATGGACACGATTCGCTTCTCTGAATGGCGGGCGGCCAGTGCCATCAATTCCCGGGTAATCCACTCGTAATCGGCCTCCACCAGCGCCATGCCGCCCAATAAATCCTCGCGATGCGCATCGAAGCCGGCGGAGATGAAAATCATTTCCGGTTTGAATCTCTCGAGCGCAGGCAACCACTCTGTTTCGACGGCCTTTTTCGCGGCCGCGCCGTCGCTGCCTGCGGCCAGTGGCACGTTGATCATGTTGGGTGCGGGATTGGCGGTGCCGCTGTAGGGGTAAAAAGGATGCTGAAAAAAACTCGCCATCAGCACCCGGTCCCGCCACTGTGGCTGGCTGAACATGTCCTCGGTGCCGTTGCCGTGGTGCACGTCGAAATCGATGATCGCGACTCGCTCGAGGCCCTTCTTCTCCACTGCATAGGCGGCCGCGACCGCAATGTTATTGAAAATGCAAAATCCCATGGAGCGAACCTGGGTCGCGTGGTGACCGCAAGGCCGCACCGCACAAAACGCGTTCTCGGATCGGCCCGCCACTAACTCATCGACGGCCGACAACCCCGCGCCGGCAGCGCGCCGAGCTGCGCTCAAGCTATGGGGATTCATGGCGGTATCAGGGTCGAGTTGTGCATAACCTTCGGTGGGCGCATTGTCGAATATCAGATCGACATAGGCCGCCCGGTGCACGCGTTTGAGGTCTTCCTCCTCGGCCAGCGGCGCTTCCAAGCAGCGCAGTTCGTCCAGCATCCCCGATGCGCGCATGTGCTCATTGATCGAAGCCAGGCGGGCGGGACATTCCGGGTGACCCGGCCCCATTTCATGGCGCAGGCAATCGGGGTGGGTGATATAGGCCGTTGTCATAAAATTTTCGATGGCAGACTGTGCAGGCCATTTGAGGTGGCGAACTCGCGGATTCGCTACGTCGTAACCGCTAAGACCACTCGATAAGCTCCCATCGGAAACCGCTTTCGCTATACGGGGTATCTGCTGCGGAATTTTCTAGATAGTAGCTGCCCGAACTTTCACGGGCGACCCAGCGGCCCACCTCGGGGGCAAACCAGAGCGTCTCTTGTCGATCGGAATTCGTGCGAAATGTATCGCTGCTGGCAAAGTTGATCATATTGGTAAAGCGCAGGGCGTTGAATTGGCCGGCAGGCACGGTGATCGTTTGCCATTCATGCGCCTTCATCGTCTGATCCCACAACAGCTCGCTTTGGCTCGCGGGTGTCTTGTACTTGGTCGTGAAGTGGGTCTGCCAACCCGGCCGCAATTGTTGCGGCCAAAGGGGAATGGGTGTCTCGTAGACCTGGACCTGGCCCCAATGCGGGTCCGCCAACACCATCCCCCAGGGGCGCTGAATCTCGCTGGGTAGCGCGCCCAGAGGTTTCTCGTGCACATATTTTTGCAGTATCTCCGCGCCCCATTGCGAGTTCGAATCAGGCGCGCCCTTGGGCGCCTCATTGCTCGAACCGATCTCGATCGTACGACCGACCGCCGCGACACGGTCAAGTTCATCGGCGAGTCGCGCGCCGCTGAACAGGTCGTGCTTGGAATAGCGCCAGGATTGGTCCACTGCCGGCTGGCGCAAGGCCGCGGCGGCCGGTGCCGTCTCCGCCGCCGGTCGCGACGAGCAACCAAGCGTCAACGCGGCGGACGACAGCAAGAAAAAACGCCTACTCACCTCAGCCATCACACACCCCCAAACGTCTACGCGCGACCGATCCATTTATGCTCGGTGGCGGCCGATCCTTGTTGTAGGATAAGACCGATAATCGACTTAATTATTCATCGCCGATTGTCAAATCTACACTAAATCGGAGCCACCACAATGTCCCTACCCCGTGAAATGACGGTGGTCGAAATCGCTGCTCCGGGTGGACCGGAACAGCTGAGAATCAGCCAAAGACCGGTACCCGAACCGCAAGACGGCGAGGTGCTGGTGCGCGTCGCGGCCGCCGGGGTCAATCGGCCCGATGTCATGCAGCGTCAAGGTCGGTATCCGCCGCCGCCGGGAGCATCCGATTTGCCGGGCCTCGAAGTCGCCGGCGAAATCGTCGCTTTGGGATCCAAAGTCTCCGGGAGGTCCATCGGCGAGGCGGTGACTGCGTTGCTGCCTGGCGGCGGCTATGCCGCCTACGCGATCGCGGCGGCGCCCCTGTGCCTGCCAATACCGGCCGGCATCAGCATGGTGGAAGCGGCGGCGATTCCGGAGACCTTCTTTACCGTGTGGACCAATTTATTCGACCGCGGCCGCTGCAAGGCGGGTGAGACGGTGCTGATTCATGGCGGCACCAGCGGCATCGGGACTACTGCGATCCAGCTCGCCGCGGCGTGGGGAGCGAAGGTTTTTGCGACCGCCGGTTCCGACGACAAAGCGCGCGCCTGCGAACGGCTGGGGGCGGTGCGTGGAATCAATTATCGCACCGAGGATTTCGTGGAAGTGATGCGTGCATTGACCGAAGGCAAGGGAGTCGACGTCACATTGGATATGGTTGCCGGCAGCTACACGGCGCGCAATTTGGATATAGCCGCTCTCGAGGGAAGGGTCGTCGTTATCTCGCTGTTGGGCGGATCACGGGCGGAGATCAACATGGGCATGATTCTCACCAAACGATTGACGCTCACCGGCTCGACCCTGCGGGCCAGAACGGTCGCGCAAAAGGCGGCGGTGGCCGACGCCGTCCACAAAAACATTTGGCCGCTCCTCGCCGCGGGCCGAGTGCGGCCGGTCATCCACGCCACTTTCCCCCTGGCCGATGCCTCCGAGGCACACCGCCTCATGGAGACGTCGAATCACATTGGAAAAATCGTCCTGACCCTCTAGAATTAGCATTTAAATGCTATAGTCTTGCAAGAATAACGGGTCGGCTCCATCGCACGGCCCGATATCCATCCCTGCGGCAACGGGCCGCCACAACACTTAGGAGAAGTCGTGAGTTCCGACATCGGGATCGCTCAGAATGCAACCCTCAAGCCAATCGGCGAGATTGCCGCGCGCTTGGGAATTCCGGCTGCCAGCATTGAAAATTACGGTCACTACAAGGCCAAAATCAGCCTCGACTACATCGAGACCCTGAAGGACAAACCCGACGGCAAACTCATCCTGGTCACGGCGTTGAGTCCCACGCCTGCGGGCGAGGGCAAAACGACCACCACGGTGGGGCTCGGCGATGCGCTCAATAAGATCGGCAAGAAAGCGGTGATTTGCCTGCGCGAACCGAGCCTCGGGCCGGTGTTCGGCATGAAGGGCGGCGCAGCCGGCGGCGGCTATGCCCAGGTCGTGCCGATGGAAGACATCAATCTGCACTTCACCGGCGATTTCGGCGCGATCGGGCTCGCCCACAACCTGCTCTCCGCGCTCATCGACAATCACATTTATCACGGCAATGAGTTGGGATTCGACGTGCGACGCATCGCCTGGAAGCGCGTCGTGGACATGAACGACCGCGCGTTGCGCGAGATCACGGTGGGACTGGGCGGTCCCGGCAATGGCTTTCCGCGCCAGGACGGATTCGACATCGTCGTCGCCTCCGAAGTCATGGCGATCTTTTGCCTCGCCAAGAGCCTCGTCGATCTGAAGGAACGCCTCGGCAACATCGTCGTCGGCTACCGCCGCGACCTTACGCCGATTCACGCGCGCGATCTCAAGGCTCAGGGTGCGATGACGGTGCTGCTCAAGGAGGCCCTGAAACCCAACCTGGTCCAGACTCTGGAAAACAATCCGGCCTTCATTCACGGCGGTCCCTTTGCCAACATCGCGCATGGCTGCAATTCGGTGCTCGCGACCACCACGGCGTTGAAACTCGCCGATTATGTCGTCACCGAGGCGGGCTTCGGCGCGGACCTCGGCGCGGAAAAGTTCATCGACATCAAGTGCCGCAAGTCCGGCCTGCGGCCGTCCGCGGTCGTGATCGTTGCGACGGTTCGAGCCCTCAAATTTCACGGCGGCGCGGATCTGAAGGAAATCAACAAGGAAAATCTCGCCGCACTCGACAAGGGCGTCGCCAATCTGGAGCGGCATGTCAGCAACGTGCGCAATCATTACGGACTGCCCTGCGTCGTGTCGGTCAACCACTTCACTGCCGACACCGAGGCGGAACATGCGCTGCTCGCCAAGAAAATGGCGACTCTCGATGTCCCCTTGGTGCTGGCGCGGCATTGGGCTGAAGGCGGAGCCGGCGCGACCGATGTCGCCCGCAAAGTGGTGGAAATCGTCGAGAAGGGCGCCTCGAACTTCCACTACGTCTACGACGAGAAGCAGACGCTGTGGGACAAGGTGAAGACCATCGCCACCAAGATTTACGGCGCTTCCGACATTTCAGCCGATTCAAAGATCCGGGCGCGCCTGGCAGAGCTGCAGAAAAGCTATGGGCACTACCCGGTTTGCATCGCCAAGACCCAGTATTCTTTCTCGACCGACCCCGCCTTGCGCGGCGCGCCGAGCGGACACACGGTCAACATCCGTGAGGTGCGCCTCGCCGCGGGCGCGGAATTCATCGTGGTCGTCTGCGGCGACGTCATGACCATGCCGGGACTGCCCAAAGTGCCCTCGGCGGACAAAATCGACATCGACGCCCAGGGCCGTGTGGTCGGGCTGTTCTGATCTATTCGCCGAGGACGGTACCGACGCTGATTCCGGCCGCCGCGCACACCTGCGCGGCGGCCAGCTTCTTGCCGCCCTCGTAGCGCAGTTTGAACACCTCGATCTGGCCACCCTGCACCGCGACGAACATGGATTCTTCGCCGATGGCGGTGACGGCACCCACGGCACCCTTGACCTCGCCAAAAGTGCGCGCGGCGTGCTTGCGAGCGGCGTGAAGCTGTAATTTCTTGCCCTTGAACGCGGTCCATGCGGCCGGAGCCGGATCGCAACCGCGGATCAGGTTGTGGACCAGATCAAGGTGATTGTGCCAATTGACGCGCGCTTCGGCGTCGCGGCACCAACCCTCGTAGCTCGCCTGCGATTCATCCTGCACTCTGCCCACGGCGCCGCGGTTGACGACCAGGTCGGCGGCTTCCTGTAAGGCGGCAACTCCCATCGGAAACAGCCGATCGAAATACACGCTGCCGAGCGTGTCGTCGGGACCGATCGGTGTTTCCTTCTGCAGCAGGATGGGACCCTCATCGAGACCGTCGGTGGGCCTGAAGATGGTGAGTCCGGTGCGCGAATCGCCGCGGATAATGGGCCAATTGATGGAGCTGGGACCTCGGTACAGGGGCAGCAACGATGGATGGAACTGAATCATTCCATGGCGCGGAATCGTGACGAAATCCTGCGGCGCGAACTGCAGCACGTAAGCCATGACGCCCAGATCGGTGTCGAGCGCGCGCATGGCTTGGCGCGCTTCCTCGGTCTTGAGCGATGCTAGCTGGTAGACCGGGATGCGCCGCTGCTCTGCCGCGAGCCGCAGCGGATCCGGCGGAGTTCCCGGCTTTTCCGGCGCACAGAAAACCCCGGCGACGGTGTCACCCTTGTCGAGAAAGGCCTCGAGAGCCGCCTTGCCGAAGTCCCTCTGCCCTACGATGGCAATTCGCATGACCCACCCCCTCTTGGCAAAAACTAATGATATCTCATATATCAAACGTCCGGGACCCGGCGTATAGTTGGCAATCGTCTGCTCGTTTCCCGTCGCCGTCATTCGCCGGCCCGGCATCATCTAGAAGTCAGGTCGTAGAAACCGCGTAATCAAAAGGAGCTTGTATGGCCGGCCGCAATTTCCTGTTCGTTCCCGGACCCACTAATGTCCCCGACCGCGTCCTGCGCTCCATGGCGGTGGCGATGGAGGATCATCGATCCCCCATCTTCCCGGAACTGACCCGGGCGTGCCTGAACGCCCTGAAGCCGGTATTCAAAACCACTTCGGCCACTCCAATTCTATTTCCCTCCTCCGGCACGGGGTGTTGGGAAGCAGCCCTCACCAACTGCCTGAGTCCGGGCGACAAGGTGCTCATCGCCCGTTTTGGTCAATTCAGCCATCTCTGGGCGGACATGTGCGCGCGGCTGGGGTTCGAGGTGGAGTTGCTGGAGACGCCCTGGGGCGAGGGCGCTCCGGTCGAGCGTCACCTGGAGTTGCTGAGCGCGGACAAACAACACCGCATCAAGGCGGTACTGGTGTGTCAAAACGAGACTGCGACCGGCGTGACCAGCGACGTCGCAGCGATACGCCGCGCCATGGACAGCGCCAAGCACCCCGCGCTGCTATTCGTGGACTCGGTCAGCGCGCTGGCCAGCATCGATTTTCGCATGGATGAATGGGGGGTCGACGTGTGCATCAGCGGCTCGCAGAAGGGTCTGATGCTGCCCGCGGGACTAGGGGTCACCTGCGTAAGCCCAAAGGCGCTCGAGGCAGCCAAGCGAGCGACCTCGCGCCGCTGCTACTTCGACTATGCCGACATGGTGAACGCCAACGCTTCGGGATATTTTCCATACACCCCGTCGATACCGATGCTTTACGGACTGCGTGAATCGCTGGCCATGCTGGCCGAGGAAGGCTTGGACAACGTGTTCCACCGCCATCACTATCTCGCTGCCGGCGCGCGTGCCGCCGTGCTCGACGGATGGAACCTCAAGCTGTGCGCGGTGGCGCCAAAATGGCATTCGGACACCGTGTCGGCAATCATGGTGCCCGACGGCATCAATGGCGCCGACGTCATTGCGCGCGCTTTCACACGCTACAATCTCGCGCTGGGCGCCGGCTTGTCCAAGGTCGCCGGCAAATTGTTTCGTATCGGTCACCTGGGCGACTTGAATGAACTCATGTTGCTCGGCGGCATTGCCGGAGCCGAGATGGCCATGCTCGACGTCGGCGTAAAACTCGAACCCGGCAGCGGCGTGGCTGCTGCGCAAAACTACTGGCGCAGCAATTCACCGGTTCGGCTCTCCAAGGATTCAGCGACAGCGAAAGCCGGCATCGCCGCATGACGGGGCGCGTCGTGTTCCTGGACCGCGCCTCGCTCAAGGCAAAGGTCCGCAAACCGTCCTTTGCAAGCGAATACATCGAGCATGAAACAACCGCCGCGGCCGAGATCGTGCCGCGCCTGCGCGATGCCAGGGTCGCCATCGTCAACAAGGTGCCGATGCGGGCCGAGACACTGCGGCAATTGCCGCAGCTTAAGATGATTGCGGTGGCAGCCACCGGCTATGACGTGGTGGACATAGCATATTGCAACGCGCACGGCATCGCTGTCGCGAATATCCGCAATTACGCGGTGCATACCGTGCCTGAGCATGCCTTCGCCATGATTCTCGCGCTACGGCGCAATCTACTTGCGTACCGGCAGGACGTCGAAAGCGGCGTCTGGAACAAATCCGAGCAATTTTGTTTTTTCACCCATGATATCGGCGATCTGTACGGCAGCACGCTCGGCATCATCGGCGAGGGCGCCATCGGCCAGGCCACGGCCGCCATCGGCCGCGCATTCGGCATGCGCGTGTTGTTTGCCGATCATCCGCCGCCGAAAATGCCGGACGTCGCTTTCACGCCGCACGAGGAGGTGCTCGCGCAATCGGACGTGATTTCGCTGCACTGTCCGCTGCTGCCCGCGACGCGCAACCTTATCAACATCGACGCCTTTCGCAAAATGAAGCGCAATGCCCTGCTCATCAATACGGCCCGCGGCGGCCTGGTCGATGAGGCGGCGCTGATTCAGGCGCTCGACGAAGGCTTGATTGCAGGCGCCGGTTTCGACGTGCTGACCGTCGAGCCGCCCAGGAACGGCCATCCATTGCTCGATATCCGGCGCCCGAACTTCATTCTCACGCCGCATGTTGCATGGGCGTCGGACGGGGCCATGCAGTTCCTTGCCGACCAATTGATCGACAATATCGAGTGTTGGGCGGCGGGCAAGCCGCAGCATCTCGTGTCATCATAAGCGCCCCAAAAGGATCAGGCTTGATCGGCAATTGAAAAAACTCCTCTATCAGTTCGACACTGACACCCTCCCCTCGGTCTTCGACAATGTCGTGGGTTATGACGGCGGCGCCGACCACATTGCAGCCTACGGTGGCGTCAACGCCAAAAACGTCGGCGCTCTGGTCGAAGGCGCCATTTTCACCCGCGGGCTCAAGGACAAGAAAAATACGGCAATCTTCATCGGCGGCGGCAACATGCCGGAGGGCGAGGCCGTGCTTGCCGCCGTGCGCCAGAAGTTCTTCGCCAAGTTTCGCGTCTCGGTGATGTTCGACTGCAACGGCTCGAACACCACGGCGGCGGCCGCCGTGGCGTGGCTCGCGCATGGCCGATCGCTTGCCGGCAAGCGGGCGGTCGTGCTCGGCGGCTCGGGGCCGGTGGGCCAGCGCGCAGCATTGCTGCTGGTGCGCGAGGGCGCGACGGTGGCGATTACCGGCCGCAAGCGCGAGATCGTGCAAGCCGCCTGCGATTCCCTGCAAGCGCGCTTCGGCATCGCGGTTCGCGCCATCGAAGCGCCCACCAATGCCGAGCGCGGCGCCGCCATCGAGGGCGCTCATATCGTCCTCGCCACCGGTGCTGCCGGAGTCACCCTGCTGGACGAGCAGCAGTGGCGCGACAGCAGCACATTGGAACTGATTGCCGATGCCAATGCCTCGCCGCCGGCCGGAATCGAGGGCGTGGGTCAAGGCGACCGCGGCTTGGCAAAGCATGGCAAGATACTCTTCGGCTCCCTCGGCTTCGGTGCGCTCAAACTCGCCCTGCATCGCGCCTGCGTCTCGCGCCTGTTCGATCAGAACGACTTGCTGCTCGATGCCGAGGAGATTTATTCCATCGCCAAAACGATGGTTGGTTGAACCTGGGAGCCTAGGCGGCGAAACAATGGTTACTCAAGCTTCTGTTGAAAAATTTCTGGACGAGCTGGCGAGCGGTCACCCCACCCCGGGCGGCGGCAGTGCCGCCGCCATCATGGGTGCCATGGGTGCCGCCCTCGTGTCCATGGTCTGCAATGTCACCATCGGCAAGAAAGGTTACGAGTCGGTTGAGGCTGAAATGCGCGCGGTACTGCAAGAATCTGAGAGGGTGCGCCGACGCCTGACCGCCATGGTGGCCGAGGACATCGCCGCCTTCGACAGCATATTGGCGGCGTACAAGCTGCCCAAGGCCGCCGACGAGGACAAGGCACGGCGCGCCGACGCCATCCAGGCGGGTCTGCGCCGCGCGACCGAGACGCCGCTCGACTGTGCGCGAGTGTGCGCGGAGGTCATTGCATTGGCGCGGCGCGCGAGCGAACACGGCTATCTCAACGTCATCAGCGACGGCGGTGTCGGCGTGCTTGCGGGATTCACCGGACTGCGCAGCGCCGCACTGAATGTCTACATCAACGCCCCCGCACTCAAGGACCGCATCTTCGCCGAACGCGCCACCGCGGAGCTGGAAAAGCTGGTTGCGCATTGCGCCGCCGAGAGCGAAGCGGTGTACAAGATCGTGCGCGAGAAATTGGGTTGACCAGCGGGGAGAACCAGGAGCCCGACCATGCCCGGCGGTAGAATCGATGCCGATCGCGCGTTCAAAGCGCTGCACCTGGCGGTGCTGACCATCTCGGACTCACGGGACGCCAGCAACGATACTTCCGGCGATCTGCTCGCCGAGCGCATTCTCGCTGCCGGACACGAGCTCAAGGCCCGCGCACTGGTGCGCGATGACAAATCCCGCATTCAGCAACAGGCAAAACAGTGGATTGCGGACCCGGGCGTCGATGTGATCATCACCACCGGCGGCACCGGCCTTACAGGCCGCGACGTGACGCCGGAAGCGCTGCGCGAACTCTTCGACAAGGAGCTCGAGGGATTCACGGTGCTCTGGCATCTCATTTCCTACGAGACGGTGGGCGTGTCAACCATGCAATCGCGCGCCTGCGCCGGCATCGCCGGCAACACGGTCATCTACGTTCTGCCGGGCTCGAACGGCGCCTGCCGCGACGGCTGGGACAAGTTGATCAGTTTGCAGCTCGACAGCCGCCACCGGCCATGCTCGATCGTGGAGGTCATGCCTCGCTTTCAAGAAAGCTGAATGAGCGGCTCGGAACAGCCGGTGCAATCGGTCGAATCGGCGCGGCGGCGGATGCTGAGCGCGGTGCGGCCTACGGGCGACGAGTCGGCGCCTCTCCACGCGGCATTGCGCCGCACCCTTTCTGAAACGCTGCTGGCCACGCGCAGCCAGCCTCCCTTCCGTTCTTCCGCCATGGACGGTTACGCGGTGCGCTCGGCCGATACGCAGCTTATGCGTCTGCGCGTCGCGGGCGAAGCGGCGGCGGGCCGAGCCTACCCCGGCTCGCTGGAGCAAGGCCAGGCGGTGCGAATCTTCACCGGAGCTCCGGTGCCCTTGGGTGCCGATGCCGTGATTCCGCAGGAGCGCGTACGGCGCGAGGGTCTCGATGTGCTCCTCGACGAAGCGGTGCAGCCGGGCAAAAATATTCGCCACGTCGCCGTCGATTTTGCAGCCGGCAGTCCGCTCATCCGCGGCGGCACGCTGCTGGGGGCCGGACACATTGCGCTCGTTGCGGCGACCGGCCTCGCCACCGTGAATGTCAGACGCGCGCCGCGGATCGCCCTGCTTGCGACCGGGAGCGAAATCGCCATTCCCGGCACTGCGGCGGGCCCCAATCAAATATATGACTCCGTCACCTTCGGGTTGACCGCGATGATCGACGACTGGGGCGGAATTTCGAAGCGCCACGCGGCAACCCCGGACGATGCAGCGGCGGTTTCGCGCGCGCTTGGCGATGTCATCGGCGCCGCGGACCTCGTGGTGATCGTCGGCGGCGCATCCGTGGGCGACTACGATATCGTGAAGCAAGCGCTTGCTGCCCGGGGTCTCGACATTTCGGTGCCGAAAATCGCCGTGCGTCCTGGCAGGCCGACCTGGTTCGGTACCCTCGCCGGCTCGCCCATTCTTGGCCTTCCGGGGAATCCGGCAGCCGCCTTCGTTTGCGCGGGCCTATTCCTGCGTCCGCTCATCCACGCCTTTCTCGGGAGAGAAGACGCATCGGTGTGGGTACACGCACTGCTCGATGGCAGAGTCGAGAAGAACGGCGAGAACGAAGCCTATCTGCGTGCGCGGGTGGAGGTGGGCGACGATGCCCGGCTGATCGTGCGCCCGTTCGAGAATCAAGATACGTCCCTCGTGTCGGTATTTGCGGCCGCAAACGCTCTGCTGCGCCGCCCGCCGCGAGCGGGACCGGCAATACACGGCGAGCTCGTCGATGTGCTGCTGCTCCACCCCGATTTCCGTTAGCCGCAATGCGCGGGCGACGCAACAAGCCGCGACGGCGCACGCTCCGGTTCATGCCGAGCGCGCGTCTACGTCGGCGCGCGGTGCGCCTGTTCCGGCGGGCTCCCAAAATCGCACAGCTGCTGATCGTGCTGGCGCTCGCCATCCTGCTTTGGCTGGCTCTCAACTGGATGTATCAGGTGGTGCGCAAGCCATCGGAGCTTTTCTTTCCGGTGAGCGGTACGCTGAACAAGACGCCGGCTGAAACCTGGCGGCAGTACGCACCGCTGTTCAAGCAGAATTCCACCAGCGTAATTTCCCCCGAGTTGCTCGCGGCGCTCGCCCAAGTTGAGGGTTCCGGCAATCCGGTGGTGCGGACCTACTGGCGCTGGTCATTCAAGCCCGGACCCTTCGAGGTCTACCGCCCGGCGTCGAGCGCGGTGGGCATGTACCAGATCACGGACGGCACCTTTGCCGAGGCCAGGCGCTATTGCATCCACGATCATGCCGTGGTCGAGGATGGCGCATGGAACGACTGGAAATCCTGCTGGTTCAATCGATTTTATACGCGCGTCATCCCGTCGCATGCGGTGGAACTCACGGCGGCCTATCTCGATCGCAGCGTGGCGGGTGCGCTGCAGCACCATCCCGCGAAAATCGCGACGCTGGAACAAAAACAGGAGCTGGCGGCGCTCATCCACCTTTGCGGAGCCGGCGCTGGCGATCTCTACGTGCGGCGCGGCCTGCGGTTGGCGGAGGGACAGCGATGCGGCGATCATGATGCCCGGGACTACGTGGCGCGAGTGACCAGCATGAAGCGAGCTTTTCGCGACATCTCGCAATCTCGCTGACTCGGCTTATGATGGAGCACCCTTATTCTGTCAATCGACAACGGGAGCGTGCGCATGAGTCTGATCCCGGCCGATATTCTGGTTCATCTCTCCAATGTTCTTCTGCTCGTTGCGTACTCGGTACGCGACATTCTCTGGCTGCGATGGTTTGCCGTGGCCGCTGCGCTGATCAACATTCCCTACTTTCTCGTTCAATCAACCATTCTCTGGCCCCCGGTTGGCTGGGCAGTCGTCTTCACGGTCATCAATCTCTACCAAATCGGCCGTATCTACTGGGAACGGCGCCCGGTGGTCATGTCCAAGGAGGAAAAGACGCTTTACGACCTGGGGTTCCACTCCCTCCAGCCCCGGGATTTTGTTTCTCTGACCATGATCGGCGAGTGGCGGAACGCGGCAGCCGGCGACCAGCTCCTGACGGCGGGAGAGCGCGTCACCTCGATTTGCATCCCCATATCGGGAGCCCTGCAGGTACGGCGGCAAGGCCGGGAACTGGGTACTATCAAGCCGGGGCAGGCCATCGGCACCGCCCTGGCGCTGCTGGACGAAGCATCGCCGGTCGATGCCGTGGTCACCGAGGCGTCGCGTTATTTGTGCTGGCCGCTCGCCGGTATCCGCTCCTTCCTGGAGCGAAAACCGGAGCTTCGGGCGACGCTGGCACAATTGACGAACCAGGAGCTCGCTCGAAAGATGCAGCAAGCGGTCGCGCCAGACGCCGGTGTCGGGTGACTGCTCGAGCCTGACGGCTACTCGATGAGAATGGCGCGAAAATCGTTGACGTTGGTCAACGTCGGTCCGGTGATCACCGAGTCGCCGAGTGCCGTGAAGAAGCTGTGAGCGTCGTTGTCGTCGAGCATGTCCGCGGGCCTTAGACCCAGAGACCAGGCGCGGGGCAGCGAGTCGGGGCCGATGACGGCGCCGGCGATCTCCTCCTCGCCGTCGACCCCGTCCGTGTCGCCGGCCAGCGCGTGAATCCTCGGTCGACCTTCGAGTGCGATCGCCAGCGACAACAAATACTCGACATTGCGGCCGCCGCGGCCTTTTCCGCGCACGGTGACCGTGGTCTCTCCCCCGGAGAGCAGCACGCAGGGCGCCGCAAAGGGCTGGTTACGCTCGGCCACTTGTGCCGCGATGCCCGCGAATACTTTTCCCACATCACGCGCCTCGCCCTCGATGGCATCGCCAAGGATATGAGGCGCCATGCCGGCGGCGCGCGCCACGCCGGCGGCGGCCTCAAGCGCCATCTGCGGCGCAGCAATGATGCGCACGGCGGCGCGCGCCAGGCGCGGATCGCCGGGCTTCACGGATTCTCCGCGGCCACTTTCCAGCAACTCGCGCACCGGCTCCGGCAAGTCGATGCCGTAGCGGCGCAGGATGCCGAGCGCGTCGGCGGAAGTCGTCGGATCCGCCACCGTGGGGCCGGATGCGATGTCGATCGGCCGGTCGCCGGGCACGTCCGAAATGAGCAGGGTCAGCACTCGTGCCGGGTGGCATGCGGCGGCCAAGCGCCCGCCCTTGATGGCCGACAAATGGCGCCGTACACAGTTCATCTCGCGGATGGTGGCGCCGCTGGCGAGCAACGCGCGATTCATCGATTGCTTGAGGTCGAGACCCAGACCCGGTGCCGGCAGCGGCAATAGCGCCGAGCCGCCGCCGGAGAACAGACACAGCACCAAGTCATTCTCATCCAATCCACCCACTAACTCGAGCATGCGCTGGGCGGCATGCATCCCGGCCGCATCGGGTACCGGATGCGCCGCTTCGACGATGTCGATGCGTTGGCAGGGCACGGCGTAGCCATAGCGCGTGACCACCAAGCCCGACAGGGACCCAGACCAGTTTTGCTCGACGGCGCGGGCCATGGCTGCGGACGCCTTACCGGCTCCCACGACAATGAGCCTGCCTCGCGGCGGCGCGGGCAGTTGCGGCGGGACGCACAGCGCCGGCTGCGCCGACGCGATCGCGGCATCAAACATCTTCCGCAACAACAGCGGCGGCGCGAGGCATTCACTCACAGCGTGGGCCCAGGGTGTTTGTCAGCGTGCCGATTCCCGTGATTTCCACCTCGACGATACAGCCGTCCTTCATCGAACCGACCCCCAGGGAGGTGCCGCAGGCGATCACATCGCCCGGTAACAACGACAAGTCGCGGGAGAGTCTGCTCACCAGCTCCACCGGGGACATGATCATATCCGAGAGGGGATAGTTCTGACGCTCCACCCCGTCGAGCCGCGTGACCACCCGCGCCTGCCGCCAGTCCAACGCCGTCGCGATGACCGGACCGATGCAGCCAAAGGTGTCATGGCCCTTCGATCGGCACCATTGCGCAAAGTCGGGCGACTCGTTGAGTTCGTCCGAGGCGGTCACGTCGTTGACGCAGGTGTAGCCGAAGATGCAATCATCCGCCTCGTGCGGCGCAACGTCCTTGCAGCGCTTTCCGATGACGATGCCCAACTCACCCTCATAGGCGATTTTTCCGGCGTACCCCGAGGGTCTGCGAATCGCCTCATGCGGGCCGATGACCGAGGTGCCTGGCTTGATCAGAAACAGAGGATGAGTGGGCGCGGCCTTGCCGAGCTTGACGGCGAGCTCGTGGAAATTATTCCACAAGGCAATGATCTTCGACGGCACGCAAGGACTCTGCAACGCGCATGCGTCCCGCGCAAGAGTGCGACCCGTGGGGCGAGCTGCGCCGAACAGCTCGCCTTCGAACTCTGCGATGTGTCCATCCGCATACGCGCCGAACCCGAACCGGCCGCCGTTCGACCGATACCGGACCCATTGCATTAGGAGCCTGTCACTCAGATAGGCTCCTAGAGAACCGACTTGAGCAAGGCGGCCATTTCAGCGGGATTCCTCGTTACTCTGATGCCGCACTCCTCCATGACGGCGAGCTTTTCGGTTGCGGTGCCCTTGCCGCCGGAAATGATCGCGCCGGCGTGGCCCATGCGCTTGCCTGGAGGCGCCGTCACGCCGGCAATGAAGCCGACGACCGGCTTCTGCATGTACTGCTTGATCCAACGCGCACAGGTCTCCTCATCGTCGCCGCCGATCTCTCCCACCATGATCACCGCATCCGTCTCCGGATCGTCGTTGAACATCCGCATGACGTCGATATGCTTCAAGCCGTTGACCGGGTCGCCGCCGATTCCCACACAAGTCGATTGCCCGAGGCCGATGTCCATCAGCTGGCCGACAGCCTCGTAGGTCAGCGTGCCGGAACGCGATACGACGCCGATGCGCCCCTTCCTGTGGATGTGGCCGGGCATGATGCCGATCTTGATCTCATCCGGCGTAATTACGCCGGGGCAGTTGGGCCCCACCAACAGGGTTCTCTTGCCACGCATTCGGTTGCGCGTTGCGATCATGTCGCGAACCGGAACTCCTTCGGTGATGCAGATGACCAGGTCGAGGTCGGCATCGACGGCCTCGTCGATGGCACCGGCCGCAAACGCCGGCGGCACGTAGATCACCGATACGGTGGCTCCGGTTTGCTGCTTCGCCTCCCGGGCACTGCCGAAAATCGGGATATTCTCGAAGCTCTCTCCGGCCTTGTTCGGATTCACTCCGGCGACGAAGCATTCCCTGCCATATGCGTAATCGCGGCACAGGCGGGTATGGAAGGCTGCGGTTCTTCCGGTGATGCCCTGCGTCATCACCCGGGTGTTCCTGTCGATCAGAATGCTCATGGCCGGATTTCTATTTGCCGGTGACCGCGGCCACGATTTTCTGCGCCGCATCCGCCATGTTGTCGGCGGAGATGATCGGCAACCCCGATTCCCGCAATTTCTGCCGCCCCAATTCTTCATTCGTGCCCTTCATGCGCACCACCAAGGGAACGCTCAGCTTTACTTCCTTCGCGGCCGCGATGACGCCTTCGGCGATCGTGTCGCATCGCATGATGCCGCCGAAGATGTTCACCAGAATCCCCTTCACAGCGGGGTTCTTGAGCATCAGCTTGAACGCTTCGGTCACTTTTTGCGTGGTGGCGCCGCCGCCGACGTCGAGAAAATTCGCGGGCTCTGCGCCGAACAGCTTGATGGTGTCCATGGTCGCCATTGCCAGACCCGCGCCATTGACGAGACAGCCAATGTTGCCGTTGAGCGAGATGTAGGACAGATCGAATTTGGACGCCTCGACTTCGGCCGGATCTTCCTCATCGAGGTCGCGCATGGCGACGATTTCCGGGTGTCTGAACAGCGCGTTGGAATCAAAATTGAGTTTGGCGTCCAGCGCCAGGATGCGACCGTCGCCGGTGAGGATCAATGGGTTGATCTCGGCAAGCGACGCATCGCATTCGACGAAGGCGCGGTACAGACCGTGCATGAAGCTGCGGGCCTGCGCCACCGAGGGGTCCGGCACGCCGATCTTGCGCGCGACGTCGTCGGCTTGCGCGTCGGTCAGGCCTGCCGCGGGATCTATGGCAACCTTGTGAATCTTCTCCGGGGCACGGGCGGCGACTTCTTCTATTTCCATGCCGCCCTCGGAACTCGCGATCAACGTCACTCGCTGGGTCGAGCGGTCGACGACCATGCCGACGTAGAGTTCCTTGCGAATGTCAGCGCCCTCCTCGACGAGCAGGCGCTTGACCAGGCGGCCTTCGGGACCGGTCTGGTGGGTGACCAGCGTCATGCCGAGGATCCTCGAGGCGAATTCATGCACCTCCGCCAGGGACTTTGCCACCTTGACGCCGCCGCCCTTGCCACGGCCGCCGGCGTGGATCTGCGCCTTCACCACCCACACATTGCCGCCGATTTCGCGCGCGGCGGCATCCGCCTCGGACACCGAAAAGCAGGCAACGCCGCGCGGGGTCGCGACTCCATAGCGGCGAAGAATTTCCTTGCCTTGATATTCGTGAACATTCATGGGTCAGCCTCGCGCCCTGCTCTCATCCAGGGTTTTCGCCAGCAGCTTGGTCAGCGCGAACACCGTATCGATGTGCGGGGTCGGAGTCTCGGTCAACCGGGCCAACTCCACCACCGAACCCAGCAATGCGTCGATCTCGATGGGGCGCGCGGCTTCGATGTCCTGCAGCATCGAGGTCTTGTGGTGACCCACCCGTTCTGCGCCGCTGATGCGCTTCTCGAGAGAAACTCGAAATGTCACCCCCAGTTTGTTCGCTACGACCTGGGCCTCGGACATCATCGCGGCTGCGATGGCGCGGCTGGGCGGATAGCGGCAAATGTCGGCAAGCGTGGCACGCGACAAGGCGCTGATCGGATTGAAGGTCAAGTTGCCCCAAAGCTTCAACCAGATCTCGGCGCGGATGTCGCTGAGGACCGGCGCCTGCAGCCCGCCTCGGATGAAGCATTCCGACACGCGCCGAACGCGCTCAGTGCTCTCGCCGTTCGGCTCGCCCACCGGAAAGCGATTGCCCTCCACGTGCTTGATCACGCCGGGCGACAGCAGTTCGGCGGCCGGATACACCACACAGCCGATGACGCGCTCGCAGGGGATATGTTCGCCGATCAATCCATGCGGATCGACGCTGTTCACGCGAGTCCCGGCAAGGGCGCCGGGGTATCCATGGAAATACCAATACGGAATTCCGTTTTGCATGGGGACCACGATGGTCGCCGGAGCGAACAATTTAGGCACGTCGCGGGCCACCGCTTCGATCTGGTGCGCCTTCATCGCCAGAATGACCAGGTCCTGCGGACCGGCGGCCGTGTAGTCGTCGGTCGCCTTGACCTTCGGCACGACCTGCTCGCTGCCGTCGGCCGTCACCAGCCGCATGCCGCGGTCGCGCAGCGCCGCCAGATTCGCGCCGCGTGCAATGAAGGTCACATCCTCCCCGGCCAGCGCCAGCCGGATACCGACGTAGCCGCCGATTGCACCGACACCAATGATGGCTATTTTCAATGGCATTGGCCCTCGACGCGCAGCAAGTCACGCCCAACTTACCGCTTCTTGAGAGAAGCGACCAGGGGTGCGAATCGCACCCCTGGTCGCGCCACGGAGAATATTGCCGATTCCCGCGGCCCTTCCGTTCAGAACGTATAGTGCAAGCCGGTGGAGATCCCGGCCGGTTTACATCCACCCCAGGTCGTCGGTCCGGCGCTGCTGTAGTCGATGAACGGCTGTGTCGTGCCGTCGTGGCAGTCCGTCGTCACCCCGCGGCCGCCTGCGCCGAGGTCATAGTGCGCGTTGGTGCCGTTGACCGTTTCCGCCGCATCGATGTACCAATAAATGTTTTTGTCGAAGCGGTGTTTCCAGGCGATGGTGTACATGTTCGAGAAATTGTCGTGATTAGTCGGATCGTAGTTGTGCTGCCCGCCCGGGTCGCCCGGTGTCCGCCCGGCATGTGCCCAGCCCACGCTCACATTGTCCTTGGCGGAGAAATCCTGCGACAGCGCGAACCACAAGCCGTTTCTTTGCCGCTCATTTTGGAACTGATACTCGGCCGGCAGATCGCGCTTCAGGTACTCGTAGATTCCGCTGACCGTCAGTCCGAAATCGAACTTCCATTGCGCGCCCACCTTGAACGCCGACTCGTCCGCGATGTCGGCGGTGTATTCCGGCGTGCCGAACGGCGCGGCCTGCGGGTACTCCGCGGCAAACGCGTCGAACGCGGCCCAATTGAGCTGCGGCGACACACCGTCCCCGAGGCCGAGGAGGTAGTTGTAGTACGGATTATTGGAGCCGACGCCGTCGCTGTTGCGATTGACGCCCTTGTGAAGTTCGTACGCGACTGTCGCGTAGAACGGGCCGGTCTCGAATTTCAGATCCGCGCTGAACGCATTGTCGTAGCCGCCGTCGTCGCAGGCAAGCGGCAAATTGCCGCTGCCGGGAACATTGCCGCCGTTGCAATCCGGGGAACCCGATGATTGTGCGAGACTGTCGGGAGTGCGGTTTTGCCCGGGCGAGAACAACACGTCGAAACTGAACACATTGCCGAACTTGGGCGATTCGTACCAAATCGAGTGATCGATGCGGCTGCCGAACTCCACTCGATTGTCGCCGCCGCTATTGCCCATCATCACGCCGTAGTCACCCAACATGCCCGAGAAGGGGTTCATGCGATCGGTCGACTTCTTGTAGGGCGAGTAGGTCGTGCCGATTTTCAGCTTGCCCCAGCTATTGCCCGAAATGCCGATGAAGCTGTCGCCGTAGCCAACGCCGCCCTTGGTGACATTGGATTGCGAGGTGTAACCCGTGCTCAGGCCCGGCGCATGGGTAATTTGCGGCTGCACCTCGAGCTGATAGATGAAGTCGACGCCGGTTCCCGTGATTAGGTGCGAGCCGCGGTAGCCGATCACCGATTTGTTGGTGGACAGAGCCAGCTGATAGCCCACGTTACCCACCGGCCCCGCGCCTCCCCCCTTGGCGGGACCGCGCACATATCCGGAGCTCGGGTTCGCCGGGTCATTCAAGGAGTAGGGATACGCCACGAAGCCGTCCATGCCCTTGGTCGTATAGTCCACTGAAGCGTCGAGCGTTCCGAAGAAGCCCTTCAAGACCTTCTCGAACTTCGGCTCCGGCGGCGCCTCCTTGGCGACCGTGGGTCCGACCGCCGGAGCAGCTCCTGAGGGCTGTGCCGCTTGTTGCTTGGTCATTGCATCGAGCTTCTTCTGCATTTCCTGCATCTGCTGCTGCATGGCCTTCATCTGGTCCTGCAGCGCCTTGGTTTGAGCATCGTCCGCAAAGACGATGCCGTTGAAGGCGACACTGGCGGCACATGCCGCAAGCGCCACCAGCATAGGCTTTGCCAATTTGAATTTAAGCATTGTGTGATTCCTCGTGAAACGCGTTTGTTCGAATCATTCTCGTCGTTGCCAACCACCCATCACATCCTTTCCTACGCACCTCCGTTGCATCGACCTCCTCCCTCTCTCCCTGAATTTGTCGCAGGTCATCGCTAAATGACCTTCTGAGATCTCAACGCGGCCACATCCCCAGCGGCATAGCCGAGTTCAGCAAGCACCTCATCGGTGTGCTCGCCGAGCAACGGCGAGCGCTTGACCTCGGTGGGACTGTCGCTCAATTTGATGGGGTTGCCGACGCTCAGGTACTTGCCGCGCTTCGGATGGTCCACCTCGACGATGGTGCCGGTCTTGCGCAGCGACGGCTCATTCGCGAGTTCCTGCATTGAAAGAATTGGTCCGCAGGGGATGTCGTGCTCATTGAGCAAGGCCATTGCTTCGAATTTGGTCTTGGTCACCGTCCACGCTTCAACCGTCGCAAACACTTCCTTGAGCCTCGGCAGGCGTGCATCCGGCGTCGCGAAATCAGGATCGGTGATCCATTCTTCCTTGCCGATCACCTTGCAGATGGCCTTCCAGATCGGCGCCTGCGCGATGAAATACAAGTACGCGTTCGGATCGGTTTCCCAGCCCTTGCACTTGAGAATGGTTCCCGGCTGGCCGCCGCCCGACGCATTCGCAGCCCTTGGAACGGCGGCGCCGAACTTGCCGTGCGGATATTGGGGGTACTCCTTCATGACATGGGTGCGGTCGAGCCGCTGCTGGTCGCGCAGTTTGACCCGGCACAGATTGAGCACCCCGTCCTGCATTGCCGCCAGCACTCTCTGTCCGCGCCCGGTGACGTTCCGCTGGTAAAGCGCCGCCACGATGCCGAGCGCCAGGTGCAATCCCGTGCCGCTGTCGCCGATTTGCGCGCCCGTGACCAGCGGCGGACCGTCATCGAACCCCGTGGTCGACGCTGCGCCGCCAGCACACTGCGCGACGTTCTCGTACACCTTGCAGTCCTCGTAGGGTCCGGGGCCAAAACCCTTGACGGATGCCATGATCATGCGCGGATTGAGTTCCTGAACCCGTTCCCATGTGAACCCCATGCGATCGAGCGCGCCCGGCGCAAAGTTCTCGACCATCACGTCGCAATGCTTCACCAGCTTCTCGAGCACCTGCTTGCCGCCCTCACTCTTCGTGTCGAGCGTCACCGAACGTTTGTTGTGGTTCAGCATCGTGAAATAGAGACTGTCCACGTTCGGAATATCGCGCAGCTGCCCGCGCGTGATGTCGCCTTCGCCCGCCCTTTCGATCTTGATCACGTCGGCGCCGAACCACGCCAGCAATTGCGTGCAAGTCGGTCCCGACTGCACGTGCGTGAAGTCGAGTATGCGGACCCCGTCTAATGCCTTACCCATGCCACGCTCCCGCCTTGTTCACTTGTACATCGTCTGATTCTTGGTGCCCGGCGCATATTCGCGAGGATCGACCCAGATGTTGACGACCGCCGAGCGGCGATTCTTTCGAATCGACTCGCGCGCGCGCTGCAGCGCCGGCGCGATTTGCGCAGGGTCGCGCACCTCTTCGCCATAGCCGCCGAGCATTTCCGCAAATTTCCCGAAGGGAACATCGCCCAATAGATTGCCGACGCTGCCGCGCTGCTCGCCGTATTTCGCGAGCTGGCCGTAGCGAATCTGGTTCATCGCCGAGTTGTTGCCGATGACGGCGAGATAGGGAACACCGAAGCGGTTGGCCGTTTCCATGTCGAACGCGGTCATGCCAAACGAGCCGTCGCCGTAGTAGCAAAGAACTTCCTTGGCAGGATTCGCAAGTCCCGCCGCAATGGCAAATCCTGTGCCGACTCCGAGCGAGCCGAGCGCGCCCGGATCCATCCATTGGCCCGGGCGCCGCGGGCGCACGGCTTGCGCCGAGATGGTGACCACGTCGCCGCCGTCGCCGATGTAGATGGTGTCGTCAGCCAGAAACTCGTTCAATTCATAGGCGACGCGGTACGGGTGGATCGGCACGCTGTTCGATTTGAACAGCGGCATGAGCTTTTCGGTGGCCGCCGCCTCGCCTTCGCTCAACTGTTTCAGCCATTGCTGGCGAGCCTGACGCTTGTCGCCCTTGATGCGGCCCGATGCGGCCTGCAGCACCGCGCCCAAGATCGCCCCCGGATCGCCGACCAGCCCCAAGTTGATGTCGCGGTTCTTGCCGACGGTCCGGTAATCCATGTCGATCTGCACCAGCTTCAAGTCCTTGCTGATGCGTTTGCCGTAACCCATGCGGAAATCGAACGGCGTCCCGACGATGACCAGCACATCCGCATTCGCAAACGCTTGAGTTCGCGTGCGGTCGAAGTGGTGCGGATCTCCCGGCGGCAGCAGCCCGCGGCTCGCGCCGTTGAAATATCCCGGAATATCGAGGCCGCGCAGCAGCGCGATCGCCTCGTTTTGACCGCGCGCGGTCCAAACCTGCTGTCCATAGAGGATGGCCGGCCGCTCGGCGTTGATGAGAATATCGGCCAGCTTCTCGATGTCGTGCGGGTCACCGATCGAATGGGTCGACGCCCGATACTTGCCGGGTTGCGGAATGACGGCCTTGGTGATGTCCACTTCCCGGTCGAGCACGTCGCGCGGAATCTCCAAATATGCGGGTCCCGGAGCACCGTTGAACGCTTCGCGGATCGCCATCGAGATCATGTCCGCGACGCGTTCGGTGCTCGGCACGGTGGCGGCAAACTTGGTGATGGGGCTGATGATGTCGACGTGCGGTAGATCTTGCAGCGACCCCATCTTGTGCTGAGTCAGCGCACCCTGTCCCCCGATGTGCAGAACGGGACTTTCGGAGCGAAACGCAGTGGCGATGCCGGTAATCGCGTTCGTGAAGCCCGGACCGGCAGTCGTGACGACGCAGCCAAGTTTGCCTGTTTGACGGGCATAGCCGTCGGCGGCGTGCGCCGCCACCTGCTCATGCCGCACGTCGATGATGCGAATCCCCTCATCGACGCAACCATCATAGATGTCGATGATGTGTCCGCCGCACAGGGTGAATATCGTATCGACTCCCTCGTTCTTGAGAGCTTTCGCCACCAGGTGACCGCCGGAGATCACGCCGGCATCGCGGCTTTTGCGCTGCAGAGTATCTTCGGCGGTCGTGGATTTGGGCTGAATCGATGCGGGATTTACGGTTGCCATGCTTCCTCCAAACTCATGAATCTCATCGCAGGCCGGCGCCAACGGGCCGGCCTGCGATATCAGGTAAACAACTGCTGCTCCGATCTCGACATCAAGATGCCGGCGCCGATGTCGGCGCCGCGTCATAGCCTTTCGCGAAATGCCGCGCGCGCATCGGCTTCAGCACGAACACGGCAAGAACCGCCGCAGTCACGTTGAACGTCATCGCTATCGCGAACACCGCCGACCAGCCGTGTGTCTTCGAGATGCCGGCCGCGATGGGTACGAGCAGCGCGCCTGCGCCCTTGGCGGTGTACAGCATGCCGTTGTTGGCGGCGGCGAACTTGGAGCCGAAGGTGTCGCCGGCTGTCGCCGGAAACAGACTGAAGATTTCGCCGTACACGCCGAAGTAGCACGCCGTGACCAGCACGAACAGCACCGGGTTCGTTCCCGACTGGCTGAGCGTGTAGAGCGCGATGGCGCCCAGCGTAAATGCCAGAGCCATGGTGTACTCGCGGCCGATTTGATCGGACAGCCAGCCGAAAAAGGGCCGGCCGACGCCGTCGAAGATGCGGTTTAAGGCCAGCGCAAACGCCAGCGCAGCCATGGTCACGCCGAATAGATCCACGGGAACTTTGTCGATCTTGAAGTCCTTGGCAATCGGTCCCATGGAGGCAGCCATGGTGAGTCCGCCGGCCGCGATAAGCACGAACATGACGTACATCAAGTAGAACACCGGCGTCTTCAGCACCTCGGTGGGCGTATATCCGTGCGCGGTCTGGTTGGGTTTGACTTTTGCAGCGATGAGTGAGGGTGGCGGCGTCAACAACATCCAGGACACTATGAACACGATGCCGCCCTGCAGCAGCCCGAAGAACAGAAAGGCCTGTTCGTAGCCGGATGAGTCGATCATGTGCGATATCGGCACGATGGTCAGGGCGGCGCCGGCGCCGAACCCAGAGGCCGTGATGCCGGCGGCGAGACCGCGCCGGCCCGGAAACCACTTCAGCGCATTGCCGACGCAGGTGCCGTAAACACAGCCGGTACCGACGCCGCCGACGGCGGCCGCGAAGTACAGCACCGTGAGCGAGCTCGCGTTTGAATTCAATACCCACGCGATGGCGACGAGTATGCCGCCGCCGAGCACGACCCATTTGGGTCCGAATCGATCGACCAGATACCCTTCGACGGGAACGAGCCAGGTCTCGATCAGTACGAAGATGGTGAAGGCCACTTGAATGGCGCTGCGCCCCCAGTGGTACTTGGCGTCGATGGGATTGACGAATAGGGTCCAGCCGTACTGCAGGTTCGCGACGCAGGCCATGCAGATCACGCCGAGTATGAGTTGTACCCACGGATTCGCGAACGGCGACTTTGCTGGCTGAGAGTTCAAATTTGCATTCATATAGTTCTCCTTATTCACCTTGGTCGATGTGGAAAATCACCTGAAGGTCAATGCAGAAATGCTCACCGGACGATTACTGGCGGTCCGTCTCCTTGGCCCGACGGACCACGCGCGCGCAATGGCCCTCCCTCGCTTGCGCGGTGGGACACGGGAACGCGTAAATTTGAATGGCGGATGCGGCGGAAGGATCGCCATAGACGATACGGACGCGCGAAGACTGACTCACCCGTAAGCCCCCCGAGAGTTCGAGCGCATGCGCGCAAACTTTGCCAGCCCCGATATAATTTTCGTGGTATACCATATATGAATGCATTTCAGACTGCAAGGCGTCGCCGGGGCGCTCCAGAGTCGCCAGTAAGTTGAGGCATTCTGCAAAGATTGTGCTATTTATTGTTGTCGGCACGGCGCGGTTTGCCTGCCTTCCATTTGTTCTCTATATAGAGTGCTGCCGAACGCCGATCGGCAGCGGCTGACGATGCAGCCAAAAACGCATCGAGAGGGTCAATGAACACTATCGCAACGTTGGTACAACGCACCTCCTCCGCGGCTCCGCTCGCGCTGGCGCCGCTGAATGCGACGAGCTTGCGCGATCAAGCCTATGCGCTTTTGAAGAACGCGATCGCCGACACCGATATCTACGATCCCAACCAAGAATTGCGTCTTGACGAACGGCAGCTCACCACGGCGCTCGGCGTCAGTCGAACGCCGATTCGCGAGGCCCTGTCGCTGCTGGAACAGGAAGGTTTCATTCGCACCATTCCGCGGCGTGGCATCTACATCATCCGCAAATCGAAGCGCGAAATCATCGAGATGATCCAGATGTGGGCCGCGCTCGAATCCATGGCCGCGCGCCTCGCCACCCAAAAGGCCAGCGACGCGGATATCGCCGCCCTGCGCCATTTGTTCGATGAATTCCAGAACTCGCCGCCTTCGGAGCATTTGGACGAGTACTCCGATGCCAACATCGCATTTCACACGGCGGTGATCGCACTCGGCGGCTCGCAGACCATTGTCGATGCGACGCATAATCTGCTGATCCACGTGCGGGCGATTCGCCGCGCCACGATCACGCAAAGCGATCGGGCAGCCCGCTCCATCATCGATCACCTGAAGATCATCGAAGCGTTGGAACTCCGCGACACGGAATTGGCGGAAAAGCTGACCCGGCAGCACACTCTCGATCTCGCCACGCACGTCGATCGCTACTGCGACTTCCTGGGTTAAGCGTCCGTCTCCCGCTTACCCCATGAGCCCAGAGTCGGCACCGGGCCGCCATCCTCTGCGCACAGATACTGAGGCTCACCCGTGCCCGGCGTCTCGCCGCGCAAGGCGCTCGGCGCGACCACGCTCAGGCCGCTGCGCGTATCGGGGTCCGAAATCGCCGTTTGCAGCAGGGTAGGGTCCACCCAGATCGGAGTTCCGGATTCGAGGCGGAGATAGATTCGACCACTCGTCTGATCCGCAAAATTGATCTCGCGAAATCCGTCGACGCAACGCTGCAGGAATCCAGTGTTGTGCTCCGGCGCGAGCAGGCTGCGATCCGCATAGAGAAGGTCGGGCGCAAGAGCATCGACATTGATGCGTCCGAAGCGCTCGATGTCCAAAGTTCCCTTGACGTTCAGAATATTGAAGGTGTCGTTGTTGCCGAAGGCGACCGTCCGCGGGCGTGTTCCGAAGGGCACGGTATTGTCCAGAAACTCGAATTGAATGCGCTTGTCGCTGCGCCGGACCCAGGTGAAGAAAACATCGGGAATCCCACTGTACGCCTCGACGCCATGCGCCAGCGTGTCGTCCACGGCCTTGTAGCGGCCGAATTCCAGTCCGCGGGCCCATGCGCGCTCCACCAGGAGTTCCGGGGGCGTGATCACGAAGAACAAATAGACTGCCTGGCCGAACCGGGTCAGCAGATTGCTGCCCGCCTCATCCGAGTCGGGCGCGAAACTGTCGAAGCGGAACCGGTCGATCAACAGGTGCGTCATTTCGCCGCGCTGGTGCTTGCGCGCCATGTACCGGTCGAGCTTCTGATCGACGATTTGCAGCTCCTCCGCGCTGAAGGCACCGGCGTACTTGTACGCGGCACCGAGGGCCCCGTAGTCCAGCAACTGTTTGCGCCAGATGTCCGGACTGATCAATGCGAAATCGCTCCAGCGGGCGCCGATGTCGCCCGCCAGCTTCTTCTGCAAGGGCCGTAAAGTGCTCTTGCCCGAAGCCGACGGCCCCTTGGTATTGATGACCACCGGCCGTTCCTGGCGCGGCAGCAGGGTGTAGCCCTCGTTGCGCGCCGCGTGCAGCAGCAGAGGTTCGATCGTCCGGCCGATGCACTCGCTGCCGAATTCATTGCATGCCATGTCGGTCGCCATGGACACGATGAGATCACGCGTTCCCCACGCGTGCCCCTGCGTGGCGAACAAGGCCGACATCACCCGGGCGAGCTTGCGATACGCGATCCGCCGCTGCGGAGTATCCGCGATGCCGGCGAGGCGTTCGCACTCGGCAAGGTGACGCGGACCCCATCCCGGTTCGACCGCGTTCGCAGCAGCGGCCGGCGCGTGCCGCCCCGCGATGCGCGCCAGCAGCCGCGCTGCCCTCGACGGCCGCGCTGCCGACGCGGAAGGCAGCGGCGGAATCACCTCAGCCAGGGCCGCATGGATTGCGAGGCGCAGTTCATCGCGGGTGCGCTCATAGGTCGCGGTGATCGCGCCCATTTCCGGAAAGAGATATCGCTCCAGCAAGAGATTCGCGATCTCCCTGAAATTGATGCCCAAATCGCCGATTCGGGAGCCGTCGGGGACGGCGAAGTCGGCCGTTACCCGAATCAGGAGTTCGTGCAAGGCAAGTCGCTGCGGTCGAAACGCGACCAGCTCGCTCGGCGAGATTCCGGTGAGACCCTGCAGCTCGTCGACCGTAGCGATGTCGGTAAAGACGTTGTCTGCGCGGTAAATCGTCGCCAGGTGCCGCAGTTCCCTGGGAACCTGGGACTGGATGCCCGGATTCCACGGCCCACAGGCGGGCACCTCATCGGATCGCATATCACGGCTGGCCATGGGGAGGATCATACCCAAGACGCAAATGCGGGTCGGAGGCTCTAAGTTGCGACGCAATTCGCTGTCTGGCGACCGGGCGTGTGATGCATTCGCCACCAGGGTGGATATTCAAATGCGACAAAATATGCCGTTAAGCAAAGATATACCAAGCGAACGCGCCAAACGATGACAACTGCGGTACGGGGAACGCCAGGCCGATGAATTCGCCATCCATGGATCGAGCACCCACGGGGCGGCCGGCGGCCATCGAGCCGCCGGCCGATTCCATGGACCCCATTTTCCATGGTTTGGCGCGGCTGGCCGCAATGGCATGCGGAACACGATTCGCAGCGATCGCGGTCCACGATGACGGCGACCCCTGGTGCAGCACGGCGACGGGGCTGCTTGCCGACCCGCCCCGGCCCGGGAGCGTCCTCGCCGAAGTGCCGATGCGCACCGCCGCGGGCGATACTCTCGGGACCTTGGCTGTCTATGATTCCGAGGCCCGCACCCTGGGGCCGGAGCAGCACGCGGCGCTCGCATTGCTTGCCGAACAGGCGGTGGCGCACATCGAACTACGCTCGCGCATGGCTGAACTGGCATTGCTCCACCCTCCGCAGCCGGCCGGCCTCTCCGCGATGACGGCCCAAGCGCTGCTCGAAAGTGCGCCGGTCGCCATTTACCACACCGACGCGGCCGGCAACATGATCTACAGCAATCCCGAGTACCGCCGCATGTTCGGACTCGAGCTGGGGCATAGCCCCGATGCCTGGGCGAAGCGCGTGCACCCCGACGATCGCGCGCGCATGGAACATATCTGGGCGGAATTCTGCCGCCACCCCAAGCCCAGCCGGTTCGACAGTTATCGCACCCAGTCCGAGGACGGCTCGGTTCGCCATATTTCGGAACAGGTGGTCCCGGCCGACGGGGTGGACGGCTGGGTGGGAACCATTGCGGACTTTACGGATTTGGTCGCAGCGCGCGACAACCTGCGCCGCGCCGAGACCCTGTTTCGCAATACATTTGACCAGGCACCCCTCGGCATCGTGCACGCGGACCGCTGCGGCAAGATCCTGCGCTTCAATCATGCGCTCTGCGCCATGCTGGGCTTCGAGGCCGGCGATCTTGCCGACAAGTCGCTGGTCGATTTCACGGGCGCCGAGGATGTGGCGCGCGTGGCGCTAGAAATCGGCCGGCTGTGGAACGGCGATCTGCAATTCGTGGATCTGGAGAAGCGTTTCATGCGCAAGGATGGCACCACCATCTGGGTGCGCACGACCACCTCCCTGGTGCGCGACGGCGCCGCCGCGGCGTACTCGGTTGAATTCTTGAGGGACATCACGGCGCGAAAGGCGTCCGCGGAAGAACTCGAGCGGGTGCACAAGCAGCTCGTCACCGCCTCGCGTCAGGCGGGCATGGCCGAAGTCGCCACCAACGTGCTGCACAATGTCGGCAATATCCTGAACAGCGTCAACATCTCGGCCAGTCTCGTGATCGAGCGCGTCAAGCAGTCCAAAGGTCCCGGCGTATCCCGCCTCGCCGCGCTGCTGAAGGAGCAGGGTCCCGCAGTGGCTGAATTCATCGCACATGACGAACGCGGCAAGCGGATACCGGAGTACCTGACTTCGCTCGGCGAGCAACTCCTCGGCGACCAGAAAATGGCGCTCGAGGAACTCGCGTCGCTGCGCGACAACCTGGAGCACATCAAGGACACGGTGGCGATGCAGCAGAGCTATGCCAAGCTGTGCGGTGTCACCGAAACCATCGCCGTGGCCGAATTGGTGGAGGACAGCCTGCGCTTGAACGCCGGCGCCTTCGTGCGCCACGGAGTGACGTTGCGCCGGGAGTTTGGCGACGTGCCGCCAATCACCGTCGACAAGCACAAGGTGCTCCAAATTCTGGTGAATCTGGTGCGCAATGCCAAGTACGCCTGCGATGAATCGGGCCGCTCCGACAAACTGCTGACGCTGCGCATCGAGAAGGCGCCGGCCGGTGTGCGCATTTGCGTCATCGACAACGGCGTGGGCATTCCCGCGGAAAACATGTCGCGCCTGTTCACTCACGGTTTTACCACCCGCGTGGACGGCCATGGCTTCGGCCTGCATAGCGGAGCGTTGGCCGCCCAGGAGCTCGGCGGTTCGCTGCGCGTCATGAGCGACGGCCCTGGTTGCGGCGCGACGTTCATTCTCGAGCTGCCCGTCGGACCTGCAGAGGCGGCCCATGTCTAGTTCCGCCCCATTCGCGTGGCGGCGCCTTCTCATCATCGATGACAATGCGGCGATTCATCTGGACTTTCGCAAGGTGCTGGGCGCCCAAGCCGAACACTCCGCGCAGGCCGCGCTCGACGTGCTGGAGGCCAATCTGTTCGGCGAAACCGCCGTCGCCGCGGCACGTCCGAATTTCGAAATTGATTCCGCGCATCAAGGACAGGAGGGCGTGGCCATGGTCGGCCAGGCGCTCGCCGAGGGGCGGCCCTACGCGATGGCCTTCGTCGATATGCGCATGCCGCCGGGATGGGACGGCCTGAAGACGATCGAGCATCTTTGGGCGACAGATCCCGATGTGCAGGTGGTCATCTGTTCGGCCCACACCGACTATGACTGGACCGAGGTGGTCGAGCGGCTCGGTCATTCCGACAAGTTGCTGGTCTTGCGCAAACCCGCCGAACCCATCGAGGTTCTGCAATGCGCCACGGCGCTGTCGCGCAAATGGGAAAACGACAGGCTGGTCCGGGATCAGATGCTGCGCCTCGAAGAAGTCATCACGACCCGCACGCGGGGTCTGGAGGCGGCGAACCAGCAACTGCGGCACCTGGCAACTCACGATCCGTTGACCGGTCTGCCGAATAGGGTGCTGCTGGACGATCGCCTGCATCAGGCCATTGCGCACGCCGACCGGGACATGCGCGCCTTCGCGGTGCTGGTGTGCGACCTCGACCGCTTCAAGCTCATCAACGATTCCCTGGGGCACCGCGCGGGAGACGAACTGCTCCAGGAAGTCGCGCGGCGCCTATCGACCGTGGTGCGAACGGCCGATACGGTGGCCCGCTTCGGCGGCGATGAATTCGTTCTCATCGGCACCTCCATTGCCGACGCCGACGATGCCGCCGGCCTGGCGTCGCGGGTCATGGACGTGCTGGCGGCGCCGGTGCGCATCGCCGCCATCGACATCCATACTTCACCCAGCATCGGCATCGCCATGTATCCCGACGACGGCACCACGACGCAGGCATTGCTGGCGCGCGCGGATGCCGCGATGTACTCGGCCAAGCAGAATGGCCGCGGCAACTTCCGCCGATACTCGCCGGGAATGCATGCCGGAACCGAGGACCGCGTACAGCTCGAAAGCGATCTGCACAACGCGGTGACTTCGAACCAGTTTGCGCTCTACTATCAGCCGAAGGTGGACACGCGCACGGGCGAAGTGCGCAGTGCCGAAGCACTCATCCGCTGGCTGCATCCCACACGCGGCGTGGTTTCTCCGGCGGATTTCATCCCGTTGGCTGAAGAATGCGGTTTGATCGGCGCCATCGGAGCCTGGGTGATCCGCGAGGCGTGCCGGCAGGCGCGCGCCTGGCAAAACGAGGGCGTGCCGCCGCTGCGCGTTTCCGTGAATCTCTCGGCATCGCAATTCCGCGACAGCCGGCTCGTCGACAACATCAGCGCCGCACTGAGCGACGCCGGCCTCGAGGCGCGCTATCTCGAAGTTGAACTCACCGAAAGCGCCGTGATGAGCGATCCTGAACAATCGATTGCGATTCTCGAGCAGCTGAGCGCCATGGGAGTGCTGGTGTCGGTGGACGACTTCGGCACCGGATATTCGAGCATGAGCTACTTGCGGCGCTTCCCGATCGACAAACTAAAAATCGACCGTGTGTTCATCGACGAGATCGTCAGCCGACCGGAGGACGCATCGATCGTGCGCGCCATTGTTTCGCTGGCGCACAGCCTGCACCTCAAGGTCGTCGCCGAGGGCGTGGAGACGCCGGCGCAGCTCGATTTCTTGAAACTCACCGGCTGTGATGAATACCAGGGGTACCACTTCAGCCGGCCCCTGCCCGCTGCGGACTTCGAACGTCTGATGCGCGACACCCGCGGCGGCGAAGTATTCACCGACGAGGATGCGGCACGCACGCACAGCAAACTCTCGTTCGTGCGCAAGTAAGCCCCCCAAGGCAACTCAAAGCCTTGCGCCGTGCGGATACATCCGCAACCCCGGCACTTCGCCGCGCAGCAGTTTCTGCTGCACGTCCTGCCAATACCCCACTCCCAACAAATCGGCGTTTTCCTCGCGGAAACAGCGGCGTGCATGGGGGCTCTTGAGCTGCATGCCATGTTCCAGCTCCTCGGGCAGGAAAATCACGCCATCCTCGAAAAACCACTCCGGGACGGCTTCTTCGCCCGGCTCGCGATCCGTATTGGTGCGAATCTTGACGTCGGTCAGCTTTTCGACGGCATCGTAATCGAAGAGAAACACCCGGCCATACCTGCCGACGCCATAGTTTCTCGAATCCAAATCCTTGTTGAATATATTGGTGGCGGCATTGTTGCGAATGCAATGTCCGAGGCTGATCATCACGGCGCGGGTTGCGTTCTCGTCGGCAGTGTGCAGGAAGACCGGCAGCGGCACGATTTTCAATTGCGCGATCAAGGTGCGCAAATAGACGCCGTCCCGGTCCACTTGCACGCTCCCCGCTGCCTCCCGGCATAGTTCGTCCAGCAACTTGGGATCGAACATGTCGCGTTCCAGCCGCAGGTTGAAGTACATGACGTTGTCCAACATGCTGCCGGCCCGATTGATTTCGTGCACCACTCGGTACTTGTCGCAAACCTTGGCCACTCCCGGGAACGCCCCCCACTTGTAGGCGCTGGTGGGTTGGTCGCGGATGACCTTGAGATGATATGCGCACTCGTCGAAGGTGAAACCCAGTGCGACGGTCCCCGGTATGCCGGGCGAGCGCTGCAGTCTATGGCCGCGGCGCACCTGCTCGGTGATTTCGTTCAATATGGCGACCTTGCCGACGTGATTGAACCCAATGGTCGAATAGTGATGCCCGAAGGGACGACGCGGCATCAAGCTGAATAGAAAAACACAGGTCTGGTAGTAGAGCCGGGTGGTGACATGAAAATTGGCGAGCGCCGAGCTGAACAAATCGTGGATATCAGCGACCCGGTGCAGTACGGCATCGGCGTAAATTCCCTGCGGGCTGTTCAGAAGCGCCACCACGAAGGGTACGATGCTGTCGTCCGCCAACAACCACCGGCCGACGACAAATGCGCTGCGATCGCGAAAAAAACCTGCCTCGATGACATCCAGAGCCCGCGCCGGAACGGAATTCGGCGAATGCCCTAGCACGCGTTCGACCCGGTCCAGAATTTTCCGGGCGTCGCCCTGCAGATCTTTGAATGGCACCGCAAAATTGGGCACTTGCAGGGCCGTGCACAGAAGTTCGACATCGATGCGGCCGTTGACCCTCAGGCGCCGGTGCACCGAGGCCATCGAGTCCGCGCGCAGCTTGCTCGGGGGCGGAAAGGAATAGGCGACCGGGCGCCATAGCTCCTGACCGATATTGCGCCGGATCGAATGCGCGAAGCTGAAGGCGATGTCGGCGTCGTAGCGGTCCACGATCATCGCCATGAACAACCGATCCAATGCATCCCACAGCGGCGGCATCCGCACCGAGTGCGGGAAATGCCGCCAGTATTTTCGGTCCGTGCTCGGCGATGTAGCGGCTATACAGGCCGAGGCGTTCCTTGCTGATGCGGATCGAGTAATGCGGGTCCATGGCCTCGAAAGCACGCTGGGCGCGGTGAGGGTATTCGCACAGCTGACGATAAAAATCATCGTAAATGGCCAATATGAGCTGCGCCGCGGCGGCGATGCGGGCAGCCGGCTCGATATGCCCTGCCAGCCGCGAATACGCCTGTTTGACGTTGGCTTCGGTCTCGCTGGACATACCGTTAGAATTGATTGTGCAATGCAGTAAGAACGGTGGACGTGACTTGTGTCATGGCGGACAATATTGCATGTTGGTGGTGGTGTGCGCGTGTCTACAGACTCGCCCGATTGCGTGGAAGGCTGGGTTCATTAAATGGTAGTATCTGATATATCTATGAATTTCCCTGGCGACTCATGAGTAAGCAAGCTCCTCGGCGGGTCATCCCGATCAAGGTCGAGCGTCCGTCCACGCTGAGCGAGGATGAACGTGCCGCCGTCCTTGACGCCTGCACGCGTCTCAAAGAGTTGCCGGGCGCGCTTTTGCCGGTTCTGCATGCCGTCCAGGAGGCGCTGACCTTTGTCCCGAAGGATGCGGTTCCACTCATCGCCCGAGAATTGAACCTCTCCATTGCCGAAGTTCATGGAGTCGTCACCTTTTATCATTATTTTCTCCAGGAGCGTCCCGGGCGGTCCTTGGTGCATCTATGCCGGGCGGAAGCCTGCCAGGCGCTCGGGAGCGTGGCGCTCGAAGCGCATGTGAAATCGAGCTTGGGCGTCGACTATCACGGCACGACCAGCGACGGCGCGATCACCTTGGAACCGGTGTATTGCTTGGGTAACTGTGCCTTGGGACCCTCGCTGATGATCGACCAGCAATTGCACGGACGCGTGACGCCGGAGCGCTTCGACGCCCTGTTGGCGTCGAGCCGCGGTCGCGCATGAGCGCTTCGGGCGCAGTGAGAATTTTCGTGCCGCGCGACGCAGCCGCGCTCGGCATGGGTGCCGATCAAACTGCCAGGGCAATTCTCGCGGAGGCCAAACACCGCGGTATCGGCATCGAACTCATCCGCAACGGCTCACGCGGTTTGTTGTGGCTCGAGCCCATGATTGAGGTAGAGGTCGCGGGTACGCGCATGGCGTACGGGCCCGTTCAATCTCACGACGTGCCGGGATTGTTCGACGCCGGTTTCACCTCCGGCAAAGCGCACGCGTTGGCTCACGGCGCAACCGATGAGATCCGCTACTTCAAGAAACAAGAACGCCTGACTTTCGCCCGCGTCGGGCTCACCGACCCACGAAGCCTGGATGATTATTTGGCCCATGGCGGCTACCGGGGATTGAAGGCGGCGCTCGCACTCAAGCCCGAGGAAATCGTCGCCGCCGTGACCGCCTCCGGACTTCGCGGCCGCGGGGGTGCAGCGTTTCCCGCCGGGATCAAGTGGAAAACCGTGCTGGGTACGCCGGGCGTACAAAAATATGTGGTCTGCAATGCCGACGAGGGCGACTCGGGTACCTTCTCCGATCGGATGCTGATGGAGGGAGATCCCTTCGTGTTGATCGAAGGCATGACCATTGCGGGGCTCGCCGCGGGTGCGACTCAAGGCTACATCTATCTGCGCTGGGAGTACCCTCAGGCCAAGGTCGCACTGCAAGCAGCCATTGCCGCCGCCCGCGCGGCGGAGTACCTCGGGCCGAATGTCCAGGGCAGCGGCAGAGCCTTCGAGTTGGAAGTGCGCATGGGTGCCGGCGCCTACATTTGCGGCGAGGAAACCTCGCTGCTGGAATCTTTGGAGGGCAAACGGGGGCAAGTGCGCTTCAAGCCGCCTCTTCCCGCTGTGCAAGGACTTTTTGGCAAGCCAACCGTGATCAACAATGTCATCACGTTTGCTTCAGTACCCATTATTCTCGATCGCGGCGCCGACTTCTATCAGCACTTCGGCATGGGCCGCTCACGCGGCACCCTGCCCATGCAGCTTGCAGGAAATATCAAGCACGGGGGACTGGTGGAGGTTGCCTTCGGAGTGACCCTGCGCGAGATCCTGTATGACTACGGCGGTGGCAGCTTCAGCGGCCGGCCGATCCGCGCGGTGCAGGTGGGCGGACCCTTGGGCTCCTACTTGCCCGAGTCGCAATTCGACACCCCGTTGGACTACGAGGCTTTTGCCGCGATCAAGGGCATGCTCGGGCATGGCGGCATCGTCGCCTTCGATGACAGCGTCGACATGGCGGCCCAAGCACGCTATGCGATGGAATTTTGCGCCATCGAATCTTGCGGCAAGTGCACGCCCTGCCGCATCGGCTCCACCCGCGGCGTGGAAGTCATCGACCGGCTGGTCGCCGGCGAGAATGCTGCCAAGCAGGAGGTCATTTTGCGCGATCTGTGCGAGACCCTGACGTACGGGTCGCTGTGCGCGCTCGGGGGATTGACGCCCTTCCCCGTGATCTCTGCGTTGAACCATTTCCCTGAAGATTTCGTCAAACCGTTACGGGCATCCAGCGCGGCTGGCTGAAGGCATCCGAGGACATTTCCATGTTATCCATTGTCGAACAAGATTTAGGCACACCGGCGTGCGAGAGCGCGCAACTCGTGACCCTCACCATCGATGGCCAGGAGGTCACCGTGCCGGCGGGTACGTCGGTAATGCGCGCCGCGGCGCTGTCCGACGTGAAAATACCCAAGCTGTGCGCCACAGAGCAATTGGAAGCCTTCGGCTCCTGCCGCCTATGCCTGGTGCAAATCGAAGGCATGAAGGGCTTGCCGGCCTCCTGCACCACACCGGTTGCACCCGGCATGAAGGTCACCACCCAGAACAAGCAGCTTGCCGATATCCGCCGCGGCGTGATGGAGCTGTACATCTCCGATCACCCCCTGGATTGCCTCACCTGTCCCGCGAATGGGCATTGTGAACTGCAGGACATGGCGGGGGTCGTCGGCCTTCGCGAAGTGCGTTATGGCTATGAGGGCGCCAATCACCTCAGCGTCGAGAAAGACACCAGCAATCCGTACTTCACCTTCGACGCCAGCAAGTGCATCGTGTGCTCGCGCTGCGTGCGCGCCTGCGACGAACAGCAAGGCACCCTGGCTCTGACCATCCAGAATCGCGGCTTCGACTCCACGGTGTCCGCAAGCCAGAACGTGTCCTTCATGGACTCGGAGTGCGTCTCCTGCGGCGCCTGCGTGCAGGCCTGTCCCACGGCGACGCTCTCGGAGAACACCCTGATCGACAAGGGCCAGGCCGAACACAGCATTACCACCACCTGCGCCTACTGCGGCGTGGGCTGCTCCTTCCGCGCGGAGATGAAGGGCGAAGAAGTGGTGCGCATGGTGCCGAACATGAACGGCCACGCCAATCACGGTCATTCCTGCGTCAAGGGCCGATTTGCCATTGGCTACGCCACGCACAAGGATCGCATCGTCAAGCCCATGATTCGGTCGAAGATTTCCGATCCGTGGAAAGAAGTGTCCTGGGAAGAGGCGATCAGCTACTCGGCCTCCGAGCTCAAGCGCATCCAAGCCAAATACGGCCGCGATTCGATCGGCGCCATCACCTCCTCGCGCTGCTCCAATGAGGAAACCTATCTGGTGCAGAAGCTGGTGCGCGCCGGCTTCGGCAACAACAATGTCGACACCTGCGCCCGCGTGTGCCACTCCCCCACCGGCTACGGCCTCAAGAATACGTTGGGCGAGTCGGCCGGCACCCAGAATTTCGATTCGGTCATGAAGGCCGACGTCATCTTCGTGATCGGCGCGAATCCCACCGACGGACATCCAGTGTTCGCATCACAGATGAAGCGTCGTCTGCGTCAGGGCGCGAAGCTCATCGTCGCCGATCCGCGGCGCATCGATCTGGTGCGCACCCCGCACATCGCCGCCGAGCAGCATTTAAAACTCATGCCCGGAACCAATGTTGCCCTGATCAATTCTTTGGCCCATGTCATCGTCACCGAGGGCTTGGTCAAAGAGGAGTTCGTGCGCGAGCGTTGCGAAATCCCATCCTTCGAGAAGTGGCGCAGCTTCGTCTCCCAGGAAATCAACTCCCCGGAATCCATGCAGGCCGTCACCGGTGTGCCGGCGGCCGATGTGCGCGCCGCCGCGCGCCTGTACGCCACCTGCGGCAATGGTGCAATTTATTATGGACTCGGGGTTACCGAGCACAGCCAGGGTTCCACCATGGTGATGGGCATTGCGAACCTCGCCATGGCCACCGGCAACATCGGCCGGGAAGGCGTCGGTGTGAATCCTCTACGCGGCCAGAACAACGTGCAGGGCTCCTGCGACATGGGCTCCTTCCCGCACGAGTTCCCGGGCTATCGTCACGTGTCGGATGACCCCGTGCGTCATACGTTCGAAGGCGCGTGGGGCGTAACTTTGCGCAGCGAGCCGGGCCTGCGCATTCCCAATATGTTCGAAGCCGCGCTCGATGGGGAATTCAAAGCGCTGTACATAGAGGGCGAGGATATCGCGCAGTCCGATCCGAACACTCAGCATGTCACCGCAGCGCTGACGTCCATGGAATGCATCATCGTGCAGGACCTGTTCCTGAACGAATCGGCGAAATTCGCTCACGTGTTCTTCCCCGGCTCGTCGTTTCTGGAGAAGGACGGCACCTTCACCAATGCGGAGCGGCGTATTTCGCGCGTGCGCAAGGTGATGAAGCCCAAGTCCGGCTATGCCGACTGGGAGATCACGCAGCTCCTGTCGAATGCCGTCGGCTACCCGATGAACTACACGCATCCGTCCGAGATCATGGATGAGATTGCGCGCCTGACTCCCACGTTCACGGGCGTCAGCTACGACCGCATCGATGAACTCGAGAGCATCCAATGGCCCTGTAATGCGGAACATCCTGAAGGCACTCCGACCATGCACATCGGGGAGTTCGTGCGCGGCAAGGGCAAGTTCCTGGTCACCGAATACGTGCCCACGGCGGAGAAGGTCAATGCGCGATACCCGCTTATCCTGACTACCGGACGTATCCTCAGTCAGTACAACGTCGGGGCACAGACCCGGCGTACTGAAAACAATCGATGGCACAGTGAAGATCGCTTGGAGATCCATCCGCATGATGCTGAGGAGCGTGGCATTGTCGAAGGCGACTGGGTGGGCATCGAAAGCCGCGCCGGTGATACGGTATTGCGCGCGCAGGTCACCGAGCGGGTGCAACCCGGCGTGGTCTACACCACGTTTCACTTCCCCGAGTCCGGGGCCAATGTCATCACCACCGACAACTCGGACTGGGCGACTAACTGCCCTGAATACAAAGTGACGGCGGTGCAAGCCACCCGCGTCACCCAGCCCTCGGGGTGGCAGAAGCGCTTCCGCGAGTTTAGCGAGACCCAGGAATCTCTCCTGAAGAGCGCCGATGTCATGTTCGTCGCCAAGTAGGATCGTCGCGTGAGCAACAAGGCAGGCAGCGCCGATGGTCATGCCGCGGAGGGGCATGGCGGCGCAGAGCACTTGGTGAAGATGGCGAATGACATAGGCCACTTCTTTCGCGCGGAGCCCGTGCGTGAAGACGCTATCGCGGGAATCTCCAATCACATCGCCAGATATTGGACAAAACGCATGCGTGAGAAAATTGCCGTGCACATGCAGCGAGGCGGCGATGCTGACCTCGATGATTTGCCGCGCGAGGCATTGCGCCGTCTGATCGCTCAACAGTCCACCCCGACTCAGCCCCCGGCGTCCCAAACAGCCGCCCACTAGACCGTCGGGTCGGCGGTGTCCTACAGGGATGGCGGGCCGGCGCCCCTTAAGCCGGCGGGGTTTACCCTATAGGGTGGGCGCATGCACCTACCTGGAGTAGACCCATGTTGATAAGAAAATGGACTGGCTCCATCGCCGCCACGCTGTTGGCGCTGGCATTGCCCGCACTGGCCATCGCTCAAGTATCCTTGAGTGTTTCCGTCAACGTGCCGCCACCCGAGCTGCCGGTTTACGAGCAACCGCCGATTCCTGACGAGGGTTACATCTGGACCCCCGGCTACTGGGCCTGGAACGGAGACAACCAAGATTACTACTGGGTGCCGGGTACCTGGGTGCCCGCCCCGCAACCGGGTTATCTCTGGACTCCCGGCTTTTGGGGCGTGGCCGGCGCAGCGTTCTTCTGGCATGCCGGCTACTGGGGTCCGCACGTAGGGTTTTACGGCGGCGTGAACTATGGTCATGGCTACGGGGGCGAAGGCTACGAAGGCGGCTATTGGCAGGGCGGTCATATGTATTACAACCGCTCGGTGAACAACATCAGCAACACCCACATCACCAATGTCTATAACAAGACGGTGATCAATAATGTCACTGTGAATCGGGTCAGTTACAACGGCGGCAACGGTGTTCAGGCGCGTCCGACCGCGGCCGACGAGGCAGCGGCACGAGAGCAACATGTCGCCGTCACGCCGGTACAACGCCAGCATGAACAAGTGGCGCGCAGCAATCCACAGATGCGCATGGCGCAGAACAAGGGTCACCCACCCATTGCTGCCACCGAGCGGGCTGGTGCAATCTTCGGCGCCATGGAATCGCGAGCCGCCTCGCCCACCGGCGAGGCACCGTCCACCCGAGAGCCTGCCAAGCACGAACCAGCTACGCGTGAATCGCCAGCCAACCGTGAGGCGCCTAACCATGAGGCACCGGCGAACCATGAGTCGGCACCGCGCAGCACGGCACCACACGAATCAGCGCCGCATGAGGCGGCACCGGCGCCGCATCCCGCTGCCGAGCCGCGGCCGCCGTCCCAACCGCATCCGCCGCAGGCAGCAGCACCCAAACCGGCTCCGAAGCCCAAGGCGGAGCCGCATCAAGAGCACCCCCCGGAGCCCAAGAATGATCACGAGCACCATTAGGCATGATCCCGGCGCGCATCAGTTTGCCGCCGACGTCGACGGCAACCGCGCGCATCTTGACTACACCTTGGCCGATGGCGTGATGACTATCACTCATACGCGCGTGCCGACCGCCATCGGCGGCCGCGGGATCGCCGGTGAATTGATGGCCGCAGCGCTCGACGCGGCACGCACGGCGGGATGGCGGGTGGTCCCCGCCTGCTCCTACGCGAAAGCCTACATGGCGAGGCGCGGCCGTGCCGACAAGCAGCATGTGGATGAGCTTTTGGACGAAGCGCTGGACGAGTCCTTTCCCGCCAGCGATTCGCCGTCGGTGGGCGGCTCTAACTAGGCGCCTGGCCTGGTCTAGCCGGGAAGCATCGGGCGCCCTTCGTGCGCCACCAGCAGGTCATGCATGTCGTTCGCATGCTCCTCTTCGACCATCAATATGCCTTCCAGCATGCTTCGCGTTCCCGGATCATTATTGCCGAAGTAGCGGATGAGTTCGCGATAGTGATCGACCGCGATCCGCTCGGCGATCAGATTCTCCTTGATCATCTCGATCAAGTTGCCTGCGCTGCCGTATTCCGACGCTGCGCGAGTGCTCAATCCCTCCGGATTGAAGTCGGGTGTGCCGCCCAACTGATTGATGCGCTCCGCGACTTGATTCATGTGATCCGCCTCCTCCTTGGCGTGTTGTGCAAACTCAGCTTTCACCCCTTCGCTCGAGATGCCGGTGGCAGCCACGGCATGCATGGTATAGCGCAGCACGCAGACGATCTCGGTCGCAAGCACGGATTGCAGAATGTCGATGGTTCGTTGCGCATTGCCCTTATAGGTGAAGGTCACAGCACCGCTACCAATGTTCTTGCGGGCGCGATCGCGCAGCATCTTTACGTCGGTGAGAAAGGGTTTGGTGCTCTTCTTCGGCTTGTTCGCGCTCTGCTTGGCCACTTTCCTTGCTCCTGATCCGACACGTTAGAACATGTTTATACATGGTCGCGCCGCCCTCGATTCAACTACCTCGGGACCGGCGGTGTCAGAGAACTGCTCGAGTCAGTGTCGGCGTCCGGCTGACAGAGCCTCCTCAAGACCGGCGATGAGCGGTCCCAGTTTCGGAGGATTGGCCTCGAACGACGGCGTGATCCCATGGTCACGCAACGCACGCGAACACACCGGACCGATGGACCCGACGACCACGCGATTCAGTTGGCTTGCAAGCTCGGCGGATCCACCCGACCTCTCGGCGACGGCATACAGATTGTGAATCTGCACCGCGCTGGTGAACACCACCGCGTCGATGCTCGACCGCGCCAGGGCCGCCAGCAGCGCCACGAGAGGCTGCGTGTCCGCCGGTAGCGCCCAGCGGTAGGTTGCGATCTCCTCCACCTGCGCGCCGCGCCCCTCCAGGGACTCGCGCAATTGTTGATTTGCGGCGCCATAACGCTGCACCAGCACTCGCGAACCCTGCATCGGTATGGCAGACACCGCCGCCAAAACAGTCTCCGTCGTGAACGGCGTCGCGGCCCGCATGTCGATCCGAACCTCGCGTGCGTTCAATTCTCCGACAGGTTTCGGGCCGCGCACCACCACCGTCGAAGATCTCAAGTACTGCAGCAGCTCTCCCGTCAGGCCGGCCACATCGGTCGCCCGGAACAATGCGCGCGTTCCCACGCCAGTTTGAAAAATGACGACCTTGAAAGGATTGAGCCGCCACCCCGCGAGCAGCGCGGCGACGGCCTGACTGTCGACATCCGCCACCTCTTCGAGCGCGGGGGCCAGCATCGGGATGCCGCCGCGGCGCGCGATCAGCTCCCCCAAATGCTCCCCGCTGCGCGTCTCGAGAATTCCCACAACCTTGGATTTCATTAGGGGTATTCAACCACGGGGCCGCGCCGAATGCAGTGCGAATCGCACCCAGGAGCCTAAAATGCCCCGATGTCGATCCGTTCAACATGGGCGTTCGCCCTGACCGCGCTGCTCTGCTGCATGCGAGCCGCTGCAGCCACCGAGGTTCCGCCGGCCGCCGCGGCGGATTCCGAGGACATTCGTCAGACATTCGTCGCGGCAATGCAGCGCGTTCGCCAACACCTGCCGGATCTACCTGATTCTCCGGCTCTCGAGTCCTATGTGCTGCACGACTATCTGGTCGCAGCCAGATTCCGACGCGACCTCGCCACGGCGGACGATACTCTCGATGCCGCCATCGATTCCTTTCTGCAAGCGCATCTGGGCCAGCCCGTCACACACGGGCTGCGGCGCGACTGGCTGGTCAGCCTCGCCGATCGACGCCGCTGGGAGCGCTATTTGGCGCGCTCGACCGATGTCACCGATCCGGTGCTCGTCTGTGATCGTCTCGAGGCGCGATTGGCCCTCGGCAACACGCAGGGTCTTGGCACCGCAGTGCTCGAACGCTGGAGTCAGCCGCAGCAACAGCCGCCGGAGTGCGATGAGGTATTTGCATGGATTCGGCGCCAAAATCTTCTGACTCCCGCAGTGGCGGAGGCTCGGACCCGGGCTGCGCTGATGCTGGACAATCCGCGATTGGCACGCACCATCGCAATGGACGTGCCCGTGGCCCGGTCAGCCGCCTTGCTGCAATGGTCGGATCTGCTGGAGGCGCCCAAGCCGGCTCTGACCGTGCTGGCCAACCACCCCGCCATGTCGGTCGAGCCGGATGCACTGGCCGCGGGATTCGAGAAACTGACGCAGAGCAATTCCTCGGCCGCCCTGGAACTTCTGCCGCTCCTCATCGCCCGCCCGAATGTAACGCCGGTCTTGAAAACCCGGCTGCTGCGCGCCGCCGCGCTCGGCGCGGCCTACGACCACGATCCTCGCGCGCCGGCAGCCTTCGAGAGCGTGCCTGCGGACACGATAGATGCTCCACTTGAAGAATGGCGCATTCGAGCGGCGTTGTGGAACGGCGACTATGGCAAGGCCCGGGGATGGATCGAACGCTTGCCTCCAACACTCGCAACACAGCCGCGCTGGCGCTATTGGCGGGCACGCGCGGTCGCGGCGACCGGCGATCCCGGTGCGGCCGAACCGCTGTTCGAGGAACTCGCCGGACTTCGGGACTACTACGGCTATCTGGCGGCGGACCGGCTACATCGCAGCTACAACCTCAATGCGCGGTCGTCGATTGACGACCCCAATGCGCAGGCGGCGATGGCGGCCGACATCGGTCTGATTCGAGCGCACGAGCTGTTTGCCTGCGACATGCGGGACGAAGCCGCCTCCGAATGGTCAGCGGTATTGGGGAGCGCGGACCCCGCCGTCAAGGTGCAGGCAGCGCATCTCGCGGCGCGCTGGGGCTGGTACTCACAGTCCATTGCGGCCCTGGCACAAGCGGGGGAATGGGATGATGTTCTGCTGCGCTACCCGCGGCCCTATCCCGACGTCGTCGCCGAGGCGAGCAAATTCGCCGGCGTGCCCGCCGACTGGATATGGGCGGTCATGCGTCAGGAAAGCTTGTACCGCAAGGATGCGGTTTCGCGGGCGGATGCGCGCGGCCTGATGCAAATGCGGCCTGCGACCGCCGCGGCAGTCGCTCGACGCTGGCATCTGCCGCAACCCCGCAAGGACAGCCTGTTCGATCCAACCCTGGCGATTCCGCTCGGGGCAGCCTATCTGCGCGAACTCCTCGATCGCCATGCCGGCCAGCTTGACCTGAGCCTTGCGGCCTACAATGCCGGAGCGGCGGCAGTCGTTCGCTGGCGGCCGCCGAAATCCATGGATGCCGACATCTGGATTGAGAATATCCCCTACACCGAAACTCGTGCCTACGTCCAGCACATCCTCGAGCACATCGTCGCATTTGCCTTCGTCAACGGCGCCGAGTCTCCACGTCTTGGCGCGTTGATGCCGGTAGTCGAGCCGGCGGCGGCAGACTTGTGATAATTTAACGGCCGCTTAATAGGACGGAACGAGTGACGATGCAAACTTCTTCTAGCCGATTTTTCCCTGCCGGCATTGTTCTGTACGGCATCATCGCGGCGGCGGCGCAGGCCGACACCGTCGTGGTGACCGCGGACAAGATGATCGACGTGCTCGCCGGGCGGATCGTGGATCATCCACAGGTCACGATCGTCGATGGCCGCATTACGGCGGTCGGACCCCGGGGTGCCGCTGTGCCCGCCGGTTCGCGCCGCGTTGATCTGCCGGGCATGACGCTGCTGCCGGGCTTGATCGACATGCATACGCACATCACCAGCGATCCGCGCTACAGCGGCTACCGGGAACTCGAATTCACCGACAATTTCTGGACCGTCGTCGGCGTCGCCAATGCCAAGAAGACTCTCGAGGCGGGCTTCACCACCATCCGCAACGTGGGGTCCGATCGCTTCGATGATGTGGCCATCAAGCAGGGCATAGAACAGGGATTTGTGCCGGGCCCGCGCATTGTTCCCGCAACCTACGCCATGGGTGCGACCGGCGGGCATTGCGACAGCACGGAATTTCCACCGTCGATTTCGGCGCCCAGCCCGCAGATCGCCAACGGACCGGCGGAAATTCGCGCGATGGTGCGCAAGTTGCGCAAGTACGGCGCCGAGGTCATCAAATTTTGCGGCACCGGCGGCGTGTTCTCCAAGACCGACAGCGTCGGCGCCCAGCAGTACGACCTCACGGAAATGAAGGCGCTGGTCGACGAGGCTCACATGCTGGGCATGAAGGTCGCGGTGCATGCGCACGGCGCTTCGGGCATCAAGGACGCCATCCGCGCCGGCGTCGACACCATAGAACACGCCAGTCTCGCCGACGAAGAGGCGTTCACGCTTGCCAAGCAGCATGGCACCTGGTTCTCGATGGATGTCTACAACGACGACTACATCCAGGCCGAGGGCGAGAAGAACGGGGTCTTCAAGGAATCGCTGGAGAAGGAAAAAATGATCGGCTTGAAGCAGCGCCAGACCTTTCAAGCCGCGGTCAAAGCCGGGGTCAAGATGGTTTTCGGGACCGACGCGGGCGTCTATCCCAATGGCTTGAATGCACGTCAATTCGCGACCATGGTCCAATGGGGAATGACGCCGATGCAGTCGATTCAGGCCGCCACCGCCAACGCCGCCGAGGCACTCGGCCGCAGCAGCGACGTGGGTGCCATCGCGGCCGGGCGCTACGGCGATCTCATCGCGGTCGAAGGAGATCCGCTTGCCGATGTCTCGCGCCTGCAGTCCGTGGCTTTCGTGATGAAGGGCGGCGAGGTCGTCAAATCGCCGGCGCGCTAGCACCGGGAGTTGAGTTCAATTTCCGCCGATCAGGCCGGCGGTGACATTGATTGCAAATCCGAGAATCGAGGCGTTGAACAGAAAGGAAATCACGGTGTGCGCAATCACTATCTTGCGCATGCCGGCGTTCAAGGTAGCCACATCCGCCGTTTGACAGGCGGCGGCGATGGTAAAGGAAAAGTAGGCGAAGTCCCAGAAAACCGGCATCTCTGTTTCGGGAAAGCGCAGCGGCCGCTGCCCAGCCTTCACGCTGTAGAACATGTCGGCGTAGTGCGTGGTGAACATGGTCGGCACCAGCACCCACGAGTTCACCAAGGTCAAGGCGGCGAGCGTGAAATGCGCGCTGCGCACGACGCCGCTGGTGTGCTTGATATTTGCCAGCGGCTCGACGATGGCGACCAGGCTGAGCAAGGCAGCCGCCGTGACCACGGCCAGTATGATGGGCGCCGACTCGTCCTCCTCGATAAACCGCGAACAGATCTGCTCCGCGGTCAACCGCGTCATCCAAAAGAAAATCAGGCCGAGAAACAGCGCCGCCCCGCAATTCCAGCACACCAGCACCCGGCTCAGTGTCGACCAGTGCGCCGGGAGCAGAAAATAGACGACGCAGCCCACCACCGTCGAAATCCACAAGCGCGGGTGATACCGTACGAGGTTCATGGCCGGGAGCCCGGGCTACTTGGTTTCCTTCGCGACCAGCCACTTTACGAGTTCGACGACCTGGTCGGGGCCGCCCGCAGAAGTGGTGGTCACGCGATACTTGCCGTTGACTATCATGGTCGGCGTTTGTTCCACCCGATACGCCTGAAGCAGGTTCTCCGCCGCGCGTACCTTCATATCCACCGAGAACGACTTCGCGGTGGCGAGGAATTTGTCGACGGGCACACCGGCCTTGGCTTTGTAGAACTGCGCGGCATCTTCGATCGTGGGCACACGGCTCTTGATGGCGTGGGTGGCCGGGTCGATGACGGCCAATTCGCCGGTCTGCCATACGGCATTGAACATCGCATCGTGGGTTTGATCCGCAACGCCCAAGGTTTGAGCGGTGATGTACGCAAGCTGGAACATGGGCCAGTCTTCGGCTGGATTGAAGGATGCCGGCAGGTAGTTGAGCACCGCATTGGGCGGCAGGCTTGCCTTCAACTTGTGAATGGTGGGCACGAACAGGTTGCAGGCCGGACAGGCATATGAAAACACTTCGGTGACCTCAACCTTGCCGGGGGGCAGCGAGGTGGCGTGGGCCGGACTGATCAAGTAGTAGTTCACGCCCTCGGTCCATGTGGGTGCGCCGGCGGCCGGTGCGGCCGCGGCGCACAGCGGCGCGGTAATACTCAATGCAAGCATGGCCGCCGCGGCGAAATTCAATAGTTTCATCGAGGCTCCTTGATCCATATCCGAACGCAGCCGTCATTTTCGCCCTAAGTCTTCGAGCATGTCGAGAACAATGCGCGCGGCGTCCACGGCGCCGTCTTCGGCCGACACTGATTCCCCGACCTTGCGCGCCTGCGTAAGCCCGTGGTCGTCGCGCAGCAGCCGGTCCAATTCACGGCTTGCGGATGCGGCACGGAAGCGCCGCGGGGGCAGAATTCGCGCCACGCCGAGGCGCCGGGCCCTGGCGGCGTTGTCGAGTTGATCGGCAAAATGCGGCACGATCAACTGCGGCCGCCCGGAACGCAGACCCTGCGCCAGAGTGCCGACCCCGCCGTGGTGGATCAGCGCCGCGGCGCGCGGAAACAGCAGCGAATGCGGCGCATAGCGACAAATGAACACTTGCGGCGACTGCATGTGCGCGAAATCGCCGTACATCTCCTCGCCCACCAAGAGCACCGCGCGCCGGCCGAGGGTTCGCGCGGCGAGCGCTGCCTGCACATAAAAATTTCCGGGACTGTTGACGAGCAGGCTGCCGAGAGTGAACACCAGCGGCGGCGGACCGGCAACCAAGAATGCCTCGAGCGCAGGATGCAGACCGGCGGGTCGGCCATCCTCGCTGTCGAAGGTTGCAAACCCCACGATCGAGGTGGGCTGCGGGAAGTCCGGCTGTGCCCGGCCAAGCAGCTCCGAGTACAGTCCGACGGCGCCGGCGTCCGAGAATTGCCCGTCGAACAGCGGATTCTTCGACGTCGGCGCGAGCCCGATGTCGGCGCGCAGCGCACGCAGCGGCCGAAACAAGCCATTGAGCGCCTTCTTGAGAAGCCACAGCGTATACCGGGTCGGAGTGGGGCCGAGCGCCCTCAGCAGTGTGCTGAGAAATTCGGCTTCGGAAATCACCGGCGGATCGTATGAAGAGAGAAACATCATCGGCTGCAGCACCACCGCGATCCATGGAATGCCGCGCTTCTCGGCGGCCAACCGCGCGGCGAACGCCAGGCTGCTCGGCAGTACCAAGTCTGCATCGGCGGTGGCCGCCATCATGTCTTGGTAGGCGGATCGGACATATGGCAGCACCAGCTTGCGAAACATGAATGCACTGTGCGCGACGACCTCGCGCGTGAGTTCTGCTCGGCTCATGCCGAGATCCCTCTGCATGTCGTCGAATCCGGGCCGCAGCGCATGGAATGCGACGCCGGCGGCCTCCACCTTGTCTCGATAATCTTCGGCGCAGGCGATCACCGCATTCACGCCCCGTTCGCGCAAGGCCACGCCCAAGGCGATGAACGGGTGCAGGTCGCCCAGCGACCCAACCGTGGCCAATACAACTTTATGAGGCATGCGATACTCTGATGACATCGGTGGTCGTCCGCCGGTGAATCTGGTTATAGTCTGGGAATCGCCCGAATTTCCAGATTGGCAGCGATCCGGAAGGGCTCGACTGTGGTGAAGTGTGAAGTTGTGTTAAATGACCCGACAAGTCCAGAACAATCCACCGCGGCGCGCGGACCCCTGACGTTCATTCGCCGCCACTGGCTCGCGTTGCTCGTCGCCCTCGTCATCCTGGTGTTGTTGATTGCCCTGGTCAAATTCATCCAACACAAGCAGCCCCTGCCGGCGGCGGGACCCGGTGGCGGTCGTGGTGGCCAAAACGGGCCCGTGGCGGTAGCCGTGGCGACGGCGGTAGTAGGCGACATTCAGTTGCGCATCCCGGCCCTGGGGACGGTCACGCCGCTGGCCAACGTCACCGTCAGATCGCAGATCAGCGGAGTCATGCAAAAGATCCTGTTCACCGAAGGACAAACCGTTCATCAAGGTGACTCCTTGGCGCAGATCGACCCTCGACCCTATGAGGCCGCTCTACAACAAATGCAGGGAAATCTGCGGCGCGACCAAGCGCTGCTGGCTGACGCCCAATTGGATCTGAAGCGCTACGAGGGGCTGGTGAAGGAAAACTCCATAGCCCAGCAGCAGCTCGACACGCAGCGCGCGCTGGTCGACCAGTACAAGGGAACGATCGAGGCGGACGAGGGTCAGCTGAAGACTGCACAGGTGAATCTGATTTATACGCATATCGTGTCGCCGGTGAGCGGTCGCGTCGGCCTGAGGCAGGTCGATCAAGGCAACTACGTCACACCGGGAGATACCAACGGCATCGTCGTGATCAACCAGCTGCAGCCGATCACCGTCATCTTCGCCATTCCCGAAGACAATGTATCGGCGCTGATGCGGCGGCTGCACGACGGCGGCCCGATGACGGCGGAAGCTTACGATCGCACCAACAGCGCCAAGCTGGCGGACGGCAAGCTGCTCACCGTGGACAACGAGATCGACGTGACCACCGGGACGGTCAAGCTGCGCGCGCAATTTGAGAACGCCGACGGCATGCTGTTTCCGAATCAATTCGTCAACATCCAGTTGCTCACGCAACTGCTGCACAATCAAGTCATCATGCCCAACTCCGCCGTGCGGCGCGGTGCCCCCAACGGCGTGGTGAGCAGCTTCGTCTACGTCGTGAACCCCGATCATAAAGTTTCGGTGCGGCCGGTGACGCTGGGCGTGGTCGATGGCGAGCGTATTGCGGTCACCCAGGGGCTCAGCGCGGGCGAAATGGTGGTTACCGAAGGCGGCGATCGATTGCGCGAAGGTGCGGACGTGGTGCTGCCAAACGCTGCGCCGGCGCCGGCAGCCGGCGCCCGCCCGTCCCGCCCGCGAACGCATACCAAACCGGCGACATGAGGCCGATCGCGGACGCGCCCGCATGAATCCTTCGCGCATATTCATCCTGCGCCCCGTCGCAACCACCCTCCTGATGATTGCCATCCTGATCGTCGGTGCGATCGCCTACCTGCAGCTGCCCTTGTCGGCGCTCCCCGAGGTGGCCTATCCCACCATCCAGGTGCAGACCTTCTATCCCGGCGCCAGCCCCGAGGTCATCACATCGGCCATTACCGCACCGCTGGAGAAGCAATTCGGCCAGATGCCGGGCCTGAATCAAATGTCCTCGACCAGCTCGGCCGGCGCGTCGGTGATCACCCTGCAGTTCAACCTGACGCTCGCCATCGATGTCGCCGAACAGCAGGTGCAGGCAGCCATCAGCGGTGCGCAAAATCTGCTGCCGCAGGATCTGCCCGCGCCGCCGATCTACGCAAAGGTCAATCCGGCGGATGCGCCCGTGCTGATCCTCGGGCTCACCTCGAAGGTCATGCCTCTCACCGAGGTGCAGGATCTGGCCGACACGCGCATCGCGCAAAAGATTTCGCAGATCAAGGGCGTCGGGGTGGTGAGCATCAGCGGCGGTCAAAGGCCGGCGGTGCGGGTCGTGGCGAACCCGAGAGCCCTGGCCGCCTACGGATTGAATCTCGACGATCTGCGTACGACCATCAACAACGCCAACCAAAACGGACCGAAGGGCACCCTGGACGGGCCAAGCACGGCCTACACCGTCGACACCAACGATCAGATCAGAAATGCCGAGGACTACGGCGAAGTGGTGGTGGCGTACAAGAACGGCGCCCCGGTGCGTCTCAAGGACGTCGCAACCCTGGTCGCGGGCGCCGAGAATGCCAAGCTCGGTGGATGGATGGACCACGTTCCGGCGCTGATACTGAACGTGCAGCGCCAGCCGGGCGCGAATGTGGTCGACGTCGTCAACAGAATTCATGCCCTGCTGCCTTCGCTGCAGGCTGCGCTGCCCGCGGGAGTGGATCTCGCCATCCTCACCGACCGCACCACGACCATCCGCGCTTCGGTGGCCGACGTCGAGTTGGAATTGATCCTGGCGGTGGTTCTGGTCGTGCTGGTGATCTACGTGTTCTTGCGCAATGTGCCGGCGACCATCATTCCGAGCCTCTCCGTGCCGCTGTCGCTCATCGGCACGTTTGCGGTGATGTATCTCGCGAATTTCAGTCTCAACAATCTATCGTTGATGGCCCTGACGATCGCCACGGGCTTCGTCGTCGATGACGCCATCGTCATGATCGAAAACATTTCGCGCTACATCGAGGTCGGCGAGACACCGCTCGAAGCGGCGCTCAAGGGCGCCGGTCAGATCGGTTTCACGATCATTTCGTTGACGGTCTCGCTGATCGCCGTGCTCATCCCGCTGTTGTTCATGCAGGACGTGGTCGGCCGGCTGTTTCGCGAATTTGCCGTGACGCTCGCGGTCACGATTCTCATATCCGCGGTCGTCTCCCTGACGTTGGTGCCGATGATGTGCGCCAAGCTGTTGAGACAGCGTTCGCCGGGCGAGCATGGCTCGCTGGAGTCTGGGCGCTGGTTCACGGCGGTGGTCGAATGGTATGCCCGAAGACTGACCTGGGTGCTCGACCATCAACGGCTGACCTTGTACGTGGCGGCGGCAACCCTGGCGCTGACGGCAATTCTTTATGTCCTCATCCCCAAGGGATTCTTTCCGGCACAGGATACCGGGTTGATCCAAGGGGTATCGGAGGCGACGCAGTCGATCTCCTATTCGGCCATGGCCGACCGGCAGCAGGCGCTCGCGGTCACCATCCTCAAGGATCCCGACGTTGTCAGCCTATCGTCCTACATCGGAGTCGACGGCAGCAATGTCACGCTGAACAGCGGCCGCTTCCTCATCAATCTGAAGCCGCGCGGCGACCGAAGTTCGAGCGTCGCCGACGTCATCCGCCGCCTGCAGTCCGAGACGGCCGACATCGCCGGCGTCACCTTGTACATGCAACCTGTCCAGGATTTGACTCTCGACACCACCATCAGCCGCACGCAATACCAATTCACCCTGGAAAGCGCCGACGCGGCGGCATTGTCGGCGTGGACTCCCAAGCTGCTGGAGGTTTTGCGCCGCCAACCCGAGCTCGCGGATGTCGTCAGCAACCAGGAAGACGACGGGCTAGCGGCCTACATCACCATCGACCGCGACAGTGCGGCGCGTCTCGGCATCAGCGTGGGCACCGTCGACAATGCGCTGTACGATGCATTCGGCCAGCGAATCGTTTCGACGATCTTTACCCAATCGAACCAATATCGCGTGATTCTGGAGGCGGATCCTGCCTCCTACCGCTCGGTGGAATCTCTCGCGTCGATTTACGTCCCATCGGCGGGCGGCGGCCAGGTGCCGTTGTCGGCGATCGCCAAGGTGCATGTCGAGACGCGGCCCCTTCTGATCAATCACCTGGCGCAATTTCCGGCCACCACGGTATCGTTCAATTTGTCTCCCGGCGCCTCGCTCGGTTCCGGCGTGTCGGCCATCGAAAACGCCGAGCAGAGCGTACGCGACGAGCGCGGGGCCGGGTTGCCGAACAGCATCCGCACCACGTTCCAGGGAGCAGCACTCGCATTCCGCAGCAACCTGACCAATGAATTGCTGCTGCTGGTGGCGGCCGTACTGGTCATGTATATCGTCCTCGGCGTGCTGTACGAAAGTTTCATACACCCCATCACCATTCTCTCGACGCTGCCTTCGGCAGGCATCGGGGCGCTGCTCGCACTCATGCTGGCCGGAGAGGACCTGACCATCATCGCCCTGATCGGCATCATCCTGCTCATCGGCATCGTGAAGAAGAATGCCATCCTGATGATCGATTTTGCGGTCGTCGCGCAGCGCGATGAAATGCTGTCGCCGCGTGATGCGATCTACAAGGCCTGCCTGCTGCGTTTTCGCCCCATTCTCATGACCACGGTCGCCGCCATTTTCGGCGCCCTGCCGCTCATGTTCGGCACAGGCACGGGCTCCGAGCTGCGCCACCCGCTCGGCGTCAGCATCGTCGGCGGACTCCTGGTGAGCCAGGTGCTGACATTGTTCACGACCCCGGTCATCTATCTGGCGTTCGACCGCGTTGCGGCCCGCATGCGCAAACCCCAGGCGGCCGCGGACGATGGGCTGGCGGCGGAGGGGTCCACGTGAGCATTTCTGCGCCCTTCATCCGGCGGCCGGTGGCAACCATTCTGCTGACCGCCGGCGTTGCGCTTTGCGGCGCCGCTGCGTTCTTGCTCCTGCCGGTCGCGCCCTTGCCGCGCATCGATGTCCCGGCAGTCTTCGTCTCGGCCCAGCTGCCGGGAGCCAGCCCGGAAGTCATGGCAAGCACGGTGGCAACGCCCCTGGAGCGGCATCTCGGCGCCATTTCCGATGTGGACGACATGACCTCATCCAGCGGCGTCGGCACCACCAACATTCAGCTGACCTTCGGGGTCGACCGGGACATCGACGGCGCGGCCCGCGACGTGCAGGCGGCCATCGTGGCGGCGCATGCCGACCTGCCCACGTCGCTGACACGCAACCCTTCCTACCGCAAGCTCAATACCTCGTTGTTTCCGGTCATGGCCATTGCCATGACCTCCGACGTGCTCACGCAGGGGCAGATCTACGACGCGGCGGATGCTGTGATTTCGCAACGCCTGTCGCAAATACAAGGGGTGGGCGGAGTCAACGTCAATGGCAGCGCCCTTCCCGCCGTGCGCGTCGAAATCAATCCGCTGTCGTTGTCCAAATACGGCATCGGCCTCCAGGACGTGCGCGCCGCCATTTCCAATGCAAATGCCAATGCGCCCAAGGGCGCCATCGAATCCGATTCGCTGCACTACCAGATCTACACCAACGACAACGCCCGCGATGCGGGACCCTACCGCGATCTGATCATCGCCAGCCGCAACGGCACCGCAGTGCGGCTGGGTGATGTGGCCACGGTCCTCGACATGCAGGACGGAGCCACGGAAAACATCAGAACCTACGGCCTCTACAACGGCAAGCCGGCCGTGTTCGTTCAAGTGTTTCAGCAGCCGGGCGCCAACATCATCCAGATGATCGATGCGGTGAAGGCAGAACTGCCCCTGCTGAAGAATTCAATCGACCCCAAGATCGATCTGGTGGTCACGTTCGACCGGTCCATCACGATTCGTGCGTCGCTGCGCCAGGTGGAGCAGACGCTCGTGCTCGCCGTGGCGTTCGTCATCCTGGTGGTCTACATTTTCCTGAACAGCTACCGCGCGGCTCTGATCCCCGCCATGGTCGTGCCGGTGTCCTTGATCGGAACCTTCGGCGCGATGTATCTGCTCGGCTACACGCTCGATAACTTTTCCTTGATGGCGCTGACCATAGCCACCGGATTCGTGGTGGATGACGCAATCGTGGTCATGGAAAATACCACGCGGCACATCGAAGCCGGTATGTCGAGAATGAGCGCCGCCTTGCTGGGCGCGCGGGAAGTGGGATTTACCGTCGTTTCCATGAGTCTGTCTTTGGTCGCGGTGTTCATCCCGTTCATGTTCGCCGGAGGAATCGTCGGATTGATTTTCCGCGAGTTCACCATGACCTTGTCGGTGTCCATTGTCATTTCCCTGGTGATTTCCCTGACCACCACGCCGATGATGTGCTCGCTGCTGCTGGCGCGCAAAAACGACAAACGCGAGTCGTCCCGGTTTGCGCAGGCAGTCGACCGCGGCTTCGAGCGCCTGCGCCGGAGCTACGCGAGAACGCTCGACTGGGCATTGCGGCACCCGCGGACCATTATGCTGCTGCTGGTTGCGACCGTCGGCCTCAATATCTATCTCTACGTGGTGATACCGAAGGGATTCTTCCCTCAACAAGACACTGGTCAACTGCAGGGGGGAATTCGCGGAGATGCGTCCACATCGTTTCAATTGATGAAGCGCAAGCTGCAGGAGGTGGCTGCGATCATCCAGGCGGACCCAGCGGTCAAAACCGTCACCGGGTCCGTCGGGGGCGGCGGCTTCGGACCTTCCGGCGGCAGCGCCAGCGCGAATGTCACCATTGCGCTCAAGCCCCTGGGCGAGCGGCGAATCTCCGCGGATCGAATCATTGCGCGACTGCGGCCCAAGCTCAACAAGGTGCAGGGGGTCGCCACCTTCCTGCAGGCGGTGCAGGACATTCGCGGCGGCGGCCGATCTGCCAACTCCCAATATCAGTGGACGCTGCTGGGCGACGACGTGAGCGAGCTGCAGACTTGGTCGCAAAAACTTCGAACTGCCCTGCAAGACGTGCCGGAAATTACCGACGTGGATACCGATTTACAACCCGGCGGCCTGGAGGCCGAGCTGATCGTGGATCGCGACAGCGCCTCGCGGCTGGGACTCACGGAAATACAGATCGACAATGCGCTGGGCAATGCATTTGCCCAGGCTCAAGTCTCGAATATCTACAACCCCTACAGTCCGCAGCAATACCATGTGGTGATGGAAGTAGCGCCCGAATTCTGGCAGGACCCCGAAGTGCTCAAAGAACTGTACGTCAGTACCTCCGGAGGCGCCGTTTCAGGGACGCAGGCTACGCAGGCCGTGGCCGGCACCACCGTGCTCAAACCGGCCGCCTCGGCCTCGGAATCGGCGGCGTCCAACACGGCCGTTGCGCAGGATGCGGCGCGCAACCTGGCGGCGAATTCGCTGGCCAATGCGGGACGGGGCAATACGTCCACCGGTTCCGCCGTCAGCGTCGCCGCCGAGACCGTCGTGCCGTTTTCGGCGTTCAGTCACTTCATGACCGGCACCACGCCGGTGAGCGTCAATCACACCGGAACTTCCGTCTCGACATCCATTGCCTTCAACCTGCCGGACGGAGGAACGCTGGATGTGGCCCTGGCCGCCATCGGACGGAAGATGAGCGACATTCATATGCCCGTCGGAATCATCGGCGGAACCTACGGCACCGCACGCCTATTTCAGCAGAGCAACAGCAGCACGCCGCTGATGTTCGTGGCCGCGCTGCTCGCCATCTACGTGGTGCTGGGGGTGCTTTACGAAAGCTATAGCCAGCCGCTGACCATTCTCTCGACCCTCCCCTCGGCCGGCGTCGGCGCGTTGCTCGCGCTCTTGGCCACCGGCACCGAATTCAGTCTCATCGCCTTTCTGGGGATTCTCCTTCTGGTCGGCATCGTGAAGAAGAATGCCATCATGATGATCGATTTCGCGCTCGAGGCGGAGCGCACCTTGGGCATGGATCCGCGCGCAGCCATCGCACATGCCTGCAGCCTGCGATTCCGGCCCATCATGATGACCACCTGCGCCGCGATTGCCGGGGCACTGCCGCTGGCCGTCGCTTCCGGTGACGGCACAGAGATGCGGCGGCCCTTAGGGATCGCAATCGTGGGCGGCCTGGTGGTCAGTCAACTACTCACCGTCTATACGACGCCGGTGGTGTATTTGTACGTGCATCGCTACTGGAGGCATCTTAGACAAGGCAAGTACTCTCCGCCGGCGCATCCCTTGGGCCCTGCTCTTGGAGCCGGCGCATGATGCGGTCCGCTCGCTGCTTGAGCACCGCCGGCGCGCTCAGCTTGGTGGCGGCGTGCGCGGTCGGCCCCGACTATCATCGGCCGAAGTTCGACGCCGCGCCCGACTACAAGGAGACCGGCGATTGGAAGCCAAGCGAGCCCAACGATGTCTTCAATCGCGGACCCTGGTGGGAAATTTACAAGGACGATTCGTTGAATCAGCTCGAAGGGCGCGTCGACATTTCGAACGAAAACGTCAAGGCCGCCGCCGCGGCCTTCGATCAGGCGCGCGCCCTGGTGGCCCAGGCCAGAGCGGGCTTTTGGCCCACCGTCGACGTCAGCGCCGGGAGGCAGCGCGGATCGCTCCGCGGCGGACCCACGGTCACCACGGACAGCGCCGGGATCTCGGGGAATTGGAGCCTGGACATTTGGGGTCAGGTTCGCCGCACCACCGAAAGCAACCGGGCATCGGCCCAAGCCAGCGCGGCAACGCTCGCGGCGGTGCGCTTGTCCGCCCAGGCGGCATTGGCGATCGATTATTTCGAGCTGCGCGCCCAGGATCAACTGCAGCGGCTGCTGGATGACACCGTCGTGGCCGAGCAACAGTCTCTGCAGATCGCCGAGAGCCGCTACAAATTCGGCGTGGCGGCAAGGGCCGACGTGGTCAGCGCTCAGGCGCAACTCTTGTCGAGCCAGGCGCAACAGGTGAACGCGAAGATTCAGCGCGGCATACTCGAGCATGCGATCGCCGTGTTGATCGGCCAGCAGCCGGCGGCGTTTTCACTCGCCCCCTCATCCATGCGGACGGATGTACCGTCGGTGCCTGCCGGCGTTCCGTCCACGCTGCTCGAGCGCCGGCCCGATGTGGCTGAGGCGGAGCGCAGGGTGGCGGCAGCCAATGCTCAGATCGGCGTGGCGATCGCGGCTTACTTCCCAAGCCTGATCTTGTCCGGCTCGGATCAATACACCGGCCCTGCGTGGTCGCAGCTGTTCAGCGTGCCCAACCGGATCTGGTCGCTGGGGCCGCAGCTGGCGGAAACATTGATCGACGGCGGCCTGCGCCGCGCGCAAGTGGCCCAGGCGCGCGCCGCTTACGATGTGAGCGTCGACACCTATCGACAAACCGTGCTGGCGGGATTCGAGCAAGTTGAGGACGACATCGTCACTTTGCGCGTGCTGGAACAACAGGCGGTGATCGAGGATGCCGCCGTGGCAGCGGCCAGGGAAGCTGAGAAACTTACGCTCAATCAGTACAAGGCCGGAACCGTGCCTTACAGCAGTGTGATCACCGCGCAAACTGCACGCCTGAGCGTGGAAGAAACCGCGCTTACTGTGCTGTCGAACCGTCTGCAGGCCAGCGTGGAGCTGATCGAGGCCGTGGGCGGCGGCTGGGACGCAGCGCAATTGCCGCTGCCTTAGGAGCCTGGCTCAGACAGGCTCCTACGCAACGCCCAGCCGGAAATCAAAAAAACAAGTCCGACCATGAGGCCGTAGACTTCCGAGCCGGTGCTTGGATAATGCATGGGCCGACCACTCATCGCGTGAGGCGCATCTATGACCGCACTTCGCAGCCGGCCTGCGGCCCAAAGGCGTCTCGCATTTGTCCTCGGCGTCGAATTGTTCGCGACGCTTCTCGGCGGGGTAAGCCAGCGTGCCGAGGCGTCGGTCTATCCCGAGCACCGCGATGTCACGGTGCTGGCCGTCCAGCATCTCGATTCGGATCGCGCCATGGTATTCCAGCAGCTGTGGGCCCAGGCGCGTGCTGGTGCCGAGAACCGGCTGTGCGCCGCGGGGGCGGACAGCACTCAAGGTCTGACGCCGCCGTGCATCGACTGGGCAGCGTGGCCGGCGATCGCCGGCGACCATTCCTGTTCAAGCGCAGAGATGCTCGCCACGGCAACCGCGGCGCCGTGGATTCTGGGCGTGGCGGACATCGCCGCTCAGCTGAAGGTCGATCTCGCCCGGATCGCCGAGTCGGCGCCCGCTTCGGCGGACACTCACACGGGAGTCAGCGAGTTGCGACGACGGTTCGAGACGGAATCCGTTCGCGCCGCACGCACCAACGCCCTGCGCACGGCCGACCTGCGCCTGCAGCGCACCGATCCTGAGTACGCGACCCGCGCGGGCGCGAACAATGCGCACTTCCTTCTGCCGCGGCCGACGACCGACGTCACCCTGGACGACTATGCGGCCCTGGTGTTGCGGCCCGGGTCGGACATCAGTGCGATCGGCGTGTACTCCTTCTTCCACCTGAGCGCACTGCAAAAGGCGAGCAGGCTAGCCCACGAATCACTCGCGCCGGCGGAGCGTGCTGCGCTGGCGCGGGCCGTGCTTGCCGATGAGGCGTTCGCGCTGCATTTTCTCGAGGACGTGTTCGCCGCCGGCCACATCGCCGGCACCTGGGGGACCCTGTCGCAGCGTCAGGGTACTCACGACTATTACAACGACAACGGGCTCGAGGTCTTCACGTGGGCGGGCGGCGCCCACTCGCTGGTGCTGATGGGCGATGCACACATGCGCCCCCAAGATGCGGAGGTCGCTTCACGGGCGGTGCGCCGCAGCCTCGAACAGGTGCTGGACGTCGCCGCGGGACGCGAAGGCCGCATGCCGCACACGCCCCACGCCCCTGCGGAGCCCGACTCCTTCGACGTCTGCCGCAACAATACCCTACCGGTGCCTGCCGACGACCTGGGTGCGCCACCCGAGGTGCGCCCGCTGTTCGAGTACATTCTCGCGGATACGCCAGTGCCCAGCCTGGGACCGGGCCCCGGCGAAATGCCGCGTTTCCGCAGCGAGATCGGGCCGTTCGTTGGTATCACGGGCGCCGTCGAAGGGCGCTACATCGACGGCGGACTGCTTGCGTTTCAGAACGGCGGCGGCTGGATCGGTGGGCTCGATCTCTCGTTGCGGACCGGGTTCGGGCTCGATGGTGTCACCGGCCAGTCGGGAGATGGCCTGGTGTACGCCGCCGTGGGAGTGCACGCGGACTCGCCATCGACGAACCATTACAGCGACAACTCGGCACTACCCTCCTCCGGCAACCTGAACGCCGCCATTCCCGCGCGCCTCAGTCTGTCCGCGCGAGTCCGCATGCCGTTCTACGTCCTGCCCTTCGACCTGTTGCTGCTGTCGCCGCTCTATCTCGCAAATCCGGACATGTACAAGAACATCTGCGTGGGCGCCGGCAACGGTGGGTTCGTCCCCTGGCAAGCGGGCTGGGCCACCGCACTCGGCCGGTTTCAGATCGTGCTCGGACGGGAAGTTGGCCTCACGTTCTACGGCCTCCGGGGCACCGATGAGTTCGTTGCCCCGGGAGACACGCCAGGCAGCATACGGCTGGTCGGGGTTCGCTCGACGGCCATTGAACTGCCCATACTCGAGCTCCGGCCCTACCGCCAGTACTCGGCCGACCAGAGTTCCGCTCTGCTCCTGCAGGTGTTCGCCGGCGTCGACATGCCGCGCGGTGGCCAGGTCGTGTCGCCCACCGGCCAGCCGAACGTTCCGCTGCACGACGTCTGGTTCGTCGGAGTGCGGCTCGCCTTCGACTGGCGCTACTACTACTGACGCCCGTGCGCGCCGGCGGCTACGGTCCACCCGGCCCCAGATCCTCTTCGACATAGCGCAGCACCGCTTCGAGCAGCGCTTCACGCGGATAATCGTTACGGCTCACGAACATGCCGCCGACGAAGGGATGGGACCGGTCGATCGGCAATACGATCGCCCAGTGATCCGCATTGATGAAGCCGAGCAGCGTACTGCCGGGGATGAACTCGTCGCTGTAAATAACCTGACTGTCGTTGCGCGCATCCACCTTGGCCAGCTTTTTGTACGAGGGCGAAAGAATCCGTGAAATTCGCTCGCGGTCCGGCAGCGTGACAAGCGAGTAATAGCGGATGTCGCCCGGCAGCGGATGCTCCGTGAGCCACTGCCGGCGCACGTCGGTACGCAAGCTCCGGACCGCGTCTTGGTCGCCGGCACCGCAGGTCGCTCCGGGGAAATGCCGCATCATGTCGGCCTGACTCTGCTTTGCGTCTTCCGCGAGCAACGATCCACCCACCGCCCCCGCGGCACTCACGACCGCGGCGATCCGCGGTCGAATCTCCGGGAAGTTCACCAGCGCCTCAAGGATGTCCGGTGTCCCCTTGGAATAGCCCATCAGCACGAGACGCGGCGGCCCGGCCTCCTCGGGCATCGCCATGATCGCATCGCGGATAAGGCGGGCGTTCGTCGCCGTTCCCGACAGCGCGTCGACTTTTATATTGCGCATGTCGTAACCCTGAGCCCGGATATGTGCGGCGCCCGAGCCGCTGGCCTCCAGCCACTTCTCGATGCAGTCGTAGCCGATGCCCGGCACGATGCCGACGACAAGGTGGCGGCGAGAGGGCCCGAGTTCCACGGCTGTGCCAGGCATCGGCGCCGGAGGAGCCGTGTGGCTCAATGCTTCCCCGCAAGGGCGATAGTCCGGCAGGTCGGGCCCGTGTTCCTTGAGGACCGCGCAGAAGATGTCGTCGAACCGCGCGCGCCCGTCCCGCACACCCTGCGGAATATCGATGCTGTAGTTGACCGGACCCTTCGTTGCGCAGCCGCCGAGCAACAAGACGGTCGCAAACACGGTTGTACGAGACTTCGTCATTCTGCCCGCCCTGCCGGAGTTCGTATTGCCAAGGGCAGATTAACGTATCACAGATCGTATCGATCCAGGCTCATCACCTTGTTCCAGACCTCCCACGCTTTCCGTTCGAAGCGGGCGGCGATACCATGCGCACGCGGGTCATCACAACGAGGGAAAGCTGCATGGATTCTACGGAATGTTCGGACAGGAGTATGGCCTGGCGATGCTAGTCGAAGCGCCCGGTCACGCTGAGTATATCGGCGGGATCTCGCCGGCGATCAGCAGTGGCGTCTTCGAATCCTATAAGATCATTCCGCTCTACAGTTGGGCCGACGTCACGAAGTCGCTGCCAATCGCGAAGAAGGTCCGCTCGGTTTACAAACCGCCCGGGGGTTGACCGCGGAACCGTCGGGACGGTCCGTAGGGGAACTCGGCGAATTCGTACCCGACGCAGTCTAGGGCTCGTCGCTGCCGATCGCCGTGCGCCGCTCGGCGACGTAGGCATCCAGCGCTTCACGAATGGCGGGATCCATCGCCGGCTCCTGGTACTCGGCCAGCGCCGATTTCCAAATCTCAGTGGCCCGCTGCGTCGCGTCCTTGCCGCCGGCAAGCTGCCAGTTCTCATAGTTCTGCCAATTGGAGACCAGCGGACGATAAAACGCGTGTTCATATCGTTCCATGGTGTGCGGTTCGCCGAAGAAGTGGCCGCCGGTGGCCACGCCCTTGATGGCGTCGAAGCCCAATTCCCGCTCATCGACCGAAATGGGCTTGAGGAACTCGATCATCATTTGCAGCATCTCGACGTCGAGCACCAACTTCTCGAATGAGGCGGTGAGTCCTCCTTCCTGCCAACCGGCCGCGTGATAGATGAGATTGCCATGTCCGAGAATCGCTCCCCAAAGAGACATTTCGGTCTCATAGGCACCTTGGGCGTCGGCCACGTTCGAGGCGCTGGCGTTGGAGGTGCGGTAGGGCAGCCGGTAGCGTCGGGCCAACTGGCCGCTTGCAATATTGGCCTTGGCGTTTTCCGGCGTGCCGAACGCCGGCGCTCCCGAGCGCATGTCCACGTTCGAGGTGAACGCGCCGTACATCACGGGCGACCCGGGCCGCACCAACTGGGCGAGCACCACTCCAAAAAGGGCCTCGGCATTTTGCTGGGCAAGGGCCGCCGCCAATGACACCGGCGCCATGGCACCCATGAGGGTAAACGGCGTGATGACCACCGCCTGACCATGCTCCGCCATCGCGATCAATCCTTCGCTCATGGCCTCATCGAAACGTCGCGGACTGTTCACCGAGATGATGGTGATGACCCCGGGGCTGGCCGCGAGCTCACCGAGGCCGAGGCCGCGCGAAATCGCCATCATGCGGATGCCGTCGAGCGCCCGCCCGGCACCGATCGCAGTACAGTGAAAGACCTTGTCCGAGTACCTAAGATTCGCCCGATAGGTATCCAGATGGCGCGAATTCGCCGGTAATTCGATGGGCGCGCAGACTTGATTGCCGATGACATGAATGGCATTGAAGTATTGTGCGAGCCTGATGAAATCGCAGTAGTCCCGGTAGTTGCCCGGGCGACGGCCGCGTTCGCAGTCGTGAACATTGGGCGGCCCTGCGACCAGGCCGAAATTGATGCGGTTTCCGCCGAAAAGCACGCGCTTGTCGGCGTTGCGCGGCGTGAGCATGAACGATGAAGGTGCACTTGCCAAAGCGCTCGCGACGAGACCGCGATCCAGGCGCACGGTGCGCGTCGCGGGATCGACTTCGGCGCCTCCCTTCCCGAGAATGGCGAGGGCGCGCGCCGACATCACTTCCATCCCCAGTTCCTCGAGGATTCGCAGCGACGTCAGGTGAATGGCCTCGATCTGATCCGCCGACAGCACCTCCATGGGCGGATAGGGATTGTTAACTTCAGTCCAGGGTAACTGAGGGACGCGGCTGCCTTCCACACGTCGGCCGCGGCCCCCTTGACGTCTGCGGCTCGGGTCCATGACCGCATAGTCTACCTGCGCCGATTTGGTGCGCCTATGCCAAATCGTCCAGCACGAGGGTCGAGTGCTGCCGCAGCAGTGCGGTTTGCACCTCCCACTGTTCATTCTCGGCAAGCTCCGCGAGGAAGTGAACCTCCTCCGCGGCATAGGTCGCCATGGGCAGGCCGTCGCGGTACAGCAGACGGTTGCCGGACAGCGACGGCAGTCTCGCACCCGGCGTGATGATGCCGACCAGATTCAAGGGATCGGCGGCCGACACCGCGACGAATTGCCGGGTCAGGGGCTTGCGGCGCACGTCGCGCAATAGCCCCACGGCCTCCGGCGTCGCATATTGCTCGCCCGAGAATCCTGCGACGAACCGGCCGCCGCGAATCTCGCCGCGCGCTTCCAGGCGACGGCAGCACATCAGCATGTCGCGCCACGGCGGCAGCCAATGGGCTTCGCGGCCGAGAAGCTTCCAGAAAATCACGCCCCAGCGGCGCAGCAGCGCCCGCACTATGTATTCCACCGCCTCGTCGTTGCGCCCCGAAGTGAGGGCCGCAGGCCGGCGCACCAACGCCCAGCGTCCCGCATCGGCCATTCCGAACAGGGCCAGGCGGCGCTTGCGCCGCACCGCATATGAGGTGGATTTGCCGCGCCTGCCGCTCGGCATCAGCAGCACGCGCAAACCGGCGAAGCTGTCGGAGTTCACCATGCCGAGCGCGACCAGTTCGGCGAGCGCATCCTCCACCTCCACCGGCAGCATGCCCACGTGGTCCGCGATCTCGTCGAAAAACGAAGCGCCGTGCTCTCGAATGAAGTCCGCCACCGCCCGGGCTCGTGACGTCGGCGAGACCGGATCAGCATGATCGGCCATCGCCGCCCACTGCGGTACGCCGCGCCTCGCCATCAGGGTGATGGGAGTGGACCGAATCGGCGACGCGCCTTGACTGCGTTCGGGGTCGGTGCCGTTCGCCGTTCCGCGTGCGGCGAGCCGCGCCCACACGACGCGCCCCGCGCGGCAGTGCTCATCCAGCCATTGCGGCTCATATTCGACCATGCGCGACGGGATGATCTCGCCCTCCCACGCGCCCGCGGGTGCTTCAAAACCCTCGAGCTGCGTGAGCACTGCCGCGAGCGCATCGGAGCCCTGCATCCTCGACTCCGGCAACACCCGCTGCCATTCACACAGGAACCTCACGAAGTCGCGGGCCTGCACCGGCTCGATCTCGGCGCGCAAACGCTTCACGGTGTAGCGATGAATTCGGGCGAGCAAACGACGCTCGCACCACTCATCATCCCCGGCGAAACTGCCGCGCATGGCGAATCCTTCGGCTTGGAGGGCGGCCAAGGCGATATTGATCCGCGATACGGGCAGGCCGAGCGACTCGGCCACGGCAGATGCCGCCACCGGCCCCAGACCTTCGAGCCGTCCCCGGACGATCTCAACCAAGGATTCATCGCTCGCCGGTGCGGGCTCGAACAGGGCACGCCTTTCCGTCGCCGTCCATACCGACGTCGAATCCCAGGAAATGCGTGCGACCCGTCCCTGTGCGGCGAGTGCATCGACCAACGGCGGCCATGCCGCGTTGTGCCGCAACTCCTCCTCGGTCAGGAAGGTCAGCCACAGCAATGCATCGTGCAGCTCATCGGGCGTCGCCGCATCCGGCCACGCCTCGGTACGAACGCGCGCTATTGCCTCCGGATCGAGCTTGCCGAGATCGGCGGCGGACTCCGGGTCGAGCCAGCGGCGGCTCATCACCGCCTGGGTGCGGCGCTCCTCCAATGGGGCGTCGTCGAGAAAGGCATAGGGACGCGCATTCAAGGCCTCGAGCGCGAGCGGCGATGGTTCGGTGAGATCGCGCGCGACGACCCGGACCCCGCCGCTTTCCAATCCGCGAAGCAGCGTCTCGAATCTTTCGATGTCCATTGCATCCTCGAGACAGTCGCGAATGGTCTGCTGCACCAGCGGGTGATCGGGTATTTCGATTTCACCGGGCAGGTTCTCGGCGCACGCCACCTGGTCCGGAAATACCGATGCCAGCAGGTCCTCGGCGTTCATGCGCGCGATTTGCGGCGGTATCTTCTTGCCGCCGCGAAAACGCGGCAGCGCCAGCGAAATTCCAGCGTCCCAGCGCCAGCGCACTTCGAACATCGGCGCCGCGCACAATGCCTGCACGAGCACCTGGCGAACCGAGTTCGAGTGCAGATATCGCGCAGCTTCGGCGAGCTCGAAGCTATGCGCGTGCGTGAGCGACAGCACGATGTGATCCTCAGTGGCGGCGGCCTGCAGTTCGAAATTGAACGTGCGGCAGAAGCGCTTTCTCAGGGATAGTCCCCAGGCCCGATTGACACGGCTGCCGAACGTCGAATGGATGACCAGCTGCATGCCGCCGGATTCATCGAAAAATCGCTCGAAAATAACCGTGTCCAAAGCCGGCAGTGCACCGAGCGCGGCGCGGCCGGCGCTCAAGTATTGAACCAGCTGCAAGGCGGCTGCGTGGTCGAGTCCCACCTCCTGCGTCAGCCATTGCATGGCTTCGCCCCCGTCTTCCCGCCCTGCCGCGGCGCCGAGGCGACGCTCGATTTCCTGCCTGATCCTCGACACGGCGGCCGACAGTTCCGGCGAACGGCCCGGCGCCTCGCCGAGCCAGAACGGTATCGAAGGCGGCTGACCGTGCGCATCCTCGACGCGCACGGTACCGCGCTCCACGCGCAGTATCCGGTACGAAGTATTGCCGAGCTGAAAGATGTCCCCTTGGAGACTCTCGACGGCAAAGTCCTCGTTGACCGTACCGACCAGATGGCCCTCTGGCTCCAGCATGACCTTGTAATCGGCATTGTCGGGGATGGCGCCGCCGGAGGTGAGCGCGGTCAGCCGCGCGCCCTTGCGCGGACGGAGCATCTGGTTGACGGAATCGTGATGCAGCAGTGCCGCACGCCGCCCACGGCGGGTGCTGAAGCCCTCCGCCAGCATGCGCACACAGGCGTCGAAGTCCTCGCGCCGCAGCGACCGGTAGGGATAGGCGCGGCGCACGAGAGCGAACAACTCGCCCTCGTGCCATTCACGCGCCGCGACCTCGGCGGTCACCTGCTGCGCAAGCACGTCGAGAGCGTTCTCGGGAATTGTCAGGCGATCCAATTCGCCGCGGCGCACCGCATCCAGCAGCGCCGTGCATTCGACCAATTCATCCCGGGACAGCGGAAACAGGCGGCCTTTCGAGGTCCCTCCCACCGAATGGCCGGCGCGACCGACGCGCTGCAAGAACGCATTGATGGTGCGGGTCGAGCCTATCTGGCAAACCAGATCCACATCGCCGATGTCGATGCCGAGTTCGAGGGATGCCGTCGCCACCAGCACTTTCAACTCGCCGCGCTTCAGCCGCTGTTCGGCATGCAGACGTCTTTCCTTGGAAAGACTGCCGTGATGCGCGCCCACATTTTCTTCGCCGAGCCTCTCCGACAAATACCGGGCCAGGCGTTCGACCAGCCTTCGCGTGTTGACGAACACCAGTGTGGTGCGGTGCTCGCGGACCAGCTCGGCGAGACGATCATAGACCTGCGTCCACACCTCACCGGACATGACCGCCTCGAGCGGCGAGGGCGGCAATTCCAGGGCCAGATCGCGAGCACGCCGATGGCCGCTGTCGATGATGGTGCAGCGGTCCGGGTTCGGGTCAATGGCGCCGACCAGGAAGCGCGCTGCTTCTTCGATCGGATTCTGGGTGGCCGACAAACCGATCCGCGTCAGCGTCCGGCCCGCAAGCGCCTGCAGGCGTTCCAGCGACAACGCCAAATGTGCGCCGCGCTTGTTGCCGGCAAGCGCGTGAATCTCATCGACGATCACCGTCCGGCACGTGGCAAGCATCGCCCTGCCCGACTGCGATCCCAGCAAGATATACAGCGACTCCGGCGTCGTCACGACGATGTGGGGCGGTTTGCGCCGCATTCCGGCGCGCTCCGACTGCGACGTATCGCCGCTGCGCACGGCCGCGCGGATGGCGACGTCGGGCAGGTCCAAGGCCGCCAGTTCCTCGCGAATGCCCGCGAGCGGCGCCTCGAGATTGCGCTGTATGTCGTTCGACAGTGCTTTCAGCGGCGACACATAGACGATTCGGGTCTCATCCGGCAGGCCGCCCTCCAAACCCTCCCTGACCAGTCGATCGATGGCCGCCAGGAATGCAGCGAAGGTCTTGCCCGATCCGGTCGGCGCCGCCACCAGTACATGCTGCTCTGCCTGAAGCGCCGGCCACGCCCGCTCCTGCGCCGGGGTGGGCGCCTCGAATGTCCGCAGGAACCAGGCGGCCACCGCGGGATGGAACGAATTCAGGGCATTCATGGGACGGTCGAAGGGGTATGGTTAGCATAACACGGCGCCCGGCAGCCCGCCGGACGCCGTATTTCGGGAGCATCGCCTATTTTGCTTCGAGCATTTTCTTCAAGTTGTCCAAGCCGCTTTGATACACGCCGCTGACCGTGTCCTTCGCGGTTTTGTCATTTTCATTGTCGGCCGGATTGTCGCCCACGTTCTTGCGCTTGAAGTGGCCCGACCAGGTGACCGAGGATTGATTGTCGCCGGTGGACTTGACGGCGAAGTTCGATTTATAGCTGCTCACCGGTAATACACCTTCGACGATGGAATAGGCGAACGAGTGGGTGGCGGGGTTGAATGCGAGCAGCTTTTCCTTGATCGTTCCGCCCCCCTTCAACGTCAGCAGCCGCACGGCCCCCACCGTGTTGTTCTTGCCTTCGACGATTTCATCCTTTTCGACGGCCGGATGCCAGGAATTGAGGGCGTTGAAATCCTTGACCGTGCTCCATACCTTGTCCGCGGAGGCATTGATGGAGACGGTCTTGCTGACGTGGAGCTGCGGCGCGCCACCCGTATCGGCCCAACCGTAGCCGCAAGCCAGCGTGGCTACTGAGAAAACAATCGCATTTTTGATTTTCATTGCCTTTTGTCCTCGTGAAGAAATTATGTCGACATCAACTTCCAATATCGGACGGCTTCAGCCAGTGCGCCGCCAGCGGCGGAATCAGCAATAAGCTGACGAGCGTAGAAGACACCAAGCCGCCCAAGATTACCACTGCCATTGGGCCCTCGATTTCATGCCCGGGCTGATGCAATTGCAACGCCACCGGTAGAAGCGCGAGGCCGGTGAGCAATGCCGTGAGCAGCACCGGAGTGAGCCGCTCTTCGGCGCCGCGGGCAGCGGTCTCCAGATTCCAGGGCTGGCGTTCTTGCTGCACCAAGTGGTCGTAGTGAGACACCAGCAGAATGGTGTTGCGCGCCGCCATTCCGAACAGTGCCACGAATCCGACCATGGCCCCCAGGGTGAGAGTACCGCCGGTCAGCGCGACCGCCGCGACCCCGCCGATCAACGTGCTCGGCAGGGAGAGCAGCACCAACAGCACATGCCGCGAGCGCCCGAATGCGAGGGCCAGCAACAGCACGATGAGCACGAAGGCGGCGGCCGAGTGCAGCAACAGCTCGTTCCTGGCGGCGGTTTGGGCCTCGGCCGCTCCGCCGTAGCGCAGAAACACTCCCGGCGGCAGCTGGACCTTCCCGGCAATTGCCTTGCGCGCAGCCGCGGCATAGCCGGCCTGATCGGCGCCCTTCGGGGATGCGACGACGATCTGGCGGCGCAATCCGTCTTGATGGTCGATCAGGCTGCGTGCGGACACCATGCTCACTTCGGCGACCGCGGACAGCGGCGTCAGTGCACCGTCGCGGCCGCGCAGCAACAGCGATCGTAACCGCAACGGATCGGCACCGGCATTCGCGATGCGCACGACCACCGGGATGCTTCGATCCGCCTGGTTGAGTTCGGCCGCCACGCTGCCGTGATAGGCGGCGTTGACCGTTTGCAGCACATCGGCCGCCTGCAGGCCGTACTGTGCCAGCCGCTCGGGCAGCAATTCCACGTGAAGCTCCGTTTCGCGCGGCGGAACGGTCAGACGAACGCTGCCGCTGTCGCGCAGGCCCTGCAGCACCGAGACGATCTGCGCCCCGACGAGGTCGTCGGCGTCCAAATCGGAGCCGATCACGCTGATGGTGAACGGCGCGGACTCGCCGGAAAGAGTTTCGCCGATGCGCTCGGCCAAAACGGAATAGATTTCCACGAGCTGGTTCGGAAAATCGTCGAAGACATCTCTGATGGCGGCATCGATCTCGCCGGCAGTGCGGCCATGCTGCGGATCGATCTGCACCTCGAACTCGCTCTTGTTCGGCGCATCGGGGTCCTGACCGTTCTCGGCGCGCCCGATCTGCTCGGCGACGCTCTTGACGCCGGGAATGGCGATGAGCCCCTTGGAGATCTGCCGACCGATTCGGGTGGTTTCGGTGAGCGCAATGCCGGGACGCAGCGAGGCGTGCGCAATCAGGTAATTCTCCCGGAAATCGGGCAATAGCCGCGCACCCAAGAGCGGCAGGCAGATGATTCCGGCAAGGCCGCTGACCAGGACGATGGCTATCAGCGTCCGCGGCCTTAGGTCCAACCAGGCGACCGCGCTCAATTGGCCGCGCTTGAGTGTTCGCAGAACGCCTGCTTCGGCCTTCGGTTCGTGCCGCGCCATCACCAGCACGCACAATGCCGGAGTTGCGCTCATGGCGACCAGCAGCGAGAGGCCCACCGCGAGCAGGAATGAAATCGACAGGGGACGAAAGAATGCTCCCTGCAGACCGGACATGGTCAATATGGGCAGAAACGCGACCGCCACCGCCGCAGTCGCATAGAACACCGGCCGGCGCACCTCGAGTGACGCGCCGAGGAACAACGCGTCGATATCCGCACGCCGGTCCGAGTTGCGGCGGCGGCGCAGTATGTTCTCCACATCGATGACGGCATCGTCCACCACGACGCCGAGCGCGACCACCAGGCCGCCGAGAGTCATGGTGTTGAGGCTCAATCCAAAAGCTTCGAGAATCCACACCGTCGTCAGCAGGGCGAGCGGGATTGCGCTGAAGGAGACCAATGCACCGCGCCAGTCACGCAAGGTAATCAGCAACAGTGCGACCACGAGCACGGCGCCTAGAGCCAACGAATTTCGCAATTTGTCGATCGCGCTTTCGATGAAACTTGCAGGCCGGAGCAGCGCCGGATGGTATTGCACGCCCTGCCTGGCCAGCGCCGGCGCCAGCGCATCCAGCCTGAGCTCGAGCGCGCGCGTGACCTCGAGGGTATTGGCGCCGAACTGCGTCGAGGTTTCAATCAGGATGCCCGGTTTGCCGGCGATCAAGGCATCGCCGAAACGTGGTTCCGCACCCTCGCGCAAGGTGGCGACATCCTTGAGACGCACCGCCTGGCCGGCGCGCGTGCCGACCATTGCCTGCGCCAGCGCCTCGAGCGTGGCACCGGGAGCCTGGGCTTGGATCACGATGCGTTGCGTCGGCGTTTCGAGATAGCCTCCGCCAATCAGACCCGTTGCGCGCTTGGCGGCGGCCAGGACATCGTCCAGATCGAGCCCGGCGGCCGCCAGCCGCGCCGTGTCGATTTCAATCTGCCGCTCGCGCACCTCGCCGCCGAAAATCTGCGCCTGCGCCACGCCGGGTACGGCGAGAATTTGCGGCTTGACTATCCATTGCACGATATCGCGCAACTCCATCGGCGACAGCCGATCGCTGGTGTAGCCGAAATGCACCAGGTATTCCATCGACGAACTCAAGGGCGACAGCAGCGGCGCTCCGACACCCTGCGGCAGCATGCCGGCGAATTCGGCCAATCGCTCGGTCACGACCTGGCGCTGGCGGTAGGGGTCGCCGCCGCGATCGAACACCACCTGGATTGCCGAGAGGCCTTGGCTCGACGTGGACCGCACCGTCTTGACGTTTTCGGTGCCGGCCAACAAGCCTTCCAATGGCCGTGTGACCAGCGCTTCGACCTGGGTCGCATCAAGACCGGGCGCCTCGGTCTGTACCAGCACATGCGGCGGAGCAAAGTCCGGAAAAACGTCGAACCGCGCCGTCAACACCGCGGCGAGGCCGAGCGCGGCGATCAGGCAGGTGAGCGCGGTGACAATACGCGGATTGCGCAGGGAGGCGCGAACGATGGCGGCAAGCATCGTTGGCTCCTAATCGTCGTCGTCATCATGCTGCTGGGCGCCCACCCCCTGCAGCGACCACAGGACACCCGCGCCGTGCACCACGACGTTGTCATCGTCATCGACGCCCTCGACCAGCCAACCATCCCCGTAGGGGAGCAGCAATGTCACCCTCACCGCGGTATACAGCGCCTTCCCCCCGTCCGATTTCCTGGTCAGTTGCTTGTAAACATAGGCGCCGCGCTCGTCGTAGAGCAACGCGTCCCGCGGCAGCAGCAATCCTTTGCGATCGGCCGTCAACAACGCCACCGGCAGGCGCGCCCCGGGACCCAGGCCCGCGGGTGCATTCGGCACCTCGATCAACAGTCCCACGCCCTGCAATTCACTGCTCTCGCGCAGCAGACCCAGCACCCGGCCGGGCACTTGAATTCCGTCGACATCCATCACGGCCTTGGTCGGCAGCGCGCCCACCGAGTGCCGGCCCGGCAGTTCGGCGCGCAGCAGCACACTGCTCCCGCTCGCCGACGACTCGATCAGCCGCTGCCGAGCCGCGGTGGGAACAGATGCCAGCGGCCCCCAACGCAAGGCAAAGCGCGCCTCCGCCGCCTGCGCCTGTGCCTGCGCTCTGGCCTGATCCGCCTGCGCTGCGTCGATCATCTTGAGCGAAGCGCCCGCCCCACCTTCGTGCAGAGCACGCAATCGCGCCAATTCCGCCGCCGCCGAATGCTCCGCGGCGGCCGCAGCCGTCGACTCGCCCAAATCGGAAATCAGAACCGTCGGGTCCAGCACCAAGCCCAGAGCTTCGATGCGTTCCGGTGCTTTGGCGGCGAGAGGATGCGCCACGAGGACTCCGACCGCGCGCTGCTGTTCGTCGGTGAGTCCCGGCTGCGCGCCCGCCGGGTTCGCCTGAGCGGGCTTGTCATCGTCATCGCCGCCGGCGGTCGCCGAAACGCCGGCCATCGTCCAGCAGGCGAGCAGCAACGCATGCTGTGGCCAACGCTTCACGGAGGTGCTCCGGCGACGATCGACGGCATGTAATTCGCCAGGGCAAGTTCCGGGCCCGACAAAGGCACATGGAGAACGTCCTCGAGATCGTTGCGCGATTCCTGAAGTTGGGCGTGCATCTGCACGACCTCGAGTTCCGCCCGCATGGCTACGATGTCCGCCGCGACCTGGTCCTGAACATCCGTCGCGCCCAACTTGAACCCAAGATCGATTGAGTGCTGTTGATGCCGCGCAGCCTCCAGCTGCCGATCAGCCGCGTCGGCGCTTGCGCGAGCAATGCGCTCGGCGCGTTCCGCGGCGATAATTTCGCCGTAGATACCGGCTTGCAGCGCCAACATGCGCTGGGCGGCGAGCTCGCGGCCGGCTCGCGCCTCGGCAATCTCTCCCTTGTTGCCGTTGACGGGCACGGTAAAGCCCACGTCGAACGGAAATTTGGCGATGCCGTGATCCCAGTAGTAGCCCGGCGAGAGAACGAATTGCGGATACTGACGGGCGATGGACAGCCTCAATTTGGCTTCCGCGGCTGCGTACTCGCCCATCGCAACCCCAAGATCGGCGCGCGACAGCAGGGCCTGCTCGCGCGCCATCCCCTCCCTTTCTTCGTCCAGCGCCGGCGGCTCGCCCCAGTCCGGCCAGCTAAACGTCATGCCGTCCAACGCTTGCGGCGGCAACCCCAGTGCGTTGGCGGCGGCGGCTTGAGCCGCAGCGACGCCTTGGCGCAGTTCCGCCCCCTGCCGCTCGATCTGGATCCGCGCTTGTTGACTCGATACGAATTCGCTCGGCGAATCCTCTCCCGCAGCGACCCTCTGCTTTTCGAGCGACAACAACCGGTCTTGAGCGGCCGCCAGCCGCGCCAGCAATAGCAAGCGGCGGCGTCCGCTCTCCCAGTCGGATAGCGCCGCGGCCAAATCGCGGCGCACTCTCCAGGTCTGGTCCATCAACTGCAGATGCGCATTGCCGGTATCGAGGCCGGCGATCTCGATGTCCAGCCGGCGCTGTTCCGGCGAGCGCAGCAACCAATTCAGACTGACGCCGTACAGCCATGGATGAGAATCATGCCGCGCATACTCCGACTGCAAGGTCAAATCGGGATTGGGTGTTTGCGCCGCGGTCACTTCACGCGACGATGCAGCGCCCACCTCCGCCCTTGCGACCGCCAGCTGCGGGTTCTGACTCAAGGCGACCGCCAGCAATTCGGCACGGTCCCATTCCTGCGGCGGCCACGTCGCCGTGGCCTGCGGCAGCAATCGGGCGAGATCGTCCCGTAATTGCGGCGCGTCGAGCCGCCGGGCGGCAAATTCATCGACACTGTGTTGAGGCGTGAGCGGTGCTGCTTGATAATGCTCGCAACCGGCCCAGAATCCGGCGAGGCAAAGCAGTACGGCGCAGCGCCCCATCCGAACAGCGGGAGTTTTTCTCCATGACGCCAAGGAATTTTTCCTCTTGTTTTTGCGATGATACTCGTACGCAGGCGCATGTAAAACCGGTGTCACGGAAATGGAACACATTGAAATTCATGTGGCTCGCGGTTGGACTCGCATTGTGCATGTCGTTCCCTGCGCAAGCTGCGGCCGCGGACACGGCCCGCAGCGGCGGTATCTGGAAGGCCGTCGTGCCGCCGATAACCATGAAGGGCGAATTCGACAACCACGATCCGATCGGCGTCGCGGCGGGCGCAAGGATCAAGGCGGATTGTTCTCTGAATTGGATCAGTCCGGACGACGGCAAGCTCTATTGCTTTTCCAGCGGCACCTCCCTGGTGTTTTTCCTCGACAATCCGCAGGCGAATCTCGAGCGAGCCCGCCGCGGCTGGCAGCAACTGACCGGCCGGGAGCATCCCTAGGAGCCGAACGAGTCGCTCACGATGCGCCGGTACCAATGTTCCGCGTTTTGCGCTTCCTGCTCGGCGCGTGCCGAACCCGGATCTTCGGATAAGACAATTTGTTCGATGGCGCCATCCGTCAGCCGATATCGGCCATGGATCGATAACGCGCGGTTCCGCGCCAGCATGCTGTAGCAGACACTCTGGAACTGCGGCGCGGGTGCCTCGCGCCCTTCGAGAGCCGCGGTGATTGCCAGCGCGCATTGCCTGGCCTGGGAGTTCGCGGCGGATGCGGATTTCGGCATGGGATCGGCGATGCAGGCGTCGCCGATCACATGCACGCCGGCGATCAGGGTCGATTCGAAGCTCTCCGGATTGATGGGACACCAGCCGTGGTCGGCAGCCAACCCGCTCTGCACCGCCGGCAGTCCCGGCGCCTGCGGCGGAATGATGTTGGCGACATCGACTCGATGCGCGCCATGCGAGGTGTACAAGATCATTTCTGCCGGTGCGACCCGCACGACGGCTCCGTCTTCCACCACCGGAATCCATTCGATCATGCCTGGGTACAGCGATTGCCAGGCATGGGCGAACGCATCCTGTTTCGGAAAGCGGTTGTTCGCGTCGAAGATCAGTACTTTGGCCCGCGGATTGTTGTCGCGCAAATAGGCCGCGATGAGACTGGCGCGCTCGAAAGGACCCGGAGGGCAGCGCATCGGCCCGGACGGCACACTGATGGCGACAACGCCGCCGCTGGGCATGGCGCGCAATTGGGCGGCCAGCAATTCGGTCTGCGCGCCGGCTTGCCATGCATGCGGCATGGCCTGGGACGCGGCCTCGTCGTAGCCCAGCGGTGTTCCCCACAGAAAGCGGATTCCGCAGGCCATGACCAGGCGGTCGTACGGAAGTTCGGCGCCGTCGCCGAGGCGCACCCGGCGCCGCTGCGTGTCGATCGAGCCGACCCGAACGCGCAGGTACCTGACCCCGGCGTGCTCGAGGCCGCGGCGCGACACGCTGATGGAATTGATGTCGCGCAACCCCGCGAGAGCACTATTGCTCATGGGGCAGGTAACGTAGCGGTCGTCCGGATCGATCAGGGTGACCTCGACGGCCGGACTCAGCTGATGCAGAGCCAGCGCACAGCTCGAGCCGGCGAATCCGCCGCCGACGATCAGCACCTTTGCTCTGACCCGACCGCGCGGCTGCAAGGCGCGGGTCCCGCGCATGACGAAGGCGCCGGCGGTGCCCGCCGACAGCCGCAGGAATGAGCGGCGGCGCATCGTCAGCGGCCCACGGCGCCGGTGCGATCGCGGTTCATTCCCATTCAAGTTCCTGGTACGCACGAAGGACATTGCGCGGATGAACGCTGTCCCACAGCAGCCAACGGGATTTTTCCCCCGAGGCAACGTGCGCAATGGCGTCTTGCGGCGTTTTCGCCTGCGAGATCTCATCACGCACGCCGGCGGCGAGCGCCTGCAGATAGCGCCGCTCGGGAACGATCGCCGCCGCCAGATTGCGCGCCAGCGGACCGTGGCCGGGCACAGCAAGATTGACCTGCATGCGTCCGAGCGCGTCGAGCGCTTCTAGCCAGCCCTTGAGGCTGCCGTCCAATGCAGGCAGGCGGCCGATGAACAGTAGATCGCCTGTCCACAAGGTGCCCGTCTTCCGGTCATAGACCGTCAGATCGCAGTCGGTGTGCGCCTTGGGCCAGGCGCGCAATTCCAACTGGCGGCCGCCCAGATCCAACTCAAGGTCCCGGTCGATCAACCGATCGGGTCCGATGATCTGATCCGCAGTCGGCGGCGAATCCAGATCTGCGGCGAACTCCGCGATGAAAAAATCCTTGTTGCGGACAATTGCCTCCGCGAGCGCGGCATTGCCGACGAAACTTGGTGCATCGCCTTTGAATGCGCCGTTACCAAGAACGTGATCGACATGCACATGAGTATTGATCACGTAGCAGATCGGCAAGGATGTGTGCTCGCGCACCGCGGCGCGCAACGCCCGCCCGATGCGCATCGATCCACCGGTATCGATGACGGCGACGCACCTATCGCCGACGACGAAGCCCACGTTCGCGATGTCTTCATGGCCGGGCGCATCCAGCGCCAGTGGGCGTCCGAGGTGCACGAAGATTCCGGGCGTGGGTTCGCTGACATCGACGCTGCGCGGGGCATCGGCGGCAAACGCCATCGGACAGGCCAGCAGCCAGATGGCGATGCGCGAGTCAGCGACTCCCATTGGACGCGGTGTAATGAGCCTGGGTTTCCGAATCCAGCGCGTCAACCGTAATGGGCAATGGCAAGGGTTGATCGGAAGTGATTCGCAGCGAGGGATTCTCGCTCAGGGATATCCCGGTCTGCGCATCGAGCAATGCACTGCCGCCCGAGTTGATGCGGATCTGCGAGATATAGTGCGCCGGAATAGGATCTCCGGTGCGCGGATCTATCTGAAAGCCCGAGGCATTGGGATGACGGATGGCGATCTGCACGGACTTTGCGTCAGCCGAGGGCCGCAGGCGCACTTCGCCCAACACGCCTCCCGCCGCCGCAGTCGGCGGCGCCGAACAACCGCCGCTCGCCCTGACCCAGCGGCTGCGCATTTCCAGGCCGCCGTCGGACGTTTCGGCAATGGCCCGGACGGAGGTGAACCGGTCGATCCGGACGCGCATGTCGATTTCCGTCACCGGCTTGCCCGCAAAATCGAAGGTCGCCACCAGCGGCGATGGATTGTTGTCGATGAACACGCGCACGCGCTTGATGCGGCGCTGATCGGTGTCCGCAAACCGCAGCGTCAGCGGAGTGACGGCCGGATCGGGAGTGTTGGCCGGGACCTCCACGCTCATGTAGGTCTCGTCAACCTCCCCCATGAACCGGTCGCCATAGTATTTCGCGCGCAGCAATTCCCACGCGCTGCCCGAGGGTTGCTGATCCTCCGCGAGGGCTTGTGCGGATGCCGAAATGACCAACGCCGCTGCCAGAACGGACCCCAAGCAGCGGACGGCGGGGCGGCGATGAGAATTCATGCCTTAAGTGTGCCACATCCGGAAAGAGAATCGGCGACGCAGACCCTGCGTCGCCGACCCTAATCACCGCTGAACGGAATGCGTATCAGAAAAAGACGATGCCTCCGAGCGCTACATCCTTTTCCTTGGCCTTGTTGCCACTATGGGCTTCGGACTGGCTGTCGATGTACTCGCCGACCAGCGTCACGCTCTTCGTGAGGCTGTAATAGAGGCCGACGACACCGGACTCATTGCGCTTCAGCAAATCCGGCACTTCCGTTGCATCATTGCCGGCTTGCTTGAGGTCGGACACCCCGTAGCTCAGGCCAATTTTCAGCTTGTCGAACTTATACGTAGCCTGCACGTAACCGCCGTCGGAATCGCGTTTATCGCCCGATGCGGAAGTCGGCAGGATGTACAGGCCCGTCGTTCCAATTCCCTTGCCCGAGTATCCGTACAGCACAGCCTCAAAGCTGGCGAAATCGAATTTGATGCCGCCGTCGACGCCGTTGCCGGTGAAGTCGTTCGCGATGCCCGCTGCATTGTTCCCGGCGGTGTCCGACGATAGAGCCTTCAAGTGTTGTTCCACGACATCCAACCAGACCTTCCCGCTCAGGCCGCCGCTCTTCGGGTCGCCCCACGAGAAGGCGACCCCGGCCTGCAGTTGCGGTGAACTGTGCGAGGTGTATCCCGGCGTATTCAGGGGCTGGAAGGCGCCGATCGATCCGCTGAATCCACCCAAGCTCGGGGTGGTATACGTGATCTGAGGTTGCCAATCGGTATAGATGTAGCCGATACCGATACGCCCGAGGCTGGTGTTACCCGGTGCCGGATTGGCCAACGCCGTGCCCACCCCCAGCAGCGTCATATCGAGGAGGATCGCGTCTTTGCCGAAGAGTCCGATGTCCCGGCCCATTTTGACCGTTCCCCAGCTCGCATCGCCGAACGTGAAGTACACCTGGCGTGCGTCGATACCCGGAGTTGCGAGCGCGCTGGGTTGGCCCGGCCCGTTCACCCCGGCGGCGGCCGAACTGTTGATGCCCGGATAGAACCCGACCGTTACATCGATGTCGAAGTTGTCTTGCCGCGTGGTCGCATTGAATACGAGCGCGGCGGGCAGCAAGCCGTTGCGGATAGCCGTGGAACTGTCGCCGGTGCAAGCAAGACCGCCGACCACGGCAGTGTTGGTGCCATGGTCGCAACTCGCGTTCACATAGAACGCGTTTATATTGCCGGCAAAATCAATCTTCCAATCGCCGGCGGTGACGTCGATTCCCGCCACCGCGCGAGTCATCGGAACCATCCAAATGGCAGCGCCGGCTGCGATCACTAGCTTGGTACGCATATTCATGAAACCCCCTCCATTTCGAGTTCTTTGTCGTGACGTCAAAGGCTGCGACTCCACATGGCGTCGGGTGAAGTCTCAGCGGATAGCTGCAAGAGGCGTACCAATGGCGCCACGATCGCTCATTCCGCACATTGCTTGCCGATCGCCTTTGTGCAAGCGCGCCCCGTTAGGCCGGCTCGGCGCAGTTAGCGGACTTAGTTGTGGTTTTAAAGCAAATGCATGCGTCGTGAATCGGGCAGCGCGACCGGGCCACTGTCACGCGGGAGGATCAGTTTTGTCGCACTCTGTGTTGGATTAGATACAGGCGCAGAGCCGCAGCGGCCTTAGTTATGCGACCCAATTCGCGCGATCGGGCACCGTCCGCTGCTTCATTTTTGAAGCACAAACTGTGGCGGATCAGAAACACCGACTTTCACAGGCATTTTTCGGGGAAATGGCCTGCATCGCAAGTAGTTGATCGATCAGTGTTATGCGCAACCGGACCCGGGCTGGCACGCTTGCTGCTTATCGATACACGAATCGCGCTCGGAAGTGGCTTTTGAAGAGGAGCTCAATTCAATGAAGACCAGAGCGGCTGTTGCCTGGGAAGCCGATAAACCGCTGCGCATCGAAGAAGTCGACCTGGCCGGGCCAAAAGCCGGGGAAGTGCTGGTACGCATCGTCGCGACGGGCGTATGCCACACCGATGCATTCACCCTGTCGGGCGCAGATCCCGAGGGCATGTTTCCCGTGATTCTGGGCCACGAGGGCGGCGGCATCGTCCAGGAAGTCGGCACCGGCGTCAGCAGCGTCAAAGCCGGGGACCACGTCATTCCGCTGTACACACCCGAGTGCGGAACCTGCGAATTTTGCCTGTCGGGCAGGACCAATTTGTGCCAGAGAATCCGTGTTACCCAGGGCAAGGGCGTGATGCCCGACGGAACCTCGAGATTTTCCATCAAGGGCAAGACCGTACTCCACTACATGGGGACCAGCACGTTCTCGGAGTACACGGTGCTGCCCGAGATCTCGCTCGCGAAGATCAACCCCAAGGCGCCGCTCGACAAGGTGTGTCTGCTCGGCTGCGGCATTACCACCGGCATCGGCGCGGTGCTGAATACCGCCAAGGTGAGACCGGGATCGACCGTGGCCGTGTTCGGACTCGGCGGCATCGGACTGTCCGTCGTGCAGGGCGCAGTGATGGCCAAGGCTTCGCGCATCATTGCCGTCGACCTCAACCCCAGCAAGTGGACCATGGCCAAGTCGCTGGGCGCGACGGACTATGTCAACCCGAAAGACTACGACAAACCGGTTCAGCAAGTCATCGTCGACCTGACCAACGGCGGCGTTGACTATTCGTTCGAATGCATCGGCAACGTCCACGTGATGCGCTCGGCATTGGAGTGTTGTCACAAGGGATGGGGCGAATCGGTTATCATTGGCGTTGCCGGCGCGGGACAAGAAATATCGACCCGCCCGTTCCAGCTGGTTACCGGTCGCGTCTGGCGTGGTTCGGCATTCGGCGGCGTCAAGGGCCGTTCGCAATTACCGGGCTACGTGGATCGCTACCTCGACGGCGAGATCAAGATCGACGAAATGATCAGCGAAGTGCTGCCATTGGAAAAGATCAACGATGCCTTCGAGTTGATGCATGCAGGCAAGGTTATTCGTTCCGTGATCAAGTATTGAACGTAGAGATGCCGTGACAACGGCTGTATATGCAAACCAGTGGGAGGAAGAATCATGGCAGTTTCAATTCATCCGTCGGTGGACAACGGCGTCAAGCAAGGATCGAAGGACTTCGCGGGAGGAACTCTGACCTGCAAGTGCACGGATAGACCCGTCAAGGTGTCGATCGGCGCCCAGATCGCCCACAACCATGCCTGCGGCTGCACCAAGTGCTGGAAGCCGAAGGGCGCGAAATTCTCGGTGGTTGCGGTCGTGGCCAAGGACAAAGTGAAAGTCACCCAGAACGGCGACAAGCTTGCCGTCGTCGATCCCTCGGCGACCATTCAACGTCATGCGTGCAAGGTTTGCGGCGTTCACATGTTCGGCCGCATAGAAAACGCCAAGCATGCGTTTTACGGCCTGGATTTCGTTCACCCGGAATTGTCGACGGAGACGGGCTGGGCCGCGCCAGGGTTTGCGGCATTCGTGTCGTCCATCATCGAGTCGGGCGAGAATCCGGCGAACATGGGCGCCGTGCGTAGCCGCCTCAAGGAACTGGGCCTCGAGCCGTATGACTGCCTGAATCCGCCTTTGATGGATGCTCTTGCGACGCACGCAGCGAAGCAATCCGGAGTGCTGAAAGCCTAGGTTGATACCATCCGATGCCGGCGCGATGCTGCCCGGGCGGGCGGCGTCGCGCCGGTACACATCATTGTTCGAGAACGATGTTGTGCTTGTGAATCTTGCGGTACAAGGTATTGCGGCTGATCCCGAGCGCCTGGGCGGTGCGGCTGATATTCCAATGCATTCTTTCCAGTTCCCGCAGCAAAGCCGCACACTCTGCGTCGCGCAGCGCGGCTGACGGCAGGTTCGCCGCCGTTGCGGTTTCCGCGCTTCCCTCGGCACTCGGCGGCGCGATCATCCGCGTCTCCGTATGCAGGATTTCCTGGGGTAGATTCGACAGCCGGATTATGCCGTCGCGGCACAGCGCCGAGGCGGTCCGCAGTGCGTTGCGCAGCTGACGGATATTGCCGGGCCAGGAATAGTCCAGCAGCTTGTGGAATGCATCTTCGGCGATCTCGATCGATTCCTGGTCGGTGTTTTCCTCCCGCAGCAGCGTGCGGATCAAGTCCGCCTTGTCGCCGCGATCGCGCAACAGCGGCAAATGCAGGGTGATGCCGTTCAGGCGATAGTAGAGATCTTCGCGAAATTCGCCGTCTTGAATCATCTGACGGATGTCGCGATGCGTGGCGCTGATCACGTGCAGGGTGACCGGGATGGCCTGGTCGCTGCCGAGCGGAACAACCTCGCGCTCCTCGATGACGCGCAACAATCGGGTCTGCAGCATCAGCGGCATATCGCCGATTTCGTCGAGAAACAAGGTGCCGCCGTTGGATTGCAAAATCTTTCCGACCCGGCCCTCCTTCACTGCGCCGGTGAACGCCCCGCGCGTATAGCCGAACAACTCGCTCTCGATCAGGCTCTCCGGTATGGCGGCGCAATTGACGGTCACGAACGGCTTGTCGAACCACAGTCCACTGTGGTGCAACGCCTTGGCGAATGCTTCCTTGCCGGTGCCGGTCGCGCCTTGCAGCAGGATCGGCACCTGCTTCGCGAACAGCTGCCGGCCAAACGTCAGGTTCTTGCGCATCTGCGGATCTTCACCGACATGGTGCTGAGCCGCACTCTGCTGCGCCCCCCGCGCCGATGATTCGGCCGGATGCGGCGCGGCCAGCTCCAGGGTGCGCGCTGCCGGCCGCAGCGGCGCCCTGGCGATGGCGAAGAAACGCCGGCCATGGGCCAGGTCGCGCACCGGCCATATGGTGCTGGGCTCGAATTGCGCCCGCCGTTCCAGGGTCGCAAAGTCGAATTGGAAGAATCTCTCGATCGGCTCGCCGACCAAAGCACTCCGCGTCGAACAGCCCAGCTGCAACAGCGCGCTTTCGTTGACCGCGAGAATATGGCCCGCACCGTCGATGGCGACCAGCGCTTCGTGCAGCAGGCCGACGAACTCCGGTCTGCTGTGAAACCGCAAGATCCAGGATTGACTGAATTCGTTCAGGAAGTTCCAGCGCGAAATGAGATGCGCCGACATGTTGACCAGGGCCATGGTGTGGCGCTGGATCAAGCGGCTGTCGCTCGAGTTTGCCGTGGAGGCATCGAGCACCGCGATGATCGAGCCCTGCGGATCCAAAATGGGCGCGCCCGAGCACGACAGAGACAGGTTGTAGCCGCGAAAGTGCTCTTCGCGATGCACGGTGACCGGACAGCCTTCGGCGAGGCAAGTACCGATGCCGTTGGTGCCTTCATGGCGTTCGTCCCACAGTGCGCCGAGCGACAAGCCGGCCTGCCGGAATTCGCGCTGCAGGGACGGATCGGTGATGGTGGTGAGCACCACGCCCTGGGTATCCGAGAGTATCACCGCAAATCCCGAGCCTGCGATCTGCTCGTAAAGACTCTCCATTTCCGCGCGGGCCACCGGCAGCAGTTCCCCCATTCGCTGCTGTAGTTCTCTCAGGGATTGGGAATTGAGTACGGCATTTTGCCGCGGCGCCGACGGTTCGATGCGGTACTCGCGCAGACATCGATACCAGGACCGCGTGACATGCGGTTCGATTCCCGCGGGTTGCAGTCCGTTTTGGACAACATGAAGTATGCGCGAGGCGTGGCTCGTGGCGAGATTCAGGTTCGTCATGACATCCCCTGCGTTATAGCGTTCCGTGCTCGATCGGGCTTACCGTCCTGTTGCAGAAAGCCCACAGTCGACTGCACCCTCGCGAAGGGCCCAGCCACCCCCTGCAAAGGTTGGCCCCTTTGCGTTATTGGCGCAATCTGCACTGCAGCATTTTTACTGTTGGTCGGGTGGGGTTCCGAATTTGTACGCGGGATCGCCGCTATATTTGGAACGCACGAAGGCCAGGATTTTCCACAGATCATCGGAATTCTTGATGATGGTCCCGAATGGCGGCATGGGTCCGACCACATTTTCGCGACCCTTGCGCGTGTAGCCCTGCTTTTGAAGCTCATCGCTCCCCAGGGTGACCAGCCGAAACAAGGTGTCGTCATCGCCACCGTATACCCAGATGTCGTTGGTGAGCGCCGGGCACATTCCTCCCCCCCGCCGCCGCCATGGCATCCGCTGCACGAATAACTCAGCAGAAACTTCCCGCCGTCGGCGACCACATCGGCTTGCGTGTCCTTGTAGGGATTGACGAGCTGCCCCTTCGGCGTGTTCTTGACGAGGTCCGCCGGCAGGATTTTGGTGTAGTCGACCGGCGCCTTCGCATCGTCGGCCCATACCAGCCTGAGCGAGCAGAGCGCCGTCACACCGGCGAATACGACCCCCATCCCTACCACCAGAACTCGTCTTCTCACTGCATGACTCCTAAGTGTGCTTCATGTGTGGCCTGCACAGCGCTAACCCGACTTGGCACCGCCGCTCTGCGCTGCTTCCTGCAGGATCTTGATAATGGCGTCGCTGTTGTTGGCTTGGGCGATGCTGAGCGCGGTGCGGCCGTCTTCGCTGCGCGCATTGACGTCGGCGCCCGATTTGAGGAGCAGTCCCACCATACCGGCGCGATTCCTTGCGGCCGCGATCATGAGCGCCGTGACCCCGCCGGGATTCGCGGCGTTCACCTTCGCGCCGCGTTGGATCAGCGAGGCCGCCAGTTCTTGCGAGCCTGAAATGGAGGTCAGCATCAGTGGCGTATAACCGCCCTTTGCCACCGGCGCGTTGACGTCTGCGCCGGCATCCAGCAAGACCTGCGCCGCCTTGGCCTTGGCGTTCTGTAGCGCAATGGCCAGCGCCGTCAATCCCTCGTGCTCCACGGCATCGAGCTTTGCGCCATGTGCCAGCAGGATGCTCGCCAAATCCGCGCGGTCGCCCCAGGCCGCATACATGAGCGGCGTCCAGCCGCTGCGATCAGGCTGATTCGGGTCCGCCTTGTGCTCCACCAGATAGGTTGCCACCGTCGTGAATCCAAACCGCGCGGCGTTCACCAGCGGCGGGTAGCCCTCGCCATCCACCGCGTTGACATGCGCTCCGTGACCGACAAGATAACGAACTCGCTCCAGGTCGTCGGCGACGATGGCATTGGCCAACTCGTCGTCGGGATTGGCCCCGGCCGCGAGCCACTTCTTGAGATCGGCCATGCGCGCGCGCTGCGCCTTCTCATCGATCGCCGCCGTTTGTACACCGGGCGCGGCGGCCTGGTAGGGCCCATGCGCAGGCAAGTCGCCCGAAATCAGGCATTCATCGCACTTGACCAGAGGCACGCCGAAGTCGGTCAATATTTGATGAATTTCGCTCTTGCGTTGATCGAGCGCGTGCTCGATGGCCGCCTTGACATCCGGCCGACCCCGCGGCACCGCCAGCGCCATGTCGAACTCCATCGGCACCTTGTCTTCCATCGTGTTCACGGGCTGGATGATCAATGGCGCCCGGAGTACTGACTTGTAGTAGCCGGCCATCGGGCCCCACGCCGCGGCCACATCCAGAGCACCATCGATGACCTGCTGCACCTGGTACGAGGGTTGGTTGTCCGCCACGATGTCGGCGTTGTGACTCAAGTAATGGATGACGGTGTTGGAGACGACCTGATGATCGGCCAGCGCCTGGCGGATTGCCGACACTTGGAAGACTCCGACCCGCAGCTTCTTCAGGGCTGGATCGTCCAGACTCTTGATGGCGATGCCCTTATCGCTGCGGTAAGCGAGAACGAACGTGGAGCGGTACAGGGGCGCAAGCAGAATCGCTCCCTCCGTATCCGTCGCCATGTCCATCCAAAGATCGCAGTTGCCCTCGCTCAAGGTGGTGCGCATCAAACCGCGTTCGATCGACGGCCGCCAATAATATTGCACGCCGGTGCCGAGGGCGGAACCGATCGCCTGCGCTATTTTGTTTTCAAACCCCTCGCCCTTTTGATTGGACAACGGCATGTTTCCGGGATCGGCGCACACGGTGAGCGACTTGAGCTCGTCGCCCATTGCCGCGCCGCCGGCCGCCATCAAACCCGCGACGAGCGCCGCTCGCGGGATCAGCCCCGTGATCTTGTTGTTCAATGCCCACTCCTTCGCGGACGCCCCAAAGACGCCCGCCTTCCCGACTTTGACTCGCGTGCATGACGAAGGTTGCACCCGCCGCCCTCATTCAAACACACTCGCGCAAAGAAAAGCCCGGTGACTTGCGTCACCGGGCAGGTTCTCAATGCAAATTTCGAATCAATGTAGGATTTAGTCACCCAGCCTGAACGTGTACAGGGTGCCGCCCTGCGGAATATGGCTGAGATTGGCTGCCTTGGTCATGGCGGTAGCGCCGATGGCCCCGAACTTATCGTTCAGATCCAGTCCCGCCGTCACCGGCAGTCCGATCCAGCCGCCGATGCCCGACCACACCGACACATACTGCTTGCCTTTCACGGAATACGTGATCGGGTTGCCGATGATGCCGGAGCCGAGCTTCTTCGACCACAACACCTTGCCGGTGTCGCGATCGACCGCGCGGAAGTCGCCGCCCAGGCTGCCGTAGAAGGCCAGGCCGCCTGCGGTTACCAGCGCGCCGCCCCAGTTCGGGTAGGAATCGGGAATTTCCCACTCGGTCTTGCCGGTCACCACGTTGAACTTTTTGAATTTGCCGGTGATGCCGGGCTTCTCGGGATACATGTACACGTTGGCGAACACGTAAACCGTTCCCTGCGTGGTATGCGACCTTTGCTGCGGTTCCAGTTCCATGCACCAGTTGTTGGTCGGCACATAGAAGTTCGCCGAATCGTTCGGATCCACCGCCACCGGCTGCTGGTCCTTGCCGCCCATCGCCGAGGGGCAGGCCTGGGTGTTTTCACCGACCTTGAGCGGCGAATGTTCCGGCACTTTCACGGGCCGGCCGGTCTTCATGTCGATCTTCTCGGCCCAGTTCACGGTGACGTACTTGTTGGCGCGCAACAGCGTGCCGTCGGTTCGGTCGAGCACATAGGCGAAACCATTGCGGTCGAAGTGCACCAGACACTTGCGCAGCTTGCCGTCGACATTGATGTCGACCAACACAACTTCATTGATGCCGTCGTAGTCCCACTGGTCGAACGGCGTCATCTGATAGACCCATTCGGCTTCGCCGGTATCGACATTGCGCGCGAAAATGCTCATGGACCATTTGTTGTCGTACTTGCCGCTGTTGCAGTTCGCCTGCGTCAGCGGTTCAGAGCAGCGGAACTGCGGCGACCACAATCCAGGATTGCCCGTGCCGTAGTACACCAGGTGCAGCGCCGGATCGTAGGCATACCAGCCCCAAGCCGCACCGCCGCCGCGTTTCCACTCATCGCCCACATAGGTGCTTATCCCCAAGTCCTTGCCGGCCGTGCCGTACTCAGGATGCTTCTTGTTGGTGTTGGGGGTCAGGCATACATCCTTGTCGCTTCCCGTGGAATGACACTCCCACACCTTCTTGCCGTCGGCGAGATTGTAGGCAGTGACACGGCCGCGCGCGGCAAATTCATCGCCGCCGAAGCCGATGATGACTTTGTCATTGGCGATGATCGGAGCAGGCGTGATGGTCTCGCCCTTGTCCGGGTGCGCATGCTTCACGACCCACAGTTCCTTGCCGGTGGCCGCATCCAACGCGATGACATAGCCGTCCAAGGTGCCGAACACGAGCTTGCCGTCTGCATACGACATGCCGCGGTTGACGGTGTCGCAACAAGCGCGAGGCACGGCGGATTCATCGCGTCCGCTGGTCTTGGTGTAGTTCCATATCTGCATCGGATGATCCGGATCACTGAGATCCAGTCCTTGCAGAATGTTCGGCCAGCCGCTCTCGATGAACATCATCGGTTTGCCGGCGACATTTTGGATGACCAGCGGTTGTCCTTCGTGACCGCGCAAGGTGCCGCTCGATTGCGCCCACACCATGTTGAGCCCTTTGACGTTGCCGGCATTGATGTCTTTGAGCGAACTGTAGCGGGTCTGATTCAAGTCACCCGCCGGGGCACCCCACTGATTGGGGTCTTTGAAGCGTTGGAACTGCTCGGTATCCGATGCGGCCATCGCGGCACCACAGGTCGTCACTAGCGCTGCGAAGGCATAAAGCATTTTGACCTGACGTTTAGACGTAAGCCATTTCATCTCAATTCTCCTGCTGCGTGGGGTCTCTGCTGCACACGGTCATTCGAGTCTCTTGCCGTGCGGAAATGCGTGTATTTGTTGGTCGTTACTGCCAAAACTCCCTCCTTCGCGATACTTACCTATTGTTTATTGGTCCGGTCGCGATCCTGCCGCGACTATTCTGATCCCAATGAGATGGTAAGTCAGCGATAGGCACCACCGCCTTGGGCCGCCATCATGGAATAGCAATGCCTATGCCATCCGCAGTAATTGCCAAAAGAAAATAACAAGAACCTAGAAGTCGTTCCAAATCATATATTTACATTTTAACGGCGAGGACTTGAGGGCGCGCCCCATTGGCGAACTGTGTCATACGCGTGACAGTGGAGCAGTTGGTATTGCGTCGTTAGTGAGGCGCACTGCCGCATTCAATCTTGGCAAATCTTGCAAAGGGTCCATCTCTGTTGCAGCCACGTGGCTGGAGATTAGACTCATCGGCATGAGTCACAAGCAGCAGCGTCTGGGCATTGGGTTCATCGGCAGCGGTTTCAACGCGCGTTTTCACCTGCAGGCGTTCCGCGGCGTGGTGTGCGCGCTGTGGCTCTCACTTCTGCCGATCGCATCCAGCCTGTCGCGCGACACCAGTCCGCCGCCGGATCCGCCGCAAGTCCTGTTCAAGGAACTGTTCGTTGCAGTGCAGAGCGCGCACATTTATGCCGACGGCAAGGCATTTGCAGACGCCATTCCCGATGCCGCGCCGAAAGACATCTTGGCGCAGTACCGTGCCGAGAAGCCCGCTTCACCGGCCGCGCTCAAGCAATTCGTGGAGGCGCATTTCATGTTGCCGTCCGAGGTCCTCGGAGCGCCCTCTCCGCCCGAACGCGTATCCATCGTCGCGCACATCGATGGTCTGTGGGATGCGTTGACCCGCAGCTCCACCGCCGCTCCGGCGTATTCTTCCTTGCTGACCCTGCCGAAACCCTTTGTGGTTCCGGGCGGCCGCTTTCGTGAAATGTATTACTGGGATTCGTACTTCACGATGCTGGGGCTCGCGATCAGCGGCCGGCACGACTTGGTGTCGGACATGGTCGAGGATTTCGCCCACTTGATCGATACCTACGGTCACGTGCCCAATGGCACGCGCACCTACTATCTCAGCCGCTCACAACCACCTTTCTTTTTTGCCATGGTCGGTCTGACCAAGCTTGACGACCCGGCCGGCGCCTATGCGGCTCACCTTGGGCCATTACGCCGCGAATATGCATTCTGGATGGAGGGTGAGCATGGATTGAAGGCAGGCACCGCGCATCGGCGCGTCGTGGCCATGGCTGACGGATCCATCCTCAATCGTTTTTGGGATGACAGAGACACGCCGCGCGACGAGTCCTATCGCGAAGACACGGATCTCGCGCGCACGAGCAAGCGGCCCGCGCCGCAATTGTACCGGGACATTCGCGCCGCGGCCGAGAGCGGCTGGGACTTTGGATCGCGCTGGTTTGCGGATGGACGCACGATGGAAACCATCGATACCACCGAAATCGTGCCTGTGGACCTCAACAGTTTGCTGTTCGGATTGGAAAATGCCATCCGCGCCGGCTGCGAACGGCGCGGCGATGCTGCCTGCGCGCGCGAGTTTGCGCATCGCGCCGGCGCGCGCCGCAAATCCATCGACCGCTATCTCTGGGACGCCTCTTTGGGCGTGTACCTCGATTATCGCTGGACGAAGCGGCTTGCGGTGCCGCGTCTGTCCGCGGCAACGCTGTACCCTCTGTTCGTGGCGCTGCCCTCGCAGTTGCAAGCGGCGGCGGTGGCGCAGATCACCGCGCGAGAATTGCTTGGATCCGGCGGCATCGTCACCGCCACCATCGTCGGCACCGGCCAACAATGGGACTCTCCGAATGGCTGGGCGCCACTGCAGTGGATAGCAGTCTCTGGTCTGCGCGACTACGGGCAGACCACGCTCGCCGCGGCCATTGCCTGTCGATGGATCGCCAACGTCAACGACGTCTATGCGCAGAGCGGAAAATTGGTGGAGAAATACGACGTGGTCACCATCGGCCGCAGCGGCGGTGGTGGCGAATATCCGCTGCAGGACGGATTCGGCTGGACCAACGGCGTCATGCGCAAGCTTCTCGAGCTCTATCCCGAAGATGCGGCCCTCGCCACGCCGGCCTCGTGTCCTGCGCCGGCTAGCCCGGTTGCCGCTCCTCCACCAGGCTAATTGTTGTTACAAAACAACATTCACCGCTGTACGGACGCGGCACTGCAGCGTATGGGCGGGAATGGCGTCCGCGGTCAACATGTTGACGCCCGAAGCGAGGTCTTTGGCGTACCCTTCCCGTAGGCTCGATACACATATATTGTGGCGGTTAGTCCACAGGGGCGGGTCGCGCGAAATGGCCGCGGGCTCGTCATTTTAAAGAAATTTGTCAAAGGGGAGTGGTATGACCAATCGACGCATGCTTGCGCGACAAGGGATTGCTTTGGTATCTGCTGCAGCCGGCATCATCGCCGTGAGTTCCAGCTGGGCCCAGGAGGCCACGCCGACGCTGACGGAAATCATCGTCACCGCGCAAAAGCGCGAGCAAAACATCCAGGACGTGCCAATTTCCGTTATCGCCCTCTCCGCGCAACAGCTCAAGGACGGCGGCGTCACCGACATCAAATCCTTGCAAGCGCTGACCCCGGCTCTCACCGTCACCTCCACGACCTCTGAGAATGTGACCACCGCGCGCATCCGCGGCATCGGCACCGTCGGCGACAATCCGGGACTGGAATCGTCCGTGGGTATTGTGATCGACGGAGTCTATCGTCCGCGCAACGGCGTCGGCTTCGGCGACCTGGGTGAAATTCAGCAAATCGAAATATTGGAAGGACCCCAGGGGGAATTGTTCGGCAAGAATAACGACGCCGGCGTCATCAATATCGTCACCAAACGGCCATCGACGACCTTCGGCATGACCGGTGAAATCACTGGTGGCAATTACAACGACCGGGAAATCAACGCATCCGTCACCGGACCCATCGGCAGCATTGCCGCGGGCCGGTTCTACGCGGGATACCAGAAGCGCGACGGCTTTCTCGACGTCGACGCCAGCGCCGGTCCGAATACCAGCGACAAAACCGATGACCGCAACATGTACACCTTGCGCGGGCAGTTTCTGATCACGCCCAGCGATGCGGTGAGCTTCCTCATGATCGGCGACTACTCGAAGCGCAACGAGTCCTGTTGCGGAGCCGTGCCGGTGGCCAACGGTCCCTTCGTCGGCATCGTGAATGCACTTGCGTCGGTGCCGCCCCTGGGAGGCCAGACCGGAATCGTGGGACTCGGCGATCCGCCGGACCCGTTCAGCCGCCGGGCCTGGGCCAATCAACCGGTGATCCAGCGGATCCGCGACATGGGCATTTCCGCCCAACTCGACTGGGACTTCGGTGCCGCCAAGCTCACCTCGATCACGGCGTGGCGTGACAACACCATCGTCCCCGGCAACGACCTCGACTATACCGGCATCGACATCCTTCAATCTCCCGCCAACCAAGGCAACCAGACCGATTTCAAGCAGACCAGCGAAGAACTGCGATTGGCCGGCAAGAGCGGGCCGCTCGACTGGCTGGTGGGGGCATTTTTCGCAAGCGAAATCCTCACCAGCAACACCGCGATTTACGCCGGTAACGATTTCGACCTCTATGTGGGCGGCGTCGCGTCCGCGTCCGTCGGCCCGCCCAACTTTCTCTTGATACCGGGCTTTACCGGCAATCCGCCCGGGGGTACGTTCATTCCCGGCGTATCCGGGGAACAGGACTTCTACCACCAGACCTCGAAGAGCTATGCATTTTTCACCAACGAAACCTACAACATCACCCAGGGCTTGGACCTGACCGCCGGCCTGCGCTACACGTCCGAGAAGAAAGATGCGTCTTCGAACTACGTCAATCCGGATGGGGGCGCCGGTTGCGGACAACTGTTGACATCCCCGGGGGTCGGGGGACTGAATCCCGCAAGTCCCGAGTATCAGTTCCTGCTCGGTTATGGTTGTTCGACAGTCTTCAATCCGTTCTTCGGCGGACAATCGACGTCGCAATCCTTGAGCGAGGGGAATGTGTCGGGCACGGTCAAGTTGTCCTATCGCTTCAACGAAGACGTCATGACCTATGTGTCATGGGCGAATGGCTACAAGGCCGGTGGTTTCAACCTGGCTCGCGTTACGGCGCCCACTGGTCCTGAGGGCCCCTTGACGCCGAACCTTGACACCGAATTCCCGCGCGAGACCGTGCAGTCCTACGAAATCGGGATCAAGAGCATGCTGGCCAATAGGACGGTGCGCCTGAATGCCTCGGCATTCGATCAGAAGTACACGAATTTCCAGCTGAATACCTTCACCGGCATTCAATTCGTGGTGAGTTCGATCCGCAAGCTGGAATCCAAGGGCGCGGAATTCGATGTGTCCTGGGCGAGTCCGCTATCGGGCCTCAATCTATCCGGCGGCGTCACCTATGCCTTCACGAATATCGAGGAATTTGGCGATTCGGCGGTTTTGTTCACGACCGACCGGCTGAACGATCGGCTGTCGTTTGCTCCGCTGTGGTCGGGCGTTGCCTCGGCCACGTACTCGGTTCCCTTGTCGTCATCGCTGCAGTTCAGGGCGAGCGTCACGGAAAAATACAATTCCTCGTACAACACCGGATCCGATCTCGATCCGCGCAAACTGCAGGGCGCTTACGGCCTGCTGAATGCGCGGCTCGGCATCGGCGCGGTGGACGGCAAATGGACGGTCGAAGCCTGGGGCGCCAACCTCGCCAACAAAGGCATCTACCAGGTCGCCTTCGATGCACCCTACCAATACCAGCAGATCGATGCGTTCTTGGGCGATCCGCGCACCTACGGACTTACGCTTCGAGTCAAGTTCTGAGTCCGAGTATAGTCGGCGCAGACGGCATACCGAACGGCGGGCCCACTGGTCCGCCGTTTTTCTATGGGAGTCATGAATGGCGAATCCGGCGAAATCCACATCGAGCGCTTCGTTTGCCCTCGTCATTCTGTTTGCCATCAATTTGCTGAATTTCTTCGATCGTCAGTTGGCGGGCGCATTGGCGGAACCGGTGCGCAAGGAATTCATGCTGAGCGATACCGCGCTCGGCTTGCTCGGAACCGTATTTACGCTCATGTACGCGATTGTCGGCCTGCCGCTCGGCCGCATTGCCGACAAGTGGTATCGAACACGCCTGCTGGCGATCGGCACCGGCGTTTGGAGCGTGTTAACCGCCGCGTCGGGACTTGCGCAGAACTACACCCAGATGTTCATTTCCCGCCTTGGGGTGGGCTTGGGCGAAGCCACCTGTGCACCCGCGGGCCAATCGCTGATCGGCGATCTGTTTCCGCCGCGGCAGCGCGCCCGCGCCATGGGCATATTCATGCTGGGCCTGCCCGCCGGAATTTCGCTGGCCTATTTCACCGCCGGCGCTCTCGGCGCAGCCTTGGGTTGGCGCAAGGTGTTTCTGATCGCCTGCGTGCCTGGCTTGCTGTTCGCCCTGTTGGCGCTTCGGATTCCCGAACCCGTGCGCGGCGCACTGGATGCCGCAAGACCGAACGCGGCGCAGGATGCCGAGCTGAAATCGCCCTACGCCGCCGTGCTCAGGCTGCCCACCATGTGGTGGATCATCCTGTCGGGCATCTTCCATAATTTCAACATGTATGCGATCAACGCCTTTCAGACGCCGTTCCTGCAGCGGTTTCATGAAATGAGCCTGCGGGAGGCCAGCAACGTATCCGCCGTGTCGGTCGGTGCCGTCGGTGCCATCGGCCTGCTTGCGGGCGGCTGGCTCGCCGACCGTCTCAGCGTGAAGCGACGCAATGGCCGTCTATTGTTATCCGCATGTTCGATGGCGATTGCTGCGCCCAGCATTTACCTCGCGCTCAATCAGCCCAAGGGTTCGACGGCGGCCTTCATGATGCTGATGGCGCTCGGCACGATGACCATGTTTGTGTACTACGCCACCGTGTATTCCGCCATTCAGGATGTGATCGCGCCACGGCTGCGCGGCACGGCGGTGGCCATTTACTTCTGCGCCATGTATGTGCTCGGCGCGAGCCTCGGGCCGGTCGGAATGGGCATGCTCAGCGATCACTTTGCGCATCAAGCCATGCACCAGGCCGGCGCCGCCGCCATGACCGAAACTTTCAAGGCCGTGGGACTGCACAGCGCCATGTACATCATTCCCGTGCTGGCCGTGCTGGCATCGCTGGTGCTGTTCGCGGCGTCGCGTACCGTCGAGAGCGATATCCGCAAACAGGAAGTGGGCGTCACAACAGCCGGCTGAAGCGATCGAGGTGAAAATCGACATCGCCCAGAGTCAGACCGATCATGGTCAGCCGCTTGAAATAGTGACTCACGATGAGTTCGTCGACCACTCCCATGGCGCCGTGCATTTGAACCGCCTGCTGCCCGACCAAGCGTCCTGCCTGACCGACGTACGCCTTGGCTGCGGATACGGCGCGCCGGCGCTCGCGCGCATCCGCAGAATCCGCGTATACGGCGGCGAAGATCGCCATTGAGCGCGCCTGCTCCGCGGCGATGAGCATGTCGGCCATGCGGTGCTGCAGTGCCTGGAATTTGCCGATGGGCACGCCGAATTGCTTGCGGGTTTTCAGATAGTCGAGGGTTGCCTCATTCAATGCCGCCATGATGCCGACGGCCTCAGCACAGAGCGCCGCGACGCCTTGGTCGACGGCTTGCTCGACCAACCCTAAGCCCTCGCCGACGGCGCCTATCAGCGCCTCCGGACCGAGGGTCACATCCGACAACCGCACATCGGCGGCGCGGCCGCCCGACTGCGTGGGAAAGGCAAACAGTTCGAGGCCCGGAGTCTCGCGGCCGATCAGGAACACCGAGATACCGCGCTCATCGCCCGGATTGCCGCCGCTGCGCGCGGACACCAGCAAATAGTCGGCCGAAGGAGCATCGAGCACGACGGTCTTTTGGCCCGACAAGCGCCAACCCTCGCCGCTGCGCGTGGCCGCGCACGCGACCTGCGACAAATCATAGCGCCCCGCGGCTTCATAGCAACCGAGCGCCATCTTGCATTCCCCGCCCGAAATTCGCGGCAGCATTTGCTGCTTGTGCGCCTCCGACCCGGCATCGCGGATCAATCCGCCACACATCACGATGCTGCTTAGGTATGGTTCCAGCAGCAATCCTCGCCCCACCATTTCCATCACCAGCATGACATCCACGGAATTGCCGCCAAGGCCGCCGTAAGCTTCCGGGAAGGGCAGCGACAGGAAGCCAAGTTCCGCAAACCGCGACCAGGCTTCGGCCGAGAATCCCAGCGGTGATCGGGCGAGTTCGCGCCGCCGCTCGAAATCATAGTCGCGGCTGATGAACCGCTGCAGGGTCTCGCGCAGTGCGACCTGTTCGTTGCTGTAGTTGAAATCCACGTGCCGCGTCCGTCAAAGGCCCAGGATCAGCTGCGAGATGATGTTTTTTTGGATTTCCGTGGAGCCCGCATAGATCGTGGTCTTGCGCATGTTGAAGTAATGGCCGGTCAGCGGCGGCGCATACGCACGGTAATGTTCCGCGAACGATGGGTCGGCAACCCAGTCGATCTCCAAGGCCTCGCGCAGGTAGGGCAGCGCGTCGGGCCCCAAAGCCTGCATTTGCAGTTCGGCTATGGATTGCTGGATCTCGGACCCCTTGATCTTGAGCACCGACACCTCGGGACCCAACGCCCGCGATTCGTCGGCCGAAGCCGACAGCACGCGTAGATTCGTGATCTCGAGCGCCAGCAACTCGAGTTCCACCTGCACGATGCGGTCGCGAAACCGCGGCTCGTCGATCAGAGGACGACCATGGACCGTTTCCCGGGAGGCGATTTCCTTGAGATTCTTCAATGCGCGCTTGCAGCTGCCGATGCCCGCATTGTTGGTGCGCTCGTGGGTCAGCAGGAACTTCGCGTAGGTCCAGCCCTTGTTCTCATCGCCGACCAGGTTGTGCACCGGCACTTGCACGTTGTCGAACCAGATCTCGTTGATCTCATGCTCGCCGTCGAGCATGGTGATGGGCCGAAGCGTGATGCCGCGCGATTTCATGTCGATCAGCAAGAACGAAATCCCCTGCTGCGGACGCCCCTCGGAACTGGTGCGCACCAGGCAGAATATCCAATCGGCATAATGTCCCAGCGTGTTCCAGGTTTTCTGGCCGTTGACCAGGTAGTGATCGCCTTGACGCACGGCGCTGGTGCGCAGCGAGGCAAGATCGGAGCCGGAGCCAGGTTCGGAATATCCCTGGCACCACCAGTCCTCGCCGGCGAGGATTCGCGGAAGGAAGTAGTCCTGCTGTGCCGCGTTGGCAAAGGTCATCAACACCGGCGCCAACATTTTCAGCGAAAACGCATTCTGCGGCGGCGCGCCGATGTCGGCCCGTTCCTCCTCGAATATATGCTGCTGCACGACGTTCCAACCCGTGCCGCCGAATCGGCTCGGCCAGTTCACCGCACCCCAGCCGTGGGCGTGGAGAATCTTCTGCCAGCGGGTCAGGTCATCCTTTTGCAGCCGCTTTCCCAAGCGCATCTTGTCGCGGATATCGGCGGGCAGCCGCGCCTCGATAAAGGCACGCACCTCTGTGCGAAATGCCCCTTCCTCGGCGGTGTATTTCAGATCCACGCGGGCTTTTCCATTCTTTCCTTATGGCATCCGGCGCTCATGGTTGCAGGGCCTTCGGCGACAACCTATTAGCCGCCGGCGACAACAGCCTGGGCGCAATCGATCGTCACCACTATCTTACCGCGTGCCTGGCGCGCGCCCAGTCTCGCGATGGCTTCGGCGCCGCGCGCCAGGGGATAGCGTTCGGTGACCGCCGGCTTGATGCGGCCCTCGCGATACAGCGCCATCAGCGCCGCGACATTGGCCGCATGTTGCGCCGGATAGCGGGCGGCGAATTCTCCCCAGAAGACGCCGATGATCTGACAGCTCTTGAGCAACGGCAGATTGAGCGGCAACTTCGGGATGCCGGCTGTGAAGCCGACCACCAGGTAACGGCCCTGCCAACCGATCGCGCGCAGCGCAGCTTCGGTGTAGTCCCCGCCCACACCGTCATAGATGACCTGGGCGCCATCGGCGCCGCACGCGCTCTTGAGCTGATCTGTAAGCGCGCGTGCCTGGCCCTTGTCGAGGGGTCCGGGCGGATATTGCACTGCTTCGTCCGCACCGTGATCGCGCGCCAGTGCGAGTTTCTCCGGGCTCGAGGCGGCCGCGATGACGCGCGCGCCCATTGCCTTGCCGAGTTCGACCGCCGCAAGGCCGACGCCGCCCGCCGCGCCGAGCACCAGCAAGGTTTCATTCGCGCGCAATTGCGCCCTGTCCTTGAGCGCGTGCTGCGAGGTGCCATAGGTCATGAGCAAAGCGGCCGCTTCGTCGAAAGGCATGGTCTCCGGAATCTTCCAGCAATTCCCGGCGGGTCCGACCGCTTTCTCGGCCATGCCGCCTCGCGCCGGGGACATGAGCACGCGATCGCCGACGCGCAAGTTCTCGACGCCCTCGCCCACCGCGTCGACCACTCCGGCCAACTCGCTTCCCGGGGAAAACGGCCGCGGCGGCTTGTACTGATATAAATCCTGAATGATCAACAGATCCGGAAAATTGACCCCGCAGGCGCGCACCGCGACCCGCACCTGACCCGGGCCCGCAATCGGTTCCGGGACGTCCTCGAGCACCAGGGACTCGGGCCCACCGGGCGCCTTGCTGAGCAGTGCCTTCACGGAGGAACCGCCCGCTGTTGGGCCGCGGCGGCTTCGCGGTCCTGCAGCTCGCGCCACATGATCTTGCCGGCACCCGACTTGGGCAAGGCATCGACGAATTCGACGATTCGCGGGTGTTTGTAGGCCGCCATATTTTCCCTGGACCAATCGATGATGGCCTGCTCCGTGATTTTGCCGCGCCATTCCGGCCGCAGCACGATGACGGCCTTCACGGTCTCGCCGCGGTGCGCATCTGCAGTGCCGATGACGCAGGCTTCGAGGATTGCGGGATGTTGGTACATCTGGGATTCGACCTCGGTGGGCCACACTTTGTATCCTGAGGCGTTGATCATGCGCTTCAACCGGTCGACCATGAAGAAGAAGCCTTCTTCATCGACTCTGCCGAGATCGCCGGTGCGCAAGAAACGCTTGCCGTCGATCTCGATCAACGCCTGGGCGCTGTCCTCGGGTTTGTTCCAATACCCCTGAAACACCTGCGGCCCGTGGGTGACTATCTCGCCGACTTCGCCCGCCGGCAATTCGCGCAGCGTCGCCGGGTCGACGACCCGCGAATCTACATCATAGATGGGGATGCCCAGGCACTGCTTCTTTGCATGTTCCGGGGGATTGATATGCGTCGCCGCCATGGTCTCCGACAATCCATATCCCTCGTAGTAGGTCACCCCCATATCCAAGAGCCGCTGCGCGACCGCGGCCGGCATGGCGGCGCCGCCGCCGCTCAAGCGCCGGATCGAACTCAAGTCATATTTCCCGATGTGCGGGTTCCCAAAGAAATCCTGAATCATGGTTGGCACCGCAGTCCAGCTCGAAACCCGATAGCGCTGCACGCACTCGGCCGCCACATTGCGGTCCCAGCGAGGCAGCATCACCACCGTGTTGCCCACATACATCGGCCCATTCATCCCGCCCTGCATGCCGGTCACGTGAAACAGCGGCGCCACCGCCATCAGCGTGAGCTCGGGCTGCAACGAGAACCAGCGCATGCCCGCGACCGCCGTGTGCATGGCGCTGCGGTGGGTGTGCATGCAGCCTTTCGGCGTGCCGGTGGTGCCCGACGTATAGGGCATTACGCACAAATCCTCCGGCCCGGCGGTCAGGGGGCCGGGCTGCAAGCCGCCGGCCAGTGCGTCCCGCCACAGGGTCACTCCCGGTCCGGTGAGTTCCAGCCGCGCTGCGGCGACGAAGTCCGGAACCGCAAGCGCCGTCGGCCGCTTGAGGTAGTCCGAGTACGCCGCAACGAGCGCCGATTTCAGGCTCGAGTTGCGCAGCAAGGGTTCCACGCGCGAGTACAGCTCCTGAGACACGATAATTGTGCTCGCTCCCGCGTCCTCCGCGTAGCGCGCAATCTCATGCGTCAAATTCATGGGATTGAGCGGCACCACGACGGCGTTGGCGCGCAGGATGCCGTAGTAGGCGATGACGAATTGCGGGCTGTTTTGCATGAGCAGCAGAACCCGGTCGCCCTTGCGCACGCCGCATTGCCGCTCGAGAAAGCCCGCAATGAGCTCCGCTTCGGTGAACAATTCGGCGAAGGTCACCGCGGTGTCGTAGAACACCAAGAAGGGCTTCTCGGGATAGCGCCGCGCCGACACCTCGCAGTTGAAGAAAAGATTGGTGGCCGGCGCCGCCAGCGTCCGCGCCGAATGAGCGGGCCAGAATTTGAAATGTCGGTCCATGCGCGGTCTGGGCCCTAGACCCGATGACGCGCCAATTCCAGTTTTCCGATCTGCTCGCGGTGGACTTCGTCCGGACCGTCGGCAAATCGCAACGTGCGCGCGGCGGCATAGGCGGCGGCCAGCGGAAAGTCATCGCTGACGCCGCCGCCGCCATGCACTTGGATTGCCCAATCGATGACTTGCAGCGCCATGGTGGGCGCGGCAACCTTGATCATGGCGATCTCCTTCTTGGCGGCGCGGTTGCCCACCGTGTCCATCATATAGGCCGCATTCAGCACCAGCCAGCGGGCCTGATCGATCAGAATCCGCGATTCGGCAATACGCTCGAGCGTCACCCCCTGCTCCGAGATGCGCTTGCCGAAGGCGACGCGCTGCTGGGCGCGCTTGCACAGCATCTCCAGCGCCCGTTCGGCCAGTCCAATCAAACGCATGCAATGGTGGATGCGGCCCGGGCCCAGTCGCCCCTGAGCAATCTCAAAGCCGCGTCCCTCACCCAGCAGAATATTCTCCACGGGCACGCGCACATCGACGAAATCGATCTGTGCATGGCCGTGCGGCGCATGATCGTAGCCGAACACAGGCAGTTGACGCAGCCGCCGCACGCCGGGCGTGTTCATCGGCACGAGAATCATGGACTGCTGGCTGTGAAGCCGCGCCTGCGGGTCGGTCTTGCCCATGAATATCAAGATCTCGCATCGCGGATCGCCGGCGCCGGAGGTCCACCATTTGCGGCCGTTGATCACGTAGTGACTGCCGTCGCGCACGATCGAGGATTGAATATTCGTGGCATCGCTCGATGCGACATCGGGCTCGGTCATCGCAAAGGCCGAACGGATGCGCCCCTCCAGCAGCGGCACCAGCCAACGCGCCTGTTGCTCCGGCGTGGCATAGCGGGCCAGCACCTCCATATTGCCGGTATCGGGAGCCGAGCAATTGAAGGCCTCCGGTGCGAGATGCGAACGCCCCATGATCTCGCACAGAGGCGCGTACTCCAGATTGGAGAGTCCGGCGCCATGCTCGGAATGCGGCAGAAAAAGATTCCACAAATTCTGCGCCCGAGCTTTGCGCTTCAGTTCCTCCATGACTGCGAGAGTCTGCCAGGGATTGCCGCTGCGCCGGTTCTGCCCCATCTCCTCGTCGAAGCGCGCTTCCGCCGGATAGATGTGGGCATCCATGAAGGCGCTGACCTGCTCCTGCAGGAGACGAACCTTATCGCTGTGCGAGAAATCCATGCTTGAGTACCTCTGTCGACTAAGCGTCGAACGATCGCTGAACCAACGCCCACGCCTGCTCGGCCAGCGGCCGCGCCCTGCGGCCCGCCTCGAGCGCGGTTGCGCTGGATGCGTTGCCTTGTATGGCGCGCGCCAGCACGCCTTGCAAGATCCCCGTCAAACGAAACATGTTGAACGCCAGGTAATAGGTCCAATCCTGAGGCGCGACCGGTGCCCGTCCGCGGCGCCGGCAGTAATCCTCGACGCACTCGGTTTCGCTCGGTATTCGCAATGCCGCCGTATCCAGCCCGCCGAGACCTTTGAACTGGTCGGTTGACAGATGATAACGCATGCAGAGATAGGCCAGATCGACGAGGGGATGGCCCAGGGTGGACAACTCCCAGTCGAGGACCGCCAAGATCCGCGGCTCGCACGGGTGAAAGATTGCGTTGTCGAGCCGGAAGTCGCCGTGCACGATGCTGGTTTCCTCGTCGGCCGGCACGTGCTTCGGCAGCCACTCGATGAGCCGATCCATGGCGTCGATGCTCTCGGTTTCGGCAGCGCGATATTGCTGGGTCCAGCGCGTCACCTGGCGCTCGATGTAGCGGCCCGGTTTGCCGTAGTCGCTCAAGTTCGCCGCGGCATAGTCCACCGCGTGCAGCGCGGCGATCACACGCGTCATCTCTTCGTAAATCGGCCGCCGCTCGGCGCTCGGCACCTCGGGCAACGCGGCATCCCAAAACAGCCGCCCCTCGACGTAGTCCATCACGTAGAACTCTGTGCCGATCACGCCGGCGTCGCTGCACAATGCATATGCCTTCGCCACCGGCACTTCACTATCTTTCAGCGCCACGATCACCCGGAACTCACGATCGACGGCGTGAGCGGACGGCAGCAGCTTGCCGGGCGGTTTGCGCCTCAGCACATAGCGGTGGTCGGCGGACTGCACCAGGAAGGTGGGGTTGGATTGTCCCCCTGCAAATTGCTGCACCTCGATGGGTCCCGCGAATCCAGGGACGTGCGATTGCATCCAGGCCGCGAGCCGCGCCGTGTCGAAGGCGTGCTGTGCCGGCGGCGGCCGCAGTCCCGCGGCCGGGCTGCTCACGCCACCGCCTTATGCTTGGGGAACGGTGGTGTGAAAATCGACATTTCCCCTAGATTTAGGCCCTTGCCCATGTCCTTTAGATGAACTAGTTTCGGGCCATGTTGTTGGCCTATCGATACCGCATCAAATCCCTGACCGGCCTGCTGAACAGACAATCGCGAGCCTGTAACTTCGTTTGGAATTATTGCAACGAGACTCAACATCAGGCGCTGAAATGGAACAAGCGCTGGCCCAGCGGCTTCGATCTGAATCGGTTGACGGCTGGGAGCAGCAAGGAACTCGCCTTGCACGCCGGCACGATCAATGCCGTTTGCGAGCAATACGCCAAGTCGCGGCTTCAGAGGAACCGCCCATTCCTGCGGTGGCGAGGCAAGCGTTCTTTGGGCTGGGTGCCCTTGAAAGGACGCGACCTCAAGCGTGAGGGAGTAGCCTTTCGCTTCGCGGGAAACACCCTTCGGGTGTTCAACTCTCGGCCTCTGCCGGAAGGCAAGATCAGGGACGGAACGAACTTCTCCCGCGATGCACGCGGTCATTGGTTCTTGAATATCATCGTTGACGTTGCGGAGGCGAATGGGCGGTCCGTGCGAAGCGGTATCGGCATCGATTTGGGTCTTGAAGACTTCGCAGCTTTCTCCAACGGAGAGAAGGTCGACAATCCTCAACATTTGCGGAGGTTGGCCAACAGACTTGCTTTCGCGCAGCGCGCCGGCAAAAGACGTCAGGCGACCAACCTTCACGCGCGCATAGTCAATGCGCGACGTGACTTTCACCACAAGCTCTCCACGCGTATTGTTCGAGAGTTTGATTACATCGCAGTCGGCAATGTGAACGCCGCCGGACTCGCCAAGACCCGCCTGGCGAAGTCTGTTCTCGACGCCGGCTGGTCCTCCTTCCGACAAATGCTCCGCTACAAAGCGACTGCGCACGGAGCTTGGTACGAGGAGGTCAACGAATCGTTCTCTTCCCGAGTCTGTTCGTCTTGCACGGGCGAGACGGGACCGAAAGGTGTCGCAGACCTCGGAATAAGAAGTTGGGTATGCTCTCAGTGTGGGGTATCGCATGATCGTGATATCAACTCTGCTCTGAATATCCTCTTCCGTTCGGGACATCGAACGCCTGCTGAGGGAATCCTCGTCAATTGGGGACGAGGAGAATGTCAAACGCTCGAGGCGCCGCCGTCCACGGCAATGTACTGACCCGTTACGTGACGCGATGCGTCCGACGCCAGATAGACGGCCGCGCCCATGAGATCGGTGTCGCCGCCGATGCGCCCCAGCGGAGTTCGTTCGATGACCGAGGCCGAGATCGTCTCGAGCAAGCCGCTCGACATCTTGGACGGGAAAAAGCCGGGGCAGATGGCGTTGACCCGGATACCGAGCGGACCCCATTCGGCGGCGAGCGCCCGGGTGAGATGCAAGGCCGCCGCCTTGGAGGCGTAATAGGCGACCGCTTTCATCTGCGCCCCGACGCGCAGGGCCGCCACCGAGGCCACGACGATGATGTTGCCCGAACGCTGCGGTATGAAACAGCGATTCGCCACTTCCTGGCTGAGCTGGAACACGCTGGTGGCATTCAGCGTCATGACCTTGTTCCAGGCCTCGACGGGATACTGCTCGGCCGCCGCGCCCCAACTGGTTCCCGCATTGTTGACCAGGATGTCGATCGCGCCATGTTGCGCGACGACCGCGTCGACCAGCGCCGGCACTTGCTGCGGCTTGGTCAAATCATTGACCACGGTCAAGGCATCGATGCCCTGCCTCTTGAGCTGCGCCTTTGCCGCATCGAGTTCGGCGGGCTTGCGGGCGCTGATCGCAATTTTTGCGCCCATTTCACCCAGCCCCTGCGCGATCTGCAGTCCCAGGCCGCGCGAACCGCCCGTGACGAGAGCGACCCTGCCCTTGAGTTCAAATAGTTCACGCACGCCCATGCTTAGGAGCCTCCTAGACCACCTCGAACAGGCCGGCGGCGCCCTGGCCGCCGCCGATGCACATGGTGACGACCACGAGCCTGGCGCCGCGACGCTTGCCTTCGATGAGCGCGTGACCGGTGAGCCGGGCTCCGCTGACGCCGTAGGGATGACCGACGGCAATGGCGCCGCCGTTCACGTTCAGGCGCTCATCGGGAATACCGAGCTTGTCGCGGCAGTACAGAACCTGGCAGGCGAACGCCTCGTTCAGCTCCCACAGGTCGATGTCGCCCACCTTGTAGCCGGTACGTTCGAGGAGGCGAGGCACCGCGAAGATCGGACCGATTCCCATTTCGTCGGGCTCGCAGCCGGCCACCGCGAAGCCGCGGAAAATTCCCAGCGGCTTGAGCCCGCGCCGCTCCGCCAGCTTGCCGTCCATGACCACCACGGCGCTGCTGCCATCGGAGAACTGGCTGGCGTTACCGGCCGTGATCACCCCGCCTGCCACGGCCGGGCGGATCTGCGCCACGGCCTCGAGCGTCGTGTCGGGACGAATTCCCTCGTCGGCCGCGATTGTGACCTCGCGTGTGCCGATCGAACCGCTTGCCTTGTCGACGATGCCCATGACAGTGGTCATCGGTACAATCTCGTCCTTGAACTTGCCCGCGCTCTGCGCAGCCGCCGCGCGCAACTGACTGCGGACCCCGTATTCATCCTGCGCCTCTTTGGCAATGGAATAGCGCTTGGCCACCGTCTCGGCGGTCTGCAGCATGGTCCAGTACAGCGTGGGCTTGTGTTCCATGAGCCAGGGATCGCGGCGCATGTGCGTGTTCGCCTCGTTCTGCACGCAGGAAATGCTCTCGACGCCGCCGGCAACGATGACCGCCGCACCCTCGGTCATGATGCGCTGCGCCGCGAGCGCGATGGATTGCAGTCCCGAACTGCAGAACCGGTTGATGCTCAAGCCCGCGGTGCTCGTGGGCAGTCCGGCGCGCAGCGCGATTGCGCGCGCGATGTTGCCGCCGGTGGTGCCCTCGCCGAAAGTCGAGCCCATGATCACATCCTCAACTTCGGCGGGATCGATGCCGGCGCGCTCAACGGCGTGCCGCACCGAATGGGCGCCGAGCGTGGCGCCGTAGGTCATGTTGAACGCCCCCTTCCAGCTCTTGCCCAAAGCGGTGCGCGCCGTGGATACAATGACCGCCTCTGTCACTTGGGTTGTCCTTTGAATCCGCTGAAGGTTTGGCCTTGCTCGGCCAGTCGGGCGAGCAGCAGCGCCGGCGTCCAGAATGCCGCATCGCTGTGGGGTTGCGCCGCGATTCTCTCGAGCGCGCGGATGACGTCGTGCAATCCGACCTGGTCGGCATAGAACATGGGTCCGCCGCGGTAGGCCGGAAAACCATATCCATTCAGGTACACGATGTCGATGTCGGAGGATCGCTGCGCGATGCCGTCCTCGATGATGCGGGCGCCTTCATTGATCAGCGCATAGATGCAGCGCTCGACGATCTCCTGGGAGCCCACGGCGCGCGGAGTGATGCCCCGCAGCCTGCGGTATTGCTCGATGATGGCCGTCACTTTGGGATCCGGTATCGGGGTCCGTGATCCCGCTTCGTAGCGATACCAGCCCGCACCGGTTTTTTGTCCGAACCGGCCGGCCTCGCACAGCGCATCCGCCACATTGGAGAAATCGCGATCGGGAAATTCCGACGCCCGCCGCTTGCGCAGCGCCCAGCCGATATCCAGACCCGCCAGATCGCCCACCCGAAACGGGCCCATGGCCATGCCGAATTCCTGAAGCGCCGCATCGACCTGCTGCGGCAATGCGCCGGCCATGATCAAATCGTGGGCGGCGGCGCCGTATCGAGCCAGCATGCGATTGCCGATGAAGCCGTCGCACACTCCGGAGACCACCGCCACCTTGCCGATGGTCTTGGACAAGCCCATGACGCTGGCCAATACGTCATTTGCCGTCTTGGCGCCGCGCACCACTTCGAGCAGCCGCATCACGTTCGCGGGACTGAAGAAATGCAGACCGATCACATCCTGCGGACGGCGCGTGAAGTTTGCGATGTCGTCGAGATTCAGCGCCGAGGTATTGGACGCGAGAATCGCTCCCTGTCGCACCACTCCGTCCAGGGTTTCGAACACCTGGCGCTTCACGTCCATGTTTTCGAACACCGCCTCGATGACCAAATCGACATCCCGCAACAGGGCAAAATCCAGCGTCGGGGTGATCAGCGCCAATCGTTGCGTGAGGCTCGCCTCATTGAGCGTGCCCTTGCGCAACGCGCCCTGGTAATTGCGGCGGATGGTGGCGAGCCCGCGATCCAGTGCGTCTTGTTTGGTCTCCAGCATCACGACCGGCAGTCCCGCGTTGATGAAGCTCATGGTGATGCCGCCGCCCATGGTGCCGGCGCCGATGACCCCGACCTTGCGAATCGGCCTGATCGGGGTGTCCTCGGGCACGCCGTCTATGCGCGAGGCCGCGCGCTCGGCCTGAAACACGTGGCGCAGCGCCGCCGATTCGGGCGAAAGCATCAAAGTCGCGAACAATTCCCGTTCCTTCTTGAGTCCGGCCTCGAATGGAAGGTCGACGGCCGCGGCAACCGCTTCGACACAAGCCAGGGGCGCCGGGTATGGGCCGGCCGCCGCTTTGACCGTATTGCGCGCGAACTGAAAGAAGCTTTCCGCATTCGGCACTTCCAATTTCAAGTCGCGCACCCGTCTCTGCGGAAGCCGTTCGGCAATGGCGCGGCGCGCGAAGCGCAGGGCCCTCTCCCGCAGGTCGCCCTCGCCGAAATCGTCGAATAAGGGTGTGCCGGCAAGCTTCTCCGAGGCGACGATCGTGCCGGACACAATGAGGCTGAGCGCCGCCTCGACACCGAGCAACCGCGGCAGTCGCTGAGTGCCGCCGGCGCCCGGCAAAAGACCCAATTTGACTTCAGGCAGCGCAATCCGTGCCCCCGGAATGCCGACCCGAAAGTGACAGGCCAGGGCCAACTCCAGACCTCCCCCCATGCACACGCCGCCGATGGCAGCCACGACGGGTTTGGCGCTGTCTTCGATCGCGCCAATCACACTGCGCAGATTGGGAGTGGCCACCGCCTTGGGGGTGCCGAATTCACGGATGTCGGCTCCGCCTGAGAACCCCGCGCCCGCCCCGATCAGCACGATCGCTTCGATGCCGCGATCGGCGTTTGCACGCTTAAGCGCAGCAACCAACGCCTGGCGCAACTCATGGCCAAGACTATTGACCGGCGGATTTTCGAGAGTCAGCACGGCGACCGCGCCGCTGACCTCGAAGCTCAGCTTGTTCGTACCTGGGGATACCATGAAGTTCCACTGTGCGGAATTGAGTTCCGCCCTATCTGGTTAATGTAGCAGCGCCCGCCGACCTGCGCATCTTTGTTGAGCTCGATCAAACGCGCTCGAACGCCAGCGCCGCACCCTGTCCGACGCCCACGCACATCGTGGCCAAGCCATATCGGCCTGACCGGCGCAACAACTCTTGAACTCCCGTCCCTGCAATGCGCGCTCCCGACATTCCCAATGGATGTCCCAGCGCAATGGCGCCGCCGTTGCTGTTGACATGTTCGGCATCATCGGCAAGACCGAACGCCCGCACGCAAGCCAGGGCCTGCGACGCGAATGCTTCATTCAATTCGATCACATCGAAATCGGCGATCTTCAAACGCAGCCGATTCATGAGCTTCTCCACGGCCGGAATCGGACCGACTCCCATGATGCGCGGCGCGACTCCAGCGGACGCAAAACCGATGACGCGTGCACGCGGCTTCAACCCGAACTTCCCGACGGCCGCGCCAGACGCCAGGAGCAACGCGGCGGCGCCATCGTTGATGGTCGAAGCGTTGCCGGCCGTGACGGTGCCGCCGGCACGCACCACGGGTTTGAGTCTTGCGAGCCCTTCCAGCGTGGTCTCCGGGCGAAGCTGCTCGTCTCGATCAATGACATGATCTGCCGCACCCTTGGCCTGGGGAACGGTCACCGGCACGATCTCTTCGGCAAACACCCCGGCGCCCTGGGCGCGCGCCGCGCGTTGCTGCGAACGCAGCGCGAACGCATCCTGGTCCTCGCGCGAGACGTTGAAATCCACGGCCACGTTCTCGCCGGTCTCCGGCATCGAATCGGCGCCGTAAATGGCTTTCATCCGGGCGTTGACGAATCGCCAGCCGATGGTCGTGTCATAGATTTCGGCGGTGCGCTGAAAGGCGCGCTCCGCCTTTGCCATGACGAAGGGCGCGCGCGTCATCGACTCGACACCGCCCGCGACTGCGAGCTCCATTTCACCGGCACGGATGGCGCGGGCCGCGGCGGCCACGGCATCTAGGCCGGACGCGCACAATCGATTGACCGTCACCCCGGGGACATGCGGCGGCAGTCCGGCGAGCAGCAGCGCCATGCGTGCAACGTTTCGATTGTCTTCGCCGGCCTGGTTTGCGCACCCCAGGAACACTTCGTCGACTGCCTCGCCGACGGCGCCATTACGGGCGATGAGATGTCTGATTGCCGTTGCAGCCAGATCGTCGGTGCGCACGCGTGCCAATCCGCCTTCGTAGCGGCCGATAGGCGTGCGCACAAAATCGCAGATGAAGGCTTCGTTCACGGACCTCGCCGATGTTGGATCAAACCGATGCGTCGATCAATAGCCCTAGACGTGCGCTCGTTTGAAGAGGCTCAGCAATTCGCCCCATGCACGTTCGGCTTGCGCTTCGTTGTAAATGGGCTGCGTCCCGGGGGCACCCTTGATCAAATCCATGTCTTTCACGCACCAGCCATGCTGGCAGCCGTCATAGACCTCGACCTTCGCCTGCAAATGAGCCGCCTTGAATGCTGCATCCAATTTGGTTTTCGCCTCAGGCTGCTTCTGATCGTCGTTCATCGCCACGCCGAAGTAGAACTGGGCCTTCATCTTCGGCACCAGCAAATGAGGGCTGTCCGGCTTGTCCGTCACCAAACCGCCGCCGTGAAACGAAGCGCCCGCGCCAATTCGGTCCGGGCTCGCGGCAGCCGCCTGCATGGTCATCGGTCCTCCCATGCAATAACCGAAGGCGCCCATTGTGACTTTCTTGTTGACCGGGCCTTGCGAATCCAGGAATTTCACGTATGCAACCGCATCCTGCATGACGGCCTCGCTGGTCAGCGGCGCGCGCAACACGTCGATCTTGGCGCGATCGGCCGGATTGCTGAAATCGATGTCGAGCGACAAGCCCGGCGGCTTGGCCGTGCGGTAAAAGGGATTCGGCACCAGCACCGTGAATCCGTCCGCGGCCAGCCGCTTTGCCATGCCTCGCATGGTGGGACGTAGTCCGAAGACGTCGGTGAACAGGATGACGCCCGGCCAAGAGCCCTTTTGTGGATGAATGAGCGCGGCGTCGCAAACGCCTGCGGCGGTCGTGACTTGCACGTCCGAGTCCATCATTTCCACCGCGCTCGCGCCGGAAGCACCGGTCGCGGCGGCAACCCCCGCGGCGATCGACAGCGCAGTGAACTCCCGTCGTGTGATCGTATTCGGCTCGTCGGACATGGGGGATCCCCTTGGCGGTATGGCTGCGGGCATTATTCACCGGGGGCGCCGCACGATCAAGGCGTCGACGGCCGTCATCTCATCCCCCGCGCAGATGATGGGATTGATGTCTGCCTCGAGAACATTGCCCCGTTGGTCCGCCGCGAACTCCGACAGGCGGACGATGATGTCGGCGAGACGGGCGATATTTATCTTGGCGCTGCCGCGAAAGCCATCGAGCAAAGCAGCGCCTCGCAGGTTGCGCAGCATGCGAGTCGCCTCGACCACGTTGACGGGGGCGAGTTCAACAGCCGAATCGCGCAGCAGTTCCACCAGTACACCGCCGAAACCAACCAGGATCATCGGGCCGAGCCCCGGATCGATGCGTACGCCGGCGACCAGTTCGACGCCCTCAGGCACCATGGGCTGCAGAAGCACGCCGCGAATCTCCGCCTGAGGCGCGTGGCTGGTCGCGTTGGCGATGATTCGATCATAGGCCGAGCGTAATTCGTCGTTGGAGCGCACCGACAGCGCGACCGCCCCGGCCTCGGTCTTGTGCGCAATGTCCGGCGATTCAACTTTGAGGGCGAGCGGAAATCCAAGTTGCGATGCGGCGGTCACCGCGGCGTCCGCGGACTCGACGCTCAATTCACGAACTGTGGGAATGCCGTACAAATGCAGGATGGCCTTCGCTTCGCGTTCGGTGAGCCGATCGCGCGCTGCGCGTTCGATCATGCGCGCAGCCGCCGGCGCAGCCGACGCCGGTGAAATACGCACCGTCGCGCGTTCTCCGCGGGCGAGGAGATCGGCGCGGTGATGCCAGGCCCGCAAGGTGCGAAAGCATCGATCCATCGATCGGAACAGCGCGACGTGCGGATCGATCTCCGCTTCCAACGAGCCCGGACCTTGCAGCCAGCCGGACATCAGGACATTGCAGGTGATCTTGCCGAAGTGCCTGGACAGTTCGCGAAAGGCCGCCACCCGCGGCTTGTGGGAATCGTAGGCCAGAGTTTGCGGCACGACGAGCGCGCCGTAGAGCGGGTCGGACAAAAGCGCCTCTCCGCAAGCCCACATGGATTGAGGATTGTTGACCACCTGGCCGGTGACATCGCAAGGATTGCGAGCGCTGCCAAAATCCGGGATGTTCGACTCGAGCACTCTCCGCACTGCCTCGCTCGGCTGCGGCAGCGAAATACCATGCAGCTCCGCCTTGTCTGCGGCCATGATGGCGGCGCCGCCGGAGGTGGCCAGCACCGCGACGCCGCGGGCCCGTGGCGGGGGCGCCTTGGCAAAAAATGCCGCGGCCTCCATCAACCCTTCGAATTCCTCGATCACTATGGCGCCGCCGCGCTCGAATGCCGCGCGGTAGGCTCTGTCCGACCCGGCCAAGCTTCCGGTGTGCGAGATCGCCGCGGCGGCGCCCAGTTCGCCGGTCGCGATTTTGCTGATCAGCAGCGGCTTGCCGTTGCGCCAGGCGATTTGCGCCGCTTCCAGCAGTCGCTGCGGGTGGTCCATCCCCTCGAATGCGCAGGCGATTGCCTGGCACGCCGGATCGTCTGCCAGGTAGGCAACGAGATCGGCCACGTCGACGTCGGCTTGATTGCCGGCGGAAAATGCATGGCTGACGGACGCGCCGCACTCGATGGCCTGCGCCAGCGCCTGCGACAGCGCTCCGGATTGGCTGGCGATGCCTATGGAAATAGCGCGCATTTCGCGCGGTGCCGGATATTCGGAAAACGATATCCGCGCCCTGCGCAGATAGTTGGCGATTCCCAGACAATTCGGCCCAAGTACTTTCAAACCGAATTCGCGGGCGATGGCACCGAGACGCCGCTGCTGCTCAATTCGTTCCGGCAATTGAGTTTCTGCATAGCCCGATGCAAAGAGAATCACCCCGCCGGCGCCGGCCTCGGCCGCCTCGCGCACGACATCTTCCGCGGACTCGCGCGGCACGGCCGCCGCCACGCAGTCAGGGACGGCGGGCAATGAACGGAGCGAGGCGAAGCAAGGCCGGTCGCCCAGGCGTTGGTACTTCGAATTCACGAGATAGACGTCGCCGTCGAATCCAGCCAGGTTGCCCAGCACCCGATCGCCGAAAGAACCGACCTTCGGCGAGGCACCGACGATGGCGATGGACTTCGGATTGAGCACACGCTCGAGTTCGGCGTGCTTGTATACCGGTCGCTCGATGGTGGAATCGCTCTTCACGCGGGCTCTTCAGTTGCTCTGGCGGGATACCAGGGTAATACTAATCGACAATTCGAGGGGCCGTATCGTCATGGACAATCAGCCGCGCAATTGGAATCGCTGGGGAGCGGACGATCAACGCGGCACGCTCAACTACATCACCTCGGAGAAGCGGCTGCAGGCCGGCCGCCTGATCCGCACCGGAAAGGCTTATTCGCTGGCGATTCCCTTGCGCGCCGAGGCGCCCATCTGGCCGACCCGGCACAAGAATTGGCACATCGCCACTCACCGCAATACCCAAGGACCCGGTCCGGGCGGCGCGGAGGATGTGCTGATGATGCACACCCACGGCACCACTCATATCGACGCCCTCTGCCATGTATTTCGCGACGGGCGCATGTACAACGGATACTCGACCGCGGAGGCGATCAGTTCGATGGGCGCCGAGCGCAATTCCATTGCCAATGTCGATGTGATCGCGACCCGCGGCGTGCTGCTCGACTTCCCCAAGTATCACGGCGCCGCCCATCTGCCGGCCGATCACGAAATTACCCCTCGGGAAGTCGAGGCAGTGGCGGCCTCGCAGGGCGTGGCCATCGGCGGCGGCGACGCGATTTTGTTTCGCACCGGCTTCATGCAGGTTTGGAAGCGCAATTCCGAGGAATATGATCGCGCCCAACCCGGCATAAATCGCGCCGTGGCCGAATGGGCGGGCGAACATGAAATCGTCCTGCTCGGCGCGGATAACAGCGCCGTGGAAATATTTCCCGCAACATCCTCCCTGCCCGTGCATCAGGAATTCATCCGCGACCAGGGCGGCTACTTGCTGGAATTGCTGTACCTGGATGATCTGGCACGAGATGAAGTGTACGAATTCATGCTGGTGGTCGCGCCGCTGCGTATCGATCGCGGCCTCGGCAGCCCCATTAACCCCATCGCTCTGATCTAACCCTCCTAGAGAGAAACATGAACACGCTACAAGGCAAAGTCGCCCTCGTCACCGGCGCAGCCAGCGGCATCGGGCGCGCAAGCGCGCTGCTATTCGCCTCCGAAGGTGCAGCGGTCGTGGCGCTCGATCGCGCACCGGATGTCGAGGCCACGGTGGCAGCCATTCGCTCCTCCGGCGGGCGCGGCTCAGCGCTGGTCGGGGACTCCTCGGCGGAAGATGTTGTGGCCGGAGCGGTGGCCCTTGCAGTCAAGGACTACGGAAGTCTCGATGTGTGCTATGCCAATGCCGGCATCAGCGGCGGCATGGTCCCCTTCTTCGAGGAGACCGCCGAGCGCTGGACGCAGGTTCTGCAGGTCAACCTGATCGGTACTTTTCTTGCGGCCAAGCATGCGGCGCTGGTCATGGTGCCGCAGCGGCGTGGGTCGATCATCTGCACGGCATCGGTCGCGGGATTGCGGTCGGGCGCCGGCGGCATGCCGTACAGCGCCAGCAAGGCCGGCGTCATCAGCCTGGTGCAAACGGCGGCCAATCAACTCAACGGCACCGGCATACGCATCAATGCCATCTGCCCCGGCCTGATTGAAACCGGCATGACGCGTCCGATCTTCGAGCAGGCGCGCTCCCGCGGCAGCGAACGCAGGATCGGACAGCTCAACCCCTTGCGGCGAGCCGGCGTGCCAAGCGAAATCGCGCAGATGGCACTTTTTCTGGCATCCGATGCCGCATCGTACGTCAACGGTCAGGCTATCGCCGTGGACGGCGGCTTGTCCTCGTCGCATCCCATCGTCATTCGGCGCGAGTAGACTTCCGGCCTCGAGCATGAATCCAGCCGCGCCTTTCCCCAGCCACGTTCCGGTCGCGATTGCCGGCGGCGGCCCGGTCGGCTTGTCGCTCGCGGCGCTCCTGGGGCATCACGGCGTCCCCTGCCTGGTGCTGGAAGCGGACGCATCCTGGTGCGTGGGAAGCCGCGCGATCTGTCTGTCGCGGCGCTCTCAAGAAATCTTTGGCTGGGTCGGTGCGCATCGGCCGCTGATCGCCAAGGGCTTGGCTTGGAGCGGCGGGCGCAGCTACTTCCGCGGCGCCGAAGTGCTGCATTTTGAGATGCCGACCGAGCCCGCGGAACGCTTCGCGCCAATGATCAATATCCAACAATACTACGTGGAACAATTCGCTCATGCGGCGTCCCTTCAGTCTAGAATCGCCGACGTTCGCTGGTCGACCCGCGTCACCGGCGTGCGGCCGCAATCCACCGGCGTCGAAATCGACGTCGAGACCGCCGGCGGCGGCGTCCACCGCATCCAAGCCGAATGGTTGCTCGCCTGCGATGGCGGCCGCAGCACTGTGCGCGAACAACTGGGTCTGCAACTCGAGGGCGTGCAATACGAGGGTCGCTACGTGATCGTGGACATCGAGCAGCAGACCCGGCGCGCGGTCGAGCGCCTCGCCTGGTTCGACCCGCCCTCCAATCCGGGCTCCACCATCTTGATGCATCGTCAGCCCGACAATATCTGGCGTATCGATTACCAGGTCGCCGATCACGAAGATCCCGGCGATGCCGTCAAAGCCGAGAACGTTCTGCCGCGCGTGCAAGCGCATTTGGACATGATCGGCGAGACCGCCCCGTGGAAGCCGTTGTGGATTTCGATCTACAGCGCGAAATGCCTCACTCTGCCGAGCTATCGGAGCGGCCGCGTATTATTTGCCGGCGATGCGGCGCACCTGGTGCCGATATTCGGTGTACGGGGTCTCAACTCAGGATTGGACGACGCCGCGAACCTGGCCTGGAAGCTGGCCTTGGTGCACAAAGGCGGGGCCGCCGATTCTCTGCTCGACAGCTACTCGAGTGAACGCGTGCATGCCGCGCGCGAAAACATCTCCTTCGGCGCCAAGAGCACTGAATTCATGGCGCCGCCGCATCGCGGCTTCGCCCTGATGCGCGAGGCGGCGCTGCGGCTGGCGCTGGCGGAGCCCGGCGTACGTTCACTGATCAATCCCCGGCAAACCTCGCCGATCGAGTATCCGGACTCACCGCTGAATCAGCCGGACCGGAGCTGCTGGCCTGCCGGCGGCGCCAGGGCCGGCACGCCGGCGCCGGAAGCGAAACTGAAGACATTCGAGGGTCCGGCGCATTTGACCGAGCTGTTCGGCGATGGTTTCGTGGCCCTCTATTTCTCCGCCGGGGCCCGCCGGCCGGAACAACCACCGGCCGGAGTTCCCGGCGTCGCTTCGCTGAGGCTCGTTCTTATCGCTCCGCAGGGAGCCGCTGCGTCGCACCCTGTGGTCGATGAACTCGGTCAAGCGTGGAAGCGATATGACGCCATGGAGGGCACACTCTATCTAATCCGGCCGGACGGCTATGTGATGGGGCGCTGGCGCGAAGCTGAGTCGCTGCTCCCTTCAATCCATTCAATCCTCAAACGCGTATTGGAAGCACGTCATCCATGAACAATGCCGAAATTGAGATCGCCTACACCGCGCTCGCGGAATGTATTGCCCGCGTCGGTGAGGCCAATACTCCCCTGCTCCTCGCCACCCTGGCATTGGACCTGCTCCACCGCCAACCGGACGCCCATGCAGCACTTGCCCGCATCCTCCAGGCTGAGCGGCTCGTCCATGCTTGATTTGACTACTGCGCTCTATTCACTTTGTCATCCAAAGTGGTAGAGTTTCTGCGTGAACACCATAGCCAGGCTGGCACTGCTGACCGAACTTTCCTTCCTGTAGGCTGGAGCCTACGTCGTTTCGGGGCGCAGTCGGACGGCGCCCGACGAGAGACTGACCGCGCTCAACGCTATCATTTCTCGGCTCAACGATTCGATGGGTGACGCAAGATGCACTTCTGGCAAGCGGGCGATGTTCTGGACGCAGCCGTCCAGACCCTGATCAATGAACGCTGCCGGCAGGCGTACATGCATGATATGCGCGGCGGCTTGCAAGCCATCTACAGTTCCATTGAATTGCTTGCCCGCTCGGCCAAGAATGGCACGCAGAATCCCGCGCTCGTGGACAGTGCGGTGTTGCTCGCCAAGCGCGCGACGGCGAATCACGATCAATCCGTGGCCGACATCGTCAATCAGGTGACCGGGCCCGACGGCGCGCCGGTAGTCTTGAATCTGGCGGATCTTGTGCGCCAATCACAGCATTTTCTACGCAATGATGCGCTCGCCAAGGGCATCACGATGAGCCTGTCCGGCCCCGAGGAGTTGCTGGTGCTGAGCGAGAGAAATAAATTGCGGTCGACGCTATTGGGCCTCCTCGCGGTCAGCATCGATGCCCTGCCGCCGCGGGCCGATCTGCGCCTCGAATTGAGTAGCAAGGACCGGTACGCGATTTTGGAATTGCGCTCGACGCTGACCTACGACGCCATTCGCGAGGCACAAGAAATGTTACGCCAGGAGCCGGTAAATCTCGGATTCCAGGAATTGGTGTTGGGATCAGCCCGGCGATGGATCACGATCAACGGCGGCCGCATGGAAATCGCCCCTTCCGCGGATGGCAACACCGCGCTGCGCATTTTCTATCCGTTGGCTGCCGCATAGCACTCCAGATCGGAGCCCTGCAGCAAAATATCCACCAGCGTGCCGAGACCTCTGCCGTCCTCTTGATCGAAGCGCGCCATACGGGGGCTGTCGAGATCGAGGACTCCCAGGAGTTGTCCTTGATGAATCAAGGGAACCACGATCTCCGAACGCGACGCAGAGTCGCAGGCGATGTGTCCCGGAAAGGCATGCACGTCCTCGACGATGACGGTCTCCCGGCGCTCCGCGGCCGTGCCGCAAACGCCGCGTCCCAGCGCGATCCGCACACAGGCCACCCGGCCCTGAAATGCGCCCAGCACCAGCTCATGTTTTCGCAGAAAATAAAATCCAACCCAATTCAATTCCGGCAGCGACTCATATAGGAGCGCGGACATGTTGGCGCAGTTGGCGAGTCCATCGCGCTCACCGGCCAGGAGCGCGCTCAACTGCGATCGCAGTGCGCGATAGGCATCGGACTTGGAGAGATGCGCCGTGGACGCTACGACATGCATTCAGTCACCCGAGGACTCAGCCGGAGTCGAATAGACATAATGAATGAAGCCCTGGTTCTGCCCCAGACGGTCGTAAAGCTGCCGGGCCACGGCATTGCCTTGATGGGTCAACCAATACGGGCTGTTGGCGCCGGCCTTGTGAGACGCCGCCGCCACGGCCTCGATCAGTTTGCGCCCGCAACCCGAGCCGCGGACTGCCGGATCGACATAAAGATCCTGCAAGTAGCAGGCGGGCGTCGTCGACCAGGTATCTTCGTGATAGAGAAAATGCACGATACCGACCAGGCGGCCGGCCGAATCGCGGGCACCCAAACCGTGCACGCGGCCGTTGTGCAGGCGCCGCCAGGTGCTCTCGGTGACTGCTGCCGGAAGCACAACGCCGTAGAACACCTGGTATTGAATCCAAAGTTCTTCCCAGCGGACGCGCTCCGAGGGTTGCAAGGATGCGATGCGAATCATCCGATGCTCCATGGACCGTTCGGGGACTCGATATTCGATGATTCCGGGTTCATACTAGGTCGCTGACATCGGTCAACATCCACCATTCGCGTAGGTGCCTATTATGAGCGCAAATCCGAAAATATTGCAGGGCTCGGATCATGACTTCCGTATGTTGATCAACGGAGAATTCGTGGCGGGCGCCTCGACATTGGATGTAATCAATCCTGCAACCGGCAAGTTGCTGACCCGCTGCGCGCGAGCCGACAAGGCGCAGCTGGACGCGGCGGTGCTCGCCGCCAAGAATGCCTTCGCGACCTGGTCCACGACCACCATTGAGAGCCGCCGTCAGGCGCTGCTCAAGATTGCGTCCGCCTTCGAAGCGCGCAGCGCGGAATTCGCGCGGCTCCTGACCGAAGAGCAGGGCAAGCCCTTGGCGCACGCCGGCTATGAGATCGGCGGCGCGGTCGCCATGATTCGCGCCTTCACCGCCATGGACCTGCCCGCGAAAGTGCTGCGGGAGAACGCCCGGGAAATCATCGTTCGCGAGCTTGCGCCGCTCGGCGTGGTCGCGGCCATTACGCCTTGGAACTTCCCGCTCATATTGTTGATGATCAAAGTGGCGCCCGCCTTGCTCGCGGGAAATACCGTCGTTGCCAAGCCCGCTCCGACCACCCCGCTCACCACGTTGCTGTTCGGCGAGCTCTGCGCGGAAATACTGCCGCCGGGGGTGTTCAATGTGATCGTCGACCAGAACGATCTGGGCGGATATCTCACGCAGCATCCAGACGTCGCCAAGGTTGCCTTTACCGGATCGACGGCCACGGGCAAGAAAGTCATGGCGAGCGTTGCCGGTACGATCAAGCGGGTCACGCTCGAACTCGGCGGCAACGACGCGGCCATCGTGCTGGATGACGTGAACGTCAAGGAAACCGCCGCCAAAATATTCCAGGGCGCCATGGTCAATTCAGGCCAGGTCTGCCTCGCCATCAAACGCGTCTACGTGCCCGACTCGCTGTATGAGGCGATGTGCGCAGAATTGGCGAGTTTGGCCAACGCCCACGTCGTCGGCGACGGACTCGATGCCGCGACGCAGATGGGGCCGCTGCAAAACAAAACGCAATTCGAGAAAGTGAAGGAGTTCCTGGAAGACGCGCGACTCCACGGCAAGGTCATTGCGGGCGGCAATGTGCTGCCTCGTGAGGGCTACTTCATCGCGCCGACGATCGTGCGGGACATTGCCGATGACACTCGTTTGGTGCAGGAAGAACAATTCGGTCCTGTGCTGCCCGTTCTCAAGTATTCGAGCTTGGACGATGCCATCGCGCGCGCCAACGGTACGGAGTACGGCTTGGGCGCCACGGTCTGGGGAAGCGACACGAAACGCGCCTACGAAGTCGCGCAGCGCATCGCCTCCGGCACCGTGTGGGTCAACAAGCATCTCGAACTGCCGCCGGACATTCCTTTTGGCGGCGCCAAGCAATCCGGCTTCGGCACGGAAATGGGTCAGGAAGGATTGGAGGAATTCACCCAGGCCCGAATCATCAATATGGCCAAGTAGGGATTGCCTCCTGCTTGCCGGCTAACCCCGGTCGTTACACGGCGGAGTCGATCCGTCGCGGCACAGAGCTGGCCCCTCGTCGCGCTTGGTGGCCGCCGGACTGTCTTCATGTGAGACGTTGCCGCCGGCGACGCACCCCGAGATCAGCCATCCGGCAATCAAAAAGCTGACTATCGTTTTCATGCCTTGAGCGTCGCCTGGCGGCGGCTTCAAGACCAGTGCATGCATACGCATACCAGTGTCGGTTTAGTCCTACACCTGTGCAGGCGCCGTGGCGCGCTCGAGTGAGATTACGGTCGATTCGCGGCCGGCTTGCGTGCTGAAGACATAGGCCACGCCGCCGATGAGCAGGCTGTTCATCACCAGGGCGATTGCAAGGGCGGTGAGCTTCGTCGAAATTTGAGTGTTCATGGCTGTCTCCTTGAAGGTTGTGGTAGCACAATTGAGATTCACGGCTAGAGCAAAGCAAGTGCCGTGCCAGCAAGGCCGATGCGCTAAATCACTATTTTTGAAGGCAATATTTTTTTCCGCCACGAAGCGGTTGGCCGCGGACAGTGTCCGCGGACAGATTTGGACGGACACCCGGCCGGCTCTATACGGCTGAATCGATGGTGGGCCCGAGCGACTGCGCGACAGTCTCGCGAAACAGTGCTTCGTCCCAGGCGGATATGTCGATACAGGCTGCGGCGATCATTTCGGCCTGATCTATGGTGATATCGGCCACCGCAAAACACTTGACCACCCGGCCATCACTGGCGACGAAGCGCGCGGTCCAAGTCTCGTCGTCGTACGCCCGTGAGGATACGGGTTTCCCGCTATGCAGCACTTTGGCAAGATCGTCGCGGTTGGGGATATCGAGCAAAAATTTATCCATTGCTTCGGGATCGTCAAGGCGAGCCGACGTCAATAGAATTTTCGTGCCCATGGTCCGACTATATATCACGTCATGCGCCGCGCGGAGTAAGCGACAGTTCAACGAGGCATTGTAGACTGAGGTTGTTGCGCGGAATTTATGTCCTCGCGAATAGGCAGGCGCCGGCTGCCAAAAACGCACAATATATGCCTCCCGCGTGAATTGGACACCTCGTGCCGCTACGTGCAATCAGTACAACCTGGCCCCTGCTCCTCGGCATGGGTGTGCTCATGCTGGGCGCGGGGCTGCAGAGCACGCTGCTCGGTTTGCGTGCCACTCTCGAAGGGTTTCCGACGCTCGTAACCGGGGCGGTCATGTCCTGCTACTACGTGGGATACGTCAGCGGCACCGTGATCGCACCGCCGCTGCTGCGCCAGATCGGCCACATCCGCGTGTTTGCCGCCTTGGCTGCGATTGCCGCGGTCGCCATTTTGGTACAAGGTTGCTTCGTCAACCCATGGGCCTGGGGCGCCATGCGGCTGATTTCCGGGGTGTGCTTTGCCGGCATCTACGTCGTGGCCGAGAGCTGGCTCAATGATCGGGCCAGCCGCGCCAATCGCGGCAGATTGTTGGCGGTGTACATGCTCGTCTTGTACGTCGGGTTGGGTGCCGCACAGTTCCTGTTGATCCTGTCGAATCCGAACACTCCCACCCCGTTCATGCTGGTCTCGGTGCTGATCTCGCTGGCCATGGTTCCGATCGTCGTGTCCGCGCAGCAGATGCCGGAGCGCGCGGTGCCCAGCAAGGTGCGCCTTCGCGATCTGTATCGCGATACGCCGCTCGGCGTCGTGGCAATCATCGTGTCGGGTCTCATCTCCTCCATTATTTTCTCCATGGGACCGGTGTACGCGCGCCTGAGCGGTCTGCAGACCCACAATATCGCGACGTTCATGGCGGCCAGCATTCTCTCGGCCGTGGTCACCCAGTATCCCATCGGCCGGCTCTCCGACCACATGGACCGGCGCACGGTGATAGCCGGCATTTGCGCATTCGCAATGCTGGTGGCAGGCGCCATTGTCGCCTTTCCGGGCCTGCCCCATGCGGCGTTTCTGGCGCTCTCGGCGCTGTTCAGCGGCTTTGCCCTGACTCTTTATTCGTTGTCGGTATCGCACGTCAACGACAAGCTCGAGCCTGCGCAAATGGTCGCCGCCAGCAGCGCCCTTCTGCTGCTGAACGGGAGTGCCGCCGCCATTGGGCCGGTGCTTGCGGGCAGCCTGATGTCGGCTTTCGGGCCGCCGGCTTATTTCGCCACCCTGGCCACGCTCACCGGGACGCTCGCCATCTTCGATTTGTGGCGCAAAACCCGTCGCCGACCCGTCCCGCCCTCGCAGAAGGGACCCTTCATCGGCGCGCAGCCCAGGGCGTAATTGGAAGCCCCGCCGCGACGCGGTCGCCCGGGCACCTCCAATGGATTTTGAGCAGCCATCGGGAGTAAATTGCGCACGGAGTCCTTGCCCATAATAAACCGTATGGTGCCACCCAGTTGGAATTCGCCAAGCAGTACCTGCGGGAACATCGACACGTGCGTCTGGTCGCGATAACGCTGGGTGCAAATGATGGATTTCTTCTCGAGGAGGCCTGCGCATCTCAGCAGGACCCCACGGCGTGCGTCGAGGCGGGCGTCCCCACCTTGCTCGCCACCGTGGAAGGCAACATGCAGACCATCCTCGGCGACTTGCGCGCCAGCGGATATTACGGCGCCATCGTCGTCACGAACTATTATTCCCTCGACTATTCAGACGCGGCGGCAACCGGTCTTACGGCATTTCTCAATCAAGCGATCGAGGCGCCGACGGCTGCGTACGGAGCGCTGGTGGCTGACCCATCGGGACACCAGCTCATCGCCAAAACCATTGTCCAGGCGCTGCGCCGCAGATGAGTTGAGGCATCATTTGCGCTGCAGGCCCTGATCAGCCTCGCGCAGCCACTGGTCGCGATCGACCGCGGCGGGCAGCGCCAATGCGGCGTCGCGAGCGCGCGAATAGCTTTCCCGGGCGGCGCCGGCGTCCCCGTTCTTGGACAGCGCCTCCGCCAATGCCAGCAGATTGGGCGGATAGAGCGGCCGCTGCGCGACCGCGCGGCGCGCCGCCACCAGTCCCGCCTCGGGGTCGCCCGGCCCCAGCGGCCAACCCGGCGCCCGGATCAATACCAGCGCCCGCACGCGTGCAGGACCTGCCTCATCGTAGTTGGAATCCGCGGACTCGGCACGCGCCAGATCCTCGAGCATGCTGCTCAAGATTTCACCCGCGTGCGTGGGGTGAGCGCGCGCATTGAGCCCGCGTGCGACCGCCCGCCCATAAGTACAGGCTGCGGCCTCGGGGTTGTGAGCCAGACAGGCGTCTGCATCGCTCGCGGCCTGTGCCGCCAGCTCGGCTCGAATCTTCGGGTCGGGCTCACGATCGCTGCGCGCAGCGGCGCTGTCGATCGCCGCGGCAAGTTCCGCTGTCGAGCGCGGCGCGACCATCGAAGATGGTTCCGCGGTCGAGGGGGTGTTCGATGCTGGCGGCGCCGGCCGCAGTTGCGCGGTGCACGCAGCCGCACAGAGCAGCAGCACGCACCAGAGACGCTTGATCACGGCGTCGTTGGGGGCGGCAACTTGAGCGGCACGAAGCCGCGCAACCGCAACGGTCCCAACGAGTCGGCGCCGCCCGAATCTTGACTCATCTTGAGCAGTCCGTTCTGCATGGCCCGGGCACGAGACGCGGGCACGCGGGAGTCAACCACCGCCACGAGCGCCACCGGCAGCTCCGAGGACTGAATCAGGGTCTTGAGTTCGGCTGCGAAGGGAAGACTCGGGAGCGCCGCCGCCTGAGACTGATCGAGCAATACCGCGACCGGCTCGCCGGCCGCAGCCCTTCTCAGGGCGCTCAGCACTTGTCCGGTCGACTCGATCTTGACGTCCGCAGGCAGCGCCCAGCCATCGAGAGCGCTATGCCGCACAAAATCGGGAGCGTAGCCGGCGCTGCTGAGGATGGTGTACCCCGACATCGATGCAGGGCCGGTGATGCGGCCGGACTTGGCAACCAGAGTCCATCGCTGCTGCGGACCGGTGTCTACGACATCCGCCTGAACCAGCGGCGTCAGATGCAATTGCGCGGCATGCTGCACAAAGAACGGATACGGCACGAAGGTGAGCACCGCGTCCGTCCGCCTTATCTTGGCAAGACCGCCTTCTTCGGTCGGATCGTAGACCGCGGTGAGACTTCCCGCCGGCCAGCCGGAGGCGGCGGCCGCGGCGTTCGCGAATTGATCGACCAGAGGCTGTGCGTCGCCGGCACCGCCGGGATATCCCGGCGCGCAGAACACCAGAGTTGCAAGCGAAGCCGCCAACAGCGTACTCATGTGTTTAGGCTATCATGCCCCGATTGTGCCTGCCTCGGCCAAAACCGTTGCCCTGTTCAGCCGCATTTTGCAACTGCGGGTCTGGATTGCAGCCCTATTCCTGCTGCTCACGGCGGCCGGCATTTACGGCGCCCTGCAGGTTCCCGACGATCCGGCAATCGAGCGCCTGATCGTGGCCGACGATCCCGTGGCGCAGGCCACGGCAGATTTCGATCGCCTGTTTCCCGAGGGCGAGCAGGCGCTCCTGATGCTCGAGGCGCCGGATCCCCTGGGGTTGTCGGCGCTGCGCGCCGCCGATCGGCTCGAGCTCGATCTCGCAAAAATTCCGCGGGTCCAGGCTCACAGCCTCCTCGACCTTTATCGCCGCGCGGACCCCGCCGGGCAAATCAGTTCCGAAGATGCGGCGCACCTGCGGACTTTCGCAGCCGGCACGACGCTGTTCCGCCGCGCCGGACTTCTGGGCGACCACTACCTCGGTGTCGCCATCGAGCTGCGCGTGAAATCTCCCGCCGAGCGAAATCAAGCGCTCGCCGCCATCGATGCGCTCGCGCTGCCTCTCGAGGCGACAGGGGGACCCTTCAGCCGCGTGCGTCGCGTCGGATCGCCGTGGCTCGACGCCTGGCTCGAGCGCCAGACCGGCGCGGCAACGGTGCGCTTCATGCCTCTGTTCGGCGTTTTCTTGATGACTCTGGTGCTGATCATCTACCGTTCGTGGCGCGCCCTTGGGGCCATCGTTCTCACTCTCGGCTCCCTGGTTGCAATTGCCATGGGACTTGCCCATCTCTTCGGTTGGTCGCATACGGTTATCTCCACCCTGGTACCTCTGACCGTCATGGTCACGACCACTGCCACGCTGGTGTATGTGCATTCGCGCTATATCGAACCGGACGATTCGCCGACGCTGCTCGAGCATCACGCGCGGGCCCTCGCGAACAAATTTTTGCCGTGCACCGCCTCGATGTTCGCGACCGCCGTCGGCTTCGGCGCGCTTGCAATCTCCGATATTCGTCCGGTGCGTGAAATGGGTGTATGGACTGCCGCCGGGCTCATCGTGGCGTGGATTGGCTGCTTCACCCTGTTTCCGGCGCTGCAGTCGCTGTTGCGCACACCGATGCGCTCCGAACAGGCGGCGGCGGGAAAGTGGTTCACCCGCTTCGTCGACGTACTGGTTCCGGCGAGCCGCCGCTATCGCTGGCCACTGGTCGGCGGCGCCCTTGCCTTGATGGCGTGCGGAGCGGTCGGCTTGTTCGGCGTTCCCGGGCTGGTGTCGCCTCTCGCCCTTGAAATGGACGTGTTGACCTACGTCAACCCCGGCGAGCGTGTGGCGCAGGATACGCGTCACTTCGAGGAGTCCAATGCGCTGGACGCCGTCGAACTCTGGCTGCAGATGCCGCCCGGCCATGCGCTGGACCCCGACTTTCTACGCGCGCTGGAGCAACTCACCCGACGGCTGGAGAGCGACCCCCGCATCACCGCGGTCGACGGCCCGACCTCGGTGCTACGCTGGGCGCGGTACGTCGAAACAGGATCAGATCAATTGCCGGCCTCACCGTCCGCGTGGCCGAAGCTCGCAGCGGATCTCGAGCAAATCATGCTGACTGAGCCCGGCGCGCGCGAATATGTCGATGTCACCGATCTCGCCAATGCCCGGCTTTCCATTCGCGGCCGCGCCAAGCTCTTTGGCCGGGTGGGCGCGATGCGCACCTTCGTCGAACACGAGTGGGCCGCGGCCCAATCGGCCGATCCGGTGCTGCGCACCGTGCGCGGAAGCGTGGTGGGCAAGGGCGTGCTCGGCGCGGAAATCACTCAGCGGCTCCTGCCCACTCTCACGGAAAGCTTCGCACTCACCGCCAGCGTCATCTTCCTTGCATTCCTGCTGGTGTTTCGCAGCCCGTCGGCGCGATTGATGACCATGATTCCCTCGTTGTTTGCCATCCTCTCCGTGTTTCTGGTGATGCGCCTGACGGGGATTCCGCTCAATATCGCCACCATCCTCATCGGCTCAACGGTGCTGGGCGCCACCGAAAACGACCAGATCCATTTCTTCTACCATTTTCAGGAAGGCCGGACCGCCGGTACTACCGCCGGCGCCCTGAGGCATGCCCTGCTGATCGCCGGCCGCCCGATTCTGTTCGCGACCCTGATCAACGCCAGCGGTTTTCTGGCGCTGGTGATGTCGGATCTGCCGCCGATGCGCGAATTCGGCATCGTCGCCTCCTCCGCCTTCGTGCTCGCGCTGTTGGCGGATTTCACCGCGCTGCCGGGCGCGTTATGGATCCTTGACCGCTATGAGCGTCAGGTTGTTCCGCCTGGCGCGGCGGCGCGCGAGTAATCATGCGCGACGGGATTCACCTCGACCATACTGCGTCCCGGACAAGTCTATTGCGAAAAGACCCTCCTCGTATTTCGCGTGTCTGATTAGTCGGAGAATACTTTTGTCAAACCCAAGCTTTTTGCTCCTCGCCGCTGTCCTGGCAGCGGCAGCGTTGCGGCCCGCGACGTCCGAGTCGGCGGACGCTGTCATTGCCGCGGCGGTGAAATCCGAGGATTCCAAGATCGTGACCTTCAAACCGGAACAGCAAGCGAGCAAGGGGAGCGTCACCGTGGGGGGAAAGCGTCTGGACTACGACGCCTACGCGGGCACCTTCGTGATCCACCTCAAGGGCTACGACGACGTGCCGCAAAATGCCAACAAGGAGGACAAGGTGGGTCCCGCGGAAGCCTCGATGTTCTACGCGGCCTACTTCAAAAGCGGGGTGCCCAGCACCCAACGGCCGATCACCTTTCTGTTCAACGGCGGTCCGGGATCCTCGACCGTCTGGCTGCACATGGGAGCCTTCGGCCCGAGGCGGGTGGTGACGCTGGACAATGCGCACACACCCCCGGCCCCGTACTCATTGGTGAACAACGAATACAGCCTGCTCGACGCGAGCGATCTCGTTTTCATCGATGCGCCGGGCACGGGGTTCAGCCGCGTTGCCGGCAAGGACCGCGACAAAGCCTTTTTTGGCGTTGATCCGGACGCGCACGCCTTTGCGGAATTCATCACTGATTTCCTGTCGAAGTGGGGCCGTTGGAACTCGCCCAAATATATTTTTGGCGAGAGCTACGGGACGACCCGCGCTGCGGCTGTGGTGCACCTGTTGCAGACCGAAAGCAGCGTCGACGTCAACGGCGTCATTCTGCTGTCCCAGTGCCTCAACTATGATGTTTTGCCGGATTACCCGGAACTCAATCCGGCGGTCGATCAACCCTATGAACTCTGGCTCCCCTCCTATGCGGCGACCGCGTGGTATCACCATCGGCTTCCCGCGCCGCCGGCGGATTTGCCTGCGCTGATCGCCGCCGTGGAGCGCTTCGCCTCGGGCGAGTACGCCGCGGCGCTCGATGCCGGCGCCACACTGGAGTCCGCGGAACGTGCGGCGGTCGTAAAGAAACTGCATGACTTCACCGGCCTGCCCGCCGCCTATATCGAGAAGGCGAACCTGCGCATCTCGCAGGGCGAATTTCAGAAGGCGCTCCTCGACGATGCCGATATGACGACGGGTGCGCTCGATACGCGCTTTTCCGGTCCGACACTGGACCCCATGAGCAAGGAGGCGGGTTACGACCCTCAATCAGCCGCAATCAGTTCGGCCTATGTGAGCGCGTTCAACGATTATGTGCGCAAGGAATTGAAATTCGGCGAGGGCAAGTCTTATCGCGAGTCCTTGAATCTGCAGGATTGGAATTTCTCGCACCGGCCGCCCGGGAGCCGCCAGGAATTGAATCAGCAGGTCAATGTGATGCCCGACCTGGCGGCGGCGATGAAGTTGAATCCGAATCTCAAGATCCTGGTCAACGGCGGTTACTTCGATTTGGTGACACCATTTTTCGAGGGTGTGTATGAGATGCGGCATCTGCCGATCCCGGCGGCTTTGCAGAAGAACATCGAATTCAAATTCTACGAATCCGGGCACATGGTGTATGCCCATGAAGCGTCGCTCAAGGCCTTGCACGACAATGCGGCCGAGTTCATCCGTCACACCAACAACCTGGGCGGTCCGCCCTAGACGGGAGCCTGTCAAAGATTCGGTGCGGGATCCTTGGCTCGTGGAGCATCGGACTTGCTGACGCCGCTCTTCGCCGCTTGTATCAGATGCGCGGCCGTCGTGGCGCCATCGAGAGCGATCGACGGACTGTAGGCGGTGACCGTGAATCGGGTGACGAGACGATCCTCGCGCAGGGCGCCGCCGTTTGCGATGAAGTGGTCTTCGGTCACGATCGCGACTCCGCAGTGGTCGATTTGGAAACGCAACTCATCGGGCGCACTCTTGAGAGCCAGATTTGTCCGGGCGGGGTTTGCGGCATTCAATGCGCCGAGACCGCCGAAGATTCCACGTCGATTGCACGGATCACCGACCTGCACATTGCCGCTGCTTTGAAACCGCCAGGTCGGGGAGTCCGGCAGGCCACTTGCACCGGCGAAGCCACCGTACTTATTTACCAGCCCATTCTCGAGGGACAATTCGTGGATCGCGTTTGCCGGCGTATATCCGACGGAATGCACTACCGCCATGACCCGCTCCTTGCCCGGGACCGGCACGAACATGACCTCGAAGGACTCGCCGGTCACCTCGAAGCTGTCGGCCGCCGGGGGCGGAGTCCAGGCTGCGATCACGTTCACGAAGCGCCCGCCGGCCATTGATTGCATCGCCCCGCTCGCGGGATCCACGTAGCCCAGAGTTTGAGTCGACTCATTGTATTGGCGCAGGCTCTTCGCCTTGAGCACCGACCGAACTTCCTCGAGCGACATGCCGAGCTTGATGCCCGCGATGTCGACCTTATCCGGCGATATTCCCGGCCCGGGCATGGGTACCGGCGCGGGCGGTGTTGGTGCCGGCGGCGCGGGCGCCGCGACCGCCGCAGGCACCGCGACCGCCGCGGACGCGGTGGACACCGCAGCCGGCGGCGGTGATGGGCGCGGCGGCTGAGCAACGACGCTGCCATTGGAGGTCTTCAACAAATAGCCGGTCGTGACCAGCATTCCTTGCTTTTCTGCACTGTCGCAGCCGTAGAGCGAGACAGAGTCAACCTTCAGCGCGGTTGTTCCGTCAGGCAGAGGCACCGGTTGACCCAACACGCCGTTGGGCTCCTTGGCGCGCGTCTTGGTATCCAGCAGGCAATAGTACCGATGCGAATTCGGCGGTGTGCCCAGATCGAAATGGCCGCGCACCACTTCGTGGTCGTAGCCCATTCTCAGGGATTGCTTGACGGAGGAAAAAAAATTCTCCTGCGGAAGTGTCGGCAGCGGCGCATCGCCAGTGTCCGCTGCTGCGGGGCCGGCCGACGGCTGGTCGGCCCGGACGGTATGGTGGCTGCAATAGAGCAGCGACAAGGCCGCCGCCCAAGCTTGCGGCGCGCTGCGCCGGATTCGTCGAGGTGTCCCCAAGTTACCCCCATTAAGGCCGTTCGGGCTCTTTGAGTTTTGATTCTAGTCGCTCGCGGGCAATTTGGCACTCGGGGGACGATTTGTAAAATCTGCCGGCGCTGTCCGCTCGATTCTACGTCCTGTCAGATTTATGCCCACAGTACTTATCGGAGCCCGGCGACATTTCACCGACATCACCCCGGCTATGCTGATTTCAACATGTATACCGGAGCGACCTATGAAGAACGCACAATCTCTGGCCAAAGGCAGCTTGTTGCTGGGGCTAATCATGTTTGCATCAGCGTGTGTGGTGCGCGAGGTGCCGCCGGCGCACGAGGGCTACTACGATTCCGATCACCATCGGTACTATCATGAGCATGCATGGCACGAGTGCGGCGATCGCGACGACTACTGCCGTGACCGTTAGGCCGCCAAGCGGATGGTGACCGCAACCGAATAGGCGCTTCCTCTAATCCTCTGCGTCGATCACAATACTGCGCGGCAAGGTGCAGTTGCCTGGTCGGTGGTCGTGTAACCCGCGCGGAGGCTGTCAATGTTGACCTGCGGCGAGCTGCTGGTCCAGCTCCTGGAAGATCTGGGCGTGGGCGTCGTGTTCGGAATTCCGGGCGTGCACACCGTGGAGCTGTATCGGGGCCTGCCGGCCACGCAAATACGCCACATTACGCCGCGCCATGAACAGGGGGCGGGATTCATGGCCGATGGCTATGCCCGGGTCAGCGGCAGGCCGGGTGTGTGCTTCATCATCACCGGCCCGGGCATGACCAATATCATGACGGCCATGGGGCAGGCCTTTGCCGATTCCATTCCCATGCTGGTCATCTCCAGTGTCAACAAGACCGGACAGCTGGGGATGGGCGGCGGACGGCTGCATGAACTGCCGTCCCAGCGCAATGTGGTCTCGGGGGTATCCGCCTTCAGCCACACCTTGATGCGACCTGACGAACTACCGGAAACACTGTCGCGTGCCTTCGCGATCTTCAACAGCGCGCGCCCGCGTCCTGTGCATATCGAGATTCCGATCGACGTGATCACCGCACCTGCCGATCATGTCGATCGAAAGTTGGGAGCAATACCGAGCCGCCCGTCGCCCTGCGCGGATGCCATCGCGCGCGCCGTGAATCTCCTGAATTCGGCACAGCGGCCGCTGCTGTTGTTGGGCGGCGGCACCTCCGATGCAGGCGATGAGGCGCGCGGTTTGGCCGAGGCGTTGGATGCGCCCACGGCCTGCACCATCAATGCCAAGGGCGTCCTGCCCAAGGGACATCCCTTGGCCTTGGGTTCCAATCAATCTCTGCCGCCGGTGCGCGAGTTGTTGTTGAACTCGGATGTGGTGTTGGCCATAGGCACGGAACTCGGCGAGACCGACTACGACGTCGTATTCGACGGCAATTTTCGTATCGCCGGCGCTCTGATCCGCATCGACATCGACCCTGAGCAGCTCAATCGGAATTTCGCCGCGGACGTGGCGATATTGAGCGATGCCAGGATGGCGATGAGTGCATTGCTGGCCGGCCTGGGCAAACGCACGAAATACTCCGCAGCAAGTCCGGGAACGCACCGCGCCGCAAACGCGCGCGCGCGCCTGGAGGCGGAGTGGCCCGCGGCCTGGTCCGGCCAACGGCGTGCGCTCGAGATTTTGCAGGACACTCTGCCCAACGTGATCGTTGCCGGTGACTCGACTCAACCCGTCTACTCCGGCAATCATCTGTTCGAGGCAAACCATCCCCGATCCTGGTTCAATTCGGCGACCGGCTACGGCACGTTGGGCTACGGATTGCCGGCCGCCATCGGCGCCAAGCTGGCCGCGCCGGATCGCCCGGTGGTTGCATTGGTCGGAGACGGCGGATTGCAATTTACCCTGCCCGAGCTTGCCTCAGCCGTCGAGGCCGGGACAGCCATCATTGTTCTCCTGTGGAACAACTGCGGCTACGGCGAAATCAAACGCTTCATGCAGAACCGCGACATTCCCGCCATTGGCGTCGACATCTATACGCCGGATTTTCTCGCCGTCGCGGCGGGCTTCGGATGTCGCGCCGCGCGCGCCTCCAGTTTCGAGCATATGCGCCAATTGCTGCAGTCCGCCGGCGATTCCGACCGACCCTTGTTGATTGAAGTAATCGAGGATGCGGAATTTCTCACCGGCGGGTAATCCGGCCGCTAGAAACGTGCCTGGGTGAAATGCGCGATCTGCGATCCCAGATGGAAGAAGGTCTGTTTGAGTCTTCGCAGAGAAGGCACGCGAACATCCGTTACCGGAAGGGGCAGGTCCCATTCCGCCAGTGTCCCGGCGACGTGCTCGGCAAGCAGCCGCCCGAATACGGTGCCGGGAGCAATTCCACGGCCGTTGTAGCCGCTGAATGAAATGACATTGGGCGCCAACTTGTGAAAGCGAGGCAGCCGGTTGGCGGTCATACCGATCGTTCCGCACCATCCTCGCTCCCAGGTGACGGCGCCGAGCTGCGGGAACATTTTCCGCAGCGCCCGTTTGGCCCACGCCGCATGGACGTGTTTTCCGGCGCCGTTGAGCGCGCCCACACTGCCGAATATCAGGCGGCCCGCGCGGTCCAGTCGGAATGAGCAAAGGACCCTTTGTGTGTCCCAGGCACCCTGCCGCTCCGGCAAGATCGTGGCCAGGAATCGTTCATCGAGCGGCGCGGTCGATAAATTGAAATAGGGAAGATGGATCTGCTCCTCGTCGATCCTCGCCCACGGGCCGGTGGAGTAGGCATCGGTTGCGACGACTATCCACTGTGACTCGGCCCTACCCCGATCGGTCCGAACCGTCCATACACCGTGCTCATGCTTGGCGCTGAGCACGGGACTGTGGGTGTAGAGCCGCGCCCCCGCCTGCAGCGCCGCGCGTGCCAGACCGCGTGCGTAGCCCAATGGTTGGATCGTGCCGGCGCGCCGGTCCCACAGTGAGCCTGTGTACACGTCGGTTCCCAGTTTGTTCGCCGTTTCCTTGGCATTCAGGATCTGCACCATTACTCCTCGCGCCTGCCACTGCGCGGCGCGACGTTCGAGATCCTTGAGCCCGCTGCTGCCAACCGCGCAGTGAAGAGTTCCCGCGCGTTCGGGCTCGCATTGAATGCCGTAGCGGTCGATCAACTCGAACACCAGTCCCGGCGCATCGCCGAGCACCCGAAGCAGGCGCTCTCCGTAGTGCGCTCCGAGCGTCGCGGCAACCTCATCCGGAGTCACCCACATGCCGGCATTGACCAGGCCGACGTTGCGTCCGGATCCGCCGAATCCGACATCGTGGGATTCCAATACGGCGACCGACGCGCCGGCCTGCGCCAGGTGAAGCGCCGCCGACAATCCGGTGTAGCCGGCGCCTATCACCACCACGTCGGCGGAAACCGTCTCGCAAATCGCCGCGTCCACCGGCCATGGGCTCGCGGTGTCCTCCCATAGCCCGCGAACCGGCGCGGTGGATGCGTCTGGATCCATAATCGCTGATGTTACACTGCCGCCGTGCAGATCATCGATGCCGCGACCGTGGTGACACGCCTGCAACCGGAGGCGCTCATGGCCGCGCTCGAGCGGATGTTCCGCGAAGGCTGCACGACGCCGGTACGGCATCATCATACCGTGCCGGTGCCCGGCGAGGATGATGGCACGCTGCTGCTGATGCCGGCATGGCGCGCCGGCGCTTATCTCGGAATCAAGATAGTCACGGTCTTTCCCGGCAATTCACGGCGGCAACGGCCTGCCGTGTCCGCGGCGTACATCCTGGCGAATGCCGAAACCGGCATGGTGCAAGCCATGATCGACGGCGGAGAACTCACCGCGCGGCGGACCGCGGCGACTTCTGCGCTGGCCGCGCGGTATCTGGCGCGCGCAGACGCAAGCACCCTCCTGATCGTCGGCACCGGCAGAATTTCGCGGCAATTGGCGCAATTCCACATCGCGCTGCGCCCCACTCTCAAGACCGTGCGTATTTGGGGACGATCAGCGGCCCATGCCGCAGCGCTCGCCGATGAGCTCCGCGGCCGCGGCATCGAGGCGCAGATCGCTGCCAGCCTGCCGGCGGCGGCGTCCGAGTCCGACATCATTTCGGCTGCGACGCTGGCGACCGATCCGCTGATTCACGGCGCCTGGATCCGCCCCGGCACGCACATTGACCTGGTCGGGGGATACACGCCGGCCATGCGTGAAGCCGATGATGATCTGATCGCCAGGGCGCGCGTGTTCGTCGATACGCGCGAGGGCGCGATGCACGAAGCCGGCGACATCGTGTCGCCGATTGCAAGCGGCGTGCTCAAGGAGGACGCGGTGCACGACCTGCACGATCTATGCAGCGGGCTGCAGCCGGGTCGGCGGGATGGGGACGAAATCACCGTGTTCAAGTCGGTCGGCGCCGCCCTCGAGGATCTCGCGGCCGCGATTTTGGTCTTCGAAACCGCGGATATTCCAGGCTAAGGCTGAGCCTTGCGGCCGGTCCATTTATAGACGACACCGCCTCGCATGACGAACACCACGCGCCGAACAGCAGTCAGATCGGCGACGGGATCGCCATCCAGCGCAATGATGTCCGCCTCGTATCCCGGCGCCAGCCGACCCAGCCTGTCCGCCATCCCGATCGAATCGGCGGCAAGAAAATTGGCCGAAACCAGCGCGGCCATCGGCGATTGCCCGCAATGATCGACGCGACCAAAAAATTCCTCGGCATTCCGGCCGTGAGCGCCCGCGGTCGCGTCGGTGGAAAACACCACTTTCGAGCCGGGCGTATGCACGGCGAGCGTGCAAACGGCATAATCCTCCGCCAGGTCGCGCTGCATGATGGCCATCCCTTCTTCGGTGTAATTTCCGACCCCCAGATAGCGTGCCTTGTTCTCGAGATAGTTCTGCACCACCAGCCCGACTTGCGGGCTGATGAAGGCGCCGGCGCGCACAACTTCGTCGATGTCCCGCTGGGTCGCGTAGGTCAGGTGCTCAATTTCCCTGCACCCCGCACGTGCGGCCGCGGACACCTGCGAACGATAGACGTGAACCATCGAGCGCAGTCCGATCGCCTTCGCTTCGCCGCACAGAATCCGCAATTGTTCTTCGGACAAGGTGGGATTCGCGCCGACGCGCTGGCTGGATGACGCAAAGATCTTGACCAGATCCGCGCCTTGCGCTTTTCGCTCCCGAACCATGGCGCGCAACTCATCCGGCGTCTTCGTCAGCGGTCCCTCGATCGGCGCCAGCGAGGTGAGCAAGCGCGGGCCCGGAAAACCATTATCGCGGATCGCATCTCGCAACGCTGCATTGTTGGGATCGCCCACGCTTTGTATGGTGGTGAAACCAGCCATGAGGGTCTGCCATGCCGCATCCGCCATCGCCACGGCCGCCTCGGCCGGCGCTTCGTTCTCCGTCGCGATGCGTCCTGTCTTGTCGAAGTGCAGCTCTAGATGCACGTGAGTATCGATCCACCCCGGCAGGACGGTATAGCCGCGAAGATCGATCACGGGCGCATTTGTCGGCGCGGTCAATGAACTGATCTTGCCGTTGGCGACACCGATGCGGGCGCCGTGCAACACCGTCCCGGCGCCGTCCAGCGCCCTGTCGGTGAGAATCACCACCGGTCCGGGCGGCGGCGGCACCGGCGTTACCGCGGCAGGCTGCGAGCCTGAAGCAATCAGCGCGGCGGCGATGAGAAGTGGAATTTTCGGCATGGCCTTCAGTTCGCTCCCTGAGCGAGCGCATTCTCGAGATCTTCGGCTGCCTTGTTGATGCCGGCGGCCACCGTTTCGATGACTTGCGAGACCTGGGGCACCTGACCTTCCGCTTCCGCCCATTTCTTTTCGTCCATATATTCACGGACGGCCGCGATGGGCTTCGCTCCATATCCTGTATAGGCGCCCGGAGCATAGATCTGATTCTTGAACCACGGCCGCTCCGGCAGACCCTTTTGATTGAGAAACAATCGCGACACGCGCAAAAGGTCTGCATTGATCGATTCGAGAGCCTGCGGCGCGAGCGCCGGCGATCCCTTGGTCTGGTACGCGGCGAGCCCCTCCGAGTAACGGTCGGCGCTCTTCTTAAGCACGACCAGGGCATTCTTCAGGGGAGCCAAATTTACATAGGGCGGAACGACCTCGGCCGGGGGCGGCAACAGGAGCTTACGCGGGTCTTGAGTGGCCTTGAAGACCCCTTCCTTGAGTTCGAGATTCCGCTCGGTGAACTCGTCCTGTTTGTCCTTGACCAGTTTCTCAAGCTCGGTCGTGTACTTTTCGATGGCTTGCGATTGCGGCGTGTAGTCAACTGGAATGAAATCGGCGTCGGCCGCCCGCATGATGGCGGTCCCCGCCGTCTGCGACAACGCGCGGCCGTAGGAAAAATCCTTGTCGCCAAATGTCGTGTACCAATAAAAATCATCGTAAATCGAGTGGTATTGGCTGCCGTCATCCTCGTCTCCGAATCCCAAATTCAGCGAGGAGATCCCGGCGAAGTCCTGGAAGGCGGTGTAGTCCGACCCATCACCGAGCGCCCGCACCAGAAGATCGTTGCGTTTGCGCAGGTCGCTGCGTTCCTCCGCATTCTTCGCTTCGGAGATGGCAAAAAGATGCGAGCGCTGATACGCCGACATATGCGTTTCGGGATCTTCCACGTCGCGAGCCACGCTGCTGACGAAATTCTGCAAATCCTGCGTGCCCCCGGGTAACAGGTAGCCGCGCTGATTGCTGTCGGAATTGATGTAGATCACGGCATGTTTCTGCAGCTCGTCGACGTGCGTCTCCACCCATTCGACCGAACCCAGCAACCCCGGCTCCTCGCCGTCCCAGGCGCAGTAGATGACGGTGCGCAGGGGGGTCCAGCCATGGGCGTGCAACTCGCCGAGTACCCGCGCCTCCTCCAGCATCGCGGCCTGGCCGGAAATCGGATCATCCGCGCCGTTGACCCAGGCGTCATGATGGTTGCCGCGAATCACCCATTGGCCCTCGTCGGTCGACCCATGAAGGGTGGCGATCACGTCATAGATGGGTTTGATGTCCCAGTTCGAGCTGACCTTGAGATGAACCCGAGCCGGTCCAGGTCCGACGTGATAGGTGATCGCGAGCGCACCTCGCCAATCTTCGGGCGCTACCGGGCCTTTGAGCGCGGAGAGAAGCGGAAGTGCATCGCCGTAGGAAATCGGCAGCACCGGAATGGTCGTCAGGGTCTTGGCTTCCTTCAAGCTCAGGCGTTTCGCATTCGCGGTGGCACCCACCCCGGGCGTCAAAGGGTCGCCCGGGTAGTCGGTGTCCATGACGCTGCCTCGCTGCACGCCGTAACGGGGGCGCCAGCCCCCGGTTGGGAAATCATCGCCCTGGAAGTAGCCGTCTCCCTTGGGATCGGAGTAGATGATGCAGCCGATGGCGCCGTGCTCGGCGGCCACCTTGGGTTTGATGCCCCGCCATCCCTGGCCGTAGCGCGCAATAACGATCGCACCCTTGACCGAAATACCCAGGCGGTCCAGCTTTTCGTAGTCTTCGCGATTGCCGTAATTGACGTAAATCAACGGCGCGGTTACGTCGCCGTCGACGGAATAGGCATTGTAAGAGGGCAACTGCTCGGCGGTCTGGCGCGAGGTCGAATCTGCGGAAACGGCGGGCTCGGTCAGTTTGGCTCGATATACCGTCGGCTGCAGCATTTCGACGACGCGAATCTTGGGCGTGGGAAACAAGACGTTGAAGGTCTCGATCTTTGCGTCGAAACCCCATTCCTTGAACTTGGAAAGAATCCACTGCGCATTGTCCTTGTCGTAGGGCGAGCCGACGTGATGCGGCCGCGCGCTCAAGCGCCGCATGTTCTCGCGGATATTGGCCGCAGAAATCGCTTCCCTGAACTTTCTTTCCCACTGACCCTGCAACACCGCATTTTGTGCGCTGTAGCCGAGCCATGTAGAGGGCGGCGGGTTTGCCGCCTCGGGCTCGGATCGAACGGATATCAGCGGCAACACAAGCACCAGCAAACCGGTTAGCCAGCGAAACTTCATCAAGACATCCCCTGTAGCGCGCTACGACTGCGGCTTTGCGCCCAGTATATCCGACGCACGGCCTGAGTCTGTCGGCTGCCTGGCAGCCTTGCTACTGCTTTATTTCAAACCCGGGCGCCGCGCGATCATGTGGTCCACCCACCGTCTTGGCAACAGGTTGAGCAGCAAATTTTGGATGGGCCGCGGCGTCACGGTGTAGCGGATCTTCGGCTTCGCGGCGGTGAGCGCGGTTTTCACGACTTCGCCCAAATGCTCGGGCCGCAAGCCCTTCTTGCCGTTGGCGACCATGAAGACCCTGAGTTTCTCGAGGGCGCCGGCGTAGGGCGTGCCGATGAACGGCGCGATGTCGGCGGCTTCGGCCTGGTCCCAGATCGGCGTCGCCACGGTGCCCGGAGCGACGATGATCACCTCGATTCCGAACATCAATAGCTCGCGGCGCAGTGATTCGGACATTCCTTCGAGCGCAAATTTCGAGGCGCTGTAGGGGCCGAGAAACGGCCTGGCGTTTCTTCCGCTGACGGATGAAATCATGACGATGCGGCCGGGACCGCCGCTGCGCGCGCGGTCCACCCCCCAGCAGCGGCCCCGGGACGGCGATACCGGCGTTGTTGACCAGGCCGAACAAGGTCGCGCCGCCGAGCGCGTCACCCACCTGCTTCGCGCCTGCGGCGACGGCTGACGCGTCGGTCACATCGAAGATCAGCGGCGTGAAATTCGGACCGAATTGCGCCGAAAGGCGCTCGGCATCCACCTGCCGGCGCACACTGCCGAACACGCGAAAGCCGCCCGCGATCAGCACCTGGACGCAGCCCCAGCCAATGCCGGTGGCTGCTCCCGTCACGACGATGGTTTTCATTTCGCCGGCGTCGTCATTTGAAGCTGTGAGCGAATGGCGCGCCGCGGGTCGCGATCGCGTGTTCCGCGATAAGAAATGCCGCGGCATTCCACGACTGCCCCGGCATTCCGCGGGGGGCGAGCGTTCTGCCGTGAAACCACTCAGTGAACGCCCAACGGCGAAGCGCACAGACGCGTGCCAATTTCACCAGTTCCAACTTGGCCTGATCACCGCGGCCTACCGCTGCAAGCGCGGCTATCCAGAACCCCCCCACCATCGGCCAGATTCCTCCGTTGTGGTATTGCCAGACGAAATTTTGCCGATGGCGTGCCATATAGGGTCGCCACAACGAACTATTTTGCTTGATGGGGCGCGTGACCGCACGCACAGGGTACGGATCATTCACTCGTGCCTTGATCAGCGCATCCAGCGTTCGAGCGCTCGCGCGAGCGTCGGCGAGCCCGAGCAGAACGGCCAATATATTTCCGAACACGTCTCCCTCCTCGCCGAAGAACGAGAAATTGACGAAGCTCAGGTACAAGTCGCGATTTTGACCGCGCTGCAAAACGTAGTCGTTGAGCAACCGGGCCCGGCGATACTCGGCGAGATTCGCCGAAAACGGGTGGAACAACCCGTTGAAATTCTCCAATGTCTCATTGGAGCGGCCAAGGCGGTAGAGCTGCTTCACGAAATACCACAGGGCATTTGTGTAAAGCACGAATCCCGAGCGCGGCATGATGTCCGCCCAGTCGCTGGCTTCGTTCTGCTGCAGCAAGAAGAAGCGTTGGTGCTCCTGCGCCTTCAACCATTGGATCGCGAGCGAGATGCGCTTGGCATATCGCCGCCGCAACCCGCGGGGACACTGTTGCTTATCCAACAAGGCCACCGCAATGAGCCACCACAAGGTCGAATCGATGCACCCTAGATACCAGAAATCCGCCTCCTGACTTTGCAGGTCCACGAACTTTGGAATCTGTCCATTGGGCGCCTGGTGCCGCGCCAGGGTATCGAGAGCCACCGAAGCTGCGTGCTCCAGCGCCCGATCTCCCGACAGGGCCATGCCGACCGCGCAAACAGCCGCGTCGCGTCCGAATATGGCCGCATAGCCGCGCTTTTTTGCGCGTGCGCCGGGCGAGGCCGCCAGCACTCCGCCGGAGGACAGATTTCCTTTCAAGAGCGCGATCGACCGCGCGTGGCAGGCTTCGATCAGCGATGCGTGGTCGAGCTGGCTCGCAGCGCGGCTCATAGGACCCGCATGATAGCGCTGCATTTCATCGGACACTCCAAACTGCGTGTAAATGTTACAGAAACGGAATTATTAGGCGAGGCGGCGATCCAACTTACGGCATTATGCGCCGCAATGGTGCCGCGCGATTTCGGATTGCACCGGGAGCGTGCCCCGGCTTTGTGTCATGGAAAATTCATTGCGGAGTTTTGAAAAAGTCCACTATATAGTCATGCATGCAGCTATATCTCGGCCAAAGACAATGGAGGCAGATTGATGGTTACGAAGAGGGTGTCCACGACCGGCACGAAGCGAAAGACAACCACAACCGGCAACCCGGCCATTGATCCGGATATGCGTCGCCGGTTGATCGCCGCTGAAGCGTATTTCCTTGCCGAGCGCCGCGGATTTGCGCCCGGCAATGAACTGGCGGATTGGGTCGCGGCCGAGGCGGCGGTGGACTCTAGATTCAAACAAAAGAAGGTTGCCCGGCTTTCTTGATGTAGCCCGGATCGTCAGGGTCGACGACGTTGCCGCTCCCGCAGTCGCCAACCACGGATCGCCAAATTCAAAGCCGTCCAAGCAGCCAGTGCCCCGAGCGGCCACGCAATCCCCTGCGGCCAAAACACCGCCACGACGGCAATGGCAGCGCACACCAACATGCCGGTCAACAGCGGGCCGCCGCCCACATCCCCAAGCACCCGGCGATTGGCCAATACGGCACCAACGCTGTTGGCGATTCGCAATGCGCCGGCGGCCGCACGGCCGGAACTGCCGCCCGCGAAGGGCACCCTCGGTGGACGCGTGCCACTGCCCTGAATGTGTTCGCCGCCGCGATAGCGGCGCGGCGCCAAGACGATCTCAGTCGCATTCTGCAGATCAAGCTCGTACTGGTCGGCAAGCACTCCGGCGAAACCGGCATCCTCGACCGCCACGTCGACCTCGAAATTGCCCAGCCAGCTTGCAATATTGAGATTCGAAGAACCCACCCTCGCCCACTGGCCGTCAGCGACTGCGGTCTTGGCGTGCAGCATCGAGCCGTTCCATTCGAACACCCGGATGCCGGCCTTCAACAGCGGCCGATAGCCCGTGCGTGATATCCCCGCCACGGCCGGTATGTCGCTGCTGCCCGGCACCAGCATGCGCACATCGACACCATCGCGTGCGGCAGCCACGAGTGCCTGCACATAGGGTGTTATACCGACGAAATAGGCGTCGGAAAGCCATAGGCTCTTGTGGGCCATCGAAGCGATCAGCTGATCCAGCCGGTACACGCTGCCGCTGGCAGGTTGAGTGGCAATGACCCGCAAGGCCACCGAGCCCACGGGCTGCTCGGAAACCGGCGCAAAAGCCGGGAGCGGCACACCCATCGCGTTCCAACTTTGTGTAAAGGCGGCTTCGAGCTCGGCCACGGCGGGCCCACGCACCAGCAACCCCGTGTCGCGCCACGGCGGCACATTGCGCGACGGATTTCCCAGCCATTTGGAACTCAGGCACACGCCCGACACAGATCCGCAGACGCCGTCGACGATCAGCAGTTTACGGTGATCGCGGCTGATCCAGCCCAGCGGCTCACCCAGCCGTGGCGGATTGAATATCCGTATCTGACCACCGGCATTGCGCAACGGGGTCCAAAACGCGCTGCGCGACTGGCCGAGACATCCGAGCCAATCGACCACCACGGCAACCAATACTCCAGCCCGTGCACGCTCGACCAGCGCATCGCGAAACGCACTGCCGACTTCATCATCCCGAATGATGTAGTTCTCCAACAGCACGCGCCGCTGAGCGCCCCTGATCAGGGAGAGCCATGCATCGAAGTGGGCCGCGGCGTCGATCAAGAGTTCCAAGGCGTTGCCGCCGACCAATGGCGCGCCGGCGGCGCGGCTCAACGCTTGCTGGGCCAGCAAGCGAAGAGGCTTTGCGGAAATACCGGTGGTAGCGGCCATGGGTCCAGTTTAGGATCATTCGCAGTCAAAACTGGAGGTTTCGATGCAACTTCGATCTTTGGGCCGCTCTAGTCTGCGGGTAGCCCCCTTGTGCCTTGGCGGAAATGTCTTTGGCTGGACCGCAACCGAAGCCGCCTCGTTTGCCGTGCTGGATGCGTTGGTGAGTGCCGGGCTCAACTTCATCGATACCGCGGATGTATATTCTGTTTGGGCGCCGGGACACCGGGGCGGCGAATCCGAAACGGTGATTGGCAACTGGTTACGGCGGGGCGCAAATCGCAAGGATGTCGTCATTGCGACCAAAGTCGGCATGCCCATGGCATCCGATCGCAAGGGCTTGTCCGCAAAGCACATCATGCACTCGGTCGAAGAATCGCTGCGACGACTGCAGACGGACTACATTGATTTGTACTTTTCGCATTGCGACGATGCCGCCGTACCCATGGAGGAGACGCTCGGGACCTATCAGAAACTCATCTCCCAGGGCAAGGTGCGCGCGATCGGCGCCTCCAACTTTACTGCGGCGCGAATGGGCGAGGCACTCGAACTCAGCCGCCAGCATGCCCTGCCGCGCTACGAGGTATTGCAACCGCACTATAATCTGTATGCGCGTGCCGACTACGAATCCGCACTCGAATCCTTGTGCCTGGAGCATCAAATCGGCGTGGTCAGCTACTTCGCGCTCGCCGCCGGGTTTCTCACCGGAAAATACCGCACACCCGCAGACGCCGCGAAAAGTGCGCGCGGCAAGGGAGTCGTCGAAAATTTCCTGAATGAACGCGGCTTGAGCATACTTGCGGCGCTCGATGAAGTAGGACGGCGCCATGGCGCCAAGCCCGCCAGCGTGGCGCTCGCCTGGCAAATCGCCCGGCCCAGCATCACCGCCCCTATCGCCAGCGCGACCACGGTCGATCAGCTGAATGACTTGGTCGCCGCCACGCAGTTGAAATTGGACCGGGCCGACCTCGAACGATTGAATTCCGCCAGCGCATGAGCACGCCTCCACGCATCAGACACCCGATTGAAGCAGCATCGGCACCGCGTGACGGTAGCTGCGGCTCAGCTTGAGCGCAGTGCCGTCGCGCAGAATCACCGTGTATTCACCGTCATCGAGCGCTCGAAGCTCGACAACGCGATCCGTGTTCACGATGGTGGACCGGTGGATGCGCGTGAAGCCAAGCGGGGTGAGCTTGGCATCGAGCACCGTCATCGGCTCACGCATGAGCCAGGCCTTCTTCCCGACATGCAGTTGCGCGTAGTCGCCGGCCGCTTCGATCCAGTCGATCTCCGCGGGTGCGATCAGTATCAATCGATTGCCGATGCGTACGGTCAGCTTCGCGGCGCGCGCCGTAACGCTGGGTACGCCTGTATTCAACCGCCGCCCGAGTGCCGCCTGGCTTCGCGTTCGCACGGCCTGGCGCGCGCGTTCGAGCGAAGATAAAAAGCGCTCGTCCGCGATCGGTTTGACCAGGTAGTCCAAGGCATTCAGTTCAAATGCGCGGATGGCGTGCGCATCGAATGCGGTTATGAATACGAAATACGGAGCGAATTCGGGCTCCACAGCCTGCGCAACCTCGATGCCCGTCTTTCCGGGCATCTGAACGTCGATGAAAACAACGTCCGGCCGTCGGCTACGGATGAGCTCGGCGGCCATGCCGCCGTCTCCACACTCCCCGACGATGGTAACGCCGCCGGCACGTTCCAAGCGGATTCGCACGCCTTCTCTCGCCAGGGGTTCATCGTCGATGATGGCCGCGGTGATCGAAGTCAGGGATGTGGTGTGCGTCACGGGGCGCCGCCTGTCGCGTCCGAGAGCTTGAGCGGCATTTCGATGTACACCACGGCGCCGCCGGCGGGGGAATTCCCGATCTCGAGCTGCGCGGCATTGCCATACAAGGTCCGCAACCGCAGCCGCGTGTTAGCCAACCCGACCCCGGTCTGCACCTCGGAGGTCTCGGGTATGCCGACGCCGTTGTCTTCGACGGCAATCACCAATTCGCGTGCATGTCGTGCCGCCCGAATCCACACGCATCCACCCTCCGATTTGGGCAGTATTCCATGTCGAATTGCGTTCTCAACCAGCGGTTGCAGCAACAGCGTGGGTATTCGCGCCATCAGAGCTGCGGGTTCGATATCGAATTCCACCCGTAGCCGATCGCCGAATCGACATTCCTGGATGCGCAGGTAGTGACGAACGAACTCGATCTCTTCGCCGACGGTGGTCTCGGGCTTGTCGCGGGTCGCAAGCGTCGCTCGCAGGAATTCGCTGAGTTCGGCGATCATTGCCGTGGCCGGACCGTTGCGGCCGGCCGTCACCAGAGTTGATATGGAATTGAGGGTGTTGAACAAGAAGTGCGGCTCGAGTTGCATCTGCAAGGTTTTGAGGCGCGCTTCGACTGCGAGCGCGTCGGCGCGAGCCGCCCGCGCACTTTCCCGCCGCAATGAACGAATGCCGTCGACGACGAAATATAAGAGGGACCAGGTGATGAGCACGAACCCGTAGAACAGCCAGGTCTCGGTGGGCACGAGCCAGCGAGTAATGACCGGCCGCGCGCAACCGATCGCGATCGATGACGCCGGCCAGGATGCGGCAATGGCGCCGCACGATGCCCGGAACAACGCCACATGCGCCTCGTACCACAGAGGGGCCGCGGCGAATGAGGCCGCCAGGACAGCAAGACCGCAACGGCTCACCGGCCAGGCCCGAAGGCGCATTTTTCGATAGATCGCTCGAAACCCAAGACTGATGAGAATGCCAATCGCAACCAGCAGCGACTTGTTGATGATCGCGACCCAGGGTGGCCAGTACGCGAGCGCCCAGCCGACCATGACCACGCCGAAAGCCAGCCAGCCGCCCGCCTGCAAGATCCAGAACAGAGACGCCTGGTCGAGGCGCCGGTCGATGATGTCCGCCAGCGAGGGATGGGGCAGAGTCATGAAATTGGACGACATCGTTCCCGTGACCTTGGTCTCTGCTGCCAGTCTACTCACCCGCAGGCCGCTGTGCTGCGCGACCCGGCGCGCGGAAGCCGCGCTTCGTCGCGCCGCAGTTGCCCGCCATCGCATGATGATTGTACCCATACGCCCCCTCAGACACCCTTTGCACCATGAGTTCCGTGTACCGCACAGCGCTCGCCATTCTGGCCATTCTTCTGTATTGCACCGCCATTTTGCTGGTGACCGGAGTCGCGATGTTTTGCGGGTCAGCCGTCGCCCAAACCGAGTCGCCGCCGGTTCATGCAGTCACCATTACCGACGGACTCAATCACCCCTGGGAACTGGCATTCCTGCCCGGTGGCGATCTGTTGGTCACCGAGCGCAATGGCGGCCTGCGCATCGTCCACGACGGAATGTTGGAGACCACAGCCATTGCAGGCGTCCCTGCCCGGTTTGCCGAGGGCGACGGGGGATTGCTGGGACTCGTTTTGCATCCCGAGTTTGCTCGAAATGGGCTTCTCTATATCTGCCTTACCGTGGGCACCGTGGAGGCCAATGCAACCTCGGTGATCCGGGCACGGCTGGTCGGCCGGACACTGCAGAACGTCACCACCGTATTTACGGCGGCGCCGTTCAAGCGTGACTCAATGCATTTTGGCTGCCGCCTGATGTTCGGGCCGGACCAGAAGTTACTCGTGACGCTGGGCGACGGGCGCTGGTACCCCTACCAAGCTCAGGCCCTCGACAACGATTTCGGCAAGGTCGTGCGCCTCAATGACGACGGCACCGTACCGGCGGACAATCCGTTCGTGCGGCGATGGCGCGCGCGCCCGGAGATCTATACCTACGGCCACCGTAACATTCAGGGAATCGCACTCAATCCACTGACTGGCGAGGTGTGGATTCATGAGCACGGGCCCAAGGGCGGCGACGAGGTGAACATTCTGCATGCCGGGGCCAACTATGGATGGCCGATGATCAGCTACGGAATAGACTATTCAGGTCAGGTTGTTTCCGAAAAGACCGCAACCCCCGGGATGGAGCAGCCGGTGGTTTACTGGACCCCCTCCATTGCTCCCTCCGGAATGGCGTTCTACACCGGCACGCGCGTTCCGCAGTGGCGCGGCGACCTATTCGTCGGGGCGCTGGCCGGCCATCATCTGCGCCGGCTGCATTTCGACGGCACGGTGATCGCGTCACAGGAGATGCTCCTCCGGGATCTCGGCGAACGCATCCGGGCCGTGTGCGACGGCCCGGACGGCTACTTGTACGTCACCACGGATTCTGCGGAGGGGCGCATTCTCAGGCTCGAACCGCCGTGAGATTCGGGTTCATCACATAAGCTTCGGCATGGCATGCCGACAGGCAGTGCTCGGCAATCTCGGCATCGGCAAACAAAACGACCTTGGTCAACGCATCGGCTGTCATGCATTCATCGGCGCGAACGCTGATGCTGCGATTGCCCACATAGGGTGCGCCGGTGCGCGAATCAATCAGTGCCGAGACTTCCCGGCCTTGCGCCAGGCAGCGCGAATAGTAGGCCGCAGATGTCGCAAGCGACGCATTGTGCAGCGTCGCGGTGTAAGCCAGGAGAGACGGCGCTTGCGGATGCCGCAATTGGATGCACTGCGGCTGCGGCCCGGCAATGCGTAGATCGCCGCCGGCGTTGACCGCAATCTGGTCAATTCCCAGCTTTTGTAGAGTACGCACAGCCAGATCGACTGCATAACCCTTGGCGATGCCGCCCAAGTCCAAGCGCAAAGGCCGGAGAATCCGCACGCCGTCGCCATCCACCAATTCAATGTGGCGCCAACCGGCAGAATCCGCGGCCGGTCTTTCGCCGCGCGGGCGCGCCACGCACGGGTCGAAGGCACCTTCGCTCAATCTCGCCATGCGCAGCGCAGCCTCAAGGACGCGGTAGGTGTGAGCGTCGACTCGCTGCACCTGATTGCCGGCGTTGCGATTGAGCCTCGACAGTTCGCTGCCGGGATCCTGGCAACTCATCAAGGCATGGACGCGCTCAATTGCCGCGAAACCCGCGTCGATGGCCGAATGCAGGGAGTCGGCCGATTGATTCGCCGCCGCCGCGATCTCAACGATCGTGCCGAGCAGCGGCCGCGCGCGGCGCATGCCTGCGTCCGCGGCTCCGGCCGCCTCAGCGTTGGGCGATGGCGATGGCATAGGTGGCGAGCAGCCGCCGAATTCCGTCAGTGACGTGCTCGCACGACAGAGTGGCGCCGCTGATGTTTTGAATGTCGCGGCCGATGCGCACGGGGTCGCCGTGTTGCCGGCCGGTGAACTGCGCGCGCCAGTGCGCATTGCGCACCTCGCCTCCATAGGCCTCGCGATACTCCAGTATTTCCGTTTGACGCACCTTGCCCTCCCCGGTCAGGGCGACGGCATAGGTGATCAGGTCGTGTTTGCCGATGACGGCGTCGACGAAAAAATAGCCGTCACCGGCTTTCCAGGCGCGCAGCGAGCCCGGGTAGACCTTGACGCCGGAGTCTCGTTCAATGGCGGCGATGTCCGCAGCACTCAGCACCACGGGCATCGCCGTCAGGGACTGACCGCGAAACATCACCTGTTGCGCTTCCTCCACGCTCATATACACCAGCGCGTGCGCGGGCATGCACACCATGACCGCCGCCACCGGTATGATCGAAATTCGCGAGTCCGGGTACATGATCACCACCTAGAAGTTCAAGCCCATACCAAGGTCGAAGCGGGTGAGGTCCTTGTTGACGTCGAAGGTCTGGTAGTCGGCTTTGAATACCACGTGCGGGGTCAAATAGAAATTTGCACCCACGGTCCATACGCGATCGCGCGGCTGCGGCCAGGGCCTACCATCCGAGGCAAGCCCGGCGGGCACGGTCGTGAAGCCCGGGGGGATCCCCTCATAAGAGGACCCCATATCGTAGTGCTCCCAGCGGGCGAACGGCGCGAGTCGATAGCCGCCGTTCTCCCAAACCGTGTAGGCGCCCTGCAGGTAGTAACCGAGGAATTCGGACGGCAGGGGATTGGAAGCGCCGGCGTTGTCGAGATTGAAGGTCGAGGTGTTCGAGATGCGGCCTTTGGCATACACCGCGGACAATTCCGCGGCTCCGGGAGTCCAGCGCGCATGCCCTTCCCAAAGAGTCACACGCTGACTGGGCAGTCCGGCCGGCGCGGTCGGCACTGCGGCTTCTCCCGTGAATACCGCGGCGCCCGCCAGCAATCCGGGAATGCCGCTGAAATTGAGCGAGACGTATTGAGACAGGTGATGGCCGTTGGCGAGCGAAAGTTCCTGATGGGTCGCCTGCATGGGGGCCACGCCATTGTTCTCGAGATCGAGCGCCGTGCGGTACTGCGGATCCTCGGGGTTGATCTCCCAGCCGCCGAGATTGAGGCCGGTGGTCACGCCGGCGTCCCAGTTCAAGCCGGACTCGGTATTGCCGTGCAGCCCGACACCGCCCTCCCGCCACGTGCTGGGTATGATCAAGGTCTCGACGAAATTGCGCTGCACACCGTAGTAGTTGGTCGGCTCATGGTGCTCGTTGAGCAATCCGAACGGCATCAAGAACAATCCGGTCTTGATCGAGGCCCATGGGGCGAGCTGGTGATCGATGTAAAACTGCTCCACCTCGAACTCGCCCACATCGTCCGCCGAAGCGATCGCGTGTTCCACCTCGAATTCGGAATTGAACACGGTGCGGTCGTCGAACCGATAGCCGATGCCGAATACTGCGCGCGCCAGGTCGAATTGCGTATCTTGCGGAAAATGCGCGGGATGGGTGTAGTAGATTTCGCCGTATCCCCACAGACTCAGGTTCTCCGAAATTCCGCCCGAGGCTGGGCGAGGAGTCTGCCCGGCTTCAGCAACTTGCGCAGGCTGCGTTGGACTCTGCGCGGCCTGTTGCTGTTGCGCCGAGGATAAGGCCTCGTTCTGCGCCTTGAGCTCACGGATCTGCTGCTGCATCGAGACCAGCTGTTCTTGCACCTCGTCGAGCCGCTGCTCGAGCTTGCGCACGATGTCGGCGTTGACGGGCGCAGGGTCGGCCGCTCGCGCGATCGGCATGCTGGCTGCTGCCGAAAACAAGAGAGCAGCAAGACAATTTCGGCGGGCATTCATGGGTTCGAGGTCCTCTACGGTGAACGGGCAGCCGCGGCTGCGAACTGGCAGCTCCCTTGGCAACACTAATGAGAAGTATAATAAGAACGATTCGTATTCGCAATACAGTTGCGAACCAAAGCTGCGCCGGCAGGCGCGCATCCCAGGGATTCAGGAATTTTTCCCCGGGCGCACGCCGGGGTGGGAATCATGCCTGGCGATTCGATGGATCAGGTAGGCCATCGGAATAGTCAGTCCCAGAACCCAGTGAATCCAGGAGATCATGTCGCGCGCATGCTCGTTGCCGACGTAGTAGAGCAAATAACCGGTCACGATGAGCATCGATAGTGCAGTGAACAGTGCTCCGCCGCTCCATCGGTGATGTCCCCTCTTCCATGCTCTGACAACATGCACACCCCAGAGCAGACCTCCCGTCCAAAGCGCCATGAACGCGAACGCCCCGTGCACTCTTAGCCACCACACCTCCGATGAGGTATTTTGCAGGCCAAAAGCATCCTGCGACTTCACGAAATAATGTGCGATGAGCCAGGCGGCGCCGGTAAGCCAGACCCCTGCGCCAACGCAGTTGATCCAAAGCTTGCTTCTCGGCCGCAGATGAATGTTCGACATGAATATTCGGACCTGATTTCAATTTTTAGGCTGTGACAGAGCGCGTAACGTATCACGGTCATCAAACGCGTTCGAAGCGGGCGACGGTCTCGACGTGGCCGGTATACGGCAACAGGTTGTAGGCGGTCAGCGCGGCGAGCCGCAGCCTGCCGGATGAGGTCAGGCGCGCGGCATCGTTCAGGAACGAATCGAGTCCGCAACTGATGTACAGAAACCGCTCGGGTGGATTTTCCCTCAAGAAGGACGTCAGGTCAGGGTCAAGCCCCTTACGTGGCGGGTCGGCGATCACAACTTGCGCCTCGGAGGCGGCGAGATGTGCTGCCCCGGCGGCGCCCGGCGCCACGAAGACTTTGGCTCGGTCCGCCGCATCGAGCGTCGCGAGCCCGAGTTCAAGGCCGAGCAACGCATGTGGGTTGACTTCATTCATTCGAATCTCGGAGACCTTTCCCAGCAACGACAAGCCGATGGCGCCGACACCGGCGTAAAATTCAGCGACGCGCGCGCCGTTCGGGATCTCGGCGCGCACATGCTCGATGATGGCCTGCGCCATGTCCAAATTGTTCTGCCCGAATGCGCCCGGCGGATAATGAACCGCCGCACCGCCGAATTTCTCGACCACGCTGGCCGGCCCGCACCAGTTTTGAAGTTCGCGACCGAGAATGGTGTTGGAGCGTTCGACATTGGCGCTGAACCACAAGCTGTGCAACTCCGCTCCCAGCCGTTCGCGGATCAGCTCAAAGCAACCGAGCAGGGGTTCAGGGCTTTCGCAGTTGGCAACCATCACCACTTGTGCCGTCTGCGTGCTGCGCTCCACGACCACCTGCAGGTAGCGTGCGAGTCCCAAATGCGCCTTGTCCGAATAACAGGTCACTCGCGCATCCACGAGAGCGCGCCGCACGACGGCAGCGACGCGGTTGATCAGGGGGTGCTGAACGCTGCAGCTCGGAATGTGAACCACGCGATGAGTGTCGAGCTCGAATAGGCCCAGTTTCGGCGATCCCAGCCGACCGCGGATGGCGAGGCGGGCTCGGAGCCGAAACCCGGTGGTCTTCCCGGAAATCACCGAAACCTCGGGCAACCCATGAACGCCAGCCAGTGCGTCGAGCGCGCTCTGCGCCTCGGGTGCTATGCCGGGTTCACCGAAACGTGGGCAGCCAGGACACGGTGGCCGGTGCGGGCACGAGACGGTCGCCCCGGCGCAGGCGTATGAGCTACGCGACTTTGTGCTGTTGTTGCGCCGCAGTGACGGCATCGAAACGTGCTCGCAACATTGCGCGCGGCATGACGCCCAGCATGATGAATCCAATCGCCACCATGAATCGCTTGGTGATTGTCAGATGTGGAAATCTCAGTGCCGATACCAGTCCGCAAAATACCAGCGCCCCAACCTGGTCTGCCTTGATCGGATGTGCGTCGGGATACATACGCCGCGACAGCAAACGCAGCTTGGTATGGCCGGGGCAATACCGGGAACGATCGGCGGGAAAATGAAAATTGAACCAATGTCCGAATTCATGCTGCGTGTTCTCGCGCTTTATGTCGCGCATGAACATATGGTGCAGATGCTCGACGGATTTTACGCCGCCCGCACCGCCATAATTTTCGCCGTGAACGCGGTAAAATCCCAGCCTCTCAGGAATGGATTCAACATGCCCCGCCAGCCCTGCAAGGCCCGTGGTAAAGCCATCGGCGGCACGACGATAGAGCTTCTCGTCCGCGATCGGCATGACGGCATCGAGAAACGACTTTCTGTATGCATTGCCGCTGGCGGGCGGACTCACATAGTAACCATAATTTGCAATCTGCTTGCGCGGCTCGATGGTGGAAAATTCATAGGTTGGCAGCAGACAACCGAGCGAAGCCAGATTGCGGTCGACCTGTTCCAGGTAGAACTGCACCTTGACCGCATCGCTGCGTTCGAACGCAGCCACGATCTTTGACATGGCGTCCGGGGTGAGCACGTCGTCGGAGTCGAGAAACAGCACGTACTTGCCGCGTGCCGCCGCCCACCCCGCATTGTACGCAGCGCCCTGCCCCCGGTTATCTTGGAAGACCGTGCGAATGCGGTCTTTATATTTGGCAATGATCTGCCGCGAGAAGTCGGTCGAACCGTCATCCACCACGACCACTTCCAGCGAGGCATGGGATTGTCCGAGTGCGCTGTCGATTGCGTCCGCTATGTACCGACCGTAGTTGTAATTTATGATTACGATGGTCGCCAGGCGCCCTTGTCCATCCATAGTTCCACGTTCTTATTCGGTAGTGCTACGTCGGTATATTGCCTGAGGCAAGTTGTTAAAGGGGCCCTGGGTCCGTGATATATGTCGGTCGAACATATTCCGTCCGCAACGGCCAACCCGTGCTCTTATTGCAGACACCCGGTCAATATGTTGACTAGGGTCTGGAAGTCCTGCGCCCCGCCAGCACCACATGAAGTGGATTGCCGCTCTCCAATACTTTCCATACGTCGCTCGCCGCAATGCCTTCGATCACCGTATAACCGCAGTCGCGCAAATAGTCCGCAACGGCCGTCCGCACCAGGACATCCGGCTCGACCACCATCACCGTGCGCTTTTTATCCATCGCTGAACGAGACTACAGAGGAGAATCTCCAGCAAGGATCGGGCTGCGCATGCGCCACATGTAGGACATTGCCTGGGAATTCTTGTATTAATTTCAATTCTACAGACCGGGCACGATGCGAACATCCCTGATGGCCCCGCCCTTCAATGCCGCTAGGGCCTCTTGATAGCTCGGGCTGTCGTGGACGGCCATGGCTTGTGCAATCGAATCGAATTCGATCACCACTGTGCGTTCCGACTGGCCCGCTTCATAAGTGTGGGCGGGCGTTGCGCGCGCCAAAAAGCGCCCGCCGCCCGACTCGATGGAGGGGCCTGCCAGCTTCGCGTAGGCGGCCAGTTTGGCGGGATCCGAAATCTCGCGATAAAAAGTAATCCAATATGCTTTGGCCATGTGCTGCATCCTCGCGTGTTGACGGGAATCCAGATCCTAACAAACCAAGATGGTGCGCGCCGCCATCACATCAACTAGACTCCGCAGGGCCGAAACAAGAAGACTTATGGCGCCCATTGTGCGAATCGGGGCCGCGGCACATAACCAGTCATTGGGAGATCCATTGAGCGAACCGCCTACGGGGGATGAGCAACTCGAACGCGTCATCGGACCGTGGGGCCTTGCAGCAAACGCTGTCAATACCGCGGTGGGCGGCGGCATCTTCGTGATGCCGGGACTGGTTGCGGCGCTGCTCGGTCCTGGTGCCATTCTTGCGTATGTGCTGTGTGCCTCGGCTGTTGTCCTCGTGCTCACGTGTTTCGCAGAAATCGGCAGCCTCGTTCGCCGCTCGGGCGGCCCCGTCGCCTATATTGAAGAGGCCTTCGGCCCCCTGGCGGGATTTCTCGCGTGGGTGGTGTACGCCGTGGGTTTCATCGCGGTCGCCTCCGCGGCGATCGCCAACGTGCTGGTCGATGCGCTGGCTGTGGTCATGCCGGTGCTTTCTCATGGCGTCGGGCGTATCCTGGCCCTATTCCTGTTATTCGCGAGCCTTGCGGCCATCAACATAGTCGGCATCAAGCAAGGAATGCGTCTTTCGGTGACGACGACCATCGCCAAGCTCGTGCCGCTCCTGTTCGTGATCGTGGGCGGAGTGTTCGTCATGCACTGGCGCGAACTTCATTGGAGCGGATGGCCGACAACTGCGGCACTCGGTGAAGGCACTCTGCTCATCTTTTTCGCTTTTCAAGGACTGGAAGAGGCTCTATCTCCGAGTGGAGAGATCAAAGACCCGGCCCGCACGGTGCCGCGCGCCATTTTTGGCGCTGTCGGAGCGCTGATTTTTCTCTATGTTGCGTTACAGATTGTCAGCCAGGGCGTACTCGGCAGCGACCTCGGCCATCAAACCTCCGCGCCACTGGCAGAGGTTGCTGCAAGAATCGCCGGGCCGCGGGGCCGCGCGCTGATGCTGATTGGTGTCGTACTCTCCATTTTTGGCGCGCTCGCCGCGGGGATGATTCAGAACCCACGCTCGTTCTTCCTGATGGCGCAGAACGGAATGTTGCCCAAGGCCCTCGCGCGCGTGCATCGCACATACCACACTCCGCATGTTGCGATCGCGACAGTCGCAGCACTCACGTTCTTGATCGCCGCCACCGGCGCTTTCAAGCGTCTGGCAATTCTGTCGAGCGCTTCCACCTTGTGCGTGTATCTGGCGATTTGTTTGGGCGCTCTGCGGTTGCGCTACACGCGCAAATTCGTCGAGGGCGCATTTCGCGCTCCGGGTGGACCGGCACTCGGTATCTTGGGCGCCGCATTCGTCATCTGGATCCTGAGTTTCACAACGCGATTGGAATTCGCTGCACTGGCAGGGACGCTGGCTCTGGGCAGTCTCTACTACTTCCTGCGCCGGCAGCCGTGGAAATGATGGACCGCAGCTTGCGCCGGGCTTGGTGCATCCGAGACTTCACCGTATTGACGGGACAGTCGATGATCGCCGCAATCTCTTCGCACGAAAAATCCCTGTAGTAGGCGAGAATGAGCACCAGCCGTTGTTCATCGGGCAGACATGACAGCGCGACATCCAGGAGCTGCCGGTCCTCCGCCTCACCGGTTGCGTCCTTGGCGAACGCCTCGCCATCGCGGATCTCCAGCGTCATCGCGCGCGATCGGGTTTTCGACCTGCGGATGGCTTTCAGTGCGCAACGATAGGCGATGCCGAAGATCCAGGTCGAAACACGCGATGCGCCGCGAAAATCGCCGGCGTGTTGCCATACGATCAGCAATGCATCGTTGATGATCTCTTCAATATCGTCATAGTGGCTGATGACGCGGACCAAGAAGCGGGCGAGGCGCTTGTGGTAGTCGAGATACAGCCGCTGAAACGCGTCCCGATCCGCACAACTGATCCTGTGAATGAGCTCGCGGTCGCCATCGTCGCCAATGTACGTGCTGGAATCCGCCGACGGTGCCAGGGCGGACGTCATCGGCTTGCGGGGTTGTCGTTGAGGGCCGGCCGTCGGCTCGACGTCCAGGTGCGCGCAAGCACGTTGTCCGCACCGAGGGCTGGGCACCGCGATGTCGTGGCGCGGGTGACAAGAAAGCACTTCCACCGCGCCCCGGTCGTGGTTCCCGACCCCGACGGCGGCCATTGTACGGATGTCGATGAATTCGCCTCGAAAAACATGGCAGCGGCCCTTTGATGCTGTCCGTCGACAGGACGATGGCTAAGCTACGATGTCTGCTCCTTCCCGAGATCGGCGAATCCACCTATATTTCTTGGGATACCCACCTAATTCCGTCGCCGTCGGCGAGTTCTCGAAGAAATCCTCGGTATTGATCCAGGTTCGCCGCCGCAAACTCCCGTGCCTCCTGCTCGTAGCGATTCTGACGGTAGCCGCATCGAACGAACTCCACCATGTATCGCCAACGGGTCAAGTATCCCGTTCGCCACTGACACAGGACGTGATAGTACTCGTGCAGAAGCAGTTCGGGATTCGACGCGAATTCCGCTCCGCTGATCGTCAGCAGGATGCGGTTGGGCCGTGTAGTCGCCGCCATTCCGCGATGGAGCTTCGCGTAGCGCGAGCGCTCGATAATGGCTACATGCTCCACCGATTCTTCGAACACTTGCTCGAGCGCGGCGGCAACGACATGAGGAAGCAGATATCGTCGACCGATCAAATGCAGGTTCTGGTGGCTATTTTCTCAATTGGAACCGAACCCGGAATGGGAAGCAAGAGTTCACGGGCTGGCCATCTTCGGTGGTCGCTCGATAGTGCCCTGATCCCGCCGTCGCCAACTTGAGCGCTCCCTGGTCGAGCCGGGAACTTCCGGTGCCTTGCAGGGTGGTTGGAGGGGAGGTCAGCCGCCCCTTCGCGTCGACACACACCTGCACCGTGGCGACACCCTGCTCTCCCAGGTATTTCGCGGGCCCCGGGTAGAAATCGTCCGGATCCGGGAATCCCGTGCCTGGCCCCCCTTGCACTTGCACTCTGCGAGGGGGATTCGATCCCGGGGGCGGCCCGGTCGGTTGCGGATCGACGCCGGTCGTCAATTCCGTGACCGGATCCGGGTCCCGGGATATATGAACCATGGGCTTCGGTGCGTAAATTGCGGTTCCCTGCATATTCGGCGCGAAGACCGTTGGTTTCGTTGGAGGATGCATGATCATCGGCAGATTCACCAACGGGTCGTGATTCACCTTGGGTATGTGCAGAACCGTGGTCATCAGAAGGTAGAAGACCACGGCGTGCAACGACACGACCCAGAACAGAGTACCGGAGCGGCTCGAGAGACCGCCGAAATCGATGGATGCGAAGCCGGCTTGCGTGACGGGACCGGTGACCGGCAGTTTACCCATAGTAGTAAGTCTACATAGGGTCTATTATAAACGCAAGCACCCCCCCTCGAGTTGTTTTATCTCATTATATCAATTGGTTATCACGCTTTTTCGGGCTGGCGCAACTTCCAGTTAGGCCGGACGAAGTGGCAGGTGTAGCCGTCGGGATAACGCTCAAGGTAGTCCTGATGTTCGGGCTCCGCCTCCCAGAAATCCCGCGCGGGAACAACCTCGGTCACCACCTTGCCCGGCCATAACCGCGAGGCGTCGACAGCGGCGATGGTTTCTTCCGCGATGCGTTTTTGCTCTTCGCTGGTGTAGAAGATCGCGGATCGATAGCTCGGGCCAGTATCGTTGCCCTGACGATTGCGGGTACTCGGATCGTGTATTTGAAAGAAAAATTCAAGCAGCTGACGATAGCCCAGCTTGGCCGGATCAAAAGTGATCTCGATCGCTTCGGCGTGCGTGCCGTGATTGCGATACGTTGCGTTGGGCACCTCGCCGCCGGTGTAGCCGACGCGCGTCGACACCACGCCGTCGTATCGGCGGATAAGATCCTGCATGCCCCAGAAACAGCCTCCGGCTAGAACCGCTCTTTCCATGGTCATCGGATCTCCTCCACCTGATTCAGATAATCCCCATAGCCTTCGGACCGCATGTCGTCGCGGGGGATGAACCGCAGCGACGCCGAATTGATGCAGTAGCGCAAGCCGCCGCGATCCGCCGGACCATCGGGGAAAACGTGACCCAGGTGACTGTCGCCGTGAGCCGATCGCACCTCGGTGCGCACCATCCCGTGGGTGGTGTCGCGCAATTCACTGACGTTGGCCGGCTCGATGGGCTTGGTGAAACTCGGCCAGCCGCATCCAGATTCATACTTGTCGGATGAGGCGAACAGGGGTTCGCCGGACACGATATCCACATAAATGCCCGGTTCCTTGTTGTGCAGATATTCTCCCGTCCCAGGGTGCTCGGTCCCGTTCCGCTGCGTTACACGCTGCTGTTCCGAAGAGAGTTTTGAAATCGCCTCCACGTCTTTGAAGTATTTCCGCATCGCCCCTCCCGCTGCCGGTGCGCCATAGAACCTTGCTTCCAGAAGATTGCTGCGGCCAGGCCCTTTTCAAGCCCGACTGGGCCCGCCTGTGGGCGCCCTACCCCGCCAGTCGCTCGAATGCAGTCGCTATCTGCATCCAAGTAGCCGTCGCGGCAAAGGGGACCGTCAGCAGCTGCTGCATCAATAGGACCAGTCCACCATAGACATAGACAGGATGCGGTTTTCCCAGCAATCGCCAATCGCGGACCATGGCAATGACCAGGAACATATCCGCCGCCAGCGCCGGCGGAATGGAAACGAACGGCGGCGGCGGCCCATCCGCCCCCGGCGGCGCAAACAAAGTGAGGAACACGCGCGCTATTGCGGGGGTCATCATTCCGGTCAGGAGCAGCACCATCCAGCGCTTGTGAATCTGCGGCCGGCGCGAATAGGCGATGGCCATCGCAAAGATCCCCGCCATCAGGGGCCAGGCACAGAGCGCCACCGCCGAGAATCGACGCGCTGCATCACCCATTCCGCGGGCATCCGCGGCCTTCAGGATGGCCATCTGCCCCACCAATATGGAGCACAGCACAAAGCTGAAGAGCGCAATCCCCGCCAAGCCCCAGTTGCGATGATCCAGGGTGCGCCCGGTCGCAACCAGCGTGCTCTGCATCAAATAGAAGCAGACCCAGCTAAAGAGCAGGAAGCCATGCACGTGAATGATCGCGGGGCCATGGAAGTTGCCCGCGGCGATCTTCGCCCAATAGGTCGGTGCAAATCCGCCGAACGCGACCACCACAAAAGCGATCCCCATCCAAACGTAAAAATAGCGGCTCTCGCTGCGAATTGCGGCCGCATCGGCAGTGGTGGCGCTCATCTCCCTCTCCTTATTGTTTTTCTCGGCTTCGCTAGTATGTCAGCAACGGGCCCGGCCTCGCCAGCGCTCGCGGAATACCGGGACCTGAAGGTGGCTCGTGCATGGCGCATTGCGCCATGAGGCTCCTGCGGCGGCCGAGAGCGGCGGCGCCCGCCGACCGAAATTTGCGCCTGGCACCGACATCCATCTTACGCAAATCGGTGCATGCTCCGTGCGCAAGCGAGGTCACGTCCGTGCAATCTACCGGTTCCGATTTGGATGCAGTCAGAATGCTCAAAGCCGATCATGCTGAGTTGATTCGGCAATTCAACAGGCTCGTTGCGCTATCGGGCGCCGATGAACGCGACTGGAAGCCCCTCAGCGTCGCCTTGAAATTGCACGTGGCGATCGAGTCGGAAGTGTTCTATCCGGCTTTCCTGGACGCCACCGAGAACTCGCTCACCCACTTCGTCGCCACCGTCGAGCACGAAAACATCGTCGCTCAAATTCAGGATGTATCGACCACGCGCCCAGGCACTTCGGAGTTCCAGTCCAGAGTTCGTTCATTGGCGAGAGTCTTCATGCATCACGTGCGGGAGCTGGAAAAGGAGGGCGGCATGTTTCAAGAAGCGCTTGGCTCGACGATGAATCGCGAGGCGGTTGGCCGGCAGATCATTTCTCGCAAAAGGCTGGGGGTCGAAACGGCGCCTTTTCTGGCCGAGTCGCGTCTCGGCGATCAGAGGACTTGATCCTACCACTGATAGTTGAGAGACAGCGCCAGAACGCGTTGCGTTCGGCGCTCCACCAACGGACTCCGCGAGGGGCTGCCCCTGATTTGGCTGATCGCCGTATCCAGATTGAGCAGCCAATGATCCGTGACGAACCCGGTGGCACTGAAACCCACGCCCGCGGCGCTCGTGCCGGCGTGAGGGATCTCATAGACGGGGTGTCCCGATGCCAGCGATTGTTCCGGCGAAACTCCGTAGAGATTTTGCATGTAATGACGGGTCGCAAGCGTGATCGAGGGTCCGGCAAACATCACGAACTTCCTCGAGCTTCCGGGAAGCGGCAGATATACCGAGGCATCCGCCACACCGGCATCAACGCCGCCGACGAATTCCCGGGCAGCGACGCGCATGATCAAGGGGAACTTCTTGGAGAGCACCCAGGATGCGTAGAGCTTTGCGCCCGGAGCGGCGCTGATGTCCCCCATGCCATGCAGGTTGGAAAGGTCGTCGCTCATTTTTCGCCCCAGGTCGTACGTCAAGGCCATGCCCACCTGGTAGTGGTCGCCGCGCAGAAAGTTATAGCCAATACCGTCCCCCGTGGCGAAGAACGCGATGTCCCGGTACTGTATGTTGATGACCGGACCACCCTGCACCCGGTAGGAGCTCGAGCCGCTATAGACCGGCTGCACTTCTGCGGCGGCGCCGAGAATCGTCCGAAACTTGGGAAGGTCCGGTTCGAACAGCCTGGCCAGGATGACGCCGCCCGAATACTGCCATTCCTGGAGCGGGGACGGTGTCTGGGCCCGAACCACTCGCGAATTGCCAACAAGAAACAGGGCGATGAGAATGTGCAGGCAAACCGAAAAGGCACGGCACTTGAAAACCGCGGCTTCAAGGTGCATCAACTTGATCCGTGCATTGCATGACCCGCGAATTGTGTACACCAGTCCCCGCGGGTGTCTGTAGGATTGCGCCGGACATGCGGCGTAGTAATTCGGCACCGGTACTACTGACGTTGCTTTTTTGGGCAACAGGCGCCATGCCTGATGCCCAAAACCCCGCTGCGCCGATCGAACTCATTGTGCTCGGCTCGGGAGGTCCCGGAGCTACGGGGCGAGCTGCGTCGAGTTACATCGTCCTCATCGACGGCGTTCCTCGAATCATCGTCGATGCGGGTCCAGGTTCATTTGCCCGGCTCGGTGAAGCAAAGGTATCGATGACGAGCGTCGACATGGTTCTGCTGACTCACCTGCATATCGACCATGCCGGCGAACTCCCCGGCCTTTTCAAGGCTCGTGCCGTTGCAAGTTCAGGCCCCCTTGTTTTCAAGGTATGGGGTCCCGAGGGTTCGCGCGGCCGCGCGGGCGCCTATTTCCCGTCCACCAGTCAATTCATTCAGCTGTTGTTTGGGCCGAAGGGCGCGTTCGCTTACTTGAGCGACTTCTCTGCGCCCTTGTCCATTGAAGCACATGACATCCCTTCTCGGATCCGCGCGGATGAAACGCCGCAAGTGATCTTCAATCAATCCACACTGACGATTACTGCCATTGCCGGGCATCATGGCGAGGCGCCGGCCGTCATTTACCGGATAGACCACGGCGCTGCGAGCGTCACTTTCTCGGGAGACATCGACGCCCAAGGTCTCGCCAATCTGGGTCGCATCGCAAAGAACAGCGATCTCTTGGTATTCAACACCGTGGTACTCGATCCCCCGGAATCTCCTGCCATCCTCTACACGCTGCACTCGCCGCCGGCTGCCATCGGCGAGCTGGCAAGGAGCGCCCATGTACGCAGGCTGCTCTTGAGCCACCTCTCGCCCGCAACGGAAGAGATGCGCGACGCCGTGCTGAAGTCGATCCGGCAGAGCTACCCCGGACCGGTGAGCCTGGCAGAAGACGGCATGCGGGTGCATTAGCGTGATACTGTAAGGCCCTCGTGCCGCGGAGCAGGAGCAGCAATTGAGAGTCCTCGTACTGATGATATCGGCCACCCTGTCGGCCTGTAGTTGGTTCGCTCCGAAAAAGGCGCCTATTCCCGATCCCACCCAGATCATCGTGACCGGCGCCCCGGTGAATTCGACCGTTTATGTGGATGGTGCGCAAATCGGCATACCAACGACGCTCAACGATCATCCGCAGGTTCTGGACGTTGCAGCCGGAGACCATAAGGTGGAAATACATCTGGGCGACTCGATCGTATATCGAGAAGACATCTACGTGGCACCCAGTGAACATCGCATCGTCCGGGTTCTGTCCGGATTGAATTAGGAATGCGAGAGCCGGAAGCTGAATTGCTTCCGGCTCCGCTCTGCTAGCGGCTTCTCTGCAACTGACCAATGAGCACCCATCCAGGTTGGGGCTTCATTTCAACATCGACATAGATTGCATCCAGTTTTGAAATCACCGGGGTCTCTCCCACTTTGACGCCATCGACCCAGACCTCGGCGCCTGTCGGAGAACTCGAGAATGCGACGTCCTGATGCGTGCCATGAATGATTGTGGCGCATCCACTCAGCGCGAATCCCAGCAACGCCCCGCAGGTCACCAGAATGAATGGCCTGCTCATTCGCGGGGTGCTTGTTTTTTGTTCCACGTTGTTCACACCTGCTCCTATCGTGATTGTTGTGATTACAAGAATGCTCACGATCTGAGTGTGGTTTTGCACGGCGAACGCGTGCAATGCCCGCTGCATTTGTATCAGCAACGGAAACCGCCGGTATCACTTTGCAATACCAGGTTGGCTTCGGGGTGCGCGTGTTTGGATGAGAGACGCGCGGAATCGGCGCCGCTTCTACTCGCTTGGCACGAAGATCCACAGCAGCAGGTACACGAGAATGCCGATCCCCGCGCAGATGAACAGCGCTGCGAAGAGCAGCCGCCATACCCAGGATTCCACGCCGGTCGAGCGCCCGATTCCACCACACACGCCGCCGAGCCACCGGTCCGTGCGGCTGCGCCGAAGGGTATTGACCGCGGACGCGAGCGGCTCGTCGGGGCGGGTTTGGTCGGGATTCAGAAGGCGCTCCTTGGCGCGCTTGAATTCTTCTTCCGTCAAGCCGCCGTTGGCGCGCAACTCCGTCAATTTACTCAGGTCGTCAGCCAGTGGCATGGGCACTCCTTGAGAACGCTTATCTCAACAGAACACTGCAATCGCGAAAAAGTGGCAAATTTTGGACACCGCATGTTGTGGGCCCGCGGGACCGCGTATCTCTCATTCTAGGGATCGGCGCTGAGCGACAATCCGGGAACACTGGCAAGATCCGCCGAAATCTCGCGGCTCACCTGTTGCAGCATCGCGAGGCGCTCGCGGACCAGTTTGGATTTGTTGATCCGCCGTGAATGGCTGGAGGAATTCAGAGACGCCACCACGCGGGCGGACTGATCCAGCACCGGCACGGCGAGAGCAACGACGCCGTAAGCCAGCTCATCCTCGACGGCTGAATATCCGCAAAGACGGCACTCCTCGATGAGCCGCTTCAATTTGACCGGGTCCGTCACGGTTCGATCCGTGAGGGCTTCCAGGTTCACCGTGTTGAAGTACTGACGCAGATGTTCCGCGCTCGCGCCCGCGAGCAGTACGCGGCCCGTGGAGGTGGCGTGGGCGGGAAAGCGGCTGCCCACATGGGCCTCCAAACGCACTAGCGTACGTATCGAGGCGCGCGCGACGTAGACGATCTCCGTGCCGTCGAGGACACAGAGTGCGGCCGAATCGCCGGTACTTCGTGCAAGTTCCTCCAAATGCGTCTTGGTCAGGAGTTCGATATTCATCGACTCCAGATAGGCCGCTCCCAGCTCGAGCACCTTGGGGCGCAGCACGAATTGCCGGCCGCTGCGGGTGACGTAACCGAGTTCCTCGAGGGTCAGCAGGCAACGACGGGTGGTGGCGGCCGGCATCTGCGTAGCGGCGGCAATACTGCTCAAACTCAAGGATGGCCGGTCCCGGGCAAAAGCACGGATTACACTCAGCCCCTTGGCAAGCCCACCCATGGTCTCGCGCCGTCGCGGCATCGTTTTGCTTCGGGTCATGAGGCTCAGTGTATTTCGATATGCGAAAACTGGGAATGACTTCCTGGCCGAACTTGACGGGCCGCGACTTCGAGTTCAGCATAATTCGTTATACGAACCGCATTTCGCTATACGAAAACTTAGATCGCGTCGCAAGGGGATAGGGTGAAAATCGGCGCTCAAGCGCACCGCAGCTCGGCGATTTCGGCCTCGAACGAATCCACGATTGTGGTTCGAGGCCGCGATCTCGCTCAGGAATTGATCGGGCGGATCAGTTTTACCGACCATTTCTGGTTGCTGTTGACCGGCAGCATGCCGACGTCGGCGCAGCGGCGCATCCTTGATGCGACGTTGGTCGCCATCGCGGAGCATGGGCTCGTTCCCAGTGTTCAGGTGAGCCGGATGACGCTCGCGGCCGCACCGGAAGCCCTGCAAGGCGCCGTCGCCGCCGGGATTCTCGGCTGCGGTTCCGTGGTGCTGGGTTCGTCCGAAGCGGCCGGCCAGTTCTATGCCGCCATTGCGGCGAGAATGGCCGCGGGCACCGCCCCCGGAGAGGCAGCGAAGACGGTCATTCTGGACTATCGCGCCGCCCGGCGGCCCATCCCGGGCTATGGACATCCGCAGCACAAGGATCTCGATCCACGTGCCCGCAGCTTGTTCGCGGTCGCGGCCGAAGTCGGATTGGAGGGTGTGCACATCGACATTGCAAGGCAGGTCGAGCAGATATTGCCGGATCTCATCGGCAAGCCGCTCAGGCTGAACGTATCGGGCGCGATTCCCGCGGTGCTCCTCGATGCCGGCTTTCCGTTGGGCGCGCTGAAAGGCGTACCCATCCTTGCTCGGACTGCGGGGCTCATCGCTCACTTGCTGGAGGAACAGACACGGCCCATTGGATTCGTCCTGTCTCATGCGGGCGCAGCAGCCATCGACTACGACGGGGCGATTCCGCCGGACTTCGAGCCGAGCCATGAATAGCGCCCAAAACCTGTTTCAAATGGGCGGCGTATTGAACGGCATACGCGTCGTCGAACAAGGCACATTCATCACGGGTCCTTGTGCAGGCATGATGCTGGCCGACCTGGGTGCGGACGTCATCAAGGTCGAGAGCCCCGAGGGCGACCCGTACCGCAGCTATCAAGGCGATCACTATTCGCCGCATTTTCAGGCCTACAACCGCAACAAGCGCAGCATCGCCCTGGACCTCAAGAAGCCCGAGGAGCGCGGCCTGTTTGATGGCCTGGTGCGCGAGGCCGACGTATTCATCCAGAATTTCAGACCGGGCACTGCGGCACGATTGGGCGCGGGTAGCGATCGGCTGAGCGAGATCAATCCGCGGCTCATCTACGCCTCCATCAGCGGCTTCGGCTCGACCGGTCCCTATGTGGAGCGGCCCAGCTATGATTCAGTTGCGCAGGCCTTGAGCGGATTCTTGAGCGTCGTGGTCGACTCGAGCCGCCCCCGCTTCTTGGGACCGGCGCTGGCGGACGCGATCACCGGGATCTACGCGGCCTACGGCGTCCTGGGTGCGCTGGTGCAGCGCGGTCGGAGCGGCCAGGGTGCACTGGTCGAGGTTTCCATGCTCGAGGCCATGGCGCATTTTGCCGTCGAACCCTTTGCCGCCTTCTTTGCGCTCGATAGTGTGCCGACGTCGAGCGATCGCCCACGGCTCGCACAGGCCTACATCCTGCACACGGCGGACAAGCGCCTCATCGCCATCCACCTGTCATCCCTCGAGAAATTCTGGAGCGGCCTGGTAGCTGCCATCGGCGCACCGGAGCTGGCATCGGACGAGCGATTTCGGCTGCGCCAGGGGCGAATCGACAATTATGACGCACTGAATGCCGAGCTCGATCAACGGTTCTCGCGCCACAATCTGGCTCACTGGATCGAACGACTCGGCCGCCACGACGTTCCCTACGCACCCATCAACACCATCGACGAGGTCGTTCACGACCCGCAAGTGGAACATCTGGGGCTCATCGTTCCGGTTGCACCTGCGCATGGCGCCGACCGGGCCGTCAGGCCGCCGGTGCAATTCGGAGGCGTTCGCGCCCGCGCCGTGCGCGCGGCGCCACTATTGAACGAACACGGGGATTCGATACGAGGGGCAATCGCCCGGGGCGAACAATGGCCCCACGCTAGCGAGAAAGACTAGCAGACGCTTGGAGCAATAAGCATTGAAACGGGGAGTGATGTCATATGAGTACTTCAAGAGGTAGATGGCTCGCGGCGGCGACGGCAGTGATCGGGGCGATCCTCGCAATGCCCGCACCGGCCCAGACCAGCGAACTCACAGAGATCGTAGTCACGGCGCGCAAGCGCGACGAATCTCTGCAGAACGTGCCGGTGACCGTCAACGCCTTCACCGCAGCAGACGATCAAGGCGGCGGGAATCGAAGCTCCCCGCGACTTCGTCGCGATGGTGCCGAACATGACCATGGTCGAGGTGCAGAACGTCGGCAACTCCTTCATCACGGTCCGCGGCATCTCGCAGGCGCGCAACAGCGAGCCTTCGGTCGCCGTGCTGGTCGACGGCGTGCTCGAGCCGAATCCCTACGAGTTCGACCAGGAGCTGTTCGACATCAAGCAGATCGAGGTGCTCAAAGGGCCCGCAGGGCGCGCTCTACGGCCGCAACGCCATCGGCGGCGCGATCATCATCATACCGCGGATCCTTCCGATCATTTTGAAGGCGAGGGCAAGGTTGGCGTCGGCAACGGCGTATCCGAGAAGGCGCAGGTGGCCGTCAGCGGCCCGATCGACTCGGCCGGGACGCTGAAGTACCGCGCCTCGGTCAATTTCTACAACACCGACGGCTATCTGGAGAACACCTACCTCGACCAAAAGGCCGATCCGTACCGGGATTACTCCGGCCGGTTGCGGCTGTTGTGGAAGCCCTCCGAGCAATGGACGCGCGGACCTGCGGCTATACCGTCGATCGCGTCGACACCACCGCCTACTACTACATCATTCCGCGAGACGACGAGGCGAATGCATTCAGCAGCTTCACCACGCCGCCGAACGCGAACGACGTCACCAGCCCGATCCAGACCAACAACTTGGGTTCGGACACCCGCGACATCACGGATGCCGCGCTCAAGCTCGATTACCACCCGGGGTACGGGACGTTCACGGCGATCTCGGACTACAACCATACCAAGGAGATCGACACCGGCGACGCCTACGATTTCCGGCCGATCACCACATCGATCGGGTACAACTACTTTTTCACGTTGTGTCCCGGCCTCATTCTCGGCGGGCACGTTCGATGAGAGCCAGAGCCAGTTCATCGACGTGAAGACCTTCAGCCAGGAGCTGCGCTTCACATCGAAGAAAATCGGCGGCTTCTCCTGGATCGCGGGAGCGTATTACGTCCACACGGACCGCTTCATTTCCACCGGCAATTTGGTGGACCGGGGACAAGGCATCCCGCCCGTCTATCAGACCCCGCTGGTCGATCCGACCAATCCATTCGCGACCAACACCAACGTCACGTTCCTCGCGGATTCGCAGAACAACAACGCCTGGGCGGTGTTTGGCGACGCGATCTACGAGTTCAACCCGCAGTGGGAATTCGATGCGGCGATCCGCTACGACCAGGATTCGCGCAAGAACACCACCGAAACCCCGCAAAACTTCCTGCCTCCCAATTCAGGCGCCGTCACCGGCGAGGTGCGCTACGCAAACCTTTGATGCAACGCAGCCCAAAGGCACGCTGCGCTACAAACCGACCGAGAACCTGACGTTTTACGGTGGCTGGAGCCGCGGGTTTCGCAGCGGCGGTTTCAACCAGACCGGTGTGGGTGCCATTGCGGAGTCGGAGGGCAAACTGGGTGTTCATGACATATTCAACGCTGAAGTGGCCGACACCTGGGAAGTGGGCGCCAAGAGCCAATTCCTGGACCATCGGATGACCGCGAATCTGGCGCTCTTTCACACGGTCTCCACCAACGGCTACTTCTTTTTCTACGAATCAACGACTTCGACGCAGAACCTCGGCAATCTCGATGCCACTTACAAAGGCGCCGAGCTCGAGTTGAGTGCGAGGGCGTCCGACCGGCTCGATCTATACGCGAACTTCGGCTACACGGACGGCAAGATCACCCACATGGAAGATCCCACGGTCATTGGCAACAAGCCACCGCTTGCTGACCAAGGACACCATCAACGCCGGCATCCAGTACCACCAGCCCGTCGGCAATGGACTCAATGGCGTGCTGCGTCTCGATTATCAGATGATCGGCCGGACCTGGTGGGACCCGTACAACGTCACCTCGCGCGATCCGGTGAACCTGCTCAATCTCCGCGCCGGCCTCGATGCGGACCGCTGGTCGGTGACCGCCTGGGCGAAGAATCTGACCGACAAGATATATAATGCCGAGTTCTCTCCGGGCGGATTCCTCTGGAGAGCCCCGCCGCGCCGCTACGGGGTCGATTTCACCTTCAAATTCTGATGCTAGGTACCAGCACCATGGCCAAGACACAACAGCTTCCGCTCCGCTTACATCACAACGCTTATGTGACGCGCGATCAGGAGAAGACGCGCCAGTTCTACGAGGACGTGATCGGCATGCCCCTTGTCGCGACTTGGTGCGAGTCGGATGAGTTATTCGGCAAGGTGCGCACCTATTGCCATACGTTCTACGCCATGGCCGACGGCGGCGCCCTCGCCTTCTTCCAGTTCGCGGACCCCGAGGACCAGAAGGAATTCGGGCCCAAGATGCCGGCGTCGCCGTTTCATCACATCGCGCTGGCGGCGACGGCGGAGGCGCAGGCCGCGCTCGAGAAACGAATTGCCGCAGCGGGCATCAAGCCGCCGGACACCTACGTCTTGGAACACGGTTACTGCCGCTCGGTCTATGTCACGGACCCCAATGGACTGGTTCTTGAATTCACGCTCGATCATCCCAAGGCGGACAAGATTTCACATGACCGGCGCCAGGATGCGCACCGCGAACTCAAGCGCTGGTTGGCGGGGAATCACCAATCGAACAATACGTACCGTTGACGGGAGACTCGCCGGAACGAGCCCACATGCGCGAGTTCGATGAGAAGAGCATTACCCAAGCGGTAATCGGCCGCCTGTCCGAATGCGGCGACCCTCGGTTCAAGCGCGTCATGACTTCGCTCATCAGTCATCTTCACGACTTTGTTCGGGACGTGGAGCTGACCGAACCTGAATGGTTTGCGGCCATTCAATTTCTTACCGACGTGGGTCGCACCTGTACGGACAAGCGCCAGGAGTTCATCCTCTTATCCGACACCCTCGGTGTCTCGGTGCTTGTCATCACCCTCAACCATCCCGCCGACCAGGGCAGCGCCGAATCGACGGTGATGGGTCCCTTTTATTGGGAAGGCGCTCCCGATCTGCCGCGCGGGAGCAATCTTGCCGAAGGAGTGAAGGGCGAGCCTGCGTTCTATTCGGGACGCGTACTCGGCAAGGATGGCAGGCCTCTCGACAATGCCCTGCTCGACATCTGGTCGGGCGACGGCGAGGGCAACTACGACATGCAATTGCCCGGGGAGACGGGAATGAAGGCGCGTGGCAGGATCCGGACCGACGAACAGGGACGTTACTGGTTCCGCTCGATCAGGCCCACGTTCTATCCGGTTCCGACCGACGGGCCGGTGGGGCGCATGCTGCTGAAAATGGGGCGCCATCCGTACCGCCCTGGCCACATTCACATGATCGTCTCGGCGCCCGGGCACCTGCCGGTGACCACGCACCTGTTTGTTGCCGGGAGCCAATATTTGGATTCCGATGCGGTGTTCGGCATGAAGGAATCGCTGGTTGCGCAATTCGACCGCCACCCGCCGGGGATCGGTCCCAACGGCGAGCGCTTGGACACGCCGTTTTATACGGTGAACTACGACTTCCGGTTGCGGCCGGAAGCCGCCGCGGCTGCCCCTCGATAGCCCGCAGTCTCGTTCTTTTCAGTGCACGCCACGCCCATCAACGCTCGATGATGGTGCGAAAAGCCGCGTTTAGAACCCCTCATTTTTGTAAATTGCTGATCCTCCTCGCGTAAGCCAATTTGGCACGGCACGTGCTGTTCCCATATCGGTCACATCGCCGCGTCTCCTCGCGGATGTGACGGTCGCCAATTCGAATAACAGCGGGAGGGATTTCGTTCGATGAAATTAATTACTGCAATCATAAAGCCGTTCAAGCTCGACGACGTTCGAAAGGCAATTAGCGACATCGGGGTCAAAGGCGTCACCGTGAGCGAGGTTCGCGGCTTTGGCCGCCAGCGCGGTCACACCGAGATCTATCGGGGCGCCGAATATGCCGTCGAGTTCGTTCCCAAGACAAAGATCGAGATTGCCGTCGAAGACACCCTGGCTGACCAGGTCATCGAGGCAATCGTCACCTCGGCCAAAACCGGCAAGGTCGGTGATGGAAAGATCTTCGTGTTCGATCTCGACCAAGTCGTGCGCATTCGCACGAATGAGCGGGGCGCAGATGCAATCTAACAATGTAAGGGGATTCGCATTGATGACTAAAATGTTCCGATTGGTCGTCCTCGGGTTGTTGTTGTTCTCGGTCAACCCTTCGTGGGCCGACGACACCCCCGCTTCGGCCGCCTCCGCGGCCGCCTCTGCAGCGAGCGAATCCGCGGCCCCTGCCGCGGCTGACGCTGCCGCCGCGGCTCCAGCCGCGCCGACCGAACCGATCCTGATCGGCACCGACAAGATCAACTCCGGCGACACCGCGTGGATGCTGACCTCCACGGCACTGGTGTTGATGATGACCATACCGGGCCTCGCGCTTTTTTATGGCGGTATGGTGCGCAAGAAGAACGTGCTGGCCACGCTGATGCAGAGCTTCGCCATCACGTGCGTGGTGACGCTGTTGTGGTGGTTGATCGGATATTCCTGGGCTTTCACGCCGGGCAGTGCCTACCTGGGAGGCGCGAGTCGTGCGCTTTTCAACGGCATGACCATCATGAAGGACGCGAACAAGATCACCGTTTCGCATCTCGCGCTCACGATTCCAGAAACCGTCTACGCGATGTTCCAGCTGACCTTCGCGATCATCACTCCGGCGTTGATTGCCGGCGCCTTTGCCGATCGCATGAAGTTTTCCGCGATGCTGGTGTTCATGACGGCTTGGTCGCTGGTCGTGTACTGCCCGATTGCCCATTGGGTGTGGGAACCGTCCGGCTGGCTCGCCGTCAAGGGCGTCCTGGACTACGCCGGCGGCACCGTGGTGCACATCAACGCAGGTATCGCGGGCCTCGCGAGCTGCCTGGTCCTCGGCAAGCGCGTGGGCTACGGCAAGGAAGCGATGCCGCCCCACAATTTGACGCTGACGCTGATCGGCGCGTCCCTCTTGTGGGTCGGCTGGTTCGGCTTCAACGCCGGATCGGCCACCGCCGCGGATGGGCGCGCCGGCATGGCCATGGCCGCGACGCAGATCGCCACGGCCGCTGCCGCGATGGGGTGGATGTTCGCCGAGTGGATCGTCAAGGGAAAGCCCAGCGTCCTCGGCATCGCGTCGGGCGCGGTCGCGGGATTGGTGGCCATTACACCGGCGTCCGGCTTCGTCGGCCCCACGCCGGCCGTGGTCATCGGCATTGCTGCGGGGGTTGTCTGCTTCTTCGCCGCGACCTCGCTGAAGAGCGCCCTGGGCTATGACGACTCGCTCGACGCCTTTGGCGTGCATTGCATCGGCGGCATCATCGGCGCCCTGCTGACAGGTGTGTTCGCCAGCAAGGAAATCAGCGGTGCGGACGGCTCGGTGATCACCCAGCTATGGGGCGTGGGCACCACCCTCATCTATGGCTTCGTGATGAGCTTTATCATCTTGAAGGTCATCGACATGACGATTGGCCTGCGCGTGACCGAAGAGCAGGAACGCGAAGGCTTGGATATTTCCCTCCACGGGGAACGAGTGGAGTAACTGCCCGGCGTGAGCGAGAGTCCGGTGGCGAAGGCGCCACCGGACTTCGGGATTCTGCTGTCTGCGATTTGTGCGTTTCACAAAAGGAATGAGGGATGAACAATATGAACGAGAGTGGAAAACAGTTGATTGCGGCGGTGATGATGCTGGGGTTCGTGGCGTGCAATGTCGCGAAGGCCGAGGACGAACCGGCGAAGCCCGCCGCCACCGCAGGTCCCTCGGTGACCGATGTCCTCACCTCGTCGGGCCTCACCGAAAGCGGCTACGTCGCTGCGTCCTACTACCACTCGAACGGCTACAGCACTTACCACCAATTCGACAACAAGCACGATAGTTTTCAACTCGATCAAGCCTCGCTGACGATTGCTTTTCAGCCCAAGCAGGGTTTCGGCGCACTGGTCGATGTCGCGGCCGGCGAAGACATGAAAATTCTCAACGCCGCAGAGGGCAGCAATCCCAATACCTTCGATATCGTGCAAGGGTTCGTGCAATATGCCGGTGGCCCGCTGACCGTTATCGCAGGCAAGTACGTGACGCTCGCGGGCGCGGAAGTCATCGCTCCCACGGGCAACACCAATTTCTCGCGCTCATTGTTGTTTTACGCGGAACCGCTGACCCACACCGGCATTCGCGCAACCTTTGCAGCCAGCGACACCCTCAACCTCGTGGCGGGGGTCAACAACGGATGGAACTATTCCTCCTTGTCGACGTCGGGCTCGAAGACCGCGGAACTCGGCATCGGGTGGACGCCGAACAAGGTGTTCTCGCTGACGGCTCAGGCCTACATCGGCAAGGATCCCAGCTTCGATGCGCAAAGAACCTTCATCGATGCCGTCGCCACCTACAACGCGACGGACGCGCTGACCTTCATCCTGAGCTACGACTGGGGCAAGCAGCAACAGCATGCATCCGGCGCTCCGGACCTCGACTGGGATGGTGTCGCTTTCTATACGAACTACGCCTTCAACGATCAATGGCGACTGTCGTTGCGTCTCGAGTACCTGGACGACAAGGATGGATTTGTGTCCGGAATTGTGGGGACCCCGCAGAAGTTGAAGGAAGGCACGCTGACATTCGGCTATGACCCGGTCAAGAGCTTCGAGCTGCGCATCGAGGCGCGCTACGACAAGTCCGACAAGTCCACCTTCGTAAGAACGCTCACCGAAGACGAGAGCGTCAACCCATTTGCCGACAGCCAGACCGGCTTTGCCCTGCAAGGGGTATACAAGTTTTGAGGAAGCGTACTACAGTGGATGGGGCCTTAGAATTTCAGCACCTTCACGTATCTCACGTGAGGCAGCTCCCGCAGCTTTTGCTGGATGGCGTCGGGAACCATTTGATCGACCCCGACGATGGCGATTGCGTCTTGCTCTGCCGCCTGGCGTCCCAGGTGGAAGGTCGCGATATTGATATTGGCCTCGCCCAACATGGTGCCCAGGGCGCCGATGAAGCCCGGCCTATCGAGATTGTTGATCAGCAGCATCACCGGGTGGAAATCAGCCTCGAGCGCCATGCCTTTGACTTCGACGATCTTTGCGGTTCCCGCGTTGACCACGCCGGCGATGTTGCGCCAGCGGCCTCCGGTGAGCACTTTGATCCGGATCAGGGAGCCGTAGATCGGCGATGTTTCGCGCCTGGATTCGGTGAGCGGCGTCCCCCTCTGCTTCAGCACGGCGGGGGCGGACACCATGTTCACATCGGGCATCAGAGGTCTCATCAACGAAGCCAATGCCAGGGCGGTGAGCGGCTGGGTGTTGAGGTGGGCGACTTCACCTTCGTATTCGATCTCCACCGCCTCGATGCCGTCATCGGCAATCTGGCCGGCAAAAGCACCGAGCTTGTCGATGAGATTGATGAAGGGCTTCAGGCGCGACGCTTCCTCGGCGCTGATGGAAGCCATGTTAAGTGCATTGGTGACCGCGCCCGCCAGTAGGTAGTCCGAGATCTGCTCGGCGACCTGCAGAGCGACATTTTCCTGCGCCTCATTGGTGCTCGCACCGAGATGGGGCGTCGCGACGAAATTCGGCGCGCCGAACAGCACGCTATCCTTGGCCGGCTCGGTGACGAACACATCGAAACCGGCGGCGGCCACATGCCCGCTGTCGAGAGCGTTGCGCAGAGCGGCCTCATCGACCAACCCACCGCGCGCGGCATTGACGATGATGACGCCGTTCTTGGTCTTCGCGAGCGCATCCGCGGACAGGATGTTTCGAGTCTTGTCCGTCAACGGCGTATGCAGCGAAATCACATCGGCCCGCGCCAGCAAATCCTCGAGCTCGACCTTCTCCACGCCGAGCTTGACCGCGCGCTCCGGCGAGAGAAAAGGGTCGTAGGCGATGACTTTCATCTTGAGCGCCAGCGCGCGATCCGCGACCAAGGCGCCGATGTTGCCGCAGCCGATGAGCCCCAAGGTCTTCGCGTAGAGCTCCACGCCCATGAAGCGGTTCTTTTCCCATTTCCCGGCCTGGGTGGAAACATTCGCCGCCGCGATCTGTCGAGCCGCCGCAAATAACAGGGCAATGGCATGCTCCGCGGTCGTGATCGAGTTGCCGAAGGGCGTATTCATCACCACGATGCCGCGCGCGGTGGCTGCGGGGATGTCGATGTTGTCGACACCGATGCCGGCCCGGCCGATCACCTTGAGGTTCCTCGCCGCGGCAATGACTTCCTTGTCGGCCTTGGTGGCGGAACGCACCGCCAGGCCTTCGTAATCGCCGATGATGTTCATCAGCTCGGATTTCTTCAGACCAATGCGCACATCCACGTCGACGCCCCGGCTGCGGAAGATTTCCAGGGCTTTGGGACTCAATTCATCGGCAATCAGGACTTTAGGCACAGCGGATCCCTATTCGGCATTCTTGAGTAAAGAGAGGCAGCGTTCAAACGCCCAGTCGAGCCACGGAGTCAGGGACTGCAGATCCCTGCGCTCGATCGTGGCACCGCACCAGATGCGCAGTCCGGGCGGCGCCGAACGGTAGGAGGCGGCATCGAGCGCAACCCCTTCCTTTTCGAGAATCGCGGCCAGATTTTTCGCAAACTCCGCCTGCTGTGCGGCCGGCCGCGAGGTCACGCGCTGATCGACCACTTTGAGGCAAACGCTGGTGTTGCTGCGAATCGCGGGATTCGAAACCAGAAAATCCACCCACGGCGTTCGCGTCACCCACTCCGTCAACACCTGGGCATTGGCATCGGCCAGCGCTTGCAATGCCGCGAGGCCGCCGATGCCCTCCGCCCATTTCAGCGCGTCGATATAGTCCTCGGTGGCGAGCAGCGACGGCGTGTTGATGGTGGCGCCCTCGAACAGCTCCTCATCGATCTTGCCTTTCTTGGTCATTCGGAAGATCTTCGGCAACGGCCATGCGGGCGTATAGCTCTGCAATCGAGCCAGGGCGCGCGGCGATAGGATCAACATGCCGTGAGCGGCCTCCCCTCCCAGCACTTTCTGCCAGGAAAAGGTCACCACATCGCATTTGAACCAATCGATGGGCTGTGCAAAGGCGCCGCTGGTCGCATCATTGAAGGTGATGCCTTGCCGGTTCGCGGGAATCCAATCGAAATTGGGGATTCTTGCGCCCGAGGTGGTTCCGTTCTGCGTGAATACGATGTCCGCCGTGTCACGCGCCAGCGACAGATCCGGCAGCACGCCATAGGGGCGGCCGACGTGAATGCGGCAATCGGGGAGCTTCAGCTGCTCCACCACATCGGTCACCCATTCTTCGCCGAAGCTCTCCCAGGCGAATATGTCGACCGGCCGCGCACCCAACATCGACCACAGCGCCATTTCCACGGCGCCGGTATCCGATGCGGGCACGATTGCAATCTTGAAATCCGCAGGCACTCCCAATATCGAGCGCGTGCGGTCGATCGCCTCCTTGAGCTTGGCTTTTCCCGGCTTGGAGCGATGCGAGCGGCCGAGCAAGGCGCCTTCAAGCGCATCGAGGTTCCAGCCGGGACGTTTCTTGGTCGGACCCGATGAAAATCGGGGATCGGCCGGACGGATGCCCGGCGGCGGTGTACATGTCGTCATCGAGTTCTACTCCCATCCTTACAGATGAGCGTCCGCCGTTGGGAGCGGATGGCCCGCCGAGCAGGATAGAGATTCTGGCCGCTCTGTCAACCTCCTTTCGACACAGCCGCCGGATTTGTCGATGCGTTCACGGGAAACGGTCGCAGCTTGCCTCCCATCGGGGCATAACCATATTATATGGATGCAATAATATTGAATCGCGTGAACGCGTATGAGCAGGATTGTGGGTGGGATCGGCATATCTCACACGCCTTCGATGGGATCCGAATTCGACCGCGGCATGCGCGAAGGATTTGATCCCGCCTGGAAGGTATGGTTTGACGGGACGCGACCCGTCAAGGCCTGGCTCGAGTCCATGCGAGCGGATCAAATCGTCGTTATCTACAACGACCATCTCAATTTCTTCGAATTCGAGGCCTATCCGACGCTCGCCATCGGCGTGGCCGGCCGATTTGCCCAGGCCGATGAAGGCTGGGGGAAAAGACCGTATCCCGATCTTGCCGGAGACTTCAAATTCGGGTGGCACATTGCCGAATCATTGATTCAACAGGAATTCGACCTGACGGTCTGCCAGGAAATGGCGATCGATCACGGCATTTATTCCTGGCTGCCCTATCTCGCCGACCATCCCTGGCCGGCGCCGATCCTGCCGATTGCGGCCAATATGATCCGGCAGCCATTCCCGAGTTCCGCGCGCCTGTGGAAACTCGGCCGGGCGCTGCGCACCGCGATCCGCGCTTATCCGGCGGATGAGCGCGTGGTGGTGATTTCGACCGGAGGGATGTCGCATCAAATAAGCGGCGCGCGTTTTGGAATCGCCAACTCGCAGCTCGACGAATATTTCCTGGAGCATTTGCATCGCGATCCAGATCGCCTGTTGCGGATCCCACAGGAGGAACTCATGCGATTGGGCGGCAGCGAAGCAGCTGAATTGTCCATTTGGTTTGCAATGCGCGGCGCCCTCTCCGATCAAATCAACGAGATCTATACCTTCCATACATTTCCTAAGATCACCGGTTGCGGGGTTGCAGTGTTCGAGGAGCCCGGCAGTCCATGACGACCCCGCCCGTGAGCGATGGGCTGGCGGATGAGGACACGCCGTTCATCCGCAACGCCTGGTACGTCGCATGCTTCAGCGGGGACATCCCGCCCGGAAAGCCGTTTGCACGACGCATCCTCGGCGAGAATGTGGTGTTCTATCGCAGGGCCGACGGCATGGTCGTTGCGTTGAAGGATCGCTGCCCGCATCGCTCGTTTCCGCTGTCTTTGGGCAGGGTCGACGGCGACGACATCGTTTGTGGGTACCACGGCATACGATTCGGCTTCGACGGAGCTTGCAAACTCGTGCCCACCCAGGCGTCGGCACCGCGCGCGTTGCGCGTTGCCGCGTTTGCGGTCACGGAGACGGCGCCGATCGTGTGGATCTGGATGGGAGACACGGACGCTGCACGGCAAACGCCGCTGCCGCCTGCGTCCTGGATGCTCGAGGGCTCCGGTTGGGCAACCTCGTATGATTACCTCAAAGTCAATGCCAGCTATGTGTTCCTGCATGAGAATCTTGTTGATCTCAGCCATTTGACCTTTCTCCATGCCAATACGTTTGGTACCCCGGATTATGCAGCTGCGCCATACGAGACCGAGGTGACGGACGAGGCCATCATTGTCAGACGAACGGTGCAGCCGACGCATTTGCCGCCGATTTACGCGAATCCTCTGGGCATGCAGGGGGTTGCCGCCGCCAGGATCGTCACATCGACCTTCTTGAGCCCTGGCCTCTCGATATCGGCCGTCGTGCTGCGCAATTTGGAGCAGCCGGAACGTGACCGCATCGATCACCACATCCGAACGGCGCAGCTGCTCACCCCCTGCGATCGGAGCACGGTGCACTATCATTTCGTGGTCGCGCGCGATTTTGTAACGGATGATGCGGACGTGAGCGAGTTCATATTGCAGAGCGTGAAGGCCGCATTTGCAGAGGACGTATTCGCGCTGGAGAGCATAACGCGGGTCCGCCGCGAGGATTCCAATGCTCATTTTGTGGAAAAATCGATTGCGAGCGATCGTGCGGGTGTCATGCTGCGACGGCGGCTGCGGACGCTGGCGGAAAAAGAGAGTCGCGACTGATGGTCGCGCCGTTGATCATCTCGGTCGCCCCGAATGGAGCCCGCCGCTCGAAAAGGGATCATCCGGCGATCCCCATATCCTCCGCCGAGATCGCCGACGAAGCCGAGCGTTGCGCCGACGCGGGTGCCGCGTTGTTGCATCTGCACGTTCGCGATGCGGACGGCAAGCATAGCCTTTCAGCGGATGCATACTGCAGCGCCATCGACGCGATCCAGCGGCGCGTCGGCAATCGGCTGTTGCTGCAGATCACCACCGAGTCGTGCGGCATTTTCACCGTCGAGGTGCAAATGGCGGCGGTGCTCGCGGTCAAGCCCCCCGCCGCCTCCTTCGCGCTTCGCGAATTCTTCGTGAATCGAAGCGACGAACCCCGCGCACGCGACTTCTTTGCCGCCGTTCGGGAGTTGGGCACTCTACCGCAATTCATTCTGTATGAACCCTCTGAGATCGATCGACTGCGCGACTTGATGTCGACGGGAGTCATTCCGTTTCCGGCGCCCTCCGTGCTGTTCGTGCTGGGTCGATATGCAGCAGGCCCGTCGCCCGAGCCCTCCTCCTTGGTGCCGTTCTTGGCGCGCTGGGGGGACAAAGCGCGCTGGACCGTGGCCGGGTTCGGCCCCTCGGAGCTGCGCGTTGCCGCGGCGGCCATTGCGCTCGGAGGGGATGTCCGTGTCGGCTTCGAAAACAACATGCAGCGGCCCGATGGCTCGTTTCTGGGATCCACGGCCGAGCAGGTAACGGCAGTGGTTGCGCTGGCGCGGCTTCTCCATCGTCCCGTCTTGTCGGAGATCGCAAGTGTTCCTGGCAAGCTTTAATCATCAAGGCCGCGATTTGATCGGCTTTCGATGGCGAGATGACACGTTGGTGCCTCTGAATGAGGCGATTCTGCAACGAACCGCATTCACCGGGCGGGCACCAGACGATATGCTGTCGCTGATCGAGTGCGGACCCCATCTGCTCGCCGAACTCGGGCCTGTAGCGGCGGCGGCCGCTCTGCCCGCAGGAGTCCTGCCGATTCCGGCCGGCGAGGTTCGATGGCATGCACCGGTGCGCAAGCCGGGCAAGATCGTCGGGGTGGCCATGAACAATTCCGCCTCCGATGCCCGCAAGATCAGCGCGCCCCAGCACCCGATGTTCTTCATGAAGCCGCAAACCAGTCTGCTCGGCCATATGAACGAGATCGAAATCCGCTCCTACTACGGAAGCGTGCATCCGGAGCCGGAACTCGCCGTCATCATCGGCCGGCGCGTACGGGATCTGGATCCGCAGAGCGCGCTGGAATATGTTTTCGGCTACAGCATCATGAATGACATGACGGGAAACGCGATGCGAAGCGAGGACCGGGTGCACTACTATGCATTGTATGCCGGCAAGTCGGACTCGAAGACCCTGGAGCGGCGCGAGCAACATCTGTCCTATGCGGCTCGATATAAGGGAACCGATGGCTTCGGGCCGATGGGACCCTGGCTCGTGACCCGTGATGAAATACCGGATCCCGGGGCGCTCGATGTCCTCTGCAAAGTCGGGGACGAGGTGGTGGCCGAGGACAGTACTCGCTACCTAACCTACAGCGTGCCGGAAATCCTGGCCTTTCTTTCGCGCTTTCAAACCCTGGAACCCGGTGATGTCGTCTCCATGGGCACGGCGTTCCGGCCGCAGCCGGGAGCGGCGCGGACCATACACGGCGCCGATCTGCAGCGCGTCGACGGGCCGGTATCCGTGGCAATTTCCGGGCTCGGCACGCTTTGCACGCCCGTGCGGCGCAGGACGATGGCGCTGGCCGAATGGCGCCTGCCGAAAGGGCCGCCCAAGAACGAAGAGCCCGTCTAGTCGAGCGAACCGATTCCGGAGACGCGCCGCGGACATGCGGCGCGCATCTCCTCGACCCCAATGCCGCAGTTGTGCGCCCCGATGTGGTAGAGACTTTGGCCCACGGTCGCCGCCAGCTTGAGCAGCGCCTGAAGATGTCCACCCGCCCGCAACAGACCGGTCCAGTCGCGATTGCGGATGAGTTCCCGGCACTCTGGAGTCAAGTCGTAGGCCGATAGATACGCCGGCTCGTCTCGCAGGAATCGCTCGCGGTTGGCGGGTTGCTTGAGGCTCAAGGCGAATCGATTGAGCGCGAAGCCCCGCGTGGATTGCAACCCGCCGAAGAGATAAGTTCCCGGCGGCTCCAGGTCGAATCCCGGCGGGGCCACTTGAGTATCGTCAGACATGGACGCTGATTTTAGCGACGAAGCGCAGTACCTGCATCGTGAATTCTGCGGGCTGTTCCAGATTTATCACGTGCCCGCTATTCGCGAAGCGCTTCAAGCTCGCCCGGGGTATGGTGTGGGCGATTTCCTTCGCGATCTCGCGATAGCCCTCGACGTCCAGGTCGCCCGACAGGACCAGGGTGGCCACGCCAAGGGCGGCCAGTCCCGCGCGAATGTCCGGACCCGGTTGTTGTGGATCCGCGTTTTGCCAATGCCAGCCGCTGTAGTCGCCGACCATGGCGGCCACCCTGCGATACGCGTCGGGGTGATCGCGAAGGGAATGAAAGATCGCGTGATCGAGCCAGAATCTCTTGCCCGACGCAACGCCATGTGCCGCCGCAAAGGCTGCGACCGCCTCGGGCGGCCGAGGCCTGAGCCAGCGGTGGCCGGGTAACCCTGGCGATGCCAGCACCAGGCCGCCGACGTCCTCCGGATGCGCGATCGAATAGGCCAATGCGACGTTCGCGCCCAGTGAGAGGCCCACCAGCACCGGCTTTTCCAGGGTGAGCGCACGAATCAATTCACGAAGATCGTCCATATGCCGATACGGGCACTGCGGAACCGTGGAGGCGCCGAATCCGCGCAGGTCGTAGCACACGACGAAATGGCGGGCGGCAAATGCCAACCTTTGCGGCTCCCAGGATCGATGATCGAAACTGAAGCCGTGCAACAGGATCATCGGCGTTCCGCGGCCGGTTGCCTGCCAATACAGTCGACCATCCTCGACATCCATCGTGCCGCTGTCGATATCGGTCATCGGGGCTGCCGCGGCGGCGGCGCCAGGAACAAGGGAACAATGTGCCGCTCTGCGAAACGCCATCGCTTGCCATCGAAGGCATAGACGTCCTGGAAATCAGCGACCACCGCTGGATTCGTCGACTCTATCGGCGGAGGGGCGTCCGCAGAGAAGGCGAAGGCCGTGCTCAGGCCGCGTGCCGACGTTTCGCCCGTGAACTCGATCCGCAGGCCCTGGGTGAAATGGCGGGAGGTCCGGGGCCCATTGCGGGCCCGATCGATATAGAACTGACGGATCTGCTGTTCGCCCCGCAATACGCGGGGGCCGTTGGTGTAAAGCGCATCCTCGGTAAACAGAGAAACGAAACCTTCGACGTTGCCGCGATCCAATTGATGGCAAAAGTCATCGTTTAGCTGCTCGATGGCTTGACGATCCGCCGCGCGATCCGTGTGGTTCACGAAACATCCCACCCCTGACTAGGCTTTGCGGACATTGTGCCATGCAACTATAGTCCATATATTCACCATAGTTGCGCTGAAAAACCATAAGGACGGGCATTGTGAAAGTAGCTTTCATCGGCGTCGGCAATATGGGCAAACCCATGGCCACCAACATGGTCAAGGGCGGGCACGAAGTGTTCCTCTTCGATGCCGATCCATCGCGCTCTTCCGCTGTGGCTGCCGAGATTGGCGCGACGCCCTTGCGACACCTGCGAGAGGCCGGCGTGGCGGAAATCATCGTCACCATGCTGCCGGACGGCCATGTCGTTCGCGCCGTGATGCTGGGAGACGATGGCATTGCGTCCGCCGCAAAGCCCGGCACGATTGTGATCGACATGAGTTCGAGCCAGCCCATGATCACTCGCACGACCGGCGCCGCACTCAAGCTGCGGGATATTGCCTTGATCGATGCCCCCGTTTCGGGCGGCGTGGCCAAAGCGTTGACGGGAACGTTGACGATCATGATCGGGAGCGATGATGCCGCCGCTCTCGCCAAAGCGAAGCCGCTGTTGCGTTGCATGGGCACGACATTTTTCGAGGTCGGCGGCCTGGGATCCGGCCACGCGGCAAAGGCGCTCAACAATGTCGTGGCGGCTGCGAACTACGCAGTGTTGGCCGAAGCGATGCTCACGGCCGAGCGCTATGGAATCAAGCCCGACATGTTCGTCGACATCGTGAGTGCCTCCACGGGACAATCATTCTTGTCGAGCGTGGTCATGAAAAACTTCGTGCTCACCGAAGAATACAATACGGGTTTCGCCATAGGCCTGCTGGCGAAGGACGCCGCCATTGCCGCCGAGCTGTGCAAGGAACTGGGCTTCGATGCTCCACATATCGAGCTCGCCAGCCGGCGCTGGGCCCAGGCGCGCGACGTGCTCGGTGCCGGCGAGGATAATTCGAAGGCGATTTCGGTTTGGCGTTGATTGGAACGTTGTGGCCAAGGGCATCCAATCGATATTGCTGGGCTTTAGACTGCTGCGGGGTATTACCGACGCCGACACGCCGGTTTCCCTGAAGAGCATCGCCGCCGCAGCCGGCATGTCGCCCAGCAAAGCGCGGATGTACCTGATCAGCCTGATCGAGACGGGTCTGGTCGTTCAAAAGGCGGAAACGGGGTTCTATGCACTGGGTCCCTATGCGCTTTACCTGGGGACCCGCGCGATGCAGCGCATGGAACTGATGGCCGTTGCCACCGAAGCGATGCGCAACCTTCAGCACAAGACCAATGCACTGGTCCTGCTCTGCACCTGGGACGTGAAAGGGGTCATGATTGTTTCGCGCAGCGAGGGAAACAGGCCGCAACCCTTGCAATTTGCCATCGGCGGCTCGGCATCGCTTGCAAGCACCGCCACCGGCCACGTGTTCCTTGCATTCGGTCCGCAAGATCAAACCTGGGGTCATCTCGCGGACGAACTGGTGGACATGGGTCTCACCAGGGCCGAACAGCGTAAGCGCACGCAGACCCTCAAGGCGCTTGCGGAATCGGTTCGCCAGCGCCGAGTCGCCCAGGCCGACCCGATCGCCTTTTCGACGGGAGTCACCCTGTCGGGTTACGCCGCGATTGCCGCACCGATCTTCGATTCGACCCAGCAGCTGCGCTATGTGCTGACGCTCATTTACCGAACCGATCGCCACCACAAGAAGAAGGACGATCTCGTGCGCCTCACCTTGCAGGGTGCCGATCGGGTAACCGAGTTGGCGGGCGCGCGCGTCAGTCCCTAGTTGAAGAGAATCATGCTTCGCTCGCCGTCAGAGGTGTCTCCAGCGATTTGGTGAACATCAGTCGGCGCAGTGCGGCCTCGTCATCATCGCCCAATCTGCGCAATTGCTCCAACGTTTCGGCCAATTTTGCGCCGTCGCCATTGGCATGAAAAATCAAGTTCTTGTTCGCCACAGCCTGGGGCGAGGCACGATTGATGAACATATCACGCCGCACATCGCCATACCGCGTCAGGAGACTGTCGTCGGCCCCATCCAGGACTATCGCCGCCAGAAAATCCTGCAATAAATAGCTGTCGAATAGCCCGGACGTGAGCCCCAAACCGCCGGTCGGATTGGTGGAGTGTGCGGCGTCGCCCGCCAGAACCGCCCGGCCCACGCGATAACTGGGGGCGGAGCGCTGATGCATGCGATAAGGAGAAGCCTGCTCGAGAATATAGGGATCTTTGCCCGGCAGCAGTTCGAGATAGGCCGCCGGTATTCGCTCGAGAAAGCGCTCTTCCGGCAACAGGCCGCTTTCCATGTAGGTACACCGCCACGAGCCGCTGTCGTTCAGCGGCACGATGACACTGCCGAATTGTGAATCGACCAGGAAGGTGGCGTTCGTGAAGCCGTACTTGGCAAAGTCGAATTGCACATTGGTGGCGATAAATCGTTCAGGCCACGTGATTCCGTCGAAAGAGAGATTGAGCAATTTTCGAACGGTGCTCCCTGCCCCATCCGCGCCGACAAGCCACTTGGCTCGTATCTCCTCCGAGCCGGTTGAGCCCCGGGCCGTTGCCGTAACGCCCTGCGAATCTTGGACCAGGCCGATCAGCTGCCGATCGAGGCTCACGGCGGCGTTCGCCTGCGCCTTGAGCTTTCCCAACACAACCTCGACCAAACGATGCTGCCCAAGATGAAGGTTGTAAGGCCGCGCGGTGTGGTTGCGCAGCGCGCGCATCGAGAAAGAGATTCGCTCGCCTGAGTTCTTGACGATGTAGGTGTACTTGTCTGATTTTAAGGCAATGCTTTCCATGTCCTCGATGAGACCAAGACGCGCCAGACCGTCAAGCACGGACCAATGATATACGGCGGCTCGCGGCGAATCGTTGAGCGAGGGCTGCGCCTCGATGAGCCTGACTCTGACCCCGGCTCTGGCGAGACCCAGAGCGGTCACCATGCCTACGGGCCCGCCACCCACCACCAGAACATCTACCATGGGGTCTCCTGCGCGACGATCTCCCACCGCCACGGCGCACAATTGTACTATGCGTCACGAGCGTCGAGGGTTCGCCCGGCATTCGACGAGGGAGCATTCAGGTTGAGAATTGCCACGTACAACGTCAATAGCGTGAACGCCCGCCTTCCGGTGTTGCTACGCTGGCTGAGCGAAGCGCAACCGGACATTGTCTGCCTCCAGGAACTCAAGGCTCCGCAAGACAAGTTTCCGGATAAGGCGATTCGCGATGCCGATTACGGCGTGATCTGGCACGGCCAGAAGAGCTACAACGGGGTGGCGATCTTGGCGCGGGGCCGTGAGCCGGTCGAATCACAGCGGGGACTGCCGGGGGATCCAGGCGACCCGCATAGCCGGTATATTGAAGCAAAGATCGGCGATGTGATCGTGGGTTGTCTTTACCTGCCCAACGGAAATCCCGCGCCGGGACCGAAATTCGACTACAAGCTCGCTTGGTTGCAGCGCTTGGCGCTCCATGCCGCCGGGCTCGTCAATCTCCCGTCCCCGGTGGTTCTCGCGGGTGACTATAACGTCATACCAACGGACATCGACGTCTACAAACCGGAGCGCTGGGTCGACGATGCATTGTTCAGGCCCGAGGTACGTACCGCGTACCGTCAAATCCTGGAGCAAGGCTGGACGGATTCCCTTCGGGCGCTTCGTCCGGGCGAGCGCATCTATACCTACTGGGACTATTTCAGGAACGCGTACGGCCGCGATGCGGGCCTGCGGATCGACCATCTGCTCATCAATCCTTTCGTGGCGGCGCGCCTCAAAGGCGCGGGGGTCGACCGGGAAGTGCGCGGCTGGGATAAATCCAGCGATCATGCTCCCACGTGGATTGAATTGAGCTGACCTGACTATTCGCCGATCAAGTGTAGAACGACCGTGCGCTCATGCGGTCGGCGACGATGTTCGAAGAGATAAATTGCCTGCCACGTTCCCAACACGAGGCGGCCGTCCGCCACTGGAATCGACAGGCTTGCTTGGGTGAGCGCCGAACGAATATGCGCCGGCATATCGTCCGAACCCTCATCGTCATGCGCATAGAGTCGCGGATTCTCCGGTGCGATGCGATCGAAGAAAGCGATGAGGTCCGAGCGCACCTCCGGCGCTGCATTCTCCTGGATCAACAATGAGGCCGAAGTGTGGACGCAAAATACGGTCAGCAGCCCGGTAAGCACCGACCGCCCCGCCAGCCACGACTCGACCATTGCGGTAAAATCGATCAGCCCGCGGCCCTCGGTCTGCAGCGTCAGACGAATGGTGTGCTGTTTCATCGCTTTCACCTTACTCACCTCACCAAACCCATTGATCCGACCAAGCTCGAGGCTCTGTATGAACCCTCGAATGAATCCGCTTCCTAGAGTTTTGGCACGTGAATACGGCTGATCATCAGCGAACCGGAAACAGCGAATAGGAGCGCCATCGGGTGCAGCACGAAACCAAACAGGATGATCCGGCCCAACCAGAGGTGCTCACCGATGGCGCCGCCGGCCGCGGCGATCGTCAGAATGCAAACGACCAGAAAGGAAGTGGGGATGGGAGTGCCCTCGAAATATTTTACCTTGCCGCTCCCCTCGGATAACGCATCGGCCGTTACGTTGTAGCGCGCCAGGCGCGACACGCCGCAAGCCACAAAATAGCCCAATACGATTCGATCAAAAAGCCCCTGCAGCCCGCAACCGTAGCCGATCATTGCCGGAGCGACGCCGAAGGAGATGACATCCGCGAGTGAATCGAGCTCCCGGCCCATCGAGGAGGATTTCTGGCGCCATCGTGCAATGCGTCCATCCAACACATCGAAAACCAGCGCGGCAAACACCAGGCCGGCGGCAAAGTAGATATGCCGCGCGCTCGCCGTTTGAACGAAACTCATGATCGAGAATATCGCGGCGGTGCCGCAGACTGCGTTGCCCAGCGTGAACCAGTCCGCCAAATGAAACTCGCGAATCATGGCGAAAGGCTTTCGATTCTTGATTGAATCAGTCATTTACGGAGGCGACGGCATTGATCAAGGTCTCCAAGTCACTCGGATCGACAGGTTTCGTCAGATGGTGATCGAATCCGGCGGCCTGCGCTTTCGCCTTGTCATTTTCATGGCCATACCCCGTGACTGCAATCAACACCATCTGGGCACCCCAAGTCGCAGCTCGAATTCGCTGCGCGACCTCGAAACCGCTCATGCCCGGCATGCCAATATCGAGGATGCCAATTTTTGGCCGATGCTCCGCGCACAGGGAGAGTGCATCGGGTCCGGTGTGCGCCAGGACAATATCATGACCGGACAGTTCCAGAAGCATCCCCAAGCTCTCGGCGCCATCGCGATTGTCGTCGGCAATTAGAACACGGTGACCGCGGGCGGGGCCGGCACCGTTGGACGGAGTCACCTGACTCGATTCGCGGGCCAGTACCCGCACGATGGAACGCGGCAACAAGACCCGAAATTCGCAGCCGCGCTCGAACCCCGCGCTATGCACCTCGACTTTGCCGCCGTGCAATTCGACCAACCCTTTGACGAGCGCCAGGCCTATCCCCAATCCACCCTCCGAACGTTCCGCCTCCGCCTGCACCTGGGTGAACATCTCAAAGACTCGGTTCACCATGTCGGGGGCGATGCCGATACCGGTATCACGCACATAAATCACGAGCGCGTCGACCTCCAATCGCGCGCCAAAGGTGATTGTGCCCTCGGGGTCGGTGTATTTGGCCGCATTGGTCAAGAGATTGGTCGCAACCTGCGTGAGCCGCACAGGATCCGCGTCCATCTCTATCGATTCTGCAGGACACTCCATGTTCAGCACATGGCGCTTGGCGTCAATCGAGGGTCGCGCAGCCTCCACGGCTCCCTCGAGAACGGACAGCAAGAACACCGACTCTCGCTTGAGGACCAATACACCGCGGGTGATACGTGAGACATCCAGGAGGTCGTCCAAAAGCGAGGCCATGTGGCGAACCTGACGGGAGATGATCGCGTAGCTGCGCGCCGTCTCCTGGGGGCCGAGTTTGCCCGATTCCAAAAATCGCGCGGAAGTCCGTATCGGCGCCAAGGGATTGCGCAGTTCATGCGACAGGGTGGCCAAGAACACATCCTTGCGCGCATTGGCCTCCCTGAGCCCGAGTTCGGCGAGCCGCTGTTCTGTGATATCGGTGTGCACGCCCACCCACTCGCGGATGTTTTGAGTCGCGTCCAGGATCGGAATCGCACGGATCAAGAAGTTACGCCACTGACCGTCGCGCCGGCGTACCCGGTGCTCAAAACTGAACGGACGTCGCTCCCTGACCGCGGCGAGCCACGCGTCGATGGTCGGCTGTGCATCCTCGGGGTGAACCGCGTTGGCCCAGCCAAGGCCTTGATAATCCTCGAACGCCTGACCGGTCAAAGCGGCCCAGCTCGGTTGCTCGCCGCGCATTTCGCCCTCCGCGGTATTGGTCCAAAGGACCCCCTGCACCGCGTTCACCGCGGCCCGAAAGCGCTCTTCGCTCTGCAGCAGCCTAAGGGCAGCTTGACGATGACTCGTGGCGTCCCGAAACACCAGCACCACCCCGGCCAGGTTGCCGTGCGCGTCCCGAATCGGCGCCGCGGAGTCCTCGATCACCCTTTCGCCGCCATCTCTTGTCAACAGCACCGTGTGGTTCGCGAGACCGACCACGGATCCTTCGCGCAATACATTGGCCACCGGGCTCTCTGCAGGTGCCCGCGTGTGTTCGTTGATGATCTTGAACACCGCTTCGAGCGCCTGACCGCGAGCGTCCGTTTCACGCCACCCCGTGAGGTGTTCTGCAGTCGCATTCATGAATCGGACCTTGCCTTGCGCATCGGTCGATATGACCGCATCGCCGACGCTGCGTAAAGTGATCGCCAGTTCCGCTTCGGCACGCAGTACCCGAGCTCGATCGCGCAGCGTCGCCCACGCGACAAATCCGATCAGCATTACACCCAGGCAGGAAGCCGCCCATGTCGCAAGGATGGCGGTGCGCCGCGCCTCGGCGCCCACCACTCGCCTCTCCTCAAGCAGGCGATCCTCTTCCGAGAGCATTTGGGCCGCCGTGTCCCGCACCTCGGTCATGGCGCGCAGACCCTCCGCGGAGGTGATTCGCGTACGCGCCTGCTCCAGGCGGCCCTCTCGAACATCCGCAATGGCTTGCTCCATCAGCCCCAATCGCGAACGGACGAGAGTCGCAAGGCGAAAGGCGAATGCACTCTGCACCGGATTGTCGGTCACCCATTGCCGCAAGTCCGAGAGTGCCGGGTCAATGGAGGGCGCCGCCTCCTGGTAAGGCTGCAGGAATTGCGCATCCTCCGTCAACACATAGCCGCGACCGGCGGCCTCGACATCGGTCACCAGCCTCAAGGTCCGCGAAACTTCGAAACGAACCCGCTCCGTATGAGCCACCCAGTCGGCCCGGTCGCTCAGCGCGGTAATGCTCCACGCGCCAAGCGCGCTCATCATTACGACAAGCACGGCCGAGGCCGCCACAAGAACGGTCAATCTCATGGACCAAAGGGATGTTTTCAGGGGGGTCGCGGTCGCCATTCGTCGCGTTCGGATTTCGGCAGATTTCTTCAGTATGAGCGTAGCGTGGCAGGATTGGGACTGTCGGACAAGATAAAGTACCGCCTCCGGGCCGACGTGCCGAAAGCGGCCACTTCACCACTTCATATGGGGTTCACCTGATGAGATTTGCATTGTTGCTGGCCGCCGTCGCCTGCTGCTGTCTTGGTCTGATGACCGACCGCGTGAATGCCTCCAGCGGAAAGGAAATCCGCCTATACGCCATCGACTGCGGATCGCTCACATTCAAGGACATGAGCATGTTCTCCGATACGGGCCGCTACGACGGTAAGAGAAACGGTTCCTTGGTCGACCCGTGCTTTCTGATTCAGCATCCGGCGGGATTCTTCCTCTGGGACACTGGGTTAGGGGATGCCTTGGTGGGTCACGACCCTCCTGTGAACGACGCCGGCGTCGGATTGCATGTGCAAACAACACTGGTTGCACAGTTGATGCAAATCGGGGTTAAGGCCGCCGACATCAAGGTATTGGCGTTCTCGCATTTCCACGTGGATCATACGGGGAATGCGAATCTGTTCACGGCGGCAACGTGGCTGATCAACGAAGAAGAACTGAAATGGGCACTCGGTACGCCGACACCTCCGGTCGTCGTACCGGAGAGCTTCAGCGCCTACAAAAATGTACAGACTCATATGATCGGCGGCGACTACGATGTGTTCGGCGACGGCACCATACGCATTCTGAGAACGCCCGGACATACCCCCGGCCATCAAGTTCTGCTGGTAAAGCTGGCTCATGCAGGATCGGTGCTGCTCTCCGGCGACCTGTATCACCTGGCGTCCGATCGACCGCAAACTGAATCCGGAGCCGGACAAGTCATGACCGTCAACGTCGATCGGGCGCAGACGCTGGCATCGATGAATCGCGTGGAGTCGATCTTGAAGATCACGAAAAGCCGCCTTGTGATTCAACACGATCCGGCGGATTTTGCATCGTTGCCGAAATTTCCGGCATTTCTCGACTAGTCGCGCTGCGGCTGTGCGACGGGCTTGATTGCGCCGGGGGTGAATTCGGTCGGGGGCACCATCATCGCGAGGATCACGGTGCCCAAGGACAACACCAGCATGGCCCAAAACGTGAGGTTCAACGCCTGTTCCATGGCGAGACGAATCTGCATTGCACCGGGCACCATCGCGGCCGAGTTCAGCAGTTGACGGAGTTGATCCGAGGTGACCGGTGCCAAAGTGCCCGAGCGGCTGAGACCATGGTTGAGCACCGCCCCCAGCACAGTGGCACCCAGCGTGCTGCCGATATTTCGCGAGAAAATATTCGACGCCGTGACTCGGCCCCTTTCCGCGGAATCCACGATTTCTTGTATGAGTACGAGCGAGGGTACGCTGACCAGCCCCATACCGAAGCCCATGACAAGAGACCCCATCGCGGGTATGAGCGGCGACATATGCGGCGTCAGCACGACAAAGAATATGGCGCCGAGCGGCTGGAGCATCGCTCCGGTCAGGAGCAAACGCCGGAGCGCGAACCGGTGAAAGAGCCGGGCCGCCAGGGTGGCCCCGGCCGGCCATCCGATCAGCATGGTCGTCAGCGTCAGTCCCGCAATCGTCGGCGAACGTTGCATGACGAGCTGCACATAGATGGGCAGGAAGGTGGTGAGGCCGATGAGAGTCATGCTGGCGACCAGTCCGACGCCGTTGGTCACCGCAATGGGTCGATGGCTCCACTGCGCAAAGGACACAATGGGATTTCCGACACGGCGCTCTATCAACACGAAGACCAGGCCTGCAAGGCAGGCCACTGCGGCCGCCGCCGCAAGTTGCATCGGGTGGTGATTACCGACTTCGGTAAGCGCGACCAATAGAGAGGTGACGGCCACCGTGAAAGAAAGCGCACCGCCGACGTCGATGGCCCGGCGCACATGCATCTCATGATCTTTTAGGAACAGGATGTATCCGGAGGCCGCCGCAATACCCACGGGAATGTTGATCCAAAAGATCCAGGCCCAGGACATCGAATGGATGATGAGTCCGCCCAATACAGGTCCCGCCACCGCGGCGACGGCCCAGACACTCGCCAGGTATCCTTGTACCTTACCGCGCTCCCGCGCCGGATAGAGGTCGGCCACGATGGTCAGCGCAACCGGCTGCATGGCGCCCGCACCGAGGCCTTGAATGATCCGACATCCGATCATGACGGGCATGGACCACGCGAATCCCGCCAACAGCGATCCGAGCAGAAATATGCCGATTCCCACCAGCATGACCGGCTTGCGGCCGTACACGTCCGCGAGATTTCCGAACACCACTGTGGTGGCGGTTTGCGCCAGCAGAAACGAGGAAAACACCCAGCTGTAGAGTCGCAATCCGCCGAGGTCCGCCACAATCTGAGGCATGGCGGTGGACACGATGGTGGCTTCGATGGCAATCATGGCCATCGTCGCCATTACCGACGCAATGACGAGCGCACGAGTGGATTTTGGGTTCCGCAATGGATTGTCAGTTTACCATGTCCATATTGCGCACTCACCGCGGCTGGGCGCAATATCCCGAAGGCTATCGATATGTGGAGCAACCATGTGCGAGCATGACGATTTCAATGAATTTGCGCGCCGCTCGGACGACATCACGCGGCGGCGATTCGGCGCGATGGCACTCGGCGCCGGATTCCTGGCGGCGTTGCCGAAGCTTGCCAATGCGGCGGCGACCAGCGGAGCCGATGTCGCAATCAAAACGCCCGATGGCACCGCCGATAGCTATTTCGTGCATCCGACGACAGGCACATTCCCGGGCGTGCTCATTTGGCCCGACATCTTTGGACTACGCCCGGCGTTCAAGGACATGGCCACGCGACTCGCCGAATCCGGCTATTCGGTCCTGGTCATCAATCCCTTTTATCGCACGAAAAAGGCTCCGACAGCACCGGATCATCCGGATTTCAATGATCCTCCGACGCGTCAAGCACTGTTTGCCTTAATGGGCACCTTAAGTCCGGCTACTACAGTGACGGATGCAAAGGCATTCGTCGCGTTCCTGGACAGTCAGCCGCCTGTTGATAAGAAAAGGAAGATGGGAACGACGGGTTACTGCATGGGTGGCCCCTTGGTCATGCGCACGGCGGCGACCGTGCCCGCTCGCATCGGGGCCGGGGCCACGTTTCACGGCGGCGGACTGGTAACCGACAAAACGGACAGCCCTCACCTTTTGATTCCGCAAATGAAAGCGCACTTTTTGATTGCGATCGCTGAAAATGACGATCAGCGGGAACCGCAGGCCAAGGACGTGCTGCGCGACTCCTTTGCCAAGGCCCACCTGCCGGCGGAAATTGAAGTGTATGCAGGCACCCAGCACGGTTGGTGTCCTCCGGACTCACAGGTCTATAACCACGACCAGGCGGAGAAGGCTTGGAGCCGCCTGCTGGCCTTGTTCAGCAGCTCCCTGACGTAAATTCGCACAGCGTGAAAGGCATGACCTGCGGCGAGGCCGTGATGAAATTACTCGCGGCCTATGAGGTCGACACTGTGTTCGGCATGGCCGGGACGATGACCGTCCCGCTGTATCGCGGCATTCCGACGGCAGGCATCCGGCACGTGCAGTGTCGCAACGAGCAAGGCGCGAGCCTCATGGCCGACGGCTACGCGCGCGCGACCGGCAAGCCCGGCGTTTGCACCATCATCGGCGGCCCCGGTGTCACCAACGCGGCGACCGGTATCGCCCAGGCTTACTGCGATTCGCAGCCCATGCTGGTGTTATCCGGGGCATGCGCCACGCGCACGCAGGGCAAAGGCTGGGGACCGATCCACGAACTCGCCGACCAGGCCGCGGTCACGGCCGGGTTCACCGCATTCAGCGCCATGGTGCGATATCCCGAAGAGGTGCCCGAGTTGATTGCTCGTGCCTATGCGGTGTTTCGCGGCAGCCGGCCTCGCCCGGTTCACCTGTCGCTGCCTCGGGACGTCCTCCCGGAAACCGTCGAGGCCGACTGGCAGACCCGCCGCGCTCCATCATTGCCGATGCCCGATCCGGCGGCGATCGACGAGGCCGCGGATCATCTCTCGCAGGCAACGCGGCCTCTGATTCTCGTCGGCGGCGGCGCGGTCGGCGCGCGCGCGGCGCTGGCCGCCATCGCCGAGCATATCGGGGCGCCGGTTCTGTCCACCAATGCCGGCAAAGGCATCCTCCCGGAGTCTCATCCCTTGTCCCTGGGCTGCTCAATTGTCCAGGAAGCGAGCCAGCAGGCTCTGGCCGAGGCCGACGTGGTGTTGTTGGTCGGTACGGAAGTCGGCATGGGCGACAGCTTCCTGCCGAAACTCGACATATCGGGAAATATCATTCGCATCGACATCGATCCCACGGAACTGACTTCGATGTACTCAGCGGCAGTGCCCATTCAGGCCGACGCCCGCGCCGCACTGCTCGCGCTGTCGTCCGCCCTCACCCGGCGCAAGGCGGCATCGCAGCGGTCGCAAGGCGAGATCCGGGTCCGCGATGTCCTCGCGCGCAATGCCGCGAAGATGACCGATCTTGAAAAGCAGCACGTGCGAGTGTGGAAGATCCTGCGTTCAGCGCTTCCTGCGGATGCAATCGTGATGGGCGACGCCACACAGATTGTTTATACCGGTTCCTTTGCGATGCCGATGGACACCGAGCGCTGCTGGTACTATTCCGGTACTTACTGTGCCTTGGGTGTCGCCCTGCCGATGGCCATTGGCGCCAAGATCGGTGCGCCGCATCGGCCGGTGATTGCAGTCGCCGGCGACGGCGGGTTCATGTTCACGGTCAACGAACTGGCGACGGCGGCGGAAGAGCGGCTCGCCCTTCCGGTCATCGTGTGGAACAATGATGCCTTGAACGCGATCGTCGAGCAGATGGACCGGCAGCAGGTTCCGCGCATCGGTGTCGAGCCCAGGAGTCCGGATTTTCTGCGACTGGCGGAGAGCCTCGGTTGTCATGCATCCCGCGCCGCAAGCGCCGAACATTTGGCGCGATCGGTACGCGATGCGCTCATCGCCGATCGTCCGACCCTGATCGAAGTCCGTCAGGACAGCCCGTGGTTGATGGGCTAGGCGGCGAGACTCAGCCCGAAGGCGGCGCGCGCGGACGCCGCACCGGCTTCTGGTCGTTGATCTCGTCGCGTGGAAGGTAGGGCGCCTCAAGAAAGGCCCTCTCCGCGGCATCGAGTCGCAGCTCCAGCGCCTCCACGGCGACATCGAGATGCGCCGTCTTCGCGGCACCCACGATCGGAATGTTGTGGTGGGCGCTGCCACCGACCCAGGCCATCGCGACGTGCGCCCTGCTCACCTCGCGGCGCACCGCCACTTCGCTCACGCGGCGGATGATCTCGCGGTCGATCTCATCGCCATAATAATCCTGATAGACGTCGTGGGTCGTGCGCGCCGTGCCGGCGTCGCGCGCAAGGAAGCCGCGCGCCAGCGGGCTGAAGGTCGTGACCGCAATGCCCTGATCCTGGCAATAAGGGAACATCTCCCGTTCTTCCTCGCGGTACAGCACATTGTACTGGCACTGCATGTTGACGAAGGGCGTCCAGCCATTCATCGCCGCCACATGATTCATCTTCGCGAACTGCCATGCATACATGGTGGAGGCGCCGAGGTAACGCACCTTGCCTGCGCGGACGGTGTCGTGTAGCGCCTCCATCGTTTCCTCGATGGGCGTGTCGGTATCGAAGGCATGGATCAGGTAGAGGTCGACATAGTCGGTACCCATCCGCGCCAGCGACCGGTCGATCGAGGCCGCAATGTGCTTGCGCGACAGACCCCGATCGTTCGGATCGTCGCTCATCGGGTAAAAGACCTTGGTTGCGAGCACCAACCGCTCGCGGGCACTCATCCTGAGCAGGTTCTTGCCGACTACCTCCTCGTTGCGCCCCGCGGAGTACCAATCGGCCATGTCGAAGAAGGTGATGCCGAGGTCAAGGGCACGGCGCAGGATGGGAATCGACGCATCCTCGTCGAGCACCCAACCCTTCCAGGCGGAGCTGCCCATCGACATGGTGCCGAGGCAGAGTTGCGACACCTTGAGGCCCGTCCGCCCGAAGGGGATGTATTGCATGCGGGACTCCGCCGTGTGCGCCGCCTACCGGATTCGAGACCAATCGTATCATAATGTTTGTCCACTTCTTTCGGAGACACGGCATGCCGTCGATGATGTCTTGGGTGCCTCTCGTCCCGTGGCTTGTGCTCACTGCCGCGCTGCCCGGTGCGTTGTCCGCTTCAGACCTTCAAATCAATCACGTCACGATCGTATCGCCCGAGAGAGCGAATGCAATTCATGGTGGTTGGGTGCGTGTACACGACGGCCGCATAGTCGCGATCTCAAAGGGCGGAGGCGCGGCACCTGCATCGAGCAAGGACACGATTACAATCGACGGCTCCGGCCTGTTCCTGACCCCGGGGCTCATCGACAGCCACGTTCACCTAGGCGCGATTCCGGGAATGACGACCGAGCAGGAAGCGCAGCATCCGGATATCGCGAGAGCCGCGCGGGATCAAATTCCGCGCAGTTACCTCCTGTACGGTTTCACGTCTCTGATCGATCTGATCTCGACGCCGCAGGACATGCAGCGCTGGAAAGCCCACGGCCTCGTTCCGGACACGTACTTCTGCGGCGGCGCCGCGCTGATGGATGGCTACTCAATGAACTACGCGCCGAAGCCGCAGCGCTACGCAGGCTGGCCTTATATGCTGATCGAGCCCGGCACCCGAGCCCCCGACGGAATCGATCCGGCCATGCACACGCCACAGGCCGTGGTCTCAAGAATGAAGGCCGATGGCGCGATCTGCGTGAAGACATTCTTTGAGCGCGGCTTCGGCGAGGTGCGGGACCTGCCCGTGCCGAGGCTCGAAACGATACGCGAGCTCGTCAGGGCGGCGCACGCCGCGGGACTGCCCGTGCTGATGCACGCCAATTCAGACGAGGCACACAGATTCGGTCTCGACGCCGGCGTTGATATCCTGGTCCATGGACTGTGGAATTGGACTCAGGAGCATTCCGCCACGAGCGGGATCACGCCGGGCATCAAGCAGATACTGGACGACGAAGTCGCACAGAACACGGGCTGGCAACCCACGATGCAGGTGCTCCAGGGCATCAAGGATCTATTCAACCCATCGTACCTTTCAGACCCGCGACTCTCCCGCGTTCTGCCATCGAACCTGATTGACTGGTATCGGTCCCCGGAAGGGCACTGGTTCCGTGACGAGATCGCGCGGGGTTTTAAATTGCCCGCCGGCGCGACCCCAGGTGACGTCGAGCGCGTAGTCAACGCAGGCATCGGCCCGGTCATTGATCGCGGTAAACAGGCGACGGCGTATGTCGTCGCACGAGGCGGCCGTATCTTATTCGGCACCGACACGCCGAGCGCCCCAAGCTTCGCCAATCCGCCGGGTCTCAATGCATGGTTGGAGATGCATCGGCTTATCGACGCGGGCGAGACTCCGGCGCAGATATTCAAGTCTGCGACATTGACGAACGCAAAGGCACTTAAGTTGGATCAGGACCTGGGCACCGTACAGGTCGGAAAGCGCGCCAATCTGCTGCTGCTGCGACAGGACCCGACGCTCACCATCGATGCCTATGCCGGAATCGCGAAGGTGATCCTCAACGGCCGGGTATTGGACGCTTCCGAGCTGGCGGCTGACGCCAAACACCCCTCAGGGAGGTAAATTCTCGTGGATTACGCAGGAAAGGTTGCTTTCATCACCGGTGGCGCCAATGGTGCGGGCTTTGGTCAGGCGCAGGTCTTCGGCCGGCTCGGGTGCCGCATCTTCATCGTGGACATCCGAGCCGACGCTCTCGAAGCTGCAGTGAGCAAGCTGCGTCAGGAAGGGATAGAGGCGCACGGCGCCCCGCTGGACATCATGGACCGCAAGGCTTATGCGGGTATTGCCGACGAGGTGCAACGCATCTACGGAGAACCGCCGCAGTTGCTGTTCAACACGGCCGGCGTATCAGCGTTTGGTCCCGCCGAGGCTTCGACATTCGACGACTTCGACTGGGTCTTGGGAGTGAATTTGGGCGGCGTCATCAACGGCATGATGACCTTTGTCCCACGAATGATCAAAGCGGCCAAGGGTGGCCATGTCGTTTCCACCTCGTCGCTGGGTGGATTTCAGGGTCTCGAATCTGCGTTGATATATTGTGCGGCGAAAGCAGCGGTCATCAGCCTCATGGAAGGATATCGCCCCGCTTTGCAGAAGTTTGGCATTGGCGTGTCGGTGCTGTGCCCCGCCAACATCAAATCCAACATGGCGCTGTCCGCCGACACACGGCCGTCGCACCTTCGCAAGACCGGCTACTTGGTGAACGACGGGACGCAGAACTCCCTTCAGAGCATCTACAGATTCGGCATGGATCCCATTGACCTCGCTCAACACGTCAGGGCGGGCATCGATGCGAATGTGCTGTACATCATTCCCTATCCCGAGGCCAGGAGCGCACTGGAGCAACACTTCGGCGAGATCACGGCGTCAATTCCGGCGGTGGAATCGGATCCCGAGGGGGTCAAGACGCGATTGACAGCCCTGCGGGAGTGGGCGCAAAGCGAGGGCAGCCGGGAAATGTTTACGCGCAAAGGACCCGATGCGCCGGTTTGAATCACTCGACTAGAACCCCGAGTATCAGGAGCAGAGTTGTGAAAGAAGTACGAGATAAGGTCGCGTTCATCACCGGAGGTGCGAGCGGTATCGGCCTTGGAATTGCGGAAGCCTTTGTCGACGCCGGAATGAAGGTGGTGCTCGCGGATCTGCGCCAGGATCACATCGACCAAGCATTGACTGTATTTCGCAAGCGCGGTCAATTGAGGAGCGTGCACGCCATCCGTCTCGATGTCACTGACCGCGCGGCAATGGCCGCTGCTGCCGAAGAGACCGTAGGAACGGTCGGCGGGCCCCACCTGCTCGTCAACAACGCCGGCGTCGGCATCCAGGGTCCTTTTAGTGGTATTACCTTTGCCGATTGGGATTTTGGACTCGCGGTGAATCTCGGCGGTGTCATCAATGGACTGCAAACATTTCTGCCGCGCATTCGTGCCCATGGTGAAGGCGGCCATATTGTCAACACAGCCTCACTCGCCGCGCTCGTACCGATGCCCGCGCAGTTCGTCATCTACCGGACCGCCAAAGCGGCGGTCGTGACGCTTTCCGAGGGAATCCGCGCCGACCTCGCCCAGGAAAACATCGGTGTCTCGGTCCTGTGTCCCGGTCCGGTCCGAACCAACATCCATGAACTCGGCAAGAACCGACCTGCGCAATTCAGCGTCGGCGCCGCCTTCGATGCCGCCGAAAAAGCCGGGGGAGCCCAGGTGTCATTTCCAAGCATGCTCGAACCGGCAGAAGTCGGATCGCTGGTGCTTCAGGCCGTGAGAAACGACGATTTGTATATTATTACGCACGGCGAATGGAGGCGGCAGGCAGAAGGACGTCATGCCGCTCTCATCGCTGCGATGCCCGAGAAACTCGATCCGGCGCTGCTCGCGATGATTCAAGGCCGTCACCAGACGTCAAGGGAGTAAAACGATGAACCGCCATGTCCGTCTCGGCATCTTCTCGGCAGCGCTGGCAGTCATCTCCTGCTCGCGACAGGAGAACCCACCTCCAGCCGCGTCCGCCCCACCTCCAAAACCCCCTTCCATGGCTTCAATGGCGAGTGCGCCCGGCACTCCCGCAAGTCTCGCCGACTGGGCGCGCGGTGCTCAGATCTTCGAGGGCATGGGCACCTTCCATCGCAAAATCAACAGTTCGTCGGCGGAGGCGCAAGCGTATTTCGATCAAGGTATGCGTTTCATGTGGGCATTTAATCACGACGAGGCCTCGCGCTCCTTCGCGCGCGCGGCGCAATTGGATCCACGCTGTGGCATCTGCCTGTGGGGCCTCGCGCTCACGGTCGGCCCCAATTACAACATGCCCATGATGGCGGAGCCGCGCGCCAAGGTGGCATTCGAGAGTCTGCAACAGGCGAGCTCGATGCTCGATCATGCCAGCCCCGAGGAGCGCGCCTTGATCAACGCACTGAAGGCTCGCTATCCGCAGCCAACGCCACTTGACCCCTCCAATGAAGGCCCGGTGCTGACAGCTTACGCCGGTGCCATGCGCGAGGTCGCAAGGCAATTTCCCAGCGACGCCGACATTCAGACCATGTATGCCGAGTCGCTCATGACTACCAATGCGTGGAAACTATGGACGTCCGACGGCAAGGCCGCCCCGGGCACCGACGAAATTGTGAAAACGCTGGAGTCGGTGCTGGCGCGGGACCCATCGCACCCGGGCGCCAATCACTATTACGTCCATGCCACAGAGGCCTCGCCCCATCCGGAGAAGGCGATTGCCGCGGCGGAGCGCCTGCGCGGCATGATGCCGGCTGCGGGGCATCTGGAACATATGCCGTCCCACACCATGCAGCGGGTCGGAAGATATGAAGATGCTGCCGAGGCCAACCGTAAGGGAGCCGCGGCCGATCTCATTTACCTGAGCAAGACCCAGCCGCCCGACTATTACGCCATGTATGTGGCGCACAATTTTCAGTTCCTCGGCTACGCGACGGCCATGGAGGGACGCAAGGTGGAAACGCTCTCCGCCATGACTCAACTCAAGGCGGTCTTTCCGGAGGACGCCATGCTCGCCATGCCGGGAACGGATTGGTATGGGTCGGAGCGTTACCTGGCACTCGTGCGCTTTGGGCTATGGGACCAGATGTTATCGGAGACGGCCCCGAATCCGTCATTGAAAGCCCTGACGGGGGGCTATTTGTATGCCCGGGTCGCGGCACTTGCCGCGCGAGGCCGAATGGCGGAAGCGAAGCAAGCTCAAATGGATCTCGAAAGCACGCGAACATCCTTGCCGCCGGATGCGACTGCCGGTCTCAATCGGGCTTCGGACGTCTTGGCGTTGGCGTCGTCGCTGGCATCCGCGCAACTGCAGATGGCGGAGCACAAGGATCGCGATGCGATCGCCACGCTGACGGCGGCGGCAGCCCAGGAAGACAAACTTTCCTACGATGAACCCGCGGACTGGTTCATTCCGGTTCGTCACATGCTCGGTGCAGAACTCATCAAAATCGGACAGTTTGCGCAGGCGGAATCCGTCTATCGGCAGGATCTGAATCGCAACCCCGGCAATGGTTGGTCACTGTTCGGACTCGCGCAGGCGCTTAGGCAACAGGGGAAGAACCCCGAGGCCGCCGCCGTCGAGAGCCAGTTTGCCGCCGCTTGGAAGCACGCTGACGTTGCTCTGGCCGCCTCAGTGTTCTAGTCAGTCAGGCGTGGCGACGGAACCGACCATCCCGGCGCGGGCGAGCTCGCGCTCGGACTGCGTGAAGCCGGTGCCCGGCACGATCTCCCCCGTGCGATCGGATATCTCTTCCCAGTGGCGGATCACCTGATCGCCGGCATCGGCCCTTTCTCCGATGTAGCGGCCCTGCGACAGCGTGACATGGGCTCGCGCGAAGTGGCCCGCACCCGCGCACAGGATGGCTCGAGTGGGGGCGTCATCGCCGACCAGCGCGAGCAGACCGGGGCTCACCCGCGCCGGATCGAGCAGCTTGAGGCTGGACTCGGACAGAATTCCACTCGTCATCTGGGTGGCCGCCGTCGGCGCCAGGCAATTCACCCGGATACCGTACTTTTCGCCCTCCAGCGCGAGGGTCTGCATGAGGCCGACCAGCGCCATCTTGGCGGCGCTGTAGTTCGCCTGGCCGAAATTGCCATACAGGCCGGACGAGGAAGTGGTCATCACCACCCGGCCGTAACGCTGTTCGCGCATGAGCTCCCACACCGCCTTGGTGCAAATGACCGCACCCATCAGGTGCACGTCGACCACCAACCGGAAATCGTCGAGGGTCATTTTCGCGAAACTTTTGTCGCGCAAGATTCCCGCGTTGTTGATCAGGATATCGATTCGGCCCCATCGATCGATTGTCTGACGGACCAGCGCAGCGATGCCGGCTTCGTCGGTAACCGAGGCCGCAATGGCCAGTCCCTCGAATCCTGCCGCGGCTATCTCAGCGGCCACGCGATCGGCCGAGTCCTGAGTCAGATCGTTGACGACGACCCGGGCGCCTTGCCGCGCAAGGAACATCGCGTGAGACCGGCCGAGACCGCCCCCCGCACCCGTAACAACTGCAATACGTCCTTTCAGTGACACGCGAAACCTCTCTATGTCATTCACTCATCGCTAGCGGCCGCGAGTTCCTTCAAGCGGACGTAGTCCGTCTTGCCGGAGCCCAGCAGAGGGATGGCATCAACGTTGCGGATATCGCGGGGAACCGCCAGCTCGGGAGCACCCAGGCTCTTCGCAGCGGCAACCAGGGTGTCCCGCAGCAGATTCGGCGCGGTGGTGAACAACACGATGGCTTCGCCCTTGGACGCATCGGGTCGACTGGAGGCGGCGTTTTCGAATCCCGGTGCCGCCTGAGCGGCGATGCGTTCCACGACCTCCAGGGAAATCATTTCACCGGCAATCTTGGCGAAGCGTTTGACGCGGCCGCGAATATGAATGAAGTCGTCCGCGTCGAACTCCACGATGTCTCCGGTCGCGTACCACCCTTCGCCGATCGAACTCGGCGGTTGAATGACACCCGGTTTGTCAACGAGAAGATACCCTTTCATGACATTGGGACCCTTCACGTGCAGTGCACCCCCATGCTCGATGCCGGTCACGGGCTCGAGCGAGCTTTGCATTCCCGGCACGAGCTGGCCCACGCTGCCGATGCGGCATGCCATGGGGACATTCACTGCGATGACCGGTGCGCACTCCGTGACTCCATATCCCTCGAGGATGCGGATGCCGAATTTATCCAGCCACAGTCGCCGAACGTCCTCGGACAGTTTTTCAGCGCCTGCCACCACGTAACGCAGCCGGCCGAAGTCGTACGGATGTGCGTACTTGCCGTAATTCGCGAGAAAGGTCGAGGTGCCGAACAGCACGGTGCAGTTTCTGTCATACACCAGCTCCGGAACGATCCGATAGTGCAGCGGACTCGGGTAGAGAAAGACCTTGCACCCGGATACGAGCGGCATGGTGGCGCCGCAGGCCAGGCCGAATGAATGAAACAACGGCAGTGCGACCATGAATTTATCGAGCGGCGTAAAATCCGCGATGCTTCGGATCTGGGCAATATTCGAGAGCAGAGATGTGTGCGAGTGGACCACGCCCTTGGGCTTGCCCTCGGAGCCGGAGGTGAACAGCACTACCGCGGCGTCGCCCGGAGCCTGAGGTACCATGGCCATTCGCGGAAATCGCTGGCATGAGAAAATCCACATCTTGTCGAGCCAGGTCAGCCGTGATCTAAGGTCCTCGATATAGATGACCTCGACAGGCGCCAAGCCTTGCAGCAAAGCACCAAGACGCGCCCGGTCGACGAAGGCCCGCGAGGCGACCACGATTCGAACTTTGGCGGCGGTGCAGGCCGCCTTCAGTCCCTCCGACCCCGAGGTGTAGTTGAGAAATGCCGGCACGCGCTTGGTGACCGAGAGTCCGAGCAACAGCCCCAGGGTGGCGGCGGCATTCGGCATGAGGACGCCGACGATTTCGCCGGGCTGGGTCAGCGTGGATAGGAGGCGCCCCAGTCCGAGCGACATGCGCAGCAGCGAGCCGTAGGATTCCTCCTGCATGCGCATGTCTTCGACCAATTTGTAGCCCGAACCGAAAGTGCTTTTTGCGTCCAAGAATGCTTCAAACAAGGTGCATTCCGGCCGCGTCGCGACCAGCATTTCGAGCAGGATGCGCCGCATCAGTTCGCCCGATCGACGCCGCCTTTCTTTGGCTGTCGGGAGCGCCGGCATGGCAATACGGCGCCGGTTCATGATGGTAATGGTGATCTTCGGGAAGACCTTTAGCGGATAGACGCCGGCCAGTCGGCCAAAGAAACTGCGCCCTGCGCCATCGATGCGGACGGGCACGACGACGGCTCCCATCTTGGCTGCAATGAACGCCGCACCGTCGTACACCTTCATCAGCGAGCCGGTCACCGTCAACCGGCCTTCCGGAAAGATTATGACCGGTTTGCCGGTTTCAACCAGTTTGCAGATGACCTTGATCGCGAGAGGGCTGGTCGAGTCGACGACCAAGTGCGGTATGAAGCGCAGCATCCAGGCAAAGAATGGATTGTTGGCAATTTGAGTGTGCACCACGAAGGTGGCTTCCACGGGCAGGAATATTCCGAGCAAGAGCCCGTCGAGGAATGATTCGTGGTTGGCCACAATCAGCGTGCGCGCATTGTCGAATTCGGCGATGTTGCCGTGCACCGTGACGCGGAAGAGCAAGCGCGCCAGAAGGCGCAATGTCCCCAACAGTGGCGCGGCACCGAATGGCCGGCGAACATCATTCATGCAGCTTTTCCGTGTACCCGCCGGTCTTGGTCCCGCAGTAGGCTAGCATCTTGTCGCGGCGTTGGGAGCAGGCCTACACACAGATGGGAGATCTGACGACTGTTCCTGCCATTGATTGCTGTCATAAACCTCCTTCCACGCCACAATCTTCCCAGGAGAAGCTCATGGATACCACGACGACTATGCCGGCCGACGTCATTTCTTCCGACAAAGTGGAAGGAACCTCGGTGTATGACACCACTGGAGAAAAACTCGGATCAATTGATGATCTGATGATCGATAAATTGTCCGGCCAGGTTTGCTATGCGGTTCTTGAATTCGGCGGGTTCCTCGGCATGGGAAGTGACCGGTATCCCATTCCCTGGAGAGTATTGAAATACTCGACTGACCGGGGCGGCTACATCGTACCGCTCAACAAGGAAAGGCTGCACAACGCTCCTAAATATGAGGAAGGCAGCGTGCCGACCTACGACCGGGACTATGGCGCCCGAATTGACAGGTACTACGACAATTACTAATAGCGCCCTGGCGACGTGCAATCGGGCCGATCCGGGCCCCCACAGCGCACGGCTCGCACGTGCTCCAGCCAGAGAAGCGCGCATTGGATGCACGCCTATTTGGCTGAGTCGAACGTGCCGATCACGCTGTCGTGTTGTTGAAGATCATGCACTGCAAAACGCTTCTCGCCGCGGCAAGAGATGCAAGTCACGCTCGGACATGGCGGTATGAGACTTCACTGCCGCGGACCGCGCAGTCAGCGCGGATACTCTTTTGTTGTGGGCAATCGCCCTCGAACCGGCCGTCGGCCTCGCCATGACTGGTGTTGAATTGCGCAAGGCCTTTGGCCGGCCGCCTACCGGCCGCTGATACGATGTGAGAAGCCGCCGACCTTCGGCCGCGCGCTTTGCCGCTGGTTCTTGTCCGAGTTCAAGTTACGCTTAATGAACCATTCATTGCCGGCGGCGGGTGAGCGCGCACCCGCTCGATCCACACGTGAGCGGCAGCCGCGTTGCAGGGGCGAAGGAGCGGCTAGTACACCTCGGGCACCAACATTGCCTCCGGCACCGCTTGTCGAGAATAGTGTTCGTGATGTTCGCGCTGCGGCAGTACGATTGAGGGTCTTGGCATTTCCTCGTATGGAAACTGCTTCAACAAATGATCGATGAAATTGAGGCGCGCGCGCTTCTTGTCGACGGCGTGCACCACCCACCATCGCGCTTCGGGGATGTGCGATCGCTCAAGCATCACTTCCTTCGCCTTGGTGTAGTCTTCCCAGCGACGACGCGATTCAAGATCCATGGGGCTCAGCTTCCATTGCTTCAATGGATCGTGAATGCGGCCGAGAAAACGCAGATATTGCTCTTCGTCGGTAATCGAAAACCAGTACTTCAGCAATTTGATCCCGGAGCGAACCAACATGCGTTCGAACTCAGGCACAGACCGGAAGAATTCCTCATACTCGTCGGGTGTGCAGAAGCCCATCACCCTTTCGACTCCCGCGCGGTTATACCAACTGCGGTCAAATAGGACGATTTCGCCTGCAGCCGGGAGATGCGGCACGTAGCGCTGGAAGTACCACTGGGTCCTTTCGCGATCATTGGGTGCCGGCAATGCGACGACCCGGCATACACGCGGATTGAGCTTTTGGCTGATGCGCTTGATTGCGCCACCCTTGCCGGCCGCATCACGCCCTTCGAAAAGGATCAGAACCTTCTCCCGCGAAGCGACTACCCAATCCTGCAGCTTGACGAGCTCGGCTTGCAGTCGAAAGAGCTGCCGGAAATAGTCTCGACGATATTCTTCTTCCGCGACAGTGTGTGTCAATGATGACTCGCCTGAAAGCGGATGGCGGTCTTCAATTTCCATTTCCAATTCTTCATCGTACCCGTCGACCAGATCACGGCTGATGCGACGCATGAGCTCTTCCTTTTCGAATGGCGGTTGCGTACTCATGGATGCTCTCCTGGAAGGTTTGGATGCGTAAGAGAGTCAAATTACCAATGGTCGCCCACACATGTTTCAGTTTCGGGACGAAGGCGGATCTCAAAACTTATATCGAACCCCCACGGTGGGGTTGATGTTGGTCGTGGCTAGGTAGCCGCTGGCCACGCCGTCATGCACGCCGCTGTACATGGCTCCGAGGTAGACATCGAAGTGTATGTTGAATCGGTAGTCGGCATCGATGGAATAGGCTTCAAAGCTACCGCTGCAAACGCTGTGCGCCGAGGTGGTGCAACCCGCCTGGCTTCCCGTGCCATAGGCATTCTGACGATAGCCGTAATAAGCCGCCGTCACATCAAGGTTGGGAATAACGGTGTAGCGAACGCCGGTCCAGTAGACCTGCACCGTCTTTGGGTTCTTGTAGGCGCTGTTGGTGACGAACGCCAGCACGTAATCGCCGATGGTGTTGAATCCGGCACTGAGAGGAGAATTCGGGTTGGCGTACTTGATGTGCTCGTAACCGGCAAAGAATTTGAACGGGTTCATTTTGTAAAGGGCCATCAGGGCATAAGCCGTGTTATCCGAGATGGTCGCCGCCAGAGAGTTCGATGTCGAATAACCCAATGCCGGAAGTTGCGCGACTTGAGCGGCGGACAGGGAGGTCGCCGTGATGGCACTGTTTTCCTTCGAATAATAGGCATCGACGGATGCGCCCGCGTATTCGCCCCCTATATCCGCCTGAAAAGTGGTACCGGCCGATCCACTGGCTCCGTTGAACTTGTAGAGAGTTCCCAAGTGCACGTGATCGTTGAAGTTTATCAAGTATTTCAGCGTCGAATCGAGCCGGTTATTTTCCTGGACACCGCCACCAGAATAAGTATTCGATGCGCCCAGCAGGCCGAACGCCGTCGCGTTGTAGTTGGGGTCATACTTAATGGCTCCGTCCAACAGCAGCGCCGTTTGACGGCCAAAGGTAAGAGTTCCGAATCGCGCCGACTTGAACCCAACCCAGGCGGTCTGGAAGACCTGGCCCGCGGAGCTGCCATCCACACCCACGCTTTGGGTCGACAAAGATCGACCGTTGTTCACGACCAATGACTTCAGAGAATCGGCAAGTTCCCCCGACTGCGGGTTGAAGAATGTCTCTATTTGGAACACGGCCGCCCAATCATCGTTCAGGGCCTCGATGCCTTGCAGGCCGACTCGCGATTGGCCCATGTTGCTGGGGGTGAGCCCGACCACCGACTGCCGGCTGTTTTGCCGCACGATGTTTCCGCTGGCCGCGGGGCGGTAGGGAGTGAATGGCGCGCTGTGCGTATCATATTGCACGCCGATGTCGATGACCCCGTACAACGTTATGCCATGCCAGGTCAGTGCGTCGTCGCCGGTAATGCCCGGTCCGGTTTTCTGCTGTGCAAGCGCCGGCACCGAAGCGGTCATCGCGCTGACCAACAGAACAATCAACGTCAAGACGATTCTAAATTCCAATTGCCGTGTCGGCATCCCATCTACGTCGTTCATCGTTCTCCTTCCATCAGGATCGCCCGCTGACTTGAACAGGCAAGACCCGCCAATTTTGGTGGGCTTCCGCGATGCCGGTGAAGTGAGGGGTAGGCAGGGGGATGCATTCAGCCCGGATTCACCGGGCTACCGCGGAGCCCTGATTGCAGGCTATCGAGTTACAGTGGAACTGCCAACAATTCTTCGTTCTGACGACATAGCAGAATTACATGTCGAGGGAGATTCGGTGGCACCCGCGATTGGATGATTTCACAAACAGAAATGTAATTTGCGGGCGCGCCATATTAATACCGCAAGCACGAAGGCAGCCGCTAACCTTCCACGGAAGGTGTGGGGAATTTCTCGGAACCCCAGCCGCTATAGGCGGCGTTGCTTAGTAGGCCTAGTGTTGTTTCGAGGCGCTGCTGACGCGCCAGACCGTGTTTCCCACATCATCCGCCACCAGCAACGATCCTTGTTGATCGATTGCGAGGCCGACCGGTCTGCCTTGGGCTTCTCCCTTCGCATTCAAGAAACCTCCCAGCACTTCGATGGGAAGCCCCCGAGGAGTCCCCTGATCAAACGCCACGAACACGACTTTATAGCCGCTGAGAGCCTTTCGATTCCACGAACCGTGTTGACCGATGAACATTCCATGCTGAAACGGTGCCGGCAAGGTCGCGGAGCCCGACCAGCAGAGTCCCAGCGATGCGGTGTGCACGCCAAGTGCATAGTCCGGCGAAATGGCCTTGGCAACCATGTCCGGATTCTGAGGCTTGACGCGATCATCAACGTGCTGACCATAGTAGCTATATGGAAAGCCATAGAAGGCATTTTCCTTGACCGCTGTCATGTAATCAGGCGGCACATGATCGCCGAGTTCGTCTCGCTCGTTGACCGATACCCATAGTGACTGGGTATCCGGCTGCCAGGCGAGGCCCACGGGGTTGCGCAACCCATTGGCGAAAATACGATGCGTCCCGGTGGCCGGATCAATCTCCCAAACCGCGTTGCGCTCCCGTTCCGCATCCATGCCGTTCTCGCCGACGTTGCTGTTGGAGCCCACGCCGACATAGAGCTTCGAGCCATCAGCGCTAGCGACCAAACTTTTGGTCCAGTGATGATTGATGGCGCCGGCCGGCAGATCGACAACCTTGGTTGGAGTCGCGGTGATTTCAGTCTCTCCCGCGGTATAGGGCACTTTCACGACAGCATCGCTGTTGGCAATGTAGAAAGTCTCACCGACGAGCGCCATGCCGATGGGTGAGTTAAGACCTTGAATAAATATATGGCGCTCCACGTGGTCGCCGTCACCGCCTGCATCGCGAAGCAAAGTGATCCTATTCGCGCTGGGCGCGTCTCCCGATCCGGCGCGTTTCTGCAGCATTTTTTGGATCTTACCTCGCACGCCCTTCCCATCATCCGGCTTCGCGGGTGCCTGGCTTTCGGCCACCAAAATGTCGCCGTTCGGCAATACATAGAGCCAGCGCGGGTGCTGCAGGCCACGCGCCACTGCGGATACACGAAGTCCCGGCGCCGCTCGAGGCATGGCATCCCCCTCCCAGTGCGCCGCCTTGGCCACATTGAGCGTCGGAATGAGGGATTTCTTGGGCGGCGGCAAAGTCGGCGAAGGACCGTACTCCCCGGCGGTGGGCTGCATGGCGTCCGCCCATGCGAGGCTCGCCACTAAGGACATTATCAACATGCTAGTGGCGTAAGCGCTGGATTTCATTCATCTAATTTATAGGAATGGCCGGAAAACTCTACGTTGAAATCGTCCAGGAATACTGTAGGTTATTTCCGGCGTTACGCCGCGCAAACGCAAATAATTGAGCCTCTGAGTACAACTTTGTCGCCAAATTTCGTAGGCGAAGCGCTCGAATGCCAGGTGGCGCACTCCGACATTGCCGGCGTCAGGGCGGCCAAAGGCCCCGCTTGGCCCCTGCGTGGAACGATTGGCGCCCTAAGGGCACGGAGAGCCGGCGTGCGTACGGATTTTCGAGTGCTAGGATGGGCATAGTGGCCGCTCACCTTGGTGAGAAGAGATGTTTTCAGCCATCCGCAAAGCCAAGATTCTCATTCCGTTTTTCTATGAGCGGCTGGGCGACTATGCCGAGCTCGCGCGAATGGATTTGGTCCAGTTTCGTAACGAGACGATCCATTCCCTCGCGGGCGTGGTGATCAGCGCGGCCGCGCTATTGCTGCTGCTGAGTTTCATCAGTGTCGCGGCGATCGTGACGGAATGGGACACGCCGCACCGCATTCTGACCGCGTGGCTGGTGGTGTTGGGTTGGGGCGTCTTCGCCGCTGCCGCCGTCTACTTGGCGCGACGGTGGATGAGCGGGTCCCCACCCTTTGCCCATGTGGGATCCGCAATATCGAGCGACTTGGCGGCGATCAAGAGTCCGAGCAAACCCAACAAGCGAGTTCCTCGCGTCGGTTCAGGGAGCCGCGCAGCCTAAACCCGTGTCCCGCGAGCATGAACGTTTCGCTCTTTGGTGCATTGACACACGGTAACGTTTCGCCGTACTCCTTCGCTCATATATGTCGCTATGAGGTCCAGTACAGCTTCCGACACGTTTCGGGCGCGCACCAGCCTCACTAGATCTCCGCGCTGGCCGCAGACCGAGCACGTGAAGGTATGCAACATGGTCACCGGTGGAGAGTGCCTGATCTCAGCCTGGAATTTCTGCAGCATTTTGATTCATTCTCTTCATGGCGGGAGTGTCCAGGTCGAGCCTAAGGCATGATTGCAATATGTCAAAACTGTCGCGAATTTCGGACAGCTGGACACTGCAGATTAGGCGCCGACCCTAGTTCCGTTTCCGGTATTGCACTGGGTCAATCCAATCGATGCCAATAGGCGGGTCCGGCGGCGCCGCTACCTTTGTTTGTATGTCTTTTCGTACATCGTCGGCAATCCAGAGTCCGCCGTGATCCACCGATGCTTGATGTACCAGTGCCCACTGAGCTTGACGAGTTCATCACGCTCGCGCCCCTGCTCCACGAAACGAGGCGGCTCCTTGAGCGCCTCCGAAACGATTCCGGTCCACACAACATCGGCAGTCGCAGTGTCGCCGCTGACGCGGATGATGGGGTTCGTCAGCAGCATGTGGAACTTGCCTCGCGGCAGCACGCTCCGCTGTTCGATCTTTGCATACATGTCATCAATGGCTTTTTTGCCGCGGGACTCGATTCCATTCACATCGAGGACAGCATCCTCGGTATAGAACGAGCCAAAGTCACGGTGCCCGGCGCCGAGATTTGCGTAGTATTCGATGAGCATGTCCTCGATCTGCGCCCTGTCCAGCAGCGTCGCGAGCGTGGTCACGGGGTATTCCGCAAGGGCGGGGCGAGCCGATAAAGCCAGTAACAGCGCCGTCACAGTGAGGGCCAGGCGTCCGAAGGCTTCACATTTCAATCCAATGCCTGTTGAAAATCCCATCGAGCGATCTCCTGCGTGGGTAAATAGACCGCTACACAATACCCATTCCGCCCGCTCCCCGCCTCCTTGGATGGATCGCGCGTCCCGGGCTGCTAAGAGCAGCCCGGGCGAGACACGCTCTGTATCAAGCGGCGCAATTGCAGGCCGGCGTACAGGTCGCCCCCGGCTGACACTTGCATGTGGCACCGCACTTGCAAGCGGGCCCGCAGGCGCATGCATTCCCGCGCTCGTGCGTGGAGTCGATCGCTGACGCCGATTCTGATCCTTGATCGTTGGCTGAAGATTTCATTTGTACTCCGATAGGCTGGTGATTGGACGGGACACACTCTATCCATCCACGGAGGCAAACACTTGAACGAAACGGCTATTCGGGTCGAACGCTCGCCGGCGCGATCCCGAACATTCTCTTGAAGGTTCGCGACAAGTGCGCGGAGTCCGCAAAACCCCCGGCGTAAGCGGCCTCCGTCAGAGTTCCACCCGCGACGTATGCAGCAAGCGAATGCTCGAGCCGGAGCCAAAGCAGATAGGCTCGGAAAGCCACCCCCGTCTCCGCCATGAAGAGGTGGCGAAAGCGGTCCGGTGATAAATGGACCGCGTCAGCTATCGATTTGAGAGGAATCGCGCCGCCCAGCCGCCCACGGATAAGTTCAACTGCGAGCGCAATCCGCGGGTCGGGCGGCTTCTTGGACGCAGCGGTGGCATCCGCAAGGGTTGCAATCGGGGCGCGGGCGAGTGCGATGAGCGCCGCATCGTTCACGCGTCTCTGGTAGCCCGAGGCAAGCGCCGCGATCTCCCGCTTCAACGCCCCGGACGGCAGCGCAGCGATGCCTTGACTGCGGTAACGCAGGTGCAGTTGTCGTCCCTCGTGCGATTCTGGATCGACAAAGATCTGCGCAAGCAGCTGCGTGCGAGCCTCCAACGCGTGAGGCTGGTGAGCCGCCACAAGGGCCGCAGTGTAGCTCGTCCAGCTTCCCGGAGCGCGTTGCAATCGAACGCGACCGCCCGGAAATGGCAACGTGATCTGGACTGCGTGATGGGCGTGGAGACCGGTTGGTTCGCCGGCCATTCCAATCCAAAGACTACCGCCGCGCCATAGAAGAATGCGACCGGTTGCAGCCGGCTTCATCCGCTAATACGTCCGCTCTTGATCAACCATGCCAGGTATCCCGCTGCCGTAAGATCGTAAGCGTTGACCTGAAGCCGGCCATGGCGGCCACCAGAAAAATTCCGCCTAGGAGCGACTCCAGAGCGAGGGCATGCATGGACGCTCCCATAACCGCAAACAGCGCATAGTAGGACGCTATGACCATCGTTACGACTGGATAGAATGCCCGGTCACGATCAAGGCCCAGGCCGGTGGCCGACAGACCTACCGCAAGCGCGAGCAACGTTCCGACCAGTAGTGCCACTGTATTTGCTTGTCTATTGTGCGCAGCTGCTCACCGCGAGCTGTATCGCGTGATAGATATTCCCGAGGTCATCCGCCGTGACACAGTAAGGTGGCAACACATAAATGGTATTGCCAAGAGGACGCAGCAGCACTCCAGACTCTCGAAATACAGCTTGTAGTCTAGGCCCAATCGTCGACAAATATCCCGCATCTGCAGCGACCAGATCCATGGCCGTAATGGTCCCCATCTGACGCACGCCCGAGAACCGGCGATCGTCGCGAAATTTATCCAACCATCTTGCCTGCGCCGCGCCAAGTGCAGCAATTCTTTCGAGCACCGGCTCGGTCGTCCAAATCTCCAAATTCGCCACCGCGGCCGCGCACGCAATCGGATTGGCCGTGTAGGAACTCGAGTGAAAGAACGTGCGCCGCCGATCCTCCGACCAATGCGCCGCAAAGATCTCAGGCGTGCACATCGTCACCGCCAGCGGCAGCGAGCCGCCCGTCAGCCCCTTGGAGTAACATGCAATGTCCGGCGTGATCCCCGCCTGCTCACAGGCGAATCGCGATCCCGTCCGGCCCCATCCCGTCATGACCTCATCCGCGATGAAAAGTACCCCGTGCGCTGCGCAGATCGCGCGTAACCTCGCCAGCGCCGCCGCGGAGTACATCAACATACCCCCCGCACCCAGTACCAACGGCTCGACGATGAATGCCGCGACATCTCCCTTCCGACACGATGCCTCCAAGGCTTCGAACGTCGTCTCTTCTCGCCCCGCCCACGGGAACGGCACCCGCGACACTTCGAACAGCAGCGAATCATAGGTCTCGGTGAAAAGCCCGCGCGAGCCCATCGACATGCTCCCGACGGTGTCGCCGTGATAGCTATGTTCCATGACGATGACCCGATGCCGGGGCTCGCCGCGGTGCCGCCAGTATCCCAATGCCATCTTCAGTGCCACCTCGACGCTGGTCGAGCCGGAATCCGAAAAGAACACGTGCGCAAGACCGTCGGGCGCGATCTTCACCAATTGCCGCGCCAAGGACTCCGCCGGCTCATGATTGAATTCCGCGAAAATTACTTGGTCGAGCTTATCGGCTTGGGCCCGAATTGCGGCCACAATGCGCGGATGCCGGTGACCATGCGTGATTACCCACCACGACGAGATGGCATCCAGTATTTGATTGCCGTCCGCCGTGGTGATGTAGGCGCCCTCCGCCTTCACCGCCATCGGCAAGCTAGGTCGCAGCGCGTGCTGAGTGAAAGGGTGCCAGACAGGCGATGACATGTTTTCCCTACGGGCGGCAATGCACGCCATATTATCCCATGTCGCAAAAGGGGAAGCGCAACGCGCCCGTGCGGAATTGTAGGTGCATGCTGATATGCACAGGCGCCGGGAATGCCTTCTTTTTCGCCCAGTTGTCCGATGTAATGAGACTGTCGCCGATTTTAGGCGGAAAACTTGGGGATCTCGCATGCCGCGAGCCTTATGGAAGGGCGCCATTTCCTTCGGCCTGATCTACGTACCGGTGGAATTACATACCGCGTCGAAGGAAAACACGCTGCCGCTTCATATGCTTGACAGCCGCGATTTCGCGCCGGTCGGTCTTCACCGCGATAAGGAGACACATTCTCTCGAGGTCGAAGAGCCGCCTAGCAGCGAGCGACCCAAGGCCCAGATGATCAACCTCATGGCAGCGCTCAAGGCAAGTCTGGCAAAATCCAAGTTACCCAAGGCAGCAAAGCGATGACAAACAGCAAGGGATCGACAGACGAAAGTATTGGTCGTCCGGGGCCTTGGAAAGAGGGCCGGTATCAACAACCCGGCCAATCCGTCGACCAATCTGTCCATACTCCCGCGGGGACTTCGCCCAATCCTGACAAACGCGTCTCGACGCCAGTGACGCGGAAGGACTACGAGTTTCCTGATTCGGAGTCCGCGACGGACGTTAATTCCGAGCCGCCCGGCGGCGATGCGGGTTAGCGCGTGGTCGGCCCTCATCGCCCGGTGTAGATGAACGTAGTCTGTGCCGGCATGAGGTCGCCCGACGCTCCCACGGCATCTGAGCGCAGCGCCAATTTCCACTCGCCGCCCGGCATGGGTACACGCTGCGCCTCGTTTCGAAAATTGAATACAGCGAGGACGCCATGGTGGCAAAAGTTCAGCCACTCAGCCTGTGCATTGAAGCAGACCAACGTCTTGGATGAATTGAATGGGCGTTCCTTGGTAGGCACGATCTTGTCGCTGCGCAACAGAATGAGCCGGCGGTACCACGCGAACAGTTCGGCATGAGCGGGCCGGGTCAGCTCGGACCAATCCAGTTTTGACCGGGCGAAAGTATCGAGCTCTTGAGGGTCTGGAACGATGCCCTGCCATTGAAAAGCGCCGAATTCTTTGGTGCGCCCTTCGGACACCAACCGGCCCAGGTCGGGATTTTCATGATCCGTGAAGTACAGGAAAGGCGTCCTCGCGCCCCACTCCTCACCTTGGAACAGCAGCGGCACAAATGGTGACAGCAGCGTCAGCGCCGCTACGGCCTTGAGTTGCGGTAAGATCAACATCATGCTCAGGCGCTCGCCCTGTGCGCGATTGCCGATCTGGTCATGATTCTGCGCGCTGACCACCAGTTGACTAGGGACAACGCCGGTAGGCGGTCTGCCGTGACGGCGGCCCCGATGCGGTGAATACTGCCCCTGGTACACATATCCGTCCCGCAGCGCCGTGGCCACGTCACTTAACCCCTGAAAGTCGGCGTAGTAGCCGTTGATTTCACCGGTAAAGTAACGATGCACAGCATGATGAAAATCGTCTATCCAATGCGCATCCAGACCGTAGCCGCCGCACGACAAGTCGCGGACCAGGCGCGGATCATTGAGATCGCTCTCGGCAATCAACGTTAACGGTCGACCCAACTCTTCGCTCAATCCCTTCACGGCGATCGCCAACTCTTCGAGTACGTGGGTCGCGTGGAAACTGTATATGGCGTGAACCGCGTCCAGACGCAGGCCGTCAAAGCCATAGTCGCGAAGCCACATCAGAGCATTGTCGATGACGAACCGGCGCACCCCGTCGCTGTGCGGACCGTCGTAGTTGATTGCCGCGCCCCACCCGGTCCTGTATCGATCGGTGAAGTAAGGAGCGAATTGCTCCAGATAATTGCCGTCCGGCCCCAGATGGTTGTATACGACGTCCAGCAGTACGGCAAGGCCGTGCGAATGGCAGTCGTCCACGAAAGCAAGGAGATCCTGCGGCGTGCCGTAGACCGGAAACGGTGCGAACAGATCCACACCGTCATAGCCCCAGCCGCGTCGACCCGGAAATGTCGCCAACGGCATCAATTCGACATGAGTTACACCAAGTTCAACCAAATGCGGCAACCTGCCCTGCGCCGATGCGTATGTGCCTTCCGCCGTGAATGTCCCGATGTGAAGTTCGTAGATGATGGCTTGTTCCAGCGGCTTGGCGCGGAATTGGGCGCCGCCATGCGCAACCTGCCCTCGATCAATGCCTTTGGCGAGGAACGACGCTCCGTGGACGCCCGCGGGTTGCCACTGTGATCGCGGGTCGGGCAACGGCGCCGACCCGTCTATTGAATATCGATAGCCGGCGTCAATATCTGCTTCAGCAATCTCCGTATGCCAATAACCATCCGCGGCGCGCTGAAGCGCGATCCGGCGCGCTGCCAGGATCAGGTCGACCGACTTCGCGTTGGGCGCCCATACGGAAAACCTCACGCGAGGTCCCGACACAATAAGGCGACCGGGAATGAGCTGAACAAACCCGCCGGCGAAACCTCGCGCTGCACCGGTTCATCCGCGAAGATATTTCGCCAAACCCCGCCCGGCAGCGGCAAGCGGGTATCGCCCCACTCGCCCGCCAGAGACTGCGTGAAGCGCGGTACCACCGCGATAAGATTCTCTCCCCGGCGAAAGGCCAGCAGCCGCCCCAAGTGACTTCCCTGCGCAACGAGCGGCTGATACCTGCTCTGCGCGGAAAAATCCCCGGTGCGTTCGCGGCGGATCGAAAGTATCCGATCGGTCATCCAAAGTTTGGGCAACCCTGAATCCCACTCAGCCAGCACCTCGGCAGTTGTGAGCCGACGAGCCCGCCTAATCATCTGAGCCCGCAGCCCGAAATCCACCGGCCGCCGATTGTCCGGATCGACGAGGCTCAAATCCCACAATTCGGTTCCCTGGTAAAAATCGGGAACGCCCGGAGCCACCATTTTGATGAGAGTCTGGGCCAAACTGTTTATCCGCCCCGGTAGAATCAGCGGTTCAATGAAGCGTTCCAGACTTGCAATGAACTCGGGCGTTTCAAATACACCCCCGACGAAGCCGCGAATCTTTTCCTCATAGCCGTTGTTCGGCTCATGCCACGAGGTATTGATTTTGGCCTCGCGACAGGCCTTGAGCATGTACTGCCAGCAGCGCTCTCGATCGATTGGCCATGCGCCGATCAGCGTTTGATACAGCAAATATTCCGCATGGCGGTCCGGCAGGCGATTCTGCCAGGCGGCAGCATTGAGTTGCGACCACAGATGCAGCGCCTCGGACCAACGCTCCGGTATCTCCGAGAGTATCGAAATACGCGCGCGGACATCTTCGCTGCGCTTGTTGTCATGCGTCGAAGTCGCCAACATGCTATTCGGCCAACGATCGCTCAAGTAATGGCAATATTCGTGAAATCTATCGGCGGAAATGCCCACAAGCGACGCCTGCGATCCGACTTCGTTGCACGACACCAACCGATCGAAGCAGTAGAACGTGGTGTCCTCCACCCCCTTGGCCATGACAGCCGGCGTCAACTGCTGCCACTTGGCAACGAAGTCGGCCTCGGCATCGTTGAGCGGCGACTTCGTGAACAATTCGCCCAAAAAATCAAACGCGGCGCCGTTGAGCTCCGGCGACCCTATGCGCGCGCTTTGCAACGCCTCCAATAAGACACGCTTGTCCCCATCTTGAATGGACAATGCTGTCCGGTACGTTCGATAGATGGGCAATGCTATGATCAGTCTGGCCAGCGCTTCGCGTAGTTGTCGCGGGCTCAAATCGCGCCGACGCCAATCGTCCCGCGCAATTCGCAGCGCTGCGGCCGCGAGCTGCTCATGTGCATCGGAAAACGCCGATTCCACTATCGCACGTTTCTTTTCGCGCACCAGCTTGGCGAAGTTTACCGAATGACCGGTGAAGTCCGAATACGTCGCCGTCAGAACGTCGATTCTTTGGTCATCCATCCACAAGCGATTGACCTTGGCCAGGAAGTCATATCCGACGGTACCATCGATGGGCCACTCCTCATTGAGCCGCTCGTCGTTCTCCAGAATTTTCTCAATGTAAATCCTGCCCTCCGGCAGCAATTCGCGCAGCCGCCGGAAGTATGTCAAGGGGTCGCGCAATCCATCGGGGTGATCGACACGCACCCCGTCGATCTCGCCGTTGAAGACCATCCTCTCGATGCGTGCATGAGTGGCCGCCATCACGCCGGGGAGTTCGGCCCGAATGCCAATCAAAGTATCGATGTCGAAAAAGCGGCGGTAATTGGTCAGTTCCCCGGAGAGTTTCCAGTCATGCAGCATATAAAACTGTCCTTGCATGACCGCATCGAACAAGGTCTTATCCTGTTGCACCCGATCGACCGCGCGCTGAAGGTCTCCCGTCGCATGTGCATCGGCAATAACGCGCCGCGCCTGTTGTGCATAGCGCTGATAGTTCGTCCGCTCGGCCTCACCGGGGTCTGCGATGCGCCGCAAGCGCTCCATTTCATGAAAGCAACAGTTCGCGGGGGCTTGAGCCATGACTGGAGACAGCAATTTCCCCCAGGATGCGGGCGCCATCGGCCAGCTGTGCTCATGGTGTATGACGCGAGGAATGCCTTCCTCGATGTGCAGCGTTAGTTCGCCGGCATCCAGCGCGTCGCCATAGGGCCGGGCGAGAGAGCACAGGTGTGCCAGAAAGGGCTCGGCTTGCGGGATTCTGAAATCGAAGAATCCGGCGAACTTGCTGAACCGCCCGTGCGCAAGCACATCGTCCCACCACGGATTGTGATGCGAAGCCGACATGTGATTCGGCACGATATCGAGCAATATTTTAAGGCCGTGGGAGCGAGAGCACTCGACGAAGCTCGCCCATGCGGCTTCACCGCCGAGATCAACGCTGATTCGAGTGGGGTCCGTTACGTCATACCCGTGCCGGCTGCCGGGTACTGCCTGAAGACAAGGCGACAAGTACACATGGCTGACTCCCAAATCCGCCAAATAGGGTAGAACCTCTTGGGCCGCGCCCAACGGGAATCCTGCGTGCAGTTGCAGGCGATAGGTCGCGATCCAATCAGCGCTCATGACTGAGCAGCACCAGGGAGCGGGCCGCCAGTTTGACCAGGCGATTTCGCCCCACCAGTTCCTTGTCCGCGCTCAGGTCGGGCCGTGAGGTGTCAAATGCCACCTTCCACCCACCGTGGAAGAGCTCAAACGAAATCCGAAATGACACGGGTTCGTGGTGGGCATTGAGAAGCAGCAGAAAATCATTATCTTCCGCGCACTCCCCGTGAACGTCGCGAATTTCCGATGCCGTGCCGTTCATGAACATGCCGAGTGTCCGCATCCAGCCGCCGTTTTGCCAATCATTGTCGTGCATGCGTTTGCCGTCAGCCCTGAACCACACGATATTCTTCTCGGGATGCTTGCCATCCGGATCGAGATCGTGAAAAGCATGCCGATGAAGGTTGGGATGCCTCTTGCGGTATTGGTTCACGCGCTGTGCAAAGTCGAGGAATTGCACTTTTCGAGGGCTTAGATCCCAGTGATACCAGGATAACTCGTTGTCCTGGCAGTAAGCGTTGTTGTTGCCCGCCTGGGTTCTGCTGAGTTCATCACCGCCGCTAATCATGGGTGAGCCCTGTGCAAAAAGCAGCGAACACCAGAAATTCCGCTTTTGACGCTCGCGCAGTTCGAGGATCGCCGCATCCTCGGTGGGGCCCTCCACGCCTCCATTCCAGGAATAGTTGTCGTCCACGCCGTCGCGATTTTCCTCACCGTTGGCGTCGTTGTGCTTGTTCTCGTAGCTCACCAGATCCTCAAGCGTAAAACCGTCATGCGCCGTCACGAAGTTGATGCTTGCGGAGGGCGGCCGGTGGGTGTTTTCGTATAAATCTGCGCTGCCAGCGAGACGGGTGGCAATTTCCGAGTGCACTCCCATGTCGCCTTTCCAGAACTTGCGCACGGTGTCGCGATACTTGCCGTTCCATTCCATCCATCCCAATGGGAAATTACCGACCTGATACCCACCTTCGCCCAAGTCCCAGGGCTCAGCGATTAGTTTGACGGGCGCCAGCGTCGGATCCTGATAAATGGTGTCGAAGAACGCGCCGAGCCTATCCACGTCCTGAAGTTCGCGGGCCAGCGCGGAGGCCAGGTCAAACCGAAAACCATCCACGTGCATTTCGGTAACCCAGTAGCGAAGACTATCCATGAGCAATTGGATCGAATGCGGGTGCACCATGTTCAGGGTATTGCCGCATCCAGTGAAGTCCATGTAGTGGCGCGGATCACCGGGAACCGCCCGGTAGTACGCCAAATTGTCGATACCGCGGAATGAGAGCGTCGGACCCGCTTGATTGCCTTCAGCCGTATGGTTGTAAACGACGTCCAGGATGACCTCGATGCCGGCGTTATGGAGCGCCTTGACCATCTCCTTGAATTCTCGAACCACCTCAGAGGAAGCCTGCGGATTGCATGCATATCCAGGCTCAGGCGCGAAATATCCCAGCGTGCTGTAGCCCCAATAGTTCCGCAGCCCCTTGTCGACGAGATGTCGGTCGTGCACGAAGTAATGCACAGGCATCAGTTCGAGTGCGGTGACACCCAGGCTTTTCAGATGTTTGATGATCGGCTCGGACGCCATCCCCGCATATGTGCCGCGCAAGTGCTCGGGGACCTCCGGATTCATCTTGCTCATGCCGCGAACGTGCGCTTCGTAAATCAAGGTTTCGTGCGCCGGATACGAAGGGCGATTTTCGCCGCCCCAATCGAAACTCGGATCGATCACCGCCCCCAACGGCGCAAACGCGCCGCTATCGCGCTCATCGAACGTCAGGTCAGCGTTCGGATCGCCGAGCTGGTAACCGAATAACTCATCGGCCCATTGCAGCTGTCGTCCGATCGCCTTGGCATAGGGATCCAACAAGAGTTTATTTGAATTGAAGCGCAGTCCGTTTTCGGGATCATAGGGACCCCAGACTCGGTACCCGTACAATTGCCCAGGGCCGATATTCGGTACATAAATATGCCAGGCACCGTTGGTACGCTCGCGGATCCTGATGCGACGCTCATCCTTCCCGGAGGTGTCGAACAAACACAGCTCCACCGACTCGGAGGTTTCCGAAAACAGCGAAAAATTGACTCCTTGCCCGTCCCAATTGGCTCCTCGAGGGAAGGGCGAACCTGCGGCTTGTCGAGACCGCTCGAAATCGGTGGAAATATCGGGACCCCTCGCTGAATACAGCACAGCCCTCCGCGCGAAGGCCGAGTTGCGAAAGAGTATTTGGTCGGGGGAGTTGCTCGCTGTCGGCTGACGACTACAGGCGGTGTAGGACAATGCTGCGCGGCAGCCCGAACTTGATGATCGCATCCTCGGGGTCGTCGACGGAAACGAACTCAAAGCGCGGCGAGTTCGCGCAGTTGTCCTACTCTTGCTGGCCGGGTTCGCCTACAGTATTGAAGACCCCACCCTGTCATTATCGCCGGGTTAGGACCGGCCATCGAGATGCGCTTTTCATACCTCCCCGAGCGCATCTGAAGCGGCAATTCGCCGCTTTGCGGACAACCGCTGACGTCACCGACCATGAGTTCGAGAAAGGCGCGAATCCCGAGAGGAATCGACGCGTCTGGATGATGTTGCTCGAAGAAACCACTAAGGATATTCAGTTATGGACAAAATGCTCTCCAAATTCACCAGACTGGCGGCCGTGCTGCTGGTAACGAGTGCCGGAGTTGCCGCCTACGCCGGCAATCCCGTCGCCGATGAAAAGATTGCTCTTGCGAAGGCTTCACTCGAACGTGCGGAACAATCCGGTGCGCCCCAGGCGGCGCCTGTGGAGCTTGCAACCGCGCGTGACAAGTTGGCCCGTGCCGAGAAGGCGATCGCCGACCACAACCCGAAACCGGCCGCCCTGTTGGCGGATCAGGCCAACATCGATGCACAGGTTGCCGAAGCAATGGCTCAGCAAGCGCGTTCACAGAAGGCCGCCGTTGAATTCGACACGAGCATGCAGGCGCTTCGTCAAGAATCGACGCGCGCTTCTCAATCAGCTCAATAAGGACATCTCAATGAACACAAAACTCTTGACCGCCATGGCCCTTGCGATGACCTTTGCAGGGTGTGCAGACATGCCGAAAACGAACCCCGCCCTCGAGACTGCGCGCGGCGCCGTACAAGCGGCCGACGCAGACCCGAATGTCGGCAAATACGCGGCACTGGATCTGCAGGCCGCCAAGGGCGAGCTGCAAGCGGCCGAGTCTGCAGCGCTGAAGCACGATGAGGCAGGAATAGCCCAGCCCGCCTACCTTGCCGCCCAAACGGCACACCTGGCGCAAATCAAGGCTTCCGCCAAGGCGGATGACGCTCGGGTCGCTGCCGGACAGACCGAGCGCGATAGGATTCAATTGAACGCACGCACGACCGAGGTCGACAGCGCGAAAATGGCACGCGATCAGGCGACGCAAAAGGCGGCCGGCTTGCTGGCGGAGTTGAATGCACTCAAAGCAAAGCCGACGGACCGTGGTTTAGTGCTCACTCTGGGAGATGTCTTGTTCGACACGGGTAAAGCAGATCTGAACCCGGGCGCGGCGCGCAATCTGGATCAATTGGTTCAGTTCCTGACGGACCATCCCGATCGACGCGTTGAAATTGATGGCTACACCGACAGCGTCGGAACGGACTCCTACAATCTGGACCTGTCGCAACGTCGTGCGGACGCCGTGAAGTCCGTCCTCGTATCGCGAGGAATTGACCCGTCGCGAATTTCGAGCCGCGGTTATGGCAAGGAATTTGGGATTGCCAGCAACGCCGATGCGGGTGGCCGACAGCTCAATCGTCGAGTGGAGATCGTCATCGGCGGAGAAGACGGCGCGGCAGTCGCGGCCCGAAGCCACTCCTAAGCGCCAGATCATTGCGGCCGGTGGGTGCAACCAGCATCCACCCGCCCCGCCCTGGGTCTCGCTTGCCTTACACTAGAAGCCCTTTCACCCGGGCGGCCAGCGCCTCCATGGCAAATGGTTTTGTCAGCACGGACATTCCGGGTTTGATGCGGCCGTGACTGAGGGCTGCGTTCTCTGCAAATCCCGTGATGAACAGTACCTTCATGTTGGGTCGCAATTTGCGCGCCGCCTCCGCCACCTCGCCCCCATCCATTCCCCCGGGGAGTCCGATGTCCGTGATCAATAGATCGATGCGCGCGGTGGACTGCAATATCTTAAGTCCCGATGGGCCGTCTACTGCTTCCATGGCAGCGTAGCCAAGTTCCCTCAGCACATCGGTGACCAGCGTGCGCACGATCGGTTCGTCATCGATCACCAAGATAGTTTCGCCTTGGATGGCGTGCGCCATGTCCGACAGCTCGGGCGGCGCCTCGATGGTCTCGGCCTCCCCGATATGACGCGGCAGATATATACATACCGTCGCGCCGCGACCCACCTCCGAATAGATGCGGACTTGGCCGCCGGATTGGCGCGCGAATCCGTAGGTCATCGATAATCCAAGCCCGGTGCCCGCCCCCAAGGGCTTGGTCGTAAAAAACGGATCAAAGGCGCGCGCGATCACCGCCGGCGTCATGCCCGCACCGGTGTCCGTAACGCAGAGCGTGATGTATTGTCCTGGAGGAATGTCTCGCTCGCGAGCGGCGCGCTCATCGACCCGATGGTTAGTCGTTTCCACCATCAATGACCCACCGTCGGGCATCGCGTCGCGGGCATTGATGCACAGGTTCAGCAACGCGTTTTCCAGCTGGTTCGGATCGACTTGAGTGATCCACAAGTCCGGGACGCCGACGATCTGGACTTGCACGGAAGGGCCGGCGGTGCTCCTGATCATCTCTTCCATGCCGGTGACCAGTTTGTTGATGTCGGTGGGCTTCGGATCCAACGGCTGACGGCGCGCAAAGGCGAGCAGCCGATACGTCAGCGCAGCCGCCCGCTTGGTGGCGATCTGAGCGGTGACAATGTAGCGTTCTGCCTCTCGAAAGCGGCCTTGTGTCAACCGATTGCTCAATAACTCGAGGCTTCCCGAGATGGCCATCAGTAGATTGTTGAAATCGTGAGCAATGCCGCCCGTTAGTTGTCCGACCGCCTCCATTTTCTGTGACTGCCGCAGCGCATCGAGCGCCGCCGCCAATTCGGTTGCGGCCTCCCGCTCCTGCGTCACATCACGGGCACTGCAATAGAATTTGCCTGCGTCCGGCACCGCAATCCACGACAACCAGCGATATTCGCCGTCGTTTCGCCGGAACCGATTCTCGAAACGCAACTGCGAATCGGCTCCTGCCACTTCCCGCAGACCAATACGGGTCTTTTCCAGATCATCGGGGTGAATCAATTCGAAGATGGACGTCGCTCCGATGGCCGCCGAGGTCCAGCCAAGCGCCGTTGACCAGGCGGGATTCGTGCTCTCGAAGTAGCCTTGCGCGTTCAAAATACCGAGCAGGTCGGTACTCACCTCCCAAAGACGGCCGCGCTCCGCCGATTCGTGGCTCACCGGCAATTCAAAGGCGGCATTCAGATTGCGCATCAGCGCCTCCAAATGACAAATCAACGTGTAGGTCGCTAATCACCGGCATGGTTGAATTCTTCTTCGAGGCGGTTCGATCGGTTGGTTGCAGGCTCCAGCCGCAAAGCGTCAACCTGGGACATTGTAATTTTTGCGCGAACTTTGTCTGTGCGTTGCCGAACATAGGGACTTTTTGATCGAAACCACGCCGCAAGACCGGGCCTATCCGCGTGCAGGAGATGCCGTCTTTTGGGGCAGAAAGTGCGCATAGACCTTTCGCTCGGCTGCATAGCAACCACAGGCTTCAAGCTCGAGCGCCTTGCGATCTAGAATGGTCAAGTCGCCGCGCACATAGTGGATGATGCCGCGTTGCTGGAGCGCGCCCGCCGCATTCGTGATCCCAACACGCCGCACGCCCATCAAGTGGGCGATGAGTTCGTGAGTCACGCTGAACGAGTTCGTATGGGTGCGATCGTGGGTCATGAGCAGCCAGCGTGCCAGTCTTTGGTCCAATTGATGAAAACGCAGACATCGGACGTCGGAAACCAGGTGCAACATGATCACATGCAGGTATCGATTGACGCCCCGCTGAAGTGCGCCGCTGCGCATCAGCTCCCCGTTAAAGGGACGTGCCGGAATGCGCCACGCAGACCCGGATCTGCTGACGCGCGCATGAAGCGCGCCGCTGGATATTCCGAGCGCGATCTGCGCACCCACCATCCCTTCGCTGCCTATCATGCCGACTTCGAGCACCGGAGCGTCCTTCATCGATGTCGTCAACGATACGATGCTGCCCGTGGGAAAGTAGACGTGACGGGTCGCATTGTCACCTATCGACAGAACCTCTTCCGACACGAGATCGACGGGCTCGCAGAGCGCAAGAAGGCGATCCCTGGCGACGCGAGGCAGCGATCCGATCAAGGTATTGGCGACCGACGGCAATGGCAACCCCTCCTCAAGGCACCGAGAGCCTAAGACAAAGGGATGCGGGACGACCGTCTGTCACCGCACACAGCTCTCAAGCGGGTGCTCCTACGTCCCCGTTCCCGGAGGAAGCAGGCGATCATATTCGCGCTTGACAACGGCATAACACTCGCAGGTGCGCCTCTCGAGTCCGGCGCGGTCCAATACGGTTATATGACCGCGCGAGTATCTGATGAGACCCACTTTCTGCAGGTTGAGCGCGCCTTCAGTCACCCCTTCGCGGCGAACCCCCAGCATGTTGGCAATGAGTTCTTGCGTCATCACCAGTTCATCCCCTTCCAGGCGATCCAAACTCAGGAGTAACCACCGGCATAGTTGTTGATCCAGGGAATGATGTCGGTTGCAGACGGCCGTTTGCGCCATTTGCGTGATGAGTGCCTGGGTATATCGCAAGAGCAAATGGAGAACGGGGCCGGCCCGGTTGAATTCGTCCTTCATGATCTGCGCCTTCAGGCGACATCCAATTCCTGCACTCTGTACGACCGCTCGGCTCGGCGTGGATTCGCCTCCCATAAAAAGAGAAATGCCCACAATTCCTTCCTTGCCGACCACGGCGATTTCTGCCGAAGCCCCGTTCTCCATCACGTACAACAACGACACAATGGAGGTGACTGGAAAATAGACGTAATTCAGGGTGACGCCCGGCTCATACAGCACTTCACCCAGTGGCATCTGCACGGGCTCGAGTGCCGCCGACCACCGATCCCATTCCGTCTGCGGCAAGGACGCCAAAAGCAGGTTCTTTCTCAGTTGGGTGGCTGGCGCGGACATAGTGTCAAATATGAATGAAGATCGGGCTCAATGGCGATGGATTATTGTCGCAAGCCTAGCGAATTAACGCGAACCGGTATGTTCGCTAGCGCACACAGCGCTGAACGCATGCGCTACGGGCGACGGCGCGTGACTAAAAAGGTCTCATCGTTGAACCACAATCCACCGTGATTTTGCAGGACCGCTTGCGTAGCATGGAGATACTCGCCCGTTGTGACCACGGTATCCAAGCGTTCGTCCTCGATTTGATTGACATAAATTGCTGCGTTCCATGCCGCGAATAAGGTCGACGTGCCGATGCGATCGCCGATTTCCGATGGCAACGTGTGCATCTCGTACCGGAACAGGCTTTCTTCGTCTGGGAGCGCCGTCAGCTGATATTCACGCGCATCTCTCCCCAATTCTGTTCTTAGTGCGGCGATCAACTGGTGGCGGTCGACTTGAAACGGATTCTCGTCCGGCCAAAGCCTTTGAATGATTTCAAGGCCGGGATCATTGCCGCATGATTGAATTGTCAGGAGGCGACCGCCGGGCGCAAGGCTGCGCACGAGCGGCGCGAGGACCTTTTCTGCCTTGAATTTGGCCGACATGCGGGCTCTCCAGGGCTGCGACGCGAGAATCAGGTCGTAGCTTTCGAAAACGCGGCCGGGCTTCGGAATGACCGCGTCCAGCAGGAATTTGTGATCCTCGCGATAGATCACGAGGACCGACGGCCTCACATAGGTAGGGTTGCCAGTTTTTGGGCTTGGCTTGGTTTGCCACCCGTGAGCCAGGGTCGGCCCCAATTCTTCAATCTGCTCGGCATATTCAAAGGCTGATGTTCCGGACAGCCGGACTTCCTGCCAATTGAGGGAAGCGGCCGCCTGCACATCCGGGAGCATCAGGCGCGGAGCATCCTTGTAGGTGAGATTGGTTACGACGAAAACCGTGCCCGGGTGTTCGACCAGCCGATCTGGAAGCTTCTCCAGACCAAGTCGAACATCCTCCAGGCTGATCTCCTTGGCTACGACCAACATGGGAACCGTCGGAAACTGATGGTGCACGCTACGCATGAGGCGCACAAGGACGGTGCCATCTCCCATGCCGGCATCGAATAGGCGAATGGCCGGGGGTGTGGGATGAATTTGCGTCAATTCCAGGGCAGCGCGGCGTGCCACTGCGGACTTTTCATTACAAGTATTGACAAAGGCGAGGTATTTTTGCCGGTTGTCGTAGAAGCGAAACGGCACCGATTGAGCGGACACGCCCGATTCGACGATCGGCTTGCCTTGTACGTTTACCCTGGAGGCGTTTGTCACGAATCACCTTCTCTTGGCTCTTTCGGGATTGTAACCCCACCCGCCATGGGGTGCCTCCCAAAAGCGCCGGCCTTGGCAGGCCTTTGTCAGTCGAATCTGACGATACCGACCGAACTTAGCGATTGGATTCCGAGGCTTTGGGTGGTATCAGCGAGCATGAAGCCCATGCTGAACTGATTCAGCATCTTCAAGTTAGGAGACTCGCATGCGCCAACCTATTCTGGTTTTGACCGGCGTTATGTTGTTCATGGGCGGTTGCGGTCGCACGGTGCCGCGGTCGCCCGCGCAGACAACGTCCTCGCCTTCGCCTTAAAGGCACGAGGACTGGCACGTTGAACCACCCGTGGAGAAGCGCCTCGCAGTTGGTAGTCCTCGCGAAGTGCGCCGCGCGCAATTGGGTTTCAGACAACGCCACGACCACCGGCGCCTCACTTGCCTTCTTTTCCGCATTTTCAATTGCCCCGTTGTTGGTGATTGTCCTAACCACCTCAGGCTGGATCGTCGGTGCAACGACGGCATACTCCCAAATCGGCGCACAATTGAGCGCCCTTTTCGGCCCTTCTGTTGCAAAAATATTTCTCGAAGCAATCAATCACTCACAACAGACTCAAGGGCTCGTCGCGACGGCGCTGAGCGTGGTAACCCTCTTGATCGGCGCCACTACCGTCCTGTCAGCGCTCCAGACCTTGCTGCAGCAGATCTGGAAGAGTGAAGCCCTGTCCTCGGCAGGTATCCGAGCGTGGATTCGAAGCCGATTTCTCTCACTGGGCTTCATCTTGGCCCTGGGATTTCTGCTCTTGGTGTCACTGACCATTTCGACCGGCCTGTCGATGTTGCGAAAGCACATTGGTGAACGGTATTCCGCCGCGGTCGGGATGTTCGGCGCCTTCGATGTTCTACTGTCGATATTCCTGGTTGCCTTGCTGTTTGCCTTTATCTTCCGTTACCTGCCCGCGAAACGACTTCCCTGGAAATCGGTGGCGATGGGCGGTTTCGTCACGGCCATTTTATTCGATGTCGGCCGCTGGGCGGTTGGCGTGTACTTGGCGCATTCGACGCAGCCGAGTGCCTTTGGTGCAGCGGCTTCGTTCGCGACTCTCCTCTTATGGTTGTACTACACCTCACTCATATTTCTTTTCGGCGCGGAATACACCGCCTGCCTCGGCGGTCTTCGACAAGACGAGATATCGACGGCACCGACGGCGCCCTCCGCATTTCAGTCAAGGAAGAACGTGGGAAGATTTTAATGTTCAGTGGGGTTGCAGCGCGGAGCAGTCGGCGTTGCGCGGCGTTCCACGGTCCACCAGTCGCAACCTCGAGTTACCCGAATCGACACTGAACTTCGGCTGCAGTAAGGTACCTTGCACCAGTATCGGTGCCTTGAGGCGCAGTATCCGCAGCCCTTTTGGCTCACCATGCAACGTGAGGTCCAGCGTCTCGGAGTCGAGCAATACGCGTCCATCGCCCCTGATGAATACCGGTTCGCTATCGACGAAAAATTGCGAAACATCCATCACGCCGGCGTGAATTTCAAAGATGGCGGCGGCGCAGGGCACCGGCACTTCGCGCCTGGCGCCGGTCAGACTCAGGCCCAGGCCGCGCAAGTCAACGCCGGCCAGTTCCGCCAACGAAGCGCGTAGCGTGCCCTGCCACACCTTCGCACTTAGGTTGCCGTCGGCTGCGGCAGCGAGGGCGTGCAGGGAGTCGCCCCGCCCGTGGGCATGGATTTCCAGGAGCAACGAGCCCTCGTACGGCGGCGGCTCGCCCTTATGCGGCATCTGAGCCAGTTGCAAATCCATGAATTTCATTTCGATGTGCGTGTCGGCGGGCCTCTGATTGGCATCGGCCGCAAGATGGAGCACAAAATCGCCTCCCATGAGATGCCCCGTCACTTCCGGTGCCTTGACCACGCCACGATCGATTGTAAATGGCGCTGACAGATCATTCACTTCAACACGCGACAGCAGGAGGCGATGGGCGCTGTATTTCCCGGCAGCATCCACGCGCCGTGTCACCGGAGTGATGAGCTGCACGTCGGAAAACAGTTTGGGCGGCGCGCCAGGGTGTGGATCGCGCCCCGCGGCGCGCAGCCCAACATCGGCCAGGCGCAGCAGCTCCGAGCGCAAATCCATGTGTACGGAGCTGCGTCCGCCCACTGTCGAGTCGACCGTTACCCGTCCATGCACATCGCTTTGCCCCGTCGCCACCGTGAGATCTTCGAAATGCGTTTCGCTGCCTCGATGCACCATGCGACCTTGCAAATGAAAGTTGCCGGTGTTCGGCAAGCTGACACCGACCAGATAGTACAAGTCGCGCAGATCGGCGCCCTTGGCCTCAAACTCTGCATCGACCAGGCCCAAATCAAACGCCCGCGGCAACGAGCCGTGCGCCGTGAAATGCGAATCGCTCGAGTGCTCGTCGAACTCGAATGCGTAGGGTTTGTCTGGCGTCGCTGACGTTAACGGATCGCCTCTGAGGTGAAAGGTGACCGCATGCTGATTGAGTGTGCCGGAGCCTTCGATTCGCAAAGGTTGAGTCGAATCAGAGCCGACCACGGACAGTTCACCTTCATACAGAAGGTGCAAGCGCTCATCGCTGAGCGCCAGATGCGTATGGGCCAGTTCGAGCTCGCGAATCATCGGTAATTTCGCATCGGGCGATTTAGCGGGGTCAACGAGCTGCCAATTGGCCCGCCCGACCTGGTCACGAGTGAGGTGCAACAGCGCGGTATCGATTTTGAGGAATTTGAGGCCGGACTCATGACTCAGCAGGGGTGCGAACACCAATGTGAGTTTTGTGATTTCCGCCGCAATTCCCGGCTCGGTCCAGGGCGGATTCCCGATAGTGACTTGTTCTGCCTCGATCCGCGGGTTCCTGGCAAACAGATGCAGATGCAATGCACCGCGCACCTGAATTGATCGGCCACTTTGCCAGGAGACGAAGCGGATGAAACTCGAGCGCAAAAGCCCTGCATTCCACCCGAGCAGCACCCCCGCGAAGATCACAAAAACCAGCAGCAACACGATCGCCGCTGATTTGACCAACAAGCGTCCCGTGACGGAAAGACTCCGCCCCATGGCCTATCTCCCGGGCCCGCGGTCGGTACCCACAATTAATTCTGCGAAACCACCCGCTCCGCTTCTCTGAGTTCGGGTCTCGCAGGCTTGTCAGCGCGAACACAAACCTGCTGCAGTTCGCCAAAATATTTTTGACTCAAATCTCGGTTTCCGGTGAGCTGCGCCGCGTGCGCCGCTCCGTACAAGGAGCGGAAGCGCCGTGGCTCCTTCTGCAGCGTCCCTTCAAATTGCTCCAGCGCCTGCTTGGGCTGGTTCATCTGCAGCAACATCTCCGCAAGCAGTTCCCGTGCCGGCGCCAATGGCCCAGGGGTCACCGCGCTTTTCTCTGTACCATCTTCCATTTGCGCTGCGGATTCCATCTGCCGCAGTGCCGCCTCTTTCTTGTCCGCTGCGAACGCAGCCCATGCCGTGACCACCAGGGCCTGTATTTCCACCTGTCGGGACCAATAGGGTTCATTGGCCTTCAACAGGCGCTCCTGGATCTGCTGCAGGGCCGCTGCCGCTTGGCCAGCCCCCGCCACATGTCCCAGTCGCCCCGCGCCCAATCCTCGAGCGAACCACGTCATGGCCTCTGTATAAGGAAACGGAGTCTCCCGAAGTGCGAGCTGCTCCGCCTGTTTCCAATCCTGGCGCTCCAGCGAGTAACGCGCCGGAATCGCCGCGAGCGCAAAATAGGCAACCGAGGGGCCGCCGGCACCACCCAATACCACCTTCGGATCGAAGCGTGATGCGATTTCCGGCAGGGAATGGACTATCCGGTCCGCAGCCTCGTCCTGCGCGGTTTGCAAGTAGGCGTAAATCTCGTAGTCGGTCGCATGCAACTCCTCGGGGGTCTGACCATGGCGCCGCGCCGAGGCTGCCGCCGCCACGTTGCTGTCAATGGAGTCCTGCCAGTAGCCCAGACGGGTAAATGTGTGCGATGGCATGTGCAAAGCGTGCGGCGCGTCGGGTGCAATTTTTGAGTACTTTCGCGCCGCCACGAGAGCCTGTCCCGCGAGCGCCGGAACGTCATACGTATGGATGATGTAGTGAGCGAGCCCAGGATGCGACGGTTCCTGCTCAAATAATTTCTCGAGAATTGCTCCCGCCTTCCGCAGCCCCGCGTAGGTCTTGTCCGAGGGATCCTGCGACGCAGCGAGCGCCAACGCGTAGAAGATTTGGGCCTCAGGATCGTCCGGATATTTCGCCGCCACTTCTCCCATGGCATCGCGATAGGCCAACAAGCGAGTTCGCTGCGGCGTGCGCTCGAAATCGCTGTATAACTTGTCCACGGCCATGACATAGGCGCGTTCGCGCTCCGTCTTTGAGCCGAGGCTTTTACCCCGGGCCGCGCTCTCGCGTCCGAGTTGCAACTGACCCTGGTCCTTTATTCCGGGTGCGAAGGGATTGCTCCAATCGCTGAGCGAGATTCCCCAGTACGCGATTCCGCACGCCGCGTCTTCCGCCAGCACCGCGTTGAATCCTTCTATGGCACGGCTGAACTGGAAGGAATGCAGCAGTGCGACGGCGCGATTGAATTCCTTCTGCGCGGCTGGGTTGCACGATGTGACGAAGTTTACCGATCCCAACTTCTCACCATCCCCATGCTCATGATCTTGCGCCATGCTACGCGAGGCTGCCAAGGCCAATAGAATCGCTAAAATGAGTTTAGCCACTTCGTTCTCCAGTTCTGCCTATCCAGCAGAGTCCGGCCAAGGGTACCGCAAGTGGGGAATGTCCGTCGCGCAGCCCTGCCATCAGATTGCGCTCACCAGATGGGCGGAACTGCCTCGATGACTATCTTCGGCGCTGGCCCCGGCCTTCCGCCACCGCTTCTATTGGAAAAATGCAATCTATCCAGGAACGGCTGAGCCGCCGGGTCCACCGACACCGTGAAGGTTCCCGCGGCACCGTCAGAACCGGCATGACCATCAAAACCGTTCTGTCCATCCAGGCCCGATTGGCCGGACGGAAAGCCGGTTCCACCGGCCCCTCCGCGACCGCCTTTGCCGCCGGATCCACCGCGGCCGCCCGGGCCACCGTTCGCGTCCACCGCCAGGGTGCCTCCGTTGGGATCCACGAGATAATACTGTTCGTGCTTACTGCTGGCTGCGCGCACCTGCAACAGCGGACTGGCATCCTTCGTCACCGTTACCCAGATATGCACCGCCTCCCCTGGTTGGCCAGGCCCACCGTTTTCACCGTCGCCACCACTCGTTCCATTGGTTCCGTTTCCCCCCGCCGATGGATTGGTCAAGTCAATCGAGCCATTGGATCCCGCACTCCCATCAAAACCATTCGACCCATCGAACCCTTTCGATCCTTCGCCGCCTGAGAAATGTGCGGCAAATGCCGCGTCATACCGCACCGGGATGTCCAACTCGGCGACGATGTCCGGGTGACCGATCGCCACAATCCGAATATGCGGCACTACTCCCTCACTGAGGCGAGGATCACTGGGTAAGGAGACAATGCCCTTCTTATTCACGCTCACAACAGTTGCGTCGAAGGTGAAACTGTCGAAAAGAACTTTGCCATGACCAGGACCGACGGTAACCAATTGCTTGCCGTCACTGGCAGTTGCGGTGATCACCAATCGACCTGACTGACCCGGGCTCAACCCGGGGGAAGGAGATAACCAAGCCGACAAAGCAGTTACGGAAACCTTGTCCAGGCGCGTCTTCAAGCCCAATGCCACTTGAATGGACCCACAACCCCCGAGCACCACGAGCCCGAGGATAATCGAGCGGCAACCGATGCGGCGGTTAATCCAAAGCGAACTTTGTTTATTCATCGAGAGTCCCTTCTCAACAAAGTATAACGAAGCAGGCGCTATTGATCGATCACCCAATCCCGCGGCATTGCGGGTGTGCACAGGGTTTATCGGCAGTCCTCTGCGATCCTTGATAGCGGCATTTGACCAATCGTGCGACAAATATTACTCGCATTGCAGCGATGGTTGGTCAACAAGTCCACCTCAGGGCTGCAGCATTGCGTCAAGTATTCTTCGGGGCTGCCGATAGGTGTCCCACTACCCACTTAGGCGGGCCGTTTCTGCAAACCAGACTGAATACCACCATGGCAGGACTCGGCACAATGTCGCAACAAATTGCAATGACGGAAGAAGTGGCGGTGACACCGGCGGACAACGCCGCCCATTTGGTCGCTGATATCGCCGCCGAGATCGGCAAGCTCGCCGTTGAAATTGCCGCTGTTGCCGGAGAAGTTCAGCGGGTCGGTCAACTCGCCGATCGGCAGGCCCAATTGGCGGGCGACCTTGGCGGGTCAAGCGCCACTATCGTCAGCAGCAATCAGAAAATCGCCGAAAAAGCGGCACTGACGCTCACCAAAGCAGCGACCGCCGGAAAAGAGGTCGCGACCTCGCGCACCGAGATCGAGGCGGCACTATCAACGATCAATGGCCTTGTCGAGTCCGTGCGGACGATCGGCACCCAGATGACCGTGTTCGAGACCGCGATGAAGCGGATCAGCAACGCCGTCGACAGCATCAGCGGCATAGCACGGCAGACCAATCTGCTGGCCCTGAACGCAACCATCGAGGCCGCCCGCGCCGGCAATGCAGGACGCGGATTCGCGGTCGTCGCCGGCGAAGTCAAGGTCCTGTCCAAACAGACCAGCGGCGCAACGGCCGAAATCAGCGCCACGGTGACGCAGTTGACCGGCCAGCTGCGTGAACTCCTGAGGCATAGCACCGAAGGTGTGACGCGGGCCGAGCTGGTCGTGCACAGCGCAACCGCAATCGGTCGGGCGATTCGCGTGGTGGGCGATGCCGTCATCGATGTGAACGCCAATGTGGGCCAGATTGCCGATGAGACGCGCGATATTGCCAGTCGCTGCGACAGTTTCGCCGAGACCGTGACCGAGCTTGTTGAATCGGCCGAGGAATCCAGGACGGCGGTGAAGTCCGCGTCGATTCGGACCGACAAGACTCTCGGCTTCGGCGAAAGCATCATGGTGATGACGACGAGTTCAGGCTTCGAGACGATCGACAGCAAATTCATCAAAAAGGCCATGGCGGTCGCCGCCCAGGTCGAAGCGCGCTTCGCCGCCGCGATCGCCTCCGGCGAGATCACCACCACCGATCTGTTCGACAAGAATCTCGTGCCGCTCCCCGGCACCGATCCACAGCAATACATGACTCGCTACATCCCGTTTCTCGATCGGGCGCTCGCGCCGATCTGCGATGCGGCGCTGCAGCTGGATGAGCGCATGGTCTTCTGCGCGTTTACTGATCACAATCTGCTTATCCCAAGCCACAATCCGCAATTCCGCAAACCGCATGGCGCCGACCCGATTTGGAACGCTTCGAACGGTCGCAACCGCCGGATCTACAAGGACAAGACCGCGGTGGCCGTGAGCAAAAACACAAAGCCTTTCCTGCTGCAAACATATCGCCGCGATATGGGAGGCGGCGTCTTCGCGCTGATGAAGGATGCCTCCGCCCCGGTCAGGATCGAAGGTCGATTGTGGGGCGGCTTGCGCGTTTGCTATCGGGCGTGAGCATGGCGTTTGCGCGTGGCTGCCAGTGGAATCGCCTGGCTTGAATTTCCTTGAAGACATCCTCCAAGCGGTTCAGTACCTCCAGTAAAAGCGGCGTTGGAATGTTCAGCGCTGGTTCGAGACGAATGGTTCGCGCCTTGGAATAGGTTCCCGCGACCAATACGCCGCGGCGAAACAACGCCGCGGCACATCCATAGCCGACTTCATCGGACGGAAACTCCAGTCCGATGAGCAGTCCCCTGCCCCGATGGGCCGACAATACGGAAGGATACCGAGTTTGCAGCGTCGATAACTCGGCCATCAGCAACTCGCCCTTGGCCGCCGCTTGACCGGGAAGATCCTCCTCGAGTGTCACAGTGATCGCCGCGATCCCCGCGGCGCACGCAATCGGATTGCCGCCGAAAGTGGTCGAATGAATTACGGGATTCGGGACCAGAACTTCCCAAATCTCAGGCGTTGAAACAAATGCGGACAGCGGCATGACGCCGCCGCCGATGGCTTTGCCGAGGCACATGATGTCGGGCGTTACTTCGTCATGATCGACTCCCCACATCCGGCCGGTTCGACCCATTCCCGTCTGGATTTCATCCGCAATCAGCAATGCACCATATCGATCGCACAATTCCCGGGCTCTAGAGAGATATCCGGGTGGGGGCACCACGGCACCGGCTTCACCTTGAATGGGCTCGACCATGAACGCAGCGATCGGCGTACCGACGGCCTCGGCCTTCGCGAATTCCGCTTCCAGCGCGTTGGCGTCCCCATAAGGGGCGAACCGGACGTCCTGCAGGCCACCTCGAAACGGTTCGCGAAACGAGGCTTTGCCCATCAGCGACAATGAGCCCATCGATTTGCCGTGAAATCCGCCCAGCGTGGACAAAAAGGTGTTGCGGCCGGTATGAAGCCGCGCCAATTTGATCGCACCCTCCACGGCATCGGTGCCGTTGTTGATGAAGAAACTGCATGCCAAATCACCCGGCGTGATGTTCGCAATCAATTTTGCGAGGGCCGCGCGCCAAGGCTCGAGCAGTTCCTGGCTGTTGAGCGTCATGCGGCGCATTTGGTCGCTGACTGCCTTGACGATGCGCGGATGATTGATGCCGGCACTGAAGATTCCATAGCCGCCAAGGCAGTCTATGTACTCGCGGCCCAACAGGTCCTTAACCGTCGACCCGTGACCCGCCCACTCGAGCGCCGCAAATTGACCCGCTTCTGTGACTGACTTTCGATAGCCAATGAACCCTCGGTTGACATGCTTCTCATACGAATCCACGGTTTCGCCGATGAAGGCGTGCATTTCGGATTGGCTCATTGCCTTTCCGCCGATGAGATCGAGATAACGGTGTGCGGACGCCAGAACGTCCTTGGTTGAACAACGCATGCTTTACTGCTCCTGACCAATCCTTCGTGTGACGAAGAATCGTGTTGCGATCGCCTGCCGCACGAACGACCGACGATTATTCGGTATCAGTGCTTCGTTAGGGATGGCCGTTCACACGGCTCAACTGGAAGTGTTAGCTCAGCAGCTTAAGCAAGATTTGTCGCCCGGAGAGGGCAATGTCAGGACCTTCGATTCGTACACGCGTAGCTGAGCGGGCGATGACGTGCGGAGGAATGAATTCGTCAATGCATCGCGACGGACAATTCCTGAGGAATTCGACAAGAACTCGGCGCGCTTGGTAAGCATTGGCAACCATGATTCGTTTCGCTTGCGTCGCTAAATGGATCCGTGGTTGAGGTGGACTCAGGACAATATAGGGCGTCCGCTACGACCCGTCAAACAAGCGCCATACGAATGGCTCTGCCGCAGGGCATCAGGGGGTATCCATGTTGCGAGTCCGGCGGTCTGCGCGCTTCATTCTCATGTTTGATGGCGTGCAGACCAAGGTGCAGAAAGTGGCGCTTCGCTCTCCGATGGGCGGTCTCGACGTCGAGGAAATAAATCTAATCAGGACTGATGCCGGCAAACCATAGCTGGATTGGCATGAATCCTGCTGCGTTCTTTCGCGTGTCGCCCCTTCTTGGATTAGGGGCGGGTAATCCGCCCTGGCGGCAAGCAATTGCCGCTGCCGCCGGGGAAAAGCGGCAAAATCTTGCCGCAGCGACGACCGATAGAAGGAGGCCTCATGAGATTCTTGAGTCCAAGACCTGACAATAACGCCGTTATGGACTACAGCGCGGCCGTGGCCGGCGCGGTGGCATGGCTCGGCAATCGCTACCTTCTGGCGAGACCCGCCGGACGATTGACCCCTGTCGAGCGCCGCAGCGCCGACCCCACCGCCACGCCGAGTGTCCTGCATCGATTGCAAATGTAGATCATCCATGTGAAAGGTGGGCTGCGCGTCCTAAACCGCGTCGCTCAGTCGCTCGCGCGCGAAACCGCGTTGATGACGCCAATCAGGCCATTGATTTCGTCATTGGGGCCGGCTGTGCTCCTCGCGCGCTGCCCTCCAGACTTCTCGCGCAGCACCTGCGTTCATCGCCGCAATGCAGAGCCCAATGATGAGGTCGGGCCATGCGGAATGTGTATAGGCTGTGATGAACCCGGCCGCGATGATCGCAATATTCGCCACCGTATCGTTGCGAGCCGAGAGAAACGCCGCTCGCGTCAGACTGCCGCTGTGCGCCCGGAAGCGCGCCAGAATGAACGCGCACGACAAATTGATCGCCAGGGCACCCAGACCTGCCAGCGCCAGCGGAATCGGTGCCGGTGGCGTCGGCGCCATGAACTTGGCCCACGCTGTCCACAGAGTTGCCAGACCTGGTATCAGCAGGATGCCCGCAAGGGCCATTCCCAGGCGAGCCCGGCCGGTTGCGCTCCATCCTAGCGCGACGGCAATGAGAAGGTTGACCGACGCATCCTCCAGGAAGTCGATGCTGTCGGCGAAGAGCGAGACCGAGCCGATGGCCAGGGCAACACCAAACTGAACCCCGAAATAGGCTAGGTTCAGGACTGCAACGACAATGACGACTTTGCGAAGGTTCGAGGCTTCGAATCGGCGCTGCACCGGGACTATCGCCCTGCCGCTGCATTCCTTGACAAGAGAGCCTCCAGTGCATCGGGATCGACCGGCTTGGTCAGATGGAGGTCAAAGCCCGCGTCAATGGCCCGCTGCCGGTCGCTCTCTTGGCCCCATCCGGTCAACGCAATGACGCAAATGTCGGCGCCCCACGGCTCGTGGCGCAGAGCTTGAGCCACTTCATAGCCGTTTAATTGCGGCATGCCGATATCCAACAGCACGGTATCGGGGCGGAAGGTTTGAGCCACCGACAGCGCCGCACGACCGTCGTGAGCAATACGCACGTCGTGGCCGCCCAATTCGAGAATCATCGCAAGACTGTCGGCGGAATCCTGGTTGTCGTCCGCCACCAAAATCCGCCGGCCGATGGGCGCGGGCGCAATGGTATCGGCCGTGAGCGTCGCTGAAGAATCGAAGCTGTCAACAGGCAGCCTTACGATGAAATCGCTGCCACGCCCCAAACCCTCGCTCTTCGCCTCGACAGTGCCGCCGTGCAATTCGATGAGCCCCTTCACCAGCGCAAGACCAATCCCCAGACCACCTTCCGAACGCGCGGCGGCGCCTTCGACTTGAGAGAACATCGCAAATATTACATCGAGCGATTCCACCGGAATGCCGATTCCATTGTCTTTGATCGACAAGGACAATGCGCCGCTCGCAACGCGGCCGGAAAGCGTGATGTCCCCGCCGGCGTCAGTGTATTTCGCGGCATTCGTCAGAAGATTGGAAAGCACCTGGGACAGACGCAGGGGATCCGCCTCGAGCATGATGGGCTCCGCCGGCAGGGCCACCGTAAACTGATGGCTCTTGCGATCGAGCAGCGGGCGTGCGGCTTCGACGGCGGATTCGACCACACTATTGAGGGTGATGGGCTGTTTCTTGAGTTCGAGCTTGCCCTGCGTAATGCGGGCAACATCCAGTAGATCGTCCAACAACCATGCCATATGTTTGACTTGGCGCTGTATCACACTTTGCACCCATTGAAGCTGCTCCGGTCCCAGCTTCGGCGAGCTCAACATTTGAGCGGCGTTGCGGATGGGTGCCAATGGATTGCGCAATTCGTGCGCCAGTGTGGCCAGAAAAACGTCCTTGCGCTGGTCGGCTTCGCGCAGCGCAATCTCAGCCACTTTGCGATCGGTGTCGTCAAAAGATACACCCACATTGCGCACGGCCGCGCCCGATTCATCGTACAAGAATCGGCCCAACACCCGCAGCCAGCGCACCGCGCCCGTATCGGCGCGAATGATCCGGTATTCCTGCGAATAGAGTGACTGAGAGTCACGGGACCTTGAGAGTGCCGTTTCGACGTCCGGGAGGTCTGCGGGATGGAGGCGACTGCGCCACAAGTCATGGCTTGCAAGGTTTGACTCATTAGGAGCGAGCCCGAGCAACGTGAAGTGCGACCGGCTCCAACGCAATTCTTGGGTTCTAAGATCGAGATCCCACGTCCCCATGCCGGCTTCATCGATGGCGATGCGCAACCGCTCCTCGCTCGCCTTGATCTGCTCGCCGGCGGCGCGACGCAGACGGCTCAGCCGGACGTGTGTGTCGATGCGCGTGATCAGTTCCCGGGCGCTAAAGGGTTTGATGAGATAGTCATCCGCGCCCATATCGAATCCCTCGATCCGCGCCTCTTCCCCGGCGCGCGCAGAGAGGAATATGACCGGAGTGGTCTCGGTGAGCGGTCGAGCGCGCAAGGCCTTCAATAGTCCAAAGCCATCGAGCCGCGGCATCATCACATCCGATAACACGAGATCCGGCCGAACGCCGGAGTCGACCAAATGGATGGCGTGCTCGCCGTCCTCCGCCGAGATCACCGAAAAGCGCGATTTCAGCAATCGGGCAACGTACTCGCGCATGTCGCGATTGTCGTCGACCAAAAGGACGGTCGGCCTATCGAATGCATCGCTAGGCGCAGGAGATTCCGGCCGGGCGAGCGCAAGGAATGTGCCGCTCTGTTCCAAGTTTGCAAGATCCGGCAGCCACCGCTGCGCCTCTTCGACGAACGCCCGGGCGTTGCTCGGGATGCTCAGGTGGTCATTGTCTGGCGCCACTTGTGCGCTCGGCAGATGCGTGGTTCCAAAGGGAATGCGCACACGAAAGGTGGTGCCGCTCCCCAGGATGCTCTCAACCTCGATCGAGCCGCCATGCAGCTTGACCAGCTCCCGCACCAGCGACAATCCAATTCCGGAACCCTCATGCGTGCGTCCGTTTGCGCCGGGGACGCGATAAAAGCGGTTGAAGAGCTGCGGCACGGCGTCGGGTGGTATCCCGGTACCGGTATCCGCCACCACCAACTCGGCCGCGGCATCGATCGCGCGCATTTGCACGCGAATTTCACCGTCCAATGTGTACTTGAAAGCGTTCGATAGCAGGTTGAGGACGATCTTCTCCCACATCTCCCGATCGATGAACACAGGTTCGGAAAGCGGGTCGCACATGATGGAATAGCGAAGCCCCGCTCGTTCCAGGGCGGAGCGAAAGACACTCGCCAGTTCCTGCGTCGTGGCAGAAAGGTCGGTGGGCACGTAATGCGCCTGGGCGCGCCCTGCTTCAATTCGGGAGAAATCGAGCAGCGTGTTGACGAGGCGCAATAGCCGCAAGGCGTTGCGGTGGGCGCTATGGAGTGCCTCTCCGTTCAATCCCGTTGACGGCTTCTGCAAGGCCTCCTCGAGCGGCCCTAGCAACAGGGTCAGCGGGGTCCTAAATTCATGAGACACATTCGAGAAGAAGGCGGTCTTGGCGCGGTCGATTTCTGTCAGCGCTTCGGCGCGTGCGCGCTCTGCCTCGTACGCCTGGGCATCGGCCATGGCAGCAGTACACTGTCGGACCAGGAGAGCGAAGAATCCGCGATATCCATCGTCCAGCGGACGGCGCGGTGAAACGCCGGCGATCAACACCGCGATGCTCGTCGAGGAACCCTGCTTCATCGGAAAGACCATCGCCTGTTGGATAAGATCCCCCCAAACCGGCGCAGCAATAGATTCAGCACCACTGTGGCAGAGCTTGACGATTTGCGGCGCGCCGCTTCGAATCGCCTCGCCTATCGGCCACAGTTCCTCGCAATCGGCCAGCCGGATCTGCGCAGGGAGGAACCGCGCCGGCAGCGCTCCGTAGGAGGCCGCAAGCCGGGCAAATTCTTGCGTTTGATCGAGGAGATACAAGGAGGCAAAAGGGACGTCGAGGGGACTGCCTGCGAGCACATCGATCAACCGTTTGCAGGCTTCCGCGGTCGTCTCGGCCCTCGGCGATGCTGCAAGATCGCGCAGCGCACGCAGCCGGCGTTCACCTATCACCCGCTCGGTCACCTCCGTGACCACGCAGAGCATGCCAGCGATGCGGCTGTCATCGTCGTAGATCGGACTGTAGGAGAACGTGTGGTAACTCTCCTCGGGAAACCCATAGCGCTCCAGGACGAGCGGCAGGGCTTCATCCCATGTCGCGCGCCCCTCTTCAAGGACTCGCTGGATACGAGGACTAATGTCGGGCCAGATCTCCTCCCAGACCTTGTCCGACCGGGTGCCCAGCACCCAGTCACGCTTCATACCGACGGTGGGCAGATAAGCGTCATTGCAGAAAAACGTGAGTTCCGATCCCCACAGCATCCACATCGCATAACGCGAGTCGAGCATGACGCGAACAATCGTCTTGAGCGACTGCGGCCAGTCCACTGCCGGCCCAAGCGGCGTCTTTGTCCAATCGAGCGCACGCATGCGCTCGCCCATTTCACCCCCACCGGCCAGGAAGTCGAAATGCCCGAACTTGGAAGGAAGATCGCTATCCATGTCAGTGCCGAGTAGCTAATCATTTTTCTGCAGAGTACGAGGAGCCAGTCCCGCGCGCAATCGAGAGGTCGGTCGCGATTGTAAAACTTTCAATTTCGACCAGTATCTGTGTATGAGCTGAGCGCTTGCGCTTCAAGCGGGGGGACTGTGCCTCGCTAAGAATCTTTAGGCCGACTGCCGACGGCGCGCGTCAAATCCTCACGCGTGGATTCGATGTGGCGATGCATGGTCTGGCGCACGTCTCTTGACCGGCCTGCGCCCCAGGTCTTCAGAAGCTCCTCATGCTCTCGTGAGGCGCGCTTCACTCGTCCTTGCGGCTGCAGGTGCGCTTGCACGTAGCGTTGCGCCAGGGTGTGCAGCCTGCCCAAGATTTCGGCGGCAATGGGCTGCAGGCGCGGCACCACGAGTTGCAGATGAAAGGCGCGATTTAGCTGGCCGGAGGTTGAAAAATCCTTCGCCGCCAAGGCCTCATTCAAACGTTCCAGCGCGTTTCGCGCTGCCAAATGATCGCCCGGGCCAGCGAGCTTGGCGCCTATGGCGACGGCCGCGGGTTCGATCTGCAGACGCAACCTGAACACTTCCTCGAGTTCGCTGATGACCAGCGGCCGCACCTGAAAGCCGCGGTTCGGATAAATGGTGACGAGACCCTCGGACTGCAGTTGAACCAGGGCTTCGCGCACCGGAATTTTACTGGTGCCAAATTCCGAGGCGAGGCCATCCTGACGCAGCGCGGACCCAGGCGGATAGGCGCCCGCGAGAATGCGGTCGCGCAGACGCACGATGAGCTGGCTGGTGATGGACTGGAGCAGCGGCTCGGTCATGCGCGAATGCCCCAGCAGAAAGGATCCTTCGGATCGAGGAGAAGCGATGCTTCACCGGTGACATGCGCGCTGCCGGTGATGGTCGGGATGATCTCGCCCTTGTCCCGGTCATGCCACTGAAAGCGCGCGGTAAAGCGGCTGCCGATCAGACTTTCCTGCACCCATGCTTCACCTTCGGCCAGTTTGCCGTCCGCGGCGAGGCAGGCAAGCTTGGCGCTGGTACCCGTGCCGCAGGGCGAGCGATCATAGGCTTTGCCCGGGCAGAGTACGAAGTTACGGCTGTTCACGCCGGATTCCTTCGAGGGCGAAAAGAGCTCGATATGATCCACGAGCGGGAAGTCCTGCGCGTTCAGGGCCTCTCGTACTCGCCAGGCGTATTCCGTCAACGCTTCCACTTGCGTCAAATCGATGATTTGGGCGTGCTGCGATATGAGGAAGAACCAGTTTCCGCCCCAGGCCACATCGCCTTGCACGTTGCCCAATCCAGGGACGTCGACCTTGATTTGCCGCGCGACGCGGTGACTTACGATATTGGAGACACTAACCCCGCCATCCTCGTTCAGCCGCGCCTCGACCGGGCCCACCGGCGTGTCAACCTTGAGAGCCCCGGGCTTTAGCTTGCCGGCGTGCCGCAGGGAGGCGATCAAGCCGATCGTGCCGTGGCCGCACATTCCTAAGTAACCCACATTGTTGAAATAGATCACGCCCACTTGGGCGGCAGCATCATGCGGGGGGACGAGGAGCGCACCCACTACCGGGTCCGAGCCGCGCGGCTCGTTCACGATGGCCGATCGAAAGTGATCGAATTCGCGTCGAAAGCGCTCGACGCGCATCGACAGGGGACCTGTCCCCAAATCAGGGCCGCCGGCGACCACTAAGCGCGTGGGTTCGCCGGCCGTGTGCGAATCGATGACTTCAATACGCCGCATCAGTGCGGGCGCGCGTCGCGCGCCCTCTCGATGAGGCCCAAGACTTCCGCGCGGCGCGCGCCGCACAGGGGAAGGCGCGGCGGGCGCACTCGCTCAGATCCCCGGCCCATCACCTGTTCTGCGAGCTTGATGGATTGCACCAGGTCGTGTTCGGCATCCAGGTGCAGCAGCGGCATGAACCAGCGATAGATGGTGCGCGCGCGCCGCAAATCACCCTCGCACAGCGCCTCATACAACATCAGGGACTCGACCGGGAATGCGTTGGTCAATCCGGATACCCAACCCTTGGCGCCCAGCGTCAAACCTTCGAAGACCACATCGTCGAGGCCTGCGAACAATACATAGCGCTCGCCCACGGCGTTGAACAGGTCGGTGAAGCGGCGCGAGTCCGGCGCCGATTCCTTGATGCAGACGATATTGGGTACTTCCGCGAGCCGCTTTAGCGTCTCGATATCGATGTTGACCCGGTACGAAGGCGGGTTGTTGTACAGCATGATGGGCAGGCCGGTGGCCGCCGCGACGGTGCGGAAGTGGTGCTCGAGTTCAGCCACCGTCGGCACATACACCATGGATGGCAGCACCATGAAGCCGTCCGCGCCCAGGCGCTCGGCATCGCGCACGAATTCCACCGCGATATCGGTGGTGAATTCGGAGACCCCGGCAATCACCGGTACCTTGCCGGCGCTGACTTCCACCGCACCTTTGAGCACGCTGCGCTTCTCCGCGGCGCGCAGCGAATTGCCCTCGCCTACCGTGCCCATGAGCACCAGGCCGTGTACGCCATCCTTCAAGAGCGCCGCCTGTACGCGTTGCGTTGCCGACAGATCGACCGCCAAGGCCGCGTCGAATTGGGTCGTGACGGCCGGGAAAACGCCCGACCAGTGGCAGGAAATAGGACTTGCCATGGAAATCCTTTGCGTTGGCATTGATTGCCGGATCGTAGATCGTATACGGTGTGCCCATGACGCAGCAAGATACCATCGCGGTGATCGGCGCGGGAGTTGTGGGGTCGGCGGTGTCCCTCGCTCTTGCCCGCGAAGGCCGGCGCGTCTTGTTGCTGGATCGGAGTCCGCCCGGCATCGCCGGCGCCAGTTTCGGCAACGTCGGCCACATTGCGGCGGAACTGGTCCAGCCCCTGCCCTCGGTCAAACTGTTGTTCAACTTCTGGCGCCTGCTCACCCGTTTCGGCGGCCCGTTGGACATACCGGCCGGTCAGGTGCTTGGCATGCTGCCCTGGATTGCGCGTTTTGTGCGGGCCGCTTTTCAGCGCGCCGAGCACACCAGGGCCTTATCACCTCTGGTTCTTTCGTCCGCCCCTCTCTGGGAACGCTGGCTCAGAGAAATCGGCCACCCCGAGCTGCTGCGCCGCCACGGACACTACGAGGTGGGATTTGGCGCGAACGGGGCGGTGTTGCAACGGGCCCAGGGCGAGACCATGGCGCGGCTCGGCATCAAGGCCCAACCGGTCCCACCCGCGCAGTTGCGGGCGCTCAGAGAAGCAGCCGGCGCAGCGCACGTCTCAGGCCTGTGGTTTCCGGACTCCGCACATGTCATCGATCCCTTGGGAGCGGTTCAAGCCTTTGCCCAAGCGGCTCTCGAACGTGGCGCGGAGTTCAAGCGATTAAACGTTCGCTCGCTGGCCGTGCGCGGCCCTCACGTCGAGATCTTGAGCGAGGGGCCGCCGATTCCAGTTCATGCCGTCGTGGTGTGCGCCGGCATGGGTTCGAAGGGCTTGCTCGCGCCGCTCGGATTGCGCGCACCTTTGCAGCCAGTGCGCGGCTATCACATTGAAGTCCCGGGTGAAGCGCCTTTCATCGATGCGCCCATCGTCTACACCGATCAGCATGTGTTGGTGACTCCCATGGCGGGGCGTCTGCGGGCATCGACGTACATGGAGTTCGCGGCCGTGGATGCGCCGGCCGACTCAAACAAGGTGGATACGCTTAAGCGCAAAGTGCGCGCCCTGGGGTATGCCCAAGATCCGAAGGCCGCTGGTTGGGTTGGCGCGCGCCCAATCCTGCCGGATTACCTGCCGGGGATCGGCCGCGCGCCGGATGCTCCTCTGTATTACGCCGTGGGCCACCAGCATATCGGCTTGACGCTCGCGCCGATGACGGGCGACTTGATGGCGGACTTGGTGGCGGGCCGCGCACCCCGGCTGCCCATTGACGCATTTGATTTGCGCCGTTTCGGCACTCCGTAATTATTGGAACTCGCCACGAGGAGCGGATTGTGATGCATCAACGTTGTAGCCGGACTCTGGCCGCACTCGGGGCCTTCAGCCTCCTCGCGGGTGCGACGCTCGCCAGGGCCAATGAGGCCGACTCGCAACTGCAGGCGATCTATAAAACCGAGTGGCACTGGCGCGAACAGGAACTGCCGGACACGGAGGATTCGCAGAAGCCCATCCTGGCGCATCTCGCCAAGGTGGATCCCGCCTCTCAGGAGAAGCGCCTGCACCGTTGGCAGGACGTGCTCGCGAAGCTGAATCTAATTCGGCGCGAAGATCTCTCGCCGGGTGAGCAGGTGAACTACGACGTATATCGTCCGCAAATCGAGGCGCTGATCAGCAGCCAGAAATTTCGCGAATTCGAAATGCCGGCAAATGCGGATACGACATTCTGGACCGATATCGGCTATACGGCTCGCCGCACCTACCGCACGGTGCAAGACTACCGTAACTGGATCGCGCAAATGCAGGATATCCCGCGCTACTTTCACGAACAGATGGACGAAATGCGCGCCGGCGTGAAGCGCGGCTTCACGCCGCCCAAGGTCACCATGACGGGACGCGATGGTTCCTTGGTCGCGGTCACCGACGCCGGCGCGGAAGCGAGTCTCTTCTATGCTCCATTCAAAGAAATGCCGGGCGTGTCCGCGAAAGTGCAGCTCGAATTGCGCGCCGAGGCGGTCAAAGTGATTGTCGGCACGGTGCAACCGGCCTACCGGGAACTTCTCAAGTTCATGCGCGAGGAATATGTGCCGCATACGCGCACCACCCTCGCCGCCTACGACCTACCGGACGGCAAGGCGTTCTACCGCGCCAAGATCAAGGAGTTCGTCACCGAAAATCGGGACCCCGCGGAGATTCATCGATTCGGCGAAGCCGAGGTCGCGCGCTTGCATCAACAGATGCTGGATGTCATGAAGGAAACGGGATTTGCCGGTGACTTCCCCGCGTTTTTGAAGTTCTTGCGCACCGACACACGATTTCAGGCCAGGACCGGACAAGAATTGCTCATGCATGCGGCCTGGATCGCCAAGCGCTTCGATGCCAAGGCGCCGCAATTCTTCGGCATGCTGCCGCGGATGCGCTTCGCGATCAAGCCGGTGCCGGATGACTTGGCGCCCTTCTACACGGGGGGCCGCGGCGGACCTGGCACCTACCTGGTGAACACCTATGACTTGCCCAGCCGCCCCATGTACAGCCTGACGGCCTTGACCCTGCACGAGTCGGCGCCGGGTCACGCCTTCCAAATGCCGCTCGCCATGGAGCACAAGAATCAACCGGAATTCCGCCAGCACACCTATCTTTCCGCCTACGGCGAAGGCTGGGCCCTGTACTGCGAGATCTTGGGGGTGGAAATGGGCATGTATGAAACACCCTACGACCGCTTCGGGATGCTGAATTATCAGATCTGGCGGGCGGCGCGCTTGGTGGTGGACACCGGCATCCACTCGCAGGGCTGGAGCCGTGACCGTGCAGTCAACTACATGCGTGAATTCACCGCATTGTCGGAACACGAGATTCAAACAGAAATCGATCGCTACATTGCGTGGCCCGCGCAGGCGCTGTCCTACTATTTGGGCGAAGATGACATTTTGAAACAGCGGGCCAGGGCTGAAAAAATACTGGGCACGCGTTTCAACGTCCGTGCCTTTCACGACGCCGTGCTCGAACTAGGTTCAGTGCCTTTGCCGGTGTTGAACGCGCGCATTGATCGATTCATTGCGGCAGGGGGCGTTGGTCCCTACCCCGCTATGGAGTAGCCGTATGCGCCTCTACGTCGATGCCAATTTCGCAAGCCCCTACGCCCTGGTTGCATTTGTCAGCCTCCTCGAGAAAGGCCTTGAATTTGAGATCGACACTCTGGATTTGGCCGCTCACGCCAATCACGATCCCGACTTCACCAAGACCTCGATAACGCGACGGATTCCCACCCTGATTCATGATGGATTTGCCCTCTCGGAATCCTCCGCGATTTGCGAATATCTCGACGAGACGTTCCCGGGCCGGCACCTCTACCCTGCCGATCTGCGCGATCGGGCGAGGGCTCGGCAAATTCAAGCCTGGGTTCGCAGTGATCTCATGCCAATTCGCGACGAGCGCCCGACGTTTGTCGTGTTCTGCGGGTCGAAACGTCCTGCCCTATCGAAGCGCGCCCGCGAGGCCTGCGACACCCTATTCTCGGCGGCCCTCACCTTGCTCGACGGCCGCACCGACAATCTCTTCGGCGAATGGTGCATCGCCGACGTTGATCTCGCCATGATGCTGCAGCGTCTCGTTGCGCACGGTGACCCCGTGCCGCAACGCCTGGTCAACTACGCCACTCACCAATGGCAGCGCCCATCGGTTGAACAGTGGATCGACAGAAAGCGACCCCCTCTCATCGAATATTGACAGGGACTCGGCGGGTCGCGCTGAGATGGCCCTCGGTCATGCTTTCGCCTCTGCGTCGCGCTTTCGGAAGGCGGCTTCTCCGGCGTCGGACACCTCGACCCACTTCCGGTCAGGCGAGGCCTCGGTGGCGTAATTCTCGTGCCAGTTCCACCACTTGTACGGCGGGGTTTGGGGGTAACCCTGCGGCGAGTCCTCCCAAGTTTCCTGCCGGCCGAGCGGCGTGATGTCGAGGTAGCTCCAGGTGGTCCCCATCGCCTCGTCGCCGCGGCTATTGATGAAGTACGTGCGGAACATCCGCCCGCCGTCCCGGAAGAACACGTTGTGCCCGTGCCATTCAGCGACACCGAAGTCCGCGTCGAAGCTGTCGGTAATGGTGTACCAGGGCATCTCCCAGCCCATCCGCGCCTTCAGGCGCGTGATGTCCGCCTGCGGCGCCCGTGAGGCATAGGCGAGAGTGGTGTCGCGAGCGTTCAGGTGGGCGAGGTGCGCGACCTGGTCGGCGCCGAGGGAGCAGCCGCGGCAAGCGTGCTCCGGCCAACCGAACACCCCGGGCTCGAAGAAGGCGCGGTAAACGATCAACTGCCGACGGCCCTCGAAAAGGTCGAGCAGGCTGACCTTGCCCCGGGGCCCCTCGAATTGGTACGTCTTTTCGACGGCCATCCACGGAACCCGCCGGCGTTCGGCAGCCAGCGCGTCGCGGGCCCGCGTCAGGGCCTTTTCTTTCGCGAGCATCTGCTGGCGCGCAGCCTCCCAGGCCTCCGGCGATACGACCGGTGGGGTGAACACGGCGGATTGTTCGCCGTTCCGGTTCTTTTCAACTGTCTTGGTCGTGCTCATGGCGGTCTCCGAATTGGACGAAATGTCTCGTAGTCATTGCACTCGCTTCGCGAGAGGATGTGAGACAGCGTGGCACGAGTCATTGACCGGCGTGAGTTACAAATGTGGCGCGATTTTGGCGTTCAATCGCTGCTCGACGTGCACCTCGTCAATGCAGCGGGACAGTATATGAAAGCATTGCGCCACCGTGCTCGGTGGGACTGATCGACCACTTGCCTGCATCATCGCGTTGCTCGCGGCGGTGCATCGTGAAGTGCGCCGTCGATATACCGATGGCAGCGCCGGCAACGGTGTCGGATAGCCAATGAACGTTGTCATGTAGCCGCGCGTACATGGTCGCCGTAGCAATTCCGTACCCGAGTACACGTCGGATCCATCGATACTCGTCGTTGCCGGATTCGGCCAAGACGGTGCCTATGGCAAATGCCGCACTCACATGCAGCGAAGGGAATGAGCTTCCTCCGGCCCGCCATTCGTTGACGTTAGTCGTTTCGTTGGGCCGCTCGCGACCGGCGGCTAATTTGAGCACTTCCGTGGTGGCGGCACTAAAGCCCGCGGCTTCGAGCATTGTGTAAGTCTCGACACGGCCTTCGGAATCGTCTTCGATTGTCGCGTAGGCGAACGTCCCCGCCACGATTAAGGCCGCAGGAATTGCCTCGCGCAGGGAATTCGGATCCTCGCCGTTGAGAATTGCATTCGAGCCCTTCGCAAAATGATCGCGAACCCTGCCATCCAGTGCATGCGAGGCACCAATGACGAGGAGCGTTCCGCCGAAGTTCAGCCAATCCTTTTCATCCCAACGAACCGGCGCCGTGACGTACAACTTGGCGTCCTCGAGCACGGTGCGCACATCGAATTGTTCCGCCGCGGTGGCCACAGACGAGGTCACCGCAGAAAAGGCCAAGCAATACGCTAACAAGATGGATTTACGCAATGGTGTCCCGTAAGGTGTTTGTCGAGCCGACGACTTGTCGGCAGCCGGTAATATGGATTGATATGCGCTCACCCAAAAATCAACCGTTTTTCAGGCGCCTGGGCTTTGCATTGGCGGGGCTGCGAGAAGGAATTCGTGCGGAGCATAGTTTGAGATTTCAGGCGGCCGCGTGCGTCTGTGTGCTGGTCGCGCTTTGCATATTTCGACCCGAAGCAATCTGGTGGGCCGTGACCGCGCTCGCCAGCGCGGTTGTGATCATGGCCGAGCTTTTTAATACGGCGATAGAACATTTGGTCGACCATTTGCATCCAGAGGCACATCCGCGCATCGGCACGGTTAAGGATATTGGGGCGGCAGCCGTGCTGATGTCGGTGTTGGGAGCGCTCAGCGTTGCCGCGGCCTTCATAGTCCATTTAATGCACAAATAAACCGTGAATTCCCGGGCGCGAACCTAAGGAATGGATACGATAACAGATTACTTTGTATCGCAAAGGTAATTATAACGCTCGATCCGACCAGGATCGCGCAGCCTGCAGGGGCTCAGTACGCAATAAGTGCAGCGCCCCGCTAGTCCCAACGATTTGCGTTTTTAGGGAATCCCGGACGCTGAATCCATAAGGGAACCCGATCTCTCAGGCGTCGATTGCCGCCATAGACGCCTCGGGATAACGTGCACCGGCCACTGGACGTTCACGCAGGATCCCGTGCAATCGTTCGAACTTCGAATCGCCGAGCCGTATCAATACCGAGAGCGCGTTTTCCCGGAGGCGCTTGATGCTGCGGGTACCCGGTATCGGCACGATGTATGGTGCGCAGTCGAGAAGCCATGCGAGAGCGACCTGTGCCGGCGTATAGCCTTCCTCGCGCGCAATCGCCGACACGATTTCCACGAGCCGCAGATTGATCGCGATGTTCTCGTTCGAAAAGCGAGGGTTGCTGCGCCTGCGGTCACCGGCAGCGAAATCCCCCGGCTTCTCGAACGCGCCGGTGAGAAAGCCGCGACCGAGCGGGCTATACGCGGCGATGCCGATATCGAGCGCGGTGTTGACCACGCTAAGATTGGTGCCATCTTCTCACGGGCCATAGAAGTCCGACATGCCCATGCAGCCGAGGCCAATGGCCGAGACCTCCAAGCCTTGCCGGCCGAGTTTGCGACGAGGAATTTTCAAGCTCATGTTAGGAGCTCCAAGTAACAGTGGTGTGGAGGCGTTGGGAAACTGGTTTTGCAATTCGCTTTCAAGCATTTCTGGGTGTTCCCCGACCATGATTGAGCGAATGAATTGTTCGTACACCGCGATAATGACAAATCCCAGCGAATACGGCGCGATAACAAAGCCAATGGTTGCCGCCGCTCGGATGAGTGGAATAAGCATGTCGGTCGCCCTGCCCTTGCCCTTGCAAGTTCTGCTTTTGATGTCGATGCAATCATGAGTGTTCCTTTGATTCGTGAATGAAAAGAGTCCGCTTGCGGTTCCAATTGTTGCCTCGCAGCAACGTCGGTTATCGATGTGGCTCCAAGAAGCTTGGGCTTGGTCAAATCCTTGCTGTTCTCCGTGGCGGACCTACCGCTGCACCATGCAAAAATGCTCTAATAGCAAGCGGAGGACACCTCCGTTTAATATACGGAGGCGCCCTCCGTGAAACGCAAGCCACCGACCCCGAAACGCAAACCCCGCGCCGATGGCGCCCGGAATCGACAATTGCTGATCGACGCCGCCAAGGTGGGCTTCGCGGAAAATGGACTCAATGTGAGTCTGGAAGACGTTGCGCGCTGCGCCGGCGTCGGGATCGGCACGCTGTATCGGCATTTCCCGAGCAGAGAGGCGGTTGTCGAAGCAGTCTACCGACGTGAAGTCGAGCAGCTGGCCGAAGCCGTCCCGCAGCTGCTCGAGACCTTGCCGGCGGGTGAGGCGTTGCATCAATGGATGCATCTGTTCATTGACTACGTAGCAACCAAACGAATGATTGCGCCATCGCTGGGCGCCGTGGCGGGGCGCACTTCCGCACTTTACGCAACTTCCGCTGAACTCATCACCGGCGCGCTCACTACGCTCGTGAAGCGCGCGGTCGCGAGCGGCGACGTGCGTAAGGATATCAATCCGTCGGACTTGCTGCGTGCAATGGTCGGCGTGAGTTATGGCAATCCCGACGCGGGATGGCAAGCGAGCGCGCGACGGCTCATCGATCTCCTGATGGATGGCCTGCGGCGTAAGGAGCGATGAACCATGTCCACATTGCCCAATCGCCGCGACATCATCCGCTGGCTCGGCGCCGGCACCACCGCCGCATTCGCGCATCGCCTTGGCGCCGCTGACCGACCCTTCCGCTTTCCGAGCGGCGCGGTCATTCGCACCGTCCTCAATGACGTGCCGCCCGGCGCGCTGGCGGGCGGCGCGACGCTCTTTCATGAACATCTGTCCGTCGGCCACGATTTCATGCCCCGGGTCATGGCGGAGTTTCGCCGGCTGCTGGGTCCGGACGTACCGCTGCCGCCGCTGCCGACCCCCGAACAACAACGTTCGATCGAGGATCTCGATGTCATGGCGCAGGAGATGCGCACCGCGGCGGCGGATGGGGTCGCCTGCATCGTGGACGCAGGCCATCCCGACATGGGCCGGTCTTTCCAGTTCCTGAAACAACTCTCGCAGAAGTCCGGGATGCCCATTGTCGCGAGCACCGGGTATTACACCCAGCCGTTCTATCCGCCGGCCATTGCTGAGTGGAGCGAGGATCAGATTGCTCAGGAACTGGTGCGCCAGACCAAGGCCGATCCCATCGGCGCGTTTGGCGAGATCGGCACGTGGGATGCAATGACGGCCGACGAGCGCAAGGTATTCCGCGCCGTGGGCAAGGCGCACCTGGCGACGAATCTGCCCATCTTCACGCACACCAACATGGGCAAGAGCGCGATGGAGCAGCTTGACGCGTTCGAGTCCGTGGGAGTCAAACCCGGGCGTGTGGCGATCGGACATCTGGGTGGTGTGACCGATCCCAAGGCCGAACTGCAAAAGGCCATCTGCAAGCGCGGCGCATTCGTCGGTTTCGACCGCCAGGGTGGAGCGGGAGATGCAGATCAGGTGCCGGCCGTGCTGGCGCTTCTCGACGCTGGCTACGCCGACAAGCTCTTGTTCGCGTCCGATTTTTCGTTCGCCTCGGATCTCAAGCACAACGGCGGCGCCGGCTACGCCATGAGCGTGACGGTATTCGGACCCAAACTTCGCAAAGCCGGCGTGCCGGAGAGCACCCTGCATGGGATTCTGGTGGACAACCCGCGCCGCTTGCTGGCGTTCATCCCGAAGACGGCGCGAGGGGCCTGATTTCGGGTGCCGCGGTGCCATGCTTTCAACCGCCTGTGAAGCGAAAGTAGACTCTTAAGGAAGCCAGGATCCGATCTTCCGGTGCTACAGTCGGCGGCACCGACGGTGGCCACTCGATTTAAGGGGACCCAATGAGCGCGCAGACACCCAATGCAGAACGGCAGATCTGGATCTACACCCAGATGCTGCGCATCCGCGAATTCGAAGAACGCGTGAAGCGCACCTTTACCGAGCATCCCGGGGTGATCCGGGGGCATACGCATCTGGCCGATGGCGCCGAGGCGTCGATCATCGGCTCACTGGCGCACTTTCGCGCGGGCGACGCGGCGCTCGCCACCTATCGCTGTCACGGTTATCCGCTGGCCCTCGGCAGCGACCCGAAGGCCATGATGGCCGAGATTTACGGCCGCGTGGACGGTCTGTGCAAGGGCCTCGGCGGATCCATGCATCTCACCGACGTCAAACACGGTTTCCTCGGCACCTCGGGGATCGTGGGCGCCGGCATTCCGCACGCCGCGGGCGCTGCCTGGGCGGCGCAGATCCGCAAGAAAGCCGAGGTCGTGTATTGCTTCTTCGGCGACGGCGCCTCGAAGCAGGGCGCATTCTTCGAAACGCTCAACATCGCGTCCCTGTGGAAGCTGCCGGTGGTTTTCGTGATGGAGAACAATGGCTACAACGTGGTGACCACCTCCGAGCAGGAGGATGCGAACGCCGCGAACGGCGAGCCGCTGGCCGTCAAGGCCAAGGCGTTCTCCATGCCGGGAGTTACGGTCGATGGCACCGACCCCCTGGCGGTGCACGCCGCCGTCGGCACGGCGGTGGAGCGCGCCCGCAGCGGCGCCGGCCCGACGTTGGTGGAATCCAAGGTCTACCGGCTGTCCGCGCACGGCAACATCATCGCCCCACCCGGGGTGCCGCTGCACTATCCGGAGCACGAGGCGATCACCGTGTTCGGCAAGCGCGAGGAATACGAGGCGGCGCTGCGCGGCGATCCCGTGCCGCGCTTTCGCGCCACCCTGGTCAAGTCGGGCGTCCTGGGCGCCGCCAAAGCCGATGAGCTTTCCGCACAAGTCGCCAAGGAAATGGAGGCGGCGGTCGCTTTCGCCGTCAAGAGTCCCTTCCCGCAGCTCGAGTCCGCACTCGACAACATCTACGCCTAGCCGGAGCAACCCATGGCAACGCTTCCCTTCATCGCCGCCATCGACGCCGGCATTCATCAGGAAATGCGGCGCGATCCCAACGTCCTCTACTTTGGCCAGAACATGGCCACCACCGAAAACCACGATTTCGTCAAGGCGTACGGGCACGACCGCGTGCGGGTCACGCCGATTTCCGAGACCGCCGAGATCGGCATTGCCATCGGCGCGGCGATGGCGGGCCTGCGTCCCGTCGTTGAGCTCTACATGGCTGAGTTCATGCTCGTCGCCATGGATCAGGTGGTGAACGAGGCGCCGCGCTTCCGCTACATGTCGGGCGGGCAGGTAAAAGTGCCGCTGGTGCTCAAGGCGGGCTTCGGCTTCGCCTGCGGCTGGGCCGGCCAGCACACCGGGTCATTGACCGCGCTGTTCATGGGGGTTCCGGGTCTCAAAGTCGTGGTCCCCTCCACCGCGGCGGACGCCAAGGGACTGATGGCGACGGCGATCCGTGACGACAATCCCGTGGTCTTCTTGCATCATTATCTGCTCACGCTCGAACCCGGCGAAGTTCCGGACGGCGAGCATCTGGTGCCGTTCGGCAAGGCCGAGATTCGCCGCGCGGGCGGCGACGTCACCATCGTCGCGACCGGGTGGATGGTGCCGCGCTCGCTGGCGGCGGCCGAGAAGCTCGCGAAGGAAGGGATTCAGGCCGAAGTGATCGACCCGCGCACCGTGGCGCCGCTCGACCTCGCGACCATCCTCAAATCAGTAGCCAAGACCGGGCGCCTGGTGCTGGTCGATCAGGCGCCGCGCCACGCCACCGTGGCCGGCATCATTGCCGGCGATGTCGCCGAGCATGGTTTCTCCTCGTTGAAGGCACCGATCGTGCAGGTGACGGCGCGCGACACGACGGTACCCTACAGCGAACCGCTCGAGGCTTACGTAATTCCGGATGAGGAGCGGATCATGGCCGCGGTCCGCAAGGTGCTGCAGAGCCGGCGCTGAAGGCTAGGAGCGCCAGTCGCGGCCCTCGAGGATCGCGACCAAGCGCGCGAGAAATTGCGCGGCGAGACGGCCGTCGGCCACGCGATGATCCACGGTCAGCGTGAGATCCGACATCGGGCGCACGACCACGGCACCGTCTCTGGCCACCACACAATCGCGCTGGCGGCCGACGGCAAGGATCGCGGATTGCGGCGGATTGATGATGGCCGTGAAGCGGTCCGGCCCTTGGGCACCGAGATTCGAGATGCTGATGGTGGCGCCTTCGACCTCCTCGCGTTTGAGTTTGCCCATGAGGCTGCGCTCCACGCAATCCTGGCGCCGGCGCGCAATCTCCGCGAGGCCGAGGCGTTCGACATCATGAATCACCGGCACCAACAGGCCATGCTCGACCGCCACCACAAGACCGATATGCGCGCCATTCGCCGGCACGATGCGAGCCTCGGCCGCGTCCGGGTCGCCCGAGAATGTGGCATTGAAATCCGGAAACTCGTTCAGCGCCCGGGCAACCGCCTGCAGCAGAAAATCAGTCAACGAGAGTTGGGCTGAACCACTCTGCAGTCTCGCAGAGAACTCTCGGCGCAGCGCCTGCGCCACGGTCCACTCGACCGCACGCGAGACGGTGAACTGCGGAATGGTGGCGTGGCTCCTCGTCATGGCGCGCGCCAGTGCCCTCCGCATCGGCGAAAGTGACGGTGCCGCAGTCTTGCCCTCGCTCGCGGCGTCGATGGCTCGTTGCACATCGTCCAGCTGCACGCGCCCGCCCGGGCCGGTCCCGACGATGGTGCCAAGATCAATGCCGCGTTCGGCGGCGAGGTTGCGGGCGACGGGACTGCTGCGGATGCGATTCGCGTCGCGCGCCATCGACGCGGGAGGTGGGCTCGCCGGCTTTGTCTCGGTCGGCTCGGATTCAGGCTCAGCCTTTTGCGGCACCGCGGCCGCAGCGGCACCTGGCGCCTCGGCTGATTCGATCCATGCGACTTGATCACCCACGGCCGCCTGACTGTCGACCTGCACCAGGATCTGCGCCAGACGCCCGGTTGCGGCGGCCTCGATTTCAACCACCGACTTTTCGGTCTCGACTTCGAGCAGCGTCTCACCCGCGACGACATGGTCGCCCACGTTCTTCAGCCAGCGGACGACCTTGACTTCCTCCATCACCAAACCGACTTTCGGAATCTCTTGCGCGATCATGGTCACCGGCGCAGCTCCTCGCGCACGGCGCGCACGATATCCGCGCTCCCCGGAAGCAACGCACGCTCGAGCTCCCGAGCGAAGGGGATCGGCGCAAACGGGCAGCCCACGCGCAGCACCGGGCCATCGAGTTCGTCGAAGAGTTCCGCCCCGACGCGCGCGGCGATTTCCGCGCCCACCCCGCCGTTCCGCACCGCCTCATGCGCGATCAGCGCACGATGCGTCTTCGACACCGACGCGGCAATGGTCGCCAGGTCGAGCGGCAGCAGGGTCCGCAAGTCGATGACTTCCGCGGAGATGCCGGCTTCCGCCAGTTTCTGCGCCGCCTCGAGCGCAGTCTGCACCATCGCCGAATAGGCGACCACGGTGACATCCGTGCCCGCCCGTGCAATCCGCGCCTTGCCGATGGGCGGCAATTCCGCGTCCTCCGGCAGTTCCTCCTTCATGGTGTACAGCCGTTTGTGCTCGACGAACAGCACCGGCTCGCCGAGCCGGATCGAACTTTTCAGCAGGCCATAGGCCTCCGCGGGGGTCGACGGCGCGACCACGATCAGCCCCGGCACATGGATGAACCAGGCTTCCAAGCTCTGCGAGTGTTGCGCCGCGGCGCCGCCGGCGGCGCCTGCCTGAGTGCGTACCACCAGGGGCATGGCGAGCTGCCCGCCCGACATGTAACGGTACTTCGCGGTCTGGTTCACCAGACAATCCATGGACAAGGTGGCGAAATCAATGAACATGATTTCGAGCACGGGCTTGAGGCCGCAGAGTGCTGCGCCGGTGGCGAGCCCGGTGATCGCCGCTTCGCTGATGGGCGTGTTTCGCACGCGGGTGGCGCCGTGCTTCTGCGCCAGACCTTTGGTGACGCCGAACGCACCCCCGGCCGCAACGTCCTCGCCCAGGAGATGCACCGCCGGGTCGCGCGCCAATTCCTCGTCGAGCGCGCGGCGCAGGATTTCGATGAAGGTGTGCTGCATGCAGGCGGCCTTAGCCCTGAATCCCGGCGAGCGCCGGCGCGCGGTAGACATGGTCCAGCACGGTGGCCGGATCCGGCCGCGGTCCCGCCCTGGCGCGCTCCACGGATTGCAGCACTTCGCCCTTGCAGCGCTCGGCGATGGCGTCCAGCTCTTGAGCGGCGACACCGTGTCGGGTGAGATACCGCTTCAGGCGCTCGATCGGACATTTTTCACGAATCTCGGCGAGCTCCTCCTTGGATCGATACTGCTGCGAGTCGCCGACGTAGTGTCCCGCCATGCGAAAGGTCATGCACTCGAGCAGATACGGGCCGGCGCCGCGGCGCAGGGTCGCGATCGCCTCACCGGCGGCCGAGAAAACCGTCGGCAAATCATTGCCGTCAATGGTTTTCGTGGCAATGTCATAGGGTGCGGCGAAGCTGCTCACAAACTTGACGTTGGAATGCTCCTCGCGGGTCGTGAATTCGGCCACGCCGTTGTTCTCGCAGACGAACAACACCGGCAGGCGCCATAGCGCGGCCAGATTCAGCGTCTCGTGAAACGCACCGGCGCCGGTTGCGCCATCGCCGAAAAATACCACGCTGATGTTTTGCTTTCCCTGCGCTTGCGCCGCCCACGCCGCACCCGCGGCGAGTGCGAGATTGCCCGCCACCACCCCCGTCGCACCCAGCACCCCGTTGGCAGCGTCGACCAGATGCATGGAACCGCCGCGCCCGCCGCACAAGCCGTTCTGCCTTCCCAAAATCTCGGCGAATGTCGCCGTAAGGTCGCTGCCCTTGGCGAGCACATGGCCGTGCCCCCGATGACTGGTGAACAGTACGTCCTCGCGCTCGAGCTGCGAGCAGACGCCGACCGCCACCGCTTCTTGCCCGGTGGACAGGTGTGGAAATCCGGGGATCTCGCCGGCGGCGGCGAGCCGCTGCACTTGACCTTCGAACAGGCGGATCCGCCACAGCGTCGCGTACATCTCCTTCCAGTCAGCCGGCGTGGGTTCGGTCACGGGGCTACTTCTTGGCTTGACGCGCCGCCATCACCACGCGCTGCGTTTTGGCGAAGGCTTCGGTCGCCGCCGTGTTCAGATCCCACTTCCTCATGTATTCGTTCAGGACCTCGACGCCGATTGGGCCGTCGTAGCCCACGGTCCAGAGAGCCTGTAGGAATGCCGCAATGTCGAATTCGCCGTCCCCGGGCAGGAGCCGTTTGTTGACGACGGAGTCCTGGAAGCGCACCGGCACGGCGAGGCTGCCGTCGTTGATTTCGACCCCTACAAGATCGCGCGTGGTGAGTTTGCGCGCGATCTCATCGGCGCCGATGCCGATGCGCTGCAAGTGCAGATTGTCCAGCATGGTGCCGCCATTGCTCGCCCCCGAGCCGCGGGTCATGCTAAGAACCTGATCGAGCGACGGCAGGCGCGAGAATTGCGCCGGCAGCATTTCGAATAAGATGTTGGTGCCGCGTTCGGCGCCTTGACGGCAGAGCGCGGCAAACGCCGGCGTCATCTGGGAAAGGTCGGCGCAATCATTGCCCAGGTCGGCGATCTTGATGTGCCGGGCGCGCAATACCTCGGCCGCCTCGAGAAGCAGCGCACGCGTTTCATCCGAGGCGGCTTTGCGCGCATCGGTGCAATACCAGTCCAACAACCATTCGACTTCGACGTTGACGATGCCGTTGGCGTCCAGGATCTGCTTCATGTCCTTGAAGCTGTACTTCTTGCGGATCTCCACGATGTCCGTGTGCCAGAATCCCATGCCGGTGAATCCCGCCTTCGCCGCGATTTCCACGCGAGTGCGAAAGTCATGCAGACAACGCTGATCGCCGAGTGGATCCGCGCCGACCGCGAGCGTCCAGAAAGACCCAATCAATTCAAAGGGTTTGGTCATGGTGTGGTTCGCATCAAGTGAGTGCTCGGCATGATACCTTCACCACGGCATTGCCCCCAACTGAGAGCGCATGAGAAATCTGCGGTTAGTGCTACCGAAGCTTCTGGCGCGCGAGCACCGCAGGCGCAGTCTCCGGCAGCATCGCGGCCAACACGATGATCGCGGCAATGAGGCCGGCCAGAATCCATAAGGACGTACCCAGTCCTTCGAGGTCGGCCAATTTGCCGGCGGCGCTCGGCGCCAGGACGCCGCCCACAATTTCGCTGATGCCCATGGTCAGCGACAATGCAGTGGCTGTTCTGGCCGGGCCGACGAGTTCCGACGGAATGGTCGCCATGGCCAGCGGAAACACGCCACTCAACGCCGAGCCTACCGCGATGCAGACGATCAGGGGTGCGACCTGCATGCCGCCGATGAACAACAAGCCGAGCGGCAGTACCAGACCCATCAACGACGCCGTCAGTATGACGGGCTTGCGGCCGAATCGATCGGAGGATCCCGGTACCAGGAATGCGACGGCCATGGACGCCACGCCGAACGAGGACATGATCCAACTCATGTGCTGCTGGTCGAAGCCGCGGACCCGGATGAGGTACAGCGGTGTGAAGTTGAACAGCACCATGAGGTAGGCCACCAACAGCGTCGAGATTGCAATGCAAAGCAGCATGGAACGATCGGTGAGCAGGTCGGTGAAGCGGCCGCGCTCGACGGCAGAGCGGGACGCAGCCACGCTGGGTTCGCGCACGATCGCGGAGATCAACAGGGCCATGATGATGCCCGGCAGGGCGGCCAGAAAAAATGCATTGCGCCAGCCAAAATGGACCGCCATCCACACGATGATCAACGGGCCCAGGGTGTTGGCCAACAGATTGGCGCCGAAGTTTTGTGTGATGCCCTGCGCCAAACCGCGGCGCTCATGCGGCACTTCCGCCGCGATCAGGGTCTGGGTGATCGGCATGATACCGCCCTCCGCCACGCCCATGAGCAGGCGGGCCCCGAGCAGCCCGATAAACGCGGACGCAAAGCCCGACAACACCGAGGCCAGCGAGAACACGACCGTGGCCGACACCAGCATCAGCTTGCGGCGCCCGAACCGGTCCACGAGACTTCCCATGCCGAGCCCGGCAATAGCCCAGCTGAAGGAAAAAGCCGACACGATGTTGCCGATCTGAAAGTTGCTGAGGTGCAGATCCGGCTGGATGAACGAGGTTAGATAGCCGAAGACGTTGCGATCGAAAAACACGACGCCGAAGTTCGCGCTCAGCAGAGCCACCAGCGTCCACTGGTAGCGGCCCATTGAATTCCTCATAGGTCTCCTGTGGCGGGAATCAATGCCGGATGGTGCAGAGCGCGCCGCCGTCCACGGACCACGCCGCGCCATTGACGAAGCTCGCCGCGGGCGACAACAAAAACGCGACTGCCTCGCCCACCTCGCGCGGCTGACCGATGCGCTCCTGCGGCGCGATCTTGCCCAGGGTGCGCTTGCCAAGGTCGATGTCGCCGTTGAACAGTGTCTTCAGCATGGCTTCGAGCAGCGGCGTGTCAATGACACCCGGCATCACCGCGTTCACGCGCACGCCGCGGGCGCCGACGTCGGCGGCGGCGGTGCGCGTCAGGCCAATCACTCCATGCTTGGTGGCGTTGTAGGCACAGGCTCCCGCGAGCCCGCGTTCGCTCGCAATCGATCCGGTGTTGACCACCGCACCGCCGCCCTGTTTCAGCATCACCGGAATCACATGCCGCATGCCTAGAAAAATGCTGCGCAAATTGACCGCCATCAGGCGATCGAATTCGGCCTCGTCATAGGTTTCGATGGACGCCACCTTGCCTTCGGTGCCGGCGTTGTTGAACAGCCCGTCGATGCGGCCGAAGGCCTTGCTGGCCGCGGCGACGTAGCCTTGCACGGCATCCGAGCGGCTGACGTCCGCATGAAATATCTCGACCTGCGTGCCGAAAGCGGCGACCGCCGCCCGGCGCCGCTCGAGCCCCTCGCGATTGATGTCCACCAGCAGAATATCGGCGCCCTTCGCCGCCAGTACTTCGGCCGTCGCATGACCAATGCTGCCCGCACCGCCGGTGACGATGATCTTCATGCCCGCCAGGTCTTTCATGGTATTTTCCCCAGTAACAAATCGGCCGCCCGCTCGGCCACCGCCGTGACGGGAATATTGCTGTTGCCGGCAATCACCGTGGGGATGACCGAGGCATCCACCACGCGCAGGGCATCGATTCCCTTGACTCGCAGTTTCGTATCCACCACCTCGCCCAGACGGCAGGTGCCGCAGGGGTGGTGCACGGTGACCAGGGACTGGCGGATATGCGCTTCGATCTGCGCACGCCCCTGCACTTCGCGTCCCGGCGAAGTCTCCACGCTGTCAAGCGGCGCGAATGAGGGTGCCGCCAGGAGCGAACGCGCGACCTCGAATCCCCGCACCAGCACCTCGATGTCGCCCGGGTCGGCGAGAAAATTGAAATCAATCGCGGGTTTGGCGTGCGGATCCTTGCTGACCAAGCTCACGCTGCCGCGGCTGGCGGGGCGTAGGTTCACGAAAATGATGCCATAGCCATGCCCGCGCGGCAGCCAGTGGCCGCTCGCATTGCGATGTGCCGGCATGAAGATGATCTGCAGATCGGGGCGATCGATCTGCGGGCGCGAGCGCATGAAGCCATTGGCCTCGAACACATTGCTCGCCAGGGGGCCGGATCGAAACAGCAGATATTGCGCGGCGATGGACAAGCTGCGCGGCACGGTGCGCCACGACAGGCCGTAGGATTCGGTGTTGGCAGTGCGTACGGCAATGGACGCGGCCGGGTGATCATGCAGATTCTTGCCGACCGCGGGCAGATCGAGCACGGGTGCGACCCCGAGGGCTTGAAGGGCAGAGGCATCGCCCACGCCGGAGAGCTGCAGCAGCTGCGGTGAGCCGTAGGCGCCGCAGGCAACGATGACCTCGCGACGCGCCTTGATGAGACTGCGCGCGCCGCGCCGCTCGATCTCCACGCCGGTTGCTCGCCGCCCCTCGAACGCCACCCGGGTGACCGGCGCGTCGGTCATGACCTGAAGATTCGGCCGGCGCCGTGCGGGATTCAAATACGCCGTCACTCCGGACTCGCGCCGGCCGTTGCGGATCGTTGCCTGCCGCGGGCCGAAACCTTCCGGATCGCCGCCATTGAAATCGGCGCAGCGCGGCAAACCTAGAGTGTCGGCGGCCGCCAGGAAGCGCCGCACCAAGGGATTCGGGTGCGCAATATCGATGACGTTGACCGGACCGCCCCGATGCCGCTGCGGCGTGTGCGCGGCCTCGTAGTTCTCCAGTCGCTCGAAATAGGGCTGAAGATCGGCAGACGTCCAGCCCGGCTGCTGCCATTCATCGTATTCACGCGGGTGGCCGCGGAAATACACCATGCCGTTGATCGAGGAGCACCCGCCGAGCACCCGGCCGCGCGGCACCGGCAGCACCCGGTTATCGACGGCTCGCTGCGGCACCGTCTGGTAGCCCCAGGATTGGCGCGGATTGCCGATGGCTTTCGCCACCATCGCCGGCACTTGGATCGCCGGGTCCGCATCCGTGGGGCCGGCTTCGATCAGTGCGACGCTCACGCCGGCATCGGCCGACAACCGATTGGCCAGCACACAGCCGGCAGTGCCGCCGCCGGCGATCACGTAATCGAAAGTGTCGCTCATCGCCCGCGGCGACAGCGGCGCTGGCTCATGTGCCGCCGCCGAACAGGGTGGCCACGTAATGACTGTCCATGTACTCGCGAATGGCAAGGATCTTGCCGTCCTTGACGTCGATGCTCCAGGCGTAGCGATTGCTGTAGGACCGGCCGTCGCGCAAGGTCCCCACGCCGCGCGATTCACACATCACGGTGTTGCCGCCCGACACCATGCGATCGACCGTGGTTTTGGGGTCGCCGGGCATGAACAGACCGCGCACCGGTGCCAAAAACTCATCGACGATCTTGTCTCGCGGCCCGTGAGTGCCGGCCCCCGGCACGCCCTCGACCATCGGCCGCCACGTGGCTTCGGGATGCAGGGCCGCCCTTATGGCCTCGAGCTCGCCGGTGCTCAAGATGCGGAAAAAATCGAGTACCAGCTGTTCCTGCGGTGTGCGAGCGGTCACCATGGGTTCATCCCTTCTTCGCCTGATCGATTTCGGCAAATGCCTCGCGCGCGATTCGCACGCTGTCGATGCCGGCCGGCACCCCGCAGTACACGGCCACCTGCAGCAGCACTTCGCGAATCTCCTCGCGCGTCACTCCATTGTTGAGCGCCGCCTTGACGTGCAGCTTCAACTCATGCGGCCGGTTCAGCGCGCTGATCATCGCTATGTTGATGAGGCTGCGGTCGCGCAGCGCGAGCCCTGGCCGGGTCCACACATGGCCCCAGCAATACTCGGTGGAGAGCTCCTGCATCGGCAGGCTGAACTCATCGGCGCTCGCCATCGAACGCTCCACATAGTCGGCGCCCAGCACCTGCTTGCGCAACTTCATCCCCTTGTCGAATTTTTCCGTTCCCATGGCTACTCCTCTTTGCCGCCGATCTGGCAGCCCGCCCAGTTTTCTACGACCTTCACCAGATCGGTGCAATCCGCGGATGCACCCTGGAGCTGATGAGTAATGGATAACATCTGCCGCACGGCCGCCCCGACCACCATCGGCACTCCGAGTGCCTCGGCTTCATCGAGACACAGCCGCACGTCCTTGAATGACAGTGCATTGGCAAATCCGAAATCGAATTTCCGATTGAGCACATGCTTCGGGATCTTGTCCTGCGTCGCGCTGTTGCGCCCCGACGAAGCATTGAGCACATCGAGCATCGCGGCCGGATCGACGCCGGCCTTGACCCCCATCGCCATCGCCTCGGCGGCAATCGCCAGGGAGGCCGCCGACATCAGATTGTTGGCGAGCTTGACCGTCTGGCCCAGCCCGGGCTTCTCGCCGAGCTCATACACCTTGCCCAACACCTCGAGAAGCGGGCGTACCCGTTGCATGGCAGGCTTGGGACCCGAGGCCATGATGGCGAGTTTGCCGGACGCCGCCCCCTTCACGCCGCCCGACACCGGTGCATCGACGGCGCTGATGCGGCGCGGCGCGAGCAGCGCCGCAATCGCCTGCGCCGCCGCAGGGCCCGAAGTGGACAAGTCGACAAATATCTCGAGGGTCGGGGAGCCGGCGACGGCGCGCGCGGTTTCGCGCGCGTCGGCGGGACCCGGCACACTGGCCATGGCCACGGTGCTCGAGGACGCGGCGTCTGCCACGGAGCTCGCGACCTTCGCGCCGAGCGCGGCCAGCGGCGCCGTGGCGGAGGCCACCGGATCGTAAATCGTGAGTTCGTGGCCGGCGGCGATGAGTCGGGCCGCCATGCTCGAGCCCATGCGACCCACGCCGATGAAGGCAATCTTTTCGCCCACGCTTAACCTCTCAAAATCAATTCCGCCGCGCCTCAGTCTAGCAGTCTTGTCTTCAGCTGCGCGGATCGAGATCGACGCGCACCGCATTGAGGAGCCCGGAGCGCGCCGCAGGGTAGCGCGCCAGCACCAAGGGGTCGTGCCCCGGAATCACATGCTGCGGTGAACTCGCCAGTGCCTCGATGGTTGCGAAGGCATCGAGATAGGCGGCGACATTGTCGACGATGGGAAACGGCCGCCGCTCCTGCCAATTGGCGTAGAAGTGCGCCGCATCCGACGCCAGCACCACCCAGCCGCGTTGCGTGTGGACGCGCACGACCTGCAAGCCGCGCGTGTGGCCGCCGACCCGGTGAAGCGTAATGCCCGGGGCGAGCTCGGCGACTCCATCGTGATACACCACCCGCCCGGCATAGAGCTTGCCGATCATGGCCTGCACATCGCTCGCCCCATAGGGCGCGCGCATGATGGCATGGCACATGGCGCTGCCCGTGCAAAAAGCCATCTCCTCGGTCTGCAGATGGTATCGGGCGCGCGGAAACAAATCATGGTTGCCGGCGTGATCGTAGTGCATGTGACTGATGATGACATCGGTGACCTGCGCCGGATCGACATCCACGGCCGCCACTCCCGCCGCCACCGGCTGCACCATCTGCCGCCCGCGGGCCGCGGCGACGGTGGCATCGAATCCGGTGTCGAGCACAAACAAGACCTTGGGACCGCGGATCGTCCAGACATAATAGTCGAGCGGCATGGGTCCGTCGTGCTCATCGCCGCCGATGAAATTGTGGCTGGCCGTGCGCTCCAGATGGGCGTAGCGGACTGCGCAGATTTCGTAATTCGGTGCCATGGCGGTATGCTCGCGGTAACCGCCGCAACAATCAACTCGGAAATGACTACAAGCACTACAACCGCGGACATCGTGGCCGTGGGATCGGGCCACAACGGCCTGGTGGCTGCCGCGTACCTCGCGGCGGCCGGCAAGAAGGTCCTGGTCCTCGAACGCAACGGCTGGTTCGGCGGCGGCGTGGTGTCGCGAGAACTCACATTGCCGGGCTTCCGCCACGACCAGCATTCCATGAGCCATATCTTCATCCAGGCCAATCCGCTGCTGAAGAATGACGAGCTCAAGCTCAAGTCGCGCTATGGACTCGACTACATTTTCCCGGACGTGCCGATGATGTCGGTGTTCGAGGATGGCCGCACGCTCAAACTCCATCGCGACCGCGAAAAGTCGGCGGCGGAGATCGCAAAATTCTCCAAGCGCGATGCCGAGACCTTTCGCCAGGTGTCGCTGCAGGCCGCCGCGTGGCTGCCGATGATCGCCTCCTCCCTGTACGCGCCGCCGGCGCCGGTCGGCGCCACCTACGCCATGTTCGATCAAAGCCGCGAGGGACGCGAGCTGTGGCGCGTCATCCAGATGAGCAGTCACGATCTGCTCTGCGATCTCTTTGAGAACGAGCAGGTGCGCATGCATTTCGCGCGCGTGGCCGGTGAGAACCTGGTGTCGCCCGATGAGAAGGCCACCGCCATCGGAGTCTATGTATTTCTCGGTTTTCTCGAGGGCTGCGGCTTCGGCGTGGCGCGCGGTGGGGCGGGCAAATTGACGGATGCTCTGATTGCCTGCATCCGGGATCATGGCGGCGATGTCATCGCCAATGCCGACGTAGCCCGCATCAAGGCGGCCAACGGCCGCGCCACCGGGGTGGAAACGGTGGACGGCCGCAACTTCACCGCCAAGGATGCCGTCATCGGTGCCATTCATCCACACCTGCTCGGCAGCATGATCGAGGGCATGGACTCCAAGGTGCGGGCCGCTGCGGAAGCCACGCACATCACCCCGGCGGCCTGCATCACGGTGCATGCCGCGCTCAGCGAACCGTTGAAGTTTCGCACCCGCGATACGGTCAATGCAGTGATGACCGAATTGCTGCCGATGAGCTATGAAACTCTGCGGCGCGATTTCGACGAACTGCGCTACGGTCAGTTCATGCCCTACCCGCTGCTGGGCGTGGGCTCACTGTCCCAGTTCGACCCGAGCCGAGTGCCGGCGGGCAAGGCCATTCTGCACTTGTGGGACTATGTCCCCTACGAACGCCCGGACGGCCGCAGCTGGGATGACACGAAGCGGGACTATGCCGATCGCATGCTGGCGCATCTGTCGAAATTCGTAGCGAACATACCGGACTGCGTGCTGCAGGCCCATGTCGACAGTCCGGTGGACATGGAGCGCACCAGCCCCAGCTTCCGAAGGGGCGACCTGCACGGCATCGCCACCGCCACCTATCAGAGCGGCGCGCATCGCCCCACCCCCGAACTCGGCGGCTACACGGTCCCCGGTCTCGAGCGCTTTTATCTGGTGGGTCCCTTCCAGCATCCCGGCGGCGGCGTGTTCGGTGCCGGGCGCGCCACGGCGATGAAAATGTTCGAAGCGCTTGGGCTTGACTTCGAAAAGAAGGGACGCGTCAAGTGAAGCTGCACTCCACCGACGGCAGCGAGCTCATGACCATCAACGCGCTGGAGCGCGACGGCAATTCGCTCATCATCAAGGGCAAGGTATTCGGCGCCATGCCGATGAACGCGCGCCTGAAGCCCGAAGCCGCCCGCGCGGCGCTGAAATTACTGACGCCGCGGCTCATCTTCTTTCTGCTGACGCTGCCGTTCCGCAGGGGCTGACCCCTCGCCCCAAAGAGCCGCCGTGACGATCGACCCCCCCTTCGACTACGTCATCGTTGGCGCAGGTACCGCCGGGTGTGTGCTTGCCGCCCGTCTCTCGGAAGATCCTCACACGCGAGTCTGCTTGATCGAAGCCGGCGGCCCGGCGCGCCACCCTTTCATCCGGGTGCCGGCGCTGGTGGGCGCGGCCATCGTGCATCCGGGACTCACCTGGGGCCTCCACACCGAACCTCAGGCCGCGCTCAACAACCGCCGCATTCCCCTGCCTCGCGGCAAGGTCATCGGTGGTTCCGGTTCCATCAATGGCATGGCCTATCACCGCGGCCACCCGACGGATTACGACGATTGGGCTGCCGCCGGCAACACGGGCTGGAGCTGGAAGGAGGTGTTGCCGTACTTTCGTTTGTCGGAAAACAATGCCGACCGGCGCGACACGGCGGTGCACGGCATCGACGGGCCCATCCACGTGACCTTCATTCCAAGACCCAATCGTCTGAATCAAGCCTTTGGCGATGCCTTTGCGGCCATCGGCGGCTATCCACACTGCGATGATTTCACCGGCCTTGCTCCCGAAGGCTACGGGCTTCGCCAGGGCACGATTCATCGCGGCCGGCGCGATTCCAGTGCGAGTGCGATGTTGCTGCCGGCCCTCAAGCGCCCGAATCTTGACGTGCGGAGCCGCAGCACCGTCACCGGCATTCGCATCGAGGCGGGACGCGCCACCGGCGTCCATGTCGCTGCCGCCGGCGGATCGCGCGAGGTGCGCGCATCCCGCGAAGTGCTGCTGTGCGCCGGCGCGGTTCACTCACCCCAACTATTGATGCTGTCGGGGATCGGGCCCGCGCAGCATCTCGAATCGTTGGGGCTCACCGTCAGGGCAGACCTCGCCGGCGTCGGCGCGAACTATCACGACCACCCCGCTGTGCCGGTTGCGCTGGAGATGCGCGACACCACCTCGTATGGGTTGTCGTGGCGCACCCTGCCGCGAGCCTTGTGGAACCTCGCGGAATATGTGATCGCGCGGCGCGGGCCGCTGGCGAGCAACGTGTTCGAATCGACTGCATTCATTCGCAGCGTCGCGGGTGCCGCTCGCCCGGACCTGCAGATCGCGTTTCAGCCGGCGCGCCGCAACCTTAAACCCTCGCCGCTGCCCGTGGGACATGGTTTCGCCTTCAGCGTGGTGAACCTCTACCCGTGCAGCCGCGGCGAAGTGCGGCTCGCGAGCAGCGACCCGCGGGCCGCTCCCCGGGTGAATCCGAATATCCTCCTCGACCCCAGGGATCGGGAGCCGCTGCTTCGCGGCCTGCATCTTGCCCGGCAGCTTTGCGATACGCCCGCCTTTGCGCCCTACCGGGCCACCGAAGTGCGTCCCGGCCGCAAGTTGAGCGGCGATGCCGAGCTGCAAGCCTATTTGCGCGAGGCGACCGCCACCGTTCATCATCCGGTGGGCAGCTGCCGCATGGGCATCGACTCCATGGCCGTGGTGGACCCCTGCCTCAAGGTCCGCGGCATCGACAACTTAAGGGTAGTGGACGCCGCAATATTTCCCTGTATTGTCGGCGGCAACACCAACGCACCGATCGTGATGGTGGCCGAGAAGGCGGCGGCGATGATCATGGGGCGCAATTAAGAGAAGGGAAAGGCATGGCGGCTGAACATATCCGGCACTGGCGAGTGGGCGATGTCGACATTGCGCGCATCGTCGAGGTCTACGGCTTTGAAGATGACATCAGCATGCTGCTGCCGGACGCCACGCCGCAGTACGTGCAGCAATTCGGGTGGCTGCAGCCGCATTTCGCCACCCGCGACGGCAAGATGATCATCTCCTTTCAATGCTTCGTGCTGCGCTCGAAAGGCCGCACCGCCATGATCGATACCTGCATCGGCAATGACCGCAAGCGTGAGTTCGACGTGTTCTGCAACATGCAGAACACCTTCCTCGAGGATCTGAGCACCGCCGGTTTCCCCGCAAGCACGGTCACCGATGTGCTGTGCACGCATCTGCACTTCGATCATGTGGGCTGGAACACCCGGCTGGTGGATGGCAAGTGGCTGCCCACCTTCCCCCAGGCGCGCTACCTCTTTGGGCGGCGCGAATGGCAGCACTGGAAGCATCTGCGCGACACCGGCGGCTATCATCACATGGACCACTTGGTTGACTCGATCGATCCGATCCTCGCAGCCGGGTTGGAGGAATACATCGACGCGGACTTCCGCCTCACCGACGAAGTCTCCCTCATCTCGACCCCGGGTCACACCCCCGGTCACGTCAGCGTGCTGATCGAATCGCGCGGCGCGCGCGCCGTCATCACCGGCGATTTGATGCACAGCCCAATCCAGATCGCCATACCCGCCACCGAGGCTCGCTTCGACATGGACAAGCCGCAGGCCGCGCGCACGCGCTGCGACTTTGTGCAGCGCTTCTGCGATTCCGACACCCTGGTCATCGGAACTCACTTTCCCGAGCCGACCGCGGGTTTGATCGTGCGCGACGGCAACGCGTGGAAACTCAAAGTTTGAACGCCGTGGCTTACCCCGTTCTGTCCGGGCAGTACGTCTTCATCACCGGCGCCGCGCGCGGCCTGGGCCGGTCAATGGCCGAGAAATTGGCGCGTTGCGGCGCCGCCGTGGCCGTGACCGATGTCGATGCCGGCGGCTGCGAGGAGGTGGTCAAAGGCATTCGCGCCGCGGGCGGCGCTGCGTTTGCGTACTGCGTCGATGTGGCCGTGCGCGAGCAGATGCTGAACGCCGCCGCGCAGTTTGCCGCGCAGGGCGGACGCATCGACGCCGTGATCAACAACGCGATGCTGCTGCGCTACGAGCCGGTGGAGAAGATCACCGCCGAGACGCTCACCCGCATGACCGCCATCGGCATCAACGGCAGCATCTGGGGCGCACAGGCGCTGCTCGCGCATTACGATGCGGCGCGCGGCGGCGCGATCATCAACATGGCGTCCCCGGTGGCGGAGAAGGGATTTCCCAACACGGCCGCCTACAGCCTGGTAAAGGGCGCCATCGTGACGCTCACCAAGGTTCTGGCGGCCGAACTCGGGCCGCGCAACGTGCGGGTCAACGCCATTGCGCCGGGTTCGGTACCGACCCCGGGCGCACTGGGGCTCAACGACAAGGCCGAATACGAGCGGCGCTCGCGCTCAATACCCCTGCGGCGCCTGGGTCACGAGCAAGACAACGCAGAGGCCTGCGCATTTCTGCTGAGCGGCGCGGCATCGTTCATCAACGGCGAAATTCTGCATGTCGACGGCGGCATTGCTGCCGCGGGGTGAGACCATGGGCAAGACGATTCCAGAATTTGACACCGATCCCTTCTCGCGCGAATCGGTAAGGAACGCGCGTGCGATCGACGATCGGCTGCGTGAGTTCGCGCCCGTCGTCAAGCTGCCGCGGGAAAACATCGTCATGCTGGGGCGCCACGAGCATGTGGCCGCGGGCCTCAAGGACTGGAAGAGCTTCTCCTCCACCTCGCGCCCCTGGCACGATCCGAACTCCGTGCGTCCCGAACTGCTGCTCACCGACGATCCGCCCAAGCATTCCCGCGTGCGCGCCGTGGTCGCGAATGCCCTCTCACCGCGCGCCCTGTCGCATATGGCCGAAGCATTTCGCCGCGACGCCCGCAGCATTGTCGACGGTTTGCGCGCGCATGAGTGCGAGACCATCGATGCGGTCGACCATATCACCCAACCGTTTGTCTACAAGGTGCTGCCCGATCTAATCGGCCTGCCGCAGGAGGGGCGCGAACACATGTACGCCTTCGGCAACATGGTGTGGGCGACCATGGGACCGATGAACGAGTTGTTCCATGAAGCCATGCAGAACACCGAGGCGGTCATTGCCTGGGCAGGCCAGTGCTGCAACCGGGAAAATCTCGCGCCCGGCAGCCTCGGCATGGCCATGTATGAGGCGGCCGATCGCGGCGAGGTCACGGCGCAGGAAGCCAATCTGCTGGTGGGTATTCTGCTCTCGGCGGCCGCCGACACCACCGTGCTCACCCTGGCCAACACCATCCGCGCATTCAGCGAATTTCCCGATCAGTACCAGCTGGTGCGCTCCGACCGCTCGCTCCTCAAGGCCGCGTTCGAGGAAAGCCTGCGCTGGGACTCACCCTCCCGCATGGCCGGACGCATTGCCATGAAAGACGTGGAAATCGACGGCTACGTCATTCCGGCGGGCGAACGCTGCGGCCTGATGTTCGCCGCCGCCAACCGTGATCCGCGCCGCTGGGAGGCGCCGGATCGCTTCGATGTTCGCAGAAACAATCGCGACAACCTGGGCTTCGGTTATGGCGTGCATGCCTGCGTGGGCCGGGTGCTCGCGCTGCTCGAGGCCGAGGCGCTGTTGGGCGCGCTGGTGGAGAGCATCGAACACTTCGAGCTCGCCGGTGAACCCGAACCATGGATGACCACCATCGGCCACGGTCCCATCCGGCTGCCCGTCAAGGCGCGATTCGCCGCGCACTAACCCACGGTCGCGCACTAGCGCATGGCCGCGCACTACCGCACGGCGGAAATCACCATGTCCGACAGCCTCTGGAAGCGCTCGGTATTGGCGTTGCTCTCCATGAGACCGGCCGAGAGGAAGGTGAAGGAGAGATCGCGCTCCGGATCGATCCAGAAAAGCGTGGTGCCTGCACCGTAGTTGCCGAAGGTGCCCGGGGAGGCCAGCGTGCCGAACATGTGGCGGCACATCGCGCTGCCGCGCAGCGAGAATCCCAAACCGATGTAGGCCGGTGCCGGATCCCAGCCGCGCTCGCGGCCCCGGGCCGCATACAGTTCGTTGGGCTTTTCACCGGTCCAGTTGCGCCGCGCCAGCGCGAGCGTCGCGGGCGACAGAATTCGTGCGCCATCGAGCGTGCCGTCCTGCCGGAACATCTCTGCGAAACGGAACATGTCGGGCACGGTGGAGGCGATACCCACCCACGGCATCTCGGCATGTTCTTCCTCGAACGCTCCATTGGGGCCCAAGTTGCTGTGCCCGCGATGCCCGATGGGATAGTTGCCGCGAAAATCCGGCACCACCTTGCGCGGCTTGAGGTCGGCGCGCAGTCCCACCGAGGTATCGCGCATCTTGAGCGGCGTCAGAATTTCATCCTGCACGATCTGGCGATAACCGCGGCGCTTGGGGTCGCTGCGGCGCACACACTCCGCCATCAGCACGTGATTCACCAAGGGCGAATAGGCGACGGTCGTGCACGGCGGTTGCGCGGGCTTCACCAATTCGATGACGGCAGCGACCATTTCGTCGAACCGATCGATGTACATGTTGGGCTTGAGTTCGAAAATGATCGGGAATCCGGCCTGGTGCGACAGCAAGTGCCAGATCTGCACCTTCTCGCGGCCGTGACCGCTGAACTCGGGAATCAACTCCGATACGGTCGACGTCAGTGCAAAATATCCGCGCTCGACAGCCTGCAGCACCAGCGTGTTGGTAAATGCCTTGGTGATGGAAAATATGCTGAATACAGAATTCAGCGCCAACGGCTGAGTCTGCGCCGCATCGGCGGCGCCGATCGCGGTCTCCAGGGCGACCACACCCGCCTGCGCCACTTTGATCACGACGCCGTGGTACAGCCCTGCCTTGATGTCCGCACGGATGACATTTCCCACATCGGCCAGCCGCTGTTGATCCATACCTGATGCCATTGAACCCTCGCTGATCAGTTGTGTGGAAACCACCAGTATAGCCAGAGCGATCGCCGGGCGCCCGGTTGCAAGGGGAATGGTCGGAACTTTGACGCAATGACCCTGTAGAGCAAAGAGGATTTCACTCTACATCGAATCAGCCATACCCCTGATGGTGTATAACTGAACTAGGTATGGACCTGTACGATTGAAGCAACACCAAGTAATGCGATCGTCATCGATGACGACGCGCTTTGCAACTGGCTGATCATTGGGGGAATCGGGATGTCTAGAAGACCAACGCTAGGGAACACACCGGCACACGCTCGCCGCGGCCGCTGGACGATGGGCACGGTCGCGGCCGCCGTCGCGTCAATGTTGATCGGATCGGCTGTATACGCCGATGCGCTGGAAGAAATCGTCGTGACTGCGCAGAAGCGCAGCGAGAACGTTCAGAAGGTGCCGATTGCAATCACGGCCTTCACCGGCGAGACGATTCAGAGCAAGGGTCTCAACGATCTCCAAAAACTCTCGAACTTGACGCCCAACGTCAATCTGGATGGCGGCGCACCGTTCTCCGGCGACAGTTCGGTGCTGTCGGCGTCGATTCGCGGCATCGGCCAGGACGACTTCGCCTTCAACCTGGATCCCGGTGTCGGCGTCTACCTGGACGGCGTCTATCTGGCGCGTACCATCGGCGCCAATCAGAACCTGCTGGACGTGGATCGCATCGAAATCCTCAAGGGCCCGCAGGGCACGCTGTTCGGCCGTAACACCATCGGCGGCGCCATCAACATCGTCACCCATACCCCCGGCACTGAATCGAAGATCAGCGGCAGCATGACCTTGGGCGCGTACAACCGCCACGATGTACTGTTGACTGCCGATATGCCGCTTTCGGACACCCTGTTGACCACGGTCAGCGTGTCCTCGCAAACCCGTGAAGGCTATCAGAAGACCGTGCCGTATCCGGCCGATTCCCCCATGGGTACAACGCCCTATCAGGTCTCCGGGCAGAACGACTACCCGAAAGCCCCCGGCTCTCAGTCCAACTCCGCCGGCGGCGGCCAGAACGTGCAGGCGATTCGCTTCAAAATGCTCTGGCACGCGTCGGATACGGTCGATGCGACCCTCGCCGGCGACTACACACACGAGGATCAGTCGGGACTGGCCAATACCGTTCGCAGCGTCACCACGGCCAATGCCACCGGCTACATCGATCCCAATTCACCGGGAGCGGGTGCGTTGTTCGGCCCGAACCTCATGGGCAATTTCTACAACATGTGCATCACCACGCCGGGTTCGGCGCTGACCGCCGGCCCGTTCAATTCGACGAACGGACTCTGCGGTCCGCTCGCCGTGGGCACGTGGAACGGTGCGACCGGAAAATTCTCCGGAACGCCCTATGGCCCGGGCAGCCCGGCGCTGGGCGGGGTGGGTGCCGTCGGGGTGCCCAACTCGGTATTGGCGGGACTGATTGCCGCCTATCCCTCGGTCGCGCCGTACGTCACGCAGGGGCCAAAAGGCGTGGGCAGCGTGATCTACCCGGGACAGACGCCGCGAATCTATTGGGACTTCGCCAACACCCAGACCGGCAACATCGATACGACCTACGCCAACGGTCCGAGCTTCGCGAAATATGATGCCGTCGGCACGTCGATCACCTTGGATTGGCAGATCAATAACGACTTGAAGTTCAAATCGATCACCGGCTGGCGCCAGATCAATTGGAACATCGGCACCGACCTCGACGGCGAACCCGAGTCGATGCAAGAGGTGACCGACAGCCAGCATCAGCACCAGATCTCCCAGGAGTTCCAGTTGAACGGCAAGGGGGTCGGCGATCGACTGCACTATGCCCTCGGTCTCTACTACTTCTCGGAAGGCGGCTATGTGCATGACTTCGTGCCCTTCGACACCGGCTATCTGTACGTCCTCGACGAAGCCAATGACGTCAAGACCGATTCGTATGCGGCGTTTGCACACTTGGACTTCAATGTCACCGACGCGTGGACTTTGACGGCCGGCGGTCGCTACTCCGAAGAGCGCAAGCAGTTCCTGGGCGGCCAAGCAGATCTGAATGGATTTTCGTACAGGATCTCGGGTTGCCTGGATCCGAACGGCAGTGCCCACTCCTATATTCCGGCCATTCCCGTGGGCCCCACTTGCCAGCAGGCATTGGGATTCCCGGTGGCGGGGGATCCGCTGCGCTACTTCCCGAACACCTGGGACCACCAGAACTGGAACGTGTTTACGCCCACCGTGGGCACACAGTACCAATTCACCCCGGACGTCATGGGATACCTGAGCTGGTCCAAGGGCTTCAAGTCGGGCGGCTGGACCACGCGTCTGTCGGCCCCGATCTCGAGTCCGGCTGCAGCCCGATTCGATCCTGAGTACGATCAAACCTACGAAGTCGGCCTGAAATCGCAGTGGTTCGATCACCATGTGCAGGCCAACGTGGCGGCCTTCTACAGCAAGTACAAAGGCATCCAGTTGAACGTCCAGGAAGGCCCGTCGCCCGTGTATCAAAACGCCGGTGACGCGACCATCAAGGGCTTGGAATTTGAGCTGGCGTCGGTGTTCGACAATGGCTTCGGCTTGAATTTCACCGCCGGCTACATGGATGCCTACTACACCTACCTGAATCCCTGCTTGCTCTACAACGCTTGCGACCCAACAAAGGGCGCACAGTACATTCCGGGCTTCGGCGGCTTTTCGTACAACAGCGAATTGCCGAAAACACCCAAGACCAAGTTCAGCGTCAGCCCGACCTACGACTTCAAGCTCGGCAACAACTCGACTGTGCGCTTGGAGGCCGACTACACCTACATAGCACACATGTTCAACGATGGTCCGAACACGGTGCTGCTGGAGCGGGCTTCGACGAATACGGTCAACGCGGCCATTCACTACATTCCGCCGAGCCAGCATTTCGAGTTCATCGTCGGCGGCACCAATCTGACCGACGATCGTTACCTCACGGTGGGTTCGGTCAACTACACCGCCGGCGAGACGGTGGGTTCCTACAACCCGCCGCGGATGTGGTACGTCACGATTCGAGCCAAGATGCCGTAAGGGCAACGCTGCCCGGGACCTAACGGGCCATCGAGAATATCCGGCTGCCATTCCAGCGCTTAAGCGCCGGGGTGGCGGCCGGAATCGTCTGAGACAGTCTCTTTTTATGGGAATAGGCCGGAGATCCAAGCGCTAATGTCTACACCATCACGGGGCGGCGTGCAGTCGCTCGAATCACTCTTGAGCGGCGTCGGCGGTATCGTCGAGTTCCTGCGCAATCAGCAGGCAGGTCCCAATGTGTATCCGGGGGTGCCCCCGGAATACACCAACTGGCGCGATGAGCAACGCGCCTGGGCCCACAGCTGCGTCCTGTTCAACCAGTCCTACCACATGGCGGAGCTCATGGTTGAAGGGCCGGACGCGTTCGAATTCCTCAACGGACTCGGCATCAACAGCTTCAAAGGCTTCGTTCCCGACAAGGCCAAGCAATTCGTGCCCTGCAGCCATGATGGCTATGTGATCGGCGATGTGATTCTGTTCTATCTGGCGGAGAACCAGTTCAATCTGGTGGGCCGTGCGCCGACGCTCAATTGGGTGATGTACAACGCGGGGATCAGCGGAAAGCGTGTGACCTGCACCTACGATGAACGCACGGTCGCGCGTCCGGATCCGCAAAACCGGCGTCACTACCGCTATCAATTGCAGGGACCGAACGCCTCGAAGGTGATCGAATCGGCCACCGGCAAGCCGGCACCGGATCTCAAATTCTTCAACATGTGCGGCATGCAGATCGCAGGCCGCGCGGTGCGCGCACTGCGCCACGGCATGGCCGGACAGCCGGGATTCGAACTGATGGGCCCGTGGTCCGACGCCGCCGTGATTCACGCGGCGCTGGTCGATGCCGGCAAGGCGCATGGCCTGCGGCTGGTCGGCGGACGTTGCTACTCCTCCAACACCTTGGAATCGGGTTGGATACCCTCGCCGCTTCCCGCCGTCTACTCCGGTGAGAAGATGAAGCCGTATCGCGAATGGTTGACCGTGAATCACTACGAGGCCAAGGCTTCCATCGGCGGCAGTTTCGTCTCCCCCAATATCGAGGATTACTACCTGTCGCCGTGGGAGCTGGGATACGGACTGTTCGTCAAGTTCGACCACGAATTCATCGGCCGCGCCGCGCTGGAGAAGATGGCCGCCGGGCCGCATCGCAAAAAAGTCACGCTCGCGCTCGACAATGTGGCGGTGACCGATGCGCTCTACACGATGTTCGATCAGGGCCTGCGCGCCAAGTTCATCGAGTTTCCGAGCGCCGTCTATTCCATGCATCCCTTCGATCGCGTGACCGTGGGCGGCAAGCTGATCGGCCTGTCCACATGGGTGGGCTACAGCGCCAATGAGGGCAAGATGCTCACCTTGGCCATGGTCGACGAACGTTATGCGACGCCGGGCACCGAGGTCACCTTCGTGTGGGGCGAGCCCGGCGGCGGCAGCAGCAAGCCGGCAGTCGAGCGCCACAAGCAGGTGGAGATCAAGGCCGTGGTATCGCCGGTGCCGTATTCGAACGTGGCGCGCACCGCCTACGCCGACAGCTGGCGCAACAAGTCCGCGTAAAAGCCGCCGCAAACGACCGTCTCCCAGCCAACCCTTCGGGACCGGGCAGATTTAGGGCGGCGGCGGTCGCAGCGATTCGCGCGCCTTCGCCCTGACGAAGTGCCGCAATGACTCGAGCTGCGCGTCGCTCAACTCGGCAAATTGCGGCATTCCGCGGCTGACCAATGCACCGCCGCGGACGATGGCCGCAAAGCTCGCCGCCGACAACGGCACCGGCGAGGCGCGCAGGTCGGGTGCGTTGCCGCCCGCGACCACCCCGGTGCCGTGACACAGTAAACATCGCACGTACTCTCGCCCTCCGGCCTCGACCAGGGCGGGATCGATCTTGAATTCCGCCGCTTCCAGAGGCTTTGCAAAGGACGGCGCCGCGCCCGGAGGTAATTGCGCTTTGCCATCCAAGGTGAAGGTGAGCAGGCGCCGAGGATAGCCGCGCGATGCCCAGCCCCAGCGCGCCGACGCCGACCCATAGGCGGCGGTGGATCCATTGAGCGGGCCCGATGTAATGGTGAAGTACTGGCGCCCATGCACGCTGTAGGTGATGGGCACGCCGGTGACCGCGACTCCGGCATCGAACGCCCAGAGATCTTTGCCGTGGTCGGCCGAGTAGGCATGCAGGTGACCGTCGGCGCGTCCTTGGAGAACCAGGTTTCCGGCGGTGGCGAGCGTGCCGCCTTCCGACATGCCCGGAGTCTCGACCGACCACACTGCTTTCTTGAGCAGGGGATCCCAAGCCTTGAGGATGCTCTTCGCGGCATCCACGGGAACATCCCCATTGCCCGACGACATCCCCGCAAATTCCGGCGACACGGGCTTAGGTGCCCAAGGGCTCTTCTCGACGCCCTCGTCCCCGAAGGGAAATGGCATTTCGAGCGTGGGCACATACACGAGTCCCGTGAGCGGGCTGAACGATTGCGGCGTCCAATGATGCACGGCCTGAAAGCTCGGCCACAGCAGCACGTTCTTGTCCCGGTAGCGCGCGTCGGGATTTTCGATCGGGCGCCCCGTCGCGAGGTCCACCCGATCCGCCCAGGTCACTGTTCCCAACTTCTCCGCCGAAATGAGGCGGCCGTTTTCCCGATCGATCACATAGAAGAAACCGTTCTTCGCGGCATGCAGCAACACGGGGCGCCGATGACCCTGGATATTGAGATCCGCCAGGGTCATGTCCGTGGACGAGTCGTAGTCCCAGGCATCGCCCGGCGTCGTTTGGTAGTGCCACAGGTAGTGCCCGGTATCGGCGTCGACGGCCACGACCGAGGCGGTGTACAGATTGTCCCTGCCTTCGGGATTGCGGATTTTCCAATTGGCCGGGCCGGCGTTGCCGGTGCCCAAGTACAGGCGATTGAATCGCGGGTCGAAGGTCATCGAGTTCCAGACATTGCCGCCGCCGCCGAACCTCCACCACTCGCCTGTCCAGGTCGCCGCGGCCTTGTCCATGACCTCATCGGAGGCCGCTCCGTCCTTGGCACCGGGCTTTCCCGGCACTACGTAAAAGCGCCAGATCTCTCTGCCGGTTTCGGCGTCGTAGGCGGTGACATAGCCGCGAACCGGCGAGAAATCGGCGCCCGCATTGCCGATCACGATCTTGCCGTTGAATGCCCGCGGCGCTCCGGAGATGTACGCTCCATTGGCAGGATCCAGAGTTTGCACGCTCCATACCGGCTTGCCGGTGACCGCAGCCAACGCCAGCAATCGGCCGTCCTGTGTTCCCACGTAGACCTTGTCCTTCCACAGCGCCAGGCCGCGGATACCCCAGCCGGTGCGCAGCTTTTGCCCCGATTTTTCCGGCACTTTGGGATCGTAACGCCACAACAAGCGGCCATCCGTTGCCCGCACGGCATGCACGATGCTGTAGCCTGCCGCGAGATAAACGACGCCGCCGGCTTCAACCGGCGCGGTGATGGAATTCGTCACGTCAAGATCGAGCCACCAGGCCAGTCTCAAGCGCGAGACGTTCGCGTCATTGACCTGTCTTAAGGGACTGAAGCGCGACTCGCTGAAGGTGCGGCCATAGGCAGGCCAGTCCGTCCCGGCTTCGTTGCCCAGCGCGGCGTTGTCGATCCCCTTCGATGGCTGCGCGGCAAACGCTCCCGGCAGCGCCGCGAACAGGGCAGCGGCGAGGATCATCAGGGAACGCATGCCAGGAGATCACCGAGTCGCCGCAGCACATGGTCGGGACGCTTGAGGCCGCTCTGTTGCTGCCACTGTTCGGTTGTCATGACCCCCGTCGTCACGGCGAAGGACTTCGCGCCGCCGCGCCGCGCCATGATGATCTCGACCGAGGGATCATCGCCGACGACGCCGACCTCGGAGCGCCGCAGCCCGAGCCGCCTCGCCACGAAGCGCAGCGCGTGCAGCGAGGGTTTGCCGGTCAGAATCATCGGCGCCCGGGTCATGCGGCGAATGGCGCCGACGATGGCATAGGAGTAGCCCATGGTGCGACCCTGTTTGGTTGCGAAAAACGGCACATCGGACGCGACGTAAAGGCGCGCGCCCGCCCAGATCGCCTGGCAGGCCGCTTCGATATCCTTCATGGTGCAGTCCGGATGCCAGCCCACGTACACGGCTTGCAGGTCTGAATCGGCGCGCTGACCCGCCTGTACCGTTTCGATTCGCGCATCACGAAGCGCCTGACCGACCCCTGGGCTGCCGAGAACCAGCGCGCGCTCAACGCCGGCGCGCGCCATCAGTTCGGCGGCGACGCTGGAGGGAGTCAGCATGCACTCGTCGCGCACCGGCAGACCCAGACCGCGCAATTTCGCGGCCTGCTCCGCCGGCGGATAGGCGCTGCCGTTGGTCAATACCACAAACGGAAAATTCCGCCGCGCCAGTTCGCCCAGAAGTTCAGCCGCACCCGGCAGGATTTCATAGCCGCCCAAGGATCGGTCGCTCAGCAGCAGCGTGCCGTCCAGATCGAACATCAGCCCCTTGAGCCGCGGCAGCGCGGGGCCTGCAGTCCCCTTGGTCATGCCGCCCCTGCGCGGCGCAGTTCCAGCTTCATTCCCGCCTTGTCGACTCGCACATAGTCGAGGTCGCTGCGCGCCGAAATCTTGCGGATGAGATCGAGGACCGGGCTCACCGACGGATCGTAGTGTTGCCGCGCGGGACCGGCCGCCACCATCGCATCCACCTGGCCCGCCGGCATGGTGGCGCGCAGCAGAAATTCCTCATCACTCAAGTGTTGGCCGAGGCGCCGGCGCAACTCCTCGAGACTCGCCATATGAGGCTCGGCGCGCAGCTCACGCGTGCGCGGCAGCGATTCGATGCGCTCCATCACGACCGCCGCCACCGGCACCGTCGGCCGGCCGAATCGCCCGATCGCGTAGCGAATCGCCTCGTCCGGGATGACCGTGTAGCGCTCCTTGTTCATCACGTTCATCACCGCCAAGGTCATCAGTATCTGCGCAAAGGGGGTCATGACGATGGGCCAGCCGAGCTCTTCGCGAACCCGGCCCAATTCTTCGATCACCGCTCCTTCGAGATGCGACACCCGGGCCTCGGCAAGCTGGCGGCGCGTGGTGCCGACCATGCCGCCGGGGAGCTGATGCTTCAAGTAGCGGGCATCGAACGCCTGCGGTGCGCCGACAGGCAGCCCCTCCGCCGCCGCCAGCTCCGTGAAGTATTGGTTGACGCGGCCCAGTGCCTCGTCATCGACGGCCACGCGATGCCCCAACGCCCGCAGATTCAGGGCCACGCGCGCGGAATGCGGGTTCGAGGTGCCGTCGGCGGCCGCGCCGGACGCACACTGCAGCGCCGACACGCCAAGACGGGGCGCGTCCAAATAGGTGTGCTCGGCGAGACCAATGGTGCAGTGAGAATGCAACTCCAGCGGCTTGTCGCCGATCACCGCTTTGACCGCCGGGATGAGGGTTTGGGCGCGCGCCGGACTGAGCAAGCCGCCCGGGTCCTTTATATAGAGCGCGTCGACGAACGGGCAGGCCGCAAGCTGGCGCGCCCGCTCGACGTAGTGGGCGTCATCGTGGATCGGGCTCAAGGTGAACACCAGCGCCACGATGACATAGCCGCCACCGCCCTGCTTCACCATGCGTGCGCAGGCCATGTTCGATTCCGCATCGTTCATCGGGTCCGCGAGGCAGAAGCGCCGGATGCCGTTGCGCGCCAGTGTCCGAAATGCCAGCGCCATGAAATCGGGGCTGGCGGTTTCCCAGGAGATGAATCGGAAGCCCGTCGACATGAACTGCAACGGCGTATTCGGCGTGGCGGCTGCCATCAATCGAATCCGCTCCCACGGGTCTTCCTTCTTGTATCGCACCGCCACCCCCATGTGCGTCGAGGTGGTAAAATCGATTGCGCGAAAGCCGACGCGGTCCATCACCGGCGCGATGCTGAGGGTTCTCGCCGTATCGACACCCAATGCAGCCCACAGGCACTGGTTGCCGTCACGCAGCGAGGTCTCGACCAGTTGAACATCAGCCATGTGCGGCACCCGCCCCGTCGCGCTCGAAGAGGTCCGGCCTGCGGGCATACAGCCGCTCCACGAAGCCCGTATCCACGCCCCCGGTTTGAAATTCGGCATCGTCGAGCGCGGCCGCATGGAAGCCGAGATTGCACTTGACCCCGCTCACGCGCGAGCCCGCGATTGCCCCGCGCAGCCGCGCCAGCGCGCCGCTGCGATCCTCGCCCCAGGCGATGATCTTTCCCATCAGCGAATCGTAGAACGGCGGAATGCTCGATCCCGGAACGATGTGGGAATCCACGCGAATGCCGACGCCTGCGGGCCACGACACGTCGCGCACCCGACCGGGGCTGGGCTTGAAGTCGTTGCGGTAGTCCTCGGCATTGACCCGGCACTCGATCGCACAGCCCTCGGTGCGGACCTCCGATTGCCTCAGCCGCAGGCCGCTGCCGTCCGCAATGGCGATCTGCTCGGCGATGAGATCGATGCCGGTGACGGCCTCGGTCACCGGATGCTCGACCTGGATGCGCGCGTTCATCTCGAGAAAATAGAAGGCTTCACGCTGCGTGTCGACGATGAATTCCACCGTGCCGGCGCCGCGATAGGCGAGGCGTTCCGCGAAGCGCACCGCGGCCTGCTGCAGTGAATTGCGCAGTCCCGCCGACAGCCCCGGGGCCGGCGTCTCTTCGATGAGTTTCTGATAGCGGCGCTGCACCGAGCAATCGCGCTCGCCCAGCTGGATGACCCTTCCGGCGCCATCGCCCAGAACCTGCACTTCGACATGCCGGCCACGGTCGACGTAGTGCTCCAGATAGATGCGCGCGTCGCCGAATGCCGCTCCCGCCTCGGCTGCGGCCAAATCGAGCAACGCGGGCAAGTCTTCGATCCGATCGACGCGCTTCAAGCCGCGGCCTCCGCCCCCGCCCACGGCCTTGACCAGCAGCGGCGGCGCAATCTTTCGCGCCAGAATCTCTGCCTCCGCACTCGAACCTGCCGCACCGCCGGGCACCACCGGTACATGGGCGGCCTCGGCTTCGGTGCGCGCGCGCAGCTTGTCGCCAACCGCGTCGATCTGCTGCGCCGTCGGGCCGATGAAAATGATGCCCGAGGTGGCACACAGCCGCGGCAGGGCCGCGCGCTCCGACAGAAAACCATAACCGGGATGAATCGCATCTGCGCGGGTGGCCACGGCGGCGTGCACGATGGCCGCGACGTTCAAGTAGCTGTCCGCGGACTTTGCGGGGCCGATGCAGACCACGCGATCGGCCTGTCGTGCCGGCTCGCTGTCGCGGTCGGCAGTGGAAACGGCCAGCACCGTTTCGATGCCGAGGATGCGGCAGGTTCGGATGATGCGCGCGGCAATTTCTCCGCGATTGGCAATCAGGATTCGGCGAATGGCCACGAATCAGGCGTCCACGCGTGCCCGCATCAGAACTTGCCCGAACTCCACCAGGGTTTCGTCGGCCGGCAGGATTTCCGTGACCACCCCCTTGACGCCGGCGCGCACGGTATTCATGAGCTTCATGACCTCGATGATGGCAATGACGCTGTCTTCTTCCACCGCCGAACCGATTTCCACGAACGGCGCGGATCCGGGCTTCGGCGCCCGGTAAAAGGTGCCGAGCATGGGCGAGGTGATTTCCTTGAGCTTCTCATCGACCGGACCCGGGGCAGCGAGCGGCGCGGCGGTGTGCGCGCTCGCCGCGGCTGTACGCGCAGCCGGCGCGACTGCGGCGGCGGAAGGCGCCGGCGAGCTCGCGGCACTGCGGACCATGCCGCCCGCGCCCGAACGGCGCAGGGTCAACTTGACGCCGTCGATCTCGAGATCCAGTTCGTCAAACTTCGACTGCTCGACCAGGCGCATGATTTCCGCGACATCTGCGGCGGTCAGGGTCACCGTTGTCCTCCAAAAATACTCATGACATGCAGCAGCGGATCGGTCACACGGGGTCCCGCCGCTTGATTGTCCTTGTTCGACCAAACCGTTTCCGGCCGGCTCTGCAGCAGCAGGATTTTCTGCGTGTGCCGGTCGATGGCCCACTCGATGTCCTGCGGCCGGCCATAGTGGCGCTCGATCTGCCGGCCGATGGCGCGCAACGATTGCAGCTCCTCGTCGGACAAACAGGCCTCGCGGCGCGAAGCCTCCTCCACCGCAAGCTCCTCGACGCCGCCCGCCGGCGCTTGGGCATGGCGGATTGCCTTGTCCGAGATGTCGCGCACGGAGATTTCGCCGGTGATCTTTGCCACCACCCAGCGATCCGGGGTCACTTCGCCGCTGACCAGCGCCGAGCCCAGGCCCCAGGCGGCCTCGATGGTGACCACCGATCGATCGCCGCTCAGCGGACTGCGCGTGAACATCACACCGGCCGTACGCGCATCCACCATGGTCTGCACCACCACCGCCATGGCCACGGCCGATTCGGCAATCTTGAGCCGCCGTCGATAGCTCAGCGATTCGGGCGAATACAGGCTGCCCCAACAGCTGCGGATCTTGGCGAGCACCGCATCGGCCTGCGAAACCCACAGGTAGGTGTCCTGCAGGCCGGCGAAGCTCGCATCCGCAGAATCTTCGGTGGTCGCGGACGACCTCACCGCAACCGCGGAAGATCCCGACTCGCCCAGGCGTCCATACGCCTCGCAGATATCTTGCTGCAGATCAGCGGGCAGCGGAGCCTCTTCAATGCGCGCGCGCAGCTCGCGCGACGCGGCCTCGATCGACGGCAAGTCCTCCGCTGCGAGACCCTCGACGCGCGCACGCAGCGGCGCGCGCCGCTCCAGCGCATCGATGAAACTCTCGAACGCCTCGGTGCGCACGACGAAGCCCGGCGGCACGGGAATGCCCGCCCGCTGCAGCTCGCCCAGACTGCCGCCCTTGCCGCCCACCTTGGGACGGTCGTCGAGACCGATGTCTCGAAACCAACTGATGTATTTCGACGCCTGCACGGATTGAATGAGATCAGTGCAGCAACGTGACAATGCCCCGTCCACCGTCGACCCGGATCCGCTGGCCATCCTTGATCTTCGAGGTGGCATTGCCGGTGCCCACCACGGCCGGCAGTCCGTACTCGCGCGCGACGATGGCGGCGTGGCTCATGGAGCCGCCGATATCGGACACGGCGGCACGAATTTTCTGAAAAATCGGGGTCCAGGTCGGATTCGTGACATGGCAGACCAGAATGTCGCCCTGTTGCAGGCGGGCAATCTCATCCACCGTTCTCACGATGCGCGCGATCCCTTCCACCACCCCGGACGATGCCGCAAATCCGCGCACTTCGTTGCTGTCGGTCGCTGCGCCCGCCGACAGCCAATTATCGAGGCTCTCGCGCGTGATTCCCCACAGCATCACGATGGCGGGATCGTCAATCACGTCGGGAATGGGTCCGAGCGCCGGCGGTGTTTCGTGCTTGGCCCACTCCGCTATGGCCGCCCTGCGCTCGGCGACAATGGGCGGCCAATACGCCGGACCGCGCGGTTTGGAACCGCTCGACCAGGCATTCATCAGGTCGATGATGGCCGCCTCGAGCTCGTAGTGCGTGAGATGGAACACATCTTCGGCGCCCGCAAAGAAACCATGCGCGGCGAGCAGCGCACCGAAGCTGCGGATCTTGTTGAAGAACAGGTTGGTGTACCAATGTTCGCAGTAGAACTTATGTCCTTCGACATAAGGGAACACGCGGTGCGCCAGGGTGATCATCTGGTCGTAGGCGGCGCGTTCCGCATCGTTGGCGAGAAGCTCGCGATAGTCTGCGATCAGCTGGGTGCGTTCATCACGCAGCCGGTCGACCTGACGCTCCAAAGATACGCCCTCGCGCACACTGCTCACGTAGCCCGGAAGCGAGGAGAACGCCATGGAGAGATCGTCATTCCAGCTGCGGTGATAGTGATAGAAGCCGTCGCCGACATTGATGTTGAACCATGGATCGCGCGAGGTTTGCAGTTCCTCGAGCCAGCGGAGGCCCGGCTCGCCCGCCGCGCGCAGCGATCGCATGACCTCGTCGACCGAGGCCCCGTCCCGGAAGTGTGCATCGACTTCGAGATCGACCGCGCAACGGGCGAGGCGCCGTAGTTCATCATCGGGACGGAAGATCTCCGCATCGATTCCCGCCACCATCCGGGCGATCGTCTGGTCGGTGATTTCCGGAAACGCCTTTTTGCAGAAGCCGAAGAAAGTCAGGTAGGCGCCGTAGCCCAGCAGCAGAAACTCGAAGTGATGGTGCCACATGCGGAAGTAGCCCTCCATCGTCTTCTGATAGATCACCAGCAAGTCGTGGTTCGAGGCGATGCCGCGGCCCGCATGCACATGCTCGAGCGGCTCGAATTCAGGGAGCGAGGGATCCGGCAGCGCAGTTGCCTCCTCGATCAGCTTCAGCATCTTCTGCTTCCACTGCGCGTACAGGGACTCCCAATTCTCGTAGTAGTAGAAGGCGCGTTTTTGAAACTCGACCGTGCGGCGCTCGATCTCCTTGGGATCGGTGACCGCGTTGCCGCCGATGTAGACACGGCCATTGATGATGCGGTGATCGATGCCGAGCGTGGTCGGCAGGCAGTGCACCCGGGTGTTGGCGGCGCCGAGCGCGCAATAGGCCGCTTCCGCCGTCACCATGTCGAATGCGGACATGGGCTCGGGAAAGTGCATGGAATTGTAGAACCAGAATTTTTGGTCGTCGGGTTTCGAAAACTGAATATGGTAGGGGTAGGCCGCTTGCGCCCGTTCGGTGCCGGGTACGACTTTCACCGAGCTGGGCAGCGGAAATTCCCGGGGTTTGAGCTGCGCGTTCATATTTGCACTCCAGACCGACAGGCGGCCGTGACATTCATCGCTGGCATTCAAGAATCAGGTGACCCAGCGCCGTGTTGGACGCGGGCACATGATAGAAACGATACACCTGCTTGACCCTTTCACTGAGCGCGCCGCGCATGATCAACCACATGACGAGTTCAATGCCTTCCGATCCGGACTCGCGCAGGAACTCGAGCGGCGTGATGTTCGTCAAGGCCTCCGGGTCCGACACCAAGAGGTCGAAGAAGCGGGCGTCGAAGGCCTTGTTGATCAGCCCCGCCCGCGGACCCTGCAATTGATGCGACATGCCGCCGGTGCCCCACACCATCACGCGCAAGGGCTCGGGGTACGAGGCAACCGCGCGCCCGATGGCCTTGCCCAGCATGTAGCAGCGCCGTGCCGTCGGCGGCGGATATTGGATGACGTTGACCGCGAGCGGGATGACTTTGCACGGCCACGCGGCCGGTTGGCCGTAGACCAGCGACAGCGGCACCGTGAGCCCATGATCCACATCCATCTTGTTCACGATGGTCATGTCGAACTCGTCGAGAATCAGCGATTGCGCCAGGTGCGCTGCGAGCTCGGGATGGCCCTTGACGACCGGTACCGGCCGCGGTCCCCAGCCCTCGTCGGCGGGCGGAAATTCCGCCGCACAACCCAGCGCGAAGGTGGGAATCAATTCGAGCGAGAATGCGGTCGCGTGATCGTTGTAGACGAGGATGATCACATCCACGTTCTGTTCGGTGATCCATTGTTTGGTGAAATCATAGCCCTGGAATACCGGCTTCCAATACGGCTCCTGGGTCTTGCCGAGGTCAATGGCGGCGCCGACCGCCGGCACATGCGAGGTGGTCAACCCTGAGATCAGTTCAGCCACGGTTTTTCCATTCGGCGAGCGAGCGGTTGCCGTCGGGGCTGCGGCCGCCGTCCTTCATCATTTGCGCATAGGCTTCCTGGCTGGAGCCGGTCATGATCGCCGCCACATGCTGAAAGCTCTTGCCGTCGCTCGAGAACAGCTTCGACAAAAAATAGATATTGCCGCCGAGCGCAATCATGCCGTTCCAGTCTCGTGCCAAGATCACCTGCCGCTGCGCTTCGGTCATGGGCCAGCTCTTGAGGTACTCGGCCTCGTTGACCTTGAAAGCGGCGCGGTTCTCGGCCTTCATCAGCGACATGCAGAACTGATTGAGCCAGTAGCCCTGGCGTGCGCGCTCGGCATCGAACACCGTCGTGCCGGGTATGTCATCGTAGGGTTGTGGCTGGCGCATGGGCCTACCCTAAACCTTGAAGCCGCCGCCGTCATCCAGCATGAAGCGGCCCTCCGCGATCGACTGCAGCCACTGGCAGGTCTTGACGAAACCGCCGAAGCAGAAGAGGTGTATGCCTGAGAAATCGTCGCTGTTGTCGCACCGGGCCTGCGCGAGGCCGCGCAGCACGCTCTCGGGACCATGATCACCCAACAGCTTGGTGAACGCCGCCGGGCGCGCCGTGAGCACCCGCATTGAGGCCCCGGCGCCGCAGCGCAGGCCAAACTTGATGAGACTGCTGAGTTTGGTAGGCCCTGCCAGGCCGCCCACGATCCGTGCCTGCACCCCGGCCGACCGCAATTCGCGTGCCCACTCAAGGAACGGGGTCTGCTCAAAGAAAAACTGCGTCACCAGGGTCAGCTCCAAACCCGCCTGCTGTGCCATTCGCACCTTATCGAGTTCGGCACGCCGGATGTCCGCAAGTTGCACCTTGGGATGCCCCTCGGGATGGCCCGCCACGGATAGCCGCTTCAAGCCGTGTTGTTGCAGTGCACCACTATTCATCAGCTGCAAAACTTCGCCGTAAGGGCCCATCGCCTGCGGGTAATCGCCGGAGATCAACAGCACCTCGTCGACCTTCGCGGTGTCTACAAAACTGCCGAACACCCGATCCACCGTCGCGGCATCGGGCAACAGCCGCACCGGCACATGGGGAACCGGCCTGAAGCCGGCGGCGCGCACCGCGCGGCAGGTCTCCTCGGTCTCGCGCCATTCCTGCTTTGGCAAGTAACTGACATACACCGCCTTGCCCGCCGGCAACAAGCGGCGAACCTCCTCCAGACGTCCGATATCGTGGACATTGATCTCGACCGACGCTTCGCGCGCCAACTGGGCGATGGTGGCGGCCACGTCCTGTTCGGGCGAGAACGCGGTGTTGGTTGCTGTGAGCGCCATGAGGGGTGCCTGTCAGGATTGACGCGTGCGCCAGCCTTCGTGATATCCCTCGCGGGCATCGCGGGCGTAGGGCACCGGCGACACTTTCACCCGCACATCGAGCTGTTTGTGCCGTTCCACCGTGGTTTTCTTGGTACCGCCGCCTTCTTCGCCCCACACCAGCGTGAGCACGTCGCCGTCGTTGATGTTCGGATCGACGACGCCCAGCGACAGAGCCGAACGCTCGTTGTAGCTGTAGCCGCCGAACATCGATAAACCGACCACCTTGCCGCCCATCATCACTTTGTCGTACGAGGACGAGGCGTAGTTGGCGATGGGGATGTCGAGAAACTTGTAATGCTCAGTGCCCGGCATGAACAAGGATGCGTAAATCTTGCCGCAGTCTTCACCGTTCCAGGCAAAGGTGACTTTCTTGCGATGCGGCTCCTTGGCCTTCTTTTCGAGCGCCTCGCGTCCGATGAAATCATGATCGAACTTGACGAACGGGCCGTAGCCCAGTTCATAAGGGGTCATGTAGTAGTCTTCAATGTTCTTGGAGACGAAGCTGCCGCCGATCGAGCCCGTGCCCTCGTAGCCGCCGGCCGGCAGCCACTCGCGGTATTTCTTCATCTTCTCGCCGGTATACACCGCCGGCAGCGGCGATGGAATCCAGCCGGACTCCAGCGTATTGCTGGCGTAGGCCCGCGAACCCACCGGCACCAAGCCAAATTCCTGGCCGGCTTCCAGTATCGCGTCGCGAATCTCGTCGCCCTCGGCATAGGGACCCCAGAGCTCGAGTCCGGGAGCGCCCGCCATGCCGTGGCGCAGGCAGCGCACCTTGCGGCCCTTGATGTTGATGGAATCCATGGTGAAGAACTTGACGTCGGGGATCGGTCCGCCGTTGAGCTTTTGCAGCACTTTGGCGGCATTCGGTCCCTGCACCTGGTAGCGATAGTGGCGCCGCGTCACCGCCTTGCCGCGCGGATGCGACGGCGAGCGGTCATCACGGATCATATCCACCTTGAAGCCGCCGGTCTCGCCGTGAAATTGCAGCCAGTTCACCGACGGCGCGCGCCCGACGAACAGCAGCTCGTCCTTGTCGAGATAGAACAGGATGCCGTCGCCGATGACATAGCCGTCGTAGCTGACCGGCACCATCTGCTTGGCCTTGTTCACGGCGAAGTTGTTGAAGCTGTTGATGGTGGTGTAGGAAATGAGCTTCAAGGCGTCAGGGCCCTTGACGGTCAACTCCGCCATGTGGTGGGTCTGGTCGAACAGCACGGCGGTGTCGCGCCAGGCGCGCTGCTCATCGCGCCAGTTATAGAACTCGCTCGGCACCACCGGATACACATAGGCCCCGATGCGCGAATTGCGCAGCATGTCCACCGTGTTGCCGGCGCTCTTCAACAGGGTTTCGAGATTTTGCTGACTCATGACGGTGATGTCCTCTTGTCTGATCCAATGTATTGAAATACGGCCGCGCGGCGCTGTGCCATCGCTACACCGCCGCCAGTTGCAGGCGAAGGAAATTGCCGCCCGCAGCCTTGCGCGCCGGCGCTTCACGCTTGGCGGCGGTGTGCAAACTCCGCTTGGCGAGATTCGAATGCTCGCGCGCCAGCTTTTCGGCGCGGGCGCCCGCGCCCGCCGCCACGGCTTCGAGGATCGCGCGATGCTGTCGCTGCGAGAGCATCAGCGTTTGATGCGCTTCGGCAAGCGCCGATTGTGCCACGACGAATGCGCTCGGCGAGGCAAACGGCAGGGCTGCAATGCGCTCGATGGCGCGCGTCAACACGGAACTGCGCGCGAGTGCGAGGAGCAGCGCATGGTAGCGCTCGTTGAGGCGCACAAAATCCGAAAATTGTTCGACATTGACGCTGCGTCGCTTGACGATGGCATCCATTGCGCCCATGCAGTCGCGCAGCTCGGTTAGTTCCTCGTGCGAGGGCCGCCGCTGCGCGGCGCGCCGTGCCGCCGCGCCCTCGAGCATGCCGCGCACATCGATGGCGTCATAGACCTCGGACTCGTCGAACGCGCGCACCACGAATCCACCGGAACTGGACGGCTCCAGCAGCCCTTCCTCCGCCAGGTGCAACAACGCGGCCCGGATCGGCGTGCGCGACACACCGGTGCGCTCGACCAGCATGAGTTCCGGCACGCGTTCGCCGGCGCAGAGCTCGCCGTCGAAAATCATCTGGCGAAGGCGCAATTGCGCCTTGAGGGTCTGGGCGGCCCGCGGATCGCCGTTGCGCGTCAATCGAGTCATGATGGCTGCCGTCCCAATGTATACGTTATCTAAAATTGTATACAATTTTGCAATCCGGGTAAAGAACATACGCCGACGCCACACTGGGAGCCTGTCTGAGTATTCAAAGGCGCCCCGCAGCCACCTCGCGCCCGATATGATCCGCCTGGCGCAGCACCAGGGCGACGATGGTAAGCGTGGGATTGGCGGCGCCCGCCGTCGTTTGCACGCTGCCGTCTGAGATGAACAGGTTCGGCACTTCGTGCGCGCGCCCATACGCGTTGGTGACGCCCTGCCCCGGGTCGTGGCTCATGCGCGCGGTGCCCATCTGGTGCGTCGAGGGAGGAACGGCGCTCACCACGGTGCGCTTTGCGCCCACGGCTTCGTAAATCTTGCGCCCCCGCCCGGTGGCGTGAGCCAGCATGGCGACATCGTTCGGATGAGGGTCGCAATGGACATGGGCTGACGGCAGGCCCGACGAGTCCTTCACCGTCGTCGACAAGGTGATGCGATTGTCGGGGCGCGGCAGATCTTCGCCGTTGACCAGCATGCCGGCCATGTTGCGATAGTTGTCGATCACCGAGGCGAAATCGCGCCCCCAGCCGTAGGGCATTCCAATGAGCGGGAATGTCGGCAGGTCGAGCATGGCGAGTTCCAAGTGGTAGCCGCCGGCGAAGCCGCGGCTCGGATCGTGAACATTCTCATCCTCAACGACCCCGGCCAGCACCGCGCCGCGCCAGAAACTCACGGGTTGATCGAAAATTCCAAAAACGAAACTCAATACGTGATGACAATAGTTGCGGCCGACCTGGCCGGATCCGTTGGCCAGGCCGTTCTTGAATCGACCGGACTCCGACAGCAGCAGCAGGCGCGGCGTCTCGACGGCGTTGCCGGCGACGCACACAATGCGCGCACGCTGGCGCTGCTCCACTCCCGCCGTGTCCCGGTACACGACGCCCGAGGCGCGGCCCGCATTGTCATGTTCGATTCGGGTGACGAAGCATTCGCTGCGCAAGTCAAGCTTGCCGCTGGCCTCGGCCTTCGGAATCTCCGTGTAGAGGGTGCTCCACTTGGCGCCGGTCTTGCAGCCCTGCACGCAAAAGCCTTGCTGAATGCATAGCCCCCGGCCGTCGCGCGGACGGGAGTTGATCGCCAAGAAGTTGGTATGAACGCGTTTGTAGCCCAGGCGCCGCGCGCCGGCATACATCACCTTGAAATTGTTCGAGGCGGGCATGCCCGGATTGCCGTTGCGGCGGGTGACGCCGAGGCGTTTCTCGGCAACCTGGTACCAGCGTTTCAGCTCCGCGTAGTCGATGGGCCAATCGGCGAGCGAGGCTCCGGCGATATCGCCATACACGCTCCGGGCGCGCAGCTCATAGGGTTGCAGGCGCGGCGTGGCGCCGGTCCAGTGCACGGTGGTGCCGCCCACCGTGCGGCAGTGCCAGGCGGGAAGCGTGGGCGAAGTCTTCACCGGATCCCAGGTGCCGCTCTGTGAGCGGGGTTCGAGCCAGGTGAGCTGACCGAATGCCTCACTGGGATTCTGCGAGAAGCTGGCGAGGGTTTGACGCTTGCCCGCCTCGAACATCACCACTTTGAGGCCGCGGCGCGTCAGTTCGTTGGCCATGGTGCCGCCGCCGGCACCGGAACCGACGATGACGACGACGTCTGAATCGTTGAGCTCGAAACGCGGCATTGCCCTGACCCTACCCGAATGGCATCGGGCCGCTGTCCGCCAGCGGCACGTCAGGAAGCCACTTCAGATCGTTGAAGCCGCGCAGCAGGTAGCCGCCTTTCGAGAATGCTTCGCCTTCGAAACCAAAATGCGCCGCGGCGATCGGGTTGCTATAGAGCACCAACAGCGTCTTCACGCGCACGGACTGAAAAAACGCGCCGGATTCGATCGACTTGAGGTGCGCGGCGCGCACCTCCTCGGGCATCTGGGCAAAACCGTCGCCGAGGCCCGCAAGGCCGGCCTTGAGATCGGCTCCCGCCTGCGTCGAACTCGCGGCGTCGCCGTCGATCGCCTTGACCACCAGTGCGTAGGCGGCATCATCCAGCGTGTCGTGCGGCGCAATGGTGCGAATCATGGCCAGCAATGTGGCGGCCTCCGCCGAAGTCAGCGCGCGGAGCTCGACCGCCCAGGCTCGGCTCGGCAGCAGCGCCGCGAGCGGACTGCCCAAGGCAATGACGCCGGTGAGCACGCCGATGCCGCGCACAAACGAACGCCGATCAGCGCTCTGCGGGGTGTCGGTGTTGGCGCGCGCGTTCACGTCTAATTTCGCCCTGGGCCCTTGCATACAACGAACAAAGCCACTGCCGCCGCAGCGCTTCGACAGCGACGGCATCATGTGGCTCCAACTGTCGCAAGGGTGGGCTTATGGGAGCTGCTAGACTCTACCCAAAGTGAACAAGAACCTGCTGTCCAGCGTGATTCCCGAGGTATCCGACGGATGAAGTATGAAACCAGGCTGATCTGGGTGCTGACCATCACCTTTGGCTTTGTGTTCTTCGACCGCAATGCCGCCAATTACCTGATGCCCATCATTGCCGATGACCTGCATTTCAACAATCAGCAGATCGGGCTCATCGCCTCGGCACTGTCCTTTACCTGGGCGATCGCTTCGTTTCTGGGTGGCGCGTACTCCGACCGCACCGGCAATCGCAAGACGCTGTTGCTGGTCACGGTCGTGGCCTTCTCGCTGTGTTCGTTCGCGTCCGGTCTGGCGGTTTCATTCCTGACGCTGTTTGCGACGCGCTTGCTGATGGGCCTCGCGGAGGGTCCGATACTGCCGATCGCACAATCGCTGGTGGCCATCGAATCCACGGCCGCCAAGCGCGGCAACAACATGGGAGTGATGCAGAACTTCGGCAGCAACCTCTTGGGTTCGTTTGTCGCGCCTCTCGTTCTGGTGGCGGTGGCGTCGGCCTACAGCTGGCGCTGGGCCTTTTTTCTCTCAGGGGTGCCGGGTCTCATCATGGCGCTGCTGATCGCGAAGTACGTGCGCCAGCCCGCCGCGGCCCCGGCAGCGCAGACCGCCGCGTCGGCTGCGAAGCACATGGGCTATTGGCAAATGTTGAAGCACCGGAACATGTGGCTATGCATGCTGATGGCCATTTTCATGGTGGCGTGGATGGTCTTAGGCTGGGTGTTTCTGCCCGTGTTCTATACCAAGTCACGGCTGTTCAGCAACAGTGTCATGAGCCATCTCATGAGCGTGCTGGGCCTCTCCGCCGCCTTCTTCAGCTTCGTGGTGCCGGCACTCTCGGACCGCTTCGGGCGCCGCCCGGTGATCGTCATCTTCAATCTAATCGGATTGTCGGTGCCGCTCTTTGCGCTGCATTTCCACGGCTCCCAATTCATGCTTGGAACGCTCATTTTCTTCGGCTGGTCCGCCAGCGGGACGTTCCCCCTGTTCATGGGCACCGTGCCCTCGGAAACCATTCCCGCGCGCTACGTCGCGACATCGCTCGGCATGGTGGTCGGACTCGGGGAGATCTTGGGCGGCGTCGGTGCGCCGGCAATTGCCGGCCGCGCCGCCGACCACTACGGCCTGCAGGCGCCTCTCATCATCATGGCGGTCTGCGCCATCATCGGCACCGTGCTCGCGTTGTTCCTGCGCGAGACTGCGCCGATTCGATTGGCGCAAACAAGCCCCAGGACCCGGTGAGTTCCCGTGGAGATCAGTTTGCGCTGTCCACGATCTCGAATGCGCCCCAGAGTGCCGGCTCGGGATGGTTCTCGGCGCATCCGGACACGGCCACACCGCCTCACCAGGACGGGAGCTCGGACCGATTACGATCCTCGCCGGTTCACACGCGAACGGTTTGCGGGAGCACTCCGATCAAGGCCTCGCCAATCTTGTCGACACCATGCCGGCCGGCGCCGTGTGGCGCACCATTGATTTTCGATGCGGCGACGTAGTCTTGTTTCGACCGTATACGGTGCATCGGGCTTTGCCCAATCTCAGCAAAGGCCGCCTTCGTTCGTCCATGGACTTTCGTTACGGATATTGGAACGAGAGCTCGGCAGTGGAGTGGCGCGCGGCTGCCACCGGCAAATGACCATGCTGCGATGGAACTGCTGGATGCGCGAGGCGCATACTGTTGCCGGAAATCGGCTACCGATCACGAGAGAGCATGGCCTCATCGACCACAAGGCTGAGTCCGTTGCAAGATGACGCGGCCCCCGTGTCTCCCGCCGAGGGGGTCGAGGCAACGATCGACTATCTCGTCCCCAGTTCCCGGATCAACCGGCGCTACGTTGCCCCGGGAGCGGAGCTCAACACGGGCCGCTATGCGCCGCATACGGTGTTCATCCGGAACGGCAGGCCCGTACGGGACACTTTGGGCTTGGACACCCAGGGTTTTGTGCTCGCCAAGCAACCGAGTCTTGTCACGGATTTCACAGACAAGACGGAAGTCGATTCCGTTTATTCGGCCGAGGTGGAGCGGATCGTCAAAGTCCTGACCGGCGCTGATTTGGTGGCGCCGCTCGGGTACGTTCTGCGCACCTCCGGAACGACGAGTGCCGAGACTCAGCCTCCCGCCAGCGAAGTGCATGTCGATATGACGACCGATCGCGCGGTTCGGTTGGCCGGCGCCCTGTATGAAAAGACGTTTGCCGGCCGCCCGAAATTCAGCCGATTCATCGCCAGTAGCTTGTGGCGCCCATTCTCGCAGCCGCCCCAGGACTGGCCGCTGGCCGTCTGCGACGGAAAGAGCGTGGGAGATGATGAGGGGGTCCCCAATGTCATGGTGCGCCTCGCAGAACTGCCGGATCCGGACAATATCCCCGAACACTGCGAGAATGAGGATACTTTACCGGCCGCCTCGATATTCCATTTCAACCCTGGGCATCGATGGTGGTATTTTCCGGATATGACGCGCGATGAGGTCTTGCTGGTCAAGTTCCACGATTCGGATCATTCGAAGGCCTGGCGTGCGCCGCACACGTCGTTTCGCGATCCTGGGGTTAAAGATGCGCCGCCGCGGCAGAGCATCGAGTTTCGGACGGTCGCCTACTATCTATGACTTCGCTCAATGAGTCTGCATCTCGGAACGAACGCTCAGTCGACGGCTGGGTGAACTACATCGGCGAGATGACCCAGCGGCCGCGTTACTACGCCAACGACCATTCCCGGGATCTCCTCAATCTGGATGCACGCAGAATCACCATTGAAGACGCACGCCGGCGCGACCATCCTCCCTCTCTTGCCTGCGAAGGCTTTGAACTCGTTGCACATACCAGTGAAATTCAAAATTTCAAGGATTCGCAAGAGGTGGCCCGGGTCCATCCAAAGGAAATTGAACGGCTGTTGCTGGAAGTGACCGGAGCGGACCGCGTCGTTATCTCCAGTCCCGGTGTGTTGCGATTCGGGGAAGGGTCGAAGGAGGCGGGCAGATTCTCCAATTCGATGCCCGCCCGCTTCGTCCACGTCGATATTTCCGACGCGACCGCCGAGCAATTCGCGCAGCGCTCGATGCCGGCGAATCCCGGACGCGCGCTGCGACGCTTTGCCCATTACAACGTGTGGCGGGTATTCTCCGCTCCGCCGCAGGATATTCCGCTGACCGTTTGCGACGCACGCAGCGTCGCACGGGCCGATCTGGTGTTTGCCGACGCGATTTTCGATGAAAGGGACAAACCCGAGTGGTCGTTCGAAGGATGGGTCGTACGACACAACCCGCAGCATCGTTGGTCCTACTATTCGGACATGAACCGCGACGAGGCGATCATCTTCAAGACCAATGATTCAGATCCGGCGCAGCCGCATTGTGTTCCCCATTCGGCGTTCGACGACCCCTCCTGTGCGAAGGGTGTAGTCACGCGCGCCAGCATCGAAATGCGCGGAATCGCCTACTGGTTTTAGGAGGGATATAGCGCGCGGCGCAGTGCGCTGTCACTGTCGCGTTTGGCATCGACGGCCACGCGCGCATCAAACTGCAGATCAAACGCATGGTAGGCGCCCGGATACACGTGCAATTCCACGGGCACGCCATGGCGCATCAGCCGCCTCGCATACTCAAGGTCTTCTTCGAGAAATAGATCGAGAGCGCCGGTCGAAATGAACGCTTTTGGCAGGCCGCTCAGGTCCTCTGCCCGCGCCGGCGCTGCATAGATCGATACCCCGTCGGATCCCGGCCGCGCATTCAACAGCGCGGACCACCCGAATGAGTTGTTGTGAGGCGTCCAGATGTATTCGCCCGTGTACGGATGTGGTTCGGCCGAAATGCAGGTCCGATCGTCGAGCATCGGGTAAATCAGGTGTTGGAACGCGAGACGATACTCATTCCGGTCCCGCGCCAGCAACGCCAGCGCGGCTGCAAGACCGCCTCCTGCACTCTCGCCCATCACGCCGATGCGGCTTGAATCCAAACCGAGTCCGGGCGCTTCCTTGAAGAGCCAGGCCAGTGCGGCGTAACAGTCTTCGATAGCACCCGGATAAGGTGTTTCGGGCGCCAAACGATATTCGACCGAGACGATGCTGCAGTCCAATTCCAGCGCCAGGGCGCGGTGCGCCGGATCCATCATGGCGGTCGTGCCGACAACAAAGCCGCCGCCGTGAATGTGCAGGATGCAAGGCCGCAATTTCACCCCTGCTCGCGGCGTATACATTCTGACCGACACCTCCGGGGCCCCCGCGGGACCGGGTACGGCGCGAATTTCCATGGCAACCTGCGCGGCCACGCCTGGATCGCTGTTCATGGGGAATTCTCGCGCCCGTATCTCCGGCAGAAGTTCGGTCGAGAACTCCATGGTTGGAAACAGTTCCAGCAAGGGTGCCAATTCCGGATCGACGAGATGTCGGCTGTTCATGAAAAGAATTCTCCCGTTTTTTTCGATCGACCCCGGACATTCCGCAGGCCCGGTGCCGTTTAGAGTACCCGGTCACAGTCCGTCAGTGAAACGCCTCATCTAAAATGATTAGTCAGTTCCGATTGACCAGGCTGGGCGCCATGCACCGGCTACTCATTTTGCGCGATTCAAACGGTCTCCGGCACGGCGCACATTAGCCCCGTCGCCCAACAAACCTTTCAATTCTCAAGGAGACTGAAAATGAACAGCACCAAGATCCATGCCATTCGAGGGGTCGCAATCAGCGCCGCGGTTATCCTCGGTTCCGGAAGCGCCGCGGCGTTTGCCGGTACGGCAGATACCGAGTTCGAGACCGAGGGGGTGTCGCATTATGTCGTGCGCTTTCCCGATCTTGATTTGAGCAAAATCGAGGGCGCCGCAGTGCTCTATGGCCGCCTCAGCCACGCAGCGCGGGTCGTTTGCGCGCCGTTGCAGAGTCCGGATCTGGAGGGCAAGGCCAAGTACCGGGCGTGCCTGCAGCAGGCCGTCGCCAATGCCGTCGCGGGCATCAACCGTCCGCTGGTTCGGCAATACCATGAATCGCGCACCAAGAGCGACAAAGCGTCGCCTGTTCAGCTTGCCAAGGCGGATTGAGGTTGGTTGCGAATGCCATACCGCGCGGCCACAATCGCGCGGTATGGCCATGGAAGCGCTAGGAAGCGAGCAGTACCTCCGGGCGCAGCTCACCCCCGATCTCGATGACGATGTCCGCCGGAAGACCCGCCCGCCGGGCGGCCTCTCGGATGGCATCTCCGCTTTCCGCCTCGTACAGGCAGTAAGTCTTGCGCTTATCCGCCGACAAAAATGAATACAACCACTTTACGCCGGCGACATTGTTGATATCGACCACGGCCTTGTAGTCCGATCTCGACGCGCTGAAAGCTTGCGCAAAATTTCTCTCAATCATGAATAAGGCCACAATGTTCTCCCGTAGTGATGTGATAGTCATCCCGATGGTGCAGTGTTCAGTCCATGCCGGATGGCATAGGTCGCGGCTTCGGTGCGATTTGCACACTGCGTTTTGTTGAGAATGCTCCGGACGTGGGTCGCCACCGTGTTGAGACTGATGGCGAGCACCAGGGAAACATCCTTGTTCGTCCGCCCCATCGCGAGCAAGCGTAGAACTTCGACCTCACGGGCCGTGAGACCGTCTGGAAATGTCGCGCCGCCGGATCCGCCGTCCAGCAGGGCGGTGATATCGATCACCAGCCGCGCCATCCCCAAGCGGCGGGCAAGATCCTCGGCCTCCCGCAGTTGCTGGAAGCCCGTGCGCCGTTCTGCCTCCGTCGGTCGCGCGAGCATGAAGACTCCGTAGCGATGCAGTGTGCGGGCGAGATAGGGCCACGCGCGCATGGCGCGATTGAGCATTACTGCATTGTCAAAGTGTTCGCGGGCAACATCAGGACGATCTGCGGTGGACGCGAGCATCGCCAAATACAATTCTGTGGTACCAAAGCAGACTGCCGTCGGGTGGTTCGCGGTTTGCCCGGCGTAGGGACGTAGGAGCCGATAGATTGATTCGGCGTTCGATGTGTCATCCAGCATGCAACAGGTCTGCGCGCAAAACACCAGGCATGCCAAAAACATGTCGTCCCGACGAATCGCACAGCAATCCTGGTCGACCAGCCGGTCAAAAATTGCGCGTGCCTCCGGGAGCATGCCGATCTCGCTGCAAATCAACATGAGGCCGGGTTCCCACATTCGCATGTTGCCGCTCGCGGCAATCTGCTTTATTTGCGGCGCTAGTGCATGCAATCGGCCAAGGTCGCGGTTCAGCGCGAACATTTGCGCACCGTAGACTCCGTCGGCATCGCCGCGGCGGGTCTTCGTGCCGATCTCGAGCAGTTCCTCGATCCGACCTTCCAGATCGCTCCATTCGCCGCGCAACAGACTTAAGGTTATACGGTAGGAGCCCGCCCAGTACTGGTGCAATCCGAAGCGGGCGGTAGCCAGACTCTCGTACTGCACCAAAAGGTCTTCCACATCGTCGATTTGCCCGGCCTCGAAGCAGTTCAGCGCCTGCCAATGAAAGGCTTCTGACAGTAGATCGCCGCTGCCGGTGGAGCGCGCCACGGCAATGTATTCTTGTCCGATGGACAGCCGACGCAGCAGGCTCGACGGGTTGCCCCGAAGCGCCATCACTGTCAGTTGAAAGCACGCGCAGCGTGCCGTGCCGTCACAGCAGCGACTGGCCATCGCCAAGGCTTGGTCCACCAGAAGTTGAATCCGCGACTTGTCGGCCGAGGTGCGTTGCGCGAACGCCAGCGTTGCCAATGCCTTGGCTCGAGAGACCGAGTCGATCTCCGGCAGCAGCGCCAAGGCTCGGTCGAGCAGCGGCACAATATGCCGTTGCGCCACGTGTTGCGACGTCATGGCAAGGGACATCAGGCCATCGACTAGCAGTTCAACGCTGCCCAACACGCGGGTCCGATTGACGGCTTCGAGCAGGACGTCGATGGAACGATCGACTTGTCCCAGTAGACGGAGCGCCGAGCCTTTAAGAACATAGGCACGTGCCAGCCTCTCGTCGTGCATCAAGCCCTCGCCCTGCAGCGTCTCGATGGCGCGGTCGTAATGCAGCAGCGCTTCTTCATAGGCGTAAATTCGAGTTGCACTTTCGGCAGCCCGCATCGCGTAGACCACCGCTTGCTCGGCGAATCCCAGCGCAGCCGCTTGATGGTAGTGGTAGGCAATCAGGGTGAGTGCCGGCTCCAAGCGCGCAGAATGCACGGCGACCAGCGCATCGCCCGCCCCGCCGTGCATGCGCAAGCGGTCGGCCGCGGCCAGGTCTTCGTAGATCGTCTCGCGGATCAATCCGTGGGTGAACTGGTATCCGCCCGGGGCATCGGCGTTCGATTGCACGATGCCCGCCTGCACCGCCGGTTCGAGTACCGTCAGCACGCGCTGCACCTCCTCGTCCGTGGCAACCGCGATCTCACGGGCCGTGAATTGCCTGCCATGCACCGATGCGACGCCCAGCAGTTTGTTGCAAGGGTCGGAGAGACGAATTAACCGCCTGCCGATGGTCTCGCGCACGCCGGCTGGAATCCTCGCGGGCATGGCGGCAATGGCGGAGCCCGCACTTTCGTCCAACAGAACCTTGATCAGCTCGATGGTGAACAGCGGGTTGCCATCGGTGCGTTGAAAGATCATCTTGATGGCGGAATCGGACAGGGTGACGTCGCACAGCCGTTCGGCAACCTGACCAATGGCGCTCTGCGAAAGTCCCGAGAGATGGACGCGCTCGACGCCAGGATCGCGAATCAGTCCACCGAGGGCGCTCTGCAACGGCGACTTACCCGATGCATCGGCGTCCCGGTAGGCGGCGACGATGAGCAGCCGACTGTTCAGCAACTCTTGATTCAGGAACTCCAGCAACGAGAGCGAGGGCGAGTCCGCCCAGTGCAGATCGTCCAGGATTAGAGTGATCGGGACCTGTTGCGTGGCCTGGTGAAAGAATTGACGAATAGCATCGAAAGTGCGGAACCGCGCCGGGCTGGAATCAGTCGCGGCTCCCGGCGCCTGTTGGGTTGGATGCGATAGCTCGAGAAGTTCCGGCACCAAGGCGGCGATGTCTTTTGTTGCCGCACCCATGGTCAGGCGCACCTCGTCAAGCGAGGACGCGTCCACATAGGCGCGCAAGATTTGTACCCAGGGCCAATAAGGGGGCGCCGCCGCATCCTCGCGGCAATGCCCCCAGAGCACGAGCGCCCCTTGGTCTTCCGCCATATCGGCGAGAGCCTGCGCGCAACGGGTCTTGCCGATACCCGGCTCGCCCGAAATCAATACCATCTGGCGGCGGCCCGCCAACATGCGGTCGAACGCCGCCCTAAATGCATCCAATTCGCGCGCCCGGCCGACAATGGCTCGAGGTTGATTACCGTTCTCGGTTGCTAGTACATCCATGGCACCGGGATTCTACCTAGGTTCTTTTGTTAGCCGGGAGTTGCCGCGCTCAGGTGCCCACTTGTCTGTCGCAGCTCACTGCCGTATTCCAGTCGGCAAAGCTCCCCCGGGGATTATGTTCCCACGCCCACACGTGCAGTTCGTAAAATGCGGGCAATCCGTAGCGGTTCGGCGCACCGACATAATTCAGCAAATCGCCCTCGAGAGCCGGGGTGGTTCCGGATGCGTGCTTGCTTTCCCAAACACTGGCGAGAACGATGAATTCGACTCCAACGAGCCGCATCGCGCCGTTTTGAAGCGGCTCGTATATCAGGGCTTCCGGCTGGTCTGCCTGCAGAACACCGCCGCTGATTCGAGCAGGCAATACGAAGTGCACCCCCATGGCTCCAGTATCGGGGCCGCTGACACAGGGGGTGGCCTGCACGAACCCTTCCATGAGCGCGACATTGAGATCCCGGAACCGTTCCGTGGCGGCGCGCACTTTGTCGATCAGCGGCGACTCGCTTCTGGATTGTTGAAGCGAAGGGTTGGCCGCTGCCAGCAGGGGTATTGCCAGCGGCAATATGCAAAATAGGCGGCGAAGGATGCTCATTGAGGTACTCCCGGTTTCGGATGTGGGCACGTGCGGGTTCAAAGTACGCGCGGCAGGGACGCGGGACCATCACCAGAAATGGTGAGACAGCCGGTATTTCATGCAAAGATAAACGCATGAAGATATACAACGCCGTCGGATGGGCGACGCTCGGGTTCCAGGTCCTGATATCGGCGCTACTGGCACCAGCTTGGCTCGGACCATGGTGGGGAGCAGCGATCGGGGTGGGATATCTATTGATTTCCTGGTTCCTCGGCGGCCTTTATCTTTCCGACATGATCCACTTGGGGATAGCGCACCGCGCCTTGGAATATAAGGAGTGGTTCATTAAATCGGTGACCTTGATCAACAACACGGTGGGCGTCTACGTCGATCCCGTGAGCTGGGTCAATCGCCATCGGCTCCACCACCGGTTCGCCGACCATCCCGGCGATCCCAACAAACTGGGCACCGACGGCTTCTGGAAGACCTTGTATCTGTGCGGTTTTCCCTACCCGTGCGAGGCGGAGGTGGCGAACGACGCCATCCTTAAGACCTGGCCGTTCCGTCTGGTCTCTCATCCCCTCTTCATGCTCGCCTCGCCGATTCTCAGCTGCGGTCTATTGTGGTGGTTCGTCCGGGATTGGAAATTTGCCGTGGGCGTGTGGCTGGGAGTACGGGTGTTCGCGCTATGGGTGAATATGGTGCAGAACTATTGGACCCACGACCGTCGATTCGGCACCCGGCGTTATGACGATGCAGGCGACAACGCCATGAACATCGGCGACTGGCTTCCGGTGATGGCAACCTTCAGCGCCTGCTGGCAAAACAACCACCACCACCATGCCCATCTGCTGCGGACCACTCACCATGCCGCCGAATATGATTTCGGTTATATGACGGTCCGGGTGATGCATGCCATGGGGTTGGTCAGGCCGTCGAAGACCGGCACCGACAGGCCAGGCGATCTGGCTCTCGCGGAAGTCACCCTCTGAGCGCGGCTTTCTTGCGCGCGAATGGCGCGAGAAACTGGGCAAAGAATCCGGCGGGAACGGAACTTCCGATGAGGCCGTAGCGCTGCGGCCAGAGGTCCTTCGGAAGATAGTAAGTCCCAAACAGGCGATCGATGAAGGGCCAGTGGATGGCGAAGTTGACGTCGGCCGCCTCCGGATGCGCCGCGTGATGCCAGTGGTGATAGCGCACCGTCACGAAATAGGGCTCCAGCCACACCGGTCGCGGGCCAAAATCCGTGTGGCAGAACGTCGCATGGAAAGAGACAAAGACCAAATAGCCGGCCATCGCGTTCTGCGAGAACCCGCAGAGGGTCATCGGAATGAGAATCAAGCTGCGCGTCAGCAGGATATCGACGAAGTGCGAGCGCGACCCGGCGATCCAATCCATCGTTTGGATGGAATGATGAATGGAGTGAAAGCGCCACAGGAATGGAATCTTGTGAAAGGCCCGATGCGTGGCGTACTGGGCCAGATCCGCCACGACAATGGCCAATGGCAGCTGGATAAGGAACGGCAATCCTCCCACGGTGCGTATCAGCGACGGAATTGCCAGCCATTTCAAGGCTGCGGTCGCCGGTATCAACATCACGAACGTAATCAACTGCGCAGGCAGGTGAGTGGCCACGAAATAGAAGTAGTCCGTGGACCACTCGGGCCGGAACGTCTTCTGCTGAGGATGCAGAGGCCAAAACCGCTCCACCGGTACAAAGACGATGGTCATCACCAGCAGGTCCAACAGAAACCAGTCGAAGCCGAGGCCGACTTTCGACGAGACGTCCTCCGGCAACGGCGTGCTTCCGCCTCCGAGCAAGGCGGCCGCCAGACCGAGAGCCACCCCGGTCAGCGCCAGGACCTTGCGTTGGCGCAGCAGCGCGGAGACGGCACCGAGCAGGAGAGCCGCCACGATCATTCCCTGAATCAGCAGTCGAATGATCGCAATTGGATAGTGTGCGCGGGCATCGGGAAGCGTCAGAAGTGCCGGAAAGTGCAGGCAAAGAACGCCGCCCAAGCCGAGAATTCCGAAGAACACGGACAACACGCCGCTGACCCAACCGCTCCCAAACTGGGTTGGCTCGGAATCCCCGAATATTCTCTCGAAGAAAGCGTCGGACATCGCCTTTCCCTGCGCCCAGGTCGTATCAGGGCATCTTCTTATAGACCGTCCGCGCCGACCGCACTTTGAGCTATTTCACGGTCTCGCACGAACGCGCAGGGCGGGGTCGCTATCGGAGATGCAGCAGCGGGAAAAGTGCGTTGGTCAGATCACCCATCGGCCGCTCGTGATTCGCGATCAGCGCCTTGTCGCGCGCCTCCAAACCGGGCAGCGCGGGCAGGTCGAACCGACGCGTGATCAGCCGCAAGATGGAGGCCGTGTCGTATTGCGTGTGATCGACGAAGTGCCGCCGTGAGAAAGGCGAAATGACGATGGCCGGGATTCGGGTGCCAGGACCCAGGAGGTCACCGTGCGGCGGCGCCACGTGATCCCAAGCCCCGCCGAATTCGTCGTAGGTGATCACGATGACCATATGCCGCCACTGTGGGCTGGCCTGCAATTTGGCGACGAGATCCGCGATGTGGGCATCGCCGTCGTCGAGGTTGGCGTAGCCTTCGTGCTGGTTCAGGTTTCCCTGAGGTTTGTAGAACGCCACCGCCGGCAGTTTCCCGGCGGCCGCGTCAGCCACCAGATCCGTGTAGTCCTGAAGGTGCGCGGCACGGTCTGCCGCGTGAGTCACGGGATCGAACTCGCTGAAGTAGTTGAGCGGCGCGTGATGCGCCTGGTAGTCCGGCGCACCTCGCGCCGAGGACGGCGTGTAAATGACGGCACGCGCCACTCCCGGCGCCTGGGTGCCGTCCGCGACGGCTGCATTCCACGATCCCGCATACCACTTCCAAGAAACATGCGCCGCCGTCAATTCATCGCCGATGTTGGTCTGGGTCTGGGGCGGCAGGGTGGTGTTCGCAGCCGGGTTGGCATAGAGCAAGTCGTTGCCATTCGCGTCGACCGGCTGATTGCCGCTCGGTTGGTACGGCGCCTGCATGGTATTGACCGCGTAGAACTGACCGTCGCCAAAGTAGTTTGCCGGGGTGATGTTGCCGCTCAACACATAGCTCGGCGGCCCATCGAGCGCCGAGGCCGGAGAAGTCGCCGACGTGGTCAGTTGCGGCAGATAATTGCCTTGCGCATCCCTATCCAGCACCGCAATGGTCGGATGCGCCCCGGTCGGCGGCGCATCGGCATTGGGGTAGACCGGTGCACAGGCACAGATCAAATATTGGTGATTCAGGAAGGAGCCGCCATAGACGCCCGCAAAGAAGTCGTCGGCGAGGGTGTACTGCAAGGCAAGTCGATAGAGGGCCGCCTGGCTGTTGTCGTAGTGCCCCATGGTGAGACCGCCGGCATCCGCCCACGCGGCAAACTTATCGTTCTTGCCCCCGTCGATTTCCATCTGGTTTTCGTAGAACCGGTGATAGAGATCGCGGGTCACCGTAAAGGTGCTCAGGGTGACACCGGATAGAGGCGTAAATGCGCTTTCAACGGAGAAGGGTGCGTTCGGCAGTCCGGCGCTTTGCGCCTGCGTCACAGCCGGGGTCACCCCCGCGGCAGTCACTCCACCCCAAGTCTGCGGCAACGTCGCCAGGACGCTGCCGTCGCGATCCAGCTGTAGGTGAAAGGCTTTGGTGGGAATGCCATGACGGTCCACGACGGCGTCAAGGCCGTTGGCTCCGGGAAAGTGGCCGTATAGATTGTCGAATGCACGGTTCTCCGCGTAGATGACAACGATATTTTTTACCTCGGCGCGCAGTGCCGCGGTGATCAGGATATTCTGGATGGCCCCGCCGAGATCTTGATCGCGGCCGAGCTCGGTGCTTCTTCTACCATTCGACTCGTCGGCAACGGACGTGCCGGTGGCGAGTGTCAACGCGAAGGCGGCTCCCATGCAGGCCATACGCCGGGATACATGACTCATCGTTATCCACCCCTGTGATTCTTGCGCCGTGAGTGTTGTACGCCCGTCATGTAACAATGCTATGAACAAAATATGTCGGTTGCCGATCAAGTTCGGGGTGCGCGGTGCTGACCAAAATCGCTGACAGGTTCAGGATGTCGCCCGGGGCGCTTGCGGCGATTGTTGCGGCGGCGCTTTTTTGCGCATACGCGCGCGGCAAACCCGCGGCCGCAAATGAGACGACTCCGTTCTACGCGACGCACTTCGAGAAAACACCGACACCCGGGGCGATGACGGCACTGGGACGTGCTCTGTTCTTCGACAAGGCGCTGTCGGCGTCGGGCAGCATGTCCTGCGCGAGCTGCCATGATCCGGCGCATTTCTACGGTCCGCCCAATGACCTGGCCGTTCAGCGCGGCGGCATCGATGGCAGGCGGCCCGGCGTGCGCTCTGTACCATCATTGCGATACACGCAGGGGATTCCGCCGTTTACCGAACACTACTTTGAAGACGAGGGCGATGACAGCATCGATCAGGGGCCGGCGGGGGGCCGGACCTGGGACGGTCGAGCCCAGTCGACCCACGAGCAAGCCCAGTTGCCCTTGTTCTCGCCATTTGAAATGGCAAACCGCGGAGCGGACGACGTGGTGGCCAAAGTCCAAAACGCGCCCTACGCCGCGCAATTTCGCCAGGCGTTTGGCGACAGCGTATTCAAGGACAAATCGTTGGCGTTCAAAGGCATATTGATGTCGTTGGAAACGTTTCAGCAAAGCCCCGAGGACTTTTATCCCTACAGCAGCAAGTACGATGCCTACCTTCGCGGCCAAACCGCCTTGACTCAAGAGGAGGCCCGCGGCTTGGCGGCGTTCAACGATGTCAACAAGGGCAACTGCGCTCGCTGCCATCCCAGTGCCATGCGCCACGGCGCATTTCCACAGTTCACCGACTTCGGATTCGCGGCGGTGGGCGCACCACGCAATCGCGCCATCCCGGCCAATGCCGACGATCGCTACCATGACCTGGGTCTGTGCGGGCCGCTGCGCACCGATCTGAAGGCGAGCACTCAGTATTGCGGCATGTTTCGTTCGCCGTCGCTGCGCAATGTCGCGACCCGCCGGGTGTTCTTCCACAATGGGATTTTCCACCGGCTGGAAGATGTCGTGCGGTTCTACGCGCAGCGCGATACTCAACCGCAAAAGTGGTTTCCACGTGCCGCGGACGGCACCGTCCTGAAATACGACGACCTGCCCCGCGAATTCCAGAGCAATGTGGATGTCGAAGCTCCATTCGATCGTCATGCCGGCGATCAACCGGCGCTGAGCGAACAGGATGTTAACAATATCCTCGCATTCCTGAAGACGCTGACAGATGGGTTCCATCCCTGAGACTGTCGTACACTTGAGCGGTAGGGCGCACCAGACGCCCGCGGCAACGAGGATTTCCAACTTGATCATCCGGTCATCTGCATTCCCTTGCCTGGGGGCCATGGCCGTACTGTGCGCGAGCGGCGCCGCGATCGGCGCCGATCGCGCAAAGGATCAGGAATGGCGGCATTACGGCGGAGATCCGGGCGGCCAGAAGTACTCCACGCTCACGGACATCAATCAAGGCAACGTCGCTTCCTTGGTGCTTGCCTGGCAATGGCAAACCGGCGAAGTGCCGCTGCCGCAGTATGCGACCTCGCCGGGCATGTTCGAAGCAACGCCGCTCATGATCGATGGCGTGCTGTACTTGAGCACGCCCTACAATCGCGTGATCGCACTCGACCCGACCTCCGGCCGTGAGATCTGGTCGTACGATCCGAAGGCCTATGAAGCCGGGCAGGTGCCCAACGGCACCGGCTTCGTACACCGCGGAATTGCCGCATGGCGCGACTCGCGCACGAACACTCTGCGCATCTTGATGAATTCGCGTAGCCGGCTGATTGAGCTCGATGCAAAGACCGGTCAACCCGTCGCTGCGTTCGGCGATCACGGCAGCATCAATTTGCTGGATGGCCTGCAGTGGCCGGTCGATCCCAAACGTTATACGAATACCTCGCCGCCCCTGGTCTTCGGGGATCTGGTCATCGTCGGCAACGGCGTCGCCGATCGGCTGATCTACCGTCATGACCCTCCCGGCGACGTGCGCTCCTTCGATGCGCGTACCGGTCGTCAGGTATGGTCGTTTCACACCGTGCCGCGGGACGGCGAGCCAGGCAGCGACACCTGGGGCGGGCATTCGAATCGCTACACCGGGCATACCAACGTGTGGGCGCCGATGACCCTGGATGAGCGTCGTGGGCTCCTCTACCTGCCGGTCAGTACGCCGAGCAATGATTTCTATGGCGGCAATCGCTTGGGTGCCAATCTCTTCGGCGATTCACTGGTTTGCCTCGATGCCAGGACGGGGGTGCGCCGTTGGCACTATCAACTGGTGCACCACGGTCTATGGGACTACGACCTGCCGGGACCGCCGGCGCTCGTCAGCTTTCAGCACGGCGGCCACCGCATCGACGCTGTGGTGCAGCTGACCAAGCAAGGATTTATCTTCGTCTTCGACCGCGTGTCAGGTGTACCGGTCTGGCCCATCGAAGAGTATGCGGTGCCGGCCAGCGATGTACCCGGCGAGCAGGCGTGGCCCACTCAACCGAGGCCGGTCGGGCTGCCTGTGCTGATGCCGCAGGGCGTATCAATGGACGATGCCACCGACCTCACGCCCGAGCTGCACGCCGAAGCCTTGGAAGTGCTCAAGCACGTGCGCATTGGGCCCATCTTCACGCCACCGAACCGGCAGGGCACGGTGGTGCGCCCGGGCCTGGACGGCGGCGCCGACTGGGGTGGCGGCGCCTTCGACCCCGAAACCGGCGTTTTGTACACCAAGGTGAACGACGATCCCGCGCTGGTGTATCCGGACCTCACCGATCCCTTAGGCAACGTGCCGCCGGTGGGACCCAACGATGGGACCGACGAGTCCCTGTTCCTCAAGCACCGCATTCCGGTGCTCAAGCCGCCGTACGCATACCTCGACGCGCTGGACCTGAATCGCGGAACCATGCTCTGGCAAGCGCCGTTCGGCGACAATATAGCGGTGCGCAATCATCCGGCGCTCGCCCATGCAACGCTCCCACCGAAGCTCGGCGCAATCGGCAATGCGGGGTTACTGGTCTCAGCCGGCGGCCTGCTGTTCGCCGGCAGCGGCGATCACGCAGTCCATGCCTTTGACAAGAAGACCGGACAGGATCTGTGGTCGTATTCCACCGGTGAACTAAAGACCAACGGCACCCCGATGACCTACCGTACGCAAGGCCGGCAATTCGTCGTGATCGCGGCCGGTGGCCCGGGGGCCGGGGCGACTTTGCTGGCATTTGCCCTGCCGGGCGTGTCGCTCGCGCCACCAGCCATGCCGGCCGCGCACAACACCGCGGTCAGGCTCGATGTTGAACAGCTGTGCGGCCAATGCCACGCTTTTGAAACCGTGACGCGCACAGGCCGCTCGCGTCAACAATGGCAGGCCCAGGTCGAATCCATGATTGCGAAAGGCGCACAAATCTCGGATGACGATTTTGACAAGGTGGTCGAATACCTCACGGCCCACTACGGGCCCGCCCCCGGCCCCTGACCACCGCGAGTACGCCTTCGTTCATCCCATGCTTGCGCCTTCGGGAGGAAGATGTCCCGCAGCCTCTGTGCGCAGCCAGCTGTGAAACGCGGCGAGTTTCGGCAAGTGCCGGTGTTTGGGCGGACACACAAAATAGTAGGCGCGCCCGTACGGAATGACCTTGTTGCTTGCCATGGCCAGTCTGCCGCGACGGATCTCGTCCACGACCAGACTCCAGCGCGCCAGCGCCAGTCCACCGCCGGTCGCAGCGGCGTGGACGATGGCGGCCGAATCATCGGTGTCGATACGCGACGGCAAATCGGCATCGGGCAAGTCGAGCAGCCAGTTGCTCCATGGCTCCGTGAAACTGTGCAGCAAGCGATAGCGTTTGAGATCGGTGTGATTGCTCACCGGTCCGTGCTTGGCCAGCAAGGCCGGCTGGCAGACCGGCACCAACCATTCATCGATGATTTTTTCGCTATGAAGTCCCGGCCAGCTGCCCGCACCGAGACGAATCGCCGCATGCACCTCGGACTTGCGAAAATCGACCAGCTCGTTTGAGGTATCGATGCTCAGATCAATACCGGGGTGCAGGGTCTCGAACAGCGGTAGCCGCCCTATCAACCATTGCGAAAGGAATGACCCCAGCATGCTGATGCGCAGTGGCCCATGCCCCCGGACGGCACGCGCGTCGTCAATCGCATCCTGCAGGGAGTTCAATCCCAGCCTGATCTTGGGCAACAACTGCGCGCCGTGCACTGTCAACTCGATGAGCCGGCCCTGCCGTCGAAACAGGGACAAGCCGAGATATTGTTCGAGCGCCTGAACCTGCATGCTTGCGGCGCTCACCGTAACGCCCAGCGCTTCTGCGGCGCGCGTAAAATGCAGGTGCTCGGCCACCGCGACAAATACGCGAAGACTGCCGAGCGGCAGTCTTCGAAAAGCATCTTTGGGCGGGCCCGGACGGCGTCGCGGCGGCCGTCGCGTCGGCGGTTTTGGTCGTGTAGCCAGTGATCACCCTCCGTGAACTGGTGCGAATTCTACGTCACCGCGAGGCTACGGTCGTCGGAGTGTCCATGTCGTGGTGCTTCCAGCCGCGAATCCGCTGCCAATGATAGGCGCTCAAGGGCGCATTGTGCACCGCATTCACCGCATCCGCGACGGCGTGGCTGAAGCAGTCCTGCCATTGCGACTTACGCATGAGATCGCGACTCTCGAGCGAGCGGCAAACCTGGTCGGCCGCACTGCGGATGCGCCCATACAAGCTGGCAATACCCTCGGGGCTGTTCAAATTGAGGTCGTGGAACCGCACGGTGACGGATGGTGCAGCATCGTCGTAGCCGGCCGCGAACGAAAGTTCGGTGAGCAGCAGCGACGACACACCGGCAAACAAGACCATGGCAACCGAACGAACGATGGATCGATATGAAGTAAGCATGGCGGCTCCTGTGACATTTCATGTCCACCAATGTGGATGGACAGAGCATGCCAGCCAGGGAGGCCCGCTTATTTCGAAGTACTGTGCCCTTGTTCAGATCTTCTTAACACGGGCCTTGGTCGCCATCGGCGATCAGTAATTCAAATTCTCCAGATAGGAGGCAATTTGTTGTTCCCGGTCCTTGAACACCGGAGGAATCTGCAGTCGGCTGCCGAGGTCCTCGTAGCGTTCGTCGATCAAAAACCCCTCCGGTTTGGAGACGGTTGCTTCGAATAGCGCTCCGGCGGGCGTCCGCACGTAAATCGAATCAAAGTATCCCCGGTCCTTGCGATCGGACGTGTCGGTGAAACCCAGGCCTTCGAGGCGAAACTTCACATTGCTCTGAATATCGAGATTCGCCACTTTGAACGCGCAATGATGCACAACACCTTCCCCATACGCCCAAGAACCCTGGGGAAGGCGCGGCTCCAAAAGAAAATCGACGATACAGCCGCTGCCGCCGGATCCCACCTCGTAACGGACGCAATTACCGTCAACGCGACGTTGCTTTCCACTCCATCCGTAGTGCATGAACTCCTCGGAGCTTTCGGCATCCCGCAGTGATACCGTTATCCCATGCGTGCCTCGAATGCCGAATTCAGCTGGAATACGCCCGTTGGAATAAGGGCGACGATTGTCATCGTCGACGGCGACCATTGCGTAGCCGATGCCGCAGGGATGATTGAAACACAGCATTCGCTCTGCAAATCGCTCGCTGTGTTGCGTTTCAATGCCGTGTTTTTTCAGGTGATCTTCCCAGAATTTCATTGACGAGCGTGGAACAGACAGGGCCAATGTCTTGATCTGTCCGGTTCCGGGGCGGGCCTTGCGACCGGATTGCCGCATGGGAAAGCAGGTGATCAGCGTGCTTTCGTCGCCCAGATCATTTCCGTAGTAAAGATGATAGATGGGTTCGTCACCATCATAGAGCGCGGTCTTCTTAACGCTCTTCAAACCCAGCACCTTGGTGTGAAAGTCATAGTCTTCCTGGGCGGTACCGACACTGAGCGTGATGTGGTGGTGTTTCAAGATATGTGGATTCGGTTCCATCTTGCTTCCTCGGTGAATTCAATGACCGCGCTACATTCTTCCGCGTAGCTGGGATCTTGGCACATATTTGATCGCATGGACCAATCGGGCGGAGGCTTCCATTTGCCCGGCAGACGCGCGGGCTATACCCCGCGTATTTTCAAAGACTTACCGCGAGGTGCCTGCGAGTTTGGCATCCCACACGCCTCTCTCCGCCGCGTGGCGTTTTGCAGAATGCGACGGCGCCGATGATCATCGACAATTCCCCATTCCTTGATCTCATCCAGGGATCGAAAGCAGCCGAGACAGGTCGAATCATCGTCCAGGCAGCAATTTCGAATGCACGGGGATTTGGCGCAGCTGTCGAAATCATTCATTGGCATGAGCTCGATGACGAGCTTCGGATTGCATCACACAGTCGGAGGCGAGTCTGGGCAATGCATCACAAGGACACGGCATCTCCATGCCGTGTCCTTGTCGCTCAGATAATCATGCCCTAGCGGGCGATCACCTGCTCGTAGGTGCCGGTGCCGAGCCCGCCCGGTGCGAAGATCTCGTGCTGCGCAATCCACTCACGCGAGCGGTTGAATGCCTCCTCGGTGTAAGGCTCGAACACGATGCGTTCACCCGGTCCCCATCGCTTCGTGTCCATGGTGGTGTGATAGCGCACGGGGAACTCGTTTCGGTAGTAGTGCGTGTAGGCTTCGGGCCGCAGATCGATATCGCGTTGAGCCCGTTGCAGTCCACGGAAGTACTTGCGCAGCTCGGCCGGCTGCGTGTTGCCCGTGATCATGGTCGCGATCATGAACGTGGTGTCGATGATCTTGCGAAATCCGAGCTGCTCGGCGAAGTAGTAGGGGCCATTGAACAGTGCGGCGGCCGCAATACCACCGTCGATCAAAAGTTGCATGCGCTTGAAGAGCATGCCGTCGTTGAAGGACAAATGGATTTTGTCCGCCGGCAGGTACTGTTCCAGCGACTGGATGCTCGAATAATGGCTGCCCGACTGGTAGCCCACGGAAATCGGCACGCCCGCGAGGTCCGCAGGATGGCGGATGGCGGAATCCTGGGGCACAAAAATTCCGGCCGGAGCCACTGAGTAGGCTTCAGGATAGAGTTTGCCCAGCCCGCTGGACGCGGCCACGTTCACGGTCCAGTGACACGCGCAACTCACATCGGCGCCGCGGCCGGACTCGAACGATTGAAAGGCGCCGACCTTGTGTCCTTGGTCATGCACCTTGCCATCCGTCGCCTGCACCTCTTCGTTGAACACGTAGTCGAGGCCTTCGGCCGCGAAGTAGCCCTTCTCGTCAGCCACCCATTCCTGCAACCTGAAGTGGGGTTGTATGACGAATTTGCTCATGTCTTAAGGGTCCGGTTGAATGTCACCCTGAATGGGTGATCGAACTCTCCGGTGTCACGGCCGCCGCGTCAATACCCCTCGGGGTGACACGGTCTTGGTGCTCACGAGGCGACGGGTTGCTCCAGCGCGGCCACGCAAACCCGGTCTCGACCCTCATGCTTCGCGCGATAGAGGGCGTCATCCGCCGCCTTGAGCAGACTGGCGGGCTTAGCCCCGTTTGCGGGGTAAACCGCGACGCCGAACGAGGCGGTGGGCGCCGGCAGCCTCTGCCCCAGGTGGGTGAGATTGGTGTCCCGAATCGCAAGCCGCATCTCCTCGGCGCGCCCGCGCGCGCAGTCCAGGCCGGCTTCCGGGAGCACGATCACCAGCTCTTCTCCACCGTAGCGGCAGGCCATGTCGGAGGGGCGAATATTCTTAAGGATGGCGCGCGCCAGCGCGCTTAGCACGAAGTCGCCGGCGTCGTGGCCGTACTTGTCGTTGAAGCTCTTGAAATGGTCGATGTCAACCATCACGACCGCAAGCGGCTTGCCGCTGCGCTCGGCGCGATGAATCTCGCGGTTCAGGGCGTCTTCCATGTAGCGTCGGTTGTAAAGGCCTGTGAGGCCGTCGCGCAGGGCCAACTCGCGCAAGGCATCGCGCAATTTGAGATTTGCGAGCGCCGGACCGACCCGATCGGCCATCGCGCGCAGGCGCTGCTCAGTGTCCCGCGCTGGATGCCGGGTGCGTGCGTTTACATCCACCGCAATATGGAACAGGCCGAGGATTTGACCCTGCCCATGAACCGGCATGCAAACGTAGCTCTCGGTCTCTTCCTTCACATGCCGGCACCGAATGGTTGCCGTCCGTGCGACAAAATGCGGACGGCCCTCGCCGTAAAGCCGTACAAAGCGGCCGCTTCGCGGTTCCAGTACGTGACCACCGCGTTCAAGTCCTTGACGATGACGGCATCGCCGCATTGTTCGAGCACCTGCGCAAGCTCGCGGCCGCTCACCGCCGACGGCTCGTTCTCGACGCTCTGACCCACTCGTGGACTGGCAACTCGCATGGACCAAAGCTTAGGAGGGAAATGGAACTCGAACGTGGTTTCAGTGACACAAACGAAATAGGCCAAATGTGACTTGGATCTCCTTTCTGGGTCACCGCCCGTATGTTAAATCGCTGGGGCGCCTTGCGGTCATTCTGCAGTCAGTAAAGGAGCACCGCCTCGCGCTCGCTGCGCCAGCGGATTCTCGTCCTGAGCCGTCAGCGCCTCCAGATCGGCCGGCGTCGCCGCCGGATCGTCCACCCAGCGGCGCAGCAGATCGCTCCCGTTGATCACGTCGATCGCGGGCCGGTCCTTCTCGTACTCGTAGGCAAAGTCGCGCCAGATCTCGTAGTCCGGCCGCAGCCGCCGCAGGGCTTTGAACGCGAGCGCGAACAATCGCCACGGCCTGAATCCCTCGTGGTCATAGTACGCGGCGTCTTCCACATGCACCTGGACACCCGCGCAGAGCTTCCCCGCGTGCTTATGAAACGTGGGCTCGAACCAGCAGGGCCGCAGCCGACAGCCACTCATCCATGGAGCTGCAAGCGAACGCATCTCCGCCAGCAATGCCCGCACGTCCAGATCCGGCGCGCCGAGCAGTTCCAGCGGCCGTGTGGTGCCACGACCTTCCGACAACGTCGTCGCTTCGAGCATCACCGAGCCCGGATAGCAACGCGCCATCCAGAGATTGGGGGCGTTGGGACTCGGATTGACCCACGTCCGCCCGCCGAGCGGCCATCCATATCCCGGCGCCGCGTTCGGCTCCCAACCCTCCATCGGCACGACGCGGTAGTCGACGTCGAGACGAAGAGTACCCACGAACCAACGTGCAAGCTCTCCGAGTGTCAGGCCGTGACGCATCGGCATCGCGCCGGCGCCGACAAAGCTTTCGCAGCCGGCCCGGAGCGTCAGCCCTTCCACGGGCCGGCCCACAGGGTTCGGGCGATCCAGAACCCACACGGTCTTGTGCTTCTTCGCAGCCGCCTCGAGCACGTAACGCAGCGTGGTGACGAACGTGTAGATTCGGCACCCGACGTCCTGCAGATCGACGAGCAGAACGTCAAAGGTATCCATCATTTCCGGCGTCGGCCGGCGTACTTCACCGTAGAGGCTGAAGACCGGAATGCCGTGCACGGGATCGGTGTAGTCCTGCGACTCGATCATGTTGTCCTGCTTGTCCCCCCGCAGCCCGTGCTGAGGGCCGAACGCCGCGCTCAGGCGACATCCCCGACGCCGGCCAGCGCATCGAGGGAATGGACCAGGTTGCGTGTTACGGAGGCGGGGTGCGCCAACAGAGCCACGCGCCGCCCCGCCAGCGGCTTGCGCAGCTCGGGCTCTTCGAGCAGTCGGTCGATTCCAAACCTCATGAGCGGGCAACTTCCAGCGCAAATCCGTTCGGGGTGGTGGAAATCGGGCTTGCCGGGCGGGTGCCGCAGACCCCAGTACGAAAGTCTACCATTCTCGTCCTCGATGACCGCGGCCAGAGCGATCCGCAGACGACGGGCGTTGCGAAAGTCAGCAGATGTCCTAAGCGCACGGCCGATTGGAGCTCAAGCCCATCGTCGCCTCGGCGCACGGAGACTTCCGGAGCTCGGCCCGACCTCGGCGGGCGACATTCCCTCCCGGTAGGCACTGAACCGGTAGATCGCCCAGTCGAGCGAGGGCGAGAAATTGAATTCGTGGTAGCCGGGCGCGTCCGCAGGCGCGACGAAAGCCTCAAAGCACGTGTGCTTCCATAGGGCGTCCGCCCGTGCACCCATGCCGGAGGGGGAAACGCGCACGCGGGACATGTCCGCATCCAGTGAATACCGGAACACGAGAATGCCGGGTTCTTCCACTCGCAGCTGCACGCCGAGGCTGCGCACGGCATCGTTGGGGGTTGAAGGGTGGGCCGTCAGCACGGCCGGTTGGGTATCAATGAACGGCATGCAGCTATTGTATTCGTGCCCCACCCATGGGAAACCCCAAGTCGCAGGTTTCATCACATATTTCGTCAAGCGCCCTGCAGTAATCTCTCAGGCTATGTGTGAGCGCTACGTGCTTCCCGACCAGGCCGCCGCGGAGCGGGAATTTCTGCCGGCGCGAGCGTGGTGGAAATTCACCTCCAGATTCAACGTCGCGGCGCAACAGTACGTGCCGGCAATCCGCTGGCACGACGGCCAGTCCGAAGCGGTCATGATGCGCTGGGGCCTCATCCCGTCATGGACCGAAGGTCAGCCGGCCGATCCTCCGCCCGCCATCGTGGAACTCGATGAGATTCAAGACTCGCCGATATTTCGGGCGCCCTGGTTGAACAGTCAACGTTGCATTCTGCCGATCGCCGGCTTCTATGCGTGGCAGCTCACGAACGCGAGGTACCGGCAGCCGTATTTTATTACTTTGCTCGACCGGTCGGTATTTGGCCTCGCGGCGGTCTGGGACCGATTTGTCAGCGAAGAGGATGACGTCATCGAGAGTTGCTCGATCGTTTGCGTGCCGCCCAATGAGCTGATGGTCGCCGTCGCCAACACCGACGGCCGGATGCCCGCCATTTTGCGACGCCGGGACTATCAGACCTGGCTGCGAGGAACTCCCGTCGAGGCAAAGGCCACGCTGCGCCCCTACAGGCATAGAGGCATGCAGGCGCACGCAGTCAGTCCGCGCATCAACTCCACCGCACCCGACGATGTTGGCCTGATTCAGCGCACCGGCTAGAAGGCTCCCCTCAGGTAGACCACCACGCCAGAGTACCGAAAGTCCAAATGCCCCTGGAAGCTCGGCTTGTCGATACCGGCGTGTGTCGTGTAGCTGTCCCAACCCCCGCCGATACCGACGTGGTTGTTGAACATCCAGGTCACATCCGCGCTCAGGTCCCACCAGTGGCCATCATAGTCAGAGACCTTGACCTTGAAGAACTGGCCCGAGGCCCGGAGCAGCCAATCCGGCGCGAACGCCCAGCCGCCGCGCAGGCCGATGACCGGCAAGGGCGCCGGCAATGAACTCGACTTGCTCTGCAAACTCGCGGCTTCGACGCTGCCGTCCGGAAGAGTGACGGTGGCGTTGCCGGAAATTCGTAGATTCATCTGCGAGTAGTGCACGCCCGCGGTTGCCGCGACCTCATAGTCGGGTTCCCGCAAGAAGGCGTATTCGTAGTCAAGCGCATAGACCGTGAACTTGTTTTCCGCGGTCGCCTGGCCAGCCGCTTTGAACGTGTAGTCGCCCCAGACGATGTCCTTGTCGAGGGTCCTCGTCCTCTTGACGTCGTCGTCGAAATACTGGAAGCGAAGGCTTTGCCGCGGCAGGAAATGCCACGCGAAGTCAGCTCGGATGCGGGTGGAGTCGGAATTGGTGCCGAACGCGTGATCAAAGTTGACGTCCCGGCTGATTCCGGCGGCAGTGGCGTTGCCGTTCAGGCTTCCGTTCAAGTGCGTGCCGAGCACGAATGCGCCCGCACTGACGACAAACTGATCGGTGAGCAGATGCTGCGCCGGCGTCGCCGAAGCTGCGCCGTCCACAACACCCGCCGTGGTTTGCGCCAGGCTCGAAGTGGCCGCAACGATGCTGATGAGGAGACCGGCAGCGGCGAGCCGGGCAGCCTTGAGCGCAATCCCTGAACGCATGGAATTCCCCTAATCCGCATTTAATGACATACGCAAAACAGGCTATGGCATGGAGTCCCCACCTGCAATCCGTACAAATACCTACGCCTTTGGCGCGTCACACTTCGATCGCCGCGCAGCAACTTGTCTTGCGATGAGTAAGCGCCTGGGGCGTGGGGCAACTATGGTGGACTGTGGCAGCGAGTCGGCGCCCTCTGCGCATTCATCGCCACTAATTGGGCAGCATCAACACAAAGCCGTCGTTTTCGTAGGCGTAGAATCTCCATTCTCGCACTATCTTCGGTGTTCCCAAGATGACGAGTTGCTGACGCAGAGTCGCGACGTCATTGAACACGTCCGAAGTCTTGATCAGGCTCTCGTACTTTCTCAGCAGCGTTTCCGAGGGGGCACCTTCGGCGGCGTAGGTGATCAGCACCTTCAGCGGCGCGTTGAAGGATTGCAACTTATTCATCTTTTCGTGGGCGCGAGTGCTGTCGTTCTCGTGTTCTATGGCCACGGAAATCCAATTGGCATAGGTGGCGTACTTTCCCGTATTGTCCACACCGCGTTCCTCGTACAGCATCCCGTCCAGCGTGTAGTATTCCTTGTTCCATGACAGCAACCCCAGCTGCCGGGCGACTCTCGGGTAGATCGTGGTTCGCATGTAGAAGTTATACGATTTGGTCTCATAATCCAAAGCGGCGCGAAAGCTGTCACGCTCTGCTTGCATTACGGCAACGAAAGCATTTCGAAACTCTCTGGGCGTAATTCTATTCATCGCGTGCCTTCATTCATCTGTCCCCAGTATCATATTCTATCCAATCCAGCCCCGGTGATTGACTGATGCGCCGAACACATCCCCCGTTTGCAGGCGCTCGTCGGGAAATACCTATTCCATCCGCACCCAGCGAAGTGACAAGATGCCAAGGGCGGAAATAGGGAGTGCTTTGTTAGATCACGACCATGAACCACAGCGGTGATCGAAGCGCCTCGGAATACATTCTCCGCGTGGTCCACCACGTGCCCTCGATGCTGGCTTACTGGGACAAGGATCTGCTCTGCCGCTTCGCGAATCAAGCCTATCAGCGCTGGTTCGGCAGGGATCCAACGACGCTCCTTGGAACTTCGATCCGTGATCTTCTGGGGCCTGAGCTTTTCGCGCTGAATGAGCCCTACATCTCCGGCGCCCTCCGTGGCGAGGAACAGACTTTCGAGCGGGTGGTTCCAGGGCCGGACGGCGCCCGGCGCCATAGCTTGGCCAACTACATACCGGATATCGTCGAGGGAACGGTGCTCGGCTTCTTGGTTCAAGTGACCGAAGTGACCAAGCTCAAGGAGGCCGAAAGCGAGCTCTCGCGCCAGACGGCGATCTTACGCTCCGTGATCGAGGCAATTCCCGCGACCGTCGCCGTGTTGGGCAAAGACCTTCGTTACCGCCTGGTAAATTGTGCGTTCGAGCGCCAGTGGGATATCCCACGCGAGCGCATCATCGGGCGCACGCCACAAGAAGTGATGGGGCCGGAAGAATTCAAGCGCCGCTGGTCATATTTGGAACGAGCCTTCACTGGCGAGATCGTTACCTTCGAGCTGGACTATCCAGGATCCGATGGCACGAAATACCTGTCCATCACCTACATCCCCCAGCGGTTGGACACGGGCGAAGTCGATGGACTGGTGATCGTAACGCAGGATATTTCCCTGCAGAAACGCGAGGAGCTGCGCCTGAAGGAATTAGCTCTTCATGATCCACTCACCGGGCTTTTGAACCGGGCGGGCTTTGAGCGTTACCTGGAGCGTGCTTTTCAAGAGGGGGCCGGGGCGACGCTTGCGATGCTCTACATCGACCTTGACTACTTCAAACAGGTCAATGATCAGCATGGGCACCCCGTCGGCGACCAGGTCCTGCGACTCTTTGCACAGCGTCTGGCCCACTTCGTGCGCTCAACTGATGCAGTGGCACGGTTGGGCGGCGATGAGTTCGCCATCGCATTGTCCGGCCTCGGTAAGCGCGCCGATGCGAACGCAGTAGCCGACAAAGTACTCGCCGCCGCACAGTCACCGTTTCACCTGGGCGCCTTCACTCTCCACGTCGGTGCCAGCGTCGGAGTCGCGTTCGGAGCCGATCAAGCAAACGGGTGGCTTGATCTTATCGGACGGGCGGACGCCCAGCTACTTGCCGCGAAGGCCGCTAGAAGCCGCTGACATGCACTCGTTCGGATGCCCCGACCTCACCCAACGGATCCCTGCGTCCTGCGAAGCCAAAGAGCTCCGTGCGGGTTCGCCAGGACACTCGTATTGCGGTTCCGTGGGGGGCGCAGCGATCAATTCGAAAGGTCGCTCCGATTTGCTCGGCACGGTAGCGCATGATGCGAAGTCCCATGCCGGCTGCAAGGTCGCTCCCTCGAGGCGGTTCCGCCAAACCGATTCCGTCGTCAGCGATGGTGAGAATCAGTTCGGAGTCCGCAAATTGCGCGGAAATCGTCAGAACCGTTGCATGTGCATGGCGCGCAACATTGCTCACCGCTTCCTGAGCGATGCGGTAGAGTTGCGATGCCACGCGGCTTTCAATCGGCGCCTGAAGCAGCGGGTCGATTTCAAGCACCACTTGCAATCCGTAGAGTTCCTTTGCCTGAACCGACAAAGTTCTCAACGCCCCCGCAAGACCCGCATGTCCCACAGCGACAGGAGACATCCCGCTGGCCAGGCGGCGCGTTTCCTCAATTGATTTGGATACCAACGCATTGGCTCGTTCGAAGTCCTGGGCGTACGCGGGCAATTCGCGCACAATCTGATTGCCAAGACCTCGAATGAACAAAGCGATGCCCGTCAGCTGTTGACCCAGCCCATCATGCAGATCATGCGCCAGATGCGCCTGCTCGCGGCTCGCTGCGTCCAAAAGCTCCTGCTCCAACATGAGTCGCTCGGTCACGTCCCGACAAACCAACAAGGTCCTCACTTGGCCATCCATCGTCGTCTGCGATGCCGCGATGTCGACCCGCACGCTGGCGCCATCCGAGCGATACAGGCTTGCCCCCAAGAGGCCCGTACGATGAGCCAGCACAACTTGCCGGCATCCCGGACTGACAAATTGATCAAGCTTTTGGGCACGCATTGTCTCCGGACTTTTCACGTGCAGAAGTTCCGCGGCGGCGCAATTGGCGTACACGATGCAGCCGTCGGAGTGAACAAGGATCGCGTCGGGAGAGGTTTCGGCAAGCTGGCGGTAGCGCGCTTCGCTTCCCTGCAGTCGTTCGGCATCGCGATGGCGCTGAATGACCATGGCGGCGAGGCTCCCGGTAATTCGGATCAAGTCCTCCTCGGCCGCCGTGGGCACTCGCGGCTGCGAGTAATACATTGCGCACGTGCCGAGCAATTCCCCGCTGCTATCGAATAGCGGCACGGACCAGCAGGCGGCCAGCCCGTGCGTCTTGGCGAGTGCCGTGTAGTCGCGCCATAGGGGTGATTGCGCAATGTCGCTGACTATCACGGTTTCACGGCGGGCGGCGGCCGTACCGCATGAGCCGATGCCATCGACAATGGGAAGTTCGTCGATTGCCCGCGTATAGGCAACCGGGAGACTCGGGGCGGCGCCGCTGCGCAGAACGTTGGTCGATAAATCGGCGAGCAAGATGGAGCATCGCATATCCGGTGTCAGCTGTTCGACGAAACGCAAGAATCCATCGAGCAGAACGATGAGTGGCGCGTGCGAGGCGCCTAATGTGGCCAGTCGTGCCAGCGCCTTGAGCGTGTCTTCCTTGGGCCATCGAGATTGGAGCGTCTCTATCACCGGGTCTTCCTCCTATGCCGCCAGGCTTAGGAGTGGCGGATCGCCGCAGCGCGAAAATGATCGCTGGTCGGAGAATGACCCACGTCGGGCCACATGTCTCTAAGGGGAAGCCGCCGCGAGGTCGGTAGAGTTCGCCCGTCGACATGTGAGAACTCCGAAACCCTGACTACTTTTCCCGCGAAGATATCGTCGACAAGAATCGGCCGATCGCCGCAATGACGGGATCGGGCTGGTCGATATGCGGTGAGTGCCCACAAGCTTCGAGCGTGAGCGCTGTGGCGGACGAATTGGTTTTCAGCAGGCCATCAATCTGAGCAGTCGTCCCGTACTCATCGTCCAGCCCTTGAATCAACAAGACGGGGTCGCGAATGAAACTCAACAGCGATTGTATTTCCCACTGCGCAAACTCCGGCCGCAGCCACACCCCCGCCCAACCCCGGAAAACCGATTCGACATCGCGGTGATACTTCCCCAGACGCGAGGGAAGATCACTCGCAAGAAACCTGTCGCGGATCTTGGCGATGCTCTCGACGGTGAGGGGTTCGACGAATGTGTGAGGCGCCATCGCAACGACGCCCGCCGCCTTCTTAGGAAAGGCACTGGCATAGATGAGCGCTATGGAGGCACCATCGCTGTGACCCACGAGCACCGGGCGATCTGTCGGCGGATGAATGCCTAAATTCGCCAGAACTTGCGGCAGAAATTCGCGGGCTTCAATGTGCATGAAGTCGACGGGCCAGGTCTTCTCCGGCCAAAATGGCGAAGAATACCCATAGCCGGCACGGGAATAGATCAATCCACGGCACCCGGTTGCTTCGCACAGCGTTCGCGGGAATTCTCGCCACAGGCTCACGGATCCCAATCCCTCGTGAAGAAATACCAACAGCGGGCCGCGGTTGTGCCGCTTGATCCATCCGTATTCCAGGTTCACTTCCTGGCCGCGGACCGCGACCCGGACGAACGAGTTTTCGCTCACTGCGCCGCGCCTTCACGCAACTTGAAGCGCTGAATCTTCCCGGTGGCCGTTTTCGGAAGTTCCGCGAGAAACTCGATGAAGTGCGGACGCTTGTGTGGAACGAGCCGCTGCTTGACGAAGCCTTGAAGTTCCAATGCCAATTGCTCACTCGGCGCAACGCCCTCGCGAAGCACGACGTAGGCTTTGCACCGTGTCAGTCCGTGCGCATCGTTGACGGCGATCACCGCGGCCTCGAGCACCGAAGCGTGCTCCTGCAACGTCGATTCAACTTCGAATGGCGACACGAATTGACCACTGATCTTGAGCATGTCGTCATTGCGGCCGGCGTAGGTGTAGTAACCTTCCGTTCGTGAGTATTTGTCACCGGTTTTAAGCCATGGACCGTGGAAGGCGCCTTGGGTCTTTTCCCGTGCATTCCAATACAAGAGCGCCGCCGAGGGACCGCTCACCCACAGGTCGCCGATCTCGCCATCCGGCACAGCTCCCATCTCGCCGCGCAATTCGACTGAATACCCTTCGACCGGCTTACCACTGGTGCCATAGCGCAGGTCATCCGGGCGGTTGGATATGAAGATGTGCAGCATTTCCGTCGATCCGAGACCGTCCAGGATGTCGCAGCCGAAGGTGCGGGAAAATCGTTCTCCAAGATCGCGTGGCAGCGCCTCGCCTGCGGATAGGCACAGGCGCAAATTGACGTCCTCGCGGCGCGCCACGGCGGCGGAAGCCAGCATGCCCGCAAACAGCGCGGGGGTGCCGCAAAAAATCGTTGGGCGATGTTCCCGCAGGCGGGTGAACACCGACTCCGGTTTGACGCGCTCGCTCATCAAGATGGTCGTGGCGCCGACGCTCAAGGGAAAGGTCAGCGCATTGCCGAGCCCATATGCAAAAAACAATTTTGCGGCGGAGAACACCGTGTCATCTTCGCGAATGCCGGCGGTGCGCTTCGCATATAGCTCTGCGGTCCAAAACAAATTGGCGTGCGAGTGGACCACAGCTTTGGGGCGCCCGGTCGAGCCGGATGAATACAGCCAGAACGCCATGGAATCTCTATGAGTTCCGGCTCCGCGATAGGTTGGATCTCCGGAGTGGAGGACCTCGGAGAATCTCAGTTCATCGGCGCGAAGCGGGGAGCGAGCGCCCACAACTACCGTGTGCACGGACGCGTCGTCCTCACGCTGAGACTGGGCCTCTCGAAAGCCCTCGAGCAAGGAATCCGCCACGATCGCCGCACGCGCACCGCTGTGAACCAGGACATAGGCGATATCCGAGACCGTCGAGAGCGTGTTGATGGGCACCGGAACAATCCCCGCGTAAAGGGCGCCCAAAAACGTCACGGGCCAATCATTGCTGTCCGGGGCGAGCAACAACACGCGCTCTTCGCGACGGAGCCCGAGTTTCATCAACGCGTCAGCGAATTTCGCGACGCGCCGGAAGAGTTCGTCGAAGGCGATCGCGCCGACATCATCGATGTACGCAGTCTTGGCGCCGCGCGAGGCATTGCGATCGATGAGATGCCGCGCGAAATTGAATGACTCCGCGGGGACAATCACGCCGAGAGAGGTCTTTTCGCTCATCGACAGCAGCCAACTATGCGGTATGCCGCATTTTCCATGCGCTTTCTAGATTGTATACAGCCATAATATGCAGTATATTGCATGACTCCATACCTGACAAGGCTGTGGCACCCGGTGCCGCCCTTGCATCGCGAGGATCTAAAGATGACTTCAGCGGCACTCATCGACCGCCCCGCTCCGGACGCCGTGAATTATGCAGCGCACCCCGACAGTTATCGCCATTGGACGATGACGTTTTCAGGGCCCGTGGCAACTCTCTCCATGAATGTGGCCGAAGACGGCGGCATCCGCCCCGGCTACAAATTGAAACTCAATTCCTACGATCTGGGAGTCGACATCGAATTGAACGATGCACTGCAGCGCATCCGCTTCGAACATCCTGAGGTGCGAACCGTCGTCCTCGGCAGCGGCAAGGATCGGGTGTTCTGCTCCGGGGCGAACATTTTCATGCTGGGACTCTCGAGCCATGCGTGGAAGGTGAATTTTTGCAAATTCACCAACGAGACGCGCAACGGCATCGAAGATTCAAGCCGGCACTCTGGCCTGAAGTTTCTGGCCGCCATCAACGGCAGTTGTGCGGGCGGCGGCTACGAGTTGGCACTCGCCTGCGATGAACTGTATCTCATCGATGATCGTTCCTCCGCGGTCTCGCTGCCCGAAGTGCCACTGCTCGGCGTGTTACCGGGTACCGGCGGTCTTACCCGTCTGACCGACAAGCGAAGAGTCCGACATGATCTGGCGGATATCTTCTGCACCACCGCCGAGGGTGTGCGCGGCCAGCGCGCCAAGGACTGGCGCTTGGTCGACGCAGTGGTGAAGCCGGGCGTGTTCTCCGAGACCATCCACCGGCGAGCATTGGAACTCGCAGCCTCGAGCGACCGGCCGGCGAATGCGCAGGGCGTGGAACTCGGACCGCTCGCCTGTCGGCGCGACGTTGACGCGCTGGAGTACAACCACGTCTCCGTGAACATCAACCGTGCGCGACGGCTGGCGGAATTCACCATCCGCGCGCCGCGCGCGCCCCAAGCGACAGAGATCGATGCGATTCTTCAAGCGGGCGCGCACTGGTGGCCGCTCGAGATGGCACGCGAGCTTGACGATGCCATCCTCAGCATGCGCACCAACGAATTGGAAATCGGCACATGGGTGCTGCGCACCCAAGGTGCCGCCAACCTGGTGCTCGACTGCGATGCGGCTCTATCGAAACATCAAGGACACTGGTTCGTGCGCGAGGTCCAGGGCCTGCTGCGCCGTTGCCTTTCGCGTCTGGACGTGTCCTCGCGCTCGCTCTTTGCCTTGATCGAGAAGGATTCCTGCTTCGTCGGCACCTTGCTCGAATTGGCTCTTGCCGCGGATCGCAGCTACATGCAGGCGCTTCCGGCCGACGCACCGTCATTGCAGGTGTCTGTGTTGAATTTCGGCGCGTATCCGATGGTGAACGGCAAGTCACGCATCGCACAACGCTTCTACGACGAACAAGGCCCGCTGGATGCCATTCAAGCGACCCTGGGTTCCGAAATTCCACCCGCGGGCGCGGTGACTCTGGGGCTCGTGACCGCAGCGCCCGACGACATCGACTGGATTGATGAGATCCGTCTTGCCATCGAGGAACGCGCCAGTCTCTCGCCCGATGCATTGACGGGTCTCGAGGCGAATTTGCGCTTCGGCGTTGGGGAAACCATGGAAAGCCGGATTTTCGGTCGGTTATCCGCCTGGCAAAACTGGATTTTCATCCGCCCGAACGCGGTTGGCGACAAAGGTGCCCTGAAGGTTTACGGCAAGGGCGAAAAGGCCGCATTCAATTTCGGTCGCGTCTGAACTCGCGTACCACTCTGCAGGAGCATGCTTGATGTCGACCATAGATTACTCTCAGGCGATCCCGAACAACGTCAATCTCTCCTCCGACCGCGTGCTGCAGCGGGCGCTCGAGCAGTGGCAACCGAATTTCTTGAGCTGGTGGAGCGACATGGGCCCCATCGGTGCCCTGGCGCACGATGTGTATTTGCGCACGGCAACGAGCGCCCACCCGTCGGGTTGGGCGCATTTCGACTATGTGAAGATGCCGGACTATCGCTGGGGCATCTTTTTAGCCCCGCAAGTGGTCGATCGCAAAATCCATTTCGGCGAGGAATTGGGAAAGTCGGTCTGGCAGGATGTGCCGGGTGAACATCGCGCCAATCTGCGGCGCATCATTGTGACGCAGGGAGATACCGAGCCGGCCTCGGTGGAGCAACAGCGTCACCTGGGCCTCACCGCGCCCTCGCTCTACGATCTGCGAAATCTATTTCAAATCAATGTCGAGGAAGGTCGTCACCTATGGGCCATGGTGTACCTGCTACATCGTTTCTTTGGCCGCGATGGTCGAGAGGAAGCCGACGCGCTGCTGCAACGCCGCTCCGGCCACCAGGACAATCCGCGCATCTTGGGCGCTTTCAATGAGGCTACGCCTGATTGGCTGTCCTTCTTCATGTTCACCTATTTCACCGACCGAGACGGCAAGTTTCAGCTCTGCGCATTGGCCGAATCCAGTTTTGATCCACTGGCGCGCACCACCCGCTTCATGCTGATGGAGGAAGCGCACCATATGTATGTGGGCGAGTCGGGTGTGGCACGCGTCATTGCGCGGACTTGCGAAATCATGAAGCAATACGATGTTGAGCACCCCGACCAGGTGCGGGCGCACGGAGCGATCGATTTCCAGACGCTGCAGCGCTACCTGAACTTCCACTACAGCGTCACGTTGGACTTGTTCGGTGCCGATCAATCCTCGAACGCCGCAATTTTCTACAGTTCCGGCTTGAAAGGCCGCTTCGAAGAAGGCCGGCGGCAAGACGATCATGTGCTCAAGGATCAAAGCTACAAGATCCTCGAGGTGGTGAACGGCACCCTGAAGGAACGGGAGGCCCCCATGTTGAACGCCCTGAACGAAGTGCTTCGCGATGACTTCATTCGCGACTCCGTCAGCGGCGTGTCGCGTTGGAACAAGATCATCGAAAAGGCAGGCTTGGGTTTTCGACTGAGTGTTCCGCACAAGGCCTTCAATCGCCAGATCGGCACCCTCTCCGGCATCCGCATCGCGCCCGATGGTCGGCCACTCGCCGAGGAAGCATGGCGCACCGGAATGAGCGACTGGCTGCCGACGTCCGAGGATCGTGCCTTTGTCGCATCGCTGATGCAGCCCAATCGTGAACCGGGACAGTACGCGGGCTGGATCGCAGCACCCACATATGCCATCAACAAACAACCACTGGACCTTGAGTACGTGCGCTTCAATTGAGCCATCCTCGGATCTAATCGTGCATTTCAAAGAGTTCTCGGTCGGTCAGGTGCTCGATGTGGGTCCGGTCACTGTGGACGCCGACGCCATCGTCGCCTTTGCCTCCGCCTACGATCCACAGCCGTTCCATACGGATATCGCCCTCGCACGACAAAGCCGCTGGCAAGGCTTGATCGCGAGCGGATGGCACACCTGTACCATGGCCATGCGGTTGATGTGCGACGGGCCCCTGAAAGGTTCAGAGTCCATGGGTTCACCGGGATTGTCTTACCTCAAATGGCCGGCGCCGGTGCGTCCGGGCGACACATTACGGCTGGAGGCGCACGTATTGGAGAAGGGTCCGTCCAAGAGCGGACGTGTCGGAGTCTTGCGCTGGCGTTGGGTGCTCATCAATCAGGCCGGTGAAGCCGTGCTTGACTTGGAGGCAACCAGCCTTTTTGACTTGACGCGGCAGCGGGAATCGGATGATGGACGATAGATCAACCGTGAAGAAGCCGCCCATCCCGGCCACCGAACCGCTCCTGATCCGCATCGGCGAAAGAATTCGCAATTTGCGGGCCATTCGCGGCATGTCGCGCAAAGCGCTGGCCAAAGATGCGGAAGTCTCCGAACGATTTCTGGCTGACCTGGAATCCGGGGTCGGCAACGCGTCGATCATGCTGCTCAATCGGTTGGCGGGAGCCTTGGCGCTGCCGCTCGCTGAGATCGTGGCCGGAGATGACGCAAGAGCGGACCTGAGTCTCTCCGTGCAACTCCTCTCCCGCCTCAACGACGCCGATCTGCGGGAGTCGCGGCAGTGGCTGCAGGCGCGCTTTGCGACCAGCGCCGACGACTCGCGCTTGTCGCGCATCGCTCTCATCGGTTTGCGGGGAGCCGGCAAATCGACGCTGGGACGGAGGCTCGCTGAGACGCTTCAATGCCGTTTCGTCGAACTCGATCAGACCATTGAGGAACTCTCGGGCATGGATGCGGGACAAATTCACGGCATGCTCGGCCAATCCGCTTATCGGCGCTACGAATTCGACGCGTTGCGCTCGATCGTCGATGGCCCGGCCGACAAGCTCGTGATGGCGGTGCCCGGCAGCATCGTTTCCGAAGCAAACACGTTCACTTATTTATTGGCACACTGCTTTGCCATTTGGATCAAAGCATCGCCCGAAGAACATATGTCGCGCGTCATAGCTCAAGGCGATATGCGGCCCATGTCAGGCAACCGTGAGGCGATGAATGATCTAAAGAGGATACTGGCGACCCGTGAACCGCTTTACGCCAAGGCTGACATCGCCATTAGTACGTCAGGCCGCAACGTCGACGACGCTCTCGAGGAACTCGTCAACTCGATCCCTAGGCAACACCCAGGCTGGGCAGATTGATGCCTTACATCCGTTTGTACGCTGCCAGACAGACGGCCATGCGGCACGCCCGTATCCTCGGCGCTGATACACAAGGAAAATCTACATGAAAATAGAAATCGCGACGGCGCTCATGATCGTCGGCGTATGTCTCGGGCCCGCCGTGGTGATAGCCGGCGAAGACTCAGACGTGGATCGTTCGCATCCTGAGGCTTACGTCAAGGATTCGGCGATCACGACCAAAGTAAAGACAAAGCTTGCTGCCGAGCACATCACAAGCCTGGGGAATATTCACGTTGATACCGATGCCAATGGCGTGGTGTGGCTGCATGGAACCGCACACACCCAGGAAGCAGCGGATAAGGCTGTTGCAATCGCCCGCGAGACTGAAGGCGTCAAATCGGTCAACAGCAAGATAACAGTCAAGAAAGACGACTGATCGGTCGGGGGAAGCGAGAGCTGACGGAGCCTCTGTCTGGAGACTCCGACAGCCCATGGGGCCGTGCGGCCCGAGTGGCCTCTAGTGAATCGGCGCCATCAGATGTTGATAGGGTGTGCCGTCCCACATGACGTAGGGGCTCTTGGTGTCGGGATCCGCGCCCTTTGGATAGCTGTCATAGAATCCGGCATCCGCGCCCACGATCATGATGTGCGGCCCGGTCTTTATCCAATGGTTGCTGCCGGTGGGTTTCGCAGCATACGGGTCCGTGTTGCTGGCATCCGTCCCACCGGCCACCATGTACATCAAGCCGACTTTTCCCGCGGGCGGCGTCTTGTGATTCATATATGCGTCAATCCAAGGCCCGGCATTCTTGTCCCAGCACATCGGGTCAGGGCCCGGCGTTTGTAGTCAGCTTCCCAGCACTGCAAGTACGCCTCCGCGAGACAAGCGTCAAGGGGCACCGGCGTGCGAGCCTATGCGCGATCCATGACCTCGTAGGCGACCGATTTGGGTATCCGATCTTCTCCGTTGACCGGAGTTATGTCCATTGGGCAGGCCGAAAAGATCACGACAACGTCCTGGAGTGCCCGCAACACAATGAAATCTCCCGCCCTGCTGACGGGGGCATTGAGTGCGATCCGGTCATTGTCGAGCACAGGGACGTTCATCCAAAAGTTGATCGGATTTGGAACACGCTCGGTCACAATCCCACGGCTCGCGAGCGCGCGAAGAAAGTTGTCGTGGCAATTTGCGTGATCCGACGGAGCACCGTAGAACCGGTACAGCCATTTGTCGCAACACGCGACCAGCATGTCGTGCGCGCAGCCGGCGCTGTCCTTTTCGAGCGCAAGCAGGGCCGTGCGTCGATTGCTATATAACGCGTCTCCTTCCTTGGGAAATAGCCGACTGAGCATGCGTCGCGTGTGCTCGACCGACAGGTACTCGGTCATATCCGCTGCCGAAAGACACCACGTGTCGACGACCTGAGACCCATGCGTATTTGTCAATCGAACCGCCTCACCGGTGCACAACCGAATTGCGGTCGAAGCGCCACCGCGAATTTCAACTAGCGGCACGGCCATGCTCCGTCATGGGGTGCTGGGGCCTCTTCGTCCCGCGCGCCTCCTATGTGCGTTGGCGCACTGAAACCTAGCCACCGGCTGCGATAGTCTCGGGTGAGGCATGCAAAAAGATTCTATCAATTCCTGTGACGTCCGATTCAACGCGTTTCTTTACGCTGTGATCCTCGAAGAGCAATCCGGCGCGTCCTTGACCGTGCTTTCGCTGCTGGCGCGGCACAATATGGACCCTTGGGAGCAAGCAGCCAAGTACGCTCGGTCGCCAGGAAAGGCAATGGTAGCCCAACTCTCTCAGCTACTCTCTGCCGCCATACCCGGTTCTCCGTCGGACGGGCGTATTCGGGCGGAGGCCATCCGACTGCTGCATTTGCTGCCGTCGCCGAATTTCGCCGACCCTTTCACGCAAAATCCGATGTGGCCCGTGATTACGGGCCTCCTGAAGCGGTTAAAGAATGCCTCAGGGATTTTGATCGGCAACGACCGCCGCTGAATTTCGCCCATCGAGCGGATTGTGGGCCAATCGGCTACAAGGAGCAGCCGACTGCTTTCCGTGCAATTCTTACACGTGGCAGCAACGCGTGGAGTGTGTCTGGCCATTGCTCCGCAATGTCGCCCAGCGCACCGACCCGCGCAAACCGCGAAGCTAGCATATGGAATGCTTCACGACTTCATAAGAACGAATCGCTTCCTCTTGATTGAGCGGTGTCAGGCCATGGTGGCCGATAGATCCGTGCCAAAGTTGCCGTTTCCCGAGTCAGCACATGGCATTCCCATCTTTCTCGATAAGCTCATCAGGACACTGTCCATCGAGCTACATCCCAATGTTGTAGGTCGCAACATCATGTCGAGCGAGCCTGATTCCGGACCCGCGGCTGACGTGGTTCCGGCGGCAACGTTGCATGGGCGAGACTTACTGCAAGAGGGATTCACGATTGAGCAGGTGGTTAGAGACTATGGCGACGTCTGCCAAGTCGTGACGAATCTGGCGGTTGAGACCAAAATATCAATTTCGGCGGACGAGTTTCGCATTTTTAATCGTTGTCTGGATGACGCAATAGCAGCGGCTGTCACCGAGTATTCGCAACAGAACAGCCAGATAACGTTGGCTCACACGCAGGCGCAATTATCTGCAGCTAAACATGAGTTGCACCAGGCAGAACTGCGCGCCCTGCATGACTCACTGACCGGACTTCCCAATCGGGAATTGTTCGATGATCGATTGGACCACGCGATTGCGCTCGCGCAGCGACACGACTGGACGCTGGCAGTAATGTTTATCGATCTGGATCAGTTCAAAGGCATCAATGACGCTCATGGGCATACCGCAGGCGACATCATATTGAAGACAATTGCGGAACGCCTCCTACGAGACGTACGGGACGAAGATTCGGTGTGCCGCAACGGCGGCGATGAGTTTCTGTATCTAGTGATGGATCCGAGAGGCGACGAAAATATCGGGAATATTGCCGACTCCGTGTATAGGACCATTGCCATGCCGGTTTCCGTAACCGACTTGGAATTCATTATCAGGCCGAGCATCGGCATCGCCATTTATCCTGATCACGGCTCCGGCGGCCATGAGTTGATCAAAAACGCCGACACTGCGATGTATCTTGCGAAAAAGCGTTCACGCGGCGTCGCACTCTTCGACGGCCAGAAGGGCGGCATCACTGCGTAGCCGGCATACGCCGGCGTTATGTAATAACGGCGGGATGTTGCAATGACTGCGGATTTGTGGAAGGCCTTGTGGGGCGGAATGTTCATCGGAGGCGGTACAGCCGCGCTCTTGCTGTTGAACGGCAAAAATGCGGGAATCAGCGGCATAGCCGAGAACGCCGTCAGTCGCTGCGCTCCTTGGTCGCCACGTTGAGCTTCATGACGGTCGCTGCCGCCACTGTCTACCTCGTTCGTCACGGAGCATTCCTTTGGAGTTCCTGACAGCATTGTTTGCTGGGATGCTGTTCGGCGCGGGCTTGCTTCTGTCGCGGATCGGCACCCGCATCGAACTCCCGGATCGATTCAAGATCGACCGCCGGCTGATTTCGGGCAGCGCGATCTTTGGAGTCGGTTGGGGCCTGTCGGGTATCCGCCCCGGTCCAGGGCTTCTGTTGCTGACCGGAGAAACTGTTCAATCCGTCGTCTTCATCTGTGGCGTGATCGGGGGATTCCTGGAGCTCCGATTGCTGCCCGGGGCGCCTCCGTAGGCTTGCGAATCGCGCGCAATGGCGGCAGCCTACGAGGGCGCGCTCGGTAATAACAATCGTAGGGGAATCACCATGCGAATCGATCGACGACTGATTTGTGGTTTTTGCATCGCAACAATCATCAATCTCTTTGGGTACGCGACACACGCCGATGAGACCTGCAATTCGCCCTACATGGCGGGGCTCATCAAAGGCCAGGAGGATTTCGTGCATGTCTGGACGCTTGGCGTGCCAGGCATGGGCGATGAATCGGACAAATTGGTGACCATCGATGTGAACCCCGCATCGAAAACCTATGGAAAAGTCATTCACAAGATTTCCGTCGGCCGCCGCGGTGAGGCGCATCACATGGGTTTCACGGACGATCGAAAATACCTCTGGGCCGGCGGCCTCGACGACAGCAAGATCTATGTCTTCGATGTGGGGACCAATCCATCTCAACCGAAACTGACCAAGACGATCGACAATCTGTCGGCGAAGACGGGCTATGCAGGGCCGCACACATTTTACGCATTGCCCGGACGCATGCTGATCGGCAATTTATCGAACACCGCGGACAAGGGCGGCGTGACCGGCATGTCGTTGTACAACAATAAGGGCGACTTCATCACCAAGTACGATATACCCACGTCAACGATCAATCGGGTCACGGGCGATGGGTATGGCTACGACGTCGCGGTGAATCCGGCAAAAAATGCCTTGCTGACGTCGAGTTTCGCCGGCCGGAACAACTACATGCGAGATCTCGGCGAGGTGGTGAAGGATCCTGAGGCCATGAAGCATTTCGGCAATACCATGGTGATGTGGAATTTGAAGACCATGCAGCCCGTGCAAATCCTCGCGGTGCCCGGAGCGCCATTGGAGATTCGCTGGGCGCTGGCTCAAGGCCAGAATTGGGCGATTACCGCAACGGCTCTGACCTCGAAGCTGTGGCTGGTGAGCCGCGGCGCACAAGGACTCTGGCAGGCAAAGGACGTCGCAACTATCGGCGATCCCGCCAAGATTCCTTTGCCGGTGGACATTTCGATCACCGCAGACGCGAAGGGCCTGTGGGTAAACACCTTCATGGACGGCACCACGCACTACTTCGATCTCACCGATCCTCAGCATCCGAAGGAAACCTACAGCAAGCACACCGGCAGCCAAGTGAACATGATCTCGCAGAGTTGGGACGGACGCCGCGTGTACATCACCTCGAGCTTGCTGTCGATGTGGGATAAGAAGGGTAAGGACAACGAACAATTTCTGCGTGCATTCCGCTGGGACGGCCACGAGCTCACCCCTGCATTCGAGATCGACTTCGCCAAGGAACAGCTGGGCCGCCCTCATCACATGAAGTTCACCGCCAATCCGCCGCGCGTGGCGTCGCTCACCGACCAATCCGCACGCTGATGTGCCGGCTCGGCGCGCCGGCTGGCATTCTGTTGGCCATTGTCGCGGGCGTGGCGGCTGCCGCCGTGGATCCCGGCAAAGCCACAGCGCCGCGCATGGAATTCGTGGCTCCGCCGCCCGGTAGCTACAAACTACAGAGGATCCAGCGCGTCTCCGATGCCATGTTGCTGGATAGTGCCGGCCGTTCGGTGAGCCTTTCGGCGCTGACGCAAGGCAAGATCACGCTGCTGACCTTTTTCTATACCTACTGCGCCGATCCTTTGGGATGCCCTTTTTCGCACACGACTCTCGCGCAACTACGCGACCGGGTGAGGGGCGATGGCGCGCTCGCGGGGCGCGTGCGCTTTGTCAGCGTCAGCCTGGATCCTACCCATGATACGCCCGCAGTCATCGCGGATTATGGCCGAGAATTTACCAGGGACCCCAAATTCGACTGGCGCTTCCTGACCGCCCGCGGGGTGCGGGAGTTATTGCCCGTGCTCGATGATTTCGGCCAGGACGTCAGCGTTGAAACGGACGAGAACGGCCGTGCAACCCGTACGCTGCACCACATGTTGAAGATGTTTCTGATCGACGCCCGCGGCGACGTACGCGAAATCTACACGCTGGCGTTCCTGCAGCCCAAGGTGATGTTTAACGACATCAAGACGCTGGCGTGGGAAGCAGGCTGATTCGGCCGACGGTTCTGAGGATGGAGAAGTAAAATGACAAGGCTCACGTTGCTGCTCGTCTGCTGTGCCCTATCGGCGAGACATTACGTTCTGGCCGATGACGCGGCGGCACTGGCCGCACTGCGCGCCGGATGCGCGACGGACGCGCAAAAGCTCTGCGCGGGCGTGCAACCCGGCGGGGGCAGAATCTTGGCGTGTCTGAAGGAACACAAAGACGCCCTCTCCGATCAATGCAAACAGGCCGCAGCTCAGGCGGCGGCCCCTAGCGGCAATCCCGCACCCGCAACCTCCGCTGCGCCGTCTGTGCCCGCGGCAACTGCCACCCCGCCACCGCCCGTCGCCGCCAAATCCCCGCCCGCAACGGCTGCCTCGTCTGCTGCCGCTCGGGGCGCCTCGGCGGCAACCGGCACCACGTCCGGCTCTTACCTGCGCATGAAGAAAGTCCAGGTCGTCGATCCCGGGGCGGCCGGGGTCCAGGCGGCGCAGCCGGCGATCGATTTGCTGATTCCCTCCGATTGGGACCTAAAGGGCAATGTCGTCTTCGGCGGCGGAAAGGGAGGGTGCTTTGGCGATCTATTTGCCGTGTCCTGGGAGGCAACGAATCCGGACGCATCCATCGCTTTTCAAGGCGGCCCCAATTACAGCTGGCAGTACACGGACGATCCGTCGGAGCTGCGTAAGCTGAACGATCCTCTGCGGCGGGCACTCGGTGCCGGCGGCAAGCCATGCCCGATAATGAAACCGATGCGGGCTGAGGATTATTTCCGCCAGAACGTGCTTCCCAGCCTGGCCGGCGGTAGTACCGTGATATCGGTCGAATCGTATCCCGAACTCAACCAGATCGCGCGCCGGCAAATGGGTCTGCGGCCAACCGATGCCGAAAACAGGGGCGTCAGGACCGAGGCCATTCGCGCGCGGGTCGAATCTCAAAAAGACGGCAAACCAGTGGAAGGATGGGTGGTGCTGGCCGTGGTGACGCGTACCTATCCCGTGGGACAGGGGTCATTCTACGATTCTCGTGCCATGGACTTCATGGCCTTTCGGACCCCCAAAGGGAAGCTCGACGCCCATGACAAGCTGTTCCAGGTGATGCTGAGTTCCGTTCGGCGCGAGCCGCAATGGCAGGCCTATTCGAACGCCACGATTGCGAAGTTCTACAAGGCTGAGGCGCAGAAGGAGGCCACGCAGGACAAGATCTGGGCCGCGCTGCAAAACAAGATTACCGAGACCATCCTGGGAGAAACCGCCAATGCAGAACGGGGAGCCGAAGCCTCTGCCTTCGGAATGGATCAGAACATCCGCGGAGTTCAGACGTTCCGCGATCCCGCGTCCGGCAGCACGATGGAGCTCAGCAACCAATACGATCACGCCTGGTTGAACGGCTCCAACGAATACGTCATGAGCGACGATCCGAACTTCAATCCGAACGCCAAGCTCTCGGGCAGTTGGAACCAGCTGCAGGTGGTGCGGCCATCGCCATGACCCCGAGGAACGTACTCGCGAAGTGCTTGGCCGTTTATCTGCTGCCGAGTGCCGCATTGCAGGCACAGAATCAGGGTTTTCACGGTGCTCCGGCTTCGACGAAGACCGAGAAGAACATCTACCAGGGCCAAAACTTGGGTGCGGGCAAGGCAGCGTTCGACCAGAATTGCGCGACCTGCCATGGCCCCACGGGAGAGGGCTCGGGAAACGTACCCTCCTTGGCCAGCGGGGCGGCGCAGGGAGCCAGCGACGGAGAGCTTTTCTGGTACATCACCCGAGGCGACGTCAACAACGGCATGCCCTCCTGGGAATCTTTGCCGGAGGAGCAGCGATGGGAGATCATCAACCATCTGCGAATCCTTGGCGCGTCCAAGCCGGGCTCTCCGCGGGTACCGCTTTCGTCCGACGAAGCGATTACCGTAGGCATCAACGCGCCCCCGCCGAGGCCTCCATTTACCGACTACCGCCATGAAAAGCCAGGCGTGGTTCGTAAAATTACGCTTGAGGATCTGCCCGCTGCACTCGCAACGACATCGGCTGGCAATGGCCCCAAGCTGGTGGCGCGCCCGGAAAATGCGTGGCCGGAAGTTCCCGCCGGTTTCAAGGTTGAACTGTACGCGAGCGGCCTCGATCAGCCACGGCTGATCCGCACCGCGCCGAACGGGGATTTTTTCGTCGCGGAGAGCAATCTGGGCGAAATCCGTGTCTTCCGTGGAATCACAGCCGAAGGGAAGCCCAAGCGATCAGCCACATTTGCCACGGGCTTGAGACGACCGTTCGGAATTGGCTTCTATCCGCCGGGGCCCGCGCCGCAATGGGTGTATATCGGCAACACCGATTCGGTGGTGCGCTTTCCCTACAGAAACGGTGATATGCAGGCTCGCGCTGCGGCCGAGCACATCGCCGCGCTGCCGAGCGGCGTCGGCCATTGGACGCGGGACCTTCAATTCACGCCCGACGGGAAGAAGATGTTCGTGTCGGTCGGTTCCGGTTCAAACATCAACGACCCGGATACCACCCCCGAGGAAAAGGATCGCGCTGATGTCCTGGAATTCAACCCTGACGGTTCAGCAATGCGCGTATTCGCCTATGGCATTCGGAATTGTGTCGGAATGGCGATCCAACCGAAGACAGGAGCGTTATGGTGCTCGGTCAATGAACGCGATGGACTGGGTGACGACCTCGTCCCGGACTATATTACCCATGTACAGGACGGCGGCTTCTACGGCTGGCCCTGGTGGTACATGGGCGAACACCAGGATCCGCGCCATCAAGGAAAGCATCCGGAGCTGCAGCATAGTGTCATCACACCCGACGTCATCCTGCATCCGCATAATGCGTCGCTTCAGCTGACCTTCTATGACGGCACACAATTTCCGGCCGCATATCGCGGCGATATTTTCGCCGCCGAGCACGGTTCCTGGAATCGATCGGTGCGTGTCGGATATGAGCTGATTCGTGTGCCGCTTGACAAGTCCGGACACGCAACCGGCGCATACGAAGACTTCATGACGGGTTTCGTCGTGGATAACGGGCATGTTTGGGGAAGACCGGTTGGAGTCACGGTCGCTCCCGACGGGTCGCTGCTGGTGACGGACGACGGATCGAAGTCAATCTGGCGAATTCGCTACATGGGCAAGCCCGTCAATTGATTTCACCGCGGCGTTCCTGCATCTTAGAAGTCCTGCGCGAGCTTGAGCGCTCTTAGCATCGAGCTCTTCTTGGATTGATGAGGATCCATGCGCTGCAAGATGTGATCCAACGTGCGCAGCGCCGCGATGATATGCGGACCCTTGTTGAGCATGACGCATTCGGCGCGCTGACTCATCGCGGCGTCCGTTATTTCAGCGCGCGACGGAATGCCTTTTTTCGCCAACGATTCGAGCACTTGCGTGGCCCAAACGGCGGGGCAATGGGCCGCTTCGCAAATCCAGAGTATTTCCTCCTGAATCTCCGCGAGCCGTTCGTAGCCGCATTCGACGGCCAGATCGCCGCGCGCAATCATGACACCGAAGCGTGGATGTCGCATCGCGGACAGCAAAATGGCGGGCAAGCGTTCGAATCCGCGGCGGGTTTCGATTTTGATCACGATGCCGGGCGGCTTGTCGGACAATGCCTTGAGCCGCTCGATGAGCGATCTGACATCCCGTTCGTGATTGACGAACGACAGTCCGACGAGGTCGGCGTTCTTGGCGATGAACGCCAGGTTCTTCGCATCCTCTTCGGTGATCGCCGGCAGATCAACCGTACTGTCTGGGAAATTGATGCCTTTGTCGGCTTTCAAGTGCGCGCCGCGCGGGGGTGTCTGTTCGATTCGCACCCGAACATCGCCGCCGTCAGTGGCTTCCACCCGGCCGCTGATAAGGCCGTCGTCCAAGCTGACGCGCTCGCCGACCTTGACCTTGGCGAGCGCAATGGGCAGCGTGCACGGCACGCGCGCGACTCGCAGCACGCGGCCGGACGAATCGACGCGTGCGGAAGTTCCGGCCGCGGGCTCGCTGGCAATGATCAATGTGTCGCCCGATGACAAGAAGATGCTGCCCGCCGCGGGGGCGATGCCGTGGACATCGGCCTTCAGGCGCGGGTGCCCGCGCCTTCCCGGTCGGGAGAGTCTCGTACCGTTGGTGAAATAGGCGGTGCGGTCGATTTCCGCCAGCACACCGTCGCGTGTGACGGCGCAGACGGTCAGACGTCGCCCGCGTCCCCGCGTATCGAGAAAGCGCAGACTATCGCCGCGCCGCAAGCCGGCCAGCAGTTTGCCATCGACGCATAGAACCGCGTCAACGCCTGCGCTGAGCGCTCCGGCAGACTGTGCTGCACTGAGCCAAATGCGCGCCGGTTTCGTGACCCGTCCGTACACGTCGCGCGAAGGGCGCACCTTCTTCACGGCCGGGCCGGATTCCATCGCTGCAGTTCTGATCTTTGGACCGGCGAGATCCATGAGAATGGTGCAATCCCGTTTGCAGGCGGCACGCGCCTTGCGCAAGTGACGAATCATTGCACTCCACATCGCGGGATCGTCATGGGCGCAATTGATGCGCATGCAATCCATGCCGTTCTGCAGCAGGCCATGCACCAAGCTGTAATCGTGCGCCGCTTCGCTCGACATCGTGACCATGATTCGCACCGCCCGGTCGCCCCGTGGTGCGCCCAACAGCTGGCGCGTGTTTCGTTCGAGCAGCTTGGCGCCGGCGGCGTGGTCGCAGGGAGCGTCGGCGCCCGATCGATGACCCTCACCCAACACGCGATCGGTCAACCCAATGATATTGTTGACCGAGGCCAACGCATACGCCTCGGCTCGGCCTATGGACGACACGCCGAGCTGTGCCAGTTGGACTTGCAGGCCGCGCAAATCACGGCGCCGCATGGCGAGGTAATGGATGAGATTGCGGGCACTGATCCGATGCCTCGGGGCAACAACCTTGAGCGCATTGGCATTGCGCATTTCAAGATCCAGCATCGACTCGCGCAGCTCCAAGAGGGAGCGGCGGGCGCGGAGGAAATCCCGGGCGGGCGTGAATTCATGCTGCACAGGGGAAAGAACTCTTGCTGTCTGTCGTGAATCCATTTCGTCACTCTATGCGCCGAATTGTTACGGCTTCATGATACCCGCCGGGATGCACAATTTCGCGTGGGACGCAGGCGCCGTTCCTATGTACTACTCCCTATAACCAAGACGGTCCGGCCAGGCTAGTATCTCGGTTGGATCGGACGGCCAGGTGGAGGACTTTTCCATGAACGATGTGGTCATTACGGCGGCGCTGCGCTCCGCAGTGGGTAAATTCGGTGGGTCGATCGCAAAGATCCCCGCTGCCGATCTCGGGGCCCAGATCATCAAGGCGCTGCTTGCACGCACCGGCGTCGAGCCGTCACAGATATCAGAGGTCATATTGGGACAGGTGCTGACGGCGGGCGTCGGCCAGAATCCCGCGCGCCAGGCCCTGATCCGCTCGGGCATTCCGGATATGGTACCCGCCATGACCGTCGGCAAAGTGTGCGGCAGCGGCCTGAAGGCGGTGCATTTGGCCGCTCAAGCCATCAAGTGCGGCGATGCCGACATCATCATCGCCGGCGGGCAAGAGAATATGAGCGCGGCGCCGCATGTGCTCAACGGTTCTCGAGACGGCTTCCGCATGGGAGACGCCAAACTGGTCGACAGCATGATCGTCGACGGCCTCTGGGACGCATACAACAATTATCACATGGGTACCACGGCCGAAAACGTCGCAAAACAGTTCGGCATCTCTCGGCGGGAGCAGGATGAGTTCGCGGCAGCGTCGCAGCAAAAGGCCGAAGCCGCTCAAAAGGCGGGAAAATTCAAGCCGGAGATTGCGGCCATCGAGATCGTCTCAAAGAAGGGCATCGGCGTCTTCGATGCCGACGAATATATCCGCTACGGGACCACGGCCGAGGCCTTGGGCGAGCTCAAGCCCGCTTTTGCCAAGGACGGCTCCGTGACCGCCGGCAACGCGTCGGGCATCAACGACGGCGCGGCGGCGGTCATGGTGATGTCGGAACGCCGGGCGAATGAACTCGGCCTCAAACCGCTCGCCCGGATCAAGGCCTATTCCTCCGCCGGTGTGGACCCAAAAATCATGGGAATGGGTCCGGTGCCGGCCAGCCAGTTGTGCCTGACCAAGGCGGGCTGGACGCATCGGGAGCTCGACCTGATGGAGATCAATGAGGCATTTGCCGCACAGGCCATCGCCGTCAACCGTCAAATGGGTTGGGATACCTCGAAGATCAACGTCAATGGCGGGGCCATCGCCATCGGCCATCCGATCGGCGCTTCCGGCTGCCGAATCCTGGTGACGCTGCTGCACGAGATGATCCGCCGCGACGCAAAGAAGGGCCTCGCCAGTCTCTGTATCGGCGGCGGAATGGGTGTCGCTATCGCGGTCGAGCGTTGAGGCGCAGCGTCACATGTAGACGCCGCCATTGACGTTGATTTGCTGGCCCGTGACATAGTCGGCATCCGCCGCCAGGAAAAGCACTGCTTTGGCTATTTCCTCAGGCAAGCCGAATCGCCCCATGGGGATGCGCGCCTTGATTTGAGCCTGGACGTTTTCCGGAACCTTGGCAAGCATGTCGGTGAGGGTAAAGCCCGGGGCCAGCGCATTGACAGTGATGTTGTATTTGGCGAGCTCGATGGCCGCGGTCTTCGTGAAGGCAATGATCCCGCCCTTGCTGGCGGAATAATTTGCCTGGCCGAAATTTCCCGCCTGGCCGACGAACGAGCTGATGTTGATGATGCGCCCGTACTTCTGCTCGATCATGAGCGGCATCACCGCCATGACCCCGTAGTACACGCTGTTGAGATTGGTATTGATGACCTCGAACCAGTCCTCATCGGTCATTTTTCGCAAGGTCTTGTCGCGCGTGATGCCGGCGTTGTTCACCATCACGTCGATTCGGCCCCAGGCTGAGATTACACGCTGCACCATGGCGCGGGTCTCGGCGCCATCGCCGACGTTCGCCTGCGCCAGCATGGTCTTCACCCCCAGCGAATTCAGCTCCTCCACGACATGCCGCGCCTCGCTCTCGCTCGAGCGGTAGTTGACCGCAATCGCTGCGCCTTCCTTGGCGAGTGCAATCGCGATTGCGCGCCCGATCCCGCGCGATGCGCCCGTCACCAAGGCAATTCGTCCAGCCAATCTCCCCATGATCTACTCCTCCGTTTATTGAGATGCGGCGCCTCGCTTTTGGCGCGCGTGTTCGCTCACTAGCTGTGCGACGACGCTCGGATCGGCAAGCGTAGAGATGTCCCCCAGTTGATCCTCCTCGTCAGCGGCAATCTTACGAAGAATTCGCCGCATGATCTTGCCCGAGCGTGTTTTCGGAAGACCTGGCGCCCATTGAATCGCATCCGGTGTCGCGATCGGCCCGATTTCCCGGCGAACCCAGTTTCGCAGCTCTGTGCGCAATGGCTCACTGGGCTCGATTCCGGCGATCAGGGTGACATACACGTAGATGCCTTGACCCTTGATGTCGTGGGGAAACCCGACGGCCGCGGCCTCCGCGACATTGGCATGGGACACCAGGGCGCTTTCGATTTCGGCGGTACCCAGACGATGGCCGGCGACGTTGATGACATCGTCCACGCGGCCGGTGATCCAGTAGTAGCCGTCAGCGTCGCGGCGCGCGCCGTCGCCGGTGAAATACATGCCGCGAAATGTCTTGAAATAGGTGTCGACGAAGCGCTGGTGGTCGCCGTAGACGGTGCGCATTTGTCCCGGCCAACTGTCCAGAAGCACGAGGTTGCCCTCGCACTCGCCCTGAAGGACACGGCCCTCATTGTCCACGATGGCCGGCTTCACCCCGAAGAACGGCACCGTTGCGGAGCCCGGCTTCAAGTCGACGGCGCCCGGCAACGGCGATATGAGAATTCCCCCGGTTTCCGTCTGCCACCAGGTGTCCACGATCGGACATCGATGATCGCCCACGACACGGTGATACCACTCCCATGCCTCCGGATTGATCGGCTCGCCGACGGAACCCAGCAGGCGCAAGGACTGGCGAGACCAGGCTTTCACGGGCTTCTCGCCTTCACGCATCAACGAGCGGATCGCCGTGGGCGAGGAGTAGAAAATCGTCACCTTGTGCTTGTCGACGACCTGCCAGAAGCGGCCTGCATCGGGATAGTTCGGCACGCCCTCGAACATGACCGTGGTCGCGCCGTTCGCAAGCGGCCCGTACACGATGTAGCTGTGTCCCGTGACCCACCCGATGTCCGCCGTCGCCCAGTAGACATCGTCATCCCGCAAATCGAAGACCGTCTCGTGCGTGAAGGACGCGTATACCAGGTACCCGCCGCTGGTGTGCAGAACGCCTTTGGGTTGGCCGGTCGACCCCGACGTGTACAAAATGAACAGCGGATCCTCGGCATCCATCACTTCGGGGGCACAGACCTTTGCCTGAGGCGCCACGACTTCGTCGTACCACAGATCGCGCGGCGCATACATCGAGACCGGAGCGCCCGTCCGGCGCACGACCAGCACGTTTTTGACGCATTCCGTGCCTTTGATGCTGAGTGCACCGTTGACGTTTTGCTTGAGCGGCACGCGCTTGCCGCCGCGAACTCCTTCGTCGGCGGTGATGACCAACCGTGAATCGCAGTCCGCAATTCGGCCGCCGAGCGCCTCCGACGAAAATCCCGCGAACACGACGGAATGAACCGCTCCGATACGGGCGCAGGCGAGCATCGCAATGGCGATTTCCGGAATCATCGGCAGGTAGATCGTGACCCGATCGCCCCGCGTCACTCCCAGCGATTTCAAGGCATTCGCGCATTGGCAAACGCGTTCGTAGAGATCGCGGTAGCTGATGTATTCCGACTGCCCCGGGTCATCGCCCTCCCAGATGATCGCGGTCTTGTCGCCGCGGGCCTCGAGATGACGATCCAGGCAATTGCTCGCGACGTTGAGCTTTCCGTCACTGAACCAACGAATGTGACAGTCGTCGGCGGCGTAGGAAGAGTCCTTGACCTGCGAATACTCTTTGACCCAATCGATGCGGCGCGCGATGCGCCCCCAGAAGCGCTCCGGATCCTCGACGGATTCGGCGTACATCCGCTGATAGTCCTGGCGCGTGATCTGGGCGGAGGTCGCGAAACTCTCCGGAATGGGGTACAGATTCCCGTGCATATGACTCTCCTGCGCCGCGTCTCCGCCTAAAAGAACCCCAGCGCCTTGGTGCCATAGCTCACCAGGAGATTCTTCGTCTGTTGGTAGTGATCGAGCATCATCTTGTGGGTCTCGCGGCCGATGCCGGATTTCTTATAGCCGCCGAAGGCCGCGTGCGCCGGATATGCGTGATAACAGTTGGTCCATACGCGTCCGGCCTTGATGCCGCGGCCGAATCGATAGGCAAGATTGAGATCCCGCGTCCAGACGCCTGAACCCAAACCGTACATGGTGTCGTTGGCAATTTCGAGCGCCTGATCCGGGGTGTCGAATACCGTCACCGACACCACCGGCCCGAAGATTTCTTCCTGAAATATCCGCATCTTGTTGTTCCCTTCGAATACGGTGGGCTTGATGTAGTAGCCGCCGGCCAGTTCACCCGGCAGCTTGTTGGCCGACCCGCCGGTGAGAACCTTCGCGCCCTCTTTTTTCCCGATGTCGATGTAGGACAGGATCTTTTCGAATTGATCGTTCGAGGCTTGCGCACCGATCTGAGTGTTCATATCGTACGGATCGCCTTGACGGATAGCTTCGACCCGTTTGACCGCTCGATCCATGAACCGTTCGTAAATGGAGCGCTGCACAAGAGCCCGTGATGGACAGGTGCAGACTTCACCCTGATTGAGCGCGAACATCGCGAATCCTTCGAGCGCTTTGTCGACGAATTCGTCGTCCTCGCGCAGCACATCCTCGAAGAAAATGTTCGGCGACTTGCCGCCGAGTTCGAGCGTCACTGGAATGATATTCTCGGAGGCGTACTGCATGATCAGCCGCCCCGTGGTGGTTTCGCCGGTGAAGGCCACTTTGGCGATACGCGGGCTCGAAGCCAGCGGTTTGCCGGCCTCGAGTCCGAAGCCATTGACGATATTCAGCACCCCGGGCGGCAGGATGTCCTGAATCAGCTCGGCCAAGACCAGCAGCGACATCGGCGTCTGCTCGGCGGGCTTGATGACCACCGCGTTGCCGGCGGCCAGCGCGGGCGCCAGTTTCCACACCGCCATCAGGATCGGAAAATTCCATGGAATGATTTGCGCAACCACGCCCAGCGGTTCATGGAAGTGATAGGCCACGGTGTCGTCGTCGAGTTCGGCGAGCGAACCCTCCTGCGCGCGCACGCAGCTGGCGAAGTAGCGGAAATGGTCGACCGCCAGCGGCAGATCGGCCAGATTGGTTTCGCGGATCGGCTTGCCGTTGTCGTATGTCTCGACAGCGGCGAGGAACGGCAGGTATTGCTCCATGCGGTCGGCGATGCGGTTCAGCACGCGCGCGCGTTCGGCCACCGCGGTGCGGCCCCAGGCGCCGGCCGCGGCGTGGGCGGCGTCTATCGCCTGCTCAACGTCTTCGGCTTGAGATCTCGCGATTCGACAGATGACTTCGCCGGTGGTGGGCGAGATGTTGTCGAAGTAGCCGCCCTTGGCCGGAGCCATCCACTCGCCGCCGATGAAATTCTCATAGCGGGCGCGAAGTGGGATTTTCCGCTCGATGGTCTTCAAGTGCGCCGCGAACGAGGCGCTTTGGCGAATGGGAGTGTCGTCGAGCGTTGAACTTATCGGACGTACTTGGGCGGAACTCATGACTCGTCTCCTTCAGTTTGGGCGCGCGCTGCATCTCGTAACTCAGGCAAGTGCGCTGAGCGATGTGAACAACGTCTCACAATCGAAGAAGATAAGATGTAAGGGGATGACCTGATCAGGTCGCGGAATGTACCAAGGGGGGTGCGCAACTCACTTCTGCAGCACGTATTCCCCGGGCGCATTGCCGAGGCCCGGGTCGGCCGCGGACGACCCCAGCGGCGGCGGCACACGTGTCTGGGTGGAATGCCGCTCGAGCCAATCTTGCCAGATCGGCCACCATGAACCGGGCTGCGAGGGCGTCGCTTCGAGCCACGCTCGAGGCGTCAGCGTTTCGCCCGCGGCCAGCCAGGTGTGAACCCGGTGGCGGCGGCGCGGATGCACGGGGCCGCTGATGATGCCGGCATTGTGACCTCCCGACGTCAGCAAAAAGGTGTAGTCCGCCGAACGCGTCAGCCCACGCGCCTTGTACACCGATTGCCACGGAGCGACATGATCGGTTTCCGTGCCAACGACGAACATGGGCAGCCGGATGGTGGCGAGATCGACGCGCTGTCCCTCGGCCTCGAATTCCCCGCGCGCAAGCGCGTTTTCTAGGTAGAGCCGGCGCAGGTATTCGGCGTGCATGCGGGAGGGCATGCGGGTGCCGTCGGCGTTCCAAGCCATCAGATCGTTCGGCGTATCGCGCTTGCCGCGCACATAATTGTTGACCGCCGGCGTCCACAGCAGATCGCGCGAGCGCAACAGCGCGAATGCCCCGCCCATCTGCTCACTCTTGAGCACGCCGGTGCGTTGCATCACCGCCTCCAGCATGGCGAGCTGACTTGGACTGATGAACACCGACAGTTCGCCGGGCTCGCTGAAATCCTGCTGCGCCGCCAGCAGTGTGATGCTCGCCAACCGCCGATCGCCGTCGGCGGCCAGGCGCGCGGCGGCGATCGACAGCAGGGTGCCGCCGATGCAATAACCCACCGAGTGAATCTTCCGGTCCGGCACGATGCGCGATACCGCATCGACTGTCGCGCGGATACCGAGTCGCAAATAGTCATCCATGCCGAGGTCGCGATCGCTGGCATTCGGATTCTTCCACGACACCATGAACACCGTGTGCCCCTTGGATACCAGGTATTTCACCAAGGAATTCCCGGCCGACAGATCGAGGATGTAATACTTCATGATCCAGGCGGGAATGATCAGGATCGGCTCGGCGAAAACGCTCGTCGTCGCGGGCGAATACTGGATCAACTCGACCAACTCGTTGCGCATCACCACCTTGCCGGGGGATGCGGCGACATCGCGGCCGACCACGAACTTGTCGGTGCCGCTCGGTCCCTTGCCACCGAATGTACGTTCGATGTCCTCGAGCCAGTGGCCGAAGCCGCGCACCAGATTGTGGCCGGCTTCGGCACGGGTGTGGTCGAGCAACTCTGGGTTGGTGGCCAGATAGTTGGCCGGGGAAATGGTCTCTCGCGCATTGCGGGCCACGAATTCCAAGGTGCGTTCGTGCTCCGGAGCGACGCCCGGAACATTGGACCAGGCGTTCTGCCACCAATCGACGTAATTTCGATAGCTGCGTGCGTAGACGTTGAAGGGCCACTGAGACCAGGCCTCGCCGCCATAGTGGGCATCGCCCTCAGCCGGCGACAGCGATTTGCCGGTGGCCGCTTTCAGGCCGAAGGTCCAGCTGTCGACCAATTTGGCCAACGCATCCTGCATGATCTCTGCTTGCTTGGGGGGCTGCTTGCTGAGGTTCAAGTACCAGTCCCACCACGCATTGGTGTACACCTCGGGAGCGAGCCCTCCCGTGACGCTCGCCAGCTGTGCTCGCAAGGCGAGCTCCAGGTCGGGCGCATCGGCTGATTTCGCGGTCTCGGGGCTTGAATTCGTCATATGCTCCGCCCCAGTCTACCACTCGGTTGCCTCGGTCAATCGCGACCGTCGCCCATCGTCGACGACCTTCGGCGGGGGGCGCTGGCGCCCCCCGCCTCCGATCGGTCGGCATCAGCCGGCTTTTTTCTTGCCGAACTCGGTGACCTTGGAGGTCGCTTCGCTCACCGCGCTGGTGAAGCTCGTCTGCGCCTCGGTCGCCAGGGTGACAAACTCCTCGGCGCGCGCACGGAGCTTCTCGCTGAGCGCCGTGGTGAGTTCAACTTGTTTGGAGACGAACTCGGTGGGGGTCTTCGCAGCAAGGGCGGCGCTGGCCTGCGCCAGGCTCCACTCCAAGTAGTCGCCGGCAACAGCGTACTGGTAGTGTCCCACGCGGTCGATGATCTTCATTCCGTCCTGCTGCGCCTTCAGCGCCGGCGCGAACGCATTGCGATAAGTCTCGAAGATTGCCTTCGGATCAAAAGTTGAGTCGCTCATGATGGTTCCTTAAAGTCTCTGGTTTCTCGGTTCGGCGTCATTATAGCGCAATTTGTATGCACTGCAAGAGAATTATTGATGACGGTTATTGCAGCCGGTGTTGGCTATTAACCTATTGTTTTGTATTGATTATTTCATGCACAATAAGGACATTCCGTAGCCGCTATCCGTATAAATACTTTGCATCGCAAAAGACGCCTCGCCGGCCTGTCGACGCCGCTGGCGGCGCAGCGCATGATGCGGGTTCGCGCCCAAATTCCGGGACTTGCGGTGACAGAGATCCTCAACCACATTCGTTCGCTCGAGGGCTACGTCGAATGCAGCGGCGCCCGATTGGTGCGGGCCGCCTTGCCCGAGTCGGTCCAGGGACGGATGTGCGGGGAGCTCATCACGCTGCGCGCCGGCCTCACTCCGGAGCAGGAACTGCCGATTCTCGTGCACGAGCTTGCGCATTGGCTCGCGCATCGCGATTCGCTTCCCGGCGTTCACTGCACAGTGTTTGAATACGAAGCCGAAGCGGTCGAGGCAGTGGTGATGGCACGCCTGGGATTGACTCACCCGGGATCCGACACTGCCGAAGCCCTGCTGGCCGCTTCCGTCGCGCGCGTGCACTTTGCGAGCGATCGCATCTGTGGTGCGCTCGGACTCAAAACTTAAGCAGCGACACTCACAGCCTCAAACCTCCGTCCACCTCGAGGCAGCGGCCGGTAAAGAAATCGTTTTCGAAGATGAACTTCACGGCGTGGGCGATTTCCTCGGGCTGCCCCAGGCGCCTCAACGGCACAGGTGCCGTGAGTTTGTCCAGCACTTCCGGTCGCATCGAGGAGAGAATCTCGGTGTGAGTAAAGCCGGGCGCCACCGAACCGACGCGGATGCCGTAGCGCGCGAGTTCTTTCGCCCATACCACGCCCATGGATTCGACTCCGGCTTTGGCGGCGCTGTAATTGCTCTGTCCGGCATTGCCGACGCGCGAGATGCTGGAAATATTCACGATCACGCCGCCGTTGCCGAACTCGATCATGTGCGCCGCCGCCTCGCGCGCGCATAAGAATACGCCGCTGAGGTTCACGCCGATGACGGCGTTCCATTGGTCCATCCCCATGCGCCCCACAACCTCCCCGTCTTTCACCTTCACCAGCAACCCATCGCGCACGATGCCGGCGTTGTTCACGAGACCGTCCAGCCGGCCGAAGTCCTCTGCAACCTGCTTCACGGCGGTGGTGACCTCAAGTTCGTCCGCGACGTTCACCCGATAGCCGCGTGCCTGCACCGACTCGGCCGCGCATAGCGCGCTCGTTTCCCGGAGGTCATCGGCATTCAAATCGAAAAGTGCGACGTCGGCGCCGTGACCGGCGAGATCAAGTGCGATGGCCCGGCCGATACCGCGCCCGGCGCCCGTTACCACAACCGTCTTATTGCGAATATCCATTGTCTTAACTACCTTTTTTTTTGCGATTACTTTCAGCTTTGGCGTTGTCCCGGTCCGCGCCCTTGGGGTCATCCGCGCTTCGTCCCGCGAACGCATCGCGCGTGGCCGCCTGTACCTGGCCCCACATTTCGACGTTCTTACGCGCCAACTCCGCCAGCGGTGCGAAGGGAGTCTCGAGCGCCTTGGCCATTTGTGCCTGTACGGCCTCCTGCTGCTGCAGCATCGTCGTGAAGGCTTGCTCCAGGTAGCGGCTGAGAAGCGCTTGCATTGGGCCGCCGTAGAAGCGGATGATCATTTCGAGCAATTCCGCACCCAGAACCGGAGAGCCGAACTGTTCCTGTTCGGAGATGATCTGCAGCAACACCGACCGGGTCAGGTCCTCGCCCGACTTGTCGTCGATCACCTTGATCTTCTCGCCCGTCACGATCAGCTGTCGCAGATCACCGAGGGTCACATGGCGGCTGTTCGCCGTGTCGTAGAGGCGTCGATTCGAGTATTTTCGTATCAGTCGTTCTGGCGGCATGGGTCCAAACCTTTTCGCAACGCACAAGTTGCTGTGGTTCGACAATAGTATACCAAGTTCATATGATCACGTTTTTCTCTTAAAACCAACGACTTAAGTCTCATTATCCCCAGTGTCCCACTGGTTTCCCGTCCCAAGCTAGGTCTTTTGCAGCGCATTCAGGGAGTGGCATCATGGAAAATGATCTATGGCGGCAGTGGCAGGCATTCGCGGACCTGATGAACCCGGCCTTGAAATCCCGGTCGGCGGCCGACGCCGTCCCGGGCTTTGCCCCCTTTGCCGACGCGGCAGAACGTTTCAGCGAAGCGGCGCGAACCTTTCTCGCCACCATCGGCAAGTCTCCGGCTCCGGCGGCTGCCGACGCCGCGCGCACGTTCAGCGACTTTTTGCGTGAGCAATTCGCCGACTATCATCCGCCCTGGAGCACGGGATTCGGTGCCTCTGCGGGCTTTGCGCAGGGATCCCCCGACTCGCCGGCGCTCGGTCCCAATCGCGAGCATCAGCAGCGCTGGCAGCGCGCGACCGGAGCCTGGCGGCGCATGAATGAGGCCCAGCGCCGGCTGCAGCGCCTGTGGTCCGACACGCTGCGCGAAGCGGCCGCCATCTTCGCGGCCAAGTCCGGGCAGCTGCAGAGTACCTCCCTCGGCAAAGACACCCTTCGAAAACTCTACGACACCTGGATCGAGTGTGCGGAGGAGGCCTACGCCCGCACGGCGCATGGCGAGGCATTTCGCGAGTCGCTGACCGAATTCGTGAATGCCGGCAGCGAATGGCGCAAGGAACTGCAAACGAGCGTCGAGCACTGGTCGAAACAGTTCGACCTTCCCACGCGCAGCGAAATAAATTCGCTCAATGCCCGGCTCAAGGCGTTGGAAACGCAGCTGCGCGCGGCACGCACCAGACCCAAGTCGACGTCCGTGAGCGGCGGTACGGGACGAACACGCCGCAAAGGCAAGCGGTGACGGGCACCCCCCTTTACGCGGCGCTGGCCGCGGCGAGCCAGTGTGCCGCGGGATGCTCGCCGAAGGAGCCCGTATGGCAGAGCGGGAAACTGACCCTATATCGGTACCGGCCGACGGGCAAGCCTGCGGCCGGGAGCGCGCCGCTGCTCATCGTCTATGCGCTGGTCAACCGACCGTACATGATGGACCTGCAGGAGGATCGCTCGCTGATCCGCGGCCTTTTGGATCGAGGGCTCGACGTCTATCTCATCGACTGGGGTTATCCCGACGGCTCCGATCGATTCACCACACTGGCCGACTACATCGACGACTATATCTCCGGTTGCGTGGATCACATTCTGGGCACGCACCGGCGGAGCGCTCTCAACATGCTGGGGGTCTGCCAGGGCGGAGTATTCAGCCTGTGCTATTGCGCGTTATACCCCAAACGCGTGCGAAATCTCATCACGATGGTCACACCGGTCGATTTCCACACCCCCGCGGATCTGCTGTCGAAGTGGGTAAGCAAGATCGATGTGGCGGCCTGGGTGGGGGACGGCAACGTTTCAGGCGATTCACTCAATCACTTGTTCTTGTCGCTGATGCCGTTTCGGCTGATGCACCAGAAGTACGCGGACCTCGTGAACGGGAGTACGGATAGGGCTCGGATCGAAAACTTCATGCGCGTCGAAAAATGGATATTCGACAGTCCGGACCAGGCAGGTGTCGCCTTCCGGGAATTTGTCGGTTGGTTCTATCAGGAGAATCGACTGATGAGCAATCGGCTCGAAATCGGCGGCCGCAAGGTCGATTTGCGCGCCCTGCGGCTGCCGATATTGAACCTCATCGGCAAGAGAGATCATCTGGTGCCGCCTGAGTCTTCCACTGCCCTCGGGCGGATGGTCGGAAGCGACGACTATACGGCACTCGAATTGGATCTTGGGCACATCGGTATGTACGTCAGCGCACGGGCGCAGCGCGAAGTGCCGCCGGCCATAGCCCAATGGCTCGCGACTCGTTGAGAATTCCAAGTCTCCGCCGCTGCCGGACTAATCGCTCGAGGGCGTAACCGCGCACAACGACGATCGAATTAGAAACCGCATGTTCAATGGCGCCTCCAGCGAAAAACTGGCGCCCCGCCCCGGCACCACATCCACCGTCCATTGTGTATGGGCCCACCGCCGAAATTGATCCCGGTCCATCCAATATTCACAACCGGCAATCTCTCCGACCTTCTCGTCCACATCGCCCAATTTGAACTCGCCGACTCGAAAGCACATCGGCGCGCTGCCGTCGCAGCAGCCGCCCGATTGATGGAACATGAGTGCGCCGTGTTCTTTCCTCAACGATTCAATCAACCGGCGGGCGGCGTTCGTCACGCCTACCCGCTCGCCCGCCTTTGATTCACTGGCCATGAGCCGTCTCCGAGAGCCCCCTGCAGGCTCTATTATGCGCCGAGGGAACCGTAAGATCGGGTTGAGTTTCGACTTCAGCGGGTGAGGAAATCCAGAATCTTGCCGGCAAGTGCTCCAAACGGCGGCCAGAACAGACGCATGCTGCTCAAGCGCGCCTGATAGCACACGGGCCGCAATTTCGAGAAGTTCACGAAGCCCTCCCGGCCGTGGTAGTGACCCATGCCGCTCGCGCCAACGCCGCCGAACGGCAAATCGTGCTGGGTGACATGCCACAGGACATCGTTCACGCACACGCCGCCCGACATGACGTGCTCGAGCAGGTATGCGATGGTGCGGCGGTTCCGGCTGAACGGATAGAACGCGAGCGGACGCGGACGCGCGTTGATGAACGCGACCGCCGCCGTCAATTCTCCATATCCCACAATCGGCAGCACCGGCCCAAAAACCTCCCGCTGCAGAAGTTCGCTGTCCGCCGGCGGATCGATCACCAGGTGCGGAGCAATCTTGCGGCTCGATTCATCCCAGGGCTTGCCGGGCAGCAAGGGGACAACGGTCGCGCCGCGCGCACGCGCATCCTCCAGCGCGCGCGTGATGCGTGCAAAGGCACGCGCATCGATGATCGAGGTGTAGTCGGGGCTTGATATGTCGCGGTAACGCTGCGGCGCGATTTCCTGCGCCAGCGCAACGAACTCGGCGATGCGGGTCCGTGGCAGCAGCAAATAATCCACACAGGTGCAGATCTGCCCGGCGTTCATCAATTTCACGAACAGGATCCGTTCCACCGCGGTGCGCAGAGGAAAATCCTCACACAGGAGTGCCGGCGACTTGCCGCCCAATTCCAGGGTGACCGGGACGAGATTGGCCGCCGCCGCACTCATGACGCTGCGGCCGGTTTGGGTGGAGCCGGTAAACAACAGGTGATCCACCGGCAGCCGGGCAAACTCCACCCCCACCCCGCCGGTTTCGTCGAATACCGCCAGCTTGTCGGCCGGAAAGTAGCGCGGCAGCCGCTCGATCAGAAGCGCCGCCAAGTGCCGGGAGTTTTCCGACATCTTCACCAGCGCACGGTTGCCGGCCGCAAAGATCGAGGTCAGCGGCATGAACAAGAGGTTGATTGGGTAGTTCCAGGGCACGATGACGCCCACCACGCCAAGCGGCTGCGGAAGCATACGGTTGCGTGCCCCGGGGAACCGCAGGAAATCCACCGCGCGGCGCTGCGGACGCATCCAGCGACGCAGATGCTTGAGCGTGTGCTTGATGCCATCGTGTACCGGCACCAGCTCGCCGAACAGAGTCTCGTGACGCGGCCGGTTGCCGTAGTCCGCGTTGACCGCGGCGATCAACGCCTCGCGGTTCTCGAGCAGGAAGCGCCGCAGCGTTCGCAGGTCCGCGACCCGTTCCCGATAGCTCGGCACGGGATGTCGCGCGTATGCCTGACGTTGCGCGTCGAGCACCCCCTGCAGCAGCAACAAGTTACCCGCATCGTTCATCAGAAGTGCACGCCGAGCTCCACGCCATAGAATCGTGGCGCCGTGATGTTGCTGAAGGGCGTTCCCAGGGTCGTCTCGCTGATGGTCTGGACACCGGTTGCGTACTGCTTGTCAAAGAGGTTATTGACGTACAGGGCAACCGATACCGGTACCGAGCCGCCACTCACCCACCCGAGACGCGCATCAGTGCGATTTTGCGCCGTGCCGATTCGAAATGCAGGTATCGTCAAGCAGCTTCCCTGCACCGCCGAATCCGCATTGCAGCGCGTCGCCCCGCGATACGCATCCTGCAGGGAGAAGTCAAGATCTCCGCCCACCACGTCGTGCCATTGATAATCGATACCGCCCGCGAGGGACCACAGCGGCTCCCCGGTCGCCTGGCCGGATAGATTGGTTCCATCCGGGGCGATGTAATCCTTGTAGGTATCATCGATGTACGCCGCGAGAAAGTTCAAGCGCAAGGCGGAGGTCGCCTGCCAGCGCGCCTCGAAATCGACACCCTTGGCATGCTGATCGCTGATGGTGACTTCGTAGGCAGGCAACGAGCCGTTGCCGTTCGATACCAGATTCAAAGACTGCAGGTTCGAGTAAAGGTAGTAATAGACCGATGCGTTCAGCAGCAGGCGGTGCTCCATTAGCTCGCTCTTCACGCCGAGCTCGTAATTGCGCACGGTTTCCGGCTCGTATTTCGCCCCGGGCTCGAGCGCGTTGTAGCCGCCCGCCTCATAGCCGCGCGTCACCGAGCCGTAGATCATCACATCCGGCCGCGGCTTGTAGTCGAGCACGACGCGCGGACTCGTGTCGTTCCAGCTGTCGTTCAACCGCAGTGGAGCCGCGGTCGAAATGGGCGTGTTGAACTCGAGATTTTGGGTATACGGAAACGGCGGCAGCGGGATACCGGCACCCGCGATCGTCGCGAGGCCGGCGTCGAGGCCCGTCGCGGTGCGCGTCGGATTGTACCAGCTGAAATCTTTCTCATCATGTGTGAAACGCACGCCCGTGGTGAGGTTCCAGCGGTCGGCGACATGCCAGATCACGTCGCCGTACAACGCTCCGGCCCGTGAGTAGCCGTGGTTGATCATGCTCTCTTGCCAGGTATTCCCAAGCAGGGACGGGAGGCCGAACGGTGTCACAGCCTGGCTGATCGGACCGTAAATACCGCCCGGCACCAGTCCCGTATTATTGAGAAGCGTGTCGATGCCGTCGGTGTAGAGATTCAGCTGGCTCGTCTGATGGGCGTCGTCGTAGTAGTAGCTCGCACCGGCGACCCAGTCGGCAATGCCGGTCTTTCCCGACAGAGTGAATTCCTGCGAGTAGCTCTTGTTCTCCTCGATGTTGGCGTCGTCGAAATACAGATACAGGCGATTGGTCCCGTCCTGATCTTCGCGATTGAAAGTATTGAAGTGACGAAAGGCGCTGATGGACGTGAAATCCCCGAACCCAAAGGAGTGTTCGGCACGCAACGTCAAGGCGTCGAATTTGCGCGACTCGCGCGCACCGACCGTATCGTTCAGCAGCGGCGCGGTAAATGGGCTCAGCCAGGTGGACGGATTGGAAGGATACGGAGGAAGTCCGGGCGACGGCGGCAAGGCGACGATGCCAATGGCCGGCCGCGGCGGCTGACTCAGCTCTTCGTGTTCCCAGATCAGCCGCACGCGGGTGTCGCCCGGCGCATGCCAGAGAAGCTGCGCCCGGGTGCCCCAATCGCCGTTGCGGTTATAACGCTCACCCGTCGCGCTATCTTGAAGCCAGCCATTGCTGCGATTGTCGACGAAGGTTATGCGCGCTGCCAGATCCGTGCCCAACGGCGCATTCACCATGGCTTCGTAGTACTGCTCGCCGTAGTTGCCGAAGCGCATCTTCGCATCCGCGCCCCAGCCGACGGTGGGTTGATTGGTAACCACGGAAATGGCGCCGGCCGCGCTGTTGCGCCCAAACAGCGTGCCCTGCGGGCCTTTGAGCACCTCGATGTGCTGCACGTCGTTGAACAGCAGCAGTGCACCGCCGGTCTTGCCCGTATAGACGCCATCCTCGTAGATACCGATCGGAGAGTCGGTGCCGATGCCGAAGTCCGATACGCTGATTCCGCGCAGCGTGAAGTTCGGCTGAGTCGGCTGCTCGCCGCCCACATTGAGGCCCGGGACATAGCCGTTCATGCTCGACAGATCCGTGGCGGTCAATTTCTCGATCTGCTGGCTGGTCACCACTTGGAGCGCAATGGGCACGTTCTGCGAGGCTTCGCTGCGTCGCTGCGCCGTCACGGTTATGGTGCCGAGTTCGCCGCTGTCCGACGCCGGCGTCGGCACCCCCTGGTCGCCGGGCGCATCGGCCGCGGCGGCGCCTCCGCCCGCGAAGAGCGCGAGCAGAGACAGGTGAATGGAATGGCGGCGAATGCTCATCATGCGATCTCCGAAGTTGTTGGTTCTCATACGCCGCACTGTCCGGGCATGGCGGCAATCCAGTCGCGAATCAATGCAAGACCCTCGAGGTGTACCGTCCCTCGCCCCTGCTCAGGCATCATGACGCCGGGCTCGCGCGAACCCATGCGGAACGGGAGGATCGAATCCTCCGGGTGTCCCGGTACGATGTCGAAAATATGGTCGCCGGTGCCGCGGCCCGCCGCCACCGGCGGCTTGCAAACACCCAGGTGCCGGTCCGCGGCGGTGACCGCCTCGAAACTCAGGCCCGTCGTGTCCGCTGCGCCAGTGGGGCTATGGCAATGCGCGCAATTGACATCAAGGTAGGCGCGGGCCCGGGCATCGAGCGGCTGCGTGGGATCACGCCAATTGGCGTTGCGCGGCACCTCGTTCGACGGCGGCAGCCCCGTCAGGTAACCGATCTTTTGCAGATAGCTGAGTTGATTTTCCATTCCGGAGGGATAGCCATAGTCGCGATTGAGATGGCGGGCTTTGAGGCCGATCGGGGCGATGCTCTTGGCCTTCAAATCCGTCACGTGGCATCCCGCACATTGATTTTCATTCGGCACGACGTAGGTGAACGGTTCGCGCGTCTGGTCGGCCGCGACGAGTTCCAGCGGCACTTCATCACCCGTGCGCGCGAGTTCCGCATCGGTCTGCTCGGCATTCCACACATAGGGCAGCGCCTCCCAGCCGTGCTCGCGCCGCACGAGGAGCCGGGTCTCGATGAGCCGTACGTTCTTGAGATCAAGTCCTTGGCCGGCAAAGTCCCGCGACTGATCATAGGTGCGCAACACCGCGGCATCGCCGCCGGCAGCACGCGGGTAATAAAAGGTCTTGCTGATGACGGTGCCGACGGGAAAATCGAAACTCTGCACACTCGCGTATTTGGCGCTGGCGGCCGGCGGCATCCACACGGTGCGCAGCTTGTGCGCATAGTCGCTGAATAGCGGCGAGTTCAAATCATAGGGCACGACGCGCTCGTTCAATGCGAGCCGTCCGCCGTCGCGAAAGACCACATGCCATTCGCTCAGGCGCTGCGGCCGACCCTCCGCGAAGAAATGCACCGGATCCGGCGCCCGCGAACAGGCCCCCAATATCGACCCGGCAAACACGGCAGCGGCCAAGGCACCCCGGCGGAGCGCCTGCTGAATCATCATCACGCGCTCTTCATGTCCGGGCGGGCAGGTCTACCGGAGGCAACTTCGGTAGTTCGCACTGAAACGGCGCCGTTTCCGTGGAGGGGTTCTTGTACTTGTGCGGCCCATCGGCATTGAGCACGGCAGAGTTGCCGTTCTTGATGCAAATGCGTTCCTCCGCCGGCGGCTGGCCATTGACGAGATTCTTCTGGTCGCGATAGCCATCCCAGATGATGTCGGGGAAATGACCGTTGAGTCCGTACATCGCCACTTTCAGGGTCTTGAGGTCGAGCCCGTCGGGCGAATCCCCGCCTCCGGAAAAGCGATTGTCGTAAACAAAAATGGCGCGCGGATAGGGGTCGTAATTCGGATCGATTCCAGGTTTGTTGTAGTAATTCGTGGAAAAGTAAGCAGAGATGATGAGATTGGCTGTCTTGTTATCCGCAATGTCGTTATCGAATATCTCCACCTTGCTGTTCGAATTCACGACCACGCCGGCACCCGCCGGCACGCTCGCCACTGCCGCACCCTTGGCGGCGAAATTCGACACGTTGTTCTGATACACCTTGTTCTTGTATACGCGGGTGGAATGCCCGGGTTGGCTCAGGTTCGGCATGTTGAACACGAGGATCCCGCCGGTATTGCCGGTGGCTACATTCTCGTACACGTCGGCATTGATCGTATTCTCGATCTCGATCCCCGCGACATTCTGTTCCGCATGGCAGCGGCGCACGATCACATTCGTGGACTGGCCGACATAGATGCCGGCGTCGGAGGCACCCCACGAGGACGAGTCCTCGATCAGGATATTTTTGGACTTGACCGGATAGATGCCGTACGCACCGTTGGTCGTTTGCGACCCGCCCGTCCAGGCGACGCGCACGCCCCGGATCGTGATGTTCTCGCCGTCATTGATCTTGAGGCCGTCGCCCTTGGTATCCTCGATCGACAAGTTCTCGATCGTGAAGTCGTTGCCATAGACGAGGATGCCTTCGGGGCCCGAGATCTCGTTCTTGAACGACAGAATGCTCTTGTCGTGACCGGCACCGCGAATCGTCACGCCGCTGGCGCGCAGGGTCAGCACGCGGTCAAGAGCGTGTTTGCCGGCGGGAATATCGATTACGGTGCCTGGCTTGGCGTCGAGGAATTGTTCCTGCAAGCGCTTCTGGAACGCAGCATCCTCGGCCGTCAGGCCGGAAGACTGCGACTGGCCTCCCTGTTGTCCACAGGCGGCGGCAATGAGACATGCAAACGCGACGGTGATTTGCCGCATGATTTCTCCGATATCGTATTTCGGACTTGACATAGGTCCCGGCGTGCCGACGCGGCGCAGCACGCATCAGCCGGTAATAATAACATGCCTTCCGTATGGGAGATTAGGGTCAAACCGCCTTCAAGCATCGGGGATAATCGCCCGATGGAACTGCAGCGCCTCGAAGCTTTCTAGCAGAATCATGGAATCAATTGGCGGCGATTTACGTCAGATGCAGCGCATCCCACTGGCCGCGGCGCACGTCGACGCCTTGCGCGTCGCGGGCGCTGCCGCCAGCTATCCCGCGGGTGCGTTGCTCGCACGACCCGGCGAACCCGTGGATCGATTCGTGTATGTCGAGGAAGGCGAGGTGGAAGTAGTCAATCCTTATACCGACGAACGCCATTTGCCCTCCACCCTTGGTCCGACGCAGTTCATGAGCGAGATCTCCCTCCTGAACGGCGGCGCCTGGTCCATGGCCATGCGCGCAGTACGGGATACACGGGTGATCGAGGTGCCGCGAGAAGCGATGCTGACGCTGATGTCCCAGATCCCCGAGATGTCCGACATCATCATCACCGTGCTGTCGGCGCGCCGCCGGCGCCAGCTTGAGGAGCGCATCAGCAGCTTGCGGTTGATCGGCGAAGACCATGACCGAAATGTGCGTCGTATCGCGGAGTTTGCGAGCCGCAACCACATTCCGTACATCTCGTTGGCACTCGGAAGTCCTGAGGCCGAAGCGAGCGCCCATCGCTGCTCCATCGCTGCGGGGGTACCCGCCGTCATCTTTGGTCGGGACGTCGCTGTGACTGACCCCACTCCCGACAAGGTCGCACGGCTGCTCGGTCTCAACCTTGATTTCAGCAACGATGAAATATTTGACGTGTTAATCGTCGGCGGCGGGCCGGCGGGAGTGGCCGCAGGGGTGTATGCGGGGGCCGAAGGCCTGCGCGCGCTGGTGGTTGAAGATGTCGCGATCGGCGGCCAAGCCGGGACCTCGAGCCGTGTAGAGAATTATATGGGCTTCCCGACGGGCATTTCCGGTGCCGACCTGGTCTGGCGCGGAGAAGTGCAGGCGATGAAATTTGGTACTCGTTTCGCGATGCCACGGCGAGTGGTGCTCCTTCAGAGGCTCGACGATGAGAGCTTTTGCGCGACTTTCGATAACGGCCAGCGCGTCCGTGCCAAGGCAGTGGTGGTCGCGACCGGGGTGCAATATCGCAGGCTCCCACTCGACCGGCTCAGCGACTTCGAAGGGGCCGGCATTTACTATGCCGCAACCGAGATCGAGGCGCGCTATACCAAGGGAACAGACGCGGTCATCATCGGCGGCGGGAACTCCGCGGGGCAGGCCGCGATGTTCCTCAGCCGCTCGGCGCGGTGCGTACGCGTGTTGGTTCGCGGCACGTCACTTGCCGCCTCGATGTCGAGCTACCTCTCGAGTCGGCTCGAAGCCGATTCCAGAATCACCATCGAATACGGGGCCGAGGTGGCCGCGCTACATGGTGCTGAGCACCTCGAAGCACTGACCATTCGCGACGTGAAGAGCGGGTCGAACCGCGTCGTTGATACGCGTGCACTCTTCATCATGGTGGGAGCCGCGCCAAACACCGAGTGGCTATCGGGGCTCGTGAAACTCGATAACAAAGGATTTGTCGTCACGGGTTACGACCAAGGCTCCGCGGCCTCGCCGTTTGCGACATCGCTGCCCGGCGTCTTCGCGGTCGGGGATGTTCGAGCAGGCTCCGTCAAGCGCGTCGCCTCCTCGGTTGGCGAAGGATCGGTTGTAATATCCAAGGTCTGGGAGTTCGTAAGAGAAACCCGCGAACCGCCAGGCTCATCGACGCCGGCGGTTGGTGTACATTTGCTGCGCGGCAGATAGTAGAAGTTGAAGTCACTACTGGCGCGATCGCCGCGTTCGCGTTGTCTACATTCCATACCTTCACAGGATTTCGCCAGAGGCCAAGATACCGCAATGTTATGAGACATATTGCGTGCGTGTTCGATTGCGTCGCAAGGTAACATAGTCCATTCTTCTCGCCGTTGTATGATAAGAGCGCCGGGCACACGATCCATTGAACGACGTCGATCCTCAATCCACTGATCCCTTCGCCAAGAGCGGCGCGCGCGCCGTATTTTTGAGCTATGCCTCGGAGGATGCGCGCGCGGCCGAGCGGATTTGCACCGCCCTGCGCGCCGCCGGCGTCGAAGTTTGGTTCGACCGCAGTGAACTGCGCGGTGGAGATGCCTGGGATAATGCCATCCGCCGGCAAATCAAGAGTTGCGCGCTGTTCATTCCGTTGATTTCCAGCAATTCCCACGCGCGCGCCGAGGGCTACTTTCGGCTCGAATGGAAGCTCGCCGTGGATCGCTCCCACCTCATGGCCTCGGACCGCGCCTTTCTGGTCCCGGTGGTCATCGATGGCACGCCCGACTCCGACGACCGGGTTCCCGAGCGATTCCGCGAAGTGCAATGGATGCGATTGCCGGACGGCGAGACCCCGCCCGCGTTCGTGCAGCATGTATTGCGGCTTTTGTCGCTGCCGCAAAGCGCTGCAGGCGCGCCACGGTCCCCTGCCGAGATCCCCAAGACTGTGCCGGCCGACCCGGTCAACCCCGCCCCAACATTGCTCGCAGCAAAGCGCTCGAGCCTGCCGCGGGTGGCCGCGCTCGGCGTAGGGGTGCTGATCGCCGGTGCCGCCATCACGTGGGCTACCGTACAGCTGCGCGGGAAGAGTGCCGCGATCGTGCCCTATTCGCTGGAAGATCGCCGCCTTACCTTTGCCGTCCTGCCCTTCCAGGCGCCGGCCAACGACGCGCACGGGGTGCAAGTGGCCGCGGCCACCACGGATGAATTTACGGCGCGCCTCGAAGAAGACTCGCTCTGGGCGCAGAACATCCCTCGGCGCAGCATCGAGGAAGCCGTCGCCAAATATAGCAACGCGCGTGATATGGCCAGGGCCCTCGATGTCCATTTTTTGGTTCGCGGCGCATTGGCCAAGAACAGCGGTGGCTACTCGCTCGTCATGTCCCTGATCGACGGCGGCAGTGAACGCATTCTCAAGTCCGAGACGGTGCAAATCCCGGGCGAAGCACTCACGCCGCGTTGGCACTCGGACATAGGATACGTCGAAGGCGACCTGATTTTTGCGGCTCTCCAGGCGGAGGCAAAACGCGTCGAGAACAAGCCGGCCGACACGCTCGATGTGCGTGATCTGACCATCCGGGCATACGTTTCATGGTCGGGACATCATGGCGCGGAAGCCAAGGGCGCGTACGCCAACGCCAGCGAGCTGCTGAAACGCGCGCTCACCTTGTCACCGGATGACCGCGAAGCCACCTGGGTGACCGCGGAGATCAATCTATGCGATTGCGTCATGGCATGGTCGAAGGACGTCGAGTCGCAGAAGGCCATCGGCGCGGCGGCGCTCGACAAATATCTCGGCATGGATCCCAATAATCAGGACATGATCGGCGAGAAAGTTTCGCTATATGACCTGCGCGGCAAACATGAAGAGGCCTTGCTGATCACCGAGTCCTTGCTGCAAAGGGACCCGGACGATCCGTGGAATCTGTGGAGCAAGGCGCTGGAGCTCTTGAAGCTTCATCGCGCACCCGAAGCGTTGCCCATCATCGATGCGCTGGTAGCGCGATCGCCAAACCAATACAGCTCGTTGGAAGGACTGGCTTCCTCAGTCCACTATGCCGTGGGCGACTATGCCGCCGCCGCGCAGCTGGCGCGCACGTCAGCCGCTCGCATGCGCGAGGACCAGTTGCGCAGTCCCGTCAGCGGCACGGTTCGCCTGACCTTGGCCGCCGCAGAGGCGCAATTGGGCCATCGCGATCGGGCACAGGCGGCCTTGGCCGACTTCGACGCCTCGGTCCCCAATATCAAAACCATCGCCGCCATGAAGAAGTGGGTCTGGCCCACGGCCGCGCTGGCCGGTTACGAGCCGCTCTATGACGGCTTGAGAAAGGCCGGCGTTCCCGAGTAGCCCGGCTAAGTTAGACCTTGATCGCGCGGACCTCTGCGGCCCGCTCATCGACCGGGATCGTGGGCAGCTCACCCTTTTTCTTGACGGGCAGGTCCCGCAGGTGATCCATGATGGCCTGCCATTCCTTGATCTCGCGAGGAGCGCCGCCACCCGCGGCGGTGGCCACAGAGCTCTGGTCCACCTTGCCCGCCGGCGCCAGTAGATAGCCCGAGTTCTCGTGTGGCGCATCGAGCGCGTCAACCCTCGACGTGAGCGGCATTCCGTCCTTTTTCTTGGCAGCGAGCTGCAATTTTCCCTTCGTGTACTTGGGAATGGCCACCAGGATCACTCCCAGCATCAGGGGGCAGGTGAGGCTGTACAGGCGACCGTCCTTGCCGCTGATGTCGATCGCCTTGTAGCCGCGGTCGAGGTCGCCGAGCTCGATGCCCGTCACCACATCGAATGTCGGTCGCGACTTGTCGTAAAGGAACCGCATACCGGAAGCGCGCGGGAAATACTCGCCGGGATGGGCCGGGCTATCCACAAGAAAGAACTCGAGGATGTTCTTGAGCTCCTGGCCCGTGAAGTAGCCGGTCACCAGCGCGCTGCCGGCAGTCGAATCCACCACACCGGCACCCAACGGCGCCACGGCGAAGACGTCGTACACCGTCACGACCCCCGTCTTTCCTCGCAGCAGAGGTGCCCGCATCATGCCGTTGGCGGTGAAGGCGATGTCCGCTTGCGTGGCTTTTCGGTGCGCGTCGGTCACGAGATTGGCGAGAATGGTACCCGCCGGAATGTCGGTGAAGGTGTTTGGCAGATCCTGCGGCGTCACGGCTAGCGGCTGATCGACGCTATAGCCGCGCGATGCGAACACGGCCGCGCTGACGCCCTTCTTGAGTTTGTCGATCTCATCGGCGACCGCACGATCGCCGAGGATGCTGTCGTCGATCGGGTAGAGCCGATAGGAATCGACCGCAAGCTTGCTGCCGTCCATGCCGATCACCAGTTCGCCTACATTCCTTCCTTCTTTTCCGGTCTGCACGACCGGTGTGCGGCCGTTGACGATGATGGGTTCCGGCAGTTCGGTGTGGCTGTGCCCGCCAATGACGACATCGATGCCCGGCACGGCCTCGGGCAGATGCACGTCTTCGCCCGCCTTGAAATTCCCGTCCTTGTCCTTCTCCACGCCGCCGTGGCTCAGGGCGATGACCACATCCACTTTCTCTGTCTCGCGAAGATGCTTCACCATCTCCTTCGCGGACTCGACGGGGTCTGGGAATTTAACCGCGCCACCGTTGGTGTAGATCTGCGCTTCCCTGCCGAGCACGCCGAAGAGGCCGAATCGGATGCCGCCGCGTTCGATCACGAGATGGCGGCGCACCAACCCCGCATTGGATAGCTGCTGCAGGCCAGCCAGCGTGGGATCGTTCCCCGCAAAGTCCGAGTTCGACGAGAGCACGGCGGGAATCCGCCCGGCTTTGCTGGCAACATCGATGGCCTTGGCCAGGCCATCCGGGCCGAGGTCGAATTCATGATTGCCGAAGGTGGTGGCGTCGAGTATCAGAACCGGCCCATGGGCTTCGCGCGCCTTCCTCTGCCTGGCGATAACCGCGGCGATTCTTGCGTACCCGCCCCGCGTTTTGTCATCGTTGAGCGTGAACGGTGTGTAGTCCGACGCCGGGCCCATCCCGATGAAGCTCGAGTGCATGTCGTTGGTGTGCAGGATGGTGAATGTCTTCTTCCCATCCACCGCCGCAAACACCGGCCCGGCGAGGCTCGCCGCGCCGAATAGCGCCGAGCCGATCATGAACTCGCGGCGTGAAAACTCATCGAGGGACAAACCGGACGCATGGTGATTCATAGGTTGTCGATCCTTGCCAGCGACCAGCGTGCCCGACGCGCTCCAACTTGGTGTTACCCCTAAGTCTTATTGACTTGCGTGGGATTTGGTTCGTATCTCAATCACTTATTGCTCGCTCCGCATTGCAGACGGCATCAAAAACTCCCACGGAGATACCTCCTGGGTGCGCTCCACCTGAACCTCGATCAATGCCGGCGCATCGGCGGCAAAGGCCTTTTCGAGGGTCGCCCGAAGTTCCGCGGGGGATTTGACCCGGTGGCCAGCCATGCCGAAACTCTCAGCGAGCTTTACAAAATCGGGGTTGCGAAGCCGCGCCCCGATCACATGGCCGCCAAAACGCTCCTCCTGATCGCGCATGACGTTGCCGAACGCGCCGTTGTTGAATACGACGCTGACAACATCGATGCCGTGCTGCACGGCAGTCGCGAGCTCCTGAACGCCGAACATGAACCCGCCATCTCCGGAGATCGAAAGCACGGCCTTGCGCGGATGTGCGACCTTTACCCCGAGCGCCGTCGAATAGCCAAAACCGAGCGTGCCTTGATGACCGCACGATACGAAGGTGCGCGGCAAATATATTGGAAAACCAAAACATGATGTGAAGCCCGTCTGGCAGATCTCCTCCACAAAAAAGCCGTCTCGCGGCAGGACATCGCGCATCGCTTGCAGATACGCGATGTGAGGCTGTACCTTGTTGATATCCGCGCGAGTAGCAGCCTTGACGGCCTCAAGCTCATCGCGCCGCGATGCGCGGGTGCCGCTTTCGTTCATCACCGCAGCGATGAGCCCACGCGTCGCCGCGCGTGAATCAGCAACGATCGGCAGGGTCGGCTTGATGCGGGGCATCTGCGTCGGGTCGATGTCGATGTCGATGATCTTGAGATCTTTGGGTGCATTGGCCCAACGGAACCATTGCAGCTCCATTCGGGTGCCGATGCCGATCAGGACATCGGTCTCGGCCCAGCGCCTGAATCCGGACGCACAGGTGAAACCCAGATAGTGATCATCCGCCACGATGCCGCGACCGCTGCGGAATGGAACGACGGGGGCCTGCAATAACTCCGCCAACTCGCGAATCTCCGCTGCCGCGTGTTGTGCGCCGCCGCCGACCATGATCATGGGATTACGGGCCGACTTGAGGATGCGCGCCGCCTGAGCGAGCTGCTCAGGGTCCACCTCAATCTGTGCGTAGCTCGCCGGCGGCGGCACAAGGGTCACTGGAGCGACCGTGCCAAAGATGTTCCACGGCATTTCGAGACCAACCGGCCGCGGGCGGCCCGTCGACATTTGCCGGAACGCCTCGGCGACTGCGCTCGGGGCCTCGGCCGGATGGTCGATGCGCGCCGCCCATTTCATGATCGAGCGCATCGTCCCCAGTTGATCCGGCAACTCGTGCAGATGCCCTTTCCCGGAACCTATAAAATCAGACGGCACTTGACCGGTAACACAGAGCACCGGCGTGCTTGCACCGTAGGCAGAACAAACCGCCGCACCGGCGTTCAAGACTCCCGGACCGGGCACTACAGAAAAGACCCCCACCCTCCCCGTCGCTTTCGCATACCCGAAAGCCATGTACGCCGTCGCCTGCTCGTGGCGCGGGTGTATTACGCGGATGCGGTCGCGTACTTCGTACAGCGCATCGAAGAATCCATAGGTCTGCACCCCCGGAATACCGAAAATCGTGTCGACGCCGTGCAAAAGAAGGGACTGCACGATGGCTTGCCCGCCGGTCAATTTCTGGGTCATATCTCCCGCCTCACGAAATGGCCTACTCGCATGATCAATGGTAACTGATGCGCCGTGCAAGGCTGTGAAATCCCGGCTGATCAAGGACGCTGCGCGACCCGCGCTGAGAGGGGTGGATGCAGCCCTTACTCGAAGGGTAATCCCACGTAGTTTTCAGCCAGACTCGTGAGGGCTGCCGTCGACCCCGACAAATAGTCCAGTTCCGCCAACTGCAAATGATTCGAAAAGAGGTCGTCGGAGAATTTGTGGGAAATCGACGTAAACCACCATGAAAAGCGCACAGCCTTCCAGATGCGTCTCAGCGCCTTTTCCGAATAGAGATTCAAGGCCGTGGCGGAGCGCGTCCGGTAGTACTCCACTATCGCCTGGTATAGCACCCGCACGTCAGCGGCCGCTAAATTGAGGCCCTTGGCGCCGGTCGGAGGTACGATGTGCGCGGCATCGCCCACCAAGAATAGTTGACCGAACTTCATTGGTTCCACCACGAAACTGCGCAATGGCGCGATACTCTTCTCGATCGACGGTCCAGTGATCACCGCGTCGGCGATATTTTCGGGCAGGCGGGATCTCAACTCGTCCCAAAACCGCGAATCGGACCACGTTTCCAATTTCTCATCGAGCCCGCATTGTACGTAGTAACGACTCCGGGTCGGTGAACGCATACTGCACAGGGCGAAACCCCGTGCGTGGTTCGAATAAATAAGTTCATGCGCCACCGGCGGGACGTCGGCAAGAATGCCGAGCCAACCGAAGGGATATAGACGCTCGTATGTTTGTGCCGCACCCGTCGGCACGCTTTGACGGCAAATACCATGGTAGCCATCGCACCCGGCGACGAAGTCGCAGGCAATCTCTTGAGCGTTGCCTTCGCGGGTAAAGAGCACCTTCGGGTGCTTGGTATCGAAGTCTTCGATCGCAACCTCGGTTACCGCAAAAAATATCTTGGCGCCCGCGGCCATGCGCGCGTCCATGAGATCCTTGGTAACTTCGGTTTGGCCGTAGACCGATACCGCTCTCCCGGTCAGCCCCTTGAGGTCCACCCGCACCGTTCGCCCGGAGAATGCCAACGAAAAGCCGTCGTGTACCAAACGCTCCCGCAGCAGACGCTCGCCAAGATTCGCCTCGAGCAGCAATTCCACAGTGCCTTGCTCCAGTACACCGGCGCGAATTCTCGCGGCAACATATTCCTGGCTCTGGCGTTCCACGACAATGCTGTCGATGCCGTGCAGGTGGAGAAGCTGCGACAGCAACAATCCGGACGGACCGGCGCCAATAATTGCGACCTGGGTACGCAGCATTGACGAAGCGTAGCAGCGAAAAATTCTCGCTGTTGCACGATCCAGACGCCCGCTGGTACTTATCAGACCCCGTGTCGGCGCCGAAAATCATGCGGCGACGCGCCGCTGCGCCGGCGAAAGAACCGGCAGAAATACGCCGCGTCTTTGAAGCCCAATTCCGCTGCGATACCGCGAATGGGATTGGTCGAATAAACCAACTTGCGGCGCGCCTCGAGGGCAATGCGCTGTTGAATGAGTTCGAAAGCCGTGGTGCCCACGAGGCGTTGGCACAGTCGATTCAAACTGGTTTCCGATATGCCTAATTCTTGGGCGAAACGCTGCACAGGCCAGTGCTCAAAGTACCGCGCCTCAATCAGCATGCGAAATCGACGCAACGATTCCGGGGCCGTCCCTCCTCCGCTCTCGACCGTTCGATTGCGCAGCATCCCATGTGCCAGCACGCTCAAGGCGGAGCACGCCAACCAGGTACACATCGGAGTGAACGAGCTGTCGGGCTGCTGAAACTCGAGTTCCAGCACTTGAATCAGTTGTGCGACTCGCTCGCTCAAGGTCACTTCAGCACGCAGATCAAGCGCTCGAGCCGAGGAGAAAAGGCCTTGCAGGGGTATTTGGTGTGCAGGACCCGCCGTCGTCAGCAGTCGTTCGAGGTCGACGGTCAGCACGTAACCCAGCGTTTCGGAACTGAAGTGAAAGCTATGAATCGTACCCGCCGGGATAACTACTGCCGCACATCCTTCCAAATCGTACCGACGATCGTCAAGGTGTACCGTCGCCGGCCCCTGAGTGATGAGTACCAATTGCGACAAAAGCGTATGCCGATGGGTCTCAATCTTCCAAAGATACTTATGGCTGCGTGATTGGATGCTCTCTACGTGCAGAGCGTCGGTCTGCGACAAGGCAGCGGGGTGCTCGCCATATAAGGAAAAGGTCGGAATCTTACGGCGCGGCGATGCCAAGGACGTTTGCCTTTATGCCTTTCATATTGCGAATGATAGTGGCTGGATGATGTTAGGGGCACAAAAAGAGCACGCTGAAACTTGAAGCTCCAGGACATAACCAGTAACTCGTTGATTTTGATGGGAGAGAGGGACTACGTTGAGCCCGTCCAACTGCCTCACTCATGCGCGAGTTGTTCCTGCAATGTGGTGGTGGCCTCGGGCAACGCATCCAGCCGGGCGGTGGAAATGCGTTCCCCGCTGACATCGGAAAAGCCGTAAGTGCTCTCCTCCATCTTGCGCAGCGCGCGATTTACTTGCGCCAGCCGCGCGGCATCGTGGCGCAGGAGATTTCGAGAGGTTTCGAGCATCACGAGTTTCTGCGCATCATCCTCGTATTCGTGAGCCTGTGCCGTCGATTCGTCCTGCAAGCCACCCGCTTCAGTCTGCCCGGCGAGCGCCGCCTTTTGCAATTGCGCGCGAAGGGCCAAGAGTTCTTTGCGCTTCGATTCTAGGTAGGTGGGATCGAAAGCATGCTGAGTATTCATGGGTTTCTCCTGCACGGGCTCCAAGGGGCGCAATTTGCGGAAGGCGCCATCAAGCCTGCGCGCCAAATCGGGTTCTCGGAATAAGGAAATGCCGCAACGCTGCGCAAATCCCTGCACTAACGATATACAGTGTAATGGCAAATGCATCCGAATCCATGCCAGCGCAGGGAAAGTGCGTGAGGGGTTTACTCTTCGCTGTTCTCTGCTGCGTCGCGAACGCACAAGCCGCGGCAGATGTAGCCGCGTCGAGACCGCCAACCTTGGATCTTGGCGGTTCGCTGCAGCTCCGCCTCGAGGGGCGCGCACTCCCTGACGAGGAGTCCGTCGTGCGATCGATTTATTTAGCCGCGGGAACCTTGCTTTGGAGTAAACAGGGCGAGTTCACTCCGCAGGCGCGCGAATTGCTTGCCCTCGTACATTGCGCGGATGACCTGGGCCTGCGCGCATCCGACTACGGCGATGCACAGCTCGACGAGGCGCGGGGCTCGGTCGCGCAGCCTGCGATGCTTGCAGACTACAGGCAGCTTGATGTCTGGCTGACCGAGTCTGCGGCGCGCATGATCAGCCATCTTCATTACGGGCGAATTGATCCGCGCACCGTGGGATTTGAGCTCCCCAATTCGCGGCATGATCTTGACGTCGCAACTGCCGTCATAGACCTCGCGGCCAGCGCCAGTGTCGCCGACGCTCTATCACAGGCGGAGCCGCACTTCTTTCATTATGCGCTGCTGAAGGCAGCACTTGCGCGTTACCGCGAGCTCGCCGCCGATCCATCCCTGGCTACGCTAGCGCCCTTTGGCGGCAAGACGCTGCACCGCGGTGAGGCTTATGCCGGCGCTCAGATGTTGCGAACAATACTGGCTGCAGAAGGTGATCTCGAGGCCGCCGCGGTGGACATCCGATCGGACGATTCGATCGATTCCGGGGTGGGCGAAGCCCTTAAGCGCTATCAATCAAGGCACGGCCTCCCCATCACCGGTAATCTTGATCGCGCCACCTGGGACGCACTCAATACGCCCCTTGCCGCACGCGTGCGGCAAATCGAACTGACGCTGGAACGCTGGCGATGGATCCCGGCGTTTAGTTCCGCTCCGATCATCGTGAATCTCCCGCAATTTGCACTGTTTGCATTCAATACCACGGCCGACCGGGCCGCGAGCATCTTGCAGATTCCGGTCATTGTCGGTCAGACCTACCCTGGCAAACGCACGCCGGTGTTCCTGGGCGAACTGAAGCGCGTCGTATTCAGACCCTACTGGGATATTCCACGGAGCATCGCCCTGCACGAAGTTCTGCCGGGGCTTCGGCGTGACCCCGACTATTTACGACGTCATCACATGGAATTGGTTCGGGGTGAGGGCGACGACGCGGCTGTCATTGCCACTTCCGACCAGGCAATCGCCCAACTGAGGGCCGGCCGGTTGCGGGTGCGACAACAGCCGGGAGATGACAACGCGCTCGGGCTCGTCAAATTCTTATTTCCGAATTCGCATAACGTCTACATGCATTCGACGCCCGAGCATCAGCTGTTTTCGGTATCTCGGCGCGCATTCAGCCATGGCTGCATCCGCGTGGCCGACCCCGTCGCACTCGCATCCTACGTTTTGAAGAACGCCGCGGACCCGTGGGACATCTCGCGCATCGAGGCCGCCATGCACGGCACAACGACCCTTCAAGTCGATCTTATCGAACCCATCCAGGTGATGATTCTCTACGGTACGGTGATGGCAACGGAAGCTGGACCCGTCCAGTTTTTTGATGACATTTACGGCCATGATCGGCAATTGGCGGCGCTGCTCGGAATTTAGCCGGGCAACGCTGCCCGCACGCTCGCGGCGACCGTTTGAGGCCCGCCCCAAGTAGCGCTGCTATTGCCGGCGAGCCGTGACACGGCGACTTGGAGAATTGTTGCGATCTGGAGTCGGTACCCAAGGCTTTCCAGTGCGCTCCTCGATGTATCGTCGGATCAAGCGACGCACCACCTGCGATGGCGTCGCGTCCTCCTCCGCGCACAACTGTTCAAACAGCTCCTTCTTACGCGGATCGATCAGGATGGTAAGCCGGGCGGTGCGATCTTCGGCGGCCACGTGCTACTCACATCAAGTGACATTTAGATGTGCATGATATTATAATAAAACGCCCATTACGGCAATTGACCGTGCGGCCTTGTTTGCCTGAGCCAACGACTGTTCCCGGCTTTTGGGGGTCGATGCCTTGTGAGCTTTGGTTTCAATTCTCCGCTGACGCTATGCCTGCCGTTGCTGGCTGCATGGGGCCTGGTTGGCCTTGCAGGATTGGCTCGGCCGCTGAGCATTGTTTTCGTGGGGCGAACGCTTTTCCCGTTGGGCGCCCTCATTGGCGCGGCGCTGGCCATTGTCGCCGCTGCCGGGCTGAATCACCCCGCGGAACAGCTGATTCTGCCCATCGGCCTGCCGAACTTACCGGCTCACATCCGACTCGATGGGCTCTCGGGTGTGTTCTTGGTTTTGCTCGGCGCCGCGTCCGCCGGCATTTCAATCTTTGCAGCCGGCTACTTTCGGCGCGGCGAAGGAACGGCGCCCGGACTCCTCTGTCTGCAATATCACCTATTTCTCGCCAGTATGGGCTTCGTTCTGCTCGCCGATGACGCGTATGCATTCATGTTGGCATGGGAGAGCATGGCCATCTCGTCCTATTTTCTGGTCACCACCCAACACCGTATTCCTGAAATTCGCCGAGCCGGATTTCTGTATCTCTTGATCGCGCATTTGGGCGCAATCGCCATTCTCTTGTGCTTCGGTGTTCTCCAGGGCGGAAGCTGGCATTTCACCTTTGATGCCATGCGTTCGGCACACCTCGCTCCCGATTGGGCCACAATCGCTTTTTGTCTCGCGCTGGTTGGATTCGGCGCCAAGGCAGGCCTGGTACCGCTGCATGTGTGGCTGCCGGAAGCGCATCCGGCCGCGCCCTCCCCGGTGTCGGCGCTGATGAGCGGCGTGATGCTGAAGACGGCGCTGTATGGAATGATCCGTATAAGTTTTGACCTCATGGGCCAACCGGTTTGGTGGTGGGGACTCCTGCCGCTATCGCTCGGACTGTTCAGCGCGTTGTATGGAGTCGTCTTCGCCGCCGCGCAGACGGACATGAAACGTCTGCTGGCGTACTCGTCCATTGAAAATATAGGGATCCTTTTTACCGGCCTCGGGCTCGCGATCGTGTTCGCGGGTGCGGAGATGCACGCGGCGGCGGCTCTCACGCTGATCGCCGTCATGTATCACGCCATGAATCATGCGTTCATGAAAAGCCTTTTGTTTTTAGGCACCGGTGCGGTCCTGCACGCCACCGGGGAGCGCAACTTGGGGCACCTCGGCGGCCTCATTCATCGAATGCCCTGGGTCGCGTGGCTGACGCTGGTCGGCGTGCTGGCCATCGCTGGTTTGCCACCCTTGAACGGATTTGTCTCGGAATGGCTGTTGCTCCAGTCCTTTCTATTTTCCTATAAGGTACCGCACGCATTTATCAACATGCTGCTGCCGCTGGGTGCCGCGCTGCTCGCCCTTGCCGCAGCGCTTGCCGGTTACGTCATGGTCAAATTCTTCGGCGTCATCTTTCTCGGGCAACCGAGGGAATCCGCCTTGCGACGCGCTCACGATGCGGGGTTCGCAGAACGCTTTGGCTTGGCGTGGCTTGCCGCCGGTTGCGTGCTGCTCGGCTTCCTCCCGACGAATGTCATCTCAATGCTCAGCATCGTCACCCAGCAGCTCAAGCTGGGCGGACTACCCGCCGGCGACGCGCCCTGGTGGCTGCTGGTGCCCATCCCTGAGCGACAGTCGTCCTACGCACCTGTGGTGTTCTTTGCGGTCATCCTGGTTGTGGTGGCGTTGGCGATCGCGAGTGTGCGATTCTTTTATCACCAGCGAATTCGCAAGGGCCCCGCCTGGGATTGCGGTTTTGGCGGGCTCAACAGCCGCATGCAAGATACGGCAGAGGGCTTCGGCCAGCCCATTCGACATCTGTTTCAACCGCTCTTTGCCATTATCCGGGAGCTCCCTACTCCGTTTGACAAGAAGCCGAAGTACCGGTTGGAGATTGGCGATCGGTTTTGGCGTGCTTTGTATGAGCCCTTGGGCGCGCTCGTACGCCAAATCGCAGATAAGGTGGCTTGGCTGCAGCAAGGTCGCATTTCCACCTACTTGCTCTATAGCTTCGTCACACTCGTGGTCCTGCTGGCGCTCATGTTATGAACGCATCCGACTGGATTGTGCAAATGTTGGGAATCGCACTGGCGGTGGCCGCGGCGCCGGTATTCGTCGGCTGGGTCAATCAGTGCCGAGCGTGGCTGCAGAATAAGTCCGCCCCCAGCATTCTGCTGCCGTATCGCGGCATCCGGAAGCTGTTTCACAAGGATGCAGTGATTGCCGAAAACGCTTCGCGACTGTTTCGGCTCGCGCCCTACATTGTATTTGGCGCCATGGTAACGGCCGCCGCGGTCATTCCCTCGATTGCAACTCGTTTGCCAATGACGCAGGCGGCGGACGCGATCGCGCTGGTCGGCCTTCTAGCGACGGCCCGAGTGTTCCTGGCCTTGGCAGCGATGGACGTCGGCACCGCGTTTGGCACCTTGGGCGCGCGCCGCGAAATGATGATCGGTTTCCTCGCAGAGCCTGCATTGCTGGTGGTGATCTTCGTGGTTTCTCTGACCTGCGCCACCACAGCCCTGCCTCTGATCGCCGAACGTCTCTCTGCGCAGGCTTTCGCACTCAACCCGAGCCTCGCCTTTACCGCAGTGGCATTCACCATGGTGCTGCTGGCCGAGAATGCCCGTATCCCCGTTGACAACCCCGCAACGCATCTTGAACTGACCATGATTCACGAGGCGCTGCTGCTTGAATATTCAGCGCGACATCTGGCGCTCATGGAGTGGGCCGCTGCACTGAAGCTCTTCAACTACGCCTGCATCGGACTTGCGGTGTTCATTCCCTGGGGCATAGCGACGACTCATGCTCCGCTGAGCCTGGCTGTGTCCGTGGTGTTGCTCGGCGTGAAGCTGCTGTTTGCCGGTGCCGGCTTGGCGCTCATAGAGACTTTGTCCGCCAAATTGCGGGTATTTCGAGCACCGGAGTTTCTGGCAACGGCTTTTCTGTTCGCCGTGCTCGGATTGCTCGTGCGGTTGTTGTTGGGGGCATGACATGACCGCGCTACCCTGGGATCTGCAACTCCTCAACACTCTGGCGGCACTGCTGTTGCTGCTTTCCTTCGCCATGCTGTCGCAACGGCGCGTCGTCGCGCTGGTCGATCTGCTTGCGCTGCAAGGAGCCCTGCTCTGCTTCGCCACTCTGCTGCTCGCCTGGCGAACCGGGAGCGGCCACTTGTATTTTTCCGCGGCACTCACCCTGGGCCTGAAAGTCATTTTCCTGCCCTGGCTATTGCATCGCCTGATTCGCCGGCTCGGCGTGTATTGGGATACGGAACCACTTCTGAATATTGCGGGAACGATGCTGGTGGGAGTCCTGGTGGTGATATTTGCGTTCGGACTGGCGCAACCGATCTCGGCGCTCGCGAGCACCGCGACGCGCAATTCCATCGGCATCGCCTTGGCGGTGATCCTCATCGCCTTCCTGACCATGATCACGCGCCGCAAAGCGATGTCGCAAGTGGTCGGATTCTTGTCGATGGAGAACGGTCTGTTCTTCGGTGCGATGAGCGCCACCTACGGCATGCCGATGGTCGTCGAATTGGGGGTGGCGCTCGATGTCCTGGTGGCGATGCTGGTCCTGGGAGTGTTCTTCTTTCAGATTCGCGAGCAATTCGACAGCCTGGATCTGAAGCACCTCGAGTCCCTGAAGGAGGATCAATAAGGTGGATTTCATCCTGCTGCTGGGGACCCCGCTGCTCGGTGCGGTGACCCTGGGTATGTTTGGGGGGAGACGTTGGGCGCCGGAGGCCAATGTTGGCTTTTCGCTGGTGACGTTCCTCGCGGCGTGTGCCCTTACCTCACGGATCGTGACACACGGCAATCTGTTGGTCGCGCGCGAGCAATTTTTTATTGACGCCTTTAACGTGTTTCTGGTGTCGCTGACCGCCTTCGTCGGATTGACCACCTCGTTGTTCTCGCGCCCCTACATGCGAATCGAGGCCGACCACGGACGCGTATCTGCCGCGCAACAACGCCTGTATCACAGCATGTACCAGCTCTTCACCGCTACGATGCTGATTGCCCTCACGACCAACAACATGGGACTCATGTGGGTCGCCATGGAGGCCGCCACTTTATCCACCGTGTTGCTAGTGACTCTCTATCGAACCCCGGCAAGTCTCGAGGCCGGCTGGAAATACTTCATTCTCTGCGGCGTGGGCATTTCTCAAGCCCTGTTCGGCACCATACTTCTGTATTTTGCAGCCGAAAAGATCTTGGGGTCCGAGGGCGTGAGCGCGCTCTTGTGGACGCACTTGAATGCGGTCAAGGGGCAACTTGAGCCTGCCGTTCTGGGCCTGGCATTCGTGTTCTTGCTGGTGGGATACGGAACCAAGGTGGGCCTCGCGCCGCTGCACAATTGGCTGCCTGATGCGCATGCGGAAGGCCCGACCCCGATTTCCGCGGTCTTATCAGGACTACTGCTCAACGTCGCCATGTATGCGGTGGTGAGATGCAAGGTGCTGGTCGAGGGCTCGCTGCAGTCGAGTCTGCCGGGCCGCATGCTGATGGGTTTTGGATTGCTCTCGGTGGTGCTCGCCGCGTTTTTTCTGTGGCGGCAGCGTGATGTCAAACGGCTGTTCGCGTATTCCTCCATCGAACACATGGGGATCATTGCGTTCGCGTTTGGTATGGGGGGACCGGTCGCGAACTTCGCCGCGCTTCTACACATGACCGTGCATTCCCTGACCAAATCATCGATTTTCTTCGCCGTGGGGCACGCCACGCAGAAGGCGGGTTCGCAGATCATGGACAACATTCGCGGGCTCATCACCTTGAGCCCTAGTGTGGGTTGGGGTTTGATGATGGGCACCTTGGCCATCCTCGGCACGCCGCCGTTCGGCGTATTCGCCAGTGAATTTCTCATTCTGACCACCGCCATGAAGCAGCAGCCCTGGGCCACGCCCATTCTGTTGCTGGCGCTGGGCGTGGCCTTCGCGGCCATCTTCGGCCGCGTGCAATCGATGGTGTTCGGAGATACCTCGGCCAAGCGCTTGCCGCATCCGCCTGCACTCGTCCCGGTATTTGCCCATCTCGGTCTGGTGCTGCTGCTCGGCTTTTTTATCCCGCCCTACCTCGCCGACTGGTATCGGGCCGCGGCGCGCTTGATCGGAGGAGGCGAATAGCATGGCTGTGCAAGAATGGTTTGATCGAGCGGCGCGGCAATTTGAATCGAGCGGAGATGCAGCAATCCGCGGCACGATGAAAGCGTGGAACCTAGCGGTCGCGCGTGATGAATGGAGCCGGGCCGCGCAAGACGCCGCGGCCGACAAAGGTCGGCTACTGGCGCTGTGGGCGAGCCGCAACGCGCATGGCGGCAATATCGTGCGCGTGGCTTTCATCGCTGAGCCGGGCGTGCTTGTGCTGAGCCTGCCCCTGGGGTCAGACGAGACCGATTATCCGGGGATTGAGCGGTGGTTCCCGAGTGCCAATCGGATGCAGCGTGCCGTAGCGGATCTGTCCGGATTGCGCAGTACCGATCCGGATGCGCGGCCGTGGCTGCGCCACGCCGCTTGGCCCGAGAGCTTTCATCCGTTGATCCATCCCCGTGCGCCACCATCTCCCGCGATGCCTGTCATTGACAACTACGCCTTCGTGCCCGTGGAGGGCGACGGTGTGCATGAAATCCCGGTGGGCCCCGTGCACGCAGGCGTCATCGAACCCGGCCATTTCCGCTTTTCGGTGGTTGGGGAGAAGGTGCTGAGACTCGAGGCGCACCTGGGCTATGTTCATAAGGGCGTTGAGCGGCGCTTCACTGAATTTTCGTTGGCCGCTGGTCATCGATTGGCGGCGCGCGTTTCCGGCGATTCCGCCGTCGCGTTTTCCTGGGCGTACTGCCAGGCATTGGAGAGCATGGTGGACGCCCACGTACCTGCCCGCGCCGCCTGGTTAAGGGCCCTTGCGCTGGAACTAGAGCGCCTCGCCAATCACCTGGGCGATATCGGCGCCATCGGCAACGATGCCGGCTTTGCCTTTGGGCTCGCCCAGTTCTCCCGGCTCAAGGAACAACTGCTGCGCGCAACCGAACAAGCCCTGGGGCAGCGTTATCTCATGGATCTCATCGTGCCGGGCGGTACTCTCGTCGATCTGTCATCGGCTGGCTCGCTCCTTTTGATCGCAACCATCGAATCGATCGGGGTCGAGATTGACACGCTGCGATCCATCTACGACGAACACGCCGGATTGCGCGACCGGCTGGTGGGAGCCGGCGTCGTTACGCCGGCACTCGCCGCGAAATTAGGTCTCACCGGACTCGCAGGGCGAGCGAGCGCCCAAGCGTTTGACCTGCGCTGCGATCTGCCGTGCGAACCTTATGGCGAGCTCGCGCCGAATAAATGCGTGCGTACCGAGGGCGACGTCGCGGCGCGGGTTGCCGTGCGCTTTGACGAGACCGCAGAATCCATACGCGTCATGCAGCGGATTCTGCGTCAATTGCCGGGCGGTATGCATCACATCGAGGTATCGATTCCGCACGAAGGCGCGATGGGGATCGGAATGATCGAGGGATGGCGCGGCCCGATTTTCCTCGCGCTCGAAGCGGGTGACGGTGGAATGATCCGGCGCTGTCATCCACACGATCCGTCGTGGCAGAACTGGCCGGTGATCGAGCACGCCATCATCGATAACATCGTCCCGGATTTTCCGCTGATCAACAAATCCTTCAACCTGTCGTACAGCGGACACGATCTGTAGCCATGCTGAAAACACTACGCCAAATCGGCCGCATTGGGATCATTACGGAGCCGCCACCGACGAGTGACGAGACGCTGCGTGTTGCCGAGGCGTTACAGCGGCAGATTCTTCGAGTGCTGGGCCGCGCGTTGTGTATCAGAGCCATTGACGCCGGATCCTGCAACGGCTGCGAACTGGAGATTCATGCACTTATTAACCCGCTCTACAATATTGAAGGACTCGGCATCCGATTTGTAGCAAGCCCCCGGCACGCGGATCTGCTGTTGATTACCGGGCCAGTCGCGAGGAACATGGAGGTGGCGCTACGGCGCACCTACGCTGCGACGCCCGACCCCAAGCTTGTCGTTGCGATAGGTGACTGCGGTTGCACCGGCGGGATATTCGGGGAGAGTTACGCCAGCTGCGGCCGCGTGTCGAATGTCATTCCAGTCGATGTCGCGGTGCCCGGATGTCCCCCGAGCCCCCGGCAAATCCTGAGCGGAATCTTGACGGCTATCTCCAAGGAAGATCTTACAGCCCGGAGTTCCGGAAAAAGTGTGTGACCCGAGCCCTGCGGGGAGTACCAAGACCTGCAATCTCATTTATCGCCACGGCGGGGACGCCTGCATGACTGCGCCGCCCTCCATCGACGAGCTGACCAGACGTCTCACGGCCTTTCAATTGCGCGCCCGATCGGCGTTATAGCGCAATCTACAGGCGCACAATGTTTCGAACGCCTTCTTCTTGTTCGGATCAATCAGCAGCGTGAAGCGAGCGGTTTTTGATTCGATCGATCGATGGCTCAGCTGATCGTCAAATTATCGAACGGAATCGGCTCCGCGTTCCAGCTGGTGTTGCAGGCCCGCAATGCGGCTCATCGCAGCTTGGTTCACCTCCGGCTCGCTGGGTCCGCCGCAGCCGGAGACTGTGATTGCCAGCAATGCCAAGGCGATGCGCATTCAATCGTGCTCAGTCGATATCCACGGCGAAACGCTTGAGGTCGGCGAGCGAGCAATGGGCAAGCGCACCCTCGTGGGTGGCCCGCAACACCACGCGCGGCGCTTGGCCGGCCTTGAATGCCTCTTGCCAGCGAGGCGCGCACAGGCACCAACGATCGCCGGGCTGCAAGCCCGGAAAGCCAAACTCGGGGACCGGGGTCGAGAGATCGTTGCCGCGGGATTTCGAGTATGCGAGAAACCCTGCGGTCATGACCGCACAGATCGTGTGGCTGCCGACATCTTCGCGGCTCGTGTCGCAGCACCCGTCGCGGAAGAAGCCGGTCATGGGCTTCAACGAGCAGACCCCCAGCGCCTCGCCGAGCACATTGCGGGCGTTCGGCCCCCCGCCGCCGCCCGAGTCCTCCCTCAGCATCACCGGATCGCGCATGGCTCCTATGGTACACCAACCCCGCTCCGCCTCATTCGTGAGGATTGCCACATCGGTGGCCTGCCGGTACAGGGCTCGATCCGCATCCATGAACTCACAAGGCAAATTGAGTTATCTTCCCAGAACCTGCTGTCGCACCACAATCCGCCCATTGGCCCATGAAACGTAACAGTTCCACATACTTCTTCGATTCGTTCACTCGATCCGAATGGGCGCGGTTCGGCGCGGGAACTTATCGTCTCTCCGTCGACGCCTTGTCTTCGCTAAAAGGCATCAATGAACCAATGCTCGTATCGGAGGTGGATGAGGTAATTGGCCCCCTGTGCCGTCTCATAGACCTGCGAATAGAGGAAAAATCGACCTACCCATTTGTGATCGCAGTGTCCGGAAGCGTCGCCGTTGGCAAGAGTACGTTTTCCAGAGTTCTTCGAGCGGTGCTCGCTCAAGCAGGCCGAACGGTCGAGCTCGTTGCAACAGACGGATTCTTATGGCCCACCGCGATCCTGGAGCAGCGGGACCTGATGCATCGCAAGGGGTTTCCCGAAAGCTACGATATTGAAAGCATGCTGGCCTTTCTGGCAAACCTGAAGGCGGGCAAGTCTGTCCTTCAAGTGCCCGTCTACTCGCACGAGTTGTATGACATCGTGCCGGGCCAATTTCAAACCATCATTCTGCCCCAGGTTCTGATCTTTGAAGGACTCAATGTCTTGCAAGGATCTCGGGACAATGCAGTTGCAGCCTCGGATTATTTCGACCTCAGCATCTACCTCGACGCCGACCAGAACGACATTGAGCAGTGGTACGTTGATCGATTTTCGGTACTTCAGAAGACGGTCTTTCAACGACCCACTTCCTATTTTCATCACTACAGAGCTTTACGACCATCCGAGGTTCGAAAAACCGGGCGCCAAATATGGCGAACAATCAACCTGCCCAATCTTCTGCAGAACATCCAGCCGACGCGGGAGCGTGCCTCGGTGATATTGCGCAAAAGTCGGTCGCATGCCGTGGAGGAAGTTCTGTGGCGCCATTCGGTCGAAGGCGATGAGGCGCCAGTCAGAAACCTCGCCCGCGAGTCATGACAATCACGGCACTTTGTCCAACAGGACCATCCGATTCGCGCGCCAATTTCCGATCAAACTTGGCCTATCGATTCTCTTGGATATAAATTGCGCGCTCGTGAGAGAACGCTTTGAACCCAAAGAACCCGTGATAGCTGCCCATCCCGCTTTGATTGACGCCACCAAAAGGTAACCGGTTTTCCAGGTAATGAGAGAAGAACCCGTTGATCGTCACGCCACCCGATGAAGTTCCGCTGAGTACTTTGTCGATGTTCTTTTGGTCATTGCTGTAAATGTAGAGTGCCAAAGGCTTGGCGCGGCCCGAGATGTAGTCGATGACGTCATCGATGTTCTTGTAAGTCAGGACAGGCACGATCGGCCCGAAAATTTCCTCCTGCATGATTTGCATGTCGGGCGTCACATCAGTGAGCATCGTCGGATGGATCGTGCGGTCGGCTGCCTCCAGCGTGCCGCCAACGGCGATTCTGGCGCCCTTATTAACTGCATCATCGAAGAGCTTCTTGATGCGGGTGAAATTCCGATCATCGACGATCTGCGCGATGTTTTCCTTTTTTATCTTTCCGTCTTCCGTATACAGGTTCTGTTTTACCCTGGATTGAAATTCTTGAATCAAGCCTTCTTTCTGCTGCTCCTTGACGAACACATAGTCCGGGCAGATGCAGGCTTGTCCTCCGTTGAATTGCTTGGCTGCCGCCAGATCCCCAGCAATCTTCTTTAGATCAGCGCCTTCATCGACGATGACAGGAGATTTCCCACCCAGTTCCAGGGTCACGGTGGCCAAATGCTTCGCCGCCGCCGCCATGACCAGCTTCCCAACCCGGGTGCTTCCCGTGAAGAAAATATGGCTGAAGGGGAGCTCGAGCAAAGCAGTTGCCACATCGACGCCCCCTTCAAGCAACGCGACCTCGTTTTCCTCGAAAGTCTCTTTGACGATCCGGGCGGCTACTCTGGCCGTAGCCGGGCACAAGTCGGTGAGCTTGACGATGCAGCAGTTCCCGGCGGCAATGGCTGCCGCGAGAGGGCCCATGACCAACCCAAGCGGAAAATTCCACGGACCCAATATGAGGCATACCCCTCTCGCTTCGTAGACGATCTTCGCCTTATCGTTCTTGTTCTGGGATGGAACCACTTCGACTGGTTTCATCCACTCGTCGAGATTGTTGATGTTCCTCTCGATATTGGCGGTAACGTTGAGCAATTCCGTGACTCTGATTTCGCCTTCAGGCTTGCGAGTGTCCTGTTTCACTGCGGCCACAATCTCATCGCCGTGAGTCTCCACGGCCGATTTCAGCTTCCTCAGCTTTTCTTTACGTTGTTCGGCGGTCGTGGCTTTCATCACCCATTGATGAGATTGCTGTAGAGCAAAAATCCGTTCTATTTCGGCAAATACGCCTTGATCGTTCTTTCTAGCGGGAGTGGACACGCTATTCCCTCCATTTAATAAGCCATTACCGGTTCTCGCGACCTTGCCGGTGCCGGGATTGTAATTCATTTCAGCAAGATCATACGAACGGCTCGGCATGCGGCAACCGTGCCTCTATGCGCGCGTGAACACACCGTAACAAGATGTCCAAAGGTCCCATGACATCTGTGCGGTATTCCGCCAAGACTACCTTGTCTCCATTCAGCGGAAGATGCCAAGCAACCTCATGAATGCGACGCCAGCCGAAGCTCGGGCCAATTCCAAGGAGGTCATGGCGGAATGCAATCTCGCCGTGAGTGGGCCGATGCGCCGTCCGGAGCGCCTCTGCTGGCTGAATGCGGTTGCTGCAGTCGCGATACTGGCCCTGACTTCGACGGCGCGTACGGAAACAGCCGCGCCTGTCGCGACGCCGGAGTCGCCCTGGCTCCTGGTACCGACCCTATCCTCGAGTCCGAAGCTGGGCACCTCATTGGGCGGAATGGGTGCCTATATGTATTATTTCGATCCGCAATCGAAGGCGTCGCTGTTCGGTGCGAGCGCGCAGTACACCTCGACCGATTCGATAGTCGCGAGCGTGTTCGCCAAAACATCGTTCGGTGCCGACCATCACCGTTTGATCGGGATCGTCGCCGGCGGCAACATCAAGAACGACTATGAGGATTTCCTAGGTACCGGCATGCCGCTCAAAAGCGAGGACAGCCTACGATTCTACGCGGTCCGTTACCAGTATCGTATCTGGGGCGACTGGTTCATAGGCGCGCAGGCTGTCAACACCAACTATGAAATGCTCGGGCAAACGGACCTCGACGACGAAATTTTGCAAACGCTCGGGCTGACAAAGCTAACGGCGGGCGGGATAGGCGCAAATGTCAACCTGGACTCCCGCGACAGCGAGTACAGCCCACACAAGGGTTGGCTCGTTAACATCAACAACATTGCCTATCGCGACTGGATCGCCGGTCATGAGAACTACGACACTTACCGGGCTGACTTGCGCTACTACTGGGGACACGGTGACGCCAACGTGCTCGCCATTCGTCAAAACAATCAATGGACCTCGGACGCGCCTGAGAGTGCGTATGCGCCCATCATCCTGCGAGGCTACAAGATGGGGCAATACCTTGGTAAATACATGTCTTCATTGGAAGCCGAAGAGCGGCTGCACCTCGCACCGCGATGGACGGCGACGGTGTTTGCCGGCGTCGGCTGCCTCTATGGAGGCAAACTCAAATGCACGGACGGTGCAAACGTCTATCCGAGCGTGGGTGCCGGAATCCAGTACGTCATCAAAGAAAAAGAGGGCATGGTGTTGAACCTGGAATACGCCAAGGGCAACGGTGATAATCAGGGTGTATATATGAAATTCGGCTACGGCTTCTGAAACTGGCGCTAAGGGGGCGCCGGCGTCGCCGTCGCGGCTCGCAGCAGGCGGGCCCTCAGAGATTTGACCTGGGCCAGCGGATGGACGCGCGATCGCTGAACCTCGGCCGCAGAATAATCGGCGACGTCCGCGGGGACTCGCAGGTCGCTGAGATTTCTCATCATCCAATTGAGAAGCGCGGCCGTATCCTCGCTGGACAGCGGCGATTGGGCCACACCGGGAACCCGGATGACGTAGTCGCGCCCTTCCGGCGTGGCCGACAAGAGTGCCAGCGACCGGCGCATGGAGGGCACCCGTCCCGGTTCACCCGAGCCGTCAGCGCGGTGGCAGCCCATGCATTGCAATTGATAGTTGACGGCCGGCGTGTAGGTCCCCGCGGCATTGACGACCCCCCAACCGAGGGCAATGATGACGATGCCGGCGAGAATTCGCACTCGCGGCTACTTGGCGATACCCACAATGCGCGCCGTCGAGCAATGATAGGGGATATTGGCTTTGGCGTTGCCGGAGCACCAGTTGTAGTCGTTGGACTGGCCCGGCTGAAACAGCGCCGAATCGCCTTCGTTGCGGTTGCAGAAGCATCGGCCGCAGGAGCTCTTGCCGCAGCAATCGTTGTAGGAAATGACGTAATCCTTGCCGTCGCCGGGATTGTGGCATGTTCCGATCCAGGTCACGGACGACATGTCGGTGCCCGGTGGGCAGATCGATTGCGATCCTCCGCAGCAGCCGCATAAAAAGCCGTCGATGGCGCAGTGCCGCCAGTACTCGCACGATGAGGGGTCGCCCGGGTCCGCGTTGGTCCCGGTTTTCGGTGCGGCGCCCGGGGGCGGGACTTCGGCGCCGCGGGCAACGGGTAGCAGCGGAATCGAAGTTGCGCCGAGCAGCAAGGACCCGAGTCCTGCGAGCACGCTGCGGCGTGACGTGCCTCGGGCCAGGGCCCGCGCCGAATTTTCCGACAATGCATCCAGCCATTTCATGGGTAACCTCACTCGGGCGTAACCATGAGGGTCGGCGTCGTGCCGACGTGTGCCACGGTTCGCAGCCACTTGCCGCCCGCGGCATCGTAGATATCAAGGTTCGGATCGTCCATGAAGATACTGTAGAGCAGCGGCTGCGCATCATTCGAGAGTTGGATCGAACTTGCCATGCTCTTGAGCGCAATTTGCTGTATGCGTTGCCGGGTCGATATGTCGAACACCCACACGTCCTTGCCCGGATCCTTGTGCGTTTCAGGGCCCCCGCGATGCATGATTGCGTACAGCCGGGACCTTTGGGATTGTACGGCGAGTTGCTGAACGCCGCCGGGACGCCAGCCCGCCTTGCGCTCTGCTTCGGACGTCAGCCACCAGGAAGCGCCCGGCACCACTTTCTCAGGCCCCACCTCCAATGGATAGAGACGTCCGGCGAACGAGACGAAGTACCAGGTCTTGCCGATCCGGACGGCCTTTTCGGTCACCGGGTCGCCCTTCAAGTCGAACACCGGCTGCGTGCGCTTTTGCCGTGCGGCTCCCGCGTCGTCGAGATCGACGAGCAACAGCGAGCCGTCGCCGCACACCGAAAAGAACGAACGCGACCCGGTTGGATAGACCAGCGCACAGCCCGGCGTCTCGATCTCGCGGACGAACTTGCGGGCCTTGGTATCGACAACACTGACGCCTTGCGACGGATTGAAGTTGTAGATCAACAGGAACCGATCATCATCCGTCAACACCGAGTTGGCCATCATCGGCAGGTTGGAGGAGCGCTTGGGTGGAATGGCAATTTCGCCGGTCACCTGCAGGGTCGCGGGATCGTACAAGGTGACGACATCGGTGCGCTTGCCGCGCGTCCCCCGCGAGAAATAGGTCTCGGGCGAATAGATGACCTTGCCGTCGCGCGAAAGATTGAGGCGCGCGAAGCCGTAGCCGGTGCTGAGCGTCCCCAAGTATCGGCCCGAGTCGCCGTCGACGAGGTACGCCATGCCGTCAGCCATGTGCGGAAACACGAAGTCGTTGACCCACACCCAGTGTTTCGATGCGGGCACGGCCAGCGTCACCGACGCGGGTCCGCGTCCAAGGTCCGGAGCAAGGTCCGCACGGGCGAATCCGCCCATCAAGGCGCACAGGAGCAGCCCTCCGCTGCAAGCCACCGTCTTCATGGATTCAGGCCTCGATTTCATCATTGCGTCGATTGTATATCCTACTCGCGCCAAATACCCATGTGACGTGGATTGCGAGGCTCGTACGTCAGTAGACGATACTGCCGACAGAGGTGCCGCCGCAGACGAAAAGAGTCTGCCCGGTGATGAATGAGGCCTTCGGATCCGTAAAGAACGTGACTGCGCGCGCCACGTCTTGAGGGGTGCCGAATCGTCCCACCGGCACCTGTTTCTCGGCCGCCGCCATCTTCACGCTCGCGGCAGGAATGATTTCTTCGAACATTTCGGTCTCCGCGATCGGCCCCGGGGCCACGACGTTGACGGTAATTCCGTGCGCCGCGAGTTCGAGCGCCCAGGTGCGCGCCATCCCGAGCATGCCGGCTTTTGTCGCTGAATACACTGTTCGCTTCGCGAGACCAAGAACGGCGCGCGAGGAGATCAACACGATGCGCCCGTAGCGGGCGCGTTTCATGGCTGGTAGATTTGCCTGAACCAGCGACAATGCCGCGCCCAGATGTAAATTCGAGAGTTCCGTCAGGTCGTTCAGGGTCGCATCCTCGATCGGCTTTTCTCGAATCGCGCCGGCACAATGCACGAGGGTGGTCGCCGGACTTGACACCGCCACGGACAGGATCGCTTCGCGGGTGGCTGCGGCATCCGTGAGATCGACCGAGATCGAGGTCAGCCGCGGCGAGACCAAGGGACAGTCCCGGCGCGCAATGCTGATGACTTCATAGCCTGCATCGAGAAATGCCTGCGCCGTCGCCAATCCGATACCGGAGCTGCCGCCCGTCAGCACAACTCGATCTAGCTGCCCGGTCGATTGCATGGGGAATTCACGGAAAGAGCTGCAGCGACGGCAATGCCGCCTCACAGTTCAGGAGTTCTATTTTTTTCAAGGCGATGACAATTTTGTCGCCGGCACGCTTGAGATGATGCCAGGCGACCCCGGCGTAGGTTTCCTGCTGGTCCTGCTGGTATTCGAGATACATGAAAGGGGTGCGCAGAACCGCGCCGCCGCTCTCCGCGTCGCGGCTTTCGATGCTGGGCATCTGCAGAATGTGCTGGCACCAGCTCGGTTGCGCCTGTGAATAGGAGTTCGGATTGCGCAGCCGTTCGATGCGAATCTTGAGCAGCAGCTTGTCCTCGTCGAATAACGACGTGTGTTCAGGGCCCGCGGGCTGTCCGCGCGTCAGCGGCATCCAATAGCGCCCGTCGTCGGCAAACAAGTCGTACCACTCGTCGAAGCGCTTTTCATCGATGAGCCGGGCCTCCCAATGCACGAATTCGATCAGCTGCCGATCATCGTCCGCGGTCGGCATCAGGCACCCGTCCCGCTCGCCGTCATCGCAGCGAGCCAGGCGCGAAATTGTCCGCGCATGGATGCCTCGCTCGTACCATTGTAGATGCCGGGCAGGCCTGATTCCTTCTCCCGCTCCGAATAGTTGCGATGCAGACTGACCCACTCGTTGCCATCGGCCGCCAATCCTTCTTGAATTGCCCGGTAGCAATACAGGTCATCATGCCCCACGACGGAAGTAGGTGAATTGATGACCCGGTTGTATGTCGCGCTGCGCGCCAGCAGTGCCGCGGGTGCGCCGACGAGCCGCAGCGTGAAACTCTCGATCAGCGTTCGATCCACCGCGATCGGCCTCACGACCCGAATGGTCTGGATGGCGCCCTTCACGGTCAGGCTCGGATAGTACACCGTGTTGTGGCGGGATTCGCCGAGAATGGCCTGCGCCCGTTCGGCACCGTAGGCGGCCGTCATTTGTGCGGCATATTCTGGGATGGCGGAATAGTTCGAGTGAATGGAGAAATTCACCCCGGTGTAGCTGTGCCCGTTGTCATAGATCTTGACGCCCATCTTGTCGAAGAACTCATAGTTCGAGACAAAGGGCAGAAATTGCTCGATCACCATCGGCTTCGGCGCGTCCGCCGGCTGATCCTTCCAAAGCTGACGTGCCGTGCCCGCGGAGGACTCGTGCGCCACCATCGGATGCATGGTGTCGTTCAGATTCTCGATAAACATTTTCCAATTGCTGTTGTGCATGTAACGCAGCGGGGGTCCCGCCACTTCCAGGCGGCCGACGGGCGAACGATCCGCCAAGTTGTCGATGGAACTCAAGCTATCGCCGAAGTACTCCTCGAAACTCGCGCCGCTGCGGCTCAACCGAACGAATACGAAGCCGCGGTAATTGGCCACGTGCTCGATGTTCGTCAAGCCCTTTGCCGCCTCCGAATCGGCGAAGCGCGTGTCTGCATAACCGCTTTTGATGGGCACCGTCCGCAACGTGCCGTCCAAGGTATAGGTCCACCCATGATACGAACATCGCAGCAGTCTGCCGCAGTTGCCCGAATTGGCCCCGACGAGCCTGGCGCCCTTGTGCGCACAGCGGTTGAGCAGGACGCGCAGGTCGCCGTTCGAGCCGCGCAGCAACAGCAGCGGCTGGCGGGCGATATTGACCGACAGGAAATCACCCGTATTCGGCACCTGCGAATCGTGCCCAACGTAGATCCATGCCGAGCGCCATAGGCGTTCCATTTCGAGATCGAACAGCACCGGGCTCAAGTAAACATCCCGATGCACCGCATCGTCGCGCACCAATGCGCGAATCGCCGCTGCGCTCAACCGATAGTCGCTCATCGATGCCTTCTCACAGTGCGACGTTGACCACTTGGACGGTCGTGTACTCTTTCAGGCCGTCGACGTTGAACTCCACCCCGATCCCAGAGGATTTCACTCCTCCGAAGGGCGCCATGGGATGCAGTGTACCGTGTTGGTTCACCCATGCGGTGCCGCACTCGAGCCGGCTTGCGTACTTCGCCGCCTCCTGCGGATCGTTTCCCCACACCGAGCCGCCGAGCCCCACATCGAGCGAGTTGGCGCGTGTGATGGCTTCTTCCACCGTCTTGTACTTGACGATGGGAATGACGGGGCCGAACTGCTCTTCCTTGACGACGCGCATATCGTCGGCCGCGTTGGCGATGACCGTCAGCGGATAGAAGAACCCCGGCGCCTTGGGCCGCACTCCGCCCGTCACGATGGTGGCGCCGGCGGCGCGGGCGTCATCCACGTAGGCGGCGACCTTGTCGAGCTGCATCTTGTTCGACACCGGCCCGATGAGATTTTTTGGATCGAGTCCGTTGCCGACGGGAATCTTCACAATGTAGTCCGTGAATAGTTTGACGATCTCGTCGTACTGGTCTTGGTGGACATAGAGCCGCTTCAACGCCGCGCAGGTCTGCCCTGCGTTGATGAAGCAGCCCCAAAACAGCTTTTCGAGCAGCGGCTCGATGTTCGTGCCCGGCAGTATGATGCCGGCGTCATTGCCGCCAAGTTCGAGCGTGACGCGCTTCAATTTCTGCGCCGCACTGCCCATCACCTTCTTGCCGGTTGCGACCGATCCTGTGAACACGATCTTGTCGATGCCAGAGTGGTTGGCGAGATGAGTGCCGACTTCGGCACCGCCCGTCACGCTATTGATGACTCCCGGCGGCAGGATCTGATTCATGAGCTCCACGAGACGCAGCGTCGAGAGCGGTGTGAACGGCGACGGCTTGATGACCACGGTACAGCCGACGCGAATGGCGGGCATGATGTGCCATACGGCAATCAACATCGGCCAGTTCCACGGGGTGATGGACGCCACGACGCCGACGGGCTTGCGATGCAGGACAATCTTGCCGCTTTTGTCGTCCTGAATCGTCTCGTCGGAAATCGACAGGCCGGCCGTGACGCGCGTCCACGCCACGGCGCCGCCGACTTCCAGATTGGCGCCGGGGCCGCTCTGGGTTTTGCCCTGCTCGCGCGTAATGAGTTCGGACAGTTCCTGATGATGCTTTTCGACCAGATCGGCAACCGCCAGCAGTTTGGCCACGCGCTCGGAATCGGGCAATGCGGCCCACCCGGGAAATGCGCGTCGGGCGCTTGCTACCGCCTCATCCACCAAGGCCGTCGTACCCTCCGGACAGGCGGCGACGACGGTCTCGTCAGCGGGGTTCAACACGTTGAACGTGGTGGTGGTGGCGGCGGGCTTGCCGCCGATCATCAAAGAGTATTGCGACATGGCAGGGTCCTCGTGTTCAATCGTTGACTCGCGGCGCACTAGCGCGCCGCAAGGTACTCCTCGGCAACCGCGCAGGCACGCTCCACCAGAAAGGGCGTCAGTTCACGCGCCGTATCGGTGCCCTGCCGGGTGTGTACCCAGCCGAGATAGGTGGTGCCGCGCGCGGCAAGAAACAACGGCAGCCGCTCGAGCGCTTCGTCCGGCAGCTCTCGCTCGGTGCGGTAACCGCGTATGAGCGCCTCGCGCGCCGTCGGATATATTTCATCTCCCGCAATGAAATAGAGCGAGGTCGCGAGTTCGAAGAGGTGCCAACCGAAACCGGCATCATCGAAATCAATGACTTGAACGCGATTGCCGTCGATTAGCAGATTTTCCGGAACGAGGTCGGCGTGTATGAGCCCGTAGCGATCGGAGTTCGTGCCGTAGTCCTGCAGATCGGCCGCAATTGCGGCACGGACGCGCGTGAGCAGTTTCATTTCGGGCGGCGTGAGTGCCGCGAGCTCCCAGAACCGGCCCCAAAGCGGTTGCTCCCCCACCAGCCCCGCGGCGTCCCAGGCGTGGCGCCGGAATCCCGCCGGCGGCCGCCAGTCCGCGGTATGGTTGTGCATGCGCGCGGCGATGGCGCCGATCATATGATACTGCTCCGCGATGGCGGCACCGTCCGCGCCGATGCCGCTTTCGACCGATCCGAGTTGGCGCCCCTCGATCCACTCGAATACATCGATCTGCCGTGCATTGTCGCTCGCACCCGCAATGACTTCGAAATCGCGGCCATGCCGCGAGCGAATCACGCGCGGAACTTCGATGCCGGCGACTTGCAGCGCGCGCATCCAGACGAACTCCGAATCGAGTTCCGCGTCCGAATGATAGCCGCTGCGATGCACGCGGAGCACGGCCTTGCGGCCGTCGGCTAGATCGATCCTGAATACGGCATTTTCGCGCACCTTGATCGGCGCGAGATTTGCGACCGCAAGATCCCAGTCCCGCAAGGCGATGAGCGCAAGCGCCTGCATCTCGCTGAGAAACTCGGCTGGATCGGACGAGTTCGCGCTCACAGCGAGGCCAAAACCCCATCGAGCGTCTCGATGAGCAGATCGGAGTGCTGTTTAGAGAACGTCATCGGCGGGCGAATCTTCAATATATTGTCGTGAATTCCGATGCGGCTGATGAGCACCCCGCGCTCGCGCATCAGGTTGACCAGCCGCTTGGTCTGCGCCGTCGCCGGCGTCTTCGCTTTGCGATCGCTGACAAGTTCCACCGCAAAAAACATACCGGCGCCGCGCACATCGCCGATCAGCTCATGACGGCCCGCAAGCTTCGAGAGCCCCTCGAGCGTGTAGTTGCCCACGCTGACGGCATTCTCGAGCAAGTTCTCGTCCTCGATGGCGTCGAGGACCGCCATGCCCACCGCGGCCGACACCGGGTTGCCGCCGAAGGTGTTGAAGTACATGTTGCGGCTGGTGAATCCCTCGACGAGATCGCGGCGCGCGACCACGCCGGCGAGCGGATGGCCGTTGCCCATGGGCTTGCCCAGGGTGACGATGTCGGGAATGACGCCGAGCTTTTGATGTCCCCACATATGGGTGCCCAGCCGGCCGAAGCCCGCCTGCACCTCATCGGCAATGAAGTAGCCGCCGGCCGCATGGACGTGCGCGAGCGCCTTGGCCATGAATCCGGCCGGAACGGTGGGCAATCCCTCGCTGGAAAAGGCGGTGCAGAACAGCAAACCCGCAAAACCGATACCCGCGGCTTTGAACGAGTCGATTGCGTGTTTGACCTCATCGGCGTAGGCGGTCGCGAGTTCTTCATCGCTGCGGCCCGCGCGCTCGCGGTAGGGATCCATGACCGGCACGGTGCGCACGTTCGGCCCCCGCTTATCCTCGGGGGTGAACAAGGAACTCACCTGCATCACGGCCGCCGTGTTGCCGTGATAGGCCCAGGCTGTCGATATGATGCCGAGTCCGCCGCTGCAATCGCGCGCGATTCGCAATGCCAGCTCGTTCGCCTCGCTGCCGGTGCAGCAGAACATGGCCATTGGGAGTTTTGCGTCGAACAACGCGGTCAATCGTTCGGCGTAGGCCACCACGGTCTCGTCGAGATAGCGTGTATGGATATTGAGGATGGACGCCTGTCGGCTCAGGGCCGCGACCACACGCGGGTGACAATGGCCGACGTGCGGCACATTGTTATAGGCGTCCAAGTAGCGCCGGCCGTCGGCGTCATACAGCCATACGCCGCTGCCGTGCACCAGATGCAATGGCTTGTCGTAAAACAGCGGTGAGTTGCGTCCCAGCACGCGATAGCGCCGCTCGAGCAATGAATCGGCTTGCATGGGGTCTCCGCGGCCGTTAATGACCCTGATAAAAGGCCTCGAGCACCACGGGACTCTCCGGCAGCGTCGAACCTCCGTCGACCACGATGGTCTGGCCGGTGATGTACGCGGCTGCATCCGAGGCCAGAAACAGCATGGTGTTCGCAATATCGCTGGGAAGTCCCAGCTTGCCGAGCGGGATCTGCGTCGCCATTTCAGCGAGCGCCTCCGGTCCGCCCAGCGCGTTCATGGCCGGGGTGAGAATGTAGCCCGGTTCGACCCCATTCACGGTGATGTTTTGGCGCGCATACTCGAGCGCGGCCGTGCGGATCAATCCGTTGAGGCCGCACTTCGAGGCCGCGTAATGCGCGGTGCCCGGCATGGCGACGTTCGGACCGGTCACGGATGAAGTGAACAGAAAACGGCCACCGCCCTGTTTGCGAAGGTGCGGCAGCGATTCTTGAATGAACCAAAAGCCCGCCTTGAGATTCACCGAGAGGGTGAGGTCAAGGTCTTCATCGGACAATTGCTCGATGGCTATCACCGGGTAGACGGCCGCATTGTGCACCACGATGTCGAGCCGCCCGAATCGCTCCACGGTCTCTGCGACCACGCGCTTGACCTCGGTGCGGCGCCCGACGTCCGTCTGATTGAGCCACGCGACGCCGCCGCCGCTGTTGATCGAATCGGCCACCGCCTGGCCATTCCCCTTGCTGCGCGTGGCAATCACGACTTTGGCGCCGGCTTCCGCGAATGCGCGGGCGATGCCTTCGCCGATTCCCTGCCCGGAGCCGGTGACGATTGCGACTTTGTTCGATAGATCAACGTGCATAAGTGCTCCTCAGGGCGCCCGCAGGCGAGCCGGCTTCAGCCAAATGAACTGCGCCATCAGCAGTGCGATCACCGCGATCGCGACCTGCAATGCGCGAGCCTCGAGCTGGTAGCAGGACACCATGACGGCGAGCGACAGAAACAATGCCACCACCGCGATCGGCGAACCGCCGAGCGCGCGGTAGGTCTTGCCAAGTTCCGGCTCCTGCTGCCGCAGCCGCAGGAAGGCAGCCAGAATAAGGAAGTGGGAGACGCTGATTAAGAAGATGAAGACGACCATGGCATCGTTGGGCGCAAACGCAGCCGTGGCGAGGGCGATGACGGCAACCAGGAACACCGCGGCGGCGGGTGCCTGACGCGTATTGACGCTGCCGAATACCCGCGGCAGGAATCCGGCCTGTGCCAGATGGTAGAACTGCCGCGAACTCGCGTAGGCGATCGAAAAAAAAGTGCCGAGAAGCGCGACCAAAGCGCCGGCGCCGACCAGGCGCACCATGAATGCCGCGCCCGTGCGCCCCGGATTTGCGGTCACTGCCGCAAACAGCGGGTCATCGACGGCGGCGAGCCGGTCCGCGCCGGTCCCGCCGGTGGCAATCAACAGCACGCACATTCCGATGACGAACGCGACGCCGATCGCCGTCGCCAGGGCCTTGGGCATGTTGCGCGCCATGTCGCGCATTTCGGCGGCGGCGTGCGCGGATTGCTCGACCCCCAAAAATAAAAACAGCGCAAACGGAATGCAGCGGGCGGCCCCCGCAATTCCGTGCGGCAGAAGACTTCTCGAGCCGTCCGGCGCGGCGCTGAACAAACGCGCCGCCTGAAACTCCGGTGCCATGAAAAGGCAGAACGCGACCAGAATAACCAGCGCCGCCACGCCGACGGCAACGGTCAGGCCAACCGCTTCGCTCGCGCCTCGCAATTGCAATCCCATCACGATGGCGAGAAACGCGAGCTTGATCGGCCAGCCGCCGAAGCCCAACCATGCGGAGACATAGGCTTCACTGAACGATATGGCGAGGCCGGCACCCACGGCGAGCGCAATGGCCACGGACATGCCGGCAAGATACGCTGCCGTAGGTCCGAGCGCCCGGCGCACGTACCCATCGAAGCCGCCTGTGTTTGGCAAGGCAGCCGCAAGCTCCGCCAGGCTTTGCGTCAGACACAGAAAAAGCACGGCCATCGCGAGCGCGGCGAGCAGCATGCCGCCCCAACCGCCGACACCGAGGCCGTAGTTCCAGCCCGACACATTCCCCGAGATGGCGATGGCAATCCCCAAGGCCGACACCTGCAGCCAATGCAGCGAACCGGCCTTAAGTGTTGCCGGTGCGTGGGAAGCGCCGGCGGGATTATCGCTCATCTACTTGCCCCAGTGGTACGCCACGCTCGCACCGAACAGACGCGGCGTGCCATAGACTCCTTGATTGATGCCGAGAAATCCCGACAGGTCGAGATTGTAAATCCGGTAGCGGGTGTCCGTGAAATTCTTACAGTACGCGGAGACATCCCAACGGCCGCTCGGATCGGTATATCCGACCCGGGCATTGGCCACGGTGTACGAGGACTGTAGATCCACCGGCGCATTGATCAGCTCCAAGTACATCGCCTTGTTCCACTTCGCATCGGATTCGACGTAAAGCTTGCCGCCCAATGCCGGCCACTCATAGCGCGCGACCGCATTCACACTCCACGGCGGCGCCTGCGGCAGCTGCGAGGTGACCAAAATCCCGGCAGGCGTGGGTACATTGAACGCCTGTGTGTCGAGGTATGAAAGCCCGAGCTGCACATGCAGACCGTGGAACGGCACCACCGCGAGTTCGAGCTCAGCGCCCTTCACCTTGGCATCGATGTTCTCGACGATCTGAGTGGCAACATCGAGGAAGAAGCCCTGATAGTTCTTGTAGTCATAGTAGAAAATATCGCCGTTGAGCCGCGCCGCGCCATCCCAGAACGTCGACTTGAAGCCGAGCTCGTAGCTGGTCAGCCGCTCCTCGTCATAGTTCATCTGCACGGTGGGCACGAAGGTGTAGGCAGGATTCACGTTCACATAGCCGGAACTCGGCGCCGACCATCCGCCTCCCTTGTCGCCGCGATTCACGCTGCCATACACCAAGTTGTCCTGGTCGATCTTGTAGTCGAGTTCAATCTTGCCCATGGGCATACGGTAGGTCTTTTCGGCGTCGGGGTACCCGGTCCCGGTCGAATAGGTCAGGCTGTACGGAAAGCCACCGGGCGGCGCGTCGGGAGCCGGCGGACCGCACACATTGCAGGTGTAGTTGTACAAGTACTGCTTCTGATCGATGGTATAGCGGGCGCCGGCGATCCCCACCCAGTGATCGGTGAAACTGTACTCGAGTTGACCGAATACGGACGGCGAACTGGTGCGAAGATTGAGATTTGCGAGTCCATCGCCATAGGGAAACGGCACAGGCGGGATGGAATCCGGCAAGGTGGTTTGTTCGAAATTCGTGGTCTTGTAGTTGAGATAGTAGGCACCGGCGATCCAGCGCAAGGACCCGGTCTTGCCGTTGAGGCGGAACTCTTGAGAGAACTGCTGGTAATGCGCTTCGGTGTCGTAATTGAACAGCGGATTGGGCGACATGTCCGAATCTTCGCCGTAGCGCTTCTGCATTTTGAGATAGTCCGTCACGGACGCCAGCGAGAAGGCGTCGAAATTCCAATTGACGCGCACGTTTGCACCCCACACCGTGCGATTGAACAATCCGCGGCGGTCCTCCGACTGGTTGAAGGGGCTGGTATTCGTATTCACGTAGCCGCCCAGGTCCGGCGTGCCCGCGGGCGCGAACACACCGCGGCCGGTCGCGTCGGGATAGGAAGCTGCCCACGAGTAATTGCCGGCTGTTTCATCGCTGTTCGTCAGGGCATGCAGCTTGATCAGCATCTCACCGCTTTCGGACAACTTGACTTTGAATTGCAGCCGCATCGCATATTGCGCTTGATCGTTGATTGCATGCCCAATGTTGTTCTGGATGTAGCCCTTGTGGTTGGCCGTGTCGAACGACAGCCGTGCCGAAATCTGGTCGGTCAATGGCCCGCTCAGCGCGCCTTCCGACTCGATGGTGCCGAAATTACCGCCGGTCACCTGCAAGTAGGCTTCCGGGGTGTCCGTCGGAGCCTTGCTCACATATTGAATGAGGCCGCCCGTGGCGTTGCGCCCGAACAACGTGCCCTGCGGACCGCGCAGCACCTCGACCCTTTGCAGGTCGAACAGTGATCCCGCGAGCGCCCCGGTCGTGCCGATGTAGGCATCGTCGGCGTACACGGCAATCGGCGCTTCCTGGTGATCGCTGAAGTCATTCTGCGAAACACCGCGCAGGTTATAAATCGTCACGGTCGCGCCGTATTGGTTGTACTGCAGCCCGGGCACCTGACTCGCGACGTCCGTGACATCCTTGAAACCGAGTTGTTCGAGCGAGTGCGCATCAAATGCCGTCACCGAGGTTCCGACATCCTGCAGGTTCTGCTCGCGTCGCTGGGCCGTGACGGTGATCTCCGCAAGCTTGTCGTCCGCGCCGGCATCAGCCGCGAGACAGACGGCCCACGGGCCTAACGCGACGATGATCGCGACGGTTGCACGGCTTGCGCGCGTCTGAAATTTCCGTCCGTTCATGTGACTTGGCATCATTCCCCCGGGGCGCATTTATTGTGAAGGCAAGCGTGACGATAACCGAGCCATCGTACCACCACCATACTAGTCGTTGCCGTGGCGGCGGCGCGACCCGGGAAGCGAAGCCCAAGTACGGGATCGGAAAATCGCTCCGGGCCGACTAACATTCAAGGGGTTTTGCTGTAGGCTCGCGCGTGGAGATGGCGGTGAATTCCAGCAGTCGATCCATATTTTCGGTTTTCGAGATGGCCGCGAACGACGGTCCGAACCGCGATTTTCTCCATGTGCCCGCCGAAGCATGCCGGGCCTATTCCGACGGCCCCTTGACCTTGAGCTTCGGCGAGGCCCGCGCACGCATCGACGTGCTGGCGTCGCGATTTCAAGCCGCCGGCTACGAGCCCGGTCACCGGGTCGCCCTGGCGCTCGATAACCGGCCGGATTTCTTCCTGTATTTTCTCGCCCTGGCCAAGTCAGGGGTCAGCGTCCTGCCGCTCAATGCGTCAATGAGCGTACGGGAATTGACGTACATCATGAGTCATGGAGATGTGGCGCTTGCTGTGACGCACCAAGGGCACGCGACTCACGTACGGGCCGCGCTCCCCGGCGCGACCCCGCTGTACGTGCAGGGCGGCGAGGACGCGGCGCTCGCGCACCCGGGCGGACCGCTGGTCGCCGACGCCGAGGAAGCGGCGCTTCTCTACACATCGGGAACCACGGGCACGCCGAAGGGCTGCATCCTGACGCAGGAATACTTTATCGAGATCGGCCGGCTTTATACCGGACTCGGCGGCTACTGTCGCTTTGACGGAACCGGGGACCGGCTTGCCACGCCGCTCCCCGTCACGCATATGAATGCGCTCGCGTGTTCGTTCATGGCGGTGTTGATGACGGGCGGTTGTCTGATTCAGCTCGACCGATTTCACCCCTCGACGTGGTGGCACTCCATCCGCGCAAGCCGCGCCACCATGTTTCATTACCTCGGCGTGATGCCGGCCATGCTGTTGAACGCGCCCGCCTCGACTGAAGACGATGTGTCCGCCATGGTGCGCTTTGGATTCGGCGCGGGTGTCGATCCGCGGCATCAAACCGCCTTCGAAAGCCGTTTCGGCGTGCCGCTGATCGAAGCCTGGGCCATGACCGAGACGGGGGCCGGTGCGTGGATCACCGCCAATCGCGAACCGCGCCACCCCGGCCAACGTTGCTTCGGCAAGGCTCCGCCCGGGCTCTCGTATCGGATTGTGGACGATGAGGGAGCCGACACTTCGCCCGGCACCGCAGGGGAACTACTGGTCAAACGCGACGGACCTGAGCCGCGGCGCGGGTTCTTCGGCGGATATTACAAGGACGCGCTTGCGACCTCGCTCGTCTGGGACGGCGGTTGGTTTCACACCGGCGATCTTGTGCGCATCGGCGAGGATGGATGCTTCTTTTTCGTCGACCGCTCCAAGAACATCGTACGCCGCAGCGGCGAAAACATTGCCGCCGTCGAGGTCGAAAGTGCGCTGCACACGCATTCCGATGTCCTGGCGTCGGCCGTTTGCCCGGTCGCCGACGAGGTGCGGGGCGAGGAAGTGTTCGCCTTTGTCGTCCTGCGGGAAGGAGTTCCCGCGTCGCTCGAGGCGTCCATGCGTCTGCAGTCCCATTGCCGGACGCTGATGGCCTATTACAAAGTACCGGCCTATGTGGCATTCCGGTCCGAGTTGCCGCAAACGGCCTCGCAGAAACTTGCCCGTGCGGAGATAAAAGCGCTCGCCGCCCGCGCCGTGGAGTCGGCCCAGGCGTTCGACTTGAGACATCTGAAGAAACGCGCGGCATCCGCCGACGCTTGACGACGTGATCGGTCAAAATGACCGTTGCGAAGTTTTGCGATTAAACTAACCGGTCTATCCAGGCTCCGCGGGGGCGCATTGGTCGAAAGCAGTAATACCCGGAACTACGCGGATGTCGTGCTCGTCGCGCCGGTCACCGTGCCCTATGTGCGCTACTCGATTCGCAACGCCCATTGGTTCGTCGCTCAGGCCTTGTCGCGTCTCATCAGGGCGTCGGGACTCGCCAAAGGCGACATTGACGGCTTGAGTCTCGGCAGCTTCATGCTGGCGCCCGACACGGCGATCGGGCTGACCCAGCATCTCGGCGTCACCGTCCGATGGCTGGATCATGTACCGCTCGGCGGTGCCTGCGGCATCGTGGCGATGCGCCGCGCGCTGCGAGCGGTCCAGGCCGGCGATGCCGACGTGGTCGCCTGTATCGGCGCCGACACCAATCACGTCGACTCGTTCCGCCAGAGTCTCGGCAGCTTCAGCGTGTTTGCGCGCGATGCCGTGTTCCCTTACGGGTCCGGCGGACCGAACGCCAGCTTTGCATTTCTCACTTCGTACTACATGCGCACTTGCGGGGCGACGCGCGAGGACTTCGGCAAGATTTGCGTGGCTCAGCGCGACAATGCGCTCGGCTATCCGCTCGCGATGTTCAAGAAGAGGTTGACGTTGGAGGAATACTTGAACGCGAGGCTCATCGCGGATCCGATTCGTTTGTTCGATTGCGTCATGCCCTGTGCCGGCGCAGAGGCGTTTTTGGTCATGACGCGGAGGCGCGCTCGGGCGCTCGGCCTGCCGTACGTGGAGGTGCGCTCCACGTGCGAACGGCATAATGCATTTCCTGACGATCCGATTCAGACGCGCGGTGGCTGGGTTCTGGATCGGGAGCACTTATACGGCGCGGCGGGAGTCGACCCCGCCGACATCGATTTTGTCGAGACCTATGACGACTACCCGGTGATGTCGGTCATTCAACTCGAGGATCTCGGTTTTTGCCGCAAGGGCGAGGGGCCGGAATTCATTCGCCGCCATTCGTTTTCGACGGACGGCACTTTCCCCATCAACACCAGCGGCGGACAACTCTCGGCGGGACAGGCCGGCTGCGCTGCGGGGTTTTTAGGCCTGGTCGAATCCATCAGGCAATTGTCGGGGCGCAGCTTGGCACGTCCGGTGCCCGACGCGCGCTTCGGCATCGCCGTGGGATTCGGCATGGTGACCTACGACCGCGGGCTTTGTTCAGGGGCGGCCATTCTGAGCCGGGCCGGCGCATGATCCCGCCGCTGCGTCGACCCAAACGCAAGAACCCGATCATGCGCACCCGGCAACCGCTGCTGCCGCCGTGGGCGCGATCGCGTGCGGCGCTCGGGTTGACCGCTGCAGCGGCGCTCGGCCGATTCGAACTGCAAGTGTGCAGCGCCTGCGGCGCGGTGCAATACCCCCCGCGCGAAGCCTGTCAGCAATGCCTGTCGGATACGCTGCAATGGCGCGAACAATCCGGAGGGGGCGAATTGATCGCCGAAACGACCGTGCATCACAGCAACGATTTGTTCTTTCGAGAGCGCGTGCCGTGGCGGCTCGGCATGGTGCGGCTGGATGCGGGTCCGACCGCCGTGGTGCATCTGCACGGAGGTTGCGGTCCGCCCCCGAGCCGGGTGCGCATCGGCGCCCGGCTCGACAAATCAGGCCAGGGGGTGCTTCTGGCCTTCCCCATCGATGAGGTACCGAATATGGCTGACGATCGTCAACTGCGGGAAATGACCTGCAGCCCCAAGTTTCGCAAAGTGCTGGTCACCGACGGCAAGACCGAGGTAGGCCAGGCCATGGTGCGCGCCGTGATCGGCGCGGGCGCCGACTTGGTGTGGGTGGGCTACGCGGAAGCCTGGAAGAAATTTCCCGGATTTGCGGAGCTCGAAGTATTGCCGCAGGTCGCGCTCATGCCTCTGGACGTGACGGACTCGCACTCCGTCAGGACCATCGCCGCGGAGATCGGCGGCAAGGTGGATATTCTGATAAACACCGCCGAGGTGCATCGTGCCCACGGGATTGCATCGCGCAGCGGCGTCGAGGTCGCGCGCTCCGAAATGGACGTCAACTACTTCGGCCTGCTGCGGCTCGCCCAGGAATTCGGGCCGGTCATGCGTTCTCGAGGCGCGGATGGCCAATCGAGCGCGTCGGCCTGGGTCAATTTGCTGTCGGTCTATGCGCTCAGCAACTTTCCGCCGCACGGCACGTTTTCTGCGTCGAAGGCGGCCGCGCTGTCGCTGTCGCAATGTCTGCGTGCCGAAATGCGCACCGGGGGCGTGCGCGTCATCAATGTGTTCCCGGGGCCCATCGACGATGTTTGGAATCAGATGCTGCCGCCGCCGAAATTGACCCCCGAGGCATTGGGCCGGGCGGTCGTCAACGCGCTCAATGACGGCGTCGAGGATGTCTATCCGGGCGACGTCGCGCAAGAATGGCTGGCGCGATGGGAGGAGAGCCCCAAGACTCTCGAGAGAGAAATGAGTGTTTGAGGAAATCCTATGACGAACTCCCTGACGGCGCTGGCCGCCGATCTTCTCTCCGGAAGGATTCGCGTGGTCGACCTCACGCAAACCCTGTCACCGGACTTTCCGCCGATCGCGCTGCCGCCTGAATTCGGCCAGTGTTGGCCGTTTCGAATGGAGGAAATCTCCCGCTACGACGAGCGCGGACCGGCGTGGTACTGGAACAACTTCTCCTGCGGAGAACACAGCGGCACTCATTTCGATGCCCCCATTCACTGGGTATCCGGGCGTGATCTGCCGAATAACGCCACCGATACCGTGCCGGTTCAGCACTTGATCGGCTCGGCCTGCGTGATCGACTGCTCCGCCGAAGCGGGCAGCAACCCTGATTTCCTGCTGACTGCCGATCATGTACGCCGCTGGGAGACGGTGCACGGACAAATTCCGCCACGCGCCTGGGTGCTGATGCGCACCGACTGGTCGAAGCGAACCGATCCCAGCGAGTTTCAAAACTACGACGAAACCGGACAGCACACGCCCGGGCCGGCAACCGATGTGGTCAGATTCTTGGTCGATGACCGGGACGTCATGGGATTCGGCACTGAATCGATCGGCACGGATGCCGGGCAGGGCTACCATCTCAAGCCCCCTTATCCCTGTCACTACTACATGCACGGCTCGGGGCGATACGGCCTGCAGTGCCTGACCAATTTGGATCTGCTGCCGCCGACCGGTGCGGTGATTTTTTGCGCCCCGCTCAAGATCAAGAACGGTTCGGGAAGTCCGATCAGGGCCCTGGCGCTGGTGCCGGGCTGATCCCAAGCCGCGGCGATCTCGCTACTGCGTTTTTTTCCCGCAGCGTCGTCGAGGGCGACACCCCTATCTGCTCGCGATAATACTGGGCGAAACGGCCGAAATTGACGATGCCTACATTCATCATCAAGTTCGTGACCCCCGCGCTTCGATCCGCCGCGAGCAGCGCCCGATGCAGCGCATCGACTCGCGCCCGGCGGATGTATTCCGCCGGCGTCAGATTGAACGCCTTGCGAAAACCGTTCTGCAGAGTTCGGGGCGTGACTCCAATCCGTGCCGCGATATCTGCGATCGAGATGCCCTCGGATAGATGCTCATGAACATAATCGCGGGCACGGCCGACATGCCACGCGGTGGTCCGATTGGCAGGCTCCTCGAGCGCATCCGTGTGGCTGTGAGGTGCCGCACTCAGCATGATTTCCATCAGGGTGCGTGAATACTGCCTGCGCACGCTTTCGCTCGCAAGCGCCGCCGGAGCAGTCGCCGAAACGTGGCATATGTGAGCGACGAGTTCGCACCAGGCGCGCGCGAAATCGCTGTCCATGGGAATTTCAAGATTGAATTGCAAGGCCCTGCGCGGCGGGCGATTCAGCCTGGCCGCCAGAGTCTCCAACAACGCACGGCGCGAGACGCGCACCGTCAGGTGCCGGCACTCGGCAGTCATGTGAATCTTGGTGTGTTCGGTCGGCTCCGTGATGACTATCGATCGGGGCGAGGTGATCGCGGTCCGATCTCCGCACGAGAGCCGCCCCTGGCCGGCCAACGTCCATTTCACCAGGTACGTGTCGTCGATGCAGCCGGCATCGATATCGACATCGAAGCCGTACTTGAGATTGGTGAGGCCGCAGGCGCCCAAATCCAGCGACGATAGATATAACGCGCTCTTTCGCGGCGGTTCGTTGACGCGCAAACGGTGTGGGCAGATCGCTGTCCTTACCAGACTGGTCGCCTCGTCCAGGGTATCGGCTGTGAGCACGCCGCGCGGGTCGGGCACCGGGTAGAGGTCGGGTCCGCAGGTCATAGCATGTGCAATCATTTGGTCCTCTCCGAGCGCCGTGGCGCCATTATCTGTCAGCCGCGAGCAGAACTCTCGAGAGCGGCAATCTCCCGTGCGAGCCCGCGCCCTTCTTCATCGGCGAGCGCCGCGTCCTGCAAGCGTGAAAGAAGCACCGCACCATCGGATCGCGCCGCAAGCAAGTCCAGCTGTCCGATGAGCGTTGTAAAATTTCGCCAGCCGCGCTCGTGGGTTTCGCCGTAGCCCTTGACCAGCTTCTGTGCGCGCGCCAATTCTACCGCCAACGAGTAGTGGTCCACGGCAAGCTGCTCGATCCGGGCGAGCCAGCTCTCGATGCGGGCGTTCTCGTCCCGGAAGCGCAACGTCGAACGCCGCCAGCGTTTGCAGCCTGCCAGCACGTGAAGCATCAGGAAGCCGCCCACGGTGCCGGTTCGAATTTGCCTGCCACCGGTCCAACGGCTGAGCCAGGCGCACAGACGGGGAGAATCCTGCACCCACCGGCCGAGCCACGCGGGCAGAGTGCCGGCTATTTCCTCCACCCGCGGCTTCATGAACTCCGTGATGCCGAACAGCTGACCGGGATCGGCGCGAATTTCTTCGCGCACTCGCGCAAAGCGCGATCCGCGGGTTTTGAGATCCGCAACGCGGAACGTATCCTCGAAAGTCATCCAGAGCGCAAGGCTGCGCGCAGTCGCCTCCAGAAGAGCATACGAGGTGGCTGCCTGCAGTCGAGCCTCCAGCGCGGCGATCGCCTCCACGCGGTCGAGAAACAGCGCTGCGTAGGCCGGATCCTGATAGTCGATGACCCGGCGCACGCCTTCGAACACCAACGCCTGCTGCGCTGCGGGCAATCGTCGGACTCGATCGAGCAGAGGTTGCAGTCGCGGCGTGCGCGCGAGCAGAGGCACGTCCGGCAAAGGCTTGGGGTTCGCCTTGCCGGTAAATCCGCTGTCGCCGCGCTGGGCGCGTTGACTCGCGTCCTCGAACGCGGCCAGATTTGCCTTGACGGCAATTCCGCTTTTCTTGATCTCCTCTTCGAAAGCTTGCTTGCGAAACGGCAGCACGCCGCTGCCGCAGAGGGCACCGAGCAGGACCGAACTGATGACGCTTTGATTGCGTTCCGCCGTCTCTTCCATGTCGAAAAGGACCAGGCGCTTCGCAGAACTGCGCACCACATCAAGGAGTTGAGCGGCGTCCGCCGCACCCTGCCCCATCGCGCTCTTCTCGCCGATGGCGTAGGAACGGTGTGTGGACGATATGAGCGTCGTGCAGTCAGGGGTGACGAGCCCGCGTTGAATGGCACGGCCGGCCTCGGCGAGTTCGGAGGCCACCACGCAATCGACGTCCCCGGGCACCGGCATGAGCGCCATGACAGGCAGGCGGCCCGCGCGGTCGGCGGCGGCGCGCGGGAAGAATTCCAGGTAGTAGATCGTCGCACCGGTCCGCTGCGCCACACCGGGCACCGATGTGGACTGCGCGATGTAACCCTCCGACTCGGCAATCTCGATGAGCCAGTCGGCGAGCACCCCGCCGCCCTGTCCGCCGAGTGCCGCGATCGTCAGCTTGATCGGCCGCTGAGTCATGAGGAACTCAAGGCCCTAGAGCGCGTAGCGCAAGCGATTGCGCTCGCTGCGCCGCTGCAGCGCACCGATGATCGCGGCCCTGATCTTCGCGACCAGACGATCCCAGCGCGACGGATTGTAGATCAGCTCGGCGCGATAGAAGGAGGGACAAAGCACGGCCGCATCGGCGACCTCGCCGCAGACGCCGCAGCCGACGCAGCTATTGTCCACATGCGCGACCGGATCACTGCGCAGCGGATCCGGGTTTTCCTTGACCGTCAGAGAAGGGCAGCCTGAGAGACGGATGCAGGAATGATCGCCCGTGCAGGTATCCGGATCGACGCCGAATCGTTCTCGCACCACGCGCTCGCCGCCTTGGATTGCCTTGCGCATCAGCGGCCGCACGCGCCGCTGGCGATTGAGCTGACATTCGCCTTCGGCAACGATGACTTTTGGACCGCGGAATGGAGTGCTCAACGCCTCGCGCAACACCTTGAGGGTTGTGCGCATGTCATAGGTATGAGTGCTCCTCACCCACTTGACTCCGACACCCTTGACCGCGTCGATGATGGAGTTGTTTCCCTGCCGATTCGCGCCGGCAGCGCGGGACGACAGGATGTCCTGGCCCCCGGTCGCCGCAGAATAGCCGTTGTCGATGATGACGGTGAGATCATCATGCTTGTTGAACACGGCATTGCCGATGCCGCTCGTCAACCCGTTGTGCCAAAAGCCGCCGTCGCCCATGATCGAGACGGCGCGCTTGCCGCCGTCCGTGCCGAACGCCGACGCACCCGCCGCTCCCAGGCCATAGCCCATGATGCTGTTGCCCATATTGAACGGCGGCAGGGTCGCGAATGAGTGACAGCCGATATCCGCGCTGATATGCAACGCCCCCACTTCCTTCTGCAGAATCTTCATGGCAGCGAAGAACGGCCGCTCGGGACACCCCGTGCAGAGGCCGGACGGGCGCGGCGGCACCAGCGCCGCGAGCTTCGCGGCCGCCGCCGGCGACACTACCGTCTTGCGAACCGCTGTGCGCGCTGCTGCTCCGGCACGCAATTGCGGCGCCCATTGGTCGATGAATGCGCCAATTCCGTTGCGCAGCACATCGACGCTGTACTCGCCGAACATCGGCAGCACGCTCTTGCCCACGATGCGCGCATTCACGTCGTTTTGCCGAAAAATCTGGCTTGCAGCCTGCTCGATGTACTCGGGCTGTCCCTCCTCGATGATCAGCACTGCGCGCTTGTTGCGGCAGAACCCGACCCACTCTTCGGGTATCAAAGGGTACGTCACATTGAGCAGGTACAACGGTACCTTGCTGCTGCCGAAGACATCGGCACAATCGAGCAGTTCGAGCGCTCGCAGCGTGTTGTTGTAGAGGCCGCCTTGAAGCACAATGCCGATGTCGCTCGCCTCCGCATCGATGACCTCGTTGAGCCCGTGTTCGGCAACGTATTGCAGTGCCGCGGGAAGGCGCACCTCGATTTTTTCGCGCTCCTGTGCGTAGGTCGAGGGCGGCAGGATGATGCGGCTGTAATCGCGCGTCGGCGCCGCCAGGGCATCCGCCGCCGAGAATGCCGGCCTGCGGTTGTTCTTGGTCTTGAAGTGCCCGTAAACATGGCACGCACGAATACGCAGCATCAGCATCACCGGTGTGCTGCTCGCTTCGGACAACTCGAAGGCCTGCTCGACGGCGCGCACGATCGCCGGGAGTTGCGGGCGGGGATCGAGGAGCCACATCTGTGATTTCATCGCGAACGCATGAGTCCGCTCCTGCATGATGCTCGCGCCCTCGCCGTAGTCTTCGCCGAGAATGATGAGGGCCCCGCCCTTCACGCCGGATGAGGCGAGGTTGGCGAGCGCGTCGGACGCGACATTCGTACCGACGGTCGATTTCCAGGTTACGGCGCCGCGCAAGGGATAGTTGATCGACGCCGCCAGCATGGCCGCCGCCGTAGCCTCCGATGCGCTGGCTTCGAAATGAACGCCAAGTTCATTGAGAATGGGCTCGGCGTCGGCGAGCACATCCATGAGGTGCGAAATCGGCGCTCCCTGGTAGCCCCCGACATAGGCGACGCCCGACTGCAGCAGCGCCTTGGTGACGGCCAGAATGCCCTCACCGTGAAATTCGTCTCCCTCGCCCAGGCGCAGCGACTCAACTTCCTTCGCAAAAGAGCGCTCGGCCATGGCCGGTTCCTACGCCAGCGTGTGCGCGAGTTCGCGCAGCGGGTCGAGAGTGGTCGGGTTCATGAAATCCCCGTGGAAAAATTAATTGACACCTGAAGTACTTCGCAATATAACATACGCAGAACTCGGACGATACGCGTGCAAATAGGGGTATTACCAGGATGAGGCGAATCGTCTGTCTGGGTGGCGGGCCGGCCGGCCTTTATGCCGCCATCCTACTGCGCAAGGCGCTGCCCTCGACACGGATCGAAGTATACGAGCGGAACCGTGCGGACGACACTTTCGGCTGGGGCGTGGTGTTTTCCGACCAAACCATGGGCAACTTCCGCGCGGCCGACCTCGCGACGCACTCTGCCATCCTGGCCAGCTTCCACCATTGGGACGATATCGCCATTCACTTCCGGGGGCGGCGATTCTTGAGCGGCGGCCACGGGTTCTGCGGCATCAGCCGCAAGCGGCTTCTGGGATTGCTGCAGGAGCGGGCCCGTGAACTCGGCGTGCACCAGGAGTTTCAGCACCCGGTAAATGACGACTCGGGATTCGAGGACGCCGACCTCATCATCGCCGCGGACGGGGTCAACAGTCAGACCCGCGCAAGATTCGCCGCCGCGTTCGAACCGCTTGTCGACGTGCGCAAGTGCCGTTTCATTTGGCTCGGCACGACGCGGCCGTTCGATGCGTTCACGTTTGCTTTCGAGCAGACCGAGCACGGATGGTTCCAGATCCATGCATACCAGTTCAGCGAACAGCTCTCGACGGTAATCGTGGAGACCCGGGAGGAAACCTGGGCCGCGCATGGCCTCGACAAATTCAACACCGAGCAGTCGATCGCCTTCTGCGAGCGGCTGTTCGCACCGTATCTGGCCGGTCATCGGCTGCAGAGCAATGCCAATCACCTGCGCGGGTCCGCATGGCTCAATTTCAATCACGTGGCGTGCAAGCGCTGGCACCATGGCAACACCGTCCTCATCGGCGACGCCGCGCATACGGCGCACTTCTCGATCGGCTCCGGCACGAAGCTCGCGATGGAAGACGCCATTTCGCTGGCGGGTCACGTGACCGCAACCCATGATTTGGACGCAGCGCTCGGCGCCTATCACAAAGAACGTCATATCGAGGTCCTCAAGCTGCAAAGCGCCGCGCGCAATCGAATGAACTGGTTCGAGAACGTGGCGCGGTACGTGCACCTGCCGCCCGAACAATTCGCCTACAGCCTCTTGACGGGCAGCCAACGGATCGGACATGAGAACTTGAAGCTGCGCGATCCGCGTTTCGTGGAATCCTATGAGCGGTGGCTTGCCGGTCTTGGCGGCGCCCAAGACCCGCGGCCGCCCATGTTTCTGCCGTTCAAGCTTCGCGGCATGGAACTCGCCAATCGCGTCGTGGTGTCGCCGATGGCGCAATACTGCGCGGTCGACGGCGTGCCCGACGATTGGCATCTCGTCCACTACGGCCACCGGGCGCTCGGCGGTGCCGGCCTCGTTTACACCGAGATGACCTGCGTATCGCCCGAAGGCCGTATTACGCCCGGCTGCACGGGTTTGTGGAACGAGGGTCAGCGCGACGCGTGGCGGCGCATCGTCGATTTTGTGCACCGAAATTCGCCGTCCAAGATCTGTCTGCAACTCGGGCATTCCGGGCGCAAGGGATCCACCCAACTCGGTTGGCAGAAAATGGATCATCCGCTGCCGAGCGGCAACTGGCCGGTCCTCGCCCCCTCGCCCCTGGCCTACCTGGAGGGCATCAGTCAACCGCCGATCGAAATGACGCGGACCGACATGGACAAGGTGCGCGATGATTTCGTGCGCTCGGCGAGATTTGGCCTGCAGGCCGGATTCGACATGCTCGAGTTGCACATGGCGCACGGCTACCTGCTTGCATCGTTCCTGTCCCCGCTGACGAATCATCGCACCGACTCGTACGGCGGCTCCATCGACCATCGGCTGCGATTTCCTCTGGAGGTCCTGCAGGCCGTTCGGGCTCAGTGGCCCGCCGACAAGCCCTTATCGGTGCGCATTTCCGCGACCGACTGGGCGGAGGGCGGCATCAGCCACGACGACGTCATGGAAATCGTGGGCCGCTTTCGCAGCGCCGGCATCGATTTGGTCGATGTCTCGACGGGTCAAACCGTGCCCGATCAGAAGCCGATATACGGCAGGATGTGGCAAACGCCCTTCGCCGATGAGATCCGCAACGAACTCGGCATTGCCACCATGGCGGTCGGAAACATTTACGAGCCCGATCACGTCAATTCGATCATCGCCTCCGGGCGGGCCGATTTGTGCGCCATAGCGCGCCCCCATCTGTCGAACCCCGCATGGACACTGGAAGCCGCCGCCCGGCAAGGCTATGAGCCTCAGTGGTGGCCGAATCAATATCTCTCCGGCAAGGCGCAATTGGAGAGGAATGTGCGCGCCGCCGCTGCGCAACCCGGAGCGTCCGCATGACCACGCCGGAGAAGGCGCCGCGACTCGCGGGACGGCATGCCGTCGTCACGGGCGCGAGCCGGGGAATCGGTGCGGCCATTGCCGCGGCATTGGCCGCCGATGGCGTGCGGGTGTCGCTTCTCGGCCGCGATACGCAGAGTCTGCAGCGCGTATCCGACAGTTTGGGCGGCCGGGAACAGGCCCATCCGATTGTGACCGACATCACCGATCCGAAGTCGGTCGAGAGCGCTTTCGCCGCCGCGCGCGGCCAATTCGGTCCCGTGCATGTGTTGGTCAATAATGCAGGACAAGCGGCCAGCGCAAAATTTACCGAGACCGACGAGTCGCTATGGAACCGGTTGATGGCAGTCAACTTGACCGGTACCTACCTGGGCACGCGCCAGGCGGTGCCCGACATGCTGGCCGCAGGCTTCGGACGGATCGTCAACATCGCAAGCACCGCCGGCCTGCGCGGCGCCGCCTATATTTCCGCCTATGCGACTTCGAAGCACGCCGTCATCGGCCTGACGCGTTCGCTCGCCCTCGAATACGCCACCCGCAACATCACCGTAAATGCCGTATGCCCGGGCTTCGTGAATACCGACATCGTGAAATCGGCGATCGACAATATCAAGAGCAAGACCGGCCGCAGCGACAGCGAGGCGCTTGCGGCATTGGTTGCCACCAATCCTCAACGCCGGCTGATCGAACCGCGGGAAGTGGCCGACACCGTGATGTGGCTGTGCCGGCCAGGGTCTGAAAGCGTCACCGGGCAAAGCATCATCTTGGCGGGCGGCGAGGTTACGTAAGCAGAATCATGGCGAAAGAAAAGAAAAAGCTGAAAATGGTCGAACCCGACGCCGAAACGCGCATACACGATGACCATCATTTATCCGTGCGGCTGTGGCTGCGCATGCTTGCGTGCACGAATCGCGTCGAAAGTTTCGTGCGGCAAAATCTGCAGCTTAAGTTTCAGACCACCCTGCCGCGCTTCGACCTGATGGCGCAGCTCGAGCGCGCCCCCCAGGGCTTGAAGATGAGCGAATTGTCGCAGCGCATGATGGTCACCGGCGGCAACGTCACGGGCATCACCGATGGGCTCGAGAAAGAGGGATTGGTGATCCGCCAGGTTGATCCGACCGACCGCCGCGTATTCCACGTCAAGCTCTCCGCGGAGGGTCAACGGCAATTCCGGCGAATGGCCGCCGAGCACGAGCAGTGGGTGATCGAATTGTTCGCGGGCATGAGCGTGAAGCGCAAGAATCAGCTGGTCGATCTGCTCGGCGAACTCAAGTGGCATGTCCGCCCATGAGCGAGTTCTCCCCCCAGCCGAAGCACTTCTTATGGCGCCGTGAAGACCGTGTGGGCGTCATCACATTGAACCGGCCGGAGCGCAAGAATCCGCTCACGTTCGACTCCTATGGGGAACTGCGCGACCTTTTTCGCGGACTGGCCGATACCAAGGCCGTGCGCGCCATCGTGCTCGCGGGCGCGGGTGAAAATTTCTGCTCGGGCGGCGATGTTCACGACATCATTGGACCGCTCACCCTGCGGGATGCGGCGGGTCTGCTCGAATTCACCCGCATGACCGGTGATCTCGTCAAGGCGATGCGCCATTGTCCGCAGCCCATCATCGCGGCGGTCGACGGCGTCTGTGCCGGCGCCGGCGCAATTCTCGCCATGTCTTCGGACTTTCGCTTGGGTACGCCGCGGGCAAGAACGGCGTTCCTGTTCACGCGAGTCGGTTTAGCGGGCTGCGACATGGGGGCTTGCGCAATCCTGCCGCGCATCATCGGACAGGGCCGCGCATCCGAGCTCCTGTTCACCGGGCGTTCCATGACCGCGGACGAGGCGCTCGCCTGGGGATTTTTCAACCGTCTGGTGGCTCCGGAAGAAGTTCTGCAGGCCTCTCTACAACTCGCCGCGGAAATTGCCTCAGGTCCTTCGCTCGCTCATGCCATGACGAAGAAAATGCTGCATGCCGAATGGCACTTGGCCGTAGATGCGGCCATCGACGCTGAAGCCGAAGCCCAGGCCATCTGCATGCAAACCGGGGATTTCCGCCGCGCGTACCGCGCATTCGTGGACAAGCAAAAGCCGCAGTTTGAGGGAGATTGAGGCGTGGCGCGCGTCCGAAACTTTCTCGAGTGGCCCTTCTTCGAGGCCGGGCATCGAGAACTGGCAGAACAGCTGGACACGTGGGCCGCGGCACGGCTGGCGCACCGCGCCCACAGCGAAGACCGCGCATCCGTCGACGCCGCCTGCCGCGAACTGGTGCGCGAGCTCGGGAGCGCCGGCTGGACGCGCTACTCGGTTCCCTACCTCCCGAATCGCGCGGTTCCGTCGACCCCGCAATTCGACGTTCGGGCGCTGGCCCTGATCCGAGAAACGCTCGCATGGTACGACGGACTCGCGGATTTTGCCTTCGCGATGCAGGGACTCGGCAGCGGCGCAATCTCGCTCGCCGGCTCGCCGGACCTACAGTCTCGATATCTGCCGCGCGTGGCGGCGGGCGAGGCCATCCCCGCCTTCGCCCTGTCGGAACCGGATGCGGGGTCCGATGTCGCCGCCCTGCAATGCAGCGCGCGTCTCGACGGCGATTCGTACGTGCTGGACGGTGAGAAGACCTGGATATCGAATGGCGGGATCGCCGATTTTTATTGCGTGTTCGCGCGCACGCGAGCAGCGGAGCGGCGGCCCGACGGCTCCGTGACCGCGCGCGGAATCAGCGCATTCGTCGTCGATGCCGGCACTCGGGGATTCAAGATCAAAAACCGCATAGACGTGATCGCACCCCATCCGCTCGCCACGCTGTCCTTCGAGGGCTGCCGCATACCGGCGGCACAGCGCCTGGGGCCCGACGGCGACGGTTTCAAGTTGGCGATGCGCACCCTGGATATATTTCGCACCTCGGTGGCCGGCGCCGCCTTGGGATTCGCGCAGCGAGCGCTCGACGAGGCGCAACAATATGCGTTGGCGCGGCCCATGTTCGGCAGGACGCTTGCCGATTTGCAACTGACCCAAGCGGCACTCGCCGACATGGCCACTGACATCGATGCGGCACGACTGCAGACCTATCGGGCGGCGTGGCTGCGCGATCGAGGCGGCTTGGTTACCAAGGAGGTCGCCATGGCGAAAATGGCGGCCACCGAATCCGCCCAACGCGCGATCGACCGCGCCGTACAGATTTTCGGCGGCCGCGGCGTCGTGCAGGGGGCGATTACCGAACGCCTGTATCGCGACATTCGCGCATTGCGCATCTACGAGGGGGCAACCGAGGTGCAGAAATTGATCATCGCGCGCGAGCTTCTCAATGAGGCACGAAACACATGAGCACAGAAATTCTGCAGCCCGCGCAATGGCCGCGGCCGCGCGGCTACAGCAACGGCATCGCCGCTTACGGACGGCAGATCTTCGTCGCCGGCCAAATCGGCTGGGATGCGCAAGGGTGCATCAATAGCGACAGTCTCGCGGATCAGGTCAAACAAGCCCTGGAGAACATATGCACGGTACTGGTTGAGGCCGAGGCCGGCCCTGAACACATCGTGCGATTGACGTGGTTTGTCACGAGCCGCGACGAATATTATTCAGAAATAGCGGGCATCGGCGCTGCATACCGGGCCGTGATGGGCAAGCACTTCCCGGCGATGAGCGTCGTACAGGTCGTCGCACTCATGGAAGCCCGGGCAAAAGTTGAAATCGAGGCCACTGCCGTCGTGCCCGGCGGGCAATAGCGGCCCATGTGGCGCCCGCCCGAGCGAATTCGATACCAACCCCGCGCCGGACGCTGGCCGACGGCGGCCGAGGCCGCGGCCTCGCGGTTGTTCTCGCCGATACGCGTGGGACCGGTGGTGTTGGCGCAGCGCACCTGGGTTCCCGCGATGGTCCCGTGGCGCGCCACCGACGAGGGATTCGTCACCTCGGATGTGCTCGACTGGTACCGCTGCTTTGCTCGCGGCCGCCCCGGCGCCCTGGTCGTCGAAGCGACCGGCATCCGTGATGTGCCGAGCGGTCCGCTGCTCCGAATTGGTCACGATCGCTTTGTGGCCGGGCTCCGCGATCTTGTGCGTGTCGTTCGCGATGCCAGCGAGTGTCAAACCCGACTGTTCATCCAATTGATCGACTTTCTGTCCATCCGCCGGCGGCCTCCGGCGGCGCGTTTCTTCAGCCAATTTCTGGCGATAACACCGCGACACCGAACGGCCTTTGGACGTCAGGACGCGTCGGATGCGGACGTGCGCAGCTGGCTGAGCGCGCTCTCCGAAAGCGACGTTGCCAAGGTTTTGGATGCCCGCGAGCTCGAGTCGCTCGAATTTGGCGCGCGAGAACGAGTGACCGACACGCATCTCGATCATATTCGGGATCTGCCCGCGCAATTGCCAAGCCTGTTTGCCGCGGCCGCAGGACGCGCACGCGAGGCCGGCTTCGACGGCGTGGAACTCCACTTCGCCCACGCCTATACCATGGCCTCGTTTCTCTCGCGCTCGAACACACGCAATGACGGTTATGGTGGCGACATCGCCGGTCGCGCAAGACTTCCGCTCGAAGTCTTCTCGCAGGTGCGAGCCGAAGTCGGCCACGATTTTGCAATCGGATGTCGATTCCTCGCAGAGGAGTGCATATCGGGCGGCTCCAATGCCGATGATGGTGCCTACTTCGGATGTGAGTTTGCGCGCGCCGGCATGGACTACCTCTCGTTGTCGCGCGGCGGCAAATTCGACGATGCCAAACAGCCCAAGGTGGGTGACGCCGCCTATCCTTACACCGGCCGCAGCGGCTACGAGTGCATGCCCTCGTATTATTCCGATTCACGCGGCCCGTTTGGGCGCAATCTTGAGCCCACCGCGCGAATTCGCGCCGCCGTGCGCGAAGGAGGCTTCACAACGCCGGTGGTCGCAGCCGGCGGCATTCACAACTTCGAGCAGGCTGAAGCCGTTCTCTTAGAAGGACAGGCCGACATCGTCGGATTCGCCCGGCAGGCGCTCGCCGATCCCGACTGGTTTCGCAAGGTCGAGAGCGGCCGCGGCGGCGAGACGCGGCTCTGCCTTTACACCAATTACTGCGAGGCATTGGATCAACGCCATCGGCAGGTGACGTGCGAACTCTGGGATCGGGAAGGGCTCGATGAGCCGGGAATCAAACTCTCCGCGGACGGTAAGCGCCGTCTCACACCACCCGAATGGACGCCGTAACGGATTCTTCGCGATGGCCTGGTTGGCTAAGGCATTGGGGGGAACTTGCCGTTCACGAAAATATCGCCCTTGCAGATCCACTTGCCTTTTTCTTTCGTAAACAGGAACAGAATGCGGATTGGGGACGGAGGATAGAGCGATTTCTTGTCCGGCTTCGGATTGCTATAGAAATTCGCCCAGTCCCAGCCCGCATTTCCATTGACATAGGTGCTTACCGATTCTATTCGCACGGTCGGGACATCTTTCACATATTGACGATACGCTTTACGAAATGCCTCGCGACCTACCATGGTTTCGGGATCGCCCTCGCCTACCGAAATGGCGTCCGCGGAATAGAATTGTGTCACGATGGACTCGGCGTCGCCTGCAGCCCAGGCCTTCTCTTTCAAGTCGTAGAGCTTGCGTATCGCCTGCTTGAATCCGCTGATATCTCTTGGTGGGGCCGCGGCGCTCGAAGCTTCAGGCGCTTGCGCAAACCCTGGAGCCGACACCACTAACGTCAGCGCGAGCACCAGGCTCGTCAAGGCGGCTCTATAAGAGATGGTATTCGCGCTCATATATATATCTAAATGACTTCAAGAATCTGCTGCCCAGCCCGCTCGCCTTCCTCCGCGGCGGTCTCCCACATTTGTGCGCCCGAGAGTTCCGAGTGTCCAAACGACAGTCGATGAAAGCGCTTGTTGATGACGTCTTTCGGAGCCGGCTGCCCGTCCTTTCCGAACAAGAAGCCGGGTGGATCAACCACGTAGGCATGTCCCCACCGATTGGCGATGATGCCTGCAATATCTCGATTGGCATCAAAGCCATGATCGCCGAACATTTTCGTGAATTGCGCACGCACCTGGCTTTCGATTTGCGCGTACGTCATGCCGAAAAGCTGCATACGCGCAGCCGTACACTGCTGAGGAAAGGGAACGCCAGGAAGCGGAAATGGATTGTACATCGTCAGCACCACCGGCTTCGATGGATCCAATGGCTGAGTGACTTGACCTGGAATCTCCAGATTACGCCGCAGGCTAATCCACCACCCGAAACCGTCGAACCACCGTGCCGAGGCGATCCCCAGCTTATCAAGGAATTTCCAGTTACGAAGCGCCACATTGACGGTGAGCATCGGGGCGTGGTGAAAACCGTTCATGGCTTCGCGAATTTCGGGAGAAATGTCGCGGCAAATGTGGCGATTGGCATGTTGCTGACCGCACAGCACGACTCCCTTGGCACGCACTTTGAAAAGCCTGCCGCCTCGCGAATAGGTCACTACCACATGCTTTGCACTTTCAACGGGTCCTTCATGAACGACACTGACCACGGTGGCAGACAACCGCATGCGGACCGGCTCGTTCGGCTTGTCGAGCTGATCCCATCGCACGGCGCCATTCAAGATGTCCGCCATCTTGTACTCGCCTTGGATGGCAGCCGGCATGATCTTTTTTAGAAAATGCCGTGCGGTGCCAGCATGACCGCCGGGAAAGCTGGCCAGATATATTTCGTCCGTGGGATCCACACCACCGGTTTGATAGCGGTAGTAGCCGATCACTCCCGGCTGGATGAAGTTGTATGCCGAGTAGGCGGAGATGACGTCCGCGCTCAGTCCACAGCCCATGGCACAGGTCATGGGATTTAAATATTTGAGCACGTCTGGAAGAACCGCCTTATCGATGCCGACCACGTTCTCGAGAAACTGAGCGTAGGTCATGCTATCGAGCCATTTCTCCCAATCGGGGCGACGCGGCGGCGTTCGATACAACTCCAAATCAACCAGCGCTTTCTTGGCCGCATCGGAGATTGGCGCGTTCTTAAAGCCATCGCGCCATGGGTTTTTGACCCAGCCGTGCCCTTCGTAGAAGAATCCCGTGTCTGACCTCTCCCACGCGACGTGCATTGGACTCCACGCGTCTTCCGGTACCAGGATGTCCTGGCTCATGCCCGTCGGCTGTTGATAGACAAACTCCTCGGGGAATCCGAGGTCGGCGGCAAAATGAGTCCACATGCCGGCATCTTTGGCCTTGTTGAACGGCACGACGATGCCGGTGGCGCCCTGAGGGGCGGTGAGGCGGTAGCCGTCGACCTCAAACTCATTCTGTTTAGCTTCGCCGCCAAAGATCGGGTGCTGGTCCAGCATCAATACGGTTGCAGTCGGCGCGCCTTTGCGCGCCGCCCAGCACGCTGATAGACCGGCCATGCCGCACCCCACGACGATCACGTCCGGGCTTTCACCCGTATCCTTGGCGGCACGCAACAGGGCATCCCACTGCTGGTTGCGAATTCCACCGTGGGCCGCGTTGACGACCTCGTGGGTGTTGCCATTGGAGCGTGCGTAATCACCGATCCCGCCTGGTCCCGTCCATTCTGGGCCGAGACCGGTCATTTTCGCCGCACTCTGCGCCGCCGCGGTCTTGATAGACGCGGGCGAGGCCATCGCGAGCAATGCGGCTCCACTGCCCATCAAGCTACCCCCAACAAAATCTCGGCGCGTCATCGAGGCCGTCTCATTGGCGTCCGGGGCGTCGGATGTCGTCACGTCTTCGTTACTCCGTGCAAGTTGCGGTGTGACTCTTAGCCGTCACTCATAGAATATATGCGCCGGCTCGTCATGGACGTTGCTGAGGTCCGGTGCGGGGGTGCTCTCCGAGTAATCCACATGGCGGTAGGAACCCGACAGAAAAAGCAGCGGTCGATGGGGCTGGATACCCGTGCTCAATCCGACAACCCGGCCAATTACCATCCAGTGATCGCCAACCTCAAGCACCTGATTCAGCTCGCACTCGATCGAGGCCAGGCTGCCCTCCAGCCGTGGTGCACAACGGGACGGCACCAATCGGAAAGGCGGCGGTACCGGCTCATGCCACCCTCCCGCGAAGTAAGTCGACAGTGCCTGCTGATCGTGCCGAAGGATGTTGATCGTGAATCCCGAGAGTTTGGCGAGGTGCGCCGCCATGTTGGACTTCTTACCCGGGCAGAACATCACAAGCGTCGGATCGAGCGATAGGGAGCAAACGGCATTCACGGTCATTGCGTGCACTTCCTCGCCGGCACGCGCCACGATGACCGCCACACCAGTGGCAAATAGCCCGATAACATCGCGAAAGCGACGGGCATCTGGCGCTGCGTGAGCTTTGCTCATGAGATCATGCCTCCATACGCTCGATGTCCGGTAACAATCGCGATGTGTGTGTCGTGCGTCTATTTTGTTTATTGTGCCGAGAATGCTTCGTCCTTGCCTTCTTTGACGAACGCTCGAACCTTCTCCGCGTACTCTTGAAATTGTCCTGCGTGACCCGTCACCAGCGCTCCGGCCATTCGTACCGGATCACCGAAGAAAAAGCGCTCGTATAATACCTGGCGTCCGGCAAACGCGGATATCGATGCGTCCCAGGCAAGCCGGAACAGCGGAATGCGGTCGAAAGCCTCCGCCCTCGCCGCCTGGTAGTACTTACGGATGTCGCCGGCCAACGGACCCTTCAAGTCCTCCGCGGTCGGCATCGCCACCAGCCCGCTTGCGCCGATCTGCTGAATGATCTCGACCATGCGCGGATACAGGCGCGGGAAGAGATTGCGCGCGGCATCCAGCGGATTCCAAGCCGGTCGCATGACGCCCCATTCGTCGAGCTTCGCGTCCGCCTCGGCGGTGCGCAGAAATGCCTTCATGGTCTCAAGATTCACCCAGATCTCAGCGAGCTTCTCATGGATGTGCTGGAAAGTCTCCACACCGATGGTATTCACCATCAGCGACGCAAGCCCCAGCATGAACTCGCTTTTGGCGATGTTCTTCACCACAACCTGGTGGGTCATGTGCACGATCGCACCGGTGCGGGCATACGCCTCGTTGCATCGCTTGATGTCGCGATATAGAAAGACGTTCTCCCATGGAACGAACACATCGTCGAATACCACCACCGCGTCCATTTCCTCGAAACGCGAGCCGAGCGGGTGGTCGAAATGTGAGCGCCCGTAGTCGACGCTTTCGCGGCAGATGAACCGCAGACCGCTCGTGTTATTGGGGATCGAGAAGCCGAAGGCGTATGGGGCGTCTTCTTCCGGGTTCTTCAGCAACGTAGAGGGGAACACCATGAGCTCATCGGAGATCGGCAGCGTCGCCAACATGCGGCAACCGCGAATAATGATTCCCGCGTCCGTCTCCTCCTTGACGCGTGCTGCCAGAAACGGATCCGCCTGCTTAGCAGAGCTCACCGCGCGGTTTGCCTGTGGAGGAATCAGCGTATGCGTTAGACAAAGGTCGTTCTCTCGCAGGTATTCGTAATAACGGATGGCATTCGCGCCAAATCGTGGGTCGGCCTCCGCAAGAAATGGGGCGCCGGCGGCATATCCGGTCATTGCCCGATTGATGTAGTCGGGCACACGGCCCATCATTCCGTGCGTGTAGTCTTCCCAAACCTTCATGGCGCGGCTGATGCTCACCAGCTCCTCATGAGTCTTCGGCATCATGAAGGAGCGCGCGACCTTGTTTCCGGTGGTCGGGGAGTCGTACAGCGTGAGGTCGGACTGCTCCCACTGAATATCGTAGAGCTTCGCCAGCGTGCCCACACCGCCTCGAAGCGCCGGATGAGCTGTCACATCCTTGACCAGTTCTCCGCGATACCACACCGCCGGCGGCTGCTCGCGCAATCGCTGCAGAACCTGATGTCCTCGCCGCGCACCTCCACCGCTCACGTTTTCGGCCATCGTCCCCTCACAAATCACGCCCGCTGCTGAAGTGGATTGCCAGTCGGCCATCACAGCTGATAAAGTAATTACGATTAAAACAATGAATTGCATTTATCGTAATCCCTAAGGCGCGACCACGTCAACATTGCCTGCCGCTCCATGTCTCCCCGAAAACCGAAACCGCAGCAGGGAATTCAATCAATCGAAGTCGGCGCGCGCCTGCTTCAAGTTCTGGCCGATGCATCCCGTCCGCAGATGTTGCGAGATCTCGCGGCGGCGGCGCGGATGCCCCCGGCGAAGGCACATCGATATCTCGTGAGCTTCGCGCGAATGGGCCTGGTAGAGCAGCAGGGGGAGACCGGTCTCTACGACCTGGGCAGCTTCGCCCTCGAGCTTGGTTTGAGCGCCCTGGCCCGCCTGGAGCCCGTCACTGCCTCAGGTCCAGCCTTGGCCGAATTGCGGGAAGAGACCGGCCAGACGGTGGCACTTGCGGTGTGGGCCAACCATGGAGCAACTATCGTGCGCTGGCTGGGAGCCGACACCCCGGTTTCGGCCAGCCTTCGCGTGGGCGCAGTCATGCCCTTGACGCGCTCTGCGACCGGCATGGCCTTCCTGGCGTTTCAGCCGCAGGAGACGACTGCGCGGTGGCTGAAAAAGGAGTTGGCCGAGGACGCACGTCTGGGACTCACACCCGCCACTCGCGAGGAAGTCGACCGCCTCATCGCGCAAACGCGACGCCGCGGCTTTGCCCGTACAAGCGAGTTCATTCCAGGCATCAGCGGCATCGCCGCTCCCGTGTTCGATCACACGGGGGCGATGACGCTTGCACTGATAGCGCTGGGCTACAGCAAACCATTCGACGCACAGATCGAGAAGATCTCGCGCGCCGTGCTGCGTACGGCTGAATTTCTCTCGAAACGGTTGGGGTCGCCGTAGGCAGTCTGGGCGGCATCAGGGATCAGGGAGGAGTTGCCGAATCGAAGTATTTGGCGTGCGCAAGCAAAGCCGCCTCGGGTAACTCGCCTTGGTACAGCCGCCGCACCACTGCGAGCCGCCGCTGTTGCAGTGTTAAATCACTCGGAAGCGAGGATTCGACTATCTTGCGAGCGGTCTCAAACAGGGAGGACACCACCAGCCACCGCTCGGCCGGCGACATCGAGCGATAGCGATCGACCACGAGCTTGGAGATTGCGGCGGACGTGTCTTTCATGGCATCAGTTCATTGAGCAGCATCGTGACGCCCAATTGTGACGCCCATTTGCGAATATAGTCGAGATCGACTGGCTCGGCGAGGAGCTGGCGGATATCACGCCCCTGCAATTCAGAATTGGATTCCAGCGCCCAGACCAGCTTCGATAAGATCAGGTCTTCACAACTGACGATCCAAGTCCGGATACCGGCGAGCGCCACCGGTTGACGGCGCGCAAATTCGACCTGTCGAAACTCGGAGGACTTGCGAACGATGAGATCGACCTTTACCCCGCTTTCCAGATGCATCAGATTGAACATCCGCTCCGAAAGTATGGCAGTGCGTGCCGCGTCGGCGTCGATGTAGAAATCTGATTCAAATGCCGCCACCAGGGCGTCTACGTCGCGCTCATTGAGCGCCACAACGATGTCGAGATCGCGCGTCATGCGAGGCGTCGCATAGTAGGCCAGCGCAAATGAGCCTGTCAGCATGAACGGAAGGCCATGCGCCGATAGCCGATCGCTGACGAGGCCGAGAACTTCGAGCTCCGTAGTCATATCGGAAGCTTAGCCGCTCGCGGTTATTCACACTTCGGAGAACATGTGCGACTGGGGTCACGCAAACGTCACGCACGGACCATCGTGAGAGCCGGGCGAGGCGGCAAGTGCTTGATTTTATGGCGGTAAGAGAGGAACTCGAAACCCTCAACGTCGTCATTATGAGGCCCAAGCACCCACAAAATACAAGGGTTTACGAAGGCCGCGGGCGCGGGTTATGAGTCCGCAGCTGCCAAAAAGATTACTCCGAGGACGATACAGAGCGCACCGGCCACGCGGCTCCAGCCGGTGTGCTCCTTCAGCAATCGGCTGCCAAAGTAGGTTCCTACCAACGTCGCGAGTTCGCGGGCCGGGGCCACGTGGCTGATGGGAGCCATTGTCATGGCCCACAGCACCAAGATGTAGCCAAGTGGCCCAAGTGCGCCTACCAATAGGGCTGCACGACCAAACTCGCGGATTTCCCGGCGCATCTCTGTGAAGTTGGTCAGTGCGGGCCGCGCCAGCACGATGGAACGAAATAGATTGCCGCTGTAGTCCACCAGAATGGGCGAGATCGCCAGATATTTGACGGCCCAACCATCATTCAATGTATAGCTGGCGATGCAAGCGCCCGTAACCAAGCCCCACAAGATTCCCGCGCGCGGCGAATGCCGTCGCGACCGCCAAAGATCGGCGATCAGCGCAATGCCGCTGACCACCAATAGCACGCCGAGCAGGGGTACCCACCCAGGCCGCTCTCCCAACAGCCAGGCCGCGCCGCCGAAGGACAGCAACGGGCCGGTGCCGCGCGCAATGGGATAGACCAGCGACAAGTCGCCGGCACGGTATCCCGACTGGAGCGCGAGCGAGTAGGCTAAGTGCAGCAGGGCAGAGGCAACGAGCGCCAGCCAAGGTCGTGGGCCTGGCTGCCAATGGCTGTGCACCAACACCCAAATTGCCGGTCCAGTCCACAGCAGCAGAGAGGCCATGGAGTACAGCCAGACGAAGTGCGTTGACCGAGTCGCCGTTTTCGCCACCAGGTTCCAACTGGCATGGGTACACGCAGCTAGCAATACAGCAAGTAATGCGGCGACAGGCATTCAATCATCCAAGTAGAACGACGCTGCGCGAGTCGCGCCGAAAGTACGCGCCCGACGAAGCCACCGGCACCAATGATTAAGACTCTCAAGATGGTTTTCGCACCGCGACGATCAAATGGTCCGGGTCTCGAAATTCAGCGTGAAGCATTACATGGACTGCTTGGATGAACAAAACCGATCCCATTCATTCTTACAATTGACGTGGTGGATACGTTGTTCGCGCACCCGTTTCACGCCTATTCGCTCGTCACGCCAAATGGCAGAAAGTGGATTCTTCGCGATGGCGCTCCACGATCAGGTCTACTCGTCGTAAAGCAGTACTTGGTGCTTGAGTAGCATCCGGACCCCGCTCGACCACCCGTCCGGACCTCCCGCGAAATTGGCCGATTGCTGACTCAGAATCTTGCCAGTTTTGGCATCAGTGATTTGAATTTGTACATAGTAGTCGGTCTGAGTGACCCTCCTTACTACCCCAATTAGTGCCTGTTCGGCGCCGGCCTCCAGTGCAATGCCTGCTTCGCAGCCCTCGCAGTTTCGCAGCGACTTTTCCCTGACGGGCTCTGCGTTGGCGCCGCTAACGTCGACGAGCAAGTATCTACCCGATCTCGCGAGCATCTGACGGGCATCAACGCTCACCTTCTCCATGACGGCTTCGTTTCTGATGGCCTGCAGGAATGCCGCGGCGGGAGTTGCGTCTTCCAGCTCGAAATCAAAGACGGCGAGTTTGACGACCGCAGGTCTCGGCGGCGGCGGGTCAACCGGAGCGCCGAGCGGCCGAACACATTCGGCATGCCCGCTGACAGGATTGACGATCGCCTCCTTGCATGGAGCGGCGACAGGGATATCGCTCGAAGACGCAATGCCGGATTGCGCCGACAATATGGCAGCCGTCAATGTCCAGCACGCGAGAATGGTAGTTCTCATTTTTTGCATCGGGTGCCGTCGCACGCCCTTAGTCGGTGTAGGCAGCGATCAATGCCCGCGCTGCTTTGGCGGCCCCCTGCACGGGGCCGTGCTGACCCATGGTCACGCGTGTCATATACGCGCCCTCCCACAGGAGCATTAGCGAGTCGCCAAGCGCTTCGGGTTCTCGGGCATTCATGGCGCGCGCAAGTTCGTAAAAACGCCGGCGCATTTCAGCCTTGTACTTCTCGATCACCGGACGCGCGGGGTGGTCGGGCTCGGTGATTTCCACCGCGGCATTGGCAAGCGCGCAGCCCCGTGAATCTGCCTCGCACGTGTTCTTCACCAGCACGTCGAATAAGGACTCGACCTGCAAGCGCGGATTGCCCGCGTGGGCGGCGAGTGTTTCATCCCACCAGAGCAGGCACTCGCGCTCCTCTCCTCGCAAATACTCCGCGACCAGTTCGTCCTTGGAGGAGAAATGGCGGTAGAAGCTCATCTTATTGGTGCCTGCTTCACTGGCAATCGTCTCCACCCCCACGGCGCGAATGCCGTGGCGATAAAAGAGATCGCTGGCCGTTTTCATGATGCGATCGCGCACGCGCGACTTCGGCTCGCAAGAAATAACCTCTTCTGCTTCAGCCACTTGCAACGTTTTAGCCGGGTCCATACAAATCTCCACTTGACATGTTACTTACTGGTAAGTAACGTCGCATTCAAAGGGTTACTGACCGGTAACACACGGTGTGTAGCATCGGGATGTTCAGGCGGTAAGTCAAGTGCCTTTGAGCCTGGGACGATTGGAGTGTCGCGTGTCCGTTGAGCAATTCGTATCTTGGAAAAGCTCCATCACCTCCCAGGGAACTGTGCGCTTGGGCGCTGCATTCGGCGCGTATGACGGCCTCGCCGTGCGCGTTATCGACCTCGTTTTCACGCTCAGCATGTTCGGCGTACTGAGCGCGCTGCCGCCGGTACTCAAAATTGTGGGCAAGTACGCACGTCAGGCGATGAGACGGCTACGTCAAATGGAGATTTGGCGCCAGCGCGGGCTCCTGGTGTTTTTTGCCATGAGCGTTTTCTCGCTGCAAGCCTGCACTCGAGTCATCAAGCCGGACACGACGCTGCACAGTCAAGACGGCGCTCCGACCATGATACGCACGCTCGAGCCTGACCAGACGTTTTCCAATCTATCCACACACAGTGTTGCGCAACGGGTTCGTACCCTGCGCAGGGAAGAGACTCTCAATATTCTCGCCATGTCAGGCGGCGGCGCCAACGCCGCATTTGGCGCCGGCGCGCTGGTCGGCCTCACCCGCTCGGGGTCACGGCCAGAATTTACGGTTGTCACAGGTGTCAGCGCGGGGGCGCTGATCGCTCCCTACGCCTTTCTCGGTTCCGCGTGGGACGCAGAGCTCGTCGAAATCTACACCAGCGGACAGGCAGAACATCTGCTGCAACCCCGCGGCTTAGGCGCGCTTTTCGGCTCGAGTATCTACCGCGGCACGCCGCTGGTAGATCTGGTCAATCACTACACCACAGATGCATTGATTCAAGCCGTGGCCCGAGAGGCAGCCACCGGGCGGCTCCTGCTCATCGTAACAACGGATGTGGAGACGGGGGAGCCCGTGGTGTGGGATCTCGGCTCGATTGCCATGAACGGCGGACCCAACGCGAGGACGTTGTTTCGGGATGTCCTGGTGGCATCCGCCAGTGTGCCGGGGATGCTCCCGCCGGTGATCATTCGCGTGCCGGAGGAACATACCACGATCGAAGAGGCTCACGTGGACGGCACGATTTCGGTGCCGTTTTACGTTCCCACTTGGCTGGCGGAAAAACGCGCAGATGACACCCATGATCGCGCGCAACGCGCCGCCGTGTACGTCATCGTCGATGGACGTCTGGGGGAGGAACCCGCATCGGTGCCTTTGAGAACCAAGGCGATAGTAACGCGAAGCGTCTCGGCGGGTCTGAATCACATGATGAGGACGACGCTCCAGCTGACGGCGTCGAATGCTGAACTGCACGGCGAACAGCTGCAGTATTCGGCCATACCCGTGGGTTATCCGGCTGCCGGCACGTTTGACTTTCGCGCCGAAAGAATGCGTCCACTATTTGGGTATGGATACTCATGCGCGCAAGCCGGGCGGCTATGGATTCCATCGGGAAATCCCAGTCACGCCGCAAGTTCCGACGATATCGGCGTCGGTCGGCCCGTCCCCTGCCCGGTTGATGACGTCAGTGAATTTGTCGCAGCGTTGGGGAAGTAACGACGAATTCGGGCAGCTAATGGGTTAAGGTTTTCTTAACAGACGGTGAGAAAGTCCGTTTGTTGTGAGTTGGCGAAGGGCGCAGTCTCGTGGCTGTTCGATCAATTGCAGCCAACGGAGAGGTACATGAACATGGAGACCAATTTGATCACGCGTGTCGGACAGGGGTTTCTCGCAGTCGCGGCCACGGGCGTTACCGCGTTGCTATTGCAATTGGTGATGGTGGCAGCGTAACGACAACAATCTCTGCGAGGAGACCTGCATGACGGACGAGCAAGAACTTCTGCCTGCAATTGTTCGAAGGCTCGAAAAAGCATGGAACAATGGTGACAGTGTGGCTTGGACCGCGGAGTTTGCCAGCGACGCCGACTTTATTCATGTGCTTGGCGGATTCTTTCACGGCAGCCGGGACATTGAGCGCGGTCATCGCGCGATCTTCGACACCATCTACAAAGGCAGCCACAACCGTTATGAGGTGGAGAAGGTGCGTTTACTGCGGCCGGATGTGGCTGTGGTATTCGTCAGAGCCAGTTTGACGTGGTATCAGAATGGCCAGGAACAGCAAACCCAGGCAAGGCCGACTTTGGTGGCAGAAAGGAACCCAACTGGCGAATGGAAGATTGTCGTGTTCCAGAACACCCTAGTTACAGTAGAGGCTATGCCAACGTCGGCGGACACGTTAGCCAAGGCGCACCCCTACAAGGGCAATACCCCGTTGGAGTGATTTGTGGGGGGACTTGTGATAATCATTGATGACTTCGTTGCTCAGGCAATTGCCGTTTGCGCAGGAAGCATTTGAGTTGTTCTTTTGAGCGTTCCTATCTTCCGCAATTAGGCATGTTCGAATGCAGCCGATTTGCGAACTCGACGGCACACATCGAGTACCTGCAGATCTGCATCGTCTGGATCGCCGACTCGGCGGCGAGCTACCAAGCCGTCCGTGCGTTTACCTCGGTCACGATCTACGGACCGTCGACGCTGCGCAAACGTGCCGCAGCCGGCAGGTTGAGCGCGTACAAGCGGCACACCTGGGCGTCTTGGGCGGTGCAGAGCGGCGTGACGCAGCACGAGCTCATGCTCTTGGAAAGAGCCAATCGGTGAGCACTTCGATTGTGCTTCGATGCGGCGTGGCACTCTTCACGTGCGAGATTTTTTTCCACAGCAATTGCATGTGCCACTGGCTTATCGTATTCCAACGATATGAAAGCCATTTTACGTCACGTCGGTCAGTTGAGCTTGGCCCTGCTGGTTATTACGGTTGTTGAACAAAGGCATTTAGCCGACCGTATTGCCGGCCACGGGAACTCTGTAATTCTTCGACGCCTCGAGCGCGACTTGACACGTGACTTGAGTAACGTGACCCAAGATCCGGCTAGTTCCGTGAAATTGGTTGGGAATAGGTGAAATGACCCGACACTCACCGCGCCACTAAGATTTAGCGTGTATCCGGCGTAAGTTCTTCGCCTGCTGCGTGTCGAGGGGGCACGCAAAACTCACGCACTGACTCTCGTGGGGCTCGGGCCGAAGCGGCAAGTGCTTTTATGGTGGTGAGAGAGGGACTCGAACCCTCGACCTCGGCATTATCAGCAAGCACCAATGATCGACCACGGTTTTTGAGGCCCCTATGCCATCTGAACCCACCCAAACCGACCTCACCAGGGCACAAAACGGGCACACAATGCCTCGGCTTTTCTGGTTTGCCGATTGATTGCATATATGCAATCATTATACTTGTGAATATCGTAGTCGACACGGATGTGTGGGTAACCGGCGTTCACGGCTCCGGCCATGCTAATCGTGTGCTGCGCCTCTGTCTCGAAGGACGTTTCATACCTCTCATGGGAGCGGCGATCCTTGCCGAATACGAGGATCTATTGAGCCGCGAATCGATTTGGCGCAAGGCACGACTAACGGCTGCCGAGCGTGAGACCTTCTTGGATATATTTTTGTCGATCTGCCAGTGGACACGAATTTATTACGCGTGGCGGCCGAATCCCGGTGATGAGGCGGACAATCACCTCATGGAATTGGCGGTCGCAGGGCAAGCCAACTATCTCGTGACGCGCAACGTGCGGGATCTACGAGGCGGGGAATTGAAATTTCCGCACATTTCGGTGGTTACCCCGACACAACTATTGAAGGAGCAAGCATGAGCGCTTTGATCATACGGCTTCCGGAGGAGAAGCGGACGCGCCTGAAGTTGGTTGCAAAGTCACGCAAGGTGAGCGTGACCAAGCTCATTGAAGAAATGGCCACCATTCTGCTGGCGGACTTCGATGCCGAAACTCGCTTCAAATTGCGCGCCGCGCGCGGGCGCGGGCGAATTGCGGAGGGAGTCGCGTTGCTGGACAAACCGGCGGGGAAACGAGCCCGCTCGAAGCGAAGTTGAAAATGTGATGGTGAGAGAGCATTCGAGCATTCATTGAAGGACAGAGATATGACAGACAAAGATCCTGCCATCGCCAATCAGCCCGCGGGCTACGTTCCACCCAAGGTGTGGATCTGGGACAAGGAGAACGGCGGTCAATTCTCAAACATCAATCGCCCGATATCGGGAGCCACGCATGAGAAGGCTCTTCCGATCGGCAAGCACCCGTTTCAGCTCTATTCGCTTGGCACTCCCAATGGCCAGAAGGTCACGATCATGCTTGAAGAGCTGCTTGCCGCCGGCTACAAGAGCGCAGAATACGACGCCTGGCTGATCCGGATCGGCGACGGCGACCAGTTTTCCAGCGGCTTTGTCGCGATCAATCCCAATTCCAAGATTCCTGCGATGCTCGACTGCTCGACCAATCCGCCGACGAGGCTGTTCGAAAGCGGCTCGATGCTTTTCTATCTCGCTGAAAAATTCGGCGCCTTCCTGCCCGCCGAGCACTATAAGCGCACTGCAACGATGAACTGGCTCATGTGGCAGATGGGATCCGCACCGTTTGTCGGCGGCGGATTTGGCCATTTCTACGCCTATGCGCCATTCAAGATCGAATATGCCATCAACCGTTACGCCATGGAGACCAAACGGCAATTGCACGTTCTCGATACGCACCTGGCGACGAACGAATACATGGCAGGCGATGAGTACACGATAGCCGATATGGCGATCTGGCCCTGGTACGGCTCAATGATGCGCAGCGCCTATAGCTCCCAGGAATTCCTATCCGTGCATGAGTACAAGAACGTCGATCGGTGGGTGGAGCTGATTGCCGGCCGACCAGCGGTGAAGCGTGGCCAGATCGTCAATCGCACTTTCGGACCCCCTGACCAACAGCTGCCCGAAAGACATGACGCGACCGACTTCGACAAGAGATGAGCGCCGCGGAAACATCTGGTCGTGAAGGTCAGCCATCCGGCCCGGCGTCACTCGACAGTCGCCGGTTCTGGGATGGTTCAAAATCGAGTGGGGATTTCGCCGGAGATGGTGACCACGACTGTCTTGCGATTCGAGACCGAATCCAACCCCGTCGCGATCACCGTGACGGGGTATCTCTAGTATTTCATGATTCACTTTTTCGACAATGATCCTTAGTGCTGAACTATTGAAACACCTTCAGGGCGCGCTGCAGCGCAGGATCTCAGCGGACGGAGCGGGTCGCAGCGTTGATGAATTCCTGACGGAGTCCCGCCCCGATCTGACAGTTACCCTGTGCCGAAATCGAGTGCAGCGTCCGCCCTCACGCCCGTTTACCCTGTATGCGCGATGGTGTGGAGAGTATCCCATGCCGCCGCAGCAGTTGGGGGTAAGTGTTGTTCAAGTGCCTTAATTGCCCGGGCCAAATGACGCGCGGCGCTCTTTGGGACAACCGACACAGCGTCTTCAATCGCACCAGGGAAACGCTCCACTAATGCTTCGATCAGCACCGCTGCTTGGCGGACGTCCTTTTCCGCCTTGCTGTTGGTTTTGTGTCTAAGTTGAGAAACGATGAGCTTGTGGATCGCGTAACGTTCCGGCACTGGTACTCGGACCATGACGCTGCCGTGAGAACTGAGTACGGGAATTTCCTGAGATGCTGCCAAGAGGTAGGCCAAGTAAGGCAGCCCTTGGGCATGCGCCTTCAGTTCTGGAACAGGCACTGTCGGATAATTGTCATCTGCTGAAGGTACAAGCAAATCGACTCTAAAATTCGAGCCGCCGCCCTCTTTGAAAGACGTTCCGCGCTGCCGTCGATCGAGCGAGGGTACTTCGAAAAACTCGATGCCGGTTGCGCGCAGCATGTCGATAAATCCCGGGATGCCCGAGATTGCCAGAGCGTCCCGCCGCGCGATGTCCATATCCTCAGTAGCAAATGGCGTGGCTCGTACGCCGAGTGCATTCAGCAAGGCGCCATAGGCATGCGAACCGACCAACAGCGCTCCAGCGCGAAACAGACCGTGGTTATGCAAGCTTGCCAGCGTGAAATAGGCTTTTCGATCGATGGTGGCGAATCCTGCGCGCGCGAGCAACCTCACGCGCGCTATCGTCGCGTTCGCGGTGGCAATCATTTCGCGCATCGAGCTTATCCGGCGCTCGATCTCGGGATCGTCCACCTTTCCGAGGTACATTTCCTGACGCCGGTTCAGAGCATCGGAATAACGGCGGACCCAAAAACGGGTGCCGGTTTCATTGGTCCGTTCGGCTAGAGTTCCGGGAGTTCCCAGTAGGACTTCGAATTGCTCTGAAGCGCTGCGTTCCAGTTCCGAGAAAAGCAGCGTGAGCGCCCTTTCGTGTGGAGTGGTCAGAACGCTCATATCCCACAATGTTACACTTTGTGGGATACGCAGGATACCGCCGTATCCCACGGAAATTAGTTGTGTGGGATACGCCTTCATAACCGACTGATTATTCTATATATTTGGTGATGAGAGAGAGACTCGAACCCTCTACCTCGGCATTATGAGCGCTGAAATCGAAAGATAGTCCGAGTATTTTCAATAACTTACCGCGTGGCGCCCGTTGCAAATAGCACCAAAGCGGTGCACCGCGGGCACGCTGCTCGAACACCCGCAACAACTTGCTCTCGGGCAAGCACAGCCCCCCCCCGCCAGAAGCGACAGCCCGGTGAAGGGGCGTTGTTACCGCCCCGGCCGGTTCTCCGAAGCTCTCATTAGCTCCCGCTCTGGATCCAGAACAAGCACGGCCGATCGGGGTTACCGGGGCCTTGAGTGCCCTTAAGGGCAATGTTGGTGGCCGTGGTTTCCTGCTACGTTCTCTGGTGAGTCTCCAGCGTCTACCCCCGAACAGACTTACCAATGTGAGGAAAGAACATCATGAAAACTACCGTCAAACTAGCTACCGCCGTCTTGATTGTGCTCCCTCTAGTCGGCATTGCGCAGCAGAAGCCTCTCAGCTGCGGTCACGATATCGTCTTCAGTCAAGAGTTCCTTACGAAGTACCCACGCGCGCCAACGGCCTGTAACGAGGTACTCGTGACGAACGGGCAGAAGTGGGCGCGATTCAACGCGGAGGTGAAGCACCTCCAGGGCACTCTGCTGACCGTGGACTTCATCAACAACGAAGATCGCTCGGTCAATACCAACATGACATTTCAATTCACTCCTGACGCGACTGTCACGTTGACGAACCGGCAGGTGAAGCCGGCTTCGGCGTTGAAGGAGGGCGACAAAATCGTCTTCTGGGTGCCCGAAAGCCGCTTTGGGTTCTATGCGAAACCAGGTGCAGCGGAGTCACAGCAGTTCAAGGTCGTGAGCGAGTAAATAGCGCATTTTCTGCTACTGCTTGCGTCAGCGGACGTCACCGTGAGATCGGTAGTGAGCCGGTCTTGCGGTCGCGGTGCAGCATATTGTTGCGAGGGAATCGAGCACCGATGCGATCAGGCTTGGCACGAGGAGACTCGGCGCCGAACTGCCGACATGAAGGCTACGGTACCGATTTTACGCACCGAAATCCTAGATGGTTCGTGCTTGTGCTGATTTCCCCCTTTCCGCGAGTACCCACCATATAGCGCGAGCAATACTCCTCCGTGCACAGAAATGAACCACCGCGATGAACCTTCTTCTTTTCCGAAGGCTCGGAAGGATCGAATGATGTCTCGGGGCCTTTTGGATTGCGCACCACCAACCGGGATTGGGCAAGCTGCACGTAATAATCAGGCCGGTACCAATCCGAAGTCCACTGCCATACGTTTCCGGCCATGTCATAGAGTCCATATTGGTTGGGAGGGTATTGCGCTACAGGCGCCAACCCAGCGAAACCATCGCTTCCCGAATCTTTATTGGGGAAATGCCCCTGATGAGTATTGGCCATCCATTTGCCGTTTGGCGTGAACTGATCGCCCCAAACGTACGCTTCACCCGCGTGGCCGCCACGTGCAGCAAACTCCCATTCTGCCTCGGTAGGCAGACGCTTGTGAGCCCAAGTCGCATAGGCAACTGCATCCGCGTAAGCCACTTGAACCACCGGGTAGTTTTCCTTGCCTTTGATTGAACTGCGCGGCCCAGTGGGATGACGCCAGTTTGCTCCTTTCACGAAGGCCCACCACTCGTTGCTATCGTCCAGCGAGACCGCATGATCGGGAGCCGAGAAGACCGCGCCACCTGCCACCAGACTCTCCGGCGGTGCGTTGGGAAAATCTGCGGGCGACGGATTTAATTCTGCAACCGTGACATACCCAACGGCTTTGACGAACTTGGCGAACTGGGCGTTGGTGACGTCCTTCTTGTCCATGAAAAAGCCGTCCACATATACCCGGTGAATGGGTCGCGAATCCTTGGTGGCCAGCATCCCGGCCATGTTCATGCCGTGAAGTTCTTTTGCACCCATCGAAAACTCGCCGCCGGGGATCCAAACCATGCCGCCCGGCGCAACACCGGGTGGCCGGCGAGTGTTCGGTACAGTCGGACCGAATCCGTCGGCTGGCGAAGCGGTGGCCGCAGACACAACCCCCGCACCGAGCAGAGCAGCGATCGGGAAAAGAGCTGCGCCAACTGACCGAAGCCGGAGCCAGACGGGATAGAGACACACCCTGCAGATCACAAACATAAGCTCCCCCGCTGTTTCGCCCGTGGATACGTTTACGTTTGCGGTTCTTCGCATCAATGAGTCCGCCCAATGCGATCCAATCACTCGGCCGCAAGTCTCTCGAGGCGAACGCCCTGCAATGCCTTGGATGATCCGGCACCGAGCCGCTTGACCAGGGTCATTGCCTTGTGCAAAGACATTTGGACAGGCTTGACCCGGCTTGCATGTACGTACAGAACCGACCCCGACATCGGATGCGGTGCATCGGGCAAAAACACGCAGATCCAATCGTCCTCGAGCTGATCAAAGACGAGGCCGATCCGCCAGCCGCCCTCAACGGCGACGAGGACCGGTCTCACCTTGTTGCCCGTCTCGAGATCGACCGTATCCCCGGCGATACTCTTGATCATGCGGTATCGCGGGAATGTCCCCATGATGGAGTTTTCCAACCATCCCATGAAGTTTTGACCAATTGATGTTTTTGCTATGAGACCGGCGAGAAAAGAGAGCAACAGCAATGCGCTGATGGCCAAAACGGTACCCACCGCCACCCCGGCGAAGAAATGCGCCGGGAAGTGCCGTTCAACCGGCGCGACGGCGCGCTGCGCGATGGGCAGTAACTTCTCGAAAATCAGACCGAGGATCGCAATCGGTACGAGAAACAGCAAACCGCCCACGACGGTCGCTTTGACGAACCTCACAATGATGTTCACGTGGCACCTCGGCCTTGGTTATAACCTTCGGTAATCCTCGGTTCCAGCCATGGAAATACCGGCAGGGTCGGTAGTCGGTATCGACACGCGAGACAGCTGCCCTTCACTTCAAGTCAACTTGCACACTCTTAATTATTCCGTCGAAGCGGAATGGACTGCGATCGAAGTAGTCGAGGGACACCGGGGGATCCCAGATCGACTCCGACGTCGAAAGTTTCACTTGCCGAGAATGCGGCGGGCACGGTGCGCTTGATGGCCGTGCGCGCGACCTCCTGGCCGTCGACCTTGAGCACCACGTCCGCTGGCGATAGCGGTTGCTTGCTCGCCAGCGTTGTCGTGACCTCAATGCGGCGCCTGCCCGCGGCGAGTTTTTTGGCTGAGCGCGCAATGTAACGCTCGATGATCATCATGTTGTACTCATAGACCAGCCGGCCCTTGTCCATGTACAGCGTGAGTCCGCCCCCCGCACCGCCCAGCGCATAGAGCACACCGGACGCCTTGTCGCCAATCTCCGCGTCGATGGTCACCACAGTGTTTTCACGGCCCAGACCCGGAGCACTGAATTCCGGCATGCGCGTCGAGGTCGTGTCGAAGAGCCAATGTGTGTAGGCCGACTTGATTCGGTCCTCGGGGTGCAGGCGCAGCCAGATGCCCGCGCCCAGCGGATACACCTGGTTCGCCCTCGCTTGCTCATCGAATACCTTCTGCAACTGCGCCAGACGCTGCGGATCCTTCGCGGCCAAATCATCGGCCTCCGAGAAATCCTTGGTGATATCGTAGAGTTCCCAACGATCCTTGGCCGAGTCCCAATCGGCGAGACCGGGCGCGCCGGGCAACCACGGGACGAGCGGCCCAAAGGTGGCGGCAATCCAGCCGCGATCGTAAATGGCGCGGCTGCCGTTGTTGTCGAAGTATTGCACCTGCTTGCGCGTGGGGACCTTTGCATCGTTGAAGGTGTAGGCGAGGCTCACACCGTCGATCGGGTCTTGCACGAAACCATCGACAACCTTGGGCGGCGTGATGCCGACGATTTCGTAGATCGTCGGCGCAATATCGTTGACGTGGTGGAATTGCGGGCGCGGCGTACGATCGGGTTTGATGACCTTCGGCCACGAGATGACCATGGGGTTGCGCGTGCCGCCGAAGTGCGAGGCGATCAGTTTGGTGTACTGGAATGGGGTGTCGCCGGCCCACGCCCAGCCGGCGTGGTACATACTGTCGGTCTTGGGGCCGCCCAGGACGTCCAGGCCGCCCATTTTTTCGAGCGCCGCAATTTGCTGCTCGACGGTGTTCGGGATGCCATTTTGAGCGAGCAGCTCACTGATGGTCCCGTTCTGCCCCTCCGCGCTGGCGCCGTTGTCGCCGAAAATGTATATGACAATCGTGTTGTCCCGGATGCCTTCGCGATCGAGTTCATCGATCAGCCTGCCAGCCTGTACGTCCACATGCTCGACAAAGCCCGCGAAAATCTCCATCAGGCGCCGCTGGAACGGGCGCTGTGCCTCGGGGATGCTGTCCCAGGAGGGCATGTTCGCGGCACGCGGCGTCAGTTTGGTGTCGGCTGGGATCCAGCCGAGCTGCTTCTGGCGTGCAAACACGCGGTCGCGGTAGGCATCCCAGCCGTCATCGAACTTTCCTTTGTACTTGTCGGCCCATTCCTTGAAGATCTGATGCGGCCCGTGACCGGCGCCCGGCGCCCAATACAAAAAGAACGGCTTGTCGGGCGAGAACGCCTGATGGCGTCGCAGCCAGTCGACGCCATGCTGCGCGAGATCCTCGCTCAAGTGGTACTTTTCATTGCGCGGCGGTTCAATCTGATTCGTGTTCTCGACCAGTCGCGGTTCCCACTGGGAAGTTTCGCCGGCCAGAAAGCCGTAGAAATAATCGAATCCATGCCCCGTCGGCCAGCGATCGAAGGGACCCATCGCCGTGGTCTGATTCGCCGGCGTGTTATGCCACTTGCCGATCGCCGCGGTCTGGTAGCCGTAGTAACGCAACACTTCGGCCATGGTCGCCGATGTTTTCGGTATCACGCCGGTGTATCCATCCCAGTCCACAGCGCGCTCCGCGATCGTGCCGTTGCCGACGCGTTGATGGTTGCGGCCGGTGAGCAATGCCGCTCGCGTGGGCGAGCAGATGGAGGTCGTGTGAAACGTGTTGTAGGCGATGCCTGCCGCGGCAAGGCGGCTCAATGTCGGAGTGTTGATTTCTCCGCCGAAGGTGGATGCCTGGCCGAAGCCGACGTCGTCGAGCAGGATAATGAGCACGTTGGGCGCGCCTGGCTTCAGATGCTGTGGCTCTTCGCGGCGTTTGTGAATGGAGTCCTGCAGTCGCGGCATCGCGGTGCTCGCCGATGGCACCGGCGGAAATGGCAATGCCGAGCCATCGTTTGGGGTGGCAGCCGTGCCGGCCGCGCGGACTTCCACCGCAGCGCCTGCACCTGCGCAAAGCACCAATGCGACGGCGAGGCGAGATAGGCTTTGCATACGGTACCTGCTCATTTCTTCAGATAGGCGATCTTCGTCGTGCCAATCGTTCCATTGAAGGCGAACGGCGCCTGGTCGTAGTAGTCGAGCGACACAGGCGAATCCAGATCCTCGCCGATATCGAAAGTCGCATTGGAAGTGAAGTGCAGCGACATGGCCCGCGGAACCTGGCCTTGCCCCACGACCTCGCCGTTGACCTTCAGGGTGACGTTCATTGGTCCCCCGATGGGGCCAGCCAACTTCGATTCGACCTCGATCTTCGCCTTGCCCGCCGGGAGCTTCTCTTTGGACTTGATCTTGGTGCGTTCGACCTCGAACAGATTGAACTCGTAACTGAGGATGCCGTCCTTCACGTAGCAGGTCACGCCTCCGGAAAAACCGGCCAGCGCATACAGCACGCCGTTGGCATTCGCCGGCATATCCACATCCATGGTCACAAGGCTGCTGATCTTTCCGAGCTTGGGAGCTGCGGATTCGGGCATTCGGGTCATGGGGCCATCGAATGTCCATTCGGTGAGCGACGATGCGGGGGCGTCTTCCGGGTGGAACATCGCCGTGGACCACATGCCGCCGCCGATGGGAAGGTTCTTGTTCTTTGTCGATTCGATCAGGAAGAGGTCTTTCATCTCCTCGAGCTTCTGCGGATTCGCCGCGGCCAGGTCGTTCGCCTCGCTCCAATCCGCATCAATGTTGTAGAGCTCCCACTTGTCGGTCAGGGGCGACCATTCCTTGATGCCTTTCGGCATGCCGCCCACCCAGGGATCACGCGGGCCCGGGGCGCTCGCGAACCAGCCGTCGTGATAGATCCCACGGCTGGCCATGATGTCGAAGAACTGGGTGTGTCGCGTCCCTGGTGCCTTGGCATCGCCAAACGCATAGACCATGCTGACGCCGGCGATCGGATCCTGCTCGAATCCGTTCACGACCGTCGGCGGGGTGATCTTCGTCACTTCGTAAATCGTCGGCACGATGTCGATCACGTGGTGGAACTGCGGCCGCGGCGTCGGATCTGCCTTGATGTGAGCTGGCCAGGCAACTGCCATCGGCTGGCGCGTGCCGCCGAAGTAGGCAGCCATGAGTTTGGTGCCCTTGTAAGGAGTGCTGCCCGCCCAGCCCCATCCGGCGTGGTACATGTTGTCGGTCTTGGGACCGCCCAGCACGTCGAGTCCGCCGAGTTCATTCAGCGCCTCGATGTGTTGCGCGATCGTGGTCGGAATTCCGTTCTGCGCCAACTGCTCGCTGATGGTGCCGTTCAGTCCCTCCGATGAGGAGCCGTTGTCGCCCCAGATGTAGAAGATCAGCGTGTTGTTCAGCTTTCCTTCTCTGCTCGATCTCATCGATGACCTTGCCGGCGTTGTAATCGGCGTGCTCGGCAAACCCGGCCAAGATCTCCATGAGCCGACGCTGGAAGGTTTCTCGGACTCGGGAATGGAGTCCCAGGAAGCCATGGTGGCGGGGCGGGGCGTAAGTTGCGCGTCCTGCGGAATCCAGCCCATGGCTTTGGCGCGTGCGAAGGTGCGTTCGCGGTACTTGTCCCAGCCATCGTCGAACTTGCCCTTATACTTGTCGGCCCACTCCTTGAAGATCTGGTGCGGGCCATGCGCCGCGCCCGGTGCCCAGTACATGAAGAACGGCTTGTCGGGTGCGTAGGCCTTCTGCTCTCGCAGCCATTTGATCGCATCCTGTCGCGATGTCTTCGGTGAGGTGGTAGCCCTTGGGCTTCTCTTCGGTGACCTCAGTGGTGTTGCGCGTCAGGGTCGGTTCATACTGCGAGGCTTCGCCGGCGAGGAATCCGTAGAAATACTCGAAGCCATAGCCGGTCGGCCAATAGTCGAACGGCCCCTTGGAGGTGATCTGGTCTTCCGGCGTGTTGTGCCACTTGCCCCAGGCGCCCGTGTTGTAGCCGTAATCTTTCAGCACTTCGGCGACCGTCGCCGACGATTTCGGGACGATCCCGCTGAATCCGTCGAAATCGTTGGCGATCGCCGAGATCTGGCCGTTGCCGACGAAGGTGTGATTGCGCCCGGTCAGCAGTGAAGCGCGGGTGGGCGAGCACATGGCGGTGGAGTGGAAACGGTTGAAAGAAATGCCCATCTGCGCGATGCGACTGAGCGTAGGCGTGTTGACCTCGCCGCCATAGGTCGAGGGCGTGCCCGGCCCCACGTCATCCATCAGAATGATCAGGATGTTCGGTGCATCCGTCGGCGAGGTGCTTCGTCTCGACACGCTTCTTGTAGGTGGAATCCTTCATCGTCAGACCCGCAGTGGAGGCGGACGGCGTGGGTGGGAAGGGAAGGATTTCCTGCGCGGAGACTATCGTCCCGTACGCCATGCCCAGGATGGTGCAGAATAATCGTACGGCCTTGCACCATATATATCGGGGGCCTGCCATTTCCAACTCGCTTACCGAGGAGCTAACGCCCCGATCGGGCCGAACTGCAGAGCAATGAGCGAGCGTGCGATCGGTATGATGAGCCACTTGAGTTTCCTAATAGAATTTGTATAGGACTTTGAGCCAGCCGGTATCGCCCTGCATGCGGTTCTGGGCCTGCGTTTCATGCAGCCACTTCAATTCCCAAATGGTGTCGTGGGAGCCAATCTTGTGAATGTACGAGAACGCGGGACCTAATCCCACACTCTTGCCCCTGAAAGCGCCGAGAGTTGCGCCTGCGCCGCTATCGTCACTCACTTGCTGATAGTAGTAGGCGGAAAGACCCACGCCTGCAAGACCGCCTTTCAAGGGCAGGTGCTGCGCGAACGTCCCATCAATGTGGAACTGGCTGCCGGATTTGTATTGGGTGGCATCATTTTCCGAATTGAAGTCCATGCCGATGTAGACCGATGCCTCGCGCCCATTCTTCTGGCCAAAATACATGAATCCGACCGTAGGCTCGGTGGTCCAGAAGTTCTTGCCGGTGTTCGAGAGCCGTCCCTTCTGGTAGTCGCCGGTGGGCGCGTAGAAAGCCACGCGCGCGTTGATGTTGAAGTCAGGGTCAACGTTATAGTTCAAAGTGAGCGGCATCAGCACCACATCGCCGAGCGCGGTGACACTGCTCGATTGGGCGGCGCTGCCCGCCAGGCCGGTCGGCAACACGAGATTCACGTTGGCATTAACGTCGAGGCTGACATACGGAATCGTCGCGGACATCGCGTAACTCCAGTTCTCGCCCAACGTGAGCGGAGGACGCCATAGCATCGTCAGGCCCTCGCCCCAGGTCTTCGCCGTCGCACCGACCGAGGTTAATCCCCCGATCGGTATCTCGCGGCCGACGCCGGCCGAGCCGTCGTAGTAAATGCCATTGAATCGCACCACAAAGGTCTCTGTGAGCGGTATCCCATCAACGAAATCCGACATCGAACCCGGAAAATAGTGCCCCGAACCGCCCTCCTCCGCGCTCGACACCGCCGGTAACAACGAGTAACCGGCAAGCGCCAAGATGACGAGCACACGAGCATCGCCCATCAGGGCTTACATCGAATTGCCGGAGCCCTCGAGAGGACTGAATCATCGCGGCGCGTTGATCACGACGTAAGTGGTGTTCCCACCGGAAAACTGCGGCTGACACCAGGTGCTTCGATGCCGAACTTCCCGTACAGCTCATTCGCGAGGTTGCCAATCGTTGCCGGCGCGGCCGCGGTCGCGTAGTAGTTCACGCGCGGGGCATAGAGCGTGAATGTCTTGCCATCGAAGAAATACAGGCGATGCTTGCGTGAGTTGGTGGTTTCAACCCGCAGCCGATCGGGCGTCCTCGCGAGCAAATTGACGTTGGTGTCGTACTGGATGAGTTGGCCGTCGTCGAGCACGTCGTCGCGGGTAATCCTGGCGATTACCTGGAAGGCCTTCAGCGCACGTAGATGGGCGCCCATGGCGTTGAGGGCGGCCATCGCTTCCGGATTGATGTTCGGATCCGCGGCGGCCGCGCTCGTCGCCGGCTTCGCATCCGGCGCCGGAGCAGCTTGCGCCGGCAGCTGCGCGCCTACTACCACCAAGGCCGTCGCCATCAATGCGGTGTAACCAAGTCGTTTGATCATGTCCTGTCTCCTCATGTCCTGTCTCCTCATTTCGAGCCTGTCGATATCGATCTGCCGCGATGCACCATGTCGCAATCCACTTCCGCGTTCGGACGCCACTTGTGCGAGGCAGTCGGGTCGGTCGATTTGCGCGACAATAAATCCTCTACGGCGAGCGAATCCGCGTGAGCCGAACGAGCGACCACAGACAAAGGCACGCCCGGAGCGTCGCTCGCGTGAGCGTTACCCGCTGCCTAGCCGTGTCCCATCAATATCATGCGGCCGATTACTTCGTAGGTGATTGCGCAACAGTCCAGTGGCGGCCGCAGTGTGTAGGTACATCGTCCAATTGACTTGCATAAACACACCTATACGCTGCATTTCGAAGCGCATCAGTAGGTCTTCACCACTTCGCGGGAGAGTTGAGCAGATACGAATGGATGCGTCCAATGCAATGTGCACATTAAAGATGATGATCCTCACTCATGTTGGTTGAGCTGCGGTTCCTGCGTCATGTCATCGAGCTCGCCCGATACGGCAATTACGCGCGCGCGGCGAGTGCGCTCAACTTGAGTCAGCCGGCACTGTCGCGCAGCATCTCGACCCTCGAAGCGCACCTCAAGGTCAGCTGTTCGATCGCGATCACCTCGGCGTTCACCCCACCGCGTTCGGCAAACTGATTCTCGAACGGGGCGTTGCGCTACTAGCAGGGGAATCCGCGCTGAGACGCGACCTCGTGCTGTGGCCGGCCTCGATGGCGGCAGCCTCAGCGTCGGCGCTGGCCCACACGCCAGCGCATTGTTACTCGGCAAAGCCGTCGGCCAAGTACTCCACCGACATCCGAAGTTGAAACTGTCGGTCTCAGCGCCGACTACCGATCGATCGGTCGGCGCGTGCTCGAAGCCAATCTCGATTTGGGCGTGGTCAATACCAGTGGATGGGCCGGCGAGCCCCGCCTCAGTATCGTGCCGCTTGCAACCTTGCCTCTGGTTGTCGCTGTGCGTGCCGGTCACCCGCTTGCGCGGCTGCGCGCGCCGCGCGTCGAGCAGGTACTGGCGTATCCGATTGCGAGCCCGCCGATTCCGGCGGAGATCGCCGCAAACTTTGCCCGTGCGTACCCCAGGGGACGCCGTGACGAACACACCGGGGACATGTACACAACACTGGTCGTCGATTCCATCTCGATGGCGCAGTCGATCGTCGAACACAGCGATGCCGTGATGCCGGTGCCGCTTGCCAGCATTGCCGATAGCGTCGTTAGCGGGCGCCTGTGTGTGCTGGACATGCAGATTCCGTGGCTGGTGGTGGAGTTCGGCGTTATCTATCTGGCGGGACGCACGCCGCCGCCCGCCGCCCGCGCACTGGTCGAGGCCCTCCGCTCCGTGGCCAACGAGACACACACCGAAGCACGGCACCTTGCCGCGACGCTCCGCATCCAACCGAATTGGAAAACCCTGCTTGATTTAATGCACCACTGGTTCCCATCGCCGTTTCAGAACAATCCGACACATGCTGTGATTGAGCCGCAGCAGCTAACCGGTGCAATCGCACGAAGGTGTCGTACTCGACGAGTCGATGGCCAACATCTGCATGAAGCCTTAGGTACCACGGTAACAGTTCCCGGAAGTTCTTGATCCCAATGCGTCTGTAGAAGCTCTTACGGTAAGTAATCTGAATATTTGACAGTAACTCAACGAAAGTGCGATTGTCTTCCAATCTGGAAACGTTACCAGAAGTATCGTGGAACTCAAAGATCTAAGCAGGGCAGGCTCCGCACGGCTCCGGCCTGCCGCCGAAGGGAGGTAGAGTCATGCGTCAGTCGTGGGTCGTGAAGCTGAAGCCGGGCTGCGGAGCCGAATACAAGAAAAGGCACGACTATCTCTGGCCGGAAATGCTGAGACCTTGCGGCGCGACGGTCAGCGCAACTTCTCTGGGTAATCGGAGTTCCTGTCATGGCGGCTTCATTGCATAGGCGGCAGCTGGGTTCCACCAGCCTGTCGTTGCTTCCCCTCGGCTTCGGCAGCGCTCATCTCGGCGGGTTGGGCGGCCGCGTGTCCGGCGATGTGGCGAAGCTGACGCTCGATGCCGCGTGGTCCGGCGGCATCCGATACTCGACACCGCGCCCTACTATGGGCGCGGACTCGCCGAGCATCGCCTCGGAAGTTGCTTGATCGACAAGCCGCGCGATGAATTCGTGCTTACCACGAAGATCGGCAGATATTTCCGACGGCCCGCCGATCCCCGATCCTTCGACCGCGCGCCCTGGGCCGGAGGGCTCGATATGGACTTCGTCTGGGATATTCATATGACGGCGTGATGCGTTCCTATGAGCAGAGCTTGCTGCGTCTCGGGCTCGACACGATCGATGGTCTTCTCATCCACGATCCGGACCTGGTGCTTCACGGCGAGCGGCACGCGGAGCGGATGCGAGATATGGCCGACTCCGGCATAAGGGCGCTGGAAGAACTGAAGCGCGGCGGTCAGATCAAGGCAATCGGCATGGGACTCAACGCGACGGCTTCGCTCGAGACCATCGCTCCAATCGTGAAGCTCGACTTCATCATCTGCGCGATGCCATACACGTTGCTCGACCAATCGCCTTTGGCGAATGGAATGCAGCGCTGCGTCGACGAGAACATCTCGATCGTCATAGGTTCGCCGTATGCCTCGGGAATCCTGGCAACGGGACCGGGTCCCAACGCGCGTTATAACTATGGCATCGCGTCCAAGGACATTCAGGACAAAGTCCGGCGGATCCAGGCGGTCTGCGCGACACATGACGTGGACCTCAAAGCCGCGGCGCTGCAGTTTCCGATGGCGCATCCGGCAGTCGTTTCAGTCATTCCCGGCGGAGCACAACCCGAAGAGGTCACGGAAAACATCGTGATGGCGTCAGCGTCGATTCCGGCCGGGTTCTGGGCGTCTCTCAAATCCGAGGGGCTGATCGACTCAAAGGCGCCGGTGCCGCCCTAGCCTCGTTCGAGCGCGAACTCAGACTCTGAACACGCGTTCCGCGTTGCCGGCGAACATCGCCTTCCTGTCGCGCACGTCGAATCCTGTGATGAGGGTATCGTAAGCGTTGATGAGATCGGGATAAGAACTCGCCAGGCGATCGAGGGGCCAGTTCGTCCCGAACATCACTCGTCCGGGGCTGAAAGCCTCGATACATTCCAGCACCCACGGCCGGAAGCTGTCGACCGTCCATGTCCGATCGAACATCCCGAGTCCGGAGACTTTGACGTGAACGTTCTGCGACTTGGCCAGCTCGCGACCGCCCGCCGCCAGCCAGCGAAGTATTCCTTCGACCGTTCCATCGGAAACGCACAGTGCTCGATGCAGACCGGATGGTCCGCCACCTGCCCGGCCAAGCGACTCACCTTGGGCAGATGCTCATGAGTCGTCGAGAGACAGGGCACGAGATTGAACCGGGGCAAGAGCTTGAAGCCGCGGATCCAGTTCGGATCGGCCAACATTTCGGCCGGGACCAGCTCGCGGATACCGCGCACGTTCGCGAATTCGACATGGCGGGCGAGTTCGGCCTCTGCATCCGACTGCGCCAGATGACATTCGGCCACGATTCCATGAGGGAAGCCGAAGCGGTCCGCGAAGGCCTGCAGCCATTTCGTCTCCTCCACGGGATCCGTGCTGCCCAGTGCCGCTTGCACGTGAATCGCTTTGGTGACATTGGAGAAGCGTGTTTCGGCGACGTAATCCTGCACCCAGTAGTGCTGCGCTTTGATCGCGTCGATGTCGCCGAGCGAGGATGGATCGCATCGGCCTCGAGCCACGACCATCGCAACGTCGGGTGCTTCATGTCGTGCAAATGGAAGTGTGTATCGATAAACGGGATTGCTGGCATGGCGGACGGTACCTCACAAAACGGGATGGGATATATTACGGCGCCGGCTGGTAGCTGCCGGCCGCCAGCAGGGGTACCCAGACTTTTCCGCTGACGGTGACCGGCAGGACCACCGGCTCAGGGACTTCGGCGCTGCTTGGCGCCGTGAACAGGCTCTGGCGTCCGTAGAGGAGCAGCGCCAGCTTTTCACCGGCGGCAAGGCGTGCGGCCACGCCCACCAGGTCCACATCGAACGTTCCGGTACCGCGCAGCGGCAACACCTGGTTGTCGATCAAGTCCCAGGCATCGGGGGCGGCCTTGTGCTTCTGACCCAGGCCGACGAAGATGACCGGCTCGCCGGCGGAATCCGGCGCCGCATGCACCGTGAGTCGCAGATGCGGAATGCCGGCGACCACCGAGCTTCCCGGCGCGCCGGTGATACCGAGGTCCACGGTGACCGGCTGGTCGAGGCCGGTGCCGGCGACGACCCGGGTCGCAGGCACCTCGACCGCCGTTTCGCCGCCGCTCTGCAGGGTCATGACCTGCCTGACCAGCACCGCATCGTCCTTCGCGATCGACAGACAGGGCCTGGTCGGCACGCCGTCCGCGGCGCCCGGCACACCCTTCAGGTATCGATCGAAGAACATCCGGATCGCCGTGCCGAGATACAGACTGCCGCATCTGCGGTCATGGGCATTCCCCGGCGGCAAGTAGGCCTCGCCCGGATCGGGAACCACATACGCGGTGTTGTGGCCGCTCTGGTAGCTGAGCAGGCGCACGTCGCCGCCTTCGCTCTCCAGGCACCGGTAGTTGGCGTAGCCCTCATTGAAATTGAACAGCGTGTCGCGCATGACCTGGAACAGCAGCGCGTTGACCGGGGGACCGCGATGAGGCAGATGCTCCGGCGCGGTGCCGGGGCCGCCGTTGGTGGCCACGCGGCGGTCCGCGCAGAAATACTGGTTGCTGTGGTAGTAGAGGAAATCCGCGTAGCCATCGACCGGCTTATTGGCCCGCAGGCTCGCGGCCGATGCGCCGATCACATAGGGATCGATTGGGGGCCCGTTTCCCGCCTGCGCGCGCATCGCCAGGTAGGAGGCCTTTGCCACTCCACCCGGAAAATTCGAATAGGTTAGATCGTTCGGCGCGACCCATACCACCATCGCGTCGAGCCTGTGCTTGGGGTCGATGTTGTGGAGCAGGTACTGATACATGCCGCCGTACGAGCCGCCGATCGAGCCGAGCACGAGATTATGCCGATCTCCGGCGATCGCACCGTACTTCAGCCAGTCGAGCCGGGCTTCCGCCCAATCGAGCACGGCCAGCAGGTCTTTACCCTCGTAGTCCGGATCCATGCTCCGGACGACACCGCCCGATTCACCGTGACCTCGGTGATCGAAGCTGATGACGCCGTATTGGGCCTCGATCAGGGCTTTGACGATGGAGGAAGGCTCGGCGTCGCCGAGCGGTGTCTCACGGGTGAGACCGAATCCCGACGCTTGCAACACCAAGGGGTAAGTCTTGCCGCCCTCCAAAATCGAGGGCTCGAACACCGTGAACGCCACCTTGTCGCCGGTGCCGGGCGCCCGGATATACACGCTGTAGGCGATGCCGGCGCGGGATTGACCGACGGCGGGCGATGCCGGGACCTTGTTGATGACGCCGGGAAAATCGGCGGGCGCCGATGCCGCCTGTGGTGCCGTTTCTCCCGTGCTATCGCTCACTTTGCAGCCGCACGCTCAAGGAGAGCGCAATGCGGTCCCAGCCAGCAGGACACCGTGCCAGTTCATGAAATCTTCACTCCCTCGACCCTTGTCACACCTCGGACAGCAGGCTCACAGGCCCAAGCAGTCCCGAGGATAGTAGTTGCGCCGGCGCGCCGGTTTTCTTGCGGTCTTCGCAATCGAGGTTCCACCAGCAAGGGAAGGATGCGGGCAGATTTCGTTCGTACGTTCTGACATTCGTCTTGGTGAGCCTATCCCGTTTCGGAAGAGCCCCATCGCCTATCAACCGGTTGGGCCACAAGTTCACGACTTCGATCTCCAGCCGATTGCCCTTCTCTTGCAGCGCTTTTCCGACGTTGACGCGCCAGGGCGCGGTCCAAACGATGCCGAGGTCCTGTCCGTTCAAGCGCACCTGCGCCAGATTCTTCACCGCGCCCAGATCGAGATACGTTACGCCCGCGTGCGGCGCGTCGAATGTCTTGCGGTAAGTGGCGGTGCCGCTGTAGAACTTGATGCCCTCCTCCGCCCGGGTGATCCAGTCTTGGAGCTCCTGAAACACCACGGTTCCGGGGCCGCCCCATCGGGGATCGAAGGTGACCTCCCATGGGCCCGTCAACTCGAGACATTCGACGTTCCTCGGAAATTCCTGGCGCGTCGGCGCGGCGGCCTCGCCGGCCGGCCTTTGAAACACCACGAACCAGCTCTGCTTGGGCGCGAACTCGAGTGGCACGACGGTCCTGCCCTCCTCCCGATGAAACTCCGGCAGATCGCCGGTCTCGCCGGTGACGGGGTCCCAGAGCTCCGGCATCTTGCCCGATACTCGAAATGCCACCTCGGCCTGTCCCGACACCGCGCTCAGATTCGCCACGAAATAGATGTCCATGCCGTCCGTTTGGCGGTGGATCCAATCGAGCTCGATGGCGTTCGTCACTCCCCGGAATTCCAGGTCCGGGGGCAAGCCATCCGCGGCCATCACCTTCTCGAGCGTGGTGTCCCGAATGACCCGGCCCTTGCCGACGCGCCGGATTTTCGTTCCGTTCTCGGCAGGCCCCAAAGCAATGCCGCCAGGCGGATGACGCGCTCTTGTGATGCCGGATAATCGACCAAGCCCAATGAGCGCTTGGGCCGCTGTCCGACCAGCGTAACTCCCTCCTCGATCAGCACCCGGAGCTTGTCGAGAACCTCGGGAGACATGTCTTCCGCCGTTCCATCGGGTATCACGAGATAGCGGTAGCTCATGCCGTCCGGAAGGACCAACCGTCCATTCCTCGCATACGCGCGGACAAGCAGAGCATGGGCATTGATCACGTCAAAGTCGTAGCCCTCGATCGGCTTGCGATCCAACAGCACGAAATTCGGAATGGCTTCGCCCGAGAAGTAGAAGATGTCGGCGACGAAGCGACCCTGGCGCAGCAGATGCTGACATCGTGCCAGGTAGGCAAGCCAGGCATTGCTCTTCGGCCACCAGGTGACGTTGCGATCGAAGTGGGTGCCGACGTGTTCCCATTGGTATCCGGGAACGTCCGTCAGTGTCGACTGGTGCACGAAGGAGCAAAGGACATTGCGCGTCAGTCCCCTGCAAAAGGCACGATCTCCGTAGGGCTTCAGGAAATCGGGATCCTCCGACCAATCGGGATTGAAGTTGGTGAACGCTTCCGCTTGGTTGATCGGCTTGCCGTAGATGTGCGCCGCGCTCGCCGCCTGTCGAACCGAAGCGCCAAACTGCTCCGGCATCGATTTCGCGGACGTCCGGAAAAACTTGCTGGGAACACCTTGCGTCGTTCCTCGCGGCGCCCCATCAGCGCCTCGAACCGGGCCGCGCGAGCTCCAGAACTCCGCCATCGGAACATCACTGATCCCTAGACCTGAAGCGCGTCGATGAATTGATCGTAGTACGGGCCGCCCGATTCCGGATGCGTGCCCAACCCATACTTGCCGAGAGTTCGCTGAGACGTCCATAGTAGTTCTCGGCAATGAGGTCGGCGACTGTTCGCCGGTAGTCCCACATAAATCGCTCGGCCAGTTCGGGCGTGTCCAGTTTTTTGCCGGCGAGTGCGGGAAGGTAGTTGATGGGGTCGTACCCTCTGCGCCCACGAAACTCAGGGATGAACTCGTTGGTCCAGGTGGGTACTCCGATTTCCCAGCTATCGATGTGCGTATATTTGAAAGTCATGCCCGTCAGCGGCCCCGCATCCTCGACCAGCTTTTTCGCTGTTTCCGAGAAATGCAGATCCATCGCCTCCGAGCTCATCGGATCGATTTCCCACTGCGGCATCGGCCACGATGACATCTGGACTCGACGGTAGCCCTCGTCCGTAAACGGTTGGACGGCATACCCAATGCGCAGGATCGTCCATCGCCCGCGGGACAACTCCAATGAAGCTGATCGCCTTGCATGAATCCTGTCAAGTCGATGCCTGCTCAACTGACCATACACCCTCCTTCTCCTGGCATGCAAGCACGGCAATATCCCGATACCAGTCGACGGGATCCTGTACAACGATCGGAAAGCCGCCCTCGAGACGGCTCGCCGCGGATGGAGGATCGACTGGCTTAGGTTTGTATCGCGGTATCTCCCGCTCGGTTTCCGCCCCGCCTTCTACGATCGTTTCCTTCCAGACAAAGTCCTTGATCGCTAGCTCTCGAGGCACCCAGGGACCACCAGCATTCCATCCGCTGCAAAGATTGACGCTCATCTCCAAGCCAAGTCGCGCCGCTTCCTTGACGGCATGGCGAAAGTTGACGCGCCATTCTTCGGACATGAAAAGCGGGCCCTGGGGTGCATCAGGTCCGCCCAGTCCGGCATCGAACAGCAGAACCCCACTGACTCCCTGCGCTGTCATAGTTTCGAGATCAGCAGTGATCCCTGCCGCGCTCGCTGCGCCGTCGAGCCACCACCAGTAAACCCATGCCTTCGAATTGTCCGGCGGACTACGGAATGCTCGCTCCAAAGCGCCCACTGGAGCCGCCGCGCCTTCGCCATTGTCGGCCACCAATGGAGCGCACCTCAAAATCAATCCGACCGCGCCGGCGCTTGCCACGAAGGTTCGGCGTGAAATCCCGGTGATCGGAGTCAGCAGCGCGGCATTCTCGCCGGCGGTGCACAGACAGGAAGCCTTTCTTTTTTTCGACTCTCTCATGTGGCTTAGCTTTCCGTTACAGTGACTACTTGTCAGCGAGAAACTTCCGCACTGTCGCATTGAACTCCTCGGGTTTCTGCCACATCGCAAAGTGACTTGCATCCTTCATGATGACCAGACTTGCGCCCGGGATCAGTTTCGCCATCTCACGAGTGTGCTCGGGCTTGATTGCCTCATCGTGATCACCATCGAAAATCATCGTCGGCACGGTGATCGCGCGCAACTGCTGCTTGGAATACTTCGGCTCGGTTGACCACATCTTGGAGATCTGCTCGACGAAGGCATCGAATTCGCCGGGCGTCGGCGATAGCGAAGCATAGTCTCTCCGGGCACGCTCGATGTAGGCGTTGAAGGTCGCGCTGTTGGAGACGTCCCTGCCGCCCTCAGGCCTATAGTTCGCGGCAAACGAAAACAGCCGGCTCAGCCGCTCTGGATGGCGGATGGCGATATCGAGGCCTATGATGCCGCCATCGCTCCAACCGACCAGCGCCACCTTGTCGATCTTCAGAAAATCGAGCAGAGCCAGGTAGTCATCGGCCATCTGCGCGTAGCTGAAAGGTTGGTTCGAGCGGGTGCTGCGCCCGTGACCGCGGCTGTCGGCGACGATCACCGTATGGTCCTTGGCCAGCGCCGGGACCTGGAAGCCCCAGATGTCGCCGTGGCCAAGTCCGCCGTGTATCAGCAGCACAGGCGGGCCTTGGCCATACAACGCGTAGTACATCCGGATGCCATTGACCGGCGCCAATCCACTCTCTCGCGGCTGAGGCATGGGGGGCGGCTGCGGCAGTGTCTGCCAGAGCTCTGCGGCATGGGTGGTGAACGCGAGCAGGAGGCCTGCGGCAACACCGAACAACAATCTCTTCATGGACATCTGATTGGTCATGCTTCCCGCCTCTTATTGCCTTATGCGCTGATACCCGCGTGTTCCGCGTGCCGCATAAGCACCCTGCGACTGCCGGCACTGAGCGGATTTGGCGCGCGCAGTGCGTCGCTTTTAATGATCCCGCGCGACTTCAGAATTGCCTTGCTGGATGCTATGAAGATGTCGAGCGTTTGCGCTTCAAAGACCAGGAGGGGTTGCGGCCGGGCGAAACGCCGTGCGGCCTCGTCACGGCGTCCGGCCCTATACGCCTCGTAGATGCCCACGAATTCCGCCGGTGCCTCGCAGCCCGGAATCATTCCCGCAGCTCCGGCGTCGAGGACATCCAGATAGTGCAGACCGCAAGCGCCGCCGAAAACACACCCGCTCGCCGAGCAATGTCACGAGCTCCTCGGTGCGATCCCGGCCGGAAAACCTTCCGACTTTGCGTAGCGAATGTTCGTGCACACGGCCGCGAGCTCCGCGACGAACTCCGCACCCAGCGAGACGTCGATGAATGCCGGCGCGTCCTGCACCATCACTTCGATCGATTCGGCCGCATCGCAGACCGTGAGATAATGATCCCGCAACGCCTGCCTGCTCATGGTCGTAATTCTAGGCGGTGCCACCATGATTGCGGTGGCGCCGTGTCGCGCCGCGTGGCGAGCGAGCGCGCACACCGTTGACGTATCGTCCGCACTGACACCGATGAGCGTTCGCGTGCAGCGCGGCACAGCGCGCAGCACGGTGTCCGCGACTTCGAGCCGCTCTTCGATCGAGAGACGTGAAGCCTCGCCTCCGAGCCCCAGCGCAGCGATCCCATGAGCACCATTTCGAGCTGATGGGAGATGATCGGTGCAAAATCACCCCACTCGATCCGCCCGCTGTCGTCGAACGGAGTCGGCAGCATGGGCACGATGCCAGAAAGGACGGCAGTCGGCATTTCAGTGCGTGTACGGGCGATGGAGCGCGATATCCCGGTTGAGCTCGACCCCAAATCCGGGGCGGTCACGATAGCCTTCAAGCGGCCATTGACCGGCACGGGTTCGCCGATAAGCTGTGGATGGAACATCGGTACGACCTGTTCAGCCGTGGGATGCATCATCAGGAATTCCGAGAACGGGCTGTTGTGGCGGGTGATAGCGAAGTGATAGCTGTAGACGCTCGAGCCATGGGGAATCAGCAGCACGCCGTGAGCATCCGCGAGAGTGGCGATCTTGATCAATTCAGTGATTCCGCCGCACCATCCCACATCCGGCTGGATGATGTCGCAACAATCCATCTCCAGAAGCATGCGAAAACCCCAGCGCGTGGCTTCGTGCTCACCCGTGGTCACAGCATGCCGGCCGGCATCGCGCGTTTAAGCGCGGCGGTATCCCCAGTAGTCGTCAGGACTCAGCGCTTCTTCGATCCACTTCAATCCGTACTTCCAGGCCTCGTGCGCAAGACGAGTTGCGTAGTTGAGATCGAGGCTCATCCAGCAGTCCAGCATCAGCCAGAAATCGTCTCCGGTCTGGTCGCGCATGTCGGCCAGCGTCGCGAGATTTTTCTTCAGACCCTCCTCGCCTTCGGCCGGTCCGTGATGCAGAGGCAGCTTGCCGCCAATGAAGCCCAGCGACTTCGCCACATCCGGACGAGCGCCGGTGGCATAGAACTGAAGCTCATCGCGAACGGCGCCGCCCAGCATCTGATAAACCGGCTCCTGCCGTAGCTTCCCGAGCAGATCCCACAGCGCCAGATCGACGCCGGAAATCGCATTGACCACCAGTCCCTTTCGTCCGTAAAACTGAGTGGCGAAGTACATCTGGTCCCAGATCTTCTCGACCTCCCAGGGATTGCGGCCCTCAAGGAATCGCGCCAAGTGCATTTCGACGATGAAGGCTGTAGGCTCACCGCCCGTAGTGACGGCGAAACCAATCGTGCCATCTTCCGCTTCGATCTCGACCACCAATGTGCCGAGTACGTTGGTACCGAACTTCCGGCGGCTTTGTCGGTATTCCGGGTAACGCGCCATGGGACTCGCGATGTGATCGTCGATCCAATGGAGCCAGCGTGGCCGTGGTAGTCGGCTCCGCCGCCCATGGCAACGGACGCTCGTACGTGCTTGATCTTGGAAAGCTTCATTGAACTGCCCCAGTCCTGGTTTGACCGTCAGTATGTGGTTCGCCCGCCGGAGGTATCGAAGACGGAGCCTGTGGTGAAGCTGCACTCCTCGCTCGCCATGAAGCAGATCATGGCGGCGCTCTCCGCCACTTCTCCCAGACGTCCCATCGGGATCTTCGCACGCATGTAGTCCACCTGACTCTGCGGCAGCTGTTGCAAGATCGGGCTTTCGAACGTGGCGGGCGTGATTGCGTTGGCGAGAATGCCGCGCTGAGCGAGCTCCTTGCCGAGGGACTTCGTGAATCCGATGACCGCCGCCTTCGAAGCCGAATAAGCCGAGGCATTCGGGTTGCCTTCCTTGCCCGCGACCGAAGCCACATTCACGATTCGACCGTAGCCGTTCTTGAGCATGTACGGAATTACCTCTCTGCAGGCAAAGAAGACTCCGTTCAGGTTGATGGCCAGGGTCCGGTGCCAGCTGTCGATCGGGAAGTCCTGTACCGGAACCGTCGCGCCCGTGATGCCCGCCGAGTTGACCAGAATATCGATATGTCCGAGCTTCTCGTACGCTTCCTTCGCGGCGCGCGCGACCACGGCGTGATCCGAGACATCGACCTCAGCGATGTGCACAGCCGCTACGTCGGCGTGCGCTGCATTTAGCGCAGCACGGTTCACATCCCACAGCGCTACGGCACCTCCCTCTCGAGCAATGCGCTGCGCCACGGCCTTTCCAAGCCCGGATGCACCGCCCGTAATCACCGCAGTACGACCGGAAAACCGGCCGGCAAATTGAGTCATCCGATTGCCCCGTCAATGACCATGCGCGGCCGACCTATGGCCGCTGGCCGACATGCGACTGGAAACGTTTTTTTACGGTAATTGATTATGAGCCTACGAGACTATCTGTCAAGCTAGACTGTTGCTTACGAAAAGGTGTGATCATGAGAAATCTTACACGCAGAAGATTTTGCATGGCCGGGGCAGCACTCACCGGCTTGAGCGCGTTGCACCCCGGGACGTCCATCGGCGCTGAAACGTCTGCGCCGCCCGCCGGGATGGACCCGATGGGTCTCGTCGATCCCGAGCTGCGGCCGATTCTTCAGGCATGGCTCAAGCAGTCGCCTCGACTGGTGTGGTCGGAAGCGATGCTGCCTGGCATACGTCAGAAAACGGCGTCCCAGGCTCTCCCGCCACTTGCACAACCGACCTTCGTGCATCGAACGATTCCGGGTGCGGCAGGTGCTCCGGACGTCCACGTGGTCGTGATCGGCGTGAAGGCAGACGGTCCGCCTCGACCTGCGGTTCTGCACATCCACGGCGGCGGTTACGTAGTGGGCACTGCCGCGCAAGACATTGTCCCGCTGCAGCGGCTTTCCACCGCGCACGGGTGTGTGGTCGTTTCTGTCGATTATCGGCTTGCGCCGGAAACTCGGTTCCCCGGATCGCTCGAGGACAACTACGCGGGGCTGCGCTGGTTGCATGCAAACGCCAAGGAGTTGGGCATCGACCGAAATCGGATTGCTCTGCTGGGAGAGAGCGCCGGCGGCGGCCATGTCGCCGCACTGGCTATCGCAGCCCGCGATCGCGGCGAGGTGCCGGTCGCCATGCAAGTGATGCTCTATCCCATGCTCGATGATCGGACCGGCAGCAGTCGTGCCGTGCCACCGCACCTTGGGGCGTTCGTGTGGGATGCTGCTGCAAATCGTTTCGGATGGAGTTCTCTCCTCGGAGTTCCCGCCGGCGCCGATTCAGTTCCGAGGGGAGCGGTACCCGCACGCGTCGTGAATCTGCGCGGCCTACCACCGGCATTTATAGGCGTAGGAGCGATTGACCTGTTCGTGGAAGAGGACATCGCGTATGCGCAGCGCCTGATCCAGGCCGGCGTACCGACCGAGCTCTACATTGCGCCGGGCGGCTATCACGGATTCGATATCATAGTGCCCGAGGCGAAAATCTCGAAGCGATTCATAGCGGCCTGGAATGATGCCCTACACCGCGGCTTGCACACGAAGGGCGCGGCGTGAATAATACTTTGGAGGGAAATGCATGCTGATCGGAATTGACCCCTTGTTAGGTCCCGAATTGCTGTGCCATCTGCGCGCCATGGGTCATGGCGATTACCTGGTCATCGCCGATGCAAACTTTCCGGCCGGGTCCGTCGCCAAACGGCTGGTGCGATCCGAGGGAACCACGACGCCACAGATGCTCGCGGCGGTTCTCTCCGTCCTTCCGCTCGACACATTCACCAGTTCCGCGGTCAGCGTGATGGAGGTTGTCGACCGTCCGGGGGTCTTTGCACCCATCACCGACGAGTTTCGAAATGTCATCGCCGCGCGGGCGGGCGAAAAATTCTCAAACATCGTTGGAATGGAGCGGTTTGCCTTCTACGAGCGCGCACACCAAGCGTATGCAGTGATCGCAACGGGAGAACGCCGCCTGTATGGGAACATCATTCTTCAAAAGGGCACCATCGAGCCCTAGCGTCGCGACGTTACTTGCGTTCGATCTTATCTAGGTCCTCTGCAAAGGAATCAACGTAGCCGAATAAAGCGGCGGTTCCCCCCGTATGAATAAAGACGACGTTAGAGTCGCGGTTGAACTTTCCTTGGCGAATCAGCTCGATCATTCCGACCAAGGCCGGGCCCGTGTACGCAGGGTCGACAAGAATCCCTTCCGTTCGAGCAAATAGCCGTATGACATCCGCTACCTCACGAGTCAGGTGACCGTATTGAACGAAATGCGGGTCGATCGACACGACGGAGCTTCGCTTCACGGCTGACGGCTTTCCCAACAGCGAGGCGGTCTCTGTGGCCATTCGAAAAACGAGCTCCTCCAGTTCCTTCGGCGCCTTTCCTCCGCCGATGCCGATCACGGGAAGCGGTGCATCGCTCACGGCGAGACCCGCGACCAATCCCGCCTGGGTCCCCGCACTACCGGACCTGTGAATGATTGCATCAATCTTTATGCCCAAGTTCCCCGCCTGCGCGACGATCTCACGAGCGCACTCGACATAGCCGAGGGCGCCGATGGGATTGGAAGCGCCAACCGGAATCGCGTACGGCCGGCCCCCCTGCGCCTTGAGCCGCTGCGTGTGCTTGTCCACTTCCGAATTCAGGTACGTGAGTACATCCTCCTTGTCGGGGCCGCCGAGCTCGTGAATCGTTGCATCGTGCAGTCGGTCGAGCAGAATGTTCCCATTCTGGCGATATGCGCGTTCAGTGAAACCCGTCATGTTCCAGAGCAAGAGGTGGCACTTCAGGCCGAGTCGCGCCGCCGCCGCGGCGGTCTGCCGCGAATGGTTGGATTGCCATGCACCTGCCGTGACGACCGTATCCGCCCCTTTTGCCACTGCGTCGCCAAGCACGAATTCCAGCTTCCGGACTTTGTTTCCGCCTGTGGAGACGCCGGTGCAATCATCCCGCTTGATCCACAAACGCGGGCCGCCTAAATGCTTCGAAACGCGGTCCATGGGTTCGAGCGGTGTGGGCAAATGCGCGAGGCGGGCTCGCGGGAACGAAGCGAGATCGGTCATTGAGTACTACCTCATTGAACGTACGTGGAAATGGCCGGTGAGGTGCGGAGCTGCGAAGGACGGACCAGAGGCCATAGGTGAGGACCGGAGCCACGTACACCGCGAGAAACGCATACGCGAGCGCCCGGTACCCGCGAGCAATCAGCGTGACCAAGCCAAAGCGGGTCGCCACGAAGATCGAAACGACCAGCATGCCTCCCGCGATCCATAGCCTCATCGCCGTTGAGAGCGCTCGGCCGCGCGTACGCATGACGCCGTCGACTCTCTCATTGATGGCATGCACCATGCCGGTGCCGCTCTCAAGCAGCGCCGCGAGGATCATGAGTTGGAAGACGAAATGAAATGCCGGAGCATCGAGACGGGTCAATATGTAATCCGATGGGAGGGTGGTATTGGCGATGTCCGGGTAATAGGCCGCCATGCACACGAAAAAGAGCACCGCGGGCAGCATTCCGAGCGGGCCAGCCAGCAAGCCGGCGATCACCGCATCCCGGTTGCTCGTCAAATGCCGAAGGACCGGCAATATCACCACCGCCCCCACGGCGTTGTATGCCGCGTAAGTCGCACCGCCGATTTCCCAGTCGGTCATCGGGAAGTGTGCCGAAAAACTCGCCTCTATGCGGCCGAACGATTTCACGAATACCAGAACGAAGAAAGTCGCGTACACGCCATAAAGAAAGTACGTGACGTACTTGAATAAGCGCTCCACAGAGTCGCTGCCGAAGGCCGCAATCGTCGCGATGCCCGCAACGAGTCCGAGAGTACCGGCGATCGCCGGCCATCCAAACAGCGCAGTCCCGATCGCACCCGCCGCCGCTCCGAATACCGACAATCCGACGAGGAGCGCGCAAGCATAGATGATGTCGAACAGGAACCACCCTGGACCCAGCAAGTTGCGAAAGAATGTTCCGTAGTCATGACTATGCGTCGATCGCGCAAACAAGAACGTCACCGCGCAAATCACGCTCCAAAGCGCCATCGCAAGCAACATGCCGAGCAGGCCGCCCGATGGGCCGCTCGGCAGGAAGTACTCCGCAAGCTCGCGGCCCGTTGCGTAACCACCGCCGATAACCACCGCCTTAAAGGCGAAACCCGGGAGAAAATACCGCTTGAAAATGGAAGAACCCGTACCCTGCAAGTGCATCTCCCAAAATAATCCTACGGTGAAGCATACTCCAAAAAAACGCACTTGTGGATATTGCGTGCAATAGCCGATACAGTGATCACATGGGACCGTCGCCTTGTCCGGCGACCGGCGACAAGAATTCTCGTAAGGAAAAGGGGACTTCTCATGCGTGTGAATGTCGTAACGAGCACCATATGTTTGACGATCGCCGGGGTTTGCGCTGCGCCGAATGCTCCTCTGGCGCAACAGAGGAGCGCAGGAGCGGACGAACTGCCGGAAATCATGGTGACCGCCGAAAAGCGCACCGAACGTCTGCAAGATGTGCCCTCATCGGTGTCCGCGCTCTCCGGAGAAGTCCTGCAGGACATGGGCGCGCGCGAATTCACCGACTATGCCCGATCCATTCCGGGATTGACCTTTACCGATTCGGGCGCCGGGAGGCAGACGCCCGCGATTCGAGGCATCAATCCGTCGGCGGGAGCTGCAACGGTGGGCTACTACATCGATGAAACTCCGATACCGGCGCCCCTCGGGGGCGGTGTCGCGGCGAATCCTCGCCTCGTGGATATCGACCGGGTCGAGGTGCTGCGTGGTCCGCAAGGCACCCTGTACGGATCGGGCTCCATCGGCGGAACAATCAAGCTCGTCCCGAACGCTCCCAACCTGTCGCGGACGGAGGGCTCGGCCAAGGTCGAGGCGCTGTTCACCCAAGGCGCGGACGGCACCTCCGTGGGCGGGCAAGGGGAATTCGTGGTGAACCTGCCGATCGTGCAAGACCACGCGGCGGTGCGTGCCGCCTTTTGGTACCAGGACGCCCCGGGGTTCATCAATCGCACCTGGACCAATTCCGGGGAACTCGGGATCGCCACCGGCCCGGTTGTTGGCAAAGCTGGAAACGTGGCCGCCGAGCACACCTGGGGCGGACGCGTGACTGGGCTTTTTCAGCCAAACGAGCAGCTCGACATTTCCGCCCTGATTTATCTGGAGCGGCAGCAGTTTGACGGATTCAACGACATCACCGGCGGCACGGGCAATCCGAACGATGCCCTGGTGCAGAACTTCATCTCGGACACCCCCGAACCGCAGGACAACCAGTTCGACTTGTACAACATCACGGTGAAGTACCGCTTCGACCGCTTCAACTTCGTCTCCTCGACCAGTTATTTCCAGCGAGGTCAAACAACCACGGAAGAGGGAACCTCACTCGTCCAGTACATACCCACCTTTTATGGAGAGCCCGCTTATGCTGGAGCTCTGGCCAACACGGGACGTTACCACCAGTCGGTCTACAACTTCTCGCAGGAGGCGCGGCTGGCGACGTCCGAAACCATCGCCGGTTTTGACGGCGTGCTCGGTGTCTACTACTCCGACGCTCACGACCCGACCAGCTATGTCTACTATCCGGCCAATTACAACGAGCTGGTCACCGGAAATGATCCCACCAATGCCGCGTATGCGCCCGATGGCGGCAATGTCTACACCGCCTGGGGTCCTGGATACTCTGAACGCCAAGTCGCCGCGTTTGGCGAGCTGACCTATCATTTCACCGATGCGCTCAGCCTGACGGGCGGGATGCGTCACTATGACGTGTCGAATCAAACTCAGCTCTATCAGAGCGGCCTCTTGATTGGCGGAAACGTCCCCGGTGTCGTGTCATTCACCGATCTCTCCTCGAGTGCGAAAGGAAATGTATTCAAGGGAAATCTTTCCTACAAAATCACCCCGGACCATCTGTTGTATGCCCAATACTCCGAAGGTTTCAGGCCGGGATTCGGCAGGGCACCGCTGCCTGCGGAATGCGGCGTGGAGGGTCAGGGAAGCGAGGTGCGGCCTGATTCAATCAAGAGTTACGAGATCGGCGCCAAAACGGACTGGCTGCAGAGACGCTTCACCGTCAATGCGGCGGCCTATCGCATCAATTGGAATGACATTCAGGAGCAGCGTCTGCTGCAATGCGGATTCGCCATTTCCGACAACTTTGGTGACGCGGTCATCAAGGGCGGCGAAGTCGAGGCCAGTGCGCAGCTGAGTCATCGGGTCAGCGCAGGGCTCTCGGTGACCTATCTGCATACCGAGTTGCTGCAGGGCTCGGCTCTGTCGGGAGCGATGCCGGGAGATCCGATTCAGTCCGTACCGAACTGGCAGTATGCCGTTTATGCGCAGACGACCCTTCCATTGCTTCAGGCGGATGACGGCTTTGCGCGGCTCGATTATCAGTACACCGGGTCCTCGATTACCGACTACTCCCGCCTGGCCGACGGAAACTTTGATCCGGCTCACGAGGTGCAAGTCGTGCGCCAATTGAATGCAAGGGTTGGCATGCACTATCAGGCGTGGGAGTTCGCGCTGTCGGGAACGAATCTGATCGGCGACACCGTCCGGCAATCGCTGGACCCGAATGCGAGCATTACGGTTCCGATCCCAGGGCGCCCGCGATACATCGTGACCCGGCCGAGGGGCTTCTCTCTGAGTGCGACCTATAAGTTCTGAGTCGATGTCGTGGCGCTCATCAATTATTTGACCCAGATCCATTTCGCGTATGAAGCGTTGAGTGCGCTTCCCCAGGAAATGGCGAGGCTCGATATTCGGCGGCCGCTCATCGTAACGGATCGCGGCGTGCGTCAGGCGGGGCTTGTTGACCGCCTGATCGCCTCCTTGAAACATCCGGCCGGACTGGTCATTTTTGATGAGACTCCTGCCAACCCGACGGAGCAGGCGATCCGGGTTGCAGCGAGACTGTTTACGGCGGAAGCGTGCGACGGCATCATCGCTCTGGGGGGCGGATCTTCAATTGACCTGGGCAAGGGCGTATCGATTGCAGCGACCCACCCGGGACCTTTGCTGACCTTTGCCGCCATCGAAGGGGGGATGAACAAGATCACCCCTGCGGTCAGTCCCCTGATTGCGCTACCGACCACGGCGGGAACGGGCAGCGAAGTCGGACGTGCCGCTGTGGTCATCCTAGAGGACGGCAGAAAAGTAGGGCTCATCTCCCCGCACATCATCCCGAAGTCGGCCATCTGCGATCCCGAACTCACGATCGAGCTTCCGGCCGGTCTGACGGCGGCAACCGGAATGGATGCAATAGCTCACTGCATGGAAACGTTCATGTCTGCCGCGTTCAATCCGCCCGCCGACGGAATCGCGCTGGATGGCCTGCGTCGAGGCTGGGCGCACATTGAGCGAGCCACATTTTCCCCCCACGATCGCCAGGCCCGGCTCAACATGATGAGTGCCTCATTGCAGGGAGCGCTCGCCTTCCAGAAGGGCTTGGGCTGCGTGCACAGCCTCAGCCACTCCTTGGGCGGCATCGACCCGAGGCTCCACCACGGGACCCTGAATGCCGTGTTCTTGCCTGCGGTGATCGAGTTCAACATGGCGGCGGCATCGGTTGAGAGCGAAAGATGCTTGCCGCGCATGGCGGAAGCCATGAGAATCAGCGATCCGTTCAAGGTGCCTGATGCCATACGTGCGATGAACGCCAAGATCGGCCTGCCCAAGGGGCTCGCCGAGATGGGCGTGGCGCGCAGTTCGTTTCCGGAGATTATCAACAGAGCCTCGTTGGATCACTGCCACAAGACCAATCCACGCATGGCGAGCAACGAGGACTACCGACAAATACTTGAAACGTCGATGTGACGGCAGGCGTATAATTTGAATGGCTATTGCGTGCAATAGCCTATAATTGACTTGTTTGGAGAGAGATTTATGACGTCGGGTTCAGACCCACTCATTCGATTGGGCAGCCGCGACACGGTGGCTGTCGCCCGATTCGACATCGCGGCCGGCCAGTCCTTGGGCGACGCACTGCTTGCCAATCAGGCCATTCCCCGAGGCCATAAGGTGGCCTTGGTCGACATGACTGTGGGTACGGTCGCGCTGAAGTATGGACAGGTAATCGGGATCGTTTCATCGCCCATTCGCGCCGGCGATCATGTGCATTTGCATAATCTGGCGATGCGCGAAAGCGGCGCGAGCCATGATTTCTGTTCCAACTATCGGCCGGTCCAGGCGATACCGGCGTCGGAACGCCGGCATTTCCTGGGGTACTCGCGGCCGGACGGACGCGCCGGCACGCGCAACTACATCGCCATCATCAGCTCGGTGAATTGCTCGGCGACTGTCTCGAAGAACATCGCCGACCATTTCAACCATCGAGGCGGATTGAAGCAAAGGCCCAACATCGACGGCGTCGTCGCGCTCACACACGGGGGCGGTTGCGGCATCAACAACCGGGGCGAGGGTTATCGCGTCCTCACGCGAACCTTGCAAGGATATGCCCGCAACCCCAATGTCGGCGGCGTGTTGATGATCGGGCTGGGCTGCGAGACGAACCAAGTGCAGCAGATCGTGGAAAACTACGGGTTGTCCGAAGGCCCGACATTTCGAACCATGACCATCCAGAATGCCGGCGGCACGCGCAAGGCGATCGAAGCCGGATGCCGGGAAATCGAGGCCATGCTGGATCGGGTCGACGCCTGCCGCCGCGAACCACAACCGTTGTCTCATCTTCGGGTAGGCTTGCAGTGCGGCGGATCGGACGGTTATTCGGGAATCTCTGCCAATCCGGCGCTCGGCCGTGCCGTGGATCTCCTGGTCTCTCAGGGAGGGACCGCCGTGCTTAGCGAAACTCCCGAAATCTACGGCGCCGAGCACCTTCTGACGAGCCGTGCAGCCACTCCTCAAATTGCGCAAAAGCTGCTCGATCGAATCGAGTGGTGGCGCAGCTATACGGCGCGCAATGATGCCGAGATGAACAACAACCCATCGCACGGCAACAAGGTGGGCGGGCTGACGACAATTTTGGAAAAATCTCTCGGTGCGGTGGCCAAAGGCGGCTCGACCTCCCTGAACGCCGTGTACGAGTATGCCGAGCGAATCGAGTCGGCGGGACTCGTGTTCATGGACACGCCGGGATACGACCCCGTCTCCGCGACCGGGCAAGTGGCGGGAGGCTGCAACTTGGTCTGTTTCACGACGGGCCGCGGTTCCGTCTCGGGATTCAAGCCCGCGCCCTGCATCAAGATCGCGACCAATACCGAGATGTATGAGCACATGCAGGAGGACATGGATCTGGATTGCGGCACCATCATCTCGGGCCGCCAGAGCCTGGACGAGTCGGGCCGCGACATTTTTGAAAGAATGGTGGCGGTGGCGTCGGGGGAGAAATCCAAGAGCGAGATCTATGACTACGGTGACAACGAGTTCGTCCCCTGGCAGCTCGGTGCCGTAACCTGATTCGAGCGTGCGCGTACTATGTTGGCCACTGAACGACGCCGTATCCCGAAGACCGATCTGAAGCTGACCGTATTGGGGTTGGGAACAGCGCCTCTGGGCGGAATGTATGCCGCAGTATCTTTGCTGGAGGGCGAGGCTACTGTGACGAAAGGCATCAACCTCGGACTTCGCTACTTCGACACTGCCCCGATGTACGGCCTGGGAAAAGCGGAACATGTGCTTGGCCATACCTTGCTCAAGCGCGCGGAAGTCGATGCAAACTTCGAATTTGTCTTGAGCACGAAGGTAGGACGGCTGCTCGTTACTGATCGCCCCGGCCGTCACCTGCGGGAGACGGCTCCCAAAAACGACCTCGATTCCGGCTGGCACGGAGCACTTCGGTTCCAGGAATATTTTGACTACAGTTACGACGCGGTCATGCGCAGCTTCGATGATAGTCAGCATCGGCTGGGGATGCCGAAAATCGATATCCTGAACGTACACGACATCGGTCGCACCACACACGGCGCTCGACATGATTATCACTGGAGCGCCCTCACGTCTGGCGGTGGATTTCGTGCCCTGACCGAGTTGCGTGCGGCGGGCCTGATCAAGGCCATTGGTTTGGGAGTCAATGAGTGGCAAGTCGTGCGGGAAGCCATTGATTATGTCGATTTAGATTGCTGTCTCCTCGCGGGCCGCTACACCTTGTTGGATCAAACCGCGCTCACTTCACTCCTCACCCTCTGTGAACGCCGGCAGATCGGTGTCATCATTGGAGGGGCATTCAATTCAGGAATCCTCGTTGCCCATGTGGGCGGCCACCACAAGTTCAATTATGCGGATGCCCCGAAAGACGTTGTCGAAAGGGTTGAGCGTCTTCGCCGGGTGTGCAATACGTTCGCTGTCGAGATGCCCGCAGCGGCACTCCAGTTTCCCCTCGCTCACCCCGCGGTTGCATCGGTGATCGTCGGCAGTCGAACTGCCGCGGAGATCGATCAGGCCGTTCGCTGGCTCGAACAACCGCTGGCGGATGGCTTGTGGGACGAGCTGAAACGCCGAGGCCTCATAGAAGCCGAGGCTCCAGTCCCTCAATCCTCGCGCGCAGGTGGGTGAAGTTACGTGAGGCGCCCGTGAAAACAATCAAACCCGATCAACCTGCCTACGCAGTGATCGCTCAGACACTTCGCACTTGTATCAAGCGAAAGAAGCTTCTGCCGGGCACGGTTTTACTCGAAGGCTCCCTCGCGTCGATCTTCGGCTCTGGCAGTCGATCGCCCGTGAAGCAGGCGATTCAGCAACTTCAGGAAGAGGGCATTCTGTCTCGATTCGACGGCCGGGGTGTGATCGTCGGGTCAGCTTCGGGACCGATCCTGCGGCTCAAACTCACACGAGCCTTGCTGGGCCTGAATGAGAACGCCCCCGACATCTCCCGAGTCCCTACATGGCAAAAGGTTTATTACCCGATCGAACGTGAGCTCATAATTCGTTCCGCTTTCGGGCGTTTCCGGGTCAATGAGTTGGAGCTCTCCCATCATTACAAGATCGGGCGAACCGTGGCTCATGAAGCGCTGACTCAAATTCAGTCAACTGGAATAATAATGAAAGGCGGAAAAACCCAGTGGTTCACGGTTCCGCTGGGCGAGAAACGCGTCGATGATCTATACGCGTTGCGGGAGCTGATCGAACCCGTGTTGGTCGCGCGTGCCGCATTGACGCTTCCGCCGGACACGCTCCATGCCATGAGACAACGATTGCTGAACGCAATGAAACGCTATCCAAAGGTCGACCCTTCGGATCTGTACACGCTTGAAGATGACATCCACATCACATGCCTCGAATACGGCCACAACGTCGAGATGCTCGAAGCCTTGAAGCGCACACGCTGCATCGTTATTTTGATAAAGCATATGTTTGGAAAGGAGATGCCATACTCCAAGACCGATCCGTTTTTCGAGGAACATCTTCGGATCATCGAAGGCCTAGACAAGCGCGATTCGGATCGTGCTGGGCGTGCGATGTTGAGGCACTTGCAGGCCGCGAGAAAGAAAGTTGCGAATCGCCTGGTAGCCTTTCGGAAAAGCTATCGGATGGCACCCATATCGTTTGTCACCGAGGCGTGATCTCGGTTGCCAACTCATCGTAAGGAGCGACAGTGATCGTCGACGCGCATCACCATCTGTGGAAGGTTTCCCGCGGTGATTACCATTGGATGACGCCTGACATGACAGTCTTGGCGCGCGATTACCTGATCGAGGACTTACAGCCCCATCTGCGAAAGTCGTCGGTGGCGCGCACGGTGCTCGTACAGGCCGCTCAGACCGAGGCAGAGACCGACTTTCTGCTCGACCTGGCGTCCCGATCAGACGTCATCGCCGGTGTGACAGGTTGGCTTGACCTGGCCGATCCCGCCTTTCCGAAACGCCTCGCACACTTTCGCCGGCATCCAAAATTTGTCGCGGTTCGACCCATGCTGCAGGAGCTGCCGGATGACGCTTGGATCCTCCGGCCCGTCGTACTCAGCAACCTCAGGCACCTGGCCGAGCTCCAATTTCCGTTCGAATTCCTCACTTTCCCGCGCCATTTACCACATGTCTTGCGCGCGCTCGAGGAGACACCCGGACTTCACGCCGTCATTGACCATTTGTCCAAGCCGCCAATCGCCTCGGGCGAGATCGAACCGTGGGCCTCGCTCATCAGGCGCGTCGCGGACTTCCCTGATGTGCAATGCAAGCTCTCCGGGATGGTGACCGAGGCGGATCATGCTCACTGGTCCCCGAACTCACTGGCGCCCTTTGTCCATCACGTCGTGGACGTGTTTGGAGTCGACAGGCTGATGTTCGGCAGCGACTGGCCAGTGTGCCGGCTGGCTGCGGAGTACGGCGAGGTTGTAAACGCCCTGCGCACCATCCTCGGCACATGTCTGGGGCCGCAAGAAATCGAAAAGGTATTCCGCGGCAACGCAGAACGATTTTACGGTCTGGCGCCGTCGATGTAGTCGTAGGCCAGGCGGCGCCCGGTGACAGTACGGCGCTCGAAAAAAGGGAAGGCGCCTTTGCGGCGCCCTTCCAATCGTCCCGAAGACCAAAAGAAACCATTCGGCCAGTGGAACTTGTAGTCTACAGCGAGAGCCGAACCTCGACCCTTCAATATTTGGAGTCAGTAGTGAAACAGCTATTTCCGGTAACGTTTCCACTTTTGCTCGATGATCACATATGTCAAGCCTCCGGCAAGACGTTGGAACATTTGACTGATGAACCACGCCGTGCGGGCGCGTTCGTTGCGTTGACACGGCCACTTGCGCCAAACTAGCGGCGCAGCAACCACTCCGAAATGTTATGCGAGTCCGCGGGAAGGAACTTGGCTAGGAAAGGCAATTGCAACAGCGTAATGCGGATGCTATGCACGCACGGCCGGTCGTTCGAGCGCGTTTCTAGTCGCGAGTGCCGATGAAGGTCAAAGGTCGCCCGGATATTCGCGCGGTTGCGAAGGCCGCAGGCGTAGCCGTTTCCTCGGTCTCCCGAGTAATCTCGAATCATCCGGATGTAAGTCCGGCCATGAGAAAGCGGGTTAATAATGCTGCTCGTACTCTCGGTTACGAACCCGATATCGTCGCCCAGAGCATGCGTAAGGGTTCTACTCGAACAATTGGCTTTCTGGTTTCCGACATATCGAATCCATTGTTTTCGCAGATCGCATTGGGGGTAGAGACGACTCTCAATGGCGAAGGCTATGCAATGCTGATTGCCAACTCACAGGGCAATTCTCACCACGATGCCAGGCGGATTCAAATGCTTCAGCGGCGCCGAGTGGATGGCTTTATCTTGTCTCTTGCCGACGAAGAAAATTCGGTCGGTATCGCTCAACTAAGAGCGTTGGATCGTCCATTTGTCTTGTTGGATCGCGAAGTTCAGGGCCTGAATGTTCCTGCTGTTGTATCAGATCACGCGGCAGGCATGCGCGCTGCGGTCGAACATCTTGTGTATCTGGGACACCGGAACATTGGCCTGATTTGCAGCGATGATCACGTGCGCCCAAGTAAAACCCGCAGAGATTCGGTCTTGGCTGCCTGCCGAGAGCATCGTGGTGTAAGTGCCGTTGTAGAAGCGGGTTCCTCCACGGCTGGACATGGAGAGGCCGCGACGGAGATGTTGCTATCGAGAAAGAGACCACCAACCGCGATCATTGCAACGTCAAATGGGATCTTGATCGGGGTCCTACGATCGCTTCGAAGGCATGAGATCGACGTGCCGCGCGAAATGTCCCTTGTAACTTGCGACCCCCTTCCGTTGTCGGAATTTCTCGAGCCGTCGCTGGCCACTATTGACCGCGATCACGTTCAGATGGGCAGCACGGCGGCGGAACTGATCTTGGAGATTCTACGCGGTGAAGCTTCGGAAAAAGTCACCCTACCCGTAATGTTTGATCCAAATGAAAGCTGTGGTCCTGCACGCGCCAAGTCAACCTCCAGGTCCGTTCGCGTTCGATGATGGTTAGCAACCAGCGCCATGCCGCCATACAGCGGCGTGTCCTCGCCTGCATGATTGACCAAGGCGTCGATGGCATCTGCATCCTCGCCAACTACTCCGAGTAGTTCTCGCTTGATGACCGGGAGCGCGCGCAACACACGGACTTGTGCCTGACTCACGTCGCCGGCCGTGTTCCGGTCATCGTCACGGTCAGCCACTTCAGCACCCGGATAGCCGTAAGCAGAGCGAGCCACTCGTTCGGTATGCGTCGGTTGCCAATTTCAAATTCGGTATCCACGGTGAACATCACCAGTCCGATCTTGCGCTCGCGGCAATAGGCAACCGTTTCGGCAATCGTCGGACGCTTGCCGGCCTTGAAGTAGGCAGAGGCCGCGTCTTCATAGATTTTCCAGACTTCTTCTTCGGGCTGCCGGCACGACACCTCTGCATGGATGTGAATATCGATGGCGATGAGCCGATCGGTGTTCATGAACCAAGCGTAGCCCGTTCTCGGAAATCGCGGATCCACTCAGCAGTCGCCCGCATTCCGCCAAACGGATAGAAATGCATCCTAACCTCGCCATGGATAGCCGGATCCAGTCGGGCGGCGTACTCCTCGATCAGCTTGTCGGGCCCAGCCGAGCCGAGCAGTTTGGTAATCGACATGCCGTATTTCTTCATCACGCTGGTCGACGCGCTGACTCCGCACCGGGATGCGAAGGCGAGCAGCCGCTTTACGGTGGCGGGCCCTGGGACACCGACGCGAACCAAGGCGTGAACGTCAGCCTTGCGAACCTGCTCTAGCCAGGCGAGCACCGGCTCGGCATCGAAGGCGAACTGCGTCACCACGGCGAAGTCATGGCCCTGCTGCAGGATGGCGGCCTGCTTATCCCGCTTAGCCTGCCAGAGCTTCTCGTTGCCGATGTCGGGGTGCCCTTCCGGGTAGCCCGAAATGCCGACCCGTCGGATTCCGTATTTTGCGAGGAGGCCGGTACGGATGATCGACAGTGCATCCTCAAAGGGACCCAAGGGCTGTGGCGGGTCGCCCGCGACGATGAAGGCATGATCAGTTCCCACCTCGCGCTGCAAAGAATCGAGGTAGCTTTCCAGTTCGTTTTGCGACTGTAGCCGGCGCGCCGAAATATGGGGGATCGGGAGAAATCCCAGATCCCGTACGCGCTTCGCCGCGGCAATCCGCATTTCGAAGGTCTCACCGGGCAGAAATGTGACCGGAATTTTGGTTCCCGGGGGAATAATGTCGGCGGCCGCCTCGAGCTGTGGGACGTCCTTGGCGGTCATCTCAATCGAATAGTTGTTCAGCAATTCTGCGGCGGTGTTACCGGTCGGCATGTTAGGCACCCTTATCGGAAGATGTCGCAATGCGTGTAGTTGGTTGTAGGGCCTCGACCGTTACAGGAATTGAACTCCAGGACGTGGGCGGGACGGATCTCTTGAGGCCTGAACGCCTTAGAGATGTCGCGGCGCATCCATCCGCTCATGCAACACGCGAATGATCGCGATGCCGTAGTCCGTGATGCGAAAAGTAAATCATATGCCGCTCGACATTACGGCGTCGGTACCCCTGACGAATATGGTCACAAGCCGGAGCCAATTTCGGCGATTCAGCCAACACCTCGAATGCCGCCGTCAACGAGTCGATGTACAGTTCGGCCTGTTCAAGTCCCCACTCTTTGCGCGTGTATTTCCAAATACCTTCCAGGTCGCACTCGGCGGCGGGCGAGAGCCTGTACTCAGCCATGCACGCGGCGGAGCTTGCGCTTGAAGTCGCTAGCATCGAAGCGCTTTGGCTTGCCGCTCTTTTCACCTTCGATCAGCGCCGCGCGCACCGCTTCGATCTCGGCGCCCCGTTCTTGCTCGCGCCGGATGAGATCTCGGATGTATTCGCTGTCGTTGGTGTAGTGGCCACCTTCGACCTGCGCCTTGATCCAATCGTCTTGCTGGTCGGTTAGCGTAATGGTCTTGCGGACAGTTGCCATGTCGCGGCCTACGTTGCACCAATAGTGTGACTAAATCATACCATTGGTGCGAATAAGGCACACGGTTCGGCATAACGATGATTGGGTTTGTGCGGCGCAGTCCCGCGAGATGCCACGCTTGAGCAGTCGTAACCCGTTGATTATGGTGGTGAGAGGGGGACTCGAACCCTCGACCTCGGCATTATGAGTGCAGTAAAGCAGTAGATAGATTCAGCATTTTCAATAACTTACCGCGTGGCACCCGTTGCATTTGGCACCACGAAACACCACGAAACAGCACTGATTCCCGCAAAATTCCCACGAGGGTGAGGCGTGTCCATTCAGTCTTGGGTCCACTCTGCCTGGGACAGTCTCGGAAAACGGGGAAAAGCCAGTAACGACCACTTTGGTGAACTGTGTCGGCCTGCGCCGCGAAGACCCACCCTAGACGTTACAGAACCAAAACAATATGACTCCCGATATGACCGCTCTCCGAGAGCCCGAAAACACGATGACCTGAACTAAAACCGTAGTTTCTCCAATCTCGGCTCTCGCGATTCGAAATTCTCGGATGGCGGGAGCTTGACGCCGCTCCTTGTTCGGAACTGCATCCCGGCCGTCGCTCGCCGCGTTGCGAAATCTACCGACGTGAGCCCTCCGGGCGCAACTTTACGCGCTAGTCAAAAAAGGGCGAGCGGAGTCAGTCATGTCTAGCGACAAAATAGCCTCGGCGGCCGTCTCAACGGCTTCGCTACGCAATATAGCCGGTGTACTCAGAGCCGCGGTCACCAGTGCCGCGCTGCTCATGCTGGTCGCCTGTCACGGTGGCAATGGCCCGAGCAATGAGAATGGCGGCGAAGGCGGCAGCTCGGCACCCAGCGGACTTTCGTACACGAGTCCCGCGCAGGCGGTGGCGGGTACCGCACTGGCGGATCTCACCCCCAAGGTGAGCGGCACCGTGACCAGCTACTCGGTGACTCCCGCGCTGCCTGCAGGTCTCTCGCTCGACAAGAGCAGCGGCGTCATCTCCGGCACCCCCTCCGCGGCGGCGCCCCAGGCGACCTACACCATCACGGCGAGCAACTCCGCGGGCGGCACGACGTTTGCCCTGTTGCTGACGGTGAACCCGGCGGCGCCGAGCGGACTGTCCTACACCAGTCCGGTGCAGATGGTCGTCGGCGTCGCCATCACCGCCATGAAACCGACGGTCAGCGGCACGGTTGCGAGCTTCGCGGTGAAACCGGCACTGCCCGCCGGACTGTCACTGAATACGTCGAGCGGTGCGATCTCAGGAACTCCGACCGTCGCAGCGGCGCAAGCGAGCTACACCATCACTGCGAGCAACGCCACGGGCAGCACCTCATTCGCACTGTCGCTCACCATCAGCGCCGAGACTGATTCGCAGCCGGCAAGTTTCACGCCCGATTCGACGGCCGGCCGGATCCATACCGCGCTGCTTCAGGGCAAGATCGACCTCCCGACCTCACTTATGTATCGGATATGGGCACTGTTTCTCGATCCGCAGCTGCCGGCCGAATACGACGCGCCCGGTGAAGGTACCGAGGATCCGGGCCTGTTCGAAGAAATCCAGTCCGTGTGGAGCACACTGCCGGCCGCCGCGCAGACCTCGATTCAACCTTATTTGTTGCGCCCGACGGACCCGGCAAGCCCATTCACGGCCGGCAGTGTGGCGGCCACGAGCGCCGTGCGGCACATCGCTGCGGTCAACCATCGACAGGTCGCGGATGCCGGTCAGATTCCGCAGTGTCACAACTGGGTCTGGACATTTGCGGCCGTGGGTTTCATCAAGGTGTGGACCTGCCATACGACGGATGCCGAGGATCAGGCGGTGTTCTCGGCCACGACCAGCGTGTTCGAGCGGCACTGGGACGAGATGACTCACGACATGGGCGAACCGCGGCGTGATGACGGCTCTGGCGGGGACGACAGCATCGACGTTTACGTCATCGACCTGGGCGACTGCCTCATGCGCAACGGGGTGTGTACTCAGATCGGTCCCCTGGGTTCCAAGTTCGCACCCTATGCGCTGTGCCCGCCCGCGGCTCCCGCAGCCGGCGGTCCGGGAGGCCAGAGCGCCTACATGCTGCTGCGCAAGGACCGAGCCTTACTTCACGATTTGCCGTTCGAGGCGGACGTGGTGCATGAATTCTTCCATGCCCTGCAATTCGCGCACGTCAAGAACTCCACCCGCATCGTCCACCTCGCCAATGGCACCGCGGATTTCGACCAGAGTTGGTTTGTGGAGGCAACGGCCAAGTGGGCTGAATGGGCCTATGTGCCGACATCGACGCCGACCGAGGTACATCCCTGGTACCCGGCGGTCCAAGATATGGGCTACTCGGATGCCCAGTATCAGCCCGGAATGATCTCGCTCCTCCTCACGGCCGCAACCAATCATCCCTATGCGTCCTACATTTGGCCCTACTTCATGCAGCAGGAATCCGGCGGACCGGAAATCGTAGGTGCCGCCTGGAAGGGCGCCGAATTCGCCGACGGCCCGGACAAGATCAATCAGTCGATCAATCACCAACTGAGCTTTGCGGACCATTTCGGGGATTTCATGGTCCGCAACCTCAATTATCTGTTTCCCGGCGATCCCCTGAAGAAACACTTCTGGGACATGGATACGAAGTTTCCGAAGGATGCAACGCACCCGATCATTACCGAACCCGAACACTTCCCTGACAGAACGATCCTCTTTCCCGTGCAAAAGCGGCCGCTGTACTTCGAAATTCCGAGTCTCGCGGCGAATTATTTGAACGTGGAGGTGGTTCCCGGCAGCGGCGTCTCGCATCTCCTGTTCTCATTGGACACCGACGCCAGCGAGATGAGCCTGGAATCCGTCGCAAGAATGGTGGCAGCCACCGGGAGCGACCCGACTTGGAAGCGTTTCACGGCGTCCGACAATACGACGCTCGAATTTTGCCTCAACGATCCGAAGCAGAATATCGACCAGCTGATCGTGATGCTCGGCAACACCACGTCCACACAATCGGCTGATGCCTTCGTTCCGCCGACCGTGAATGGCACGCTATCGATCACGGCGGACAATGATTGCGGTGACTGGTATGGTTCCATCAAGACCGTGAGCAAGGTATCGGTGCACACCGAGACACCGGACGAACAGGGAACGGAAATCAGGGATTCTTACGAAGTCACGACCGAGACCTACAACATCGAGGGCACCCAGCCCGATCCGAACTTCCCCGCGTACGAGCAGTTGAAATTCAATTGGACCGCGGTCGATGAGATCGACGACACGTATGATTTGCAGGCCAACACCAGCTGCGGTCAGAGCACCCGGCACACCAGCACCACGGGCCACGACTCGCTGACCGGCACGCTGACCTACGACATGATTCCCGGCGCCAACGGCGGGATCATGCTGGGCAATCCACCGAGCACCACCGCGCCGCCGGACCCGACCAAGACCTGGACGCCGGCCTATGATCAGGTCGCGTGCGATGGCACGGAGGTGACCGACGATGCAGCGCCGCGCACGATCTCCAATCAGTTGCTGTTTGCCCTCACCACCCTCCCCATGGCAACGCTAATGCCCGATCCGCAGGACCCGAACCATTACGTGGGGACCAACACCTACACTTTAGCGCCGGGCCAAACCCTGACTGTGAGCTACGACTTTCGCCACCATGTGAACTAAGGAGTGCGATCCAGCGCTGGAAGCAGTCGCCAAGCTCAACGGAAGCCGCTTCATGCGCTTACAGCCGGATCGCCATCCGGCCGCGCCTTCTCATCCAGTTGATTGTGGTGGTGAGAGAGGGACTCGAACCCTCGACCTCGGCATTATGAGTGCCGTAAAGCAGTAGATAGTACAGTAAATTCAATAGCTTACTGCGTGGCGCCCGTTGCAAATGGCACCACGAAGCATAACGAAGCAGTACTGCGTCACGCAAAACTCACGCACCGATCACGGACGATCAGGTGTGCGCACTGGCGCTTAGGCAGCTCTGGTGGTATTTTTTACTACCGGAGTTTATTAGGTAGAAACGGTGAGTAAAGCTGTCAAAAAAGCGATCTCCTTACCCGCGGACCTTGCCGCCGAAGTCGAGGCTATTGCACGCGAGGAGAACAAATCATTGAGCGCCGTCGTGCAGGACGCACTGCGCGCCATGAAGCGATCGCGATTGCGCGGTGAGTTTCGCGAGCTGCAAGGATACTGGTCCAATCGTGCTCGGGCAGCAGGCATCCTGTCCGAACGGGACCTTGAGCGCTTACTCCGTCGTTGAAAGCGGTCTTCGACACCAACATCTTCGTTTCCGCCTTGGCGATTCCTGGCGGCCAGGCTGAACGGGCCATCGACTTGGTCATCGACGCCCGCGTGAATCTCTGCATCTCCAAGGAGATCATTCACGAGGTGCTGCGCGTTTTGGCACAGAAATTCTCGAAAGGTCCGGAAGAGTTATCCAGAACCGCGGTATTTTTGTCTGAATTGGCCGAGCTCGTTGTTCCCCGCAAGAAATTGGCTGTTCTCGACGACGAACCTGACAACCGCATTCTTGAGTGCGCCGTGACGGGACACGCCGATGCAATCGTAACGGGCGATCGGGCGATGTTGAATCTCAAGAAATATCAGGAGATCCGTGTACTGTCGCTCCGCCAATTCCTGGACGAGATCTCTATTCTCGACTCATAAACAGCGCCAGATCGGTGCCGTTTACCAAACAGGCGCTTTCGCGGGTGTGGTGGTATGTACCTGCCCGCAACCAAAAGCCGCGGGTCGAGAGAATAATTCTGTATCCCTCGTCGCCAAGCAGCGATTGTTCAACATCCCTAATAGACACGATATACCTGGATAAGCCGGTCGTTTTCCGCGGGGGTTTTGGCAAGTCCCATTCCTTTGGGGACGTCAGTCAAATTGGCGATGAAAATGCTTCGATTCAGCCAATCATACTTGCCCACCGGCGCGATGAATTGGGGCGAGAGTCGATAACGTTCATCGCCACGTTTCGCCCCTGGGTAAGTCAATCCGACGTTGTGGATGATGATCGTGATGCCATCATCGGTCTTCAGCCGGTACAGAGCGTCGATCACTTCAACGCCGTCAGGTCGAAGGACGGGGAAATCGCCACCACCGGGAACAACCGTGCCCCGAATATCCTTGCCTTCGAAGCGGCCTCCGATGATCGGCCAGATGTCGTCTCGCTTCCCATCCTTGCTCTGGGAAGAGCCGCCGATGCTCTCTGGATTCGAGCAGGTGACCACAAGCTGCATTACAAGTTCGAGCTTTGGAGGATCGCGCTCGGTCAAAGGCCACGGACGCGGTGAGGTATCGGCAAGGGCTGAGGACACCAAGCCGCCAACTACAAGAAAAACGCCGAAACTCGGTCCACGGTATGGAGCACCTTTGAAACCTCGAGCCGGTAGGTTATTGAGATTTACCATGACCATCTCCTGTTCACGTCGCTGCTGCTCCTTTGATCAATGCGCCAGCGGATCGGCACGGCACGCCAGATACGGACCCGGGAGTTTTTTCGCAAGGCGTACGAGACCTTTGTAAGTTCGACTCGCCCTAAGGTAGGGCGATCCTGGTGAGTCTAGTGGAGGCGTTATCGCGGGAGCGGCGACGAAGCCCGGACTGGGCACCACACTCGCCAGTAATGTGGTTGCCGCGACACGGCCGATAAAATCCCGATGATCGACAAGTTTTTCGGAATGCCCGTCCTTTTCCTTCACAGTCAACGCTCTCCTCGAGTTGGCGCTTCCTTAGGGATTACGATAGGGTCGCGGCTTAATGCAAGTGACCGTTGAGTGACCGTGGCACCGGAGCTTGCACCGATCAGCTTGTCCCTTCACTTTACACAAAGGGATAGGTCCGCCTCTCTAGTACTTCCTCTACCGCTCGATGTGCCTCAAGGAACGCGGCGTCAGCGGTGGTGCGGCGGATCTTGAATCTTTCGGCTCGGCTTTGGCGGGACGAATCGGATCGGCCGTGGCTCGACAAACCACCGCTCATCCAAATGCAGCGCGATCCGAACAAACGCGAACCGTATCCGCTATCCGTCGAGGAACAGCGCCTGCTGTTCTCGGAACTCGCCGGTCACCTGGCCGAGAGGTCGAAAGCAGGATCGAAAGGATCTAGGCTCTTGTTATACGGGGGCGACGACGTCGCTTAGGAAAAAGGCTATCGAAGCCGGCCACCACTGCGGTATCGATGGGTAGTACCGTGACATCCGGACCCAACTCATAAGATTGCTTACCCGGATATACAACCGTCAGCCGATCGAGGTGCAGGTCCGCAAGCGCAATTCGCATCGAGGGTGTCAGCGTAGGCGCATCCATCCGCTTAATCTCTATCCCGAAACGGCGACCGCCCTTGAACAGCAGAAGATCGAGTTCGGCACCCTGATGTGTGGCCCAAAAATAGGCCTCGTCGGGTTCTGCCGCTTTTAGGATTTCCTCCACTGCGTAACCTTCCCATGAGGATCCGCCTTTGGGATGCGCCAGCAACTCGCCTTCTGTCCGTATCCCGAGCAGTGCATGCAATAGGCCGCTGTCGCGTACATAGACTTTGGGTGCCTTCACCTGGCGCTTATTGAGATTCTCATGCCACGGTTGCAACTGCCGCACCATCAGCAAGCTTGTGAACAGATCTAGGTAACGCCGTATAGTCGACTCACCTATTCCTAGCGATCGCGCTGGGTCCGCCGAATTCCAGATCCCGCCGTGGCTGTGCGCGACCATGGTCCAGAAACGCAATAATGCAGCCGCAGGAATATTGATACCGAGCTGCGGCACGTCGCGTTCGAGAAAGGTCTGAATGAATTGTTGACGCCACGCCGCGCTGTCGTCATTGGTTCGCGCAAGAAAGGACAACGGGAACGCGCCGCGCTGCCAATGTCGATTGAGAGCCTTTGTGCCGACTTCGGCAAGACCCAGCCCTGCCACAGGGATGGTTTCAAGCCGGCCCGCGAGGGACTCCGAGGATTGGCGCAACAGATCCGGAGAGGCACTGCCGAGAATCAGAAACCGCGCAGGCAACGGCTTGCGGTCCGCGAGGACACGCAATATCGGAAAGAGATCCGAGCGGTGTTGGATTTCATCGATTGCCACCGTGCCGCGCAGACCCTCGAGCGCGGTCAGCGGTTGCTCAAGGCGGGCTAGGCTGGCGGGGCTTTCAAGGTCGAAATAGTTGACCGAGCCTGCCGCTACAATCTCACGGGCCAGGGTAGTTTTTCCGCTCTGGCGTGGTCCGATCAGCGCCACTACGCGACTGCGCTTCAGCGCACGCCTTATCCGGGCGAGCAACTTTTGTCGTTCTATCATGGCCAGAATATTAACATGAAATTCCCCCGTCTATTGGTGGAATTTCATGCGTACTCGAAGGGATTTCGATCCATCCGGGTGCATGTTAGCAAGCACACCTACGGTCATCGGTTGCGCGTCGCGGGTGTTGGGTTCGAAGACCGTAAAGTCTTGTTGCGATCACGTGACCACGCACTACTCGGCGCCGGAGATTGGTTCGCTGATCGAGGCGTTGGAGAAGGTTTGTGCACCGCGGGCACGCAAAACTCACGCACTGACCGTTGTGCGAGCCCGAGCGGAACAGCAAGTGCTTGATTTTGTGTGGTGAGAGAGGCCTCATAATGCCGCGGTCGAGGTCAAACACCGAAGAAATACCCGCGTTTTTAGGCCCTAAATCCTACCTAGTCCTACCAGAATCCATCTAACTGGGACATAAAACGGGCACACCCATCTATTCTGGCGCCTATTGAGGGCATGTCCCCGCCGGCGGCTTTTTTATCAGAGGACGACCAGACAAGATGCCGGTAACCTTTCCGTCTTGTAGTTCGACGCGCCCATTGACGACCACATCCACGACTCCTGTCGACAGTAGCTTTGGCTCGGCATAGGTAGCTCTAGCGTGGTAAGTCTTCGGGTTAACCACTGCGATATCCGCGTAATAGCCCGGATCTTAATATAGCCCCGTCCTTCTAAGCCAAAGGTGTCCGCCGCGAGCGCTGTCGAGCGATGCACAAACTGCACCGGAGTCAGTACATTTTGTGCAACCACGTACTGCTCCCACAGGCGCGGGTAGGTCGCATAACCACGGGGATGTCCACCATCTCCCCCATCGCTTGAACTCATCACCCAAGGCTTCGCCATGACCTTAACGATATCCGATTCGGTCATCACGAACACAACGATACCGGCCTCACCGCGTTTCAGAACACGTATCGCCGCATCTGTCGAATCGACGCCCCATTGTATTGCCAGTTCCGAAAGACGCTTACCGACAAGGGCCGGCTGCTTTGGAGCCTCGGTGATAAAAATCTTCTGCGCGAGCACCGTGGTCAGGCCACTGTCTGCGTGAATTCTCGCCAGGTCGGTCGGGTTGCCGAAGCGCTTTACCATTGCCTTGAACCCACCCTCCTGCGCCCAGCCGGGAATCGCAACAGCTTCAAGTCCGGTATTGGCAGCCGACCAAGGGTACTGATCTGCCGTCACACTTTGACCATTCTGTCGGGCGGCCTCGATCAGCGCGATAACGTCGGTCATGTGCACCCCGCTGGAATCCGAATCCGAGGTATTTGTCACCTTTACGTGGGCGACGTGCAGCGTCGCACCGCTCTCTGTGCCAATGCGGATCGCCTCCTTCAATGAGTCCACGATCCCGACCGAGCTGCTGCCTTCGTCTCGTTGATGAGTGTCATAGAGACCACCACGCTTGCCCGCTTCCTTGGCAACGGAGATAACCTCCTCCGTCGAGGCGAAACTTTGCGGCGCGTAAAACAGACCGGACGACAGACCAATGGCTCCCTCGCACATTCCCTTTGCGGCCAAGGAGTCATCGTTTGAAGCTCTGCCTGCGAAGGCGCGCGCGCGTCGTAGTGAAGTACACGCTCGCGGATCGCTCCGAATCCAACATAGGCGGCCACGTTTTGCCCGATGCCCATATGTTCCATCTTGTCGAATTGAGCCTTCACATCCGGTGTACCGCCGCCGTCGACCCCAATGATGCTAGTCGTAACGCCCTGCATAACTTGCCGTGCCACCAGCCGTTTAGACGAGTTCTGCGGAGGCGAGTTCGCCATCGATATGACTGTGGGCGTCAATCAGGCCGGGCACGACCATCATCCCCTTCGCATTCAGTCTCTTTTTGCTATGAAGGTTTGCCTCAGAGGCGATGCCAATAAAAGCGATCTTGTCGCCGACAATCCCAACATCCGCCACCGTGGGCTCCGTCATATCTCCGGCATAGACGTTGCCCCCGAGAATGAGCAGATCGACGCTGCGCCCCGAAGCCGGGTCTGCCCCGCTTGCAAGTGGTGAAAGGGAGCCGAGAACAATAATGGCCGACAAGCGTCGAAACCTCACACGGATCTCCCACGCGGTATTTGCACGTTTACTCAGGCTTCGGGAAGGACATGCACAAGATCCGCACGGCGTACCGTGCGGATCTTGCGATCAATGTTACCGGGGGCGATCAAAGGCGTAGCGCAACTCAAGCCCGATTTCGCGCGGCCGCAGTAAGTAGATATAACCGCCGCTGTTGGGATCGCCGGTGGCCTCCGCCGCGCGCTTGTCCGTGATGTTGTTGCCGAAAATCTCCACGGATAGCGTATCGCGTTGCAGTGCGAGGCGCAGATTGGCCTGGCCATACCCTCCCTGGAGAATGTCGTTCGCGCCGGCTCCCTGGCCGAATACGTAATGGACATTGCCGACGTACACGTAGTCGCCGCGGGCATAGCCCTTCCAGGTGTTATTAACCCTGAAGTCGTACTGAAGCCCGGCGCTCGCGTTCTCTTCCGGGGCACCCGGCACGCCGTCGCCATCGGCATATCCGAGGCCCGGCGTCACCGATGTGAACTTGTTGTGCACGTATGACGCACTCAGATTGCCGCTCAGTGACGGCGTGAATCGCGCCGTCATCTCAAGCTCCGCACCGTTGCCCGAGGCATCGCCGCCGTTCACGACGCCCTGAAAGCCGCAGGGTTGGCTGGTTCCCAACTGCACCCCATCCCATACCTGGTGGAAAATCGCGACGTTGGTAGTCAGGCGATTGTCGAGCCATGCAGACTTGAGCCCGAACTCGTACGTCCACAGCGTGTCCGGGTTCGATAGGGCCTTGATCCCAAGCGCAGCCGCAGTCTCACCGCAGGGACCGGTCGGATCATAGGAGGCCGACTGATTCGTCGAACCACTGCGGAAGCCCTTGGCCGCCTGCAGGTACAGCATCAGGTCCGGCGTAGGCTTGAAGCGCACGTATCCAGACGGGTTGAAAATGGAGGTCTCGCCACCGACTGTCGGTGCGGCCTCTGTAGAGCCGGTGGGCCCGGCCAGGAATCCTTCCGCCGAAGTACCGTATGACTCCAGGTAATCTTTCAGGTAACGCCCACCGGCACCCACCGTCCACCGGGGCGTGAAGTCGTAGCTGATATCGCCAAACAGGGAGTTTTGTCGTTGCTTGGCGCTCAGCGGGTTACCTGTCGTCGCAAGGGCATAGTTTATGCCGCCCGGGGGAAGCACGGCCGGAAGGCAGGTCGGACAGGAGAAATCCGGCACGATCTGGGAAAAATCAATGAGCGCATTACTGTAAAAGTAGCCGGCCAGCCACTGCAGCGGTGCATTGCCGCGCGACTGCAGCCGAATCTCCTGCGTGAACTGCTCGCCCTTGCTGGAATCATCCAGCGCCCACAGCTGCGGCCCAAGGCCATTGTTGACGGCCAGCCAGCTAATGTCCTGGTTGTAGAGGCGTTTCATCTGGGTGTAGCTGGACGCCGAGGTCAGCGTCGCGTTCGTCCAGTCGTACTTGATCACGAACGAGCCGAGCTGTTCGTTTTCAGAAGCCTCTCCGCGCTGGTACAAGTCCAGCGCGCGCTGCACGTTGTAATCTCCGTATGCGGGCTGCACCGGCGGCTCGGAATTCATGCGCGTGTTCTGCTGGGCGTAATTGAGGTCGAATCTCAGCGCGTCGCTTGCCTTGTAGGTGATGGCAATGCGCGCACCCCAAATGTCCTGCGTATTGATATCCTTGCGCGTGGATGCATCGTGCCCGGGAATTACGAGCGTGCCGGGCGGGGCCCCGAGGGCGGCGCTGTAGTCGAACGGCCCGGCCGACGGCACGACGTTGTCGATATAGCCGGCGATGTTGTCCTGGTAGGCCACCAGGCGCACCGCCAGCTTGTCACTTACGATGGGTAGATTGAGCACCCCCTCGACGTGTTCACTCAAGTTGTCCGAGTGAGCCGTACTCCACCCGCGCAAATCTGCCTTCACCTGTAAATCAGTGAGGTTGGGTGTCGTTGGCACCACGCGGATTACGCCTGCCAGGGAGTTCGCTCCGAACAACGTGCCTTGCGGGCCGCGCAGGACCTCGACTCGGTCGACGTCGACGAGGTTCATATTGGCGAAGCCACCGTTATTGGTAACCACGCTGGTGACGGCCTCACCGAAATAAGTGGCCACTGGGAAGCCCGAGCCACCCTGGGCGACCAAACCGCGAATGTACAGCTGCGTCTGACCGGGGCCGATATCCTGCATCCAAACATTGGGCACCGAGTTCAGGTAGTCGGCATAGTTGGTGTAGCCGCGCACCTCGATGTCCTTGCCGGTGATCGCGGTGACAGCCACTGGGACGTCCTCCAGCGATTCCGCGCGCTTGGTCGCCGTAACCACAATCGTCTCCAGACTCGTCGTGTTGGACTGCTGGTCGGCGCTGACGTCAGCCTTCGCGCCGGCTGCCAGGAGCACACCGCAGACCGCACAACCGCTGAGCCACTGCATTGCAGACTGCTTCATGAAAATTCCCCCACTTGCATAAAAGAACACTGGCGGCGGCGCCAGTTATCCCGTTCGGGACTGGAAAAAATGTCGTTGAGAGTAGTGATCTGCTTAAAACCTAAATTCTAGAAATGGGTACCGAAACTGATGAGATGAAACGCCAGCGCTACCCACGCCATCGTCAAGCTCGCCAGCGCCAGCAACAGCCTGCCGAGTCCTGCCAGCCAGCCAGCCCGGTGTGCGCCGGTGTCCCAGAGATTCCAGATGCTGGTTGCCAGCAAGCCCGCGAAACCGATGGCGCCTCCAATCTCCAGCAGCCAGATGATGACTTCCAGCAAACCGCCTGACAGACCATCCCCGTTACGCGAAAGCGACATAAACAAAAACGCCCATCCTGCGATCGCGGCGAGGACGAGCCACGAGAACGCGCGCACGAGGCGATACGACCAATATGGGTTGCCCTGGGCCGCAAACGGTATGCCATAGCGACGGCGAATGATCGCCGCGATGGGCCATGACAGCGCGCAAGTCAGGATGACTGCGAGACTCGCCTTCGTCATCGGCAGCAGCCAGGCAGCATCGCGATACCAGGGGGCGCGCAGATACACCATGAACGGGGAGATCTCGTCTAGGCTCCACCGCACTACCCTGCCGTCTTGAACTGCCGCGCCGAGTCGCTGATGACCATAGGCGTCCTGCCACACAAAGGGTGCAACCTCGATCCACTTGCGCGGGGTGTCGCCGAGACCCTCCATTTCCGGAACCAACGGCCGGTCGTCCTTATCGAGCCCGATGTTGACCTGTCCCAGAAGGTTCGCCACGTCAATGAAATTGGAGAACGAGCCGCGACTTGAAAAGTAGGTGCCCACGAGCATACGGGCATGTTCCTTGGCGCTTGGCAGTTCGACCGGGACGGCGGTGCTTGCTGCGGGAAAATAGCGGTCCGCGAACTGCTCAAACACCGATAATCGCAGGCGAAAGTTGTCGTGGCCGGCGCTGTTGAAGGAGACGAAGAGTCCGACATTCTTCGCCGGGATGATCCACAGGTAGCTGTGGAAGAAATTCAGGTCTCCCCCATGACCGATCGCGCTCAACCCATTGATCTGCTGTTCGTAGAAGCCCAACGCCATGCGGTCCGTGCCGGGTACGGTCACGTAGTTTGGCGCTTGCATCTGCTGCGCCGTCTCCGGTTTCAGGAGGCCATCGCCTCGGGCAAGGTGCGCGATCATGAACTTCGCAATGTCCGCGCCGGACATGCTGGCAGAGCCCGCGGGTGGCACCGCGATCAGCTCAAACGGCTTGGCGGCTTCCGATGAAATCTCATAGCCCTTCGACATGAATGGCGCCAGTGAAGCTGGCAGAGGCTGCCGGAAAGTGGAATGCAGCATCCCGAGCGGCTCAAAAATATGCCGTTCGATGTACGCGTCGAACGGCTCTCCGGAGACCCGCTCGACCACATAGCCCGCCAGCGCTGCACCATAGTTTGAGTAGGCTGGCGTGGTGCCCGGCGCAAAAACACGCTTGGGTATCCAGCGCTTCAAAAAATCGCCCAGCGCTGGGAGATCACCCGTGAAGCGGATCCCGCCCTTGAGGACTTCCTCAAAGCCGGGGGTATGGGTCATGAGGTGGCGGATCGTGACGGGCTTTCCGTGGTAATCGGGGATGTTGAAGTCGATGTAACGATTCACGTCCCCGTCAAGGTCGATCTTCCCTTGCTCGACCTGTTGCATGACCGCGGTCCAGGTGAACAGCTTCGAGATGGACCCGATGCGGAACAGCGTGCTGGACGGATCCACCGGCTTATGCGCAGCGACATCGGCGTAACCAAATCCTCGCTGGGTGAGCACCTGCCCATCCTTGACAATCACCACCACCGCACCGGCGATGTCATCGCGTTGCAGCGCGAAAGGCATGAGCCCATCCAGCCACGCATCGACATCAGCCTTGGTAGGTTCATCTACCCCTGGCGGACTCGGAACAAGTGCAGCTGTCGCGCGCTCGTCGGTCCCAAGTGGCGGGTGTGCCACCGGGGTTTCCGACACGGCTGACGCCGCAACGTTACCGACCGCTACCGCGATAACGACTAAAGCGAGCAGCCAGGGTGCAGCCATTCTTTGGATCACAGTCCTGTCTTCCAACTTTTCATCTCATAGGTACCACGGCCCCTAACCCTCGACTGGCGATCTAACCGTTTTTGAAAATTTATTTTCTATTTCAGACAATCTGATAAAATGCGCCCCAATGTCAAGCTCTTTCGCCCGAAATGTTGTTGACAACACCTCCACCGACTGTCAAAAGCTGGTCGCACCAGTCCCAGCGCCTGAGGTCAAGGCCGCATCAATGATCGTAAAACGTAGTGTTGGCAGCGCCGTGACCGATCATCCAGTAAAACGCTCGCCTGCCAATCCCGGCGCGGTCCTGAAGTCCTTGCGCAAGCGCAACGGCTGGACGCTGACCGAGGTCAGCAAGCGCACCGGCCTGCCTGTCTCCACACTCTCGAAGCTCGAAAACGGCAAGATGGGGCTGACATTCGACAAGCTCCTGCGCATTAGCGAGGGCCTGCAGGTCGACTTTGCGCGCCTCGTCGGCCCGGCTGCGGCGGCCTCACCCGGGTACGGCCGTACTGATTTCACCGGGCGCCGCAGCATCACCCGCGCTGGCGAAGGAAAAACGATCGACATTCCTCATGGCAGTTATCTGTACCTGTCCTCCGAGCTGCTGAATAAACGCATGATCCCGATCATCGGTGAGGTCCGTGCGCGCACGCTCGCGGAATTCGGCGAGTTCCATGTCCATCCCGGCGAGGAGCATCTGTACGTGCTGGAAGGAGAGCTCGAGCTGCATACCGAAACGTACGCGCCGGTGCGGCTCAAGCGCGGTGACTCAATCTACTTTGACAGCGGAATGGGCCATGCCTACATCGCTGTGGGCGATAAGCCGTGTCGCGTTATCTCACTGTGCGCAACTTCCGAAACGCGCCTGATCAGCGTCCTAGAAGGAAAGTCCGGCAGCGATAGTTGAAATTTTTCTATAAGTGAAACTTTTCTTCCATCTTCCCAATCCGCGTGCGCAACGCCCATCTAGAGCGCCAAAGGCACACCCCCATGTCCGATTTCACCGCCATTTCACTTGCGGACAAATACCAGCTGAACCCTGGGCAGTTGCGCGCTCGGCGCACGGCGCTGGACGTGCGCCCGAAAGCGCAAGCGTAAGTGGCGCTCTCCTCACAGCCCGCGGACACCGATTGCCAGGCGCCATCGACTGAGTTCGACATCGTTGTCATCGGCGGTGGCATCGCGGGGGCATCCATCGCCGCACGACTGGCAGCACATGCGACTGTGAGTCTGTTGGAAATGGAAGCCCAGCCTGGATACCACTCTACCGGCCGCTCGGCGGCCTTGTTCGCCGAGTCCTACGGGAATGAGATGATTCAGGCGCTGTCGAGGGCCAGTCGACCATTCCTGCTTGCGCCACCAGCCGGATTCTGCGCAGCCGCGCTGGTAAAGCCCCGCGCGGCGCTCGTTATCGCCCGAACCGCGCAAAAGGAGGCATTAGATGCCTTCGCCGCGGCGCCCGGCCGCCAGGTCGATCAAGTGTCGGCTGCGCAGGCGCTGCAGCTCTGCCCGATACTGCGGCACGAAGACTTGAGCTACGCGATCATCGACCGCAGCGCGGCGGACATCGATGTGCATGCCCTGCATCAGGCTTATCTTCGGTTGCTAAGAGTGCGTGGCGGCAAGGTTACGACGAACGCGGAAGTCATCGGCTTGGAACGCTGCGGTGGCAGCTGGACCGTGAGTACCGCGGCGGCACAGCTGCGCGCTGCGATCATCGTGAATGCAGCCGGCGCCTGGGCCGGCAAACTCGGCCGCTTGGCGGGCGCCCATGAAATCGACCTGCAGCCGCGCAGGCGTACGGCTGTGTTGATCGACCCGCCAACGGGAGCGGCCGCCGACGCATGGCCGCTCGTTATGGACGTCGACGAGCAGTTTTACTTCAAACCTGAGGCAGGCCTGCTATTGGTCTCGCCGTGCGATGAAACCCCGATGCCACCCTGCGACGTCCAGCCGGATGACACGGATGTCGCAATTACCGTCGATCGCTTCGAACGGGCCACCACTGTCGAAGTCCGCCGGGTCAGACATCGATGGGCAGGACTACGCTCGTTCGTCCGCGACCGTTCCCCGGTCGTCGGCTATGACCCGCGCGCGCACGGATTCTTTTGGCTGGCGGCACTGGGAGGGTATGGTATCCAGACAGCACCGGCGCTGAGCCTTCTGGCGGCAAACCTGGTGTTGGGTCGCAAGATCGGCGAAGAATCGAACTGTGCCGGCATCGACCCAGCGACCTTGGCGCCAGCACGGCTATGATCCACTGCCAGTCTGTCACCGAAGCCTTGAGACCTTACAGTGACCGATGTGCTCGGTAAGGACCTTGATTTCATTGGTGGTGAGAGAGGGACTCGAACCCTCGACCTCGGCATTATGAGTGCAGTGCGTCAGAAGTTAGCCTGAGTCTTTTCAACAACTTACCGCGTGGCGCCCGTTGCAATTAGCACCACGAAGCACAACGAAGCAGCACTGGGTCACGCAAAACTCACGCAAAATTCTATGTTCCCGCCAAGCACAATGTTGCAGGGAATCGAGCACCGTTGCAGACTTCGCCAATGCAACTAAGCGCAGATCAAATCGTCGAGGAAACCAGCGATTGGCCGGAAGACGCGGTCGCCGATCTAGTCGATAGGATTCTGCGCGCCAAATACGGTGAGGTCGATCCATCAGTAGATAAGGCTTGGCAGGATGAGACGCGGCGCCGAATTGCAGATATGGAAAGCGGCAGAGTACAGGGAGTACCGCTCAAAGAGACGCTGGCAAAAGCGCGCAAAATCACCGGCCAGTGAAGGTCGTCCTACATCCACAGGCGGACGCTGAATTTCTCCTGGCGCAACAGCGTTACACCGACGCCAGCCCACTGTTGGGCCGTCGCTTCTACGATGAGATAACCAGCGTGTTCAGTCGGATCATCCAGCATCCTCTCCGCTATAAGCAATTCGATCCGCCGGCGCGCCGCCTATTCGCCAACGGATTTCCATACGCAGTGATATACGTAGCAAGACCAGACACCATATGGATCATCGCCGTCATGCACGTCAGGCGAGAACCGGGCTACTGGAAGGAACGAATCGCGGGGTAACGGACCACTCAGGTAAAAGTGAAGTGGACGGACTCGAATCGGTCGCTCAGTCCAAAAAACCGCATGCAATCGTAGTTGCATCTAGTACGACCAAACGCAGTCTGCTTGCGTTTGGTAATCACCGCCAAGTGCCAATCAGACCGGCGCGTCATCGTCCGTACCATCACCGAACAAGAATGATCTCGGTTGAAACCAGCGGAATGAGACGAGTCCATGGCGGACTTCACACGGCTCTGCCGATCGCACGCGAACGATACTACCGAGATTTCCATCCAAGAATTTCGCGCGATACTCGACGAGCTCGATCGAGCTGTCGCCGGATGCACGATCCTTCGGATACGCATAGAAAGTGATGTGCCCGCTCGGCGCGAGATCATTACCGTCTGAATCGATGAATCGCCCCGACGCCGTAATCCAATAGCGGCACATGCACGGGTCCGGCAATGACTTCGTCTGAAAACAGGTCCCCGCTTCGCAGGCGTCGTCCGGCAGCGCGGCGTCACAACGGATCTCGTCGAACATTCCCATGATTCACTCAGGTCGAAACGGGGGCCGCAACAGCCCGCGCGTCGTCGATCAGTTTGTAGAACGCCGCCAAGGAAATGGAGCGCAGTCCCGTCGGTATGAGCGAATCCGCACCCAAGCGCGCTGCGAGTGCGGCAGCCTCTCCAGGCTCCAGGGCACGGGTGCGCACGGTCGCAAAGCAGCGCCCGGGCCGTACCAGCGCATCATCGATGTCGCCCACATTTGGCAAGTTCGTGGTGAAGATGATCTTTCGTCCCTGCGCCCGTACCACGCCATCCGCGATCGCCAGAAAGCGGTGCAAATCCACATTGCCGTTGGCACGCGCCATCAGCAGGTGATCCGCGTCTTCGACTACGAAAGCATCGTGACTGCCGGTAATGAATTCGACGAAAATCTCATCATTGTCGAGCGCTCGCTGATCGGCAGTGTAGAGCACCCGGGCGCTGTCGCCCTTGCGGGCGGAGAGCGCCGCCAGAATCGCACGCACGAGACGAGTCTTGCCCGTGCCTGGAGGGCCTTGCAGGATGAGCACGGCCTCGCGGGACGCGAGATAGCGCGCCACGAAATCAGCCACCGACTCACCGAGAGTCGGGTAGGCCTCGCTGAAAGGCTGCGGGTCGGCCATTTCATCGAAGGAGGCGCTGGACAATCCGGTCGCCTGGTGGAAGTGCCAATCGATGGTAAACATCTCTCTGCGCGCCAGTTGCTCCCCGACCAATCGCAACATGCGATCCCGGGCGCATTCGAGCCGCTGGAGAGTATCCGCCCAGAAGTCGAAGGTCAGCGAGCCATAGTCGATTTTGCGCCGCCCCCTCGCCGAGATGAACACGCCTGGCGCGTCGAGCAGCAAGGACGTTGCGTCCACCCGGTGTGCGGTCATCCCCATGTGCAGCGCAAGGTCATCGAACAGCTCGTCGATCGGACGCCGGGCGGCGCAGCGCACCGTGCGTTGGATCGCGTAGCTCATCGCGCGTGTATCGAAAGTCTGAATCGCACGCAGCTGGATGAGCGTCTGCGCGAGGTCGCCCTGCAGCGACAAATGCAGCGGAAATCCCTCGCTAAGCGCTGAGATTCCTTCGAGATCGAATTGAAATCGGTTCATGAGCGTCACCCAGAAAAAAAGCCCCTGTTTGCAATGCCAGGGGCTCTTCATCCAAGTGCGGCCGCCCGGCTCGAAACTAACGCTTCGAGCCGAACCCGAAGCGGTCAAATCAACATATGTCTACACGTCGTTTGCAGTGACCGTAAGGTCATTGGCCTTCTCCGAAAGAACGGTTGTTCGCCTGCGGCGAATTTACGGCCGGCTAGAATATCGTCGCATTTGAAATTGTCAAGAGGTCCTTGCCGACGGCGTCACCGCGCACCATGGGCGGCACGCGCGGTGCTCACCTTGATTGGAAACTGCACGCAAGTCGCCCGTATTCAAGCGATGCGTCACCAGCACCATCCACGCTGCTTAACCATTCCTTTGGACGAAACTCACCCACTCTATTTGCGCTTATAAGCGCGGCGCGGACAACCGCTCAGGGTATAGCGTCAAGAGGAGGAATTAACATGCAAACTTTCATCGGGGCCAAGCTCCTGTCAGGCAAGCTGGCGCAGCCTGCGGCCAAGCCCTTTGAGATTTACGACAGCCGCCTCGCCGGCTTCACCTTACGCGTACAACCCACCGGGGTGCGGTCCTATTACGCGCGTTTCGGGCGCAGTCGCCGAATCGCGCTGGGCAAGGTTGGCGCGCTGCTGCCGGACGAGGCGCGGGAGAGATGTCAGCAGGTATTGGGCAATGTGGCACACGGCCGTCACCCAATGCACGGCCTCGGCGGCGACGGCCTGACGCTCGGGCAATTCATTGACGAGACGTACGCACCGTGGGTGAACGCTAACCGCCCTCGCACTGCCGCAAACACGCTGGACAAACTTAGGCGCCATTTTGGGACCTGGTTTGCCGAGCCCCTCTCGACAATCACCGTCGAGCGCATCGAGTCGTGGAAAATTAGGCGCGTGAACACAGGCCGGGTCGCCACCACCGTGATGCGTGACATCTTCACGCTCTCAAGCGTGCTGAAGCGTGCGGTGAGAAACGGCAAGCTCGCTGACAACCCCGTACGCTGGGTAGATAAGCCTCGGATCGATCGCCGACCCAAAATCCGATTTTTGGATCGGCAGGAGGAGTCGCGGCTGAGAACCGCACTCGACACGCGCGATGCCGAGATGCGCGATGCTCGTCGGTCAAGCAATGCGTGGCGCCAAGAGCGTGAGTACGAGTTGCTTCCGCCTCGGCCGCATTTCGGCGACCATCTCACGGCGGCGGTGCTTCTCTCCATGAACACGGGACTTCGGCGTGGCGAACTGCTGGCCTTGCGGTGGGAATCCATCGACTTCGAACGCCGGATCCTGACCGTCGAAGGCGGAACGGCGAAGAATCGTCAGACTCGTCACGTCCCTTTGAATGACGAGGCGATGGGTCTGCTTACTCGTTGGCGCGAGCAGTCGGACGGGAGGCGACGCATCTTTGACGTCAGCACTGGATTTAGGACCGCCTGGCCGAAGCTTCTCAAGCGCGCCAATATTACGAAGTGTCGCTGGCATGATCTTCGCCATCACTTTGCCTCGCGCTTGGTCCAGGTTGGTGTACCGCTCAACACGGTGCGGGACCTGCTGGGCCACAGCTCGGTGGCGATGTCATTGCGCTACGCCCACTTGGCACCCGATCAGCGGCGCGAGGCGGTCGCGAAGCTCAACGAGAAACCGTTTCTCGCGCTTACGCCGCGCTTACAGGGAAATGAGGGATTCCAGAGCGCTTACCTACCCCATTGATTTCATTGGTGGTGAGAGAGGGACTCGAACCCTCGACCTCGGCATTATGAGATAACGCAGTAGATAGATTCAGTATTTTCAATAACTTACCGCGTGGCGCCCGTTGCAAATAGCACCACGAAGCATAACGAAGCAGTACTGAGTCACGCAAAACTCACGCACGGTTGGGCGGACGATAACGGCATACGCACTAGCCCTTTCGCAGCTCTGGTGGCATTTTTGCCGCCGAGCCTCTGTAGGTACACCTGTGAGCAACGCGGTCAAGATAGCGATCTCCCTCCCAGCGGATCTCGCTGCCGAGGTCGAGGCTATTGCACGCGATGAGAACAAGTCATTTAGCGCTGTCGTGCAGGATGCACTGCGCGCCATGAAGCGGTCGCGCTTGAGCGGCGAGTTTCGCGTGCTGCAAGGTTACTGGTCCAATCGTGCTCGGACCGTGGGTATTCTGTCCGAACGGAACCTTGAGGGCTTGCTCCGGCGTTGAAAGCGGTACTCGACTGCGCTAAACAGCGCAGAGGAACCGCCGTTCCAGCGAGAGCAGCGAATTGGAGGCGCCGGCAGTATGCCCTGCGCCGCCCGCGCCGACGCGCTTACTTCATCGAGAAACTTTTCGCCGCCTTTTTGATGAGTTCGGCGACAGCTTGCGGCTGCGAACATCGCCCGGCGTGTGCAACTTCAAGGGCGCTAATGGTCATGACCTGTCCCCCGATATTGTGACCTCTAGGCTATGAGATTGACATTGCACCGTAGCGCGCGACAAGGCATCAAATGCTACGTTTTCGCAACGGTGCATTTTCGAGCTTGCAACCATTCACGGCAGCCCCAATGGAGAAGTAACGCTCCGGCTTAGAGTCGCCTCTGTTTTGTGCATCAGGTCCCTGATGCCGGGCAGCTGAACTCCTTCTCCGGCGCGTTCTTTTCCTTGGGAGTAACCAGCTTCCAGCCGGCCGGTACGTCGAATTTGTCCGCGGGAATCGCATCCGTTGTGATCGACTTAGTCTCCACCGATATCGCCGCAACGCGAACCATATTCGCCGGCGTCGGGGTAGCCGGCGCTGCGGCGGGGGTCGGGGCCGTTGCACTCGATTTTTTCTGAAACAGCCCGCTTACGAGCTTGCTGCCGAAGGCGCTGCCGGCGCTGCCGAGAATTGACCCGGCGACTCCATTGCCCGCGGCGTTGGCGGCCGCTGCGCCCGCGGCAGAACCAGCGGCTCCGGCTACCGAACTCGTCACAGCACTGGTCGCTGCCGCGCCCGCATCATTGAGCGGATTGGGTACGCTCGCACTGGGTGGCGCGTTCTTGGCGGCCGAACACTGCGCGCCCCCGTAGGAGATCGCGAACGCAGTCTTCATCGGATGGCCCTTGAAGTCGTCAGCTTTGGCAGAAAGCTGCTTGAGGCTGTCCTGATACGGCGCAAGGAATTGCTGCAGGTTTTGCTGCACCTGTGCACTCATCTGGTCGAGGCCCAATTTCTTCAGATAGGCGGCCTGAAATGCCTTGCGATCGGCGATCCCGGCTATTTCGTCCTGGGTGAGCCAGCTGTCCATCGCAATTACGAAGTCGCACGTGTCATTGGTCTCGCGATTGCGACAGCTCTGCGTCAGGGCGACCTGGGTCAGGCGACTGTCATGGCCGGCAATCATCTGGTGCTGATCAGTCAGTTTCTCTTCGATTTTCGGAGGGGACATGTCGCACTTGGAGGTGTCCGGCGGGCTGCTGTTCTGCTGTACTGCCGGGCAACTCTTGAACTTCTCAAGATTGGCGCGCACCTTCTCCGCCGCAGCCTCCCGCTCTGCCGCGGTAGGGAAACGGCTTTCCTGGTACGCCTTCTTCTTTGGCTCGAGACTCCACTCGACATCGCGGTCGAGTCGGATGATGTGATCGCTTGCCTGGTTGCCGCACACCATCGACATGAATCCCTCACAGTGCATCTCGCTATCGCGTCGTTGCTTCTCGCCGGTGGTGTACTCAGTGCTGGACGAGTTCGCCTTGATGACGGCGAAGTCGAAAGTGGACTGCTGCTGAATGGTAACGTCGGCGCGCGCGGCCAGCGGGCTCATCAGCAGCGTCGGAAGAACCACGGGCAGCAGAATTCTGAAAGTGCGAGGAGCAGGCATGTTTGTATTCCTTGTATGCAGCGGGCGCACGTCAATGTGCGCGCTGCGGTCTCCCAAAGGACGGAGTATATGCTCTGGCCGTCATGGCGGCAGCGGCTCGAACGGTGCAGACCGAAATTCTTCGCTAAGATCAGCGTATTACGCGCTTGCGCGAGGCCTTGCCGCGATCTCTCGCCTAGCCTGAATAATTCATGAATTGAGAAAGCACAAAGGCCTCGATCGTGATAGAAACGCTTTACCACAAGCATTTGCCGTCACAAAAAAGGCCTTTGCATGGATGACGATAGCACACGACAAAGTGTTCTGTTTTCGGATTTGGCGGGCAAGCCGGTCGTCGCGAAATTTGACCAGGAGCATGCCAGTTCCGACGGCGGAGCGATCCTGCTGCAGGCCTGCGATCGGCGGCTCGGGCTGACCGAGGCGTTGATCGGCGGCATCGATGACCGACGCCAGTCGGGCAAGATCCGCCACGCGATCGGGGATCTGGTGCGCCAGCGGCTGTATGCCATCGCCTGCGGTTATCCGGATGGCAATGATGCCGGCCGACTTGGGCGCCGACCCGATCCAGAAGCTGCTGTGTGGTCGCGATCCGGTCAAGGGCGAGGACTTGGCCTCGCAGCCGACGCTCTCGCGCTTCGAGAACTCGTTCGATCGGGCGGATCTGTACCGGATGAGTGTGGCGCTCGCCGACGCCGTGATCGAGCGCCATCGCCGGCGCCTGAAGCGCAAGGCCAAGCGGATCACGATCGATCTGGATCCGACGGACGATCCGACGCACGGCGCCCAGCAACTGACGTTCTTCAACGGTCACTACGACACCTGGTGCTATCTGCCGGTGGCCGGGTTCCTGACCTTCAACGAGGAGCCGGAGCAGTATCTGTTCGCCTACGTGCTGCGCCCCGGCAATGTCGGCGCCGGGGTCGGTGCGATCGGGATCCTGTCGCGGCTGTTGCCGAAGCTGCGAGCGGCCTTTCCGCGGGCACGGCTGCGGGTGCGCCTGGATGGCGGCTTTGCCTCTGCCGAGCTCTTCGCCTTCCTCGAGCGCGAGGGACTCGAGTACGTGGTCGCCATGGCTAAAAACAAGGTTCTTGAGCGCCGCGCCGCGCGCCTGATGGGCACCGCCCGGCGCCTGTCGCGCGAATCGGGCGAGACCGCGCATCTGTATAGCGAGACCCGCTATGCCGCCGGCACCTGGGATCACCGCCGGCGCGTCATCATCAAGGCCGAGGTCGTCCGTCATCCCGGGCGCGAGCCCAAAGACAACCCGCGCTTCGTGGTCACCAACCTCAAGCAATCGCCGCGGCATCTGTACGAGGCGATCTACTGCGCCCGGGGCGACATCGAGAATCGGATCAAAGAGCTGCATCATGGTCTGGAAATCGACCGCACCAGTTGCAGCCGCTTCCTCGCCAATCAGCTGCGGGGGCTCCTGAGCGCCGCCGCCTACGTGCTCTACCAGGAACTGCGTCTGCGGGCCGCGCGCACCGCCTTCCGATCTGCGCAGGTCAGCACCCTGCGCGAACACCTCATGAAACTCGGCGCCTGGGTGGAATCTTCCGTGCGGCGCATCGTGCTGCACCTGCCCGCCACCTGCTCTGCACCGCCACGACTGGCAGATCATCGCCCGAAACCTCGGCGCTGCGCCCGCATAGCGCTGTCGGGCTGGACACCGCGCTCCATCGAATGCCGTCTGAGTAACTCAGGCCGAATGCCCGTGGCCGAAATCCCCCGCCGAGCGCATACCGCGCTCGATAATCGATCGCCAACGCACACACCGCCGGCAAAATCACCGCCGCGCATCGACATCACGCCCCGACATCGCCAAACTTGCGACGCATGACCACGAAAATCCGTTCCTTCATGCATAGTGCAGGCTAGAGGCCTTACACGCCATTTAGACCGACCAGAATCGGCCTAACCGAGGCGCAAAACGCGCACTCAATGCCGTGGCTTTTCTAGTTTGCTGATTGATTGCATATATGCAATCATTGCTACTTGTGAATATCGTCGTCGACACGGATGTTTGGGTGGCCGGCGTTCGCGGCGCTGGCCATGCTAGTCGTGTGCTGCGCCTTTGTCTCGAAGGACGGTTCATACCGCTCATGGGAGCGGCGCTCCTTGCCGAATATGAGGATCTGTTGGGCCGCGAATCAATTTGGCGCAAGACACGGCTGACCGCCGCTGAACGTGAAACCTTCTTGGATATCTTCCTGTCGATCTGTAAGTGGACACGAATCTACTACGCGTGGCGACCCAATCTCGGCGATGAGGGGGACAATCACCTCATGGAGTTGGCGGTGGCAGGGCAAGCTGACTATCTTGTGACGCGCAATGTGCGGGATCTACGTGGTGGGGAGTTAAGGTTTCCACAGATTTCGGTGGTTACTCCAACTCAACTGTTGAAGGAGCGAACATGAGCGCATTGATCATACGGCTGCCGGAGGAGAAGCGGACGCGCCTTAAGCTGGTTGCGAAATCTCGCAAAGTAAGCGTGACTAAACTCATTGAAGAGATGGCCACCATTTTATTGGCGGACTTCGATGCCGAAACCCGATTCGAATTGCGCGCCGCGCGTGGACGCGGGCGAATCGTGGAAGGACTCGCACTGCTGGACAAGGCGGCGGGGAAACGCGTCCGCTCGAAGCGCAGTTGAAATGTGATGGTGAGAGAGGGACTCGAACCCTCGACCTCGGCATTATGAGTGCCATTCGGCCCTCATCGCGTTGGTACGTTTGCATAACCCATTGATTCTATTTGACCAGACCCGTCGGCACTTGATCATGGTCCCCTTCGCTGCCACACAAAAATCGGCACACCAATTTGCGCGAAGTTATGCCGCCAGTGCCTTCAACACAGCTTGGGGATTGTTCTTAATGGCCCTCAAGAGCGCCTGCGCCGGCCCCGTCGGCTCTCGCCGCCCCTGCTCCCAATTGCGCAGCGTTCCAACGTCAACGTGGAGGAGCTTTGCGAATTTCGGCTGGCTCAAGCCCGTGATGGCACGAATCTCCTTGACCTTCGCGGCATCCACATAGAACTCGCGCGAGGGTGCCCGCACTCCACGCACGATCTCGTCCATCTGGCCCATACTTTCTACCAGTCGCTTGAAGAGTCTCTTATCCAATGTCACCACTCCGCGTTGATTTTCCGTAATACCGTCCTTTCTTTGGGCGTCAGATCGTCTTTGATTCCTTTCCGGTAAATCAGAATCATCCGAATTTGCGACTGGGCGTCGACGTGGTAATAGATAACACGAGTCCCGCCTCTCTTGCCTCTTCCCGCCACCGCCCACCGAATCTTCCGCAAACCGCCCGTGCCGGCGATGACGGCGCCGGCGTTCGGCTGCGCGACGAGATGCAACTGTAGAGCTGCATATTCTTCGTCGTCGAGTAACGCACAAACGTCAGCCGTAAATATCGGGGTTTCTATAAAAACCATGTTCCACTATACGCCAATGACCTAGTATACGTCAATGACGCATGACATATCCCGGTCGGCTCAGCATGTAACTGTCCTTTCATTGCGTATTTTCCCTCGCATCGCACAAAAACCGGCACACGGTCGATGTAACAAAGTTTGTGGTTCGAATTTCAGCGCAAACGCGATTGATATTGGACCTGAGCTTCGGGCGCGCGTGAGCAATATTCCCGCGCAATCGACTCAATTCATATGTCCCTTTATCGTCGACCGAAATCCCCGCATTGGTGGACCCGGTTCCAACTTAGTGGCACCGAAGTCCGTCTTTCAACTGGCACCGGAAATCGACGCGAAGCGGAAGAATTTGAAACTGTGGCCCGCACGCCTGCGTGGCGGCAGGCTCGCCTCGGCGAGAGACCGCCGTTTCTTTGGACGGAGGCGGCCGCTCGCTGGCTCACTGAAACTCACAAGCGTTCTAAGGCCCGGGATGTCTCCATTCTCGCCTGGTTCAATCGGCACTTAAATGTGTACGACGTTCAAGCGATCACGCGGGACGTTGTGGAGAACCTTCGCACCCTAAAGGCAGCAGAGACCAGCGAATCCACCACCGATCGCCACATGGCCCTACTCCGTTCCATACTGAACAAGTGCGTATCTGACTGGGAGGTTCTCGACTCTGCGCCAAAGGTATCCATGTATCGCCCGACACGCGGGGAACCAAGATGGCTAACGCATTCTGAGTTCGCACGGCTCGAGCAGGAGTTGCCCGAGCACCTCAGGGCGGCTGCCAAATTTGCCGTGTTGACGGGACTTAGAATGCGGGCGATGTTGTCGTTGACCTGGAGGCAAGTGGATCTTACGAAGAAACGCGCTTGGGTGATGAGCAGTGAGATGAAGGCTGGTCATCGCTCGGTGTGCCGCTATCTCCGGAGGCAATTCGAGTCTTGAAGGCACTTCCCAAGAATGGCGACTACCTTTTTCAATGGCACGGCGAGCGAATTGACGACTGCAACACGTTAGCGTTTCAGAAAGCCGTAAAGGCGGCGCAAGTAGATCCCATTCGCTGGCACGACCTTCGCCGCAAGGCGGCGTCACCCTCCATGAACTCATGTTGCTGGGAGGCTGGCGAAGCTTTTCGATGGTGTTGAGATATGCGCACTTGGCGCCAGATCACTTGAGGATGGCGGCGGCCAAGGTGAAATTGGGTACCCGCACAATAACCGGCACGGTGAGATTTGCCGATTCCGCGAAGCGCAAAAAAACCTAGAAATATGGTGGTGAGAGAGGGACTCGAACCCTCGACCTCGGCATTATGAGTGCAGTAAAGTAGTAGATAGATTCAGTACTTACCGCGTGGCGCCCGTTGCAATTGGCACCACGAAGCATAGCGAAGCAGCACCGGCTCCCGCGAAACTCACGCAAAGTCCGCTGATCTCAAAGCGACCCGGCCGCAGGTTCGTCCCGAGGGATTGGCCAAGTCGATGGCAGCATCGGTCACGCCTTGTATTAATCGCAGCTACTTGTCGTATTGCCTCACGTAACGCTGTCCTGGAAGGAGAGATGCTCGTCGGAGAATGAAAAATCCATGTGTATCAGGGTTGGAGAGGGTGTGTCGAGGTTGGCATGGTTCGCGATGTAGACGAGTCGGGCACCTATCGGAAGATAGCTCTTCCAGCCGGCTACATCCGGGCAATCGGAAGCGGGATGCCCCAGTCGGCGAACACCTGCGAGGTATCCGAACCGGGCACGGGGGGCGGCGCCGGATGGGCCGGTACCGTCCGTGAGAACCGCGGCGCCGGGGCGTTCTGCTCGATTCCACCCACCTCGACAAAGGTCCGACGGGCACGGTTGTGGGGGTGAGCGGCCGCTTCGCCGAGGCTCAGCACCGGGGTGACGCACACGTCCTCGTTCTCGAACAGCGCGCACCATTCCTCGCAGGTCCTGCGCTTGAAAGCCTCGATCAACTCCCCCTTGAGTTCCGTCCATTGCGCGGCGGCGGCGGGGCCGTAAGCCGGATAGCCCGCCTCTCGCCAGCGGGGTGAATCGAGATTCATGAGCGTCAGAAACCTCAGGTAGAACTGGGGCTCGATGCACGCCACCGCCAGGTGACGCCCGTCGCGCGTCTGATAGGTGTCATAGTAATGAGCGCCGCCGCCGAGAAAATGCGCGCCGGTGCGATCCTCGAATTGGCCATGATGCCGATAGCCGAAGTACATGGCCATGAAGGACAGTGCCCCATCGAGCATCGCGGCATCCACTATCTGCCCCCGGCCGCTGCGTCCAGCCTCCCAGACCGCACACATCACACCGTATGCGAGCAACAGACCGCCGCCGCCGAAGTCCCCGATCACATTGAGCGGCACCACGGGCTTGCCGTCGAGCGAGCCGATCTGGTGCAGCAGGCCGGTGAGACCGATGAAGTTGAGGTCATGGCCGGCCCGCGGCGCGAGAGGACCCTCCTGCCCCCAACCCGTCATCCGCGCATAGACCAGCCGCGGATTTCGCTCGAAGCACTCCTTCGGACCCAGTCCCAAGCGCTCCGCCACTCCGGGACGAAAGGCCTCGATGAGCACATCGGCCTTCGAGGCGAGAGCCAGCACCGCCTCTCGCCCATCGGGTGATTTCAGATCGAGCGCCACCGACCGCCGATTGCGCAGCATGGGCGAATCGGAGGGCGTGTCGGCGCGACCTCCCAGCCGCTCCACCCGCACCACGTCGGCTCCCATGTCGGCGAGCATCATGCAGCCATAGGGCGCCGCGCCGAGTCCCGCGATCTCAACGATTCGAAGGCCTTGGAGAGGTCCCATGCTGCTTCCTCTCATCGAGCCCCAGAACCTCGGCCGATGACTTCCTTCATGATTTCCGATGTGCCCGCGAATATTCGCATTACCCGCGCATCCGTGTACAGCCTGCTGATGCGATAGTCGTCCATGTAGCCCGCACCCCCGTGGAGCTGCACACAGGCATCGATCACCTTGCCGCGTGTGCTCAACGATGCCATGGACAAGAAAATGATTGCGCCGATGCTCCACCTCGTCGAGAACCAGATCCGCAGCATGAATCTCGCGTTGTCGAGAGGCACCGCACGCGCCAAGCCTCGAAAGTATTCCTAAGCCGCGGTAGCCGGCGCGCGCTTCTTGTTGCTTTGCGTCCGTGCGCTCTTGGCGGCCGACTCGCCACGTTCGGTCGTCATCCCCGAAAGAGCCGTCATGGCGAAATGCTCCGCGATCGCCTTGATGGGGAAGCCGCCGCTGGGGCGCATACTCTCACTCCGCCAATTCCTGGATGAAATCTCAGTTCGCGACTCGTAACCGAGCCCTATTTCGGCATCCCGACATGCTGGGCACCACGCTCGTGGTGCGATGGTTGCTACATGATAAGACGCGCACGCCGGGTGCGCCCTGGGCGCAAGGGCTCTTGCTGCCCATTAGGGATCTGCTGAGTCTAGGACTTTTGGGTTTGAGTTCCCTTACACGTCGAGTGCAATGGCGCGATTCGTACTTCACCATCGAGCAGGACAGATCGGCCCGGCTTATCGAAAATGTTGAGTCATCGTACTAGAGGATACGGGACCTCCCAGGTCAAGTACGTACTAACCACGAGCCACTTTGCTTGCTGCGGTTGTGCGAAACAGAGCATCCTGCTTGCATCTGCCGGGGAGTTGAAAAGATGAGCGCAGTTGAAGTCAAGGTTGTACGCCGCGGGGCAAGCGCGGCGCGCCGAGCCACTCGTGCGGCACCGCTGCCGGACAACTTGCGCCCAGTGCGGCCCGGTATGCCGGGCGGCCGCTACACACCCCTGTCCGACGCCGAGGTGCTTCGCATCCACCGCGCCGCGCTCGACGTGCTCGAGAACATCGGATTGGCGGATGCGACACCGGGCGGCATCGCGTACATGACCAAGGCGGGTGCAAGAATGACGTCCGAAGGGAGATTGATATTCCCTCGCGCGTTGGTCGAGGATACCCTGGCGCGTGCCGCGCGGCACTTCGTCCTGCATGGTCAGGACCCGAAACATGACATGGAGCCTTGGGATTCGCGCGTCTATTTCGGCACCGCCGGAGCCGCCGTCCACATGGTCGATGCAAGAACCGGCGTGTATCGTGACTCGACGACCAAGGATCTGTACGACATCGCGCGCGTCGTCGACTCACTCGAGCATCTGCATTTCTATCAGCGTTCCATCGTCTGCCGCGAACTCATCTCTGCGTTCGAACTCGACGTCAACACTGCCTATGCCTGCGTGTCTGGCACTTCCAAGCACGTGGGCACGAGTTGGGTGCAGCCCGCACACGTCCAAGCGAGCCTGGAAATGTTCCATTTCATTGCGGGCGGCGAGGAGAAGTGGCGGGCACGCCCTTTCGTCAGTCAGTCGAACTGCTTCGTTGTGCCGCCGCTCAAGTTTGCCCATGACGCATGCCTCTGCCTGGAGACCGCGGTTCATGGCGGCATGCCGGTACTACTGCTATCGGCCGGCCAGGCCGGCGCAACGGCCCCTGCCGCCCTCGCGACCGCACTCGTCCAGGAAGTGGCCGAGTGCCTGGCAGGGCTTGTCTACGTCAACGCAATCAAGCCGGGCGCGCCGGCGATATTCGGAACGTGGTGCTTCGTGTCTGATCTACGCACGGGCGCAATGTCGGGTGGTAGCCCCGAACAGGCACTGCTATCGAGCGCGAGCGCCCAGCTGTCCCGATTCTATGACCTGACCGGCGGGACGGCCTCCGGGATGAGCGATGCAAAGCTTCCGGACATGCAGGCAGGGTACGAGAAGGGCTACAACCACGCGCTTATCGGCAATGCCGGAGCAAACTTGATCTACGAGTCGGCCGGAATGCTCGCAAGTCTGCTGGGATTTACCATGGAAGGGCTGATCATCGATAACGACATCATTGGCGCTGTTCAGCGAACGATCAAAGGCATCAACGTCAGCGACGAGTCGCTGTCGCTCGAAACCATTCGCAATGTCTGCCTCGAGGGACCGGGTCATTACCTGGGCTCCAACCAGACGCTGCAATTGATGCAGAAGGAATACGTTTATCCCAGCGTCGGCGACCGTTCGAGCCCGAACGAGTGGCAGGAGCAGGGCCGTCCAACCGTCCTCGACCGCGCCGCGCGCAAGCTTGCTTCCATCCTCGCGAGCCACTACCCGACCCACATTCCGGAATCCGTGGACGCGGCGATTCGAGGGCGCCTTCCCATCAGGCTGGCTCGCCTGGCGATGCGTCCCGAGGCAGACTCATAATGGTGTGCACATTGATTTTGGTGGTGAGAGAGGGACTCGAACCCTCGACCTCGGCATTATGAGTGCCGTAAAGCAGTAGATAGTACAGTAAATTCAATAGCTTACTGCGTGGCGCCCGTTGCAAATGGCACCACGAAGCATAACGAAGCAGTACTGCGTCACGCAAAACTCACGCACCGATCACGGACGATCAGGTGTGCGCACTGGCGCTTAGGCAGCTCTGGTGGTATTTTTTACTACCGGAGTTTATTAGGTAGAAACGGTGAGTAAAGCTGTCAAAAAAGCGATCTCCTTACCCGCGGACCTTGCCGCCGAAGTCGAGGCTATTGCACGCGACGAGAACAAATCATTGAGCGCAGTAGTGCAGGACGCACTGCGCGCCATGAAGCGATCGCGATTGCGCGGTGAGTTTCGCGAGCTGCAAGGATACTGGTCCAATCGTGCTCGGGCAGCAGGCATCCTGTCCGAACGGGACCTTGAGCGCTTACTCCGTCGTTGAAAGCGGTCTTCGACACCAACATCTTCGTTTCCGCCTTGGCGCTTCCTGGCGGACAGGCTGAGCGAGCTATCGACTTGGTCATCGACGCCCGCGTGAATCTCTGCATCTCCAAGGAAATCATTCACGAGGTGCTCGGCGTTTTGGCACAGAAATTCTCGAAAGGTCCGGAAGAGTTATCCAGAACCGCGGTATTTTTGTCTGAATTGGCCGAGCTCGTTGTTCCCCGCAAGAAATTGGCTGTTCTCGACGACGAACCTGACAACCGCATTCTTGAGTGCGCCGTGACGGGGCACGCCGATGCAATCGTAACGGGCGATCGGGCGATGTTGAATCTCAAGAAATATCAGGAGATCCGTGTACTGTCGCTCCGCCAATTCCTGGACGAGATCTCTATTCTCGACTCATAAACAGCGCCAGATCGGTGCCGTTTACCAAACAGGCGCTTTCGCGGGTGTGGTGGTATGTACCTGCCCGCAACCAAAAGCCGCGGGTCGAGAGAATAATTCTGTATCCCTCGTCGCCAAGCAGCGATTGTTCAACATCCCTAATAGACACGATATACCTGGATAAGCCGGTCGTTTTCCGCGGGGGTTTTGGCAAGTCCCATTCCTTTGGGGACGTCAGTCAAATTGGCGATGAAAATGCTTCGATTCAGCCAATCATACTTGCCCACCGGCGCGATGAATTGGGGCGAGAGTCGATAACGTTCATCGCCACGTTTCGCCCCTGGGTAAGTCAATCCGACGTTGTGGATGATGATCGTGATGCCATCATCGGTCTTCAGCCGGTACAGAGCGTCGATCACTTCAACGCCGTCAGGTCGAAGGACGGGGAAATCGCCACCACCGGGAACAACCGTGCCCCGAATATCCTTGCCTTCGAAGCGGCCTCCGATGATCGGCCAGATGTCGTCTCGCTTCCCATCCTTGCTCTGGGAAGAGCCGCCGATGCTCTCTGGATTCGAGCAGGTGACCACAAGCTGCATTACAAGTTCGAGCTTTGGAGGATCGCGCTCGGTCAAAGGCCACGGACGCGGTGAGGTATCGGCAAGGGCTGAGGACACCAAGCCGCCAACTACAAGAAAAACGCCGAAACTCGGTCCACGGTATGGAGCACCTTTGAAACCTCGAGCCGGTAGGTTATTGAGATTTACCATGACCATCTCCTGTTCACGTCGCTGCTGCTCCTTTGATCAATGCGCCAGCGGATCGGCACGGCACGCCAGATACGGACCCGGGAGTTTTTTCGCAAGGCGTACGAGACCTTTGTAAGTTCGACTCGCCCTAAGGTAGGGCGATCGGGGACGAGTGCCTGCGTACACTCCGGTCGGTCAAGATCGCGGAGATTGTATGCGGAACTCAGACCCGAGAGCGTGCCATCTCCGTTCGGTCAATTCCTTCATCTTTCAATCTCCTTTGGCAACGGAGTCGACGATGATGTCCCAAGAGGATGTACCGGCGCGGCAAGCGCGGCCATTTTGGCCATCGCGCGAGCTGCTTCAGTTCCTGGAATACCTTCGATCCCGCAGCAACGGCAGACCGGCACCAAACAACGCCTGCGCAGCCACGGGTGGGTTGCTCTTGTGCCGCTCCCTCAATGTGATGCGAAGTAAGATACAATTATGCCTATTCGTCTAATATTGTTCCGTTCTTGCAACTATTCATGAGCCACCCAACACCACTATGGCGGCATCCTCCCCGGGATCCATCTGGTCCCCGACTCCTCCCGCCCATGGCCAGATCACCGGTTGTTCATCATGGATGACCTGGAACGCTTCATGGCGAGCATGGTGACCCAGGGCCCGTGCGTCGATTTGGAAGCTGTGGAGTGGCTCCTGCACAATCACTACGGAATCGCAGCACGTGCCGAGCGCCTGACCGGAGAACGCGATCAAAACTTCCGGATCCATGTCCCGAATGGCGCTGGCTATATATTCAAGATCGTCAATCCGGCCGAACCGGCGGCGACGGTCGGCTTGTCGCTGAACGCCATGATTCATTTGGAGAAGACCGACCCAAGTCTGCCGTGTCCGCGGGTGATCCGAAACAATCGTCAGGACAACCAGATTGAATTCATTGACGCGAGCGGTAGCACCCGGACCGCGATGTTGTTCACCTACCTGCCAGGAAATCCGCTGTTGTCGACAGTGCGGTCCTCGGAGCAACGCTCGAATTGTGGACGTTTACTTGCGCGCGTTGCGCATGCGCTGCGAAGTTTCGAGCACCCCGCGATCCACCGAACCATCGTATGGGATCTGAAGCAGCTGCCACGTCTGGAAAGTCTGCTGCCGACCGCTGACGGGCTGCCAGATGCTGCATTCATCATTGATTTCCTTACACGATTCTCGTCGGAAATCTCCCCGCGGCTTGCCGCCGTGCGCCAGCAATTCGTTCATAACGACTTCAACGCCCGCAATATCATCGTTGATCCGTCGGACGCCTCGCTGATCACCGGAATCATCGATTTTGGCGATTCGGTACACACTGCTCTCGTCGCGGACGTGGCGGTCGGCATTGTCGGGCAGCTTGCATCGCCAGAGACCGCCGAGAAGACCATTCGGGACTTCGTCCGCGCTTATTGCGACGTCGAGTCGCTGCTGCCGGAAGAACTTGCCCTGTTGCCCTTTTTGATTGCAGGTCGGATCGTGCAGAGCGTGGTCATCATGTCGTGGCATCGCGCTCACAATCGCGCCGCCACGCACTTTGACGGCTTCGATACCCGGTTCTTCAAGTGGCGCCTCGCGTTGGCAAAGCGCTTGGTTTCCCGTCGTCATGTCATTTCATACGCTTAACTCAAGGCTACAGATGCCCAACACACTTACCCCAACCAACGAAGCCCTGGCCCGCCGCCAACGCGTTCTGGCGCCAACCTATCGCCTGTTCTACGACGAGCCGCTTTACATCGTGCGCGCGCAGGGCGTTTGGATGTTTGACGCTGACGGTCGCCGGTATCTCGATGCCTATAACAACGTGCCCGTGGTCGGGCATTGTCATCCCGAGATTGTGGCAAAACTCGCGCTGCAAGCCGGGGTACTCAACACGCATACGCGGTATCTGACGGAGGGCCCGACCGAACTCGCCGAAAGGCTGCTCGCAACGCTGCCCCCGGAACTCACGTCCGTCACCTTTACCTGCAGCGGCAGCGAGTCCAACGATTTGGCCATTCGAATCAGCAAAGCCGCCACCGGCGGCACCGGCATCATTGTTACCGATTCTGCATATCACGGCACTACCGAGACGTTGTCCGGTATGTCGCCGGTGACGGGTGCGGAAACCGGAGCCGGTGTTTTCACCGTTCCAGCGCCGATTGGCGGACAAAATGCCGCCCAGTTCGGCGCACGAGTTCGCGCCTGTCTCGACGCCATGCGCAACGCCGGAGTGAAGCCCGCAGCGCTGCTGCTTGACACCATCTTCGGCAGCGACGGCGTGATGGCGCACCCGGCCGGTTTCCTCGGAGCGGCGGTCGATGAAATTCATGCAGCTGGCGGTGTATTCATCGCCGATGAAGTGCAACCGGGATTCGGTCGGACCGGAGATGCAATGTGGGGATTCCAACGTCATGGTGTCACGCCAGACCTGGTAACGATGGGCAAGCCAATGGGCAACGGGCATCCGGTGGCGGCGTTGGTTGCGCGTCCGGAAGTGATGGCGGAGTTTGCCCGGGACCGACGCTACTTCAACACCTTCGGAGGGAACACGGTGTCTTGCGCGGTCGCGCTCGCCGTGTTGGACGTGATTCAGAAAGAAAAGCTTATGGAGAATGCCCGCGAGATGGGGGCTTATCTCAATGCAGGGCTGCTTTCGCTTGCCACAAGCCACCCGATCATGGGTGAAATTCGTGGTGCGGGGTTATTCATTGGCGCTCAAATGCAGTCTCGCGACGCCACCGCGCGCGTGGTCAATGCTCTTCGGCGCGAAGGCGTACTGATTGGGTCCGCTGGTCGCCACAGCGATGTGTTGAAGATCCGGCCACCGCTGACGCTTGCGCGCGCCGAGGCCGACATTCTGCTGGAGTCGCTCGATCGCGTGTTGTGCAGTGTGTGCTAGGCAGCGAAGGGCACCATGGCCAAAATTTTCATCACTGGCTCTTCCGATGGGCTCGGTTTCATGGCTGGCCGTCTGCTGGCCGAGCAGGGACACGATGTTGTGCTGCACGTGAGGAGCGATGCACGCGCGGATGCCACTCGCGCCGCGCTGCCACGCGTGGCGGCCGTCATGGTGGGCGATGTATCGACGCTGACGGCCATGCACGATGTCGCCGATCAAGCCAACAGGTGGGGGCGGTTCGACGCGGTGATCCACAACGTTGGATTCGGCTATCGCGAACCACGCCGCGTCGAGACTGTCGACGGATTATCCCACCTATGGGCGGTCAATGTGCTTGCACCATACGTGCTTACCGCGCGGATGCTCAAGCCGGACCGGCTGGTGTATCTCAGTTCAGACATGCACCGCAGCGGTGACCTGGGGCTTGATGACCTCCAATGGTCGCAGCGACCTTGGGACGGGATCCAAGCCTATGCCGACACGAAGCTCCACGACGTGCTGCTGGCGTTCGGTGTTGCGCGGCATTGGCCTGACATCTTGTCGAATGTAGCGACGCCCGGATGGGTGGCAACCCGGATGGGCGGACCGGACGCACCGGATGACTTAGGCCAAGGTCACTTAACCCAGGTTTGGCTGGCGGTGAGCAACGCTCCGCGAGCGCTGGTGACCGGCCAATACTTCCACCACAAGCAGCCCCAGACCGTGGGTTCCGCCCTGCACGACCCGGCACTGCAGGATCGGTTACTCGATCACTGCCGCCGAATATCCGGCGTTGCGCTCCTGCACCCACCCGCGAGGAGATAGCATCGATGATCTCCAAAGGGCTCAATCGCGAACACCGATCCGGGCGTGCCCCACATCTGGAATAGCCGCTGCGTCGGCATCGTGAGGAACGGGACAAGGGGCAGGGGCTCGCGGCTACAGCATTCTTGATAGGACGTCGTTGCGCCGGTCCTTGTCGAAGAAACGGTGCTTTAATGCGCCGAGCACGTGAATGGTGATGATTCCGAGCAGCGTGAGGGCCAACACGCGATGCAACCACCGGAACACCTCGAAGCGCGCGTCGTTTTTCGGCAGCAGCTCAGGCAGATTTACGCCGAAGAAGAACACGCCGTCGCTCTGCGTGTACGAACTTGACATCGAATATCCCATACATGGAACGGCAATCATCAGGACATACAGCGCAACATGAGCTGCTTTGGCAGCGGTGATCTCCCATCCGGTGAGTCCGGTGGGCAGCGCAGGCACGATCGACCGCGCACGCGTGACCAACCGGGCAAATACCAGGATCAGCACCAGCATCCCGAAGGATTTGTGCCACGGATAGAAAACGGCGAACTTCGCTGGCACATTGTCATCCAGAGACACCATGGTCAAACCAGCGCCAATCATGCCGAGAATGATCGCCGCCATCAGCCAATGCAGAATTCGCATCGATACCGGATATTTCATCTTGTCAATCCCCGTCATTTGACCCGGTACGTCACTGTGGCTCCCACCTGCCGAGGTGGGGCGTAAGCCTGGGTGACGACGCCGTTGGTCGTGCTCAAATCGAAGGCCGTGAGTATGTATTGCGTATTCGTCAGATTGTTGACCCATAGCGCGGCTTCCCAGCGGTCGTCGGCGGAGGTATATGACAGGCGCAGATTCTCCGTCGTATAATGATTATCGGACAAGACCGGGTGGTTGATCGTGTTGAAATAACGCTGTCCGACGTGGTTGACGGTGCCTTGCAGTGCAACCAACCCACTGGTGGGCAAGGTCCAACTCTTGCGAATCGACGCGTCCAGCGTAATATTCGGCGATTGCGGCGGACGCTGGTCGACGAACGGGCCTACCTGAAATTGCAGTGGGATGTCCTTCGCAATGGCATTCAGGTATGCCGCGCCGAAGGTGATATCGACGTCCTTGAGCGGCAGAAACCGGAGCTCCGCCTCGGCGCCACGCGTGTGATCGTCCGTGTTGAAAACGAACGGCGACAGGCCGGTCAACGTGAATGCCTGGTAGTTGTGGTAATTGTAGTAGAAAACGCTGGCGTTGAGCTCGGCGCGCTTGTCGAAGAAGGTACTCTTGACCCCCAGTTCGTAGGCAGTCAGCACTTCTGGTTTGTAAGACACATAGCTGATGGGGATGGCGGCAATCGCCGCGGCATTGAAGCCGCCGCCCTTGATTCCGCGATTGACGCTCGCGTACGTGAGCAATCCAGTGACCGGGCGCCAGTCAAGTTCCAACTTGGCCGCGACACCGGAGTCCGACCGCTCGGTCAAACCCGGTGCCACCGTTTCGTTGAAACCCGTGAGCTGAACATTGCCGGGTGCTGTCAGACCCAGCGTCGCGCACCCACCATACAGACAAAGCGCATCGATGTTCATCCGCTTCTTGTCCGAGACATAGCGAACGCCCGAGGTCAGATTCCATTTCTCGGCGAAAATCCAATCGATTTGACCAAACGCGGAGTAGGACTTCGTTGTCTGCACATTGTGATTCTGAGTGAAAAAATCAAAGTCCGGGCTGAACCCCGTGTTTGCGTCGGCGCCCGTCACGATATCGTGATGGATGTCGAGATAGTAAAGACCGGTCTGCCAGTTCAACGGGCCGTCCGTGCCGCTGAGGCGCAGTTCCTGTGAGAACTGCCAGCTATGCATGTCCGAATAGAAGTTGAACAGCTTTGCGGAGGTACCGTCCGTATCCTCTGTGTAGTTGCGGTTGAGCTTCAAGTAGTCTGAGATCGACGTGAACTGAACCGCTGGGTTGATCTTCCAGACCAGCGTGGCAGTGGTTCCGAATTCGGAGCGGTCCATGACGCCGGCGGTATCATTCGCCGTCGTCCACGGATCCGACGGCTTGGGGTCGACAAAACCGAAGCAATCATTCGTGCCGGGCGGCGGCGTGCTGCCGAAGAAACCTTGGCAGAACGCAGCATATTGGGCGTCGCTCTGCGCATAATTGACCAAGCCGTTGTCGACTCCCGGCGTGAACAGCGTGCGCTTGGTCTTGTAAGCGACCGTGCCGGTGACATTGTCCTGAACCGTGCGCAGATTCCACAGCAGATCGACACTGTCGGACGGGTGGAAATCGAACTGCAGCCGCGTGCTCAAATCGCGGATGCCCTCCTTGTCGGGACCGATCGTGTTCTTGACGAAGCCATCCTGACGCGTCGCCGATATGGCCAGACGCGATGAGATCGAATTGGTGAGTGGTCCGCTCAACGCGCCTTCGAACTTCGCCAGTCCAAACTGGCCGCCGTCCAGCGTTGCGTAAGCCTCAAATTGATCTGTAGGCTTCTTCGAGATGATTTGTACGAGACCACCGGTAGCGTTTCGGCCGAACAGGGTTCCCTGCGGCCCCCGCAGGATTTCGACCCGATCCACATCGAACAGGGCGAAGCCGGCGCCGCCGATAAAGCTGTTGTAAGCGCCGTCCTGGTAGACCGCTACCGGGGCTTCATTGTGATCGGCGAAGTCGTTCTGGCTGACGCCGCGCACGGTGATGGTTGTCGTTGCTTGCTGACCGAACTGGAAGATTTGCACGCCGGGCACCAGCGATCCCAGTTGATCCAGAGCAGTGACGCCCATGTTCTTCAACTCATCCTGGCTGAATGCGGCCATCGAGATACCAACGTCCTGGAGATTCTGCGCACGCTTTTGGGCGGTGACGACGATTTCTTCCAAAGCGGCCTGGGCATGCACAATAGTTGTCGCCAGACTTCCCGCCGCTGCGCACGCCAAGGATAGAGTCCCGCTCCATAGCCGTAATTTGATTCGCTGACGCATCATAGATCTCCTGCTGCTTAACCACCCCAAGGCAACAACACCGTTCAAACGGTATCTTTTGTTGTTCAATTTCAACTATTCACGCAATGCAAACCCGGATTTCGTCGGCGCCGCCACCGACACGGCCGGCCCTCCCTGCTCTCAAATCTCGACTGCCCGCTGCAGCGACACTTCAATCGTCATAGGTACACGCCGCGGGTGATTCCGCCATCCACGCCCAGCGATTCACCGGTGATCGATGCGGCGCGCGTCGAGACGAGAAATGCCACGCACTCAGCGATCTCCCGCGCATCGATGATGCGCCGTACCGGCGTTTCCGAAACGTAAGACGCCTCGACATCGGCTGCGCTGATGCCGCGCTTTTTGGCTTCGATTTCAAACAATTCATCCACGTGCGGCGTGCGAATGACGCCCGGGTGAATCGTGTTCACCGTGATGCCGCTCGGACCGAGCTGATCGGACAGCACTTTTGTCAGATGCACAATGGCAACGTTTCGCATGCCGCTCAATGTGTTCGAGCTGCGTCCGGTCAGACCACCGATATTGATAATCCGCCCCCACCGCTGCCGCTTCATCGCCGGAACCACCGCCCTGGCACAGCGCGCATATCCAACGACTTTTGTGTTCAGGTCCTGCAACAGCGCCGCTGAATCCATGTGCTCAATCTGATCGCGAACCAGACCGGTCGGATTCGCCGCGCAATTGACCAGAATGTCGACACGAGCGTGCTGCGCGAGCACCGTCTGCACCAATTGATCCACCTCGGACTGATCGGTCGTATCCGTGGGAGCCGAATACACATTGCGGCCTGTTGCTGCGTGTATCGACTTGACAGCCTCCGACAACAGACCGACACGCCGCGCCGCAATGATCACGGTGGCGCCCTCAAGCGCCAGCGTCGTGGCAATTGCATACCCGATGCCCATGCTGCCCCCGGTGACGATGGCGACGCGTTCCGCCAGATTCAGATCCACCCTCAGATCTCCACTTGAATCAGATGTGGCCCCGCGGCGGCCAGCGAGTGACGCAAGGCCGTGCGGAACTCCTCGATCGTGCCGACGCACACTCCAGGGACGCCGTAGCCGCGCGCCAGCGACACCCAATCAACCCGCGGAGAATCCAACCGTGTCATTCTCTCCAATGCGGGCTGCGACAGTTCGGCGCCAGCGCGGCGCAGTTCCGTCTGCAATATCGCGTAGCGATGATTGGCGCCGATGATCACGCTGATGCTCAGTCCCTCACGCGCCATCGTCCACAAGGATTGCAATGTGTATTGGGCGCTGCCGTCGGATTGCAGACAAACGATGCGCACAGCGGGATCCGCTACGGCCGCACCCACACCACAAGGCAGTCCCTGACCGATCGCCCCACCCGTGTTGGTCATGACCCGATGTCGGGGTGCTCGATGGGCGCGCTGCAGATAAGGCCCGCCCAGCGTCGCGCCTTCGAGAGAGATGATCGTGCCCTCGCGGATTTGCGAGACGAGTTCTTCGGCCACGTCCGTGGGTGATAGGTGACCCGCTCGCGGCGGAGCCGCGGTCTCTGGGTGTTCCGGCACCGACCGCCTGCTGATCGGCAACAGCTCGAGCAGCTGTTCCAGAGCCAAAGCGCCATCCTCACCGATCGTAGAGAGTGCAACGATTCGGTCCGAGGGCACCAACACACTCGGTTGATTCTCGTAACCGAAATAGCTGACAGGCCTCACCGCACCGGCGAGCACCACCGTCGCATCACCGAGCTGTCGTCGGACGTCGTCCGGAAAATACGCCAGCCGTTCTAGCTTTGGCAGGTCCCCGCCCAAGGCCACCACAGCGGGATAAGATTCGATCAGCAATCGCGCTCCCGTCGCCGCGGCGATCAGAGCCGCGGCTCGCTGCCCGCGCTCACTCAGCGCATCGGCACCCAATAGCAAGATCGACGGTCCGGTACTCGCCAATCGCGCCGCAACCTCGGCAATGCGTTCGTCGGGTACCGCGCGCGCATGTGTTGCGGCCATTACCGACACGCCCTCGTGGGCGGCATTGGGCACGGACGCCTCCATCAGATCGCTCGGCGCAATGACGGTGACAACCTGGCCGGGCGGCCCGTCCGCCTGCCGGACGGCGGCCTGCATATCGGTCGTAATCTGCTGCGCCGACCGTAGCCGAATGACGCTGCCGGACATCGGTCGGGCGAGGGACTCGATGTCGGAGGTCAGCGGCGCATCATAGGGAAGGTGCCATGTCGCGTGGTCGCCGACGATATTGACTACCGGCGAATGCGCGCGCCGCGCATTGTGCAAATTGGCAAGTCCGTTCGCCAATCCCGGCCCCAGGTGCAGCAGAGTCAGCGCGGGATGGCCCGAAATCCGCGCGTATCCGTCCGCCGCACCGGTGCAAACACCCTCGAACAGGCCCAGAATCGGCCGCACCTCGGGAACAGCGTCGAGCGCCTGAACCAGCGCGAGTTCCGTCGTGCCGGGATTTGCGAAACACACCCGCACGCCCAGCGCCCGCGCCGTGCTCAGCAAAACCCGGGCCCCGGAGCAGGCTGCGGTCACAAAATCTCCGTGGCAATTGAATGAAGTCCAGCCTTGAATTTATCGACGATCTCGTCGATGTCGCGGCGCTCGATCACGAGTGGCGGCGCAAACACCAGCGTGTCACCGAGCGCCCGGGAAATCAGACCGCTGGCAAAAAGCCTCTTCAGCAGCCGGCGTCCGACGAAGGCGTCCCGCGCAAACGCTTCCTTCGTCGCCCGGTTCTTGACCAACTCCACGCCGATCAGAAAACCGTGACCGCGCACCTCGCCTACCAACGGATGGTCTGCGACAGCGGCGTGCAGCGACCGTTGCAGATACGGCGCATTGTCCGCGACGCGCGCGACGACGCTCTCATCGTCGATGATTTTAAGAGTTGCAAGTGCGGCGGCGGCGCCAACCGGATGAGCCGAATAGGTATATCCATGCCCAAACAGTCCCGCCTTGGCAGAACCGGACTCGATGACTTGCCAGACCTTGGGCGACACCAGACAGGCCGACATCGGAAAGTAGCCGCTCGTCAGTCCTTTGGCGGCGGTGATCAGATCGGGCTCCAGCTGGAAAGTCTGGCTGCCCCAATAAGTGCCGAGTCTGCCAAAGCCGGAGATCACCTCATCAAGAACGAGCAGCACATCGTGACGTCGCAACACCGGTACAATTTCTTCGAAATAGCCTTCCGGCGGCGGGATCAGCCCGCCAGCGCCCATGACCGGTTCGGCAAAGAACGCGGCGATCGTATCCGCGCCCTCCTTCTGGATCAGTTCCTCAAGCTGCTTGGCCAGATGCCGCGAGAATTCCCGCTCCGACATGCCCTCCGGCGCGTACCGATAATGATGCGGGCAGGTCGTGTGCAGGATCCGCTCGATCGGCAGATCGAACAGCGTGTGCATGCCCGGCAATCCGGTCAGACTCGCGGTGGCGACTCCCGAGCCGTGATAGCCGTTCCAGCGGCAGATGATCTTCTTCTTCTTAGGGCGTCCCAGCAGATTGTTGTAATACCAGATCAGTTTGATCTGCGTCTCGTTGCCATCGCTGCCCGAGGCGCCGAAGAAGACCCGCGCCATCGGCACCGGCGCACGGGCGAGGATGGCCTGCGCACATTCGATGGCGACATCGGTGGACATGCTGTTGAAGGCATGAAAAAAGGACAGCTTCGAGCTTTGCGCTGCAATTGCATCGGTGATTTCCGCGCGGCCATAGCCCAGGTTCACACACCACAATCCCGCCATGCCGTCGAGATATTCCCGCCCTTGAATGTCCTTGAGCCGCACTCCACGGCCTTCCGCCATGACCAACGGGCCATCACGCAAATGATCGGCGACCGAGGTGAACGGGTGAAAAAGCGTGCCGCGATCAATCTGGCCGGCACGTTGCATATCGAGTGTCATCGATGATCTCCAGCCGCTGATGGCGAATTTTTGCCTGAGTCGACAGGCGGGACGGTCAACATTAGCGCGTTTAATGCGGGTTTACAATAGTGGCGTAACGTGCTTGATTGATCCTTAAACGTAACAACTAAAACACGCGGCTTTCTCCCCAAGATGGCGTGTCGCGCGCCATCGCCGTTCATCTGGTTTTACCTTTGTTGGGAGTCCGCGGGCGCGAGCAAGCGCGTCAGAAAGCGGCGCACGTGCGCCGCGAACGGCGCCGGCGCATCATCGTGCACATAATGGCTTGCGCCGGGGACCTCGACCGAATGGATCAACGGGTTCTGGGCCGTCATCTTTTCCACGGTCGCGGACGGGCAAAAATCCGAGCGTTCGCCGCGCACCACCAATGTCGGCACACGCAGTCGCAAAACGACCGGCCATAGATCCACGATCCGTGCGGGGTCCGGATTCAGACGCGTCTTGCTGATGCCGGCGGCGTCATAGCGCCAATGGATCCGGCCGTCCGATTTTTCCTTCAGACTTTCCGCGACCCGTTGCTCAATCGCAGCGGCGCTGGCCATTGGCCGTTGTCGGGTCCAATAGTCGCGCGCCGCGTTCCAGGACGGGAAGCTCTCGGGGAGATTCCGCATTTCAGCAACGATGCGCTGTGCACCCGCCCCTTGTACCGATGAACCGGGCGCAATGTCTTCAATGACAAGAGCCGTCAGGCGTTCCGGATGTTGGTCCGCATAAACGTAAGCCGTCGTGCCGCCCATCGAATGGCCGAGCAACGCGAAGCGGCGTAGTTGCAGGTGATCAACGATCGCTTCCAGATCACTCAGGTAGGCATCGGTGTAGTAGTTGCAGGCCGGGTCCCAGTCGCTGTCGCCGCGACCGCGCTGATCGATGGCGATCAGGCGATAGTCGGTGCGGAACGTATCGGCCAGCGTCCGCCAGGTTCCGGAAAAACCCCGCAGGCCGTGCAGCAGGACGATCGCGGGTGCGTCCGCCCTTCCCCAGAACCGGCACAGCAATCGCAATCCGTTGACTTTGTGAAATTCAATGGACTCGTCCGGCAGCTGACTGGGCGGCACCGGCGCGCCGTTGAACTGCATCGCTGCGCTCAACATAATCCGTCCTTCCCGACGATCTCGGCCGCTTTCAAACCGCCAAGCCGCGAATGCAGCCGGCCGCGGGTCGCCACTGCCACGGCTATTACAACTTCATCGGGCCCGGGCGAATCGGTGAAGGTCACCGAAATCGTGTCGTAATGCGAACGTACGTACAGGGCGTCCTTATGCGCGAGCGGAATGTCGATTGCAGTGCCCGGAGCTGCCCGCTTTCCCGTCGAGGGAAACCAGGATTTTCCACCGCCAATGGCCACGCGGATCGGATCGGCGAACATGTTCGTCAGGAATGCGTTGCCGTTCTCATACTCGCCGTTAACGCCCACCAACGCGGCTTTGCCGTAGCTCTGCACCGCAACACCACTGAGCCGCGCGAGGAAACGCCGGCCGAACTCCTGTCCAAGTTCGCGCGAAAGCACGATGACCTCGTCGAAGGATTCGACAAAGCGGCCCGCGTATGGATTGTCGACGGCGGCCGCGACGACCAGCTTTATCAATGGTTGACCATCTGCGAGCGGCCCGGTCTCCAGCGCGAGCGTCTCTTCCTGAAACTCGTACCACTTTCGAATGTGGAGGCCGTGAAAGTTGGCGGGTCGCGATGGCATTAGGTCTCCGGTTATGTTGTTCTTTGTATCTTAATGTAAGATTTTAGTGATTATCGTTTCTTCATGTCAACAATAGATGAAGCCCGATGGAATTACCGATCGGAAGGAAAGCCGCCTGATTTGCTCAAACCGCTGTTGACGCAGTGCATGAACAGGGCAGAATTGTTACCTATGGGAGACAAAGTGGGAGACAAGGTCCAAGTTGGCAACGTCGTCGCGATGATGTCCTTCGCAGCCGTCGTCAGCACCGGAAGCTTCTCGGCCGCCGCGCAGCAGCTGAACTGCTCCAAAGCGGCCGTGAGCCGCCAGATTGCGAGGCTTGAAATCAGCGTCGGCTTGAAACTACTGACTCGCACGACGCGCAGCGTGTCGCTGACGCCGGCGGGGCGCGAACTGTACGGACGATGCGCACGCATCGTGGACGAGGTCAACGAGACCAATCAGATCATGAGCGGCATGCTGACCACGCCGCGCGGCAACCTCAAGGTCAATGCGCCGGTGGTTTCGACCGTATTCCGTATCACCGAGGTCATTCCGCGCTTTATCAAGCGCTACCCGGATGTTCGGGTTCATCTGAATTTGTCCGACAACAAGGTGGATCTGCTGCACGGCTCATTCGATGCAGCGTTCTGGGTTGGCGAACCTTACGATTCCGCGCTCGAATCGGTAAAACTGCGCGAATACGACATGGTGCTGGCGGGCGCCCCGGAATATTCCGCCGCCGCGGCAAGCCATCGAGCCCGTCGGACCTCAAGGAACACGATTGCATCATGGAGACCCATCTGTCGCGTCCCGGGGAATGGCGCTTATCCAAAGACCAAACGATTGCGATTGGCTCCGGGCCCCTGACCTCCAACAGTGTCAGAATGACGCGCGAGGCCATCCTAGCCGGGATGGGCATTGCGTTCCTTCCACGATTTCTCGTCAGCGATGACATCGCGGCAAAGCGACTGGCTGTCGTGCTGTCGGACCACGTCTCAGCGCGCCTGCCCTTGTATGTGATGTTCCCCAAGGGACACTACATGTTGGCCAAGGTCAAGGCGTTCGTGGATTTTCTATCGGCCACCATCAACGACAAACCGGTACGTGCAGAGACCGGTCGCACCGCCCGGGGCTGACAAGCACACGCTCGCTGTGTGCCCAATGGCG
>CAWEQB010000003.1:0-136230 GCA_963811115.1 uncultured Gammaproteobacteria bacterium
GCCGGTTGTGGGCACGACCCTCGACGGTGTCGTTGCTCTCCACGGGATGCGCAAAGCCGAAGCCCGTGGCCGTCAGCCTCCCGGGGGGGACGCCGAACTGCGCTACGAGCGCCTGGCGTACGGCCTGCGCACGTTTCTGCGACAGATCCTGGTTCAGCTGCGCGGTGCCGACGTTGTCGGTATGTCCTTCAATGTCGAGTTCCGGCTGTTTCGATTGCAGAACCACCTGTGCGATGTTCCGCAGCGCCGGTTGCGACTCCGGCAGCAGGACGGCACTGCCGGTATTGAAATAGATGCCCGACAGCTCGACGTGACAGGACTTCTGCAGCGCGTCGGCAATGCCGCCGAATTTCGGTCCATTGTCCGGCGGCGGCCGGTCGATCTTCGTGACCTGCTGGCTCGCCTGATGGCTGTCGAGAGTAAGGCTCCATTTCAAGGTGACCGGCCACCGGTGCTGTCGAGCCACCAGAACTGCGCCTGGATCGCCTTGTCGCCGTTGGCGATCGTTCCCTGGGCGTGCACGGACGGCAGGCTGACCCGTACGCCGTCGAGCAACACCGGCAGCATCACGGGGCCGGCCTCCACCCGCTTCAGGGTGCCCCGATAATAGGTGTGGCCTGCTGTGAACAGCGACCCCATGCCCGAAAGCGGCGAGCCCGGCTTCGCTCCCGCGGACTGCTTCGCCACCTGCTGCATCATCGCCCCAATGCCCCCCATCGGATCCTCACCGTCGATGATGCCGATCACGTACGGCACCTCCGCGCCGGACTTGAGCATCGTCACACCCTTCACGGAGGTCTCCTCGAAGGTCTGTCCGGCAAACATCTGCGGATCGACCGAGGAATAGAAGAGGTTGATCCGCGTCGCCTGCGCGATGTCCTCGCGGCGCACGCTGCGGTGAAACACGAACTTCGCGAGGTCGGCGCTCTCCTGGGCATCTGCCGGCGCGCTGACGCGGAACTGGTAGACAATCGCTTCGGCGGTCGCGTCCACCACCGAATCCCATTGCTCGACGTCGGTGCCCGAATACGTGCGGTCCGCCCCTCCCCCGCCGCTCACCACGAATGTGCTATGCACCGTGCTCGTCAGCACCAGCCCCTTCACCGGCTGGATGGAGGCGACATCGGCCACGGCCACGAGCGGAGCGACCGCCAGGGCGAGCGCGGCCAGCGTCGTCACGATCCGACCTCGCAGCCCTTGACCGGCGGATCGAGGACTTCATGGGTGCGCTGGAACACCTCTTTCTGCGGGCTCAACTTCTTGCTGATCACATCGGCGACGAACGGAATGGGCAGCGGCATCACCTGCGTGTCGATGCCGACGTGCCCGTAGGTGGTGTACGTCGTGCGCTTGCAGGGCGGCGTGAGCATGATCCCGATGGATACCGCCGCCGCGTTGGTCATCGTCACCACGTTGACGATATCGCTGTAGGCGACTGTCGATGCGCCGAACACCCCGACACCGAGCCCGACGCGGGGTGCCTGGATCGCCAGCACGAGCCCAGAGACGCCCGGACTGTTGGCGACCGTCGTGCCGACCGCCGGCTTCTCTTCGCTCATGCTGGTGTTGTCGGTCGCGCCCGCCCGCGTCGCTGTGAATCCCGTGGATCCCGAGTAGGTAAAGTCGCCGGAGAACTGCTGTGCCGCATGGTTGCCTGCGAGGAAGACATTCGCACTGAAGTCGGTGCCGAGCTGGATTACCAAGGGAAATCCGCCGATCGGAAACGGAATGTTGAACACGAACGGTAGATGAACCACCGGCACCTTTACCGCGCCATTGCCGGGCTTGCCCCAGCGTCCGACATAGTCGATGTGGACCTTGCCCTTCATGTTCTTGAACTGTGCGCGTGCGCTTTCGAGGTCGCCATTCAGGATCTTGAGCGCCCCGGCAATCTGGAAGTTGTCGACATCGGCCCGGACCTTGAAGCGCACATCGAGGTTGTCCGAGATGATGCCGAACAGGTCGACGAGTTTGCCGCCGATCTTCTTGAGCGACTGCAGCTTTTCCTCATCCTGCTGCTTGATCGTGTTGACTGCATTGCGTGTCTTATCGAGCGAATTGATCTGATCCTGCAGCTTGTCATGCTCGAGCTGGTGCTGCTGCGTCAGCGTCTGGGCACCTGCGGCATTTCCCTTGCCCTGGAGGAAGGACAGCTGCTTCTGGTACTGCAGGTCCATGTCCGCGAGTGACGCCTGGTCCGTGTGCAGGGAGGCGTCGAGCTCGGAGAGCTTCTTCAGGTTCTCGTGCAGTTCCTTTTCGTCCTTCGCCGCCTCCTGTTCGGTGTCCTGCATCTTCTCCTCCATCTGCTCCGGGTCGCCGTCGTCCTTCTTGCGAGCGTCCAAATACAGCGTCACTCCGTCCGGCCGGGTGACATAGGACATCGAATACTCGAATCCGAGCAGCTCCCCGGTATGCGCATCCCCGGGCGAGCGGGTCTCGCCGTAATCGCCGTCCGAATCATCCTCGCTGTTGGGCGCCGAATCGTCCGATACCTTGAGCATAAAAGGTGCCGCATCCGCGTCGCCGCGCCATACCGCCGACATCAGGGTGGGCGGCCGATAGTGCCGCCACAACGCGGCGGGGTGGTCGGCCTTCCGGTGCGGACGATACGCGGTGTAGTAGTCCACGAGACTGGGTGCGGCATCGAACTCGATGTCGGCGCGGGTAAAGGCCTGCGTCAGGCTCGCCGGCGAGGTTCGCACGACGACGGTGTCGCCCGCGGCATCGACGCCGTCGACCTTGCGTACGGCGATGTCGTAGATCCAAAGTACGCTGCCGGGCCGGATGCGCTTCAACACCGGCTCGCCGGCGGCGAAACGAAAGGTGCTGCCGTCGCGGCTGACGCCCAGCAGCGCGCGCATCGCTTCGTCCTTGCTCACCGCGACGGTGTCCGCGCTCCACTGGACGTCGAACTTCGTAGGTACGACTTCTTTGACCGTTTTGAGATAGGCCCGGATCTGGTCCACGTCGTCGCCGTCGAAGAGCGTCCCGGCGACCGCCAACGTCGCACCCGGCGGCTTGCCGGCAGACTGTGCCGGCACTCCTGAGGGGCCCGACGCCGGTGTCGCGGCGTTGCCGGCGCCCGGCGAACCCGCCGGTTCACTGCCATGCCGGCTGCAGCCGGCCAAGACGCATAGCAACGTGAACGCCATCGCACCGCGGTGAAGTCGCGCGCCACCTGCACCGCGGCGGGGGGACCGCCTCGGGCTATTCATTCCCTCCACCCATCGTGGTCTGCGTGAATCCCTTCGGAATCGCGAACCGGTCTGCCGGCAGCGAGCGATGCTCGATGCTCGAGACGGTCAGCTCGCTTTCCACCTTGCCCCCTTCGAGTTCGCGCGTGCGCACCGGAAAACCATTGGCCTGGCCATAGACCGCCATCCGCTGCGCGGTCGCGTGCGCCGCCGGTATCGCGGACAGCACGCCGCTTGCGGTCGTTGCGGCCTTGTGGACGGCGTCGACGAGTTCGTCGCCGCCCTGCAGCGACCCGCGCGACGCGATACAGGCATCGCTTGACACCGTCGCACCCCTGCGCACCTGCCATATCTCGCAGGACCAGCTCCCGACCTGATCACTCTTGCCGGTGTCGGTCATCGTGAAGGCAGGCTGCGACCGGCCCGCCATCACGCCTTGCATTCGCGCCTCCATCGCGGCGCGCTTCTCCGGAGGCAGGCTCTGCAACATCGCCTGCATCCGGTCCTGCATCTCGCTCTGTTTCCCGGAGAGCGCGGCCCGGTCGATCTGCATGAACGTGCGCTTCTCCATGTCCACTTGCCAGATGTTGCCGTCGCGTACGAGCACGAAATCGCGCACGTGTCCGGCGGCATCCAGTGTATCCATGCGAAATTGCCCGTCCTGCGCATAGATCATCGATTCGGGGCGCGCCTTGCCATCATCGGAGTCCTTGCGGTCCATGTGCACGATCGTGCCGCCCTGCGCGACGGCTGTGACCGCCGCGGTAACCAGAACGAGAATCGGGACGTGTGCTTTCATTTTCCGTCCTCCCGGCATTGCCGGCACAGTCAGAACTTACCCATCGCGGCAGCCACCAGCGCCCGGGCCTTACCGGCATCGGCCGACCAGGTGCCCCGCACCAGCACGTCTTTCTTCACCGCCTCGAAACTGTGCCCCGTGGTGGCGGAACACTCCCAGGGCCCGGTGCCAGCCGCGTTCTCATCCCCGGTCAAGTTCATCTGTTGCGAGAAAGTCTGACCGTTCATCTGCTTGGCGACTTCGTCCACTGTGGTGGTGACGTTCTCAGTGACGGTGTGGGTGCGAACCGGGGGCGCCGGGCCTGCCCCGGGTGCGCTCGCCGGGGGCGCATCGGACACCTGCTGTTCCTCCTTCACGGTCAGCGACATGCTGCCCAAGGCCGCGCCACCCATTTTTGCGGCCGACAGGTCCTGTCGGAAGCGGTAATTGCCGCCCGACCAGGAGAACTGCAGGTCGTAGACGCGTGGCGGCACATCCGGAAGCGGCGGCAGCGTGTAGGTACAGACGGACTTGTCCTCCTCCGGTGCCTTCGCCAGAGCCGAGCCCAGGATGGCTTCGACCTCGGCCTGGGTGAGCACGCTGCAGGGCGAAATCGGCTTTGGGCGTCCCTGGAGAAAGGTCTTGGCGGCGGCGACGTTCGCGTCGCCATCCAGGCTGAGCGGCTTATCCATCCGCTTGAGCGCGGCATCGACGAGTGCGGCCGCAGCCTTGAGCGTCATCGCCGAACCGGTGAAATCGATGCTGATCATCTGGTCGGCGCGCAGCGCATTGAAGATGCAGCAGTTGAAGGGTGTGAGCTTCGCCTCGTCCCATTCGCCGCCGATCGTCGAGCCATCCTCCGACACCATCGCCTGCTTGGCCTTGTCTGAGAGCACGCCGGTGCGCTTCACGGCGTTGCCGACGAAATCCCCGATGTGATAGGACTGCTGGCCTCCGTCCCAATCGACGCTCAGCGTAACTGTCTGGAAGCTCGCGGTCTGGTAGGTGCAGTCAGCGCTGCCCGCGGCCGGATTATAGGAAACGCCGCGATACGGGGGCGTTCCGAGCGGCGCCCCCAGGGCCCCCTCGACTTCGGAGGTCTGCAGCAGCGAACACGGATCGTTGTGATGGTCTGCGTCTTCCGACTGCGCCATGGGCGGTTTGGCCGAGGCGGTTTCGGACGTGGGCGCCGGAGCCGGCTTGCTGCATGCGGCCAATACGGCGCCCGCGAGCACCGCGAACAGCCAGTGCCGCGCTGCACCATGCATACGCTGAGACACCGGATCCTGATTGACGATAGCCACATGCCCCCTGCTGCGGACTTTTTCTTAAGCTTACCCCCAGCCGATGGCACAATCCACATGCGCCCCACAATATGCGAATAAGACAAATGCGGTCGGCGGCGAACGTGCATGCCGAATGAATGCCGATGCCGGCGACGATCGAGATCGCCCGCCTAAAGATGAATTGGATCGAAGTCAACGGCGACCACCTAAGCGACCTGATGTCAGCTGAGCAGCTGGAACGACTGGACACTTTCGATCGCCTGCAACTTTAATCCGTTATCGAGGTCTGTCGCCGCAGCCGTTCGATCGCAGATGCCGGACGCGCGCTTTTCTTTAAATGTCAGGATGCCGACCGTCGGCGAGAGCATCGTGGCGACGGCGTCGGTGATGCCGACGCTTCTGACATCGCATCCGGTCCCTGACCAAGTTCTTCAATCCCTCGGCTTTATTTGCGAGGTAAATACCAAAGATATTGATGAACGAAATATCCTCAGCCATCAGGGCCGACAGTTTCTTGGCATCATGGTCCTTCCAATCTTCCCATACGGCTCTTTCGATCGCGAGAAACATGTCGGTGCGAGCATCCTGAGCGGTGCGTTTGGCCTTGCCGTCTCCCTGCGCTTCTTCGTAAACCGCCTTTACAACAGGCGCCGCCGGATCGACCACCGCGGCTTGGGCGTGGAAGGTTGCTTTCCTCGATGGACGTCTCGTCGTCCTTCCCCCGGACGGTGACGACAATCACAAATAAGCCGCTGGGCTAAACTCTTAGGGGCCCTTCGGGACCTCTTCTTTGTTTCACACAGAAAGCTCGGGGTCGCCCTCGATGATCTCCTGGATCAGCTCCGGTCGCTTCCCCGCCGTCCATGCTTGCGCCGTATGGCAAACACGGTAGCGGAGCGGTCCACCATCAGGAGTCGTAGCGCGCGAGATCGGGCGAGGAATGCAAACAAACTCGGTTTGGATCGAGTCGGCACCGGCCGATACCACGGCATACCCATGGCCACCCATATCGACAAACTTCAAATGCGGTGCGTTATCCGGATTGCTCACTCGATGAGCCGCCGCGATATTGCCGGTACGCTCATATTCAAGGGCACTCTTGACCCCATGCTTCAATGTCAGATTGATAGCCGACTGGAACTTGCCTGGCTCGCGCTCGCTCACGAATAGTGGACGCAGCGGATGCCCTTTTAGCCCGTGCTCAATAGCCTCGGCCATACCGATCGCCGAGATCGAGCCACAAATGAAAGCAACGCCTACTGGATCGAAAGCTTCAGGCGGCAGCGCCTTGGCCGCATATCCAGCCCAAAAGCTATGCCGGTCACCTGACACGATCGCGAAGCCGCTCACACGCTGATCGCGGACGAAGTCATATAGCTCGGCCCGTTCATTGAGCGCACCGCTGAAGTCTCCCCCGCCAAAACACGCATAGCCCTTGCCAGGCCACGGGGTCGTTAGCCCCGCCGGCAAGTTCTGCGGATCGGCTCGCATGTCCAGCGTTCCGTTCGTGGCGCCCCAAACCTTCCACGTTGCCTTCGACGCCGCCAGCGTACGCTTGAGCCAAGCTTTCTGCTCGCGCCCAAGCACTGTCATCGGCGGATCGTTGCGCGCAAAGTTCTGCACGGTCTTCTCACCGAGTTGGATGCTTTGCGGTGGGTTGCCGCCTGCGTAGGTACGTCCAGCGTCGAGGATTTGCATCGCCTCGAGCGGAAAGAAGTCGGGAAATGCCTCCAAGCTGAATGCATCGGCCTCGTTTCGCGACGTCGGGCCCTCCATCGTATAGCTGTGGAAATCTGTCAGGATCAGCTCGACGTGACGCCCGAACCGCATTGCGCGATAGCCAGTCATACTCGCGATTGCCGTGCGATTATTAGGCTCGTCACCGAGGCCGTCCGCGTCCAAGTGCGTTATCGGCGCATTTTTGACGCGTGGCCCGTCAAATTTGTCCAGGCCAGGTCCCGAGGTCTTTCGCACCCGTGATGGAATATATTCCCACCACGCTTGATTGGCCGCGACACGCAGTGCTTGAGCAGGCTCCGACTTACCGTCGTACTTGATGGTGCTCTGCCATCCTTGCCACGAGAATTCGTGGTTATCGCCGATGCAGACGAACGGTAAGAATGCGCGGGCGTCCTGAATGTCCGGATCTTGAATCGTCGCGCGATAGACTGTCCGATAGCCGTCGACCGTCGTCGGCACATGGAAGTTGTCGACCTTACGAGCATCGGGTATGCGACCGATGTCGAACACCGTACGATCGTGGCGATGCGGTACTTCATCGGGGTATTCCACGACTTCGTAGATGAAATCTCCGAGATGCAAGACGAACCCCAAGCGCTTATCGGGCGCAGCGCGCTGATCCTCCCAAATCATCCGGCGATAGGCATTCTGTGTGCCCTCATTCACGCTCTGGCAGGAAACGAAAGCAAATCGCACCGATTGCGCGTCCTCAACTTCCGGAGCCGTAATGGTTCGGCCGATTCGGCTGCCATTGCCTTCGGCATCAATGAAGCGATACCAGTAAACAGTGTGCGGCTTCAGGTTCCCAACGAGGACGCGCGTTGTCCAGTCCGATGCACCCGTTATCGTCGAGCGAGCGTGAGCGATAACGCGGTCGAAGCTTTCATCTTCTGCCACTTGGACGTTAAGGACCGCTTTGGCTCGTCCATCCCCGTACGGGCGGCGCGTCCAAAGGATGACGCTCGAGGAATCCGGATCACCTGAGGCAACGCCCTCGGAAAAAAGATCCCTCCGTTCCTTCCAAGTTTGGAGCGGTACGAATGCAGCAGCGCGTGCCCATACGGCGGTAGCACCGAGTGCGCTCGCAGAAAGTAGGAAAGCTCGGCGACTAAAGTGCGGCATAAGCGATGATAACACCGCCACTCGATTTGCTACGTAAGCCGCCCCGGCGGCGGGACGGGTCCGAGCGATACGCACTTCGAAAAAGAGGGCCCATCCCACCCGTGACTATTCAAATGCGCAACTTGTCGCGGCACGGCGGGATTCTGGTCTTGGATATGGGCCGTGTGCTGACCAACCTGTGAACTTTGGATAACGCCCGCCTCATCACTACTTGCGCAAAAAGGAAGTGTTGCGTTACCGGCGTCCCAATATTGGTCCCTGGTCCATTTCAGAGCCAAATCGGCGCGATTGAGATTCCGCAGGCCAAGAACCACGCGAGTGCTCGATCCCAGATCTGCTTGAGTGATCCGAAGTTCCGATACCGACCGCGCCCGAGCGAAAATTGTCTCTTACGAATCCGATGTGCCAGTTCGATGCCGGCCAAGGCAATCTTCGCACTCCCGAACGATTTGAAGCCTCCCATAGATGCGCATCGACGTTTGATCGCCCGATGATCCTGCTCAATCAGGTTGTTAAGGTAGTGACTACACCGCACCCGAACGTACTTCCACTTCGGATCCTCCTCCCAACGAATAGTCGCATCGTGCGTCCGCCGCACTATCCTCGTGATAATAATGCACTTGTGGAAGTGTCGGTTCCCCGTTACAAAGAACCATGTAGCCGAATGTGGCAGTTGGGCGAGCTTCGATTTCTCATCCCTCGTTCAAAACGTCGGTTTCGGCGACGAGAGCCGTTTCAACACAAAGGAGACCGCTATGCATCGCCTCACGAGCATGGTCATCATTTCGGCGCTGGCGCTGAGGTGCGTCGCCTACGCCGGGCCGGATCTTGACCGGCCGCAAGTTGTCGTCCACTTCGCCGATCTCGATCTCTCGCGCAGCCAAGGCGCCGCGGTTCTGTATCGGCGCTTGAGAGCTGCGGCCGAGACAGTCTGCGCTCCGCTCGACGATCGCGAACTTGAAAGACACTTGAGATTCAAGGCGTGCGCACAAAGCGCCCTGAGCAGGGCGGTGGCAGAGGTTGACCGACCCGCGTTGACCGAATACTACAGGGCACGGGCTGGCAGCTACCATCATGATTCTCGCTGATCGCGTCGCCCAGTGCCGATCCCCTTTTGTCGTACGAGACAATCACGGCGGGCACCTCCGGCGGCTCGATAACACCGCTGACCATGCCGAGGAAGTGAGGACATGCCCCACGCGGTATGTGCTGGCCGATGATTTGACTCGTCTGTGTGCAGACGTTGCGTATTCCAAAGGGGCCCGTACGGTGGCGTGCGCAGACTTACTGCACATTCCCGCCCCTACACTCTGGGTCGAGTGGTGTAACGAGCCGTGGCGAAGAGCGTTACAGCATTACGGGTTCCCGCTAATTGAGGGGGCGTGCCAGTGGGTGGGTCGCCGGGGAGCCTTGATAAAGTCCTCGCTCGATGGCCGCCGCGGCGTGGTCCGCACATTTTGGAGCTCCGGAGAGAGCGAAGCGGAGGTTCTCGCCAGCAGCCTTGAGGCCTTCTTTGACTTCGATGCGCAAGAGCGTGAAGGCCCCGAACCACCGGATTGTGAAAAGAGCGCGCCAGCCATTCAAGTTCGCGATGAGATTCGTGCGGACGGCGGCGACGCGCTGGCCCGTTGCTTTCGGTTTCGTTACGAGCACAGTTGGTCCGAATACTACGGAAGAGCAAGGCTCGCCGAGACCGCGCGCAGCGCTCTTTGGCATCACTCGCTCGGCAACATCGCCTTGGATATTCCGATGCTCTTGGCGTTTGTGCTCTTGCTCTCGACTCGTAGCGGCCTGCCACACCGCACGAGCGATTACGAACGACTGAATCGAGGCCGGCAGAAATCCGGTAAGGCTGCATTACTCGATCACATTGACGTGCGCGCGCCCTTGCTGCCGGAATACATTGAGCAGCAACGCACAGACTCGCACGGCACGCGCCGTGGCCCACGGCTTCACCGCGTGCGGGGGCACCTGGTTCGCCGGGGCAGCTCGCTCTTCTGGCGCGTTCCGCACCTTCGGGGAAGTGCACGAGCGGGGAGCGTGAAGTCCCGAACGGTTGTGTGGACGTTTGACGAGCCCCAAAGTGGGATAACGGACGCATTGCCGGAGCGCCATCCGCGCTCCTCGGATGTTGGCGGGGCGCGCGTGTCGGGTCTGGCGGGCGCATAATCTGACTTGCCGGTTGCCTTACAGAGCGTTCACATCATGGAACTTAACGCCGATTTCACTCAGCGCGCGGTCGTTCACGCAGCCACGCTCGATTGGATGCCCTCACCGATGCCCGGTGTCGATCGGCGCATGCTCGATCGCATTGGCGCAGAGGTCGCGCGGGCCACCTCTATCGTCCGCTACGCTCCGAACTCGTTTTTCTCTCGGCACACACACGGGGGTGGGGAAGAATTCTTGGTGCTCGAAGGCGTGTTTCAGGACGAACACGGTGATTATCCCGCCGGCTTCTATATCCGCAATCCACCGACCTCCGCACACACACCGCGCTCGGAGCCAGGATGTACAATCTTCGTGAAGCTGTGGCAGTTCGAAGCCTCCGATCGAACGCAGCTTCGCATCGACACGAGAAGCCTCGCTTACAGTTCTGATCCCTCGCGACCCGGAGTGGAGGTCATGCCGCTCTTCCGGGATGAGCACGAACGGGTCGCGATGGAACGCTGGAGAGGTGGTGCTGAGATTGCCCTTCGGTCGCCTGCCGGACTCGAGCTTCTCGTCCTGGAGGGCAGCTTCACGGACGGGCAGGATCACTTCAACTGTCACTCCTGGTTGCGGCTTCCGCCTGGCTCTTCTGCGCAAGCTCGTACACGGGCGGAAGGTTGTCGGGTCTGGATCAAGACCGGCCATCTGGCTCGCGAACAGCTTATTCCACCCGCCCGCCGCTGAGCGAACACGCTCTTTCGACAAGTGCTCGACTCCATTTCGGGCACGTACACGTATCTGCTCGCCTCTGGGATCGGATGTTCGAATGCCGGCAGTACCGACTTCAGATGTGCCTGCAACTCCGGACATGTCGCAGACGGAAGCAGCACGGTCTTGACCGCCTCGATCGCGGCACGGTGGAAGGCCACTTCGTGCTCGACATACGCCTTGTCGAACTCAGCGCCGTTGAGCGACAGCAGCCTTGCCAGAGTCTTGTCATGCTCAACTGCTGCCGCGATACGCTCGCTCGGCAGCACCGGCAATGCCCCACATTTCTCCGCGATTCCGTAGATCGCCTGTCGAACACCGATGTGGTCCGCGGCAACGTGCTCGGCCAACTTGCGGACGACCTCAGAGCTCGCCTGTGAACGCCCCAGCGGCGCCGTATCGATGTCGAAGCCGTTCACTTGAATGTAGATGCCTGCAATTTGCGCATCGCTCAACGTGCCCGCGTCGGCTGTTGCGGCCAGCAAGGCCGCAGTCGTACCGATGACCCATGAGAATTTGCGCGCGAAGTCTCTAACAGAATGTCTGGCATTGAAGTCTCGCTGCTGGTATCTGCAGTGCAGGCGGCGATTCTCGGCCAGCCCCCGCCCCCTCTCTGTACGAGAACGAAGCGGCTGGCACGCACAATGTGCCGCGCGGCAGACTAGCAATCACGGCGGATGGTCAAAATTGGACGCCGGTTCACAGCGACGTGGTTGCAGCGCGACACGAAGACGCAGCCGCGCGGTTGTTGAAACTCCCCCGGCCTTGAGCTCGCAACCTCTTGCACGTTTCCAAGCAACGGTGGATCATTTGCACGCACCCAGAACATAGCCTAATTGTCAGCCAAACAGCATGGCTCGAAAGACGGGGAAGAGATGTCAAACAACCCTGAAGACATTCTCTCAAAGGAACTGGGAAAGCTGACGGGGTTAAGCAGCAGCGTTGGTCGCTTATTGTCCGGACATCCCGAGGGTGCACTCGGAGCCGGGCTAACGGCGGCGATTGGAACGCAATTTGCTGAACGATTTCTTCCGACCGAACGCTACTGCGAGAAGCTTGCGATAGCGATGCCACCAGAAAAAGCGCTGAAGCGTGGATTCTCCGTTCTTGCAAAGATGGGAGCGATGGAGGAAGAGAAAGGCGCGCAAGCGCCGTATCCATTTCTCAAGGCAGTCGTTCGGTCAGGATTCATGAGCATGAATCCCGCCGTGGTATTTTTCGAGATTCTCGATGGAGACGCATCGAGCTGCGAAGTCACCGTCACCGCTGCAGCAAAAGAAGGATTGATTAAGCAACAAACCGCGCAGAAGGCAGTGAAGCGCGTCATCGAAGAATTGAAGCAATTGATTTAAAGGCCTCGATAGCGCTGGGCACTAGCAAGGCGCAAGGCAGCGGCCAATGATCGAGCTAGAAAGCCGGACTTTTCGTCCGAGTGTCGGGGGTAATTTTGACGGCTTCACCTGCGTGTAAGATATTGATTTTATTTAAAATAGTGGCAGGACCCCCGACACGCGGATTTTCAGCCGCTTCGAGGGGGTTCCAGGGGTTTATAAATCAATCACTTGCAAGCGCTTGCCAGGCCCTTCCCAGGTACATCACGGCACAATTACGGCACACTCAATCTGAGTTGGTCACAAATTCGGCACAGCACTTTCGAACCAAGGAGCGGAGCTGATGCATTACATGCGCTCGAAGTGAGGCTCCCGGAGCGCTTCGGGCCGCGTCGATCATTCGGGATCACGCCATGACTAAGTACTGAGCGAGCGCTCGTCCAAATACCGCGGCTCCTCCTCGGACCTCCCACGTGCACCGATCCTGTCAATGCGCGCCGACCGCGCTTACAATCAAATCCGCCCACGGCCGCGACCCAGCGGAGTTCAGTGATTTCTATGACTACTCAACAAACTCCATCAGTGCTCACCGAACTGAAACTGTCACCTGCACTGAAGGACACCGTTAATACCGCCCTTGCGCGCGGCAAGATGATGAGCGTCGCGTACGTGTCACCCGAGGGCCGACCCGAGTTGTCATATCGCGGTAGCGTACAGGCCTACAGCGACACCCAACTCGCCATCTGGGTACGCAATCCCGAAGGCGGTATTCTCAAGGCGGTCACGAGCGGACATCCCCACATTGCCCTGCTTTACGGCGAGCTTAATGCACAGTCGAAAGCCTTCGTCACATTCCGCGGCCGCGGGCACGTGGATTCTTCAGAGTCTGCACGCCGTAAAGTGTACGACGACTCGCCCGAAATCGAGCGCAATATGGACAAGGAACGTGAGGGCGTAGCCCTTATCATCGACCTCGACAGTGTCGACGGCTTCTTCGCCGGCAACGTCCTCAAGATGCGTCCCTAAATTTCAACGCAACACACTCGTCGATTTGATCGCCGGGCATCAAATGCGACCGGCAGCCATCGGCATCCCAAGCGGTCGGTTAGTCAGCTCAGCGGCACATCTTTCGCCGCGCATCGAGACGGGCCGCCCTCATCGGCACGCTCCCAAGATGAGGCGCAAGAGATATTTCTTTGAGGGTAGGCAATCCCGATGCTATTGTCCCTCGCCGAGGCAGGACACTTATGGCGTTTTTCGCCGACCAGAGGCTTGGGCATCTTTATTACGTAACCACAAGATGATTACCCACGAAGAGATGTGCCGCCGGATCGTGTTGGCCGTGCCGGACGGCATTTGGGTTGTCGACCCGCAAGGCCAAACTATCTTCAACAACAAGCGCATGGCCGAGATCCTGGGGGCTGACACCGAATCGCTGTCCGAACAGTCCTGTTTTGAATGCGTCTTTCCAGAAGATCAGTCGGAAGCGCGGCGCCGATTCGCACAAGGTATGGCCGGCAACCGTCAGCCCTTTGATTTTCGTCTGCGCCGCAACGATGGATCGGAGATCTGGGTCAGCATTTCATGTGGGCCCGTATTCGACGCTTCGGGTGTTGTTGTGGGCCTCCTAGGCTTGTTCGCGGAAATCACCGAGCGCAAGCTGGCAGAGGCGAAGATTCGCGAAAGCGAGGAGCGCTTTCGCAACATGGCCAACTGCGCCCCCGTGCTGATTTGGATGGCGGGTCACGACAGGCTTCGCGAATTCTTCAATCAAGGCTGGCTGGCACTCACCGGACGCAATCTGGAACAGGAAATCGGAAACGGTTGGGAGCAGGGTGTGCATCCTGACGACATGCGGCACTGCCATGAGATCTACCACTCCGCGTTCGATGCGCGTCGGCCTTTCGAGATGGAATACAGGCTTCGGCGGCACGACGGTGAATACCGCTGGGTCTTGGACACCGGTGCACCGCGCTTTGCCCCCGACACCAAATTTATGGGCTACGTTGGCACGGCAGTCGACATTACCGATAAGAAACAGGCCGAGGAGAACAACAGGCGCGTTGAGCACCTGCAGCGTCTGGCGTTGATGGGGGAACTGACGGCGACAATTGCGCATGAACTGAGCCAACCGCTGACCGCGATCTGCAACAATGTGGATACGGCCGCAAACCTGTTGAATTCCGCAGACCCACGGCTGGACGAACTAAGAGAGATAATCTCCGACATTCGTGCCGATGGCGGGCGTGCGCGCGAAGTCATCAAGCGTATTCGACACTTCGTGCTCAAGCGAGAAACACGGATGGAGCCGCTAGATCTCAATTCGGTTGTCGCGGACACGCTTGGTCTCCTTGCCGGCGACGCACATAGGCGAGGTGTTCAAATTCGTGCAGAACTGCTCCCGGGCATTCCATTGGTGATCGGTGATCGAACGCAACTGCAGCAGGTCCTGATCAACCTCGCCATGAATGGGATGGACGCGATGGCGAATACTCCCCGGGCGACGCGCTGTCTCACGGTGCAAACAAGGTCGAATGGCGATGATCACGTCGAAGTCGCTGTGGTGGATTGCGGCGACGGTGTCCATCCAGATCAATTGCCGCACCTTTTTGAACCGTTCTTCACGACCAAGAGGGAAGGGATGGGAATCGGACTCTTTCTTGCGCGATCCATTGTCGAGTCCCATCGCGGCCGAATCTGGGCGGAGAACAATCCCCTCAGTGGGACCATATTTCACTTTTCCGTGCTATTGGCCCAGAGCAGGTCTTTGGCATGACGTTTTCCGCATTCCTTCGCGTCGGGAAAGCAGCGCAATGACTCAACGCGGTGCGGTTGCTCAGCACTCGCGGCGGATACGCCGATGACCGGCGCATGGACTGTCCCCGGAAGTCACGCCGTTCAGTTCTACGATAATGAGCAGTTCATCCAGCATGCGATCGCAGAATTTTTCACCCAGGGTGCGCGTCCGGACGATGCGCTCATATTGGTGTCCAGACCGGTGACGTTTAAGGGTGTCGCCGCACACCTTACCTCCGGCCGGTACGGTTCGGCCATCAATGTCGCCGATCGAATCCGGTTTTTCGACGCCGAGGCGGCCCTCCCTCAGGTCATGGAAGGCGAAAGCCTCGATGCGGCACGCGCGGAACGCCTCTTGAAGCACATTCTCTCGCAATCTTGTCCGAGCCACGCGCATGGTCCTATTCGGCTCTACGGTGAGTTGGTCGATCTGCTGTGTGAGCGCGGCTGTCACTCGGCTGCGATTCAGCTTGAAGGGCTCTGGAACTCACTCCTCGATCTTACGCCTCAGCTCTCAATCCTTTGCGGCTATGCTGTCGAGTGGTTCAACGACGACAGGAGCGCAGCCCAGCTTCGCGCCGTTTGCAAGAAACATACGCATGTCAGTCCGGCTGAAAGTTTCACCGATTCGCTGGAGGATCGCATGCTCGCTACGCATTCTTCGCCGCGCATGCGGACGTTTGACGGCACCACACCTGTACAGACCGTCTACGTGGTCGAGGATGATGCGAGCATAAGACAATCGCTCAGACGGCTGTTGACATCGTACAGTTGGCCGGTGCGAACGTTCGACTCCGCCGAAGCATTTTTGGCAGAGCTGGACGAGCTTTCGAGCGGCTGTCTCGTCATAGACGTCGGACTCCAAGGTATTAGCGGACTCGAGTTGGTTCATCGGCTCACGGATGCACGGTTGTCGTGGCCGATTATTGTAATGAGCGGCTTGTACGACAGGAAAACCGAGAGCGAGGCGCTGCGCCTGGGGGCGCGAGCCTATCTGCGCAAGCCGTTCGATTCACAGGCCTTCCTCAATGCCATCGCACGAGCGCTCGCTTCTTGCGTATCCGATGGGCAACTCAATGCCGGCTAGTGTAATGGTCGCGCTGCGGAACGACTTGAAGCCGACATGGCCCGGGCTAATCAGCCGTGCCAGACGGGCGGTGCAGCGTATGGGGCATTTTTTTGTTCGATGCCACGGTAGGCGGCGCGGGCGCTCAAGGCCCCGACGACGCGGCCCGCGCTGATCCCCACGGGAAGATCCATGATCGCGCGCGTGATCCGCGCAGCACCCACGCTCGCCCCGCCCTGCTCGGGCGCTCCGCCCCGCTCGGCGGGCACCCTCGGCGCCGCACCAAAGGTCCAATGCCGAAGATGCGAGATCTCATCGGCGGCGCAACGCGCATCGCCCGTCGCGCGAATGACGCCGGCATAGCTCGCGGGATAGACCGGCGCGCCACGCGCCGGGCTTGCCGCAACGATCAGCACCCTCGCATCGAGAGCGCGCTGCACCGCCGAGGCGAGCACGGTGCGGTCAGCCGATAGCCCTAGACTCAAATGCAGCAGCTGCGCCCCTCGCAACACGGCCCAGTCCATGGCCGCGGCCACCGACGCAGCGTTGGCTCGCGTTGAACCAACGAACACCTGGCCCAGTATTAGCTCGACGGATGGGTGCGCACTGCAGATCAAGTCGGCCATGCGGGTGCCGTGGCCCGTAGCGTCCGCGACGACGCGCTGCCCGACTGCCCGCGGCGAAAGGCCGGCAAACGCCGCGGCGACCACGGCTCGCGGATGAGCGCCGCAACTATCGATCAACCCGATCCGCCAGGTCATGAGCCAGCCAACGCGGCGGGCCTGATTTGGCCCGCGTCCAGTCGCCAACAAAGATCCGAGTTCTCGATGTCCGATGCACGGTGGGTGATGATGAGTCGAGTCCGATCGGCAAAGCTATGATCGAGCGCGCGGTGAACAGCCAGCGTGGTCTCCACATCCAGTCCGCTGGTCGCCTCATCGAGAATGACAATGAGCGGCTGTCCCAGCGCCGCGCGCGCAATGGCGATTCGCTGCCGTTGCCCGGTGGAAAGGCCGGCGCCGCCCTCGCCGATCCGCGTCTCGTATCCCTGCGGCAGGCCCGCGACGAATTCGTCGACTCCCGCCCGCAGCGCCGCCGCACGAACCTGAGATTCATCGATTGCGGGATGTCCGTAGCGCAAGTTGTCGAGGATGGTGCCATGGAACAAAATGGGGGAATGTTCGACCACGGCCACACGGCGGCGTAGATCGGCCAGACGAAATTCGTTCAAGGGCCGTCCATCCAGCAGAATTTGCCCCGCGTCGGGCTCGAGAAAACGGCGCAGCAAATCGGTCACGGTCGACTTACCTGCGCCGGAAACACCCCGCAGCACCACCTTGCTTCCCGCGGGGATGTCGAGCGTCACGCTTTGAAGCAGCGGCCGTCCCTCGACCGCGCCCAATACCGTCACGCCTTCCATGCGCAGCGCGCCCCGGGCATCCTCCGGCAATGGCACGGCCTCGGCAGCCTCCTGCACGGTCGGCAAGTCCAGCAGTTCGCACACTCGATCAAGACTCACGCGCGCGCGATGATAGCCACTGTAGATCGCCGCCAGGGAAGCCGCCGACCCGGCGCTGCGGCCGAGATAGGCGACAAATGCCACCAGGGTCCCCACAGTCAAATGACCGTGTGCGACGTACCATCCGCCCAAGACGAAGGTTGCGGCCGTCACGGCGTGGCCGGCGAGCGAAGCGAGCGAACCCGTGGCATAGGTGGCCCATTGCTGGCGCAATACCCGCCCTAGATAGTGCTCGCCCAGACGGCCGAGGCGCTGTGTCTCGAGCGACTCGGCCGCCGACGCCTGAACTTGGCGGGCGCCTGAGAGAGTCTCGATGAAAAATCCGCTCAATTGCGCGGCGGAGGCGCGCAGCTCGCGGGTGGTCGATTCGATTCTGGGCCGCGCAAAATGACGCACCAGCAGCTGCAGCGGCAGCAAGGCCGCCGCCAACAGCGTGAGGCGCCACGACAGCATCAGCATCACGGCGCCGATCGCGATCAGAGACAGCACGCTGCTGACCAGCGATAGCGCGGCATCAGTGCCGAAGCGCTGAATCTCTGCAATATCCCCGTCCAGCCGGCTCACCAAATCGCCCACCGTCACGCGCGCCAGACGGCGGGGCGACACCCGCAGGAGATGCTCATAGATGGCGCCGCGCAGCGAGAACAAGGAGCGGCCGGACGCTCGCACATAGACCGTCCGATGCACACCGCCTAACAAGAACCCCAGCGTCGCCAACGCCAGCATGCCCGCACACGCCGCGACCAACCGTCCGAATCGGTGCGCAATCAAGCCATCATCGATCACGATTCGCGTCAGCAACGGCTGGGCGGCGGACAAGGACGCGAGGATCAGGGCCAGGAGCAACGACCCCGCAAAGTAACGCCATTGCGGCCGCAAATGCGGCCACAACAGGCGGCGCAGGCCGCGCGATTTACTTTCCGTGGATGACACGCAAGGTCGACAGCGCTTGGTCGCTGCAGCCCGGGAGTTTCAGGATGGCTTTTTTCTCGAGACTGGCCGCATCGTAGAAGGCCACGTCGCAGTTGGTCCCGCCCAGATAGATTTCGCGGCCGTCGCTCGATACGTTCACATCATAAAACGTATGATCCAACGACACGCGCTTCTCCAACCGATGGCCGCCGACATCGATGCTCGTCAAAGTGGTGTACACCCCATAAGCGTGCTTCTTGTCCGGACTCAGCACCGTCGAAAATATCAAGGCCGACAGAGGTTCGAAATCCATGTACGACAAGTCACCGCTCTTCAAATCGAGCGACATCAGGGAGGTGGTCGGTGTGCTGACGCCCGCCTTCTTGACCTCGGCATAGATGGGGCTGGTAAAAATTCCGGTGGGTTCCGTCACCGGCCAGAACGCCAGCAAATCCGGTTGGGCATGATCGGGAATATCCCATTTTTGGATGCCGCGGGTGCCGAGCAGCCTGCCGCTCTTCAAGTCGTACTCGTAGAGATCGAAGCCGATGGCATAGAAGCTGCTGCCGTTCGGCCGGGTCAGGAGCATATGCACCCGGCGCGGCGCCGGATAGGTGCGCACGGCTTTCGCCTCGAGTCCCGCATTGGTCTTGAATATGGCAAAGCGCGGATCCTGCACCACATATTCGCTGGAATTGAGCTTGGTCGGCAGCTCGTAAACGATCAGCTCCTTGCCGTCGCTCGAGACGGCCATGGCGAAGAAGCACTTGACGCGTTCGCCTGCGGTCGATAGATCCGCGCGAAACACTTCACGCCCGCTCTCAAGGTTGATGCCGACCACACGCTCCATGCGATCCACCAACAAGTACGCGGTGCGCTGGTCCGGCGACAAGATAGTGGTAAAAATTTGCCCCTCCGCACCCGCCACCCGATGTTCGGTGCGAACACTGCGGCTGGCCGCATCGATGATGAACAGCCGATCCGGTTTGGCCCCGGTGAGGATGAGATCGGAGGCGTGTGCGAGGTTCATGCCCGTGATGCAGCAGATGAGGAGCACGCCTGCAATCCAGCGTGCAAGCGAACGAGGTTGACCCGAAATCGACATGGTGGCGCTCCAATTCATTTCTTGGGAAAAACCGCATCCAGATCACGCCAATCTGCCGGCGCCGATGGCTTGCCGGCATCCCATCCTGGATAGGTATTCATGGTGTCCGGCACCTGCGCCGGCCACCAGCACGGATCGGAGCAGCCGTACAAGTCCGCTTCCATGGGTTGGCACAGGGACGCCACGCCCCCGAACGGATCGACTTCCCAGCCCGGATCGAAGGTGGTGGCGCAGCCGGCCACGGTCTCCATGGCCAGCACTTCTTCCACATGTCCTTCCGCCACGGCATCCAAGAGCAATTCAGCCTTGCGGTTGGTCGGTTTCAGTTCGCTCATACGGACACACTCCTCGGTTCGAGGTGATGGGTAAAGAAGCTCGGATTGCCGCGTTGAATCTCGCCGTACACGCGCACACCGAAATCCACCCAGCGCCGCAGTAGATCGCAATAGTGATAGGTGCGGTGGTGCGCATCGCCGAATCGGGCATACGACTCGTGGTAGCAGCCGCCGGCGCAGATATTGCGGATGCGGCAGGTCTCGCAATGCGTCCCCTCTCGTTCCAGGGCTTTGCCGACAAAATCGCCGAGGCGCGCGCCGTCGATGCCCGCCGCCACGTTGCCGAAAGTCGGCAGATCCGAACCCGTGAAGCGATGGCATAGATTGAGGTCTCCCTCGCCGTCCACCGCCAACAGACCCACCCCGGCGCCGCAGGGCAATGACTTGCGCCGGCCCTCGTGCAGGTCGGTCATGAGTTGATGCATGTTGGAGAAGCCGTTGTTCAGGCCCTGCAGCGCCGCGCGCCGATAGTCCTCGCCCAAACGCTCGAAGGCCGCATGCACCTCGTTGAGTTCGGGCGCCGAGAGCGCGTGCGAGGCCTCCGCGGCCGAGGTCACGGGCGCATACCCCACCTCATGGAAACCGAGTTCGCCCCGAAGGTGGGCGTGAATGGCTTCGACTTCGGTGTTGCCGCCCCCCAACGTGACGCGCGCGCCGACGGGACGCGACTTATAGCGCTCGAGTAGTAGGCGCACCTTGCGCGCGACGACATCGTAGGTGCCTCGCCCGCCGACGCTCTTGCGATGCCGGTCGTGCAGGACCTTGGGTCCATCCATGGATACCGAGATGCCGAAGCGGTGCGCATCGAAGTAGTCGATCAAGGCCGGCGTGAGCAGGGTGGCATTCGTGGTCAGAGAAAAATCCATGGTCTTACCGGCGCGGGCGCCCTCGGCTTCGGCATATGCCGTGACCTGCTGAATCAGCGGCACGTTGGTGAGCGGCTCGCCGCCGAAGAAAACGATGTTCAAGCGCTCGCGCGCTGCGCCTGCCTTGAGCAGGAGATCGACGCTGCGGGCGGCGGTGACGAAGTCCATTTTGCGGCCGTTGGCCGGTTTCTCCAGGTCTTCCTTGTAGCAATAGGTGCACGACAGATTGCAGCCTGTATTGACGTTCAGCACCACGGTGCTCAAGGGGTAAGAACTGACCTTGACGCTGGCCGGGTTGATGGGGCGCAGGCTGCCGGAGAGCTGCAGCATTTCCAGTTTGCGCAGTTCCGCGACGAAGGCGCGCACCCGCGCCGGTTCGTGCCGGGGCGCCAACAGCGCCACCACCTCATCGACGCTGCGGCCGCCTGGTCCGCGGCACAGCTCGATGACGGCCAGCGCCAGCGCGTCGACCCCGAACACCGCGGTGGTCGGCACATGCAGCAGGTAGGAATCGGTCTCGCTGTGCACGAGGTGGCCGTTCCAGGCATTCCATTCCAGTCGCTCTTGGGTGGTGGGCATGGCGTCCTTCAATAGATGGGCGGGGTAATCCAGCGCTGCACGGTGACGATCAAGTGGCCCTTGCCCGTGACGTCGCGGCCCGCCTCCTCCGTATGCGCGACCACCGCGAGATCGCCCACATTGTCACCGGAGAATTCGCGCGCCGGATTGGGGCCGGCGGCGGACGGTAGGAAACGGCCACGGCGGTCGATGTAGCCGGCGAACTTTTCATCTTCGGTACGCTTGGCCTCGGCATTGAAGGGTTCGGTGCTCCAGGTGACCGCAACCGGCCCGAGCGGCAGCCACTGCCCGTCCGGCAGATGCGTGGCGGCCTGCGCTTCAAATTGCGCGCTCACCGGATCGACCCGGCCGCCGCCCAAGCGCGCGATCCCGAACTTGGGTAAAACCTCGAGCGCATCGATGCGCTGATACACCGCCAAATGCCCCTCGGCACCGCCCGCGGCGATGCGACGCAGACCCGGCGCCGCCGCCGCCGTTGCGGTGATGCGCGCGCGGATCACGTGGGGGTCGCGCCGAACGTTCGCGGCGCTCACGCCTTCGCCCACGGATAATTCCCCGGCCGTGAGCCCGCTGCCGACGAGCGTGAGATTTGCGGACGTCCCGGCGCGCAGCGCTTGCGGCCACACCGCGAGGATCTGCGCAGGCCCGCCCTGGCGCACTGCGGTCCACTCGCCGCCGTCTTCATCATGCTGCGCATCGAACCAGCGCCCCTCGATGCGATTCCCGTCCTCGGAGACGTGATACACCTCGCGCCGCAAACGCTCCGCGACCTTGGCGCTGCCGCGCCACTCGAATTTCGTATAGACAAGAGCCTGCGACTCGCCCGAGATTGCGGTCCCGTCGATGTCGGTCAGTTGATAGCTCGCCTGGTAGTTGCCGCCGGCGGCGCCCTCGATGCGGGCGGTGCCGTAAAAGTCCCGGCCGCCCGGCACTCGACCCACGACGATCCACGTGCCGGCGAGGTTCGCCGCCGGATGTTGCTGCCACGCGGTCCACGCGGGTGTGTTCAAAGGGTACAGCGCGGCCAGTTGCGCGGGCATGGGGCCGCTGGCAAGTTGCCACCAAGGGCGGTCGCGGCCGGAGGCCTGGTATTCGAGCGAGGGCCACTGGCCCAGGTGCGTGTGCGCCAGTTTGAGCCACTCCTCCTCGTCCCGGCGCTGCAGCGACGCACGCGCCAGAGTATGGCAGCGTCCGCACATGACACTCATTTCCGGACCGAGGTCGAGGTCCTGTGCATTCGGCCGTCGCTCGAGCGCAAAGCGGCCCGCGGCGGATTCCGACGGTGCGAGGCCTTGAGTGTCGGAGAGGTATCTCACGACGGCATCGCGCACCTCATCACTGAGTACGAGACCGTGAACTTGGCGCATGCGTGCCAGGGTCATGACCCAGCCTTCGGGCGTCTTGCGAATCGCGCTGATGCGGTCGAATCGGCCGCCGCGCTCTTGATGGCAGCCGCCGCAATAGGTGCGCAGCAAATCATTCGCCGGCAGGGATTCGGCATGCGCCGCGCGCGCTCCCAGTCCGCCGAGAACCAGCGCGGCCGTTGCGATCAGAAACCTTCCACCCCGGATTGGCACAGCTACCCTCCTGCCTGAGTTCTTGAGACCGACTGTGGCGTCGCGTCGCTTTGTTGCAGCCAGCGAATGGCGCTCGCCACTTCGCGCGGCGAACGATCGAGAAACCGTGCCGCCGAATCGACGGTCGCGTGGGCGCGCTTCAAATGCTGCAGCAGCGGAGCCAGCGGCACGCCGTCGACATGCCAAACCCCGCGCGGGTGTTGTGCGGTCACCAGTACCTCGCGCAGCACGATACGTCCCTCGATGAGCACCGGCCGCGACTCCATCCGAGCCTCCACCGCGCCGGCAGCGGCCGGCGTCAGCAACGACTCGTAGGCATCGGCAATGTCGCGCCAATAGACCCCGCGCTGCTGATTTTCACGATAAAACCCGGCCGCCGTGCGCACCGCACGCTCAAACGCCTGCGCCTGATGCTCGCTCACAAAGCGATGGGCGAGCGCGGCATCGCCGCCCGCAAACACCGAGCGCAGAGCGGTCGCCACGAGTTTCGCGCCGCGCAACGCCTCATAGACCCCTTGGCCCGACAAAGGATCGAGCGCGAGCGCCGCATCGCCGAGCCGCCACAGCCGCGGATGGTGGGGTGACACGCGCAACCGCGCATGCGCCGGATACGCCTTCAATTCCCCGTCGGGACGTGCATCGCCAAGTACCTCGGCCAGTGCCGGCAATTGTGCCGCCGCCTGCGCCAGCCATTCGCGTGGATGCTCTTGACGGGGCCGACGCGTCACTTGTACCCATAAGTGGTGGCCGCGCTGCGCCCACCAGCACCATCCGGAGTCGAAGGCTTCGATGCGCGTCTCATGCGCCTCGGAATGTCGATACCAGGCCTGCGAAATCGCCAGCAGCAGAGGCCCGCGCCGTTCAGCGCCGCGGCGTCCGCGTGCGTCGATGAGCCAGGGCGCGACCAGGGTACGGCCATCGCGCAATTGCACCCGCCAACCTTGGTCGCTCGGATGGATGGCATCGGCCCAAGTCCCCATCCGCTCGGCACCCACGCTGGCGGCTTTCGCGCGCAGCGCCGCCGCCAGCTGCGACCGTTCGATAATCCATTCCTGTCCTTCGACCGGGCGCTCCGCCCATCGGCCCCGTCGCGGGGCGGGCGCCGCGTTCAAAGCATCCAGCGCGACTCCCTCGCCGAGCAACAAGGCGCGGCTGCGTGCGGACAATCCCTCCCAACCGCGGCGAGACTCCCCTCCGACCAGCGCGACCCGGCGGCCGGCGGCAGCCAACTGCGCTGCAACCGCGCCGCCGGCGACGCCTGAACCCAGCACAATCAGATCGTGCGTCACGCGGTCCCTAGAAGTGATATTGCGCGTCTACACCGTACATGCGCGGCACGCCGACGTGCCGGTAATCGAATCCGAATCCCTGCACATCGACCGCATTGGTCAAATAGAACTTGTTGGTCAGATTGCGCGACCAGAGTCCCACCTCCCAGCCGCCGTTGCCCGTCTTCAGGCTCAATCGTCCGTTGGTGAGCGAGTAGCCGCCCTGCGAAATCGCGTCTTCGTTGGGCAGTGCGAGGTACTGCTTGGAGTTGTAATTGGTGTCGAGATGCAAATTGAGCACGGCGCTCGAGACGTTGAACACTTCCCAGTCCAGGGACACGGTACCGGAGAAGTGCGGCGCATACGGCAGCTCCTGTCCACTTATCGAACCCGTCGACAGCGTCCCGTCCTGTACCTCCGAGCGCAGGAAACCGGCGCCCGCCCGCAGGGTGAGGGAGCGGATTGGCCGTGTCACGATTTCCAGTTCCCCGCCATCGATCTTGGACTTGCCCAGATTGATGAGCGGCTGCTGACCGGTGGGATAGACATTGATGATCTGCTGATTCTTATACTGGTAGTGAAATGCCGCGCCGTTCACCTGCAAGCGGTGATCAAACCAGGCCGTCTTGAAGCCCGCTTCATAGGAATCCAGCGACTCCGGCAGCACCGTCGTCAAGTCGCTGGGCGTGAACAAGAATTGAGCATTGAACGCCGCCGAGCGGTAGCCCTTGCTGTAGTTCAAGTACAGCAGCGAATCGGAGGTGAGATTGAAGTCGACGCCGGCCCGCCCGGTGACGGCGGTATTGTGCAGATCCTGGCGGCGCGTTTGATTGATCAAGGCGTCGTAGTTCGGCGATCCCGGCAGCACCAGCGTCGGCGCTGAAGAGCCGTCCGGTTGCTCGGTGAAGAATCCCAAGTTCGCGATCGGCACCTGATCGCTGCCGCGGAGCTGATTGAGCGCATTCTTCTGCGTGCCGTTGTCGTGGTTATAGCGCAGGCCCGCGCGGACCGTGACCCAGTCCGCCGCCTTGTAGCTGTCGTCGGTGTAGACCGCCCAGCTGTTGCGGATCTGATCGAAGGAATTGTAGTAGTTGCAGCCCAGGTTGATGTTCGCGCCGATGCTGTAGCCGGTTCCCGGCCCGAATGAATTGGCGGCGCAATCCCGATAGTCATTGAACGTATTGAACGCGGGATCCGTAAATATTATGTTTTCGGTCGAATTGAAGATCACTTCATGCTGATAGTAGGCGCCCACGATGTACTGCAGCGCCGCATCGCCGATGGAGGTGAGCCGCAAATCCTGAGTGACCTGGCGCGTCTTGCCGGTGTAGGGGATGCTCCAAATCGCATAGGGCGCGCCATCGGTGCCTTCGGGATTCAGCAGCGAGCCCTCATCCCAGGAGGTAATCGAAGTCACCTTGTTGCTCGGTGTGGCCGTCCACTCGGCGGTGAGAGATGCCGCTTCATTGTCCTGGCGCCGCCGCGGGGTGTAATCCTGCGCGATCTGATAGTTGCTCAGGGGAGGGCTGCCGTAATTGCCGTCCTGGGTGCGAAAATAGCCGGTGAAGCCGACGCCGCCGGGATTGCCCGGCGAGGGCGGCGCAATTCGGCCGTCGATGATGGCGTAGTTCTGGGGATCCTGCATGCTCTTGGAGAGACGCAGGGTAAAATCGAGGTCATCGTTGGCCTTGAACAAGAACGACAGGCGCACGCCGTACTGATCCACGCCTTCAAGATCGGGATGTCCCGGCAACACGTTTTGAATGAATCCATCCACCTTGGTATAGGTGAATGCCACGCGCATCGCCACGCGATCGGGAATGAGGGCGGTCTGGAATGCGCCCTCGACTTCGCGCCGATTGTAGTCGCCCACCCCCACCTTGATGTCACCCTCGGTGGTAAATCCTGGCTTATGAGTAATGAAGTTGATCGCACCGCCGGTGGTGTTTTTGCCGTACAGCGTCCCCTGGGGCCCGCGCAACACCTCGACCCGCTCGAGGTCGTAGAGCTCGACGCCGAATAGCGTGAAGTTGCCCTTGTAGACCTCATCAATGTAGCTCGCCACGGGGCTCGACTGATTCAGGCTGTAGTCGAACATGGACACGCCACGCAGCGAGAACAGCGGCGAGCCCTCGCCAACGATGCCGTTGACCTGCAAATTGGGCACTTGGGTGACGAGATCAGAGGGACTGTCGAACTTCACGTGTTCGAGCTGCGCGGCGGTGAGCGCGGTGACCGACACCGGCACGGATTGCAGCGACTCCGAGCGCTTCTCGGCCGTGACCACAATGGCCTCGATGGCATCCGATTGCTCCGCCGGCGCCTGAGCGCGTGCGTTCGCGCTCGTCAAACATCCGGCCACGGCTGCGGCCACCCCCAGCGAAATCAAGCCCGTCGATTTATGCAAGGTGTCATCCCCCTTCCCGATTGTTGCGATTTGGCGAGCCTCAGCCCGTGATGTTAATGCAAACTGACTTGCTCTCCAGATAGGAGGCCACGGCTTCGCCTCCGAGTTCGCGGCCCCAGCCTGACTGCTTGTATCCGCCAAAGGGCATGGTGGCATCGAGCATGTTATGGCAGTTGACCCACACGGTACCGGCACGCAGCTTCGGCACCAGGCGCAGAACCTTGCCGATGTCCCGGCCCCAGATGCTCGATGCCAACCCGTAAATCGAATCATTGGCGATTCGCGCGATCTCTTCAACATCGTCGTAGGGCTGAGCAACCACCACGGGCCCGAAAATTTCCTCCCGGACAATGGACATTTGCGGTTTCACGTCGACGAATACCGTGGGCTCCACGTAGTAACCCGGCGTGGACAAGGCTTTGCCGCCGGTGGCGGCGCGCGCGCCCGCTGCCGCGCCCTCTTTCAAGTAACGCGACACGCGTTCGCGCTGCACGGCGGAGACCAGCGGCCCGATCTGAGCGGTGGGATCCAGACTTGGCCCGAGCTTCATGCCCTTGGCCTGCGCCGCAATGCCGTCAACGACCTGGTCGAAAAGCTTGGCGGCCACATACAAACGGGAGCCTGCGCTGCACACCTGGCCTTGATTGAAGAAGATCGCACCGGCGGCACCGGGGATGGCGGCATCGAGGTCGGCATCCGGCAGCACGATCACGGGGGACTTGCCGCCGAGCTCCACTGTCACTTTCTTCATGTTGCCGGCAGACGCCTGCACGATCAGCCGGCCGACCTCGGTGGATCCCGTGAAGGTGATCTTGTCGACGCCGGCGTGCGTGGCCAAGGCAGCGCCCGCGGTCGGGCCCATGCCCGTCACGATGTTGAGCACGCCCTTCGGTATCCCGGCCTCGAGCGCCAATTCGCCGAGCCGCAGTGCCGTCAACGGCGTTTCTTCAGCCGGCTTCAAAACCACGGTGCAGCCTGCCGCGAGCGCCGGCGCGCACTTCCAGGTCGCGAGCAGCAAGGGAAAATTCCAGGCAATGATGGCGCCCACCACGCCGATTGGCTCCCGGGCGGAAAACGCGGCGTATTGCTGCCCGGGTATCAGGGTTCCCGACACCGGCAGAGTCTTACCCTCGAGCTTCGTGGGCCAACCGGCCATGTAGCGCCAGACCTCGATGGCGTGCTTGATATCGACGTGGCGTGCAATGATCACCGACTTGCCATTGTCGAGCGCCTCGAGTTCCGCCAACTCATCGGCATGCGCCTCGATCAGATCGGCGAGCCGGTGCAGCACGCGCTCACGGTCGACCGGCGTCATTTTCGGCCAATCGCCGCCGTCGAACGCCCGGCGCGCGGCCGCGACGGCCTTATCGATATCCGCCGCATCGCCCAGCGCACAATGCGCTAGGATTTGATCGCTGGAGGGCTCACGCACCTCGAACGTCTGGCCGCTCGTGGCGGGGACCCACGCGCCGTCTATCAATAGCTTGCGCGGCGTACGCAAAAACGCCGCGTTCGCGGCAGAAATGGCGGCCAGATCATTGGCAAGCGCCGGGGTGGCGCTCGAGGCAACGGCGGTATTCATCGGAGCTCCTGCGGCTTTAAGGTGTAGGCCCGAGTATCGCCGTCGCGAGGGACGGGGGGTATAAGTCCTAAGGAGCAGAAGGACTAATACTTTAGTATTGGTTGAACGCTTGACAGGACAGATTAATGAATGAACCCCCAGAAGCACAGGCGCCGCGCGTACTGATCGCGGACGATCATCCGCTCTATTGCGACGCACTGCGTGCCGTTGTGATGCAAGCGCTGGCGGGTGCGGCGATCCGCGTGGCCGAATCGCAGGAAGCCGTATTGGCAGCGGTGAAAGGGCGGGACGGATTCGATTTGATCCTGCTCGACTTGAATCTACCCGGCGCCGTAGCGCTGTCCTGCCTGCACGCCTTGAAGAAACTCGTCCCCCGCACACCCATCGTGGTGGTCTCTGCGGTGGGGGACCCCAAAGTGATGCAAGACGCGGTCATGGCCGGCGCCAGCGCGTTCATCCCTAAATCAGCTCCCGGCCAGGTGCTCATTCATGCGCTCAAAGTGATCATCGCCGGGGGCACCTACATGCCGACCGTCGTGGTTTCCGCACTGCGCAATGCCGAGAGCGCTCCCGCCAACCATGAACTGACGTTGCGGCAGCGCCGTGTGTTGGAATTGCTGGCCACCGGACTCTCCAACAAACGCATTGCGCGTGAGATGCAGATCAGCGAAATCACCGTCAAGGCCCATATGTCCGCCATTTTCCGAAAGTTGGGCGTGACCAATCGCACCGAGGCCGGGCTCGAAGCACGCCGTCTGCTCGACGCCAACTATTGACGAGCCACGCGCTCGAGCAGCGCGCGCAGCGCCGGCAAGCTCAACGGCTTGGCCAGGAGTTCAAACCCGCGGGCTCGCGCGGCCGCGTGCAGCCGCGGATCGGGATCACTGGTCATGATGGCCGCCGCCGGCACGCGGTCAAACTCACGGCGCACCTCCTCGATCGCGGCGTCGCCCTTGATATTTCCCGCCAGATGGTAGTCGCTGATGATGAAATCCGGCGTCAGGTCCGCGCCGATGAACTGCACGACGGCATCGGTGGCGGTGGCCGCGGCGAAGGGCCTGTGGCCCCATTTGGCCAAAGTTGCGGCCAGTCCCTGACGAACGCCGGCGTCGTCGTCGATGACCGCGATCGCCAGGCTCGGGGTTGCAACATCACCCACGGCCGGAGCCGTGCCGGATTTCGAGCGGCGGGACTGTCGGCCGTAGGGAACCACGACGCCGAACAAGGACCCACGTCCGGGAATCGAACGCACCACGCGCACCAAATTCAGCAACGTCGCAATGCGCTCGACGATGGAGAGCCCCAAGCCAATGCCGGCAGATCGCGCCCGTCCGCCCCCGGTCACCTGATAGTACGCCGAGAATATGGCCTCAAGGTGTTCGCGCTCGATCCCCACGCCCGTGTCGTACACGGCAATCAACAGGCCGTCGCGGCGTCGGCGGCAGCCGATCAATACACGACCGCGCGGGGTGTAGCGGATCGCATTGCTGATGAGATTGCGCAGCACGGTTTCCAGCAGATGCATGTCGGAGCGCACCCAGGCATTCGAGGCAACATAGCGAAACTCAAGACCCGCCGAGCGTGCGACGCTGTCGAATTCAGGCACCAGCTGCCCGAGCAGGGCGCTGACCGGGAAGACGGCGTATTGCGGCTCGATGCCCCCGGAATCGAGGCGCGCCACATCGAGCAGAGTGTCGAGTAGATTGCTCAATGAGGCGAGCGCCACCCGCGCTTTTTGAAAGTAATCGAGATCGAGTCCCGTCAACGTGGATTCACGGATGGATTCAAGAAACAGCAGAGCTGAACTCAACGGTTGCCGCAAATCGTGGCTGGCCGCAGCCAGAAAGCGCGTCTTGGTCTCGTTGGCTTGATCGGCAAACGCCTTGGCTTGTTTGAGCGCCAATTCGATTTCACGCCGCGAGTCCAGCTCCGCTTGCAGGCGCCGATTGAGGTGCTCGTATTCTTCGGTGCGCTGCCGGATGGTTTCCTCGAGGCTGGCTGCGGCCTGAAACCAGGAAAAAGCGCTGCCCTGCTCGTCCACCGATTTCTCGACGCGGATCATCAGCGCCTTGACCGATTTTTTGAGGGCGCGATTGTCGGCGCGCAGACGCGCGACGGTGGCCAAGGCGTCCTTGGTACCGCTTAGCGGTCGCTGCGTAGCCCTCTGGGAACGCGCGCCGGTCTTGACGCGTTTCTTCACGCCGCTGCCAGCCCCAAGCAGGTAAAGGAATTGTTGGCATGCACCGTGTTGAATTGCTCGCCGAGTGAGGAGAATCCGCAGACCGCGTTACGGCGCAGCAACGACTCGATGCCCTGCGTGAGGCCCTCCCGCTGCATGAAGGCGGTTCGGGCGGCACAATCCACGCCGATCACCAATTCCGGCACGCCAATTCGCTGGCGCATGGAGGTGAAGAGATCGTCGAGCCTCGCCACCATGTCGCCGGGCTTGGCGAGTGTTACCACCAGACCCGGTTCCAGCGCGCATGCAAACTCGAGCGCCCCATCGGCATAGATGCGCTGCATGCCGCGTGCATAGTAGTGGCCGCCGATGCGGATCATGAGGGGATACGGCGCAAAATCGCCGCTGGCGCGCGGCGGTTTGCGAAATCCGCACGCCGCCGAGTACACCTCGAGGGCCGGGCGGCCGTCGATTTCGCGCACCACCCGCCGCGCCGGATCGGCCTCGGTGATGACCATTTTCTTGTCGCTCGGCATGTAGTGAGTGTGGCAGTACGCGACCACCGGGGCGGCGCACGCGACCATGCAGAGAATCGCGGCGCCGCGTCGCCCGCCGCCCTGGTAGAGGAGCCGAGTGCTGCCGGGCGGATGCCCCAGCGGATTGAAGTACAAATCGCCGGCGGAGCCGCCGATGAGAGGCATCCCATTCAATTCCATGCCGAGCACGCCTGCGAGCCGTTCCTCGCAGCGTGATTCGGCGTCCACCAACAATAGGACGAAGCGGTGCGGCAAGGCGCTCGCCGCGGCGTCGAGGTCGCGCCGCAATCGATGCACGCGCGAACGCAGTTCCGGCAGCGCCATCCCGGCCACATCGTCCAGGAGAGTATCGACCACCGCAAAGCGCCCCGGCGGCAGATGAAAGCCCGCGACACCGTCGGGACTGAAACCCGCCTCACTGATGACGCGGCCGGTCGCGGCGCCGAGCACGCGATGCAGGCCTCGCTGCGCGAGCTCCGACCCCAGTGCGTTGAGGTCGCAGGCCGTGGAAGCAAATACCACGCTGGTCGCACCGTCGACATGATCAGCGGCAATCGCCGCGGCGACCTGGGACGCGCTCCCCTGCGCGCGGAAGGCGACGATGGGCGAACCGTCACTCACTTTTTGCTGCCCGGGTCCCCGGCGGCGCGACGGCAAAATCTTCTTCCCAATATTCCTGGGTGCGGCGTGCGGATCCAGAAGGTCTGTCGGCCTCGGCGCGACGCAGCTCGACGCGACGAATCTTCCCCGAAATGGTCTTCGGCAGCTCGGCGAATTCGATGCGGCGAATGCGTTTGAACGGCGCCACCCGCGCGCGTACATGCTCCAGAATCGAACGAGCCGTTTCGGAATCGCCCACCGCGCCTGCGGCCAGAACCACAAAAGCCTTCGGGACCGACAAGCGCAGCGGATCCGGGCTCGGCACGACCGCAGCTTCCGCGACCGCACGATGTTCAATCAAGACGCTCTCCAATTCGAAGGGACTGATGCGATAGTCCGAGGATTTGAAGACATCATCGAGCCGCCCGACGTAGGTGAAGTATCCGTCCGCATCGCGGCTTGCCACGTCGCCGGTATGATAAAGCCCGTTGCGCATGACCTCGGCTGTCTTATCAGAATCATCCAAGTAGCCCCGCATCAGGCCCACACACGGCGAAGCTACGTCGATGCAAATCTCGCCTTCATCCCCGATGGCCCCGTCGCTCGACACCAGCTGCACCGTATAGCCCGGCAGGGGGACGCCCATGGAACCAGGTTTCAAGGTCATGCCCGGCGGATTTCCGATCTGCGCAGTGGTTTCGGTTTGCCCGAAGCCATCGCGGATGGTCAATCCCCACGCCGATCTCACCTGCTCGATGACTTCCGGATTGAGCGGCTCACCCGCACCGACGACTTCCCGGAGGGTCACCGGCCAGCGCCGCAAGTCTTCCTGAATCAACATCCGCCACACCGTCGGCGGCGCGCAGAACGTCGTGACGCGGCAGCGCACGATTTGATCGAGCAACGCCGCTGCATTGAAGCGCTGAAATTGGTACGCCAACACGGTGGCTTCGGCATTCCACGGCGCAAAGAAGCAAGACCAGGCGTGCTTCGCCCAACCGGGCGAACTCAAGTTGAGGTGTACGTCGCCACGACGCAGGCCGATCCAATACGCGGTCGATAGATGCCCGACCGGATACGAGGTGTGGGTGTGCGCGACCAACTTAGGTGTAGCGGTGGTCCCGGATGTGAAGTAGAGCAGCATCAGAGCATCGGCGTCCGTGGAGTCCGACTGGCGCCGGGAACTGTCGGCGCCATGGCTATCCTCGAAGGCGCGCCAGCTCAGGTTAGCTCCGCCCACCGCGATTCGAATGGGAGCGCCTGCCAATCCCTCGAAAAGCGCGGTGTGCGCGCCGTCCGCCACGATGGCATGCACGCGCCCGCGCGTGAGCCGATCTTCGAGATCCGTTCGCTGCAGGAGCGTCGTCGCCGGGATCATGGTCGCGCCCAGCTTGATCGTGGCGAGCATCGTTTCCCACAAGGGAACCACGTTGCCCAGCATGATCAGGACACGATCGCCCGGCCCCACGCCTTGGGCGGCCAAGTAATTGGCGACTTGATCAGAGCGGCGGGCCAGCGCGGCAAAACTTAAGGTTTGATCCAGACCCGCATCATCCACCACGCGCAGCGCGGCGCGATCGTTTCCCGCGGCAATACGGTCGAAATAGTCTCTGGCCCAATTGAAATGGGGGAATTGCGGCCAGCTAAAGGCGCGGGCCGCTGCTGCCGGACTGAGGTCATCCTGCAGCAATCGGTCGCGCAAATCGATGAATGCTTTGCCGACGTCCACAAGCCCCCCACCCCACTGGCGTTCCTCGCCTATCATGCACTGCCGCTGCAGGGGCCGATCTACTACTTTCGAACAATTGACGCTGTCGACACGAGTTCGGTTAAAGTCGGGGGCGTCACTGCTCTCGGAAGTCATTGGCAGATCACAACCGACGCATGTGCCGCGGGCAAGGCATCCGTCTGAACGATCACCGCGGGAGGTTGATCAGGGCTCCGATTATCCGCAGCGTATTTGTTGCAAACGCGACGTGCGCGTTTATGAGAATGCGGAGTCCGGCAATGACAGTGCCGCCGACCGAGTCAGCATTGATATTGACTGAAACGGCGACAGCGCCAACAGGTCCTTATCCCCGGTGATGATCCAATCCGCCTTGCCATCGACCGCGAGCCCGAGAAACTTATCATCCTTCGGATCCCGACACCGCCGGATTGTGGTCGTGACGGGGACCCATTCGGCGACTCGCGCAAAGAGTTCAAAGAACTTCTGGCGGTCCGGCCGGGAGACGTAGGGATCGAATTTCGGCCGCGCCAACGTCTCGGCCAGTTCCCTCAATGTGTCCTCAGACACTATGGGCTGCGTCCGGTCTAGGAACCGGCGAACTGCCCGCGCTCACAGAGTCAGGAAGCAACAGCCGGCTAAGGAGTACATTAGTATCGAGGATGACGCGTTTAGTCACCCGTGCGCAGCAACGATGCGAGTTTTCGCTCGGTCAGCCCGCGCAGACGTGCGTATTCTTGCGGCGAGATAACGACTGCTTGATCGCGGGATGGTGCTGGGCACTGCGGTTGCCGGTGAATGCGCGCTCCTGATCAGCGTCGATCGGGATCTTCTCGATATGAAGACAATTCGTGAAATTCCGATTATTCGTCCCGGAGAGTATTGGCGGCGAAGTACCGAGATCGAATGATTCAAAATGCGAAAGCGCGATCAGGCTTTCGAAGACAATTTGTATGGGCCCGACCCATCGAACGAATGTGACGATCTTTGCGACTCTTGTTGTCGGTGCTGTTCGGCGAGCGTACCATCGGCCTTGAGCAGGACGTTTGATAACCGCGGACAGAGACGAAATCCCCTGAATCGGTCCACCTGCACGCAAGGCCGACCAAGACTGGCGCTCTTTGGCTGCATGATGGTCGGCATCTTTTCTGTTTGCCCGCTAGGTTGGGCGCAGGATGCGCCGCCCTTGGCCCAGAACCGCGAGCCGCCGTCACTCGAGGACGTCATTGTCACGGCCCAGAAGCGTCCCGAGAAACTGCAGACTGTCCCGCTGGCGGTAACGGCGATCACGGCCGACAACCTTGACCAGGCCAACATCAACAACGCGACCGACATCGGACGCCTGGCGACAAGCCTTCAATACGCGGAGAACGCGAGCGTGCGCGGCACAGGCTTTCAGGTGCGCGGCGTAGGTACACAGACCTTCTCCAATGGTCTCGAGCAGTCGGTCGGCACCGTGGTCGACGGGGTCGTGATGGCGCGCAACGGCATGGGCGTCGGCGACTTGATCGACATCGACCACGTGGAGGTCCTGCGCGGCCCTCAAGGCATGTTGTTCGGGAAGAATGCGTCCGCGGGCGTGGTCTCGATCGTAACGACGCGTCCGACCGATCAACTCAGTGCTGAAGGGCACATCTCGTTCGGCACGCACAACGAGCTGCGCGCCGGCGCGATCATGAATATTCCATTTACCGCACAAACGGATTTCCGGCTCGCCGCCTTCTCCGATAAGCGCGATGGCTTGGTGACGAACGTCTTCGACGGCGGGAAACTCGACAACCATAAGGAATCCGGGGTAACGGCGAAGCTCCTCTGGAGGTCTGCGGACGACAGCCTCGAGGTCTATGTGAACGCTGACTCATCGCTTCGGGACGAAGCTTGCTGCTTTTGGACGGTCCGCAGCGTCGTGCCGGGCAGCCCGCTTGCAAACATACTGGCCTCGGCCGGAATCAATCCGCGCTCGGACAATCTCAAGGTAGACCTCGACGCAGGCGGATACAGCCGCTCGACGAACTCGGGAGCCTCCGTGGAACTCCATTGGCGACTCGGCGAGTTTGGCCTGACCTCGCTGTCGGCGTGGCGAATTTGGCAGTTGCGCGAGAATATGGACAGCGACAGCACGCCCTTGGCGGCCCTTAATCTTAATTTCGGACGAAGCGACGAGAACCAGTGGTCCCAGGAATTGAGGCTGACCTCGCCGACCGGGGGTCGATTGGACTACGTAATCGGCCTCTACTATTTCGATTCCGAGTTGCATGGTAACAACGGACAGGAAGGATCCCTGAGCCTGGTCAACGCTGCGCCAATCTTCAGCCGCTACTTCATCGCGACCAACACCAACCAGAGCGAGGCGGCGTTTGGCCAAGCAACATTCCACTTCACCGACGCGCTGCGCCTGATCAGCGGCGCGCGCTATACGCAGGATGAGGTCGCGATGGATTACGTCCGTTCATTCTATCCGGGAACCTTGCCGTCCTCGCCGCCGCTGACCTTGCAGCCGTCAACTTCGGCCACGAACATCTCAGGGCGCGCGGGCCTGGAGTACGACCTCTGGCCGGGCGCGATGGCATATGCCACTGCGTCGCGCGGTTACAAGGGCCCGGGATTCAATGCTCTACAAGCCGCGACGATCGCGGCGCTTACGCCCGTGCGCCCGGAAATTCCCACCAGTTACGAAATAGGATTGAGAATGTCCCTGTTCGAACACCGGTTGTCTCTAAACCCGACTCTCTTCGACACACGCTTCAAGGACTTCCAAGGACAGTTCTTCAACCCTTTCGTCCCGCCGTTGGGCGCGGTGGTCGTTGGCAATGCCGGCGTGCTTCGCACGCGCGGAGCGGAACTGGAGTGGGCCACGCGCCCGAACGCCGAGATGACCCTTTCCGGGGGTGTGAGCTACATCGACGCTGTCTATCAGAACTTCAACGGTGCTCCCTGCTGGGGAACACCAGCGACCCAACCCGGATGCGTGGGCGGCGTCTTCGATGCAAGCGGCGTTATGCTGCAAAATTCGCCGAAGTGGACGTACCGCGTCGAAGGCCGCTACGAGCGCGACCTTGGCGCCGGCCTGAGCGGCTTCGTTTCCGCCGATTGGTACTGGCGCGGCCCGGTCAACTATTCTCTCGGCGATCCTAATATGATCGGGAACGCGTATGGCCTACTAGGCGGGGTGATCGGCGTCTCGGGCGACGACGGTCGCTGGCAACTGTCCGTCTATGTCCGAAACCTCCTGGACCGGAGTTATACCGGGACAATCCTGGCTACGCCGCTGAGCCCAGGGAGTTATTCGCAATATCCCGTCGAAGACACTCGTCGCCTGGTAGGCATCGCGGGGGTATATCGGATGGGCCGCGGGAATCGCTGACCGGACTGGCTGAATTTTGACCAGTTCAAGATTGATCGGTTTTACCGTAGCATGATCTTCTGAATTCTTGCTTGGAACAGCCTGGAGTCAACACGTTGGCACGTTTCGGCCGTCAGGAGTTGAACTTCCGCCAAATCGCGTTGCTGTCACTTCTGTCTTTGACGGTGTGCCTCGTGGCCGCTTGCGGCATGCGATTCCCGCACTGGACGGATGGGGCGTCCAGCCTGTGGCTGGCCACGGGGGTGTCTCTCGCGGCCCTTCTCAGAAGTCCTCATCGGCAGTGGCCCGTACTCGTGGCCGCGAGCGTCATCGGTACCGTCGCGGCCTCGCTCTGGGCGATGCATGAGACTTGGCTCCTTGCCTTCAGCCGAGCCGGCAACAACGCCCTCGAATACTGCCTGTGCGCCTGGATCGTGCGCCGTCGATGTGGACCCTATTTCGACCTGACCGATCCCCGCCATCTGGCCTGGTTGGCGGCAGCCTCAAGCCTTGCGAGCCCGCTCAAACTGGTGGGCGCATTTACGCTGGTTAACGGCCTCAAAATGACCCCAGACACGCTCAGTCTGGCGGAGGTGATCTCTTGGGCGCCGACCGTGATATTCGGAGTGTTTGTCCTGGCGCTGCCCATTCTCGCGATCACCTCGCGTCCCAAAGATCAAACACCCAGGTTCGATGTTTGGGGGCTCATGCTGCTCCTGCTGCTCGCGGGCGAGCTTGCGCTTATTTTTGGCCCGACCGCCTTTCCCGGCATCTATGTCGTCATGCCAGTGATGATGATGCTGGGTTGGCGAAATGGATTACTGGGCGCCGGATTGGGCACTCTCATTACGGTCATCATTGCGATCGGGCTCACGGCCGCCGATTTCGGCATCGTGGGCCAGGTTGCAGGTTATCGCGCGCAGGTTCGCGGCAGCTACATGGAACTCTTTTTTATCGTTACGATCCTATCGAGCTTGCCACTCGCGATCATCCGCGCCAGGCAGCGCGCGACGGATGAAAAACTCGCCGAAGCTCTCGCCGCCGCGCACCACCGCGCCACACAGCTTGCCGCGAGCGAAGCCGCCGCCCGCAAGGCCGAGGGCGCGGCGCTCGAATCCAAAGTGAATGCCTTGCAGTCTGAGGCGCATGCGCTTCAGATGAAGGAAAGACTGAGCACCATCATCGAGACCTCCGCTGACATCATCTGCACGGTGGACAAAGAGGGCCGCTTTCTCGAGATCAGCGAGAATTGCGAAGCCATTTGGGGCTGGCCGCGCGAAGCCGTGTTGGGGCGCGTGTTTCTTGATTTCCTGCCGCTCGACGAGCAAGAGGGCGCACGCAGAAGCTATGAGCTCAGGCGCGAGGGGCGCCCGAAGGGTTCCGTGCACAATCACTATATCCGCCCCGATGGCAAATCTGTGCCCATGTCCTGGTCTGTGACCTGGATCGAGAAGGACCAGATCGCCCACTGCATCGGGCGTGACATGACCGAGTACAACGCCCTCGAGGCGCAAGCTCAGCATGCGCAGAGGCTTGAGTCACTGGGACAGCTCACCGGGGGAATCGCGCACGACTTCAACAATCTGTTGCAGGTCATGCTCAGCACTTCCGAAATTCTTGCGGAAAAGCTGCAGGGGGACGCGAGTTTGCAACCGCTGGCCGAGGAGACGCTGTCGGCGGCTTGGCGCGCCGCCGATCTCACCGGCAGATTGCTGTCGTTCGCGCGGCGGCAGACGTTGGTATCGAAAAGCACCAATTTGAGCGAACTCGTATCGGGTATGAGCGGTCTGCTGCGCCGGACTCTGGGCCCGCAGGTGGAGATTGCGATCAGTTCGGCCGAGCGATTGGCCAACGCGGTCATCGACGCCGCGCAACTCGAAAATGCCATTCTCAATCTCTGCATCAATTCGCGCGATGCCATGCCGGAGGGCGGACGACTGACGATTGCGCTTTCCAACGCGCGGCTGGAGAAAGACGACCTCAGAGCGGACGAAGACCTTGCGCCGGGCGACTATGTCTCGATCTCGGTCTGCGACACGGGAATAGGCATTGCACCAGACAATCTGCTGCGTGTGTTCGAACCGTTTTTCACCACCAAACCCGTAGGCCAAGGGAGTGGCGTGGGGCTGAGCATGGTATTCGGGTTTGCCAGGCAGTCGCAGGGGTGCATTCGCATCTCCTCTTGCGTCGGCGAAGGAACCTCGGTCCAGCTTTATCTTCCCGCAGCGCCCCTCGACGCGGCGGCGGGCAAAATGACTACGGTACCCGGCGCGATGAGGGGTGGGAACGAGCGTATCCTCCTCGTCGAAGACGACGCGATGGTCCGCGATCAGATTGTCCGGCAACTGGAATTTCTGGGATATAGCATTGTGACCGCCCGCGACGGACACGAAGCGCTGCGGCTGATCAACGGCTGCGATACCTTCGACCTGATGATCACCGATGTGATGATGCCGGGAGGGATCAACGGCTGGCAGCTGGGGCAGAAAATCAGGGACATCCGCCCGGGCATGCCCGTTCTGTTCATCTCCGGATTCTCAGACGATGCGGCCGAGAAGGATAGAAGGGCCGTTTCAGATTTCCTCCTGCTGCGAAAGCCGTTCGGACAGAGAGAATTGGACGAATGCATCCGTCGTGCATTGGCAACCAAGGAGGAGGTCACGTGACCGAATGGCGCAGTTCGAAAGAAATCTGCCCTTCCGACGTGAATCACCGGTCGCAATGGCCCGCAGCGAGGGCGGGGTTCCCCAGGGTTTGCCTTACACACTCCTAAGCTAGTGTGATGTCCCATAAGAAACTAATACACATAATCTTTGTCCAAGGGTTATCTTTGGCAACTCTTGGGGAATCGACATGGGCATCGGCCGACCAAAGTTATCTATCGATCTCACGGCAGAGGAACGACGGGACTTGGAAGCCATCGTTGCCTCACGCAGCCTGCCGCACGGACTGGTACGGCGGGCGCATATGATTTTGTTGACCGAAAGCGGTGTATCGATACGTGAGACGGCACGTCGCGTCAAGGTGACGCCTCCGGCGGTGACGAATTGGCGCAAACGCTTTCGTGAGCAGCGTCTGGCCGGACTGCACGATCAGCTCAAATCGGGGCGGCCGCGCACGCACACCGAGGAGGACATTGCGGTGCTGCTGAATGCCGCCCTGACGCGACGGCCCAAGGGGGCCACGCACTGGAGTGTGCGTGATCTGGCCAATGAAACCAGCCTCTCCAAAAGCACCGTGCAGCGCTATCTGGCGCTCTTTGGGGTACAACCGCACCGTTCGAAGTCCTTCAAGCTCTCGACCGACCCGTTCTTCATCGAGAAGCTTCGCGATGTGGTCGGGTTGTATCTGAATCCGCCGGATAAGGCCTTGGTTTTGTGCGTCGATGAGAAGAGCCAGGTTCAAGCCCTGCAGCGCACGCAACCGATGCTGCCGATGGGGCTGGGCTACCTCGAAGGGCAGCCTGGCTCGCCAAGCGTCCGCGCTTTCACGTCCACTACACTCCAACCTACTCCTCCTGGCTTAACCAGGTCGAACGTTGGTTCGGGCTGATCACCCAGCGTGCGATCCGCCGCGGCTCCTTCGACTCCGTGCCCGATCTCAAGCGCAAGATCAATGACTTCGTCGAGCACTACAACCAACACCCGCAGCCCTTTATGTGGACAGCAACCGCCGACTCCATCCTTGCCAAACTCGAGAGACTTGGCAAAGTTATCTGCGGGACACAACACTAGCGCCGCGGAACTTATGTTCTCACCCACTGGGTGTATGCAACTTCAAGTCCATCGCATCGTGGAGCAGCCGCAAAACCTCGATGTGGCGTTGACTTTTGCTGGGTCCAATGCGGAACAACACGAAGTGCCTACCCTTGTGACCGTCTCGTGCCACGTGGAGCGTAAACAGCCCTTTGCCGATCTCACCGCGTTCCCTTGCACCCACCGTCATCGGCCCAGCGGTCAGCGCCATCAAAGCTGCCGAAAGCGTGTCCGCGTATGTGCGCGCTTGCCGATCTCCAAACTCTCTCAGCGTCCAAACGACGATGCTCTGGAAGTCTGATTCGGCGGCTTGGGTGAGGTGTACCGTCCACGGACGATCGTCCGCGGTCATCTATCGCTCTCACCGCGCCCCTTCGTTGACAAGGCGGCATCCCGCAGCGTGCTTAAGTGATAATCCAGGTCCGCAGGCGAATCGAACGTGCGGTACCGGCCTGCCTCAATGTCCGCAATTCCGACGCGAGCGGCATCACGGAGTGCTTTGATTCGGGCCTTGGCTTCCGCCTCCTGACCCTCGACCAACCTCAATCCTTCGCGCAGCACCTCGCTTGCGTTCTGGTAGCGACCTGAGGATACAAGGCGTTCAACCAAATCAGCTTGGTACTCGGTAAGAACAACGTTTCGGGTGGGCATGAACTCAATAACCTGCGATCACTTTCGATTGGCATATTATGCCATAACGACGACAGACATGGGAATTGGCATGTTCCGGCCAGCGAAAGGACCAATGGAATGAATCACTTGCTTCATGAACATGAACCGGCTCAGCTAACGACTCATAGCAGCCTGCCTAGACGCGCAGACTTTTCGTCCGAGTGTCTAGATGATTTTTAAAACTTCATCTGGCTCATAACCTACTGATTTTGTTGAAGATAGATGCAGGGAGGGAATCGAAGGCGGCTATTAACTTGCGGAATCTAAAGCAATTTTCGAGAGTCTGAAAAAAGTTACCCTCAAATTGACCCGTAAATGGCGTGGCTGTTGGTGGACATCCTCGGATACTTGCTCGCGCATCCCCAATCGGATCTCACGGCTGTTGATGGACCCCCACGGACATGGCGGTGGCGCTGCGTCGGGTTGGCGCGAACTTGCGGATAATGTGGATTCTACGTATAATACGCACCATGAGCACAGATGACAGTGTCACCGTCAGTGCGGCGGAATTTCACCGTAATGTCGGCGCATATCAGGACATCGCACTTACTAAGCCCGTCACCATCACGAAGAACGGTCGCGAACGTACTGTGCTGCTGTCGGCGCAAGAGTATGCGCGTCTGAAGCGCCGCGACCGCCGAGTCATTGCAGCCGGTGATCTTTCGGAGCGTCAAGTCGACGCTATTCGCAACGCCCGAATTCCGGATCGATACGCGGATCTCGATAAAGAAATCAAAGACGGAAGACCGTGCCGTTCCCGGAACCGTACGCCGGTCTAGTCATCCGCTATTCCTATCTTTGGAAACGGGAACAAGAAGCGGGGCGCGAAGAAGGAACGAAGGATCGGCCGTGTGCGGTTGTCATGGCGATCATGGACCAAGATGGCGAATGGGAAGTGTTGGTTCTACCCATTACGCACAGTCCGCCCGCCGATCCTGCCGATGCCATTGAGATTCCCGCGGAAACCAAGAAGCGACTTGGGCTCGATACTGACAGATCCTGGATCATGATCACAGAGGCAAACGAATTTCTATGGCCCGGTCCCGATCTTCGACCTGTCCCCGGAAGCGACGCATCGACGATTGCTTACGGGCCGCTACCGCCGCGGTACTTTGCGCACGTGCGCGACAGGTTTCTTGAGCGCGATCAGCGTGAAAAATCCTCGCGCATCCGGCGCACCGAATAACGTCCCGCGAGGAATTCATGCTAGCACTAAGATCGGAAAGATTCCCAGCTTGACTAAGCGCGCACGAACTGACATGGAACGCCCATCACTGCCGACGGACGCCCAATTGCAAGTGCTGTCAGATTCGGGAAGTTTCAAGCGCGCGCAATCCCGTGTGCGCTCTGGCGCCGTGGAGATTACAGCTAGCGGCCGAAACCATCGGCGCGAGAGCATTGCTGGTGCACGCCAAGGACGATGAGGCCAGGGCTTTTTATGAACACTTCACGTTTGAGGCGAGTCCAAGCGACCCGTACCATTTGTTGCTCATCATGAAGGACTTGTTGGCGATCGTCGCAGGATGAGGTGGGTAATACCTGTTGATCCTGGTGCATTCGATCGAGTTGCAGTTGTGCAGTATTGGCGACGCACTCCCTAGGCTCGAATGCCGCGATTCCGCACCTGGGATATACGCGTCACAGGTTTGACGCGATGATCACATTCATTCGAGTGGCTGCGCCGAACCGGTCAACGATCTGATCTTCTCCGCATCCGGCATTCGACGATTGAGTTTGCTAGTTCCGTTGAATGCGAGACAACAGCGGGACTGCCTTAGGACGCTGTCAGGCAAAAACAGGGTGAGCCCAATGACTTCCCGCATTCATTCAGTGTCGAGGAAGGCCGACACGTCGCGCAGGAAGGCATCCATTTGGTCGACGAAGGTCATATGTCCGCTGCGCGCCAGTACGATCACTTTTGAATTCCTGATAGCAGCGTGGGTCTCCTTCACCGTGGCAGTGCTGACAAGATCATGATCGCCCAGAATGATCAACGTCGGGATGAGCAGCTTGCGCAAGGCTGGAACGAAATCGAAGCCCGCCAGATTGCCGTCGATATGAAAATCGCTGCGGTTCCCCCACATTTCGTTGAGCACGTCCCATCCAATGGCATCGCCATGGTCATCCCATTGCGGGGGCCGACCCTGGTACTCATAGGATGCTTCAGCCTCATCGGCCAGCTTGCGATACTCCGGCAGCTGGGCGCCGTCTGCGCCGATGATGCCCTTGAGCTCGAGCGCGTCGATTTGGCCGCGCAATACGGGGTCGAGAGAATCTTTGATGAGCTTGAAGTCGGCGTTCACCCGCGACGCGCTCGAGCCCGTACCGGCGAGAATCAGCCGCCGCACTGTCGATGGATACTTTGTGGCATAGGCCTGCGCCAGGATGCCGCCGAAGGAGTGTCCCATCACGTCGACGGTTTTTAGACCCAGTGCGCGGCGCACGGCATCCGCATCGCAGGCCAAGTTGTCCAGCGTGTAGCCTTTGAAGTCGGCCAGCCGCTCGGAGCGCCCGGAGCCGCGTTCGTCCATGAAGACCAGGCGGTGATGCTTGGCGAGCGGCAATAAATAGGGCAGAAAATATCCATGCGTCGCGCCCGGCCCGCCGTGCAGCACCATAAGGGGGCGCCCCTGGCCGATGGTTTCATAATAGACGATGGCTCCGCACGCATCCACGTAGCCATCGCGCCGATCCAGCAGCGCCACGGAAGGAGCGGCGGCGTACAGGTTGGTCGCCGCGCACCCGAGAATTAGCGCCACGATCAGGTAGCGGCTACCCATGGCTCGAACACCGGTGGCTCATCACAGCTCCTTTGACTTAGAAATGCATCTTGAGATCGATGCCTACCGTGCGCGGCGGCGTCGAAATCTGGGTCGCGAACGTATTTCCGAAGCTGCTTGTCGCTCCCTCGAGGATCTCCAAGACGCCGTTCGAATTCGTCAGATTGTGCCCATACAGCGATAGATCGTAATGTCCGGTGCGCACTCCGACGGCAGCCTCGAGCGCGCTATACGCGGGCCGCACCGCGTCGTAGCCAAACCCCGCAGGCACGTTGCCCAGGTGACTCCAATCGATGCGCAGATATCCGGTGTGTTCGGCGATCACCGCCGTATATTCGCCGCTGAGATTGAATTTCTGCCGCGGCACACCGGGCACCGCTTCTCCGGTCTGCGCCGCCGCGGCTTGCAGAAACGCAGCATCGATCGAGGTGAACTCGGCGTGATCGTAAGAGCCGCTGGCACTCAGCAGCAGCGATTCGACGGGTTTGAAATTGATCTCCACCTCGACCCCCTTGCTTTGCGCAGTGCCTACATTCGCAACGAACAAGTAGCCGCAGCCAGGGTCGGTGACCGCCTGTTGTACATTCTTCCAGTCGATTCGATAAGCGGCGAGATCGATCGATAGCTTGCGGTTCAGGAACTCCAGTTTCGTGCCCAGCTCGTAGTTCCATACGGTGTCCGGCTGATACAGCGACGAATAGGCGCTGTTCAGCGTACAACCTATTCCCGTGGGGAGGCCAACGTTCGGACCGCCGGGTCGATAGCCGCGGGCCGCCGTTACATAGACGGTGGTATCGTCGAGAGGGTGATAGGTGAGGACCAGGCGAGGACTGTTGCCGCTCGCTTTTGCATGCACCAAGGGCTGATTGGGCGCGGCCAGAACGCCGCTCTGTACGTTTTCCAGGCTGTCGTGAAGTTCGTAGTAACGTTCACCGGCGGTAATCTCGAGGCGTGGCGTGATCTTGTACGTGAGGTCAACGAAGACCGCCGCCTGCTGATCGATCACCGATTGGTCGAAGCTATATAAATTCGGACCGGTCGTTTGTCCTATGGCGTTCGCAAACGCGTCGCTGTTCGTCGACTCGGTCGAATGCTGACGGTAGTGACTGAAGTACACTCCGCCGACCCAGCGTAGGGCTTGTTCGGCGGGAGACGTCAATCGCAGTTCCTGAATGACGCCGGAATTGTGCGAAGTGGCGAAATCTGTGCCGGGGTAGTTGGGCGGGTAGGGAACGCCGAAGGCCGGGGCGAGATTGGCCCAGAAGAGCGTGAAATCGCTCTGAGTTTGCACGTCCCGGGAAAGCACCGAGGTCGAGGACATCAGCGTCGCAAAGTCAAAGTGGTAGTCCACTTGCAGGTTACCGACTTCGAGGCGGCTCGCTTGCGGGCTTGGGTATGTGGCGGCAGTGGTAAATTCCGGCAAGTTGTTAAAGTAATCCGAGTTGTTGCGGGAATCGACTTCCGACATCATGAAGGTCGGCTTGATGGTCAGCTCATCGGTCGGCTTCCACAGACCGATGATCCGGCCGCTCTTGAGATCCACATCATTGATGCGTCTCGCCGTCACCGGGAGGTCGGGCTGCGCAACGGTGTAGTCGCCGGGGGCCGCTTGATCGATGTAGCCCGGGACATGCTCGAAGGCGCCCACGAGTCGGACGGCGGAGTCGGCGGTCAGCGGCAAGTTCACCGCCGATTTCGCGAGATATCCCTCGCCGCCACCGTCCATGCTCGAGCCTCCGACTTCCGCGTTCACGGCGAAGGCGCCAGGGTCGGGCTGCGCGGTCAATATCCGCACCGCGCCGCCCATGGAGCTGGAGCCGTACAGGGTGCCCTGCGGACCGCGCAACACCTCGACGCGGTCAACATCGAAGAAGTCAATGTCCGGCGCTCCGGCATAACCGTCCGTGCGGATGTCGAGGGGAGTCTCGTTGATATACAGCGACACCGCGGGTTCCAGTCCGTAAGAAGTGCCAAGCCCGCGGATGGTCAACGTGGTCTCCCCCGGACCCAACACGTCGAACGATAGGCTGGGAACGTACGCCGCCAAATCCGCATTGCCCTGCAGGCGCATCTGGTTGAGCGAATCGCCGCTCAATGCAGTGATGGCCGCGGGCACGTCTTGAAGGCGTTCGGCCCGACGCTGCGCCGTGACGACAACTTCGTCAAGAGAATCGCTGGAGGTTTGCGCCGCCACCATCTGGACCGCTAATAGGCCGGCAAAGGCAATCACCAAGCAAGTGAACTTCATGAATCTCCCGTGCACAGGATCAATATTGTTCGAAAGCAGCGCTTCGACCCACGACGCGCGAGTACACCTCGCCGCTGTAGCGCACGCCCGGTTGCCTGTCGTAGCTAAAGAGCGCAATGACGCGTGGGACCTTGCCGCACACGGGCGGTACCCGGTGCAAGGCACGGCGGCCGCAGAAGAGCAGCAACGTTCCAGGCTCGGCCTTGATCGAGCGCACCCCCTCCGAGCGGCCGTCAATCGCAGCGGCGACGGCGGGGTAATTCTCCTCGCCGTCGTCTCGGATATTTGGTGCGAAGTCGAAGGTGCCTCCGGCTTCGGGCGCCTGCAGCAATATGGAGACGACGAAATCGTTGAGGTCGAAATGCCAACCGTGCGTGTCGCCTTCGTACATCACGGTCGACGTGCACGCCATCACGGGATCGGCCAACTGGAAAAGAGCGGGCTCATCAAGCATTTGCGCTATTCGCCGCGTCATCGTCTCATCGCCGTACAGCGTCCGCAGCAGCCCAGTTTTACGGAGTACGTCGGTGGCGATCACAAATTGGCGGCACTCGTGTTTGCGTCGCCGCACATGATCGGTCGGGTATTGCTCGAGCGTCGATTCTTCGTAGGCGCTGAACGATTGTTCTCGCCGGTAAGCGCGCGGTACGGCATCCAACACTTCCTTCGTCATCGCCTCGGCCACGTCCGGACGCAGGAAGCCGGGCAGGCTTGCGAAACTGGATGCCCGGAGTTGTGCCCTGCAGCGATCAGTGACTGGCGCGAACGCCGTGTCATCGTTGAGCTGATAGCGCTCCATGTCGACCAATGCGGACAGGGACATCAAATCGGACATTGCCAACCCTCCAACTCCCCAAGACTTAAGGAGCAATACCATGCTTTTCTTGTACTTATATTCGATAGAAAGGTGGGGAATGGTAGAGATTTTGTGGGGAGTCGATATAATTTTGATATGATGACATTGCGACGGTCTCTGCCCCCGTTGAACGCGCTCGTCGTATTCGAAGTCGCCGCCCGCCATCGAAATTTGACGGCGGCGGGTGCCGAGCTATGCATCGCCGCTTCCGCGGTCAGCCGTCACGTCGCGGCGGTCGAGCACGAAACCGGGCTGACTCTCTTCAAGCGCCACGGCAACCGCCTCGAGCTGACACCGGCCGGCCAGCGCCTCGCGGATGCGATCGGCGCGGGACTCGGTCACGTGCGCGATGTGCTGTCGTCGCTGAAGCAACGGGAGACGGATGCGACGCTGACGATCGCATGCAGCCACGACCTCGCCCAGATGTGGCTGATGCCGCGGTTTCGCGAGCTTGCCGAGCAATTCGGAAATCGCCATCTGCGCGTCATCACGGCAACGACCTACGAGGGCTTCGATGCGCCCGATATCGATGTGTCGATCCGCTTCGGCGATGGGAACTGGCCTGGCTTTAAATCCGTCCACCTATTTGACGAGGAGGGGTTTCCGATATGCGCTCCCGAACTGCTCGCGAGGCATCCGGAACTACTGAACGCCCCGCCGCAGATACTCATGAAATTCCCGCTGCTGCGACTCGCCAGCGAGGAGTCCATCGGATTCAAGTGGGCGGATTGGCTGTCCGATCACGGTGTAAAACTGCCGGTGATCACGGGTCCGATATTCCCCACATTCTCGCTGCTGCTATTGGAATTGGTTGCGGCCCGCGGCATTGCGCTGGGCTACAAGCATATCGTCGATCAACTGCTGGTCGATCGGCGCATCGTTCGGCTCTCAAACCGATCGGTTCGTACGGGCTTGGGTTTCTATGTGGTGTATCGGGAGCCGGAGCCGGTTGCCATCGAGGCGCTCATTCATGTTTTTCGCAAGGGACTCGATTCGCAGGACGTCGGCCAGAACATCACAAGCGATGTTTGATGAACTCGCCCGCCTTCATGATCACCGCCAGGCTCCGGCCATCTTGAGCGAGCACCTCGATGTTCGCGAGCGGATCTCCGTCCACGATCAGTAGATCGGCGTAGCACCCCGGGTGAATCTTACCGAGCTTCGGTTCCATCAAGATCTCCGCATTCACGGACGTGGCGGAACGCATGATACTGGCCGCCGATTGGACTTCGCGCCGCACCGTGAGTTCTCGGGCCTGATGGACATGTAAATGTCCCAGGAGATCCGTGCCAAAGCCTATTTTGAGGCCCTGGCGCTCCATGATTTCAAGTCCCCGCAGCGAGCTGTCGCTCACTTCCTTGAGCTTGATGCCAGCCCAGGCTGGCAGGCGGCCCGACTGTGCATCCTCGAGCAGGGCACGGACGATGACCGTGGTCGGCACCACATAGGCCCCCGCCGTCTTGACGGCCGCCGCGCTCGCCTCGTCGATGAGCGTCGCGTGTTCAATTGTTCTGACACCCAATGTTGCGGCTCTCGCGATGGAGCTCGGCGGGTGGCAATGCGCGGCCACGTATTTGCGGCGCCGAGCGGCCTCTTCCACCGCGGCCGACACTTCCGCGTCCGAGAATTGATCCATCCATATCGGATCGGTGGGCGACAAGACGCCGCCGGAGAGCATAATCTTGATGCAATGAGCACCGCGCCGCAGTTCCTCTCGGGCGGCCGCGCGCACCGCATCCACACCGTCGACAATCACCGCGACCCGGCCCTCCGCCGAGCAGGCACAAGCGCCAATGCTGCTGAATGGGTCTCGGAAATCGCCGTGCCCGCCCGTCATCGACAGCACACGTCCGGCAAAGAACACCCGCGGCCCCCGAATCAGGCGATCTTCCACGGCACGGGCGATTCCGAGGTCGCCGCCACCCACATCGCGCAAGGTCGTGAAGCCGCAGTTGAGCGCGTGACCCAGCATCTTGGAGGCGTAGCTGGCCACGTAGGTCAGCGGCTGGGACTCCGTGTCAGTGACTCGAAGGTTCGATCCCAGAACATGGCAGTGTGCGTCGATCAATCCGGGCATGATGGTCTTGCCGCGGACATCGATCACCTCTCCCGCATGGGCAGCATCGTGCTTTCGCTCCACTGCCACGATGCAATCGCCGTCGACGACCACCACAGATTCGTCCAGATACTGCGGTCGGCTACCGTCGAAGATTCTCGCATTGATAAAGCTGGTTCGAGACATGTCATCCCTCTAAGGCGAACGTATCTGCGGCGCCCGGCCGCCGCACCCAGTGTGACGGCCTCTTCGACAGCGCCACCGACCAGAGATACAGCGCGACCCCGACGACGCTGGCCGCCGCACAGATCCAACCGGCAGATCCCAATCCCAGCGTCGGCAAGAGCCCGCTGGCAATGGCCGCGCCCCCGGCGAGCCCTAGGCCATCGGCTGCCGGCACCACCGCGCTCGCCCGACCGCTCGTGTCAGATTGCGCAATGACGGTGAACTGGAACGGGAATGAGGCGCACCAGGAAAAATAAAAGATGCACGCAGAGGCGATGAAGCCGAACGACGAATGCGCCTGGAATAAGCCCGCGATCGATAGGATCTCGGTCGCCAACAGCGTCACGAGCGCAATCCGTGGGTTAACTCGATGCGCCATCGCGCCCACCCCCAGAGCACCGGCGAGCCCCGCAAAATTGAGCAGGGTCAATCCTTCAGTGATGCCGGCCGGCGGTATCGATCGATACGCGCCGATGGGTGCGAGATATGTCCACAGGGCCCCCTGTCCCGCGAAGAAAATGAACAGGGCAATGATGGCCAATATCGCAGCCATCGGATAGGACTTAAAACTCAGGCGCCCGATCTCGGACGGCGGCAGCGGCGCATGTCGCGGCAAGGCCGGGCACAGCGCAAATCCGAGCACGCAAGCGAGAGTCAAGACCAGGAACGGTGCGCGCACTCCGTTGACGTTGATAAATTGGGGAATGAGCGCCGTGGTCACTGCGGCCAGACCCACCTGCGCACCGGCGTAGACCGCGAAGGCACGGCCTGGACTCAAGGCTTTGGCCAGACACATCATGCACAAGGCGCGCAGCACCCCGCCGCCTGCGCCGCCGATGGCGCGCGCCATGAGGAGCGACGCAAAATTCGTGCTCGCTACCGTGGCGATGTTGCCGATGACCATGACGCTGAGACCGACGAGGGCGAGCGTGCGCAGGGTCCATCGCGGCGAGGTCCACAGGAACGCCCCCGTGCCCGCGACTTGAGCGAACAACTCCGTGGCTGCCACAAAGCCGGCCTGATCGACTTGCAGGCCGGCCTGCTTCTGCCAGACTCCAACGAGCACCGGTAAAATCGCCCCTACGGCCGTGGCTAAGATCCCGAGCGCTCCGGCAGCCCAAAACGTCGAGGTCGTCGGCTGCGCTCTTTTGCCGAGAGCGGATTCCGTCATGATCATAGTCGGGCCTTAAAGCGCACGATCACCTCCGCCGCAGTTATCGGCACCACGCCGAGCGCATTTTCCACCGCCGCGAATCGGTATTTAGCAATCATATGAGCAGCCGCATGCAACAACATTATTCGCATCGAATGGATGATTTTTCGGCATCGAAGACCCGCTGCGGCCATGCCATTATTCGCGCGATCGGGGCAGCCAACTTTGGAGGATGAAATGCAGAAGGTCGATGAGATAAAGCATAGCCCGACTTTCATGGGTCGGCGCAGCTTTCTGCAAACATCCGCGTCCTCCGTGCTTCTCGCAACCGTTGCGGCCGGTTCGAGTAAAGACATTGCGGGCGCACGAACGCCGGGACCTGAAATCTTTTTCACGAAAGATGAATACCTTGCGCGATGGGGACGGGTTCAGGCGGCGATGGCCGCCGCAGGTCATGAGAATCTGCTCGTATGGCAACGATCCGCGAGTGCCTACGATCGGGTGGGCGATGTCTACTGGCTGACCAATTTTTATACGAACGGAACGGGCCAGGATCCCTTGAGCGAGGAACTCGATGAGCCCTGGACATTCGCCGCCGTGCTGATTCGCAAAGGGCGCGAGCCCGAGCTGCATATCGGCCTCACCGATGAGGCAATCGACAGCTCAAAAATATTCTGCGGCAAGATTGTCCACCATACACCGCACATGACGGCCAAATTCGCCGAATATTTGCGGGCCGAGCGAATCGAAGGGCGAGTGGCCGTCGTGGGTGACGATGTGCTCCCGGGAAGGTTCGACCGCATCCTGCGGCGTGGAACGCCCCAGATCGAGTGGGTTCCAAATGAATCCTTCCTCGAAGGACCTCAGATGATCAAGAGTCCCCGCGAACTCGAAGCCTATCGGGCCGCCGGCGCTCTGGTGAGCAATGCGCTGACCTCGGCCATGGAAGCGATGATTGCCGGAGAACGGGCATGCGAAGCGGCGGCGCGCGCCGCGGCGGTCATCATGCGTGGGGGCGGAGGGTTTCATCGAATCTCCATCTGCCACGGCCCCGCGACGATGAATTCTCCGTTGAGCTACGACTTCTACGGATACAACATGAATGCGCCGGAACCCGGGGATTTGATCTCGGTATGGATCTACGGTCCCATCTTTGCGGGCTATTGGATGGATCCGGGCCGAACCGCTGTCTGCGGCAGGCGCCCGACGCCCGCGCAGAAAGCCCTGGTTGACAGCTGCGCCAAGCTCGTCGAGGACATGGTCAAAGCGGTGGCGCCGGGCATTACGGCGCGCGACTTAGGTCTTCGCTGGGCCGAGCTTGCAAGGAAGAGCGGGGTCGAGGAGCCGGCGGGCGATGATCTGTTTGGCCATGGTCTTGGCACCGGCTTCCCATCCTACGTCCTTTCCAAGGACGACTCGGATATCGGGCCGTTCGGGTACAAGCGCATGAAGGGGCCTCTCAAGCCAGGTATGGTCCTCACGGCCGAGGCGTTTCAGAAACGCCCAGGCGTGGGAGCCGTGGGGTTCGAAAATAACTTCATCGTCACCGACAGCGGCGCGGAGCTACTGGACAAAACGCCTATGCGATTCTGGTAGACAAGCGCTGGATCGATCTCACGGGTACTGTTGCATTGCAGGCATTAGAAGCTGGGATTTCGGCCCGATTTAGAAGCTGGAACCGGCCTTTTTGAGATTCACTCCTTGGGGAGCTACCAGGCGAGCGCCCGATTCCAGAGTTGCTTGAGCGACCCGACATTTCGATATCGTCCGCGCCCAAGCGAGAATTGCCTCTTGCGAATCCGATGGGCGAGCTCGATGCCGGCCAAGGTAATAGCCGCGCTCCCGAAAGACTAAAAGCCTCCCATGGAGGCGCATCGGCGCTTGATCGCACGATGATCCTGCTCAATGAGATTGTTGAGGTACTGGCTACACCTCACCTGAACGTATTACTGAGTCCTCCCGCCGCAGCAGGCGAAGGGCCAGATGGCTCTGCTTGAGGCCATCAAGCGTTATCTTGCGCGGCCACCGCGGTAAACATCTCGACAGTGCTTTGCGGCAGCCCCTTCCCAGGCACATCACGGCACAATTACGGCACACTCAATCTGAGTTGGTCACATTCTTGGCACAACCTGGAATGTGCTCCCGTGATGTAGTACATTGTAATACATGAGTACCTTGACACTTCGTGTATCTGATGACCTGGACAAGGCCCTTGAGCGCCAGAGCGCCGCACTTGGAATTTCCAAAAGCGATCTTGCGCGCGAGGCTTTGAAACGCTATCTGCGGGTCGCAGAATTTCGAACGCTGCGAACCAGGCTGGTTGCGCGTGCGCAGGCCGGCGGGGTCAATACCGATGAGGATGTTTTCGAAGCACTCAAGAAGAAGTGAGGATCGCGCTTGACTCATCGGTACTCATCGCGGCACACATCAGCCGTGCGGGAGTGTGCGCGGAGATGCTTGAGGATATTTTGCTGCACCATGAGCTGGTGATTTCCGACTTTATCCTCGAGGAACTGCGGCGAAAGCTCGTCGAGAAATTCAATTTTCCGAGGCGCGATTCGGAGCAGGTCGGCGCCTTCCTTCGTCGAGTTGGCATTGTTGTAAAGCCGGCCGATCTGCCGTCAGACCTGTGCAGAGATCCTACCGATGTACCGGTGCTGGGCACCGCGGTTGCCGGTGAATGCGCGCTCCTGATCAGCGTCGATCGCGATCTTCTCGATATGAAGACAATTCGAGAAATTCCGATTATTCGTCCCGGAGAGTATTGGCGGCGCAGTACCGAGATCGAATGACCACTCCAATCTTCAGCCACCCGCTGCACTACCCGGCGAACGCCACGCTCTTTCTCACAGAGCGCGCAGCAACCCATCGAATCTCCCGTCATCTATAAAGCGAACACTCCCAATCACAGTGCCCGGGGCTCCCCACACCACCGACCATCTAAATTATCTGGCGCCGAATCACTGCGGCACGCTTGTGATCATTCGACGGTCTCCGGGAGCAGCGGGGTCGCTAGCTACCCCGCTGGCAGAAACGTGACAAGGAGTTTGCGACCTGCGCCATTCCGCTGGTGTCGACTTCGGAGTTATCCGCCGTCTCACCACTCTTAGCGAGGCGAATGCCCGTCAAACCTCCAGGCATCAAAGCCACAATATTGCCTCCCCAGCCGATCATTCTAGGATAAAACAATCGGCAATCTTGCGATGGTGCGTACGATGTGACCCAAAACGCATTGGTATAGGTTGTTTCGCCCACCGGCAGCTTCTCGCCAGTGGGAAATCCCCGCGGATTGGGGCCGGCTAGTAACTCTCGTATGCGCGGCGCGTACAGGATCTGTTGGTCTAGGTGCTTGCCGTGGCTTTGGTAAAGCCGCGCTATTAACACCATATCGCTGATTGTTGGGTAGTAGCCGTAGGCCATGAGTGGATGACCGGTGCTGCCATCCGCTTCGATGGTGCGGTTTGTCGGTGCGTGATGGACGCCGATTGGTCCAAACACCTCTTGTTGCAACATCGACCAGATATTGGCCGTAGGTCCCTCCTTCGATTTGAGAAAGCGGTCCATCGCGACTCCAAGAATAAACATGTCCTGATCACGGTAGCGTGTGACCTGGCCAGGACCCCACGGATACACGCCGCCGTCCTTGAGCAGTGCGGTTACCTTTTCCTGGGTCGAGCGGGCCTCATACCATTTCGAGTAACTAGGATCGAGATACCCATCACCCGTGTCATTCGGCTCTCGTTTCGCGCTGCCATTTCCGATTCCAGTCGCCATGTTGATTGCATCTTCGAACCGCACGTGGTCCCACCCGGGGTAGCGCGCCGCCTCCGGCAAGTAGTCTGCAATTTTCAATTCGAACACCGTCGGGCCGTACTTCTCGGCGAGTCTCAATAGCGCCGTTTCATTCGCCAACGCCTTGGTGGCAGACCACACTCCGAAGCGCGCGCGATCGCACCACGGCAACTGACCACCGGCACTCTGGCAGGCTTTCAGGTAGAAGGTGCCTTGATAGTCCAATCCCGAAAGCACAATGTCGCTCGCTCGCATCGTGCCATCGAAATTTGCGAGTTTGGCACTGCCTACCTTTGCCGCGAGTTCGTCCCAACTGGCAATCGGAACTGCATCTGTGCGGTCGGCTTCGTAGACCTGCTTTAGAGACCTTAGCTGATCGGTCGCAACGGGTGCAAAGGTCGCCCTAACGAGACCTGCGGCGACGAAGCTATCCTTAATGTAGAACGGCGCCGTTTGTTGCACGATCTGAAAGCGCAAATTCGATACTCGCCCGTCCTTGTAGAGGAATGTCGCCAAGCCATTGTGCGTCTCGCCCTCGATGGAGTTTACTAGCGCAAAAGGGAACGCGGCACGCGACCAGCCGCCGTCGTCAAGCTGAGACCAAACCCGGCCAGGCTGGACAATAATGTCCCAGTAGCTGCGCCCTCGATTGTTGGAACCGTACCGAATCACGTCTTGCGTGTAGGGAATAAGATCGCCATTGTCGGTGAAGAAGGAGATGGCGACACCCGGAAATAACTTCGGATCCCGACCAAGGACTGACCGAGGAGAGAATTCCGCAGGTTCAGTGACCATCTCCGTTTCGGTCAAGTGCAGCGTTCCCAAAAACGGCGTGCGCTCCGCGACAGCATCTAAACCCGGAGTGAATGCGCTATTGGCGGTCACTCTGCCAGACCATGTCGGCGAAAGTAATTCGGCGGCGCTAATGCGCTGAGCGGCCGCGGTTGCATGATGCGCACCGGTCAACGTAAGGACGCATAGAATCAGCACCGGAGGTTGCCATGAAAATTCCCAACGATCGAACACATTCGCCATATGTCTCTACCTTGGACAGCCGATTGGAGCCGCTAGCTCTAGCTTACCCAATAACCGGCGCGTCCCGCGCACCGAGGTAGGTCGCTGGTGCTTTGATGTCTTAAATGTTAAATGGGGGTCGGCGCGCTATTCGACAATCGCCTGTATAGTGCCGGTACCTTCATGAATCGGGTCCCGGCCAGTTGGCGAGCTCGCGAACCTTTAGTACGTGGTCAATTGCTCCTCCCATACGAATTTCGAGCGTCGTGCAGCCGAAGCAATCAGTGCAGGCGCCGGCTGGCGCCAATAAGAGAAAGGCAGTTTTCCTCATTTAAGCTTCGCAGGGCACTCGCCCGCTCGGTCACCCGTGAAATTTGCTCAGTTCTCGACCACTGGCAATGCCAAATACGACGGATCGGCCGATGAGAAGTAAATCCGCTGAGTCGCCTTGCGGTAGTCGGCGGGTTTGGCGAAGAAAATATTAGGAACATAGGATTGCGGGTTTCGGTCGTAGAGCGGAAACCAGAGCTCCCATTACCGTCGCGCCCACACTCCAGATGGGCGCAGGAGATCGTATGACGGGGCGTAAAATAAACAGGAGGTTTTTCCCAGCCGTGTCTAGGGACGGATTCACGGCGGGTTCTTGTTGCGTCGCGAGCTGATGCCATGTCCGAACCGAATTTGAATACCCCGCAACGTCAACCGCTCTTGGCATCTCGTCAAGCGGCAGGCTCAATCTTGGTGGTGTACTTGATTTGTTCCATTGAGAATAACGCGCTCACGTCGGCGAGTCCCGGCACCTTGCTGATGAGCTGGTTATACACGCGGTCGTAGCCCGCGATGTCCGGCACCACGACTTTGAGCAGATAATCGACGTCGCCGCCCATGCGGTGGCATTCCGCAATCTCGGCGATCGAGCGCACCGCGGCCGCAAAGCGTTTGACCCACTCCGAAGTGTGCTCCCGGACCTTGATCCGCACGAAAACAGTAACGTGGAGTCCGACCTTTTCGGGATCGAGCACCGCGACGCGGGCGCGGATGATGCCCGCCGATTCCATCCGCTTGATGCGCCGCCAGCATGGGTTGACCGACAGCCCGACGCGGGCCGCGATATCTTGAAGCGGCATTGACGCATCGTCCTGCAACAGGGACAGAAGGCGACGATCGATCGAGTCCATGGCAAAAATTAGCATAAAATACTAATAACTGAAATATTGGAAGAAAGAAATGGGAGCATTTTCTATCCGATGGAATCTATCCTCAAGACTGGGATGAGTTTAAGTCGAGGCGTGCTAATGTCCCTGTTCCGCAGCCTGTTCACCGAACATCCCACGTCGGTGGACGAAACCTACTTGGAGCACTTCGGCAGCGCGCTCTATTTCGGGACGAAGATGATCATCGCCGGCATGGCCTGCGTGGTCCATGGCGTGATCCCGGCCGTATTCGTGAGCCGGGGCAGCGACACGGTTCGGGCGCTCCATGAACGGATGGTGCTGAAGCGCCGCAAAGACAGCCGACAGCCCGTCATCGAGTGAGCGCTCCGACTCGCTTCGTGCCGTTGCGCCTTGCCACTCCGCTGGCCGTCCTCGCCTGCACCTTGTTCGGTCCCTGGTTCGCCCAGTACGCCGGGACAGTGCTGCTCGGCAACGCCAGATCGCCCTTCAGTGGAGTGATGGGGGCCATTCTCGCGGGCATGGTGATCGGCAACCTCCGGCCACAGCTGGCCAGCGACGGCGCGGTGCTCAAATCTTGCACGGTGTGGGTGCTGCGCGTCGGCATCGTCCTGCTCGGCCTGCGATTGAGCCTTGCCGCTGCCATCGGCCTGGGTTTGCACGCCCTGCCGGTCGTGCTGATCTGCATCACCTCCGCCTTGCTGCTGGTGACGCTGGCCAGCCGGGCGATGGCCATGAGCCCACAGCTCGCCGCCCTCATTGCGGTCGGCACCAGCATTTGCGGCGTGACCGCCATTGTGGCGACGGCACCGGTCATTCGCGCCCGGGAGGCGGAGGTGAGCTACGCGGTGGCCTGCATTGCGCTCTTCGGACTCATCGCCATGTTGGTACAGCCCATGATCGCGCAAGCATTCTTTGCCGCTCGTCCGCAACTGGCCGGCGTATTTCTGGGCACCGCCGTGCACGACACATCGCAAGTCGTCGGCGCCGGCCTCATCTATCAGGATCAATACTCCGCCGCGGGAGTCCTGGAAGCGGCGACCGTGACCAAGCTGGTGCGCAACCTCATGATGGCGGCGGTGATTCCGCTGGTCGCATTGCTCTATCAAAGTGAGGCGCGCCAGGAGAGCGGCGCCGCGACCCAATGCAGGCCACCGGTGGTGCCCGGATTCGTGCTCTGGTTCATCGCCATGTGTGCGCTGCGCAGCGCCGTGGACTTTGGCGTACCGGCCCTCGGGACCACGGCAATGAACCTCTGGCATTCAGCCGTCGGCGGCGCCCAGAAGGTGAGCGAACTCTGCCTCACGGTGGCGATGGCCGCAGTGGGTCTGCAAACCCGCGTCAGCGCCTTTCGTCAGATCGGATTTCGGCCGCTGCTGCTGGCAATGCTCACCGCAGCCGCCGTCGGTGCCGTGAGCCTCGTGTCCATTCGTTTGCTGCTCGAATCCGCATAAACTACCAGGCTGGATCCGCCAGGGGAGTCATGCCGTGAATACCAAACCGCCGCAGGCAACCCGCCGCGAATTGCTGAGGGCGCTGGGGGCGATGGCGGCAACGATGCTCGCGGCCCCGGCAATGGAGGCGCGTGCTTCGGCCGCGAAGCGAATCGTATTGCCATTTCAGAACGGGGAGCGCGACCTGGTCGCCTTCCCGCAAAAGCGGCCGCTGATCGTGCTTACCAGCCGGCCGCCCCAGCTCGAAACGCCCTTTGCAGTGTTCAACGAGGGGCCGCTGACGCCCAACGATGCGTTCTTCGTGCGCTACCACTGGAGCGGCATTCCAAATACCGTCGATCCTCAATCCTTCCGGCTGCGTGTGTCGGGCAAGGTGAACGCTCCGCTCGATCTGTCCCTCGGCGAATTGAAGCGGCTTGCAGAGCCGCTGGACATCGTTGCCGTCAACCAGTGTTCGGGCAACAGCCGCGGCCACTTCAGTCCGCGCGTCAACGGCGGCCAGTTGTCGAATGGCGCCATGGGCAATGCGCGCTGGACGGGAGTGCCGCTGAAAAAGGTGCTCGAGAAGGCGGGAATTCAGGCAGGGGCCATTCAAGTGAGCTTCAGCGGACTCGATCGGCCGCCACTGGAAGCGAGCCCTGCTTTTGTCAAGGCGCTCGCGCTCGAGCATGCACTCGATGGCGAAGTCATGCTCGCCTGGGCGATGAACGGGGAGGATCTACCGATGTTGAACGGTTATCCGCTGCGCCTGGTCGTCCCCGGCCACTACGGCACGTATTGGGTCAAGCACGTGTCGGACATCACCGTGTTGGATCAGGCCTACGACGGTTTCTGGATGAGCCGCGCGTATCGCATCCCGGACAATCTGTGTGCCTGCGTCGCACCGGGCACCACGCCTGCGGCGACGATTCCCATCAATCGCTTCAATGTGCGCTCCTTCGTGACCAACTTGAGCGATGGGGGAAAGGTCCCCGTCGGCCGTCATACCACGGTGCAGGGCATTGCGTTCGACGGCGGCGACGGCATCTCTGCGGTCGCGTTTTCGGCCGACGGTGGCCGCTCCTGGAGCGACGCACGGTTGGGCCGCGACCTCGGCAAGTATTCGTTTCGGACTTGGACGGCGCCATTCAAGCCGGCGACCCGAGGGCTCTATTCGCTCAAGGTGCGTGCGGTCAATCGAAAGGGCGAGACGCAGCCGATGGATGCGACGTGGAATCCTGCCGGCTACATGCGCAACGTGGTCGAAACCGTCAATGTATCCGCCGTGTGAGGACACACCCATGAGACGCTACCTTTTCGCACGCCCCCGGACTTCGCATCTGCTCCTCTGCCTCATGGCGTTACCGACCGCTTCCGCGCTCGAGGTCACGCTGCCGGCGGAAACCGCGCGCTTCCAACCGAGCGATCTGCCCGGGTATGCATTGGTGCAGCAGGACTGCCTGATCTGTCATTCCGCTCAATACGTGCAATACCAGCCATCCTCGTCCCCGCGCGCTTACTGGGAAGCCACCGTCAAGAAGATGAAAAAGCCCTTTGGAGCTCCCTTCTCCGACGAGGATATTCCGGCGATCGTGGACTACCTGGTCAAGACCTACGGCACCGAGTGAAGCGAGGAACGGGATTCGGAGCAAGGAGCGGGAAGTCCGCAAACCGTGGGTGGCCCCGTCTACAACGTGCCGAAGCTCACGCGCGACACGCTGGGTGGATGGACCGCCAAGATCGTTCGGCACCAAATCATTGTTCGAGGACGTATCCCAACGCTTTGTAGCCCTTCTCACGCTTCGCGGCCATTCGTGTGAGTACCGGCACCCTTTGGTCGACGTAGTCGTACACGACAACTTCTCGCTTTCCATCGTAGTCGCGATGCAGGCGACCGACGTATTGGGCCAGTGTCCCGGTCCATGAAATTGGCATGACGAGAAACAGCGTGTCGAGGCGCGAATCGTCAAATCCCTCCCCGAGATAGCGCCCGGTTGCGAGTACCAATCGCTCCCCGTTTCCGCCGGGCTGAAGCCCTGCTTGTGCGGTACGAAGTTCGCCCGCCGAAAGGCCTCCATGCAGGACGACGAGATTCCGAGTAAATCGCTCAAAGCGAGCTCGAAGCGCCTCCAGATGATCGCGCCGCTCGGTCAGGATCAACGGACACCGGCCCGCTTCCAATGCCGTGAGGACGTCATCAAATATCACCGAATTGCGCGCCTCATCGCATCCGAGCGCTGAATATATAGCCGGCATCGATATCGGAGATCCTTCCAGATCCGCCGGTAACCTAAATTCAGTGTTGCGAATGCGAACCTTGTGATGGAAGCCGCGCCGCAAGGCTTGGGACTTGGGGTCCACGCGATGTCGCACCGGTCCGCACTGCATGAAGATAATCGGATGGTGTCCATCCTTCCGGGTCACGGTCGCGGACAGTCCCAACACATATCTCGCCTTGGAGCGCCGTGCGACCAATTCGAAGCTAAAAGCGGACAGGTGATGACACTCATCCACGATGAGATGGCCGTAGCCAGCGATCTGATCCGACACCTCTGCCTTGCGGACGAGACTTTGTATCAAAGCAACGTCGATTCGTCCCGTGGGCTTACGGCGACCGCCGCCGATGGTACCAATGTCATCAACACCGACCGACAGAAATTGCCGCAGGCGCTCGACCCACTGCTTCAGTAATTCCTTGCGATGCACCAGAACGAGCGTGTTGACTTGCCGGTGAGCAATCAGCGCCGCAGCGACGACCGTCTTGCCGAAAGCTGTCGTCGCAGCTAGAACACCAAAGACATGCTTAGCCATTGCGTCGACCGCGATTTGTTGCTCGTCCCGTAGGACACCCAGAAAGCGACAGCCAAGTTCCGCACCACGTTCTCGCATATCGTCGATATCAATTTCGACGTTGTGTGAAGTAAGCAGGTCGATCGCCTCTTCCAAGGAACCGCGCGGCAGCGCAACGTGATTCCTATGGAGCAATGCGCAGGAAATGATTCGAGGTTTGCCAAATGTCGACAACCGCATGGCCTGTGCGCGGTAAAATTCAGGATTCTGAAATGCTGCCAGTCGAATGAGCCGTGCGACCATGGACGGTGGAAGGGCTGTACGGTCAACATAAATGTCGTCAGACAAGACAATCTTGATGCGGCTCGGTAGGAATTCCGTCACTCGCTCGGGCGGCGACCGCCGAGACGGCAACCGACGCCACGGCTCCTCGCCATTTTCATCGGCAATGGGCATTCGAACGGAAAGTACCCGATCGCGTGCTTCAGCCGCGCCAATCAAGCCATAAGCTGCTTGAGGTGTTAGGCGGGGAAGGGAGCCGAGAAAGGCCCATTGATCGCGGTAAGGAAGTAGGTTGGTGTCCACGAAGACGCTATTGCCGTAGTCTCGTGCACGTCGCTGAAGGGGCAACGCGATCAAATTGCCGAATCCACCCTTCGGCAAGGTGTCCTGGCTTGGAAACATTCGGTCGTACGATGCGAATCCCAATTCCGGCCGACGCTCCAGCGTTTCGGTCAACAAGACGGCGCCCAACTGTCGTGCATCTCTGGCTGGAATCGGTTGCGAAAAGAAGATCCAGACATGACCACCCTCACCGGATCGGGACCGCTCGAGCGCAGCGGGCACGGAACTCAGACGACATGTCTCGACATAGGCTAGTGCATCCGTTGACCAGTCATCCCCATCAAAATCCGCTGCCACAAACCAGCAAGTTTCATCGCCCCTGACGGGATACACGCCTACCACAAATTCTGTGCCGCTCGATCGGCTTGGATCGGCGCCGCGCAAATGATTGGCGAATACATTGTCGGATATCGCAATGAAGGCTTGGTTTGGACACTCACCGCATTTCACTTGTGGTTTGCCACAGACACCGCGTACCCACTCGTTCGCGCAGGCAGGCGCATAGCCGGATTTTCCGGTATTTCTATTTTCCCATCGCACCGGAAAGACATCGGGTCGACCGGCAAACAGTCGGCGAAACAGTGCTATTTTCTCCGCGGCGGTCGAGTTGGCTGTAATTGGCGAGTTGCCGCGGCTGCCGACCTTCTGCTGTCCGCGTTGCGCCTCCTCCAATTGCTCATTCAGCTCGCTGCGTTCCGCCTCAAGCTCCGCGAGGCGCGCGCTTATCGAAGCAATATCACGCTCTTTGCTCATCCAGGTCTGCCGGATTAGCCCTTAAGTTGACGAGCTTGCTTGAACCTTCTAGGTGCGATCGATGGCGATGCGATGGCCATCAAATCGTCGCTTGCGATTGCGAATGCTCGAAGCTTCGACCGAGATACGCCCAGCACGATTCGAAGCGCGCTTTGGCTTGCGGATCCGGATCTCGATGTCGCTACCCAGCCCGGTCAGAAACGTCATCAATCGCTCCACCGAAAAGCCATCCAGCTTGTAATTCTGCAACGCGGAGACCTTAGGTTGATTGACGCTCAGAAGTTCAGCCACGGCGACTTGAGAAAGACTGCGCGCCTCTATCTGTTGATTGATCGCCGCGGCCAATTGCACTTTGGTTGTGAGTTCTGCGGCGTCTGATAATCCCAGATCCACTAGGACGTTGCCGCTGCCTTCGTCGACTCGTTCTATCTTATTTACGCGTTTTGCCATATCTCACCTCGTAATCTACTTGAGCTGCCCTTAATCGCTTCTCGACCAACGCGACATCGGTATTTGCCGTGCGAATTCCGCTCGGGGATTTCTTTTGAAAGCAATGCAGTACATAGATGGCTTTCTCAAATCGAACCACATAAACCGCGCGAAATGTATTGGTCGCGAAGTTGCTAACTATTTCAAGCACTCCAGGACCCAAACCCTTCCAAGGTTTTGCATTGGGGTGCTTTGACCCGAACTGCGCGACGCTCAGTGCAATGCCGATTTCGCGAACGACGGGCTCTGGCATGTCGAGCAAGTCGCGCTTTGACGACGCTACCCAGTGAAGTGGCTTTTCAGCCGGCTCCAAATGTGAACGCATTTCTTATTATCCCTGTTTTGGGATATTTTGCTACTGTGACATTCGCGGCGCAAATGCTTAAGTTGCCATTTTTTAATACAATCAATGGCTTAGACAGGGAGGGAATTCAATTCGTCCGTATGTTGCTGAATTGGATATGGTTCCATTCAGTCGAGAGCAAAGTTACCCTCAAATTACCCCGTCAAAACCGTGGGTGTCAGTGGACGTCAATGGACGTTCCGCACACGGTCGCCTAGGTGACCGGGAAATTGCGGTCGTTTGCTTTAGTCATCATTATCGTAGTTTAACTACGATATTTATAGATAAACCAAATAACGCCTTTATTTGAACAGTAGTCTATAATCGTAGTATGGCTACGATTAATAGACATAAACTAAACTCCCTGTATACAGAACTGCCCTCGGGTGCACCGCTAACATCAGGCGCATTGAAGGCGCTCGGCATATCGGCCGACTTGGCAGTTCACTACGTCCGGTCAGGCTGGCTGACTCGCTTAGCGCGTGGAGTGTATTGCCGCAAAGGCGACACTCTCTCGCTACATCCAAGCTTGCGACTGCTCGAGCGACAGATCGCCGGACTGCATGTGGGCGGCAAGTCAGCCTTGGCATGGTATGGCATAACTCACTACGTCTCACAGCACACCTCGCTGCATCTATATGGGTGGGCGGCAGCACGCTTACCCGGTTGGTTTATAGAGCGATTTCCGGCCGAATACCACCGCAAACGCCTGTTCGACGAACGACCGCCCAAGATGATGAACGTAACTCCGTTCGAGAAACTGGTTGATGCGCCCCTCGTATCGGCGCCGGAGCGCGCGTTCTTGGAATTGCTGAGCGAAGTCGGAGTCCGGCAGCCTCTCCAGGAAGCACGCGAGTTGGCGGAAAGCATGTACACCTTGCGCACCGATGTCCTGGAAGATTTACTGAAGCGGTGTTCGAGCGTTAAAACGGTGCGGCTTTGCTTGCGATTCGGCCGCGAGCTCTCGCTCCCGTGGGCCTCGAAGTTGACTCCTGCTCGGCTACCGACTGGCAGCAATCGTGCCTGGGTCTCGCGGTCCAAAGACGGTCTATTGGTGCTCAAGCCGTGAATCAATTTTATGTTGATGCCGCCCGATTACTTATCCAAGTGGCGCCCGTCGTCTTCGAGAGCGGAGTGTTCGCGCTCAAGGGCGGCACGGCCATCAACCTCTTCGTCCGAGATATGCCGCGCCTATCGGTCGACCTCGATCTTGTATTCCCCGATCACTCGCTTCCTCGAGATCAGGCTTTGGCTCAGATCAATGAAGCCGTTCGCCAGGCTTCAGCACGCCTGGAGACTCGCGGATTTCAGGTTCGCACCGTTATTGCGACTGGCGCCGGCGAAACCAAGATTCTGGTACGACGCGGAAACATCGAGATCAAAGTCGAGGTCAACTTCGTATTGCGAGGGACCGTGCATCCGGTACGACTTGCATCGCTATCCGCCAAGGCGCGTGACACTCTGCAAGCCGAGCTGGAAGTTCCGATGGCATCCCTTGAAGACATTTATGGCGGCAAGCTCGTCGCGGCATTGGATAGGCAGCATCCCCGCGACCTTTTCGACGTGATGCAACTCTACGCGCACGAAGGCATCACCCCGGCGATCCGCCGCGCTTTCGTCGTCTACATCGCCAGTCATAATCGTCCGCCGTATGAAGTCTTGTCGCCGATACTGCGCGACATAACTCAAGATTACGAGCGAACATTTGTGGGCATGACAACTGGGTCCGTCGAACTTGCGGAGCTCTTGAGTGTACGCGACCGCTTGGTCGCAGAACTGCCGCAGACACTAGACCCGAACGAGCGGCAGTTTCTTGTTTCTCTTGTGAGCAAAGCACCCGAATGGCCATTACTCGGCATTGCTCATCTCGAGCAGCTCCCGGCCGTTCGTTGGAAGAAGAGGAATCTTGAGCAACTTGCCAAAACCAGCCCGAAGAAATTTGCAGAACAGGCGGATGCGCTTAAGCGACTACTTGCGTAACGCGCTTCGCTTCCCTCACTCACCGACCAATTGAAGAGGCTTTTTTCCTTGCAGCCTCTCCAGCCAGCGTAACACCGCCTTGCCGCGCCCGGTTGTTTCCAGCCTTACGGTGCCGTTGGCACGGACAGCGATGCGGGTTTTGATCCGACGGCCGCGGATGTAATCAGCATCGAAGTGCAATTCGCCCCGCACGAATCGCAATCCTTCGATGAAATCCGCAACCGTGAACTCGTCCTTCTCATGATAATCTACAGATGACATATTACGGGGTCTCGCCTCGGCAAAAGACAACACGCCCAGGACAAACATGAATCCGAAAGCACCCCACTCGGCGGTGTCCTCCGCGACCTCGTCTTCATCTTGGTCGTCCTCGCCCTCCTCCGCGACAAATGTTAGCAGCAGCCGCATGCCGAATTCGGCTTCGTCTGGTGTCGCCAGTACTTCCTCCTCGACGATGCGAAAAGACACCAGCGAGCCCGTCTTGATCAGCTCATATCCGATCATCTGCACTTCGCTTGCCATGCAATCTCCCTGTGATTTGGTTCGACGACGATGACTATATTGACGTCAACACCAAGAAATATCGAGCACGCGCAATCCCCGTTGTTCGAAATCAGTCAACAACTCGGCCAAATTGGAGGGCCAGGGAAATTCGCAACACGCCTCACGGCCGCCCCCGCCGATCTTCATCTCGAAGTCCGTGGCGTCGGGCGCATCCGTTTCCCCGTAACTCCCAGCACGGCGCGCAAGCTCATCAAGGTCGCCCGCCCGGCCCGGCATGGCTTCAAGGATGAGACGCGCCTGGACCAACGGGTGCGCGACACGTGGGAAATTGCCAAGAGCAGGATCTCAATCGACCAGTCCCAGTGGATGAATACCCTGGTTCCGCACCTTGACCGAATATGCCGCGGTCTCGGGTTAGCTCAAGGATGTAGACTCAAGGCGCAGTTGCACAACATGCTGGTTTACGCGCCCGGCCAATTCTTCGCCCCGCATCAGGACTCCGAAAAGACGGATGACATGATCGGCACCCTGGTCGTGAGCCTGCCGTCACGTTTCACCGGCGGCGCCGTGTCGATCGAGCACCACGGCGCCAAGATGCGCGTTGGCGGTTCCGACAAGAGTCTCACGTTCATCGCTTTCTATGCCGATTGTCACCATGAAGTCCACCCGATCAAGCAAGGCTATCGCATCGTTCTGGCCTACAACTTGGTCCTCGAGCACAACGCCACTGCCGCAGGGGCGCCGACGGCCGCAATCAACGGGTTGACCGACACCATCCGAGAGTTTTTTGCAACCCCCGGTCAAGCGCGGTGGAGCGGCGATCACAGCATGCGGAGTCCTCCAGATCGTCTCGTCTACTTGCTCGACCATGAGTACACGCAGCGTGGGCTTCAGTGGAATCGTCTCAAGAATTCGGACGCTCAGCGTGCCATTGCTTTACAGGAAGCCGCACGGGAACTGGATTGCGAGATCTTTCTCGCCCTGGCAGACGTCCACGAGACCTGGTCGTGCGAGGACGAGTATTCGGGCTACTCCGACTATGGTCAACGATACTACGGGGATAATGACGATCCCGATGAGAATGACAGCGGGGAATCAGTGGGTGAGTCATCCGATCCGGAACTGACCGAGCTAATTGATAGTGACGTCGAGCTCCGCCACTGGCTCGGGGCCGGCGGTCGATGGGAAGCGGTCTGCCGCCCGCGTCGACGCCGCGGAGCTATGCTACACCAGACCCTCCGTGGATCTTGAGCCGTTCGAGTCTGGGCACGAGGGGTATACCGGGAACGCCGGGAACACCGTGGAGCACTGGTATCATCGCGCCGCCGTAGTCCTCTGGCCGCGGGAACGAACGTTCCTCATCCGCGCGAAGGCTTCTCCCCGGTGGGGAATCGGCGAGGTCGCCAAGACCCTCCGGGCGCGGAATCCCGCAGCCGCGATCGCCATGGCGCAAAATCTGGTGCCATTTTGGGCGTATGCCACGGGACATACCGAAAATACTTCCTTGTTCGATGCCACTCTCAAAGTCGCCCCAAAGCTGGGCGATCCGGGCGTCGCCGCTGCACTGCTTCAACCGTTCGCCCTCGCGGCACTGAAGCCGAAGGCGGCGTCGCGACTCGCCGACCTACTCGACTCCTATGGATCCGACTGGTGCCGAACCCTGCTGCAGACATGGACCTCGGAAGATAATCACGAACCGCCGCAAACACGACTCTCATGGATGGACTCTACGCTGCCAGTCCTTTGCCGAAAATTGTGCGCAAGCGACTCGTCGGCAGGACGGGAACTTGCTGGTTGGATCCTCTCGGAACAATGGGCATGGTTGATCGGGCGGTCAAGGCAGATTCGACAGCACGTCTCGGCAAAGGGCGTGACGCGAGAGATGGTCAGCCTCTGTAAGCCGATTTTACGTGTCATCGAGAGCAGCCGAGCCACACAGCAGCCTGACCTGTCAGGTCGCGTGATCGCATTCCTCACCGCCGACCCTGCCGAGCTTCCCGTGCAGGTTTCAGTCGGTCTGCTGCGAAACGCCAAGGAGCATCACGCACCGACTACGCTCAGAAATTGGGGCCTGCGTCCGATACATGCACACTGCTTGCAGGTCGTCACGGGCCGCCTAAACGAGCCGAATCGCGCGAGCACTGATTGGTCGATTCGGACTCTAATTCGCTGCTCCTGTCGCCTGTGCGAAACCTTGACGCAATTCCTGCGTGCGTCGGATAAGGTACGGTACGAATGGAAGCTGGCAAAGAATCATCGCTTGCACATTCACCGTATCATTGACACGTATGATTTGCCGGTAACACACACGACGCGACGAACAGGCAGTCCATTCACGCTCGTCTTGGCGAAGACGGTTGCCGTATTTGAGCGCGACGCGGTGGAACGTCAGAGCTGGCAGCAGGAGTTGCAGTGGCTCAATAAAACGAATGCGGTTTTCTGAGCCAGGAGAATTCTGAGTGACCGACGCAACATTCTTGAGTAATGGGTAACGACCAGAACGCCCACGGGATTGCCAACTCTGGCGTAATCGGGCCATTGACGCATCGAGGCCAGCACAGCGAAATAGGAGCTTGTTAATTGACCTTCAAATTGGATACATTTTAACCAATAAAATCAAATAGTTACTGGCAGGGAGGGAATTGAACCCCCGACACGCGGATTTTCAGCCGCTTCGAGGGGATTCCAGCGGGTATATAAATCAATCACTTGCAAGCGCTTACCAGCCCTTCCCCAGGCACACCACGGCACAATTACGGCACACTCAATCTGAGTTGGTCACATCGCCGGCACAGTTCGATGTGGTCGACCGGAATGCGCCCACACACTCATAACCACTTACGGCTTCTTGGCCACCACCTTGCCGTCTTCCCAAACGTAAATCGGCGTTCCGTACATGCGTGCCACTTCTCGGGCGGTGCGAGCGGCTCGACGCAACCCACGGCCGACACCGGCAGCAAAGCTCTCCGGCTTCTTTGGCGATTTACGTCGAGTGGTCATGGTCCGCGCTCCAGCAATTTCGGTTTGGATTCGGAATTCTCATATATTGCCCAATGATCCGCCAGCGGCCGGTACACATCGATGAAATTGGTCCACCCGCGCTTGAATCGTCGTATCACGTCGGTTCGAGGGACATCGTGGCCTCCCTGCCTCACTCGGCTGGCGATCCTACTCAACGCCAGCTGCGGAGAAGCGAGCCGAAGATAGACGATCTCGATCAAATAACCTCGATTCTTCCAATCCTCGACACGCTTCGCGTAGTGCAGGCCACTCAACGTACTCTCAAAGGCGAACTCCGCCCTCGCTTCGACCAAGCGGTTAAGCTCTCGCAGGACCAGGCGCCCGGCCGCTATGGCTGCGAACTCCGGGCGCAACGGCGAAATTCCACCGGCAATCAGATCTGCATTGACGAAGTGGATGAGCCTCGCAATCCCAGGTAAATAGTCGCGGGCAAATGTTGTCTTTCCGGCTCCATTGGGTCCGGCGATGATGATGCAGCGGGGCTTCCGGCGCGTTCTAGCCATTTCTCAATTCTATCAATTCAAAGCCGGGAGCGAGTCAGCACAGATCATATCCTCGTGCCATCGAGCCGTCCGCGCCGCGGCGCCCCGCGTCGGCGCTATTCGCAGCCACCTATACGTGCCTAAAGCGCGCCAACACGAAAGTAATATGCTTATCCGATTCAGCGACATACCCTTCTTGGATTAGGCGTTGAACCAACGCGGTGCGTTCAGCCGTGCCCAGATCCGGAAACCACGATTTCACCTTCCCCTCTAACCCCCTCCGCTTGCGCGGCAACACCTTCTCTTTCTTTAGCAATCCCGTTAGCCGATCGAACGGTGTCTTCGGCGTCGTTCTCCGGATCTCCTCAAATGCATCATTCTGCGTGCTCACTCGTCGCACGTTGAAACCTCGTTCGGTAGTCAAATGCTTCACCAGAGGATCAAATCCTTTTTTATCCTTCGACAGGATGACGCATTCAGCTAGCTGGTTTGTATGCAAATACTCGCCTAGATAATAGGCAATGCAGAAGTCACAGGCGTTGCGCTCGACGCTCAAGATGCGTATGTAGTCGAATCGGCTTCCCATCGACTGGGCTTCGATTGCGAGAGCGGTTGGAAGTGATGCCTGCCTGCCCCCTAAGACAAAACGCACTTTCACATCATCCGGAAGCGCCGGCAGATTCACCGCCTGAATATTTTCGTAATCGACCAGCAAGATCCGTTCCGCCATCACGACACTCCATATCAAGCAAGGGAGAAGAATATTGGCCGGTGGGCATCTCGTCGATGCCCGAATTGTACGATAGTGCCCTCGAGCGCAACGGGACCCGGTCCCTTCCCAGGCACATCGCGGCTCAACCGCGGCATACCCAATCCGGGTTGGTCACGCTCCAGGTACAAGGCGTGAGAGCCGCGACAGTGGTAGGCTCGCTCCATGTGTAATACATTGTAGTGCATGAGTATTTTGATGCTACGTGTGCCGGATGATCTAGACAGAGCTCTTGAGCGCCAGAGCGCCGCGCTTGGAATTTCCAAAAGCGATCTCGCGCGTGAAGCCCTGAAGCGCTATTTGCGGGTCGCAGAATTTCGATCGCTTCGCACCAAACTGGTTGCGCGTGCTCAGGCCGGCGGCGTCAATACTGATAAGGAGGTTTTCGAGGCGCTTAGCAAGAAGTGAGGATCGCGCTGGACGAATCTCCCGTCGTCTTTATAAATCGAACACCGCCCAATCACAGTGCCCCGGGGCTCCCTGACGCCGCCGACCCTCGAAATTGTCTTGCGTCAGATCACTACAGAAAACTCTGCTAATCGTCATCGACCACTTAAGTCTTCGGGGAACAATGCTTCCTCGTTATGGCGCGGTGGTCCGGACGCCTTGCTGTTACTTGTGACCGCCCGCTTCGCGGGATCATATAGAGGCTGCCGGTTTGGAGGGGGTCCTCCGCCAATCTCGGCCGCCTTTATTGCTGCAGCACTCGTATGGGTGGATACTGGTAAAAGGGACAGATATTGCAACTTGTAGGGAGAGGGTTGATCCGGGCCTACGTTGACAAAGTCCGATCAGCGCGCATGGATCGAGAATCCAAACGCGATGTCGCTCTACTAGCAATAGCATTGCGATGCGTCGCGCAGGCGTGCCTGCTGATGCTGATACACGGTCCCGCTTCAGGCGCATCGCAGCCGCCGGTCCGACAGGTCCTGCTGCTCCAATCGCTCGATCGCGGCAACATTGTTCTCGACCACTTCACCGGCGCCCTGCGCGTCGGCCTAGACCAGAGAGCTGCGAGACCGCTGAACGTCATTCAAGTCGTCGTCGGTCCAATAGGGTTTGTTGGCGCGCCCGAGCAGGCGGTCGTCAACTTCCTCCGTTCCACCTATGCCGACCATCCCAAGCCAGACCTTGTCGTCACCACTGGTGGTCTAGCGGCGGTATTCGCGCGCAAGTATCGAGGGCAGCTGTTTCCCGAGGCACCGTTACTGTTTGCCGCCGTCGATCAACAATATTTGGGAAATGCGCCGCTTGCCGACAACGAGACGGCCGTCGCGGTCATCAACGATTTCCCTGGGCTGGTCGACGACATTCTGAGCGTGCTGCCCGAGACCAAGCAGGTGTTCATGGTGATGGGTTCCGGACAGATCGGCAGATTCTGGCATCACGAGTTCAACCAGCAGTTCAGTCGCTTTCACGATCGCCTGACCTTTGTCTGGTCCGACGATCTGTCCCTCGCGGAGATCCTGCAGCGCTGTGCGAGCCTTCCGGCCCACTCGGCGATATTCTATCTCACCTTCGCCACCGATGCGGCGGGAGGAGCGTACGCGGACGAACAAGTACTCGCCAAGCTCCATGCCACGGCGAATGCTCCCCTGTTCGCGCGACATGACGTTTTCCTCGGCTCCGGCATCGTCGGCGGCAGGCTGATGTCCATGGACGATCTCGCTCGCCACACGGCCGACGCGGCCATTCACATTCTGAACGGCGCGTCGCCGAGTAGCGTCAGACTACCGCCGCAACTTCCCGGCCAACCAATATTCGACTGGCGCGAGCTCAAGCGGTGGGACATACCCGAGAGTCGGTTACCGCCCGGCAGTGAGATGCGCTATCGAACTCCCAGCGTGTGGCAGGAACACCGGGGCACGGTTCTGAGCGCGGCCTGCGCATTGGCTATCCAGGCGCTCTTAATTATCGGGCTCTTATTCGAGCGTCGCGCCCGGCATCGGGCCGAGACCGACAGCCGGAGGAGCCTGACACTCGCTGCTGACGCGGGTCGCCGCGAGACGATGGCGGCGCTCACGCACTCGATCATACATGAGCTCGTTCAGCCCATCAGTTCGATAATGCACAACACCGAGGCGCTTCAGCTGATGATCAGCGCAAAGCATGTCACGCCAGACACAAGCACAGAGATCCTCTCCGATATCCATTCCGACGGCGTCCGCGCCGCGCAGATCATCGAGCGCCATCGGACGATGCTCCGAAGTCGTCAGCTGCAGAAAAAGCCGATCGATCTGCACGCTGTTGTAAAGGAAAGTCTTGCCCTGGTTGACCACGACATGAGAGCGCGGCAGATCGCGGCGACCCTCAATCTAGCTTCCGATACCTGTGTCATCGCTGGCGATCAAGTGCTGTTACAGCAGGTGTTCCTGAACCTGATAATCAACGCAATGGATGCGATGGCTGAGACGCCGCCGCCCCTGCGGCAGCTTACGATTACAAGCGTAGTTAGGGTCGATGACGTTGAAGTCACCGCATGCGATACGGGACCGGGCTTGCCGGCGGAGATCATCGGCAAGCTGTTCACACCCTTTGTCACGACGAAATCGTATGGCCTCGGGATAGGCCTCACGATTGCGCGGACGATTATCGACGCTCACGGTGGCACCATCGAGGCCCGCAACAATCCCGAAGGTGGCGCGACATTTACCGTCACGTTGCGCGCCGCTAAATCGGTGGAATTGGCGCACTAGGAGCTTGGAATCGGAGGTTCCGATGTCGACCTCGCCCGAGCGAGAATCGCCCCTCTTGCGAATCCGATGGGCAAGCACAATGTTGACCAACGTAGGGGCCACTCCGGGAACACTTTGAAACCTCCCATCGCGGCATATCCGCGTTTAATTGCTTGGCGATTGTGCTCGATGAGTTGTTAGGATATTGGCTGACTCCTCAATTGAACATACGCGCCCAATGCGGGTGCCCCGAGCTCCCCACCAGCACCGACCATCGAGATTATTGGGCGCTAGATCACTGCGGAACTCCGCTCAACATCCGTGCATTTGGCTTCCGGCCCACATTGTCTTCTCATTATGGGGCGGCAGTCGGCCCAAAACTGAGCAGTCAGGGACCGAATGCCGAGGGCAAAGCGTTTAGCTGGTGTTTGATGAGGCAAGCCGCGTCGGTCCGCTGACGTACTCAGTCGGGTTTCCGCAGCGTTAAGGTCGACAATGTGTCCTAGCAGACAGACATCCGCAGTGCAACAGTGCGACGATGGGGCCCGATTATGAGGGAACTAGTGCAACAGATAGGCGCCGATTACTATCGCTTTGTGCAATTACTGATTGCACACAATGAGTTCAATCAATTACGTCAATGGCGCATTGACGTTGCGAGACGGAGCAATATTCCTCTTGGGATGTCGCGCGCCCCAGACGTGGCTCGCGCCGACCGCTATAGCAATCAACAATTCACCCGTGGAACTGTGATCGAACAACATCGTGGCCCTCGTCCGGGGCATCCATCCCACACTTTGGGGCAGGCAAATCGCGCGTTCGAGGGGCCAGCGCGTAACAACATCTCTCGGCTTTGAAGCGAAAGTAAAGACCTCCAATCTGCGCAAGAGCGCCGACCACGTACCAGCCGTTGGGGGGCGCCCTGCGAAAATTCTGGTTGTTGACAACGATCCGGCAACGTGTCGTCTTGAGTAATCGTCTTGGCGCAGTCAACTATGACGTGCAATGCGTACCATTGCGTCCGGATCTCGATCCACCAAGCCCATCGTAGTCGTTGTGTGGTTGGATTGCGCCGCAGCGCTGATAGCCAACGAGAAGCGAAACCCCATGACAGACAAAATGCCTATCACCAACCTGATATTGGCGAGCTTGCCACGAAAGACTTCTCAGCGCCTGCTCGCGCAACTCGAGATGGTGTCACTTAGATTCGGACAAGTGCTCTACGAACCCGGGAAAGCAATCCGACATGTCTACTTTCCAATCGATTGCCTTATCTCCTTACTCACGGCGGTCGACAAGCGCCGCACGCTTGAAGTGGGCATGGTTGGAAACGAAGGCATGGCGGGAATGCCTTTTATCCTTGGCGTTGGTGTCTCCGGCGTTCGAGCGCTCGTACAAGGTCAGGGCGGTGCGTTGCGGATGGCGGCCGCGCCTTTTCGGGTTGAATTCGCACGCAATCGGCCGCTGCAAGAAGCGCTCTATCGATACAACTATGCGTTGATGGCTCAGATCTCCCAGACTGCGGCCTGTAACCGCTTTCATGATGCGGAGCAGCGCCTGGCCCGTTGGTTGCTGATGACGCGGGATCGCGTTGGAAGGGACGAGTTTTCCCTAACGCATGCATTTTTGGCACATATGCTGGGGCTGCGCCGGGTCGGTGTCACTGAAGCGGCCAGCGCCCTAAAGCAGCACAAAATCATCAACTATCAGCGTGGGAAGATCCAGATTCTGGATGTGAAACGACTCAAAGCTTCCTCCTGCTCGTGCTACCAAATTGTACAATTGGTGTTTGAGCGCGCGCAGGGCTAGTCGAATTACGGCACCGCTGCTCGATGCGACTTCCAGAAGTCGCCCGCCTATGCGCGCCGTCCCTGGATGACCTGAACCAGAATCAGGACGACTGCGATGACCAGGAGCACGTGAATCAGCCCACCCATCGTGTACGAGCTAACGAGACCGAGAAGCCACAGAACAATTAAAACGACCGCAATGGTATACAGCATGGTCCTCTCCTTTAGGCAAAATTTGGCGACGCGTGTGCGGCGGCGGGCTCTGAACGCCCAATGTTTACTCGATCAAGAGCTGGCGGAATTGCCCGCTTCTTGACATTTTCTTGAGACAGCTGCAGGAGACGCTCCGCTTCCCGCTTGGCGACCGCGTAGCATTCGCATGACCGGGCTTCCAGGCCCGTGCGATCAACCACGGAAATGTGGCCGCGCTGGTAGCGGATGAATCCGGCAATCTGAAGTCTGCGAGCCGCCTCCGACACGCTTTCGCGGCGGACTCCCATGAGCTCGGAGATGTGCTCGTGGGTCAGGGGCAGTTCGTTCGATGCCTGGCAATCTAAAAACATGAGCAACCAACGGCACAACTGTTGATCGACGGAGTGGTGCCGATTGCACACGGTCGTTTGCGCCAGTTGCGTGATGTAAGACTGCGCATAACGCAGCAATACACCGCGCATCGAGCCACCCCGCTCGCACTCCTCGTTGAGCCACTCGCGCTTGATTCGATACGCCCAGCCCTCTCTGATTACCAGCGCTCGGTTCGGGGCTCGAGCCACTGCCCAGCAAGAGCTCGACACCCACGAAGCCTTCCCGGCCAATGAGGGTGAGTGCGTCCGCCCGCCCATCGTTCATCACGCAGGAGATAGAAGTGACCGACGTCGTCGGAAAATATATATGGTCAACGGCCATCGAGGGCTCGTAGAGCACGTCGCAAAGCGGCATGAAGACCGGTTTGAAATGCCGCCGCGCGTGGTCCCATTCCGCCGCCGGAAGCGTTGCAAGCAGCGTGTTTTGAGGCGTGCAGGGTGACATTTGCGGACACCGAATTCTCCCTAACAGGTGAATTGGCGCCCACAATAGTTGCACGACACGCCGCAGGCCGATGGCCACCATCGTAACGGCGAGCGGCGGCCAGGCTGCTATCGATGCTTTCTGGCGCACCAATGAGTCGGGACGTGGGGCGCGCTACTGGCACATCGCCGTGGCCGTTTCGCGTTCGCCCGAAGTGGGGTCCCCGGTGATGGTGCCTTCTTGAGGTCGTGCGGCGCGGATCTTTCGGTAGGTGTCCGGGTGAGCACGCTGTAACGCCGCGAAGCGAAATGGAACCCGGTGGGCGCTCTGCGCCCACCAGTCTTCCTCAGCCGTCCAAGGCCTCGCGCTTCGTCATCCCGTTGCCACTTTGCATGCTGCTTAGCGTGTAAGGACCATGAGGTCGCGCGCGGCTCGGGCAGATCCTGCGACGCTCTATTTCGATGACTTCTTCAGGTCTTCTGTGACGTCGCCAAATTTAGCCTCAACCTTGCCGAGGTTCTTTTCTATGTTCCCTTTTGCCTGCAGCGAGGGGTTGCCGACGATCTTGCCGGTCGCTTCTTTGATGCTTCCTTTTACCTCTTCGACGCGGCCCTTAACCTGGTCTTTGTTGATACTCATGACATGCTCCTGATTATAAACTCCGGCAAGCGGCCGGCGCGCGACACCAAAAAACCCATCTCGGCCGAAACTCTAGGCCAGCTTGCCTGCAAAGTCTGTACGTGGTGATACGGATGGCACTGGTCGTGAATTCACAGCCCGCTGCATCAGAGTGCCGCCATCAAACCTGTTGACAGCAATTTCATGGCCGAGACCGGTCGGCGCGACTGATCCCGTTGCCACTTCCTAGGAATCGCCGCCCTTGCGGCGCCGTCTTGGCCCTCGGGCGCCATAACTGTTGCAATGTGTCCGGTACCGTACCTATAGGGGTTTATGCGGATGGAAGCTAGACGGTCGATGAGTATTTAATCGGCATATTGGAGGCACAATTGAGTTTTTGCGTAGAGGCGGCGCCATCGGTTCGTGGTTCGAAATCATTCAACAGCAAAGACTCCATCCGGGGTCGGCAGGGAAGGTGGAAGATGGGAACAGTTTTGCTCATAGTCGTGATCATCCTCTTGCTTGGCGGCGGCGGCGGCTATTACGGCTACCGCCAGTATGGAGGATCAGGGTTGGGCGGCGCTCTGGGTTTGGTGTTGATCATTCTCTTGGCGCTCTGGTTCTTCGGCGGCCTGCGGTTCCACGGTCCATGATCAGGGCCGGGGCCAGTTTCGTCGGTCGGGTCCTTGCCCATCTTGTATCGACCCACCTCGCCACCGAGGCTATTGATCTATGGATGAACACCTACAAGTAGCACGATAAACAATGGGCATCTTCGGGAGTTTTCGATGAACACATTAAAGTTAGTGGCCGTTCTATTGATCGTCAGCGGAGGAATCGCTCTCGCCTACGGCGGGTTCAGCTATACGAAGGAGACTCACACCGCCGACATCGGCGATGTTCATCTGGCCGTGCATGAGAGGCAGCGAGTGAACATTCCGGTGTGGGCGGGACTCGGTGCTGTGGTGGGCGGAATTCTGCTGCTGGTAACTTCGAGAAAGACTTGAGAGCCGCCACCACACGGCGGGATTCCAGCTCCGCATCCTCGGACTTACCCGTCTAGCCGGTCGGAGCCGCAGAACCAATCGCGACGAGCAAATTGCCAGGGCAATACGAGACAGTGCATCGGCGCATGTTGAGGAGACCAATCATGGGCACTGCTGACAGGATCAAAGACATTGGACCAGAGCCGCAATCGTTCGACATTGAACGCGCAACGAAGGATAACAAAAACTATCGTTCAGTCGCCTGGAGCGGGCGCTATTTGCAAGTGACGCTGATGTCGATCCCCGCCGGCGGCGACATTGGCCTTGAAGCACATCCTGAGACCGATCAGTTCCTGCGCCTCGACGCTGGTAGCGGCCGCGTGCAGATGGGAGCCACGAAGGATAAACTGACTTTTGAAAAGGACGTTTCAAACGGTTGGTGCGTCCTGGTTCCGGCGGGGACTTGGCACAACATCACCAATATCGGGACAACGCCAATGCAGGTCTATGCGATCTACGCGCCCGCCCACCACACGCCCGGCAAGGTGCAGGCGACGGCGGTGGCGGCGGCGGCCGACAAAGACGACGAGCCAGCGGCTTGGTCAGTGCAGCCAAGACATACGCCCGATAAACACGGGTGACCCGACGATCTGCAAGCACTATACGCATTTGATCTTAGCGACTAGCGCGTATGATTCCGAAAGTTGTGAAGAGTTGCTTCGCGGTCCGATCTGCTCAGCGCGACGCTCAAGACGCAAGCAACGCTCGGAGCAACGCCAACAATTCGTCCGCCTGAATCGGCTTGCTGGTAACCTTAAGGTAGGGGTCGCGGGGCAGGTGTTTGATCGCTGAGGAGGTGTCTCCGGTCGTGATGACAGCTTTCAACGTAATGCCCTGCATTTCGCGCAACTTTGCGATGACTTGCGAGCCGGTTTCCCCACCGCTCAAATGATAGTCGGTGATCAGCAGATCGACACCATGGCCCTTCTGGATGTGCTGCACTGCTTCGGCCAGCGAGGCGACCGGCGTGACATGGTAACCCTCCAGCTCGAGCAACAAACAGGTTGCCTGCCGCACGGACACATTGTCTTCCACCACCATTACCCGCGTTTCCCCGACCTGCTGTGGGGCATCGATCGGCGATCTGAGAATAGGTGGGTTGCACTTCCATGCTCGCGCCGCTGCTTGCCGGTAGGACGAGCGAGAATGCCGAGCCCCGGCCGACTTCGGAATGCACATCGAGTTTGAGCGTGAGAAGCTTCACCAGCCGCTGCACGATCGAGAGTCCCAGTCCATAGCCATCGCGCGAGCTGTTGCTTGGAACCCCGACTTGATAGAACTCATCATAGATGTATTGCAGTTGGTCAGCCGGAATCCCGACGCCGGTATCGAGCACTTCGATACGAACCAGCGCCGCCTCGTGCAGGCAGCGCAATCGCACACAGCCTTCACGAGTGTATTTGACGGCATTCGAGACCAGATTCCTCAAGATCTGCTCGACCAACGATGGATCACTGTGCACGGCGTCTTCGCATGATTCGACCTCCAGCCTGAGCCCCTTATTGGCCGCAATACTGGCGAATTCGATGCGCAGTTCGTCGAAGATGGCGGCGACCTTGAAATCGGTCGGCTCAGGTCGGATCGCCCCGGATTCCAGCTTGCTGATATCCAGCAAGGCGTTGAGCAGCCTTGACATCGCGGCGATCGCTTGCTCCGACTGCGAAATGGCTTCGAGGCTGCTTCGATCAGTCACCCGGCGGCGCAAGGCGCCATTGAGCAGCTCGAGGGTCTGCAGCGGTTGACGCAGATCGTGACTCGCTGTGGCGAGAAAGCGGCTCTTGCCCTGGTTGGCCCGATCCGCGAGCTCGCGAGCCTCTTCGGCCAGTGTCCGGGCAGCTTCGGCAGCCTCACGTGTCACGATGAGTTCCGCCTCGATGTGCTTTCGATCGGTGACATCGCGTATGGCGGCGACGACGAGAGTTCGCGCCACATCCTCGACGGGGCTCAAACTGATTTCGACCGGGAACTCAGTGCCGTCGCGCCGCCGTCCAAGAAGCACCAGGCCCGCTCCCATGGGGCGTACCCGCACATTATTGACGTAGTTCTCGCGATGTCCGACGTGCCGGGCGTGAAAGCGCTGCGGCATCAGCATTTCGATGCTCTGGCCGACGATATCGTCATGCTCGTAACCGAACAGCGCAGAAACTTGCCGATTGGTAAAGCGGATGATGCCGCTGGCGTCGATGATGATCATCGCGTCCGGGGCAGCGTCGAGCGCGCTGCGTGCAAGATCAGGCGGGACCGTACGCATTCAATCGATCTCTAACTTACTTCGTTGGGTGCAAGAGCGGGCCGCTCTCGAGTCGACGGCGCATCGGCAGCGGGGACCACGTGGCGCGACATTACGATGGTCTCCCTGTGTTGGTATGCTGGACGCGCTTCCAAGCGCGCCGCATTATCCCCTGCGTGCAACTCTACGCTCTGTGCGGTAGCGAACACAGGGAAATCGTATCGCAGCACAATTACCTATAGGGCGCTTGCATATTGTGTATAAGGGAACTGTTGCATTGCCGGACTCCGAAATTGGGAACTGTTGCATTAGAGGCGCTCGAAATTGGTATCCCGGAACGACTCAGGGCCAAATCGGCGCGATTGAGATCGCCGCCGGCGACGTTCTACGCGAGTGCTCGTTCCCAGAGCTGCTTTAGCGACCCGAGATTCCGATATCGACCGCGCCCGAGCGAGAATTGCCTCTTCCTAATCCGATGGGCAAGCTCTATGCCGGCCACCTCGGACATTCACCCCTTCCTTAGATTGTGAGCCTACCCCGATTTGAGCTTCTCTTCCGCATACAACGACAGCTCGATCATTCGCTCCAGCAGCTGCTCCGCCGATGCTCCAGTGAAGTTCTTGAGCACCAGCTCTTTGACGTAAAGGCGTACCAAGTAGCGAAGCTGCAGCGACCGATTGCGCGTCGCGAATACAAAGTCGCGATGACCACTGTTGACGACGATGATATTGCGTTCGGCATCGAAACGGCATCGCCATAATTCACCGGCCGCCCGCTCAAACGTGTAGCCCGGCAGGCCGCGCGCATTGACGACGGCTGGACTCATGGCGGTTGCCAGACTGTCGGTCACGGTGATGAGCGCCTCTGAAGTACAGGCAATGTCCCTCTGGGTCACCGTGACCATTAAGCGCGCGAGACCTGGCACAGCCGGCGCTCGGTACTCAACCTCCTGGTCGGTGATCGCCTGCAACGCACCCTCGCCTTCCAGCATCTGCCATGCGAACTGCAAGTCATCGACGACACGGCGCCGCGATCGATCGCGCGGCAACGCCCGAAACTTGCGAATCTCGTTGAGCGGCGTCGTACTCGCGGCCGGCGACACCACGACGCTGAACAAGGGCCCCGCATAATCAAAGAACTGTCGCTGCGTCGAATCGGTTCGACCCGATTGCGGCAGCCCCGGCAAAAGTTCCTCCAGATCCGTGCCGTCCGGGACGCCGCCGACGCCGAGTCTCGCGGCACCGCCCTCCTGACGTGCTCGGCTTTGCACGTCAAACCAGTCATATTCCTCGCGCGGCAGCGCGAGCATCGCTTCGTGAAAAGCCTTTTGAATTGCTTTTAAGGATTGTTGGCTCGCCTGCTCTTCCTCGGCCCGCTGCTGTTCTTCGATTAAACCCTTGACGTGCGATTCCAGGGGCTCAAGTGCCGCGACGAGCGCGGCATAGCGCTCGTCCTGAACAATCCCGCTCCGAGTCCCCGGTGTGAGGTTCAGGAACGGCACATCGACCAGACCCTGTACGTAACGCGACAACCAGGGACGATGTTCCAAGCCCGGTAGCGTCGAGAGATCCTCAATCACTCGTGTACCGGCGCGCGTCAATGCCACCCGCGCAGTCTCATTGGGCTCGGCAAGGTACAATTCCGCGTACCCATCTCCGTAGACGGTGCGAATCGTCGGCAATTGGTGCAGCAATCGACCCTCGAACTGCCGGGGTTCTACTTCGTATTGTTTGCGCGCCAGCTTGTCGATCACTGTAACCCGGACTTGAGCGTCCCGAATTCGGTCCCGCAATTCCGAGGCTAGGTACCATTGGATCTTCTCGCCGCTTAAGCTGCGAATTCCCTCGAGCAGCGGGCTGATCTTGAGTTCAGTTCCCTTCTCCGCGAACAGCACCCGGCGTGGACTGACCTCGTACCGCGAATCACCCTTGCTCATCGTCATTTGATACGCGCGCTGGTCGGCTCCGGTCGAGATCATCGTCAAGCGATCGCCAACCGTCCAGAAACTCAAGAGACCGATACCAAACTCCCCCTGCAATCCTGCGCCATTGCCGTCCGCTTTGAGGTGTCTCTTGATCGAATCGCATATGTGGGTGGCGACGTACTTGAAGTCAGGAAGTCCCTCGGGATCGCGCGGGACCCCGTCACCGTCATCCTTGATGGCCAGATAATGCGCGCCGTGTTCCCGGCCGCGAGTGATCATGATGGTCTTCGCATGCGCGTCGATGCTGTTCTCGACGAATTCGGCAATCGCCTTGAGCGGGTTGCTCTGTGACAGTGCGATAATGCGGATCGCGTTCCAATCATCCCCGATCCGCAGTTTGCCGCTGTCCCTATTTTTGGATTTCATACTGCGGAGCACTCAAGCATATGAATTACATTATCTTTGGAATCATCATCATCGTTCACGCCTCGGGCATCTGCGCTAGAAGTGTCTCCAGGGTCTTGAGCAGCTCGCCGGCTCGACTTGAGGCGATCTCATAGACGCGTCGATGATCGAGCGTCGCATAGCCGTGGGCGAGAACGTTGCGAAACGCCACGACCAGGTCGCCGTCCGGAATTTTGCCAAACAACACCGCGTCGAGTTTTCGCAGTTGACCTAACGCATCGCCCGCGATTTCCAACTGGCGCTCTACCGCCGATTGACACAACTCATCCGCAAGATATTCTCCGAGCGAGCGATTCCCCAGGAAATTGGAGACTCGCCGCAGTGCGAGTAGCGCTGTCTCCAGAAAAACATCAGGCCGCAGCGGCATAGATAGGCACTTTCGTGTGTTCTATGATGCGTTTGAGACGCGTATCGGGCATCGCCTCCAATTCCACCAGATCCACCGGCCGTGATAGCAAGTGCTCCAGCGCTGTCTTAAAATCAAAGTATTGACGTGCCAACGAATCGTCGGCGGGCGGCCCAAAGTTCACAGCCGCGTCGATGTCGCTCGACGTTGGATTAAAGTCGCTGCGCAATACGGAACCAAACAGCGCGAGCTCGCGGACCCCATAACGCTTGCACAGTTGCGCGATGTCTTCGCGCAGGTGCTCGATCATCGCCGGCACTATACCAACAGCGTGTTTTTCCACGGGAGAGCCAGTCATTCGTGTTGCGATCCCTTCAGCGACGGATTGTTGCGCTTTCTCATTGCGGCCCTCACGGATCATCAAGCGGGGCGCCACAATGTCCGCGAGACCCGGTGTCTTTAAAACCAAATCGCGAAGCTCCTCGAAGATGGGCGCCAACGCATTAGCTTGATAGTGTTTCTGATTACCGATTCGTCGGACGGTCACTAAGTCGGCTGCCTCGAGCTGCGCGAGTTCACGTTGAACTGCACCTGACCCAGAACGTGCCAAGGCGATAAGCTCATTTGCATAGAAACTTCGCGCATGGTATCCAAACAAGAGAGCCAAGACGCGCTGTTGTACCTTCGTAAACAGGGCGTCGGCAGCGCCAAGACGTACCGGCGCTCGGCTACTCGGTTTCCGTTCTTAGTACCCATTTTGGGTATCTTACTACCCAAAATGGGTATTGGCCAGGGAGGGAATTGAACCCCCGACACGCGGATTTTCAGCCCGCTGCCGGGAGTTCCAGGGGTTTACCAATCAACCACTTGCAGCGTCTTGCCGACCCCTTCCCAGGCACACCACGGCACAATTACGGCACACTCAATCTGAGTTCGACACAATCTCGGTACACGGAGTATCGGGTGTCTGCCGGGCCGTACAGATTTCTGTATAGTTAGGGCATGAAAACTACGCTCGATATCAATGATGAGCTTTTGGTCCGAGCGAAAGCTGCCTCGGCCCGAGAGCGCAAGAGCCTCACCACTCTTATTGAGGAAGGCCTTCGACTACGCCTGCGTCGAGCGCGCTCGGGCGGTCGTAAGCCTAAGGCCCCGCTTCCGAGCTTCGCGGGCAAAGGCGGGCTCGTCGCAGGTATCGATCCGCTCTCCAACCGCTCGCTTCTTGACGCTGCGGACGATGGCTCCTGATCTTAACGTTCTGCTGGCTGCCTCGCGCAGCGATCATCCGCATCATACCGTGGCACTCGATTGGTTGAATCGGGCCCTTGTCGACTGTGAAGACGGCGAAAGTCTCGAGATCCTGCCGATGGTTGCAGCGGGGTTTCTGCGCCTTGCTACCCATCCAAAAGTATTCAAAGTTCCTACGCCCATTGGCGGAGCCATTGCGTTTATCGATGCCCTGCTCGCGCGACCCGGTGTTCAGATGCCGGAAATTGGTCGCGAGTGGCCCTCCCTCAAGCAGCTCGCTCGCGAACACGCCCTCGTCGCGAATGACTTGACGGACGCTTGGATTGCCGCGGCAGTGCGCACAATCGGAAGTCATCTGGTGACATTCGATCGCGGGTTTAAGCGACTGCTGATTCGAAATGAACTGACTGTGCTCGAACCTCAATCTCGTTGACTTATTCACCACATGGCTGCTGGAACATCTGCCGAACGTGCTCGCTGGCTGCAATGGCTGCCGGGGTGGCAAGTATTGCGCAACTACCAGCGCTCGTGGCTGCGACGGGATGTTGCCGCTGGCCTGGTGCTGACGACGATGCTGCTTCCCGTCGGACTTGCATACGCCGAGGCCTCCGGCGTCCCGGGCATTTGCGGCTTGTATGCCACGATCGTGCCGCTGCTCGCCTACGCAGTGTTCGGTCCCAGCCGCTTCCTGGTGCTCGGACCGGACTCTTCCTTGGCGCCGCTAATTCTGGCGGTGGTGCTGCCCTTGTCCGCAGGCGATGCGCATCGCGCCGTCGCGCTGGCCGGTGTCATGGCGATCGTTTCGGGGCTGGCGGGCATCGCGGCCGGTCTCGCACGGCTCGGTTTCATCACCGAGCTGCTCTCCAAGCCGATCCGCTATGGCTACATGAATGGCATCGCGCTTACCGTGCTGCTCAGCCAGGTTCCGAAGCTGTTTGGTTTCTCCATCGACGCCAAGGGACCGTTGCGGCAGATGATCGCTATCGTTCAACATCTGCTCGCCGGCCGGTATAATCTCGTGACGCTGGCGATCGGCGTCGGCGCGCTGGCTCTGATTTTGCTTCTCAAGCGCTATCCGCGAATTCCCGGCACGCTGATTGCCGTGGTGGCGGCCACCGTGCTGGTCGGCGCGCTCGATCTCGCAGCCCGCGCCGGGGTGGGGATTCTGGGCCCGCTGCCACGGGGCCTGCCGGCGCCAAGCCTGCCGCTGATCGGCGCCGATGATCTGCTGCCGGTGTTCACCGGGGCACTCGCCGTGGCGCTCGTGTCATTCGCCGACACCAGCGTGTTGTCGCGTATCTACGCGGCACGGCTGCACTCACCCGTGAACCCGAACCAGGAGATGGTCGGGCTCGGGATCGCCAACCTTGCCAGCGGGTTCTTCCAGGGGTTTCCCATCAGCAGCAGTTCGTCGCGCACGCCAGTGGCCGAAGCGGCCGGCGCGCGCACGCAGCTCACGGGAGTGGTGGGAGCGATCGCCATCGCATTGTTGCTGGTGCTCGCCCCGTCGCTGCTGCAGTCTCTGCCCACCGCGGCGCTGGCGGCGGTGGTCATCGCCGCGGCCATCAGCTTGATCGAAGTCGCGGATCTGCGGCGCATCTACCGCGTCCAGCAGTGGGAGTTCTGGTTGTCGATGGCCTGCTTCGCCGGTGTCGCAGTGCTCGGAGCCATTCCGGGCATAGTGCTCGCGATCGCCATTGCGGTGATCGAATTTCTCTGGGACGGCTGGCGGCCGCACTCGGCCGTACTCGGGCAGGTGCCCGGCATCAATGGCTATCACGACCTCAGCCGTCACCCCGACGGGCGCCAGGTTCCAGGACTCGTACTGCTGCGTTGGGACGCACCGCTTTTCTTCGCCAATGCCGAACTATTCTATAATCGCGTCCTCGCCGCCGTGGCCAGCGCTGCGCCCACCGCGCACTGGGTGCTGGTGACGGCCGAGCCCGTAACCAGCATCGATGTGACCTCAGCCGACATGCTCGGCGAGCTGGACGAGGCATTGCAGGCGCGTGGCGTTGCGCTGTGCTTTGCCGAGATGAAGGATCCCGTCAGAGACAAGCTGCGACGCTTTGGTCTGTTCGCTCGATTCGAATCGCGTTTGTTCGCGACCATCGATGAGGCCGTCAGCGGCTACCTCGATCACCATCCTCACGAGCGCGATCTATGGCGGGCATCCGAAAGATCCGCGGGGAAATCATTTGCCTGAGATGCTTTCGCTGTTCGCGAGCGGTGGGCTGGGCAACGGTCGGCGCGGCATGCAATAGATCCGGAAAAGGGTCCCACGTGTCGATGGGCGCACGCCGGTGGCCTGCGCCATAGAGCCAAATTTCCCGGAATTGGCCACGCAACCTTGAAAAAGCTGGGATTTGCCGATGCGTGGCATATCTTTGACGATCCCCGCATTGACACATCAATGTTGGAAGCGCCCGCGCTTGATTCCGGCTAGCTCCGACCTTAGAGGCTCAGTTGATGCGTCGGGCAAAACTGTGTTCTCGACACGGATTATTTACAATCCCGATTTAGACTTCATCGGGAACTTCAAGGGTTCCAAGATGCCCGTGGATAAGCAATATCAATTTGCGTCAATGGATGCACTCAAAGGTAGCCCTGAAAAAACCGTTGCCGGACTCAAGGCGGCGATTTCTGCCGTGGTCCACGAGCTCGATTCAGAGCTTGGTCAGCCCGCGGACGTACCCTCGACAGCAAAGGTGAACTAGACCGGGTCCGCCGGTGGGACACAGCCCTGGACCTATTGCGCCTAATAAAGAACGTTATCGTTCCGAGTTTAGAGAGGTCGCGACAAGACAATGACGGTGCCCCGAGCGCACCGCAACCGGGGTCCCTAGCTGTTATAGAGTCCTCGGCTAATCGACATCTCGCCGGGCACCTCGAGCGGCGGCTTGAGGGACACACGAAGTCAGCGAGTACTCTGTTCGGATTCTTACCCAGATACTACTGGTGATAGTCGGCGCGGAAGCCTTTGTTCGCAAGGAAATTGCACAGTTACGTTATCGTGGTCACACTGTCGGTAGACGTTGACGTCAACCCGCCGGTAGACCAGCGGGTAATCCGGGCGCGCAATCGTCCGCGTTTTCGCCGTTGTTGCAGGCTGTTATGAACGGACGCTCTCCGGGTAGACAGTGTGGTCGCCAACAGCGGCGTCCAAGGGTTCCCCTATGGGGCCAGCAATCTCCACCTGCACCGCGGGCCCTGCTACCGTAGCAGCCATGCAATCGCTGCTCAACGCCTTTTGCGGCTCCCTCGTCGGCTTCTCCTTGGGTCTCTTTGGAGGCGGCGGATCTATTCTGGCGGTTCCGCTGCTCCTGTACGTCGTCGGTGTCCGCGATCCGCACGTCGCTATCGGTACCAGCGCGTTCGCGGTCAGCGTCAATGCAGTCGTCAACCTCGTCGGACACTGGCGCCGCGGCAACGTGAAGTGGCCCTGTGCAGCCGCGTTTGCCGCTGCTGGGGTACTCGGCGCAGTTGCCGGGTCGACACTCGGCAAAGCCGTCGCTGGCGAGAAACTCCTGTTCCTGTTTACGTTCGTGATGGTGGCGGTGGGCATCGCGATGCTGCGTCCGCGTGCGGGCGGAGGCGATCCCGCGGTGCGGCTGAACCCCGCGATCGCCGCACGCCTCCTGAGCGTCGGGTTTGTCACGGGCGCGATATCGGGATTCTTCGGGATCGGCGGCGGCTTCCTAATTGTACCGGGCATCATGCTCGGTAGCGGCATGCCGATCCTGAACGCGATCGGCTCATCACTCTTCTCAGTCGCGGCGTTCGGGCTCTCGACCGCGGCTAATTACGCCGTATCCGGCCTGATCGACTGGGGCATCGCAGTGAAATTCGTCATCGGTGGGGCGCTCGGCGGCCTCTTAGGGACCAGTCTCGCCACCCGACTCGGCGCGCACCAACGCGTGCTGTCGCTCATTTTCGCGGGCGTCGTCTTTACCGTCGCCGCCTACATGCTTGTACGCACAGCGTCTGCGCTGCGGGGTTGAGGTATATTGACGAATTTGGACCAAAGTGGGAATGAGATCCGTTTCCAACTCCGATGCTTGACCGTTACCTGCGGGCCTTCCTCTACCGCAATCCCTGAAAATGATCGACGCGGACATCCGTCAATGCGCTGGTAGATCGTCCGCCCCTGCTCCACCAGCGCCACGATATTCGTCAGTCCGGGTTCCGTCAGGACAACGCTCGCCGCACCCTTTGCTACGTCGGTCGCCGTGCTGACCGCTATTCCCACCTCGGTCTGGCGGAGCGCAGGCGGATCGTTGACACCGTCCCCGTCATGCGAACAAATAGGGTCTGTTGCGTGCAGCCGATCACGCACGCCGCTGGGCAAACCTTCATTCTGCTTACGGTCTTCGCGCCTGCATGACGCAGACAGATCAAATCGGTAACGTCAACCTCAACACGCGTAGAATGGGCCGCCGCCATGGCGGTTAATTAGTGACTCCACCGGCGACGGGCACGGTAAGAAAGCCCGGTGCCGATCAATCGCGCGTGAGGCCATCGAGATGGAAATCAAAGTCTTGGGATCGGGTTGCAGCAAATGCCGTGTCGCGATCGGCATGATCGAACGGGTTGCCCGAGACTTAGGTGTTGCGGTTGAGATCACCAAAGTTCAGAACCCCGAAGAGATACAGCGGCATGGGATCCACGCGACGCCTGCCGTAATTATCGGCGGCAAGATCGTGCACAGTGGTGGCCTGCCATCGCATGACGAAATTCAAGGATGGTTGAAGCCCGACCCCATGGGGTTTCTGAGCAAGCCGACCCGACATCTGTTCTTCACTGGCAAAGGCGGCGTTGGAAAAACGTCGCTGTCGACCGCGGCGGCACTGACCCTGGCGGATGCAGGCAGGAAGGTTCTGCTGGTCAGCACCGATGCGGCGTCGAACCTGGATGAGATGCTGGGGATCGAACTTCGCAACACACCCACGCCCGTACCCGGCGCTCCTGGTCTGTCGGTCCTTAATATCGATCCTGACACGGCTGCCGAGTCTTATCGGCAGCGCGTCATCGCGCAGATGGGCGCCGGTGCCAGCGAAACCGAACTCTCGACCGTGCGCGAACAATTGTCAGGGGCCTGCACCACGGAAATCGCCTCCTTCGACGAGTTCGCTTCCCTGTTGTCCGACGATGCCGAACCCTACGATCACATCATCTTCGACACGGCACCGACGGGGCACACCTTGCGCCTGCTCAGCCTGCCCAAGGCCTGGAGTGGATTTCTGGATGGCAACGATCGCGGAGCCTCCTGCCTCGGGCCGCATTCGGGACTGAAGATGCAGGAGGGGCGCTTCAAGGCCGCGCTTGACGCCTTGAGCGATCCGACCCAGACCACTGTGATCCTGGTGACCCGGCCGGACAAAGGCGCGATGGCCGAGGCGTTACGCACTTCGGAAGAGTTGCGTGCGCTGGGTTTGAACAACCAGCGCCTGGCGATCAACGGCGTGTTTCACGCCAGCGAGCGCACGGACGCGGTGGCCTGTGCCATCGAGGCCTTGGGCCAGCAAGCGCTCGCCGAGATGCCCCAGGCGCTACGCGCCTTGCCGCAGGACCGTGTGCCACTGCGGGCCTTCGACACGGTGGGCCTACCCGCCTTGCGTGCGCTGCTTGCCGTCGGCCTGGATCCTATCGCACCGGGCGAAGCTGCGGCCTTCAACCGCCTCGAGCAACTTCAGGGCTTGGGCGCGTTAGCTGACGAACTGGCCGCCGCAGGTCATGGGCTGATCATGGTGATGGGCAAAGGCGGCGTCGGCAAGACGACGGTGGCCGCCGCCTTGGCCCTTGGACTGATCCAGCGCGGCAAAACCGTGCACCTGAGCACCACTGATCCGGCAGCGCATCTTGCCGGAACGCTGGATGGCGAGGTGCAAGGATTGCGTGTGGACCGCATCGACCCGAAGGTCGAAACGCAGCGCTACGTTGACAAGATCATGGCGGCCAAATCACCCGGTCTTGATGCCCAGGAACAAGCGTTGTTGCTGGAAGACCTGCGCTCTCCGTGTACCGAGGAAGTTGCGGTGTTCCACGCCTTCTCGCGCATCGTCAGCGAAGGGCGCAGCGCCTTCGTGGTGCTGGACACCGCACCCACCGGACACTCACTGCTGCTGATGGATGCGACAGGCGCCTACCACCGGCAAATGATGCGGGGACTCGAAGGGCACGGAGCCGCGCACATCGTCACCCCTTTAATGAGGCTGCAGGACGCTGCGTACACGAAGATCATTCTGGTGACATTGCCGGAGGTGACCCCAGTTACGCAGGCAGCCGCCCTGCAAGACGACCTCCGGCGCGCCAGCATCGAGCCCTACGCCTGGGTGCTCAACAAAAGCGTTCTGGCGGCCGGCACACGCGACCCCTTGCTGGCGGCGCGACTGGCCGGTGAACGCAAACAGCTGGAACGGATGTCCGAGGGTCTGGCCAAACGCATCTTCACCATTCCTTGGCTGACCCTTCCGCCGATCGGATTTGTCGAGCTGTCCAAACTGATCAGCGAAACTTATCGGCCTCCGGCAGCTCAACATGAACCCAGGCCATCGAATCAATGAGGTCCCCATGTACGGATTCACCACCACTCTCACCGGCACGTCGTTCGACCAGGCGCTTGCAAAAACTATCGCGGCACTGAAAGCTGAAGGCTTCGGCGTCCTGAGCGACATCGACGTGCAGCACGCGATGAAGGAGAAACTAGACGTGGACATGCCGCCGTACCGCATCCTGGGCGCGTGCAATCCACCGCTGGCGTACCAGGCCCTCCAATCCGTGCCCGACATTGGTCTGCTGCTGCCGTGCAACGTGATCGTGCGCGAGGAAGCACCTGATCGCGTGGTGGTTGGATTCCTCGATCCGCAGATTATGGTGAACTTGGTACGCACGCCGGAGGTCAAGGGCGTGGCCGACTCAGCTGAGCAGCGCCTGCGCCGCGCCTGCGAGAGTCTGGGCGGCAGCGCGTCGCGTATCACGTGACAGTCTGTTGGTCCGGCGGCTGTATTTATCAGAACGCGCCTGAGGCGCCTTACGCGGGCGGGAATCTCCAGCGGGACCACAGGACGACGTTGACGAGGCTGGCATGCGCGGGCACCTTATCGCATCGTCGCCAACGTCCAACTCGGCGTAGGAATCGTTGGAGAGGCCTAGCCCGCTCTGGAATGGGTGGTCAAGGGCGCCGTTCAGAGCTTTCAAGGGAGTCTCATGGCTGAGAGCGACAAGGTGTTCGCGGGCTCGATCCCGAAGTTCTACGACACGCTGATGGTCCCCCTGATCTTCGAGGCCTACGCCGCCGACTTGGCGGAGCTTGTCGCTGCCTCCTCGCCCGGCTCGGTGCTTGAAACGGCCGCCGGCAGCGGCGTGGTCACGCGGGCGCTTGCGACAAGACTCAGCGCCGCCGCGTGCTACGTGGTGACCGATCTCAACCAACCCATGCTCGACTATGCCGCCACCCGGCAGGGGTCCGATAGCCGTATCGAATGGCGGCTGGCGGACGCGCTCGACCTGCCGTTCGAAGATGCCTCGTTTGATGTCGTTTGCTGCCAGTTCGGCGCGATGTTCTTTCCGAACCGGGTCGCCGGCTATACCGAGGCGCGTCGCGTGCTGAGGCCAGGCGGGCGCTTTGTCTTCAATGTCTGGGACCGCATCGAAGAGAACGCCTTTGCCGATGACGTCACCAAGGCCGTCGCCGCGCTCTTTCCCCACGACCCTCCGCGATTCCTCGCCCGCACGCCGCACGGCTATCACGATACCGCACTGATCCGCGAGGAATTGAGCCGCGCAGGGTTCGCCGACATCAAGATCGAGACGCGCGAGCAGGTGAGTCGCGCGCCCTCGGCACTCGACGCCGCCACCGCCTATTGCCAGGGAACGCCGCTGCGCAACGAAATCGAGGCGCGCGACGCCAGCTTGCTTCAGCTCGCTACGGACCGCGCGACGGAGGCGATCGCCAGCCGCCATGGCGAAGGCCCGGTCGCCGGCAAGATTCAGGCGCATGTGATCGTGGCGGCGGGATAGCGGAGTCCCGGCGCAAGACGGTCGCGACCCCGACCCGCATTTGCGATAAGCGCGGGCATCTGAGGCGCTGCGCTGCGCATCCCATCCCGCCGCCACCACCACAACCTGCGATAAACAGCAGCACCATCGAAAGCGCGTGGATGCGAACGGACCGTACTGCTGTCGGCCTTGGCAAGTCGTTCAAAGCCCAAGGTTGTATTCAAGAGTGGTCCCGGTCGGCTGGCCCCCTCTTGAGGAAGCATTGCAAAACGGGAACTGGTGCATTGGGGAGCTAGAAATTGCCGTCCGGAGCGATCTAGGCCCCAGATTGACACACTTGAGAATCACGCCCCTAAGTACTAGGCGAGTGCTCGTTCCCAGAGCTGCTTCAGCGACCTGAAGTTCCGATGTCGACCGCGCCCAAGCGAGACTTGTCTCTTGCGAATCCGATGCGCAAGCTCGATGCCGCTCAACGTAATGGCCGCACTGCGGAAAGACTTGAAACCTCCCATCGAGGCGCATCGGCGTTTGATCGCTCGATGATCCTGACGGGCGCTATGACAAGAGTGACTTCGTTTATGTCCGCCGGCGCGATGCATACCGGTGTCCGACGGGAGAGTACGCCATCCGGCGCTACACGAGCATCGAGAAGGGCATGGCGATCTACAAGTACTGGTCCTCCGCCTGTCCGCGCTGCGCCTTAAGAGCCAAATGCACAACCAGCGAATACCGACGCATCGGCCGGTGGGAGCATGAGCACATACTGGAGAAGATGCAGGCCCGCTTAGATCGGGATCCCTCGAGAATGCAGCTGCGGCGTCAGACCGCCGAGCACCCCTTCGGGACCATCAAATCTTGGATGGGGGCGACGCACTTCCGGCTTCAAGGATTTCTCGGCAGCGCGAGGAGAGACCAGGCGCCGTAGCTTGCGCGACGTCTCATGGCGCATCGCCGAAAGAGACTAGGTAAACATGACTTACCAGCGTATGATTATTGATGCTGTGTGTTTGAATTGGAGATCCTGGGCATTCGTGGATAATGCCACTTCAGTAGCGTTTTGATGATGTGGGCGATGTCGCTACCTTCCGACTCTTAAGCGCGCTCCCCCTATCAAACAACGGCGCTATTGAAAGTCTGCCACCAGGAACTCGCTGACATTGTCGTCGGCCAGTACTTTGATATCCGCGGTAGAGGTATTTCCGGCCGGCGGAAAATAAGTGGCTAAGCCTGTGAACGTGACATTCACGCCGCCACATGAACGGATGTAGCTCTCGCCATACGCGTTGAAATTCGGATCAATCAAACTGAATGCACCCGAGTAAGTACAGCTGTTCGAGTCGATTGCGGAAAAGGTGCCGTCGGGTCGAATGGTGGCCGTGAGATTAAACCCATTCGGGTTGGTGTAGCTCCATGTGCCTGCCAACGGCGCGAGCGATGAACCTAAGTTGTATACGGTGTCGAAACTAAACGCCAAGGACTCAGTGGCCCCGGTCTGATCCGTGACGGTGCCACTCAAATTGGGGGACGCGACCGCGGAGATTGATCCGGAAGTCGCCTGAGTTCCATTTGGAAAATTGGCTCCTTGCGAGAGTCCAAAATAGGTTCCCGTGACATTGTTTCTTGGTAGGCTGACGTTCAATCGATAATAGGTCCCGTCTTGACCGGCAATCGCTCCATCGCCGTTATCCGCAATGATCGCGACAACGGGGGTTGGCGAAGGATTGCCCTGGCTAGTCAAGGTGCCTTCATAATAGCCATCGCCGGTAATGATGGGGGGCGCTGCGCAGCCGCCGGAGGAGCCATAGGACGACCCATAGCCGCAAGAGCCGCCCGAGTTCCCGCCACATCCGACCATCAGCGAACTGCCGGTGATGGTCACTATGGGTAGCAAGCGATTGTGCAAACTCATAACGCCCCCTTCGCACGCTGATTAGCGTCATACTTTAGTTAGGTTGAGATCGTACCTCTTTTTGCGCATGCCTCACGTGGCGATCCCAATGTTAAAGGTGCAAAAGTTGCAAAGTGTAGACACAAAGCATTTTCGCAATCGATGCACATCAATTCAACTCGGCATCCATTGGTTTTGCAGCAGAAAGCAGCCTTCTCTCTAATGTTGATTTAATGTAATTCTAATGTGGGAACAGCGTGGGTCTAGAATTCAAACTCTCTGATCGTGAATTGCCAATCTCACCGGTCTTCGTGCAGTTTCTCGCGCAGATTGTTCAAGGGTTGCCGTTCGAGCGTGAGGTATGGGCAGAGCAGCGATCGGAATCTCTGACTGCGAATCAGATCGATCCGAACCGCCTCGCGGAGGCCGCGGCGATCGTTATGGGTAGCGCTTTTGGTCGCGAGCGCCTGACCCGCGCCTACACGCTGCTGTTTGCACTTCTCACCGGCGATCTTGAGACGTTGCTGGAAGTTCAGTCACGTTTTCGCTTTGTCACCTTTATCGGTATTCCACGTACGGGTGGCTCTTATCTCACGGCGGAACTATATCGAGCGCTCGGCTTGGTGCCAGAACATGTACCGAGCGCGCTCGCCCATGACAGTTTTCCCGAAGCGGGGCCATTTCAATTGCAATCCGGGATCAACAGTTGGGTGGTGAGTCTTAAAACACTGGCGGAATACTTGACCATGGTCGATATCTTCTTCGGTGACCGCAATCCGCACGCCGGCAAAATCGTCGTGCCGAAGAAGCTCACCAAGGCAGGTTACGCGGGCGGCCTTTTTCATCGTGTGCTCGGCGAAGAAACGGAACATGTAATCACGGTGCGCCACCCCGTCGCGAGCTGTGTATCGACCTATGAAAAATCCGGCGGATTACCGCCGGATGGGTGTTTCACGGTGCGCTCGAATATCGAACAGTGGTGTCGCCGAGATCTTGAGCACACGGGATGCAGCGCAGAGCAATGGAACCGCATGGATTACTTCGATGCGTATCTTAAGTACTGGGAGTACTATTACCTATCTTTCGCGATGACCGGATTGCCTTCGAGCCAAAATCGTAGAGTGCTTGCGTATGGCAAAACCGAGCTGCAATCATATGCGCAAAGTCAGCACGATCGTTACGGCAGCGCCTTGCAGGCGGCGGAGTTTCATATTTCGGATAAAGCGCGTCGATTGCATCCGGAGTGGATCGAACGTGCGCGCCCCGCGATCGAACGTATCGACGCGGCGTGGACCTCTGTAGGAATGTCATTTCCAGTGAAACAGATCAATTCCTGTTGGTAACATTGTTGCCAGCACGCGCCGTCGCCGAGGATGTTTGTAAACTTCCCTCACGGGTCCTCGTCTCGAGGGTTCCTCCTCTCGCCCGGCCCAGATTATAAGGCATGCCATGGCACTCAAAGATTTGCTTGTTTAATGGATCAATCGATACACGCAGCCGTGCGTTTGCGCTTAGCGGCAGACCTGGCAAGTCGTCACCAGAGCCGGCTGACAGCGCTCTACGTGAAGGAACTGAGTCCTTCCCAGCGCCACGAGCAGAGTGTCGCGGAACTCGGGCAAGGTTCCGCCGAGGCAATCACCCGCACGAACCGCGCTATTCGGCAGGTCATCGATGAATCAGCGAATAGGCTGCAAGCGGCGCTTGCTGTCGAAGAGCGCGAGCGCGGCCTAGAGGTCGAGTGGCGCTGTCTTGATGGCGTCGCTTCAACTCTGGTGCCGCAGCACGCCCGCTTTGCCGATCTTTGCATCTTAAGGCAGGACACCTCGGACGTGGCCACGGCGACCGGGTACACCTTTTCCGAGCAACTCTTGTTCGTGACCGGGCGTCCCGTCGTGTTCGTGCCTCCGCGGGGCTCGTTTAAAACGCTCGGCCGGCACATTCTGGTCGCTTGGAATTCTAGTCGGGCCTCCACCCGCGCCGTCAACGACGCGCTGCCTCTTATTGAGCGAGCCGAAAAAGTTACCCTGCTCGCTGTCAACCCAGCGGTATTTGCTGAGCGTTACGGTGCCCTTCCGCCGCAGCGAATGGTTGAGCATTTAAAACGCCATGGAGCCTCCGTCGAAGGGATTTGGCTCAACGATATTCCGACCGGCTCCATTGCCGATGCAGTGCTCGGAGAGGCGCATAAAGTCGGCGCCGATCTGATTGTCGCGCGCGCTTTCGGTCATCCGAGGCTCTGGGAGAAAATGATAGGCGGGGTGACTCGCGATCTGCTGGCGCGGATGAATCTACCAGTGCTGATGTCGTATTAAGTTGGTATGACCTGCAATTGCTATTAGCACCCTTGTGGTAATTTATTGGCGCATCCATGTTGATCAGGTGAGAGGTTCGATCTTCCTGTCAGGAGCATGTATGAAAAAGCTGTCTCTGGGGATTGCAATACTGGCGATGGTGGTGGTCTTCCCTGCCATGGCGGCGGAGCCCTGTTCTATTCATCCCTCCAAGGGTATGTCGGACGCGCAACTGAGTAGTCTTGCGAAAGTGTCGCAGGCCGATGCGGGGAGTGCGGTGGCGGCAAGCGAATGTCCGGAGATAAGTAAGTCATGAATACGCACATGGGTCGATGGTCGATTCTCACGCAACGCCGCGGGCAAGTATCGGGGCACATCGCGCTGCTTGTGTTGATCGGATTGGCCGTTGAGACGCTGTCGTCGGCAGCGCGGGCAGATGACTTTGCAGATGTCTATTATTCCGCGCGCATGGATCAATTGGTGATCACGATCGCCTATCGCGGCACGAATCCAAACCACACCTTTTCATTGAAGTGGGGACAGTGCAAGAACCAAACCCAAGACGGCGGGGGGGAGGTAGCAGTCGAGGTGCTCGACAGCCAATCGCAAGACGTTGAGCAGAGCGATTTCAAAAAGACGACTCGCTTTAGCCTGGCCCATATTCCCTGTCGCCCGGCGACGCTCACGTTGAGATCGGCGCCCCGATTCCTTGCCACGCTCACAATTCCGCAAAAGCCGGCCCAAAAGCCATAACTTCTGCACGGGGAGAAGGGGATGAATTTTGAAAAACCGCAGGGGGTCGAGCGATCGGGGCGGTGCCGGTGCTCCGTGCGACACATCCCCCGGACAGCGCCGCTACAGAGAGTAAAAAGGTGCGTCGGGACGTTAGCGCCGCATCCAGACAGCTCGGATCGCAAGCATCGGAAAAGTAAGGAAATTTTTGGTGGCCAGGGAGGGAACTTAACGATCACCTTATGTCATTGTTTGTAGATCATTTTTCAGATTCACCTTTAGCAGTTGCCCGCATATTACCCCAGCGGATCTCACGGCTGTTGATGGACCTCTATGGACATAGGAACGGCGCTGCGCCGGTCCAAGAAGCGGGACGCGAAGAGGGAATGGCTAGTCCACGCGCTCTCGCCTCCGCCTGCCACCCGTCAATGAAAGTCCCTTCGGCGCCCGGATTCATCGTGGGTATTCGGCGACCTGGGTTCTCGGGTGCTTGCTCGTTCACTACCCGCTTCCGGATAATGATTGCCATGTGCGCAGATGCCACCGTCACCGTCAATGCAGCGGAACGTCACCGCATTGCGGAAACCGACTGGAAGGTGCTGAGGCGCGTGCATCCGCTCGCGCTCGAACGCTACTGCTGCGCGTGCTCTCCGAGATCGAGCGCGTGACACACAATAGCGCCGAGAGCCCTCATCAGCGTTACCTCGATATCTTCAAGATCGTCGAGCGCTGTGACCGCGAAGTCGCAAGCATCTTCAACCATCCAAAGCGCTCTAATGCTCTTGCAGTGCTGGCTCGCATTCGCGCAGCTGGCTTGCTCACGGAGGATGAATTCTCCGGCTTGAGTCCGGAAACGCGCAGTGCTGTGAAATTGCTGCTGAATGTCCGGTAAGTATTCGGTATGGCTACCCTCTCGCGATTTTCTACCTCCACTGTATTTGACCTGGGACGCCCCGTTCCTTGGCTGGCCACGCAAGGTCCCTTGGCCTATAGCCCCGAGGAGCCGCCGCCGACAGATTACTTTTTCCAGTACAGCTGGATTCTCCCGGGAATTTTCGACCCGAAAGTCAATTTGCGCGAGCACCGCTACTTCGGCAGTCCCCTCAAGAGCGACGCGCGCTTTCTCTTCGACTTCTGGGGAAACGTCCGCAACGCGAATGGCGCAGCGCTGCAACAGTACTCTCAATTTGGTGTTTTCTCGGACATTGAAGTCAAGGCGCCAATGGCCGCTTATCGCCATATCAGGAAGCTGTACGATACGGCGGGCTCTGTGCTGATCCAGCACGGCAGTTATCAATGGATTTCTGAGCAGGATCAACCCCACATAGAACGCGGACAGGCCCTGCTCTATCGGGGTATCGCGGAGACCAAGGCGTTCCGTCGCTTGCAGTTCCGACCTGAAGAACTTTCCGCTGTGAATCGCGACATCTGGCGAAAGTACCTGGGCGTCCAGGCGGCGATGCTGTCGGATTCGGTGCTGTCCTTCAACACTGCTCACGATCGCGTCAATCGCTCGGAGACCGGCGGTCTGCGTCACGCAACTTGGCTGGGCGACGAGATGGCCACCGCAGCGGGACTCGACATCAAATCCACCGGCTTTGCCAATCCGCTTTGGTGCGCAGCCCAACAATCGTATTCCCTGGATCCAGCCATGGCGACGCGGAAATTCGGTCCTCACTATATTGTGCTGAAAACCCCGTTGAGCAACCTCCGCATCACGACATTCTTCGCGGGCGAGTCAGAGGTGAAGCTAGTCGATCCGAGCCAGGTCTCCGTGGTGGAGACCATTGGTTGTCAGGTGGAGTCTGTCCAGGCTATGCAGTGAGAGCTGCATGATGTCCAAGTATCCGGATTTCGAGAAAAACACACTGGGCGCGGTCATAAGCAGGTAATCCCTATAAATTCAATGACTTACCGCGTAACGTCCGTTGTAATCAGCACCCTGAGCGTGCACTGGCGCTCTATCACCGCCGGCGGTAATTGTCATCGGGCCACGCATCGATCAGCTCGCAACGGGACCTTGGCCCACCGCGTCGTCGTCGAATCCAAGAGCAATGACCGTTGCGGTAACATTGCACTACTTGAAGCCGGAGACGACCGATGGAACAGTTAAACCGCATCACCCAGCGCCCTGAAATCATGGGTGGGAGGGCCTGCATCCGTGGAATGCGGGTCACCGTCGGCATGATCGTCGGTCAGATCGGAGCCGGGCGTAGCATCGACGATCTCCTAGTAGAGTATCCATACTTAGAGCGCGAAGACATCCTGCAGGCGCTTCGGTATGCCGCGTGGCGAGCCGAGGAACGCGAGGTTGCGCTGGCCAAAGCGTGAAGCTACTCGTTGACATGAACCTGTCGCCGCATTGGGCAGATAGGCTGAGTGCGGAAGGTTTGCCGGCTGTTCACTGGTCGACAGTTGGCCGCGTGAATGCTCCCGACGCCGAGATCATGGCATACGCCGCCACCCACGATTACGTCGTGGTGACGCATGACTTGGATTTCAGCGCCATTCTCGCTGCGACCCAGGGGACGAAACCCAGTGTCGTGCAGATCCGCTCAGACAATCTGAGTCCAGCAGCCATTGGAGAGCCGCTGATCGCGGCGTTACGACAAATGGCCGCGGAGCTAGCCGCAGGCGCGCTACTCACCGTCGACCCGGGTCGTACTCGAGTTCATGTGTTGCCCCTGAGCCCAGGGAAGCAATGAACATGCCGCTCGCCGCTTACGAGACGCTCAACTCCGTCTATGCCCACGCTGGCCGGCATGCCGAGACCCGTTCGGGATTTCTTGCCCCTGCGGCAGTTGACGCCGTGTGCAAACAATCCTGATGAATGGTCTGTATACCTGTGTCCCGTGCGAGGAATTCCTGCTAGCGCTAAGACCGGAACACCTCTCAGCTTGACCAAGCGCGCACAAACCAATGAGGAACGCCAGCCGCTGCCGACGGATGCCCAATTGCAACAGCTGTCCGATTCGGCAAGTTTCAAGCGCGCGCAATCCTACGTGCGTACTGGCGCCGTTGAGATTACGGCTCGCCTCGACAGGCAGATCGACGCCATAGTGTCCGGTACTGAGGATTACTCCGTGAGGCTACAGCTCGGGGGCCGTGAAGCGGAATCACACTGCACGTGCCCCGCGTTTGCGAAGGGGATATTTTGCAAGCACCTAATCGCCACCGCGATCGTCGCTCGCGACCACGCGACAACCGAGGACGGCGCGGGCGCCGATTCCGCCACGCTCCGCAGGGCTACGGCCACGGCGGATTCCGATCTGCGCGTCTTTCTCGCCGCACAGCCCGCCGAAAGACTTGCCGGTTGGCTCACGGATCTCGCCGAAGCCGATCCGGCCATCGAGCGACGTCTGCGTGTCTACCAGTCACAGCATTCACCACGGGAGCTGCGCAAGGCGCTCGGCAGCTTGCTGCGTGCGCCGCGATTTCTGGATTGGCGCGCCTCGCGCAAGTTTGCCCGTGACCTCGACCCGGTCATTGAACTGCTTGCCGAATTGACGGGCAATGACGCCCACAACGGCATCGAACTCTACGAGTACGCGCTTACCCGCTTGTTCAAGATCTATGAACAGAGCGACGATTCCGGAGGCGATATCGGCGACCGGATTCGAGAACTCGTCCAGCGCTACCTCGATGGCCTCGTCCGCAGTACTCCCGCCGGCGCAGCACGCGCCAAGGCCCTTTTTGAGCTACAGCGCGAAGACCAGTGGAGTTTTCTGCCGATCAAGGAGGTCTGGCCACTCCTCGATGCGGCGGGCCGAGCGGTCTATGCAAAAGCCATCGAAGACGAATTTCACGCGCTACCTCCCCGCTCGCCCACCGAGGGAAACCGGTTCCAAAGCGGATACTTCTGGCCGACCGAGCGCATGGAGGCACTCGCCGCCGTACGCGGTGACACGAACACGCTCATCGCTGTCATCTCGCGGGACCTCGCGAGCGGGCACTCGTACGAACGCATTGTCGCCGTGTGTGAGGCAGCCGGTCGGCACCGCGAAGCAACGCAATGGGCTGAACGTGGACTGAAGGCGCATCCCGACTGGCGCGGCATACGGCCGCTCCTCGCGAGGCAATACGAGCGCGCCGGCCTGACCGACGAATCCCTGGAGCTTTATTGGCAAGAGTTTCAACGTCAGCCCACGGTCGAAACTTGGCGAGCCCTGAAGAACGCGGCCGGTCGACAGTGGTCAGGCTACCGCACGCGGGCACTGGACGAGGTTTGTCGCCGCGAGCGCGCGTTACCTGACGGGCGACGCGACGCGTCTCTGCGCACAAGATTGCTGGTCGCCGATCGCGACTTTGAAGCGGCCCGCGTACTCGCCGAGCAGCATGCGCTCGCGCCCGAGTTGCTCGACGGCCTTGCCCAACAGATCGCCACAACCCACCCGGAATGCGCCGCCGGACTCCTGCGACGCTTCGTCGATTCGGTGCTTCCGCGGTGTCAGCCCCGCGACTACGCCTATCAAGCGCAACAGATTGCGCGAATTCTCGCACTCGCACCCGGCCCGAGTTCGCGGGCCTGGGTCAATCAGATTCGCGTTCAGTACGGCGCGCGGCGCAAACTCATGTCACTGCTTGACGCTGCGATGACTCCGGGCGAAAGCCCGACGCGCACACGAAACAGTTAACACTTACTCACCTCGACGCCGGAGCGGAGGATCCAAGGCAAGGCGGGAATCGACCGATGCATTGCCGGGCTTTGCAGGGAGGGAATTGAAGATCTTCGCTATCTCATGGAATCTGAAGTTAATTTTGAGGATCCGGGTAAGGTTACCCCCAACTAGCGTGATGTCCCATAAGAAACTAATACACATAATCTTTGTCCAAGGGTTATCTTTGGCAACTCTTGGGGAATCGACATGGGCATCGGCCGACCAAAGTTATCTATCGATCTCACGGCAGAGGAACGACGGGACTTGGAAGCCATCGTTGCCTCACGCAGCCTGCCGCACGGACTGGTACGGCGGGCGCATATGATTTTGTTGACCGAAAGCGGTGTATCGATACGTGAGACGGCACGTCGCGTCAAGGTGACGCCTCCGGCGGTGACGAATTGGCGCAAACGCTTTCGTGAGCAGCGTCTGGCCGGACTGCACGATCAGCTCAAATCGGGGCGGCCGCGCACGCACACCGAGGAGGACATTGCGGTGCTGCTGAATGCCGCCCTGACGCGACGGCCCAAGGGGGCCACGCACTGGAGTGTGCGTGATCTGGCCAATGAAACCAGCCTCTCCAAAAGCACCGTGCAGCGCTATCTGGCGCTCTTTGGGGTACAACCGCACCGTTCGAAGTCCTTCAAGCTCTCGACCGACCCGTTCTTCATCGAGAAGCTTCGCGATGTGGTCGGGTTGTATCTGAATCCGCCGGATAAGGCCTTGGTTTTGTGCGTCGATGAGAAGAGCCAGGTTCAAGCCCTGCAGCGCACGCAACCGATGCTGCCGATGGGGCTGGGCTACCTCGAAGGGGTGACCCATGACTACATCCGACACGGCACCACGACCCTGTTCGCCGCTCTCGACGTCGCCAATGGCCAGGTCTTCACGCAGTGCAAGGCCCGGCACCGGCATCAGGAGTTTCTGGGCTTCCTGCGACACATCGAGGCAAATGTTGCGCAGCATCTGGATGTCCATCTGGTCGTTGATAACTACGGCACTCACAAGCACGCCCGAGTCAAAGCCTGGCTCGCCAAGCGTCCGCGCTTTCACGTCCACTACACTCCAACCTACTCCTCCTGGCTTAACCAGGTCGAACGTTGGTTCGGGCTGATCACCCAGCGTGCGATCCGCCGCGGCTCCTTCGACTCCGTGCCCGATCTCAAGCGCAAGATCAATGACTTCGTCGAGCACTACAACCAACACCCGCAGCCCTTTATGTGGACAGCAACCGCCGACTCCATCCTTGCCAAACTCGAGAGACTTGGCAAAGTTATCTGCGGGACACAACACTAGAACCCGCCATAGACGTGGCTGTTGGCGGACGTCCATGGAGCATTCCGCGCTGGGAGTAAGTTTGTCCACCCGCGCTCCCGCGAGCGAAACCGGTTTTGCAGGTCTTTACCAGCCGAAACCACTAGAAAATGTTCCTTTACTAACGAATGATCTTAGTAAAGAATACTTTCCCAAGGAACCAACGATGCGAGCCACTGGCCGAATACTAAAGAGCACTGTCGCGGGCGAAGAGATCGCCGCCTTTGTTCCTTACCCGCTTCCGCCTCGTGACCCACCACTCAACGTGGACGGAACACTTGCCACGCCGCTCAGGCGCGCCGAGCAAGCGCTCGCGCGTCTTGAAGTAGCCGGGGAGATGGTTCCTTCGCTCGACTGGTTCATATACGCCTTTGTGCGCAAAGAAGCAGTCATCTCCTCTCAAATTGAAGGTACTCAAGCCACACTTATTGATCTTCTTGAGTACGAAGCCGAGCAGTCCAACAAAGCGGCCGGCGATGACGTACACGAAGTCTGCAACTACCTGGACGCGATCAGATACTCGCGCGGGCAGATCAAGGGCGCTCGCGGTCTGCCGATCTCCATACGATTACTGAATGAGGCCCATCGCCGTCTGATGCGCGGGGTGCGCGGTGCCAACAAGCAGCCGGGCGAAATTCGCCGCAGCCAGAATTGGATTGGCGGAACGCGTCCAGGCAACGCTGCTTTCGTTCCGGCGCCACCAGAAGAGTTGGCAGCGCTCTTGGCAGACCTCGAGAAGTATATTCATTCAAAAGATGGGCTCCCGCCGCTCGTTCGCATTGGGCTGGCGCATGTCCAGTTCGAGACTATTCATCCCTACCTTGATGGCAATGGCCGTATTGGTCGGCTGCTCATTACTCTGCTGCTAGAGCACTGGAAATTGCTGTCTGCGCCACTCCTGTATCTCAGTCTCTTCTTCAAGCGTAACCGGGCTGAGTATTACCGACGGCTCAGCGAAGTTCGAAGAAGCGGCGACTGGGAGGACTGGATTGAGTTCTTCCTCGAAGGTGTTGCGACAATCGCAGACGAGGCCGTCATTGCTGCCCGAGAGGTGTTCGCGCTCGTCACCGAGGACCGCCGACGCCTGACCGCCGCGCCGGCCGCATCCGTCATGGCGATCCGGTTGATGGACCGACTGCCCATACACCCTGTCGTCACAATTCCGGCAGTAGTCAAATTACTCAAGACGACGAAGCCAACGGCAGGCAAGGCCGTTCAGCTCCTGGAGAATTTGGGCGTGCTCACTGAGACCAGTGGCAAGCAGCGTGACCGCACGTTTGCGTACGCTCGTTACCTTGAGAAACTGCGCGTTGGAACGGAGGTCGATATAAGGTGAGCATGCGAGCTCCCGATGGATTGGCTACACGGTGGCGCTTGACCGTTACGTTGGTTAGTCAAATCCACAGTCAGACGTATTAGCTCCCCCACCATGCGCTTCAAGGGTAGTCTCAAATCGTGGAGTGACGAGCGCGGATTTGGTTTCATTGCCCCCGCCGAGGATGGACCCGAGATATTTGTTCACATCAAGGCCTTTGCGTCTCGCTCAGTTCGACCGAAGATAGGGCAGCTTCTGACTTTCGAGGTCGAGACAACTCGGGATGGAAAAAGGCGAGCAACTAAAGTGCTAACCGCGGGCGCCTCGAGATCGCCACGTAGCAGCGCCCCACGGCCCTGGGGCACTGCAAGTTTCTTGGGGATTCCCGCCTTTCTTTTACTTTACCTCCTTGTCGCCATGGTATGGCGCGTGCCGGTTTGGGTCGCCTGGGTTTACTTGGCATTTACCGTCGTGTGCTTTATTTATTACGCTGTAGATAAATCTGCAGCAGTAGCCGGGCGGTGGCGTGTTCCTGAGAGCACATTGATTCTGCTGGGTTTGGCCGGTGGTTGGCCGGGTGCAATCATCGCCCAACAAGTGTTGCGTCATAAGTCGAACAAGAAGGATTTTCGGTCTGCATTTTGGGTGAGTGTAGTTTTGAATGTTCTAGCTTTTGTGGCTCTCTGCTCACCGATGGCTTCTCCTCTGTTCCCTTCGACCTTCCATTGAGGGGACCATTGCGGATCATGCGCTCGTCAAGAAAAAAAACTGCAATATCGGGTCGAAGGCACCACAATTACTGACGAGGTCTACTGACTATCACGCCCGTTGCCGGCAGCAAATTCCTGGCGCCCAGTGCCATCAATGAAGGTGCAGTGCCATCAAAAGTGGTACGGAGTGTCACAATATAGGGCGCTGACACCGGAGCGCAGGCAAGGGAGTCAAAACGATGGATGTTCAGATCCTGCAGACAGTGGGAGCGGCCGCCGGCCTGGCCGGTGTGGCCATGGGGATGATTCTGCTGTTATATCGCGAGCTGCTGCGCAAGAAGATATTTCCCAGGCTCTCCCAAAAAGACGCCTACCGGCTGTTGCGCCACATCGCGCTACTCTCCTGGAGCGTGGCCATGACCGGCATCATCTCCTGGGGATGGTCCCAGGCCATTACGCACCCGGGCGGCTCCGAAGATGCGTCCTCGCGTTCCACAGGACCTTTGGTCGTCGCCGGCACGGCTGTGCATCAGATGACCAATGCTGTGGCCCTAAGCTGGTACAAACCGGCCGTCGCTAAACGACTGATCCCGCTGCTGGCGAGGAATCTGTTGTGCCGGTCGGGTGCCCAGGACATCGATAAATCCATCGTAGCCGACACGTTGGCAGAACTAGGAGATGAAAATACTATAGTGATGCTACAGAAGATGGCGGCGGAACGTACTTATGTCTGTGGCAATGACGATGAGGATTCTCTCGGCAAGACGCACCTCGACAAACTGACCCAGCGAATTCGCGATCGGATCAAGTGATAGGCGCGTTAGCAGGATTCTATAATCCGCGCTCATCGCGATGGCAAAACAAGGAAGATCGACGTTACCCTTTTTCAGTGTCAGAGGGCTTTGCAGGGAGGCTCTGACATTAGTCGACTACGATTTTCTTTCGATTTGTTTTTTATTTTTTTTCGAATTTGAGTTGCCCCCAAAACTTCACCAATTCAAGAAAAGGTAGGAAATTATAGGGCATCCGCGCTTGAGGACGACTGACTACGCTGGTCCGCTCCGCCGTGGGATCATACCCCGATTTTGATGATGCGCAAATTTTGGTGCAATTCATGCGATGCCAATTAAACGACAAACTTCCATTCAACAATGCGGCGGCGGCAGAGTTCGGCAGCCGATATGCCCGTCAATACTGGCCGCTCTGCGCCACCCGCTGGAACCATGGTTCCAGCCGCGCGATCGCGTCGTCCACTTCGGCCGACGCGACTGCGAAACTCAGCCGCATAAAATGGCGCCCGTCGATGGGATCGAAGTCGACCCCCGGTGCCGTAGCAACCCCCGTGTGTTGAAGCATGGCTTTGCAAAATGCAAAGCTATCGTCGGTCAAATGCCGGACGCTGGCATAGATATAGAACGCGCCGTCGGGAGGGGCAATGGCGTTAAGTCCGAAGCGCGGCAACGCCGCCAGCAAACGCGACCGATTCTCGGCATACACGGCAACGTGGCGCTGCAGCTCATCGCGGCACTCGAGCGCCACCAGGCCCGCATGCTGACTTAGCGAGGGCGCGGTTAGAAACAGGTTTCCGGCGTACGCTCGTGCTTGGTCCAAATGTGCGGACGGAGCCAGCAGCCAGCCCAGGCGCCATCCGACCATGCTGAAATACTTCGAGAAGCTGTTGATGACGAACGCCGCCGGCTCGAACTCGAGCATGGAATGCGCGGGCTCGACGTAGCTGAGGCCGTGGTAGATTTCATCGGAAACGATCGATATATTGCGCTCGTGGCATAGCTCAGCGATGTGCCCGAGTTCGTCCGCAGCGATGATGGTACCCGTCGGGTTCGCGGGACTCGCGATGATGACGCCCGCGGGCGCCGGATCGAGCTGCGCCAAGCCGGCTGCGGTCAGCTGAAATCGTGTGTCGGCGCCGCAGGGAATTTCGACGGGCGTCAGGCGCAGCGCCTTCAGCGTGTTGCGATAAGCGACATATCCTGGCCGCGCCAGCGCAACTCTATCGCCGGGAGAAAATCTCGAACACAGAGCGAGGACCAGCGCGGGCGAGGCCCCGCACGTCAAGATGAACCGCTCCGGATCCACGGCAACACCGTAGCTCTCGCGATAGTGGCGGGCGAGGCGAGCCTTCAGGGGCGGGCTCTCCCAATATCCCATGCCGTCGGTATCCAATACCTCATGAGCCCGTTGAATTGCGGCCTGAGGCGCGCCGGTCGACGGCTGCCCGAACTCCATATGAATGATCGATCGCCCTTCGGCCTGCAGCGAATGCGCCAGACGACTGATGGCGATCGCATGAAACGGTTCGACTGCGGCGTTCATGATCGACGCGACGGGCGCAGACCATATCCGAGGTAGGTCGCGGCGCCCGCGATGATGTAGCAGATCAGAATCACCATGGGGGTCCGATTGCCGTTCGACGCCTGGCGAACCAGATCGAGCCCAACCGGTACGATCATCACCCAACACAGCGCAATGGCGGCCACCGGCACGTAACCGATCCAGATTCTACCGACCTTGAAGCCCCCCAGCGGCACGCTGAATGGCCGCTGCAAATCCGGCCGTAGAGTGCGCAGCCACATCACTGACAGACACACGATGGAAAACGCCAATGCCGTACCCAGACTGACCAAATCGCCGAGCAAGGTGATGGGTAGAAAGGCGGCGGCAACGGCCGAAAGCAGGCCCAGCAGAATCGTGCCGAGGTAGGGAGTGAGGAAGCGCCCATGCAAGTGGGAGAACATCTGCGGCAGCAGACCGTCGCGCGACATTGCAAAGGCAACTCGCGATTGCCCATAGGCGATGACCAGCAACACCGATGAGAGGCCCATCAGCGCGCCCAATTTGACGGCAACGGCGAACTGCGGCCGGCCCATCCGGTCGGCGGCCACGGCAATGGGGTCCGCAACGCCGAGCTCCCGGAACGGCACCACGCCGGTCAGCACAATCGCGAAAACGACGTAGATCACCGTGCATACGATCAGCGCGCCGAGTATGCCGAATGGCATGTCGCGCTGCGGATTCTTGGTCTCCGCCGCGGCCGTGGAGACGGTCTCGAACCCCAGATAAGCGAAAAAAAGGATTGAGGCTGCGCGCAGCACGCCCTGCCAGCCGTAGGTAAAACCGCCTTCATTCGGCGGGATGAAGGGAATCCAATTGTGTGGGTGAACGGCAGGGATCCCGACGACCACAAAGGACGCAATCACCAAGATCTTGATGATCACGATGACGTTGTTGAAGAACGCCGACACGGTCACGCCGAAGGTAAGAACTATCGCCGCCATCATGACTGCCGCGGCCGCGATGAGATTGAAGTCGCCGGTGACCTGAAAGACCGTGCCATGTTCGCCCATGGACGATTGAATGTAGGGAGTGGACAGCAGCGCCGGGACATGCAGCCCGAAATCTCCCAGAAGGCTGCTGAAGTAGCCGGAAAAGCCGAGCGCCAGGGTGGCGCTTGCCAGACCGTACTCCAATAGTAGAAGCCAGCCCAGAACCCAAGCGAACACCTCTCCCAAGGCCGCGTAGCAGTAGGTGTATGAGGAGCCGGACACCGGAATGGTCGACGCCAGCTCCGCATAGCACAGCGCCGTCAGCGCGCAAGCCGCGCCTGCCAACACAAACGAGAGCGTTACCGCGGGGCCGGCGAAATTGGCCGCCGCATTGCCCGTCATGACATAGACGCCGGCGCCGATGATGCAGCCGATGCCGAGGAACAAGACATTGAATGGACCGAGAGACTTCTTCAGGCCGCTGTTGCGAGCTTCGCTCTGCAGCGACTCGACCGACTTGCGCGCGAACGCTCGGCTCATGTTGCGCCATTGCACGCGACTTCGATGAAGTGCGGCCCGGACGACGCAAGAGCTTTGGCGAATGCCGTATCGAATTCCTCTGCCGTCTTGCAGCGTACTCCCGGCACCCCGAAGCCCTTGGCCAGCGCAATCCAATCCATGCGCGGATTCCCCAAATCGAGCAGCGAGGCGGCTGCGGCTCCGGCATCGCCGGCGCGCGTGCGGGACAGCTCAATGTTCAATATCCGATAGGCGTGATTGGCGAACACGACCGTCGTCACATCGAGCCCCTCCCGCGCCATGGTCCAAAGGCTTTGCAATGTATAGACCCCAGCACCGTCGCCGTTCAGCGAGACCACCTTGCGTCCTCGCCCCGCGATTGCGGCGCCGACGGCGAGCGGCATGCCGGAGCCGATGGCTCCTCCCGTCAACATGAGCCAATCGTGCGGCCGGGCCGTGCGGGTTCGCTCGAACAACTGCCCGCGGGCGGTGACCGCGTCGTCGCACACGATGGAATCCTCGGGCAACCAGCGCGCCAGGGACACGCCTGCTGCGGTGGGCGTAAGTTCGCCGCGAGGTTCGCCCTGCACTGCGTAGGACTGGGCCGGCGCGGAAGTTTGGGCACCCAGCAACTCGGCCAGCGCCTCGAGCGCCGCCGCCGTGTCCTCATGCAGCGCCGCGAGCGTCGCCACTCGGCACCCTTCCGGTACGAGACTGCTCGGCCTTCCCGGATAGGCGAAAAACGCCACGGGCGCTCGAGTGCCCGCTAGCAGCATGAGATCGACGCCATTCAAGTCCGCCATGGCGGCCTCGCCAAAATAAGCCATGACGCCGGGGGCGAAGCGTCCGGCACCGCGCGGCAGACGGCTGACGAAGGTGTCGGTCATCACCCGAATCCCATGAGCCGATAACCGTGCGGCCGCGGCTAGCCCTCGCTCGCTGCAGGCCAATCCTCCCATCAGCAACAAGGGCTTTTTGGCGGCTTTCGCAGCCTGCGCCGCTGCATCGAGCTGCGAGGCGGGCGCGGACGCCGCTCGGCGCTGGCCGATCGAAACGAGCTTGGAGTGATCTTGACGGGTTTCAGTCCAGGCGCAGTCCGCGGGCAGAATAAGCGTCGCCACTCCTCCCGGCGGTCCGAAGCTGGCTGACACCGCTTCCGCCGCGAGGCGCGGCGCGTCGTCTGCAGTCGACGCTGTCTTGACCCATATCGAATGCGGTTGCGCCAAGCTTGCAATATCCGACTGCAGCGGCGCGTCATGTTGCTGATGGTCGGTGGCGTGATCCCCCACGATGTTGACCAAGGGGGTGAACGCGCGACGCGCGTTGTGCAAATTGGCGCCCCCGTTGGCGAGGCCGGGACCCAGATGCAGCAATGTCGCCGCAGGCTTGCCCGCGATACGGCCGTACCCGTCCGCGGCGCCGGTCGCCACGCCTTCGAACAAGCAAAGCACCGGTCGGACACGGGCTTCTCGGTCGAAGGCCGTCACCATTTGCATTTCGCTGGTGCCGGGGTTGCAGAAGCAGGCATCCACGCCCAAGTCCGCCAGAGTCTTCAGAGTGGCTTCCGCGCCGTTCACTTTGTTCATGCCTCGATGCGGCTAATGCGCGGCGCCGTCGTCGGTCTTTCGAAAGTCCAGATCCTGAAAATCAAAGCTGAAGTCCGTCTCCGGTGAAATCGCCTGCATGCTCATGCCGTCGATCTTGTTCTCGAATCCTTGCGCGAATCGAACGTAGGCATCCGCTTCCAATGCCCGATTGTTCCAGCGGACGATGAAGATATTGCCGCGATAGGGGCTGAGAGCGCCTTCGAGATCCTGGGCGCGGCTGATTTTCAGCACCAACCTGCCGCCCTCCTGGCGGACCGTGGCGTCACCGCGCCAGGCATCGGTGTAGCGGCCGGCGTAGGCGTCGAGTGGGAGCGGCGGCGGCGGCGCATGCGCCGCAGTCTTCGCGACCTCGTCCTCGACAGTTGTTGCGCCGGCGGTGCGCCCCTCCATTCGCGACTTCAACATGCCGACCAGGTCGCGCTTGGGCGCCCCCACATAGGCATCAAGGATCTGGTTGCCGACCGCTTGCATGGCGGAGCCGTTGTCCTGATTGGTAAACACCATGATACCGAGCTTCAACTCGGGGATCATAGTGACCCACGTGACCGTCCCCGGCACCCCGCCGGTATGCGACACGCGCTTGTAGCCGAACTCGTCCTCGAGATCCCAGCCGAGGCCATAGCCCTTGAAGTGCGTGCGCGTGAGCGCCGCCAGTGCCGGGTCGATCGGCTCGATGGTGTGCATCGACCACATGTCGCTGCTGCGCTCGGCGCTGAACAGCGTTTGCCCCAGCGGCATTCTCCCCTCGGCCAATTGAGTCGCCAACCACTTCGCCATATCGTTGATGCTGCAGTTGATCGAGCCCGCGGGTCCCACGGCGCTCAAATGCTCCACCGGCACCACCCGGAGTTTGCCCTCGACCACCGCGTGCGGGGATGCGATGTCGCTGCGCTCGATGATTCGGTCATAGCTTGCCGCGCAGGAGCGCATTTGCAGCGGGTCGAGAATCCGCTCCTTGACGAAGTCCTCCCACGTCTTGCCGGTGACCGCCGGAATGATCTCGCCGGCGACCATGTACAGCGCATTGTCGTAGTCGAACTTGGTCCGGAATCCGGACACCGGTTTGAGATAGCGCAGACCGTGAATGATTTCGGCTCGAGTAAAATCCGTGCTCGGGTAGAACATCAGATCTCCGGCCCCTAATCCCAAGCCGCTGCGATGAGTCAACAGATCGAGAATGGTGAACTCGCGTGTGACATACGGGTCATACAGGCGAAACTGCGGCAGGTAGTCGATCACCTTGTCGTCCCAGTGGATCTTTCCTTCATCGACAAGAATCGACAGAGCCGCTGCGGTGAATGCCTTGGTGTTGGATCCAATCTGGAACAGGGTGTCGGCATCGACGAGCTCGGGCTTGCCGTACTCGCGCACGCCGTAGCCCTTGGCGTAGATGAGCTTGCCGTCTTTGACGATGCCGACCGCCATGCCCGGCACATCGAAGACCTTCATGGCGCGGATGGCGGTCGCGTCGATGTTGGCCGCGGAGATCGGCAGCACCGGCTTTGCGCTCGCCACAATCCCGAGCAGGCAGGCGACGCTCGCGGCCGCGACTCCGGCCGCGTTCACTTCTGATCCTCGTACACCTTGCCTTCCTTCATGACGAACGAGACTTTGCCCGGCGCGCCCAGGTCTTCAATATGGGACATCGGGTCGATTTTCATGGCGATGATGTCGGCGGTCTTGCCCGCTGCGATGGAGCCGAGACCGTCCCCGAGGTGACCGAGCGCCGCGGCGGCATTGACGGTGGCCGTGCGTAGAACCTGCGCCGGCGGTAAGCCGGCCGCCGCGAGCAATCCGAACTCCTCGTGGCTGCGCTCGGGCCCCATGATGCCAAGGTCGGTGCCGAAAATGATGGGCACGCCCGCGCGATACGCTTTTCCGACACCCTCGGAGCCCTCTTTGAAGCGATAGTCGATCATTTTGCCGGCCAGCAGCGTCGGTGTATTGGCGGTACCGCGCTTCTTCATGAGGGCGATCGCAGCGTCATCGAGCGGCCCATGTTCGATCGTATCCGCACCGGCCTCAATCGCGGCGTGGAGAAACTCCGGTGTCCCGTCCACGTGCACGGCGACTTTTCTATCGAGCTGATGGGCGGTGTCGATGATCGCCTTGATTTCTTCGGGGGATTCGACCATCTTCACTCGAGGATCTTCCACGGGTAGCCCCGCTTCACGAAACTTGATGACATCCGCGCCCCGCCGCACTTCCTCACGCACGACTTTGATGCATTCGACGACGCCCGAGCAATTTCCGCGGTTGCTGACGTATTTTTCCAGATCCTGCCGCACATCCCAATTCGAGGGATCGAAGTCGCCGCCGGCGACGCTGATCTGAGCCTCGGCAACGAACATGCGGGGGCCTGGGACGATGTCCGCATTGATGGCATCTCGCAGAGCGTAGGTTGTAAATGAAGGGTCGCCGACATTTCTGATGGTTGTGAACCCGTTCATCAACAGCGCCTTCGCCCGCGGCAGCGATTTGAGCACCGTCTCGGCGGGGCGGCCCATGTAGAAGAGTGCGATCTGACCGGCGACCGGTTCATCCAGTTTTTCCACCCCGCTGATATGGGTGTGCATGTCGATCAAGCCTGGCATCACCCAGGAATCTTCGAGATCGATCACCATATCGCCGGCGACGAAGCCGTCCTTGATGGCAATGATCTTGCCGTTCTCGATGATGACCGACTGCTTGGCCAATTCGGGCCGGCCGGGCTCGGCAATCAGATGGCCGGCATGAATCACGGTGGTGGCGGCCCAAGAGGCGGAATTTAGCATCCCGCTGGCGGCGGCGATGGCAGCGACGAGTCCGAGCGTCGACAAGGGTTTCACGGCATCTCCTTCAGCAAATCGTTTTTTGGTCGGGCCGTCATCGTACCTATACAGTTTCTATACAGCAATGAATATCTGGATAAGTCTTATTAAGTCTAGATAGAGACATTTATTCCATTTTTCACAGTTTGTGTCATTATAGAAATATCCGACCAACAAGAGTTCTCCATGACCCAACCCAGCACTCGCATTGTCCGCGCCCTCCTGCTCGGGGTATCAGCCCTCACGTTCGATCACGTCGCACTGGGCCAAGCGGCGCAAGGCGTGCCCAACGATGCGAATTCACTGCAGGAAATCGTCGTCACCGCGACCAAACGGTCCGAGGCTGTTCGATCCATCTCCGGGTCCGTCACGGCGTTGACTGGCCACGAGCTTGAACAACTCGGCGCGCAGAGCATGGAAGACTATTTGACCCGCAGCCCCGGTGTCGTCTTCAATGCGGCGACTCCTGGGTTGTCGAGCGTTGCCATCAGAGGCGTCTCCACCACCACCGGCATCGATCAGGGGCAAGGCACGACCGGTTACTTCATCAACGATGTACCGCTCTCCGATCCCTATTTCTCAGTGGCCATTCCGGATATCGATACATTCGATGTAGACAATGTAACCGTTCTACGCGGCCCCCAAGGGACACTGTTTGGTTCTGCATCCCTTGGCGGCGCGGTCAACTATCAAACGTCGCAGCCTAATCTCAGCGAATATCAAATGCACGTTCAGGGAACCGTCGAGGGAACCGCGCAGGGCGGTAGCGGCGGCTCCGGCAAGATCATGGTCAACGTGCCCATTATCAATGATGTGTTTGCTCTACGGGGCGTCTACGTCTATCGGACGGACCCTGGCTACATCCGCAATATCGGAACCGGCGAGAAGGATGTGAACCCAACGCTCATTCGCGGCGGCCGCATCGAAGCGCTGTGGACGCCTACGGCGACGACAAAAATCTCCTACTTGTTTCTGCAGCAATCGGAAGACACCCCCGATCTGGGCTATCAAGAGCCGGACTACGCCGGAGCGCTGAAGAAGAACACGGTTGCGCCGGAGACCAACGACTATACGACTTTGATTCACAACATGCGTCTGGATCAGGAATTGAGCTTCGCGACTTTGACCGTGACTGCCGCCTATCACGAGAAGACCTCCTACGCCGTGCAAGATGCCACGCAAGCGCTCAGCGGTCTCCTCCCCGGTGTCAGCCCCATCACGATCATCACGCCGGCCACCAGCCGCGGCACCACCTATGAGGCGCGTTTGGCCTCGCCCGCCGATCGACGCTTCGAGTATCTCGTGGGAATCATGCACGATGAGACCCGCCTCAACGAGGACACCCTCGCCGAGGGACCCGGTGCGGCGCAGAGCATCGAAGCGGTTTTCGGTCCGATATTCGGTGCCGGCATCGGCCAGGCCTCGGCGCCGGGCGACGTGTTCTTGACTGCGCAGATTCCGGTCAAGGCGCAAGAATCCGCAGCCTTCGGCGAGGCTACCTTCCACTTCAACGAGCAATGGAAAATCACCTTGGGCGGCCGAGCCTTTGAGACCAAGGTGACCAACGAAACCACCTCCAGTGGATTCATCACCTTGCTGACCACGGGTGCGCTTACCAGTGATGTGTCCGGCTCTCAGAAGGAGAGCGGCTTCCTGCCGAAGGGCTCGATTACCTGGACGCCCAATAAGGATCTGATGACCTATTTTCTGGTCGACCAGGGATTTCGGTTCGGCGGCCCCAATCTCTCGCCATCCGAGCCCGGCTTTCCCATTCCCCCACAGTTCAAGTCCGACTCCCTGATCAACTACGAATTGGGAGTCCGCTCCAGTTTCCTCGATCAACATCTGCTGTTGGACGGCACTGTGTTCCACATCGATTGGAGCGACATCCAACTTCGTTTGCAAACCGACCTCGGCCTCAACTACGCCGCCAATGCGGGCAAGGCAACCATCTCGGGCTTCGAAGGCTCTGCGACCTGGCTAATCACGCAGGGCTTTACGCTGTCGAGCTCTCTCACCTATCTCGATGCCAAGCTTGCTAGCCCGTTCGAGCCAGGCGGCGGTCAACCGACGGTGCCCAGCGGCTCGACGCTGCCGGGCGCATCGAAGTGGCAGGTGGCGAACACGCTCAGTTACAACTGGTTCAATGCACCCTTCAAACCCTCGCTGGTGCTAGCCGATCGTTATATCTCTGAGGCGCCGGGCATATTCTTGAGCGGCCTTCCGCAAGGTGACTACAATCTTTTGGACGCCCGAGTCTCCTTGCATGTCAAGGAGGTTGGCATCACGGCGTTCGTGAACAACATGACGGACCGACGGGGCATCACAAACGCAAATGACTTGCCCCCCGTTCAGGAATTTCTGGTTCGGCCGCGCACCATTGGCCTCACTCTTGATTATCGGTGGTAGGGTAGAATCGGATTTTCCGCAACTAAGGATTGTCCTTGAAGCACATTCTGAATGGCCGACCGCTGGTGAGACCCGGGGCGGCGCTCAAAGCCCTACGAGTGGAACGCGGGTGGAGCCTGGCTGAGGTCAGCCGGCGCACCGGCATGCCGGTGTCGAGCCTGTCGAAGATCGAGAATGACAAGATGGATCTGACGCTCGACAAGCTGCTGCGCATCAGCGTGGCTCTCGAGACGGACCTCGCCGGTCTTTTTACGCCGCCCAGCGCGCCTTATCCCCAAGGCGAGTCGAGCGGCCGGCGCAGCATCACCCGAGCCGGCGAAGGAAAATCCATCGAGACCCGTATCGGCCACTACCGCTACCTTGCGTATGAGTTATTGAACAAGAATTCCATCCCGATCATTATCGACGTGACGGCGAAGAGTCTGGAGGAGTTCGGGGAATTCAATCGCCATCCTGGCGAGGAGATTCTCTACGTCATCGAGGGGGAACTGGATCTCTACACCAACATGTACTTGCCCGTGAATTTGAAGAAGGGTGACTGCATGTACTTCGACAGTAATATGGGGCACGCCTACGTGGCCGCGGGTGACGGACCCTGCCGCATCCTGTCCATTTGCGTCGCATCTGAATCCGAGTTGCTCAAGTTGATGGAGAGCAAGTCGAAGCCCGGAGAAGAGATTGTGCATGCGTTCGATTCCGACAAGCGCTTGAGCCTGCGCAATCAAGGCGACTGAACGCCCCTGTCAAGGCAGCGCGCCCAGTCAAAGCAGCTCGCGCTTGATGACGATGATTTTCTCGCGCGAGAATATTTCCTCGTCGCCCTTCTTGGCGCGCAGCACCTCCTTCAAGTGGAACTCGCCCGGGTTCGAGGTCAGCTCAAAGGCGACGCTGACGCTGCAGTTCCAATCGCCGCTTTGGGTTTTCCTTAAAGCTGTCCTGACTTTTCCTTCATGTTGTCACGCTAACCTGGCGCGCTCCTAGTTGCAAAATATAAACGAGCCGCGCACGAGGGCTCCGGTGCGTCTAGTGGAAATGATTTGCATGGCCCGCCAGCTATCAAGTACTTCCATCCTTCGACGCGAGCTCCGAAGATTCGTTGGAGGTGCTTACCCTCCTCGCAGGGCGTAAGAAGGATGCCCTGTGTCACCGCCTCACAGTAGCTGCCGGGTAGCTATTGACATAGGAAACGAATGCAAACCGTCGTGCATGTCAGTGCCGACAATGGCGGCGTAGACGCATCTCAGTTCACCAGTGCCATATCCCCGGCATACGCCCTGACATAAAGCAAGCCTCTGACAGGTACGCATCAAAAGCGGCGAAAGGATTAGTCCTTGCTCTCGAACTTAAAGGACACGCTGATGCGGGCCCGGTACGCTTCAACTTTCCCATTCTTGAGCTGCACGTCGAGTTTGACAACCTCCGCTACCCGCAGGTCTCTTAGCGTTTTTCCTGCACGATTAATCGCCGCCGCAGTTGCTTTCTCCCACGACTCCGAGCTGGTTCCCACGAGTTCGATTACCTTGTACACATTTTCGGCCATGATAAATGTCCTTGTGTTTGATCGCTAATTGCCAGCGATGACCTGCGCCTCGCGGCGCCACTTTGCCCCCGCGCTCAACTATAGAAGTTATAACATGTCAGTTCCGCCATTGCGGATTTCCCACTACCGCACGAAACACCATGAACCCCGCAGTAAATTGTGGCCAGTTCAACTCGCACGGCGGAAGGCAAAAACGTGCGTTCAAATGCGCGCGACACTTTGTAGAACCTCTCAACGTCGAATTGCGCTGACAGACCGCGCTAGATTGGCGCACGGACAGACCCAGGAACTGAGAGCGGACACCGTGAATGGCGTTACGAGGCCCGCTCCAGCTCACGATAACGCCCGCCTTATCACGCGTAGTGGGAAGGGCTTTTGGGGCAAATCGACGCAAAGTTGCCCCCCCATTCTGCATTGCTTGAATTGCGCGCACGGCGGCGCCGGTAACACTTTTGGTAATCGTACCGTTTAGAATCCAAGAGTTACATCAGCCGGGCGTACCAGGACGCGCTTTGGCGTAGTCGGGTCTCGGGGGCAACGACGCAGCAGGGAGGCTCTGACATTAATCGACTACGATTTTCTTTCGATTTGTTTTTTATTGTTTTGTGAATTTGAGTTGCCCCCAAAACTTCACCAATTCAAGAAAAGGTAAGAAATTATAGGGTATTCGCGCCTGAGGATGACTGACTACGCTGGCCTACTCCGCACCTGAATCATACTGCTAAATTGATGCGAGGCAAGTTTTTCGCACTTCGTGCTGACCTGCGGGTCGATTTTCGGTCCAGTGGATACTTTGGGACAATGGCCCTTCGGGAACCGAGGGGACCATGAAGAAGACACGATTTACAGAAGAGCAGATGGTCAAGATCCTGCGCGAGGCGGACAAGGCGCCCGTGTCGGAGGTGGCCAAGAAGCACGGGGTGAGTGACGTCACGATCTACGCTTGGCGCAAACGCTTTGGGAAGCTCGAGGCGGTGGACGTAAAGCGGTTGCGTGCGCTGGAGGCCGAGAACGCTCGGCTGAAGAAGGTGTTGGCCGAACGGGTCATGGATATCGAGATCCTGAAGGACGTCGCTGCAAAAAAATGGTGAGCGCGTCCGTGCGCCGGCACCAGATCGCCTACGTATGCCAACGGGGTCGATCGGTCCCCAAAGGCCCTGTTGATCGAAAAAGTTTGCGTCAAGGGTACGCTATGCTTAATGGGGCCGCTTTATCGACTACGGTGTGAAGTCGGAGCGTCAGGTTTGGAAAGCTTAGCGAGTAACCCCTCTACGTGTTGCATTCGGGCCGTGCTGCCGACCTCCGTGTACAGAGCGAGTGCCTTCTTGTACATTGCCTTGGCCTGCACCAGGTCTCCGCGATCGCTATAAACAACCCCCAGGTTGCCGTAATTGTCGGCCATGCCTTGCTTGTTACCAAGTGCCTCGTTGAGCTCTAGCGCCTTCTTGTACGTCGCCTCGGCCTGCACCAGGTCCCCGCGATCGCTATAAACAACCCCCAGGTTGCCGTAAGTATTGGCCATACCTTGCTTGTAACCGAGCGCTTCACTGAGCATCAGCGCCTTCTTCTGCATCGCCTCGGCCTGCACCAGGTCGCCGCGATCCTCATACACAAGCCCCAGGTTGCCGTAAGTATTGGCCATGCCTTGCTTGTAACCGAGCGCTTCGTAAAGCTCCAAAGCCTTCTTCTGAGTCTCCTCGGCCTGCACGAGATCCCCGCCAGCCTCATACACATTCCCCAGGTTGCCGTAATTGTCGGCCATGCCTTGCCTTCGACCGAGCGCTTCATTGAGCTCCAGCGCCTTCTTCTGCATCTCTTCGGCCTGCACCAGGTCCCCGCGCTCCTCATACACATTCCCCAGGTTGTCGTAATTGTCGGCCACGCCTCCCTTGAAACCCAGTGCTTCGTTGAGCTCCAGCGCCGTCCTGTACGTCGCCTCGGCCTGCACCAGGTCCCCGCGATCCTCATACACAAGCCCCAGGTTGCCGTAAGCGGCGGCCATTCCTTCTTTGTAACCGAGCGCTTCGTCGAGCTCTAGCGCCTTCTTGTACGTCGCCTCGGCCTGCACCAGGTCCCCGCGATTCCTATAAACAACCCCCAGGTTGTCGTAATTGTTCGCCATGCCTTGCTTGTTACCGAGCGCTTCGTTGAGGTCCAGCGCCTTCTTATACATCGCTTCAGCTTCCTTCAATTGCCCCACGCGAATGAGCAAATGTCCGAGTTCATTCCAGCCGCTGGCGTTGCTCGGGTCGAGTACAACAGCTTTTCGATACGCGTCGAGTGCCTCCTGCGTATTGTCGTAGAAGGCTAACGCGCCAAGATGTCGTGCCGCCTCCGCTGCTTCAGTATTCGCCGCAGCGCCCTGCGCAGCTTTGCGATCGAGAATCTCTTGAAAGATCGCCTTAGCCCCTTGTGCATCTCCCATCTGCAATCGGGTCAGCGCGTCATCCTTTTTTGCCGCCGGTGCATCGGGAGTATTCGCGAGCGCTACCACGGCTCGAGCGCAAGCGCGGTCCGCGGCACTTCGTGTCGCTTCGTCGAGCCTGAATTTCTCAGGGTGCTGACAATATGCCGCCTTGGCCGCCTCGATCTGTGCATCGAGGTGCTTCTTCTCAATCTCTCCTCTCTGAAAAATCGGATCGTGTTGACTGTGGGTTTGATAAAAGGCCAAGACAAATCCGAGGACGATCACGACTAGCGCAATGACGAATCCATAGCGCAAAAGGCTCTGCACAACCTTGTTGCCGGCGCTGGGAGTAAGCGGCGGGATGATCCCCGCCTTGAGCAAGGCACGGTGGACACCGAAGAGCAGAAACAGGGCAAACCCCGCTAACACCAACGGATTGGTGAGGTAGGGTGCAATAGCTTGGAACCCCGTGATTTCGTCCATGCTCGCGTCAGGCTTTGCCACGGAACGCCTTCAATACTACAGCGTTCGGTGGGCTCCAGGGCGCTCACTTGCAATTGTGCAGCAACGGTAAGGCGACAACGGGCGGCCGCCTCCTCATTTAGACGTTGCGAAGAACAGCGACGGGTCGACAAGCGCCTGACCCGTGTTCAGGCGGGCGCACGGCGATGCCTCGCAAAAGCAACTGGTGCATGGCTGGAAACCAACCGCTGCGGCGGTGCGCGCAATGCCGGTGCCCCAGGCTCCCCCACACCGACGACCATTAAAATAAACTGGCGCCAGATCACTGCGACACGCTCTCCGAAAAAGCAAAACATCCCCTTCCATTTGCCTTTTCAACATGCCTCCACATTATGGGGCGGCAGACGGCCCCACTTCGCTGGCCTTTGAGATCGCACTTCCGAGGTCTCGAATTGGTACCAACGATCACCGGGCCGCACACGATATTCATGGTCAATTCCAGTTAGGTAGAAGCGCGATAGATTCCGGTGTCAATGAGTCTTGGGCGTCAATTCTTGAGCGCAGTACGAGCTTAAGAGAAAGATCAGCCTTCTCGCTAATCGACACATTCTCGATATGGGCATGGATTTTGCGGATGCCATCGAGGACATCGCACAGCAGTGCATAGGCATTTACGAGCAGCACGCCGTTGCGGCGATACAGAATGGTTGGACTCTGGCGCGCTCCGATAACTGCGTTTTTCGGGAAAAGTTGGTGAATGACCCCGCACCTAATCCTGTAATAGAACGTATCCACGTCGAGATATTTTCCCTTATCGAAGAAGCGCGCATCATTCAAGAGGTCCGCAAATAATCGATGATTCGACTTCTTTTGGTCAAAAGTCTGAAAGAGGAGCCACGCATATGAGTCGAACGCAGCCATGGCAACCGCAATCATAGAGAAACCAAGCTTTCCCTCACTGTCAGAAATGAGGTTGCGGTCGAAGGCATCCTTTTCTGTCCTCAGGAGGTCAATGGTCAATTGCGAATGTTCCAAGACGTACAGCGGATCCATTACTACCTCTCGGACGGCATTGCAGCGTGCATTATAAATGCCCGCAGACGTCGAGCGGCGCCCAAATTCGGCGGAAACTATCACCCAACCAATTAGGCCACCCGGCGGGGCGAATGCCTGCCGGGGCGATGAAATTCTGAGTGGACTGGATGCTTTCGATCAGGTGGAATTCGCATCTGAAAGGCCAGGAAGACGGCCGTAGAATTTCTTGCCAATATACTCAGCTTCTAGGAACATGAGCGCCACTCAGAAAGAGCCTGTGCCATGGCCGAAAGTGGGGAATCCGAAGAGCTCGATGGACCGGCGGCGACTGGCGATTCTTCGCGCGTATTCATTAGCTATGCCACTCATGACGCTCCGGTGGCAAAGAGCGTGTGTTCGGCTCTGGAGGCGGCAGGTTTCTCCTGTTGGATTGCGCCCCGGGATGTCGTTCCCGGCACAATCTATGCCGACGGCATCATCCGAGCCATCAACGATTCAAAGATTCTCGTGCTCATCTTGTCGGAATCCGCAGTCGCTTCTGCGCATGTGGGAAAGGAGCTAGAGCGGGCCTCCTCTAAGCGCCACCCAATCATCGCTCTGCGGCTCGATGTTACCCCTCTCACTCCAGCCTTCGAGTATTTCTTGAGCGAGTCGCAGTGGATTGAGATGGGGGCCGGCAGTACCGACACGGCAATCGCGCAACTGGTCGGTGCGGTCCGGCGACACCTCTCGCCGGGCGTTGCAAGTCCATCCACGCACTCGCCCCAGTTGCAGACCGTTCGAGGCACGGTCGCATCACCAAGGCGCTCGTGGGTCGCCGCGGCCCTTATCGCTCCGATCCTTGTAGCGGTGTACCTCTTGGCAGATAAGTTATGGCTACACCGCCACGGTGCATCAGCGGATCGCTTAGGCGGTGCTGCGTCTGCGATCGTTGGTGATAAATCGATAGCTGTGCTGCCGTTCACAGACATGAGCGAGAAGATGGACCAGGGATATTTCGCCGACGGCATCACCGAAGAGCTGCTCGATCGACTTGCTAAAATACCGGGGCTGCGGGTTGTAGGCCGAGCATCCTCGTTCCAATTCAGGGGCAAGGCAATAGAGATTGCCAGTGTGGGTGCGGCGCTCGGCGTCGCCTATCTCGTGGAAGGCAGTGTCCGCAGGGACGCTCAGCGCGTGCGCGTTGCTGCGCAGCTCGTGGACGCACGTACTGGTGTGCAACGTTGGTCGGATCGTTTCGACTCTGAGATGATCGATGCGCTCCATGTCCAAGACACCATCGCGGCCGAGCTTGGGCGCGCGCTGCAAATTGCCGTCGAGGTCGATACGGCACCGCGTTCCATGGTCAAGTCGCAGGAGGCCCTCGATGCCTACTTGCGCGGCCGGCAGTCCCTCGATCGGTCTTCCAGAGAGAGTTGTGAAGCTGCCGTGGCAAATTTCCAAAAGGCGCTAACTCTTGACCCATCGTTTGCGCCGGCGGCTATAGGTCTCGCGAAAACCTATGCCTTTATGGGCTCGGAAGCCTGGTTGCTTCCACGAATCGCGTATGAGCGAGCCCGGGAGGCGGCGCTGCTTGCCCAGCGATTGGACCCAAGAGTCCGTCACCACATATTTTGATGGCTGAGATCCATTTGCACTATGACTGGGACTGGCTTGGGGCCGATCGAGAATTGAAACAAGCATTCGCCTTGGGTCCACGTGAGGCGGACGGAGTCAAGACGGCAGCCCGGTTGGCGGCGGCACGCGGCCAGTGGGATGACGCCAGGCAACTTGCAATCGAGGCAATTGAGCTCGATCCGCTGGACGTGGATGCGCGGGGCTCCCCTGGGTTTCAAATATATTTGGGCTCCGGGGATCTGGCTGAAGCAGAACAGTCGTTTCGCCGCGCGCTGCAGATAGCACCGGGGTGGGGCACTGGTCGTTATTTCCTGGGTACGGCATTGATGCTTCAGGGTCGTTATGAGGAGGCGCTCACCGAGTATCGCAAAGAAACGTTGGACGACGGGCAGTTAGAAGGCTCCGCGATGGTGCTCTTCGCAACCGGACACAAGGCCGAATCGGATACGCAACTCGCCGCGGCAATTAGCCGCGACGCGGAGGCCTGGCCATCCGAGATCGCGCGAGTGTATGCATTTCGAGGCGAAAAGGATCTCGCGTTCGAGTGGCTGAATCGCGCCTACGAAGCTCGGGATGAAGATCTATATTTCATTAAGGCTGACCCGTTGTTGCGGAGGCTCGACGCCGACTCACGTTATAAGGCATTTCTTCGACGAATGAATTTGCCCGAGTAGCACCGCAGCGTATCGTTGCTGCCATAGTGATGCGCCTTGGCAGCCATTCGCGACTGCCTGGAGAGGGTCGACTCGAGGATTGGCGACTAAAAACTCCGCTCGGCCAACTGCGGTCGGGCAAATTGAGTGCCTTGAAGCGGCGAGTCATTTACGAAGAGCCCATTCGAATGAATTCCCCTCACAAGAGGTCGAACGAAAGGTCAATGCGCCCGATCAAGATTTCCCAGCAAACCCTGCGACTGCTCAGAAATCGCCGACGAGAACTATGGCTTCCGGCGTGGCCTTCTCGTTCCATATACAGTGCTAGCCGCCGGCGAGTACTGGATGGACGACTTCGCGGCGTCCAGTCAAGAATTGGCAGTGGCCACCGATCCTAAAATCAATAAGCTCAGCGATGAATTTGGCCAATACACTCTACTCCTCCAATGTTCTGGTTGCGGCCACGAGCGCCGTGCCCAACCCCACGCCTTAGCTCGGCTGTGCGGCTGGGATACCAGAATCGATCATGTCGTTTGCCGTCTACGCTGCTCAAAATGCGGCAAGAAACAATGTACCTGGCGCGCCTATTTGCCGACTAAGCCGCGAGGTCATTCGTCCTTGCCCCGATAGCAAATGATTTGCTGTGCGAGTTCCCCTCGAGCTTGGTAAATTAAAGCAATGTGCGGACGCTATGTATCACCGGATGAGGCTTCTATCGAGCGAGAATTCACTCTGGTGCGCACCGAGTGGCAATTCCCACCGTCCTTTAACTGCGCGTTCCGGACCATGGTGGACAGTGATTCCGGAGTGATGGCGGACAGCGGTCCGATGACGTGACGGACACCGTTCCGAGCTCATGGCGGACAATTTGTGGAATTGAGCGGAACGCTGTCCGGCATCGCGGATAGGTGTCCGGCATGATCCCGGAACGGACTGTGGAGTCCGTGGTCGATTCGACGTAAGCCTTTGTTTCTCGTGTCATCCTTCGCCCTTTTTGTCGAAAAGGAGCGAGGCGGTGGCCCAACAGAGGCTTGCAATGCAGAAGATCAAAGATGTTTTACGGCTTCACCTGGTTGGCGGGATCGAGAGCCGCCGGCAGATCGCGCGCGCCGTGGGGTGCGGGAAATCAGCGGTCTCGGACTGCCTACGCCGAGCGAGGCTCGCGGGCCTCACCGCCTGGGTGCAAATCGCCGAGCTCGATGAGGTAGAACTCTCGCGCCGGCTCTATCGCAGCGCTGGCGGCAGTACGCCGAAGCGCACACCGGCGCGGCCACTGCCCGACTGGGCGCGGGTGCGCGAGGAGCTCGCGCGGCGCGACCACCAAGTCACCCTCGCACTGGTCTGGGAGGAGTACAAAGCCGAGCACCCGGACGGGTACCAGTACTCGCAATTTGCCGAGCTGTATCGGCGCTTTGAGAAGCGCCTCTCCGTGGTACTGCGCCAGCCGCATCGGGCGGGGGAGAAGTGCTTCGTCGACTTCTGCGACGGGCTCGCGCTGATCGATCCCAACACCGGCGATCGCATCCCAACGCAGCTCTTCGTCGGCGCGTTGGGCGCGAGCTCTTTCACCTTCGCGCGCGCCACGCTCTCGCAGGAGCTACCCGTGTGGCTCGATTGTCATGTGCGCATGTACGAAGCGTTCCATGGTGTGGCATCGATCACCGTGCCCGATAATTTGCGCTCGGCAATCGCATCGCCTGATCGCTACGAGGCCGAGATCAATCCAGCGTACCGCGAGCTCGCCGAGCACTACGGGACCTGCATTATCCCGGCGCGCGTGCGAAAACCGCGTGATAAAGCCAAGGTGGAAGCGGCAGTTCTGGTCGCACAGCGCTGGATCCTCGCGGTATTACGACACCGTCGATTTTATCACCTCGAGGACTTGAACGCTGCGATCGAGGGACTCTGTGCCAAGCTCAATGATCGAGTGATGCGTCACGTGAAGCAATCGCGCCGCGCACTCTACGAGCGGCTCGATCGGCCGGCCCTCAAAGCCCTGCCCACCGAGCCCTACGAATACGCCGAGTGGAAGCAAGTCGGCGTCAACATCGACTATCACATCGCCTTCGACGATCACTTCTACTCGGTCCCCTACACCTTGGTCGGCGAATCGATGTGGGCCCGCGCGACCGGGCGCACCGTCGAGCTCATCCACCGCGGCAAACGCATCACGACCCACGTGCGAAGCTACGTCAAGTACGACTACAGCACCTATCCTGAGCATCGGCCCGCCTCGCACCGGGCGCACCTCGAATGGACGCCCTCGCGCTTGATCGACTGGGGAAAGAGCGTCGGCGCGCACACCGCCGCGGTCATCGAGCACGTGATCCGCTCCAAGCCCCATCCGGAGCAGGGCTATCGCTCGGCGCTCGGCATTTTACGGCTCTCGCAGCGCTTCACCCCGGCCAGGCTCGAGCTTGCCTGCGCCCGTGCACTCGATATCCGCTCCCCGCACTACCGCACCATCAAGACCATGCTCAAACAGCGCATGGAGAGCGCGACGACGAGCACGACGGCTGGCGATGACCCCACGGCCGCGCTCGGCGCCGCGAACGTGCGCGGCCCGCGCTATTACCACTGACCGCAACGAGGTGACTCAACCAAAAAAGCCCACCCTACGTCGAATCTACGCATCCAATCATCGTTGTACACCTCAGGAGTTCAAATCCAATGTTGCTTGAACAGACCCACGACAAACTCATCGCCATGAAACTCTTCGGCATGGCCGCCGCCCTCAAAGATCGCCTCGCACGGCGCGATCACCAGGACCTCTCCAAGCCCGAGTTCTTGGGCCTCCTCGTCGATGACGAATGGCTATATCGGGAAAATCGCAAGCTTACCGCGCGCCTAAAGGTCGCCAAGTTCAAACAGCGCTCCGCCGCCATCGAAAATATCGACTACTCAACCCCTCGGGGCTTGCGCAAAGATCAAGTACTCGAACTGGCACAAAATCGCTGGATCAAAGCCCATGAAGCGATGCTCGTTATTGGCCCCTCCGGCTCCGGCAAAAGCTTCATCGCCCAGGCCTTTGGCCTTAACGCCTGCCGCTCAGGGTTCACCGTGCAGTATCTACGTATGCCGGCCCTGCTGACCCTCTTCGTGCAGGCTCGTGCCCAGGGCACCTACGATCGGCTTCTCAAGCGCTTGGCCAAAATAAACTTGCTGATCGTTGACGATTTTGCCCTTGGCAGTCTCTCCGATCCGCAAAAACAAGACTTCCTCGAGGCCATCGAAGAGCGCTATGGCTCCGGTGCCCTGACCATCACCTCGCAACTCCCCGTAACCGACTGGCACGAGTACTTGGGCGGCGGCCGTGTCGCCGATGCAATCTTGGATCGCATCGTTCACGCCTCGCATCGAATCGAAATCGCTTCCAAAGACTCCATGCGAAAACCACGACCCGACTTGCCCCATGCCGGACAGTCTGATATCTAACCACTCGGCTTACGTCGCTTCGCTCCGATGCTGTCCGCCATCACCGGATCAGCTGTCCGCCATGACCGGAATGCGCACTTTAACGTCGCACCCACTCAGCAAGTCCCGGTGATTAGGCAATTTGACGGCGAACTACGGGGCTCGTGCGTGCGCTGGGGTCTCATCCCCTTCTTCGCCAAAGGCGAGCCTCCCAAATATTCAACGATTAATGCACGTATCGAAACCGTCGAGACGGCCGCCTCGTATCGCGGTCCCTGGAAACGGGGTCAGCGCTGTCTGCAGGTTGCGAACGGATTCTTTGAGTGGCACCTCGATGGCGAGGGACGTAAACGACCGTACTACATTCACTTAGCCGACCAGCCGATTTTTGCCTTTGCGGCTCTCTGGGATCGCTCGATCAAAGCCGACGGCACAGCTGTCGAGAGTGTTGTGCATATCACCCTTCCTGCGAATGATCTGATGAAGCAGATCCACAATACCGGCAGTAATCCGCATCGGATGCCGGCAATTCTCTCGCGCGAAGACCAAGCTGCGTGGCTGGCGGGATCAATCGATGAAGCCCGTGCCGTGCTGAAGGCCTATCCGGCCAATGTCATGGATGCGTATGAGGTATCGACGGCCGTCAATACTCCCAAGAACAATGATCCGTCGAATATCGTGGCCGTTACGGCAGCCTAATGTTCAATACCCAATTACGGTGCCCCGGGCTCCCCGACACCGCCGACCATCGAGATTGTTTGGTGCTAGGTCACTGCGGAACACTCCGCAAAGGCTGAACATCCCCGTCCATTTTCCTTCGGGGAACATCGCCTCCTCGTTGTGGGGCGGCAGTCGGGCCAATGCCGGTCATTCGGGTTGCGCCAATGGTTGCAACAAAGCGGCCATTCGTCGACTGAGGTAAGCTAGCGCCGACACTGGATGAGTGGGCTTATCTTCAACGAAGTCTTACTGCGTTTCTTTCTCTCGGTTCGCTGACGGCAGGCATACGGTGCGCGTATGCCGTGCAGCCGCCGGACAAAGCCGCTCGGCCGTGCCAGCGCTGTATGCGGTTCAGTTACCCGGCGACAGTGCCCGCACTGCAAACTCCACCAGCTACCGCGTGGGGTCTGAAGGACTTACTTTTTGACCTGCAGGGAATTCTTCACTGACTTGACGCCGCCAACCCCCTGGGCCACGCGGGTCGCTGTCGGTATATCACTCGCATGCGACACGAAGCCGCTCAGCTGCACGATACCTTTGTAGGTTTCGACGTTTATTCCGCCACACTCAATGACGACTCGCCCGCGATGGCCGCTTTGACCTTGGTCGTGATGACCGAATCATCGACGTATTGCCCCGTGGCTTCGTGGGTGCTTGTTTCCGCGCAGCCGCCCATTGTCGCTGCTGCCGCGAGAGCGATGGCCAGGGCCATCTTTTTTGCTATAGACACGTTGATCACTTTCTTTAGGAGAGGTCCCGCGAGGATACCCCCATCACACCGGAGGGCAGGTCCGACGACTGCTGCAAGTGGCGGCGATTTTCCTGCCATTGACCGTAGGAGAAGTCTGACATGGGGCCATGTACCATCCTGGGGGTATGCCGCGACGAGCACGCGCAATATCTGTGGTAGCGATCCTGGCGCACCCCCGACGAGGCGTCGAGCGTCGCGGTCCACGTTCAAAATATTCTGGTGCGCCGGCTCCCCGAGTCCCGTGATACGAGAAACGCCAAACCGAGAAGCGAAAATATACCCGAAACCAATCCGCGCAATATGCTGTGAGTCGCGGGAACGAAAATGAGAAGAGCAATTAGCGTCAGCGTGAACATAGAAATTCCTTAGTGCGCCGCCCAACCATATCAGGATTTCTAGATCGCCGATCACAGTGCCCGGGGGTCCCCACACCAGTCTTGCATGCTTCAACTAGGTCGACCAATGCCACCCGTCGCTAACCATGGTCTTGACACAATCCTGAGGCAAATACGTCATCCACTCGGCGATAATCGCGGCGGCGCGCGCGACGGTGGCATCTTTGCGCTTGAGCGACGCCTCGGCCACGTCAGTACCGACGCCCAAGCGGTCTAAAAGACTCAAGAGTCGATGGTTGTTGTCAGGGAGGGAATTGACCAATACGCGGAAAGCCTATTAATTACGGCATTCTTGAATGACCGAAAATTGAGTTACCCGCGCTGTTACCCACAGTTAATTTTGCGGAAAACGGCCACTGAATCCCGAGACACACGGCTAGAATTCGGCCGAAATTCTAGCCGTTTATTTCGCGACGCCGTTCGGATCCTTGGCTGTAAGGGTGGCTCGGGTGGGACGACCCTCACCGAGGACTTCGGCGGCATACAATTCGCCGATGCCGGTCAAGTATTCCTGCTTGTGCATTCTGCGTCCCTGGAATAGATTTGTAATATTCTTCGCATCAACCACGCGACGATCGAGAGGACCGCGCTCGTGATCAGCACCGTCGTGGCCGGCAAAAGAATTCAATCCCCGGCAGATCGATAACCATGTTGCCGGGCAAATAAAACAAATGCGTCTTCTTGAGCCGTGGCCACAACAGCCCGGCGACGACGAGCAGCGCGCCCAGCACGACCAACATCCGATTCACGGAATTACCCTTCGACTCGCAATCACGTCGGCCAAAGCGCTGCGTACCCCATACCCGTCGTCCTCCATCAGCGGCTCCAACGCCGCTACCACGTACGCGCGCGGCACCGACGTCGCCGCCCGCCCGATCAGCTCCGCCGCTCGCTCGAACGCGCAGGTGACCTCGAAATCATGGTCCCCGCAATTCTCCATCGCTTGGCCGTCGGCCTTGAAAAACAGCACCAGCAGATCGAAGGCCTGTCTCGGATCGATCGGCAGCACCAGTGCGTCAATGGCATCCAAAAGGAAACCGAGGCTGACACCAATCTCTTTCCCGCGCGCATGCCGATGCGCATACTCATCCAGAATCGCCAATCCCTTGATCCGCCCCCGAATTGACTGGGCGGCTTCCGTCACCACATCCCCGACGATGAACGTCCGGACCTGCTCACCGGCTGGCCCGGAATCCCGCGCCAAGGACAGGATGAACGCCGCCAACGCCTCCGCATCCCTCCGACGCAACCGCTCGAGCGCGTGAGCGAAGTCCACTTTCGTTTCAATCATCATGGGGAAACCGCAGGAGTCAATTGGATAAGCACGTGTAGCTCTGCCAGCCGATGGTCGGATCGAGGTGAATCAAACCTCTTCGCTTCGATCGCGGATTTCGAACCGGAACTGCCAGCCCTCGAAGCCCATCACCATTCGCCCGAACTGGTCCCAGGAGATTTCCTTTCCATCGATCACGAGCATGGGCAGTCGCCCGTGCTCATTGTCATCCCAGGTGATGCGACCGCGCACCATGAAATCGGAGATATGCAATCCCGGCATGTGCGTGTCGGTCCTCAGATGCTGCCGTGCGAGCAATCGGCGAATCCGCGGGACCATTTGGCCCATCAACCCGAATAACTCGTCTTCCGCATCCCCGAGCACCTGAAACTCATAACCTCCGGGATCGCCGTCCACGAGTTCGAAGGCCTGCAGCGACACTTTATCGCCGAGCAGTCGCACCTCGAAGTGGAAGCGATGCGGGCTGCCCACGGCATCCGGTATGTCGAGCGGCTCGAACTGCACGTGGGAGAAATCGATCTCACCGGTCGTGGCAACTTCCTCATTGAAGCAGCGGTTGCACAGGTCGCGGTAGCCGCGTTCTATAGAACCGTAATGCACGCTCTCAAACCCGGCGATCGCACGGCCGCACGTATTACAGTGCAGTGAGCGATCCGGCTCGATGACGGGCGTTTTTTGAGCGGATTTGCGTTTCATCGGGAGCTCCAAAGGTTGACTCTGAACACCGGTAGTCTCGATCGGGCTGACGTCTGAACAGAGCCTGTACAACCGTTGCGATTCCCGCGCGCCGTCTTCAGTGAACAGCACCGACTTCGCCTTGCCTACCGGATCGGTGATGCAACCCTTTAATGTAGTCGTCCCATCGACTCCCACTCCAAGGCCTTCCACGTACGGTACCAGCCATGCCGGCAGAGGGAGAGTAGTGCCAACACGGCTTGGTCGATCCTATCAGTATCCACTTCCATATGACCTCTCAACTGGCCCCATCAGCGAATCGCGTCGACATCCGGCGCCCCACAGCACTTTTTGAATTTCTTCCCACTCCCGCATGGGCACGACTCATTGCGTCCCACCTTCGGCTCCGGCCGCACATATGTTTCGGGGTAATAGTCGTCCTCGTCGAGATCCTCGTCTTCGAGCGCGTCTGCGTACTGCGCATCCGCATTGGCGCGCCGCGCGGCAGCGAAATGCCGATAACTGCGTGCAAACCCCACCGCCAACGACATCAATACATCATCCGCCAACTGTGGAGTGACCGGCACCGTCGGCCACTCGGGGTCCACTTCGCCGGCCACGAGCGGAATGGCGAATAGATCGCCCTCCTCTTCATTGCGAAATAGGTCGTCCCAGCCCTCCGGTGCCAAGGCAACACCGAGCATGAAGCCCCGCGCCCACGCACGACCGGGCACTTCACCCGGCTCCACGTCGAAAGTACACGGCGCGTGAACAGATTCCCTTTCAAGATCCGTAATAATTGAATTCCAGTACCGCAAAACGAGCGACACCGTAGCGTTAGCCTCATCCACATTCGCAAAGAATTCGCGGCTTCCCGACTCACCGCCCAAGATCACCGGCAGATACTCACTCGGCGACACGCTCTCAGGACTGGCGATGAGCGCACAAAAAAGCCCGTCCACTCCTTCAAGGCTCAGTGCATCCGCATTCTTGATGCGGTCCAACCGCTCAGAGAGCTGATCGAGTTCGGCCTCCGACAGAGGCTCGACGCCGGGAGTGTTCATTTGCGGGTCGACGCCGGCTTGATCCAGTACTCCTCGAGCCACCGATGCAGATCCCGTTCGCCGTTGGCCAGAAGATTGTGAACCTCTCTGATCCCCAGCCGATCGCAATTCAAACAATCCAGGCAGGAATTGGCGAGATTGGTATCTAGGCCGCGCAACTCCGTCAGATCGAAGGGGTAGTCTTGACCGTTGTAGTGGCGGGCGAGAAAGCGCATCACTGGTTTTGCCCCGCCGGTAGTCGGATGATCGTTGATCGCCTTCTCGATTGTCTGAAGCCCCGCCATGGCCTTCAGTTTGATCGCGGCGAGATCCTGAACTAGCGCATCCATCCGCGGACACTCACCTGCGATGATGTCGACGATGGCCCGCTCGAATTCATCGCGCTGGCTGATCGGAATATCTGCCTCCACGCGAACGGTCTTCGCGAATGACGACAGCCGCGTAACACTACTCATATGCATTGCTCTTTCCCGACACCTTAACCTGCATCGGCCCTCTCGCTTTATGCAAACGGATTTCGCAGCTTCACACCCGTCGGCGCGAAGTGATCCGTGTTTCGCGTCACGACGGTAAGATCATGAATCAGCGCAGTCGCCGCGATCTGCTTATCCAAGGGATTTTCCGGGTTAGGCACCCGCAGCCGCCCCCAAACATGTGCGATCTCCTCGTCGATAGGCAAAATCGCCTCCGCGTACGTTGTTGTGACCTGCCGTAACCAACGCTCCAGGCGCTTGGCCTGCGTGACATCCCCTCTGTGTCGGAGACGCTCGACTCCCGTCCGCAGCTCACCGATGGTGACCACAGACAAATACAGCGGGATTGCCGTAGCGCCCGCGGCCCTAAAGAACTCGCGTACCCCGAGATTCGCCTTCTCCCCCTTGCGCGCCTCACTGATGACATCAGTATCCACCAGATACATGTCAGCCTCGACGATCGGACTGCACGCGAACGAAGTCGTTATCTAGACCGACGTCGGGAATCCCTGCGAGAACATCCGCCAGCGTCCGGCGCTTTGGTCTACGGAGCGCTGCTTGCAATATCTCCCGGTGTTCCTGCTCCGCGCTGCGATGACGCTTCGCGGCCCGTTGTTTAAGTGCCACGACCAGGTCTGCCGGTAAATCTCGCACAATCAGTTGCGCCATGACATAAGCCTCCCCAAACCATCGGATAACCGATTATAATCCGCCAATCGACCGAGTGCTAGCATTGATAGCATCGCGATTATTGACAACATTGCCGCAATTACGCCAATTGCCAAGCCGCCGCTCCAAGGCGATCTTCCGGCCCCGGCGAGTCAGGCGCGCGAGCCCGATTCGCCTCACGGACTTCCGTCCGCTGAGGCAGGTCCTGCAGGGAGGGAATTGAACCCCCGACACGCGGATTTTCAGCCGCTTCGAGGGGGTTCCAGGGGTTTACAAATCAATCACTTGCAGCGTCTTGCCGACCCCTTCCCAGGCACACCACGGCACAATTACGGCACACTCAATCTGACCTGGTCACAAATGCGGCACAGCACTTTCGCGCGGGAACTGATGCATTACGGCATTACGTGCGCTCGAAGTGGGACTCCCGGAACTACGCCACTTTCTGGAAATTGACGGTATGGGCTTTAAGCTCCACTTTCAGGCGTTTTCTTACCGCGTCGAAAATTGCCGCGAGGTTATCCATGCTCGGATTGCCCTTGGGTGACAGCATCCGATGAAGGCTCTTAGTCGGCATGGCAGTTACCTTGGCCAGTCGTTCAAATCCCAAGGTTGCATTCACAAGATCGCGCAGAATGAGCCGTGCCGTCTCTGGCTCGCCACTCAGAAACAAAGTTGCCGCCTCATCGAGGAGCGCTTTAGTGAGCGCGGGATTGCGCTCCACTCGAGCAACGACTGTCCTCTTGAAATCACGAGTAAGTGCCATGGTCACCGCCCCTTTTCGGCTAGATATCGCGTTAAAGTGAGACGCCCAATATTGCGAGCTTCTCTTTGATTCCTGGAATATTGTGTCCGGCCGCAATTGCGGGCCTCACAACATCAGCTGACGGTCCTCGGCGTTAGCCCAGGGCGTCCCTGAAGGTGGGTTGGACTTCCATCTCGTTGACTATTGCCCTCAAGGAACCTAAGTCTTCGCTAAGGAGTGCCGGTATGACTTCTTGCGGGGGAATAATTTCCTCAGGGTGTCTGACCTGATTTCGCCACTCGATCAACGCCATGTTCTGGGAGGCGGCGTAAAGTTTTTCAGCCTCGTCAATTTCGACCACTTGATCTTCGCCTTTCGTAGCCAAGGCATCTCGCATGATCCCAACAATGTAGGCTCGAGTTTGGTCGGCTCGTGATTTCTGATCAGCCGTGGCTCGCCCTTGCATGGCAATTCGAGTCACTACGGCCTCCGCACGAACACGCATTTTGTTCAGGTAATCAAACCAAGCTAGCGGCAGCTCAGTGGCTCGAAGTTCAGCTCGAAGCGCGTCAAGATCGCGAATTAAGTCGGCTCGCGCCTTGGCATCCTTGAGCCTGGCGTCGTATACATCAGCACCGGTCACGATACGCCGAGTCGGTTCGAATAAGGGGTTGTTATGCCTTCGTTGCAGATGACGCTCATGGGCACCAATCGCCAGGGTCCATTTCCAAAACGGAATCTTTGCCGCGTCGAATGTTTGGACCGCTTCCTGCATCGTGACAAAGAGACTTTGCATGCTAAAACGGCCCTGGGCCAGGCACATCGCAAGTTGCCCTTCCTGTCCGTCCAATGGCAATTTTCCGTTTACGTAGGGTGAGTCTGGGAAACCAAGCAGGTGGTACGTCGCGATGAAGTATTCTTGCGGCAATTCCAACTCTTTGCCCTTGACCACAGACTTTTTCTTGTCGTCACCAAGATTGATGTAGTAGTTAATTGCTTCCTCTTGAAAATTCAGCATCCAATGAATCTGAGACTCCATATTTGAGGCGGGATTCAACTCTAAGAAGAGGTGGCAAAATGCATCTTTGAGCATGAGCGACTCAATGTTCCCGTGTCGTTTTCCGTACAAGACGAACCAAAGAAGCAGTTGGTAGCCGGTGACGCTCATTTCCGGCCAACTCTTCATCGCCGAGGCCAAATTCGCGTCGGCAGCTCGCCAGTCCGAAAACGGAAGGGTCTTTTTGACGTACATGCCAAATAAGAAGCGGGCTGAGTCGTAAGCGTCTGTGGGCCAATCGACCGTCGGCGCCGTCAGAGACACAACTTTTGCTTTGAATGGAACTTCCAATCCACCGTCTGTCACTCCCTGAGTTTCGAACTGAGCAGCAAATTGGCGCATGGACAGGATACAGCATTGGCCCCGGGCTTACTGACGACTACAACTCGCCGCGGCGCGGCCGTGATCCCGCGGGGTATTCCGGGTTTTGTGACGTGCGGCACGGTCTACCTTCTTATGTCTGGAAGCTATGTTGCTGACACTGCGAGCGCTCGCGGTAGATGCTGTTAGCCAGGACCGCGTCAGACCACGAGAGACAACGCATGGTACGCCGCAATTATTATGTTTATCTCGCTATCTCAACGGGATGCGTTCACCTCAAACCCGCTGCGGAATGAGCAGGATCACTGAAAGGTTGGAACTAGCAGGCGGCAAACTGAACTGGAGTTACCATGAACGAGTTGACGTTTTACTATTCGGTGGGTATGTCGATCGTCCCCGCGTTGATCGCATTCGCCGCGACGTTTATCATAAGAAAGGCACCGTTCGCCCGCCAGTCAGCGTACAGCGTCGATTGCTCTCCGCAGTTGTCGTCTACGGAGTTTGTTTGGTTACGGAATTGATACTAAACACAGCCATCGCTACAGCGAAAGTTCCAAATCCCCAAGCCTGGGAAAGCCCTCTCTTAATCATTTCAGGGCTCCTCGCATACTTTGCTGGCCGCCGCACCATTGGCGCCTAGAAGTCAACGCGAGCTCGTGCTTGATAGTGGCCATCATTTCTTTTTCGATGTCCTTCGGCTCAACGTCGATGGTGCTGTGTAAGTCGTTGAATACGTCTTCGGCTGACATAACCCTCCTTCTTATAGTCCGATAGCTTTGTTCCAATCGTCTACGTACATGTAAATCCGCTGAATCTCACTCGGCAACAACATCCGCGTTGACTTCAATTCGCAGGTTCGAGTTTATTTATAAAGTGATTTTGGCCCTACCAGACCGGCTGTGTGAGAATCTATTGTCGGTTGATCGATTCGTAACGTAGGCCCGCACGCATTCTTCCATCGTCGTCATGTGAATGCGCACTACCTTTGAGAGGGGTCTTGGTATCCGCCGGCAAGATTCCATACGAGCGGCACTCCCGCTCTCGAGCGGCCTCAAACACAATCCCATCGCGTTCTCGCATTTGGTCGCTATCAAGGACACCACCTAAGGGATCGTCGACATGCAGGTCCGCACCAGCTTGATAGAGAATCAAGTCGAATTTTGGAAACTGCTTCACAGCGAGTTGTAAACGGTCGAGATATCGGACGCCTGTGATGGATTATCGTACCAACGCCCAAAAGTGGCATTCACGATTTCTTTTCCAATTCCGAGAGTTTTCTTGATTTCGTCTGTCCCATTTCCGTAGTGCTGATCGAGGTCCAGAACCAGTATCCGTTTCACTTGTTTGGACCGCAGCAGCTTCAGAGCAGTAACCATGAGTCCATTGAAGGTGCAGAACATCGTCGCAGTTGAATAGCCGGCATGGTGAAACCCGCTCACTGGCGCACACGCTATCCCGCACTCCAGAGCAGCACCGGCAGCATTCAGCATTGCGCCCGTCGTGAATGGCAAAGACCGTGCGACGTCGGGACGGTGGTTGCCAAATCCATTTCTAGCTGTCCCCGCGAGAATTGAACTGACGAATTCTGGGTGATGGGCCAAGCTGAGATCCTCAACGGTCGCTGGAGTAGCCGTCCGCCAGTCAATTGGTAGAGCCGCAAGGCGCCAAGCTTCGGCGACAAATTTTGGCTTAGCGGCGCTCGGACTGTAGGAACCCGAGTCAGCCAGGAGCTTCTCAGTATAGAAGACCGGGATCGCTCTCATGTTTGCTCTGACTCCGTCATGACTTCACCATCGGGCCTCAATGCACTGTCTCCGCCGCTCGGTCCTCGGCCTCCGTGCGAGGTGCGACGGGCCGGCCCCACTCGTCCCACAGCCGCCGCACGTTCTCGAGCCACTCGAAGATCTGGCTCTTGAGGTGGTTCGGCGTCACACCGCCGGCCAGGTTGAACCCGTAGCTGAACCAGACGCCCCGGTCTCTTCGTCCGGGACCGGGAACGCATAGGCTTTCACGAGCCAGGCGTTACCGTTCACCTCGCCGAGGAGATCCATCACCCGCTCGCGCGGAATCGCGAACCGCGCGCGTCAGTGTAGCTCCCAGTAGACGTCCGGGGAGGATCGGCTCGGTGCGAGGAGATGGATGCGGAAATTGATCCCGTGGCTTCGGGCATCGAGCACAGTGGGCGTCATCGGGGGGTGCCGTCGGCTCAAGGCCCCAGACCCGGAGGAAGGTCTGAAGCGCGCGCCGCATGATCCCGTGCATGACATGGGCGGCATTCAGGGCTGTGCCTTGGCGCATTCGATACACGAGGGGGGCAGCTCCCGTCGTAGCCGAGCACCTCTGTGAGCAGGCCGAGCATTTCGCTTGCGATCCGCACGA
>CAWEQB010000004.1:0-329704 GCA_963811115.1 uncultured Gammaproteobacteria bacterium
TCAATGTGCCGTTTGACGAGATAGATCGAGCCGTCTGGCATTATCTCCGTTGAGTCAAGGTAGGTCTGAAGACGTGCCGCTATGCCCGCCAGTCCCTCCGGGTCTTCTGTGAGTATCCGCATGGCCCGGCGGGATTAGGACGGTTACTTGTTCTTCTATCTCTCCTAGCTGACGCTCGAAGTCCTGCCACCGAGTGTTGGGCGCGGAAATTTGAAAAGACTCAGCTTCTTCTCTCATTCTCCAAAATTCCGCTAATGACCAATAGTCCATATTCACCATCGGCAAGTGCAGCTAGCTTTGCGCTCAGGACGACGCCCACTTGCCTGTTGAAATCATGGTCGATCAAGAGTGGAACATACTGTGCGTTAATTTGGCTGGCCATATCTTCGAGCAGACTTCTATCAACCCGCTGGCCGTGTTGATCCACATGGGTACTGCTTGCGATTCCTCCTTGCAGGTACATGCCTGAATTTTGCTCCTCTGCCGGTTCTGGCGGTGAATACTGTATCGCTAGTTTGGCCTCGCCGCGCCTACTAAGAACCAACCGCAGGTCAGCGCGTTTTATCTCTTCTGGGCACCTCAAAGCACATTACTGTCAGCAGGAGCTGCTTATCCGGATCATCTGGATGTCGGAGCAAATATCGGAAACTCGTTGTACCCGGAAATTCCAGCCGTCTTATAACGTTCTCGTAAGCCTCGATTGCGCCAGGAACTTGGCCCAATACTGCTGAAAAATCGCGTCGGCGATTGAGCACGACAAGCGCTATCTTGGAGTCGCGCCATGTAGTGTACCTGGTCAGAAGCTGTATAAGAGCATCTGTAATCGACTTGGGTCCGTCCCAGAATTTTACCTCCGCGATGAATACATTCTTATCGCCGGATGGAACCAATATATCACTCTTCCCGTATGAATTGAATGTCTCACCGGTTGCCTGGCCCTCGTAATGTCCGTTAAGTTGCACTAGGAAATGGTCACGAATCTGAGGCTCAGTTGATACTGCGAATGTGGCCGGATTGCGTTCGATAGACCAGGGACGTGTTTTGTATAACTTCTCAGGATGTGCTCGTACTCGGCCATCTCTAGCTCTGGTTCTGCGACATATGGACTAGTGCTGGCTTTCGGCCTTGCGACGGGAGGCTTGCGCTGAACCTGCGGAACCACATAAGTGGCAGAAGGTCGGCTGAGTAATAGCCGAATTCCTAGACTACCCGTCACCCCTTGATCGTTTAGAAGTTTTGTTCGGCGAACCGTATCGCCGCGGCCGAGCACGAGCGTATTTGGGAGTTGAAGTTATCCGCTTCGCCGGCGAGCCAACGAAGATGTTCTGTGACATTTGAAAGATCCTGTCTATAGCTGGCTGCTAGGTCTTCGGGATCGTGACTTATCTGATCATAGGTGAAGGTAAGCGCTCCGGCTTCAAGCCTGGCAAATGGCGGCTGCAAGGTACTCATCGACGGGCGACTGTTGAAGACGCGCACATCTCCAGTAAATGGCACCGTTATGCTGTAACGGGTGCCCAACGCGGACCTTGGGCTGTTCCGAAAAGGAGACTGTAGCATCAATACGTGCTTCAGTATAACTAATCGAGCTATTCTCCTCGACGAGCACGGGAACGTCTATAGAATATTTGTCATAGAAGTAGTCGAGAAGGCGCTCGGTTCCGGTGTTAAGCAGTTCATTAGGGGGGTACTTCTGGATCTCAAGAAGCATCTCGTCGGTCCGCTCCTTTAGGACTGACTGGAAGTCCTGCCTTGAAAACAGGGGTTGCGGCGGGCCGAACAGGTCAGCCAGCGCCGATTTCGCATCGCCAAAAGTGGTAGGCATGAAGGGGTCGTCCACAACCCCTATCATTCCAGGTCCGGAAGGAATTACGGGACAACGGGCGTTACGCCGCGTCGGCCAGGGTGTCGGGTTCCAGGTGGCCAACAACTGTGATGCAGATCGCGATGCATTTTCTGAGTCAGCGCATTGCCTCGGCAAGCGCGTCATGGTGGTACTCGGTGTGGCCTGGGCATCCTTCGCGCCCGGAGGGGCGACAGCACATCTAGCACCGCCGTCACCACCTCCCGCGCACTCCGGAGTCAGTTATCCCACTAAATTGAGACTTGGAAATCCGTCATCGATTGGATGAGATCCTGGAGGAGTTCCACAGCTGAGCCTCCCCGGACTCCAGCCGCTATTCTACTAACAGGCATCTTGACTAGCCGTGCTCGACGAGGGTTAAGCAGAGTAATATGGCGGATGATATAGTTTGAAGAATAAAGCATAGCAGTGTAAGTCAAAGCCTGCCGTAGGTCATATGACCGAAAAGGTCGTGTTACAGTTTTAATTTCGACCAACTCGGATCCGGCTAGGACGTCGGCTATGGCGGCATCTACCACGCCGCATCCCGGTATAGAAGGTGAGAAAACAGCTTCAGGAAGGGTGGAGGTATATTTCTGTGTGATCCGAGCCAGCAAGCCTACTTCGAGCCACTCATCAGGGCTAAGCTCGGCGTCTGTCGCAACGTTTCGCGGCAATATAGGCAAGAATTCTTTTTGCCTTATGCCCTAGCATATTCCTGTTATAAGACCTTCCGGTGAAATCCGATCCTGCTACCAAGTATGCTGCCTCGGCAATAAGTGGATTACGTTTACTGTCACTCATGCTTGGGACCGCTTTACCCAACGGCCTTTCCTTGGCGGCGCGTATCACGGGATCCATATAAGGTGCGACTTCTGTCCAGACCGAATTCTGCCTAACGAATGTGCTAGCTGAAATCAAATCGGCACCTGCCATGAACTTTCTTGTTTTTTTATTAGCGGCCCAATCTCTAATTAGATTCTCGAATGGACCTCGAATGTTCGCCTTACGCCAATGGTTTCCCTCGTCGCCGAGCACATAAGAAGCCACAAAAACATCGAAAACCCCGCCTTACCCATGGATGCGCTGTCGAAATATGGTTTTTCTCATGGCTCAGCCAGTATGTCGCATCCCATCGCGCCAGAATGAGCATTATGTCACGCTGGATATATGGAGCAGATTTGCCTCCGAAGCCATGCGGAGACTCGTAAAGCTGGGTGAGCAACAGTTCGTTCTCGGTGCTATGACGGCCTGCTAGAGCGCGGATCATAAATGCAAGATTGAGATCGACCTGCGCAACGTAGTGACGGTCACTGATAAGTGCCCTTATGATTGAATGAACCCTCTGTACGAAATCTGGGGCCAAGTCAGTTACGCTGTCCCGAATCGCAATCATTACTTGTGGCATCACAGGAGCGAGAAGCTCAATATTTTCCAGAAGAGACAAAATGGCCTGCTGCCTAATCGTTGCATCCATGTATCGAATGGCCCGAACAAGTCTTCGAGTAAGGGCGGCGTGGATCCGACTTTTGGACAGCTCATGGCGCAGCAAACTAAGAATGTCGAACTGATCGAGTTGGTTCTTAAGTCGCTCGTAGTCTTGGACGGCCGTATCTGAGTATGGATCGTAATGGATATGCAGGTTCAAGAACGCTTCTGCCGTACCCGCTGGCGGATCGAGAGGATCGAGCATAGATAGGTACTCTGAGGTTTTCATTATCCTTGTCTTGCTCTTCTGTAGAGTAAGACCTTCATTACTGATAAGCATTTCTGAAAGTAGGCCTATTGTCTTATAGGCATCCTGGATTTCATCAACAAAGAAACGATAGTCATCTGCGTATCTGCAGAACGAACTCGTCGCAGGATTTGCAAAAATTAGATGATCAACCCGATCAAGGAGGAGTTCCGCAAGAATTCTGGCAGCGGGTCCACCAACAGGCAGCCCATACGATTTACCGCCAGATAGTTGTGTCAGAATTCTAATGATCTGCTTAGTCTTAGCGCCGTCGCGGTCGGCGGAACGGAGTGCATTCTCCATTCTGTGATGATAGATGCGGGCATAGAAGTCACCAATGTCGACTGTCACTACGTACTTGTGTGACTTCGGCTTGTTGCCTTACGGCTTCCTGGAATTTTTTCCAGCTATCTTCGGCAAACAGAGAATTATCTGTAGCTGTTGCCCGATATCTATAGGAAAAAACCCTTTCGGCTTCCTCGCTCAGTCGTTTATTTTCGATCTGCGGAGCAAGATCGACGACAAGGCCGAGAAGATAAGCATTCCAGAAGGGTTCTATTTGAGTAGCCAAGCGAAACCCTGTGTATCCAACGGGAGCAAGAGTTGAATAGCTTTCTACAGGAAAACTTTCAAGTTTCGAGCCAAAATGGGAAGAGATGTCGATAAGCAGGTCGATTACTTCATCCGGCATGTCATGAAAGACGTGGTTCTCGATTGGGAATGGAAAAAGATCAGTGTCACCCCAATGGGCCACGTTGTCAACGGCCTTACGCAGTGCGGCCCTGGCAATCACAGGCATGTTTTGCTCCTGCCCTGAAGTCATCCTTACGTTATACTCCCAGCGCGGGGAGCGCAGCTGGCTTTATGTCACCACATCACTCTAAATCGTTATCGAGCTAGATCGATTTCAGAGTCAGGTTGGGTTGATGACGCAGACGTGGCTCGATGTGATCAGAATCACGATGCAAATTCCCAGCCGTCGCATCGCCTCCTGCAGCGCGTCGTGGCACCGCTGCGCGCGTGCGTGCGGGTGTCCTGCGGGCCCGCGGAGCCGACAGCGCGTCCAGCACCGCGCCGACCACGGCGGCGCACTCCGGCGTCAGGTCGCCGTACAGGACGCCGGCGCCGTCGAAGGTGGTCTCCAGCCGCACGGACCGGTCCTCGAACACCTGATCCTCGTCCTGCAGGGCCTGCTCGGGAAGGAACGGTCGTAGATCTCCCACCGCGGCCAGCCCGCCCAGGTCCCGCAGGTCCGCCCCGGCCTTGGCGGCGGTGACCAGGACCTCATCGGCGGCTCCCCGGCACTGCGCCGGAAGCTGTCCGTCCACTGGCAGATCCTGCGCGCGTAGGACTCCGACATCTCTCCGGCCGCCAGCGCCTGGATCACCTGCGGATGCGCCGCGGCCCGCCGCGCCCACGCCGTATACCCCACTGCGGCACCCTTGGTGACGCGGGTCTTGCTGATCAGCCAGGCCCGCGGGCTGTAATCCGCGTCGGCGGCGTTGACGTGGCCGGAGGTGAACGCGGCCAGGATCGCGGCCCGCGCCGCGGTGCCCATCGCGGTGGCCTGCTCCAGCATCGCCAGCAGCCGGGCCTGCAGCCCGGCCGGCAGCCCCCGGTGGCGTCCGCGGCGGCCAGGTAGCCCAAGCCCGCGTGCACCATGTCCATCGCCTCGCTGGCAGAGGCCGGGGCGGTACCCGCCTGGATCCTCACCTCCCTCGGGGATGCGCGCGGACTGTCTTGGCGGCTAGTCCTGGGGGCCGGGCGATTCTCTAGGATTTCAGTTCGATTCTATCCGGTGGCTATGACATTTTCCGAGATCTACACGCCAGATGGGTGCGCGTCAATTTTGTAGGTAGTTCATGATCATCTTCTCGGTCTGCCTGGCCAGGGGTCATCTGTCTGGTTGTGCGCTCCAGTAAGAATGAAGCATACCAGCTGCCGTGCCAGCACGCCCTAGCTACCTCGGCGTCCAGCCAGGTTCCGGGCAGCGGGACGCGCCACATGCCTCAGCCCGCTGAACCGGCTGATCATCGAGTGGGTCTATGGTCGGCGGCACACCCGGGCCTTCCGGCTGCCCTGGCCACAGGACACGCGCGTGTTCGAGATCGACCTGCCCGGCGTGCTCACCTTCAAAGACACGGTGCTCGCCGCTCGCAGCGCCGTGCCCCGCTGCGAGCGAACCACCGTGCCAGCCGACCTGCGCGCCAACTGGGTTACGGCACTGGCCGGGGCAGGATTCGACCAGGCCCGCCCGGCGGCGTGGCTAGCCGAAGGGCTGCTGATCTACCTCACCGCCGCCGACGCCAGGCAGCTGCTCACCTGTATCACCGGCCTATCCGCAGCAGGCAGCCAGCTGTCCTTCGAGCACAGCCCCAAGGCCGCCGCTACCCTGACCAGCCAATCCAGCCAGATGCCCGCCATGCAGCAATACGCCAGGCTCTGGAAAGGCGGGCTCGGCGACGACGGGCCCGCATGGCTAACCAGCCACCGATGGCAAATTCAGTACCACGAACTCCCGCCCTTGCCACCGCCTACCGGCGCCCGGTAACCGGACAGGCTCACGGCGGCTACCTCACCGCCACCCGCATACGGCCGTAACCGCCAGCCGCGACGCCCTCCCCCCGCAAGCCGCGAGCGTCGAACTCGCGCACGCCCGGGACCCGCTCATGAACACCATGGAAGAAAAAACGGCAAAACTACTCTGCGCCACAGGACCGCATCCAAATCGCCCAGACGACAGAAAGCCTGCGCAGGAACGGCATCCTCGCTGAATCCCTGCAGCAGAGCTGAGGTTTGCGGAGATCGAGGGGAGAGCGGCGGCTTCCGTGCCAGGTCCAAGAGGTCCCGGATCTAGCGAAGGCGGGGCCAGGCCCAGGTGATTTCCGTCTGGTTACTGGATGCACACCCAGCCCAAGCTCTCTACCAGCCAGAACCCCGCTCCCCTCACATTACTGTCGCGCACCCACGTCAGATGGGTGTGATCGGCGGCGACGCGGCACATGGTGAAATCGCCGATGAGCTTGCCGCGCTGGTTCAACATCGGCGTGAGCGCGATCCGGCCGACCGAGGGAACGCGGTTCGCCATCATGTGCGAGAGCCATTCGGCGGCCGCGGGACCGCGAATCTCGAACTTGCCGTAGTTCGATATTTCCAACAGGCCCACCGACTGCTGCACGGCCTTGCACTCCGCTGCGACGTGAGGGTGTGCATTCGAACGGCGGAAACTGATGTGGTCCTCGGCCTCCTTGGCCGTCGGCGCGAACCACAATGCATGCTCGAGGCCGCAGTAGTCGCCGAATACCGCGTGCTCGGCCTGCAGTTTTTCGAAGATCGGCGTGGTGCGCAAGGGCCGCGCCGCCGGCAATTCTTCGTTCGGAAAACGAATGCTGAAGCGCCGCGAGTAGTTCTCGCGGACCTTGGCGTTGGTGTAGGCGAGCGTGGTCCAGTCCCCGTAACGCGCCACGTCCATGCCCCAGATGTCGGCGCCGGGATCACCGTCCACCATCCAGCGCGACAACGCCAGACCGACGCCGCCGCCCTGGCTGAAACCTGCCATGACGCCGCAGGCCACCCAAAAGTTTTTCAAGCCGCGGATCGGGCCCACCAGGGGATTGCCGTCGGGAGCAAACGTGAACGGCCCGTTGACCACCTTCTTGATGCCCGCGCCGCCGAGCGCGGGAAAATGCGCAAATCCGACTTCCAAGCTCGGGGCGATGCGTTCCAGGTCGTTCGGCAGCAGGTCTTGCCCGAAATCCCAGGGGGTGGTCACCGGCGACCAAGGCACCCCGGCGCGCTCGTAGGTGCCCATGAGCATCCCTCCGCGCTCCTGGCGAATATAGATCTCGCCCTCGAAATCGATGCAGTGCAGCTGTTCCTTCTTGCCGGCCAATTCGGCCATGTCGCCGGTGATGAGATATTGATGCTCCATGGCAAGGATGGGCAGTTCAATGCCGACCATGCGGCCCACCTCGCGCGCCCACAATCCCCCCGCATTCACTACATGCTCGGCATGCACGTTGCCGTGGTCGGTGATCACATCCCAGCCGTCGGCGCGTGCCTTGAGATCCGTGACGCGGGTATGCCGGACGATGTCGGCTCCGCCGATCTGGGCCGACTTCGCATAAGCGTGGGTGACCCCGTACGGATCGACATGCCCTTCGATCGGGTCGTACATCGCGCCCTTGAAATGCTGCTTGTCCATCAAGGGAAACAGCTTCGCCGCCTCATCGACGGAAATGATTTCCAGATCCATCCCCAGATACCGGCCACGCGCCTTGGCCATCTTCAGCCAGTCGAGGCGCTCGCGGGTTCCGGCCAGCATGATGCCGCCGGTGATGTGCACGCCGCACGATTGTCCCGAGATCCGCTCGATTTCCTTGTACAGCTCGATGGTGTATTGCTGCAGTTTGGCGACGTTGGGATCGCCGTTGACGGTGTGCATGCCTCCCGCCGCGTGCCAGGTCGAGCCCGACGTCAATTCGGCGCGTTCGATCAGCAAAACGTCCTTCCATCCGGCCTTGGTCAGGTGATAAAGAACGCTGGCGCCGACCACGCCGCCGCCGATGACCACTACTTTCGCGTGGCTCTTCATAAAATCTCCGAGTTCATCGTTGTGGAGGGCGGTGCTTACTCATTCGAAACCGCCAAATGCAGATTCGCCTGGCCGGGGGCCACGGTGGTTCCAAAACGTTCGATCAGCCACGAGCGGAACAGCGCGATGGCGGTATCGCTCAGCGCCTCCGGGTGCGTGATCAGGTAGTAGCCATAGCCATCGTCGAGGGTGTTGTCGAAGGGCTTGACCAGTTGGCCGGTGCGGATGTAGTCGCTGAACAGGTAGTTATCGAGCAATGCGACACCCTCGCCGCTCAGTGCATACTGCACCGCGAGCACCGCCGTATCGAACACCAATCCGCGTTCCACATTCAGGGAACTCAGGTTCGCCTGCCGTGCAAATTGCGTCCATAAGTGATGACGCGGCTGGTCGGAGATCCTCACATGAACCAACTCATTGGATTCGATGAATTCAGCCAGGCTCTTGCCGGCGTGCCGCGCCGCGACGCTCGGATGACAGAGCAGGTTCAAGCGCACCGGCCACAGTAAATCGGTCACCAAGTCGGTCACGGTCGGCTTCGAATACACCACGGCCACATCGACATCGCTGGGGGGAGGCCCGACGCCGTAGGGGCTGACCAGATCGATTTCCACCTCGGCGGCCGCGCGGCGAAAATCGCGCAGGATGGGGACCGCCAGATGCACGGCAAAGCTCGGCGGCATCTGCACGCGCAGCGTGCGCAATGTGGCCGTGCCGTCATTGCGGATATCGTCGAGGGCATACTCCAGGCGATCGAAGGATTTCATCACCGCGGGCAACAAATGCTGTCCCGCTTTGGTGAGCACCAAGGCATGCGGTTTGCGTTCGAACAGCTGGGCACCGATCAATTTCTCGAGAGCAATGACGTGGCGCGACAAGGCGCTTTGCGAAATCAGCAAGGCGTTGGCCGCGGCGGTGAAGCTCGCATGCTTGGCGACGCCCTCGAAGGCACGTAGTGCGTTCAGCGGCAGCCAACGGCGATCGATAACGGTCTTGCCCATTTTTAGGGAGCCCAGTCCTTGGTGTAAGCGATCGCGCGCTTCTGATCGGCGACGATCGTTTTGGAAGCCATATACAAATGATAGGCCGCCCAAAAGCCGCTGGGAGCGAGGATCAGCATTGCGATTCGCAGCGAGGCCGCATCGGTGGCGTGGCCGCCGGCAAACCAATCGCTCAGGGCCCCCACGAGTTTGGGCGCGACGATCAAATTGAACACATTGGCTACGAGCAGCGATACCGCGATGAACATTGAACGCATGTGGCAGGGTGAAAGATTATTCAGCAGACCGAAGCAAGGGCCGATGTAAAAATAAATGGCCGGGATGAAAGTCCAGAACATGATTTTCGCAAGCAGCAGCGAGTGCGTCCAGTAGGCGATGATCGAAGGAATCGTCGTCAATGCCACCACTCCCGCCATCAGCCAGACCACCCGGCGCGGATCGGCCATGGAGCGGCGCGACAACAGCCACGCCGTGGCGAGGGTCGCAAGCGACCCCCCGATCAGATGGATGTTGCCGGTGACCGCGCCGGCCTGACCGACGTCCAAGCTGTAGGTGCGCATCAGAAATGCCGGGGTCCAGTACATCAACCCCCAGCCCCAGAGCGCGCAGAGGCCGCCGCCCATCACCACATGGTAGGCAGCCTTCTGTTCCCGGAAGAAGCGCCAGGTCTCTTTCACTGTCGGCTTCAGGTCGTCGACGATCGCATCCAAGCGGCCGCGGGGCGGCTCACGAATGGTGAGATAAACAATGATGCCGACGACCAAGCCCGGCACACCCAGCGCCAGAAACGCGTGCCGCCAGTCGTAGGCGCGGGCGACCGCCCCCGCCACGTCGGCGGCGATCCAGGCGCCGATCGGCGCGCCGAGCGCGAGCACGGTCATCGCCATGGGTCTGCGATCGGGAGGAAAGCAGTCCGACACAATGGCCGTGGACGGCGGCGTGCCTCCGGCTTCACCGATGCCGGCGCCGATACGGGCCAGCGCAAACTGAACGGCGCCGCTCGACAGGCCGCACAGCGCGGTGAAGCCCGACCAGACGATCAGAGAAATCGACAGGAGATTGCGCCGGTTGGTGCGATCGGCGAGCCAGGAAATGGGAATGCCGCAGGTGACATAAAAGAGCGCCAGCGGCCAACTGGTCAGCATCGCGACACCGGCATCGCTCAAGTGCAGATCGAGGCGGATCGGCTCGAGCACCGTGGAGACGACGTAGCGGTCGGCGATGTTGATCGCATAGATCAAACACATCAGGATGAGCACGTACCAGCGCTCGATCGACGGGGGCGCCTGGGATTGCGGTAGGTCAATTGCTGTGGTGCTCAAGCGTGCAACCTTGGGTTGGCCGTGCTCGTCGCACGATACAGGGTTCGGCACGGTTCTGCGACGGCACCCCGCCGGGTGCGAAAAATGACATGGGCGAATCGGGAAATGGCATAGCGCCGCGAATGCGAAGGGCTAAGCTCAAGTTGTGGAGATCTTTGACTACATAATCATCGGCGCAGGCTCCGCGGGGTGCGTGCTCGCCGACCGGTTGTCGTGCGGCAGCGAACGGGTGCTGGTGCTCGAAGCGGGCGGCAGCGATCGACGATTTTGGATCAAGACGCCGATCGGGTACGGTCGGACCTTTGCGGATCCGGCCGTCAATTGGAAATATATGACGGCTCCAAATTCGGGGCTCAACGGCCGAAGCATCTATTGGCCGCGGGGCCGCGTGGTTGGCGGCTCGAGTTCCATCAACGCCTTGGTGTACTGCCGCGGCATGCCCGCGGATTTCGACGATTGGCGGCGCATGGGCAATGTCGGATGGGGGTGGGATGACGTACGCCCCTACTTCGAACGCTCCGAGCGCCATGTCGATCCCGCGGGGCGTGCGTGCGGCGGCGGCCCCCTGGACGTGAAGGACGTGACTCCGTTCCTCCATCCCATGCGTCACAATTGGTCGCAGGCCGCAGAGGAGCTGGGCCTGCGGTGGACGGAGGATTTCAACGGCGCGAATTCCGAGGGCCTGGGTTGCTATCAAGTGACCATTCGCAACGGACTGCGCCGCTCCGCAGCCGACGCCTTCCTGCGGCCGGCGCTCCGGCGCCGCAATGTGCGGCTCGAGACCGGGGCCTGGGTCAGCAGGATCCGCCTCGATGGGCGCCGCGCCGTCGGCGTGGACTATGTACGCGGTAATACCCCGCATACGGCAGCCGCAGCCCGGGAAGTGATTCTCTGCGGCGGCGCGGTCAATTCTCCGCAACTCCTGCAGCTGTCCGGGATCGGGCCGGCCGCGACGCTGGCCGCGGCGGGAATCACCCCGCTGCTCGACAACCCGGCGGTGGGCGGACACCTCCAGGATCACCTGGCCGTCGTGTATTCCTTCAAGTCCACGCAACCCACCCTGAACGACGAATTGCATTCGACAGCGGGCAAGCTGATCGCCGGCCTTCGCTACATTGTCGCGCGGCGGGGACCCCTCGCCTTGAGCGTGAATCAATTCGGCGGATTCGCGCGTGCCGATCCGCAAGCATCGCGACCGGACGTGCAACTCTATTTCAATCCGGTGACCTATGGCGCCGGGGATGCCACGCGCACGAAGATCGAGGTGGATGGGTTTTCCGGATTCTATTTGTGCTTTCAGCCCACGAGGCCGACCAGCGTCGGTCGGATCGATATCGCCGGCCCGGACTTTCGCAGCCCCCCCACGATCGCGCCCAACTATCTGTCCACCGAGAAGGACATTCTGGATGTAGAGCATGGCGGACGCTTGCTCCAGACGATCGCCCGTACCCGGGCGATGAAGCCGCTGATACTCGCGCCGCTCGCACCCAATCTCGATGCGATGGGGACTGAGGACCTGATTGCCGATTTTCGCGCCCGTGCCAGCACCGTGTACCACCCGGTCAGCACCTGCCGCATGGGAACCGCACCCGGTGAGTCCGTGGTCGACGCCTCGTTGCGGGTGCACGGCGTCGAACGGCTGCGCGTGGTCGATGCATCGGTGTTTCCCACCGTGACCTCGGCCAATACCAATGCGCCCACCCTCATGGTGGCGCAAAAAGCCGCCGATCTGATTTTGAATTCCTAGGACGGGAAAATTATGAAACTCGACAGTGTCACAGTGTTTCTCGTGAGCAATCCGCCGCCTGGTTTCGGCGGCCGCTATTTCGTTTTTCTCAAATTGAAGACCGCCTGCGGGATCGAAGGAGTCGGCGAAGTGTACGCGGCCACCTTCGGCCCGAAAGTGGTCGGCAAGATGATCGAGGATTTGTTCGTGCGGCGTTTCGCAGGGCGTGATCCCTTTCAAATCGAATCGCTATGGCGCGAAAGCTACGGCTCGGGATTCAGCCTGCGCCCGGATCTTTCGTTGATGGGCATCATCAGCGGCTTGGAAATGGCATGCTGGGACATCATCGGCAAGGCGGTGGGGCAGCCGATCTACAATCTTATGGGCGGTAAGGTTCATGAGCGCCTGCGCAGCTATACCTATCTCTACCCAGCCGACGGCGAAGGCGATGAGTTCTATCTCGATGCGGACCGCTCTGCCTCGCGCGCGGCCGAGTACGTCGCTCAAGGCTTCACCGGTCTCAAGTTTGATCCCACCGGTGGATTCTCGGCGTACGATCCACGGCAGCCCACCCAGGAAGCGCTCGAGCGCACCGTGCGCCTGGTGCGCCTGGTGCGCGAAGCAGTCGGACGGCGCGCCGATCTTCTGCTCGGGACTCACGGCCAGTTCACGACGTCCGGCGCCATTCGCCTGGGGAGGCAGCTCGAGCCCTACGATCCGCTCTGGTTCGAGGAACCCGTGCCGCCGGACATGCCGGAACAAATGGCCATCGTGGCGCGCGGCACCAGCATACCCATCGCCACCGGCGAACGGCTGACCACGAAGTATGAATTTGCACGAGTGCTGGCGTGCGGCGCGGCCAACATCATTCAGATGAACCTCGGCCGGGTCGGTGGCTTGCTCGAGGCGAAAAAGGTCGCGGCATTGGCCGAGGTGCACTATGCCCAAATCGCGCCGCACCTCTATTGCGGCCCGGTGGTGGGCGCCGCCAATATTCAAATCGCAACGTGCTCGCCCAACTTTCTGATTCTCGAAAGCATTCAACAGTGGGGCGGCATCCATGCTCAGCTGCTGAAAAATCCGATTCGTTGGGAACAGGGCTACGTCATTCCACCCACGGCGCCCGGACTTGGCGTCGAGCTCGATGAAACGGTGGCGCGCGCCCACGCCTACGTCGAGCAAAGCCCGTTGCACTTGGAGATGATCGATCGTCCTTTGGGTTAGCGAGGAGAGCAGATGCGTTACGGCTTCGTCGGGCTCGGGAACCTGGGCAGACATCTGGCGGCGAACTTGTGCCGCGGCGGTTTCGATGTCGGGGTCAACGATTTGCATCGCAGCGCAGCCGACGCCGCGGTGGCGGCCGGCGCGCGCTGGGTGGAGTCGATACCCCAGCTCGCCGCGAGCTGCGATTGCTTGATTACCTGCCTGCCGACCCCGGCGGCGAGCGCGGCGGTTCTGGATGAAGCCCTCCCTGCCCTGCGCCGGTGCAGCACCTGGATCGAGATGAGCACCAATGATTTTTCCGAGATTGAGGCCATCGCTGCCCGCGCCCAGGCCCTCGGCATTGACACGCTGGCCTGCCCGGTCACCGGAGGCGTCCATCGCGCGGAGACGGGCGAAATCACGGTACTCGTTGGCGGCGCGCAACAAGTATTCGCCCTGCATGAGGCGGCGCTGCGCGCCATGGGCGGGCGCGTAATTCATTTGGGCGGGATCGAGCAGGCGGCGGTCACCAAGGTGGTCACCAACATGCTGGCTTTCATCCACCTGATTGCGGCCGGGGAAGCGCTCATGCTGTGTGCCAAGGGCGGCGTCGATCTGCGAGCGGCCTTCGAGGCGATCGCCGCGAGCTCGGGCACCAGCTTCGTTCACGAGACCGAGAGTCAGTTGATTCTCAATGGTAGCTATGATATTGGTTTTACTATGGATTTGGCGTGCAAGGACGCTGGATTCGCGCTCGAGTTCGGACGCCGCTTCGGGGTTCCGCTGCGGCTCGCCGGGGTGATGGAGCAGACCTTCATCGAGGGCCGGGCCAAGTACGGCGGCGGCGCGTGGTCGTCGATGATCGTGAAGCTGCTGGAAGACTCCGTGGGAACCGCGCTGCGCGCCCCGGGGTTTCCGTCGCGCTTGGGGGGACCCTGAGGAATGACATCGAATTTGAGCATGGCCGAATCTAAAATCGGCATGCAAGCGATGCATGCCCACAACAAAATAGCTCTTTCGCTTTGCGGCGGCGATGCTATTCTCTGAATTAACTACAAATGTAGACGTCTTGCTAACACCGATTACAAAGAGAAGGGATGGAAGCATGAATTCAAACCAGAAGTTGTCCTACGCGATTGCCGCGATTCTGAGCGGCAGTGCCGCCGGTCTCGTGCAAGCGGCCCCTGCCGCAGCCACCGACACCGAAGCCTCCGATGCGATCCAGGAAATCACGGTGACGGCACAGCGGCGCACGGAAAATATTCAAAACGTGCCCATCGCCATTCAGGCGCTGACGGCTGATACCCTGGAGAAGCTTAGCGTTTCAACTTTCGATGACTATGTCCGGTATCTGCCCAACGTCACGGTGGCAGGCAACGGTCCGGGTCAGAACAATATCTTCATGCGCGGTCTGAGCGTCGGCGCAGCCGGCAGTCAGTCGAGCGGCACCATCGGCGGGTTCCCGAACGTCGCCATTTACTTGGACGAGCAATCCGGTCAATTGCCGGCCCGCAACCTCGACGTCTATGCCGCCGACCTCGAGCGCATCGAAGTTCTCGCAGGTCCGCAGGGCACCCTGTTCGGCGCCGGCGCACAGGCCGGCGTGGTCCGCTACATCACCAACAAACCCAAGCTCAACGTGACCGAGGGCAGCGTCGAGGCGGGCTACGGCATCACCGCGCATGGTGATCCGAACACCGACCTCACGGCGGTATTGAACGTCCCGTTGATCAACGACACCTTGGCATTGCGCGCGGTGATCTATAACGATCGGCGCGGCGGCTACATCGACAACGTGCCGGGAACCTTCACCCGCAAGGACACCGACCTCGGCATCTATTATGCGAACAATCCCGGCGGCGGCGTGCCGGCCAACGCGCCGGTCATCAATAACAACGCCATTGCCGCCAGGGCCATCAATCCGGTCACCTACACCGGCACTCGCTTTGAGTTGCTGTACCAGATCAATGACAACTGGAACGTGCTGCTTACGCAGTCGTACCAGAACATGGACTCGCAGGGCGTGTTCTACCAGATGCCGAACGCCTCCGATGGCGCGCCGCTCAAGCCCCTGGAAGTGACGCTGTTCAACAATGCCTACGACAAGGATAAGTTCGAGAACACGGCGTGGACGGTGAACGGCAAGATTGGCGACCTGAAGGCGGTGTACACGGGTGGCTATCTGGTGCGCCATGTCACCCAGGTGGCCGACTACACCAACTACGCGCGCGGCGTATATGCCGACTACTATCAGTGCTACGGCCCGGGAACCGGCTATGCCGTTCCGAACCCGAATCCTCCCGGCTACGGAGACCCCAATTTGACATCGACCTGCTTCTCGCCGAGTTCGACCTGGAAGGAGACCGAGCGCAACGAGCACCTCAGCAATGAGTTTCGCTTGAGTACGCCGGACGACTGGCGGATTCGCGGCATCGTCGGGGTCTTTTTGGAATCCAACAAGCTGTTCGACCAAACCGATTGGTTGTACAAAACCATTCCGGCTTGTACGTCCAATGGGCTGCCCGGCACCGTCGGAAACTCCGGTTGTTTGTCGAATGTAGGCACGGTGCCCGGCACCACCACGGAAAACCCGGGCGTTCAGAACGATAATGTCGCCTTCTTCGAAGACACTCACCGCGAAGTGAAACAAACCGCGTTCTTCGGCTCGGCGGACTTCGACATCATCCCGAAGGTGCTGACAATCACGGCGGGTGCGCGTCACTATAGTTTCGACAATAAATTCGTCGGCAGTGTGACCAGCAGTTTCTTCTGCTTCGAGCAAGGCGCGCCGGCGGGCGGCTGCCTCAACGATTCCACCAATCTGGACGCCAAGAACCTCAGTTTCAATGAGTCCGGGACCAAGGGCCGGGCGAATATTACCTGGCATGTCACGCCGGACGTCATGGTCTACGCGACGTGGTCGCAGGGGTTTCGCCCGGGCGGCTTCAACCGCCAGGGTAGCTCAACCCCCGGCTATATTCCCGGGCCGAACGGCAAGAATCAGTTCGCGATTCCGAATGAGTATCATTCGGACGATCTGACCAACAAGGAGATCGGCTGGAAGACGGAGTTCTTCGATCACCGCTTCCAGTGGAACGGCGCCCTGTACCAGGAGAACTGGGACAATGTGCAGATCGGCTTCTTCGATCCGGGCGAAACCGGCAACCTCGCCTTCGGCACCAACGGCCAGAATTTCCGCATTCGCGGCATCGAGACCTCTATCGTCGCCGTGATCGCTCAGGGATTGACGCTGCAAGGAGCCGCGGCGTGGAATTCGAGCGAGCAGACCAATTCGCCGGCATTGACCACCCCCGACGGCGTTGCGATTACCGAGAAGTGCGACAAGGGCACCGGCGCCAACTGCCACTCCATCAACAATCTGTTCGGACCGCCGGGTGCGCCGAGCGCCAACTCGCCGCCCATTCAGTTCAATCTGCGCGCGCGCTATGACTGGACGGTCAACAGCTATAACGCCTTCGTGCAGTTCGGCGGCCAGCATACCGGCCATTCGTATACCCAGTCGGGCAACGATCCGTCGCTCTCGGCGAGCGGCATCAACACCACCCTGCTGCGCTTCGAAAACCCGGCGTACACAACCTACGACGCCTCGCTCGGGGTGGCGAAGGATGCGTGGAGCGCGCATATCTTCGCGCAGAACCTGACTAATGCGCGAGGTCCCTCTGTTCACCAATACCGCGCAGTTCGTGGTGGCGCAAACGGCGCTTCGGCCGCGGGTGATGGGCTTCAAGTTCTATTACAAGTTTTGAGCCTCAGCACCGATTGGCGGCTAACCCACGTGGGTCGGACGCAGTAGAATCAAAGGCGGGCAAAGGCCCGCCTTTTTTATGGAAGCAATGCAAGCAGCCACCCCAAGCACTCCCATTTCTCCGGTCGAGGCGGAAGTCCTGCGAATCCGCGGACTCATCGAGGGTAAACAGTTCAGCGCGGCGCTCGGCGCTGCCGAGACCCTCGCCGCCACGGTTCCGGAGAACCGCGACGTGCTCTACATGAGGGCGGTGAGCCTTCGGTTCCTCAATCGCATTCCGGAAGCGCTCGCCGTTCTGCAGCGGCTGCAAGAGCTAAACCCGGGATTCAGCCGCCTGTATCAGGAACGCGGACACTGCTTCGTGGCCCTGCGCGATGCGCCCCGCGCCATCGAGGCATTCCTCATCGCCGTCAATCTCAATCCTGCGCTGCCGGCGAGCTGGCGCAGTTTACAGACGCTCTTTCGGATGACAGGCCAGAACGAAAACGCGGAGATGGCGGCCGGTCACGTCGCCGCGCTGGATGGGTTGCCGGTCGACATCGTCACCGCCACCGCATTGTTTTCGGACGGTGAACTCGTGCCCGCGGAAGCCATCACCCGCGCCTATCTGCTCAAGCACGGCAACCACATCGAAGCCATGCGATTGCTGGCGCGCATTGGGCTGGCGCACGATGTGCTCGACGATGCGGACATTCTGCTCGAGGCGGTGCTCGAGCTGGCACCCAACTATCGGGCCGCCCGCTACGACTATGCCATCGCGCTGCTCCGGCGGCACAAACATTCGCAGGCGGTCGCCGAGCTGGAAAAACTGCTGCAGCTCGACCCCATGAATCGCGTCTATCGAACCAGCTACGCCACTGCCAATGTCGGTCTCGGCGAGCACGAACGGGCGCTGGCGCTTTATCGGGAACTGCTGGTCGATGCGCCACCGGGGGCACACGCAGGCGAATTGCATCTGTCGGTGGCGCATTCGCTCAAGGCCCTGGGTCGCCAGCAAGAGGCGATCGACGCCTATCGTGCCGCGGCGGCGGCCCGCCCCAGCTACGGCGATGCCTACTGGAGCCTGGCGAACCTCAAGACCTACCGGTTCCCGGAGGAAGAAATTTCCCGCATGCGCGCCGACGAGGCCGCAGAAGGCACGGCGCTGGTGGACCGCTTTCACCTGTGCTTCGCGCTCGGCAAGGCCTTCGAGGACCGCGGCGACTATGCGGAGTCCTTTCGCTGCTACGAACGCGGCAACGCCCTCAAGAAGTCGCAGACCCGCTACCGCCCCGAGCCGATCGAACGCAACACGCGACTGCAAAAGTCCATCTGCACCCGGGAGTTCTTCGAGGCACGGCGGAACGTCGGCTCACAGGATCCCTCGCCCATCTTCGTGGTCGGCCTGCCGCGGTCTGGATCGACGCTGCTCGAGCAAATCCTTGCTTCGCATTCGAAGGTCGAGGGCACGATGGAGCTCGCGGATATCCCGCGAATGGTGTTGGATCTGCAGGGGCGGGAACCGGAGGGCGACAATCCGCGCTACCCGCGCGTGCTTGGAGAGTTGACCCCCGAAGATTTTCTGCGACTCGGCGAAAAATACATCGCCGACACCCGCGTGTATCGAACCAACAAACCGTTCTTCATCGACAAGATGCCGAACAACTTCCGCCATATCGGATTGATTCATCTGATATTGCCCAATGCCAAGATCATCGACGCGCGCCGCAATGCCATGGCCTGTTGCTTCAGCAATTTCAAGCAGTTGTTCGCCTCCGGCCAGGATTTCACCTACGGACTCGAGGACATCGGCCGCTACTACCGAACCTACGTCGAGTTGATGGCGCATTGGGACTCGGTGCTCCCGGGCAGGATACTGCGGGTCGAGCATGAAGCGGTGGTTGACGACCTCGAAGCGAATGTGCGGCGGATCCTCGAGTTCTGCGGCCTCGAATTCGAGCCGCAGTGCGTGGAGTTCCACAAGACCGAGCGCAGTATCCGAACGGCGAGTTCCGAGCAGGTGCGGCAGCCGATTTTCAAGGAAGGCATCGATCAGTGGCGACATTTCGAGCCCTGGCTCGGACCCCTCAAGGAAGCCCTGGGGCCCTTGGCTTCGTAGCGACACCCCTAAAATAACCTAGGTACCCCAATGCCGCGTTTTCCCCGTGCTTCGTCCTTGAGCAGTCTTGGCGCAATGGCTGCGCTTTGCGTCGGGGTCGCGAACGCCGCCCCTTCGGCCCCGGCGCCCTATCGCCCGATCGTCCCGAGCCTGGCGGACAAGACCGTCGCTCTGACGGGCCGGGACCTCACCATTGAGCAAGTCGTGCAGGTCGCTCGATACGGCGCCAAAGTGGCGCTCTCCCCCGAAGCGCGACAGCGCTCCGCCGATGCCCATGCCCTGCTCCTGGAAGCGGCCGCAGAAGGCGTGTCGGTGTATTGGTTCAATCGCGGTTCAGGCTCCGGGCGCGAGAGATTCATTTTCACCGGCGATCCGCTGTCGCCGCAGAACAAGAAATTCTTGGAGGAGCGGCAACTGGCGATATTTCGGCGCGGCGCGCTCGCGGGAATGGGTCCCGAAATCAGCGAGGAAGAAGTCGTCCGAGCCATGCTGGTGGTGCGTGCCAATACCATGAGTTTCGAGGCTGCGAGTCCCCAGCTGACCCAGCGTCTGCTGGACTTGTTGAACGAGCGCATCACCCCCGTGGTGCAATCGCGCGGCACCGTCGGCGAAGGAGATCTCGGCCCGTTCACGAATGTCGGTGCGGTCATGGTCGGCGCCGGCAGCGCCTACTATCGGGGCGTGCGCATGTCCGCGGCCGAGGCGCTCAAGCAGGCCGGGCTCGCGCCCTTGGTGCCCTTCGGGGCGGATGACAGTGAATTGGAAAGCACCAACGCCTATGCGACCGGCCGGGTCGCCTTGCTGCTGCACGACGCGCGCGAAGCACTGTCGTGGGCGGATTTGGTCTACGCCATCGATCTCAATGGCATGAACAGCAGCGTGTCGCCGCTGTCGCAGCCCGTGCAGGCGAATCGGCCGTTCAAATGGCTGAACTGGGATGCTGCACGCGTGCTCACCATGCTCAAGGGCAGCTATTTGTTCGAGTTGGACGACAAGCGGATCATTCAGGATCCGGAAAGCCTGCGCGCCTCGTCGATCCGGCAGGGCTCCGCCTGGCACGCCTGGGCACAACTGCGCGACGTCGCGCTGATTCAGATGAACTCTTCCGATCACAACCCCGCAGTGCGGGTCGGCGCCTCGCCGTCGGATTCGTGGGAACTTGGCACCCCCCAACTGGCGCAATTTTACGTGAAGGGCAGCGCGCGCAATCACGGGCAGCATGGCTTCATTTTCTCGAACGCCAATTGGGATCCGTATCCAATGGCCAACGAAGTGGAGGCCTTCACCATTGCGCTCGCCAACATGGACACGGCAGTCGCGCAACGGATGCTGCGCTTCACCAGCGCGTTCTTCACCGTCATCACCCCCTCGGACGAGTCGCCCGGCGAACCCGGTCGCTTTCATCTGACTCAGGGCAGCGAAATCGACGCGGTCGCGCTGATGCAGGAAATTCAGGGGCAGATCAATCCGGTGCCGCCCGAAGGCAACGCGCTGATTCAAAATGTCGAGGACATGCAAACCCAAACCCGTCTCAAAATCACCCGCGCACAGACCGTGGTGCAGGACACCATCGACCTCCTGGCCGAAGATCTGCTGACCGGCACCTACTGGCTGGACTTGCGCAAGGAGCAGAATTCCAACCGCACCTTCGGCGACTCACCCACGGCGGTGTGGAAGGCCTTTCGCGCCACATTGCCGTTCAATGGTGCCGGCGCGGCGGCCGCAGCCGCACCCATCCACGAAATTGCGGCGGCCTTCATCCGCAGCAACCCGGCCGAGGCCTTCTTCAGGGACAACGCGCGCGAACCCGCGACCGCACAGGCTCCGGCCGAATGATTGCCAACGCGCGGATGTATTCGGTAAGCCCGGAGGCGGCCGGTCTGTGGCGGCGCCTGCTGACCGCCGTGATCGAGCATGCCGGGCTCGACATCCGGCTGCTGGAACACACTGAACCCAAGCCCATCGATGAGTTATGGCAGCGCCGCGACCTGGCCGGGGTATTCATGTGCGGTCTGCCTTTTTCCCGCTCCAATCCGCGCCCGGAGCTGATTGCGGCTCCGGTCCCCTCGCCGGCCGATTTTCACGGCTTGCCGCAGTACTGGAGCGCGATGGTGGTTCGAAAGGACAGTCCCCATCAAATCATCCAGGACACGTTCGGCGGCCGGATCGCTCTGACCGTACCGGACTCGCAATCCGGCTGTCTGGCTCCCATGTACTATCTCATGAGCGTGGCCGACAAATTTCCGCTCTATCGCGAAGTCATTGCGCCGCAAGTGACCCCGTTGGGCGCAGTGTCGGCGGTGGTCGATGGGACCGCGGACGTGGCTCCCGTCGATTCCTATGCATTCTGCCTGTTGCAAAAGTACCGGCGAGATCTGACGTCGCAACTACGCACGATCGCGCGCACGCCGCGCACCCCCATCCCGCCCCTGGTGGCCTCCATGGCGGGATTGAGGAAGCTTCAGACGGCGTTTCTGGAAGCGAATCGATATCCCGATACCGAGCCGCTGATGGCGGAGTTGTTGTTGGAGAGATTCGTACGGCCAGATCCTGATGCTTATGATGCGTTGCGGTTGAATTTCGAGACCGCCACCCGTTACTGGCGTCAACATGCGCTCGCCGCGGTGATTCACCCCGCCTTTGCCGCATCCCCGGTGCCATTCGCAAGTTGAGCATTCGCCGGTAAACTGGCGGGTGAGGCAAGCATGGATTTCCTGAGGCAAAAATTCCTGCAGATCGATGGGCCCACGTGGGTGGTCGCCGTCGTGCTGTACGGTGCCTGGCTGTTGATGATCTGGTACAACGCTCTTCTCCCCTGGTGGATCATCATGCCGGTGGGAGCGTACCTCGTCGCGTGGCACTTCTCGCTGCAGCATGAAGCGATTCACTCCTTTCGCGGCGTACCCGCGTGGCTGCGTTTCGCCGTGGTATTTGCGCCGCTCGGCTTGTGGTTCCCGTACCCGCTGTATCGAAAGAGCCATACCACCCATCATCGCGACATCAACTTGACCATTCCGGGGGTCGATACCGAGTCCTACTATGTCCTTCAGGCCGACTGGGCGCGCATGGGCCCGTTCGAGCGGCGCCTGCTGATATTCAATCAGACCATGGCAGGACGTCTGTTGATTGGGCCTCTCTTGCGGCTGTGGAGTCTCATCGTCAAGGAAACCCGCCGCGTTCGGCAGGGCGATAACAGCCACGTGCCGCACTGGATCATCCACGCGGCCGCGCTCGGATTGCTGTTTTGGTTCGTCTCGGTCATTTGCGGACTTCCCTGGTGGCAGTACTGCCTGCTCATCGCCTATCCAGGTTTGAGCCTCGGGCTGTTGCGCGCCTTCACCGAGCATCGCGCCGCCGAAGATTCTCAGCAGCGTACCGCCTCCGTGGAATCGAACGCACTGTTCGGCGTGTTGTTCCTGTATAACAATTTGCACGTTGCACATCATTTGAAGCCCACCATGCCATGGTATGAGATCCCCCGCTTCTATCGGGAAAACCGCGCGGAACTGCTGGCGAACAACGGGCACTTCGTCTACCGCGGCTACGCAGTACTGGCGCGCCGCTATTTGCTGACTCCCGTGTTCAGCCCCGTTCATCCCACCCTGTAGAGCATCGCGTTGCCCGGCAAGACCCGCGCGATCGTCGCGACCTCGATCGGCAATATGCTCGAGTGGTATGACTTCACCGTCTATGCTTTGTTCGCGGGCTACATTGCCGGGAATTTCTTCCCCAGCCACGATTCCACCACGCGTTTGCTTCAGACGTTCTTGGTCTTCGGACTCGGATTCGTGGTGCGCCCCTTGGGCGCCGTTCTCATCGGCAATTTCGGCGACCGGGCGGGCCGAAAAGCCGCGCTTACTTTGACCATGTTGTTGATGGCCGTGGGCACCGGCATCATTGCCTTCTCCCCGAATTACGCATCCATCGGCGCGGCCGCTCCCCTGCTTCTGCTGTTGGGCCGCGTGCTGCAGGGATTTTCAGCGGGCGGAGAAATCGGCTGCGCAACGGCTTATCTCTTGGAAAGCGCAGACTCGACGCACCGCGGCGGCATCGCCTCGTGGCTCGAGGCCAGCATGGGGATGGCCAATATATTGGGCGCACTGGTGGCCTTCTCGGTCACTTCCGCGCTGAGCAGCGGCGAAATACAGGCCTGGGGCTGGCGGATCCCCTTCGTTGTCGGGCTCGCGATCGCGCCGGTGGGCCTGTATCTACGCCGCGCTCTGGATGAAACCGAGGCGTTTCAGGCCGAAACCGCGCGGCGCGCGGCGGACCAGGCGGTCCATCGCACCGTGCCATTGCTCGAACTGTTCAAGGATCACGGCCGCAGCTTGTTTGTGGGCCTCTGCGTGGCCGTGCTCTGGGCGGTCGCGGTCTACGTCTTGATGATTTTCCTGCCCACCTATGTGCAGCACGCAGACACGTTCAACTTCAGCGCGCAGCAGGCCTTCGGTGCATCGTTGATCGGCAATATTCTCTTTGTCATCGGCTGCGTGTGGTTCGGCTCGCTGTCGGATCGGATCGGCCGGCGAACAAGTCTCTTCCTCAGCGCAGCTTTGCTGCTGCTATCCGTGTTGCCGCTGTTCCTGTGGCTCAAGGCCTCGCCCACATTGCCAACCCTGATCGTGGTTCAATGCATCGTATGCGCTCTGGTGGCGAGTTTCGTCGGAGTCGCACCGGCGGCCTTGTCGGAAATCTTTCCAACGGGCGTGCGTTCGACCGGAACCTCCCTGGTCTACAACGGAGCGTTCACGTTGTTCGGCGGATTCGCGCCCATGATTTTGACCTGGCTCACCCAGCGATCCGGCGGATCCATCTACTCCCCGGCCTGGTATGTCATGCTGGCGGCGGCGGTTGCACTGCTGGCGATTCCGTTTCTTTCAAAGGGGGTCCAGTGTCCAACCGTCCGAATTTCTTGATTCTCATGGCCGACCAGCTGACCGCGCGCGCACTTCCCGCCTACGGCAACCGCATCGCCAAGACTCCTCACATCGACGCGCTGGCCGCAGACGGGGTGGTGTTCGACTCGTTTTATTGCAACAGCCCGCTGTGCGCGCCATCGCGTTTTGCAACGCTGTCCGGCCGCCAGGTATCCGCCATTGGCGCCTATGACAATGCCGCGGAATTTCCCTCGCAGGTGCCTACATTTGCACATTATCTGCGGCGTGCCGGGTACCAGACGATCTTGAGCGGCAAGATGCATTTTTGCGGAGCGGATCAGCTGCATGGATTCGAGGAGCGGCTGACCACCGACATCTATCCGGCCGATTTCGGCTGGACTCCGGACTGGGAGCATTTCGAACAGCGGCCAAGCTGGTATCACTCCATGGACTCCGTGACTCAGGCCGGTTCCTGCGCACGCACCAATCAAATCGACTTCGACGACGATGTCGTGTTCCAGGCGCGGCAGAAGCTGTTCGACATGGCGCGCTCCCGCGATCGACGGCCTTTTTGCATGGTCGCATCGATGACCCACCCGCACGATCCCTACGTGATCCCACAGGCCTATTGGGATCGATATGCCGGAGTGGAAATCGACATGCCGCGGGTGCCCATGCGCGCCGGGGAATGGGATCCGCATTCCCGGCGCTTGCGACATGTCTGCGGGCTCGATTTGCAGCCCGTCAATGAGGCGCAAACTCGTGCCGCGCGACGCGCCTATTACGGCGCCGTCTCCTACGTCGACGATCAAATTGGCGCCCTGCTGAAGACACTGGAGGATGCCCGGTTCGCGGCCGACACCGTCGTGCTGCTCATCGCCGACCATGGAGACATGCTGGGCGAGCGCGGACTTTGGTACAAGATGAATTTCTTCGAGCCTGCCTGCCGGATTCCGTTGATCGTTCACGCACCCGCACGCTTCGCCGCGCGGCACGTGCAATCCTCCGCTTCGCTGGTGGATATTCTGCCCACGCTGTGCGAGCTTGCCGGCGCGAAAACCTCGGATTGCCACACCCCCCTGGATGGGAACAGCCTGCTGCCGCAGCTCGCCGGGGAGGCCGGCAAGGACGAAGTGATCGGCGAGTATCTCGCGGAGGGTGCCATTGCGCCCCTGGTGATGATCAAGCGCGGCCGGTACAAATTCGTGCACTCGCCGGTCGATCCCGATCAACTCTACGATTTGCTCGATGATCCGGAGGAGTTGCTGAACCTGGCGCACGATCAGCGGCACGGCGCGAGGGTGAGGGAATTTCAAGCCGAGGTGGCGCAGCGCTGGGACATGCCGGCACTGCATGCCGCCGTCATCGCCAGTCAGCGGCAACGTCACCTGGTCTACGAGGCGTTGCGCAGCGGGCGCTACACCTCGTGGGACTTTCAACCGCTGCGCGATGCGAGCCGGCTGTATGTGCGCAATGATCAGGATCTCGGGGATTTGGAGGCCATGGCGCGCTTTCCCCGTTGACGCGCTGAGCTGACGCGTTCGGCGAGTGTTATTATTGCGCGCTTTGGGTGCGTGACCATCACATGTCTCTAGCAGAATCCATAGTGAGCCCGGGCGGCGCCAAGATCATCGACGGACGCCGACATGCCCGCGAGTTGCGCAACGCGCTGCGCGTCAAAGCCACCGAGCTGTTGGCAAGATATGGAGCGCCGCCCAAACTCACCGTCGTATTGGTGGGCGAAGATGCGGCGTCGCGCTTGTACGTACAAAATAAATCCAAGGCATGCCGCGATGTGGGCATCGAATCGGTCGTCGTCGAACTTCCCGCCTCAACCCCGCTGGATACTTTGTTGGCGGTGATCGAAGCGCAAAATCGCGACCCTTCCGTGCACGGCATTTTGGTGCAGCTCCCCCTGCCCCGGCACCTGCCGGTGAATGCAGTGCTCGAACGCATTGCCGTGGAGAAGGACGTCGATGGATTTCATTTATACAACGTGGGCAGCCTCGCAGTGGGTACGGCGGTATTTCCCCCTTGCACCCCGTATGGAGTACAGAAGCTTCTGGAAGCCGAGGGAATCCCGATCGCGGGTCAGAATGTCGTGGTTGTGGGCGCGAGCAACATCGTGGGCAAGCCCACCGCGATGATGTTGATGCAGAAGGATGCGACGGTTTGCATTTGCCATGCGAAAACCCGCGACCTGGCGCAGTTCACGATTCTCGCGGACATCCTGGTGGTGGCCGCCGGCAAACCCAATCTGATCGTTCCGCAAATGGTGAAGACCGGTGCCGTCGTCATCGACGTGGGCATCAATCGGTTGCCCAACGGCAAGATTGTCGGGGATGTGGATTTTGCGGGCGTGTCGCAGAAAGCTTCTTACATCACCCCCGTCCCGGGCGGCGTGGGTCCGATGACCGTCACCATGCTGCTCGCCAACACCATCACGGCGGCGCGGCGTAGGTGGGGAGAGCTGCCGATCGCAGCACCCATGAACGAAATCTAACGGCTTGGCGTAGGCATCAGACAAGCGTGCGAACGATGCTCTTGTCCCACGTGCGCGAGAAGATGGCCCGATCACCCTCCCAGGCTTCGAAGGTCTCGGAGCAAATGAAGTGCGTCGGCGTCGATTTGCACAGACTCCGGGCGCGCAATTTAATCTTCCAGTCGCCGCGCTCGTAGGTGTTGATCGCCTCAGCCTCCATTTCCGCGCTGTTGGGATCGTCCTCGCGGATCGAACGGCGCAGACGGTATGCTTCCCGATACACCGTGCCGCCGGTGCCCTCGATCGGATCGCCCTCCGGCACCAGCGAACCCTCGGTGAGGCTGAAGGTGCGGCTGCCGGCACTCCCGGATATCTCCACGCCCTCGAGCGGGTCGTGGCTGTAAGGCGAAGACGGTGCGCCGGACGCGGCATAGCGATCGCGAAATATCGCGAAGGGCGGGGTTTCGCCATCTCTCGATGGCCGTACCGGCAGTTCGACCAGCGAAGCTCCCGTGGTGACATGCAGGGTAACCAATTCGGGAGACGGCCAGACCACCGGCCACCACGTCTCGCTCAGCGCCACTCGGATGCGGCTGCCACGAGCGAAACGGTAGCACGCGAAATGTCCTCTGAGGCTGACGTCATAGTCGCGCCCCGGCATCAGGGCGGCCGGTGCTTCGTCATTGTCGCGGTGGGTCAGGTTGAGCAGGGCAAAACTGACGAAGTGCGAACGTCCGTCCGGCATCACCTCGGTCAGCCGCGCGCATAGCTTCGCGATCGGCTTGTCGGAGCGCACCCGAACTTTGAAAACCGGTTCGCCCATGATGTCGATCGAGTCCGCGAGCGGCGGAGAATCGAATTTCAGACAGCGTGCATCGTCGGCCGCTTGGTCGCGCCACCAGCTTTGCGGGTCCCCCGACGCGCCCGACCAACGATTGGCAAAACCGATGGTGAGATTGGTGCGATGGGCGAGCAGAGTCTGTGAACCCGCCCGCTCCGCCAGACCATCGAAATTGAAATGCCATCGGTGGGTGTGGATTTCCTTGCTCGGCCAGTTCGGTTCCGAGACCCAGGTCCCGGCCGTGTCGTGCGGGAAACTCGCACCCGGGGGCAAATCCTCGCGGAACGCCCAGAAGCGCGGCTCCTGCATGATTCCATTGGCTTCGCCCAGCAACCAGTGACGCCACCAACGGGCCTCGACGGGCAGCCAATCGACTCCCGGCCCGGGGGTACCATTCGCAGCCGCCGTCGGCGCACCCTGATGGCCCGCAGGTTGTGGATAGCCGGGCCATTTGTGCGCCCAAGGACCGATCAGCGCCTTCTGAGCGACCTGCGGCGCGCGTTCCATCATCCGCGTCGCGGAAGGCAGGTAGGCGTCCAGCATGCCGGCCACATTGAAGATCGCGCAGCGAATCGCGCCATAGTCCTGGATCGATCCGTCGCGCCACTTGCCGTCGAGGGTTTGATGTTCATTCCAAAGGATGGTCATCGGCCCGCTGGCCTCGAGCCGCTGCTGCCACAAGGCACGCCAATGATCCGCGCCCACGATCATGGGGTCGGGGGGCGCGCGCATGATCACCTGCCACTCCATGGCCCAAACGAACTGATCATTGATCAGGCAGCCGCCCCGATAATGGATGTCATCCAGGTAACGTTGCTCCGTTCCGCAGGTGGAGACGATCGCCTTGAGAGCGGCGGGCGCCTTGGAGGCTGCTTGCAGAGCTACGAAGGAACCATAGGAAATGCCGCGCATGCCGACATTGCCGTTGCACCATGGCTGATGGGCAATCCAATCGATCACCGCCAGTGCGTCGGCCTGCTCGATGGGCATGTACTCGTCGACCATGGCACCGTCGGAATCGCCGGTGCCGCGGATATCGACACGGATCATTGCAATGCCCGACTTCGCGAGAAACGGCCCTGCGACATCATCGCGGTAGCGGTAAGCATCGCGTTTGCGGTAGGGCAGATATTCGAGCACGGCACCCACCGGTGTCGCCGCCGCCGCCTTCGGCAGGAATATCCGTGCCGCAAGCCGGGTGCCGTCGGTCATCGGTATCCAGGTGTTTTCAATGATTTCCACTTGGCTGTCGTCGACCCGCACGAGCAAGGACAAGCGCTTCCCCGTCTGAGCAGCGGCGACCGCCCACGAGGGGATGACCCAGGATGGAGCCGCCAATCCGATCAGCCCAAGCACATGTCGTCGCGTCGTCATGAGGAGCACCCGTTACTGGAATTCCACAATGGCTTCATCGGGATTGTTCGGAATTATTTCTGGAGAACACGGCCACGCACAAGAGCGCCGCGGCAAAGCACATGCCAAGGTCCAGTGCGAGATTCATCGCATTCCAAGACTCCCCGGCATATTCGCGCAGATACACAGCCGGATACCCCAATTCGATCGCGCGGCCACGACGCGACGCTGACTGCAGCAGGGTGATCACGGAGGTAAACAGGAAGGTCAGGACAAAGACGACGACCGTCCAGATCCAGAAGGTCCTTGTCTTTGCGAATTTCCTTCCCGCGATGTGACTTGATATGGCCGCAGCCGCCAGTGCGCAAGCCATGCAAAGGACCCCGTCGACCACGAGTCCCGCAATGCTCATTCCGCTGCCGCACGCCCCCGCCCCAGTGGCGCTCATCGGACAAATCATCCAATAAAATGTCAGCGGAAATCCCCGGGTCAGCGGGCCGTCGCTGGGGATTTGGTTGACGGTGGAGTAGTGATAGTCGATCAGGCAAAGCAGCGCAAAAAAGGCCGCGAACGCCGACCAAAACACTTTCCCTTGATTAAATATCGGCGGCCGTCGCATGAATCCACCCGAGTAGATGAGGCAGATACACCCGCTCGACGAGCAGCAGGTACTCCCATGGCTGCACGCAGATGGTCAGTACCGACAGCTCCGCCAGCCGGCCGACGTGCGCCGCGCCCAAATCCGGCAGCGTCGTGGCGGCGCCGAGCCGCAGCAAGAAATCGCGCGCCCTGCTTCCGGCGACTCGAACCACGCGCAAGCCGCCGGTCTGATCCACCATGCATCCGTCGTGCTGAGCCGCGAGCTTGAGTTCGAGTGCGGAGAATAGGGCCGCGTCCTGACACAGGAGCAGAGTCTCGCTGGGACTGCGCCATGCGAGGATGCAATGGCCGCCGCCCGCCGCGGATTCGACACGCAGCGCAGCCAGCGGCTCCGCGAGGGGCCGCCCGAAGGCCTCGCTCACCGCGGCGGCGAATTGGCCGGTGGAATCGAAGTAGCGCAATGAGGCGATCAGATACGCAGCTTCGCCGTCGACCGACAAGCCGTCGATCTCGATGTTGTCGAGAGTGTGCGGCGAGTTAGCCATGGAGTCGCTCGCCCTTGGGGTCGATGAACGGCGCCTTGACCACTGCGGCATCGATGATTTTGCCCAAATGATGCACCCGGATCTTCTCACCTAATCTCTGCGATCCGCGCGCCAGCATGCCAAGAGCCACGGGCGCACCCAGTTCGGGACTCCAGCAGCTCGAGGTTACGTGGCCCTCGGTTTGGGCGGGCGGCGCGGCCTGCGCGATTTGCGCACCCACCGGCAGCGCAGTGCGTCCATCGATCGGGGCCAGCGCGACCAGCTGAAATCGATTGGCGTCGCGCGCGGCGGGCCGCAACAGCGAGCGCCGGCCCACGAAGTTCGCCGCCTTGCGCTCGAGTGCGCGGGCGAAACCGATGTCTTGCGGCAGCGTGGTCCCGTCGGTGTCGGTGCCGATATGAATGAATCCCTTCTCGGTGCGCAAGATTTCGAGCGCCTCGATGCCGTAAGGCACCGCCGAAAAATCCGCAGCGCGCTCCCAGAGCCGGGTCAGCAGCGCGCCGACATGGTCCGAGGGCACATTGATCTCGTATCCCAACTCGCCGCTGAAGCTCGCCCGCAACACGCGCAGCCGCACGCCATCCAGAGTGCTTTCCTGAATGGTCATGTGCTTCATGGAAGCCGGCGCCAAAGCCATGTCGAAACCCACCGCGTTGAGCCAGTCCCAGCTTCGCGGACCGGCCACCGTCACATTGCCCCAACGCGAGGTCACGGGAGTGACCAAGACGCGCAATTGAGTGTATTCGCACTGCAGCCATTCCTCGAACGCCGCCGTCGTGCGCTCGACCCCGGCACTGGTGGTGTTCACCCAATAATGCTGGGGTCCCATCCGCGCCACGATGCCGTCGTCGACGACGATGCCATTCTCATTGAGCAGCAACCCATAGCGAGCTTGTCCCGGGCTCAAGGTCGACATCGTTCCCACATACATGAGATCGAGAAACTGCGCGGCGTCCGGGCCATAGAGCTCGAGCTTGCCGAGGGGCGAGCCATCGAGGATACCGGCGGATTTGCGAACCGCCCCCGCTTCGCGTTGCGCAGCCGCCTCCAATGATTCGCCTTGCGTGGGATAAGCCGCCGGCCGTACCCAGTTGCCGAATTGCTCGAACAGAGCGCCGCGTTCCCGATGCCAGTCGTGGGCGGGAAGATATTTTAGCGGCCGGTACAACGCGCCGACCCGCCGGCCCGCGAGCAGTCCCAGAGTCACCGGGGCATACGGCGGACGGAATTTCGTGGTGCCCACTTCGGCCGGTTCGCGCCCCGTGAATTCACCCATCAATACCAAGGCGTTGATGTTGCTGGTCTTGCCTTGGTCGGTGCCCATTCCCGTGGTGGTGTAGCGCTTCAGATGTTCGACGGAACGGTAGTTCTCCTGCGCGGCCAGACCCACATCGCCCGCGGCCACATCGTTTTGCAAATCGACAAATTGTTTTCCCGCCAGCCCCGCCACATGGGTGGCGGCCAGCGACCTTCCGGCACCCCCCACGGGAGCCAGCGGCGGTGCTTCGCCACGAGCCAGCGCGGTGCCGAGTTCCGCCGCGTGATTCACCGCGGTGTCGCGGGTGAAGATGCCTGCACAGGCACCGGTGCTCCACACTCCCGGCGCGGCACCGTCGGGCACGAACATCGATGACTCCTCGACCCACCGCAGTTTACCGCCCGCTTGGGAATGCAAATGCACCGCGGGGGCATGGCCGCCGGCGCTCAATATCAAGTCGCACTCCAACCGCTCCGGGCGCGATCCGTCCGTGTCGGTCGACAATACCGTGCAGTTGCGCACCGCCCTCGTGCCGCCCACTCTGATGATGCCGGCACCCATGAGGGTGCGTGCAGCCAGCGTTTCCACGCCAATGTCGGCCTGCGGGCGGCGATCGACCAGGGCAATCAGATTGATACCGGCGGCAAGCAACGAGGCCGCTACTCGATAGGCCGAATCGCTGTTGGCGGCAATGACCACGCGTTGACCGCATGCGACACCAAATTGGTGGAGGTACCTCTCGGCAGCTCCGGCCAGCATCACTCCCGGCCGGTCGTTGTTTGGAAAAATCATCGGGCGCTCGAAAGCGCCGGCGGCGGCGATCACCGCGCGTGCCCGAATCTTCCACAGCCGTTCACGCAATACACCGCCCGCAACAGGGGCCGCCGGAGGGCGCAGCGTCTCGCGCGCGCACACGAGATTGTGATCATAAATGCCGAACGCCATGGTTCGGGTCATCTGCCGCACGCCGCTGCGCTCTGCGCGCGCGATCAATGCGTCAAGCTCCGGATCGGGAAGGTTCGCCAAGGCTCCGCCCAATGCCGGCGAGGCGGCAAGGAGCATGGTGTCTGCGCCCGCCTCCGCCGCGGCAACTGCGGCGCTCAAGCCCGCGATCCCGCCGCCGATGATGAGCACATCCGCCTGCGCCGCGGCCTCTTCGTACCGATCGGGGTCGCGTTCGCCGGAGGCGCGGCCGAGCCCTGCCATGCGGCGAATGGTCGGTTCGAAGAAATGCCAATCCGGCCACTTGAATGTCTTGTAGTAGAAACCGGCGGGTAGAAGCGCGGCAATTCGATTGTTGATCGCGCCCAGATCGAATTCGACGCTGGGCCAACAATTGACGCTTGCCGCAACCAGGCCGTCGTACAGCTCCACCTGCGTGGCGCGCATATTGGGCGTGCGGGTGGCACCATCGCCCAAATCCACGAGCCCATTGGGTTCCTCGACGCCGCAGGAGAAAATTCCGCGCGGCCGGTGTAGTTTGAAGCTGCGGCCCACCAGCCGCACGCCGTTCGCCAACAGTGCGGAAGCCAGAGTATCGCCCGGATAACCGCTCAATCGCCGGCCGTTGAACTCGAACGTCAGGGTTTGCGATCGATCGAGCCGCTTGCCAAAGGGCGGCGCCAGGCGCGTTGAGGTCATGGGGGCGGCGGATCGGTGATCGCGTACACGGACAGGATTTCGTGCGTTTGGGTATTGCGCGCAAGATTGAACCAGCGGCCGCAGCCGTAGGCATGGCGCCAGCGCTCGAGATGCCGGCCCTTGGGGTTGTCGCGAAAGAACAGATACTCGCCCCAGGTCTCGTCGCTTCCATCCAAGGGCGGGCGCGCCATGTGCGAGGTCCCGCCGCAGGTGAACTCGCTTTCGTCGCGCAAACCGCAGTGAATGCAGGGAATTTGCATCATCAGTGCGCGATTCCCGACGCTGCGGCTTCGTCGATGAGACGGCCGGTGATGAAGCGCTCGAGTTGAAAGGGCTCGGCCAGGGGATGATTCCGTCCCGTTGCCAACACATGCGCCAGAGTCCAACCGCCCACGGGAATGGCCTTGAAGCCACCCGTGCCCCAGCCGCAGTTGATGTACAGATTGGGCAGAGGCGTTGCGCCGATGATGGGGCTTGAGTCGTGAACGACATCGACGATGCCGGCCCATTGGCGCATCAAATTCAACCGGCTGAAGGATGGGAACAACGCCAGGGTCGCGGCAATGATGGCCTGCTTCACGGCGAAACTGCCGCGCTGCGCATAGGAGGGAAACAAATCCAGCATCGCCCCCATGACGATCTCGCCCTTGTCCGACTGGCTCACATAGGCGCCCGTGCCCGGCGACAAAATCACTGTGTCGAGAATCGGCTTGATGGGTTCACTGACCATGGCCTGCAACGCATAGCTCGTCACGGGCAGCCGAAAACCGGCGAGTTTCGCGAGCACCGAACTGTGTCCCGCCGCCGCAATGCCGACGCGTTCGGCGCGAATGCGCCCGCGGTTGGTGTTCACCCCGACGACCCGGCCGCCCTCCTTGAGGAAATCCACGACCTCGCAATTCTGAATGATGTCGACGCCCAGAGCCGAGGCGGCGCGTGCGTAGCCCCAGGCGACGGCGTCATGGCGCGCTGTGCCGCCCCGCCGCTGCGTGAATCCCCCGAGCACGGGTAGCCGCGCGTCGGGCGAGAGATCGAGAGCGGGCGCCAGCGCGCCCACCTGCTCGCGAGTGAGGAGTTCCGCGGCAATGCCGTTCATGCGCATGGCATTGGCCCAGCGGGACATGGCGTCCAGGTCGTGGCGGCTGTGGGCCAGCAGCACCAACCCGCGTTGACTCAGCATGATGTTGAAGTTCAACGCCTGCGACAGTCCCTCGTATAGCTGCAACGAGAAATCGTACAGCCGGGCGCTTTCCGGATAGAGATAGTTGGAACGCACGATGGTGGTGTTGCGGCCGGTATTGCCGCCGCCGATCCAACCGCGTTCAATCACCGCCACATTGGTGATCCCGTGATTCTTCGCCAGGTAATATGCGCTCGCGAGCCCATGACCGCCGCCGCCGACGATGATTACCTCATAGTTCGCTTTGGGGGTGGCATCGCGCCAGGCGGCCCGCCAGTGCCCCTGTCCCGTCAATGCGCCGCGCAGCAAGGACCACGCCGAATACTTCAACGGAGTGTTCGACACCGGGCCCGGGCGGTTCAACGAGGCTTACTTCGCATCGTCCAGTAGTCTGCCCTCAAGATGCGTGCAATACCAGTGCACGAATTGGGTGACGCCGGCTTCATGCACCGGAGAATACGGTGCGGGATCATAGGCCGGGGAATTCACGCCGATTTGATTTTCCTGGCAGTTGCGGGTATCAGCCGCGTTGGTTGCCAGCCATACCCTGGTCAATTCTTGGCAGATCGTAGTCGACGCCCTCGACAGCGTCGCGATGCACCAGCCACTTGGTGGTGAGCTGCGTTTGGGTCGGAGAGATGGGCAGCACCCGAAACGAGATGGCGTGGTCGGCGAGAACATGATTCCAGGTCGTCGGAAAGTGGAACATCAACAAGGTGCCGATATCCGGTTCCGCGACCGAATCCGACAGCGGCCGGCGCACCGCGGCCCGGCCCGTCATGGTGAAGCTGACGGCCCCTTCGAGCAGCGGGGTGCGCAAGGTGCGGTACTGCCCATTGGCCGACAAATGAAACCTGCTGGGCAGCCCGATGGACTCCCAGCGCGCCCATTTCGCAGCCGTGGTCGGATTCGAGGCGGCGTCTTCGCCGTCGGTCGCGGTCGGGTCCTCGGGAAAGGTGCGGATCAGCTCGGGATGATTGGCGGCGCAGTGATAGCACTCGCGGTTGTTCTCCCAGACCAGCTTCCAATTGGCCTGTTCGACGATCGTGGACTGAAAGGCAACCTTGGTTTGGTGCAGCTTGTGCGGCAGAAAATACGGCTCAAGGTGCGCGGCGATGGCCCCGAAATCCGGAGCCATTGCGGCCAGACAGATCCAGATATAGCCGCCGACGCTTGCGCAATGGACCGGCTTCAGACTGTGCTGCGATTTGTCGAAATCGTTGCCCATGTCGCGGGCAGCTATCAGACGGCCATCGAGCGCATAGGTCCACTGATGATAGGGACAGACGAGCCGCGGCGAGGTGCCGTGCTCGGCGGAACAAATCCGGGAGCCGCGATGCCGGCAGGTGTTGTGGAAGGCGCGCAGCGCGCCGCCGCGGTCGCGCACCACCAAAATCGGGTACTCGCCGACCTGCACCGTCAGGTAGTTGCCCGGATTCAAGACTTCGCAGTCGTGGCCCACGAACAGCCAGTCGCGATACCAGATCATTTCCAGATCGACCTGGTAATCCTCCGGGCTGCAATAGAAGTCCCGTTCCAAGGCCGTCTCGGGGTTACGGTCCCGCAGTCGGCTCAGCATGAGATCGCGCGCATTCATGAATGGAATCCCAAGTGTTGGAGGCGATGTACCATACCAACATTCATGCTGCGCGCATGCCACCGAAGCGACACCTTTTGCGCAATATACGACAGCGATTTAGCACCGGACTGCGCAGACTTCTCCGCCTGGGGGTTTGCGGGTCGCTGGCCTTCCTGGCTTTGAATTCACCCGGTTCGAGCCATGCCCATCCCGGCACCGACGCGGGCAACCGGACGCTGCTGCTCGGTACCATTGAATTGCGGCCCTGCCCGAGTGCGCGCGCCTATTGCGGCAGACTCGAGCGCGCCCTGGATCCCACGGGCGCCGTCCCCGGACGGATCTCCATTTATTTCGAGTTCTATCCCCATACGGGCCGAGGCAAATCCCTCGGTACTCTGGTTGCCACCGAAGGCGGCCCCGGTTACCCAGCGACCCTGTCCCGCGACGAGTACCTTGCGCTGTTCAAGCCGCTGCGGCAGCGGCGCGATGTATTGCTGATGGACAATCGCGGCACCGGACAATCGGGAGCCGTCGATTGCCGAGAACTGCAAACCGCTGAGAAATGGACCGTGGAACTGAACGCCGCCTGCGGTAGGGCACTCGGCGAAAGCGCTTTTCTCTACAGCACGGCTTATGCGGCCGACGACCTGGCCGCGATTCTCGATGCCCTCAACATCCGCCACATCGATCTTTACGGCGATTCGTACGGCACCTATTTCGAGCAGGTGTTCGCGATCCGCCACCCGAACAGCCTGCGTTCCATCGTTCTCGATGGAGCCTATCCCCTAAATGGTCCCGACTATGCGTGGTACCCGAGCTATGCGCCTGCGATGCGCGACAAATTCGATATCGCATGCCGCCGATTTGAGCCCTGCGCGCGCTTTCCCGGTAGTTCCATCGAACACATTCAGCCTCTCATTGAAGAGCTGCGGCGGCACCCCTTTCCGGCGCGCGGGGTCGACAGCGACGGCAAGGAACGTGCGTTCATCGCGGATCCGTCCCAGCTTGCGATTGTCATGTACGGCGCAGCGCCTGCGTTCTCCACGGTTCGTGAACTCGACGCGGCCGCCAGAGCGTTTGCGGGCGGGGATCGTGCGCCGGTGCTGCGCCTGATGGCCGAGACCGTCAGCGCCGTCGATTCGCGCGACCCGGACGATGACGCCGCCAAATACAGCGCCGGCCTGGCAATCGCCGTCATGTGTCAGGACCCGCCGCAGATCTACGACATGCGGCTACCGCCGGACCTGCGGACGGCGGACCGCGACCGCGCGGTTGCCGAACGCAAAATCACGGCACCCGACACCTATGCGCCGTTCACCATCGACGAATACCGCGGCATGCCGCTCGACTACAGCTTCATCGATCAATGCGTCGAATGGCCGGTGGCTTCCTCGGCTCACCCCGCCTCGCACGTGGTCGCAGCCGAGCCCCACTATCCGGATGTCCCCGCGCTCATAATTTCGGGCGAGTTGGACAATATCACCACTCCGGCGGATGGCGCCGCGGTGGCCGCGGCATTCAAGCACGGCGCCCAAGTCCGCGTCGCCAACAGCTTTCACGTCAACGCCCTGCCTCATGCGCGCAGCGGCTGCGCCGCGCAAATCGTACGGCGCTTCGTGAGAACCCTGAGCACGGGCGATACCAGCTGCGCCGCCAACGTGCCGCCTTTGCGCTTGACGCCGCGGTTTGCCATTCATGCCTCGCAACTTGAACCGGCGGTCGCGATGCCGGGCAATAGAGCCGGCGCCGCGGAACTTCGGCAGGCAAGCGCGGCGGTCATGACTGCCGGCGATGTGCTGGCCCGCGTCAGCGCCAATTCCAGCGGCCGGGGCGTGGGATTGCGCGGCGGCATTTTCCACATCGTCGCCGATTCATCGGCCGTTCATGTCGCCCTGAAGGAGGTGCGGTGGACCGAAGACTTGGCGGTGAGCGGCAAGATCGACAAATCGTTGGCGCGAACCGGATTGGTGCACGCCTCGCTTGAATTGTTCGACGGCGCCAGCCACATCGGCAAGCTGCGCGTTGAATGGCCCGAAGGCGTGGCTGGCTCCAGCGCCTCGGTTCGCGGCACCCTCAATGGCGCCTCGGTGCTGGCGCGGACGCCGGCCCCCTGACCGCCTATTTCGCGGGCGTCATGTAGCGATCGAGCCAGGCCGACATGCGCTGCGCGAGATCGACCACGAAACTCGGCCGCGTGAAGACATGATGCTGCCCCGGGTACACGACGAGCTGCGCCGGCACGCCCAAGGTGCGCAGAGCCTGGTACATCTGCTCACCGCCGACGATGGGCACGTTGAAATCCTTATCCCCGCCCATGAACAAGGTCGGCGTGCGGATGCGATCCGCGTGATAGAACGGGTACGACACCTTGAGCCACAGGGCGGCATTGCGCCACGGTGGGCCGAGCTCATTGTTGTATTGGAGCACGTATTCATCGCTGCCGTAGGTCGCCAGCTGATTGGCGCTGCCCGCGCCGCTGATGGCGGCCTTGAAACGGCTGTCGCTGGCAATCGTATAGTCGGTCAGTATGCCGCCATAGCTCCAGCCGCCGATCGCAAGGCGATCCTTGTCCGCAATGCCGAGCGCAACCAGATGGTCGACACCGGCCAGCAAGTCGATGACTTCCTTGTGTCCCCAATCGGCGTAGATGGCCTTCGCATACGCCGAGCCACGGCCGCTGCCGCCGCGGTAGTTCACTCGCAGAACCACGAACCCCCTGGCTGCAAACATCTGCGGCTCGTATTGATAACCATCCAGAACCAGGGAATGTTCATCCTGGCCATTCGGGCCGCCGTGGATCCACAGCACCATCGGATATTTTTTTCCCTGCACAAAATCGGGGGGTTTGACCATGAGCCCGTGCACTTCCGTGCCGTCCGGACTCTTGAACCGGATGTCCTCGACCGCGCCGAGCTTGATATCCGCCAGCCATGCGTCATTGTGCGCCGTCAGCTTGCGCAGTTTGCCGCCCTCGAGCGCGAACACCTCGGCCAGCGCCTTGTCATTGGTCTGAAGCAGCGCCGTGTGTCCCGCGCCGCGCGACAGCGCCGAGACGACGGAGGGCGCGGCGGCAACCTCACGCGTGATCGATCCACCGGCCAGGTCGATTCTGGCTGGGTAAGCCGTGCCGTCGTCTTCCACTCCGATGGTGATGGATTTTCCGTCTGCCGCGAAAACATACGACGTCACCGCGCGATCGAGCTTGTCGGTCAACGAGCGGGCCGCGCCGCCGGCCGCGGGCACCAGCGCGAGACGGTCCTGCATGTAGGCATTGAACTTGGGCTCGATGCCCTGCAAATATGCAATCGCGGAGCCGTCGGGACTCCAGGCGAGTCTCTGGTTGTTGGGCGCATAGGGGCGCACGACGACCCGAGCGGCCGCGCCCGGCAAAGGTTCGATGACCGCAATGTCCTCCCGCCCGTCCGGGTCCGCGCCTTTCTCATGGGTCCGCACGAAGGCAATCAGCCGGCCATCCGGAGACCAGGCCGGAAGGTCCTCATTGAATTGCGCATCGGTGGTCAGCGGCTCGAGGCGATTGGCATCCACATCGAACAAGTACAGGTGCCGCCCGATTCCCGAACGCAGATATCCTTCTTCATCCTGCTTGAAATGCAGCGCGTCGATCACGATCGGTTTGGGCGCGCCGCCGGATTCGCCCGATTCCATCGTGAGCACCAGACGCTTGCCGTCGGGCGACCAGGCATATGCACCGACGTCGCCCGCGATGCCGCCCAACTGCCGGGCATTGCCGCCGCGGCGGTCCAGCAGCATGATTTGCGCCTTCTCCGAACCGGCCGGCGTGGCCATGAAGGACAGGTAACGTCCATCCGGGCTCCAGCGCGGCTTGTCCGTGCCGTCAGCCGCCGCGGTCAGGGCGAGATGCTGGCTGCCGTCCCAACTCACCATCCAGATTGCGCTGCGCGCCTCATCGGCCGCACGATCGCTGCCGGTCACGACGTAGGCCACCCAAGCACCGTCGGGCGACACCTGCGGCTCGCTCACATCTTGAACTCGGTAAAAATCATCGGGCACCAGCGTCCGCTGCACGGGCGGTGCGGCGGCGCAAATCGCTTGCGAGGCACACAGCGCTGAACACAAGGCCGCGGCAATCCTGTAGAACGCGTTCATTGCGTGCGCATCTCGTAATCCCCTGAAAAATGGTGCGCAGAATCATGGCGGCGAAGGCGTGGCCTGTCAATTCTCGGCGCGCCGAAGCTGATCGAGTGTCCAATAAGCAGCGCGGCGGGCCGCCACTATCGACGGTCGGCAGCCGCGTTTATACTTGCCACTCCACAACATGACCTACCCCTTCGCCGAGAGCCTTCGCCAAGCACACGCGGCGCTGCGCGCCGGTCGTGCCGCCAGCGCCGAGCGCGGCCTTCGCGCGCTCGATGCCCAGCATCCCGGAGATGCGAATTGTCTATGGCTCCTGGGTGCTGCCCTGCTGGATCAGGACAAAATCCCCGAGAGCATCGCGACTCTCGAGATGGTTCTCAGCCGTGTCCCTGATTTTGAATCCGCACGGGTGGATTTGGCGCGCGCCTATCGGCGTGATGGACGTGCCGCGCAGGCTCGAGAGGAAGTACGGCGGGTGCTGGAGAAATCGCCGCATCACCATCTCGCATGGCTCGCCTACGGCGATGTCCTCGTCGATCTCGAGCAATACCGAGACGCGCGTGTGGCCTTCGAACGTGCGCGGCTCACCGATCCCCTGCGAGCCCAGGTTGAGGAAGCGACGGCTGCCCTCGTGGCCGACGACCGGAAGAGCTCGGAGAGAATTTTCCGCGGTATCCTGCAGCAAGACCCGAGTCACGTGGCGGCGCTTGTGCGGTCTGGCGGCACTATCCCTTGCGGCAGACAGAGCTAACGACGCCGAGCGACTGTTGCGTCATGCCTTGGCACAGTGCTCGCACCATCCGCTGGCATGGCGGGGACTCGGGCAGGCGCTCACCGCGCTCGGACGCCTGGGGGAAGCGGAAGCGGCGGCGCGGCGTCTGATCAAGATTGAGCCCGAGAACCCACAGAGCTGGATCACCATCGCCAACGGTGTCGACGCGGCTCATGCGCCAGCAGCAGGCGCTCGAGGCCTATGAGCAGGCGGCGCGCCTTCAGCCCGATCGAGTCCGCGGCTGCGAATGTCCATCGGCCATGTGCAAAAGACCCTCGGCCGGCGCGCCGACAGCGAAGCTGCCTATAAGGCGGCGCTGGCGATGGACCCGGGCATCGCGGAAGCCTACTGGAGTCTCGCGGACCTTAAGAACTACACCTTCACCGACGCCGAGGTTAAGGCCATGCAGCGCCTGCTGGCGGACGACAAGCGCGAACGCTCCAATGAGGCGCAGCTGCATTTCGCGCTCGGCAAGGCCTTCGAACAGCGCGAGCAGTACCCCGATGCCTTCGCACACTACGCCCGCGGCAACGCCTTGCGGCGCGTCGGATGCAACCGTTCGACATCGAGCAATTTGAACGCCGTACCGCGCGCATTCGCGCGTTCTTCGACCATGATTTCTTTGCCAGGCGTGCCGGCAGCGGCAATCCCAGCCACGCGCCCATCTTCATCGTCGGCCTGCCGCGTTCCGGTTCGACTCTGTTGGAGCAGATCCTCGCCAGCCATTCGCGCGTGGAAGGCACCATGGAACTGCCCAACATCATGAACATCGCGCAGTCAATTTGACGATATGGCGCCCGGCCGTGACGGCTATCCCGAAATGGTGGGCACCGCCCCGATGAGCGCGCTCGCGGCACTCGGCAGCCGCTACCTGGAGGAAACCGCGCCGCTTCGTTCCGGGCGTGAGCATTTCACCGATAAGCTGCCCAATAACTTCAGCCATGTCGGGCTCATCCATGCAATCTTGCCGCAACGCAACCATCATCGATGCACGCCGGCATCCCATGGATTGCTGTTTCAGCACCTTCAAGCAGCACTTCGCCGAGGGACAGACCTTCAGCTACGACCTCAATGATCTCGGGCGCTACTACCGTTGCTATCTCGTCGCTCATGGACCACTGGGACGCCGTACTGCCCGGCAAGGTGCTGCACATTCAGTATGAGGACCTGGTGCGGGACCCGGAAGCGAACATCCGCCGCCTGCTGGATCACTGCCGGCTGCCTTTTGAGCCGGCCTGCCTTTCGTTTCACGAGACGCGGCGGTCCGTGCGCACGGCGAGCGCCGAACAGGTACGCCAGCCCATATACACCTCGGGTATCGGCTATTGGCGGCACTTCGAGAAAGAACTTGAACCCCTGCGGGAGGCGCTCGGCGACAGTTTGGGGCGCTTTTGAACAACTCGTACAGAACCTTGACGACCGCGTTGACGAGCACCAACGGATGATACAAACAAGTGCCTGGCCGGTGGTCGGGCGCGCTTCATCACACGAGCCGACGAAGGGATAGTCATGCAACTACGAAGCCGCAATGGCGCCGAGCTATATTCCCCCAAGGGATGCGCGGCACTTCGGGGGTCCGCCACCGTCTCCAGATCAGCCTCGCGGTAGCCGCGGCGCTCGCGGTCGCGCCGCCACGCGCACTTGCCCTGCAGCCCACGGATGTCTCCGCCCTGCAGGAAATCGTCGTGACCGCGCGCAAGCGCGAAGAGAACCTTCAGGACGTGCCCCTGAGCATCGACGTCTTCACCAAGAAGGACTTGCAGAACCTCGGCATCACCGGGTTCGATGATTACGCGGAGAAGGTGCCTTCCATTTCCTTCATCAGCGTGGGCCCGGGCACGCAGCTATTCGTCATGCGCGGCGTCTCCGACGGCAGCAACCCGAACTACGCGAATACCTCCTCGACCGGATTTTTCGTCGACGACATGTCGATGAGCTGGTCCGGCGTACAGCCGGATCTGCATCTGTACGACATCGAGCGCATCGAGGTGCTGAACGGCCCGCAGGGCACGACTTTCGGCGCCGGCTCCATGTCGGGCGCGATCCGTTACATCACCAACAAGCCGGACGTGAACGCCTTCAGCGCCGGCGTCGACTTCAATGGCGGCAAAATCCAGGACGGCCAGGAGAACTGGACCTACGAGGGGTTCATCAACATCCCGCTCATCGACGGCGTGCTCGGCTTGCGGGCTTCCGCCTTCAGCGACTCTCATGGCGGCTTCATCAATAACCGCTTGACGACCCGCACCTGGGTAAACGGCGCGGTCTCCGACAATTCGCAGTGGGCGCGCAACAACTACAACCGCGAGCACGTCGAAGGCGGCCGCGCTGCGTTGAAGGGGGTCTTCAGCGATCGCTGGAGCGCGCGCTCACCTACAGCTACCAGCGACAAAGCACCCTCGGGGCGTGGGACGAAGATCCCAACTGCCGCCGCGGACGGTCGAGCGCTTCGGTCCGGAGAGCCGACGACTTCGAGGCCAAGACGCTCGACTTTCACCTGGATGGCGACGTCGGCATCGGCGATCTGGTATTCGCCAGCACCTACTGGTCGCTAGCCCACGCGCCAGCGGAACGAATACTCGCAGTACATGGAGAATTTCAACGCCGGCGCCAAGAGCCATCCGCCTACCGCTATCGGCACGCAGGAGGGCTTCACCTGCCTGAACGACCCGTCTACGGCGGCGGCGCGTTACACCGGGTGCAACGTGCCGACCCAGTATTACGAATACCACACCAACCCGCAGCGCTGGTCCGACGAGTTGCGGCTCGTCATCCAAGCCGGGCGGCCGATTTCACTGGCTCGCAGGGCTGTACTGGGAGAAGACCGTGGACAAGAATACCGGCAGCACCTACTACATGCCCGGACTGCAAACCAAGGCGCCGCGTTCCAGTACTACCTGAACTATAACCAACTGCGCAGCCCATCGCTGCCGCCCGGAAGTGGTACTCCTATACCGAACGCACCGATTACCTGCAGACCACCGAATTCGCGAACATCAGCTTCGACGTCACCGATAAGCTCAACGTCGAAGCGGGCGTGGTGCACTTTCACTCCACCTCCACCTACACCAGCCCTACGGCCAGTTTGCCTACGCCACCTCACTCCCGAGCAGACGACGAGCGAGTCGCAGAAGTGGGATGGCAAAGTTCGGCATCAACTACAAGATCACGCGACAAGGTGATGGTGTACGCCGACTTCGCCCAGGGCTTCCGCGACGGCGGCACCAACTCCGGTTATCCTCAAGGTGCTACAACAACGGCGTGCCGCAAAGTACGTGCCCGACACGCTCAACAACTTCGAAATCGGCTGGAAAACCACCAGTCTCAACGGCCACCTGGTGTGGAACGGCGCGGCTTACCTCATGCATTGGAAGCAGCTGCAGACGCTCATCTACGACGTGAACGTCTGCGCGCCTACAGCTTCAACGTCAACGTCGGCAACGCGCGCATCTACGGCATGGAATCGAACATCGACTACAAGATCAATGAAAACTGGTCGTTGCAGGCGGCCGGCAGCTACACCGACTCGCGCCTGCGTCACGTCCGCGACCGATGTCAACTACCAAGCGTACGTGGGCGAGCGACTGCCGTTCGTGCCTTACTTCAGCTGGAGCTGGAACGTGCGCTACGAACATCCGCTCGGCGCCAAGCTGCAGCGGCTACGCGCAGTTCGACATGGCCCACAAGGGCGACATGTGGAACGACCTGCATCGTCAATGACGTGATCCAACGGCTTCCCGCGCATCCTGCAGCCGGACTACACCATTTCAAATCTGCGCTTCGGGTTGACCCCTGAAGGCGGCCACTGGCTCACCGAGTTCTACATCACCAACCTCACCGACAAGAACGCGATCATCTACACCAACACCGGCAACTTCGATCTGCGCGCAGACGGTCAACGAGCCGCGCGTCTTCGGCCTGCGCCTCAACTACCGCTTCGGCAAGGAAGCGAACTCAGAATAGCCGGCGCGGCGACGATCAGGTAACGACGGCCGGTGCATCGCCGGTTGCGCGGCGCTGCGCGCGCTGGGCGCCGATCTTGCGCTCCTCGCTCGGCGGATAGCCGAACTGCATGCGGTAGCATTTCGAAAAATGCGGCGGCGACTGGAATCCGCAGGCGGTCGTAATGTCCATGATGGGCATGGCGGTTTGCAGCAGCAGCTCGCGTGCGCGCCGCAGGCGCATTTCCAAATAGTAGCGTTTCGGCACGCAGTTCAGATCCCGCTTGAACAGGCGTTCGATTTGCCGGCGCGACAGGCCCGTCGTCTTGAGCGATTTTTTCCAGCGACAACGGCTTCTCGATGTTCTCCTCCATGAGCTGCGCCACCCGGATCAGTCCGCGGTGCGACACTCCCACCTGCGCACGCAGCGGGACGTACTGACGGTCGGTGTCCTTGCGCACCCGTTCGACGATGAATTGCTCGGAGACCAGCTGCGAGATCCGCGGACCCAGCTTCACCTGAATGAGATTCAGCATGAGATCGAGCGGTGCCGTGCCTCCCGAGCAAGTGAAGCGATCGCGGTCGATGGTGAACAATTGGTCGTTGATGCGCACCCGGGGAAACTCTTCGCGCAGGGCCGACAGATTCTCCCAGTGAATGGTTGCGCTGAAATTATCCAGCAAACCTGCGCGTGCGAGCGCGTAGCCGCCGGTGCACAGACCGCCCAGCGGCACGCGGCGTTCGGCCAGGCGCCGCAACGCCGTCAACAGCGCAGGCGACACCGCCTCGCGCACGTTGATGCCGCCGCAGACAAACAAAATATCACCGGCCCCCAACTTGTCGAGAGCGCCGGTCGGGGACAAGGAAAGCCCGCTGCTGGCCTCCGCGGCACGACCGTCGGCGCTGAGTACCGACCACTCGTAGACCTCGCTGCCGACCAGACGATTGGCCATTCGCAGCGGCTCGAGCGCATTGGCCACTGCAATCAGTGAATAGTTCGGCAGGGTCAGAAACGCATACTTACATTTGCGCAGCACGGCGGGCGATTCCAAGGTGCCTCCCGGTGAAACAACCCTGAGGTTCAGGACACCGCCATTATGCCATTTCTCAGCCGCGTCTTGTCTGTTTCCGACATAGCGCCTGTCGTTTTCCGTACTGCCTGATTGGGCATTTACGTCGTCTGCAGAGGCGTTTTTTGCGCCGACCTGGCGCATTTTCATAAGGGATTGTCGCAATTGGCGTCTTGTCCGGCAACGCCGCTCGCTACACTGCCAGCCAGAACCTTGGGGAGACCTCCATATATGAAAACTCATGCCCGCGTCGTGGTGATTGGCGGCGGTGTGGTAGGCGTCAGCACGCTGTATCACTTGGCTTTGAAGGGCTGGACCGATGCGGTGCTGCTGGAGCGCGCCGAATTGACCGCGGGATCAACATGGCATGCCGCGGGGCTGCTGCCCCTGTTCAACATGAGCTACACCGTCGGTCAGCTCCATAAATACTCCGTGGATCTTTACAAGCGACTGCCGGCGGAAACCGGGCAGGACGTGAGTTTCCACGTCACCGGCAATTTGCGCCTGGCGACCTGCCGCGATCGCATGGACGAGTATCAGAAATACTGCGGTACCGCGAATACCATCGGCGTGCCTTTCCAAGTGATCGGCCCCGCGCAAGTGCGCGAGCTGTGGCCGTTGGTTGAGCTCGGCGACGGCGCCGGCACGGCGAAGATCGTCGGCGCGCTGTATCACCCCGACGACGGCCATATCGCGCCGGCGGATCTCACCATGGCGCTGCGCAAAGGGGCGCGCGCAGCCGCGGCGCCGAAATTCAGGAGCAGACCGAAGTCACGGCCGTTAAGCGAACGCCTCGGGCGAGTGGCATCTGAGCACCACCAAGGGCGACATCGTCGCCGAGCACGTGGTGTGCGCCACCGGCAATTACGCCCGCCAAACGGGACGCATGTTCGGTCTCAACGTGCCCTCGATTCCGGTCGAGCATCAATACATCGTGTATGACGAATCGCCCGAATTGAAGGCCTATCGGCAGGGCGGCGGCCGCGAGCTGGCGGTGCTGCGCGAATCGGATCAGTCCTACTATTTGCGCGAAGAGCGCATGGGCTGGATCTTGGGCCCTTACGAAGCAGGAGCGCCGGCGCGATTTGCCGATGGCGTGCCCGAATGGTTCGGCAAGAGCCTGTTCGAAGGTGACCTGGAGCGGCTGCTGCCGCATGTCGAAGCGGCGCAGCGGCGGGTGCCGTCGCTCGCCAATTGCGGCATCAAGGACATCGTCAACGGGCCCATCGCCTACACTCCGGATGGCAGCCCGCTGATCGGTCCGGCCTGGGGCGCGCGCAATCTATGGCTCAACGAGGGCCATAGCTTCGGCATCACCGCCGCCGGCGGCTCCGGTTGGCAGCTCGCGGAATGGATCGTCGAGGGCGAGCCCGGCATCGACATGATGGCGGTCGATCCGCGCCGCTACGGTCCCTATACCAGCAAGCGCTACGTCGTGCAGAAGAACGAGGAGACGTACCGCAACGTATTCGTCATTCACTTTCCCGACGAGGAGCGCCCCGACGCGCGCCCCGCGAAGACCAGTCCCATCTATGACAAGCTCGCGCGCATGGGCGCGGTGTTCGGCCAGCGTTATGGTTGGGAACGCGCCAACTGGTTTGCGCCACCCGGAGTCAAGGCTGCAGGATCAATGGAGCTTCCGCCGCTCCAATTATTTCGAGCACGTCGGGAACGAAGTGTTGCGTTTGCGCCAGCATGTCGGAGTCATCGACCTCAGCCCCTTCACCAAACACGAAGTGACGGGTCCGGGCGCGGAAGCCTGGCTCGATGGCTTGGTCGCCAACAAGGTGCCGTCCAAGATCGGGCGCATGGCGCTCTGCCATGCCCTCACCCGCCGCGGCGGGATCCGCTCGGAGTTCACCATCACCAAGATCGCCGAGCAGCACTTCTATGTGGTGAGCGCCGGCGCCGCCGAGCGCTACGACAGCGACTATTTGCAGCAGATGCTGCCCCCCGACGGCAGCGTCGCCTTGCGAAACATCACCACCAGCCGCGGCTGTTTCGTCGTCGCGGGACCCCGATCCCGGGAAGTTCTGGCGAAACTGGTGGATGCACCCCTGGACAATGCAGCATTCCCCTGGCTCACCGGGCAGGTGACGGAGGTGGGACTTGCCACCGACGTCTATCTGCTGCGCGTGAACTTCGTCGGCGCTTTGGGGTGGGAGCTGCACTTCCCGATCGAGTACGCGCATCATCTGTTCGATTCATTGTTCGCCGCCGGTGCGCAGTTCAACATCGGCATGGTGGGCATGCGCGCGATGGAGTCCCTGCGGCTGGAGAAATCCTATCGCATGTGGGGCAGCGATCTGACTCCTGACTACACTCCCTACGAAGCGGGACTCGACCGCTTCGTGCGCCTGGGCAAAGGTCCTTTCATCGGCAAGGAGGCCCTCGAGAGGCAAGTGAAGGCCGGTGTTCCGCACCGCTTCATCACCTTCGAGGTGCACGGCGTGACCGACGCCGATCCTCTCGGCAACGAGCCGCTGTTCGATGGCAAGGGCAACATCATCGGCCGCGCCACTGCCGGCTACTTCGGACACACCCTGCGCAAGAGCTTGGGCCTGGGCTACATCAAACCGGAGTTCGCGGCGGTCGGCGGCGACATTCATATTGAGATTCTCGGCGAACGCAAGCGCGCAACCGTCCTCGTCGACTCGCCCTATGATCCGGAGAACAAGGACCTGAAGGCCTAGGAACGCGCCATGAGCAGGCAATCATTCTCAGGTCTGTCGCTTATCTGGCGCAGCCTTTCGCGGCATCGCGATTGGCAGGAGCAGTGGCGCAAACCCGAACCGAAGCCGCGCTACGACGCCATCATTGTCGGGGGCGGCGGCCATGGTCTCGGCGCCGCGTACTATCTCGCCAAAGAACATGGATTGACGAATATCGCCGTCCTCGAGAAGGGCTGGATCGGCGGCGGCAATACGGGCCGCAACACGACCATCATCCGCTCGAACTACCTGTTCAACGAAAGCGCCGCGCTCTACGATCACTCGGTGAAGCTCTGGGAGAATCTTTCCCAGGTGCTCAACTACAATGTCATGTTTTCCCCGCGCGGCGTGATGATGCTCGCGCACACCGTGCACGACGTCCAGGTGTTCAAGCGGCATGTGCACGCGAATCGCTGCAACGGCGTGGACAATGAATGGTTGGAGCCGGCGCAAGCCAAGGAATTCTGTCCACCCCTGAATATCGAGGACAACATCCGCTATCCCGTGCTGGGGGCGGCTTTGCAACGTCGCGGCGGCACCGCCCGGCACGACGCCGTGGCCTGGGGATATGCGCGGGCCGCCGATGCGCTCGGCGTCGACATCATCGAAAATTGCGAAGTGACCGGCATCCGGCGCGATTCGCGCGGAGCGGTCGAGGCGCTTGAAACCACGCGCGGCGTCATTCAATCGCCCAAGGTGGGGGTCTCCGCCGCGGGTCATACCAGCGTGGTCCTGGCGATGGCCGGCGTGCATCTGCCCTTGGAGAGCTATCCGCTGCAGGCCCTGGTCTCCGAACCGGTCAAACCGATCTTTCCTTGCGTGGTCATGTCGAACACCATTCATGCCTATATCAGCCAGTCGGACAAGGGTGAACTGGTCATCGGCGCCGGTACCGATGCCTATACCTCATATACGCAGCGCGGCGCTTTGCATGTGAACACGCACACTCTGGATGCCATCTGCGAATTGTTTCCGAATTTTCGGCGGCTGCGCATGATGCGCAATTGGGGCGGCATCGTTGATGTGACGCCCGACCGTTCGCCCATCATTGCCAAGACCGAAGTTTCGGGACTGTATGTCAACTGCGGTTGGGGCACCGGTGGATTCAAGGCTACGCCGGGTTCAGCCCATGTCTTCGCCTGGACCATTGCCCGCGACGAACCGCACCCGATCAACGCGCCATTCACCCTGGAGCGCTTTCGCGACGGCCACTTGATCGACGAGGCGGCGGCCGCGGCCGTGGCTCACTAGGACCCACGATGCTGCTCATCGACTGCCCCTACTGCGGCAAGCGGCCCGAGATCGAATTCACCTACGGTGGTCAGGCGCATTTGGCGCGCCCGCTTGAACCCGCGCAGCTCGACGATCGAGCCTGGGCGCAGTTTCTGTACATGCGCACCAATACCAAGGGTGTGTATGCAGAGCGCTGGCGACACGCGCGCGGCTGCGGGCGATTTTTCAACGCGCTGCGCGATACGACCACCGATCATTTTCTGGCCTTCTACAAGACCGGTGAAGCGGCGCCGCCGGAGTCCACACCGTGAGCCCGGCGGCCAACCAATCTCGCGCGGCGGCCAACGAGCTGCGCACGGCCGCCGGCGGCCGAGTGGACCGCGGGCAACGCTTGCGCTTCACCTTCGATGGCCAATCGTATGAAGGACTGGCGGGCGATACGCTTGCCTCGGCGTTGCTCGCCAATGGCGTGCACTTGTTGGGGCGCTCGTTCAAATATCACCGGCCGCGCGGCATTTTCGCCGCGGGATCCGAGGAGCCCAACGCCTTGGTGACCGTGCGCCGCGATGCAGCCCGAATCACCCCCAATCTGCGGGCCACCCAGGTGGAACTGTACGATGGCTTGGTTGCGGAAAGTCAGAATCGCTGGCCGAGCCTGCGGCTTGATTTCGGCCGCATCAACGATCGCTTGTCGAGATTCTTTCCCGCGGGCTTTTACTACAAGACATTCATGTGGCCCAAGAAGGCCTGGAAGGCGCTGTACGAACCCGTGATTCGGCGCGCGGCGGGCCTGGGACGCGCACCCACCGAGGCCGATCCGGACCGCTACGCGCAGCGTTATGCACACTGCGACGTGCTGGTCGTCGGCGGCGGTCCCGCCGGAATTGCCGCGGCCTTGGCCGCCGCCGACGGCGGTGCCCGCGTCATCTTGTGTGACGAGAGTCCTGAGTTCGGCGGCAGCCTGCTGTCGGAAACGGCGGCGCGAATCGACGGGCAGAGCGCGCTAGCGTGGGTACAGCAGAGCATCGCGGCTCTGGCCAATGATCCCCGGGTCACACTGCTCACCCGCACCACCGCCTTCGGCTATTTCCCGCACAATCTCATCGGCCTCAACGAGCGCCTGAGCGATCACCTGGCCGCGCCGCCCCCGGGGCAACTGCGGGAGCGCCTTTGGCAGGTGCGCGCCGGTTCCGTGGTGCTCGCGACCGGCGCGATCGAGCGTCCGTTGGTGTTTCCGGGCAACGATCGGCCGGGAATCATGCTGGCGGGCGCGGCGCAGGCTTATCTGCATCGCTACGGTGTGCGCGTCGGCAGCCGCGCCGTGATCGTCACCTCCAGTGACGATGCGTATCAGACGGCGCTCGACCTGCAGACCGCGGGCGTGGTCATTGCGGCGATCGCGGATGTGCGCGCGGCGGGTGCGGGCGCCCTCCCCGATGCCGCGAGACGCGCGGGTATGCAAATACTCGCGGGCTCGACTGTGCTCGGCACTGAAGGCGATCTGCGCGTCAGCGCCATCACCCTGGGCCGGGTCGAGGGCGCTGCGGTGAAGGCTTGGCAGCGTGTTCCTTGCGATACCGTGCTGATATCGGGCGGATTGACCCCCAGCGTGCATCTGTTCTCTCAATCGCGCGGCAAATTGCAGTGGAGCGAACCACTCCAGTCCTTCGTGCCGGGCGTGCCGGCGGAGCGCCAACACTCCGTGGGTGCCTGCCGAGGAGTGTACGATCTGGCCGAGGTATTGGCGGATGGCGCGGCCGGCGGCGCGGCTTCGGCCCCGCAACTTGGGCGAGCGCAACGCCGCTTCGCCGTCGAGGCGCCCGACCGCAACCGACAAGCGGTTCTCGGCGCCCTGCCGCAAGCAGATCCTCCCTCCGGCGATAAATCCTTCGTCGATTGGCAGCACGATGTGACCACGCGCGATCTGGCTCTTGCCACCCGCGAAGGCTTTCAATCCATCGAGCACGTCAAGCGCTACACCACCACGGGCATGGCGACGGATCAGGGCAAGACATCGAATCTCAACGCCATGGCCATTGTCGCGAAGAGCCTCGAGCGAACCATTCCCCAGGTGGGACTGACGACTTTTCGCATGCCCTACACGCCGGTCACTTTCGGCAGCATGGCCGGTATCTCGCGCGGCGATCTATTCGACCCCGTGCGCACCACCCCCACCCACGCATGGGCAGAGGCCCATGGCGCGGTATTCGAGAATGTCGGTCTGTGGAAGCGCGCCCGATTTTTTCCCCGCGGCGGCGAAGACATGGATGCCGCGGTGGCACGGGAGTGCCGCGCGGTGCGCAGCGCCTGCGGAATATTCGATGCCTCGACCCTGGGCAAGATCGAGGTCGTCGGACCCGATGCCGCGGAATTCATGAACCGGCTGTACATCAACAACTGGTCCAATCTCCCTGTCGGCCGTTCGCGCTATGGAATCCTGCTGCGCGAGGACGGGTTCATCTACGACGACGGCGTGGTGGCGCGCACCGCCGCGGACCGATTTCACGTCACCACCACCACCGGGGGTGCGCCGCGGGTGCTCGCGCTGATGGAGGACTACCGTCAAACCGAATGGCCGGATCTGAAAGTCTGGTTAACATCGACCACCGAGCAATGGGCGGTCATCGCCGTGCAGGGCCCGCATGCGCGCCGCGTATTGGAACCCTTGATCGACGGCCTTGATATCGGCCCCACGGCATGGCCGCATATGAGCGTCGGCCGCGGGAGAATTTGCGGGGTGCCCCTGCTGTTGTTTCGCGTGAGCTTCACAGGTGAGCTGGGCTTCGAGATCAATGTACCTGCGGACTTCGGGCTTGCCGTGTGGGAGGCGGTGCACCACCAAGGCCGGGCTCACGGCATCACCGAATACGGAACCGAAACCATGCATGTGCTGCGTGCGGAAAAAGGCTACATCATCATTGGTCAGGACACCGACGGAACCGTCACGCCGGACGATGCCGGCCTGACCTGGGCCATCGGCAAGAACAAATCCGACTTCGTCGGCAAGCGTTCCCTCGACCGGGCCTCGATGAAGTCGGCCGATCGCAAGCAACTGGTGGGCCTGCGTACCAAGGACCCGCGAATGGTGCTCGAGGAAGGTGCTCAAGTCGCCGCGAAAGCCCGTCAAAAACCGCCCATGGAACTGCTTGGCCATGTCACCTCCTCGTATGCCAGCAGCGTGCTCGAGCATTCGATTGCCTTGGCGATGATCGCGGGCGGTCGCGCCCGTCTCGGGCAGACTCTTTATGTGCCCATGCCGCACGGGGACATCGAAGTCGAGGTCACATCACCCGTGTTCTACGATCCGGCGGGAGCACGCATCAATGCCTGAGCACGCGACGCGCAGCCTCCCCGGGGTGCCGGCAAGGCAGTGGTTGAAGTTGCTGCCGCCGGCGACGCGTTTCATCTTGCACGGCGGGGCGGAAGTGCGGACAGCGGCGGCCGCCGCCTGGGAATGCGGTTTTGCCGAGGAGGCCTGCCGCGCTGTGGTCGGGAATGGGCGCGCCACTCTGTGGTTGGGTCCCGATGAATATCTGCTCCTCGGACTTACGGCCCACCCTGAGGCATTGCCGGCGGCACAGAGCGCGCTGGAACAAGTCCTGCGCGATATGCCCTGCGCGCTGGTCGACATCAGCCATCGGCAATTCGCCCTCGAGGTGAGCGGCCCCCATGCCGCCATCATTTTGAACGGCGCCTGCCCGCTCGATCTGGACCTCGGCGAATTCCCCGTCGGCATGTGCACTCGAACCGTATTGGCAAAGGCGGATATCGTGCTATGGCGCACGCGCAGCGACACCTTTCATCTCGAAGTGTGGCGCTCGTTCAGCGGCTATGTCACGGGCCTGCTCTGCGAAATCGCGCGGGAGTTCGACGCGCAGTGAGCGCACCCGCCCGCGCCGTGATGGTGTGCGGCACGACCAGCGGCGCCGGCAAAAGCTTCCTCACGGCCGCCTTGGCGCGCTGGTACTCGCGCCAAGGATTGACCGTTGCGCCGTTCAAGGCGCAGAACATGAGCAACAACGCCCGTGTCGTGGCCGACGGCGAAATGGGCAGTGCCCAGTACTTTCAGGCACTCGCCGCCGGGTGCATCCCCGAGGTGCGCATGAACCCCGTCTTGCTCAAGCCCGAAGCGGACACGCGCAGCCAGGTCATTCTGCTCGGGCAAAGACGCGACGATCTATCCCAGATGGAGTGGCGTGAGCGGGCGCAGTTCTTGTGGCCGACGGTGCGCTCCTCTCTGGACGAGCTTCGCGCGCGGTACGACGTCGTCGTCATCGAGGGTGCGGGCTCCCCCGCCGAAATCAACTTGTCCTCGACGGACATCGTCAATATGCGCGTGGCCGAAGCAGGCGCGGCCGCCACCCTGCTCATCAGCGACATCGATCGCGGCGGCGCCTTTGCGCATCTGTACGGCACCCATCAGCTGCTAGCCGCGCCGCACCGCGCCCTGATTCGCGGTTTCGTTCTCAACAAATTCCGCGGCGATCTGGGCTTGCTCGCGCCGGGTCCGGAGATGCTGCAAGCGCTGACCGGAGTCCCCACCCTGGCCGTGCTGCCCATGTGGCGCGAGCACGGGCTTCCCGAGGAAGATGGCGCTTCTGAGATGCGACCCTCAGGCTCCGGTCTGTCGGTGGCCATCGTGGCCTGTCCCTACATCAGCAACCTCGATGAGTTTGCCGGCCTCGCCAGGGTTCCCGGCCTCTCGCTCAACTGGGCCAGGGATCGGCACAGCATTGCGGCCGCAGATCTCCTGATCCTGCCGGGATCCAAAAATGTGGCCGCCGACCTGGCCTGGTTAAGAAAACACGAGCTCCATGGCGCCATCGCCGCTCATGTATCGGCGGACAAGCCGACGCTGGCCATTTGCGGCGGTCTGCAGATGCTCGGCGGCGAGATCCGCGACCCCTACGGGGTCGAAGGTCAGGCGCTTGGTTTGGAGTTGATGCCGTACGCGACCGAATTTCAACAACACAAGCTTTGTCGGCACGGTATGCACACCTTCGCGCCGCTGTCCGGGTACTGGTCGCCTTTGAGCGGCCTGACCTTTGGTGCCTACGAAATTCATCATGGGCGCACGGTCCCCATGCCGGCGGCAACCGCCGCTGCCCTGGTGCCGGTGCTTCCGGAGCATGGCGGTTGGCAGCGCGGGCAAACACTCGCGATCTATTTACACGGTCTGCTCGAAAGCCCGGTGGTAATGCGTGCGCTGTTCGGTCACGCCACCCCGACGCTGGACGATACCCTGAATGGTCTCGCGGATTTCATAGACCGCCACTTTGCGCCGGGTGCCCTTCAATCGCTGCTGGACTGAGCGCTTGGCGCCAGCGACATGTCGCGCACGATGGAGATCTTGATCTCCGATAGCTGCATTTTGTCCGTCTGTTCGGTGTGATAGAGCGCCTTGAGAAACGACCGGTCCCAAGGGGTCAACCCCTGCGGCGGCGCTGTTCCGGAGGCGGAAAATAGGCGCAGGATGGTGGGCGCCTCGCCCACCTTGGCATCCAGCCGAAGCTCCGCCATTCCGATCAGAGCTACATAGTCGGCGAGTTGACCGAAACTGACTCCTTTGGCGCGAGTTGAGTCGATCAGCACGATGACCGAAGTGAGATCCCGCACCTCGTCGTGCAAGAGTCGAAATCCCAGGGCATGGGTGTTGTTGGGGACGCCGGCCAGGGGCTGTGCGGTCGACCGCCCGGTCGGGGCGAGCGAGGTTGCATTGCCCGAGAGCGGTATTCCCTCGGCCGTTTCGAGGTCGGCGTTATACCACACACGGATCGGCGCAGAGGCATTCAGGAAACCGCGCACCTTCATTCCTCCGGCATCGCCCAACATGGAAACGTCGCGCTTCAACCACGCCTTGAGGAGTGCGTCGGGATCCGCCGTCACGACCACATAGAAATTGCCGCGGCAATGTTCCGGCGCCAGAGGAACGCCGGCGTCGCCCGCAATCTGCGATACGCGCTTCAGGATGAATTCGCCGTGATCGCGCGGCAGACCTGCGACCAGCGGGCAAATCGCAACTCGCCACCGCGCCAGCGACTCCTGGAAGGGTGCGACCGCAATGGCTGAGACGAAAGCGCTGACTTCGTGCTCCAGGAGCGCCCTTTCCCTCCGGGCCTCCACCGTTATCTGGTCGAGACCGGGCGGCTGCACCACCGCTGCCGCGTCAGACCATGCATGGCCGCCCGGCAGAAACAGCACGAGGGCTGCGAAGCTCCATGCCGGGTTCTTCAAGGCACCACGTCGTGGATCATGGAGGTTCTGATTTTGGCAAGCTGTGTGATGTCGGCCTGATCCGAATGATAGAGGGCGCTGAGAAATGCTCGATCCCAGGCGCTCAGTCCTTCGGGCGGCGACTTTTTTGGCGCCGAGAAGAGCTGCAAGATCGAAGGCGCATCGCCGAGATTTGCATTCAAATGAAGTTCCGCCAATCCTGCCATCGCGACATAGTCGGCCAATTGCCCGAAATGAACGCCCTTCGCGCGGCGCGAATCCACCAGAACGATGACCGAAAATAGGTCTCGAACCTCGTCGCGCGCGAGTCGAAAACCCAGCGCATGGGTGTTGTTCGGGATGCCCGAGAATCCCGGCTCCTGCGGTGTGCCGGACGCGATCAATGCAGGCGTATTCGCGCTGAGCGGCGAACCCTCCGCATTGTCAAACCTGGCGTTGTACCAGACGCGGATGGGAATGGACGCTTTGAGGAAACCATTGACTTGGGTTCCACCGGCCTCGCCGAACATGGTCGTGTCGCGTTCGCTCCAGAGCGCGAGCAGGGCATCGGGATTCTCGGCCACGACGATGAAGAAATTACCGCGACAGTGTTCCGCTGCCAGCGGCGCTCCCGCAGCTCCCGCGATCTGCGACACGCGCGCTAGAATGAATTCCCCGTGATCGCGCGGCAACCCCGCCACCAGCGGGCAAATCGGCGTGCGCCAGCGAGCCAGCGACTCGTGAAAATGCGTCACCGTGATGGCCGAGACGAAGGCGCCGGGATCAACACCCGCGGCGCTGCTGCCGTATGGGAGCAGGAACAGCAGCAAAGCCATCCTGGGTCGGACCATGGTGTACATTGGCAACCTTCGACAGGCCGGTCAAGTCAGGGAGAATGGCGCTTCAAGACAAGTCCATGACGCAAACTGATCAGCCGCACCCATCGGCAGTGACCATACTTGGAGTATTCAATCCCGGGGGAGCGACGATGGACGAACAGAACACGCAAACCGCTCACGCGCGGCGTCCCAGCGGTCGCGACGCGAAACGGGCTGCTCGCGCCGCGCGCGCCGGAGCGTCGGTTCCCTACATAACACGAAAAATTCCCTACTACGAAGTCTTGGGCGAGGAAGGCCTCGCGCTGATGGAGCACAACGCCGACACCATCCTCGAGGAGATCGGCATCGATTTTCGCGACGATGCCGAAGCGCTTCAAATCTGGAAGGCCGCGGGCGCCGATGTGCAGGGGGAGCGCGTGCATTTCGCCCGGGGCATGTGCCGTTCGCTCATCCAACGGAGCGCCCCGCGCGAGTTCACCCAGCATGCGCGCAATCCGGCGCGCAGCGTGGTGATTGGCGGCAAGAACACCGTGTTCGCTCCGGCCTACGGATCGCCGTTCGTGCGCAGTCTCGACGAGGGACGCCGCTACGCGCGAATCGACGATTTCCGCAATTTCGTCAAGCTCGCCTACCTGTCGAATTCGCTGCACCATTCGGGCGGCACCATCTGCGAGCCGGTCGATCTCCCGGTCAACAAACGGCACCTCGATATGGTGTACAGCCACCTGAAATTCAGCGACAAGGCGTTCATGGGTTCCGTGACGGCGCCTGAGCGCGCCGCGGATTCGGTGGCTCTCGCGAACATTGTGTTCGACGAGGAACTCATCGATCCGCTCACCGGCCGTCCAAAGACGACCATCATCAACCTGATCAATGTCAACTCGCCGATGACCTACGACGCCACCATGCTCGGTGCCGCCAAAGTCTATGCGCGCGCCAATCAGGCCCTCATCATCACGCCGTTCATTCTCGCCGGCGCCATGTCGCCGGTCACCGTGGCAGGCACCGTCGCACAAACCTTTGCCGAGGCCCTCGCAGGACTTGCCTTCGTGCAATTGGTCAACCCGGGCGCCCCGGTGGTGCTCGGCAGTTTTGCCTCGTCGATTTCAATGCAATCGGGCGCGCCGACGTTCGGGACGCCCGAACCGGCTCTGGTCCTCTACTCCATGGCTGCGCTGGCGCGCCGGCTTGGAATTCCCTTCCGTTCCGGCGGCAGTCTGTGTGCGTCGAAAATACCGGATGCCCAGGCGGCCTATGAGTCCGCCAACACGCTGCTGCCCACCTGTCTTGCGGGTGTCAATTTCGTGCTGCACACGGCTGGCTGGCTGGAAGGCGGGCTGGCCATGGGCTATGAGAAATTTGTCATGGATGTCGATCAAGCCGGCATGATGCACACCTTGCTCGCGGGGGTCGATTTGTCGCCCAACGGCCAGGCGCTCGATGCCATGCGCGAAGTCGGACCCGGCAAGCACTTTTTGGGCTGCGCGCATACCCAGGCCAATTTCGAGAACGCCTTCTATCGATCACCGCTCGCTGACAACAACAGCTATGAACAATGGGAAGCCGAGGGCTCGCCCGACATGACCAAGCGCGCCAATGCGCTGTGGAAGAAGCAGCTCGCCGACTATGTTCCGCCGCCGATGGATCCTGGGATCGATGAGGCCCTGCTCGAATACATAGCCAAGCGCAAGGCCGCGTTCCCCGACTCGAACGTCTGACGGCGGACCGGTCTTAAGCGAGCGCGGCTATTGGCCCTTCGCAGGCGCCGGCGGCGCGATCGTCGCTCCGTCCCAATGCTCGTCGGCCTTGCCATCCTTGAATCGCCACATGTCGAACCAAGAGGTCGAGTATTTCGTCGACGGGTCTTTGGGATTCGGCAACTCACGCGGCGTCACGACGATCACCAGGTCGCCCTCTGCGACGACGGCAACGATCTTCGTGCTCATTTTCTGCGGGACGGGGGTCGGTTTGCGTATCGATGTGAAGAATTTGACGACCGGATCGCGTCCCGAAGCGACGTTGGGATTGTGCTGGTGGTACTCCGCGGTCAACCATTTGTCCGCCGACTCCCAGTGATTCGCCTCCAAGAGATCCTTCATGATGTGGTAGGCCGCCTGCTTGTTGACGTTCAGGTGCGGGTCAGGGCTGGTGAAGAGCGAGTCCGGGTCGGCGACACCCACCACCGCTTCCTGAGCGATCGTGGCACGGCACGCCATCAGCATCCCAAGCGAAGCAAGAACGGACCAGTAAGTTTTCATGGTTTCATACCTCCTTATCGTTCCAGACAGGGCCCGCACGCTGCGCAATCAAGCCGTACTCGCCGGGCCGGCGGTAGGCCGCAAAATCGAAATTGACCCGTCGACAGGCGGCGATCAACTCAAGATCGGCACGATGCGTCACCACTTCATCGTCGAGAGACAGCGCCAGGGCCGCGATCTCCCCGGTGGGGGCAATGATGCAGGAACCGCCGATCAATGCCTGACCCTCCTCCAGCCCCGCCTTGGCGGCGGCAGCCACCCAGACGGTGTTTTGATAGGCCCCCGCTTGCATGGGCAGATGATTGTGAAACATTCGCAGGTGCGCGAGAGCCGGCGCCTCCTCGAGCGTCATCGGTGTGTTATATCCTATTAGGACCACCTGGGCGCCGTTGAGGCAGAGCATCCGATAAGTCTCCGGCCAGCGCCGGTCATTGCACAATGCGAGGCCGATGCGCACGCCGCGATAGGCATAGACGGGAAATCCGAGATTGCCCGGCTCGAAGTAGCGCCGTTCCAAATGGGTGGTAACCCCGGCCTCCGCATGTTCCGCGCCCGGAATGTGCATCTTGCGGTAGCGCCCGATCAAGGTGCCGTCGGCGCCCACCAGATCCATGCTGTTGAAGCGCCGCAAGCGGCCCCGCTCCTCGTGAACTTCCGCAAATCCGAGCGCAAATCCGATCTTCAACCGCCGCGCCGCGTCGTACATGCGCTGGGTCTGCGGTCCGGGCATGGTTCGCTCGTAGAACGCGTCGATCTCGTGCGGGTCGTCGAGGGCCCAGCGCGGAAAGAACGTGGTCAACGCCATCTCCGGAAACACGGCGAGTTCTGCGCCCGACAGGGCTGCCTTCTCCAGGAGATGAATCAACCGCTCCACAGTCTCGGTGCGCGACGCATGGCGTGGTACGGGACCGGTCTGACAGACGGCCAGATTCAAGTATCGAGTCATGAGGCTGTTTCCTTGAAAACGGGCTGCATTGCCGACAGTCGTTCGCGCGGCAGATGACAGGCGATCCGGTGGTTCGGCGAGAATTCCTGCACGGGGGGAGCGAGCACATCACAGGTGCCGGCGATGCGGTAGGCGCAGCGCGTGGAGAAGCGGCATCCGGGAGGTGGATCCGACGCCGACGGGATCTCGCCCGACAGCAATACCTCGCGTTTGACGAAACGCTGATCTGCCACGGGAATCGCCGCCAGCAGCGCCTCGGTGTAGGGATGATACGGCGGCTCAAAGATCTCCGCGGTGCTCCCCTGTTCCATGATCTGACCCAGGTACATGACGACGATGCGGTCGGACAAGTAGCGCACCACCGACAAATCATGGCTGATGAACAGCAGGGTCGTGCCCTCGCGGCGTTGAATGTCGATCAGCAATTCAGTGACGGCGGCCTGCACCGACACGTCGAGCGCCGACAGCGGTTCGTCCGCCACGACCACGGCGGGATTGCCGGCGAAGGCGCGTGCCACGCCGACGCGCTGTTTCTGCCCTCCTGACAATTGGCGCGGACGGCGCAGGGCAATGTCGCGCGGCAGCTTGACCAAGTCGAGCAATTCAAATGTGCGGTCGCGAACCGCATTCCCTTCCTTCTGCACGCCGAGCTTGCGAATCGCTCTGGCGATCTGCGCGCCGACCGTGTGAGCGGGATTCAAAGTGTCGAAGGGGTTCTGAAATATCATTTGCAGCGAGCGAATGGTCTCATGGCTGCGGCGCGTCACCGGCAGCCGGCTGAGTTCCCGATCTCCAGTTCGATCGATCCACCGGTCGCCTGGGTCAGACCCATGAGTATTCGCGCGAACGTCGACTTGCCACACCCTGACTCGCCGACAATGGCCAGAGTCTCGCCTCGCCGGGCGTCGAAGGTCAGGCCGTCGTTGGCGGCCACATGCCGGTACCGCTTGGTGAGGTTTTTCACCCTGACCACCGGCTCGCCGAGGCTCGCCGCCGCTCGTTCGGCCCGCAGCGCGGGCGGCGCATCCCAGGGGATTTCGCCGACTCTCAGGCAGCGTGAGGCATGGCCCAGCGCCGCGTCGACGTCGCGCATGGCTACGGATCCGGCGTCGCAGCGCCCAGGCGCGAAGAACATGCAGCGTGGCCCAAAGTGGCAGCCCGGCGGCCGGGCATTCGGTGGCGGCAGCTGGCCCGGAATCGATTGCAGCGGTCGGCTGTTCTTATCCGCACCCGGTACGGGAATGGAGCCGAACAGTCCTCGCGTGTACGGATGCCGCGCGCCGCGAAACACGCTGGCCACCGAGCCCACCTCCACTGCTTCGCCCGAATACATGACGGTCATCCGATCGCAGGTCTCCCTTACCAACCCCAGATTGTGCGATATGTACAGCATGGTCGTGCCGAATTCGGCGGAAATATCGCGGATCAGATCCACGATGCCCGCCTCCACCGTGACATCGAGCGCCGTGGTGGGTTCATCCAACAGCAGCAGCTGAGGATTCGAGAGCAGCGCCATGGCGATGACGATGCGCTGCTGCTGGCCGCCGGAAATCTGGTGCGGGTACGAGCCCATGATGCGTTCACCATCGGGCATGCGCACCCGATCGAGCATCTGCCGCGCGCGAATCCTGGCGTCGCCACGACCCACGCCCTCGTGGTACATCGGCACTTCCATCAGTTGCTCGCCGAGGGTCATCGACGGATTCAGCGAGGCCATCGGCTCCTGATAAATCATCGCAATCTGGGCGCCGCGAATCCGCCGCAATTCCTCGCCGTTCAGTGCGAGGATATCGCGCCCTTGAAACGAGATCTGACCCTGCAACCACGCGCCCGGCCTTGCCGAGATGGCGCATGATGGCGAGCGCGACGGTCGACTTGCCGCAACCGGACTCTCCTACCAGCCCGTGCGCCTCGCCGCGCATCAAAGTGAGATTGAAGTCGACGACCGCGCGCACATCTCGCCGCACGCCCGGCGTAGGACACCGATAGACTGCGGCACTCGAGAACGGTGCTTCGTGCGCCGTCACGTGGAATGTCCTCGCGCCATGAGGCCGTCAATCCCGCTGGCTCATTTCACGCAACCCGTCGGCAATCAGATTGAAACCGAGGATCAGGCTCGATACGGAGAGTGCCGGCACGATCAGCATGTAGGAATATTTCCACAGCATCGCCGCCGTGGCCGCCTCCTTGATCATCAGCCCCCAATCGGGATCCGGCGGCTGCAGCCCCAAGCCCAGAAAGGTCAGCGTGGTGATGGCGACGGTGGTATAGCCGAGTCGCAAGCATGCATCGACAATGATGGGTGCGCGCACATTCGGCAGCAATTCCACCAGCATGATCCACAGCGGATGCTCGCCCCGGGTTTGCGCCGCCTGGATGTAGTCGCGCGACTTCGCATCCAGCGCCAATCCGCGGACGATGCGCATGATCACCGGCGCCGAAGAGCAGGTCACCGCGATGATGATATTGAAGCCGCTCTGCCCAAGCAGGTTCAAAACCAGAATGAACAACACCATGACGGGAAATGACAGCAGTACATTGCCGACGAAGGATACGATTTCATCCCACCAGCCCCCGAGATACCCTCCGATCAGACCGCAGCCGCCGCCGACCACGTAGGCTACGGAGGTAGCGGTGACCCCCCACACCAGCACCCGTTGGCAACCCCAGAGGTCGCGCGACAAGACATCCCGGCCGCGCATATCGGACCCCAGCAAGAACGATGATGCCGTGGCGAACTCCGCCCGGCGCGACGAAAGGCATGATCGGCTTGTTGGGATCGAGAAGCGGCAAGTACGGTGCCGACACCGCCACCAGCAGCCAAAAGCAAACCAGTGTCGCGCCCAGGATGGCCACCCACGATTCGCGCCAGCTGCTGACCGCCGTGACATAGAGCAGGAGCACGGCGGGGATGGCGGGCAACAATAGATACCGTCCGAATGCGCCGAGAGAGGGCCCGAACATCACAAAGGCCACCAGCGGCAGCCAGATCAATGCCAGTAACACCGTGATCCGGGAATTCATGGACGCTAGGAAAACCGGACGCGCGGGTTCAGAACGACGTAGGCCGCGTCTGAAAGCAATTGCGAGACCACCGCCACGCATACTGCCACCAGGGTTGCAGCCTGCAGCACCTGGATGTCGCCGAAATTGGCCGCGTCGAACAGCATGCGGCCGAATCCGCCATATTGAAAGAACACCTCGATCACGACCACCTGGGAAAGCAATCCATTGAGCTCCAGAAAAATGAGCGTCACCGGCACGATCAAGGCATTTCGCAGGGCATGCCGCACGATCACGCGCCGATAAGGCAGCCCTTTCAGCACCGCCGTGCGTATGTATTGGGAACCCATGACCTCGGCCATGGCCGCGCGGGTCATTCTCACGATATAGCCCACGTCATAGAGCAGCAACGTCGTCAGCGGCAGCACCAACTCGCGAAACGACCAACCTTCGGTCATGGCAGACTTGCTGGGCACCCATCCCAAACCCAGCGACAGCACCACGGTGAGCAGCACCGCCGTGGCAATCTGCGGGATCGAGGTCGTAAACACCGCAATGAACGATATGATTCGATCGAGCGCCGATCCCTCGTTCATCCCGGCAAGCACGCCCAGCGTCAGAGCCACCGGTATCATGATCAAGAACACGAAGAACGCGAGAATGGCGGTATTCGCCAGGCTTTGCCGCAGGAGCGTCGACACCGCGATGTCCTTCTCGAGCGAACGGCCGAGGTCGCCGTGCAGCACATTCTTGAGCCACTCACGGTAGCGCTCCATGAAGGGCTGATTCAGTCCCTTCTTCTGCAACCAGTCCTGGTAGTCGCTGTCCGACAGGGTGGCCACCCCAAATCCACCCAGTTCGGCGACCGCCACCTTCTTGCGGAATTGGTCGCTGTCGAAGACCGCAAACAGCAGCAGCGACACCGTCAGCATGATCAGCAGCATCTGCGCCGCGCGGCGGACTACAAGTGTTCCCATGAGTCGATTCAGCTCATCCAGACCTTGTAGAGCTGCATTTGGCGGGCCGGATGCGCCTTGTAGCCATGCACCTTGCCCGACGCAAGGATGAAAACCGGCCGCCAGAAGGGCTGAACCACGACGGCCGCATCTTGCAGTATTTTTTCCACCTTCTGCATTTTTGCCTTGCGCAGGGGCACATCGAGCGTCGCCTCTGCGTCCGCGAGCGCCTTGTCGAACTCAGGATTCGAAAAATGACTTTCATTCCATGAGGCCCCGCTGCGATAAGCCTGGGCCAGCGCCATGGTTCCCAGCGGCCGATGCGCCCAGGAGGTGGCGCCAAACGGTACTTTGGTCCAGATTTCCCAGAATTTGGTGGCCGGCACGACAGTTACCGCGAGATTGATTCCAGCCTCCTTGACTTGATCGCGCAAGGCCTCACAGGCGGCCTGTTGCCATGGCCCGTCGTTGTTGCCGACCACGATATTCAGATCGATCCCCTGGTCGTAGCCGGCCTCTTTGAGGAGTTGCCTCGCGCCGGCGACGTCGCGCACCACCGGTGGCAGCGGAAAGTATTCGGGGTGTACCGGCGCGACATGGAAGTTGTTCGCGACCAGTCCGTGCTCGCCGAACACCAACGTCTTGATGGCCGCGTTGTCCGCGGCTTTGACGATGGCGCGTCGCACGCGGATGTCGTCGAACGGCTTGACGTCGACTTGCATGCGGCAACACAGAGTCTGTGCGGTTTCCACCGACAGCAGCTGCGCACCCGGAATCGATTGCGCCAGTTCAATCTGGTCGACGGACACTTCGTAAACGGCATCGACACTGCCGGATGCCAGCGCCGCGGTCTGATTTTCCTGCTCGTAGTGGTAAAAATGAATTTCGTCCAGGTAGACCTCCCCGCCCCAATATCGGAAATCCCTGCCGTCGGTGGTCTTGGTAACGCGCTTCAGAATGCAGCGATCGCCGACGCGCAGTTCCGCCAAGGTGTAGGGTCCCGTACCGATCGGATTGTGCGAGAACGGTGCCTTGAACGAGGGGTGCACGACCAAGGTCGGGAATTCCCCGCAGTCCTCCGCCACCGACAGCACCGGTCGCGCGAGATTCAGGCGCACGGTGCGGCTGTCCAGCACCTCGACGCCATTCTTGAGCGGCCGGCGCGCCGGTTTGCCCTTCGCATCCTTATCGCCGGTGAACTCGGTAAGCGCCGCAAAAGTCGAGAGGCCGAGGTTCGATGAGCCGAGGGCGGGATCGGACCAGCGGCGAATGTTCCATGCCACGTGCTCCGCATTGAGTTCCTCGCCGTTGTGCCACATGACGCCGTTGCGAACGTGCAGGGTCCAGGTCTTGAGATCCGCGGAAGGCAGCCACGATTCAACCAGCATCGGCCGCACGACATTGTCGGCGCCCACCATGGTCAGATAATCCAGAATGGGGCGCGTTTGATTGCCCATTTCGTTCCAGTTATAGGTCGCTGGATCGTCCATCCGCGCCACCATCTCGCCGATTCTCAAGCGGCCGCCGCGTTTCGCCCCCGGATCGGCCGCAGGAAACGGCAGGCCGCCGGCCATTGCGGGCGCAGTCATTCCCGCCATGGCATAGGCCGCCCCGGCCGCCATCCCGAGCAAGGTTGCGTAGCGGATGAATTCGCGGCGGCTCATCCGGCCGTCGCTCAATTGCTCGCGGAGCGCGGGAAGGAGGCAGTGTTCTCGATCGTTCACTGCGCCGCCGTGACCATGATTTCCACACGATACTCCTCGCCCGCCAGGCGCGCTTCCACGGTGGCCCGCGCCGGCATGGCCGATCGATCGATCCAACGGTCCCACACCGTGTTCATGCGCTCGAAGTCGGCGATGTCGCGCAGCCAGATCACCGCCGACAGCAGTCTGCTTTTGTCCGACCCGGCCATGTCAAGATAGTGATCGATCTTCGCCAGCGTGTCGCGCGTTTGCTGAATCACATCGCCGGACGTATCGTCGGCAGTCATGCCGGCAAGATACACCGTGCCGTTGTGGCTCAATACACGGCAGAAGCGCGCGCCGTTCTCGAATCGTTGAATGGTCATGGCAATGGATCCACGTGATTGGAAGAGGAAGAGACGGCACGCCCGCGCAGCCGGCCGGGTGCAAGCTCCGAAGCCGTAACGCCGAGGTCCACCAGGTCTTGAGGTAGGCACCCATGGCGGACCAGCGAAGCACAGGCGCGGGATAACGCGGGTGAGGTTTTGATGCCATAGCCTCCCTGACCTGCCAGCCAGAAGAATCCGTCCACGCCGTCGTCGTGTCCGACCACGGGGGATGAGTCGGATGCAAAAGTTCTAAGGCCCGCCCAGGCGCGCGAGACGCGCTGCACCTTCAGCGTGGTGGCGCCCTCCAGCCGCTCGACCCCCGTCGCCACGTCGAAATCCTCCGCGTGCGCATCGACAGGCGCGCTGGGGGTGGCGTCTGCGGGTGAAACGAAGAGCTGTCCGGCATCCGGTTTGAAGTAAAATTGCTCACCAACGTCGTTGATCATGGGCCACGAGCGGATATCCATATCGCCCGGCACCGGCACGTTGAATGCGGTGCGCCGTTTTGGGATCAATCCCAAGGGGCGAACCCCTGCCAGTTCGGCCACCGGATCGGCCCACGCTCCCGCGGCGTTGATCAGCGTTGTCGCACAAAATGTCCCTGCGGGCGTCCTCACAAACCAGCGTTGGTCGCGGCGCTCGATCGTTTGCACTTCGGCGTCCACCACGATGCGCGCACCCCGGGATCGGGCCCCCTTAAGGAATCCCTGGTGCAAGCCATGCACGTCCAGCTCCTTGGAATGCGGCTCGATGAATGCGCCCGCCACATAGTCCGACCGCAAAATGGGTACTCTAGCGATTGCAGCCGCGGCATCGATGCCCGTAATCGATGGAATCAGGGCCCGCGCAATGGCGAGCCGCTGCTCGAGCAATTCGAGCTGGTCCGCACGCGCGACGGTGATCATGCCGCGCGGCGCCAGCAATGGATATTCGCAGAAGCCGGGAGGCGGGTTCTCGAGAAAAGCGCGGCTCGCGATCGCGAGCCGGCGGATCACGTTGCCGCCGTAATTCTCGGTGAAGCTGGCCGCCGACCGCCCCGTCGAGTGATAGCCGCAATGGCTCTCCCGCTCGAGCACAATGACCGAGGCGAATGCCGCAAGCTCGTACGCCGCTCCCGCTCCTGCGATGCCGCCGCCGACGATCAGAATGTCCGCCGTCTGGGTGGGGCCGGTGCTCATGATTTGCCCTATCATAGCCGCACTTATCATTGCGATGAACAGTTGGCGCGGAGTTTGTCATGACCAGCGGTACGCCGGAGAGGCCCTTCGATTTAGCGATCACGGGCGGCACGGTGGTGCTCCCCGAGGGGACCGCACGAGTCAATATCGGTGTGCGTCGAGGTTTGGTGGAATGGCTGGGAACGGACGCCGTGATCGCCGATCGCACTGTCGATGCCGCTGGGCGGCTGGTGCTTCCCGGCGGAGTCGACAGTCATTGCCACATGGATCAACAACCCTGGGAGGGCCGCAGTACCGCCGACGACTTTCGCAGTGGCACCCTCTCGGCGCTGTGCGGGGGCAACACCACCGTTTTACCTTTCGCGATGCAAATGCGCGGGCAGTCATTGCGGGCGATCGTCGAGGATTACCATCACCGTGCCGGCCCCAAGGCGCACATCGACTATGGGTTTCACTTGATCGTCGGCGACCCCACTCCGCGCGTGCTGCAGGAGGAATTGCCGCAGCTCATCGAGCAAGGTTGTACCTCCATCAAGCTGTATCTGACCTACGAGGGCCTGAAACTGGATGATTATGAGGTCCTCAACCTCCTGGCTCTCGCACGCCGCGAGGGCGTGATGATCATGGTTCACGCCGAGAACGACGCCTGCATCAGGTGGCTGACGGATCGCTTGCTGGAAAGCCGCAAATCCGCCTTGCGTCATCATGTAACGGCCCACTCCGCAATGGGCGAGCGCGAGGCGGCCTACAGGGCAATCAGCTTTGCCGAACTGATCGAGACCCCGATTCTGATCGTGCACGTGTCTTCAGTCGGGGTGGTCGAGGAAGTGCGCCGGGCGCAAGCGCGCGGCCTGCCCATCTATGCCGAGACCTGCCCGCAATATCTCTTCTTGTCCGCGGAGGACATCGACACCGTGGACCTGAGCGGCGCCAAGTGCGTTTGCACCCCGCCGCCGCGCGAGCGCTCCAACCAACCGGGGATGTGGCGCGGAATCCTGGACGGCACGCTCAGCGTATTTTCCTCCGACCATTCGCCCTGGAACTACGCCGACAAGATCGCGGGCGGCCCGGACACACCCTTCAATAAAGTACTAAATGGTATCCCCGGAATCGAGACCCGCCTGCCGCTGTTCTTTTCGGCCACGCAATCCGCGGGACGGCTGACCTTGAACCAATTCGTGGACATTACCACCACCACCCCCGCGCGGCTTTACGGGCTGTACCCGAGAAAAGGGGTCATCGCCGTCGGCTCAGATGCTGATTTCGCAATCTGGGACCCTGCGAAAGCCGTGACCATCCGCAACGAGTTGCTGCATCATGCCGTGGACCACACGCCTTACGAGGGCATGCAAGTACAAGGCTGGCCCGTCATGACCATTTCGCGCGGCGAGGTCCTCTTCGAGGATGGACGAGTGACATCCACCGCCGGCCGCGGCCGTTTCCTGCGCTGTGAGCGCCCCTTTGCGCGCAAGAGCGACCAGGACTTTTAGCAGCCTGCGGTTCCCATCATGTCCGGTTGCCCTAGAAAGGTCCGCTTGCCGTGAAGGGGGGGCCTCGACGGCAAGCGGACCTGGTTCCACTGATGCGTGAAGATCAGTGGATCAACGGCACCCGCGCGGCAAGAGCTGCGTCCACGATAGCGTCAAGCTTGAGGTCGATTTGAAAGAATCGAGCGACGGTGCGTGCGGAGAGAACTTTGGACATTTTCTTCACATAGTCCTCCTTGACCTCCGTTCTTTCCTCTTCGATTTTTAGGGCCTCCTTGGTGAGCTTTTCAGCCTGCTCTTCGCTCATCGTGTTTTTATTCGCAAGGAAGTCGGTGATCAATTTGACCTTGCGGTCGTTCACCTTGTGCTGTTCGGCCCGGTACTTATCGTACAGCGGCCAAAATATCTTCGACTCCGACTCGGTCACCAGGATTGCGGCCTTGACGACGTCGCGCCGGTCCTGGCCAACCTCGCTCCGGAGCATCTGAATGGCGGGCTCGAGATCGGCGAACTTCTCATTCACAATGGGCTCATCGTCGGCGAAACTCACCGCCGGGCCCAGTAGCGGACAGAGCGCCGCAGCTCCGATCAAGACGATTGCACGCACGGACACGGGCATTGCAGCCGGTCTCCACTGAAGTATCGACATAGAAGCACTCCTCACGTTGGTTGGGGCCCCTGCGAACTCGGCGCTTCTAACATCGATGCACGCCCAGGCCGGTTAATGTACCCTTGGTCGCGGCCAGCATGCCGAACTTTGGTGCAGAGTGTTATAGGCCCATAGTCCGATTCCGGGGCGATTCGCAACGGGATAGAAGAGACCGATGAAATTTTCCCGCCTGGCCGGCGCCGGCATGATGCTGGCGCTCTCTGCCGGCGTCGCCCAGGGCGAAACCAAGTCTGAGTTCTGGCCCGAATTGGACACCTGGATCAGACTCAATGACGCGACGCGCCTGCTGTTCATCGCCAACGGAACCCGCGATCGTGACAGCGGCGATCGAACCAACGGAGAAGGTCAGGGCTACGTCGACTATCGCTACAGCGAGCGGATTTCCTTTCGGGCCGGCTATGTGTACTCAAATACACCGCCGGCCACGCCGGATGAAGGCCACAGCGTAGAGCGCAGGTGGGTGGCGGACTTCAGTTACAACTGGAAACTGGACGAATCCACGAAACTGACCAACCGCGTCCGCACCGACCTGCGCGACATCGCGGGTGATTCCTCGTATCGCATCCGCGACCGCTTGAAGCTGGAACACGAGGCGAAGCTGGGGCGCCAGGCCGTGACGCCCTACGGTCAACTGGAGGCCTATTACGATAGCCGGTACGACACCGTGAGCCGCTACCGGCTCGAAATCGGCGCGGTCACGCTCCTGTCGAAAGACATCGAAGTTGATCTATACGCCGGCCGGCAGCGCGACACCCAGCCCAGCGATAAATACACCAACGGCGTTGGAATTACGCTGATCCTGTATTTGCGCTAATCCACGCTTGCCCTGACCTATTTGGCTCCCAGCGGTTTATAGCTGAATTTCTGTCCGGCAAGCGCCGCCTCGTACATCAGGCCGCCCTTGGCAATCGTGAATACCGCCATCCCCTTGTGGTATTTGCCGGCGGTCTCCGCATCTTTCTTGCCGCCGCTTGCACTTCCGGTTGCACCCGTGGTTGCCGCGCTCCCGGAAGCCGCCGCGGTGATGACTACGGCACTTGCATCCGCGCTAAACTCGAAGTTGCCGGAGGTGAATTCATCGAATGATCGCTTGTCCTCGAAGAAGATGATCTCGCTGTACGCCTGGCCGCCGGCCTGAAATCCAACGCTCACCTGAGTCATCGAGGTATCGCCGACGTATTTGCCGGCTGCGTACACATGGCCGCTGCCATGGGCGGCGCCCACGACCAGGCCACCCTTGCCTACCGTCGGAAATACCGCGTAGCCATGGCTCTTGGAGAAGAAGGAGGCGCTCTGGCCGGCGTTCTTGAACAAAGCGACGGTGTCAGCATAGTCGTCGGCCATGGCGGGACCTGCAACCAGGGCAAAAATACCGATGACCAGAAATCCGCGGATCAAGTTCTTCATCCCAGACCCCTCCCGAGAAGTTAGTTGAGCACACGCAAGAGATGCGGCGCGGCGCCTGTACGCTCAAAGATGCTACCTAAGCACGATGGCCTTTGCAAAGGACCGGCCTATAGACCAAAGACCCATGGCGAGCGCGGTCCGGTTGTGCGACGGTCACAGGATGCGGACCCGCTCACACGCAATTGCCTGGCTGGGTTGCATGGTGCCCGGCCTGCTCGCGATCGCCTCTCGAGTGCAGGCACAGGAACTTGAACCCCGCGCCTTCTCGCCGAATCCGACCGGGGTAAATTTCTTGCTCGTCGGTGCCAGCCGCTCAAGTGGCGGCGTGCTGTTCGACCCTTCCGTACCGGTGACCGACGCGGAGGCGCGGTTAAATGCGGCGTTTGTCGGTTACGGTCATACCTTCGGAATTTTCGGGCGTTCGGCGACCGCGACTCTCCTGACCCCGTATGCATGGGGTACCGCGTCCGGAAACGTCGGCGATTCCCGAGGCTCCGTCAGCCGTTCGGGCGTTGCCGATGCAAGTTTTCAGCTCAGCGTCAATGTTCTTGGCGGACCGGCCCTGTCGCCAGCCGAATTCTCGCAGCGTGAACCGGAGACGACGGTTGGCGCGAGCTTGCGCGTGGACATGCCGGTCGGGCAGTACGATCCCGCCAAACTCATCAACATCGGCACCAACCGATGGGAGTTCAGACCGCAGATCGGTGTCTCGAAGCCGCTGGGTGCCTGGTATTTGGAATGCTTCGCCGGCGTCTGGCTGTTCGCCGACAACAGCAACTACTTGAGCGGTGGCCGACTGTCGCAGGCGCCGATTGCGAGCCTGCAACTCCATGCCAGCTACACCTTCAAACCCCGCCTATGGCTGGCGGTCGATGCCACGGGATATCACGGCGGTCAAACCAGCGTCAATGGCACGGACAGGGCGAACCTGCAGTCCAACTCGCGAATCGGCATGACGCTGTCGCTCCCCGTCGGCCGCAGCCAGTCCGTCAAGCTGGCATACAGCGACGGTGCCACGACGCGAGTCGGCGCAAGCTTTCGCACCGTCGCGCTCGTCTGGCAGTTCAGCTGGCTCGATTAACCCATGCCGCCGGCGGCTACTTGCCTGCCACCGCTGTATATTTGAATTTCTGTCCGGCAATCGTTGCTTCGTACATGAGGCCTCCCTTGGCAATGGTAAATACCGCCGTCCCTTTGCGGTACTTGCCGACGGTGTCCGCATCCTTCTTGCCGGTGCTGGCTGTTCCCGTGGTGCCGGTGGTTGAGGCGCTGCCGGAAGCCGATGCAGTAATGACCACCGCGCCCGCATCCGCGCTGAATGCGAAGTTGCCGGAGGAGAATTCTTCGAACGTTTTTTGGTCTTCAAAGAAGATGATCTCACTGAACGCTTGACCGCCCGCCTGCAATCCCACGCTTACTTGAGACATCGAGGTATCGCCGACGTGCTTGCCGCCGACATAGACCTGTCCTTTGCCATGCGCGGCACCCACGCCGAGGCCGCCCTTGGCGATGTTTGGAAACACCGCGTAGCCATAGCTATTGGAAAAAAAACTCGCGCTCTGGCCGGCATTCTTGAACAAGGCGACCGTGTCGGAGTAGTCGTCCGCCCACGCGTAGCTTGAACCCATGGCGAAAAAGGCGATGGCGATAAATCCGCGGATCAAAGTGTTCATCCCAGAGTCCTCCGTGAATTGCGTGGAACATCAGTCGGTGATCTGAGGCCGAATTTTCCGCTGCGTCGGCAGCCGGCCACTGTTGGACCAAAGACCCATAGCGGGCCCCGTGTAGATGTGCAAGGGTGCTCGCATGCGCGCGGCCAATCGCAGACGCTTGGCTGCGCGGAACTACTCCGCTTTCAACGGATCCTGCCGCCGCGGCCGGCGGCCGCGCGTTTCGCTTTGGCTGGTGGATTCCTTCGGCGCCGGCAAATCCACGACTTTACGCAGATTGGCATAGTCGGCCGTCTTGTGGGGGATCGCCATGGCCTCGACGAAGTGGTGCTGAAAGCGCGGCTCGATCGCCGTCTCCACTTTTTCGATGCGCCTGACCAGGGACTCGATGACCCCGCGGGCAGTGGCGTCCAGGAGCGCGATGCGTGCGCCGGTGCCGGCGGCATTGCCCGCGGACCGGACTTGCCGAAGGTCGCAGTCGGGAATCATGCCGAGTATGGTCGCGTACTTGACGTCGATGTGGCTGCCGAAGGCGCCGGCAAGGCGTATACGATCGACGTGATCGATTCCCAGCCGCTCCATCAACAGCGCGACACCGGCGTAAAGCGCCGCCTTCGCCAGCTGGATCGCGCGCACGTCGGTTTGAGTGATCTTCATCTCGACGGCACCTTGGTGCAGCAGGTACGCGAAAGTCCTGCCGTTCGCGACGATTCGCGGCGAGCGCACGGACAGCCGTCCATCGAGGACTCCGTCCTGATTGATGATTCCGGCCAGATACATCTCGGCGATGACCTCGATGATGCCCGATCCGCACACTCCGGTGATACCGGTGGCCGCCGTGGCGGCGGCGAAGGCGGGATCGTCGGACCATAAATCCGAACCAATCACCTTGAACCGGGGTTCAAGAGTGTCGCGGTCGATGCGCACCCGTTCGATCGCGCCCGGTGCCGCGCGTTGACCGCAACTGATCTGCGCGCCCTCGAACGCCGGACCCGTGGGACTCGAACAGGCGACCAAGCGCCGGCTGTTACCGAGGACGATTTCGGCGTTGGTTCCGACATCCACCAACAGAGTCATCTGCTCTTCGAGGTCCGGGCGTTCGGCGAGCACCATGCCGGCAGCATCCGCACCGACATGTCCGGCGATGCACGGCAGCACGTAGATGCGCGCATTGCGATGCAGTTTGAAATCGATGACGTTGGCGCGCAGGGTGAGCGAGTGATCGGTGGCGAGCGCGAACGGTGCTCCGCCTAGCTCCACCGGATCGATGCCGAGCAGCAGGTGATGCATGATCGGGTTGCCGACCACCGTCGCCTCGAGGATGTCTTCATGCGAGATTCCCGCCTGACGCGCCACATCCGCCGCAAGTCCGCACAGCGCCTCGCGCACCGCCGCCGTCATCAACGCCGCCCCGCCGGGATTCATCATCGAATAGGAGACGCGGCTCATCAAGTCCTCGCCGAAGCGAATTTGCGGGTTCATGAGGCCCGCGGAAGCCACCACCTCGCCGCTGCTCAAGTCGCAGAGATGCGCCGCGATCGTCGTGGAGCCGATGTCCACTGCGAGGCCGTAGACGAGTTCGTGCAGGCCCGGCCAAACACCGATGATTTGCTTGGCGGCGTGCACCGCGACCGTGACCTGCCAGGCGCCGGCGCGCAATGTGGACTGCAGGCATTGCAGCACCGACAAATCGCAGGTCAGATCTTTGAGGCTCCACTCCGATTCCAGCGCCTCGAACAGTCTGCGCAGATCGCCCGACGGATCGTGCATGTCCGGCTCCTTGACCTGGACATAGTGCAGACGCACCACCGGATTGAGCTCGATCGCGTGTTCGTCGGCTTCCTTGCGCACCACCTGGCGATGCACCTGGCTGCTCTCGGGCACGTCGATGACCACGTCGGCTTCGACCCGGGCGGAACAGGACAGCCGGCGGCCTTCTGCCAGCGGAACTCGTCGCGAAAAACGCTTTTCGGGCTCGCTGAACGGCGACAGGCTCGCGCTCGACGAGGTCACGCCGTGCTTCGCAAACTCGCCTTCGGCGACCAGGACCTGACAGCGCCCGCAAAGGCCGCGTCCGCCGCAGACCGAATCAATGTCCACTCCGAGGCTGCGCGCCGCCTGCAGCAGCGGCGTGCCGACGGGAAAGTTCCCGCGCTTGCCGGACGGTGTGAAAACGACCAGGGGATCGCGTGAGGCCATGACGCCGATGGCTACGCCGGCCGCCTGCGATGGCCGCCTTCGCGGCGGCCGCGCGGCGCTTCGGCAGCCCCACCGGCAACAGCGGCCACCCCGGCGCCGGTGCTGGAAGGAGTGTCGCGAAAACGCTTGATCCAGCGGGCACAGTCCGGATCGTGTCCGAGCATGACGTCCGCGCCCATGCATGCCCTGACAACCTCCACGTGCATGGGATTGGTGATGGCTGAGGTCATGCCGGCCGCCATCGCCATGGTGAGAAACGCGCTGTTGATGCCGTCGCGGTTCGGCAGACCGAAGCTGATATTCGAGGCGCCGCACGAGGTGTTCACTTTGAGTTCCGTGCGCAGCCGATGCACCAAACGCATCACTTGGACGCCCGCCTGATTGATCGCACCGATGGGCATCACCAGCGGATCGACAACGACATCGCAGGCCGGGATGCCATGGTCCATGGCGCGCTCGACGATCTTCTTGGCCACCGCGTAGCGCACGTCCGGGTCTTCGGATATTCCCGTTTCATCGTTGGAGATTGCAATCACGGCGGCGCCGTACTTCTTGACGAGGGGCAGCACGGACTCCAGTCGTTCATCCTCGCCGGTCACGGAATTGACCAGGGCTTTGCCCTTGTAGACTGCAAGCCCCGCCGCCAGCGCTGCAACGATGGAAGAATCGATGGACAGCGGCACGTCCGTGATCGACTGAACCAATTGGATTGCGCGCGCCAGAATGGCCGGCTCATCGGCGAGCGGAATTCCCGCATTGACGTCCAGCATGTGCGCGCCGGCCTCCACTTGCGCGCGTGCGTCCGCCTCGACGCGGGTAAAGTCCCCCGCCGCCATCTCGGCGGCGAGTATCTTGCGGCCGGTCGGATTGATCCGCTCGCCGATGATGACGAAGGGTCGATCGAAGCCGATGACGACCTCCTTGGAGGCGGAACTGACGACGGTGTCGGTCATGATGCTGTCCTTTGAGAAAACTGCGGGGTGTCGCGTTCGGGAAACCAGGGTGAGCGGCCTTGAAGGACGCCGGATCGATCGACGATCTCGGCCACCGACTCCTCCTGGCGATAGGCCATGATGTGCACGCCGCTGACCCCGCGCATTTCACGCATGGCTTGGACCAGTTCGATGCAGATGGCGCGGCCTTCGCGCGCCTGATCCTGCGCGCCGCCGAGGCGCGTGATGACGGCGTCCGGCACGTGCATCCCCGGAACGTGATTGCGCATCCACTCGGCGGTTTTCGCCGAGCGCAGCGGACCGACGCCGACGAGAATATGGACTTTGCCGAACAGGCCGAGCGCCTCCGTCTGTTCGAGGAAGGCGCGCAACAGCGGCAAGTCGTAGCAGTATTGCGTCTGAATGAATTGCGCTCCCGCCGCGACCTTTTTCGCCAGGCGCTGCGCCCGCCAGGCATGGGGCAGACCCGTCGGGTTTTCAGCGGCGCCGAGAAACACGCGCGGCGCGAAGCTGATCTTGCGCCCGCTTTGGAAGTGGTGCTCATCGCGCAAGGTGCGGGCGATGTCGAGCAGGGACACACAGTCCAGATCGAACACCGGTTTAGCCTGTGGATGATCGCCCGCCTGCACGCCGTCGCCGGTCAGGCACAGCATGTTGCACACTCCCATCGCGGCGCCGCCCAGAATATCGCCCTGGATCGCGATGCGATTCTTGTCGCGGCAGGAGATTTGCATGATGGGCGCATAGCCAACCCGCGTCAGCAGGGCACAGACGGCGAGGCTCGACATGTGGCAATTCGCGCCGCTGCCGTCGGTCGCGTTGATGGCATCGACATAGCCATCGAAGACCCGCGCGCGCTTATACACATCCTCGGGGTCGGCGGAATCGGGCGGTGCAAGTTCCGTGGTCACCGCAAAGCCGCCCGCGCGCAGCACCCGCTCGAAGCGCCCCGGCGACGTATGGCCGGGCAGAATGGGCAGGGGATAGCCCGGGACCGGCTCATCCTCGAACTTCATGGCGCAGCCTTCGGCGCGGCGCTGTCCCCGCTCTTTTCTCGGGTGACCCGCAACCAAGATGAGCGGCCTTGTAGTCGTTGGTCGACCGGGAATTGTACTTGGGCCATGCCCAAGGTTCCGCCCGGGATCCTCTGGCTTCCCTGGTAGGCCTCCACCCAGACGCACCGCATGTCGGGCTTGACCTCGCAGTTGCCGTTGGCGCGCACCCCGCCGCACGGTCCGTTGCGCAAGCTCTTGGGACAGTTCATAGGGCAGGACATTCCGGTGGAACTCAGCACGCATTGACCGCACATGCGGCAGTCGAACAGCAGTCCCTTGACCGCTCTCTCGACGCTCGCCACCGGTCGCTCGATTCGCTCGTAGCCCAATACCTGAAACACCGGGTGCAGGTGCACCAGCAATGCCTCGAAGCCCCGATAGAATGCGTTCATGCCACGCGCGTGGCGGACCGACCACAGTCTTACCGAGTACATCAGGCGGACTCGGAAGCCGGTGCGGCTCCGGGATCGGCGACAGCGCGATTTGCGTCGACTCCTTTGGCGCGAATCAGCCGCTCCAAATCCTCGTCGTTGAACCGCGCTTCGAGCCGCGCGGCTTCCGCATTGGCTTCGGCCTGCAGATCCTCGCCGCACGGCCGCGGCGGGCTTCGCGTCCAGTCGGCAAGATAGGCGTCCGAACTCCCCTTGCCGGCACGCATCGCAGCGCGGTCGACGGCTTCCTGAAAGCGCTGAGAGAGCTGCACTTTGGCTGTTTCGCGGCCGCGCTTGACGATGACCTGCGCTGGAATGTCGCGCCAGGAGATGACGATCAGCGATGCCACGACACCACCTCTTCGTGGCGCAGCGCATCGCCTTGCTTCACGGCCGCCGCCAGTGTCGTACCCAGGGTTCCGTAGCCCGTGCGGACATACTCGAAATCCAGTCCCATCCGTTTCGCAATCCCCCGGGCCTCGTCCTCGCTGTGCGCCAGCGGGGCCTGCGCCAAATAGACGAGCTTGCGGTAATTGCCGAAGTAGCTCGAAAACAATTCCGGATGCCGATCGAGACCCAGGCCGCGAATGACCAAGCGCTCGAAATGGCGCAACAGAAAATCTGTGAGGTAGAAGGTTCCCGGCTCAGCCGCAGCCAGTGCGGCGAACACCGGCGCCGTGGCGAAGAATTCATAGCAGTGGGCTCCGGGTATTCGCTCGATTCCCTCCTCGCGCAATACCTCGTCCAGCAATCCGCCCGTGCCGCAATCAGCATACGCGACAAAGATGGAATGGTAACGTTCTCGAGCCTTATGGATCGCAGCGCGCACGGCGGCGGGAATCTTCTCCGGACGATTGTGCAACTCGGCCGGCAAACAACGTACGTCCAAGTCGTCCCAAGCGTTGGCGCGTCGCAGTGCTGTGATCTCGTGGGCCAGCGCGCCGCAGGCAATGATCAGCGTGGCCACTCTAGCGCCTCGCTCAGTGGGCCGCGGCGCCGGCGCGCCTGGCGGCGATGAGCCCTTTGGCGGTCTCGACCGCGACCGCGGCATCGCGGCAATATGCGTCCGCGCCAACGGCTTTGCCGAATTCCTCGTTGAGCGGCGCGCCGCCGACCAGCACGATGTAGTCGTTGCGAATGCCGCGTTCCTTCAGGGTGTCGATCACGACCTTCATGTAAGGCATCGTCGTGGTCAACAGCGCCGACATCCCGAGGATATCTGGCTTGTGTTTCTCGAGCGCGTCCAGATATTTCTCGACCGGGTTATTGATCCCAAGGTCGATCACCTCAAAACCCGCACCTTCGAGCATCATCGAAACCAGGTTCTTGCCGATGTCGTGAATGTCGCCCTTCACCGTGCCGATGACAATCTTGCCGATCGGCTCGACGCCGGTTTCCGCCAGCAGCGGCCGCAGTATTTCCATCCCGCCTTTCATGGAGTTGGCCGCCAGCAGAACCTCGGGCACGAACAGGATGCCGTCCCGAAAATCGATGCCGACGATGCGCATGCCTTCGACCAGAGCGTCGTTCAGCACACGTTCGGCCGACCAACCCCGCTTGAGGAAAATCCGCGTCGCCTCCTCAACCTCGGTCTTGAGGCCGTTGTACAGGTCATCGTGAACCTGTTCGGTGAGTTCCTCGTCATTGAGCGAGGCTAGGTCGAATTCACCCTCGATGGGCTCTGACATCTACCATCTCCACAATTTTTTTCGAATCGGATAAGGGCCTTACGCGGCCCTTATCGCATTCCATGTTAAGACGCCATCGCTTTCCGGACTTGTGATATCGCGACGGCGACGTGTCCAGACGCGACATCCTCAGGTTACCGGCGGGGCACCGCCTTCCTCCTTGCGCCGCGCCACGTACGAGTCCAGCGCCTCGACGACGGCAGGATCGCGCGCCGGCGCGACATAACGCTTCAATTCGTTCTGCCAGATGCCGGTCGCCCGCTCGGTCGCCGTTTTCGCGCCATCCTCGGCCCATTGCCCGGCATTGCGCCAGTCGGACACCAAAGGGGCGTAGAACGCGCTTCGATACCGCTCCATGGTGTGCGCGCAGCCGAAGAAGTGGCCGCCGGCGCCGACTTCGGCCACAGCCTCGAGGGCAAGATCCGAAGGCGCCGCCCCTACGGGTTGGAAGACTTCGGCAAACATCTGCAGCATCTCGATGTCGAGGATGAACTTCTCGTACGAAGTGGTCAGACCGCTCTCCAACCAACCGGCCGCATGCAGGACAAAATTGCAGCCCCCGAACAGCGCGCCCCACAGACTCATCTGCGATTCGTAGGCCGCTTGCGCATCGGGAACGTTCGACGCGGTCGCGTTGGATGAGCGCCATGGCAAACCCAGAAAGCGCGCCAACTGACCCGCGCCGAAGGCCGCCTTCACATACTCCGGGGTGCCGAATGCCGGCGACCCGGATTTCATGTCGACGTTGGATGTAAAGCTGCCGTACACAATGGGCGCACCCGGCCTTACGATTTGCGCCAGGGTCAGCCCCGCCAACGCTTCAGCGTGGGCGAGCGTCAGCGCCCCCGCAACCGTCACCGGCGCCATCGCGCCGGCCAGCGTGAACGGAGTGATGATGAGGACCTGTCCCGCGGTCGCAAAATCGATGATGCCGTCGGCCATCGGTATGTCGAGCTGCAGCGGCGAATTGGTATTGATGATGGTGTAGGTGTACGGACGCGAACGAAATTCCTCGGGCGATATGCCATGGGCGAGGCGGATCAGCTCGAAGTTGTCGGCGACCTGCTTATGGCCCCGAGAGAAAATGAAAGGAATCTTGTCGCAGAGCAGGAGCTGCGCCCGCGTCACTTCCAAATGGCGATTGTGTACGGGGATATCCTGCGGTTCGGTCGCGCCGCCGAGCACATGGATGACTTCGAAGTTCTGGCACAGCTTCACCAGGTTGCAGAAATCCTCGAACGTTCCGGCGCGCCGCCCGCCGGCTGTGTCCATGATGTTCGGAGGTCCGGAGGTCACCGCAAAGGCGACGCATTGATTCGACAGGGGCACATGCCGCTCCGGATCGACGGCGTGCAAGGTGATATCGCGCGGCGCGGTCGCGAGCGATGCGCTCACGAGTTCGCGATCGAGACGCACCATCAGCGTTGCCTCGTCGATTTCGGCGCCGGCCCTGCGATACAGCAATCGCGCATCGGCGGACAGCACCTTCATGCCCTGAGTTTCCAGAATGACGAGTGCGGCTTCGTGAATCGCCGCCACTTGATCCTCGGAAAACACCTTCATGGGCTCGAATGGATTGCGCAGATGCCGGTAAGACCGCGTGCGGTCGAAAACGGCATGGCTGACATCGGCGCTGCTGGGTCGGCGTCTGCTGCGCCGGCCGACCGTGTCTTCAGGTTGTTTCATGCAGGTGCTGCTCGGGAGTTCTGGGCGGGAAAATATTATAAAGAAAATCGCCGCAGCCCGTGTCTTCGAGCGCACGAGATTGAGCATTGCGCCCAAATTATTTTCGGTATGCTTTTATCCGATACGCCCATGCCGATACGCGTTCAGGTGATACCTGTTCACGTATAGCGCGGCGACCCGGCATGGCCGGCCCACGGCCTTCCTGTGGCGATCGAACGGGCCACCGCCTCCGCGAGATACTCCGTCCCCGGCCCCACCTGCGCGAGTCTTTCGGTCACGCTGGATTCGACATGCGGATCAGCCGCGCCGGCGCGCCGCGCCGCCGCCAATGCCAGTTCGCGCGAAACACGCAGCGCGTGTTCCAGCGCCGGTTCAGGGTCCGGGTAGTCGCGGCTTCCCGCGGGATCGTGGACTCGAAAGACCTTGAAGGTCGGCTGATTCACCAAGATTTCGACGGCCTGCGAAACCACCCCGGCGACCGCGCCCACCGCATTGCAAACCGCGGCATGCGTTGGGATGGACAGCGGCGCACCGAGTCGCCGCGCCACCTCGGGATAATAAGCGCCCACCGGCGCTCCGATGCCGATCAACGGCCGTGCGAGACCGATCGAGGCGTTCACAATTCCGGAAAAGCGCCGGCCGGCGACGCTGTCCTCGATGAGGCGCTCGCCGAGTTCACCCCAGCCGCGCGCTTGCGCCTGCACGCCGGGATCGTTGGCCAGCGCCGCAGCGAGCAGCACTCGTCCGGTCTCGCACACGACGTGCTCGTAGGTGCGCTCGCAGATCTGCTGCGGCGATACCGCCGCCCCGGCGGCGCGCGCATTCCGCTCTTCGGTGGCGAGGATGCGTGCCCCGCATTCGGCGGCCTCCACGCACCACCCCTGCTGCCGATCCAGCACATGCATGGCGTCGCTCGGCGTGAAGGCAGCGATGGTTGCGAGCCCGGCGTCCGCGAGGCGCCGTAGCGCTTCGAGACCGGCGCCGCTGTGCACGATGGCCGCCGCCGGACGCGGCTCCAATTGCAGCGCATCCCACACACGCCGCTCAGACGCCGAGAGGTGCGCCGGCGCGGCGCGGTCGGGATTGCGGAATGCAAATTGCGTGGGATAAGGCGGCAACCGCTCGAGTTCAGCGGTCGACCGCAGCAGGGAGAGTGCCGCCGGAAAACTGTGAGCGAGCAGGCTGAGCGGCATCGCCTTTCGGGGTCCCACGCGCAGGCGATGCTGCCTGTCGAGATAAACCTCGCTATCGCCGCCGAGGCCGCTGGTGCGCACGTCCACCGCCTCAACCATGGTTCGCCAGGTGCCGACCAAGGCACCTTCGCCGCTGATGACCGGCCGTCCGCCGGAAACGACCGCGATATCGGTGGTGGTGCCCCCCATGTCCGAGACGATGAAATCCTCGAGGCCCGTGAGGAAGCCCGCGCCGACGACGCTCGCTGCGGGACCCGACAGAATGGTTTCGACAGGATACTCGAGCGCAATATCCGCCTTCATCAGCGACCCGTCGCCCTTGACTATCATGAGAGGCGCGTCGATCGCCTCTTCCCGGAGCACGTTCGTCAAAGCCTCGATCAGATGGCGTATTTGCGGAGTGAGGCGCGCATTCAACGCGGCCGTGAGTGCGCGCCGCGGCGCGTCCAGTTTGGAACTCAATTCATGTGCACAGGTCACGGGCTTCGGCGTCAGCGTGCGAATCAATTTCCGCGCACGCAATTCGTGAGCGGGATTGCGCACGGAGAAATTCGCGGCAATGGCGAACGCTTCGACGCGGCTCCCGTGATCGACCACGGCGCGGGCCACCGCCGCCTCATCGAGCGGTGCCGACTCCTCGCCGGTTGCTCCATGCCCCCCTTGAATGCGCACCACAAACCCGCCGCTGCCGTGACGCTGCAGACCCGAGCGCTCGACCATTGCATCATCGAAGCCGATCAGCAGCGTGCACACGGGACTGAAGCGGTTTTCCACCACGGCGTTGGTGGCAAGAGTCGTGGACACGGACACCAGGGTGACGTCCCCGCGGCCGGCGCCGGGGGGAAGAGTGCCCAGCACCGCGCGAATGGCTTTGCTGATGCCGATGTGCGAGATTCCAAGGCGTGGTGAGCGCCTTGGCGCTCGCAATGACCTGACGCCCCTCGGCGAGCAGCACCGCATCTGTAAAGGTGCCGCCGGTGTCGAGACCGAGCCATAGCTCCTGTGCCGAATTCATCGCGCTCATCGTATCCTCGGATTCCGGCCGTGCATCGTCTTTGCGCCGCGTAACATACCGGATTCCCACATCAACCGCCCTGCCCCTTTCCTTGTCGTGCCCACATGGCTAAGCTGTCCCTGCGGGGATTCTTCGAGAGGAGAGGCATATGCAGCGAGCTGTGCGCAGATATCTCAAAGCCCTTGAAGCAAGCGACATCGACCGGGCGGCCGCTCTGTTTACGGCCGATGGGTGGGTCCAGTCTCCGTTCTTAGGCCGCCTCCCGGTGCGCGCCTATATCGCGAAAGTCGCCGCTGCATCGAGTTCTTCCGAACTCACCGTGCACGACGTCTTGGTCAGCGCCGAAGGACACATGCGGGCGGTCGCGTACTATCTTTACGATTGGCGCCTGAAGGACGGATCGAAGGTTGCGTTCGAATGCGCCGACGTATTCAATTTCGACCCGGACACCGGCAAGATTGCCTCCGTCGTGCTGGTCTATGACACCCATCTCGTGCGCGACGTGGTGGAAAACAAGTATCCCTGAGGTTCGCCCGAAGCTGCGTCAGGAATTCTGCGTACGCGCAGCGCGGCGGCTGATGCGCCTGCCCACGGCCCCGGGAGCGGCGCCGGCTTCACGGCTGAGGTCACCGCGCAGCTGCGCGGTTGCACCGGACGAGACGCCCCCGAGCCGGGATTCTATGGTCGCCAGGTCCGGTTTCGAGCCGCGCACATGCGCTTCGAGGGCTTTGCGCATGGCCCGCAAATGCTCGGGACTCGTGCCGCAGCAACCGCCGATGATCCGGGCGCCCGCATCCAGCGACAGGCAGGCATATTGCGCCATCAACTCCGGAGTGCCGTTGAAGCGGATCTCACCGTCGATGAATTGAGGAATGCCGCAGTTCGCCTTCGCCACGAGAATGGCCGAGGGATCCGAGGCAGTGGCAAGATTGACGATGCAGGCGACGAGTTCGGAAGGACCGGTACCGCAATTGCTGCCGCACGCAGCGAGATGGTGCTTGCGATGCAGTACCGCAAGCTCTGCCGGCGTGATACCCATCATCGTGCGGCCGTTGGTGTCGAAACTCAATGTGGCCACAATGGGCAGACCGGTCTCGCGAGCGCCGGCGATGGCTGCTTCGGTCTCTTCCACGGAGGACATGGTTTCAATCCACAATATGTCCGCACCGCCCCGCGCGAGCGCCGACGCTTGCTCGGCAAAGGCCTCGCGGGCTTCATCCTGGCTCAACGGCCCCAGCGGCTCGAGTATTTCCCCGGTTGGCCCCATGCTGCCGGCGACCAGGACTTCGCGTCCTGCGCGGTCGGCCTCGTTGCGGGTGATCCGCGCTGCCTTCTCGTTCAGCTCCGCAACCCGGTGTTCCGCCTTGTGGAGCTTCAATCGATGCCGGGTGCCGCCGAAGGTGTTGGTCAGAATGATGTCGGCTCCCGCTTCCACGAAGGCGCGTTGCAGTTGCGCAACCCGGTCGGGATGATCCGCATTCCATAATTCGGGCGCGTCACCCGACTGCAAGCCGCGTTCAAAGAGGTTGCTGCCGGTCGCGCCGTCGGCCAGCAGCCAAGGCCGCCGCGCTAAAAAGGAAGTGAGTGGATCGTTCATGCGGGCGAAACTCTAGCACGGCCGGGCTTCATGCCCGGTCGCCGCGTGGATCCTGTTAGACATTAAGTCAATGTCGTAAGACCTTGTAATGTCTCTTATTATGCGCGTCGCATTTACGACGATTAGAGCCCATCCAGGCATGTGGAATCGTCACCCTTGGATCTCGCGCGCCCCTCTTCTTCCGCCTTGACCAATTCTGGTTCCTCGTCGGCGCCCACCTGTGCTCCATCGCCGATTGCTTTTTTGCCCCGTGTCGAATCGACGAACGCCTGTTCCGCCGCGTTGAATCTCTCGGCCGCTTCCGGATCGCCTTCGCCGTGATTCGCAGATGATTGCTTTTTCATGAGAACCGCTCCTTGAGCCTTCGGGATGTTGAGTGTCGCGCGCCGGGCGCGTCCGGACGAGTCTTGATGCAAGCAATTTGGCGTAAGAAACCTCCGATCACCTCGCCCCTGCGTGTCATCCGACATGCAAAGTGGAGTCTCTCCTATGCCATTCCGTGGTTCGCGGACTCAAGCTGACCGCCGCTTTTGGAGAAAACCGATGAAAGACTACACGCCCACGCCGGATCGCCGTTATTTCGTCCTGCGCGGCCGCCTATGGCGACTCAGCAATCCATCTCTCGACGCGAAAGATCATGAGCAGATTGTCCAGCGGCTCATTCAAGCCCGGCGCGCGGTCCACGACGCGACAAATTCCCGCGATCGAATAGCGGCGCGGGTAAAGGTTGATGCCGCAAAGCGGGCGCTCGGCGAGCGCGGCGAACCGTGGTGGGACGACGGGGCACCGGACTATAGCCGGCGGCTTGCGGCCGACACACCCTACGCCGAGTGGGCGCGCAGCAAGCATGAATCCTGAACGGCGCTATTGTTTCTGCGACTGTGCTTCAGCCTTGGCGGCGGCCTTGGCGGCATCGTAGTCGGCATTCGCCTGATCCTTGCACGCCTTCTGGGCATCTCCGCTCGCGGCCTGACAATTTGCCAGGGCGACTTTACGGTCCCCGTCGGCCTTGGCAACGGCAATATCGTATGCATCCTTGGCGGCGGCGTTGTTCAAGTCAACCAACTTGTCGTCGACCTTATCTGCCGCCTTCCCCAGATCCTTGGAGGCCGCACTCTCGCTCTTGGAAACTTCGGTGTCGGCCTTCTGCTCAGCGGCCGCGACATCCTTGGCGACAGCGTCCGGCGATTTCGCTTTGTTGCAGCCCGTGATCAGCATGAGCGTCGCTGCAGCGGTCGCGATTAGAAACATGCGCATATGGTTCCCCTTCAGCTCGTTGCGGACATCGCACAAAGTGAAATGGAAAATAACACGCGGAGATTTGCAGTTGCTCCGTGTTGCGCTGTCGGCGCCGTCCTACGCGCGGCGCGCAGATCGAGTCAACAGCACACCGGCCAACGCCAGCACGAAGCCGACGAATTGGACGGGAGCGAGCGTCTCGCGGAAGAACAGCAATGCCTGCGTCGCGGCAAGCGGCGGCACCGGAATAGCGAGGCGCAGCACGTTCGCCGACTCCCAACACCCAGGCTCAGCGCTGCGCAACCCGCCAATTGGGCGCGACGTAGAACGGCGCGTCCTCGGGCGGCAACACGCCGCGGCCCCTGATGTGGTCTGCGGCCTTCTCCGCCAGCATGATGGTGGGCGCGTTGAGATTCCCGGTGGTCACGGCCGGCATGATGGAGGAATCCACGACGCGCAGACCCTCGAGCCCATGGACGCGGGTCTCCGGATCGACCACGGCCATCCGATCGAGCGCAGCACCCATTTTGCAGGAGCACGATGGGTGATAGGCGCTCTCGACCTTGCTGCGGATGAAGGCATCGATCGCTTCGTCGCTCTGCACCTCGCTGCCCGGTTGAAGTTCCCGGCCGCGGTATCGATCGAAGGCAGGCTGCGCAAATATTTCCCGGGTCAATCGCACGCAGGCACGCATTTCAGTCCAGTCGTCCGGCTCGCTCAAGTAATTGAACAGGATTCGCGGCTTGTCGTGCGGATCCCCCGACGCCAAGCGCACCCAACCGCGGCTCTTGGTGCGCATCGGACCCACATGCGCTTGAAAGCCATGCTCTTGCGCCAGCGTCGAGCCGTCGTAGGCCACCGCCATGGGCAGGAAGTGATATTGGATATCGGGATACGGCACCCCCGGACGGCTGCGGATGAATCCGCAGCTCTCGAAATGATTGGTGGCGCCGAGACCATCCTTGCGCAGCAGCCAGCGCGCACCGATCAAGGCACGGCTCCAGAGATTGATGGACGAATACAGGCTGATCGGCTCCTTGCAAGCCACCTGGAAATAAAACTCCAGATGATCCTGCAAATTCTCGCCGACCCCCGGCAAATCGTGCACCACCGTTATGCCGTGCGCGCGCAGCTCCGCGGCCGGCCCGACGCCGGACAGTTTCAACAATTGCGGCGAATTGATCGGACCGCCCGAGAGGATCACTTCGCGGCTGGCGCGCACGCGGCGCGGCGGCCCACCGTGGACGTATTCAACCGCGGTGGCGCGGCGGCCCTCGAACACGATGCGGGTTGCGAGTGCGTGCGTCCGCACCTCGAGGTTGGGCCGGCCCATGGCGGGTCTCAGGTAGGCGTTCGCGGCACTGCATCGCCTGCCCCCGCCGACCGTCATGTCCATGCGGCCAAAGCCTTCCTGCTGAAATCCATTGACGTCGTCGGTGTGCGGGTAGCCCGCCTCGCGAGCCGCGGCCAACCACGCTGCATGCAGCGGATTGCTGAGGCTGCCGTAGCGGGTGTGCAGCTTACCCTGGCTGCCGCGATATTCGTTGCCGCCTTCTTGCCGGGTTTCGGCGCGCCGGAAATAAGGCAGCACGTCGCGATACGCCCAACCCGTCGCCCCCAGTGCGCTCCACCCTTCGAAATCTTGAGCGTTGCCGCGGATATAAACCAATCCGTTGATGGAGGAAGAGCCGCCGAGCACTTTGCCTCGCGGGGTATGCATGCGCCTTCCATCCAGGTGGGGCTCCGGCTCCGTGTGGTAGAACCAATTGTACTTCTCCATGTTCATGGGGATGGACAACGCCGACGGCATTTGAATGAAGATGGAGCGATCCGATCCTCCGTATTCCAGCAACAGCACGCGGCACTGCGCGTCGGCGCTCAGGCGATCCGCCAGCACGCAACCAGCCGATCCTGCGCCCACGACGACGTAGTCGAATGTCTCATCGGCCAAAGGATCACTCCTTCAATAAGGAGCATCCACATCGCCCATGGCGACGTAGACGCTTTTCAGTTGCGTATAGTGCTCGATGGCGGCACGGCCGTTCTCGCGGCCGAGGCCTGAGAGCTTCACGCCGCCGAAGGGCAACTCGATCGGCGTGACGTTGTATTGATTGATCCAGCAAGTGCCCGCCTGCAACCGGGCGATCACCCGATGAGCGCGCGTCAAATCATTGGTGAATACGCCGGCCGCCAGGCCGAACTCCGTGGCATTGGCGCGCTCGATGACCTCCTGCTCGTCCTCGAATTCCAACACCGACATGACGGGACCGAAAATCTCTTCACGCACGATGGCCATGTCGTCACGGCAATTGTCGAACACCGTCGGCGCGACGAAGTATCCCTTCGCCAATTCGCCCCTGGTCACCCGAATGCCGCCCGTCAGCACCCGCGCGCCTTCCGCGCGGCCCCGGTCCAGATACGACAGCACCTTGTGCATGTGTTGTTCGGAGACCAGGGGCCCGACCTGGGTCGCAGGGTCCATCGGATCGCCGATGCGCATGGCGTTGACGCGCTTGACCAGCCGCTCCAGAAAGGCCGCCTTGACCGAGCGATGCACGAACACCCGCGTGCCGTTGGAGCACACCTGTCCCGAGGAATAGAAATTCGCCAGCAGCGCGCCCGACACGGCGTTGTCGAGCGTCGCGTCGCCGAAAATGATCAGCGGCGACTTGCCGCCCAACTCGAGAGTGACGGCTTTGAGGCTTTGCGCCGCGTCGCTCATCACCGCCTTGCCTGTTCCCACCTCGCCGGTGAGCGAAACTTTGCGGATGCCGGGATGCCGGGTCAGCAGACGGCCGGTGTCGGCGAATCCTTGCACGACTTGAAACACGCCTTGGGGCAGCCCCGCCTCCCGCAGGATTTCTTCCAGCTTGACGGCGGTGAACGGCGTCAGTTCGGCCGGCTTGAATATCATGGCATTGCCGCACGCCAGCGCCGGCGCCGCCTTCCAACAGGCAATTTGCAGGGGATAGTTCCAAGCGCCGATGCCGGCGACCACGCCCAGGGGCTCGCGCCGCGTGTAGCCGAAGGCCTGGGCGCCGAGATCGATGTGCTCGCCGCTGAGGCTTTGCACCAGGCCGGCAAAGTACTCGAAGCAATCCGCGCCCGAGGCCACATCCACCACCCGGGTCTCTTGAATGGGCTTGCCGGTGTCGCGAGTCTCGAGTTCGGCGAGTTCCTGGTTGCGCGACCTGAGAATGTCGGCGGCGCGCCGCAGCACCCGCGCCCGTTCCGTGCCCGTCATAGCACCCCAACCCGCCTGCGCCTTTTGCGCCGTGCGCACCGCAGCGTTTACCTGCTCGGATCCGGCGGCGGTGACGTAGCCCAGTACTTCCCCGGTTGCGGGATTTATGGAAGCAAATTTCTCGCCCGCGGCGGGACCCGCAGCACGCGTGCGCGCGGGTGCTCCCGCGGCCTGCTCGAGGCGGCCATCGACGAACGCAGTGAGCATGGCGCGGGCGCTTTCACTGTCGGCCTCCCGCCAGCCGGAGAGCGCAGCGCGCAGCCACACGCCGTCGATCATCGCGGCGATCATGGCAGCCAAGTGCTGAGCGTCTTCCGGCGGCATCAATTTCTTCAGAGAGCTGCGCAGGTTCGACAAGGTGCGCCGCTGATACACTGATTGCACGCGCTTCAACGCCTTGACCTGCAATACCTGACCCCAGAAAGCGAGCCACGCGGTGCCGGTGCGTTGCTCGAATTCTTCCGGCGCCAGATTCGCATCGATGACGGCTTGAATGCGCCCGCGCGGCGTGCTCACGTGGCGCAAGCGCGCGCGCACTTGGTCGCCCACCCGCCGTGCCAAGGAACGGAACGCCGCATCGAGCAATCCATCCTTATCGCCGAAGTAGTGCGCAACCAGGCCCGGCGACACCCCGGCACGAACCGCGATTTGCGCAAGCGTCGTACCCACATAGCCAAGTTCCGCTAGGCTATCGATGGTGACTTCCACCAATTGGCGGCGTCGCGTGTCCTCGATCGACGCTGGAGAATCCTCGGCCGAGATCATTGATTGGTTATTCAATTTGGGGAGTCTCCCGGATTTTGATGGCAAGTGGACGGCCGCCTGCAACTGCGTCTAAGATGCGAAACGATAGGATTTTTACCCATAATTTCAATAGCTAGGGATGCATGAGTGAAGACTGACAAGAAATCGCTGAATGACCGTTCAAAATCCCAGTTACCGCTTCAATCATGCCGCTCCGATTGGCGCCGGGTCAAGCTCTCGGGCACATCGATTCACTCGGGGTATGCGAATGCGTAATGAGGCCGACACCGCCCGGACCGACAACGGTATGGAACACTTCGGCTACAGGGAGTCGCTCGATCGCGGAATAGGAAAGTTCGGCAGCTTTGCCGCCGGCGTCAGCTATATCTCAATTCTTACCGGCACTTTTCAGCTGTTCTACTTCGGTTTCGGTACTGCCGGACCCGCTTATCTGTGGTCCTGGCCAATGGTATTGATCGGCCAGCTCACGGTCGCGCTGTGTTTCATGGAACTGGCCGCCAAGTACCCGGTTGCAGGATCGGTTTACAATTGGTCCAAACAGCTGGGCAGCCGCATCGTGAGCTGGTCCGCGGGTTGGCTGATGCTCACCGCCTCGATTGTTACGCTGTCTGCGGTGGTGCTTGCGTTGCAACTCAACCTGCCACGCTTGTGGAGCGGTTTTCAGATCGTTGGCGACGGCTCAGGTGCCTACGATTTCGCCACCAACGCGGTGATCCTCGGTACGGCCTTGATCCTCTTCACCACGGTCGTCAATGCGCTCGGAGTGCGGCTGATGGCCATGATCAACAGCGCGGGTGTCTTTATTGAGCTGATTGCCGCTTGCTTGATTGCAATCATTCTGGCGTGTCACGCGACGCGCGGACCCGAAGTGTTTTTCTCGGCAAACGGCTACGGCGCCAATGGCGGATTTGTGGGCGCGTTTCTCATGGCGTCGCTGGCCTCGGGATATGTCATGTACGGATTCGACACCGCGAGTTCGCTGGGTGAGGAGACGGTCGAGCCCCGTCGCACGGCTCCCCGCGCGATCCTGCGAGCCATCCTTGCCTCCTTCGTCATCGGCGGCTCGATCTTGACGTTCGCGATATTATCGGCGCCCAATCTGAGCGATCCGCAGATCGCCAACAGCAGCGGCGGCCTGCAGTACATCGTCGAACAAGTGATGTGGGGGCCGCTGAGCAAGATATTCCTGATCTGCATCGTGATTGCGGTGACCGTGTGCTCGCTGGCCGTGCACACCGCCGCCATCCGCATGACCTTCGCGATGGCGCGCGACAATGCGCTGCCATTCGGGGAGAGACTCGCCCGGGTGAATCCCAAGACTCAGACGCCAATCACCCCCGCCATCGTCATCGGCGTGATCGCCGCGTTGATCCTGGTGGTCAACATCGGGCAGCCCAAGATCTTCACGGTTCTGACGTCGATCGCAGTTATCATGATCTACCTGGCGTACTTGATGGTGACGGGGCCTCTGCTGCTGAAGCGTCTGCGCGGGCACTGGCCCCCCGCCGATCTGGCCGCGGGCGGCTACTTCACCATGGGCAGGTGGGGATTGTGGGTCAATGTCATTGCGGTACTGTGGGGCGCCGGGATGGCACTCAATCTGGCCTGGCCGCGCGAAGCCATTTACGGCACGCCCTGGTACAACACGTGGGGTGCCTTCGCGTACACTGGAGTGATTCTAGGAGCCGGTCTGTTGTGGTACGGACTCAAGGGTCGCCGTTGCATCGGCACGCTGGCCTCTCACTCTCTGGCTTGACATCCTCCCCGCCCTAAAGGGCGGGGATTCCCTCAGCAGGCGTTCGATGTCCCGAACGGAAGAGGATATTTCGAGCCGAGTTGATATCCCTCAGCGACTTGATGCGGAATCGACACACCAGCAACATCAGCGAAAGTTAATGCCTTCAATTACTTTAAACAAGACCCTAAAATTGACCGAAATGTCCACTTTTAGGAACAGCAAACTCCGATCTCAGGAAAGGCTCTTCCTCCCCGGCGCAAGCGCAGCGGTTTCCGTGCCGGAGAAGTGATGACGCTATCGCGCTATGCGCTCATGGCTTTGTTGGCGCTGCCGGTGCAGGCTGAAGCGGCCTCTGCCATGCCGAGCACTGCGCACCGCGATCCACCGAGCTGCCAAACCGTTCGTTTCTCCGACGTCGGCTGGACTGATGTAACCTCCACCACCGCGCTGATCGCCCAGTTGCTGCGCTCGATCGGCTACTCGCCGACGGTCACCGTGTTGTCGGTACCCGTGACCTTCGCCTCTCTTCAGAACAACGACCTCGACGTCTTCCTCGGCAATTGGATGCCGGCCCAGGCGGCCGATCGGGGCCATTACGTCGAAGACGGAACCGTCGTCGTGATCGGCGCCAATCTAACCGGCGCCAAATACACGCTGGCGGTGCCAGCATACACCTATGCCGCCGGTCTCAAGGACTTCAAGGATATTCAGCGCTTCGGACCCGAACTCGACGACTCGATCTACGGAATCGAACCCGGCAACGACGGCAACCGGCATGTGTTGGACATGCTCAAGCAGAATCAATTCGGCCTGGGCGGCTTCAAATTGATCGAGTCCAGCGAACAGGGAATGTTGGCGCAGGTGGAGCGCTCCTACCACGACAAGAAACCCATCGTGTTCCTGGCCTGGGACCCGCATCCCATGAACATGCGTTTCGACTTGAAATACCTCGCCGGCGGCGATGAGTTTTTCGGGCCCAACTACGGCGGTGCGACGATTTATACCGTGACCCGCAGGGGCTACAGCGCCGAATGTCCCAATATGGGCCGCTTGCTCGCCAATCTGAAGTTCACGCTGCGCGGCGAGAACGAAATGATGGACGCCATCCTCGATCGCCATGAAATTCCCGAAGCGGCGGCGACGGCATGGCTGAAGGCCAATCCCGCCGCGGCCCAGACCTGGCTGCAGGGAGTACTGACCTTCGACGGCCGGCCAGCGGCCGGGGCTCTCGCACGCGCCGCACCCACCGCGCATTCCCGCGGTTTCGAACAATGGATCGTCAGTCACAAGATTCCGGTGGGCGACGCCATGGCGGTGGCCATCGATTACATCAAGGCGCACGGCACCTTCGTATTCAACGGCATCTCCATCGCCATTCGCGGCATGGTCAATGGTCTGACCGCGTTGCTTCACACCCTGCCCGCTGCGGTGCTCATCATTGCGGTGGCGGCGCTGGCGTGGTTGCTGCGTCGTTCCCTGATGCTGTCCGCCTTCGTCGCGCTGGCACTGCTATTCATCCTCAATCAGGGTTACTGGCTCGCGACGCTCGAGACCCTGTCGTTGGTCATGGTCGCCACGCTCGCCTCGACGGCGATCGGCGTCCCGTTGGGCATAGCCGCCGCTCATCGGCCGCGGCTGTTCGCCGCGCTGCGACCCGTCCTCGATTTGATGCAGACCCTGCCGACCTTCGTCTACCTGATCCCAACCCTGGTGTTGTTCGGTCTCGGCGTGGTGCCGGGGCTGATTTCGACCGTGATATTCGCCCTGCCCGCGCCCATACGCCTGACGCATCTGGGCATTTCTTCCGTGCCGAAACCGCTCATCGAGGCCGGCGAAGCCTTCGGCGCCACACCCATGCAACTGCTCTGGAAAGTGGAGCTGCCAAGCGCCGCGTCCACCATCGTCGCGGGCATCACTCAATGCATCATGCTGAGTCTGTCCATGGTGGTGATTGCCGCCTTGGTCGGCGCCGGCGGCCTCGGGGTTCCGGTGGTGCGGGCCCTGAACTCGGTGCAGGTGGGCATGGGCTTTGAAGCAGGGTTCACCATAGTTCTCCTGGCCATCATCTTGGACCGCATCAGCCGGCCGAAAGAACGTGGAGAAACACGATGAACTCGGCGGTGGAATTCAAGGACGTGGACATCCTGTTTGCCAACGCCGGGCGCGACGGACGCAAGGTCCTGCGCGACGCGCTGGCCGCCCTCGACGGCGGCTCCACGCGCAGCGACATCCAGAATAAATATGGCGTCATCGTCGGCGTGGCCGGCGCCAATCTAAGCGTGGCGCGCGGCGAGATTTCCGTGCTCATGGGCCTCTCGGGCTCCGGCAAGTCCACCCTGCTGCGCGCCGCCAACGGCCTGAATCCCGTGACCCGGGGCTCGGTGTGGATTCGCGACGGCGAGTCCTCCATCGACGTCGCCACCTGCGGCACGCTGCAAATGCGCCGTCTGCGGCGCGAGCGCGTGGCCATGGTGTTCCAACAGTTCGGATTGCTGCCCTGGCGCACCGTGCGCGAAAACGTCGGCTTCGGCCTGGAACTGCGCGGCGAAGGCGCCGCACAGCGCAAATTGATCGTCGATGAGAAATTGGAGCTGGTCGGCCTGTCGCAATGGGCCGATCGTTACGTCAGCGAACTGTCGGGAGGCATGCAGCAGCGCGTGGGACTGGCACGGGCATTTGCGACCGATGCGGATATTCTGCTCATGGACGAGCCGTTCTCGGCGCTCGATCCATTGATTCGCGGCAAGTTGCAGGACGAACTGCTGACGCTGCAGGCGCGGGTTAAGAAGACCATCCTGTTCGTCAGCCACGACCTGGATGAGGCGTTGCGGCTCGGTGATCGCATTTCCATCCTGCAGAACGGCCGGATCATCCAGACCGGCACCGCCGAAGACATCGTCTTGGCGCCGGCGGACGAGTATGTCGCCGAATTCGTGCGTCACATGAATCCGCTGACCGTCCTCACCGGCAGCATGATCATGCAGCGTCGCGCGCTGCTCGCGGGCGACGGCGGCCACGTGTGGCTGGACGAGGGACGGCACTACCGGCTGACTCTGAGTGACTCGGATGAGGCGATGGAACTGCACCTCGACGGCGTCGCCCACGCACTTTGCCGGGTTCATGACGACGCCGACGCCATCGGTCCGCAGACGGGGCTTGCCGTGGCCCCCGCCTCGCTGTCGCTGCAATCCATCATTCATTTGCGCCAGAGCACCGGCCACCCGGTTCTGCTCGCCGATGCGGACCGCATCATCGGAGTTTGCAGCGAGACCGAGATCATCCGGGCGCTTGCCGGCGGGCGGCACACGAGTGCCGCGGCCCGCTAACTCAGGCGGGCCGCCACTGTCGCAGGTCCTGCTGCGGATGGCGGCGGACGAATCGCGCCCACGCATTTCGGTCGGGGATTTGCTCGAGGCCCTGCGCGACCGAGCCATCGGCGCGCTCATATTCGTGTTCGCCCTGCCGAACACCATTCCCATGCTGCCCGGAGCCTCTGCAATTCTTGGTGCGCCTCTGCTGTTCCTGACCGCTCAACTGACCATCGGCAGAGGTCCATGGCTGCCCAGGGTAATTGCAGCCCGTTCCATGGATCGCGCGCATTTTGCCGCGATCGTACACCGGGTTGCGCCCTGGCTCGAGCGGGCCGAACGGTTGTTGCGGCCGAGAATCGAGGCACTCGCACGACCGCCCTTCGAGTACCTCATCGGCGGGATTTGTCTGTTTCTCTCCATCATTCTGTTTTTACCCATACCCATGGGCAACATGCCGCCGGCCATCGCCATTTGCCTGTTTTCATTGGCCATTCTCGAACGCGACGGCGTCTGGGTGCTGGCCGGCCTGTGCGCCGCGGCCGTCTCCATCGCCATCGTGTGGGGCGTGTTGTTCGCGCTCATCAAGGGCGCGCTGCTGCTGCTGGCGCGAGTTCTGTAGTTGCTCCGGCCGCATTTAAATATTATCATCAATATAATAAAACGATCGGCTGCCGCTCATCCAAGGCCTTGGAGATTGTCCCATGAATCACGATGTCATCATTTCCTGCGCCGTCACCGGCGATGACACCAAGGTCACAAAGAGTCCCCATTGCGCCGTCACCCCGGAGCAGATCGCCGCCACGGCCATCGCGGCAGCGAAGGCCGGTGCGGCCATCGTCCACATTCACGTCCGCGAGCCAGAAACCGGCGCGTTCAGCATGGAAACAAAACACTATCGCGAAGTGGTCAAACGAATTCGCGAAAGCAAGGTCGATGTGATCGTGAACCTCACCTGCGGCATGGGGGGCTACATCGTGGTGGGCGATCACGGGTTGAAGGACACCCCCGCTGCCGGCAGCGATTTCGTCAGCCAGGAAGATCGAATGCGCCACGTGATCGATCTTTGCCACGAAGGTCTTTATCGGCCGGACATCGCAACCTTGGATTGCGGTTCCCTGAATTTCGGCGACGGCAATCGTGCCTACGTATCGACCCCCAATTACCTGCGCCAGGGCGCGGGTATATGCAAGGACCTCGGAGTCAAGCCTGAACTGGAGGTCTTCGACACCGGCAATCTCTGGTTCGTCAAGCAAATGGTCAAGGAAGGTCTCCTGACCGCACCGTCGCTGATTCAACTGTGCATGGGAATCCCCTATGGAGTTCCCGCCGACGTGGGACATTTGCTCGCCATGGTCAATTCTCTGCCCGAGAACTGCAATTGGGGCAGCTTTGCCATCAGCCGCATGCAAATGCCCTGGGTGGCCCAGGCGGTGCTGCTCGGGGGCAACGTGCGCGTCGGCCTGGAAGACAACCTCTATTTGAGCAAGGGGGTATATGCCAGCAACGCACAATTGGTGGAGAAGGCCCGCACCATCATCGAGGCCCTGGGAGCACGGGTGCTGAGCCCCGCGCAGGCGCGCGAAAAACTTCAGCTTCGCTGAACACCCTGTGAACGAATTTCCCGTCTATCGCGCCACGATCCAAGCCGATTGGATCGACTTCAACGGCCACTTGCGCGATGCCTACTACGGATTGGTGGCAAGCTTCGCCATCGACGAGGTGATGGACCATCTGGGATTGGACGCCGCCTACCGCGCACGCACTCGCTGCACGCTGTATACGCTCGAGGTGCATTTACACTATCTGCACGAGGTCAAGGGCTCGGATGATCTGGGAGTCATCACCTCGGTGCTGGATTTCGATCGCAAGCGCCTCCAGGTTGGCTGCCGCTTCATCTGTTCGCGTGTCGGCGAGCCGGTCGCCACCGCCGAGATGATGCTGCTGCACGTCCATCAAGGCGACAAGCCCAAGGTGGCGTCATTTCCCGATGAGGTCACTGCGAAGCTCGAAAAGCTCAAGCTGTCCGCGGCCTCGCGCGAGGCTTTCGGCCCGGGTTCCCGCAAGATTGAAATGAAGCGTCGCTGAAGCGTGCCGCCGGTGGACATTCATCGACTCATTGCGCCGCGCAGCATCGTTCTGATCGGGGCCGGCGCCTGGACCGACGCCGTCGCCGCCGGCAACGCCACCATCGGCTATTCCGGCCGGTTGTGGCGCGTTCACCCCACCCGTGCCTCGACCGCCGCGACGACTTACTATCGCTCGATCGCCGATCTTCCGGAGGTTCCCGACGCGGCATTCGTCGCGGTGCCCAATCATGAGGCGCCGGGCGTCGCCGCGGCGCTCGCCGCCTGCGGCGCCGGAGGATTCGTCTGCTTCAGCGCCGGCTTCTCGGAAACCGGCACCGAGTCCGGCATGGCGCTCACGAATGAACTGGCCGGCAATGCCGGACCGCTGCCCTACTTCGGACCCAATTGCTACGGCTTCGTCAATTTCTTCGATCGTGTCGCCATGATGCCCGATCAAATCGTGGGATCGCCCATCGAGCGCGGCGTCGCGCTCATTTGCCAGAGCGGCACGATTGCCCTCACGCTCATGTTCAATCATCGTTCCGTGCCGATCGGCTGCTTGTTCACCGTGGGCAATCAGACGTGTTTGGCGGTCGAGGACTTGATTGAAATTCTTTGCGACGATGCGCGCGTGACGGCGTTCGGACTGTATCTGGAAGGCATCAAGGATCCCGAACGATTTGCGCGCGCGGCCGATCGGGCGCGCGCTGCGGGCAAGCCCATCGCCGTCATCAAATCGGGTCGCACCGATGCAGCGGTGCGCACTGCGCATAGCCACACCGGGGCACTGGCGGGCGCTGATGAAATATTCGAGGCGTTTTGCCTCCAGGCGGGAATTGCCCGCTGCGACACGCTGGCCACCCTGTGCGAGACCTTGAAGCTGTTTCACATGGGAGGTCCGCTTGCCGGGCGCAAGGTTCTGGTCATGGGAGCCTCGGGCGGCGACATGGCGATGACCGCCGACGTGTCGCGCGAGATGAATTTGGAATTTGCGCCCCTGTCCGCCGCGCGCGCCGCCTCATTGCGCGAGGTGCTGACCGACCGGGTCACCATCGCCAATCCTTTCGATATTCACACCTACCTGTGGTTCGACCCACCCGCATTGAAGCGCGTTTTCAGCGAGGTCCTGCATTCCGGATACGATGCCGCGGGCTTCATGCTGGACAGTCCGCCGCAAGGCAAGGCGGATTCCGCTGCCTATGACGCAGTCATCGATGTGTTCATCGAGGCGGCCCACGGTGCGCCGACCCGCGCCGCGCTCATCGCTTCGCTGCCTGAGACCATGAGTCCGCAGGTGCGGCAGCGCTGCCTCGACGGGGGCGTGATCCCATTGCAGGGTCAGCGTGAAGCGCTCGAGGCCATCTCCCTCGCCGGCGGCGTGGGACTGGCTTGGCGGAACAATCCGCGCGTGCAACTGCAGCGGCCGCCGCAGCGGGCCGCCGCCGTCATCCATGCATTGAGCGAGCATGAGGGCAAGGCGGCGCTCGGCGAGTTCGGCGTGCGCACCCCCCGCGGCACTCTGGTATCCGCATCCGAGGCGGCTGCGGCGGCGCGTGCGCTGGGATTTCCGATTGTCATCAAGGCCTCGGCGGCGCACCTCACGCACAAGACCGAGGTGGGCGGAGTCGCACTCAACGTGCGTAACGAAGCCGATGCACACGTTGCGGCGGGCCGACTGGCGGGGCTTTCGGACACGTTGTTGGTCGAAGAAATGTTCACCGACGGAGTCGCCGAAATCCTGATCGGCGTCATCGTCGATCCGCAGTTCGGCCAGGTGCTGGTCCTCGGCGCGGGCGGCATCCTCACGGAACTCTTGTCCGACAGCGTCAGCCTGCTGCCTCCCTGGACGCGTGCATCCGTGGAATCGGCGCTGCAGCGACTCAGCGTGCGTAGACTGCTGAACGGTTATCGCGGCAAGCCTTCCGCCGACGTGGCGGCGCTGATCGATACCATTCTCGCGGTCGCGCGATATGCGACCGCTCATCTGCCCGTGCTGGTGGAGATAGACGTAAATCCGGTGATCGTGCGCCCCGTGGGTCAGGGCGCGGTGGCGGTTGATACCATGATTCGAATGAGAAATATTCCTTGAGGGAGGCTGCATGACAGATGGAATCAAGACCGTCAAGGACGGTGCCGTTCTCGAAATAACCATCGACCGGCCAAAGGCCAATGCCATCGACCTGAAGGCGAGCCGCCGCCTGAACCAGGTCGTCACCGCCTTTCGCGATGATCCTGAGCTTCGGATTGCCATTATCACCGGCGCGGGCGAACGATTTTTCTCCCCGGGTTGGGATCTCAAGGCGGCCGCCGCCGGGGAAGCATCCGATTCCGATTGGGGGGTGGGCGGATTCGCCGGTTTGAACTACCCCAGGAACCTCAACAAGCCCATTATCGCGGCGGTGAACGGCATCGCATGCGGCGGAGGTTTCGAGGTGGTCCTCGGCACCGATATCATCGTAATGGAAGAACATGCGAAATTCGCGCTGCCCGAAATCAATGTCGGCGTGCTGGCAGATGCCGGGACCGTCAAGTTGCGGCGCCGGATTCCGTATCACGTTGCCGTCGAGTTCCTGCTGACGGGGCGCTGGATGGATGCGGCGGAAGCCAAACACTGGGGACTTGCCAACCATGTGGTCGCCAAGGGTGAAGGCATGAACAAGGCGCGAGAAATTGCGCAGCAGCTGGCGGCCGGCCCGCCGCTATTGTTCCCGGCAATCAAGCAGCTGCTGCGTCACACCGAAATGGTGCCTGAACACGAAGCATTCGAACTGCACGATTCGCTTGATGCCGTGCAACGAGTCATCCGTTCGGACGATCTCAAAGAAGGCACCCGGGCATTCAGCGAAAAGCGTAAACCTCGCTGGACTGGTCGCTGAGCCGCGTCACGTCGCCATGTTGCGGCGGTAGACACTCGGGACAGCGATCCGGCGCGCTGCCGATCGTGGAACTCAGCAAGTCCGTCAACACGTGTGCATCGTGATGAAATTCCTCTGCGTACGGCTGGTGTTGATTGACCAGTTCGACCGCCACTGCAAAGGCACGCGCCATGTTTTCATCGTCCGAATATTGCTCCTCGTCGCAAAACAGCTGATTGTGGATGGGACAAATCTTCAGCACCTGCGTCTGCAGGGCAATGCCGATGGCGATTTCGAGCCTGGTGTTCATTTTTATCCTCGCGTTTCTTATCCTCGCGCGGTGCGCTTTATCCTCGCGCAGTGCGTCCGGAGGCCGTGATGGAGCGGTTACCAGGAGCTCGCGATGCGGATAATGCCACGACTCGAAGAGCCCGGCGCCAAGCGGCTGCCTGCGGCGCGGGTTCGGGGAGATCGTGGGGTGCCAGTGGTGGTTCGGCGGGATTGGGTGAATTCGGCACATTCTCATTGCGCATTGCAGGACTCCTTCGTCACTTGACTTAAGTGCGGGGGAGTATCGCGCCGAGTTGAAGGAGGCGCGGTCGGCGGAGTGCGTCGACTGCTGTAGGATTTGTCAGACTTGACGGCATTGCGGCCGCCGTGCGGCGTCCTACATCAAAAAGCTAAATAGGGCCAATTCCCCGCCAAATTGGTTTCTTCGATGGTGTCCGTCCGCGTGTCTGGGACAATATCGCTGCTTGATCCGGCCTCTTTGCGCGCGCCGGCCTCGACTTCAGCCTTCAGCCTGCGTAGTTGCGCCTGCAATCGGCCGAAAGTGTCGCTCAGTTCGGTCGACCAAGTCAGTGCCCTGGCGTCGTCCAACTCGCGGACCACGTTTTGCAGCTCATCGGACAATACCCGAAAACTGCGCTGACCATATCGAGCGGCGCTGCTCAGCAGGCTCGCCCTGATCCCACCATAGAAAGTGCTAAGTGCACTCGGTCCGCGCTGGTAGCTTAGATAGGGATGGCCGTTCAGCCGGCCGCTGGCCACGCGGGCGATCTGCCAGCAGTGCCCGGCGGTCCGCGCAAACACGGAATCGCGCTGCGGCGATGGAGACTCCAACCTCGCAGCCAATGCACGAACTTTCAATGCCTTATTGCGCAGCCGACGTAGCCGCGTGACTTCAATGTCAATCATGCTTCCCACCTTTGTTCTTTATCCACAACCCCTAGCGGTCGCCCTCGTCTCGACATCCGGTATCGGGGCGACAACACGATTCTCAAGGATCTAGGTCACAGGGTCTGTAGGACGCGCCCGCATTTGCGTGCGGGTCGACGCTGTCGGTCGAATATTGTCAAATTGCGGCGCTTCATTGCGGTGCATGACGCGCGCATTGCGCCGGCACTATCCGCCCAGTGGTCTCAGCAAGCCTCGCGAGATGATGTGGCGCTGAACTTCGCTGGTGCCATCCCAAATGCGTTCGATGCGCGCGTCGCGCCAGATGCGTTCCAGCGGCAGGTCGCTCATCAGCCCCATGCCCCCGTGAATTTGCAGCGCTTCGTCGGCCACCATGGCCAGCATTTCGGTGGCCTTGACCTTGGCGATGGCCATATCCATGTCGCTATCGATTTTCCGATCGCGTTTCCATGCCGCCTCCAGGACCAACAGTTCCGCCGCCCGCAGTTCCACCGCCATGTCGGCCAACTTGAAGCTGACACCCTGGAACTTGCCGATTTGCTGGCCGAATTGCACGCGATCGACCGCCCATTGGGTCGACAGCTCCAGAGCGCGCTCGGCGCGCCCCAAACAAGTGGCCGCCACCTGCAACCGAGTCGCTCCCAACCACGTATTTGCCACCTCGAAACCGCGATGCAGCTCTCCCAATATCGCGCTTCTGGGAACGCGGCAATTGTTGAATTCAAGGATGCTGTTGGTGTAGCCGCGGTGAGACACATTCTTGTATCCCGGCCGGACCTCGAAGCCCGCATGCCCCATGTCGATCAGGAAGGCCGTCATCTTCTTGCGGCTGCCGTGAGCCGTGGTCTCCTCGCCGGTGGCCGCGAACAGAATCACATAGTCCGAGTGGTCGGCGTGACTAATGAAGTGCTTCGTGCCGTTGATGATGAAGTCATCGCCCGCCGCGACCGCCGTGGTTTTCATGCCGCGCAGATCCGACCCGGCACCGGGCTCGGTCATGGCCAGGCATTCGACTCGATCGCCCCGAACGGTTGGAAGCAGGTAACGTTCTCGCTGCTCGCCCTGGCAGGCAAGCAGAATATTCGAAGGCCGCCCGACGCAGGAGTAATGCAGCGCGTAGCTGGTGCGCCCCAGTTCCTTTTCGTACAGAACCCAGGTGACCGTGTCCAACCCGGCGCCACCCACGTCCACCGGCATGTTGGCCGAGTACAGGCCTGCCTCGATGGCCTTCGCCTTCAACTCGCGATGCAGGTCCTCGCGCAACACGCCGGTTTCTTCGATTTCCTTCTCGTGCGGGTAGAGCTCGTTGACCACGAACTCGCGGGTCGACTTGACGATCATTTGCTGTTCATCGTTGAGCGAAAAATCCATGTTGATTCCTCTGGTTACCGATTGGCCCACTGCCGCAGCAAACCCAACTGCAGGCGCAGCTGCTCCACCTGCATGCCGGCGGGCCAATCGCGCGGGCTGGTGACGGCGCTGGCGGTCAAGCCGTTCATGAACGTCACCACTGAGCGCAGCACCTGATCGCGCACCGGCGGCGGCCAAGCGGACCATTCCTGCCAGTGCTCGGCAAAGCAACGTGCGAACAAACGCATGTATTCGCGGTGTACCCACACATTCAGCCGCTTGAGCTTCTTGTCGGCCGGCACCTGACCCCAAAAGGCCATCCAGAATGCGCACTCGGTGAACCGTTGCGCGTCGATGGCAAGCGCCTCGGACAGCACATCCAGAAGGTTCGCCTCCCGAATGTCGCGTTCGCGGGTCAGTCGCTGCTCGATCCGCAACAGCATCAGTCGCAGCGCCGCCAGGATGATTTCCTGCTTGGACTCATAGTAGTGGGCCACCATCCCGGTCGTGTAGCCGGCGGCGCGGGCAATGCGGGCGACCGTGGCCTGCTCGAATCCATAGTGGGCGACGACCTTGCACGCAACGTGAGCAATCTCATCGCGTCGCTGGGCATGGTCGACGATCTTCGGCATGACTCAGGGGCCTGTCTGAATATTCATCGTGAGCCGCTGCCCAAGCGGCCCGCTTCCGGCGGCCGCGGCAACCCGGCGTGATCGCTGCGAATCGCCTCGAGCTTGGCGCGGACCGCAGCGTCGGCCGCAGAAGCCTTGGCGGCCTTGGTGTCGACGTGCAAATACATCTGCTCGGCGCTGGCGATTGGCCGATCGTCGCGCCCGCGATGCATTCTATGGAATACGTGCAACCGCTTGTCGTCCACTGCCAGTACTTGCGTGGTGACATACAGCGGTTCGCCGGCCTTCGCCTCGCCGACATGTTTGACGTGATTCTCCACGCTGTAGTACATCCGGCCGGAATCGCGATACCCCTCGTTCACGCCCACGCGCCGGAACAGCGCATCCGTCGCGTCTCCGAACACCTGTCCGTAGCGAAAGTCCGACATGTGGCGGTTGTAGTCCACCCATTCCGGCCGCACGACGGCCTCCACCAGACGCAGCGGTTTGGCCGCCCCGTCGCCACGCGGCGCGTGGGCGGCTGCCGCATCCTGATAGAGCCGCTCCTCCAGCGAGCGCAAAGTGGCGCCGGCTCCAATGTTGTATTGCCGGAGCACCTGCTGGATTGCCACCAGATAGTCGTCCCGGAGCCGTTCGAGCTCGCGGATCGAACGACCCGCCGCCTGTGCCTGAGTGCCCTCGACCATGCGATCGATCAGGGCCTCACTGAGCTCGGGAGCTTCAAGCTTGGTCCACGGCCACTTCAAGCAGGGACCGAATTGCGCCAGCATGTGGCGCATGCCGCTTTCGCCGCCCGCCAGATGGTAGATCAAATTCGTGCCCATGGCCGCCCACCGCAAACCTGGACCGTAAATGATGGACTCGTCGAGTTCACCCGTGGTGGCCACCCCGTCGTTCACCAGATGCAGAATTTCACGCCACAGCGCTTCCTGCAGGCGATCGGTCAAATGTCCCGGCACTTCGCGCCGCACGTGCAGTGGATGCATGCCGATATAGGTGAAGAATTTTGCCGACGCATCTATGGTCGCCTGTGCGGTCTTCTCCCCGCCCACCAGCTCCACCAGCGGCAGCAAGTACACCGGATTGAACGGATGCGCGACGCAGAAGCGTTCGGGACAGACCATGTCGCGCTGCAAATCCGACGGCGTGAGACCCGAGGTGCTGGACGCCACGATCACGTCGGCGGCCGCGTGCCGGCTCACCTCGGCCAGCATCCGTTGCTTCAACGGCAGCTGCTCCGGGATATTCTCCTGGATGAAGTCGGCTTGACGCGCCATCACCTTGAGATCCGTGGTGAAGGTTAATTTGCCCTTGGGCGGCAGCGGAGCGAAGGTCAGCCTCGCCAATGCGGGTTCGGCGTTGGCAACGGCGCCGCGTATCCATTCCTCCATCTCCGGCTTGACGTCCGCCGCTATGACATCGATCCCGAAGTGCAACGCCCGTGCGGCCCAGCCGCCCCCGATGACCCCGGTTCCAAGAAGCCCCAGTGTTTGCACTTTCCGCATGATTTGTATCCTGGCAGGCGCCGCGATCTTTGTAATGTTACGAGTATAATATAAAAATAGAAGTTCCGGCAGCCGCAGCGGCGCAGGCTGCAGGATGGTGTGGACCTACAGGGCATGAACACTCACAATGAGCGCCGTTCGCGGCGGCGCCGCGTCGGGTGATGTCGATCATGTCCGCCATATTCATCTACCAGATCTTGAATCACTACACGACGCCCGACGCCTTGGATCCGGGGTTTCTGGTGCTGGACAACTCAGCCAACGAGAGGCCCGACTGGTATGAATATTGGCCGATCCGCAAATACCTGCTGAACGAGCCATTGGACGAAAACGCCTTCTACGGCTTTCTTTCGCCAAAATTCCAGCACAAGACAAACCTGAGCGCCGTCGCGGTACACGAATTCGTGGGGCTCGAAATCAACACGACCGACGTGGTGCTATTGAGTCCGAGCGTTCACCTCACGGCCTATCATCTGAACGTTTTCGAGTACGGTGACGAGGTTCACCCCGGCCTCATGCGGATTGCAACGCAATTCTTTGCGCATATCGGCCAACCGGGGGATTTGCGCGAACTGGTCACTGATTCGCGCAACGAGGTTCATTCCAACTACATGATCGCGAAACCCCGATTCTGGAGAGCCTGGCTCAGCATCACGGAACAGCTGTTCGCACTCGCCGAGTCCCCGACAGATCCGCTGGGAGCCGAGCTGCGCAAGCCCACGACTTATCGGGGCGAAACGAGCGTGCCCATGAAGATATTCATCATGGAGCGCGTCGCGACCTGGATCCTGGCCCGCGACTCCGGGCTCGTGGCGCGGGTACGCGATCCATTCGCTGCGCGTTCGCGTATTTACAAATTGCCGGGTGCGGTCGTCTGCGATGCGCTGAAGATCGCCTACGCGGCGCATGGGCGCCGCGAGGAATACCGGGATCTCTTCAACCTGGTGAGCGGATTGCGCAGATTTCTCAATGTGCAGATCAGGCTCGGCAGTCTTCTCGGTTTCAAGAAGATTCGCACCTGCCTCGCCAGCCTATCATCGCGCTGGACCAGAACCAGCCGGTACTGACCCGGCGAGCACGCCCTCGATGGGGGGCGCCGCCTTGGGGACATCGTGCCGATAGTCGCGGCCGACAAACGCCGCCACCGTCGCGGCGATTTGCGCCTGCGTGACCGGTGCGACTTGGGTGCGCTCGCCTTCTGGTGCGGTATCCGGCCCCATCACTGCGATCCAGACGTTCTCCGAGCCCTTCTCCGCCACCCCATGTTCCTTCCACTCGGTCGGGCCGCTGCCCCGACCGTGATCGGTGGTGATGATGAAGGTAGTCGTGCCGCGATATTGAGGCATGGCCTGCATGGTCTCCCATAGCTGTTGGATGAACTGATCCGTGCGGTGGGCGCTGTCGAGCACCAGATCGTAGCGTCCCTGATGCGCCCAGTTGTCGGTCTCACCGTAACCCACGAACAGGACCCGCGCGCGCCCCTTCCTCACATAATCCACCAGCGCTACCTGCAGCAGAGAGTTGTCGACATCTTCTTCGTCGAAGCGCGTCGTCGTATCGTAAAGCTGGTGCAGCAAGGCATCGCGCGGCGTCTCGTTGGCCTTGTGCGGGAGCGTCCAGCCCGTCTGCATGACCAGACCGCTGCGTTGCTTGTTGAAGATGTTGTCATAGACGTTCCAGGTGCCGTAAATGGCCACCCGCCCGCGGAATTCGCCGAACTTGTTGAGCCACTCGAATACCGATGCGTTCGGATTCGGTCCGAATTCATTGCTGTCGATGGCATCGTTGGGATAACCGGTGGACATTTCGTTGTAACCGGGATATGAAAACGCCCTGCCGTTGGTGACGTGCGCGACGCTGCCCTTCAGCTGATTGCCGTAGATCTGACCCTTCTTGGCCACCGTCCCCCACAGAAAGGGAAACAGCAGCGCACGCCGTTCGTCGGCATTTTCACGCCAATAACGCCTGCGCAGTTCCTCCTCCCCCAACCAACTGCCGCCGTCCTTGCCGTTCAGGAGGCTGGGATCGGCGCCGGTGAAGACTTCCTGCCACCGCAAGCCGTCGCTCACGATCAGCACGACATTCTGTGTTTTTCCGGCAAAGGCGCTGGCTGCGCCCGCGAGCATCAACACGCCGATCGCCGAAGCGTGGACGGCAAACCTCAACGCGAATTGCATAATCGTCGCCCTTGAATTGTTACTGTTGCAGAACCACCGCGCAGTTCGACGTCCAGCTCAAATATACCTCGTCGCTCCAGTCGATGGACCACTCCGATGTGCGACGCTCGTTTTGCGCGAAAACAGTGACCAGCTTGCCGGTTTCCGTTTTGATCCGGTAGGTCGAACGATTGCCCAGATATCCCAATTCCCAGACCATGCCCTTGACCTGGTTGTAGCGATTGCCGGCGGTGGGCTCCTTGCTCAGGCGGATCTTCTCCGGCCGCAACGCCACCCACACGCGCTGTCCGCTGCCGAATCGCCCCCACTCATCGACGATCAGATCGCAGCCGGCTTCGGGGCTGCGCACGATGAGGTGGCCGGGCTCGCCGCCGCTCACGGTGCCCTCGAACAGATTGGTGGTGCCGATGAAATCGGCCACGAAACGATTCTGCGGGAATTCATAGATTTCCGACGGCGTGCCGACCTGCACCACCTGACCGCGATTCATCACCGCGATCCGCGTCGACAGCGCCATGGCCTCGTCTTGATCGTGGGTTACGAAAACGAAGGTGATGCCCACCTGGGACTGGATGTTCATGAGCTCGAACTGGGTCTGTTCACGCAGTTTCTTGTCAAGGGCGCTCAAAGGCTCATCGAGCAACAGAACCTTGGGCCGGCGGATCAGCGCGCGCGCCAGCGCGACCCGCTGTCTCTGACCGCCGGACAATTGGTGAGGCTTGCGCTTCGCGAGTCCCTCCAACTGCACCATCTCCAACGCCTCTTGAATTCGCCTGCGCTTGGCCGCCTTCTCCAAGTCCATCCGCCGCAGTCCATAACCGACGTTGTCCTCGACCGTCATGTGGGGAAACAACGCATATGACTGGAACATCATGTTGACCGGGCGCTCGTGCGGAGGCACCTTGGTCATGTCCGCATCTTCGATCATGATCCGGCCCGAACTCGGCGACGCAAAACCGGCCAGCATGCGCAGCAGCGTCGTCTTGCCGCAGCCCGATGCGCCGACGAGAGCGAACATTTCGCCCTTGTAAATCCGCAGATTGACGCTGTCCACGGCCGTGAACGCGCCAAATGTCTTATTGATGCCTTCGATGATGATCTGCGGCTTCGCATCCGGATCGAGCCACGGCCGGTCGGCGACGGATTTCGGCGCGGCTACCATTAGGAGCCTGTCTGAGTAATCAACGTGAGCCGCGTTGGCTCTGCAAGGGAGTGGATGCAAGGCGCGCGGCGCAGGCCGTGGTGGGTTCCACGGCCAAGCCGCGCAACGCCGCAGACGCCCCTTGCAGAGCCAACCCTTCGGGACCGGACGGATTTGCCTTCATTCGTCGTTGTCGCCTCCTCGTTGGGCATTGACCCAACCACGTCGGCTCCGCCTCGACTGAAGGCAAATCCGTCACGGTCGCGGCCACGTTGATTACTCAGACAGGCTCCCAGCCTAAAACTCCGCCGGCGGCGTCGCACGGCGCCGTTCGGGCGCGAAAAAAGGCCGCTCGACGATCTGTGCTCGCGACATCCGGCGCTCCCATACGAGTTCACGGTTCAAATAGATTTCCGCCCACACCGTAGAGCCGACCTGGAAGTGCGGCGCCTGGACGATAGCAAGGGCGATGTTGCGCTTGCAAGTGGGCGACCAGATCGCCGAGGTCACGCTGCCGATTTCCCGCTTGCCGTCGGCGCCGGTGTAGATGAGCGCGTTGTGGGCGGGCTTGTTGCCGGCAATGTCCAGGCCGACCAGCCGGCGCCGCGGCCCTTGAATTTTCTCCGCAAGCAGCGCCCGTCGCCCGGTGAAATGTCCTTTGTTGAAGTCCACCAGCCACTCCAACCCCAGTTCCAGCGGCGAACGGTCGCGTCCGGTCCTGATCGTATGCTCCGCCGATACAAAATCCACATTCGGCAGCAGGAACCCGGCCTCGATGCGCGCCACATTCAAGGCCTGCGAACCGATCGCGCGTATGCCCCGCGACCGCCCCGCCCGCATCAGGAAATCCCAAACATTTTCGGCCGCTTCAGGCTGCATCCACAACTCATAACCCAGATCGCCGGTAAATCCGGTGCGCGACACCATCATTGAATGATCGCCGAGAGTGAATTGGCCGATCTCAAACGGCTTGAGACGCTCGACTCCCGGCAGACCCACGGCCTTGAGCACCGCGCACGAGGTCGGGCCCTGCAGGGCCAACGCTGCTATCTGCTCGGTGACCTCGCTGATCTCCACGTCAAATCCGATCGCGGAATCAAGCAGCCAATCGAGCTGGCGTTCGGCGGTGCAGATGCGGTATTCGTCCGTTCCCAGACGGAATACCGTACCGTCATCGATCAGGTGCCCCGCGTCGTTGCACCACACGCAGTAAGCGACCCGATCGGGCTTGAGCTTGGCGATATCGCGCGTCACCAGGCGGTTGAGGTAGGACACGGCATCCGGGCCCACGACGCGGTATTTCACCATCGGAGTCAGGTCATACAGCGTCGTGGCATTGCGGATCGCGAAGTATTCCTGCTCCATGGTGGAGAAGACATCCACTGTGGTGTAGCCCGCCCACGGGATGAAACTGTCCATCTGACTCAACGCCCGGTGACGCTCGTAGAACGGCGTCCTCAGCAGCGGTTGCTTGAAATGCGGCGCTGGCGAATCGCTCATGATGATTTCACGTCCCATTTGAGCACTTCCTGCGCGGCGTTGAGTCCGGCCACACCCATCACGCCGCCGCCGGGGTGACAGCCGGCTCCGCACAGGTACAGGCCCTGCAGCGGTGTGCGGTATTGCGCCGCGCCCGGCACCGGACGCACCATCAAGAATTGATCGAAGGCCAGGTCGCCGTGATGCCAGTGGCCGCCGGAGATGCGAAACTCTCGTTCGATATCGGGCGGCGTCAGCAATTCGGCCCCGATGACGCCGGTACGCAACCCCGGTGCATGTCGTTCCAATGAATCCAGCGCGGCCTCCAGGAGCCGCTGCCGTCCGCTCTGCCAGCCTTCCTTCAGTGAATAGGGTGCGTATTGCAGGATGGCCGACAGTACATGCTGCCCCGGCGGCGCGAGGCTGGGATCGTTGAGCGTCGGAATGGTGATTTCCATGGCGGGGGCTGCCGAGAACTCGCCGTACTTCGCGTGATTGTATGCATGCTCGATGTGCTGCAGCGACGGCGCGATCAGCAATCGGCCGCGCAAGCTCGCCTCCGGAAGGCCGATGAAGGGCGGCCGGCACTTCAACGCCAGATGCAGCTTTGCGCCAAGGCCGCGGTCGCGAAGATGGCTCACGCGCCGGACAAAACCGGTGTCGAGATGGCGCGTTCCCAGCAAACGCAGGAAGGTCGTCTTTGGATCGGCGCTCGAAATCACCACGTCCGCGCCGACGGTCTCGCCCGATTCGAGAGTGACGCCGCAGGCGCGGTCGCCATTGACCACGATACCGGCCACCGGCGCACCGGTGCGCAGCGTGGCTCCGGCTGCCCTGCCCGCGGCGGCGAGCGCATTGCACACCGCGCCCATTCCACCCCTGGGCTGGGACAACCCCGTTGCGCCCGCGAATTCCGCCGCCAAGCGATATAACAAGGTCAATACCGTGCCGGGAGAGCGTGGACCAAAATTGGCGCCGAGCACGGCATCGAAGCCGAGCGCGCCCTTGAGAGCCGCCGACTCGAAGTTCTCTTCGAGCAAGTCATGGACATTCATGCCGCCGATGCGCAGCAGCTCACGCATGTCACGGCGCCCCAGCCTGCGTATTTGCCAACCCAGCCTCAGCAGCGCCAGTCGATCAGCCCAGGCACTCGTTCCCAGGCGCGGCGGTACGCGCGATAATATCGGCGCCAGAGCCGCAGCGAAGCGGCGCATGCGCGCCGAATACTTGAGATATGCCTGCGTATCGGCCGCCGACAGGCGCTGCCCTGCGGCCGCCTCGCTCAAGTTCAAGAATGCACCGTCGGGCAGCAGCGCCGTGGTGCTCATGCCCCGCGCCGCCCATTCCAGCCCGTGCGATTCCAACCGCAGATCGCGCATGAGTTGCGCCGGCATCAGATGCAGCAGATGGGCGCCGGCCGACACCCGGAATCCAGGCGCGAATTCCCGCGTGATGGCTGCACCGCCCAGCTCTTTTGCCGCTTCCAGCAGCAACACCGAACGGCCGCGGCGCGCCAGAGTTGCGGCGCATACCAGGCCATTGTGACCGCCGCCGATGATCACGCAGTCGTAGCGCGCGGAACCCGGCATCGCGGCACCCGGCGTGGCCATGCTCGGCGCCACGCTCAATTCGTCCTGCCGAGATCGCGCAGCACCGCCCGGGCGGCGTTCGCCCCGGGAGCCCCCATGACTCCGCCGCCCGGATGGGTGCTGGAACCGCACATGTACATCCCGCGCACCGGCGCCCGGTATTGTGCGTAGCCCGGCACCGGGCGGTTGAACAGAAGCTGATCCATGGTCAATTCGCCCTGGAAGATGTTTCCCTCGGTGAGTCCCACCTCGTTCTCGATATCCCAGGGGGTGCGGATCTCGGCATGCAGGATCAGATCTTTGAAATTGGGGCTGTGCTGCGCAATGGTGCCGATGACGGTATCGCCGAAGGCCTTGCGCTTGGCGGCATCCCAGGGGCCATCGGCCAGCTCATAGGGGCAGTACTGCACGAAGACGGACATGTAGTGCTTGCCGTCGGGCACCATGGTCGGATCGATCTGCGAGGGAATGAGCATGTCGATATAAGGCGCCCGGGACCAGCGTCCGTCCTTCCAATCATCGTAGGCGCGCTCCATCATTTCGATCGTATCGGTCACGTGCATATCGCCCCGAGTGCTGGGTGAATCCCGGGGTATTGCCGGGAACTCCGGCAGACCGTCCAAGGCGATGTTCAACTTTCCCGAAGAGCCGCGAATCTTGAAATTCTTCACCTGCTGCAAGAACTCGTCGGGCAGGTCCTTCGCATCCATGGTCTCGAGGAAGGTGCGGCGCACATCGAGATTGGAAATCACCAGCGGTGCATGAATCTGCTCGCCGTCGGCGAGCGCCACACCGGTGGCGCGCCCATTGCGCACCAGAATTTTCGCCACGGGCGCGGCACTGCGAATCGTGCCGCCGCTTGCCTCGAAGGATGCGCCGAGCGCCTGGGTGATGGCCCCCATGCCGCCGCGCGCGAAGCCCCAGGCGCCGACGGTGTCATCGATGTCCCCCATGTAATGATGCAGCAGGACATAGGCCGTTCCGGGCGAGCGCGGGCCCAACGCCGTGCCGATGATGGAGCTGCCCGCGAAGTGCGCCTTGACGATTTCACTCTCGAAATACTCGTCGAGAAAATCCGCCGCGCTCATGGTCCAGAAGCGCAGCGTGTCGTACATGCGCTCCTCGCCCAGACCGTGGAATCTCCTGCCGAGGTACAGCAACTCCTGCAGATCGCGCGGCTTGAAGGACGTGGGATCGGGAGGCTCGCGCATCAACAATGGCTTGATGAATTTGCACTGGCGCATGACATCGCGCGAGTAGCGATCATAGGCTTCCGCATCGCGGCGAGAATGCCGGGCGATTTCCCGGCGCAAGGCATCGTGGTTGTCGTACACGGCCAGATGTCCGCCACCCTGCATCATCGTGCAGCCCCCTTCATAGGGAATGACCTGGAGCCCATACTTCGGCAACTCCAGGGTACGCATGATCTCCGGCCTCAGCAGGCTGCACACATAGGAGCAATTCGAGTAGGTGAAATCCTCGTAGAGGCGGCGGCTGACCGCCGCGCCGCCGATGTAGGGCTGCCGCTCGAGCACCAACACCCGAAGTCCCGCGCGCGCCAGATAGCAGGCCGCGACCAATCCATTGTGACCGGCCCCGACGATGATGGCGTCCAGGCCCGCACCCGATGCTCCCACGTCCCCGCTCAAGCAGGTACTTTGTGCGTGGCGCCGTTCGACTTCAGGGTCGCATCCACGGCGATCTCAAAGGCCCGCAGAGTATCCGCCAGGCAGGATGCATCGTGCGCCGCCGACACGAACCAGGGCTCGCGCGAATCCGGCTCGCATAGCACCCCTTCATCATGCAGCACCTGCGCCATGGCGTCGTAAAACGAGTAATCGCTGCCCTTCCAGTCACGATAGTTGCGCGGCGGCTCGTGCGCGAAATACAAGCCGCTCATCGAGGGATGTCCGACAAAGCTGTGGGCGATGCCCCGCGCGCCGAGCACGGCGCGCATGCCGGCCCGCAGCCGGGTGCCGTAGTCGGCGATGCGCTCCAGCGCATCGGTTTCGTCGAGAATCTGCAAGGTCTTCTCGGCCGCCGCCAGCGAAATCGAGTGTGCCGTGTAGGTGCCGCCGTGAGCCACGCCGCGGCCGATCTTGCGCATGATGTCCTCGCGTCCCGCCAGGACGGAAATGGGATAGCCGTTGGCCACCGCCTTGGCGAATGTGCACAGATCGGCCTTGACGCCGTATAGTTCCTGCACGCCGCCGCGCGCCACCCGAAATCCCGTCTTCACCTCATCGATGAGCAGCACCACGCCGTGCTTGTCGCACAGGCTGCGCGGCCGCGCGCAGGTATTCCGGCTCCGCCGCAATACCCAAACAATTGCCCATGATGGGTTCGATCAACATGCAGGCGATGCGATGCGCGTGGCGCTTGAACACGTCTTCCAATTGATTCGCATCATTCGCTTGCACGAAGTGCGCGAAGCTGCGCGTGCTGATGGGCACGCCCTCGCTGTAGGGTTTCACTTCCGGATCGCCGACCTGCGACCATTTGTCCATGGGCGTAAACCACATGGCTGCATCGAACAGCCCATGATAGCCGCCCTCGAGAATCACGTAGTCATCCTTGCCGGTGTAGGCGCGCGCGAGGCGCAGCCCTGCCATCACGGCCTCGGTGCCGGAATTTGAAAAGCGCACCAGTTCGGCCGCCGGCACCATTTTCGAAATGCGCTCGGCCACGGTGAACTCGCGCTCGGTCGACAGCGCAAACACGCCGCCCACTTTCATGCCTTCGCGCGCCGCCTGATCAACCTCGGGGTGAGCGTAGCCGAGAATCGCCGGACCATAGCCCATGCGGTAATCGACGTACGCGTTATCGTCGAGATCGGTGATCCGCGCGCCCACGCCGCTCTTCACGTAGATGGTGCGATCCTCGCCCCAGAAGCGGAAATTCGAAGCCACGCCAAGCGGCAGGCGTTTGACGGCGCGTTGAAAATGCGCATTGCTCTTGGTCAGTTTTCTGGCCATGACGTCCCCTTATTGATCAGGCCGCATCGGATATTTCATGCGACCGTAACATTCGCCGCGAGCCTCGTCCAGAACAATTATATGTCCATATAATTAGGTTGCCAATTCCGCACCCGGAGCAGCCTTCGGCGGATTTTCGGCGCCGCGTTCTCGTAACGTCGAAATAGGTGCTTTTACAGCGGATATGGCCATGTTGCGCTGCTTCGACTTGCCAACGCAAGGTTCTTCGGGATACATTAAATGACCATATAAATCGCTGCGGTGAACGTCATGACCAACCTGTCCGTCGCGAGGCGCGCCGAAGAGGCCCCAACCACCCTGCCGCGCGCGCTGCCGGCCTGGGTCTACAACAACAGCGACCTCAACCGGCTGGAGCTCGAGCGCATTTTGATGCCCAGCTGGCAGATCGTCTGTCATGTCAATTCCATTCCCAAGACGGGCGACTACCAGACCTTCGATTTGGGACCGGAAAGCGTAATGGTGGTGCGTGATCGCGACGGCTCGGTGCGCGGCTTTCACAACGTGTGCCGCCACCGGGGAGCGCGGCTGCTGGACGGTTCGGGCAATTGCCCCGCGACCATTACCTGCCCCTATCACGGCTGGACATACCGGCACGACGGCGGTTTGATCGGTATGCCGGTCCGCGAAAGCTTTCCCGGGCTCGATCGCGCCGAGCATGGTCTGCGTCCGGTCCGGGTCGACATTGCCTTCGGCTTTGTGTTCGTTTGCCTGACCGGCGACCCGCCGCCGGTCGCGAAGCTGTGGGGCAAATTGGCCGAGGAGTTTCTCCCCTATCGCTTCGAGGACATGGTGCCCTTGAGTCCCATTACTCAGGAGACATGGAACGTCGATTGGAAAATTGCGATGGACAACTATCTCGAGTCCTATCATGTTCCCATCGGGCATCCCGGGCTGTATCGAATGTTCACGCCGGACTACGAGGATCAATCATCGGTGCCGGGCGTGGCCCGCGGTGTCAGCTGGCTGCGCAAGCAAGACTCGCCGCGCTGGGCTGAAGGCCTGTATCAGCGGCTGATAGGCAGGGCCACCGCGCATCTGCCCGAAGATAATCGCCGCTGCTGGCGCTTTTACAGCGCCCTGCCGAATTTGGGCATCGATGTGTTCCCCGACCAGATGGATTTCTTCCAAGTGCTGCCGAGCGGTCCCGGCAAGTGCACCATTCGCGGCGCCGTGTTTGGCCTGCCCGATGACCGCCGCGAAATGCGCGCCGTCCGCTACCTGAGCTCGCGCATCAATACCCAGGTGAACGAGGAAGACAAGTGGCTCTGCGGACGGGTTCAACGCGGTCTTGCTTCCGGCAGCTACAAGCCGGGGCCTCTGTCCCAGCTCGAGCGTTGGATGCTCGAATTCCACAACTTGCTGCGTGAAAAGATCCCGGAATTCGCCCTGCCGAATGCGCCGCAACACTTCGGAGCGGCGATCCCGTGATCGCCGCTCCGCGGATGGCCTACCCGAGATTGATCCACGCGGACTTGGTCTGGGTATAGGAGATCAGGCTCTCGACGCATTTGTCGCGGCCCTGACCCGACTGCTTATAGCCGCCGAACGGTTGCGTCATGTCGCCGTGGTCGAAGCAATTCACCCAGATGACGCCCGCTTCGAGATCGCGCACGGTCTTGTGGGCAACGCTCAAGTCGCGCGTCCACACCGCCGCCGCAAGCCCATAGATCGAATCATTGGCCACCTTCAGCGCCTCGCCCAGGCCATCGACCTCGATGGCGGCCGCCACCGGCCCGAATATCTCCTCTTGGGCGATGGTCATGCCATTCTTGACGCCGGTGAACAGCGTCGGATTGACGAACGCTCCGGGCAGATCCGGCGATCCCCCGCCGAATTCCAGGTGCGCTCCTTCGGACTTGCCGCGATTGATGTAGCTCATGACGCGCGAACGGTGCGATGCGGTCACCAGTGGACCCAGATTGGTGGTCGGATCGAGCGGATCGCCCGCCCGATAGGCGTCCTTCCCGCGCTCGATGAATCGCGCGAGAAATTCCTTGGCGATGGGCTTGTCCAGCAGCAGGCGCGAACCCGCGTTGCATACTTCGCCCATGTTGCCGTAGATGCCATTGATGGCGTAGGTCACCGCGGTGTCCAGATCGGGCAGATCGGCGAGGAAGATCTGCGGAGTCTTGCCGCCGCATTCCAGGCTGACACGCTTCATGTTGGACTGGCCGGCGTAAATCAGCATCTGTTTGCCGATCTCGGTCGAGCCGGTGAAGGCGATTTTCGCGACATCCTTGTGCAGCGCCAGCGCGGCGCCCGCCGCTTCGCCCAAACCATTCACGACATTGAATACTCCGGGCGGGCCGCCCGCTTCCACGAACAGCTGCGCCATCAGCAATCCGGACAAAGGCGATTGTTCCGCCGGTTTCAATACCACCGAATTGCCCGCGGCGAGGGCCGGGGCGACCTTCCAGGCCGCCATCAGCAGAGGATAATTCCACGGCACGATGCAGCCGACCACACCCAGCGGCTCGCGCAAAATGTAGTGAAACGCATCGGACGCGGTGGCGGTCACGGCGCCGTCGATCTTGTCGGTCAATTCGCCGAAATAGGCAAAATTTCGCGCCGCCGACGGCACGTCGATGGTCACCATGTCGGTGATCGGCTTGCCCATGCACAGCGTATCGAGAAGCGAAAATTTCTCGACGTTTTGTTCCAAAAGCCGGCTATACGCCTGCATGACCGCCATGCGCTCGCGAGGTGCCTTGCGGCTCCAGATTCGCGAGTAGAAGCTGCGCTTGGCGGCCGCCACGGCCACGTCGATGTCGGCGGCGGTGCCGGCGCTGACTTCGCACAGCGGTGCGCCGGTGGCGGGATTCACCACGGTAAATCGGCCGCGCGCGACCGAGTCCACATACTGACCGTCGATGAAATGCCGGGTTTCATAGCGCACGCCGGCGGCGCGCGCATGCCAATCTTTGGTGGTCAAGGACGTCAAATTCATCGTGTACTCCGATAAAGCTTGGGCGTGAGCCGGATTGAATTGAATCTCGCCGCAGGTGCTGCGGCGGCTAGCGCGCTATTATAGTCCTAAAGCTCGTTCGGCGGCCTGCTGAGCGCCATCATCGGTACGAGCGCGATCAGCTCCTGCCGGAACGCCGCGACTGCAGGCGCGGCCTGTGCCTCATCCGCGGCCGCGTGACCGAAAGTGACTATCCCCTTCTGGGTGGATTCCGCCACCGCGATCGCCGCGGATCGCGTGTATGGATTCAACCTCGCCGCCAAGTACGCCGCGGCTCGCGCCGCGCGCTCTGTCTCGCACACGGTGAAGTCATGGCGCCGCATCAGGCAGCGGCCGGGTCCAAGCGGCAGTACCTGCAGAATGCTGAATCCGTCGGGCCGCACTTCCACCCGGTGATTCGGCGTCAGGAAGCGCCGCTGCCAGCTGAAATTCGCGATGGAGCCCAAAATGCGCCGGTACGACCGCGCACTCCAGCCATGCTCATCCGCATCGCGCGAACCGCTGCTGCTCGTCAGTTCCAGCCACTGCTCGATCACGACCTTCCAATCCGCTGCAACCGCCGCCTCGGCCGGCGTCCCCAACAAGCGCGACGACGCTGCCGGCGAGAAGTCCGCCCATGGATCCACGCCGCCTGCCTCTCGGCGCCGCTCGGCCGCGCGCACCAGAATCAAATCGCCGATCATGCGCACTTCCAGGGGTGTCAAATCTGCCGCACCGCGAACGCCGCGGCGCCGGCCGTCGAGGGCGAATTCCAGGCCGTGAACGGCACACTGGATGGAACTCACGTGCCCGGTGCGTGCGGCGTTCAGTATGTGCGGCGCTTCGCTGCAACTATTGCGGAACGCGCGAATTCCGCCCTCCGTATCGCGCACGAGGAGCACCCGCTCGATGCCGAGATCGACCCCGAGGAAATCCCCCGCGCGCGGGATCTGCGCCTGGTGGCCGATGAACTGCCATGCATCCGGAAACAGCGTCTGCCGTTCGGCGGCGAACAGACCATTATTGGCGTACACCCACCCCGCCAGCCGCCGGTCGGGTGCGGGAAGGCCGCCATCATGGGCAGCAGCGGAGAATCGGCCCGGGAAGATCGACCGCAGATATGCCATGGCGCGGCGCTTGGCGGCCGGGCGATCGATGTCGGCCTCCGATCGAAAGGCGAAATCCTGCCAGAGCATTTCCAAGACACCGATCAGACCCAGCGCGATTCCGTCCGGGTCCAGGTGCGGCTGGGACGTCTCGATGATGAGCCGCTCGATGAGCTCGCGCACCAGGGACGCAAAGCTCTCGTCCTTTTGACCGCAAATATCGTAATATTCCTGCCGTGAACTCGCCTCGCCCCAAAACGCATACCAAACAGAAACCTTGCGCGGGCTGGCGATTTCCGGATCGAGATACAGATCGACCATCAGCTCCAATGCAGCGACGGGTCTCGATTTGAGCCGCGTCACGGGCACGAGCAGTTGCTCCTCGAATTCGGCCGCAAGGAATTGCAGCGATGCGACCAGCATTGCCGCCTTGGAGGCGAAATAGAATCGGACGATGCCGGGCGACATTCGCGCGATGGCCACCACTTTTTCCACTGTCGTGCGCGATGGTCCGTAGATGTGCAAGGCGGAAATACATGCATCGATCAGGCGCTGGCGCTGCCGGCTGTGAGCATTGCGCGCGCGCGGGATGCGCGCCGGTTTCTGGGATTTCTTCTTGAGAGTACTCATGCTTCGACTTAAGTGCTTATGACACGCGGCGACGGACAAGCGCGCTGGGGAAAGTGGCTCATTATCCTGCCGCCGCTGTTGTTTCTGCTGGTATTTTTCCTCATTCCTTTCGGGTTTGCCTTGAGCATCAGCTTTGCCGACACGGCAGTGCGTGTGCCGCCCTTCACGGACATTCTATCGAGGAGTGCCGATTGGCACATCCATCTCACGCTGAATCTGGGGAATTTCAAGTATCTGTTCACCGACGAAGTCTATGGTCTTTCCTACCTTTATTCCCTCAAGACCGCGTTTTTCTCGACCATTATCTGCTTGCTGCTGGGCTATCCAATGGCCTACGGCATCGCGAGAACGTCCAAGAGCACGCAAAGCATCTTGTTGCTGATCATCATCCTGCCGTTCTGGACCTCGTTCCTGCTGCGGGTCTATGCACTCGAGGGAATCATCCGCGAGACGGGTCTGCTCAACACCGCACTCATGTGGCTCGGCATCATCGATCATCCGCTGCAGATCATGCGCACCACCTTCGCGGTGTACCTCGGAATCATCTATTCCTATCTGCCGTTCATGGTCCTGCCCCTGTTCGCGACCCTCGAGAAGCTGGATCATTCGCTGCTCGAGGCGGCCGGCGATCTGGGCAGCCCGCCGTGGCGGGCCTTCCTCGAGGTGACCCTGCCGCTGTCGATGCCCGGCATCATCGCCGGCTCCATGCTGGTGTTCATCCCGGCGATCGGGGAATTCGTGATACCGACCCTGCTCGGCGGTCCGGACAACTTGATGATCGGCAGGGTTCTCTGGGACGAGTTCTTCGGCAACCGCGACTGGCCGGTGGCGTCCGCGGTCGCCATTGCATTCCTGGTGCTGTTGGTGGGCCCCATCGCCCTGTACCAGCACTACAGCACCAAGCAACTCGAGGCATGAGCGCGTGATGGAAAACCGCATCTCCCCGTTCCTCATCTCGGTCCTTTGCATAGGGATCGCGATTCTGTACATCCCGATCCTGGTGCTGATCGGCTACTCCTTCAATGCCTCGGCTCTGGTGAGCGTTTGGGGCGGTTTCTCGACCGGCTGGTACGCCGAACTGGTGCACAACGACCAGATTCTCGACGCGGCCTGGTTGAGCCTGAAGATCGGCGTGGTGGTGTCGACCGGCGCGGTCGTATTGGGCACGCTCGCGGCCATTTCGCTGGTGCGATTCAAGGTTTTTCGCGGCCGGCTGCTGCTGACCGGCATGGTCAACGCTCCGTTGGTGATGCCGGAGATCATCACCGGCATCACCCAACTGCTGCTGTTCGTTTCGATGCTGCAGCTCCTGGGCTGGCCGCATCGCGGTTTCACGACCATCGTGATAGCGCACATTGCCTTCTGCAGCGCCTACGTGACGGTCACCGTGCAATCCCGGTTGGCGAGCGCAGACCGATCATTGGAAGAGGCCGCGATGGATTTGGGCTCCGGACCGGTGCGCGCGTTCATCGATACCACTCTGCCCGCCATCGCGCCCGCGCTGGCCTCGAGCTGGTTGCTCAGCTTCACGCTATCGCTCGACGATTTGGTGATATCGAGCTTCGTGTCCGGACCCGGCGCAAGCACCCTGCCCATGGTGATCTTCTCGAAGGTGAAGCTCGGTGTAAGTCCCGATATCAACGCGCTCGCCAGCTTGATGATCTGTCTGGTCGGCGCCTGTGTGCTGTTCGCCGGCTACCTCATGCGCCGCAGCGAACGCCGGCGCCTGCTCGATGCGCAGATGGCCGAACGCTGAGCCCTGCCCGCGCGAGCCGCGTTGGCTGCTACGCGCGGCCCACGTAGCGCGGATCGTGAGCGGGCCGGCTGAAGATCTCGCGCACCCGGGGTTCAAAGGTCTTGAGCGGCTCCGCGGGATAGCCGGGATCGAACGAGCATTGATCCCAGTTGGCGCAAAAATCCTTGCAGGCCTGATACCAGCGGTGTCCGCTGAATTTTTCGCGCGCATTGCGATCGCGACCGGCGTAATGCGCGTAATAGTAGCTCTGAAACAGGCCGTGCTGCTCGACGATCCACGTGACCTCCGGGCGCACGTACGGCCGTATGATTCCTGCGGCAACCTCCGAGTGATTGTACGGCGCCAATTCGTCGCCCACATCGTGAATGAGCGCGGCGACGATGAGCTCGTCATCCGCCCCATCGCGCAGTGCGCGAGTCGCGGTTTGCAGGGAGTGTCCCAGCCGGCTCACCGGGTATCCGGGCAGCGAGTTGTCCAGTTTCAGCAATGCGGCCAGCACGCGCTCAGGCAGTGCGCGCACATAGTCGCGCTCGGCGCGGTCGAGCAGTTCGTAGTCCTCGCGCGTTCCGTCCTCCATGCGATGGAAACTCACGACGGTGCGCTCCTCTGCGGATGAATCCGGGCCTTTGTCGGTCATTTGGCGGTCTTCACTCGAGTCCAAGTGCGGGTGCGGATGCGTTCGGTGGCGGCGGATGCCTCGGCGGATCTGAACAATCTCGACTCGATCTCGGGCGTCGGATACAGCGTCGGGTCGTTGATGATACTGGGGCTTACCAGCGGGCGCGAGGCGATATTGTCGTTGCCGTAGTAAATCTCGTTGGTGACCTCCGCAATCACCTCCGGGCGCAGCATGAAATTGATGAATTGGTACGCCGCCTGCGGATGAGGCGCACCCTCCGGTATGAGCATCGAGGAGAAGTTCTGATTGGCTCCCTCCTTCGGTACCGTGAATGCGAGGTTGACATTGACACCCACGGCCCGGGCGCGGGCGCGGGACAGTGCATAGTCGCTCGACCAGGACATCGCAATACATATCTCCTGGTTCGCCAAGCCGTTCAGGTATTCCGAAGAATCGAACGAGCGGACGTATGGACGCACCTTTAGAAGCAGCTGCTCCGCAGCCTTGTAATCCTCAGGGTTGGTGGTATTCGGATCCCGCCCGAGATATTGCAGGGCGAGCATCAGGGTATCCGCGGCGGAGTCGAGAAAAGTGACGCCGCAATCGGCGAATTTCGAAACGATCTCCGGCTTGAAGATCATGTCCAGGCTGTCCACCGGCGCATTCGGCATGCGCGCCCTGATCATGTCTACGTTGTAGGCAAAGCCGTTGATGGCATGCATGTAGGGCACCGAGTGAGCATTGCCGGGATCGTGAATGGTTTGAATCGCGAGAATGCGCGGATCCAGGTTTTTCCAGTTGGGCAACCTGGCCTTGTCCAGCGGAACGTAGACCCCCGCCTTGATCTCACGGCCGAAATATTCCGTGGATGCGATCACCACATCATAGCCGGAGCTGCCGGCCAGGAGCCGCGCGTCCATGGTTTCCTCGGAATCGTAGACATCATAGGTGACTTTGATCCCGCTCTGCTTTTCGAATTCGGCGACGGTGCGGGGACCGATGAAATCGGTCCAATTGTAGATGAAGAGGCGTTTTTCCTCCGCGACGCCGCCCGCGGCGGCGCCCGCGGCGACCCCGATTAATGCAACCATCGTGATCAACGGCACTTTTGCGACTTGAAACCATCTGCAACACATTCAGTTAGTTTACCATCGCAGGATGAACTTCAAACCCCGGGTCCATCCGGCATTGCCGGTCCTCGCGTTGGCGGTCTTTGCGTCAATGGCGGCGGCTCCCTGCATCGCGGGCGCGCCGATGGAAAAACCGCGTGCGCGTGATTTGGGCGTGCCCTTCGACGGCGTCCCCGGACCGTTCAATGCCATCACGGACGTGGCCGGCGTCACGGTCGGCCACACGACGCTGATATCCGGAGAGGGGAAATTGCAGGTCGGCCATGGTCCGGTGCGCACCGGTGTGACGGCGGTGCTGCCCCGCGGCCCGGACTCGCTTTCCAATCCGGTATTCGCCGCCTGGTTCACCCAAAACGGCAACGGCGAGATGACCGGCACCACATGGGTCGAAGAGTCCGGATTTCTCGAAGGCCCGGTGATGATCACCAACACTCACAGCGTGGGCGTGGTGCGTGATGCGGTGATTCAGTGGCGCGTGGCGCACGCCGCCGCGGATGCGACCGGGTACTATTGGTCGCTGCCGGTGGTCGCCGAAACCTGGGACGGCTGGCTGAACGACATCAATGGGTTTCATGTCAAGCCCGAGCACGCCGTGCGCGCTCTGGACGGCGCCCGCACGGGCACGGTCGAGGAAGGCAGCGTCGGCGGCGGCACAGGCATGATCTGCAACGGGTACAAGGGCGGCATCGGCACCTCGTCGCGCCGCCTCGACGCGAAGAACGGCGGATACACGGTCGGGGTGCTCGTGCAATGCAACTACGGCACCCGGGACAACCTGCGAATCGCGGGCATTGCGGTGGGACGCGAAATTCCGGCGCCGGAGCCCTATGCCTTCATACCCTCGGACATCGCCGAGCGCGGCTCCATCATAGTCGTGGTCGCGACGGACGCGCCGCTGCTCGCGCATCAGCTCAAACGTCTGGCGCGCCGGGTCACCCTGGGCCTGGGGCGCAACGGGAGCATATCGGGCAACGGTTCGGGCGATATCTTCATTGCGTTCTCCACCGCCAACCCGGGCGCTGCGACAGCCGAGCACGTGGTCGAACTGAAGATGCTGCCCAATGATTCTCTCGACCCGGTGTTTCGCGCGACAGTCGAGGCAACCGAAGAGGCCGTCGTCAACGCCATGGTCGCCGCGCGGGATATGACCGGAGTGGACGGCCATCGGGTCATTGCGCTGCCGCACGCCGCCCTGCGCGCGGTACTCAAGAAGTACGGTCGCCTCACGCCGTGAGTCCGGCCCGCCGGGCAGCGGTCACCCTCATCGCCGCGCTGCTGCCGCCGATTGCCAATGCGGTTTCGCTGAAGACCGTCGAGGCCCAATACGCCGATTGGCTGGATGCCGGAGGCGCGGTCAGCACCATCGATTCCGGTCTTGCGCAGCGCATTGCCGGGCGCGGCCGCAGCGCGTGGGCCTCGCAGTTGCGCGACTTGACGGCGGAGCTTGCGCACACGTTTGCCTCGGCCGGCATCGAGCCGCGCGCCGAGGATGCGAAGGCCTGGCAAGCCATGCGCAAGGGTTTCATCGACAACGCCCCGGAAACATCCTCCGACAATTCCCTGCATCCTCGCATCGTCTGTGGAGACGGCGCACGGCGCGACGGCGATGCGACGGCACTGCAGATCGCGCTGTACGCCTGTTTCGAGGAAATCGGCAGCCGCATCGATTTCGAAGGCCGGACCATCGTTCGCACCACGGCGCTGCAGGAGCTGCAGCAGCTGCAGGATGGCGCGCGGCGCAAGCGCCTGTTCCTGGCATTGTCGCCGTTGTGGAGCGCCGTCAACGGCGCAAACACGCCCGACAGTCCGTATCGGCGGATGATGGTCTTGAACGGTGCGCTGGTCGCGGCGAACGCCCGCTCCCCCATCAGCGATGCCGCCGCCACCCTCGGCATTACGCCGCAACAGGTTGAACAATGGCTGGTCCAGGTCCTGGAGGCCTGGCAGGCACGCTCGAAGGGACCGGCGCTCGAGCCCTGGGATTATTGGTACGCATCGTCCGGCGCGAGCCGTGAGCTCTCGCCCGCGATTTCCCGCGAGTCGGTGCTGCCCACGGCCAAGCGTTTCTACCGGGACCTCGGCGCCGATCTAGATCAGCTCGCGATACGCCACGACCTCGATATCCGGCCGGGGAAGGCGCCGCTGGCGTATACCGATCAAATCAGAATCGGCCGGCGCATCGGCAATACGTGGCGTCCGATGCAGGCGCGCGTGTCGGCAAACTACGAGCAAGGGGGCCTGTTCGTCCTGAACGAACTCATCCACGAAGATGGGCATGCCGTGCACTTCGCCGCGCTGCGCACCCGGCCCGCGTTCTTCTCGCTGGGCGACGACCTGTTCTTCGAAGCCTTCGCCGATGTTCCGGCGTGGAGCAGTTCGGAGCCTGTGTGGCAGCGAAAATATCTCGGCTCCGGCACCACCGAGGGATCCGCACTGCGCGAGCTGTTTTCGAACGTCATGCTCGACGTGGCATGGGGCTTGTTCGAGCTGCGCATGCTCGCGGATCCATCCCGGGACCCCAATCTGCTGTGGGCCGAGATCACCTCGCGCTACCTGAACATCACCGCGCATCCGGAATTGTCATGGTGGGCATTGCGGGTCCAGCTGGTGCGCTGGCCGGGCTACATGATCAACTATGGACTGGGCGCCGTGCTGACCGCGGACATCCGTCAGCACATCAAGGATGCCATAGGTCCATTCGATACGGGCAATCCACGTTGGTATCCCTGGACTTCGGCGCATCTGCTTCGATTCGGCTCGTCCGTCGAAACTGCGCAGCTGTTGCACCAATTCCTGGGCCGCGCGGTCTCGCCGGACGCGATCCTGGCGCAGCTCCAGCGGGTGGCCTCAGTGGAAATTCTCGCTCGCTAGCACCTCGCCCAGGCTATGGTCGAGCAGGACCATCGCCTCATCCACGTCGGCTTCATCGATCACCAGCGGCGGCATGAAGCGCACCGTGCTCTGTCCGCACGCCAGGAGAATGAGCCCGTTGTGATACGCGCGGGTGATCAGCGCGTCGCAGAGTTTTTTCGCGGGCGTTCGGGTTGCCCGGTCCTTCACCAATTCGATGCCGATCATCAATCCCTTGCCGCGCACTTCGCCGACCACCGGGAATTTATCGGCAAATCCGCGCAGCTTGCGCATGAAGTATTCCCCCACCCTGGCCGCGTTGGCGCAGTATTCACGTTCGACGAGATCGATGGTCGCGAGCGCGGCTGCGCAGCACAATGGATTGCCGCCGTAGGTATTGCCGTGGGCACCCCGGGTCCATTTCTGCATGATGCTGCGCTTGGCCACCACCATGCCGATGGGCAGCCCCGAACCGAGCCCCTTTGCCAGCGTCATGATGTCCGGGGCCACATCCCAGTGCTGGGCCGCGAACATCTTGCCGGTGCGGCCGATTCCAGATTGCACCTCGTCGAATATCAGCAGGATGCCGTGCCGATCGCACAGCTCGCGCAGGCCCTGCAAAAATCCATCCGGCGGCACGAGATAGCCGCCCTCCCCCTGAATCGGCTCGACCAGAATCGCCGCCACCTCGGAAGCCGGCACGTTGTGCACGAACAACACGTCTTCGATATAGCGCAACACCGCCTGCCCCTGATCCGCGCCCGCGAACAACGGCCGATAGTTGTTCGGATACGGCACGTGCGTCACGCCGGGCATGCTGGGGAAGAAGCCCTTCTGTTGCGTGTATTTGCTGGACGTGAATGACAGCGAGCCCATGGTCCTGCCGTGAAAACCACCGAGAAACCCGATGAACCGTCCGCGTCCCGTGGTAAAGCGCGCCAGTTTCAAGGCGGCCTCGACGCTCTCAGTGCCCGACTGGGCAAAGAAGCTCATCACCGGCTCCTTCATGGGAGACAGCGAGTTGAGCTTCTCCGCCAGCTTGATCTGGCCTTCATGCCAGTAGTCGGAGGAAATGTGCAAGAACTTGTCGGCGGCATCCTTGATGGCTTGCACCACCGCCGGATGGCTGTGACCCGTGCTGCACACCGCAATGCCCGCGGCAAAATCCAGGAAGCGGTTGCCGTCCACGTCCCAAATTTCCGCCCCTTTGCCGTGCGACATGACGAAGGGATAGTCGCGGGGATAGGACGGCGAGACCACCAGGGCGTCACGCGCGAGCAGCTCTCGAGCCTTGGGACCCGGCAAATCGGTTTTGATGTTTGGCTTCTTCACGACCAGTCGAGCTCCCCGAGTAATGCATCCATTATATCGAACGCCCGTTCAATTTCATCCTCCTCGATCACGAGCGGCGGAGCGAGAATGATCAGATTGCCGCGAACCGCGAACGATACGCCTCGGGCGCGCGCCAGAGCGACAAATCGGTTCAGCGACGGATGCACGACCGGCCACGCTGCCAAGGGTGCGCGTGAATCGCGGTTCTGCACCAATTCGACGATGGCAAACAAACCACCGGCGCCGCGCACGTCGCCGATGACCGCATGCCGTTGCTGCATGGCACGCAGCCGAAGCAGCATCCGCGCGCCCAAAACGCGCGATCGCTCGATCAGTCTCTGATCCTCGTAGGCGGCGATCGCCGCCACGCCGGCGGCGCAGGCCAGCGGATGCCCGCAGTAGGTCAGCCCCGTATTGAGCATTTTGTGTTCGAGCTTGGCGGCCACGTGGCGCGCCAGCACGACCGCGCCCAATGGAATGTGCGCGCCGGTCAGACCCTTGGCGAGAGTCATGAGATCCGGACGCCCTGCCTCGCCGTGCGCCTGCCACGCGAACCATTCGCCGCAACGCCCGAACCCGCTCATCACCTCGTCCGCGATGAGATAGACGCCTTGCTGCCGTGTCTGCTTGCGCAACCCGGGCCAGAAGTTCCCGGGTGCGACGATGCCATTGGTGCCGGCATTCGGTTCCATCAGCACCGCCGCGACATTGTCCGCGCCTGCCTCGCCGATGATCGTACCGATGTGAGCAACGTTGCGATCCGCGCATTCGGCGTCGCTTGCGCTTCCATAGGGGCAGCGATACGCATAAGGCGCGGGCACGCGCAGCACGCCGAAAGCTGCGTCGTTCGCATTGTCCTTGCGGCTGTCGCCGGACCAGGCCATCGTGGCGTAACTCGCGCCATGATATGAGCGATCGCGCGCAACAACCTTGCCCTGCGGCCGGCCGCTTGCCTGGCGCGCAAATTTCACCGCATGTTCGTTGGCGTCCGCGCCGCCCAGGGTGAAGAAGACACGGCCGCCTTCGAATCCGGAGATCTCCAGAAGACGCGCCGCCAAGGCTGCCCGGGACGCGGCGCCCCAGCTTGAATTCACAAAACACAGGCTTTGCGCCTGTTCTTGAATGGCGCGAATCAGACGCGGGTGCTGGTGACCCAGGTTCATGCACTCCGCCAAACTGCTCATGTCGAGGTAGGTATGTCCCGACTCATCCCAAAACCGCGCACCCTCTCCGCCCACGATGGTGGGTGCGTTCCAATCTGCCTGAACGCACCAGCTATGCAATACACTCGAACTTTCCGCGATCAAAGAGCACCTCCCGATCCATGACCCGGGTAGTCTAGATGAATGTGGAGATCAGTAATCGCGGTATCGGTGGGAGGCGCGCCCGGGGCCGTCGCCGCTCAATGGGTGGGTGCCTAACTCGCGCGCCGCAATCCTCGCATCTGCCGCGCCAGCCGCGCGCGCGAAGCGAGTGCGCGCACGATCGGCGGGGCGTTCTTCTTGCCGCGCTCTATCACCAGCAAATGAGTCATCTCCGCTTCTTCCAGAACATGCAGCAAGTCGCCGGCGCGCGCCGATTGCACGCTCTCCCAATCCACGGCAAGGAGTTTGTTCCAGGGGGTCATGATGTGGCCGACGCGAATGTCCTGGTGCCGGCTGTAGGTGGATGTCTGCAGGAACTGTAGAGGCCGTTCGCCTTGAATGTCATACGAGGTGATGAGACCGACGATGCGCTGCTCGCGCACGACCAGCAGCGCGCGAACTCCGAGACGGATCATGTCTTCCAACGCGCCGTCGATCTGCCTTTCTTCGTCGACGGTGACCGGATGTTCGCGGGTGAAGTCGGTGATCGCGTGAATCGCCGGATCGCCGGGGTCGAGGAACTGTCCGTCGGAGACCGAGCGATGGGGTAGCACGCCTTCGCTGAAACTCGCTGCGGACACCAACGAAGCGCTCTTCATGACAGGCTAGACCTTTGGGACCTCGAGCCGGTTCCCGCACGCTGGCCCAAGTCTTCAGTCGCGTCTATAAGACTTTGGAGCCGGTTCCCGCGGAATACTCGGCGGGCCGTGGGGGATTCTGTTGTCGCACAGTAAATGTTATATTAGTTAGAGTACATACAATTAGAGGGCGCTGTAAATGAGCGATCTCGAAGAGCGATTTAGTGCGGCGCTGCACAACACGTCGCGCGCGTGGCGTCAGGCCCTGGACCGACGCCTCAGGTACTTGGGCGTTAGTCAAGCGAGTTGGATGACCATTGCGCTCGCCGCCAAGGCGCGCCAACCCCTGTCGCAATCCGAACTTGCGGATCGATTGGCGGTGGAGGCCGCGACCATGGTCGCGATGGTGGACCGCCTGGTGAAGGCGGGCCTGGTCGTGAGAGAACCCTCGACCACCGACCGCCGGGTCAAGCGGGTCGTGCTGACCGCGGCGGGAACCTTGCTCTACGAGCGCGTTCGCGCCGAAGCGGCTGCATTCCGCCAACAGTTGCTCAAGGGACTGGAGCCCAAAAAGTTGCTCATGGCAACCGAACTTCTCGAAGGTTTGCAAGGCACCATCGAAGCTCTGCCATGAACCGGCCGCTCAATCGTCCCATGATCACGTTGTCCATCATGATGGCGACGATCATGCAGACGCTCGACAGCACCATCGCCAACGTCGCGTTTGCCGCACATGCAGGGAACCCTGTCGGCCTCCCAGGACCAGATCGCCTGGGTGTTGACCGCCTACATCGTCGCCGCGGCCATCGCCACCCCCTCACCGGCTGGTTGGTGCGATCGGTTCGGCCAGAAAAACATGTTCCTGGCCTCGATCAGCGGCTTCACTGTGGCCTCGGTGCTGTGCGGCATGTCGAATCACCTGGCGGAAATCGTGGCGGCGCGCCTGCTGCAGGGAATATTCGGCGCCGCCCTGGTGCCGCTCTCGCAAGTGGTGTTGTTGGACATCAATCCCACGGAAAAGCAAGGTTCGGCCATGGCCATCTGGGGCATGGGGGTGATGGTCGGTCCGATCATCGGGCCCACTCTCGGCGGCTGGCTGACCGACGCCTACAGTTGGCGCTGGGTATTCTTCATCAATGTACCCATCGGCCTGCTGGCCACCTACGGCGTCTGGCGATACATCCGAGCCGGTGCCCGGCGCGCGGCGCTGCAATTCGACGTGTTCGGATTTGCCACCCTGAGCTTAGCCGTGGGCGCGCTGCAGATGCTGCTCGATCGCGGCCAACAGAACGACTGGTTCTCCTCGACGGAGACCTGGATCGAGGTCATCGTTCTGGTCGTGATGAGCACCTATTTCGTCGCGCATACACTGATGACGCCGCGCCGACAAGGCCTTCGTGGATTTTCGGCTGTTCAAGAACCAAAACTACGTCACCGGCGTCTCGTTCATATTCATCGTCGGCCTCGTCCTGTATGCGACGCGCGCCCTGATGCCCACCATGCTCGAATCCTTGTTGAACTATCCGGTGGCCACCACCGGGCTGGTCACCGCGCCCATCCGGGGCCGGCACCATGATCGCGATGTTGATAGTCGGACGCCTCATCGGCCGGGTCGATCTGCGATTGATGCTGCTGGTCGGTTTGCAATCACCGCCGTCTCGCTGTGGCAGATGGCCCACTACTCGCTCGATCTTTCGGAGGCCGACATCGTCTGGCCGGGCGTGATTCAGGGAATCGGCATGGGATTGGTGTTCGTGCCTCTGAGCGCCGCGACATTTGCGACCTTGAGTCCGGTCATGCGGGCGCAAGGCACCGCCCTCTTCAGTCTGGTGCGCAATATCGGCAGCAGCATCGGCATCTCGCTGGTGCAGACCCTGTTGGTGCGAAACACCGTCATATGTGCATGCCTCGCTGATCGAGCGCATCACCACTGGCAGCGCGGCCTGGATCAATCCCGCAATTGCACATGCCTATGATGTGAGCAGACCGAGCGGCGCCGCCTTTCTCGACAGCTCGGTCACGCAACAGGCGGCGATGATCGCGTACATCGACGATTTTTGGCTGATGTTGATTCTGACCGTGGCCGTGATTCCGCTGCTGATACTGATACGCCCGCCGGACCCGCACCGCTCCTCCGACATTGACGTCCACGCCGTGACCGAGTGACGGCACGGGTGCGTGTGGAATAGACAGGGTCCTAGCGCGGGGCGGCGAAGTCCTGGGTCCAGTACATACCGGCATCGGTACTGGGACTGGCGGCGTAGGCGATGCCGATATGCGTGAATCGCCCGTCCATGATGTTTTCGCAATGCGGCGGACTTGCAAGCCACCCTTCCACGACTTCGGTCGCCGACATCGCGCCTTCGGCAATGTTCTCGCCGACGATCCGATGTGCACCGTAGCCTGCGCGTTCGACCCGGGCCGCCGGCGAACTCCCGTCATGTCCACGGTGATCGAACCCGCCGTACTTCGCCATGTCGAGCGAATGGGCGAGAGCGGCGCTGGTCAGGGCGGCGTTGAGACTAAGAGGCGCTGCCGGCACGAAATATTTGCCGCCGCAATGCCGGCCGGCCGCGCGCGCGCCGTTCACCAGGGCCAAAATGCGCTGACTGACCGTCCCCGCCTCGGCGGCTGTGGGCAACGACACCGGCGCGGCGACCACGATCCACAGATCGCGGCCGCGGCGTTCCGCACCGATTTCCCGCAAGCTCGGGTTGGTCAACGTGCGGCAATAGTTGGCGGTCAGTGCGCCGGCGATCTGTGAGTCGCTGGCAGCGCCCGAAAAATGCAACGCCGAGGATTGCGACGCCGTGTACCCCGCGGCCCTCAGCGCATCTTGAAGTGCGGCGCCGCCCGCCAGGCGAGCCGCGGCCTTTTGTAGTTTGAGGCTGTTCTGCAGGGGCGCGCGGGTGGCCGCAACAGGGCAACCCTGCTGCCGCGCCCAATTCACCACCGACAGCACATCGGCGGCCGCGGAATGCGGCAGCGCCGCGAGACCCGCGGCGAGCCGCAGCAATATCCTCAAACGACGGATTCGGCCGCGCCTGTCGCCGGGGTTTCTGCCAGCAGTTTGCTGGCTTTCGGAGCGATCCAGCGTTCGATGTCGTCGAGCACGGTGAATACCGCCGGCACGATGACCAGGGTCAGCGCCGTCGAGGTGATCAGTCCGCCGATCACGGCGATCGCCATGGGCCGCGGAAATCGCTGTCTCCGCCCCAGCCGATGGCCACCGGCAACATGCCCGCCACCATGGCCACGGTGGTCATGACGATGGGCCGCGCCCGCTTGTGTCCCGCCTCGAGTATTGCGGCGAGGCGGGTCTTGCCGGCGCGCATCTCCTCGATGGCGAAATCCACCAGCAAAATCGAATTCTTGCCAACGATGCCCATCAGCATCAGGATGCCGATGATCACGGGAAGCGACAGCGGCAGGCCGGTGAGCAGCAAGGCCAGAACGCACGCCTCCCAGGGAGAGGGGCAGCGCCGATAGAATCGTGATTGGCTGGAACACGCGCACGAACAGCAGCACCAGCACGGCGAATACCATGAGCATGCCGGCGCCGACCGCCAACAGCGAAATTCTGGTACAGCTCCGGTCATGATACTCGGTGTTGCCGGTTTCAACCATGTGCACGCCCTCGCGGCAGATTCTTCAGCGTCGGCAGCGCATAAATTTTCTTGGTGGCCGTCCCCAGTTCCACGCCCGGGCTCATATCGGCTTCGAGAAATACGCGCCTGCTTTGGTTGTAGCGGCGCACCGCCGACGGCCCCTGGCCGAAGCTCAGGTCGGCCACGGACTTGAGCGGCACGCTGGCGCCCGGAGGCGGTCGGCACGGGGAGATTTTCCAAGGTCGACAGATCGCGCCGCGCGCTCTCGATCAAGCTGACCCGGATCGGGATCTGCCGGTCGCTCAGCGAGAACTTGGCGCCGTTCTGCGGCAGATCGCCGAGCGTGGCGATGCGGATGGTTTGGCTGATGCTCTGCACGCTGACCCCGAGTTGCGCGGCGATGTCCAGCCGCGGATGCACGACGATTTCCGGCCGCGGCAGATCGCCGCGGATCCGCGGCGTCGCGGATCTCGTTCAAGCCGCGCATTTCCGCGAGGACCTGTGGCCGGTGCGCTCCACCAGCGCCGGATCGTCGCCGGTCAAATAGCAGTTGGATGTCGCGGCCGCCGCCGCCGTGCTCGGAGAAGTTCAGATGGCCGTCCGGCACCTGGTTGAGCAGCGGCATCATTTGCTGCTCCCATTCCTTCTGGCTGATGCTTGCGCTTGCTGCGCGGCACCAGGCTGATGTAGATGGTGCCGTTGCGGATCTCGCCGTCGTCGCCGCCACGAATTCGACGAGTCGGTCACGTCCGGCGATTTCTCAGGATGCGCGGCCGCCGCCGCGGAGACTCGCGAGGTATCCTCGAGGGTGACCGCCGGGCGGCAGTTCGATGTCCAGCTGCGCGCTGGCGAAATCCTCAGGCGGCACAAAGGCGGTCGGGATGATCGACAGCGCGCACGACCGACAGCGCGGAAAAGCACAAAGCCGGCGCCGATGGTTTTCCAGCGATTCGCGACGCACCAGCGCAGCGCCGCCAGGTAGCGCGTCATGATCGGTCCGTCGCTGGTGTGCAACCACCACCGAGTCGCTGCTCAGCGCGTAGGCCGCCAGCACCGGAGTGATGAGCCGCGCCACCATCAGCGAGATGAACACCGCCGACGGCGACCGTCAGGCCGAATTGCTTGAAGAACTGGCCGCTGATGCCGCCCATGAAGCTCACCGGCAGGAACACCGCGATGATGGTGAAGGAGGTCGCCACCACCGCGAGGCCGATTTCGTCGGCCGCATCGATGGCCGCTTGAAAACAGCTCTTGCCCATGCGCATGTGGCGCACGATGTTTTCGATTTCGACGATGGCATCATCCACCAGCACGCCGGCCACCAACGACAGCCCGAGCAGCGTGATCTGATTGAGCGTGAAACCCATCCACTGCATGAAGACGAAGGTGGGTATGGCCGACAGCGGAATGGCAAGCGCCGAGATCAGCGTGGCGCGCACATTGCGCAGGAAAAACCAAACCACGAGCGACGGCCAGCACCGAGCCTTCGACCAGAGCCATGATGGCCGAATGATAGGTCCGCACGGTGTGGTCCACCGTGGTGAAGATGCTCGACATCTGCACCGCCGGATTCTCGGTTTTGAGCTTGTCGAGTTCGGCGTCGACCGCCTTCGCCACGGTCACATCGGAGGCGCCCTTGGCCTTGAACACCCCGAACGTGGTGGCCGGCACGCCCGTTGAGCCGGGCGATGCTGCGCACCTCGGCAATGCCGTCGTGCACTTCGGCGATTTCCCGCAGGCGCACGAATTTGCCGCCGGGAAGGATGATCTGGGTATCGCCGAGCGCCTGCGCGGTTTTTGCACCGCCGAGCACGCGAATCGCCTGCTCGCCGCCGCCCAACCTGGGCACGGCCGCCGGCGGCATCCATGTTGAGCGCGCGCAGTTGTTCATTGACTTCGAAGGCCGTGAGGCCGAGAGCCTGCAGCCGGGTGGGATCCAGATCGACGCGAATTTCCCGATCGACGCCGCCGCTGCGCGACACCTGGGCGACGCCGGGAATGGCCAGCAGCCGCTTGGTCACCGTGTTGTCGATGAACCAGCTGAGCTGCTCCGGCGTCAGGTTGGTGGTGGTGACGGCGTAGTAGGCGAATGCGCCGCCGTCGACGTTCTCCCGCGTCACCTGCGGTTCGAAGATTCCCTGCGGCAAATCATTGCGGACCTTGGCAACGGCATCGCGCACGTCGGTCACGGCGCGATCGATCGGCGTGCCGATCTCGAACTGCACGAATATGCCGACCTGACCCTCGACGATGTAGGTCGTGATGTTGCGCACATTGCCGATGCTCGATATCGAACCTTCCACTTTCTGCGCGATCTGGGTTTCCATCTCCGTGGGCGCGGCGCCCGGTTGCTCGATGTCGACGTGCACTGCCGGAAAGGAAATATCGGGCTGCAGATTGATCGGCAGACGAATGAAGGCCACGACACCCAGGAAGAACAGCACCACGAACAGCACGATCGGGCGTGACGGGGTGGCGGATCGCCCAAGCGGAAATATTTCTCATGTTGGCCCGCTTGCTTCGAGACCGGGTTGACCAGTTCGCCCTCCTGCAGGAATGCGCCGGCGGTGGACACCACCTGTTCCTTGCCGCTGATGCCATCCGCGATGGTCACGCCGTTCTGCACCATGCCGGAGACGTGCACGGCGCGCCGCTCGACCTTGTGCTGCGCGTTCACGATGAGCACGTAGCTGCCCTTGTCGTCGGTCAGCACCGCCGTTTGCGGCAGCACCGCCCGTTCCGCATTGCTGACGGTCACCTCGGCCCGCGCGAACGCACCCGGCCGCAGATTCGGATCGGGCGTCAGGGCCACCCGCGCCATCCCCAGGCGGGTTTGCGGATCGATGACGGCCCCCAGGAGCCGCACCCGGCCCGGGTACACCTGCGTAGTGCCCGTCAGGTGCACATTGACCGATTGTCCGACCTTCAGCAGCGGCAGGTCCTGCTCGGCCACCTGTCCGCGCAGCTCGATTTCGCCGCCTTCCGACAGGCGGAATAAGGCTTCGCCGCCCGGCGTCGCCGTCTGCCCTACCTCGACATTGCGGGTCAGGATGATGCCGTCTGCGGGGGCGCGAACCTCGGCTCGCGCAAGGCGCGCCTGCGCCTCCGCCAGCTGCGCGGCCGCAACTTTGACTTTCGCTCCGGCCGTCACCGCGGCCGACTTGCGGCGCTGCGTTTCCTCGGCCGACAACGCGCCCGATGCGCCGACGGCCTGCGCGCGGCGGTATTCCGCCTCGGCAAGCTCGGCCTCGGCACGTGCCTGCTCCAGCGCCGCTTCGAGATTGGTCACCTGCGGCTCCAACACCGAGACATTCAGATCGCGCCAGCACCTGGCCGCGCTTCACATGGTCGCCGGCCTCGACATAGATCGCGGCCACGCGGCCGGCATCGCCTTCAACCCCGATCGGCGTGTCGTAGCGCGCGGCGATGGTGCCGATGATGCTCACCGTCGTCGGCACCGCTGCTCACTGCAACTTCGGTCACCGATACGGTCGGAATGGAGTCCTTGTTCGGGGACATGCTTTACCGCAAAGCCTGCGTCAAGCGCCAGGCGAGCAGCGCGATGAAGAGCGCCGCCGCCCCGATCAGCCCTATGCGGATCCAGAAGCCGCGCCGCGTACTCGGTCGCCGCGCCGCTCATCCGGAAGAATTCATTCGGAACCACACTCATTGCACCACATCCCAGGGATAACGTCCTTTGTCCAGCATGAACCCGGCCAAGCGAGTCCATTTCCTCGTCTTCATTGCGCGTGATTCGCCGCACGGCTGTTCGCCATCCGCCGCTTTGCCTGTTGCGCAAAAACGCGCGCCATGCCGACGGCCTGCACACCGTCTTCGCCCGAGGTGTCGGCGCGAGCTCGCTGCGCGCGACAGGACGCACAGACCGACGAACAAATCGATGCCGATATCGGCGATGCGCTTCAGCTCATGCTGCGATCGGCAATCGATCTTGCCGTGCTTGCGCAACAGATAGTCGGACGCCTTGGCGAGTTCCACGGTATACCGCTCATAGATGCCGGCCGCCTCACGCAGCGCCTGCGGCAGTGGGTCGAAATCTTGTCGCGCCCCACGCCGGTAGCCTGGGTCAGGCGCTTTTCCGCATAGTCGGTCAGCACGCCGAAACCTTTGATGGATTGTTGAAAATATCATCCACCGCCGCCTTCAATTCTCCCAGCGACTTGCCGAGATCCTTGAGGCCGGACAGAGCGATATACAGTCTGCAGAGACCTCATTGGTTCCCTCGAAAATCGTCAAAATGCGGCAATCGCGCGTAATCTGTTCATAGGGAGCATCGCGCATGAAGCCGCTGCCGGCGGCGATCTGCAGAGCCTCGTAGGCGCTGCGCTGCAGGGCTTCGCTGGCAAACACCTTGCTGATGGCCGCTTCCACCGAATAATCCTCGAACTCCGGAATCGATGTAGTGGGCGACCATCCAGACGACGCTTTCGGCGGCAAAGCAGTCGACCGTCATCTGCGAAATCTTTTCGCGGACCAGCCCGAATTCGGCGATCGGCTGACCGAACTGCTTGCGCGCCTGCGCCTGTTGCGTCGCAAGAGCAATGAGCGTCTTCATACCGCCGACCGCCCCGCCGCCAAGCCCCGTACGGCCGTTGTTCAATATCGCCATCGCGACCTTGAACCCCTTGCCCTCCTCATCGAGCACGTTCTCGGCGGGCACCCGCACGTCGGCAAAATTCACCGTGGTCGTCGAGGAGGCGCGGATTCCCATCTTGTCCTCGTGCGACCCGTGGCTCACGCCGGGCCAGGCCGCCTCGACCACGAAGGCGGTGATCTTGCCGGCCGGACGAGGAGGTGCGTGCGAACACGGTGTACAGATCGGCGATGCCGCCGTTGGTGATCCAGATCTTCTCGCCGTTCAGCGTCCAGATGCCGTCGGCATTCTTGGCCGCCTGGGTGCGAATCGACGCCGCGTCCGATCCGGCGCCGGACTCGGTCAGGCAAAACGCCGCGATCATTTCGCCGCTGGCCAGCTTCGGCAGATAGCGCGATCGTTGCTCGGCCGTGCCGAACAACAAGAGTCCCTTCATGCCGATCGAGCTGTGCGCGCCGATGGTGAGCGAAACCGAACTGTCATGCGAGCTGCTCTGGCTGAGGACGCGCGCGTATCCGGCATTCGACAAGCCCGAGGCCGCCGTGCTCCTCGGGAATGATGAGACCGAACAGCCCCAGATCCCGCAGCCCTTGAATGAATTCCGCCGGCTGTGCCGCCTCCCGATCCCAGCTTCTTGAAGTCCGGATGCTCGGGGCGCCAGGAACTGGTCGATGGCATCGATCATCATGCCAAGGACTTCGCGATCCTTGTCGCGCAGCCGCGGATACGGAAAGAGCTGCTCCTCGAGAATTCTTCCCGCCATTAGATTTTTCGCGACGCTCATCGACACCTACTGCGCGACGCGGTCGATCAGGAGATCGCGAACCCCGTCGCGGCCCACTTCGTAGGAAAGCTCGCCGTATAAATCGCCCGCCGAAGGAAGTGGGTTGCCCGCTGAAGGAGACCCGAGCGGTGATCGAAACCCGCTGCCCGCTACTTAGACGCGCCCCGGCATCATGGAATCGGCCGGCGACAGACTGAACCTGAGTGCCGATGGCGGCACTCGTCAGTCGCTTGGCGGCAAGCGGCGGTCCTGCAATGCCGGGCTCACGAGCAAAGACGAACAAAGGGGCCTCCGATACCAACCGCGACTTGAGGGCAGGTGCAAGGTTGATTTTGACAGTGACCTCGGCCGCGCCTAAGCCCTCTCGCCGACGTGCTCGTCCCCGCAGGCGACGCATTCGTCCCAGCCGCCGGACCCAGCTCCGCGATGCGGGCATCGAGCATTTGCTCGATTTGCGCGGGGGGATGCATGCCCTTCAGCGTCTCCCATCGGGTGCGCGCCAGTGCCCGGTCGCCGCGCGATGCGGCCGCGAAACCGCCATACAGCAGCGCCTTGGGGTTGGCGGGCGCCAGTGCCAGAGCTTGCTCGAACAATTGCGCCGCCTCCGGGGTGATTTCGCCCCCCGCCCGCAGGCTCATGGACTCGCCCAGGCCCATGGCCGCGTCCGCGTTTTGGCGTCCAGTTGATGCGCATGGCCGTAGGCAATCACCGCATCTGCGAATCGTTCCAGGGCCATGTAGGAGCGTCCCAGCATCAACCATCCCTTCAAGTCGTCGGGCTGGTCGCGCAGATGCTGTTCCAGCTTGGCGACCATGGCGGCAACGTCGGGGCCGCCGGCGCCGCCCGCCGCAGAGTTCGCGGGCACTGCCGCGTGCCAGTCCCAGTTGGACCACAGCGGATACAAACCTGCCGCCGCGCCCGTGACCAGCAGCGCAACCAGCGCACCCTGAATGGCGGCTTTGCCGATCGCGGAGCAGCGGCAAGGCGACCGCACCCGCGGCGATCGCCGCCATGACGGCGGCGATGACGAGAAATGTATTCATTGTTTGCTTACGGTCCGATTGCGGGTCTCATCGTCCAGCGGCATGCGCGAACGGTGGCGCACGACGCGAAAAATGATGACGCCGCCCAGCAGCAGCATGATGAAGGGGGCACCCCAGATGAGCAGAGTCTTCGGCTCAGCGGCGGGTTGAAGCGCACGAACTCGCCATAGCGGTCCGTCATGAAATCGAATATCGCATCGTCGCTCTTGCCGTCGGCCAGCATCTCCCGCACCTGCCTGCGAAGATCGCCGGCCAATTCGACATTCGAGTCGGCGATGGACTCGTTTTGGCAGACCAGACAGCGAAGATCCTGCGTGATCCGCTCGAAGCGCGATTGCAATGCCGGGTCTTTCAGTTGGCCGTTGGCATCGAGCTCCGGCGGCGCAGCCAAACATACGCCGTGCCGCCAGGAACGCCAGGACCATCGCGGGCAGGATAGGAGCCTTCATGCGCCGCCTCGACGTGCAGCCGCGATTCGCGGCAGGAACTCACGCTGCCAAACTTCGGGTGTCATGGGCGAGATGAATTTGAAGATCACCCGCCCCTGCCCGTCCACGAGAAAGGTCTCCGGCGCACCATAGACCCCCCAATTGATCGCCGTGCGCCCGTCCGTGTCGAAGGCCACCGCGGCATAAGGATTGCCCAACTCCTCCAACCACTGCTTCGCCTTGTCGCGTTGATCCATGTAGTCGAGCCCGATGATGGGAACCACATGCGACTGCGCAATGGCGAGCAGCGCCTCATGTTCCACGCGGCACTGCACGCACCAGGTTCCCCACACGTTCAATACATAGACCTGGCCCTTGTAGGCGGCGTTGCTCACGGCCTGCGCGGGATCGCGCACATCGGTGAGTGTGAATGCCGGCGCCGCCTTGCCGATCAACGGCGAGGGCAACGCATGAATATCGCGCTTCGGGTTCAAGCCGAACGCGAACAGCACGATCAGCGCAGCGAACGCGGCAAACGGCAGCAGGAATTTCCACATCAGGCTATACCCGGCTTCGGTTCCGCCTGCGGCGGCGCGGCAGGCGCTGCCGCAGCGCCCGCGGGTACCTTGACCCGGTAGCGCCGATCGGTCGCGGCTATGAAACCGCCCAGCGCCATCACCAGCGCGCCGAGCCAAATGTAGCGCACCAACGGTTTGTACTGGATGCGCATGCTCCAGGCGTCTTCGCCAAGAGGGTTGCCCATGGCGACGAACAAGTCGCGCGCCCAGTTCACCGAAATGGCAGCCTGGCTGTTGTCGGTCTGCTGCACCCAAAAATGCCGCTTCTGCGGCCGCAATACCGTGACCGGCCTGCCCGCACGCGTGACCACCACCAAGGCTTCGACCGCATCGTAATTTGGTCCACGCACATTGCGCGAATTGACGAACTTCACGTCGTATCCCGCAATGGCGAAGCTTTCGCCCGGCTTCAGCGCCACGTCCTTCTCGATCTTGTAGCTCTCGACGCCGCTCGCGCCGATGGCGAACATCCCCACACCCAGATGCGCGATGCACATTCCCAACAATGCCGCAGTCAGCGTCTGTTTCTGGCGAAGGCGGCGCACGGGCTCGAGCAGCGACGAGAAAATGATCCAAAAGCCGAAGGTGAAGCCGATGAGCCCGACCGGGTGGAACGCGCCGAACACCAGGCCCTGGACCGCCACCGATAGAGCGGCCGCGATTCCGAGCAGCCACCATATGGGTTCGGCGGCCACGGTGAGCTTGCCGCGGCGCCAGGCTGAATGCATGCCAATGGCGAGAAACACCATCAAAGGCAGCACCGGCACCAGGAACATCAACGCGAAGACCGGCGGACCGACGGAAATCTTGCCGATTCCGAGGAGCTCATACACCAAGGGCGACAAGGTGCCCCACAACACGAGCCCGGCGACGCTCACCAGAATCACGTTGTTCACCAATATGAAGAACTCCCGCGAGAACAGCTCGAAACCGCCGGGTGCATAGAGCTTGGGCGCCCGCCACGCGTACAGGGTGAGCGAGCCGCCGATGGTCACGACCAAGAAGGCGAGAATATAGAGACCGCGGGTCGGGTCGGTTGCAAACGAATGCACCGATACCAACACTCCGGAGCGAACCAGGAAGGTTCCCACGAGGCTCAGGGAGAACGCGAAAATGGCCAGCAGCAATGTCCAGCTCTTGAAGATGCCGCGCTTCTCGGTGACGCTGAGCGAATGGATGAGGGCGGTCCCCACCAGCCAGGGCATGAACGAGGCATTCTCGACCGGATCCCAGAACCACCAGCCGCCCCAGCCCAGTTCGTAGTAGGCCCACCAGCTGCCGAGGGCGATGCCGATGGTTTGGAACAGCCAGGCAAAAATCGTCCAGGGGCGAGTCCATTTGGCCCAGGTTTGATCCAGGCGTCCTTCCAGCATCGCTGCGATCGCGAATGCGAAGGCCACCGAGAAGCCCACGTAGCCCGTGTAGAGCATCGGCGGGTGAATCGCGAGCGCAAAATCCTGCAGAACGGGATTCAAATCGGCGCCGTCCAGGGCCGCGGGAATCAGGCGTTGAAAAGGATTCGAGGTCCAGAGCGTGAACAACATGAATCCGCCGCTGACAAGGCCCATGACTCCGAGCACCCGGCTCGAAAAACTCTCGGGTAGTTGACGGCTGAACGCGGCCACCGCCACGCTCCAAATCGACAGAATCAAGATCCACAACAGCAGCGATCCTTCGTGAGCACCCCACAGAGCTGCAATCTTGTAGAACAGCGGCAGCTGCGAATTTGAATTGCGCGCCACGTACAGCACCGAGAAGTCGCTGTGCACAAAGCAATACACGAGGCAGGCAAACGCCATGACGACGAACACGAATTGTCCGGTCACCGCCGGGCGCGCCACGGCCATCCACACGGCTTTGCCGCGCCACGCGCCGGCCAGGCCGAAAAAGGCCTGCGACAGGCTGAGCACGAATGCCAGGATGAGCGAAAACATTCCCAATTCCGCCGCCATTCGCTACCTCACGTTACTAGGTGATCGGTCCACTGCCGGCCGGGCTGTGCGCCGCCTTGTTCTTCAACGAGGCGGCCACTTCGGGCGGCATGTATTTCTCATCGTGCTTGGCCAGCACCTCATCGGCGACGAAGGCCCCGCTGGCATTCATGGTGCCGTGCGCAATGATACCCTGCCCTTCGCGGAACAAATCCGGCAGCACGCCGGTGTATTCCACCGGAATTTCGTGCGCGAAATCGGTCAACACGAAGCGCACTTCAAGATCTCCCGGTTTGCGCGCGACGCTGCCTTTCACCACCATGCCGCCGATGCGAAAGCGCTTCGCCGGCGGCGCCTTGCCTGCGGCAACCTGGCTGGGGTCGTAATAGAACATGATGTTCTCGCGCGACGCCATGACGGCGAGCGACACCGAGGCGGCAACGCCGCCCAGAATTCCGAGCACCACGAACAAGCGTTTGCGCCGCGGAGTCATGGATCGATCGCCCGCCATCTGCAACTCGCGCCGCGCCCGCAGGCGCGCGGCGTCCAGATAGCGGCGTGCCGACCATAGATTCCAGGCCAGCACCAGGAGTGCGAAGGCAAAGCAGGGCCACACATAGCGCCCGTAGCCACCCATGGACCAAAAGCCGTTGCGCATCATGCCTTGACCGCCTCCCGTACCCACATTGACTGCCGCTCCCGGATGAGAACCTCGCCTTGCAGTCGAATACAAAGCACTGCGCCATAGAACAGCATGAAACCAAGCCACATGGACAGCAGCGGCCAAAGCATGCTGCCGGGCATGGAGGGTGTGCCCAGTTTAGCAATCGTCGCTCCCTGATGCAGTGAGTTCCACCACACGACGGAAAAGTGCATGATGGGCACATTGACCACGCCGACGGTCGCCAAGCAGCGCCGCGGCCCGATCACCACGCGCCGGGTCCTCGAAGGCCGAACGCAGCGACATCACGCCTACGTAGAGAAACAACAAGATGAGCTCGGAGGTCAGCCGCGGATCCCAGGCCCAATAAGTTCCCCACATCGGCCGGCCCCAAAGCGAACCGGTGACCAACGCCAACAGGGTGAACGAGGCGCCGATGGGCGCGGCCGCGGCGGCAACGGCATGGCCTATCTTGATGCGCCAGATGAGCGCGATCGGCGCTGGCCACCGCCATGGCCGTATAGCCGAACAAGGACAGCCACGCGCTCGGCACATGCACATAGATGATGCGAAAGGCATCGCCTTGCTGGTAGTCGGGAGGCGCGAATACCAGGCCCGGCCACCAGCCCATAGCCCAAGGCGAGCGCGGCGAGCCCCAAAAACCACGGCACAAGCGCTGCCGCGACTCCATAGACATGGGGCGGCGAGGCGAGCTTATAAAACCAAGTCCACATATCGATTAACCGTCATTCCAAGGTGATGCGCAATGCCGCCGTCGCAGCGAAGGGCGCCAGAGTACAGGTGAACATGCACAACGCCGCCAAGAAAATACAGAGGACCCACCGTGTTGGTTCCCGAAATAGCCCGATCGGTCGCGCTTGCGCCGAAAATCAGCAACGGCATGGCGAGCGGCAACACAATCAGCGAAAGCAGCACATTGCCCCGCCTCAAACCCACCGTAAGGCCCGCGCCAATGGCGCCCAGCCAACTCAAGGTCAATGTGCCCAAACCCAGACTCAGCATCATGGTCCCAAAGGCGCTCTGCGGAATCCCGAGCGCGGTCCCCACCAGCGGAGAGAACACCACCAGCGCCACACCGGTTACCAGCCAATGAGCCAGGGTTTTGGCCACCACGATGAGCGTCAGCCCCTGACCGCAGAGCGCCAGTTGCTCCAAGGTGCCGTCGTCCGCATCGCTTTTGAACAAGGCGTCCAACGACAGCAGTGACGATAGCAGCGCGGCCACCCAAAGCACACCCGGGCGCCATGTCTCGCAGCAGCGACAACTGCAGGTTCAATCCCAATGGAAACAAGGTTGTTACGATCAAGAAAAACACCAAAGGTTGCAACAATTGATCCGGGCGGCGGAAACTGAGACATAGCTCACGACGCACGATCAGATTGAAGGCCGCCAGGGCGCCGACGTTCATGACCCGAGATCCAGGCGGCGCGATGTCCACGCCGATTTGCAAGGTCATGGTGCGCGACCACCAGCGCCGCCCCGCCGCCCTCGACGTGGGACCGCAGCAATGCCGACATCATCTGCGCTCCCGCCGTATCGAGGTTGGTGAACGGCTCATCCAGCAACCACAGCGACGCACCCATGGCCAAGACCCGCGCCATGGCAACGCGGCGGCGCTGCCCGGCCGACAACACACGGGCCGGCAGATCCGCACAGGCCCCGACACCGGTCTGTTCCAGGCTGGCGCTCAATTCTCGGGTTTCCACCCGCCGCTTCAGCCCGACCGCGAAACGCAGATTCTCCAGGGCGCGTCAAATCGGCTTTGAGCGCCGGCTCGTGCGAGGCATAGGCAAGCGCCGCCTGATATTCGGGCCGGATGCTCGAGATCGACTTGCCCCGCCAGGAAACCTGTCCCTGCTCGGGCCGCAGCAGGCCGCACACTACCCGCAGCAATGTGGTCTTGCCTGTGCCGTTCGGACCGGTGATGTGCAGGAGCTGACGGGGCGCAAGCTCGCAAGCTTACGCCCTTAGCACATGACGATCGCCCCGCCAGACATGGACCTTTTCGACCGAAAGACCCTCAGCTGCCCTATTCATGAGGTCGCGAGCTTAACTAAATCAAAGAGTTGAAGCCACCTTTTCATGCTCAACCAGCGCACTGAATCGCGCTTTCGCCGTTGCTCAGCCGCAGTGGCTCCCCGGGTGCGGATCAAATGCCCCGTAATTTCAACCGATTCGCGGCAATGCGGTACTCACGATAGAGTACGTTTGCCCGGGATCGGGCGGCTTCGACTATGGTCCATTGGAGAGTCCGAAATTGTCCGCAGAAGCCTCGCAGTTCACCCGCCCCTCATCAGACTGCCGCTGGCCACGCTGTATCTGACCGATCGCTGCAATTCTCGATGCGTGACCTGCGACTACTGGCGGCATGGCCGCGACGACATGGATCTTGCGGCGGTAACGCGCCTGCTGCCCGGTCTGGTGCAATTGCGAAACCGAATGCGTACTGCTCTCGGGCGGCGAACCGCTGCTCAACCCCGAATGGGCCTTCGATAGCGGACACTCTTCGGGTGCGCGGGTCTGAAGGTGTGGCTGCTGACATCCGGTCTGGCGCTTGCCAAGCACGCCCGCCGCGCCGCCGAGCTCTTCGACGCCATCACTGTTTCCCTGGATGGCACCGACGCGGCCACCTATGCGGCAATTCGCGGTCTGGACGCCTTCGACAAAGTGTGCGAGGGCATTCGTGCCGCGGCAGACCGAGGGGTCGCGCCCGGGCTCCGCGTCACCCTGCAGCGCGCGAACTTCCGGCAATTGCCGGCATTCGTCGACCTGGCGAAGCGCCTCGGTGCGAAGCGTGTTTCATTTCTGGCGGTCGATGTCGCCAATCCTCATGCGTTCGGGCGCACCGATGACTTTGCCTCGGATTTGGCGCTGCGGCAGGAGGATCTGCCCGTCCTCGATCATATCTTGAGCTGCATGGTGCGCGATCATGCGGAGGACTTTCGCTCCGGCTTCATTGCAGAAAGTCCGCAAAAGCTGCGCCGCCTGCACCAATACTTTGCCGCCATCCACGGACAGGCGCCGTATCCGCCGGTTCGCTGCAATGCGCCGGAGTTCTCCGCGGTCGTCGGCGCCACCGGTCGCGTGCAGCCCTGCTTTTTCATCTCCGGCCCGCCCGATGCCCGGGTATCGGCTCGCAATGCGAAATTCGATAACATCCTCCCCGACGTACTGAACAGCGGGAGCATGATGGCCCTACGCGCCGACATTCGCGCCGGCATTCGTGCCGAGTGCAGCACTTGCGTGTGCTCCATGTGGCGCGATCCGAAGGCAATTGACCTGTCAAATCTAGCCACGAAGTTCGCACTGGATGCATCGGCATGACAGCAGATCAATCCGGCAGCAGGACGATAAAGCCCGATCAAGCTTCCGACAAGCGGCTCAAAGTCGTGCTCTACAACCCGAAGGCGGTGTTTTTTACCATGCCGCTGGCGCTGCTTGCGATCGGTTCTGAACTCGACCCGGAAGTGTTCGAAGTCGTGATCATCGATGCCCGTCTCGACCTCGACGCGGAAAATACGGTCCTGTCGCACATCGGCGAAGCCTTGTGTCTCGGTGTGACAGTGCTCACCGGCGCCCCGATTTCGGATGCCCTGCGCATCTCGCGCGCGGCGAAGCGGGCGAGGCCTGACGTCCCAGTAGTGTGGGGTGGCTGGCATCCTTCGATGTTTTCCCGCGAATGTTTGCTCGAGCGGTCGGTCGATGTGACGGTCCGTGGTCAAGGAGAGGAAACATTCGTCGAGATCGTTCAGCGCCTGGCGCAGAGCCGTCCGCTCGATGACTGCGCCGGCTGCACGATAAGGCTCGCCGATGGCACAATTCAAGAGAACCCCGCCCGCGCTCTCGCGCCGGTAGACAGATTTCGGGCGCACGACTATGGACTGATTCCGGTCGAGCGCTACTATGAGCTCAAAGGAAAGAGACAGCTCGACTACATCTCTTCGCAAGGCTGTAATTTTCGTTGCGCGTTTTGCTCCGATCCGTTCGTCTACGGGCGCAAGTGGGTGGGGCTCGAGCCTGTGCGCATGGCGATGAGGCTTAAGGAGCTGTGGGATCGATACCATTTCGATGATGTCAATTTCCAGGACGAGACATTCTTCACGAAGGGCGGCCGCGTAGAAGCACTTGCCGATCGAATCCTGGAGTCCGGAATGAAAATCACCTGGGCGGCCACCATGCGCGCAGATCAGGGAATCCGCCTGCCGGAACGAGTATGGGCGCGTTGCAAGCAATCCGGACTGCGGCGGTTGCTCGTCGGCGTGGAGTCGGGTTCGAACGAGGTATTGAAGCGCATTCGCAAGGACATCAAGATCGAGCAGGTGTTCGAGACGGCTCAAAAGATGGTGAGGTACGGTATCGCCGGTCATTTCCCGTTCATCGTCGGCTTCCCGGACGAAAGCGACGAGGATATTCAGGCAAGCCTCGATTGCGCGAAGAGGTTGCGATCGATGAGCCCGGACTTTCTGACGCCGATCTACTACTTCAAGCCCTATCCGGGCAGCGCGCTGGTGATCGAAGCGGTCGCCCGCGGATTTCGCCTCCCGGAAACGCTCGAGGCCTGGGCAGAATTCGATTACGTGGCGGGCGAACCGGGTCCGTGGGTTTCACCCGAGAAATTCGAGCTTATCGAACGCTTCAAATTTTTTCACGAGCTGGCGTGGAAAAGAGTGTCGCGCGGCAAGCGGCTGCTGCAGAAGGTCGCACGCTATCGCTGCGACAAGGATAACTATCGGTGGCCGGTCGAGATGCTGTTCACGCGCTGGCTGGTGCCCGTGCAGACACTGTCATGATCGGTCCCGCGCCATCGGCTGAAGATTTGCTCAAAGTAGCCCGAGCCTCGCTGATCACGCGACTCATCGGCAAGGCGATGGCTTTCGGCTACAGACTCGCGGGGAAGCATCGCTACGATGATTTTCGCCTGGAGCGTGTGCATGGCCTGCCCTTCCTCGTCACACCAAGCGTTTTCAATCCGAAAGTACCTCGCACCGGCGAATTCCTCGCGTCACTGCTCGATTCGAAGCTGATTGGCCGCGATCACGAAGTTTTGGACATGGGCACGGGATCTGGCGTCTGCGCGGTATTCGCTGCGAAATATGCGCACCGCGTCGTGGCGGTAGATATCAACCCTGCCGCGGTTCGCTGCGCAAGCATCAATGCCCTGTTAAACGGCGTGGAGCGCAAGATCGATGTGCGGCACGGGCGATTTGTTCGTGCCCGTGCACGATGAACAATTTGATCTCATTCTATTCAACCCGCCCTTCCTGCGGGAAACCCGCGCGACGATCGCGATAAGGCATGGCGATCAAGCGACGTGGCCGAGCGATTCGCGGACGGTTTGGGTGCCCACCTCAAGCCCGGGGCTCGGCACTAGTACTGCTATCTACGTTTGGTAATGGCCGTCATTTCCTCGAAGAATTTCCAAGCGGGGGCTTGCAAATTTCGGTTCTCGCCGAGCGCCGATTCGTCAATGAGCGGCTGACCGTATTCCGACTCGTAGGCTCGGAATCGAGGACAAAGGCGTGAGCGGTAGGAATCAATTGCCGATTGAGATGATACTTACGTGCCGGGATGTCCCGGTTCAGAGGTAATGATGGCCGTTTTGCAACGTGTTCTGCTCATCAATCCGACGATCACTTCTCACCGCCATGCGCGGTTTCCTCTTGCGATCATGAACTTAGTCAGCGGCACTCGATGGTAAGTACGATGTCACGATCATCGACGGCAACGTCGATCGACACTATCTCTCCACCGCCCTGCGCACGATCGGCGGGCGGCTCCGTCTCGGCGGTCGGCATTACCGTCATGGGAGGGCCGCAGCTTTGCTCGGCAATCGCCGTATCGAAAGCAATCCGCGAGAAGCTGCCCAGCATACCGATCGTCTGGGGCGGCGCTTTCCCGACCATCTGTCCGGATGCAGCGCTGAACGCCCCGTACGTCGACTACGCGGTGCGGGCGCAAGGCGAGGACACGTTCATCGAGCTTTTGCGGGCGCTCGCTGAGCGCGGCGGCCGAGGCGTTGGAATCGATTCCTGGGCTGTCTTGGCGTCTGCGCGGTAAATCGGTGCACAACAAGGATCGCAAATTCTCCGCTGCAAGTCTCGATCGGATGCTGCCCTACGACAAATTGGAAAATCCGCAGCAATATCGTGATCAATACATATCTCGGGCGGCGGACGATCGGCTATCAGGCCGCCTTGGGTTGCCGCTTTCGCTGCACTTTCTGCGGGGTCGCGACGATGTTTCGCGGCAAAATGGCGTTGCCGCCGGTCGAACGGCTAGAGCAGGATCTTGGCATTCATGAAGAGATCGGTTCGGCGTGGATGCGATCCAGTTTTATGACCACAACTTCTTCGACCGAGAGGTCGATATGGTGCCGGTGCTGGAGGTTCTCGCGAAATTCCAGATGCCGTGGTGGTGCTTTGCGCGCTCGGATGCTCTTGTAAATTTGTCGGAACGATCCTGGGCACTTGTCAAAAAGAGCCGGCTACGGATGGCCTATATCGGCGCGGAATCGCCCAGCGACTGGCTGCTGCACGACATCCGTAAAGGCACCAGTAAGGATCAGACTTTGGAAGCAGTAGAGAAGTGCCGCGCACACGGCGTAATTCCCGAGCTTTCCTTTATGCTGGCGCCACCGCAGGATCCCGAGGGAGAGACGGAGAAGACATTTGACTTCATCCGTATGATCAAGCGAAGACATCCTCAAACTGAAGTGATGATTTATGTCTACACGCCCCTCCCGCGGCGACATGACGAGAGGAATCCAACTGCGCTACGCATGGCGGACGAACTGCGCGATTGCGAAGGCAAGCCAGTTGTATTTCCGCGGACTGCGGACGAATGGGCCGAGCCGCAGTGGGTTGATTATTGGTGCCACCAAAGCGCGCCTTGGCTCAGCAAGCGGCTGCGACGACGAATCGTCGATTTCACCACAGTGTTGGGTTGCAGATATCCAACCGTCATGGATATCCGTGCCTCCGCGTGGGGAAAGTCCGCCTTGCGTGTACTGGCATCCTGGCGCTACCGATTTCAGCGATACGATGACCCTTGGGAGCTTCGCGTTTCGCGGAAACTCATCCGGCATTGGGATCCGCGTGTCATGAGCCTGTGACGATCGGACCGCGCGTGATGCCGCACGTCGTACAGATTAGTTTTTTCCTCGACCCTGACGGACGATCACCCGCAGAGCTTCTGAGCGCTTGGCCTTCGCTCGTCGACGTGGCCGAAGCGGCGTCAACGCAGGGCATTCGCGTATCCGTTGTCCAAGCTTCCTCGCATATTGAGCAGTTTGACCACAACGGCGTGCAATATCACTTCTTGCCATTTGAAGATGTCTCGTCGGGGGATGTGCACAGCGCTGCCTACCGCGCGTTGCTTCACAGCCTTGCACCAGACGTTTTTCACGTGCATGGCCTCGACTTCTCTCGCCAGGTGTTGTCGCTGGCTGAACTATGTGCGGGCGTGCCAATCATCCTGCAAGACCATGCAAGCAGACCGCCGCGAATCTGGCGGAGAGCATCGGCGCGCCGCGGAATATCAGCGGCCGCGGGAATCGCCTTTTGTTCCTTGGACCAAGCGCGCCCATTCGCCACGGCCGGTCTCATCGGCCCGTCAACAAAGGTGTATGAAATTCCCGAATCGACCAGTCGTTTCGCACCAGGCGATCACGATGAAGCGCGTCGCGTCACCGGCATTGAGGGCGATCCCGCCGTCCTGTGGGTCGGCCACCTCGATACCAACAAGGATCCACTTACCGTGCTGGAGGGAATCAGCGCCGCGGCACGCGAACTGCAACGCTTGCGACTCTACTGCTGCTTCGCAAACGCGCCGCTGCTGAACGCCGTTCAACATCGAATCGCGACGGATACAATTCTGCGCGACAAGGTGCATCTGCTGGGGCGAATGCCCCACGAGAGAATCGAACTACTGATGCGCGCGGCGGATATATTTGTGCTCGGCAGTCACCGGGAAGGCAGCGGCTATTCCTTGATTGAGGCGCTGGCGTGCGGATTGCCCCCGGTGGTCACGGATATTCCGTCTTTTCGCTCGCTCACTGGGGCGGGATCCGTGGGAAGGCTTTGGCCGTGCAACGATCCACTCGCCTTATGCCAGGCGTTGAAGTCCATAGCCTGTCGTGGCGGCTCGGAAATGCGCGCCGCCGTGCGCGCACATTTCGAACGGGAACTGTCATTCAATGCATTGGGCGTGAAGCTCATAGCAATGTACGAGGACGTGCTGGCGCGCAATCGTGGCTCCTCGCCGAGTTCGGCAGTGTTCGGGCGAATGACGGGGATCCGCTGAAACTACGGGTTTACGCGTTCGGCCGGTAAAATCAACGAGGCGAGTCAGGCTCCTGGCGAAGGCGCCGCTTTTTGAGCGCCTCGATCGTCCGGCGTTGTGGCGGTTGGCCGAATGGCGCGGGCAAATAAAATGCCCGCCAACACGTAGGCGCCCATCATGTAGCGCGCCCATAGAGCGGGAAAGAGTGCGAAGCGTACAACTAGATAGCACAAGAGTCCGACCGCGAGGATTAGCGCTCGGTGAGAGAACCTGTCCGCCGCTTGCGTCGCACCTACGCGTCGCTCGCGGAGCCCGACAAACGCCAACAAGCTCACGCAAACAGAAAACAAGGCCGGTTGAAAGTCTTTGCCCAGAATCTGCATGACCCCGTGAGCAAGAGCCACAACGTAGCCGTGAAAGTTCGGTACGAGGTTGGGCATGACAGTGTGGGCGCTGTCTTCAATCAGCTGGAAATTAAGATCCGCGATGTAACCGTAATTGCCTGAGAGCTTCTCAACCACGAAGTACGTCGACAGAGCAGCAAGGGATACCAGCGAGGCAGGCCATCGGTGGCGAGGCTCGAGCGCGAATTCCGCCACCATCAGGAAAATCACGAACAATAGGGCGTCCGTGCGCGTCGCTACCATGAAGACCGCGATCAGGAGCAGCCCCGCTGCCCGCGCCCCCTTCCAAGGCCCGGTGATTGAAACCATGACAAACAAGAGGCTCAGCAATGCCTCGAGCGCATCAGGCGTCGAGAGACTCGCCAGGTTCAGCGCTCCGGTCGCTGTCCAGATCAGAGGAACCGCCAACCGCGTTGGTCCGGTAACTCCGAGAGATCCGGCCAGGACAAACGACAGCAGGACTGCCAGCGCGGTCGCCACCGCTGAGATGATGTAGGTTGCGGAAATATCGCTGTTGATCAGCCAGCCGACCGCTGAGCATAAGGCGATATACAATGGACGGATCGTGTAGAGCTGGCGATTGAGCTGGAAAAAGCCGTCGTCCCGGTACATCCGCTCCCGATAGGGCTGAGATACGTACAACTGAAAGCGACTGTCTCCGACTTTGGATGCGAGTTCACGATAAGCCTCTTCCTTGCCGCCCGCCCCGCGCATTTCCTTGGCCAGCGCGGCATATGGAACCACGTCATAGTTCAACTGCGGCTGCAGGCTCCCGAAAACAAGGCATAACGCCGCGAGCAACGCCGTCGCGATCGCAGGGAGGGCAGACTTGACCCCGGTATTCATAGTCCTGTTCAGAGACAGCCAGACCTTCAGTTCGTTCTGTACTCAGCGCTGAGGGCCACCGAGAGTCTACACTCTAGCCGGATCTACGGTAGTCCCCGGTGTGTGTCGGAGCGGCTCTCTGCAGGCGAGTTCTCAGTGTTCCCGCTTGTCTCTTGCTTGCCGCGTGCTCGCAGGGGCCAGGCCCTGCGCAGCCGGAAATGAGCCGGACACGGCCCGCAGGGAACCGCGCTTGCCCGTGAGGTACGGCTTTTCTATCAGGGTCCAGGACAGCGCAGCGAGACCGAGCGACACAATGATGGCCGCGGCAAACGAAGCCCATCCGGAAGGGGCCGCTAAACCCACCAGCAGATTGATCACCAGCATGTGGTAGAGGTACAGTCCGTAAGAAACATCTTGGTGCCGCAGGATCCTGTCCGAAAGCTGGGGAGCAGACATCGCCAGAGAGACGATCAGCCCTGCAAGGGGCAGCAGGAAGACCGGACTCATGTTGTTGCCTCCTGTAGCGACGTGTAGCCATCCAGCGGCTACGCACAACAGCAAGTATCCAAGTCCCCACCAATGGGCACGACCGACCAGCCATCCGCGCACGGTGCTCCAATTTCTCTGAATCGAGACCCCCGCCAGAAACATCCACAGATACGGTGCCAGCGTCCCCTGTAGCAAAGAGTAGGCTCGGGCTTGCCCAACAGACGGGTGGCCGCTGACGATCAGTAGTTGGAGAGCGAGGCTCGCCAGGGCGATCGCGAGCAGGCGCATATTTCCGAGACGCCTACGCAGCCGCAAAATCCCATAGAGAGCCGGCAGGACGATATAAAATTCGAGCTCGATCGGAATGGTCCCAGGCTGCCGTTGAGGCCGGTGCTGAAGTACATGAGGAAGGCGGGCTTAAAACCCTGAAAAATGCTCATCTGCCCTGCCCACGATAACAGCCAGACCGGCGCGGTGATTCGGCCCAAGGAGCCGACTCCGAGAGCAAGAATCACAGCGACGCTGACGACGAGGCAGACCCATAGGCCAGGGAAGATGCGCAAGCACCGATTACGCAGGTAATCACGCAATGAATCGGAGTGTTCGTACGACTTGGAGATCAAGACTCCGCTGATCACGAAGAAAATCGGGACGCCGGGGAGTCGATTCAGGCCGGCCCCCAACAGGTGCGCAAAGTAGCCGGTCGGCTTCAGGATTCCGATGCCGTGCACTGCCGCGACCTGCACTGCCGCGACCTGCAGTGCCGCGAGCAGCCGCAGCAGGTCGAAATTGTTGGCACGCCAATCACTCGCCAGCCCCTAGGATGGACCAAAGTCACAACTCTCGCCAAATTTGCGGGAACCACGAGCCACCACCATGTGGAATAACCCATCCAGCGTGTCTAGGATGCGGCAAGGCAGTCGCACGGCCATCACAGATTTTCATTTGGTTGGAGATGGCCGCCGAGTATAAGCGCGCAGCGCGAACAACCAAACCTGGAAGCGCAACCTGCGCATACCATGCAATGGACAATCGCCACCACCCGCTAAACACCTGGCCGCCATTCGCCTTGCAAGGGAAGTAGCGACGAACGTAACATTAATAGCCTAGCTTCCGGAAACTGGCTCCAAATCTGCCTCACCAGCGCACCCGGAGCACAAAGGGAGCGTACTCACACCAACTCGGCTTCACCCGCCGCGACAGGAGTGGAGGCATAACGTGAGACCTACGCCGGATTTCTTCATCGCAGGTGCCCCCAAGTGCGGGACCACCTCGCTGTGGAACTACCTCAGGGCGCATCCAGCGGTGTTCATGCCTGCAAACAAGGAGCCAAACTACTTTTGCAGCGATCTGCCTGCGGATTTGCGCGTCGGCACCCTCGCGGAGTACGAGGCGCTCTTCTCAACCGCTCCGCCGCAGGCGCTGACGGGCGAGGCATCTGTGTTTTACCTGTATTCGAAGGTCGCGATCGGTCAAATAATGGCGCACAACGTCAAAGCCAAGATCATCGTAATGTTACGCAACCCCATCGAGGCGACGCGCTCCATGCACGCCTTCCGGTGGAACAACCACCTGGAGGACGTCGGTGATTTTGAGCAGGCGTGGAGACTGCAGGGCGCGCGACTTGAGGGACGGCACTTGCCGCCGCGCTGGCCGTACCCTCTGCTGTTGCAGTACGGCGCCCAAAATTCCTATGCGCCGCAAGTGCGCCGGCTATTGGCGCAGGTGCCGCCAAAGCAGTGTTTGTTCTTGCTCTTTGAGGAATTCTTTGCCGATCCGTCGCGCCAGTTCGCGCGGGTGCTCGAGTTTCTGGGATTGCCCCCCGACCCCGCCAGGACGGCTTTCCCGTTAGTGAATCAGACGATCGGGGTGAGATCCCTCCGCCTGGATCGACTGCTGTATCAGCTGCCGCCGGCACTCGTGGCGCTGCGGCGCGCGGCACATGCATTTGGTTTTCACCCCGTGCGTGCAATGCGGCTCCTCAACCGGGTCGCGGGCGAGAGGCCGCCCCTGCGAGAGGCGTTTCGCGCGGAACTCGAGGAATATTTTTCCGTCGATGTCGCGGAACTAGAACAGTTGCTCGGTCGGGGGCTGTGGTCGTCACTGCCAACGGCTGCGCCGTCCGTTATGCGCGAGCTCAATTAAGTTTTGAGAATGATTGAGGGCGGAGATCGTCAAGAGCGCCGGTCACGGTCGAGAGCTGGGAGGTAGGCTTGCGTTCATGAGGTTGGTGACTGAAATGGGGCGTGAGGCTGGGAAGTCCTTTAATGTCCACTGAAGGCTGGAAACAGCCACTTCTCCGCGGGCTTCACTGGGAGTCTAAGCGCATGCATGTAGATCGCGGTACAAGTGAGGGGTCGTCGTACGCGGAGTCGAGCGTGGCTCCGTTCTTCATAGTTGGCTCGAGCCGCTCGGGATCCACACTGCTCCGCCTCATGTTGGCCTCCCACTCGCGTATCTCGATACCTTCAGAAACTTGGTACCTCACCGCCTTGGTTGATGAGTTTCCGTTCGACAGACAGCTTCAGGAGAATGAAATAGGTAAGGCTATTTCGGTGATGACCAACCATTACACGTGGCCCGATATGGGGCTTGACGCCGCAGAGATGCGATGTCGTGTAGCCAATTTGAGCGGGGTACGATTGCGCGATCTGGTGGAAATTGTCTATCGATGGCATATGGAGGTCGAAGGCAAGAGTCGCTGGGGAGATAAGACGCCGGCTTATATCGAAATAGTTCCGCCTCTTGCCGCCATGTTTGGTGATGCAAAGTTTATTCATCTAATTCGAGACGGACGCGACGTGGCGAAGTCCTTTCAGAGGCAGGGTTGGCACGGACCCTGGATGCATGGATATACAAGGGAGTGGTTGAGAGCGGTTGAGTTGGATATGAAACTTAGCAAGACGGCGCTCAATGAACGAATTCTCCGTGTACTTTATGAAGATCTGGTGCTACATCCGGAGCCGACACTGCGCAGGATTTGCGCCTTTATCGATGAAAGATTCGAGGATCAGATGCTCCTGTGGCACGCAAAGGTGGATAACGCGATACCAGTTCGGGAAAAGAGATTTCATTCGGGTTTGGGTAGACACATGAATCCGTCCGACGTCAGTCGTTGGAAGCGGGAGATGACATCTCGGGAAATCTTCGTTGCGGAGGCGCTCATCGGGGCACAGCTGAGCCATTTCGGATACGAACGTAGATATCGAAGCATGCTGTGGAGTCCATTACTCGCAGCAACGCGGTTTTACTGTCGGAAGGTATTGCCGGTCGTTGGATTGCAACGCAGGGTCTCTGACTCCGTCGGGCGCCGGCTCCAGCGCAGATTTAGGACAATGCGCCAGCGAAGTAGCCGATGCAAAGAGAAGTAAGCAAGTCCGAGGGGATGTATCGGTACCTCCTTGATTTACCGATAGAGAGCCTGATATCAGCGTTAACCACGCGAGCGAACGCCCGTTACCGAGGGCCTGCGGGCGGTGCAGTTATAAGTGCCTTCGGCGTCAGCCCTCCATTGGGATCGGGTGTGAGCAAAAAGTACTGGGATCTGCCGCTCACCGTCTCTCCGAAACCCAAGATGTCGCCGCGGTCGTTGATAGCGGCCGCCTGCGCAAAACAATAGCCTTCGGGTGTCAAGTCGAACGCTCCCAAATCCGCACTCCACCTGAAGAGATGACGTCGGTTGCAACCAGCGGGTTGGTACCATCCGACAACGCTCGCAGCAGAATTTATTCCGACCGCAGCACTGGGTAAACTTAAGATGACGGTAGCGATTCCATTCTTGAACACAGCTGCCATAGCGGCACCGCCTGAGATGGAGCCTCCGGCCGCTTCTCCCGAATCGTTTATCGCATAGACAAACCCATTCAAGTACTGAGTCGTGCCGTCGCATAAAACATAACCGCGTTCGCCGGTGCAACGTAATTGGCCGGTGAAGAGACGCCGGACGAGGCGGAGTCTACGATTGCCAATGATGGTGCCACTGGAATTAATGGCGAATGCGACCGTGCTGGTTCCGGATACAGGTAAGCTGGAATAGGCGCCATTGGACCAATGCCACCCTACCAGGCGTTTACTTGAGGTATGGTCATATCCAACCACCTCTCCCCGGTTGTTGATGCCGATTGCCGCGCCGCCAAGATTCGTCGGGTCTGCCAGAGGTAGAACATTGAAACAACCACGGTCATAAATAAACCAACGTGACGGTAGATCGCCAGCGGAGGTGTGGATGGTGCCAACAACCGCGCCACAGTCGTTTATGCCGAAGACCCGGGGCAGATTGAAGTCTTGGCTCGGAAGGCCGGGTGAGACACCCAAGTTAGTGAGCACTCCTTTGGACCATTGCGCGAGTGAAACAGACCCGTCAGAGTTGGTAATTCCGCCGACGACCACACCGTTGTTATTCAGCGCCTCGCCGCCTATGTTTGAGAACGGGATGAAAGGAAGTGGTGTGACGTCGTACCGTTCAGCTGCAATACCAGAATTCATGATGGGTCGCTGATGTTCGATGGCGTTTAATCTCCTCATTGAGTGTACTCCGGCCCCCGGTCGGCATGCCGAGTAACGTGCGAAAGTCCCCGGCAGTGCCTTTGGCGCGACCCCAGAAAGGTTCCTTAGGCCAGAAATTCGCACACAATCTTGCGATGAACGACCACGCTGCGCTCATTCGCAACGCGTTCCCACGTGCATGTCGACGATCTAGTCTCTCAGCGTACAATGCGCCATCATTAAGCACGTACAGCGGACTAGGACGATGCGTCTTTGCGACCTCATCTTCGGGCTCAGTGGCGGAACGGTCTGTCAGAGTGCGTGCTGGCGCCAGCGCAGGCGCTCGTAAGGACTTGCGACCTGCAGCAGGAACTTCCAAATGCCGCGTTCGCCGTTTACAAATATCCGCGGCAGCCGCAGTCGGTCGTCCGTCGCCCGCGCCACTCCCGGCTGGACCGTCATCGCCGAGGAGTAGCCCGCGTGCCGCACCAACTCGACAGTGTCGGCAGTAAAGCGGCCGAAGGGGTAGGCGAAATGCTCGATCGGGACGCCAAGCATATTGTGCAGCGCCGCCCGACTCTCCGCGATCTCGTTCCGCGCCACATCTTGCGGCAATTCATTCAGTCGCTGATGCGAGAGGGAGTGCGAGCCCACCTCCATGCCGGCAGCCAACCACTGGTCAAGCTGAGGGCGGCTCATCAGGGGCTTTCTTTCCCGCAGATACTCCGCGTCCCAGCGGTTGTACGTCCCGACGGCGCCGCTGACGACGTAACAGGTGGCTCCGAAGCCATAGCGTCTCATGAGCGGCGCTGCCATCGTAATCGTGTCGGCGTACCCATCGTCAAACGTCAACACGACACAACCCCGCGATGTGCCATTGCTCAGCCGGGCAACGCCTTCGCTCGTGGTGACGCCGCGCAGGCCGAGACGGCGCAATGTCCACAGCTGCCGCTCGAAGCGGTCCGGGCTCACGTACAGCAGCTTGAAGGGTGCGTCTTTGGGCGCGATGGCCACGTTGTGATAACTGAGAATAGGAAGCGCCGACATGATCGATAGAATATTACTGGTTGCCTCAATAAGCACGGATCGATCGCCGTGAGCACCCAAAACGTGGGCCGGTATGCCCTTCTGAAACACGCGGCGCGTTGGCTGCAGATGCTCGTAGATCGCGGCCGCCGGTCCGATGGCTTGTTGCAGTCTGCGCAGACCTGGGAAGCGCAGTATGCCGCAGGGAGGTGGGACTTCCTTTCGCAGCTTTCCGAGTTGGCGCGCTTCAGCGTACTGGCGGGCTATATTTGCCACCTGAAACCAGGCGGGACAGTGCTCGATACGGGATGTGGTCAAGGCGTTCTGTTGCGCAGACTCCCGAGGTCCGGCTATTCGAGGTATGTCGGGATCGACGTATCGGGCAGCGCAATCTCCGTGGCGCAGGAGCAGGGAAACGAGCACACTACGTTTCTTGCGGCGGACTGCGAGGAGTATTCGCCTGCGGAGCATTTCGACGTCATTGTGTTCAACGAAGTGCTGTGTTGCCTGCGCGATCCGCTGCTAACCGTGGAGCGATATGCCCGTTCGCTGAACCCCGGTGGCCTTCTGTTGGTGTCATTGTGCACGGCCGCGCGCGGCAGTGCCACAATATTGTGGCGACTCAAACGAGCATATGCGACCGTAGATGAAGTTCGCGTAGTGCACAGCGGCAGGAAGGTTTCCTGGGTGTGTACGGCCTTGCGCCCCGAGGCGCGTAGCGGGCGGGTTTGATGGGAGTGGAAGCCCGGGGCCGGCACGCCTCCACAGCGATTGTGTCGGTGGTACTGCCGACCTTCAATCGACTGAGGTTTCTCCGGCCGACAATAGATTCCGTATACGCTCAGACTTTCGCCGACTGGGAGTTGATCATCGCCGACGATGGCTCGGATCTCGAGACCAGGCAATATCTTCAGTCCCTCGCGGATGACCCGCGCGTCATGGTGGTGTGGCTGCCGCACACCGGCAGTCCCTCGGTGGTTCGCAACGCAGCCCTACTGAGGGCGGCCGGCGAGTACGTCGCCTTCCTGGACTCCGATGATCTGTGGGCGACCCATAAGCTGGAGCGGCAGATCGAGACACTGCGTGCCCGGGTCAACTGTCGCTGGAGTTATACGGCGTTCTTGCAGGTTGATGGATCCGGCGATCCCCTGCCGGAGGAGGCACAACGGCCGTGGGTACCTCATGAGGGCGACATTTTCGAGCAGGTGGTGACGGGCCGCGCGCAGATCAGAACTCCCAGCGTGCTGGCAACGCGCCAGCTGATCGCGCAGGCGGGTGGGTTTGATGAGGGACTGCTCTCCGGGGAGGACCAAGACCTGTGGCTGCGGCTGGCCCTCTACAGCCAGGTGGCAATCGTCGACGAGCCGCTCGTGTATGTGCGGCGTCACCAGGACAGTCACACCAGCGACTGGCAAAGCGCGTTCGTAGGTCGGGATAGCTCGCTCGCCCGACGCCAGCAGCTTGTCGGCGCCGGGCGGCGTTCGCTATTGCGTCAGGAGCGCATGAGAAACGCGTTGAAGCTCGCCGCGACCCATGCAGAACTGGGTGCCCAAGGCCGCATGCTCAGCGCATTGTGGGAGAGCTTGCCGTACTCCTGGACCTATCCGCGATGGTGGCTTAGTGGCCTGAAGACAGTGCTGCTACGGCCGTACTTGCCGCGCCGGCTGCTCGAGTTCCATTGGAAACGCCGGCGCGGCGCGTGAAGGCCATGCAAAGTAGCGTGCGGTGCGTGCACGCGCGTCGTTACACTACCTCTTCCGCATGACGATGAGGAAATGATCGCCTAACCCGCGGATCACAGGGAACCCGCATATGCGCCGGTCAAGGCGCCATAGCTGGGCGTACCAGCGGGGATGTTTCTCGCGCACCCACGTCAAATATGGTGGCGGTGCGAAGACGCACAGTCCACGAAATCGCTCGAGCGCAAAATCTCGATTGAATGCCCGATAGAACTCGCGTGGACCGTAGTAGCGCGTCCAAATCGTGTGGTTGTTCATTGTTACGGGCACAACGGTGCGGGCAAAACGAACGGTCGCCCTCGCCCATCGCCGGCGCCTCAGGTAGTGTGCGATCTCCCAAGGGCAGAAGCGCCCGATCACCGTAAACACGAGCGCGCCGCCGGGCTTGAGCAGGCGCGCGCATTCGCGCGATACGTCGGCGAGGTCGGGTACGCAATTGAGCGGGCCGAGATTGGAGTATGCGCCATCATAACGGCCCGCCTCTTCCAGGCGATGCAGCTCATGGGCGCCGACGGTGATCGCGTGCACCCGATCCGTCAAGCGTTCGCGTGCAGGGCACGATCGCCGGTTCGCCTTACCATTTGGGGCGCCCAATCGGTCGCTGTTACGTGATGTCCGATTCGCGCCATGCGGATAGCATCGAGCCCGGTTCCGCAGCCCAAATCGATCAATCGGCTGCCGGGGGCGAATGTGGCGTCCAACCAGCGCCACATTTCATTGCGCATCTCCTGAATGAGATCATTGTTGCCGCGCGCTCCATCATAGTCTGCCGCGACGCTGTCAAAAGCGTCCTGAGTGTCGCGCAATTGCGGCGACGAGGACGCCTGCGGCGTTTGAAATGAACTGGACGAACCGTTCATTGTCGATAGAGTGAATACTAGTCGCCGTTACGACGTCGTTCCCGATATGCTACGAAAGCCTCATGACCCGAAAGAATGACACAATGATACCCGATCAGCTCGCCGACCCCTTTGGCGAGCGGTCACGGGGCATGGTTCGCGAAGATTTGCAATTGTTGGGGGGGCGGTTCCGATTCGAGAGCAACAGCTTCCGATTGCTCCGTCTGGTGGATTCGGCGTATGCCGGGCTTCCGCGACATCGGCTGTCGACCGTGGTTCCTCGCTTGAATGTTAGACTCTTGTTGAAGCCCGGCACACGTGCGCATGCGACGACGGCCTGGCGAACCGCCGCCGCCGATCGCGATGTTTTCCGGAGCCGGTTTGCTTGGCGGCGCGACTCCCTCGTCGGATTTCGTCGTCGTGTCTCCGCGGGAACGCGCGGCGCTCGTCGCCGTATCGTCGCAAGTGGCGCGTTTTTCGTACCATACCCGCTATGAATTCATCGAATTTGCGGTGTTTACCCTCGCGTCAAGGTCTCAGGGATTGGTGTCTCTTCACGCCGCCTGCGTCGGCCATGCGGGCCGCGGGATCTTGTTGATGGGACCCAGCGGCTCTGGAAAATCGACGGTGGCACTGCAGTGCCTGATGCAAGGTTTCGATTTTCTGTCCGAGGATAGCGTATTTGTCACGCCCGACACGATGCTCGCAACCGGCGTCCCGAACTTTCTTCACGTCCGCTCGGACTCGCTGCGCTGGCTGGACCGGGCTCGCGACGCCGCGGCGATTCGAGAAGTTCACCGGTCATCCGCCGCCGCAGCGGCATAAGAAATTTGAGGTCGATCTGCGCAGCGGGCACTATCGCCTCGCGCCGTCCCCGCTGAAGATCGTCGCGATCGTATTCCTTTCGTCCCAAAGCGCCGGCGGGCGGCCCGCTCCTCGAGCCCCTGCCGAAGCACCGTATGCTGGCGAAATTAGCGGACGCACAAGCCTACGCGACCCATCACCGCAATTGGAACACGTTCAGCAAGAGCGTGTCGCAAACTCGATGCCTTTGAACTTCGCAGAGGGCGCCATCCGCTCGAGGCGGTCGAGGTCCTGCGAGGGTTGCTCGATTTTACGGCGCGCTAGCCGGGACCGCGAGCACAGCACATGCGCATTGCATTGGTGGTACCGGGGGGCGTGGACCGATCGGGCGAGTACCGAGTGATCCCGGCGCTGCTGGCATTGATCGGTCGGCTGTCGCTCCACAACGAGGTACATGTGTTCGCCTTGACCCAGGAGACCCGGGCCGGCGACTGGGATCTCGCCGGCGCGCACATCCACAACATCGGCTCGGGGCAAATGCATGTGCGGGCCGGTTCGCACGATTTCCAGAATTCACCGCTCGTCGCCGTTCGACGTCATCCACGCAATCTGGTCCGGCAGTTGCGGATTGATTGCAGCGCTGGCGGCCAAGCTGCTTCGCACTCGCAGCCTCGTACATGTCGCCGGAGGCGAACTCGTTTCCATTCCGGACATCGGCTATGGCGGCTCCCGGACATGGCGGGGACGCCTGCGCGAGGCAATCGTCCTGCGCGCGGCGTCCGTCGTGACTGCGGCGAGCGCGCCGATCATCACGTCGCTGTCCGCGGCGGGGTATTGCGGCACAGCGCGTCCCGCTCGGCGTCGACCTGAAAATCTGGCCGCCCCGCGCTCCCGTTCATCGCGATCTCGAGCAGGCCCGCAAGGCTGATCCACGTGGCGAGCCTCAACCGGGTAAAGGATCAATCGACTCTCCTGCGCGCCGCGGCTGCGATCATGAGTTCGGGTACGAGGTTCGAGATGGATATCGTGGGCGAAGACACGTTGAATGGCGAGATGCAAGCGCTGTCCGAGCAATTGAGACTGTCGGAGATGGTCAGCTTTCACGGATTTCTCACGCAACGGCAATTGCGGCCCGCTCGTGGAGGCAGCCGATCTCATGGTCCTGTCTTCGCGCCATGAGACGGGTCCGTTGGTGGCTCTCGAAGCTGCGGTTGCCGGCGTTCCAACGGTCGGTACCATGGTCGGTCACATCGCCGAATGGGCGCCGGATGCTGCGGTGGCGGTGCCGGTCGGCGACTGGACCCGCTTGGCCGCAGCGGTTCGCCAAGTGCTGGACGACGAAGATATGCGACTTCGGATGGCGCACGAGGCACACAGGCGCGCGGTACGCGAAGACGCCGACCATACTGCGGAACTCGTTACCGCCCTGTATGCACGGCTGCCTAAAGTTCGCCCATCACCAAAGTGAAGCATTGCAAAAAGTGAAAATCCGGACGCCGGAGCGCGAATTCCGCGTGTTGAGGATCACTCAAGCGCGCCGAATTCGGCAAAATCCTCCGCGGTAAGATATGGCCGCAGGCGTTCACCCCAGGTGTCTCTGAATATAGCGTCGGCCAGGTACCGTTCAGTTGCCGCATCAACCGGCGACACACGTTCGATCAGCACCGTTCTCGGCACGACGTTCTGAAAACCTGCCGCGCGCAGTATGCCGACGAGCGCTCGCACCGACGCGAGATCGCGCTCTTCCAAGGAATAGCGGTCGCGATAGTAGCGCCGTACCGCTTCATTGACGGCCCACTCGAGTCTCGCGTCCCATGCAAAGTACATGTCCGGCAGCAGCGAACTTTGCCCTAGTGCAATGCGGCCGCCGGTACGCAACAAGATCCTGAGGCCGCTTACGCCATGAATCGGATCACGTAGATGATTGACGGTATTGATGCACCAGATGAAGTCCACACTCGCTGGCGCCATGGGCGCGCTCAACAAATCGCACTGGAACACCTCGATATCCGCGCGGGCATGCTGCCGGGCCGCTTCCACGTGCGCCGCCGCCAGGTCGATGCCGATGACATGTCCTCCGGGCCTCGCCGCATCGAGCAACCACGGCAGCGCCTCTCCCGTGCCGCACCCTGCGTCCAGAATCCACATCCCGGGGCGGAGGCCCGCGGTCCCGATCAACCGGCGCAGTTCAGGCTCGGCGAATGCGTTGAATTGCTGAAGCTTGCCTGAATAGTCACGCGCAGGCGTATCGCCGAGCAGGCCGGGGGAGAATGTTGCCGTCACTATCCTGCGGCTGCAGCTCGCCGAGGCGGCGACCGATACTGAAGTTCTTGGCGCAGCAGCTCCTCCCAGCGCCGGTCGAGGGCGGCCTGCACACGACGCCGTTCAGAGCCCTTGAGCGGTGCCTCGCCGGCCTGCAGCGTTATCTGATCATGCATCAGATTTCGCACCGCGCGATAGAAGTCGGACGTGTAGGTGCCATGAAACATCATGTCCAGATCGTTGCTCTCCCGCCAATGCGTTTTGCCGCCGAGCTGCGCTTTGACCAGCTCGTAGAATTTGGTTCCCGGGCAAAGGATACGAGACACTGACGCCGATTTCATCCGGCCGCGCGGCGTCGAGCAGTTCGCGGGTGGCCAGAATGTCGTCGAGCTGCTTCGCCCATGTAGCCCAGTTGAATGAAGAATCCGACGCGAATGCCCACCGCCTTGAGCCGCTCGCGTGCGATCCGGATTTCGGTCACTGTCGTGCCCTTGTTCATCGCGTCCAGCACCCGTTGGCTGCCGCTTTCCGCGCCGATCCACGCTTCCCGGCATCCGGCATCGCGCAGCGCCTCGGCCATGCGGTCACTGACCAGGTCGGCCCGCGTTTGGATGGTGAATGGAATCTTGGCACCCAGCGCCTGAACGGACGCGGCAAACTCAGCGACCCAGTCGACCCGAAATCCGAAGATGTCGTCGGCGAACCAGATGTGGTCGGGTTTGAACGAGCGCTTGAGGTAGGCCATTTCCTCGGCAACTTCGACGGCGCTTCGCTGCAGATATTGATTCCCCCAGATCGGCTTGGCGCACCAGGCACAGCGGAACGGGCAACCTCGCGAGGCCGCCATGTTCAAACTGAAGTAGCCGTGCGCCTTCAGCCACATGGCCCGGTAGCGATCCATATCCACCAGGTCCCACGCGGCCAACCCGACGTCGGCGGCGAGCGGCCGAACCGTTATGACCGCTCGTGGGTGCGTACTTTGCCCGCCTACGAGCGAGGCCATTCCGGACAGTCCGTCGGCCAGTTCGCCGACGGCGGCTCCGGGTTGCTCATCCAGCCGCGGCAGCACTTGCAGAAGCGCCGACAGTCCCTCGCCGATCAGCGCAAGATCGGCGCCGGCCTTGAGGTACGGATGCCGGCGCATCGGTCACATCGGGGCCCGCGGCAATGACGCGGGCACCGGTCCGTCTTGCCGAGCCGATCATCTCGCACGCGGCGCGGCGCATGGCGCCCAAGCACATCTTGCTCAGGAAATTGAAATTATCTTCATAGAATATGACCAGCTGCGGAGGGTCGACCCCGAGCAAGCGCTGATAATCGTCCATCCCGTCGGCCAGCATCGCATCGAAGAACTCTACTTCGTGTCCTGCTTTGCGTAGTTGGGCGACCAATTGCAGGGTGGCAAGCGGCGGATAGGGTTTGGCACGCACTATCTGCTTCTGATCGAGGCGCAGGTAATAGGAGTGGCAAACCAGGATTGAAAGCATTTTCGCTCCATCTATTGCTGCTCGCAGATCATACTATGGCCCCGTCATTCGGCCACACTCCCACGCACGTACGGCGCGCGGGATACCGAGTGAGTGCCGGGATGCGGCACTAAGGTTTAATATAGGTGTCGATTCTGGTATTTTTCGTGCCAGCCCCTCCTCGAATCGACGGTCCCGAGAAAACAATCCAGAAGATCAGGAGTCCATCATGCAGGTACTGACCAGAAAACTCGCCGCAGAGTTCATCGGGACATTTTGGCTGGTTCTCGGCGGGTGCGGAAGCGCCGTGCTCGCCGCCGCATTTCCCCACGTCGGAATAGGCCTGCTTGGGGTGGCGCTGGCATTCGGCCTGACCGTGGTCACCATGGCCTATGCCATCGGCCATGTTTCCGGGTGTCATCTGAATCCCGCGGTTACCTTGGGGCTGGTGGTCGGCGGTCGCCATCCCGCCAAGGAAATGCTGCCTTATTGGATCGTGCAGGTCCTGGGCGCCATCGTTGCTGCCTGGTTGCTGGTATTCATCGCCGGAGGCAATGGCACGGACCCCCTGGCCGGCAGGCCTCGCGGCCAACGGCTTCGGCGATCACTCGCCGGGGAATTACAATATGGCGGCGGGTTTCGCCTGCGAAACGGTGATGACCGCGATTTTTCTATTCGTGATCATGGGTGCCACCGACAAGCGCGCACCGAGCGGTTTTGCGCCGCTGGCGATCGGCCTGACCCTCACGCTCATCCACTTGATCAGCATCCCCGTGACCAATACCTCGGTTAATCCCGCGCGCAGCACGGGACCGGCGGTGTTCGTCCAGGGGTGGGCACTGACCCAACTCTGGGTGTTCTGGGCGGCCCCGCTGCTCGGCGGTGCTATCGGCGCGTTGCTGTATCGGGTGGTGACGCCGCCCGCAGTTCGCGGCGCCGGGGATGCGGGCGGTCCGGGTACTTAGGAGCCTGCGGGGACAGTCAATTCCAGGGTTCGAGCCGTCACGGCACTGCCGGACACGGTCACTTCACCGACCGAAATCGGCAGCTTGAACCGCCGCGGCCCGCAGCTGCCGGGATTGACGTACAGGATCCCGTCGCACTCCTTGATCGCGGGTCTGTGCGAGTGGCCTGACACCACGACGCGCACCTCCGCGGCGCAGGGATCGATGTCAAGCTCCGCGATATCGTGAATCACGTAGAAAAACACGTTGCCCACCCTGATCAATTCGGTCTCTCGCAGGCGCGCCGCGCATGCCCCCTTGTCGTTATTGCCCCTGACGGCAATCAACGGCGCAATCGCTGCCAGCACGTCGAGAATATCGGAGTCTCCGACATCGCCGCCATGGATGATGTAATCGCAGCCGATCAGAAAATCGCGCGCCTCGGGCCGCAATAGCCCATGGGTGTCCGAGATCAGCCCTACTCGCAGAGCGCCGGCCGCATTCATGCTGGTACTCCAACGTTCTTAGAATCGCTCCCAGTGGCCCGGCTCATGGTGCCAGTGCGGACCTCGCGGCAGCAATGCCCTTGCGACCATTCGATAACTCCAGAGCCGAATCAGGTCGCCATCTATTACAGGTCCCCGAGATAAATCCTGTACATTATTGATTAGTCTGATGAATATGGCGTGACGGCCTCGCCCTTAAGAGTCGGTAATGTAGTCACGCTGCGGATCACCGGCCGGCGCCAAGCCATCAACGCCAACAGCAATGCAGACGTGCCCGCGAACCCCAGGGCAACACGCAGCCCCAAGTGCTCGCCCAACCAACCTCCGAGCAGCGCGCCCGGCCCGGCGGGAATCAGGATGAGCCAGCGCATGGTGCTGGTCATGCGCCCGAGCATCGGTCCCGGCGTGACCGACTGCCGCAGCGATAGGAAGTTGATGAATATGAACACCGCGCCGATGCCGAACATCATCAACATCAGCGCGTAGGCTACGACGCCCAGGATGTTCAGCGGTGCCAAGCTCAACAGCAGCCAGCCGCTGCCCGATACGGCGAATCCGAGCACCATCGTCGGGCCGGGACCGAAACGGCGCACCACGCGGTGACCGTTCGCGCTCGCCAGGACCGTGCCCGCACCGAGTGCGACGTAACTCAAGCCCACGCCCCGCTCCGTCAGGCCGAGCTCACGGGTGGCGAACAGAATCTGCACCACCATGGCCGCCTGATTGCACAATTGCCACACGCCGACGCAGGTCGCCATGGTCACGAGCAGACGGTGGCCGCGCACAAAGTTGATGCCCTCGCGCATGGCGGCCCAAAAGGCGCTGCGCGTGGGCGTGGAGTTTTCCCTGACCGGCACGCCGCGCAGAATCGAGGCCGAAATCAGCAACAGAACCGCATCGGCGACCAGCGCAAGGGGTGCGCCGGTCAACTTGATCAGCGCGCCCGCCGCTCCCGGACCGGTAACCTCCGCCGCCGAAGTCGCCAGCGCATTCTTGGCATGTGCTTCGACCAAACGTTCGCGCGGCACGATTTGGGTGAGCACGATCTGCGCGGCGCTGCCGGCCGTCGTGTTGACGGCGCCGATCAAGAAGCCGACCACATAGAGCCAGCGCATCGACAACCATCCAAACCACCACGCCACCGGCACGCTGGCCACGGCGAACGCGATCGACAGCTCGCCGACCACATAGACGGGCAGCTTGCGGACTCGATCGAGCCACACCCCGGTCGGCAAGGAGAACAGCACGAACGGGGCGAGTTCCATCGCCGTCAGCAGACCCATCTGCATCGGAGCGGCATGCAGCAGCACCGCCGCGGTCAGAGGCAACGCCAGCAGAGTCACCTGACCGCCGAATGACGATATCAGTATCGACGTCCACAGCCGCCGGTAGGTCGCGTCGCGCAGCAGATCGGCGGGTGCAAGAGAAAAGCGATTCAGCCACCGAGCCGGCAGCCATGTGCGGAATATTGCTGAGTTCATGATGCCAATGGAAGTGCGAGATAGTAGTTGAAAACACGCGCCGAGGCGAGGCGCTCATTTCGATTACAATCCCGCCCTATGACTAGATTTCCCCACCTCTTTCGCCCGTTGCGCATCCGCGGTTGCACGCTCAAGAACCGCATCATGTCGACCGGTCATGACACGACGCTGCCGGTGGACGGCACGGTGAATGCTGGATTGGTGGCCTATCAGGAGTCGCGCGCTCGCGGCGGCGTCGGTCTGATCGTTCTGCAGGTCTCGGGGGTCCACGAAACGGCGCGCTACACCAATCATGTGCTGATGGCGACGAGCGACGCTTCCATCGAGGGCTACCGTCGCGTCGCGCAAGCGGTGCATCGTCATGGGACCACGCTGTTCGGCCAGCTATTTCACCCGGGCCGCGAAATTGCTGAAGCCGACGGCGGCCTGTTGAGCGTGGCGTACGCGCCCTCCGCCGTTCCCAACGAACGCTTTCGCGTCATGCCGAGACCCCTCAAACCCGCGATGATCGCCTCCATCGTAAGCGGCTACGGCGATGCAGCGCGGCGCATGCAGACGGCCGGCTTCGACGGCGTGGAGATCGTTGCCAGTCACGGATACCTGCCGGCGCAGTTCTTGAATCCCCGGGTCAACCTGCGTGTCGACGCCTATGGCGGCGGCCTCGATGGGCGCCTGCGCTTCCTGCGCGAAGTCATCGCCGATATCCGCGCCAAGGTATCCGACGGCTTCGTGGTGGGCCTGCGGATCTCAGGATCGGAGGCGGACGAACAAGGCCTCTCGGAAGACGAGGCCCTCGAGGCGGTGACCCATCTCAGCGACTCCATCGACTACGTGCACATCACGATCGGCACCTCTGCTAGCCTCGGCGGCGCCATTCACATCGCGCCGCCCATGACCTTCAAGACCGCCTACGTCGTTCCCCATGCGGCCCGCATCAAGCAGCGCGTGCGCATTCCGGTGTTCGTGACCGGCCGAATCAACCAGCCGCAGGATGCGGAGGCGGCCATCGCCGGCAATCACGCCGATGTATGCGGGATGACGCGCGCGCTCATCTGCGACCCGGACATGCCCAACAAGGCGGCTCGAGGAGCTCCCGAAGATATCCGCGCCTGCATTGCCTGCAATCAGGCATGTATCGGTCATTTTCACAAGGGCTATCCCATCTCCTGCATTCAAAATCCGGTGAGCGGGCGGGAATTGCGCTTTGGCACCATCCCTCAGGCCTCGCCCCGCAAGAAGGTGATGATCGTCGGCGGCGGCCCGGCGGGCATGAAGGCTGCCGTGATTGCGGCAGAGCGCGGTCATCATGTCACCTTGTACGAGTCGGAGCGGCGTCTCGGCGGTCAGGCGCTGCTCGCGCAGCTGTTGCCCGGACGCGCGGAGTTCGGCGGTCTGGTCACGAATTTGGAACGCGAACTGGAACTCGCCGGGGTTCAAATCAACAAGGGCCGGCGCGTCGATCGAGCGATGATTGCCGCCGCCGCCCCGGATGTGGTGCTCATCGCCACCGGCGCCAAGCCGTATCGCCCGGACTTTCCGCGGGAGGGAGCACTGCAGGTCGTCGATGCCTGGCAGGTCCTGCGCAATGAGGAGACTCTCGGGCAGTCGGTGGTGGTCATCGATTGGCGCGCCGATTGGATCGGCATCGGCATCGCCGAACACCTGGCCCAACAGGGCAGGTCGGTGCGCCTTGCCGTCAGCGGGATTGCCGCCGGGGAAACCCTGCCGTGGTATGTGCGGGATCATTCCGCGGCCAGCCTGCACAAACTCGGGGTCAAAGTGCTCCCCTACATGCGCCTGTACGGCAGCGATGCGGATAGCGTCTACTTGCAGCATGTCAGCGGCGGCGAAGCGGTGATCATCGAGAAGGTCGATGCACTGGTCCTGTGCACCGGGCACGCACCCGTGGATGAGATTTCCGATTCGATCGCGGATCTGGGGATGGATGTGCATATCATCGGCGATGCAGCGTCGCCGCGCACCGCGGAGGAAGCCGTCTACGAAGGGCTGAGCGTCGCCGCCGAAATTTGACGCCGGGGAAGCTTCGAGTCGTCGATGTCCTCGCCGAGAAAACCGCCGCTCTGATGGGCCCAGAGCCGCGCGTACAGCCCGCCTTGCGCGAGCAGCGAATAGTGATTGCCTTCTTCGACGATGCGGCCCTTGTCGAGCACGATCAGCCGATCCATGGCGGCGATGGTCGACAGCCGGTGCGCGATCGCGACCACGGTCTTGCCCTCCATCAGGCGATTCAGGCTCTGCTGGATTGCCGCCTCGACCTCGCTGTCGAGCGCGCTGGTGGCCTCGTCGAGCAGGAGGATGGGGGCGTCCTTCAGCATGACGCGTGCGATGGCGATGCGCTGGCGCTGACCGCCGCTCAGCTTGACCCCGCGCTCGCCCACATGGGCATCATAGCCGCTGCGCCCCGTGGCATCGCCCAGGGCGACGATGAACTCGTGCGCTTCGGCGCGTTTGGCCGCGGCGACCATTTCAGCCTCGCTGGCCGCGGGCCGGCCATAGCGGATGTTGTCGCTGACCGATCGATGCAGCAGCGATGTGTCCTGAGTCACCATGCCGATTTGCGCCCGCAGACTGTCCTGGGTCCCGAGCGCGATATCCTGCCCGTCGATCAGCACCCGGCCTTCGTGCAGGTCATAGAAGCGCAGCAGCAAATTGACGATGGTGCTTTTCCCGGCGCCGGATCGGCCGACTAGGCCGATTTTCTCACCCGGACGAATATGCAGATTCAGATTGTCGATCACCGGCTGCGCGGCATTCGGACCCGCGCCGTACGCGAAGCTGACTGCCTCGAAGCGAATGTCGCCGCGGGTCACGTGTAAAGGCCGCGCGTCCGGTCGGTCCACCACGCTCGGCGACCGGGCCAGGGTATTGATGCCATCTTGAACCGTGCCGATCTGCTCGAATAGCGAGGCCATTTCCCACATCACCCAGTGCGAGATGCCGTTGAGCCGCAGCGCCATGGCGGTGGTCGCCGCGACCGCCCCGACCCCCACCCTTCCTTCGGCCCACAGCCACAAGGTCACTCCGCCCGTGCTTGCAATCAAGGCCATGCTCAAACCGTGGTTGACGAGCTCGAACGCCGTCACCATGCGCATCTGCCGGTACACCGTGCGAAGGAATTCCGCCATGGCGCTCTGCACGTAGCTCGCTTCGCGCTGCGTGTGCGAGAACAGTTTGACCGTGGTGATGTTGGTGTAGGCGTCGGTTATACGTCCCGTCATCATCGAACGCGCGTCGGCCTGCGCCATGGCGACCGCGCCGAGGCGCGGCACGAAGTACCAGATGGCGAGCAAGTAAGTCGCCAGCCATCCCATGAGCGGCGCGAGCAGCCAAATATGAAAGGTGCCCACCACCAGCGCAATGGTGACGAAATAGATGACCACGAAGACCAGAATGTCCGTGAGTATCATCCAGGTGTCGCGCACCGCGAGCGCGGTCTGCATCAGCTTGGCCGCGACCCGGCCGGCGAATTCATCCTGGTAGAAGCTCAAGGACTGCGCCAGCATGTTGCGGTGAAAATTCCAGCGCAACCGCATCGCGAAGTTGCCGGCAAGCGTCTGCTGCTTGAGCAGGCTCTGCAGGCCGATCAGGAGAATGCTGCCCGCCAGGACGGCGGCCAGGAACAGCAGATGCCCGCGCTGCTCAGTCCAGAGCCGCGAGGGTTGCACCTTGGCCAGCCAATCGACCACCCGACCCAGCATGCTGAACAACAGAGCCTCGAACACGCCGATCAGCGCGGTGAACAGCGTCATCGCCGCGATATAGCGCCGCATACCGCGGGCGCAGGCCCATAGGAAGGCAAAGAACCCCCGCGGCAATGGCGGCGGTGCAGCATCCGGATAGGGTGCAACGAGATTTTCGAAGTATCGGAACAAGGCTGGCGGCTCCCGCTCTACATCATCGCGAATCTTACCGTAGCGCGGCAAAGTCATCGCATCGGAAATGTGGCTGTCAAATTGAGCCCGTAGCATAATCCGGTCATGCGCAAGGGGACGACGACGGAATGGATGGCCTGCTCGCTGGTCGTGGCGCTTGCCATCGTATTGATCGTACGCATGGTTGCGGCGCCGGGTGCCCGAGTCGGAGTTGCGCTCCAGGCAACCGCACGCTGGTCCTTCATCCTGTTCTGGCTCGCGTATGCCGGCAACGCATTGGCGGTGGTATTCGGCCCGCGGTTTCAAGCGATCGCCTATCGCTGCCGGGACTTCGCGCTCTCTTACGCGTCGGCCCACCTTGCACACCTGGGCATGATTGCCTGGCTGCTTCTCGCTACCGACACGCCGTTTGCGCGATCTGCTTTGATTTTCTTCGGCATTGCCGTCTTTTGGACCTATCTCTTGGCATTGCTATCCATCAAGAGTCTTGCCGCAAAGCTCGATCCGAAACTCCTGCGCATTTTGCGCACCATCGGCGTCGAATATATCGCTTTGGTATTCCTGGTCGACTTCGCCAAAAACCCATTCCAGGGCGGCATCGTCAATCTTGTCATCTACCTGCCGTTCATCGCGCTGGCCATCGCCGGCACACTCCTGCGCTTCGCCGCCGTGGTCAAGCGGATGGGCCACGCCCGAACGCTCGCAACTTAGTTCCCCTTACGCCTGCTTCAATGCTTCGACTTCGATGGCTCTCGCAATCTTGACCGCAATTGCGGCAATATCGTTGATCCTGGAAACTTCCATTCCTCCGAACCTGCCGTACTGAGACGCAGCCATGGCGCTGGCGATGCTGGCGGCGGCTTGAATGAGTTCGGCAGTTTCCATAAGACCCCTCGATTTAAGTCAGTTCCGCAAATTCTGGCGATCAGAAGATTGCCAAACATTCACTGACCCCACCGTCATGGGCTTGCCGACGCCGGTGCCAAGTATCAGGGCCAGATGCTGGTTGTCGAGAATGCCGAATTGCCACGGCTGCTGGTCTGGGACGCCGTCGTGCCCGGCAATCTTCGTCCAGCTGACTCTCTTCCCGACGGGATTTCGATCGAAGTAGAACTGCCCATATCCCATCGACGAGCCGGTTGCGGGAACCCACAAAAATCCATACGTGTGATATTGCGTGAAATCCGTATTGCCGGGGACCGCCGTCTTGACGTCGGAGTAGGCTCGCCCCACCGAACAGAATGGCCTGCCTGGGCAGGTCTTATTATAGACGCCATACCAATCGTGCATGGTGGCACCGTAATAGTTTCCCCCTTCGGCGATGTCGTACTCGAAGATATCCACCTCGATGAAGTGCTTGTAGTTCGGCTCTTTGCCGGCCCACAGGGCAGAGGACGTGGCCGTATGCTCCAAGGACATCGACCAGAACGAGGGCCAGCCCTTCTTGCTCTTGTCATGCGCCGCCACCGGGTCGAATTTGAGCGAAGCTTCGATGTAGGCGCCGCCGCCAAAAGCCACGCCGACGAATTTTTGGGCGTTCTTCGCCGGAGCGGCGGTGGTCAGCTGTCCGTTGGGCCCGGTGGTATCGCCGTTGAGCGTCACCGAGCCGTCTGGGTTCACCACGATATTCTGGGGTTGAGCATGCCCGCCGAAGTAGTGCCAGAGATACCAGGAGAACCCACTCTTCCCGGTGTCGTTGATATCGATGCTGCCCGGAGTGAAGGAGGCAAAGGTGTTTTGGGTGTACCCAACGGCCACCGCGTCAGGGGGCGGCGACGCGGCTGCGGCCTCGGCGCAGTCGAGCTTGGCGATCATCATCGATGTCACCGCGATCCCGACGCAGGCCGCTCGCACTTTTCCCTTCATACGGGCAAGACTAGCACTTTCGCCGCAGCCGGCGCTATCGGCGGTGCCGATCTGGTGCCCTCGCCCGGACTCGAACCGGGATGGCTCTTAACCGACGGATTTTAAGTCGTAATTCCTACTGATTCCGACTCTGAGGCACACCGAACGCTCGCGTGTAACCTATTGATTGTTGTTGTGACAGAGAAATCGGTGATTGCGTACAATGGTGTAGCTAAGAGCAAAAAAGAGTTAGTCACTGCACTGAATTTGCACGGAATCACTCAACGGATTATTGATCCGTGGAAGCATGGAGCACGCAACTTTGACATCAGTTGTCCCAACCGTATTCATCTCCTATTCGCACGACGACCCAGAGCACAAGCGCTGGGTCTTCGACTTAGCCAAGCATCTGCGGGAAAATGGAGTAGACGTCCTTTTTGACGTTTGGGACGTACGCCCTGGCGATGACGTACCAAAATTCATGGAGCGCGGCGTGCGAGAAGCGCACCGCGTCCTGATGATCTGCACGGAAGCATATGCGTCGAAAGCAAACGACGGCTTGGGCGGGGTCGGTTACGAAGCGATGATCGTAACGGGGGAACTCGTACGGGACTTGGGTACCGCCAAGTTCATCCCTGTTGTTCGACAAAAGACTGACAAACCTCAGGTGCCGACGTCGGTGTCCACGCGCCTATACATCAATCTTAGTGAGTGGCCTACAGACCAATCTGAAATGGAGAAACTCTTAGAAGAGTTGCACGACATCCGACCTGCAAAACCTTCTCTCGGCGTCTATCGCCAGGCGGTTCACCAGGAGGTTGCTGCATCACCTGCACCTCCAGCATCGACTCCTGCGCCATCGGTCGCCACCTCCGTGAATGACGCGGGGGACTTGTTTACCAATCCAGCCTTGGTCTTCGGTCGAGCTTATGAAGCGGCCCGAACGGAAGATTTACGAGAATGGCGTAGGCTGGTGGGCAACTCGCGGTCAGCGATGGTGCCCAGGCTTTCAGCCTGGTGGGCAACATATGGCGCGTCAGTGCCTCTCGAGACCGAATTGGAAGATCAGTCTATGGAGGGTGCGGCTGCGTTCGCTCCCTTGGCGGCCATTGCTCTGGCCGGGGTTGCGTCCGGAAACGCGACCTTCCAAAACCAGATTGGGCTCCTAGAAGATATTTTGAATCCCGCGCGGTGGCAGCGGTCTGGATTAGTGATCCGGACGGAGTTGCCCGAAACCGGGGCATTTCTCTATCAGGCATTGCACGGAGCCATGTGTCTGCAAGTGAACGATCTTTCTGCGGCAATGAGGCTGGCTCGCGAAGAGCTGCCCAATAGAAAAACTGGCACAAATGATCCTCTTTGGCAGCGGCACGATATCTTTGCGTGGCCCGAAGCACTAGGTCGATCCGCTACTGTGGCTTGGCAAGTAGCGCTAAAGCTGCCTGAACGGTGGCCATGGGTATCGGAAGTCTTTGGCGACGCAGATGACTATCGTGCTGCTCTGTATGCGTACTACGTGTCACTAAACGTACTCGAGTACGTCGAGCGACTGCGGGAGGGCCGCTCTCCGCTACTACCTGAGTTCAATCTCTTCCGTCCACACGTGCCACCCATATTTGAAGCAGCGGACGACGATATAAAACGACGCGGCTATAGGCTAGCGGTATCTACAGCCCCTGCGCTTCGAAAGCTTTGGGGAGCGATTGGAGTTAGCGAAGCGACGATTCGCGATCAGTGGGAGGGGTGGATAGCCCTCCAGCGAGGGATTCGGCACCACCTCAATTACTTCAGCAACGACATTGGATTCGAACGACTGATTCCAGATGTTCTCAAGACGTAGCAGAGGCGTCTTCGCCGTGCACACCCCATACAGTGTTCGCTCCGCCGCCATACTGAATAGACGCCCTCGCCTTCTCTCGCCACAATCCGCGGCATGGGCCGCTACCCATTCCCCGCCTTCAACAAAGCGCCTACGCCGCGCCACCTGGTCGTCTGGGATCTGCAGTGGGCGTTGATCGACTGTCAGCGCCTGGAGCCCGCCGCAGACTTATCCGGCGCAATGGCGGCCACTATCGAGAGACTATCAGGCGAGGGTTGGCAGGCTGAAGCGACGCCCGAGTACGGCTTCGTATTCATTCGACGTGAGGCTGAGCGGCGATTGCTAATGCTGACGCCACGCGATCCGCACAGTACGGGAGCGCAGTCGTTCAATCCGTTCAAATAGAAGCCCGTCGCCATCTCACGTGCGCGTCCGCAAGTGCGGTAGCTCCTCGAGCTTCGGCGTCCGGATGGTGAGTGGCGCCATCGCCAGCAAGTCCTCGTATACTATTTTCTCTAGGTCCTGACCTAATGCGGTACACCGCTCATCGAAGTCTCGCTCAACCCAGTTTAGTGCCCTCTGGATTGAGAGCTGGAAATTGGAATATTGGGCCTGGTCCAAAGTATTTGCGAACATGGCTGAAGCAAATACCTTCTCGACCTTCCGATCATTAGTCGCATTGTTCAAGATGGCTCCCACTATGGCTTGCGCGTATGAATTCTCATCGTGGACAAGGTGCTTGTTCCGAAGGAGCTTGAAGTACTCGAAGTTCATCATTGCCTCTGGCGGTGCGCCCTTGTACACGCTGCCTGGCTGAAGGGAGAAGCGCCCCTTGCCCGCGTCGAAGCACTTGAAGAAATGAACTATGGCGGAACGCCATAAAGATTCACGGATGTGATCCGACAGCGCGGCATTGTTGAGAGCATCGAGCGAATCCCGCGCAAACTGGAGATCTGAACGATGGAGCGCAAGGTCGGCAATTCGCTGTGCCTTTCGGCCCGTCATCGCGATCACCTTGACAGAATTAGGAAAACCCTCGATCCGTAACTCTCCACCGACGAGGCCGATTTTCAGCGGTTCCATATCGTTCTGCCTCAGGTTGGCCCCATCGTCGGGCGCTGGTTATTTCGGCCCAGGCTTAAGCCGATATAGTCCGGTCTCCTGCGCCACGCTTCTCGAGGAGTTCGGCCGCCTTTTGATCGGTCTTGAGATTGCCGATCTTGTGCCATCGGTCAGGACGTTTGGACGCCCATTCGAGCATGGCAAGCATGTCTCTCTGGACACCGCGCTCGGCTTTGGTGATTTTCTTCTTCGTCGCCATCGCTAACCAAAGACGTGAGACAGTCGCTAGGCTGCGATTTTCTCGCGTCTTCCGCGCAGCACGGCAAGGCCGCCAAACAAAAGCGTTAGCGCGCTAGCCATAGACCCTGAATCCAGTTCTGGTGCTGATACTGCTTTCTCGGCTGTAAAGGTCACTGGCTGATCGCATTGGGCGCTCCCGCACCAGCCCATATAGCCGCCCCCGGGGAAGTTATATACAAAGTCATGGGCGCTCGCGCTCTGGCCGCCTAAGGGCGTGTAAAGCGAGGTCGTCAATATGCTCCCCGCAGCATCCTGGAATGACAGCGTATCGCCCTGCGAGAGGGTCTGCCATTGCTCGCCCTGGAAGGTAAAGTTCGTAATGGTCCCGGAAAAGTAGTCAAAGGAGCCCTGCCAGGGGCCCCCCGCGCCTAGGCCAGCCAAATAGAGGGTGAAATCGTAGACGATGTTCTGCGCATGTGCGGCGCCCGCGAAAAGTCCGATGGCCAAAAGTCCGTTTGCTAAGAGTCTCTTTTTTTGTGTCTTCATTTGGCTCTTCTCCATGTTTGCTACTCCCTTCAATCGATGCGACGGCCGCGGTCGAGGTCCGCAGGATAAGGGATAGGAGCAATGGATTATGTGCAGTGTGTCGCGGAGCAAAAGACGATATGTTAAATAAAGTCAGGCTTACGAGGGGCCACAGAGCGAAAAAGGCCGCCCCGAGAGCAGGCGGCCTGTTATTGAGGGCGAGAGCCCCTGCCCGCTGGGCTTGTGCTTCAGGTTTCCAGCCTCTCCCGGTCGATCTGGTCGGACGCTTGTTCCAGTAGTTCGCTAACCATCCTGAGCGGCCAAAAACGATCATAGTTGGCGTCATCGAGGTTTCCGCTCTGGTCGGCCGCGGTGACTGCCATGACAATCGCTCGGGCCACAATGATTTTTTCATCGACGGATTGAGGAAACCTTGCTGGTGACTGCACGGCGTCGGCCTTGCGAATTGGTGTGACGTTGTCCTCAACCATGGCCCACCTCCTGGCCGGTGGCAGTGGCCTTCGCTTCTTCCATCAACGCGTCCATGTCCTCGCGGGTACACAGTGCTAGCCCGATGCGCACGCTGGCGCTTTCCATCATGTCAGCAAATGATCGTAAGCGCGTCGAATAGTCTGATATTTCCAGGTTCGCTTTCATGAACTGAAGCGCCACATCCCGATCGCGGCGGCACTGAATCCAGCGCGACGCATCGAGCCCGCCAATTTCGTGAGCGTGGAATTACGGGCTCCGGGACCTTCGCGGCCGACAGTCGCAAGCTGCACGCGCTCATTTGCTCGGGGTAACAGGTCATGCACCAGCCACTTCGGCGGTTCTTTCAGATCCTCAAGGTCGCCGACCGATTCAAGACCATGCGCCGGCCACCAAACGATATAGCCGCCCTCGCCACGGACATCGATACCCTTAGCTAACGCCCCAGTCGAATTTCGGATCTCTCCGTTCGGCATCCGATAAAGCAAATGATGGCCGCGCCGCGTCTTGTGGACTCGTCCACAGGCAAGCCTTGGTGAATTCTCGGAATACCAGCCCTCGCCATCGGGATCGACGTCAATGACTAGGAGATTCGACACCGCGCCGGTGGGCACCCCAACCAAAGCATCCGGCCATTTCTCCCACCACTGTGCGATCTGCTCGATGTTCCTCGAAGCATCCTTGAATCCGCTGGGGGTCCGCGGTGATTTCGCTTTGTGGAGTTTTCCGCCGATTCTTTCATCGCGCGCAAAGCACGGAAAAACCGGCATGTTGTGTTGCTCCGCGAGTAGCAGTGCCTCCTGCATGGGCGTCACGCTGCACCGGCCGAGGGTGAGAGTCGCAATTCAACAAGCTCCGCGACTTCGGCGTGGCCGGCGTCCGAACCAAGCGCCCGCGCCATACAGGCTTTGCATAGGAAATGCGGATACAGTTCTCCGTCTTCAGCGACATAGAGTCCGAAATTCTTCGCGTCCAGCCTCACGAGTTGCGCATCACAAGCGGCGCACGTCGTGGGAGCTCGTCGGACCGTTGCGTTCACGAGGTGGCGGCCGTCATTCGCAGCTCGCGCACCCAAGTAGGCGTCGAACCTGCTCCACGGCAAGCCCAAGTGCGGCCGCAGCGCCATGATCGGAATATCCCTCGGCGACAATCGCTGCGCAGCGAGACGCGCCTCCTCGAGAGTCTTCGGGGCATGTTGCCTCGCCCGTACTGCGTAAGCCTCGGTGCTCAAGCCGCCTGTCTTCGCGCCGAGCGGGGCTTTGATCTGCCCGAGAGGCCCAGCAACCAGCTAATTACTGCCGGCTCCCAGAACAACAGTTCCCGGGTTGGTGATTCGAAGACCGCGTTTGCAGCTGCGGCCAAACCATTGCGGTTGCGATTGCGGGCGGCCCAAAGCAAGCGGTTCTTCGGCAGCAGTCGTGGATGACGTGCGGCCATATCACTTAGATTGAAAATCTCAGACGGTGGAATCGTAGTCATCGCTTAGTCCCCTTGTCACCCAGCTAAGAGTCGGAAGGAGTCTAAGTACGCTGCTACGCGTCTGCTGGCCTCATGGCGCCACTACGTACGTGTGTCGCAAAAAGTTTGCGCTACCTGGCAGCCTTTAGGTGTCGCTGCACGGTCCTGAGGTTTAGGCCGCCTGCCTCGAAGGCTACTTTTGGCGCGATGCCACGCTGAGATGGGGAGAACTTTAATGCCTTCAGTGCGCGCTGAACTTCCTGCGCATCTCGGATGACTTTGGCTTTGCGCTTAAGTATCAAGGGGTCCATTTTTAAATCGATGGCGAGTGAATATTGAAGGCATCCGCCAGCAAGCAAAGTAATCAGCCTCATTTGGAAGCGCGTGACCAAATCCAAAAGTTACTGGATTTGATCGTCCGTCACTGGTCGCCAGCCTTTCGATTTCTTCGCTTTTCCCTGTTGTCCAGCAGCGAGGAGTTGACGCAATGTCTCTATCTGCTGACTCACTTTCAGAAATTCCGCAATGACGCGCGGCTCTAACTTACGCCACCGTCGTAGCGCAGATTCTTGCGCGGCGCTCACAGTCCTTGCGCCTTCGCCATGCGCTCGACGACCGAGGCCTTGTGGCTCTGTGTGAGATGCGAATAACGCCGCACCATGGCCAAGGTCTTGTGCCCGAGGACATCGGCGATCTCAAGCAGGCTTGCACCGTTCGCCGCAAGGTACGACGCGCACGTGTGGCGCAGGTCATGGAACCGAAACCCTTCGATCCCCGCGGCGGTGAGCGCCTCGTCCCATCGATGGTCAAAGTTCTCGAACGCTCCAGGATGCCCGCTCGGATTGGGGAATACGTATTCGCTCTTCGCGCTGCCCTGAAGCTTCAACTCGCGCAACACCTCGAGCGCCTTGCCGACCAGGGGCAGCGTGCGCGCCTCGCCGTTCTTGGTCTCGGTGACCACCGCCTTGCCGGCTTTGAGATCGATAGCCTCCCATGTGAGATTGATCAACTCACCGCGGCGGGCACCCGTGGTGATGGCGAGCATCACGAGCGCATGCAATTGCGGCCAGCCGTTCGCCTTGCAGGCCTCCAGCAACTTCGTGCGTTCATCCTCAGATAGGAACCGCGTGCGGCCGCGGCTTTCCTTTTTCTTCGAAATGTCGGCGACTGGGTTGTGCTCGATGAGCCGCCATTCCTTCTTGGCGACATTCAGCATGTGCGAGAGCGTCGCGAGATATCGGTTGATGGTCGCCCCACTCCGCTTGTATTCCTTGGCGGAAGCTTTCACCGTGCCGTCTTCGTTCCGCTCATGCTTGCCGCGAACAAACGTCTCCGCGGCGAGCTTGTCCCTGGCTTCCGCGACTCGGTCCGGGGTGATCTCCGCCAGCGTCAGTCCCAGGAATTGTTCGGCGAACCATTCGAGGTGCATCTGACGCGCCCATAGGTCGCTCGGCTTGGCTCCATTCACAACGGTGGTCAGATATCGGCTTACCGCTTCGGCAAACGATTTCTTGCCACCGGCGAGGTGTGGATGGCGCCGGTTTTCGCGAATGGCCGACTCCAGGCCGCTTGCCCACTCCTGTGCTTCCTTCTTGTTCGGGAAGGTTTCGCTCTTCGCGGGGCGTCCTTTAACTCGCACCTGCGCACGGTAGGAAATAACACCGGTCAGGGGGGATTTTATGCGCTGGATTGATGCCATTTTTCCGCCTTTCACTGTGTGCAGCGAAGAGTAATCCGTTGCACTGAATTTGCACGGAATTAAAATGGATGTAAAGCGCTATTTGAGACTCGAGCGGCTTAATCGGTGTAAACCGCTGTTATTTATGCTGTTTTAGTGGTGCCCTCGCCCGGACTCGAACCGGGATGGCTCTTAACCGACGGATTTTAAGTCCGTTGCGTCTACCGATTCCGCCACGAGGGCTTTGCGAAAGTCTAGCAGCTTCGACGCAGCCCTACAGAGCCAGGCGCTCGGCCGCGGGTACGCACCATATGTCGATCGGCCCGCGGCGCCCGCGCAATTCAAATTGCGGCAGCTGCAGAAAGGGTATGCCTCCCACGACTGAACCCGTCGTAGCCTCATTCTCGAGGGCGGCGGCGACGGTACAAGAGAACAACACCTCGCCAGCGCGCGCCCTGCTGCACAGCCGCGCCGCGACATTGACCGTATCGCCGACCAACGTCGTCGCTTGACGGCGGGCAGGGCCGAGAGCTCCGACGGCGACCTCTCCCAGATGCAGTCCGACGCCGATTCCCGCGTCGATCGCGAGTTCGCTGCGCCAGCGCTCCGCAATGGGCGCAAAGGCCTGCAGCATGGCATGCCCCGCGGATAGCGCCTGCCGCGCGCCGTTGCCGCTTTCCTCGTTGACTCCGAATCCCGCCATCATTCCATCGCCTGCCAGGTGAAACACGGTGCCGCCGTAATTTTCGGCGACCGTGGCGAGAGTGCGAAGGAACTCATCCAGGAGCGGCAGAACGCGGGAAGCCGGGAGGCGCTCGGCCATCCCCGTGTAGCCGCGCAAATCCGCGAACAGGACGGTGAGGCGGGCGAGGCGCACCGCAGCCGGCCGCACTCGCGTGACCAGCATCGAGCCCGCCGGCCGCAACCGCGGGCGCCCTCCTCGTCGTTCGGTACTCACGCTGGGTGGGATGACCGGAGATCGCGTGTGCCGTCTTCCGCGGCATTGGTGTTCATATCGATATCCCCATGATTCGTATGCAACAGGATATACAATTAACTGCCGCATGGTAATCCTCCGTTGTGACAACCCCACGAGGTTCGGTATGTACGGCATGCATTCACTGAGCGCGGTCCTTACGGCGGTTGTCGCGTTATGGCAGATAGCCCCGGCCGCAGCGGACTCTCCGAGCCCGCCAACTGCGGCGGCCGTCGTCCAACTCATCGAAAAGCAGCTGGAGGGAAACCCGCAGAAGGAAGTGCTGATGCTGACTGTGGAATATCCTCCGGGCGGAGCCTCGTTGCCGCACCGGCACGATGCGCAGGTCTTCGTGTACGTGCTCGAGGGGGAGCTTCGCATGCAGGTTGCAGGCAGTCCCGCGGTCACACTGCGGCCAGGCCAGACCTTCTATGAGAACCCCAGCGACGTGCATGTGGTGTCGGCCAACGCAAGCAAGACCGCGCCGGCAAAGTTCCTGGTGTTCATGGTGAAGGACAAGAGCGCGCCGGCGACGCGCAACGCCGAGGCGAACTGATCATGAAAGCCCTCCACCGCCTCTGCCTTCTCGCGCTTCTCGGCGCTGCCGTCGGAGCCGTACCGGCGTCGGCGGAAGTCTCCGGTCAACAGCGTGCTCAGGCCGCCGGCCGTGTGCTTCTGGGTTCTGCGGCGCCCCGGGTAACGCTCAAGACCGTCGACGGTGGCACGATCGACCTTGGCGGTCTGTACGGCAAGCAAGCGGTATACCTGAAGTTCTGGGCAACGTGGTGCGTACCCTGCCGGCAACAAATGCCGCATTTCGAACGCGTCTATGAAACCGCGGGGACGGATCTGGCCGTGGTCGGCATTGATGTCGGCTTCAATGACTCGATCGACGCCGTCCAACGCTATCGCAAGAAGCTTGGGATCACCATGCCCATCGTCTTCGACGACGGTAGTCTGGGCGCCGCTTTCCATCTTCGAGTCACACCCACGCATGTCGTCATTGGGCGGGATGGCCGGATTCTATACGTGGGCCACCTTGCGAATGAGGAACTGGATGCAGCGCTGATTGCGGCGCGCGCCACGCCAGCCGCTGCCACCGGCGAGGGTGCGGCGGCCGTGAACCGCGAACCGGCGCCGGTTGGAATCGGCGATCCGCTGCCTAAGAAGTCCGTACGAACACTGGATGGACTGCGCTTCGATTTCCAGCCCGGGTCCGGTCCTGCGCAACAGAAGTTGACCGCTCTGGTGTTCCTCTCGCCCTGGTGCGAATCCTACCTTGCAACCACGCGACCGGAAGCCTCCGCCAATTGCCGCAGTGCTCGAGTGCAGATCAGCGCATTGGCGGGCGATCCCCGGATTCGCTGGCTCGGAATCGCCTCCGGTCTTTGGGCGAACACGGAGGACTTGCGGAAGTACCGGGCTGAAAACAAGGTGACCATACCGCTCACCTTGGACTCCTCGGGTGAGATCTTTCGGACCTTCCGAGTCAATGATGTGCCGACCGTCCTGATAGCCGATACCGGCGGCCGGATCGTGCGCCGCCTCGATGGCGGCGCCGCGGCAGATGACGCGGCCGTGCGCAAGGCGCTCGCGCCCTAGCAGGTACGCAACCCATGTTCATGCGAATGGTCGGAATGGCGGCGATATTTCATGGAGCCTGCGCCTGCGCGGCCTCGCAACTCGCTCCCGGGACCTTTCTCATCGAGGGTGAGGCCACGCCGAACCGCCAGCCTGACGGCAACACTATCGTGGTATCCGCGCCAAAGGGATTGATCGTTTTCGACACCGGCCGGCACCAGCAGCACGCCCGGGAAATCATCGATTTCGCCCGCGAGCGCAGCCAGCCCATCGCTGCCATCATCAATTCACACTGGCACCTGGATCATGTCGGCGGCAACCCGCTCCTGCGCGCGGCCTTTCCCGAATCCCTGGTGTACGCGAGTTCGGCGATCGACGCCGCCCGCCGGGGATTTCTCGCCGACTACCGCGCGCAACTGGTGAGCGAAATCGCCGCCACGAAGGATATCCATGCGCAAGACTCCATGCGCACGGAAGTCGCGCTGATCGACGAGGGAGCGGCTCTCGGCCCGACCCAAATCGTTGCAAAATCCGGTCCCGTGACCATTGCCGGACGGGTACTGCGCCTGAATCTGGAAACTCATGCCGTCACCGCCGGCGATGTCTGGGTGTTCGATCCCGAGACGCACCTGCTGTTCGCCGGCGACCTGGTCACCCTGCCGGCGCCATTCTTCGAAAGCGCGTGTCCTTCGCGCTGGCGGGAGTCGCTGGCTCACCTGCAGAAGCAGCCTTTCGAGCTTCTCGTGCCGGGGCATGGTGCCCCCATGCACAAGCAGGGGTTTGCCGCCTACGCGAAGGCGTTTTCCAATCTGCTCGCTTGTGCGGCCGGCGACGCGCAAAGAAACGCCTGCATCGACGGCTGGATCGCCGATGCGTCGGCGCTCATCGATTCCAGGGACGTGAGCTACGCGAGAACGCTCATCGCCTACTACCTGGATAACTATCTGCGACACCCCAGCGAACGAGTTCGCAATCTCTGCACGGCCCCCTAGAACGGGTAGTTGAGGCCCGTGAACGCCGCGACGCCCTCGCTGCCGTAGCCGATGTCGACATAGCCCACCACGAAGGGGCGCGCGATGCCGCGGAAACCAAGACCGCCGACATAGTGGAGCTGATCCAGCGCGAACGTCCCGGCTTTCGCAAATACCCGGCCGATATCGATGAAGGGCGTAATTTCCACGTCAACCCGGGTGGTGGCGTCGAAGGAGAGAATCTTGCGGCGTACCTCCAGGCTGCTGGAGAAGGAGTCGCGATCGTAGAACCGCCCGGAGCCGAAGCCGCGCAGCGGTTGTGCGCCGCCGACCTCGCTGTCGCCTCCACCTATGTTGCTGAGAGCCCAAAAGGGAACATTGTTCGATGTCGGCAAGTAACGTGCCGCCACATGCGCCACCAGGATGGTGTTCTCCGCAATGGGCGAAAATATCCGCCCATCCGCGCCCACTTCGCTGTACATGGAGTTGTTCAGCAAACCGTTGCGGCTCGCCAGCCCGCCGTAGGCAATCAGTTCCACTCCGCGATTGGGCACCGTCGAGTCATCGCGGGTGTCATAAACGATGGACAGGCGATTCAGCAGCAGCTTGTTGGTGCCGAGATACTGAGGATCGATCGATGCAACCTTGTCCAACGTGCCCGGCAGCACGTCGACGACCTGCAGGCGCGCGGTATAGCGCAGTTGCCACGCGTGAGTCATGTTCAGACCCACTTGCGCCTCGATTCGTTCCTGCTGATTCGTATAATTGGTAACTGCGCTCGCCGAGGAATCGTTGCCGAAGCCATAGAAACGCGGCGTGCCGTCGACATCGTAGACGACGCTGGTGCTGAACGACCATCGTTCCAAGCGCAACCGGCCCCGCTGATATTCGGCATCGAACTCGCGTTCGACGCGCTCCCTGACGCCGGCGACCAGCGACCATTGTTCATCGCCGGAGGTATACCCGTATATGCGCCCGTGCACTCCCCAGCCGAAGTTGGGGTTGTAGATCACGTCGGGCGCGATGATGCGACGTACCTGGTTATTCTCGTCGGTCTTCACCCAGGTTGGGATCACGCCTATCGTCGTACCGCTGTCCGGATCGACCGCAATCATCGGCACCGGAATGAACGGCGCGGTCGCGGGATTGAACCACCTCGACAAGCCCTTGCTCGGCGCGGCCGGCGGCGGCGGAATCGGCCCCTGTGCCGGTGCCTGCGTCGGATCATCGTCCGGCGCAGCCGCCAAGGCTGAGGAGGCCAGCAGCCACACGAGCGCCAGACAGTGAGGCGTGCCGTTCACTCAGCCGGCCGCGCGCAGAGGTAAAAGCTGCGGCAGCACTTCATGCGCCGCTCGCAGTACGTCCACGGGGAAGTCGATTTCGATCCAGGGGGCGCCCGTGACATCGGCCACTTCGAAGATCTGGCTTCGCTCGCGCAGCAGATCCCGCACCGCTTCCTCATGCGGCATCTGGGCGCAGTCGCGCTCGACATAGCCCGCCACCAGAGCCGCGAGCCGGCGCGCGGCGGTCTCATCGAAACGGAAAAAACCCACCGACTCGCCGATGGTGTCGTACTGCAGGTCGGCTGCGAGTTGTTTGCGCAATTCGACCGGCATCCCGGCGCTGAGGCAGAGCTTGACCGGTTCGTCGCCCGCCTCGAAATCACGGTCGATCAGAACCCGATTGACCGGACCGGGGCCGGCCACCAGCGCTCCGGCGATGCGTTCGTCGTACAGCACGTCGGCATCCATCAGAAGCACGTCGCCGCCGCGCGTCAGCGCGGCCGCAACCGTGTGCACGGTAAGTACGCTGCCCAGATCGAAGCGCGGATTGACGACGATTTCCGGGCGGGGCTGCCAGCCCAGCCGGCCCAATTCCGCTTCTACTCGATCGTGACGAAAGCCCAGGGCCAGGACGATGTCTTCGACACCCGCGTTTTTCAGCATGCGCAAATGCCGCTCGAGCAGGCTCATCCCGCCGAACTGCAGCAGGCACTTGGGAAATTGCCTCTCGTCGGCCTGCTGCAGGCGCAGACCGCGGCCCGCTGCGAGAATGATCGCGCGCATGAAATTCCCTTCGATGATCGGATGGCGGAATTTTACACGGCGGCGCCGCCGGCGCGCGAGCAAAGGTGCAGGTACAGCAGGCCCGGCACGCCCAACAGAAGTTCTCGCGCGCGTTTCGCCAGCGACAATGCCAGCGCGGCATCGGGCGGCAGACCGGCGAGCGGTGCGAGCAGCAGATATCCGCCCTCCTGCACGCCGAGCGCCCCCGGAATGGCGAACGCCGCGCCGCGAATCGCCTGGCCAAGGCTCTCCAACAACAGGGCATGGGTCCAGTCCACCGGATGGTGAATCATCAGCAATATCAGGTATACCTCGCCGGTGCCGACCAACCAGCCGATCGCACTGAGCGCAAAGCTCGCGGCAACCGGCCGCGTTCGGCCGTAGATGACTTGGACGGCCCGGTCGAATGCTTCGGCATGGCTCATCCACTGCGACCAGTCGCGCTTGCCGGAAAATCGGGTCGCGGCGCGCATCAACTTGCTGAACAAGCCGCGTCGCTGCATCCAATAAAATCCGCCCACCTGCACCGCCAGCAGGCCGCTGGCAATCAGCGAGGAGACTCGCAACGCCTGTTGGGACAAATGGGTTGCCTGTGCGCCCAGCACGGCAACACCGAGCAGAGCGAAGGCAATTTGCGCGAAGGTCTGCAGCGTGGTGCTGACCGTGATCGCGGCCGCGGCCTCCGGCAGCGCCAAACCGCCCTGCGCCAGGTGCCGCGCCATCAATACCGGGCCGCCCAACTGTCCGGCCGGCATGAGGCTGTTGGCGGACTCACCCGCCCACCGCGTCAACAGCGCGGCGCGCATCGAACCTGCGGCCCTGCTGCCCGAGCCCGGCTCGAACAACACGCGAATTGCCATCGCATCGAGCGCCAACGGCAGCAGGTGAAACAACGCCACGAGCAGCAGCCCCCACCCGGCCAGCGCCAGGGCTGCGACCACCGCCGGCAGCCCCTGCGAGACAAGCACGCCGATGAATAGCAGCACGCCCGCCGACAAGGCAATGGTCGCCGCCCGTGTCATGCTCGTCGACGAAATACCTGGCGGAAGCCGAAGTACGCCACTGCATCCTTCATGTTGGAGATCACACGCCGCCAAAGACGCATGGTCGGATCGGTCACATATTCAAACGTCAACGAGACACGTACTTCGCCTGCACCGAGCGGCGTGATGCGGTGTCGCAATTTGTCACCGTCGAAAAACACCAGCCCCCCCGGCGGTATCTGCAGCGAACCCGGCACCATGGCCACACCCGCCTCGCGGGTGTGCAGTTGATAGTCGAGCGTGCAACTGGACTCGTCGATGACGCCGATGAGCAGCGTGTAACGGCGGCCCGCATAGTAAGACGTGTCGTAATGCCAGCCAATGTGATCGCCGGCGCGGGTATAGAAGTAGAGGGCATAGGCGTGCGGATCAGCGCTCGGCGACACCTGCAGTTCTTCGCCCGCCAGTTCGCCCAGCCACCGGATCAGCGCCTCCGATCGATATAGATCGCCGATGAACGGCGCCAGCCGGTCGATGGTGTGACGGCTGACGCTGCCGCCCTGCTTGTGGCCCGGCAGATAGTTGCGGTTCACCGATGTCGTGACTGCCGCAACCGCCGCCGCGAGCTGCGCGGTGGTCTCGGAGGACAGGAAATCCCGCAGATACAAGAACGCGCCTTGTGCGACGAACTCTTGACGCAGAGTCTCGGTTGCAAAGTTCCGCAAGCGCGAAGTCAGCGCACTTTGGGCACCCGGCGGTTCACCGCCGTGCGCTAGGTCGCGCACTGTCGCCGCCGCACGCGGCGATAGTCGATCACGACCCAGACGGCAAACAGCGGCGCGCAAATCGCGGCCGCAGTCAGGAACGGCACCACCCCGTTGCTCAGCGTGACCAGGGGCAACAGGTACAGCACGTCCTCGGTCTCGAATCCGCCGAACGAGGCCTGCCGGTTCGCCGTCTTGCCGACCATGTCATCAATGCGCATGCGCAGCAAGAAGATCAATGCCACGGCGCAACCCGCCACCAGGCCGAGTACCGGCGGCGCAATCAGTGCCGTCGCGCGGTGTTGCGCGGCGACGCCGATGCCGATCGCGATGAAGAGCAATACCGTCACAGCGGCATCGCACGCAAGATCGTAAAGATGTCCGATCCGGCTGGTCTTGCCGCTCATGCGCGCGAGTTCACCGTCGGTATGATCGAGAAAGTTGGAGAGAATCAGCAGCAGCGCGGCCACGTTCGACCAAGCATAGGTTCCCGGTAGAAACGCCGCCGCCGCAGCGAGACCCACTGCCAATCGAAGGGTGGTCAGATGGTTGGGCGAGACCCGGCTGTCCTTGAGCGGCGCAACCAGGTGCCGGGCCAGGCGTGCATCCCATGGACGTTGAACGGACCCCGGCATGGTTAGGAGCCCGTCTGGGCATTCCGGTCGATGGGCCTGCCACAGCGAGCCAGCACGTTTCGCAGGTCTCGGATCGGCGGAAACACCTCGTTGTTCCAGTCCGCGCCCTGCTCGTCATAGGCTCTCTGCTCGTATTCCACGATTTCCTTATCCTCGCGAAAAATATTTTCCGTAAACCAGGTCACGAAGGGCCATACCGCATGAATGATCCCCGGCATTCGCGGTTTTTTCACCGACAGATAACCGTACGTTCGATTGGATCGCTGCTCCGCGTCGAGCGGCGTGTATGCGAGCCACACATCGAGCACCGGATCCTGGGACTGTTGAATGTCGCGTCCCACCCAGACTTTCAGACTCTGAGTGGGATAGTCGGTGCGGATTCGCATGTGGTCTGAAAAGTCCTTCTTGGCCTCGCCGCGCTTGCGCATCAGGTCCACGATGACGTGCTCGCCCACCGAGGATTTCCCTTCGGTACGGCTGAAGCTGTATTCCACCTGAGCCCAGTCATCGCCATGGTCCCGGCCGAGGCAGCGCGCCCGGATCGAGCCCATCTGCTTGCGATGCATGAATTGGTGGTTCATGTCGAAGAGGTTTTCGTGCATGAATGTGTAATGGCAGGCGACCTCACGGTTCAATCTGCGCGTCTTGTAGTCCTGGCGCTGCGAGGAACCGAGACTTCGGGGCAGCCGGCCCTCCGCGAGAGCCGCATCTCCGGGAAATACGAAGATCAGGCCGTCAATCTCGCGGGCTGGATAGCTTCGCACTCCGGCCGGCATTCGATCGGTGCCCAGATAAGGCACATTCACGCATTTACCGGTCTGATTGTACGTCCAGCCGTGGTAGTGGCATTTGAGTTCATCGCCGCTCACCACGCCGAGATGCAGCGGAACCTGCCGGTGGGCGCAGCGATCTTCGAGTGCGAACACCTGTCCGCCCGCACCCCGATAGAGCACTATGGGCAGCGCGGCGAAACGCCGGCCGAGCGCCTTCCCCGCCTTCAACTCCTCGGACCAAGCCATCGGATACCAGTAGTCGGGATGTGCGCCGATGCGGCGCAAATCGACTGCTGCGGGTGGATTCAGGGGGCGAATGCTGGCCAGGTTCGGGCTATCTTCCGACATCGCTTCGCATGGTATCACCTTGGCCCCGCCCTGCCGAATGCAAAGGGTGATCGGACCAAGGTCCGACGTCGCCGGAGCGCGCCCGGCGCTATATTTCACGAATGGTAAATGGATGTTACGGCTGCCGTCCGCGCCGGCGCCACGCGTTGACCGGCATGTTGGCCGCCATTGTCTGCTCCGCGGCCGTTGCGCAAGGCGGTCTGGGATTTCTGCATGATGCCCCCGTGGGCTATTTCACCTCCGACGATTTTGCCCTGATGCAGACGGCAACCTCGGAGGTGTTGAACAGCACGGACCGCCACGCAACGAAAACCTGGCAAAACCCTGCTACCGGAAACAGCGGCAGAATCACGCTGTTGGCCTCCTTCACTTCGAGCGAGGGGCGCGACTGCAGGCGCCTGCGTGTCGAGAATTATACGCCGGAGATCACAGGCTCTTCGACGGTGAAGGTGTGCCGTTTTCCCGACGGCGGCTGGCTGATTGACTCGAACGCAAAGCCAAAGCCCATCGCGCCGGCGATGGCACGATAGGCGGCACGAATGGGACCTTGGCTCAAGGGCGAGTATGCATGGCGCGGCGCCGCAGCCCTCGCGCTTGTCTACTACCTCAGCATGCTGATGGGTCAAGCGCTCGCCTTTCCCTCCGCGCCGGTATCTGCGCTGTGGCTGCCAAACGCGCTGCTCATCGGTGTCTTGTTGATGGTTCCGCGCCGGCAATGGTGGCTGTACTTGTTGGCGATTCTGCCCGCGCACCTTTTTGTGCATTTTCCGCTGCTCAATGTATCGGCAGCGCTTCAATATCTCGTGGATTGCGCCATCGCGTTGATTGCGGTGCTCGCGTTCGGGCGTGCCCCAAGCCGGACGTGGCGCTTCGATCAAGCGCGCACGGCGGTGCATCTGATCGTGGTCGGCGGCGCCTTGGTGCCGGCCACAACCGCAGTCCTCGCGGCCGGCGGGTTTCTTGCCTTCGGCGCGCACCGCGTCGCCTGGGCCACGGTCGGGGCGCACGCGCTCGCCAACGCTTTTGGGACTCTCACGCTGGTGCCCCTCATCACCCGCGGCGCCCAGTGGTTTGGGCCGGAACGCCGCCCGTCCACGCTTCTCCGCAGCGCCGAAGTTGCCCTCACATCGGCGGCTCTCGCCGCAGCCGCAGTCCCCGTGTTCTTTCTGCCTACAGGCAGCATTTTGTGGCCTCCCATGTTGTATCTGCCGTTGCCGGTACTGCTGTGGGCAACGGCAAGACTTGGCACCGCCGGCACCTGCGGCTCGATGCTGTTGCTGGGAGTACTCGCGATTGTCGGTGCCTACGGCGGCGGCATCTTCGTAGCGCACCCGCCGGTCGAGGCAACGCTGTCGATCCTGATGTTCCTCATCGTCGTTTGCATCCCCCTGCTGCTGCTCGGCGCCGTGATGGAGGAGCGGCGTACCCTCGAGCGAGGGCGCCTGAATAGCGATGAGCGTTTTCGGAGCCTGTTCGAGCACAATCTCATCCCGACGATACTGTGGCGCAACGACCGTATCAGCGACGCCAACGAAGCGTTTCTCCGGATGACCGGGTACAGCCCCGCCGAAGTGAGTGCCGGCAGCCTGCGCCGCGACCTGTTGACGGCCGGCATGCCGGGTTCCGACGGACCGCCCATGGAGCATGAACTCTTGCTGCGGGACGGGCGCCGCATACCGGCCCTGATCGGCGGGTGCCGATTTCGCGGTGACATCCCCGAGGGAGCCGCCTTTGCCTGCGACCTGTCGGCTTCACGCCAGGCGGAGACCGCTCTGCGGCGCATCGAAGTTCTGCATGGCGCGGTGCTCGCCTCCATCCACGACCAGATCGTGGTTCTGGATCAAAACGGCATCATCATCGATGCGAACGACTCCTCGTGGCAGTTGGCCGGCCGCTTCCAGGCTGCGCCGTTCGTCGACCTACTGATTGGTCAATCATTTCTGCAGCAGTGCATCGATGCGGGCTCCAAGGGCGACGCCGGTGCCGCACGGCTCGCGGATCGCGTGACCGAGGTGATCGCCGGGAGGGGGACCCGCTACCATTTGGAGTACTCCGTCCCCACACCCGAGGGGATCGCATTCTTCGAGGTCACCGTGGAACCATTGCGCCGGGCGGGAGGTGGCGCAGTGATGATTTGGACCGACATCACGGAGCGCAAACAGGCCGATGCGCAGGCCAGGGCACAGCATGAACAGCTCGCTCATCTTGGAAGGGTCGCCGTTCTCGGGGAATTGTCGGCGGCGTTTGCACATGAACTCAGTCAGCCTTTGATGTCGATCCTCGGCAACGGCGAGGCCGCTCTGCAGCTTCTCGATCGGCCGCGCGCCGATCTTGGCGAGATACGATCCATGTTGAAAGATATCGTCGCCGACGACATGCGCGCAGCGGACGTGATCAAGCGCCTGCGCGCTTTGCTGACCCGGGGCGAAATCTCGCGCCAGCCGGTCGATCTCAACCATGTCGTCCGGGACGTACTGGAGCTGACGCGCGCCGATCTTGCCACCCGGCAGGTCAATGTGACATTGGAACTCGACCCCTATCTTCCGCTTGCGCTCGGCGACCGCGTGCAGCTGCAGCAAGTCATCATGAATCTGATCGCCAACGCGTGCGAGGCGATGTCGGCCAACGATGCCGGCAACCGCAAACTCACCATTTCGACCCGTTTCGACAGCAGCAGCTGCGACATCACCTGCAGCGTGCGGGACAACGGCAACGGCATCGCCTCGGAGGATCTCGAGCATATCTTCCATCCGTTCGTGACCACCAAGCCGGCCGGAATGGGCATGGGACTCGCCATTTGCCGCTCGATCGTCGAAGCACACGGTGGGCGGCTCCGGGCGGAGCATGCGGTCGACCGGGGCGCCCTATTCACGTTCACCGCCAAGATGGGATCTTAGATGAGCATCTAAGCGGCGGCGGCCCGGTCGCGCAGCGCGCGAATATGCATCCTGAGACTGTAGGTGAGGTCTGTGAAGGCCGTGGGCACCTTCAAGTCGCGGGCGCGTGCGTCAAGATCGTCGAGCCGGCTCATGAGACCGGCCCGCGTGGCCGGCGTGGCGATGCGTAGATCTTGCTCCACCAGCTTGAGGTCCGCATACATGCGAAAGACGCGGCGCCGCATTTGCCAGGCGTAGATCCGCGGCACCAGAGACCACAACGGGTAAATGATGCCTGCAATGGGCAGAATCAGGATCAGCAGCCGCTGCACCAATTCGGCGAGCCAGAACGGCAGGACGCGATGCAGAAACGAAGGCCCCGCGCGGTACAGGTGCCGCGCCTCTTCGGATAGCGGCAGATCGATTTCCTCTGCGGCGGGAAATTCCCCCGCGCGCTGGAAGATGCTGGGGCGTGAATGCACCTGGATTGCCGCCTGCAGCAACAGATACTGCAATGCCGGATGTAGATCCTTGCGCACCGCGAGACTGGCTTTCGAGCCGATCAGTGTCGTGTCCTGGGGAGGCCGATTGGTGCTGAGGTCGGCCACGCCTTGCGGAAGGATGAGCTTGCTCAAGGTGGGGTCGATTGCGACATAGGCGTCGGCGCGTTTGAAGGAAAGCAAAGCGATGTCCGGAGCTCGGGCCAGCCGTCGCACGACCGGCGATTCCCATCCGGTCAGAATCAGCGCGGCCTTGATCCGGTCCTCCATCAAGGCCTTCTCGGCGTCCTCCTGTGGATAGTCGAAGACTTTGAGTTTTTGAGTATCCATGCCGTTCAATGCCAGCAATTTGAGGGCCAGAGGTCGACTCGCGCTGCCGACGGGGCCGATCGACACCGGCCAATTCGAGAGTTCGCTGACCAGCGGCAATGCACCCGAACAGCGGCAAAAGAACCACAGGGGCTCGTAGAAAATCGTGCCCAAGGACTCGAGATCCTGCGTCGCGCCCGCTTCCACGCTGCCGGACTGAACGAACCCCACCGCGACACCCGATTGCCGATCACGCAGCAAGCGCACATTGTCGACCGCGCCGTGGCTCGGCACCAGGCGCAACTTCACTCCATCGCGCGCCAGAATTTCGCGATACCTCTCCGCCACCTGCGCATAGGCGCTCCCCGGCGGACCGGTGGCGATTGCAATGTTCCTGCTGGGCAGGGGCTGCAGCGACACCACCAGGACCGACAGCAGCACACCCACCGTCACCGCGATCAGGGCGATGCCGGCGGGCGAACGAAAGAAGTGATGATCTGCGCGAATAATGAGTCTCCCCGGGGGCACCGATGCGGGCGTCAGGCGGACGGCATGCGGCGCCCGCGCCCCACGAAATAGCCCGCTGCAAAAGGCAGCCCCAAAGCCACGACTGCAAACAAAATGAGCAGCAGCACCACCTGAAGAGCCAGCCGCCTGAGCTCCCGACCCGCCGTGAGCACGACTTGATTGCTGATCCGGGCGGCGTCGAGCGTCAGCGCCTTTCGCTGCTCGTCCAAGGCCACGATCGCCTTCGCCCGCTCGGCTTGCACGTCGGCGGTCAGATCCACCCGTTCCTCGTGAAACGCCAGCATCATCGCCGTCGTGGATTGATTCACCTTGTCGATGATGGTAATCAAGGTCTTGCGCACATCGGCAACGGCATCGTGCACAAGTTCGGGCGCATTCTCCGCCACCACCGTCAGCCGATCCATCCGCTCGTCCAGTCGCGCAAGCTCGGCGCGAAGGTCGATCCGGTTGTACCCGGAATCGCGCAGCGCCAATTCCGTCTTCAGCAGCGTCTGCGACGGCAGTGCCTCGCCGTAGATCTGCACTCGGTCTGCAAAGTCCGACATGGCTTCGGGTATCGTACCGAGCGAATCCACCAGTTTGACTTCCGCTCCGCCCTCGAGGCTCCATTGCTCCACAATGGGCGCGCGCTCGAACGAAAGGTCGTGTAGGGGAAATCGATGCACGTAGGTTTGAACGAAGTTGTGATACTTCTGATATTCCTTGGGTGCGATTATCCTCTCCGCCAACGCGTCCGCGTTCTGCGCTTGCACTTCGGCCACCTCGCGGATCGCTGCTTGATGCGCCCCGAAAAGATTGGCGCCGCTGTTGCCTTCGGCCACGAATTCATTCATCTGCAGGGCCAGGGCCCAGGTATCGAGAAAACTCGTCATCGGCGCAATTTGGGTGGCCGCCCGCACGCTTTGGATCGAAGCGCCGAGTTCCCAGCGCAGCGTGTTGGACAAGACTTCCGCATCCGCTTCCCCGGCGGTGGCCTTGTCCGCGCCCTTCTCAACGGCAGCGATGAAGTGAGCTGAATATTCGCGCGTCAAGATGCGCGCGTTCAAATCGCGGGTGGACAAGGGCCGCTCGGGACTTTTCAGGGAAACAAGGGAGCAACCGCCGAGGCCTGCCAGCAACGCAGCAACTGTGAATAATTTGCCCCGTTGGCGCCACATTTTTCCAGGGCCCATACTTGGACTCTCTCATGCTCCCGGCACTCGCCGACGATATCATAGCGATGGCGCGGAATTTCGACAGCCGCTCGCGCGGGCGCCCGGCCGAGCGATGGGACCAAAGTCCAATGTGGATCCAAAGTGAGACGATGGTCCACTACCGCCAATCGTAAAAGGCCTGCTTCATGGCAGGGATGGATGAGCGCCCTCTTATCGCGGTCGTGGACGACGAGGAGTCCGTGCGCCTCGCGCTCGCACGCTTACTGCGCGCGTCCTCCTATGAGGTGGCGGTGTTCGGCAGCGGACACGAGTTCCTCCAGTCGCTGCATTCCCGTCGGCCGAATTGCGTGGTACTCGATTACCAAATGCCGGACATGACCGGCCGCGACGTGCAGCGCGCTCTGATTCTGGCCAAGGAGCGTCTACCGGTCATCATCGTCACGGCTCACGACCAGCCGGCGCTGCGCGAAAAGTGTCTGGCTGACGGAGCGGCGGCCTACTTTGCAAAACCATTGCGCCGCGAAGAACTGATTGCTGCCATCGAAACGGCCCTGGGGCACACATCCGGCAACGACTGACAGGGATATGGAGGCTAGGAGCGGAATCGAACCGCTGTACGCGGCTTTGCAGGCCGCTGCATGACCACTCTGCCACCTAGCCTGAAGTCAAAATAATAAACCCCGGTCGTGCCGGGGTTCTGATTGTTGTGACGCAGATCGTCTAACTCATTGGTTTCTCAGCAGTTTTAGTAGTTTAACAGGTAGTTCAAGAGCGCACAAGCGATGCAACCCGCCCTTCCTTACAGTTTTTTGTTTGCCGGCGACCACTTGACCGAAAGCTCTATCCCGCTTCCTATCGGGAGGAGCGTCGTCTGCATATCCGGAAGGGAGCCGACGGCGGCGCGGTATTTTCTGGCGTCTTCGCGCACGACAGCAGGTTCAATCATATTGTCCGCGGCAATGATCCCCTCGTCCGCCAGCTTCGGATAGAAAGCGCGTAGGCAGGGAACATAGCAGTCCTTCCAAATATCGAGCAGCACCAAGTCGAAGGGCCCCGCATCGGCGTTGATCAGCGCAACTGCATCGCCCAGCCGAAAATCCACGACTGCGGAAATGCCCGCTCTTTCGATCATTGCGCGCGCCATCGCCTGCTTGTAGTCGGCCAACTCCATGGTGATGAGCGTGCCGCCGACCTGCGTTACCGCGTCGGCCAGGAACAGCGTCGAGTATCCATAACTCGTCCCCAGCTCGAGCACACGGGCGGGGCGTTTGGCGAGAATCAGCTTGTGGAGGAACCATCCAACTTCGAGCCCCACGGGTAGCAAGAACTCGTCGCGACGCTCGAACAGCCTGCTGCCCAGGGAGGCAGCCTTTGCAAGTTCTTCGGTGTTGCGTTTTACATATTCTGCGAATACTTCATCAACTGCGGGGCTCGAGAAATCCACAATGGTCCCTCCGAAGTTGGCTGGCTATTCAAGCGCCGTCCGCTCTCGGAGGCGCCAAAGGCACTTCAAGGTAGCAGCCGAATTCGCTGATGAAATTCACGGCGATACAGGCGTGAACTCGCCCCTGCTTATTGTCGAAGTCGGCGGCCGCGCCGAGCGGAAATACCGGCTGGTGCCAGACGCCCGGATCGATATGGATGCCGAACGAGCCATCGCAGTAGAAAGCGACGAAGTCGGCGGGCTGTACATCATCGCCGGGTTTGGCGAGCAGTGCGACGAAGGCGGCATGATCGCGCGGGTGGAAGATCTGGCCCCCATCGGGGTGATAGTTCGCCTCATGCGTGTAGATGCGGCTGGTGTCAGCCGCCGCATGCCCTTCCGACGCGAGCGCCGGATCGGCAAACCACCCGGTCACGTAACGTCGCCCAACGGCCAGGTTGACGGCATGCTGCACCTCGCCGCGACGCTCCATCACAAAGCAGTCCTGCGCGACACCACCCTCATTGCCGGTGCCCGGCACTATCGGACGCCAACCCGCTTGAGGCCAGGTAACTATCGTTACAGGCTCGCGCGAAAACTCAGCCACGGTTCGGCCATAACCGCGCAGGCTTTCAGGGGTGGCGGCCACCAACGGCGCACGATGAGCTGTCGCTTTGCCGTGGGTGAGCGAGGGCATGGCCTTCAAATCGAGGCCGGTGAAGTTCGCATTGGCCCACACCATACCTCCTGGCGCCGTACGCTCTTTATGGAGCCGCCTTTGCCGGGTCGCGTCAGCGAGCTGCAGCGCTTCGAGCAACAAGTGATCGTCGACAGGCTTGCACAAATACGCAATCGCACCCTCTCGCGAACACTCGGCACGCGAACTCGGCGAATCGTGCGCCGTCAGGATGAGAACGGGAATTTGCGCTCCCACGCGATTGAGCGCTCGTTGCACATCCGTCCCGGACAGCTCGGGCATGTGCAGATCCAGCAAGAGACAATCGGGCCTATCTGCAGACCAGCTCTGCAGGAACTCGGCGCCGGAAATAAATGCGCGCGCACTGTAGCCCATGGAGTGCAGCAGGCGCACCAGAGCCTTGCGAACCGATTCTTCATCGTCGACTACCGCAATCACGGCGCGCTCGCTGCGCTGTAGCCGCGCAACGCTGCCGGAGCGTGATATCGATCAATCAAGGTTTCCACGATTCGCAGGCGATACGCGGACAGGGTCACCTCGGTGAGCGGCTGCCTGCGCCATTTGCCGACCTCGGCCGCAACGTACGGCCGGCTCCCAGGCGGCACGCTGTCGGCGCCGATATCGAAGACCATGTAATTGAGAACCGCAGCCAATTGCTCATCATTCAAGGTGGAGAAGGCGACATTGGGCAGACGCGGCAAGTAGGCGCGCCCCTCGGGCAAGTTCAGATAGTAGCCCACGAGACCTTTCAAACTGGGTACCAACGCAGAGTTGGAGACGCCGGTCAAACCGTGGCAACCGGCGCAGGCCAGGATGTAGTCGCGCTGCGCCTGGGGGAATTGCGTCGCGGGCGCCGCGGCCCGGGGATCAGCCGTGCCAAGCAGGCTGAAGGCGATGCAGATGCCGCGGGCAACCGATCGGTTCATGAGTGCAGAGCGCGTCTCTCGAGGTCAAGGTGAATTCGTTAATCCGATCAGCGCTGCGGTGGAGCAGTGATAGGTGGCCGAGGCTTTGCCGAAGCACCAAATGATGTCATTGTTGAGCGAGCTGCGGTATATGGGCATTTCTCGGTCGGCGCCATCGCACCAGCATGATTTACCGGCCGTGCAGGCCGGCTTTCCGCAGCAGTCGCGATAGGCGATGACATAGGAGCGGCGGTCTGCCGGATTGATGCAGGTGCCGATCCAGGAGACCGGTGAAGGCTCCGCGCCGGGCGGGCAGGTGTGCGAACCGCCGCCGCAACAACTGCACAGCACGCCATCCGAACCGCAGTATTTCCAGTAATTGCACTTGGTGGCGTCAGTGGTCTGGGCATAGCGCTCGAAGTCGGTTTTTGGGGCATCCGCCGCTCTCGTGCGCGCGACCGGCAACAGGGGCAGCACCGGCGCCGCGGCCAACGCCATCCCGAGCCGCGCAAGGAAGCCTCGGCGCGACGAGAAGCCCGCCATCTTGCGAGTGATCCGCTCGCCCAACTTGTCAATCGGTGAATTCGACACGGGGGTATCCCTTCATTTGATGAGCTCGGGTTGGGCCCTAAGGTACGACTGAATGGAGGCGAAGCCCGTTTCCTTTGCGATGATCAGACTCTCGAAGTGCTCGCGGCTGTTCACCAACCCCTTGGCGGCAATCACGCCCAGAGTCGTCCAGAAGTACCGCATAAGGGAGCTTGTCGACGCGATAGGCCATTCCGATCTCCGGACCGTTCACGAAGCGGTTCTCCGCAATGCCGAACTGGCCGATCAATTGTATTCTGCTCGCTTAGATCGGCATCGCCAACGAAGAGTACGTCAAGCCGCTCGCTCTTGGCGAAATCCAGGGCGATGGGGATCAGTTTCTTGCAGATGGGGCAGGTCTGCGACATGAACAGCATCAACAGCGCCTCGCCCGTCGCGAGCTTGCCGCCGACGGTGATGCATTGCCGGCCAAGCGCATGGACTTCGATTCAGGGCGGGCTCGCCCACGCCGGGACCCGAGCCGCTCATCAGGGCGCCGGCCGGCGCCACGCGTTCATGCAGCACGCCGACCTGCCGCGCGAGCGCAAACACCGCCACGGTCAGGCAGATCACGACGATCCACAGCAATACCAGATGATTTCATCGGCGGTCATGTTCCAGCCTCGGCCTGCGTGCGGGGGTATCGCGGCGGAGCCACGCCGGCAGGAACGATGCTCCACAAGATGGTGAGGGCGTGCAGAGATGATGAACAGGACGCCGCCGACCAGACACCCGTTCACGAGCATGAACATATCGCCTGGCGGGCCCGATCGCCAGCAGCGCCACCGGCAAGAGCAGCGCCAAGGCCACGTTGCGCATCACCAGCGTCCAATTGAGGGATTGCTTAAGTGCGCTCTGGAAGCAGCCGCAATCGATATGCCGGCGGCCGCGCTGCTAGATTGATGCCCATGGCTAGCGCGAACAGCAGCAGCAAGCGCGGCGGCTCCCAATTCAGGCCAGGGAGATCCGAGCCCCAGCAGCAAGCGCGCACCCAGCAAGGCTTCGACGGGCGGAAGCAGGTAGGCGACGGGCACCACCAGCACCTCGGGAAGCAGGCGGTAGTTGGCTACCACTCCCTGAAAAGACCGTCCAGATGACGCAGCTTGCCGTACGCCGCCGTGAGAAACACAAGGGAGACCAACACTCTGATGCCAGGCGAATGGGCCAACGCTGGAGCGCTCATAGTCCGCACCTATGCGGGAAATGCTTGCATCAATATCCCGGAACCGAAACCGAGTCTGCCGCCTGCAAATTCGATCTTCCGCAATTGTTCGCCGGTGAGCGCATCAAGCACCACGTCATTGCCTTCCTCATTCAGAAGATACAATAGCGGCTTGGCATCTTGCGAGACGCCGATATTCATATAGTAGGGCACGGCGTCATCTACCCAGCCCGCTCGAGGGAACGGGGCGCAGGGGGAATCGCGACACCAGCGCATGCGTCTTGGTGTCGAGTACCCACACCTCCGTTCCGCCATGTTTGTGCGTCCAGTAGTTTCCCGGATGCATGAGCACGAATAGTTTGCCGCTCGCCTTATGGATAGGCCGCCAATTGATCATCCGCCGGGGCGCCATGCCAACTCCTGCACGCCGGTGCCTGCCGGCGCATAGCCGGCGGCCTTTTGGATCGACCAGGGCGCGACTCACTGTGGTGTCGGCGCCTAGCTTGGCCTGGTACACGAGGCCGGTGTAGGAGAGGAAAATCGCCTTGCCCGTGGCGCGGTCGACGAAGCTGTTGTCAAAAATCGGGTCGTTGGCGGCGTCGAAGAAGGGCTTGGTGTGGCTGATCGTGGGCGGCCCCGACGCGGGAATCAGCACGCTGGCGAGGGAGCCATCGCCGCACAGGGAGGAGAATCCCTGCTCGCCCCAGGGAAACACCAGCGCACAGCCGGGGATTTCGACGGTGCCGCCCACTTGCTGCTTCTTCAAGTCGACCCAGACCACCGAGGCGACGGGCATCATGATGTAAACGTAGGCGCGCGAGCCGGAGCATGCTGATGTCGAAATTCTGCTTCTTGCTGACGAGAGCGCGGCCGGGAAGGGTGATTTCCTTGACGAGATTCAGGGTCTTGGCATCGTAGATGGAGACCAGATCCTCACGCTTGCCCCGTGCGCCATGGGTCCAATAGGTCTCGGAGACGAAAAATTGGCTGTTGTCGGGCGCGATGGCGAGGTTTGATACATAGCCTGCTGGGATGCTCCCTTCCATCTTGCCGCTGTCGCCATCGAAGATGGTGAAGGCTTGTTGGCGGAAACCGCCCGTGAAGAATCGGTGCGGAGGGTTCGGGGCCAGGGTGGCGACATCGCTGACCTCGCTGGTGTCGTTGGTCGCCGCCGGGGAGGAAGGAACCGTTAGCGAAGCCCAACCCACAGAGGCGGCCACCAACGCGTTCTTGAATTTGGCGCGGATCATCGTGGCTTCCCTCATCCCCCGGGGTTTGGAGCACGATCAAAGCACGCCGATCGGCATGGGTCAAATGAACGGGCGGGCTCCGCGCGATGCGACCGCAGCTACGTGCCCGCGGCGGATACCGGACCCCCTGAACTGTACCGCACCAGCCGATCGCGGCCGGATTTCTTGGCGACGCATACCGAGCGATCCGCGGCATTGATCAGGTGCGAGGCATGTTGAAACGGCGTCTTCGAACCGTGGGTGGCGAGCCCTACTGAGGCAGTGACGGTCACCATGGTGCCGCCGATCGGATGCAAAGTGCTGCGCAGGCGTGCGATCAGACGCCGGCAAAAGATCTCCGCGCCGGGTGACGCCTGACCCGGCAACACGATCACGAACTCCTCGCCGCCGTAGCGCGCGACGCAGTCGGTGTCTCGCGCCACCGAGGCAATCGACTTCGCCGTGGTCCGGAGCACCGAATCGCCGGCCTCGGTCCCATACGTTTCGTTGATCCATTTGAAGCGGTCGAGATCGACGAAGACCACGCTCAAGGGCCATTTGCCCACCGTCGCCGCTTGAAATTCGCGCCTCAACATCAGATCGAGATAGCCGCGGTTGTAGAGTCCCGTGAGGCCGTCGCGCTGCTGCCCATCGTGGACCGCCGCGGTGGGTGCTTCGAGCCTCGGATCCGCCTCACGCAAACTGCTGGCCGGTTCCTGCACCTGAAGATTGCGAAGTGTCAGCAAATCGCGTGCTTGATCGAGGATCATTTTTGCGGCGTCGGGCGGCAGCAGCGCCGCATCGAACAAGCGCTCGACCTCCGGTATCTCGGCGACGATTTTGCCCATCACCTCGACCACCGCCGGGGCGTCGATGCCCAACCATTCAGACGCATGCTCCGCCAATGACGTGAAATCGGTCGCGGCCGCGGGTGCCAACAAGATCTCCACGCACTCGCTGCCGAGTGCGACACAGCACGCCACCATGCCCGTCGCAGTCGACCGCTCCGCGGCCGGGGGTGCGTGGCTCCAGGCCACCGCGCGACATAGCGGCTTGGGCAGCTTCCAATACTCCAGAAGCCATGCGCCGAGCTCAGCGTGATCGATTCCCAGGCGCGCCGTTTCGTGCACCGAGAGCTCGCGGTGGGAGGCTTCCCGAGGCAGGTCGCGATAGAAATCCGGGGCGGCGCGATCGACGCCGAGGATTGCAATATCCTGCAGCAGCGCCGCAAGGAAAATGTCTTCCGCCGCGCTTGCGTTCTGCAGCGCGCCGAAACACTTGGCCGCCGAGGCGCTCAAGATCGCGCGCCGCCAATAGCGGCCGTAGTCCACTCCGTTGCTCTTCAAACCCCGATAGGTGCCGACCAGCGAGAAGCCGAGTGCAAGGGTGGTTGCGCCGTGCAATCCGAGCACGATCAGCGCCTGGCGCAGGTTCGTACTCTTGCGCTGCCGGGAATACAGTGCGGAATTGGCGACCCGCAATAGCTTGGCGGCAAGACCCGGGTCCCGGCCGATCGCGGCGGCGACCTGCGAAATATCGACGTGAGGGTCGCCCGCCAGCGCGATGATCTGCTGGGCTATCGCAGGCGGACTCGGAAAACTCACGGACGCTTTCAGTTTGCTCTTGAGGTGATCGAGCATTGCACTCATCCCTGCGTCGATACGCGTCCATCGTCTTAACGGCACGGCAGCGCGGATCTTGAGGGTCTGGACCAAAACCCCGCAAGCAATTGACGACACAAGGATTTGAGAGCCGTTAGCCTTTAAAACGCTTAGCGACTTGCATGAAGAAATGCCCGAGGTTGTCGGGGTCCGATCGAAGGAATCGCCACACCTCAACGAAAATACCACCGCGCAGCAGCCAATATTTTCGCCGGCGGTGGATTGACCTGGCTATCGTCCCGTGCCATGGAAAGGTTCCGAGGTCCGTACGAGACTTAGGTGGGGTTTTATAATTCAATATATATCCAAGGCGCGGCGTATCGCTTTTATTCCCCGAGGCCCCATGGAGCGTACGTCCTTGATGGATTGTAATTCCGCCGGCTCGGATTGGGCATACTCTTGCGTCTTCCGGGTCAAAACCCTCACAACATTCTAGGGAATTTGCCTCCCTCGCACCGCCGTGAGGACGATGAGGAAGAATTCCCAATAGGTGTGAACGAGGAATAAATGCCATTGCCCCATTTAGGATCGTCGTATCAGAGATCGCGATCCAAATAGTAACTTGCTCTTGGTAATACCGCGGATCGTTATAGGCTTCGTCTTGGTGCCACGGCGTTGGTCCGCCAACGCGACTTGGTTTGAAAGTTGCATTATCGGCGGATAGCGACGCCTCTGGTCCAAGCAGTTGCTTCGCTAGGGCCAATCCGGTTCTTCGATACGACCATTTGCTTAATTCGCTTGCATAAAGTGAAGCGCGGCATAGCTGCGGAGTAACACCATCATCGCCGCCCTCTCTTGCCGAGATGTCAAGGTTTCTACCCTCTTTTCGGCCTACACCGTTTTCAATCAGCGGCATCAAAATATTGCGACACCACACAATGTCAGACTGGCTAATTTGCGGCGCGTTGATGACAAGAAAGCCCTCTCGACGGAATTCAGCTAATTGATCTCCGGTCAACGGGTTGGCATCGTAGACTAGCTTCGTCTCAGATGATTCGGCAGTGAGCATTCGCGCCGCTCTGATAGGTTGCAGCAGTCTACTGGGTGCAGTTATACATAGATATATGTATTCCGTAGGTGTGTCCACTAGTTCTAAAACACACAAGTGCTGCTGAAATGCCTCACTCGCCCTTCAACGAGGTCAGAGCGGCGGGGCGGCGCGTTCTGCGAGCAGCGACGATCCGACTCGCCTGCTGCGGGGCAGCAGCGCCCGATCGCTACCGGCCATCCAGGCATTTCTTGGCAACCGCGAATCGGTCCACGGACATTCGCATGACCGCAATCATTGCCCCACCCAATGCCCGCACGTCGCCGGCCGGGAAGGAATATCCCGTGACGCCGTGAAGCATCAGTTCCGGGGTGCAGCCACAGACATTACTCGCGACAACTGGACAGCCATAACTGAGGGCATCGTTGACTACCAGGCCCCAAGGCTCATGCGTATCATTCTCATGACTAGATGCGCCGAGCGACGACTCTCCGCGCAGCGGCGGCCAAACAACTGGGCGGCATGGGCTGGAATCTTGGTGTAAGCCCTTGAGAGGGCTTTTAATTGGAGCGGGAAACGAGGCTCGAACTCGCGACCTCAACCTTGGCAAGGTTGCGCTCTACCAACTGAGCTATTCCCGCCCTGAACAGAGGCGCAATTGTAGGGCGGAACCTGCGGGAGTCAAGAAGAACCGGCAGCGAAATGCAGCTAAAGCCTTGAACTGCCCCGCAATTCCGGCCACGCCGCACTCAAGTACTGAACCATCGACCACAGGGTCAACACGGCGGCCACCGCGGTCAGACCCAGGCCGACCTTGTAGGTCGGGATGCCGAACAAGTTCTGCCGGAACAGCATGAACGACAGCCCGACAATCTGCATGATGGTCTTGTACTTGCCGAGCAATGACACCTTGATGCGGCTGCGCGCGCCGATCTCGGCCATCCATTCACGCAGCGCGGACACGGCGATCTCGCGTCCAATGATGATCACCGCGATCATGACCACGAACCAGCGCGAATCCTTGCTGACGATCAGCACCAGGGCGGCGGCGACGATGAGTTTGTCGGCGACCGGGTCCAGGAACGCCCCGAGACGCGATGTTTGACCCAATTTTCGCGCGTAATAGCCGTCCAACGTGTCGGTGATGCCGGCGAGCGCGAAGGCCGCGCAGGCCGCCGGGTCCGCCCACGGATAAGGCAGCAGGTAGAACAGCGCCAGAATCGCCGGAATCATCGAAATACGCAGCCAGGTCAGCGTATTGGGCACATTCCAATGCGAACGTCCGTCAGCGCCCTGGGTGGAGGTGCTCATAGATTACCTCGGCGAGGTCGCGACCCAGCCCACGGACTTGCACGAAATCGTCAATTCCCGCACGCAATATCCCCTGCAAGCCTCCGAACTGCTTCAGCAGCTCGCGCCGTTTGACGGGCCCCAGGCCCGGTATGGTTTCGAGTATCGACTGGCTATGGCGCTTGGCCCGCTTGCGCCGGTGTCCCGTGATCGCGAAGCGGTGCGCTTCGTCACGCACTCGCTGAATCAGGTGTAAGCCCTTGGAATCCGGGGGCAGTATAGTGGGCGTGTCCCGGCCCAACAAGAACAGTTGTTCCTGGCCCGGGCGCCGGTCGGCACCTTTGGCGACGCCGATCAGCGTAATTCCCGGGACCCCCAATTCTTCGAGCACCCGGGCGGCCTCCGCGAGCTGTCCCTTGCCGCCGTCGATGAGCAGCACATCGGGCGGCGCAATCTCGCCGTCGCGCACGCGCTTGTAGCGCCTCGTCAATGCCTGGTGCATGGCGGCGTAGTCATCCCCGGGCTGGATTCCGCTAATATTGAAGCGTCGATACTCGCTCTTGAGCGGTCCCTCCTCGCCGAATACCACGCAGGACGCCACGGTGTCCGTGCCGCCCGTGTGACTGATGTCGAAACATTCGATGCGGTTCGGCGTCTCCTCGAGGTCAAGGGCCTCGCGCAAATCCTCGAGACTGGATTCGATGCCGGCCCGCGCCAGGCTGCGCATGCCGAGCGCCTGTTCGGCGTTGTTGTGCATCATCTCGAGCCAGCGCGCGCGAATGCCCCGCACTTGCGACGCTATGCGCACCTTGTGGCCGGAACGCTGCGCGAGCGTGGCCTCGAGCACCGACATTTCCTCGAATTCCCGCTCCACGATGATTTCCGGCGGGGCTTCCCTCTCGAGATAGTATTGCGCGACGAAGGCTGCCAGAACTTCAGGCAGCTCGGCAAACGGGGCCTTCGGAAAGAAGGTGGTGCTGCCAAGGCTGCGGCCGGCGCGAATGAACATCAAAGCGACGCAGAATTCACCATTGCCGGCCGCGATTCCAATGACGTCGGCGTCATGATCGGCGTCGGCGGTCACGATCTGCTGCGCCTGAACGGCCTTGAGCTTCGCAATTTGGTCACGCAGCTGCGCGGCCTCCTCGAAATGCAGCCGTTGCGCGGCCGCTTCCATGCGCCGGCCAAGATCCTGGCTCACCTCATCATTGCGCCCTTCCAGCACCTTGATCGCCGCATCCACGTCGCGCGCGTAGCTTTCCCTGGAAATCAACCCCACGCACGGCGCCGTGCAGCGTTGGATCTGATACTGCAGACAGGGCCGCGACCGGTTCGCGAAATACGTGTCCTCGCAATTTCGCAGACGAAACAGCTTCTGCAGCTGCTGCAGCGTTTCGCGCACCGCGCCGGCCGAGGGGTATGGACCAAAGAATCGGCCCGGTTCCCTGCGCGATCCGCGGTAGAAGGTCAGGCGCGGAAATTCGTGCCGGGTCTCGAAATATAGATATGGAAAGCTCTTGTCGTCGCGCAGCACCACGTTGAAGCGCGGCCGGTGCTTTTTGATCAGATTGAATTCCAGCAGCAATGCCTCCGTGTCGGAATTCGTGATCGTGACTTCCATGCCCGCCGTCTTGCCAATCAGCGCCTGCACCTTCGGATGCACATTGCTGGGTTGAAAATACGATGCGACCCGGCTCTTGAGATTGCGCGCCTTGCCGACGTAGAGAATCTCGCCCTGCGCGTCCAACATCCGGTAAACGCCGGGGCGGCCCGGCAGACTTTCCACATAGCTCTTCGCGTTGAAGGTATCTGCGCTCATTCCTGCCGCGCGGCGTGCGCAAGCTCCCGCGCCCTGCCGATGACCCCTTCAAACATCGCGGTGGTGAGCCGGCGGGTCTGGGTGTTGTAGCGGCTGCAATGATAGGAATCCAGCAGCACCCGATCCTTGCCCAGTGAATGTTCCGCCGCATGCGCAAAGCGATGGTCGCCGTTCGCCAAGCCGCAGGCGCGCAGGACCGCCGCGTGTGCGACAGCGCCCAGGGACAGAATGACACGAGCACGCGGCATCTGCGCGAGTTCGGCGCGCAGAAACTCGTTGCACGTCTTGATTTCCACCGGCAGAGGCTTGTTGGCGGGCGGCAGGCATTTGACCGAGTTGGTGATGCGCGCATCGAGGAGCTGCAGTTCGTCGTCGGCAGCCTCTGAAACGGGTCCGCTGGCGAAACCGAACTTGTGCAACGTTTGGTACAGCAGGATCCCGGCATGATCGCCGGTGAACGGACGCCCGGTGCGGTTGGCGCCATGCTTGCCGGGCGCCAACCCGACGATCAAAAGGCGCGCATCCATGGGCCCGAACGACGGCACCGGGCGGCAGAAGTAGTCGGGCTGTTCGAGGCGCACGGCATCGAGAAACGTGGCGAGGCGGCCACAGCGCCTGCACACCGGGTCAAACGTGCTGTTCATACCTGTGGTCGGTCGCAGTCCCTTAAGCGGCATAAAAAACGGGCTACGCGGAAACTCCGCGTAGCCCGCCGTCGATCGCGCGCGGCATTTGGACTAACCCGAGCGCAACCCAACCGTCGCCCACTCTGGGGCATGGAACTCGTCTGACTCACTGCGCCCCGAAAGATTCCGCGCAATTCGTCATTAATTAATTTGCTTGCCAACGCGAGTTTGGGGGCCTCGCGACGCTCAATCTCAAGGGGCGGGAAAGGTTTCCAAGGCAGAATAGCATCTGCACGCATCGAGGCAAGCCGGCTTTGCAAAAAACGTCGGGGCTAATCTAGGGTTGTTCTAGATATAATCGTCAACGTATTGAAAAATAAAGAAACATATGCGAGCGCCACTTCTCCGGATCCGACCGCACTGAACCCCTAACCCTAAGGTGTGACCGGCTTGTTCTTGCGCCGGCTGACGCCCGCGCGACGCGAAATCAGCATCGCCAATTCCAGCGCTTGTTCGGCATTCAAACGGGGGTCCACTTGCGATCGATAGGCGCGCACCAGATCGGCCTCGGCCAGACCCCGCGCGCCGCCGATGCACTCGGTGACATCCTCACCCGTGAGCTCTATATGGACTCCCCCCAACATGGATCCTTCCTCTTCGTGGATGCGGAACGCGGCCTCCACTTCCCCCAATATATTGTCAAATCGCCGGGTCTTCACACCCCCGGCGGTGGTCTCCGTATTGCCATGCATGGGATCGCATACCCAGAGCACTTGGGAACCCGTACCGCGTACCGCCCGGATCATGCCCGGCAGCCGTTGCTCGATGTCCTTGACACCAAAACGATGAATGAACGTCAGCCGCCCGGGTTCATTCTGCGGATTCAGAATCTGAACCAGCTCTTGCAGCCACTCGGCGCTCATCGCCGCGCCCACTTTCACGCCGATGGGATTGGAGATGCCGCGGAAATATTCAATGTGCGCGCCGTCGATGTCGGCGGTGCGCATGCCGATCCACGGCATGTGCGTGGACAAGTTGTACCAATGCTTTTGCCGCTCGATGTACCGGGTCTGCGCCTGCTCCGACAGCAGGTGCAGACCTTCATGACTGGTATAGAAATCGATGCGGGTGGCCGCGTGCACCCGTTCCCCGCTCATGGACTCGAAGAAATCGAGCGACTCGGCGATGGAATCGACGATCTTCTGATAGGCATCGCGCAGCGCCGCGTGACGCAGGAAACTCAAGTCCCAGTACTCGGGGTGGTGCAAATCGGCGAATCCGCCGTCGATCAGCGCGCGCACGAAGTTCAAGGTGAGCGAGGCGCGCTCGTAGCCGCGCAACAGCAGATCCGGGTCCGGTTCGCGCTCCGCCGCGCTGAATCCCGGCCGGTTGACATTGTCGCCGCGATAGCTCGGCAGGGTGACCCCGTCGCGGGTCTCGGTGTCGGCCGAGCGCGGTTTGGCATACTGGCCGGCGAATCGACCGACGCGGATAATGGGCCTTTTCAAGCCCTGCAGCAGCACCAGACTCATCTGCAGCAGGATTTTCAGGCGTCTGGCGATATTGTCGGATTCGCAGTCCTCGAAGCTTTCCGCGCAATCTCCGCCCTGCAGCAAGAACTGCTCGCCGCGCTGCGCCTGTGCCAGCTTCGCGCGCAGCGCCTCGATTTCCCAGGAAACAACCAGCGGCGGCAGACGGCTGAGCGAGGCCACCACGCGCTCCAACGCTTGGCGGTCGGAGTATCGCGGTTGCTGGGTTGCAAGACGGCTGTGCCAACTGGCAGGGTGCCAATTCGTCAAGGCGGGGCTTTTCGACATGCGAAGGATGCTAGCGTTGTCGGCCGGCCCAAGTCAAAATGCGGCGCCTGAGCGGGTACCCCCGCAAACTGGAACGTAGAACTGGAACCTACCATGCAGAACCGCATCGCGCCTTCACAGCCACTCACCGACGATCCCTTGCAAGTCCTGGGACTTCGCGACATCAATCCCGGAACCTGGTCCGGCAGCCTGGGCTGGAGCAAGCAATCCCACGGTCCGCTGATCGACTCCATCAATCCCGCAACCGGCAAACGGCTCGCGCAAGTGCGCGGCGCGACTCTCGAGGATTACGAGCAGGTCATGGGCACGGCGGTGGCCGCAGCCGCCGCATGGCGGCAGGTGCCGGCACCGAAGCGCGGTGAAGCGGTGCGGCTCATGGGCGAAGAATTGCGCCGCTACAAGGATGCGCTCGGGAGCCTCGTGTCCATGGAGAACGGCAAGATCAAGGCCGAAGGCGACGGCGAGGTTCAGGAGATGATAGATATTGCGGATTTTGCCGTCGGGCAATCGCGCATGCTGTACGGCCTCACCATGCATTCCGAACGGCCTCAGCACCGCATGTACGAACAGTGGCATCCGCTCGGCGTGGTGGGAGTGATTTCAGCGTTCAATTTTCCGGTGGCGGTGTGGTCCTGGAATGCCTTCCTGGCCGCGATCAGCGGCAATGCCACCGTGTGGAAGCCCTCGCCCAAGACCGCACTGTGCTCCCTCGCCGTTCAGCACATCTGCAATCGCGTTCTGGAACGTCACGCGCTGCCGCCGATCTTCCAGATCTTCATCGACGCCGGCACCGATCTGGCGCTGCGTTTCGTCGACGACCGCCGCGTGGCGCTGGTGTCGTTCACCGGCTCGACCCATGTTGGGCGGCAAATCGCCGTGAAGGTTGCCGAGCGGCTCGGCAAGAGCCTGCTCGAGCTGGGCGGAAACAACGCCATCATCGTCGACGACAGCGCCAATCTCGACCTGGCGGTGCCCGGAATCGTTTTTGGCGCGGTCGGAACCGCGGGTCAACGCTGCACCACGACGCGGCGCGTGCTGGTGCAGCGATCGCGGGCGGCCGAGCTGGAACGGCGGTTGGTTGCAGCTTACGCGCAGGTGCGTATCGGCGATCCGCTGAACGCGGACACCCTGATGGGGCCCCTGATCGATGCCGGCGCGGTATCACGCTATTCAGCGGCGATTGCCGCGGCGCAGGCCGAAGGCGGCGAGCTCTTGTGCGGCGGCAAGGTACTCGCGCGGCCGGGAAATTTCGTCGAGCCAACCATCATTCGAGCTCATGCCGGCATGGCGGTGGTGCGCACCGAAACGTTTGCGCCGATTCTCTACCTGATTGCCTACGACACCCTGGACGAAGCGGTGGCCATTCAAAACTCGGTGCCGTACGGGCTCTCCTCTGCGGTGTTTACCGATCGGCTGCAAGTCGCCGAGCACTTCTTATCCGCCGACGGCAGCGATTGCGGCATTGCCAACGTCAATCTGGGCACCTCGGGTGCGGAGATCGGCGGCGCATTCGGCGGCGAGAAGGACACCGGCGGCGGCCGCGAGGCGGGCTCGGATTCCTGGAAAGCGTACATGCGGCGCCAGACCAACACGATCAACTGGAGCTCGCAACTGCCGCTCGCTCAGGGAATCCGCTTCAACGTTTAATCCAATTCTCGATTTCGGCGGCTCGTGCCTCGAGGCGCGCCGCCGAAATCGGACCCAGCGTCTTGAGCTCCTGAGCATAGAGCGACACCCGGTATTCCTCGATCCAATTTTGCAGATCATCGAGTTCGGGTATCCAGCGCAGTTCGGCGCCAAGCTCGAGCGCCAAAGAGCGGTGGCGCTCCGACCAGATGCGAAGTTCGCGCGCGATGTGCGGCGACTCGACGCCGCGTGCAGCGGCGCGCTGCCAACGCCGCGCCTCGGCTTTCAACTAGCGCGGCAGCTGACGCAGCCACTCCGGAGACAATGCCTCCAACGCCCCGGCATTCAACAAGCGCTGCAGGTGCTCCCGGCTCTCCGCGGCTGCCTCAGTTGCAAGCCTGCTTCCGGGATCATCGAGCACGCGCCGAATCGCGCGCGCCTCGCTGAACCAAACCATCACCCCCGCGGCGATTTCCTCCAGGCAGGGGTGCAATTGCGCGCGCCCCTGCTCAACCGCACGGTCGAATGCCTCTCGAGTGCGCGGCGCGTCGAGATCGGCGAAACAAGCCCGCCGAAAAACCATTTGCAGCAGCATATCGGTGAGTGCCGCGCTCTTGGCATAGGGAGCCGCGGCGAGCAGCAACGAAGCGTTGCCGGCAATTGCCTTGCCAATATCGCGCGCCTGCGCGCTCAGCATCCTGCGCGCCAGCTGCGCAGCACCGTGCCGCCAGCCGCGTCTCGCCTCGGCGGCCGACCATTCGTAGCGCACCTCGAGCGCCTGACTTTCCCGCCGCCGTGCGAGCGTCGGATACACCGACACAGGGCCCTGCTCGGTGGACAAGGACACCGAGTCCGGCAAGGCATCCACCTCGAAGCGCTGCCATCCGACGGGCGCGAACGCCGCGTGGGCAAGCCGCTCGAGCGCCGAGGCCGCGGCGGCAGCGCTCGCGCGCCGCAACTCGGCAAGGTTCGCGCCATGGGCGAGTTCCCGGCCGTCGGCGATGACGGTCAATTGCGGGATCAAATGCGCAGGGACGGCCCCGAGATCGAATCGCAATTGCGATTCCGGGATGCCGCGCGTCTCCTTGAGCCAGATCTTGAGGCTCTCTGCATCCGCCGCGCGCACCACGCCCCCGCTCGCAGCGCTTGCAGCGCTCGCAGCGCTCGCAAGAAATTGCGCCGCCGTGTCGCCGATCGGAATCAGGCTGCGGCGTGCGTCCTTGGGCAGCGAGCGCAGCAATGCCTCGATTCGTGGTTCGGCGAATCCCGGCACTGCCGCGTCCACCGCGGCACGGGTGAGCCCCGGCAGGGCCAGAATCGGGATGCGCAGAGTTGCGCCATCCCGGGATTCACCGGGCGCGAATTGGTATTCGACCGGAATCGCCAGCGAATCGACCTGCGCCGTTTCGGGATAACGCGAGAGTGCCTCGGGCTCGGGCAGGCGGGCGAATATACGCTCCGGTCCCAACATCAGGGCGGCCCGCGCCGCGGTGGACAAATGCCGGGTAAAGTAGTCCAGCGTCGCCGCGCTCGACACCTGGCGCGGCAGCGCGGCGGCGTAGAAATCCACGAAGACCTCGGCGCCGTGCACCAGATCGCGCGTCCGCAGGCGCTCTTCCATCCGCAGCGCGTCGCGAACTGCGGCATCGTTTGCCAGCAACCAGTCCGGCCGGCGGCGCAGCCTTTGGTAGACCAGGGCCTCGCGCGCGAAAATCCTGCGGGACTCCTCCGGCGCGATGGGTCCATAGTTCACCGCCCGGTTGGCGCTCAGGGTCAATCCGAGAAAGCTCAGACGTTCACGCGCGGTGACCTGTTCGCGTTCCTCGTCCCAATCCGGCTCGAGATACTCGCGTTTGAGCAGGTGCGAGGCGGCGGCCTCGATCCATTGGGGCTCGACCTCCGCGACGCGGCGCGCGAATACCCGCGACGTCTCGACGATGTTCGCCGCCATGATCCAGCGCGGCCGGCGCCGCACCAGCGGCGAACCCGGAAAGATATGAAAGTGCACCCCCCGCGTGCCGAGATACACGCCTTCCTCGCCGCGCGTGCCCACCATGGTGCAAAAACCCGCGAGCAGAGAACGATGTACGGCGCCGTAGCTGGCGGCCTGCCGCTGCGCCACCAAGCCCATCTCCGCGGCGCGATCTGCAACCTGGCCGTAGACATCTTCCCATTCGGACAGCCGTAACAAGGAGAATCGGTGCTCCTTGCACCAGCGCTTGAGTTCGCGCCGCGGGCCTTCGCGGGCCGCGCGATACGCCTTCCACACCTTGACCAGCGCGCAGAACTCGGATTTGCCGTCGTCAAAGAGACTATCGGGACGTGCATCGTCGGCGGGCGACAAGCGAATGTCCGGGACGCTCAGGCCTGCGACGATGATCAGCAATTCGGCGCAGGCGCGAAATCGCTTGCTCTCGATCAGCGCCCGCGCCAGACGCGGATCGAGCGGCAGGCGCGACATGACCCGGCCCCGCCGCGTGATCCGTCGGTCGGCATCCAGCGCCTGCAGCTCCTGCAGCAACCGATATCCGTCGCCGCGTGCTCTGGCATCGGGGGGATCGATGAAGGGAAAATCCTCCGCCGCGCCCAATCCGTCGGCAGCCAGACGCAATAGCAGCGCGGCGAGATTCGTTCGCAGAATTTCCGGCTCGGTGAACGGCGGGCGGGCCTCGAAGTCGGCCTCCGTATACAGCCGCAGGCATAAGCCCGGCCCCAAACGGCCGCAGCGGCCCTTGCGCTGGTCGGCGCCGGCGCGCGACACAGGCTCTATGGGCAGCCGCTGCAGGCGGTTTCGCGGACTGTAGCGGCTGATGCGCACCAGACCCGAATCGACGACGGCGCGGATGCCCGGCACGGTGATCGATGTCTCGGCGACATTCGTCGCCAACACGATGCGTTGCCTCGGACCGCGCTGAAAGATTCTGCTCTGCTGCTCCCAGGATAACCGCGAGTACAGCTCCAGAATCTCCATGCGCCCATGCAATTCACGTTGCAAGAGTTCGCCGACATCGCGGATCTCGCGTTCCCCGGGCAGAAATACCAGGATGTCGCCGCCGCCGATCTGTCCCGGTTCAGTGGCGATTTCCTGACAGGCTTCGAGAACGGCCGCAGGCAGATCGGGATCCTCCGCAGCGTCCGGCGTTCCACGGTAACGTACTTCGATCGGATGGCTGCGGCCGCTCACCGTAATGACCGGGGCATCGTCGAAGAATCGTGCGGTGCGTTCGACATCCAAGGTCGCCGACGTCACGATCACCCTGAGGTCCGGCCGGCGCGACAGCAGCCGCTTGAGCACGCCCATCAGCAAGTCCACATTCAGCGACCGCTCGTGCGCCTCGTCGACAATCACGGTGTCGTAGCGCCGCAGCTGAGGATCGGCCGTAAGTTCCGCCAACAGCAATCCGTCGGTCATCAGCACCAGGCGCGTGGCGTCGGACACCTGATCGGCGAATCGAACGCGAAAACCGACGCTGCCGCCCAGGGGCTGGCCGATTTCCTCGGCAATCCGCGCGGCCAGGGCGCGGGCCGCCAGCCGCCGCGGTTGAGTATGCGCGATGCGGCCGTCCATGCCGCGTCCCAGCTCGAGGCAATACTGGGGCAATTGGGTGCTCTTGCCGGAGCCGGTGTCGCCGGCGACGATCAGTACCTGGCGGCGGCGCAAGACCTCCATGATGGCTTCACGTCGCGCCGAAATCGGCAGATCGGCGTCGTGTTTGAATACCAGCTTGGCCGAGTCGCGCGCAGCGCCCGCGCGTTGCTCACTCGCCACGCTTGACTTCTAGCCAAAGCCGCTCTTGCGCATCGAGGTTCAGCTCCGAGAAAATCTCGCCGCGCTGTGCCGCCAGGGATTCCATGCCGCGGAATCGCCGCTCGAATTTGGCGTTCGCCGACCGCAACGCTGACTCGGCGTCGACGTCGAGTTTGCGCGCCAAATTGGCGGCCGCGAACAAGAGGTCGCCCACTTCCTCGAAGATCGCGGCGGCGCGCGCCGGTTCGTGCGAACCGTTGATCCGCCCGCCCTGCGCGGCGGCGGCGCGTACCTCCTCGAGTTCCTCGGCAACCTTGTCCGCGGTCTGGCCCGGGTGTTCAAAATCAAATCCCACGCGCGCGGCCCGCTTGCTGAGCTTGAAAGCGCGCATCAGCGCCGGCAAGGCCAGCGGAACACCCTCTAGATGGCTGTGCTGTCCGTTATCGGCCGCGCTGCGTTCGCCGGCCTTGATCTCCTCCCATGCGGCGCTCTGCTCCGCCGGAGTCATCGGCCCGCGCGCGCCGAATACGTGCGGGTGGCGGCGCAGCAGCTTGTCGCATATCGCACCGGCCACGGCGTCAAAGTCGAATTCATTCGCCTCGCTCGCCAGCTGCGCATGGAACACCACCTGGAACAGCAAATCACCGAGTTCGTCCCTCAGATGGTGCATGTCGCCGCGTGCGATGGCATCGGCAACTTCATACGCCTCCTCGATGGTGAAGGGCGCGATGCTCGCAAAAGTCTGCTCCCGGTCCCAGGGACAGCCGTCGGCCGCGCGCAGGCGCTGCATGATGCCGAGCAATTCGCGGATCCGCGTGCCGCCTGTCATTGCGCCTCCTGGCCTCTGGGTTGCAGCATGCGTCTCAGGGTCATCAGCATACCGGCCGTAGCCCCCCAGATATTTCGTTCACCGTATGGGATGTCGTGCACTTCGATGGTCAGCCCGCCCAGCTTGCGCCTGCGTGACTTGTGATTGGCAGCGTCCAATATGAAGTCGAGCGGCACTTCGAACGCATCGTGAACTTCGGCCTTGGCGATCCTGAGTTGATAGCCCGGGTTGACGAAGCCGACGACAGGCGTCACCCGAAAACCGGTGATGACGTGATGATCCGGCAGGTAGCCGGCGAATTCCACGTAATTCGCCAACAGACCGATCTCTTCATAGGCTTCGCGCAAGGCCGCGTGCCACGCATCCGGGTCCTCGGGTTCGATGCGGCCGCCGGGAAAACTGATCTGGCCGGCGTGATCCTTGAGCGTTTCGGCACGCTGGGTCAGCAGCACCGTCAATCCGGTGTCGCGCTCCACGAGGGGAATGAGCACGGCCGCAGGAACGCGGCGCGACGATATCGAGGCGCGCACCTGGGACATCACTTCGGTCGACGCGCCGGCCAGCCACTGCATATCCTGGTCAGGAGTGGAAGGCTGCGGGTCCAGCGACTCGCGGATGTGCGCTTTCGTGTACAGGGATTCCATCGTCACGCAGCGGAACCGGACGCCTGGATACCGCCTTCGGTCAGCGTTTTCGGGTCGAGCAGCCGGCGCAATTCATCGACGCTCAGGTCGGTCATTTCCGCGGCAACGTCCAATATGGGCCGCCCCTCCGCGTAGGCCTTCTTGGCAATGGCCGCGCCGCGCTCGTAGCCGATGATCGGATTGAGCGCCGTCACCAATATGGGGTTGCGCGCCAATGCTTCGTCCATGCGCGCCTGATTCACTGCAAAGCCCGCCACAGCGTGATCGGCCAGATTACGGCTGCCGATCCCCAGCAATTCCACGCTTTGCAACAGGTTGTAGGCGATCAGCGGCAACATGACATTCAGCTGAAAATTTCCCGATGCCGCCGCCACGGTGATAGTCATATCGTTGCCCATCACTTGCGCTGCCATCATCGCCACCGCTTCCGGCACAACCGGGTTGACCTTGCCCGGCATGATGCTGCTGCCGGGCTGCAGTGCGGGGAGCGCAATCTCGCCGAGTCCCGCCAGCGGGCCGCTGTTCATCCAGCGCAAGTCATTCGATATTTTCATCAGGCTCACGCTAAGGACCTTGAGTTGACCCGACAGTTCCACCGCCGTGTCCTGGCTCGACAGGGCCTCGAAATAGTTCTCGCTGGTGCGGAATTCGAGCCCGGTGATCGCCTCGAGGCAGCGTGCAAATGCGGCGCCGAACTGCGGGCGGGCGTTGATGCCGGTGCCGACCGCGGTGCCTCCCTGCGCCAGCCGGTGCAAGCGGGGCGTGACCGATGCCAGGCGCGCGATGGCGGCGTCGATTTGCGCCTGCCACCCGCCCAGCTCTTGTGCCAGCGTGACGGGCATCGCATCCATCAAATGCGTGCGGCCGGTCTTGACCACGTCGCCGAGTTCGGCAGCCCGTCGGCCCAGGACCGCGCGCAGGCGCTCGAGCGCGGGCAGCAACATCTCGTCCAGAAGCAGCGCCGCGGCCACATGGATCGCAGTCGGCACCACATCATTGCTGCTCTGACTCATGTTCACGTGATCGTTCGGGTGCACGGATCGCGACAGCGCCCGCGCCGCCAGGGCTGCGATCACTTCATTGGCGTTCATGTTGCTGCTGGTGCCGGACCCGGTCTGAAAGACGTCGACCGGGAAATGCTCGTCGTATCGGCCCGCGGCCACGTCGAGCGCTGCCGCCTGGATCGCCGTCGCCAGCTCCTGGGGCAGATCGCCGAGCTCGGCATTGGCGACGGCTGCGGCATGCTTGATGAGTCCGAGGGCGCGAATGAAGCTGCGCGGCATGCGCAAGCCCGTGGCGGGAAAATTTTGCAGGGCGCGCTGGGTCTGGGCGCCCCACAGAGCGCTCGCCGGCACGTCAAGCGCGCCCATGCTGTCGCGCTCGACGCGGGTGGTTGCTGTCATCGCGCCTTACTCCGCGTTCGTTTACGGTAATATTGCGGATTCTACACTCAAAGCGACCGCATCCCGATGGCCATGGATTCCTCCGACGCGCTTTCACCCCTCGACGGCCGGTACGCGGGCAAACTGGCGGCGGTCCGGTATCTGTTCAGCGAGGCCGGACTGATGCGCGAGCGCGTCCGCGTGGAGTGTGCGTGGTTCCTGGCGCTCGCCGCGGGGCCGGCCGCACCGGCACTCGCCAAGCTGCCGCGCCCGGCCCGGGACCTGCTCGCCGCGCTGTCCGAAGATCCGGCAGCCACCGATGTCGCGGCGATCAAGCAAATCGAGGCGCGCACCAATCACGACGTGAAGGCGGTGGAAATTTGGCTGCGTGGCGCGCTCCAGGCACGCGGCGCGGCCGCCGCCGAACTCGAATGGCTGCATTTTGCATGCACGTCCGAGGACATCAACAATCTTGCCTACGCCCTCATGCTGAAAAGCGCCCGGGCGAAGCTGCTGCTGCCCATGCTGGATGGCATCACCGGCGCGCTCGACACGCTCGCCCGCCGCCACGCCGCAACGCCCATGCTGGCGCGCACTCACGGGCAGAGCGCCACGCCCACCACGGTCGGCAAGGAGCTGGCGAATGTAGCCGCGCGGCTGCAAACGCAACGCGCCGGCATTGCGCGCGTGGGCATCCTCGGCAAGATGAACGGTGCCGTCGGCAACTACAATGCGCATGTCGCAGCCCTGCCGCAGGTGGATTGGCTCAAGGTGAGCCGCACATTCGTCGAATCGCTGGGACTGGAAGTGAACGCCTATACCACCCAGATCGAGCCGCATGATTGGATCGCGGAGTACTGCCACGCGCTCATGCGCGCGAACACCGTGCTTCTCGACCTCGCGCGCGATATGTGGGGTTATATTTCTCTCGGCTATTTCAAGCAGCGCCCGGTCGAGGGGGAAGTGGGTTCCTCCACCATGCCGCACAAGGTGAATCCCATCGATTTCGAGAACGCCGAGGGCAACATCGGCCTGGCCAATGCATTGCTCGGACACTTCGCCGACAAGCTGCCCGTGTCGCGCTGGCAGCGCGACCTCACGGACTCCACCGTTCTGCGCAATATCGGCGTCGCAATCGGTCACTGCACCTTGAGCTATGGATCGCTGACCGCGGGCCTCGCCAAGATCGAGCTCGACCCGGCTCGAGTTGCCGAAGATCTGGACCGCGCCTGGGAGGTGCTTGGGGAGGCGGTGCAGACTGTGATGCGCGCCCACGGAATTGCGGACGCATATGACAGATTGAAGACATTCACGCGCGGCCGTCCGATCAACAAGCAGGCCATGCATGAGTTCATTGCCACGTTGGACCTGCCGCCCGACGAGAAGGAACGGCTTCTCAGCCTGGAACCGGGCACCTATGTGGGTCTGGCGCCGGTGCTTGCCAACCGAGCGGACAAACCATAGCCTACGGTGGGGGCCCGGATGGGGCGTCTGAAACGTGACGCAGTTAGCACGGGCCATTCGGGGCCAAACGGTACTATCCCTCAAAGCACCTGAGGCCGGGCAAATTGCCCCAACCTCCAATTGAGGCAATCGGATATGGCGGGCGGTACGGAAGAACGGACGAAACCGATCATCGACAGGGCCTCTGCGAGCGGCGCAGAGCCGTCCTCGGGATCCGGTACCCGAACCATTCTCACGACCATGCCGGAAGTCCGCGAGGCCAGCCTCAAAGTCGCCAAGTCGGCGCAGCGCCTGCTGTCGATATTCACCCAGGATTTGGAACCTTTGATTTACGGCGAGGAACCGTTCCTCGAAGCCATCAAACGCCTGGTTCTGGCGCGCTCCTACGCCAAAGTGCGGGTGCTGCTGGCCGATCCGTCGCGGGCCATGGTTGACAACAACCGATTTCTCGCGTTGGCGCGCCGCTTGACCAGCTGCATCGACATGCGGGCCATGAGTCCGGAGTACCCGGCCAGCGCCGGCGCGTTCATCATTGCGGACGACAAGGCCCTGGTGTACCGGCTGCAGGCCGATCGCTGGGACGGCATCTCCGATATGAACGACCCGGCCGTGGTTCGCCGCTACTTGAATTTCTTCGATGAGGTCTGGCAGACCAGCATGCAAGAATCGCAGATGCGGCAAATGCTGATGTAACCTTCGGCTCCCGCCACCCGCGCCCGTATAATGCGGCGGATGCAGGCGCCCTCCTCGACCCACTCCCGGATCCCAAGCTGGCTGCCGCGGTCATCGTCGGCATGTCGGGCGGCGTCGACTCCGCCGTCGCTGCGCTCCTGCTGCAGCGCGCGGGCTTCGCGGTGCAAGGCTTGTTCATGTCCAATTGGGAGGACGAGGACGACGCCTACTGCACCACCGCCGGCGATTTTCAGGATGCGCGCCTGGTATGCGACACCCTGAACATCCCTCTGCATCGCGTGAGCTTCGCCGCCGAGTACCGCGAAAGGGTTTTCATCTGTTCCTGAGCGAATATGCCGCCGGTCGTACCCCGAATCCGGACGTGCTCTGCAATCGCGAGATCAAATTCGGCGTCTGTTTCGACTACATGCAGCGGCTGGGGGCTTCGTGGATCGCCACCGGCCACTATGCCCGGGTGCGGCAGACCTGCGCCGGCCCGCAATTGCTGAAAGCCGCGGACACGGCCAAGGACCAGAGCTACTTCCTCCACAGTGTTGCCGCGGCTTCCCTGGGCAGGACGCTGTTTCCGATCGGCGAGATGCGCAAGCCGGACGTGCGCAAGCTGGCGCACGCGGCAGGGTTGCCGGTGTACGACAAACCGGACAGCACCGGCATTTGCTTCATAGGCGAGCGGCCCTTTCAAGAGTTCTTGGGCCGCCATCTGCGCACCGAGCCCGGACCGATCGAAACCGACGCGGGCGTGGTTCTCGGCGAGCATCGCGGCCTCGCGCTCTACACCCTGGGGCAACGATCGGGCTTGCGGCTGGGCGGACGGGCGGGCGCGGCCGCCGCACCTTGGTATGTCGCCGCCAAGGATGCGCACGCAATGCCCTCATCGTCGTACAGGATCAGGACCATCCTCTGCTGCTGTCCGATGCCTTCGATGTGGAACAGATGCACTGGCTGAATGTGCGTGAAACGGACCTGCCGGCCGAATGCTCCGTCAAGACACGTTATAGGCAGAACGATCTCGACTGCCGGCGGTGCGCCCATCGGGCGCGCATTGGCGAGTGACCCTCCGCCGGCCTGCACGCGCCGTCACGCCCGGACAATACGCCGTCTTCTACAGCGGCGAGCATTGTCTCGGCGGCGGCGTCATTGCGCGACGGTTCAATTCGCGGCATGGGCGCAGCCGCGCGGCAGAATCACCTATAATTCTCTTTTTTCCGTGGAGGGGTCATGACGGATAGCTTCAAGGCAAGAACGACGCTCAAGGTGGGCGCGCAGCAGTATGAAATCTGGAGCCTCGATGCGCTCAAGTCGCTCAATGTCGACCGCCTGCCTTTCTCCTTGAAGATCCTGCTGGAAAACCTGTTGCGTTTCGAGGATGGCGTCAACGTCACCAAGAACGATATCGAGGCTCTGTTGAAGTGGGACCCGAAGGCGCTGCCGAATCATGAGATCGCGTTCACCCCGGCGCGGGTCATCATGCAAGACTTCACCGGCGTTCCCTGCATCGTGGATCTGGCCGCCATGCGCGAAGCCATCGTGCGTCTCGGCGGAGATCCGCAACGCGTCAACCCGCTGGCACCCGCTGAATTGGTCATCGATCACTCGGTGCAGGTCGACGAATATGGGGCCGCCGACTCTTTGCAGCACAACAACGAAATCGAATTCAACCGCAACGGCGAGCGCTACATGTTTCTACGCTGGGGCCAGACGGCATTCAGCAATTTCAAGGTCGTGCCGCCCAACACCGGCATCGTCCATCAGGTGAATATCGAGCACCTGGCGCGGGTCATTTTCTCGGCTGACGGAACCGGCAAGAAACTCGCCTACCCCGATACCTTGGTCGGCACCGATTCGCATACCACCATGGTCAATGGGCTGGGAGTTCTCGGTTGGGGGGTGGGCGGCATCGAGGCCGAGGCCGCCATGCTCGGCCAGCCCGTCACCATGCTGATCCCGCAGGTGATTGGCTTCAAGTTGACCGGCAGCCTGCCCGCGGGGACCACGGCCACCGATCTGGTGCTGACCGTCACGGAGATACTGCGCAAAGTGGGAGTAGTGGACAAGTTCGTGGAATTCTTCGGCGACGGCCTCAAGGGCCTGCCGCTCGCCGACCGCGCCACCATTGCCAACATGTCGCCGGAATTCGGTTCGACCTGCGCCATCTTTCCCATCGACGAAGAGACCATTCGCTACCTGGCGTTGACCGGCCGCACCCCGGATCAGATTGCCCTGGTCGAGGCCTACGCCAAGGCGCAGGGACTGTGGCGCATCAACGGCGCACCGGCCGCCGATTACACTCAGGTCGTCGAACTCGACCTGTCGACGGTCGAACCCTCTCTCGCCGGACCCAAGCGGCCGCAGGACCGCGTGCCGCTGCGCAAGGCCAAGACCGTGTACCAAAGCAGCGTCAAGAAGATGGCCGAGGAGCGCGCGCAGAAAAATCCACAGGCCCGCGGAGTCGCTTCTGCCACTGTCGGCGGCGGTACTTTCGAGGTCAGGGACGGCGCGGTATTGATCGCCGCCATCACCAGTTGCACCAACACGTCGAACCCCGCCGTGCTGGTGGCCGCCGGATTGCTGGCGCGCAACGCGAGCGCGCGCGGCCTCAAGTCCAAGCCCTGGGTCAAGACATCCCTGGCTCCGGGTTCGCGTGTCGTGACGGACTACCTGCGCAAGGCCGGGTTGTTGAAAGAGCTGGAGTCGCTCGGGTTCTACACCGTGGGGTACGGATGCACCACGTGCATCGGCAATTCCGGTCCGTTGAAGCCCGAGATTTCCGAAGCCGTCAAGAGTGCCGATGTGATCGCCTGCTCGGTGCTGTCCGGCAATCGAAATTTCGAGGGCCGCGTGCATCCGGAAATAAAAATGAATTTCCTCGCCTCCCCACCGCTGGTCGTAGCCTACGCGCTGGCGGGGAGCCTGGACATCGACATCACCACGGAGCCCCTGGGGCTGGACGGCGACGGCAAAGCGGTGTACCTGAAGGACATCTGGCCGAGCGCATCGGAGGTGGCGGCCGCGGTGGCGGGTTCGGTCGACTCGGCGATGTTCCGCAAGGGGTACGCCAATGTATTTTCGGGCGACGCGAACTGGAGCGCGATCAAGACGCCCGCCGGCAAGATCTATTCCTGGGACGGCAAATCCACCTACGTCAAGAATCCGCCGTACTTCGACGGCATCACCATGACGCCGGCGCCGGTCTCCGATATCAAAGGCGCGCGCGCGCTGGCGGTGCTGGGTGATTCGGTCACCACCGATCACATTTCGCCCGCCGGCAACATTTCCAAGTCCAGTCCGGCCGCCAAGTACCTGCTATCGCAGGGCGTGCAGGCCGTGGACTTCAATTCCTACGGCGCACGCCGCGGCAACCACGAAGTGATGATGCGCGGTACGTTTGCCAACATCAGGCTGCGCAATCTGCTGCTGCCGGGCACGGAAGGCGGCGTGACGCTGCACATTCCGAGCGGCGAACAGATGTCCATTTTCGACGCCGCGATGAAGTACAAGACCCAGGGCACTCCCCTGATAATCCTTGCCGGCAAGGAGTACGGCACCGGCAGCTCGCGCGACTGGGCGGCCAAGGGCACGATGCTGTTGGGGGCGAAGGCGGTGATCGCCGAGAGCTTCGAGCGCATACACCGTTCCAACCTGATCGGCATGGGCGTGCTGCCGCTGCAATTCACGGAAGGTCAAAACACGCAGAGCCTCGGGCTCACCGGCAGGGAGACCTTTGAAGTCGCCGGTCTCAATCGGGGTGCGGCGAAATTCGTCAAAGTGGTCGCCAAATCCGACGACGGAAAGACCACTGAATTCGAGGCGAGACTGCGCATCGATACACCCAAGGAACTCGACTACTATCAACACGGCGGAATTCTGCAATACGTATTGCGGCAACTCGCCACAACCAGCAAGGCGGCCTAACCATGTCCCTCACCATGTACACGGCAACGGTGCCGACCTGCACACGCGCATTGAACAACCTTGCGGCAATCCTCGAGAAAGCCGCCGCGCACGCCGAGGCGCGCAAGATTGCCCCTGCGGTTCTGCTGAACAGCCGGTTGTTTCCGGATATGTTCCCGCTCGCGACACAGATCCACATCGCCAACGATATTGCACAGGGTGGCGCCGCAAGGCTCGCAGGCGCGGAAGTTCCGGCTTTCGAGGCGAAGGAACGCAGCATCGCCGAATGGATCGCTGCCTCGCGCGCAACCGTTGCCTATCTTGAATCGCTCAAGCCCTCCCAATTCGAGGGCTCCGAGGACCGGACCATCACCTGGCAGACCCGGTCGACGACGCGCAATATGCAGGGCACGGCCTACCTGTTCAATCACGTGCTGCCGAACGTGTTTTTCCATGTCACGACGGCGTACGACATTCTCAGGCAGGCGGGACTGGAGCTGGGCAAATTGGACTACCTGGGAAGGGCTTGAATCGTCCATGCAAACAACAACAGCCTTCGAGCTCTCCGGTTTTCGCACCCTCAAGTCATTGGGGGTGGTCCGAGGGATCACGGTGCGCACCCGGTCCCTGCCCATGAGCATCATCGGCGGCTTGAGAACCTTGTTCGGCGGGCGGGTGGGGATTTTTTCCGACCTGTGCGAATCGGCGAGGGAGGAATCCTTTCAGTTGATGATCGCGCACGCGCGCAAGATGGGCGCCAATGCCGTGGTCGGAGTTCGCTACGACACCGGACCCATGGTGGGTGCCGCCGAGGTTCTGTGCTATGGGACGGCCGTGATCGTCGAAGCGCTGAATCCCGCGGCCCATGGTTAGCCTTGGACGGCGGGGCGCGGCGGTTGCCGCGGCCGTCATCTGCAGCTTTGCCGCCGACGCTTCGTTCGCAAAGGACTCCCTGTTGGCGCTCACCCCGGAGCACTTCAGGGATACCGCAACGCTCGAAACCGGCCCGCACGGCAATGCTCTGATATCCACCCAAAACGGTTTCAAGGAATATGCCGGCCCGCTGCACATGCTCTGGCACGATGAGTATTTGACCGCCTTGATCGACGGGAAAACCGGCGGGAAATCGTTTCAAGTTCGCGCGGATATCACCTACCGCGGAAACTGGCGCTACTATCATTTCGCTGACCGCCCGGTTTTAGGAGCCTGCCTGGGATTACCCAGACAGGTTCCTTAGTTCCCGTCGGACAAGACGCTGCCGGCTTTGACCAGCACCATTTTGTTCGGATTGAGATGTTTTTTGATCGCGGAATTGATCTCGTCCCGGGTCAATGCGTTGACCGCGTCGGGAAATTCCTCCAGCCGGCTCACATCATAGCCGCGCTGTACATCGGCCAAAATGGCGCTCGCGAGTCCCGCCGTCGTCGATAGGCTCACGTGGTAGCTGCCGATCAAGCCCTGCTTGCGCGCCGCCAGCTCATCCTGGGTGATCCCGTCCGTCCACCACCGCTGCAGCTCGCGACGCGTCGATGCGATTCCCTTCTGCAGCAGCGCGGGCGCAAAGCTGGCCGAAATATCCCATTTGCCGTCGACGATGCTGTCTTCTGAAACCGCCGCCGATATGTTGTACGTCAAGCCCTCCCGGTCGCGCACGATGCCCATCAATCGACCGGTGAACCCGCTGCCGAGAATTGCCGTGCCGACGCGCAGAGCCAGTGCATCGGGATCCTTGTAGCGCAACCCCGTCGGTTGACCGATGAGTACCGAGACACTCGGCTTGTCGGCAAGAGTGACGGATATCTCCCGTGCTGCCTGCAGTGCGGCGGGAGCCGCGGGGCGGACGTAATCCTGACCGCCGCTCCACCCGGAAAACGCCCGGCCGACTTCGCTCTCTGCATCAGCCGCAGCCACGTCGCCGACGACGATGAGGGTCATGTGCGCCGGCCCGTAGTATTTTCCGTGAAAGGCCTTGAGCTCATCCAGATTCGCCGACTTTGCCGCGGCCTCGTAGTCGGTCACCGTGTGCGGGCGGTTGGGATGGTCCTTGGGAAACAGCGCACGGCCGAACACTTCCTGCGCGCGCGCTTCGGTATTCTGCGCCGAGGCCTGCAGCGCGCCGATGAATTGCTGCTGCGCCTTGCTGAACTCCTGCGGCTGCAGGGCGGGCGTGCGCAATTCCGCCGCTATCAGCCCGATGATCAAGGGCAGATCCTTCTTCAGACATTTGGCGCGAACCTCCACCGATTGCGGGCCCACGCTGAAGGCAATCTCGGCGCCAACATTGTCCAATTGCTCGGCGATCGCGAATTTGTCGAGGCTCGTGGTGCCGCGGTCGAGCATCATTCCGGTCAGGGTCGGAATGGCGATGTTGCCGGGCCCGGCCATCGCATCGCCGGCAGGCAGCGATCCCAGTATCACGATCACGTTTTTCACATCGGTGTGATAGGTGATCAGATCGACGCCCGCCACCGATGCCCGGTGGCCTTGATCGACCACGCCGGCCGCGGCCGCCCCGCCCGCCAGCAATAGCACCGTCAACGCACAGCGGCGCGTCACTTGCCTTTCTCCGCGGGCTTGCCTTTCTCCGCGGGCGGCACCGGAATGAACCAGCCCGTCGTACTCTGGTCCTCGTTGAAATACTTCTTGGCGACGCGTTGTACATCGGCGGGAGTCACTTGTTGCACCTTTTGCGGGAATGTTACGTAGAGGGTCCAGTCGCCTACCGCGATCCATTCGTTGATCTCCCCGGCCACCGCGGCGGTGCCGTCGCGCTTGTAGGCATCGGCGGCAATGTATTGCTGCTTGACTCGGGCGACTTCCGCCGCGGTCACACCGTCGCTCTTGATCCTGGCAATCTCCGCGAGCAAGGCCTTTTCGACGGCCGCATGCGCCGCGCCCGGCGCCAGAATCGCATATATGGTGTGCAGCGACAGATCGCGGTGCAGATCCGTGCCTGCGCCGGCATTCAGGGCAAGTCCCTGGTCGACGAGGGCGCGATACAGACGCGCATTCTTGCCCGAACTCAAGATGGCATCGAGCATCTCGAGGGCCGGCTGATCCGAATCCCGGCCATTCGGCACCTTGTGCGCGATGATCACCGTTCCGAGTTCGCCCGGCCGCTTGACGACGACGCGGCGCTCCCCGGATTGCGCCGGTTCTTCCGTATAGATCGCCGGTATGGGAGCGGGTGAGCGGCCATATACGCCATAATATTGCTTCACCAAATTCAAGGTGGCGGCGGCATCGATATCTCCGATGGCCGTCACCGTCGCGTTGTTGGGCCAATAGAACGTGTCATAGAACTCGCGCAATCTGGCGATGGGAACGTGCTCGATGTCGCTCTTCCAGCCGATCGTGGGATGGTGGTACGGCAATGCGACGTAGGCCGCCGCCATCACCTCCTCCATGAGCACGCTGTCGGGATCGTTCTTGCCGCGCTCGAATTCGTTCCGCACCACGGTCATTTCGGACTGGCGGTCGGCTTCATGCAGCCACAAATGCCGCATGCGGTCTGCTTCGATCGCCACATAGCCTTCCAGGCTTTCGCGACCGATGGTCGCGAAGTAATTGGTGCGGTCGAAGGAGGTGCTCGCATTGAACTGGCCGCCGACGCGCTCGAGAAACACCTTGACACTATTGCCCTTGGGATCATTGAAGCTCTCGCTGCCCTTGAACATCAGGTGTTCGAGAATATGCGTCGCTCCGGTCGTTCCAGTCACCTCATTACGCGAGCCGACTTGATAGGTCACCTGAAAGGTCACCACCGGCGCCGAATGATCCGGCACCAGCAGAACCGTGAGCCCGTTGCTGTCGAGCCGATACTCGTCTATCCCGCCCAGCGACTTCACGTGGCTGAATCCGGCGACGGCGGCGCCGACGTGTGGCTGGGTTTCCGGCGCCGTGGCCGGTGTCGCCGCCGCAGCGGGCGTCGCGGGTGTGAACACTCCCAACGCCGTTGCGCCTGCGCACACACATGCAACCCAGCCGGCCCACCGTCCGGTAAATTCAACTGTCTCAGGCATACGAACTCCGGCAAAACTCAATTCTAGTCGTTCTGGCGCTTCACGCGGGACTGACTGCAGGGCAGCCGGGGTCGGACCGCGCGCCAAAGGCGCCCGTCCCCATGGCGACCGACGGCCTCATGATCTAGGTTCAGCGATGCGGTACCGACAGCACGAGAAGATAGAGCAAAGAATAGCAAACTCCGGCCAACGCCCCGGTGACTACACCCGCCGCCCGCGACTTCAATACACCGCTGAAATAAGCTGCAAGCAACACCGCAAATTCCCGGCGACGCGGCATCCCCTCGGAAGCCGCCGAGGTTAGTTCGGCGGACACTCCCTGGAGCCCGGCTTCGGTCGCTGCGTTCACCGGCACTAGCATGCCGTCGACCCGGATCCCCGTGAGGGCGCGGATGCCGGTCGGGTCGGACACGGCCATGAACAGGCTCATGTTGCCGATCTTCTTGTTCACGCCGGGCTCAGCATTGCGCGCCTCCATCAGCAGTTCGTCGGAAATCGATCCGGCGATGTGCAACGTCGCCTTGAAAGTGGGTACGGTATAGATGCCGGATTTGCGCAATGCGTTATCGATCGTGCCCGTCACGTCCACCAAACCTGCCAACACGCGATGCCATGCCCGACCCCGTTCGCAACGCGCGCCACCGCGCCGTCGCGCAACGCCGCGCGTTCAGCGATCAAGCCTTCCACCCGGCTGAGCGGAAGCAGGAGCATCAGGGTCAGCAGCGCGACCAACAGAAATTTTGCCAACAATGGATTGACTGAATTTAGTCCGGACATCGACCTCTCCGCGGTGGTTTTCGGCCAGTGTCCGTATGCCAAGTGCCGGGGAGATGGCAAGATTGTGGCCAATCGGGGCGCAACCATAGTTATACTTATTCGAGATAATTACTGTAACGCGTTATATTTATTACTATACTTTCCAAATGTCACTCCCATCTGAAACCACTTCACGCCCTTGGGTTGCCGTGTTCGATCTCGACGGCACGCTCACCTGGCGCGACACGCTGATGCAATTCCTGGCGAGTTTCTTGCGGCGCCGACCGTGGCGAATGTTGGGCTTGTGGCGGCTGCCCTTCGCCCTGATCAGCTTTGTCGCGCGAAATCGCGATCGCGGCGAACTGAAATCACGGGTCATTCGCATGATCATGGGCGGCGAGAGCCGCCTCGTCATCGATACCTGCGCCGATTCCTTTGTCGAGACATTGATGCCCCGGCGGCGCTTCAGACCCGCCGCCCTCGCCGTGCTCGAGAGTCATCGTTCGGCCGGCGACCACTTGATATTGCTGTCGGCAAGTCCGGATCTGTACGTGCCGCGGATCGGCCGCTCTCTTGGGTTCGAGCACACCCTGTGCACTGAAATTCGCTGGCAGGGAGAGCGGCTCGACGGTGCGCTGGTCACCCCCAATCGCCGCGGCATCGAAAAGTCGCGCTGCCTGGAATGGCTGCGCGCGCGGTACCCCGCGCTGCCCGTGGTGGCCTATGGCAACAGCGCTTCCGATTTGGACCACATGCAGCACGCCGACAAGGCCCTGCTGGTGAACGGCAGCGCCGCCGCGCGCGGTTTGGCGGCTCAACTGGGAATCCCCAGCTCGGATTGGAATTAAGGAGCTGTGATTGAAACAAAAACCAGGTAACCCCGGTCTATTGAGGAACATGCGCAGGAAATTGCAATCAACCATCCCGCCGTCCGAGATCACGCCATACCGGCAATACTTGTCGCGGCGCGCCCTGATCGCCGGCGGATTGGGTCTTGCCGCCGCGCATGGCATCGGCGGGTTTGCGCGCAGGGCCTTCGGACAGGCGCCGGCGTTGGCCTACGTGCGCAACAGCGCCTACAGCGTGACCGAGACGCCCAATTCGTACCAAGACATCAGCACCTACAACAATTATTACGAATTCGGCACCGACAAATCCGATCCGTCGGAAAATGCTCAGAAATTTCGCACCCGGCCCTGGAATGTCAGCATCGGCGGGGAAGCGGAGGTCACGGGGACTTTCGCGTTGGAAGACATACTCAAACCGCATCCCTTGGAAGAGCGCGTCTACCGGTTGCGCTGTGTGGAAGCCTGGTCCATGGTGGTCCCCTGGATCGGCTTCCCGCTGGGCGATTTGCTCAAGCGATTCAAACCCACGTCGAAGGCGAAATTCGTCGAATTCAAGACCCTGTACGATCCGAAGCAAATGCCGGGACAGCGCGTTCCCGTGCTCGAATGGCCTTACGTGGAGGGACTGCGCATGGACGAGGCCATGCATCCCCTGACGCTGATGGCGGTCGGTTTGTACGGCAAGGTGTTGCCGAATCAGAACGGCGCTCCGCTGCGATTGATCGTTCCTTGGAAATACGGCTTCAAGGGCATCAAGGCCATCGTCAGCATCAAGTTCACCGAGCGCGCGCCGCGTACCACGTGGGCGGGCGCGGCGACCAATGAGTATGGATTCTTCGCGAACGTCAATCCTGAAGTCGATCATCCGCGATGGAGCCAGGCCACTGAAAGGCACATCGGCGCGAATGCATTCGGCCCGCGCCGTCCCACCCTGCCCTTCAACGGATATGCCGCCCAGGTTGCCGGTCTCTACTCGGGAATGGATTTGCGGAAATATTTTTGATGCCGCGGATCGATTCGGTCCTGAAGCCTTTGGTGTTTGCGGCCTGCCTCATTCCGGCACTTCGATTGGGGGTTGGGGCGCTCAATGCAGTCGAAGTCTGGCACCTCGGCGGCGTCTCTCTCGGGGCCGATCCGGTCAAAGTCATGCTGCATACTTGCGGGCGGTGGACACTGAACTTCTTGATGATCACCCTGTGCATGACCCCGCTGCGGGAGCTCACGCATTGGACGCTGTGGCTGCGATGGCGGCGGATGTTCGGCCTCTTTGTATTGTTCTACGCGTTGCTGCATTTCTCGGTGTACTTGTTCCTCGATCAGAACGCCAAATTTGGCGCGCTCTGGCAGGACATCGTCAAGCGGCCGTACATCACCCTCGGCATGCTTGCATTGTTGCTGTTGATTCCCCTCGGCCTCACCTCCACGGCCAGGGCGCAGCGCCGCCTGGGAAAGCGCTGGATCCAGCTACACCGCCTGGTCTACGTGATTGCCACCCTGGGCGTCTGGCATTTTTGGTGGCAGGTCAAGAAGGATATTCGTGAGCCGCTGCTCTATGTTTGCGGACTGTCCATCCTGCTGGGGTACCGCCTGTGGAAACGCCGCCAGTCGCTCGCCCGCATCAGCGTCGCACGTCTCGCAAGGACTGATGGAGCTTGAGCAACAGGTTCTCGGTGGTCTGCCAGTCGATGCAGGGATCGGTGATGGATAGACCGTACTCGAGCTTGCTCAAGTCCTTCGGAATCGACTGGTTTCCCGCTTTCAGATGACTCTCCAGCATGAGCCCGACGATGGAGCGGTTGCCGTCCGCGATTTGCGTAATGCAGTTCTCCGCCACCAACGGCTGCACGCTCGGATCCTTGTTGGAGTTGCCGTGACTGCAGTCGACGACGATGTTCGGCGGCAGGTCCGCCGCCACCAGCTCGCGTTCGGCCAACGCGATGCTCACCGCGTCGTAGTTGACCCGGCCGCCTCCGCCGCGCAGCACCAGATGCGCGTGCCCATTGCCGCGCGTGCGGAACACCGCCGATTGTCCCTGCTGAGTGATGCCCAAAAAATGATGCGGGTGCCGCACCGACTGCAGGGCGTTGATCGAGGTTGCCAGCGAGCCGTCGGTGCCGTTTTTGAAGCCCACAGGCGTGGACAGACCGCTCGCCATTTCCCGATGGGTCTGCGACTCGGTGGTGCGCGCGCCGATGGCGGTCCAGGTGATGAGTTCGGACAGGTACTGGGGCATGATGGGATCGAGTGCCTCGGTACCCGCAGGCAGTCCCAGTTCGGCGACATAGAGCAGCAACTGCCTCGCCAGGAGAATTCCCTTTTCGATATGAAAGGAATCATCCAGGTCGGGATCGTTGATGAGCCCCTTCCAGCCCACGGTGGTGCGCGGCTTCTCGAAGTACACGCGCATGATGGGCAGCAGCGTCGATTCGACCCGGGCGGCCAAGGTCTTCAGCCGGCCTGCATATTCGCGCGCCGCCGCCACGTCGTGAATCGAACAGGGCCCGACCACCACGAACAGGCGCGGATCCCGGCGCTCCAATATCGCCCGCACGATTTCCCGTGATCTTAATACGGTCTCCGCCGCGCGCGATGTCAGCGGCAGGCGCCGCTTCACTTCTTCGGGTGTCGCCAACAAATCGCTCGACGCGACATTGACGTTTTGTAACTGGTCTTGAATGGGAATACTCAGACAGGCTCCTTGTGCCTACATCGATGTTCTGACCGTCCAAAGCTCCGGAAAGAACTTCAGTTCCAGTGCTTTGGTCAAATACGACACGCCGCCCGTGCCGCCCGTGCCGCGCTTGTTGCCGATGATGCGTTCGACTGTCTTGACATGTGCGAAGCGCCACAATTGGAATTTGTAGTCCAAGTCGACCAGGCGTTCCGCCAGCTCGTATAAATCCCACTCCTTGACCGAGTTGTGATAGACGCTGAGCCAGGCCGCGGCCACTCGTTTGCTGGCCTGGTAAGGTTGCGAAAAATCTCGGTCGATGGCTTCGCGCGGCACGTCGAGGCCTCGCCGGCTGAGCAGCCGCAGCACCTCGTCGTAAAGACTGGGGGCCCGCAACGCCCGCTCGAGCATCTCGTGCATCGGCGGATCGCCGCGGAATACCTTGATGGTATCGGCGTTCTTGTTGCCGATGAGGAATTCAAGCATCCGATACTGGGGTGATTGGAAGCCCGACGATTTCCCCAAGGTGTTGCGGAAGGCCGAATAGTCCGACGGGGTGATCGTTGCCAGCACGTCCCAGGACTGCAGCAATTGCTGCTGGATCGTCGATACCCGCGCGAGCATCTTGAAAGTCGGGCCAAGGTCGTCACGCCGCACGCAGTCCACCGTCGCGCCGAGTTCGTGCAGGCACAACTTCATCCACAACTCGGAGACCTGGTGAATCACGATGAACAGCATTTCATCGTGCTGGTAGGACAAGGGGTGCTGAGCACCCAGCAATTTATCGAGATTGAGGTATTGCGAGTAGCTCAACGACTCGCCCAAATCCCAATGCACCTGCTCGTCGCTCAAATCGACGAAGGGCTTCGGCTGTGGAATGGTTTCGCGGATGCTCAAACCTTGAACACCCAGCCGGGCACGGTGCGCCAGCTCGCGAGCAGTTCCCGGTCCAGACGCCGGTAGTCCGGCTCCATTTTTTCCACCAGGCGCCAGAAATTGGCTGAATGATTCATATGTCGGGTATGCGCCAACTCGTGAACGAACAAATAGCGCACGACGTCCATCTTCAGGAACACCAGCGAGCAATTCAAGCTCACGGTTCCGCGCGTCGAACAACTCCCCCAGCGCGTCCGCTGGCACCGGATGGATACCCGCGACACGGAACAATTGAGCTCATCCGCCAACTGCAGCAGACGCGGCGCCAAGCGTTCATAGGCTGCCAGCTTGAGCCAGCTGCGGAGCATGGCGCGCGCGCCCCGTTCATCCGCCGCCTGCACCGCTATCCGGTCCGCATCCGGCAGGGTCCGGCGCCGCGGCCCCTTGCGCCATTCCACCGCGAATTTCTCGCCCGTGGCGGCAAACTCGATGCACTCGGGCACGGGCTCGCTGGGCGCCGCCAAACACCGCATGGCCGCGACCTTGCGGTCGATCCAGGGCGTGAAGCGCTGCACGAAATCGCGCACCGTATGCGCGTTGACGCCGACGGGTACCACGATCTCCACCGCCCCCCCGACGTGCACCCGCGCAGTGAGGCGCCGCGCGCGCGGACTGACTCGAACGGCAAATGGGTCGCTGGAGCTACGGGTCTCAAACAGCGATAACTGCGTGCCTTGTGGCTTCATCGCGCCGAATCATACCAGGTTGAGCGTAACCGGACCGCCCGGCTGCCCCTAGCTTTGTGGTCGCACCAAAAGCGTCATTTGGCGTTGCGCCGCCTTGTAGTCGGGCGCGGCAATCAAGGATTTCTCGATCCAATTGCGGGCGCCCAATTGATCGCCGCGCGCCTGCAGCTCGCGGCCGAGGGCCAGGTACGCCTCGGCATGTCCCCAGCCCGGAGCGTCGATGCTCGTCGCCGAGGTCGAGTCGAACAACTGTGCGGCAAGTTGCAGCTGCGAAAATGCCTGTTGCCGTTGCGGAGTGCCGGGCTTGGCCGAACGCAGCCCCTCCTGGCTGGCCAGAAAAACGGCGCGTGGATTGCGCGGCGCCAGCTTGAGCGCCGCCTTCAGCCGTTCGTCCGAACGCGATCTCAGCAGCACCGACTCGAGGGTCCGGTGGTCGGCAAGTCCGGCATAACAGGCGGACTGCAGAACCAAGGTTTCAACCGACTTTGCGTCCCGCGACAGCAATGGCTTGAGCTGGTCGATGCAATCTGAAAATGAGGATTCCGCCTCGTGGCCGTTGCGGGCACCCGACAGCAATCCGCGCCGATACTGCGCATGCGCCAAGTGGTAGCGCAGCGAGAAATCGTCCGCCTCCGCCTTGACCTGGGTGGTCAAATCCTGAATCAAATTCGACAGGCTGTTGCCATCCTCGGTCTGGTAGGCATACAGGATTTGCGCCTGCAGATCACCGCCCTGCTGTGCCCACGCCGCAGCCGTCAACAGCAGCAATGGGGCCAGCCAGGAATTCTTGGCAACACTCATACAGGCTCCGAGCTCCTAGCTCACTTACAATGTCTGCATGAAGATATCACTAATCGACATTGGGTCGAATCTCACTCACGAGAGTTTCACCGCGGATCGTGACGCCGTCATGGCACGGGCCCTGGACGCCGGCGTGCGGCGCCAGGTCGTAACCGGCACCGATATGCCGAGTTCGACGCGGGCTGCGGCCCTCGCGGCCCAGCACCCCTCGGTGCTGTCGAGCACCGCCGGCTTCCATCCCCATCATGCGCAGATCTTCGATCCGCGGCAGCGTGAAGAATTGCAGGATCTCGTGCGCCGGCCGCAGGTCGTGGCGGTCGGTGAATGCGGTCTCGACTATTTCCGCAATTTCTCGCCGCCCGATGCGCAGCGTGCGGCGTTCATCGCGCAGCTCGAAATTGCAGCCGCGGTCCGCAAACCCGTTTTCCTGCATCAGCGCGATGCACACGAGGATTTTGCGGCCATCCTCAAGGAATTTCGCGGCAGCTTGGTCGGCGGGGTGGCGCACTGCTTCACCGGAGGCCCGTCGGAATTGGAGGAATACCTGGCGCTCGACCTGCATATCGGGGTGACCGGGTGGGTGAACGATGAGCGTCGCGGTGAGGACCTTCGACAGTCGGTTCCGCACATTCCGGCGGATCGGCTGATGCTGGAAACCGATGCACCCTATTTGTTGCCGCGCGACCTCGAGCCCAGGCCCAAGTCACGCCGCAACGAGCCGTGCTATTTACCGCACGTTGCGCAGGCCGTGGCGCGGTTGCGCGGCGCGACTGCGGAGAGTCTGGCGGCCTCCACGACCCGCAATGCAATGAACTTCTTCGGGTTGCAGGAGCTTGAGGCGCCCGGTGCGGGCTCCCAGGCTCCTACAGATTGGTGAACACGTGCGGGCTGGGACGCAATTGCGTGACCAGCCTGGCCCACGCATCCGCATATTGCGCGACCGGCGGCGATGATTTCAGGTTCTGATCGACCACCGGAAATTCCACCTCGATGCCGTCCAGCATCAGCACCCATTTCGGAATACCCTTGGTGAACTTCCCGACGTTTGAAAACAGCAGGCGCCCCTCGACCGGCGTGTCCCCGACGAGTGCCTTGACCGCCGCGATCCTGTCGTACAGAGCTGGCTGCGGATTATCGAACGTGAAGCGGTGACCCCGGCCCATGACCGTCCAATCGCTCATCTGATCGCCGCCGAAGATCAGCCCGGCGACGCGGCGGGTATCGAGCACCAGCACACCGCGCAAGGTGAGGAGCAGGTGGTCGATGTGGATGAATCCGCCCATTCCGTCCGGAACCAGAACCTGGTGCGCTGCATCGAATGCAATGCGCCCGAGGCGCGCCAGCAAGGCCCGCCGCCGCGCTCGCCTCTGATAGGCTCGGAACCCCCAGAACCCGCATGCCAGCAGCAGCGCCGCAACGGCGCCCATTCCAATCCATTTCGGGTCGATGCCGAAGCCGGTCATTCGAGCTCTGCGGTCAAGGCCGCGATGGTCGGCGGCAAATCCACCACGTGCTGCGGCAAGTGCAACAGCCTGTCCAAACTCTCCGGAACCACAACCGGCTTACCCGTGATGGGTTCCACGATTTCATTGAATTTCGCCGGGTGCGCAGTGGCAACCACCACCCAAGGGCGATCGCGGCGCTCGGCCTCACTCAGGCGACTGTAGACTTCCGCCGCAGTAGCCGTGTGAGGGCACCATTCCCGTCCATAGCGCATGAAGTCCTCTCCGATACGTGAGCGGATTGTAGCGTCATCGACGCTGTCCGCGCTCAATTGTTCGCGCATCTCACGCAAGCTGGGGAACAGCGCCCGCATGCGTTCCATGTTGCTGGGATTTCCGACATCCATGGCCGAGGCCAGGGTCGCAACGCTGGGACGCGGCTGCCAGTTTCCGCTATCCAGGTAGTCCGGCACCGCGCGATTGACGTTATGCGCCAGGATGATTCGCGCGATGGGGAACCCGAGCGCGCGGGCCCACACTGCCGCGAAGGCATTGCCGAGATTCCCCGCCGGAATGATATAGGACGCCTTGGCGCGCGCGCGGCGCTCGACCTCGAGGCTCGAGGCAGCGTAGTAGCTCATTTGCGGCAGCAGCCGGCCGATATTGATGCTATTGGCGGAACTTAACCGCAGGCGGCGGTTCAAGGCGGCGTTGCCCAGAGCTTCCTTCACCAAGCGTTGACAATCATCGAAGGTGCCGGCGATTCGCAGCGAGGACACATTGTCGCCCCAGCAGCAAAGCTGCTGCTCCTGCCGCGGACTCACCAATCCCGCGGGATACAGAATCACCACGCGCACCCAGGGACGCTTGTGAAACGCCGCGGCCACGGCACCGCCGGTGTCTCCGGATGTCGCGACCAAGATGGTCATCGGGGTGGCCGTGTCGGTCTCCAGGCGCTGCAGACTCTCGGCGAGAAAACGCGCGCCGAAGTCCTTGAAGGCAGCGGTTGGTCCGTGAAACAACTCGAGTGCAAATAGCGGATCCGGGCAGCCGGCAACGACGGTGGTCGGTGCCGGCAGGTCGAGCGCTGCCTGCGTGATCTCTCCGAGCGAGGACTGCAACCGGTCGCCGTCGAAGAAGCCGTCGAGCGCCGCGTGTGCGATTTCCGGGAGGCGCGATATTCCCGCGAAAGCGGCCAGATCGACGGTCGGCAACCGCGTCGGAATGTAGAGACCGCCGTCCGGAGCCAGTCCTTGGGCGATGGCATCGCTGATGGTGACCGCCGGCGCGCCGCCGCGCGAACTCACGAACCGCAAATCCGCCATTAGGCCTTCACCACTCTCGCCCCATAGTTCTCCATGCCGGAAATCCAATGGTCCGACTGCAGGCCGTGGGAGGCAAATGCAGCCACCATGGCGCCGCGAACGGCTTCCGCATATTGGATTTCGGCCCAGGCAAACACCGTGGGACCCGCGCCCGAAATCGAACAACCCAGCGCCCCAGCCGACATCGCCCCACTCTGCACGTCCTTGAATCCGGGAATCAGCAAATGGCGCTGCGGCTCGATGATCACATCGTTGAACGATTCGCGAATCATGTCCAGGTCGTTCGAATAACAGCCGCTGATGAATCCGGCCAGATTGGCGCTCGCCCAAACGAAGTCCGAGCGGGTCACATCCGTCTTGAGAATGGCGCGTGCCTCACGGGTGCCGAGATACATGTGCGGATGAGCCAGGACGCAGCGCAGCGACGGCGGAACGGGAATCTGCTTGACGCGGGGATGATCGATACCCACGGTGAGAATCAATCCGCCGAAAAGGCAGGGCGCGATGTTGTCGATATGCGCAGAGCCGCTGGCGACTATCTCGCCCTCCATCGCAAACTTCAGCAGCTGCAGGCGTGGAACCGGCGCGCGCAACAACGCGTTCGCAGCCACCACCGCGGCCACCGCCGAGGCCGCCGAGCCGCCCAAACCACTGCCGAGCGGAATGCCCTTGTCGATGTCCATCTCGAAGCCGAAATCAAGCTGCAGGGCGGCATGCATGGCTTGGACGGCGCGCCCCGCGGTGTTGTTGGCAGGATCCAACGGCAACTCACCCGCCACTCCGCTGATGGAGCGGATGCGCACCACCGGCTCCTCGATCCGCCGCAGGCGCACTTTGTCGCCGACAGCCTCGACCGTGTGTCCCAGAATATCGAAGCCGATCCCGACGTTGGCGACGGTGGCGGGGGCGAAGGCGGTGACATCGGTGAGCATTACAGATGCGCCCCCAAATAAGCCGATAGGCGCAGCAGATCGGAGAACACGCCGCCGGCCGTCACTTCAGGACCGGCTCCCGGCCCCTGCACGATCAATGGATTGTCGCAATACCGGCGGGTGGCGAAGCGCACGACATTGTCGGTCAGCGCAATATTCGCGAATGGATGTTTGACGTCGAGCCTGATCAATCCCACGGTCGCCTTGCCGTCGGCATCGACCCGGCCGACATAGCGCAACACCTGGTTCTTCTGGCGCGCATCGCTCAACATCTCGGCCATCGTGCCATCGAATTCCGGAAGGCGCGTCATGAATTCATCCACGCTGCATTTCTCGAGCGCCTTGGGCACCAGCCCTTCCACCTTCACGTCGGCCATCTCCAGGGTCAGCCCCATTTCGCGGCCCAGAATGATGAGCTTGCGCGCCACGTCCATCCCCGACAGGTCGTCGCGCGGATCAGGCTCGGTGTATCCCTTGGTCCTGGCCGCGCCGACGATGGATGAGAAGCTCTCGCGGCCGTCGAAGACGTTGAACAGGTATGCCAGGGTTCCGGAGAAAATGCCCTCGATGCGGGTGATTTCATCGCCGGTGTGGCGCAAATCGCGCAGCGTCTGGATGATGGGCAACCCCGCGCCGACCGTGGCCTCGTACAAATAATGCGTGCCCGACGCCCTCCCCGCCTCCTGCAGTTCACGGTAGTACGGCAGCGTTCCGCTGTTGGCTTTCTTGTTGGGTGTGACGACGTGGATGCCGCGCCTCAGCCACGTGGCGTAGTTGCCCGCCACCTCGGCGCTCGCCGTGCAATCGACGATGAGGGTGTGCGGTATGTAGTCCGCCTGCACGTGATTTGCGAATTTCTCCAAATCCAGCGGCACGGCCGCGGAGGCGAAACGCTCCGCCCAATGATCCAGATCGACCGCCGACTCCTCCAGCAGCATGCGTTTCGAACTCGCGATGCCGCGCACCCGCAGATCCAGGTTGAGCGCGCGCAGGCGCTCGATTTGCGTCTGGATCTGCGCCAGCAGCACCCGGCCGACGGTGCCCGGCCCGATCAAGCCGATGGACAGGGTGTTGGGCGACAAATAGAAGGCGGCATGAACGGCGCGCAGCGCCTTGGCGCTCACTTTACCGTCGACCACCACCGAGATATTGCGTTCCGAGGCACCCTGTGCGATTGCGCGCACGCTGATGGCCGCGTCGCCCAGCGAGTTGAACACCTTGGCCGCGACGCCATGGGAACCCGCCATGCCGTCGCCGACCACCGCCAGAATGCTCATCCCCAGGCCGACATCCACGTGCTGAATGTGTCCATCGCGCAATTCCGTGTCGAAAGCGCGCCGCACCGCTTCCTCGGCGCGCACCGCCTGCGCCTCCGGAATGGCGAAGCATATGGAATGCTCGGAACTGGCCTGGGAAATCAGGATCACCGATATGTCTGCATCGCGCAGGGCGCCAAAGAGGCGATTCGCGGTTCCGGGGACCCCTATCATTCCAGCGCCCTCGAGGTTCACCAGCGCCACGGGGTCGATGGTGGTGATTCCCTTGACCTTGAGCGCCGACACCGGATTCGCGCAAATCAAGGTGCCGCGCTTCTCGGGTGCAAAAGTATTGCGGATGAAAATCGGAATGTCGCGCGCGACCGCCGGCTCCATGGTCTGCGGATGGATCACCTTGGCGCCGAAGTACGCAAGTTCCATGGCTTCGTTGTACGACAGCTGATCGATGACCTGGGCATTCGGCACCAGACGCGGATCGGCCGACAGCACGCCGTCGACGTCGGTCCAGATGATGATTTCCGCGGCGCCGAGCAAGGCACCGAAAATGGAACCCGAGAAATCGCTGCCGTTGCGGCCCAAGGTGGTCTGAATCCCCTTTACCGTCGTTGCCACGAATCCGGTCACGATCAGCCGGCCCGTGAACCCCGGCGGCACCAGGCGCTGAAGATTCGCCTCGCTCACCGACCATTGAACCGCTGGTCCGAGGGAGCCCCACTCGACAATGATGACCTCGCGGGCATCGATCCAGATCACATCGCCCTTGATGCGGGCGCGTTCGCGCAAAAACGGCGCAAACAATCGCGTCGACCAGATTTCGCCGTAGCCCGAAATCACATCGCGCATCGAGTAGGTCGACGAGCGGATGAGGCGCACGGTTTGCAGCATGCCAGTGATGTCGCGGCAATCGCGATCCAGTTGCTCGCAGTATTTCGCGAAGGCTTCCTTCGAGACGAGCCGGCGCGCCAATTCCACGTGGCGCTTCTTCAGCGCCTCGACCGCGGACGGGAAATAGGCATCGGGTTTCTCCGCCAGCGCGACCAAGCCGAGCAAGGCGTCCGTCACACCGCGGCAGGCCGACAGCACCACCGCCTCGCGTGGATTGGACGATGCCTCGATGATATCGGCGACCCGGTGGAAACAGTCGGCGTCGGCGACGCTGGACCCCCCAAATTTATGTACGATCCACTTGTCCATGCTGCACAAACGCCCATCTCGGCAGGCGCTTTTATCGCTCCCGAACCTTATAAGTTGATGAATTGCGGCGCGAAACCGCCAGACAGCCCGGAACTTTAATCGCACCGCGGGGAGGCTAGCAAGCGATTCCGCTCTGTCTGAGAGACTTTAAGGTCGGCTGCGGCTCTTGCCGGCGCGCTGACCGCGGCCGGATTTGGGCAGACCCGTGTGCTGGGTTCGAAATGGCAGGGTCGGTGCGCCGGACCGGCCCCTGGGGTTGCTCGATCCCTTGCGCATGCCGGTCCCCACCGGTTGGTATGCCGGAATCAGATGATGCTTGCCGTTGCCGATCAAGTCTGCGCGGCCCATGCGCTTCAGTGCCTCGCGCAGCACCGGCCAATTTTCCGGATCGTGATACCGCAGGAAGGCCTTGTGCAGACGGCGCACTTTGATCCCTTTGGGAATCACCACCTCTTCGCTCGTGCGCGTGATGCGTTTCAGCGGATTCTTGCCCGAATGATACATGGCGGTGGCGGTGGCCATGGGCGAGGGTAGGAATGCTTGAACCTGATCGGCGCGAAAATCGTTCTTCTTCAACCATAGCGCCAGCTCGAGCATGTCCTGATCGCGGGTGCCGGGGTGGGCAGCGATGAAATAAGGGATGAGATACTGCTCTTTGCCTGCTTCCCTCGAGTACTTGTCGAACAATTCCTTGAAGCGATAGTACGCACCGACTCCGGGCTTCATCATCTTCGACAAGGGGCCTTCGCCGATGGCCTCGGGCGCAATCTTGAGATATCCGCCCGTGTGGTGGGTCGCGAGCTCGCGGACATACTCGGGTGATTCGATCGCCAGGTCATAGCGCACGCCGGAGGCGATCAACACCTTCTTGACGCCTTTCAACGCCCGCGCCCGCCGGTAAAGGCTGATGAGCGGCGCGTGGTCGGTATTGAGATTCGGGCAGACGCCGGGAAACACGCAGGACGGGCGGCGGCACGCCGACTCGATGGCGGAGCTCTTGCAGTGCAGGCGGTACATGTTGGCGGTGGGGCCGCCAAGATCGGATATCACGCCCGTGAAGCCCGCGACCTTGTCGCGAATGGTTTCAATTTCACGGATGACCGAATCTTCCGAGCGGCTCTGGATGATCCGGCCCTCATGTTCGGTGATGGAACAAAACGTACATCCGCCGAAACAGCCGCGCTGAATCGCCACGGAAAATCGAATCATGTGGTAGGCGGGAATTTTCGCCGTGCCGTACGCGGGATGCGGACGCCGTGCGTATGGCAGCTCGTAGATCGCATCCATATCCGCGGTGCCCAATGGAATGGGCGGCGGATTCAGCCACAATTCCAAGTTGCCGTGCCGCTGCACCAATGCGCGCGCATTCCCGGGATTCGATTCCAGGTGCAGGATCCGCGATGCATGCGCGTACAGCACCGCATCGCCGCTCACCTGTTCGAAGGAAGGCAGGCGAATGACGCTGTGCTCGCGCTGCGCATTGGGAACCTTGCGGTAGAATTTCACGACTTTTTCAGCCGGCCGCCCCGATGCAGCGGCCGGCGCGGCGTTCACCGGCGCAGCGCTGGCGTTCGCCGCGAGCCGCTGCTCCTCGCTGGCATACGGATCGATGGGCGGATTCAAGGGCCCGGGAGCGTCCAATTCACTCGAATCGATTTCCACCCATCCGGCCGGCATGCCGCGCCGCAAATACGCCGTGCCGCGCACATCGGTGATGTCGCCGATGGCCTCGCCCGCCTGCAGGCGCTGGGCAATCGCGCCGATCTGGCGTTCCGCATTGCCGTACACCAAAAGATCCGCTTTCGAGTCCGCCAACACCGAACGGCGCACACTCTCCGACCAATAGTCGAAATGCGCGATGCGGCGCAGGCTGGCCTCGATGCCGCCGATCACGATGGGTGTGGACTTGAAGGACTCTCGAATGCGCTGCGAGTAAACGATGACGCATCGGTCCGGACGCTTGCCGCCCTGGCCGCCGGGAGTATAGGCATCGTCGCTGCGCACCCGGCGATCGGAGGTGTAGCGATTCACCATCGAATCCATGTTGCCGCCGGTCACGCCGAAGAACAGGCGCGGCGCACCCAATGCCTCGAAATCCTTGGTGCTGTGCCAATCCGGCTGGGCAATGATGCCCACCTTGAAACCCTGGGCTTCCAATACCCGGCCAATGATCGCCATGCCGAAGCTGGGATGGTCCACGTAGGCATCGCCGGTCACGACGATGATGTCGCACTGCAGCCAACCCAGCGCCGCCATTTCGGCACGGTTGGTGGGCAAGAACGGCGCCGGCTTGACGCCGGCGACGTGTTCTTTGACGCTTGAAAACAAGGGGCTGGCGGTTTGCACGCCCGCGATTAGGCCTGAATCATCACCCTATGTCGACGGGGAAATACAGCTGGGCGTCCTCGCGCTGAATCAGCAGGGCGACGCTATGGCCCGCCCGCGCCACTTCACGCTTGAGCTCCGCCACCGACCCCACGCTCGATCCATTGACCCCCAGCACCACATCGCCCGCCTGCACGCCGGCCGCCAACGCAGGTCCGGTGACATCTTCCACGACCAGCCGGCCCTTGGTATGCAACTCCTGCTGCTCGTTGGGTTCCAGCGGCCGCACCGCCAAGCCGAGCTTGCCGCCGCTGTCGTCAGCGCCACGGCTGTGGGCCGCCTGCACCGGCTCATCGTCCAGCAGCACCGTCTTGACGTCGACTTCACTGGCCTTGTGATCGCGCCAGATGCCGATGTGCGCGTCGCTGCCCGGCGGAATCTCGGCGATCACCGTCGGCAGTTCGTTGGACTCGTCGATGTTCTGACCATTGACGGTCGTGATCACATCGCCCGGCTTCAGGCCTGCGCGCTCGCTCGGACCCTTGGGATCGACGGAACTCACGAGGGCCCCGTGCGGCGTGCCCAAGCCGAAGCTGGTCGCCAGTTTCTGATTGACCGGTTGAACCGCGACGCCGATGCGGCTGCGGCTCACCTTGCCCTTGGTGAGCAGCTGTTTCTCGACGTTCAGTGCCAGATCAATGGGCACGGCGAACGACATGCCCATGAAGCCGCCGGTACGGCTGTAAATCTGCGAGTTGATGCCGATGACCTGACCATCGACGTTGAACAGCGGACCGCCCGAATTGCCGGGATTGATGGCGGCGTCCGTTTGTATGAAGGGCACATAGGCTTCGTCGAGGGGGCGCGCGGTGGCGCTCACGACGCCGGCGGTGACGCTGTTTTCAAAGCCGAACGGCGACCCGATGGCGATCACCCACTGGCCGGGCTTGAGGCGCGAGGAATCACCGAAGTGGACCGTCGGCAAACCAGTGGCGTTGATCTTGATCAGCGCCACGTCGCTGCGCTTGTCGGTGCCGATGACCTTGGCCACGAACTCGCGCCGGTCGGTGAGCTTGACCGTCACCTCCGACGAGTCGTCCACCACATGTGCATTGGTCAGCACGTAGCCGTCGGCGCTGATGATGAATCCCGAACCGATCCCCTTCATGGGCGGCGCACGTCCGGGCGCCGGCATCTGGTAGTGGCGGAAGAACTGCGACAGCGGATCGTCGCCCTCGCCCTCGGCCATTTTCTGCGGCTTTTCCACCACGCTGATATTGACCACCGCGGCGCCGTTCTCGGCGACCAGTCCCGAGAAATCAGGCAGTCCGGTTACACGCGCGGAGGCAGGTGCCTGAGTGACCGTCAGGGGTGCCGCGGCAGACACTTGACCTGCCGGGCCCGCATCGGCGTTCGAGCGCTGATGTGCGACAACCACGATAAACATGCCCGCAATCACCGCGAGCGACCAGGTTCTGACGTTTCCCATTGAAATACGACCTCTCTAAAGCGATATGTCCGGATAGCCCTTATGACCCCGCGACAAGGCCATTGGTTCCGGCGCCCCCCACCCGAAGGAACCCCAAAATGTGAAATCCCGACGGGTCAGGTGCAAGTCTTTAGCGCTAGGCTGGAGTTTCCTAGTGCTGGGCTCCTGAACCTCATCTATGGCAGACGCGACCGGTCCGAACTTATTGGTGGTAGGGGGCGATACCAAGCGCCTGCAGTGGCTCACCCACCATGTCACCAGTCATTGGCCGAACGCCCAAGTCACCACGCTGCCGGCGGGTGAACCCGCCGCCGTGAACCGGCTGATCGCCGAGCGCGAGCCGGATGCGGTCATACTGCAAGCCGATTTCGCCGATGAGGGAACCGCCGCGATCGCGCTGCACGACATGGCGCAAATGCTCCAGGTGCAGCCCGGATTGTATTGCATCATGCTGGCCGACAATGGCGGCGAACTTTCCGCCGTGCGCGCGATGAAAAGCGGCGCCAAGGATTACCTGCCGTTGGCGCGCATCAGCCGGGATCAATTGCTGGCTTCGATCATGGAAGCGGGTTCGAAGCGGCGCGCGGCCACTCAGGCGGCCAAGGCCGCCACTCAGGCAGCCAAGGCCGCCATCAGCCCGCCCGATCCGGCAGCCCCGGGAATCGAAGTGCCGGGCTATTCCATCCTCAAGGAAATTGCGACCAGCAATTTCTCGCAGGTATACCTCGCGCGCAGCGAACGCCTGCGGCGCAATGTGGTGCTCAAGGTGATGAACCGCGGCGAATCCTCGCGGGAAATAGACGATGCCGAACGCTTCCAACGCGAATACGAAATCATTTCCAGCATCAGTCACCGCGCCATCGCCGAGATCTATGATTTCGGCTCCCTGCCCCGGCACCTGTATTTGGCCATGGAATATTTTCCCTGCGGCGACCTGCGGGACCGTCTGCGCAATCCAATGAGCCTGGATGAAAGCCTGTACTATCTGCGGGCCATTGCGGAGGCCCTGCGCGTCATTCACGTGTTCGGAATTTTGCATCGCGACTTGAAGCCGGCGAATGTGATGCTTCGCGAGGACAACTCACCGGTGCTGATCGACTTCGGCCTGGCGCGCCGCTCGATGGACGACGCTGGAACCACCGGCGTCGGCCAGGTGCTGGGTTCGCCTTATTACATCAGCCCCGAACAGTCGCAGGGGCAACGCGTCGACGCGCGCACCGACCTCTACAGTCTGGGGGTCATGTTCTATGAAATGCTCACCGGTCAACGGCCCTACAGCGGCCGCAGCGCCGTGGCCATCATGGAGCAGCACACCGGCTCGCCGGTGCCGCTATTGCCCTCGCCCACGGCCATGCAGCAGCCCCTGCTCGATCGCCTCATGGCGAAGCAGCAAAGCGCTCGCTACGCGTCGGCCGATGAGTTGCTGGCCGATTTGGGACCCTTGGTCGCCGCTGTTGCCTGAACTGTGACGGGCGTCTCAGCGACTGTTGACTCAGTGCAGCATGTGTAATCAGCCGCTCCTAGGCTGTGACATCCATCAAGCCCCCGCCCGGGGGTGTTTGGCACCCTGTTGATATGTTCATTTCCGTCAAACGGCATGAGCGCGAGAAGCAGGATGTCATAGGCGCCAGCAATCGGCTGACCGACGCCATTCTGAAGAGCAGCGTGCAAGGCATATTTCTGCTCGACGCCAAGGACAAGGTGCAGCCGCAGGTGTCGGCCTCGCTCTCCGCAATGTTCCGGCGCCACGACTTCACCAATGTCAGCTTGGAGAAATTACTCACGCCGCTGGTCACCGCCAAGACGTTGAGCGCGGTGCGCGCTTTCATGATGCGGCTGCTCGACACCGCGGTACCCTTTGACGCCTCCCAGCCGAACCCGCTCCACGATGTCGAAGTCCGTCTGGTCAAACCCGACGGCACGTTTGAAACCGCGCATTACTCCTTCGATTTCCACCCAGTCGACTCCGGGCGCGAGCCCCGTGGCTGGCTGGTGCGGGTGACCGACATCACCGCTCGCGTACAGCAACACCGCGAACTCGAGGATCTGCGCACGCAAATGCAGACCCAGGGCGAGATTCTGCGCAGCGTCCTGCAGGCCGGGGGAGCGCGCTTCGGCGCCTTCCTGCAACGCACCGATGCCGCGATGAAGACCATCAACGGCGTGTTGAAGAAGCCGGCGCGCGAGGCGGATGCGTTTCGCAGCAAGCTCGAGGAAACACTTGAAGAAGTCGATCGAGTTCGCCGCGATGCGGCGGCGCTCAAGCTCACCGGCCTCGAGGCCGCTGCGAGATCGCTGGAAGATTCGTTGCAGGAACTGCGCAGCCGCGGCGCGTTGAGCGGCAGCGATTTCCTGCCGCTCGCCGTCAAGCTCGACCAACTCTATGGGCAGTTCGCGCTGCTGCGCTCCCTGTCCGCGCAATCAGGTCCCGCTGCGGAGTCCGACGAGGACTCGCCCGAGACGCGCATGACGGAGAACGGCACCCAGATCATCGAAGCGCCGAAGTTCCTGGCGCAGATGGCGCAAAAGGCGCCGGCATCGCAGAAATCCGCGGCGCCCAAAGCGCATCGCATGGCGCCGGCGGGAAGTCTCGACAGCACCTTGTCGGCGCTGACCGAACTCGTGGCGCAGGAGCACAAGAAAACCGTGGTGCTGGATTGCATCGGCATTGACCTGGTTCCTCCGCGCTACCAGGCGACCATCAAGAACGTTGCAATACAGTTGATTCGCAACGCCGTCATGCACGGGGTCGAATCGTCCGACGCACGCACCAGCAGCGGCAAGCCGGCGCACGGAACCTTGCATCTCGAGTTCAAGGCCATGCCGGACCAAAGTTTCGAGCTGCATTTTCAGGACGATGGCTGCGGGCTCAATCCCGACCAGGTGCGCGCCACCGCGGTCGCCAAAGGCCTGCTGAGCGAAGAAGCCGCATCGCGGCTGCGCGATCGTCAGGCCATCAAACTGATCTTCAAATCAGGCTACACCACCTTGGAATCGGCGCCGGGTGAAGCGCCGCATGGGAGCGGCATGTCGCTGGTGCGCCGCTACGTGCACGAAGCCGGCGGCAAGATCGCGCTGGCGACCCTCCTGGGTCACGAGACCCGATTCAAGGTCACGCTGCCGGCTCTGGCGGCCGCCGACGCGCAAGTGGCCTAGGCGTCAGGCCAAGCGCAAGCCCGCCGAGCGGCGCCAGCTCGACCAGGATCGCGCCCGCCGCCACGCGCTCGGTCACGCCGAACGCAATCCGCGTCACGATGCCGTCATACGGCGCCGTCAGGGTGTGTTCCATTTTCATCGCCTCGACGGTCACCAGGGGCGCGCCCCGCGCAACCCGCTGACCCGGGGTCACGTGCGCGGCCACTATGGTCCCCGGCAGCGGGGTGAGCAGCGAGCCCTGTTCCACTGCGGAGCTGCCCTGCAAGGCATCCTCGGTAAGGTTCAGGCGCAGGACCGCATGACGCCCGCCGCGGAACAGGTGCAGTTCCTGTTGCACCTCGACGACGTGCAGGCGCTGAACTTGATCGTCGACTTCCACCTCCAGGGATTGCCGGCCGCGGGCAATGAGCCGCAGCCGATATTCGCGGCCCGCGCCGTGCGCGACGTAGCGATCCGCTGCTGCCAATTCGATGGCTACGCGGTGCTCCCCGAAGGTCCATGCGCTGCGGGCAGGAGAGCCCAGCCGCCAGCCGCGGCTGTCCGCCCACAGGGCATCGGCCCCCATCTCGCGGGTGGCGAGCCAAAGTCCGGCGAGCACCGCGTCGATCTCTCCGGCTGCGGGCTCGCCGAATGACAGCCGCGCGCGACGCACCTCGAGAAAATTGGTGGCCACCCCGCCGCTGCGGAACACCTCGTCCGCGAGCACGCTCGAGAGCAGCGCGCGATTGGTGGTCACACCCACGATCTCCAGCTCGTCCAATGCCCGGCGCAGGCGATCCGCCGCCTCGCCGCGCGATTCACCCCAGGCGATGACCTTGCCCAACATCGGATCGTAGAAAGTCGAGACCTCATCGCCCGCGTCGACCCCCACATCGAGCCGCAGGCCGGCAGCCGGCTCCGGCCAGCGCAGGTGAACGATGCGGCCGGTGCTGGGCAGGTATCCGCGGGTGGGATCCTCGGCATACAGGCGCGCCTCCAAGGCACTTCCCCGCTGCGCGATATCGGCCTGTGATTTGGGCAGGGGCGCGCCGCTCGCAATGCGCAGCTGCCATTCCACGAGATCGATCCCGGCGATGAGTTCCGTGACCGGATGCTCCACCTGCAGGCGGGTGTTCATTTCCATGAAGTAAAAGTGCTGCGCTTCGTCGACCAGAAACTCCACCGTGCCGGCCCCGACATAGCCCACCGCCCGTGCCGCCTGGATGGCCGCCTGCGCCATGCCTGCGCGCACCTCGGCGCGCAGCCCGGGTGCCGGCGCCTCCTCGATGATCTTTTGATGGCGCCGCTGCACCGAGCAATCGCGATCGAACAGGCTCACGATGCCACCGTGAGAGTCGGCGAATATCTGCACTTCCACGTGGCGCGCCTGCGCAAAGTAGCGCTCCAGCAGCAGCTTGTCGTCGCCGAACGCGGCGCGCGCCAGCCGCTGCGCCGAGTCCACCGCCGCACCGACCTCGGACGGCGAATTCACCACTTGCATGCCTTTCCCGCCACCGCCCGCGCTCGCTTTGATGATCAGCGGAAAGCCAACCCGCTGCGCCTCCGCGGCAAGGCGCTGCGGCGATTGATCGGCGCCATGGTAGCCCGGTGCCACCGGCACGCCGACCGCGGCCATCGCGGCCTTTGACGCGCTCTTCGAGCCCATGGCCCGGATCGCGGACGCCGGCGGTCCGACGAAGATCAGGCCCGCCTCGACGCAGGCTTGCGCAAAGTCCGCGTTCTCCGACAGAAAGCCGTATCCCGGATGCACGGCGTCGGCGCCGACACGACGCGCCAGTTCGAGAATCCTTGCGATATTCAGGTAGCTCTCGCCCGCCGGCGCCGGGCCCAGAAGATACGCCTCGTCGGCGACGCGCACATGGCGCGCGCCGGCGTCGGCCTCGGAATACACAGCGAGCGTGGACACTCCCATGCGCCGGGCGGTATGCGCGATGCGGCAGACGATTTCGCCGCGGTTGGCGATGAGGAGTCTTCGGAACACGCTCTGGCTCACATTCGAAACACGCCGAAGCGCGTGGCAGGTGTTGACTGGGCAGCCGTCAAGGCAAGGGCCAATCCCAGCACCCGGCGCGTGTCGAGCGGATCGATGACCCCGTCGTCCCAGAGACGCGCCGATGCGTAGTACGGATGCCCCTGGCGCTCGAATTGCTCGCGGATCGGTGCCTTGAGCTGTTCCTCCGCGGCCTCGCTGAGAGTGCCGCCGCTGCGCTGCAGGGCTTCGCGCTTGATGGTGGCGAGGACGCTGGCCGCTTGTTCGCCGCCCATCACCGAGGTGCGTGCGTTCGGCCACTGAAACAGAAAACGCGGGCTGTAGGCGCGGCCGCACATCGCATAGTTGCCGGCGCCGAAACTACCGCCGATGACCACGGTGTATTTCGGCACCGCCGCACAGGCGACCGCGGTGACCAGCTTGGCCCCATCCTTGGCGATACCGCCCGCCTCCGCAGCCTGACCCACCATGAATCCGGCGATGTTCTGCAAGAACACCAGCGGTATTTCCTCGCGGCAGCATAGCTCGATGAAGTGCGTGCCCTTCAGTGCGCTTTCGGAGAACAGGATGCCGTTGTTCGCCAGTATTCCCACGGTGCGGCCGTGGATGTCGGCGAATCCGCAGACCAAGGTGGTGCCGTACAGGGCCTTGAACTCATCGAACCACGAGCGGTCGACCAGGCGCGCGATGAGTTCGCGCACATCGTAGGGTTTGCGCGAACTCGGCGGAATGATGCCGTATAGTTCCCCGGGATCGTATGCCGGATCGCTCGCGAGCGGGTCGGCGGCAATCATCGCCGCGGCGGCGGACCGCATCGGGCCACCTCGCAGGCGCGCCACCGCGCGGCGCGCGAAGGCCAGCGCATGCGCGTCGTTCTCCGCGTAGTAGTCGGTCACGCCCGAGCGGCGGCAGTGCACATCCGCGCCTCCCAGGGATTCGGCATCGATCTCCTCGCCGGTCGCCGCCCGTACCAACGGCGGCCCACCCAGAAAGACGCGGCCCTGATTGCGGACGATCACCGCGTGATCGGACATGGCCGGCACATAGGCGCCGCCGGCGGTGCAAGAGCCGTGGACCACCGCGATCTGCGCGATACCCTGCGCGGAGAGCCGCGCCTGGTTGAAGAATATCCTGCCGAAGTGCTCACGGTCGGGAAACACCTCGTCCTGCTTCGGCAGAAAAGCGCCGCCGCTTTCGACCAGGTATATGCATGGCAGGGCGTTTTCCCCGGCGATCTCCTGGGCGCGCAAATGCTTCTTGACGGTCAGGGGGTAGTAGGTGCCGCCCTTCACCGTGGGGTCGTTCGCCACCACCATGCATTCGCGGCTTGAGATGCGCCCGATGCCCGTGATGAGGCCTGCGCCGGGCAGCTCCTCGCCGTACACGCCCTGCGCGGCCAATGCGGACAACTCCAGAAACGGCGAGCCGGGATCGAGCAGCGCCGAGATCCGCTCGCGTGCCAGAAGCTTGCCGGCCTTGGTGTGCTTGAGGCGGGCGGCCTGGCTGCCACCGGCGGCATTGCGCTGCAACGTGGCCTTCAGGTCCTCGACCAGCGGCTGCATGGCGGCGCGGTTTTCGGCGAATTCCGCCGTGCGGGTGTCGATTTTCGAGACGATCTGGGCCATTGGCTTTGTGCCTCAAGAGTGGCAGAATTGTCCGACAGTCCGATTATCCAACGATTTGGGGTACGATGACAATGGGGGGTAGGTGAATGGCTAATTCTGCTTACCGCGAATTCAATTTCGGTCTCGGCGAGGTCATCGATGCGGTGCGCGAGCAGGCGCAACGTTTTGCCGAAGAGCGCATCGCGCCGCGCGCCAATGAGATAGACCGCAGCAATGTCTTCCCCCGGGACCTGTGGCGCGAATTCGGCGAGCTGGGGCTGCTGGGTATGACGGTGAGCCCGGACTATGGCGGCGCTGGCCTCGGCTACCTCGCACACACCGTCGCCATGGAGGAAATCTCGCGCGCTTCGGGCGCGGTGGGCTTGAGTTACGGCGCGCATTCGAATTTGTGCGTGAATCAGATCGCGCTCAATGCCACCGATGCCCAGAAACGCAAGTACCTGCCCAAGCTGCTCAGCGGCGAGCATGTGGGGGCGCTCGCCATGTCCGAGCCCGGCGCCGGCTCCGACGTCGTGTCGATGCAATTGCGCGCGACCAAGCACGGCGATCGCTATGTGCTCGACGGCCGCAAGATGTGGATCACCAACGGCCCGGAAGCCGATGTATTGGTGGTGTACGCGAAAACCAATCCGGATGCCCGCAAACGCGGCATAAGCGCCTTCATCATCGAGAAGGACTTCAAGGGATTCACCCCTGCGCAGAAGCTCGACAAGCTCGGTATGCGCGGCTCCAGCACCAGCGAATTGGTGTTCGACGGCTGCGAAGTGCCCGCCGACAACCTCGTGGGCGAGGAAAATCGGGGCGTCAACGTGTTGATGCGCGGCTTGGACTATGAACGGGTGGTGCTGTCCGGCGGACCTCTCGGCCTCATGGCCGCCGCGCTCGACGTGGCCGTGCCCTACGTGCGCGAGCGGCGTCAATTCGGCCAGCCTATCGGCACCTTCGAACTCGTGCAGGGCAAGCTTGCCGACATGTACGCCTCGCTCAATGCCTGCCGCAGCTACGCCTACACGGTGGCCGCGGCCTGCGATCGCGCCGACGCCACTCGCAAGGATGCCGCCGCCTGCATTTTGTTCTGCGCCGAGTCCGCGACGCGCGCGGCGTTGGACGCCATCCAGCTGCTGGGCGGCAATGGCTACATCAACGACTATCCGACGGGTCGGCTGCTGCGCGACGCCAAGCTCTATGAGATCGGCGCCGGCACATCCGAGATCCGCCGCATGCTGGTTGGCCGCGAATTGTTTGGCGAAGGCTAGGAGCTTGCCTGATGACCGATCTTTTCGTGCCTCTGGACGATCACCCGGCCTACCGCCAGATCGCCAATGTCATCGAGCAGCGCATCGTCGGCCGCTCACTGCGTACCGGCGATCCGCTGCCTTCCGAAACGGATCTGGCGCGCCAGTTCGGCGTCAATCGTTCGACCATTCGCGAGGCAATTCGCGAGCTCGAGACCCATGGTTTGTTGGGCCGCGTGCGCGGCGAGAAGCGGCTGCGGGTGACCCGCCCCGAACCGCGAACGGTGAGCTCCGGGGTGAGCCGCGCATTGGCGCTGCATGACGTCACCTTTCTCGAACTCTGGGAGGCGATGATGGCGATCGAGCCGGTGGCCGCGCAATACGCGGCGGCGCGCCGTACCCCTGCGCAGCTGCAAGCCCTGGTGCGCGCCGGCGCTCGCTTCAAGCGCGAGGTTGCCGACACCGCGGCGGCCGTGGCCGCGGTGGTGGATTTCTTCACGGCGGTCGCGGCGGCGAGCGGCAACCAGGTGCTGGCGCTCTCGCAAGCCCCGCTCAATCTACTACTCGCCCCCACCCTCACCCGCATGATCGACCGCGTACCGCAGGCGCGGGCGCGCATTCAGGCTGCGCAGGAAAAGATTGCCGACGCCATCAAGCTGCGGCGCAGCGAGCAAGCACGCATCTGGATGGAAAAGCACATCCGCGACTTCAAGCGCGGCCACGATCTTGAATCGATTGAATCCTGAGAGCTTCAGTCGAACCTGAGACCCTCAGTCGAATATTTCCCGGACGGGGATGTCGATGCCAGGAAACGCCTGTGGCGTAACCGTCTGCCCGGCGGCGAACTCAGCTTTGCGTAGGTACCCCTTCGCCGTGGGTTCACGATAGGTCACGATGCGCCCGCCCTCCACGTCCACCACCCAATACTCAGAAATTCCATATCGAGCATAGAGATTGAGCTTGACGCCTTGGTCGAACGACAGCGAGCTGTCGGACACTTCGATGAGCAGCAATACATCGGCGGCTTCGGGAAACTTGCCGCTGTAGAAATCCGCGCGGCGCTTCAGCAGCATGAGATCGGGTTGCGGTTCTGAGTATTCGCCCAAATTGACCGGCCCGCCGCTGACCACGGTCGCCGATCGCGACGCCGCCAATACAAACAGCTCATGAAGGTGGCTCGTCAACGCAGAATGTTTAAGGCCAATCGGCGCCATGTCGAGCATATCGCCCTCGATCAACTCGATCCGATCGTATTTGGTCAATACGCCGGCGGCCACCATCATTTGATAGCGGTTCGTGGTGATTCGCATGCGCGTGGGCGTGAAAGCACTGCTCATGGATGATCCTTGAAACCGTTTAGAGAATGGGTTCCCTCTGGGTGTCCCCGCCGGTCGGGTCATGCAGATTGGTGCTGAACGACACCAATACCATCACCGCCTCGCCGGTGTTGCGAAACGCATGCACCACTCCGGGCGGAATGGTCAGCCGCCAGATCTCGCCGGCCGGCACCTCGAGGTCCCGTATCACCCCCTCCTCCTTGAGACGGATCAGACAGGGTCCCGCCACGCTGGTGGTTTCCACCGCCGTGCGGTGCACATGATTGCCGCGCACTTCATTGGGCTCGGTGAGCACCACATGCACGTTCTTTTGATCCGCGAGTTCCGCATCGTTCAGCGGCTCAAAAACGCTGCCGCGCGCATCGCGATGAGTCTTAACGGATTGCACGACAGCCCGTGCCGCGATCGACGTCTTCATGCTCCCGATTATAGCCGAGCGGCGCGGTTGGGAGCCTGTCTGGATCCTAACGTCGGGGCCGGCCGATATGCCGTCGTCCCGCGAGCAGCACGCCCACACCCAACATCATGTCCCACCAATCCAAGGCCCCTCCTCCGCCGCCGCTGCTGGACGGCGCGTTCACGGTCAGGGAGGCCGATGCGCTCATTGAGTTGCCGCCGGCCGGAGCCGTGGTCAGCGAGTTGGCCGCGATGGTGTTGGTGAAGGCCCCGGCCGTCGCGCTCTTCACGCTGACCGTGATGGAACAGCTGCCTTTCACCGGAATAAGAGCACCGACCATAGTCACCGTGCTCGCGGAGGTGGTCAAAGTTCCCGACGTCCCCATGCAAGTGGTGGTGGGCGCCGGCGACGATTGAATGACCAGGCTGGCGGGCACCGTCTCGGTGAAGTGGGACTGCGTCAAGTCGAAACCATTGGTATTGCCGAAGGTGATGGTGAGCGTCGAGGCCACGTTCTCGCCGACGCTGGCCGGCGAGAATGCTTCGGTGACCGTGGGTGACGCCGGCGCGAAGGTGAGCGGCGTCGGGCACGCCGTGGCTGCGGTACCGGCGGACGACGGCGCCGTGCTGCTGGTTACACCGGTCGTCGCCGCCACGGCGACGGTCGCGGAATCGGTGTTCCCCGCCGAGTCGGTCACCGTCAAAGTCAACGTGCCGGCAGTGCCGTTGAACACCACCGTGGCCTGCGGGGTGGCAGCTCCGGATTGGATCGTGACGCCGCCCGATCGCGTCCAAGCATACGAGACCACGCTGAGCGGCACATTGGGAGTGACTCCCACATTGCAGGCCGCAACGCTGCCGCTCGCATCGATCATCGCCGGGACGCCGACGCTCAAAGTTGAAGGCGATGCAATGGCGGCGATCGGGCCTTTGCGCAGCCTTGACGGCGCCTAACGCGTTCACCATGCCCGCCCCGCATTGGGTGCCATCAGTGGGGCATGCGCACTCTCCGCTGTTTGGATCGTTGGCGGGACAAACAGGGAGACCGGCCGGTTGAGGAAACACGACGGCACTAGATTTTATTCTTGCGATCAACTGCGGCGGCGTGAGATTGGCATTGACCGCGCGCATCAGAGCGGCAATTCCCGACACAATCGGCGCTGAGAAGCTCGTTCCCAGATTGATGTTGCTTTGGTCGGTATAGATATTCGTCGCGGGAGAGGTCAGCCCCGAATTGGATGTCGTATCGATCGATCGCAAACAGGGGCTCCCCGCAGTAGCATTGACACAGTTTCCAGCCGGCGCCGAGACGCCCACCTCCCCGCCAAAACTGCTATAGCCCACCTTTGTTCCAACATTGCGAAGTCCTGCAACTGCGAGAACTCCCGGGCAGTTAGCAGGTGCTTCGACAGGTGCGACCGTCCCCGGAGTGCCCCCATTTCCGGCGGAGGCCACAATAAGCACCCCCATTTTGATAATGATAGGCAATTCGTTTATGTAAGGATCTGTGCAGCCCCCGCTACCGCCCAAACTCAGGTTGATGATGTCAGCGGGGTATGGATTGTCGGGAACCCCACTCACCTGGAGACCTGCCGCCCACTCAATACCCGCAATGATGTCGGAATCGTAGCCGCCGCATTTACCCAGAGCGCGAACCGGCAATATGTAGGGGTTCCAAGTCATTCCGGCAATGCCGACCCCGTTATCGGTGATGGCACCCAATACCCCCACCACCCGCGTTCCATGCCATGAACTGTCGACTTGCATACCGGGATTGTTGGGGTCTTGGCATTGATCTGGCGGAAACAATGCATTCTTCATGTCATTGACGCTGACCCAGTCGCCCGGATCCGATGGGTCCGGATCCCATCCGTCGCCGTCGTTCGCGATCAAGAACGTTCCCAGAGCGTTGTACGGCGAAGTCCGGCTGTAGTCTTGGTCGACGAAATCATAGCCTGGCAGCAACCGACCGCCGAAACCTGCTCGCGATGAATCAAAGCCTGCCCGCAACAAGTCGGGATGATCAAAACGCACGCCGGTATCGACGTCGGCAATCACCGTGCCGGAGCTACCCGTGGTAATGGCCCAAGCATGCACCGCGTCGGTCGCCGATTGGTCCTGAGTCGCGACGCCATCCACCACAATCGCGGTGTTGGGGGCCTGCATAAACCACTGACCGCTGCTGGCACTGCCGGCCGGCGGATTGAACAGCGGATCGTCCGGGGGGATCGAATGCGGATAACGCCGGTGATCCACCGCAGCGAACTGCACCGCGGGATCAGCCCGCAGGGCTTTGAGCGCCTTGTTCACGTCGGCACCGTACAGAGTTTTCTGCAAGAACAGCACGTGCATGCTCGGCGTCACCTGCCGCGAGCGCAGCATCGCCAGATGGGTGCGTTGCGCCAGGCCGGCGACGTCCGCCTCGGAAGTATTGGCTTGAACGAAATTGACGCTCTGCGCGCGGGCGCGGAACTTCACGGACTTGGTCACCGAGTTGCCGGCGGTTGCGCGAAAGCCCACCACCAACCGACCGGCCTGCGGACCGATCTCGACGGCATGGGTTCGCACCGGATTGGATTCCGGAATTGCGGCGCTCGCGGGCAAGCGTGTCAGGCAGGCGGCACTCCCTAACGCCAGTACCAACCCCAATCTTCGAATAGCTCGCATAATCACTCCAAAAGGCGAATTTCCCCGTGAATCCGCGCCCGAAGACTAACAAACTATGGCGCCGTCAGAATGAGAACTATGGCAGCAAAAACCTGCTTTTATGCGTGGGATTCCGCCTGCCGGAACGAGGCGTCGGCGGCTGGCGACAGATCCGAGGCGCTACCTCACGCCGACGCGTAGAATGACGGCAGAAATCAACGAATATTGAGGGGCGGTTTGCATGATGTATGACAATCGGCAGTTCTATATCGACGGCGCGTGGGTCGATCCCGTCGAACCCAAGGAATTCAAGGTCATCAACCCTGCGACCGAGGCGGTTGCGGGCGTCATATCGATGGGCAGCGCAAAGGATGTAGATCGTGCGGTTGCCGCCGCGCGGCGCGCTTTCGACAGCTACTCCCGCACCTCGCCGGCCGAGCGCCTGGCGCTCATGGAGCGCATTCTCGCCGCCTACAAAGCCCACTACGACGCGATCGCTCAGGCGATATCCACGGAAATGGGCGCGCCCATGACGCTCGCCAAGGGCTCGCAGACACGGATCGGCGTCGGTCACATCAGCGCCATGATCGAGGTGCTGAAGACCTTCAAGTTCGAGGAGCTGCGCGGCACGACACGCCTGGTCCAGGAACCGGTCGGTGTGTGCGCCCTCATCACGCCGTGGAATTGGCCGATGAACCAGGTCGCGGCAAAAGTGGTGCCGGCGCTGGCCGCCGGCTGCACCATGGTGCTCAAGCCCTCGGAGTATTCACCGTTCAGCGCCATTCTGTGGGCCAAGGTCATGCATGAGGCCGGTGTTCCCGCCGGCGTCTTCAACCTCGTGAACGGCGACGGCCAGAGCGTCGGCGCGCCGCTGTCCTCGCATCGCGAAGTCGACATGGTCTCGTTCACCGGATCGACTCGAGCGGGCACCGAAGTCGCTCGCAGCGCCGCCGCATCCGTCAAGCGGGTGCATCAAGAACTGGGCGGCAAATCACCCAATGTGCTGCTGGATGACGCCGATTTTGAGCGCGCCGTGAAACAGAGCGTGCTGCACGTGTTTCAAAATTCCGGTCAGTCCTGCAATGCGCCAACGCGCATGCTGGTCCCCGCGGCCAAAATGGCGGCGGTAGAGGCCATCGCCAAGCGCATCGCCGAGAGCGTCGTGGTGGGCGATCCGACTTCCGAGAAAACCACCGTGGGTCCCGTGGTTTCCAAGCTGCAGTTCGACCGGGTCGAAGGATTCATCGAGAAGGGAATTGCCGAGGGCGCCCATCTCGTGACCGGCGGCACCGGCCGGCCGGAAGGATTGGCGAAGGGCTACTTCGTCAAACCCACGATCTTCTCGAATGTGCGCAATGACATGACGATCGCCCGCGAGGAGATTTTTGGGCCGGTACTCTGCATCCTTCCGTATCAGAATGAAGAGGAGGCGGTGCAGATCGCCAACGACACGCCGTACGGACTGGCGGCGTATGTCTGGTCACAGGATAAGGTGCGCGCGCGGCGCATCGGCAATCGCATAAGAGCGGGTCAGGTCGCCCTGAACGGAGCATCGGGAGACATGCAAACACCCTTCGGCGGCTTCAAGATGTCGGGCAACGGGCGCGAATACGGTGAATTCGGGCTGCGCGACTTTCTGGAGGTCAAAGCCATGATCGGAGTCGACGCCGCTTGATTCGGGCGGGAAACCGCCTCGATGGAGAGCCCCAGGAACCTGCCGTTCTGCGGCTCGAGAACCTCAGCAAGCGTTATTCGCCGGATCGTCCGGCGATTTTCGAGGGGATTAGTCTTGACCTGCGGCAGGGCGAATACCTTGCCGTGATGGGCGAGTCGGGCGTGGGCAAATCCACCCTGCTCAATTTGCTCGCCGGCCTCGATCAACCGGATTCCGGCCGAGTGCTGCTGGACGGCGTCGATCTCTCGGCGTTGGACGATGATGCCGTCACGTTGCTGCGGCGCCGGGCTGTCGGGTTCGTCTTCCAGGCCTTTCATGTGCTGCCCTATCTGAGCGTCGAGCAAAATGTCGCCCTGCCTCTCGACTTATTGGGTGTAGCGGAGCCCGAGCGCAGCCGGCGCACGCTGGAAATGCTCGCGGCCGTGGGCATCGCCCCGCTCGCGCGGCGCTTTGCACGAGAACTGTCCGGCGGCGAAACACAACGCATCGCCATTGCGCGGGCGCTGGTGCATCAACCGCGCTTGCTCCTGGCCGATGAGCCGACAGGAAATCTCGACCCGCGCAGCGCAGCCCAGGTTCTGGCGTTGTTGCGTGCGCAGGCAAAGGCAAATGCCGGCGCCGGCATATTGATCACTCATTCGCGCGCCGCGGCGGAAACCACCGATCGGATCCTGGTGCTCGATGCCGAAGGCTTGCGGCCACTGGCTCCGGGCGAATGAACACCCGGCAGGAATCGCGGAGGGCGTTCGCCGTTTGGCGCCTGCTGCTGATCTCGCAGTTGCGCGAATCGCCGGTGCGCTTGTCGGTCACCGTACTGGCCATCGCGCTGGGAGTGGCGCTCGGCGCGGCCGTGTACCTCGTCAACAACGCCGCTCTCAACGAATTTGGCTTGGCCACCAAACGGCTGGTGGGTGAAGCCGACGTCGTGGTGCGGGGTCCGCGCGAGGGTTTTCAAGAGAATTTGTTCACCCGCCTGGCCCACGATGAGGCAGTGAGCACGGCGAGCCCCGTCCTGGAATTGGAGGTCGCGCTGCCCGGTCGGCGGGATACGCTCAAGGTACTGGGTATCGACCCGTTTCGCGCAGCCACGCTGCAGCCCGCGCTCATCGGCGATATCGGCGACGGCGTGTTTGCGCTGCTGCAAACCGGCGGCATTTATTTGAGCAGTGGCGCCGCGCAGGATCTCGATGTGCGACCGGGCAGGGAACTGCCGGTCATCGTCGGCAGCACGCCCAAATCGCTGCACGTGCTCGGCGTTCTGTCCTCGGCGACGTATTCTCAGGAACTCGGGTTGATGGACATCGCCTCGGCGCAGTGGACCTTCGGCCGAATCGGCCGGCTCAATCGCATCGATCTGCGCCTGCGTCCGGGCATCGACGTGGACCGCTTTCGCCGCGACCTGGAACGGACTCTGCCGGTCGGTGTGCACGCCATTGCTCCGCAAGTCGAGCGCGATCGGGCCCTCACCGTCACCCGGGCGTATCGAGTCAATTTGAACATGCTGGCGCTGGTCGCGATGTGGACCGGCGCGTTCCTGGTGTTTTCGACGCAATCTCTCTCCGTTTTGCGGCGCCGGCGGTCGTTCGCGCTGCTCCGCGCGCTCGGCGTGACGCGCGGACAATTGCAACGGGCGCTCATCGGCGAGGGTGCCGCCCTCGGTGCGGCAGGTTCGATTCTCGGCGTCATTGTTGGCGCCGGATTTGCCGCCCTGGTGTTGCAGTTCTTGACCGGAGATCTCGGCAACGGTCAATTGCACGCCGTCGGTGCATCGCTGCGAGCGGCGCCGGCGCCTGTGCTCGCCTTCATGGCGATGGGCACTCTGGTGACAAGTATCGGTGCATGGCTGCCCGCCCGAGCCGCGGCACGCCAACCGCCGGCCCCTGCTTTGAAAGGTGGCGACGCCGATCATGCCGTGGCGGCTCGATCCAGCGCATATCTCGGGGTCGCCCTATTGGCCGGGGGGGCCGTGCTTTCAAGGCTACCTGCCGTGGCGGGTCTGCCGCTGTTTGGCTATGCCGCGATCGCCCTGTTGTTGTTGGGCGCGGTCCTACTCGTGCCCACCCTCACGGTCAGAGGATTGGGGCTCGCGCCGCGCACTCATCGCGTTGCGCTGGACACCGCCGTGGCGCAGCTACGTGAGAACGTCGGTCTCTCCACCCTGAGCCTGGCATCGATCATCGTGAGCTTCAGTCTGATGGTGGCCATGGCCATCATGGTCTATTCGTTCCGGGTGTCCTTCGATCATTGGTTGGAAAAGCTCCTGCCCGCTGATATGCAGATTCGTGAACCCCTCGGCAACGACACCGCGTACTGGTCCGCGGCCGATCAAGCGGCGCTCGCTACGGCCGCCGGCGTATCGCACATCGAATTTCGCCGTTCGCGGCCGGTGCTGCTCGATCCCGCCCGTGCACCCGTGACGCTGATCGCGCGCGGCGCCACGGCTACACAGACGGCGCTGGAACTGCCGCTGGTGCGTAGCGCCAATCTGCCGTTGCCGGCGCACGCCGAGCCGGCGTGGATATCTGAAGCGCTGCAAGACCTGTACGGTTACCAACTGGGCCACGAGATCGACGTGCCGCTCGCGGGCCGCCTGCAGCGGTACACGATAGCCGGGATCTGGCGCGATTACGCGCGAACCTCAGGGGCCATCGTGATCTCGCGTCAGGCGTATTTGGCCGCAACCGGTGATGACAGTGCGAATGAGGGTTCCATCTGGCTCAAAACCGGCGCCGACGCCGCCTTGACGGAGAGTGCACTGCGCGCCCGCTTCGCGCGCGGCGATTCACTCGAGATTCTGACGAGTACTGCGCTGCGCGAGCGAAGCCTGCGCATCTTTGATCGCGCGTTTGCCATCACCTATGCGTTGGAAGCCATCGCGGTGCTGATTGGACTCGCCGGCGTGAGCTTTGCGGCAAGTTCGACCGCCCTCGCCCGCCGCGCCGAATTCGGCATGCTGCGCCACATCGGCATGCTGCGCCGGCAGATCATCGGTATGTTGGCCAGCGAAGGATTGCTCTTGAGCGGTTTTGGCATCCTCTACGGCCTCACTCTGGGCGGCATGCTGAGTCTTGTCCTCGTCTATGTGATCAATCGCCAGTCCTTCAACTGGAGCATCGATCTCGCCATTCCGGTCTGGGAGCTCGCCCTGCTCAGCGCCGTGCTGATGACCGCGGCGGCGGTGACGGCCATTTGGAGCGGCCGCGCCGCCACCAGCCAGGCCGCGGTACAGGCCGTGCGTGAGGACTGGTGACGCAATGAGTGCAGGTCGTGGGTCCCGGGGGATTGGTCTTCTCGCCGCCGTGTATCTCGTCAGCGCGCCGGCGCATCCCACCGCGTCCCTTGACGCCCCGGCAACACCCGGCCACGCGCTGTTGTTTCCCGCGGACTACGGCAGCCATCCGCAGTTTCGCACCGAATGGTGGTACGTCACGGGCTGGTTGAGCACCGTGCGCGGGGAGACGCTGGGATTTCAAATCACTTTTTTTCGGAGCAAGACGGCTGTCGACGACGGCAATCCCAGCGCATTTGCGGCGCACCAGCTGCTGATCGCCCACTGCGCCATCAGCGACCCCAAGCGCGGTCGACTTTGGCAGGACCAGCGCATCCGCCGCGCGGGATTGGGACTCGCGGAGGCAGAGACCGGGGACACGCATGTGTGGATCGATCGCTGGTCGCTCAAGCGCGATACGGCCGCGTACATCGCCAAGATTGACGCGGAGGACTTGTCATTCGACCTTGCACTCACGGAAACGCAGGGAGTGCTGCTCAACGGCGAGGGCGGCTTCAGCCGCAAAGGACCTTCGGCAGCCGCGGCCAGTTACTACTACAGCCTGCCGCACCTGCGTGTGGCGGGCAGCATTGCCCGCCAGGGCCGTCCCGAGGCGGTCACCGGCGAGGCCTGGCTGGATCATGAATGGTCGAGCGCGTATTTGGACGCTGAGGCAGTGGGCTGGGACTGGATCGGTATCAACTTGGATGGCGGCGCCGCGTTAATGGCATTTCGCATCCGCGGTGCGGGGAGCAAAGAGCATTGGGCCGGCGGCACGCTGCGCAACGGCGCGGGTCAGGTGCAAGTCTTACAGCCTGCCGATGTGGAATTTAGACCGGGCCGGCAGTGGACGTCACCGCGTACGCGAATTTCTTACCCGGTGCAATGGCATATCCGCGCAGGCACCCGTGAATTCGACCTTGTCCCCCTGCTCGATGATCAGGAAAACGACACGCGGCTGTCCGCAGGAACCATCTACTGGGAAGGAGCGGTGCTGGCGTATGAGCAGCAGCGGCCGGCCGGCCGCGGCTACCTCGAATTGACAGGCTACGGCGAGCGGCTGCGATTGCGATGAACTAGTTCTTGAACAAACCGCGGATCTGATTGACCCGCCGCCGCCAGAAAAAGGCGACCGAATGGCGATCGGAGCGCAGCACGCGCACCAATTCGGGGAAGATTCCCCCGCGCAGCAGGAAACTCCTGCGCCGCCGCTGGTTGGCGCTGCGCAGATGCTCCAGCCAAGGAGCCTCGCGGATTTCCTTGCTGATTCGAACCGGCGTGCTGTACTGCAGGATGTACGCAAGCCTCGGCATATTCGTCTTGTTGCCCGCCGATCCATGCACGGTGCGGCCATGATGAATGATCATCGCACCCGCCGGAATGGGCCGTACCGCCGCAGTCTTCAGATCGAATCCCGCGTAGCATTCGATGGTGTTGGCTTCCTTCGCCCCGCCGTTCAACCGATGTGGCAGCACTCCCAGCAAATGCGAGCCCGGGATGTACGCCATGGCGCCGTTCTCGATGGTGCTGTCCGTCAACGCGATCCAGATGCTGATCTCATCGTACTCAAAGCCAGGTTCGCGAAACGCTTCGTCCTGATGCCAGGGCGTGGGACCGCCCTTGTGGACCGGTTTGAAGATCGTGTGATCTCCCGCAAAGGCGGCATCCTCACCAAGCAGCTGGCGCGCAATCGCGAGAGCCGTTTTTCGATACGACAATTTGCGCAATTCGGTTGCGTACAACGAGGGTTGCAGGACAGTCGGCAGAGTGGTGTCCGCGCCGCCGTCACTTGCGATCAAATCGAGATTTCTGCCCTCGCTGCGACCCTCTCCGCTCTCGAGCATGCGCAGCAAGATGTTCCGACACCAAGCAATTTCGGACTCAGGAATTTGTGGTGTATCAATCACAAGGAAGCCTTGCCTGCGAAAGTCGGCAACTTGATCGGAGGTCAGCGGATTTTCCAAGGAATGGGGTCCTGATTGGTCGAAGCGATCGCTTCCTGCTCCGGCTATGATAACGGCTCGGGCAGGTACTTGTCAGTCTGTCTCCGTTGAACAACGCCGCCGCACATGCATTATGTGAGACGCCAAGGGTTGGAGGTAAATTCTACAACACAACCTATGATGCGCCTCCCTCCCATTTAACCAGCTTCACACTGATTACGTCCGCGGGCTGGTCTCGACCAATGCTCACCACAGGCAACATTATGTGAAAGCCGTAGCGGCGTCGGTGGCCGCGATGCGCCGGGTTCAACCAGCGTTGCGGGTTGCCTCAGGCGTTGATTTTATAGCCATCTTCCAGACCACGATGGAAAACGGCACGACCGAAAAGCAAACGGCTACTGCGGACGACGCCAACACCGCGCCAGCTGGACCCAAGTTTCGAACCAGAATCAACTTGAGCGGTATCGCCACACATGCGGTCAAGATCGACGCGATGACCTGGATGCGGATCATGTGCAAGCCGTTCAACAGCATCGACAGCGCATTCGACAGGGATTGAATGACGCACCAAATTGCAAGACCGTAGAGCACGATGGGATCGACCGGAACATTCCTGCGCATCCAAAGTGTCACTATGAGAGGACCCGCGACCACAATTGAGGCGGCAAATGCCGCGCTGACTCCGATCGATAGCGTCAGAGAGCGTCGCAGCGCCCGTCTCACCCAGTCGGTATCGTTTCGAGCCCAGGCTTCGGCGTATGCCGGCCAAATGGGGGTCAGCATGACCAGGATTACATTTATACCAACGCCAAAGACCCTCTCATAGACCGAATAAGAAGCGACGGCTTCGGCGCCCAGCAGACGCGCAATGATGAGTTTGTCCGACGCGAAACTTAGGGAGAGGCCGATTTGGAGCAACACGAACATGAATCCCGTGTTGAGGATTCTGCGTATGGCCGCCTTGTCGACGAATGCCCAGCGCGGGCGATATTGGCGGTTCCTGTGGAAAAAAAACAGTCCGTTGATAGCGGAGGCAACCAGCGGTGTGCCTGACAAGGCGAGTATCAACAGCGCGACGCTGCCACGATTGATCGATACCAGCCAAATGGCGCCTATAGAGGCCATCAACCCGATGGTGACCCACAGGTTGTAGATAAAACCATGCTGCAACGCTAGCTGCACTCGTGGAACGATGAGGGCCGCGACGCTCCCAGCCACGCAGAGCGCGAGCGCGGCAATTGCCGGCCCCGCCTCCGCCCGGGCGGTCGGAGAATGAACGTTGAAAACATGCGCCCAATCCACCAGCGGGTATGCCGTTGCAAAGAACAGCAACAGCATGCATACGGCGATGGCGATCAGAATGGCAAATCCGCTCGATATGTACCTATGGATCGCCTCCAGATCGTCCCGCCCGGACGCCTCGGCGACTGCCGACAGCAATCCATTGCCGATGCCAAAATCGGCAAACGCAAGCATCGAAACGACCGAGGTGGCCGTCATCCAAAGACCGAAACGCTCGTTCCCCAAGTAATTTAAGGTCAACGGCACCGAGACAATGGTCATCAACATGGAACTTGCGCGCACCATGAGCCCGGTGAATACAGAGAGCTTGATGTGCTTACCGCGCCTGTGATTGCGTTCACGGGCGTCGTTGGCTTCGATCATGAGGAAATGCGCGGTTTTTTCGCCTCAGCGGGAGATCCGTAACAGACCATCATGGCCGGAAGGGACTTGAAAACACTGCTTCTCGCGCCGACCACAGCACCCTTGCCGATTGTGACGCCGGGCCCTACATACACATCGTTTGCCAACCAGACCTCATCTTCGACGGCTATACGCGTCCTTTGCGGATCCATGATGTAGCGAAAATCTCTTTGGGTATAATCGTGGCTTCCCGCACACAGATAGCAGCGCTGCGAAACCGACACGTTGCGACCGACCTCGATGCGCTCCAAAGTATATATGACGACGCCGTCGCCGACCCAGCTGTAATCACCAATGCTGAATTTCCAGGGATAGGTGATTCTGGCGGTGGGGCGAATGTGCACCCCACGCCCGATTGTGGCGCCGAATATCCTGAGCAGCCAATTTCTCCAACCGTACATGAACTGTGGGGACATCCCAAAAAAAGTCGCCTGCACCAGCCACCAACTTTGCGCCACCCACGCCGGCCTGCCGCGAAATCCCGGCGGCACACGGAAGGCGTTCAGATCCTGCGCCGGCCCGGTCAAGTCGACTCCCCGAGGCACATCACGCGGCATCGGTAAGGATTTCATTTACCAATGCCGACAGATGCCCGCCGGTCGAGTCGCGCATTCGACGTGCCTGCTCGAGTGAGGCGTGCTGCGCTCGCCGCAACTCCGCTTGATCGGCGTGAAACGTGCGGATCCGGTCGACTGCGGCCGATACGAATGCCGATTTGGGGACCACCAATCCGGCTCCATTCGCCAAAATGTCGGCGATCGCACCGCGCTCGCAAGCGATGACGTGAGCTCCGCTGCGAATGGCCTCATGGACGACCAGCGGCTCCGCCTCGTTCCGGTAATCGCTCGGGAACAGCAGCACATCCAAGCCGTCGTAAAATTTGCGCTTGGCGTCGTCATACACCGGACCGCAATAGGTGGTGTTGGACGACGACGCCATCAAGCTCGAGAACGTGTCTTGCGCCGCCGGCTCGATCGGTCCCGCTATTTGCGCCTCATACGCAACCCCGAGGCGCCCCAGTTCAGCGAGCACCGCAAAGAATTCGACTATGCCCTTCTCGAGGGAGATATTCGACAGATATCCCAAACGAATCGGCGCCTCCAGGTTTTGCTGTTTTGTTGCGGCTTGAATGACGGCGCTGAAGAACGCAGCGTTGGATACCACCCTTACTTTGGCCGGATTCAATCCGTAAATTCGCACCAATTCTCGCCCCATATGCGGACTCAAGACTACGTGAATCTGCTGGCGAAGACTCGCGAACAACAGCCTATTGAGGATCGACGGCGCAATGATGTACGCAAAACTGTGGTGATGCACGAATATACGCCGGCCGAAAAGTCTGCCGATGAGGACATACGGCCAATCGAAGATTTGTCCGTGTCCGCCCGACAGTGCCAGATAGAGTTTGCCGTCCGGGTTTCTCACCAACCAGACGAGGTACGCGAACGGCATGGCCAGCTGGCGCAGCCATGAGAACCGGCTGGGCTCGCGCCGTGCGCGGTCGAAGACGCCGACCGAGGACTCCGTCCGAAGGAGGCCGAGCATTGCGGCGCATATATTGGAGAAGCCGTGCACCGGCGGGGGCAGCGGTGCGACGAAGGCCACCCGCGGTGTCATCTGGCGCCGCCGATCATCCGAGTGCAGCCGTCCAGAATCTGCGCAGCGGCGCGTTGTGGAGTGAAATCGGCAATGACTTCGAGGCACCGTTTGGCCACGGCGACCCGATCCGTCGACATTTCCGCGGTCAGCAGCATCGCCTTGGAGAGGGCATCGACGTCCCCCACCGGGAACGAGTAGCCGGTAACCCCGTCTATCACCAAATCAGGTACGCACCCGCACACATTGCTGACCACCACCGGGCAGCCGTAACTCAGCGCCTCGTTCACCACCAATCCCCAAGGCTCACTATGGCTCGGTAGAACCAATGCTGCACTGGGCTTGAAGAGCTCGGCAATCGCGTCCATGCCCATGGGGCCGAGAAACGTCACGGAATCCATCAGATTCAATTCTGCGACGCGCTTGATCAATTCCCCGCGAAGGGGGCCCGCGCCAACCAGGTCCAATCTCACGTCGCTTCGTTTCTCGCGAATTTGTCGAAATGCCTCCAGCAAGTCATTCAATCCCTTTTCGGTCGACAAACGGCCGACGTACAGGAACCGAAATTCACTCTTCGAATTGACCGCTGCGGATTGATAGGCCTCCAGCACGTCCTCCGGGTCGTACGAGTGCGGCAGCGCGGCGGCTTGGCAGCGATAGGCGATTTTGAACTCATCGACGCCGAATCTCAAAAGATAATCCTTGCTCCGCCGTCCATAGCAGAAGAACCCGTCGCAGCGCTTGAAGAAGAGTTGCTTTGCGAAGTCCTTCCAGCGGGTTTGCGGGCGGTCGAATTCCGTCGAATCGCAGAAAACCGCGCGTCGCCGGCCCACCATCATGCAGGCCAGCAACATCGCCCAGTACTCTACGCGGTGATACCCCGGCATCACGACCAGGTCGCAAGGATGGGCAATCACGTCGCGGACCAGCTTCATGACCCGCCGATACCGCCCCGGCTTGTAATAGCCGCCCCGAAACAACAGCCGAAACGGATATTGATGATAGGACATGTCGACACCGCCGAGCGGTGTTCGCTCATCGTCCGTTTCCGCGATTTGCACGAACGATGTCTCAATGTCTTTCTCTCTTCCCAGGAGGTAGACCTGCGAAAATACGCCTCCCTTGTACTTGGACCAAAGGATATTGTGATAAATCGCAATGTGCATGCGATTCATTGAACTCCGCCGACGCACCACCGCCCCGCCGTGTCTGCGCGGCCGGCAGCTGCGATCACCCACGAACAGGCTGCTTGAGTTTGATTGATGGAGCCGACTAGATGCGTGATGTTATGGTCGTATGCTCTTGTGCCCATTCTTACAACAATCCCGACGACTCCGTCTGCTTGGGTCTGCCCAAGACAAGTCTCTTGAGAGTCCGTCCTATGGTTCGATATCGAATGAAATAACCCGGCAGTGGCGTGCGGCAAAATGCCAGCTTGCGGATGTACCGGTCGACGGTCCATTCCGCTTGGCTTCCCGCCGGAAAAAATACGACATCTCCGGCAACGACGTGCCGCGTGCGCCCCGACGGTTCCTTCAAAGTGACGGCGCCCTCCACGATGTGCAGCGTCTCATCGAAGCTGTAGTACCAGTTGAAGCGCCCTGCCGTACAATCCCAATAGTAGGTACTCGCGGTACCGTCGGCGCTGCTCGACAGAAGTTCGAGCCGGGCAGTCGGATTGCCTTCCATGATCCACTCGCGGCGGATCGGAGACGGGACAAAGTTGTTAGGTTCACTGCCAGATCTGATCGATGCTTCAATCGTCATCGCGTATTCCCAATCGTGCGGAGCGGAAATCCATGCTGCCCCGCGGTAAACTGGGCGCAACAGATTGATCGTATCATACAGTCAATGGCGATCCAGAGGCCCGGAAAGTGGTCGGTGGGGACGCCGGGAGCGGATAAATGCGGTCTGCGATGCAAAGCTGGGGCCGGGCAAGCAAAGCCTGCTCCTGCCTGGCCTTCCGTGGTAATTTAGTCGCCCGAGCGGGGATTGTATAACTTACAAAATATGTCAAGAGTAAAATACCGCGTGATCGAACTGCGGTCCAATGCGCGACAATGAGTTCCTCAGGCATTAATTTGAACCGTGACACCACCGCCTTGTTCGCCCAAGCGTCGCGCAATTCCGCACGCGTAATCATTCCGATCAACGAGTGTGCGCTGCAAATGGACCAACAACGTCCGGCGTTCTATTGCGTGCATTCCGCATCGGGCGTTGTCGGCGCAGACTTTGCGGATCTGGCTCGTGCTCTTGATCCCGACATCCGATTCTACGGAATTCAGGCACCACCGAAACAGATAGCGGACGCCAATTTCGGCGAATCGGTCAAATCGGTCGCCGAGCATTACGCGGAAGCGTTGGCGAACTTCCAGCCCAACGGTCCTTTCGCGCTGGGCGGGTATTGTTTGGGCGCGGTGATCGCACTTGCAATGGCTGAGAGTCTGCGCGTCCGAGGGCGCGAAGTGGGGCTGCTCGTGGCGATAGACGGGGTTCCCGAGAATACCGGCATCGCACTTCGGCGGTGGAATCCGCACTATTGGCTGGAGCTATTCCGAAATCTTCCGGGCTGGATGAATCACGGCGACTTGATGCGAAGCCGCACGCTTCGCTCGCTTGCCTGGAGTTTGACTAACAACGCCAATGCCATCGGCAAGCGTGTAATGGGGTTGAAGCGCGGCGAGAAATTCGGCGGCGGCTACGCTATCGAAGGAATAATGGACGTTTCAAATTATCCCCCGGCGCACCGATCGTTCATCAATAGACTCTTCGCAGCCATGTTCGCGTACGTTCCGCAGCAGTACTCCGGGAAAATCGTGATTTACGAGGCGAAGATCACGCCGCTGCTATATTTGCCTCTGATCGGACGAACCTGGCGCAGATTCGCCTCGCAGTCGGAAATCATCGGGGTCATCGGAACCCACATCAGCATGTTGCGTGAACCTTACGTCAATGCACTTGCGAAGGATCTGCGCGCCCGTCTGGCGGAGTTCTTTGCGGCCCCCCGCCCCTGACAGCTACCCCGCCGAAACTCTGGGAGCCCGGGGGAGCCGCGGCAGCCAAGTTCGGACGCATCGACAGCGAAAACAAGATCAAGAGTGTCATCAGGGATACCGGATTGCCGATCGCCAACAGATAGCGGTTGAAAACCGACTCGACCACCAGAAACGTCATGAACGTCACCAGCAACACCAGGGAACTCGAGTGACGAGTTTCCCGGTCCGTGAGCTTCAGCGCCTTGATCGGCGCATACCAAAACGCAAAGATGACCGCAGCCCCCAGGAACACGCCACTGTCCAGCAAGATGGTGATGTAGGAGCTTTCCGTGGAAAATCCGATGTCACTTACACCAGAACTTCTGAACCCGCCGCCCAGTACGAATCTGGTCGAATCTTCGAAAACCGCGCCAACGCCGCGCGCCCACAGTTCGGTTCTTCCGGTACCGCCTGAAGCCACGCCGCGAGTGTTGGAATTGACTTCCAGAATCTTGCCGAGGTAGGGAAAGATCTTGTAGCTGAAGACGATGCACAGCACAGCACCGATTCTGACCCACATCTGCCCGAGTATGCGCTTCACGCCAAATTCCAGCACGACCGACAGGGTCACTGCGAACGTCAATGCGATGAGCGACGCCCTGGCAGACGCCGCCAAGACGAACAGACAAGAAACCAGCGCCCCGAGCGCCATAATCGCGCGCTCCATGAAGCTGTCGGTGATAATCGCGCGCCTGCTAATCAAGATGGCACCGGCGCCAAAGATATATCCGGTAAGATCGGGATGTATTTGCAGCGGTTCGAATCTCTCCAGGCCCCTTCGGCCGATGGTGATGGACAACGCCGAAATTGCTTCGCGATAATCCACGATGATGGAGGTAACCACGCACAGCAGCGCCACGCATGCGCAGATATCCAATAACCGGTCCAGGGTGAGGGTCCTCGAGACTATCGAAATCAAGATGATCGCGCTCAAGAAGGCGATCGACGCAAGCAGCGTGTCCGGGTCATTGAACACGGCGACCGAAACGTAGAGCACCCCCAGCGCATGCATGATCAACTCGGTCGCCGACACGGGCAAGGCCTTTATCTTGTTGATGACGACCGCGTACGCCGCGGCACAAGCCAGCAATGCCAGGCCCAATATCTGCATGGTCGAACCCACGCCCGGCAGCACGGCAAAAAAGGTGACGTAGCACGCCGCGCCCACCAGCAGATTAATCAAGGTAGTCGTCACGGCCCATACCGCCTCCTAGCGACCTTCGGCCGAATAGTCGAAGTATTGACGCACCAGCGCGCCGAATATCGGCGCCCGTCCGATATTATCGCGCGCCCGAATTTCACCGTAAACTTGCGTCGCGGCAGAAATGAACTTCGCGAGGCGAGTCGGCGAGGTTGTGGACACCAGTACGCGGTCGATTTCCGTACCGAAGAGTACTGCATTCAGCAGCAGGGCACTGGCCCCATGCGGTTCCGCAAGGCAGGATTGAAGCGCGGGAAATTGCGTGAATATGCCGGCCTCATGCGCGCCTCGTTCGACGCGCGAAGCATCCAATCCACGCAGCAGTCCATGGCCGATGTGCCTGCGTGAGTCGCGGGCGTTCTTTGCCGTCGCTCCCAGTTTGAATTGGGCGACGGCGCCGAACGTCGGTAAATTCTCGTAGCCTGCACCCGTTGCGACTCCGAGGCGCCGCGTCGTGCCCGCGGCGACGAATCCCTGAAGCAGGGCTGCGAGGTCCGCGTCTGGGTCGGACATCTGCGGCTCGTGCAGCAGCAAGGTGTCCAGATGATCGGTCTGCAGTTCCTGCAGGCTCCGCGCAACGCTGGAACGCACGAACGGCACTGCGAAATTTCCGCAACTTGGCCGTCTCGGCAGACTTTGCACTTGCGAGTGCCGAATTCGGTTGAGCCGAGCCACCGCCGCTTCAGGCAGGAGCGAGCGTATCGTCGCGAGGATCAGCGTTCTCATCTCGGCGCGGCGATTCGGCGACGCTCGCGGCAGGCCTACCTTGGTGCACACCTCTACGTCATCGCGAAAACCCCGCAAACCTGCCGCGAGAATGCGCTCCGATGCCCCTCCGCCGTAGGAGGGTGCCGTGTCGAAGTAGCGGAGCCCGCATTCCAACGCCGCTGCCAATATGCGCCGCGAGTTCGGCTCTGCCACACCGCCGCTGAGGCGGGCACAGCCCAAACCGATACGCCCCAAAAGCTCGTCCATTTTGGTCATTGCGCCGCCTCCGTCAGGTGATCGCTCAGGCGCCGGGCCAAGGCCATCGCGGTGTAGGTGGGATTGGCAGAGCTCGAGGTCGGGAACACGGCGGCACCGGCCACATACAAATTATCGGTGCCGAATACCTTGCAGTTCGCATCCACCACGCCGTCATCGGCACCGAGCGCCATGCGCGCCCCCCCGCATTGGTGGTAGGAATCCCCGGCTTGCTCCAATACCGACACATCGCCCGACAAGAGCGCGGGTAACACGTTGAGTTCCGCCTTGCACTCCTTCGCCAAGAACGGCTTGAGCTGGGTGACGAAGAATTGCAGGCTGTCGACCTGCATTCGCTCGTCGATTACCCAGTGCAGTCGTGCTATCGGGTCGCCGAAGCGGTCGACTCTATCCGCATCGAGCGTTATTCGGCTGTCCTTCATCGGCCGCTGCTCGCAGTGTGCAATGAGGCTGATGCCGCGGTCGGCTATCGCGAGGATTCTCCGGTGCCGCAGATAGCGCCAAATCAGCGGGAACCAGACCCTCCCGAGGCCCGCAATGCGCTTCAAGGTCTGCCAGGGTTTATCGATCCTCGCTCCCCACATCAGCGACTTGACGAAAACCTTAAACAGCGCAACGTCCTCCGCGATCGCCGAATCGAAGCTCGCATCGCCGGCAATATTGAGGCAACCCGCCTCCCTCAACACCGAGTTGCGCATCCTGATCTTCGGCATGTACTTGTGGCCTTCGATCAGGGCGTTCTCGAACATGTCGGAAAACGCCCGTCTATCCTGCAGCTCGATCCGACCGACGGTCAAATCGACGTGATCCTGAAAATACCTCCCTATGTTCGGGTTCTGCGCCCACTCGAGACCGGGAGCTTTCTTTGCCGTCAGCAGCAACAGGCGCGAAATCTCGATGGTACCGCAAGCCAGAACGACCCTCTCGGCATGAAAGTCATGAATTCCGCCCTGAAAGTCCCTCGCCTTGATTCCCGTAATCCGCTGGGGCCGGCTGAGAATTTCGGTGGCATGACAGGCGGGCGCGACACTCAAGGATTCCAGGCCGTCGAGTTCAGCGGAAAAGTACCGCGCTAGATTCGGCTCGCGCAACCATCGAGTGAAAAACACCTCGACCGGGGATTCTTCTCCGAGCGCCGGCGATTTCAGGGCGGATCGAACACTCTCGTCGGTCAGGTACTTGTTGTCCAAATCCAGCATGGCGGCCACTTCGACGTAGTACGGTTCCACGTCCTCGAACCGAATGGCCCATTTGCAACTTGCCGTGGATTCACGAAATTCGAAATCATACGGCAGAAACCGGGTCAGTTGCCCCCCCCACAGCGTCGTCGTTCCTCCGACCATTCTAGCCCTTCCATGAAGCGCACCGTCGTGCGCTCTGCCGGTCACGATGACGTCGTTGAGATCGTTCGCATCGGCGGCATTGCGCGTGCCGCTTTCCAACAGCAATACGCGCTTCCCGGCGCGCGCCAGCGACACGGCGAGGATCAAACCCACGGCGCCGGCACCCACCACGATGAGATCCCACGGCACCGAAGCCGCGGCGGGGAATTCCTCCCTGTTCAAGTACACGAGAATCCCCCAAAACAAGCACGCACAGCGTCGCTCATACGGCAGCACACGGCACGTTTGTTCAGTGATCGGTCAACACGCTGCCGATGACGTTCACACCGCTCTCAGCGAGATTCTGCATGGTGGCGCGCAACAGCGCTTGCCGAGTGTGGTTTCGCCTCGCCAGCACGATGGCGCCGTCCGCTCGCGCCGCCACGATCTGAGCGTCCGCCACTTCCGACGCCGCCGGAGTATCGACGATTACGAAATCATATTGATCGGCGAACAACTCGATGATTAATTCAAAAGCCGGGCGGCCAAGCAATTCTTGCGGGTTCGGCGGCAACTGACCAGCCGGAAGCACGAATAGCCGCAATTGAGGGTGAATGCGACAGACAATTTCGCGTCCGGCGCGACCGGTCAAAAGTGCCGACAAGCCCACGTTGTTGTCCAGGTTGAACAACACATGCTGGCGCGGGTGTCGCATGTCCGAGTCGATCAGCAAGGTGCGCTTGCCCATTTGGGCGAATACGGTGGCGAGGTTGGCCGCCAGCCAACTCCGCCCCTCGCCCCGTTCTGCACTTGTCACTGCCAGGATCTTGTGGCCGTCGGTCCAGCGAAGGCTCAGTTGGCTGCGCAACGCACGTAGCGGCTCGATCAACTCGCTTTGGGGCATGTAGGCAGCGACGACGTCGTCTGCCACACCCTGGACACCACCGCGAGGAACTATGGGGTAATTGAACTGCTGCGCGATCGCAAGGTCCACGTCGCGCTGAGTCAACAAGCCCAGCATTCGCGCAGCCTCGCCGAAGCGCTGGCCGTTGGCGGCGGCAAAGCGCTGAATTTCCTCGACGTCCTTGGGGTTGAGGCGCCCCTGCTCCACCAGAATCGCCCCTAAGGCCCGGCCTCTATCGCGGGGGTTTTCGGCGGTAATTTCCGCGGGACTTTGCACACTAGGCATATTTTATGACTTCCCTGCGCATCGCGCGATGGATCAATGACGGTGAGCGCCTCGCTTGAATCGGCGGCGTGTCGGCCGGGAACCAACGTCTTGATCCGCCCCAGCACAGGAACCCCCAGCAACCGAACCAGATCTTCCTCGTTGCGCAATCGCAAATCTCTCATCTCCAAAAGCAGTGCCACGCCTATGCCTACCACCAGTCCCAAGAACATTCCCACTCCCAGGAATATCAGCACCTTGGGGCTAGAGGGGACGACCGGCACCGTAGCCGTCGTCAACTGAACCACATTGGTCTGCTGCGTCAGGCTCTCGAGGTTGCTCAACGCCAACCGTTGACTCACCGCATCGAGATCACGTTGGGCAGTCACTACATCATTTTCCAGGACGGCCGCCGCATCATGGCTGTGTTTGAGGTCCAATACGCGCTTCTTCTGCGCTTCGAGCGCCGCGCGAACGTCGTTCTCCCGGCGAACATTGACTTGCGTAGTGTTGCCCAGCGACGCGACGATCTTGTCGGTTTCCGCGGCAATCCGCGCCCGCAAACTGGTAACCTCCGCGGCCGCGGCCTTATAGTCCGGATGATTCTTCCCCAAACGCCCGGCAACTTCCGTTTGCGTGGCCTCGGCGGTCGTGAGGTTGTCCTTCAAACCCTGGATCAGGGGACTTTGGAGAACTTCGGGCAGGGTTGCGTTGTCGCCGACCTGCCTCTGGCGCGACTGTGATTCCTGGCGTTGAGTTTGGATTGTTACCAGTTGTGTAGAAAGTTCGGTCAAACGCGCGTTTTCGTCGTCCAACTTTTCGTCCGTCGCGATAATTCCCGCTGCGTTTTGAAAATCGGACAGGCGTTTCTGCTTGGCGACGAGATCGGCCCGCAGCGCCGCGAATCGCTGATTGAACCAAGCCGAATATTGCTTGGCAGGTTCGACTTTCAATTCGATATTCGTTTCGATCGCGGCCTGGGCGAAGGTATTGGCCAGCGCCGCCGCCGTTTTGCCATCTGGCCATTTGACCGTGATTTCGATGACATTCGTTTGCCGCGTCGCAGTGGCGTTGGCGGATTCGGCCACCACCCGCTTGTTGTCGAGCAGGTAGTTCGCCAACCAGCTGACGATGTCGCCCTCGCCTCCGGTCTTCTTCATCCATTTCTTGCGCAAATCCGCGTCGCGATCCAGTGCCAGCTTTCTTACGACCCGTTGGGCAACGCGTTCGCTCGTGACCACGTCGGCTTGGGTATTGACGTAGCTCTGCATGACCGTGTCCGCGATGCCTTGGCCGCCGACGGTAGGGTCCATCTTCGCGTCAACGACAATCGAGGCGACGGCCGAGTATTTGTTCGGCAATATCAGCGCGAGCAGCACCGCGAGTGCCACTATCCCGCCGAATACCCCTCCGGCCACCCGCCATCGAGCCCGAATGATCAACACAAACTGGTCGAAATTCATGTTGTCGGTCCTTTCAAAACAGACTTTCCTTCACGTAGATGACGTCTTGGTCGCGGACGTCCTCGTCGAGCGACACGCTCTCTTCCTTGACCTTGCCGCCTGCGTCGCGCCGATGCCGAACGATGCCTCTGCTGGTGCCCTTCCCGGTAACTCCGCCGCCCGCTGCCAGCGCCTGCATCACGGTCATTCCGCGCTCCAACCGAACCTGGCCGGGCTTCTGCACCTGGCCGTAGATGTAGAACAGGGGCGCGCGATTGACGAAGATGGTATCGCCGCCGGCAAGCGCGATATCCTCTGGATGTGCCGGTGCCCGAGGGACATCGCCACGATGTCGATCTCGCGCCGGAAAGGTTTGCCGCCGCGGGTGCCGGTGACGATTACATTGTCGGAGCCGTGGCCCGATGCCTCCGGCGACGGCTAGCATGCCCGACAGATGCCCACCGGCCGCTTCTATCGAGTAGCGCCCGGGAGTGTTAACTTCGCCGATGACTGAAACCAACCCGCCAAGGGCCGTCGTAATGAGGATGTTGACTTGCGGATTCAGTACGAAACCGCCTTCGCGAAGCAGATCCCCTATCTTCTTCTCTGCAGCCGGCAAGGTTATTCCACCGACCTGCACCGAGCCGATCAACGGATAACTCAGCGTCCCTGCTTCCGACACGCGTGCATCCAAACTCAAATCAGGATTCTTAAATACGCTGATTCGCAGGATATCTCCCGGACCAATCAGATATGCTGCTGCTGCGCGCGAACCGGCGCGGCGGCCACACATAGCAACCACAGTGTGATCGCGACCAGAGCGTTCGAGCGAAAGCCGCGAACGTTCCGTCGTGCGCTTCGCAAGTCGTCCATTCCCGTCAGCACGCCCAGTGAGTTCATGTTGGACTTTAACCAAGACTATGGCCTCAATGTATTCATTTAGCACAAAATTTAATTAAGTAAAACAACCATTTCCGTCTGACATCATGCGCAATATCCTAACATTAACGGGGCCCCTGCGGCGCCCTTGCGACTCAAGGGCCGGTCCCCGTGTGTACTCCGGACGGCGGATTGGGCACGGGGTTGCCAGACCAAACCGCGAAATATCGTATGTACATCTTGTAAGGGCGATTCAGCCCGTGAGTTTGGTTGCTCATGATCAGATAGTAATGGTGATCATTGACAATCGACGGGATGGCCGCGGTACTCGCCGAGCCGACCGACACGCCGTCGACCCACCACGTAACCGTCGTGCGCACTGGGTCGTAGCTCAGCCCAAAGATGTGCTCCTGGGTGCGATCCATGGGCGGTGAGGAAACAGGGTCGTTCGACCCGTTTTGGTGCTCGTAGCGCGGATAAATCCCCGACCAACTGATCACCGCACCGTGATGTCCCGTCTTGTTGAAGCCGCCTTCGTCGACATCCAGTTCCATCCACCGTTCGTAACCTGGCGGATCCCCGGGGACATGATCGGCTTGACGCGAATTATGCTCCTGAGGCATCAACCAAACTGCCGGCCAATGGTCCGGATCGTTGTCCGAAAGGCGTCGGCGAACTCCACATAGAATCCGGACGACGCCGGCAACAGCGGCAACAGTCCCGGCAATGACTTTCTGGTCTCAGTGGTAACCACCGCCCCGGCTCGAGCACCAGCGCTTGCTCGATCGGCAGAACATGTTCATACGGATACGGCTGCCGGCACTGAACCAGTGTCCGCTGTAGAGCTTGCTGGGCACGGTGTCGGTGACTGAAATATCGGTGGTGGTCGGTGCCACGCAAAACACCTTGTGCGTGTATCCCAATGTTCTCGCCCCGGGCGGCGGTGCCATATTTGGGCAAGGATCGGTCTGGCCGCGCGCCGACATCGGGAATCCACAAGCTCACGCCAGGCCAAGGGCGGCGATCGTAACGGGGCGCTGGATGCTTCGAGGACACTGTCATAGTAGACTCATGAGATGCAGGGAAGGTCATTACTGAGATATGAAAAACTTCACGCCTACGGACGCCAATCCATCGTTGTAGGCGAATACTGGCTGATTGCGAGTCGCGTTGTTCATGGCCGAAAGAAAAGTCGAAAATCAGCGAGCGAATCGGCGTGTACGTCATGGCTCAATACCTGCGAGTTGAACGTGTCCCGCCGGCGCAGCTGAATCCGCATGTTGTTGCTCGAGCCGATGTAGTGCTGATCTTCATGGGAAACCGTGATCGTCAGCGAGATCTTCTCCGAGGCCGTCCAAGTCGGCGCGATGCTGACTCCGGTGGCCCGATAGTAGTTGGTCGCATCAGTCAAGTAGGCCTGTAGATCCCGCCAAACCGTCGAAGATCAATTGTGTTTTCTGCGTGGGCTGCCATCCCAGCGCGCCACGCCAGATAGGGCCTGAAAACGAACCGATCGCGGAACTTTAATAGTTGCGTTTCAACAGCCCGGCGCTCAAATCCACGGTGGTCTTTTCCGTCAGTACCGCCTTTGCCAAGAACCGCAGCCGATCTTCCCGGTAGTCGGGATTGACGCCGAGTTCGACGTCACGATCGCGTTCGGGTAACGAGCGTCCGTGTACCGATAGTCCAGCCCGAATGAATCTTGAGCGCTGGTTTCCAGTTCGGCGCCCATATCGACGGCTTTGCGGCGGAAATCGTTGTAATTCGTGGCGGCATTCTCAAGGGTGAAGTTGGTGTCGAGGAGTCCCCCGTACAGCGTCCAGCGCGGCCCCACTTGATAGCGCGCCGCGGCAAAGTATTGGGTTTGTTGTAGGTATTGCGCTCGTAGACTGCCGCATTCACGAAGCTCAGGAGCGAACGCGTGAATTCGGCACCGACCTGACCGGACAGAACGCTGGCCACGCCCCAATTCCAGATTGCCTTGTCGATGGTGGAGACATTGTTCAGATTGGTGTTCTCCGCATAGCGATTGTCGGCCACCTGAGCTTGAACGGAAAAGATCTGCCTGCCGAGCGCCCACTGGCCATCAAGGCCCGCGGACGGGGAATTGATATGATCTTCTCGTGATGCCGAGGGCCCGACGACCTGCTGCACGTCGGCTGCCGCTTGGCAGCCTGAAGAGGTTGTTGTCGAACTGCGCGCGAAATGCGCCATAGATGTCGAAATACGGATCGGTTGAACCGTTGATGAGCCGCGGCTCTCTGACTGCGTTGTCCAAGGTGTCAGTGATGTCGGCAATTTGAACGTCGGCGAGTGCCGAGGTACACAAGACCGCACCCACCGGAACATCGGCCGCAATCGCTGCAAGGTTGGTAGTCCTCATTTTTTTGTGCTCACGACCCAGGGGCACCGGTCAGGCGATTACATCGTGTGGAATGCTGATTTCTCCGCTTTCGATCTGCCCAAAGACGCGCTGCAGGACAGCGTCGCGCTCGAAATTCGCCTCGGCATAAGCTCTCGCGCATTGCCCCAAATCCACCCTGAGCGGGCATCGTCCGCCAGGCGGCAGATGGCTTCAGCCAGCGCCTCTGTGTCCTCCGGTTCGACGACGATACCGCAGGTTGACACCACAGCATGCAATTCGGTTCCGGCATGACAGGTCGCAATCACAGGTCGACCGCTCGCCAACATTCCCGAGAGCTTTGACGGGAAGCACGAGATCCTCGGCGTCCTTGCTCTGGGGAAGCAGGTGCACGTTTGCCATGCAAAGCAATTCTCCAAGCCTTTCGAAGGGTTGGAGCGGAAGGAAGTGGACTCCCGAAAGACCGGCGCAGGCCTCCTGCAGCCGCGGCTTGATGACACCGTCGCCGCAGATCACGAACACGATGTCGTGTCTGGCGGCCAGCCGCCGGGCAACGGTGGGAACAACCATCAACCCCTGCTTTCCGCCCAATGTCCCGGAATACAGGACCACCACGGCGTCATCCGCGATACCCAATTGGGACCGATAACTTCCCGTGCGGGCAGCGGGTTTGATGTGCGCGATATCCACCCAGTTCGGGAAAAAACTAATACGCTCTTGCGCCACGCCCTTCTCGAGCAACCGCTTGATCATCCGGCTCGAAATTGACGAAACATAGTCGAATCGGCGCAGAATCCAGCGTTCCATGCGCAGGATCACGCGCTGCAGGACTGCGCCGCGCAGCAACTTCATGCGAAACGCAATGTCAACCTCGAAGTCCTGCAAGTGCAGCCAAACCTGAGCTGCCGACAAACGCGCGACCAGCAGCGCCGCCGGCGCGCACACGAACGCAGGTGCCACGCAAATGACAAGATCCGGCCGCCAAAATACTTGACGTAATGCAACCGGAAAAGACGTCAGCGCGAATGACAGCAGATGGAGAATTCTCGTGAATCCACTCGGCGATTTGGGCACCCATAGGGGGGCCCGCCAGACGTCGACTCCGCGCCATTGTTCGCGGCGAAACATCGGCCAGCGGTACTCGCCGCTCACCTGCCAGTTCGGATAGTAGGGAGGCGCACAGATGGCCCGCACATCGTGGCCCCGGGCGGCCAGCCAGGCGGCCATCTCTCCGGAATACTTGCCGATGCCTGTGGGTTCAGGTGCGAAATTCGCACTGTAAACGAGTACTTTCATCCGTTTTCGAATTCCACGCGCGGCTGGACTCATCCTGTTCGAACCACCGCATGCCGCGCAGGGATCGACTTCAACATGTTCAACTTACCTCGACACATACTACGCTACTACCCGCGATCGACCGGTTCACCAATTCCGACATCGTAAGACGGATTTCTCCTACGCGCCAAGAACCGTGCACTGGTTCTCCTTTCTACCATATACGATGGCGCTGCAAGGGTGTCTCGTGTCGTTAAATTGCGACCCACAGACGGTCGCCAATGCGCGTGAAACACCGGAAATCCCCGCGTTTGATGCATCTGACGGACCCCCTGACGTCAGCTAATGACGACATTTGTTGACCCCTGCCGGCGCCCTTAGATTTGCACGCCTCAACGTGAGGTGAACGAATGCTTAATCGACGTCATGCGCCACGACCCCTTCTGATCGGATGGCTCGCCCTACTGGGGATTTCTGGTTGCCATGACGATCAAAACGCCGCCAACACCCCCGCGGCTGCGCCTTCCACGGCGAACCCCGCCCAAAGTATCTCGCTCCAGGGAACCCCTCCGGCCAGCGTGGTCGCCGGCCGCATGTACTCGTTCACTCCTGCCGTCCTGGGCAGCAGCACTCGTGTTATGTTCAGTATCGCCGGACAGCCCGCATGGGCGCGCTTCGACGTCAATACAGGCTCCTTGAGCGGCATACCCGCGGCCAAGGACGAAGGCCCATCCGGCACCATCACCATCACCGCTTGGAACAAATCCAGCAGCGCTTCGCTGACTCCGTTCGTCATCGAGGTCACGGGCGCAGATGAATCGGCGACCCTGTCGTGGGTTGCCCCGACCGAAAACACCGATGGCACACCCGTCACCGGCCTGGCCGGGTACTACGTTCACTATGGCACGAGCCCCGATGAACTCGACAAGACAATCACCGTTTCCGGCGCCACCTCCACCACGTGTATCATCAGTGGCTTGACGGCGGGTACGTATTATTTTGCGGTGGTGGCCTATACCGCAGCGGGGACCAACAGCGGTGAGTCGAACGTGGCTAGCAAAACAATCTAGGTCGCCCGCACCCCGCTCTTTCGCCGCCCGCCGCGCGCGGCGCGAAACCCGGCGCGATGACGCGCGACCCCCGCTTCGATCGCCTGTTTGAGCCGGTAAGAATTGGGCCGCTCGTCGCCAAGAACCGGTTCTATCAAGTGCCTCACTGCAACGGTATGGGTTATGCCCGCCCGCAGTCTCACGCCGCCATGCGCGGCATCAAAGCCGAGGGCGGATGGGCGGTCGTCAGCACCGAAGAAATAGAAATCCACCCGACGAGCGATATCTCACCGTTTATCGAAGGCCGTCTGTGGGACGACCGCGACATACCCGCCCTGGCGCTCCTCACCGACGCCATCCACCGGCATGGTGCCTTGGCGCGATAGAACTGGTGCACGCCGGAATGAACGCCTTGGATATGTACTCGCGCGAGGTCTCGATCGCGCCGAGCCATGTGGTCAATCCTCATAGCTACGCGCCCACCCAGGCCCGCGCCATGACCAAGAAAGATGTCCGCGATTATCGGCGCTGGCACCGTGATGCGCCTGTGCGGGCGCGCCGTGCCGGCTTCAATATCATCTACGTCTATGCCGGTCACGGCCTGTCATTGGCCATGCATTTCCTGCAGCGGCGCTACAACCGCCGCACCGATGAATACGGTTCGCTGCACGCAGAACCCAACCATGGGCGAGGAATGGCGCAAGGGACCATCGATTGCAAAAATTGAACAAAATGCAGAACGTGCAAATCCTGCGCGGCAGCCTCGTGACCGCCGGCGAAATTCTCGAGTTTGGCGCCGAACGGATCGTACTGGCCACCGGGGCTCGGTGGCGCCGGGACGGTATTGGTCGTGCAAACATGCGACCGGTCCCCGGATTCGACCTAGGACGCGGCGTGTTGACGCGCCCGACGATTTGATGGACGGCAACGCGGTCACCGGCAGGGTCGTCGTGTTCGATGATGATCACTACTATCTCGGCGCTGTGCTCGCAGAAAAATTGCGCAGCGACGGGTGCGAGGTGCGGCTGGTCACGCCTGCGGATCGGGCCTCGGCGTGGACCGTGAATACGGTGGAACGGCACGCCATTCAAAAGCACGTGCTCAATTTGGGAATAGAGCTATTGTTGAACCGCAATGTCGTGGAATATGATGGCAGCCACGTTGCTGTCGAGTGCACTTACACGGGACGCCGAACCATGCTTGCTGCCGACGTGATCGTCACAGTGACTTCACGGCTGCCGAACGAAGAGCTGGCGGTGGCGCTGGCACAAATGCCGGAGAGAGTTGCGGCCGCGCGCATCGCGTCCGTCACGTCCATCGGCGACTGCCGGGCGCCCAGCACGCTGGCCGCGGAGGTCTATGCCGGTCATCGTCATGCGCGGGAATTCGATCGGCCGTCGGACGACCGGGCGCCGTTTCGGCGCGAATTGGTCGACCTGCAATGTTAGCGCGCATCAAGAATCACGTACTCGATCGATTGGCGCGGCGCAGGTACGCGCCGCAGATTGAAGTGGAAAGCCGGCCAAGCCTCCGCAGGCTCGGATCCCACTACGGGGGCTGGACGTTTGAACCTTCGAGCGACCTGAAGGGGGCCACGATTCTGAGCTGCGGCCTGGGTGAAGACGCGAGCTTCGATGTGGAATTTGCGGCGGCATTCAATGCCAGAGTGATCATCATCGATCCCACTCCGCGCGCAATCCTCCACTTTACCGAGCTGCAGTCGCGGCTTGGGCAAGCGGCAACCGAGGGTTACTCCAAGGGGGGAAGGCAGCCGGCTGCCGCCTACGACATGCGCGCAATTCGGCGCCGACTCGCTGGTACTCGAACCCTCGGCGTTATGGATTGAAAATACGCGGCTCAAATTCTACGCACCCCAGAATCTCGCGCACGTCAGCCACTCCATCGTGAACCTGCACAACAGCTCCTCGCAAAGCGCCGGCTACATCGAAGTCAGCGCGATAACACTGGAAGCGTTGATGGAAAAACACGGCCTCGACGCAATTCCGCTGATGAAGCTCGATATTGAAGGCGCGGAAGGCAAAGTCATCGAGAGCGCGCTGCAGAAGGGCACCTACCCGCGACAGTTGCTGGTGGAATTTGACGAAATGAACCTTCCATCCGACCGGTCGAAGAAGACCGCGGAAGAAACGGATCGGCGTCTGCGCGAAGCGGGTTACACGTGCGGCTATTTCGACGGGATGTCCAATTTTCTCTATATCCGCGGCTAGTTCCGAGCGTCCTGCCCGGCACTTGGGTCTGGGGCCCGGTGGCGCGGCAGGCATTCTTTACCCCTCGCGTCGGACTGCGTCCTACAGGCCCCGCATTGCGCATTCGCGTATAAACGTCGAGGAATCGCACCAGCACTTGGTGGCCTCATCTTCTTCAGGTATGTACGAGCACAGCGAAGGCGCGCTGTGTTCGTGCAACGCTCCGAAAAGGATGGATATCAATAACAGCCGTCAACAGCACATCGGGCAGCACGCGTCCGGAACGCGACGAACTCGGTGCCTACGTTCAATTTGGATGCGGCATCTGTGCGCCGGCTACATGGCTCAATTTCGATGCGGGACCGGCGTTCCGAAAGCCGGCGTGAGCAATCCCATGCAGGTGACGTTTGTGATCGACGCGCTAATCGTGGCGGGCTGCTGTTTTTTATTACTTTGCCGCCATTGTCCTCGTATCGGTACTCACTCGAACGGTTTCCCTATAGCGCCTCTTGGATCTGTGAGCCCGGGTAACAATTCTTTGCATCTTGGCCTGTGCGATCGTCGAAAGGCACAACCTGATTAGCGCTCTTTCGATAACGATCGGGAGACACGGCTTGTTTCGCTTCGCGCCTCTGGACAATCACCCGCTTTTGATCGGCGATATTTTCGGTGGTGGTCGATATTGCTGATTCGACGGTTGTATCTTTCTCGGAAGATCCTTGAACGGTGTGCGATGGCTGTCTCGCCTAATGAACGTACTTCTCTCTAAGCGAGCTGGCTTGACTTTGGTGGCGATCGCGGCGTGCATCCTTCTTCTTGTCGGACCTGCACATAAGTATCTGCAAGAGATACTGGCCGTTAATTCCGCCTATCGCGGCGTCGGGTCGGGGGCGACGGGCAGGGCTGATCTCTGGATGCGCGGTCTCAGCACACTGTTTTCGGATCCATCGCGGCTCGCCTTGGGCGGCGGACTCCCTTCGTCGGAGGTCGCTTCTATAGGCTTCTCCACTGAGAGCTCCTACATAACAATTTTATTGGACTGTGGCATCTTCTTTGGATCAGCCTTGATAGCGCTATATGTCTATGCGTCGGTGAGCGCGTTAAAGTTGTCGCGTTCATCGACGAGCGGATCTCACTCGTTCACTTTCCTGCCCTCATTCTTCGTGTTCCTTCTTGTACAGTGCTTTCTTATTCGGGATCTTTTAGCCCTCGGTAACCCGATCTCCTTAATGACGCTATTATTCATAACGTCTTTGTCGATGAGCGTTGGGTTTCACGCCAGTTTACAAGCGGCGCTGAACAATGCTGCGGTCCCCGAGCGCCCGGCGATCGGAATGCTTCGCACTAAGCCGAGAGAAGCAGCGAGCTCACACCCGCCTCGGTCCTAGTCGCTCGCACGCGATAGCTACAACGCTACAACAGCGGCCTGCCGCTTCACGCTCAACTTCGCCCCCTGCTCGATCATCGACGTCCGCTCGGTCCGGGGAAGCGACCGAGCGCGGAATCTAATCACGCTCGAGCGTCAGCTCGCCGATCTTCTCGTGCAACTCACGGATTCGCTCTCGCCCGTCGGCCTCAATCGCGTTGGCGCCGAAGATTCCCGCCGCCTTCTCCAGCAATCGGGTCTTCCACGCCGTCACTTGGGTCGGGCGGCCCGCGTGGTGCATCGCATCGTGCTTGAGTGATTCCCCCTGTCCCGCATTGGAGACAGTGGAACGCATGTCACTTCTGCGTCTAAGCTTTCTACGAATCGTCGCAACTGTGACGCCGATTGAGATCAGGGAGCACTCTGCCGGGGAATTTCAGGATCCTAAGCAAATCCGCGCGCAACCTCCGGACTGGAGCGTTCCGCCGAAAGCCCTACCAAATGTAGCTTCGATACATTGCATTCTAAGTAGCAAGGACTTTTATGAACCGTTTAATACCCTTACTGGCGATAGCTCTAGCGGCGTTGGGTCAGCCCGCGGTTAGTCAAACCTGTGCCGGCTTGCCTCCCGGCGCGGCGGCCTTGGGGTACAACGTCCAAATGTTTCACGTCGTACCGACCGTCGCCATGGTCAGTACCACCGATACCGATAGCACACACGCCCTCTATCCTGGCGAGTTATTCACCTCAATCGCCGCGAATCTCCAGGAGCTCAAGTATTTAACCACGGTTAATGGGGTGTTCACGATCAATTATACGGGAGCGCAGACCGCCACCTGGGTTTCCTCCGCAACCCATCAAGCCACGCAAGGAACGATACCCCTCTTACTAGGCTCCAATGGGTTCTATATCGAGGCCGGCATTCGTCTGGACAGTAGCGATCCCGATCATTACCCGGCATTTTTTTTAATGCCGGTGGAACACAATGGCCTCAAACAAGACCATGTCGCCACGAGTCCCCCTGGTTATGAAGATTGGCTCGAAATAGATGGCTTGGAGGAGGAATTGAGCACTGGAACGGCCCAGCACAATTTGATCCACTATCAGGGAATTTATCCTAATTACACACGAACGATGAATTATTGGCGCTCCCCGACTCCGTTTACTTGGACAGTCGAGCATATCTATGGCGCGAGTTTCGACCCCATCGCGCGAGTAGTGCAATATTATCTCGATGGAAAGCCCACCTTAAAGGCGAGTTTTGCCACGGCGCCCACGATCGTGGATACGTACCATTATTATTTCATTTTGGGTGTCCGGAATCATGGGTTGAAAAAGCCGTATCAGATGTATGTGAGTTATGTGGCGGCCTATTCTAAATAAATAAGCCTTGAAGGGTCATCTGGACCATACCGATTCGATAATTGCACCCTAAGTAGCAAGGACTTATTTATGAACCGTTCAATACTCGTACTGGCGATAGTTCTGGCGGCGGTGGGTCAGCCCGCGGTTAGTCAGACGTCCTGTTCGGCCGTGCCTGCCGGCGCTGCGGCATTGGGGTATACCGTCAAGAAGTATTCCATCGTGCCGACCGTCGCCATGGTCAGTACCACCGATACCAATAGCACCTCCGCCCTCTATCCTGGCGAGGAATACGCCTCAGTCGCCTCGAATCTCCAGGAGCTCAAGTATTTAACCACGGTAAATGGGGTGTTCACGATCAATTATACGGGAGTGGGGGCCCCCTCGGTTTCCTCCGAGACCCACCAAGCCACGCAAGGATCGATTCCCCTCTTACTAGGCTCCAATGGGTTCTATATCGAGGCCGGCATTCGTTTGTCCAGTAACGATCCCGATCATTACCCAATATTTCTCATAATGCCGGCTGAACACAATACCAGCCAAAGCGACCATATCGACTCGAATCCCAGCGGCTATGAAAATTGGCTCGAAATAAGTGCCTTGGAGGAACAGGTTGGAACGGCTCAGTCGGATTTGATCGACTGGGCGGGGATTTATCCTAATTATACGCATACGATAAAATATTGGCGGGCCCCGACTCCGTTCAATTGGACGGTCGAGCATATTTATGGCGCGAGTTTCGACCCCATCGCGCGAGTAGTGCAGTTTTATCTCGATGGAAAGCCCACCTTAAAGGCGAGTATGGCCAATGCGCCAACAATCGTGAATACGTACCATTATTATTTCAATTTGGGTGCCCTGAGTCATGGGTTGAAGAAGCCCTATCAAATGTATGTGAGTTATGTGGCGGCCTATACTAAATAGCAGGCCTTGAGGGTCGTAGACTCCTGGCAGGCTACCGAATCACGGTCGGTCCTATTGTAAGGTCTCAAGGCCAGGTGACACACTGGCACCGGTCTTGCGGTGTTCGGCATCTATTTTGTCGAGTAGAGGCGTTGATTCAGCGGAAGTGACTTTTCGTATGTATAGCTCAGGCAAGCGGCGTAAGCGCTCGAAATCCGCCGCGACCAGCGTGGTCACCGATCGTGGATACTCGAAGTAGCAGAGATTGCGCAGATTCACCAGCCGCATTCCCCGGGGTTTCCCCATGTACGCCACCCTCAGATGTACGCTCGCGGAAAATAGAGTTGAATACGATGGTGTGGAAGTCCTTAAACTCGTCGGCGGGAGAAGCCTTTTTCCGAAATATCTGCGCAGAGTCTCGTCGTTTTCAAACTTGAGGATATGGCTGACGCAGGCGCGCGTAAGAGCAATTTGTGCAGAGCCCCAATAAACGTGCCAGTCCTGCCCCTCCACGCTGGCGGCCACTATGCAGGTTGAATCCAGCAATCGCGTCAGCCGGTTCCAAACCTTCTTAACGAAATTTGGCCGGTCGAAGAACATGCGATAGCGGGCTTTGCCGTAGAGATATCGCAGTTTCGAGGCCGTCGCGTCACACGCTTTAATGAACTCCGTATCGGGATGACGAGTGAAGAACTGATCGATCTCCGCACTCGACTTGATCGGGTAAACGGCTCCGTGCATCAACACGAACCGGTCATAATCGCCCTGCGCCATGGATTGCCGCATCAACTCGAGCGTAGGCCTGCACGAGGCTGTAGCCCCCCCAATAGACCGGGACGCGGCGCGGCGTGAAATAGACCCGTGCGGCACCGGCAAGAAGCTGCGATAGCTCCTGCATCATGGTGGATTCCGATCGACATGCAGAAAGATCGAGGCCTGCGAGTTGTCTTCGGTGAGCTTGCGGCACAAGCGCGCGACGCACTGCGGATCGGCGTGGCACATAATTAGATACGCAATCTTCATGATCACCCTGAGATGGACGGAGTGATGGCCACCCGCATGGCCGACGTAACACTGGCAGGCTGGAAACGCGTCGCGGTGGAAACCACCGTAGATTGAGAGGCGGGATACGCGGCTGCAGTCGATGATCGTTTGTATTAATTCGGTCAACTGCGCCACGCCTCTGACTGGAACCAACCAACCATTTACAGAAGAAATTACAATGTCCGCAGGGCCCGCATGGCAATCGGTGCTAATTACCGGCAGTCCTCGAGTTATCGCCTCGGCCAGCACCATCGCAAACCCCTCGTACTCGGAAGTCATGACCAAGACGCTGGCTGCCGGCGCCACGTCCCATGGGCTGGCCTGCCAGCCCGGCCAGTCGATCTTGTCGGATACCCCGAGCTCATCAGCGAGATTTTTCAGCTTGCCTTCGTCAGGCCCCCCGCCGACAACCGCTGCTCGGTACCGGCCGCGCAGTCCCGCCAAGGCGCGCAGAAAATCATCCGTACGTTTCTGACCACCCAGCGTAATCCGTCCAAGATGGAGAAAGATCGCGACCTCGGATCGAGGATGCATCCTCAGTGGCCGAACGACCGGATTGTAAACGAGGTAGACCGCGTCCAGACCGCGTGCATGGAGATCTCTCGCCACGCCGGTACTAATGGCGAAATGTGCGTCAGCTAACCGCAGAAACTTTGTGTGCGAGAGTCGATCCAAGGCAAAGTGTAGCCATGACACGACTTTCGTCCTGCGGCGCAGCAACTTCTTGATTACAGACGCGACGAGAACCGTGCGGGGGTCCGCGCACACGATGACATCGGGCGCAAAGGAGCGCAACATCCATGGCAACCTCAGGATGTACTGGGCATACCGTGAAAACTTTGCGTCACTTGCAGATCCAAGCACGGTGACGGGAAGGCCGAGTATCCAAGACAGATCTGCACTGCCGCCGAGCAAGAATAGCCGCGGTACATCTCCGTCGAGTTCAAACTGACGAAGTGTCGTGGCAATCACCGTCTCCATGCCGCCGCGACCGGTGGTACCAAAGCATAGAATGGCCACCCGTAGCGTCATCGCCGGGGCCCTATGAGAAATAGACCCGTGCAGCACCGGCAAGAAGCTGCGATAGCTCCTGCATCATGGTAATTCTCCGATCGGCATGCAGAAAGATCGAGGTCTGCGAATTGTCTTCCGGGCCGCCGCAGGCAGCATTTCGAACTTCTAAGAATACTTCACGCCATGTTGGTCAGTAAATGCCCATCTATGTTGCGTTTGTTGTAGGACGAATCGCACAGATTATTGAGATCAAAGGGGTACGCGGGCCAAACGGGGCGGACGTCATCCAGGGCATCGCGGCGAAAGCACGTTGCGTGGGTCCATCCTAATTACTACTCTTGTGCTAGTCCGCTTCCGCCGCTACCAGTTTCTGCGGGCGCGTGATAAAAAGGAATACAGGTTAACATCACTTCGACTTTCGGCGCAGACGCATGATGGAAAAGATCTATCGGTACTGGGATGCCGCCGATTACGCTTTGTGCCGCCTCCAGATTCTCCATTTTCCCACTTGGAACGACTTCCAATCGGGCAACTTGAGAAAACTTTATGCTGGAAAACTACGCCGCGGGCTCCCGCAGTTCGCGACCCACGTGGGTATTACGCCGTACTACGCCTCGACCCGAAATATCCGGCATGACGTCGCCGAGCCATTTCCAATTCCCAATGGCTCTGTTGAGTTATTTCAATCCGAGGATGTGTTTGAGCACATCGAACTGTCGAAGATAGTTCCCATTTTTAATGAGATTCACCGCATTCTCAAGTCGGGTGGATTGTTTCGATTGAGTCTCCCGGACTATCGCCTTGACCATAATATCCGTCGCTCCGTAAGGGATCCGGACGGACAGATCGTGTTCGACCCCGGTGGTGGCGGAGAATACGTTGATGGCCGTGTCACCGGTGGAGGACATCTGTGGTTTCCGACCATAGAAATCGTTCGCACGCTCTTCGAAGAGAGCCAGTTCAATGGCCATGGCGTGGTGAAGTTCCTCCATTACAACAATAGCGACGGTACCTACCAGGCAGATCCGATTGACTACAATCTGGGACACATACAACGCACTCCTGATCACGACAATCGGCTGACCGATCCACGTCAACCGATTTCAATTGTCGTCGATGCGTTCAAATCCTGAGAGCGGGAACTGTGTATCGTTGGGCTATTGCCAGCCCGAAACTGATACTGTTCTCACACAGATAATTGGTCGGGGCACATGTTGTTAGCTAGTTGAGAAGAAAGGTTGCGAGTGCGAAAACCGATCATATTGTTCCAGTGGATTTCCCATGGTCCCTACCACTTGGATCGGCTGGAGGCCGTGCATGCGGCGCGCATTACCGACCTTGATATCGTGGGCGCGGCAATCACTTCATCCGACGAGTATTCGTGGGAACACGCCTTGTCCGAGCACGTCAAAGTATATGATCTATTTGTCGATCATACATTCCAACAGACGAGCACCTGGCAGAGACTGGTTCGACGGCTCTCCGACCTCAGGAATTACAATATTAAATACGCCTTCCTATGCAATTATGACCTTATTGACACACTCGCGGTTGCAGTCGTGTTGCGGTTGTTGGGCGCCAAAGTGTACATCATGACCGACAGCAAATTTGACGACAAGAAACGACGGCTGTGGCGGGAATCGTTGAAGAGTTTTTTTCTTTTGCCTTACCACGGAGCCCTAATCTCAGGGCAGCGGTCCAGAGATACAATGAGTTCCTGGGGATGCGATCGGATCGTCTCTTCGAGGGATATGATACCGTCTCGGTCGCTCGGATCCGGGCGCTGGCCCAGGCGCAGCCCGCTCCGGAGGGAACGCCATTTGCGCTCCGGCACTTCACCGTGGTGGCGCGGCACGTGCCGAAAAAGAATCTGCTTTTGGCAATCGACGCCTATGCGCGGTACCGGCAAGCGGCCGGGGCGGACGCCAGAGCTCTTCATCTTTGCGGGACGGGAGAACTCGAGCAATCCCTTAGGGCCGATGTCGCCAGGCGGGGCCTCGCCGGAGTCGAATTCAGAGGTTGGCTCGGAGCAGAGGCTGTCGCGAAAGTACTGGCCACGAGCCTCACGCTGATTTTGCCGAGTGTAGAGGAGCAATGGGGTCTCGTTGTGAACGAAGCGCTGGCAATGGGCGTGCCGATCCTCTGCTCGGACAATGTGGGCGCTCGCGACAGCCTAGTCCGTACCGCAGTGAACGGATATGTGTTCGAGTCCGACAACGACGAAGGTCTCGCGCACCTAATGACCCGTGTGGCAACGGACGAACGCGAGTGGCGGCGCATGGCCGTGGCCGCCGGTCAGTTCTCATACCAAGGTGACACATGCCAGTTCGTGTCGGGTGTCGCGAAAGTGCTCTCCACGTGACGCCAGTAATTGCGTTCCTTCTTATATGCCTCGCAGCACTAGTTGTGGTCGAGCTCTTGATTCGGTGGCTCGGAATCACGAGCTTTGCGCTTTATGCTAAGGATGATCGGTGTCACTATAGAATGAAGGCGTCGCAGGGTGGCCACTTCCTAAATCGGTATCAATGGTCTTACGACGAACGAGGAATGCGGACGAAGGACCATGTTTCGACGCTCTCAGGTACTATTATTCTTTTAGGCGATAGTGTCGTCGATGGTGGCAATTACTTAACGCAATCAGAAACACTTGCTGAGCGCCTACAAGGAGCAATTGGCAGGACAGTCTATCCCATCGCCTGCCATGGATGGTCTATTGAAAATGAACTCGCGGCTTTAACTAGTATGCCGAGCTGGCAGAACGCAGAGAAGCTGATCCTCGTGCTCAATAGGGGCGATTTTGATTATACGAACGAAGGTTCGTCCCAATGGAGCTTTCCAAGGCGTCTACCGCTCTGGTTATTGCCTTGGTTGGTCTGCCGCCAACTGCACCGTCGCTATCCCGCGTGGTGGCCGCCAGAGCGACCCGCCCCTACAGCGGAAGGGGTCAAGCGTCTGCGCAACCAGAACCTCACACGATTTAAAGATGTCGTGGAACAATTTCGCGGAACGGTCACCATTCTTCGCTTTCCGCTCAAGGGCGAGAATATCGCTACGGAGACGTACTTTGAAGCTTTGGCCGCCGTCGCAAAGAGCAAGGTCTCGCTGATTGATATAACTGACTCGCCACTGTGGACCGACGATTGTTACCGAGATAATATTCATCCTAGCTCTAAAGGTGTAGATGTTTTATCAACATACATCAAGGAAAAACTCTTCTAAAGTGTCATTATATCTCGAAACTGTTCGCAGCCTTGTAGCCGAAGGACTGCTCGATCCAGCGGCACCAACGCTTGTCGTGGCCGGTGGAACAACCGATCGTCAGATCATGCTCGACGCAGGCTTTACCAACGTCACAATCTCTAATCTTGACTCGCGAATGACTGGAAACGAGTTCGCACCCTACGGATGGATGTTTCTCGATGCGGAGAACCTTGACGTCGATCTGGGGCGGTTTGATCAGATTATCGAGCATATGGGACTTCACCATTGTGGTTCGCCGCATCGTGGCATGCTGGAAATGTATCGATGCGCGGCCAAAGCGGTGCTGATTTTTGAAAATAGGGACTCGCTGGTAATGCGAATTGCCGTACGGCTCGGTCTTGTTCCGGTTTACGAATACGATGCGGTGGCGGGCAACGGCTACCAATACGGCGGCTACCGTAACACCGCCATTCCGAATGCGGTATATCGCTGGACAGAGCGGGAAATCGAGAAAGCAATACGATCTTTTGATCCGGCCCATAACGTGCCTATTCGTTTTTTCTATGGACTGCGGTTGCCACACCATAGAAGCAAGACGATCGCCAATCCAACATTGCGGTTGTTGTTCAAGATGAGTCTTAAGCCGTTCTCCCTACTCGCCAAATTGTTCCCGAGCCAGATGAACGAATTTGGCTTCTTTCTCGACAAGGGACAACGGCGATATCAGCCATGGGTTGACCCCAAAACAGAGGCGCTGAGCCGAGATTTCTTGCGACACAGTAAGAAGTGGCGGGAACTCGTTTAATCAGGCCTATCCGGCGGCATGAGTGCGATGCCCGAATGACGGTGTTCGGTGTTGTACCAACGAAAAAATGTCTGGCGCCCGCGCGTCCTCGATTGACCCGAAGCGCGCCGGAAAGTCGGGTCGGTACTTCAGGGTCTTGAGCTGCGCCTCGGAATACGGGTTGTCGTCCGAGACGTGCGGCCCGCTGTGAGTCTGCTACCTCCACGCATAGGTCGTCTCGGTGACAAGGAATTCGCTTATGATTGCGCCTCGCATTTCAAGAGTCCGCATCTATCACAACAATCTCTGGGCGAAATACAAAGGAGCCATATTTTCGAAAATCTACTCCAACGGCGATCGTAGCGGGCTAGCTACCTCGTTTGTTCAAGTCGCGGAGACGTCGGCGCAGCGGGCTTTGCTGGGTGGATCGGATCGCTCTTATCATCAATACCCTTTCAAACTCTTGTTTACCGGAAACTCTGACGAAATCCCCCTCTACAGACTTGTCACGGCGCTAACGGTCGACTTGCTTCGAAACCGCAGCGAACTTGCCGTACTACCCGGATATCATCGCGTCGAGTATTGGGCGATGCTTGCCACATGCATCTTACTGCGGCGTAAGCGCGCGGTATTCTGCGATTCAACTGCTTATGAAGGTGGTGAGAAGTCTCGATGGAGGGAAATGGCTAAGGCGCTTTTCTTCCGGCACTGCAACGGTGTTTTTTGCTATGGAATCAGAAGCAAGGAGTACGTCGAAAGTTATGGCGTCGATGACCGGAAGATATTCTATCCCTGCCAAGCGGCGGCACTTCCGCACAACTACGATGCCGCTGCAATACGTGGGTACTACGAACGGGCACACTGCAATACCGATGCTCCGCCGAAATTCCTATTCGTCGGGCGCTTGTCGAAAGAAAAAGGGCTGTACGACTTACTCGAAGCATTTCGCCACGTCCTGCAACAAATGCCGGAAGCGAGACTCGACATTGTGGGCTCTGGAGTGCTGTCGGGCGAGATTAGGGAACGTGTGAGTTGGCTCGGGCTCGAGTCCGCGGTGGAATTTCTCGGAACAAAAAGTCCTGAGGAGATCGGACAGCGCCTGATGCGTAGCGCTGCGCTGGTCCTGCCGAGTCACCGAGAGCCGTGGGGGTTGGTGGTCAATGAGGCCCTCAGTTACGGCTGTCCTGTGGTGGTAAGTAACATCTGCGGGTGCGTGCCAGAATTGGTGCGTGGGGGCATCACGGGATACTCGTTCCCTGTGGGCGACGTCCCCGCATTGTGTACGGCAATGATTGCCGCGGCTCGGCTGTCCAAGGAGCGACTGTCGGTGGCCAAGCAGTGCATGGATCTCATTGAAGAATTTACACCCGATCGCGCGGCGTCCGAGATTCTAAGCGGTTGCGTTCGTATTTTAAAAGCTACACAATGACCGCTCGCCTTGCTGCCTGTGTGTCCCCTTGGTCCGCGGGCAGAGATTCGCCGATTGATACACTCGCGGGGAAGATCTAACTAAGGGGGACCAAATCGACAATGAAGAATTTCGACCGGCATCCCCGCGTCAATAGCGCTTCGCCCGACGCAGTCTCACGGTTGCTGCAATCAATTCGAAGCATCTCCCGGCGCTTCCAGGGCAGCCAAGCTTCCAAATAAATTCCACTCGCGGAAAACAGACACCAATGAAGCGCGTTTTAACTTATGGAACGTTTGACCTTTTCCACGTCGGCCATATACGGTTGCTTGAACGCGCGAGGTCCTTGGGTGACTACCTTATAGTGGGACTTTCCACCGATGAGTTCAATTTGCAGAAAGGCAAGAAAAGCGTATTTAGCTACGCCGAGCGATTTGCGATACTCAGTGCCGTTCGGCATGTCGATAAGATAGTCCCGGAACAAAACTGGGACCAGAAATTGCCAGATGTAATCGCCAACGAAGTCGATGTTTTTGTAATAGGCGACGATTGGGAGGGTAAGTTCGATTTTCTGAAGGCGAACTGTGAGGTCGTGTATCTGCCCAGGACAAGCGGCATTTCGACAACCTATATCAAGTACTTAATTTCCGAGCAATGAAGCGGGAACCTGACGTCCTTAAGGTTTTTGGTCGATGGATCGCCGCTAACATCTTTCGGGCCTGCGACTATCTTGTACCAAAAGACGAGCGAATCGTACTTGTTACCATTCCGGACGGTGATGACCAGGGCGTTTCGCTGTGTCTGGAGTTGAAAAGGGCGCATTGGGACGGTGCAATACACTGGCTAGTGCACCAGGATCCCGCGCCGTTTCTTGAGTGGCAAAAGCGACGCGGGTTGGGTGATGTCGTTATCCATTTTTCCCGACTGCATTCACTGCGCGGAATTTGGGTTTACTTCAGAGCCCGCTCCGTCTTCTATACTCATGGCGCACTGTTCAACTATTCTCCGCCAAAGCGGAAACTGGTCGTCAACCTTTGGCATGGCATGCCGATCAAGAAGATTTGGCGGGGTGTCCCTGGTTCGGAATTGCCGTTGTCCACGTTCGTTCTCAGCACCTCGGCGTTTTTTAGCGATGTCCTCATGAAGGCTAGCGGCTTCGGTCCGGAGCGATTTCTGGCTACGGGGCTTCCGCGAAATGATTTTTTGACGGTGATGCGCCCGGAATCCGTGGAATTTGGCGCGCGATTGCGCGGCCGCGCGGATCGCCTCATTTTTTTTCTACCGACTTACCGCAATTCAATACGCGGATTCAAGACTCAGGACGGGACGGAGACCAATACGATACTTGGATTGAGCGCGGCGGACGCGCAAGAACTCCATACTTGGTTGAAAAACAATCATTGCAAATTAATAGTCAAGCCGCATCCAATGTCGATTAATGCAGGAAAGATGTTTGCGGATGATGCACAGTGGGCAATGATAGACGATCAGGCCCTTTTTAAAGAGGGCCTCGGTCTTTACGAATTGTTGGCGCAGGCGGACTTGTTGGTGACCGACGTGTCGTCAGTATACGTTGATTTTCTGATTACCGAACGGCCGCAGATACTTTACTTTCCGGACATGGAGCGATACGAGAGTACGCGGGGACTTCTGCTTCATCCGCTGAAGGACTATGCCCCCGGTCCAATAGCTCAAACCTTTGGCGAACTTCAGGCTTGTCTTGATCTTTGGAAATCAGGCGATGACTCTTGGGCTGAGCGCCGCAAGCAATTGCGGGATCTCATGGTACCCCGATCGCAGCGATCAGCAGCGGCATCGCTTCTCGCATCGGTTGGAATCCGCTCCTCATAGGGGAAGCATCGAGACGCGGCGGCATCCAGCGTCTTTGCGGGCGGAAGACGTCACTACGCCGCCGCCTATGGCACCGCCGAGGTTCTTACCCCATAGTCGCCGCCCCGTGGCGGTATCCAGAGCATAGAAGTTGCGGCAGAAGCTTCGGGATTTTTCTGCTGACCGGAAAATCCGACCGCCGTAAACGCTCCAGGAACCGAGATCTCGATCGACCTGCTACCTCGGGTATCCCGGAAAATCGATGCGGCATTGGATTTTGCGATCATGCCGTGGCCGCCATGACAGTAGCGAGCCCCGCGAAATACACTTCTTCTCGATGCGCCCTTCGAGCTGATCGAGGTGCCTGGCGAGTTCCTTGTTGGAGCTGAGTAGCTCACGCTGCTGCACGAAGGCGCGCACGACGTAGATGCCCATCTCGACGGCGCGGGGGCTGTTGAGTGCGTTGGCGGCCGGAATCGCGCCGTGCTCGGTGAACGCATACGGCAGGTAACGGCGACTGGCGCGCCCAATGGGGATGGTCTTTGAAGTCGCAAATTGCGACCTCAAAGCGGCGGCCTCATCCGCGCCGCATCTAGAAAGTCTGCCGCTCATGCGCAAAAAGCCCCATCTGCACCCCCGCATCTGCAACGCAAGCGATGCCGAATTCGAGAGTATTGCATCGTCGAGATCAATGATGATACCCAATATGCGAAGCGAGATTATGCCGGGCCAATTCCTTAGCGTCGAATTCACGCTGCCTCATGACTATGATCGCGAGGTTTCGCCAGAAAAATGCGTTCCAACCATTTTTTTAGCTGCTGCGTCCGGCTCTCAAACGCCATCCAATTCAAATGCGCATAAACACAGGATGCCGCAGTTAAAGCGATAGTGGCACCTACACCAGCAATGTTTGGCGAGAGCTTTGGGCCTCTGCCGACAATTATTGCAGCGGCAAATACCACGAAAGGAACATGGGTAAGATATAAGGTGTAGGAAAAACCGGACATTCGGCTCGCAATGCGCTCATAGAGGTTTGATATTGACCTCTCCGGCGAACATGCCAGAGCGTATATGAATATAGAGGCTAACGTTCCCGTCACATAGTGATGGCTGGAGACCACCTTGGCGCTCTCTGCGGCCAGCCAGCCAATCAATCCAAGTCCCGACACCACACTATAAACAAAGGTCTTCAGCCTTGTTCTAGGCAATAAGCCCAGCGCTGCTCCCATCAGCCATACCGCAAAAAGTGATCGGATCGGGGGCGTAAGTACAAAAACAATCAATGAGAACAAGACTACGGACGGTGTTGCCCTCAAGAGATGTCTGCTCTGTCCGGAATTTCGGAAAAATAAGCAAGAGAACGCGACGGCGGCAAGTGGAAACAACAGGTAGTACCAGAATTCATTGGTTAGACTCCAGAGAGCGTGATTACTCCCCAGAGTTGGCACGAAGATTTCTTGCAGACAAAACACGTTCCCCAATGCGATCGATGGACTTATATTTGCCAAAACTCGTTCAGGCAACATTACTCCGTAGTATGGAGTCGAATAGACGATGGATGTTCTGAATACATAGCTCCCGGCAATGTCAGTCACCATACCTACCGCCAAAGCCGGCACAAGCACGGTGTGAATTCTGGTTATTCGTGAGATTGCGTACTTAACCCACGACCACCTTCGACCTTTAATGTCGTTTATCACGGACGATCCGATAAAGAATCCAGACAAAACAAAAAACAGCATGACAGAATTAGGTCCAAATGAAGTGAGCAGATAAAACGATTTCGCCCAGACTGAGAGAGGCGGCAATTCATTGGTGTTGTGTACAAGCATCAATCGAACATGGCCTACAGCGACGAGTATCGCCGACAACGCCCTTAGAGCGTCTAGATCTGCCGATGCAGATGTACCCTTGCGAGGCGGATTCAAAACTAGCTCCTCTAGATATCGCTCGCTGATGTGCGCATGGGTGCGACGCACGATTGTGATGAAATACCATAATTCGCACAGGGACGTTGGAAAAATACTCGGCGATTCGTTACGGACAAATTCAAGGAGTCGACATTGCGGCTGATTGCTTCTCGACGGCCTAGCGGTCGGGGTCGCGCACTCTTCGTGCTGAAACTAGTGGTTTCTCCACCGCGGCGCACCATTGACAGCGTTTTAAGTGGTCGAGTCGATGGCTTTCCGGCCGAGGGCGACGCATCCGTTCACTGCTGTGGTCATATCTTGGGAGTCACCGTTTTCCGTAGGAGATGAGCACTGTCGAAGTGCATTTTCTTTACGCTGTCGAGCGATGATCGCTGCTATCGGACAGGTCGGTGACCCTCGATCGACATCGGCTGAATGCGCGAAGTACATATATGGCGCAGAATTCGGCATCCTAGCCCTTGTCCTTGAGATTCTCGGTGCGTTGCAGGCCGCAGGATCCGAATCCGACCGTCGTTCCGTCACGCTCGGCAAGATAGACGACCGTAGAGTCTGTGCTTCTAAGCTATCGCATGATTTGGCCCGAGCCGCTGCGCGCGCCTCAACGGAAGCGAAGACACATCTTTATCTGGCAATATTCCAGCGTAAGTCTCACGCCATGCGGCGACGTGCATACTCCCAACTCCGCCGGCATCGTCGATTGTGGCGACGCGAATTACGTCATCATGGCAATCCCATCTTTCCCCTTTGTGCAAAGGTCACAATACGCCGCCGGTCTTGTGAAAGAAATCGCGACCAATCAGCGTCGGTGTCAATCTGAATCGCCGGAAGGATCATGCGCCGACTGGTCACCAGGGGTGTTGGCGGCGCCAATGATGGTGAAATAATCGACCATCCGGGTGCATGTCCTTTGCCAGTGCATCAACGTATGGTTCGTGCATCATGCTGATGTGCGTCCCGGCGATGCCGACGACTTCCGAGCGCGGCGCCAATTTTCTCCATATGCGTCCGATTTGCGGCAAGTACAGCAGCGGCTTCACCGTCGCCTCATAGACCACTACATCCCCCGAATAGTCTTTCGGGGCGTAGGCAAATAGTGCCGCAAATAGCCGATTGATGAACGATTTATGATCGGGTTGATATCGCGAAACATCCATTATCCCTTCGATTGCATATCCGCCGCCGAATTTCTGTCCTCGTTTGAGGTCCATTGCGCTCCTGCCGATTGCGGACGCATTGTTGGAGATGCTCCAAATCAATGACTGAAGCGTCCGGTTCCGCATGAGATCCCCATGATTGAACCAACCGCGCACATTGCGGGCAAGCTCGAGCCAATATTGCGGCGTCCAACGGCGCAAAGCGGCGCTGCTGTTTTCGGGGACACCGTCGATGGCAAGGGGCGGTCCAACTACCCGTCCACGGGCGCGCAAATTGTTGGCCATGGCAAGCGCGATAACAGCGCCCACACAATATCCGCCGAGCAAGAACGGACCCTCTGGCTGCAATTTGACCAGGGCTTCAGCATAGTAATCGGCAATGGACTCCACTGACTTGCCAAACTCCGTCTCCGGCATCTGCGTCGGTGGCGCTTGAATTCCGTAGAATCGAATCGAAGGCTCAAGACGCTTCGCCAAATCGAGAAAATCCGTGCCTGCTACACCCGACGCGGAATGGACGCAATAAAAAGCGAGGCGCGGTCCGTTAGTGGCGAGAGCGCAGTCGTTGATAGGTACAATCGCGACGGAATTGCGCGACGCTCGCGCGAATAGCACGTTGGTGTTGCAAGTTGCCGCGGTTCCGAACGACACACTCACGAACGATTCCGCGGCCGCAATCGCGCGCAATCATCGAATGCACTAGCGCCTGCGCTTACTCGGGGTCTCCGCTCGGCATGTAACACGCCGACTCGATACTCTGGCCTTGGCAATTCATGAATTGAGAAAGCACAATGGCCTGTTTGTGAGCCGTGTCAGCAATGATTTGCTCGGCGAGTTCGACCGATTCATGCACCGCGATCATCGAGCCGACGACATACCGGCTGAAGATATCCAAGATCACGTAGTGGCTTCAGCGCTGATCGATAGAACCGACCGTAGTAGTTCGCCCAACCTCGAAGCACTGGTCCGAACATATCACGACTTGGGCTTTTGACCAAAGTCGCTTGCGGTGGTTTGCAACCAGCTCCTGCAAGCCGATTGCGGGAAGCCTGCTCTCCTTATAGTCATCGCACCTCCATCTCCTACGCCGCTTGCTGCGGCACACTAATGTCCCAAGACCAGACTTCATTGGGTCGGATCGATGGAGGCCGCGGGAATTGTCTCGGCCGCCTCGATCGGCGGCTGCCTGGCGCCAAGCACCATCGCCGCGGCCGTGTATGCCGGCCATCGCTACGCTCGAGAGTTCGGCCGGCCGCCCACCGATGGGGCGAGCTTTCAGCGAGAACTGACCGAGTTAACTTGAAGTGAGCGATTGCCGAGAGGACCGGCGCGTCGAATCACGCCCCATCGGGATATTTGCCAAAGATTCTCGAGCCGGTAGCTCTCCCTGTAATCAATTGGTCACGACCGGTCAGTAAACTTCACGCCATGCGTGAACCCAAGCATCCAATTGGTCGCGAAGGAGTAAGGCTATGGACGACCAGGAACCGTCCCCACTACGCGCAATAATCCTGGTGATCTACGCCCTAGCCATCATTGTGTTCATGCCGGCGATTCTGACGGTATTGGCGTTATCCACAGCGCTACGGAGGGTTAGACGGACCTTGAGAGGCAGTTGCAAATCCACGCAGAGCGAGGCCTAACCTTGCGCGAGTGTTTGACGACCATTGTAATCGTAAATTATAACTACGAAAAGTTCGTCGCAGCGGCGATAGATAGTGCCCTCGAACAATCCTACATGCCGACGGAAGTTATCGTGGTCGATGATGGTTCGACCGACGGTTCACGTGGAATAATCTCGGCCTATGGCGAACGCGTACGCGCGGTTTTCCAGAGCAACGCGGGGCAAGGGGCGGCTTACAATGCAGGTTGGCTGGCTGCACGCGGCGTATTCGTGCTGTTTCTTGATTCTGACGATGTGCTCACGCCGGACGCTATGACCAAGATTGTCGGCGCCTTCGAGAGCAGCGATGCCGTGAAAGTGCAATTCTACTTGAGAACGGTCGACCGCGATCTCAATCCCCTCGACTATCTCTTGCCAAGCTATAAGTTTCCTCGCATGGAGCCCCGCAAACAAATCACCAAATACGGCTATTACGTTAGCCCCCCGGCAAGCGGCAATGCATTTCGGAAGAGTTTTCTTGATGTCATCATGCCGATTGCCGACCAAGAAGTATATCGCCAAGCCGCTGATGGCTACACGACCGGTCTAGCCGGAATCGCTGGGCGCGTGGTGTCGATTCCGGAAATCTTGGGGTACTACCGAATTCATGGCAACAACTTTGGCGGCGAGAGCGGGGTCAGATCGATACAGCGACTGCATCATATGTTCGTTCGGGACATCAAGCGTGAAAACACTCAACACGCGTTCGGAGACCACTTCAACTTTCACTATTTGGCGGATCGATCGCGCTTTTGTCCGGGGCATACCAAGCTGCGCTTACTGTCTCGTCGCTTGCTTCCCGACGAGCACCCGATCAAGACCGACACCGTTCTCAGTTTGGTAATCAACGGACTTGTATCGGCATTGAAGTTCCCGCATCTCAAACTGACCAGACGATTTTCCGTGGCCGTCGGATTTGTCGTACTGGGGATAGTGCCTCGCTCAATACTTCAGGCACGATTCAACGCCATAGTATCGCCGCAACAGCGCAATAGGGAGGTCGTAACGTAACGTCCCGGGGCGTATCGAGTTTCTCAGGATCGGTGCTGCAGGTATGGGGCATCCCTCAAGCAATGTCCGCGGTTCAACGCGAAACGATTACACGGTATGGCCCGGTGCAGGCCGTCGCGCTAGCATCACCCATGCAACAGCAATGGGAGGCTTTCGATGGACGCCATGGACATGTTGAAGTCGCTCGTGCCGCCGATATTGGTTCCCGCGGTGAAGAAATTGACCGCCCCGTGGCGGCCGCGACCCGAAGAACGATTGTTCGACGGCGACGAGGCATCGTTCGTCAAGCATGTCTCGAAAGCCAAAGTATACGCGGAGTACGGCGTCGGACAATCAACTGATTGGGTATACCGACACACCTCGGCGATGATCTTGGCGGTTGACTCTTCTAAGCAATGGATAGACAAGGTCTTCGCCGACAAGACCGGGTCGAGAATCGACGCCCAATGGGTGGACTTGGGTGCCCTGAGGAACTGGGGGTGGCCGCTCACCTACAAGCAACGCGACAATTTTGTCCATTACGTGAAATCGCCTTGGATGAGATCAGCCACTCCCGATGTCGTCTTGATCGATGGCCGATTCCGCGTGTGTTGCTTTTTAACCTCCATACTGCAGGCGACGCCGGACACCATCATCGTCTTTGACGACTATATCGATCGTCCCCACTATCACATCGTCGAAGAGTTTCTCGCTCCTTTTGAATGGTGCGGAAGGCAAGCAATTTTTTCCGTTCCCCCGGATCTCGATCGGCAGCGCGCCCTGGCCCTGGCGGACCGGTTCTTGTATGTGACGGATTAAGCTGTGCCCTATTAAGTGAACTTCACGGTGCAAAGCCGGCACCGGCAAAGGCCCGCAAGGGGTCCGGCCCGACGATGTTCCAAACCTGATATTTAATTTAAAGTCGAGGTTAGTCGAGGTATCGTTGAACCAACGTAGTGCAGTTCAGTCTTTTTTGCTTATGAGGGCGCTAGACCACGGCCGTCCACTCATAGCGAGGAGGTGGTTATGGCTGCTAGAACCCCCGGTATATCAGTGACGACATCGCGTTTGGTGATCACAAAATTGCCTTCCTGGTAAACAATTGCAAGGACAAGGATGTGCTCGACATCGGCAGCGTTCAACACGATCCGCAAGCCTACAAGGGCCGCTTCTGGGTGGACAAAGCGGTCAAGAAGGTGGCCAGGAGCATTCTCGGTCTGGACCTGCACGAAGAGGGAGTGAAAGTTCTCTGCAGGCCCAGGGTTTCAATGTAATTGCAGCCGATCCGGAGAGTTTCGCGTTGGACCGCCAATTCGATGTAATCATCGCCGGCGATATCATCGAGCACCTCGGGGATCTCAGTGGTTTTTCGCGAGGCTGCAAGAATCATTTGAAGCCCAACGGGCGTCTATTGGTGTCGACTCCGAACCCCTGATATTGGCGCAATGTGCTCAAGGCGGCTCTGCATACCGAAGTACTCAATAATCCAGAACATGGAGTGTGGATTTGTCCTCGACGGCTTCGACAATTGGTTCGCCGTCACGTGAACTTCCGCGGATCGCGGGCGCCGCGGCAACGGGCGAACAGCGGCCCGGGCCGACGTAGAGCTGCATTAGCGGTCCCGACGAGCCACATTTGACGTTTTTCACGGCCCAAGGACATGAGTAAAATGCTGAGCGACGCGCCTTCACGGTAGTGGATAGTCGGCAACGTTCCCTAAATGACCCTTCTCCCCAAGGACTATCGCACGATAAAACAGCCTGTATCTATCACCGCGTCGATGACGCAAGGCGAAGACTCGAAGAAGAAGTAAGTATGTCGTGCGATTTATCCGATACATCAACCGACTGCGCATCCAACAAGACGTGTCGAAGAACGCGCGATTGCGCGCACCATAAAACACTTGAAAGTCAGCGCCGCGCTGCAGCCAGCCTGCGAAAGACGAACGCGACGCGGCTTTTGCATTCCACGAACGTTCCAAATCGGTCAGTGAAGCGTCGGTCAGCAACCAGATGTGGCCGCCGCTTTGGACAATCCGATGAGTGAATTCCGTATCGTCGCAGTACAAAACCAGCTCCACGTTAGGCGTTCCGATTCTGTCGAGCAGTGTGCGATGCAGAAACAGGCCGCTGTACGTTGAATACGGGACTGACACGCGGGCTGCCAACTCGACTGCGGAAGAGTTGCGCCGCCTCAAGCGCCGCCATATCTTGTATGGAATGTCCGCCACATGAAATCTGCAAAAGCTGGAGCGCGCCGGATAACATTTTCTAACATCAACGCCGGCAGCGATATCGGGCTGCGCCTCCGGGCGGAATGCCACGAACGCATCTCTCTGTCGGGACGACTGATCGAGTCCTGTGGCTTCTTGCAACAGTGTATCGAGCGCCAATGGATTGGGGAAATTGTCATCGTCCAGCAACCACACCCATTCTGGGTTGAATGGCGCAACTCTTTCTAGGCCCAGTTTGAAGCCAACCGCCGAACCGCGATTGCGACCGGTGCTAATCGCAATCGGCTTGCGCAAATCTGCGTCCTTAATTAGAGACGCTATGGGAACGTGCGCGCCGTTATCGACTACGATGATGCGTTGGACCTTAGCACTCGTTTCAGCGAAATTAAGCACTTGGCGCAAAAGATGCCATCGGTCACCGTACGTCACGGTTACGATGGAAACGCAGGCCTCCATCGGGCGATCCGCGCCAGCATGAATGTTCAGGTTGAACTCCTCTGGCCACTCGAGCGCCGGCGGCGCGTCGATGCAAACGACGAATCCACCTGGCAGCCCTGATCGCCCTAGACTGCTTCGTCAATGCTCTCGCGTGAACACAGGTATTGGGTCAGACATTATTGGTAAATCAGAGTTTCCTTAAATGTTGGAAGCCGACCTTTTGCGATTGGCGTGACACAAGGCAATCGTGTCAATTCCGGCGATCCGCTATTCCGCAAGGAATCAACGGTTTGTAAAATTGGCATCGCCAGCGATTGACGATATTGCCGCTGTGCGGCACCCAGTAAACTTGTCACCTACGCCGACATAACAGTAACAGCGTCAATTTGCGCGGGGTGGTTTTCCGGGCAACGATGCTGCACCGCTGCACCACGAACACGCGGGCGACATTCGGTGACGCTCATGCAAGGACGCATCGAAATCTTCAGCCCAATACTGAAACTGCTGAATCGAGCTCGCCGCCAACCACGTCGGCATCATCGAGAGCTTGATCGTGCCTCTTCTTTCCGATCGTTACGGCGACGTCCCGCTATACAGGCTGACAACAGCGCTTATGGCCGACGTGTTCAGGCATCCCTGCGGGCTGGATTCGGATCGCGCGGTCGTTTCCGGCAAACACATTGCCATTCGTAAGTCAGCCAGTCGTGGAAAAGGCCGAGCGTTAGCTTATCGAGGACGCCAAAAAAGCGCCCGCGCCAGTGCGTCTCATAACGGTCGAACCATTCAACAGGTTCCAGGCCTGCCGCGCGACACCAGCGGACTAGTCGACGCCGGGACATCATTTGAATGTGTGTTTTATCGAAGATCCCGAGTTCCTTTTCCGGCCAGTCACCCAGAAGCACGAACTGAATCAGAACATTCAGTGATTGCATGTTAGGCACACTGATAACTACCCATCCTTCCTGCCTTACCGATCGAGCCATCGCTGAAAGAGCTGCCCACGCGTTAGGCATGTGTTCCAATACGTCAGCGAGAATGAGTCCGTCCAGAGTGTCGTCGTCAAAAAAATGTTGCTCATTAGGCTGCACCACCCGTGCCGAACGCAGGCGTCCTACAGCGACGGCCACTGCTTCCTTTGAAACGTCCACTCCGTGGACCACCCTGCCTTTCTCTACCAATACCCGTTCCGTTGCCGCCCACCCACATCCGACCGATCCGATCGTAGGTCCGTCGAGCGGGATCATACGAAGGATGTCACTTCGCGGAGTGTCGTCATATGGGTACGCTTTGGATGACATTTCGTTATCGGCATTGGCTCGCTAGTTCGATCGTCGGCAACTCGAAACTGCAAACGCGAAAGGTACATTCAAGAGCGCATAGTTTTGTGATTTCTGCGGCGAGAATCCACAGAGATCGAGCGACGGCGTTCCCGATCCACAATAGCCGGATGCAAATTTTTCGCTAGAGCCCCGCTGGTCCCGTCGTCCTCAGAATCCCCGGTCGCGTCGATCAATTGCATTGCGCGTCAAACTCACTCGGCGGTCTCCCCCGTCAAGCGCCTTGCGAAGTATATTCCTAAACAGATCGCTCCGAATAGATCGAATTATTTAACGATGTGCTGTGCACAAAACGGATCAACACCTTGGCCGCATCTCGTCGCAATTCGCTTATGAACAGAACACGGAATTTATGTCTGGCACCATAAACTTGGTATGAGTCTCTAATGGCTATTGTGTCTGGAGTGCAGGCCCATACAATTGCCCCAGCCACTCGCATCATGATTTTGTATCGCCACGGAGGGTACCATCAAAGGGTTCCAGCTCAAGGTACGTAACGGTGTCGCCGCGTGCCCAGAGAATGAGTTCAACCGGTGCGTCATTGACCATGAACCGGATCGCGCTAGCGATGATATCGTTGTTTTCTCCACGCACTCTGCCGAAATCGAGCGAGTCATTGTGGAAATCTCCGTCGCCCTCTTGACGCACCATCAATTTATCGATCGAGGCGAGTAACAGTGAGGATGGTGCAGAGCCGGCGCCTACTTGCGGCAGGCGCCGCAGAGTCTGCGCTTCATAGGCGCGAACGGCGTGGTCGCCAGAGTCTGCGGAACATGATCGCGCCGATGGAAGTGGGTCTGACAGCATTGTGGGCGTCTCGTGGTAGTGGTACCCACCGATCGTGATGGACGAATACGAATCATCAATGCAAGGCGGGCGACCCGCAAAGACAAGATGAGACCGGAGTACGATTTCTCTTCCGGCGTTCGCGGCAAATATTTACCGCGGCTCGCCGGTACAGGCGAACCGGGTCCACGCCCTGCTCGGCCAGTTGTTCACGTTCGGAATTAGGCAAGCGATTGTCAATGCGACGCCCGTGCTCGTCGGCCACCCCGGCGGCAAGGAGAAGGCCCGAGAGCGCACGTTGACCGACAAAGAGCTTACAGCCTTCCTGCGCGACCCTGTGGCCTGCACTCGCTTCGAGCGACTCGCCAGCGTCGTTACCCTCCTCCTGTTGACCGGCCAGCGCCGGGGCGAGATAACCGCCGCGCGTTGGCCACATTTTGATTTCGATAGTGCCATTTGGACAATCCCCGCCGAACTCTCAAAGAACGGCAAGGAACACAAGGTGCCGCTCTCCCCTGTCGCTATTCAGATTCTTACTGAACTGCGCGGCGTCACTGGCGAGCGACCCCATGTGTTGGCATCGCAGCACAGCATAAAAAAGCCGGATCAGTCTTATTATGAGCGGGTTCTATCGCACGTCGTGCGCGAAAATGAAGAAAACTTCGGCATTGCGAGACTTTGCGCGGCAAAGCTCGGTACACTAATCGCATAGTTGATCAAGTCGGGCTCGTCACACGACAAACAACAGAGGAGCGTTTCGCCGTTGAAAGGCATACTGATCTCCGGTGGCGCCGGTTTCATCGGTTCGAAACTCTCCGCCGTGCTCGTCGCCGCTGGTTATCGAGTAACGGTACTCGACAACTACTCCTCGCAAATTCACGGGCACGCGAAGGACTATGAACAATCGCCGTCGAGCGTTTGCACCATCCGAGGCGACGTTCGGTCACGCCAGGATTGGCAGCGCGCGCTCGCCGGACAGGACGTGATCGTGCATTTCGCCGCGGAGACTGGCACCGGCCAATCGATGTACGATATCGCCCACTATGTGGACGTGAACGTGCTCGGTACGGCGACCTTGCTCGATATTCTGGCCAACGAGACGCACGCCGTAAAGAAGATGTTGGTCGCTTCGTCCCGGGCAATCTACGGCGAAGGCAAGTACCGTTGCTCCGAACACGGCGAGGTCTATCCGCCTGCAAGAGCGGAAGCCGACATGCAATCAGGTGATTTTGGCGTCAAGTGCCCCGTGTGTCGGCGGCAGGCGGCATCGTTGCCGACGGATGAGGACAGCAAAATCCACCCCTCATCGATATACGGCATAACCAAGCACACCCAGGAGCAGTTGTTCATGACGGTCGGACGTGCGCTCGGCATCCCGTCCGTCGCACTGCGCTATCAAAACATATACGGTCCCGGCCAGTCGGTTATGAACCCCTATACCGGCATCCTTTCCATTTTTTCCACGCGCATTCGCCATAATGCGCCGATCTCGATCTTCGAGGACGGTAAGGAAGGCAGAGATTTCATCTACATCGACGACGCGGTGGCCGCGACGCGCCTGGCCATCGAGAACCCTGCGGCGGATTACGAAGTGTTCAACGTCGGCAGCGGGCATCGAACCGATGTATTAACCGTGGCACAGCAGCTGCGCACCGCACTTCGAGGCGCAAGCCCGATCGAGGTGAGCGGCAAATTCCGCGTCGGCGACATTCGCGACAACTACGCCGACATATCGAAAATCAGCGCGAAGCTCCGCTTCGCGCCAAACATAGAATTCGAGGAGGGCATCCGCCGCTTCGCCGCATGGGTGCGCACGCAACCAATTCCTCAAGACCGGTTTGAGACGAGCATCGAGGAGCTGCGGCTTCGCGGCCTTTACAAGTGAAGACTTTTTGCGCACGAGTTCGCCGCGCTAAATGCCGCCGAACATCAGCGCCAGGGCCAGCAGCGCACGCTCCCGCGCGCTGCGCCGAAACTGAGGCACTTTTCCGGCGAGTGAGACTCGAGACCAGAGCGTGCGCTTCGCAATGCCCTGGAAGAATTCCGCCGCGTGAATGTCGATGGCACTCTCGCTATCGCGGAGATGGCCGTAAGAGCGCGCGTGGCGCGATTCGTATTCGTAAGTTCGATAGATTACGGTCCTCGCGTAAAGGGAAACTTCCTTCGTCTAGTTCGGCTCCTCGATACGGGGGTGCCGCTCCCTTTCGGATCGCTCCACAACTGACGAAGCTATATAGGCGTGCACAATCTGTGCGATTTGCTGGTTTCTTGCGCCTTTCATCCGGCCGCCAAATGGCAGCACGTTTTGCGGCTGATAGCGGCGCCGATGGGCCATCGTGCGCGGATATTTCGTTGGCCACTCTCAGTCCTGCGCGCGGCCGTGCGGATGCTCGGCAAAGAGACCAAATTGGATCGCATCGCTGCCGACTTGCGGGTGAGTGCCGCGTTCGCGAGGGCGACGCTAAACTGGCAGCCGACCAAGAATCTGAGGTGAAGAGATGGTTCGGTGGTTCCTGCATACTTCCCGCTAAATTCTGGAAGGCTGTGTATTGTGTACGCAATCGAATGGGAACTCTTACCGCGTGAACATTTTTCGTTCGGAAAGTCCAAAAGTTAGCGGGCCTTACCGCGCATTACCGCATCGTGCAGATGCGGCCGGCGCCGTACCAGTGAACGGCTTCGCAGGTAAGCGGATCTTATTCATCGGCGCCGGGTTTTACGACTATGATGCTAGCATTGTCGAGCGCCTCCAACGCTACGGTGCCGATGTTCAGGCTTTCTTCGGCAAGCCGGCCGTCCTGCGCCGCCGTGTGCTTGCGCCTGCGTTGCGTAGGGCGGGCGTCAAGGGACTCGCTTTGATCAAGCGGCATGAGCAACGGATCTTCCGCACCGCAGAATGCGCATCCTATGATTTCGTGCTGATCATCACAGGAATAGATCTTCGGCCGGTATTTCTCGATGCCCTGAGGCGCAAGCTACCTCGCGCTGAATTCATTCTGTATGCATGGGATTCCCTGGCGCGCCATTCCGGCATTGAAGAGCGGCTGACGTATTTTGACCGGATATTGACGTTCGACCGCCAGGACTGCGCTGCGCGGCCGGATCTGAAATTCCGCCCGCTTTTCTATCGTGAAGATCCGCCGTGCGTCGAGGCACGTACTACAGATGAGACCACCGTCGATTTGTGCTTTATCGGCAAGCTGCATTCGGATAGGCTTGAATTGATCCGTCGCATACAATCAATGGCACAATCGCAGGGAGTGTCATTTTTTGTCTATTTGTATACGGGACTGATCACCTGGCTCGAACTTACATTCGCCGGAAATTCGCGGGACGTCCACTTCAAGGCGCTCCAATATCGTATGTTTATCGAATTGAGCCGACGCGCCGCCGTAATCGTGGACCTGCCTCATCCTGCGCAATCGGGGATGACCATGCGGGCAATCGAGGCCGTCGGTCTCGGCAAGAAACTTATTACCACGGCAGCAGACGTCGTCAACTACGATTTTTTCACCAACGACAGCGTCCAAGTGCTTCGCGCCGACGATCTGTCCTTGAATCAAACGTTCATTAGATCGCCCGCTGCACCCTTGCCCGAGAAAATCCGCCGCCGGTATTCCCTAGATGCATGGCTCGAAGATGTCTTCGGGCTTGCCACGGCGGCGCGATGAGGGTCGTCCAACCAGTGACTTCCGATCAATTAGTGATGAGGGCGCGCTTGACGAGCCGCCGCAATCCGCGAAGGTATTTGCGGAGACGCTTGTTAGAAAGAAGTGAAATACTCGGGCGCACGTGTTTCAATCTAGATGTTCCAGATAGTAAGAACTCAGATTGAGCTTTGGCCAGATTTTGCCACTTACCAACTGAAGCTCGGCGTAAGACCTGATATAAGCGTACGCGTTACGTCCGCAGGAGGTCCCATGAGTCAGCATGTCCGATGTTTCAGAGAGGAAACCAGCCGTTATGATGGAAGCAACTGGATGTCCAAGATTTCCGAAATGGCCGGCTACCGCCTCTCGGTCAATTTGTCAGTAATGTGCAAGGGCGCGAATTGTTGGCGCGGGCACTAGAACGCTCAAAATCCGGTGAAGTTTACTCCCGGGTGTACCCCAAGATATTTCTAGGAAATCATCGATTTAATAAGTGCCTGATTTAAATGGTCGGGGCGACAAGATTCGAACTTGCGACCCCTTGCACCCCATGCAAGTGCGCTACCAGGCTGCGCCACGCCCCGACCGAGGGACCGAATGATAGCCCAAATGGGCTTCGAGGATGAGGCCGCTTGCGGTCTAGCGGCGAAGAATCTTGATCAGCTCTTCCAGCTCGAGCCGCATTTGGTGAATCAGCTGCTGGCTCTGATTCAAGTCCACCTGCGCATCGTCGCCGGTGAGCCGGTTGCGCGCGCCGCCGATGGTAAAGCCCTGTTCATACAGCAAGCTGCGAATCTGCCGGATGATCAGCACATCCTGCCGCTGATAGTAGCGGCGGTTACCGCGCCGTTTGACCGGCTTGAGCTGGGGAAACTCCTGCTCCCAGTAGCGAAGCACGTGCGGTTTGACGCCGCACAGGTCGCTGACTTCACCGATGGTGAAATACCGCTTTCCCGGGATCGGCGGTAATTCGCTGTTATTGCTTGGTTCCAGCATACGCCTCGACGCGCGCCTTCAATTTCTGGCCCGGACGGAATGTGACAACACGACGCGCGCTGATGGGAATCTCCTCCCCGGTTTTTGGATTGCGCCCGGGGCGCCGATTCTTGTCGCGCAAATCGAAATTGCCGAAGCCCGATAGTTTGACCTGCTCGCCGGACGACAGCGCAGCGCGAATCTCCTCGAAAAATAAATCGACGAGTTCACGCGCTTCACGCTTGTTCAGCCCTAATTGATCGAATAGGGCTTCGGCCATTTCTGCCTTAGTCAGGGCTGCCATGCTTATTGATCTCTTATTGTGGCGCTCAATTCATCCCGTAACCGCGCAACCACAGCGGTTACCACGGCATCTGCGTCAACATCAGTAAGAGTGCGGGAAGAGTCCTGTAAAATCAAGCCTAAAGCGACACTTTTTCGACCAGATTCTACACCAGGTCCGCGATAAACATCGAACACCCGCAGTTCGTGCAATAGACCTGACGCACTAACACTAACATTTTCCCGCAATACTGCGAGAGGCACGTTTTCATCGAGGACGATGGCCAGATCCCGACGCACACTCGGAAACTTCGATATTCTATGGAATAGCAATGGCTTAGCCATGAATGCTAAGTCTACTTCTAATTCAAATAAAAATGCAGTGGTAGATAAATTCAGCGACTTGGCCACCTGCGGATGCAGTTCGCCCAGCCAGCCGACGGCAGTTTCGCCCCGATAGATCCTGGCGCTGCGTCCCGGCCGCAGGCATCCCAACTCCTGCGCCTCGAAGCGCACGGCAGCAGCATCGCCCGTCAGCGCGAGCACGTTTTGCACATCGGCCTTCACGTCGTAGAAATCGAGCGCTTCGCGCGCGCTTCCCCATTGCTCCGGCAGGCGCGCACCCGTGGCAATTCCGGCCAGGGTTTCGATCTCTCGCAGCTCACTGTCTTGCGAATTGCCCTGCAGTTGAAATTTCTTGCCCATCTCGAACAGCCGTACCCGCGTTTGCTGTCGCCGCAGATTCTCGCGGCAGGCCTGAACCAGGCCGACCCACAGCGACACGCGCATGTCGGCAAGCTCGGCGGAGATGGGATTCGCCAACTGCAAGCTCGAGGTGTCGGGAAATAGCTGCCGTTGGATAAGAGGATCGACGAAGCTGTAGGTGATGACTTCGCGATAGCCCCGGTCGGCCATGGCGCTCAGCAGCCGATCATTCGAGACCCGCGACTCGGTCGATTCCCCCGCCACTTGCGGGCCGACCGCATGAGTTTCGCCGATGCTGTCGAAGCCGCGCAGCCGCGCGACCTCCTCGATCAAATCCTCTTCGATGTTGAAATCGAAGCGATGCGGCGGCCTGTGCACCCGCCAGCCCGTGGCGGTGACCTCCACCCGATCGCTCACCGCCGACAGCACTGCCGCAACCTCGGCATCGGGAACCGCCGCGCCGAGCAGTTTCGCGAGACGCGTGCGGCGCAGGTTTACCCACTTCGGAGACTCGGCAGCGGCGCCGGTGGCCGCGCGGGTCAGCTGCACCGGACCCGGTTCGCCCCCCACGATGTCCATCAACAGCGCGGTCGCGCGCTCGATGGCGGTGCCCGGCAGGCTCGGATCCACGCCTCGCTCGAAGCGCTGCGCCGCATCGGTGAACAGCCCGAAGCGCCGTGCGCGCCCTGCGATCGCGTCCGGCGCAAAGTGCGCCGACTCCAGCAGCACATCGTGAGTCGAATCATCGATCGCGGTGCCCCGCCCGCCCATCACGCCCGCCAATCCGATCGCGCCGCGCGCATCGGCGATGACCAGGCAGTCGGGATCGAGTGCATACTCCTTGTCGTCCAGCAGCGTGATGCGCTCGCCCTGCTTCGCCAGGCGCACCGAAATGCCGGCGGCGACCTTGGCGAGGTCATAAGCATGCATGGGCTGCCCCAAATCCATCATGATGTAGTTCGTGACATCGACGATGGGCGAAATGCTGTTGATGCCGACGCGGCGCAGGCGTTCACGCAGCCATTCCGGCGAGGCGACACCGATCTTGACGCCGCGAATAACGCGTGAGGCAAAGATCGGGCAGGCGGCCGGCGCGTCGAGAACGACCGGGAAGGTCGCTGTGCCGCGCGCCGCCACCGGTTCGGCCTGGGCGGTGAGATAACGCCGTTCCTGCGCTGCCGCGTAGTCGCGCGCAATGCCGAACACGCTCATGCAATCGCCGCGATTCGGCGTGGCATTCACCTCCAAGGCCACGTCATCGAGATCGAGCGCCGTTCGTAGATCCTCGCCCAGCTTCAATGCAGACGGCAGCTCCATGATCCCGTCGTGTTCATCGCCCAAGCCCAGCTCGCGCGCCGAGCACAACATGCCGTTCGATTCAACGCCGCGCAATTTCGCGCGCTTGATGATCACGTCGTTGGGCAGGGATGCGCCGACAGTCGCCACGGCGACCTTGAGGCCGGCACGCACGTTCTTCGCGCCACAGACAATCTGCAGACGATTGGTCCGGTCGGTCGTGACCTCGCACAGCGACAGCTTCTCGGCATCCGGATGCCGCGCCGACGCCACGACCTCGCCCACCACGACGCCGGAAAAAGGCGGCGCCACCGGTGTGATCGACTCCACCTCGAGACCTGCCAGCGTGAGCTGTTTGGCAAGCTGCGCCGGCGGCGCGAGCCGCACGTGCTCCTTGAGCCACGAGTAGGTGACTCTCATGGGAATTGCTTCAGGAACTGCAAATCGTTTTCGAAGAACAGCCGCAGGTCATCAACCCCGTAGCGCAGCATCGCCAGCCGGTCGATGCCCATGCCGAAGGCGTAGCCCTGCCAGCGCTCCGAGTCGATGCCGGCCGCCGCCAGCACGTTGGGATGAATCATTCCGCAACCCAGGATCTCCAGCCAACCGGTCTGCTTGCAGACGCGGCAACCCTTGCCGCTGCAGAACACGCACTCGATGTCGCACTCCGCGGAAGGCTCGGTAAAAGGAAAATACGACGGCCGCAGGCGCATCCCCAAGGGCCTCTCGAAGAAGCGCTCGACGAAGGTATGCAGCATGGCCTTCAGGTTGGCGAAGCTGATGCTCTCCCCGACCGCCATGCCCTCGACTTGATGAAACATGGGTGAATGCGTCATGTCCGAATCGACGCGGTAGACGCGGCCCGGCGCGATCAGCGCCAGCGGCGGACGCTGTGCGCGCATGCTGCGAATCTGCACCGGCGAGGTATGCGTGCGCAACAGCCGCCCGTCCGGAAAATAAAACGTATCGTGCATCGCCCTGGCGGGGTGATTCTTCGGAATATTCAACGCTTCAAAATTGTGGAAGTCATCCTCGACCTCGGGACCCGACGCCACCCGGAATCCGGCTTGCGCGAAAATGCTCTCGATGCGCAGTCGCGTGCGGGTGACCGGATGCAGACTGCCGAACTCCTGGCCGCGGCCAGGCAGGGTCACATCGATGGTCCCCTTGGCCAGCTCCGCCGCCATCGCCGTCTGCTCGAGGCGGATGCGATGCATCTCGAGCGCCGCCTGGATGGAGGTCTTGGCCTCGTTGATCCGCTGCCCCGCCGCCGGCCGCTCGGCCGCCGACAGTGCGCCCAAGCCCTTGAGCTGCTCGGTGAGCAGCCCCTTCTTACCCAGCAACCGCACGCGCACGTCGTCCAAAGCGGCAAGGCTCGCGGACGCATCTACGTCCGCGAGCGCCTGCTCGACCAAGCTTGAGAGAGAGTCAGCCACGGCTCAAGCCGCGAGGCTGGCCTTGGCTTTCTCTGCGATCGCCGTAAAAGCCGGCATGTCATGCACCGCAAGATCAGCGAGCACCTTGCGGTCGATGGCAAGCCCTGCCTTGTTCAGCCCGTCGATCAACGTGCTGTAAGTCATGCCGCACAGACGCGAAGCCGCATTGATGCGCGTGATCCACAGCGCGCGGAACTCGCGCTTTTTCTCGCGGCGGCCGCGATAGGCATATTGACCGGCCTTGATGACCGCCTGCTTGGCGGTGCGGAAGACCTTGCGCCGGGCATTGAAGTAGCCCTTCGCCTTCTTGAGAATTTTCTTGTGCCGCCGTCCAGCGACGACACCGCGTTTTACTCGTGCCATGTTTTATCTCCTGACCTTAGGCGTGCGGCAAGCATTGCTTGATGCGCTTCACGTCGGATTCGCTGACGTGCATCTCACGGCGCAGCTGACGCTTACGCTTGCTGGGTTTCTTCGTCAGGATATGACGACGGTGGGACTGACCGCGTTTGAAGCCATTCGCTGTTTTGCGAAAACGCTTCGCCGCAGCCCGCTTAGTTTTCAACTTGGGCATTTCGACTCCTAATTTTATGGCCCTGCTCACAAGCGTCTTGCAACGCCGCTACAGGCGGGACGGCAAACTGTTTAAGGTCTGCCGCTCACTTCTTTTTGGGCCCGAACACCATGACCATCTGCTTGCCTTCCATCAGCGGAGTCTGCTCGACCACCGAATACGGGGCGAGATCCTCAGATATCCGCGTCAGGAGACGCCTGCCGATGTCCTGATGTACGAGCTCACGGCCGCGGTAACGCAATGTCACCTTGGCCTTATCACCCTCGGTCAGGAAGCGGATGATGCTACGCAGTTTGACCTGGTAGTCCGCCTCTTCCGTCCCGGGACGAAATTTCACTTCTTTGACCTGAATCTGCTTCTGCTTTCGCTTCGCCGCGTGCGCCTTCTTGTTTTGTTCGAACAAGAACTTGCCGAAATCCATGACACGAACCACCGGAGGCTCCGCCATCGGCGAGACCTCGACGAGATCCAGTGTTTGCGAACTGGCCATTTGCAGCGCCTCTGCGCGTGACATGACCCCTGCTTGGCTTCCATCTGCCGCGATCACACGCACCGACGGTGCGGAGATCTCCTCATTGCGCCTGACACGCTTCGACGTTGCTATGTGCGATCCTCCAAAACAAGACGGCCGCGGCTCGCGACTTCGTTGCAAAGCAAGGCAGTGAGCTCGGCCAGCCCCAGACTACCTAGATCTTTGCCACCGCGCGTGCGTACGGCCAGGGTGCGCCCCTCCACTTCCCGGTCGCCGGCGACCAGGAGGAAAGGAACGCGTTTAAGTGTGTGCTCGCGGATTTTAAAGCCTACCTTCTCATTCCTCAAGTCCGTTTCTACCCGAAGCCCCTGATTTCTCAGGTTTTCCGCAACTTCCAGGCAGTATTTCTCTTGTCTGTCGGTAATTCCCATCACCACGGCCTGCACGGGGGCCAGCCAGGTGGGCAGTTTGCCGGCGTGATGTTCAATCAAAATCCCGATAAACCGCTCCAGGGAGCCGAACATGGCCCGATGCAGCATGACCGGGGTGTGCTTCTGGCTGTCCTCGCCCACATAGGAGGCGCCCAGGCGCCCCGGGAGATTGAAATCCACTTGCAGAGTGCCGCATTGCCAATCGCGGCCGATGGCATCCCGCAGCACGAACTCGAGCTTGGGCCCATAAAAGGCGCCTTCGCCGGGATTGAGCGTGGTTTCGATGCCGGCCGCGGCCGCGGCCTGACGCAATGCTGCCTCGGCCTTGTCCCAGATCTCGTCCGCTCCCACCCGCTTCGGCGGCCGGTCGGAGAATTTGATCCGCACGTCGTCGAAACCGAAGTCGCGATAGATACTCAGGATCAATTCGGTGACCTTGACCGCCTCGGCCGTGATCTGGTCGGGCGTGCAGAAAATGTGCGCATCGTCCTGGGTGAAGGCGCGAACCCGCATCAATCCATGCAGTGCGCCGGAAGGCTCATAGCGATGCACCTTGCCGAATTCCGCCAAGCGCAACGGCAGCTCGCGGTAGCTGCGCAAGCCCTGTTTGAACACCTGGATATGACCGGGACAATTCATCGGCTTGATGGCGAACGTCCGTTCATCCGGCGTCGTCGTCATGTACATGTTTTCGCCGAAGGTCTCGATGTGCCCGGACTTCACCCACAGCTCGCGGTCCATGACCTCGGGCGTGTTGACCTCTTGGAACCCGGCGGCTGACTGGCGCTCGCGCATGTAGGCAATCAGCTGCTGGAACAGCGCCCAACCCTTCGGATGCCAGAACACCGCCCCAGGAGCCTCCTCCTGCAGGTGGAACAGGTCCAATTCCTTGCCGATGCGGCGATGATCGCGCTTCTCGGCTTCTTCGAGGCGCGTGAGGTATTCCTTGAGCTGCTTCTCATTGGCCCAGGCCGTGCCGTAAATCCGCTGCAGCATTTCATTGCGCGAATCGCCGCGCCAATAGGCGCCGGCCACTTTCATCAGCTTGAATGCCTTGAGCTTGCCGGTGGAAGGCACATGCGGCCCGCGGCAGAGGTCTTCCCAATCGCCCTGCCCATACAGGCTGATCGACTCGCCCGCCGGAATGGCGCCAATGATTTCAGCCTTGTAGTGCTCGCCGATTTTCTTGAAGTGCGCCACCGCCTCATCACGCGGCACGACGCGCCGGTGCACCGGCAGGTCCTTGGCGGAGATCTCCGCCATGCGCTTTTCGATCGCCGCCAAATCCTCGGTCGAGAACGGGCGCTTGTAGGCGAAATCGTAGTAAAAGCCGTCCTCGATGACCGGGCCGATGGTGACCTGCGCTTCCGGGTACAGTTCCTGCACCGCATTCGCGAGCAGGTGCGCGGTGGAGTGGCGGATGATGTCGAGGCCGTCGGGGTCCTTGTCGGTCACGATGCTCAACGAGGCGTCGTGATCGATCAGCGCCGAGGTGTCCATCAATACGCCGTCGACTCTGCCGGCCAATGCCGCCTTGGCGAGGCCGGGGCCAATGCTCGCGGCGACATCCGCGACGGAAATCGCACGGTCAAATGTCTTAAGACTTCCGTCGGGAAGCGTAATTACGGGCATAGAATCAGCACCCTACAAGGATGGTGCGCGCTAGTGGGATCGAACCACTGACCCCCACCATGTCAAGGTGATGCTCTACCGCTGAGCTAAGCGCGCTCGAAGGGCGCGAAAGATACCGGATTTCGCGCCAAAAAGCATCCGCTGCGCGCGGCGATCAGGCCGCCGGTTCAGCCGGTTTCGGCTCCACCGGAGGCGCAACGTGCCGCGCCAAATAGCGGAATTGGACCTCGCCGATGGTCACCGCATCGCCATCGCTCAGGGGCTGGCGCGACACTTTACGGCCGTTCACGAGCACTCCGTTGGTGCTGTTGAGATCCTCGATGATGGCCTCGCGCGGTCCCACCACCACCAAGGCGTGGTGACGGCTCACCGAGCCGGAATCGATCTGCAATTCGCAGCCCGCGGCCCGGCCAATGCGCGTCCGGCGCGACAAGACGTGCGTCACGGGACGCTCACCGTCGATCCGGATGAGCTCCGCCGACCAATCTGTCGCGGGCCCCGCCGCCGCGCCCGTCCCCAGGCTGGCCGCAGCGGCACCGCCACCCAGTCGCTCGATGCTGGTCTGGATGCGCCCCAGCACATTGGCGTTGTTGCTTTCGCTGCGCTCCAGGCGGCGAATGAGAAATTCGCGCTCCTCGAGTTGACCTCGGGTCCGTTCCAATACTCCCCGCAAATTGCGGTTTTCCTCATCGAGGTGCAGAAACGCCGCGGTCTTGGACGCCAGCGCTTCGGTGAGGCGCTTGACGTCGGCCTCTATCGACTGGATGGGCCGCCGCGCTTCCTGCAAGTGCGCCATCAACACGGCCATTTCCTGCTCACGGGTATCGGCCTCGGATTGCAGCCGCGCGATCTGCGCCGCCTGCTCCCCGCGCAGGCCCGCGAGCTGCGTCGCGTGCTCGGCCTCGCGCAGCTGCGCGGACTCGAGCAATTCAGCGATCCTCTGCTCTTCGGCGGTGCCGCGCTTGTGCGTTTCGTCGATGGCTCGCTCGCGCACCGCGAGCTCAGCGGTGAGGCGCGTACGCTCGGTTTCCGCGGCGGCCGATTGCGCCGCCAATTTTGCTTCCAATTCCTCCACCCGGGCGTGCAGACGGTCGCGCTCCGATTCGAGCGCGCCGTGCCCGGCGTTCGCGGCGCCGACTTGCGCGTCCATCTCACGGAACATGTTTTGATCGAACCCGCGGCGCCATTCGCGGGTCCGCAAGAGCTCCAGATAGGAGGCGGCCTGGGTCTTCGCAATGGCCAATTCCGAGCGTGCCGCATTCACCCCGGACTCGCTCCGCTTGAGTTCCAGATTGAGCGCCGCCGCCGCATCCCGGCCGGCCTGCAACTCCAACGCCTGTGCGTCGGCTCGGGCCCGCGAATTCTGCAGTTCCACTTCCAGCTGGCTGGTTGATTTCGAAGTAGCTTCGAGCACCGGCACCATCTTGGCGTGTTCCGCCTTGAGCGCCGCCAACTGCGCGTCGCGCTCGCCGAGAGAATGCAGCACCTGGGCAATGGTGGATTCGCGCGCCGCCAGCGAATCACGCAGCGTCTGCGACTCGCCCCGATGGCGCTCGGACTCGCGCAGGGTCTCTTCTGCGCGCACCCGCGCGGCCTCCATCGCCGCGCTTCTATCGGTGAGCGTGCGGTCCATTTCCTGCGAGCGCATCTGCTCGGACTCGAGTGCGCTGCGGGCCGACGCCAGATCGACCGCCAGTGCGTGGGCACGCGCCACCGCCGTCGTCTCGGCCTCCCGTGCCCGCTCATGAGCGCGAGTCAGCGCTTCAAGGTCGGCGTTTTGCCGCGCGATGCGCTCCTCCACGGAGCGCACGCTCTCGGCGAGCGAGGGTAAATCCACGCCCGAGGGGCGTACGAAGTCGGTCGCACCCGCGCCGAACCCCGCGGCGCCGGGCAGGACCGCGGTGTGATCCATGCGCACCGCATCGTCCTCGAAATCCTCTCCGCCCAGCGTGCCCTCGAGAATGGGCAACTGATCGGTCCTGTCCAGATCCACGTCGGGGTATTGACTCTGTTGATTGGTCATAGGTCCCTCGCGTCGCTTTAGCCCGTTCGCGTGTTGGGCACGCCAAAGGCGGCCTGCCGGAGTTTTTGTATCTGATCACGCAGCCGCGCCGCCTGCTCGAACTCGAGATTGCGCGCCAGCTTCATCATCTCGGCCTCGAGCTTCTTGATGCGTTTGACCGCCTGCTCGGGAGCCAGCGCCAACATCTCGTCCGCCTCGTAGCGTTCACGTTCCTGCACCGAGCGCGCGCCTTCCATGACGTCGCCCACCGCCTTGACGATGGTGCGGGGCGTAATGCCATGTGCGGCGTTGAACTCGATCTGCTTGTTGCGGCGCCGGTCGGTCTCGGCAATGGCCCGCTCGATCGAACCGGTCTTCACGTCCGCATATAAAATTGCCTTGCCCTGGATATTGCGTGCGGCACGGCCGATGGTTTGAATCAAGGATCCTTCCGAGCGCAGGAATCCCTCCTTGTCGGCATCCAGGATGGCGACCAAGGACACTTCGGGCATATCGAGGCCTTCGCGCAACAAATTGATGCCGACGATGACGTCGAATTTTCCCAGTCGCAGGTCGCGGATGATTTCGGAACGCTCGACGGTTTCGATATCCGAATGCAGGTAGCGGACCTTGACTCCGTGCTCGTTCAAGTATTCGGTCAGATCCTCTGCCATGCGCTTGGTGAGAGTCGTGACCAAGACGCGCTCGTTGGCCTGTGCGCGCAAGCGAATCTCCGACAGCAAGTCATCCACTTGGGCGCGCACCGGCCGGATCTCGACCGCGGGATCGGTCAAGCCCGTCGGCCGCACCACCTGCTCGATGACTTGAGCGGACACCCGCTTCTCGTAATGCGATGGCGTCGCCGAAACATAGATGGCCTGCGGCGCCATATGCTCGAATTCCTCGAATCGCAGCGGCCGGTTGTCGAGGGCCGAGGGCAGGCGGAAGCCGTATTCCACCAGGGTTTCCTTGCGCGATCGATCGCCCTTGTACATGGCGCCCAGCTGCGGAATGGTTTGGTGACTTTCGTCGATCACCAGCAAGGCGTCCTTGGGCAGGTAGTCGAACAGACACGGCGGCGGTTCCCCGGCTTCACGGCCCGACAGGTAGCGCGAGTAGTTCTCGATGCCGGCGCAATACCCGACCTCGTTCATCATCTCCAGGTCGAACAACGTACGCTGCTGCAGCCGCTGCGCCTCGACCAGCTTGCCGGCCCCATGCAACTCGAGCAGACGCGCGCGCAGTTCGTTGCGAATCTCCTCCACGGCGCCTTGCACCCTCTCCTTGGGCGTCACGTAGTGGCTGGAGGGATACACCGTGAGGCGCGGCACCTTGCGCAGCACCTCGCCCGTGAGCGGATCGAAGAAACTCAATGCATCCACTTGATCGTCGAACAATTCCACGCGCACCGCTTCGCGTTCCGACTCTGCGGGAAAGATGTCGATGACATCGCCGCGCACGCGATAAGTACCCTGCTGCAAATCGATTTCGTTGCGCGTGTACTGCATGTCGGCCAGGCGCCGCAACAGCTTGCGTTGGTCCAGCCGATCGCCGCGCGACATATGCAGCACCATGCTGAGATAGGCCTCGGGGTCGCCCAAGCCATAGATCGCCGACACGGTGGCGACGATGATGGAGTCAGGCCGCTCGAGCAGCGCCTTGGTCGCCGATAAACGCATCTGCTCGATGTGCTCGTTGATCGAGGCATCCTTCTCGATGAACGTGTCGGATGCCGGCACATAGGCTTCCGGTTGATAGTAGTCGTAGTACGAGACGAAGTATTCCACTGCGTTCTTGGGGAAGAACACCTTGAACTCGCCGTACAACTGCGCTGCCAGCGTCTTGTTGTGCGCAAGCACCAACGTGGGACGCTGCACCTGCTGGATGACATTGGCAATGGTGAAGGTCTTGCCAGAACCGGTCACGCCCAACAGCGTCTGATGCGCGAGGCCGCTGGTCAGTCCATCCACCAGTTTTTCTATCGCTTGCGGTTGATCGCCGGCCGGGAGGTAGTCCGAATACAGCTCAAAACTCATCGTTGCATTGTCTCATGTTGAGCGCCCGCGGGACACGCGGCCCCCACGGGACTTGCCCGCGCTGCAGCGTAACGTGCGCTCATCGTCGGTCTCGAAGCACATATGTCATCTGGCGCGCGGGCAGATGCGGCCCAATTTCTGGCGCCTGAGGGCAAATTTTCGTACACTCGCTGGCCGCTTTTCAGCACAGGAAACTCCCTTGGCCGTCACACTTTCCAAGCGCGTTCAGAAGGTTAAACCCTCCCCGACCCTCGCCGTCACCGCCCGAGCCGCCAAGCTCAAGGCGGAAGGCAAGGACATCATTGGTTTGGGGGCCGGCGAGCCGGATTTCGACACCCCGCTGTCCATTGCCGATGCGGGCGTGGAGGCCATCCGCAAGGGCCTGACCCGATACACGGCGGTGGATGGCACGGCCGAACTGAAAGACGCCATCATCGGCAAGTTCAAACGCGACAATGGATTGACCTACGAGCGCAATCAAATCCTGGTCTCCTCCGGGGCCAAGCAGACCTGCTTCAATGTCTGCGCGGCGCTGCTCGATCCGGGCGACGAATGCATCATTCCGGCCCCGTACTGGGTGTCCTACCCGGATATGGCGCTGCTCGCCGACGGCGTCCCCATCAGCGTCTACGCCGGTCCCGAGCAGGGTTACAAAATCACCGCGGCGCAGCTGGCTGCGGCGGTCACCCCGCGCACCAAGCTGGTGTTCATCAACAGCCCGAGCAATCCGACGGGCGCTGCCTATACCAAGGCCGAGCTCAAGGCACTGGGCCGGGTCCTGGACCAGCACCCGCAGATCGTCATCGCATCGGATGAAATGTACGAACATATTTACTGGGCACCGGAGCCGTTCACCAGTTTCGTGCAGGCGAACCCGGAGCTCTACGATCGCACCATCACCATCAACGGTGTCTCGAAGGCCTACGCCATGACGGGCTGGCGCATCGGGTACTGCGGAGGCCCCAAGGCAATCGTGGCCGCGATGGGAACGATTCAAGGCCAGTCCACCTCCAATGCCTCCAGCATCTCGCAGCGCGCCGCCACCGTGGCGCTGAACGGCGATCAGTCCTGCGTCGCCGAAATGAACACCGCGTTCAAGCAGCGCCATGACTTCGTGGTCGCCGGCTTGAACGCCATTCCCGGCATTTCCTGCCTACCCGGCGCCGGCACGTTCTACGCCTTCGCGCAAGTCGATGGCGCCATGCAGGCGCTCGGACTCAAGGATGACAATGACTTCGCCGAGTATCTCTTGGTGGAAGCCGGAGTCGCCGTGGTGCCTGGATCGGGCTTTGGCGCACCGGGCCATATGCGTATCTCCTTCGCCTGCAGCATGCAGACTTTGGAGGACGCACTGGCGCGCATCCGCCGGGTCTTGAGCGTGGCGGTCGCCAAGCGCGCCTGACTTCCGGACGCCGTAATCCTCGGGGCGGCGCACTTTCCGCGGAAACGTCGATTTGTCCGCGCGTTGGACGCGGTCCACGCCTGATTCATCTTCCTGCGGAGACGGCGGCGTTTGATTTTCTAATTTACATTCGATTAATTCTGTAAGGTCATGGAATATATAAACTTAGGTAACACCGGTACCAAGGTCTCCAAGCTCTGTCTGGGCTGCATGAGTTTTGGCATACCCGAACGCGGCGACCATCCCTGGACCCTGCCGGAGGAGCCGAGTCGCAAGATCATTCGCCAGGCGGTGGACTTGGGATTCAACTTCTTCGATACCGCCAATGCCTACTCCGATGGCACGTCCGAAGAGATCGTGGGCCGCGCGCTCAAGGACTTCACCCGGCGCGACGAAGTGGTGATTGCCACGAAGGTTTACTTTGAGATGACGCAACATCCGAACGGCGGTGGTCTCTCCCGCAAGGCCATATTCACGGCGATCGACGCCAGCCTGAGGCGACTGGGAACCGACTTCGTGGACCTGTATCAAATCCATCGCTGGGACTACTCGACCCCGATCGAAGAAACACTCGAGGCCTTGCACGATGTGGTGAAGAGCGGCAAGGCCCGCTACCTCGGCGCCTCATCCATGTTCGCCTGGCAATTCAGCAAAGCCTTGCACGTGGCGAGAAGCCGAGGCTGGACGCCGTTCGTCACCATGCAAAACCACTACAACCTGCTTTACCGAGAAGAGGAGCGCGAAATGCTGCCGCTCTGTAGCGAAGAGCGGATCGGCGTGATGCCCTGGAGCCCACTTGCCCGCGGCAGATTGACCCGGCCCTGGACCGCCGAGAGCTCCCGAACGCGAACCGATGCATACGGCAACAAATTGTATGAGTCCACGGTCGATGCCGATCGCAAGGTCGTCGAAACGGTGGCAGCGATCGCGGCTGCCCGCGGCGTTCCCACGGCGCAGATCGCACTCGCATGGATCACGCAGAAACCATTCATCACCGCACCGATCATTGGTGCTACGCAGCCGCAGCATCTCGACGATGCGGTGGCCGGATTGGGCGTCAAGCTGGAGGCGGCCGAAATCGCGCAACTGGAAGCCCCCTACGTGCCCCACGCCATCTCCGGACACTCGTGATTCCTTGACTTCGAGGGCAGCCTTCCCGACAATCCCGCGCCTTCTCCGAATTCCCCGGTAGCTCAGTGGTAGAGCGACGGACTGTTAATCCGTTGGTCGGCGGTTCGAATCCGTCCCGGGGAGCCAATAAAACAATCACTTAGCCCGCTAATCTCGCTCAAGACTCTAATCGTTTGTCCGGTATTTGTCCGGTAACCGCGCGACGTTTGTCACGGGCAAGAAAAAGGCCGCCCCGAGAGCGGGCGGCCTGTGTGATGGCGAGCTCGCGCCCGCCGGGCGTTGGGTTACGACTGTCCGTGGTGAACGTGCTGCCCCAGATATTCGATCTCGGGGACGGCGGTCATGTAGCCGATGGCGCTTTCAAGTTCGTCAGCGGCCTCGTTCAACTGCAGTTCCAGGTCAGAGCCGTCCTCTGTCGCGAGAATCGCCGCGAGCAGCTGCTCCCGCGCTGCATTCGCCAAGCGCACGGCTTGTTCAAGCTGCGCGGGCCGTGGTGGGATCGAGGGCGCTGGTTCAGCCATTTCAATCTCCAGTTAGGTTGGGATGGTCAGGGCGTTCGGCAGTCTGATACACGGCCGGGCGCCCGTCTTAGGATCCAAGGTTTTAGGTTCGCTTCACCTCCTCCTTTTTCGGCTCGAAGGCATCGCCCAATGCGCCGGCGGCCTTCTCGAGCGCCTCCTGCGTGAGGCCCCCATAGAGCTTCATCGTGGTCGCAAAGTTTGCGTGCCCGAGGATCCGGTGCACGGTCCCGGGCGGAACATTACTCGACGCCAGGATGGTCGCGGCCGTGTGGCGCAAGCTGTGGAAGTTCACGCGCGGCAGCCCTGCCCTGGTGAGCGCCGGCCGAAAGTCTCGCGCCAGAAAGTTAGATGCGCTCATGGGCTCCCCCGTCGCGGTCGCGATCACAAGCGAATCAGCCTCGCGCCGCTCGGCCTTCTGCTGCAATTTCCACTCGGTGAGTTCTACCGCGAGCTTGGCATCGAAGCCGATGTCCCGGACCGCGGCATCCGTTTTGCCGTGCTCGACCATTTCGCCGTGGGTGAACTGCCGGCAGATGCGAATCTGCTTACCCTTGAGGTCGATATCCGCCACCGCAGCCCGAAGATCTCCCCCTCTCGCATGCCGGTAGTCGCGGCCAGGCGCACCACGATTCGCGTGCGGCCGTTGCAATGGGTAAAGAGCACCGCGAGCTGCTCGGCCGTCAAGCGCTCCTCGGCCGCCTTGCGGGTGCCCACGGAGGGTTTCTTGACGAAGCTCGCCGGGTTCACTGAGACGATGTGATCGCGCATCGCGTAGCGGTAGAGGATGCCCACCACGAGCAGGCATTTGCGCACCGTGGACGGCCCCAGGGGCTTCCAGTCCGGCGCCGCGCCCTTTTCGAGGAGTTCATTGCGCCACGTTTCCAACGTGCCGGCGCGAATGTCGGTCATCTTGACCGCGCCCCACCTGGGCAGAATGTAGAGCGTGAGCGTGCTTTCGTAGTCGGCCGACGTGGTCGAGCGCAGCGCATCGGCGCGCCGGGGGGAATACTTCGCCTTGCGCCAGCGCTCGGCGATCTCACGCACCGTCACCTTGTGGGCGTCGCTCGAATAGGTGCCGCCGGTGATGCGAGTGTCAATCTCGGTCAGTGCCCGCTTCGCCTCCTTCTGGCTTTTGAAATAGCGCAGTTTTTCGGCGCCCGTACCGGGATCGGTGAAGCGCACCGCATGGTACTCGTAGGTCTTGCCGCGGGCGCGGCGGATCACTTTGGTGATGGTTGCCATTACTTCGCCTCCTTCCTGCGCTGTTCGGTCACATAAAGCAGCGCCAGCTCGACGGGCCGCGGCACCGCCGTCTCGCCCGAGGTATAGCGCCGCATTTGCCGAGTTGTAACGCCAATCAGTTTGGCCGCTGCTACTTGGGTGAGGCCGGCACGTTCAAGAAGTTTCCTGACTTGTGGGTGCTTCATGTTGCCAGTATAGGACATGTTGTCACCGTGACGCAATGTCCTGTACCATTGGCGCATGGTCAGCAATGATAAAATCGAGCACCTCGCCAAGACTATTGCGCTGTTTCACTTGGCATTGCTAGACGCGCGTAAGGGCGGGATGTCGGAGAGCGACGTCAAGGAGTTGACCGAGTTAGTCGCCCAGATGTTCCGCGATAGCCTGGAACTCGACCAGCTGAAGCAGAAACCGCCGCGGATCAAGCGCTTAAAAGAAGAATACCGGCCGATCGTCGATTGTGCGTTCTCGCTTGTTTGGGCTGGCAAGAACCGGCGGGGAATGGCCGGGATCATCAAGCGCCGGCTGAAGCTCAGGCGTTCCGAGAAGCAGATCCTTCGCATCCTCGACGACCAAATGCCTCTGCTGTTCGAGACTCTCGAGACTCTGAGCCGAGAGAAATAACCGGACATTTTCGGTCGTGTCCGATTGATTGTTTTATACAACGTGCTCAGGAGTAATCCAGAGCATGCACGAAAACCTATTTGAACGCCTACCGCTACCGCGACCCCCCTCTGTCCTGACGGACATACCCGTATTCGTCAACGACAAGGAGCTCAGCCGGATCACCGGCATTTCTCGGCGCACGTTTCAAAACTGGAGATCGCGCGGCGGCGGCCCGCCGATAGTTCACGCCGGCCGCTCGGTCAGGTACGAGCTCGCGGCTGTCATTTACTGGATGCGCCAGAACGGTCGTGCGGTGGGGGCCTCGGCGTGACACCCCAGCGCGAAGCGGAATTCTTCGGAGAAATCGTGCGGCGTTTCGTGAGCGATGCCGTCGACGAGCTGCTCGCCGATCCCAACTCCATGAAAGAAAACGCCGACGTGTCCGGGCAGGATCGACGTCGGCGTAAAGGAACAACCGGTGCAGAACATACACCCATTTCCCCGCCAATGTAAGCGGCGCCGCTGCACCAGCTGCGGCAGCAGCATCGAGCATCATCCCCCCGTTCACTTGCTGTGTCGCCGCTGCTTCGGCTACGAAAAACTTTGGCGGCTGTGCCGTCACGTGATCGCCGATATCACCGCGGAGAGACCATGACAGTATCGTTTTTTCCGGGCGTTCCTCGCTGCTCGACATGCGAATGCGGTATCGCCCGTGTGGTGGTCGATGGGGATGTGTGGCTATGCGAGGGCTGCGCCGAAGTGCTCGGCGTATTGGCCTTGCCGATCCGGACGGCGGCGCCGGTGCCGCCTGCAGACGATCTTGATCTTGACGAGCGCTCTGGACCGTCGCTTGAGGAGACGATCGACGCGCTGCTGCGGGGCGCGTGTGATTGACTTCACCTCGATCGGCATCCTCGTCAATCCGCGCGGCGGCGAAGAACAACGTGTTCCGTGCCGGTGCAGCAAGGGTAAGAAGAGCGATAAAACCCTCGGCGTCAATATTGAGACCGGCGTCTATCACTGCTTCCGGTGCAATTGGGCGGGGCGCGTAGGAGGTGACGGGCGCCCCAGTCCGCCGTCGTTCGGTTCGACGATCCCGCAGTGCGTGAACGCAAACGCGAGCGGCTGCGGCGGACGTGGAAGGAAACCGTCCCGCTCAATCACGCGCAGGCCCGGGCCGTGCGCTCGTCTGAGTCTCGCGCGCTCGGTGAGATCTTGAACTCGCCGCCAGCGGTCTTACGCGCGCACCCTGGGCTCACCTACTGGGATGGCTCGAAGTATCTCGGCACCTATCCCGCCATGGTGGCGCTCTTTCACGGCGCGGGCGGCCAGCCGGTCACCCTGCACACGACCTACCTACGAAACGATGGCTGTGCCAAGGCCGCGGTTCCCAGCGCCAAAAAGATTCTCGGCGTACCCGTGCACGGCGCGACTCGCGGCGGCGCCATTCGGCTCTACCAGCCACGCGCCAGAATCTTAGGGATCGCCGAAGGGATTGAATCCGCGTTGTCGATGCATCTGCTGCAGAAGCTGCCCGTATGGTCGAGTTTCTGCGCTGACAATCTCGAGCGTGCACAGTTACCTAAGGGCTTGCGTGAACTGCACATCGGTATCGACATCGACGCAAACGGGAAAGGCGAGGAGGTTGCACAGGCGCTCGCCAAGCGGGCTCGTCGATTCAGTCCACGTACCAAGGTCTACCTCGTCACACCCGAAGTCGAGGGCACGGGTGACTTGAACGATGAGCTGCGGCGACGACGAGGCGTTGGCTAATGGCAAGAACCGAACTCGCGCCCGATCCGACCGGGATACCACCGACGATAGAGCCGCTTGCCGTCGAGCCTGCGTCGCTCCTGGTCGACCGAGATCCGCCGCCGGCGCGGGACTGGATCTGTGAGGAGATGGGGTTGCCCGCGGGGCGCGTGACGTCCCTCATCGGCAACGGCGGGTTTGGCAAGTCAACTATTGCGCACCAGATTGCGATCGCCACGGCCTTGAGTCGGCCGCTGTTTGGCATGCCAGTCAATGGCGGGAAGGTGTTTGGCATTTTCTGCGAGGACGAGCAACCCGAGCTCGAACGCAAAACGCGCGCCATTGCCCATGCCGAGGGTATCGACTTGGGGATGCTCGACGGCGCGTACCTGCTCTCCCGTGACGGCAAGGACAACATCCTGTGCACATTTGATCGCGACCAAATCATGCTGACGGAATTCTATTGGCAGGTGGATGCGACCTTCGCGAGCCTGCAACCGCGGCTTGGTATCTTCGACACGGCGGCGGACCTGTTTGCCGGCGATTTCATGTCGACGCCCCATGTGCGGCAATTCATCAAGGTGGCGCTCGGCGGCCTGTGCCAGCGTCATGGCTCGGCGATCTTGCTCTTAGCGCACCCCTCAGCCTCGGCCATGGTCTCCGGCGATGGGGGCGGGTTCTCGACCGCCTGGAACAATTCCGTGAGATCGCGCCTGTACTTGCGCAGGCCTAAGTCGGATGACACGGAGGCCGTCGCCGACCGGCGGGTGCTTGAGGTTCGAAAGGCGAACTACGGGCCGAGCGGTTCCACCGTTCCGCTACTGTACTCGCAAGGCCGCTTCGACTACTCGATCCTGAACCGATCGAGGAAGGCGCAAAGGTGAAGGTCACCCATTGTGACACTCGGCTATCGATCGCCGTCATGGATCACTTCAAGGCGACCGCGGCGAGCGGCCAGGTGGTGACCTTCGGACACATCTTCGAGGCGTTGCAAAAAGCGGGCGACATCCCGGCAGGCGATTACCAAACCGTCCGCAAGCCCGTGCAACGGTCGCTCAAAAACCTGGTCGCCGGTGGCTTCTCCGAGCGAGCGACGTGCCGCGGCTAAGAAATAGCAGAGGAATCCATCGAATGATTGGGGACAATTGGG
>CAWEQB010000005.1:0-233684 GCA_963811115.1 uncultured Gammaproteobacteria bacterium
CGCGGCGCTAGTTCAGCGAAACCGGGCCGGCGCCCAGGCCCATTCCGGAGATCCCGATAGCGCCCACGTTGTCCACATAGCGCACCGGTTCCCAGCCGCGCGCATCGGTTCTCGGTTTGCGATACCAGTGTTCCTTTTCCAACCAGCGGCAGAATTCACGCACGTCCTGCCAGGAATCCGGATCGCGGCCGGCTTTTTGCGCCAGCACGCGTGCGTCCTCCAGGCGTCGTACCGATGTTGTAGGCGGCGAGCGGAAGAGGATTCGATCCTGTTCCGGCACGTCAGACGGGATTTTTTCATAGACTTGCCGGAAATACCGGTACCAGCGGAATTCTTTGCCTCGGTCGGGAGGATGGTCACCTTGCTCTCGGTTGCCGACTCAACGGTCAACTGCATCAGCCCCTTGGCGCCCGATGCCGAGGTTGCGCTGGGATTCCACTTCGATTCTTGGTAGCCGATGGCGGCCAACAAGCGCCAATCCTGACTACTCTGCTCGGCCGCTTCCTCAAACCATTTCTTCTACAGCGGCAGGCGGCTCTGCAAGTGCCGCATGAAATCCGCGCGCGCCGACAAATTCCAGGTCTTCCGACCGGCCGTAGTACCGCTGCACGATAGCCGCGAGCTCGCCGTCGCCGTTGAGATGTCCGAAGTAGCCGCCCAAGTCGCGCAGGAACCAGGATCGCGGGTGCTCGCGGCCCAGGCGAGAGACTGGCTGCCGGGAAATCAAATGCGATGCGCAGCTCCGGATGCACATCGTGGGCCAGCGCGAATTCCGTGGAATCAGCGATGGTGTAATCGATGGTCCCGTCGGCCACCCCGTCGAGCAGCGCCTGGGTATCCGTGCTGGCGTTTTCCACCCACACGAGATCGGGCAGCAAGTCGCGTGCGGCATACAAGGTCTTCGCATGCGAACTTCCCGCGGCAATTTCCAGATCGCCACTGCCGACTTCAGCCAGCGAGCCCGGGCGCGCCGCCCGCGCCGATAGATCAGATGTTCTCGCACCCGCTGGTAGGCGGGTCCGAATTCAATTCCAGGCACGCTCTGCGAGGGGACTTTGAGTCCTGCCGCGGCCAGATGCGCGTGGCCGGAGGTGAGCGCCGCATAGATTTCAGCGTAGCTGCGCAGCGGTGTCATTTTGAGCTTTACGCCAAGCTCGTCGGCGAAGCGCCGCGCCAGTTCATATTCTGGTCCCTCCGGCATGTCATCCGGACCTCGGTAGTACGCCAGGGGACCATTGCGCGTCACGACGCGCAGCTCCCCAAGGGTCTTGATCTGGTCGATCAGACTGGGCAGCGGGGTACAGGTGCCCAGCAGCGTGACGGCCGACGCCGAAATGACGACTTTCGTCCAACGCTGCCAATCGATGTGAAGATTCGGTTTACGCACGGTCGTGAGCTTAAGAGTTCCGTGAGGCTGGGCAGTTCTGCTGATGGGGCAGGCCCGTTGCCGATGAGCTAGAATAAACTTTTATTTCTTCCTGCGGACTCTTGACAAATGCGTTTGTATCGCCCCTGATTATCACGTCACATTGCAGCAAAACTTAAGTTAACGCCGTAAAAACTTAAGTAAATGCGCAGAATTTTAAGTTAACCGGAGAGGTACCGAAGTGGTCATAACGGCGCCGACTCGAAATCGGATGGTCGGGTAATTCCGGCACGTGGGTTCGAATCCCACCCTCTCCGCCATTTTTTTTGCGATTTTTCAATATGTAACCTTTTTCTCTCCGAGGCTACTGGCAGAACTACTGGCAGAACCCGGGGACGTAAGGGGAGGAACCAAGATTTGACGCGCAGAGTCCTCCGCAGTCGCCAGATAGTAAAGCGGGTCCGCGCATTGCGCGTTTGAATGGCCACTATTAGGAAGCGAATTAGTCGCCTAACGACCGTTGCGGTCATCGGTGACTGTCGCCTATCGGGAAGTCAAAATTACGAAAGGACTTCCCATGGACCAACAGCCACCACATCGCCGACGACCTGCACATGGGTGTACAGAAGCTCAAGGACGCGACCCCGGACGGCGTACTCGTCGGTAGCGGCAAGCTCGCGACCGAACTGGACCGGCTGGATCTGATCGACGAGTACAAGTTGCTCGTCCACCCCAGGATCGCCGGCCACGGCCCGACCCTGTACGGCGGTGGGCTGCCCAGCACGCGACGGCTCGAGTTGATTTCGGCGAAGCCGCTCCGCAACGGCGCGGTCGCAATGTACGGCGCGCGCGCTGACTCGGAGATGGGTGATGTCGCCTAACAACGCGGTGCACTCGGACGGGCGCCAATTCGCCCTACAATCTCCAGAAAACGTCGGCATCCGGCAAGTCACGAGGGTCCCTATCCGCGCCGTCACGTGACACCGCGCCGGGATCCCCAAGAAGTCCCGGCCGGCGCCTCGGGTGATGCGACGCCCAAAGACTCGAATACGCCGCAAGAAACGCTCACAATTACAGCCAGCGAACCTCCGAAGCCCGAAGTGAACCATGAACAATGTCACCGAAATCGTTACCCTGGTCCCGGCCGCGCGGGCCGATGCCGTCGTCACCGAGCGCGAATTGGAAGCGACGCGCTGACGGCTCATCGCGGACCCCGAAGCCCTCCGCGCGGTATTGGAGACCGCCCGCCCGCTCCAACGAACGGCTGACGCCGTCTCGGTTCGCGATGTCATTGCGTTTGGTGGGTCCAACTAGGCAGGTCCATTGGCCGTGCGAGTGGCGTTTCGTCATTTTTTACTTGACGCGGAAGGCACGCTCTACCGCCTACGGAGCGCCGCCCTCGATCGTATGCTGCATAGACCCACCCGGCAGCGCCTAGCCCACTTTGCAGGTCAGCGGGTACGCAGCGCGGAAGTCGTCGTGGAAATGATGAATGGTCGGCCGCTCGTGGTGCTGCGCTCCGTGTTTAATATGTTGAGGTTCAAGAGCGATGGAACGTTGTTGCCGCCATTACGGGATCGCCACGTACGGGCACGCGCCGAACTGGCGCTGGCGCTTGGGGCACCGGCCCACCACGCAGGGATTGCCGAAGCCAGTACTCGGTTTGTCGCTCGGGGCGGTGAATGGACACCGTCAGCGGCGCTCGTGCGGCGGATCGAGCAACCGCCCTGGGACGCCAGAAATGCCCTCGAATATCTCCCACCCGACCCGGAATCGAATGACTGCTCTACTCGCTCGCTAGGAGTCGTTCAAATTAACAATCGGCCAATAACCGTCGCTTGCGCTCCTGGACAAGTCGCCCCAAACCCGACATCCGAGCCTGACGCCTCGGGCGTTAGTTGCCAACACATCCGGCATACAGGTATATGAGGGGCATGAACAAAAAACCCATCGCATGAATGAACCCGGCGAAACAGGAAGGCTTTAAGGTCTAGGCGGTCCTGAGGGGTCGGGTCGAAATTGTCAGAGAGGTTCGATGTTACCGCGAGCTGGCGATAGCGACGGCGATCAATCGCCGAATGATTTTTTCGAAACCGTGTTTGCGTCCCTCCACGGACACGTCGCGGTTCTCAATCGCCACGGTCGGCTCATTGCTGTCAGTCGCACTTGGATTGAGTACTCTGAAGCTAACGGGGGTGCGGCCAGTGCCACTGGAGTCGGTGCCAACTACCTTCAGGTATGCGACCGCGCGTTCGATGGCGGCGATCAGGAGGCCGCGAAGAGCGCGGCCGGGATTCGGGCGGTCTTGAGTGGGAATCTGCCGCGCTTCGTGATGGATTACGAATGCGCACGGAAGTGGTATCAACTGACGGCGTCTCCATTGCTGCGCCGCCAAGGTGGCGCGGTTATCTCGCACACCGACATCGGACGGCTTCGTTTGGCGGAGCTTGAGGCCGATAGGCTGCTCACTGAACTCTCGCATGTCGAACGCGTGACACTGCTGGGGCGCTTCTCCGCCGCGCTGGCGCATGAACTCAATCAGCCTCTCGCCGCCATCTCAATTAACGCAGGCGTGGGCGAGCTGATGCTGAATGGTGGTGCTCCCGACACAGCAGAGTTGCAGGCAATATTTTCGGCCATCCAGTCGGATACTGCTCGAGCCTTGAATGTCATCAGTAGGCTGCGAATCCTCTTACGCAAGGATGCGACGGCGCCCGTTGCAATCGACCTGAACCGGCTCATTGACGAGACGGTCCCTCTCGCCAGACTGCACCTCGCACTTACTGGTGTTCCGATTCGCCTGCGTTTAGCGCGTGCGCTTCCCTTCGTCCGCGCGGACGCGGTGCAAATCCAGCAGGTGTTGCTCAACTTGATTCACAATTCCGCGGAGGCGATGCAGGCAGTGTCCCCACGCGAGCGGGGATTGGTGGTGCGGACTCGCACAGATCAAGATTCGGGAGTCGTAGTGTGCGTGACCGATACAGGTCCAGGGGTCACCGCGAAGGATGTAGAACGTATTTTCGAGGCATTTATTACGACCAAGCCCGATGGGATGGGTATAGGGCTGCATGTGTCGCGCTCGATCGTGATCGCCCACGGCGGACGCATTTGGGCGCACCGCCATTGTGGCCGCGGTGCGCGGTTCTGCTTCTCTTTACCCATTTAGGGGTGACCTAAAGATACCTCTAGTTGCGGGAGCACCTCCTCCGCCCCCCACAGGATTGTTCGGCATTTATGGCGAGTCGCTTGGCGATACCCTTGTTCCCTATCCCCGTCGATGACTAGCGACGGGGTTTTCATTTCTGCGCATATGCATCAATTGTATTTCCGCCACGTTAATTTCGTTGCCCGATACCGGACGTCTACCAGCGACAGGTCAGGGTCGACACGAGTCCCACGGGCCAGGTATTGAGATGACAGGCCCCACCCGAAAAGCGGTCCACTGTGCTGCTCAAATTGACGTCTTAAACCGGCCGCTGGCGGGTCGCTTCACACGTAACAAGACGCGTGCTTAAATCCCGCTCGGAGTTAGGGATGAGGGCGGACGCTGCAACCCGAGCTAGAGAATCCGACTGTCTGTGCTGCCCCATGAGTCCACCCGGAGAGGTCACGATGGCTATCGGTGCCGCGCGCGAGGCTCTTTCGCGCATCTTTCACCAGCGCTGCTTCTGGCTGTTTTGCGTTCTGCTCGCGCTCATCGCTGCGGTGTCGTTCGCCCCATTGAACGACCAGGGCCGCCTGATTCTTAATGCCGTCAACATGCTCACCGTCATCGCGACGATCGCAGCTGTCGGGCGCACGACACTGTCGTTTTTCATTGCACTGTTACTCGCCGTTCCGGGAGTGTGGTTCCAATATGTCGGCCTCTGGCACGATAGCGACAGCGACCTGGCAGTTTCGTGGACCTTAAGCGCTGCGCTCTATTTCCTCGCCATCGCGTATCTGCTTCGCTACGTATTCCTGCCCCGGATCATGACGCAAGACAAGCTGTTCGGCGCTGCGGCCGTCTATCTCTTGATCGGCGTGCTCTGGGCGTACCTCTACGTGATCATCGGATACTTCGAGCCCCAAGCGTACATGATCGTCGGGAAACCGGGACGACTGGTCTTTGCCGATGCGCTTTACTTGAGCATAACTGTGCTCACCAGCACCGGCTTCGGAGACTTGACGCCTCTCACGCGCCCGGCGCGCGGTCTTTGCATGATCGAGCAGATTACCGGAGCATTATTTGTTGCGATACTCATCGCCCGCTTGGCTGGGGTCTACCCGCGGCCAGAGAGTTACATCGACAACAAAACGCCGTAGGCCGTGAACAATCGGTTTGGCGGAAGAAGGACCGCGTTGGGCACTTAGTACGCGTTGGCATGGGGCGCTATCGGCCAAGTCCGGACGCTCGTCTGATGGCTACGGCTTGCGGTAAGCGGCCATTCATTGGTCCTCTTGCAGAGCTTATTGGCTTTTGGGGGATTAAATCCAGCTCAGTGACGCTGCGACAATATCTGTCGCGCCGCTAGCCGCGCACTCGCCATGGGCAATGAGGAGCTGCTCAGGCTTCCATTCAAGCACTTTTCGGCGCGCAGCGCGGGCTGCCTTGCGTGAGAGGAAGCTCAGACGCCACTCGCGGGGTGTGCTGCCATGCGGCCCCACAAGATCATCGAGTCGCATGAGCATCCCCTTCCAACCGGTAGCTGCCTCTTGAGGAAAGCGCTGGATCAGGTCACCAAATATCGCGGTGCGTGAGGCACGGTGAAAGAACACCACTTCCTCCATGGCAAACGATCCGCGAAACACCGTCTGATCGACATCGGCCTTCCACGCACTGTCGGCCTCTTCGCCTAGTTCCGCATCGAAGTGAAGCTCTTTTTTCCTCCGAGCAAGACCCGGAGGTGAGTACAGTCGCGCACCTGGCCAGCGATTCTTCCACTCGTCGAGAGCCAGATGGTGTAGTTTGTTCGGCGATACGATGTAGCTGATGGGTCCGACGGCCTCTACCGCGTCCGCCAATTCCTTCGTCAACGCTATAGGGGACCACACCCAGGCCTTGCCCGTCGAGAGTCGTGCAACTGCCATCCGGGTCGGGTATGGAAATCCGAAGAAGGACACCGTCGGTCCGTCCGCTACGTAGAGATTCTGTCCGAAGGGTGCGAGCATTGGCTGAAGATATCTCCCAATCGCCCAGATGAGCAACCTCGCTTTCTCGCCCATCGGGCAGCCGCCGGCCTATGCTGTTGAAAAACTCCATGCGGAGAATTGGCCAGAAAATTGAGGGCCTTTAAAAAGGCCGCAAATGAAGGAGCCGAAGAGGACCAGCGGCTACCAACGACCTCCGCTCTCAATTGCTCCATGAATGCCAAATTGTGTGTTTATGCCTGGTTTTCGGCCACAAAATGATTCGCCTGCAAAATCGTCGTCGCGCAGGAAATTAGTTTTTCAACATACATGGACGCCCCTGTTGCCAAAGCGTTTCTTTTCGGTTTTGCTTCACGGGAATTGATTGCAGCCATACATCCGGCCTGTCTGTGCGAAACGATATCGCGAGCCCTGATGGAATTCGCTGGTCGACGCCTGATCAGAATATCGGACTGATAAAATCCCTTGTTGAAAATTAGGTTTAGTCGACCCCGGTCTTACCTGTGAAGCCATCACTTTGAAGAACGCCTGTGCAATCGGTGGTGAGAGAATTGTGTCAAAAGTTTGCTGTTGATGTCGGTGTGTAGACGTTGGCTCTTATGCTGTTGCTGTGTTTACTGAGCGGTAATCGGCCAGATAGTCGCGACCATTGGCCAGCAGCGCCCAAACGATGCGCGCATTTTTGTTCGCCAGAGCAACGGCGGCAATGTTCGGATTACGTCGTGCCACCACCCGCGCTAGCCATCCCTCGGGGCGAGATGGATGGCGCTTCAGACTGAGTAGCACTGAGCGCGCGCCGTGAATCAACAGCGTTCGCAGGTACACGTCGCCGCGCTTGCTGATCCCGAGCAAATTTGTTTTGCCGCCGGAGGATCTCTGCCGCGGCACAAGTCCGAGCCACGCGGCAAATTGGCGGCCATTGTGAAAGACCTTCGCATCGCCGACACTCGCCACCAACGCGCTCGCCGTGAGCGGCCCGATCCCGGGAATTCTCTGCAAGCGCTGACTGGCGGAATTTTCGCGATGCCAGGCGTTGATTTCCCGCTCCAACTCTTCAACCTGGCGATCCAAGGTGCGAAAATGTTCAAACAAGCGGGTAAACAGCGAGCGGCTGGCGCCCGATAATCCGTTCTCAGCATCCTCGAGGATCTCCGGTAGCTTGCTGCCGATGCAGCGGATGCCGACCGGCATCACCAAACCAAATTCGGAGAGTAATCCGCGGAGCTGGTTGGCTTGCGCGGTGCGCTCGGTGACAAAACCCTGGCGCGCACGATGCAATCCGAGGAGCGCTTGTTGTTCGGTGTTCTTAATCGGTACAAAGCGCATATTGGGACGGCCAACCGCCTCACAGATTGCCTCAGCATCTGCTACGTCATTTTTATTCGTCTTGACATACGGCTTTACGAACTGCGGCGCGATGAGCTTTACGGTGTGTCCAAGCTCCGAGAGCTTGCGCGCCCAGAAATGAGCACCGCCGCAGGCTTCCATCCCAATAAGACACGGCGGTAGCTGTGTAAAAAACCCGACGACTTGCGATCTCTTCAATTGTTTGCGCATCGCAACTTTGCCCCGCGCATCGACCCCGTGAATCTGAAAGACAATTTTTGCCAAATCAACTCCAACCGTCGTAATGTTCATCGTGGACGCTCCTGCTGGATTAAGTGGTAACTCGACATTTCCACTTTGGCACAAATGATGCCGTAGAAAGCAGGGGCGTCCATACCATTAGAATAGGCCGACACCCGTCATTGATCGTTTCGGTATGGCGGCGTCCAAGCGGCTATTCGCTACGCCGACTGTGATACCTGCTTGGCGTAATCCGCCGCCAGACCCGCATAGTCGGTCATCGCTGGGAATTTCTCGAAACTATGGCGAGCAGGAGTAGCCGCCCAGAGAAGTTTTTCGCTGGTATAGGTTTCGATGAATGGCACAAACCAAGCCGCCTCGTCGAACATTGTCGGCCGAACGTTAACGAATTGATCGACGCCGTGCGGCCTAGTGAACACCCAACTCATGCAATGCGGGCAAAAAAAGTGCCGGTGCTCCCCGTGCAGCCCGCCAATTACAGGCTCGCCTTTGGTAACCACGAAACCACTGCTCGGAAACATGGCGGTCAACGAATACGCACTGGCGCTCATTTGCTGACACCCCCTACAGTGGCAGGCCATCGTCAAAATGGGTGCTGCAGTTGCTCGAATACGGAGTTGCTCGCAGCGGCATCCACCGTTCCAAGGCAAAGGGCAGTCGGTTGTCACAGGTTTCTCCTGCATTCAATTGCAGATGCCGCAAGTATATCCGTCGGTAAAGCCGACGGTCATGGCAGGCAGGTTTGGGTCGAAAGGACTCATTCAACAATGCAGGCCGTCCCGACAGGCTCCTGGCGGCCAACAGTTGCTTAGGCGCGATGGCCGAATGATCGCCGGACCTCTCGATGATCCGTGCTCCCGCATCGAGGAAATTCTAAGTAGAATAGCGGCGGGCGTAGGAATGAGATAGTTTCGCTTTGCTCAGGCGCCACATTTTGCAAGGGAATTTGCCACCGGTGTTGTCATAGAAATCAAGCCATTGTCCGAGCCTGACGTACTCAAAATTTCCTTGCTTGTCGGTCATTACCCGTGGTGAGAGATCGCCCAAGCCGAATAAAGAACATTGGGGCCGAGAAGCAATTATTCGTCGTCCGTGGCATCGTCGCGACCGTAATTGCCGGGGTGCTGTTGCTTCTCGTTGCCGGCCGTCTCTTTTATTTGCAGGTCTTGAGACACGAATACTACACGACTCTGTCTCAGGGCAATCGCATTCGGACAGAGCCGATACCTCCAAGCCGAGGTTTGATTCTCGATCGGCACGGCGTTGTACTTGCCGACAATTTGCCGGCTTATCAGATTGAACTTGTGCGCGAACAGGTGGGAGACAGCCATGCCCTCGACGCTGCGCTAACCCAGTTAGTCGATATCGGACTACTTCGCAGGGAAGATATCGCTAACATCAAACGCACTATCTACTTACATAAAGTGTATGAGAGCGTGCCAATCAAGCTGCAGTTGAACGACGAAGAGATGGCATTGTTCGCCGTCCACCGCTGGCAATTTTCGGGCGTCGATATACGCACTCGTCTCGCGAGAAACTACCCGCTGCGGGAAATGGCGGTTCATGCCATAGGCTATGTCAGCGCGATCAACGAAGAGGACATGAAGCAAATCGACACCGCTGCATATGCAGGCACCACCCTTATTGGGAAGGTCGGCGTAGAAGCGGCGTACGAGCAACAACTTCACGGTAAGCCAGGGTTCAAGGAAATTCTGGTCAACGCCGCGGGTAGGCCGGTCGAGAAACAAGGAGAATACGCGCCACAACTCAATTCCCATCAGCCCGTAGCTGGCGCGGATCTAATATTAGGTCTGGACGTACGCGTGCAAGAAGTGGCCGAAGCGGCGTTGGCCGGTAAACGTGGATCGGTCGTCGCGCTCGATCCGCGCACCGGTGACATTATTGCGCTGGCGAGTACGCCGGGATTCGATCCGAACGGCTTTGTCCGCGGACTGTCCGTCGCGGAGTACAACGCGCTGCAAAATAACATCGACAAGCCGCTGCTCAATCGTGCCTTGCGCGGCGCTTACCCACCGGGATCCACCGTCAAACCTTTGTACGCGCTTGCGGCACAGAAATTCGGCGTATTCACGCCATCGCAGGAAGAATTCTGTCCCGGCGTGTTTACGCTGCGCGGGAGCAGCCATCAATACCGCGACGACAAGAAGCACGGCTTTCTCGATATGCGCACGGCTATCGGCAAGTCCTGCGACGTATACTTTTATCGCGTGGCTGATAGATTGGGTATCGAAAAAATGGCGCCGTTCATGACGGCCTTCGGGTACGGCGCGCTGACGGGAATCGATATTCCAGGCGAGAAGCCGGGATTATATGCTTCACCGGAATGGAAGCGGCATGCGTTCAAGCGGGCTGCTGACCAAGTCTGGTTTCCGGGCGAGACCATCAGCATGGGCATCGGTCAGGGTCCAATTACCGTGACTCCGCTGCAACAGGCGCATTTTGCCGCTGAGATTGCCGAGAGGGGCAAGTTCATCGCCACGCCGCGATTGGTGTCGGCTATCCGTGCAGCGGGCTCTGCCACCGCAACGGCGCGCAGTCCTGTCAGCATGAAACCGGTCGACATCGGTACGGACGAACAGTGGGCCGTGATTCAGGACGGCATGATTGCCGCGGTCTACGGCACGGGTGGGACGGCCTATGCGGTCGGCGTCGGCTCAAAGTACAAGATCGCAGGTAAGACTGGTACCGCCCAGGTCTTTACTATCAAACAGACCGAGAACACGCGCGCGAAGATCTTGGATGAGAGAAGACGTGATCACGCATGGTTTATCGCCTATGCGCCTGCTGATGACCCCAAAATAGCCATTTCCGTCTTAGTGGAAAACGGGGGCTTTGGAGCCGCCGCCGCCGCACCCATCGCGCGCAAGGTTCTAGACGCGTTTCTTTTAGAGGGAGACGTTTCAGAGCCGAAGAGACCCGTGATCAATTGAGCCAGTAGAATCCTATTCACTTGTTGTTATTAATGGAACACTTTACACATTTCGCTTCGCCATAGCGGTCATTGGCGTCCGACCGCTTGGGGTCGCCCACCCAGGACCTGTAGCTGCTGGTCGTTGGCCCCAGGGTAGTGGTAGGGTGGCGGTAGCCCTTGGAGGTGTGAAATGACAAACGGCGAACAAAAGGTGCTTTGGCGCGGAGTGGCTGCTGGCACGATTGTAGGTTTGGCCCTTGGCCTCATGATCGCATTATTCATCGCGATGAAGCCGGAACTCTTTGCAGGGCTGATCCGGTAACTGGGAAGTTTCGCCAGCTTCTTTGCGGTTGGCGCCCGATAACGGCCTGTCGCGAAGGTCAACTCAGGGTCAAAAGGGTGAGTTCGTCGGCGTTTATTTATTGCGATACAACGATGGCAATATCAGCAAAACGCTTATTCATTTGTCTCGACAATGCAGGGTATGAGGTATCGCTCGAGCGGCTGAAAATTTATGTTGCATTGACGGACGCAAAAGCAGGGAGCACTCGGTACCTTAGGATTATCGACGAATCTGGGGAGGACTACCTTTACCCCACGCAGCGCTTCATTGCGGCAGATCTTCCAGTCTCGACCTGGCGGGCGATCCTGCGAGCGTCCTAGCCGCGACCATTCGAGCGGGAGGTAATGTATAACATGCAGATTTTAGTGAGATATTTGGCCTCCGGCCAAGCAATGTCCGTACCGGCAAGCTCGTTTTGATGGCCAGCGCCCGGAGCGGTATCCTGTACGTATGAGCGCATTGGTTATTGAGAATATGTCCTGGGACGAAAAACTTCGGGCCATGGAAGAGCTATGGGAATCGCTGAGCCGGGATGAAGCCCGGCTCAAATCTCCGCCTTGGCACGAGGAGGCGCTTCGGGAGGCCGCCGCACTCCACGACGCGGGCAAGGAGCAGCCGATTGACTGGGACGCCGCGAAACGCGAACTGCGCAAGCGCGCTGAGTGAAAGGCAAGATCCTGCCGAGGGCGCTCGAGGATCTCGACCGCGGGCGCCGGTTCTATGCTCGGCAGAGAAAGAGCCTCGGCGATTATTTTCTTGACGCGCTCTTTGCCGATATCGACTCCCTGGAGCTCTACGCCGGCATTCACATGAAGGTGTTCGATTACCATCGGCTTCTCGCGAAACGCTTTCCCTACGCGGTGTATTACAAGGTCGATGGTGAGACGTGCATCGTGTTTCGGGTGCTCGACTGCAGGCAAGAGCCGGAGAAAACGACGGAAGGGTTGAGGTAGATCCGTTCCGGGCGTGGGTGGCCATTGCCTACTGCCAAATCTACTGCCAAAAACAGGGGGGCGAGGGGATTCCAGGGGACGGCAAGTTGCAGGTTTTCAGCAACTTACTGATTTCTATTTGCGTCGCCGTGGGTTCGAATCCCACCCTCTCCGCCACTTTTTTTGTGAATTGTTTCTGAGACTTGAGTCACTCGGGCTTTTCCCTACTGCCAAATTCCGGGGACTCAAGGGGATGAATCACAATCAATCTCGCGCGAATGTCTGCTTCCGTTGCGCCCTCGAGCCACGCGGCGTACATGCGCAGCATGACCTCGACGCTATGGCCGTGCTGCTTGGCGACCCACAACAGATTCTTTCCCAGCATGAGCTGCCAAGTTACGGAGGAATGCCGCGCGTGATAGGGCCCGCGCCGGCGAATATCGAGCGCGGTGATGCTCTGGCTCCAGCGCCAGCGGGTGATTTCCGGATCGCTGATCGAGCCTGGTGCACTTGCTAAATGGTAACGTTTACGTTACTATAGTGCCATGAGTATTCGGGTCGAAGAATACATTCGCCCGGATGGCGCGAACCCTTTCAAGACTTGGTTTGATAGCCTTGACTCGCAGGCAGCCGCGAAGGTCGTGACCGCCACATTACGTCTGGAGCTTGGCAATACCTCCAACGTCAAATGGTTCGCAGGTATCGGCGAATATGTCATCGACTGGGGGCCTGGCTATCGGATCTATCTTGCCAAGGACGGCAACACGCTCATTGTTTTGTTTGGAGGCGGCACGAAGCGCCTGCAACAGGCGGATATAGACCGAGCCTTAGCATTGCATCAGGAATACAAGTCCCGCAAAGCCCCTAAGGCCACGGCCAATAAGGCGGAAAAACGCAGAAGGTAATTGACATGGCGCTTACTCGTAATTTCAAGAAGACAGTGGTGGCTCGGGTCGAGCGAGATCCTGCTTTCGCCAAAGCACTCCTGGATGAGGCTGCAACTCTGTTTCTGAGTGATGAACCCGAAACGGCGCGCGTTATTCTTCGAGACCTGGTTAACGCGACGCTTGGTTTCGAGCAGCTTGCGAAAATGACTGAAACTCCGAGTAAGAGCTTGCATCGCATGCTCTCGCCCAAAGGCAATCCGAGCATGGATAACCTGGCCGCCATTTTCGGCGCGATAGGCAGCCGTCTGAAGGTAGGACTCAAAGTTCATACGATTCGCGCGGCGTAACCTGAATAGCGCGCTAGTCGCTCACTAACCAGGCAATCGATCTATGGCAAAAGCGAAGCGCTTATTCATTTGTCTCGACAATGCGGGCTATGAGGTTTCCCTCGAGCGGCTGAAGATTTACGTCGCGTTGACGGACACGAAAGCGGAGCGCACTGGGTATCTCAGGATTGTCGACGAGTCCGGGGAGGACTACTTGTACCCGAGCCAGCGCTTCGTCGCGGCGGAACTCCCAGTCTCGACCCGGCGCGCGGTCTTGCAAGCCGCCTAACCGACCTTTCGGTCCACAGGGGACGCGGAGGCGCAGGGTGTGTGGACGAGCCCAGCGGTTCGACAAAATCGCTGGGAGCGATTTTGGACGCGCGCAGCGCGCCCACAGGGCGAGGGCCGGGACGGCCCGAGTCAATCCCACCCTCTCCGCCACTTAATTTTTGAATCGTTTCTGAGACTTGAGTCACTCAGGTCTTTCTCTACTACCAGCCTACTGCCAAATTCCGGGGATTTTTCCCGGCAGCGCAGTCAGTGCGCCGATGTTCGCATCGATGGCCATAGCCGACGATGCTGGCGCCCGACATGACATACTTGTATGCGCCGTATTGATCGGCGGCTATGTAATGGCTCACCGGCAGCGGAAATGGCGAGCCGCTGAGATGGTCAGTCTGACCCGAGCAAGCTCACTGCCCCCAGCGCTTCACAACCTGCAGGCTGATTTGTCGGCCAAGCAGACTGGCATTGGCCGGGTCGTAGCCCAGGGTGCCCGAAGTCAGTTCAAACTGGTTGACGAAGGGGGGGCGCTGGTCGAGAGCGTTGTTGATCCCGAGATTGAATTGCGCATTGGCGAGCCAGCCCGAGCCGCCATCGACCCGGTAGCCGACGTTGATATCGACCGTCGTCCAAGAGTCGACTTTTCGAACCGGGACCGAACCAGGATCCCGGTAAGCGCCCGTGTAGTTCACGGTGCTCTGCACTGTCCAGCCCTTGAGCGACCACGACAGGAGCCCGACCAGCCGCAAACTCGTCGGGTTGCCTACGGTATCCACGAGGTCAAAGACCGGCGCCGTTGGGGTTATCTGCTGCCTTTGGTCAATCGTATAGGTGCCGTTCAGGCTGAAGGTCACCTTGCCCCGCGCCGTGTCTATAAAATAGTCCAGCATCGTATCTACGCCCCGAGTCTTGAGGCTGGCAATATTGCGAAACCGGCCGTCTATGATTACCTTGATATCTTGGTTGCAATTCTCTCCGCTAATCGATGGCTTCGTGCACACGGCATCGAGCTGCGCCCGCGTCGGGTTGCGTGTGATCAGCGACGCCAATCGCGCCTCCTGGGTGAGGAACAGATCCGGATCGGGGTTCGGGGGTTGAATCTTGCCCCGGTAGTCGATATCGAAGTACGTCAGCGACAGTGAGAAATTCCGGATGGCGGGCGGGGTCAGGTCCACACCCGCGTTCCAGGCGCGCGCCGTCTCCGGCTTAAGATCCGGCTGCGGACCCCAGAGCTGGATCGCGAGTGTCTGCCCGGTAGGAGAGCGTGGATCGACAACGGGCCCGATCCAGTTATCACCCACTTGGTCGCGATTACTCCAAAAGAACGGCGGTGCAAGGAAGGAGGTTCCCCAGTTTCCACGCAGCTTCACGAGTGCTGATGGCCGCCAGCTGAAGCCCAATTTGGGATTGAAGGTGCCGCCGACATCGCTGTAACTGTCGTAGCGACCCGCCAACGACAAGTCCAAGCGACCGGATGTTGAACCCCCGTGCGGAGCCACCACCGGCACCGCCAGCTCGAAAAATTCCGAGCGAATCAATCGTTCCCGATCCTCTGGGAGCTCCGCAATGTTGGTCCCGACCGAATGCTCATGGCGAAACTCGCCTCCGACTGCAAGCCGGATCGCGCCGGCGTGCCCGTTGAAGAGCGGTCCATCGGCAATCACGTTGGCCGATGCGGCAGTAAATACATTCAAGTCATCAGAGGTGAAATTCTGTCCGCGCAGCGCAGCCAGGACGGTCTCGTTGGTATGCGAGCCATCCCCGAAGATATTGAGCGCGGTCGTCGGGTCGGAGCTCGCCAGCGCTGCATCGATGGCCGCGTAGTTGAGGGCGAAGTTGGACTCGACGAACTCCGTAGAAGCCCTCGCATATGTACCCGCGAGATTGATCTGCCACCCTTTCGGAAGTACGCCTTTGACGGACGCGGAAGCGAAGGAATTCGTAGTCGGCCCACCATCGGTCACGGGACCGAAGTCGCGCGACAAGTCATAGGCCACGAGCACCGGACCTCCCAGGTGATTGAACGCATTGGACGCGGGCACGAGAAAGTCATTCGGGCGAACCGGGTACGTGAACCTGAAATCCCGCGTGGAGTAGCGGCCATCAGCCGATAGCTCCCATTGTTCCGTCACCTTGTAGGAGGCACTCACAAAGGCGCTGCGCATGGTCTGCTTGGGCAGAATGTCGTTGTCGGTGACGTTGTCCGTGTAGTTGGCAGTGCCAGGGATGAGCTGGGCGGCGGTCAGCTGCGTTCCGTCTTGCCCATGTGGGATAGCTGCAATGGGTGTCAGCGTGACCGGGTCTAGGATGGTGCCGGGATTGCTGGCGAAGCCGCGCAGGTCACTGCCTCCCAATCCCCTGAAGTCAGCGTTGGCCGCGCAAACAGCGCGTGCGCTGCACCGCAGGGCATCGCTGTCGTTGACCTGGATGCCCGCGAGTACGTTGCCACGCGATCCCGCATGACCTGCTAGCAGCGCAGCGGAGCGCTCGGCCGCGCCGCTGTCGGTCGCGCTGCCGCGCACGCGCGCTTCGATTCCCTCGAATTTCCTGCGCAAGATGATATTCACGACCCCGCCAATGGCATCAGAACCGTAGAGCGCGGAAGTACCCTCGGGCAGGATCTCGATGCGTTCGATGGCCGATACCGGAATGGTGGATACGTCTGTGAAGGACCCCTGCCAGCCACTCGCCCCCTGACGCTGGCCATTCACGAGCGTGAGGGTTGTCCCGACACCCAGGCCTCGCAATTGCACCTCAGCCCCGTGATTGAGGTTGAAGAACCCCGGTTCTTGAACCGCTCCATTGGCCCGATTGAAGTTCTGGGTCACGGTCGCCAGCACGTCCTCGACTCTGCCGTAGCCGCTGGCATCGATCTGATCGCGGCCAATGACGATCAGTTTCGACCCCGCGTTCTCTACTCCGCGGATGTGACTTCCGGTCACAACGATCTCCTCAAGACTGCTCGCGTCTGCGCTATTGGCCATGGAACAGGGCGGATCGGGGCAGCTGTCAGCCGTGGCTGCGTTAATTTGAGGCACGGTGCCCAGACCCAACATCAGCGCGAGGCCAGCGGCGCAGAGGCCAAATGTATTCCGGCTCACTGACACGGCTGTTATCTAATGCGCAACAGCCGGGTTTCCGCGCCTCGGCAGGGCACCCTGAAGGCGCAGCGCTTCGAGCTGGCTGCGCTGCGCGTCGACATAGCGCCGCACGTCGGCCGCGATGGTCTGGAATCGCGCGTCTCCGTGCAGCGGCAGCCACAAGGGATCGTAGTTCATGGTGTACCACCAATGCGCGTAGTATCCCAAACGGAAAGACTCCGCGAGCTCCGCGAGCGCCGCGTCCTGCTTGCGGTCAAGCAGCAGAACCCCGGCGCGCACGCGGTGTGAATCGCCCAGATACTTGACCTCGTTCGCATCGTTCCACGATGACACGGCACGCCGCAGCGCTGCTGCCTGCTCGGTTTGGCCGGCCGCCGCAAGCAACTGTGAGAGATGGACGGCGGCGCCTTTATTGCAGACTTCCAAATTGACCGCCGGAGAGTCGCCGAAATAGTACTTCGATTTGATGAAGGCAATCGCCCGGTTCAGTTCTCTGGTCTTCAGCGCATAGTCGCGCAGCGCTTCGCTCTGCCAGAATTCGCAATGGTCGTCGTCGCGCGTCCAACCCTCCTCATCGTACGCCGCGAGGCCTGCATGCCGCCAATCGCCTTCATGCATCGAGAGCAGTCCCGCTGCGCGCGCACTTGGCGGCATTCCGGCGACTACCGCGCGCGCCGCCTTCGCATCGCCTAGGTCCAGATACACCGTCATGGCGAGGTGACGCGCCAATGAATTTTCCGGATCGAGCGCGATGGCATGCTCAATGATCTGGATGGCTTCGGTCAATTTTCCCTCGATCTGCCAACGGATCCATCCATACCACAGCAGCGCAGGAACGAAGTTTGGATCGAGTTCCAGCACCTGCAGCGTCTTTTGCTCCCAAGTCTTGGCGCCGCCATCGCCGAGACTGAACCCCGCATCTGCGAAATGCACACTGGGCGACATCGGGTCGACCCACAGGGCGCGCTTTAGAACGCTCTTGCCTTCCTCGGGCCGTTGCAGTTCGTTAGAGAGAAACCCGGCGTACGCTTCGAGTCCGCGCCCGTTGCTCGGATCAAGTGCGGCGCCCTGGCGAAAATCGAGCTCGCGCGCAACGATCAACGGGTTGTCCGCTGTCTCGCTCGCATCATGTGGGTAATCGCCCCACATGGCGCGGGCAAAGTACGCGGCGCCCAACTTGGGATCCAACTCAAGCGCCCGATCGATCAAAGGACGGTAGCGCTGCCTAATCGGCGTCAAATTCTCGCGGCGTTGATCGGCCGCCTGCATCCTCGCATCGTACAATGACGCGTAGGCGGACGCGAAATTGGGATCCAACGCAATCGCTCTCTCAAAATACGGCGCCGCGGCTTCAGACTCGGCGACGGTGAAGCGTCCCAGCAGGGTCCGACCCTGCAAGTAGGCGAGATAAGCCTCTAAATTTGCACTGCGGGCACCGGCTGGGGGTTTGGGTGCGACCGCTCCGATTCGCACCGACAAAGCGTCCGCGATTTGATCGGCGATCTCATCCTCGATACTGAAGATGTCGTGCAAACCGCGATCAAAATGGGCCGACCAAATCAGGGTACCTGCGGCCGAATCCACGAGGTGCACGGCCACCCGCAACCGATCCGCCTCGCGTTGCACGCTGCCGCCGATCAGAAACCCCGAATTGAGACGCCGGCCGATCTCGCTTGAATCGATGTTCTTGGTTGGAAGTGCGAAAGAAGAATTGCGCGCAATCACTGAGAGTCCATCAATTCGCGACAAGCGATTGAGGATCATTTCCGGCAGGCCCTGTGCCAGATACGCATCGGCGGCATCTGAGCTGATATTGTCGAACGGCAAGACCGCCACCGTGTGCGCGCGCGCGCCGATTGCCGCGGTTTCGAGTAACGGATTCTGACCAATCCGTTGAGCGCCCACGGTGTGACCTCGATCCGTCTTGCGCACCCCTATGGCGATCGCGACAATGGCCGCCACTAGGACTGGCAACACGAGCCACCAGATCCGGCGCGGCTTCGTGCTAACTGTTCGAAGCTCGGTTGCCGCTGTGTCTCCAGTCGACAGCACATGAGGTTGCGTGACGACCACCGGCGCGGGCAAAGGATCCTCGACCGGCGGCGCCGGACGTACGGCGGGAGACACGGCCGCGACCAGCCGGTAACCGCGATTTCGCACTCCGGCGATGTAGCGCGGATCTTTCGCGTCATCGCCCAGCGCCTCGCGCAACAAGTTGACCCGCTTGGCCACGGTCTCCGGGCTTACGATCAGGCCGGGCCAGACGCGTGCCATGAGCAAGTCGTTGCTGAGGACGTTGGGCGCGACGCGAATCAGTGCCAGGAGCAGTTGAAACGACAGATCGGGCAGGGTGATTTTTATGCCCGCTCGCGTGACGCGCTGCTGTCCGACATCGACGTGCAGGTCGCCGGCGATAAACAACTCGCTGGCCACCTCGGGCATGCCGCTTGGAGTCTGATTCATAGGTCTGTGTCGACCTTCCCAAGTGTGATCAACAGAAGCTTCAGCTGTCCGCCCAGTGTAACGGCCGGATTGGTGTTTTGTCCGTTGTCCGAGGGTAATTCTACCGGTCCGCCAGCCTGGCGGCGGACCAGAGTGCCGCGCCGGGGTCATGACCGACCTCCTTCCTGAATCTTCACGAAACAGCATCCTTCTTCACCCAGGCTTCATGCACGCCCAGGTGCTTTGAGCGACAAATGACCCTCATCGGCAAACCACCGCAAGGGGATCATCATGTTGCGCTCAATCGGATCTGTGACGTTCCTGGCTCTGTTCATGGTCGGGTGCGGGGGTGGGGGCGTCGGTCCTCCGGCCACTTACACGGTCGGCGGCACCGTAACCGGCCTTTCCGGCTCCGGTCTGGTGTTGCAAAACGGAGGTGGCGATGATCTCCCGATCAGTGCGTCGGGCGCCTTCACCTTTACCAACCAACTTGGCAGCGGAGCCGCGTACGAGGTGACCGTGAAAACGCAGCCCTCTATTCCGGCCCAGAATTGCGTTGTCACCAACGGCTCAGGCTCGGTCGGGACGACAAATATCACCACCGTGGCTGTCGCTTGTACTGTGGCGAATTACACGGTCAGCGGCACAGTCACAGGTTTGGCTGGCACCGGACTGGTACTGCGCGACAACGGCGGCGATGATCTCGCCGTGGCCGCGGGCGGAGTGATCGCATTTCCGACCAAGATCGCCAGCGGTGCCACCTATAGCGTCACGGTGTTCACGCAGCCGACCAGCCCCGTCCAGACCTGCGTGATCACCCACGGCAGCGGCACGATGGGCAGCAGCGATGTCACCAATGTGGCGGTGTCCTGCACATTAAATGATGCTTTCACGGGTTTCGTCAGTGGCCCGTACCGTTACACTGGCATCTCAAGCAGTGGCGCCACCAGTTCCGGACCCGACATTTTCGACGGTGTAGGTGGCTACAGTGGTAGCTATGTCTTAAACACTTCCGGGATCATTTCTTCCGGTTCGATTTCGGGCTCCTACGCGGCTGCCGTCGGCGGCGCGATGACTCTAGGCGCCTACAGTGGCGAGGTGAGCGCCGATGGCAATACGATCCTGTTCGCAAACCTGCAAGCCGGCGAGGCCCCCTATGTCGAAGTTGATATCAAGCAAGGCCAGACCAATTTTACCAATGCCGATTTCAGCGGCATCTATCAGGTGGTCTCCGGCAGTTCGCTGACTCTCACCGCCGATGGCGCGGGCAGCTACAGCGGTAATCTGGTTCAGAACAATGGTGGCGTAGTCACCAGTAGTGCCGTAAGTGGTACTTACAGTGTTGCGGCCGATGGCGCGTTGACCATGACCCCGGCCTCGGGCAGTCCGCTGAGCGGTGGAATCAGCGCGGACGGCAAGACGCTGGTGCTGTCACAGCTCACGGCCGGGCAGCCTTCGGCGTTTGCCGTCGGCATCAAGCAGGGACAGACCAATTTCACAAACGCCGACGTCGTCGGTACTTACAGCATCGTCAATTACACAGGTAATTCGGCTGAATTGGTGACCTTAGACTTCGACGGCGCAGGGAACTTCAGCGGTACCGCGACCAGCAACGATGCCGGGACAATTGCCAATTCTTCGGTAACGGGAACATACGCCGTTGCGGCGGACGGCACACTGACGGTAACGATCAATCGTCCGCTGAATCACTTCCCTTATGTTACGTTTACCGGAGGTGTCAGCAGCGACGGAAATACGCTGGTACTCACTCGCGCAGGACAGTCTTCGGCTACCAGCGTCGGTGTCCGCTTGTAGCCTGCCACGACGGCGCAGCGCCCCCCGGAATTCATGGCTACTGTTTTGAAAGCCCGGAGAAACTCAAATATGGAACCGAGCTTCAATAACGGGAAACCTGACTGGTCTGGAACCTGGCTCCAGCTTGGACTGAGCTAGGTCGATGCGGCTCACCGGCGCGTTCATGACCTTGTGCGCACTCGTCGCCTGCGGCGAGGGTAGGCACGCTTCGTTGGCGACGCCGGTGCTGACCTACAACGGGTCACAACCTTTTCCAGCGGTGATCGGGGAGTCGATGGCACTGACGCCCGCCGTGTCCGGGACGGTCGGCCACTACACGGTAAGCCCCCCTTTGCCGCCGGGCCTCTCGCTCGATGGGCAAAGTGGGGTCATTTCCGGTACTCCGACGCAGGCCAGTCGGTCGGCGACCTACCTGGTGATTGCCCGTGGCGCCGGAGTACGCGCCTCGTTCCCGTTGGTGCTGAGCGTGACTGAGCCCCCGAACCATCTCTTCTACGCCAGCCCGGCGGCAGGTACTGTGGGAATGTCCCTCGGGCCATTGGTTCCAACAGTCGCGGGCACCGTCGAACACTATGCGGTGACGCCGGCTCTGCCCCCGGGAGTCGCGCTCGATAGCAAGAGCGGCGTCATCGCGGGTACGCCCAGCGCCGCGAGTACGCTTGCCCCTTATACGATCACGGCAAGCAGTCAGGCCGGCAGTAGCAGTTTCATTCTTCTGCTCACCGTGGCCGCGCCGTTCTCGCGCAGCGGCCATTGACTGGAGCGGCGCAGTCGATTCCGGGCAGGTCAGCCCGCCTTGGGATGCGCCGGTGGGCACCTTCCTGAATCTTCATCCTTCTTCACCCCGGCTTCATGCACCCCCAAGTGCATTGGGCGACAAATGACTCCGACCGGTAAAACACTGCAAGGGGACCATCATGTTGCGACTTCCTTGCGGCCATTTAGATGCACTTCACATCTCAGAACTCAAGGAGAACGACATGAAGATGATCAAACGTAGGCAATGCCAGGTTATTGCCCTCTTTTCCGCCGTACTGATGGGCCTCACCTTGCTGATGCCGACGCGAGCCTTGGCGACCGGCAGCGCCGACAGCATCGAGCGTTGGAATATCGCCATGACCGATTTCTCGGCCGGCCTGCCGCTATTTGATCTGCCACCGTTCGTCGAGATGCGCGCCTATGCGATGGCGCACATCGCGATGCTCAACGCCGTGAAGTCGGCGACGCATCCGCACAATGCCGGCTCCACCAGCGTCGACGCCGCCGTCGCGGCTGCGGCTCACGACGTGCTGGTGGCCGAGTTCGGCATATTCTTCGGTCCGAACACGCCCTTCGACAGCACATACACGGTGGAGCTGGCGGCCATCTCAGCCGGCAGCGCCAAGAATCGCGGCATCGCCGTGGGCCAGGCCGCCGCCGCCGCGATGCTCGCGAGCCGTGCCAACGAAGACGTGCTCGGGGCGCTCAACGCGCCGTATACACCAGGCACCAAGCCAGGCGACTACCAGCCCACTCCACCGACAAACTTCGTCTCCGCAGCCGGCTGGGGCGCGCTGAGCACGTTCGGCGTGCGTTCCTCGGCGCAGTTCCGCGCGCCGCGCCCGTACTCGTTGCAGAGCCTCGAGTACGCAATGGATGTCAACGAGATCGCGGTTCTGGGCAAGGCCGGCGTTTCCGCGCGCACCTCCGATCAGACCGCAATCGCGTTCTTCTGGTACGAGAATGGCTCATTCGCCTGGAATCGGATCGCACGCAAGATCTCGGGCGGCATGTCGCTGATGCAGCACGCAAGGCTGTATGCGGCGCTGAATGCGGCGATGTCCGACGCCATTGCAACCACGCTCGAATCCAAGTTCTACTACAACTTCTGGCGACCGCTGACGGCCATTCGTGCGGCGGACACCGACGGCAACCCGCTGACCGTGAATGATTCCAACTGGGAGCCTGCGTTCATCACGCCGCCGGTCCCCGACTACCCGTCCGGGCACGCCGCGGCAGGCGCTGCCGCCGCCGAAGTACTGAGCACCCTGGTCGGCGCCAACATGCCGTTCCAGCACACCTCAACAACTGCGGCCGGTGCCGGTGCGGATGCCACACTGACGCGCTCCTACGACAGCGTGCTCGATGCGGCGCGCGAGAACGCGTTCTCGCGCATGTTGGTCGGAATCCATTTCCGCCGCGCCTGCACCATGGGGCTGCAGATGGGTCGCGATGTCGCCCGATACGTCATGGAGCAAGCCCCGTTCCTGCATGACGACTGAGGCGAATTGCGCGAGGCCATCCACGTGGGGCTCGAGCTCCCCTGGATCTGGTTTTCGCCCCACACGGGCGACGTTCGGTTGCTACAGTGTGCTACCGTTGGTTAATGAAAATCCGCACCATCACTCAACGAGAGCTTCGCAATCAATCCGCCGCAGTGCTCCGTGAGGTGGAGGCTGGGCAAACGATCATCGTGAGCCGTAACGGCACGCCTGTTGGAGAGCTGCGACCGATTAAGCGACGTCGCTTCGTGCCTCGCGCGGCCATCGCAGATGTAGGAAAAGCCCCCCGGATCGATGCCGCGCAATTTCGTGCAGACCTCGATGCCGTAATTGATCCTCACCTTTATGACTGAGGCGAGTCGCGGTGTTCTGGACACGTCGGTTCTGATCGATCACGACCAGATCACTGCTGAACAACTTCCTGATGAATCCGCAATTACTGCGGTGACGCTGGCCGAACTCGCTGCAGGCCCACATGCAACAGATAATAAAGATGAGCGCGCTCGACGCCAGGATCGTTTGCAGCGGGCGGCGGCCACCTGGGATCCGTTGCCTTTCGATGCGGAATCGGCACGTATGTACGGTAGGGTTTTTGCTGCCGCGCGGTCAGCCGGACAATCCAGCAGGGCCCGACTCGCGGACTTGCTTGTCGCCTCGACGGCTGCGGCAAATGGATTGCCGCTCTACACACGAAACCCATCTGATTTCGCGGCTCTAAAGCGCATCCTCAAGGTCGTCAAGGTCTAGTTGCCCGCAGGCGCGAAATGAAGATCAAGACGTTCATCTAAGGCAGTACAGCGATGAGCACAATCGCGGGACGTCGGATCGTCAAGTGTCCGGCACTCACGCTTCCAAGGACCAAATTTCCCGGGGCGCGGAAAACTACGGGATTGGCGTCAATCACGAAGTTAGCTGGCAAGTGGGCACCAATGAGTAAAACTCACACTTGCCGTCGAATCGACTCTCCACGGAATCAACAACATGACACCATTTCAGGGGATCATTGCCGCGGTCGCGGCCATTGTACTGTTCCTGCAGGCACTGAAGGGCTTCAGCCGCGAGGTGGAGTCTGTCGGCGGTGCGGCGCTGAAGGCGCGGCTGCCCAGGGTGACCGAGAGCCGCTGGAGCGGCTTCCTGATCGGCGCGGTCGCGACGGCCATCGTGCAGTCGAGCAGCGCGATCACGGCGCTCGCCGTGTCGCTGGTGGATGCCGGGGTCATCAGCTTTCGCGGCAGCCTCGGCATCTTGCTCGGCGCGAACGTCGGCACCACCGCGACGGCGTGGCTCGTCTCATTCAAGCTGACGGGTATCGGCCCGTTCTTCATCGTCCTAGGCGCGTTGCTGTCGGCGCTCCCCATTCGCGCAAGCGCCATCGGCAAGGCAGTATTCTAATTCGGGCTAGTGTTCTTCGCACTTGATCTCATCTCGGCGGAGCTCAAGCCGCTGCAGGCACAGCCATGGTTCCAGGACGGGTTGGCCATGGCGACGACGCCGCTAATAGGCGTACTGATGGGGCTCGTGTTCACCGCCGTGGTCCAGTCCAGCAGCGTGACGACCGGGCTCGCGATCCTGCTCGTGCAGCAGGGTGTACTGCCGGCCGAGTCCGCTATCCCGATCGTGCTCGGCGCCAACGTCGGTTCCACCTCGACCGCGCTCGTCGCCAGCATTTCAATGCAGCCGGTGGCGCGCGCAACGGCGATCACCAACTTTCTGTTCAATGCGACCGGCGTGCTGTTGTTCCTGCCATTCCTGACGCCGTTCACGCATCGGATGCTCGGGATGGGCGAACCTGCTACGGCCGTCGCCTGGGCGCACCTGACCTTCAACTTGACCGTCGCCGCACTGTTTCTCGCGACGCTAGGTTGGCTGGAGCCGCGCCTGCGCGCTTGGCTGTCTGTCAGTGCGGCCAAGTGATCCCGCCGGCATGGGCGTGAGCCGGCGCAGACGCAAGCAATCCCAGCCTCTCCGCCACTTCTTTTGCTGTCAATGAGCTTAAGGTCGAATGCCCTTATCCGTCTGTGTCCTGCCATTGTGGCTTGTTCTACGCCCTCCAATCACGACGGAGATTCGAATGAAACCCACGCCCCTACTGTTTTTCGCCGCCTTGCTGGCCGTTGGAAGTGTGCAAGCCCAAGCTCCACAGGGCCGGATGACTCCACAAGAACATGCGCGAGCGGAAGCTTGCAAAGCCGAGATGCAACACATGTGTGCAGGCAAGGAGGGCCAGGCCGCTAAAGAATGTCTACAGGCCAACGAGAGCAAACTGAGCCCCCAATGCAAGGCGCAAGTCTCTAAGTAAGACTTTTTCGCCACCGCCCTGCGCGCGCAGCGCGCCCGCAGGGCGAAGGCCGGGACGGCCCGAGTCAATTCCACATTCTCCGCCACCTTTTTGCGCAGTGTGCGACGCGAGTCACCGGGGCCAAGTTGTGCCCTGCACATTTCTCTGAAAGAATATTGTCCGAGGAGATGGCATACCTCCTGGAACCGCCGCTCACGCGGCTGATGATGCCTACGCGATAACCCGGATGGTTGGCGTAGTTTTCGTGTGAATGCCGCGCCATGTCCGACTTTCGACTTACGAGGACAGGTGCCAATTGAAATCAATCATCGCTATTTTCATCGGCGCGGGCTTGGGCGCTTTGCTGCGCTGGTGGCTGGGGCTGGTCCTGAACAGCTATTTCCCGACTATTCCGCCGGGCACGCTCGCCGCCAATCTTATCGGCGCCTACATCGTCGGGGTGGCAGTGGCCTTCTTCGCGTTTTTTTCGGGGCTGGCGCCCGAATGGCGGCTGTTCGTCATCACGGGTTTTTGCGGCGGCCTGACGACGTTCTCGACGTTCTCATCCGAGATCGTAGATTTGTTGCAGCAGGGGCGATCATTGAGCGCCTGTGGCGCCGTCGCGCTGCATCTGGTCGGCTCCGTGTTGATGACGTTTGCAGGTATCGGAACAGTCGCGTGGGCGAAGGGCTAGCTGCACGCTCAAAAGCAGCTGCACGAATTCTGAACGCATGGATCAACGAGGGCGACACGAATGAACGGCTCATTTCTGAGATTTTATGTGCACGAGGGTCATCGCCATCACCACAGCCTCGTCTGGGAGTGGTTGCTGCAACAGGCGAACAAACTAGGCATCCGCGGCGGTTCAGCGTTCAAGGCCATGGCAGGGTTCGGCCGGCACCACAATCTGCACGAGGCTCACTTTATTGAGCTCGCAGGCGCGCTTGCCGTGGAAGTCGAATTCATCGTCACCGACGAAGAGGCACAACGGCTGCTGGCGTTGGTTCATCAAGAGAAGATCCGCCTTTTCTATGCCCACATCCCGGCACGTTTCGGGGTCATCAATCCGGACTCCGCGGATCCCCCGGAGGTCGGGTCGAACAAATAGCCGGCGCGGCTGAGACCTGAAGCGCGCTAATCAGCGGCGGCGACCAGGCTGATTCGCGTGATTTCGGACGGTACGCCGAAGCGATTCGGCGGTCCCCAGTAGCCGGTGCCGCGGTTCACGTACACCCACAGGTTTTTCAACCGATACAGGCCGCCGGTGAAAGGCTGGAAAAATCCCACGAGCAGGTTCCATGGCCAAAACTGGCCGCCATGGGTGTGTCCCGAGATCTGTATGTCGAAGCCGGCGCGTGCCGCCGCAGGTGCAGAATTGGGCTGGTGGGCGAGCAGGATTCTAGCCCCGGCATCGGCCGGGGCGCCGTGCAGCGCCGCAACCGGGTCGCTATGCTCGTCAGCATTGAAGTGATGAGCGCTCAAGTCCGTGACGCCGGCGATTACCAGCGAGGCGCCGTCATGATTCAAGACCACATGCTCGTTCTTGAGAACCTGCAATCCGAGACGTTTAATTTCAGTGGTCCAGGCACGCTCCCCGGAATAGTACTCATGATTGCCGGTCACGAAGTAAACACCATGCCTGGCGGCGAGCCCGGCCAAGGGAGCCGTGTGCACTGACAATTGCTGAACCGATCCGTCCACAAGATCGCCGGTCACCGCGATCAGATCTGCCTTTAGGCCATTGGCGACGGATACGATCGATTCGACGAAGCCGCGCTTGATCGTCGACCCTACGTGCACATCGCTGATTTGCGCGATCGAAAATCCGTGCAGGGCTTGGGGAAGATCGGCCACCGGTATGTCGACGTGAACCACCCGGGGCTTTCGCAGGGCGATGACCAGACCCGCCAGGGTAATGAAGGCAGTGAGGGCGAGCGTAGCTCGCGCAGTGATGTCGGCCAACCACGCCGCACTCGGCGCGGACAGGGCAAAATGGCTCCCCAGCAACACGAGATCGCGCAGCAACGTCAGGATCAACAGCGAGGAAAATGCTCCCATCGAGAGAACGCCGATCCAGGCGAGAAGCCCGGCGAGCTTTGCATTGCGAATCGATCGGCTCCGTACTGCGAGCGGGATGACGACGCAGCACGTGAGCAGGACTGCGATGCTCACGCACACGCTCAACGGGCCGATCGACAACGCAGGCAATAACCGCCAGCCGATGTAGACGGGGAGAAGGAAGATCAGCCAGAAGGGGCTGAAGAATGCACGACGCAATGTCACCTGGGCGACGTGGGGGCGGCCCGGTGAGAGTTCAAGTGCGAATTGGGCGGCCGCTCAGCGGCATGGGCCTGCGCAAGGATTCCATTCCCTTGAATTCGACGAATTGGGTGGTCGTAGCCCACAGGTAGTTGCCATACAGGAATGGTTCGAATGACGCGGCGCCATCCATCGGCAACGGGCGGATTTCGGCATCGGCACGCGCTTCGTAAAAGAATGGGATGGACATGCGCTCCTGGCCCGATCCGATCACGCGATGTTGCGTGGCCTTGATGCGCCCGCCGCTCCAGCGTTCGAGCACCTTGCCGAAATTGACGGCCAGGCCATCATCGATCGGCGGCACATCGACCCAGGCGCCATCCCGGTGGCGCGCCTGAAGACCTGAGACGCCGTCCTGCGCGAGCAGCGTCAGAAATCCCGAATCAACATGCGGCGCCCCATTGACGTAGAAACGTTCGCCATTGTGAATTACCCAAACGCCGGGATCCGATTTCGCGGTTTGCTCGGCGTCTGCGCGCGGCGGGTAACGCAGCAACCGCAACGTCGACAGGCCTCTGTCGAAGGCTTGATCAAAGAAGTGCTGGTCCAATGCCAGGCCGCGTGCAATGGCTCGCATCAGTGCCTGGCTCACCCTTTCCATGCCGCCATAATAGGCGGCGACCGATTCGCGCCAACCCGGCAGGGCATCCGCGGCCGGCAGCGGTGTGGCTTCACGCAACGGATCGTCGCTGTGAACCACTGCGGCGCCGTGCAACACATCTGCGCCCATATCGATGCCCTCCTTGGCGGTCAGGAACCCGCTCTGCAGGGGAAACCATCCGCGATATACATTCGGATGCGAGGGATCGAACTTTTGGCGCCAAAGCTTACGAATCTCCGCGGGCGGCAGTTGAAAAAGACGCAGCAAGTCCGACCGCACTGCGTGTCCGGCAGGCACATCGGGTGCGAGCCCCCTGATCACCATGAAGCCCGGTTTGGCCGCCGCCGCCATGATGGCCCCGTCGGTCTCAGCGCGCTCGCGGGATGGCCCGCCGAATAGAGGGCTGATGTCGATAAAGGGGATCGAATAATTCATGGGGGTTGATCGAGCCGCAATTTGACGGTTCCCGCAAGTATATTGTTTTTTTCGGGCATGACGTTTTGACGCCTGCCCGGCGGGAGTCAAAACGTCACCGGCTTCTTTAGCGACAGGGGACCGGCTGGCCGATGGAGGGTTCGGCTAGAATGATCCAATGGGTCCTTACGTCGATTCGATAATTCCCGATGAGGCCATGCCCGCTGCGACCAGCGTGGTCGTGATCGGCGGCGGCATCATCGGTGCATTCGCCTCACTTACGCTGGCAGGCCGGGGAATTCCTGTCGTGCTTTGCGAAAAAGGCTATATCGCCTGCGAGCAATCCAGCCGGAACTGGGGCTGGTGCCGGCAGGCGGGGCGTGACGCGAGGGAAATGCCGTTGATCGTGCAGAGTTTGCAGCTGTGGCGCGACATGGATCGGTTGACGGAATTCGACACCGGATTTCGCGAGTGCGGCGTTCTATACGTGGGCGAGAGCGAATCCGATGAGGCGCGTTTTGCCGCCTGGGTGGAAATGGCGAAGCCCTACGACATCGGCACGCGCATCGTTCGCGCGGCTGAACTCGCAGCGCTCGTGCCGGGCGCGAGCCGTGCCTTCATCAGCGGCTTGCATGTGCCGAGCGACGGCTGCGCTGAACCGCAGCGCGCGGCGCCCGCCATTGCGCGGGCCGCGCAGCGCAAGGGAGCGACGATTCTCGCACATTGCGCGGTGCGCGGGGTCGAACGTACGGGGGGCCGGGTGACGGCGGTCATTACCGAACGTGGGCGCATTGCCTGTGACGCCGTCGTACTGGCCGCAGGGGCGTGGTCCAGTCTCTTTTGCGCAAGCCTCGGCATTCGCCTGCCGCAATTGAAAGTACTGTCCTCAGTGATGCGCACGGCGCCGGTGGCGGACGGACCGGATGCCTGTACGTACCTGGATGACGTCGCCTACCGAAAGCGGCGCGACGGCGGTTATACCATCGCCAAGGGTGCAGGCTACGTGGCGCCCTTCGTGCCGGATTCGCTGCGGTATTTGCGTGAATTCGTGCCGATGCTGCGCAAGGAACGCGGGTCCATGCGATTGCGCCTGAATGGGCAGTCGCTGCGCGAGATTCGCGCGCCGCGGGACTGGCCTCTGGATCGACCGAGCCCGTTCGAGGCGACTCGCGTGCTGGATCCCGCGCCGAACCGGGCTTTGAATGAAGATGCCTTGCGCGCAATGATCAGGCTCTATCCGCAGTTGCGCGACGTGCACGTCGTGCAGCAGTGGGGTGGGTACATCGATGTCGCCCCGGATGTCATTCCGTACATCAGTCCCGTAAGCGCGTTACCCGGTCTGACTGTTGCAACGGGATTCTCGGGACATGGATTCGGCATTGGCCCGGCCGCCGGACGTCTGGCGGCCGAACTCGCGATCGGCGCAACGCCGTCAGTGGACCCGGCGCCGTTTCGTTACTCGCGATTCAGCGACGGGTCACCGATCACCATCGGCCCGGAAATTTGACGAATCACTTCGGCTTGCGAAACTTGAGGACGAAGTTATCGGCTTCGCCGATGGCAACGTACTTGGCGCGGTCCTTATCGCCCTGCGAGAGCGTCGGCGGCAGGGTCCAGACGCCGTCAACCCAGTCCTTGGTGTCGCGGGGATTGGCGTTCACTTCCGAGGCACCGACATATTCGAATCCCGCTTTTTTCGCCAGTGCGATCGCATAATCCTGGCGCACATAGCCGTTCTTGGCCTTTGGATCCTGGGGTTGATCGTTGCGGCCGCGATGCTCCTCGATGCCCAGTATGCCGCCGGGCTTCAGCGCCTTGAACGACGCCGCCAGCGCATCGTCCGCGTATCCGTCTTCCATCCAATTGTGCAGATTGCGGAAAGTTACCACCAGGTCGGCGGAGCCGGGCGGGGCGATGTCAAAGTGACCTGCGCCAAGGCTGGTTTCGTGCAGCGGGCCGAGTCGATTTTTCTGGGCGGCGATTTTCTCGCGAAGGCGCTTCACGCTGGCGTCATCCTCGGCATTTCCCGGCGACGGCAACGCAATGTAGTAATGGCCGGCGGGTGCGAGATAAGGACCGAGAATATCCGTCCAGTAACCGCCCCCCGGCCACAGTTCCACCACCGTCATGCTGGGCGCAAGTCCGAAAAATGTCAGTTCCTCGACCGGATGCCGGGCGGGATCCCTGGCAACGGCGGCAGGGCTGCGCGCGGCACTACCAACCGCGCTCACGAGTGCGGCGTCGGGGCTCGCGGCGGCCGCTGTGGTGACGAAACCCAGGGTAGTGACGAAACCGACGGTGAGCAGAGTCACCGCGAACAATGGATGGAAACGGAGATGTTGCATGGCTGTACCTCAATCCGGTCGTTGATCGATTCAGAGTGTCAGAAATTCGCGAGTCGCCGTTGTCGAGCGCACCTCAGTTGGGAGGATTGTCACCGCTAAAGGGTATCGGCGTCGCGCCGCTCACCGTCCCGATGGTGGCCTTGTCGCTGACGTAGAGCTTCACCGTTCGCTCGAAGCGCAGTTCTCCCTGGACGGTCGCACCGGGTCCAATCACGATTTGAGGAACGTCATGAACGATACTCAATATTTCACCGGACGACTTCTTCACCAGGATGCCGCCTTCCACCTTCGATGCGCCGGTGATGCTCATGCTGCCATTGACCGTCTTGATTCCACCGGCCACATGTGCGGAGACCAGGGTGATCTTGCCGTTCACGTTGGAGAGTGAGCCGTTGATTTCTGCGCCATCTGCCAGGTTGAGTTCGCCGTTGACCGAGGATACGCCGCCCGACACATGCGCGGCGGCGCCAAGAGTTATCGAGCCGTTGACGCTGGTCAGGGAATCCGCGGTGGCATGGCCGCCCAGATGCACGCTGCCGTTGACCGTGGAGGCACCGGTGATCGCGGCATTGTCATCGACATGAATGGAGCCGTTGACCGTCGCGACCGACTCCGGCGGCTTGCCGGCGGCCACGTGGATCGATCCATTGATCTTGTTCGATCCGTCACCGTCATCCGAATCGCTGCAGCCCGAGAGCGCAGCCAACATCGCAACAACCGTACAAAAGCCGACAATACCGATCCGGCGCATGACGCGGTGTTCTCTGCTCATGGCGTCTCCATTCGAGATTGAGAATTTCCCTACTTTACCAGTAACGCTCCAGACCTCAACTTGGCCGCCGCACGCCCCGGGGTTGACAAGCCGGCAAATCTGGCCAAAACTTCACCAAATGGTGAACTATAATGCGCAACTAGACCGAACATTTGCGGCGTTGGTGGACCCCACGCGCCGCGCAATCCTGGCGCGTCTCGAACGCGAGGACGGTGCCTCGGTGAGCGAACTCGCGAAACCATTCGCCATCAAGCTTCCTGCCGTGATGAAGCATCTCGACGTGCTTGTTGAGGCCGGACTCATCACACGCTCCAAGCTTGGGCGGACCGTTACCGTGCGGCTGTCGCCGCAACCCATTCGCGCGGCCTTGGACTGGCTGCGCCGCTACGAGCGATTTTGGTCCGGCAGCCTCGATCGTTTGGCGGTGTATGCCGAGCGCAAGGAAGTTGAGGCAAGGAAACGGGGCCGATGACGAGCCTTACCTTGGTGCGGCGGATTGCCGCACGGCCATCGATTGTGTTTGAGGCGCTGACGTCGCCGGAAGGCATCGTGCACTGGTGGGGTCCCGATTCAGGTCCGGTGCTGCGTGCGGAAACCGATGTGCGGGTCGGCGGACGATTCCGGGTGCGCTTTCGCACCCTCGACGGCCTCGAACACGAGAGCAGTGGCGAGTATCTGGAAGTCGTCAATCCCGCGCGGCTGGCCATGAGCTGGCGGTGGGAAGGCGGCGAAGATCCCGGCGAATCGCTGGTCGAGATCGATCTTCGCGTCATTGCCGAAGGCACCGAACTTACCTTCACCCACTCCCGTTTGCACGACGAGGACACGCGCCGCAGCCATGAGGAAGGCTGGAACGGGGCTCTCGACAAGCTGCAGCACCACCTTTCACATTCCATCGAAAGGATCTCATGACAACGCACGAGGTCGTCTCGGCGGAGCAATGGCTCGAAGCCCGTCGCGCGCTTTTGACGGAGGAGAAGGCCTTCACCCGCGAACGCGATCGCCTGTCACAGAGGCGCCGCGAGTTGCCCTGGGTCAGAGTCGACCAGGAGTATGTTTTTCGCGGCATGGAGGGGTCGCTGAGCCTTCGCGATCTGTTTGACGGACGCAGCCAACTCGTCGTTTATCACTTCATGTTCGGCCCCGAATGGCAGGAGGGGTGTCCGGGTTGCTCGCTGCTGTGCGACCAGGTCGATGGTGCGAGGCAGCATTTCGAGCACAACGATGTGAGTTTTGTGGCCGTGTCGCGCGGTCCAATCGAGAAACTGCAGGCCTACCGCGAACGGATGAGCTGGAAGTTTCGCTGGGTTTCCTCGGCCGCAGGCGAATTTAATTTTGACTACCACGTGTCCTTCCCGAAAGGCACGCGGGAACACGGAGTTTTCTATAATTTCAACGATTGCCCCGATCCCGAGATCGACGAACTCTCCGGGGTGAGCGTTTTCTACCAGGACGACGATGGGACGATCTATCACACATACTCGACCTACGGGCGTGGAGGCGAGATGTTTCTGGCGGTGTATGGCTGGCTCGATGTGGTGCCCAAAGGGCGCAACGAGACCAAAAACGGCAACCTGACCGACTGGACCAAGCGACACGACCGATACGAGAACGACGGGCGAACCCGTCCTGCCGACGGAAAGTCCGGATGATCACTCGAAGACCTGGGCGCCCCTGCGCCGGCCGATGACGGTCGAAGCCGTGCGCAGACGGCTTGACCGCGGTGCAAAACTCCCCGGGCGCACACCGCGCGCGGCGCGGTTTGCAATTCATCCGCGGACTGCTATAAGAACTCCCTGCCGTCGTGCGCTGCGGCCTGTTGGCTGGGAGAGGTTTGTGAGCCTGAGCAAATCGGTGCGACACGTAGCTATGACCGCCTGCATGGCGGCCGGCCTGGGGCTGTCCTTCTCGTCCGCGGTGCTGGGCGCTGATCCGCCGCCGGACGTCACTCAGGATGGTCTGCACCTGCGAAAGAGTACGAAGTCCACGCTGGTCTACGTCAAGCCGGGCGCCACATTCGGCCAGTACGACAAGGTTGCCATCCTTGATTGCCTGGTCGAGTTCGACAAGAACTGGCAGCGCGATTACAACTCGAGCGCCACCACCCGGGTCGGTGATTCCGACATGGACCGGATCAAGAAGGGCCTGGCCGACGAGTTCAAGAAAGTATTTACGAAGGAACTGACCAAGGGCGGCTACCAGGTCGTCGACAGCGCGGCGCCGGACGTTCTCGTCCTTCGACCTGCCATCCTGAATCTGAGAGTCACGGCGCCCGACCTGATGACTCCCGGCATCAATAGGACGGTGATGCGCTCTGCCGGTTCGATGACGCTGTATCTGGAACTCTGGGATTCGGTGAGCAACACCATATTGGCGCGCGGGATGGATGCGCAGGCCGACCAGGGCACGGGCGGACAGATATCCAGCCGCGTGACCAATACGGCGGCGGCCAATACAATCTTGAGGCGTTGGGCGGATATCCTGCGCGATCGCCTGGACGCTGCGCGCGCCGCGCCGGCGGGTTGAACATGAACACACCCTCGCAGAACAACAAGGAATTGGCGGATCTCGTTTCCTCCCGCATGCTGGAGGTCCTGATTCGCGCCGGTCTGATCGCGGCACTGGTGGTGCTGTCGCTCGAGATCGTTGCGCCGTTCTTTTCGATGATGGTCTGGGCGCTCATATTGGCGGTCGCGCTATACCCGCTGCATCAAATGCTTGCTCGCAAGATGGGCGGCAGGCAAAAGCTGGCCGCCACCCTGCTTGTGATCCTCGGCTCCACAATCATTGTTGCGCCCACGGCGTTGCTGATGAATTCGCTGGCCGATTCCGTTCGCGGCCTGGTCAGCAATGTGCAAAATAATTCGCTGAAGATCGGTCCCCCGCCAGAAAGCGTAAAGAAATGGCCGATCGTCGGCGAACGAGTCTTTTCCGCTTGGACGGCTGCGCATGACGATCTGCCCGCACTGGTTCATAGTCTGCAACCGAAAATTGGCAATTTGGCGGAGAAGGCGCTCGGGATGGTCGCCAAGTTCGGCGGTGGAATACTGCTGTTCTTGGCCTCGTTCATTATCGCCGGCATCATCATGGGATACGGCGAATCGGCTGCGCGCGCCTTTCGAGCCATAGTAGTGCGGCTCGCCGGAGCAGAGCGAGGGGAGGTGCTGGCGACATTTTGCGCAGCGACCATTCGCGCGGTGGCGCAGGGCGTAATTGGCGTTGCTTTCATTCAGGCCTCCATCATCGGGCTTGTTCTGCTGGTTGCCGGCGTTCCATGGGCGGGCGTGATTGCGATCATTACCCTTGTGCTGGGCATTGCGCAGGTTCCGGCACTGATCGTCATCCTGCCTGCCATCGGCTATATCTGGTGGAGTGGTGACTACAGCACCGGGATGGCCACCATGTACACGATCATCCTGGCGCTTGGCGGACTGGCCGACAACGTATTGAAACCACTGATGTTGGGCCGCGGAGTCGATTCGCCGATGCCGGTCATTCTATTGGGCGCGTTGGGTGGCATGGCGAGCGGCGGCATATCAGGGATGTTTGTCGGCGCAACGCTTTTGGCCGTGGGCTATCAAATTTTCATGGGCTGGGTGGCTGGCGATCCCGACGAGGAGGCAATCGCGCCGAACACCCCAACTGGCGACTCAAAGCCCACGACATAGCACGTTATGGCGCAGTTGTTCCCGGGGGAATAGACCATGACAGTTACCAATTTCCTCGTCGCCCTGCCCGTCATGTTGTTCTGCGTCGTTGTTCAAGCGGCGGTGGCGTTCTTGAGCATCCGCCACTTCATGCGACAAACCCGCAAAATCGTAAACGCCGACCAATTCCTGCAATCCACCCGGCCGCTGCTGGCCGCCATGCTCATCATGATGTTGGGCAGTTTGGTGCAGATCTCCATCTGGGGCGGCCTATTCATGTTCCTGGGCGAGTTCCATGAACTTTATTCATCCATCTATCACTCCGCCGTCAACTTCTCCTCACTGGGTTATGGGGATGTCGTGATGAGCACCAAGTGGAAGCTTCTCGGTCCTCTCGAAGCCGTCAACGGCGTACTCATGCTCGGGATGAGTTCTGCCGCGTTGATGGCCATTTTGCAGGAACTGATCAAATCGCAGCGACCGGTCGGGCAGGCGTCGTAAAGCCTGTATGAACTCTAAGTCCCATTGTCCACGAAGAACCACATTTACTTCCAGGCGCGTGTCAGGAGTTCGTCCAAAGCAGCAGTAATTAGCTGACTTTCGTCGCTGAGGGACCCCACAATCTCGCCGAGCTGATCGACAGGCACGGAAACGATCTCAAGCGGATGCAGTACAACTGCGATGCCCCGGATCTTGAAAGTCGGATTGAAGCCTGCATAGCTGATCTTTCCAATCGCAGACGCCCGCACCAAGGGTACGACTACCCGACGTCGATAGGTGTCGAACTGAGCGGATTGCACCACAACGACGAAGGGGATGGCATCCTTGTGTTTCCCGGAATTCCGGTGGACGTCGAACTGAGGCATTAGAGCGACGAATATTCGTCCGCGATGGAGCCCGATTTGGAATTAAATTTGTTCCACGCCACAATTGCCGCTTCCACGGCCTTTGACTTTTGCAATTGCTCTCGGCGCTTACGGCTAACGAATTCAGAGAGCAATGATTCCACCACGCCCGAGAGGTTGTCGGTCAATGATTTGGCCTGGATCACCAAGTTCTCATTGAGAGTCAAATTAACAGGGCGCTTACGGACTGAAGTGTCGGATTCAGCTTTCATGTTTTGTCTCCAGTATGCGCATTATATGCGCATACCTTGAAGGCAGTCAAATCAGGAAACCGATGGACGGCAGGAGCCGGACAGCGGTACTCGAAAATTTTGAGGGGTTTGCCGGCTGAGGGATTCGCTTTCGCGCGATAACGATCGGAAATCTTTCAAGATTCTCGCGATGGAATCGATTGGTACCCCAAAAAAGCACCCCATGAGGGATGTCGTTCATGACGGGTGCTATCTGAACCACGGATGCGAGTAACAGGGTAGCGCAGGGCGGGCGATTCTCAGGCCGGCATCTTGCCGAAGCGCCGCAGCTCCCCGCCGAGCCGAACCCACGGCTGGGCGCTGTCGCAGTATATTTCCGACTGCGGCTTCACCCAGCTCCGGTCGTCCAGAGTGCCGACGCTCACCATCAAGACGCCCGGCAGCGCATCCCCTTCATCCATGACCCCGGAGCCGCACTCCGGGCAGAAGCGGCGATGCATCGACTTGCTGATGTCTCCCGACTTGGTGACTATAGATCGAAGTGCTGTGACAAATTTGTGACCAACTCAGATTGAGTGTGCCGTAACTGTGCCGTGGCGTGCCTGGGAAGGGGTCGGTTCTTTTGCTCTAGGCAAATTGAAAACGAAAGCGCGTTCACGAGCGCTGGAATACGCACGCAATACATCGATAAGAACCGTCAGGATATGCCGGAGATTCGCAACTGGAATTGGAAATGAAGGCAGAAATAGACGATGGCAGTCGCGGCCTATATCCGAGGTGGAAAGCGCTGGCGTCCTCTCCGCGCGTTCGAAGATGGGCAGAAGGTGCACGCCGATATTGCGCAGAACGAATTGCCGCCGTTGTTCATCGTCGGCGCAAAAAATCAAGCAGAGCTCGTGAACTACCGGTTGCGAGCACCCTATTATATTGTCGATCGCCTGTTCGATCTGGCGGAGCTTCGCTTGGGAGGAGAGAACGAAGTCAAGGTCCACATCGAACGCCAGGACCCCGCGGGCGGTTACCCGCTTGAATCCTCGCTCCAACGTCATTCTCGTCACCGGTCGATTTATCCATGCTGTCGATGTGTCCGTTACCGTGATCCACGCAGCGTCTCGAATCCGGAGATCACGTCGAAGAGTTCTTCGTCAATTCCACTTTGGCGCAACTGGTGGAAAGTGCCGTTAAGCTGTTTCAGCAGGTCGTTGATGTTCTTGTCAGCGCGTTGCATTGCCGCCAGGCGGCTCGCGTTTTCGCTGGCCAGGGATTCGGCACACGCCCGGAAGAGCGAGATGAAAAGATATTCGCGGATAAGTGTGCGCAGAGTCTCGATGCCGTCGCCCATGACTTCGGGCAAGTTGGCGGTCGGCCAGTGAATCGCGGCCAAATTGCGCCGCCATTGCGCATCGAGTGGCAACAACCGTTGGCTAACCGGTTCGTAGATCGCTCCAGACAGCGGTCGGTTATGGAACACCCATAGGGGCGCATGCTGGCCTTTGTCCCAATGCACTTCACTTTCAATTTGAATCTGCCCGACGAGCGGAGTGACGGCCTGAACGGAGTTGGGTACCGGGAAGAGGCCGGCTAGCGGCAGGCCCGCTTCTGCGAGACGCGCGTGAACACGCTCGCCGACCGCCCAGACGCGACATTTCCCGTGCAGAGCCGCGAGGCTATTAATCGCATAATCGGCCATCACATCGTTGAACTGCCCCACGAGCCCCTGATCGGACCCGAAAACGATTGCGCGCACCACGCCCGCATGGGTTGGTGCTTGCCGTTGACCCGCGGCCGCGGCGAGGGTGCCTTCCCGAAAGCACGCACACAATCCCAGCTCTAGGGTCCGATAATAGTCGGTCAACGCGCGCACCGATTTCTCGTATTGCCCGATACTCGATGCGGCGAAGGCTTTCATAGCGCGGACAACGGATTGGAGATCGCCGGCACTGCTGATTTTGCGGCGCAAGCTCTCCGTCGTATCGCTCATGACTTGTTCTCAGCGTCCGCCTTGGGCTGGAAAGCGGCAAGCGCCTGGCGGGCGATTCCAATGATGGTATTGCGATCTTCATCGCTTAACTTGTCGGCGCTTTCAAATCGTCCGCACACTTCCGCCGGGATGTGCGCTGCCGCCTTTCGTACCGCGTCCTCCGCGTCCGGCATCTGCTCGAGCGCCACGCCGTCGAAGAGTTCGGCGGTTAATGCCAGCAAGACGGCGATTTGTGCGGGCACGGACACTGGCACACATTCCGCCTGTTTGAGGCAGGCGCGGATGCGACGTCCGTGCTCGATGATCTTGCGGGTGTTTTCATCCAGCCGGGCGCCGAACCGCGCAAAAGTCTCCAATTCCTCAAACTGAGCGTAGGCAAGTTTGAGATCGCCCGCCACGGCACGGTAGGCCGCACGTTGCGCTTTTCCGCCAACGCGCGAAACGGATTTGCCGACATCCACCGCCGGCAGCACGCCCAATTCAAATAATGACGGCGAGAGATAAATCTGGCCATCCGTGATGGAAATCAGGTTCGTTGGAATGTAGGCGGAAATGTTCTGCGCTTCGGTCTCGATGATGGGCAGCGCAGTGAGGGAGCCGCCGCCAAGTTCCTTGCGCAAGTGCGTCGCCCGTTCGAGCAGCCGCGCGTGAATGTAAAAGATGTCGCCGGGAAAAGCTTCACGGCCGGGCGGGCGCCGCAGCAACAGAGACAATTCGCGATAGGCGCGCGCATGATGCGTGAGGTCGTCATAAACGACTAGTACGTCGCGGCCTTGGTTCATGAAATGCTCCGCGATGCTGGTCGCGGCATAGGGGGCGATGAAAGCGAGACCGGGCGGGTCGTTTCCCTCGGTCACAACGGCGACCGTGTAATCCATCGCACCGTGTTCACGCAAATTTGCCACGGCCTTCGCTACGGCGGACGCACGCTGACCGATGGCGCAATAAACGCACAGCATATTCTGGTCGCGCTGATTGAGAATGGTGTCGATCGCGATGGCCGTCTTGCCTGTTTGACGGTCACCGAGGATCAACTCGCGCTGGCCGCGCCCAACGGGAATGAGCGCATCGATGACTTTCAGACCGGTCTGGAGAGGGACCATAACCGGCGCGCGATCCATGATGTGCGGCGCGGTGCGCTCGATGGGTAGGCGCTTGCTGGCGGGGACCGGTCCGTTGTCATCGACCGGGCGGCCGAGCGGGTCGATGACGCGCCCCAGCAACCCCTCGCCCACAGCGACATCCATGACCCGACCCGTGCGCTCGACTTCGTCGCCGGCGTTCAGATGCCAGTATTCTCCCAGCAGCACGACGCCGATTTCACCCTCGTCCACGTTGAAAACCATGCCGAGCAACTCGCCGGGAAATTTCACCAGCTCCTCGAAGCCCACACCGGGGAGACCGGACACCTTGGCGATGCCCGTGGCGATGCTGGTGATTATGCCCACTTCTCTGGGCGTCAACTGCGGCGTGAATGCTTCCCTCACCTGGGCCATTTCCGCAAATGCACCCTCGATGAGGGACCGCAAGCTGTCGGGCTCAGTGCTCATTGGCTCTTCGATTGCTGTTTGGGCTCTTCAGGTCTAGACACAGGTTTGTCCTTCTCTTTCAGAAGCTCACCGACGCTCGTTTCTAGGAACATGAGGTATTCCGCAATGCTCCACGCCACTTTATGTCCATCCGTCACGAGCTCGATCCCGCTGACGAGATCCGGAGCAGCCTCGAAGCGGATATGAACGTCCAGCGAGAAGGTCTCGTTAAGCGCGCGTTGTATCCCGTCGCGTTGCGCCGCCGGCAGTTCAAACGCGCTGCGAACGAGCACGGGCTTGGTCGCCGTCTCAATTGCTTGGCCGAGACTCTCCTTTGTCTCGCCGTCCATAGTGCGCAGGCGACGGATGAAGACCTCGCTCATGCGTTCTTCGAGACTTGTCGTGGCAAGATCTTTCAGTGCCCTTCGCGCGATGGCGAATACTTCCTCTTGAATCCGGCGGCGAATGGCCTGTTTGAGGTTGTTCGCGTCGCTCTGCAGTTCCTCCTGCCGCTTGGTGCTTAAGGTGTCAGCAGCCTTGCGAGCATCTTCGAGGAGGCGTTGGCGTTCGGCCTTTGCATCAGCCGTCGCCTTGCTCAAGAGCGCAGCGCGCTGCCGGTCAAACTCTTCGTTCTTCTGCTGAAACAGATCTCGCTCCTTCTGCGCCTCCTCCTCTTTATGGTTAGCGTCCGCGAGTGACGCGGCGATCCGCTTCTCGCGCGCGTCAATGGCGTTGAGGATCGGCTTGTAAAGAAAGCGCTTTAACAACCACACCAGGATGATGAAGTTGAGCGCCTGCGCACCGACGGTGAACCAATCGATGAGCATGAACTATTTCCCTGTGGTGTGGGCGATAACGTGATTCCAAAACGGATTGGCGAAAATGAGAATCATCGAGACCACGAAGCAATAAATCGCTATAGACTCGATCATGGCGAGACCCACGAACAGGGTGCGTGTAATAGTCGTTGCGGCATCGGGCTGCTGTGCGAGCGAACTTAATGCCGTAGCGACCGCTCGCCCTTCGCCGAGTGCGGGTCCAATACTTCCCAGGGCAATCGTCATACCGGCGGTGACGATTGAAGCAATGGCAATCAGGGTCATGTTATCCATAGCGTCTCCTAACCATGTCAATGTTCATGCGTTGGGTCTTTGCTCCGCTTCAGGCTTGGGCCTGCGGCCGCGCGTGGCGGCCGCAATATAAACCGCAGCCAGGATGCTGAAGATGTAGGCTTGCACCATGCCGGTGAGCAAACCGAGCGCACTCATGGCGATCGGGAAGATAAAGGGCGTGATAGTCAGCAAAATAGCGAGAATCATCGTCCCGCTCATCATGTTGCCAAACAGGCGCACCGCCAGGGCCAACGTGCGCGATAGTTCACTGATGATGTTGAACGGCAGCATGATGACGGTCGGTTCCACGTAAGATTTTAGGTAGCCGCCCAGTCCGTCCTCCTCGATGCCGAAAAACGGGACGGCCGCCAATACGCACAGCGCCAGCGCGGCGGTCGTAGAGAGCGACCCCGTCGGCGGCTCGTAGCCGGGAATCACGGTGCAGAGGCTGGCCGATGCGACGAAAAGAAACAGCGTGCCCAAAAAGCCGATATATTTCTTCGGATGGCGGAGGCCGACATCTCCAATTTGCTTTTCGATGCCGGTGACGACGATTTCCAGCAGGTTCTGCCAGCGCGATCGTTCCAGATCGTTGGATAGGTTGCGCGTGATGAGCTTTGAGCCGACCGCAAGTACGAGCATCAACCCCCACGTGAACACGATCGTGCCGTTGAGTTTGAGAAACCCGTGTTGCCAAAAGATCATTTCATCGGTACTAAGGCGCATGGGGAGCCTCCGCCGATCGGGTCAGCCATTGTATGAGGAGACGCGCCAAGACAAAGCCCAGGACGCACAGCAACCACCGCTCCCAATCATCGCGCGCGATAAAATAAAATCCAGCCAGCGTAATGCTCATCCGCAGCAACATACTGCCTAAGAACCAAAGCGCCGGCCGTTGGGATGAAACGCCTTTGATAATCGTCCACCAAAGGCCACCGAAGAAGAATGCGCCGAGAATTAAGCCTGCCACCAACGGCGGTGCCAACACGAGAAATTCATTCATTTTTTATCCGCCTGTTCGTCCCGAATCTCCTTGTCTTCCTTCGCCACCCAATGCCATGCATTCAAACAACCGATGGCAAGCCCGGCGGCCAACAGCGCCAGCGTCCAGCCATGCTTGCCCGGATGATGCTGATCCAGCCAGATGCCGAGCGCCGCGCCGAGCAGCGTGGGAACCACCACGGACCAGCCGATCAGCCCCATCATCCCCAGGCCGAACCACACGCCCTGCGCGGAGTTACGCCGTGCCTTGAGCTTACGGGCCGCCTTTGCGCCGACCTCCTCGCTGAGCGACGGTTTCGGCTTTGCGAGTTTGTTTTGGGGTTCATCAGTCATTGTGAAGGCTCGCCATTCGCCGTATGAGATCGCCTTCCATTTTCGCCAGCACCGAGCGCACGCTTTGCTCGCGCTCGTTTAGGGTCAAAAACTCGTCGCTCCACCGCTTTGCGCAATTGGCCGAGATCCCACCACCGAGAGCACGACGCACGGAGACCAGCACGTCCGGACCGGTCTTCACGAGAACCCCGTTATCCACTGCCAAGAAAATCTCGCCATCTGATGTTGTCTCATAGGTCAGAATCCCGGGTACTAGCGCCGCCACGCAATCGAGTCGATGAGGCAAGTAGCGCAAACGAACCCTCATGTGTCTCGGCGACGATGCGGGAGACGCCGGTCTTTTCGGCGAAAATTTGGAACGGTAGGAGAACCTTAAGATTCATGGGTGGCGGTAGTATGTTCGAGCTTGGATTGAGGCTTGGCCACGGCGGCGGCGGCGGCGCAGCCTTTGATTTAGCCTTCGCTTCGTCGATTGTCCCGATCATGTACAGTGCGCTTTCCGGATAATCTTTGAATTCATCGCGCAGAATGCGCTCACAACCATTCAGTGCGTCATCGAGGCTGACGAGTTTTCCTTTGAGGCCCGTGAACTGTTCAGTCGTGAAAAATGGCTGGGTGAGAAAACGCTCCAGGCGGCGGGCGCGGGCGACTACATTGCGGTCTTCCGGCGAGAGCTGCTCCAAGCCAAGCATCGCGATGATGTCCTTGAGTTCTGCGTATTGGGCGAGCGTCCGCCGGATTTCCTGCGCCACGACGTAGTGCCGCTTGCCGACGATGCTTGGCGTGGCCATCTTGGAACTGGATTGCAAGGGATCGATGGCCGGGAAGAGCCCTTCGCTTGCCCGCTTGCGCGAGAGCACGATCGATGCCGAGAGATGCGAGAACGTATGCACCGCCGCCGGATCGGTGAAATCGTCCGCCGGCACATACACCGCCTGAATTGAGGTGATGGCGCCCGTATCCGTGTTGGCGATGCGCTCTTCTAACCTTGACAGCTCGGTGCCCATGGTTGGCTGGTAACCCAACCGCGACGGCATCTGGCCCATCAAGCCGGATACCTCCATGCCGGCCTGGATGAAGCGAAAAATGTTATCGACGAGAACGAGCACATCGCGATGTTCGTCGTCGCGGAAATACTCGGCCATCGTTAGCGCAGCATGTCCGACCCGGAACCGGGCGCCCGGCGGCTCATTCATTTGACCGAAGACCATCACCATGTTCGGCAAAACGCCGGCTTCCTTCATCGCGTCATAAAGCTCCTGGCCCTCACGACACCGTTCACCAATGCCGCAGAAAATGCTTACGCCTTCGTGATGGCCGATCATGTTGTGGATCATTTCGGTCAGGAGCACGGTCTTGCCGACGCCTGCCCCGCCGAAAAGGCCCGCTTTGCCGCCGCGCTCCAGCGGCACAAGTACGTCGATGACCTTGATTCCAGTCTCGAAGACTTCCGACTTGGTGGAACGGCGCGCTAGCGACGGCGGAGCGCGGTGTACCGACCGCCATTGGACATTGGACAACGGCGCCCCGCGATCTATGGTGTTGCCGAATACGTCGAACATCCGCGAGAGAACCGCTTTGCCGACTGGCGCCTTCAATGGGCCGCCCGTATCCTCCACCGCCATGCCGCGAGCGAGTCCTTGGGTAGGCGTCAACGCAATCCCACGCACGTGATGGGCATCTTGTTGAGCAAGCACTTCGATGACGATCTGTTTTTCCTTACCCGCGAGCAGCACTGAATAAATGCGCGGTAAATGCGCGTCGAAGCGCACGTCCACGACACTGCCGCGCACCAAGACAATCACGCCGAGATTCGATAATTGGGGTTTTCTTTCCATATACGCTCACGCTGATTTATCGTCAGTCCGTCTCATCATCATACTGTTTGGGGTTTAGGGGGTTACATTACGCCATCGGGGACGGATTTTGGACGGGGACCCTCAATTCGGTTGCAGTTGTCTGTTCCGAGGCGGCGGCTGCAACGCAGGCGTGTTCTGTGTCGAGCCGTTCGTGGAGGAAATGACACCCGAATAGATGACTGCTTTCTTATCGGTATTGTCAGTGACGAGCGTCGGTTGCCGAGCGGCAGACGGACCGCGCTAAGTGATCAGGAGAGGCAGGTAAGAATTCGGCTGTCAGCGTCGCCGGATTGATCACGCTCGAGCCATCGCAAAGCTTAACGTATAAGGGACCCCTGACAGGATGCGCGTCGCCGGAATCCGCCATTCCGCTTTTCGAAACCGAACTCTGCCCACTGCGCGAAGTTCACCCGGTCTGACGAACACCAGAGGCGCCAACCGCGAAGGATAGGGGGTGATCCACGCGCCTTCGTCAGCATCAATCGCGCGGAGGAGTGCCCCTACTTCCTGCGGGTCTGTGATGGAGGCGAGATGCTTCTCCTTCGTCGGTGCCAACGCGCCGCCCAAGTCCCGGGACGGATCGCGTTCGGCCCGACCGCTCGCAACGGCAAACTGGAACACCCGACTCAGATGCACCAGGACCCTCAGGGCGGTGACGGCGGCGAAGGCGGCGGCGCGCTGGGAGCGGGTGTTGGCGGGGCTTCATGAGAATCAGTTCTCGATGCGGCATCAGCGTCCACGCTGGCGTCACTGGACGGCGCCGGCTGACGAGCGGCGGACTTTGCAAGATCCTCTGGTGAGGCGGTAAGTTGCGTCGCAACCAGCGTCGCCGGATTGACAACGCCCGGATCATCACGAAGCCTCACATAGAGAGGCCCTGCGGCTGGATGCGGCACGGGCAGCGCGGATCCCAAGAACCCCTCGGGCACTTGTACCGAGTGGGAGAATTGCGCGTCCCCGGATACGGAGTCGACCAAGAATAAATTGGAACCGGAAAGTTTACAGGCCAGTTCCGCAGTGGCCGGGCACTCGATATCCTTCAAGACCGGTAGGCGTACCAAGTTGCGCCGGAGCGGCCAACAGGACATGTGCTGGTCGGGCCGCCAGCCGTTCCTGGTACGGCGTTCGATGATCAGTCGTGTTGGTGGCCCGGCTTGACACGAAAGCCCCTGCACCGATCGATGTAAGCTTTAGAATTGAAAATACGCCTGAGCACTCCGTACTACGCATCAAGCAGCGCAAGCCCGGATCACCGGCAAAAAACTTCCTGCAGCAGCAAGCGAAGTTCGATCAGTTCATCAACTACTTCAACCGCGATCGGCCGCATCAGGCCTTGGCGATGAGATACCCGGCGGAGCTTTACTCAACTTCCGCTCGAGCCTACAACGGCGTCCAGGAGGTCACCTATCCCTTCCATGATCGCACCGTCATGGTCACGCACTGCGGCCGTATCTGCATCGGCCGGCGCAAGATTAATCTAAGTCAGGTATTTGCCGGTCAGAACGTCGGCATCAAAGAGGTCGAGGAGAAAATCTGGCTGGTCAGCTTCATGCACTACGATCTAGGGTTCTTCGATCACGAGACCGGCCGCATCGAATGCGCCGAAAATCCCTTTGGTGCTAAAGTGTTACCCATGTCTCCGGTATAAACCGTCACCCATGTGCCCGGAATAGACCCCCTGGACGGTGATGCCGGCTGAGGGATTACTCGGCGCTTTGCGCCTCGCCCCTCGCGGGCGCTCGGGGTCGCCCTGGCGGGCGATCAACTTGGCCTGCGGCCAAGTTGTCGAACCCCGCTTGTTGTCTGTCGGGGGTTCGAATTGGAAACCGACGGGCGGTAGGGGCCGCACAGCGATACTCGAGAATGTTGTGAGGGGTTTGCCGGCTGAGGGATTCGAACCCCCGACCTACGGTTTACAAAACCGTTGCACTACCACTGTGCTAAGCCGGCGCGGCGCGGGCATTATAGCCGAGGCGCGCTCAACCGGAAGCTGCCGGTTTCTCTCCCAGGAGATCCACGGCGGCCTGGTACAGCTTGGCGCGCAGCATGAACCGTTCGTTCGCACGCGTGATGTAGCGCACCGCGATTTCCACTCCGCCCACGACGGGCTTGACGTTGACGCCGGGCGTGCCCACGAACCCCTTGCCGCGCTGCGCCGGTACGGAGCGCTCCCATTCTTGTTCCGCTTGACGCGCGCTTTCGGCGGTGGCCTCGGCCACCTGCTTGGTAATGGCATTGACAATGGGGTAGGGGTCCCGCCCCGCGGGCACCACCACCTGCAGTTCGTCCCACAGCCACTGTCCCGACGTCGAGAAATTGAAGTAGTGCCTTTCGATGGCGAAGCTATTGGTGAAAGTGACCCGCCGCCCGGTAGGGTGTCCGGGATCACTCCAATTGCCGGTTTCCATGAGCACGGTGTGAAACATGCCGAGTTCCGTGACTTCGCCGCTCACGCCGTTGATCTCCACCCAGTCGCCGAGTCGAATGCCGTTGCGGCCCATCAGCACCAGCCAACCGAAGAACCCGACGATGAAGTCCTTCAGCGCGACAGTGAGGCCGGCGCCCAGGATGCCGATCATGGTGCCGAATTGCGTCGGTACGCCGATTAGAATCAGCAGTATCACGATCGCGGCGACGACCCGCAGGGTGACGCGGGTGATGCTGCGCAGGGTTTCGACCTGGCGTCGATCCAATTTAGGCCGATCGAGCAGACTTTCCAGCCATGCGTCGATCAGCAGCAGCGCGAGCAACACCACGATCACGATCAGTGCATTGAGCAGCAGCGCATGTGCGAGGACGTGTGATTGTGCGGCAACCGTGGCCGACCATTGCCCATAGATGCCGGCGAGCTGCTTCTGATCGGCAATCCGTCGATCGAGCAAGGTCAGGACCTTCTGGTCGGATGCTATCTGCTTGGTCCGATTCAGCAGTGCCGCCGCATCCTCGTGAGAATGCTGCACCCGCGGCGCGACGGCGGCAGGCGCAGGCTGCTCCTTCGCGTTGTTGGTGTGGTGGGCGAGTTCCGAAATGCCGCCCTTGCTGTTCTCGAGCGACGTGGCGAGCGCGTTGTGCTGCGCAGCCAGATTCGATGATCTCTGCTCCGCCACCATTCGGGCGTCATCGATCTCCTGCTGTTTCTGCCTCGAGCGGTACCACGCGACCAACCGGCTCCAGGATCCATGGTGTTCGACCGCGGCTGCCGCTGCCACCGGGGCATTGGCACGCGCCTTGACCTGCGCGTCATGCTCCTGCTCCAAGGCTTCGATTCGCTTCTGCAGGTTACCGCCGGCTTCGACCAGATCCTGGTTGGCTTCCTCCAACTCGTCCTCGTCCAACTCGAGTTGCGATTGGGCGATGTCCAACTCGTCCTGCAGCGCGTCCTTTTGGGACTGATTGGCCTGCGCGAGTGCGCTGGTCAGCTCGTTCACCCGCTTTTGGTCGGCATCATGCAGTCCCTGCGAAATGCGGATGCGATCCTGTATCTTCAGCGCCTCGGGACTCAACGTGGGGGGATGCGCTTCAACATCGCGCAACGCGGTCGTGAACGCAAAGGCGAGCGCGTGGTCGGCGACCCTCAGTGCCGATTGCGCGAGGGCTTGTTCCTCGGGACTGTCGGCCAGCCGCGCCAGGCGTTGCGCGGTGGTGTACGTGCTTTGGTCCACCAATTCCGCGGCAGCCTGCGCCGCGGCGCGCTGTTTGGTCACTCTGGCGGTGGGCGGCGCGGTCCTCCACCAGGCAAAGCCGGCCGCCAGGAGCAGCAGCGCCAGGACAAGGGTGGATATCTTTTGCATGGTTCTCACGAGTGCCCTGACATCAGTGCCAGCCGCCGACCGCGTCGCGCGCCGCTTGATTGAGCGGACGCGCCACCAGGCCGCTCTGCGACACTTTGATCTCGTACAGCGCGCCGTCGGCCATGGGCAGAAACGTGGCGCTGCCGTAGAACGCGTCGAACCACGGCAGCCACGAATGGTAGCGGTGAACCAAGTCCCAGGGGTCGATGCGTTGCGGCGAATTCAGGGCATAGACGGTGCGCGCCTGGGTACGTTCATCTTCGATGTGCGCATATCGTCCGCTGATCCGCTCCAGGCGATAAGCCGTGTCGAATCCGACGAGATTGGCAAAAGCGTGCCATTTGAGCACCCGGGCATCGACCTGCCATTCGTCACCGCGCAGTGAGAAGGTCGCACGCTCCCCGCCCGGGTAGCTCAGCACGGCGCTGTACTCGCGCGGGCCGGTGCCGCTCAACTGCAGTTCGCCGGCGGGTTGTTCGAAGCTCAGGCGCTGGTAAGTGACCAAATTGACGGCGATCAGCGCCGCGCAGGCACTGAGCAGCAGGAGCACGAGTGCAGTGGCGCCCGTCAGCATTCCGCCGAACACCCTGCGCCGCCGTAGACGGCGCACCGCGGCGAACAACAGGAGTACTCCCGCCAGTGCGAATACGACGATCAGTGCGGTGAATGTCATGGGGGAAATTCTAACGGGAACCGGAACCGAACCTCATGGGACTAACAAAACACTTAGCTCGGTCCCGGTGTCTCGTAGCAGACCCCCATAGTTTGCTTTGTTTCCAATGATTTGCAAGTGGTGTCATGCCGGACGGGGCCGAATGGGGCGCGATTCACCACTCTGCGCGTGCTAGGCTTATTAACGGAGTTTAATAAATCGGCCACCGGGTGTTAACCACGATCGGCACAAGGTGGGGGTTTGTTGGTTTGCTCCGCGCGAGCCGCGCGCAGCCAGTCTAAGGGTTGTCTAGATAATGTGGATCGTTGAAGTCGCGCTGCGCCGGCCGTACACGTTCTTGGTGATGGCGCTGCTAATCCTCCTTGCCACCCCGCTCGTGCTCCTGAAGATGTCGACCGATATCTTTCCGGAAATCAATATTCCGGTGATCAGCATCGTTTGGAACTACAGCGGGCTGTCGGCGCAGGATATCGGTCAACGGATCACGTCGGTCAACGAGCGCAGCCTCACGACCACGGTCAACGACATCGAGCACATCGAATCCGAGTCGCTGGCCGGTTTTTCGATCATCAAGATCTACTTTCAGCCGAACGCAAACATACCGACGGCCATTGCGCAGGTGGTGGCGATCGAACAATCGCAATTGCGTCAAATGCCGCCCGGCATCCTGCCGCCGCTGGTGATCAAGTATTCAGCGTCGGCGATTCCGGTCATCCAGCTCGGCCTATCCAGTCCCACCATGACCGAACAGGCGGTTTTCGATGCGGCGGTGAATTTCCTGCGGCCGCGACTGGTGACCATTCCGGGAGTCGCGGTTCCGTGGCCGTATGGCGGAAAGCAGCGCGTCATCTCGGTCGACCTCGATACCAGCGCCTTGCTGGCCAAGGGCCTGACGCCGAAAGACGTGGTCAATGCGGTCAACACCCAGAATCTGGTACTGCCGTCGGGGACCGCCAAGATCGGCGCGACGGAGTACGTGCTCGCCACCAACAGTTCGCCGGACACCATTGCGGGTCTCAATAACATCCCCGTCGTGACCCGAAACGGTGCGACCACCTATCTGTCCGAGGTGGCGCATGTGCGCGACGGGTTCTCGCCGCAGACCAATATCGTGCGCCAGAACGGACAGCGCGGCGTGCTGGTCTCGGTCATCAAGAACGGCGGTTCGTCAACCCTGGATATCGTCAGCACCCTGCTCGCGCAATTGCCGGTGGTCGAGCAGATTCTGCCCAAGGACCTCAAGATCACGCCCTTATTCGATCAATCGGGGTTCGTTCGCGCCGCCATCAGCGGCGTGGTGCGCGAAGCGGTGATCGCCGCGGCGCTCACCGCCGCGCTGATCTTGGTGTTCCTCGGCAACTGGCGCAGCACCTGCATCATTGCCGTGTCGATTCCCTTGTCGATATTGACCTCCATCATCGCCCTGTACCTCATGGGCGAAACGCTCAATATCATGACCCTTGGTGGGCTGGCCCTCGCAGTGGGCATCCTGGTCGATGACGCCACGGTAACCATCGAGAACATCGAACGCCACCTGCATCTGGGCTCCGATTTGCACAAGGCCATCCTGGATGGCGCCGGCGAAATCGCCGTCCCGGCGCTGGTGTCCACCCTGTGCATCTGCATCGTGTTCGTGCCGATGTTCTTTCTCACCGGAGTCGCACGTTATCTGTTCACGCCGCTGGCGGAAGCCGTGGTGTTTGCCATGCTGGCCTCGTATGTCCTGTCGCGCACCCTGGTGCCCACGCTGGTGATGCTGCTCATGGACCGTGCACCGTCGAGTTCAACCGCCGCGCGAACCCCCCTGCAGCGCATCTATCGCGCATTCAACGCCGGCTTCGAAAGACTACGCGGCGGCTATTCGCTCATTCTCGCGGAGGCGCTCGAGCGGCGCCGCCTGTTCGCCGGAGCTTTTCTCGGTTTTTGCGTGTTGTCGTGTTGTCTGGTGTTCATTCTGGGGCGCGACTTTTTTCCGAGCGTTGACGGTGGGCAAATTCGGCTGCACATGCGCCTGCCCACGGGCACGCGCATCGAAGAGACCGCCCGGGTCGCGGACCAGGTGGAGAGCGTGATTCGTACCATCGTGCCGGCGGCGGAACTCGGGACGGTCCTCGATAATCTGGGCGTAGCGGTCAGCGGCATCAACAAGACCTACAGCAATGCGGGCACCTTCGGCAGCCACGATGGCGAGATACAGGTCTCGCTCAATGACGGGCACCGGCCGACGCAGCGCTACATCGAGCAGATGCGCCGCGAATTGCCGCGGCGGTTTCCCGGGGTGGAGTTCTTCTTTCAGCCGGCCGATATGGTGACGCAGATCCTTAATTTCGGATTGCCGTCCGCCATCGATGTGAAAGTCACCGGCGCCAACCTGCGCCAGAACTACGACATTGCCGCGAAGCTCATGAAGCAGATCGAAATGATTCCGGGCACGGTCGACACCCACATTCATCAGCGCCTCGATCAACCGACGGTGTCACTGAGAATGGATCGCACGCAGCTACAACAGTTGGGGTTGAACCCCAACGACGTAACCAGCGACTTGCTGGTGTCGACGGCGGGCACCACGCAAACCTCGCCGGCCTTTTGGCTGAGCCCGACGAACGGTGTGGTGTACAGCCTGGCCGTGCAGTCGCCGCAGTATGCGATCGATAGTCTGGATGTGCTGCTGCGCACGCCGGTGCGCGCGGCCAACGCCTCAATGACCACGGCGCCGCAACTGCTCAGCAATCTCGTCGGCGTCGCCCCCGCCGTGCAGGAGGCGGTCGATTCGCGCTTCAATCTGGCCCCGACCATCGACATTTTTTCCAGCGCCCAGGGCCGCGACATGGGCAGCATTTCGGTCGATATCCGGCGCCTGGTGGCGGAGTTGCGGCCGCATCTGCCGCGCGGCGTGAGCGTCGATATCCGCGGCCAAACCGAAACCATGAAATCCTCCTTCGTGGAACTGGGGGTTGGCCTGGTGATGGCGATTGTGATGGTGTATCTCTTGATCGTGGTCAACTTCCAGTCGTGGGTCGACGCATTCATCATCATTACCGCGCTGCCCGCCGCGCTGGCGGGCATCTGCTGGATGCTGCTGCTGACCGGCACGACCTTGAGCGTGCCCGCGATGACCGGAGCAATCATGACCATGGGGGTCGCGACGGCCAACAGCATTCTCGTGGTCTCGTTCGCGCGCCAGCGCATGGGTGAGGGCCTCGGGCCCGTCAAGGCGGCGCTCGACGCGGGGTCGACCCGCATTCGCCCGGTCCTGATGACCGCCATGGCGATGATCATCGGTATGATTCCCATGGCGCTGGGGCTGGGCGAGGGTGCCGAGCAGAATGCGCCCCTGGGGCGCGCGGTGATCGGCGGACTGTTGTTTGCCACGGTTTCCACCTTATTTTTTGTGCCGGTGATATTCGCCGGCGTCCATCGACGTCTGGAACTGCGTAAGGAACGCCGTTCGTCGCTGCCGCCGCTCGCCGAAGGAAGTACCTGATATGTCTGAAACCGCAAACTCGGCCGTATTGAAGCGCGCCAAGCTCATTGTCGGCGGAATTGTCGGGGTGCTGCTGATCGGAGCCGTGATCGTGCTCATTTTGCGCAGCTTCCAGGCCGGCGCCTTGGAGTCGTCCACGGCATTGCATGCAAAACAATACGTGACCACGATCTCGCCCACGGCGGGCGGCGGAGGCCAGCCGCTCACGCTGCCGGGAACGCTGCTCGGGGTCATCGAATCGACGGTGTACGCACGCAGCAACGGCTACGTCGTGCGCTGGCTCAAGGACATCGGCAGTACGGTGAAAAAAGGTGAACTGCTGGCGGAGATCGCTGCGCCCGAGATCGATCAGGAATTGTCGCAAGCGATCTCCTCGCGCGATCAGGCCTCCGCCAGCGCCGCTTTGGCGCAGAGCACCGCCGATCGCTGGCAGTCTTTGCGTCAGAAGGACGCGGTGACTCAGCAAGACCTGGATGAACGCCTCAGTGCCTCGAACCAAGCTCAGGCAAGTCTCGCCGCGGCAAACGCCAATGTCGGCCGCCTGCGCAAGCTGCAGGGATTCAATCAGGTGGTGGCGCCGTTCGACGGCGTTGTGACCCGGCGCAACGTGGATGTGGGCGATCTGGTCAATGCCGGCAATGGTGGAGTGGGTCAGGCGCTGTTTGCCGTCGCGCAGATCGACCCCTTGCGGCTGTACGTCTATGTGCCGCAGGCCTATGCCCGACAAATCAATGTCGGCGATGGCGTCACGGTGAGTTTGGCGGACCGTGGAGGCGAACAATACCGCGGCACTGTCGCGCGCACGGCGCGGGCCATCGATACGGCGACCCGGACCATGCAGGTCGAAATTCGGATTCCGAACCCCAACAACACCCTCATCGCGGGTTCCTACGTTCAGGTGACGCTGCGGATCAACGTCGATCCCCGCGCTTTGGTCGTCCCGACCAATGTCCTGCTGTTCCGGCCCGACGGGACGCGCATCGCCCTGGTGGACTCGGGCGGCCGGGTGCATTTGACCCTGGTGAAATTGGGCACGGATTTCGGCACCACCGTCGAAGTCTTGAGCGGTCTTGGCGCGAGCGATCGTCTGATCGTCAATCCGGCCGATTCGCTGGCCGACGGCGATGTGGTGACGCTGCCCGCCGAACCCGCGCATCCGGGCGGTTAGCCAATGACCCGCGGCCTCAAACTTGCCGCACTCCCCGCCGCCGCGCTGGCCGCGGCCGCGTTCGTCGGCGGCTGCGCGGTGGGCCCCGATTACCACCGTCCCCCGGCCGAGGTGCCGGCGACCTGGCAACCCGATGCGCCGTGGCATGAGGCGGCGCCGAACGATGCCGCGCTCAAGGGCGAATGGTGGACGCTCTTTCAGGACCCGACTCTGAATTCCCTGGTCGAGCGCGCGCTCACCGGCAACCAGAGCTTGCGCGTCGCCGCCGCCCGGCTCGATCAGGCGCGCGACCAGGTCAGCGTTGCCGCCGCGGATCTGTACCCGTGGGTTGGCCTGTCCGCCTCGGCGAACCGCGGCAAGACCTCTGCAAACCGCCCGCTGGCCGAATACACCGTGCCGAACCAGACCACGGTGCAGAACAATTTCGTGCTCGGCGCGAACGTGAACTACGAAGCCGACCTGTTCGGCCGGGTGCGTCGCGAAGTCGAGGGCGCGCGCGCCTCCGCGCAGCAGGCAGAAGCAGATTTCGAGAACACACGTCTGCTGTTGACCGCGCAATTGGTCACAGACTATTTCGCATTGCGGGAACTCGAAGCCGAAATCGCGGTAGTGCGCCACAGTCTGGAGTTGCAGAGCGACGCATTGGAATTCATCCGCTCGCGGCACGATCTCGGGTTCGCGACGGGCCTGGATCTGGCGCAGCAGCAGGCGCTAGTTGACGCCGATGGCACGCAACTGGAGCTCCTGGACAACCAACGGGCGCAATTCGAACATGCGCTCGCCACGCTGGTCGGCACACCTGCGCCGGGTTTCACTGTGCCAGCGGCGCCATCGCCCGCATCGTTGCCGGCGATTCCCGTGGGGTTGCCCTCGGACTTGCTGCAGCGCCGACCGGATGTTGCCTCCGCGGAGCGTTCCATGGCGGCCGCCAACGCGCGCATCGGCGTTGCGCGAGCTGCGTACTATCCCAGCATCATCCTGGGTGCAGGCTTCGGCCAGCCCAACGCCGGTTGGCAAAGCAATGCGCTGACCACGCTGTTCGATGCCCCGAGCGTGCTGTGGTCAATCGGACTCTCCGCCACGGAGACGGTGTTCGATGCCGGGCGCAACCGGGCCAATGTGCGCATTGCTAATTCGGACTATGAGGCGGCGGTGGCCAGCTACCGGCAGACCGTGCTCACCGCCATGGAGGAGGTGGAGAACGGCATAACCGGTCTGGCCTCGCTCGATCGAGCGGTGAGCCGGGCGGATGCCAGCGTAACCAGCGCTCAAGTGGCCTTCGACATCGCCACCGCCCGCTACAAGGGCGGCGTGGAAACCTATTTGGAGATGATCACGGCGCAGCGGGTGCTGCTCAACAATCAGCGGCAGGCCGTACAGGTGCATGGACAGCAGTTCGCCACAGCGGTGTTCTTGGTGAAGGCTCTCGGCGGTGGCTGGAATGGCGACTCCAACGGGCCGTCGCACGGCAACTAACCGCGAGACAGGCTGCTAGGCGCTCGGCAACTGCGGTCGCGGCGCGGTCGCGGACTTCGACAGGGATTCGATCGCGACCGGCGGCGACATGGAATTGGACTGCACGAAGTCGACGCCGAGCGCCGTCAGCCATTCCTGCTCGGCGGCATTTTCGGTTCGCTTGGCCACCGTATGCATGCCGAGAACCCGGGCCATTTGCACGACAGCCGTGATGGCTGCCTGCGACAATTTGTCGGTGCGCATCTTCGCCGTGATCTCGGGGGCCAGCTTGACGTAGTGGACACCGGGAAGGCGCAGCAGCGCGAAGCACTCGGTTTTCAGCGCGAAATCATCGAGCACCAGGGGGCAGCCGAGGCGATGCAGAGCCGCGCCAACCTCCGGCATCTTGTCGGAGAGCTTGACCGCCGTCGCAGTATCGACCTCGAAGGCGATCATTCCCTTCGGCAGCGACGATTTCGTCAGACACAACTCGATGAACTTGATGAAGTGCTCGTCGTGCAGCGCGGTGGTGGTGAGATTGACGGAGAACATCACGGCGGTTGATTTCCAGACTTCCGGATGACGCACCAGGAAACCGATGAGTTCGGTGATCACGCGGCGATCGATCATCGAACCGAGACCGTTCTCTACTGCCGCCTTCAACATCGCCTGGGGAGCTGCGTTGGGCGCCGATTCGGATTTGGAGCGCAGCAGCACTTCGTAGCGCTTGAGCTGGCTCCCCTTGCTCAACGGGACCAGACGCTGAACATGCAAAGCTATAGGACTGCGGCGCAGCGCGGCATGCAGGCGGTCGATTTCCGGAGTGATTTCCGCGGGCCGTGATGGCGGCGACCGGGAAAAAACGGGTTCCGCCGCGGAAGGCGCGGCGGTCGCCGGCTTGCGCGCGAATGAGGCCTGGGGAGGCGGCGCTGCAACGGGCGCGGTGGGAGCCGGGGCAGCGCGAGCGGCGGGTGCCGGGGCCGCGGGGTCTGGGGCAGCGCGAGCGGCGGGTGCCGGAGTCGCGCGAGCAGTGGGTGGCGGTGCCGCGCGAGCGAGGGGTGCCGGTGCCGCGCGAGCTGCAGGCGGTTCGCTGTCCGGCCGCATGGTGGCAAAATCGACCAGTGCCCGCTGCAGCTTGGGGGTCATTATTTTGAGTCCGCCGCGGGCGTCTTGTCTGACCACCCGGGCGTCCAGCACCATCATGATCACCCCGACCATGGCACGCCGCGCGTTGACCGCGCGCAGCAAGAGGGCGGCGCGTGAGTCCCCGAGATCGTGTACCAAAAAGGGCGGTCCGCCGCTGTCGGAAAATGCTTCGATGGCTTCGCGGACTGCATTGTGTTCGTCCGGGCCCATGGAGCTTTCGCTGAGCCACAGCAAGTCGCCGTGTTGATCGTGCAGCGAAATGGCATGGGCGCGAGCAGGTTCGAGGGCTGCACGAACCTTCTGGCAAACGGCATCGAAATCGACGAGCGGACCGTCCGCCGCGCTGAAGGGTTTGCCGTGCTCCATAGATCCGCTGCTTTGAGATTTCAGCGTATATATCTACCGTACACGCGGGCTTCTTGGTGTGATGCTCTTCGCCAAAACGCGACAGTGGGTAGCCGGTGTGACATATCATCGGTACCGTTTGGATACTTGCCACTACACTGGACACCATGAACGCCCCGCGACAACCCCGTCAATATCGCTATTACGATTTTGTGATGGCGGCCTATGTCTGCGTCTTGCTGTGTTCCAATTTGATCGGGCCGGCCAAGGAAACTTCGATCCACGTGCCGGTGTTCGGCACGGTCACTTTCCTGGCCGGCGTGCTGTTCTTCCCGATTTCCTACATCTTCGGCGACATATTGACCGAGGTGTACGGCTACGGGCGCGACCGACGGGTGGTCTGGGCGGGATTCGGTGCGCTGGCCTTCGCCTCCGTCATGGCGGCGGTGGTGGTGCACCTGCCGCCTTCCGCCACATCGCTTGCCGGCCAAGCCGCGGTCGAGGCAGTGTTCGGCAACACGCCCCGAATCGTCGTGGCCTCGATCGCCGCATTTCTGTGCGGAACCTTCGTGAACAGCTACGTGCTCGCGAAGATGAAGATTTTCACCCAAGGCCGCTGGCTATGGACCCGCATCGTCGGCTCGACCCTGTGCGGCGAACTGGTGGACTCGATCATTTTCTACTTCGCAGCCTTTTACGGACGCATGCCGAATTCGCACCTCATCGTCGTGATGTTCACCCAATACGCGCTCAAGAGCGGTTGGGAGTTCGTGGCGACGCCGCTCACTTATCGCGTCGTGGCGTTCCTGAAGAAAGCCGAGAACGAGGATTACTACGACATCGATACCGACTTCACCCCGTTCTCGCTGAAAGCCTGAGACGCCCGCCCATTGCAGCATCGCGCCGTCCGGACAGGGGCGCCGCGCCCAATTGATCCGACCTTCGCCACTATTCGCCACCACCTGGGCGGGGCCGCGCCCGAAACCGGGTCCGTAATAGCTCCTACGGGGCGACGGGCGTCGCCTCTTGGACACGTAAGTCGAGGAGCTGTTATGAAGACTGTATTTTCCAAGGCCGTGGGGACGATGGGACTGATAGGCATGAGCGCGGTGGCCTTGGCAGGCGAAGCCAAACCGGCCCCGCCGCAAGAGCCCATCGGATTTGTGACGGGCGGAGTGATCGGTGCGTTTGCCGCGGGGCCAGTGGGCGCCGTGGTGGGCGCCGGGATCGGGACCTGGCTCGGAAACCGGGTGCATCGCGCGGGCGATGCGAAGCGGGCAGAAGCCACGGTGGCGGCGCTGCAGACCGAGAAAACCGAGCTGCAGGGGGAGAAATCCGCGCTGCTGAGCGACAAGCAGGCGCTCACTGAAACCAATCGCAGCCTGACCGCGAAGCTCGACAATCTGACGCATCAGGTGCAGTCGGTGCAAAGCGCCAAGCAGGACGCCAGCGGCGTTCTCGATGGTCTGCAGGGGGATGTGCTGTTTCGCACCGGCAGCGCGGAGATCACGCCGGAGATCGCGCATCAGATCGAAATGCTGGCGCAGGCGGTGGCCAAGTCTCCGGCGCTCAAGGTCAGGGTGGACGGATACGCGGATCCGCGCGGCACGGTGGAGACGAATCTGAAGCTCTCCGAGGCCCGGGCGAACGCGGTGCGGGACCTGTTCTTGGCCGCGGGAATCGGCGATGAGGTGCTCGAGGTCAACGCCTATGGCAAGAGCCAGAGCACTGCGGCGGACAACGACGGCTATGCGCTCGAGCGCCGGGTTCGCTTGACCTTGCAAGCACAGGGCGGTGCAGCGGTTGCCCAGGTGAATGAAAACGAGTGATCTGACGGCGTCGTCCAGCGATTGCGGCCCGGAGCGTCTGACGGCTCCGGGCCGCACTTGTTTCCGCCGGGCGCTGAAGCCTACGATACGGTATGAGCGAGCGCCCCAGGATCGTCGTGCTTGATCGGCTGCAGACAGGAGAGTCTGCCAATCCGTCGCCGGAGAACATTCTCGCCGGAATACCGAGGGCACGGGCGTCGAATCAATACGCCGAGGGAACTCAGCAATTTTTCTGCGGCATTTGGACCAGCACCTCCGGCAAATGGCGCGTGCGCTATACCGAGCACGAATTCTGCGTGCTCATCGAAGGCCGAGTGCGCATCGAGTCGGTTACGGGCGAGAAGCACGAACTGCGGGCCGGGGATGCCTTCGTGGTGCCGGCGGGCTTCGAGGGCATCTGGGAAGTGACCGAGCCCTGCAAGAAGTGGTACTCGATATTCGAGCCCAAGCGGATTTAACGTAACGCCTGACTAAGGCGTTTCGCGAATCACTGCCGCCAAGGTCTCCACCAACCGCGCGATCTGCTTGGAGTCGATGATCAGCGGGGGCGACATGGCGATGGTATCGCCGGTCTGCCGCACCATGACACCACGTTCGAAACACTTGAGGAACACTTCGAAGGCGCGTGTGCCGGGCTTGCCCGTGCGCGGCTCGAGTTCCACGGCGCCGATCAAGCCATAATTGCGCACGTCGAGGACATGCGGCAGTCCGCGCAACGAATGCACCGCGTTCTCCCATTCAGGCGCGAGCGATGCGGCACGGGTCAGCAATCCCTCCTTGGTGTACACATCGAGGGTGGCGAGCGCCGCGGCGCAAGCGACAGGGTGCGCCGAATAGGTGTAGCCGTGGAACAGTTCGATGGCGCCTTCCGGTCCCTGCATGAAGGCGTCGTAAATCCTGCGGTGCGCGAACACGGCGCCCATCGGTATGGCGCCGTTGGTCAGGCCCTTCGCCGTGGTCATGAGGTCGGGGGTCACGTCGAAAGCCTGGCTCGCGAAGGGTTTGCCGACGCGCCCGAATCCGGTGATCACCTCGTCGAAAATCAACAAAATGTCGTTCCTGTCGCAGATCTCGCGCAGACGCTTCAAGTAGCCGATGGGCGGCAGAATCACGCCGGCCGATCCCGCGATGGGCTCGACGATGACGGCGGCAATGGTCGATGCGTCGTGCAGCGCGATCAGGCGCTCCAACTCGTTGGCGAGATGCGCGCCCCACTGCGGCAGGCCGCGCGAGAAGGCATTGTGTTCCACGTCCAGGGTATGCGGCAGGTGATCGACGCCGGGCAGCATCGAGGAGCCGAAGAACTTGCGATTGTTGACGATTCCGCCGACCGACATTCCGCCGAAGCCCACTCCGTGGTAACCCTTTTCGCGGCCGATGAAGCGGATGCGCTGGCCGTTGCCGCGCGCGCGGTGATAGGCAACCGCGATTTTCAGGGCGGTATCGACCGATTCCGAGCCGGAGTTGGTGAAGAAAATACGATCCAGCCCTGGCGGTGCGATCTTGGCCAGCCGGTTGGCGAGCTCGAACGCGATGGGGTGGCCCATCTGAAACGCCGGGGCGAATTCCATGGTGCTGAGCTGCTTGGTCACCGCATCGGTGATTTCGCGCCGACCGTGGCCCGCATTGACGCACCACAGGCCAGAGACCCCGTCGAGGACTTCGCGTCCGTCGGTCGCCCAGTAGTACATGCCCTCGGCGCGCGTCAGCAGCCGCGGATTTGCCTTGAATTGCCGATTCGCCGTGAACGGCATCCAAAACGCGTCGAGGTCGCCGTTCGACAGTGCCGGGGAAAGCTCTGCGTTCATTATTGAAATCCTCGCGGTTTTGGCCATGGATCGAGCAGGATGATAAGGAAAATCGACACTTGACTCAATTTTAGCTGTTTTGATGCCCCAAGTGTCTATTATAATAGACGGTATGAACTTAGATGTCGGCACCCATTTAAAAGCCGTGCGGCAAATGTACGGACTTTCGCAGCGCGAATTGGCGAAGCGCGCCGGCGTCACCAACGGCTTGATATCCCTGATCGAGCAGAATCGCGTGAGCCCCTCGGTGAGCTCGCTGAAGAAAGTGCTCGACGGCATTCCGATGGCGCTCGCCGATTTCTTCACGCTGGATCTTGGCGGCCAGCCGCAGGTGTTTTTTCCGCGCGCAGATCTCAGCGACATCGGTACCGCCAGCGTCGAGCTGCGGCTGGTGGGCAGCCGTCTCGCCAAGCGCAGCATGTCGATATTGCACGAGCGCTACGCTCCGAATTCCGATACCGGCGAGGAGATGCTGACGCATGCCGGCGAGGAGGGCGGCGTGATCGTCAATGGCAAAATCGAACTCACCGTCGGCGGTGAGTCGCGCATTCTCGGCCCCGGGGATGCTTACTACTTCAAGAGCACGTTGCCGCACCGCTTCCGCAACACCGGTCGCGATGAATGCGAACTTGTCAGCGCCAGCTCGCCGCCCACTTTTTAATCCATGACCATAGGCCCGATCTGCGGCCTCTTCAGGTAGCATTCGTCCATGAGCACCGTAACCGTAGCGGCCACTCAGATGGCCTGCAGTTGGGACCGCGACGCAAACATCGCGCGCGCCGACAAGTTGATCCGCGAAGCGGCGGCCCGCGGCGCCCAGGTGATATTGATCCAGGAGTTGTTCGAGACGCCGTACTTCTGCAAGGATCATTTGTCGCGTCATCTGGAACTGGCCAAGCCCCTGGAGGCGCACCCGGCGGTGGAGCATTTCCGCGCGCTGGCGCGCGAGCTCGCCGTGGTGCTTCCGGTCAGCGTTTTCGAACGCGCCAACAATGCATTTTACAACTCCGTGGTCATCGTCGATGCGGACGGCTCCGTGCTCGGCAGCTATCGCAAGTCGCACATACCGGAAGGGCCGGGTTATCACGAGAAGTACTACTTCTCGCCCGGCGACACCGGCTTCCGGGTGTTTGATTCCCGATACGCGAGATTGGGAGTTGCGATCTGCTGGGATCAGTGGTTTCCGGAGGCGGCGCGCTGCATGGCCTTGATGGGCGCCGAGATTCTGCTTTACCCCACGGCAATCGGCTCGGAACCCCACGATCCCACCATCGACTCGAGCGGGCATTGGCAGCGCACCATGCAGGGTCATGCGGCGGCCAACATCATCCCGGTGGTGGCGTCGAATCGCATCGGCACCGAGCAGGGCGAGAAATACACCATGACGTTTTACGGCTCGTCGTTCATTGCGTCGCACACCGGCGAAAAAGTGGCCGAAGCGGATCGCGTCAGCGAAACGGTGCTGACCGCTGCGTTCGATTTGGAGCAGACGCGCCGCTACCGACAGTCCTGGGGAGTGTTCCGCGACCGGCGGCCCGAGTTGTACCACCCCCTGCTCACGCTCGATGGCCGCGACTCTTGACCTTCCGCAGGATCTGGCATTCGTCGATTTGGAGACGACGGGCGGGAACGCGGCGTACGACCGGATCACCGAAGTCGGCATCCTGCGCCTGAAGAATGGCGAGCTCGTCGAGGAGTGGAGCTCGCTGGTGAATCCCGAATGCTCCATTCCGGAGTACATCGAGAATTTCACGGGCATCAGCAACCAAATGGTGGCCGACGCGCCGCGCTTCGCCGACATCGCGGCCACGGTCCGGGACAAGCTGCACGGCGCGGTGTTCGTGGCGCACAACGCGCGTTTCGACTACTCGTTCCTGCGCAGTGAGTTTCTCAAGGCCGACATGGGCTTCTCGGCGAAGGTGTTGTGCACCGTCAAGCTCTCGCGGCGGCTGTTTCCCGAACATCCGCGCCACAATCTCGATGCGGTGATGGAGCGCAATGGGCTCACCTGCGGCGCGCGGCACCGGGCATTGGGCGATGCCAGGGTGATTCACGATTTCTGGTGCAAAATGCGCCGCGACCTGCCGGAGCCGGAGCTCGCGGCCGCGGTGCACACCATTCTCGGCGCCCACACTTTGCCCGCTCATCTGCCGCCGAGTCTGGCCGACGATCTGGCCGAAGGTCCGGGCGTCTACCGATTCTACGGCGAGGATGATGTTCTGCTGTATGTGGGCAAGAGCCATTCCTTGCGCAACAGCGTGTGCAGCCATTTTCGCGCCCACGACGCCGGGCCCAAGGATCGCCGGCTTGCGGCTCAGGTGCGGCGCGTCGATTGGCTGGAGACCGCCGGCGAGCTCGGGGCAATGCTGCGCGAATCCGCATGGATCAGGCTGCAAAATCCGTTGTTCAACCGGCGCGCCAGGAGCAGCGCGCAATCTCACACGTTGCGCGCAGGCGTTGCGCGCCCGGTCGAGGCCGTGGCCATCGACGATGTGGATCGCGCCGATCTCATGCAGTGCTTCGGGGTATTCCATTCCGAAAAGGACGCCCGCAAGGCGCTTGCCGACATCGCCCGCGCACAGCACCTGTGCCTCAAGGTGCTGGGTTTCGAGGACGGTCCGGGTTCGTGCCTTGCGTACCAGGTCGCAAAGTGCAAGGGCGCCTGCGTGGGCAGGGAACCGCTGATCCTGCACAACACGCGGCTGCAGCTGGCGCTGTCCTCGCTGAAACTGAAGTCGTGGCCGTTTCCGGGGCGCATCGCCCTGCGTGAACGCGACCCGCGCGGCGGGGCACCCGAGTTCGCGCGAGGCACGGAGCTGCACGTTCTCGATCACTGGACCTATCTCGGTACGGCGCGCTCAGAGGAAGAACTGGCGGCGCTTGGCGCCAAAGACGCATCATGCCCGTTCGATTCCGACGTCTATCGGATTCTGGTGCGGTATCTTTCAAACCATCCAAAGCTCGATTGGCACGATATGCGGGACATGACGCGCGCTGGTCACCTGGAATAGGCCCAAATAACGGATGGCGTTGCTGCCAAATACTGGCACGCCAGTGATCGCGATGCTAACTTGATGCCATGGATAAGACTATTAAGCGATTTCGCAGTTTGGACGCGATGAAAACTGACGATATTCGGACTTGGCAACGCCTACCGGCCTGCGAGCGAATTCGCGCCGTTTCGGAACTGACTACTGTTCTTTATGCGCTAAAGGGACAGCCACCGGATGTACAACGACTTCAAAGAACTCTTGTCCGCATTAAACGCCCACCAGGTTAGATATTTAGTTATTGGTGGCTATGCGGTTTCATATCATGCGGAACCGCGGGCAACAAGGGATCTAGATATTTTGATCAGCCCGGACGCTGAAAATGGCAACGCGGTTTATGCCGCACTAAAAGAGTTTGGAGCGCGGGGCCGCGAGAACTGGCTCGAAATGCGTCGAGAGCGGACTGAAAGGTCGATAGACTCCGATGCAGAGCGCTCGCGGGGGCCGCACGATTTCACGAGAGATTCGGAAAAAATTTGATTCGCGCCCAATCTCGTGCGAAACCGGACAGCTCTACGTGACTGATAACATTCGATACTGGATCGCGACCGCGCCGGTGGGTGCTGCCTCCGTGCTCGCCGAGGAACTCGCGCAATTCGGCGCCGCCGACATCCGCGAACGCAGCCACGACGTGAAGTTTCAAGGCACGCTCGAGGTGGGCTACCGCACGTGCCTGTGGTCGCGCACCGCGACCCGCGTGCTGCTCAGCCTGGGGTCGATCGACGCCGGCAGCTCGAAGAACGTGTACGAGGCCGTCAAGCGCATCGACTGGCGGGAACATATCGCATCGGGTGCCACACTGGCCTGCGACTGCAGCGGCGGCAACGAATCCATCAGACATACCATCTACGGTTCTCAGCTGCTGAAGGATGCGGTCTGCGACAATCTGCGCGATTCCACCGGCGAGCGGCCGAACATCAAGCCTGAACGTCCCGATGTGTTGTTGCACCTGCATGTCGAGGGTCCCACCGCGCTCTTGTCCGTGGATTTCTCCGGCGAGAGCCTGCACCGGCGCGGCTATCGCAGCGAAGGCGGCCGCGCGCCGCTCAAGGAGAACGTTGCCGCGGCCGTGCTGCTGCGCGCCGGTTGGCCCGGCATTTTTGAACGCGGCGGCCAGCTGCTCGATCCGATGTGCGGTTCCGGCACCTTTCTCACCGAAGCTGCCTTGATTGCAGCAGACGCCGCACCGGCGCTCGACCGTGATTATTTCGGCTTCACGGGCTGGCGCGGCCACGATGCCGGGCTCTGGGAGCAACTGCGCACCGACGCACGCGCGCGCCGCGAGGCTCGCGAGGTGCGCGTGCGCCGCTGCATACTGGGATCGGACGTGGACGCGGACGCGGTGCGCATGGCTATCGCCAACGGCGAGCAGGCCGGGGTCGCCGGCTGGCTGCACGTGGAGAAACGTTCTCTCGCCGAGATCGTCCGCCCAAGGGGCGAGGCGGGGCTGATCGTTGCGAATCCGCCGTACGGCGAGCGCATCGGCTCGGAGTCGGGACTGCCGGCCTTGTACTCGGAACTCGGCGGCGTGCTGCGCGACCGATTCCAGGGATGGCAGGCTGCGATTCTCACCGGCAATCCGCCGCTCGCCAGAAACCTGGGGATCTATGCCAAGCGCACCCATCGGTTTTACAACGGCACCATCGAGTGCCGGCTGCTGCGCTTCGATCTGAACGAGGCCAGCGAGCAGCGGCCCGCCGAGGCGGTGCGCGCCGATTGGTCGAGCCGGCCCGGCGCGCAGATGTTCGCGAATCGATTGCGCAAGAACTTGCAGCGTCTCGACCCTTGGTCCGAGCGCGAACACATCGATTGCTTCCGCCTGTACGACGCAGACATGCCGGAATATGCGTTCGCCATCGATCTTTACGGACGCGATGGTGCCAGACACGTTTATGTTCAAGAATACGCGCCGCCCGGCACCGTCGATCAGGAGGGAGCGCGGGAACGCCGACGCGAGGCGCTGGCGGTATTGCCCGAAGTCCTGTCCGTGCCGCTGGCCCAGGTTCACTCGCGCCTGCGCAAACCGCAGAAGGGCAGCGAGCAGTACGAGAAGCGCGATACGCGCGCGGAACGCCATGCCGTGCAGGAAGGCGGCCTCAAGTTCTGGGTGAATTTTCGCGACTACCTGGACACCGGTTTGTTTCTCGACCATCGCATCGTGCGGGCGAGGTTGCGCGACTGGGCGCCGGGCGCGGATTTCTTGAATTTGTTCTGCTACACCGGCAGCGCCACGGTCTATGCCGCTGCGGGCGGTGCGCGCAGCACCACCAGCGTCGATCTGTCGAACACCTATCTGGACTGGGCGCACGAAAATTTGCTGCTCAACGGCTTTGGCGATCCCAGGCACGAATTGTATCGGGCGGATTGCCTGCAGTGGCTGGAGGAGCAGGAACCGAAGGGGCCGCGGTTCGATTTGATATTCGTGGATCCGCCGACCTTCTCCAATTCCAAACGCATGGACGGCGTGCTCGATGTGCAGCGCGACCATGTGGGTATGATCCGCCGGTCGATGAAGCTGCTGCGCCCGGCGGGCCGATTGGTATTCTCGACCAATTACACGCGCTTCAAACTCGATGCTGCAGCGCTCGTGGATCTTGCCGTCGAGGACATCAGCGTCCAGACCATACCGAAGGATTTCGAGCGGCATGCAAAAATTCATCGCTGCTTCGTCATTCGTTTCAAATAGTTTGCGCTGCGCAAATGTTTGACAGGCGGGGCCGGGCTTGCGGTACTCTTCGATGTATGGGGAACCAAGCCATTCGCACTGCATTGATCGTGGCCGTCGCGGGCGTTCGGCTCGCGATGGTGCCTGCCGCCGCCGCCGACGCGGCCGTTGCTGCGGATCCGGATCCCATCAACGCCGCTCCGACCCTCAAGGACTGGCAGGCCCTCGCCAAGCTGCCGGATTGGAGCGGAGTCTGGACGCCGGTGATCAGCGATCAGCACGCGCAGGAGAAGACCAATCCGCCGCCGTGGACGCCGCAGGTCGCGAAACAAATCGCCCACATGTATGCGGAAGAGGAAGCCGGGCGGCCCTTCCCCGTCATCGATCATTGTTTCCCGACCGGGATGCCGAGCTGGATGCTCATCACCCACAACGCTTTCGAGATTCTGTTCACGCCGGGACGCGTCACCATCTTGGGCGAGGGCGACGGCAATCGGCTGCGCCGCATTTACACGGACGGCCGCCCGCACCCGGCTGATCCGGATCCGAGCTTTCACGGCCACTCCATCGGGCACTGGGACAAAGACACGTTGGTGGTCGACACCGTGGCGCTCCTGCCGCAGGCCTATCTCGCGGTGAACGAAGCCGTGGGCGTGCCGAACAACGGCGACATGCACATCGTCGAGCGTCTGCACCTGCAGAACGCGGACACCTTGGCCGACGACCTGGAGATTTCCGCGAACAAGGTGCTGTCCAAGCCCTGGCGCACGACACGCAAGTACTATCGGCAGCGGGCGCAAAAGTTCGACATCGCCGAAGGCGTTTGCACGCAGGGCTCCTTCACGGAGGCAGTCGACAAGAACGGCAATGCGATTTTCGCACCCATCAAATTTCACAATGGCGTACCCGTAGGATCCGATTCGAAATGAAACAGCTGTCTCTCAAGCGGCCGTTGATGGCGATTGTTGCGGCGGCGGCGCTTGCCGCCGGCTGGCCCGCAGCGGCGCATCATTCCTTCGCCATGTATGAGCCGACCAAGACATTGACGTTCAAAGGCACCGTCAAGTCGTTCCAGTGGACCAATCCTCACGTGGTTGTCTGGGTGCTGGTGCAGCCGGACGGCGGCGGCGCTGCGCAGGAGTGGTCGTTCGAAACCACCAGCCCGGGAGTGTTGACCCGCGCGGGATGGACCCGCCAATCCCTCAAAGCCGGCGACCGGGTGAGCGTGACATTCAGTCCACTGCGCGACGGTTCGCACGGCGGGGGCTTGAATTCAGTGACCTTGCTCGATACGGGTCAGAAGTTGGTCCCCAGCTTCGGCAAGGAACAGCCCGGCCTGAAATGAGGCGCGTGTTCGCCGCGGGGCGAAGAGGCGCGGCGGGGTTCCGCTCAGAGCAGATCGCGCAGCCGATAGTAGAGCATCGCCATGATGAGCGATGGGCGGCGCAGCAACGGCCCTCCGGGAAAGTCGCGATGCGGAATGCGGCCGAACACATCGAAGCGCTCCGCGGTGCCGGCGATGGCTTCAGCCACAAGCTTGCCCGCGAGGCCGGTCAGGGTCATGCCGTGCCCTGAGAACCCCTGCATGTAGAACACATTGGGGGCGAGGCGTCCGAAGTCCGGGGCGCGGCTCCGGGTGATGTCGAGGTAGCCACCCCACGCATAGGCGACCTTCACATCGGTCAGCGCCGGGAATATTCGCAGCATGCGCCTGCGCATGGATTCTCCCAGGTGCGGCGGTTGCACGGCGCTGTAGCTGACGCGGCCGCCGAACAGCAACCGGTGATCGGCCGAGCGCCGGAAATAATCCAGGATCCAGTTGATGTCGGCGATGGCCGCATTGCTCGGCAATAGGTCCTTCGCGCGCTCTTCCCCCAATGGCTCTGTAGCGATGATGTAGGTGCCCACGCCGAGAATCCGCCGCGCCAGCGCCGGCGCGACCGCGCCTATGTAGGCGTTCCCACAGAGGACGAGATGCGCGCAGCGCACAATGCCCTGCGCGGTGTGCACCGTCACCTCGGCTCCATTCTGGTAGTGCAGCACCGGCGAGTGCTCGAAGATCTTGGCTCCGGCGGCCTCGGCGGCGCGCGCCATCCCTTGGGTGAACTTGAGCGGGTGCAGGTGGCCGCTGCGCGAATCGACGAGACCGCCGAGATAACGATCGCTGCGCACGTGCGCCGGCAATTCGTCGCGGTTCAACAGTCGCGGCGACGTGTAGCCGTACTCCTCGTGCAATTCGCGGGCCCAATCTTGCAGTTCCGTGACATGGCGCGGCTTGACGGCGACGTGAACATGATTGGCCTGGTAATCGCAGTCGATGCCGTGCTCGGCAATCAAGGACTGCGTGAGGTTCAGCGCCTCGATGGACATATTGAACAGGCGCCGCGCGTCCTCATGGCCGACCTCGGCCGCGAGCGTTTGTTGTCCCACGGCGAGGCCGAAAATGGTTTGCCCGCCGCTGCGCCCCGAGGCTCCGTAACCCACGGTGTGCGCTTCGAGCAGGGCGACGCGGTAGCCGCGCTTCGACAAGTGCAGTGCAGCAGAGCAACCGGCAATGCCGCCGCCCAGCACCACCACGTCGGCGCGATGCTCGCCGCGCAGCGGTTCGCGGTGCTTGCGCGTGTCCTCCGACCCCAAGGTCGCCGACGTGGCGGCGGAGGCGGCGTAGTACGAGGGAGCGGGTGGATCGGATAGGCGCAAGGCGGCTCTCTCAGGGCAAAGTGTTTAAAATCTTGTGGCTATTGACAGGATTCGGCGCCTGTGAGCCTACCGGGTTATTTGACCATGGCGCAATGTTATTGCAATGCACCAAACGATGCTAAGTCGCGGAAATGCCTAAATCTTAGCCAATTTCCGCAGCGCCGGCGGGACGAGTCGGCGGGGGTATGGTGTAATACAGCCGTACAGGAAGCCCTACCGTCCCTCTGGACGTTTAATATATTAAACATGTCTCGCTTGCCGCTCATCGGAATTCCAGCCGACCGCAGACTGTGTGGGAAGCATTACTTCCACATGGCCGGCGAGAAATACATCGAGGCCGTGGCCGAGGGCGCCCACGCGGTTCCGGTGCTGATACCCGCGCTCGGGTCCGGGATCGACCTGCCGTCGCTCTTGGATGCCTGCGATGGGTTGTTGCTGACCGGAAGCGCATCGAATGTCGAGCCACATCACTACGGAGGACCGGCGAGCGAGCCGGGGACATTACATGATCCAAATCGGGATGCTACGACGCTTCCGTTGATTCCCCGGGCGATCGCCGCCGGCTTGCCGGTGCTGGCGATTTGCCGAGGATTTCAGGAAATGAACGTTGCCTACGGCGGCACATTGCACCAAAGGCTGCATGAAATACCGGGTTACCTCGATCACCGCGAGGATGAATCCACACCGCTGGACGTGCAATACGGACCGGCTCACGAAGTGCTCCTGGAGCCTGGAGGAACCCTGCGCAAAATCGCCGGACGGGATCGCTTGCAGGTCAATTCTCTGCATTGGCAGGGAATCGAGAAACTGGGCAAGGATTTGGCGGTCGAGGCGCGCGCACCGGATGGCGTCATCGAGGCCTTCCGCGTCGCCAGCGCACCTAGTTTCGCCGTGAGCGTGCAATGGCACCCGGAATGGCAGTTTGCAACGAACTCGTTTTCGCGCGCCCTGTTTGCGGCGTTTGGAGAAGCGAGCCGCGCGCACAGTTGAAAGGTGATTTATGGCCAGTACGATTCAACAATTCTTAAGAGAACACGGCATTTCGGAAGTCGAAGCCATCATCCCGGACATGGCCGGCGTGGCCCGCGGCAAGCTCATGCCGGCGGAGAAATTTGCGGAAGAGGAGGGCATGCGGCTGCCCGAGGCGATATTCCTGCAAACGGTGACCGGCGACTATCCTGACGACCAGAGCGCGATGAATCCCTCGGACATCGACATCGTCCTGAAAGCGGATCCGAAAACCGTGCGCGTCGTGCCCTGGGCCGCGGAACCGACCGCCCAGGTCATTCATGACTGCTTCTACGGCGACGGCCGGCCGGTCACCATGGCGCCGCGCTACGTGCTGCGGCGGGTGCTCGACCTGTACGAGGCGCACGGCTGGGAACCGGTGGTCGCGCCCGAACTCGAGTTCTTCCTGGTGGAACCCAACGTCGATTCCGACTACCCCCTGAAGCCGCCCGTGGGCCGTTCAGGCCGCCCGGAAATCGGCCGCCAGGCGTACAGCATTGCCGCTGTCAACGAGTTCGACCCGCTGTTCGACGACATGTATTCGTTCTGCGAAGCCCAGGACATCGAAATCGACACCCTGATCCATGAGGCCGGCGCCGCGCAGATGGAAATCAATCTGCTGCACGGCTATCCCATGAGCCTCGCCGACCAGGCTTTTCTGTTCAAGCGCACCGCCCGCGAAGCGGCCATGCGGCACAAGATGTACGCCACTTTCATGGCGAAGCCCATGGCCAAGGAGCCGGGCAGCGCCATGCATCTGCATCAAAGCATCCTCGACACGAAGAGCCGCAAGAACGTCTTCAGCAATCCCGACGGCACTCCGTCGGCGCTGTTCTTCGCACACATCGCCGGCCTGCAGAGATACCTGCCGGGGGCGATGTCGCTGTTCGCGCCCAATGTGAACAGCTATCGGCGCATCAGCCGCTACTCGGCGGCGCCCATCAACGTGCACTGGGGCTACGACAATCGAACCGCGGGGCTGCGCGTGCCGATGTCCGGACCCGAGGCACGGCGGGTCGAGAACCGGGTCGGCGGCGCCGACGCCAATCCCTACCTCGCCATAGCGGCCTCCCTGGCCTGCGGCTACCTGGGAATGATCGAGGGGCTGAAGCCTTCCGAGCCGATCTCGGGCAGCGCCTATGATCTGGCCATCGCCCTGCCGCGGACCCTGGCGGAGGCGCTGCGCCTGCTGCGCGAGTCCAAGCCCCTGGTGGACCTGTTCGGCGACCGCTTCGTGCTGGCCTATACGGCGGTCAAGGAAGCCGAGTACGAGACATTTGCGCAAGTCATCAGTTCGTGGGAGCGCGAGCATCTGCTTCTGAACGTTTGACGAGACAAGGAGCCTGTCTGGGCATTCCGCGGCCACGGGGAATGCCCAGACAGGCTCCTAGCCCTGTCCCCGGGACGCCGCCTGCGATATAAAGTGCACTGACGATCTCAAGTCGCGCAAGCATAAGGGGAAGGGCGAGATGTTCAGCGTTCGTCGGATGGCGATTCTGGCGCTTGGATGTGCGTTGGTTTTGAATGCTTGCGGCGACCGAAAACCGCAGTCGGCAGGGGCCCCAGAAGACAAGGCCGGCACCCCCGCCGCCGGCAGCAACAAGGTATTGAATCTCTACATCTGGTCGGACTATCTGGCGGCCAACACGCTCTCGAACTTCGAACAGCAGACCGGCATCAAGGTGCACGTCTCCTATTTCGACACCAATGAAACGCTCGAGACCAAGCTGCTGGCGGGCAGCAGCGGCTTCGACGTGGTGGTGCCGACGGCCTCCTACTTCGAAAGACAGATCAAAGCCGGGGTCTATCTGCCCCTCGACAAGTCGAAGCTGCCCAACCTGCGGAACATGGATGGGTTGCTCATGTCGAAGGTGGCGATGCACGATCCGGGCAATGCGCACGGCGTGATCTACATGTGGGGCACCAACGGCATCGGCTACAACGAAAAGCTGATCAAGGCGCTGCTACCCAAGGCGCCGCTCGACAGCTGGCGGATGGTGTTCGATCCGGCGGTGGCCTCCAAGGTGGCCAAATGCGGGATCAGCGTGCTCGATTCGCCGGCCGAAATGATGCGCGCCGTCTACAGCTATCTCGGCAAAGATCCGAATTCGCAGAACGCCGACGATCTCGCGAAGGCCGAAGCGGTGCTCACCAAGATCAGGCCCTACATCCGCAACATCAATTCCTCGGAATACATCGAGGCGCTCGCCAACGGCGATATCTGCCTCGCGGTCGGCTACAACGGCGACGTTCTGCAGGCGCGTGACCGGGCTCGCGAGGCCGGCAAGGGCATCGAGATCAAGTACGCAGTGCCCAAGGAAGGGTCGATTCTGTGGTTCGACATGATGGCGATTCCGAAGGACGCGCCGAACCCCGAGAGCGCCTACGCATTCCTGAACTACATCATGACCCCGCGGGTCATCGCCGACATATCGAATTTCAAGCGCTATGCCAATGCCGATATGCAGGCGCAGTCCCTGGTCGATCCCTCGGTGCGGGATGATCCGGGCATTTACCCGCCGAAGGACCAACAGGAAAAACTGGCAGTGCAGTTGGCGGACTCCTCCGACCAGACCCGCGCCATCACCCGTGTTTGGCAAAAGTTCAAAACGGGCCAATAAACGATGACGACGAATGGCGGGGCCGTGGTCAAGGCGGCGCCTTGGAAGGACCTGTCCGCCCGACCGTATGTGCAGGTGGACGGCATTTCCAAGTCGTTCGGCGATTTCAAGGCGGTCAATGACGTCAGCCTGAAAATCTACCAGGGCGAAATATTCTGCCTCTTGGGCGCATCCGGCTGCGGCAAGACCACGCTGCTGCGCATGCTGGGTGGCTTCGAGACCCCGAGCGCCGGCAAGATATTCATCGACGGCGAGGACATGGCGGGAGTGCCGCCCTACGAGCGGCCGGTGAACATGATGTTCCAGTCGTACGCGCTGTTTCCGCACATGAACGTCGAACAAAACGTCGCCTTCGGCCTGAAGCAGGATCGCGTGCCCAAGGCCGAGATCCAGGAGCGCGTGGCGACCATGCTCGATCTGGTCAAATTGGGCGATTTCGCCAAGCGCAAGCCCCATCAACTCTCGGGCGGACAGCGCCAACGCGTGGCGCTGGCGCGCTCTCTGGTCAAACGCCCCAAGCTGCTGCTGCTGGACGAGCCCTTGGGCGCGCTCGACAAGAAATTGCGCGAGCACACGCAATTCGAACTGATCAGCCTGCAGGAAAAGCTGGGCGTGACTTTCGTGGTCGTGACCCACGATCAAGAAGAGGCGATGACCCTGGCGAGCCGCATCGGCGTGATGAATCACGGCGAAATCGTTCAAGCCGGCACTCCGTCGGAAATCTACGAATTCCCAAATTCGAAGTTCGTGGCGGATTTCATCGGCTCCGTGAACATGTTCGAGGGCAAGCTGCTCGAGGACGAACCGGAGTACGTGCGCATCGGGTCGGAGGAACTTGGCGGCACCATCTACGTCAGCCACGGCATCAGCGCGGCTCCCGAAGCCATCGTCTGGGCGGCGGTGCGGCCCGAGAAGATATTCATGTCCACGGCGCCGCCGGAAGGAGCCGATAATGTGGCGCGGGGCACGGTACAGGACATCGCGTATCTCGGCGACCTGTCGATCTATCTGGTCAGACTGCCCACCGGTAAGGTTGTCCGGGTGACCCAGCCCAATACCTCGCGGCATGCCGAGGCGATCACCTGGGACCAGCAGGTTTATCTGTCCTGGGACGCGACCAGCCCGGTGGTGGTGACCCGTTAGCTCCGCGGCGACAGCGGGACGAACGATGTCCGGACAGCTACGCCGCGTGGGCGTGACGGGCCGGGGGCTCGTGGTGGCGCTGCCGTACCTCTGGCTGCTGCTGTTCTTCGTCGTCCCCTTCGTCATCGTGCTGAAAATATCCTTTTCGGATATCGACCTCGCGATTCCGCCGTACAAACCCCTGCTGGAATGGGTGGGCAAGAACTCGCTCGCCATCAAGGTCAATTTCAACAACTACGCCTTCCTGTTCACGGACAGGCTGTACATCAACGCTTTTTTGAACTCGATCAAGGTGGCGTTCATCTCCACGATCCTGTGCCTGCTCGTGGGATATCCCATGGCCTACGGCATTGCGCGCGCCAAGCCGGCGATCCGCAACTGGCTCCTGCTGGCGGTGATCCTGCCGTTCTGGACTTCGCTATTGCTGCGCGTCTATGCCTGGATCGGCCTATTGAAGGCCAACGGCGTCATCAACGAGGTGCTGCTGGGGCTGCATGTCATCCACGAACCGCTGGCCATGCTGTACACGCCGTTCGCGATGTACATCGGCATCGTCTATTCCTACCTGCCGTTCTTGATACTGCCGCTGTACGCAAACCTGGAAAAGATGGACTGGCAATTGCTCGAGGCCGCGGAGGATCTCGGCTGCCGCCCCTGGCAGGCGTTCTACAAGATCACGCTGCCGCTGTCGCGCAATGGGATCCTGGCGGGCTCCATGCTGGTGTTCATCCCGGCGGTGGGCGAATTCGTGATTCCCGCGCTGCTCGGCGGACCGAACGCATTGATGATCGGCCGCGTCCTGTGGGATGAATTCTTCTCGAACCGTGCGTGGCCGGTGGCGAGCGCGGTGGCGATCCTGCTGCTCATTTTGTTGGTGCCGTTCATGATGTGGTACCAGAGCGTGCAGGCGCGCGAGTCGGCGGGGGCGCGGTGAACTACCGAAGCTCGTATTTCATCCTGACCTGCCTTGGATTGGGCTTCGCATTTCTCTACCTCCCCATCCTGTCCATGGTGGTGTTTTCCTTCAATGCCTCGAAGCTGGTGACGGTGTGGGACGCCGCCAACTCGCCGACGCTCAAGTGGTACTACTCATTGATCCACAATGAGGAAATTCTCGACGCCGCGTGGATCTCCCTCAAGGTCGCCGTGATCAACGCCTCCGGCTCGGTGATTCTCGGCACGCTGGCCGGATTCGGCCTGGCGAGATTCAGTCAGTTCAGGGGCCGGTTCACGCTCAACGCCATGACCACGGCCCCCTTGGTGATGCCCGAAGTGATCACCGGGCTGTCGCTGCTGCTGCTGTTCGTCGCCCTGGAACAGCTGATCGGCTGGCCTGCCGGCCGCGGCATCACCACCATGACCATCGGCCACATGACGTTTTCGATGGCTTATGTCACGGTCATCGTCAATTCGCGCATGGCCACCTTCGACACGGCTCTGGAGGAGGCGGCGATGGATCTGGGTGCGCGCCCGCTCAAGGTGTTTTTCGTCATCACGCTGCCGATCATTTTTCCCGCCATCCTGTCGGGCTGGCTGCTGGCTTTCACGCTGTCGTGGGACGATCTGGTGATCTCGAGCTTCACGTCGGGACCCGGCAGCAGCACTCTGCCCATGGTGGTGTTCTCGAAAGTGCGCCTCGGCGTCAGTCCCGAAATCAACGTGCTCGCCACCATGACGATCACCGTGGTGACGCTCATGATCGTCGGCGTGAGCCTGTGGATGTCCCGCATGGCCAAGCTCGACAAGGCCGTCTCGTAGAATCCAAGCCCGCGCAGCGTTCAGTCGCGTCTGACTCCAGTCGGAAACAGCATCGGGACCCGCGCCCGGTACGCGCCATACTCAGTGCCGTGGAACTTCATGAGGTCGCGTTCCTCGAGGAAGATACCGGCCAAGATATACCCGGTGGTCATGATGGCGAACACGAGATGTCCGGCCGACATGTGGGGAGCGGCCCAGAACGCAATGACGAATCCCAGCATGATCGGATGGCGGACGAACTTGTAGAGCGCCCGCTGGGTGAAATGCAGCGGCGCATAGTCGAGTCCGCGCATGCGCAGGTACACCTGCCGCAATCCAAACAGATCGAAATGGTTGATCATGAAGGTCGACAGAAGCACGATCAGCCAGCCGACCGCACAGAGCGCCAGCAGGATTGCCTTGGGCAGCGGCGCCGATACATCCCAGACGACCGCCGGAATGGCCTGCCATTTCCACATGAGAAGAATGAGCAGCAGGCTGGAAAACAGAACGTAGGTGCTGCGCTCGACGGCACGCGGAACGATTCTGGTCCAAACGGCCTTGAAACCGGGCCGCGCCATGACACTGTGCTGTATTGCAAATAGACCGAGGAGCAGCAGATCGATGAGGAGCGCTTCGGGCCAAGCGGCACCGGCGTTCGAATCGATGGTCTTCGGAACGGCAAAGTCGCCGACGAAGCCTATGGCGTACAGAAAGGACCCCAAGAAACAGGCATAACAGGCAAGCCCATACAGGGCGGCGATGAATCCCATGGCGATGTCCCCTTATTTTGTCGTTTATTGTGTCGTTGTTATTTGCGCAGAGTTTCCGCCCGAAAAATTCCCGAGGCGGAGGGTACACCCGCCCTGCCGGACTGTGCAATTATGCTCGCCACTGGCGGCGATTCGAAAGGAGGGCTCTCGATGAACAATCAACTCGATCCGCTGACGCACGCCAAGGACACGCTGCTCGACCTCGCCATCCGCTTCGGGCCGAAGCTGCTGGTGGCGATTCTGATTCTCACGGTGGGATTCTTCGTCGCCGGCTGGGCCGGCCGGGCGATTCACGATAGCCTGCGCCGCTTCGACCTCGAGCCGCCCGTTCGACAGCTTCTCACGCGAGTGGCCCGCGTCCTGGTGGTCGCCTTGTTCGCCATCATGGCGTTGCAGAATCTCGGTGTCGAACTGCTGCCGCTGCTCGCCGGACTTGGAGTCGCCGGCGCCGGCATTGCGCTCGCCACTCAAGGCGTGTTGAGCAACATGGTGGCGGGCTTGACCATCATTTTCACCAAACCCTACCGGGTTGGCGAATACATCGCCATCGCCGGCGTGGAGGGGCAGGTGGAGACCATCAGCGTGTTCAATACCTCGCTGACCCATGCCGACCGCTCCCGCATCGTCGTTCCGAACCGCAAAGTGGTGGGCGAAATTCTTCACAACTACGGCAGGATCCGCCAGTCCGATATCCGGGTGGGCGTGGCCTACGAGTCGGATCTTGCGGTCGCCCTCGGCGCCATCAGCGACCTGGTTCGGGCGAATCCGCGCGTGCTCAAGGAGCCGGTGCCGGTCATACAGGTGGACGCTCTTGCCGATTCGGCCGTGCAGATTGCCGTCAAGCCCTGGGTGGCCGTGAGCGACTACGGCCTGGTCGCGGGCGAACTCAATTTGTCGCTGATCGAGGAGCTGCGGCGGCGCGGCATCGGCATTCCCTATCCGCAGCGGGAAGTACGTCTGATCGGCCGCGACGACGCATGAGGGATTTCGCGCTCGAGGTGTTCTTCTCGAAATGGGAATTCGCCGCCCAATACAACCTCGCCGGCTCGGACGGGGAAAACATGACGCTCGCGGAGTTGCTCGCGCTGGCAAGCCCCGAAGATCGTGCGGCCTACGATGGAGTCAGCCTCGGCTACACCCAGACCTTCGGCGCGCCGGCGCTGCGCGCCGAGATTGCCCGCACCTACGACACCGTGAACCCGGAGCAGCTGCTGTGTTTCGCGGGCGCCGAAGAGGGCGTGTATGTCGCGATGCAGGTGCTGCTGCGCGCCGGCGATCATGCCATCGTCATCACGCCGAACTATCAGGCGGCAGAGACGGTACCGCTCAGCATCTGCGAAGTCACCGGCGTGCCCCTCGACATCGACCGCAATTGGGATCTGGACCTTGATCTACTGCGCGCCGCGCTGCGGCCCAACACCCGGCTCATCTCCATCAACTTCCCGAACAATCCCACGGGGAAAATACTTTCGCGTCCGGCGTTCGATGCCCTGGTCGAGATCTGCCGCAGCCGGGGGATCTGGCTGTTCAGCGATGAAGTCTACCGGCTGATCGAGCGCGATCCGGCGATGCGCCTGCCCCAGGCGGTGGACGCCTACGAGCGCGGCATCTCGCTCAACGTCATGTCGAAGGCCTACGGGCTGGGCGGCCTGCGAATCGGCTGGCTGGCGTGCAAGGATCGGGAAACGCTGGTGCGATTCGAGCGCTTCAAGCATTTCCTGTCCATTTGCAACTCGGCGACTTCGGAAGTGCTGGCGCGGATCGCGCTTCGGGCGCGTGCCCAGATCTTAAATAGAAACCGCAACGTTATCCGTGGCAATCTCCTTGCGCTGAACGCATTCTTCGCCGACCACAGGCATCTCTTCGACTGGCGCGAGCCGGATGGCGGATGCATCGCCTTCATCCGCTACAAGGGCGCGGAGGGGGTCGAAGAGTTCACCCGCCGGCTGGTCGAGGAATCGGGTGTGCTGTTTCTGCCCTCGAGCATCTACCGGTCGGAACTTGGGCCGGTGCCGGGCGACTGCCTGCGGGTGGGATTTGGACGCTCGCACGTTGCGGCGGGGCTCACCGTGCTGCGCAGATGGCTCGACAACAATCAATGACCATCACACAAAACGAAAGGTCACCATGATATTCAGAAATCTTGCAATTGCCCTGGCGATGATGCTTGCGGGAACGTCGTTTGCGCGTGCGGATACCGCGCGTTTCAGCGTCATATTCGGCGGCAAGAATATCGGCCATCTATGGGCCGAAACGAGCGGCGATCGGACCAGCATCGACTTCGACTACAAGAACAACGGCCGCGGGCCGACGATGGTTGAGACGCTCAAGGTCGATGCCGATGGGTTACCCGCCGAATGGACCATCACCGGCACCACCACCTTCGGCAGCAAGGTGGCGGAGCACTTCATCCGCAAGGGATCGCATGCCAACTGGCTCGATTCGACGGGCAAGGGAGCCGCGAACATCCGCACCCCGAGCATTTACGTATCCCAGAGCGGCAGCCCCTGGTCCGACGGAGTGTATGCGAGTGCATTGCTCAGGACCGCCGGCAAGCAACTCCCCGCCTTGCCGGGCGGCACACTGCACCTGGAGAAAGGCGAGACACTGACGGTTCAAGGAAGCGACGGCGCCCTGCAAGTCACGCGCTACGTTCTCAGCGGCATCAATCTCACCCCGGACACGATACTGCTCGATTCGAACGGCGCCTTGTTCGCGGAGGTCGATCCGAGCTCCGTCGTGGTGCGCTCGGGCTACGAGGGTGAAGAGCAGCGGCTGCGCCAGTTGGCGGCGGACTGGTCGACGCAGCGGTACGTGGACATCGAGCGCCGGGCAGCGCATCGCTATGCCGGACCGGTTCGCATCCGCAATGTCCATTTGTTCGATCCGGCGGCCTCGTCCCTCACCCAGTCCTTGTCGGTGGTGGTCATGGGCAAGGACATCAGCGCGGTCGAACCGCCCGACAGCCCCGCCACGCCGGGCGAGACTGAGATCGACGGAGCCGGCGGCACGTTGATCGCCGGGATGTACGAAATGCACGCTCACCTCGACCAGGATGGCGCGCTGCTCGATTTGATGGCCGGCCTCACGACCGTGCGCGACATGGGCAACGACAATGAAGTGCTCGACCGGCTGATCCAGAGGATCGACGAAGGCACCATCGGCGGCCCGCACGTCGTGCGCTCGGGATTCATCGAGGGCAAGAGTCCCTATAGCGCCAACAACGGAATACTCGTCGACAGCGAGGATAAGGCGGTCGAGGCGGTGCGTTGGTATGCCGCGCGTGGATACTGGCAGATCAAGATCTACAACAGCATGAATCCGGCGTGGGTTCCTGCCATGACCCAGGAGGCGCACCGGCTGGGGATGCGCGTGGCCGGGCATATTCCCGCGTTTTCCTCCGCCGACGACATGATCGCAGCGGGATACGATGAAATCACCCATATCAATCAATTCTCGCTGGGTTGGGTGATCAACCAAGGGGAGGACACGCGCACGTTGTTCCGATTGACCGCGCTGAAGCGGCTGGGCGGTCTGGATCTGCAGAGCGCCAAGGTGCAACACACCGTCAATTCGATGGTGGAGCGCAAGATTGCCATCGACCCCACGCTCGGGATCCACGAACAACTGACCCAGAGACGCGATGGACACGTGCCGCCGGGCGCCGTCGACTACTTTGATCACATGCCGATTGCGTGGCGCCGCGATGCCATGAAGGCGCTCATCGACGTCTCCGCCCCCGGCGACGACAAGGCATATCGCGATGCTTTCGAGACATTGGTCGCGACGGTGCGCATGTTGCACGACCGCGGCGTGTTCATCGTCTTTGGCACCGACACCGGCGGATCCTTCACCTATCATCGCGAGCTCGAGCTCTACCAGAAAGCCGGCATGATGCCGGCCGAGATCTTGAAGAGGGCGACCTACGATTCGGCCCGCTATCTCGGGCAGGATCAACGGCTGGGGTCGATCGCCAAGGGGAAGCTGGCCGATTTCTTCTTGATCCCGGGCGATCCGGTAAAGAATTTGAAAGCGATCAAGACCATCAGCATGGTGGTGAAGGACGGCGTCTTCTACTTTCCGAGCGAGGTCTATCCCAATTTCGGCGTTCAGCCGTTTGTCGCCGCTCCCAAGGTCACGGAAGCGCAATTGGCCAGACCCTAGACGACATAATGGCTGCGGACGGCGCCGCTCAAGTCGTGGGAGCGTCGGCCGTTACACAGGCCATGCCGGACCCTTCGACCCTCTTGACGACCAGCCCGTCGGACACCTTGGACAATTGCGAGTTCGTCCATGGCCTCTTGGAACAATGCCTGGCCAACGATGAGCTCAGCGTACCGCTGCTGCCGGAAGTGGCGGTTCGGGTTGTGCGCATGGGACCTCAGGAATCGACCAACGCCCGGGAACTCGCGGATGTCATCAACGCGGATCCGGCGCTCACCATGTACGTGCTGCGAATCGCACGTTCCGCGGCGCAGCGCCCGGCATCACCCATCGGGACCTTGCAGCATGCAATCGCCTGGCTGGGCTTCGACGAGGTGGCGACCATCGCCTTCACGCTGGCCCTGCAGGGCAAGATGCTGGACGTCAAGGGTCAGCAGCACAAGGCGCGGCGGCTGTGGCGGCATTCGCTGGCGAGCGCGCTGTGGTCGCGTCATTTGGCGCACATGGTGGCCCGCGAACCCGGCATGTGCTACCTGTGCGGATTGGTGCACAACATCGGCAAGGTCGTCACCTTGAGCGCGGTGCACGAACTCGCGCAGCGTGCCGGCAAGAAGCTCACCAGCGATGAGTACGATCGGTTGATCGAGACCTTTCATCGCCATATCGGGGCGCGCGTCGTCACGGCCTGGGTATTGCCGCCGCCGGTGTTGACGGTCACCTCGCAGTGGGAGGCGTATGCTTCGGCGGGGGCGGCCCGCTTTGAAAGCAACGTGGTGAATCTTGCACACGCGCTTGCCGACTTCACCCTGCTCGAATCCACGCCGCTGGCCCGCGATCTCTTGGTGGCCAATGCGGCCTACCGGGATCTGGGACTGACGGAGGCCGACAGCGAACCCTTGTTCGATGCGGCGGCAGCCATCAGCGCCGAATTGGATCGATATCTGGCGCCTTGAGCGGCTCTCGATTATCTTGCCATGCATGAAGAACGATACGCGCGTGATCCATCCGCCGGCCGTGGCCGTGCCTGCGGACAACCGTGCCCTGGTGGCACCCATCTACCAATCGGTGAAGTTTTCTTTCGATGATTCCGCCGAGACCTTGCGCTACCTGCGCGGCGAACGAGAGGGCTTCTTTTACTCGCGGTCGTCGAACCCCACATTAACGCAGCTGCAACTTCTGCTTTCCCAGCTGCAGGGCCGGGATGATTGTCTGCTGACGGGTTCCGGAGTCGCAACCATCGCCGCGAGTCTTTTGTCCTTGTGCAAACAGGGCGACCATGTTCTTGCTTTCGTCGAGTCGTACGGCCCCACACGCTACATCGTGCAGCATTTGCTGGCGAAGTTCGGGGTTGCTCACACCTTGCTGTCGATCGAGGACCTCGAGGGCATCGAGCGCGTGCTGCGCGATGAACCGACTCGTCTGGTGATTTTCGAGAGTCCCACGAATCCGGTCACGAAGATCGCCGACATCGAACATCTGACGGCATGCGCGCGCCGCGCAGGCGCGCTCACCGTGCTCGACAACACCTTTGCCGGTTTTCACAACCACGGCGCCTACGACATCGACATTTTCCTGCATAGCTTGACCAAGTACGCATCGGGTCATGGTGATGTGATGGGGGGTGCGATCATTGCGAGCGGCGAGCTGATCGGCGGGATGCGCAAGGACGTCGTCTCCATGGGGCCGACGCTCGATCCGCATGCGGCATTTCTGATTCAGCGCGGGATGCGCACCTATTTTCTGCGCTACGAGCGGCAATGCTCCAACGCACTTGCCGCGAGCCTGTTCCTGAAGGAACACCCTCGGGTGAAGCGCGTCCATTACCCCGGTCTCGAGAGTCACCCGCAACATCGTCTGGCCCGGCGCCAAATGAGCGATTTCGGCTGCGTCGTGACGATCGAATTGGAGGGCGGGTTCGAGCAAGGCGCGCGGTTCGCAGAGGCACTGAAATACTTCGCGATTTCGGCGAGCGTGGGCTCTGCCGAGTCCTTGGTCATGCCGCCCCAATTGTTGGCGGGGAACGAATACACCGCCGAGCAGCGCGCCGTTTCGCTGATCACCCGCGGCACCGTGCGCCTGTCCATCGGTTTGGAGGACGCGGGCGACCTCGTGGAAGATCTGGGGCAGGCGCTGGACAAGGCGTTTATTTGAATCATTCCATTTGACATAACCCGTCACCTCAAGCATCCCCTGCGTGTGCCGATCTATTAAGGCTGACACGCAAAGCAAGGGGTGATGCAGTGAGTCCGGATTCCGCTGTTGTCTCGTCCACCCTGGACTCCCAAGCCGCGCGCGACTATCTGAGCGAGTCCGTGGACCGTCCGCAGTTCATCGCGCCGCTGCCGCGTGTCTGCGCGCAACTCGCAGAACTCACGGCGCAGCAGGTGACCGATTCGGCGCAGTTGGCCCGGCTGATTCAATCCGACCCGGCTCTCGCAGGGGAGATCATGCGGGTGGCGAATTCCCCGGCGTTGCGGCCGCGAATGCCGGTGGTGTCGCTGCAGCAAGCGGTCTCGTGGCTCGGCGTCGCGGAAGTGCGCAATATCGCGATGGCGGTAATGTTGCGCGGCGAGGTGTTCGTCGCGCCCGGCCATGAGCCGGAATCCGAAGAATTGTGGTGCGAGGCATGGTTGGCCGGATTGTGGGCCAAGGAGATCGCGCGCGAGCGCCGTAAGCACGTCGAAAGCGCCTTCCTGGCCGCGTTGATGCACCGCACGGGTGCTGCGCTGGCGTTGAAAATCCTGGCGCGTTTCGAAAAGGAGCAACGCGCCGGACTCGATGCGCGCGCCTTCGCCGATCTGGTCGTCGAGTTTGAGCCGGCTTTCGGCCGACTGTTGATGAACAACTGGCTGCTGCCCAAAGACGTGCAGGACGCGGCGAGCGACTGGCGCAACTACCGCGAATCAAGTCAAGTCGATCTCGCCGGTACCGTCCATGCGGCTCACCTGCTGGCCACCCACACCCTGCATCCACAGCTCCTCAACGAGGACCTCGTGGTCGAGAGCCCGGTGTTCGAGCAGCTCGGCGTATTTCCCGACGATCGCCGGCGCATGCTCGCGAAACGCGATCACGTGCGCACCTTGGCGGGCATCTAGGAGCGCGCCCGATGCAGCCCGATACCTTCGACTTTCTCTGTATCGGATCCGGGCCGGCGGGTCAGAAGGCGGCGATCCAGGCGGCCAAAGCCGGATTTCGCGCAGCCATCATCGAGCGCGAAGCGCAGGTCGGCGGGTCCTGCCTGCTGTCCGGCACGATCCCGAGCAAGGCGTTGCGGGAGCAGGCGCTGCGTTATCGACGCATGCAAGGCAGCGCATCATCCTTGGCCGTCGAGTTGCGCGGCGATGCGCCATTGTCCGCCTTGCTGCACGGGGTCGACGCGGTCATCGACGCGCAGGATCGCTATCTGCAGGCACAGCTTGCGCGCAATCATGTCGAATTGATTCGCGGCCGCGGAGTGTTCCTGGACGCGAATCGCGTCGAGGTGCAGCGTCTGGATGGTTCACGAATCGTGGTGCGCGCGCCGCGGGTGCTGCTCGCGACGGGATCGCGGCCACGGCATGTGCCGGCCATTGACGTGGATCACGAACATATTCTCGACAGCGACTCGATCTTGAGCCTGCCCTACAAGCCTCGCACGATGGTGGTGCTGGGGAGCGGAGTCATCGCGTGCGAGTACGCGTCCATCTTTGCCGCACTGGGTTGCGCGGTGACGCTGCTCGACAAGGCGGCGGAACCGCTCGGTTTCCTCGATCCGGCCCTGCGCACGGGATTTCTCAACGCGTTTCGATGGATGGGCGGCAGCTATCTGGGCGGCGCGGAAGCCGCAGGTGCGCGCTTCGATGGTTTTTCGCAGGTGGAGGTGCCGCTGAAGGACGGCCGGGCATTGACCGCCGACATCGTGTTCGCCGCGTACGGCCGCGTGGCGAACCTGGACGGCATCGGCCTCGATCGGCTGCAGCTTGCGATCAGCAGCCGCGGTCACGTGCAGGTGGACGAGCGTTTCGAGACGAACATTCCCGGAATTTTCGCGGCCGGCGATGCCATCGGACCACCCGCGCTTGCCTGCGCGGCCGCCGATCAGGGCCGGCGGGCGGCGCTCGCCGCGCTCGGCCTGCCGCCGCCGCCCGCCACGAGCTTGGTGCCGAGCGGCGTGTACACAATTCCGGAGATCGCCACCGTGGGACTCTCGCAGAGCGAGGCCGCGGCAAAGAAGATCGACGTGATCGTCGGCCGGGCCGACTTCAGCGAAGTTGCGCGCGCACACATTGCCGGCGAACCAGTCGGATTCTTGTCCCTGCTCTGCGAGCGCGGCAGCGCGCGCGTGATCGGCGTTCAGATCATCGGCGAGAGTGCCACGGAACTCGTGCATCTGGGCCAGGCGGCGCTCGCCGCCGGGGCGAGCGCCGATTTCTTCATCGAGCAGATTTTCAACTTCCCGACCATGACGGAAGCGTACCGAATCGCCGCATTCGACGTGATGAAGCAGCGATCCGCCGCTGAATCGCCCACCTTAAGCCGAAAACCGCCGACAAAACTGACTGCCCCCACTGCCTAAGCGAAGAGATATGATGGCGGGTAGGCTGATCATCGTGGGATGACTGGCGTAGTGGGTACAACAATGGCTCTCCTGCCGGAACGAACAATTGCCGCCGTACGCAAGTTGACGGCAAGGCTGCCGCCGTGGGCGATCGCTGTCGCCGTCACGGTGGCAGTGGCGATTGCCTATTTTCTGGCAGCTCGGCTCAGCCTCGCCCTCCTCCTGAAGACCGACGGCGTTGCCGTGTTCTGGCCGGCTGCCGGGCTCGCCTCCGGCGCCTTGATAGCCGCGGGTACTGCGGCTCGGCGGCCGGTTATTGTCGGAGTGATGATTGCGACCTTCTTGGCCAATCTGCTCGGCGATCGCGACGTTTGGAGCTCCGTTATATTCGCTGTCGCCAATGCCAGTGAGGCAGCCATAGTTGCGGGCTTGATCCAGCGAGCATACGGCTCGCCCTTTGAACTCAATACACTGCGACACGTGATCGGACTGTTTGCGGCGACGATCGCGGGAACCGTCGTTTCGGGGATTGTCGGTGCGATGGGGTTCGTCTGGTTCCACGCTTCAGCCGAATCCGTTCCGATCATATGGCTTCACTGGGTCGCCTCCGACGCGCTGGGCACTCTCACGGTCGCACCGCTGGTGATCGGCTTGGCGTCACTGATGCGCAACGTACCGTCGAAGCGGGAAGCCACAGAAAGTGCTCTGGCAATCGCGGCGGTATGCGTCCTATGTGCAGTCCTGGTGTTCTTGCCACATGTGCCCTGGACCTTTGAGCTGGCTACGATCTTACTGTGCCCTTTGTTCGTTTGGATCGCGGCGCGCCTGCCGCCTGGCATTACCACTGCGGCAACGTTCATCTGCGCCATCACGATCGTCGCGACGACCACATTTACCATCGGCATTTTCGGCGATTCCAGCTTGTCGTTCGATCAGCGTATCCGGTCTGCTCAAGCGAGCATCATGGCTATTTCGTTCGGCGCGCTGATTCTTACCGCGCTTTTTAGCGAACGACGGCTTCAAGGGATCGCACTTCTGGACAGGGAGGCTCGGCTCCAGGAGGTGCTCAGGGCCGGAGGCGTGATGGCGTTCGACTGGGATCTCGCTGCCGATCAAGTGCGCCACAGCCAGAACGCGCTGCCAATCCTGGGATTTGGATCGAACGATGTTGTCCGCGGCTCTGAAATGTTGGGACAAGTCCATCCGGACGATCGCCCGCATGTAACTGCCTGCGTACAAGGCGTCAACCCCGGCAATCCCTCTTATTCGGTGACATTCCGCCACCAACGCAGGGATGGCGATAGCGAGGTTTGGCTGGAGCAAGTTGCCACCGCCCAATTCGACGGAAATGGACTGCCCATACGCATCCGGGGCTTGACGACCGACATTACCCAGCGAAAGCGTTTCGAAGAGGAGATCTCGCGTGCGCGGAAACTGGCAGAACGAGCAGATCGCGCCAAATCGATTTTTCTTGCTGCCGCAAGTCACGATCTGCGACAACCCCTGCAAACCTTGAGACTCTTGCACGGGGAACTTGCACAGCAGCATCCGGATGACCAGGGGCAAGAGATCATCGCCGGCATAGGCCACTCGATCGATACCATGTCCAGCATGTTGTCGATTCTGCTTGATATCAACCGGCTCGAAACCGGAAATCTCCGCCCATCGAAAAGCGACTTTGCCGTCAATGAAATATTTGATTCGGTGGCAACCGACCTGCTTCGGCCGCTCGAGGAAAAGGGCTTGCAATGGCGGGTTGTGCTGTCCGATCTCGTGGTGCGCAGCGACAAGCGCATGCTTGAGGAGATGATCCGCAACCTACTGTCGAATGCAATCCGTTACACGGATCGAGGGAAAATCCTGTTGGGTTGCCGACGGACTGGCGAAAAGATCCGGATTGAAGTCTGGGATACCGGGATCGGCATCCCGGGAGATCAGTTGCCGCACATCTATGAAGAATACTATTGCGATGCTGAGCGCGGCGGCTTTGGACTTGGCCTCGCAATCGTCAGGCGACTGGGAGAAATCTTGGACCACAGGGTTGATGTGCGCTCCACGCCGGGGAAGGGCACCGGCTTTTCAATTGAAGTTCCGCGGGGGCGAGCCCACGTCGGTGCATCTCAACCAGTACCAACGGCTGATTGTGATGGCGAGGCCTTCCGCGGCACCGTCCTTGTCATCGAAGACGAGACGTCTGTTCGATCTGCACTCAATCGGATGCTGACCTCGAGAGGCATCGGCGTCATTGGAGCTGCAACCGCGAGTGACGCGGTCACACTGATCAACCAGAGAAACCTGTGCCCCGATGTCGTGTTATGTGATTACAACCTCCCAGGTCCAATGAACGGTGTTGAGAGCATCAAGTCACTGCGTGCCGCTCTTGCCTGGAATCTTCCAGCGATCGTAATGACCGGTGACACCAGATCGAACACCATGGAGGCGGTCGCCTCGTATGGTGTGCCAATCCTGGTCAAGCCGTTTTCAGCTGACGAACTCTTCCAACTAATCGACCGGCTGCAGCGCGGAAATGCACGTGATGTCGGGCTTGTGGGCGGGCGCCTGCTGCGTTGACGGCCGACCGCTACAAGTTGCGGATGAGAATATCGCCGAATTCGCTGCATTTGACCTCGGTCGCCCCGTCCATCAGGCGCGCGAAGTCGTAGGTTACGGTCTTCTGGGCGATCGTCCTGTCCATGGCGCCGATAATGGCATCCGCGGCTTCCAGCCAGCCCATGTAGCGCAGCATCATTTCGCCCGACAATATGACCGAACCGGGATTGACCTTGTCGAGATCGGCATACTTCGGCGCGGTACCGTGCGTGGCTTCGAACACGGCATGGCCGGTCAGGTAATTGATGTTGCCGCCGGGCGCGATGCCTATTCCCCCCACCTGCGCGGCCAGGGCATCCGACAGGTAGTCTCCGTTGAGATTCATGGTGGCGACCACGTCGAATTCGTCCGGGCGGGTCAGCACCTGCTGCAGAGTGATGTCCGCAATCGCATCCTTGATGATGATCTTGCCGGCCTTTCTGGCGGCGTCCATTTGCGCGTTCGCTTCCTTCTCGCCCTGGGCGGACTTTATTCGTTCCCACTGTTCCCAGGTGAACACCTCGGCGGCGAATTCGCGTTCCGCGAGGCTATAGCACCAGTTGCGGAACGCGCCCTCGGTGAATTTCATGATGTTGCCCTTGTGCACGATCGTCACGCTCTTGCGTTTGTTGGCGATGGCGTACTCAACGGTGGAGCGGAACAGGCGGTCGGTGCCTTCCTTGGAGGCGGGCTTCAGGCCAATACCTGAGCTGTCCGGGAAGCGGATCTTGGAAAATTGCTTCGGGAAGTTCTGCTTGAACAGATCGAGAAATTTCTTGGCGTCGGCCGAGCCCGCTTCGAACTCGATGCCGGCGTAGATGTCCTCGGTGTTTTCGCGGAAAATGACCATGTCGACCTTCTCCGGCGTCTTGACCGGGGAGGGCACGCCCTTGAACCAGCGCACGGGGCGCAGGCATACGTACAAATCCAACAATTGGCGCAACGCCACATTGAGCGAGCGAATGCCGCCGCCCACAGGGGTCGTGAGCGGGCCTTTGATCGAGATTAGATAGTCGCGGCAGGCGGTGACGGTTTCATCCGGCAGCCAGGTGTTGTAGGCCTTGTTCGCCTTCTCGCCGGCGAATATTTCCATCCAGTGGATCTTGCGCTTGCCGCCATAGGCTTTTTGGACTGCCGCGTCGAAAACCCGCACACTTGCGCGCCAGATATCGCGCCCGGTACCGTCACCTTCGATGAATGGAATGATGGGGTGGTCCGGCACATGCAATTTGCCGTTCGTGATCGTAATCTTCTCGCCCCCGACGGGGACTTGAACGTGCACCGGCTTCGCGTCTGACATTCATCGCTCCTGTAATTCCAGCCGCAATGCTAGCATGCGCGACCGGAGACTTAAGCATTGCGCACACTCAACTCAACGCCGTCGAAGGACGGCTTCAGAATGCCTGCGGAATTCGAACGCCATTCCGGCTGCTGGATGCTGTGGCCGGAGCGCACGGACAACTGGCGCCACGGCGCCAAGCCGGCGCAGGCCGTATTCGCGGAGATTGCCGCCGCCATCGCGACAGGCGAGCCGGTGACCGTGGGCGTCTCCGCGGCGCAATTCCAAAATGCGCGTGCCCGCTTGCCACCCGGGGTGCGCGTCATCGAGATCAGCAGCAACGATGCGTGGATACGAGACTGCGGTCCGACCTTTGTCATTGACGCCAAGGGCCGGCGGCGCGGCGTGGATTGGACATTCAATGCCTGGGGCGGAGTCAACGGCGGCTTGTACTTTCCGTGGGACCGTGATGATGAGGTCGGGCAGAAGGTATTGGAAATCGAAGGCGCCGACCGTTACTGGACGCCGTTCGTGCTCGAAGGGGGCGCCATCCACGTGGACGGGCAGGGGACGTGTTTGACCACCGAGGAGTGCCTGCTCAATTCGAACCGCAATCCCGGTCTTTCGCGCGCGGAGATCGAAGACACGCTGCGCCGTTATCTCGGGGTGACGACCGTGATCTGGCTGGATCGGGGCGTGTACCTCGATGAGACCGGCGGTCATATCGACGAACTGGCCTGCTTCACCAGCCCCGGTCATGTTGCGTTGACCTGGACTTTGGATCGCGAGGATCCGCAATTCGAAATTTCCCACGACGCGTATATGCGATTGAGAAGGGCACGCGATGCGCGGGGCCGGGAGTTGACGGTGCACAAGATTCATCAGCCGGGTCCGCTCTATGTGAGCGCCGAAGAGGCGGCCGGGATCGATCCACGCGCGAGAAGCCGGCCGCGCAAGGCCGGCGATCGCCTGCCCGCGTCGTACATCAATTTTTATATCGCCAACAAGTGCATCGTCATGCCGCTCTACGACAAGCGATACGACGCGGCGGCCGCAAGGACGATCAAGCGGCTATTCCCGACCCGCAGGGTGCAAGGAGTTGCGACCCGCGAGGTACTGCTCGGCGGGGGCAATATTCACTGTATTACCCAGCAAGTCCCCCGGCCGAACGGCCGTCCCGGCGCATAAATGGAACTTTGCTGCACGTAGGCTCTCGAAAGCCATTATTCTACGCACCCTATTTCCCCCACCCCCCCCCAACAATATTGGAAGCTGTAGTGCACCCATCGTTTGGTCGATTTGCCCGTCAATTCGTGCTCTGGGGCGCCGCCGCCGTCGTCTCGGCCGGTTGCCACAACAACAACCAAAACAGCGGCTACGGCATCGGCTGGTTCACACTGACCGGCAGACCGGCAGAATTCACGAGCTATACCGTCAACGTCGATTCGGTGACCTTGACCGGCGTCCAGTATGGAACGATTTCCCCGGTGTCGACGCCGGAAACCGTCGATTTCATGAAGCTCAAGGATATTTCCGAACTGTGGAGCGCCGGGAGCATTCCGAACGATACCTACACCTCAGCCAGCGTCGTGCTCGACTATACGGGCGCCAATATCGCGGTCATGGTGAACGGCGTGCCGCAGCAGGCGAAGGTTGTGGATGCCAAGGGCGCCGCCGTGACCACGATCACGGTGAACGTGACATTTGACAAGAATCATCAGCTGACCATCGTACCGACCGAGACCTCCTCGAGTGCCCGGCGCGTGGCGGTGGATTTCGATCTCGCCGCATCGAACGTCGTGAATTTCGCGACCAGCCCCGCCACGGTGACGGTCAAGCCCTTCATCACCGTGTCCACCAGTCCTGCGGATACGAAGCAGGTTCGCGTGCGTGGTCCGTTGATCAATTCGAGCATCGGCATCAGTACCTACTCGGTGTACGTGCGGCCGTTCTTTGACGCACAGAACGTTCTGGGCACACTCACCCTGTTCAACTCACCGGCCACGGTGTACCAAATCAACGGCACCAACTATGTCGGCGATGCCGGCCTCACGGAGCTCTCGCACTTGTCCGCCGGCAGCACCATGACCGCGGCCTACACGAATTTCGAGCCGACCGCGACCTTGAATCCCGAAGTGACGGCCGGAAAGTTCAACCCGACCTACGTGATTGCAGGAAGCACACTCGAGGATTTCTATACCCAGGGCATCGAAGGCGATGTGATCGCGCGCCACGGCAACACCCTGACCCTGCGCGGCGCGACCTTGCAGTTGAATACCGGCCAAAGCCAGTACATCGAAACCCCCGACTCCCTGGTATTGGTGGGCCCGCGAACCATTGTGACGGCCGACGACAATACGACCCTGACCGGGCTCAGCTACAACTCCATCGCCGTGGGCCAGCACATCATCGCGCGCGGCATTTATTCGCTGCCGGCATCCAAGGTCACGACCATCGATGCGACCGGTTCAGCGACCAACACGGGTTCGGTGCGTCTCCAAAAGACGGAGTTGTTTGGGCCCCTGGTATCCTCCGCATCGGGCAGCGTGGAACTTGACCTCGCGACCATCGAAAACTGGCCCGTCAGCATTTATGACTTCACCGGAAATGGCCCCGCGGCCGTGACGCCGGCCAGTTATATGGTGGACACGGGCACACTGGCGCTGCCCGCCGGCACGGCAGCGGGAAGCCCGCTGCAGATCTTCGGCCTTGTCGCGCCGTTCGGGAGTGCGCCGCCCGACTTCAATGCCAGCGCCATTTATGCGGAGTCGTCGGCTCCCGCCCGTCTGCAGGCCGATTGGACCAGCACCGGAACGACGACACCCTTCGCCAGCTTGAGCGCCACCGGGTTGACGATTGACCTCGCCGATCCGGCTTTGACGTCGGCGGTGATTCACATCGGGTCCGAAACCATCGATATGAAGTCTTTGACCGTGAATCCCCAAATTGCTCCCTCTGCGGTCCCGGCGCCCCCTGCCGGCCTGCCCGCGACCTTCCTGCCGCTCTTCGCCATCGGCAATCTCAGCACCACGGCGACGACGGCCGCAGTCAACGTCATTGAATTCAACAGCTTCTCGGACTTCGCGGTGCAGTTGCCCAAGTCCATCGTTACGGCCACCCCGGCACTTCATTTGGTGGCCAACGGTGTGTTCAACCGGGGCACGAACGTCTTTAGCGCCACCAGTATCGACGTCGTGAACTAAACTAGCTCCCCAGCATGGGGAAGCTCACTTCACGACTTGCATTGGCGGTGGCGCTGTGCGCGGGTTGCCTCGGGCCGCCGGCCTCCCGGGCCGACGCCGATACGCCGACCCGTCCGCGTATCTGCCTGGTGCTGTCGGGGGGCGGTGCGCGCGGCATGGCGCATATCGGCGTCCTCAAGGTTCTAGAGGAACTGAGGATTCCCATCGACTGCATCGCCGGCACCAGCGTGGGCGCCATCGTCGGCGGACTCTACGCCAGCGGCATGACGGCACAGCAAATCGACGCCACCATGCGATCGCTCGATTGGCAGGAAGCATTTCGCGATACACCTCCGCGCCAGGATCTGGCGTTCAGGCGCAAGCAGGACGATCGCAATTTTCTGGTTCAGCTGCCCTTGGGCCTCAAGCACGGGAAGATCCTGCTGCCGAAGGGATTCATTCAAGGGCAGAAGCTGCAGGAGACGCTGCGCCAGCTGACTTTGCCGTTCAACAACAGCACGGAATTCGATTTGCTGCCCACGCCGTTTCGCGCGGTCGCGACCGACTTGGAGACGGGCAATGCCGTGCTGCTGGAGAGAGGCGACCTTGCCATCGCCATGCGCGCCAGCATGTCGGCGCCGGGAGTGTTCGCCCCGGTCGAGTTGAACGGCCGGCTGCTGGTCGACGGCGGACTGGCTGAGAATCTACCCGTGAACGTGGCGCGGTCCATGCACGCGGATGTACTCATCGTGTCCGACGTGAGTTTTCCGTTACAGCCGCGCGCCTCTCTCGATTCGGCGCTGTCGATCTCCAATCAGATGCTGGCGATCATGCTGCACAAGGACACCGACCGCCAGCGCGCCAGCCTGGGCGAGAGGGATGTGTTGATCATGCCCAATTTGGGATCGGTGACTGCGACCGACTTTAGCGTCCCCGGCAACGTCATCGCCGGCGGCGAGGCTGCGGCACGGGACGCGGTGGCAAGGCTTTCCGCCTACAGTGTCGGCGATTCCGTGTATCAGGAATACCTGGCGCGGCGTTCGTCGCGCGAGCCCGGCTTGCCGCCGATCCAATTCGTGCGCGTCGATGAGCAGTCCAAGCGCTATGAAAAGACCATCATGGCGAAGATGCAGCCATTGGTCGGAAAGCCGCTCGACCTCGATCTAGTAGGCAAGCGCATTACAGAGCTATACGGCTTGGGAAATTTCGAGACCCTGGACTATAGCTTGGTGCAGCAGCCGCAAACCGCAGAACACGCCGCCACGGCCGGCAGCCCTGCGGCAGCGGGCGCCACTGCGCCTGCAGGCAGCCCAACGGCGACGGGCGCCACCGCCACGACGGGCACGGCGGCGGCCGGCAGCGCTGCGAGCGGCGCCGGCGAGGATACCGGCATCGAAGTTCGGGCGCGGCGCAAATCCTGGGGTCCCAATTACCTGAGATTCGGCTTGAATATTGAAGACAATTTTCAGGGCAATAGCAGCTACAACGCGGCGGCTCGATTCATATTGACCGAGGTCAACCAGCTCGGCGCGGAACTCCTGACGGACGTGCAAATCGGCAGCGACCCGAAGGTCTTCAGCGAATTCTATCAACCGCTCACGGCAACGCGGACCTGGTTCGTGGCGCCGAGCGCGCGCATCGAGTCGCATGATCTGCCGATCTACAGCAACAATGTGCAAATCGCGAGCTTTCGCGACCGCGAAGCGGAAGCAGACCTTGATTTCGGGCGCGATCTTGGCAACTGGGGCGAGATTCGCGCGGGTTACCACCGCCTCAACGGCGCGACCCGCGCACGCTACGGCGACCCGGACCTGGTGGACCCGCAGTACAACAACGGCGAATACTTCTTCAAGTTCAGCTACGACCGCCTGGACAATGTGCATTTTCCCCGCGAAGGCCAGACGTTCACCCTGCAGTGGGACGCCAACCGCACCAACCTGGGTGCGGATATCGCCTCCGACAAGGTGCAGGCCGATTGGCTGGTGGCGCACTCAAGAGGGCGCAACACCTTGTTGCTGTGGACCTCGGCGGGCACCACCTTGGACGGCACCTTCACATCGAAGGACTTGCCGCAACTCTTCTCGCTGGGCGGATTCCTCAATTTGTCGGGCCTGCCACCCCAGTCATTGATTGGTCCGAACTATGCGATTGCCCGTGCCATCTACTTCCGCAAGATCAGCCGCGGCGGCGAGGGTTTTTTCGAGTTTCCCGCCTATCTCGGCATGTCGTTCGAGGTCGGCAATACCTGGGAGCACCGCGGCGATATCTCATTCTCGTCTGCACGCAAGGACGGATCGGTATTCGTGGCGTTCGACACGTTTCTCGGGCCCGTCTACTTGGGGACCGGCTACGACCAGGGCGGCACCGCGGCCTACTATCTTTTCCTGGGCCGGACGTTCTAGAAATTGCGGCTCTCGGCGAGTTTCTCGACTTTCTCGAACACCAGCGCCGGCTGATCGCCGATACGCGAATATTCGTGCTTGCGCGACATGTCCTCGAGGACCCGGTCGCGTTCCGCGGCGGTAAAGAACCAATGGGTCTTCTGCCAGTCGCCGCCGAGCAGTGTTGCAAACGGATCGCCCGCCTTCAGGCGAACGCGTATGCCGTAGGGCCGCGGCAGCACGGGCAATGTACGTACCAGATTTTGAGGGTTTGCGATGACCATGAGTCCGGAACCATAGCCGAACCGTGAGCAGGCTGCCAGCTGATTAGCGGTGGAGTCGCATGCTAGACTCCGCCGCCTCCACGAGGGTAATTGATGGCATCGTCCTACACGGCCTCCGACATCGAGGTATTGAGCGGCTTGGACCCGGTTCGCCGGCGTCCGGGCATGTACACCGACACCACCCGGCCCAACCACCTCGCGCACGAGGTCGTCGACAACAGCGTCGACGAGGCGCTCGCGGGCTTTTGTGAAAACATCAATGTAACGGTGTACAAGGACGGCTCCCTGCAGGTCGAGGACGACGGCCGCGGCATGCCGGTCGATATTCATCCGAAGGAGAAGATCAGCGGCGTCGAATTGATCCTGACGCGCCTGCACGCCGGCGGAAAGTTCAACGACAAGACCTACCAGCATTCGGGCGGACTGCACGGGGTGGGCGTATCCGTGGTCAATGCTCTGTCGAAGCACCTGGAGTGCTGGGTGCGGCGCGGCGGCAAGGAATACAACGTGAGCTTCGCGGGCGGGCGCTTGAAGTCCAAACTCGAGGTGGTGGGCGATGTGCCGAAGTCGAGAACCGGCACCACCTTGAGGTTCTGGCCCGATCCGCAATATTTCGACACCGACAAATTCGCAATCCCCAAGCTCAAGCAGGTGCTGCGGGCCAAGGCGGTGCTGTGCCCGAACCTGCGCGTCACGCTGCTCAATGAGTTCACCGGCGAGCGCGACGAATGGTTCTACACCGGCGGCTTGCATCAATATCTGGCGGAGGAGCTAGGCAAGGGGGAGTGGCTGCCGGCCGAGACGTTCTACGGCAAGCGCGACATCGACGGCGGTTCGCTCGATTGGGCATTCGCGTGGGTGCTCGAGTCCGAGCACGGCATCACCGAGAGTTACGTCAATCTGATTCCCACGGTCGAGGGCGGCACGCACGTCAACGGCCTGCGTGCGGGCGCGGCGGATGCGGTGCGCGAGTTCTGCGAGTTCCGCAATCTCGTGCCCCGGGGCTTGAAACTCACCCCCGAAGATGTGTGGGACGGCGTGAGCTTCGTGCTCTCCATGAAGATGCGCGAACCGCAATTCGCGGGACAGACCAAGGAGAAGCTCTCCTCGCGGGAATCCGCCGGCATCGTCCAGGGCGTGATCAAGGATGCTTTCGCGCTCTGGCTCAATCAGCACCCCGACCAGGGCGAGAAGATTGCGATGCTGGCGATCTCCAACGCGCAGCAGCGCTTCAAGGACAGTCAAAAAGTCTCGCGCAAACGCATCGTCGCCGGTCCCGCATTGCCGGGCAAGCTCGCCGACTGCGTCAGCCAGGACCCGGCGCGCGGCGAGTTGTTCCTGGTCGAGGGTGACTCCGCGGGAGGTTCCGCCAAACAGGCGCGTGACCGCGTGACGCAGGCCATCATGCCGCTGCGCGGCAAGATCTTGAACACCTGGGAGTCGGATACCGGCGAGGTGCTGCAGTCCCAAGAAGTGCACAACATCAGCATTGCCATCGGCGTCGATCCCGCAGCGAGCGATCTGTCGGGCCTGCGCTATCACAAGATCTGCATCCTGGCGGACGCCGACAGCGACGGCCAGCACATCGCGACGCTGCTCTGTGCGTTGTTCCTGCGGCATTACCGGCCGCTGGTGATGGCCGGACATATATACGTGTGCATGCCGCCGCTGTTCCGCATCGATGCGGGCAAGGAGGTGGTGTACGCGCTCGACGAGGCCGAGCGCGAGAAGGCGCTCAAGCGCATTGCGGCGGAGAATCCCCGCGCCAAGCCGGTGGTGACGCGCTTCAAGGGCCTGGGTGAAATGAGCCCGCTGCAATTGCGCGAAACCACCATGGCGCCGCAGACGCGCCGGCTGGTGCAGATGACCATCGACGCGAAGGACAGTCCCGACCAGATGTTGGACATGCTGCTGGCGAAGAAACGTGCCGGCGACCGGCGTGAATGGCTCGAGACCAAGGGTAATTTGGCGCACGTCTAGCTATGAAAGATCAAGAACTCAATTTCGAGGGCATCGAAAAGGAGCCCCTCAAGTCGTTCGCGGAGCGCGCCTATCTCGACTACTCGATGTACGTCATCCTGGATCGCGCATTGCCGCATCTGGGCGACGGCCTCAAGCCGGTGCAGCGGCGCATCGTCTATGCGATGAGCGAACTGGGATTGGCGGCGGGCGCCAAGCACAAGAAGTCGGCGCGCACCGTCGGCGACGTGATCGGCAAGTTCCATCCTCACGGTGATTCCGCATGCTACGAAGCCATGGTGCACATGGCCCAGGATTTCGCGTACCGTTATCCCATCGTCGACGGCCAGGGCAACTGGGGTTCGACCGACGACCCCAAATCCTTCGCGGCCATGCGCTACACCGAATCGCGGCTGACGCGCTACGCAACCTTGCTGCTGCAGGAGCTGGGGTCGAGTACCGTGGACTGGGCGCCGAATTTCGACGGTTCGCTGGACGAACCCACCATGCTGCCCGCGCGGGTGCCGAACCTGCTGCTGAACGGCGGCTCCGGCATCGCGGTCGGCATGGCCACGGACATTCCGCCGCACAATTTGCGCGAAGTGGTCAAGGCCTGTGTGGCGCTGCTCGACGACCCGGAATTGAGCACGCGCAAGCTCATGGCGCACGTCAAGGGACCGGATCTACCGACGGGAGCGGAGATCGTTTCGCCGCGCGATGATCTGGTGCAGATGTACAACACGGGATCCGGCAGCTTCAGGGCGCGTGCGACGTACAAGATCGAGGACGGCGAGATCGTGATCGACGCCCTGCCTTTCCAGGTTTCGGGAAGCAAGGTGCAGGAGCAGATCGCGGCGCAGATGCAGCAGAAAAAGCTGCCGATGGTCGAGGACCTGCGCGATGAATCGGACCATGAGAACCCGACGCGCCTGGTCATCGTGCCGAAATCCAACCGTGTGGATGCGGTGGCGCTGATGACGCACCTGTTCGCCACCACCGATCTGGAACGCAACTACCGGGTCAATCTCAATGTCATCGGCCTGGATGGGCGGCCGCGGGTGATGGGATTGAAGGATTTGCTGCTGGAATGGCTGCAATTCCGCAAATCCACGGTTACGCGACGGCTGAATCACCGGCTCGCGAAATTGAAGGCGCGGCTGCACATCCTCGACGGCTTGATGATCGCGTACCTGAATCTGGACGAAGTGATACGCATCGTGCGCACCGAAGATCAGCCCAAGCCGGTGCTCATCAAACGATTCAAGCTGTCCGAGGAACAGGCCGAGGCCATACTTGAGACCAAATTGCGGCATCTGGCGCGCCTCGAGGAAATGAAAATTCGCGCCGAGCAGAAGGAGCTGAGCGAAGAGCGCGACGAAATCGAAGGCATATTGAAGAGCAAGGCCAGACTCACCCGGTTGGTCCGCGATGAATTGCTGAGCGATGCGGAAGAGTACGGCGACGAGCGTCGCACCCGCCTGGTGGAGCGCGAGGCCGCGCAGGCCATTTCCGAGACGGAGCTTCTCACCAGCGAACCCACCACCGTGGTGCTGTCACGCCTGGGGTGGGTGCGTGCCGCGAAAGGCCACGACATCGACGTGCGCGCCTTGAGCTACAAGAGCGGCGACGAGTTCCAGGCGGCCGCGCGCGGACGCAATCTGCAGCAGGCCGTTTTCATCGATTCGACCGGCCGGGCGTACAGCCTCGACGCGCATCAGCTGCCGGCGGCGCGCGGCTACGGCGAGCCGCTGTCCGGCACCGTCGATCCGCCGGACGGCGCCACGTTTGCGGCGGTACTGATCGGCGAGCCGGACGACGTGTGGCTGCTGGCGAGCGATGCTGGGTACGGATTCGCCGTCAAATTGCGCGAACTGTATGCCCGCAACAAGAAGGGCAAGTCGATACTCAAGGTGCCGGAGAACGCGCGGGTCCTGCCGGCGCAGCCGATTGCGCAAAGCACATCGCTTGCGATCTTCGTCAACAACGACGGCGAGGTGCTGGCGCTGCCGACCGCGCAAATCGAGGAGATGACCGCCGGCAAGGGCCAGAATCTATTCGGCATTCCGGGCAAGAAATCCGCGGAACGCGACGAGTACCTGGTGGCCATGGCGGTGGTCGCGCCTGGCGAGGTTCTCACGGTCTACAGCGGCAATAGCGCGCCGATGAAGCTGAAATTCGACGACCTCAGGCAGTTCCAGGACAAGAAGGGTCAGCGTCGCCAGCGGTTCTCGCGCGCCTACAAGCAGGTCGACCGGCTGGAAGTGTCGGCCGGCTAGCGCCGGTCGCTCGCTAGCGCCGGTCGCTCGAGGACATGGTCACGTCCTCGGGAGCATTGACGAAGTATCCCTGGATGAACTCGATGCCGAGCTGCCACAGCACCGCCATGGTGTTGGCGTCTTCGACGCGCTCGGCCACCGTTTCGATACCCTTGCGCTTGGCGGCCTCGACCAGACCCTTCACTCGCTGTTGCTGAATTTGGTTGGTCGACAGGCCCTGCATCAGGGAGCCGTCGACCTTGATGAAGTTCATCTCGATGTCGGCCAGCAGCTTCAGGGGGTCGCGCCCCGTGCCGAAGTGCTCCAGCGCGAATCGGAAGCCGAGCTTGCGCAAGTTTTCCGCCAGTTCCTTGGTTTGCCGGACGTACTGATTGGCGAGGTCTTCGGTCACCTGGATGCAAATCCGCTTCGGTTCGATTTTCAGCGATCGCAGCTGGGTGTCGAGCCACGTGAGCAGGCTCTTGTCGAGCACCGTGTCCTTGGACACGCGCACGAATATGCACGCCGCCTTGCGGTTGGCAGCGAACGACATCGATGCACCGATCACCCAGCGATCGATGTTCTTCATCAGATCGTTGCGCTCGGCGGCCGCGATGAATTCCGCCGGCAGCACTTCCGTGCCCTGTTCGTCCAGCATGCGCACCAGCACGTCGAACATGCCCTTGTCTTCGCCGAGCAGGCTTGCGATCGGCTGCTGCACCAGGCGGAAGCGGTTCTCCATCAGCGCACTCTTGATGTGCTTGACCCAGATCCTGTCGTAGGCCTGCACGCGCGTGTCGGTGTCGGCCTTGTCCACCACATACATCTGATTGCCGCCGAGTTCTCTGCCGCGGCGGGTGGCGCTGACCGCATCGGTGATCGCGCCGCCGACATCGGGGTTGGCGGCGGGCAGCAATCCCAAGCCGACGGTGACCGTGGCGGACAGGGTCTTGTCCTCGATCGAGAACATATGTTCGTTGACGCGCTTGACGACGTTCTCGGCCCAGGTCTCGACGTCCTTGGCCGTGCCGCGTTCCAGCAGGATCAGGAAGCCGTTGCCGCCGAATCGGCCGCAAATATCGGTGGGAGTCAGCTGCGCGCGCAGCAATTCGGCGAGCTGCGCCATGAAATCTTCGCTCGCGAGCACGCCGATGGAGTTTTGGATTTCGATGAACCGGTCCGGCTTGACGTGGGCGAATTGGCGCACGCCGCCCTTCATGCCGAGGCCGCAGCGTTCGCGTACCGCGGCGATCAAGTACCGCTGCTGCAGAAATCGCGTCGTGGCGTCGTTTTGCACCGCATCGGCGAGTTGCACCTCAAGATCATGGTCCTTCTTGCGCGCCGCCGATATCGCAATGCGAATGGCGGGCTCATTCTCGTAGTCGGCCTTGGTGAGCAGCAGTTCCAGGGCGAGGTTCGAGCCGTCGGACAACAGCGCCTGCACTTTGAGGCCGTGGCCCGACCACTTGCCCTGCAGGCACGCGACCAAAGCGCCCTTCAGCGCAGGATGCGTTTCCTGCTCGAACAAATCCATGAGGGGCGTGCCGGTGAGCGCGTCGTCGCCCGAATAGCCGAACAGCTCGAGCCAGGCGCGATTTGCATCGACGACGATGCCTTCCTGCACATGAGTGATCGCGTCGGCCGATCCTTCGAGAAAGTTCTGCAGCTGTTCGCGGTACTCGCGGGCCGAGGACAGGGTAGTGGAGAGGGCGCGCTCCAGGCGGTGGGCGCGCAGCTCCCGGGCTGCGACGAATTGCAGGCGGCTGCGGTTGGCCAGCGTCACCACGTCCTGGGCACCCAGGCGCATGGCCTCGGCGATGGCGGCCTCATCGACCTGCTCGCGCATGATGAGCACCGGCATATTGGGCGCGCTCTGCTGCTTGACCTTCATGAGCGCGGCCAGGTCGATGCCGAGCTCGTCGATAAACGCGACCAGCAGCTCAGGGTTCAGCTGGGTGAGCGCATCCCCGAGGTCGCGGGCGTCCGGCAGCCATGTGCAATGCACCGGGTGGCCGGCCTTGCGCAGCGTGCTGTTGATCGCTTCGACGTGGTCCTGCGACCTCGTCATGACGATCATTGGAACGGCCCCCTGTTCGGTCACGGCTTAGAATCCTCTCGAAAAAGGAGCAAAGTGTAGCACCTGGGTCCCATCGATTTCTGGGACCGGCGTCAACCCTTGGCCCGAATTGGCCAAGCGCCAAGGGTTGCGGCTATGATACGCGCCCTCCAAAGTCCGAGGCCTTCGATGGCGAACTACAGCACGAACGAATTCAAGTCCGGTCTCAAGATCCTGATCGACGGCGATCCCTATGCCATCGTCGAGAATGAGATGGTCAAGCCGGGTAAGGGTCAGGCCTTCAACCGCGTCCGGGTGCGCAATTTGAAGACGGGGCGCACCATCGAGCGCACCTGGAAGTCCGGAGACACCGTGGAAGCCGCCGACGTGGTCGATACCGACATGCAGTATCTGTACAGCGACGGAGACTTTTTCCATTTCATGGCGCCCGAGACCTTCGAACAGCTGACGGCCTCCAAAGAAGCCGTGGGCGAGGGTGCTCAGTGGCTGAAAGACGGCACGGTTTGCGTCGTGACCTTGTGGAACGGCGTGCCTTTGCAGGTCACTCCGCCGGCGCATATGGAGCTCAAGGTGATCGAGACCGATCCGGGCGTGCGCGGCGACACCGCCACCGGCGGCTCCAAGCCCGCCAAGCTGGAGACCGGGGCCATGGTGCGGGTACCGCTGTTCATCAATGAAGGCGAGATTCTGCGCATCGATACCCGCACCGGCGAGTATTTATCGCGCGGCAAGAACTAAGGATTCGCGCGGCAGACTAGCGCCGCACCGCCTGAACTAGGCATTGTCGATGGTGAAGGCCATGGCGTCGGCGAGCCGCGGTGCCGCCAACGCGACCGCCACCAAGCGATCTACCCCTAAGGCAACCCCGGCGCAATCCGGCAGTCCCGCGGCGAGGGCCGCCAGCAAGCGCTCATCCAGCGGCGGCTGCAATTGGCCGCGGGCGTGCCGCCGCCGCAGATCCTGCACGAACCGTTCGCGCTGCTCGCCGCTTGCGCCCAGTTCGTGGAAGCCGTTCGCCAGTTCCACGCCGTCGAGATACAGCTCGAAGCGCGCCGCGACCGGCGGCGAGCCCGGCTTCAATCGCGCCAGCGCCGCCTGCGAGGCAGGGTAGTCGCAGATGAAGCACGGCCGTTCGGACCCCAGGCGCGGCCCGACGACCAAGCCCATCAGGAGGTCGAGCTTGGCATCGCGGTCAAGATCGGCCTGGCACACAATGCCGTGGCGGCGCGCAGCCTCGGCCAGGTCGCCCTCGCTGGCGTCCGCGTCGATCCCCGCGTGGCGCCGTAGCGCAGCCGAATAGCTCAGGCGTTCCGCCGGCTTCAGGTGACGGTAGGGCGCCAGCAGGGCTCCGACCAGTGCCTCGACTTCGCTCATCAGCGCCGCGTCGTCGAATTCCAGACGGTACCATTCAAGGAGCGTGAATTCGGGGTTGTGCCAGCGGCCGCGTTCCGCGTCGCGAAACACCTTGCAGATCTGGTAGATGTCGCCGCTGCCCGCCGCCAGCAGGCGCTTCATGGCGTACTCCGGCGAGGTGCACAGATAGAGCGGAGCCGTGATGCCGGCGACTCGAGTGGCCAAGGATTCGATCTGCGGATCGCTCACGGCGGCGGCGCTCAGCACGGGCGTTTCCACTTCGAGCACGCCGCGCTCGGCGAAGAATTCGCGCGCTGCCGCCAACATTGCGGCACGGCTTTTGAGGGCGCCGAGGCTCGCAGTCGGGCGCCAATCATGGCTCATCGGCGAGGCCCAGGAATTGCCCGTGCCGCACCTCGCGGCCGGCACGGAGGTGCGGGTGCCAGTGCACGCGGTCCGGTTCGAACAACAGAATCACGGTCGAGCCCATGTTGAAGCGGCCCAACTCCGCGTTCTTCTCCAGGGTGGTCGGGCCTGCCGGCAATTGGGTGATCACACGCCGCGCGGCGGGGGTGATGTCGCCCGCCCAAACGGTGGCCATGCTGCCCACGTTGAGCGCGCCCACCATCACCAAGGCCATTTGACCGAAATCGGTGTCGAACAAGGTCAAGATCCGTTCGTTGCGGGCGAACAGTTGTGGAATATGTTGCGCGGTCACGGTGTTGACGCTGAACAGGCGGCCGGGAACGTACACGGTGTCCTTGAGTTCACCGCGCAACGGCATGTGCACGCGGTGATAGTTGAAAGGCGCGAGATAGATCGTCGCGAACGAGCCGCCCTCGAAGCGGCTCGCCCAGGGTTGCGCCGCGAGCAGTTCCGCCAGGCGATAGTGCCGTCCCTTCGCCTGCAGTAAGCGGTCGCCGTCGATGCGGCCCGCTTCGCTGATGCAGCCATCCGCCGGACTCACGACCGCACGATCGTCGCGTGCAATCGGGCGCACACCTTCCTTGAGAGCGCGGGTGAAGAAATCGTTGAAGCTGGCGTAGCGGTAGGGGTTGGTCTCGGCGGCCTCACTCATGTCGACGCGGTAAAGCTTGAGAAATCCGCGTATGGTCCAATTCTTGATCCAGGGCGTGCGCACGCGGGTTGCCGCCAGCACCAATCGGGAGAGCCCGTGCTGCGGCAGCAGATATTGGATCCACACCCACAGCCGCTTCATGTGCGCCCGCTCGGCACGGCAGGCGCCGCCACGATGTGCTGAAAATCGGCACGCAAGGCATCCGCGCTGAAGGGGCCGGTGAGGATGGCCGTGAGGCGCGCGTCGGGGTTCAGCACCAAAATGGCGCTGGTGTGATCAACGGCGTAATTACCGTCGGCAGCCGGTTGGATGCTCACGGCCACACCGAGTTTACGCGCGACGGCTTCGATGCTCGGCTGATCGGCGGCTGTGAGGCCGATAAAGCCGGGGTCGAAATTCGGCAGAAAACGCGCCAATTGCTCCGGCGTGTCGCGCTTGGCGTCAACCGACACGAAAATCACTTGCGGCAGCACCGCGGCGTGCTCCGCGCGCAGGCGTGCCTGCATCGCCGCCAAAGTGGTGAGAGTGGTCGGGCAGAAGTAGGGGCAATTCGCATAGCCGAAGAACAGCAGCGACCAATGACCACGCAGATTAGGTTCGCCAAAGACCCTTCCGTGGTTGTCGATCAGGCTAAAATCCGGCAGTTTGCGGCTGGGCGAGAGCAGGGTCCCGGTGGTCAATAGGACGGCCGGCGCGGGGCGACGCCACAGCATCCCGGCGGCGATACCCGCAATGGCGATGATGCAGATGAGTGCAATGGACAGATATTTCCAATGAAGCTTCATGCGCCGATTATCCCACACGCCCGCTGAAACCGTAGGCGCAGCCATCGAGCGGTGTGCGCGCGAGCTGCGCCGCGCGCGCGTGCACTTCGGCCACGGCACCGACAATGCGCGCGACGAGGCCGCGGAACTCGTTTTCTTTGCCGCAGGGCTTGCCCATGACCTGGGTTCGAGCGCCTATCCCCGGCCGCTCCCGCCGCGCCGGCGGGCGCGGATCGATGCCTTGCTCGAACGCCGGATCAAGGAGCGCGTACCGCTCGCCTACCTCACCCGCCGATCTTTTTTTGCCGGCCTCGAGCTCTATGTGGACGAGCGGGTGCTGGTGCCGCGATCGCCCATTGCCGAACTCATTCTGCAGCGTTTCCAGCCCTGGGTGAACGCGCGCCGAGTTCGCCGGATTCTGGACGTCGGGACCGGCTCGGGCGCCATCGCGCTGGCGTGCGCCATGGCCTTTCCCAAAGCCCGGGTGGATGCCGTCGATGTGTCCGCCGCCGCGCTGCAGGTGGCCCGCCGCAATCGGCGCCGGCTGGGTCTCCAAGAGCGCGTCAGGATGCTGCAATCGGATCATTTCGACGCCGTGGAGGGGAGCCGTTACGATATCATTGTGAGCAATCCGCCCTACGTCGGGCGCGCGGAAATGCGATCCTTGCCGCGCGAATACGCCCACGAACCGCGAGTGGGCCTTGCCTCGGGCGTCGACGGCCTTGATTCGGTGCGGGCGATTTTCGCCGCGGCGTCACTGCATCTGCGCCGCAACGGCATTCTGGTGGTGGAAGTCGGCAATACCGAACAGACGCTGCTGCGTACCTTTCCTCGGATGCCGTTTGTTTGGCCGGAGATTGCAATGGGCGGCGGCGGCGTATTTTTGCTGCATGCGGAAGATCTGCAGGCGGCGAGGACAACAGGGAGAATCGGCGGTGGCGGGTAATACCTTCGGTCGCGTTTTCACCGTGACGAGCTTCGGGGAGAGCCATGGCCCCGCGCTCGGCTGCGTCGTGGACGGCTGTCCGCCCGGTTTGGAGCTTTGCGAGGCGGATTTGCAGGCCGATGTAGAGCGCCGCCGTCCAGGTACCTCGCAGTTCACCAGCCAGCGCCGCGAGCCCGACACGGTGCGCATCTTGTCCGGCGTTTTCGAGGGAAAAACCACCGGCACGCCGATCGGCTTGTTGGTGGCGAACGAAGACCAGCGTTCGCGCGACTATGAAAAGATCAAGGACCGCTTTCGGCCCGGGCATGCGGACTACACCTACCACCAGAAATACGGTTTTCGCGACTATCGCGGCGGCGGGCGATCCTCGGCGCGCGAAACCGTGATGCGCGTGGCGGCCGGCGCCATCGCGCGCAAGTACCTGCGGGAGCGGCTGCAGGTCAGCATTCACGGCTACCTTGCTCAGCTGGGTCCTCTCAAGCTGCAGCCGGTGGATCCGGCAAGCGCCTACGAGAATCCATTTTTCTGTCCGGATCCGAGCCGCGTGAAGGAACTCGAGGAGTTCATCTGGCGCATCCGCGAAGAGGGTGACTCGATAGGCGCGCGAGTGACCGTCATCGCCCAGGGCGTGCCTCCCGGTTTGGGCGAACCGGTGTTCGAGCGGCTGGACGCCGACCTGGCAAGCGCCATGATGGGCATCAACGCCGTGAAAGGCGTGGAGATCGGCGCCGGCTTCGGCGCCGTCGAACAGCGCGGTTCCGAGCACCGCGACGAGCTGACCCCGCGGGGCTTCAAGAGCAATCATGCCGGCGGGGTGCTCGGCGGCATCTCCTCGGGCCAGGACATCGTGGTGAGTCTCGCGCTGAAACCCACCTCCAGCGTCACCGTGCCGGGCGACACGATTGATGTTCACGGCAATCCTGTCGAGATCGTCACCACCGGACGTCATGATCCCTGCGTCGGCATGCGCGCCACGCCGATTGCCGAGGCCATGCTGGCCCTGGTGCTGATGGACCACTATCTGCGGTTCCGCGCACAGTGCGCAGATGTGGTGTGCGCCACGCCCATCATCACCCAAGGTTCGTGAGTGCGACCGTGAACAACGCGGCTGCAAATCTGCGCATCGCCGTGGTCGGCGTCACGAGCCTGATCGGCGAGGCCGTGATCGACGAGCTGCGCGCGCGAAAAATGTCGTTCGCCGAAGTGCATGCGCTCGATGACGAACGCAACGTCGGCCGGCCGGTGTCCGCCGAGGAAGGCGCGGCTGCGGCGCTGCCGGTGAGCGACGTTGCCGCTTTCGATTTTTCGCGCATCGACCTGGCGTTCTTCTGCGGGCGCGCGGCGCTATCTGAACGTTATGCCGAGGCTGCGGCCGCACACGCTTGGGTCATCGATGGCTCAGCGGCCTTCCGTGCGCGCGCAGACGTGCCGTTGGTGGCGGCCGATGTGAATCCGGCGGCCTTGGATTCGGTCGGCAAACGAGGGCTGATTGCGCTGCCGGGAAGTGCCAGTGTGGCGCTCGCCACGGCGCTGGCACCGCTGCATGCGCTGGCGGGGCTGGAACGCGCCGAGGTGGCGACCTATCAAGCAGTGTCCGGAAGCGGGCGCGGCGCCATGGACGAACTCGCAGGCGAGACCGTGGCCATGCTGAGCGGCAAGAAAGCGAAGGGCCGGGCGTTCGGCCGGCAGATCGCCTTCAATGTGATACCCCAGGTCGACTCCCTGGACGAGGTGGGAGTGTCCCGGGAGGAGCGGCGCCTGTGGGAGGAGAGCAGGCGGATACTCGATCTTCCTCAATTGGCCATCAACGCGACGGCGGTCCGGGTACCCGTGTTCTTCGGCCACAGCCTCGCGGTACATGCCCTCTTTTCCCGACCCGTGAGCGTCGCAGAGGCCGCGTCGGTGCTGCAGCGCGGCACCGGCGTTAGCCTGATCGAAGCGGGTTCGACGGCGGAATTTCCGACACCGGCCACACTGGCCACGGCACCCGATAGGGTATATGTGGGCCGTTTACGGGCAGATCTGACCCGTGACCGCGCTCTAAATTTTTGGGTCGTAGCTGATAATGTTCGGAAATGTGCGGCACATAACGCAGTTTCAGTGGCCCAGATTTTGGTAAATAGACGTCAGTAAGTTATAGTTATTGGCTTATGTAAAAGGCAAGTGAGAATTCGATTCCAAGCTCCTATAGCACAATGAACTTTACCCGCTTGCCTACCAGATTCCTGGGAGTAGAAATGTCCGTGACGATGCGTCGCCTGATGCTGCTGGCGTGCCTGATGTCCCCCTGCTTTTTGTGGCCGTCCATGTCTTGGGCGCTCGGCCTGGGTGAGATCCATTTGAACTCGGCCCTGAACGAGCCGATGAGGGCCGAAATCGATCTGATTGCGTCCTCCCCGGATGAGTTGGTCGCCCTGCACGCCGAACTTGCCAGCCGCGAGGCTTTCACCCGCTATGGCATCGATCGACCGCCGTTCCTGTCGACCCTGACCTTCAAAGTGGGCAAGGGCAAAGATGGCCGCGACGCCCTGTTGGTGCGTTCCACCGACGCGATCCCGGAGCCTTTCGTTACGTTTTTGGTCGAGGTGAATTGGTCGCGCGGGCGCCTGATGCGCGAATACACCGTGCTGCTGGACCCCCCCGTGTATACCCCGGGCGAGACCGCGAACAGCTCGACTCCCATAACCGCACCCTCGAGCGCTGCTGCGCCGCGACGTCCCGCGCCCGTCGCGCCTGCGCCGGCCCCGAGTCACGCGCCGGTCAGCAGCCCGGCTGCCACTCCGCCGTCGGAGCCGGCGGCGCCGATCACCGGCAACAGTTATCGGGTCGGCAAGGGTGACACGCTCACCAAGATTGCGCGCAGCCTGCACAGCGATTCACCTGCGGGCATCGATCAGACCATGATGGCGGTGTACCGCGCGAATCCCGATGCGTTCGGCGGGAACATCAATATTTTGCGGCGCGGCTCGGTGCTGCGCATCCCCGGCGCGGACGAAATCGCCACGCAGAATCAAACCGAAGCGACCAACGAAGTTCACCGTCAGATGAGTGCGTGGCGCGGCACGGGCGGCGCTCCCAGCAATGGTCACCTGCGCCTCGTTACCCCCGGCTCCGGCGGTAGTGCAACCGGCGGCGGCGACAGCAGTGCGGCCAACGCGGAAGCACAGGCGCTCAAGGATCGCGTCAAGGATTTGGAAGGTCAGCTCGCCGAGTCGCATCGATTGATCGACATCCGCAACAGTGAACTGTCCGCCCTACAGCGCAAGCTCGGCGTTCCGCCCACGGCTCCGACGCCGGCGCCGACGCCCCCGGTACAAGCAGCCCCACCGCCCAGCAGCACGCCTGCACCGACGGTAACGGCGCCGGCACCGCCCGTCACGTCGACCCCGACTCCTGTGCCGCCGCCGGTTGAGAGCACCACACCCCCGGTACCCGTGCCCACGCCTGCCCCCGTGCAGAAGAAGCCCGTGGTCGCGCCGGTGGAATCGGAATCATGGATCGACTGGCTCGCTGATCACTGGTGGATGCCGGCAGCCGTCATCGTCGCGCTGATTCTGGTGCTGGCGTTTGCTGCACGTCGTCGTAGACAAGGCGGCGGAGACTTGAATCGGCTGGGGGACACCGACTTCTCCAACTTTCGTGATCCGAGTTCCAAGCTTGGCGCGCGCGGGGGCGAAGAGTCGTTCGTGGTCGAGGAATCGGGCGAACACCCGCAGCCGCATTTCGAAGCCACGCACGACAATCTCGCGGATACTCATTCCAATCTCAAAGCTCCCGAAGACACCATGTCCAGCGAGAGCGCGGTCAATCTCGATCAGGGCGATCCCCTGGCCGAGGCCGACTTCCACATGGCCTACGGTCTCTATGACCAGGCGGCCGATCTGGTGCGGATTGCGCTCGAGCGCGAGCCGGACCGGCGCGATCTACGCCTCAAGCTGTTGGAAATATATTTCGTTTGGGGCAACAAGGATGCGTTCCTGCAGACGGCGAAGGGATTGGAATCGACGCGCGATCGCGCGCCGGCCGGCGAATGGGACAAGATTGTCATCATGGGCAAGCAGATTTGCCCCGACGAACCGTTGTTTGCCGCTTCGGCCGGCAGCGGCCGCGGTGCGGGTGCCCTGGTCGACCTGAACCTCGAGGGCGGCGAGAACCGGGTCGATATCGATTTGTTCGGCGATCCCGAAGGCGAACGCAGCAAACTCGATCACTCCATCGCGAAGGAAGGCGACGACACCGCGGCGACCGGCGAGTCGCCCCAGTTGCACACCTCGTCGGATCTCGACTTCACGCTGGATACGCCGGAACGCGGCGCGGATGAGTCGCCGACCCGCGAGTCGCCGACGCAGAAGATGGGGACGCGCGATGAGCCGACGGTGGAATCCGAAATGATGAACTTCGCGGATTCGCCCACCAGCGAATCGCCGGCGCTGAAGACCGGGGATATGCGCGATCGCATCTCCTCGAAGCTGCCATCGAGCGCCGATCAGACCGCGGAAGTGTCGATCGACGATTTGGGCCTGGATCTCGACCAGCTGAACGACACGGGAACCCCGTCGCCCCTCGAAGAGACCGATCATCCGTCCGACGCCCCGACCATGGTGGCGGGCCTCGATGAGAAGTCGCGGCGCATGATGGCGGACGCCGAGAGCCGTTCGCGCGATAAGGATCTGACCGAACTCGAACGTGAATTGGAGGCGTCTTTCATCGCCGACCTGGATTCAGGTCCGGACGAAGTGAAAACCGCGGTGCTCGGCCCGGAGTCGGCACCCACCGTGCAGATGCCGCGCAACATCGACGCCGCAGCCACCTCGCGTTTCAAGTCGCCCGAATATTCGGACGTCGCGGACGCGGAGAAAGTGGACGTGGATTCAACGTCCAAGCTGCGCGGGCTTTCCGGCGACAGCATCGACCTTGATCTGGATCGGCTGGCGAATGCGCTGGGCAGCGGCGACACCATTGAGCAGCCGCGCGCCGACGATGAAGTGTTTTCGACCGAGGTGTTCGAGGCCAGTCAGCGCAGCCGACGCGTCGATCTCGACGTGGGCGAGGCATTGAATGGCACCGAGGCGCCGACCAACAAGATGCAGGCGATCTCGCCGACGGCGCGCACCGCCAAGATCAGGGTGGAGGAGGTCGCGCAGCCGGAACTGGAACCGGTGACCATGAGCGAGGTGGGCACCAAGCTGGATCTGGCGCGCGCATACATGGATATGGGCGATCCCGAGGGGGCGCGCAGCATCCTCGAGGAAGTTGTGCAGGAAGGTTCCGCCAGCCAGAAACAGGAAGCGCAGCGCCTGATCGAGACACTGCCCGGTTAGCGTGGCCTCCGGACCGGGCCGCCGGGTCGCTGCCATCCTGGAGTATGACGGCACCGAATACGCCGGCTGGCAGTCACAGGAACACTCGGCATCCATCCAAGACGCCGTCCAGGCGGCCATCTCCTTCGTGGCGGGCGAGCCGGTAGCAGTCATCTGCGCCGGGCGTACCGACAGCGGTGTGCACGCGACGGGTCAAGTCATCCATTTCGACACCCACGCCGTGCGCACCCCGCGCGCGTGGGTCCTGGGCGCCAATACCAAGCTTTCGCCGGCGATTGCCCTGCAATGGGCGGGCGAGGTGAGCATCGGCTTTCATGCGCGGCACCGGGCCATTCGCCGCGTCTACCGTTACTGCATCCTGAACCGCAGCGCGCGCTCGGCCCTGCAGCGCACGCGGACTGCTTGGATTCATCGTCCGCTCGACGCCGCGGCCATGCATGCGGCAGCGCAGGCGCTGATCGGTGAGCATGATTTCTCCGCTTTCCGATCGGTGGAGTGCCAGTCGAAGACCACGGTCAGGCGGGTCGAACGCATCAGTGTGCGGCGGGCGGGGGATTTTCTGTGGCTGGAGATCGCAGCGAACGCGTATCTGCATCACATGGTGCGCAACGTCGTGGGGACGCTGCTCGACGCGCAACGCGAGGCGGACCCGGCGGCAGCCGTGGCCCGGATTCTGGCCAGCGGCAATCGCCGCTTCGCGGGCGCCACCGCCCCCGCCGCCGGGCTGTATCTCTGGCAGGTGGAGTATCCGGCCTTGTACGGGATACCCCTGCCTCAGCCCGGGCTGATTGGGCTAGACTAGGAGCCTGTCTGAGTATTCCCCGTGGCCGCGACCGTGGCGGATTTCGCTTCAACCGAGGCGGAGCCGACGAAGTTGGGTCAGCACCCAATGAGGAGGCGACAACGATGGTTGAAGCGAAATCCGCCCGGTCCCGGAGGGTTGGCTCTGGAAGGGGCGTCTGCGGCGTTGCGCAACTTGGCCGTGGAATCATCCACGGCCTGCGCCGCGCGCCTTGCATCCGCCACCTTGCAGGGCCAACGCGGCTCACGCGGAATACTCAGACAGGCTCCTAACCATGTCCTGGTTCGAGCGAATTGTCCCCTCGCGCATCAAAACCGAGCGCCGCACGCGCTCGGTGCCCGAAGGCCTATGGATCAAGTGTCCTGCGTGCGACGCGGTGCTGTATCGCGCCGAGATCGAGCGCAACCTGCATGTGTGCCCGAAGTGCAGCCATCACATGCGCATCAGCGGGCGCGAGCGCCTGTCGAAGTTTCTCGACCCTGGCTCGACCACTGAGCTTGCCGTCAAGGTCGAGCCCGAGGATCCGCTCAAGTTCAAGGATTCCAAGCGCTACAAGGACCGCCTCGTACAGGCGCAAAAACAGACCGGCGAGCGCGACGCCTTGATTGTGATGGCCGGCAAATTGGCCGGACTGGATGTGGTCGCGTGCGCCTTCGAGTTCCGCTTCCTGGGCGGCTCCATGGGTTCGGTCGTCGGCGAGAAGTTCGTGCGCGCCGTGGAGCACAGCCTCGAACATCGCATGCCGCTGGTGTGCTTCGCGGCGAGCGGCGGCGCGCGCATGCAAGAAGCCTTGTATTCGCTGCTGCAAATGGCGAAGACCAGCGCTGCGCTCAAGCGCTTGTCGGAAGCCCGCTTACCGTTCATTTCGGTGATGACCGATCCCACGACCGGCGGAGTATCCGCGAGCCTTGCGATGCTGGGCGACATCAATATTGGCGAGCCGAAGGCGCTGATCGGATTTGCCGGTCCGCGGGTGATCCAACAGACTGTGCGCGAAACGCTGCCCGAGGGCTTTCAGCGCAGCGAGTTCCTGCTCGAGCACGGTGCGCTCGACATGATCGTGGACCGTCGCGAGCTGCGCGACCGTATCGGCGCCATGCTGCGCCTCATGACCGGCAAAGAACCCGCCGTAGCATAAAAGACCAGACCGTCCGTGCCGCGAAGTCTCGAGCAGTGGCTGGCCTACCAATCGCAGTTGCACCCGCGCGCCATTGATCTGGGGCTCGACCGGATACGGCAGGTCCAGAGCCGCCTGGGGTGGCGGCAGCCCACGGTTCCCGTGATCACGGTGGCCGGCACCAACGGCAAGGGCTCGGTAAGCGCCTACTGTGCCTCCATTCTGGAGGCCGCGGGGCTGCGGGTGGGTACGTTCACCTCGCCGCACCTGCGGGACTATCGCGAGCGGATCCGGATCCATGACCGGTTGGTCAGCGCCGATGAGTTGGTCGCGGCTTTCGAGCGCATCGAGGCAGCGCGCGGCGAGATCGCCCTCACGTTCTTCGAGTTCAACACGCTGGCGGCGCTGCTGGTGTTCGAAGCCGCGAAGCTCGATGCCTGGGTGCTCGAGATCGGCATGGGTGGGCGCTTGGATGCGGTCAATGTGGTCGATCCGGATGTGGCCGTGGTGGTCAGTATTGGCCTCGACCACCAGGAATACCTGGGAACGACGCTCGAGGCCATCGCGCGCGAGAAGGCGGGAATCTTCCGCAAGCAACGGCCGGCGGTGCTCGGCAGCCGCGATATGCCTGAAATCGTCGAACGACTCGCGCGCTCGATTGGCGCACCGCTCAAACGATTGGGGCGGGAATACACTTACACCCACCAACACGGCACCTGGCACTTCCGGGGCGCTCGTTGGGACTTGCCCGGTTTGCCCGCCCCCGGGCTCAAGGGCGAGGCGCAATATGCCAATGCGGCGACCGCCCTCGCCGCCATCGAAGAGATCGCGCCGCGACGGACGATTCTTCCGACGGCGATAGCGCAAGGGATCAAGGAGACGCGGCTCGCCGCACGCTTTCAAGTCATCGCTCCCGCCTGGCCGAGCGCGCCGACATGGATCCTGGACGTGTCGCACAATCCTGCGGCCGCTCGGGTGTTGGCGCAGAATTTGCGCGCTACCGCCGGCGGCGGGAGGACGCTCGCAGTGGTGGGAATTTTGGCGGACAAAGATGCCGAGGGAGTTGCCGCAGAATTGCGTGATTGCGTGGATGCCTGGTGGTGCGTATCCACCGAAGGAGAGCGAGGCCGCAGCGCTGCCGACCTGGCCCAGATAGTTGGGCGCCAGGTCACGGTGCCTGTCGAAGCCGCGGACAGCCCATCCGCCGGATGCGCCGCGGCGTTGGCCGATGCCAGGCCTGCGGACCGAATCGTCGTCTTTGGATCCTTTCACACCGTGGGACCGGCGCTTGAGTGGCTCGAGGCGCACGACTTTCTGCCGCCCGACCTGCTTCCCGAATATACTGCGGCGCCCCGGGCCACTTACGTTTGAGAAGCTCTATGGATCGTCGCGTCAAAGAACGCCTGGTCGGTGCCTCGATCCTGCTGGTGCTCATCGTATTGATCGTCCCGGAATTGTTGTCAGGTCCGGCGCCGATTCCGGCCACATCCCGACCGCCGGCGAGCGCACCCGAACCGGTGCGCAGCGTCACGGTGGATTTGAAGACCAGCAAGGCGCAAGCCATGCCGACGGTATCCGACCCGAGCGCCGCTCCGGCCGCCGGCACCCCGAACCCCGCTGCGCCGGAACCTGCTGCGCCGGCGTCGACCGAATCGGGGCCGACTGCGGCGAGCCCGCCTGTGGCCGCGGCCCCTGCGGCCGCAGCGCCTGCCGCCCCTGCTGCGCTTGAAAGTGCGCCGCTGCACCCCACATCGGGGGCAACACCGGGGAAAACCGCAAGCTCGGGACATACCTGGGCGGTGCAACTTGGCAGCTTCGTCAGCCGCGAGAATGCCAATAAGTTGGCGCATCAACTGAAGTCGCAGGGCTTCGCGGTCTACGTCTCGCCGAGCGGCTCAGGAGCCTCTGTGCGGTACCGCGTACGCGTCGGTCCGATGGCCGATCGCGGCGCCGCCACTCAAACGGTCGCGAAGTTGAAGTCCGCGGGTCAGGTTGCGAGTTTGGTGCCTCCGGGGCCTTGAACCAAAGCGGTGCAGATTTGGGATTTGTGACGCCCGTTTCACGGCGCCACCCCCGACGCTCCGGTAGAATGCGTCGGGTTCGCAATATTGGCGCGCAACGCCGGGGATATACAGCTTGACCGGAGCCGATGTTTTTCTACTTTTGGTTCTATTGGGGTCAACCATCATCGGCTTGCTGCGCGGATTAGTTCGCGAAGCGGTGTCCCTGTTGTTTTGGGTGGTTGCCATTTGGGCGGCATGGAAGCTCGGTCCCAGTGTCGAGCCCCATCTGGGCGGTTTGCTCGCCGATCCGAATGTGGCGCCGTGGGTGGGCCGACTCGTCATACTGATCCTGGTGCTCCTCACGGGTTGGGTGATTGGCATGCTGCTGAGCTATTTCACGCGCAGCCTGGGGCTGGGGTGGGTGGATCGGGTGCTCGGTCTGCTATTCGGGCTGCTGCGCGGACTGGTGCTCATGGGCCTGATCATCATCGGCGGCGAACTGCTGAATTTGAATCACGAAGAGTGGTGGGGCCGGTCGAAAATGGTTCCTTTCGGTGAAACGGTCGGCGATTGGCTGCGGGCCATGGTCGGCGAGAAGGGCGATCCTTGGGCCAAGCTCGAGCGCCTGACCGGAGTCAAAGTCAAACCCAAGTAGGGCGGAGGTTCTTGATGTGCGGAATCATCGGAATGGTCGGGGTAAGCGCCGTCAATCAGCGCATCTATGACGCGCTGACGGTGCTGCAGCACCGCGGTCAGGACGCCGCGGGCATCATGACCTCTGCGGACGGCGAGCTCTTCATGCGCAAGGATTCCGGGCTGGTGCGCGATGTGTTCCAGCAGAAGCACATGCTCAAGCTTCGCGGTAATGTCGGAATCGGACATGTCCGCTACCCGACCGCCGGCGCCGACAGTGCGAACGATGCGCAACCTTTCTACGTCAATTCGCCCTACGGCATTTGTCTCGGCCATAACGGCAACCTCACCAATTCGCGCGAACTCACCGAAGTGCTGGTGCGCGAAGATCGGCGCCACTTGAACACGGGTTCCGATTCGGAAGTGCTGCTCAACGTTCTGGCTTCCGAGCTGCAGCGGGTTGGCACGCCCCGGGTCACGCCGGCGGATATTTTCGCAGCGGCCAACGCCGTGTATCGCCGCTGCCGCGGCGGCTACGCCGTGGTTGCGATGGTGATCGGTCACGGCATCTTGGGATTTCGCGACCCGAACGGCATCCGACCGCTGGTGATCGGCAAGCGCGACACCAAGAAGGGCACCGAGTGGATGCTGGCATCCGAGAGCGTGGCGCTCGATATGCTGGGATTCGACATGGTGCGCGACGTGGCGCCGGGCGAGGCGGTGTTCATCGACGAGCAAGGCCGATTCTATGCACAGCAATGTGTCGCAATGGCCCGGCACACGCCGTGTATTTTCGAATATGTGTATTTCGCGCGGCCGGACTCGATCATCGACAATATTTCCGTGTACAAGGCACGCCTGCGCATGGGCGAGCGGCTGGCCGAGAAGATCAAGCGCGAACGTCCCGATCACGACATCGATGTGGTCATTCCGATTCCCGATACGAGCCGCACCAGCGCCGTGCAGGTCGCGCAGCTGCTCGGCGTCAAGTACCGCGAGGGATTCATCAAGAACCGCTATATCGGCCGCACCTTCATCATGCCGGGTCAGGAGCAACGCGCGAAATCGGTGCGCAGCAAGCTGAACGCCATCGATCTGGAATTCCGCGGCAAGAATGTGCTGCTGGTCGATGACTCGATCGTGCGCGGCACCACATCCGCGCAGATCATCGACATGGCCCGCGAAGCCGGCGCGAGAAAAGTATATTTCGCCTCCGCCGCGCCGCCCGTGCGCTACCCCAATGTCTATGGCATCGACATGCCGGATGCGTCCGAGCTGGTGGCCGCCGGTCACACCGACGAGGAAGTACGCGACATCATCGGCGCCGATTGGCTGATTTATCAGGACCTGGACGATCTGGAGCATGCGGTACGCCATGACAATGCCAAGATCGAGAATTTCGACACCTCGTGTTTTTCGGGCGAATACGTCACCGGCGACGTGACACCGGAGTATTTGAGCCGCCTGCAGGGTGAACGATCCGACGAAGCGAAACAGCAGCGTCGCGATGGTGCAGGCCGTGGGCTCAAGTCCGTACGGTAGCCGCCGGGGCCAGCCCGCGGTCTAGGCCCCCAGCATGCGCCTATTGGTGATCGCAGCGCGGGCGGACTATCGGTTGCTGGTAAAAAAGCACGTCGAGATCGAGTGGCCGTCCGCCGTGCTGGTCGAACACCGATTGGGCGAGGACAGACCTCTCGAGGCGCAATTTGCGGCCGCCGGTTTCGATGCGGTCGTGATCGTCGGCGCGCCGCCGACCGCGGCCGCCGAGGAGCTGGCAGCGGGACTGCGGGCCAAACCCGAGTTCGCACCCATCGTCCTGCTCTTGCTGCAGGACGCGCCGGACCCTGAACCCGCCGCTGTCCGCGGCTTGCACCGCATCTATGGCCGCAAGATCGACCGCGATAGGCTCATCCGGGCGATCACAACCGCCTCCCGGGAGCACAAGCAGACGCTGTCCCTGCAGCGCGGGCAGCCCGAATACGAGCAGCGTTATCAGTTCGGAACCGTGAAGATCCGCGGCCATCGTTGCATACGGCAGGTCGGCAGCGGAGGCATGTGCACGATCTATCTCGCAGAGAGCGAGCGCGCCGGCACGCTCGTGGTGCTCAAAGTGTTCAACCAGGTGCCCGACGTCTCCGAGCGCTTCGTGAGCTTCGACCGCTTTCTGCAGGAGTATGAAATCGTCGCGGGCCTGCAGCACCATAATATTGTGCGCATTTATGACCTGGGTGTCGCCGACGACCATGCCTATATCGCCATGGAGCATTTTCCCGCCGGCGATTTGCGCCAGCGCATGAAGGCGCCGTTGTTGCCGCTGACGGCGCTCAAATATCTCGAGCAGATCGCCAGCGCTCTGCAGGCCATTCATTCGGTGGGCGTGCTGCACCGGGACCTGAAGCCGGCCAACGTGATGTTGCGCACCGACGGCTCGTTGTGCCTGATCGATTTCGGTTTGGCCAAGGCGAACGAAATGGAAGTGTCTTTGACGGGAACCCGGGAGATCTTCGGCACCCCCTACTATATGAGCCCCGAACAGGGTCATGCGGAGGAGATCGACGGCCGCAGCGACTTGTACAGCTTGGGCGTCATGTTCTATGAAATGCTGACCGGTCACAAACCCTACACCGGTGCGACGGCGATGGAAGTGATTTACAAGCACAAGCGGGCCGATTTGCCGGAGATCGCGCCGCAATTCGCGGGCTACAAAGACCTGTTGCTGCGTTTGCTCGCCAAATCGCCCGCCGACCGCTTTCAGTCCGCCGGCGCGTTGCTCGAGGCGATATCGGCTTTCAAGATTCCGGCGTGATGCCGGCGGCGGCGCCCTTTGCGCATCCCTTGTTGCGCGTTGCCACTCCCGCAGCCTGGGTCGACAGGGCCTGCGCGTCACCGGATGTACTGCTGATCGATCACGCAAACTGCGAAAAGAAGGCGGCGTCGACCGCCCTGGCGTTGATGTTCGCGTACGCCGAAGATCTTGAGTTGACCGATAAAATGTCGCGCCTGGCACGCGAGGAACTGCGGCACTACGAACAGGTCGCCAAGCTCATCCGCAAAATGGGAATGGCGCCGCTGCGCCTGGCGCCCGGCCGCTATGCCGAACGCATGCGCCGCCTGGTGGCCAGGGCCGAGCCGCTGCGCGAGGTCGATCTGATGATTTGCGGTGCATTCATCGAAGCGCGGTCGTGTGAGCGGTTTGCCGCACTGGCGGACGCCATTGGCACACCCCTGAAGGATCTGTTCGAGGGCCTGCACAATGCCGAATCGCGTCACTACCGCGTCTACCTGGATCTGGCCCGGCGCGCCGCCAAACGGGCAGGGGCCTCCTTGGAGGCGCGAATCGATGCGTTCGCCGCCCTCGAGGCCGATCTCATCACGCAGCCCGACGCGGTATTTCGATTTCACTCGGGGCCGCCGGAGGTCGGTTAGGGCTCAAGCGCTTTTAACGCGACAAGGACTTGAGCTCGGGCCCATTTTCATCCCACCGCAGCAGGCTGCCTTGATCGTACCAATCGCCCAACACGATGCGGGTACAGGGGCGCCCGTCGACTTGCAGAGCGTGAATGGCAGGACGATGCGTGTGCCCGTGCAGCAGCGTCGCGGTTCCGGCGTTGCGCAGAGCCGTTGCGACGCTGTCGGCATTGACATCGGCGATGGCGTATTCCAACGCAGCGGTGTGCGCCTGGCTGCCGGCGCGAGCGGCGCCGGCGAGGGCACGGCGTGATTTGATGGATAGTGCGAGAAATCGCTTCTGCCAATCGGGTTCGCGCACCGTGGCTCGCAGGCGTTGGTAGGCGTGGTCATCGGTACAGAGTGCGTCGCCGTGCATAACCAGCACCGGTTCCCCATACAGGGTGACGATCAGGGGGTCGGGAACGAGTTCGGCGCCGCTCAGGCGGCAAAATTGCCCGGACAACAGGAAATCCCGGTTGCCGTGCATGACAAAACACGGGATTCCGAGCGAGGTGAGGGCGCGAATGCCCGCGATCGCGGCCGATTGCGCGGTGTCCGGCGCGTCATCGCCGATCCAGGATTCGAATAGGTCGCCGAGAATGTACAAGGCGTCGGCGTCCCTGGCCTCCGCGGCGAGAAAGCTCAAAAATTGCTCGGTGATCGCCGGGCGAGTTGCATCGATGTGCAAATCCGAGATGAAGAGCGCGGCCACGGGGGACGGAACCGCAGCGGCTAGGGGCCGGCAACGCGCTCGATTTTTTCGATCACCACCGGTTTGAGCGGCGAGTCCTCCTTGAATGGTCCGCGCGCGCCGGTCGCAACGTTGCCGATCCGGTCGACCACATCCATGCCTTGTGTGACTTTGCCGAAGACTGCATAGCCCCATCGGGTCTTGTTGGGATCGAGGGCCTCGTTGTCGTAGAGATTCACGTAGAACTGCGCGTCGCTGCCATGCGGATCCTGAGTGCGGGCCATGCCGACCGTGCCCCGTTCATTCGTCAAGCCGTTGCCGGATTCATTGACCACTTTCGTGGGCGCGGGCACGACCTTGTTGTTGCTGTCGAAGCCGCCGCCCTGAATGACGAAATTGGCGACAACCCGGTGAAAAATAGTGCCCGTGTAGTGTCCCTGGTCCACATATTTCAGGAAATGAGCGACGGTGAGCGGAGCGCGCTCGGCATTCAATTCCAGCGTGAAATTCCCCATGGACGTGAAGACTTCAACGAGGGTGGTCGGCGCGGATTTGGCGGCCGCAGCGGCCTTTGGCGCAGCGGGCGGGGCGGCCACGGCGGTCTCGTCCGCAAATCCCAAAGCAGAATGGGCCGCAAAGATCAATCCGAAGGTGAGGAGTAGTTGTTTCATGCTCCGAGATTCTACTCGAATAGGTACAATCTTGAGATATGTCCGAAATGCTCGATTCGCGGCCCGTCGTCACGCGGTTTGCCCCCAGTCCCACGGGTTCCCTGCACTTGGGCAACGCGCGGACGGCCTTTTTCAGCCATCTCTGGGCACGCAAGAGCGGCGGGCGCTTCATCCTGCGCATCGAAGACACGGATGTGGAGCGTAGCCAGCTGCGTTTTCGCGACGAATTGATCGCGGACATGCGATGGTTGGGCTTGGACTGGGACGAGGGACCTGAAATCGGCGGCCCTTCGGCCCCGTACTCCCAGGCGGAACGCGGCGAGTTCTACCGAACCCTGTTCGAGCAACTGGGGTCGAACGGCCGGGCCTACCCCTGCTACTGCACGGCGGAAGAGCTGGAGTTGTCGCGCAAACTCCAACGCATGTCGGGCAAGCCGCCGCGCTATGCGGGGACATGCCGGCATCTGACGGGAGCGCAGCGCGCCGAGCGGGAGGCGCGGGGGGTGAAGGCCGCGCTCCGATTCGCCGTGCCGGGCGATCAGGTCATTGAATTCACCGACGCGGTGCACGGACCGCAGCGGTTCCTGTCGAACGACATCGGCGATTTCATCATTCGCCGCGATGACGGCACCTCGGCATTTTTCTTTTGCAATGCCGTCGACGATTCGGTGATGGGAGTCACGCATGTGCTGCGCGGCGACGATCATCTCACCAATACTCCGCGCCAACTCATGCTGCTGGACGCACTGGGCATGCGCCGGCCGGGCTACGGGCACATTGGCTTGCTGGTGGGGGGGGACGGCGCGCCCTTGTCGAAGCGACATGGCAGCACCAGCGCGCACGAGTTTCGCGAACGCGGCTTTCTACCGGCGGCCATTCTCAACCATCTGTTCCGTTTGGGCCACGCCAGCGATGTCGACGGCTGGTTGGCCGAGGCGGACATGCCCGCCCACTTCCGCCCGGAGCACCTGGGACGCGCGCCGGCGCGCTTCGATGAGCCGCAATTGGCTCATTGGCAAAAGTTAGGCGTAGAGCGGATGTCTACGGAACAAATTCGCACCTGGCTCAAGTCCGACGATTCCTCCGATTTCGTCGAGCTGGTGCGCCACAATGTCGTATTACCCGCCGATGCCGACCCATGGCGAGCGGTGGTACGGGGCGACCTGCCGCCCCTGGCGCCCCAAGAGCTGCGCGTCATTGCGGCGGCCGGTCCGGAATTCTTCACCGCCGCCGTCGGCGCGTTCGATCAGTCCTCCTCGGACCTCAAGCAATTGACCAAGCTGTTGAAAGAGCGCACGGGGCGCAAGGGCCCGGAGCTCTTCATGCCGCTGAGAGTGGCGCTGACCGGTCAAACCCACGGCCCTGAACTTGCGGCGCTGCTCAAGCTGATGCCGCCGGAAACGGCGCGACAGCGCCTGGAATCCCATGCTCAAAGTCCATAATTCCCTGACCGGCAGGAAGGAAGAATTCAAGCCTCTGCGCGCCAATGAAGTCCGCATGTATGTGTGCGGAATGACCAACTACGACTACATCCATGTCGGGCATGCGCGCATGTTGACTGTTTTCGATCTCATCCAGCGCTATCTGCGCTCGTTGGGCTACGCAGTCACGTATGTGCGCAACATCACCGATATCGACGACAAGATCATCGAACGCGCCGCCTCCAAGGGCGAACTTTGGTCCGATCTGGCGAGCCGCTTCACTGCGGCGATGCACGAGGATTGCGCTGCGCTTGGCCTGCAGCCACCCGACCGCGAGCCGCGCGCCACGGAGTACATCGGTCCCATCATCGCCATGGCGCAGACTTTGATCGACAAGGGCTATGCCTATGTGGCGAACAACGGCGACGTCATGTATTCGGTGCGCAAGTTCGCGGATTACGGCAGGCTTTCGGGCAAAAAGATCGACGATTTGCGCGCCGGCTCGCGGGTGCAAGTGGATGATGCGAAATTGGACCCGCTGGACTTCGTGCTCTGGAAACGGGCGAAGCCGGGCGAGCCTTCCTGGAGTTCGCCCTGGGGCGAAGGCCGCCCGGGCTGGCATATCGAGTGCTCGGCCATGTCCACGAGCCTGCTCGGCAGCTATTTCGATCTGCACGGCGGCGGCGAGGATCTGAAATTTCCGCACCACGAGAATGAGATCGCGCAGTCCTGCGCGGCCTGCGGCACGCCCTTTGTGAAGGTGTGGATGCACAATGGTTTCGTGCGCGTCAACGACGAAAAGATGTCGAAATCGCTGGGCAATTTCTTCACGTTGCGCGAGGTTCTCAAGACCTTGCGCGATCCGGAAGTGATGCGCTTCTTTCTATTGAGCAGCCACTACCGCGGGCCCATCAACTATTCGGCCGCGCAGCTGGCACAGGCGGACGAGACGCTGTTGGGACTGTACCGTGCGCTCAAGGATGCCGGCGAATCGGGGGCCGTCGATGAGGGCCGCTATGCCGAATTTCGCAGCGCAATGGATGATGATTTCAACACGCCCGAGGCACTGGCGGCCATGCAGGGGGCGGCGCGCGAACTCAATCAGGCAAAAGCTGCGGGGGATTCAGCAAAAAAGGCCGTGGCTGCGGCGACGCTTCGGGCCATGGGCGCAGTGCTCGGGATTTTGCAGCAGGATCCGGACACCTATTTGAAGCACAGTGTGGGCGATCGGCTGATGTCCGACTCAGACGTCGAGGCGTTGCTTGCGGCACGGCAGGCGGCGCGCGCCGCCAAGAACTTCGCGGAATCCGATCGCATTCGAGAGCAGTTGAGCGCCGCGGGAATCGTATTGGAAGACAAAGCAGGCGCCGCCACACAATGGCGGCGCCAATGAACGCCTCGTAAAATGAATGCCTTTTCTAAGCGCGGCGGCCGAGGCTCATCAAGAACGTGACCACGGCCCCAATCAGAAACACGATGAACAGAATCTTCGCGATACCGGCGGCGCCGGCTGCGATACCGCCGAACCCGAAGACGGCGGCGATCAAGGCGATGACGAAGAAGACAACGGCATAGTGAAGCATGATCGCACCTGTTGTTATGGGCGCAGCAGTTCTGCGGTGGGAAGGAGTATCGGCGCGGGAATGCGGCGGCACAGTCGGTTGGCAGCGACACCCGGTGTAGGACACGGCTCACATGAAGACCCTGCTGATCGTGTATCACTCCATGACCGGAGGCACTTTGCAGATGGCGCAGGCAGCGGCCTCCGGCGCCGGTGTCGAGCCGGCGGTGCGGGTGTCGCTGAAGCGTGCGGCAGACGCCGAGGCGGCGGACGTGCTGAATGCCAGCGGGTTCATTTTTGCGACCCCGGAAAATCTTGCCGCAATGTCCGGGAGGATGAAGGACTTCTTCGACCGTACCTATTACGCGGCGCTCGACCGGATCAACGGCAAACCTTATGCCCTGCTGATCTGCGCCGGCAGCGACGGCCGTAATGCCGTGCAGCAGATCGACCGTATCGCGACAGGCTGGCGCTTGAAACCCATTGCCGATCCGATCATTGTCTGCACGCACGCACAGACGGCGGAGGAAATTCTGCGGCCGAAACACATTGCCGAACAGGAACTGCGCCCCTGCGAAGAACTCGGCGCTGCATTGGCCTCAGGTCTGGCGTTGGGTATATTCTAAAAATGCGAGTTCCCTTCCATGCTTGACGGTTTCATCCATTGGCTCGGCGATACACAGGCCAGCCTGGTGATTCAAAAGGTGTTTTGGATCATTCCGACGGTGCAGATCGCGCATATTTTGGCGATTTCGGTGGTCCTGGCGTCGATGGCGATGTTCGATTTGCGCCTGCTGGGACTCGCGGGCACGCGCAGCAGCATCGCGACCCTGTCGCGGCGGTTCATGCCTTGGCTTTGGGGAGCCCTGGTCGTGTTGGCGGTCAGCGGCAGCATCCTCATCATCGGTGAACCAAAGCGTGCACTGGGCAATGTGTCCTTTGAAATAAAAATGGGCATGCTGGCGGCGGCGATTGCCGTCACCTTGAGATTTCAAGCCATCCTGAAGCGCGACCTGGCGAACGGAGGCGCCGATTTGGCGGCATCGCACTCCGGCATCGCCAAAATAACCGGACTCTTGTCGCTCATCCTGTGGGTCGGGATTGCGGTTGCGGGTCGCTTGATCGCGTACTCAGGCTAGGACCTAAGCCGTGTTCGACAGTTTTCTGCACTGGTTGGAATCTACTTCGCCCGCAATCGCCATCAGCGAATCGTCCTGGCTGTTTCCCGGGATCGAAAGCGTCCATGTGCTTAGCATCGCGTTGGTGGTGGGATCGATCACCATGGTAGATTTGCGGTTGCTGGACGTGAATCTGCGTGAGCGCCCGGTCGGTGAACTGACCGCCGAGATATTGCCCTGGACTTGGGTGAGTTTCGCGGTGGCTGCGTGCACCGGTGCCCTGTTGTTCGCGTCCAATGCGACCCACTATTGGGGAACCGTGCCGTTTCGGGCGAAAATGCTGTTGCTGCTCCTGGCGGGACTCAACATGATGGTGTTTCATGCCACGACCAACAAGTCCGTCGAGGTCTGGGGCCGCCAGGCGCACACCCCACGGGCCGCCAAGATCTCGGGTGGAGTGTCCCTGGGCCTGTGGATCGGCGTGGTTACATTCGGCCGTTGGATAGGATTCGTCTGAAATGCCCAGAACTCGTCAGCAATGCACACACCTCGGCGCGGTCAGGGCCGTCACCCCGAGCGGCGACGGCTGTCAGGAATGTCTCGCCATGGGCGACACCTGGGTTCATCTTCGCCTATGTAGAACTTGCGGACATGTCGGGTGCTGCGACGATTCCAAGAATCGACATGCACGCAAGCACTCCGTCGCGACCAAGCATCCCATCATCTCCTCATTCGAGCCCGGAGAGGATTGGAGCTGGTGCTTCGTCGACGAGGTCCAGGTGTTCTTGGAATGACCATCGTCGGCGAAGGCATGGCCGCCGGACCGGCTTTCGCCAGCCGCAAGGCGCAGATGTTCCCGCAGCTGACAGCAGCGCAAATCGCGCGGCTCTCGGCGCATGGCGCCCGCAGAAATATGAGCGAGGGCGAGGTCCTGGCCGAACCCGGCGACCGCAACCGTCCCGTGCTGGTGGTTCTGTCAGGCAGCATCGAAGTCGTGCAACCCGGCTTGAGCGGCGAGGTCCTGGTCGTGGTGCACACCGCCGGCAGCTTCACCGGAGAAATGAGCACGCTTCAGGGCGTCGGCAGCCTGGTGCGATCGCGCGTCCGCGAGGCAGGCGAAATTCTGGTGATCACCAACGAACGGCTGCGCACCATCGTTCAGACCGACGCGGAACTCAGCGAGATTTTCATGCGCGCCTACATCTTGCGGCGCGTCGGCTTGCTCGACTCCAAGTCGGGCGATGTCATCCTGCTGGGCTCGAGTCATTCGGCGGGAACGCTGCGGTTGCAGCAGTTTCTCACCCGCAATTCCTATCCGTACGTCAATCTCGACGTGAACACGGATGCCAGCGTACAGGCATTGCTGGAGCGTTTTCACGTCCAGGCCGCCGATGTCCCGGTGGTGCTGTGCCGGGGCGCCGTGGTGCTCAAGAATCCCAGCAATGAAGAAGTTGCCGCCTGCCTGGGAATGAATCAGCAGATCGACGACGACCGGATCCGCGATCTCGTCGTAGTCGGCGCGGGGCCGGCAGGCTTGGCGGCCGCGGTCTACGGTGCATCCGAGGGCCTCGATGTATTGGTGCTGGAGACCGGCACGCCCGGCGGTCAAGCAGGATCGAGTTCGAAGATAGAAAACTATCTGGGTTTTCCCACCGGCATTTCGGGTCTGGCGTTGGCGGCCCGGGCGCGGATACAGGCGCAAAAATTCGGCGCCGAAATCCGCACCGCCTACTCGGCGATGAAGCTGAATTGCGGCGAGCGGCCCTACGCGATCGAGCTCTGCCATGGGAATGCAGTGCGGGCGCGCTGCATCGTCATTGCGACCGGGGCGGAATATCGCCAGCTTGCGATCGAGAACGCGTCGCGTTTTCTCGGCACGGGCGTCTACTACGCAGCCACCAACACCGAGGTTCGACGCTGCGAGATGCGCGAAGTGATCGTGGTGGGAGGCGGCAATTCGGCGGGGCAGGCCGCGGTTTTCCTGGCCGGCAAGTGCAGCCATGTGCACCTCCTGGTTCGGTCGCGCGGGCTTGCCGACAGCATGTCCAACTACCTCATCCGCCGCATCGCCGACACGCCGAACATTACATTGCACGCAAACACCGAAATCGCCTCTCTGCAAGGAGAGGAGCAACTGGAACGCGTGATCTGGAGAACGGCGCCGGGAAATATCCCCGAGACCCACGCCATCGGCCATGTGTTTCTGATGACCGGCGCGGTCCCCAGCACGCGCTGGCTGCAGGGGTGCATCGCCCTGAACGACAAAGGGTTCGTACGCACGGGGCTGGATTTGACCGCCACGGACTTCAGCAACGGCGCCGCCGCTCGGCCCGCGCAGTCCTTCGAGACCAACTGGCCCGGAATCTTTGCGGTGGGTGATGTGCGATGCGGCAGCGTCAAACGGGTGGCCGCCGCCGTCGGCGAGGGATCGGCATGCGTGCAGCAGGTGCATCAGGCGCTTCACGCTTGAGAAGCATCGATTTCGGGCGGAGCTCCCCGGAGGTTGCCCGTGCCTTGCTCGGAATGACCTTGCTGGTCGCGGGCGTCGGCGGAATCATCGTTGAGACCGAGGCGTACGACGGAGAAGATCCGGCGTCGCATAGCTTCTCCGGACCGACACCCCGCAATGCCGTAATGTTCGGGCCTCCCGGCTACGCCTATGTCTATCTTTCCTATGGCATTCACTGGTGCCTGAATTTCGTTTGCCGCGAACCGGGCCACGGCGCGGGCGTGTTGATTCGCGCATTGGAGCCGACCGTCGGCATCGCCCAAATGATCATCCGGCGGGGACAGGAAGATCCGCTAATTCTCTGCTCCGGACCGGGCCGGCTGGGTCAGGCATTGGCCATCACCCGCGACCTGAACGGCGCGCGCCTCGATGCACCGCCGTTCAGCTTGCGGGCGGCCCGTTCACGAAAAAGCGCATCGGCCCGCGTGGTGAGCGGACCTAGAATAGGGATTTCCAAGGCAATCGACCGGCCGTGGCGGTTCGGGTTGGCGGGTTCGCGCTACCTCAGCCGGCCATTTCGCTGACAGAACGCCGCCAGGGCATGAATCGTAACGAGCGCAAGTACCCCGTACGCCAGGTAGCTTTGGAAATCTTCGCCGGCCCGCAGGATGGCTCCTGGAGGCGCGGCGGACGCTACGTCCATGATGAGCCGGCAGAACATCAGCACGTAGAGCAGCAAGTACACCAGGTGCGCGAGATGGCGCGTAAACGGCCGTAGGTCGGCGAGCAGCATCCGCGGAGTCTGATGCATGCGTCCATAGAAGCGCGCGACCACGCAGATCCACAGCAGGACGCCGAACAGCACATGCAGGTTTCCGCGATGCGGCAAAGATCCGGGCCAGGAGTCGTGGATCACGCCGAGAATGCCGACCAACACCACGAGCGGGGCCAGAGGGAAGTGAAATACCGTCCCGGCCCTTGCACTGCGATCATTGTCGGCGGCCACAGACCTCCCGGTGCCGATTGGCGTGCGGCATTCGAACTTTGCAATACAAAGTATAGGGGTTTCGATATCGAACGCAAGCCCAGCTCCACGGCTGTTAGAAGGAGTGACGGAAGCCGATGTATACCCCGCCCGGCAGCACGGAAAATATCAGTGGATTGCTTCGGTGCGATTCATACGCGCCGAAAGCAAATCCGAGTGCAGCCCCCGCCAATACGTCGGTCTGCCAGTGCTCCTGGGCCTTGACTCGTGCCACCATTTCGTAAAGTGGCAGTATGGCGAGCGCAGCGACAAACGGTTCTTCCTTGATGTATTGATAGATGAAAGGCGTGACGATCGCAGTCGTGAGGGAGACGTGAGTACTCGGGAAGCTGCCTTTGCCGCCGGAAAACCACCGGCCGGGGTCGCTGGTCTCGGCAGGTGATTGCCGGCCGGTGGCGAATTGCAGGCCTTCGGCCACCAGGATACTGGCGACGCCCGCCTCTCCAGCCTGCCAGCAGGTTTTCCCAAATCGGTCCTCAGTCCCCTGCCACAATGCGCAGCCGGCCGCGAACACGGCCAAGGAGATGGGTACCGCGTCCTGAAGGCCGTAGATCCCACCGGTATCCTTCGTCACTCGATGATCGATGAAGTTGTCGGCCCGCGCGGCGCAGGGCAGCAGCGCCAGCGCGCCGGTGCATGTCCATGCGAGGATATGCCATATGGAAGACGGCATTGGTTGACCACGGGTTACCATTGGGATATTCCTTTATACTGTAAAGCAAGTGAGGGCGTTGCATGAAAGAGCTACAGCAAGCGTTGTCGGAGATTCAGTGCATCCGCAGCCAGGTGGCGCGCGGCACCGAATTCCGCGGTTATGGACCGGCCTCCATCGCGGTGAGCGGCATTCTTGCGCTGCTGGTCGCCGCCTCACAGAGGCCGTGGACGTCGAAACATTCCAAGACCGACCTGGTGATCTGGCTTGGCGTGTGGGCGGCGACCGCGGCCGTGTCGGTGCTGCTGACCGGCATCGAGACCTTCGTGCGCGCCCGGCGCGTGCATGTGGGATTTGCCCGAGAAATGGTCCAGGCGGCGGTGGAGCAGTTTTTGCCCGCAGTGATGGTTGGATTTTTGCTCGCGGTCGTGCTGGTGCGGGTGTCTGCTCAGGATTGTTGGATGCTGCCGGGCCTGTGGCAACTGATCTTCAGCCTCGGCGTATTCGCCTCATGCCGGTTTCTACCACGGCAAATGTTCGGGGTCGGCGTCTGGTATCTGGTTGCCGGGCTGTTTTGCCTGGTCGCCGGAAGCGTCACACGGACACTGTCGCCCTGGGCGATGGGTATTCCGTTCGGCTTGGGTCAACTACTGGTGGCGGCCGTGCTGCAGTATGGATATGGGGAAGCTCTTGAATAAGCGTGGAAACAAAAAAGGGACGGTGCCTCGTTTTGCCTATGATGGGTTGGACCGCGTGATTCATGAACGCGCCCGCCTCAGCGTGCTGACCTCGCTCATCACCCATTCGAAAGGGTTGTTGTTCGGCGATCTGAAGCAGCTGTGCGCGCTGACCGACGGCAACTTGAACCGGCATCTGCAGGTGCTCGAGGACGCCAAGCTGATTGCGACCACGAAGGCGGTGCAGAACAACCGCCCGCAGACGATCTGCCGCATCACCGCGCTGGGACGCCGGCGCTACGTCGAGTACCTCGCGGTTCTCGAGCAGGTGCTGTTGGATGCGACCAAGGCAGTTGGAGCAGAAGGAGCGGCCAGGGAAGCGACCTGAATGACAGTCCGGGATCGGCGCGCGAGGGACTATCTTGACGGACTGATTCGCGTCACGAAATCCTTGAGCGCCTTCCTCGCGTCGGTCCAGACGGAGAAGGTCTCCGCGTCGGGGTCTTCTTCGTCCTTATCCGCAACGAGGCGCAGCTTGAGCACCTGGCTGCCCGAGATATAACGCAATTCCTCGAGCGACACTTTGTAGGCGGCCTGCTCGAAATGCGCGGTCTCGGGCGCATGCAATCTGCTGCTTGCCTCCAGGTCCTTGGGCGGCGACTCCAAGGCGGTGAATCGAATCAGCCGGTCGTCGGCGAACAGCGCCAGCGATTTGTCGGTCGCCTGCGAAGAGCCAGAGCTCGCCCGCCGATCAATCGTCGACCAGAAATACCCGAGGACGCAGAGCTGCGTTTGGCCGCTGCGATCCACCTCGACGGCCGTCAGGCTGATGTAGTCGCGCGCATGTGCGGCGAGCGTCGAGCGCTCGAGCGCAAATATCAGAGGCGCCCCGACCACCGTGACCGTTGCCCCGGTGCGTTCATCGAGAAATTCGTTAACGCCCCCACGGGGTGTCGCCGCGCAAGCCGACACGCAGACAAAGAGCGCAGCCAGCAATAGCGGTTGGATCTTCAAAAGCTCAGCCTGTAACCCAGGGAAAAATAGAATTGAGTGGAGGTCTGCGTATCAAGCGGCACCTGCACCTGACGCCTGCCCTTGTCGGCACCGACTTCGAATTCGAACATGACTCTCGGTCGCAGCAACTCCAGGCGCACCGAGGGCACGTAGCCCATTTCGGTCGATTGGTCGACATCATAGCGAATGCGGCTGATTTCGAACCGCGGACCGAAGCGCCAATTGCCCCAGATCGGCATTCGGCTGCTGATGTCGATGGATTCGGTGACCGCCGTCGGATTGGTATCGTAGCGCAGCGATAGCACGTGCAAATCGGCCGACCGCCAGAGGCTGGTGCCGAACAGCTGAAACTGCAATGCCCGATCCGTTCCGCTGGCAGGGCCCGCGGGAACATTGCCCGATGCGGGCGTGGGTCCGACTTTCGTCAGATAGGTATCGGCGCTGATCTGGAATTTCTCCGCGATCGGCCGGGTCAGGGTCACTGCATAGACATCGCTTATCGCGGTCCGATCGCGCGCCAGTTGCACAATCTCCGCCGGCGTGAAATTGGCCAGCAGTTCCTCGAGGGTGCTCACCGGTTGACCGATCAAGGCATTGTGCAGGGTCAGAATGGGCGTGTTGCGATGATCGAAATTGAAGCTCAGCGTCCAAGCGCCCGGGAGCGTTACTCCGCCGATGACGGTTGCGCTATTGAGGGTCTTGAAAAAGGTGTCATAGTCGATCAGCGCGATGAGAGATCGCCCCGGCTGAAAGTAGCGCGTCTCGAGGCCCACTGCGCGTCGATCTGTCGCTCCATTGTATTTCTGTTCGATTGCGTAGGTGGAAAAATCCCAGCTCCGAAAGAATGTCCCGAAGTCGGCCGCCAAACCCACGAATTCGCGGTTGGTCCGCACCCCCTCGTTCAGTACATCGACCGGATAGCCGAAGGTCGTATTTATGGTCACCCGCGGTGAGATCTTGTACGAGATCCAAGCGCCGTCAAAGGTGCCGAACACGCCGTCCGAACCCCGTGATTGGCGGCCGAGCCGTCCGGTCAGATCGATCTTCTTGTCCGTGAGTTCGACAAATGCGGCGTTTACCTGGGTCTGATCGCCGGGTGCAGAGGGTCCCTTCAGCAAGTCCTTCGTGTAGCCCGCATAGACCCGGCCCAAGAAGTCGAACTCCTCTCCGCGCCGCCGCGCCAGGAAGTCGGCATTGTTGATGATGGCGTTTTGGCTGGTCTGATTGAACGAGACGCCGGTGCTGGTGATGTTGTTTTGATCGCGGCGATACAGTTGCGCCAACCCTCCCGAATAGGTCCAGCCGACAGGCACCTGGCTGGTGGCAGCCGACACGCTGCGCGGTTTTCTGCCCGCCAGGGCCAGGGCCTTCAGCCGGGCGCGGATCCGATCGGCTGCTGCGCCATTGGGATATCGGCGCAGGTACTCCTCGTACTCTGCCTTGGCGTGCGCCAGCTGCCCCAAGCGTTCCCGCGAGAGGCCCAACAACTCCTGGGCCTCGGCGCGCCCGGGATATTCCGGTTGGCGAACCAGTATGGTCAGAGATTCCACCGCGGAATTGTAGTTGCGGGCGGTCATGGACGACTGGGCTTTGGCGAGAATCTGCGCGCGTTCCTCATCGGGCAACGCGGGGTCCGGGACCAGGGGAGCGGCCGGCGGGAGCGTCACGCCGCCCTCGCCGGGCGCCGCTGCTTCGTCCTCGCCGATGACCAGCCAGGCACGCGGGAATGAACCGAGCGCAAGCGCCAGCAGTTGTTCGGCGTCGTTTCGCGATGACACGGGACCCACGCGCAACCGGTACCACTTGATGCCGTCCAATTCGACGGTCGACACGTAGGCTGTCGTCTTGAATTTGCCGCCCGCTGCCGCGATTTCAGATTCTTCGAATGGAGTTTGCCGCGATTCCAAATTGACGGCGAAAGTCGCGTTGGGAGCCACGGTTTCCTGGATGTACGCGTGACCCTTCACCGGCGCGTCGATCAATCGAATCACAAACCCGCGCTGATCTCCGGTCGGCGCGACGACGTAGGTCGATTCCTTGCGCCAGGTTACCGTCAAATTCACCTCGCCAGGTGCGCCGGGGTCGACGCGAAGCTCCTTGAAATACTCTTCCACCCCTGCCAACGAGGGCAGTTCGTTGACTCCCGCCAGGCTCAGCCCCAGGCCGCAGTCGGTACCGGGTCTGAAGCGGATTTGGGTCTCGACACCCGAGTTGGCCGGCAGGTGGGTGATATAGCGCATGCTGCAGCTGAATTGGATATTGATATTGACGTGATCGTCGCGGCGCACCGCATCGATGATGTCGATGAACCGACCGGCGGGCTGGGCCCATGCGGCTGCGCCGAAACCGGTCGCAAGGGCCGTTACGAGCACCGACATCAACAACCAACGGAACGTCCTCGGCGCCCGTTCAGAACTGGCCACTGCTCACCTGGTGTTGCGGGCCTGCGCGTGGCTTGACGATGCTCTTGAGAGTGACATCGGAATACACATGACAGGCTCCCGAGCAATTCTTCAATTCCGTCGCCGTATATTTGACGTTGCCGTACTTGGTATGCGGCGCCGGTTGATAGTTGCGCTCGTGACAGGCGCCGCACGCCGGCGCGCTCGCCGGGCGCGGCCAGGGGACTTGTTCGGTATTGGTGGTATGACACTGAGTGCAACTCAATGCGGCACGATGTTCGCCCGGGTAGTGCGATCCGGTATGCACATAAGTCGCCGGCGACCAAGCCAGGGTGTTGTGGTGACAAGCGGCGCAGTCGAGTGCAGCCACCATGTGGCCGATTGGTTTGCCGGACGCCCCCAGTCCGTTGTGGCAGGACTGGCAACTTCCCGAAATGCCGGAGTGGCGAAAAATGACGGGAATCCACGCCGTCGTCGAGTGGCAGGTGGCGCACGCCAACGCTGTTTGCACGTGTCGGGCAGGTTTTCCGGTGGCGTGAACCGAGTCGTGGCAACTCGTGCAGGCCAACAGCACGCCGCGATGCTCGAAGCGCGCCGGCGTCCAAGCAATCGTGGTGTGACAATTGCCGCAACTTCCGGTGCTGGGTATGTGTTTCGGGCTCTGGCCGGTGGCGACCAACCCGTTGTGGCAGGTCGAGCACTCGCGGCCGAGTCCAAGGTGCGTGAAGGCCTGCGGGCCGGGGTTGACGACGCTGGCTCGACCGGCAAGAGCCGCCATGGCGCCCGCCAGGTTGAAGGTCGCCGGAGCCGCCGGCGAAGACGCCCGCGCCTGTGTTGCGGTAGTTGCCGTTGCGGCTGATGCGGCTGTTGCGGCTGTTGCGGTCGTTGCGGTCGTTGCGGTCGTTGCGGCGGCTGCACGCGTTGACGTGGCCGCAGAGCTCGTTGCGGCGGAACCGCTGGCGGCCGGCTTGGACACCGATTGGATGGTGGCACCGGGCTTGGCCGCGGCGGCCGCTGCCGCGTCGTTGAACGTACTGGTGTTATGGCAGCCCTTGCAGTCCTGGCCGGTGTGATGACCGCTCGGCCTGTCGACCATCTTCACCCCGAACCAGGCGTCGCCGGTTTCATGACAACTCTCGCAGGTCATGGAGGCCACGGGAGTGTGATTCATCTTCGTGCCTGAAAATGCGGTGAATACCGTGGGGGAATGGCAGCCCTCACACGCAATGCTGGCGGTCGGAATATGGTTGGACGGCGGTTCCTTCGGCACGATGTTGGCAAAGCTCAGGCCTGTCCCATGGCACTGAATGCAGTTATTGGTGATGCCGCTGTGGCTCATCACATACACGGCATAGTTGCCGGCAGTCGTGTGACACAAGGCGCAGGGCTGGGACGTGGGAATGTGATTCGCCGGCTTACTGGTGACGCCCGAGGTGAACGAGGTGGTCGAGGTGTGGCAATTCGAGCAGTCACCGGTGGTCGGATGGCTCGCGTCCTGCGCTTTGGTGGGACGGTCAACCATGGTGACGCCGTACCATGAGTCGCCGGTTTCATGGCAGCTGGCGCAGTTGCTGGTGATATTGACGTGGCTCATCTTGGTGCCGGGACCGAAGGCGGTGAAATTGGTCGCCGAATGGCAGGTTTCGCAGGCGGTTGTCGAGGGAATGTGGGTTGCCACCGGCTCCTTCGGCACTATGTTGGCGAAACTCAAGCCTTTGCCGTGGCATTGCGCGCAGTTGTTGGTGATGCCCGCATGATTCATGGTGTACACGGCGTAGTTCGCCGCGTTGGTGTGGCACAGCGTGCAGACCTGCGAGGTCGGAATATGGTTGCTCGGCTTGGCCAGAGCCGTCGTGAATGAGACGGTCGAGCCGTGACATTGCGAACAGTCGCCGGTGGTGGGATGGTTTGGATCCTGCGCGGCCGTCGGCCGGTCGACCATCGTCACCCCGTACCAAGTCTTGCCGGTTTCATGGCAGCTCGCGCAATTGCCGGTGATTCCCGTGTGCTTCATGGCCGTGCCCGGGCCAAACGCGGTGAACACCGTGGGCGAGTGGCAGTTTTCGCAGGGCAGACTGCCGATCGGCAAGTGCGTGGCGGGCGGTTCCTTGGGCGTAATGTTTGCAAAGGTCAGGCCGGCGGCGTGGCACTGCGCGCAGTTGACGGTGATGCCCTGGTGGTTCATGACATAGACCGCGTAGTTGCCTGCGGTGGTATGGCAGAGCGTGCACACCTGCGTCGTAGGTATGTGATTCGCCGGCTTGTTGCCGCCGGTGATGCCGCTGGAGAAGGATACCGTCGAGGAGTGGCAATTCGAGCACTCGCCGGTGGTTGGATGATTCGCATCCTTGGCCGCCGTCGGCCGGTCAACCATGGTGACGCCGTACCAGGTGTCGCCCGTTTCATGACAGCTTGCGCAATTGCCCGTGATGCCGGTGTGATTCATCGCCGTGCCGGGACCGAACGCGCCGAAATTGGTGGCTGAATGACAGTTCTCGCAGGCGAGACCGGTGATCGGCATGTGATTGGCCGGCGGCTCCTTGGGCACGATGTTGGCAAAGCTCAATCCCGCCGCGTGGCACTGCGCGCAGTTGGTGGTGATGCCCGTGTGACTCATCGTGTAGATGGCGTAGTTGCTGGCATTCGAGTGGCACAGCGTGCATGCCTGCGTGGTCGGTATGTGATTCGCCGGTTTACCTGCGGTTACGACCGCGAAGGAGGTCGTGGAGCTGTGGCATTGCGAACAGTCGCCGGTGGTGGGGTGGCTTGGATCCTGCGCGGCCGTCGGCCGGTCGACCATCGTCACCCCGTACCAGGTCTTGCCGGTTTCATGGCAGCTCGCGCAATTGCCGGTGATGCCGGTGTGGTTCATGGCCGTTCCCGGACCGAAGGCCGTGAAATTCGTGGCTGCGTGGCAGGTCTCGCAGGCGGTGGTGGTCGGGATGTGCTTGGGCGGCGGCTCCTTCGGCACGATGTTCGCGAAGCTCAATCCCGGACCGTGGCATTGGGTGCAGTTGTTCGTGATTCCCGTGTGATCCATCTTGTAGATGGAATAATCGCCGGGGTCGCCATGGCACAGCGAGCACGGTTGTGAGGTGGGAATGTGATTGGCCGGCTTGCCTCCGGAGACATCGACACTGAACGAGGTGGTGGACGAATGACAAGCGGAGCAATCGCCCGTGGTCGGATGACTGGCGTCCTGCGCCTTGGTCGGCCGATCGACCATGGTCACTCCGTACCAGGTCTTGCCGGTCTCGTGGCAGCTCGCGCAATTCCCGGTGATGCCGGTGTGGTTCATTGCCGTGCCGGGGCCGAAGACGATCGTGGTCAAATGGCAGACTCCGCAATCGGCGGCTGCAGGTATGTGGTTGGCAGGACGGCCCAGCGCGGTCGAACCGTTGTGGCAGGATGCGCAGGTGCCAAGCACCTGGGTGTGGTCCACGGTTACCTGCGGTTTCCACACCAACACCGAATGGCAGGCCTGGCATGAGTTGCTGGTGGCGATGTGCGTGCCCGGCTTTCCAGTCGCGGTCTTGTTGTCGTGACAGGAGACGCAGTTGCTGGTGATGCCGTTGTGATTCACATTTGCCGGCGACCACGCCGTCGTGGCATGGCAATTCTCGCAAGTGTTGTCGGTATTTGTCGGATGATTCGCGGCCTTGCCGCTCGCTATGGTGCCGTTGTGGCATGAGTAACAGGTGCCGATCACCTGGGTGTGATCGACCGTTGTTTGCGGTTTCCACACGACCACCGAGTGGCAGGCGCCGCACTGATTGGACGTCAGCATGTGCGTGGCGGTTTTTCCGGTCGCAACCGTTCCGTTGTGACAGGCGGCGCAGTTGCTGATGTTGCCGACATGTTTGACGTTGGCCGGCTTCCAGGCGAGCGTTGTGTGGCAGTTGTCGCAGCTGTCGGTGGTTACGATGTGATTGCCTGGTTTACCGGTCGCCACCGTGCCGTTGTGGCAGCTGGTGCAGGTTCCATTGACCTGCGTGTGATCGACGCTGATCACCGGATTCCAGCCGAACACGGAGTGACAGGCGCCGCAATCCGTGGTGCTGGAGATATGGTTCGGACCCATGCCCGTCGCCGTCGAACCGTTGTGGCAGGTCGCGCAACTGCCCTGAACTTCTTGATGATCGAAATGAGAGGCCGGCATCCAGGCGGCCTCGGTGTGACAGGCTTCGCATCGAGCGGAACTCAGGACATGGTTCGGCCCCTTGTACGTCGCGGTGATGCGCGCGCCTTGACTGTGGCACGAGACGCAGTCGCGGGGCGTGCCCTTGAAAATGGCGCCGACATGACAAGACTCGCAGGGCACGTTCAAATGTGCGCTGAAAAGCTCATATCCGGTCGTCAGGTGATCGAACTTGCTGGGACCAATCTGCGCCGCGTCGAGCGCGTGCGGCAGGACGGCCAGAAGCAGGGCGGCAACAATGAGGCGGGCGCGTGTCATCAGTGGATGCTTGCGGCCGAGAAGCTGATGGTGGTGTGGCATCGTTGGCACTGGCGGCCGAAATCGCCGACATGGACATCGTCCTTCTCATGGCACGATATGCAGTCGGTCCCGAGTTTCACCTTCTTCGGCGGCTCACGATGACAATCGGCGCAGGTGAGTTTTCGATGCGCGCCGGATAGCGCAAAACCTGTTTCCTTGGCGTGGTCGAATTCCCACAAATTCCAGCCGTCCGGCGAATGGCATGCCGCGCAGTCCTCACCCAGACCACCCTTGTGCACATCCTGCGCACGGTGGCAGGCGATACAGGTGTCCACCGCCACCTTGTACGACAGGCTCGAGTGGCATTGCGCGCAGCTCGCCAGGACGTGCTGGCCCAATAACGGATAGCGCGTCAAATCGTGATCGAAACGCACGCGGCCGACCCAGGTTTCGTTGTTATGGCACTGGTCGCAGGCAACGCCCAATGCGCCGCCGTGGGGATCCTGGGATTTATGGCAATCAACGCAGCCGGTGCCGAGTTTTTGCTTGGCTACATCGCCGGTGTGGCAGACATGACATTCGAGACGCGCGTGCGCACCCAGCAGCGCAAACTTGGTGAGCTTGAGGTGATCGTAGTCAAGCGGCTTCCATTGCACCTCGGAATGACAGCTTTCGCAGCCGGCGCCGAAACGGCCCGCGTGGGAATCCTGCGCCAAATGGCAGCCATGACAGTCCTTGGGTACTTTGTCCTGATAGTTCCCGGTTGTATGGCAGGCAGTGCATTCTATGGTTGAGTGCGCGTCGTTGAGCGCAAACCCGGTTTCCTTCGCGTGATCGAATTTCGCCGTCTTCCACGCACCAACCGTATGGCATTTGCCGCAGTCATCGCCGCGGCTATTTTTATGAACATCGTCCGGAGCATGGCACTCGACGCAGCGTTTGGGCGTGTTCTTGTAGCGGGGCCCAAAATGACAGGAAGCGCATGGCACCTTGGTATGCGCTTCGCGCAGCGGAAACGTGGTCTTGTCGTGGTCGAAGCGCACCTTATTCCACGCCGCCGCTTCGTGGCAGTTTCCGCAGGAGTCGCCAAGGCTGTTCTTATGCACGTCCTGGCTTCGATGACAGCCGACGCACTCCACCGCGGCCTTTCGATACGCTTCGCGAGGCTTGTGGCAGTTTTCACAAGCGACCTTGGCGTGTGCGCCCTGCAGCGCGAAGTCGGTCGCTCCATGGTCGAATCCACTTTGGCTTAGATTGACGATATCGGCGTCGCGGCCCTTGTGATCGGCGTGGCATGCGCGGCACTGAGTCTTGTCTGCATTGGCCATGTGGCCGTGATATCCACGCTGCGCGGCAATGTCCTTGGCAATGTCCTTGTGGCAGTCGAGACATAAGGGCGTCTGGCGCATCCGATCCGTCTTGTCATGGCAGTTGCCGCAGTTCTCCTCGAGTTTTGCATGGGAGGCCGTCAACTTGCCGGGCATCAAAAGCGTTTCGACATTGGCGGCCCGCGCGGGCGTCGTGGAAAATCCGATGATGGTGGTTAGTAGCGCCATGATGAGTTGCGTTCCAAATCGCCCTCGCACGGTCAATCAACCGATTACATCGTGGATCACGACGCGAATCGGTTTATCGCTCCTCGGGTCCAGGGTTCCGCTGCTGCCCTGCAAGTCGCCGCGCTGACCCAACGGCTGACCGCTTTGGGAGATCCGCGCTTCGACGATTACGCGCTGGAAATCCGACAACTTGCGCTGCGGGAGCATTGCCTGCGAATCGTTGAGGGAGAATTTCACGGGCCACTGATCCACGCTGGCGCGCACCACCGCAAGAGGAGGTCCCGGCGAGTCCGCGGCCTTCGCAAAAACGAACAGCGTTGACGACGAGGACGCCCTCGAGCGCAACGCGGGGTCGAGATCAATCTCGCCGCTGATCTGCGCGGTCTTCGCATCGGCCCGCGCCGGCGACGCTGCCGCCGGCGCAGGAGACGATGCGGGCGGGGTCCCAGCAGTGCCGGATAGACGTTGCGCCTCGTCAATGTTCGCGGCGATGATTTTCGCATCGGACGAACCGGCGGGCAGGATTCTGGCCAAGTGCTGCCACACACCGACCGCTTCTGCGTAGCGCTGTTGCTCGTGCAGCAGGCTGGCCTGCAGCCACAGAGCCTTGGGATGATCCGGATCCATGCGCAGCGCCTCTGCCAGGAAATCGCCCGGAGCTCCACTGAGCTTGCCGCCGTTGCCCGAGGCAATCGCATCCGCATAGTTGGCCCAGGCGTCCGCGGTCATGGCATGCATGCGTACCAGCCGTTTGTAGGCGTCGACGGCGCGCGGATAGTCGTGCGCAATTCGATACTTTTCCGCCTCCGCCAACAGCAGATTGCCCGCCGCCGAGACCACGGGCGGCGCCTGCCGCGCCGGGGCAGCGGAGTTCGGGGCAGCAGAGTTCGGGGCAGCAGAGTTCGGGGCGGCGATGACGTGTTGCCGCGCTTGTCTGGCTTCGTCGGCGCGGCCCATGAAATCGTACCCCTGGGCCAGCAACTGCCACTCGGCGCTCGAACCGCCCTTTGCATTGAGTCTTTCGGCAAGCTTGAGCGTGGCGGCTTCGACCGATCCGATCTGCGCAGCACCTGCATCGCCCGCGTCGACACCCGGGTGCGGCGCGAAGGATGCCATGTTCATCGATGGTGCGTGCTGATCAAGTCCGCCGGGATTGCCCCACAAACGATAGAGGCCGGTTGTGGCCATGGCGGCCACGGTCACGGCGGCGACGGCGGCAAAGCCCCATCGCGTGCGGGATCCCGTTTGATGCAAGCGGCGAAGGAGTGGCAACGCGATTGCGAGCGCCGCGGCGCTCGTCATGGCGCCGCCTAAAAACCAAAATAAGTTTTGGCTCGAGTTCATGCGTCACCACCACCATCTCTTGAATCGGACTTGTTAGTTTTAAGCGATTACAAAGTGTATCGCGGTTTGAGCGGATGCAATGATGTCGCCGCCGGCCGACATGCTCTACGCGACAAAGTAAGTAGCATACTAGGGTGCAGCCGCCGCACATGTGAGATTGGTCCCGTGTTTTCCAGGGTATTGTGTTAAATCTGCATGCCATGAGATGCGTTGAAAACAGAAAGCGTGCATGGATCACAACTACAGTGTTGTGCGTATTGTCATGCGTATCGTGTGGTGGTAGCGCACTCGCGGCGACCAAAGCGAAGCCACCCGCGGAGCCGCTCGAAGCTGCCCGCGCGGCCATTCGCACCAAGCAATTCGAGCGGGCCGTCGGCGAATTGCGACAGCAAGCAGATCACGGATCGATCGAGGCGCAATATCTTTTGGGACTGGCGTTGTTGAACGGTCTGAGCCAACAGCCAGATCGCGAGCAAGGATGTCGCTGGCTGCGCACGGCGGCGGAGCGTGGTCAGGTCGAGGCGCAATTCGTATTGGCCAGCGTCTTGTTCACGGGCGGAAAGAGCGATGTGGCCGAGGCAAATCTTTGGTTGGAGCGTGCGGCCCGCGGCGGCAACGCCGCCGCACAACGGGCGCTTCAAGAGAAGCGGCCGCCGTTGGCCGCGGAACGCAAGTCGGTGCTGGCCGATGCGAAACTACGCGGTTCCTTGTTGCTGTGGGCTGCGAAGCACAACGACGCGGCTCTGACACGCGAACTGGCGGTCGGCGCGGGAATCGAGAGCGCCGACGATTTCGGCACGACCGCGCTGAGCGAGGCCGCTGCCGCGGGCGCGGCGGATTCGCTGGCAGTGTTGCTGGAGGCGCACGCCAAGGTGGATGCGCCGGATCACTACGGGACCACGCCATTGATGCGCGCAGCCTCGCAATCAGAAGAGAAGACGACCGCGGCGCTGATTGCGCACGGCGCGAATCCAAAATTGACCGACTCAACGGGCAATACGGCGCTCATGTACGCGGGGCGCGCGAATCAAGCGCAACAGGTCGCTCCGCTGGTCGCTGCCGGCGCCGTCGTTCAAGCAGTCAATTTGCAGGGTTGGTCGGCACTCGATGTTGCCCTTCGCAGCAATGCCGCCGAAGCCGCTGCCGTACTGCGTGAGCGGGGAGCGAAGGCTCAACTCTCTGCCCCTTCGATCACACTACAAGCGGGAATCGACTACGGCCGCAGCGCGCCCTTGTACCGCGGTTGGTCGCCCCTGTTGGTCGCGCTCAGCCGAGATGATGCGGCGACGGTCAACCGCCTGCTGGAGTCCGGCGCGGACGCCAAGTCGCTGGCGCCCAATGGCGATACGGCTCTGCTGATCGCGGCACAATCGAATGCCAGCAAGACTCTGTCAGTGCTGCTCAAGCACGGCGCGGACCCAAGAGTGGCCGGGGCATCGGGCGAAACTCCCCTGGCGTTTGCAGCGGGCCGCGATATGCCCGCCGTGTTGCGTGAATTGCTGGCGGCAGGGGTGAGTCCCGACGTACACGCGCCCAAGGAGGCACCGCCCCTGGTGATCGCCGCCGGAAGCGGAAACGCGCGCACGGTTGAAGCTCTCATCGGTGCCAAGGCGACGATCGATTCCGCCGATTCGCACGGGGACACCGCTTTGATGACCGCTGCGGAAATGGGAAACTCGGAGATCGCAACCGCGCTGCTATCGGCGGGCGCCGACCCCAACGCCAAAAATCGTTCCGGTCAGACGGCGCTTTGGATAGCCGCCGGCGCCGGTCATGCAGGCATGGTTGAACTGCTGCTGGGGCGCGGCGGATCGATCGATCTACCGGATAAGAATTCGGTCACGCCATTGATGGCGGCGGCCGCGGCGGGCCATGAGGCCGCGACGGCAAAGCTGCTGGATGCCGGCGCCTCGAACACCGCGAAGACCCGCGACGGCGACACCGCACTGATTCTCGCGGCCGCCGAAGGACGCCTCGTGACCGTCGATTTACTGCTGCAGCATTCGCCAAGGTTGAACGAGCAGAACAATTTCGGCGACACCGCCCTCATTGCCGCCAGCCGGGGTGGACATGCCGACATCTGCCGCGCGTTGCTGCGCGCCGGTGCGGATGCCAGACTGCGCAATGTCAGCCGCGCGACCGCCAATGACGTGGCCAAGGCTCGCGGCTTCAGCGCGATTCAGAAATTGCTCGAGGCGGCGTAAACGCGAGCCTGCGGCGCGGTCAAGGGATCCGGCGGCCGCGCCGCGACGACATGGGCGCCGGAGGCGTCCGTCAGCGCCAGGAAGGCAACCGGGGATGATCCGACTGCAGCCAATCCTTGATTGTCGCCCAGAAACAGGCCGGTGGCGCTGACCTGCGGATTCAAGTCGGCCAATGGGGCGGTATTCAAATCGAAGGGCCCGGCCATGCGCAGCTCGTGCCAAGTGACTCCGCCATCGTTGGATTCCGTGATCCATGCGTCGGTGCTCAATGCGGCTGAGCCGGCTTTATAGTCCCGCAAGTCATAATAGGTGACCGCGACTATCCCGCCGGGCAGAAAACGCACCGTGGGACTGAACGCAGCCACCGAGGCATCGCCGTTGATCTGCAGCGGAGCGGCGGACCAGGATTTTCCGCCGTCGACCGATAAGGACAGCGCGATGCCGTCGTTGGCCACGGCGACCGAAGGTTGATTCCAATACTGCTGCCAGACGACTGCAATGGTGCCGCTCGCCGGATCGACAGCGACCTGGGCCAGGAGCGCGCTGTCGCGGACAGCGCCCTGCGTGATGGGATTGGTGGTGCCCACGGAGACGATGTCGGCTATTTTGACCGGGGTCGCGGACCAGGTTGCACCTTGATCCGCCGAACGAACCACCTGCAACGAGGTCGTGAATGCGCCGGAGAACAAGGTGAACACATCGAGCAGGGAGCCGTCCGCCAGCAGCACTATTTGATTGTTGAAGGTCTGACCTCCCGGTCCGGGATCGTAGAGAACCGCCGTGCTCCAGTGAGAGCCATCGAGAGTGCGGCCCAGCCATGCCGGAACACTACCGGCCGGATCGCTCGAAATGCGATCCCAAACCACGTAGACGGCATCGCTGTCCGGATCTGCGGTGATGGAGTCGCGATCGTTGAAGTAAAAGGGTCCGGTGTCCGTGCCGACGCTGGTGTCGTCGATGAGCACGGTGGGTGCATCCCAACTCGATCCGGCGCTGCTCGAGCGGGTGACCATGACCGCGCTGCGCCCGCCCGGCCCAAGGTAGCTGCCCGCGGAAAATCCGAGAGCGCTCGCATACACAGCGCCGTTGCGGCCGAAGCTCACCCACGGGTCCGATGCGCGGTCGAAGTTCGCACCGGGCGCGGCGCCCGCCGCGCAAGAGGAGAAACCAAGCGCCTGCGGGACACTCCATGTGGCGCCGGCATCATCCGACCAGGCGGTCAGGATGGCCCGGGCGCCGATTCCCGTCCATCGGTCCTGTTCCCAGACACCGACCAGCTGCGATGGTGCGGCGGCGTTCGAGCTCACTTGAGGCTGAATCGCCGACCCCACGGCGACGTGCTGTCCAGGGTCCGGTGAATTCAATCCGCAAGTTGCAGTCAGGGGGCTGGAAGTCGAGACCGGTGCGGTCAGTGTCTGTGGCGGGCCCGGACCCGCGGGCGGCGCCGTTGCGCCGCCGCCGCACGCGCCAAGCGCGGTCAGGGACAGGCCGGACGCGATCCGGGCCCAGGGAGACAGGCTCCTAGTACACGTGAACCGCAATGACGTGCACGACCCCGGCGATGATCAACATGAAAAAAAGCGGCAAATGCAGCACATGCCACAGGGCAAACAGCCGCTCGTAAGCCTGGAAGGCGCCGACCTTGCGCGCCGCCCGCAAGCGGCGGTCCACATAGTCGCGAGCGACCTGGCCCAGCCGCTGCTCGTGTTGTGCGAGGGTGTGCGAATCGCGCGACGCCGCGTGCAGTTCATTGCGAATGTAGCGATGCAGGCGCCACTTGCTGAAGGTGCCGGATACGGCCAACAGCGCCGGACTCAGGAGCTTGAGGCCGGGCCACGAGCCCACCTTGATCAAGCCCCGTTCCGCCGCCTCGAGACGGCTCACCAAGTCCGGCAGAAATTGCACGCTCGTCGATTGGCCCTGCAAGCGCAGGGCCGCGGCGCGCAGCTCGTTCAATGTGGCGCGACCACCATACAATCCATTGTGAATCTGGGCGTAAAAATAGCGGCCGAACAGACCGCTGCCCGACACCACCAACATGCAGGCCAGGGCCACGTTGCTGTTCGTGGCGCCGGTGTGAAAGTTGGCATGGAACAGCACCAGCAAGGGCCCAAGAACACCCAAGACCATGTGCACCCGGAACCACAGCGTCATCCGGCCCATGAATGCAAGCCACTTCACACGTTTGCGCAGCGGGTACAGCAGCAGAAGCAGCATCATGCTTCCGCCGACGATGCCGAGAGCGTAGCCCAGGCCGCGTTGCGGCGAGATGTAATGGTCGATCGGAAAATGCGTGCCAAACCAGAGCATGCCGAGCACGAATACAGTGAACAGAGTACTCGACGAGATCAATCGTCGAGGACGCCGAATCGAACCCAAACTTGCCGCGGGTGATGCCATGCGCGAATGATACCGAGGGAAGGCCCGCTGAGTACGTTGTCGCCGCCTGCCGACGCCGAATGTAAAAAGGTGCACCAGTTCACAATTCTATGTTCGAAGTGACCCTGCATGCATGTCGCACTGCGGCGCCGGCCCGTGCGCCAGGGGTCGAGACGTGGTATTCATACTGCCGATCCGTACGCGAAGACAAGAAGCCGCAATGGAATATTTGATCTACGGAATTCCGGCACTGATCATTTGCGCCTTTTACTGGGTGCGGCGTCTCGCGCGCGAGAAACACACCGCCGAGGTCAAGGACACAGCGCGTCAGGCCGGATTGACTGAACCTGCCTCGCTGCATCCGCTGATCGATCCACGAATTTGCATCGGCTGCGGTTCGTGCATCAAAGCCTGCCCGGAACAGGATCTGCACCATGTTCTCGGCCTCATCGAGAACAAGGCGCATCTGGTGAGCCCGACCGACTGCATCGGTCACGGTGCCTGCAAGACCTCGTGCCCCGTCAATGCCATCACGCTGGTGTTTGGAACCGAACGACGCGGAGTCGACATCCCGGTGTTGAGCCCGTCATTCGAGACAACGGTGCCCGGGATATTCGTCGCCGGCGAGCTGGGCGGAATGGGTCTGATCAAGAACGCGCTCGAGCAGGGACGCCAGGCGGTCGATTCAATCATCCGCTCGAGGCCGCGAAGAAAGGACGCGCTCGATCTGGCGATCGTGGGAGCGGGTCCCGCGGGCTTTGCGGCGTCGCTGGCCGCCAAACAAAAGAATCTGAGGTTCGTCACGATCGAGCAGGATTCGCTCGGGGGTTGTGTCTTCCAGTACCCGCGCGCGAAGCTCGTCATGACCGCGCCCGCGGAGTTGCCCATCATCGGCAAGATGCAGTTCAACCATACGTCAAAGGAGAACCTGCTCAAGTTCTGGCAGGACGCGGAACGCAAGGCGGGCTTGAAGATCAATTACCGCGAAAGAGTCGAATCGATCCAGAAGCTGGACGACGGCTCGTTCGCGCTCAAGACCGGCAAACAGACGTATCGGGCGTCGAGCGTGTTGTTGGCGATCGGCCGGCGCGGGACGCCCAGAAAGCTGGGTGTTCCCGGGGAGGAGCTGCCCAAGGTCGTGTACCGGCTGCTCGAACCGGAGCAATATCAAGGTCAGAGCGTGCTCATCGTCGGCGGCGGCGACAGCGCACTCGAGGCGGCGGCCAGCATTTCCGATGTGGATGCGACCCAGGTCGCGCTGTCGTACCGCGGCGCGGCGTTTGACCGCGCGAAACCCAAGAATCGTCAACGGGTGGCCGATGCCAATAAGGCGGGGCGATTGAAGGTGTTGCTTGGTTCGAACGTGCAGCAGATCGCCAAGGAGTCGGTCGTCGTCGATCTGCAGGGAAAGCCGATGGAGCTGCGCAATGATGCGGTCATCGTGAGCGCGGGCGGCGTGCTGCCGACCGAATTCCTCAAGAGCGTCGGCATCGAGGTCGCGACCAAGTACGGCACTGCATGAGCGGATCTCGATATTGATCGTCCCGATATTGATTATCATGGACCCATGTACCTCGATTTCTTCAAGCTGAGGCAACTGCCGTTCCGATTGACCGCGGACCCGCGCTTTCACTTCGAGAATGCGCAGCGGACGGAAGCAAAGAAGCATTTGCTGACCGCGCTCACCGGATCTGTTCCGGCGGAAGGCGACGGCTGCATATGGGTGGGCGGCGAAGCGGGAATCGGCAAGACAATTCTGATCCAGCATGCGCTGGGCGAGCTGCAGAACAAGTTCAGCGTCGTGCAGATCCGCCAGCCGGAGATTTCCGTCGGCGAGTTTCATCAAGCGTTCGTCACGGAACTCGAGGGAGGGGCGCCGGCAGCCCGCTCCCCGGGGATGCCCGCGAACCTGAACGCAACCCTCGAGAGACAGGCCGGTCTGGGACGCCGCGTGGTGCTGTTCCTGGACAACGGCGAGGTGCTGGCCGAAGAGCTGCTCGAGGAAGTACTGCGCCTGCCGTGGCGGAGCGAAGCGGCCCAGCGCAGTCTGCGGGTCGTCCTCGCCGCACGGCCCTCGTTGGCGGGCATTCTGCGCAAACCGCGGTTCGAAGGGCGGGCGTCGCGGCTCGGGCTGCACATCGAACTCGCGCCCCTGACCGCCGCCGAATCGCGGGGCTACATAGAGCATCGTCTCGCGGTCGCGGGCCGCGCCGACGGCGGGATCTTCGGCGACGATGCGCTCGCGGAGATTCAACGCTTCACCGGCGGGGTGCCGCGGCTCATCAACACGCTGGCCGACGCGGCCCTCATGGCCGCCTTCAACCGCGACCATGGCTCCGTGTCCGCGTTCGAAATTCGAGGCGCGGCGAAGCAGCTGCAGTGGGTGGAGTATCAAGCGCGCGTGGATCGCGGCGTGCATCCGCGAGACATCGTCGAAGAGGGCTCGATTGGGCATATTCGCATAGAGCATGAAAACGCAGTGATCGCCGACTTCGATCTGCCGGTCGGAAAGATCAGTCTGGGGCGTTCACCCAACAACGACGTGCGGGTGGAGAGCCGCTTCGTCAGCCGCAATCACTGCCAAGTGATCACGACGGCCCACTATTCCGTCATCGAGGATCTACAGAGCCAGAACGGCCTGACCGTGGGTTCCATGCGCGTCTCGGTGCATCGACTGCAGCACGGGGACCGGGTGCAGATGGGCGAACACATCCTGGTGTACAGCCGCCTGCCGATGCGAGGGCGGGCCAATACGAACGCCTTCCCCATGCGTCTGGGCGCGCCGTTGGGGGTTTTCGACACCGGCCAAACCGGACTGATCGCGTCGGTACCCGACGCGGAAGGCGCCGACGCAGCCGACGAGTAGCTGCCGAGGATTATGTCCGACGCGAGCGGGCACCAACGCCCTTGACTTAAGCCGGCATGTCGAAGCGTGCGCCACACCCTGTCGGAGGCCGCCTAAAGACGTTATTGTCCCTGCAGGCAACACAAATAATACCGCTGCCGGATGACATCCAACCGATTTAGGGACTGTGGTATGCCAATCTCATCCTCACGGGCATCTTTCGCCCTCGCCTTGCTGACGCTGTGCTCCGCGAACGCGGCGTTCGCCGACCACGAACACGCATCGAACGAATTCGAAGCATTCCTGGCGGCCGAAGCCATGCACGGTTCCGGTCAATCAAGCGCGGGGGACGACGATACCTGGTTCAACGCCGATTTCGTCTTCGGCCTCACGGAGCATAAGTTCCGGGTGTTCGGCGAGTTCTACCTCACGCCGGACGAGCACGACATGGAGCGGCTGCAGTTCGGCTACGAATTCGTTCCGGAGACCGTGCTTTGGCTGGGGCGCTTCCACCAACCGGCCAGCGCCTGGAATACCGAGCATCATCACGGTCGCTACCTGCAGACCGCCATCACGCGCCCGTACATCGAACGCTGGGAAGATGAGCAGGGGCTGATACCCCAGCATATTACCGGCGCGTTGTTCGAATCCCGCAGGCCGGTGGGCACGGAGGGCGCAATTCAAATTGCCACAGGCGCCGGCGCGGGACCCTCGTTGACGGACAACGAACTGGATCCCATCGATCTCATCAACCACAACCCCGGCGAGCACCGCCTATCCTTGACCGCCCGCGTTGCATATCTGCCCGAGTACACGGGGGAAAGCAGCTTCGGCATGCTGTACGGACACAACCACATCGCCACAAGTGCGGCGCCGGTGATCAACGCGCTGAACTCGCGCAATGTGGTTCTCGGCGTGGCGGGCGCCTATGGCGATTGGCGCAGCGACCACTGGCGCGTCATCGGCGCCGTGTACTACGTGGATGTCGCGCTCGATTCAACGGCGCGCGACGAGAGCTTCATAGCGGGATACGTGCAGGCCGAGCGTCAGTTCCCGCACGGCCTTACCGTTTTCGGGCGCACGGAGAACTCCTCGCGCATGCAGGAGTCGAGCTACGTCGCACTGTTCGACGACCATGACGGCGACATCGACATCGCCCTGCGCCGCGACGCGCTGGGATTGCGCTGGGATTACGCCAGAAGGCAGGCGCTGACCGTCGAACTATCCCACGTCGTTTCATTGCATCAGCAATCGGACGAAATTCGCCTCCAATGGAGCGCGGTCGTTCCGTGAAGAAGATCGTCGCAACATGGCTGTTTGCGCTGCTTTGCAGCGTCGCAGTCGTCTTGCCCTCGTTCGCGGATGAAACCGTGGTTCTCATCGTCAGCGCCGAGAGTAAAGTGGAACAGCTCGACTCGCTGGAAGTCAGAAAATTGTTCCTGGGCATGACCGTGACGCACAATGGAGACCGATTGAGGCCGCTGCTGAACGAAGCCGACCCGCGGATCAAGGACGTATTCCTGCAGAACATCGTGTCGATGACCGACATGACTTACGACCGCCGCATATTGCTTCTCGCATTGCAGGGCGGACGCTCCCTGCCGACGGTGCACACGAATTCGACGACGTTGATCAACAGCGTCGCGGCCGACCCGACGGCTGTCAGCTTCGCCTGGGCGAAGGACGTTCAGCACGACAAGCGCATCAAGGTGCTGCGGGTGTTATGGCACGACTGAGAGCATCTTTCGCCAATTATGTCGCCGTGTGCGTGGTTGCGTTGCACCTCGTTCTTCTGCCGGCGCTGTACTATGGATTGGGTTATGTGATCCGCAAGAGCCACGAGGACCTGTTCATCGAGCATGCGCGCACGTTCGCGCGGGTGCTGGCCGATGAATTCGAATTGGGTGTGGCCCTGGATTCGGCTTCGCGAACCGAAGACCTGCTCGACTTGGCCATCATCCACGGCGACGGGCGCTACGCGGAATTGATCGACAATGGGCGCAGCGTCCTCAGCAAGTTGGGATCGCCCAGCGTCAAGGCGCCGCGCCGCACGGATCTGAGCTTCGTGGAGGACGGCGACAATGTCTTCTTCGTGGTGCTGCCGATCGTGCACGCGGGCCGAAGCGCCGAACTGCGGCTCGGGTTCGACGAGCAGCCGACGCGGGAAAGAATCGATCTCGCCTTGAACAGAATGCTGATGGTGCTTGCGGGTTATTTTGGGGTGGCGATGCTCATTGCGATCGTCTTGAGCCACCGTTTGTCGCGCCCGATCCACCGATTGCAGGACGTCTCGCGCGCCATTGCCTCCGGCGACTATGCCCAGGCCCTGCAGATCACCACCGGCATCCGCGAGCTGCATGAATTGGCCGCGGACCTCGAGGGCATGCGCCGTGAACTGGTGGGGGTCAACGATCGCCTGCAGGCGAAAATCAAGGAGAAGGAGATCTCGGAGATCCGGCGCGAAGAGTTGCAGAAACTGCTGCGACATCGTCAGCGCCTGGAGACGGTGGGCACTCTCGCGGGCGGCATCGCGCACGAATTCAACAATGTCCTCGTGCCCATCATTCTGTTCACCGACACGGCATTGCAGGACCTGCCGGCATCGAGTACCTCACGCGCCGATCTTGAGCGCGTGCTGGCGGCCGCGCAGCGCGCCAAGGACGTGGTGAAGAAGATTCTGACGTTCAGCCGCGAACTCGGCGACGTGAAGCTCGCGCTGGTGGATATGAGGGCGGTGATCGCGGAGGGCCTCAATCTATTCTCGGCGCTGGCACCGCCCAGCATCGAGATTCGCAGGGACGTGGCTGAGGACGTGCCGTGGGTGCGCGCGGATGCAACCCTGGCCGTGCACCTGGTGATCAACCTGTGCACCAACGCCTATCAAGCCATGCAGGGAACGCAGGGCGTATTGACCATCGGGCTTCGCTACCATGCGAAGTCGCCGCTAGCCGGCGAAGCAGGGGCATGCGTGGAGTTTTGGGTGGGCGATACCGGCCACGGCATGGATCCAGTGACCGTCGAGCGCATTTTTGAACCGTTTTTCACCACGCGTTCGGTGGGCCAGGGCACCGGCCTCGGCTTGTCGGTGGTTCATGGCATCGTCGAGAGCTTCGGTGCTACCATCACCGTCGATACGGAGCCCGGCCAGGGATCGACCTTCAGGGTTTTTTTCCCCGCAGCTCAACAATCCGACCGATCGGCGGAGTCCTCCATGCCGGTCGCGTGAGGCGCGAAAAAGAAGATGCAAAACGTGCTTGTCGTTGATGACGAAGTCGATGTGCGGGATGCCATCAAACGAGTACTCGATCGTGCCGGGTATACAGTGCGGGCTACGGACAATGCCGATGCGGCCTTGGAGGAGCTTCGGCGCAGCGGCGCGGACGTCGTCATCACCGACATAATCATGCCGAAAATCAACGGCGTCGAAGCAATCGAGTTCATCCGCAAGGAGTTCCCGGCGGTGCGGATCATTGCGATCTCCGGCGGCGGTAATTTCGGCATTTCGGCCTACCAGCCGAATGCCATCACCACCTCCGCCTACCTTGCGGCTGCGGAGCGCGCCGGTGCGCACCTGATTCTGACCAAGCCGTTTGAATCGAGAGACCTGATCCAGGCCGTCGAGCAGGTGCTGGGCGTCGGTCACGCCTGAACCGGACGGTCTACCGTGTTTCCCTACTGGGCATGCTGCCCCGCGCTGGAGTAAACACGCTTGATGCCCCGCCAAAAGCCGTCAGCCTTGTTGCTTGCAGCGATCGCGCTGATCTGCACCATCGATTGCCGCGCCGATGTGTTCTCTTACACGGATGCTCAAGGCGTCGTGCACTTCAGCAATGTGCCGGTGGATGGGCGGTATCGGCTGTTGATCGCATCGCCGGAACGCCGAGCCGAAGAATCCAAGAATTGGCTCATTAAATCAGCAACCTACGACTCGTTGATAGAAAGCGCTGCGTTTGCGAACACGGTCAACCCGGCGCTCGTCCGGGCGCTGATCGTGGTCGAGTCGGGCTTCAACCCGCGCGCCGTGTCCAAGCGTGGGGCGATCGGTTTGATGCAGCTGCGGCCGGAGACGGCGCGCCGCTATGGAGTCTCCAATATTTACGACCCCGCCCAAAATATCCGCGCCGGCACCCGCTATTTGAGCGATTTGATGACGCTTTACGACAGCGATACCGAATTGGCGCTGGCGGCCTACAACGCAGGGGAGGCGGCTGTGGCCCGGTATGGAGGCCATATCCCGCCCTTCAAAGAAACGCTGCAATATGTACCGAACGTGCTCAAGATATATCGCGCGCTGGTGGCGCGAGAAGCCGCGGGGGAGCAGAGCTGACTACAGTGATTCCCTACCGGCTACACTAATTTCCCCGGTGGTACTAGAGCGCTAGCCCACTGTCGGCGATACCCCCTATGGCTGACCATGGCCCGAACACAGGGTGGAGTCGCACGATGGGTCGGTCAGAAACCGCCGGACGAAAAAAACAAAACGCCGCGATCGCCCGGGCCAAGCGCGAGTGGCAAGGCATTGCGGATGCGCTTCCCCAGATGGTTTGCCTGCTCAACCGCAACGGCGGTGTGGTCCGCGCCAATCGGGTAGTCGAACATTGGCGCGTTGGGCAGGTACGCGACGTGCTGGGCCTGGATCTGCACACACTGCTCCATCGCGACTGCAAAGCGGCGGATTGCCCGTTGCGCGGCGCGCTCGAGGCGTCGTGGAATGCACTCCCGGAAATCGGCCGCAGCGACTTCGAGCTGGTCGACGCGCTGCTCGGCAAGGCAATCAAAGTCGAGCTGCGGCTCATGCCCCGGGTGCCCGAGAGTGCTACGGGCGGACTCAGCGACTACGCGGTCTGCATCGCGTCCGACGTCACCCAACTGCGCCAGGCTCAGGAGGGCCAGCGTCTCTTGAACCAGGAGCTGGAGCTGCGCGTGCGCGAGCGTACTCAGGAGCTGTCGAACGCGGTTCGGGGGCTGCGGGCCGAGGTGTCGCGCCGCGAGCGCGCCGAAACCTCCCTGCTAAGTTCCCGCAATGAGCTCAGCCTGCTGTCCGAGCAGCTGATGAAAGCGCAGGAAATCGAACGCAAGAGGATTGCCCAGGATCTGCACGACGCGGTAGGGCAGTCGCTCAGCGCGATCAAGTACTCGTTGGAGCGCGCCCTGCAGATGCTTGCGACACCGCAGCTGGGGAATCCACTGCAGGTGCTCAACAAGGCCGTCGAGCACGTACAGCACACCATCGACGAGGTGCGTACCATCTCGGAAAATCTTCGTCCCGCCCTGCTCGACGGGCTCGGCGCGGTCTCGGCCATCCGCTGGCTGTGCAGGGAGTGGAGCGAGGTATTCACCAAGGTCGAAGTTGAAATCAATTTGCACGTGACCGACGCGGACATCGAAGAGCCGCTGGGAACCACGTTGTTTCGCACCGTCCAGGAATCGCTCAACAACGTCGCGCAACATGCGAAGGCCACGCGGGTCAGCGTGTCCGTGTGCCGCGAGGCGGAGATTCTGCGCGCCGACATCGCCGATAACGGAACCGGATTTGAACCTGATGCGAATGCGTTGCGGCGGGGGCACGGATTGCGGGGAATACGCGAACGCGCGGCCGCGTCCGGCGGCGAGTTCCTGCTCACTTCTTACGCGGGGGGCGGCACGCAATTGACCGTTTATTGGCCCATCGCACCGCGCAAGTCCTCCGGAGATGTTCTGTTATGCGCAAGTTGAACCGGGGCCCCGGCAAGCGGCAAGGGTTCACCCTCCTCGAACTCTTGGTGGTCATGGTCATCATTGGATTGCTGGCGGGACTGGTCGCGCCTCGCTACTTCGCACAGGTCGGCAAGTCGCAGGTCAAGATTGCGCGTTCGCAAATCGATGCCCTCGAAAAGGCGCTCGATCAATACCGCATCGACATGGGCCGCTACCCGACGACCGAAGAGGGATTGGATTCGCTCGTCAGCGCGCCGCTCAACGAGCCCAATTGGGCCGGGCCCTATCTCAAAAAGTCGGTGCCGCTCGATCCCTGGGGTCATCCGTATGTCTACGCCAGTCCGGGTACGCACAACAACGATGTCGACCTGATGTCGTACGGCAAGGACGGTCGGCCCGGCGGCACGGGTGAAAACGCCGACTTGACCAACTGGTAAGCCCGGACATGCAATTTCGCGCCAAGGCCTTGGATTCCGACCGCGGGGTGCTGATTTGCCCGGTCACGGCCGCGGATGAGACGGATGCGCGCCGCCAGCTGGGTGAACGGGGATTGCAAGTCATCGCGCTCACCGCAAGCCGCTCGTGGCGGCAATCAAAGAAAGCGCGGATTCCGCTGGTCAACTTCACCCAGGAACTGGTGGCGCTGCTCGATGCAGGACTGTCTCTGACCGAATCGATCGAGACGCTGTCCGAGAAGGAGGCCGACGTCGCGGTCAAGCGGACACTCGAACAAATTCGCAACCGCCTGTTCGAAGGCAAGACCTTGTCGGCATCGCTCGCGGAATTGCCGGGAAGCTTTCCGCAGCTGTACGTGGCCACCGTGCGCGCCAGCGAGCGCAGCGGCGCGATCCGCGAGGCATTGAGCCGCTACGTGACCTATCAACAGCAGGTCGATCTGCTGCGCAAGAGCCTGGTGAACGCATCCATCTATCCCGCCGTGCTCACGGTGGCCGGGATTCTTGTGACGGTGTTTCTGATGGTGTACGTGGTGCCGCGGTTCAGCGGCGTCTACGAGGATCTCGGCACCGAATTGCCATTCGCCTCACGCATGCTGATGAACTGGGGTCAGTTGCTGCAAGCGCACGGATTCGTCATCCTTTTGTTGTTCGCAGCCGCGTGCGCGGCCGGGGTCTATTTGTTCTCACGGACGCAGACGCGCGCAGCGCTCGGCCGGCAGATTGCGCGGATACCGGCATTCGGCTCGCAGCTGCGGATCTACCAACTGGCCCGGCTGTACCGCACGGTGGGGATGCTTCTGCGAGGCGGCACCCCGGCGGTCAGCGCTTTCGACATGTCGTCGGGGCTCTTGAGCGCCGCGCTTCGACCCTCGCTTGCGGCGGCGACGCAGGCGGTCCGCGAGGGACAATCGATCGCCAATTCCCTGCAGCAGCACACCCTGACCACCCCGGTGGCGGCCCGCATGCTCCGCGTCGGCGAGAGGAGCGGCAACATGGGCGAAATGATGGAACGAATCGCCGCGTTCTACGACGATGAGTTGGGCCGCTGGGTCCAGTTCATGACGCGATTGATCGAGCCCGTGCTGATGACCATCATCGGTCTCATCATCGGCGTCATCGTCGTGCTGATGTATTTTCCGATCTTCGAACTTGCCGGCAGCATCAAATGAATGCAGCGTTAGACCGGCCCGCCATCGCTGATCTTGAAGAAGCGCACGTGGCGGCGGCGCTCGACAAAGCGCAGCGGCTTGGACGGCCGCCGCTGGCGGTGCTCGAAGAGGACTGCGGGTTGGGCCCCGCCGAGCTCGCCATGGCGCTGGGACGCATCCTCGACTACCGCTATGTGGGTGCGGCAGAACTGACCGGTTTCGAGCCGGCATTCAACCTCCTGTCATCGGCCGATGCGACGCGTCGCAACTGCGTGCTGGTCAATGGCGCCGAAGGTCTCTTGGTGATCATCGCGGATCCATTTGATTCGGACCTGCGCGCCTGGCTCGAAGTGCGGATTGCGGCGCCGCTCGCCTGGGCCATCGCCGCGCGGGCGGATATTGGAAACTATCTGTCGAGACACGAAGTCGGGCTGCGCACCATCGATTCGGCGGTGGTGGCCGCGCAGACGGGCGCCGGCGCGCGCCGCGAAGTCGAGAACCTGTCGCTCGCCTCCATCAACATGGATTCGAGCCCCATCGTCAAGCTGGTGCACTCCACCATTTTCGACGCGTTGCGCACCGGAGCCAGCGACATTCACCTGGAGTCGACCAACGCGGGTTTGGTGGTTCGATACCGGGTGGACGGGGTGCTGATCACCGTGGCCACCGTGAACGGTGCGGATGTTTCCGAACAGGTCATTTCGCGCCTGAAGGTCATGTCCGAGCTGGACATTGCTGAGCGCCGCGTGCCGCAGGACGGACGGTTCAAGACCGCCGTGAACGGCCGGCCGATCGACTTTCGGGTCTCGATCATCCCGAGCGTCTTCGGCGAAGACGCCGTCCTGCGCGTGCTCGACAAGCAGGCGCTGACCGACGAGCTGCACGGCCTGCGGCTCGATGCACTGGGGTTCGATCCGAAGACCATTTCCCGGCTGCGGCGCCTGAGTGCGCTGCCCTACGGCATGCTGCTGGTCACAGGTCCGACCGGCAGCGGCAAGACCACGACCCTGTACGCGGCGATCTCGGAGACCCATACCGGCAACGACAAATTCGTCACCATCGAAGACCCGGTCGAGTATCAATTGGCCGGCGTGCTGCAAATACCGGTCAACGAGAAAAAGGGCCTGACCTTTGCGCGCGGCCTTCGGTCGATTCTGCGCCACGACCCGGACAAGATCATGGTCGGCGAAATTCGCGACCCGGAAACGGCGCAAATCGCCATTCAATCGGCGCTCACCGGACACCTGGTGTTTACCACGGTCCACGCCAACAACGTTTTCGACGTGATGGGCCGCTTTCTGCACATGGGAGTCGATGCGTACAGCTTTGTGTCAGCTCTCAGCGGAATTCTGGCGCAGCGGCTGATCCGCATCGTTTGCGAGCAATGCGCGGAAAGCGTACGCCCACCGCGCGCGCTGCTCGATGAATCAGGAGTATCGGTGGTCGCAACGGCGACCTACAACTTCCGCTCGGGCCGGGGCTGCCAGCATTGCCGCGGCAGCGGCTATCGGGGCCGCAAGGCGATCGGCGAGTTGCTCATCATGAACGACGAGATCCGCGAGGCGTTCATTGCGCGCGTGCCCGTGCGCCAGCTCAAGGAAATGGCCGTGTCGACCGGCGTCCGGTTCATCCGGGACGCGGCCATGGATCTGGTCCGCACCGGGGAGACCACGCTCGAGGAGGTCAATCGTGTCACCACTATGGCGTGACGAGGTCGGAATCTACGTGTCTCCGCGACGGGTCGTGCTGACGCGGATGAAGCGCGGCATGCGTCCTCTGAACGTGGCGGAGTGCAACAGGCCGGTGGGCAACGAGGAGACCAACCAATGGGAGGCGGCCCTCGATACCCTGGCCTCCTGCCTGGAGGAGACGACCTGGCATGGGGCCAACGGCAGGCTGATCGTTGCCGATCATTGGGCGCGCTATGCCATCGTGCCGTGGTCCGATGCGCTCACAGATCAGGATGAGCGCCTGCAACACGCTCGCTACTGCCTGGCCAAGACATTTGGCGACGTGGTGAGCCAATGGACCGTGACCTTGAATGAGTCGGCGCCGGGGATCGCACAGGTGGCGTGCGCCATTCCGAGCGGGCTGCTCGCCAGGATTCATGAGTTGACGGAGGCGCGCCGGCTGAGGGTGAAATCCGTGCAGCCGCAATTGATCGCCTCCTTCAACAGCTGGCGCGGCAGATTGCCGAAGGGAGAGGGCTGGTTCGTCACCTTGGAGGAGGAATCGCTGGCGGCGGCGCATTTCACGCTCCAAGGCTGGGATCGTGTCCACTCGATGCGAATCGGCAGCGATTGGGAGACCGAACTGAAGCGGCTGCAGACCTTCGGACGGCTGGTGCGAACCAGCGCAAGCGAGGGGCTGGTGTACGTCGATGCGCCCAGATGGTTGCGCGAGTGCGCCAGGGATTCGGGCAACGACGTTGAATGGCTCGACGATGAATCCAGCGATGCCTCGGCACCGGAAGGGTTTGCGCTCTTGAAAAGGCTGTACGCATGAAGGGACAGCCCATTCTGCTCGATTTCAAAATGCGCCCGCGGCAGGGCGGATTCGTCGGCGGATTCGTCCTCGCATTCGGCGCTGCGGGAGCGGTGCTTGCGGGCATCCAATTCCATGCGTCGAATCAAACCCTCGCCGGTCTCGAGCTGCGTCTCGAGGACATCGAAACGGCGCGCAACGCCGGCAGGGGGACGGTGTCGGCCGGCGCGGCGGAGGAGGCCGCGCCGGTCGTCGCCGAATTGGGCGCACCGTGGTCGCTGCTGCTGCAGGAGCTGGAATCGGCCAGCCAGGACATCGGCGGCGCAGTCGCAGTGCTGGCCGTCGAGCCGGACCGCGACAAGGGCCGGGTGCGTATCGTCGCCGAGTCCCGCGACCTGCCGACGGCGCTCCTCTATATAGAGCGTCTGCAGAAAAGCAACGCGCTGCGCTTTCCGATGCTCGACAGCCATGAGGTGCGCACCGAAGATCACGAGCAGCCGGTTCGCTTCCAGCTCTCCGCCGAATGGAAGAACAGTCCGTGAGTGCCGTCGAACCTGTAGACAAGCCGGTTTCCCCCATTGCCGCGCAGTCGGCTCCGGCTGCGCCGCCGGGACCGCCGGCGCCGATGGCACCGGCCACAACGCTGCCCGCGAAGAAATTCATGGGTATCGCGCTGACCCGCGTGGTCCCGATGATCGTGTACCGAATGAATCGAGTCGGCCGCAGCGGGATGGCCGGATCGGCGCTCTTGCTATTTGCCGCGGTGTTCTTCTTTTCCGCCGTGCTGCCGCAGTTGCGGCAAATTTCGGCGTTGCGGGGCGAGATTCTGCAGGCGCAGCAACATGCGGGGACCGACGCAACCCCGCATGTACGCCTGAATCGCTTCCTCGATAATTTGCCGAAGCGCAGCGCGCTGCCGCAGATCGCCGCGCAGATTTTCAGTCTGGCCACCGCCGCCGGCGTAACGCTGGATCGCGGACGCTACGAATTGACCCCCATGCACTCGGGGCATCTGGCCCGATATCGCATGACGTTTCCGATCAAGGGACACTATCCGGCGATCAGGCATTTCGTCGATGCGACCTTGAGCGCGGTTCCGTCGGCAGCCGTCGAGGGCCTGCGCATCGAACGCAAGACCGCGGGAGATGACAGCGTCGAAGTGGAACTGGGATTCAGCGTTTTCGTGCGGAACATTTCATGAGTTCATCCATCACGCCGCGCCGGATGATGACTTATGCAGCGATCGGTGCGGCGATCCTGGGTCTGGCGATGTTCGGTCAATCGTCCGACGACAGCAATGCCGCGGTTACGCGCCTTGGGGGCGCCTCCGCCAGATCGCAGCAGGGCGCCTCGGCGCTCAACCCGAACGCCGCGGCATTTCTGACCAGGCTCGCGCATCGCACTGCGGACTCGAAGACCGCAGATGCCTTGTTTGCCACCCATTCCTGGTACGTGGCGCCGCCACCGCCACCACCGCCGCCTCCGGCGCCGCCCGTGGTCGTCGCCGCCCCGACGGCGCCGCCGCTGCCGTTCGCGTTCCTCGGCAGCTACGCCGCGGAGGGTGATCAGGTGACGTATTTTCTTTCGCGCGGCGACCGTATCTATGACGTCAAGAAGGGCGAGGCCATCGATGCCGACTACGCGCTGGTCGAGGCGGACGGCGCGAATTTGATATTCAACTACAAACCATTGAATTCACGCCAAAGCCTGGCAATTGGGGGAACTTAGTGCGCGGAACGCCGAAGAAAATGTGCGTGGTGTTGTTGGCCGCAGTGCTGTCGAGTTCCTGCGCAAACACGCGGCTGTATAACGAAGGAATCGACGCGCTCGACCATGGCCGCTACGAGGAGGGATTGAGCAAGCTCGAGGAAGCCGTTCGCCATGACCCCCGCAACATCAAGTACCAGGCTGATCTCAAGGTGCGCCGCGATATTGCCGTCGCCACGCTGTATACCGAAGGGGACCGGGCCCGCAGAGCGGCGGATTTTCCAACCGCGGAGCACGCCTACGGCCGGGTGCTGGCTATCGCGCCGGGCAACGAGGGTGCGAATCGCGGGCTGGAGAATGTTGCGGCCGACCGCCGCCATCTCGACATGACGGCGAGAGCGGCGGGTGATCTGAACCGCGGCGACCTGGAGCAGGCCGAAAACAACATCCGCGCCGTGCTGGCCGAAGATCCCAGCTTTCCGCCGGCCGCCGCCGTGCTCGCCAAGATTGAAACCGCCCGAGGCCCGATCCCCGTCATGCCTCGACTGAAGACGCACGACAATCGTCCGGTCACCCTGCAGTTCCGCGACGCCAATACCAAAATGGTATTCGAGGTGTTGTCGCGTCAAACCGGCATCAATTTCGTATTCGACAAGGAGGTCAAAAGCGACACCAAGACCACGATCTTCGTGCAACAAGTTCCGGTCGAGGAGGCAATCGAACTGGTACTCGGACAGAACCAGCTCGCGCGGCAGGTGCTGGCGGACAACATGGTGATGATCTATCCCAACACGGCACTCAAGCAAAAGGAATATCAGGACGAGATCGTCAAGACCTTTTATTTGACCAACGCGGATCCGAAGAAGGCGCAGGAACTGCTCAAGACGGTGCTCAATTCGAAAACCCTGTTCGTCGACGACAAGGCAAGTCTTTTGGTCATGCGCGACACGCCCGAGGCGGTGCGCATGGCGGAAAAGCTCGTCGCCTCGCTGGATCTGGTCGATGCCGAGGTCATGATGGAAGTGGAGGTGCTGGAGATCACCCGCAGCAACTTGCAGCAAATCGGCATCGAATATCCCACCACCGCCACGTTGTCGACCCCGACGAGTTTGACCCTCGCCAATATCGGTCACTTGGGGAAATCCGATATTTCGGTAACCCCCTTGAGCGTCACGCTGGATGCGTTGAAACAGGTGGGTCGCGCGGATACGCTCGCGAGCCCTCGAATCCGTGCTCGCAATCGTGAAAAGGCCAAGATCCTGATCGGCTCCCGCGAGCCGGTCATCACGAACTCGGTGACGCCGACCTCCGCCGGGCCGCCCGTGGTGACGGGCAGCGTGCAGTATTTGGACGTCGGGTTGACTCTCGAGGTGGAACCGACGGTGCATCTGGACAACCAGGTATCGATCAAGATGAATCTCGAGGTTAGTTCGATTCTCAAGCAGGTGACGACCTCGTCCGGCACCATCGCCTATGAAATCGGCACCCGCAATGCGCAAACGCTGCTGAGCCTGAAAGACGGCGAGACGCAGATCCTGGCCGGATTGATCCAGGACAGCGATACGCGCAATTCGGCGCATATCCCCGGGCTCGGCGACATTCCCATCATCGGCAAGCTGTTTGGGTCCGATCACATCGACAAGGAGAAGTCGGAGATCGTTCTGTCCATCACGCCGCGCATCATCCGTGCGTCCGGGCGCCCGTCGAACGAGACGACCGAGTTTTGGTACGGAACGGAATCGAATCTGCGCAGCGCTCCCTTGGGCATGCAATCGAGCGCGCCATCCGCAAGCGCGCCATCCAGCGGGCAATCCGAGCCCGGCGCGCCCGGTCATGAAGCACCCGCGGTCCTCGCGACCCCCGCGATGGCGCCGGCTCTCAATGGCGCGTCATCGGACGCTACGGCCGCGGGGCCTGGCGTTGCCGTGGCGCCGAGCGCTGCCGCGGCCCCTGGCGCTGCCGTGGCCGCTGCCGCGGTCGCAGTGCCGATTGCAGCCGAGAGCGTTCGAACCAAGGCGGCGCCCGAACCCAATCCCGATGGCCCCGATGTAACGTGGGCGGGACCGACCGAAGCCAAGACCGGCGATAGCTTCGATGTGGCAGTACGCCTCTCGACCAGGCAACCACTGCTACGCGTCAGCTCGCAACTGCATTTTGACGGCAGCATCCTGCAGCTCGACGGCGTCGAGACCGGCAACGTGATTCCGAGCGACCTGCCGGCGCCGGCGACGCCGCGCATCAATCAGCGTGCGGGCGTCGTGCAATACGTGGTCGCCGCCGGCAAGAATTCGCCCATCCAGGGCGACGGCGGCTTTCTGGTGCTGCATTTCAAGGCGCTTGCACCGAGCGCCGCAACGGCCGTCACGCTGCAGCTTGCTGCGGCCGGCGCCGACGGGCGCAATGTTCGCGCCAACATTCCCGCGCCGCTCACGGTTGCCGTGAGCCAATGACTCCGATGCGCACGCGCGGCTTCACGCTGATCGAGCTGGTGGTGGTCATTGCCATCGTCTCGCTGCTGGCGACCGTCGCGGTGCCGTTGGGGAAGATGGCCGCTCAGCGCGTCAAGGAAACCGAACTGCGCGCGGCCTTGCGCGACCTGCGAACCGGTATAGACGCTTACAAACGTGCCGCAGAGGAGGGACGAATCATGGTGGAGGCAGGCACCTCGGGTTACCCGCCGACGCTCGATGCCTTGATCGATGGGGTCGAAGACGCCAGAGATCCCAACAAGGCAAAAATATATTTCATGCGGCGCCTGCCGCGTGATCCATTGTATCCGGACAGCGCCGCGAATCCCGCGGAGACCTGGGGTCTGCGCAGCTACAGGAGTCCGCCCGACGCTCCGCAACCGGGCGATGACGTCTTCGACATTCATTCTCTGGCAACGGGAGTAGGGCTCAATGGCGTGCCGTACCGCGAATGGTAGAAGAGCGCGCGGCGGGTTCACGCTGATCGAGCTGATCGTCGTGATGAGCATCATTGCGACGCTTCTGACAATCGCGGTGCCGCGCTACTTCAAGAGTCTCGAGCGCTCGAAGGAGGCCGTCCTGCGTCAGGACCTGGCGGTGCTGCGCGATGCCATCGATAAATTCAACGCCGACCTCGGGCATAAGCCCGAGACGCTCGCCCAGCTGGTCGAACGCAGCTATATCCGGAACGTTCCGGTCGATCCCTTTACGAAGACCGCGAATAACTGGATTGCGACGATGTCCGACGACAGCGATGCGCCCGGCATCGTGGACGTACACAGCGCCGCACAAGGCGCCGCGATCGACGGGACGCCGTACCTTGCGTGGTAGCGGCGGGTTCACCTACATCGGACTGCTGATCGCAGTCGCGATCATGGGCATCATGCTGTCCGCGGCAGGCACCCTGTGGAGCATCACGTCGAAGCGCGAGAAGGAAGTCGAACTGATCTTCATCGGGCATCAGGTTCGTGGCGCCATCTCGCGCTACTACGCGGCCGGTGGATTTCGCTACCCGCCCGAACTGGCCGATCTCGTCAGCGATGAACGATCCGCCGTTCCACGGCATTTTTTGCGCCAAATCTATCGCGATCCCATGACTGGACTGGCCGATTGGCAGATCATTCGCGCCGCCGACGGCGGCGTCATGGGAATTGCGAGCAGTTCGAAGGCAAAGACCATGAAGCGCGCGAATTTCGAGCCTCTCGAAGCCGGATTCGCGGACATGGAGTGTTACTGCGACTGGCAATTCCTCTACGAGCCGCGGCGCGCCCGCGGGCGCGGCAATCCGTCCATCCCCTGAACTGAATCTACAGTCAAACCCTACTTTGGCGCCTACAGCGCCAACCTTCCTCTCTCGCCAGTGTCCCCCGCATATTTAACGCGGTTCCTTACGCGCAATCTAATACCCGCGCAAAGCAAGGCGGCGCCGGGACCGAATAAAAGGCAACAAGATCGTGTTCGACAATTCAGCGATGTTCAAGTGATCGTCTCTACGGCAGGTTCACAGGCCATTCGGCCTGATTTCCCGCGTGCGCCGATCCCAGCGCCGTTCTCGCACTTACCAGGGGTCGGAAATTGAGCGTTATACCCGTAGGAAAAAAGGCCGGAGGTCTTATGTTTAATCCACAGCTAATTCGTCGTGCAGTGCCGACGATTCTTCTGGCCTTCCTGGCGTTGCCCGCCGCTGCGCAGTCATTCCGCGTGCAGTGTCCGACGCACACGGCTCTGCACCCATTGGTGAACGGCCTGCCCAATCCGCACATCAAGTGCCAGCAGATCTCCGGTGGTGATGGCTTTGCGACCATGGGGGATGGCACGCAAACTTACTTGTTCTCCTTCGGGCCGCTGTCCGGGCTCCACGACATCGTCAACGGCCTGCCGGGCACCGAAACGGCGGCGGTATTCAATCAAAGCAATCTCGATGCGAGCGGCAATGTCCTCGACGCGGTAAAAATCGGCGCGCCGGACGGCGCGAGCTACGCCTTCAACGGGGCGATCGGCCTGGTGCCCGATGTCGAGGCACAAGACGGAAATATTCCCCCTCAACCGACGACAGGACCTGGTTCCGAGCTGACGCCCGCAGCCTGGGCGCAACAACATGCCCTGTTGACCGGTCACGTCGACCCGCGCCTCGTGATGGATGTCGGCGTGCTCAACGGCAACTTTCCGGCGCCGATGATCGCGATCGACGAGGGCGATGAGCTGTTTCTGACATTGACCAACGTCGGCATGGTCATGCGCCCCGACCTGTTCGAACAGCACACGGTTCACTTCCATGGTTACCCGAATGCGTCGGCGTTCTATGACGGCGTGCCGGACGCTTCCGTCGCCATCAACATCGGCGGCAGCTTCACCTATTACTACCTGGCACCGGAGGCGGGCACGTACATGTGGCACTGTCACATCTCGCCGCCCGAGCATCTGCAAATGGGCATGGTGGGCCAGCTATACGTGCGGCCGCGGCAGAACACGGTGGCGACGGGCGCGTCGCTCTATGCGCAGCTGAACACCGATCAGTCGGATGTCTCCAGGAAGTGCGACCGCACGGACCTGCTGTGCTCGGTGCAGTTGCCGGCGGCAGACAACGGCGTGAAGCGCCTTGCGAACAAGCAATACGCCTATGACGACGGCGACGGTTCCACCGCCTTCGACGTCGAATATCCGATCCAGATGCACGGCTTCGATCCGAACTTCCACTTCGTCGGCATGACCTTCAATCCGGAATCCTTCGCGGACAACAAGGACAAGTACTTCCTTCTCAACGGCCGCAGCTACCCGGATACGATCAATCCGGCGCCGCTCAGCACACAGGCCACCGACGGCACGCCGCACTTCTCGCAGCCCCTCAACACCGTGATCAACATCCCGGCAGGCGGCAGGGCACTGCTCAGATTTTCCGACCTGAACGTCACGGAGTTCCACACCCTGGCTTCGCTCGGCATCAAGATGCATGTGATCGGCCTGAACGCGCGGCTGCTGCGCGACCAGGACGGCAACAACATGGACTACTACACGAATTCAATCACCCTGGGCGGTGGTGAATCGATCGACGTCATTCTCGACGCAACGGGCATCGCGGCAGGGCAGAAGTTCTACCTCTACACGCCGCAGCTCGACCACCTGTCGAATGACGCAGAGAACTTCGGCGGCATGATGACCGAGGTGAACGTGTGCAGTGCAGTTGATCCGACTACCAAGAAGTGCAGCTAGGAGATGGCGATGCGCAACACGAACTCATTCACCAGGCGGCTTCAGGCCAGTGCTGCAATTGTGTTGGCCTCGCTGCTCGGCTGCGGTGCACAGGCGGCAGTGCCCGGCATCACCGGCGGCGTGACCACCCCGAGTTTCGACCTCGTCGCCACTCAGGGCTATGTGTCGCAGCCCGACGGGGCGAGCATCTACGTCTGGGGGTACGGTTGCAATACACAGCCGAGCGGATCCGCGCCCGCGGCCGTGCCGCTCCCGTCAACCGGGTGCCCGAAGATGCAGCTGCCGGGACCGACCCTGATCGTCAATCAAGGCGATACCGTCAAGGTCACGCTGACCAACAACCTGCCGCCCGCCGCGGGCAACACGTCAATCTTGTTTCCGGGCTTTCACGTGACTGCGGTCGGCGGTGCGCCCGGCGTCCTCGCGCAGGAGGCAACTCAAGGTGCCGCCGTCACCTACACATTCGTGGCGGACACCGCCGGCACCCACTCTTACTACAGCGGCACGCAGGGCGACCTGCAGGTCGAGATGGGCCTGTACGGCGCCATCATCGTGTTACCCAGCCTCGGCGGCGGCGTACCCACGGCCTACTCAGCGCCAGGATCGGGGTTGCCCAACACATGCTTCGCGCTAAGCGCGAAGTTGGCGACCCTGGATTCCACCGACTATCGCCTGGCGGCCGCGGCGTACAACCATCCGTCCGCCTGCTACGAGCGCGAGTACATGTTCCAGTTCTCGGAGATGGATCCTGCGATCCATACGCAGGCTCTGCAGCAGTCCGTTCTGCCCTGTGCTCAATCCACCGGCTGCATGTCCGTGGCCACCGAGCCCTACCATCCGGCGTACTTTCTCATCAATGGACGCTCGTTTCCGGACGACGCGGATCCCAATTACTCGTCCCTGTATCCCAGTCAGCCGTACAACGGCAATCCGCACATGCACCCCGGCGAATTGGTGCTGGTGCGCGTGATCGGCCAGGGACGCTTGCAGCATCCGCTGCACGAGCATGCCAACCATCTGCGCCTTCTGGCGCGCGACGGCAACATGCTGCTGACGACTCCGGCCACCAGCGGGGCCCTGCCCAAGCTCGCGGGTCCGTTGCTGTTCACGACGACAACCACGCCAGGCCAGACATTGGACGCGATTTTCCAGTACACGGGCAAGGGCCTCAACTGGGATGTCTATGCGCACACGTCCGATGCCGCCGCCGCCGGCGGCGGCAGTGAGGGCAACGGCGGCGCTCCCTGCAACCCTGACAAGAACGGCTATTTCACGACGGGCAGCACCCCCCCGGCCATCGGCAACGAGCCGAATTACTACGAATGGTGCGCGGACCACAAGAAACCATTGGAAAGCAAACCCTTCGGCAACGTCGGCAGCGGCGGTCCCGTCACGCTGCCTGACCCGACCATTCTGGCCAACGGCCCGTGGTACAGCGGCGCACCGTATCTCGGTCCGGACGCGAATGCGCGCTCCGTCGGCCCGACTCCCATCCCGCCTTTCGGCACGATCGCCAACGATCCGGGTTCGGAAGCAGGATTTGCATACATGTGGCACTCGCATAACGAACGCGAGATCACAACCAACAACATCTTTCCCGGCGGAATGATGATGATGATGCTGGTGGACCCATGGGTCTCGCCCATCAACGAAGCGAACTAGCGTGAGGATCATGAACATGGGCATCAACCTGTCGAAGCCGTGCCTGCTCAAGACGAGCATCGCGGCCTCTCTTCTTGCCTTGCTCGGCGGCGGCGCGGCGCTGGCGCAGAGCACCGTCACGCTGACCGCGGCGCCGACCAGCACGACGCTACCGGACGGGCAACCCGTGCCGATGTGGGGCTATACCTGCAGTGCCCCGAGCACCGGTGTCTCATGCACCGCCATGAATGGCAGCGCACAGGTGGGCACCACCTGGCAGCCGCCCTTGATAACGGTCCCCGGCGGTCAGCCATTGACGATCACGCTTATCAACAAGCTCAGCTTTTCGGGCAGCGGCACCAATTCGGTTCCGACTTCTCTCGTCATCGTCGGCCAGGTCGGCGGCGGTCTCGGTACCGAGCGCGCGACGATGCCGAGTCCCCCTCACGCGGCGCAAGGGACGAGCTGGCCGGGAACCCGCGCCGACCCCGCAACGGCGGCCATCACGGTGAGCGGTGGAGGCGCCGGGTACGTCTCGCCGCCAGCAGTGACCATCACCGGCGGCAGCGGCAGCGGGGCGACGGCCATTGCGACCATTGCGAATGGCGTGGTCACCGGCATCACTCTGTCGAACTTGGGCTCCGGTTACATGGGCGCACCGACGGTGACGATCGATGCGCCGCCTTGCACGATCAACGGGACGACTTGCATTCAGGCGACCGCGACCATGGACGTCACGGTGCTCGGGAACGCCACCTTCTTGCCACCCGCTCAAGCCGATCGGGTGCGATCGTTTGGCACCGAAGTCAATGTCTCGGACGCCGGGGGCAAGAATCTTACGTGGTCCAGTCTGACCCCGGGCACCTACCTGATCGAGTCCGGCACCGAGCCGTCGATCCAGGGACCGATGGGCCTGTACGGTGTGCTGGTGGTGACCGATCCCGCCTCGACGGCCACCGCGCCGTTGGCCTACGGCACCTCATTCGACAAGGATGTCGTGCTGCTGTTGAGCGAAATAGATCCGACACAAAATATTGAAGTGGCGCAGGTCGTGAAGAACGCCGGGTTTCAGGACACTACGGTGTGGAACGGCCAGAAAACCCAATGCGGCGACGTGACCCAACCGGCCACGGTGCACACCTGCTATCCGCCGGCGGTGAACTACAGCCCGTTGTACTACCTCGTCAACGGCCAGTCGTTCGATCGCACCAACGCGGCTGCGGCCACGCAATCGATCCTGCCGCAGGTAACCGATACAACCACCAATACAACCACGAACGCTGCCTCGACTACCGGCACCTTGCTGCTGCGTTTGGTCAATGCGGGCCTGCGCATGCATGTGCCGTCGGTCGTCGGCTCGAAGATCACGCTGCTTGCCGAGGACGGCAATAAACTGCCCGGCAATCCCCGGGTGCAGAACGAGGTGTTGCTCACGCCGGGAAAGACCAGTGACGCGACGATTCAACCGACGGTCACAAACGGCACGTACGACGCAGCCACCTATGCCGTATTCGATCGTGCGCTCAGTCTGTCGACGAGCAATCAGCGCGACGGCGGCATGCAGGCCTACATCAGTGTCAGCGGCGGTGCCGCGAGCGGAGCGGGCTCCGCGGCGGCTGCCGCTCCCGCCTTCGTCGCCAGCGACAAGGCGTTCTATTGCACCGCCGGTTCGACACTGGCCGTGACCGATCCCAGCAAGGGCGTGCTTGGCGGAGCCACCGGCGCCTACCGTGCCGTTCTCTCGGGTACTCCTGCCATCCCGGCAGGTGACACGCTGAGCTTCCAACCGGACGGCACCTTCACGTACAAGTCGACGACGGCGTCTCCTTGCGGCGGAACGTTCACCTACTTGGTGAACGGCACCACATCGCACACCGCGACCATCACCGACTGTTCGACGCAGGCGGCCTGCAAAGGCGGCGCGCCGACCGCGGGTAACGGATCTTTCACCAGCAATGTCGCGTCGCGACTCGCGGTCGCGCCGCCCGGCGTACTGGCGTTTGCGACGAGCCCCGATGGGTTGACGCTGACGGCTGTGCCGTCCGCGACTGCCTCCACCTGTTCGAGTGTGATGTTGAATGCAGACGGATCCTTCACCGCGATCAATTCGGCAGCGTTGCCTGCATGCAGCTTCAATTACAAAGTGTCGACAGCGACCAACCAGACGAGTGCCGAAGGCACCATCACGGTGAATTTCCTCGCGCCCTCGAATCTGCTCGTCAATGTCTATGACGCGCCGAGCCAGAAGCCCGGCAGCACACCGGTCAAGATCACGGACTACCGCTGGATCATTGAAGAGGACCGCACGCTCTGGATCGACCCGAAGTGCCAGATCAATACCACGGGCGCGAGACTGGATTCGCGCGGGAACGCGTGTCCCCCCTTGCCGGTCGAGGCATTGGGCTACAATTTCCATACCGCCAACATGCCCGTGGTCGCTCAGGGTTGCACGGGCGCTGTTTCCTGCGAGAGCGGCCAGACCGTGCAAGGGTCCCCGGCAACCTGCGACATCGGCGACGGCGCGTGCCGCGCGCAACAGGATGTGAGCGGTCTCGGTGTTCCCGTCGATGCGGCCGCCGGCCAAAAATTCGCCGTGGATCCGAGGTCCGTCCACCTCGATCCGAACAAACGTTACTTCATCTCGGTTCTGCCCGGCGACGGCGTCAATCCGACCATCGGGGGCGCCGGCGGGCCGGATGACAGCGGCAAACCATTCGATATCGCGACGGCCTGCGGTCCTTATGTGCTCGACGCATCGTTGACCGGTACCTCGCCGTGGGCGCCCGGCGCACCAAGCGCCATTTGCGGCCATGCGATGGGCGGCGCACAGATTTCCCCGGTGCAGATCGCCTCGCTCGGCACCATGCCGATCAATATCGGCCTGCAAGAGACGCCCCTGCCCACGTCCAAGATCTCCGTACTCGTGTTCCAGGACGACAATCCGCTCAACGGCGAAAATGATGCCGGCGGCGGCGTTGATGTTCTCGCACCGAACGAGCCGGGGCTCGGCGGTTTCAATCTCGAACTCTTCGATCAGGCCGGCGGACTTGGCGACGCCACTGGCCAGATCACCTACGACATGTTCAACCAGCCGGTGTCCAACTCGCTGGCAGGCAAGATCGATCCCATCACGGGTCTTGATTCGTGCCCGATCACCGCCCGCTACGACGGCGTCGGCGGCAATTTCGTCGGGATGATCCCCGTTTGTCCGAAATACGAGTCGGATGGCAAGACTCTGTCGCCGCTGGCCGGCCAGGCGGTGATCGCCAATCTGTATCCCGGTCTATACGAGATCACGGCCACGCCGGGCGCCGACCGCATCGGCCGCGGCGAAGAATGGCTGCAGACCAATACCCTCGACGGCGGCAAGCCGCACGAGGCGTTCATCAAGCCCAACGAGCCCGGCTACTTCCAGGAATTCGGGCCTGGCGGCTTCCACGTCTCGATCGGCTTCGCCAACCCCAAGATCATCAACGATCGCAAGGCCGGGTTCTGCGCCACGGCGCCGGGCGGGTGCAATTCCTCGCTGACGGTGAACGTGTCGAACAACCACATGGCCCGCACGCCCGACCAGCGGACGTTCAGCAGCGGCAACTACGACCACTACGCCTTTACGAATTGCTACGTGTCCGTGGGTCCCGCGGACGCCGAGGACTTCGCCTTCAAGAAATGCAATCCGGACGGGACGGTCACCTTCGACGGAATGCCCTCCGGTACGTTCAAGATATCGGTGTTCGACCAGTGGAACGACATCATGCTCGACGGCTTGGTCGGGAGCGTGTCGATCAGCGGCAACACCAACCTGGACTTCCCGGTCACGCAGTGGCGCACGAACCTGTCGACGCGCACCTTCGTCGATACCAACGGCGACGGCGTGTCGCAGGACGAAGAGCCCGGTCTTGCCCTGGTCAGCACCAACATCCGCTATCGCGACGGCAGCTTTGGTTTCTTCAACAACACCGACCTGAACGGCTTTGCCGGTTTCAATGAAGTCTTCCCGTTCATGAATTGGCTGGTGGTCGAGACAGCGTCTACCCGCTACAAGCCCGAGGGCGTGCACACCGTTTACGATGCCGGCGGCCCGGTCGACGGCAATGGCGGCGGTAGTTCCGTCATCGCGGATCATACGGCCAATACCGTTGAGCGTGTCTCCTTGCCTCCCAATCTTCGGGTTCCGGGCGCACGGTATTGCAAGTCCGCTGATTGCCCGGCTGGCGACACGCAGCGGCGGCTCGAGCGGCGCCATCATGCCCGCGCAACCCTGGGGCATCACCGAGGGCTGGCAGGGTCTGCTCGGCCAGGTCAGCTTCATGGAATTTGCCATGAAGCCGTACGCAGCGACGGAGAACGGCGGTATTGCGGGCCATGTGATCTACGCCTCGACGCGGCCTTTCGACGACCCGTCGCTGTCGCTGCAATTGCAATGGGAGCCCGGAGTTCCGCGCGTCACGATCAACCTCTACAGCGAGGCGGTCGATGACTACGGCAACAAGAAGCTGACGCTCGTCGACACGACGACCACCACCAGCTGGGATGACTGGGCGCAGGGATTCCGCCACGACGCCGCCGGCAATCTTATCAAGCAGGCCGACGGCACCTACATCCCGAACATGAACTGCCCGGGCCAGGATTCGACCAGCCCGTTCTTCGCCACCTTGAAGAACAGCAAGCAATGGCTCGACACGGCAGACGCGACCGGCAACAAGAAGCCGCTCGCCAATAACTCGCAGTTCAAGTGCTATGACGGCTGGTCGCAGCTGAACCAGATCCAGCCCGCACCCTATGACGGCATGTACAAATTTCCGAGCGTGACGGCTGTCGACCAGGCCACCGGCAAACCGACCAAGACCAACTGCACCGGCTGCACGCAGACGGATGCCGACGGCAATCCGATGCTGCCCCCCGGCAAGTACGTGGTCGAGGTGATCGTGCCGCGCGGGCTACGAGCTCGTGAAGGAAGAGGACAAGAACATCCTGCTGGGCGATGTGTACATCGCACCGGTTACGCAGCAGTTCGCCGGCTTCGGCAACATCTTCATCATGCCCGACCAGGCGGCGGTGAACGCGGCTTACAACCCGAATAACCCGGGCAGTTTGAATCTGACCAATAACTTGGGCTCGACCACATTCCCCCGCCACGAAGGCGACACCGGCAGCATCGAGACCTACTGGCCCTGCGTCGGCGCCGAGCGCATCGTCCCCGACCTCAACAGCCTGTATCCCGGAGCCGGGCAGGCGGCGCCGTTCGCCGGCGCCAAGCGCGCGCTGTGCGACCGCAAGGAAGTGGAACTGCAGAATCAGGCCTCCGTCGCTGGCCAAGTTCTACATCTTCAGCTCGACCCACATTGCCGGTCATTTCACCGGTGGGATCACCGACGACTTCGCCTCGGAGTTCGACCCGTTCTCGCCGCAGTTCGGCGAGAAGTTCGGTCCGCCCAACCTGCCCGTCGCCATGCGCGATTTCAACGGCGACGGAAGTGGCTCGTGTTTATTCCGACCAGTGGGGCGCCTACAACGGCCTGTACTTCTCGACGCTACGGCGTGAATCCGCCGAACCCGACCGGTTATGTGCCGCAGATGGCGATTGCCTGCATGAACGATCCGGGCCCGATCGCCAAGACCAATGCCACGGGTCAATTCGTCAAGGGCGCGAACGTGGTCGTGTCCGCCGATCTTGCCGATCAGATCACCGACCCCTCGTACAACCCGGCGTACAGCAACTTCTGCTACGAGACGCCGTTCATGCCCGGCTTCACCGCCTACATGGACACGCCGGTGATCCCGACCATGGCGTTCGCCGACGACTACAACCTGCCGGACAGCGAATATCCGGACGCGACGCCCGCGATTGCGAGCGTCGTGAACAGTACCACCACAGCCCCCGTGCCGGGACCATGGGTGACCACCGGATCGGCGTACGCCCGGCACCGTCAAGTTCGCGCTGTCGAACGTCACTGCAGGAAATCTCTTTGGTACCTCGGGCGGCGACACGATCAGTTCCATCACCGCCGGTGGGACGACGATCACCAACAACGGCATCACCTGCAACTTTCAGATTCTTTGCGCCGGCACGAACGGAAATTTACAAACCTTCCGCAACACCGTGATGGCCAACGCCACGGCGGCAAGCATCAATGCAAAGACCGCCACGACCGGCTATTCGGCCACGGTAGATTTGGCCACCGCGACGGTGACCGTCACCGCGCCGGGCGGTGTGGCGAACGGAACTGCGCTGGTCGTCAATCAATCCGGGGTGACGGTTTCGCCCGTGGCACCTTCAACGCTCCTGGCATTTGCCGGCGCCTCGGGAAGTCCCCCCGCACTGCACCTCACCATCACCGCGCTCGGCGACAAGGTGGTTCAGAACCCGAACTTCTCAGGGCCGAACTCCACCACGGCGCCCTACAACCAGAAGACTTTGACTCGGCACTACGGCTTTGGCGCCACCACGCCCAGCACCTGTCCGGCATCGGGCGCGTGCGCGAACGTGACGGTCGGCGGCGTGCCGATGAACAATGTGGTCTGGGGCGACTTGACGATTACCGGCGACGTCAACCCCGCCGGCGTGCCGTCTTGCTTACCCCAGCAGCGCGGACAGCCGGCGGCGAAATGCGGCGAACTGGTGATCACTGCCGCCAATGGCAAGAGCTCCATCGATGCCGTCACCGTGACGATCGACGGCAGCGCGCCTTGGATCGTGACCCCGAGCGCGGTGATTTCGCCGGATTCCGCCAACAAGCCCGTGCAGGACTACACGGCGAACTTCGGCCGGATGGGCTTCAGCCCCATTCAGACGGCGATCGACAGCGCGGCCCCCGGAGATCTGATCATCGTGACCCCGGGCACGTATCGCGAGAACCTGATCATGTGGAAGCCCGTGCGCCTCCAGGGTGTCGGTGCGGCTTCGGTCACGGTCAATGCCGATGCTCATCCCGCGGGCAAGATGGACCAATGGCGCCGGCAGGTGAACTGCGTGTTCGGCTTGACTCTCGACGGCACCCAGAATCCGGGCGACGGCAACTTCTCCGGAACGGACCCGAATGACAAGAGCTATTCGTGCCCGGCGGCGATGCATCTGCGTGTCGACCGTATTCCCTTCGAGGCCATCGTCGGCTGGGACGCGGCCGGCAACGGCAATCTGGCACAGGTACTACAAGAGCCCACACTGATGGGCGCCTACGAAGGCGCGGGCATCACCGTGCTGGGCCGTGGCGTGCGCGTTCCTGCCTGCAACAATCCCGTGTTCGGGGCCAATTGCCAGGACTTCTGGGGCGTGAATGCCACTGGCGGCGCCGGCGCGTTCACCGACGGCAGCGTGTACCTCAGTTCGAGCAGTGCTGATTGCGCCGTGAATCCGTCCGCGACGGATGGCACGGACTATGGTACGACCAACTTCCTGTGCAACCCCTCGCGCATCGATGGCCTGTCGATCCTCAACAGCTCGCAGGGCGGCGGCGGTGTGTTCATCCATGGGTGGGGCCACAACCTCGAGGTGGCCAACACGCGCATTTCCGGCAATCACGGCACCCTCGCCGGCGGCATCAACCTGGGCAACGGGGAGACGCCGGATGCGTTCGTCAATGACGGCGTCGAGTGCGGCACCGGCTTGACCGGCGGTCGCCGCGGCAATGCCATGTCCGCCGATTCCCGGCGGCACGGCGCTGAATGCGGTCATCCCGTTCCAGTTCAACACCAAGGTGCACATCCACCACAACATGATCTACAACAACGCGTCGATCGGCGATGCGCTGTTCTCCGGCACACCGGCAGGTGCGGGTGCGATCACGATCAGCTCCGGTGCGGATGACTATCTGCTCGACCACAACTGGATGGCCGGCAACCTGAGCACGGGCGACGGCGGCGGCGTCCAGCACCTGGGCGTGAGCTTCCGCGGCAACATCAGGAACAACTACATCCTGTTCAATCAGAGCACCAATCCGACCCTGCCGACCAACGGCGGCGGCCTCATCGTCGAAGGTGCGAACCTGGACCGCACGTTGAACGGCAACGAATGCGGCAGCACCAATGACCAGGATTGCCCGCCGGGGCTCGGCGAGGGTTCGGGCCCGGGCATCGTGATCGACTCCAATCTCATTCTCGGCAATAGTGCCGAGGACGGCAGCGGCGGCGGCCTGCGGATTCAGCAGGTCAACGGCTCGGAAGTCCTCGCGTTTCCGACAAACCCGACCCGCTGGTACGACATCACCGTCACCAACAACATCATCGCCAACAACGTGGCGGGATGGGACGGCGCCGGCGTGTCCCTGCAGGACGCATTCGCGGTGAGCTTCGTCAACAACACCGTGTCATCCAACGATACGACGGCCACGGCCGGCGTACTGTTCAAGACCCTGGGCGCAATCAACGCGGCCTCACCGCCGCCGGGCTGCACGCCAATGACGGACCCGTCGCTGCCGCAAAGTCCGTCCTGCACGGGCGCCACCGCGCCGCACGGCCCGCAGCCGGCCGGCCTCGTGACGATGTACAACACGCCGAACATGATCGCCGGGCTGCCGGGCAACGTGAGTTGTCCGACCGGGTTTGGTTACGCCGCCAACGACTGCAAGAAGCTGTCCAAGCCCAAGATGGTGAACGACCTGTTCTGGCAGAATCGCTCGTTCAGCGTTTCCATCATCGGCACGGGCACCGGCACCCAGTCGCAGCAGAAGCTGATCGCCTTGTCGCCGCTCCTGAACCAGACGAGCACGGGTGCCTGTGCAAGCGGCGCGAACTACTGGGACATCGGTCTGCGCACCGACGATGTCACCTCGGGCGTGATCAGCAAGACGAGCAACAAGCTCGCCCTGGATCACTCCATTGTCACCAACGATCAGCAGGGCGTTCTCACGCAAACCGCTCCCACGACGTCGAGCGGCTCGCCGGTGGTCGCGCAGTACTGCAACGGTGCGCGCGTGCCGCCGGAGAACTGCGGGGCACAGTCGGGACAGATCAGTCAGGCGAGCTGCCTGGGCTACAACACGCCCGTGGGTGCCTCGGAAACCACGACCTTGAGCCAGGTGTTCGCCTTCAACGGCATCAAGCCGACCGCGACGGTCGATGAAGGGCAAAACTGGCTGAACCTGGTCTATGGTCCGCTGACCTTGATGAGGCCCAATTCGACCACGTCGACCAACGCTGAAATGATGCTGGCGTCGCGTCCGTATGGAACGACACAGGGGGCTTACTCGATTCCCGGTGGCTCCGCGGCCGTCAATCACGGAACGACCTCGGGTGCGCCTTCCGGTGACTTCTACGGCAACTCCAGATCGGGCCACAACGATATCGGCGCCGTGCAGTTCACGTCCGGTGCAAATGCCTCGGTAGCCCCCAATGCGCTCAACTTCGGAAGCGTCAGATTGAACCTCGCGGCCGGCACTGCGCCGACGCAGGTTTTGACCCTGACTGCGCCCAATGGGACGGCGCTGAACAACATCAGCCTATCCGGATATCCCGCGGGATTCTCCCGGCCCACGGGCGCCGCCGGCGGCACCTGCCTCGCCACGCTGGCCGCCGGTGCGTCCTGCACGATCGTCGTGCAATTCGCGCCGACGACCGCCGGCGCGGCGACGGGATCGGTGACGATCACGGCGAGCAGTGCAGTGAGCGGTTCGCCGGTGGCGCTGAGCGGGACCGGCGTCAAGGTCGATCTCGGGGTCAGTCCCACCGGGCTGCTGCAGCTGGGCGACGCATTCGTCGGGACCAGCAGCGCCGCGCAGATCGTGACGTTGACCAACACCACCAGCGCGCCTGCGGCGACGGTGACGGGAATCAGCGTTGCCTTCACCGCCCCGTTCGCGCGTTCGACAGCGGCGGCGACGGCGGGGACCTGCCCCACGGCGGCGCCCTTCACCTTGGCGGCCGGGGCGAGCTGCACGGTCGGCGTTGTGTTCACGCCCACTGTGCTGGATCCGGTGAGCGGCTCGATGACCGTGACCGCGGACCCGGCCTTCGTCATCGACGGCTCGTCGCTGCCGCTATCCGGCAACGGACTGCTGCCGGCGATTACACCGGCCTCGCTCGACTTTGGCACCGTGCCGGTGGGTACGTCGGTGCGGCAAACGCTGACGCTGGATAATTCCACCAATGTCAACTCCAACAGTTTGGCGTTCCCCTTTACCATCACGGGGCTGCCGGCCGCAGGCGGCTTCTCGCGGCCGACCGGCCAGGCGGGGGGAACCTGTGGCACGTCATTGGGCGCCGGCGCCACGTGCACCATCGTCGTGCAGTTCCTGCCGACCGCGGTGGGTACGCCCACAGGGTCGGTGACGATTTCGGGGAACGGTGGCTTGACGGTATTGCCTGCCGTGCAGGTCAAGGGAACTGCGGTGACGCCGACGTACACCGTGAGCGTCACCCCAGGTTCGCTCGCTTTCGGCAATGAAACGGCAGGTACGACGAGCGCCACGCAGAATCTCACCATCCAGAACACCGGCAATTCGGCTATCGGCGGCATGACCATCACCGGCGTGGCGGCGCCCTTTACGCGGGTGACCAACGGGGGCTTCCCGGGTGGTGCGCCCAACTGCGGCGCGACGCTGGCGGTAGGCGCTTCGTGCACGGTCAAAGTGGCCTTCGCACCGACGGCGGCCGGCTCCGCATCCGCAACCCTCACCGTGGGCGGGACGGGTGCTACTCATCCGGTGCCATCCGTGACCGCGATGCTGACGGGCACCGGAGTTTCGCCGCTGGTAACGTTTGGCCCGGCGACGAACCCGGGCTCCTTGTCCGGCAACACCCTGGCGTTCGGCAACCAGCCAGGGCCCGTGTCGAGCACGGTAACGCTCAACGTCGTGGGTACCGGCTCGGTCACCTTCGGGACCGCAACGGTGTCCAGTGGCGGGTTCGGCGGCAGATTCAACAAGGGTGCTGATACTTGTTCGGGCCAGACCATTGCGGGAGGCGGCAGCTGCGCGATCACGGTCAACTTCAACGGCACCGGCAATACTCCCCGAACCGGCACCTTGACGGTCATCGACTCGACCGGCGCCGCCATCGCAGCGACGCTGAATCTGACGGGCAGTTGATCGGGGGCTAAAGAGCATGGCGCGCATTGCGGTCACAGCTACACACTTGGGTCTTGCGCTGCTGTTCTGCGCGCTGGGCACCGCGCATGCCGGCGACGCGATTCACACGCCGGGGGCGAGTCTCGACTACCGCGTGCAGCTCATGGCGAGGGAACTCGACCTGGACGCGAATCAGCAAGCCAGGCTGAAGAGCATATTGCTGGCGCAGCGTGCCGAAGTGATCAAGGCGTGGAACGATCCGTCAGTTCCCGCAGCCGTGCGCATCGCGACGACCCAGGCGGTCAGCGAGAAAACGGCCGAGCGAATCCGCGCCGTCTTGAACGATGAGCAGCGGGATAAATACGCCAAGGCGCATCAGCGCGATGGACAAGTGGGAGCGCCGGGCGGCGATGTGCAGAAATGGATGCAAGCCGATCCCGGCTAAGGAACGCCACATGTCAGGTGAGTCGACCATGATAGATCAGCAAACACGGTACCGATCGCCACGGGCTCCCGGCTTGCGGGCTTGCGCCGCGGCATTCCTGGGTTGCGCACTGATCGGCGCGGCACCGGCGGCCATGACCCAGGGCGCCGGACAACACTCGCCGAAGAAGGCGTCGCGCTATGAGCCCGGCCTGACCGCGGGTGCCCGGCAATATTATGCGGTGACGTGGGGTGTCGATCAGCTCACGGTCAAGCTGGCGGAGTCCGGTCAGTTGGTGCGTTTCAGCTACCGGGTGGTGGACGCCGACCGGGCGCAAGCGCTCGAGGACAAGGCGTCGGCTCCGAGTCTGCTGGACGAAAAGGCGCACGTGGCGCTGTCCATCCCCGTCATGGACAAGGTGGGTCCGCTGCGTCAGTCGATGCCTGCGGAAACCGGTAAAACCTATTGGATGATGTTTTCGAACAAGGGCAACAAAGTGGGCAGCGGTCACCGGGTCAGCGTCGCCATCGGGGCGATTCGATTCGACGGGCTGATCGTTCAGTAGCTCATTACAAATTCCATTTGGAGATATGTTCATGTCACGCGTTATCGTTCTCAGCTGGACCCTCCTGGCGCTTGCGCCCGCGCTCACATTCGGCGCCGACGTTCCCGCGGCCTCGAAATTGTCCGCCGCAGCGATCGTCGAGCGCAATGTCGCGGCCCGCGGCGGTCTTGCCGGCTGGCAGGCGGTGCACACCCTGTCATGGTCGGGAAAATTGGACGCCGGGGGCAACAACCAGCGCTCCATGAAGGCGCCGGGCATGCCCACGCCACCGCCGGTCAAGGATCCGAACGCCCAGGTGCAATTGCCCTTCGTGATGGAGATGAAGCGGGGCCGTCAGTCACGCCTCGAGATCGTGTTCAACGGCCAGACCGCAGTCCAGGTCTATGACGGCACGAAAGGATGGAAGGTGCGGCCTTACTTGAATCGCAACGACGTCGAGACTTACACGCCGGAGGAGTTGAAGACGGCCGCCAACGCGGCGGATCTCGACGGATTGCTGATCGACTACGCCTCCAAGGGAACCAAGATCGATGTCGAAGGCATGGAGCCCGTGGAGGGCAAGCAGGCGTACAAGCTAAAGGTCGCGCTCAAAAACAGTCACGTGATGCACGTTTGGGTCGATGCGCAGTCCTTCCTCGAGGTCAAGATCGAGGGGACGCCGCGCCGCCTGGACGGCAAGCTGCACACCGCGGCGGTTTTCCTGCGCGATTACCGCAAGGTAAACGGCCTACAGATTCCGTTCCTGATCGAGACCAACGTTCAGGGCGTGCAGCGCACGGAAAAAATCCAGATCGAGAAGGTGGTCGTGAATCCGCGGCTCGATGATTCGCGGTTTGCGAAGCCCAGTTGAGCAATGATTGAATCCCGGCCGGCACCTCTGATGCGCGGCCTCGCATTTATCGCGGTCTGCGCTCTGCTTTCGGCATCACCCGCCGTGGCGGGGGAGCGCCCCGAGACGGCTGGCGCGGCCATTTATCGCCAGGGCGTCCTGCCTTCGGGGACGCAGCTGGTGGGTGAGCGCAATACCGGCTTATCCACGGTGGGGCGGGAGGCGGCCTGCGTCAATTGTCACCGCCGCAGCGGACTGGGCATGCGCGAGGGGCGGCAGATCATCCCACCCATCGCCGGGCGCTATCTGTTCTATCCCCGGGCCCATCCCGGCGATGACCTCGATTTGCCGTTCGTCGAAACCATGCGAGCCGATCGCGATCCGTACACCGACGCCACGCTGGCGCGGGCGATTCGCGATGGCGTCGCGGCCGATGGCAGGCCGCTCGGTGTGCTGATGCCTCGCTTCAAGATCGATGACGCAGCGATGGCCGATCTCATCGCGTACCTGCGCACTCTGGCGCCCAAGGCGGTACCGGGCGTCAAGGACTCGGTGCTGAACTTCGCGACGATATTTACGCCCGATGCCTCCCCTGCGGCACGCAAAGGTGTTCTCGATGTGCTGCAGCAGTTCTTTGCCGACAAGAACAACCACACCCGGGCCGAAAGCCCGCGATTACGTTCCTCGCGCCGGTTGGGGTTCATGGTCAATCGCCATTGGGAATTGCACGTCTGGCAACTCAAAGGCGAGCCTGAGACTTGGGAGGAGCAATTGCGCGCCAAGCTTGCCGCGGAGCCGGTGTTCGCCGTCATCTCCGGGCTCGGCGGCAAGACCTGGGCGCCGGTGCATCGTTTTTGCGAGACCGAGGCACTGCCCTGCCTGTTTCCGGAGGTCGATCTTCCAGTTGATTCGGAAAGCGATTTCGATGATGTGTATTTTTCAAAAGGAGTGTTGCTCGAAGCAGGTCTGATCGCACGCCAACTGCAGGCGCAAGATGAGCCGCCCCGGGCCCGCCGGGTGGTTCAGGTGTTTCGCGCCGATGACGTCGGCGGCGATGCGGCCAGGGCATTGGCGGCATCGCTCGATACGGAACAGGACGCGGCGGAAATCAAGATCGTCGATCGCAGCGTCGCGGGTACCGGGAGCAAGCAAGAGCTTCGGGCGGCCCTGCGCGACACGAAAGCCGGGGATGTACTGATTTTATGGCTGCGGCCCGCAGACATCGCGGCGCTGGGTCCGTTGCCCGACGGCGTTGCCCGGGTGTACATGTCGGGGCGCATGGGCGGTCTGGAACAGGCACCGCTGCCGGCTGCGTGGCGCAGCGTGACGCACATGGCTTATCCGTTCGACCTGCCGGACCGCCGCCGCGCCCAGGTCGACTATCCACTCGGTTGGTTTCGCATACGGCAAATTCCGGTGGTCGATCTGCAGGCTCAGTCGGACGCGTATCTTGCCTGTATCATCCTGTCGGATACCATCAACCACATGTCGGACACGTTCCAGCGCGACTATCTGGTGGAGCGGGTCGGAGAGGGGCTGGAACACCGGATCTTGACCGGCTACTACCCGAAACTCACGCTCGCCGCCGGGCAGGCCTTCGCGTCCAAGGGCGGTTACCTCGTGCGCTTCGCGGAAAACACCGGCACGCACGTGATCGCCGACGGCGACTGGATGGTGCCATGAGAGTCGCAGGCATCGCCTCCTTGATGGCCGTTTTTTCGGCATCAGCGGTCGCCACAGGAGCCGCCACTCAACTCACCGCCGATCAGATCATTGCACGCCACGTGGAGGCCAGCGGCGGCGCCCAAGCCTGGCGGGACATCAAGACCATGGGCTGGACGGGCCGCATCGAATCCGGGCGGGTAGGCAATTACGGCGTTCCGTTTTTGCTGGTGTTCAAGCGACCGAACTCGACGCATTTTGAAATCATGGCGCAGAACCAGAAATCGCTGCGCGTGTTCGACGGCACCACGGGGTGGAAATTGCGCCCGACCGATCAGGGCAAGCCGGAATGGCAAAACTACACCGCCGAAGAAGTGCGCTTTGCGCAGGATGCGGCCGGGCTCGACGGACCTCTATTCGACTACAAGGACAAAGGGGTCAGCGTTGTATTGAAGGGTACCGGCACGATCGAAGGCCACACAGCCTACCGCCTGGAAGTCACGCTGCCCTCCGGTCAGACGCGCACGGACTGGATCGACGCGCAGAGCTTTCTGGAATTGAGATACGACCGCATGGTGCGCGACGCTGCAGGACGCCAGGGGCCGGTGTCGGTGTATTACCGCAACCACCAGAAAATCCAGGGTCTCGTGCTGCCGTTGACGATCGAAACGGGCGATGTCGCCGGCAAGCTCACCGACAAGATGATGATCGATAAGATCGCCTTGAACCCAACGCTGCCGGACAATGCGTTCACCAAGCCGATCGTCCCCCAGCGGCGCGGGGGCGTCATCATCGACACCGCGAAACCACCCGCGGTTCGTCCGCCCGCAACGCCATGAGCGTGCAGGGACTAAAGATGATGTCGGGCGTCGCCGGATTGACGCTATGCGCGGTCTTCGCACACGCCGATCATCAGATGGCGATGACCGCGATCGTGCAGCGCTCGGAGGCAAATTACACGGCGCCCGACGTCAAATTGGTGCGCGATGACGGCAAGACCGTGTCGTTGCCCGCCGAATTAAATGACGGCCGGCCGGTGGTCTTGAATTTCATCTACACCAGCTGCACCACGATCTGCCCCATGAGCAGTCAGGTGTTCGAACAGTTCCAGGAACGATTGGGCGCGCGCCAGCCGGTCCATCTGGTCTCGATCTCCATCGATCCGGAACAGGACACGCCGGCGCGATTGCGGGCCTATGCGCAACAGTTCCACGCTGCACCCGGCTGGAACCACTACACCGGAACCGCTGCAGCCACGTCCGCCGTGCAAAGGGCGTTCAATGCCTACCGGGGCGATAAGATGAGTCATACAGCGCTCACCTTGGTCCGCGCGGCGCCCGGCAAACCGTGGATCAGGATGGAGGGATTTGCGTCCGTCGAGGATCTGTTGGCCGAGCGCCTGCATTGGTCAGGCGAAGTCGCAGCGCTCCCTGCGCGCTGAAGCACCCGCAATTCCTGGATCTTTTATCCCGTCAGCCGAGCGAGACGTTTTGCTGCGGGACAAGGTCGCTGCGTGCGCTCTGCTCCCCACTGGTGAGCCCATTGCGGACCGCGAACATGGTGATGGCGGCGGCATTATGCAGGTGCAGCTTGCGCATCAAATTCGAGCGATGTTTCTCGATGGTCTTGACGCTCAGCGCCAGGGCACGCGCGATGATCTTGTTCGATTCGCCGCGTGCAATGCGCGTCAGCACCTCGCGCTCGCGCCCGGTGATGTTTTGCGCCGTATTCGCGCTTCTGCGCGGTTCACCGCCCGACAAATATCCGGTCAGTATCTTGCTGGCGATCGCCTTGCAGAGAAATTGCTGTCCCGCCGCCACGGTCCGAATCGCCAGCATGAGCTCCGCACGGTTCGCGTCCTTCAGCACATAGCCGTCGGCGCCCGCGTTGAGAGCGGCACGTATGTACTCCTCGCTGTTGTGGGCGGTCAGCACGAGTTTGCGGGCATTGGGCGCAACGTTCTTGATTTGCTGAAGCAGCTCGAAGCCCGAACACTGGGGCAGGGCAAGATCCGTGAGAACGAGGTCGGGGCGCAGCTGGCCGATACCGGCCAGGCATTCTTCCACGCCGCCGAAATCCCCGGCGATTTCGAAATCCGGCTCGATTTCGATCAGCGCCTTGAGGCCTTCGCGGAGGATTGCATGATCTTCGACCAGAACGATGCGTGTCGGCATTTTCTGCACGCTGGCGATCAAAGGCGATTCAATCATGAAGGCTGCGGATCACGGGTCTCCCCGACAGTGCCAATCGACTCATCCCTAATCGGATACGGCAAATTTGCTTACCAGGTAGGCAATCTTGCGACTTTCTCTTGATTTGTAAATATTATAGGGTTCCGTACAGTGGACAAGCAACCTATAGAACATAATGTAGTCGTCGAAATATGGGGCTTGCTGACGATGGGAGCTGCTTCGCATTCCACCATGAGTTACGTCACATACGGCCATGCCCACCCTTGACCTAGAGCCCGCCGGGTCCGCCGGTACCCGGCGCGGGGCGCATCTCAATCTCGTTCTGATCGACGATCACGCTATTCTGCGCGATGGGCTACGGCAGCTGCTGGAGGCCGGGTGCGATTTTCGAGTCGTGGGAGAAGCGGGCACCGTGGCAGAGGGGGTCGACCTCGCACGGCTATTGCTGCCTGACGTGGTGATCATGGACATCTCATTCCCCAATGGCAGCGGCATCGAAGCCATCGGTGCCTTGCGGCGTGAGGATGAGGGGATGAGGATCGTCGTACTGACCGTCCACAACACCCAGGAGTGCCTGCGCGCCGCGATGCGCGCCGGAGCGCACGGATTTGTCGCCAAGGACGCCGCCTACGAGGTCTTGGTCGCAGCCATTCGCTCGGCCGTCGCACTCGAGGAACAGACGATCAGCCCGTCGCCCACCGCCGGCGTGCGCGGCTCGCTCACGGTGCGAAAGCATGGTGTGCTTCACCAGCTCACGCCGCGCGAGCGCCAGGTGTTGGTCGGCGTTGCGCAGGGCTACACCAGCAGGCAGATCGCGGCCAACATGCAAAGAAGCGTCAGGACCGTCGTCAAGCACCGCGCCAACATGATGCGCAAGTTGTCGTTGCATGATGCTTCCGCGGTGACGCGATTTGCCATCGCCAACGGACTGTTGACCCCTTAACCTCGAGGGCGGGCAACCCCGGGGCCGCTAGGCGGCCGGGGCGCCGAAGGTGAAGCGGTTGCCGACATACGGACGGATCACCTTGTCGGGCATGCGCCTTTGAGCCTCGGCGATGAACGGCTCACCACTACAGTGCATGGGGATGATGTAATCGGGATTGATCGCCTGTAAGGCATCGACGGTTCGCTTGGCGTCTTGCTCGTCGCGCGGCCACACCAGATGAAAGCCGCCCACCACCGCATGCACATGATCCACCCCCGAAATTGTACGCGCGCGCTCGATGGTATTGAGGATTCCGCGATGTCCGCAGGACGAGGTCACGACCAATCCACGGTCCTTGACCGAGTAACAGGTCGCGAGCTCATGACGCATGTCGTCCGGAACGAGAGTCAGATTCCGGGCATCTTCGGCCAGAAATTCACGCCTACACCCCACACCCGGGCGAAATAGCGTTGGATTGATGGAGCGTTCAAAGCTGGTCAGCGGTATCTCGCCCGATGTAAATGCGTGTCCGGCAACCAGGATAGGCTCAGGTTGGATCACAACGCGCACGCCCGCCGCAATAGCGGCGTCACGATCGACGGCGCCGAATTGACGTTGCTGGCCATGCAGCAGGCTGACACGCTCACAAAATATTTCCTCGCCTCCAACGATGAGCGGAGTCCCCGGCTTCACCCGCTTGGTTTGGAGCAAGCCGCGCATTCCGCCGAAGTGATCAAAATGCCCGTGACTCAGCACCATCGCATCGATGTTGCCCGCGTCGATTCCCAAAATGGAGCAATTGTTCAGGAGCGTCTCCGGCGTATAGCCAAAGTCCACCAACACACGGCGTGTCTCGCGATCCCGCCTCGATACGGCGAGCAAGGACAGACCGTATTCGGCCAGGAGGTTTCGGCGCGGCAGAACCTCATCGGAGGGCCGGTCGATGTCGCGTTCGACGGTCAAACCTGGCTTGACGATGCGCTCGCCGGGAGCTGCGGTAGCGGCGTCGACGATCACGTGCAGCGTCAGTGCGTCAACCACGGGGACTTGGAGCGCGCGGGCCGCCAGGACCGACCGCAAAGCGGAGAGCAAGAGCGCGCCTCCGGCACCAGTCAAGACGCGACGTCGCGCGACGTCGACACGGTGCTCCGCGGTTGACTCGTTCAATACCCACCCCTCGGTGTCGAAAGAGTCGTAGCATACAGAGGCGCGCGCAGCGGCGCACTTGCACGCCGTTGCCAACATCGTATACTTTGCATTGCAAAGTAGAGTTATGGGACGGGTCGATGGCCGCGAGCGTTCACTCGGTATTCTTCTGGTGCGGGATGGTGTTGGCCGCCCTCGCCATGGCCTATGGCGTGGTGGCGTTCATTGCGGTGCGCGTGCGGATTCGAGATTCGCGATTCATTGCCGGAATCCAGCCTGCGGTGACGATTCTCAAGCCCCTGTGCGGGGCAGAACCCGACACTTATACATGCCTGCGCTCCTTCTGCGAGCAAGCGTACCCGCAGTTCGAGATAGTGTTCGGGGTTTGCGATGCGCACGACCCGGCCCTGGCCGTCGTGTCGCGGCTGCAGCGGGAGTTTCCCCGGCTCGCGCTTGCGGTCGCCGTCGACCACAGCCAGCACGGCAGCAGCCGCAAAGTGAGCAATCTCATCAATATGCTGTCGCTGGCCCGCCATGACTACTTGGTGATCTCCGACAGCGACGTGTGCGTGGACCGGGATTACCTGGCGAATATCATCGGGCCGCTGCTCGACAACGGCGTCGGCATCGTGACCTGCGCGTATCGCGGCCGTCCGCGTCGAGGCCTATGGCCGCTCCTCGGAGCCATGTTCATCGATGAGTGGTTTCTGCCGTCAGTGCGGGTGGCTGCAATGGCCGGTTCACGCGCGTTCGCCTTCGGTGTAACCATTGCGCTGCGACGCTCGGTGCTCGAGCGCGTCGGCGGCTTCAGGGCGATTGCGAATCAATTGGCCGACGACTACCGGCTGGGTGAATTGACCCGCCGCCTGGGATTGCGAACCGTGCTCTCCGAAGTCGTGGTCGACACTTGGGTGGCCGAAGGCAGCTTCGCGGAACTCGCGCGGCATGAATTGCGATGGCTGCGCACGATTCGCTCGCTGCGTCCGTCGGCGTATTGCTTTTGCTTTACCACCTTTGGGATACCGGTGGCTGCATTCGGAGCGCTGCTGGCCGGTGGCGCGGCGCCGGCCGCCGGCATGCTCGGGGTCACGACGCTGACGCGCTTCATGCTGCATGGGGCGCTTCGCAGGGCGGGTTCCAGCGTCTGGCCCATCGCCCTCGTGCCGATCCGCGACGCGTTGAGCCTGGGATTGTGGCTGTGGAGTTTTTCCACGCGGCGCGTGCACTGGCGCGACGGGCACTACCGGGTGACTCGGGACGGATCCGTTCAGCTGCTGGAGGAATCGACGCGCTAGGAGCACAGGCTCCTATGTTTGCAGGTGTCCCAGCGGAATTCGGGTGGTGCGTTTGATGGTGTCGAGCACCACGCTCGATTGCATGTCCCGAACATTGGGCACCCGGATGAGTTTTTTCAGCACCACGCTGCTCAGCGCCTCCAGGTCCTTGCCATACACTTCCAGAATGAAATCGTAGCTGCCGGTCATGGCGAAGCACTTGGTGACCTCGTCCATGAGCAGGATTTCCTTCTCGAACCTCGCCACCGTTTCGTCGGTGTGCTCGGTCAATTTCACCTGCACGATGGCCAGGACGCCGAGACCGATGCGCGCCGGATTGAGGACCGCCGCGTAGCCCTCGATGGCACCGCTTGATTCCAACGCTTTGATGCGCCGCGCGCAGGGGGTGGGGGACAAACCGATGGACTCAGCCAGTTCCACCACCGGGATCCGCCCATCGCGCTGCAATGCACCCAGGATTCGGGCATCGTAGCGATCAATATCCATGTTTCAGCTCCATTTCTATTGATAATTAGCGATTATCACCAAAAAATGACCTGAGATGGAGATTATTTGGCGATTTAGCTCTATGGGGGTGGACTAGCCTTAGCGGATGAATGCGCGCCCCAAGCCGGAGCAGCCAGCCCCCGCGCTCAGTGCGCTGGATTGGCGTGCGGTGCTGCGGCAGGTCGCCACCTCGCGCGCGCTCGATGATCTCGAAGAATCCACGCTGCTGCCGCAGCGCAAGGTGCTGTACCAATTCTCGGCGCGCGGCCATGAACTCACCCAGGTCTTGTTGGGCAGGTGCCTCAGCGGAGCTCGTGACGGGGTGGGTGCGTACTATCGATCGCGGCCACTGTTGCTGAGCCTGGGGCTGCCGCTCGAGCAGGCGCTCGCCTCGAGCATGATGAAAGCCTGCGGCATGAGCGAAGGCCGCGACATCGGCGTCGTATTCAACATGCCGCGCAAATCCGGCGCGTGCGTGCTGCCGGTGTGCGGCGGCGTAGGCACGCAGTACACCCCCGCCGTCGGTTGGGCCCAGGCCCTGCGCTATCGCGCACAGGTGCTGGGGGATAAGGACAGCGGCAACAGCATTGCCGTCGCCCATGGCGGAGATGCGTCGACCGCGACCAATGGATTTTGGGCGGCGCTCAATGTCGGCGACCACCGAACGGCTGCCGCTGCTGTTCTTCATCGAGGACAATGGCTACGGCATATCCGTGCCATCCCGCCAGCAAACTCCGGGCGGCAATGTCGCCGCGAATCTACAAGCCTTTCGCGGGCTGCGCGTGATCGACGGCGAAACCGCGGACCCGCTCACCGCCGCAGCGCTCATCGAAAGCGCCGTCAGCGGTGTGCGCTCGGGCGGCGGACCGGCGTTGTTGCGGCTGGTGGTTCCGCGCCTCTCCGGTCACTCGGGACAGGACACGCAGACCTATAAGAGCGCGAGTGAAATCACCGCCGAAAAGGAGCGCGATCCGCTCGGACGGCTTTACGCGCAACTGGTACCGACCACTATTTCGCCCGCGGATTGGGAATTTGAGATCTCGCAGGCGCGCCAGGCGGTCGCCGCGGCGCTCGCTGCGGTGGATCGGGGCAGCGCCCCTGATCCCACGCGGGTTCGACGCTACCTGTTTTCCGAAGTCGACGCCGATGGAGTCATCGACCTGCAGCAACAGGGCGGCATTCGCTGCGACGGAGTCACTCCTCCCGCGGGCAATGAGCGCGCGACTCCACAAGGCCCGCGCATCAATCTGGTCACGGCGGTGCGCCGCACGTTGGAAACCGAACTCGCCGTGAATCCGCGAATGCTCGTCTTTGGCGAGGACGTCGGCCGCAAAGGCGGCGTGCACGCGGCGACTCTCGGATTGCAGGAAAAGTTTGGTGCCGCGCGTGTATTCGACACCAGCCTTTCCGAGGAAGGCATCATCGGCCGGGCGGTCGGCATGGCCGCCGCCGGGCTCATGCCCGTGCCGGAAATCCAGTTTCGAAAATATGCGGATCCCGCCGCCGAACAACTCAACGACTGCGGCACCATGCGCTGGCGGACCGTGAACCGGTTCGCTGCGCCCATGGTGGTGCGCATTCCCGGGGGTTTCTTCAAATGCGGCGATCCCTGGCACAGCCAGTCCAACGAGGTGCAATGGCTGCATGGGCTGGGTTGGCGCCTGGCGATGCCCTCGAATGCCCAGGATGCAGTCGGATTGCTGCGCAGCGCCTTGCGGGGCAATGATCCGACAATTTTTTTCGAACACCGATCGCTACTCGACGGCAGTTGGGCGCGGCGCGCCTATCCGGGCGATGACTTCGTCGTGCCGTTCGGCAGAGCGAGCATTTTGCGCGAGGGAACCGCGCTCACCGTGGTGAGCTGGGGCGCGATGGTCGAACGTTGCGAACAGGCCATCATCGACGCCGGAGTGTCCGCCGAGCTGCTCGATTTGCGAACCCTGTCGCCCTGGGATCGCGACGCGACGCTCGCCTCGGTGCGCAAGACCCGCCGCTGCCTCATCGTTCATGAAGACACGCTGACCGCGGGGTTCGGTGCCGAGATCGCAGCGGTCATCGCCAAAGAGGCATTCTTCGATCTTGACGCGCCGATCGAGCGTCTCGCCATGCCCGACCTACCCAGCCCCCATAGTCCGATATTGCTCGACGAAGTCCTGCCGAATGCCCAAACCATTTCGCGCGCGATCAAGTCCCTGGCTGAAATCTGAAATGACCCGGCTCGCTGACGTGTTGGCCCCGCCCAATGATGAGGGAACGCGCGCCACCGTCCTGCGCTGGTGCAAGCAAGTCGGAGATGCCGTCGTCAAGGATGAACCCCTGGTGGAACTGGAGACCGACAAGGTCACCGTGGAAATACCGGCGCCCGCCAGTGGCACCTTGGTCGAAGTTCTCAAGGAAGCGAACGACGAAGTGCATCCGGACGAGGTGCTGGCGCGACTGAATCTCGACGGCGAAGCAGCGGGACCGATCACCGCCGCAGCCGCGCGGCCCGATGCTCCGCCGGCTGCGCCGGCCACATCCACGCGCGAGGCACAGGCTCAGTTGAGCCCTTCAGTGCGCCGGCTGCTCAAGGAGCATTCATTGTCGGCGGCCGACATCAACGGCACCGGCCGCGATGGACGGATCACGGCGCAGGATGTGGAACGCCGTGCGGCGGATACGCACGCGCCGCACGCGCGCGTGACGGCGCAGACTCGCGATTGCCGCACACCGCCATTCGCCGGCGGGTGGCCGAGCACATGGCACGCAGTCTGGCGGAAGCCCCGCACGTCACGACCTTGTTCGAGGCGGATCTCACGCGGGTTTTGGCGCACCGCGCGCGGCACTCGGCGGACTACAAATCCCGCGGCGCTCGCCTGACACTGACGGCCTATTTCATCAGCGCCTGCGTTCAGGCCCTGCGAGTCCACCGGGAGGTCAACGCCACCTTTCACGCCGATGCGCTCGAGTTGCACGCCGACGTGAATGTCGGCGTCGGGACCGCGCTCGGTAACAAGGGGCTCATCGTGCCGGTGATCCACCGTGCTCAGGACCTCAGCCTTTTCGAGGTCTCGCAGCGGCTCGATCGATTGGTGGAGGCCGCGCGCGCCGGCAAGCTTGCGCCCGAGGATGTGCGCGGCGGCACCTTCACCATTTCGAATCACGGCGTGGGAGGCAGCCTGCTGGCGGCGCCGATCGTCATCAACCAGCCGCAGGTCGCCATTCTTGGCGTCGGCAAGGTTGAGCGCCGGGTATGTGCGGTTCAAGCCGACGGCGTCGAGTCGATCGGCGTGCGCTCGATGTGCTATCTCACGCTCACCATCGATCACCGGGCTCTGGACGCGTTTCAAGCCAATGCCTTTTTGAGTTTGGTCGTGAGCACGCTGGAGCGCTGGCGCGAGGACAAGTCGTGAACACCGCTGCAGACTTCACCATCCGTCGCGCCACTGTCGAGGACGCCGCGATCGTCGCCCGGCATCGCGTCGGCATGTTCAGCGATATGGGCCAGGTGCCGACCGAGGCGTTGGCGAATGAGCTGTTGCGGGCATCGACATCGGCGCTCGCCGCGCTGCTGCGCGAAGGTTCCTACCTGGGTTGGTTTGCAGTCGACCCGCAAGAACGGGTTCTCGCCGGTGCCGGGGTGCACATCAAACCGCAGCTGCCGCGCATCACCCACGAGGGCCGCATCGCGACCGGACCCGTGCCGTTGGCTGTGAATGTCTACACCGAGCCGGATGCGCGAAGCCGGGGGATTGCGCGCGCACTGATGCAGACGGTGATGACGTGGGCGAAGAACCAGGGCTGCGACCGCATGGTCCTGCATGCTTCAGATTTTGGACGTCCTCTCTATCAATCGCTCGGTTTCATCCCGACCAACGAGATGCGCTGGTCGATCGACGGCGCCGCGTCCTAGCAGGGTTGAATGCCGCCGAAGCGCTGCATCACCGAGCCTTCGGGCGCCGGCAACGGGCCATCGAGTTGCGCGGCCACCCGCGACAAATGCACCTCGGAGGCGGCAAAGACGCGAGCGTAAATATCGCGGCACAGTTCCGCGGCCCGCACCCCCGGCCAGTCGGCCTGCAGCAGCCGCGAGGGCAGCAAGGGATCGCGCAAATGCAGCCGGCGGTATTCGTGGATCAGCAGAGTGCGCACAATGAAGCTGGCCTCTGCATCGGGATGGCGAAGGTTCTGCAGCGCGGCGAGCACGCGCTCGAAGCGCTTCACGAAACGCCGGTAGCGAAGTCCGAGATCGTCCAGGTCCCACCCCAAGGCCACGAGGCGTTGCGGGGCGTCGCCGTCGGCAAGATGAGCGTCGAATACCATGGCCTTGGCGAGGGGTCCGGTTCGGGTTGCGCCGAAGGCTCGGGGATCGAACTCCGGATGGGCAAAGACCGTGGCCGACAGCTCGCCAAAGCCCCGCCAGATGAGCTCTTCTTTGACTGCCTTCCGATCCGCGGCACGCATCGGCGGCAGAACGATCACCGTCCAACGGCCCGACCATTCGCTGTCGGGTTCGCCATAGATTCGTTTCGTGGCGTCGGCGAAGCGCTCGCGCCCATCGCGTGATAGCCGATATTCGCTGAGTTTTCCGGCGCGCCGTCCCTCGAGCCAGCCGTCCTTGGCCAGGCGCGCCGTGGCGGTGCGCACCAGGCGTTCGTTGAGCCCAAACGGGGCCGCCAGGGCAATCAGGCTGCCGAGGGCGACAGCTCCGCCGCGCGGCATGATGGCATCGCCGAACAAGGTCACGATCAGCGATCCGCTGCGCAGCGGGCGCTGCCGGCGAAATCGCGCGATCAATTCACCGGCGGCCGCGGCTCCGGGGTCGGCGCGGGCGTGGGCGGCAGGGGCGTCGGCGGTCATGTTCCCGATTGTAGTATGGTTTTTCTTTGTGACACAGAAAAAATTGATTTAGATAATTTTGTGTATCACAATACTCGGTCGGCTAACTCCACAAGGGGCGGGTATGTATACGCAAGCGCTGGATGTGCAAGGTTCGGATGCGGCACTGCGGGACGAGGGCGCCCTGGAACAGCGATTCCTGGCGCGCGTCGACGCGGAGGAAAAGATCGAGCCCAAGGATTGGATGCCGGCGCGTTACCGCAATACCTTGATTCGTCAGATTTCCCAACACGCTCACTCGGAGATCGTGGGCATGCTGCCCGAGGGCAATTGGATCACTCGCGCACCCACGCTCAAGCGCAAGGCCATTTTGATCGCCAAGGTGCAGGACGAAGGCGGCCATGGCGCGTATCTCTACAGCGCGGCTGAGACGCTCGGGGTGAGCCGCGATCAGCTGGTCGAGCAGCTATTGTCGGGCAAGGCCAAGTATTCGAGCATTTTCAACTACCCGACGCCGACCTGGGCCGACGTGGGCGCGATCGGCTGGCTGGTCGACGGTGCCGCCATCATGAATCAGATTCCGCTGTGCCGTTGCTCGTACGGGCCTTATGCGCGCGCCATGGTGCGGGTGTGCCGCGAAGAAAGCTTTCACCAGCGCCAGGGTTATGACCTCATGCTGCATCTCGCGACCGGCTCGCCGCAGCAAAAGCAAATGGCGCAGGAAGCGCTCAACCGTTGGTGGTGGCCCGCGCTCATGATGTTCGGCCCATCGGACGCCAATTCGACCCATAGCGGCGAATCGCAGCGCTGGAAAATCAAGCGCTTCTCGAACGATGAACTGCGGCAAAAGTTCGTCGACTTCACGGTGCCGCAGGCCAAGTATCTCGGCCTCACTGTGCCCGATCCGCTGTTGCGCTGGGACGAGGTCAAGCAACGGCATGAATTCGGCCCGATCGACTGGACCGAGTTCGATCAAGTACTGAAGGGCAATGGGCCGTGCAATGCGGAGCGCCTCGCAGCGCGGCGCAAGGCCCAGGCCGACGGCGCCTGGGTGCGCGAGGCCGCCACCGCATACGCCGAGAAGCAGCTTCGTCGCGCGGCCGCAGCCGCCTAGGAGCATTCATATGAGCACCATGGAAGACAGCCGCCAGTGGCCCTTGTACGAGGTTTTCATCCGCGCGCGCGGCGGTCTCGATCACAAGCACGTGGGCAGCCTGCATGCCGCCGATGCGCGCATGGCCATCGATCATGCGCGCGATCTTTATACGCGGCGTCAGGAGGGGGTGAGTATCTGGGTGGTGCCCTCCAAGAACATCACGGCGTCCGACCCGACGGAGATGGATTCCCTGTTCGAGCCGGCCCGCGACAAGATCTACCGCCATCCGACGTTCTATGAGATCCCGGACGAGGTCAAGACGCTGTGAACGAGCCGTTGTTCCGGTATGTGCTGCGCCTCGGCGACCTGAGCTTGGTGCTCGGGCAGCGCCTCGGCGAGTGGGTGGGCCATGCCCCGGCGCTCGAGGAGGATCTGGGCCTGGCCAATGTCGCGCTCGATTTGATCGGGCAGGCGCGATTGTTGCTCACCTACGCCGGTGAAGTCGAAGGCCGCGGCCGCGACGAGGACGCCATCGCCTATCTGCGCGAGCACGGCGAATATTTGAACGCCATCCTGGTGGAACAACCGAACGGCGACTTCGGCCAAACCATCGTGCGGCAAGTACTGATCGACGCGTTCCAGCTCGAGTTGTACGAACGAATGAGCGCATCGACGGACGAGCGCCTGGCCGCGATTGCGGCGAAATCGGTCAAAGAGGTTCGTTACCATCTGCGCTACAGCAGCGGCTGGCTGGTGCGCCTCGGCGACGGTACTGAAGAAAGCCATGCGCGGGTTCAGTCGGCGCTGGACAGCCTTTGGCCATACACGGTGGAGTTGTTCGCCGAGGACGAGCTGGATCGCCTGATGGCCGAGCAGGGGGTGGCGCCGCGCCTGGCCGAGGTGCACGCCGCGTGGAGTGCGCGTATCGAGCGGATTCTCGCCGAAGCCACGCTCATCCGTCCCAAGGATCGCCCGCATTCCTGGCACGGCAAGCGCGGCCAGCACAGCGAGCATCTCGGCTACATACTCGCCGAGATGCAGCACATGCAGCGTGCCTATCCGGGAGCGCGCTGGTGACGGCGCTGCCGGCGCTCGAAGATCGGGTATCCCTCGCTTGGGAGGCCCTCGCCGCGGTTGAAGATCCCGAAATCCCGACATTGAGCATTCTGGATCTCGGCTTGATTCGCGGCATCACGCCGCGCGCCGACGGCATCCTCGAGATCGGATTGTCTCCGACCTATGTCGGTTGCCCGGCGACCGACGTCATTCGCCGCTCCGTGGAGGATGCGCTCGCCGGCGCCGGAGTCGGCGGATTTGTGGTGACGACCGTGCTGTCGCCGGCTTGGACCAGCGATTGGATCACGGCCGATGGCCGGCGCAAGCTCGAGCTCTACGGCATCGTGCCTCCCGAGCACTCCACCTCATCCATGCGGGATGTGCTGCGCGCGAATCGGCCGGTGGCCTGCCCGCGCTGCCGCTCGACCGAGACCGACTGCATCAGCGAGTTCGGCTCCACTCCGTGCAAGGCACTGCATCGCTGCCGCGCCTGTCTCGAACCCTTCGAGTACTTCAAGTGCATTTGAACTTTCATCCGCTGCGGGTCGCCGCCGTCGAAGCGGTCGCCGAGGATGCCACCTGCGTGACGGTCGAGGTCCCGCCCGAGTTGCGCGAGGCCTACGCCTTTCGCGCGGGCCAATACGTCACCGTGCGGCGCATGATCGACGATCGCGAGGAGCGCCGCACCTACTCCATCGTGACGCCGCCGGGTCATGGGGTCCTCAAACTGGGGATCCGCAGGCAGGCCGGCGGCCGAATGTCGGGCGAGCTCGCGCATAAATTACGGCCCGGCGAGTTGCTCGACATCGGCACCCCCATGGGACGGTTCCACACCGCGATCAGCGCCGAGCGTGAGCGCTCCTACGTGGCCTTCGCGGCGGGCAGCGGCATCACGCCCGTCCTGTCGCTCGCGGCGGATATACTGGCGCGGGAGCCCCGCAGCCGCTTCACCCTGATCTATGGCAACCGCAGTATTTCGCGAACGATGTTCCTGGAGGAAACGCTGGCGCTCAAGAATCGCTTCATCGAGCGTTTTTCCGTGCACTTTGTAATGAGCCGCGAACCGCAGCAGGCGGAGTGGCTGAATGGCCGGATCAATGGCGACAAGGTTCGCGAGCTGGCGCGACACATGGGCGAGGTGTCGACCGCGGACGAGTACCTGATATGCGGCCCCGGCGACATGGTGGATGAAGTGCGTGGCGCCATCAAGGCGTTGAACGGCACCGCCGCGATCCGCTTCGAACGATTTGCCGCCGCGGCCGCGCGGCCGCTTGCAGCCGTCGAGCCCAAGAATGACGTCGCGCCGGGGCGCGGGGGCGCGCCGGCGGCGAATGAAATATTGGCAACCATATCGGTCGTCATGGACGGACGGCGCCGCAGCTTTCCGATGGCGCCCGGCGATGAATCCGTGCTCGCCGCCGCCGAGCGCGCGGGTCTTGCGCTGCCATTTTCCTGCCGGTCGGGTATTTGCGCGACGTGCCGGGCGAGAATTACGGACGGCGCGGCGGTGATGACGCACAATATTGCACTGGAGCCCTGGGAAACCGAGGCGGGTTTCGTGTTGTGTTGCCAGGCTCGACCGACGACCGCCACCCTGGAAATCAGCTACGATCACAAGTGAACGCACATGGCATACGACACCATACTGTTCAGTGTCGATGGCGGCATCGCCCGCCTGACCCTTAACCGGCCGGACAAGCTCAACAGTTTCAACACGCAGATGCACGGCGAGGTGCGCGACGCGCTGGCACGTTTGCCTGCGAGCGGCGCGCGAGTATTGGTATTGACCGGGGCCGGCCGCGGCTTTTGCGCGGGCCAGGATCTCGGCGATCGCGCGGTTGCTCCCGGCTCCCAGGGAGTCGATCTCGGCGAATCGATCGAGAAACATTACAAACCGTTGGTGCTCGCGCTCAACACCCTGCCCATGCCGGTGATCGCGGCGGTCAACGGCGTGGCGGCGGGAGCGGGGGCCAACATCGCGCTGGCCTGCGATATCGTCATTGCCGCGCGTTCCGCCAGCTTCGTCCAGGCGTTCGCCAAGCTGGGGCTTCTTCCCGATTCGGGCGGGACCTGGACGCTGCCGCGTCTGGTCGGTCAGTCGCGCGCGCTCGGTTTGACTCTGCTCGGCAACAAGCTGCCCGCGGAAACGGCCGCCGCCTGGGGAATGATCTGGCAGTGCGTGGAGGATGCCGAGCTCAAGATCATCGTCGATGCGCTGGCAACGCAATTCGCGACGGCGCCGACCCGGGGCCTCGCGGCGACCAAGGCGGCGATCCGCGGCAGCGGGGAGCACTCGCTCGCCGAGCAACTCGACATCGAGCGCGATGCCCAGCGTGAGCTCGGCCGCTCAGCCGACTATGCAGAAGGGGTTGCCGCCTTCATCGCCAAGCGTCCACCCAATTTTACGGGCCGCTGACCCATGGCCGCGCAGACACCATCGACGGACGATCCCAAGCAGCTGGCGCAGGCGGCAGTGCAGGAGATGTATCTGGCCGATCAAGCGTCGCAGTCGCTCGGCATCGAAATCCTGGAGGTCGCGCCCGGGCGGGTGCGCCTCGCCATGGTGGTGCGCCCCGACATGGTCAACGGCCTCGGGATGTGCCATGGCGGAATCGTTTTCGCGCTGGCCGACAGTGCATTTGCCTTTGCCTGCAATTCCTACGGCGAGCCCATGGTGGCGGCGAGCGCCGGCATCGATTTTCTCGCGCCGACGGCGCGCGGCGAGCGGGTGACCGCCACGGCCACTGAGGTATCACGCGGCGCCCGTCATGGCATCTATGACGTAGCGGTGACCGATGCTGCGGGCCGGGTGCTCGCGCAATTTCGCGGACGCTGTTCGCGGCTGCGCGCGCCGAGGCTCGCCGAGAGCCCCACGGATCCCCGCCCATGAACCTGCAAAGCTATGTTCGTGGCGCTTGGGCGAGCGGGCGCGACGAGGGGGTCGCGATGCGCGATGCGACCACCGGCGAGATCGTCGCGCAAGCCTCCTCATCCGGCATTGATTTCGCCGCCGTGCTGGATCACGCCCGCAAGGTGGGCGGACCGGCGCTGCGCGCACTGACCTTTCATGAGCGCGCCGCCACGTTGAAGGCTCTCGCCAAGCGGCTCTCGGAACTGAAGGAAGAGTTCTATGCGCTTTCCTACCGCACCGGCGCCACCAAGAGCGATGCGCTGATCGACATCGACGGCGGCATCGGTACGGTGTTTGCATTTGCAGGCAAAGGCAGCCGTGAGTTGCCGAACGCCCATGTGTATATCGACGGCGATGTCGAAGTCCTGTCGAAGAGCGGCGGCTTTGTCGGTCAGCACCTGTACGTGTCCCGTGAAGGCGCGGCCGTGCACATCAATGCCTTCAATTTTCCGGTGTGGGGAATGCTCGAGAAGCTCGCGCCCACGCTGCTGGCCGGCATGCCGGCCATCGTCAAGCCTGCAACCGCCACGGCTTACCTCACGGAACTCGTGGTAAGGCGCATCATCGACTCGAACATTCTGCCCGAAGGGGCGCTGCAGCTGGTGTGCGGCAGCCTGGGAAATTTATTCGATCACTTGAATTGTCAGGACATCGTTTCCTTTACCGGCTCGGCGCACACCGCGGCTCGCCTACGCGTGCATCCGGCGGTGATCCGACACGCCGTGCCATTCATTGCGGAAACCGATTCTCTGAATTCCAGCATTCTCGCGCTGGACGCCGTGCCGGGAAGCGCGGAGTTCGACCTGTTCATCAAGGAAGTCGTGCGCGAGATGACCGTCAAGGCGGGGCAGAAATGCACGGCCATCCGCAAGGCGCTGGTGCCGGCGGCCGTCGCCGGCGATGTGGTCGCGGCATTGCAAACCGCGCTGCGCAGCATCGTGGTCGGCGATCCCCGGCTCGAGGGCGTGCGCATGGGCCCGTTGGTGAGCGGGGAACAACGGGCCGACGTGCTGGAGCGCGTCGCCCTGTTGCGGCGTGAATCTGACCTCGTCGCCGGCAATATGGATGAGTTCGACGTGAAAGGCGCCGACGCCAAGCGCGGTGCGTTCGTGCCGCCGCTGCTGCTGCTGTCGCGCGATCCGCGCACCGCCCGTGCGGTCCACGACGTGGAGGCCTTCGGTCCGGTGGCGACGGTGCTGCCGTATCAGGACACCAGCGATGCAATCGCACTGGCCCGGCGCGGCGAGGGCAGTTTGGCGGCCTCGGTCTTCTGCGCCGATGATTCCCTCGCCGGCCGCATCGTCCGGGGACTCGCGCCCTTCCATGGCCGCATCCTGGTGGTGAATCGCGCCTGCGCGAAGGAATCCACCGGGCATGGTTCGCCATTGGCGCCGCTGATCCACGGCGGGCCGGGCCGGGCCGGCGGCGGCGAAGAGATGGGCGGCATACGCGGCGTGCTTCACTACATGCAACGCACCGCGGTCCAAGGCTCGCCGGATACCTTGACTGCGGTCAGCGGCCGCTGGGTGAGGGGCAGCCGGCTGCGCGATCCAGGAAGGCATCCGTTTCGCGTACCATTCAACGATCTGGAGTTGGGCGACACCCTGAAGTCAGGCGAGCGCGAGGTGACCTTGGCCGACATCGAACAATTCGCGGCGCTGTCGGGCGACAACTTCTACGCGCACATGAGCGAGACCGATGCCGCGCGCAATCCTTTGTTCGGCGGCCGCGTGGCCCATGGCTATTTTCTGATTTCAGCCGCGGCGGGTCTGTTCGTCGATCCCGACTATGGTCCGGTTCTCGGAAATTATGGAATCGATGATCTGCGATTCGTGAAACCGGTCAAGCCCGGCGATAAGATCAAAGTACGTCTCACCTGCGCCCGCAAGAGCCTGCGCGCGGACAAGGGTTGGGGCGAGGTCGCCTGGGACACCGAAATCACCAATCAGAACCAAGAGACGGTGGCCTCGTACGACGTGCTCACCATGGTCAGCATTCATGCGATTCCCGATTCGATGGGAAAACCAGCGTGAACGCCGCCCCCGACCCGGCGGCATACGCGCGGGAATTCCCCAGCCTGCAATTCTTCGCGTCCGAAGCGGGAATACTCGAGCTCGTCATCGCCAACAAGGGCCGCTTGAATGCCGCCACCGAAGCGATGCACCGCGACCTTGCCCTGGTATGGCGCGCCATCGATGCCGATGAGGCCGTGCGCGTGGTGGTGGTCCGCGGCGAGGGTGCGAATTTCTCCTCCGGCGGCGATTTCGACATGATCGAGCGCATGATCGAGGATGAAGCCACGCTGCTGCGCGTGTGGAAGGAGGCCGGGGATCTCGTTTACAACTTGATCAACTGTTCCAAGCCGGTGGTGTCGGCGATCCGCGGCAACGCCGTCGGCGCGGGACTCGCCATTGCCCTGTTGGCGGATGTATCGATCGCCGCGGACAATGCGCGCATTCTCGACGGTCACACCCGGCTCGGAGTCGCGGCAGGCGATCACGCCGTCATCATCTGGCCGCTGCTCTGCGGGCTCGCGAAGGCGAGGTATCACCTGTTGACGAACAAACCTCTGTCGGGCGCCGAGGCCGAACGAATCGGGCTCGTTGCCCTGGCGGTACCCGATGCCGAAGTCCTCGACAGAGCGTTCGAGACGGCGCGCACGCTCGCGGCCGGCAGCGCCTCCGCCGTCCGCTGGACCAAGCACGCGCTCAATAATTGGCTGCGCCTGGCCGGACCCAGCTTCGACACCTCGCTGGCGCTGGAATTCCTGGGCTTCAAGCTGGCAGACGTGCGCGAAGGCTTGGCGGCCGCGCGAGCGAAGCGCCCGGCGGTTTTCTGGCGAGACAAAAGCTGACAGCATGACCATCGACGACATGACGGCGCTGGAGCCGATTTTGGGGGCGAGCCGCGATGAGCTCGAGTCCCTGCAACTCGAACGATTGCGATCGACGCTGCGCCACGCTTATGAGAACAACGCTGCCTACCGGCGCAAATTCGACGCGGCGGGAGTCGGACCCGGTGATTTGCGTTCCCTCGCGGATCTCGCGCGTTTCCCCTTCACCACCAAAGACGATTTGCGGGAGGCCTACCCATTCGGCTTTTTCGCCGTGCCTCTTGATCACGTCGCGCGCATTCACGCTTCCTCCGGAACCACCGGCAAGCCGACCGTGGTCGGCTACACCCGCAACGACATTGCCACCTGGGGAAACCTGGTGGCGCGTTCGATTCGAGCGGCCGGCGGCCGCGCCGGGATGAAGGTGCATGTCGCCTACGGCTATGGACTCTTCACCGGCGGCCTGGGCGCGCACTACGGAGCCGAAGCCGCGGGCTGCACGGTGATTCCGATGTCGGGCGGCCAAACCGAAAAGCAGGTGCAATTGATCCGCGACTTCTCGCCCGACATCATCATGGTCACGCCGAGCTACATGCTGGCGATTCTCGATGAGTTCATCCGCTTGGGTGTAGATCCGCGGGCGGCCACGCTTCGTGTCGGCATCTTTGGCGCGGAACCGTGGGGAGACGGCATGCGCGCGGAAATCGAGTCTGCATTCAACCTCGATGCCTGCGACATCTATGGCCTGTCGGAGGTCATGGGACCCGGGGTCGCCCAGGAATTCGCGCGCACCAAGGAGGGACCGACCATCTGGGAAGATCATTTCATCGCGGAGATCGTGGACCCGGTGAGCGGCCGCGTGGCCGAGGAGGGCGAGCAGGGCGAATTGGTGTTCACTTCGCTGACCAAGGAAGCCATGCCGGTCATACGCTACCGGACGCGCGATCTGACCCGGCTGCTGCCGGGATCCGCGACTTGCATGCGGCGTATGGCCAGGATCAGCGGCCGCACCGACGACATGCTGATCATCCGCGGGGTCAATGTGTTTCCCTCGCAGATCGAAGAGTTGATCTTGCACTGCAAGGGGCTGGCGCCGCACTACGAGATCGAGCTCACGCGGCCGCATCGTCTGGATGAAATCTGCATCGTCGTGGAAGCTCGCGCAGAACTCGAGAGTCACGCTCACCAGGCGCAAGCCCAGCTGCTGGCCTCGAAGTTGAAGGCCAATATCGGCATATCGGCCGCGATACGCGTGACCGCGAGCGGCTCGTTGCCGCGCTCCGCCGGCAAAGCCAGCCGTGTCAAGGACCGGCGCTAGTGCGTCGATCGGCCGCGATGGCGATAGCGGCCACGGCGCTCCTCGCGGGCGGCTTGCTATCGATCGCGCGCGGCTCGGACCCGGCGCCGCCGCCGGAAGAGCTGGAAGAACTCGTGGTGAACGGCGATCGCACCGGGCCGGGACTGTGGCATGTGCACCACGGCGATGCTCAGCTGTGGATCTTGGGGAGCATGTCGCCGCTGCCCAGGGGGATCACCTGGCGTTCAAAGCAGGTGGAGGATGTACTGGGCAGCACCAGCCAGGTCTTGGTGCAAAAGCCGTTCGATATCGGCGTCGCCCACATCGTGTGGTTGTTGCTCACCGAACGAAGTCTATTCCTGCTCCGCGGCGGCAAGCGGCTCAAGGATGTCATGCCCGCGGCCCTGCATGAGCGCTTTGCCATCCAGCGGGCGAAATATACCGACGATCCCACCAAGTGGGAGCGATTCCGTCCGCTGATTGCGGCCGCCTTTCTGCAGCAGGCTGCATTCCATCAAATGGGGCTGTCGACCCGCGTGGACATGGGCGCGGCGATGCGAACGCTCGCGAAGAATCATGGAGTACGCATCGAAGAGGTCAAGATCGCCGGTGTGAGCGACGTCCTGGAGGCATTGAAGACCATGTCGCCCGCGGCCGAAAATGCCTGTGTCGCGGCATCTCTGGTGACGGTCGAAAGCGACTTGCCGCGCCTGCTCGAGCGCGCGCAGGCGTGGGCCGGCGGCAATATCGAGCGCATACAGGAGCTGCGGGGACCTGCAGAAGTCGACGCCTGCCGCGCGGCGCTCGATGCGGGATCGGGACCGGCCGACGTCATTGCGCGCATGCGCGCAACGTGGCTCGGCGTCTTCGAGAAATACCTGCAAGGCAGGGGATCGACCATTGCCGTCGTCAACTTCGACATGCTGCTGGAACGCGGCGGCCTGCTTGATGAATTGCGCGCCAAGGGATATCAAGTCGACGCGCCAGGAGACAAATAGCTTGGTAGCATGACCCTTAGGATGAGTCATGCTGGATAAAACAAAAATCACGTTCAACGAGTTGATTCTCCTGCTCACCGCGTTCGCAGCGGGCGCCGTGGACGTGATCAGCTTCGCCACCCTGGGGGGCGTGTTCGCATCGGCAATGACGGGTAATTTCGCGCTGCTCGCCTACTATGTTGCGCAAAGCGATTCGCAGGCCGCCATGGGCTCGGTGGTGGCGTTGATGGGATTCGCGCTGGGTTGCGCGCTGGGTGTTCTGCAGCGTCGCGGCCGATCGCAGGAACAGGCGCTTAATATCCTGATCGGCTGCGAGGCGGGGTTGCTGCTGTTATTCGCGCTGTACGCAATGTGGATGCCGCATGCCGTGCATTCGCCGTCGGATCATCTGCAAATTCTACTGCTGGCCGTGGCCATGGGTTTGCAGGCCGTCATCGGACAGACGGTCAGTTTGACCACCATAGTATTCACGACGACGCTCACGAAACTGGTCGGGACGATCGCCGATTCGATTGCCAACGGTGATGTTTCCGGCCTCAAGGACGTGAAGATTCAAAGTTCGGTGGTGGTTTCCTATCTGTTCGGCGCGCTGCTGTCCGGCGCCCTGATTGTGCGAAGGGCAGACGAGGTCGTGCTGCTGCCCTTCATCGGCGTCGCGCTCGCGTTCGTGGTCCATCGCAGATCTCACAGGACATAGCGCATGACGGGTGCAGCCATAGTGACCGGGGGCGGAAGCGGAATAGGCCGTGCCGTGGCGTTGGCGCTAGGACGCGCGGGATGGCGTGTGGTCATCGCCGGCCGCCGCCAGGGCGCGCTGGCTGCCGTTTGCGCGGAATTATCGGCGGAATTATTTGCGGTCGTCGCGGATGTCAGAGAGGAGTCGTCGGTGCGTGGCTTGTTCGACCAAGCCGTCGCGCGATTTGGCCGGGTCGATCTTTTGTTCAACAACGCCGGCACGGCATCGCCGCCGTCTCCCGTGCCCAATGTGAGCCTCGACGACTGGAGCGCGGTGATGTCGGTCAATGTCACCGGCGCATTTCTCTGCGCGCGCGAGGCCTTTCGACGCATGGCGACGCAGACACCCCGCGGCGGGCGCATCATCAACAACGGTTCTATTTCAGCGTATGTACCGCGGCCGCAGTCCCTGCCGTATACCGTGTCCAAGCACGCCATCACCGGACTCACCCGCTCCCTGTCCCTCGAAGGCCGGGCGTATGACATCGCCTGCGGGCAGATCGACATCGGCAATGCAGCCACCCGTATGACCACAGGTATCGCGACCGGTTCTCTGCAGGCCGGCGGAAATGTTGCGCCCGAACCGACCATGGATGTGGATCATGTCGCGGCGACGGTGGTTCACATGGCGGGCCTGCCTTTGGGCGCCAATATTCAGTTCTTGACGGTGATGGCGACGAAGATGCCTTTCATTGGACGAGGCTAGACGGTAGCCCTACACTAGCGCGCGTTTTCGCGGCGGGGTGTAGCTCAGACTGGTAGAGCGCTACGTTTGGGACGTAGATGTCGCAGGTTCGAATCCTGTCACCCCGACCAATTAAATCAAAGTGTTACGTAACTATCTTCAGCTGCTTTTTCTATTGATGAGCGCCTTGCGGGCTGCGTACGCGGCCACGCAGTCGGGGAGATCGTCGAACATGCGCGGAGTCATGGTGCCGTTCGGGCGCCGCATGGCGTTGCCGTAATCCTTCCAATATCTTTCGCAATAGGCTGGATCATTGTGGCCTTCGGCCTTGCACTTCTCGATCTCCATGTCGCGCAGCGGCTTGATATTGGCTTCGCGTTCCTGCTCGCACTGCGCTTCGAGGGCCTCGACGTCGCTGGTCTGGTCGGCCAATACGACGGCGGAAGGGGCGAGCAATATCAACGCCGCGGCTGAAGGCCACCAGAGTCGCTGCATGTTCAATTCCTCGCGGAAGGTTTGATCGGCTGGATCGCGCGCTCAGTATCACCAAGAGCACCGCCGGATGCAAATGCAACTCGTTGGTTGCATAAATAGCCGCGCCGGATTATTATGCATCCAGGAGGTTGCATATGAACACATCAACGGACCGCATCGAAAGAAAGATTCTGCTCAAGTCGCCGCGCGCGCGGATCTGGCGTGCATTGTCGAATGCCGAAGAATTCGGTAATTGGTTTGGCGTCGATTTCAAGGGGAAAACTTTCGTTGCCGGCAAGGCGGTGCAGGGCAAGGTCACCTATCCTGGCTTCGAACATATTGTGATGGAAGTGTTCATCGAACGCGTGGTGCCCGAGCGCCTGTTGTCATGGCGCTGGCATCCGGCCGCGCTCGACCCCGCTGTCGATTATTCGCACGAGCCGACGACGCTGGTCGAGTTTGAACTCAAGGAAGCGGAAGGCGGCATCTTGCTGACGGTGGTGGAATCGGGCCTGGACGCCATACCGCTGGCTCGCCGCGCGTCGGTGTATCGAATGAACTCCTCAGGATGGGACGAACAAATGCGCAATATCGAAAAACATGTCGCCGCGCCGTAGATCATCGTCGAGCAATAAGCCTCTGCAAGATTGCGCGCCGGTTTTCGCCGCACTGGGGGACGAGATGCGGCTGCGGCTCATCGCCATTCTGTGCGTGGGTGGTGCCATGTCCATCACCCAACTGACCTCGGGCACGGCCATCACCCGGCAAGCCGTGACCAAGCACCTGAATGTACTGGCCGCGGCCGGCCTCGTGCACGACGTAAAAGTGGGCCGCGAACGGCTTTGGGAATTCGAGCCCGCGCAGTTGAACGAGGCACGCCAATCATTGGAATCGATTGCCCGGCAGTGGGACCAGGCACTGGCCAGACTCAAGGCCGTGGTCGAGAGTTGACCAGGGAACCTAAGGGTCATTCGGCGCTTCAAATAGCGGGAAACTCCTATATAATCCGCGCGCACTTTCGATTCGGTTTGCTTGGGACCCGAGCGTCGTCCGGAAAATTTGAGATTGGCGCTGTAACCTATTGATTTATAAGCGCCCGTAGCTCAACCGGATAGAGCACCGGCCTTCTAAGCCGGCGGTTGCAGGTTCGATTCCTGCCGGGCGCGCCACCGGTGTCGGAAGTTCGACGATGGTGGACGTAGCTCAGCTGGTAGAGCCCCGGATTGTGATTCCGGCTGTCGCGGGTTCGAGCCCCGTCGTCCACCCCACTTTTTTGCAGGGTGCGAGTCGAGAGTGTTGTTTGGAATATTGGGCCGTTAGCTCAGCTGGTAGAGCAGTTGACTCTTAATCAATTGGTCGTAGGTTCGATCCCTACACGGCCCACCATTTCACCACTTCCGCCGACGTCCAATGCCGCGCAAAAATTCGCCAGAAGCCCTGCAAAAATAGACATTTTCTTTTCCACTAACGTCCGCTAAACAATCTTGACAGCCACCTTCCGGTGGGGGCCTTGTCAATGGAACGCGAGTGCGCGTCGGGATAGACACGCCAAAGGCAAGGCTCGTTCATCGGTGGGAGATTTATCAGCGCATCCGTTCACAGAGGCCGGTCGGTGGATGTCGATAGTCGCAATTCTGTTCCATCCATTCGGTGGCTCTGTCGACTGGCTTGTTTGCCGGTTCTGTTGTTGCTCGTCATTCTAGAAGCAAGGCCGTATTTAGCCATTGTGAGGGGGGCCGTCATAATCTCCGCCTCCTGCAAACGGATGGATCGCCATGCTCGCCGAGTCGATTGTAGTCATCCATTTGATAATCATGCTGTTTATTACCGCGGGGCTGCCCATTATTTACGTGGGCGCGGCCCTTCGGTGGGCGTGGGTGAGGGATTGGCGCTGGCGCACCTTGCATCTCGCCGCGATCGCCTTCGTCGCGGCGGAGTCATTGGCGGGCATCGTTTGCCCGCTGACGCTTTGGGAAGATAGGTTGCGGGGGCTTGAGTCCAACGAGGGTTATATCGAGCGCTGGGTCGACCGAATCCTGTTCTATGATTTTCCGCCGTGGTTGTTCACAGTGGCGTACACGGCGTTTGCGGCGCTCGTGGTGGTCACCTGGTTTGTTGTGGCGCCGAGCAAACGGCGCTCGTGACATTGCCTTCGCACTGGCGTGAGTTGGTTTAGGCCCATAGCAGTGCTGGGCGAGAAAGGTTCCGGTGCGGCCGCCGCGGGGTAGCTCAAGCGCGGCGTTCAAAATTTGACGCTGACGTTGAGCCCGAGCTCGCGCGGTAGAATGAGCGGCCCTGCAAGATAAGTGTGACCGGCATAATCCGGACCCGGTATGGCGCCGTTGAACGCACGTTTGTCGACATCCTGGTGCAATCCATTGTGACGGCAATTGCACCATTTTGACGACCCGCTTGGCGTGATTGGTATAAGTCGGTGACGCGCAGCGGAAGATTCTTCCGGGACAAAGGGGTCATCGATCGGTTGCTCGCGGCGGTCCAGCGTCGATAGTCACGACACGACACGACACAACACAACACATGTCCCCCACGCGTGCCGTCATCCTCATCATCGCCGCAACCGGTATCGTCCGCATTCTCCTTGCAGCTGCAGCCGGCCTCTGCATCGACGAAAGCTACATCGTTGGCGTAAGTCGGCAGTTTGCGCTCAGCTATTTTGATCATCCTCCACTGCACATCTGGCTTGTCGGGGGTTGGGCGAAGCTGATCGGCGACGACAGAGCCGTGATCCTACGGCTACCGTTTATAGCACTGTTCGCAGCCTCGACCTGGTTGATGTTCCGGCTCACCGCGCGCGCCTTTGGCGAGCGCGCGGGACTATGGGCAGCTTTGACCCTCAATCTTGCGCCCGTGCTTGCGCTCAGCATAGGGAGTTGGGTTTTGCCGGACGGCCCGCTTATGTTGTTCGCGCTGCTGTCGATCTGGTTCGTGGCGCAGCCTGTCTTCGTCAAGTCGCCTTCCGACAAACTGTGGCCGTGGCTCGCCGCCGGCGTGTGCGGCGGGCTCGCGCTGCTTTCGAAATATGTTGGCGTATTCGTGTTTTTTGGCGTCGGCGTATTTCTGTTGACGTCGCGCCCCGATCGGCGCTGGCTCGGGACGCCGGGGCCGTGGCTCGGCGCACTGATCGCGGCGTTGCTTTTCACACCGGTTGTCGTCTGGAACGCGCAACACCGCTGGGCTTCGTTGGCGTTTCAGGGCAGTCGCGCGCTCCCCAAGGCTTTCCACATTGAATGGCTGCTACAGGACATCGGTGGTCAGATCGTGTATCTGCTGCCGTGGGTCATCGGCCCCTTGATCTATGTGCTGGTACAGGCACTTATGCGCGCGCGGTCGGATCGCGCTGGCTGGTTCTTCGCCTGCCTTGCTATCGGCCCGGTCGCGCTGTTCGTGCTGCTCGGATTCTGGACGCCGGTGTTACCGCACTGGCCTATGTTGGGCTGGCTGTTCACGTTTCCGCTGCTGGGCCGTGCGCTCGCACGGCTCGAAATCACCCATGGCCGCAGGCTGCGCCGCGCAGCCGGGGTCAGCGCGGGCATCCTGATCGCGTTTCTAGCGCTCGCGGCGGCACAGGCCGCGAACGGGTGGGCGACGCGGCTAGCTCCGGGGCTCTTGGACAAAGATCCGACGCTCGACCTATTCGACTGGCGCGATCTCAAGCCGACGCTCGCCTCCCGTGGGCTGCTCGCACCCGGCACAATTGTTGCGACACCGAGCTGGATCGATGCGGGCAAGATCAATTACGCGCTGGGCGGTGAATTCTTGGTACTGTGCGTGTCGCGTGATCCGCGCGCGTTCACCTATCTCTACGACGAACGCAGTGTCGTGGGCCGCGATGCGATCATCGTTGCGAACGCGACCCGGGCGGATTGGCTCGCGAAGGTCAAGGACCGTTTCGAGCGCATCGAGCCCCTCGATGACGTGATATTGACCCGTGCAGGTCAGCCAGTGGTCACCCTGAGGATTGCTCGCGGTGTTGGCCTTAAGCTTCCTCCTTGAAACCCGCCACCCAGGGTGTGCCCGCCACGATCCACTCACATTCCTCGATCTCGGTCGAGGTGAAATCCTGCCGGGCGGAGTCTGGAGGCCCCCCGACTTACATTGAATCGATTGGGCGTCAATACCGGCGCGATCGAGCTCCTCCCGGAGGTGAGCAAGGGTTTTCACACAGCCTCGGCCGGTTGCTGCCTGTGTGGCGACCCAGGACCCCCACCGTCGGCCCTCAGTAGAGCTACGGCGCGATGTCGATCGGGGCGCCGCGAGCGCCATGTCGACGGCGGTTAGCGCTAGCGTCCACTCGAACGTGCGAGCGAGTCCGCGCATCACGTGAGTGCGTCGAGTCCTCACATTCTCTTGAGAAAGGCGCGGCAACGATCGACATGGACGGTAAGGGCGTGCAGGTACTCCTCCACCGTCATTCCTGTGCTGCAGCGGAATTCTTGCGGATATCGGCGCAACAATTCGACGCCGTGATCGTTGAGCCACTTAGTATACTTGATGATGCTGCGCAGATTGTTTGCATGGGTCAATCGATTGAGGCGCTCGATGTTCTCTCGAGTGAAGCCGGCGATAATCGGTCGCCGATCGACATCGCTTAAAAGTTTCCTTTCTCTCATAGTCGTTTCCCCAGGTGGGTTTAAACAACATCGATTGCAGATGCTCGTGTCGTGGGGTACCTCTAATCGACTGAGAAAGCTCGCGAGTAGCGGGCCACCGGCGGACTGGTGCGCTTAATGCCGTGAGCCGAGTTTGATTCTTACACCACCCACCATTCAAAAGTACGTTCGGCACTAGGCGCAGGTCGCCAAATCCTTGTTGTCCGCCCGCGCAGTGCGAGCTGTGAAAAAATTGTTATCCGCCGCAATCTGGAGGTCCATCGGATTCCGACAAGGCATTCCAGACTCGACGCAGTGACTAACCTCGATTAAATCATAGATGCCTGAATTCGCTTCTGAGTCACGCTTCCGTTACTGAGGTTTAAGAAATTCGATAGTAGCGCTTTGATCTGCCTCGCTCAGGTTTTCAAAGTGCTCTGTCACGTTGCTCGCTTTGCCACGGTGATGGAGGATGTCGCAAAACGTCATGACTCTCTCCCAGTTCACTATAACCAATCTATGCCTGATGTGACCGAACGGCAAATCACATCTGCGCACCGAACTGCGTCGGCTGCTCCATGCAGCGGTTTGCAGCGCGTCATAGACGGAGGCTAAAGGGAGCGGTGTTACGAATCCGTTTCTGGGTATGAAGGCGATGCGGCACGAGCGGCCCGATCGATTCGACCACGCATGGTTGGTGCCACGCTGAATCACAATGTCGCCTGCCTGGACCAGTATCTCGCCCTCGTCTACGAGCAGGAAGATTTCTCCCTTCAGAACGATGCCATAATCGATGGTCTGGGTCCGATGCATGTGGGGGTGGCGCGTACCGGAACCTGCATGCGTCGAGGCGTCGGCGGCACCGATCTCGGCGAACAATGCCTGCGCTTGCGTCCGATCCACTTGATCCATGTTCTCGGTCTCAGGCGGAATGTCCAGTACCCGAATGCGAGTGCCGGACTTGGGGGGCGCAAGCGTGAGTTGTGCCTCAAGGGGTTCTCCACTGGCCGCCCCCTTCATGGCTTGAACGGCTAATGTTCGGAAACGCACGGTCGCTGTGCTGAAGATTTGGTTCACTAATTTAGCAGCCGCGAGCGCTATTCGCTTGAGGGTGTTGTGTCGCAAATAATATTGCTCATTCAGGCTGACCCGACGCAGGCCAAGGCCATTCAAACGGCGCTGGTTGGCTCCCCGGACGGCCCTTTTCACGTCGACTGGGTGCCAACGCACGCGGCCGGACTGAAGCGGCTTGGTCAACAAGCAACCCAGCAACCGCGCATTGGGGCGAATGCAATCGCCGCGGTGCTGGTCGACCTATTTCTACCAGATAGCGAGGGCATCGAAACCTTCGACCGCCTCTTTGATGCTGCACCGCACATCCCGATACTCATACTCGTTGACCTAACAGGTATAGAGGTCGCGAAGCTCGCAGTGCGGCGCGGCGCTCAAGATTATCTGTTGAAAAGCCGCCTCGACGATTATCTGCTGCCGAAAGCGCTGCGAAACCTGATCGAGCGTAGCGCCATTGCAGAGACGCTTTTTTTTGAGAAAGAGCGCGCCCAAGTCACTCTCAATTCCATCGGTGACGCAGTGATGTCGACCGACGAATCGGGTGCCGTCGCATACCTGAACGTCGTAGCGGAGAATTTGACCGGATGGTCGCACACGGAGGCCGCGGGACAACCACTCGATAAGGTATTCAGGATCATAGATGCCGGTACTCGCGAACAGGTAGCCAACCCAATGGCTCGAGCCATGCGCGAAAATAAGACGGTCAGCCTTACCCCGAACTGTCTACTGATTCGACGTGACGGCTTTGAGTCGGCAATCGAGGATTCTGCTGCGCCGATTCATGATCGCCAAGGCAGAATCACCGGTGCGGTGATGGTCTTTCACGATGTGAGCTCGGCTCGGGCGTTATCGACGAAAATGTCGCATCTGGCGCAGCAAGACGGCCTCACGGACCTGCCAAATCGGATCTTGTTCAATGATCGACTGACCCAGGCAATGGTAATGGCGCATCGCCAGGGCAAAAAGCTCGCGCTTCTCTACCTTGACATCGATCGCTTCAAGCACGTGAACGATTCATCGGGGCACGCAATCGGGGACCGCCTGCTGCAATCCGTTGCATCTCGTCTGCGCGCTTGTGTACGCCACTCCGACACCGTAAGCCGTCACGGTGGCGATGAGTTCGTAATACTGCTGTGTGAAGTGGCGCACCCGCAAGATGCCGCCGTGGCCGCGGAGAAGATGCTCGCCGCCTTGGGCGAGCCGCACCATATCGACGAATTGGAGCTGTACGTTTCGGCAAGCATCGGCATTGTGACTTACCCCGAAGACGGGAACACGGCCGAAGCTCTTCTCAAAAACGCCGACACCGCCATGTATCAAGCAAAAGACTGCGGGCGCAACAACTTTCAGTTTTTTAAGGCGGAAATGAATCTTCACACGCTCGAGAGACAAAGTCTGGAGAGTGATCTGCGCCATGCGCTCGAGCGGCGCGAATTCGTCCTGCATTACCAGCCGAAGGTCAATCTGCGGACGCGCGCAATTACGGGGGTCGAGGCGCTAATCCGCTGGCGGCATCCAAACCGCCGCCTGCTCCGGCCGTCGCGGTTCATCTCCATTGCGGAGGAGACGGGTTTGATTGTACCTATTGGCAAGTGGGTGCTGCGCGAGGCGTGCCGCCAAGCCAAGGCGTGGCAGCTCGCGGGCCTGCCACCGATGAGCATTGCCGTCAATATTTCTGCGGTGGAACTACGAGCGAAGGACTTTGTCGCGGGAGTGCGTGTCATCCTGGCGGAAACAGGCCTTGAGGCACGCTACCTCGAACTCGAAATAACCGAAACGTTTCTCATGCAAGATACTGTATCGACGGGGTTGGTTCTGCAAGAGCTCAAGGACATGGGAATTCAACTTGCGCTGGACGATTTCGGGACGGGGTACTCCAGCTTGAGTTATTTAAAGCGCTTTCCGATCGATACGTTAAAAATCGACTATTCATTCGTACGAGATCTCGCGACCGATGCGGACGATGCGAGTATCGTAAGCGCGGTGGTCAACATGGGTAAGAGTCTTCATATGCGCGTCGTAGCAGAGGGCGTTGAAACGCAGGAGCAATGTGCATTCCTGAAGAATCAACACTGTCCGGAAGCGCAAGGATTTTATTTCGGCGAGCCCATGATCGCCGAAGAAATCGCCGAACTGTTTGCGCATCAAGTGGCGCGCTTGAGTTCGGGCTATCAGTGAATGTGTATCTCCATGATACCCGGAGCCTCATCCGTTGAGCGGCGGCCCTTTACGGCGGCGTGCAGTAGCATCCAGTCCGCCACGGCCGCTTACGCCTATCATCCGACCTGTGAGTTCGGCGCGCTTGAGCGTGGAAGAAACTGGCGCGGTGGAAAGGGAAGCAGCCGATCTGTTTCCTTCTTGACTACGGCATAACATTCGCAACTCAGCTTTTCAAGTTTCATGCGATCCAGTACCGTGATTCGCCCGCGGGCATATTCGATTACTCCCAGCTTCTGCAACTTCCCGGCGGCCGCCGTTACGCCTTCGCGGCGCACACCGAGCATGGTGGCGATAAACTCCTGGGTCATCGCCAATTGGTTGCTCGGCAGGCGATCGAGGCACAGGAGGAGCCAGCGGCATAGCTGCTGGTCCACCGAGTGATGTCGGTTGCACACAGCAGTCTGCGCCATTTGTGTCAGCAGGGACTGTGTGTAGCGCAACAAAAGAAGTTGCAGCTCTCCCCCTAGATCAAACTCCTGCTTGAACAGCTGTCGTTGCAGCCGATAGGCTGATCCAGCGACTTGCACGATCGCCTGGTTCGGCGTGCTTTCGCCGCCCATGAGCACGGCCACGCCGATGAGACCCTCGTTGCCGACGACAGAGATTTCCGCTGCCGCACCGTCTGCCATTACGTAGAGCAGCGACACGATGCAGTCAGTCGGAAAATACACGAATTGCAACGCCTCGCCGGATCCATAGAGGATTTGACCCAAGGACAACGACACCAGTTCGAGACGAGGGAACAGGCGGTCCTGGATCTCAGCTGGTAAAGAAGCCAATAGATGGTTCTGCCGCGGAGCGGGAGTCCAAGATCCATCAATAGCCATAAGCACCTACATGCCCATTGGGGACAATGTTAGAGGCAACTCATCACACCGGCGATTTGACAGCAATGAGGTGGCCCTCGTCCATACGGAATTGCCGCAAGGCGACATCGATTTGCTGGTGGTCTTGTGTTCCCGTCGGCAACATGGCAGCCAATGACGAACTCATACCTATGATGACCACCTGTCTTCGACCAGCCAGAACTGCGACCGCAATGGATTCTTGAAGAGGAACGAAAGCAAATGAGCCACCCGAGTACCCCGGCAGGATTCTGCCCGAATCCGTTTCGCAGTTGACCGGGACTACAGGCGCCCCGTTCGCGGCCATTGCGCCGGACAGCAGCGGGCGAGGGTTCGGCCAGACCTCGAGAGCCCTCGGATCAAGTTCGCTGGTAACAGTCAACCGCAGCGGCGTTTGAAATCCGCCGACGGATGGGCTCACTCAGTCGGATTTTGCAGCTTTGGCTTTCTCTTTTACTGCATCCATATGGGCGTTTGCCTTGTCTCTGCACGCCTTTTGAGCATCACCTTCCAGTGCCTCGCACTTCGCTAGAGCGACGTTTGTTTCGCCCTCAGCTTGAGTAACTGCGGAGTCCACTACAGCGCCGACACTCTTGTCCGCCGCCTTGGCTCCTGCATCCGCCCGGTCTTTAGCGGCCTCGGCCTCGACTTGCTTCCGTTTCTCCTCCGCCTTGATGTTCTCGTCGGCCGCATCGCTCTTGGCTTTAGCGACGTCCGCTTGAACCTTGTCGGGAGATTCGGCCTTATGGCAGGCAGAGAGGCCCAGTAATGCGCTGGCGAGCAACGCGCAGCTTAACGCTAGTCTCATTTGAATTCTCCAGTTTCCCACTCGGGGTGGAATGTTAACGGTTGAGCATACGCCCTGTGGTTAACCCGACCCGCCTTGCAAAGCCCAACTCTGCACGTAGGACGAGTCTTACAACCGACTCGAACCGGCAAATTGACTTGGCCTGGCTGCGAGCCACGGGACCTAGTTGGAACCGATAAACTCACCTTCGATACCGAGCACCTGCGTCGTCTAACCGGCTAAGTCTTGCTCGATCAAATCGGCGATCTCACTACCGAGCCGCCTCGCTTGTTCGCGCAATCCCCGGCTTTCCGCATCGAGGAAATAGTAACGGTCACCTTCTACGTCCTTGAATCGATCAAGTTCGTCGCGTTCGGTCTCAAGCAATACGGCCTGCTGTTCCAACTCACTTCTGCGTTGTGTGACTTCGGCGATCCGTGCTTGATTAGCAGCCAGCAAGATCCATGGGTCACGCCGCCGTCTGCGCGATCTGGATCATCAGCAAGTGGGTGAAGAGGAACACCTCTCTCTTCAATCTCTTTGTCGAGATGAGTGTGAGCATGCTATCTGCTGTCCGCTGCTACATAGGTCAACTCGCCCCGCACGATCCGCGCCGGCGCGGTCATCGGATGTACCTTATTGTGTTTGACATTAAGAATGTGCACGACTTCGATGCCTCGTACGCACAGCGCGTCGGCAATCATCGAACGATGACAGCGCCACCACACCGCCTCCGCGCACATGATTGCCGTTCGCGATTTGCTCGCGATATTCAGGAGCTGCGTCAGGCCGCGCTCGAAATCCGCGCTCGCCATATAGTCGGCGTACCCTCGAAACGAGGCGTTGCGCCACGCCGTATTGGGCGAATCGGGCGAAACGCGTCGACGGCCGCCAAGCGCTTGCAACCAGCGATAGTCGACCGCATGTTTGGCGAGCATCGCTGCGAGTGATTCCTTGCCGTATTGCGGGTATTTCCGTGAAGCCGGGAAGCTGCGCACGTCGGCAATCAGTTGGATGCGGGCTGCGGCGAGCAGACCCAGAAACTCCCCGATCGGACGTGTCGAATGGCCGATAGTCCAGATCGTCACCGGCATCTTGGCAGGCTTGGACCGTGACATGGCTCAATCGATCTTGTGCAGCGCCGATCCTTTATGCATCGCGATGTGATCGGTTTTGTCGCTCTTGATCTCGTACTGCGGATCCTCCGCGGTCGCGTGATGGGTGTAACCCTTGTAGTCGGTGTCTTTCTTATGCACCCGGGTGATCTTGCCGCTCACGTGGCCCGCTTCGGAATTCCAGCGTACGTGATCGCCGATTTTGAATTTTGCACCCATACGAGTCATACCTCGCGAAATTGGAAATATCAAGGCAGCAAGTGGATGCGATGCTTGGATATGCGTGCGGGAGTACGCATCGGATGTCCTCGTCTAGTTATTCGACCATATCCAACTGTCGGGAGACACTACTGAGGCCCCGAGTCTTGAGGGCGAGCCATCAAATCGCTACGCAGTAACCGAAGAATTCATGATCCTCGTTTGCGCATTATAGCGACTTCAAATACTCAACCAAATCATCTTTCTCCTGGGCGGTGAGGTGCAAACGGAACTGCGCGTCGTAGTGGTTCACGACCGCGAGAAGCGTGGCGAAACGCCCATCGTGATAAAACCCGCGCGCCTGGTGAGTCCACAGCCCTTTCAGTGGCGAGGTGCGATATTGCTTGTCCGACGCGCGGTTCGCCTGTTTACGCCGACTAGCCCGAAGGCGGGCGGGATGAGCGTTGCCGCACTCTTCCCATCCGGTCGAAAGCCTTTTCCGTCGAGCAGCAGTTCGGCGTCAAATTCCCCGGACCCCAAGCAGCGAGCACGGCGCGAACCGTCGATTCTGGAACCCCAAGAAGTGTCGCCACCACACTGAGATCGGGCGCCAGATTCACAATGGCACCAACGTTAAGATCCTGGTTCGCCCACCCATCAAGGCGGTGTCCGATGCCGGAGGTGAGCGAGTTGTCGACGCTCGAGTGGCACAGAGCACACTGAATACCGATAGAACGGAGATTCCCGTTTGGCTGGAAGAATCCGGTCAACCCAATGAGTGCATCTAATTTTAGCAACGCAAGCGTGGTGGCCGGGTCATCCAAATTGACTTGGTCGTTCTTTAGGCCTCTTATCAAATTGCTGGGTAGGGCATCGACGTCCACTTTCAGCCCGACGGCGAGAGCAGTTTTCGGGCTGACCCCGGGGCCTACTCCGCCAAAGCGGGTGCCCTCGATCGCTGGTGCAGCTTGATTGTATCGCCCCAGTACGCCTCATCGCCGAAGGTATCGAAGCGAAAGGTTTGCCGCCCTTCGGTCAGTGTGCGCTGCACATGGGAATCCATCTTGGGCGTCGCCCCACCTTCGGCGTCGCCATCGGCAATTGCCGCTCCAGAGACCAATAGCGCGGCTGTGACGAATCTGCAGATTGCGAAAACGCGATTCATATAATGCTCATCCGGTTCTATGATCTTCGACGGGCCTACGTCTCTTGTACCGATAATTAACGTTTGCACGACTTCCTTGCCTCGTCGGTGCGCTGTCGAACTTAAAACAAAGCAATCCGCGCGACCGACCGCACCGTGGCTTGTTTGCGTCCGGCACGTGACCGGTTGCATTCGCGTCGCGCACGCCCAGAGGATTGGGCTCACTAGACAGCAATGAAGGAGTTGAGGGTCGGACCAGCAATGCAGCCGCTGGACGCTTGGGAAACGATATTGCCCGGGACCTGTCGAGGCTTGCAGGGCGGGCAGATATTACGGTTGGGTGCCAGTTACTGAGCGGCCTTAATCCTTAGCCACTGCGGCACGCTCATGAGGGCACTAGATCGCGGAAATGGCCGGCTCGTTCAACCAGATGGATCATCTCCGCGGCTGCGCGGATCGTCAAATGATGAGGAGTGGACCCGGGCCGAGGAGAGATGTACGCTGCCATTTCACGCGCAAGATCGAGTTGCCGATTAGAGCTTTGCGCCAACAAGGAGATCACCAAGTTCTCCAGTGCAATTACGCGAACGCGCAGCTGCAGCAACTCGGAGTTGTTCAACGGAAGGACCTCGGATTCAGCTACGGCCGAACTTATGCCTTCTTGATGTCCGCCGAGCGTTGCGCCATCTTCATTGTCCCACCTCGATAGCGCTCCATGGCGAATTGTTGCAGCGATTACGGCATTCGGCAGTCTATCGGGCATAAAGAGCAAGAGTCCTTAAAATCACCGACCGGGGTTGCCATTCTACCGTTCATCGGGACATGAGCGCTGTACGGTACCGCACCGACCGCCGGAGTGAGCCACTGTATTTTTCCGTGCCGGGTGTCGAGGCGGCCGTCACTGTGAGTCAAGAGTCCTTCATCGACGGCCGATTGAGCCGCAATTGTGGTCTTAATAAGGAGCAGAGAGAACCGTCATGACCGCGACTTTGGCCATGCCCGCAAGCAACGCGATCGTGAATCCTGCGGACGAAAGGCCGCTGTCTCCCTGGTGGCTGCGCACCATCGTGATCGTTATGGTGACCGGCTTCGCCGTGCTGATTGCGATAACTGCACTCGCGTATCGCAACGCGCCGCCGATTCCGCACATGGTTGTCGACCCGCAGGGCAAGCCGTTGTTCACCGACGCCGACATCGGCGATGGCCAGGCAGTGTTCCTGAAATACGGATTGATGGATAACGGCAGCATCTGGGGTCACGGCGCCTACCTCGGCCCGGACTATTCGGCGGCAGCCTTGCACTGGATCGGACAGGATACCGCGGCGGCGCTGGCGCAGACGCAATTCGACAAGCAGCTCGGGCAATTGGACCCTGTGCAGCGCGCCGGGCTGCAAGCCGAAGTTGCGCTGGTGCTGAAAACCAATCGCTACGATCCTGTCAGCGGTGTGCTGACGCTGACTTCAGCGGAAGCACAGGCGTGGCGGCAGCAGATCAGCTATTGGACTGACTACTTCAAATATCCCGCCAGCAACGGGGGGTTGAAGCCGAACTTGATCAGCGACCCGGCCGAACTGCGTCGGTTCACCGCGTTCGTGACGTGGGCGGCATGGGCCTCCGTGGCAAATCGGCCCGGCGAAAACCATTCTTATACCAACAACTATCCATACGATGCCAGCGTTGGCAATACACCGATCCCCGGCGCGATTCTGTGGAGTGCATTGAGCTTGCTGGTGTTGCTGGCCGGTATCGCCACTGTCCTCCTGGCATTTGGAAAGTTCGATTACCTGGGGTGGATCAGTCGCGGCCACGTGATCCGTCCCTACGCACAGCCCGGCGAAGCCAGTCCGGGTCAGCGCGCGCTGGTCAAATTCTATGTCGTCGTCGCACTGGTGTTTCTGTTCCAAACCCTGGTGGGCGGTGCCACAGCGCACTATCGCGCCGATCCGAGCAGTTTCTATGGCTTCCAACTCGAGAACATCTTTCCGAGCAATTTGATGCGTACCTGGCATCTGCAGAGCGCCATCATGTGGATCGCCACCTCGTACGTGGCCGCCGCCCTGTTTCTGGGTCGCACCCTGCGCCGCGATGAGCCGCACAGTCTTGCGATGTGGACTCACCTGCTGTTCGTCGCGTTCGTCGCGGTGATCGTTGGCAGTCTGCTCGGCGAATGGGCTGGGATCTCGCAACTGCTTGGCCGCTGGTGGTTCTGGATCGGCAACCAGGGTTGGGAATATCTGGAGCTGGGCCGCATCTGGCAATACCTGCTGGCGATAGGGCTGCTGGTCTGGTTTGCACTGCTTTGGTGGGTGGCGCGCCCCAGCAAGGTGGAAAACGTTGAAGCCCAGCCGATCGTATGGATGTTTTTCGTCGCCGCTTTCTCCATCCCGGTGTTCTACCTGCCGGCGCTGTTCTTCGGTGCAAAAACCAATTACACGGTGGTCGACACCTGGCGCTTCTGGATCATCCATCTCTGGGTCGAGGGCTTCTTCGAATTCTTCGCAACAACGATAGTGGCACTGGCCCTCTACCAGCTCGGTTTGACCCGACGGAACACGGCATTGCGGGTGATCTATCTGGATGCGATTCTATACTTCCTCGGCGGACTTATCGGTACCGGCCATCATTGGTATTTCACGGGTCAGACTGGATTCAACATGGCGATGTCGGCGCTGTTTTCCGTGCTGGAAGTGGTGCCCTTGACTCTGCTGACGCTCGATGCCTGGGATTTCGTGCGTACGACGCGCAGCGAGGGCGACGTGACAGGCAGCCCGATAACGATCCCACACAAATGGACGTTTTTCTTTCTGATGGCGGTTGGCTTCTGGAACTTCGTCGGCGCCGGCATGTTCGGGTTCCTGATCAATCTTCCGATCGTCAGTTATTACGAAGTGGGCACGCAATTGACGCCTAACCACGGTCACGCTGCGATGATGGGCGTGTTCGGCATGTTGGCGATTGCGTTAATGGTATTTGTGCTGCGTCAGACCAGCGACGAAGCGCGCTGGGCGAGCATCGAAAAGTACGTCAAGACTGCTTTTTTCGGGACCAACATTGGCTTGGCGATGATGGTGATGTTCAGTCTGTTCCCCAGCGGCGTGCTGCAAGTCTGGGACGTCGTGCAGCATGGTTACTGGCATGCGCGTAGTCTCGAGTATATTGGCAGTGGACGTTCGCACCTGATTGAATGGCTGCGCCTCCCGGGCGACCTGGTCTTCATCATCTTTGGCGCGATCCCGTTGGTGATTGCATCAATCAAAGGTTATTTGGGCGTACGCACGCACGACGCGCTTGTCGCCGCGGTCTGATTGACCGGACGGAGTCCCGCATGCTTTTCCTTGATCTGAAGAAAGGGTCTCCCGGTGCAGTATCAATTCAGCGCTGGCGTGCCGAACCTAGTTCAATATCTGAAAAGGCGTGGAAAAATCCTAGTGTGGCATGGGGCAGATGACGCACTAATTTCGCACCGCGATACGATCCGCACGTGGCACGAGGTTGAGGCCGCGGCCGGCCCGGACGTAGCATCGCGGGGATCGCGGTTATATATTGCCCCTGGGGTAAATCACTGCACTGGCGGTGATGGTGCGGACGACATTGATATGCTCACGCCGCTAATGCGATGGGTAGAGCTCGGTGAGGCGCCCGAAACACTTATTGCGAAAAAGATCGACGCGCGGAGCGGAGTAGTTCGGTTCACCCGTCCATTGTGCACTTACCCTGGTTAACCTCGTTATAGGGGCTCTGGGGATCCAAATATTGCGTCGAGCTCTAGTTGCGCGCGCCCGTAGTGTTAGGAGGTTCGATGATATCAAAAGGTCGGAAATATCAAGGTGGTTGCTTGTGCGGGGCTGTGCGCTATCAGCTAGCAGGTCCAAGTCTGTTTGAATGCCAGTGTTGTTGCAAGGATTGTCAGAAGGCTACCGGAACAGGCCATACAACTATCATTGGGGTTCACAAGAGTCAGCTGGGAATGTCCGCCGAGCGATCCACGTACACAAGCCGTGGCGAGAGTGGTGGTGAAGTCACTCGACATTTCTGCGGTCAATGCGCAGGGCGAATTTTCACTTCGGGTACGTTGCCAGGAGAAATGATTATGATTCAGGCGGGTTCGCTCGATGATCCGAATGTGGTGAGGCCTCGCCCAATGATCGGTTCACGGCCGTCGCTCGTCTGCGCAGGGTGATGGAAGATCCGCGCCAGCTTCTTGCGAACTCCGTGGCCTCTTACATTGCTGATGAGTTGTGCGCCCACGACAATGACCCAACCAAGGTCTTTATTCCTGGCTTCAGCGACGTCTGCTACCCGGAAAGAGAGAAGCCATACTGAGTCTCGAAGTCCTTAGGCAAGCGTTCGCGGCACACTGGTCCCGGTCCAAAAAGTCCAGGTATTTTATTGGTGCACGAGATCGATGGTTCGAGTCCTTCTCACCACCAGTAAAATAAACAAGTTGCTGATGAGGTTGTGGAATCAAGTTTCAGTGTGTCCGCTTTTGTCTCGAATCCCTGGTTTGGCCGGGAGTTGCCTGCCGGTCCGTAGATGGTTCGCAGCTGGAAACCCAGAGAGTGGGGTGCCTATCTTTTCTGTTTAGCCTTTACCGCCTACGCGGCGGCGGGTGAGACTTCTCGTGCAATACGCTTGGCGTTGCTGATTTCCGCTACGCGCAGATCATAGGCGCTCTGGAGATTCAGCCATGAACGCGCATCGCCACCGAAATATCGCGCCAACCGCATGGCCGTATCAGCCGAGATGCCGCGCCGCTCACGAACCACATCATTGATCCTTGGTGCGGGTACGCTGAGTGCCTTTGCCAATGCGTTGGCGCTCATGCGAAGCGGCTTCAGATAGTCTTCCCGGAGCACCTCGCCTGGGTGAACCGGCCGCATTCCATTCTTAAACATCTTCGCTTCCCTCAGTGATAGTCCACAATCTCCACGTCCGCCGGGCCCTCATTGGTCCAGCGAAAACAAAGGCGGTATTGATCGTTGACCCGAATACTAAATTGTCCTTTTCGCTCACCCCTCAGCGCTTCCAACCGATTGCCCGGTGGCGAGCGCAAGAATTCAAGAGTTTGCGCTGCATCGAGTTGCGCCAATTTTCGAGTCGCGGCTTTAGCAATCGCCGAAAATCTCTTGCACTTTCCAGTTTCGAACAGGGCTTTCGTATCTGCGCAACGGAAGCCTTTGATCATCCGGACATGATATAACGCTAAACGTTAAACGACAAGAAGGACACCCTGTGATTCGGTGCCGAACTCACACAGTAGAGAGACTGTAGAACGACGCTCTTGGTGTGCCATTGGAAGGTATGAATACTCGTGAATTCAAAGACTTATTTCAGCATAACTCGGCAAATCGTGGCACAGCTATAAGGCCCTAAGTGATTGTTTTTAATTAAATAAATGTTGACTGGCGCCTACGTTTCTTAATCAATTGGTCGTGGGTTCGATCCCTACACGGCCCACCATTTAAATCAAACAGGCGCATCTGCTATCCCCTCAAGCGCCTGCGGCCAGAGGTCCGGATACTGATCCATCGTGAACACCGCGCTGTGATGGCCGAGGAAAGTCTGCACAACCTTCGGTGAGTGATTGCCATTGATCAGCGCGCTCGCATAACTGTGCCTCAATGCGTCGAAGGTGCCCTGCGGAACGCCGGCTTTCGTGAATAACGGCGTCCACGTCCGATGATTGGAAGTTGCTGTTGTCCGGCGGCGAGCCGTCAGAGGCGGGGAACACGAGCCCCATCTCTGAGTGCCGGCACCGCAGCTTCCAGAGTTTCAGCGCTTTCAGCTACCGTTGACATCGATCCACCGGTAGATCGGCTGCGCAAGCCATCCGAACAGGCATTGCCGGTTAACGTCGCTGTCAGGTTCAATGTACTCAATGTCCCCCAATTCCCTGACCTGCTCGCCGAGGCGCTGGGTCGCGCTGCACCCCGGGGCGCGAGCTGCGCTCGTGCCCCGGGCCATGCAGCCGACCATGTCGTGCGATCGCCCGGCACCAGTTGCGTGCGTCGAACCTCTACTGCTGGACATCGAGGGTGGGCGGCGGGATGGATTCGCTTTCTACATACGAGAAGAGCCAGCGACCATGCTCCTTTTTGGCTCGACCCGTGTCAGGCAGTCCCGGAAGACCAAGTGTGACGTTGGAAACCTTGAGGTCGTTATTATTGACGTCCAGGTAAATGCACTGCCAATAGATATCCGCCTTGTCCCTACCATGCAGGGTGATGGCCTCTGTAAAGATCGGGGTCAGCGAGACCCAGTCGCGACCCAACACGAAGGAGCCGGCGTGATTCGCAAAAAAATCGCATAAGGTCAGCGATCCCATAGCGCAGCTCGCCTGGCCTGGTGTGCCTTTGGGGCTGTACGCGACACCCCCCGCAACGAGGACGCCATCGTCCGTCCAGAGAGCAAGTACGTCTACAAGATGTTGTGCCTTCGTGGCCGCGTCAACTCCAGCGTGCGACACAGCCTGGTGGAATGCGACGTGTAGTTGTTTGAGCTCATAGAGATCCTTGTAGTGCATTTCATGTTCGTCCGCGAGCGCTGCACCTGAGCTCATGACCGTGGCCAAGACGGCCAGTGTGATCGTAGCTATAAGCTTCATGGAATTTCTCCTCCAACTCATGAATCCGGGTTGATAGATTGTTCTGAACACTAATAAAGAGTCCTGGAGGCGCGAATTGGACACCCCTAAATTCGGGTGCGATCGGTCGGGGCGCGGGTCTGGGGTGCACAAAATATTTTGGTTGATTTTGGTTGCCATTTCGGGCTTTCGGGACTCATATACAGAAAGAGAGGGAATTTCATGGGTCACAATGACTGCGGCTGAGCCGAAACCATCCTTGGTCGAGCGCCTCTTTGCCGAGTACTGGGCGGCGCTGCAGACGTTCTTCCTGCGGCACATCCGGACCAAGGCCGATACAGCGGATCTGGCGCAGGAGGTGTACGTACGGATGCTGCGGGTCAGCGAATAGGAGGCGATACGCAATCCCGTCCACTACCTCTACACGGTGGCCAGCAATCTGGTGAATGAGACGCTACACCAATTACGCCGCGTCTGAAGTCCCATTCCCTAAGGAATTCCCTGCGACGGTGGATGCGGAGATTGCGGCAGCGAAATAGCTGAACGTCAATGCCGCGATAATGGTGCCCCCACTGACGCTTGAAAGTTCAATCGATTGTACTCATTGGCGGTCGGGTGGTCGCTCGATGGCGGGTCCGAAGGACCATTAAAGGCATCATTTAGAATTTCCAGTTACTCGCGAGCCCTGCAGTACGGGGCCGAAGCGTGTACGCATACAGTAAGGATGACCCTGGTGCATCGTCCGAGACTTGCAGCAGCGGGTGCGAGTTGGTGGCATTGTTGACGAACAATTCGACATTCCAACTCGGGGCGAGCAAACCCAAGTGCAGATTAACCTGATTGGTGGACGGGTCCGCTCGATACGCGGGATTGTAGCCGACTGCTTTCGGGTCTAACTCCGTAAACGGTCCGGGATTGTGACTATGAACGATATCCTCGGCACGCGCGTAAATATCCCTGCCGTTGGCGATAGACCATGTGCTTCGGATATAGGCGATACCGATCCAGGGCGATGGTACCGAAGGGACTCCGCCCACGACGGTTCCGCTATCGACGATGACGTTGCCTCCGGCCGTTACGCTTCTCGTGTAACGGACATCCGTATTAGCCAATGCGACCCCAGCGCCAATTCGGTCGCTCAGGAGCGCATCCGCACTGAGATCAAACCCTTTCCCCGTCGCCGCTCCTGCATTGGCCACATAACCAAAGCCGCAATGAAAGACCGTTTGTTCTTGAATGTTATTCCAACGAAGATAATAGATGCTTGCCGAGAAGCGCAAACGACCGTCGGCTAGAGTGCCTTTGGTTCCCATCTCATAGCTCCAGACTGAATCGGAACCATAGGAAGGCGGTACCGGGCTCGAGCCGCATTCGGCGGGAATCGCAATGTTCGTGCCGCCGATTCGAAAGCCCTTCGCGATCGCGGCATATACGCGGCTATGCTGCGCCGACTCGAATTCGACGTTGAACAGCGGCGTCACCGGCGTCTCACCTGTGACGGAATGTGAGTATGGTGGAACGCCCCCATAGGCGAATCCTCCTGTGTACTCCGTAAACTCGCTTCTTGTGTGATCGATGCGCACGCCGACGCTCATTCTCAGGCCTTGTGCAATGGCTACATCAATGTTTGCAAAACCCGCGGCCAGCGTGTCCGTATGAAGCTCGTCAGTATCGATACCAGGACTCGTCGGCATCGCAATGGCATATGTATCTCGCACATCGTCCTGCCGTGCTCGGGAATAGAAGAAGCCGCTTACCCACTTAAGCGGCGCATTCCCGTCACCCGAGGTAAAGCGTACTTCTTGCGACAACACGATTTGGTGGAGACCTAGTTGCGTTGGAATTGCATCGGCATAGGCGGTGGGATAGGCGGGACCGAGAGGATCGCCGAAGCCCCCGAAATAGACAATGCCGGCGACGTTAGTCGTGTCTACAGTAGCGCTTGCCGTGCGGTCAAAATACGAGGTTATCGCAGTAAAGTCGCAGATACCGAGTGGCGCCTCGAATTTGATCGAAGTTGCGCTGAAGCTATCTTCGGCTGGTTGAGCGAGAAGCTTGCCATTACGAAATACCCCCGCTCCAGGGTCCGAAAGATAGGTGTAGAAGCTCGGCGTCTCAGCAAGCCGCACAGATTGGTACGCGAGCGACGGCGTGATCCGCAGGGTGTCGAATGGCTCCAGAGCGAAGCTGAGTCGCACGGCTTTTTTCCACGATTCATTGGCGTTCTTGTCGACCGTCAGGTCGGTAAGGGGATCGACGCGATCGACGTACCCGCCCATTTTTTGATACCAGGCACTCAAGCGTGCGCCGACCCGACCGTCGACGATCGGCCCACCGATAGCGGCACCGGTTTCGTAACTCATACCGCCATATTCCGTGGTCGAGATCTCTACGTGATACAGAGCATCGAAAGTGGTCGTATTCGGCGAATTAGCGACAAACCGAATAGCGCCTCCTTCCGCGCCGGCGCCGAATAGTGTTCCTTGGGGACCGCGCAACACCTCGACGCGCGCGAGATCAAAAGTGACCGGGTAAGGATTTCCAAAATTGGCGTTGCGCGCCTGAATGGGCGCGTCATCGATATATACGCCGGTGGTGGATGTGCCGACATTCGAATCAATGCCGCGGATTGCGAGGTTCGTCAGAATTCCGGCGCCCCATTGAGTGCTGAAATCGTACTCGACGCCCGGGGTCATCGCGGCAATCTCGACGATGCTCTTCATGCCGAGCTCACGCATGGTTTCGGCGGAAAAGACGGTTGCGCTAACCGGTACATCGCTCAGAAACTCCTCCCGTTTCGTTGCCGTCACGACGATTTCCTCGAGGGCCGAGAACTCGGCCGACGCATTTATGGTAGGACGCCCAGGGTGCCGTGCCGCCAGCGACTGAGGAACTAGTTTGATGGTGCGACTGTTGATAAATACAAAGTCGATTCCAGTGCCTGCAAGCAAGCGCACCAGCGCTTGAGCGGGCGGCAGTCCTGCTGGCGCTGACTGCGAAACCTTCCCATCGGCCAGGGTCGATTCGTACACGAGCTGCAGGCCGGTCTGGTCGGCGAAGGTCGCTAGCGCTCGTGGTAGGGGCCCCGCAGGGATGTCCGAAGACAGTGGGTGACCGCGAGTGGCATCAACGACAGCGAATGCTAACACCGCCGGACAACAGCTTAGCGCACACGCCGCAACCAGACGACTGAAGAAGACCATCCTTCGTCCACTCCGACGCGTAACGAGCACCGCTGGTCGCTAGTTTACGCTCCATCTCAGCGACAAGACAACGACGTGCTGACCCCGTGACACTGGCATGACATAAGAGGACCCATGTTGCTAGTTCGCTCGGGAGGGCGAAGGTGACCTGCATGCCGATCGGTGCCTTTGACGCCAACAATGTTGAGTCTTTTGCTGCCTACCTAGAGTCCTTGGCTGGTGTACACGTCGATCGGGCAGGGAACCGTGCGGCAAGCAGCGGCTTGCTTAGTCTCGCGACACGCGAACTTCGGTTGCCGTGACCTCGACCCGCACACCCTTAAGGCTGCGCAGGAACGCAATGAAGGCGTCAGTGTCGTCAGTGGCGAAGACCCCGCTGAATTGTAGAGTGCGGAGCGCGGGTGTCGTGATCTCGATCGGCTTGTCGGTGTAGCGATTGAATTCGGCCGCTACCAGCGCCAGCGGTTCATGGTCAAACACAATTTCCCGACGCAACCAAGCAGTGGTGCTCTGTGCGTCGATCGCGATGGGGGCGCCCGGCCATTCCCCTGCGGCAACGCTTATCTGCTGGTTGGCGCCCAACCGCACGAACTGCGACCGGTGGCTTTGGGAAGGTCCGACTGCAACCCACCCCTCGACCACGGTTACCACCGTCGCGCCATGCTCCAGCCGCACGTCGAATCTGGTGCCGAGGTCTACGACCTCAGCCGACCCGGCGATCACCCGAAATGCACGAGCGGGATCGTGGGTGACGTCGAATTCTGCCTGGCCCGACGTGACCGTGACGAGTCGTTCCGTCTTACCGTACAGGATAGTGACCGCAGAATCGGTATTGAGGTGCACCACGGAATTGTCCGCCAGGCGGCGAGTAATCTGCTGGCCGTGCCGAGTCTCCAAGTGGAGCGCTGAAATACCGATCGGGGCTGATAAATGCTCGTTAGTCCTGGCATTCCAGAACAGCAGCACGCCAACACTCAATACGGCGCAGGCTGCCACCGCCATCGCTGTCGTAACCCAGCGGCGTAACGGTTGCCGGATCGGAGACTCGTCCTTGGCCCGAGCGCGCGCGAGGATGGCCTCCAGGGAGTACTCGGGATATATGCTTGCCTCCTTCAGATTGCGCACGACTGCCGACACACCCAGGAACTCCTCGACGTGGACGGGCGAGACTTTGAGCCACTCGGAGAGAGCCGCTGAGTCTCGCGCATCGGGCGGCCCCTCGTCGTTCGTCACGAACCACTCGCCGGCCTGTTCGGCGATTGCGGCACGGACCTTATCGTCGTCACGGTTCATAAGTTCAGCCCAGCCGCGCCATGCGGCGTCGACAATGACCCAGAGCCTGCGCCACGTACTTCTTTGCCATCTGCGGGGATACCTCCAGGTTAATCGCGACCTCCCGGTACGATAGACCCTGCATGAAGCGCAGTTCCACGGCGGCGCGGCATTTCGGACGCAGCTGCCTCAGCACTTCGCCGAGCCGGGCAACCCGCTGCGCCGCGTCGAGGTCCCCGCCGAACTCGGGCAGCGCCTCGAGCTGCTCGTGGGGCGGAGCCCCGTCGATGTCGATGCCGCTCACGTGCCGACGATCGAGCACCGCATGTTCCTTCACTAAATTGTTTGCCACCGTGTAGAGGTAGTGGACAGGATTGCGGATCGCCTCCTGGTCGTTGACCCGCAGCATCCGTACGTACACCTCCTGCGCCAGATCCGCTGCATCGGCCTTGAGCCTCACGCGTCGCTGGAAAAATGTCTGCAGAGCGCTCCGGTGGTCCGCAAACAGCCGCTCGACGAGCGATGGTTTGGGCTCAGCCGCTGCCATGGGGCATCGTGCAATTCTTGCTCATCCTCTATATGAGTCCCCCCAGGCCCGAAATGGCAACCAATATTTTCAAGCTCAGCCGAACCCGGCCCACCGTGACCGATCGCCACACTCATCTCCCGAATTTGGGGGTGTCCAATCCGTGGAGCGAGGACTCGTTATCAATGTGCCGAGCAATTTGGCAGCGCCAACTCATCCAGTGATCCACAAGGAGAATTGACCGTGAAAAAGGCCGCATCAATGAAGTCGATGTTTAGTGCCGTTACTCTGAGTCTAGGAGTTGGGATCCTTGGGGCAACTTTCGCCGCCCAGGCGAATGCCGGCTGCGCGGATTTTCAACCTGCTAAGAAGGCTGTGAGTTGGCAAACGCCGGATTCGTTCTTTGGAGGACTGTCGTTCCTAAGGAATCCAATGAGGAGGGTTGGTGGCAACGGGAGGACATTGTCGGCATGTGGCGATTTACAATGACCGTTCCGGGTCCCAATGGCTCGACCATCGTGATCGACGACGGCTACAGCCAGTGGCACGCAGATGGCACCGAAATGATGAATTCCGGAGCGCATGCGCCGAAGACGAGCAATTTCTGCCTGGGCGTCTGGGCACAGACGGGCCCCAGAGCCTACAAGCTCAATCATTTCCCGCTGCCCTGCGATGCTACAGGCACTGCACCGCAAGGACCCATCGACCTCGTTGCCAATGTCACGATGAAGGACCATGATCATCTTTCCGGGCCCTTTACGCTTGATGTCTACCTTTGGGATGGCAACGAAATCGTTAACGCCTCGGGTGCACCTATCGCGCACGTCACCGGAACCTTAAACGGGACACGCGTGACCACCGAAACGACGGTGCCGCGTGCCACCCTTAACAGGCCCAAGCCCTTCGGACCCTCCCGGAGAGATGCTGGGAGGGTCATTTTTGCGTACGTGGCCAAACTCGGCCAACAGGTCGGCCCTGGATTCAGCACGTGCTCACGAGATGTGCTATTCGAAGTTACGGATATGTGCTAATTCAAAGCCTTATCTTCGCAGAACTCAGCAAATCGTGGCACAGTTGTTGGGGTTTAAGTGGTTGTTTTTGAAGGTCTAAACGTGGGCACGCGCGAGCTTCTCTTAATCAATTGGTCGTAGGTTCGATCCCTACACGGCCCCCATCCAATAGCGTTTGAGGACGTCCAAGAACGTCCACTGCATCAGCGAAATCGCTGGAAATGTCGAGAAATCCTGCCAAAAAATCGCGTCTGTGTATCCACTGACGTCCAGTGCCGTCCTAAGGCAGCCGCCGTCTGATGGGGGCCTTTTTGGGGGCTCTTCGCGAAGCTGCGAGTGCGAGGCCCCCAATACGATCGCAAGTGCCGGCATTTTCCGTTTCAAATGGGTCCTAAATACCGGCGATTTCGCTCGCATCGAGCACATGAAGTTTCGTGTTAGGGAATCACCGGAAAAACGGTCTTAGGTTCGGTGGCGACGGTCGCCACTGCAGCGCAAGGATTGACGCCGCTTACCCACTGCTGCGAGGTCACCTACTTAAGGATCGCCACGGTCACTACCATAATGCCGACGGCTGAGATCGACCCCAAGTGCCTGTGACGACCGACCGCTATCGGGAAGCCGAACGCGTCCATAGCTTCTGAGTATCCTCTCCGGGTGCTGGAGGTGGGCGACTGAAATTGTCCGGAACAACTATTTCGGACTAAAGATGAATTTGATGCCCGGATGAGCAGCACGATTCTTACTTGCAATCTCGTAAAACCGCTTGAATTCGTTTGCGTCGTCCAGCCTGTCAAACGGTGTTTGAAGTATGTATTCGTTGTCATTGCTATAAGAAATCAATTGCCGCATTACACCACGTGCCTGCGATGCCACTGCTTGAAAACGATCAATGACCGTCGCGCGCTGCGCCGGTGTTAGTGCCGAAAGATCGAGGTCGCCCGAGGACGTTTCTACGGCGTGCGGGCCAATTGCTTGATCCAATGAGGATAATTGCGCATTGAGCAGGGTCGTCCCGCCAGTGGTCGAGTCGAAGATTGCACGTTCCCTGTCATCCATATCCTCGTACCAATTTTGTGCGCCCGCAGGCAGGAGACTGCTCAGTCCGCTGGCCTTCGCGGAAATCCAAACACCCGCGTCCGGCGCATAAATCGAACCGGCAGGCATGCGGCGAATAGTCAGGATGCCGGTCGCCCCGGCACGCTCAACAATCGCGGTTTGCTCCAATGCCCAGTGCAACATGCCTTCCGCCACCGCCAAATCGTCCTTGATATATTGTCGGTTTCCTTCTCCGTTGCGCCGAAGGGCCTCCCTGAGTTCATAACGCTGATGCCGATGGTGGAAAAATCCCACGGTCTGCTCCAAACCTACGGCGATTAGAAGACCGACGACAATCGTAGCAATGTGGATGAAGAAGCTCTTCCAAGTGTGAATAGCTTCGTGGGGAGTGTGAACCTCGAGCATAGGTGCTGCGATCTCCGGGGTGGAAAGTGTTTCTGTATCTGCAGGCCGCGCAGCCTTCAGGTTACCTGCGGGTACCTGAGGCATTTCTGGTTCGGTCCTATCGGCCATGCGTTGGACTCTGGTTAGTAGCTCGCTAGCCTACCCTATGGCTCTAACGGCCGCTTTATCCCGGTGATTTCGGGACCGCGAGTAGCCGCTTATCGCCGTCTACTGCCGAACCAAATCTTATCGCCGGTATCGGACCCGTAGCTTCCGTCCCGAACCGCACCTATCTCGGCCGCGCTGGTAGCCCATTTCTTCACCTAATGTCCCAGTAGGTGGAGAGACACGACCTTCCACGAGGGCGACACGTAAAGCCACTTGGCGATGAACTGCAAGCTGAGAATCCAAATCGCGCCAAGCACGTAGGCCGGATGAAGGCGGCGGCGTGTTACAAGGTCGTAGACTCCGATGCCGAGCACAAGCAGTGTGACTCCCAGGTAATCAGCCATCCACCCACCGAGAAACCCGTGCCCGAAGGTGCCGTACATCGCTGCACCCCACCATCGTATGAAACCGGCCTGCAATAACGACATCGTGGCAAGCAACATCAGTCGCTTATGTGCGGCAGCGTCGTGGCGCAATACTAGAGCCGACGCAGCGAGACTGGCGAACATTCAAAACATCTTCCAGTAGCGTGCTGATGAAAGCGGGATCGGCTCTGGGCGTTCCGAGCATCTTATTTTCGACCACGTAGGTCGCGATAAGGCCGGTCAAGACCACCAGCGCTGCAAGACCAGCACCGAAAATGCCCAGACGTCTGTGTAGAGCAACACGACCTTTGCCTATCAGGACCGTCTGAACCGTCAGGAGGACCAGCCATGACACGTAAACGGCCGCATGAATATGCACGGCTAGTGGGTAGTTGAATCCTTGTTTTCGAAATTTATGGATGATGTCAGGAACGAAGCCCATCAGGATCACGAACCAAATGAGGGCCACAAAGCCCGGAAATGCATAGCGATCCCAGGGATGTCGAAGCAAGAAATTGGAGGTATTGGATTTCATCAAGTGGTTCCCGCCGCTGAAACGCGACTGCGGTCGGTCTCTAGCGCTTCGATGCGCTTTGTTATTGATACGGGCAGCCTAATGGAAATTCCGAAAGTCCGCTTATGGCTGCCCCTATCAGGGAAGCGACTGACCGGTTGTGGGCCGCCTCCTGCCGTTCCCTTGTCAATCCCGTGCGCCTCAGGCTGCCAACGCGTGAAGACGGACTCCGACTGCACGCGCGACTTCCAATATCGTCGCGAAGCTTGGATTTCCGTCTTTGCCGAGCGCTTTGTAGAGGCTCTCTCTGCTTAAGCCTGCGTCGCGGGCCACTTGGGTCATTCCGCGTGCTCTGGCGATATCACCCAGCGCGCGCGCGATTCCTGCCGCATCATCGGGCGCCTCTTCGAACCAGGCATCGAGGTAGGCGGCCATCTCCTTCGGCGTTCGCAATTGTTCGACAACGTCATATGCAACTGTCTTCGTCTTAGAAACCCTCGTAGTCTCTGATTTTCGCATCATCAGCTCCTATAGATCTCTAGCCAATCTGATGGCGGCCTTGATGTCTTCGCTTGCGACGATTTGTCGCCGCCAGCGAGCAATATGATCAGACACCACCTCGATCCGTGTAATACACGCGATAGCCCGGACCGAAGTCGATTTTGAGTTCACTGACTCCATCCGTTAGCACGCGATGTCGGCCGGGATCACCGTGTGCCAAGCGGTCGACCCGCACCTGCACACGGGCGCGACCGGCGAGGTCTCGAAGACTGCTAATCCAGTCGCGATAGACAGCGGCCATTTCAACGCGCATGTGTCATTGTATCCTATAGGATACATATGACAATCTGATCCACCAGGCTGCCGGGGCAAATGGCCAGAAGACTTCGTCCCAGACGTCAATAAATGCCGCTCTTGCGAGGGAGCTTCCCTGGGGGCCTTGCGGTGATTGGCACGAGACTAAGTTATTTAAAACAACCGGTTAGAGTTTGAATTCGATGGCTACACGGCCCACCATCTACTCGAAATTGTTTTTCTGATCATATGGTTCCATGCTCCTACATAAAGTGAACTCAAAATCGAACTAAGACGGTACATACCAACTGCCTGATGACTAAGCAGATTCCACGGTTACTCCCTGCCACATACACGCAAACGCGTGCGCTGGCGTAATCCAGGCGAAGTCCGACTCCGCAAACGCCGTTGCGGTCAGCTCAACGTCGGCCCTGGCGATCTTGAGAGTCTGCGCGGCACCCCGCCAATGCCGTGTCTCGTTCAACACTTCAGCGACGATGGCCCGACCTCTGTCCTTCGATTCGACATACCACTCGGATGTCTCGATCACAGTCGCGAGACTCGGGTGGTTGTCGGACTCATCGATGTTCAGCACGTGGTCGGCTCTGTCCGTGTTCGGGTTCAGATCGAAAGCGGGGGCGAGACGCCAGCCCGTCGGGGTCAGAAGAAAGCCGTGATTTCTCAAGTGATCGTCGCGATTGCCGATCGCCACGTTGAAGACCACTCGCCGGAAGAGTTGCTCGAGGTCGGAGGCAATGTGATCCTTCGCTCCGCGCGCTTGCAGAAACTCCGCGAGCTCAAGGTAACTTGTCCCCTCGCTCTGGTCCTTTCGCAGAAGGGCCATTGCCGAGGCATAGAAGCGCCGGCGCGCGCCTGAACGATCGAAGCGCTGAACACAGAAGGTATGGTACTCGCCGCTGAAGCGGCGGAGCTCCGAGGCCGGCACCTCGATGCCTGCCCGGGCCGCCAGTCGCTGCGCGAGCGCCTCCCAGGCGCCGACGTCTCGGGTGTCATCGCGGGCGGGAAATTTCGCGATCCACAAGCTGCCATTGGTTTCGCTGAAGCTGGCCTTGGGGCGCGCGCCGCCGAGCGATGCCCCGGGGGCCACCAAGACTTTTAGCCACTGCCGCAGCGCCTTGAGATCGTCAATGCGCTTCGCAGTGATCTCGCGAGCGACGACCTCGAGTTCATTGAGACTTGCCACGGGTGGCACGGTCAAGGCATCGTGCGCCAGAAAGGCCTGCTCGCTGCTGCGGCGATAGCGTAATGCGCCTGGGCGGCTCACATCCTCGACGCCTAGCAGAAAATCCCAAGCATAGAGCGTGCGAGGTTTGCGGCCTTCGTCCTTGGCTGCAAGGGCCTCGCGACGCTTCATGAGGGTCTGACCCCAGCGATCGGGGGCGGAGTCGTCAAACACACGGAAGTTGCCCGCTTCCGCGTTTGGGAAGTAGGTTCCTTCGCCCAAAGAGAGATCCGGGTCGAGCGCGAAGGCCTGAGCATTCTTGAGCCACACGGGGTCATACGCAAAACGCAGTGTCCCGCGATCATGGGAGAGGGCGCCCACGCGCATGCGTTCCAGAAAGTCGGCATCCAGCCAGACTTCCACGTCGTCTGTCACGGTGCGCGCTCCTTGGGTCCGGAAGGTTCGAGATTCGCACGCGCGCCACGGCGCCGCCGCAGTGGGAGCGCCTGGTCCTGAAGGAGCCTGCCTGCCTTGTCGTCGCGTGCGAGCGCTTCAAGATCGCTCTCGAGTCCCAGGACCGAGAGAATTCGTAGCAGGGTTCCGAGGGCGATCGCCGGACTTCCGGCTTCGGCCCGAAAGAGCGTCATGCGCGAGATACTGGCTCGCTGACAGGTAATCTCGATCGTGAGCTTGCGACGCAGCCGGGCGAGCCTCAGGCGCTCTCCGAGCGCGGTGAGGATACGCTTCTGGGTCGGGTAGAAGAGCGGTTGCTTGGCTGGCATGTATCACAATATAGGCTAAATATGATATGTAGTCTATAAAGTGATACAAAATTGACTCGCAGCCTCCCTAACTCTTTGACCGGCAAGGCCTCTCGCTCCCAAAGGTCGATACGCCGGTCGCTCGGCCCGCGCCACTTCCCTGGCGCGGGACTCCATAGAGTAAAGGGTGCGGGGAGGAGGATTTCAACTGCCTCTCGTTTCTCCCGGGTCGTCCGAAATCTCCCCTTGCGCGGCATGCCGACGGGATGCAGGTCGGTTTCGAGTGTAATTCATTGAAACTGGTCTCGCCTCGGACAACTCTTGACTTCTGATTCAAGCGGTAATCTGCGCGGCTCTGAATTTGGAGCACTACAGGCGAGTTTTGACGAGCCCCACCCATATGCAGGAAATGTAGCGCCTCCGCCAGCTCACCGCTTGCGGGTATGCACGACTCGCAAGCCCACTGAGCTCATCTGCGCCTCGCGCGAAAACACCAGCCCTCGGCAAGAATTCCGGCCGGGGGCTTCTGCTTTTCTGGAAAGGCAATGCGCGAAATAGTGTACAAAGTGATCGTGGAGCGGCCGTGACGCGGCCGCCGTCGATGGCGTACTATTTTGACGGTCCGGTGCGGCTTGGCATGCGCGCGGTCAACGGATATCGTAGCCTCAACGAGAATCGGGCGCCGCTGCGATGCTATCTGCGGCGCAGCTCGGGCCGCCCCTGGGACAAGGTGTTCAGCGAGATCTGCGCCGGCATCGATCGGCGCAACACTGCGGAGCAGCATATCGACCAGCACATCCGCCATTTCATCGCGATAGACGTCGAGGTTCGCGCTACGACTGGTCGATCTTGCGGGTCACGGAAGATTTCCGCGAGCAGATTTCCACACGATCAGGAAT
>CAWEQB010000006.1:0-627500 GCA_963811115.1 uncultured Gammaproteobacteria bacterium
GGCCGCAATCACCGGTGCCGCGGCGTCGCATTTAAATGAGCGCGGCTGCTTGATGTTCGAGCATGGCTCAACCCAGGCGCCGGACGTTGTAGGATTGCTGCAGCGCCACGGCTTCGCCGACATCCGCACGCACATGGATTTCTCAGGCAACCCCCGCGTCACGCTGGGAACCCTTCACCCACCACATCAGGAAACGTCATGATCCGCTTTGAAACCACCCTGGGCGACTTTACCGTAGAGCTCTTCGAGAAGCAGGCGCCGCTGTCGGTCGCCAATTTCTTGCGCTACATCGAGGACGAGTTTTTCGACGGGACCATCTTCCACCGCATCGTGCCCGGCTTCGTCATCCAGGGCGGCGGCTTCACCGAAGATATGACGCAGAAGAAGACCCAGCCGCCGGTTAAAAACGAGGCGGACAATGGCCTCAAGAACTCGCGCGGCACTCTGTCCATGGCGCGCACCAATGACATCAACAGCGCAACCTCGCAGTTCTTCGTCAACCTGAAAGACAACGACTTCCTCGATCACTCGCGCGGCAACTTCGGCTATGCGGTGTTCGCGCGCGTGACCGCAGGCATGGACGTCGTCGACAAAATCGCCGCGGTTCAGACCGGGCGCAAGCGCGGGTTCGACGACGTACCGGTCGATGCGGTCATCATGAAGAGCGTCCGGCGCCTGACTGACTGACGCGTGGCGAAGAAGAGTCGTTCGCCGCCCGGCTGGCGCGGGTCATCATCGGGCTGGTGGTGATCTGCCTTGCGGCCGGCATCCTGGCGGTGGCGGCCCTGCGCTGGATCGATCCGCCCTACACCGCGTTCATGGCCGAAGCGCAAGCCGCGGCCTGGGCGAGCCGCGACCCGAACTACGTGTTTCGCCACCGGTGGGTGGACCTGGACCGAATTTCGCCCAATCTACCCCTGGCCGTGGTCGCCTCGGAAGATCAGAAATTTCCCGAGCACTGGGGGTTCGATGTCGAGGCCATCGAAAAGGCCTACGCCCTCAATCAGCACAGCCACAAGGTGCGCGGTGCCAGCACCATCAGCCAGCAAGTGGCCAAGAACCTCTTTCTATGGTCCGGGCGCAGCTATTTTCGCAAGGGGCTGGAGGCCTATTTCACTGTCTTGATCGAGAGCCTTTGGCCGAAGCGGCGAATCCTGGAGGTCTACTTGAACATCGCCGAGTTTGGCCCCGGGACCTATGGTGCGGAAGCGGCCGCGCAGCGATTCTTCCACAAGCCGGCATCGCGGCTCACGCGCGGCGATGCCGCCGCGCTCGCCGCCGTATTGCCGAACCCGGAGCGCTTGTCGGCGGCGGTCCCATCCCGCTACGTTCAGCAGCGGCGCGAATGGATACTCGGTCAGATGCAGGCACTGGGCGGACCGGAAATGTTGGATGAAATCGACGCCTATCCGACGCGTCACCGCTGAGACGCAGTATGGCATCGAGTATGGCCGGAATTTCGAATATCGCCCTGTTCCGGATGCGCGCGACGCAGGCGCGAAACTCGTCCATGCGGCGGGTCATCGTGCCCACGCCGTCGCGAACGGCCTTGAAGGAATCCAGCACCAGTCCCACGTTGTTCTCCTGCACCCATTCGGTGTTGTAGCGCTCCTGGGGCATGGTCCATGCGTTGCGCGCCACGATCACCGGCAGCCGCTGTTGAACGGCTTCGCTGATGCTGCCGGGGCCCGGCTTGCCGATGAAGAAGTCGCTGAGCTGCATGAAGTAGCGGATTTGCGCCGTGAATCCGATGACGGCCCGCGGCGCCGCGCAATTCAGCGCGCGCAATTCATCCGCCAGAGCGGAGTTATGGCCGCAAATCAGGATGAGCTGGATGTCGTCCAGGCGCTTCGCAATGCAGCGCATGACCGTCGATCCATGGCCGCCGAACATCACGATGCCCGTCGGCCGGTCCGGATCGAGCTGCAGCTTGGCTCTTTCGGCGCGCCGCTCCAGGTTCAAGGGCCGGTAGAAATCCGGACGAATGATCATTCCGGAGGTCTCGTGAATGTGCGCCTCGTCGTAGCCTTGAGCCCGGGCCTGCGCGGCCGCTTTGGCGCTACCGCAAATCAGGTGCTGCGCCTGATGCGGCTCGATCCAAAAATGCGGCGGCATATCCGCGAAATCGGTCAGGATGGTGACATAGGGAGCATTCGGCCGCGCCGCACCGAGTGCCTGATACATGGCGCGATTGAAATTCGGCACCAGCGACACGACCAGGTCGGGCCGGCTCCTCTGCCAATGACGCTGCAATTGGCCGGTCAAGGATTTGTGGCTCAGGCGAATGAGCGCCTGCAAAACTTTGAGCTCCTGGCCCAACCCCAAGGTCCAGCCGCGGGCCAGGCGCGCGTTGTAGTACTGTTCAGGCTTGAGGCCCGTGGTCTTGCCGAACACATCGTGGGGATCGAGCACCTCGAAGAGATTGACCAGCCGCACGGCCCATGGCAGCGCCATCTCGCGGATCATCGTATCGAGCGCCACGGCCGCGGAGCGATGCCCTCCCCCCGCGTTGAAATACACTAGGTCGATGGATTTCATGGCCGTGGCCATTCTGCGCATGGACTGTGACTATTCCATGAAATCAAGCGATACTCGCCGCCGTTGGGGGAGAGCATGAACTACACGAAGCCAGTCGCCATCGAGTCGCCGGCGGCGCCGCGCAAGCGCCGCTCCATTCTCTTGCATCTGCTGCTGAATTGCCTGGCGCTGCTGTCGGCGGCAGGGTTGTTCGCAGGCTACGAGCATTACAAGCTGCACGATCAATCAACGGCGTCGTGGGTGTGTCTGATTGCCGCCGCCGTGCTCGCGCTCATGCCGATTCGAGCGTTGCTGCGCGAAATCTTCGCCATCGAGGGCAGGGTCCTGCACCTATTCCATGGCATCGGCGGACTGGCCTTGATCGCCCTGCCCTTGAGCGGGCTCGTGACGGGCGGCCGCGTGCTGAATCATGCTGCGCTCGCGCCTTTTGCCATTATGGGCGCGGCGCAGGCCATCATGCATCAGGACCACCCGCGCAATGCCCAGCAAGCAGAGGCGCTGCGCCGATTCGCAACCTCGCTGCCGGAGGTCGCGCAGTTCAATGCCCGCGATCTATCCTCCCCCGCCAACGTGGCCCGCGCGGTGTCGGTGCTCAACGACTTGCTCACCAAGGCGCAGGCATTGGGCGAGACCGAGCTGCAGGCCGACCCCGCTTTCCAGTCTGCATTGCGGCGCGTTTCGACCCGAATCGGACTCGGCCTCGGATTGGATTCCATAGAGCACACCATTGACCTGATGGGCGCCAATCCGGCGGCCGCCGGCGCCGCGCCGGCATTGCGCAAGCGATTGACGGCCGTGCGCAAAACCATACAGCGGGACCCTTGACGGTGTTGCGTCCGGCCTGGCTCTTTGCCGTCGCGATATTGATCAGCGGCGTCGCGGACGCGCGCGGCGTGCAGCGCGGCGATCGCACCCTGGCACCCCTTGCAGCCGACGCCAAGCGCCTGAGCCACGGTCGATTTCAGAATCTCCTGGTGTATGTGCCCGAGGGCACGCCGACCAGCGTCGTGCTGTTCTTGTCCGGCGACGAAGGTTGGAACGCCGCGACCGATGCAATGGCGCGCCCGCTGGTGCAGCAAGGCGCAATGGTGGTCGGCATCGACTGGGCCACGTTCAAGGCGAATCTCGAAGGCGACGGCGATGCCTGCGTTTTCCCGGACGGCGACCTGGAAAACCTCAGTCACTTCGTGCAGGCCTACTTTCACAACCCGACCTACCTGCCGCCGATCCTGGTCGGTGTATCCTCGGGCGCCCCTTTTGCCTACGCGGTGCTGGCCCAGGCGCCGCGCAACACCTTTGCCGCAGCACTCACCCTGGGTTTCTGCCCCAGTCTCGATTTGCAGAAACCGCTGTGCAAGACTCAACATCGCGGCGCGGAGCTGCTGCCCGTCAACAGCCTCGGCAATCCATGGCTGAATCTGCAGGGCGACGGCGATCGAGCCTGCCCCGTCGCGGCCATCCAGGAATTCATGTCGCAGGTTCGCGGCGCGGCGTTGGTGACGCTGCCGAAGGTGGGCCATGACTTTGCGTCGCCGAACGGCTGGATGCCGCAGTTCATGGCCGGATTCGGCAAGCTCGCGACGCAGAATCCAACTCGGATCGCACCGCCGCCCGCGGGCTTGAGCGACCTGCCGGTCATCGAAGTCGCAGCGCAACCCGGCGCGGTCCCCTTAGGCGAGGCGCCGCTCGATAGCTTTGCCATCATCATGTCCGGCGACGGCGGTTGGGCGGGACTCGATCAGGATGTGGCCGCCGCGCTGAGCGCCAAAGGCATTCCCGTGGTCGGCCTGGACTCGCTGCGATATTACTGGACCGCGCGCACCCCGGACGGGCTGGCGGCGGACACCGACCGCATGATCCGCTACTACCTGGGCCATTTCGGCAAGCAGCGCGTGCTGCTGATCGGTTACTCGCAGGGTGCCGACGTGCTGCCGTTCGCGGTCAACCGCCTGCCGCCGGCCACACACGCGCGGGTGGCGCTGACCGCCGTCATGGGCATGTCCGAGCATGCATTGTTTGAGTTTCACTTGAGCGGCTGGATTTCCGACGACAATTCGGGACCGGCGACGCTGCCGGAAATCAACCGGATCACCGGCATGCCGGTGTTGTGCATCTACGGCGCCGACGAGAGCGACTCGTTGTGCCCGAAGCTGGATCCAAAAAAATTCGACGTCGTGAAGCTCAAAGGCGGCCATCATTTCGACGGCGACTACGCGGGATTGGCGCGGCAAATCCTCGCCGCCGCGAACCGCTGACGGCGCGGACTTGCGCGCGGCGCCTTAGGACCTTGTCCGCCTCCTAGGCAGCATCCGCGGCGGCGGGCGTTCTAGCCTCCTTGGTCTCGTCCGGGTTATAGCCCAGGATCGGCGCCAGCCAGCGCTCGGCTTCGATGCGAGTCCAACCCTTGCGCTGCGCGTAGCTCGCCACCTGATCGCGGTCGATTTGCCCGACCCCGAAGTAGTGCGCCTGCGGGTGGGAAAAATAGAATCCGCTGACCGCCGCGGTCGGAAACATCGCGAAGGATTCGGTCAGGCTGATGCCGGCGTTCTTCTCGGGATCGAGCAATCGCCAAAGAGTCGCCTTCTCGGTGTGCTCGGGACAGGCGGGATATCCCGGGGCGGGCCGAATCCCCTGGTATTGTTCGCGAATCAACTCTTTGTTCTCGAGCTTCTCGTGCGGTGCATAGCCCCAGAGCTCGCGCCGTACCCGCTCATGCATGCGTTCGGCCAGCGCCTCCGCCAGTCGATCGGCCAGCGCCTTCAGGATGATGCTGCTGTAGTCATCGTGCGCGGCCTCGAAACGCGCCACGTGTTCATCGATGCCGAGACCCGCGGTCACGGCGAAAGCTCCGATGTAGTCGGTGCGGCCGCTGCCGATCGGCGCCACGAAGTCCGCCAGGCAGGACTGTGGCTGGTTGCTGGGCTTCGATTTCTGCTGCCGCAAGTGGTGCAATCGCGCTTTGACGCCCTGCCGCGACTCGTCGGTGTACACCGTGATGTCATCCTCGGCGCTGCTGTTCGCCGCGAAGAATCCCACGACGGCGCGGGCCCTCAGCCACTTCTCCGCGATCAACTGATCGAGCATGCGGGTGGCGTCCACATGGAGCGCGCGGGCCGCTTCACCCACCACCGCGTCCTGTAAAATGTCCGGGAATTTGCCGGCAAACTCCCATGCATTGAAGAACGGCATCCAGTCGATGTAGGGCAGCAACTCCGCCAGCGGATAGTCGTCGAAGGCGCGCACACCCAGGAAACTCGGTACCGGCGGCACATAGTTGGCCCAATCCACTTTCAGCTTCCTGGCCCGCGCCTGCGGCAACGACAACTGCGGCGTCTTGACGCTCTTGTTGCGATGCTGTTCGCGGCGCCGCTCATGTTCCGCCTTGGCGGACGCAATGTACGTGTCGCGCCCGCTCTGGGTGACCAGCGCCTGGCAGACGCCGACCGAGCGCGACGCATCTTTCACATAGATCACGCCGCCCTGATACTGCGGGTCGATCTTCACCGCCGTGTGCGCCGGGGAGGTCGTGGCCCCGCCGATCAGCAACGGCTGCCGGTATCCGAGGCGCTGCATTTCCTTGGCAACATGCACCATCTCGTCCAGCGACGGCGTGATGAGACCGGACAAGCCGATGAGATTGGCGCCTACGCGGGTCGCGGTCTCCAGAATTTTCTCGCAGGAGACCATCACTCCCAGATCCACCACCTCGAAGTTGTTACACTGCAGGACGACGCCGACGATGTTCTTGCCGATATCGTGGACATCGCCCTTCACCGTCGCCATCACCACTTTGCCGTTCGAGCGGCTGCTGCCGTCCTTCTCCTTCTCGATGTAGGGGACCAGCACGGAGACGGCTTTTTTCATGACCCGCGCCGATTTGACGACCTGCGGCAGGAACATCTTGCCGGCGCCGAACAGATCGCCGACGATGTTCATGCCGTCCATCAGCGGGCCTTCGATCACATCGAGCGGCCGCTTGGCGCCGAGCCGCGCTTCTTCGGTATCCGCGAGCACGAACTCATCGAGTCCCTTGACGAGCGCATGCTGCAGCCGCTGATCCACCGGGAGCTTGCGCCACTCAAGATCTTCGACCCGCTTCGGACCGCCGCCGCCCTTGAATCTTTCGGCGATTTCCAGCAGCCGCTCCGTGGCATCGGCGCGTCGCGCGAGAATGACGTCCTCGCAGCGCTCGCGCAATTCGGCGGATATGTCCTCGTAGATCGCCAACTGGCCGGCATTGACGATGCCCATGGTCAGGCCGGCGCGGATTGCGTGGTAGAGAAAAACCGAGTGCATGGCTTCGCGAACCGGGTCGTTGCCGCGAAACGAAAACGACACGTTGCTCACGCCGCCGCTGACATGAACCCACGGCAGACGTTGCTTGATGGCGGCGGTGGCCTCGATGAAATCGAGACTGTAGCGGTTATGCTCCTCGATGCCGGTGGCAACCGCAAAGATGTTCGGATCGAAGATGATGTCCTCGGGAGCAAAGCCGATGCGCTCGGTCAACAATTCATAGGCGCGCTCGCAGATTTTCACCTTGCGCTCGAGCGTGTCGGCCTGCCCGCGCTCGTCGAAGGCCATGACGACCACGGCGGCGCCATAGCGCATGCACAACCGCGCATGCGCCAAGAATGCCTCCTCGCCTTCCTTCAAGCTGATCGAATTGACGATGGGCCTGCCCTGCACGCATTTGAGCCCCGCCTCGATCACCGACCACTTGGAGGAGTCGATCATGACGGGCACGCGCGCGATATCCGGTTCGCCGGCAATGAGGCTGAGCAGTTTGGCCATGGCCGCCGGCGAGTCGAGCATGCCTTCATCCATGTTCACATCGATCATCTGCGCGCCGTTGGCCACCTGCTGGCGGGCGATGTCGACGGCGGCGGTGTAGTCGCCGGCCTCGATGAGCTTGCGAAATTTGGCGGAGCCCGTCACGTTGGTTCGCTCGCCCACATTGACGAACAAGCTGTTGGCATCGATGTTGAGCGGCTCGAGACCGCTCAAGCGGCATGCTCGCGGGATGCTGGGTACCACCCGCGGCGCGAGGCCTGCCACGGCACCGGCGATCGCGCGGATATGATCCGGCGTCGTGCCGCAGCAGCCGCCCACCATGTTGACGAAACCGCTGGCGGCGAACTCAGCCAGGATGGCCGCCGTCTGCTCGGGCGTCTCATCATAGCCGCCGAAGGCATTCGGCAACCCGGCGTTGGGGTACGCGCAGACATAGGTGTCGGCGACGCGCGCCATCTCCTCGATATGGGGACGGAGCTGCTTGCCGCCGAGCGCGCAATTCAATCCGACCACGGCGGGCCGCGCGTGCCGCACGGAATTCCAGAAGGCCTCCGTGGTCTGGCCCGACAGCGTCCTGCCCGAGGCGTCGGTGATCGTGCCTGACACGATGATGGGCAGATCGACGCCCTCATTGTCCAGCACCTCCCGCACGGCAAACAGCGCAGCCTTGGCGTTCAAGGTGTCGAACACCGTCTCGATCAGAATGAGGTCGACGCCGCCCTCGACGAGCGCGTGCACGGCGATGGTGTAGCCGGCCACCAATTCATCGAAGCTGATGTTGCGGAATCCCGGATCGTTGACATCGGGCGACAGGGAAGCGGTGCGGCTGGTGGGACCGAGCGCCCCCGCCACGAAGTGCTGCGCGCCGGTCTCGGCGCTGACCTCATCAGCCGCATGACGCGCCAGCCGCGCGGCCGCGAGATTGAGCTCCGCCACCAAGGATTCCATTCCATAGTCCGCCTGCGACACGGGACTGGAATTGAAGGTATTGGTGGAAATGACATCCGCCCCCGCCAGAAGATACTGGCGGTGAATGGCGCTGATGATCGCCGGCTGCGTGAGGACGAGCAGATCGTTGTTGCCGCGCAAATCACTGCGCCAGGCGGCGAATCGCTCGCCGCGAAATTGCGCCTCGTTCAAGGCATGGCTCTGAATCATGGTCCCCATGCCGCCGTCGAGGACCACCAGGCGCTCCCTGAGTAGCGCGAGGAACGCTTGGGCGCGTGCGTTTGGCTGGGTGTCTTGCACTTCACGCCACCTGTGCTTCGAGCGAGCGGGGTCGCAGACCCAGGGCGTGACAAATGGCGTAGGTCAGCTCGGCGCGATTCAAGGTGTAGAAATGAAATTCGTGAACCCCGTGCTCGCGCAAACGCTGCACCTGTTCGATCGCCACGTTCGCGGCAATCATGCGCCGGGTTTCCGGATCGTCATCCAGCCCGTCGAATCGTTCGCACAGCCATCGCGGCACCGACGCACCGCAGCGCTCGGCAAAGCGCAACAGCTGCGGAAAGCGCGTGATCGGCAGGATGCCGGGAACGAGATCCGCGCGTATGCCCGCGGCCACGCATCGATCGCGATAGCGCAAGAAAATGTCCGGATCGAAGAAGAACTGGGTGATGGCTCGGCCCGCACCCGCGTCCACTTTGCGCCGCAGATTTTCCAAATCGGCTTCGATGCTGCCGGACTCAGGATGCCCTTCCGGATAGGCAGCGACCGACATCTCGAACCTTCCCACCCTGGCAAGCCCCGCCACGAGATCAGAGGCGTAGCCGAAGCCGCCCGGATGGGGACGGTAGCGCCCTTCGGGCGACAGGTGGGTTGTGGGCGGGTCGCCGCGCAACGCGACCAGGTGCCGTACCCCCTGTTGCCAGTAGTCTTGGGCGATTCCGAGCACTTCGGCGCGCGAGGCCGCGACGCAGGTCAGGTGCGGCGCCACCGTGAGGTTGGTCTCGCGCAGGATCCGCAGCACGCATTCGTGGGTGCGGGTGCGCGTCGATCCGTCCGCGCCATAGGTCACGGACACGAAATTCGGCTGCAAAGGGGCCAGCCGTTGTACGGATTCCCAGAGCTGCCGGCCCATGGATTCATCGCTGGGCGGGAAGAACTCGAACGAAACGGCGACGGGATTTGACACGGGCGCACTCCAACCGAAGGGATCTCGACTAACAGCATGCAAGCGCTTAGGCTATGATTCAAACTCATTATCTTCATACAGAGGATGAAACCGGCTCATGTCTTCAACGGCATTGGAGCTCCGGCACTTGGAGACCCTACTGGCGCTGGCCGAGTGCGGCAGCCTGTCAAAGGCCGCGGCGCGGCTGTTTCTGACCCAATCCGCCCTGTCCCATCAACTGAAAGCGCTGGAAAGCCACTATGGGGCGTCGCTGGTCGAGAAGAACGTTCGCCCTCTGCGATTCACCGCCATTGGGCAGCGCTTGCTCGCGCTCGCCCGTGCGGTACTGCCCCAGGTGGCGGAGGCGGGGCGCGATGTTGCGCGATTGGCGCAAGGTCATGCGGGGCCCCTGCGTGTTGCAGTGCAATGTCACAACTGCTTTGACTGGCTGATGCCGGCCATGGATGTCTATCGGTCCCTATGGCCGGAAGTGGAGCTCGACATCATCTCCGGATTCGTTGTCGATCCGCTCCCACTGCTCGATCGCGGCGAGGCCGAACTCGCCATCATCCATGACCCACGGGAAGCCCACCCGAACGTGGTCTTCAGTCCGCTGTTTCGATATGAAAGCGTGGCGTTGATGAGTCCGCGCCATCGCTTGGCGGCCAAGCCGTGGGTGAGTGCCGCGGACTTCGCCGAAGAAACGCTGATCACCTATCCCGTGCCGGATGAAATGCTCGACGTGATGAAACACTGCTTGACGCCGGCACGAATCAATCCCAAACGGCGCACCGCCGAATTGACGGTGGCCATCCTGCAGCTGGTGGCCAGCGGCCGCGGCATCGCGGCGCTGCCGTCCTGGACCGTGGGCAACTACATCGAACGCGGCTACGTGGTCTCGCGGCCCATCGGGCCCGAGGGGTTGCGCTGCGATTTGTATGCGGCCACCACCGGCGCCGGGGCCGAGGCGTCCTATATAAAGGAATTCATCGCGCTCACGCGCAGCCAGAGCCTCACCGAATTGGCGGGCGTTTCGGCCTTGTAGGGGGCAGTGGGATGCAGACGACCGTGCGAACCTGGGTGTGGGCGCTGTTGATCAGCGCCACGCAAGCCGCGGCGGCCCCAACCGCCGCCGTCGATGCCGCGAGGCTGTCCAATGCAGCGCATGAGCCCGATCAATGGTTCGCACCGGGACGCGACACCCAGGGTACTTACTACTCGCCGCTGGCTGCGATCAACGATCAAAACGTCGCACGCTTGGGGTTCGCCTGGGACTACCACCTGGGCACCCGCCGCGGGCTCGAGGGTACACCGGTGGTGGTCGACGGTGTGATGTATGCGCCGGGCAACTGGGGCCGCGTCTACGCCCTCGATGCCGCGAGCGGCAAAGAGCTCTGGACCTACGATCCTGGAGTTGACGGCCAGTGGGGACGTTACTCCTGCTGCGATGTGGTCAATCGCGGGCTGGTCGTTTGGAAGGGCAGGGTTTACATCGCAAGCGTGGATGGGTATCTGCACTGCATCGACGCCAGGAGCGGTCAACGGATATGGCGATCGGACACCCTTCCCGCCCGCGGGCCCACCGACTTTCACTACGCCGTGACGGGCGCGCCGGTACTCGCCGGCGATGTGATTGCGATCGGCAATGGTGGATCGGATTTCAAAGGAGCGCGTGGTTTCGTGACGGCCGTGGATTTGGAGACCGGCGCCTTCAAGTGGCGGTTCTACACCGTGCCGCGCGATCCCAAACTGGGTCCACAGGATCAGCCTGACCTCGAGGCGGCTGCAAAAACTTGGGCCACCGACTACGACTGGAGCAACGGCGGCGGCGGTTCACCCTGGGATGGGCTCGCCTACGATCCCAAGTTGCGTTTGGTCTACATCGGCACCGGCAACGCCACGCCCTATCGTGGACATTACGACCCAGCGAGGAGCGGCGATGAGCTCTACGTGTCCTCCATCGTCGCGGTGCATGCCGAGACCGGTGGACTGGCGTGGTTCTTCCAGGAAATACCCGGCGAGATCTGGGATTACGATACCGCCAACAAGATGATCCTGGCGGACCTTGACGTCGGCGGCAAAACCCGCCGGGTCCTGATGCAAGCGAGCAAGAATGGTTTCTTCTACGTGCTGGATCGCGCCACCGGCGAATTTCTGTCGGGCAAACCTTTTGCGTACGTGAACTGGACCCGCGGGCTCGATCCAAAAACGCATCGGCCGATCAAGCAGCCCGCCGCCGATTGGGACAAAAACCCCGCATTGATTTTTCCGGCGGTATTCGGCGCGCATGGCTGGCAACCCATGTCTTACAGTCCCAAGAGCGGCTTGGTGTACGTGCCGGTGTTCGATGCGCCCATGATCTTCGTCGACACCTCCCATCGCCGCGCCGGACTCATCGAGGGCAACTTCGACCTCGCATTCTTCATGCCGGAAGACTACGACCCCGACGCGCTGCAAAGCCTGTTCGGCAAGCTGCCTTCGTTGCAGGCGCTCGCCGCGGGGGGCCCGCACCCGCAATCTCGCGGCCTCATTCGCGCCATTGACCCCTTGAGCGGCAAACTCGCCTGGGAGCAGCAGACTCACAGCCTCTGGGACGGCGGCCTGCTGTCCACGGGCGGCAACTTGGTGGTGCGCGGCGACGCGGCGGGCTACCTCAGCGTGTACGCCGCCGACACGGGGAAGTTGCTCAAGCAAATCGATGTCGGCACCTCGGTGATGGCGTCGCCGATGACCTACCGCGTGGGCGGCGTTCAGTATCTATCGGTGATGGCAGGCAGCGGCGGAGGGATGATGGGACTGCCCTTCCCCAAGGACAGCGCGGCCTATCGATATGGCAACGAAGGCCGCATCGTCACTTTTCGTTTGGACGGAGGCGTGACCCCGAAGCCGCCGCCGGTCGCCGAGCCACCCTTGGCGCCTCCGCCACGCGAGGGCAGCGCGGCGCAAATCGCGCAGGGCGAGGTGCTGTACAACCGCTACTGCGGGCGTTGCCATGCGTTTGGCCGCGGTTTGCTCCCCGACCTGCGGCGAATGTCGCCGGCGACCCAGCAACTGTTCTATGAAATCGTGCTCAACGGCGCTTACTCCACCAAGGGTATGGCGCGATGGGACGATGTGATCTCACGCGACGATGCGCAGGCCATCCACGCCTACCTCGTCGATCAAACCTGGCAGCTCAATTAACCGGCGGCCGGCGGCCCTGAACCCAAGCGGGCTTGAAGGGCGAGTCCGCCAGCCATCGAATGGGGGCCAGCATCGACTGGATTGCCTCGGTCATATGGCCGAAATCGATGTGCGCGATGTCGTCCGATGGCTGGTGGTAGTCCGCGTGCAGTCCGAAGCTCGACACCGTCTGTGCGACCACCCCGCGGCGCGCCAGCGTGAGGTTGTCCGAGCGCATGAAGAAATTCTCCGCGGGATGCGGATCCGCCACCAGCCTCGCGCCATGCGCGGCCAACTGAGGACCGAGGTTGGTTCGATCCCAACCCGTCAGCCACAGTGTGTGCGCCGCGATGCTGGCGTCGGGCCGTCCGATCATTTCGAACTCCAGATTCGCGACTATGCTTTGCACGGGGACGACGGGTTTTTCAACGAAATACCGGGCACCGTAGCCGCCGGCCTCCTCACTGCCGAACCACGCGAACACCACTGATCGATGCAAGGGTTTGCCCTTGGCCAGTGCCTCCGCCAGCGCCAACACCGCGATGGATCCCGAGGCATCATCGTCGGCGCCGTAGTAAATACGATCCACTCCGGTATCGCGCGCGCCCAGATGATCCAGGTGTGCGCTCAGCAAGATGACATCGTTCTTCTCCGGGTTGCCGCTGCCGACCAGAGTCCCCGCCGCATTCCAGGTATGGCCGGAAATCTCGCGCGTCTCCGCCGTCAAGGTCGCGATCGATCCTTCCGCAAGTTTGGCCACGGCGGCGTAGGCGTCGGACGCCAGCATGATTTGCGACGGCGCGCGTGGCGCGACGACCGACGGCGCAGCGAGCCCGGCAATTCGGGCGCGCCCGACGGGGATCGCCCGCGCCGATAGATCGCTCCAATGCGCACGCCGCGCCGGGTTTTCGTGCCATAGCACCAGGCCCGCGGACTCCATCTCCGGCATGTTGCCCGGCACCGAATCCTCAGGCATGAGCAGCGCGGCACCCGGCGCCGCCGCCGTACCGGCGACGAATTTCTGCAGGGGACCGTGAAAGGCGGCGGCGTTCAAGCGCAGCACCAGCATCTGCGGGCCTTGAACGGTCGTGCCCGGGGCAATGCGCAAGACGGGCGTGCCGATGACTTCAGTGCGGTCGATCTCTACGGTTTGCACGAAGTCGCCGTGGTCACCGAGCGGCTGCAAGCCGCTGCGCCTCAGCTGGGTCGCGATGTAGGCTGCCGTGATCCACTCATCGCGAGTGCCGCTGCCGCGACCGTTCAGGGCATCGCTCGCGAGAAACTCCATGTGCGCGCGCACCGTCGCCCCGTCGATGAGACCGGAATCGCGATCAGCCTTGCCGGCCGCGGCAACCGTCGACAGCTGCATTGCCGCGGCGGCCAGCAGCGCCACGGCGGAATTGCGCACCATTCTCATGGGATCCCCTGAAACTTTGCTGCTGATATGGGCAAGAGGGTAACATTTGGGGCCTCAGGGAATACGCCGAAGGGAGCAACTCCATGCGAGCGACATTGTTGGCCGGTGCGTTGGTCATTGCCGGGTGCGCCAATCAACCCACCGCGCCGCCGAACCCCGATCAAGACGCGCAACGGGTGGCTGAGGCCATCAAGCACGGCTACAAGGTGGTCACCACCGATGGCGAAACGCTGTACTGCCGTTCCGACTTTGCGACTGCTTCGCACATCCAAAAGAACACCGTATGCTTGAGCGCGCAGCAGCTGGACGATTTGGATCAGCGAAATCAGCGCATATTCGATCAGCCGAGCAGGGGCGCTGCGAACGGACTGCCGCCCATGGGGTCGTCCCACTGAACCGTCAATGACTGGCGCCGCCGAGCAATGCGATGTCGCGGTCATCGGCGGTGGTCCCGCCGGCAGCACTGCTGCATCGTTGCTGGCCAGGCGCGGCTACAAGGTCATTGCCCTCGAGAAAGCGCACCACCCGCGCTTTCATATCGGCGAGTCGCTGTTGCCCATGAACCTGCCGCTGTTCGAGCGGCTCGGCGTGCTGGACAAGGTGCGCGCGATGGGGGTGTTCAAGCCGGGCGCAGATTTCGAAGCAGCGAACGAACGCGGCTACAACACCTTTTTGTTTTCCCGCGCGCTCGGCATGAGCCCGCCGCACTCCTATCAAGTGTGGCGCCAGGACTTCGACCGGATGTTGTACGAGCACGCGCGCGAATGCGGCGCCGATGCGCGCGAGGGCCACGAAGTGATCGCGGCGGAGCAGACGGGCCCGCGTGACTTGCAACTCGACGTGCTGACCGATGCCGCCCGTACCTACCGCATTCAGGCACGCTACGTCGTCGATGCCAGCGGCCGGGATACGTTTCTCGCCGCGAAGAAGAAGCTGCGCCGCAAGAACGACCAGCATCAAAGCGCGGCCATCTTCGGGCATTTCCGCGGCGCCGATCGGCGCCCGGGCGGGGACGCGGGCAACATCAGCATCTACCGCTTCGAGCATGGCTGGATGTGGATGATTCCCCTGCCCGACGACGTGATGAGCGTCGGCGCGGTATGCCGGCCCGAATATCTCAAGCAGCGCAAAGGGCGCACCGTTGAATTCTTGATGGAAACACTGCAACGCAATCGCGCGCTATGGCGGCGGGTCGAACGCGCCGAACTGATCGACAGCGAAGTGCGCGTCACCGGCAACTACTCCTATGATTCGACGCGAATGGGAGCCCCGGGTTGGGTGCTGGTGGGCGATGCCTTCGCTTTTCTCGATCCGGTGTTCTCCTCCGGCGTGTATCTGGCCATGAGCGGCGCCGAGCAGGCAGCAATGATGGTGGATGCAGCCTTGCGCAACCCGTCGCAGGAGGCGCCGCTGCTGCGCAAGCTGGAAAAGCGGCAGCGCGCCGGCATGGCGCGTTTTTCCTTCTTCATCTACCGGTTCAACGGTTCCGTCATGCAGCAGTTGTTTCGCTCGCCGCGCAATACCTGGCAGCTGGAGCAGGGCCTGATTTCGATGCTCGCGGGTGATTTGTTCGATTCGCCGAAGGTGCTGCGGCGCCTGCAGCTCTTCAAGCTGGTGTATGCAATTTGCGGGCTGCGGAACTTCAGGCGCTGGCGGGCCGAACACAAGTACCGGTTGGCGCAGGCGCATGCACAGTTCATCGGCGGCAACACGCCGTTGGATAAAATTTAGACCGGCGCCGACCGCTTCAACGCCCCGTTTTCGGTATGTTTGGTGGGGCCGTAATCGGCAGCACCACGCGAAACGTGCAGCCATGCGGCGTAGCCGCATGCACGCTCAGATCGCCGCCGTGTGCATCCATGATGGACCGGCAGATCGCAAGCTCCAAACCCGGGCCATCGGACTTCGTCCTGAAGAATGGATCGAAGATCCTCGCCACATGCTCTGGCTCGATCCCGATGCCGGTATCCTCTACGTGAATGGAGATGGCAGCAGGTTTCTGCGCCGCCGTGCGGATGGTCAGCAAGCGCGGCCGACCACTCACCGCCACCATCGAATCGATGGCATTGGTGATCAGGTTCAACAAGACCTGCTGCAATTGACCGCGGTTGCCGCGCATCTGAGGCAGTTGCGGGGCCAGCTGCAATCGGAGTTCCACGTCGTGGATCCGCCGATCGATTGCGGACAGCGCCAGGGATTCGTGAACCAGCGCGTCGACGTCGAACAGCGACATGTCCCGCGCCACCCCTGTGAGCAAGCTTCGCCTCGATGCGAGGATTTCGCTGGCGCGACGCCCATCCGCAGCAATGTCTTCCAGCGACGCCCGCAGTTCATCGAGCGGCGGCGGGGATTGAGACAGCATGATCGCCGCCGAATCGCCATTCAACGTAATGGCCGACAGGGGTTGCGTTAGTTCGTGCGCCATCGAGCGGACTATCAATTGCAGGGTCACATTTCGCCCGTCGCGCTCCCGGTCCTGCGCAGCCACCGAGAGCGCGAGCCGCGCATACAGCATGCGCGACTCGGAGAGGAGAACCAGCAAGACGAAACCGCAGGACAACAGCCCGACAGCCCGGCTGGTGTACCAGACGAGGCTGAAGCGGAAGTCGGTCGTGCTCAGCAGAATGGTTTCGATCAACCATGCCCAAAGCACGACCAGGAGCCAGAGGTCGAGCACCGAGGAACGTCTCCGCCACAGGAGACCGATCGACGTCAGACTGAGCGCGATGAGGACAGGCGCTGCCCGGTTGTTCCACAGCGAATTCGCACGCGTCGTGTCGAGCATGATCAGGGGCAGGGATTCGGCACGCGCGGTGGCGAGCCAGATAAGCAAGGATGCGACGGCCACCGTGGCGAGGATGCTGGCGATAATGACAGTAGCGGGCGAGCCGCGGCGGAGCGCGCCGGTGTGCCGGCCTTTGAACAGTGCGTAGGCGATCACCACCGACGGAAGGCCGACATGCCAGAAAATATAAAGCCAGGCCGTGCTTTGGAGTCCGGCGCCGGGCAATCCGACAGGAATGAACACGCCTGGAAATGCCAGGAGATGCGAGACAATGATGATCGTCGTGAAAAGATAGCCCATGGCAATCGCCAGCAGTCCGCGTGAGCGCACCACCGAGAACTGCGCGCATAACAAGGCGACGATGATCAAATCGCTGAGAAACAAAATGGTGTCGACGATGGGGATGAATGCATACTGCCGCGGCAGCTGCCGATCCCCGGCGGAAAGCGTCGCGAGCGTTGCGAGCATCACGGCGAATAACAGAGCCGCGACGGCAAACGCGAGCCTCGCTTGGCGGCGCGTGGGGGGCAATGCCGACAATAGAACTGGCCGTTCCGGGAACAAGCTATCTCCATCCGGCTGTTTTTGAGCGCCGGTCTAGTAATCAGGGATGGATTTTGCGCCGATTGCGCGGTCCTTTGCACCCATATTTACGTGGTTCACGGCTTAGTGCACCGAGCTGCCACGGTCGCTCGCCACGCCAGCGTTGAACAATTGCGCGATATCGACCGCATCGAACAGGTAGGCGCGATTGCAAAAGTCGCAATGCACTTCGACATTTCCCCGTTCGGCCAAGACCGAGCGGCTTTCCGCCTCGCCCAGGCTCTGCAGCATGCTGGCGACCCGTTCTCGCGAGCATCGGCATCGAAAGTACACCGGCGCCGGCTCGAACAGCCGCACATCGTCTTCATGGAACAGGCGATGCAGGATTTCCACATCGGCCAGTGTGCGCAACTCCTCCGGGGTGAGCGTCTCGCCGATCAATTGCACCCGCCGCCATGCATCGTCGATGGCCGCCGCAGGAGCGGCGCCCGCCGGCAATCCCTCACTGGGGAGTTTTTGCAGCAGCATCCCCGAGGCGCCGCGGGAATCTGCGTGCAGCCAAAGCCGGGTCGGCAGTTGCTCGGAATTTTCGAAATACACCTGCAGAGATTCGGCCAGGCGTTGACCCGTCAGCGGCACGATTCCTTGATAGCGCTGCGCGCCATCGTCGGTCTCCAGCGTCACGGTCAAATTGCCGGTGCCGATCAAATCGCCGCTGTGAGCAAACTCCGCGCGGCCGCCCGCCTCGACTCCGGCCGCGGCAGCGCCGGTTTCGCGGTAGCGCGCCAGCCCGCGGACCCCGAGACCGCCGGTACATTGCGCCAGCAGCAGGTGTACCGGGCCGTCACCCTGCATTTGCAAGGACAGGACCCCTTCGAATTTGATGGTCGCGGCCAACAGCAACGAAGCGGCCACCGCCTCTCCCAGGGCATCGCGAATCGGCATTGGATAGTCGCGATGTTCGATCAGCGCGCGCCACGCTGCGTCCAGATGTACCAAGTGTCCGCGAATCGGGTACCGCTCGAATAGGAAGCGATGCAGGCAGTCGCGGTCATGCATCTATGTGCCGCCGCCCTTGATGCCGCCGCCCTTGAGCTTGGCCTGCAGCAATTCGTTGAGTTGCGCCGGATTGGCCTTGCCGCCGGTCGCTTTCTGCACCTGGCCGACGAAGAAGCCGAACAATTTGTCCTTGCCTGCGCGAAAGTCCGCCAGTTGTTTCGGGTTGGCCGCGATCACGGCGTCGATCACCCCTTCTATGGCGCTGGAGTCGGTAATTTGCTTGAGGCCGGAGGCCTCGATGATGGCGTCCGCGGACTTGGCGGAGGACCACATCGCTTCGAACACCTCCTTGGCGATCTTGCCCGAGATGGTCTCATCGACGATCCGCGCCAGCAAACCGCTCAACTGCAGCGGCGTTACCCGCGAAGCGGCGATATCGAGATTATCGCGATTCAGCGCGCTGGATAATTCACCCATGACCCAGTTCGCGGCCAGCTTGGCCTGTGCCGGGCTCAACTGCGCCACCACCGACTCGAAGTAGGCGCCGAGCTCGCGGCTTGCGCTCAAGGCCCCGGCATCGTAGGCAGATAGGTTGAAATCGCGCGCAAAGCGCGCGGCCTTGTCGTCGGGCAACTCCGGCAACGTCGCGCGCACGGCTTTGATGAACGATTCGTCGATCTGCACCGGCAGGAGATCCGGATCCGGGAAGTAGCGATAGTCGTTGGCCTCCTCCTTGGAGCGCATGGACCGGGTCTCGTCCTTGTCCGAGTCGTAAAGACGGGTTTCCTGCACCACGGTGCCGCCGCTCTCGAGCAATTCGATTTGCCGGGCGACTTCGTAATGAATCGCCTTCTCGACGAATCGAAAGGAATTCAAATTCTTGATTTCGGCGCGCGTGCCGAATTTCTCGCGGCCGCGCGGCCGCACCGAGACGTTGGCGTCGCAGCGAAACGATCCCTCTTGCATGTTGCCGTCGCAGATTTCCAGATAGCGCACCAGGGTGTGAATCTTCTTCATGTACGCGACCGCCTCCTTGGCCGACCGCATGTCGGGCTCGGAAACGATCTCGAGCAGAGGGGTGCCGGCGCGGTTCAAATCGATGCCGCTGGCGTGCGCCAGCCCCTCGTGCAGAGACTTGCCCGCGTCTTCCTCGAGATGCGCGCGGGTGATGCCGACGGTCTTGACGGCCCCGTCGTCGAGCATGATTGCAAGCTTGCCCTGCTTGACCACCGGCAATTCGTACTGGCTGATCTGATAGCCCTTCGGCAAATCGGGATAGAAGTAATTCTTGCGCGCAAACACCGACCGGCGCGCCACCTCGGCGCCGATGCTCAGGCCGAATTTGACCGCCATGCGCACGGCCTCGGCGTTCAACACCGGCAGCACGCCGGGATACGCCAAATCCACCAGGTCGGCCTGGGTGTTCGGGGGCGCACCGTAGGCCGTCGCCGATCCGGAGAATATTTTCGATTTCGTGGCGAGCTGGGCGTGAATCTCCAGGCCGATGACTACTTCCCAGTCGCTCATTGCTCATACCCCGACGGCGAGCGGTGGTGCCAATCCGTGGCCGTCTGGAATCGATGCGCCGCATTCAGCAGCCTGCTTTCCGAGAAGTGCGGCCCAATGAGCTGCAGCCCCATGGGCAATCCATCGACGAAGCCGCAGGGCAGCGACAATCCCGGCAATCCCGCGAGGTTCGCGCCGATGGTGTAGATGTCGTTCAGATACATGGTGATCGGGTCGTCGATCTTGGCGCCGATCGCGAAGGCCGGCGTCGGCGTCGTCGGCCCGATCAGAAGATCCGCCTGTTCGAAGGCGGCGCGGAAATCATCGGTGATCAAGCGCCGCACTTTCTGCGCTTTCAAATAGTAGGCATCGAAGTACCCGGCCGACAGTACATAGGTGCCGGTCATGATGCGGCGTTTCACCTCGGCGCCGAACCCCTCGCCCCGCGACCGCTTGTACAAATCCAGCAAGTCCCTCGGCTCCTTGCAGCGATAGCCGAAGCGCACGCCGTCGAAGCGCGACAGATTGGAGGAACATTCCGCGGGCGCGACCACATAGTAAGTCGGTACCGACAACGGCAGGTGCGGCAGGCTGACGTCCACGGTTTGCGCCCCGAAGACTTCTATAAATTTTCAAGGCGTCATGGATCAGCGCGGCGTTGCGGGTCTCCAATCCCTCGAAGAACTCCCGCAGCAGGCCGATCTTCAGGCCCGCGAGAGGCTGATCCAGCGCTGCGGAATAATTGGGGACCGGGGTGTCGATACTGGTCGAATCCTTTGGATCGAACCCGGCCATGGCCTGTAGGACGATCGCCGCATCCTCGGCCGAGCGGGCCAGGACGCCCGCCTGGTCGAGACTGGAGGCGAACGCGATCATTCCGAACCGCGACACACGTCCATAGGTCGGTTTGACGCCGGTGACTCCGGTCAATGCCGCCGGCTGGCGAATCGAGCCGCCGGTATCCGTGCCGGTGGTGAAGGCTGCCAGGCGCGCCGCCGCCGCAGCCGCCGAGCCGCCGGAGGAGCCGCCCGGGACCTTGCTCAAGTCCCAGGGATTCTTGACGGGCCCGTAATAGCTGGTCTCGTTGGAGGAGCCCATGGCGAACTCGTCCATATTGGCCTTGCCCAACATGACGGTGCCGGCGCTCTTGAGCCGGCTCACCACCGTCGCATCGTAAGGCGCAATGAAATTGTCCAACATCCGCGAACCACAGCTGGTGCGCACCCCGTCGGTGCAGAAAATATCTTTATGAATGAGGGGGATGCCGAGCAATGGACCCTGCTCGCCCGCGGCTCGTTGGGCGTCGGCGGCCGCCGCTTCCTTAAGCGCTTGTTCGGCGGTGAGGGTGATCACGGCGTTAAGAGCCGGATTCAACCGCTCGATCCGGCCCAGGAAATGCCGCGTGAGCTCGACACTCGAAATCTGGCCTGCAGTCAAGCTGCGGCCCAGCTCGCCGATAGAAAGGTTATGAAGCATCGTCATTTAAGAATAGCAGGCCACAACCCAAGGCGGCCCTACTCGATGACTCGCGGCACCACGTACAAGCCGGCCTGCACCGCCGGTGCATTGGCCTGGTATTTCTCGTGGTGGTCGCTCTCCGAGACCACATCGGCGCGCAGGCGCTGGTGCTGGCCATCGAGGGGATGCGCCATGGGCTGCACCGCATCGGTTTGCGCGCGCGACAAGTCGTCGACGAAATTGACGATGCTCGACAAGCTGGTCACATAGACCGGCATTTCTTGTTCGGTGATCGAGAGCCGCGCGAGGTGCGCAATTTTCTCGACGTCTTGACGGGTCAGGTTCATAGGATTGGCCAAAAGTGCGTGCCATCTCACGCAAAATAAGCGCTGCGAATGATACACGTTGCCTTGTGATATGTCGTGTCGGTTGTTACATTAGCCGATCTTTTTTTAACCCTATTTAGTCGCGAAAAATACCCCATGTTCAAACGCCTTAGAGGTTATTTCTCCAATGACCTCTCAATCGATCTTGGCACCGCCAACACCCTGATTTACGTCCGCGAGCGAGGCATCGTTCTGAACGAACCTTCTGTGGTCGCAGTGCAGGACGAACCCACTCGGGGCGGTAAAATCATCGTCGCAGTCGGCGTGGAAGCCAAAAACATGCTCGGGCGCACCCCCGGCCATATCACGGCCGTGCGGCCGATGAAGGACGGGGTCATTGCGGATTTCACCTACACCGAGAAAATGCTGCAGTACTTCATCAAGAAGGTGCACGGCAACCGTTTCTTGAGCCCGAGCCCACGGGTGCTGGTGTGCGTGCCCTTCGGCTCCACCCAAGTGGAGCGGCGCGCCATCAAGGAGTCGGCCGAGGGCGCCGGCGCGCGCAGCGTCGACATCGTCCCGGAACCCATGGCCGCGGCGGTTGGCGCGGGCCTCCCGGTTCAGGAAGCGCGCGGTTCGATGGTGCTCGACATCGGTGGCGGCACCTCCGAGGTCGCGGTCATTTCGCTGAACGGCATCGTCTATGCCGCAAGCGTGCGCATCGGCGGCGATAAATTCGACGAGGCGATCACCAACTATGTGCGCCGCAACTACGGCATCCTGATCGGCGAAGCCACGGCGGAACGCATCAAATTGGAAATCGGCTCGGCTTATCCGGGCCAGACTGTGCGCGAGATCTCGGTCAAAGGCCGCAATTTGTCCGAAGGCGTGCCGCGCAGCTTCACCTTGAACTCCAATGAAATTCTGGAGGCGTTGCAGGAACCTCTGCAAGGCATCGTGGGCGCGGTCAAGCAAGCGCTCGAACAAACGCCGCCTGAACTCGGCGCCGACGTCGCCGAGCGCGGCATCGTGCTCACCGGCGGCGGCGCGTTGTTGCGCGATGTCGATAAATTGCTCATGGAAGAGACCGGCCTGCCTGTGGTGGTCGCGGACGATCCGTTGACCTGCGTTGCACGCGGCGGCGGTCGGATCCTCGAACTCACCGAGGAACATGGACCCGGCATCTTCGGATTGGAGTAATGCAATCGACCAGGGCTCATGGTCGGCTTTCGTAACACCGATACCTCCGGTCGGACCACGGGTCTTCTGCTCCGGTGCGTTCTCTATTCCCTGCTGGCCCTAGGGCTCATCATCGTCGATAAGCGCTACGATCATCTCGGCAGGATCCGCCGGGCACTCTCCATCGTGGCCTATCCGGTGCAAATCGCGGTCGCGAGTCCCTTCGAGGGCTGGGACTGGTTTCGCGAGAGCGTCACGACCCGGGATGCCTTGCGCGCCGACAAGACCCGTCTCGAAGGCGAATTGCGCATGGCGCAGTTTCGCCTGCAACGCTACGAGGCCTTGGAGGCGGAAAGCCAGCGCCTGCGCGGGCTGCGCGACAGCACGGCGGGAGTCTCCGACCGCTTCGTCATCGGCAATGTCATGGATCTGGATTTGGATGCGTTTCGCGAGCGGGTGCTGGTGGACAAGGGTGCGCAGGACGGCGTGTTCGTGGGACAGGCCGTGCTGGACTCGGGCGGTGTATTCGGCCAAGTCGCGCGGGTCGGACAGCTCACGGCCGAGGTCATTCTGGTCAGCGACGCGACGCACGCCATTCCCGTGCAGGTGAATCGCAATGGATTGCGCACCGTCGCGGTGGGTACGGGCGATCTGGGCCGGCTCAAACTGCCCTACCTTCCCACCAGCGCCGACGTGGTCGTCGGGGACTTGTTGGTGACTTCGGGCTTGGGCGGAGGATTTCCGGCCGGCTATCCCGTCGGCACGGTGGCCGAAGTCAAGCGCGACCTCGCGGCCTCCTTGGCCGATGTCGACGTGAAACCGGCAGCGGCGCTCGATCGTTCACGCGAGCTCATGTTCGTGTGGTTGAAACCGCAGCCGGCCGCGCCGGCTTCCGCGGCGAAAGCGCCGCCGCTGCCCGCGGCGGCTCGTCCCCCGAGCGCGGCCGCCCCAGCCCCGGCGGCAAAACCCCCGCCGCCCAGTGGAGCAAATGACGAATGATGCGCGAGACCCGCATTCGGCGACTGCCCATGGCGCTCTCATCGCTGGTGGCCCTCGCGCTGGCAGTGCTGCCGCTGCCGAACGCCCTGGAAGCGTTTCGGCCGGATTTCCTGGTGTTGGTGGTCCTTTACTGGTCCATCGAGTCGCCCCGCGCGGGAGGACTGACGCTGGCGTTCATGGCGGGGTTGGCCCTCGATGTGATTCACGGCGTCGTGCTCGGGCAGCATGCGCTGGCGCTCACATTGATGGCCGGCTGGGCGACGCACCTGCGCTTGCGCCTGCGGGTATTCTCGATTCTGTCGCAGTGTCTCACCATATTTGCATTGTTGACCGGCTATCAGTTCGTGCTGTTCTGGGTCGACGGGGCCACCGGCAATCCCGTGACCACATTCGGCCGCTGGCTGGCGCCGGTCATCGGCGCCATGCTGTGGCCGGTGCTGGTCGGAATCTTGAGCCGCCTGCATGAACGCTGAGCCGGCCTGGAGCATGTAATTGGTTCGCCGCGTCCGCATCAAGGATCACTGGGGTGAACAGCGGATCTACACGATCCGCAGCATCGTCGCCGCCGTCATGGTCGCCGTATTGCTCCTGACGGTCGCGGCGCGGCTGTTCTATCTGCAGGTGTTGAAGCACGAATACTACGCCGAGCTTTCGCAGGGCAACCGTGTGCGCACCGATCCGATTCCGCCCAGCCGCGGTCTGATTTTCGACCGGCATGGCGTGGTGCTCGCCGAGAATTTGCCGGCGTTTCAATTGGAATTGGTTCGCGAGCAGGTCGGCGGCGTTGCGGAGATCGACGCGACCCTGGCGCACCTCGTTGCCATCGGATTGATCGACGCCGAGGAAGTGGGCAGCATCAAACGCACCATCCTCTCGCACCATGTGTACGAGAGCGTGCCCGTCAAGCTGCAGCTCGACGACGAGGAGATGGCGCGCTTCGCCGTGCACCGCTACGAGTTCACGGGAGTGGACATCCGCACCCGGCTGTCGCGCCACTACCCCTTCGGACCGATCGCGGTGCATGCCCTGGGCTATGTAGCCGCCATCAGCGAGCAGGACCTCAAGCACATCGATTCGGCGGCCTATGCCGGCACCACTCTCATCGGCAAGCTGGGTGTGGAAGGCGCCTACGAGAACCTGCTGCACGGAACTCCGGGGTACCGCGAAGTGCTGGTCAACGCGGCCGGGCGGCCGGTCGAACGCCAGGGAGCATTTACTCCCAAGCTCAACGTGCGTCAGCCGATCGCCGGCGCGGATTTGATCCTGACCCTCGACATGCGTGTGCAGCGCGCCGCCGAAGATGCATTGACGGGCAAGCGCGGCGCGGCCATCGCGATCGATCCGCACACCGGCGATGTGCTCGCTCTCGCCAGCACGCCGGGATTCGATCCCAACGCATTTGCCCGCGGCCTGACCACCAAACAGTATGACGCCCTTCAAAACGACATCGACAAGCCGCTGATCAACCGCGCGCTGCGCGGCGCCTATCCGCCCGGCTCCACCGTCAAACCGTTCTTCGCGCTGGCCGCGCTGAAGTACGGCGTGATGACCCCGGATCAGACCGTGTACTGCCCCGGTCACTTCAACCTGCCGGGCAGCAGCCACATGTTTCGCGACTGGAAGCCCAAGGGTCACGGCGTGGTCGCGATGCGCCACGCCATCATGCAATCCTGCGATGTGTATTTCTACACCGTGGCCAACCGGCTCGGCATCGACCGCATGCACGACTTCATGAGCACATTCGGCTTCGGCGACCTCACCGGCATCGACATTCCGGGCGAAAAGCCGGGCCTGATGCCCTCCACCGCCTGGAAGGCCCACGCCTACAAGCGGGCCGCCGAGCAGGTGTGGTTCCCGGGCGAAACCATCAGTGTCGGCATCGGCCAGGGCTACATGCTCGCGACCCCCATGCAGCTCGCGCACGCGGTATCGGGCATCGCTTCGCGGGGAGAGATCTACAAGCCGCGCCTGGTCGCGGCCGTGCGTCCCGCGGGCGCAGCGTCGCTCACGCAGCGCGCGGTGGTTCCTGAGCCGTCTCTTACGGCCGTCAACGCCGAGCAATGGCAGGTCATCGTCGATGGCATGGAGTTGGCGACCGGGCCGGGCGGCACGGCCGCCGCGGCCACCGCGGGATCGCCGTACAAGATTGCGGGCAAGACCGGATCGGCCCAGGTCTTCACCATCGCCCAGAATGAGAAATATCACGAGAAGGAATTGTCCGAGCGGCTGCTGGACCATGCGCTGTTCATCTCATTCGCCCCCGCCGATGATCCGAAACTCGCGGTGGCGGTCTTTGTCGAAAACGGCAAGCACGGCGGCAGCACCGCGGCGCCGATAGCGCGCAAGATGTTCGACGCCTACCTGCTGCCCGATAAGGCGGCCGGCGACAAGGCACCGGCGCTGGGAGGCGTACTGTGATTTTCGACGAATTCTCGCCTTCTCGAACGCGTCGCACGCTGACCGCCGGCGGCCGCACATTGCGCGCACTGGGGTTGGACGGCCCGCTGACAGGAGTGCTGGCCATCATCGTCTGCTTCGGCATTCTGGTGGTGTACAGCGCCTCGGGGCTGAACGTGAAAATGGTCGAACATCACCTGGTGAATATCGCCATCGCGGTCGCCGCCATGATCGCCCTGGCAAAATTCGCCACTCCACAGTACCTGCGCCTGTTCGCACCCGTCGCTTACGTCATCGGCGTGTTGCTGTTGGTCGTGGTCGAAGTGACCGGCCACGTCGGCAAGGGCGCGCAGCGCTGGCTCGACATCGGCTTCATGCGCTTCCAGCCCTCCGAGATCATGAAGCTCGCGGTACCCATGATCTGCGCCTGGTACATGCATGAACGTCCGTTGCCGCCGGCGTTCAAGGACCTGCTGGTCATGGGGGTGCTGATCGCCATACCCACGGCGATGATCGCCAAACAGCCGGATCTCGGCACCGCGCTCTTGATTGCCGCTTCCGGCCTCATCGTGATGCTGCTGGCCGGCATGCAGCTGCGGATCATCCTGATATCGATCCCGTTGCTCGGCGGCGCGGCCGTGGCCGCCTGGCATTTCATCCATGATTATCAACGCCAGCGAATACTGACGTTTCTCAAGCCCGAAAACGATCCGCTCGGGACGGGCTACCACATCATTCAGTCGCAAATCGCCATCGGATCCGGCGGCGTGTTCGGCAAGGGCTACATGATGGGCAGCCAGGCTCAGCTTGAATTTCTGCCGGAACGGTCGACCGATTTCATTTTCGCGGTCATCGGCGAGGAGTTCGGGTTGCTGCCCTGCCTCGGGCTGCTGGTTCTGTACGGTGTCGTCATCGGGCGCGCCTTGTATCTCGCGATGCAGGGCCAGGATACTTTTTCGCGCTTGACGGGCGGCGCCATCGCGCTCAGCTTCTTCGTGTACGTCTTCGTCAACTCCGGCATGGTGAGCGGCATCCTGCCGGTGGTCGGCGTGCCGCTGCCGATGATCAGCTACGGCGGCACCTCGATGGTCACCTTGTTGGCGGGCTTCGGCATTTTGATGTCGCTGCATTCGCACCGCAAACTCATCGGCTCCTGACGTGCGCACCGCCGTCTTGAAATGGCTGTTGTTGGTCGCCCTGACCCTGGGCGCCGGCGGCCGCCCCGCGGTCGCGATCGACGTCCGCCGCGACGACATCAAGCAATTCATCGCGCACATGGCCGACACTTCGTCGTTCAAGAAACGCCAGCTGCGCAAGATCCTGAAGGCGGCGCAGAGCCAGCCGGCAATCATCGAAGCGATGGATCGGCCCGCTGAAAAGGCCAAGCCGTGGTCCGAGTATCGGCCGATCTTCATCACCGAACGACGCATCCGCGAAGGCACCGATTTCTGGATCGCGCATCGCCAGGCGCTCGATCAGGCGAGCATTCGCAGCGGCGTGGCGCCCGAGTATCTGGCGGCCATCCTCGGCGTCGAGACCTACTATGGCCGCCTCACCGGCAGCTACCGCGTGCTCGATGCGCTGGCGACGCTGGCCTTCGACTACCCCGCCCGGGCGAAATTCTTTCGTGAAGAACTCGAACAGTTTCTCCTGCTCACCCGCGACGCGGGACTCGATCCCTTAAGCGTAAAGGGATCCTATGCCGGCGCGATGGGCGCTCCGCAATTCATGCCCTCGAACTACCGGCGCTATGCCGTCGATGCCGAGGCGAACGGGCATATCGACCTGTGGACCGACTGGCCGGACGTCTGCGCCAGCGTCGGCAACTATCTCAAGGAACACGGCTGGAATTCCGGCGAACCGGTCTTGAGCGAAGCCAGCGTGGCCCCCGACAAGGCGTCGGAGTTGGATGGCCGCAAGTTGACGCTCACCGAGACCGTGGGATCGTTGCGCACGAAAGGCGTGAATTTCGACAGCACTCTGCCCGCGGACGCTCCTGCACTGCTGATCGCGGCGGACGATACGGACGGGGTCCACTGGCGCGTCGGCTACAATAATTTTTACGTGATCACCCGCTACAACCACAGCGCGCTGTACGCAATGGCGGTCTTCGAACTCGCCGCGGCGGTCAAACAACGAATCCTGTTGAACGATGCACCGAGCGTTGCACCGAGCGTTGCCGCACCGAGCGTTGCCGCACCGAGCGTTGCCGCACCGAGCTTTGCCGCACCGAGCGAGCCGGCGCCGGGTTCTGCCTCCCCGCAACCGGCCTTGCAGCAGTGAATGCCGGCCGTGGTTTCGCCGCCGCGCCCCTGCTCGTTGCGGTAATCGCCGTCGCTGCCTGCTCCAACACGCCGCCGCAGCCCAGTTCTACCATCTCCACCGCTCTGCCGCCGGTGTCGACGGCGCCGCCGCCGGTGCCCGGCGCCGTGCCGGATGCGGTCCCGCGCGTCGAACCCCGTTCGCGCTATGGCAATCCGCCGTTTTACGACGTGCTCGGCAAGCGCTACTACGTCTTGTCCTCGAACGTCGGCTATTGGGAGCGCGGAGTCGCCTCCTGGTACGGTCCTGGCTTCCACAAGGAACGAACCTCCACCGGCGAACCGTACGACATGTATGGCATGACGGCTGCTCACAGAACGCTGCCGCTGCCCGCCTACGTTCGGGTCACCAATTTGCAAAATGGGCGCAGCATCGTGGTGCGGGTCAACGACCGCGGCCCCTTTGTCGGCAATCGAATCATCGATCTGTCGTACACGGCGGCCGCCAAGCTCGACATGTTGCGCAACGGCACCGCCATGGTCGAGCTTCGCAGCATCGATCCCTCCGTGGCGCCACCGCCGGTGATCAGCGCCTCCGCGGGATCACCGGCGCCTGCCGCCGGCGGTTCGGGGCTGTTCGTGCAGGCCGGCGCGTTCTCCGATCCTGCCAATGCGGAGCGCTTGGCGGCGCAATTGCGCGGCGGCAGTTACGGCAAGGTATTCGTGCGCGACGATCAGATTGCCGGCCGCAGAATGTACCGCGTCCGCATCGGACCCGTGCCCGACGTCGCAGGATTCGATCGCGTGGTTGCGGCATTGGAGCACGCCGGCATCAAGGATGCCCACCTTGCCCTCGATTAACACCGTCCGCGTGCGATAATCCTTAGGTTCACTTCAACCACCAGGTATTCACCGTCTATGTTTCGTTCCCTTTTGGCCTGCGCCGCTCTGACCGCACTCGCTACCGTTCGCTGCTTTGCCCAGACACCCGCGGCGCCCGCGCCCGCGGCCTCCATGGCTATTCCGACCGCACCGCAGGTCGATGCGCGCACCTATGTTCTCGTCGACTACCGCACCGACAAAATTCTCGCGGCGAAGGATGCCGTGGCCCGAATGGAGCCGGCGAGCCTCACCAAGCTCATGACGGCGTACATCGTGTTTCAGGAGCTGGCAGCCGGAAAGCTCAAATTGGACCAGGAAGTGACGGTGAGCGAGCATGCCTGGCGCTCGGAAGGCTCGCGCACCTTCATCGAATTGGGCAAGCCGGTGTCGATTCAGGATCTCATCCTGGGAATGATCGTGCAGTCGGGCAATGACGCGACCATTGCACTCGCCGAGCGGATCGCCGGAACCGAGGAGACCTTCGCGCAAATGATGAACGCCAACGCGAAGCGCCTGGGGATGGTGGGCAGTCACTTCGAAAACAGCTCCGGCCTGCCCTCGCCGCAGCACTACACCACGGCGCGCGACCTGTCGCTGCTGGCCAATGCCATGATCCGCGAGTATCCGCAGTACTACAAATGGTTCTCCGTGCGCGAATTCGAGCACAACGGCATCAAGCAACAAAACCGCAACGGCCTGCTCGAGAAGGATCCCACGATCGACGGTCTGAAGACCGGCCATACGGAATCGGCGGGCTTTTGCCTGGTGACCTCCTCGCTGCGCAATGGCATGCGATTGGTGTCGGTGGTCATGGGCTCGACCAGCATGAAGGCGCGTGAGAATGCGAGCGCTGCGCTCCTGAATTACGGATTCACGTTTTTCGAAACCAAACTCGCCGTCAAGGGCGGCACCGTGCTGGCCAGCGCGCGGGTCTGGAAGGGGCAGAGCCCCTCGGTCGACCTCGGCATCAAGGATGATCTCTACATCACCCTGCCGCGCGGTGAAGCCGACAACATCAAGACGCTCACCGAGGTGCAGCCGCGCCTCATCGCGCCGATCGCCCTGGACGCGAACCTCGGCACCTTGCGCGTGGTCGCCGGCAATCAGACCCTGGAAACCAAGCCGCTGCATCCGCTGAAAGCGGTGCAGAAGGGCGGGTGGTGGCGGCGCCTGATCGATACCATTCGATTGTGGTTCGTCAAGTGACGGGACCGCTTCCCATTTGTCACTTGAACGGCGATTACCTGGCTCTGGCAGAGGCCAGGGTGTCGCCCCTCGATCGCGCATTCTTGTTCGGCGACGCCGTCTACGAGGTGGTGCCGGTCTATGGCTCGCGACCATTTCGACTGCGCGAACACATGGATCGTTTGAACCGCAGCCTTGCGGGCATCCGCATGCAGGCGCCGCTGTCGCACCCTGAGTGGGCCGAGTTGAGCCGGGAATTGATTTCACGCAATTCCGCGGTGGATGCCCACTTGTACATTCAGGTCACCCGCGGCGCGGAGTTCGGCCGCAATCATGCCTGGCCCGAGGGTCTCAAGCCCACGGTGTTCGCCTATGTCACGGCCCTGGAACCGGTGCCGCGCGCCTACCTTGAAAACGGAGTGTCGGCGGTGACCGCGGCGGACACCCGCTGGGCGCGGCGGGACATCAAATCCACGGCGCTGCTCGCCAACATTCTGCTCAAGAAGCTTAGCTTAGACGCCGGCGCATTTGAAACCATCATGTTGGAAAATGGCCAGCTGACCGAGGGTTCGTCGACCACGGTGCATGTGGTGAAGCACGGCGTCATCCACGCGCCGCCGAACGGTCATCACATTTTGCCGGGCACGACCCGCGATGTCGTCGCCGAGCTCGCGGTCGGCCTCGGTCTGCCGTTCCAAAGCGTCCGCGTGACCGAATCGGAACTGCGCTCCGCCGACGAGATCTGGCTGGCATTTTCGACCCGGGGCGTAGTGCCGGTCACCACCCTTGACGGGGTTGCGGTCGGCGCCGGCAGGCCCGGCCCTCTCTTCAAGCGCGTGAGCGCCGCATTTGCGGACTACGCGCACAGACTCGCGGGAACACCGGCGCTGTGAGCCACTCCACTCCCCAGGAATTTCCGAGCGATTTTCCCATCAAGGTGATGGGGCGCCACGACAGCGATCTTCGAGCGCTCACGCAAAGCATCATCGAGCGCCACGCGGGACCCCAACCCGAGTCGAGCATTCGCACGCGCACCAGCACGGACGGCAACTTCCTGGCGTTGACCTATCTGGTGCACGCCACCAGCCGCGCGCAACTGGATGCCATCTATCGAGAATTGACGGCCTGCAAATCGGTGTTGATGGCGCTGTAGGCAGGGGCACCCGCGTCGGGCTGGTATTTCAGCTGCCGCTTGAGATGCGGCGTCAACCCTCTCGCCACGGCATCCAGGGCGCCGGCGGCGTCGCGGCCGGCAAAGCACGCGGCATGGTCCACCAGCCGGGTGACCGCGAGACCTCGATGCCCGCACACATTGATGCGGTCGAACGGGGCCAGATCGAGCGACACATTGAGCGCCACCCCGTGATAACTCGCGCCGCGCCGAATCCGCAGACCGACGCTCGCCAACTTGGCGCCCTGGACATAGACGCCCGGCGCTTCGCGGGAACCCTGCGCCGTCACGCCGAGCTCGGCCACGTAACCGATGATGGCGTTCTCGAGCGCCATCACCAATTCGCGCACGCTCAAACCACGGCGCCGCAGATCAATGAGGGGATACACCACCAGCTGCCCGGGACCGTGATAAGTCACCTGACCGCCGCGGTCGATTTGCACCACCGGAATGTCGCCCGGCGACAAGAGGTGCTCGCGGCTGGCATTGAGCCCGAGGGTGAAAACCGCAGGGTGTTCCACGAACCATATTTCGTCGGCGGTGCCGCTCTGCCGGTTGTCGGTGAATGTCTGCATCGCCCGCCAGGTGGGCTCGTACGCGCTCAACCCGAGATGACGGATATGGGGAGCATCGTTCATGGGGCGTGGCGCGCATTGGAATTGTCGATGCCGGCGTTGTTGCGGGCCAGCGCCTGCTCGGCACGATAGCTCGACCTCACCAACGGTCCGGACACGCACTCCAGGAATCCCAACTCGAGCGCGCGCTCCCGGTACCGGTCAAACTCGGCCGGTGTCACGAACCTTGCGACGTCCAAATGATGGGCGGTGGGGCGCAGGTACTGCCCGAGGGTGAGAATATCGACCGCCGCGGCGCGCAGATCCAGCATGGTCTGAAGAATTTCGGCATCGGTCTCGCCCAATCCCAACATCAGACTGGTCTTGGTCAGCACCGCCGGCCGGTGGGCCTTTGCCCCGCTCAGCACGCTGATGGTCTGCTCGTAGCCGGCACGCGGATCGCGCACGGGATGCGTCAAACGCCGCACGGTCTCGACGTTTTGCGCGAACACATCCAATCCGGAATCGACAACGGTTTGCACGTCGCGCATGACGCCTTGAAAATCCGGCGTCAACGCTTCGACGGCGGTGCCGGGATTGCGCCGCTTGATGGCGCGAACGGCCGCTGCATAGTGGGCCGATCCGCCGTCCGGCAGATCATCCCGGTTGACCGAGGTGAGCACCACGTACTTGAGGCCCATCAACTCGACCGAACGCGCCACGTTGTCCGGCTCCTCGGCGTCCAACCATCCGCGCGGATTGCCGGTGTCGACCGCGCAGAAGCGGCAGGCGCGCGTGCACACCGCGCCCATCAGCATGATGGTGGCAGTGCCCGCGTTCCAGCATTCGCCGATGTTCGGGCATTTCGCCTCCTCGCACACCGTGCTCAAGCGATGTTCGCGGACGATCCCTTTGACTGCCGCAAATTCCCTACCGGCGCTCAAGCGGGCTCGCAGCCAGGGGGGCAGGCGCTGGGCTGTGCGCGCGCCAGGCTCGGCGGCAGCCGGTCCCGCCGCGTGCGCAGCGGCCTTCTTGATGCCGTCCTTGATTGCCGTGAAGCCCTGGGCGGTGGTGTATTTGTCGCCGCTTCGCGTCGGCGGCGACGGTTGCAATATGGGTATGCCTTTGAAATTCGACATCCCACGATTGTACCTCAGTTCAAGCCGGCCCCTCATTCAACGCCCGCAGCCGTTCCGGCGTGCCAATGTCCTCCCACACGCCTGTGTAGAGTTCCGCGGAACAGCGGTTTGCGGCCATGGAACGCAGCAGCAAGGGCTTCAGGGGAAACACCCCGTCCGAGCAGCCGGCAAAAAACGCCGACCGGTATACGGCGATGCCGGAAAAAGTGTACTTGTCCGCCGCCGCGGCGAGCGCGCGGCCCTCATCCAAACCGAAATCGCCCTCGGGGTGCTGCGCCGGATTCGGCACCAGCACCAAGTGCACATCCTGATCCGCGGCGATCTTCAGAGTGTCGAACGGAAAATCCGTGTAGACATCGCCGTTGACCACGGCAAAGGGACCGGGCGCCAGCAGCGGCAGGGCGCGAAATATGCCGCCCGCGGTCTCGAGCGCGCGCGGCCGCTCGTCGCTGTACACGATGGACACCCCGTAGCGCGCGCCGTCCCCCAGATAATCGCTGATGCGCGAACCGAGCCACGCCAGATTGATCACGATCCGCTTCATTCCCGCCCGTGCCAGCGCGATGACGTGACGCTCGATCAGCGGCCGGCCGCGAACCGGCAGCATCGGTTTTGGGGTGGTGTCGGTCATCGGCCGCAGGCGTTCGCCGCGCCCGGCCGCAAGAATCATGGCGACGCTCAGACGCTCGGGAGAGATGATCACGAGAGCACGCGCGCCTGCGCGCCGGCAAATTCCGGTTCAATTCGCCGGGCGATAAACGCGGCGAACTCCGCCGTCTGCGGGTACAGCGCCGCGGCGTCCCGCGCGTAGCGCAGCACCCGCGGCAAGTCCCTGAGGTATTGGATCTTGCCGTCGCGATAGTACAGGCGCGCAAAGATACCGAGCACCTTGATGTGCCGCTGCAATCCAACCAGGTCGAATCCGCGAATGAACGTCTCCTCGGTCGCCTCCAGGGGAAATCCCTTGGCGAGCAGCAGGTCGCGGTACTGCAGGGCCCACTCGCGCACCCGCGAGGCCGGCCAGGCGATATAGCAATCCTTGAGCAGCGACACCAAATCGTAGGTCACGGCTCCGCGCACCGCGTCCTGGAAATCGAGGATTCCAGGATTGTTGTCGACGGTCAGCAGCAGATTTCGCGAATGATAGTCGCGGTGCACGAGGGTGCTGGCCTGGGAGAGCGCGCTTTGCGACAGCGCCTCGAACAATCGATCCAACATGCCGCGTTCGGCGGCGGAGATTTGCAGCTTCAAATGGCCGCGCAAAAACCATTCCGGCATGAGTTCCATTTCGCGCATCAACAAGGCGTGGCCATAGGGCGGCACATCGCCCGGCTGTCTCAGGTCCGCGGTCTGCATGACCGCGAGGGCCTCGAGCGCATCGGCATAGAGCCGCTCCACCGCCCCGTCCACCGCAAGTTCATCGAGATACTGCCGCTGCCCCAAATCCGACAACAGCAGAAAACCGCGCTTCGAGTCCCGCGCCAAAGTCACCGGCACATTGAGGCCAAACCCCAGCAGGATCTTCGCCACGCAGAGGAATGGCGCGAGATCTTCCTTTTCCGGCGGCGCGTCCATCACGATGTAGGTGTCCTCGCCGCGGGTCACGCGAAAATAGCGGCGGAAACTCGCATCGGCGGAAGCCGGCGCGATCCGACTGCCGGCAAATCCCAGGTCATCGAACACCCATCGGGTCAACTCCGTCAGGCGGGAATCGCTTGCATCCGGTAGACCCATGCTTGACCATTCACCCACCGCACATGCGGCGGACTCAAGTATACCGATTAAGGCGATGTATTTTGTCCATGGCGTTTCCTGTTCGTGCCGCATTCACCGTCTCCTGCCTCGCGGCGGCCTGCCTGGTCCGCGCCGGCGACATGTGCCCCGCTCCGCCCAAGTACCAGGTCCCGATCGCATCGGACATCGCGGCGGACGATCATCGGCTTCACATCGAGAGCGACGAGGCCGAATTCGACGCCGACCGCAATGCCGTGCTGAACGGCCGCGTCAAGCTTCGACGCGACGCGCGCACGGTGACCGCGGATTCGGTGACCTACAACGACAAGACCGGCCACATTGCCGTCAAGGGCAGCGTGGACTTCGAGGATCCGAAACTGCGCGTCGACAGCGACACCGGCAGCTACGACATCAATGGCGCGGCAAATTTCGACCGCGCGAACTTTCAGCTCATGGACCGCAACGGCCGCGGCTATGCGAAGGACATCGACGTGCTGCCCGACGGCAAGCTGTCGCTGATTCAAGTGCGCTACACCTCCTGCCCGGTCGGCAATGAGGACTGGATGCTGCAGGCCTCTTCGCTCAACATCGATTCCAAGGCGCAGGAAGGCACCGCCCACAATGTGACCATGCGCGTGAAGGGCGTGCCCATTTTCTACACGCCCTATATCTCCTTTCCGGTCGGCGACGAGCGCAAGAGCGGATTGCTGTTCCCGAGCTTCGGCCATTCGGGAAGCAACGGATTCGAGCTGCAGGTACCGTACTACTTCAATCTCGCGCCGAACTATGATCTCACGCTCACGCCGGGCCTGTTGACGGCGCGCGGCGTGCAGCTCGGCGGCCAATTCCGCTATCTGAGCCAGAATTCCCACGGCCAGATCGACACCACCTTTCTGCCGAACGATGCGCAGTTGCACAGCGACCGCACGTACTTCCGCCTTACCGACATCACGGACTTCAAGGAAGGCTTTCGGCTCGACACCGACATCGCGAGCGTCAGCGACAGCAGCTACTTCGAGGACTTCGCCGTGGGTTCCGACCAGACCAGCGTCACCTTCCTGGAACGGCGTGCCGATCTGCTGTACTACGATGACGCCTGGCGGATTCGCGGTCAGCTGCAGAACTTCCAAACCATCGACATCACGGTACCCACGACCTGCCCCCCCGGTTCGACGGCGCCCCCGGGGCCCTGCGATCAGAGGCCCTACTCGCGCGTTCCGCGGATTCAAGCGAATGCCTTGTGGCCGATGCCGGGGACGCATTTCGAACTCGCGCTCGACAGCGAGGTCGTCAATTTCATCCGTGAAACCGGCCCCACCGGAGTGCGATTGAACGTCGCGCCGGAGATTCGTTGGTCGAGCCGCGGACGGGGCTACTTCTTCGAGCCCGCCATCGGCTACGAATTCACGCAATACGACCTGAAGAATGCCGCCGCCGCCGGCCCCAACACCTCGAGCACGCCGACCCGGGCTCTGCCCTATGCACGGGTGGATGCGGGGCTGGTGTTCGAGCGCGACGCGGGTGCGCAAGGTCAGCGCACCCAGACCCTGGAGCCGCGCGTGGTCTACAGCTATGTGCCATATCGCAATCAGGACGCACTGCCGATCTTCGACACGGGTCTGCCCGACCTGAATTTGACCGAGCTTTTTCGCACCAATCGCTATGTCGGGGAGGACCGCATCGGCGATGCCAACCAGGTGGCGCTGGCGCTGACCACACGGCTGTTCGATCACGTCTCGGGCGCGCAGTATTTGTCGGCCACCATCGGCCAGATTCGCTACTTCTCCATTCCGCAGGTGGGGCTGCCCGCGGATGTCCAGGCGCAGGCCGCGGGACTGTCTCTGGTGACTCTGCCCGCGGTGAATCCCCTGGGGCTGCCCGGACAGGCGCTGGTCAATTCAAGGGGTGAGATTTTGATGGCCGCGCCGGGACAATATGTCTCGGGACTGCCTTTCCAGACCTTTGCGGCCACCGGTGCCAATCAGGCGCCCAGCTACCCTGCGTCGGATCTGGTGGCCGACGTGTCCGTGACGGCCTATAAGCATTTCAGCTTCATTTTCGACTACCTGTGGAACCCCTACACCTCGCAAACGGACAAATCGGAGGTGTCCCTGCAGTACCGCCCGGACCCCAGCCGGGTCATCAATATCGGCTACCGTTTTCAACAGAATGTCCTCAATCAAGCGGTCATCCTGAAACAGTGGGACGGCTCGATCGCATGGCCAATCGCCGCCCACTGGAATACCGTCGGGCGCTGGGTGTACTCCCTCGAGGATCGCAAAACCATCGAGCAAGTGGCTGGTTTTGAATACAAAAGCTGCTGTTACCGCCTGCAAGTGGTGCAGCGCCGCTATGTCACGAATCGCAGCGGAGGACTCGACACCTCGATTGCATTACAATTGGAACTGACGGGCCTCAGTTCGGTCGGAAAACGAGCGGATTCCTTCTTGGAACAGTCGATCCGCGGGTACTCAACCCGCGACCCGAATGCCCAAAACCCGGCCCCTTAAGCCCAGGACGATATTGACACATGCTTAAAATTGGCTCTTTTTGCTTCAGCGCGCTCGCCGCAGTCCTCTGGTCGACGCTGGCCTTGGGGCAGACCCGCGACATCGGCGTGCACGGCGAGCTGCTCGACCGGATTGCGGCCATCGTCAATGACGGCCTGGTGCTGAAAAGCGAGCTGGACGCGCAGATGGATTCGGTCACCCGGCGTCTGCAGGAACAGAAGGTGGAACTGCCGTCGCAGAGCGTGCTCAAGCAGCAGGTTCTCGATCGACTGATATTGCAGGAAATTCAGTCGCAGCACGCCAAGCGGGTCGGCCTGACGGTGTCCGATGAGCAGCTGAACAGCGCGCTGCAGGAGATTGCAAGCCGCAACAAGATTCCCTTCGACCAGCTGCCGACGGCGCTCGCGGCTCAAGGAGTCGACTACAAGCAGTATCGCGAGGGCATGCGCAAGGAATTGACCTTGAGCACTTTGCGGCAGCGCGACGTGATCTCGCACATCAATGTCTCGCCCCATGAGCTGGAACAGTTTCTCGCCCGTCAACAAACCTCGGCCGCCAGCGACGAATTCAACGTTTCGCACATCCTGCTATCCCTGCCGGAAGCCGCCACGCCGCAGCAGCTGGAGGAAATCACGCACAAGGCCCAGGACCTGGCCGCCCGGGCCGCCAAAGGCGAGGATTTCGGCCAGCTTGCGATCGCGAATTCCAATAGTCAGACCGCATTGGACGGCGGCCAGCTCGGCTGGCGCAAGGGCACCCAATTGCCCGAGTTCATTTTGCAGCTCGTCACCAAGATGAAGGCCGGCGACGTCAGCCAGCCGGTGCGCACGCCGAGCGGCTTTCATATCGTGAAACTGAACGAGCGGCGCAGCGGCGAGGCCCAGGTCATCATCAATCAAATTCACGTCCGCCACATCTTGATGAAGACCAATGAGCTGGACGACGACGAAACTGTGCGGCAGAAGTTGAGCAAGCTGCGCGACCGCGTCCTGAAGGGCGAGGACTTCGGCGGCCTTGCATCGACCAATTCTGCGGATCCGGGCTCTGCACCGGACGGCGGCGATCTGGGCTGGAGCGGGCCCGGTACCTTCGTGCCGGAGTTCGACAAGGCGATCGCCGACCTCAAGGTCAATGAGATCAGCGAACCGTTCAAGAGCCGATACGGCTGGCATATCGTGCAGATGTTGGGCACCCGCACCTATGACAGCACCGATGACGTGCGCCGACAACGCGCCTTCGCCGCCATCCGCGAGAGCAAGGCGGACGAGGAAACCGAGTTGTGGCTGCGCCGGCTACGCGACGAGGCATTCGTCGAAATCAAGATGTAGTGTACGTACCTCGTATCGTCATCACGTCGGGTGAACCTGCAGGGATAGGGCCGGACGCCTGCGTCGCCCTGGCGCAATCCGCTTGGGCTGCCGATATCGTGGTGGCGGGCGACGCCGAACTGCTCTCCGCCACGGCCGATGCGTTGCGATTGCCGCTGGTCACCGAACGCTATGATTCCTCGCGAGCACCGGCCGCGCATCGCGCGGGCACCCTCAAAGTCATGCATATTCCGACCACGCGGCCGGTCGTTGCGGGACAGCCCGACGCGCGCAATGCCGCGTACGTGATCGCAATGCTGGATCGTGCCTGCGACGGCTGCATGAACGGTGAATTTGCAGCCATGGTGACGGCGCCGGTGCAAAAGAGCACCTTGATGGATGCCGGCTATGCGTTCAGCGGCCACACGGAATACCTCGCGATGCGGACGCGTGCCGCCATGCCGGTCATGCTGCTGGTGAGCGGCGATCTGCGGGTGGCGTTGGTCACCACCCATCTTCCGCTGGCGGAGGTGCCGCGGGCCATCACGCGCGAGCGCCTGCGCGCCACCCTGCGCATCGTCAACATGGACTTGGAGCGAAATTTCTCCCTGGTCAAGCCGAGGATTGCGGTACTCGGACTCAATCCGCACGCGGGCGAATCCGGACACTTGGGCCGCGAGGAAATCGACGTCATACAACCGGTGATTCTCGAACTGCAGGCGGAGGGCCTGAACATTCGAGGGCCCGTGCCGGCGGATACGGCATTCACCCCGCGATTCCTGCAGGGCGCCGACGTCGTCGTCGCGATGTATCACGATCAGGGCCTGCCGGTGATCAAACACGCGGGCTTCGGCAACGGCGTGAACGTCACCCTGGGGTTGCCGATTCTGCGCACCAGCGTCGATCACGGAACGGCGCTCGACCTGGCGCGAAGCGGCAAGGCTGACACCGGCAGTTTGCGGGCCGCCCTGGCGCTCGCCATCGACATCGCGGCGCTTTCCGTTCATGCCCGTTCGTAAGCGGTTCGGCCAGCATTTTCTGCACGATCCCGGGGTCATCCGCCGCATCATCGATGCGGTTGCACCCCAGCCCTCAGAGCGCCTGGTCGAAGTCGGACCGGGGCGCGGCGCGCTGACCTGGGGTCTGCTGGAGCGCGCCCGGCGTTTGGACGTGATCGAGATCGATCGCGATCTGGCCGCGGCGCTGCAAGCCGATCCGCGCGCAACAGGCGGACTCAAGGTGCACGTCGAAAATGTGCTGCAGACGGATTTTGCACAATTGCGCGGGACGGGGCCGCCGTTGCGCATTGTCGGCAACCTGCCGTACAACATCTCCACTCCGCTGTTGTTTCGCCTGCTAACGCAGCGCGCCGCCATCGCAGACATGTTCTTCATGCTGCAGAAGGAAGTCGTGGACCGAATGGCCGCACAACCGGGAACCAAGGACTACGGACGCCTGACCGTGATGCTCGCGGCCGTCGCCGAGGTCGAAGCGCTGTTCGACGTCGGTCCCGGTGCGTTTCAGCCGCGCCCCAAAGTGTGGTCCGCCGTGGTGCACTTGCGGCCCACCGAGAATCCACGCTTCGAGGTAGGCCGCGACGGCGTGCTGCGCACATTGGTGACGACGGCGTTCTCGCACCGGCGCAAGACCTTGCGCAATTCGCTGAAGGGCTTGCTCGGCGCAGAGGACATAGAATCCTGCGGCATTGATCCGCAATTGCGCCCCGAAACGCTCGCGCCGGCTCAATTCGGCCTGCTGGCGGCCCACTACTCTAGGAGCCTGTCTGAGCATTCCCCGTGAGCCGCGCTATACTTGAAGACGCATGGGCGGATACAAGAAGCTTTTGGTGCTGTTGGATCTGTCGGAGGACAGCGAACAGGTCGCCATCGCCGCGCGTAGTCTCGCGGCGTACTCGGATGCGTCCATGGTCGCGTTGCACGTCGTCGAGTTCATGCCGGTCGAACCCCTGGGCGAATCATTGATGCCGACGGCGCCGATCGAGGACGAATTGATCAAGCAATCGCGTCAAAAGCTCGGCGATCTCATCGCACGGTTGGCGCTGCCCCGCACCGTCGGGCGGGTGGAGGTCGGCAACACCAAGGCGGAAATTTTGCGGGTCGCGGACGAAGAGCGGGTGGATTTGATCGTGCTCGGCAGCCGCGAGCGCCATGGTCTCGCCATCCTGGTGAACTTTACGGAAGACACCGTCCTGCACGCCGCACACTGCGACGTGTTGGCGGTCCGCTTGAAGTGATCACCCACCCCAGAATCCGGGTCGAGGTGGAGACTTCGTACCTCGAGGAGCAATCCGATCCGCACGACAAGCGTTTCGTATTCTCATACACGATCACCATACGCAATGAGGGTCAGGTCCCGGCACGTTTGTTGACGCGCCATTGGATCATCACGGATGCCAACGGTAACGTGAAAGAGATGCGCGGCGACGGCGTGGTCGGCGAGCAGCCGTACCTCAAGCCCGGCCAGGGATTCCGCTACTCGAGCGGCACCGTGATCGAAACACCGGTGGGGACCATGCACGGGAGCTACCAATTGGTGGCCGACGACGGACAGCAATTCGATGCGACGATCGCGCCATTCAGGCTGGCGATGCCCGGAGTTCTGCATTAGGACCCGGATCCTAAGACCCGGGTCCTAGGAGTCGTCTGTGGCGCTGTACGCAATCGGCGACGTGCAAGGCTGCAACGAAGAACTCGGCGCGTTGCTGCGGGCGCTGCATTTCTCCCCGGATCGCGATCGTCTCTGGTTCGTCGGCGACCTGGTCAATCGCGGGCCTGATTCGCTCGGAGTGTTGCGGCGAATTCGCGCCCTCGGCGATGCGGCAACGGTCACGCTCGGCAATCACGATCTACATCTGCTGGCCATCGCCTTCGGATCCGCCTCAGTTCGCAGCGGCGATACCTTGGACGAAACCCTGGCTGCGCGCGACCGCGAGGGCTTGTTCGAGTGGCTCGCGGGCCGGCCGCTGATCCAGGAGGATCGGGTCTTGAACGTGTGCATGCTGCACGCGGGGCTGGCGCCGCAGTGGAGTCTGCCGCTGGCGAGGCGCTGCGCGCGCGAAGTCGAGAGCGCTTTGCAGCGCGATCCTGAACGGTTATTCAAGCGGCTCTACGGCGACCAGCCGGATCTCTGGGACGATTCCCTTGCAGGCGAGGAACGCCTGCGCTTCATCGTCAATTGTTTTACGCGTCTACGCTACGTCGACGCCAACGGCCGCCTGATGCTGCGCGCCAAGGAGTCGCCGAGAAAGCCATTGACTCCGGCTCTGATTCCCTGGTTCGAGGCGCCCGAAGCAGGGTGGCGCGGTCCACGCATCATCTTCGGTCACTGGTCGACTTTGGGGTTTTTCAACGAGGCCGGCGTGACCGGCCTTGATACGGGGTGTGTCTGGGGTGGCACCCTGACTGCGTTGCGACTGGACGTTCCGGATGCGCTGCCGGTTCAGGTAGCCTGCGCGGCCTCCGCCGGTCACGCCACCTAAGGTCACGCCACCTAGGGTCACGCCACCTAGGGCAGCGTCCGCAATATCTTGCCGCGAACCAAGAACCGGCTGCCGCTTTGCTGAAACGGCACGCAGGTGATGTCTTGCTGCAGTTCCCGGGTCACGAGCTTCGGCAGAATCTGGCGCGCAAACTCTTCGACCAACTCGCAGTCCGCAATTCCCATGTTGCGAAACGGATCGCTGGTGATGGTGAAGGTCTCGAAACGCGCATCCACGGCCTTGAGATCACCCGGGTGCAGCGGCTTGGCCGCCGCGTCCGGCAGCGCCGGCGTGGAAACCACGATGTTCAAGCTCGGGTCCGAAGCACCTTCGCAGCCAATGGCCGAGATGCGAATGTCGCGCCGCGCCCCCAAGTCGAGCAGCATGGCCCGCACCTTGTCGCGCAGACCGTCACAGGAATAGCGCGAAGTGCGGCCCATGTAGACGAAATTCAGGTGCTGTTCCTTCCAGACCGCCGCAACCGGAACTCCGGTGTCGGTATTCGCCGGCCAGACGGGCGCAGAACCCACCAGGCCCATCCAAGCGAGCAACCAGACAGACCGCATATCCGACCTCCGACTCCTTGGAGTAGGTCAATGGGGGCGAAGTTTCACGGCGCCGCTATAATGCGCTGATGCGAGTCGCGCCACCCTTCAACCTGCATCGATGGATCGATGACAATCGGCATCTGCTCAAGCCGCCGGTCGGCAACAAGCTGCTGTTTAGCGACAGCGATTTCATCGTCATGGCGGTCGGCGGCCCCAATGCGCGCACCGACTATCATCACGACCCGAGCGAGGAATTTTTCTTCCAGGTGGAGGGAGACATGGTGCTCAAGACCGTGCAGGACGGCCGCTTGACCGATGTCCCGATCCGCGAGGGTGAGGTGTTTCTGCTGCCGCCCGAGGTGCCGCATTCACCGCAGCGCCCGGCGGGAAGCGTCGGCATCGTGGTCGAGCGACGCCGCACTCCAACGGAACTGGACGGATTTTCCTGGTACTGCGAGCGCTGCGGGCATTGCCTGCATCTGGAACGCGTGGCCGTGCGCAATATTGAAACGCAGCTGCCGGAGATTTTTGCTCGATTTTATTCGAGCGTTGCGCATCGCACTTGCGGTGCCTGCGGCACCGTCATGCAGGCTCCGGGCAAGTGACGCGCGAGCGGGCGCCCGACGCAGCCGACGCGCTGGCACGCGATGCGAGCGATCCCTTGGCCGGTTTCACCGCCCGGTTCCATCACCCCGAGAACCCGGCGGGCCGGCGGCTGGTCTACCTTTGCGGGCACTCCCTGGGGTTGCAGCCCAAATCCGCGGCGCAGTATGTCGAACAGGAACTGAAGGATTGGCAGCGCTTGGGAGTGCTCGGCCATCACGCGGCCGGCCGGCCCTGGACCCTGTACCACGCGCAGGCGTCCGCGCCGCTCGCCGCCCTGGCCGGCGCGCTCGATAGCGAAGTCGTCGCCATGAACTCGCTGACGGTGAATCTGCATCTGATGATGGTCAGCTTCTTTCGGCCCGACCAACGGCGCAACCGCATCCTGATCGAGAAATCGGCATTCCCGTCGGATCGTTACGCGGTCGTATCGCAGCTTGCTTTTCACGGATTAGCCGCGGACCACTTGATCGAGATCGAGCCGCGCCCCGGCGAGAGAACCCTGCGAACCGAAGATGTGGCCGAGCGCATCGAGCAAGAAGGCGCCGGTTTGGCCATGGTTCTGCTGCCCGGTGTTCAATACCTCACGGGACAGGCCATGGAACTCGGTCCGCTGATCGCGGCCGCGCGCGGCGCCGGCGCGGCGGTGGGCGTGGATCTCGCGCACGCCATCGGCAACACGCCGCTGCGCCTGCACGACTGGGGTGCGGACTTCGCGGTGTGGTGCAGCTACAAGTATCTCAATGCGGGACCGGGCGCCGTCGGCGGCTGCTTCGTGCACGAGCGGCATGCGCGCAATGCGGGCTTGCCGAGATTCACCGGTTGGTGGGGACATGAGCCGGCAACCCGGTTCCAGATGGGTCCCGAGTTCAGTCCGATCGCCGGCGCTCAAGGTTGGCAGGTCAGCAATCCTTCGGTGTTGTCCATGGCCCCCTTATTGGCGTCCCTGGCCACCATTCAGCAGGCCGGCTTCGAACGAATGCGTCAGAAGTCGATTGCATTGACCGGCTACTTGCAGCGTCTCGTCGAGGATCGGCTGGCGGGCCTGGTCGAATGCATCACGCCGCGCGCGCCGGACGCCCGCGGCTGTCAGTTGAGCTTGGTGGTGGGCCGATCGCACGCCGCTGCCAAACGCTGCCATGATTTACTCGACGCGGCCGGGGTGGTCGGCGACTGGCGGGAGCCCGATGTGCTGCGGCTCGCGCCGACGCCGCTCTATAACTCATACCAGGATGTGTCCGCCGCGGTTGAAGCGCTATCGCAGGCATTGCGGCGGTGAGCCCGAATCGAGGCGTGGTTCGCATCGTGGGCGCGGGCCCCACGGGCGCGCTGCTTGCGATCCTCTTGCAGCGCCATGGACACCGGGTCGAACTGTTTGAAAGTCGCACCGACCCGCGGCAAGGCCCCAGCGCGTCGGGCCGGTCCATCAATTTGGCCCTGGCCGATCGCGGCATTCACGCCTTGCAACTGGCCGGCGTGTTCGAGGAGGTCAAGGCAGCGTTATTACCGATGCGCGGCCGGCTTATTCATGATCGGGGGGGTGGCACCGCACTTCAACTTTATGGCCAGCGGCCCAATGAAGTCATCTATTCAATCTCGCGGCATGGGCTCAACCAGGCCCTGCTCGACGTGGCGGCCCGACAGCCCGGGGTCACCCTGCACTTCGAACATCGATTCGAAGCGGCCGACTTCGACGAGGGAATGGCGCTGTTGCGCGATTTGCGCCATGACCGTCTGATCAGTGTACCGATGGAGCCGTTGCTGGCCGCCGATGGCGCCGGCTCTTCGCTGCGCCGGCGCATGAACTCGCTGAACTTGCTCGAAGCGCGTGAGATCGATCTCGAACACGGCTACAAGGAGTTGTCCATACCCGCCGATGCGGCGGGCCGCCACACCATGGCGGCCGACGCGCTGCATATCTGGCCACGGGGCGACCGGATGCTGATCGCGCTGCCCAATGGCGACGGCAGTTTCACGGCCACTTTATTCCTGGCCAAGGAAGGAGACTTGAGCTTCCGCAGCCTGACTCAAGAGGCCGATATAGAACAATTCTTCTCCAGCAATTTCCCGGATGCCCGCGCGTTGATGCCCAATTGCATCGCTGAATTCCGGGATCACCCGGTTGGATTCTTGGGCACCGTGCAGGCGCACCCCTGGTCCCATGCCGGCATGGCGGCATTGATCGGCGACGCGGCGCACGCCATGGTCCCGTTCCACGGCCAGGGCATGAATTGCTGTTTTGAGGATTGCGTGGAATTCGACGCGTGCGTGGGCCGGCATTCCTCCTGGGAAGGGGTCTTCGCGGAATTCGAAACATTGCGCAAGTCCAATACCGATGCGATTGCGGTCATGGCCCTCGACAATTATCTGGAGATGCGCGAACGGGTCGCGGATCCAAAGTTCCAGCTGCAGCAGGCGCTATCGCTGGAACTCGAGCGGCGCTTCCCGCAGCGATTCATTCCGCGCTACTCGATGGTGATGTTTCACCATGAAATACCCTACCGGACCGCGCTCGAGCGCGGGACCATTCAAGCGCAGCTATTGGGAGAATTGACCGCGGGCCGGGTGGCCGGCCTCGAGAATGTCGACTACGAGCGCGCGACGCAGGAAATCCTGACCCGGCTTCCGGCCGTAAACTAAAGACCGGTCTGCGCTCCCTCTTCCCGATCGAGCGTCATGAAAGTGTAGGCATACGGATTCTTTTCGTCCGCTTCGTGACGTTCGCGTGAACTCACTTGCCATTCCGCTCCGCGCCAGCCGCTGAACAGCGTGTCACCGTCCTCGATCCGCGTGTGAATCAAGGTGAGGTAAATACGCTTCGCGAGCGGCAGACAATGCCGAAAAAGGTCCGATCCACCAATCACCATCAACTCGGGCTGCGTGCCGGCGGCCTTGCGCGCCTCATCGAGGCTCTTCACGACCACGGTACCGAGCGGCGAGAATCCTGCCGATCGGCTCATGACAATATTCAGCCGGCCGGGTAGCGCCTTGCCGATGGATTCAAAGGTCTTGCGCCCCATCAGCACCGGCTTGCCCAGTGTCAGCGATTTGAAATGACGAAGATCCGCAGGTAGATGCCATGGCAGTTGGTTGCCGCGGCCGATGACATCGTTTTCCGCCACCGCCACGACCAGCTCGAGGGCGGCGCTCAAGCAACCCGGCACTTGCTCAGGATCCACTGGGTCAGTTCCTGCAAATCCTCGCGCGCGCGATCCTCGGGGCGCTGCAGCAAGTAGTAGCTCTCATTGGTGCAGAGTTCGGCACTGAATAGTTTCACCAAGCCTCCCGCGGTGAAGCGATCCGCGCTCAGGCGCGACGGAACCAGCGCAACACCGACGCCCTGCTCCGCAGCCAGCACCACCGCCGACATGGTGTCGAGGCGCACCAGCCGATTGAGCTTGATGGGCTCGATTCCCAATCCGGCCGCCCAGCGCTCCCAGGCATCGCGGCGTTCTTCATGCACCAGCAAGGTCTTGCCGTTCAAATCGGCGTACGACTGGATCGGATTCTCCAGCAGGAACGCCGGTGAGCAGGCGGCGATGAAAGTCTGGGCGAACAGCTCGTGCACGGTGAGTCCTTCCCAGGGTCCGGATCCCACCACGATTGACAGGTCGGCCTCCGGCGGGTGGGTTTTCGGTGCGGAAAATGCGGTCTCGATGCGGATGTCGGTTTCTTCGCGGGCCTGGGAGAAGGTCGCCAGGCGCGGCAGCAGCAACTCATTGGCGAAGAACGGCGGCACATTCAAGCGGATGATGGTGCGTCCATAGCGGACTTGCAGCTGCTCGGTGACGGATTCGAGCTTGGCGAATATGTCGCTGATGTGCTCGAGGTAGTGAGCCCCGGCATCGGTCAACTTGAGTGTGCGCACGCCGCGTTCGAACAAGGCGACGCCGAGCTGCTCCTCGAGGGCCTTGATCTGGTGGCTCACGGCGGAGGGCGTGACGAACAATTCCTCGGCGGCGGCCTTGAAGCTTTGCAGCTTGGCCGCGACCTGAAAGGTCTTCAAAAATTTAAGCGACGGCAAGCGCATAGGGTCTCAACAGGTCATTACCTCGATATAGTAGCAACATGTGTGCCGCCAGGCTAAATACCTGAAATTTCAATACTAATAACCAATATGAAATCCCTCGATGCCATCTTCGCGAGCATCGGGCACTCCCGTTGCACGGTAGGGGCGCACGCATGACACATGCCCATGTCATAACCGGCAGCTTCGGGTCCGGCAAGACCACCGCCATCCGCCGTCTCATGGCCAACAAACCCGAACAGGAACCGTGGATGGTCGTTCTCAACGAATTTACCGACGCCGGTCTCGATGCGCTCAGTGTCGCCGAGGTCGCCCGCGGGCAATTCGACGTCCGACTCGTCGCCACCGGATGTTTGTGTTGCGTGGGAGAGCTGGAGTTCAATAAACAGCTGCGCGACATATTGCGAAATTTCAAGCCGGCTCGATTGCTCATCGAACCGAGCGGCGCCGGTCACGCCGCGGAGATTGTCGATACCCTGGCGCAATACGAAGCACAACGGGCTCTGGTATTGGACAGCGTGATTTGCCTCGTGGACGCGCTCGACGCCGCCCGCATTCTCGCCGCGCACGCGGCGGGCGATGTGCGCGCGGCGACCGAGTGGTCGCAAATCCAATCCGCCGACGTGCTGCTGCTGTCGAAGCCGGACCTCGCGGGCGATGCGGAACGGCAGGCTTTTGCCGAAATCGCCGCGGCCCAGTACCCCATCAAGGGTTACGTGGGAAATTGCCTCAACGGCGAGTTGCCGCCCGAGTCACTGCAGCATTTCACGCGGGCGGCCGGTTTTTCGCAGGTCCGCAACCTCGCGGCCGCGGCGCCCGTCGCGACGGCATTCGCCATCGGCGGCCTGGTGGGCAGCGAAACCCAGGTGCAGCAGCTGGGATTGTGGGCGATCAATTGGATATTGCCGCGCGAACTCATTTTCTCCCGAAGCATCATTGAACCCCGGCTCCGCTGGCTGTTGGACGCCTACCCAGGACGTTGCCGCCTGAAAGCGGTGCTGCGCACGGGGCCCGGACCCTCGTGGTTGATTCAAAGCCACGGACGTGGGCTGTCGGGCGAGGACAGCGCGTACCGGCGCGACAGCCGCATCGAGATGCTCTTCAGCACGGCACCGAGCGTGGAATTCCTGGATCAATGCCGAGCTCTGCTGCGGGATGCGGCATTCGTGCGCTGAATTCATGTCCTTACGCCGCGGCCTGCGTGCCGGGCTGCGCGGCGTGCCGCTAGGGGGTCGCGGTGTAGGGAATGCTGACGGATCCCGTCTTGGGAGTTCCGGAATCGTCGGTGTAATTGTAGGACAGCGACAGGGTGCCGGCTGCTGCGGCCGTGGGGGCATAGGTCAAGCTCAGCTGACAGGCGGCGCCCGTGCTGACACTCATGCAGCTGAAGCTGCCGGATGAGCTGCTCCAGTCGCCGGGCAGCGCACCGAGATCGGAAGTCAGCAGCAGATTATTGGCGAGATTGCCGTCGTTCGTCGTGAAGGTGATGATCACCGGATTGCTGCTGCCGATGATGGCGGCGACGGGGTTGGGATTCGCGGTTCCGAAAATGCTGTCATTGGTCGTTGCGCGATACGCGATATTCACTGTTCCGGTCTTGGCTTGACCGGCATCATTGATGTAGGAGTAGCTCAAGGCGAGCGTGCCGCTGTCCGCTGCGCCAGGCGCGTAGGTCAATGGCAGCTGACAGCCATTGCCGCTGCTGAGGCCGCTGCAGGTGAATGAGACGGCAGTGCTGCTCCAGCCCGCGGGCAGCGAGGCGAGGCTGGTGGTCAACTGCAGCGCCGTGGCCGGGCGGCCATCGTCGGTGGTGAAAGTGACGGTGACGGGCTGCGCGCCAGATCCCACCACCGCGTTGATTTGACCGGTTGGCGACGCCGTGCCGACCACGTTGTCGTTGGTCGTCGCGGCGTACTCCAAATTCAATGATCCGGTGCGGCTGCCGGCGTTGCCATACGCGTAGTTCAAGGTGATCACACCTTGGGTCAACGCGGTTGGCGCGTACATCAAATGCAATTGGCAGCCATTGCCCGTGCCGACGTTGGCGCAGGAGAAGCTGTTTGAGGCGCTACTCCAACCAGCCGGCAGGCCCGCCAGATTGGTCGTCAGGTACAAACCGGGGGCCGTTGTGCCATCGTCGGTGGTGAAGGTGACCGCGACCGCCTGACAGCCTGTCTTCTCGACGGCATTGATTTGACCTGCCGGCGACGCGGCGGCAACGACGTTCCCCTGCGAGGTGGCGGCGTAGGGAATGTTCAGCGCTCCCGTCTGCGCGACTCCCGAATCGTCGGTGAAGCTGTAGTTCAGGGTCAATGTGCCGCGAGAGGCAGCAGTCGGCGCGTAGCTGAGAGCAAGCTGGCAGCCGCTGCCGGAGCTGACAATGGCGCACGTCAAGCTGGGGACTGCGCTGCTCCAACCGGCCGGCAACGTCGAAAGATCGGTGCTCAGGGTCAGGTCGGTTGCCGCATACCCATCGTCGGTCGTGAAATTCACGCTTACCGATTGCTGGCCGGCGCCGGCTACTGCATTGATCTGACCGGTCGGCAATGCCGCAGCGACCACGTTGTTGGCGGGCGTGGCGACATAGGCGATGGAGATCGATCCGCCGGTGCTCGCCATGCTTGAATTATCGACGAACACATACTCCAGCGTCAGGGTGCCGCTGTCGACCGCCGACGGAGCATAGGTCAGATTCAAGACACAGCCGCTGCCCGCATCAACGGTCGCACAAGCAAAAGAGCCCGGACTACTCCAGCCTGCGGGAAGCGTCCCTAGATTACCCGAGACTCCGAATCCGGAGATCGCACGCCCGTCGCTCGAGGTGAAGGCAATGCTGACCGTTCGAGTACCGCCGACCACCACCGCGACCGGACCGGCGACCGCGGTTGTCGCGACCACCGAGTCGTTGCTCCCCGTGGGCTGCGCGATGCCGCCGATTGGATTGCTTGGAGGGCTGCTGCCGCCGCCCGTACCCGAGGTGCCGCCACCGACGACTGGGTTCGTGCCGCTGCTGGTGCCGACGGAACTGGAACCGCAGCCGCTCATCAGCAGCAGCAAGCAAACACCGAGTGGCAATGAACGAGGGCCTAGCACATATCTCTCTCTTGGGATCTGTCGTAGGGCCACGAACTTAAGCCTGCCGTCGCGGTCGCGGCGTTAACTGCGTCACGCAATGCGCCGCGCGCGGCACTTTGAACATAATGCTTTTGATTCAGGCGCCCGGTTGAAATCGCGAGGCGAAATGATTCACGCTCGGCTTCAACTTATGTTCAACCGCGTTGCGGATCAGCGGTTGCGCGGATTGGCGTTGTGTCCCACGACGAGTTGTTGTTGTTGACCGAGCTTGTCGATTCCAAGATGCACGCGATCCCCGATCTGCAAATATTTCGGCGGCTTCTGGCCGAGGCCCACGCCGGGAGGCGTTCCGGTCGTAACGATGTCGCCCGGCTGCAGGCTCATGAATGCGCTCAGGTAGGACACGAGATACGCGGGCTTGAACAACATGGTGCTGGTTGACCCGTTCTGGTAGCGATGTCCGTTCACCTCCAACCACATGTGAAGATCGCCGGTATCCGCCGCCTCATCTGCCGTGACCAGCCACGGGCCGATTGGCCCGAAGCTATCGCAGCCCTTGCCCTTGTCCCACTGCCCGCCTCGCTCTATTTGAAAGGCGCGTTCTGAAACATCGTTGCAAATGAAATAACCGGCGATGGCCGCGGCACCTTGGGTTTCATCGACGTAGCGGCACTCGGTCCCGATGACAAACGCCAGTTCGACTTCCCAATCAAGCTTGGTCGAGCCCCGCGGTTGCACGATGGGGTCGTTGGGACCCGACAACGCACTGGTTGCCTTCATGAATATGACGGGTTCGCGCGGAATCGGCGAATTCGTCTCCGCCGCATGATCGGCGTAGTTGAGCCCAATGCCGATGAACTTGCCAGGGTTCGCGACGCAGGGCCCGAGACGCGGTGCGCCGGCCACCAAGGGCAGCCGCGCCGCATCCAGGCGGCTCAATCCCGCGAGCGCAGCCGGGGAGAGTGAGCGCCCGTCAATATCCCCGACCGCGCCGCTCAGGTCGCGAATATTGCCTTCGCGGTCGAGCATGCCGGGCTTTTCGGCCCCCGGTTCCCCATAGCGCAGTAGTTTCATTCGCGGGTGCGGAACCAACCGCTGACGCTCAACCGATCACGCTGCGTCGGCAGCACCGCGTGCTCGAGGCCGGCGCTCAGAAAACACACCAGGCGGCCGGCGAGCGGCTGGATATCCCGGGATGCGCCGGCCGCATCGAAGATTCGCAGTTCGCCGCCCGCCCCCGCAGCCCAGCCCTCATTCAGGTATAGCACCATTGACACCTTCCGCTGCTCGCGTCCCTGCGGTTGATCGACGTGGCGTGAATATCCGGCCCCCGGTGGATACCACGCGTAATGCAGTTCCAGCTCGAACAAGCCGAGCATGGCCTCGCGATTCAAGTCTAGGCGCAGGCGCTCGAGTTCGTCCAATAGACTCTGCTCCGCCGGCCACAGCGGCAATGCCATCCAGCAGGTGAAATCGCCGCGGATCTCTTCGCGGCGCTGCGTGTTGCGGACGCCGCCGATCTGCGCCGCGCAAAAATCGCCGCGCCCGCGGCGTGTTTCCGCGCACTGAAGCAGCGCTTGCACCTGCGGCGGCGCGAGAAACTCATCGCGGACCGCGATGCCGTCGAGGTTCAACGCCGCGCCGATGCCCATGATTGCGCAGTCCCGGCCGGCGCGCGGTGCGCGGACGCGCGCCGCTTTCTCGGCGGCGCCACCAGCATGCTGCCGCGGCACTGCTTGGCTCCGCAGCGGCATGCATAGACTTCGTCTATGTTCGGGGCATCGTCGCTGTCGCGCTGGATCTGATAGTCGTAGGAGAGTTCCTCGCCCGGCTGTATGGTGCGAATGGCGCGAATGAACACGCGCCTGTTCTCGATGGTGCTCTCGCAGTTCGGGTCGCACGCATGGTTGATGAAACGCGCTTCATTGCCGTCAATGCCGGCATCGATCACCGTCCGCGCATCGACCGTGAACAGAAACGTATGGTTGTCGTTCGGGCTCTTGTGCTGGTAGCGCTCGTCGGCCTGCGCGTGCGTTACGCGGTTGCCGAGATACTCGATGATGGCCGTGCCCTTGCGGATGCGCCGGGCGGCGAACACCCCGTAACCATGGATGGGGGAATGCCTCACTTCGAACAGGGGAGCGCGGCGGGCGGAGGGTGCGTTTTTCATACGGCGATGGGGGCTTTGATTGCAGGGTGAGATTGATAGTCGAGGATTTCGAAGTCCTCGTAGGTGTAATCGAACAAGCTGGGCGGCGTTCGTCGAATCATCAGGCGCGGCGGCGGAAACGGCTCACGGCTCAATTGCAGGTCGGCTTGTTGCAGATGATTGAGGTACAAATGGCAGTCGCCCCCCGTCCAAATGAAGTCGCCGACCTCGAGCCTGCACTGCTGCGCCAGCATGTGCGTCAACAAGGCGTAGGAAGCAATATTGAAAGGCACGCCCAGCAGTGCGTCGGCGCTGCGCTGGTACAGCTGGCACGACAAGCGGCGCTCCGCGACGTAGAACTGGAACAAGGCGTGACAGGGCAGGAGCGCCATCTGGTCCAACTCTCCGACATTCCAGGCGCTCACGAGAATGCGCCTGGAGTCCGGATTGCTTTTCAGCTGCTCGACCACGCGCGCCAGCTGATCGATGGAGCGGCCGTCGGCGGTTGCCCAACTGCGCCACTGCTTGCCGTACACCGGCCCCAAATTCCCATCCTTGTCGGCCCATTCGTCCCAGATGCTGACGCCGTGCTCGCGCAAGTACCGAACGTTGGTGGCGCCGCTCAGGAACCACAACAGCTCATGGATGATGGAACGCAAATGCAGCTTCTTGGTGGTCACCAGGGGGAATCCGGCGGCAAGATCGAAGCGCATTTGATAGCCAAATACGCTCAATGTGCCGGTGCCCGTGCGATCGTCCTTGCGCGCACCGTGCTGCCTGATGTGGCGCAAAAAATCCAGATACTGCCGCATCAAACCTTCACTGCAGCCAAATTGCCGGTGGCGGCGTTGCGCCGATAGGCATAGGCCATCAGGCCGGCGCCGACGATGATCATCGGCATGGTCAAGAGCATGCCCATGGTGAGCCAATTGCCGAGCAGATAGCCGATGTTGGCGTCGGGCAGGCGCACCCACTCGACCGCAAACCGGGCGCACCCATACAGCAGCAGGAACAAGCCGGTCGGCGACAGCCGCGGCCGTGGTTTGGAGGTGAACCACCACAGCAGCGTGAACAACACGAGTCCTTCGAGGCCGGCCTCGTAGAGCTGCGACGGATGGCGCGCGATGAGCTGGCCTCCCAGGTCAGGCACGCCGAATCCCCAGGGCAAGTCGGTGGGTTTTCCCCAGAGTTCGCCATTGATGAAGTTGCCGAGACGGCCGGCCAGCAACCCGATGCCCGGCAGGGGCGCGAGGAAGTCGCAGACGTCCGCAATGCGCTTGTGTTTGACCTTGGCGAAGACGCAGCCGGCGATGAGCACGCCGGTCATCCCGCCGTGAAAGGACATGCCGCCGTCCCAAATATGAAAGACATTGAGCCAATTCTCGGCAATCACATCGTGGCCGTAAAACAGGCACCACCCAAGCCGGCCGCCGACGATGACTCCGATCGCGGAATAGAAAATGAGATCGTCGATGTCGAGAGCGCTCCAGGTCGATCCGGGCTGCCGTGAGCGGTATCGTGCGAGCCACCAGGCGGCGACGAATCCGATGAGGTACATGATGCCGTACCAATGGACGCGCAGCGGCCCGATACCGAAGATCGGTCCGATCGACACGGCAATGGGATTGATGTGCGGATAGGTCAGCATGCGCGCTACTTTAAACTGTCATTGACCCGGCAGAAATAGGATTTCAGATACCGCGTCTCGGGGATGGCCGGATGCACCGGATGGTCGGGAGCCTGGCCGCCCATCTCCAAGATCTGAAGGCGCCTGTCCGCGGCCCTCGCCGCCTTGGCAATGGCGTCCTGCAACTCTTCGGCGCTCACGTGCTGCGAACAAGAACAGGAGACCAGAATCCCCTCATCGGCCGTCACCCGCAGCGCCAACTGATTCAAGCGCTTGTATGCGGCGAGCGCCTTGGGTTGTTCCTTCTTGCGCTTCGCAAACGCGGGCGGATCGATGATGACCACGTCGAATCGGGAGCCCTTCTTGGCCAAATCCTCCAGCACATCGAAGGCATCGCCCTTCACCGCCGCCAGTTTGACGCCGTTGCGCTCTGCATTCTTGGCCGCCAGCTCGAGCGCGGCTGCGGAGCTGTCGATGCACAAGACTTCGCGAGCGCCGCCGCGCGCTGCGCGCACGCCCCAGGCACCCACATAGCTGAACACGTCCAGCACCCGCGCACCTTTGCGCACGTACTTCTCCAACGCCCGCCGGTTGGCCGCCTGGTCGAAAAACCAACCCGTCTTTTGTCCCTCTGCCAACGGCGCCTGGAATTCGAGGCCGTCCTCGATCACCACAGCGCACTCATCGAATCGGCCCTTCGCAGCCTCCACGTAGCTCGGCAGACCCTCCATTTCGCGCAGGGCGCCGTCATTCTTGAAGAGCAGCGACTCGCAGCGCAGAACCTGCTCCAGGGCCGCGACAATCTCCGATTTGAGCATTTCCATGCCGGCCGTCCCGATCTGCACCACGCAGGCGGTGCCGTAGCGATCGACCACCAACCCGGGCAGGCCGTCCGACTCACCGTACACCAGGCGATAGTAGGGATGCGAGTACAGGCGCTCGCGCAGGCTCAGCGCCGTCCTGATGCGTCGCGCCAGCCACGCTGCATCGGGTACCTGCCAAGTCTCCAGCAGGCGCGCGCTGATGAGGGACTTCGGGTTGACATAGGCGAGTCCCAAAGCCCGGTCGTTGTGCGCCAGTACGCGCACCAGTTCGCCCGGCTGGAACTTGGATAAAGGGGTTTGCTGGGTGTCGACCTCGTTGCTGAAGATCCACAAGTGGCCGGCGTGCAGGCGGCGATCTTCATTGCGCTTCAGGCGCAGCGCGGGCAACTCTGCCGCAGACTTGGGGTCGGACATGGAAAGTACTTCAGTTATATTGGCCGGCATTCTAACCGACGCGGAGCAGTCGCATGCAGCGCAATCGCCTTGCCGCAGAGACCAGCCCGTATTTATTGCAGCACGCCGACAATCCCGTGAACTGGTATCCGTGGGGCGAGCAGGCGTTGGCGGCAGCCCGGCGCGAAGACAAGCCCATTCTATTGTCCATCGGCTATTCGGCCTGCCATTGGTGCCATGTGATGGCGCACGAATCCTTCGAGGATCCCGCCACCGCCGCATTGATGAATCAATTGTTCGTCAACATCAAAGTGGACCGCGAAGAGCGGCCGGACCTGGACAAGATTTACCAGGTGGCGCAGCAAATGCTCACTCATGGTTCGGGCGGCTGGCCGTTGACCATGTTCCTGACGCCGGTCCAGATCCCTTTTTTCGGCGGCACCTATTTTCCGAAGGAGCCGCGCTATGGAATGCCGGCATTCATCGATCTATTGCGTCGGGTGGCGGAATATTACAATGGACACGCAGCCGAGATCGCCCAGCAGGGCGAACAGTTGAATCTCGCATTCGCGCGGCTCTCCCCGGCGCCGTCGGCTGCCGGCCTCACGCTGGACGCATCGCCGCTGCACGAGGCTCGTGCCGCCCTCGCACGCTCCTTCGACGCAAATTTCGGCGGTTTCAGTCAGGCGCCCAAGTTTCCGCATCCCGGCAGTATCGAACGCTGCCTGCGTCACTGGCACGGCACCTCGGCCGACACCAGCCCGGACCTCAAGGCGCTGTACATGGCGAGCTTGACCCTGACACGCATGGCCGAGGGCGGCATCTTCGATCAACTCGGCGGAGGGTTCTGTCGCTATTCGGTCGACGGCCAATGGATGATCCCGCATTTCGAAAAAATGCTGTATGACAATGGCCAATTGCTGAGTGAATATGCGCGCGCGGCGCTGGCCACGGGCGAGGAGCTCTTCAGGCGCATCGCCGCTGAAACGGCTGATTGGGTGCTTCGGGAAATGCGCTCGGCCCATGGCGGCTTTTATTCCAGCCTGGATGCGGACTCCGAAGGGCATGAAGGCAAGTTCTACGTATGGAGCCGGGCCGAGGTCCAGGCCCTGCTGGCGCCGGAGGAATATGCGGCGATTGCGCGCCGCTTTGCCCTGAACCGGGACGCCAATTTCGAGAGTGAGTGGCATCTGCACATCGTTGAGCCCATCGAAGCCGTTGCGGCGGCGCTCGGCAAATCGGCGCAAGCGACCGCCGCCCTGATCGACTCAGCGCGAGCCAAGCTGCTGAAAGTGCGCGATTCGCGCGTGTGGCCGGCACGCGATGAGAAAATACTCACTGCATGGAATGCGCTCATGATCAAGGGTCTGGCGATCGCGGCGCGGGTGCTGCACCGTCCCGAGTTGGCGGACGCCGCCACTTCGGCAGTCGACTTCATACGTCACAATCTGTGGCGGGACGGCCGCTTGTTGGCGACCGCCAAGGACGGCCGTGCGCATTTGCCGGCCTACCTCGATGACTACGCATTCCTCGCCGAAGCTCTGCTCGAGTTGTTGCAAACCCGCTGGCGGAGCAGCGACCTGGAATTCGCACGGCAGTTGACCGACGTGCTTCTGTCGCAGTTCGAGGATGCCGAGGCGGGCGGATTCTACTTCACCGCCACGGATCACGAACAACTCATCCATCGCAGCAAATCATTCAGCGACGAGTCGGTTCCCTCAGGCAACGGGGTTGCGGCCTCGGTGCTGTGCCGGCTCGGCTACCTGCTGGGCGAGCTACGCTACCTCGACGCCGCCGAGCGCACGCTGCGGGCGGGGTGGTCCACGCTTGAACAATATCCCCAGGCGCACATGAGCATGGTCAATGCCTTGGAGGATTTCCTGGGATCGATGCAAATCGTGATCATTCGCGGCGATGCGGCCGAGCTCGGGAACTGGGCCGCGAGCCTCCGCGTCGCCTATGCCCCGATGCGCCTGATATTCGCCATTCCCGGCGATGCGGTAGACCTGCCGCCCGTCCTCGCCGCAAAGCAGGCGGCCTCCGGCACCGTCGCCTATGTGTGCACGGGCATGACCTGCTCCGCACCGTTTTCCGACCTCGGCGCCGTTGCACGCGAACTGCAATGAAGAACTTGGAGGACAATCCCGCCCTTCAGGCGATCTGGCACGCAATCTATGCAATCCCCCGGGGCCAAGTGTCCACTTACGGCGCCGTGGCCCGGAGCGCGGGATTTCCCGGCCGCGCGCGCCAAGCCGGGTTTGCCCTGCGGGTGGCGCCCAAAGCTCTGGACCTACCCTGGCACCGCGTGGTCGGCGCGGGCGGCCGCATCGTTTTTCCGCCGACATCGCGAGAGTACAAGGAGCAGGCGCGGCGGCTGCGCGCGGAAGGAGTATCGGTCCGCAACGGCCGCGTGATGCTGTTTGCAATGATTCGCCTCAAGGATCTGTAGGCGTTGCCTCAGCCGTGGTGTGACCGGCGCTGGATATCGGCGGCAATGCGTTGCCGGAGCTCACCATGCAGCGCCTCGGAATAGTTCGGCGCGGCATTCCAATCCAAGGCCCATGGCTGCGCGGTGCGGGTCGCCTCCGGCTCCGCCGCGCGGCGCGGGAATATATGGGCATGCAGCGCGGGATCGACGTTGCCGAAGATCGCGTAATTGATGCGCAGGCCGGCAGTGACGGCGAGCAAGGCGTCGCCGACCAGCGCCATGTCGGACAGAAATTGACCGCGCAGCGCGGGTGAAAGCGCGTTCAGATGCGGCACCACCGGATCCGGGAGCAGCAGGCAATACCCGGTCAACACCTGGCGCTCACCCATGATCACCCATCCGGAGGGCAGGCGCGCGACCAGCGCCGGAAAGCTGGCGGCGCGGCAGCGTTCCACCATGGTGTGTATCGTGGTGGGAGGCATCATGGTCCGAGGGCCTTGGCTACCGTTGCGGCATCGACGGGCGGCGCTGTGTTGCCGAAATTCGCACGCAAATAGGAAAACAGCGCGGCGGCATCCGCGGGCTTCATCCAGCCAAATTGCAGCATCTGGGTGGGAAAGCGGCCCACCGGCATGGAACGCGGTCGTTGCCCTCTGATCACCCACAGCGCCAATTCCGCCGGGTCTCCGGTCACCACGGGCGATCCGGCCAGGCTCGGATACGCGCCGGGAATGCCCACACCGGTCTCCTGATGGCAGGCGATGCAGTTGCCGCCATAAATGCGCGCGCCGCGGTCCGCGACCGCCGCTGCGGGCGATTCCGAACTCCCTTGGGGCGTGCCGGGATGTGTTGCCGGGCAGCCGGCCAGCGCGCCGGCCAACACCAGGATGGAGAATGCGGGGCGGGCGGTCACAGCAGCGATTCGATCGGCAGCCAGGACTGGATGTGCACCATCATGCGCTTGAACCAGCTGGTTTCAGGGTCGCTCGTATAGGTGTGTCCCTTGGACCCATCCTCCCAGCGGAGGTCACCTTTTTCGTCCAGCGTGACCCTGTAGGCAACATCGGGAAAGGCTTTGTCGAGGGCATCGTCAAGTCTTGCCGCCAGGGTTGGGCTGTCGATCACCAAGCCCATCTCGGTGTTCAATTTCGCAGAGCGCGGATCGAGGTTGAACGAGCCGACGAAGATGATGCGCCGATCGGTGGCATAGGTCTTGGCATGCAGCGCAGACTTCGCGCCGCTGCCGATCTGTTTGGCGTGCTGCTTGATCGTGGCATCGTCCGGCTTGAGTTCGTATATCTGCACGCCGGCGCGCAGCAGCGGAACCCGGCGCTTGGCGTAGCCCGCATGAACCGACGAGACATCCGTGGCCGCCAGCGAGTTGGTCAAAACGCGGACGACCACCCCTCTTCGCGCCAGTGCCTCGAGTGCCTCGGTGCCCTTGTCGCCGGGCACGAAGTAGGGGGAAACAAGATCGAGCGACGCCGAAGGATTGCCGAGGGCGGCCTGGAGTTTCGGCCGCATTTGATGTTCGGCTTCGGAGCTTGGCCGCAGCGTCTTTGCGGGGTCGTCGTTGATGAGATGCGCTGTGGTCCACTCCATATCGAGCTTCCCCTCCAGAAGATTTTTGACTTCCGTCGTGTTGCGGATGGCCGCGGCGAACGCGGCCGCCGCGGGACTCGCTTGCACCGCCTGCGCGCGCTCCGTCAGATCCTTGGCACTCGAGGCCTCGACCCCGGCCAATATCGTGGTGGCGGGGTAAGCCGAGGCGCTGTTCCAGTACAGGTCGAACTGCGCGGAGACCGGGTGGACGGCATCGCCGATGGCGATGACGTCCAGGTCCACGAGGCCCTCCTCTTGTCCTGCCTCGAAGTACTCGTCCGCGATGTTGCGGCCGCCGACCACCGTCACCAGGTTGTCCACCGTGAACGACTTGTTGTGCATGCGATGATTCAGGCGGGTGAAGTCGGTCATGTAGCCGGTCACTTTCGTGCCTCGGTTGACGAACGGATTGTAGAGCCGAAGGTCGATATTCGGCTGCTGCATGAGCATGGCCAGTATTCGATCGATCGAGCCTGTCGTGTTGACATCGTCGAGCAACAAGCGCACCCGCACCCCGCGCTGCGCGGCTTGCATGACCTCCTCGAATAAGAGCGTTCCAGTCGAATCGTCGTGCCAGATATAGGTCTGGATGTCGATCGACTTGGAGGCGGCACGCGCCAGCAGCATGCGCGTTCCGAACGCGACGCGCCCGTCGGAAATCGCCGTGATCCCGGTCTTGTCGGGATGCTGCTGGGTGCGCGCCGTAACCGCCCGCCCCAAGGGCGTGTCAGCGTCCGGCTCCATGGCGAAGCTCGCGGGACGATCGTGCAGCGAAGGCAAACTCGCGCAACCGTACAACAGCGCGACCGCAAGCGAAAGGCAGCATCCCGCGAATCGGAAACCCATGTGCGGACGATATTGGATTCATGCTCAAAAGACGAGCATGAATTCGGTATCCGGGACCAAGGTCTTACTCGGCGAGCGCGGCGGCGCTCAACCCTTCCAGGTCCGAAACGCGCCGGTATCCAAGTGCACGAAGTCCGATGCGCGGTAATATCCCACCCCGCCGCGCTTCAAGTCCAAGGCGCGGGCGGCGAGATCCGCGCAGTCCACGCCGCTGATGCGCACGTCGATTGCCCGTCCATCCATGTGCAGGCTGCGTTGCGCGACTCCCGTGCTGCGTTCGTGCAGCATGGCATTGGTCTGGGGCGAACGATAGCCTGAAATCACGCTGAACTTGGGTTCCACCCCTACGGTGTGTGCAACCTCGACCAGATAGTCCATGAGAGCGGAGTCAATGGCATGCCGGTCGCCGGTACGAAAGTCCCTCAAGCACACCTCGATGGCCGACAGAGCCTCCGGCACATAGATGCCGTCGCGGAAGTATTCGAGCTCCATCTGCTCGTCGGTATGCAAATTACGCAGCGCAATGCGTCGATTCGCAGGAGCTCGCGCCGCCGCCAAGTCCCGACCGCACGCAGATCGCATCCACGGCGCCGTTGCGGATAGGCCCGCGAACGCGCCGCCGGCCTTCAGCAATCTGCGGCGGCTCCAAGTCATCGACGCACCTCATCGGTGAGCAAGCGTCCGCGATCGAGCGCCAACACTGTAGCGCGCGGAAAGAAATTGAACTCCGATGCCGAGGCCCAGGTGTACGCGCCCATTTCGCGCCCGACGACAAGATCGCCCACCTCGAGCTTGGGCAGTTCCAAGTGCTCGTTGATGACATCGATGCTGTCGCAGGTCGGGCCGGCGAGCACCGAGGGGTAGGTCTCGCCGGGCGCCACCAGCGCTTCCAACGGATAGGCGCCGTGGTCGTAGACCTGGCCGCTGTAGCTGCCGTACAAACCATCGTCGAGGTAGTACCACCAATGTTCGCCGCGCCGCGCGCGGCCCATGACCGCGGCCACCGCAATGGCGGCCGGCGCCGCGATGAAGCGGCCCGGCTCCGCGATCACCCGCAGGCCGGGCGGCAGCTCATTGAGCGCAGCACGAATCGGTGCGCAGAACTCTTCGATGGGCATGCAGCGCTGCAGATAGTCGACGGGAAATCCGCCGCCGATATCGAGTATTCGGGGGCTATGCCCCCTCTGTTCGGCGATTCGCAGCAGCTCGCGGCATCGGCCAATGGCCTCCACGAACATGGCGGGCCCGGCGGCCTGCGAGCCGGTGTGAAACGACAACCCGCTGATCTTGATTCGCAGTTCGGTTGCGAGGCGCAACAGCTCGGGAACCGCCTGCGGATCGGCGCCGAACTTGCGCGACAGGTCGCTCCTGGCCTCGGGGCTGCTGAACGAGACGCGAATCAACACCGAACACCGAGTGCGGAATTTCACGAACTTGCGCAGTTCGTCGGGATTGTCGACGACGAATCGATCCACCCCAAAGCTGAGCGCCGTGCGAATATCGCTGTCGCGCTTGATCGGATGAGTGTGAATACAACGCTCGGGCGCGATCTTCAGGCGCCGCACCAACTCCACTTCGCCATTGGTCGCCAAATCGAAGCAAGCACCCTCGGCCTGCAGCGTGTCGATGACCGACGCCTGCGGCAATGGCTTGAGCGCGTAGTGCAGATCGACCCCCGGCAGAGCCGCCGTGAGGCGCCGATATTGGCGGCGCACCCGTTCAGCATCAATGATGAGCAACGGCGAGCCGTAGCGGGCCACCAAGTGTTTGATCGACTCGGGGTCAAACGGGTCCGCCTCCGGATTGAGCTCCAAGGGCTCGCCGGCCAAGGAGCGCGCACTCAACGGGGTTTTAGGCACAACGAGCCCTAACTCACACTCAGTTCGAGAGAATCGTCGCCCATGCCGCTGGCGCGCTGCAGGCGGTCGAGAATCGCCACCCAGCGCTCATCCTGCGGCAGGTTTTGCACGAATATCTTCGCACAACCCGCGCGGTCCAAGGTTCGCAGGTGGTTGTAGAGATTGTGGGCATAAATATCGGGCCTCTTGCCCGCGTTGATCCACGTCATGTGGCGTTGGGTCTGCAACGGCGGCCGCATCGCGAGCACCGCCACTTTTTCCTCCCGATCGATGATCTCGCCGGCCCGCACTTCCAAATCATCCGACGGAACGATCTCGAGCGGCGTCGAGGGCGCGTAGTGCAACGCACGATCGCCCGGAGCGCGCGGCGCGAATCCGCCGACCGCCAGCTTCCCGACCACTTGCAGGAGCTGCGTGCGGGTGATGAATCCGGGCCGCAACAGCCGCGCCTCATTGTCGAGGCACGAGACAATGGTGGACTCCAGACCGATCGGCGAATCGCCGCCGTCCAGAATGACCTTGACCGCATCTCCGAGCTCGTCCCGTACATGTTCGGGCTTGGTCGGACTCAATCGCCCATAGCGATTGGCCGAAGGGGCTGCAATGCCGCCGCCGAAGGCATTCAACAGCTGCTGTGCCATGGGGTGCGAAGGCACGCGAATACCGATGCTGTCCTGGCCGCCGGTGACGATGTCATTGACGTTGTCCGCTTTGGGCAGGATCAAAGTCAAGGGACCCGGCCAGAATGTCGCGGCCAATGCTTCCGCAACGGGCGGCAAGGACGACACCCAGCGATGTAGATAGCGCGGATCGTCCAAGTGCACGATCACCGGATGATCGGGCGGACGGCCTTTCACCTCAAAGATCTTGCGCACGGCGGCGGGATTGGAGGCATTTGCGCCGAGTCCATAGACGGTCTCGGTCGGAAAGACCACCAGGTCGCCGGCGCGCAGGGCTTCGACGGCTTCTTCTATTTCTGTCTGTGTCGCTCTTACCACGGGGCGCATGATATCAAGACTGCGATGGCAACAAAGCTCGCTTACGCGGCGAATAGGCTGTTCTGTGCCAAATGCCGCATTTTTTGGGGTAATGCCGTCTTTGCGTTACTTCACAATGGGGTCAACTGTCGTCGGAAGCCTACACTCCATGAATACCAAGTCGAGCCAGCGCCCGAACTTGAATCCCACTTCATGAAAATGACCGACGACGGCGAAACCGAGGTTACGGTGCATGCCGATGGAGACGACATTGTCGGCGTCGATTCCGGCAATCATGACATGCTTGCCCATGGCGGCGGCGCGCACCAAAAGCTCCGCCACCAGCCCCCGCCCGATACCCTGCCCGCGCCGGTCCACGCGGACATGGACGCTGTGTTCCACGGTACGCCCGTAGCACGGCCAAGCCCGAAACTCGCCGAAGGTTCCAAACCCGGTGATGCCCGATGCATCCCGTGCCACGATCATGGGAAAGCCATGCTCGAGCTTGGCGCGAAACCAAGTCTCGCCGCGCTCGGGCGTGAATTCTTGTTCCGAATAGACGGCGGTCGAGTTGCGGATCACCTCGTTGTAGATCGCAAGAATTGCCGGCAAATCCCCGCGCGCAGCGTCATCGATCACGGGCAAACCTCGGGCTGCGCTGTGTGGAGTCATGGCGTAGTTTAGTCCAAACCTGGCGGGCGGCGAGCCCACCCGAGAGGCTAACCGCGACGATAGCGCCGCATCTTTTCCAGAGTGCCGCAGGCCTCCATGGAACACCAGCGGCGCCGGCCGCCCTTGCTGTCATCGTAAAACATCCAGCCACAGGAGTCCGCCGATGCGCACCGTTTCAATCGATGCGGCTCCGCCGTCCGCAGCACCTCGAGTGCGGACAGCGCGATTCGTTTGAGGGGCAGTCGTGCGTCGAGCGCCACCGCCGGCCAGCAGACCCCTTCGGGCGAACCCGGATGCAGCGACAGAGTCGACCAAGCCCGGTGCAACCAACGATCGCACTCGCGAAGAGATTTGGCAGGGACTGTCTCGCCGTCGATCTCTGCGCTCAGCATGGCATGCAAATGCTCGCGATATGTCCGCACCTCGCCGAGGATGCCGGGCGCAACATGAATGCGGTCTGCCTCCTGCCGGCTGAGCAATTGCGTGCGCAGACACCATTCCTTGTAGAGCTGGGGCGTCGCCAGGTAGTCCACCGGCGCGGCGGCAAACCGGTCATGAATCGTGTTGACGAAATCCAGACAAGGGCGACCGCCATCCAGTCGGATGGTCTCGATGGAAAACTGCACGGGATTGCGCCCCTATTGGTACTGCCGAGGCTTGACTATACCATTAATATTAGTTTTACTGGTATACCAGTTTCACGAGGGGAATCACCCATGAGCATCCTTCGGGAATGGCGCGCGGAAATTCACCGTGCGACCAGCACCGCCTATATGGATTACGTCCGCGCCACCGGACTTGCGGAATATCGGCGAACTCCCGGCAATTTGGGAGCGGTGGTCGCGGTACGTGATATCGACGAGACCCGCAGTGAAGTCGTCACCTTGAGCTGGTGGACCTCCTTGGATGCCATTCGCGCATTTGCCGGGGAACCACCGGAGCGCGCCCGGTATTTCCCAGATGACGATCAATACCTGATCACCCGCCCCGACCATGTCCGGCACTATCGCTCCTCAGAGATGGGGTAGCTCCGCGCACCGACCTGCCTTAGCATGGCGGAATGCAGGAAGCCGACCATGACCATGACCATGACCATGACCACGATCATGGCCATGAGCACGAATCCAGCAGCTTAAGTGCGCTGGAATTGCGCGTTCGCGCCTTGGAGACGGTACTGACCCAGAAGGGCTACGTCGATCCCGCGGCCCTCGATGTGCTCATCGACACCTATCAGACCAAGGTCGGCCCGCGCAATGGCGCGCAGGTGATCGCGCGCGCGTGGTGCGATGCCGGGTTTCGCCGGCGGCTGTTGGAGGATGCCACCGCCGCAATTGCCTCGCTGGGCTTCATGGGACGGCAGGGCGAACACATGGTCGCCGTCGAAAACACGCCGGATGTGCACAACATGGTGGTGTGCACCCTGTGCAGCTGCTACCCCTGGCCCGTGCTCGGGTTGCCGCCCACCTGGTACAAGAGCGCGCCGTATCGCGCGCGGGCGGTCAAGGATCCTCGCGGTGTGCTGAAGGATTTCGGCGTTCAGCTTCCCGAGACGGTCCGCATCCGGATCTGGGATTCGACCGCGGAGGTTCGCTATCTGGTCCTGCCTCAACGGCCCGCGGGAACCGAACACCTATCCGAACGGCAGCTGGCAGAACTCGTGACTCGCGACTCCATGATCGGCACCGGATTGCCGCGGAGTCCGGGCAGCGCACCTGCATCGTCGGTGAGCCCATGAGCTATACCTCCCATGCCGATCTCGGCGGCCAGGATGTACGCGACGCCGTACGCCCGGAACCGGAGGGCGAACTGTTTCATGCCGCCTGGGAGCCGCGCGTGTTGGCGCTCACCCTCGCGATGGGCGCCACCGGGCTGTGGAACATCGACACCAGCCGCGCCGCGCGCGAGACACTGCCGAACTATCGAGACTTGAGCTACTACCAGATCTGGCTGGCGGGCTTGGAAAAGCTGTTGGTGCAAAGCGGCGCGGCGCAGGCGGATGAACTCGCTCAAGGACGGCGGCTGTACGATGCCGTGCCCGCGCGGGTGCTGCAGGCCGGCCAGGTCGCCGTAACGCTGGCTCGCGGCGCCCCCACGGCGCGACCTCCCACCGCTCCCGCCCGTTTCTCGCTGGGGCAATGGGTGCGCACCCGCGACGCGGTGCCGCCGCACCACACTCGCCTGCCGGGCTATACGCGCGGCAAACGCGGGGTCATCGAACGGGTGCTCGGTACCCACGTGTTTGCCGACACGCATGCCCAGGGTCTCGGTGAATCGCCGCAGTGGCTGTACACGGTGGCGTTCGATGAACAGGAACTGTGGGGCGCGCGCACGCCTCGGCAGCGATGCACCGTATCCGTGGATGCCTGGGAACCTTATTTGGAGCCGGCCTGATGCACGGTACGCCCCTGGACCTTCCGGGATTGCCGCGCGACGAACAGGGTCCGGTGTTCAAGGAACCCTGGGAAGCCAAGGCCTTCGCCATGGCCTTGAGGCTTCATGAGCGCGGCTTGTTCACCTGGCTCGAATGGGCCGCCGCGCTGTCGCACGAGATCGCCGCCGCGCGGGCGCGCGGCGATGCCGATCTCGGCGACACCTACTATCAACACTGGTTGCGGGCCCTCGAGACCGTGGTCGAGCGCAAGGGTGCGGCGTCCGCCGATGAGCTCGCGCGCTACCAGCGCGCGTGGGCGGAAGCCGCCGAACGCACGCCGCATGGATCGCCGATAGAACTATCAACGGACGGCTAAGAGGCGCGGGCAATCGCTCCACGAGGAAGGGTCCCGCGACACCGAGCCGCACGCCAGTTGGGTCGTCGCCAGGCGCCGGCCCCGCCCAAATCAGGGAGTCAACGCCGCCGTCACTTCGGGCGGATCGAGCGCCGTGCGTGCCCAACTGCCGTCTTTTTGCCGCGCGAGTTCATAAGCCGGCCAGTAGTGCTTGTCGAGTTTCAAAGTGATCACATCGGTCTGGCCATTCCATGACACCGTCTTCAACCGCAGAGACGCGCGATCCGGCTTGCCGCTGACCGCTTTGATGAAGGCGTCGAGGTCGGCGGTAGCCTGTCCATCCACTTCCGTGATGCGACGGCCCGCATATAATCCGTAGTGCGTCGCCGGGGAGCCGTAAAAGAAGAAGGATACAAAAACGCCGTAGGGTGCGATGCCGCGCTGCGCGGCCATGGCCCGATGCGGCGCCTGCAGGGTCGCTCCGGCCCAGATCAACACGCGATCGACGTCGCGGCCGTCCAACGGCACTGTTTTCATCTGCAAGGTTTTCTCGGCGCCATCCCGCCAGACGCTCACCTTGATCTCGGGATTTTGCACGGCGCGCTCGACCTCGCGGAATCGATTCACCACTTTGCCGTCGATGGCGAGCAGCAGATCGCCGGGTTCGAGCAGCGCGGCGGCGGGGGAACCTGCCACCAATCGATCGATGCCGAGCACCTGCCGGCGCTGCGAATTGTGCTCCTCGAAGCGCCGCACCCATTCATCCGGCAACCCCAGTTCGCGCGCCCCCGCCAGGGACTGCACATTGAACTCTGCTTCGAAGGAATAGAGCGGCCGGCCCTCGGCCACCACGCCCAGCATTTCCGAAACCAACTCTGCCGGCATGCCGCGGTTGACCTGCTCGAGCTCGCGCTGCGATTCGAAGGCGAAGCTCGACCACAGCGCCACCACATTGCCCTTCTCATCCGCCAGCACCCCGTCATAGTCGCCCGGGGGATTGATCAGGCTGACCGCCTCGAGATTGCTGTCGCGAAAGCGCAGCGTGCGCGACAGCGGGAACGACACCACGTCCACGCTCGATATGAGGGTTCTCTGCGACAAGATCTTGGAATCCGCGCGCATGCCCACCACCCACACATCGTCGCCCGGGCTCAATGGCTTGGTGAGCAGCGTCGCCGCACGCACCGGCGTGCTGCCGATCGATTTCGGATCATAGGAAACCACCGCAATGTTGTGCAGCGGATGAATGAACACCACTTTTCCCGGCACCTCGACCGTGCCCGCGAAGGTGATTCGCACATCGCCCATCGCGAGGGGCACCGTGTTGCGGTCGATTGCGACCAATCCACGTTCGGCATCGACGATGACGCCCGTGCCGTGATAGTTTTTCTCGGTGACGCCGGATACAGAGTACGGCATGTCGAAGTTCACCATCACCAGCGAGGGCGCGAGCCGATCGATGCGCGCATCGCCGGTCTTGGCGAACTGCGTCGAGGCGGGTTTGACGGCGGCGGAGACCGGCCCCGGACTGATGCCGATGCAGGGCCAGGTCCCCAAAGCGTCGTCCCGCTTGCACTTGCGCGCCGGGAACCAGCGCCTGTCCATGCGAATGACCTTCAACTGGACGGCGCGCGGGTCCTCCAGAGTCACATAGCGCACCGGTGCGCGTGCGCCGTCGGCGAGATCCGCGAGGGCGGCCTCGAAATCCTTGAGGCTCTCGACTTTTTTGCCGTTGAACGAACTCATCAGCGCCGCGCGCGGAATGCCGGCACTGCCGAACACATAGCCGGGGTTCGCGATATATACGCCCTGGACGGGCACGTTGAAATGCCGCGCTTGCTGGTAGGAGAGCGTGTGCACCACCGCTTCGCCGAACTCGATGTATTCGTCGGCCGTGATGGCGCTCAAGGACTGCACGTCGAGCGAATGCCGCAGCGTCTCGCGGCCGCGCTGCACTTCGACGCTCACCTGCCGGCCGACATGATTGTCGAGGATCTCCTCGAGCGCGAAAAATTCAGGGATGGATTTGCCGTCGATGGCCACCAGAATGTCGCCGGGCGCGAGGATACCGTCGGCTCCCGATCCCGGCTGTACATCGTCCACCACCAGCATGCCGGTCAATTTCGGATAGGCGCTGCGCAGCTGCGCTTCGGTGGCGGGATTTAGGCCGAGACGGCGAAGTTCGTCGTAGGGAGTGTATTTGAACACCGTTTCCAGGGTTCCGCGCGGCACCGGCTTGCCGGCCTCGATGTACTTCAGGGCCCGCGTGACCGCCGGCAGCGGCAAATAGAAACTCGAGGCAGCGCCGGTCGCGCCTCCCGCATTCAGCGCGACCACGCGGCCCTCGATGTCGATCACCGGCGAGCCCGACGAGCCCCCGGAGGTACTGGAGGCAGCTTGGAAGTAAAAGGTGTTGAAATCGTTGTACTTGCCATAGCCGTATTCCGGCGCCTCGCGATCCAAGCGTGCCAAGGTGCCGGCAAGAATCGACAGCTGCTCGCCCGCGTCATTGCCGACGACGCGAATTTCGCGGCCGATGACCGCTCCCGCCGGGTACAGTGGCAATTCGGCGGGCTGGATGAATTTGAGTTTCGCCGGATCGTAGCGATAGATGCCGAAGTCGTGAATGGGGTCGCGGTACACGGGAAAGAGCTGCACTTCCTCGCGATTCAGAAAGATGGCCTGGGCGGTTACCGGACCCGGTGTCACCACGTGACGATTCGTCAGAATGAGTCCGCGCTTGGCGTCGATGACGAAGCCGGTCGCCTGCGCCGTAGTGTTCCATTCGGTGTCGAAGGCCCGCGTGCTGTCGATCTGAATGGTGACCACGCCGCTTGCGATTCTCTCCAAGGTCTGCGCCCAGGTCGCAGGCGAACTCGGAATGCCGGGCGCAGGCACCGGTAGGGGCGTCGCGGAATGCACGGCAGCGAGGGCACCGCCCGCGGACAACAGCAAGGCGAAGAAAGTCAATGCGCTACGGAGCATGCAGATCCTCGGAGCTCGGACCTTGTGGTCAGTGACGATCGGACAAGATGAGGAGCCAAACGGTTCCTAACAAGGCGAAACTCAACATTACCGCGGCCGACCCCATGTCCTTGGCCATGCCGGCCAGCGGATGACGCTCGGGACCCGACCGGTCGACCACCGCCTCGACCGCGCTATTGAGGAGCTCGATGACCAAAATCAGCAGCATCGGGCTTACCAAGAGGGCACGCTCGACGCCCGAATGGCCAAGATACAGGCCGGCGGGAATCACCAACAGGGCCAGCGCCACCTCTTGCCGAAACGCCGCCTCTTCACGCCAGGTGTGTCGAAATCCCTGGATAGAATAGCCAAAAGCACGTAGCAGCCGCGTAAATCCGGTCGGTTTGATTCTATCGCTCATTCAAGCGGCAGGTTTCCATGCCAAATCCAGTTGTTTCGCTGCGCGCACGTCATCCAGCCGCCGCACCGGCATTGTATGCGGAGCCGAGGTGAGTTTCTCGGGCTCTTGTTCCATTTCGCGCCGGATGGCGATCATGGCGTCGCAGAAACGGTCGAGATCTTCCTTGGCTTCGGTCTCGGTGGGCTCGATCAACAGGCATTCGGGCACGAGCAGGGGGAAGTAGGTGGTCGGCGCGTGAAAACCATAGTCCAGCAGCCGCTTCGCCACGTCCATCGCGGTGACCTGGTAGAGCCGGTTTTCCCGCTTCAGGGTGATGATGAACTCATGGCTGGCGCGGCGCGTCGGATAGGCCGCCTCGAACCCGGCGGCTTGCAGCCGCTTCATCAGATAATTCGCATTGAGCGCGGCGAATTCCGCCACTCGCACCATGCCCTCCCGGCCCAGCAATCGCATATAAATGTAGGCGCGCAGATTGACGCCGGCGTTGCCCATGAATCCCGACAGCCGTCCGATGGACTGCGGCAGATCGCGCTCGGTCAACCAGCGAAACCGCGCTCCGTCCTTGCCAACCATCGGTATCGGCAAGAATGGCAGCAGGCGCGCGCCGACGCCGACCGCACCGGAACCAGGACCTCCGCCGCCGTGCGGCGTGGAAAAGGTCTTGTGCAGATTCATATGGATGACGTCGAAGCCCATGTCACCGGGCCGCACCTTGCCCAGAATGGCATTGAGATTGGCGCCATCGTAGTAAAGAAGCCCGCCCGCCTCATGCACGATGCGGGCGACCTCCGTGATCTTGCACTCGAACACGCCGAGAGTGGACGGGTTCGTCAACATGATGCCGGCCGTGGCAGGGCTGACAGCGGCCTTCAATGCGTCGATGTCGACGTCCCCATTCGCATCGCACGGGATCTCTTTGACGGTGCAACCGCACATGGCGGCGGTGGCGGGATTGGTGCCGTGGGCGGCCTGCGGCACGATGATTTCAGTGCGCCCCATGTCGTTTCGCGCGCGATGATAGGCGCGAATCATGGCGACCCCGGCAAACTCGCCCTGTGCGCCGGCCATGGGCGTGAGGCTCACGGCCTGCATGCCGGTGATTTCCCGCAGCATCTCCTGCAATTCGTACATGCAGGCCAGGAACCCTTGCGGCTCGGGTCCGAGCGGGTGCCTTCCCAAAAATTCCGGCAGCATGGCGAAGCTGTTGCAGGCCTTGGGGTTGTATTTCATGGTGCATGAACCCAAGGGGTAGAAATGCGTATCGATCGAAAAATTCATCTGCGAAAGCCGCGTGAAGTGGCGTACCACCTGAAGCTCCGATACCTCGGGCAGCGCGGGCGGCACGGCGCGGCGCAAATGTTCGGGGACATCCGCCGAACCCGAAACTCGCGGCGGGTATTGCGTGACGGCCCCGCGACCCGGCTTGCTCAATTCAAATATCAGCGGTTCTCTCGCTTGCAAATCAGCCATTGTTCCCCCGGGATGTGCTAAGCCGCGGCGCGCGACGGATTCATGATGTCGGCCAGGGCGCCGGCATACGCTTCGATGTCCATCGCCAGTTTGGTTTCCGTCGCGCAGACCAGAAGCGCCGCCCCGAGTTCCGGATAGCGGTCCGCGAGGTCGAGCCCGCCCAGGATTCCGCGGCGCGCGAGCCCGGCAAGAACCGGCGCCACCGGGCGGTCCAGGATCAATACCGCTTCATGAAAGCGCGGCGCCGAAAAGGCGGCCTTGACCCCCGCGATCCTCGTCAGCGACGCCACCAGATCGGCGGTCCGCTGCACACTGGCGGCCGCCACTCGCTGCAATCCCGCGGCGCCCAGGAGCGACATGTAAATGGTCGCCGCGGTCACCAGCAGCCCCTGATTGGTGCAAATGTTCGAAGTCGCCTTGCTGCGCCGAATATGCTGTTCGCGGGCCTGCAGCGTCAGACTGAATCCCGGGCGCCCGTCCACATCGACGGTGCGTCCCACAATGCGGCCGGGCATTTGCCGCACATACTGCATGCGCGTCGCCATGAATCCGAAGTACGGTCCGCCCGCCGACAGCGGCACCCCCAGCGGTTGCCCTTCCCCGCAGACAATGTCTGCGCCTTGATGGCCGTCGAGATGCGCGCCCCATTGACCGGGAGCCTTGAGCATCGCGAGCGACACGGGATTGACCACCGCAATCAGCAGGATCTTGTTCTGATGCGCCCAATCCGTGAGCTCATCGACTTCTTCCAGGCAGCCGAAGAAGTTGGGCTGCTGCACCACCAAGGCGGTGATGTCCTGACCGCTGTAGGGCCGCAGGGACTCGAGCAGGGTACGCCCCGCCGCGCGATCGAAATCCACGCCTTCAAATTGGATTCCCTGATTGCCGGCGATCGACTGCGCCACCTGCGCATAGGTGGGATTCACCGTCCGCGGCAGAAGAATGCGCCGCGAGTTCGAGGCGCGATTGGTCCGAACCGCCATCAGACAGGCTTCCGCCAGGGCGGAGGCGCCGTCGTACAGCGAGGCATTCGACACCTCCATCCCCGTCAGGGCGCACATCATTGATTGATACTCGTAGATCAACTGCAACGTGCCCTGGCTGGCCTCCGCCTGGTACGGCGTGTAGGCGGAATAGAATTCGCCGCGCGTGGTGATTGCCCACACCGGCGCCGGAATGTGATGCTCGTAGGCGCCCGCGCCGATGAAATTCAAGGGCCGGCCGTCGCCCGCCGCACGGTCGGACATCAGGCGACCCAGTTCCATTTCGCCGATCGCGGGAGGCACGCCCAGTGCGCCGGCGCGCAGTTCGGCCGGGATTTCATCGAACAGGTCGTCGATGGTTTTCGCCCCGATCACTTCGAGCATGCGTGCAATGTCGTCGGGGGTGTGCGGAATGAATGCCATCGCAGACTCCTTACTTGGCCTCGTCGGCCAGGTACTTGGCGTACTCGGCAGCGCTCATGAGCGAGGCCGCCTCGAGCGGTGAGGTCATCTGCACGCGGAACATCCATCCCGCGCCATAGGGGTCTTGGTTGAGCAGCTCCGGCTGGGTTGCGAGCGCCGCATTGCCGGCTGTCACCTTGCCGTTGACGGGACTGTAGACATCGGATGCAGCCTTGACCGATTCGACCACCGCGCAGGCGTCGCCCGCTTGCACGGTGCGGCCGGCTTCCGGAACTTCGACGAAAACCAGATCGCCGAGCGCACTCTGCGCGTGATCGGAAATGCCGATCTCGGCCGAACCGTTCTGCCCTGAGCGCACCCACTCGTGGCTCTTGGTGTATCGCAAATCACTCGGTATGTTGCTCAATGTAAATCCCCTCTGGCTAAACCGGAATCAATGCCTTCCCATGCCGCACGAACGGCGGCTTGACGATGCTCGCCGTGTGCAATTTGCCGCGAATCTCCACTTGCACGCTGGCGGCGGCGCTTTTCGGCACGCGTGCCAGTGCGATGGAGCGATTCAAGGTGGGAGAGAAGGTCCCGCTGGTCACTTCACCGGCAGGCACGATTTTCTGATGGCTGCGCAGGACGCCGCGCTCTTCGAGCAGCAGGCCGACGAGCTCAGGGCTGCCGGCGCGCCGCAAATCTTCCAGTGCCTGGCGCCCGACGAAATCGCGCGTGGCGGGTTCGAACGCCACCGTCCAGGCCAATCCCGATTCGAGAGGATGATGATCTTCATCCATGTCGTTGCCGTACAGGTTCATGCCGGCTTCCAGGCGCAGCGTGTCTCTCGCGCCCAAGCCCGCGGGCTTGACTCCCTGCGCGCGCAGTGCCCTCCATGCCGCGGCGGCCTCGACCGCCGGCAGCATCACTTCAAATCCGTCCTCGCCGGTGTAGCCCGTGCGCGCGATGAACCAGGCGTCGAATTCCGCGCCGAAGAAGGGCCTTAATTCAAGCGCGGCGCCGCGGTGCTGGGGCGGCAGGATCGCGGAGGTCTTCTCCCGCGCCTGCGGACCTTGGATCGCGATCATCCCTAAGTCGCGTCGCTCGACCACGTTCACGGCAAAGGGTGCGGCATGCGCGCGAATCCAGGCCAGATCCTTGTCGCGAGTGCCCGCATTGACCACCAAGCGGAACCAGGTGTCCGACAAGAAATAGACGATCAGATCGTCGATGACACCCCCGGTGGGCCGCAGCATGCAGGAGTAGAGGGCCTTGCCGGGAGATTTCAATCTGCCGGCATCATTGGCCAGCAGGTTCTGCAGGAACTCACGAACCCGATCGCCGGTCAAATCGACCACACCCATGTGGGACACGTCGAACATGCCCGCATCTCGGCGCACCGCGTGGTGTTCTTCAATTTGCGAACCATAGTGCAGCGGCATTTCCCAGCCGCCGAAATCCACTATTTTTGCACCCTCGAGAATGTGGGTGTCATAGAGCACGGTCTTCAGACCCATCGCAACCTCGCGGCGAAAGCACATGGAGACACAGGCACCTGCGTGCCTTGCCCCTCTGTCCTTTGGACCTGAGAGATCGCAGCGCGTTGAGTTGGCGCTACTCCCCTTCGGTGGATCGCCCTTGACGGTGCGACCGCTCTCCAGAGATCACGAGAGTCTGCCGTTCGTGTGCCTGAGCGTTTCCGGGCGGTTGCGCCTTCGGCGGTCCTGTTCGAAAGGACTCTCTCCAGACAGCTCTTATCGCGATGGCGGTATGATACACCAACCGCGTGCCGGGAGCCTGTCTGAGCAATCCGCGCGTGGTTGCGGCGCGCCTACCCGCCCGATTTCTTTGCCGGCCAGCCCAGTTTGATCAGCTCGGCAACGATCACGTCGCGATGATCGCCCTGTATTTCAATGATTCCTTCGCGCACCGTACCCCCGCATCCGCAACGCTTCTTGAGCTGGGTGGCCAAGGATGCGATGTCGGCGAGCGACAGCGGCAATCCGCTGACTGTCGTAACACCCCTGCCCGCCCTTCCCTTGACCTCCCGGCCCACGCGCACCGCCGAGGGTTTGGCGGCCCCGGGAACTCCCTTCGGGCAAACGCATTCACGCACCGGCCTGCGGCAATTGGGGCACAGACTCCCCGCGCCGGTCGAGTAAATGATTCGGTCGGTCATTACCGTATTATGCCGATTGGCATTTCGCAGGGACATCCCATGAGCTTCATCGAACCTGTGTCCTTACACGGGCAACACGCATCGCTGGTGCCGCTCGATCTTTCGCATCACGACGATCTGATCGAGGCCGTCAAGGACGGCGAGCTGTGGAATCTGTGGTACACCACCATTCCCGAACCGGGCAGGGTGCGGGCGGAAATCGAGCGGCGCCTGGGACTGCAGCGGCAAGGCACGATGTTGCCGTTCGCCGTCATAGAAAAGTCCACCGGCATGGCGGTCGGCATGACCACGTTCATGAATATCGATGCCGCCAATCGGCACGTGGAAATCGGCTCCACGTGGTACCGAAAACGCGTGCAACGCAGCGGCGTGAACACCGAGTGCAAGCTGCTGCTCTTGACCCATGCATTCGAACGATTGAGCTGCATCGCCGTGGAATTCCGCACGCATTTTTTCAATCAGCAAAGCCGGGCCGCCATAGAGCGTTTGGGCGCGAAATTGGACGGGGTGCTGCGGCAACACCAGCTCGGCCGCAACGGCGCGCTGCGCGATACCTGCGCTTACAGCATTCTCGACCGCGAATGGCCGACGGTCAAAGCGCACCTCACCCACCGGCTGAATCATTCGTAGGCGAGGCGGTGCCGCGGCCTGCAACTTTTCTCGGCCGGCGGTGTTTTAGCTTTAAACGAACACACTCCCGTGCAACATTCATCCTCCGGGCCCGACCGCTCCGCCGAGTTCACGACCTTTATGCGTGCGTACCAAGATATGGTTTTCTCGACCGCAGCCCGCCTGACCGGCAATGATGGGCAGGCCGAAGACATTGCGCAGGAGGTTTTCTTGCGGGCCTACCAGCACTTCGAGCATCTCAGCGCCAGCCCGACGGCGGGCGGCTGGCTCAAGACCGTGGCCACCAATTTGACCCTCAATCATTTGAACCGTTATCGCAAGCGCTGGCGATTGTTCTCGGAACTCAGGACGGAGGCCGATGATGAATCGCCGGTGCCGGAACCGGGGGCGCCTCAGCCCGACACCCTGCTCGCCGACCTCGGTGCGGAGCAGCGGCGATTGTTGATCGACACCGCGTTGCGTCAACTCCCCGAGCACCAGCGCCTGCCCCTGGTGCTCTATCACTTCGAGGATCTCTCGTACGAGGAGATCGCCGAAAAGCTGCGTGTTTCGCTCGCCAAGGTCAAGACCGACATTCGGCGCGCGCGGGCCGCCCTGCTGCCCCACCTGCAATCCCGCGGAATCGACAATGAACGAAACTGACGACGAATGGGCGCGCGCGCTCGACCGCATGGTGCATGAACTGCCCCCGCGCAGTGCGCCGGCAACGCTGGAAGTGCGGGTGCTCGCCGAACTGCAACGGCGCGCCGCGCTTGCTTGGTGGCGGCGCAGTTTCTCGCATTGGCCGCTGCTCGCACGCGCGGCCTTCCTGGTGATCAGCGCGGTCCTGATCCGCCTCGCGCTGCTGGAAGGCGCCGCGGCCGTCGCCGGCGTTCGTTCGCTGCACGAATCCGGGCTGCTGTCCCCGTCCTGGGCGCGCGATGTGGGAGTGCTCGCGGCCACGGCGGGCAATTTGATCACGTTGCTGGCGCATACCGTGCCTCCGGCTTGGGCCTATGCAGGCATCGCCGTGGGCGCGATGTTGTACGCCGCGTTGTTCGGCCTCGGCGCCGCCCTGTACCGCACCCTCTATTTTCAGCCTCACAATGGCAGGTAAAGCAATTCCATGAACACATCCATGTTGCGCCGTTTTGTATCGCTGGCGATGGTGTCCGCGGCGACACTGGCGCTGATCAGCTTATTCGTGGCTGCGGGCAGCCAGGCGGCGGAGCCGCCGCACCCGCCCGCCGCGGCCGTGTCCGACACACCCCCCTCCGCCGAGCCCGCTCCCGACGAGTGGCCCGACCGCACCGAGGAGCATCACTCCCACCACGGGCACGCTCACCATGGAAGCGACAACCACCAGGTCAACATCGGCCACGATTCGCATCTCGCGCAGGGGGAGACCGCCGAGGTGGTGGTATCGGTGTTCGGTTCCTCCACCAGTGAGGGCGAGGCCGGAAACGTAATCTCCATTCTCGGCGATACGCGGGTCACCGGAGAGGTAACGGAGAATGCGGTTGCCGTTCTTGGCAGCAACTACATTGACGGCAAAGTGGACGGCGACGCAGTCGCGGTGATGGGCGACATGGAACTCGGACCGCATGCGGAGATCGGCGGCGATGTCGTGGCCGTCGGCGGCAATTTGCGGCGCGACCCCGCGGCCATCATTCACGGCAGCGTGCAAAACGTTCTCGGCGGCGAGTTCGGCAGCCTTCACTGGTTGCACACCTGGATCCGGCAGTGTCTGCTCTATGGACGCCCGCTGGCCTTCGCCCCCGGCCTGGGCTGGGCCTGGGGGTTGGCGCTTGCTTGTTTGGCGCTCTATGTAGGACTCGCATTGTTGTTTCGGGAGGGTCTTTCTAGATGCGTTCGGACATTCGAGTCCCAACCGGGCCGTTCGATTTTGGCGGGGTTCATCGCCGCCCTGCTGACTCCGGTGCTATTGGTGTTGTTGTGCATCACGGTGATCGGCATTGCGGCGATTCCCTTCGTCGTCTTCGGCCTGATTTGCGTCGGCCTATTCGGCAAGGCGGTCATGCTGGCCTGGTTGGGCGGACGCATCGCCGGCCGGCCCGGTGCGGGCGCAATCGGTCATCCCGCCGTCGCGGTGCTCATCGGCGGCGTGGTGGTGCTCATCCTGTACGTCGTGCCGGTGCTGGGATTTCTGGTGTACAAGGTGCTGGGTTTCCTCGGCCTGGGGGCCGTCGTCTACACCGTGATTCAGGACTCGCAGGCGATTCGCGCCGCCAAGTCCGCGCCCGCTTCGGCCTCGTCGCACACGGCGGCGCCCCTGAACAGCGAAGCAGCGTTCACTGCGGCCGCTGCTGCCGCTACCGCGCCGGCCGACGCCGCACCCGCTGCGGCGGCGCCGGAAGCACCCGCCGCTGCGGCGCCTTCCGCCGCAGCGAGGTCAGTCAACGCCGCGTTGCCCCGCGCCGGCTTCTTGACGCGCATGGCGGCACTACTGATCGATGTGCTGCTGGTGGGCGTTCTCCTGCATTTGCTGGGCTCCCATCACCTTGAGTTGCTGGTGCTGGCCGCCTACGGGGCGGTGATGTGGAAATTGCGCGGCTCGACCGTCGGCGGCATCGTGTTCGATCTGCGCGTGGTGCGGCTGGATGGCCGTGAAGTCGACTGGGAGACGGCGATCATCCGCGCGTTGAGCTGCTTTCTATCTCTGGCCGTGGCCGGCCTCGGATTCTTCTGGATTGCCTTCGATGGCAACAGCCAGGCCTGGCACGACAAGATCGCCGGCACCGTGGTGGTTCGCGTACCGAAAGGCGTGCCCCTGGTATAATTGAGGGCATGATTTCCCGCAGAACGTCCCTGGGCGTGAAAGTAGGCACGGTGACGATCGGGGGTAAAGCCCCGATCGTCGTTCAGTCCATGACCAACACCGATACCGCGGATATCGACGGCACGGTGGCGCAAGTCAAGGCCCTGGCGCGCGCCGGGTCCGAGCTGGTGCGGGTCACCGTCAACAACGACGAGTCCGCGGCTGCGGTGCCGCACATACGCGATCGGCTGGATGCGATGAACGTGCGCACGCCCTTGGTGGGCGATTTCCACTTCAACGGCCACAAATTGCTGAAGGCGCATCCCGCCTGCGCGCAGGCTCTCGGCAAATTGCGCATCAATCCGGGCAACGTCGGCCGCGGCAGCAAGCGCGATCCGCAGTTCGCGGAGATGATCGAAACCGCCTGCAGGTACGCAAAACCGGTGCGGATCGGCGTGAATTGGGGCAGCCTGGATCAAGATTTGCTGACCCGCATGATGGACGAGAATTCGAAGCTGGCGACGCCGCTGGCAGCCATCGAGGTGATGCGCGAAGCCATCGTGGTGTCGGCGCTGGACAGCGCGAAGCGCGCCGAGAGCCTGGGACTCGGAGCCGACATGATCGTAATCAGCGCCAAGGTCAGCGGCGTGCAGGACTTGATCGCCGTCTATCGCAATCTCGCGGCGCGCTGCACTTACCCCCTGCACCTCGGCTTGACCGAAGCGGGGATGGGCAGCAAGGGTATCGTGGCCTCCACGGCGGCAATGGGTGTGCTGCTTCAGCAAGGCATCGGCGATACGATTCGCGTGTCTTTGACCCCCGAGCCCGGCGGCGACCGCACTCAGGAAGTGATCGTCGCCCAAGAAATACTGCAGACCATGGGACTGCGCGCGTTCACGCCGATGGTGATCGCCTGCCCCGGTTGCGGCCGCACCACCAGCACCTATTTTCAGGAACTGGCGCAGAAGATCCAGAATCACATCCGTCACCGCATGCCGGAATGGCGCAAGCGCCATACGGGCGTGGAAGACATGTCGGTCGCGGTGATGGGGTGCGTGGTCAACGGTCCCGGCGAGAGCAAACACGCCAACATCGGCATCAGCCTGCCCGGCACGGGCGAAAATCCGGTCGCTCCGGTTTATGAGGATGGCGCAAAGACGGTGACGCTCAAGGGGGATCGGATCGCCGAGGAGTTCCAAGAGCTGGTCGAGCGCTACATCGAACGCACCTATGCCAGGGTCCCTTAGGAGCCCTCTTGTGATCGAATTGTCTGCCAAGAAATGCGTGCCCTGCGAAGGCGGGGTGCCGCCGTTGACACCGGCTCAGGCCAAACTCCTGCGCAAGCAGCTGCATGCGGACTGGCAGATTGCCGAAGACTCCAAGAGCCTGAAGCGCTCCCTCAAGTTCAAGGATTTCTACCGTACCATGAGCTTCGTCAACGCCCTTGCGCATATCGCGAATACCGAAGACCATCATCCGGACCTGGAGCTGGGCTACAACTACTGCCGCGTCACTTACTCGACGCACGCCATCGGCGGGTTGTCCGAGAACGATTTCATCTGTGCGGCCAAGCTCGACCGGCTTTAGGTCTTTAGGAACGCCGGAATATCGCCGCTCACCCCGAGAGCGCGCTGCGCCAAGCGGTGCTTCAGAAACGGCGCCTTGCCTACCGCGCTCAACCCCGTCGCACGCAGACCGCGAGTGAAGGGATCCGCATTCGAGAACAGCCGTTCCAATGCATCCAAGGCGGCGGCGGCCAGCAAGTTCTCGCTGCGGCGCCAACGTTCATAGCGGCGCAGCAGCATGTGCTCCCCGAAGTAGCCTCCGGCGCGGGCTTGCCCAAGCACTTCGGCGAGCGCGGCGCAGTCCAGAAACCCCAAATTCAATCCCTGGCCGGCCAATGGGTGCACTACATGGGCGGCATCGCCCAGCAATACCGCGCGCGGACGCACATAGTCCAGGGCGTACTGTAGCTGCAAGGGAAAGCTTGCGATCTCGGTCGTCAATTCGCAATCTCCCAAGACCGCGCCGCTGGCCGCCGTCAGGGCGGCGTTGAACGCCGCGGGCTCGAGTCCGCGCAATCGCGCGGCCTCGGGGAGCGTGACACTCCACACAATGGATGAGCGGCCATCCGGCAGCGGCAGAAAGGCCAAAGGACCCGTTGCGAGAAACCGCTGCCACGCAGTATTGCCGTGGAACTTCGCCGTGCGCACATGCGCCACCAATGCATCTTGATGATAAGCGTGGCCGGCGGTTTCGATGCCGAGGAGCGCGCGGGTCCTCGACTTGGGTCCATCGGCCGCGATCAACAACTGGCCGCGCAGCTCGCGCCCGTCGCTCAAGGCCATGGCGACCTGCGTATCGATCTCAATGTGAGCCACTTCGGCCTCGAACGCCACGGCGCCCGCGCCCCGCGCGGCTTGCAGACACTGCCATTGCAAGGCCCGGCCGTCGACGATGTATCCCAGATTGGGCTCGCCGATCTCTGCACAGTCGAAACGCAGAGATCCCCTTCCTTGAGGTTCGCCGCTCGCGTCCCAGACACACATGCGTTCATAGGCGTTCACTCGCTGCGGCGGCAGCGAGGCCCACACGGCGCAGGTTTTGAGCAAGCGCTCCGAAGCGCGGCTCAGCGCGAACACCCGCAAATCCCAATCTGCGTCCGCCGGCGGCGGCCCCATGAAGCGATCCGCAATGAGGGCCACCCGTCCGGGCGCGCTCAACTTGCGCACCACCAGCAGCGCCGCCATGGCCGCGCCGACCGCACCGGCACCGACGATGATCACATCAAAGTCGAGGGCTTTCACACTCATTGCAGGGCGACGCCGCGCGCCAGCTTCGGCACCCGGGCGCTGCCGCCGGCGCCGGTGCTCAACCGCGACAGCGCCGCCTTCGCGGGCGGCAGCAAATCGAATGCCAGGAGACCGGCATTGCGCAGCCGCCGCACCGTGCTCATGGGATTGGCAAACAGCCGCACCAGCCCGTCCGTGAATGCAATGACGTTGCCCCGATCGGCCCGCCGCCAGGCATCGTATTCCGCCAGCAGGCCGGACATTCCGGCATCGAAAGCAGGTTGATGACGGCGCTCGGCAATGATCTCGGCCAGGCTCGCGACATCGCGCAACCCTAAATTGAACCCCATGCCGGCGACCGGGTGCAGCCCCTGTGCGGCATTGCCGATGATGACGCAACGCCCCGCACTGGTGCGCATCGAGCGGGTCAACGACAGCGGATACGCGGCACGCCGACCGACCTTGAGAAACCGGCCGAGTCGAAATCCAAATCGGCGTTGCAGTTCGGCCAGGAACTCAACGTCCGACCACCTCATGGCCGATTCCGCCAGCGCGTGGCTCAAGGTCAATACGAGGGTGCATCGGCCACCCTCGAGCGGCAACAGCGCCAGCGGCCCGGTACCGGTAAACCGTTCATAGGCCACGTGCTCGTGGAAACGCTGCGGCAGCACCGTGGTGATGATTGCCGTCTGCTCATAGTCGCGGCTTTCCGCCTCCACGCCGAAAGCCGCGCGCACCGTGGATTGCACGCCGTCGGCAGCCACGATGAGCCGGGTATCGATGGTGAGCGCCTGCCCGGCTTGAGTGATGTCCAAAGAAATCGAGTCCTCGCCATGGCGAAGCCGGGACACCTCCGCAGGACAGTACACACGGAGACCGGGCCGGTCGTGAAGCTGGGCCCACAGCGCCCGCCCCAAAGCGCGATTCGGCACGACATAACCCAGGGCGGCGAGGCCCTGTTCGGCTGCGTCGATGCGCGCAAAGCCGAAGTGGCCCTGATCCGAGACATGGATCTTACGGATCGGAATGGCCGACGCCTCCACCGCGCCCCACACGCCGAGTGTCCCGAGAATTCGGCGGCTGCCGTTCGACAGGGCCGTGGTGCGCTCATCGAAGCTGGGCTGCACGTCCGAGTCGTGGGGAATCGCCTCGATCAGCGCGACCTTGAGTCCGAGCGGCGCCAATGCGACGGCGAGACTCGCCCCGACCATGCCGCCGCCCACGATGGTGATATCAAAGGACGGTGCAGTTTCGCTTTGCATCAGGCTGCCCGCACCAACGCCTCGATCGCCTCCGGGGTCTTCTCGAGAGCCGCGGTCAGCACTTCCGGCGCATCGTTCGTCACCAGCACCTCGTCCTCGATGCGGATGCCGATGTTCCAAAATTCCTGAGGAATGCGCGGCGACGGCCGGATGTAGATTCCCGGCTCGACGGTGAGCACCATGCCCGGCTCCAGGACGCGCCATTCACCGCCCACTTTGTAGTCGCCGACGTCATGCACGTCGAGGCCGAGCCAGTGGCCGGTGCGATGGCTGAAGAACTGCAGATATGCCTCGGTCTTGATGAGCGATGCGACCCTGCCCTTCAGCAGTCCCAGCCTGACCAGCCCTTGGGTAATCACGCGTACCGCAGCCTCGTGCGGGTGATTCCAATGGTTTCCGGAGCGCACCTTGTCGATGGCCGCGAGCTGGGCTTCGAGCACGATGTCGTAGATCGCACGTTGCGCCGGGCTGAACCGGCCGCCAACCGGAAAGGTCCGCGTGATGTCCGAGGCGTAGAACTCATGTTCGCAGCCCGCATCGAGCAGCAGCAGGTCTCCGTCGCACAAGGGTTGGTCGTTGTCGCGGTAGTGCATGACGCAGGAGTTGGCGCCGCTGCCTACGATGGGGTAGTAGGAAATATCCGCATTGTGAGAGCGAAATTCATGCAGCAACTCGGCCATCACCTCGTACTCCATGCGCCCGGGACGCGCGAAGCGCATGGCACGGCGATGCGCACCCACGGAAATCTGGGCGGCGCGCCGCAGAACGGCCTGCTCGGCGCGGCTCTTATAGAGCCGCATGTCGTCGAGCACATGGCTCAAGGCGACAAATTCGTGGGGCGCGCCGGTCGCCTGACGTGACTGCATCCGCAGTCCGTTGACCCAGCTCAAGACATGCGGATCGAAGTCCGGATGCGCGCCCATCGAGTAGTACACCTGCGGCCGCATTTCCATCAAGCCGGGCAGGATCTCATCGATGTCTGCGATCGGAAAGGCGTCGTCGGCGCCGTAGCGTTCCACGGCACCGTCGGGCCCGGCGCGCGCACCATCCCAGGACTCGCGCAGCGCGTCGTGCTCGCGGACGAATAGCAGATATTCCGCCTGGGTACGGCCCGGCACCAGCACCGCAACCGCGTCCGGCTCGGGAAATCCGCTCAGATAATAGAAATGGCTGTCCTGCCGGTAGGCATACTCGATATCGCCGTTGCGGTGGCGCACCGGTGCCGCCGGCAGAATCGCGATGGCGTCCTTGCCGATCATGCGCATGAATTGGCGCCGCCGGCGCGCGAACTCCTTGCGATCCATCAGGCTCAGACAGGCTCCTGGTTCAATGCAGCCGCTGCTGTGCCGGATAGACCTGCCGGCGAAGCGGCAGCAGTTCCTCGAAGACGACCTGGGCCGCGACGCGGATGAACTCCACCAGCTCCGAATACGCCTGCTCGTTGGATTCATCGGCGTCTGCGTCGTCGCCGGTCGCCCGGGAGATTTCGGTGAAATCCCGTACGATTTCTCCGACATCGCCGTTCAGTGCTTCGAGGTCGGAAATATGTCCAGTCCCGAGGCCGTAAAGAAATCCGGTGCACCATAGGGCGAGCGCATTGGCGCGGCCGTTGAGCGGCTGCTCGTCGTCGGGCAGCAGGGGTTCGAATTCCATGCCCTGTTCGCCGAACGACGTTGCGGTGGCGGTGAAGACCCGTTCAATCATGGCCGACGACTCTTCCGACAAGGCCGCGCCATCGGGGAGGATCTCATTCACCCAGTCCTGCATCCTGTAGGGCGACATCGAACAGAGCGCGCCGCACAACGAGCCATGCGCCTCGGCGGCATCGGCCAGACTCCCGGCGGTTGCCAGAACGTCCTCGAAGTCCTTGAATCGAATATCCGAGATCACCATTTCGACAATAATACCGCAGTAGCGGCCAAGGAGCCTCTTACGCCGCCCTTTGCATTGCGCCAATTCGCGCTCTATATTGTGGGTCTATGAACGAAGCCAACCCGAAGTCGGCGGTGGATCTTGAGCTGAAGCGGCTCGAGAAGCGCCTCGAAGACCTGATCGCGACCGTCAGCCAGATCAAGGAAGAAAATCGCGCCCTGCGCCAGCGGCAGGAAACGCTCACCTCCGAACGTGCCGGCCTGCTGCAAAAGAACGAACAGGTTCGTGCGCGGGTCGAGGCGATGATCGGCCGATTGAAATCGATGGAGCAGGCGTGAGCGACAATCAGGCGCGTGTCAGCGTGCGAATACTCGAGAAGGAGTATCACATCACCTGCCCGATCGAAGAGCGCTCAGACCTGCTGGACTCCGCGGAGTTCCTCAATATGAAAATGCGCGAGATCCGCGACAGCGGCAAAGTCGTCGGTCTGGATCGTATCGCGGTGATTGCGGCCCTCAACATGGCCAATGAATTGATTCGATTCCGCAACCGTGACACCAATCTCGATTCTGACGTCGGCGGCCGCTTGCGTATCCTGCGCGAGCGCGTAGAGTCGGCCTTGGAGAAGGGTCGACAGCTCGAGCTTTGAGCGGTCCTTCTCGGACGATTAAGTTTGGCGCCGCCTGCGGTGTTCGATGCGGATCGGGTTACCTCTCGACCCTAAGTTTTAAACCCCAGGGGCCATTGCTTGCTGGCAACATTGTGCAAGTCCGCCTCGAGCGGAAAGCCTTAAGTGCCGCAGTTAGCCCCACCTGGTGCGAAAGGCATCGGGAGCAACGGTCCAAAACGGCATCTGCGGGTGGCGCCATCTCCATTCGAGCCTTCTCCATTCGATGAAAGCGGACCTACGTAGACATCTGCGCGTGCAGCGGCGCTCATTGAGCACTGTCGAGCACGGACGCCGCTCGCGATTGGCCGCCAAGGCGGTCGCCGGGTTGCGGGCCTTCAGGGCCGGCAAGCGCGTCGCGCTCTATCTGCCATTCGACCGTGAGACGGACACCGCCGACTTGATCCGCGCAGCGCGCCGCCGTGGCGCGCGCATCTACGTGCCGGTGATAGTCGACCGGCGGCATGGTCGAATACGCTTCTATCCGCTCGACGACAAGACTCGACGCGGCGTGTTCGGGATTGCCGTACCGAAGAACTTGAACCGCCCGACCGCGCCGCGATGGTTAAACCTTATCGTCGTCCCCTTGGTCGGTGTGGATGCGGGGGGCCGGCGCTTGGGCATGGGCGGGGGATTCTACGATCGAGCGCTGGAGTTCCGCCGCCGCCGCCGCCACTGGCCGGGACCGCACGCCATTGGACTCGCTTTTGATTGTCAGCGCACCGAATCCAGGTTTGCCGAACCTTGGGACACGCAACTGGACTCGCTTGCGACGGAATCGGGACTGCAGCACTTCCAGACGCCCAGAGGTACCCCATGAATTACTGGCTACTGAAATCCGAACCGGACAGCTTCAGCATCGACGCCCTGAAGGCCGCGCCCAAGCAGACGGCCGCCTGGGATGGTGTGCGCAATTTTCAGGCGCGCAACATGCTGCGGGACTCCATGAAAAAGGGCGATCAAGCGTTTTTCTATCATTCCAGCTGCGACGTTCCGGGGATTGCCGGCATCGTGGGCATCGTCAAGGACGGATATCCGGATGAGACGGCCTTCGATCCCAAACATCATCACTATGACCCCGACTCCAAGCGGGACGCGCCCCGCTGGTACGTCGTCGACGTCAAGTTGGTGCGCAAATTCCCGCGCCTCATCACGCTCGATGAACTGCGGCAGCACGCCGCGAAGAAGCTGAAGGATTTTGTTTTGCTGCGCCGTGGGAATCGTCTGTCGGTGATGCCGGTGGCGAAGAAGGACTGGGAATTCGTTCTCACTCTTGAGTGAGGTCGCTCACAGTGCTACCACATTGTCGTGCCCGAGGGTAACGTATTGCTTGTAAATTAATTATTCGTGTATATACTCGGACCCCGGACTAACCCGATAACGGAGTTTCTATCATGGCAGCGAAAGCAAAGAAGGCGAAGAAGAAGGTAGCTAAGAAAAAGGCCGCTAAGAAAAAGTAAGCCTTCGAAAGTAATCAACTGTGCCCGCGTAAGCGGGCACAGTTGTTTTTGAGGGTTGGAAAATTCTCGTGTCAGTGGAAAAGAAACGTCGCGCCGCAGAAGCCGCTCTTGCCTACATCGAAGACGGCATGGTGCTGGGTGTCGGCACCGGGTCCACCGTCGCCGAACTCATAACAGCGCTGAAAGACCGCAAAATAAGGCTCGAGAGCGCTGTCTCGAGTTCCCGCCGAACCTCCGAAAGCTTGCGCGCCGCCGGCATTCCGGAACTGGATCTCAACGCCGCAGGACCCTTGAGCCTGTACATCGACGGTGCCGATGAGGCCACCGCCGACGGCGCACTGATCAAGGGCGGAGGCGCCGCGCTCACCCGCGAGAAGGTCGTGGCAGCCGCCTCCGAGAAATTCATCTGCATCATCGACGACGCCAAGCTGGTGGATGTACTGGGCAGATTTCCCCTCCCCATCGAGGTGATCCCGATGGCCCGCTCGTATGTCGCGCGTGAACTGGTGAAGATGGGGGGACAACCCGTCTGGCGCGATGGTGTGGTCACCGACAACGGCAATGTGATCCTGGACGTGCACAATCTGCGGCTCCTGGACCCGGCGGCCTTTGAGTCCACCGCGAATCAGATCGCCGGGGTGGTGACGGTCGGTCTGTTCGCCCTGCGCCGCGCGGATCTGCTCATCGTGGCGGGCGATAAGGGAGTAAAGACCTACGACTGCAAGCCCGCCCGGAGCCTGTCTGAGTAATCAACGTGAGCCGCGTTGATTACTCAGACAGGCTCCTATATCTCGACGCGGGTTCCGATTTCAACGACTCGGCTGGGTGGCAATCCGTAGTAATCCGCGATCACCTGGGCGTTGCGCGCCATCTGCATGAACGCCTTACGCCGCAACGGGGGCAGATCGGATCGCCTCCCCGGCAGCAGCTCTTCGCGGCTCAAAAAGTAGGTGGTTTCCTCGGGTTCGTAGGGCACCCCATACGATTCGGCCTCGCGCAATATTTCCGTGATATTCGGTTTCTCCATGAAGCCGATCTGTGCCACCACCCTTACGATTCCCTCGCACACCGGGGTGACGGTGAAGCGCTTGGACGCGGCGATCCGCGGCTGCTCGCGGGTCACCACCGTCAACAGGACCACACGCTCGTGCATCACGCGGTTGAACTTGATGTTGTTCAGCAACGCGCGCGGTATGCCGGATGCCTTCGCATCCAGGAAGATCGATGTGCCCGTCACCCGCACCGGCGGATCGCGTTTCAGCTCCTCGAGGAAATCGCGCACCGGCTTCTGTTCCCGCAGCATGCGGGCCATGAGCGAGGCGCGCCCGCTTTGCCACGTTTGCATCAGCCAGTAGATGGTCAATCCGGATGCCAGCGGCAGCCAGCCCCCGTCCTCGAGCTTGGTCATGTTCGCCGACAGGAAGGCGATGTCGATGATGAACAGCAGCGACAATCCCATCCTCAACCACCGGCTCTCCTTGCCGGTGCGCGACTTGATCAAACTCAGGGTCAACGGAGTCACGATCGTCATTGCGCCTGAGACGGCCAGGCCGTAGGCGCCGGCCAACGCCGCCGAACTGCCGAATCCCACCACCAGTGCGAGCGCGGCCACCATGAGTATCCAATTCATGGTCGGCACGTAGATCTGCCCCGCGTTATCCGCCGATGAATGCACGACCCGCAAACGCGGCAGCAGCCCCAGGCTCACCGCTTGAGTGGTCACCGAAAACACTCCGGAGATCACAGCCTGCGATGCGATCACGGTTGCCGCTGTCGCAATCATGACCAAGGGCCACAGCGACCAGGAGGGGGCCATCATGTAGAAGGGATTGCTGATGGCCGCCGGATTCTCGATCAGCAGCGCACCCTGGCCGAAATAATTCATCACCAGCGCCGGCATCACGACGCAAACCCAGCCCAGCCGAATCGGCGCCTTGCCGAAATGGCCCATGTCGGCGTACAACGCCTCCCCGCCCGTGACGCACAGGAACACCCCCGCGAGCACCGCCAGCGCGCCGATCTTGTGCTGCGTCAGCAGCCCGAGCGCGTGCGTAGGATCGATGGCCAGGATCACTTCCGGCTCCCGAACGATCCAACTGGCGCCCATCACGGCCAGTATGAGGAACCAGCCCAACATGACGGGACCGAACACCCTGCCCACGGACCCCGTGCCGTGCCGTTGAATCAGGAACAGACCGACCAGCACCACGAGTGTGATCGGCAAAACCGGAAATTGCGCGTCGGGTGCGGCCACGTGCAGACCTTCGATGGCGCTCAACACCGAAATCGCCGGCGTGATGGCGCCGTCTGCGAAGAACAGCGACGCCCCCAATATTCCCAAGGTCCCATAGAGTTTACGGCGCGGACTTTCACGGGCGGTGTTGATCACCAATGCGGTCAGCGCCAGAACGCCGCCTTCGCCCTTGTTGTCCGCGTTCAAGACGACGCTGACGTACTTGAGCAGAATGACGAGAACCAGCGACCAGAAGATCAGCGAGAGCACCCCGAGCACATGTTCCGGGGTGACTGCGATGCCGGCGCCTGTGAAGCAGGCGGAAACGGCGTAGAGGGGGCTCGTGCCAATATCGCCGAACACCACACCGAGCGCGGCAAGCGCCATTGGCGCCAGCCGTCCACTCGAATTGCGTTCGACCGACATTACTACCCGTGCTGTTTAAGAAAAGGGCCCATTGTTGGGCCCTGTTTGGCTGGGGGACTAGGATTCGAACCTAGGTAAACGGTGTCAGAGACCGTTGTCCTACCACTAGACGATCCCCCACAAATCCGACGGATGGCGTCTCCGCGACTAGCGTTTGGAGAACTGCGTGCCCCGACGCGCTTTGCGGCGACCGACCTTCTTGCGTTCGACCTCACGCGCATCGCGGGTGACAAACCCGGCCTTGCGCAGGGGTGACCTGAGCGTCTCGTCATAAGCCATGAGCGCACGAGTGATGCCGTGGCGAATCGCGCCCGCCTGGCCCGTGATTCCGCCGCCCTCGACGTGCGCGTCAACATCGAACTTGCCGTCGAGCTGCACCGCGCCGAAAGGCTGCTGCACGATCATGCGGCCGGTTTCTCTGCCGAAGAACTCGTCGAGAGTTCGGCCGTTGATCGATACCTTGCCGGTGCCCTGGCGCAGATAGACCCGCGCGCTCGAAGTCTTGCGTCGACCGGTGCCGTAAAAGGAATTGGCGGCTGTGTTTGATGCCATTGATATCAGTCCTTAAAAACTCTTAGATTTCCAGCGCCTTGGGCTGCTGTGCTTGATGGGGATGATCCTTGCCGCCGAATACGTGCAGCTTCTTGTACATGCGCCGGCCCAAGGGGCCCTTCGGCAGCATGCCCTTCACCGCGAACTCGACCGCGCGCTCCGGGTGCTCCTGCAGCAGCTTGCCGAGCGAAATGCTCTTCAAGTTGCCGACGTATCCCGTGTGCTGGTGATAGAACTTGTCCGTCAGCTTGGCGCCGGTCACTTTCACCGTGCCCGCATTGATGACCACGATATGATCGCCCAGGTCCTGATGGGGGGCGTAATTCGGCTTGTGCTTGCCCTTCAGGCGATGCGCGATTTCCGAGGCCAGGCGGCCCAGAGTCTTGCCTGCCGCATCGACCAGGTACCAGTCGCCGCGGGTTTCTGCAGGCTTCGAGAATACGGTGTACATGAAAATACTCAGCTGTTTCAGGTCGTTAACGAAAGGCGCGAAAGTGTACAGAAGGGCGGGCAGAGATGCCAGCCCCGCGACCCCAAGAGGGACCTATAATATAGTGTGCGTATGGAATCTCGCAGATTTGGGTTGATCGACCTCGCGTTGGGAGAAATAGATAAGGCAATCAAGACCTTATGGACTCCCGCTCGGTCCTCTCGCGAGCCGCCGGCCGCCCCGGAGGGCGAACCCTTAAGCGAGGCGCAGCGCCGGCAATCGGCCCGGCTGATGCGGGTCAATCATTCCGGCGAGGTGGCCGCCCAGGCTCTTTACCAGGGACAGGCACTCACTGCGGGGGATACCACGGTGGCCGCCGCCATGCGCCATGCCGCCGCGGAAGAGACCGACCATCTGGCGTGGTGCGAACTTAGGCTTCGCGAACTCAATGGCCGAACCAGCGTTCTCAACCCCCTGTGGTATGCCGGGTCCTTTGCGATAGGTGCCCTGGCCGGGGTGCTCGGACGGAGCGCCAACCTCGGGCTTGTCGCCGAGACGGAACGCCAAGTGGAGGCCCATCTGCGGGGCCACATGCAGCGTTTGGGGGAGGCGGATCAACGTAGTCGCGTCATACTCGAACAGATGTCGCACGAGGAGATCCAGCATGGCGCTCGGGCGGCATCCTTAGGGGGCGCCGAGTTGCCCGGTCCGGTTCGTGCGATGATGCGAATGACCGCCCGGGCGTTGACCGAAGGGTCGTATTGGCTGTAGGCCAAAGGCGTTAGTGCTTGCGATTCCGGTACTTATGTAATAAAACGTGCGCCAGCACAGGCGATTCAGTGAACGACAATAACTAGGGAGAGACCATGGAAGAAGGGGCAAAAGCTTTAAGCGATATCCCAGCGATCAATCGTTTCTTGAGCTACTGCCGGATTCGGACAGTCCCTTCCAAGACCGTGATCATCCACGCCGGCGATTTGCCGGATATTCTCTACTACATCATCTCGGGCTCGGTCGAAGTCATGATCGAGGACGAAGATGGCAATGAAATGGTGCTGGCTTACCTCAACAAGGGCCAGTTTTTCGGGGAAATGGGCTTGTTCTACGAACAGCCCACGCGCAGTGCCTGGGTGCGCACCCGCCAGCAATCCGAACTCGCCGAAATGACCTATCCGCGCTTTCGGCAAATCGCCGCTGAAAGTCCGGGATTGATCTTTGAATTGGCGACTCAATTGGCGACCCGGCTCGATCGCACCAACCGCAAGTTGGGTGATCTTGCCTTCGTCGACGTCACGGGCCGTGTTGCGCACGCCATCATGGATCTGTGCGGTGAGCCGGACGCGATGACGCATCCGGAGGGCATGCAAATAAAAGTGAGCCGGCAGGAACTCTCGCGGCTCGTCGGCTGCTCGCGCGAAATGGCCGGGCGAGTCCTCAAAGTGCTTGAAGAACAGGGCCTGCTGCGCGCCACGGGGAAGACCATTGTGGTCTTCAACGCCCGCCCGAAGGTCAAGACGCGGCCGCTCATCGTCCCGGTCAAAGCCGGAGCGGGCGGTGCGGCGCAACCCAAGAGCACGCACGCCGAATCGCATGATGATGATGATGACGACGATGACGAGGACGACGAATAGCCGGCGTTAGCCCGGCTTCAATTTATTTGCCACCCAGGGCTATTTGAGCCCGCATGGCCTTGATGGTCTCTGCATAGTCCGCACTGCCGAAGATGGCTGAACCGGAAACGAATGTGTCGGCACCCGCTGCGGCGATTTCTGCGGCATTTTCCACTTTGACTCCGCCATCGATCTCGAGGCGGATATTGCGTCCACTCGCTTCGATGCGTGAGCGCGCCTCCGCAAGCTTGTGCAGGGCCTGTGGGATGAACTTCTGACCGCCGAAACCCGGGTTGACCGACATCACCAGTATGAGATCGATCTTTTCGATCACGTAGTCCAGCCAGTTCAATGGTGTCGCGGGATTGAACACCAGGCCCGGCTTGCAGCCGCAATCCCGAATGAGCTGAATCGTGCGATCCACGTGCCGGGTGGCTTCGGGATGAAAGCTGATGTAGCTCGCCCCCGCTTTGGCGAATTCCGGCACCAGCTGATCGACCGGCGAGACCATCAAATGCACGTCGATCGGCGCTTTGATCCCCGCCTTGCGCAAGGATTCGCAAACCAGCGGTCCGATGGTGAGATTGGGAACGTAGTGATTGTCCATGACATCGAAATGGATCCAATCGGCGCCGGCGGCGAGCACGGTCCTCACTTCCTCGCCCAAACGGGAAAAATCCGCGGACAAAATCGAGGGCGAAATAATGATCGCCATGGGTTGCTCCTTCATCGCATGCCGCGCGCCGCGCGAATCTCTTCGTAGGCCTCTTGGATGCGCTGCGTCTTTTCTTTGGCCATTTGCGCCATCGACTCAGGCAATCCATTGGCCACGAGTTTATCAGGATGATGGCGGCTCATTTGGCGCCGATAAGCCTTGATCACTTCTTGATCGGTGGAGTGGGCGTCGATCTCCAGCTCCGCGTAGCACTCGGCCAGGGAGACGGCGCCTGCGGAAGGATGGCCCGCGCCGGAGCCGCGGTGGGTCTGCCGCGCCCGCAATGCGGCCTCCATGTAGGCAAATTCCAGACCGGACATCCCCAGTCGTTCGGCCACACGGATCAATATCGCCCGTGCCGGCGGCGACATTCCATTGCCCGCCAACGCCGCGCGTAACTGCAATTCCATGAATGCGCGCAATAGATCATGCCTTTGCCCGCACGCCTCACGCAGCCGCTCGACGCTTAAGTTCGCGTCATATGCGGCGGATTTTCCCGCCCGAAAGCGCTCGATGGCGATGCCGACGTCATGCGGGCCGAGCTGCAATTCCTGCATGAGCCCGCGCGCCGCATCGATCTCGGCTTCGGACACCCGGCCGTCGGACTTGGCGACATGACCCATCAGCTCGAAGGTCGTGCGGAAAAACTCGTCCGAAATCGATATTGAATCCGCCGCGCGCCCATGCGCGCCGGACTCGATCATATGCCCCAAGATGGCGCCTATGACGGCCCCCCAGACGGTGCGCGTGATCAACAACCCGACGAGGGCCCCGAAAAAAATGCCTTTCCAACTCATTCGCGTTGACCTATCCATCGTGTCCCGCCACAATCGCCGACCTTCCACACCTCAATGGTAGCAGTAGGCAGGCCGCGCACGCATGCAACCGGAATCGCAATCGGCACCGCTTTTCGAGTCGCGCTTGCGCGGCTTGAAGAAGATTCACCAGGGAAAAGTCCGCGATATCTACGATGTGGACGCGGAGCATCTGCTGATCGTCACGACCGATCGCCTGTCGGCTTTCGATGTGGTGTTGCCGGACCCGATCCCTTTCAAGGGCGAGGTCCTCACGCAGATATCATTGTTCTGGTTTGCGAAGACCCAACACATCGTCGCCAACCATCTCTCGCGCCTGCGGGTGGAAGATGTCGTCAGCGACGCCGCGGAGCGGGCGCAGCTGGCCGGCCGCGCCATGGTGGTGAAAAAACTCAAACCGCTGCCCATCGAGGCGGTCGTGCGCGGCTATTTGATCGGATCAGGCTACAAGGATTACAAGCTTCGCGGTTCGGTGTGCGGCATTGCATTGCCCCCGGGATTGCAAATGGCGGACCGCTTGCCGGAGCCTCTGTTCACCCCGGCCTCGAAAGCGCCCGCCGGCCAGCACGATGAGAACATCGATTTCGAAGCGATGGTGAACGTGGTCGGGCGGGAATACGCCGCCGACGTTCAACGCATCGCCGTGAATCTCTATCGTTTTGCGGCAAGGCACGCGCTTGAGAGAAATATCCTCATCGCCGACACGAAATTCGAATTCGGCGTCGACCCGCAGGGTCGCCTGGTGCTGATCGATGAGGCGCTCACGCCGGACTCCTCGCGTTTTTGGCCCATGGCATCGTATAAACCGGGGATTAGTCCGCCGAGCTTCGACAAGCAATTCGTGCGCGACTACCTGGAATCCCTGCATTGGAACAAGAAGCCGCCGGCGCCGCATCTGCCGCCTGACATATTGATGCGCACCAGCGACAACTATCGGGAGGCGCTGCGCCTTCTGACCAGCTAGGAGCCGGCCACATTCAGGGAGGAAATGTTGAAAAAAATATCATTCGGCGTCATTGCCGCACTCGTTTTGCTGTACCCCCTTGCGACCTGGCTGGTCGGCTTTTCCATGGCAAGGCGCTTCGACGACGTGATCGCCCAGGTACGCGAAAAGGCGCCCTACGCGACCGTCGTTGAGCAGCACTTCCGGCGCGGCTGGTACACCTCGCGGGCGGAAATGACGCTTGAATTCCTTCACGGCGTCCCTGCCGGCCCGCCGATTGCAGCCGGGGCTTCGGCGCCTTTTCGGATGACGGTCCGCAGCGTGATTCACCATGGCCCGATCTGCGGCGCGCACTGCCTGGGTCTCGCGCGAGCCGATACTCGCGTCGTGTTCAGCGATCAAGTGCAGTCGGCCATCGCAAAGATATTCGGTCCGCTGGATCCGCTGAACGTGCGCTCGCGGCTGGGATTCTTGGGCGGCGGCTCGACCCTCTTCTCGAGCCCGCCCGCCAAGGATGCGAAACTCGACAATGGAGCGGTCGTGAACTGGGGTGGGCTGCAAGCCACCGTCAACTACGGCAGCGGCGTCGACACCTACACGATTCACGCCAACGCGCCGCGCGCGATGTACGCGGCGCCCGATGGCGGGCGCTTCGAGGCGAGCGATGCGGTGTTCGAATCCCAAGCCAACCGCGCGCTGCGCTCGTTGTAGCAGGATCGCGCGCTCACGCCGGCGGCGCGAACCGAGAAAATGCTGCCGCTGCTGAAGCAGCAAGGCGCCCGGCTCCTGGCCCAACAACCGCAGATCGCATTCGATCAGGTGAGCATTGCCAATGCCGGCGGCGCAGCCATCCTCAAGGGCCTGCTGCAACTGCGGGGCCTCACATCCGCCGATTTCGCCGACGGTGCGAACCCCAAGGGCATCATTCAAAAACTCGACGCAGACCTGGACCTGACGGTCGACGATGCGCTGCTCAAGAGCCTGCCGGGCGGCGTCGACAGCGCCGCGCAATTGCAGCGCCTGGCGAGTCAGGGATTGGTGACCCAGGAGAACGGCAGGTTTCACACCAGAATCCTGTTTCATCAGGGGCAGCTGACATTCAACGGCAAACCGTTCCGGCCAGGCGGGCAATAGCGACAGCGGCCGCGATCTTGCCATACCCGGTTTGCCATGTAAGGCTCCGGGCATGGTCAAGTGGCTGGACGGGCTGGAAGAAATACTGTTTCAGAAGTCACGCACCCTGGGTCCGCCGTGGGGTGCGGCGCTGCGCCGGCTGCGCTATCCGGTCGCGCTGATCCGCGACTGGCTCGAGGGCGAAATCAACATTCGCGCGATGAGTCTGGCCTACACCACGCTGCTGTCTTTAGTGCCTTTGATGGTGTTCAGCTTGTCGGTCCTCAAAGGTCTCGGTGCGCGCAGCGACCTGAGAATTCTGCTTCACGAATTTTTTCGCCCAATGGGCAGCACCGCGACGCAAATGACCGAGACCGTCATGCAATTCGTCACGAACATGCGCGGCGAATTGCTCGGCTCCATCGGCCTGGCGTTCCTCGTGTACACGGTGGTGACGACGATCCAAAAGGTCGAGGAGAGCTTCAACTTCGTCTGGCGGGTCGGGCAGCCGCGAAGCGTTGCGCGCCGCCTCACCGAGTACCTGAGCGTCATGATCCTGGGTCCCATCCTGCTCGCGGTGACCCTCGGACTGCTGGGATCCGCCGAGCACAGCCCGTTCGCGCACTGGCTGCAGGCCATCGCGCCGCTCGCATGGATCATGGACGTGTTGGGCGGCATCGCGCCCTATGCCATCGTGGCCGTCGTATTCACCTTCCTGTATTCGTACATTCCCAATACCCATGTGGAGTTTCGCGCTGCGCTGATCGGCGGCGTGACCGCCGGGATCATTTGGGCGCTGGTCGGCAAGGTATTCACCGGCGTCATCCTGTATTCCTCGCAAATGGTGGCGGTTTACACGGGCTTTGCCATCGTGCTCACCACTCTCATCTGGGTGTACTTGAGCTGGCTGATATTGCTGATCGGCGCGCAGCTCGCATTCTATGTGCAGTTTCCCCACTGCATGCGCCACGGCCACGACAGCGTCGATCTCAGCGCCGGCGATCGCGAACAAATCGGCCTGTCGATCATGTATTTGATCGGCCGCGACTATGGCGAAGGCAAGGGCTATTGGACCGCCGGCCGGCTTGCGGCGGAATTCGACGTCCCCGGCATCGCGCTGGCACCCGTGCTGGCGCGCCTGGAGCGCGCCGGCCTGCTGGTGGTGACTGAAAAGGAGCAATTCGTTCCCGGCCGAGATCCGCAGGGAATCCTTCTGGCAGACATCCTGGATGCCGTGCGCAGCCCGCCAACGGAACGGCGGGTGATCGAGGTGCGGCGCATCGCGCGCGCCGCGCGCGTGGTGAGCGAAGCGGAGGATGCCGTGCGCAAGCGGCTCGGCGCTCAATCGCTCAAGGATTTGATCTCACAACCCGAGGAGCCTGTCTGAGCATTCCTCGCGGCCGCCTGCGGGGCGCTATTCGCCGGCGATGGTCATTTCCTGCAGCAGAATCGAACCCACCCGCGTGCCGCCGCGTGCGTCCACATCGTCGCCCACGGCGTCCAGCCCCAAGAGCATCTCGCGGAGATTGCCGGCGATGGTGATTTCCGCCACCGGGTACTGAATCGAGCCGTTCTCCACCCAGAAGCCGGCCGCGCCCCGCGAGTAATCCCCGGTCACCATGTTGATGCCCTGTCCCATGAGTTCGGTCACCAAAAGCCCGGTGCCCATCCGTTGCAGCAGTGCGTCCATGCCGCCTGCGACGTTCGGCGCAACCAGGAGATTGTGCGCGCCCCCGGCGTTTCCCGTGGTCTGCATCCCGAGCTTGCGCGCCGAGTAGCTGGACAGGATGTAACCGGTGAGGACGCCGTCGACGATGAGCTCGCGGTCGCGCGTCGCAACCCCCTCATCATCGAAGGGGGCGCTGCCCATTGCCTTCGGAATATGCGGCCGTTCGGCAATGGAAAGCCCGCGGGGGAACACTTGATGACCCACCGATTTCAACAGGAAGGAGGATTCTCGGTACTGGCTGCTGCCGCGGATCGCGGCCACGAAGTGGCCGATCAGGCCGCGCGCGATTTCCGGCACGAACAGCACGGGCGCGCGGCGGGTGGTCAAGCGGCGCGGCTGCAGGCGCGCCACGGTGCGGCGTGCACTTTCGCGCCCGATGGCCTCGGCCTCCTCCAACTCGCGCCAATCGCGGGCGCTGCTGTACCAGTAGTCGCGCTGCATATCCTCGCCGCTGCCCGCGAGCACCACGCAGCTCAATGTGTGCGAGGTGGTTGGATATCCGCCGACGAAGCCATGCGTATTGCCGTAGACATGCAAGCCTTGGTGGGTGCCGAGCGATGCACCTTCGGAATTGTTGATTCGAGAATCGAAATTCAGTGCCGCCGCTTCGCAGGATTTGGCAATCTCGATCGCCCGCTCCGCGGAGAGGTTCCAGGGATGCGCCAGATCCAAGTCCGGAGCTGCGCGCGACATGAGTGCCGCATCCGCGAGCCCCGACGCCGCGTCCTCCGCCGTGAACCGGGCGATGCTGCAAGCCTTGGCCACCGTCGCACGCACCGCGTCCAGGGAGAAATCCGCGGTGCTGGCCGAGCCCTTGCGCTGCCCGAAATAGACCGAAATTCCCATGCTGCGGTCGCGCTGGTGTTCCAGGGTCTCCACCTCGCCGAGTCGAACGCCCACGGACAGACCCGTGTCCTGGCTGACGGCCGCCTCGGCCTGCGAGGCGCCCCGGCTGCGCGCTTCTTCCAGGGCACGTTCGATGATCGTTTCCAGGTCTGCTTGGGCGAGGCGAACAGGATTGCCTGACACGGCCATTGACGTCTCCAAAACTCTCTTTGAGGATTCCGAGCGGCGATTCTACCGGGCTCCAGTGATAGCATGGGCAATATGACGAGTGAGAACGAAACCGACGCCGGCGGCGAATCCGAGGAGCAACGCCGCAGCAAGAGCGCGCGTAAGCGGGAGGCTGCTTCCTTGCAGGAATTGGGGGTGAAACTATCGGCCCTCCCCGACCAGGAGATCAAGGCGCTGGACCTGCCCGACAACCTGTTCGTCGCCTTGCGTGATTTGCGCCGCCTGCCCTCTCACGGGGCTCAGGTCCGGCAACGTCAATATATCGGCAAATTGATGCGCGACATCGACCCGGAGCCGGTGCTTGCCAAGCTGGCGGAGCGCAAGCAGCGCCACGATCTGGAGATCCGCCATTTCCAAGAAATCGAACGCTGGCGGGATCGGTTGCTGTCGGAACCTGCTGCCGGGCTCAAAGAGCTGCTCGAGGAATATCCGCACGTGGACCGGCCAACCTTGGTCAGGTTGCTGGAAAAGGCGGAAAAGGAGCGGCTGGAACAGCGCTCGCCGGTCGGAGCGCGGGAACTATTCGCATTTCTGCGCCAGTTGCTCGGGTAAACTAGCCCAATGACGCCCTTGGTCGGAATCATTATGGGATCGTCTTCCGACTGGGAGACGATGCAGGGGGCCGCCGAGATCCTCGAATCCCTCGGTATCGCGCATGAAGTTCGTGTCGTTTCCGCGCATCGCACCCCCGACCTCCTGTTTCAGTACGCGGCCGAGGCGCGAACGCGGGGCCTCAAAGCCATCATCGCGGGCGCCGGCGGCGCCGCGCATCTGCCGGGCATGACGGCCGCCAAGACCTCGCTTCCCGTGCTCGGCGTACCCATTCAATCCAAAACGCTCAACGGCATCGACTCGTTGCTGTCCATCGCCCAAATGCCGAGCGGCGTTCCCGTCGCCACCTTCGCCATCGGGATCGCCGGGGCGAAGAACGCCGCGTTGTTCGCCGCCGCGATTCTCGCCAATGAACATGCCGCCGTACGCACGGCCTTGGACGCCTTCCGTCAGGCGCAGACCGCTGCGGTGCTCGCCCATCCGGATCCCCGCGGCACTTGAACTTATCGCGCGTCGGCATCGTCGGAGCCGGTCAATTGGGGCGCATGATGGCGCTGGCCGGTTACCCGCTGGGCATTCGCTGTATGTTTCTCGATCGCAGCGCCACATCGCCGGCCGCACAGGTCGCGCCCATCCTCACGGGTGACCTCGAGGATGCCGCGCAACTCGCGGCATTGGCGGCATGCAACGATGTCATTACCTTCGACTGGGAAAATATCTCGGGGGCCGCGCTGGCGCCGCTCGAGAAACTGACGCAGGTGCGCCCGCCTCGGGCGGCCCTCGAGGTTTCGCAGGACCGCCTGGCGGAAAAGGCACTGTTTTCGAAGCTGCGCATTCCGACGGCCGCACATGCGGCGCTCGACAGCAAGGAACAATTGTCCCGCGCGGCCAACGACCTGGGGCTCCCGGGCATCCTCAAGACCCGGCGCCTGGGTTACGACGGCAAGGGTCAATTCGTATTGCGCTCCCTCAGCCAGATCGACGCGGCTTGGGCCGCCATCGGCGGCACGGGCTTGATTTACGAGAAGTTTCAGAACTTCTCGCGCGAAATCTCCATCATCGGCGCGCGCTCCACGGCGGGGCAAACCGTGTTCTATCCCTTATCGTCGAACACGCACGGCGGCGGCATCCTGCACTACAGCATCGCGCCGTTTTCGCACACCCTGCTCGAGCGCAGCGCGCGAACCTATCTCAAGCGCGTGATGGACGCGCTTGATTACGTCGGCGTGCTCACCATCGAGTTCTTCGTGGTCAAGGGCCGATTGATCGCCAACGAGATGGCGCCCCGGGTCCATAATTCCGGGCATTGGACCATCGAGGGCTGCGTGACCAGTCAATTCGAGAACCACCTGCGCGCGATTTGCGGCCTGCCCCTCGGCAGCACGCGTGCCTTGGGGCACACGGCGATGGTCAATTTTCTAGGAAAAATGCCCGACCGCGGGGCGCTTTTGGCCATCGACGGGCTGGCTTTTCACGACTATGGCAAGGATCCGCGCCCCGGACGCAAGTTGGGCCATTGCACCATCCTCAAAAAACGCACAACGGAGCGCAATTCGGCTCTGGCGGGTGCCTTAAAATTGATCGAGTGGTGCTAGAGCAGTCGATTCACGGACTTAGGACCAAATCCCGTAAACTTCTCCAAGTTATGTATCTGGAACTCTTCAAACTGCATGAATTGCCGTTTCGGCTGAGCCCGGACCCGCAGTTCCTGTACTTGAGCAAGCAGCATGCACGCGCCAAGGCGTACATGGAGTCGACGATTTGGTTTACCGACGGTTTCGTGGTGATCACCGGCGAAATCGGCGCGGGCAAGACCACTTTGATCGAAACGTTCTTGCGCGAATTGCAGACCGATGCCGTCGTGGCGCAGATCAACCAGACCCAGCTCTCGCCCACGGCGTTTCTGCAAACCGTTCTGGTGCAGTTCGGCTTCTCGCCGTTCAACATGAAGAAGCCGGAGGTCCTGGCCACGCTGAATCAATTCCTGGTGGAACAGCACGTCAACGGGCGCAAGGTACTGCTGATCGTCGACGAAGCACAAAACTTGAGCAACCGTGTGCTCGAGGAAGTGCGCATGTTGTCCGGCATCGAGACCACCAAGGAAAAAGCGCTGCGCATCATTCTGGCCGGACAGCCGGAGCTCAACGACAAGCTCAATTCGCCCGAACTGCTTCAACTCACGCAACGCGTGCGCCTGCGCTTCCACCTGACTGCGCTCAGCAAGGCCGAGACCACCGCATACATCGACCATCGGCTGGAAGTGGCGGGTTCCCAGGGGCGGCGAATATTTGCCGAAGAGACCTACGCCACCATCTACAAGTACACCGGCGGCGTGCCGCGCCTGATCAATACGCTGTGCGATACCAGCTTGATGGCCGCCTTCAGCCGCGACAGCGATACGGTATCCGCCGAGGATCTCGAAGCCGCGGTGCGCGAGCTACAGTGGGTGGAATTCTCGGCCGGCACCAACCGCATGCGCCATCTCAATTTGGAACACAGCATTCCGGCGAATCCCGGCAGCGGCCACCCCGTCGGCCGAATACTGCTCGCGAGCGAGGGTAGAACCATCCTGGAGCGCGAACTGCGGCCGGGCCGCCTGGTGATTGGCCGGACCTCCGACAACGATCTGCAAATCGACAGCAAATTCATCAGCCGCCATCACTGCCAGATCGTGACGCAGGCGGATTCCTGCCTGATCGAGGATCTCAACAGCACCAACGGGATTTATGTGCAGTCCAAGCGCGTGCGGCGCTACAACCTGAACGACGGCGATGTGGTACAGGTCGGCCAGCATGAAATCATGTACATCGACGAGCGGGTGCCGCGGTTGCGCACGACCGCGGACGCGGAGCCGAATGCGAGCCGTGCAGAGTAGTCAGTTAGCCGTGCAGAGTAGACGGCAGGTCGATGGTCTCGCCCGAATACTCTCGGCTCAACTCACGGAAATCCCGGCGCCGCAATAACAGAGTCAGCGCCGCCGTTTCCGTAATGACTCCGATGACGAAGGCAATGACAGCGCGCGGTTCCGAGGGATCCAGATGGAACAGCAGCATGGCGACAGCGCCGATGGCCATATAGACATACGGCAGGCTTTCATAAACAGGGCGAGCCAAGCGCATGGGTACCACCTCCATGCGCCATAATAATGCCGATGCACCAGGCATATCCGACGAATTTAACTTAAATCCGCAGGAATGCCCGGAGCGACCCACGGGCCTCCGGGGAACCCCAAGGCCGCCTGGGGGCCTGCCGGCCAACCCCGTGACGGGCCAGCCTTCTGCAGGCTCCTAGTCCTTGCCGACCAAGAGCTCGGAGATGCGCGACAGCCAGGAGTTGCGCCAACCCTCGACCCGCAGCTGTTCAGACTTGGCTTTGGAAGTTCGCTTGGCCTCCGTCAACAAATCCTTGGGCAGATTGAGCTGAAACGTCCCCGTCATTGAATTGTCGGCCATGGAAACTCCGTCGTTGAGGTCATTGATAAGTGACTTCAGCGTACCGAGTAGCACCGACGGCCAGATGAGATGCGCCGCACGTTATTGGCTGATTGACCCTGTGCACAACGTACCGACGTCGCAGGGTGGCGACGTATTCGCTGCGCCTCACAATATGTCGCGTGACCAGGAGCCTGGGCGCATACCTCAATGCGGATGCAGCCTCACAGCCTCGAACTCATCCCCCGGCAGCCAGTTCACTGTGTCCTTGGCCAACAACGCCTGCCATCCCAGCGCAAGGCCGAACCTGGCGAGCGCCGCATCGCTCGAGAAATCCATGGACGGCGAATACTCGTCGCTGGGATTGTGATAGTGCTTCGCCGTGTATTCGTCGCGCTGCGCCTTACCCCATTCCGGTGGGTGCCCCGCAAACTTCACACCGGTGTTGACCGAGAATGCCGGAACACCGGCACGCGCCAGACTGAAGTGATCGGAGCGATAGTAGTGGCCTGCGCCCGGTTCGGCGTCGGCCTGGATGTCGAAGCCGAAGGCCTTCGCGGTCTTCTCCACCGCGGGATAAAAAGTCGTGCGTTCGGCGCCCGTCACGTTCACCGACTGAGGGATGCCGATCGGCGGAATCGCGTCAAAATTCAAGCCCAACGCAATCTTCGGGGCCGGAATCGGCAGGTGCTTGCCCAGAAAATTCGACCCCAGCAATCCCTTTTCTTCGGCGGTCACCGCGGCGAACAACACGGGATGGGGGACGCGCGCGGGCGACGCCGCAAAGGCCTGCGCCATCTCCAACAGCATCCCGACGCCCGTGCCATTGTCGACGGCACCGTTGTAAATGTTATCGCCTCTCATTGCCGGATCGATACCCAGATGATCGTAGTGCGCCGAATACACCACCGCCTGCCGGGGCGATGCGCCGTCCGCGCCGGGCAGCACCGCCAGGACGTTGGAGGATTCGAATTTTCGCACCTCGCTCACGACATGCGCTTTGAGCCGCACCGGCAGCTCTCGCGCTTTGAAATCTCGGGTGCCGGCGCTCGCCATCATGTCGTCAAGCTTCAAGCCCGACGCCGCGAACAGTTGCCGCGCCACGTCCAGCTGTATCCAGGATGCCGCCTTGAGCTTCGGATCCTGGTCATCGCTCAGGAACACCTGCTCGGCGCTCCAGGAACTGCGCACCACGCGCCAACCGTAGCTCGCAAGGTCGGTGCGGTGAATGATCAAGGCGCCGACCGCGCCCTTGCGCGCCGCCTCCTCGAATTTGTAGGTCCACCTTCCGTAATAAGTCATCGCTTCGGCGTTGAAGAATTTAGGATCCTTCGACGGCGGTTCATTGACGATGACCAGCAGCACCTTGCCTTTCACGTCCACGCCCTTGAAGTCGTTCCAACGGTACTCAGGCGCCTCGATGCCGTAGCCCACGAATACGATGGGCGCATCAATATCGGCGGCCACCGTCTGCATTTGATTGGTGGTCACGAAATCCTCGCCGATCTTCAAATCCAACGTGCTGCCATGTTCCGGCCGCAATGCAAACGTCGTGGCCGGCAAGGTGTGCACGCCCGTGAATTCGATTTTCTGCAGGTAGCCGCCGTTATCCCCCGCCGGCTTCAGACCATCCAGTGCGAATTGCGTCGCTATGTACTTTGCCGCAAGGTCGCCGCCGCGCGTGCCCGTGCCGCGGCCCTCCAGCAGGTCATCCGATAGGTATTTCACATGCGCCCGAATGCGTTCCGCATCGATCCCGCGCATCGCGGCGGCGACGTTCGCGGGCAGCCCCAATTCTGCCGCCGGATCCTTGTCCGCCGCCGGTGCGGCGAAGCCGCCCCCCAACGCACCGCAAGCCATCCCGCAGGCAAGCACCGTCATTCTCGCAAAATGCATCCGCCGCTCCCGATTGAAAAGATCACAGAGACTACCGCAAATCCCTGAGCACCGGGTCGTCTAGAATGGCGCATGACCACCACCGAGCCCGCCGTTGGATCCCGCAACTGGCTGCGCGTGGATGGGGTCGATGTATTGCGCGGTTTGGCCATTTTTTTCGTGCTGATGAACCACGTCAACATGCGGCTGCGCCTGGCGCACATTCCCTATGACGCCGGACTGCCCGAACAGTTGACCTCGTCGTTGGTATGGAACGGCCAAAATGGCGTGCAGATGTTCTTCGCGATTTCAGGTTTTCTCATCACCTCCACCTCGTTGCGCCGATGGGGCACGCTTGCCGGCGTCAATGTGCGTGATTTCTATCTGCTGCGGTTCGCACGAATTGCGCCGCTGCTCCTGTTGCTGCTCGCCGTTCTGTGCACGCTGCATGCCGCGGGCTTAAGCGACTTCGTGGTCGGCGCAAAGACAGGGGGCCTGGCGCGCGCGTTGATTGCGGCACTCACCATTCACGTCAATGTGCTGGAGGCGCAGCGCGGCTATCTTCCGGGCAGTTGGGACATCCTTTGGTCGCTGTCGGTGGAGGAGATGTTCTACCTCTTCTTCCCGCTGCTCTGCCGGGGGCTCGGCCGCGGCAAGCTGCTGGTCACGGTGCTGCTGCTGTTCGTCGCGCTCGGCCCCTTTGCACGCACGGTGCTCGCGCAGGGCAATGAGCTATGGCAGGAATACTCCTATCTCGGAGGCATGGATGCCATTGCACTCGGCAGCCTCACCGCCATCACGCTGTCGCGGTGGACGATTCCCCGCTCCGCGCTGCGGATGTTGGGCGCGACGGGGGCGGCGGCGCTGATCTTCGTTCTGGGTTTCTCGCTCCAGGTCGAGGACTCGGTGCTGGGACGCAGCGGCCTTGATATGACCTTGCTCGCCTTAGGGACCTGCTTGCTCATCGCGGCCGCCGCACCGAGCCGCTGGCGGAGCCCGCGAATCGCCGCTCCGCTCGAGAGGCTCGGGCAGCGCAGTTACGAGGTGTATTTGACGCATATGTTCGTCGTCTTCGCACTGTTCCGATTGTTCGTCGTTGCCGGAAAACCTCTTGGCGGCGTGCCCATCCTGTTTGTCTCGGTCATTCTGGTCGCGGGCTTGTTGGGTGAATGGGTGGCGCGGGCTTTCTCCGAGCCCATGAATCGCGGGCTGCGCCGGCGCTTTGGCAGGGGACCCGGCGGTCTCGGCTCAGCCATCGAATAAAGGGCGGGCGGGATGATCCCGGCAGTGAACCTCCCGCCCGCACCGCGGCCATGCATCCTGCGGACTCCCGCGAAGGAGCTTCCTCCTTGAAATGCCGCGCCCTCATTCTGCAGGGACCGCAGCATGCTTGGAATGAACCATGGCGGCGCGAACGCACAGAAAATCGCGGCCGATGCAGCGGGCTGCGGCCCGGGAGCCTAGTCAGCCCGTGCCGCCGACCGTGAGCGCATCGATGCGCAGGGTGGGCTGGCCGACGCCGACCGGCACCGATTGGCCTTCCTTGCCGCAAGTGCCGACCCCGCCGTCGAGCTTCAGGTCGTTGCCCACCATGCTGACCCGCTGCAGGACATCCGGGCCGTTGCCGATCAAGGTCGCACCCTTGACGGGCGCGCCGATCTTGCCGTTCTCGATCAGGTACGCCTCGCTGGCCGAGAATACGAATTTGCCCGAGGTAATATCGACCTGCCCGCCTCCAAAATTGACGGCGTACAGACCCTTGTCCACCGAAGCGATGATTTCCTCCGGCGCGCGCGTGCCTGCGCGCATGTAGGTGTTGGTCATCCGAGGCAGGGTCATGTGCGCAAAGGACTCGCGCCGGCCGTTTCCGGTCGCCGGCATGCCCATCAGGCGGGCATTCATCTTGTCCTGGATGTAGCCGCGCAGCACACCGTTTTCGATCAGCGTCGTGCACTGGGTCGGTGTGCCTTCATCGTCCACATTCAACGAGCCGCGCCGCCGGTCGAGCGTCCCGTCGTCGACCACGGTGATTTCGTCCGCGGCCACTTTGTGCCCGATGCGATTCGAGAACGCGGAGGTACCCTTGCGGTTGAAATCGCCCTCCAAGCCGTGCCCGATGGCCTCATGCAGCAAGATACCGGGCCAACCCGGACCCAGCACCACCGTCATGGAACCGGCGGGCGCGGCCACGGCCTCGAGATTGACCAGTGCCTGACGCACTGCCTCGCGGCCATGTGCGAAAGGCTCATCGCCGCGCAATAGTTCGTCCAGACCGAATCGCCCCCCGCCGCCGCTGTAACCCTGCTCGCGCCGGCCGCCTTGCTCGACGATGACCGAAACATTGAGCCGAACCAAGGGCCGTACGTCCGCCGTCAAAGTGCCGTCGCTGGTCGCGACCAGGATGACTTCGTGGATCGCCGCCAGCGACGCCATCACCTGTTTGACTCGCGGATCGATGCGGCGGGTGTCGGCATCGATGCGCATCAGCCAGGCCACCTTGTCCTCATCGCGAATCGCATCCAGTGGATCCACGGGTAAATACAGCCGGTGCGTGACAGGACGCTGCCACGCCTGTACCGCGTTGCGTCCGCCGCTGCGAGCAATCGCACGCGCGGCATCGGACGCCTCGAGCAGCGCCGGCAATAGGACTTCGTCGGTGTAGGCGAACCCCGTCCGCTCGCCGCTGATCGCGCGCACACCGACCCCTTGCTCGATGCTATGGGACCCTTCTTTGACGATGCCGTCCTCGAGGGACCAAGACTCCTCGCGCGACAACTGAAAATACAGATCAGCGTAGTCCACGCCCCGGCTCATGACCGCGCCAAGCACCGTCGACAATCGGCCTTCGTCCAGACCGGACGGGGTCAGTATCATTTTTTCCGCCACAGCGAACATGGGCTCGCTCAAGTGAGCCCCAGCTGCCGGTTATCGAGTGCGGGAAAACGCAGGCGCGTATCGGCCTCCTTGGCCAGATCGATGTCCGCGGTGATCACTCCGCTGCCTTTCGCCAAACGAGACAGAACCTGGCCCCAATAATCGACGATGAGTGAATCGCCATACGTTTCCCGGCCGCTGCTGTGAGTCCCGGTCTGGGCCGGCGCCACCACATAACATAGATTTTCGATTGCCCGGGCGCGGAGCAGTGTCTCCCAATGCGCGCGGCCGGTCGGCACGGTGAACGCCGCGGGCATCGCCAGCCACTCGGCGCCGCGCGCCACGAGTTGCCGGTACAGCTCGGGGAATCGCATGTCGTAGCAGACCGAGAGTCCGAGCTTGCCCACAGGCGTATCGGCGATCACCGTCTCGCGCCCGGGCGCGACATGTGTCGACTCGCGGTATTGCTCGTCCCGGCCGGGAATGGTGACGTCGAACAGATGTATCTTGTCGTAGCGCGCCACCCTCTTGCCGGCCGCGTCGATCAATAGCGATGCATTCGCCACGCGCCGATCCGACCTGCTGCGGAGGAGGATGGTGCCGCCTAGAATCCACATCTTGAGTTTTCGGGCCGTATCGCTCAAGAACGATTGCACGGCGCCCTCGCCGTCCGGCTCCGCGACCTGCACCTTGTCGGCGTCGCGCAGACCGATGAACGAAAAGTTCTCCGGCAAACAGGCGATATCGGACCCCAAGTCCTTGGCTTGGCGCAAAAGGTCCCCTGCTGCAGCCAGATTGTCTGCGACGATGTGGCTCGAGGTCATTTGTACGGCGGCAACTTTGCCCATTTATTTCGGCGCCTCCGCAGTCGCGGCGGCCGCGTCTGCGCTCTTGATTCGTTCGACAATGGGATTGTCCCAATTGCCCGTGATCCGATAATACCCTCGTGCCAGACCCTTCAGTTCCTGTTTGAACACTTGGGTGAAAACAAGCACCGCGCCGGCCACCACGGGTCCGCCCGCCAGGGCCGCCAGCGGCAGCGAGTTACCGACGCTGCCGGTAACCACTGCAGTTTGGTCGTAATCCCTGTTTTTCAAGCCCACCCTCCCAATGAGGCCGATTTCCGCGGCCGGCCCCTTGACCAAAAGGTTCTCGGTGTAGGCGTTGCCGTCGCGCAAATCGAAGTCGCCCCGGACGGTATCGAACGCCAGGCCCTTGTCCGTGAGGTCGCTGAAATCCAAATCCAATCGCCGGCGCAGCGCAGCGACGCTGGTCAGACCCAATACCCGTCCCGCGCCCGGCTTGAGGCCTACGACTTGGCCCTTGTCGAGCGCAAACTGCAGGTGCCCGGCCGCCTGACTCAGGCTCTCGCCGCTGGGAGGCCCGACCCAGCTCAAGTCGAAGTCCATGCGTCCTGTCTTGGCCTCGATTACCGGGACGTAGCCCAGCTGCTTGATGGTCTCCTGGACATCGCTGCTGTTCAGCGTGCCCACGATGTGACCCTCACCCGCGTCCTTGCCGCGCCAGTCGCCCTTCGCGCCGCCGTTGAAACTGCCGCCCGCCACGGTCAGCTGCGTGAGGCTGATGCCGTCGTCCAATTTCACCAGCGTCGCCTGCACGTCGCCGACCTGCCGCTCGCCCCATTCGACGCTCGCTGCGTGAAAGTTGATCGCCGGGATTGCACGCGGATCCGCACTGCTCGGCTCGCCGGCCGCGGCGGCGCCTTGCGGCGATTCGGGGCCGGCGGCGACGTCAAAATGCAGCCGGTCGAATTGCAAATTCCACGGCTCGGTCGAATCCGCGGCGAGGGGCACCGTGATGGTGCCCACCACGTTCGGTCCTGACACGGCAATCCGCAGGCTGCCGGCCGAGGCGGCCAGATCCAGGGAGACATCCCGGAAAGCGAGGCCAAGGTAGTCGAGCTCGGCCACTTTGAGTTTCGCCGACCGCAGATAGTCCGACAATGGCTTGGCGTTCTTCTCGGCGGGCTTGAGCCGCAGCCAACCCGCGAGGTCCAGGCGTCCGACCGATCCGCCCACATTGATCATTTGCGCGTCGCTCGAACCCGAGTCGCCTCCGCCGAAGGTCAGCGCCAGACGTGAGAGTCGCATGCCTTTGGAGTCGGGATCCAGCGCGAAGGAGCCGCTGACCACCGACCCCAGACCCAGGCGTGCTTGGGCACCGCCGCCGGCCGGCCACTGCAGATCGATCCATGAGGGCATCGGAGTATCCGCGGCCTTGTCCAGCGGCGCCGGCAACTTGATCTCGAGGCCGGCCAGCGTGCTGCTGAGGCGCAGGCTGCGTTCGCGATTCGGCTCGGGGGCCATCTTCAATACGCCGCGCCAATCGGCCTGGCCGCCGATCGATATCCCGGCCGGCAGGGACATCGCCGTGCGCAGTCCTTCGCCGGTCAACGTGCCGCGAAAGTCCAGTTGCGTGCGGGTCACGGGGCGATTGCGCGGAGCCCTGGCCTGCATTTGAAAGGTCCCGCCCAGCACCCGGCCGCGCACCTCGGCGCGGGCCACTTGCGCTCCGTCGATGTCGAAGTCGCCGTTCAAATCGGTGGCCATGGTCGTCGATCCGGTTCGATTGAGCGTCGCGCCATCCAGATGTCCGTGAATCAGCACGCGCCGATGCACGAAATCCTTGAACGGCAGAAACAAGTCCACCTTGGTCTGCATCAGCCCCTGCGCCTCGACGCCGGAAAACACATGCTCTGCCGCGGCGTCGAGCGGCGTGGCGCGCATGAATCCGAGCGCGTCGCCGGCATCGCCTTTCGCAGTGATGTGAATTTCCAGCTCACCGGTTTTGAAATCGGCAAAACGCGCCTCGGCGGATTCGACGGGGATATTGGCGATGCGTCCGGACACGAAGCGTGCAGTCAGTCCCTCATTGTGGAATTCCGCGCGCGCGGCCAGATTCTCCACCCGCGGCCAGCCCTCGCGGTAGTCCAGGGTCATGCCCTCGAGAGCGCAGCGGGCGAGAAACACTCCGCTGCCGTCGCGAAACGGGAAATGCTTGATGGGCCCCTTCAGCACCACATCCGCACGCGACAAGTGACCCGCCACGAATGCCCGATCCAGCCAGGCCAGCGCCGGCGGCGCCAACTGCGCTCGCGGCAAATAATTTCGCACATTCGACGCGTTGCCGTTCTCCACGACCGCGGCCAGCGTCAAGAGCGGCGAGGTGCCGTCGGCGGGCATCGTCCATGCCACCTTGCCGTGAACGCTCGCGTCGCGATTCTTCATCTCCCAATCGGGCGTGGCGATCAACAACGCCTCCTCGGTGCGGTGCCAGTACAACGTGGATTTCAAGATGTCCAGGGACACCGACTGGGGGAATTGTGTGGGCCAACTGAACACGGCGGTGCGGGTGTCGATTGCGACCTGCCCGCCGATCTCATTGCCCGCGATCGTGCCGCTCAAGCCGCGCAATCCCGGCGCCCGGCCCATTGGTGCGAATCCGACATCGCGGAAATTCGCCCGGACCTGCAGCTGCCAAGGGCGGTCCACGGCGCTGCGAACCATCGCCACGGAGGTGTCGATCCACTCGCCGGTCGGCGCGATCTCGCGCAGCCGGTCGCGAACCTCTTTTTGCGGCAACAATCCACCCAGCGGCAGCAGGGTATCGGCACGCAGGTAGCTTGCGCTCGCGCGCAATTCCAGCAAGCCCGCCTCGCCGCCGCGCCAGCTTGCGTCGAATTGCGAGTCAGGATCGCGGCGCCCCGCACGCACCGTGCGTACCCCCCGGCCGGCGAGCGTCCATCGGTCGCCGGCATGGGTGAGGTTCAACGCGCCGCCGATCTTCTCGAACTTTGCGCTGGGACCATCGCTCAGTTCGGTTGCCACCCCCTGCGCCGTGAAATCAAGGTCCGCGCGCGCAAGAATCCGACCGGCACCGCTCGCGGTCAGCGAGAAGGCGCCGCTGCCCGCGTCGAGGCGGCTCAGATACTCCGGCAGCAGCAGGCGCCATCCGGGGAAGGAGATGTCGCGCGCGCCGAGCGTGACGTCCCAATTCAAAGTTTGCAAATCGCCGCGGCCGCGCGCGTTGCCCGCGATTCTCAGGGTCCCGCCGAGTGCCGGTGGCAACCGGCCGTTGAAGATGAGCGTCAGGCCCCCTTCGCCGCGCCTGACATCCAGATTGACGTCATGCAGCGTCAATCGCGGCAGCGCGGAGTTCCAATTCTGCATGCTCACCGTCGCGTGGCGAATCGCCAACTTTCCGGCGGGTAGATCATCCAGCGACAGCGTCTCGAGCGATGAATCGTCTCCGCCCAATTTGATCTCGGAAGCCAGTGCAAAACTGGTCGGTCCGAGACGCGCGATGAGAATACTCGGCGAATCGAGTTCGATCCTTCCGGCAAGCAGCTTGCCGCTGCTGATCAGTTGCCAGAAATCGGCGGCGAGCCGCCCCCCGTCGGCGCGCGCCAGCACTCGACGGTCATCCTTGGAGCGTAGCTCCATGCGTTCGAAATGCAGCTCCGGTCCATACCAACGAAACGACGGCGAGACGCGCGCGAATGCGATGTGGTACCCGGTTTGAGCATGCACCCATTCCTTGATCTCGGCCTGGTAAGCGGGCGCCCGGTCGAGCGCCAGCTTGAGGGCCAGCGTCAGAACGAGCAGGACGCACAGCAGTCCTGCGATGGAGTACAGCAGGATTTTTCCGACTTTGCGCACGACCATCTACATGAGTACTACGTCGTACTGATCGACGCTGTAGAGGGCCTCGGTTTGCAGGCGGATGGGTTTGCCGGTGACCAGTTCCAGCTCGCCGAGCGCCGAGGATTCCTCATCGAGCAGGCGTTCGATCACATCCTGATGAGCCAATACCATCAGCTGCTGACACTCGAATTGCCGTGACTGACGCACGATCTCACGGAACACCTCGTAGCACACCGTCTCCGCAGATTTGACGAATCCTCGACCCTCGCACGTTGGACAAGGCTGGCACAACAGATGTTCCAGGCTTTCGCGCGTGCGTTTGCGCGTCATTTCGACCAGTCCCAGGGGCGACACGGAGGAAATGCTGGTCTTCACGTGGTCATCGGCGAGCGCTTTCTCCAAGGCCTGGATGACCTGGCGTCGATGCTCGGGTTCTTCCATGTCGATGAAATCGATGATGATGATGCCGCCCAGATTGCGCAGGCGCAGCTGCCTCGCGATGGTCACCGCGGACTCGAGATTGGTGCGAAAAATGGTCTCTTCCAGATTGCGGTGACCGACGAACGCGCCGGTGTTGACGTCGATGGTGGTCATCGCCTCGGTCTGATCGATGATCAAATAGCCGCCGGACTTCAGCAGCACCTTGCGTTCCAGGGCCTTCTGGATTTCCTCCTCGACGTGGTGCAGCTCGAACACCGGCCGGGACTCGCCGTACAGTTCGATGCGCGGCAGGGCGTCGGGCATGAAGGTGGCGGCAAATTCGCACATCTCGCGGTGCGCGCTGGCCTGATCGATCAGCACCTGGTCGACATCCGGGCGCAACAGATCGCGCAGTATGCGTAAATGCAGCGGCAAATCCGCGTGCACCAGATTGCCGGGCTGGGTGCGCAGACCCTTCTGCCGCACCACCTCCCAGAGTTTTCGCAGATACATCATGTCGGCCAGCAGCGCTTCGGGCGGCGCATCTTCGGCCGCGGTGCGCACGATGTATCCGGCATTCTCGGCCGGGTCGAGGCCGGCCTGTACCGCTGCGCGCAGGCGTTCGCGCTCGGCTTCGTCCTCGATCCGCGCCGAAACGCCCACCCCGTGGCCCTTCGGCATGTAGACGAGGTAGCGGGACGGCAGGGTGATGTAGGTCGTGAGGCGCGCGCCCTTGGTTCCCAAAGGATCCTTCACCACTTGAACCAGGATCTCGTTGCCTTCAGCCACCAGCGAGCGGATGTTCTCGGTGCGTGGCGGCTCAATGCCGGTTTCCGCGTGGCGCGAGTCGAATATATCCGACGCGTGCAGGAACGCGGTGCGCTCCATGCCGATTTCGATGAACGCCGCCTGCATGCCCGGAAGAACCCGCGAGACGCGTCCCTTGTAGATGTTGCTGATCAGCCCGCGGCGGCTGGCGCGCTCGAGAAACACTTCCTGCAGCACGCCATTCTCGACGACCGCTGCGCGCGCCTCGTGCGTGCTCGCGTTGACCAGAATTTCGGTGCTCACTGCGTCGGCCCAACCGATTGCCAGGGCGCAACGCCGGCGTCCCGCAGCAGCTCGGCGGTCTCGAACAGCGGCAATCCCATGACGCCGGAAAAGCTGCCGCGTAGATCGGCGATGAAAATCGCCGCCCGGCCCTGGATGGCATAGGCTCCGGCCTTGTCGCTCGGCTCGCCGGACTCCCAGTAGGTGCGGATTTCATCGGCGGTGAGAGCGCGAAAGGTGACCTCGCTGCGGCTGATTCTCGAACGCAGGCCGGCCATGGTCCGCAAGGCGATTGCGGTCAGCACCACATGGGTGCGTCCGGATAGCTGCCGCAGCATGCCTTCGCCGTCCGGCCGATCCAGCGGCTTACCGAGGATCCTCCCGTCCAAGACCACGGCCGTGTCGGCCGCCAAGACGGGCGCCCGGCTACCCGGGTTATGCTCCCAGCCGGCCACGGCCTTGGCCGCCGCGACACGCGCCACATAGGTTTCGGAGGTCTCACCTGCCTGCACCGCTTCGTCGACGGCCGTGCCCACCACCCGGAACGGCACGCCGATTTGCTGCAGCAACTCGCGCCGGCGCGGCGACCCTGAGGCCAGATAAACGAAATCCAAGGACATGACGTCAGGATACCGACCTTGGGTGACTTGCGCTCAGGCTCGGTGATAAGGGTGGCCGGCAAGCAAACTCGCGGCGCGATACAGCTGTTCGGCAACCACCACCCTGACCAGCGCATGGGGCAGGGTCAGCGGCGACAGCGACCAGCTCTGATCGGCCCGTTCGCGGCATTGCGGCGCAAGGCCGTCGGGACCGCCGATCAGCAGCGCGAGGGGTCGGCCCTCCCTCATGCGCGCGGCAAGCCACACGCTCAATTGCTCGGTGCTCATGCTTTGGGCGCTGATTTCAAGAGCGACGACGTAGTCGTCCTTGCCGAGCGCCGCCAGCATGTCAGTGCCTTCCCGTTGAATCGCCCGCTGCGGATTTTCCCCGGCGCGGCGGGTCGCGACCGCGATCTCGTGCAATTCCAGGCTTAAGGGGGTGCGCAACCGCTTCTGGTATTCGCGAAATCCACTGTTCACCCACTCGGGCAGACGGGTGCCGGCGGCGATCAGGCGGCATCTCACGCGCGCGCGGCGCGCTTCGTTGCCGTCATATCCCACAGCTTCTCGAGGCCATAAAACTCGCGTACACGCGGCAACATGACGTGCACGATCATCTCGCTCAAATCGATCAGCACCCAGTCGCTGTCCTGCTGGCCCTCCACCCCGTGCGGACGAAACCCCGCCTCCTTGGTCCGCTCCACCACGCGTTGGGCGACCGAGCGCACGTGCCGGTCGGAGGTTCCGCTGGCAATGACCATGCAATCCGCAATATCGGTGAGACCCCGCACATCCAGCACTTTGACCTCCAAAGCCTTCATGTCGGCCAAGGCATCGATCACCACGGTCTTCAGCGACGGTGACCTGGCTATTTTCTTCTTGGGCTTGCCGGCAGCCTTGGGATTGGCGGCTGCTTGGGGTGTGGCGACCGCATTCTTGCGGTCCTTGGTGCTGCGGTTCGTGGGGTTTTTTCTGACTGGCACTACGTTGTCCGTGGTTTGGAGTAACAATGGGTATCCAGGATGAGTTTACGCACTGGGTCCGGCATGAGGAAGCGCGGATCGCGGCCCATGCCGATGAGTTGACGCACCTCGGTGGAGGATATCTCCAACTGGGTCACCGCATGGATGAAGATGCAACCCGCGCGCGCCTCATGCAGATCACCGATACGCCCGGTGCCGCGATCAACCAAGAGCTCGCCCAAGGGTCCCATTCCGGGTGCGCGCCAGCCCGGGCGATGCGCCACGACCAAATGCGCCAGCTGCAGCAGGTCCCGCCACTGATGCCACTTGGGCAGGCTCAAGAAGGCATCCATGCCGACGATCAGACAGAGGCTGCGGTCCGGATACTCATGACGCAGCTCGGCCAATGTCTCGACCGAGTAGGACGGTCCTTCCTTGCGTACTTCGCGGTCATCGACCACGAAACCCGCTTGACCGGCGGTCGCCAACTGCACCATCTGTAATCGCAATTGTGCCTCGGCGAGAGGTTGATCGCGGTGCGGCGGATTGCCGGCAGGAAGAAAGCGGATTTCCTTGAGCCGCAGTGCCTGCTGCAATTCGAACGCGGTGCGCAGGTGGGCGTAGTGAATCGGATCGAAGGTCCCGCCGAAAATGCCCATGGGATTCATGGGGGTACCCTGCCTGATTCCGGGCTCGCTTGCAAAGCGCCGGCGAGGCTTCCGGTCAGACCGGTCAGCGCGCTCCACGCATCTCCCGTGGCCAGTCCCTTGATGACCCGATCCGTGTGGCCGGCCTGCCGGAGCAGGCGCGGCAATGGCAGCGTCTTGAGCCTCGCCAACGCACGGGGCGAAGGCGTCGCCGCCAGGTTCCAACCACTGCCGCGATCCGAGGAACGCAACCGGTCGCGTTCCCGCGCCTGCCAGAGTCCGCGCAGCTCCCGCACCAGCGCCCATAAAATCAGCGTGGGTTCGACGCCCTCGCTCTTCAGCCCGAGCAGCACACGCAGGGCCCGTGCGGCGTCGCCGCCGGCTGCGGCCTCGGCGAGTTGAAACACATCGTAGCGAGCGCTGTCGCCGACCGACCGCAGCACCAAGTCGGCGCTGATCGGCTCGCGGCCCGCCAGCAAGCTCAATTTTTCGAGCTCTTGCCTCGCGGCGAGCAGGTTCCCTTCGACGCGATCGACGATCAGCTGTGCCGCGTCGGGTTCGATATCGACCTTCAGCAACTTGGCGCGCGCGCGCAGCCAGCCCGGCAAAGCCGCCGTCTGCACCGGCCAGATCGGCACCCAGACGCCATGCCTCTCGACGGCCTTGACCCAGGCGGCATCGCTGGCCTTCTTGTCCAGCTTGTCGGTGACCACGAGGCACACCACATCGGGCGGCGGCCGCTCCGCGAGTTCCGCCAGTTGCTGCGCGCCCTTGTCCGGCTTACCGCTCGGCATGCGCAGTTCGAACAGGCGCCGCTCGGCAAACAGGGACAGCGACTGGGTGGCATGGCGCAGTTCGTCCCAGGCAAAACTTCGATCGATGAAAAACACCGTGCGGTCTGCATAGCCCTTCAGCCTCGCCGCAGCGCGGATGGCATCCGCGGCTTCTCCGACCAGCAGGGGTTCATCGCCGGAAACCAGGTACACGCCCGCCACATTTTTGGCCAGCGCCGCTGGCAATTGATCGGCGTTCAGACGCAAGCCAATGTCACCTACTGTGAACCGGTTCAGATAGGCTCAATGCTATAACACCCCGATCATCCGGTGCTGCCTAAAGTGGCCCATGGAGCGATCCGTACGCGGCCTTGTATTGCCTCTCCAATCCGTCGACCAATCCGGCGACCGTCTCGACGTCGTAAATGCCGCTGACGCTCTGGCCGGCGCTCCAAATATCCCGCCATGCCTTGAATTCCGAACCGCCGCCGGTGCCGAAATTCATTTTCGATTTGTCGGCCTCGGGGAGTTTGTCGGGATCGAGGCCGGCGCGCACCACGCTGCCACGCAGGTAATTTCCGGCGACGCCGCTGAACAGCGATGTATAGACGATGTCCTCGGCGCGGCTGTCGACGAGCATCTGCTTGTACTCGGCGCTGGCATTGCCCTCCTCCGTCGCGATGAAGCGTGTGCCAAGATAGGCGAGATCGGCGCCGAGTGCCTGGGCAGCCAACACGTCCGCCCCGGTGCTCATGGCGCCCGACAGAATGATGGTTCCGGCATAGACATCGCGAATCTGCTTCACCAGGGCGAACGGACTCAGGGTGCCGGCGTGACCGCCCGCTCCGGCGCACACGGCGATGATGCCGTCGACCCCCTGCGCTGCGGCTTTTTCCGCGTGGCGCAGGTTGATGACATCGTGAAACACCAGGCCGCCATAGCCATGCACGGCAGCAACCACTTCGGACGGCGGCCGCAGACTGGTGATGATGATGGGCACGCGATGCTTGACGCAGAGTGCGACATCCTGCTCGAGGCGATTGTTGCTGCTATGCACGATTTGGTTGACAGCGAACGGCGCCACCAACGCCCGCGGATTGGCGCGTGCATGGCTCGAAAGTTCGCCGGAAATTTCCGCCAGCCAGTCATCGAGTTGTGCCGCGGGGCGCGCATTCAGCGCCGGAAATGAACCGATGATACCCGCCTTGCATTGTGCCAGTACCAGGCGCGGCGTCGAGACGATGAACATCGGCGCGCCGATGACGGGCAGCCGTAATCGGCCTTGTAGAATCTCGGGGATCGGCATGCACTCTCCGCGGGGACAGGATTATTGACGTGTTTCTGTCATTATGACCCGCGCCGCACACAACCACCATTACCGGAATCATCATGAAATTCGAGACCCTGTTGATCGAGCGCCGGGATGACATCGTCCACGTCACCCTCAACCGTCCGGACCGATTGAATGCCCTGAATCTGCAATTGATCACGGATTTGAGCGCGGCGGCAGCCGCCATCGAGTCCGATTCCGGCATCCGCGCCGCCGTGCTCACCGCCGCGGGCCGTGCCTTTTGTTCCGGCGCCGATCTCATGGGCAATGATCTCCTCGGCGATCCCAAGCGCAGCCGCGGCGAAAATATCGGCATCGGGCTGCGTCAACATTTCAATCCCATGGTCAACGCCTGGCATCAGCTGCGGGTGCCGGTGGTGGTTGCGGTCAATGGCGTGGCCGCGGGAGCCGGAGTGAGTCTCGCCTTGGCCGGAGACATCATCCTGGCGGCCCGCTCCGCCACCTTTCTGCAATTGTTTGCGCCCAAACTCGGCCTCATGCCGGACCTCGGCAGCACCTTCCACCTGCCGCGGCTGGTCGGTACGGCACGTGCCAAGGGCCTGGCATTGCTCGGCGACGCCCTGACCGCGGAAGATGCGGCCAGCTGGGGACTCATCTGGGCCTGCATCGAGGATGCAAACTTGCCGGCGCAAGCGGAATCCATCGCGCGCCGCCTCGCCGCCGGCCCCACCCAGGCTTTTCAGCACATCAAGGCCGTGTTCAATGTGGAGCTGCCCCGCACCTTGAACGAACAATTGGAGATCGAGGCCGTCGCCCAGGCAGAGCTCGGCGACACCGCGGATTTTGCCGAGGGTGTGCAGGCGTTTCGCGGCAAACGTGCGCCGAACTTCACGGGCAAGTAACCGCCGATCAACCGGTCCGCAGGTCAGCCGATCCGCGGGTCGGCCGGCAACCGCGTATCAGCCGTCGATCAGAGGCGACGGGCCGGTTCCCGCGACCCGGTCGCTCGCCGCATCATCGACGCTGGCATAGTCGAGCCGCGCCGCCGGCAACTCGGCGAAGCTCGCGCGCAGCAGCGCGTCGCGGCTCGATTCCTTCAATCGCGCAATGCGCATCTCGATATTTCGCGCGCTCAGCCACGCTGCAAACTCGCCCAGACTCTCGAGTACCGTGCCGTCGAGGTCCGGAGATTCCTCCAGACTGAGAATCACCAACCGGACATGCGATTGCCGCAAGACGCATTGCCGGGCCAAGGCCAACAACGGCTCCACATTGGCAAAAATCAGGGGTTCCTCGGGCCGCATGATCAGAATGCCCGGCGTGCACACTGCCTGCGGAAAGCGCGCGACACTGACGAAGTCATGGGCGCCCATGCGGCCGAGCACGGAGAGGCGCGGACTCGACAGTGAATGCAGCAGCATGGCGATGCTGAATGCGATCGCCGCAAGAAGTCCGTCGAGCATGCCGAAGGCAATGACTGCGGCCACCGCGGTCAGGGTCACCAGCCGATCGCGCTGCCAGCGAAAATACGGCCGAAATGCCGCCAGGCGCAACGACTTGCTGACCGCGTGGATCACGATGGCGGCGAGCACCGGACTCGGTATGCGCTCTATCCACGGAAGAAACAGCAGCACCAGGGCCAGTACCGTCATCGCTGCATAAAGTCCGGCGGCCCGTGTCTTCGCTCCCGCTGCCTCGTTGGCCGACGTCCCTGAATAGCCTGCGCCGACCGGGGTCCCGTGAAACGCGCCCGACACGACGTTCGCGATTCCGAGTGCCACGAGGTCGCGATTGGTGTGCACGGTCTCATCGTGCTTCAGGGCGTAGGCGCGGATCGAACTGTAGGACTCGGCATACAGAATGAACATGAGTGCCAGGCCGAACTCCAAGACGGACCACCAACGTGTGCCTGCGGGCAGCATGAATGACGGGCGCTGCACCGTGAGATGAATGGGACCGGTCAAGGCAACGCCGTGGGCGGCCAGCCACGGCGCCGCGGCAATGCCGGCAACGATCACGATCAGTACCCCGGGAATCTGCCGGACGCGCTCGAGGGCGAACAACCCCGCCAACGCGCAGAGGCCTGCGGCCAGGCTGACGGGCTGCCAGGCGTCGAAGCCGCGGGCTATATCGGCCAGCATCGGAACAAATTCCGTGCTGTTGACGTGCATGCCGACAATGTGCGGCCACTGCTTTACCGCAATGATCAGCGCCAGTCCGAATGAGAAGCCGCGCAGCACCGGACGGGCGATCAGATTCGACATGGCTCCGAGCCGCGCGCAGCCGGCCAGCAGGAACGCGAACCCGGTCGCAGCCACCAGTATCGAGGCGAGTGCGGCCCGTTGCGCCGCTTCATTGGTGCCGAGCGCCAGCATCGCCGCCGCGAACACAGCCGCCGACGAGGAGGTCGCCGTGACGATCGCATAGCGGCTGCGCCCGATGAGCGCATAGCAGATGAGCCCGGCAAACAAGCCAATCACCCCGGCCTGCGGCGGCAGATTGGCCAGCCCCGAGTATGCAACCGCTTCCGGCAACAGCAGTCCGGCGAGCGACAATCCGGCCAAAGCGTCGGCCAGCTGGAATTCAGGAGCGCGGATCATTGCCCTGCCATCTTATGCTAGGCTCAAGGACAAATGTTTCCCCGCCTTGCCACAAAGCGCAACGTCACGCGTACTGCCGTGATTGCGACCGTCGTCCTATGGAATTGTGCCTGCTCGCCTAAGCCGCCTTCGGCGGCCGCCCCGGTTGAAGTGTCGGTAGTGACAGTGACGCCGCATCCGGTCACGTTTCCCGAGGACTACGTCGCGCAAACCGAAGCCATCAACGCCGTCGAAATCCGCCCGCGAGTCGGCGGCCAGCTGGAGAAACGGGTGCCCGTCGAAGGCGAGGCGGTCAAGACCGGACAGCTGTTGTTCGTGATCGATCGCGAGCCCTACATCGCCGCTCTCGCTCAGGCGAAGGCCGCCCTGGCACAAAGCCAGGCGGCGTCGCTGCAGTCGCAGCACGACCTCGCACGCGCCAAGTCCTTGTCGGAAATCGATGCCGTCAGCCAGCAGGAGCTGGATGCCGCGGTGGCGAAGAATCAAGCCAACCTGGCCTCGATCGATTCCGCCAGGGCGGCGGTCAGGTCGGCGGAGGTGAATCTTGGCTTCACCACCATCTTGAGTCCGATCGACGGCGTGATGGGCCGCGCGCAATTGCGCCAGGGCGGCATGGTCACCGCCAATAGCACGTTGCTGACCACGATTTACCAAAACGACCGCATGTATGTGAACTTCAGCGTGAGCGAGCAACGCCTGCTGAGCCTGCAGCGTCAGCTCGGCCGCGCGCCCAGCCAGGACGCGAAGTCACCGCCGCCGTTCCGAATTTTCCTGGCGGACGGTTCCGAATATCTGCAAACGCCGCGGCTCGACTTCATCGACCCGGCTGTGGATACGCGGACCGGCACTCTGGCGCTGCGCCTGGAAGTCGACAATCCGAAGCATCTGCTGCATGCGGGGCAGTTCGCCCGCGTGCAAGTGGCGGCTCAGCAGGATCCAAACGCCATCTTGGTGCCGCAGCGTGCGGTCCAGGATCTACAGGGCAAGAACTACGTCTGGATCGTCGATGCGGGCCTCGCGCAACAACGCGACGTGCGGCTGGGATCGCGCGTCGGCTCCGATATGCAGGTCCAGGAGGGGCTGAAGGGCGGCGACATCGTGATCGTCGACGGTGTACAGCACCTGAAGCCCGCAGCGCCGGTCAAGATCACGCCCCTGACGGCCGCGGCACCGAGCGGGGCATGATCGACTATTTCATCGATCATCCCATCTTCTCCACGGTCCTTGCGATCATCATCACCATTGCCGGCGGCGTGTCGCTCTCCGGCCTGCCCATCGCGCGTTTCCCGATGATCACCCCGCCGACGGTCGTGGTATCGACCACCTTCCCCGGTGCCGACGCCGCCACCATAGAACAATCGATCGCGGCGCCGATCGAGCAGCAGGTCAACGGCGTGCCGCACATGATCTACATGGATTCGAAGAGCGCCAATGACGGCAGCTACAACCTGACCGTGTCCTTCGATGTCGGCACGGCGCAGGACATCGCCGCGGTCGACGTGCAAAACCAGGTGGCCATTGCTCAAAGGCAATTGCCGGCGCAGGTGCTGCAGCAGGGCATCACGGTGGCCAAGCGTCAGCCGCAGATTCTGCTCACCGTGGCCATCGGTTCCGACGATCCTCGCTACGACTATTTGTTTCTTTCCAATTTCGCCACGCTGCATGTGTATGACGCCCTGGCCCGGGTGCGCGGAGTCGGCCAGGTCGTGGTTTTCGGCGCCCGCGACTACGGCATGCGCATCTGGCTCGATCCGGCGAAGATGGCGCGGCTCGGCGTCACCACCGAAGATGTGTCGGGCATCATCAACGAGCAGAACGTGGTGGCGCCGGCGGGCACGATCGGCGGCGAGCCAGCTTCGCGCGGGCAGCAGATGCAGTACGTCGCCTCGGTGAAGGGCCGGCTGTCGACGCCCGAGGAATACGCTGCGATCGTGGTGCGCACCGGTCCCGACGGCGCCGTCGTGCATCTCAAGGATATCGCGCGGGTGGAACTCGCCGCGACCGATTATTCCCGCTCCACCAAGCTCAACGGCGTGCCCACCGCCATCATCGGCATCTATCAATTGCCCGATGCCAATGCGCTCGAAGTCGCGCAGGGCATACGCCAGACCATGGATGCCCTGGTGCCGACCTTTCCGAAAGGCATTCGCTACTCCATTCCCTTCGACACCACGCTGTTCGTGTCCGAGTCCATTCACGAAGTCATGGTGACTTTGATGATTGCCGGGGCGTTGGTGCTGCTGGTGGTGTTCATTTTCCTCGAGAGCTGGCGCGCCACGCTGATCCCCATGATTGCGGTGCCGGTTTCGCTGATCGGCGCCTTCAGCGCCTTCGTCGCGCTCGGATTCTCGCTCAACACGCTGACCTTGTTCGCCTTGGTGCTCGCCATCGGCCTGGTGGTGGATGACGCGATCGTCGTGGTCGAGGCTGTCACCGAAATCATGGACAGCCGCAAGCTTTCGGCCCGCGAAGCGACCAAGGAAGCCATGAAAGAAGTTGCGGGGCCGGTGATCGCAATCGCGCTGGTGCTGATCTCGGTCTTCGTGCCGGTCTCCTTCCTCGGCGGACTGACCGGTCAATTCTACCGGCAGTTCGCGCTCACCCTGGCGGTCTCGGTCGCCATCTCGCTGATCGTCGCACTGTCATTGACGCCGGCGCTATGCGCCTTGCTGCTCAAGCCCACCGATGAATCGCATTTCGGCGGCCCGCTGGGCCGGGCATTCCGCGTGTTCAATAGCGGTTTCAAGCGTTTCACCGCGCACTACACCGAGTCGGTGGGGCGCCGCATTCAACGCAGCGCGCAATCGATGACGGTATTCGTGATCCTGGCCGCGGCCGCGCTGTGGCTGGTTCACAGCAGGCCCATGGGATTCATGCCGGATGAAGACCAAGGCTATCTGATGGGACTCGTCACCCTGCCGCTCGGCGCCTCGATGCAGCGTACCGAAGCGGTGGCGGATGTTTTCGGCAAGCAGCTGCGCGCGCAGCCGGAGGTGAAGGATACCTTTGCCATCACCGGCCTGAATATTCTGACCGGCACCAACTCTCCCTATGCCGCCACCATCTTCGCGGAATTGAAACCGTGGTCGGAACGCAGCGCTTCGCAGCACGGCGCAGTGGCGCTGGCGGGACGGCTCAACCGCATCGGCGCCGGCATCAAGGAAGCGAATGTTTTCGTGTTCAATCCGCCGCCCATTCCGGGCATCGGCACGGCGGGCGGCTTCGAGTTCATTCTCGAGGATCGCGGCGGCGGCGACGTTGAAAAATTTGCCGGCGTGCTCGGCGATTTTCTCAAATTGGCGGGCAAGCGACCTGAACTCACCCGCGTGTTCGCACAGTTCAACACCCGCACCCCGCAAATTGAATACCTATTGGATCGGGAGCGCGCCAAGACCCTGGGAGTGTCCATATCCAGCATCTTCGCCAGCCTGGAAACATTTTTCGGCGGCAACTACGTCAATGATTTCAATTTGTTCGGCCGCACCTATCGGGTGACCACGCAGGCGGAGGCGCAGGCGCGCGCCGCGCCCGAGTCGGTCAACGGTCTCTACGTGCGCACTTCCCAGGGCGACATGGTACCGCTGTCGACGTTGGTGACCATCAAGCAAAAATTGGGCCCGGAATACATCGAACGCTTCAATGTATTTCGCGCCGCCACCATCAACGGCTCACCGGCTCCCGGCTACAGCTCCGGCGAGGCAACGCAGGCGATGGAGGAACTGGCTCGCGATCTGCCGAGCGGCTACGGCTTCGAATGGACCGGCACCACGTACCAGGAAAAGATTTCCAGCGGCCAGAGCGGCGCCATCTTCGGCATGGCGATCGTGTTCGTATTCCTGGTACTCGCCGCACTGTACGAAAGTTGGGCGGTGCCGTTCGCTGTTTTGTTGTGTATTCCGTTCGCCGTCCTGGGCGCCTACGGGGGTCTCGCCCTGCGCGGCATGCAGAATGACATCTATGCACAGATCGGCCTGGTGATGCTGATCGGCCTGGCGGCAAAGAATGCGATTTTGATCGTCGAATTTGCCAAGTTGGAATACGAGCGCGGCACTCCGTTGATAGACGCGGCAATTGCCGGCGCTCGCTTAAGGCTGCGGCCCATTCTGATGACCTCGTTCGCCTTCATCTTCGGCTCACTGCCTCTGGCGACTGCCACCGGCGCCGGCGCCTCCGCGCGCCGGGTGCTGGGCACTGCCGTGGTGTTCGGAATGAGTGCCGCCACCCTCATCGGCATCTTCTTGATTCCCGTCTTCTACGTGCTGATGCAAACGCTCGCCGAGCGCTTGCGATCTCTGCGCAAGGCGCCACGCCGGTCGCTGCCGGCCGGGCCTTCATGAAACGGCGGATGCCAGACGCCGCGGTCCGTGCCGCGGCGAGTGCGGCCGCGACGTGGACGGCGGCGTTTTGGGTGGCGGCGATGGCCGCGGGCTGCGCGATGGTCGCGGGCTGCGCAATGGGGCCGGACTACCGGCGACCCGAGATCGCGACCCCGGCGGCCTACCGCTTCGAACCCGACCCAAATGCGAACTCGGTTGCCGATGCCGGCTGGTGGCAGGTGTATCAAGACCCCGTGCTGCAGTCACTGATCCGCGAAGCGCTTGCCGGCAACCTCGATGTGCGCATTGCCGCTGCGCGCGTCGATCAAGCACGCGCCGTACTCGGTTCGGCGCACATGCAGCAGCTGCCGCAGGTGGCTGTGAGTGCAGGGGCGACGCGGCAGCAAACTTCGAGATACGAATTGCTGCCCGGAACGCCGCCGGTCACCGATGTATTCACGGCCCAGGGAAATCTATCGTACGAAATCGATTTCTGGGGCAAGTACCGCCGCGCCAGCGAGGCCGCGCGCGCACAACTGCTGCAATCCGACTACGCCCAGCAGGATGTCATGGCGGCTTTGGTGGCCAGTATCGCCACGACCTACTTCACCCTGCAAACCCTCGATGAACAGCTCGCGATCACCCGCCGCACGGTCGATACGCGCCAGAAGTTCGTCGACCTGACGCAAGGACAGCACGACCGCGGTACGGTGTCGGAATTGGATGTGGCCACCGCGCAGGCGCAATTGGCCATCGCCAAGGCCAACCTGCCGCAGCTCAAGCTTCTGATCGGTCAAGCCGAGGATCAGATGAGCGTGCTGCTCGGGCACAACCCGGAGGCAATACTGCGCAACGATGGCACGGGAGCACCGCCGGCCATCGACCGCCCGCCGCCGCCGGTGCCTGCTGCAGGCCTGCCCTCGAGCCTGCTCGAGCGCCGCCCCGATGTGCGCGAAGCCGAACAAAATCTGGTGGCGGCGAATGCGCAGGTCGGGGTCGCCAAGGCCAATCTATTTCCTAGCATCACGCTCACCACATTCGGCGGCGGCGTCAGCACTGCGCTGTCATCCTTGTTCAGCGGTCCCGCCCGCGCCTGGTCGGTGGGTGCGAATGCGTTGCAGCCGATACTCAGTTCGCAGCGCAATTTGTACGAAGTGGATTTCGCCGACGCGCAAAAGCGTCAGGCACTGTTGCAGTATCAAAGGAGCGTGCAGACCGCCTTTCAAGAGGTGTCGGATGCGCTGCTGGCGCGCCAGCAGGATGCCGAAGTGCAAGCCGCGCAGGAAGAGCAGGTCGATGCTCAGCGCCGCGCCAACACCATCGCGTTGGCGCGCTATCGCGTCGGCTACGCCTCATACTTCAATGTGATCGACGCCGACCGCGAACTCTTCACCGCCGAACTGTCTCTATCGGCGGCACGTCTCAATACTCTGCTGTCGGTGGTCCAGCTCTACCGCGCGCTGGGCGGCGGCTGGCAGGTCGAGCAGCCCGCGCCGGCGGGCGCGCCTGCCGCATCGGCGCACTGACAACGCCGCGGCCGCACTCCGCATTTCCTACGCCAGATCGGGCCGATTTCCCATTATTCGCGAGCAATGGGTCGGCGAGACTTCCCCTCGGTTGAAACAATTCAAATGCAAGGAGTCCACAATGAAACGCGCACTGGCAGCATTGGCACTGGCCGCCCCGTTGGCCGCATGGGCTCCGTTGGCCGGCGCCGCCGACTCTCCAGATTCCGCGTTTTACAAGAAAGCAGCGGAGGGTGGGATCGCCGAGGTCGAAGCGGGAAAGGTCGCGCAGCAAAAAACCTCAAATCCGCAGGTCAAGGATTTCGGCGCCATGATGGTCAAGGACCACACGTCGGCGGGTGAGAAGCTCAAGGCGATTGCAAATTCGAAGGGCATCACTCTGCCGAGCGACTCCAGTGTCGGTCAGATGGCGGACAAGGCCAAGCTCGAAGTGCTCTCGGGCGACACCTTCGACAAGTCTTATATGAAGGGACAAATCAGCGCCCACCAAGACACCATCGCGCTGTTCCAGAAAGAGATCGACTCTGGGCAAGACCCAGATGCCAAATCGTTCGCCACGAAAGCCTTGCCGACGGTGCGTGCCCATTTGAAGGCGATCAATTCCATTGCCGCCGCCGCAGGTGTCTCGAAGGAATGAGGTCCAGCCGATGGCATTTGGCCTATTATGGTAATTTATTGATATTGCACATGTTTTTTCCGCCGGCTACAGGCCGGCGGCGCATAATCTCACCCCGGTAGGCGTCTCCGGCCGACAGCGGCCATTGGCCCCGTCATTCATCCTGACAACACAGATGACATGGACGGACCGCCTATGAGACCTATTCGCCGATTCCTGGGATTGCAATGCGCTTTGCTGATGGCCTGCGGGGCCGCCATGGCGAATGAGCCGCGGCTGGGACCGGTGCATGAGCCCGTCGTGGCTCATCCTGCGCTCGACCGCTCCGGCGATGTACGCCGCGGCAAGGCGTCCTTCTATGCGCAAATGTTCGTGGGAAGAAAAATGGCGGATGGGACCCGCATGCAGCCGCAAACCAATAATGCGGCCAGCAAGACGCTGCCGCTCGGCACCACCGCCAAGGTCACCAACCTGGAGACGGGCCAAAGCGCCTTGGTGACCATCCGGGATCGAGGCCCCTATATTCGCGGCCGAATTGTCGACCTCTCCCCCTCCACTGCCAGAAAAATCGGTCTCACTCCCAAGAATGGAGTCGCTCAGGTCGAGGTCGCGCCGATATCGGTGCCGCTCCCGGACGGCACCATCAAGCTGGTGGCGAACGCAAGGAATGCGCGCCTGCTGATCAGCAACGACTAGCTCTCGCGGGACTAGCTCTCGCGGCGGCTGATTTTATTTACCGGCACGCTGATTTCGCCGACCGGCGATTGCCGCTCGGTCGGCTTGGTTGCGGACACTTTCTGCGAACCGCAATCATCGCAACCTCCACACGCGCCCTGGGCCTTGCCGGCCGCGGCGGCCGCAAGCCGCTGCGCCACGCGCCGCAAGCCGAAGATCGCCGGCGCCATCGCCGTCAGTCGGCTCAACCCTGCATGCAAGCGCCGCCGCAGACTGCGCGGTCCGAGCGCCAACAGGGCGTATCCCGCACTCGCCAGCAGCGCGAGACCAACCAGAGAGGAGTCGAGAACACCATTCATATGCACTCGCTCAACTGCCGCCGATCAACGCCGTCGAGACTCGGTAGACGATCCACGAGCCGACGTACGCCATCGCAAACAGGTATGCCGCCATGATAATCGGATAGCGCCAGGAATTGGTCTCACGTTTGACCGTGGCCAGTGTCGACAGACACTGGGGAGCAAACACATACCAGGCCAGCAGCGAGAGTGCGGTCGGCAAACTCCACGACTGCGCAATCAAGGGGGTCAGCGCGCCGCTCACGTCGTTGCCGGTCGCCGACAGGGCGTACACGGTACCGAGTGCGCCGACGGCCACTTCGCGTGCCGCAAGCCCCGGCACCAGGGCAATCGATATCTGCCAATTGAAGCCGATGGGCGCGAACAGCACCGCGAGCCAGGCCCCCAAGTGTCCGGCGACACTGTATTGGATCGCAGGTCCGGTGGCACCGGGCGGCGGCGCGGGGAAGGAACTCAATGCCCAGAGAATCACCATCAGCGAGAGAATGATGGTGCCGACGCGGGTCATGAATATTTCGACGCGCTGCCACAACCCCAGGACCAGACTGCGCAGGTTCGGCCAGTGATACGCCGGCAACTCCAGCATCAACGCCTGGAATCCCGAACCCGGCGCGCTGCGCTTGAGCACGAAGGCCACCGCCATGGCACTCGCCACGCCCAACACGTATAGCGCGAACAACACCACTCCCTGCAACTCCAAACCTCCCCACAACAGTCGCCGGGGAATGAACGCACCGATGATCAACGCATACACCGGCAGGCGCGCGGAACAGGTCATCAGAGGAGCAATCATGATCGTCGCCAGGCGATCGCGCGGATTTTGAATGGTCCGCGTTGCCATGATCCCGGGGATCGCGCAGGCAAAGCTGGACAGCAGGGGTATGAACGCGCGGCCTGACAAACCCACAGAGCCCATTATTCGGTCGAGCAAAAACGCCGCACGCGGCAGGTATCCCGTATCCTCGAGCAGCAGGATGAAAAAAAACAAGATGATGATCTGCGGCAGAAACACCAAGACGCTGCCGACGCCGGCCAGTACGCCGTTGACGAGCAGATCCTTCAGCAGACTGGCCGGCAGTGCCGCACCCAGCCAATTGCCGAACGTCGCAACACCGAATTTGATTTCGTCCATCGGGTATTGCGCCCAGGCAAATACGGCTTGGAATACCAGAAACAAAACGACCGCCAGGATCAGGGGACCGAGCACCGGGTGCAGCACGACGGCATCAACGCGGTCGCTCAACGTCACGCCGTCGAGTCGATCCGCGCCCACCAATCCCAAAATTCGGCGCACTTCGGCTTGGTCGTTTTCGATGTCCGAGGCGCTCAAGGGCGACCAAACCACGGCAGATCGCGCGCGCGCAGGGATCGCGATCCGATCGAGCACTTTGATCAACGCCTGCACGCCGGTCGTTTTCACCCCGATGGTCTCGACCACGGGCACACCGAGTTCGTTGGCAAGCCGGTCCGCATCGATCACGATGCCCTTGCGCCGCGCGATGTCGGTCATGTTGAGCGCCACTACCATGGGCAGTCCCAGTTTTTTCAAACTCAATGCCAATCGAAGGTTCTGGCGCAAATTGGTAGCGTCGGTGACGCAGACCACGAAATCGGGCTGGGTCTCTCCGGCGCGGCGCCCGAGCAGCACGTCGGCCGTCACCTGTTCGTCCGGGGTCAGGGGATCGAGGCTGTAGGCACCCGGCAAATCCAGAATTCGAACGCGTCTTCCCGAGGGTGTGAGCAGCGAGCCCTCTTTGCGCTCAACGGTCACTCCGGCGTAGTTGGCAACCTTTTGACGGCTGCCGGTGAGAATGTTGAAAAGTGCCGTCTTGCCGCAGTTGGGGTTTCCAACCAAGGCAACCACGGGACTCTGGCCGCTGGGCAGAGCCTCCATCAGGCTGGCTGCGGCTGCTCCGGACATACGCGGACACAGGCGGCCTCGAAGAGTCGCAATGCAAAGGTACCCGTCCCTATGCGTACGGCAATGGGCGCCTTCGCCATCAGACCCCTGGCGACGATGCGAACGGCCTCACCGGGCAGAAAACCCAATTCAGCCAGCCGGCGGCCCAATTCAACGGGACTGGCGCCGTCTACCGCGGATACGGAGACCACTCGTGCGCGCTGGCCAACCCCGAGATCGGTAAGCTGGATGTCGGTCGGTTCTGCAGGCGCTGCGCCGGTTGAGGGTGTCGTCAACATGAACGCAATTCTACATGAGAATCGTTCCCATTACTATTAAGGGAGCATTTTGCTGCAACGCAAAATCCAAGCGGCGCCGCCGTTCCTGCTAATCTTGGGATCCCTTAAGGCCCGGAGGCATTGAAATGCCTACGCTTTTCGAGAAAATCATTGCCGGCGACTTGCCGGCCACCGTGTTGTATCGCGACTCCCGCGTCATCGCTTTCTTGGACATCAGGCCCGCGGCGCCGGTGCACATACTCATCGTCCCGAACAAACCCATTCCCACCACCGACGATATCGCCGACGAGGACGAATCGCTGATTGGCCACATGGTCATCGTGGCGCGCGATCTGGCGCGCAGCCAGGGTATCGCGAAGAGCGGATATCGGTTGATCATCAATTGCAATGCGGATGGCGGCCAGGAGGTATATCACCTGCATGTCCACCTGCTCGGCGGCAGGCCGCTTGGACCGATGGTTTCGCGAGCACACAACTAAGATAAAAAAGAGGATAAGCGATGAAGAAGAAAAAAGGCGCGCGGACCAAATCACGCGCCACCCCGCGGCGATCGACGGCCCCCAAGAGCACCAAGTCCACGGCGCGGCCGGCCAAATCACGCGAAGCATCCCGGCGGTACCTCCGCGATGGCGCACGCCGCGAGCTGTATCCGGCGATCGAACCATTCCGGCATGGCTTCTTGCGTGTCTCGGACGTGCATGAGATTTATTACGAAGAGTGCGGCAATCCGGCGGGAAAACCGGCCGTATTCCTACACGGCGGCCCCGGCGCGGGCTCGGATAAGCGCGCGCGGCAATTCTTCGACCCGCAGCATTATCGCATCGTCGTATTCGATCAGCGGGGCTGCGGTCGAAGCCGTCCGAGCGCGAGCCTGATCGAGAACACCACCTGGCACTTGGTCGCCGATATCGAACGCCTGCGCAAGCATCTGGGGATCGAACGCTGGCTGGTTTTCGGCGGCTCCTGGGGCAGCACGCTGGCGCTGGCCTATGCGGAGGCAAATCCCGAACGCGTCAGTGAACTCGTGCTGCGCGGTATTTTCCTGCTGCGCTACGCCGAGATCCGCTGGTTCTACCAGCACGGGGCATCGGAGATATTCCCGGACGCCTGGGAAGCATATCGCGATGCCATCCCGGCGGACGAGCGCGATGATTTCCTGAGCGCCTACCACAAGCGCCTGGTGGGCAGCGATCAACGCGTGGCATTGGCGGCGGCGCGCGCGTGGTCAGTTTGGGAAGCATCCGCGAGTTTCTTGCGCAGCAACGGCGAGAACATCAAGAAGTGGGCCGAGGATCAGTTCGCCCTGTCGGTGGCGCGAATCGAGTGCCACTACTTCGTGAATCGAGGATTTCTGCGCAGCGAAAGCCAGCTGCTGGATGATGTGCCGCGGATACGGCACATACCGACCACCATCGTTCAGGGGCGCTACGACATCGTCTGTCCGGCAACCAGCGCCTGGGATTTGCATCGCGCGTGGCCCGAGGCGGACATGCGCATCGTACCGGACGCCGGACACTCCGCATTCGAGGCGGGCAATTCACACGAGCTCGTGCTCGCGACCGATCGGTATCGCAGCCGCTGAGGGAACTCCAGAACCGCATGCGCTTCATTCGTTCGGCCGCTCTGTCGGCACTCCTGGTGTGCCTGTCGCTCGCCGCGCAGGCAGCTTCCACGAAGCTGCTGCGCTTTCCGAATGTCTGGCATGACCGCATCGTCTTCAGCTACGCGGGAGACCTATGGACGGTCGGGACGCAAGGCGGTACTGCCTCGCATCTCACCTCGAACCCCGGTCTCGAACTGTTCGGCAAGTTCTCTCCGGACGGTCGATTCATCGCCTTCACGGGTCAATACGGCGGCGACGAACAGGTGTACGTCATCCCGGCGGATGGCGGCGCTCCCAAGCAGCTCACCTACTTTCCCGCGCCCGGGCCGCTCGCCGATCGATGGGGATTCGACAATCAGGTTTACGGCTGGACGCCGGATGGCAAGTCCGTTCTTTTCAGATCGGCGCGCGACAGCTTCATCTTGACGGCCTCCAGGCTCTATACGGTACCGATGAACGGAGGCGCCGCGACCGCGCTGCCCATGCCGGTCGCCGGTGCAGGACAGTATTCGCCCGACGGCAGGCAGATCGTGTACTCACCGCTGTGGCGTGATTTTCGCAGCGAAAAACGTTACCAGGGCGGCTGGGCGAACGACTTGTATATTTTCGATCTGCTGCATCCTGCGCTGCTGCAGGTCACGAACGACCCGCATACCGATCGCGACCCCATGTGGATCGGCGACGCCATCTACTTCAATTCGGACCGCAGCGGCGTATTCAATCTCTATCGCTACGACGTCGCGACCCGGCAAACCCGGCAGCTGACCCACTACCAGGATTGGGATGTGCGCTGGCCGAGCGCCGATGCCGAAGGACAGATCGTCTACGAGCTCAACGGCGAGCTGCATCTCTACGATGCGCGCAATGACCAGGATCGCGCGCTGTCGATTCTGGTGCCGGCGGATGCCACCACCTCTCGCCCGCAACCGGCCAATGCCGCCGACAATATTGAAGGCGTCACCTTGAGTCCGGGCGGCGAACGGGTGGCGATCGTGGCGCGTGGCGATGTGTTCTCCGTTCCCGTGGAACACGGCACCACCCGCAATCTCACACGTTCATCATCCGCTCACGAGCGGGAAGCGGCGTGGTCGACCGACGGCAAGCGGCTGGCCTATGTATCCGATCGCAGCGGCGAGGAAGAACTCTATGCGCAGACGCAGGACGGCAACGAACCTGCCGTGCAACTGACCTCCGGATCGACCGCGCGCTATTTCGCGCCGCGATGGTCGGGTGACAATCAGCGCATCGCCATTGCCGACAACACGGGACGCTTGTCCGTGATCGAAGTGGCCGCCAAGAAGCGCGCCATCATCGCGCGCGATCCTTCTGATATCGCTTTGGACTATCGCTGGTCGCCCGACGGCCGCTACTTGAGCTATTCGCTCAACGAGCCCAACGGCTTCTCCTCCGTCTTCATCTGGTCGGTGGCCGACGGCAAGTCGCGGCGCGTCACCCCGCAATACTTCAATGCGCAATCGGCTGCATGGGCGCCGGACGGTGATTTGCTGTATTTCTTGAGTGCGCGCGAATATCAGCCGCTGATCAGCAGCATCGAATTCGATTTCGCGACCGATCGACAGACCGGCATATTCGCGCTGACCTTGCGCAAAGAGGTCAAGAATCCCTTCGGCATACGGGACGACGAGCCCGGCCGCGACAAGCCCGAGGCGGGCGCGAAGGATGGCAAGAAGGGCAAGGACGGCAATAAATCCCCGATGACGATCGATTTCGACGGCATCGAGCAGCGCGCGATCCGGGTGCCCCTCGAGGCCGACAATCTGAGCAACCTTGCGGTTGGCGAGGACTCCCTGCTGTACCAACGCCGCGGGCCGTTCTATTACGGGCGTGATTCGAGCCTCAAGGCCACCGTGATGGCCTACTCCATCAAGGATCGCGAGGCCAAGCCGGTGGCGGAGGACGTGACTTCCTGGTCGGCCACCGCTGATGGCAAACATGTGTTGGCGCAGCTTTCGTCCAAGGAAATCAAGTATTACGCGGTCGGCAAGGGCGACGACAAGAACGACGACAAAAGCGATGACGCCAAGACGGTCTCCTTGGCGGGCTTGGTGACGACGCATGTTCCGGCGGCCGAATGGCGCGAGATTTTCGCGGAAGTATGGCGCCGCTATCGCGATTATTTCTACGTCGAAAACATGCACGGCTACGATTGGCAGAAGCTGCGCGACAAGTATGGGCCCTTGCTCGACTTCGTCGGCTCCAGGGCCGATCTCAACTATGTCATCGCCGAAATGATCTCGGAACTCACCGTCCAGCATGCCTACATCGAAGGCGGCGACCTGGGACTGCCGAAGCGGCCGTTCGTCGCCCTGCCCGGCGCCCGTTTCGAACTCGATGTGAGGTCCGGACGTTATCGGATCGCCAAAATATTCGCCGGCCAGAATGAAGAAGAGCGCTATCGCTCGCCGCTCACCGAAGTGGGGGTGGATGTCCACGAGGGCGACTATGTGCTTGCCATCAATGGACGCGAGCTCAGGTCGGGAACCGACCCCTACGAGTTGTTGCAGGGGGCGCCCAACCAACCTGTCGAATGGCGGGTGTCAGCCACGCCCGACGGCAAAGCGGCGCGCACCATCCGCTATCAGCCGCTCAGCAGCGAACATGACCTGCTGTACCTGGCGTGGGCCACCGCAAATCGCGCCCGTGTGGATCGCATGAGCGGAGGACGCCTGGGCTACATCCACTTGCCGGACATGGGTGACGCCGGGATCCGCGAATTCATCAAATGGTGGTACCCGCAGGTCCGCAAGGAAGGACTGGTTGTCGATGTCAGGGACAACGGCGGCGGCAACATTTCCGAAATGCTGATCGAGAGACTGGCTCGTACGCTGCGCGGCACGGGCTTCGCGCGCAATCACGAAACCACAGATACCTATCCGCGCGTCGTGCAGCCGGGACCGAAGGTGGCATTGGTCAATGAGGATACGGCGTCGGACGGGGACATTTTCTCCTATGCTTTCCGCCAGTGGAATATCGGACCGTTGATCGGCAAGCGCACCTGGGGCGGCGTGGTCGGCATCACCGACCATGGGCCGCTGCTCGACGGCGGAATGGTTTTTGTGCCAGAGTTCGGCACTGCGGATGAAAACGGTCATTGGATCATCGAGGGACACGGCGTGGATCCGGATATCGTCGTCGAGCAAGACCCGGTGGAAGTCTTGAAGGGCCATGATCCCCAGTTGGAGCGAGGCGTTCAGGAACTTTTGAAGCGCCTGCCGGCGGCACCGGCCGGTTTGCCGCAACGGTCTGCGCCGCCCATCAAAACCGGAGCGCCCTAGGAGTCTGTCCAGCATGTCGGAAATTGCCACCCTGGGGCTGGCCCGCGCGAGCGATGCGCGTGAGATTGCGGAAATGTCCCGCGATCTGATCGAACAAGGCCTCACCTGGTCCTGGACGCCGGCCCGCGTTCAGCATTTCATCTCGGGACCCGAGTCCTCGGTGGTGGTCGCTCGCCGCGAGCGCAGCATCGCGGCTTTCGCCATCATGCATTTTGGCGATGAGGTCGCTCATTTGAATTTGCTCGCCGTGGCGCCGGAGCATCGGCGCCAGGGGCTTGGACGGCAACTCATGAGCTGGCTGACCACGACTGCGATCGAGGCCGGGGTGTTTCGCATCAATCTCGAATTGCGCACGCACAACGAGCCGGCGCGCATTTTCTACGAGTGCCTGGGATTCGATCAGCTCGGCGTCGTGCAGGGCTACTACCAGGGCCGGGAGGCGGCGCTGCGCATGTCGCGGCGCCTGGCGAAGAACTCGTTCTAAGCCGGCTCAGTAGGAGCCCGAGCGGGTGGTGTCCGTTTCCTTGCGCGCCTCCCTGGGTTGCAGCAACGGAACGATGGGACTGTACGGAAATACCACCGACACACGGCATCCCCTGCCCGGCGCGGTATCGACGGTCATCTCACCCGCGGCGGCCCTCACTCGATCCGCCACGCTCCACAGGCCGAAGCCCTCGGAGCGTGCCTCGAACAGGCTGAGTTGCCACTCGAACCCGACGCCATGATCCTCCACGACGACGCGCAGCTCGCTGGCCGTCTGTGACACCGTGACGGCCGCCTTCCGCACACCGGAATGCTTGACGACATTGCGCAGCAACTCGCGAATCAGCTTGAACACCAGAACCCTAAGATCAAGATCATAGGCTGCGGCATCCGGGGCCACTTTCAGGTCCACCTCCAGATTGTCCTTGCCGCGCATGTAGACGCTCAGCCATTTGAGCGCAGGTTCCAATCCGAGCTCGTACAGCCCCGGCGGGCTCAGGTCTGCAATGACGCGCTGAGTGATCGCCTGCACCTCGCGCACGGTGTGGGTCGCCTCGCCGAGCAGCAGCTTCACCTCGGGCGTCGCCCGCGAGGCAGCCGCCTCGACGGTCATGGCCAGCCCGACCAACTGTTGCCCGATGCCGTCGTGCAAATCCACGGCGGTGGCCCGCCGGGCGCGCTCCTCGGCGCCGACCAATTGCCGCGCGTACAATTGCAACCGCTCCTGTTTCTGGCGCAGCAGATCATTGAGATCGATGAGTTCGCTGATGTCGCGCGCGACGCACCACACCCGCGCAAGCTTGCCGTCTTCCAGCACGCCGCGGAAGCCCGTGATGTAGGTGAAATGCTGGGAACCCTTGGACAACGTAAATTGCAGGCCATCCGACGAATAGCCCTGTTGCGCCGCCGTGCCAATGTGCTCGAGATATATCGCCGACCAGGGCACATCCGCGCGCCACAGCCGCGAATCGGCGTCGGGCAGCCCGAACAAGCGGTTCAACTTCAGATATACCAGATTGCACTCGGCGATATAGGCGTGCTCGCGCAGCCAGGCAATCTGCTCGTTCACGGCCAGCCCGGGGGGCATCGGCACATCGAGTTCGATGCGCCACACGGCCTCGGAGCTTTGTTCCACGAAGTTTTGGTAGCGCTCGCCGCTGGCGCGCAACTGCTGCAATACATTGCGCATCTCGAGCAGCACGATCGACAACATGAAATTGATGATCACGAGGGTCGCCAAATACAATTGCACGGCGCCCACCCGCACAAAGGGATTCGGGTCGTCCGCGAAAGGACCCAGGCCGCGGCTCGCAAAGTACGACGCCAGCAACGCAGCCAATGCGACAAACGTCGCGCACCAGCGCGGCGGCAGGCGGAATGCCGCCACGATCACCAGCGCCAACAGCACGAAAGGCAGATCGAGGATCGTCGTCTCGCTGCTGGGCAGCGCCGAAAAGACCCAAATCGTCATGCCGAGCAGCGCGCAGGCAATCAGGGCCAACTCGGCCGGGGGCGGCATTGCGAGGCTCAGTTCGCGCTTACGCCAGCGTATGGCCCAGCCCAAGATCACCGGCGCGATGCACAGGGATCCCAGCCAATTTCCCGCCCACCACAGCTGCCACTCGCGCAGATAGTGAAAATCCGCCAAGGCTTCCATCGAACTGACGGCGCCGAGCACGGCGCTCGCCGCGGAGCCGAGGGCGACCGCCGCGATGAATTGCAGCACATGGCGAACCTTGGGCAGGTACGGCGTTGCCATCAGGCGCTTGGCGATGGACGCGCCGACAAAGGCGTCGAGCGAATTGGCGAGAATGTACGGCACGTACCGATGCCACGTAAAATGATCGGACCGAAAGATGTCGACCGTGAGCTCCACCGCCATTTGCACGGCCAGGATCCAGATCCAGTTGCGCTTCGGTGAGAACCACAGGGCCATGAACAAGAGGCCGGCAGCCGGCCAGATGATGGTCAGCTGTTGCGAATTCTCTCGCAGCACCAAGCCGAGAATCATGAGCAGGCAATAGGATGCCGCGAAGGCGACGATCACGGACGCCCGTCGCGCATAGCCCAGGCGCGTAAAATCCCAGACGACCTCGGGATTGGGGGTTCCGTCCCGCGCGGCCGGCATCGTCATGATCTGGACCTCCCTGGCGGAATCCGGCACCGAGCGACTGCCACCGCTTAAGCGACTGCCACCGCTTATATGTATACCCCAATCTTCGCCGCAAAATCCATGGGCCGGACGAGCCGCCGCAACATAATCCACGGTGTGATTGACTTCTCCGGGCTGATCGCGCTATGAAATATATCAGTGCGTCGCAACACCCCCATGCGGACATTCGGCAATACTCGACGCCCTGTCGCACCCGTTGGACAGGGCTCGTGGAAACTCGATGAAGCACCGGCCGACTCTGCGGTCGCCGCGCTTCGCCGCGGACTCGATCTCGGCTTGACGCACATCGACACTGCCGAAATGTACGGATCGGGGGCCGCCGAATCTCTCATTGCCAAGGCCCTTGTGGGCCGGCGCGACGAAGCCTTCCTGGTCTCCAAGGTGCTGCCGAGCAATGCATCGAAGCGCGGCACTCTCGAGGCATGCGAGCGGTCGCTGGCGCGCCTGCAAACCGACCGGCTCGACTGCTACTTGCTGCATTGGCGCGGCGCCTATCGATTGGAAGAAACGATAGCAGCCTTCGACATCCTGGTTCGCGACGGCAAGATTCTCTCCTGGGGCGTGAGCAATTTCGATGTCGCCGACCTCGAGGAAGTCGCCGCGATCGCCGGCACCGGACATCCGGCCTGCAATCAGGTGCTGTACCACCTCGAGGAGCGCGCCATCGAACATGCCGTGCTGCCCTGGTGCCGAACGCATGGGACTGCGGTGGTCGCGTACACGCCTTTCGGTCAATCGGCGGCGGCGTACGTCGCGCGATCCACGCGTGGCCGGGTGCTGCACGAGATCGCCGCCGTTCACCAGGCGACGCCCCGGCAGGTGGCCCTGCGATTCCTGCTTCGTTACCCGGAGATCTTCGCGATCCCCAAAGCGTCGAGCCTTGCACACATCGCCGACAACGCCGGCGCGGCTGCCTTGGAGCTGAGCGAATCCGAGTTGGCGAGAATCGACGCGGCGTTTCCCCGCGGACGACCGCGGCGTGGATTGCCGATGATTTAATCCGCGAGCCGCAGCATGTGCGGCCCTGCGGCCTGCACTGCCGAGGTTCCGGTTAGCGCCAAGGTCACGCACAGTTCGTTGCGCAGGATCTCGACGGCCCTGATCACGCCGGCCTCTCCCGCGGCCGCCAGTGCATAGAGAAACGACCTGCCGATCAACGTGCCTCGGGCGCCGAGCGCCAATGCCTTGGCAATATCCTGGCCGGAGCGGATGCCGCCGTCGAACAGGACTTCGCAGCGGCCGTCGATTGCCGCGACGATCTCCGCCAGCACCGAGATCGAGGAGGGCGCGCCGTCGAGCTGCCGGCCGCCGTGATTCGACACGACGATGGCATCCGCGCCCGCGGCGAGGCCGAAGCGTGCGTCCTCGGCATCGAGAATTCCCTTGAGGATGAGCTTTCCCGGCCAGCGGCTCCTGACCCATTCCACGTCGCGCCAATTTGCCGAGGGATCGAATTGCGTGGCGGTCCATTCCGAGAGCGTGCGAATTCCGCTGGAGCCGCCGATCCTGCCGGCCAGATTGCCGAAAGTGCGCCGCTTGCCGAACAACACCTTGAGCGCCCAGGACGGCTTCGTGGCCACGTCCCAGGCATTGCGCAGGGTGAGCCGCGGCGGAATCGTGAGTCCGTTGCGCGGATCGCGGCGGCGCTCGCCCAGCACCTGCAGATCGAGCGTGAGCATCAGCGCGGAGCATTGCGCCGCCGCCGCCCGATCGATCAGTTCTTGATTGAAGCCGCGATCCTTCATCAGATATTGCTGAAACCAGAACGGCTGCGCGCTCGCCGCTCGAACATCCTCGATCGAGCATATGGACATGGTACTCAGGCAGTACGGAATGCCGCACGCCGCCGCAGCGCGCGCCGCGAGTATCTCTCCGTCCGCGCAAAAAAGGCCCGCCAGCCCGGTGGGGCCGATGGCCAACGGCATCGACACCTTGCCGCCCAGCAGCGTCGTCGCCAGCGAAATGTTCGACACGTCGACCATGACGCGCTGACGGAAAGTCATTGCATCGAGGTCGTCTGAGTTTCGCCGCAGGGTGCGCTCTTCGTAGGCGCCGCCCGCAGCGTAGTCGAAGATGGCGCGCGGGATGCGCTTGCGCGCAAGCTCCCGCAGGTCGTCGATGCACAGAATCATCGTCATTCAGGCCACGCTGTTCGCTGTTCTAGTGATGGTAGTCGGGGTATGCGGGCCTCGCGGGCTGCGTCAAAGGATGCACCGCCAGTTCACGCAGCGCAATCGCGACCGCTGCTTCCAACTGAGGATCGTGCCCCTCGCTCACGCCCTTGGGGTCCTGTTCCACCGCCACATCCGGATCGACACCGTGGTTTTCTACGTCCCATGCGCCGGCGGGGGAAAAGAACGCGACGCTGGGCGAGGTGACGCGCCCGCCATCCATCAGCACGGGAATGTCGCTGATGCCGACCAGACCGCCCCAGGTCCGCTTGCCGACCAACGTGCCGATCTTGGCCTGCTTGAACAGCCACGGAAGGGCATCGCCGCCGGAGCCCGAGACCTCGTTCGCGATCATCACCTTGGGGCCGTAGATGGCGGCATTCGGCGTGTGTTCGATCTTGCCGTATCGCGGCGACCAATAGGACTCGATGTGGCGGCTCATGACCTCGATGATGTAATCGGCCATCTGCCCGCCGGCGTTGAAGCGTTCGTCGATGATCGCGCCCTGCTTTTGCGTCTGAGCAAAGTAGTAGCGGTTGAAATCGGTGAAGCCCTCGGCGCCGGTATTCGTGAGGTACACGTACGCAAGCCTGCCGCCCGACAGCTGCTCGACCCTGTGCCGGTTGGTTTCGACCCAATCGATGTGGCGTAGATTCGCTTCGCTCGCGACCGGCACCACGGTCACATCGCGCACCTTGCTGCCGTCGGCCGCGGCCACGCGGAGCGCAATGGCGTGCTCGGCGCTGCCTTCGAGGGGCTGCTGGATGTCGATGCTGCCGGTCACGTCCTGGCCGTTGATGGCGAGAATGCAATCGCCGGCGCGCAGATTGAGCCCGGGCTGGGCAAGCGGAGCTTTTTCGCGCGGATTGAATTCTCCCCCGGAATAGATCTTCGCGAGGCAGTAGCGATTGTTGCGGATGGTGTAATCGGCGCCGAGCAATCCGCCGGTCACGCGGCGAGCCCGGGGTATGGCGCCGCCATTGCCGCGCAAATGACCCACCGAGAACTCTCCCAACATGTCTTGAAATACATAGTTGAGGTCGGCCCTCGATGCGATCGACGCGACGTACGGTTCGTAGCGGCGCTCGTCGGCGACGGTGGGAGCGCCATGGAACTTCGGATCGTAGAAATACGAGCGTTCGATCCGCCACACCTCGTGGTACATCTGCATCCATTCCGCCGCAGGATCGACGCGCACCTGCATTGCCGCCAACGACAATGCACCCTCGCCTGGTTTGAGCGGGACATTGGCCGGCACGATCACCCACGTCGGGTGCGCCTCCTCCCCACCCGGATCGGGCGGCGCATCGGGTTTGCGGTTCGAGACGGCCAGCAGCATCTTCTCCCCGTCGGCGGACAACTCGAAATTTTCGATGCGCTCGGCGAGCTTCTCCGTCTTGCGGTCCTCCTGGATCCAGCGGCTCAAGGTGGCTGCCCGGTCGTCGTACCGGCCGAGATCGCTTCGCACCAGAAAGTACAGGCTGCCGTGGGTCCCCGCGGCCAACGCGGTATACGCGGCGGTGGGCAGAGGCAGGGCAACGGCGCGCGATTCGATGCCGGCCAGGTCGATCTTGGTCGGAACCTTGGCGGCGGCCGGCGGGGCTGCGCCGGCAGATCTTGCGGCGGCCCCCTTGCGGCCATCGCCTTTGGGACCCGGCTTGCCGCCATCGCCCGTGACGGGGTCTGGCTCCTCGCCGCGGCCGGCGCTCTCGCTTTCCTTCGGGCTGGCGGGTTTGACTCCCGGCGCCTTCTCGTCATCCAATTCGGGGGCGAGGGGCGACGCCTGCTCGGCGCTGAGCACCAGAGCGTATATATTCGACTTTACCTCGTACAAGTCGCTGCTCATATCCAGGCCATCGGAGCTGGCGCCGGCGTTCGTACTGGCGGTGTAGTAGAGATATTTTCCGGCCCGATCGAAAGCAGGCAGGCGCGCGTCCGCCAGCAAACCGGTGACCTGGGTGGATTTTCCGCTGTCCACCGAGTGGAGGAACAAGGCGTGCAGGTGATTCTCGAGCGAGCGGGGATAGGCAATCCACTTCGAATCGGGCGACCAAGCAAGATCGTAGCTTGCGTCGGAGAAGCCGCCGTACACATTCTTGTCGTTGATGACGCTCAGTTTGCCTGTGACGATGTCGAGCAGGTAAACATTGAGGCGATTGTCGTGGAAGGCAATGCGTTTCGAGTCCGGCGACCACTTCGGCGCAAAGTAGTAGGCAGGCTCGGGCGCCAGCGGAAATTTTTTGACCGCGGCGGCGCCCGATAGTGAGGCACCCGCCTGTGCGGCCACATGCAATGCGTACAAACCCGACTCATCAGAGAAATAGGCTATGGACTGGCCGTCCGGAGACCAAGCCGGCGAGCGTTCCATCACTCCCGGGGTATTGGTGATATTGCGGGTGGGGCCGGCCTTCACCGGCACCGTCAGGATCTCCCCATGCGCCTCCAGCGCGGCGCGCAGGCCGGTCGGGGAAATCGCCGCGTGATCGATTTCCGTCGCGACATTCTTGAAGCTGGATCGCACTTCCGGCAGGTCGGCCTCGATCTCGATCGGCACCCGCTGCGCCTTGCCGCTGGCGGTATCGAACAATTGGATCTCCCCCAGCTGATCGAACACCAGGGTGCTTCCTTGCGCGGCGAGACTGCGGATATCGGGACCGTCGTTGTGCAGAACCTCCGTCACCGCCTTCGTGCCCGGATCGTAACGGAAGATACCCGTATGTCCGGCGCGTCCGGAGAGAAAGAAGATCTGTTGACCGCTGTACACGGGAAAGAAGTCCGATGCCGTTTCGTGGGGAATCTCGACTGACTCGAGGTCCGAGAGCGCGGTGATCCAAATGGTGCTGGCGCGGCCGCCCCGGTAGTTGCCCCACGAGACGAATGCGGTGTAGTCGAAGCCGAATGCAGGCGCCAGCGGCGAATAGGCTATGTGCGAGCCATCCGGTGAAATTTGGCCCTGATAGGCCATGGGCAGCGGCAGCCGTTTTGTCTCGCCTCCCTCGGCGGGCACGGAATAAAGCTGCGAGTATCGGCTTCCCGCGTCGCGCGAGGAGCGAAACACGATCCGTTTGCCATCCGGAGTCCATCCAACAGCGATATCCGCGGCCGGATGATAGGTGATGCGACGGGGAACTCCGCCCGACGCGGGGATGGTGAACACGTCGGTATTGCCGTCGTACTCTCCGGTGAATGCGATCGAGCTGCCGTCCGGCGAAAAGACCGGCGCGCTTTCCAGGCCGACCCCGCTGGTGAGGCGCACCGCGCGTCCCCCGCCGCGAGACACGGTCCAAAGATCTCCGGCATAGCCGAAGGCAATCAAGTCCCGGCTCAGTGCCGGCGATTGATAGAGGTGAGGTTTCTCCGCCGCTTGCACCCGGGCGAAAGCCAGGGAGAAACACACGAATCCCAGTGCAACTGCCAGGGAATGAATACGATGCACGAGATGCTCCGATGATCGGTTGGGCGGCCAACCCGCAATGTTGCGGCACTACGCAGCAGATATGCAACCGCAGTGAGGCCGCAGTACAATTTCGCGGCCTGCCCGAGGAGGCGTCGCACGAGCAATGGAGGATTCATGACATCGATTGGCCAGTTGCGCAGCGTCGCTGCGGCGCTCGTAGTCACGCTGCTTGTCGGCGCCAGTGCCGCCGCAGGCGCGCCCCAGCACAAAACTCAGGCACCCGGCTACTACCGGATGATGCTCGGCGACATCGAAGTGACCGCCCTATCCGACGGCACCTTCCCCATGGAGGTGAACAAGCTGCTTACCAACCTCAAGCCGAAAGAACTGGACGCCGCGCTGAAACGCGCGTTCCTCAAAGAGCCCGTGGAGGCATCGGTCAACGGCTTCCTGGTCAACACCGGCTCGAAATTGGTGCTGATCGACACAGGCGCCGGAATATTGTTCGGGCCCAGCGTCGGCAAGCTGCTCTCGAACCTCAAGGCGTCGGGCTATCAGCCGGAGCAGGTGGACGAGATCTATATCACCCACATGCACGGTGATCATGTGGGCGGACTGGTGCTGGACGGCAAGGCCGCCTTCCCCAACGCCATCGTGCGAGCCGCACAGCAAGAAGCCGACTTTTGGCTGAGCAAAGCCAACATGGATGCCGCACCCAAGGATCGCAAGGATGGCTATCTGGGGGCCATGAACTCCTTGAACCCGTACGTTGCCGCCGGGAAGTTCAAGCCGTTCGACGGCGACATCGAGTTGGTGCCGGGAATCCGTGCCGTGGCAACTCCGGGGCATACCGCCGGCCACACCGTCTATGCCGTCGAAAGCAAGGGTGAGACGCTGCTGCTGTGGGGCGACCTCATGCACGTCGCAGCCGTTCAGTTTCCGGATCCCGCGGTGACCATCGCCTTCGACACCGATTCGGTCAAGGCTGCCGCGGCCCGGAAGAAGCTGTTCGCCGATGCAGCCGCGCACGGCGACTGGGTCGCCGGCGCGCATCTATCCTTTCCGGGTATCGGGCACCTGCGGACCGCGGGCACCGGCTACAGCTACGTGCCGGCGAACTACAGCGCGCTGCATTGACACAGCGCGCTGTATTGACGGAACCGGATCGTTCACCGCAGCCTGGCCGTCAATTGTTCAGCGCGCCCTGGCTGATCCACGCCTTCACCAGGTCGATGGTCGCTTGATCGAGGCATGGATTCGCGACTGAACCGCAACCCAGCGGCATGCGGCTGCCGGTAATTCCGGCTGCACCTTCGATCTTGTGGATCAAGTAGCTGTTGACCGGATCGTTGGGTTTGACGCGATCCAACGTTGCCTGCTCGATGCTCGGCACGTTGACGACGCTGGCGAACGTATGCCCGTTGGTCAGATTTTGTACCCCCGGGAGGGTCGTGCCGATGCCGGTGTGGCAGCCCGAGCAAATCGGCGTAAAGATCTGCGTCTGCAATTGAGTCAGGGTCACCGGGACCGGCCCGGCGTTGGCCACCGTCACCGTCGTCGCAGCCGAGCTGCCCACGTTGCCGTCGACATCGGTTGCCTTGGCAGTGACCATGACCTGTCCGTCGGCGACCGTGGTCGTGTCCCACATCACGGTGAAAGGCGACGTGGTCGCGGTGCCGACGAGTGTCGCACCGACGAGGAAATCCACCTTGGCGAGTTTGAGCGGATCCACCGCCGTCGCACTGAGCGGAACCGTCCCGCTCAGACTTCCGCTCGGCGTCGTCAGGGTAACGACCGGCGGCGCGTTCAGCACCGGCGCCGTGGACCCGGGATCGATGCGCCCATAGCTGCCATTGGCCTCGTCGTTCGGTCCGGCCGCGAAGAACAAGGTGTTGTGCGGCTGGTTATTCGCGTCATTGCCGAAGGCAACGCCCCACAGACCCGGGGTGGCGATGGCGGCGCCGTTGGCGTCCTTGACGGCGCCGATGAAATCGCCGGTGGCCGCGTCGTAGCCGTTGATCACGCCGTCGCCGAAATTGCCCACCAATAGCGCATTGCTGAGCGTGCCGAAATCGCTCGGCGCGAGCGCCATGCCCCAGGGCGCATTGAGCGCGCCCTGCGCAACGAATCGCTTGATGAAGGCGCCGTTGGTGTCATAGATGTCGACATATCCAAGGCCCGCGCCGTTCGCGTTGTCGTGATTATCCGGCGCCTGTTGCTTGGCGTAGGTCACGTAGAGCTGCGTCGCGCCGCCGGCGCCATTGTTGATCGCCTGAATGCCGAAGGGAGCGAAGCCCGCCGGCATGGACGGATCCGTAAAGGTGAACGCGGTCGCAGACGTCGCCTGCTTGGCAAACGCGCCGTCGAACACGTCGACCTTGTTGTTGTGAAAATCCGTGGCATAGAGGAACGCGTGGCCGCCCTTCTGCGCGATCGCCAAGCCCTTGTAGACCGCGCCGCCGGCGTCGGTGTACATGTTGATTGCCGCGGTCGCATTCACCCCCGGCGACCAGCCGGCGATCATTCCGCCTTCGCCGTCGAAGATAAATTTCGCACCACCTGAAACGGTCCCTTGAGTCACGGTGAAATCCGCGGCGACACCGTTGAATACGATGCCGGTCGGATCGAAATCGACGCCGGCGCCGCTTTGCGAGAAGGTCACCACCAAGGGAGCCGCATGCGGCTGCGCCTTGCCGTTGCCGTCATACAGCGTGGAAGTCTGCGTGTGATTGTTCGCCGTCCAAGCAGGCAGGCCGGTTGGAATCACCAGCCCCCAGGGATTGACGAGATTGGCATCGACCTTCGCCGCCGCGGCAGCGCCTTGATCCGCCACCAGTTTCGTCAGTGTGAACGCGCTCGCGGCGTCCACCGTGAGTGTTGCCGAACCGCTCGCGCTCGCGTAGGCGCTGCTGCTGCAGGTGAGTGTATAGACGGAGCTTCCCGCCGCGGTGGGCGTCACCGTCATGCTACCCGTAGCGCTCTGCGGGCCGCTCCACGCGCCGCTGGCCGTGCAGGCCGTTCCGTTGGTCGCTGTCCAGGTGAGAGTCGCGCTCTGCCCGTTGGTAATGGTCGTAGGATTGACCGTAACACTGACGGTGGCCGGCGTCATCATCGAACCACCACCGCCGTAACCGCCGCCGCCGCCGCAGCCCAGCAAAACGAAAGCGCAAAGAATCCCTATCGCGCTGCCGCGGGCAGCACCCCTGATACGCATGAATGTTCTCCTCGATTGAGAGCGTGCAATGAGTCGCTAGATTGGGTGCCGCGACATAGGAGAATAGTTAAGAGGCAACGGCGGATGCTCGAACGATTATTGCGCCGGAGACCGCAATGTGGAGATTTGTGGCGGCGCTTGCCGCCTCCCCGATGTGTTGTAACTTAGCAACTACTAGTTTTGGACATAATTGTGGATACTTGGAAAATAGGGACGTCAAGCTTTGTTGAATGTAGACGCCCCGCAACATAAGTTAGAAGGGGAGACTTCATGAGAATTCGCTCTAACGGAACACTCGCATGCATTTTGCTCGCGTCGGCCGTGATTGCTCATCCGGTGCGCGCGGCCGATACGGCCACCCCGGCCACGCTTGAAGAGATTGTCGTGACCGCGCAGAAGCGTGCCGGCTCCGTCCAGGACACGCCGTTCTCGGTGTCGGCGACTTCGCAGCTGCAGATTCGTAATTCCGGCGCGCAGAACATCACCGACTTCGCGCGCAACGTCGCGGGCTTGACCATTGCCGACCTGGGTCCCGGGCAAAGTCAGATGGCGATCCGCGGTATCAGTTCGGGTCAGGTCATCCGCGATCAGCCGGGCGTCAAGGAGCAGGTCGGCGTCTACCTCGACGAATCGCCCATCTCGGTGGCGCTCTTCACACCCGACCTGGAGATGTTTGATCTCGAACGCATCGAGGTGCTGCGTGGGCCGCAAGGAACCCTGTTCGGCGCCGGATCCGAAGCGGGCACCGTCCGCTACATTACGACGCAGCCGAAGATCGGTGTTCTCGAAGGCCTGGTTGACGGCTCGATCGAATTGCCGAAAAGCGGCAGCGTTGGCGGCAGCGGCCGCCTCGCGGTCAATATGCCGATGGGCGATACCGCCGCCGTCCGACTCGTCGTGTACGAGCACCATCTGCCGGGTTTCATCGACTCGATCCAACCGGACGGCAGCATCAAGAAGGACGTCAACGATGGCGACCGCACGGGCGTGAGACTGTCGATGTTGTGGAAGCCGACGGACCAAGTGTCCATCACGCCCCGCTTCGTCTACCAGAAACTGAAGACCAACGGTTACCCGCGGGAAGATGCCTACAATATTCTCGGCAACCCGTACCAGACGACACAGCCCGCAGTCACCATCGGCGAGCGGCAACAGTACACGCAACAACGCGAGGGCATCGACGACGATTTTAGTTTGGCCGATCTCAAGGTCGACTACGATTTCGGTCCGACCACGCTGACCTCGATCACCTCGTACACCCACCGCGACGTCACCGTGCTGCGCGACGCGACGCAGTTGACCGGCAGCGTGAGTTTTGATGTCGGCATTCCCGAGGTGCGGGCCGACTCACCGCTCTATGACCGCACCCATCTCAACGTGACGTCGGAAGAATTGCGCCTGGCCTCGAACGGGACGTCCACGGTCGATTGGCTGGTGGGTGGATTCTTCCAGCGCGTCGGCCGCCGCTATGGGCAGGATCTCCCGACGCCGGGATACGACTCCTTCAATGCAGCCGCCGGGTTCCCGCTCGGCCCCAACCCTGTCGGCCTGGTCGACACCCCGTTCTATTCCGACATCAGCTACCACCTGGACCAGTATGCAGCGTTCGGCGAAGCCACCTGGCACATGACGGATCATTGGGGACTGACCGGCGGGCTGCGTTACTACCACTATAAAGAAGACCGCATTCTGAACTTCAACGGCGTATTTTCGGCGCCCACGCCCCCGGGCGGAGTGCCCGGCGAGGTCGATGCCGACGGCGTGTCGCCGCGCGGCATTCTGAGCTTCAAGGTCGACGAGGACACTCAGTTCAATGCTCAGTTTTCGAAGGGCTTTCGCCTCGGCGGCATCAACGATCCCATCAATCTGCCGCTGTGCTCACCGGCAGACAGGGTGGAGTTCGGTGGCCAGGGCAACTGGAAGGATGAGACCAGCAAGAACTACGAGATCGGCGGCAAGTTCCGCTTCCTCGATCGCACGGTGACGCTCAACGTGTCTGCGTTCTATACCGACATACAAAATCTCCAAGCGACCGTGACCGCCGGAACCTGTTCGTCGCGTCTTGTCTTCAACGTGCCTGCGCAGTCGCATGGCATCGAGGCGGAACTGTTCGCACGGCCGAACTCCACCTGGGACTTCGGGCTGTCGGCATCTTGGGTGGACGCAAGTTTGAAGGGATCGGTCACCTCGACATCGGCCACGGGCGTCGTCTCCATCATCGGCGGCCTCGCCGACGGCAATCGCTTGCCGACGGCGCCGCAGATTCAGGCGGTCGCGAGCGTCGGCTATACGCTGCCGCTGCAGGACAAGCGGGATTTCTTCTCCGTGTTCACGGTGCAATACGTCGGATCCTCGTATTCGCAGTTCGAGAATGAACAACCGGGCTGGGGCCAGATCGGCGACACCGCCGGCGACCCGAATGCGGCTCGATTGATCCCGTATGGGGGAGTCCCGGCGAATACCGTGATTTCCTTCGACGCGCGCCTTCCCGCGTATTCGCTCGGCAACCTGCGCGCGGGTGTCAGGACCGATCGTTGGGAGGTGGCGGGCTACCTCAACAATCTCTGGGATACGAACGCGCACCTGGCACTCGACTACGAGCGCGGCCGCAGCGCGCGCGTGGGTTACCTGACGAACCAGCCGCGAACGATCGGGGTCGGCGCCCAGTACAAATTCTGAGGAAATGGCGCGGGGCGTGAAACGCCCCGCGCCCGTCAGGCGAACACCGTGACGAGTATCGCCGCGATGCCCAGCGGGCAGACGTAGCGCAGCAGGAACACCAATAAGCGGCGCGCACCCGGCGTTTCCTCCGGCAATTCGCCATCCACAAGGCTTCGCGGCAGCCGCCAGCCAATCAGGGTGCACGTAAGGAGAGCGCCGACCGGCAGCATCAGGTTCGAGGAAACAAAGTCGAGCACATCGAACACCGTCATGTTTCGCAGCCGTGCAATACCGGCGAACGGGCTCCAATGCGCCCAGGCATTGAACGACAGCACGCTGCCGATTCCCAGCAGCCACACGCCGGCTGCCGCAACGAACGCTGCTCTTGATCGGCTCAATCCGCGCCGCTGCACCAGCCATGCGACCATGGGTTCAAGGCCGGCGAGGCTGGGGGTAAGCGCCGCGAGCACCAGCAGAAGAAAGAACAAGATGCCGACGATGCGTCCGCCGGGCATCTCCCAGAATACGGTCGGCAACACGTTGAAGACCAGTTCCGCTCCCTGTGCCGGATTCAGTCCATAGCGATACACCAGCGGAAAGATCATCAAGGTGGCGAGCAGCGACACCAGCACGATCGACCCGCTGATCACCAGCGCTGCGCGGATGAGGGACGCACCGCGCGGCACATATGCGCCGTAAGCAAGCATCATTCCCATGCCGACGCCCGTGGCAAAGAATGCCTGGCCGACGGCGGCAAGAACCACATTGGGCGACAACCGGCTGAAGTCGGGGGCGAACGCAAAGGCCAGGCCACGGGACACGTCTCCCGTGACGAGTGCATACGCGACCAGGATGAGAAGCAGGATCAGCAGACCCGGCGCGCGGATCTTGTTCGCGAGCTCGATGCCGTGATTCACGCCCCGCGCAGAAATGCTTCCTACCAGCACGACAAATGCCAGATGCCACGCTCCGACTCGCAGCGGGCTGGACAGAAATTCGTGAAAATGCCCTTCCAGCGCTGAACGAGGCAGGTGAGCGAGTTCGCCGGAAATGCTCTTCCAGGCAAAAGCCAGCACCCACCCGCCGATAACGGTGTAATACGACATGATGCAGAAAGTGGCGGCGGTGCCGAGCACGCCGATGGAATTCCACCCGCGCGACCGCCCGAAGCCCGCTGCCACTTCTCCGGCAGCTTCGGCAGGATTGCGTCGCGACCGTCGACCGATGATGAATTCGGCGACCAGCAGGGGAGTCGCAATGGCAAGACACGCCAGAACGAAAACGAACACGAAGGCGCTGCCGCCGTTCGTCCCGGTGAGATAAGGAAAACGCCATATGCTGCCCAAGCCGACGGCGGCGCCGGGGGCGGCGAGATAAAAGCCCAATTTTGACGACCAGCGCTCGTGCCCCGTCCGCATTCCCACTCCCCCGGTTGTGCCGTGCCGCGACTGCTTATACACGATGCGGCGCAAACGCGCCGCGAGCGCCGATTCTGCAGCGCATTACCCGCGGGTTGAACCACGCGCGGCTGCCAGTGTCTATCCGCAAGACCTTCCACCTCCACGACACAGGAGCACCGTAATGAACACGCAACAAATCGCCAACCGACTGACGGAGCTTTGCAGCCAGGGCAAGTTCGAGGCCGCGCAGAAGGAGTTATTCGCCGAGGACGCGGTCAGCATCGAACCTCAAGGGACAGCGGACGTTCCCAAGGAGACGAAGGGCCTGCGCGCCATCATCGAGAAGGGTCACAAGTTCGAGTCGATGGTGGAGCAAGTCCATGGAGTCAAAACTTCGGAGCCGCTCGTGACCGGCAATGCCATTGCCATTGCTCTCACGATGGATGTCACGATGAAGGGGCGCGGGCGCGTGAAACTCGAGGAGCTCTGTGCCTACGAAGTCAAGGATGGAAAAATCGTCTCGGAGCAGTTCTTCATGTAGCTGACCTCCGCCGCGACTCCCCGCCGGGGAGTCGCGGCATCCTAGCCGGGCTGCCCCGGAATCCAGGAGGTTCCAGCCAGGGGAATGCCCGCCATGGCGGCCGCTTCCACGGTCAGTGCCACCAGGTCCTCCTTCTCCAGGTGATGCACATCTTGTTTGCCGCAGGCGCGCGCGATGGTGGTCAATTCCATGTTCACGGTCTTCAAATAGTTCTTCAGGCGCTTGGCCCCGACCGCAGGGTCGAGGCGCAATTCCAGGACCGGATCCTGCGTTGTCACGCCGACTGGACATCTCCCCGTGTGGCAGTGGTGGCAAAACCCGGGCGCCGTGCCGAGCCGCGCATAGTCCTCGAGCGCCGATATGTGCTGCCCGCCGGCAATGTAAGAGCCGCTGTTGCATCCCAATGCGACCAACACTCCTTGTCCGATGGCCACCGCATCCGCGCCCATGGCGAGCGCCTTTGCAACGTCGGCGCCGCTGCGGATTCCTCCCGATATGACCAATTGCACGGTGCCGCGCATGTTGAGGTCGTCCAATGCATCGACCGCCTGACGCAACGCGGCGAGTGTGGGTATTCCGACGTGCTCGATGAACACGGTTTGAGTGGCCGCGGTGCCGCCCTGCATGCCGTCGACCACGATGACATCGGCGCCCGCGTGCACGGCGAGCTTCACATCGTTGAACACCCGCGTGGCGCCGACTTTGACGTAGATGGGCTTTTCCCAATCGGTGATCTCGCGCAGCTCCTTGATCTTGATCACCAGATCATCGGGTCCGGTCCAATCCGGGTGCCGCGACGCCGAACGCTGATCCACGCCCTCGGGCAGTGTACGCATGCGCGCGACCCGCGGATTGACCTTTTGTCCGAGCAGCATTCCACCGCCGCCGGGCTTGGCGCCCTGGCCGATGACGATCTCGATGGCATCCGCGCGCCGCACGTCGTCCGGGTTGAAACCGTAGCGCGACGGCAGGCACTGATAAATCAATGTTTTCGACGAGGCGCGTTCTTCTGTGGTCATGCCGCCGTCGCCCGTGGTCGTCGAGGTGCCGACTTCGGTCGCAGCGCGCCCCAGCGCGTCCTTCACGCGCGCCGACAGTGCGCCGAAGCTCATGCCGGCGACGGTGATCGGGATCGCGAGTTCGATCGGACGCGTGGCGAAACGTGTGCCGAGCAGCGTCTTGGTCGCGCAGCGTTCCCGGTAACCTTCGAGCGGGTAGCGGGACAAGGAGGCGGCGAGAAACAACAAATCGTCGAAATTCGGCACGCGACGCTTGGCGCCCAAGCCGCGGATCTCGTACAGGCCGCTCGCCGCGGCGCGTTGAATGTAGTCGATGGTCGATCGATCAAAACCGGCTGATTCCTCCAGCTGCGGACCCGTCATTGTCAATACTCCTGATCGGCATCGGCGTGCCAGTGATAGAGACTCTTTGCGGAAGCCACCCGCTTGAATTCCGCGGGATCGTGACCAAGACCCGCCTGCACGAGCAGACTTTTGACGGCGGCGCGATCGGTATCGGCCATCGGCTCGAAGCGGGCGTCGGCGCCGAGAGAGCGGACCTTGCCGCGCACGTAGATGACCGCCTCGTACAGCGAATCGCCGAGCGCGTCTTCGGCATCGCCGCAGATCACGATCCGTCCCGCCTGCGCCATGAACGCGGAAAAGCTGCCCACGCTGCCGCCGACGACGATGTCGGCGCCCTTGAGCGAGATGCCGCATCGTAGGGATGCGTCGCCGTCGATGACCAGCAAACCGCCATGGGCGGATGCGCCGGCAGCGGTGGAGGCGAACCCCCGAACATGCACGCGGCCGGACATCATGTTCTCGGCGGCACCCGGACCCGCATTGCCGTGCACGGTAACCGAGGCGTGCTTGTTCATGCCCGCGACGTAATAGCCCACATGGCCGTGAATCTGCACGTCAAGATCGGCATCGAGGCCGCACGCCACCGAATGCGCGCCGTCCGGGTGCCTGACCTGAATCTGCGATATGCCCTCGTCCACCGCCCGTTTGTGCAGAAAAAGATTCAACTCCCGCAGGCTCTCGCGGGCCAGGTCGAATTCGCGCGATTCCGGCACCGGCCTCAAATTCGCCATGAATAAATCTCCTCCGGCTTGGGCTCAAACAGCGTTGCACGGGAAATATTCGGCAGATGTGCGAGCGAACGAAACTCGGAGGCGATGGCGACATAGTCCTCGGTCTCCGCCACCACCGCCGGTTTGCAGGCAAAGGCGTCGCGCACGATGAGCAGTTCCTGATCGGTGCCCATCAGAAACGTATAAAATCCGTCCAGCTCGCTGAAGCCGCGCTGCACGGCCGTTTTCAGGTCATCCCCTTCGCGCAGCCGCCACTCGAAAAATCGGCAGGCGGCCTCGGTGTCGTTGTCGGTCTCGAATTCGATGCCGAGCGGCTCCAGACGCTTGCGCACCAGATGCGGATTGGACAATGAGCCGTTGTGCACCAGGCAAAAATCGCGGCCCGCCGTGAACGGATGCGCGTGCGCGGGCGTCACCGCCGATTCGGTCGCCATGCGGGTGTGCCCCACCAGATGGGAGCCGCGCAGCGTCTTGAAACGGTAGCGCTCGGCAATGTCGGCCGGTGCCCCCACGTCCTTGTAGAGATCGATCGACTGGCCCACGGATAGCACCGCCACCTCCGGTGCGTGGCGCGCCAGCCACGCCGAGAGCTGGTCGGGATCGGCCCCGCTGACCAGCACGGCGTGATTGCCGTGCGCCTCGATCTCATGCGCGTGTGCAAATTGGGCGGCGATCCGCGCCAACAATTCGGACCAATCGACGGCGGTCTCGCCGCTGTACAGGCTGAGCTTGTGATGGCGATCCGAGACCGGCTTGGTGTAGACCGCAAGCCCCGCAGAATCGGGGCCGCGCTCGGTCATGCCGACCAACATGGGCACCATGAGCGCGCCAAGCTGGTTGCGCAGCGCAGGATTCTTGACCAGAAGACCGACGATTCCACACATAGGTGCGCTCCCTAGAAAAATTCCAGATATCGGCGCGTTTCCCAATCCGACACGTGGCGCGAGTATTCGGTCCACTCCATGCGTTTCAGGCGGATGAACTCGTTCGCAAGATCGGTGCCCAGGCCGTCGCAGACCACGCTGTCCTTCTCCAGCGCATCGATTGCCTCATGCAGCGATTGCGGCAGCAGCTTGATGCCCTTCGCGGCCAGATCTTCCGGCGTCAACTCGTAGAGGTTGATGTTCTGCGCCGGGCCGGGATCGAGCTTTCTATCGATGCCGTCGAGGCCCGCGGCGATCAAGGCGGCCGATACCAGATAGGGATTGCATCCGGAATCCGGCAGCCGGATTTCAAGGCGCCCATGCGGGATGCGCACGCAGGCGGTGCGGTTGTTGTCCCCGTAGGCGATGTAGGCCGGAGCCCAGGTCGCGCCCGAGAGCGCGCGGCCCACCACCAAGCGCTTGTAAGAATTCACAGTCGGCGCGGCGACGGCGCACAGGGCGCGCGCGTGGTGCAGCACTCCGCCCAGAAAATGATAGGCCATGGTGGACAGGCCCATTCCGGACTTGTCGTTCTTGTCATAAAAGGCATTCTTCTGCTTTGCCGACCCGATCGAGACATGGAAATGCGCACCGCTGCCCGCGCGGTTGGCAAACGGCTTCGGCATGAAGGTTGCCGTCATGCCGTGCTTGTGTGCGATCTCGCTGGCCGCCATCTTGACGAAGGTGAAATTGTCGGCGGACTTGAGCGCATCGGCATAGGTGAAATTGACTTCGAATTGACCGTTGCCGTCCTCGTGATCGATTTGGTACACGTCGATGTCCACGGCGCGAAGCGCGGCCACCATTTCGTCCAGCACCTCACGGGTGCGGAACAGGCCCTTGTAGTCGTAGCAGGGCTTGTCGAGGTCGTCGGTGGCATCGGCGGGCCCGAGGCTGCCGTCCACACGCCGCGACAACAGCATGAATTCCGGCTCGATGCCGGTATAGAGCGTGAGCCCGCGTTTCGTGAGCCGCTCGATTTGCGATTGCAGCGCCACGCGCGAGCAGTAGGGATAGGGCTTCTTGTTGACCACTCCGTTGCAAATGATGCGCGCGTACCCCGGCATCCAGGGGATGTCCTGCAGGGTCGAGAGATCGCCGACCGCCATGTAGTCCGGCCCTTCCGGGCCCATGCCGAAGCCCCACAGCGCAAAACCGGCGAAACCCGCCCCGTCGGTGAGCACCATTTCCAGATGTTCGACCGGCACGGCCTTGGCCTTTGCCGCGCCGTGTATGTCCACGAACTGCGCGAGCACATAACGAGTCTTGTGCTCGGCGAAAAATTTCTTTGCCGCTTGCTGATTCATCCCGAAACCCCCGTGTATCTACCACCGCATTCATTCACCACCGTACCCAACGAGTCTGCGAAATACTCACCGTACGTCGGATCGCACCAGATCCGGTAGCGGCGTTCGCCAGCGCCCTGCCCCGCCGCGTCGTGCCCGGTGGCGCCGTCCCCGGCTGCCGGCACGACCAGCACCGCCACCCCTATCATGAGCGTCATGATCACAGGAAGGGAGTCCGGCTGCAGAGCCGCGAAATTCACATTGCAAACCTGCGCCAGCACATCGTGAACCCCTTCTCCGCCGAGATTGAAACCCCAGTCCTCGCGCAGCACCGGATACACGCCTGGCAGGCGCCCATTCAAGGACCGGGCCAGCCGTTGAAGCGTCGCCGCGGCCGTATCGCCCTCGAGAAAAAACTCGCTCTGACCCAGCCTGGCCACCAGCAGCGCATCCGCGCCGGTGCCCGCCGCCCAGGTATTCGGTGCCGCCGGCAACACGATCCCCTCCGCCACCAGCCATTCCGCGGCCCGGGGACCTTTGAGGCCCAGCCGGACCCTTTGCCGGCACCGCTCCAGGGCCAGCGCACTCATGCGGGCACACCCGCTTTCTGCCGCAAATTCTTCGGATCATAGAACGGCGCCGCCGCGACTCGCGCCGGCAGCAGGTCGCCGCTATCGAGACGAATTTGGATGTCGCGCCCGACTTGCGCCAGATGCGGCGACAGCATCGCGAGGCCGATGCCCTTGTTCAGCGCCCGCGAGTGGGTCACGCTGGTCACGCGGCCGGCGATGGCTCCCTGGTCGATGATCAAGTGGCATTCTTTGGGCAAGGGCGAGGTGGACGCAAGTTCGATGCCCATGAGCTTTTGCCGGGGTCCGCGCGCCTGCAGGATGCGCAGACTGCGCTGTCCAACGAAAAACGGCTTCTTCATGGCCACCGCCCACTGCGCATTGGCCTCAAGCGGGTCGGTCAGCCCGTCGGTGTCCTGGCCGACGATCAGGTGTCCTTTTTCCAAGCGCAGCACGCGCTGCGCTTCGACACCGAATGCGCGCAGTCCCTGCGGCAACCCTGCCGCGTGCAAAGCCTGCCACACGTCGGGCCCATGGCCTGCGGCCGCGTGGATTTCGTAGCCCAACTCGCCGACGAAGCCGACGCGCATCAATCGCGCCGCCACACCCGCGACCTGACCGGATCGCACGCCGAGATAGGGAAATGCCTCATCAGCCAAGTCGATGTCCGTCAATTTCTGCAGGACATCACGGCTCGAAGGGCCGGCGAAATTGAACGCGGCGCGGTGGCCCGTCACGTTCACCAGCGCGCAGTCGAGTCCCCACAGCGCATTGAGCCGCAACAGTTCGCGAAATACGGTGGCCGAGCCGCCGGTGGTGGTCGTGAAGTAGAAGAGTTCGGGATCGAGGCGTGCGATCACGCCGTCGTCGATGATCACGCCGCTCTCGTCCAGCATCAGGCCATAACGGGTCATACCCACTTTCAAATCGGAATATCGTCCGGCGTACGCGCGATCGAGAAGCTCCGCCGCGCCGGGACCGTAGACCTCGATCTTGCCCAACGTGCCCACATCGATGAGCCCCACGGCATTGCGAACGGCGTACACCTCGGCCTCGATGCTCTGGGCGCGGGTTTCACCGGACATCGCATAGTATTCGGGCCTTCGCCAGTTTCCCGCCGGCATCCAGACCGCGCCGAGGCCGGCATGCTGGGCGTCGATGGGCGTGCGCCGCTCCGCAGAAAAGCTGCGGCCCGCGAGCAACTTCATCGGCACCGGGTGATACATGGGCCGGGCCGTCGTCAAACCGAGCTCACCCACACCGACGCCGCGGTAACGGGCCAGAATTCGCAACGCGTTCATGTTGGAATGCTTGCCCTGCGAAGGACCCATGCCCACCGTGCTATAGCGCTTCAAGAGTTCGCTGGAATCGAATCCTTCCTGGGCCGCGTTCTCCAGGTCCTTGACCTGCAGGTCCTCGTCGAAATCGACGAAGTTCTTGCCCCGCGGGTGATCGATGATGGGAAAGGGATGCGATGGACGGCGCCTGCTGCGCGCAACGGCCGCGGGGGTGGGCGCGCCGAATCCTGCGTGCGCGGCCGCCAGCGCTCCCGCGCGCCGGCCGTCGGCGAGCCGCGCTTCCAGATCGTAGACGCCGTTCAGCCGGCCGGCGGCAAAGATTCCCGGCGGCAACTCGTCGGGAACATATTGCTGCAGTTCCCCGGCAAATCGCGTGCGGCCGCCGGCTTGCAGCAGCAGCTGCGCCGCGGCTGCCCAGCCGACGCTCATCAATATCGCATCGCAGTCGAAGCGCCGCAGTGAGCCGGCGTCGGCCCGACCGTCCGCCTTGAGCGGCGCGACCAGCAATCCCGCCACGCGGCCGGCGGCGCCGCGAATCGCTTCATAGGGGGCGCTCGCCCGCAGCATCGGGATGCCGAGCGCGCCGCAGGCCGACACGGCCGCATCGCTCTCGGTCTCATCTCGCAAATCGACGATGGCCGCGACAGCGACGCCCCGGTGCTTCAGTTCGAGGCAGCCTATATAGGCCTCCAGATTGGCGGCGACGATGAGCACGCGGCGGCCGGGAGCGACGCCATAGCGCGCGAGCAGCCGTACCGCGCCGGACGCCGACATCACGCCCGGCAGATCGTTGTTGCGAAACACCGCCGGCTGCTCGATCACCCCGGTGGCAAACACCACGGCTCCGGCGCGCATCTTGGTCATGCGCTCCCGCTCCGCGAGCGCGACCCAATGATCGGCGTAGCAGCCGGCGGCGACGGTCGCCGAATATAGCGTGATGGCGGCCGAATTCTGCACCGCCCGCACCAGGTCCGCCGGCGCGCCGTTCCCGGCCGTGCGCAGCGATTCATCCACCAGCGCCACTTGCGCTCCGGCCGCCGCGGCCGCCAGCGCCGCCGCAAGACCGCTGGGCCCGCCGCCGATCACCAGCACGTCGCAAAAGCCATAGCGCTTGGGAGTAGTCTGGCGCGGCGCTTCGAGATCCACCTCGCCCAATCCCGTGAGCGCGCGGAACATGCGTTCCCAGCGCGGGAACAGCCGCTTCGAATGAAACGCCTTGTAGTAAAAGCCCACCGGCAACAGGCGTGCGACGCGATCCAGCACCCGCGCCTTGTCGCGCTGCAGGCCGCCGAAGGTGTTGACGGCCGACACGCGCATGCCGTCGCGGAGCAAGGTCACGTCGCCGCGCACATTCGGCACGCCATCGACCTGGAACAAGGTGTTGCTGTCGTGATTGGCGAACGACAGAATGCTGCGCGGCCGATGGTACTTGAAGCTGCGCGCGAGATACGGCACGGCTGCCGCGGCGAGCGCCGAGGATATCGTGTCGCCGGCATACCCCTGGTATTCATGACCCTCGAAACTGAAGCGCAGCGGCGCGGCGCGATCGATCCATTCGCCCGCCTGCGATTCGACCCGGTACATCATGGCGCGTTGCCCGACAGCAATCCGCGGCGCACCGCATCCGCCGCATAGGTGCCGATCACCACGTCACGCGTGGTGTCGCGCAGCACCACGAACCAGAAGCCCGAGGCGATATGGCACCACCACTCGTACTTCGTGCCGGGCGAACCGGAGCGGTTGAACACGTAGTCGCTCCACTCTGCATCGCTGCAGGTATCGGGATCGGGGCTCGGGCGGATCTCGCCGCCATACGCGAATTCACTCACCGGGCGCGGACCATTCAATGGGCATACCAGAGTCTTCATCAGTGGCCCACCGACGCCGCGCCTTTTTCACCCGTCAGTTGATAGCGCGCAAAGCGGTCGAAGGTGAACCCTTCGATCAAAGGGTGATTGCGCCCGGTTGCGACCGTCTGACTCATGGTTTTGCCGCACACCGGGGTTGCCTTGAATCCCCAGGTGCCCCATCCCGCATCCAAAAAGAATCCCTCGACCGGGGTCACGCCCATGATGGGTGCGAAGTCGGGCGTCATATCGGCAAGACCCGCCCATTGCCGGTTCACCTTCACCTCGCTCAGGAAGGGAAACATATCCAGCATGTGCGAGGCCAGCCCCTCGACGAAGTCCAGCGTCGACCGCGTGGCATGCAGTTCGTACGGGTCGAGCGACGCCCCCATCACCAATTCACCGCGGGCCGTCTGCGACACATAGACGTGCAGCGATCCCGACACGATGATGGGATCGAGCCACGGCTTAATGGGTTCGGACACCATGGCCTGCAAGGGATGCACGTAAATCGGCGTGTGCAGACCCACCATGTCGAGGATTCGCGGCGTGAATCCGGCGACGGCGCACAACACCTTCGGGGCGGCGACGAATCCGCGAGTGGTCTCGACCCCCGCCACGCGCCCGCCTTGCAGTCGAATCGCCGTGACCTCGGTCTGCTGGTGAATCTCCACCCCGCGCTTGTCGGCGCCGCGGCCATAACCCCATGCCACGGCATCATGGCGCGCAATGGCGCCGGGTTCGTGAAACAAGGCACCGAGTATCGGAGCGTGGCCGCCGCAGCTCATGTCGATCGAAGGAATGCCGCGCTTGACGAAGGCCGCATCGACGGCTTCGGAGCGCACGCCGTAATGCTTGTTGACCTCCGCCCGCCAACGCATGGTGCGCATTGCCGCGTCGGTGTGCGCGAGCGTGTAATGCCCGCGCGCCGAATAGAACAGATTCAAGTCGAAGTCTTCAGCCAGGTCCTGCCACAGGCGCACACTCTCATCGTAGAACTTCACGCCTTCGGGCGTGAGGTAGTTCGAGCGGATGATGGTGGTATTGCGGCCGGTGTTGCCGCCCCCGAGGTAGCCCTTGTCGAGCACCGCCACGTTGCGGATACCGTGATCGCGCGCCAGGTAGTACGCGGCCGCCAAACCATGCCCACCCGCGCCGATGATGACCACGTCATAACCCGCCTTCAACGAGTCATGGCGCGTGAACATGCGTGGTTCAGGATGCTTGCGCGAGAGGCCGAAGCGAAGTAGTCGATGGGGCATGCGGGCTTAACGAAATTCGTTGGCGCAACACTGGTTTATGGGCGGGAATCACCATCGATGAATATAAACGATAATTTAACTGTGGAGCAAATCATTTGCGTATTGTGCAAGGATGGCGCGGCTGCATCGCCGGCTGATGCGGTACCGCTCGCGGAGGATGTCCGCTAAGCTTTGAGCCTGTCTCGCAGGGAGTAATCGCTTGAGAAGTAAAATAAACATCGTCTGGAACTGCGCAGCAACTTTGTGGGTATGCGCGGCAATCGCGTCGCAACCCGCGCTCGGCGCGCCCTCCTCGAAGGCGCCGGGCGATCTCGACGCGGCGCGCTTGGCTGCGGCGGATCAGGAGCCGCAAAACTGGTTCACCGGTGGACGCGACAAGGACGGCAGCTACTACTCGCCCCTGTCGAACATCGACGCGAAGAACGTCAAGCAGTTGGGCTTCGCCTGGCAGTATGACCTCGGCGATCCGATGCGCGGACAGGAAGCGACGCCGATCGTCATCGACGGGATCATGTACACCTCGGGAACCTGGGGCTATGTGTACGCGGTGAACGCCGCCAGCGGCAAGGAGCTATGGCGCTACGACCCGAAGCCCGACTACTTCATCGGCAGACATCCCTGCTGCGACCTGGTCAACCGCGGCGTGGCGGTCTGGAAAGGCAAGGTGTATGTGGCGTCGGTGGACGGGCGTCTGCACGCCCTGGACGCGACCACCGGGAAGCGCATCTGGGTGGCGGACACCATTACCGACCACAAACTGCCCTACTCCAGCACCGGCGCGCCGCAAATCGCCGGCAATGTCATTGTCATCGGCAATAGCGGCGCCGACATGGGTCACACGGCCGTGCGCGGCTATGTGGCCGCGTACGATTTGGACACCGGAAAATTCAAGTGGCGCTTCTACACCGTGCCGCCCGCCGTCGGCCAGCCGTATGAAAATCCGGAGTTGGCGCAAGCCGACAAGACCTGGGATCCGCAGCGCAAACCGGAGTTCAACGGCGGTGGCACCGCCTGGGACGGATTTGCCTACGATGCAGCGCTCAACCTGGTCTATTTCGGCACTGCGAATGCGGCGCCCTATGATCTGCGTCAGCTCGGGCCGGCAAAGCTCGACAGTTTGTTCACGGCATCCATTCTTGCCTTGGACGCCTCCACCGGGCGCATGGCGTGGTACTACCAGACCACGCCGCGCGACAGCTGGGACTACGACTCGGTGCAAAAGCTGATTCTCGCCGACCTGACTCTGGACGGCGCGAGCCGGCCGGTCATCATGCAGGCCTCGAAGAACGGGTTCTTCTATGTTCTCGATCGCAAGACCGGGCAGTTGATCTCGGCCAAGAACTATACCTACGTAAACTGGGCGTCCCATGTGGACATGAAAACCGGTCGGCCGGTCGTGACCAAGGCGGCGGACTGGTATTCATCGCCCAAGAACGTGTATCCGTCGTGGTCGGGCGGCCACACCTGGAATCCCATGTCCTACAGTGCGCAAACGCACCTGGTGTACATTCCCGTCATCGACATGTCCGCGGTTTGGGTCGACATGCTGCACAACGGCGGCAGGATGAAATACCTCGACGGATTCTTCACCGTTCAAGGCATATATCCCGATGACACCTACGACGCCGCTGCGTTGAAGAGTCTCTACGGGCCGGTGCCGGATCTGCAGACGCTTCGGGCCACCCGAAAGGTGAACCTGGTGCGGGAACTGCTGCGAGCGTGGGACCCGGCGGCACAAAAGATCGTGTGGGAGCACGAGACCTCGTCGGGAATTCGCGGCTACGACGGCGGTGTGATGTCGACCGCCGGCAATTTGGTATTCCAGGGACGCGGCAGCGGCGCATTGTGGGTCTATGCCGCCGATACCGGCAAGGTCCTCAAAGTGATCAAGACCGGCAGCCACATCATGGCTGCGCCCATGACGTACGCCATCAATGGCGAGCAGTTCGTCGCGGTGCAGGCGGGATATGGGGGTACGGGGATTACCGTGGGTCCGATCCCGCCGAGCAGCGCGGCGCGCCAATATCAAAACACCAACCGCATCATCGCCTTCAAATTGGGCGGCGGCGCGGTGCCGACGCCGGCGGCGCGGGTCGAGGAGCCTTTTGCCAAGCCCCCGGCCGCGACGGCGACGCAGGCGCAGATCGACGCCGGCGAGATCAAGTTCGTCGAGGAATGTTCACGCTGCCATGTGTTTGGGCCGAGCAGCACGCCTGATCTGCGCAAGCTCAATACGGGACTGCATGCAGAGTTCAAGGATATCGTAATGAAGGGCGTGCTTGCGCCGGCGGGCATGGAACGCTTCGATGACATTTTGAGCGACCAGGATGTCGACAATATTCACGCCTACTTGATCGACCAGAGCTGGACCGCGTGGCGGCAGCAGGAGGGTGCGGCTGCACACGCGCAGGCCCCGGGCTCGCAGGCGGCAACACCGGACAAATAGATGCCGGTACGCTTCGCGGCGATGGCCGATGTCGCGGGAATCGCAGCGCTGGCGGAGCGTTACTGGGAGTTCGAGGGCATCGGCGGGTTTGACCGGCCGCGGATCGAGTCGATACTGGGGAACTTGCTCTCGACCCCGCAGCTCGGCGCATGCTGGGTGGCGGAAGTCGACGGCCGACTGTGCGGTTACCTGGTGGCGGTGTTCACGTTGAGCCTCGAACACGGCGGCTTGATGGCGGAAATCGACGAGGTATTCGTGTCCCCGGAGATGCGATCGGCAGGATTGGGCGCGTTGCTTCTGACCACGGTCGAGCGTGATCTCGCGGCGCGCGGAATGCGACGGCTGCAATTGCAGCTGGGAGCCGACAATGAACGCGCGCGTAGCTTCTATGAGCGTCACGGTTTTCGTCCGCGCGCTGGATACGAGTTGCTCGACAAGCCTCTGCGGGCAGACCCGTGAAATTCGATCGCGGAATCTTGGCGGCGCTCGGCGCGGCCGTGCTGTTCGGGCTCGGCACCCCGATCGCGAAACCCCTGACGGCCCAGGTGCCTCCCTTGCTGCTTGCCGGGCTGCTCTACCTGGGCTCGGGGTTGGGCCTTGCCGTGCTGTTGTCCGGGCGCGCCCTCATCGGAGGCGGGCACATCGTCTGGCCGCGCGGGGTCAGCTTGCTATGGCTGCTCGGTGCCACGGCCTTCGGCGGCGCACTCGGTCCCTTCTTGCTCCTGTATGGACTGCGCGTGACCGACGCCGCATCCGCATCGCTGATCCTCAATCTGGAGGGCGTGTTCACGGCGTTGCTGGCCTGGTTCGCCTTCAAGGAAAACTTTGACCGACGCATTGCCATCGGCATGGCGCTCATCGTGGCGGGGGGCGTGGTCCTATCGGCAGGACCCGCGCTTCGTGCGGCCGGCATGGCCGGGCCCACGGCGATCGCCGGCGCCTGCCTGGCGTGGGCAGTCGACAACAACCTGACGCGCAAGGTCGCGATCCACGACGCCATGACGGTTGCCTGCATCAAGGGACTGATTGCGGGCGCCGTCAGCGTCGCACTGGCGCTGAGCTATGGCGCTCACTGGCCGTCCGGCGCGCTGCTGCTGCGCGCGGGGTTGGTCGGTTTCGTGAGCTACGGCCTCAGCCTGACGTTGTTCGTGATCGCATTGCGCCGGCTCGGGACGGCCCGAACCGGCGCGTATTTCTCGGTGGCTCCTTTTGTGGGCGCCGTCCTCGCCGTGGCCCTGGGCGCGCCGCTGACCGGCAGCCTGGGGGTCGCCGGATTGTTGATGGCGGCGGGCGTGTGGCTGCATTTGAACGAACGGCACTCCCACCGGCATCGGCATCTGCCCACCGAACACGATCACTCGCATGTTCATGACGAACACCATCAACACGCCCATTCGGGCGATTGGCGGGGTCAGGAGCCCCACTCGCACGTCCATGTGCACGAGGCCCTCGAGCACACTCACCCGCATTTCCCCGATGCCCATCATCGGCATGAGCATTGAACGCGCAACTACGGCTCCCCATTGGCACCATTCGGCGAACCGGGGATCGGCGTCTCCAAGTACGGGAAGCTGCCCAGGTAGGTATCCGCCGCGTTGATTGCGCCGCTGACATGAACATGCGCGGAGTCCGGACCCGACGCACGCGCGCCGTCGGTGTATGGAGTGCCGTGATTGGGATCGCTGGATTCGGTGCCGCAATTGCCGATTGTACCGCACAGTGCGCCCTCAGCCACGCGCAGAGTAATGTCCACGACATCGTCATAGGGCCGGCGACCGTTGGGGAAACCGGCCAAATCACCGCCCAACACACCCAGGTCGTTTTGCGATGCGGCCGGCGTCGGCGCGGTCGCAGTGTTCAGGCGCAGCATTTCGCCCGGACTCACCTTGATCGGTTGATTGATGCCCTTCACGCCGGTCAGAAATGCGGCGACCAAATCGTTGCGCGGAGTTCCCGGAATCATCGCAGCATTGCCGAACAGCGCATTCAGCAACACCGGCAACGACGGGTTGGTCACGTAATTCAGGAATTGCGCGTCGTGGCGGGGGCTGCTGGCGTTGAATTTATCCTTGTCCGGCAGGCCGATGACGAGCTCGTTGACGAGCGGCATGCCAAGCCGCGACACCTGCTGCCAATGCTCGCGGTCGCCGTCATCGCCGTCCCGCTCGCCTCGGTCCCTGTCGGCGGGAAGGCTGGCCGTGGTCCAGGCGCCGATGACCGGATCCTTGCCATGCGTGAGGCAGGAAATGGGCACCTCGAGCACAATGGATGTGACATTCTTGTCGGTCAGAGTATTCAGCCCGGCGTCGCGCGATCCGGCGGGATTCAAGTTCACCAGATCAAAGATTTCGCCGAGATTGGCGACAAAGCCTTCCTTGCGCTGCCCGACGAACACCCGTCCCGGCAGCGCGCAATCGGGAATGCTCACCTCGTAGATGAAGTGCGCGGCATAGCCGGCATAATCGGCGATCGACTTGTGGCCGATATTGTCGGTGGGCTTGAAGAACCGGGTGCCGCCGAGCGTCGCATTGCCGGCGGGCTCGCGATGCCCATTGCGCGCCACGGCGAGCGAATAGCTCTGGATGAGATTGAGATTGGTGCCGGCCGTATCGACCGGTCCTATATTGATCAACGGAACGGCGATCTTCTCGCCGCCGGCGCTCACGGCCAAGTTCTTCAGAGTATTGGCAAATCTGAACTCGAAACGCAGATCCCCGGCGCCGTCGCCGGTATTGTCGACAAGGATTTCATAGACCGCTTTAGGGTCCAGATTGAAGTAATTCGGACCACCGTACGCATCCTGCAGAGGGATGTAGTTGGCAATGAAGGTCACGTACGCGCTGCGCCCCGGTTCGTAGCTGCGAAACATGTAGAAATCGGTGCCGTCCACGCGAGGCTGACCGGCGATGGCCGGTGCCTCCCGGTGGCTCGATGCTACGGCATATAATGGAAGCATCGCCGCGGCCAGCAGGCCCAGGCGACTCGGCAAATTCGCGTTCATTGAAGTCCCCTTCGTGTGTAGCCATCCAGTGATTGTCAAAGGCCAACAGGGGTTTCGTTTGGCGCCGGCGATTGGATGCACACAAGAGGTATAAAAATGCTCCAACGTGGATTGATGATGGATCGGCCGCTGCTCATTTCAGGGATCATGGAGCACGCAGCCGCGCAATTTGGCGACACGCTCATCGTCTCGCGCGAGACGCATGGGCCGATCTTCCGCTACACCTATGCCGAATGCGCCGTGCGCGTCCGGCGCCTGGCTAACGCACTGCGGCACCTCGGCCTGGATGCCGGCGCCTCGGTGGCATCCATAGCGTGGAACAATCATCGCCATCTGGAGGCCTACTACGCAGTTTCCGGCGGCGGCATGGTGATTCACACCTGCAATCCACGCCTGCACCCGGAGCAACTCATCTACATCATCAACCATGCGGAAGACCGGGTCGTGCTGTTCGACGCAACGTTCGCGCCCCTGGTGATGGGAATTGCCGCCCGCTGCCCGAACGTCCACACGTGGGTGGCTTTGAGCGATGCGGCGCACATGCCCGATGCCGACGGGATGCCCCCTATTCGTTGCTACGAAGAATTGATCGCCGCGCAAGGCGAGAATTTCGAATGGCCGGAATTCGACGAACACACCGCCGCCGCGCTTTGCTACACCTCGGGCACGACGGGAAACCCCAAGGGCGCCCTGATTTCGCACCGCTCCATGGTGCTGAACGCCATTGTCATCTGCATGCCCGGCATACTGGGCTTGTCCTCCAAAGAATCCGTTTTGCCCATCGTGCCGATGTTTCACATCAACGGTTGGTGCATTCCCTACGCCGCGCTGATCGGCGGAGCGAAGCTGGTCCTGCCCGGTCCGCGCCTGGACGGTGCCTCACTGTATGAATTGATGGAATCCGAAAAAGTCACCGTGAGCGCCGGTGTTCCCACGGTCTGGTTCGCTCTGTTGCAGTACCTCGAGCAGCATGAATTGCGGTTTTCGACTCTGCAACGCGTCATTTCGGGCGGATCGGCGGTGCCGCGCGCACTGATCGAAACGTTCTGCGACCGCTATGGGATCGAAGTGCGACAGGGCTGGGGAATGACCGAGACCGTCGGGGTGGCGACGCTCGGCTGCCTGGATGCGCAGCAGTCGGCAGGGCCCGCGGCAGAACGGCATGCCGTCATCGCCAAACAGGGGAAGTCGGTGTTCGGTGTGGAAATCAAGGTCGTGGACGAACAGGGTGCAACATTGCCGCGTGACGGTGCTTCGCAGGGCGAGGTGATGATTCGCGGACAGTGGATCATCAACGGTTACTACAAAAGTGAGTCATCGCCGCTGCGAGGGGGTTGGTTTGCCACCGGCGACATCGCCACCATCGACAGCCGCGGCGTGATGCAGATCAGAGATCGCTCCAAGGATCTCATCAAAACAGGCGGTGAATGGATCAGTTCGATCGACCTGGAAAATGCCGCCATCACTCACCCGGCGGTGGCCGCGGCGGCCGTGATCGGGGTGAAGCATCCGAAGTGGCAGGAACGGCCGCTGCTATTCATCGTGCGCAAGCCGGGCCGAAGTCTGGAGCGCGGGGAAATTCTGGATTTTCTGTCGCAACGAGTCGCCCGCCTGTGTGTGCCGGATGAGGTGATCTTCCTGGATTCCCTTCCGGTCGGAGGAACGGGGAAAGTGCAAAAGACGCTGCTGCGGGAGAAATACGGTAATGTGTTCGCCTAGAAGGATTCTGACGAGAGGCCATGAACATGATTAACACAAGACTCCTGGGCGGGCTCTGTGTGCTGAGCTTGGCGGCGGCAGGATCCATGCCTGTGCGTGCGGCGGATGATTCGCCGTCCGACATCAAGGCCAAGGTGGCGGCCGAGGCCAAAGCCTTCGCGGAAGCCGTGAAACGTGACTCGAAAATCGTCGCCAAGACCGCGCAAGAAGACTCTCACGAAGTGGCGAAGTCGGCCAAGGAAATCGCTCACGACGTCGCCGAAGCGTCCAAGCAAGGGGCCCAAGAAATTGCCGCCGCCGCGAAACGTGGTGCCGACAAGGCGAAGACGGTGGTCAAACCAGGCGACTCGGCTCATAAGCCGCAACGATGAAGATATAAGCGCGGGTTATGAACTCTCGCGTTCGGCAACACATGAGCGAATTTACGCTGGGTGAGACTATTCCTCGTTTGTAGCCGTGATGGTGCGCTGTTAGTGTCGCGCCATGCACTTGACCAACTCGATACGAATCAAAACCCGCGCGCTGTCCCTGATCGCGCTCACCGTCATGAGCACCGGCGCAATCGCCGGCGCGATCGCCGGCACTCCCACCGGTGTTCCAGAACATGTCGTCGTGCTCACTCAAGATCCTCTGGTCATGCGCCTCAGCAAGGACGAGTTCCGCATTGCGTTCGGCATCAACGGCGAACGCTGCGGGACACGGGGCTGCAGCGGCTTGATCCGCTACCGGGTCGACTGGAAGACCCCGGACGGCACGACCCGCTCGGAGATCAGACACGTCAACTACACGGTGTCGCCCAATGCGAGCCGCACCATCGCGGTGGACCGCCAGTATTTCGACACGGCCGAAGGCCAGCACACGACCGATGTGCTGAAGGTCAGCATCGACGCGATCACCTGTCTCTAGGCCAGGTCGTACAAGAATTCGACGAACGATGCGATTGCGCCATCGAGCCCCTGCACCTTGGGATTGACCGACTCAATCAAGTAGTACTCATCCGGCGCATGCGCGCCCGTGCCGTGACCCAATCCAAAATGGCCGGCCGCCAAACTCAGCGGCGCGTCGGTGAATACGTAACCCGGCCAGGACCCCGCAGCACGCGGCCATAACTGCGGATCCACGCCGAGCCTGCGGTAAGTCGCGAGCTGAGTCTGAATCAGCTTGCTGGCGGGATTGGTTTGAGTCGGGTTGTAGCCGCCGCTCATATTGACCTCGATATCGCCGAACCCGCGCTTCGCCAGGTGCGCCTTCAGCTTGGCGAGAGTGTCCGCCGCGGTCATATCCGGCACCAATCGCATATCGATCTTGGCCACCGCCCGGTGCGGCAGCACCGTCTTGCCGCCGGGTCCCGTGTAGCCCGCCACGAGGCCCTCGATATTGATGGTCGGCCGTGACTCGAGCAGCATCAGGGAATCCACCCAATTCTTGTCGTGAACCCAGTGTTGCACCGCGAGGGACTGCTTCACGCTGGCCTCCGCGGTCTTCGCCGCGTGATCCTTGATCATCTGTTCCTGTGCCGCCGTCAGTGGCCTGGCGTTGTCGAAGAATCCTTCCACGGCCGGCGTGTGGCCGTCCTTCTCAACAAGCGTGTTCAGCGCCTGTACCAGATGCCAGGTGGGCGAATCCACCTGCGCCTCGAGACTCGAGTGCACGTCGTGCGCCGGACCGCGGCCCCATTTCTCGCCGCTCGAGACCAACTCGAGCTCGACGATGCCCTTGGCGCCCAGCGTCACCTCCACCCCGCCATCGCGGTCCTGTCCCGCTTCCGGCAGGAAAATGCCCGAGCAACGCTTGAGTTCCGCCATCACTTCGGGATTGGCGATCAATTCGTGAAAATGCGGCGAACCGATCTCCTCCTCGCCCTCGCACACCAGCACCAGATTCACCGGCAGTTTCTTCACCGCAGCCTTGAAGGCGAGCAATGCGCTGAGGAAAGAGTTCTCGGGTCCCTTTTGATTCACGGCGCCGCGCCCCATGCACACCGTACCGAGGCCCGGCTTGTCCACCAACTTCCCCTCGAGCGGCGGTGAACTCCACTCCTCCGGCACGAACTGCTTCACGTCGTACATGAAGTAGATGCCCACGGTCGTGCGCGCGCCTGCGTCGATCTTGCCGAAGACTCCGGGCTTGCCGGAGGTGGGGATGATCTTGACACCGGTGAATCCCGCGTCCCGCGCGAGCTTCGCCATATACTCCGGCCCTTGCGGAAAATTGCGGTTCTCCGCGGCAATCGACGGCAGCGCGATCCAATCCTGCAGCCGCTTGACGTTCGCCGCATGCATTTCGGGTATCCGTGCCAACACCGCGCTCTTGTCGGCGTTCTTCGCGGTTGCTGCAGACAGCATGGCCGCCGGCGCCGCCGACAGAGCCAGAACCGACATCGACCCTCCCACGAATTGCCGTCTGCTCAAATCCCGTTCGTCCGACATGCGTTTCTCCCCTGAGCCGTTTTTGCGCCGCTTTGCGCGCTTACATATTAGGACAGCCGGGAGAGATCCATGCGCAAATATCTGTTGTACGCTTCGCTGGCGTTGATCGGGGTGGGCAACTCGGCTGGCTCGATGCAACCGGCGGCCGCGCCAGAACCGGCGGGCGTTGCCGAATCCAGAGCCGTCAATTGCGATCTGGCGGCGCTCATGCCGGACGCGCCCTTGCGGGTTGATGAATGCAAGGCGTTGGTGGACCTGTATCAAGTCTTGGCAGAGGCCGATCCCCGCGCTGTCCGCGACGGGGACGAGCAAATGAGCTGCGCAGACTTGAGATCGGAACTCACGCGAGCACGCGGGCAGGCGCGGCTGGATGGCCGTTTCCATCACTCCATCGTCGCCGTCGCGCAAGGGCTGTCCGAATCCATCCGTGCGAATCCTCGTCTTGGCCGCCTGGTGCAGCTGGCTGCGGCCCGGGACTGCGGCGCGGCGGACAACGAAGACTGAGGTTGCCTAATCGGCGGCCAGCGGCCGCAGGTGGCTGCGGTAGTGCGCGCCGCGCGCGGCGTAATTCGCCGCAATCTTGAGCAGGTTCTCCCGCTCCTCGGTCGTGAGCTCGCGCACCACCTTGGCCGGAGCTCCGAGGATAAGGGTACCGTCGGCAAATACCTTGCGTTCGGTGATGACCGCACCGGCGCCGACGAGACAGCCCCTGCCGATGACGGCCGCGTTCAAAACGACTGCCTGGATTCCAATCAGCGAGCCGTCGCCCACCGTGCAGCCATGCAGCATGGCCTGATGGCCCACGGATACCTCGACCCCCACCATCAGCGGAAAGCCGGGATCCGTGTGCATGACGGTTCCGTCCTGCACATTGCTCCCACGGCCGATGCTGATGATCTCGTTGTCGCCGCGCAGGGTCGCGCCGAACCACACGCTGCTGTGATCGGCGAGGACCACATGGCCGATGACCGAGGCGTTTGGCGCGACGTAAGCACTCGCCGCTATCGTGGGAGATGAATCTTTCAACCGGTATAGGGCCATAGATGCTCCGAGTGTCGCGATGCGGACCCACCATAGCCTGCTGATATCATCCGCATCAAATGAATGAGCTGCCAACATACACTGCCGAGGGAGCGCCGGGCTGGCGTGCATTCCTGACGCGTCTTTGGATGCTGAGGGCGGTGCACTCAGCGCCGCCGGCCGGTTCATCGCGCGCCATAGGGGTCATGGCTGCGGCTTGGCTTTCGGCCTGGGTTGCCATCGACCGATGGCTGTCGCAACCGGACCCGCGATTCCTGCCCTCGGGAATACCGCTGTTGGCCTGGTATGCGCTGGCCATCCTCGGGTTGGCGGCCCTGCTGCGCCGGCGCGTGCATCCCTCGCCGCCGTACGGTTCCATGCTGGCGTTGACGATGGGTGCGGTTCCCGTGCCGCTCTTGTTCAGCAGCGTCGTTTCAGCCTATCTAGAACCCTTGTGGTTCCTCGGCGCGAGCGCCGTCGTGGCTGGCTATACGCTGGTCTATCTGGCGCGGGGCTTGCGCGCTCTGACCGGAGACACACAACGTACCGCCGCCTGCATCGGTGTGGTCTTCATTGTGGTGTTCAGCGGACTCAGCGATGCATGGGATGTCATTCCTGATGTGTGGATGCCGAATGAGACCGAGTCCGCCGAATCCGCCGGCCCGGACGTCGATGCCGAAGGCCTGTTGTTCGGGCAGGCGCAACGCATCGATCAATCCCTGGATGCGGTGGGACACGAGACTTCCGCGAAGTCACGCGCATTTTTTCTGGGCTTTGCCGGCGTCGGCGATCAGAAGGTGTTCGCGCAGGAAATTGGACTGGCATCGCGGGTGCTGGGCGAACGCTACGATATCGGTCGCCGCAGCATTTCGCTGATCAATGATCAACGGAACACGGAGCGGGCGCCGCTTGCGACGGTAACCGGGCTGCGATATGCCCTGCGCGGCCTGGCTTCACGCATGAATCTCGACCGGGACGTGCTGATTCTGTCGATCTCCTCCCACGGCAGCGAAGACCAGGCAATTGTCGTCGCCAATTCGGAGCTGCCGCTGCGAGATCTGACCGACGAGGAGCTTGCCGACGCACTGAGTGATTCAGGTATCCGTTGGCGGGTGATCATCATCTCGGCTTGCTACGCGGGCGGCTTCCTGGAATCGCTCAGCGACCCCCAAACCATCGTCATCACGGCGACGGCGGCCGATCGCACTTCGTTCGGCTGCTCCAATGACAGTGATCTGACCTATTTCGGCGAGGCGTTCTATCGGGACGCGCTGCCGGGCGCGCGCTCCCTGCGCGATGCCTTCGAAACCGCCAAGGCGGCCATAGCCGCGCGGGAACGCCGGGAACACATCGAGGCATCCAAACCTCAAGGCTACTTCGGCAAGGCGATGGAAGAAAAGCTGGCTTCGATGGACACGGAGCAGTAGCCGTCCCCGGGCTGGCCACAGGCATCGGCCGGCACAGGCATCAAGTCTCTTCGTCGTAGATGATGATGGACAGCATGCGAATCGGCACCTTGTCCAAGGTCTCGGGGCCGTGGGGTACGTCGCCGCGAAAACTCAAGGAGTCTCCGGGTGCCAACGGATAGCTGTGGCTGCCGTGCCGATAGGTCAGCGAACCGGCGAGGAGGTAGATGAACTCGGTGCCGGGATGCTGAAATCCGGGAAATACCTCGCTCTTGTCGGTCAGCGTCACGAGAAAAGGTTCGAACGATTTTCGCGGGCCGCGCTGTGCGGCCAACAAATGATAGGTGTGCCCGCGCCGAGTACCGCGGCGCACGACCTCAAGTCCCTGGCCTGCAGGCACCCGCTGCGCCCCTTCCTCGTCGCCGCCCAATTGCTGCAGCAGCAGTGCCGGCCGCACGCCCAATGCGCTCGCCAGTGCGACCAGGGTTTCCAGGCTGGGGGTGACATGGCCGGTCTCCAAGCGGCTGAGCATGCCGGCGCTGATTCCGGCGGAAGTGGCGACGTCCGTCAGCGTCAAATCCTGACTCTCACGCACGCGACGGGCGACGGCGCCCAGCTGCCGGCCTACGTTGCCCGAAGGGGCCGCCGGTTTCGAGGTCGGTTTGGGATTCCTTGGTAAACGCGCCACGCGAGGCCTCTTTGGCTATTCCTTTTAATGTGGGCATGAAGCGCCGCTTCCATGCGCCCGCGAGTCAATTTACACTGCACGCAATAAATTTGCACTACAGTAACTGACATGTTATTTATTTCCGATGCTCGCGCACTTCCTCCGGCCGCCCCGCTTCTCCCGTCGGCGCGGCGGTCGCCTGGCCAGCGTCGTTCGATCGAGAATATGATACGAGTTCCTCGCCTCAAGAGGCGAGTCCTTCCCAAATAAACACCGCTACATAGCCGAGAGGATAAGAGTATGGCGCGCGACCCTAAACACGACATCCTGTTCCAGCCCATCAAAATCGGGCCCAAGACGCTGCGCAACCGGTTCTACCAGGTGCCGCATTGCATCGGCGCAGGCTCCGACAAGCCGGGCTTCCAGGCGGCGCACCGATCTCTCAAGGCCGAAGGTGGCTGGGCGGGAATCAACACCGAGTATTGTTCGATTCATCCGGAGTCGGACGACACGCACCGTTTGTCGGCGCGCATCTGGGACGCAGGCGACGTGCGCAACCTGCGCGCCATGACGGATCACATCCATCATTTCGGCTCCCTTGCCGGCGTGGAGCTTTGGTACGGCGCCTCGCACGCGCCCTGCATGGAATCGCGCGCCACGCCGCGAGGCCCGAGCCAGTACGCCTCGGAATTCGAGACGCTGACCTACTGCAAGGAAATGGATTTGGACGACATCGCCACCGTCCAGCAGTACTACGTCGACGCCGCGCTGCGTTCCCGTGACGCCGGCTTCGATATCGTCTATGTATACGGCGCGCACTCGTACCTGCCGCTGCAGTTCCTCTCGCCCTACTACAACAAGCGCAAGGACAAGTACGGCGGTTCGCTGGAAAATCGGGCGCGATTCTGGCTCGAGACCCTGGAGAAGGTGCGTCGCGCGGTCGGTCACGACTGCGCCATTGCCACCCGCTTCGCCGTCGACACCCTCTATGGGGACGCCGGGGTCGAGGTCGAGAACGACGGCATGAAATTCATCGGGCTGGCCGACCCGCTGGTCGACCTGTGGGACGTCGACGTCGGCGACATTGCCGAGTGGGGCGAGGACGCGGGCCCGTCCAGGTTCTATCAACAGGGGCATCAGGTGCCGTGGACCCGTTTCGTCAAGCAAGTGGCGAAGAAGCCGGTTCTCGGCGTCGGCCGCTTCACCGACCCGGAGAAGATGACCGAGATCGTGACCAAGGGCATCGCCGACATCATCGGCGCTGCGCGGCCCTCGATCTCCGATCCATGGCTGCCGAAGAAGATTGAAGAAGGCCGCTACGACGACATCCGGGTCTGCATCGGCTGCAACGTGTGCATCTCGCGCTGGGAAATCGGCGGCCCGCCGATGATCTGCACGCAAAATGCCACCGCCGGCGAAGAATACCGGCGCGGCTGGCACCCCGAGAAGTTCCCGAAACGCGGTTCGGACGATTCCATACTGGTGGTCGGCGCCGGCCCCTCCGGCTCCGAATGCGCCCGAGTGTTGATGGAGCGCGGCTACACCGTGCATCTCTACGACACGGCGGCGAAGATCGGCGGTCACTTGAATTCGGTCATCACGCTTCCCGGACTCGGCGAGTGGGGTTACCACCGCGACTATCGCGAACTGCAGATCAACAAGCTCGTGAAGAAGAACAAGCAGAGCCAGGTCGCGCTCGGCCAGAAACCGATGACTGCGGACGCCGCGCTCGCCTACGGGGCGGAGAAAATTGTCATCGCCACCGGTTCTTCGTGGAACACGGACGGCACCAACTGCCTGAGCCATGATCCGATTCCGGGCGCCGACGCATCGCGACCCGACCAGCTCACGCCGGAGCAGGTGTTGGACGGCAAGAAAGCCATCGGCAAGCGGGTCGTGATCCTGAATGCCGACACCTACTTCATGGCGCCGAGCCTGGCGGAAAAGCTCGCTGTCGCCGGCCACGAGGTCACCATCGTCACCGGCGTGCACCTCGCCAACTACATGCACTTCACGCTCGAATATCCGAACATGATGCGGCGCATGCATGAGCTGCACATCAAGGAAATGCACAACGCCTTCGCTTCGCGCATCGAAAAGGGACGTCTCGAGGTGTACGACATCTTCGGCGACGGCTCCAAACGCACTTACAAGGGCCGCGGTCAATTGCCGCGCGAGGTCAACAAGAGCCAGCGTTGGGTGGAATTCGACTCGTTGGTGCTGGTGACCGGCCGGCACTCGAACAACGGCCTGCACACCGAGCTCAAGGCGCGTCACGGCGAATGGCAAAAGAACGGCGTCAAGGACGTGTACTTGATCGGCGACGCCGAGGCGCCGCGTCTCATCGCCGATGCGACCTTCACCGGGCAGCGGCTGGCGCGCGAAATCGAGGAGGCCAAGGCGCAGCAGCCGTTGCCGTACAAGCGTGAAGTCGCCGTCTGGGGCGCAGCGCACATGCCCGGCGGCAAGTTCGAGCTGGAATATAAGACTTAGGGGCCTGTCTGAGCATTCAACGTGAGCCGCACTGACGCTGTCACTCGGATCCTCTTCGAGGCGTTCTCAGCAGTCGAAGTGCGGCTCTTCTACCTGCTGGGTTACGCCGCGATCGCCGTGTTCTGCTACGGCGTCTATGTGCAGATCCGCAAGTACCGCCGCGGCGCTGCGCTGAAGCTCGCGGGCAGCCCGTGGGCGCGCGTCGGCGACATGATCTCCTCGGTATTGAGCCATCGCACCATCGATCGGCGCGATCCCGCGGCGGGCGGCGCGCACCGGCTGATTTTTTACGGATTCATGCTGTTGTTCGCCGGCACGGCGACCATCACGCTGGAATACGACATTCTCGAGCCCTTGTTCGGAATCCGCTTCTGGCACGGCGAGTTCTACCTGGTGTTCTCCTTGGTGCTCGATGCAGCCGGCGTCGCTTTGATCGCCGGACTTCTGTTCATGATGTACCGGCGCGGTTGGATGCGCCTGCCCAAACTCGACTACGCGAGGCCGGACCGCGTGCCGGGAGATCCGGATTTCGATCGTCCGCAATACCGCCGCGAAGACTGGGCGTTCCTGTGGATACTGGTGATCATTGCCGGCACGGGCTTCGTGCTCGAAGCGGCCAGGCTGGTCTGGCTGCAAGATCGCGTGGAGATCTGGGACACGCGATGGTGGTCTCCGGTCGGCGCGCTGCTCGCCGCGGCCTTGAACGCGCTCGGACTCGGCGTCCACGGCGCCGGCGTGCTGCGCCATGGATTGTGGTGGTTCCATGGTCTGATCGCCTTGGGTTTGATCGCGCTGATTCCCTTCACCAAGGTCAAACATATATTCACGGCGGCAGCCTCGCTGATGGTCCGCGACCCGCTGGCGGCGCAGCGCCTGGCCCGGGTTCCCGATTCCCAGCCTGAGCCCGGCGCCGCGAAGATCACCGATTTCAATTGGAAGCAGCTGCTGAACCTCGATGCCTGCACCAAGTGCGGCCGCTGCCATGAGGCCTGCCCTGCGCGCGCCGTGGGTGCGCCGCTTTCGCCGCGCGATGTGATTTTGAGCCTGCGCGAATTCGCGCACGCCACGCTCGAGTCCGGAACGGTACCGGCGGCGGCCGAACTCGACATCCACGGCAAGGCGCCGGGACAGGTGGCCATGGAGACTCTCTGGTCCTGCCGCACCTGCATGGCCTGCGTCGAGATCTGTCCCGTCGCGGTGGAGCACGTCCCCATCATCGTGCAAATGCGCCGCAAGCTGGTCGAGGACGGCGCCATGGACCCGTTGCTGACCAAGACCCTGCAGACCATTCACAAGACCGGCAATTCATTCGGCGAGTCGAAACGCAAGCGCGGCGCCTGGAGCAAGGCCCTGCCCTTCCCGGTCAAGGACGCGCGCAAGGAACCGGTGGACGTGCTCTGGTTCGTCGGCGACTACGCGTCCTTCGATCCACGCAATCAGAAGGTTTCGCAGCTATTCGCCTCATTGCTGCACGAGGCGGGCGTCGACTTCGGCATTCTCTACGACGGCGAATCGAACGCCGGCAACGACGTCCGGCGCGTCGGCGAGGAAGGTCTCTACGAAGTGCTGGCGGCCGCCAATGTGAACGCGCTGTCGAATGCATCCTTCAAGAGCATCGTCACCACCGATCCTCACTCTTTCAATACCATCCGCAACGAGTACCCCGACTTCGGCGGCAAGTACGAGATTCAGCACTACACCACCCTGGCCAGGCAACTGTTCGCCGACGGACGCTTGCGCGTGGCCAACCCGTTGAAATACCGGGTGACCTTTCACGATCCCTGCCACCTCGGCCGATTCAACAAGGGTTACGAGGCGCCGCGCGAACTGCTCCGGCTGCTCGGCTGTGAACTGGTGGAGATGGAGCGTTGCCGCGCGAATTCCTTCTGTTGCGGCGCCGGCGGCGGCAGAATTTGGATCCCCGATCCGGTCGGTGCCGAGAAACCGGCGCAGAATCGAATCAAAGAGGCGGCGGCCATACCCGGTCTCGAAGTGTATGTGGTGAGCTGTCCCAAGGATCTCACCATGTTCGAGGACGCGGTCAAGACCACCGGCAACGAGGGGAAATTCGTGGTCAAAGAGCTCATAGAACTCATGCGTGAAGCCACGGCGAGTAGCGTGGAGGCGGTGGCGGTATGAAGATTCTGGTTGCGGTCAAGCAAGTCGCGGCGCTCGACGAAGATTTTGAAATTCGCGCCGATGGTCGCGACGTGGATGCGGATTTCCTCATCCGCGACTTGAACGAATGGGATGATTTTTCCCTGGAAGAGGCCGTCAAGATCAAGGAAGCCAGCGCCCTGCCGGTCGAAGTGGTCGTGGTCTCGGTAGGCCCCGAGGATGCCGATGAATCGTTGCGCAAGTGCCTCGCCAAGGGTGCGGACCGCGCGATCCGCATCTGGGATGCAGCCATCGAGGGCTCGGATTCCATTGCCATTGCGCGGGTGCTTGCCGCGGCCGCCAAACGCGAGGCGCCCGATATGCTGTTCGCCGGTGTGCAATCCTCCGATCAGTCATTTGCGTCGACCGGCATAGCCGCCGCCGGTTTGCTCGGCTGGCCGCACGCGGCGGTGGTCAGCGCTCTGACCTACGCGCCGGGAGCCACGACCGCCGTATTCCGGCGCGAGCTGGAAGGCGGTCTGCTGCATGAGGTCGAAATTCAATGTCCCGCCGTGCTGACCATTCAGCTCGGCATCAACACGCCGCGATACGCATCGCTGCGCAGCATCAAACAGGCCGCCGCAAAGCCCATCGAGGAGCTGTCGTTGGCCGATATCGGTCTGGCTGCGGGCGACGTGGGCGAAGCGGGATCTCTGTCGCGGGTGCGCCGCATGTACATTCCGGACAAGGGCCGCGCGCAGCTCATCGAGGGCGACGCCGCGCAACAGGCCGCACGTCTCGCGGAAATCATCCGCGAATTCAAGGGAGCCGCATCATGAGCGGCATTCTGGTCATTGCCGAACAACGGCGCGGAGAGCTGCGTCCGGTATCGCTGGAATTGCTGGGGGCCGCGCAGAGCCTGCGGCGTCCCGGCGATGAGGTGGCCGTGGCGGTGCTGAGCGACGAGCCGGATCGCTTTGCCGCCGCCTTGAGCGTCGCGGGAGTGGACGAGATCGTGACCGTGAAGACCGCCTCTCCTGAGTTTGACGCGGACACATTCGAGTCCGCGGTGGGCGCGTTGATTGCGGCGCGCAAGCCGGAGGTGGTGCTGGCCGCCCACAGCGTCGATTCGTTCGGCTATGCGGCGGCGGTTGCGGCGCGCCTTGGGCTGGGATTCGCCACGGATGTGTTCAAGGCCGAGCGCATCGACGGCGATTTGGTGGCGACCCGCGGCGGCTACGGGCAGAAAGTCAACGTGGAAGTGGATTTTCCCGGGCGCAGCACGGTTCTGTTGGCCATTCGCGGCAACGTGTTCAAAGCGCCGGAATCGGCCGGTTCCCCGCGGGTGACGGCTTTCGACCCGCCCGCGGCGCAGAGCCGCGCAACCGGCCGCGAGTTCGTTGAATTGAGCGCCGGGGATGATGTCGACATGACGGCGGCGGAATTCATTCTGACCATCGGGCGCGGCATCGGCGAGGAAGCGAAGGTGCCGCAGTTCCGCGAGCTGGCGGATGCTGTCGGGGCAACGCTGGGCTGCTCGCGGCCCATCGCGGACGCGGGCTGGCTGCCGAAAAGCCGTCAGGTTGGTCAGTCGGGCAAGACGGCGAGTGCCTGCAAGCTGTACATCGCCATGGGGGTCTCGGGCGCAATCCAACACCTTGCAGGCATGAAGCATGTCAGCACCATCGTCGCCGTCAACACCGACGCTGAAGCATCGATTTTTGGGGTGGCGAAATATGGCATTGTGGGAGACGTGTTTGAGATTGCCGAAGAATTACGCCGTTTGTTCTGATTGCTGCGCACCGCGCCTGGAGAAGACATGAGTTCGATTGCTGAAGTGGCCGCGGCCGATGCCGGCGCCAAGAACGCCGGCCTCGAGCGCGGCATCGATTGGACGGGTGCTTTCTGGGTGGCCAGCGGCGTTCCGCCCCTGGTGCTGTTCTCCATCGGCGCGGTGGCGGCGACCGTGGGCAAGCTGTCCTGGATCGTCTGGACAGCCTCGATTGCCCTGGGCTTCATTCAATCGTTCACCTACGCCGAAATCGCCGGCCTATTTCCCAACAAGGCGGGCGGTACCTCGATCTATGGGGCGATTGCCTGGGTGCGCTACGGAAAACTCGTCGCTCCCGTCTCCGTGTGGTGCAATTGGTTCGCATGGTCGCCCGTGCAGGCCACGGGGTCAGCGCTCGCCGCCGGTTATATATTGAGCGGCTTGTTCGCTCCCGATGCCGCCATCAACACCTGGCAGCTGACCTTGCTCGATCTCGGATACCTCAAAACGGGCTTGAGCTTGCGCATCAACGCCGTCTTCGTATTGGGCGCCGTCATCTTGCTGGCGGTCAAGTTCATTCAAGACGGCGGCATTCTGAGATCCGCGAACACCACGAAGATCCTGGGTATTTCGGCGATGATCCCGCTGCTGCTGATCGGCATCGTGCCGCTGTTCACGGGCGACATCGTCAAGGCCAATTTCTTCCCGCTCGCCCCCTTGGCGCACGACACCCTGGGACGCGTCGCCGACGGCACTTGGAACATGGCGGGCGTCACCGTGTTTGCCGCGGGCATGTTCCTCGCCGCCTGGTCCACCTACGGATTCGAAACCGCGGTGTGCTACACGGGTGAATTCAAGAATCCCAAGACCGACACCTTCAAGGCGATTTTCTATTCCGGACTGCTGTGCGTGGTCGTCTATACCCTGGTGCCCTTCGCTTTTCAGGGTTACCTCGGCCTGGGATCACTCGTGCACCCCGCGGTTGTCGATGCCGCGGGCAATGTGACCACGGCGGCCGAATATGGCGGCATGCTGGCGCCCGACATCTACAGCGGCATGGGCGTGGCGGCCGTGATGGCGAGAATGGTGCATGCCGGCCAGATCGGCGGCGCGGTCGTGGTGGTCATGCTGATTCTGGCGCTGGTGCTCTCGCTGATGACCTCCATGGCGGGCTCCTCGCGCACGCTGTATCAGGCATCGCTGGACGGATGGCTGCCGAAATACCTTGCCAAGGTGAATGCGCACGGCGCGCCGACCAACGCCATGCTCACCAATCTTGCATTCAACCTGGTGCTGTTGTTGCTGTCCGATTCGGTGTTCATCATCGGCGCCGCCAACATCGGCTACCTGATATTCAATTTCTTGAATTTGAACGCGGGGTGGATTCATCGGCTGGACCGCCCGCGCCAGGATCGGCCGTGGCGCGCACCGACCTGGATACTCGCCGCCGGCGCCGTTCTGTCCTTCGTGAATCTTGCCTTCATGGGATTCGGCGCCGATGTGTACGGCGCAGGAACGCTCAAGTCCGGCTTGTTCTTCGCCGCGCTGATCGTGCCGGTGTTCGTCTACCGTCACTACATTCAGGACAAGGGCTCGTTCCCCAAGGAAATGGCCGATGATTTGGAAATGGTGAACGATGAGCGCATCGTGAAACGCGCCGGCATCTGGCCCTATGTGGTCCTGGTCGCGGGCGTTGCCGTGGTCGCCGTCACGCATAGGCTCGCGGTCTATTAGATATGCTGATCACCGGAATCAAGAGCAAGCCCGTCTACGCACCGCTGCAGGCTGACACTCGCGGCCGCTTCCATTTGATGGTCGGCATGGGCGTCGGTGCCGCGCCGCTGCTGCGGGTGATTGCCGAGATGCAATCCGCGGCGCCGCAATCGTTGCAGCGCACGCGAGTTCTGTACGTGCCCGATGATGGGGACGGTCAGGCCGGCGGGGCTCAATTCACGGCCGCGGCAGTCGGTGCCGTGCAGGCATTCGACGCCGCTCCCGCGCTGCTCGAGCAGTTTAGGGCCGTGTTGAGCGAGTCTCTGATGGGCACCCGGCTGTATGTCGCGGGTCCGGAAAGCTTCATCGGCCTGGTGATGAAAATCGCGCTCGAGTTCAATCTCAACAAGGATGAGATCCGCGCCGAAGAATGCGGCACCTTGGCCCGCCGCATCTACTGCATTCATTGCCGCGCAACTACCGAATCCGTGCGAACCAACATTGTGCAATGTATCGGCTGCGAGCGATGGTTGCTGGTGCGCGACCACTATTCGCGCCGTCTCGCCGCGTACATGGGCGTGATGGCGGACGCCGAGGCGCCCGGCGAGTTGCCGCCGCTCAAGGAGGTCTTCCTGTGAGCGATGCACAAACCATCCCCGTCGAAGTCATCGGCATCGAACAGGTGACGCCGATGATCAAGCACTTCAGGCTCGCCCCCGTTGCGGGCGGCACTCTTCCGGTCTTTTCAGGCGGCTCGCACATCATCGTCGTGATGCAGGGCGCCGATCGCGTTCACAAGAACCCCTACTCGCTGCTGGGCTCGCCGTTGCAGCTCGAAACCTACGAGATCGGGGTGCGGCGCATGGAGGAATCGCGCGGCGGTTCGCACTTCATGCACGATGCGGTCAAGATCGGCAGCCGCCTGGAAATCGCGCATCCGGTGAACCTGTTCGGGCTGGACAAGATCGCGCGAAAGCACGTGCTCATCGCCGGCGGCATCGGTATCACGCCCTTTTTGGCGCAGCTCGAGGATCTGCACGGCGGCGGCGTGCCCTACGAGATGCACTACTCGGTGCGTTCGCCGGAACACGCGGCGTTTCTTGAGCGCCTGCGCCGCCGCGAAGGCGAGCGGCTTCACATGTACCATGACAGCGAAGGGCAGTTGATCCCGTTCGAGCCGTTGCTCGCGAATCAGCCGCTCGGCACCCACGTGTATGTCTGCGGTCCGGCCGGAATGATCAATCATGTGATCGCCACCGCCCGCTCCTGCGGATGGCCCGACAGCCATATTCATTGGGAGCAATTCAGCGCGCCGCCGGTCGGCGACGCTTTCGAGGTGTTCCTCGCCCGCACCAATTTGAGCGTACATGTGCCTCCCGATCAAAGCCTGCTGGAGAGCATCGAAGCCGCCGGCGTCGAGGTGCCTTACCTCTGCCGCGGCGGGGTCTGCGGCTTCTGCCAGACGCGGGTGCTGGAGCTCGACGGCGAGTTGGTGCACAACGACCATTTCCTGTCCGACGCCGACAAGGCCACGGGCAAGAGCATCATGCCCTGCGTCTCGCGGGCGCACTGCAAGCGTCTGGTGCTGGACCTGTAGGAGCACAACATGAGCGTCGTATTCAAACCGCACGAGACCTTCCGCGACGACTTCATCTACCTGAACAGTCCGCAGGCGATCCGGCGCTTTCCGCTGCCGTTTCCCGAAGACTGCTACATGTATTCGGTGAACATCGAGCCGCATCTGCCCGGACCCAAGGGTTCGGTCACGGAGTTTGCCTTCGACGTCGACGAGCACTACGTCGCCGAGTGCCGCGAGCGCGCCATCGTGCTGGAGCAGGAACCCCTGCGCTACCAAGCACTGCCCCACATGATGAGTTCCCAGTGGGATTGTCTGGAACTCATCATGGAGTCGCTCGCCAGGGACTATCCGCAGCATTTCTCTCTCGCCAAGCAAGGAAACCGCTGGCACTGGATCAACCGGCCCTTGGGGTTGGATCAACAGTTCACCTTCGGCGAGGCCGCAACGCTGCCCCGGGAACCCCTCGATTACATCACGCGCCAGGCGCAGGGCGACTTCGTGGTGATGGATCAGCGCGAAGGCGATTTGTGGGCCGAGGCCGGCATGGTGACGACGCAGGCCGATTGGTCCCTGGACTTCGACATAGGGATGACCTTCAAGGAATGGCATGGACCGGTGCCCTTGGCGCATGAGCTGCAGGTTTTCGATCGCGCGTTGAAATTCCTGCTCAATCTTCGTTTGGGCCAGCCGGTGCGGCGGCTGAATTGGACCATGACCATTCATCCGCGTCTCGATACGTCGCCGGAGAATTATCCGAAATGGGGGACGGACCGCGCCAAAGTGACCGCGCAGAACGCGGGTGAGCTCGTGCATTTGCGCGTGGAACTGCAGGGACTATGGCGGCTGCCGCGCAGCAATGCCATCGTCTTCGGGATTCGCTGCTACTTGATCAGCCTCCGAGAACTCGCGACGGTGCCGAAATGGGCGCGCCGCGTGCACCGGGTTCTCAAGGACCTGCATCCGGCGCTGGTCGACTACAAGGGATTGACGCGTTATCGGGACGCGGCGGTGGCATGGCTGGCGCCTCTCGACGACGGCGCCCCCACCACCCCGGGCACCGCACCGGAATAGACGCCGGCATGGGCGGCGCTGTTAATTTGAAACACTCTGGAGACAATCATGGCACTTAGCTGGCGTACTTCGGTTCTGGCCGATCGGCATCGGGCACTGGGATCGAAGCTCGAGGATTGGAACGGCATGGGCACGGCATGGACCTATTCGAAGGACGTCGCCCAGGATCACGTGGCCATCCGCACCAAGGCAGGGCTGATGGATGTGTCGGGCCTGAAAAAACTCTACCTGGTCGGCCCGCATTCCTCCGCCATCTTGAACTATGCGACGACCCGCGACGTCACTAAAATTTATCCCGGCAAGTCGGCCTATGCCTGCATGCTGAACGAGTCAGGCTATTTCATCGAAGACTGCATCCTGTACCGCACCGGCCCGAACGCCTGGATGGTGGTGCACGGCAGCGGCGCGGGTCATGAAACCTTGACGAAGTACGTCGTCGGCCGCAATGCGGCCATGATCGTGGATGATGATCTGCACGATCTGTCGCTGCAGGGCCCGGTCGCGGTCGATTTTCTCGCCAAGTATGTTCCCGGCATTCGCGACCTCAAGTATTTTCACCATACGCCGGCCACGTTGTTCGGCCGTCCCGTCACCATCTCGCGAACCGGCTACACGGGCGAGCGGGGCTACGAGATATTTTGCAAAGGCGAGGATGCCGGCCACATCTGGGACGCCATCCTGAGCGAAGGCAAGGGACTCGGCATCATCCCCACCTGCTTCACCACGTTGGACTATTTGCGCGTCGAAAGCTCCCTGCTGTTTTATCCCTACGACATGTCGCAGATGTATCCCTTCGACAAGGATCCGCCCGGCGACAGCCTGTGGGAACTCGGCCTCGACTTCACGGTCAGTCCCGGCAAGAACGATTTCAACGGCGCCGATTCGCACTATCGGCTGAAAGGCAAGGAGCGTTTCAAGATCTTCGGGCTGCTGGTGGACGGCAAGGCGCCCGCTGACATGGGCGATGCCGTGTATTCGGGTAACAAGAAAGTCGGCGTGGTCACCTGCGCCATGGTCTCAACCCTGACGGGCAAGTCCATGGCCATCGCCCGCCTCGACGTTCCGGTTGCCGTTCACGGCACGAAGCTCGAGATTCGTGGTAAGAACGTCAAAGGGCCGGCGACGGCGCACACGCTGCCGTTCGACGATGTGGAAAAGAAAAAGCGTACGGCGGTGGGCTGACATGCAAACCAAACTACTGATCGACGGGGCGCTGGTTGGCGGCGAGGGGAGCATCGAGCGAATTCTGGATCCCGCGAGCGGCCGCTGCATTGCCGAGGTCGCGGAAGCCAGTCCCGCCCAGGTGAATGCGGCGGTGGCCGCGGCGGAGGCTGCCGCGCCCGCCTGGGCACAGGTGGTCCCCAAGGACCGCGCCGCCATGCTGCTGCGGCTTGCGGATCGCATCGAGGCGGACGGCGCCGCCTTCGCCAAACTGGAATCCGACAACACGGGCAAACCGCTTGCTGCGGCCCTCAATGATGAAATCCCGGCAATCGCCGACACCTTTCGGTTCTTTGCCGGCGCGGCGCGCGTGCAGCACGGCGCCTTGGCGGGCGAATACCTGCCCGGCTACACCAGCATGATCCGGCGCGATCCGATCGGCGTCGTTGCCTCGATCGCGCCTTGGAATTATCCCCTGATGATGGCCGCCTGGAAGCTCGGCCCCGCGCTCGCGGCCGGCAACACGGTGATCTTGAAGCCCTCCGAGCAGACGCCGTTGACGGCGCTGAAGCTTGCTCAATTGCTCGTCGAGATCTTCCCGAAGGGCGTCGTCAACATCGTCTGCGGCCGCGGCGAGAGCGTCGGTGCCCCCTTGGTGTCGCACCCGCGCGTACGCATGGTTTCCATCACCGGCGATGTGTCGACGGGCCAGAAGATTCTTGGACTGGCGGCCGGCAATCTCAAGCGCACGCATCTGGAACTCGGCGGCAAGGCTCCGGTCATCGTCTTCGACGATGCCGATCTCGATGCGGTCGTCTCCGGGGTACGTACCTTTGGCTTCTACAACGCGGGCCAGGATTGTACGGCGGCCTGCCGCCTGTACGCCGGTGCGAAGATTTACGACCGGCTGGTTGCGAATCTAAGCGACGCGGTACGCTCGCTCAAGGTGGGTTCGCAGGCCGAGACGGGCGTTGAAATGGGCCCGCTCATCTCCGAAGAACAGCGCACCCGCGTGGCGGGGTTCGTTGAGCGCGCGGCGGCAACCCGGCATGTGGAAATCACTGCCGGCGGCAAGCCGCGGGCGGGCAACGGTTTTTTCTTTGAGCCCACGTTGATAGCCGGCACGCGGCAGTCCGACGAGATCGTGCAACGCGAGGTGTTCGGGCCCGTGGTGTCGGTGACGCGCTTTACGGATGCCGATGATGCGGTCGCCTGGGCGAACGATTCCGAATATGGCCTGGCCTCATCGGTCTGGACTTCCGATGTAGGCAAAGCCATGAGCGTGGCGGCGCGGCTGCAATACGGCTGCACCTGGATCAACACGCATTTCATGCTGGTGAGCGAAATGCCGCATGGCGGTTTCAAGCGTTCAGGTTATGGCAAGGACCTATCGGCCTACGCGCTCGAGGACTACACCGTGCCGCGGCATGTGATGGTGAAGTTGTAGCGACTCTACCCCCAGGCGCGCTGCACCAGCCACACCAGCGCCAAGGCGGCTACGCCCATGGAACCCCACGGCATGACGGCGCGGCGATAGAACACCGTGGAACGGAGCGCGTAGGCCACCGGCATGACGGCGAGCACCACGGCGAGTTGTCCCGCTTCGACACCGAGGTTGAACGCCACCAGCGAAACCAATCTCGCGCCCTTGGCCAAGCCCATCTCCGCCAGCACCGAGGCAAAGCCGAAGCCGTGCAACAGGCCGAAGGCGAATGCGATGCGCCAACGCGCCTCGGTGACCACGGGAAAGACATTGTTGACCGCGGCGACCATGATCGACGCCGCAATCACGGATTCGGTGAGCCGGCCCGGCAGCCGAATCACATCGAGCGCGGCCAATGTCAGCGTAATGGAGTGCGCCAGCGTGAAGGCCGTGACCACCTTGACGATGCCGGCGAAGGCCGGCGCCGCCGCCGGCACAGCCTCCCAACGATGCTGACGGCGCACCAGGACCGCCGGCAAGAGCAGCGACAACAGGAACAACAGATGATCGAAGCCGCTCCAGATGTGCCAGGTTCCGGCACGCAGATACTCCATGAAGGCCCGCCACGAAGATGCACGGTCGAGCTCGAATACTCGCGCCGGCGAGCCGCCGCCGAGAACGGCGGTCTGCGATGTGCCGCCGGCGCTCAAGGTGAGCAGGCCGCGGTGCGATGGATCTTCGGCATCCAATACCCGGTAGTCGATGGACAGCCGTTTGGGTGCGCCGTGGCAATCCGCAGTGAACGGCAGCCACAGGTAACTGCCATCGACGCGATCGTTGACTTCGACGGGATTGAAATCCATGAGGCACGGCCCGTCCGCGCCCGCCAGGTGCAGATGCGCGAGCACGTAGAATTGCAGCGCCCGCTGACTGGACTTGAGTTCGCCCCAGGTGACTTTCCCATCGCCGTCGTGATCCAAACCAACAGCCAGTTCGCCATCGCGGATCGTGAGCTCGAGCGCACCGGAAACCTGCGCATGCTCGACCTTGAGGCTCAGGAATCCGTTGCTGGCAATATGCGCCTGGGCCAGGGGGGCCGCCAGCAACAGCAGCAATGAAAGCTTGCGCGGATGCTTCATCGAGAGGCCACGACCGGCGCGGCGGAATTCACCCGCGCATCATGCAGACCCGAGATGCGCATGAAATCGAGCGCCGGTCCGGCCGCCGTGGGACTTCCCGCGGCCCTCGCCGCGTCCACCAAAACCAGCACATCGTCGGGTTCACGCTGCACCGCCCAGTTTTCGAGCGCCATGGCGAGGCCACGCTTGGGTTGATCCTCGACCTCAAGCAGAAATCTGGCCAGCTCGCGGCGATGCACCGCGTCGCCGCGCTGCGATTCTGCGGCGAACGCGGCCTGCAGGCGTCCGCTGCTTTGCGCCTCGCGTGGATCATGCAGCCGGTGTTGCGCAATCGCGATCCTGAGCAGCAGCGGTTCAAAACTCTCCTGTCCCTGCAGCAGCACCAACACATCGGCGGCCCGACCCTGCCGCAGCAACAAATCGGCATAGGCCGCGCGCACATAGAAATCCGCAGGCACAAGGCGCAAGTCCTGCTGGAACCAGCGTTGCGCATCGGCCTCCCGTCCGAGCCGCAGCGCCATCTCGCCCAGTTCGGAGTACAGCCATGACTTCTCGGAGTTGAGCCAACCTTGCGGCGACAATTGCTGTAGCGCCTCGTAAGCCGACTCCAAATGGCCGTTCAGTCCACGCAAGCTCTGCGTGCACAGCGCGCCGAGCCGCGCTTCAACCAAACGCGAAAATTGTTCGCAGGCCGCGCCGGCCTCCGGGTAGCGTCCCAGCACCCGCAAGACCGTGGCCCGGATCAGTTGCGCTTGCGGATCGTTGGGTCGCACGGCGAGCGCGCGATCGAGGGTGGCCAGCGAGGCGTCGAATTCGTGGCGGCTTTGCTGCACTGTCGCCTGGAATACCAAGACGTCGGGCACGGCCGGACTGTGCGTCACCCAGGGTGCGAGCACCGCCTGCGCATACCCCAAGTAGCGCAGATCGCCGCTGAGCCGTGACTGCTGGATGTAGAACTGCGCCAAGGGGATGGCGACGTCCACTCGCTTTTCGGCCATGTGCCGCGCCGCCACGTCGGCGCGGCGCGTGCCGGCCGACAACTCGGCAAGCACCGAGACATCGCTGCCCGGCAGATACGGAGCGGCGGGTGCAACGCCGCTGTATGCGCTCAGCAGCGAAGCGACGACGTGGACCCAGGGCCGGCGCCACCGTGCGCGACGCCGGTCCATGCCCCTCTTCACGGGTGGGCATGGGTGGCCTTCGCTGATCATGCTCATCGCTCCTAAGTGGGTTGAAATTCCTTTGGTTAAGTTGTATTCGCGCGGCGGAGCGAATTGGATGCACTACAATAGGCAGCCATGAAAATACTCATGCTGCTGACCGCGCTCGCCGCACTGCCCATCGCCGCACCAGCCACCGCCGCACCAGCCACGGCCGCACCGGCCACCGCTGCACCGGCCGCCGCCGCACCAGCCACGGCCGCACCGGCCAACGAGTTCGCCGGGGAGCGTCTGGGAGAAGTTTCTTTTTCGGTGTCCTGCGCCGCGTCGGTGCGCGCGCCTTTCAGCCGCGGCGTCGCGTTATTGCACGACTTTTGGTACCAAGAGGCGCAGCGGCAGTTCGAGCAAATTGCCAAAGCCGATCCCGGTTGCGCCATGGCGCACTGGGGCATCGCGATGAGCGTGTTCCATCAAATCTGGGACCGCCCGGATGAAAAAACCATGGCGCGCGGATGGTCGGAGATGCAGGCCGCGGCGGCGCATCCGGCGAAGTCTGCCCGCGAGCGCGAGTATGTCGCCGCACTCAGCGGCTTCTATCGGCCCGATCAGCGCGATTACCAAGCGCGCGTCGAAGGCTACGCCGCTGCCATGTCCAAGCTGTACCGCGATAATCCGCGAGATGCCGATGCGGGAGCGTTCTACGCGCTGTCGCTGTTGGCGGCGGAAGCACCGGACGATACCAGCCTCGCGCAGGAACGCAAGGCGATGGCGGTGCTCAATCCCTTGTTCGTCCAATACCCCAATCATCCGGGAGTCGTGCACTACATCATCCATGCCTGCGACACACCGTCGCTTGCGCCCGACGGATTGGCCGCCGCCAGGCACTACGGAGAGATCGCTGCGTCGGCGCCCCATGCGGTGCACATGCCGGGGCATATCTTTGCGCGGCTCGGACTATGGACGGAGGATATCGAATCCAATCTTGGTTCCGTGGCCGCCTCCAAGGCCGCGGAGTCGCGGCATCAGAGCGGCGCCATGGATCAGTTCCATTCGGACGATTTTCTTCTCTATGCCTTCCTACAAACCGCTCAGGACGCCCGCGCCAAGGCAGTCATCGCCGATTCGGCGGCCGCGGTCGAACGCTTCAAGGCGATGCCGGAGATGGCCGAGAGTTACATGGAGGGAATGTTCCCGTACTACAGCACCAAGCTGCCGGTGTTCTACGCGCTGGAGATGCGCGACTGGCAGGCCGCGGCTGCGCTCGAGCCCGTCGCCGGCGCGCGTCCGCAAACGCAAACTTTGACCTATTGGGCGAGGGCGGTGGCGGATGGGCACCTGCGCCGGGCGCAGCAAGCGCGAGCCGATCTGGCCAAATTCGACTCATTGATGGAGGAAGTGCGCAAGGGCAGGCATGCCTACCTTGCAGACTCGACCTCAGCGCGCATCGAACTCGGCGAAGTGCAGGCGTGGGTCGACTACGCGGAAGGCAATCCGACGGATGCCGTGAGGCATATGCGGGAGAGCGCGGACTTGCAGGACAAGGTCGGCCAGGGCGAGGTCGATATACCGGCGCGCGAGATGCTCGCGGATATGTTGCTGGAGCTGGGCCAGCCTCGGGACGCACTGAACGAATATGCCCAAGCGCTCGTGTTGAGCCCGAACCGCTTCAACGGTCTGTACAACGCCGGCCGGGCCGCCGAAGCGGCGGGCGACGGGGCGCGGGCGAAGGGCTACTACGCCGCCATGCTCAAATCGACCGGCAATGGCGCGCAATCTGCGCGACCGGAATTCGAGCATGTGAAAGCCTTCAACTCGTCGCTGGCGCTGGTGGCGAAATAGGCGGGCGCCGCCCTCACTGCGATCGACGGCGGACCAGGTGCGCGCGGATGTTGAGCGCCAATCCTCCAAGCATCAGCAAGGCCGCGCCGCTGAGCAGGACCGGCAGACCCCGGTTCGGCCATAGATCCATGGCAATGCCGCCGGTGCTCGGCCCGATGACGCCGCCCAGGCAGTACACCATGACGAACAAGGTATTGGCGCTGGGCAGATTCTCCACCGCAAATTCTTCGCCGAGCAGGGCCACCCCCTGGCTATAGAAGGCATACAGCGTGCCTCCCCAGATGAACAGTAAAGGCCACAACAACAGCGGAGTGCCGAGGCAGCGTTGCAGCAGCAATGGCCCGATGCAGCTGGTCAGGGCGCAGGCTGCCAGCAAGGCCTTTCGCCCATAGCGGTCGGCCAGCAGACCGATCGGCACCTGCAGCACCACATTACCCGCCATGAACACGGCGACCAACAGCAGCGCCGCGCGCTCATCCAGCCCCGAATGCAACCCATATAGCGGCAGCAGCGTGAGATCTGCGGACTCGACCAGCCCCGCGACCAGAGCCGCCAGCATCACGATGGGCGCCGTCCGGAGCGCGCCCGACAGATCGCGCAGCGGCGTGAACGCTTGAGCCGCGCTCGTGACCCGGCGCAGCACGCCCAATGGCAGGAGAGTCAGCATCAGGCAGGCCGCACCGATCACGAAGGGCTTTGCGCCCTGGGTCCCGGTGAATTCCAGCAAAATGGGGCCGGCGACGATGCCGATCGAGAAAACCGTGCCGTACACCCCCATGACGGTGCCGCGCGATTCGGTGCCGCTGGCGCTGTTCATCCAGATCTCGCTGGCAATCCATACGAGGCCAAGCGCGCAGCCGGCGATGAATCGCAGCGCCAACCAGACGGGAACATTGGGCCATAGGGGCATGAGCAGCAAAATGACGGCGGCAAACAGGATTCCCGAGACGATGCAGCGCTTGAGGCCGAGGCGCACGATAATTCGAGGATAAAAGGGTCCGCACAGTATCACTGCGATCAGGCTCGCCGCCGTGACCGCGCCGACCGCAAAACTCGAATATCCCAACCGGCTCAGGATGAGCGCGATCAAGGGCGGCTGAAACCCAAAGATGAGACCAACCCCCAAGCTGGTGGAGAATACCGCCGACAGAACCAGGCGTTGCGACGGTACTCGAGACCTCAATCGATCACCTCAGCTCCCCACGGCGACAGTTTGGCTTGCCATCGTCAATGCTCCCCGCGACTGCAACATTTCGGCAACATCTTAGCTCGCACCCACCGTGCCTGTTATGCAATAAACTTGCGTGTCAGTAAACCCTATGTTACGAATTGAGTCTAGCGAGCGCCAGGGAATCGCCAATAAGAACTGGGGGCATGAAAGTCAGGCGATTTAGGTCGGTCGCTCAGCATCGCGCAATGGGATTCGCTAACGAAGGGAGATTCAGTCATGAAACAAGTGTTGTGTGCAGCAGACGCACGTGCAGGATTGCGGGCGTCGATGGTTGCCGCGCTGATCTGCGCCGCGACCTGGAGCGCAGCGGCATGGGCGGCGGCGCCCCCGGGTAATACACCGGCCGAGAACAATACCGGTTTGGAGGAGATCGTCGTCACCGCCGAGAAGCGCGAATCGACTGTCCAGGCGACGCCCATCAGCATTACGGCCTTGAGCAGCGCCGATCTCGCTCAGGAGAACATCGAGAACATCGAAGATCTGGTCGGCAAGGTGCCCGGCATTTCGCTGCGCACCGCCGGACCCGGTCAGACCGAATATGAAATGCGAGGCCTGTCCTCGGGCGGCGGTACCGCGGCGACCGTCGGCTTTTACATCGACGAGACGCCTCTGTCGGCGTCGGCGGTTGCGCTCAACGGACGTACCGTCATCGATCCCGACCTGTTCGATCTCAACCACGTGGAAACCCTGCGTGGTCCGCAAGGCACCCTGTACGGATCGGGCTCGATGGGCGGCACCATCAAACTCGTCACCAATCAACCGCAGCTGGGTAAATTCGAAGGCGCCACGGATGCGACCGTGTCTCAGACCACACATGGCAGCACCAACGGCGGCGGCAGCTTGATGCTGAATCTACCGCTCGGCGAGATTGCCGCGCTGCGCACGGTCATGACCGCCAAGTACGTCAGCGGCTTCATCGATCGCATCATCGCGCCGCCGGGCGAGTTTCCATCCCCGACCGTCCAGGCCGGCAGCCCCGGAGCGCCGGCATTGTGCGCCTATTACTGCCAACGCGGCGATGTGGTCGACGCACCCGTTGAAAAAGTGGTCAAAGGCGCCAACCTCGAGCGATTCGTGTCGGCGCGGGCGATTTTGCTCGTCAAACCATCCGATCCCTTGTCGATCACCACCACCTTGATGTATCAGCGTATCGAGGCGGACGGTTACAACAACTACCAGAGTCCGCCCGGCGGCCTCGCCCTCTACCAGCCCTACGACCAACCCGAGCCGTACTATGACGCCTTCAAGATGGCGAGTCTCAAGGTCGAGTACAACTTCGGCCCGGCGACCCTGACCTCCGCCACCAGCTACTGGAAGCGCGATGTGGTGCAGACCACCGACTCGACCGAGGCGCTGCAGAACATCAACAACCTCACTCACTTGGTTAACGGGGCCTACGTCCCGAACTTCATACAGAATCTCTATTCGGAAGAGGATCCCACCACCCAGTTCGCCGAAGAACTGCGGCTGACCTCGAACGAGTCCGGAAAATTGAAGTGGGTCGGCGGCATGTACTTCGCCAAGCTCGACTCGGGATACATCACGCACAATCAGGAGCCCGGATTTGCAACAGCGCTCACATGCGGTTACGCAAGTTATCCCGTGGCCGGCTACTGCCCTGCCAGCGCCGTGGGTCCCGTCAACAGCGTCCTGAGGTATCCCGATCCTTCGTTGCCGCCCTACCCCAGCCCGGAGGCCGCCAATCCCAACGGAGTGGTGTTCAACGACAACAATCCGAACGTGCTGAAGCAGAGCGCAGTGTTCGGTGAGGGCACCTTTAGTTTCACCGATGAGCTGAAACTGACGGCCGGAATACGCTTCTTCCATTTTTCGATCGACAATCATGCCGATCAGGCCGGCCTCGGCACGGCGTCTGTGAATGGCGATCACACCATTCTGTCGCAGAGCGCCAGCGGCAGCGCGGTGCTGCCGAAGTTGAACCTCTCGTATCAGCCGACCCCGGATCTCAATGTGTACGCCACGGTCGCCAAGGGATCGCGGCCCGGCGGCTTCAATCTACCCATACCGCTGCCGAGCCCCGAGGTGCTGGCCATCAATCCCTACGCGTACAACTGTGCCGCCGGTGCGGTGACCGTCACATCCCAGCCGAACTACACGCCGGATTCGGTGTGGAGCGCCGAAGTGGGTGAAAAAGCCAGATTTGCCGACCGGCGCATTTCGGTCAATGCGGACATTTACTACATCAAGTGGAGCGATATTCAACAGGTGATCTCGCTCACCTGCGGTTATCCCTACAATACCAACGCCGGCAATGCCAAGTCCTACGGGCCCGAGCTGGAAGTATCGGCGCTGATCGTCAAGGGTGTCACGCTGGATTTCTCGGGCAGCTACAACACGGCGGTCATCAACGACCCTTCGGCCAATGCCATCGCCGCAGGCATCACGCCGGGAACACGCGTCCTGAGCGTACCCAAGTACTCGGCCAACCTGGGGCTCAGCTACCAGCCGCAGATCACCGAGAACATGACCGGGCTCCTGAATGTCTCCAACTCCTGGGTGGGTAACGTCAGGGACCAAGCTGCCTACCCGCAGATTCTGCCCGCATATTATCTGCTGGATGCGCGAGCCGGAGTGAGCAGCGGCCCGTGGGGGGCCTACCTTTACGGAACCAACCTCACCAACAAAGAGGCGGCACTGACCATCAACAACACCATATTCGCGTGGCAAACTTATGCCATCACGCGGGTCTCGACCAATCAGCCGCGCACCATCGGCTTGGACTTCCAGTATAAGTTCTGACGCCGCGCCGATGGCTGTTTGATGCCGGATATTCGGGGGGCACGGGCCCCCCGATTTTCGTGAGATGATAAGCCGCACGCCGGTCCGAGAATCGGCGCAAGATTAGTACGATTTGAGGGAGATCAAGGGTGACTGACAGTTCCGCCGTGGGCGTCGATCAAGACGCCGAGCAATTGAAAGCATTGGGGTATGTATCGCACTTCGATCGGACCATGTCGAAGTGGGAGAATTTCTCCTTGGGGTTCACCTACCTCTCGCCGGTCGTCGGCGTGTACACCATATTCGCCAGCGCCTTCATCGCCGGCGGCCCGCCGATGTGGTGGACCTACACCCTGGTCGGCTTGGGCCAGCTCATGGTGTGCTTGGTATTCGGCGAGATCGTCTCGCAGTTTCCCATCTCGGGCGGCTTGTATCCCTGGGCGCGCCGCCTCATCGGCAAGCGCTGGGCATGGATGGCCGGCTGGGTCTACGCCTGGGCCCTGTGCTGTACCATGGCCGGCGTGGCCACCGGCGTGGCGCCGTTTCTCGCGCAATTGTTCGGCCTCGACAGCACCCCCGTCGCGACGACCATCATCGCCCTTGTGCTCATCGGCATGACCACTTATTTGAACCTGAGCGGCACTCGACTGCTGGCGCGGGTCGCCATGTTCGGCTTCATCTGTGAATTGGTGGGCGCCATCGTGGTCGGCGGCTATCTGTTGTTGTTTGCGCGGCATCAGCCCCTCAAAGTATTGCTGGACACCACCCTGGTATCCACGCACGGCAGCTATGTGCCGGCCTTTCTCGCCTCGTCTTTGGCGGCGATGTTCTGCTATTACGGCTTCGAGGCCTGCGGCGATGTGGCCGAGGAAACGCCGGACGCCAGCCGCATGATTCCCAAAGCCATGCGCATGACCATCTACATCGGCGGCGCCGCTGCCATCTGGGTTTGCCTGGCATTCGTGCTGTCGATTCCGGACATCGGCGCCGTGATGTCGGGCCAGGACAAGGACCCCATCGTCACACTGCTGCGCGCGGCCATGGGCGAGGTGGGCTTTCGTGCCGTCATCGTGGTGGTGCTGGTGTCCTTCATCTCCTGCCTGTTGAGCTTGCAGGCCGCGGCCAGCCGCTTGATATTCGCCTACGCGCGCGATCAGATGATCTTCGGCAGCAAGTACTTGAGCCGCATGTCGCCGGGGCACCATGTTCCTTCCACGGCGCTGATCGTCATGGGCGCGATTCCCGCGGTCATCGCGCTCTCGGCCCTGTGGCTGCAGGACGCCATCACCATCATCATCAGCTTCGCGGCGGTCGGAATTTACATCGCCTTCCAAATGATCGTCCTGGCCGCATTGATCGCGCGCTTCCTGGGCTGGCGGCCCAAGGGCCCATTTTCCTTGGGCGCCTGGGGTTGGTGCGTGAATCTGGTCTGCGCTGGCCTACGGACTCGGCGCCATCGTCAACATTCTGTGGCCGCGCAGCCCGAATGACCCTTGGTACAGCAATTATTCCATGCTGGTGACCACGGTCGGCGTCGTGGTGCTCGGCGCGTTCTACATGGTGGTCGCGAAGCCCTATGAACATGGCCACGCGCCCGCGGGCGATGCGCATCGACTGCACGCGGCGGGGAAGGCTTAAGGAGCTTTAAGGGTACGGACCCGCCGTGGCGTCGTTGCCGCCGTCGACGGAGAGATTCGTGCCGGTGACGTAGCTTGCGAGATCGGATGCCAGAAAATGCACGCAGCGCGCAACCTCGAGCGGGTGTGCCAATCGGCGCATCGGAATTCCTGCGGCCAGCCGTTGCAGGTTCTGCGAGGGATCGCCGCCCTGTTGGGCGAGAATGTCGTCCACCATTCGCGTATGAATCTCGCCGGGACACACCGAATTGATGCGGATGTTGTCGCGCGCATGATCCAAGGCCATGCAACGGGTGATCTGAATCACCGCTCCCTTGCTGGCGCAGTAGGCGACATGATTGGCCTCGCCGTTGAGACCCCACTCCGAGGCGACATTCACGATGGCTCCCTTGCCGGCCGCCTTCATGTGCTTGACCGCGGCCCGGCTCAGATAGAACAAGGCGTGGACATTCACGGCCATGGTATCGAGCCATTGCTCATCGCTGGTATCGAGCGCATTGGCCGTGTAGAGAATGCCGGCATTGTTGACCAGGATATCCAGGCCGCCCAGGCGCTCGATGGTGGCGCCGATCAATCGCTCACAGGCGCCCGCGGCGCGCAAGTCCACCGGCATGAATTGAGCGCTGCCGCCCGCCGCTTGGATGGCGAGCGCAACGGCGCGGCCGCGCTCCTCGTTGCGGCCTGACACCATGACCTTCGCGCCCGACTCTGCAAACACCTTCGCGCAGGCCTCGCCGATCCCCGTGGTCGAGCCGGTAACCAGAACTGATTTTCCCGCAAATATCATCGTTCTTCTCCCCCTGGGGCGCGTACGCCCGTACAAAGGCTAACACCATGTCACGAGACCCCAAACACGATGTGCTGTTCGAGCCCATCAAGATCGGCCCCAAGCAGCTTCGCAATCGATTCTGGCAGACCTCGCACTGTGCCGGGCCCGGCGCCGAGCGGCCCGGTGCCCAAGCTCACCTGCGGGGCATGAAGGCCGAGGGTGGCTGGGGCGCGGTCTTCACCGAGTTCTGCTCCATCCATCCCGAATCCGACGAATATCCCTACACCTCCGCACGCATCTGGGACCAGGGAGACGTCACCAACTTGGGCTATATGTGCGAGGTGGCGCATAGGCATGGAAGCCTCGCCGGCATTCAGCTCTGGTACAGCGGCGGCAATGCGCCGTCGCTCGAGTCGCGCGAGTTCGGCCGCGCCCCGAGCCAATGGTTGTCGCCCATATTCGCCACGCGATCGGTCTACGGCTGCGAAATGGACGAGTTCGACATCCGCACCGTGATCAACATGTACGTCGAGGCCGGCAAGCGCGCCGAATCGGCCGGCTTCGATCTCCTCGAGGTTTCCGCGGGCGACGACACCCTGCCCATGCAGTTTCTCGAGCCGCGCTTCAACCGGCGCACCGATCACTACGGCGGCAGTTTCGCCAACCGGTCGCGATTCTTCATTGAGTTGCTGCACGCGCTGAAGCGGGCGCTGGGTGCCCACTGCGGCATCACTACGCGATTCGAAATCGACACTCTGCACGGCCCGGAAGGAGTCGAGGCCCGCGAGGATGGCGTGCGCATGCTGGAGTTGTTCCGCAAAGAGGGCGTGGTGGACGCGGTGGCATTGAAGATCGGCGACTACGCCGAATGGGGCGAGGATGCAGGCGTGTCGCGCTTCCGCAAATCCGGTTGGATGACCCCCTTCATCAAGCAGGGCAAGTCGCTACTGGGGCCGGGCATCCCCGTGGTCGGCAACGGCCGGCTCACCAGTCCGGACGACATGGTCGGTTTGATCCGCGCCGGCGCTCTCGACATCATCGGCGCGGCCCGCCCCTCGATCGCGGATCCGTTTCTGCCGACCAAGATCTCGGAAGGGCGCATCGAGGACATTCGCGAATGCATCGGCTGCAACATCTGCGTGTCGAAATTCCAGCAGGGCGGCCAGATCATGTGCACCCAGAACGTGACCATCGGCGAGGAGTATCGCCGCGGCTGGCACCCGGAGAAATTCACCCCGACTACCAAGCCCTGTTCCGTGCTGGTGGTGGGCGGCGGTCCGGCGGGAATGGAATGCGCGCGAATTCTCGGGGAGCGCGGCTATGTCGTGCACCTGCGCGAGGCCGAGAAGGATCTCGGCGGCCATTGGCGGGCGGTGGCGACGTTGCCGCGATTGAGCGAATGGGGCCGGGTGATCTCCTACCGGCAAACTCAGCTCGGCAAGCTCAAGAAATCAGTCCAAGTCCATCTGGGCGTCGGCAGGATGGGCGCCGACGAGGTGCTGCGCTACGGCGCCGACCGCGTCGTGATCGCCACCGGCGCGCATTGGAGCGGCGATGGCCGGGGCGCCAATTTCGGCCCGATTCCTGGTGCCGATGATTCGCTGCCGCATGTGCTCACGCCGTTTCAAGTGACCGCGGGCAAGCCCGTGCCGGGCAAGCGTGTGTTGGTTCTCGACGGCGACGGACATTTCATGGGCATCACCCTCGCGGAGCTCATGGCCAATCAAGGCAAGGAAGTCACCTATGTATGCGACGCCGCCGATGTAGCCGAGTACGGCGTCTTCACCATGGAGTCCTTCAACAACAAACGTCTTTTGTTCGAGAAGGGCGTCAAGGTGTACACCAGTCACTGGGTCGACAAGATCGAACCCGGCAAGGTTTCCGTGAGCTACCTGTACAAATACGGTCCCGACCTCCAGGAACCGCGCGCCGGCGCGATTCCGCGCAAGGACAACGGCGGTGAATTCGACTTAAATATCGATGCCGTCATTTTGGTCACCTCGCGCCGCTCCGACGATGGCCTGTGGCGCGAACTGAAGGCACGCAGGCCCGAATGGGCGGCGAATGAGATTCAAGACATCTTCCGCACCGGGGATTGCAAGGCGCCCGCGCAGCTCAATCAGGCAATGTGGGATGCGCATCGGCTGGCGCGCGAGTTCGACAGCCCGCACCCCGCCTATCCACTGCCCTGGATCCGGGAGCGGCAGCTCTGGGGCGGCCCGACGGTGCCGAAACTCGGCGATCCGCGAGTGGACGTTGAAGCAGGGTAGTATAGATGTCGACATTACCAAGGGATGACCGATGACCCAACCGAATACTTCCGCGCAGCCTGCCGCCAAGAACGAACTCAGCCGCTCCCTCAAAGGCCGGCATTTAACGATGATATCCATCGGCGGAATCATCGGAGCGGGCCTGTTCGTCAGCAGCAGCACCTCCATCATCGCCGGCGGGCCCGCCAGCTTCATCAGCTACACCATCTGCGGTTTGCTCATCCTGCTGGTCATGCGGATGTTGGGCGAAATGACCACCGCCCTGCCCCATGTCCGTTCGTTCACGGAATTTGCGCGCGCGGGCTTGGGTGAGGGAGCGGGATTCGTGGTCGGCTGGCTCTACTGGTATTTCTGGGTTCTGGTGGTGCCGGTGGAAGCCATCGCCGGCGCCAAGATCCTGCATGCCTGGATTCCCAGCTTCTCGCCACTGCAAATCGGCCTCGGCCTCATGTCCGTGATGACCTGCGTCAATCTCATGTCGGCGCGCTCCTATGCCGAGTTCGAGTTCTGGTTCGCCTCCATCAAAGTCGCCGCCATCCTGGTCTTCATCGCCATTGCGGCTTCGTATGCCTTCGGCTGGACCTCGCCGCACGGCTCAACCTTCGGAAATCTGGTCAACTATGGCGGATTCATGCCGAATACCTGGGTGGCCGTGCTGGCGGCGGTCCCCACCGTGTTCTTCGCCATGACCGGCGCGGAAATCACCACCATCGCGGCCGCGGAATCCGCACAACCCGGCCGGGCGGTCGCCAGAATGAGCACCGCCGTGATCCTGCGCATCCTGATTTTCTACGTGGTCTCGTTGTTCTTGATCGTCTCGGTCACGCCGTGGAACACCGTGCGTTCGGGCGAATCGCCGTTCACCCTGGCCTTGGTCACCATGCATGTGCCCTGGGCGCCCCAGATCATGAGTGTGATCATTCTCACCGCGGTGCTGTCCTGCTTGAATTCGGCGTTCTATGTGAGCTCGCGCGTGATGTTCATCCTCGCGGACCGCGGCGATGCGCCCCAGTCGCTGGTGAAATTGAATGCGCGGCGCGTGCCCGTGGTCTCGGTGTTGATGGGCGCCGTGGCCGGTTTTCTGGGGATCATCGCAGCCACCCAGGCCCCCCAACAAGTGTTCGACTTTCTGGTCAGCTCATCGGGCGCCCTGATCGTATTTGTCTACATGGCCATCTGCGTGGCGCAAATCGCGCTGCGCCGCCGCCGTGAACGCGAGGGCCTGCCCAAGCCCGCGGTCAACATGTGGCTGTTCCCCTACTTGAGCTACGTGGCGATCGCCGCCATGGCCGCCGTGTTGATTGCCATGGCGTTTACGGAACATCTGCAAAGGGATTTCTACGTCAGCTGCCTCACGCTGGTGGTGGCGGTAGCCGCCTACCTCGTCGTGCACCGATTGCGTCAGCCGCGCGTGGCGCCGTCCGCTGCATCGTAACGGCTTTCTGTCAAGTGAAATCCGTTTCACCGCTGCGTACAAAGGGTCCGCCCTTAGGCTCCCGCATTTTGGCAGGATAACCCCTAAGGTTTTAGGAGAATCTCGCGCCGGCAACCAGCCAACTCCCCCGCTGGTGCGATATCCCACAGCGGCGCGGCCCCCACGGGGTTCGCGCCGCTTTTTTATGTTGCAGATGCTACGCGCAGGTAGCGTGTCGCCATGATCGCATTGCTCCAAGCCAGAACCCCTAGGCTTAAGGTATGTGAGGTTGGCTCGATTTTATGAAACCGGCAATCGAGTTCTCTATTTTGTCGAAAAGTCCGGTTCCAAACTTATTGTCGGCCGTTTTCTGTTCGATATCCTTCAGCTGTTGATATAGCGTTTCGAAGTCGCTCTTTTTACCGTAACCGAGCGCTTGGGCCCGCTCGAGTTGCCTGCGGGCGTTGTCCAAATAGGCCTTCAGCTGTTTATTCGCCTCCGTAGTGCGATCTTTTTTCTCGGCGAGGACTTCTGCTTCTTTCAGCGATGTCTGCGCGTTGACGACGGGCAGCGGAATGATGGTTTCTGTGACAACTTGCGTATTGAGCGCGGCTTGCAAGACGCCCTTAGCATCGTCGAGCTTGTTTTGGTCGATCAATTTTGCGGCGTCCTTGATCGCTGCGGGATAAGTCGCCAGCGGAATATTGCTAACGCTAACGACAGTCTCGCTCGCAAGACTTCCCATAAGGCGCCGGGCCTCCTGCAGGCGTCCCGCATCCATCAGATCCTTAATCTGCTTGCGTAATGCCTGCACCACCTCGATGCCCCCTTGTAAATCCACGGTGATGACGTTTACTCCCGCGGGGGCTAGGGTGAGCGTTGGGTCGCGAGCCAGAATGATGTCGAGCTTGCCGGTTGCGCGCTCGAGTGCGGCAAGTGCTTCCTTCTTCTTGCCAACATCCAGTTGTTTCAAAGCCGTCTGTGTTTCCTGGATTGCGCTGGTGGCATCCGCCAGGAGGGTCTTGCGCTTCTCCTCCGTTTGATTCTGCGCCTGAGCTCCAAGCTTCGCGGGCGCCTTGTTATCCGCAAATACCGCGGTCGGAAGCAATGCCAGCGAACCTAGAATGCAGGCGAACATGTCTTTGCGTGAGAGTGACATATTTCCTCCAATTTCGAGTGACAGGCCGCACCACGCGGCGCTTTCCCCGCGAAAATAGGGAAGGCATGGAGATTTTCAAGTGCGACGTAATTCTTGAATGGCTGTCGTGCGACAACATCCGCGAGGATCGATGGGTAAGAGGACAGGAGGACCGCGAATGTTAAGGATACCCTTTAAAAAGGTTTCTTCGCCTTGATCATTCCGGCGAGCTTTACCGCGCGCAGGCGCAGCTACCGAACGAGTCGGCGAGGGCATTTGATGCCAGCAGGCAGGAGCGTCCCTACCGCCGCGATCCCCTCATCGCCGTGAGAAGGGTCAGGCTAAGCGCGGCGGCACTCGCCAGGCACCGGACATGCCGTGAAGCGAATCGCCCGCCATCGCATCAGGTATCACCCCCAACAGCGCCGCCGCGCCGAACACCCACGAGATTTGCCAGGGAGAGATCCTGGAGCCACGTCGTATACCGCTTATCACGTTTGCACGCATCGCCCTAACTCCCACACTGGGTTAGTAGCGCAATGACTGGGTGATCGGCGGCTGAAGGTACGCCCTCGACCGTTCGGCCATTGCATTGCATTGGCAGGCATCGCTCGGGGCTCGCGGCGGTTGCGAAGGGCCGCTAGGAACACTGCGCAGGACTCTGCCGGAAACCAGCAACCCGTAAAATCGATGTCGCCAAGTTCCGTGTCGGCGAGGCCGCAGCAAGCCTCGAGCAATCCCTTGAGCGCTGTGTTAATTACTCCGGGATAGGAGCATTCGAAGCTCCGTATTACTTCGAGGTGAAGTCCGGGCAGAATTCTAATAGGGAGCGGGTTGCCGTCGGCATCGAACCAGGGTGCCGAAATCAAAGGTGGTGTCATCGTGTCAGCGGTCGACATGTTGAGTACCTCCTAACCTTTAATGCGAGTTTTCTCCTGCATGAGTACAAAGGGCTTCGGCGCCGAGCGCGGGGACACGGACGGCTAGGAAGCCAAAGGCAAACCCAACGAATGGATTTTTCAAGGGGCTTGGTGCGCGCCATCTTTCTGGTTCCTTCCCCCGTATCGACCGGATGCGTTGCGGCCGCCGAGAAACGGATTCCACTTTTGCGCCGCAGCAGGGCGGCCTTCGCCGCGACGCGGGGAGAAAAAGTGGGCATTCGTGGGCTTGAAAAAATAACGGCGGCCCCTAGTTTCGCGCAATCGCCAAGGCGCTAGGCGCTATGGCGAAGCGTTATAACCAACACGAGAGGAGTGGTGCCATGAGTGCAGTGATGCGACAAGATCCATGGGGCGTGATGCCGCGCCTGCAGGATGAAATCAACCGCCTGTTCGGCAATGCCCGCGACAATGACAGTAGTTCGGCGACGGCCATGTGGTTTCCCCTGGTGGACATTCACGAATGGGCGGATCGGTTCGAGCTGTACGTGGACCTGCCGGGGGTTGACCCGACCAAGGTCGATTTGACACTGGACGGCGGGATTTTGACTTTATCGGGCGAACGATCCCTGCCCGCGCACAAGGGGGGCGAGGAAGCGCAAGGCCGGCGGGTGGAACGTGGCTACGGGCAGTTTCATCGTCGCTTTGTATTGCCCGATACGGTGGACAGCGAAAAAGTGAATGCCACCGGTAGCAACGGAGTGTTGACGGTAACTATCCCTAAAGCAGCCAAGTCGATGCCGCGCCGAATTCAAATCGGCAGCTAGTAAAGAGTGCGATGGCCCATGGTGTCATGGCCATGGGCCGTCCTTTAAACCATACGAGGCGGGAGCCGTTATGGAACAACCACAAATTAGAGTGCCGGTAAGATGTCCCTTATGCGCCAAAGAACAATTGCAGACTCTACCGATCGCCGCGACCGCAGAGGCCTGCTTAGCGGGAGTGTATTGAGACTCTGGAGCAACTGTCATGGACAGTGGGACGCGACCGCCGGCGAACACGAGCAAATACGGTCGTATCTTGCGGTCTGGGGCGAAGAGCCAGCCACCGAGGAAATCTTCGCCGTGCTCCAGAGCCGGCGCGAACTGATGCGGCACTTGTAAAGCTACATTTTTCGCGGCGTGACGAACGGCATCGCAGTGAATGTACAATTCGCCGCGATGCCGCCGTTCGATTATGCACGCTTCCGCGAGAGATTAGGTCCGCGTGCGTCTGCAGACGCCCACGTATTCTGGGCGGCGGATGGTGGATTCGGTCAATGTCGAAGAGCACGTCGCAGAGCCGCCCGAACCCGGCACGCCGGGAGCGCCGCCGTGCTGCTGGTTGAGGTTCGGCCCAATGTGCGCTACAAACTGGAACGCGGCGGGGTGATCGGCCCACGTCGGAGCGGACAATGTGGTCGATACGCTCGAGCAGGCACTGCAGCGTGCCAACGAGTTGCGGGCGGTCGTTCGAGCCTGACTTTCGAGGATGAATTCATGCATATGTAGGCGTGGCGGCGTCGCTCGCGGTGTTTGCGGCGGGTGGGCAGTTCGATCTCGCCAGCATCGCTCAGCATCGACCCCGAACCGTTGGCGGCTCTCGATGCGGACATCGCCTCGGGCAAATTTGCGCTGGTCGACAGCCTGTTGGTCATGCGTTGCGGCCAAGTGGTGTTCGAACGGCGCTACCCTCATGATTATGGGGCAACCTACGGCAAGGAAGCGCGCACCAAGGGACCCCTGAATGCGCGGATGACGGGACCCTACAATTACTTCGACCCTGCGTGGCACCCGTACTACCACGGCACCGATCAACACACCATGCAGTCGGTTTCCAAGACGGTCACCTCCGCGGTCATTGGCGTTGCCATGGCGCGAGGCGACTTCAAAACGCCGCTATCCACTCCCGTTCTGCACTACTTCGACGAAACCAAGGTCAAGAACCTGGATGCGCGCAAGCGCCGGATGAGTTTGCGCGATTTGCTGACCATGACCAGCGGCCTGGACTGGAATGAGGATCTACCGTACGACGATCCCGCCAATCCGTCCGATCTCATGGAAGCCTCCGACGACTGGGTGCAATTCGTCATCGACCGGCCGATGAAGGAGGAACCGGGGAAGGTCTTCGCCTATTCAAGCGGCGCGACGGAACTGCTCGCGCACATATTCAAGCGCGAAACCGGGGTCGATATCGAAGACTATGCGCGCAGCCACTTGTTTGGACCACTCGGCATCCGCGATTATTTCTGGAAGCGCACTCCCCTCGGGGTCGTCGACACCGAGGGCGGCCTGTACCTTCGCACGGAGGACCTGGCCAAGATCGGACAGCTGTACCTGAATGACGGGCGCTGGAATGGACAACCGTTGATGACCTCGGATTGGGTCAAAGAATCGCTGATCCCCCGGATCGACGCGGGCGAGGGCTTCCAATACGGCTATCAATGGTGGTTGTTACCCTACGGCGAACCCCAACGACTGGCCTGGGTGGCACGGGGCATGGGCGGTCAGCGCCTGATTGTCTTTCCCAGCGAACACTTGATCGTCGTGTCCACCGCCTGGCATATATTGAAAGAAGCGTCCATCGAGTTCGACGTGGTACGACGGCTGTTGCCCGGCGTGCATGCGTACGAATGCGGGCTGCCGGCCACGGCGCATTCGCCATGAATCACCCACTGCAGTGCCGCTGCGGAACCTTGCGGGGATATGTCGAGCGTTCAAGCGGGGTCAACCGCTGCGTGTGCTATTGCCGGGACTGCCAAGCCTTCGCGCACTTCTTGGGCCATGCGGCTGACATTTTGGATGCCAGCGGCGGCACGGATGTGATTCAAACCCGCGCCGCAACCGTCACGTTCACGCAGGGCAAGGATGCTCTTGCCTGCATGCGACTCACGCCGAATGGTTTGCTTCGTTGGTATGCGACTTGTTGCAACACCCCGGTCGGCAACACCCTGGCCAGTTCCAAGATTTCATTCGTCGGTCTGGTTCACAACTGCCTGGAGGGCGGCGGCACGACGCTGGCCGAATCCTTCGGCCCTGTTCGGGCGCATGTGAATACGGAGAGCACTCAGGGAAAAGTGACATCGAGTCCGCTCGCGTTGGTCGCCGTCATTCTGCGATTCATTGCCCTGGTCGCGCGGGCGCGCATCGACGGCAGCTACCGGCTCTCCCCCTTCTTTAGGTCGGATACGGGCGAGCCGATGGTGGCTCCGAAGGTGCTCAGCCCCGGCGAACGCGACCAATTGATGCGCGCGGTGAATGGGGCGTGAATAGGGCCCGGTAACTTTAGCGCTCGAACTTCGTCGACAGGATGATGGATGAAGTGGTGCGCTCCACCCCGTCCAGCGCGCCGATGCGATCGATGACCTCGTCCATCTCGGCGACGGAAGCCGTGGCGGCTACCGCGATCAGATCCACATCGCCGCTCACTGAATGCAGCACGCGCACCTGGGATATGGCCCGCAGCGCGGCCGTGACCGCGCGTGCTTCCTTCGGACCCACCTTGATCATGACGTGCGCGCGCACCGCGCCCAGGTCGTGTTCCGGCGCCAGAACCACCCGTATCCGACGATGACGCCCTGCTTCTCCAGCCGCTCGATGCGGCTCTGTACGCTGGTGCGCGAGCGTCCCACCAGCCGGGCCAATTGCGCGGTCGAGGCGCGGCCATTGTCGCGCAAGGCCTGCAGCAGCTTTTCGTCGATGGCATCCATGGCGTTTCGCAGTTTTACCCCTACATAATCGCCGTATATTATCCCTTAAGAATGTCTAAATTGACCCTACCAATCGCAGGGTCTCCGGCTGAGAATGGCGGCCAATTACGCGGGGAGCGGCATGAAAGACATCGTTATCGTCGGCGCGGGCAAGATCGGATCCATGATCGCGGAACTGCTGGGCGGGTCCGGCGACTATTCAGTCACCGTCGTCGATCGTTCGCAGCAGCAACTGGATCGCCTCGAAACGTCCGCCGCCATCACCAAGATCGCTGCCGACATCACCCAGGGCGACGCCTTGCGCAAAATACTCACCGGCAAATTCGCCGTGTTGAGTGCCGCGCCCTATCACGCGACCCGCGCTCATCGCCGAGGCGGCCAAGAGCGCCGGCGCCCACTATCTGGATCTGACCGAGGATGTCGCCAGCACCCGCGCGGTGAAGCAGCTTAGCGTGGGCGCGCGCACCGCATTCATTCCGCAATGCGGGTTGGCCCCGGGATTCATCACCATCGTGGCCAGCGACCTGGCTGCGCGTTTCGATGTGCTGCACGACGTGCGCATGCGAGTCGGCGCACTGCCGAAGTTTCCGTCCAATGCCCTCAATTACAATTTGACCTGGAGCACCGACGGCGTCATCAACGAGTATTGCGAGCCCTGCGAGGCCATCGTCAATGGGCAGTTGCGCGAGACTCAGCCACTCGAGGAGTTGGAGGAATTCTCTCTCGACGGCATTTTGTACGAGGCATTCAACACCTCGGGCGGCCTCGGCACTCTCTGTGAAACGCTCTCCGGCAAGGTGCGCAACCTGAACTATCGCACCATCCGCTATCCGGGCCACGCAGCCATCATGAAGGCGCTGCTCAACGACTTGCGTCTGCGCGATCGCCGCGAACTGCTGAAGGACATTCTGGAGAATGCCGTCCCCATCACTCTGCAGGATGTGGTGATCGTGTTCGTCACCGTCAGCGGCTTGCGCGGCGGTCAGCTCATGCAAGAGACCTACGCCAACAAGATCTATGCGGCGCCGTTGGGCGGCCGAGTCCGCAGCGCCATTCAAATCACCACCGCGGGCGGCATCTGCGCGGTGCTCGACATGCTCGCGCACGGGCAAGCTGCCGCAATCCGGGCTGATCCGGCAAGAAGACATCAAGCTGCCGGCATTCCTCGCGAACCGCTTCGGCCGATGCTATGCCATGGCGGCGCCGGCGGCCGCCAACGCCGCCTGATTCATGACTGCGGCTGCCTGAGGAAGGCCGCGATGTCGGCGAGGGTCGGCGCACGGCCGCGCGCCGGCAGACTGAGCGCTGCCACCGTGTCGGCATGCACCAGATTCGGATACAGCTTCAAGGTGGCCGGCACGCCGCGCCGCGTGCAGCGAGGCCGCGAAATTGATCGAGTTCTTCGGCCGCACCGTTTCGTCGCTCTGGCCGTGTATCAACAACATGGGCGGTGCGCCGGAGCGCACGAAATTGATGGGCTGCGATTGCGGATAGTTCGCCGGCGGCCCGAACATATCTTGGACGTCTGCCTCCTTGCAGCGGCAGGAAATCATAGGGTCCCGATAGGCCGATGACGCCCGCAATGCGGTGGCGGCGGCTGCCCATCGGCGGCGAAATACCGCGGGTCGAGCGTCACCAGGGCTGCCAGATGGCGCGCCGGCCGAGTGACCCGTCGAAGTACAGCCGATCGACGTCCGCCCCAAGTCTGCGGCATGCAGCGCCGCCCATCGGCCGGCGCGGGCGGCATCGTCCATGAACCCGGGCATTTTCACCTCCGGGTAGAGGCGGTAGTTCGGCAGCACGGCGACGCAACCCAATTCGGCCAGCGCCGCGCCGACGAAGCGATATTCCGCACTTGTCGCCGAAGCTCCAACGGCCCCCATGCCAGAAGACCACGACCGGGCGCGCTGTGGGTGGCGCACTATCCGACGCGGATTTTGGCTCCGGCACATACACATCCAGACGATGCTGCGGGTGGCTGCCGTAAGCAATATTCGCGTGCCGCCGATGGGCGCCGAAGACGGCCGGCACATTGGCGGCCATGAACGCGAGCTTGCCGCAGCCGGCGGCTAGCGCCGCAATCAACCCCGCGAGCGCCGTGCGGCGCGACATGCCGTGCCGCCGCTTATCGGCAGGCATAGGTGGCCCGCCCTGCCTCGTCGAGCAGGCCATGATGAATCAACCAATCGCGCGCATCCTGAGCGTCCTCGGCAAACCACGCCGCAGTGCTTCCCAGCCTGAAACTGTAACCCCATTCATCCATGTCGCGGCACATTCGCTCCGTGCCGACCTTCGGCAGCGAGTCCGCCAGCACCAATTGCAGGTAGCACACCGCGCTTTCCTCGGCATCGTCTCCGCCCGCATCCGTGTCCAAACCGGCGCGGCGTTCCGGCGTCATGCAGATGAAATGCGCGCTTTCGTGCAGCACCGAGTGCAGCGGCGTATCGAGCCGCGCAAAAATATTCGTGCCGATCAGGCCCGCCTCGCGCTCGCCCCAGTACGATCCGGGAATGACCTCTTCGGGCGCCACCAAGTGCAATTGCAGACCATAGCGATCCAGCAGCAGTTCGAGACTCAACCGATCGATGGCGTTGACCAGCAACACGCCGATGGCACCGGCCGCTACTTCAAGCTCGTGAGCCGGCGCATCGCGATGGCGACCAGGTCGCGCGCCATTTGTTGCCGCAGGATATCCGCTTCGTGTTCCTTCGCCAGCAGCACGTTCTCCTCGAAACTGTAATCCTTCGACAGGCTGATGGTCTGCGGCGCCAGCAATTCCTTGTCGGTGCCCTGCACGGCGAAGGTGACCGTGTAGGTCAGCTCGTATTCGGTCGGGATATTGGTCGCCGACACCGACAGGGTTCGCTGCTCGACCAGATCCTTGGTCACTTCGATGGTCGCGGTGGAGTTCGCGCGCACGTTCTGCAGCGTGGCTCCGGCACTCTTCAGCTGATGCTCGAACTCGCGCGAGAAATCGGTGTACGGATCCTTCAGCGACAAATAGGGGCGCGCCAGCACTCCCGGCAGAGGATCGCTGCCCGCCAGCCGAAAGCCGCAGGCGGACAACGCCGACTGCAGCCCCGCCAGCACCAGGATGGCGCAGCGGACGCGCATGTTGACGGTTGTCATGGCGCGATTACACCACGATGTTGACGAGCTTACCCGGCACGATGATCACTTTGCGAATCGTCGCCGGCACCCACGAACTTCTGCACATGGGGATCGGCGAGCGCCGCGGCCCGCACCGTGCCCTCGTCGGCGCCGACGGCCACCGTGATATGCCCGCGCAGCTTGCCGTTGACCTGCACGACCATGGCGAATCGACGAAGTCTGCAGCGCCGCGGCATCGACCGGCATCCAAGGTTCGTCGATCAGTGCCGTACGATGACCCAGCGCATGCCACAGCGCATGAGTGACATGCGGGATGATGGGCGAGAGCCCGAGCACCGCGATTTCCAAAGCCTCCTGCATCACGCTGCGATCCTGCGGCGAATTCCGCCGCGAGCCATGCGATGCCTTCGCCAGTGCGTTCAACAACTCCATCGCCGCGGCGATCGCCGTGTTGAACGTGCGGCGGCGGCCGATATCGTCGGTCATCTTCGCCAGGGTCTGATGCGCCTGGCGGCGGATCGCCCGCTGTGCTTCGTTCAGAGCAGCCTTGTCGAGCGGCGGCGGGCGTGCCCTGCGTCACATGATCATGCACCGCCTTCCACAGACGTTTGATGAACCGCGATAGCGCCCTGCACACCCTCGTCCGACCACTCGAGCGTCTGCTCCGGCGGCGCGGCGAACATGGTGAACAGACGCGCCGTGTCGGCGCCGAATTCGTCCACCAGGGCCTGCGGGTCGACCCCGTTGTTCTTCGACTTGGACATGGTGACGACGCCGCCGGACTCGACCTCTTCGTCCGTCGGAGCGCAGCACGGCGATGCGCCGCTGCGCCGTCGGATCCAGTGTCACTTCCACATCGGCTGGATTGAAATATTCGACGCGGCCTGCATCCGGCTTGCGGAAAAATACTTCATTCAGCACCATGCCCTGGGTGAAGAGATGGGCGAACGGTTCCTTGAACTCGACCATTCCCAATTCGCCGCATGACCGCGTCCAGAAACGCGAGTACAGCAGGTGCAGTATCGCGTGTTCGATGCCGCCGATGTATTGATCCACCGGCGCCCAGTACGCACGCGCGAATCGAGCATGGCCTTGTCGTTATCGCGGACATGCAAAGCGCAGGAAATACCACGAAGAATCCACGAAGGTGTCCATGGTGTCGGTCTCGCGCCGCGCCTTGCCGCCGCATCTCGGACAGGCCACCGTCAGGAAGGCTTCGTTCTTGAGCAGCGGATTGCCGCTGCCGTCGGGCACGAGATCCACCGGCAGAACCACCGGCAGTTGATCGTCGGGCACCGGCACAGTACCGCAGCACGCCGCAATGAATCACCGGAATGGGGCAGCCCCAATAGCGCTGCCGCGAGATGCCCCAGTCACGCAAGCGCCAGGTGATTTGCTTCTCACCCAGGCCTTGGCGGTTCAAGTCCGCCGCGATTGGCATCGACCGCGCGCCTGGAATTCCAAACCGTCGTACGCCCCGGAATTGATGCAGCGGCCATGTTCGGCGTACCAAGGCGCCCACGCGTGCAGTGAATATTCACGGCCCGCAACATCGATGACCGGTTTGATCGGCAGGTGATATTTCTTGGCAAATTCGAAATCCCGCTCGTCGTGCGCCGGCACGCCCATGACGGCGCCCTCGCCATAGCTCATGAGCACATAATTGCCCACCCACACGGGCACCGCCTCGCCGCTGATGGGGTGGCGCACCACCAAACCGGTGGGCATGCCTTTCTTTTCCTGGGTTGCGAGCTCCGATTCGATTGCCGGACCGCGCTTGCACTCCTCGATGAAGGCAGCCAATTTGGCGTTGCCGCGCGCTGCATGCATCGCCAGCGGATGCTCGGCCGCCACCGCACAGAAGGTCACGCCCATCAGGGTGTCGAGCGCGCGTGGTGAAGGCGTGCAGCACGCCGCTGCGACCGTCGATGTCGTATGGAAAACCGAGCCGCACACCGACGCTCTTGCCGATCCAATTGGCCTGCATGGCGCGCACGCGGTCCGGCCAGCCCGGCATCTGATTCAATGCCTCGAGCAGATCCTCGGCGTAGTCCGTGATCTTGAGGTAGTACATCGGGATTTCGCGCTTTTCCACCAGCGCGCCGGTGCGCCAGCCGCGGCCGTCGATCACCTGCTCATTGGCCAGCACGGTCTTGTCGACGGGATCCCAATTCACCGACCCGGTCTTCTGATACGCAACGCCCTTCTCGAGCATGCGCAGGAACAACCATTGATTCCACCGGTAGTACTCGGGACGGCAGGTGGTGAGTTCCCGGCTCCAATCCAGGGCAAAGCCCAGGGATTTGAGCTGCGCTTTCATGTACGCGATGTTGTCGAAGGTCCACTTCGCCGGCGGCACGCCGTTCGCCATGGCCGCGTTTTCGGCCGGCAAGCCGAATGCATCCCAACCCATCGGCTGCAGGACGTTTCTGCCCTTCATGCGCATGAAGCGCGACAGCACATCGCCGATGGTGTAGTTGCGCACATGTCCCATGTGCAAGCGGCCGCTTGGATAAGGGAACATGGACAGGCAATAATACTTCTCGCGTGTGCTGTCTTCCCTGGCCTCGAAGCAGCGTTCGCGGTCCCAATACTGTTGTGCCTCCGCTTCGACAGCGGCGGGTTCGTATCTTTCTTGCATGATTGGACCTCAGAATACCCGACAGCCCCGCGGCCGTGAACTCAAATGACCTTGGATTAAGGATGCTTAAGCTCAATTTCTACGCTGCCTTCGGCCTTGCCACGTTGAGCGGCTGCCTATGGTTCCTGGCGGTCACTCCCTTCGATCTATCCCTGCTGGCCTGGATTGCGGCGGTTCCCATGCTGTTCGCCGTCGATCGGGCGCCCTTCAAGCAGGCGTTGTTTCTCGGCTGGTGGGCCGGAGTGGTCGAGACCGCGGGCGGCTTCTACTGGCTGATCGATGTGATGCAACGCTTCGCGGATTTCCCCTGGATAGCGGCAGCCCTGGTATTCCTGGTGTTCTGCGCCGCGCGGGCTCTCATATTCCTGCTGTTCACCGCGATCGTCTGCAGCATTCGCCGGCGCCGCCGCGTGCCCATGACCCTGCTCGCACCCATCGTCATGGTCAGCAGCGAACTCCTGGTGCCGCAGCTGTTTCCCTGCGGCCAGTGGATTTCTCAAGCCTGGAATCCGCACGTGATTCAGATCGCCGAACTCACCGGGCCTCTCGGCGTGACGGCTCTGCTGATGGTGGTCAATGGATCGCTCTACGATTTGTGGGCGGAGGGACGCGCTGCCCGCTATCGCGCCATGGCGGCGGCGGTGCTGCTCGGGGCCGCGCTTCTCTTCGGAGTGGTGCGCATGCGCCAGGTGGATGACATCGTGGCCCAGGCGCCGCGCCTGAAGATCGGCCTGGTCCAGCCGAATTTTGCCTATCAGGTGGACGGCGAATTCTCCCGCGACGAGGCCATTCGCCAGTTGACCGCCTTGCAAGCCGAGTCCGCCCGTCTGCAACGGGCCGGCGCACAACTCCTGGTGTGGAGCGAAGGCGCGTATCCCGCGACCCTGCCGCGGGATTTCGCCGCCGACCTGCCGCCCGAGTCGATCGGCATGATTCGCCGTGGATTCGACGTGCCGGTGATCGTCGGCGCCGACATGCGCGATCCGCAACGCGACGATGCCTTCAATTCAGCCGTTCTGCTCGACGGCAACGGGCAGGTCGTGGGGCACTACGACAAGGTGCGGCTCCTCGCCTTCGGCGAATACATTCCCGGCATCGAAACCTTTCCCTGGCTGCGCAAGCTCCTGCCGCCCGGGACGGGCCAATTCACCGCCGGCAAGGGGCCGGGAGTACTGAGCCTGCGGGAGCCCGGCGGGCGCATTTGGAAACTCGGTCCGGTGATTTGCTACGAAGACATTCTGCAGGGTTTTTTGCAGGACCTCGGACAGCTGCATCCCAACCTGCTCGTCAACCTCACCAGCGATTCCTGGTTCGGCGCCGACACCGAACCCTGGGAGCATCTGGCGCTGGCGGTGTTCGCGAGCGTCGAGCTGCGGGTCGGCATGGTGCGCGCGGTCAATTCCGGTGTTTCTGCCTACATCGACCCGAACGGCCGCCTTCTGCAGAAAACCTACGCCGACGATCCTTATCGCCATCCGCATCCCGAGGACGGCATGATCGTCGACGCGCCTTGGATGTCGGGCGGGGGCACGGTGTACGTCGCCGTGGGCAATTTGTTCGCCTACCTGTGCATGGCGGCAACGCTGATTCTATTGGGCGTGGCGCTCAGGGCCAAACGTCGAGGTGGTGATCCATGAAAAACCGTGTGAAGGGCGCGATCCCGAAAAACCTGTTCAGAAACCCGGCGTCCAGGGTCGCCGCACATGGTTAACATTCCCCGCGCTTTGTTCGAAAGCCGCACGGGGCGGCAGGCCCTTTATCACATCGCCATCCAAGAGGCGCTGGGGTGGGCTTACACGGGATGCGCAAGCCAAGCACGGATGTCCTTGAAATGTATCGGGATCTAGTTAAGACGGAGGTCCCGCGCCGGGGCTACCATCGGAGTGCTGACAGGGCTGCTGGCGAGGGGACCTAAGCGGTGAGCGAATTTCGTTCCAGGTGCATCGAATTGCGCCGCATCGCGAAGTGGCTTGCGATTGTCCTGTTGTTCGCGGGCCCGGCGTCGGGTCAAAGTGCGGACACCGTCGCGCCCGCCGAGCGGTTCGCGACCTTCGTTGAGCTCAGCGGCCCCATCGGGCCCGCAATGAGTCGTTACATCGAGCGCTCGCTCGCGGATGCCGGCAACCAGCATAGCGCCGTCATCATTCTTCAGATGGATACCCCCGGCGGCCTCGACACGTCCATGCGCGACATCATCAAGGCGATACTCGCCTCGCCGGTACCGGTCGTGGCCTATGTGGCGCCCGGCGGTGCGCGCGCGGCCAGCGCAGGAACATACATCCTTTACGCGAGCCACTTAGCCGCGATGGCCCCGGCGACCAATCTAGGTGCGGCGACACCGATTTCGATAGGCGGTGAGCCGAGTCCGGCGCCGAAACAGAAACCCACCGCGGATATTCCTGCAGGAACGGCCGGCGAACGCAAGGCCGTCAACGATGCCGTCGCGTACATCCGTTCGCTGGCGCAACTGCGCGGGCGCAATGCGGACTGGGCCGAAGCCGCCGTGCGCGGGGCCGCGAGCCTGTCCGCGGAGGACGCGCTCAAACAGAACGTGATCGATATCGTCGCAAGAGACGTACCGGATTTATTGCGGCAGCTTCAAGGACACAAGGTCCAAGCGGCGGATCGGGAATTCTCGCTCGAGACCCGGGGCCTCGTGGTGCGGAGCATAGCGCCGGACTGGCGCACGCGTGTGCTATTGATGTTGACCCATCCGACCATTGCGTACGGGCTGCTCTTGATTGGCATCTACGGCCTGCTGCTTGAGGGTTATAATCCCGGAGCGGCACTTCCCGGTGTGGTCGGTGCGCTGTCGCTGCTGTTGGGGCTCTACGGTTTACAATTGCTCGCGGTCAACTACGCAGGCCTCGCTCTCATGGCGCTCGGAATCGGCCTGATTATCGCGGAATTCTTCATGCCGGCGTTTGGGTCATTGGGCGTCGGCGGCCTGGCTGCATTTGTCGTCGGTTCCATCATTCTATTGGACAATCACGCATCGGGGTTGCGAGTGGCATTGCCGCTGATCGTGGGAATCTCGGTTGCCGGCGGCCTCGTCATGGTCGCCCTCGGCTGGGTGGCGGCCCGTGCGCGGCGCCGGCCCCTGAGCGCCGGGGTCGAGACGATGATCGGCGCGCTCGTCGAAGCGGTCAGTGACTGTCAGGATAAGTGCGTCGTGCGCTATGGCGGAGAATTGTGGAACGCCCGCGCCGCGGGTCCCCTGCGGGCGGGGCAACAAGCCCGTATAGTCAGAGTCGTGGGACTGACGCTCTGGGTGGAACCGCAACAGGATTAAAAGGAAAACCGATGATCATTTCACTACCCGTCATCGTCGTCGTGCTGCTGCTGCTGATCGCGGGTTCGATACGCATCCTCAAGGAATACGAGCGCGGTGTGATGTTCACGCTTGGCCGGTTCACCGGAGTCAAGGGCCCCGGCGTGCGGCTGGTCCTGCCGGTGATTCAGCAGATGAAGAAGTTGGAACTGCGCACCGTCGTGCTGAATGTACCGAAGCAGGACGTGATATCCAGGGACAATGTTTCGGTGAAAGTCAGCGCAGTGGTCTATTTTCGCATCGTCGATCCTGAAAAGGCCATTCTGCAGGTCACCAACCCGTGGGAGGCGACCAGTCAGCTCGCACAGACGACGCTGCGTTCGGTGGCGGGACAGCACGAAATGGATGAGATGCTGGCTCAGCGCGATAAGCTCAACGCAGCGATTCAGCAGATCCTCGACGCAAATACGGCGGCCTGGGGCATGAAGGTGACCAATGTCGAGATCAAGGATATCGATTTGGATGAAACCATGATTCGCGCGATGGCCCGGCAGGCCGAAGCCGAGCGCGGCCGACGCGCCAAGGTGATCCACGCAGAAGGCGAGATGCAGGCGGCGCAAACTCTGGCGCAGGCCGCAAAGATTCTATCGAGCGAGCCGGCGTCGCTACAGCTTCGCTATCTGCAGACGCTCGCCGACATTTCCGGCGAAAAAAGTTCGACAATCGTCTTCCCGTTGCCCATCGATCTGATCACGCCGCTGCTGCGATCCTTGAAGCCCGACTTGTGAGGCAGTTCGCTTTTCTTGGCGCGTCCTTGGTCGCCGCCGTCGGACTGTCGAATCCCGCCTCGCCGCAGGCCATCCTCGGTTTCTCGCCGGCGCATGCGGCGAAGGAACAGGAACGGGAAGCCTTGTTTCAGTCTCTTCCGTCGGCCGACCAAGCCCGCGAATGGCACCGCATATTCACCGCCAATCCGCACCCTGCAGCTTCTGCCGAGAACACCCGGCTCGCGGGGGTCGTCGCGCGCGAATGGCGCAAGCAGGGTTGGGAGCAGGTGACTCTGCGACGCTACGATGTGCTGCATTCCAGCCCACGGTCGGTCGCATTGGAGATGACCGAGCCGGTCCGCTATCAGGCCTCGCTTCGCGAAGATCCGTACGATCACGATCCAGACACCAAGAATCCGCGGAATCGACTCTGCCTATTTCGGCTTTTCAGCGTCGGGAGACGTGACGGCCGAACTGGTTTATGCGCACAGCGGCAACCCCGAAGACTATGAGCTGCTGCGGCAGAATGGCATCAGTGTCAGAGGTAAAGTGGTCATCGTCCGCTATTCAAATCCGTACAGCTATCGGGGCTTCAAGGCCCTGACGGCAGAACGGGAAGGTGCCGCAGCGCTGCTGATTTATTCCGACCCCGCCGACGATGGCTATGCACGGGGCAAGGTGTTTCCGGACGGCCCGTGGGGCCCCGAGAGCCATATTCAGCATGGCGCGATTACCTACGACTTCATCGTTCCGGGGGATCCGACCACGCCCGGTTGGCCGTCCACTGCGGGCGCGAAACGGATCGCGCCCGCCGCGGCCCAATCATTGCCAAAGATCATTGCCATGCCGCTTTCCTGGCACGACGCCAAGCCGCTGCTCGAGCAGATGAACGGCGCCGAAGCGCCGGCGCAGTGGCGCGGCGCGTTGCCCATTACTTATCGCTTCAGCGGCGCCGTCACCGTGCATGTGCACGTGGACATGGACACCAGCGTCAAACCATACACCGTGGTCGAAGCCCGCATTCGCGGCAGCGAGTTGCCGAACGAATGGGTGCTGGTCGGCAATCATCGGGACGCATGGGTGTACGGCGGCGTCGATCCGGTCAGCGGCACGGCGGCGATGCTGGAGCTGACGCGATCGCTCGGAGAGATGAAACGCCGCGGCATTCGTCCGCGGCGCAGCATCGTGGTCTGTAGTTGGGACGGAGAGGAATACGGACTGACCGGCTCCACGGAGTGGGGCGAACAATTTGCGGATGAACTGCGGCGCAAGCTGATCGCCTACATCAACGTGGACGAAGCGGTGGCTGGAGCGGCAACGACGGCCGGGCCGGAGGGCCTGAGCTTCAGTCCCTCGGCGGTCGCTTCACTGGCGCCGATGCTGCTCGAAGCATCGAAAAGCGTCACGGCGCCGTCCGGCAAATCCCTGTATGAAGCCTGGCGTGCGACATCGATGCGCGACAAGAAATCGCCGGCGCCTCCCGTGGATTCCGACCTGGTGGAAACCCGGATCGGCAGCGGCTCCGATCACACGGTTTTCCTCAATCATCTGGGAAGGCCCGTGGTCAATCTGGGATTCACCGGCGACTACGGCGTCTACCATTCCGCCTACGACGATCACTGGTGGATGCAGAACGTCGGCGATCCGGCATTTGCATATCACGCCGCGCTGACGCGTATCTGGGGAGTGGTCGCGCTGCGCCTCGCGAACTCCGACGTACTGCCATTCGATTTTGCCGCCAATGGCGCGGCCTTGCGCACCTTCCTCGACGAACTGCAGCACGCCAATAAAATTGATCCGGCCGAGCTCAGGCTTGCGAGTCTCGAGCGGCGCGTTGCAGAATTCGGAGCGGCCGGACAGCAACTGCGCGACGCCGTATTCCCCGACCTTGCAGCCGGGAGCGCCGCTCCTCGCCAGATTCGCCGTGTCAACGCCGAACTGTTCCGCGTCGAGTCGAACTGGCTGAATCCGGCGGGCATTCCGGGACGTCCATGGTTCCGTCACATGCTCTACGCGGCCCGCTACACCTATGCCCACTTGGAATTCCCCGGACTGACGGAAGCGGTCGAAGCGGGAAATTGGCCGCTGGCCGCCGCGCAAGCCGACGCGATCGGCGCGGCCGTGACCAAGAACACCGAACTGCTGCAATCCGCCGCCGCGTCGTGGCGCAACGGGCGTTAGCCAGCATAGCATTTGATGCAATTCTAAAAGTCATTATAATGACCTAATGTCTCTTGGCCACGATCAGCCGCCGGCGCTGCTGTGAGGAAATTGAGCACTCCAACCACTTCGCGCGATAGCGTCGGCCTGGGCGATGCCATCGTCATGGGCCTGTCGAGCTCGGGACCCGCGCAAACGCTTGCCGTGAGCCTGGCGGGCCTGGTGGCGGTCGAGCGGCTACGGCGGCGTCGTGCCGATTTTGATCTGCTTCGTGCCCATGATCGGAATCGCGATCGCCTACCAGCGACTGAATCGATGGGATCAAAGCTCCGGCGCCACCTATACGTGGGTCGCACGGGTCTTCCATCCCTACCTGGGTTTCTTGTCGGGCTGGATGATATTGCTCTACTACACGCTCGGGCACGACCACGCTGACCATACCTGCCGGCGTCTACACCCTCGATCTGCTGGCGCCCTCCTTCGTCGACAGTCATTGGGCGATTTTCTGGTGCGGTGCTCGCCTGGAATCTGCTCGATCACCGCTCTCGCCGTCTGCGGGACTGAAAATCGTCGCACGCTTCGAATGGGTCATCGTGGTGTTTCAATACGCCGTGCTGCTGATCGTCGCGGCGGTCGCGTTGCGGCGCTGCGCAACGGGAGCACGGCCGTGCACATTCTCCTGGGCCTGGTTCTCGTGGACTGGGCATCGGCGGAATGAAAGGATTGATGGGCGGTATTTTGATCGCCTGCTTCATGTATTCCGGCTGGGATGCCTCGATCTACGTCAATGAGGAAACCACGGACAGGGCAAACAACCCGGGTAAGGCAGCACTGGCCAGTGTGGTGATGTTGGCTGTGGTGTATTCGCTCGTGACATTCGCCTTCCAAGGGGTGCTTGCACCGGACGAAATGCAGGCCCATGCCGGCAACGTGTTATCCGCGGTGAGCGGCGAGCTGCTGCCCAAGGCCGTGGGATTCCGTGATGTCGCTGGTGGTGCTCACCGGCACGCTCGCCACCCTGCAGGCCGCGGTGGTATCCGCGGCGCGAGTCGGACTTGCGATGTCCCGGGACCGCGTGATGCCGCAATTCTTTCAGCGCTTGAGCGCGCGGCAACGCCAGCCCATGGGCGGCGACGATTGACGATGAGCACCGTCAATCATGGTATTGCTGGGACTGGCATTGGGGACTTCGAGCATCGCTGCCGCATTGACCAATGCCGCCAGCAGTCTCGGGTATGATTTCCATTGTGTTCTACGGCATCACCGCGGCGGCCGCGCTCTGGCAGCAGCGCGACGACGCTGCGATCGAGCGCCGCAAATCTTATCCTGGGCGGCCTGCTGCCGCGCATCGGCGTGACTCTTCAGCGTATGGGTGCTCGTCGAATCGTGTACGACGGGCGCGGTCAGCAACACGGTGATGCTCTTACGGCTTGGGTTCCATCCTTGCCGGCGCAGCGATAGCGGTGTTCCTACACCGGTTCATGGGCTGTGCGTTTTTTCTTTGCCGTGAACGCGCGGTGGCGCGCTGAAGGATGATCCCAAGATGAAATACCAAAATCCCGCGCGTACCGCGCGCAGCGCCGAACTGTACAAGAAGGCCTGCGGGCCAATCCCCGGCGGCGTCAACAGCACGGCGCGCGCGACCTGGTCCGGCTGGGATCCCTATCCTTTGTTCGTGGAACGGGGCGAGGGGGCCTATTTGTACGACGTCGACGGCAACTGCCTACATCGATTATCTGCTGGGCTTGGGTCCCATGATCCTCGGGCATCGACCGCCGAAGGTGACCGCGGCGGTGGTGGAGCAAATTCAAAATCGCGGCACGGTATTCGCACTGCCGACGGCACAGGAGGCGCGCTGGCGCACAAGATCATCGCGGCGGTGCCCGAGCGTCGAGCAGGTGCGATTGTGCAACACCGGCACGGAGGCCGTGATTTACGCCATCCGATTGGCGCGCGCCTTTACGGGTCGGGAAAAGGTGATCCGCTTCGAGGGGATGTATCACGGCTTTTCCGATGGAGTCTATTGGAGCAAGCATCCGCAGCTCGACGAGGCGGGACCCGATCAACGCCCCATCGCCATTCCACAAGGACCGGGAATGTCGAAGGCGGCGGGTGATCAGTTGATCATTCTGCCCTGGAACGACATCGAGGCCCTGCGCGCCGCGGTGGCGCGCGAAGGCGACGCAATCGCGGCGATTCTCACCGAGCCCGTGATGTGCAACACCGGGCTGCATCCTGCCGGAGCCCGGCTATCTTGCAAGCCATGCGCGAAATCGCCGATGCGCGCGGCATCGTATTGATCTACGACGAAGTGATCACGGGATTTCGCCTGGGGTTTGGCGGAGCTCAGGGCATCTATGGCATCAGACCCGATATCAGCTGTATTCGCCAAAGGCCTGGGCGGCGGTTATCCCGTCGCCGCACTGGGCGGGCGGCGCGACATCATGAAGCTCGTCGCCGAAGGCACGGTGTCGATGGCGGGTACCTACAGCGCCAACGGCATCGCAGTCGCGGCCGCGAACGCCGCGCTCGACGAACTCGGGGCGCCGGGAAATACGAAGCCCTGTTCGACCGTTGCGCGCGCTTCTACGCCGGCCTCACGGCGATTTTCGCCCGTCATGGTTTGCCGGCGTACGTGACCGGCTTGGGGCCGGTGCTGCAAGTGTGGTTTGCAGAGAAGCCCATACGCAACTATCGCGATGCCGCACGTTTTGCCAATCACGAGGTATTCCGCCGCTGGTGGGAAGCGATGTTGGAGCGAAACGTGCTCTTTCATCCCGGCGCCTTCGAAAATCTCTTCGTTTCATTTGCGCATTCGGATGCGGACATCGACCGGACACTGGTGGCCGCGGACGATGTGGCGGGTCTGCTGCGAGCCCATGTCTGACACTCAATCCTCGCGGCAGATCACTTTAGGGATCGATCTCGGCACCTCTGCGGTGAAAGTCGTGGCGTTGGGCGTGGATGATGCAGTCATGGCCGAAAGCGCCGCAGGGTTCAGCACGCACAGCGTGCTTCCCCAACAGGCCGAACAACAAACGGGCGATTGGCTGGAGGGCGACTGCCGACGGAATGTGTGCGCTCGCCGATTCCTTGAAGGGCAGGATTGGAGCGCGATTGGACGGCGCAGGTCGCCGCCATCGGCCTGACCGGCCAATTGCCCACTCTGGTGTGCTTGGGCGACCGCAAGCCCTTGGGTCCCGCGATCACCTGGAAGGATGGTCGTGCCGATGCTTGGGCCTCGTCTCGGCTCGACGCGTCCCGCCGCATGCGCATGTATGCGCAGACCGGCATGCCCATCGACGGCCGCTACCTGGCGCCCATGCTGCAATTCCACTTCGCCGAACGCAACGCCGCGGGCGCGGACCGCTTTGTCCGCCAAGGACTACCTGCTGTTCGAACTGACCGGGTTGCGCCTCACCGAACCTTCCACCGCCGCCGGTTACGGCATCTACGATCTGGAAGAAACAGCAATTCAGCGAAGATCTCGCCGATTTCTGGCAGCTGCCGCACGCTCTTTTACCGAGAATTCAGGGCGCCAATACTTTGGCCGGCCTCTTGAACGAAACCGGGGCGGCGTTGCTTGGCTTGCGCGCGGGAATACCCGTGAGCACCGGGGCTGCGGACTCCGTCTGCGCATCGTATGCGATGGCGGGACTCGACGAGCGCTTGGTATCCGTCAGTTTGGGGTCGAGCGCCGTGGTCATCGGCAGCAGCGCAACCCCGCGTCTGGACGCCGCCGCGCGCTACTTGCTGACACCGCACGTGAACGACAAGTGGTACGGACGCGAGATGGACCTCCTGGCCACCGGCTCGGGTTATCGCTGGTTGAGCGAATTATTTTCCTGGCCTGAGGGGACACCTAGATCAACAGGCCGCGCAATCGATCCCGGGTGCGCAGGGTTTGTGCTTCCCGCCGTTTCTTGCCGGCGGGGAACAGGGTGCACTGTGGAATCCTCGCTTGCGCGGCGCCATCCTTGGGCTCGGCCTGCAGCATTCCCGCGCCGATATCGCACGCAGCTTTCTCGAGGGCGTATTCTTTGAAATCAAGCGCTGCATAGAAGTGCTGGCGGAGGCGGCGCCATCGACGCCGTCATGATCAGCGGCAACCTGGTGCGCTCGCCCAGCAGCACGCAAATGCTGGCGGACATTTTGCGCCGCACGGTCGGAAGCGTTTTCCATCAATCGCCGGCTGCGATCGGCGCTGCGATGCTGGCACGGGGCATGGCAGTGACCCAGGCCGCGCCCCAGCACCGCGCGCCGCCGCACCCGACCTGCCAGCCGAATGAAGACACGGCCCGTCTATACGAGGCCCTGTACCCGCACTATGTGAGCCGTGCCAAATTGTGCGATTAATCCGCCCGGCGGCCGACCCACCCAGCCTCGAGATCATTGAACTTTGCGCACCCGGTGGCCGTCGATGACTTCGACTGCTTCGACAAAAAAAAGTCGGCGCAGTCTCGAGCCGAAATGCGAATGATTTGGCGGCGAAGACCATGCGAAAAGCGTCGATGGGCTGATGCCGCGCCGAGAAACTCACCCCGGAGATCTCCACCACCCACTCGAAACTCATCAGCTCGAGCAATTCATGTTCCCGGGCGAGCGCCGGACGCGAAACCAACGTTTGATCTTCGCGGGTCTCCCGGAGGCCGTAGACTTCGTCGAGCAGATCATACAGCGAGCGTTTATCCGTTCCCTTCAAGTAGCCGGCAAGATCCGGAGCCAGGATTTTCGGTATCACCGAGAATTCCCAAATCACCGGCTGCTTGTTCAGCAGCCGCAGCCGCGATACTTCCCAGACCGTGGCTGCGGCCGACAAACCCAGGCGCCGCGCCTCTTCTTCGGTGCAGGCACGCGCCGTGCAGCTCAAGCACACGCGTCTGCAATTTCGAACGCGCGTCCAAGTGCAGGCCGTTGCGCAGCCCGCCGATCTTGGTGGTTTCCGCCTTGACTCTCGGACGCGCCACGAAGGTGCCGCGTCCCTGCTCGCGCCGGACCACGGCCTGCGACGACAGTTCGGACAAGGCGCGCCGTACGGTCACCAGGCTCACTCCCGCCAAGGCGGACAGCTGCGCTTCCGTCGGCAATTGATCACCCTCGCGCAGCTTCTGCTCGTCGATGTACTGCAGAACGAACGCGATGGTTTTTTCGTACAGCGATTTCACGGCGGCAAATTCTACGTTGATTCAGGAGAAACGCGATGGGCGGGCACAGCGGCCGCAGGGCACCGTCGCGTCGATTGAGTATGTCATTGCAATGAATTATAAATGAGATTACATTCGATGGAAGCGGCAAAGGGGGAGTTTGCCGCTTGGGTGCGGGGACATGCGCATCACTTGGAAGGAATGCGGCTGGCATTTCGCGTGGTGAAAAACTGGGAGATTCCGCATGAACCGACTCTTTATTGGCCGGGCTGCCGCCTGCTTGTTGTTGATTCCCATTGCCGCCGGCGCCGCAGATGCGGTCGGGCCCTCGCGAGACGCGGCACCGTCCAGCACCCTAGAGGCCATTGTCGTGACCGGCTCATATATCCGTCGCACCGACACCGAATCGCCCTCTCCCGTCGATATCATCAATGCCGACGACATCACCAAGCGTGGCCTGACCTCCATCGCAGACGTCCTGCATTCCTTATCTTCCGACAACAGCGGCACTCTCACGTAGAATTTCAGCGGCGCCATGGCGGGCGGCGCCAGCGGCGTCTCGTTGCGGGGTCTTACGCGTCGATGCCACCCTCGTCTTGGTCGACGGACACCGCATGGCGACTTATCCGTTGGCCGACGACGGCCAACGACCTTTCGTCGACATTGGCTCGCTCCCGCTGGGGATCGTCGACCGGGTCGAGGTATTGAAAGACGGCGCCTCGGCCATTTACGGCTCGGACGCAATTGCCGGTGTCGTCAACATCATCACCAAGAAAGACTTCACCGGCTTGGACTTGTCGGCCAATTTGGGTTCTTCGTCTAAAGCAGACGGGTTTGAGCAGCGGCTGTCGGCCACCTACGGATTCGGGAATCTGTCGGCCGACGGACACAATGTCTACTTCAACGTTGAATACCGGCATCAAGCGGAAATCAAGCAAGAGGACCGCGGATCGTATTTGAACCAGCTGGATCTTCGCCCCTACGGCGGCAATGATTTGCGCGGCGGCATCGTGCAACAGGCTCCGCCCAACAACGGCACCTACACGGCCGTGGGTCAGGTCGCGCCGCTCGATCGTACGGCGGCGACCCCGCAGCTTGATCAGTTCTACCTGCTTCCGGGCTGCGCGCCGCAGAATTTGAATTATTCCGGCGGCTGCACCTGGGATCCCAATCTATACAAGAAGATTCAGCCGCGGTCGGAAGGACTCAACTTCACGGCGAAGTGGACTCAGCAGCTCGGTGACCGTTGGACAGAGCAACTTGGCGGCCTCGTTTTTCCGGTCCGAGTCCGAGCAATGGCGCCAGCCGAATCAATATCTGGACGGCACGTCGACGGTGCCGTTCACCTGGGCCGGCGCCAACGGCACACTGGTGGATCAGACCGACCCGGCGACCACGCAGATCGTGCTGCCCGCGAATCATCCCGACAATCCGTTCAATCCGGCAAGTCCCTACTTTGCGGGAGCTCAGGCGTTCTACGGTGCCGCCTTTGCCAACTACATCGGAAAACCCGCACTATTCTACGGTGCCCTCACCGACATACCCGTCCAAATCACCAAATACCGGACCGATGTGATCCGGCGTGGTGGAAGATTTGAGCGCTCAGCTCGGAAGTTGGGATACGACTCTGAGCGCGGGCTTCGTGCAGGCGGCGACGCACATGACCTATACCGGTTTCGTTCGCGCCAGCGCGCTGAATGCGGCTCTGGCCGACAACGAGTATCGCGTGGGGCAAAACGCCTCTCTGAATCCGCCATCCCTGTACCAAACTTTGGCGCCGGAAACACACGACACCGCGACGTCGACCTTGAGTTTCTTTTCTGCGACCGGGTCGCGGCCGTTGATGCCGTTGCCCGGCGGAGATCTGGCATTGGCCCTGGGCGCGGATGCGCGCTTCACGCGCCTCGACAATCCCGGCGAGCCCTATGCGACCGAGGGCGATATCTTGATGGACGGCAGTTTTTATGCAAAAGGTACCCAGAACGTGTACGCGGCCTTCACCGAGCTCTCGGCGCCGGTCCTCCGTCAATTGGAACTGAGCGCCGCAGCGCGGGTCGACCACTACGACGTGGCGGGCACCGCCTTCACACCCAAGTTCGGAGTGAAGTGGAAGGTCATTCCCCAATTGGCCCTGCGCGGGACCTTCGCACACGGCTTTCGCGCACCCGGCATTGCCGAGAGCGGTAATAGCAGCGCCGCGTCCAGTACTTTTGCCCCGGTTGATACGGCGCGCTGCAGCTTCACCGGCAAACCCTCCGATTGCGGTCTAGGCTATGTCGCGGTGCTGTCCCAGGCCAATCCCGGCTTGAAACCCGAGCATTCCACGAGCTACACGCTGGGATTGATTTTCGAACCGATCCGGGCAGTCAACTTCACGGCGGATTACTTCAACATCAAGCGCACCAATGAAATCGTCAGTGCAACACTTGACCCCAGCCAGGCGGTGCGCGGCGCGCAGCAGCCCGGAACCACCTATCCTGGCCCGATCATTTATTACTCGACACCGTACATCAACGCGTCGGAGTCGCGAACCTCGGGGTTCGACGGAGAATTGCTCACCGCCTTCCCCCTCGGCGCCTACGGCACGCTGACCGCCAAGGCCCAGGCGACCTACCTGATCGAATCGACTCAGATCATCGATGGTTCGGAGTATCACTATGCCGGCACCGTGGGTCCCACCGCGTTGAGCGGCGCCACGGGCACACCTCGCACCCGCGGACTGTTCAATCTGGATTGGACGCTCGCGTCAGTGTCGATAGGCGCCACTCTCAACTATCGCAGCCACATGTATGGGGTGGACCCGTCCAATGGACCGGCCTGTCTGCAGTTGAACGATCCGAATCCCCACTGCTATGTCGCTTCGTTTACCTATCTCGACATGTATGGCCAGTATCAGTTTTCGCCACGCTTGCAGATGACCGCAACCGTCAGCAACGTCACGAACCGCTTGGCGCCGCTCAATACCGCCACCTATGGCGGAACCAACTACAATCCCTCCTTGGATCAGACCGGTGCCGTCGGCACCTTTTTCGAGCTGGCCGTGCACTACCACTACTGACAATCCGACGGAACCTCCACAGCCATGCCAGGAAACCATCGCCGCTTGATCGTGTCTGCCGTGGATTGCGCCGCTGATGGCAATCGGGGCGCTGCGATGCGCGGAGGCGGCAACTCCTGCGCTCATCGATGTCGACGCGCGCGAAGCGCCGCGCGGCATCATGGCTGCGCATTTGCGCCTACCGGTGAGCGCGGGGCCTTTGACCTTGGTATATCCCAAATGGCTGCCCGGTCGACACAGCCCTGCGGGACCGCTCACCTCCCTGGCAGGCCCGCGCTTCACGGCCAACGGGCGCGCGCTGGCTTGGCGCCGCGACGCCGTCGACATGAACGCGTTTAGTGTCGAAGTACCACCCGGGGTGACGAGCCTCGAGGCGGACTTGGAGATTCTCACGGCACCCGCGCCGGATGGCGTCGTACAGGGACTGGAAACCCCGCGCACCGCCACGGATGCGCTGCTGATCCTCGAGTGGAATCAACTGCTGCTGTATCCCGCCGCAGCGCACAGCGACGACTTGCCGTATCAAGCCTCGGTGCGATTGCCGGCGGGTGGAAGTTCGCGACCGCGCTACCCACGACCGAGCGTCACTGACGCCGAAGGGCGCGAGATTTGCGCCGGTGTCCCTGACAACGCTGGTCGATTCGACTTTGCTTGCGGGCCGCTATTTTCGCGACATTCCGCTCGGTGGCGCGCCGGCCGTGGCATTGCACATGGCCGCCGATACCCCGGTGGCGCTCAACATGAGCGCCGGAGACGCGAAGCGCACTACCGGCGCCTGGTGCGCGAGGCAACCGCTCTCTTCGGCGCGACTCACTACGGTCACTACGAGTTTCTCTGGGCTCTGACCGATCAAATCATGCCCGATGGTCTGGAGCATCACGAGTCGAGCGATGATCGCTCGCCGCTGCGCGCTCTGCTCGACGATCCCATTCGGCGCGCCGAGGCGAATTTGTTGCCGCACGAATACGTGCATTCCTGGAACGGCAAGTACCGCCGCCCTGCCGGTATCGCGACGCCCAATTATCAAGCGCCCATGCTCGACGAAATGTTGTGGGTGTATGAGGGCTTGACCGAATACTTGGGTGACGTGCTCGCCGCGCGTAGCGGCCTGCTGACCGACGCAGGAATTTCGCGACGAGTTTGCGCGTATCGCGGCGGCGATGGATTCGCACAGTGCACGCGAGTGGCGCTCGCTGCGGGACACGACGGTTTCCGCGCAGCTCCTTTACTACCAATCACGCGCATGGGCTGCACGTTTGCGCCGTCAGGACGACTTCTATCAGGAGTCGGCGCTGCTGTGGCTGGAAGCCGACACGCTGATCCGGCGCGAATCCAAGGGGCGCAAGAGCCTCGATGACTTCTGCAAATTGTTCTACGGCGCGGCAGAGCACGGTTCCCCAAGTGATACCGTACGATTTCGACGCAGCTGGTCGTCGGCGCTCAACGCGGTTCAGGCCTACGACTGGGCCGGCTTTTGGCGCGAGCGGCTCGAACCGCTTGCGGCCCGGCGCACCGTTGGAGGGATTGCAGGCGGCGGGCTGGTCGTTGGCTCTCACCGCGAGCCCATCCACCATGCACCTCGCGCATGAAGCGGACGATCGGGATTTCGGATTTGCATTACTCGCTCGGGTTCTATGTCGACGACGAGGGCGCCACCATCGGCGACGTCGTGCCGCGATCTCCGGCGGATCTGGCGGGAGCCTCGCCGGGATCCCATCTCGTCGCTCTCAACGGCTATAAGTGGTCCAAGGAACTCCTGCACGATACATTGGCCGCGCCGCCCGATCCGTCCGGCAAGATCACACTGCTCGTAGAGAATGGCGGCATATTCAAGACGCTTGAGCTCAAATATTCCGGCGGCGAACGCTATCCGAACCTGGCGAGGCGCGCGGACACCGTGGACCTGCTCACAAAAATCGCGCAGCCACGTGCGGCTCCCTAGCGGGAGCCTGTCCGAGGGCTAAGTTGAGCCGCGCCGGCCTCAGTACTCGCTGAACAAATCGATGTCTTCCAGCTGGGCGTCCTTGCCATAGCTCACGGTGTAAAACTCCACCATGTCCTTCTCCTCGACCCGATAGGTCCGCCGCGCAGTAGCGCCGCCGCGCTCGTCTGCGAGCGTCACCTTCAAGATCGGGCCACGTTCCTGCAAATCGCGGCGCAAAGTATTCATGGCAGCGGGAACCAACCGCTGTCGTGCGCCGGCGCTCAATGATTCGAAATCGGCGCCGCCCCTCATGAGGGCGTCCAGAAACGCCCTGAATTCCGCGGTTTTGCGGCGATTCGAGTCGGGAATCGCCTCTGGGTAGGGCTTCAGATCCGGGTCGACGAGACCGGCCACGGTGTGGCCGAGCCGCTCGGTGCGGCACAAGGAAAGATTGGTCAATAAAATGACGGTCAATCCGTTGTCGACATAGCGCGACATGACCGCTTGGAACCCTTGCCAGTTGCCGTCGTATTCCACGAGTCTGCGATCGCGCAGCCGGTTATTTTCCCAGCCATATCCATAGTGGTAGAGGGGCCGCTGGCCATTGCGATGCAAATCCGACGCGCCACATGCGTTCGAGCTGCGACTGCGGCAGCACCGCATTGCTGTACAAGGCGCGATCCCATTTGACGAGATCCAGCACGGTGGAATACAAACTGCCGTCCGCGGTTCTGTTCAATGCGGGAGATACGTAGGACTGATTGTGCAGCTCGCCGCTCTCTCCTTTCTCATAGCCGCTGGCGCGATCGCGAACGATATCCGTGTCCGAAATGATGCGCGTTCGATTCATGCCAAGCGGCGCAAATACTCTTTGGCGCAGGAAATCGCCGTAGAACATGCCAGCGACGCGGTTTATGACGAATCCCAGCAGCACGTACCCGGTATCGCTGTAGGACACATCCGTTCCAGGTTCGAAATCCAATGGCTGTGACGCAAGTTGAATCAGTTCCTGATCGCTATAGTCGTGAACGAGATCCAATCGCTGCCGCTCCGGCGTGGTGAACTGAGGTATTCCCGATTCGTGATTCAGGATGAGCCGCAGCGTCACCTTGTCCCAGGCCGCCGGCACTTCCGGCAGGTACTTCGACAGCGGGTCATCGAGATCGAGCTTGTGTTCGTTCGCCAGCAACATCACGGCGACCGCCGTGAACTGTTTGCCGATCGAGCCTATTTGATAAACCGTCTGCGGTTGGGCGCGCACGCCGTGCTCCAGGGTCGCGACGCCATAGCTCTTGATATAAAGGGGTTTGCCGTTCTTCACCACGGCGAGTGATATTCCCGGGATATTCTGCCGACGCATCTCGGATGTAAGATAGCGATCGACGGCCTCCTGGGGCGACCCCCAGGCTGCGCCCGCGGTTAGCGACAACAAGATGGCGGGCGCGAGTCTGCGGTGCATGACGAGCCCCGCCGGGAAGGCGCTCCCGGCGGGTTGATCCCCGAACAGGCTGCGGAGTGGGGTCAGCGGCTGCCGAGACCGTCATTCTCGTGGTGGTTGGGATACGGCGGTATGGGCGGCACGACCAACGGATGCTGCTTCAGCTGTTCGAGAACGATGGCTACGGCGCGCTCGAGCTGTAGATCGTGGCCCGCCGCCACGTCCTTGGGCAGCTCCTGAACCTCAACATCGGGTGCGATGCCGTGCCCCTCCACTTCCCAATCGCCATTCAGCCCATAGATTGCGTAGCGAGGCGCCGTCACCGTGCCGCCGTCGATCAACCGCGGATAGCCGGAGATCCCGACCAATCCACCCCAGGTGTGCGTGCCTACCAATGTTCCGAGGCCGGCCTTGCGAAAATACCAGGGCATGGCATCGCCGCCGGAACCGGCGGATTGATTGATGATCATGGCCTTGGGTCCGAAGATCGCGCCTTCCGGATCGTAAACCGGCTTGCCGTCGCGTTCGATCGCACCGCTCATTATTTTCTGACCCAGAACGTTCACGACGTAGTCGGCGATGAATCCACCCTCGTTGTAACGCTCATCAAGTATGACCCCCTGCTTGTCCAATTGCGCATAGAAATAGCGATTGAAGTTGCTGTAGCCCGCACCCCCGGTGTCCGGCATGTAGATGTAGGCGATCTTGCCGCCCGACAACGTCTCGACCTTGCGGCGATTCGAATTGATCCAGTCGAGATTGCGCAAACCGTGTTCGGAGTTCGCCGGCACCACTGTCACGTCCCGCGCATTGGCGCCTTCGGCACTCTTGGCGATGCGCAGCACCGTCTGCTTGCCCGCAGTCCCGTCGAAGAACGAATCCAAGTTGTCGCTCGCGTGCAGTTCGCGGCCGTTGACGGCCAGCAGGTAGTCCCCCTCGGCAATGTTGATGCCGGGCAGAGTGAGCGGTGCGGTGAGGGACGGAGTCCAGTTCTGCCCGTTGTAGATCTTCGCAAACTTGTAGCGATTGTGGTCGATCGCATAGTCGGCGCCGAGCACGCCCGCCTTGGGGGCAGTCTCCGCGTCCCGCGGCCCACGCACGAACATATGCCCCACTTGGACTTCACCGAGCATCTCGTCGCACAGATAGGTGAACTCTGCCCGTGAGGCCAACCCATCTAGATAGGGCTGGTACCTCGCTTGCACCTTCGCCAAATCGAGCCCGTGTACGTGTGGGTCGTAGAGAAAATCGCGCTGCAAATGCCAGGATTCGCGGAACATCTGCTTCCATGCCGCCCGCCGGTCGACCATGGCGGACATTCCGCCGTTGTTGAGGGGCTTGCCTTGAGGTGCGTCCGGTGAACCGCCCTTCAGATCGGCCGTCGGCGCCAGAAACCAGTTGTCCTGGCGCGCATAGAAAAGCTTCTCGCCGTCGAAGGAAACCTTGTAGGCGGACACACCGCTCACTATCTCGTCAGTCTCGCGCTTCTCGGTCGTGAAACGCCACAATGCAAAGACCGGCGGTCCTCCGTCTTCGGAGGATCGGCCCACCTCGGATCCCACGCCGAGAAACAAGACGCCGCTCTTGCCCACGGACATGTCCACATAGTTCTTCGCGGGAATGGGCAGCGAAAGAATTCGATTGCCGATCCCGGCAAGATCGATCACCGTGGGTTTCGGCTTCTCGTCGCCCTTCTTCTTCGTGTCATCCTTTTTGCCGTCGTCTTTTTTAGCCTCGTCTTTCTTGTCCTCATCCGCCTTTTTCTTGTTCTCATCGTCGCTTTGCGGCGGTACCGGCGAAGCGCCGTCCCGCGACAGCACCACCACATAGACGCTGCTATTGGTGGCGCGATCGAGAGATGACAGGTCGATGCCTGCATCCGAGGGACCGTTGTTCGTCGATGCAGCGAAGTACAAATACTTGCCGTTGGGGTCGAAGACCGGATGCGCCGCGTTGCTCATGCCGTCCGTCACCTGCGTCGAAACATGCGTTGCCAGCGAATACACGAAAACCGCATGCACCTGGCTCTCGAGGTCGCGGGTATAGGCAATCCACTGTGAATCGGGCGACCACGCGAGTTCCGTCGTGGGCCCGAATCCGCCGCGCAGACCCGTGTCGATCTTGACCGGCTTGCCGCCCGCCGCATCCACGTACCAGATGCGCAGATGCTTGTCGGTGAACGCAATACGCTTCGAGTCGGGCGACCAGTGCGGCGCGTAGAAAAACGAAGGGTCCGGCCCCAGATCGATGATCTTGGGCGGCTGCAATCCGTCCTGATCGCGCACGTGGAGTTGATACTCACCCGATGCATCGCTGAAATAGGCGATGGACATCCCGTCCGGAGACCACGCGGGGTCGCGCTCTGCGGCGCCCGGCGTTCGCGTCAGGTTGCGGGTGTCGCCCTTCTCGGCGGGCACCGAATAGATGTCGCCGCGCGCTTCCACCAAAATTCGCGCGCCGGTCGGCGAGATGGCCGCGTTTTGCAATTCCTTCGCCGCGACGTTTTCCCAATGCGGAGCGATATTCGGCAGGTCGCCGCTGATGGTGACCGGCACGGCGTGTTCCTGATGCGTCGTCAAATCATAGAGATGCAACGAACCGAATTGTTCATAGACCAGCGCTCCCGGTCCGGCGCCGACAGACTTGAGATCGAGCCCCTGATTCGCGATGACTTGCTGCACCTGTTTCGTGCCGGGGTCATAACTGAATAGTGACACCGGGCCGTTGCGGTCGGACAGAAAATACACCGTGGAGCCGCTCCACACCGGATGCGAATCGTTGGAATTCTCGCGGGGTATCTTCTCGACATCGAGAGTCTTGATGTTCACCAGCCAAATCGGGGTCGTTTGGCCGCCGCGATAGCGCTTCCAGGCGTCCTGCCATTGCTCGAAGGGCACATAGGCCAGTGTGTTGCCGTCGTCCGAAAAGCTGCCCCCGGCGGCGCTCGGCAGCGGCAGCACTTGCGCGGATCCGACGCCGTCGGCGCGCACCCGAAACAGGCGAGGAAAGTCCGAATAGCTCGCGTGTTGCGAGGCGAACAGCACCTCCTTGCCGTCAGGCGTCCAGCCGGCGACGCGGCTGCCGGTGGGTTCCCAGGTCAGCCGGCGCGGGACGCCGCCTTCCGCGCCAATGACATACACATCGGTCAATCCATTGGCCCGGGTCGAATACGCAATCTGTGTGTGATCGGGAGAGTAAAACGGTCCTGCCGACACGCTGCCGACGGATGTCAGCCTGCGCGCTTCTCCGCCGGCGCGCGCAACGGTCCAGATGTCGTCCGCATACAAGAATGCAATTTTGTCCTGGCTGAGCGATGGATTGCGCAACAGCAAGGGCGTAGCGCTCCAAGCGGATGCAGTGATGAGGAGGCCGGCAATGACGCGCAGTCCAGCGCTGACGAATCGACGAAGCATGCGTATACCTCGGTTAAGAGTATTTTTTTGAGACTGTAGGTGGTTTGCAACAGCAGTGGCGAACTATACAGCGCGGCGTGGAATCTTAGCTTCCCCTGTTCGGAGTTTTTTCTTCCAAGAATCGCACTATATGCTCGTTCAGGAACTTGCCGTCGGCCGGCGACGCTCCGGCACCCGCCGGATGCCCCCAGAGGGACGGAATTGGGACGAACTCGCAGTGTGGAATGAACCCCGCCTCATAGCGCGCATCGGTGACGGGGAAGTACAAGTCGGTTTGCGACGGCATGTAAAGCACCCGGGCCTTGATCGACCGCAGCGCGGACTCCACGTCGCCGTGAAACGGCGCCGTGTTGCCGACGTCATGCCTCTCCCAGGTGCGCATTTGCAGAATCAGGTTGTTGGCATCGGCACCCGGTATGAAATTTGTGCGAAAGCGCTCGACCACCTGATCGAAGCTCGCGCCGAGGGAGGCGTCGCTGCGCCATAGTTCCTGACGCCACCATTCCTGCGAAAATAACCAGCCCGTCCAAACAATCGCGAAGGCCTGAATTCCCTTCTCCGGCTGCTCGGTGTAGTCGCCGCCCTTGAAGGCCGCATCGGCGGTCAGTGCTGCGATTTCGCCCTCCAGGCGGACGATCCCGTGGCCATAGGTCTTTGCCGTTCCCGAAGTGGCCACGATGCGATCCATGAAGCCGGGATAGCTCACGGCCCACTGGAACGCCTGTTGCGCGCCCATGGAAAAGCCGATCACGGCGCGCAGGTGGCGCACATGCAATTGCTCGGTGAGCAGGCGATGCACGGCGTTCACATTGTCGCTAATGGTTGTGACCGGAAATCGCGGACCGCGAAAAGGTTCCGGTGTATTGCTGGGCGAGGACGAACGTCCGTTGCCGAATAACTCACTGGTGATCAGATAGAGCTTCTTCGGGTCGAGAGCCTTTCCCGGTCCAATGACAAAGCCGTAGCCGTGCATCTCCGCCATGTAGTGCGAGGGCAGCAGCACGGCATTGTCGCCCGCGGCATTCAATTTCCCGTAGGTGCCATAGACCACGTGCGCCTCAGGCAGCACGGCGCCGCTCTCGGTCTTGAAATTCGCGATGACGAATTCATGTTGAACCGGCTCGGCAGCCGCGCCCTGCGCCGCATCCGCGGCCTGCGCCGACGACAGGTGCGATTTGCACAGTGCGGCCGCCAACGCCAGACAAAGGAGGGTGTTTCTCGGCAAGCTGGGTCGCATGTGTTTTCCTGGATTGTCCGCGGGGCGCCGCCGGGCCAAAGTATAGTTCCAAAGCTGCGGACCTGGTAATTTGCAGTGGCATCCGGCGGCGAACAGTGCCAGAGTTGCACCCATGGCGCGATGCGTTGAAATGGGGGTTGGAGTGCGGCTTTTCGCCGGCGCTCTGACACTCGCGCTGTGTGCTTCGGCGCCGGCTGCGGCTTCCGAAACGTCGACGGAACAATTCATGGTTCGCGCGGCCGACCCTGGAATCGAGCTCTATCTGCGCAACAAACATCCGGCGGCGGCGAAGGAATTCGCGCCCGGCAAGATCCTGCTCTTTGTGCACGGAGCCACGTACCCAGCCGAGTCGGCGTTCGATCTCAAGCTCAATGGTCTGTCGTGGATGGACTATATCGCTCAGCACGGCTACGACGTGTACATGGTCGATCTGCGCGGCTACGGCAAGTCCACCCGTCCTTCAGAGATGAGCCAGCCCGCCGCGGACAATGAACCCATTGTGGGCACTGAAACCGCGATCAAGGATGTCGGCGCGGCCGTGAGCTTCATATTGAAGCGCCGCGGCGTTGCGAAGATCGATCTGCTGGGCTGGTCGTGGGGCACCGAAATCATGGGCTGGTACACGGCCCAAAATAACGACAAGGTGAATCGGCTGGTGCTTTATGCGCCGATCTGGATCGCAACGGCGCCGCCCGCCGCGCGCCCGGGCGGCAAACTCGGCGCCTATCGCAGCATCACCCGCCAGGCTGCAAGAGATCGTTGGCTCAAGGGCGTGCCCGAGGACAAGATCGCGGAATTGATTCCGGCAGGCTGGTTTGATGCTTGGGCGGACGCCACGTTTGCGAGCGATCCGGTGGGAGCGAAGCAGACGCCCCCGGTCGTGCGCGCGCCCAATGGCGTCATGCGGGACATCGGCGAATTCTGGGCCGCAGGCAAGGCGCAATACGATCCGGGCGACATCCGGGTGCCCACTTTCCTCGCGCACGCCGAATGGGACGCCGATACGCCGAGCTACATGCTGTATGCATATTTCGCCCAATTGAGCCATGCGCCTTATAAACGTTATGTGGAGATCGGCGAAGGCACTCACAATGTAATGTTGGAGAAGAATCGCATGCAGTTGTTCCAGGAGGTCCAGCAGTTTCTCGACGGGAGTTTGAAATCTGGAGAGTGAGATGAACGATACGAAAAAAATCAGCCCCGCCCGGCGCTACACCCTGATCGGCGTTGCCGTAATCCTCGCCGTGGTCATCATCGGCTTCTTGTGGATGGTCGTGCTGGCTCCCCACGCCATGGATTTCGCCGGCGGTACCCGCGTGGCGTTGAACGACTACCACGGGGCGGATCCCACCGGCGTCCCCCCTGAACTCAGGGGCGCGAGCCTCATCGAACGCGGTGAATACCTGGCGCGCGCCGCGGATTGCGCGGCCTGCCACACGGCCGAAGGAGGCGCACCCTACGCCGGTGGGCGTGCCTTCGTGCTGCCGTTCGGAACGCTGTATTCGACCAACATCACAGCGGACAAGGACACGGGCATCGGCAACTACAGCGACGCTGATTTCCTGAATGCCGTTCACAAGGGAATCGGCCGCGGCAATGCGCGTCTCTATCCGGCGATGCCTTTCGCGAGCTACAGCTACATGACCGACGCCGACGCCGGCGCCATCAAGGCTTATCTCTTCAGCCTCAAGCCCGTGCATGCGCCGGCGCCGCCGAACACGCTAAGTTTTCCGTTCAATCAGCGCGCATTGATGGGCATATGGGCCATGCTGTTCAATCCGGACAAGCGATTCGAACCACGCTCCGAACGCGATCCGCAATGGAACCGCGGCGCCTATCTCGTGGAAGCCATGGGGCACTGCGGCGAATGCCACACGCCGCGCAATATGCTGCAAGCGCTCAACCAAAGAGAGAAATTCTCCGGTGCAGTACAAGCCGGCTGGCGCGCCTACAACGTCACACCGGATTCCAAGTCGGGCATCGGTGCCTGGAGTGAAGCGGATCTCGCCCACTATCTCTCGGTGGGTCACGCGGAGGGCCGGGGCACGGCAACCGGACCCATGGGCGAGGCTGTCGATAACAGCCTCCAATATCTGTCTCAGAGCGACATCAAGGCAATGGTGACCTATCTCCGATCGGTACCGCCCATCGCGACCTCGGACCTGCCCGAACCGAAGCTGGCCGCGGCCCCTGCATCCCACGCCGAGGGCGCCGCCGCCAATCTCGATACCTCGGGAAAGGCGGTGTACGCCGGCGCCTGCTCGGGCTGCCATGATTGGACCGGAATCAGTCCGGTGCTCCCCTTCGCCACGCTCACCGGCGTGCGCTCGGTGAATGATCCCACTGCGACCAATGTGGTGCAGATCATTTTGACCGGGGCGCACCGGCATGGGTCCGAGTCGGGACCCAGCATGCCCGCCTTCGGCCAGGCGTATTCCGACCAGGAGATAGCGAGTTTGGCCAATTACGTCACCGCCCGATTCGGCGCTCAGCCCTCGGCGCTGACGGCGGAGAATATCGCAACGCTGCGCGCCGAGAACTGATTGGGCTCTGCGGGTGCCTGCAAACAGGCTGCTAGGGCACTCGCTCGCTGTTCGAAGATTTGAACACCACGCCGTCCTTCATGACGAAGTGCACGGTCTTCAGGGCACCGACATCCGCAAGCGGATCGCCGGCCACGGCGATCAGATCCGCATAGGCGCCGGGCGCGATGACCCCGATCTCACCCCGCTTGCCCAGCAGCTCGGCGGCTCGTGACGTGGCGGACTGGATGGCCTGCATCGGCGTCATCCCGAATTGCACCTCGCGCAAGAATTCCTCGGCAATCGGCTCGGACCACTTGAACCCGCCCACATCCGTGCCGAATGCCATCTTCACCCCGGCGCGCAACGCTTTGCTGAACGATACGCCATGCAGAGCCACGCGCTTTCGATCGCGCTTTCCTGCATCGGTGTCCGCGGGATCCCAGTCGGTGTAGTACACCTGCAGGGTGGGCACATACCACGTACCTTGCCGGAGCATCTGCGCGATCTGTGCGTCGGAAAGCTCCAATCCGTGCTCGATCGAATCACAGCCGCCGTCGAGCGCACGCTGCAGGCCCGGTCCGTTGTAGGCGTGACAGGCTACTTTCCTTCCCCAACCATGCGTCTCATCGACGATGGCCTTGAGCTCCTCGACGGTGAGCGTCGGCTGCGAAACCAGGGCACCCTGCGCGTCGAGCCATGAGCGATGGGTCATGTAGACCTTGATCCAATCCGCGCCCCTGTCCAACTGTTCGCGTGCGGCTTTGCGCGCTTCGACAGGGCCATCGATCAGCTGTGCACCCTTGGGTACGGCAATTTCCGGCGCATAGCCTTCGAGGGGATAGCCGCCGGTGGAGGAGATCGACAAGGTCGCCACCCACATCCGCGGACCCGGGATGAGTCCTTCGTTGACGGCCCGCTTGATGCCGACATCGCCGTATCCGGCGCCTTCGGTCTCGAGGTCGCGGATGCTGGTAAAACCCTGCTCGAGGGCACGGCGAACCGACACGACGGCACGGGCGACTCGGTAGGACGCCGGAGATTTCAGCAATTGAACATCGTAGCCGCCGGCGGCCGGATCCTCGCCCTGCAGAAAAATATGCGTGTGCGTGTCGATGAGACCCGGCAGCAACGTGGCCGAGCCCAAATCGATCAGCTGTGCCGCCGGCGGCAGCGGCTGTGAATTTGAGGCGCGCACCTCGCTGATTCGATTGCCGCGAATCACGATTTCCACATTGCGCCGAGGCTTCTCGGCGATGCCGTCAATGAGCGACTGTGCGCGAACGACGATCGTTCCAGCATCGGCGGCGCTCGCAGCGGCACGGTTCGCTTCCTGGCCGAAACTTGCGCGGGCAAAAACGCTCAATGCCAGACAAAAGAATATGATTCGCAACATAATCGCACATACAATAGCGGTTCAGTCGTCTCCCGCCAATCCCGCCAGAAAAATCCCCGGGATCGATGCTGCCTATTTAGCCGAACTGAAAGCCGGAGATCCGCTTGCCGCCGATGGATTCGCCGAAGCTGCGAATTCCACGGTCGCCCTGGGCCGCGCCGGCCGCAACCATCAGAGGAATCAGATGCTCCTCGCGCGGATGCGATGCAGCGCCCCCCGGCGCGTCGCGCCATTTGGACAGCAGTTGCTCCCGCGTCGCAGGATCTTGCACGGCCTCCCCCAGCCAGGCATCGAAGGCTGCGGCTGCATCGCCGCCGCGCCCGGAAAACATGTCGGCTAAATTGTGATAGCTCATGCCGCTGCCGACGATGAGAACCCCCTGATCCCGCAGCGGCGACAATACGCGGCCGAGCGCCAGATGCAGCGCGGGATCGAGGCTGGCTTGCAGCGACAGTTGCAGGATGGGGACGTCCGCATTCGGATAGATGAGCAGAAAGGGCACGAATACACCGTGGTCCAGCCCACGCCTGGATTCGGCGTCGCTCTGGAAGCCGGCAGCCTCCAGCAGCGCGCGCACACGTTCGGCCAACTCGGGAGCGCCGGCCGCCGGATATTTCAGGCGATAGGTGTGTTCCGGAAAGCCGTAATAGTCAAACAGCAGGCCGGGCCTGGCCGCGATATTGACGGTGGGGAGGGGATTTTCCCAATGCCCCGAAATCACCAATACTGCTTCGGGCCTCACTCCGAGCGAGGAATCGATGCCCCGCAGGTAGGCGGCCAAGCCATCCCACATGTGTGGATCCGCGGCGGGCGGATCCATGAAAAAGCACGGACCGCCGCCATGCGGAATGTACAACGTCGGCAGTCGTTTAGCGGTGTTCACAGGGGATTTGTCCGGCCAACTTGAGACTAGCCGGCTGCCCTGCGAACGTCAACGATCCGGCGAGCTGCGGCCCTAAGCGTCAGCGTTAATTGTAGTTCCGGCCGACGCGGGCGCCTGCAGACCTGTGGGCTGCGGTTTGTGCGACAGATTGTTCAAGTAATTTTGCAGCAACGTGTGCGCAGAATGAGTTGAGATGCCGGCACTCATTGCCGCAGGGTCCGCGGCCGCAGTGGCCATGGCCACGGCGGAGCCGGCAGCGGCGATGGCGGCCGACGCCGCGCCCGATTGCAGGCCGATTACTTTTTCCGCCGTGTGCAACAAGGTGCCGAAAAGGTTCTGCACAACCCCGCCGGCAGAGTCTGCGGAATCCAACTGCCAGCCGTGCTTGTGGCCGCGCGCATGGGTATTGATGGGTGGGAATGCCGCGGACGTCGGGCTTAGACTTGCGATTGTCGACATGACAGTCTCCTTGTGGATCGAACAGGGGCCGGCGAGTTGTCAGCGGCAACACCTTGCCGCCCATTGCCGCAATAGCGGCCGTGCGTTGCCGCCTGCGCCGCCGAAATGCCGGTTTGGACCTGCAAGACAACCTCCTCGCTGGACTCCGTCTGCTACGAAGCAGGATTCGTGCCACTTGCTGCATTAGGAACCTCGTGCCGGGCGGCTTCGGCTTGGCGGTGCACTGTGAGATGATGGCGGCAGAAGTCGAACTCACCTCCATCTTGCTGGAATCTTCTATGGCAACTGCGCCCGAACTCGGGGTGGGTCCCAATGCGTCCTTGCCCAAGCCGAGCGTTCGCGCGCTGCGGTACCGCCAGACGATCATCATTCTGTTGTTGTTCGGCGGCTATGGCGCCCTCTACTTCTGCCGCGCCGATCTTTCTGTTGCAACACCGCTGCTGGCCGAAGAACTGGGCAAGCATGGCATGAGCCACGGCGATGCCATCATTCGCATGGGCTCGATCGCGTCCTTCGGCGTTTTGGCGTACGCGCTCGGCAAGTTTTTTCTTGGTGGACTCGGTGACTTCTGGGGTGGACGGATCAATTTTCTCATCGGTTTGGTCGGCGCGACCGGTTTCACGCTGATGTTTGCCTCCGGATTGAGCCTTCCGCTCTTCACCCTTGCCTGGATAGGCAACCGTCTGACCCAATCACTGTCGTGGGCAGGGTTGGTCAAGGTGTCGTCGAAGTGGTTCGACTTTTCCTCTTACGGAGCGATCATCGGCATCCTGAGCGTCAGCTACTTCGTCGGCGATGCGGCGGCACGACAGTGGATGGGAATGCTCATTGAGCATGGCTACGGCTGGCGCACCCTGTTCTACTTCGCCGCGGCCGTCGTCGGTCTATTTCTGATCCTCAACCTGCTTTTCCTTCGCGAGTCGCGCCTCGATGCGGGATTCACCGAGGCAAAGCCGAATCCGCTGAGCCTGTTTGCGGGCTCGGAAACGCGGCCCAAAAACCTGGCGCAGCTGCTGCTACCCCTGTTCCGCAGCCGGGCATTTATCGTCATTTGCCTCCTATCCTTGGGCTGCACGATAATTCGTGAGTCTTTCAACTTTTGGACACCGGTGTATTTGCGCGATCATCTGGGATATAGCGTGAGCAGTGCGGCGCGCCTGAGTTCGATTTTTCCGGGAGTTGGCGCTCTATCGGCGCTGACGACCGGCTGGCTGAGCGACCGGCTCGGCGTGAACGGGCGCGCGCTGATCATGTTCCTGGGACTCAGCGCCACCGCGGTGGCCTTGCTGGCGCTGATGACCATGAAATCCAGCTTGACCGGCTCGCTGCTGCCGCTGATCGCCATCGGCACGATCGCCTTCTGTCTGCTCGGCCCCTATTCCTATCTCGGCGGCGCTTTTGCGCTCGATTTCGGCGGCAAGCAAGCCGGAGCGGTCTCGTCGGGCATCATCGACGGAGTCGGATACTTGGGCGCGGTGGTCGCCGGCGATACCATCGCTCGAGTCTCGGTAGCCTTCGGCTGGAAAGGGGTATTCGTTGCTTTGGCGGCCGTCAGCGCGGTGGCGGCCCTCGGCGCGGGATATCTCCATTCCCTGGGCGCGAAGGCGGCCGCCAGCAAGAGCCATCTGCCATGAGCGAAGAGGCGGTTGCAATCAAGCGGCTCTGGTCACAGCCCGACATTCTCAATATCGAATGGTCCGATGGAACCTCGAGCGAGTTCGCGAGCCTGTGGCTGCGCGACAATTTGAGCGAGGACCGCGATCCCCATAGCGGGCAACGCCTCATCGATATCGCGGATTTGCCCGAATGCCCGCGGATTCGAACCGCCGTGGCCCGCAACGGCGCGCTGAATATCGAATGGGAAAATGAGGCGCGGTCGGCGACCTTCGGGCTCAAGTGGCTGCAGGCGCAGGCATCGAACCGCTCGCGCGGGCAGCCGGAATTTGCGGCCAAGCGCTGGCTCGAAGGAGCCGCTCTCGATGCGATGCGCGACTTCGCCTGGGCGCCTTTCTCCGAGCTGCGCGACATTCGAACGCTGCGCGCCGAATGGATGACGCGGCTTTTGCAGGACGGCATCGCCTTCTTGAGCCAGGTTCCGTCAGTCGATTCGGGCATCCTGGAGGCGGCCTCCCTGGTAGGGCGGGTATCGGAAACCAACTACGGCCTGGTCTACGATGTTCGCTCAGTACCTCAACCGGAGAATCTGGCCTACACCGACTTAGGGTTGGGCTTGCACACCGACAACCCCTACCGCGAGCCGGTGCCGGGGTTCCAGGTGCTGCACGCATTGGTGGCGTCTCCGGACGGCGGTGACAGCCTGTTCGGGGACGGTTTCGCGATTGCCGAGCAATTGCGAACGGCCGCACCTGAGGCGTTCGACGTGCTCACCCACACCGCCGTGCCGTTTCGCTACAGATCAAACAATGCGGAACTGTACGCCGAACGACCGTTGATTCAACTGTCCTGTTCAGGCGAGATCAGTGCCGTGCACTACAACAGCCGCTCGATTGCCCCGCTGCGAATCACCGCCCGCCAGGCAGCGCCCTTCTACTCCGCCTATCGGCGTTTCGCCGCGTTGCTGCGCGACTCGCGCTTTCACCTGCAGCTGCGGCTGGGCGATGGCGATCTCGTGGTGTTCGACAATCAACGCACCTTGCACGGCCGCACCGCTTTTTCCTCGGCAAGACATCCGCGGCATTTGCGCGGCTGCTACCTGACTCGCGACAGCGTGTATAGCGAGGCGTCGCTGTTGCGGCGCGAGTTTTATCCGGAGTTCCGCTCATGAGCCTTACCGATGACATTCTCGCGATCTTCAGCAAGCGCGGTTCGGACGCGTACTTCGGCGAAAGCGTCTCGATGACCGAACACGCCCTGCAGGCCGCTTATTTCGCGCAGGCCGCCGGCGCCCCGAAGGGCCTCATCGTTGCCGCGCTGTTGCACGACATCGGACATCTCGTCGAGGAGGTTCCCAGCGATCTCGCGGATTGGACCTTCGATGCCCATCATGAAAAGGTCGGCGGCGACTGGCTTGCCCGGCGTTTTCGCCCGGAGGTCTCGGAGCCGGTGCGCCTGCATGTCCCCGCCAAGCGCTATCTTTTGGCCACGGACGCCGAGTACTTCTCCAAGTTGAGCCCGGCCTCGGTGGTCACGCTCAAATTGCAAGGCGGTCCCATGGCGGCGCACGAGGTGGCGAAATTCGAGACCGAGAATTTCTACAAGGACGCGGTGCGCGTCCGACAGTGGGATGATCAAGGCAAGGTAGCCGGTTTGAAGACCCCCGGTCTCGACGACTACCGCGCGCTCATCGAGGCGTTGGCGATCTAGCACCCGCCCCGGTTGCACGGCGCAGTCAACAATGAAAAATGCTCCCCTGCGATTTGCGCTGACAGTCATCGTCGCTGTTGCAGCCAGTGCATCGATATCGGTGATTGTGCCGCTGTCTGCAGCTGCTGCCGCTCAAGACGGCATCGCACCGGACATTACCGTCTCGAATTGGTATTGGGGTCCCGGCAACCGCTGGTCCTACAAACACACCAGCCGCCTCTTTCCGAGCGCGGCCATCTACCGCGGCAACGGCCCGATCGCAAGACTGGAATACGCTCTTCGCGACTTGAATGAAGTCTCCTTCGTCAATCCCGTCGACAAGACGAGAATGAGCATTGCGCAAATGTATTCGGCGACGGATACCGACGCATTTCTCGTCATGAAGGACGGCAAGATCGTCACGGAGCAGTACTTCAACGGCATGAAGCCTGAGGATCGGCATTTGCTCATGTCGGTATCCAAATCGGTCCTCGGCGTGCTGGCCGGAATCATAGCCGGCGAAGGACGACTCGATCCGCATGCGCAGGTGACATTCTACCTTCCGGAACTCAAGGGGTCGGCGTATGACGGCGCCACTGTGCAGAACTTGCTCGACATGACCGTCGGCATGGAGTTCGACGAGGATTACAGCTCCAAGACAAGCGACCTGTACCGATTGGACGAAGCGGCCGGGTGGGTGGAGCGTGGACCCACCGCAGCCAAGGGCCTGCATGAATACCTGGCGACCTTGAAGAAGCGGCATGGGGCCCATGGTGGTGAATTTCGGTACATTTCTGCCAACACCGACGCCATGGGCTGGGTGCTCGAGCGCGCAACCCACACCGACTATGCGGAGCTGATGTCCAAAGAACTCTGGAGTAAGCTCGGTGCGGAGCGAGACGCCTATGTACTGCTGGACGAATATCAGGCCGCTTATGCCGATCCCGGGCTCAACATGACGCTGCGCGATCTGGGCCGGTTCGCGCAATTGGTGCTGAGAGCCGGCCGCTACAACGGCCAACAGATCGTGCCGAGCCTTTGGATTGAGGACATCCGCCGCGGCGGCGACCCCGAAGCTTGGAAGAAAGGGCCGGAATATTCGTACTTCCGAAAACTCGCCGGCTACGAGCAAGGTTCCTATCGAAATTACTGGTACATTGCCGATCCGCGGCGCGGGCACATCACGGCCATCGGACTGGCCGGCCAGCTCATCGTCATCGATCCATCCTCATCCACGATAGTCGTAAAATTCAGTTCCCATGCCACGCCGAAGAGCGATCAGTACGACATCGAATATGCCGGCGCAATCGCCATCGTCGATGCCTTGTCCGGACACCCGAAATGAGCCTTACAGGAGTGTGACCATGTCTACCCTTTGCAGCCGCCGGGCACTGTTGAAATCAACCGCGGGTATCGTAACTCTCGGCGCGATCGGCGCCTCCATGCTTGTCCTACCACAACTCTCCGACGCTGCTGCGCTCGGCAAGGATGAGCGGGACAAGCTCACGCCCGATCAAATCATTGAGGGGATGAAACAAGGGAATGAGCGCTTCCGAACCGGCAAGATGGCTCCGCACAACTATCTCGCTCAGAAGCGCTCGACCGCCGCCGGGCAATATCCTGCCGCGGTCATTCTCAGTTGCATCGACTCGCGCGCGCCCGCCGAGATCATTCTCGACACACGCATCGGCGATGCATTCAATGCGCGCGTTGCCGGAAACATCGCCAATGACGATCTTCTCGGCAGTTTGGAGTTCGCCTGCGCCGTGGCCGGCGCCAAGGTGGTTCTGGTCATGGGGCATACCTCATGCGGCGCGATCAAGGGTGCCATCGACGGCGCTCAACTCGGCAATCTCACCGGCTTGTTGAATAAAATCAGGCCGGCGGTGGAGGCTACGCGCTACGAAGGCGAGCGCACCAGCAAGAACTACGAATTCGTTGATGAGGTGGCCAAGACCAACGTAAACCTGACCGTCGCCGCCATACGTCAGCGCAGCGACGTGCTCGCGGGCTTGGAGAAGGACGGCAAAATCAAGATTGTCGGCTCAATGTATCGGTTGGTCGGCGGGCGAGTCGATTTCTTCGGTTGAGCGCGTGTTGGCACCCCGCGCGTGCCGTCTATCGCTTGTAGATGCCGTCGAATACGGTCTCCCAGGCCGAGCTCCCCGGCTTCATCACTTCCCAGTGCTGGCGGACCGACCCGTCGGGCTGCGGTGTCCAGGTGATGCGGTCTCGGACGGAGCCTCCTGCCTTCGGGCTCGGCCGCTCGCCCGTGAGCACCATGCTTCTCTCGACCAGACCGCCGTCGAGCTCGAGCGCCCCGCCCCGATCGTCAATCCATGTTTGGTGCCATCGGTGCCTGGTACGGTCGTAGAAGTTGATGCTTCTGCCGCGGCCGCCGTCGCTCGCACTCCAGGATTCGAACAGAGCGCAGCGTTTCAGATCCGCTTCGATCGTGTTGTGGCCCGCCGGTTGGCCGCCCTCGGTCACGGTCCAAGTTCCGATCCAGAAGTCGAATTGCCGATACTCTGCCGCATCGCATGCGGGCGGCGGGGCAGGCGGAGCGGTCTTTACGTCCTCTGCAATCGCATGCGATGCGCAGACAATCAGGCTCGCAGCAGCGAGCGACGCATAACTAGTCGAGGAAAGTGGCATCTTCAACTCCCAGCGGCCCGGGCCATATTATGTTCCCGCCGATGACAGTCATCAATTATCCCCGTCACTTTGCCTATCTCGCTCTCGGGGCGATCGCCTTGTTTGCCGTGCAGCTGTGGCTGCAAGATGTATCCATTATCTTGCCATTGAACGGATTTCTGCACGCCGCCGCCGTCGTATGCGCGATCAGGGGTGCCGCGACTTGGCTGCGGCGCGCGCTGTTTGCCGCGACTGCGGCCATCCTGAGTTTTGGCTCTTTCTACATCGTGAACCTGGTGCCGCCGGCAGCCGCTCAATTCATCGGTATCTGCCTTGCCTCCATGATCGGTGCGGCCTCGTACTGGAGCGTGGTCCGCGTCTTCTGGATCCCCAGGCTCTCGGCACTTTCACTGTTGAGCGCGGTAAGCTTGTGCGCCGCTGTGAGCTTGGCGTGGGATTTGACGTTTCGCTACTCGCTGTTTTTCGCCATCAAGCCACTGATCTTGACGATTCACACCCTGAGTTGGTGGCTGGCCTTTTCGTTCTCGTTGTACCTGTCGGAACGCGCATCGGCCGCGGTCGCGAAGGTTTCCATCAATTGACAAATCCACAGTACGAGTCGCATTCCACAAGGTAACATCCGGCAGTAGCACCGCGTTATTCTTTAAGGAGCCGCGTTGACGTCCGTTGAGGGTAAGGTCCGACTGTATCAACTGGTGCTCGATAATGGCATTTCCGCGAGCCCCTATGTCTGGCGCATCCGCTATGCCCTCGCCCACAAGGGCTTGCCGTGCGAACCGATTTCGGTCGGTTTCACCGAGATCGCCAAGATCTTGGACGGTCGATTCAAAACGGTTCCCATCATCCAGCATGGGAACACCATCATGGCCGAGAGCTGGGACATCGCCGAATACCTGGACCGGGCATTCCCCGGCTCCACGCCGCTGTTTTCGAGTCCGGCGGAGCTCGCCATGGTTCGGCTCACCGATGCCTGGTTCACGTCGGAGATTTCGCGCAAGATGTTCGGTGTGTACGTGTTGGATGTCCACAACGCCGCCCGGCCCGAAGATCGCGACTACTTTCGGAGCTCGCGCGAAGCGCGCCTGAAAGGCTCCACGCTGGAGGAATTCACCGTGGATCGCGCCTCGCGCCTGCCCGCGCTGCGCGATGCATTGACGCCGCTGCGCGCGTATCTCGCCCGCTGCCCATTTCTCGGCGGAAGCACCCCGAATTACGCCGATTACATCGCGCTCGGTTCTTTTCTGTGGGTGGGAAGCGTCGCCACCCTGCCGCTGCTCGCGCACGACGACACTCTTCGGGACTGGATCGACCGAGGGTTCGATCTATACGGCGGACTTGCGCGGGACCCGCGCATGAAGGCCCTGTTCGAGTAGCCAGGCTGCCCGTCGCCCGCGGCTCCATCGAGGTGGCGCGCGCGAACCCATCGAGGCTATTTTGCATATTCACTCTGCGTCCTAGAGTACTTGACGCGGCACAGTACGCTCATTAAGCTGAAATAATGACCAGACCGGACGCCGCAATTCCAGTTCGACCGGAGGCTCCGGCTGCCATTGAGAGCCGCGCGCTCGGAACCCTGGCCTACATCCGTGCGTCCATCGAGTCGTCGAGCAAGATGGACGTTCCCGGGATGGCGGGCATCGTCATGGGCGTCATCGGAATTCTTGCCGCGGTCGTGGTGTCGCTGCCTCCTTTCGCGCCCCATTGGCTCTCTATTTGGCTGGTCGCGGCGGCCGTCGCGCTGCTTCTCGGGGGAGCCTTGGTGGCGCGCCAGATTGCGCAGCGCGGCCGCGCCCGCTATCTGGGACCGGCCCGAAAGTTTCTGCTGTGCATTTGTCCCGCCTTGTTTGCGGGCGCCGTGCTCACGTGGGTCCTGGTAACGGTGAACATGGCCGACGTCGTTCCCGGCATGTGGCTGCTGCTTTACGGCTGCGCGGTGCTGTCCGCAAGCACGGTGATCAGCGCGGCGGTCGCGCGGTTCGTCTGCATCATGGGTGCGCTGTTCGTCGTCCTCGGAATGTTGACGTTCGTAATGCCGGCAACGGCCCATATCGCGATGTTGGGGCTGGGCTTTGGCGTCCTGCACATCGTCTTCGGCATTCTGATCGGGCGCCTGGCTCATGGCGATTAAGTCGGGTGCCATGAAGCGCAGCGAAGCCGCGCCCAATTCGGGCAAGCCGCCCTCGAAGTCCCTGGCGGGGCTTCGTGCCTCCCATGGAACCGACGAGGCCGGATTTGACCGCCTTATTTACGAACGGGTGCGCCTCGGAATCATGAGCGCTCTTGCCATGAACGAGCAGTTGACCTTCAACGAACTGAAGTCTCTGTTCGACGTGAGCGACGGCAACCTGAGTGCGCATGCGCGCAAACTCGAGGAAGCGGGCTACGTCGTGTGCACCAAGTCCTTCGAAGCTCGGAGGCCGAAATCCGAATACCGCATCACCCAGGTCGGGAAGAAGGCCTTGTTGCGCTACCTCGAGCACATCGAGGCGGTCATCAAGGCGACGCGACGCGGCTAGGCCCTAGACCCATGCACGTAGCCATCATCATGGACGGAAATGGCCGCTGGGCCACACAGCGCGGGCTGCCGCGGACTGCGGGCCACATTGAGGGCGCGAAAGCGGTGCGCACCACCGTGGAATCGGCGGCGCGGGCGGACATCAAGGTACTGACGCTTTATGCCTTTTCCTCCGCCAATTGGGCGCGGCCCGCGGCCGAAATCACCGCGCTCATGCGCTTGTTCGGCCAGTACCTGTTTACCGAGACCCGGCGCTGCCTGGAGCAATCCATCCGGATCAACGTGATCGGCCGCCGCGATCGGCTCAGTGAAAACCTGCTGCGGTCCATCGAGCAAAGCGAACGTTTGAGCGCCTCGGGCGAACGGATGCTGCTGCGGATAGCGGTCGACTACTCCTCGCAGTACAGCGTGGTGGAAGCGGCGCGGCGCGCCGGCCCGAGCGCTGATCTCACCTCCGAGGACTTCCACCGCCTGCTGCATGAGGTGGATCATTGCGCATATCCGGTCGGCGAGGTTGATTTGCTGATCCGCACCGGAAACGAGCGGCGCCTCAGTGATTTTTTGCTGTGGGAATCCGCATTCGCGGAGCTGCATTTCAGCGACTGCTTGTGGCCGGATTTCGACGAGCAGCGCTTTCGCAGCGCGCTCGAGGACTACAACGGCCGGCAGCGGCGGTTCGGCGGAGTGAGCGCCAAGACGCGCTGAACGCCGTTCAAGACAGGCTCCCCAGCCTGCGCCGCAGGGCCAGCCCCAACAGTGCACACCCGGCGACCACCACCGGGTAGTTGCCGAGGCGCGCGTAGGGAGTAAGGCCGCTCTTCGGCTCGACCTCAGCGCGCAGCACGGCCTCTTGGAATTGCGGCAGTCTCGCCACAACTTCGCCATGCGGTCCAATCACTGCCGTAATGCCGTCGTTCGCGGCGCGCACCAGGAAGCGCCCGGCCTCGAGTGCGCGCATCCGCGCAATCTGCAAATGCTGGTGAGGCGCGGTGGAATTGCCATACCACGCGTTGTTGGTGACGTTGATCAGCAGAGTGGCGTCGCGCAACACTTTGAGCTGCTGGCTGCCGAAGGCATCCTCGTAGCAGATGGTAAGGCCGAGTTTTTGGCCCGCGGCCTTGCGCACGGGCTGATCCTCGCGCCCGGGCGAAATATCGTCGTAGGGCAGACTCATCAATCGCAACCAGGCACGCACGAACGACGGCACCGGAAAATATTCCCCGAACGGGACCAGGTGCCGCTTGTAGTACCAACCGCCGCCCGTGTCGCTCAAGATCAATAGTCCGTTGAAAAACCGCTTGGTCGCCGTCTCATAGTTCACGAGACCGATGGCAAGGTCGGCGCCGTGCGCGCGGCCTTCCTCCTGCAGCCGCCTCAAGTAATCGGGAATCAGATTGGCAACTACCGGTAATGCAGCTTCCGGCCAGACGATCAGGCGGGCACCCCATGCCTGCGCCGTGAGTCTGGAGTAGCGCGCCAAGGTTGCGGCATTGTTCTTCGCCAGCCATTTCTGATCTTGCGACACGGCGCCCTGCACCGCCGCGACGGCCAGGGGAGCTCCGGCGGTCTGCGTCCAGTCGTGATGCCGGAGCAGCGCGGATGTTGAAAGCAGAATCGCGGTGCTGCCGCAGGCGAAGATCCGCCCGGGCCTTGGAACGCCGGGTGTCAGCAGCACATTGAGCGCGACCGCAATGGTGACCGCGGCCCACGACACGCCGTAGACGCCGAACAACGGCGCCCAACCCGCGAGCGGCGAATCGATCATCGCATAGCCCAGCGACAGCCACGGGAAGCCGCTTAGCACCCAGCCGCGCAACCATTCGAGCAGCATCCACAGCACCGGCAGGACCAGCCAGGCCCGCGTCGCGCCGGGCTTCAGCCAGAACCGGTTTGCCAGGTAGCACAGCGCCGCGAAGTACATGGACATCGCTGCGATCAGCGCGGCTTGCAATACGATTGTCAGCCAGATCGGCACCAAGCCGAATACATGCAAACAGGTGTATAGCCAGTACGTGCCGAAGGCGAACAACCCGGCGCCGAACCCGGCTCCCGTCCAACCGGCGCGTCGTGGCGGCAGGCCGCGTATCAGCGCGAACAGCGCCGCGGGGGCGAGAATGCCGACCGGCCACAAAGCGAACGGCGCGAATGCCAGATTCAGGCAAGCACCCGCGCCGAACGCAGCCGTCAGCCTCCACAAGACCTGAATCTGCAACGCGGCAGGAGGACCGCGTTCGGCCACGTTCAAGGAGCGGACTCGTCGACGGCGGGCGGCTCGATGTCGGTTGGCGTGAAGACACGCAAAAGATCGATGCGGCGGCGATCCGCGCGCAGAACGCGAAACTCCATCTCGCCGACCTTGATGGTTTCTCCACGGCGCGGCAGCCGCCCGAACTCCTGCATCAGCAGGCCGCCGATGGTGTCGTATTCTTCGTCGGAAAATGCGGTGCCGAAGTATCGGTTGAAGTCGACGATGGGCGTGAGCGCGCGCACCGTGAATTCGCGCGCGCCCTCCCGCCGAATCGTCTGATCGTCCTCGACGTCGTGTTCATCGTCGATCTCGCCGACAATCTGCTCTATGACGTCTTCGATGGTGACCAATCCGCAGACCCCGCCGTACTCATCGACCACCATGGCGATGTGATTGCGGCTGCGGCGGAATTCCTTGAGCAATACATTGAGCCGCTTGCTTTCGGGAACGAACACGACCGGGCGCATGTACTCGCGAATCTCGAAACTCTCATCGCCGGCGGCCTGCAAGCGCAGCAGATCCTTGGCCAACAGAATGCCGAGAATTTGATCGCGATCTTCGCCGATCACGGGAAAACGCGAATGGCCGGATTCCACCACCAGTTCGACCAACGTGTCCGGGGACTCGTCGCGCTCGACGAAAACCATCTGCGAGCGGGGCACCATGATGTCGCGCACCTGCATGTCCGCCACGGCGAGCACGCCCTCGAGCATCACCAACGCATCGCCGTCGAACAGACCCCGCTCGCTGGCCTCGCGCAAATCCTCGATCAGCTCGGCGAGATCGCGCGGCTCACCGGACATCGACTGGGTAATGCGCTTTAACCAGCGGCCGGTGGTGCCGCCTTGGGGTTGTTCTGACATGGGGGCTTAAGGATACTCGATCATCAGTACGGGTCTGAAAAGCCAAGCCGATCAAGGATTTGAAGCTCTCTCGCCGCCATTTCCGCGGCGTCGGGCTCGCGCTCGTGGTCGAAACCCAGCAGATGCAGCACACCGTGCACCGTCATGTGCGCCCAATGCGCTTTCAGGGACTTGCCCTGGGCCAGCGCCTCTTGAGCCACGACCGGGGAACAAATCACAAGTTCGCCGAGAAAATGACGGCCATCCGGAACCCGCCCGGCCCCGCCGAACGACAGCACATTGGTCGGTTTGTTCTTGTTGCGGTACCGGGCGTTCAAGCTGCGGCTGCGCGCTTTGCCCACCACGCGCACGGAAAGCACCACAGAACGCCGAAGCGGTGCGAGCGAGGCCGCGGTCCATGCGGCGAGCTGCCGCCGGTTCGGCACCCACGGTTGCCGGGCGGCGTAGCTCACATCGAGTTCGAGGCGGTGCGCGCGGCCACGCCGACTGTTCAGACAGGCTCCTTGGAACCGTCGTCGGGGGAGCTCGCCTCGTAGGCCTGCACGATTCTCTGCACCAGCGGATGGCGCACCACGTCGCGCGAACTGAACATCGTGAAGGCAATGCCGCGCACGCCGCGCAATATGTCTATCACCGTGCGCAGACCTGACTGTTTGGAATTCGGCAGATCGACCTGCGTGATGTCGCCGGTGACCACGGCCTTGGAGCCGAAGCCGATGCGGGTCAGAAACATCTTCATCTGTTCGTTGGTCGTGTTCTGCGCTTCGTCCAGGATCACGAATGAATCGTTCAAGGACCTGCCGCGCATGAAAGCCAGGGGGGCCACCTCGATCACGTTGCGTTCGATCAGCTTGGCCACGCGCTCGAAGCCCATCATTTCGTACAGCGCGTCATACATGGGCCGCAGATAGGGATCGACCTTTTGCGAGAGATCTCCCGGAAGAAATCCCAGACGCTCGCCCGCCTCCACCGCGGGACGCACCAGCACGATGCGCCTCACCTTTTCGGTCTGCAACGCCTCCACGGCGCAGGCGACCGCGAGATATGTCTTGCCGGTGCCCGCCGGGCCGATGCCGAAGGTCAGATCATGAGTGCGGACATTGTTCAAATACTCGGTTTGATTGGCGCCGCGGGCGCGGACCGCGCCGCGCGCCGTGTGAACTTTGATCTCGTCGGAGTCCGTCTTGGCGCCGCTATAGCCGCCGTCCATATCCAACTCTTGAAGCGCAATATGCACTCGCTCGGAATCCACCGGCTCGCGCTGCGCGCGTGCGTACAAGCCGAGCAGCACCGCCTCGGCACGTTCGATCGCGGCGGGCAGGCCGATGAGCTGGAACCGGTTCCCCCGCCGCCTGACTTCCACGCCAAGCCTCGCCTCGATCTGATGCAGGTGTTCGTCAAGAGGGCCGCATAGCTCCACCAATCGGACGTTGTCCGCCGGAGCGAGCAGCACGTCGCGGGTCATCGGTAGCGAACTCACAATGCGGTTTCTTCCATTAGGCGCCCGCGCAGTGAATTCGGCATGGCTTCGGTGATGAGCACGTCCGCAAAACTGTTGATGAGCTCCCTCGGGCGTTCCGCCGGCCCGTCGAAATTGACCCAGCGATTGTTGTCGGTGCGGCCGGCAAGCTGCCGGGGATTTCGCTTGGCCGGGCGCTCGATGAGCACGCGTTGCCGGCTGCCGACCATGCGCTGGGAGATGGCGCGCGCCTGGCCGTTCAGGCGTTGCTGCAAGAGTTCAAGCCGTTGCTGCTTGACCTCGTGCGGCAGCTCATCCGGCAGGGCCGCGGCCGGGGTGCCGGGGCGGCGGCTATAGAGGAAACTGAATGATTGATCGAAACCCGCCTCTGCCACCAGATTCATGGTCGCAATGAAATCCTCATCCGTCTCGCCGGGAAATCCTACGATGAGATCGGTCGAAATGCATATATCGGGTCGAACGGCGCGCAGCTTGCGAAGCTTCTGCTTGTACTCGAGCACGGTATGACCGCGCTTCATTGCAGCGAGAATGCGATCGGAGCCGCTCTGCACCGGGAGGTGCAGGAAATTGTTGAGCTTGGGCACGTTGGCATAGGCTTCAATCAGACTGTCGTTGAATTCGAGCGGGTGTGAGGTGGTGAAGCGGATGCGCTCCACCCCGTCCACCGCACTGACGAAATGGATCAGCAACGCCAGATCCGCGAGCGTGCCGTCCGCCATCGGACCGGCATAGGCATTCACATTCTGGCCGAGCAGGGTAATTTCACGAACTCCCTGAGCCGCCAGGTGCCCGACTTCCTTGAGCACCTGCTCAAAGGGTCGGCTGATTTCCTCGCCGCGCGTGTAGGGAACGACGCAGAAACTGCAATACTTGCTGCAGCCCTCCATGATCGAGACGAACGCCGTTGCACCGGCCGCACGCGCCTGTGGCAACCGGTCGAATTTTTCAATTTCCGGAAAACTGACATCGATCTGCGGTCGGCCCGATTGCTGCAACCCGTGCAGCATCGCCGGCAGACGGTGCAAAGTCTGCGGGCCGAAGACCAGGTCGACGAAGGGTGCGCGCGCTGTAATGCCCTCTCCCTCCTGGCTCGCGACGCAGCCGCCCACACCGATCACGACGTGCGGACGCTGCTGCTTGAACAGTCGCCATTCACCCAGCAAAGAGAACACTTTCTCCTGGGCCTTTTCGCGGACGGAGCAGGTGTTGACCAGCAACACGTCCGCCTCGGCCGGATCGTCGGTCCGGGTCATGCCATGAGCCGTTTCGAGCACGTCCCGCATCTTGCCGGAATCGTACTCATTCATCTGACAGCCGAAGGTTTTTATGTATAAACGACCGGGCATATTCTCGCGATAGGCTCGCATGGAAAAGGCCGCTAAGATACTAGGAACCATGGCAATACGCGAAGTTCTCAAAATGGGCGACCCGCGCCTGCTGGCGGTTGCGGCGCCGATCGCCGAGTTCGGCACTCCGGAGCTCGAAAATCTGCTCACCGACATGCGGGATACGATGCAAAGCCTCAATGGGGCGGGGCTCGCTGCACCGCAAATCGGGGTGGGTCTACGAGTCGTGATTTTCGGCTTCGAGCACAATCCACGCTATCCGGACGCGGATATGGTGCCCTTTACGGTGTTGATCAACCCCACCCTGACGCCGCTGGGCGACAGCCTGGAGGAGGGTTGGGAGGGCTGTCTGTCGGTCCCCGGCATGCGCGGTCTCGTGCCGCGATATCGCAATCTGCGCTATACCGGCGTCGATGCGTTGGGGGCGCCCATCGATCGCACCGTGAGCGACTTTCACGCCCGGGTGGTGCAGCACGAGGTCGACCACCTCGATGGCATCCTGTATCCCCGGCGCATCCGGGACCTGAGCCAATTCGGCTTCAACGAGGCCTTATTTCCCGGTCAGGACCTCACCGACGAGTGATTCCGAGGGAAGGCGCAGTTCCTGGGATGCATCAATCCTGAGCCAGAGCAGCGCGCCGAGGATCAACAGTGCCGCCATTGGAACGAATGGCGCATCGTAGGTTCCGAAACGCTCAACGATGTAGCCGTAGGCCACGGAACCCACGAGCCCTCCCAATTGCGACGCGGTGTTCATCAGACCGACCATCGCACCTGCATGCCTTTGCCCGACGTCCAGGCAAACGCCAAAGACTCCGGATTGCTGGAACGTGATCGCCCCGTAGACGATGGCCAGAAAAACCACGGTCGGGATTTGTTGCTGTGAAATCATGGCCGCGACCGTAAAGAGGCCCGCCGTGGTCAGCGCCGCGACACCGACGATGCGCCGCCCTAGTCTACGCCCCAGCTTGCGAACCAGGGCATCACTCACGGCACCGCCGGCGAGGTTCGCGAAGACAGCTATCACGTAGGGCAAAGCGGAGAGCAGCAAACCGAATTCGCTGAATCCGCGGCCCTTCACCAGGAAGGTGTGGAACCACGTTTGAAAAAAATTGTAGACGTACACGTAGCAGAACGCCGTGCCCAGCATCGCCTGTACGCTGCTCGAGCGGAGCGCGAGCCGCCATGGAAATACAGGCGCATCGGTGCGCTCGGGCGGAGATCGCCGTTTCACCGGCTCTTCGGGGTTCGGTTGATCCGGCGAGTCGCGGAACCATCCATACCAGGCAATCGCCCAGCAAATGCCCAAAGCACCAAAGACATAGAACGACGCCCGCCAGCCGAATCGCATCTGGATCGGGACCACCAGCAGCGGCGCAAGGGCTCCGCCGATCTGACTTGCCATCAGCGCGACGCCGCTCATGGTGGCGCGGCGAGAGGCGGGAAACCATCGGGAAATGACCGCCGCCGCGCTGGGAAACGCACCGGCCTCGCCGGCGCCGAACAGAAATCGGGTGACCAACAGAGGATAGAAGCCTGTCACGGCACCCGTCAGTGCGGTGAAAGCCGACCACCATAGTACAATCCGGGTGAGCACGCGCCTGGGTCCAATTCGGTCAGCGAGGATGCCCGACGGAATTTCGAACAGGCAGTAGGAGATGGCGAACACGCCTGTCACCCAGCCCCAACCAACCGGACCGATGTGAAGGTCCTCTTGGATTCGCGGTCCTGCCACGGAAATGCAAATGCGGTCGAGATAGGTGATCCCGAACAGCAGAACGAGGAGGACGACGACGTTATGCCAAGCTTTCCAGGAGCCTTTCATTCCTAATAGTCACACAGAGCGAAGCACGGCGCGCAGGCTTTCGGCTGCCACTGCGGCCGGACGCGCCTTTGACGTTTGCACTCGGCGCAGCTAGCCTCTTCTTCTTGTAGCAGGAGTTCGGAGTCACCATGTCCACTTCATTCGTACTCAATGGCAAGCCAACCACATTGGATGCCGACCCCAACATGCCTCTGTTATGGGCGGTTCGCGAATTCGCCGGCCTGACGGGAACCAAGTTCGGCTGCGGCATGGCGCTGTGCGGTGCCTGCACGGTCCATTTGGACGGCAAGGCCATCCGCTCCTGCATTACGCCGCTCTCGACGGTCGCCGGCCGCAAGGTCACGACCATCGAGGGGTTGGCGGGCGCGCCGGCCAAGGCGGTGCAATCAGCCTGGGTCAAGCTTCAGGTACCCCAGTGCGGCTACTGCCAATCGGGACAGATCATGTCGGCGACGGCGCTGCTGGAATCCAATGGCGCGCCGACTGATGCCGATATCGACAGCGCCATGAGCGGCAATATCTGCCGATGCTCCACCTACTCCCGTATTCGCGCCGCCATCCATGCGGCCGCCGACTCCATCAAGGTCTGAATAATATGAGCAGCAACCCCCGCGTAACTGCGAACTCGACCCGCCGCGATTTTCTCAAGGGCGCCGCAACCGTCGGCGCGGTTGCGCTGACCATCGGATTCGAATGGAGCGGCTCGAGCCGGCGCGCCTTCGCCGCTGCCGCCTCTCCGGGTGCCGTCGCTCCCTTCGCGCCCAATGCCTTCCTGCGCGTCGGCGCGGACAACAGCGTGACCGTCATTGCGAAACACGTCGAAATGGGTCAGGGCGCCTACACCGGTCTCGCCACCATCGTCGCGGAAGAATTGGACGCTGACTGGACACGGGTTCGCGTGGAGAGCGCGCCGGCAGACGCGAAACGCTATGCCAATCTCGTCTTCGGCAACCTCCAGGGAACAGGCGGCAGCTCGGCCATGGCGAATTCCTGGATGCAGCTTCGCGAGGCCGGCGCCAAGGCACGCGCGATGCTGCTGGCTGCAGCGGCCAAACAATGGAAGGTGCCCGTTGGCGATTTGACCGTCGAACGCAGCGTCGTCTACCACGCGCCGAGCAAACGACAGGCGAGTTTTGGCACGCTCGTCGCAACGGCAGCCGCCCTGCCGGTTCCTGATACGGTGAAGCTCAAGGACCCCAAGGACTTCAAGCTTATCGGACACGCTGCGCCCCGGGTGGACGCGTCGGCCAAGTCCGACGGCACGGCGCAATTCACGCTCGATGTGGCGCTTCCCGGCATGCTGGTGGCGCTGCTCAAGCGGCCGCCGCAGTTCGGCTCAACGGTCAAGTCCTTCGATGCCGCGGCGGCCTCCGCAGTGCCGGGTGTGGTCAAGGTAGTCCAGGTACCGCGAGGTGTCGCCGTGGTGGCGAAGAACTTCTGGGCGGCCAAACAGGGGCGCGACGCACTGACGGTTGAGTGGGACGACTCCAATGCCGAAAAGCGCAGTTCCGCCGCCATCATGGACGAGTACCGGCGCCTGGCCGACCAGCCGGCTGTGGCGGCCCGCAAGGAAGGCGATGCGGCCAAGGCAATTCATGACGCCGCCCACAAGCTGTCGGCGAGCTATGAATTCCCGTATCTGGCGCATGCGCCCATGGAGCCGCTCGACGCTGTCGTCAAGCTCGGCGCCAACAGCTGCGAGATCTGGGCGGGCGACCAATTTCAGACCATCGACCAGGCCAACGCCGCGAAGACTGCAGGCTTGGATCCGCAACAAGTGAGCATCCACACCCTGTATGCCGGCGGCAGCTTCGGTCGGCGCGCCAATGTGGGTTCCGACTACATCGTGGAGGCGGTGTCCATCGCCAAGGCCTACGGTGCCGACGGGACACCGATCAAGCTGCAATGGACGCGCGAGGACGACATCCACGGCGGTCTCTATCGGCCGATGTACTTTCACAAGCTCGAGGCGGGCCTGAGCGCTGATGGACATCTCACCGGGTGGCGGCACGTCATCGTCGGACAGTCGATCATGGCGGGAGGCCCTTTCGCGGTCATGATCAAGGACGGCATCGATCCCACCTCCGTTGAGGGCGCGGCCAACATCCCCTACGACATACCCAACATTGCCGTCGACCTCGCCACCACCAATACCGGCGTGCCGGTGCTGTGGTGGCGCGTGGTGGGAAGCTCGCATACGGCTTTTGCGGTGGAGGCCTTCATCGATGAAGTGGCTCACACCGTGGGTGAAGATGCCTTCTCATTCCGGCGCAAGCTGCTCGACAAGCAGCCGCGCATGAAGGCCGTACTCGAACTCGCCGCCGACAAGGCGGGCTGGAACACGCCGCTGCCTCCAGGCAAGGGCCGCGGCATTGCGGTTGCCGAGGCATTCAAGTCCTATGTGGCTCAGGTCGCCGAGGTCAGCGTGGACAAAGACGGGCGAGTCAAGGTCGATCGCGTGGTCTGCGCGGTTGATTGCGGCACCCCCATCAATCCCGACATCATCGCGGCGCAGATGGAAGGCGGCATCGGATTCGGTCTCGGAGCCGCTCTCTATGGAGCGATCACGCTGAAGGACGGCAGGGTCGAGCAGGACAACTTCAACAGCTATCGGGTATTGCGGATCAACGAAATGCCCAAGGTCGAAGTGCACATCGTACCGTCGGCGGAACCGCCGACAGGCGTGGGAGAGCCCGGCGTGGCGCCGGTGGGTCCGGCCGTCGCCAATGCCATATTTGCCGCAACCGGCAAACGTCACCGCGTGCTGCCGTTCTCGGCATGACCTAGGCTGGGTATCGCTCGCAGGCCCTTCAGGCCGCGTCGAACAGAATGACGCCGCGGCCCTCGCGCCCGCGGGTGAGATCGGCAAACGCCTGCGGCGCCTCATCGATCGAATAGGTGCGCGTAATCAGCTCATCGAGCTTGAGGCGGCCGCTGCGGTACAGGCCGATCAAGCGCGGAAAGTCCTGGCTCGGGCGCGCCGATCCAAAAAAGCAGCCGGTCAGTGTCTTCTCGCTGAGCGCAACCTGTTGGGCGTTCAACGTGATCTGGTCCTTCGGCGCGGCGACACCCACGATCACCGCCGTCCCGCCGCGGCGCAGTACCCCCCAGGCGAGCTCGGAGATTTGGCCCTTGCCGACGCAGTCGAAGGCGTAGTCGGCACCGCTGCCGGTCAATTTGTACAAGGACTTGCCCACGTTCTCCTGCCCCGTCACGTTGAACGTATGGGTGGCGCCGAATTGTCTCGCCAACGCCAGTGTCGGATCACTGGTGTCGACCGCGACTATCATCGCAGCCCCCGCAATGGCGCAGCCTTGAATGGCGTTCAGTCCGACTCCACCGCAGCCGAACACCACCGCCACGGAGCCGGCCTCGACGCGTGCGGTGTTGATCGCCGCGCCGACACCCGTCATGACGCCGCAGCCGATGAGCGCGGCGCGATCGAGGGGCATCTGCGCGTCGATCTTGACCAGGTTGTCGCCGTGTACGGTCGCGAATTCGGCCATGACCCCGCATCCGCAGAAAACATTGAGCGATTCTCCCGCGGCGTCGCGCGTGCGCACCGTACCGTCCGGTAGGGAGTACAGAGCCCGCAGCGACTGCACGCACAGTTGCGGACGCCCCGTCTGACAATAGTGGCAGCGGCCGCACATGCTGACGAAGGAACTGATCACATGATCACCGACCGCAAAGCGGCTGACTCCCTCGCCGACGGCCGTTACGACGCCCGCTGCTTCGTGTCCGAGGACCAAGGGCATGGGATACGAAATGGTTCCGTTGGTGGCCGACAGATCGCTGTGGCACACGCCGCACGCGGCCAATCGTATGGTTGCCTCACCATGGCGCGGGGCCTCGACGTCGATCTGCTCGACGATCGGCGGCTTGCCGATCTCGCGCGCGACCACGGCTTTGCAGCGCAGACTCATGCGCGCGTGAGCGCGGCATAGCGCTGCAGGTGAGCATCGCTGTCGCCGAACATCAATTGCGCGGCGGTGAGCCGCTTGAACCAATGACTGACCTTGAGCTCGTCCGTCATGCCCATGCCGCCGTGCAACTGCACCGCCTGCTGTCCAACGAAGCGGCAGGCCTGGCCGACGACGGCCTTGGCGGCCGACAAGGCTCGGCGCCGTTCCCCGACATCCTCCCCGGTGCAGCGCAACGCGGCGAGGTAGCTCATCGAGCGCGCCTGTTCAAGATGAATCAGCATGTCCGCGATCCGATGCTGCAACGCCTGGAAACGTCCGATGGGCTGTCCGAATTGTTGACGGATGCGCACATACTCGACGGTGGCATCCAACAGCGCCTGCATGACTCCGACCGCGTCGGCGCACAAGGCCGCGAGCCCGATGTCGAGCGCCGCCTCGATTGCCGCGAGCGCCCCGCCTTCCCCGCCCAAACGGCTTGCGGCGGGCAATTCGACCGCCTGCAGGTAGACATCGGCGGCCCGCTGGCCATCGACCGTGGGATACTCATCCAGCGCCAGACCCGGCGTCGCGCGCGGGACCAGGAACAATGACACACCGGCGGCAGCGCCCGCCTCCTCCGACGTACGCGCCGACACGAGCAGAGTGTCGGCTGCGCCGGCGTGCATCACGACACCCTTGTGCCCGTCGAGACGATAGCCACGGCCGACGCGCTGCGCGCGCGTCGTCACCCACTGGCTCTCGAAACGGGAATCGCTCTCGAAATGCGCGAGGGCCGCGATCTTCTCGCCCGTCGCCATGGCGGCGAGCAGTTCGGCGGCCGGGGCTTGGTCGGCGAAGGCACTCAACGCAGCCGTGGCGATGATGGCGCTGCTGAGCACGGGCTCGAGCAGCAAACTGCGGCCGCAGTCCCCCATCATGGCCAGTGTTTCCAAAGGCCCGAAGCCCAGACCTCCCTGCGCCGTGGGCACGGTGATGGCCAGCACCCCCAACTCCGCCAAGCCGCGCCACACATCGGAATCCCAGCCCGCTGCCGAACGCTTGATCGACTGATAGCGATCAAAACCATATTGTTCGCCGAGATACCGTTCGACGGCGTCGTGAAGCTGGCGCTGATCGTCGCTGAATTCGAAGTTCAAGGGTGCCCCTGGGAGCCTGTCCGGCTCCTGCCTATAGTCCGATGATCATCTTGGAAATGATGTTCTTCTGAATTTCGTTGGTGCCGCCGAAGATCGACAGCTTGCGCTGATTGAAGTACGCGGAGGCGAGGGTCGCGGCGTAGCGCGGTCCGGGGGATTCGCGCCCGGGATCGAACTGCCAGCCGGCTTCCATCGCCTCGCGGCGAAAAGGCAGCGCATACGGTCCCACGGCGCGCATCAGAAGTTCGGAGATGCTCTGCTGAATCTCGGTTCCCTTGATCTTGAGAATCGATGCCTCCGGGCCGGCCGCCGGCGAGCGCCGCTCCGCAGACAACACGCGCAAATTGGTGATCTCAAGCGCCCATAGGTCGACTTCGACCTGCGCGATCTGGGCCGCGAACAACGGATCCTCGAGCAGCGGCCGGCCGCCGCGACGCTCCGCCGCTGCAATGTTTTTGAGCCGTGCGAGCTCGCGCTTGGCGCTGCCGATGCCGGCGATATTGGTGCGTTCGTGGCCCAGCAGAAACTTGGCGTAGGTCCAGCCGCGATTCTCCTCCCCGACACGGTTTTCGACCGGCACGCGCACGTTCTCGAACCAGATTTCGTTGACCTCATGGCCGCCGTCGAGCAGCATGATGGGCCGTACCGTGATGCCCGGGCTTTTCATGTCGATCAGCAGGAAGGTGATTCCGGACTGTTGCTTGGCGCCGGGATCGGTGCGTACCAGGCAAAAAATCCAATCGGCATACTGCCCGAGCGTATTCCAGGTCTTCTGGCCGTTGATGATGTACGCATCCCCGTCGCGCACGGCACGCGTTTTCAACGACGCCAAGTCCGAGCCTGCACCGGGTTCCGAGTACCCCTGGCACCACCACTCCTCGCCCGCGCTGATCTTCGGCAGGTATCTCTGTTGCTGGGCGGCGCTGCCGAAAGTCATGATGACCGGCGCCACCATCTTGATGCCGAACGGAATCAGGCGCGGAGCACCGGCCAGCGCGGACTCTTCCTCAAAGATGTATTGCTGCACCGAGTTCCAGCCCGCGCCGCCGAATTCCACCGGCCAGCTCATTCCTCCCCAGCCCCGCTCGTGCAGCCGGCGCTGCCACTGAAGAATATCCTCCCGGCCTAATTCATAGCCGTTGAGCACCTTCTCACTGATGCTGGGCGACAGTTGCTGGCGCAGAAAGCCGCGCACCTCCTCGCGGAACGACAGTTCTTCGTCGCTGAACTCAAGGCGCATGGCCGCCGCCGGGGATCATGATGGTCGACTTCTCGTGTTCTGCAGTACAGAATTTAGTTCTGAATTCGTGCAAAATTATGAGTACGCGTGTCGGAGCTTGTCAATGAAAGAACCGCATAAGCGACAACCCGCCAAGCGGCCGAAAACACCGCTGCGTGCGCCGAATGTCAAAGCGGACCGGCACTTCGTGACGGCGCTGGCGCGCGGGCTCGAGGTGCTGGCCTGCTTTCGCCATGGCGACCGGGTGCTTGGCAATCAGGAACTCAGCAAACGCTGCGGACTGGCCAAATCGACCATTTCGAGACTCACGCATACCCTCACCAAGCTCGGATATCTGATCTATGTCGAGGACAGCGCCAAGTACAGCCTAGGCACCGCGACGCTCAGCCTCGGCAGCGCCATGCTGTCGCGGCTGGATATCCGCAAACTCGCCCATCCGTTGATGCAGGAGCTGGCGGAATTTGGCCAGTGCATGGTGAGTCTCGGCAGCCGCGACCGACTCTCCATGATCTATATCGATGCGGTTCGCGGTTCGGCGGCCGTGACGTTGAGTCTGGACAGCGGGGCGCGTATTCAGATTGCCACCTCGGCGATGGGCCGCGCATATCTGTCGGCGGTGTCGGAAGCCGAACGCAACGACATCATGGAAAGGGTGCGCGCACTGGCAGACCCAGTCCGGTGGCCGGATTTGCAGCGCGGCGTGGCCAAGGCGCTGCGCGACATCCGCGAGCTCGGGGTGTGCTGCTCCTTCGGCGACTGGCAAAAGGACGTCAATGCGATCGCCCTGCCCGTGCGGCCTGGCGGCGGCCTACCGCCCATGGCCATCAATTGCGGTGCACCGGCCTACATGGTGTCGAAGGAGTTCCTGCTGGAGAAGGTGCGGCCGCGGCTCATCACGCTTGCCAACGAATTGGAAACGTCCCTGGGTACCAATTCCCAGGAGCCTGTCTCCTAGGTCGCACCGGTCGCTGCACGCCAATCGGACGGCGATTGACCCGTCCATCGGCGAAATGCGCGGGTGAAGGAACTGCCCGCGGAAAACCCCAATAAATATGTCACGTCGCTGACCGTGTGCCGCGGCGCGCTCAAGTAGGCCAAGGCCAGCACCCGACGCGTTTCGTCGAGAATCTCCTTGTAGGTGGTACCCCCGTCGCCCAATTTCCGCTGCAGAGTGCGGGCACTCATATTGAGCAACTCCGCAACATCTTCCTGGGACGGCTCGCCGTGAGAGAGCCGCCGCGTCAGAACATCGCGAACTCTCGCTTGAATATTGTCGCGCTCGATCCGGGACAGGTATTGAAGCGCGATCGCGTCATGATGCCGGGCCAATTCCGGATTGCCGCCATCCAGCGGACACTCGATGGTGTCGGCATCAAAAACCAACCGGGTGCGCGCGGCGCCAAATTGCAGGGGTGCGCGCAGCAACCGCTGAAAATCCTCGACCTTGGCAGGCGGCATCCGGCGAAATTCGACACGCAAAGGGGAGTAGTCATGCCCGATCAACGAGCGGCACATGCGCAGATACGCGGCGACCAGGGCGTCCACCGATTCGTCGGCCACCTCGTCGGCCGGTTCGATCACGAAGTGATATTCCCGGTTGCTGCGCGAGAATTCGTATTCGATGGCATCGCTGGCTACATGGCAGTAGCGCTGCACCCGTTCGAACGCTTCCTTGAGCGTAGAGCTCGCGGATAAGCCGTAGCCGAGCGCATGGAATGTCGTCTGTTTGATATGGCTTGCAACCTTGATCCCGAAAGCCGGGTCACCGGTTGCCGATACCGCAATTCGCCAAAGGCGGGCAGTCTGCGTCAGCGGGCAGCGGACGGTTGGGCCGTCGAGAGACTTTATATCGAAGCCCGCTTCAGTCAGCAGCGCCGTGCTGTCGCATCCGGCGGCATCCAGGGCACGGCAAATGGCTTTCACCCAGGTGCCCAGCGTGGTTCTCACGCCCTGATACTCCGAGGTTGGTGTCCGGTCGCGGCCGCGTTGATTGCTCAGGCTGGCTCCTCAGAACGGGATGTCGTCGTCGAAGTCCTCTTTGCCCCCCGCCGGTGCGGGCGCCGACGACTGATCGTAATCGTCGCGGGGCGGCGCACTGCCGCCGGCGCTGCGCTCAGCGCCGCCTGACGCTCCGCCGCCTCCCCCACCCGCGCGGCCGCCGAGCATTTGCATATTGTCGGCAATGATTTCGGTGGTGAACCGGTCATTCCCCTGCTTATCCTGCCACTTTCGGGTGCGCAATTTGCCTTCGACAAACACCTGAGAACCTTTGCGCAGGTATTCCGCCGCTATTTCTCCCAAACGGCCGAACAGGGCGATGCTGTGCCATTCGGTGCGTTCCTGCTGTGCTCCGGATGCCTTGTCCTTCCACGACTCGCTGGTGGCGATCCGGATGTTCGTGACCGTCATGCCGCTCGGCATGGAGCGGGTTTCCGGGTCGGCGCCGAGGTTGCCCACCAAAATGACCTTATTTACGCCGCGCGCCATGACATACCCCTAAAAGAACAGTTGGAAGACAACCATTGTACACGCAGGGACCTGCCCCAATACCTGGGATGAGCGCTGCACATATGCAGAAATTCACGGCCAGGGCGGCCCCGCCGGCCAGCCCGGGCCCGCCCGCAAGGCGCCGGCCCACCCGCACTTGACGCCACGGGTATAGTAGTCGGTTAGATGCAAAATATCCGAATCCGGGGCGCCCGGACGCACAACCTGAAGAACATCGATCTCGACCTGCCGCGCGATCGATTGATCGTTTTTACCGGTCTATCAGGATCCGGCAAGTCTTCGCTCGCCTTCGATACGATCTATGCCGAGGGCCAGCGGCGTTACGTCGAATCGCTGTCCACCTATGCCCGGCAGTTCCTCTCGATGATGGAGAAGCCGGACATCGACACCATCGAAGGCCTGTCGCCGGCAATCTCGATCGAGCAGAAGTCGACCTCCCACAATCCACGTTCCACTGTCGGCACCGTCACGGAAATCCACGACTACCTGCGGCTGTTGTATGCGCGCGCCGGCACGCCGCGCTGCCCGGATCACCATATCGATCTCGCCGCCCAGACGGTGAGCCAAATGGTCGACGCCGTTCTGCAGCACCCGGAAGGGACCGCCTTGATGCTGCTCGCACCCGCCATCGCCGAACGCAAGGGCGAACACGCCGAACTCCTCGAAGAGTTGCAGGCAGGCGGTTTCGTACGCGCACGCATCGACGGCAAGGTGATGGAACTGGATCAAGTACCCAAACTCGACGTGCGCCGCAAACACACGGTCGAGGCGATTGTCGATCGTTTCAAGGTGCGTCCCGATCTCAGCCAGCGGCTGGCCGAATCCTTTGAGACTGCCTTGCGGCTTGGCCAGGGCGTGGCGCGGGTCGCGTACATGGATGATCCGGAGCGCGCCGAACTGGTATTTTCCGACAAGTTCGCCTGCCCGATCTGCAATTATTCGCTGAGCGAATTGGAACCGCGCCTGTTCTCCTTCAATAGTCCCATTGGTGCCTGCCCCGCGTGCGACGGCCTCGGCACGCAGGATTACTTCGATCCCGAGAAAATCGTCGCCAACCAGCATTTGTCGCTTGCGGGCGGCGCCGTGCGCGGTTGGGACCGGCGCAATGCGTACTACTTTCAGCTGATTCAATCACTGGCGCGGCACACGAAGTTCGATATCGAGGCTCCTTTCGAAAGCCTGCCGCAACGAATCAAGGATCTGGTTCTGTTTGGCAGCAACGATGAACAGATCGAGTTCAAATACCTCGACGGCAAGGGGGGCACCGTCTCGCGAAGACACACCTTCGAGGGAATCGTCAAAAACCTCGAGCGCCGTTACAAGGAGACCGAATCGGCGACCGTGCGCGAGGAATTGGCCAAGTATCGCTCCTCGCGCCCATGCCCCGAATGCGAGGGAACCCGCCTGAATCGGGCCGCCAGAAACGTTTTCGTCGACGGCAAGAGCGTTCCCGAAATTTCCGCGCTGTCGGTGGAGCGCGCGCTGCAGTTCTTCGGCAATCTCAAACTGCCGGGGTGGCGCGGCGAAATCGCGGTCAAAATCGTCAAGGAAATCGCTGATCGGCTCGGATTTCTCGGCAATGTCGGTCTCGGCTATCTCACCTTGAACCGCAGCGCCGATACTCTCTCCGGCGGCGAGGCGCAGCGAATCCGCCTCGCAAGTCAGATCGGCTCCGGCTTGGTCGGCGTCATGTACATTCTCGACGAACCCTCGATTGGCCTGCATCAGCGCGACAACCAGCGTCTGCTCGACACGCTGGTGAATTTGCGGGATCTCGGCAATACCGTCATCGTGGTCGAACACGATGAGGATGCGATCCGCCAGGCGGATTACGTCGTGGACTTGGGCCCCGGCGCGGGTGTGCACGGGGGCCAAGTGGTGGCACAGGGCACCGCGGCAGAGGTCGCAGCGCATCCCGATTCCATCACCGGGCAGTATCTGAGCGGCCGGCGCCGCATTGAAATTCCGGCGGTGCGGCGCGCGCCCGATCCGAAGCGGATGCTGCGGGTCATCGGCGCGACCGCCAACAATCTGAAAAAAGTCACCGCCGAATTTCCGCTGGGGCTGATGACTTGCGTGACCGGGGTGTCGGGCTCCGGCAAATCGACGCTGATCAACGATACGTTGTTTCGCGCGGTGGCCACTCAGCTCAACCATGCCGCGGCCGGCACCGCCCACTTTGATCGCATCGAGGGCCTGGATTTCATCGATCGGGTGATCGAAATCGATCAAAGTCCGATCGGGCGCACGCCGCGGTCCAACCCGGCCACATACACCGGATTGTTCGCGCCGATACGCGAGCTCTTCGCGGCCGTCCCGGAATCGCGCGCGCGCGGCTACGAAGCAGGCCGGTTCAGCTTCAACGTCAAGGGCGGACGCTGCGAGGCCTGTCAGGGCGACGGCGTGATCAAGGTGGAAATGCATTTTCTGGCGGATGTCTACGTCCCCTGCGATGTCTGCAAGGGCAAGCGCTACAACCGGGAAACCTTGGAAATCCGCTTCAAGGGCAAGAACATTCAGGAAATCCTCGACCTCACCGTCGAGGACGCGCTGCCGTTTTTCTCCGCCGTGCCCACGGTGCACCCCAAACTGCAGACATTGCTCGACGTGGGCCTGTCCTATGTTCGACTAGGTCAAAGTGCCACCACCCTGTCGGGCGGCGAGGCGCAGCGCGTCAAGCTGGCCAAAGAGCTCTCGAAGCGGGCCACCGGACGCACCCTGTACATCCTCGATGAACCGACCACCGGTCTGCATTTCGCGGACATCGCCCAGTTGCTGCGGGTGCTGCAGCGTCTTCGCGACGAGGGCAACACCATCATCGTCATCGAACATAATCTCGATGTGATCAAGACGGCGGATTGGGTGGTGGATCTCGGGCCCGAGGGAGGGGACGGCGGGGGACGGGTCATCGCGGTCGGGACACCGGAACAAGTGGCAGCGAACAAAGCGTCGTACACCGGACACTATCTCCGATCGACATTGGCGCCGCCGGCCCTCCGTAAGCGCGCATGAGCACGCTGTGGCGCCACCGGCTTGCGGCGCCGCCTCTCCTGCCTCTGCTGGGCGCGGCCGTAGGCGCCGCAGGGGGCGGCGTCTTCTGGGCCGGGGCGCAGCTTTGGCCGGCCAGTGTCGCGGTCATCCTGTCCATGCTTGCCACCGCCTTGCTCGGCGCATGGCTCCGCCCGGACCAGACCCCGGCGCAGGTGACCCTGGTCATCGTGTTCGCGCTCCTGATCAAGTTCAATGTGCTGATGGCACTGTCGGCGGCCAATCTACCCTTCCCGTTGCCGGCAAACCTCGCATTGGGCTTGATTCTGATCGCCGGGCACGCCTCGAGCAGCGCTCTTGCCGTTTCGATGAAACCGGCCTCCCACCTGGATCTTGGCATTGCACTGGCCATTGGATTTGCGCCGGCGGTCCTCATTGGCATGCCCGGGCTCATCGGATTGGCCTGCGCCATCGGGGCGCGCATCGCCTTTGCCGCCCACGTCAGGCGCCGGCGCCGCTCGATTGGCGCCGCGGAACTCGATGTCACCCGGCTGATGACGGAGTTATGCTTTTATCTGGGCACGCTCGCGGCCCGCTCCTACATCTGAGGCGCGACTGCCGGTCCGCCCCTCCAAGGGCGGGCGGACCGGATTGCGATCGACTCAGTGGAATAAAAAAGGCAGCACGTGGATCTGCTCCTTGCGAACCGCCTCCAAGTCGTTGGGATCGAGGCCGAGGGCCTGCAGGATGGTGGGCGCGACCTGCTGGTTGCTGACCGCGGATTTCACGACCGCCCGCTCCATTCCCTCCACGGACAAAAGCAACGCCGTGTGTACATCGTCCTCGTTGAAGCCGCCGTGCTCCGACAGTTTCGATCCACCCGTGAAGATGACGCCGGTGTTGACCTTCAGAATGATGTCCGGAGTGCGCGGATCCGCGCCGGGGTTGTTGAACTTATTGCGCAGGGATTGGCCCGCAAAGATTTCTTGAATGCCAAGCGCCTGCTGGTTGGCCGGCATGGCAAGCGTTGCTACGACGCCCGGGGCGAGAGACGGGTCCGTGAGCCAGATGAGCGAACCGTCGTCCGAGATATCGAATGCATCCGCGGGGCCGATGGTGGCTGCCGGCTGACCGCCGCCGATGCCCCGCCGCCGCGTCACGTCGATCGGCGATTGGCCATGCTTCGCGCTGACGATGATCAGGGTCGACTCGTAAAGCCGTTGAGCCTTCAGCTCCTGGACAAACCGCCCCATGGATTGGTCGATGAAATCCAGTTCGCCCGCGAGGGCCTGACCCGGCGTGCCCAGCACATCCGTGTAGCCGCCCTTCAGTCCGGTGACGGGGTCGACGGCCAGCTTTTCGCCGACGCTCACGGCCTGAAAGTTCGTGCCGAACAGCATGGGCACGCCGACTTTGGCCGTTCGGTCATGGTTATATCCGTCGATTTGATTGAGCACGGCGCGGACGTGCAGATCATCGTAACACTTGATGTTCTCGAAACTGGTGGTCCAGCCGTCGTCGGGCGCCGGGTCCGCAAACGGCACCGGCGAGCAACCGGCAAATTGGGGCAAGGGCACCGGGATGGAGTTGATCTCCGGGCCATAGAAATCCTCGACGCCCTTGCCGCTGGGTCCGTTGGTCCACTCGTATGAGGGGTGCTTGTCGGTCCAAGCCGTGCGGCCGCCCGCCGCCCTGACCACCTCGAATACCGTATTTACCCGCAAGTACTCGTGGGGCAGGATGGTTCTGCAGCCCTTCTGCGGATCTCGCACCAGAAACTTCGGATTAAGACCGCCGCCGGCATCGAGCCGCGTCAGATCAGTATCCACCGCCTCATCCCAAGCCACATTGGTGCCGATCTTTCCCGGGCAACTGCCGCCAGGATTTCCCAAACCGTCGGTCTGCGCCGGCGGCGATAGCGCCCGATTGTAGGTGTCGTCGTACCACAGGCCGGTGGTCACCGGAGAACCGCCCGTGACCAACGAGGCCAGCCCGGGAAACGAATCCGAGGGCGAGGAAGTCGAGTTGTTGGTATAGGTCACGCCGTGACGGCTCAACTCGGCCAAAGTGGAATCCGGATGCGATGCCACGTAGTTGGACAGGTCGAGCGCATGCAGCCCATCGACGCTGATCAGCAGGACATGCTTGATTTGATGATGCGAGCCCAGCAGGCTGTCGTCCGAATCGGCGTAGGCCGGCAGTGCCGCCGCCAGGCAGGCGCCGCAGACAGCGCCCCATAGTTTGCGATACATGGTACCCCCTCAAGTTCATGGAATGGACGCCGGTGTGCGAGCACGCGGGCTCGCCGGCGTTGGGGCATACCGTACGATCTTTATGTTACAAAGCTGCGAACGGCGCTAATGCGCGGGAGCGTATTTTTCGACGAAGTTCAGCGCCGCTGCCATGATCTCGCTCTGTTCCATGGCCTCGATGGGCGTATCAATGACAAACGGCGCGTGCACTCCATGCATCCCCCATCTAATAGTTATTTGTCTTGGCCGCTCCGACATTCTCGCGTAATTTAGGGCGCAGCGGCAAGTTCGCCATCAATAAAAAGGGGCTCCCATGAAAACTGCCTGGCTGTGTACCTGGGCCTTGCTGATCGCCGGCGTGTCAACTTTCGCGCGGGCGGATTCCAAGGCGGATATCGACCAGCTCGAAAAGGATTTCAACGCTGCCTATGCCGCCAACGATTTGGACAAATATTTCGGCTACTACGCGGCAGACGCGATTTTGTGGTTTCCCGAGGGTCGAACCGATGTCCCGAGCTACAACAAGATGTGGACTGCCTACATCAAGAGCGGCGCTCGGCTGCAAGCGGCGACGCTGTCCGACTATCATCTGAAGTTCAGCCCGCAAAACGACGCGGCGATCGTCAGCTATCTGCTGCGCGTGAAGACGCTTGAAGCCGACAAGAAGGTTACCGATGAGGTCTTTCAGGAAACCGACGTGTGGTTCAAAGCCGCAGGCGGCTGGAAGATAGTACAGGTGCACTACTCGCCGGCGCCGCCGGCGGGGCACAAGTAGATTGGGAGCGCCATGCGGCAAATTCTCGTCTACTCCGACTCGTTGTCCTGGGGCATCGTTCCCAGTACGCGCAAACGCCAGCCCTTCGATGCGCGCTGGCCCGGAGTGATGGAAATTGCACTCAATGCGCAGGGGCAACGGGTACGGGTAATCGAAGACTGCTTGAATGGCCGCCGGACCGTCTGGGAGGACCCGTTCAAACCGGGACGCAACGGACTACTCGGCCTGGCACAGAGAATCGAGATCAATTCACCCTTGGATTTGGTCGTTCTCATGCTGGGTACCAACGACTTCCAGTCGATGCATCCGCACAATGCCGGACATGCCGCACAAGGCATCGCGGCTCTGGTCGGCGCCATTCGCCAAGCGCCCATCGAACCAGGCATGCCAATCCCGCCGATTCTGATCATCGTGCCGCCACGAATCCTCGTGCCGCGAGGGCCGATCGCCGCCAAGTTCACCGGCGCCGCCGACAAATCCGCGGGGTTGAGTGACGCCTACCGTGCCGTTGCCGCAGAACTCGGCTGCCATTTCTTCGATGCCGGCAGCGTAACCGGCCCCAGTGTGGTCGATGGGATTCATCTCGATGCCGATCAACATCAGTCGTTGGGAAAGGCCCTCGCGCATTTCGTGGCGGCATTGCCGGGCGTGCTGCCGCCCGCAATGACATGAAGCGCGGCGCGATATCGGCCATCGCGCGCGCATCGCTGCCCATTCTCTTGCGCATGGATCCGGAAGCAGCCCACAACCTGGGGCTGGCCGGGCTGCGGTGGCTGAAGCCCTTCTGGCCTGCCTTCGATATCCCGCCGGAGTCGACGGTGCGCTGCTTTGGATGCACGTTCGCCCATCCGCTCGGACTTGCTGCAGGCTTCGACAAGAACGGCGATTTCTTGGATGCGCTGGGCGCGGTGGGTTTCGCGCATGTCGAACTCGGTACCGTGACGCCGCGTCCGCAACCGGGCAATCCTCGCCCACGGATGTTCCGGATTGCGGATCGCTACGCTCTCATCAACCGCATGGGATTCAACAACAAGGGCGTCGACCATCTGGTTGCGCGCATCTCCCGCAGCCGCTACCGGGGGGTGCGCGGCATCAGCATCGGAAAGAATGCCGATACACCGCTGGAGAACGCTCAGAACGACTACCTGACGTGCCTGCGGAAGGTCTATTTGTACGCCGACTACGTCGCGATAAACCTCTCCTCGCCGAACACGGCCCGGTTGCGCGAACTGCAGGCCCGCGACGGCCTGCAAAGAATATACGGCGCACTGCTGGAAGAGCGCGCCGGGCTGCAGCAGCGCTACGGGAAGCGCGTGCCCTTGCTGGTCAAGGTGGCGCCCGATCTGACCGCGGAACAAATATCCGCTCTGGCGGCGGATTTGCGCTCGCTCGAAGCCGACGGCGTGATCGCCACCAACACATCGATCGACCATAGCGTGCTCGGCCAGGTCCCGGCCGCCGAACAATCGGGAGGTCTGAGCGGCGCACCGCTGCATCCCTTGTCGGTGAGCGTCATCGCGCAATTGCGCGCCGAGTTGGGGGTGAGCTTTCCCATCATCGGCGTCGGCGGTATCGTAAACTCCGAACTTGCATTGGCTACGCTGCGGGCGGGTGCGAACTTGATCCAGATCTATACGGGATTCGCGTACCGAGGACCGGCGCTGGTGGAAGACATCATCGGCGCCCTATCCCATGATTGACGACGCAACCGTCGAGGGTTTTCAGCGCAACGGAGCTGCGTGCATCCGCGGGTTGTTTCGCCCCGAGGAGGTGGCCCTCATGCGCGCAGGCATCGATGAGAATCTTAGGCATTTGAGCCCACGCGCCAAGGTGGCGAGCGGCGCCGATGATCCAGGGTACTTCGTCGAGGATTTCTGCAACTGGCAGACCAACGAGTACTACCGACGCTTCATTTTCGAATCGAGGGTCGCGGCGGCGGCCGGGCAATTGATGCGAAGCTCCTACGCCCGGCTGTACCACGACCACATGCTGACGAAGGAGCCCGGAACCCGGCAACCAACACCCTGGCACCAGGATCAGCCCTACTACAATGTCGAAGGGCGGCAGAACGTCAGTTTCTGGATTCCCGCCGATCCGGTGAATCGCGAATCGACCCTGGAATTCGTGGCCGGTTCACATTTGGGGCCATGGCTGATGCCGCGCTCATTCATGGACGCGCAAGCCAAGTGGTTTCCCGAGGGTACGCTGGCCGATCTGCCGAATATTGAAGCAGCTCGCGGCAACTTTCCCATACTCGGCTGGGAGCTTCAGCCGGGCGATGCCGTGTGCTTTCACATGCTCACCTTGCACGCAGCGCCGGGGGTGCTGGGTCCGAATCGCCGCCGCGTCTTTTCCGTGCGGTTTCTGGGCGACGACATCAGGCACGCGCCGCGTCGGTGGCGCACATCGCCCGAATTTCCGGGTTTGAGCGATGAACTGCCGGCGGGATCGCCCATGGACCATCCACTTTTTCCAGTGCTTTGGCGGGCGCCATGACGCCCTCCACGCCCCCACGGCAGTCGAATGGCGTAACTTGGTTGATATTCATCGCATTGCTGCTGTTCGCGATCGTTTTCGTCACCAGCACTGCGTCGCAGTTGCCGTTGACCGTCGCCTCGCATTTTGACGGCGCCGGTCGAGCCAATGCCTTCATGTCGCGCAGCGGCTATACCCGATTCGTATTGTGCTTCGCCGTGGGGCTGCCGACCGTCGTGGTGGCGGTGCTAACCGCGGTCTTTTCACGCGCCGCCGACTTCAAACTGCCCAATCGGGAATACTGGCTGGCGCCTCAACGAATCGACCGCACACGCACATTTCTGGTGGCGCATGGAGTATGGTTCGGATCGCTGCTGGTGGTCCTGGCGTGCTGCATGCACTGGCTGGAAATAGCGGCAAACCGTGCGCAACCGCCGCATCTATCGAACCCGCTGTTCGCCGCCGTCATGGTCGCGTTTCTGCTGGCAACGGCGGCGTGGGTCGCCGCTCTCCTGTTCGCGTTCCGCCGCCCACCTGGCTCCTCAAGCTAGTAATGGGGCAGCGGAATGAATTCGGTTTCCCCGGGCACCGCTGGAAATTGCTGCCGCTCCCAGCGTTCCTTGGCACTGTCGATGCGCGCCTGGGATGAGGCGACGAAATTCCACCAGATGTGCCGCGGCGTGGGGAACCGCTCGCCGCCCAGAAGCATGGCCCGAGTATCGCCGGTTGCGCGCAATGAGGTATTCCTGCCGGGTTCGAGCACCGCGAGCTGCCCAACCGTCACCGGCGCAGCGCCCATATCCAGTTCACCCTGCACCACATATACCGCGCGCTCGGCATGGTCGGGCGGCACCTCGAGCACTGCGCCGCGCGCGAACTGCGCGTGCACGTACAAGGTCGGCCAGAGCGTGACGACGGGCGAGCGCACTCCAAATGCCTCGCCGGCGATGACAGTCAGTTCGACGCCCGGAGCGCCATGCGTCGGCAGAGCAGCCGCCGGGTAATGCTCGAACGTCGGCTCCCCATCCTCGTGCCCGTCGGGCAGTGCAACCCAACTCTGGATGCCGTGCACATATTCGCCCGTTACCCGGGCCGCCCGGGGGGTCCTTTCGGAATGCGCGATGCCGCTTCCGGCTGACATCCAGTTCACGTCCCCCGGCCGAATCTCCCGCACCGTGCCGAGGCTGTCGCGGTGTTCCAGGGAGCCGGCGAACAGATATGTCACCGTGGCGAGCGCGATGTGCGGGTGCGGCCTTACATCGATTCCGAAGCCGGGCGCGAATTGAGTCGGTCCCAGATGATCGAAAAATATGAACGGACCGACCATCTGCCGATCCGCGGCGGGCAGCACCCGCCGCACCACAAAGCCGCCCAAATCGCGTTCGCGGGACTCAATAACTTGCTGGGTTGTCATGGTCCGATTCCACCGTCTAGTTCAAACCACCGGCCCTGCTCGGGGCCGCCAACCCCCTAGGGGGCGCATTTTTTTGCCCTGACTTTTTTAATAACTGCAGACCCAGCGCACCGCTACCGATGACCGGTGGTCAGCGACTCGAGGAACAGGTAATAGAACTCGACCCCGGCGTAGTACGAGTCGACCTTGACCCGTTCGTCCCTGCCGTGCGCCCGAATATCGTCCCGATCGACCGCAATACCGCTGATTCCATAGCTCGGAATGCCGGCGGACATGGTGTAAATGCTGTCGGACGATCCGGTCTCCATGGTCGGGATCACCGGGGCACCGGGCCACAGCTTGGCGGCGACCTTGCGCAGCGATGTCATGACGTCGGTCCGAAGGGGTGGCGGCACCATCGCCTTGCGGTCCGAGCCATGGTCCGACAATTCGCGCGAATCGCTGCGATAGCGAACGCTAAGCTTCGGATCGTTGAACAGCTGGACCAGCTGCAGACGAATTTCTTCCTGCGAATGCCCGGGGAAGATCCGGCAATTGACGTTGGCTTCGGCACTCTGCGGCAATGCATTGGGGGCGTGTCCGCCGCTCAGCATGGTGGCGACGCAAGTGGTGCGCATGGTCGAGTTGTAACGCGCGTCCTTCGACAGCCGCTCTATGGCGGCGGGATCCGGCGGATTTGCCAGAATGGCCCGAAGATCGTCCGCGTTCTGACCAGTCTCGATCTTGGCCATTTGACCGAAATACTCGCGCGTCACGGCATTCAACTCGAACGGAAACGGCGATCGCTCCACGACGGCGAGGGCGTTTGCAACGTGATAGATCGCATTGTCCGGCTTCGGCAACGAACTATGGCCGCCGGGATTGGTGGCGAGCACCTGGAAATCGGCATAGAGCTTCTCGGTGGCCTCGAATTCGACCGCGAGCGGTTTGCCGTGAACCATGCTGACGCCGCCCGAATCCGGGTTGAGCGCGAATTCCGCGTCGATCAGATCGCGGTGATTTCGCAGCAGCCAATCCACGCCATTCGACTTGCCTCCCTCTTCGTCCGCGGTGAGCGCCAGGATGATGTCGCGCTGCGGAACGAAACCCTCCTTCCGCATGCGGATGAAATCGCTGACCAGGATGGCGTCGTCCTCCTTCATGTCTTGGGTGCCGCGGCCGTAGTAGTAGCCATCCTGTTCGACAAACTTGAAGGGATCAGTGGTCCAATCCTCGCGCCGTGCTTCCACCACGTCCAAATGACCGATGATCAGCAACGGCCGCAGCTTTGAGGCCGGCTTGCCGCGGTAGCGCGCGACCATGTTTCCCTTGCGCTCGTTCGGTCCGAGAACGACGACATCAGCCTGGGGGAATCCTGCGTCGAGCAGTCGCTGCGCCATCGCCTGCGCGGCCACCGTAGTGCTCCCGATCGAATCCGTGGTGTTGATTTCGATCAATTGCTTGAATATGTCGTGCGCCATCGCCCGGGTAACGGCATCGCTCTGGGTCGCCGCCGACCAAGACGTTTGAATTGAAAGGGCAGACATGAGCGCAATGCTAGAATTCAGAAGAACACGATATTTCAAACCAAATCTCCGCAACTAAACACAAAATCAGGATGTAGCGTATGGCGGCCCAAGTCAATCGATGCGCCCGACCGCGGCGGTGGAGCTTTTCGCGTGCCATGGCGGCGGCCTGCGTAGCTCTGGCGGGTGCAGGCGCCGCGCAGGCAGCGCCTCCGCCCCAGCTGATCCTGTTTCACGGCCGGATATTGACGGTAAATGCGCAAGATTCGGTTGTCGAAGCATTGGCGATTCGCGACGGGAAGATCATCGCCCTCGGCACCGACCAGGAAGTGCTGCGACTGGCCGACAGCACGACGAAACGCATCGATCTGCATGGGCGAACCGCGACACCGGGACTCATCGACAGTCACGCACACATCGCCGAGGGCGGAGTTGATGAGCTGTATCACGTTCATTTGAGCGACGCTTCGACGGTCGCCGAAGTGGTGCGGCGTGTAAAAGCCGGCATTGCGGCATTGAAGCCCGGCGAATGGCTGCAGGGCGACGGCTGGGACGAGGGCAAGCTCGCCGAGCGGCGCTATGTGACCGCCGCCGATCTTGACGGCGTATCTGCCCACAATCCGGTGTGGCTGACTCATACGACCGGACATTATGGCGTGGCCAATTCGGCGGCACTGCGTCTGGCAAAGATTTCTGCGGCCAGCCAGAATCCGCCCGCCGGCACGATCGATCGCGACGCCGGCGGAGCTCCCACCGGCGTATTGAAGGAATCAGCGCAGGAGGCCGTGCTTGACCTCATACCGGCGCCAACCGCTCAGCAGCAGCGTAGCGGCATTCTGAAGAGCATCGATGAGCTGCATCGCGAAGGCATCACCGCAGTCAAGGATCCTTCGATCGGCCAACCGGTGTGGGACGCCTACCGCGAGCTGCAGGCCGAGGGCAAGCTGTCGGAGCACGTTTGCGTGCTGTGGTACGCGGGCAAGACGCTGGCGTCCGCGCAGTCCGCACTGACTTCGATTTTGAACGCGCCGCGGCCGCCGCAATCGCTCGGCAACGGCCGCCTCCTCTCCTGCGGCGCGAAGATTTTCATGGACGGCAGCGGCGGCGCGCGCACCGCCTGGCTAACCCAGGAATGGCACAAGAACTCCACCGATATCGACCGCGGAAATTTCGGTTACCCGTCGACGGACCCGGAAGTGTTTCGGCAAATGATCCGGCTGTTTCACCGGGCCGGCGTGCACGTCGGGACCCACGCGATCGGCGACCGTGCAATCGATTGGGTGGTGGACACCTATGCGCAAGTACTCGCTGAGACGCCAACCATGGGGCTCAGGCACAGCATCATTCACGCCAACATACCAAGCGATCATGCCATCAAGACCATGGCCGAGCTGCAGAAGCGTTACGACGCCGCCTACCCGGAGGTCCAGGCCCCCTTCACCTGGTGGATCGGCGACACGTATGCCGGGAACTTCGGGCCGGAACGCGCCGCGCGCTTGGTGCCTCTCAATACCTTCTTGAAAAGCGGCGTGCGGTGGGGCGGCGGCTCGGACTACCCGGTCACGCCGATCGCCGCACGCTATGGACTCTGGGCGTCGGTCGAACGGGAGACTCTGAAGGGCACCTACGGTGCTCATCCGTTTGGGACAGCCGAATCGGTCGACATTCACACCGCCTTGCGCTCATATACGGCGTGGGGTGCGCGACAGGTGTTTCTTGACGATCGCATCGGATCGCTCGAGATCGGAAAGGACGCCGATATCGCCGTCTGGGACCGCGACATGTACACCATACCGGCGCATGAACTGCGGGATTTGAAGTGCATGATGACGTTGTTGCACGGCCAGGTGGTGTTCGACTCGAATCATCCGGGAGGAAGGTAATATGGGGGAGAAACGAAAACGCGGGGTGAGCCGCGCGGACGCGGAGGCCGCCGTCAGGACGCTGCTGCGCTGGGCGGGCGACGACCCTCTGCGCGAGGGCCTGCATGAGACACCGAAGCGCGTCGTCAACGCGTACGCAGACTGGTTCTCCGGTTACTCCATCGATCCGGGCGCATACTTGCGCCGCACCTTCGAGGAAGTCGAGGGCTACGATGAAATGGTGGTGTTGCGCGATATCGGATTCGAATCGTTTTGCGAGCATCACATGGCACCCATCATCGGCCGCGCGCATGTCGGTTACCTGCCCACCGACAGGGTGGTCGGCATCAGCAAGCTCGCACGAGTGGTCGATGGATATGCGCGGCGTTTTCAAGTGCAGGAAAAGCTCACCGCCCAGATTGCCGCCTGCATCGATGAAGTTCTCAAACCGCGGGGGGTCGGCGTCGTGATCGATGCGGTCCATCAATGCATGACGACACGCGGCGTTCACAAGCGCGGCGTCTCCATGATCACCAGTAAAATGCTCGGCACCTTCCGGGCGAACGCCAGCACGCGCGCGGAATTCCTGCGATTCATCGATATCGAAGGCCGCTCTCAGCGTTGATCAGTTGCGTTTGCGCTCGGGAAAGGCGCGCACCGGCATCAAGTCGACCGAAAAACTGTACTTGTGCTTCTCGCCGGGCTGCAGCGCGCCGACCCCCACCACCTGGCGCGCAACTTTTTCGCCCCGCTCGTTGGTGATCGACACGACGACGCAGTACTCGCAACTCTCGTCGCGCGCCGTATGTCGTATCGAACCCTCGATGCGCATCGCCGACACGCTTTCGGCCTGCGGTTCCGCGCCGCCGGAGCTGAAGCGCAGATGATGTTGGCAGCCAGGGCAGACGTTTGCGCTCTGCAATACGATCGCCTTGCAGTGCGGACATATCCGTGTCGCGCCTAAAGTCCCGGCACGAGCGACGCTCATTAGGAGCTCCTAATTGCCGCTGCCCACCAGACCCGGCTTCATCTTCACCTTCTCGTCATCCCAACCGAACTCGACATGTCCGCGCATGCGCGACCCCGCCGCAACCGTGATCGATCCTGCCTTCACGTCGCCGACGATGACACCGCCTTCCTGAACATCCACGCGTTTTGCAGATTCGATGTTGCCCTGCAGCTCGCCGCCGACCACGACGATCCCGGCCAGGACTTGGCCGGTCAGGTGGGCTCCGGACTCGATGCTGAAGTTGCCGTCGATTCGTACGTCGCCCTTGAAGCGGCCCGCGATGCGCACATTCCCCGAGCCTTCGATCTTGCCCTCGATGGTCAGATTCGCGGCTATGACGGATTCTCCGCCTTCGGATGATGTTTTCGGGGTTGGGCGGCGGGGCGATACGGCCAAGGCCGGCTCGCTCACGCTGCGCTCCGGCGAGCTCCGTTCCGGGGGCGTCGTCGATGGGGGGGCAACAGAACCCGCCGTGGCGGGCGTAGGTTTTTCGTTCCAAAGCGCCATGAGATGACTCTCCCGTTGATTAGGTGACTAAAGCCTACACGCTAACGCCGGGCTATGTCATCGGACCACTGTCTTTTATTGGAGACGACCCTCTCAGGCGGACCCCTAGGAGCCTAGCGGGCGTCCGTTGCGCGGCGCCGCACGTCGCGGGCCCTATCGAGCACATCGCACGCTTCGCGTACCCCCTGAAGGATCCGCGGCGACATCCGGCCGATGAGCGACGGATCCACGGTAAAAACATGCTGATTTCGCACCGCGCGAAGATTGCCGAATCGGCCCCAATCGGCGGTCTGCCTGGCGCCCTCGGCGCCGGTGGCACCGATCAATATGACGTCGGGGTCGCGAGCGAGCACCGCTTCCCTGTCGATTGCGGGCGCCAACGTGGATAATTCGGCAAATACATTGTCGGCGCCGCACAGCGACAGCACCTCGGTCACCACGTGCTCGCCCGACAGCGTGTATAGCGGCCGATCCCAGACCTGAAAGAAGACTCTCAGCCGCGGGCGGCCCGCGTACTGCGAACGCAGTTGCGCGAGTTCCGAGCGATAGCGGTCCGCGGCCGCCACCGCCACGCTCTCGGTGCCGGCGAGCCGTCCAAAGTCGAGCAGCGTCGTTGCGATATCGTCCAGGTGATGCTGTTCGGTGACATATAGCTGCAGATTCAGGCGCTTCAGCTCCTCCTGGCGTCGCGGGGGGGTACCCGAGGCCCAGAGCACGATCAGCGTGGGCTTCAGCTTCAGCAGGCCTTCGACATCGAGCGCCGACGTTTCGCCGACACGCGCAATTCCGGCGACGGCGGGCGGGTAGTCGCTCATGTCGTCTACGCCGACAATTCGATCACCGGCGCCGGCGGCGAACAACAATTCAGTGATATGCGGGCTCAGGCTGATGATCCGCGGAGGCGCTGCGAATGCGCTCCCCCAGAAGGCAAGAATCAAGCTCAGGATGCAAGTGCGTCGGATCATATGATGGGCATCGACTATAATGTGGCCGCACTAAAAATGGGGCGTTAACTCTTGTTTCAAGATCTCAAGCAACTGAGCGCGGATTCAATTCTTGGCCTGATGACGAAGTATCGAGCGGATCCTTCGCCGTCGAAAGTCGACTTGGGCGTGGGGGTATACCGGGACCTGACCGGCAATACCCCGGTGCTCGACTGCGTGAGGCGCGCCGAGCAGGAGGTCCTGGCGGCGCAATCGACCAAATCCTACGTAGCCCCTGCGGGGCGCGAGGAATTCAACAGCGCCGTGGAGGAACTGGTTCTTGGCAGGACGCACGCCGCCCGCCGCGACCGGCGCGCGAGAACCGTCCAAGCCCCCGGCGGCTGCGGCGCGCTGCGGCTGGGCGCGGAATTGATTCGCGCCGCTGCCCCCGCGGTTACGGTTCACATCAGCGATCCAACCTGGGGCAATCACACCCCGTTGTTGGGCAGTTCCGGCCTGCGGCTCGAGCGCTACCCCTACTACGATATCGTGGCAAACGGCCTGCGCTTCGAGGCCGCGCTCGAACACCTCGGGCGGGCGCGCGAAGGCGACGTGGTCTTGATTCACGCCTGCTGCCACAATCCCAGCGGCGCCGATCTCGATGCAGGGCAATGGAAGGCGCTGGTGCAGCTATTGAGCCGCCGCCGGCTCGTGCCCTTCCTGGATCTCGCGTACCAGGGCTTCGCAGTCGATCTGGAAGCCGACGCCGCCGGCCTGCGGCTGGTCGCCGAACAGGTCCCAGAATCGCTCGTGGCCGTTTCGTATTCCAAGAATTTGGGTCTTTATCGCGAACGGGTCGGGGCGCTGATCGTGATCGGCGAGAGCGAGACCCGTGCCAATGTCATGTTGAGTCATGTGCTGCAAATCGCGCGCGGCATCTATTCGATGCCACCCGACCACGGCGCCGCCATCGCCGCACACATCTTTGACAACCCCGCCCTCAAGGAGCGGTGGATCCTGGAACTTGCGCGGATGCGGACTCGGATTGACGACATGCGCGGACTGCTCGCCCTCGAGCTGCGCAAAGCCACGGGCGACGGTTCATTCGATTTCATTCGAACCCAGCGGGGAATGTTCAGCTTGCTGGGCGTCTCCCCGGAAGTGGTGGAGCGGTTGCGGGACAAACATCACATCTACATGACGCAGGACAGCCGCATGAATCTCGCCGGCATCATGCCGCACAACGCCGGCTACGTAGCCGGCGCGATCGCGGCCGAACTCCTCGCCAAGGCTCCTAGCCTCCGAGTGCCTGGCTGAGCGCCGCGACTTCGGCGGCGGACTCGCGAATCACCGTCTGAGTTTTCTCGTCATCCAATCCGAGGCGCTTGGCCGCCGCCAGGCCTTGCAGGGTGGCTTCGAGTCCGGCGGCATCCTCGCCGTGCGCAGCCATGAGAATGGCGACGGCGATGACATCGCTCAAATCGGGCGGACCTTCGTCGGCACGTGAAAAATCCGATTGGTCGCCCACCGCCTGCGCCATCGCCTCGGAGAAATCCCAGTTCTCGAGAATCGCCTTGCCGATGGTGGCGTGCCACTCGCCGATGATCTCATTCAAGGTTTTGTCGCTGATGAACAATTCCGGGTGATCGATTGCCCGGGTCAACACGTACAGTTTTCCAATGCCGTGCATCATTCCCGTCAACATGGCTTCGTCGGGATTGACCTTGGTGCACATTCGGGCGAGCACGTAGGACAAGGCCGCCACCAAGGTGCTGCGCTGCCAGAGCTCATTGAGATGATGTTCCAAACCGGCCAGTTTGTTGCTGGTGCGAATTTGCGCCATCGAGAACGAGATCGCGGCGCTGCGCACCATGTTGTAGCCGATGCGGTTGATTGCCGTACGCAAGTCGGTGACGGCGCGGCCGCTGCGATTAAGCGATGCGGAATTTGCGATCCGCAGCAGGCGCGCCGCCAGCGCCGGCTCCGATCCCACCACGCGGACCACCTGTTCCACCGACGACTTGGGGTCGGACAGAACCCGTCTGACGCGTACCGCTATTTCCGGAAAGGAGGGAAGGTCCACGTTGCCGCGCGACAACTCCGCTGCCAGGGAGCGGACGAAGTCAAACCCGACGCTGGGTTGGGCCTGTGATGGGGGATTCGTCAAATTCGTGCTCTTATGCGCCTCAGCGCGACACCGCCGGCCGGCTGGTGAATCGCTGCTGCACCTCGCCGTGGCGCGAGCGCTCCGTGTAGCGGCCGCCGCTATAAGCGGCAACCACCCGCCGCCAAAATGCCACGGCGCCGGGGTTGCGTAGATACTCCACGATGACCCAGTCGCCCGCGAAGCGGTCGAAGATCAATGTCGCTGCGTCGCGGCCCATGCCGGCCTTGCGATATTGCTTGCGAACGAAAAATTCCGACATTCGATAGTCCGCGGCGGGCTCCCCCGCGGCGGGTATTCGCGGACGGGTCACCAGCGCAAAACCCACCGGCTCCGACCCCTTAAGAATCAGGAGCGGGTGCGAGTGATCGTTGGAAAACCAATTCGCGAAGATTTCGTCTTCGTGAGGATTGTCGGCGCCGATGACGGAAAACAGGCCAGTGTTAAGATCGGCCAAAGAATCGATATATTCGGCGTAGACGCTCTGGATCCATTGGCGATCCTTCTTCGAGTGTCGGCAGTCGCGAATACTGACTAACAACTAACCCGCTTCCCCAATCTTCCAAAAACACAGCCCGGACGGACGCGCCAGTCGGCCGCCCGCCCGGGCATGTGGGATCAGCTATCGAGCCGTATTACGGCTTCGCAGCGGATGCTGCGCTCGAGGCTGCGTCAGCTGCTGCGCTCGCAGCTGCAGCGGCATCGGAGGCGGCAGAGGCGGCAGCGTCCGCAGCCGGCGCGGCGGCCGGAGGAGGAGTCGTGTCAGCAGCCGGGGCGGGAGCCTCGGTCTTGCTGCCGCAGGCACTCAGCACGAATGCTGCGACAAAAGCGCTTAAAGCAAGTTTGGTCTTCATCTATCGATACCCCAGAAATATTAAGAATAAAATTTTAAGGCCGAGCTTGTTGTTGGGCCTTCACCCAGTTCTCCGCTGCGATTTTAGAGTGTTTCGCCTCAATTTCATATCTCTTTCGGGGTCGGCGTAGCGCCTTTAACGCTCTGCAATCGCCGGCGGGGTTAAGGGCTATAGCTCCCAAGCGCTCAGGCGCATACTTCAGGCTGGTCAGGCAGGCAGGGTGACGATGTGAGCGAAATGAGTGTCGATCGGCTATATAAGCCGCATTTGCAGACGATGATGCGGCGTACGGAGCAATCGCTGGACGCCAGCGGCTTCGACGCACTGGTGATCCATGCAGGCTGCCCACCCACCCAGTTCCTGGACGACCAGGACTATCCGTACAAAGTTAATCCTCATTTCAAGGCCTGGGTCCCGATCGTCGACAATCCACGTTGCATTCTGGTGGTCACGCCGGGCGCGCGGCTCAAGGTCCTGTTTTACCAACCCAATGACTATTGGCATAAGCCTGCCAGGCTGCCGCAGGCACCTTGGACGACGGAGGTCGATTTGATCGCCATGGACGATCCATCCAAGGCGAGTCAGCACTGGGCCGGTCTCGGGCGCATCGCCCACATTGGCCCTGCGGGCTGTGCCGGGGACTGCGGATCTGCATCCGCCAATCCTCCCGAGCTGCTGACGCGGCTTCACTACGATCGCGCCGTAAAGACGTCTTATGAGCTCGAATGCATGCGCCGAGCTTGTGAACTTGGCGCTCGTGGTCACCGTGCCGCACTGGCCGCGTTTCGTCGCGGCGGCTCGGAATACGAGGCGCATATGCGCTATCTGGAGGCCTGCGCACAGCGTGAAGAAGAGATGCCCTACAACAACATCGTTGCCTACAACGAGAATTCAGCGGTGCTCCACTACCAGCACCTCGAGCGCACCGCCCCACAGTCGCTGCGCTCATTTCTGATCGATGCCGGCGCCCAATACCGCGGCTACGCGTCCGATATCACGCGCACCTATGCCGCTGCTCCCGGCCGCTATGCCGACCTGGTGACGGCCGTGGACCAAGCGCAGCAGCTCCTGTGCGCTGAAATCGTCGCCGGCCGCGATTACCGCGAAGTCCATCTGTCCGCGCACCGCATTTTGGGCGACGTCATGCAGCGCTTGGGATTGATTAAATTACCGGGTCAGGCTGCTTTGGAAGCGGGCGTTACCGGCGTATTTTTCCCACATGGCATCGGACACTTGCTCGGCCTGCAAGTCCACGATGTCGGCGGCGTCATGGGCGACGAGCAGGGCCACGAGAGGCAGCGGCCCGAGGGTCACCCGTACCTGCGCCTCACCCGCATGCTCGAGCCCGGCGTGGTGGTGACGGTCGAACCCGGCATTTATTTGATCGATTCCTTGCTGTCCGCGGCGCATGACGATGCGCGGCGTGCCCATATCGATTGGACGGTGGTCGAGGAACTCAGGCCCTTCGGCGGCGTTCGGATTGAAGACAATGTGGCCACGACGGCGGCGCAGCCGGAAAACATGACACGGGACGCGTTTGCGAAAGCCGCCTAGGCTTTGGAGCCTCCTCGGCTGAGCGCCAGCCTTTAGGCTGCCTTGGCCTTGCGGCGGCGCTTGGGCGCCGCAGCCGCCTCTTCCGCTGCCTCGGGTGCTGCCTTCTTCGACTTTTTGGGGGCCTTCGGCGCCTTGGCGGCCTTCGTGTCTTCAGTCTTTTCGGCGGGCACCACGGCTGCGTCCACCAGCTCCATCAATGCCATATCGGCCGAATCGCCGGGACGCGGCTCCATCTTGAGAATTCGCGTATAGCCGCCGGCCCGCGCCTTGAAGCGCGGTCCCAAGTCGACGAACAGCTTCTCCACCACGTCCTGGTCGCGCAAACGCGAATACGCCAGGCGGCGCTTGCCGAGGGAATCGACCTTGGCCAGGGTGATCAGGGGCTCGACCACCCGGCGCAGCTCCTTGGCCTTTGGCACGGTGGTGCGGATGGTTTCATGGCGCAGCAGCGAGGACGCCATGTTGCGCAGCATTGCATGACGATGTGAGGAGTTGCGCGAAAGCTGACGCCCGCTGTTTCTATGCCGCATGTTCTAGACCCTTTCGAAAATCTCTATCGCTTAAATTCCGTCGCGTTCATCGTCGCGCTTCAATCCCGGCGGCGGCCAGTTGTCGATGCGCATGCCGAGGGTGAGGCCGTGGCTCTCGAGCACTTCCTTGATCTCAGTCAGCGACTTCTTGCCCAGGTTGGGCGTACGCAGCAGTTCGACTTCGGTCCGCTGCACGAGATCGCCGATGTAGTGGATGTTCTCGGCCTTCAGACAGTTCGCGCTGCGCACCGTGAGCTCCAGCTCGTCGACCGGCCGCAGCAGGATGGGATCGAACTGGGTTTCGGGCGACTTGGTGGTGGACTCGTCCTGGCCCTGCAAGTCGACGAATACCGAGAGCTGATCCTTGAGGATGCCGCCGGCACGCCGGATCGCCTCTTCCGGATCGATGGTGCCGTTGGTTTCGATATCGAGAATCAGCTTGTCGAGGTCGGTGCGCTGTTCGACGCGCGCGCTTTCGACGTTGTAGGTGACCTTGCGCACCGGGCTGAATGAGGCATCGAGCTGCAGCCGGCCGATGGCGCGAGTCTGCTCCTCGAATGCCATTCGCTGCGCCGCCGGGCGATAGCCGCGTCCGCGCTCGACCTTCAGCGACATCGACAATTCACCGGCCTTCGTCAAGTTCGCGATCACCAGATCGGGATTCAGGATCTCGATGTCATGGTCGCCGGCGATGTCGCCGGCCGTGACGGGTCCCGGCCCCTTCTTGTGCAGGCGCACCTCCGCGACATCGCGGGTATGCATGCGGATGGCCACTGCCTTGAGGTTCAGCAGAATGTCGACCACGTCCTCTTGCACGCCTTCGATGGCGGTGTACTCGTGCAACACGCCTTCGATTTCGATTTCAGTGATCGCCGCCCCCGGCAGCGAGGACAACAGCACCCGCCGCAGGGCATTGCCCAGCGTGTGGCCAAAGCCGCGCTCGAACGGTTCGATCACGATGCGCGCATGGCGCGGTGACACGGGCTGTACTTTGACGACCCGGGGCTTTAAAAATTCATTGATCGATCCCTGCATGGAAGACCTCGCTAACTAACCGGGGACAACGCAGCACTTAAGGCTGCGGCGCGCTACGCCAAATCTCTACTTCGAATACAACTCGACGACGAGGCTCTCATTGATGTCCGGCAGAATCTCCTGCCGATCGGGAACCGATTTCAGAATTCCCGAGAACTTCTTGTCGTCGACTTCCACCCAATCCGGAAAGCCGACTTGCGCGGCGATCGTGAGGGCGGCTTGAATGCGAGTCTGCTTCTTAGCTTTCTCGCGCAGACTGACCACATCGCCGGCCTTGCACTGATAAGAGGCGATGTTGACCAATTTATCGTTGACGGAAACAGCCTTGTGGCTCACCAGCTGGCGCGCCTCGGCGCGGGTTGCCGCAAAACCCATCCGGTAGACGACGTTGTCCAGCCGGCATTCCAGGAATTGCAGAAGAGTCTCGCCGGTCGCTCCGGGGCGGCCCGCGGCCTTCTGGTAATAATTGCGGAACTGGCGCTCCAGCACGCCGTACATGCGGCGCAGCTTCTGCTTCTCGCGCAGCTGCAGGCCATATTCCGACAAGCGCTGCTTGCGCTCGCTCTTGACGCCGCCCGGCGGCACTTCGAGCTTGCACTTCGACTCAAGCGGCTTGACGCCGCTTTTCAGGAACAGGTCGGTTCCCTCGCGACGAGACAGCTTGCACTTCGGACCGGTATATTTTGCCATTACAAACCCTTGAGCCTTGACGACTGACTAGACGCGACGCTTCTTCGGAGGACGACAACCGTTATGGGGGATCGGAGTCACGTCTTCAATGTTCGTGATCTTGAGCCCGCATCCGTTCAGCGCGCGAACCGCCGATTCGCGGCCCGGGCCGGGCCCCATGACCCGAACCTCGACATTCTTCACGCCATGCTCCTGAGCCGCGGTGCCCGCACGTTCGGCGGCGACCTGCGCGGCGAACGGCGTCGATTTTCGCGAGCCGCGGAAACCGCAGCCGCCCGAGGTCGCCCAGGACAACGTATTGCCCTGTCGGTCGGTGATGGTGATGATGGTGTTGTTGAAGGATGCATGCACGTGCGCAATTGCATCCAGCACGTTCTTGCGGACTTTCTTGCGCGCAGGCTTGGCGCCTTGCGCACCGGCACCGGCCTGACCTGCATTTTGCTTCTGTTCAGCCATGTTGTATCTCGTTTAAACCTTGCCCGGCGGCGCGTTCATCTTCACTGCCTGCTTGCGCGGGCCCTTGCGGGTACGCGCATTGGTGCGCGTGCGCTGACCGCGCATCGGCAGGCCCTTGCGGTGCCGGATGCCCCGGTAGCAACCCAAATCCATCAGGCGCTTGATATTCATCGACACTTCGCGCCGCAGATCCCCTTCCACCGCAAACTTCGCGACCTGCGAGCGGAGCGACGCCACTTCGGCATCCGTGAGATCCTTCACCTTGACGCTGTACTTCACGCCTGCCGCATCGCAAATGCGCGCCGCGCGGCTGTTTCCAATGCCGAAAATGTGGGTTAAGCCGATGACCACATGCTTGTTCATCGGAATGTTGATGCCGGCGATACGCGCCATCTACTTCTCCACCCGCGCCCACGAAAAAAAGCGCGATAGTATATTAGAAAAACCTCTATAGATCAATTCGCTAGCCATGATCGAGGGCTTCAACCCTGGCGCTGCTTGTGCCGGGCGTCCGACGAACAGATGATGTATACGATGCCGCGGCGCCGCACGACCTTGCAGTTCTTGCAAATCTTTTTGACCGAAGGACGAACTTTCATTTCTTGCTCCCGATGCCCCGTAGGCTGGCCTTTTTCATCAGGCCCTCATATTGGTGCGACATCAAATGGGATTGCGTCTGCGCGACGAAATCCATGACACCGACGACGATGATCAACAACGAAGTGCCGCCGAACTGGAAAGGGACGCTCGGATTCACCATTCGGATAATTTCCGGCAGCAGGCACACCGCCATGATGTAGAGGCCGCCCCACAGCGTGAGCCGGGTCAGCACCTTGTCGAGGTAATCGCCGGTCTGCTGACCGGGTCGTATGCCCGGAATGAAGGCGCCGGCCTTCTTGAGATTCTCGGCCGTATCCCGCGCGTCATACACCAGGGCGACGTAGAAGAAGGCAAAGCCGACGATCAACAATGCGAACAGCAACACGTGCAGCGGCTGACCATAGCCCAGGATCACGGCGATTCTTTGCAAGGTGCGCTGGATGGCATTGGGGTTCGGGCTGTTGCCGAAGAACTGCGCGATCGTTGCCGGAAATACCAACAGACTGGACGCGAAAATCGGCGGAATCACACCGGCCATGTTGAGCTTGAACGGCAGATGCGTGCTCTGCCCCTGCATCATGCGCCGCCCCACCTGGCGCTTGGCGTAGTTCACCTGGATCTTGCGCTGCGCCCGCTCGACGAACACGCAGAACAGGGTCACGAGGATCACGACCACCAGGATCAGCAGCACGATCAACGGGTTCATTTCCCCCGAGCGCACCATTTCCAAGGTATTGCCGATGGCGCGCGGCAGTCCGGCGATGATGCCGGCAACGATGATCATGGTGATGCCGTTGCCGATGCCGCGCTCTGTAATCTGCTCGCCCAACCACATCACGAAAAGAGTGCCGGTCGTGATCGATACCGTCGCGACAAACAGGAACTGCGGGCCCGGATTCGGCACGAGATTTCCGCCGGAATTCTGAATGGCGAGCGCCGCGCCGAATCCCTGGAACGCCGCCAGGAACACTGTGCCGTAGCGCGTGTACTGCATCAGCTTGCGCCGTCCGGATTCGCCGTCCTTGCGGATCTGGTTCCAGGGCGGATACACCATCGAGGCCATTTGCACGATGATGGACGCAGTGATGTAGGGCATCACATTCAGCGCGAAAATACTGAACCGCTGCAGGGCGCCGCCCGAAAACATGTTGAACATGCCGAGCAGAGTGCCGTTCTGGGTCGAAAAGAAGGCCGCAAAGCGCGCCGCGTCGATTCCGGGCACCGGAATGAACGTGCCCATTCGATACACGACCAGTGCGCCCAGCAGGAACCAGAGACGCTTGCGCATCTCGGCGAAGCGCGTCATGTCTCCTAAAGCTGCGGTGGGGTTGGTCGTGGCCACGATTGTCTTAGACCTCGAAGCGTCCGCCGGCCGATTCGACCGCGCTCTTGGCACCCTTGGTCGCCGTAATGACCTTATCCTTGACCGTGTAGGCCTTGGTGACCTTCCCCGACAGGATGATCTTCACGAGCTTGGTGTTCTCCGGGACGAGGTTGGCCCCGATCAGGCCGGCCAACGTGACATCGGCGCCTTCGACGCGCATCAAATCGGTGAGCGTCAGCTCCGCGCGCGAGGCCTTCATGGCGGAGCGGAAGCCGATTTTCGGCAGGCGCCGCTGCAAAGGCATTTGACCGCCCTCGAATCCCACCTTGTGGTAGCCGCCCTTGCGCGCGCGCTGTCCCTTGACGCCGCGGCCGCAGGTCTTGCCCTGGCCGGCGGAGGCGCCGCGGCCGACCCGCAGGCGGGTTCGCTTGGAGCCGGCGCCCGGCTTGATGGTGTTTAAACGCATGATCTAGACCTTCCCACTGCCGAGTGCTGCTTCTACTTTGAGCATGTGGCTGGCCGCGTTGATCATGCCGCGATTCGACGGCGTGTCCGCGACCACGACGCTGTGGCCGATGCGCCGCAGCCCGAGGCCCCTGGCCGAATTGCGGATGCTGGCCAACTGGCCGTACATGCTCTTGATCAAGGTGACTTTGATTGACTTGTCGGTCATGACATCAGCCCACGAGTTCCGCAACGCTCTTGCCGCGCTTGGCCGCAATGTCGTCCGGGGTGCGCAGCTTGGCCAGCGCGTCCATGGTCGCTCGCACCACATTGATGGGATTGCGCGAGCCATAGCTCTTGGCCAGCACGTTGCGCACGCCGGCACATTCAAATACCGCGCGCATGCCGCCGCCCGCAATGACCCCCGTGCCGTCGGCGGCGGGCTGCATGTACACGCGGGTGGTGCCATGCCGTCCTTTGACCGCGTAGAACAAGGTATCGTTCTTCAACGACACCGTGACCAGGCTCTTGCGCGCCTGCATCATGGCCTTTGAAATCGCGACCGGCACTTCGCGCGCCTTGCCGTACCCGAAGCCGACGCGGCCGGCGCCGTCGCCCACCACAGTGAGCGCGGTAAAGCCGAATTGCTTGCCGCCCTTGACCACCTTGGCGACGCGGTTCACCGCGACCAGCTTTTCGAGCAGGTCATCGCCGGACATGGGTTTTTCTACTCTCGCCATATGCGTTTCGACCCTTTGGTTAGAACTCGAGACCCGCTTCGCGTGCGGCCTCTGCCAGCGCTTTGACGCGCCCGTGGTACATGAAACCGGAACGGTCGAAGGCGACCTTTGCAATCCCCGCGGCCTTGGCGCGCTCCGCGATGGCGCGGCCGACGGCCTTGGCAGCCTCGATATTGCCGGTGGTTTTCAATCCGCCGCGCACGTCCTTCTGCAAGGTCGATGCAGCAACCAGAACCTTGTCGCCCTCGGGAGCGAAAATCTGCGCATAGATATGCTGCGGCGTGCGGTGCACCGAGAGGCGCAGCGCAGCAAGTTCCTTGATCTTCACTCGGCCGCGGCGGGCGCGGCGCAAGCGGGTATCTTGTTTGGTCAGTTTCATGTTTACTTCTTTTTCGCCTCTTTCAGCGAAATCTTCTCATCGGAGTACTTCACGCCCTTGCCCTTGTAAGGCTCCGGCGGTCTGAAGCCGCGGATCTCCGCCGCGGTCTGGCCGACTCGCTGGCAGTCGATACCCTTGACGATGATCTCGGTCTGGCTCGGCGCTTCGATGGTGATGCCTTCCGGAATCGCGTAATTGATCAAGTGCGAATAGCCCAGTGTCAAGGTCAGGCTCTTCGCCTGCACCGCGGCGCGGTAGCCAACGCCGACCAGCTCGAGCTTCTTTTCGTAGCCCTTGGTGACGCCGATGACCATGTTCGCGAGATGCGCGCGCGTGGCTCCGGCGATGGCATTCAAGCCTTCGGCGGTCGAACTTGCCTGCACTTCCAGGTGCTTGTCCTGCTGCACGACCTTGATGCCGCTCTTGATCGCCAACGTCAGCGAACCCTTGGCGCCCTTCACCGTGACGGCATCGGCGCCAATCGTGGCGGTCACTCCCTGCGGGAGGTCTACCGGCATTTTTGCGACTCGTGACATGTCAATCTTACCTTTAAGCCTTGGAACGACCCTATTGGACTACGAACAGCACTTCGCCGCCGGTGCCGGCTGCGCGCGCCTGGGCGTCCGACATGATGCCCTGGGGCGTGGAAATCACCGCGACTCCCAACCCACCGAGCACCTTGGGCAATTCGTCCTTGCCGCGATAGATGCGCAGGCCCGGACGGCTGATGCGTTCGATGCGGTCGATGACGGGACGGCCGTCGTGATACTTGAGTTCAATGGACAGGGTGCTCTTCGCGCCGGCGGCATCGACGCCGTAGCCGCCGATGTAGCCCTCGTCCTTCAAAACCTTGAGGATGGCCAGCTTCAATTTCGAGGCACCCACACCCACCGTGGGTTTGCCCGCGGACTGCGCATTGCGAATACGCGTCAGAAGATCGGCAATCGGATCAGTCATGCTCATTGTGCGCGCCTCACCAGCTCGCCTTCGAAAGGCCGGGGATTTCGCCGCGGTTGGCGGCCTCGCGCAATTTGGTGCGCGCCAGACCGAATTTGCGGTACACGCCGCGCGAACGGCCGGTGATCGAGCAGCGGTTGCGCTGCCGTGTCGCAGCCGCATCGCGCGGTTGCCTCTGCAGTTCCGCCTGCGCGGCTTCGCGCCCTTCCTGTCCCGTCTTCGGGTCGCGGATCAGCTCTTTGAGCTCGGCGCGCCGCGTAGCGTACTTCTTCGCTACCTTGAGGCGTTTTTTCTCGCGCATGAGCATGTTCGTCTTGGCCATGGGCTATTACCCTACTTGCGGAACGGAAAGTTGAAAGCTTCTAACAGCGCGCGCCCGTGCTTGTCGTCGTGCGCCGACGTGGAAATGGTGATGTCCATGCCACGAATTTGATCGATCTGGTCGTACTGAATCTCGGGAAAAATGATCTGTTCCTTGACGCCCAGGCTGTAATTGCCGCGGCCGTCGAACGAGCGCGTGCTGATGCCGCGAAAGTCCCTGATGCGCGGAATGGCGATGCTGACGAGACGGTCCAGGAACTCGTACATTCGATCGCCGCGCAGGGTCACCTTGCAGCCGATGGCCTGGCCGTCGCGAACCTTGAACGTCGCCACCGACTTCTTCGCCTTGGTCACCGCCGGCTTCTGGCCGGTGATCTTCGCCATGTCGGCGGTCGCGGCGTCCATGACCTTCTTGTCGGCCACCGCCTCGCCCACGCCCATGTTGACCGTGATCTTGAGGATACGCGGCACCTGCATGGTGTTCTTGAGCCCAAGCTTCGCCTTGAGCTCCGGCACGAGCTTGTCGTGATAAATCTTTTTCAGTCTTGCTGCCATGTCATATCACTCGTTATTTCGCGTCGACCATTTCTTTGTTCGACTTGAATATTCGGACCTTGCGGCCGTCCTCGAGCGCCCTGAAGCCGATGCGATCGCCTTTCTGGGTCGCGGGATTGAAGACCAGGACGTTCGACACGTGCAGCGGCGCCTCGCGTTCGATGATCCCGCCCTGCACGCCCATCTGCGGGTTCGGCCGCTGATGCTTCTTGGCCATGTTCAGTCCCTCGACGCGCACGCGGTCGTCCGCCAGCACCTCGATGACGGCGCCTTTGCGCCCCTTGTCGCGACCGGTGATCAGCACCACCATGTCGCCCTTGCGAATCTTTTGCATCACAGCACCTCGGGTGCGAGCGAGATGATCTTCATGAACTGCACATTGCGCAGTTCGCGCGTCACCGGTCCAAAGATACGGGTGCCGATGGGCTCGAGTTTGTTGGTCAGGAGCACCGCCGCATTGGTGTCGAAGCGGATCAGCGAACCGTCGGCGCGGCGCACGCCGCTCTTGGTGCGCACCACCACGGCGTCATACACCTCGCCCTTCTTCACTTTGCCGCGCGGGATTGCGTCCTTGACGCTGACCTTGATGACGTCGCCCACGGCTGCGTAACGGCGCTTCGAGCCGCCGAGCACCTTGATGCACATCAGCCGTTTCGCGCCGCTGTTATCGGCCACATTCAACATGGTTCGAAGCTGGATCATTTGGGGTGGCCTCTCATTCAGCCCGGGCGCGTTCGACTACGCGCACCAGCACCCATGATTTACGCCGCGACATCGGCCGGCAGGGCTTGATCGACACCGTATCGCCTTCCTTGCACTCGTTGCCTTCGTCATGCGCGAGCAGCTTGGTGGTGCGGCGAATGTACTTGCCGTAGGTCGGATGCTTCACCAGACGCTCGATCGACACCGCAATGGTCTTGTCCATCTTGTTGCTGACGACCTTGCCGGTGAGCAGCCGTTGCCCGGGAACGGGCGCCGCGCCGGCCGCCTGGCCCGCCGTCGCTTGGGAAGTCTGTACATCGGTCGACATCACGCCTTACCTCCGCTTGCCCTGGATTGGGCAAGCACCGTCTTTACGCGCGCAATGTTCTTACGCACCTTCGCAAATTGATCCGGCTTCGCTGCCTGGCCCGTGGCGCGCGCCATGCGCAAATTGAATTGCTCGCGGCGCAGCTTCAAAAGCTCCTCGCCGAGATCCTTCGGCTGTTTGCCGCGTAAATCTTTAGCCTTCATGCACGCACCTTCAAGTTCGAACCTGGCGCTTCACGAACGCCGTCGACACGGACAGCTTGGCCGAGGCCAAGCGGAATGCCTCGCGGGCGATGTCCTCGCTCATGCCCTCGATCTCGAACAACACCTTGCCGGGCAGCACTCTGGCAACCCAATACTCGACGTTGCCCTTGCCGGAACCCATGCGCACTTCGAGCGGCTTCTGGGTGATCGGCACATCCGGAAACACGCGTATCCAGATTCGGCCGCCGCGCTTCACATAGCGTGAAATCGCACGCCGGGCCGCCTCGATCTCGCGCGCCGTCATGCGGCAGCGGTCGGTTGCCTTCAGGCCGTACTCGCCGAACGCAACGGAGTTGCCGCGCTGCGCGCTGCCCGAAATCTTGCCCTTGAACTGTTTGCGGAACTTGGTCCGCTTCGGCTGCATCATGCTGTATTACCTATTCAACCTGCGGCCGGAGCCGGCGCCTCGGCGGACTTGGGTGCGGCAGCTGCGGCAGCTTCGGCATCAGCCTCGGCGGCCTCCACTTCCGGCTGATCGAACACTTCGCCCTTGAATATCCAAACCTTGATGCCGATGACGCCATACGTGGTCTGCGCCTCGGCCACTCCGTAGTCGATGTCGGCACGGAACGTGTGCAGCGGAACGCGTCCCTCGCGATTGGTTTCCGTACGCGCGATTTCCGAGCCGTTGAGGCGCCCGGAGATGCGCACTTTGACGCCCAGCGCGCCCGAACGCATGGTGTTGGTCACCGCGCGCTTCATGGCACGGCGGAACATCACGCGCTTTTCAAGCTGCTGCGAGATTCCTTCTGCGACCAGCTTGGCGTCGAGCTCCGGCTTGCGGATTTCCGCAATGTTGAGCCGCACATCGTTCATGGTCATGCCGAGAATCTTGGCCACCGCGGTGCGGAGCTTCTCGATGTCCTCGCCCTTCTTGCCGATCACGATTCCCGGACGTGCCGTATGGATGGTGATGTTGGCCCGGCGGGCGGCGCGCTCGATGTGAATTCGGCTCACCGAGGCATCGGCGAGCTTTTTGTTCAAATATTTCCGCACCAGGAAATCGGTGTGGATGTTCGAGGCGAACGTCTTCGATCCGGCGTACCACTTCGACGACCAGTCGCGCGTGATGCCAAGACGAATACCAATCGGATTTACTTTCTGACCCATTAGGCCTCTCGCTTTCCGTCGGACACTTGAACCAGGATGTGACTATTGCGTTTGGCGATCCGCACACCGCGCCCCTTGGCGCGCGCATGGAAGCGCTTGAGCATCGGCGCCGGATCGACCTCGACCCGCGTCACCTTCAGATCGTCGACATCAGCATTGAAATTGTTGTACGCATTGGCAATCGCGGAATCCAACACCTTGAGGACGATCTTTGCGCCCTTCTTCGGCATGAACTTCAACGTATTCACCGCCAGCGTCGCAGACTTGCCGCGAATGGTGTCCACCACCAACCGGCATTTCTGCGGAGAGATGCGCGCGTACCGTAAAACCGCCTTGGTTTGCATGCCCTACTCCGCCGCCGTGACTTTCTTGTCGCCGGAATGCGCTTTGAACGTGCGCGTGGGCGCAAACTCGCCGAGCTTGTGGCCGACCATGTTTTCCGAAACCAGCACCGGAACGTGCAGACGGCCGTTGTGCACCGCGATGGTCAAACCGACCATGTCGGGAATAACCATGGAACGGCGCGACCAGGTCTTGATCGGACGGCGATCATTCTTTTGAGCGGCCGTCTGCACCTTCTTGGCGAGGTGCAGATCGACGAACGGGCCTTTCTTGAGCGAACGAGGCACTGTGATATCTCCAGACTTACAGTCGTTTGTTCTTGCGGCGCTGAACGATCATGCCGTCAGTGCGCTTGTTGCGGCGCGTCTTCTTGCCCTTGGTCTGCAGACCCCACGGACTGACCGGATGCGGGTTGCCCTGACCTGACTTGCCCTCGCCGCCGCCGTGCGGGTGATCGACCGGGTTCATCACGACGCCGCGAACCGTCGGGCGCACGCCGAGCCAGCGTACCGCGCCGGCCTTGCCGAACACTCGCAGGTTGTGCTCATCGTTGCCCACCTCGCCGATGGTGGCGCGGCAGTCCACGTGAATCTTGCGCATCTCGCCCGACTTCAATCGCACGCTGGCATACACGCCTTCGCGCGCTGCGAATTGAGCCGAGCCGCCGGCGCTGCGCGCCAATTGGCCGCCCTTGCCGACCTTGAGTTCGATGTTGTGCACCGTGCTGCCCACCGGGATGTGTCGCAGCGGCAGGGCATTGCCCGGCTTGATCGGCGCATCCGCGCCGGAGCGGATCTCGTCGCCGGCCTGCACACCCTTGGGCGCCAGAATGTAGCGGCGCTCGCCGTCCTTGTAGAGAACCAGCGCGAGATGCGAGGTCCGATTGGGATCGTATTCCAGGCGCTCGACCACACCCGGAATCCCGTCCTTGTCGCGCTTGAAATCGACCAGGCGGTAACGCTGCTTGTGGCCGCCGCCGATATGTCGCGTGGTTTGCCGACCGGAATGATTGCGTGCTCCGGTGCGCGGCTTTTTCGTCGTCAAGGACGCGATAGGGCCGCCCTTGTGCAGGTGCGAGCGGTCGATTTTGACTACGAAGCGCGTACCCGGAGAGGTCGGCTTCATTTTAATGAGTGCCATGGCCTATGAGTCCTTAACGAATCGAGCCGCCGGTGAAGTCGATCGACTGCCCGGTTTCCAAACGCACGTATGCCTTCTTGTAGCCGTTGCGCTTGCCGGCCACATTCTTGAAACGGCGGGTCTTGCCCGGCTTGTTGAGCAGATTGACGCCCTCGACCTTGACTTCGAACATCAATTCGACGGCCTGCCTGACCTCTTCCTTCGACGCATCGTCACGTACGCGAAACACATATTGGTTGGCCTTCTCGGCAACCGTGGCGGCCTTTTCAGAGACATGCGGCTGGATCAGCACGGTCATCAAGCGTTCTTTATTCATGTGCGCCTCCGAGACGCTGTTCGAGCAGCTTCAAGGCGCCGACCGTGGCGATCACCTTGTCGTGCTTGATCAAGGTCAAAGGATCGAGAGACGCCACCGACATCACATCCACATAGGGCACGTTGCGGGCGGCCAGGAACAACTTCTCTTCGTAGGCCTCGACCAGAATAAGCGCACGCTTCAGGCCGAATTCGGCCAACTTGGCTATCAACAACTTGGTCCTCGGCGCGGTGAGCTCGATGGATTCGACCGCGAAGAGGCGATCTTCGCGCACCAGCTGCGACACCATGGACTGCATGGCGGCGCGATACATCTTTCGATTGACCTTCTGCGAGAAATCACGCGGCTTGGCTGCGAAGGCCCGCCCGCCGCCCACCCAAATGGGGCTGCGAATCGAGCCGGCGCGCGCCTGGCCGGTGCCTTTCTGGCTCCAGGGCTTTTTGCCGCCGCCGCGCACTTCGGCACGGGACTTCTGCGCCTTGGTGCCGGCCCGGCCTGCGGCCTGGTAGGCGGTCACGACCTGGTGAATCAGGGCTTCGTTGTAGGCGCGGCCGAAAGCCGCATCCGACAATTGGATGTCGCTGGCGGGGCTTGCGTTCTTGAGCTGCAGCTTCATAGGGATTACTTCTTGTCAGCCTTGGGTGCGGCTTTTCCGGCCGCGGCGGGAGCGCCCTTGGGCTGCGCACCCTTGGCGGCGGCAGGGGCCTTGTTCGGCATCAGTTTCTGGCGGCGAACCTTGCCGGCAGCCTTGACCGAGGGCCTGACCACGACGCGTCCGCCTTCGGCGCCCGGAACCGCGCCGCTGATCAACAGCAAATTGCGCGGCACATCGACTTCTACGATTCGCAAATTCTCAATGGTGCGGTTCTTCACGCCCATGTGGCCCGACATGCGCTTGCCCTTGAAAACGCGTCCCGGCGTTTGACGCTGACCGATGGAGCCCGGAGCGCGGTGCGATACAGAGTTACCGTGGGTCTTCATGCCGCCCGCAAAATTATGGCGCTTCATGGTGCCGGCGAAGCCTTTGCCCACCGTGGTGCCGGTGACATCGACGATTTGGCCCGCGGTAAACATGTCGACTTTCAGCTCGCCGCCGGCTGCCAGCGCCTCGCCTTCGCCCTTCTTCAGGCGGAATTCCTGGGAGGCATAACCGGCCGCAACATTGGCCTTGGCGAAATGGCCCGCCAGCGCCTTGGTCACCCGGGAGGGGCGGCGCGCGCCAATGGTGACCTGCACCGAACGATAACCGTCGGTTTTGTCACTTTTGACTTGCGAGATGCGGTTCGGCAACGCCTCGACGACCGTCACAGGGACAGTCACGCCGGCGTCGGTGAATACTCGGGTCATGCCGCACTTGCGGCCAACCAGACCAATGGTCATTAGTCAATCCTCTCGAGCGGGCACCCTTAAGGGTTTGCACCGCATTCGTTGCGACAGATCAGCGGTTTGGACACTCGGACCCTGACGACCCTTGGGAAGCCAGCGTCGGCGCCCACGCGCTCCGACCTCTAAAATGGACGGCGGATTATATACGAATCCGCCCTGGGTTCAAGGTTTCTGGCCGCGCTCATCAGGCGGGGCCGCCCCAGCCCCGTTGACAGGTGGCGCGCAGCGCCTAATTCAGTTTGATTTGGACGTCCACGCCGGCCGGCAATTCCAGCTTCATCAGGGCATCCACGGTCTTGTCCGTGGGGTTCAATATGTCCATCAGGCGTTTGTGGGTGCGGATTTCGAATTGGTCGCGCGCGTCCTTATCGCCATGGGGCGCGGTCAACACCGTAAATCGCTCCATTTTGATGGGCAGCGGTACGGGACCCTTGACGGTCGCACCCGTGCGTTTCGCAGTATCGACTATTTCGCGGGCCGACTTGTCGATCAGGCGATGATCGAAAGCCTTCAAGCGAATCCGTATATTCTGATTGGCCATAAATCTAACTCTTTCAGTTAACTGACGGGGTCGCTTCGACCCCGTTTAATGTTGGGCGCAGCCCATGAAAAGGGTGGCGGATATTACGGTTTCCATGCGTTTCGCGCAAATCCCTATGCAATGACCTTAGCAACGACGCCGGCGCCGACGGTTTTGCCGCCTTCGCGGATGGCAAAGCGCAGGCCCTGTTCCATCGCGATCGGCGCAATCAGCTCCACCACAATCTTGATGTTGTCCCCCGGCATCACCATCTCGGTGCCCTCCGGCAACTCCACCGCTCCGGTCACATCCGTGGTGCGAAAGTAAAACTGCGGCCGATACCCCTTGAAGAACGGCGTGTGCCGCCCCCCCTCTTCCTTCGTCAGCACGTACACCTCGGCCTCAAACTTCGTGTGCGGATTGATCGAACCGGGCTTGCACAGCACCTGCCCCCGCTCCACCTCTTCGCGCTTCGTGCCGCGCAGCAGCACCCCCACGTTGTCCCCCGCCTGACCCTCATCCAAGAGCTTCCTGAACATCTCCACCCCGGTGCACGTCGTCTTGGTGGTCGGGCGAATCCCCACGATCTCCACCTCGTCGTTCACCTTCACAATCCCCCGCTCGATGCGACCCGTCACCACCGTGCCGCGCCCCGCAATCGAAAATACATCCTCCACCGGCATCAAAAAGGCCCCCTCGATCGCACGCTTCGGCACCGGTATGTACTCATCGAGCGCCTTCACCAGCTTGATCACCGAGGGCACCCCAATCTCTGAGCCATCCCCCTCCAATGCCTTCAACGCCGAGCCTGTGATGATCGGGGTCTTGTCCCCGGGAAACTTGTACAGCGTCAGCAGATCGCGCACCTCAAGCTCCACCAGCTCCAAAAGCTCCGCGTCATCGACCATGTCCGCCTTGTTCAAGTACACCACGATGTACGGCACCCCCACCTGGCGCGCCAGCAATATGTGCTCGCGCGTCTGCGGCATCGGACCGTCCGCCGCCGAGACCACCAAGATCGCCCCGTCCATCTGCGCCGCTCCCGTGATCATGTTCTTCACGTAGTCCGCATGCCCCGGGCAATCCACGTGCGCGTAGTGGCGCGCCTCGCTCTGGTACTCCACGTGCGCGGTCGCTATCGTGATCCCACGCGCCCGCTCCTCCGGTGCCTTGTCGATCTGGTCGTAGGCCTTGAATTCCCCGCCAAACTTCTCCGCCATCACCTTCGTCAAGGCCGCCGTCAAGGTCGTCTTGCCATGATCGACATGTCCTATCGTCCCCACGTTCACGTGCGGCTTCGTTCGCTCAAACTTCCCCTTCGACACGGCTTATCTCCAAATATGAGTGGTACGGTTGGATTGAATTAGTAGTCTTTCTTCATGACGGCGTCGGCGACATTCCCCGGCACTTCCATGTACTTCGCGAATTCCATGGTGTAGTTCGCGCGGCCCTGGCTCATCGAACGCATCGCAGTCGAGTACTGGAACATCTCGGCGAGCGGCACATCGGCCGTCACCACCTTTCCGGACGGAGAATCCTCCATGCCGACGATCTGACCCCGGCGCCGGTTCAGGTCGCCGACGATGTCGCCATAGTAGTCCTCGGGAGTGACCACTTCGACCTTCATGATGGGCTCGAGCAGCACCGGCTTGGCCTTGCGGAAGCCCTCCTTGAAACCCATGGAGCCCGCGATCTTGAACGCCATTTCGTTCGAATCGACGTCATGGTACGAGCCGTCGAATATCGTGACTTTGACATCGACGATGGGATAGCCCGCGATCACCCCGGTTTGTACGGCCTCTTGAATACCCTTATCCACGGCCGGAATGAATTCGCGCGGTACGGCCCCGCCGACGATGCCGTTGACGAATTGATAGCCTTTGCCGGATTCCTGCGGCTCGATTTTCAGCCAGACATGGCCGTACTGACCGCGGCCGCCGGATTGGCGCACGAATTTGCCCTCGGACTCCACCGTGCCGCGAATGGTTTCGCGGTAGGCCACCTGCGGCTTGCCCACATTGGCGTCGACCTTGAATTCGCGCTTCATTCGATCGACGATGATTTCCAGATGCAACTCGCCCATCCCAGAAATGATGGTCTGGCCGGACTCTTGATCGGTGTGCACGCGAAATGACGGATCTTCTTTCGCCAGGCGCTGCAGGGCGAGACCCATTTTCTCTTGATCGACCTTGGTCTTGGGTTCGACGGCCACCGATATGACGGGCTCCGGGAACTCCATCTTTTCGAGGATGATGACCTTGTGCGGATCCGACAGGGTGTCGCCGGTCGTCACATCCTTCAGGCCGACCGCGGCTGCGATATCGCCGGCGCGGACCTCCTTGATTTCAGAGCGCTCGCTGGCATGCATCTGCAGCAGACGCCCGATGCGCTCGGTGCGATTCCGGTTGGGCACGAAGACCTGATCACCCGAATTCAAGGTGCCCGAGTAGACCCTGAAAAACGTGAGGTTACCCACGAACGGGTCGTTCAGAATTTTGAACGCCAAAGCGGAGAACGGCTCGTTGTCGTCCGCCTTGCGAGTCATTGGGTCGCCGCGCTCGCTCTGGCCTTTCACCGACGGCACTTCCGTGGGCGACGGCATGTATTCGACGATGGCGTCGAGCACGGCCTGTACGCCCTTGTTCTTGAACGCCGAGCCGCAGGTCACCAGGCACACTTCGTTCTTGAGCGCACGCGCACGCAGACCTTGCTTGATCTCGATGTCCGAGAGCTCGCCGCTCTCGAGGTATTTATTGAGCAGCGCCTCGTTGCCTTCGGCGGCCGCCTCGATCATTTTGGCGCGCCACTCCTCGCACTCCTTGAGCATGCCGGCCGGAATTTCGCGATATTCGAACTTCATGCCCTGGGTTTCGTCGTCCCACCAGATCGACTTCATCTTGACCAGGTCGACCACGCCGACGAAGCCGTCCTCGGCGCCGATGGGCAACTGGATGGGTACCGGGTTGCCCCGCAGCCGCGTGCGAATCTGCTCCACACAGCGCAGGAAATTCGCGCCGGCGCGGTCCATTTTATTGACGAATGCCACGCGCGGAACACCGTACTTGTTCATCTGGCGCCAAACGGTTTCGGACTGCGGCTGCACGCCCGACACCGCGCAATACACCGCCACCGCCGAATCCAACACGCGCAAGGAGCGCTCTACTTCGATGGTGAAATCGACGTGCCCCGGAGTATCGATGATATTGATGCGGTATTCGGGAAAGCTCTTGTCCATTCCCTTCCAGAAGCAAGTCGTCGCCGCGGCGGTGATGGTGATGCCGCGCTCCTGTTCCTGCTCCATGTAGTCCATGACGGCCGCTCCGTCATGGACTTCGCCGATCTTGTGCGACACGCCCGTATAAAAAAGAATACGCTCCGTCGCGGTGGTTTTCCCCGCGTCGATGTGAGCGGAAATACCGATATTTCGGTATCGCTCAATGGGCGTAGTGCGTGCCATGTTATTCCCAGAATTGTCCAGGCGCTTACGCGTGTTGCCATGCGCTTCGCGCAACCATAAACGGGGCCGATGCGGCCCCGTCCGATAACTCTATATATGGCCGAGTCGGCGCAATTCCAGCAGACTGCCGGCCACACGAGCTACCAGCGGTAGTGTGCGAACGCCTTGTTGGCCTCGGCCATGCGGTGAGTGTCTTCGCGCTTGCGGACGGCGGCGCCGCGATTCTCCGCAGCCTCCATGAGTTCCGCGGCAAGCCGATGAGCCATGGACTTTTCGCTGCGCGCGGTGGCCGCCTCGATGACCCAACGCATGGCGAGTGTTTGCCGACGATTGGCGCGAACTTCGACCGGCACTTGGTACGTGGCGCCGCCGACACGGCGGGATTTGACCTCCACCACCGGCTTGACGTTGTCCAGCGCTTGCTGCAGCACAGCAATCGCCTCGCCGCCCGCGCGACCGCTCTTGTCGCCGATGCGATCGATGGCGCCATAGACAATCTTTTCGGCCGCCGACTTCTTGCCGCGCTCCATCACCATGTTGATGAATTTGGCCAACATGTCGTTGCCGAACTTGGGGTCCGGAAGAATGGTGCGATGGGGGGCTGCTGCTCTACGGGACATGGAAAACCTTTATTTCTTGGGACGTTTGGCGCCGTACTTGGAGCGGCCTTGCCGACGATCGCTGACGCCGGCGCAATCGAGCGCGCCGCGCACCGTGTGGTAGCGAACACCGGGCAGATCCTTGACGCGGCCGCCGCGGATCAAGACCACCGAGTGTTCTTGCAAATTGTGGCCTTCGCCGCCGATGTAGCTCGAGACCTCATAACCATTGGTCAGGCGCACACGGCATACTTTACGCAAAGCCGAGTTGGGTTTTTTCGGCGTGGTCGTGTACACCCGGGTGCACACACCGCGCTTCTGCGGCGAAGCGGCCAGCGCCGGAACCTTGGATTTCCAGGCAGGCTCATTGCGGCCGGTACGAATTAATTGGGTCGTCGTCGCCATAAATACCTTTAAAGCTGCGCATTAGCTAACGCGCAACCTGGTTGCATAAACTTAAAATTGACGGGCGTTACTGCCCTGCACTTGTGCCCGGAGACAAAGGCCGGCGATTGTAGGAACCGGCCGCCTGAGTGTCAAGGTAATTGCTGCTTCGCAGCAGGAATATTAACTCGTGAAAACCGTCATTCTATTGTTCTGCTCCAACGTCTTCATGACCTTTGCCTGGTATGGGCACCTTAAATATGGTCATTCGTGGCCGCTGTGGAAGGCCATCCTGGTGTCCTGGCTGATCGCTTTGCTGGAATATTGCCTCGCCGTACCGGCCAATCGTTGGGGGTTTGGCGAATACACGGGCTTCCAATTGAAGATCGTGCAAGAGGCGATCACGGTGGCCGTTTTCATCGTTTTCGCCATCACCTTCCTCAAGGAGAAGATGGCATGGAACTACGCCGTGTCGTTCGCGTTGCTGATTGCCGCCGTTATAGTCGCCTTCGCCTTCAGGCCCGGCACGGGGACCGGAATGGGAGTTCTGTAATCTTGGTTCAGCGGGTCGGCCACCGCGCCGTGTTGTTCGCCACCTTGGGCACGTGCACATTCGCGCAATCCGCCGCGGCGGACGAGATCGCCGTTACGCCCTATCGCCCGACAGTATCCACTCCGGCCGCGCTGTCGGCGCCCGATTGGATAGAGGTCGAAATGGGCCTGCTGAGCTCGTACGGCGGGGTGCTGACTGGGCGCGACAGCGCCCCCTACTCCGTCAAGCTGGCGTTCTCTGACAATTGGGGCGTGCGCCTCGGCGGTGACATCTGGGTACGCGATGTCGGCGCGAGCGGTCGAAACATCAACGGGGTCGGCGACACGGGCATTGTGTTGAAGCGCCGATTCGCGGTCAATGAGCGATCTGCCTTCGGTCTCGAGCTGGGCGTGATGGCACCGACGGCACCGGCCGGATTGCACAGCGGCAGCGGCGGGACCGACTACGGTGTGAACGCCATCTACAGCTCGGATTTTGGCTCGGCGTTTCACACGGATCTCAACTACAGCATCATCCGCCTGGGAGCGGCGGTTTTTGGCGAGAGCCGCGACCTGACGGTCTGGGCGGCCGCCCTCTCCTATGCGATTGACCCGCGATGGGGCGTCGTCGGCGAACTATCGGGGACCAAGCTGGGCGGCGCGGATTCAACGAAACAAGTGCTGTTCGCGGCCACCTACAGTCCGAGTAAGCGCATTAGCTGGGACGCAGGATTCGCGCGCGGTGTGACCTTCGCCACGCCGACATGGTCGCTATTCGCGGGCTGCACTTTTCTCGTCGCCCACCTCTAAGCGATTCCACCCGGGACAGCGGCGGGGACGGGGCGTTTCTTGCCGGTCATCGGCCGGGTCGGCGCACGACGTTCCACGGCGGGGGCGGCGGCAGGTAGCGCGCGCGGCGCTTGAGGCTGCGCCTCATCGGCCGCACCTTCTCCGACCCTATAGCGGGCGATCAGCTGCGTCAGGCTCGAGGCCTGCTCGGTCAGCGCCTGCGCCGCCGCAGAAGCTTCTTCCACCAACGCCGCGTTCTGCTGCGTCACATCGTCCATCATCGTGATCGCCTTGTTCACCTGCTCGATCCCGGAGGCTTGCTCGCGGCTCGAGCTCGCGATCTCGGCCATCACGTCGGTCACCTTCTTCACCCGCACCACGATCTCGGCCAGCGCCTTGCCCGATTCATCCACCAGCTTGGTGCCCTCGGTCACCTTGCCCACCGAATCCTGGATCAGAGTCTTGATCTCTTTGGCCGCCTCGGCGCTGCGCGAGGCCGAGGTTCCTCACTTCCGAGGCCACCACCGCAAAGCCGCGGCCCTGCTCGCCCGCCCGCGCCGCTTCCACCGCCGCATTGAGCGCCAGCAGGTTCGTCTGGAAGGCGATCTCATCGATCACGCTGATGATGTCGGCAATGCGCTTCGAGGAGGCGTTGATCTCGCCCATCGCCGTCACCGCCGCACCGACCACCGCGCCGCCGCTTGCTCGGCCTGCTCGCGCGCCGCCGAGGCCAGCTGATTGGCCTGCGCCGCGTTGTCCGCATTGTTCTTCACCGTCGAGGTCATCTCTTCCATCGAGGAGGCGGTCTCCTCCAGACTCGAGGCCTGCTCCTCGGTGCGCTGGCTCAAATCCGCATTGCCGCGCGAAATCTCCTCCGATCCCGTGCGCACCTCGGCCGCCGCGCGCGCCATGCCGCGCACCACATCCGCCATGCTATGCAGCAGTTCGTTGACGCTGACCGACAAGGCTTCGATCTGACCGCTCTTGCCCGAGGTGGAAATGCGGCCGGTGAGATCGCCGTCGATCGCGGCTTTCACCACCGCCTGCGTTTCCGTAACCGCGTCGTCGAGACTCTTCTTCATCTTGATCTGGTCGGTGACGTCGTTGGCATACTTGACGACCTTGTACGGCTTGCCGTCGAGGTCCGGGATGGGGTTGTATCGGGCTTGAATCCACACTTCCCTCCCGCCCTGGCCGATGCGCTTGTACAGGCCCGCATCGAACTCGCCGCGCCTCAGCTTGTCCCAGAATTGCCGATACTCGGCGCTCTCTGCATAGCCCGGCTCCACGAACATGCTGTGGTGCTTGCCCTCGATGTCGTCCAGCCGGTAGCCGAGAGCATTGAGGAAATTGTCGTTGGCCACGCGTACCGTGCCATCCATCTCGAACTCGATCACTGCCTGACTCTTGCCGATGGCCTCGATCTGACCTTGGTAGTCGGCTGCCTTGATCGACGCGTCCAGCAAGGTCCGTTGAGTCGTCTGCAGCTCCGTGAGCACCTGTCCGATCTCGTCCTTGGACGTCACCTCGATCTGACCTTTGAAATTGCCCTGACGGATCTCCTGGAAGTGGGCGATCACTTTGGACAAGGGATTACGAATGCCGCGCGCGAGCAGAAATGCGAGCAAACATGCCACTGCCACTGCGCCGATCGACAGCATGATCAACAACGTTCGCGTGCTCTGGTAGGCGGCGGCAAGTTCCTCCGCCTTGACATGGATCTTGGTCTGCTGGTGATCCACCAGCTTCTTGAGCGAGGCGATGACTGCAAGCTGCGCGGGGCGCGACCTCTGCAGCAGCGTGTCCTTCGCCCCCTTGATGTCTCCCGCCTGCACCTGCCGCAGATATTCCTCATCGAGCGGCGTGAGAATACTGCGCGCATCCAGCGTTTCTTTGAGCAGCGCCTTGCCGGTCGGCGATGCGACCAGAGCCGTCATTTGCTCGGCGTACTTTGCGCGTTTCTCCGACAGGGCCCGCACCTTGTCTATCTCGACTTGGATGGCTGCCTTGTCGTCCATGATCAGCATGTTGCGGGTGTGGCGCATGGACTCGGAAATGGCATCCAGCCAATTCGTGGCGATCTCGGCCTTCTGGATGTCCGGGCCGGTGATTTCGCTCACGGTGGTGTCGAATGCAGCGAGCCGGCCGATGCTCAAAGCCACCGCGGCGCCGAAAACGATGATCACGCCGGCAAAAGCCAGTATTAAACGTGCACCCACTGAATTCCGAAAGTTCATGTCGATCCCCAGGCTATTCCGTACGCTCAAAAATCCTTCCACTCTTCGGCGGCGGCGCCGTTGAGGGCGCGTGCCGGGACAGCGGCGGGGACGGGGCGTTTCTTGCCGGTCATCGGCCGGGTCGGCGCACGACGTTCCACGGCGGGGGCGGCGGCAGGTAGCGCGCGCGGCGCTTGAGGCTGCGCCTCATCGGCCGCACCTTCTCCGACCCTATAGCGGGCGATCAGCTGCGTCAGGCTCGAGGCCTGCTCGGTCAGCGCCTGCGCCGCCGCAGAAGCTTCTTCCACCAACGCCGCGTTCTGCTGCGTCACATCGTCCATCATCGTGATCGCCTTGTTCACCTGCTCGATCCCGGAGGCTTGCTCGCGGCTCGAGCTCGCGATCTCGGCCATCACGTCGGTCACCTTCTTCACCCGCACCACGATCTCGGCCAGCGCCTTGCCCGATTCATCCACCAGCTTGGTGCCCTCGGTCACCTTGCCCACCGAATCCTGGATCAGAGTCTTGATCTCTTTGGCCGCCTCGGCGCTGCGCGAGGCCAAGTTCCTCACTTCCGAGGCCACCACCGCAAAGCCGCGGCCCTGCTCGCCCGCCCGCGCCGCTTCCACCGCCGCATTGAGCGCCAGCAGGTTCGTCTGGAAGGCAATCTCATCGATCACGCTGATGATGTCGGCAATGCGCTTCGAGGAGGCGTTGATCTCGCCCATCGCCGTCACCGCCGCACCGACCACCGCGCCGCCGCGCTCGGCCTGCTCGCGCGCCGCCGAGGCCAGCTGATTGGCCTGCGCCGCGTTGTCCGCATTGTTCTTCACCGTCGAGGTCATCTCTTCCATCGAGGAGGCGGTCTCCTCCAGACTCGAGGCCTGCTCCTCGGTGCGCTGGCTCAAATCCGCATTGCCGCGCGAAATCTCCTCCGATCCCGTGCGCACCTCGGCCGCCGCACGCGCCATGCTGCGCACCACGTCCGCCATGTTCGCGAGCAATCGGTTCATTCCGCCCGCGAGGCTCTTGAAGAATGCCTCCTTGCCCTCCTCGCGAATGCGCACCATCAAATCGCCTTCAATCGCCTTGGCCACGATGGTCTGCACTTCTTCTTCAGTCGCCACTTCCTGGGTGCGATCCAGCCACTGCACCACGGTGCCCAGCCGTTTGCCGGCGCCGTCAACCACGGGATTTGCCACGATGCGCAGACTCGCATTGCCCATCTTGGCATCCGCCGTATGCACGCCGCTCAAGCCGGACAGAAAGCTTCTCTGCATCGCCGGAATCTGCCCGAACATGTCGAAGGAACTGCCCACCAGCTGCGACGGATCGAGCCCGGGCACCTGCTTGCGGATCTCGCCCGACTGATGGCGGAACAGCGACTGCAGTGCATCGTTCACGTAGATGATCTTTCCCTCCGTATCCCCCAGCATCGTGCCCACCGACACCCGGTCGAGCGCCGTGCGTATCCTCGAATTCTCCATGGCGACGGCGTGATCCTTCTCGGTGCGCTCGCGCAGCGTGGTCTGCATGCGCTGCAGACCCTCAAGCGCCTGGCCGATCTCGTCCTGCGAGCTCACCGTCACCGTGCTCATGTAATTACCCTTCTCGATCTCAGCGAGCACGTCCACCGCGTGGTGCAACGGCTTCTTGATGGCGCGGGTAATCAGATAGGCGAGCACACAGGCCACCGCCACCGCGCCCAGCGCGAGCGAGATCAGGAGCGTGCGGGTGCTTTGGTACGATGCGGCAATTTCGTCCGCCCGCGCATGGATATTCGCCTCTTCATGGTCGCTGATCCTTTCCAGTGCGGCAACGACGGCCATCTGCGCCGGGCGCGACTTCTGCAGCAGCGTGTCCTTCGCCGCCTTGATGTCGCCGGCCTGGACTTCGCGCAGATACTCATCATCGAGCGGCATGAGCTGGGCGCGGGCGTCCATCGCCTCCTTCAAGAGCGCCTTGCCTTCCGCCGATTGGACCAGGGTCGCCATTTGTTCGGCGACTTTGGCCCGCTTCTCGGACAAGGCGCGGAGCTTGGCGATTTCGTTCTGAATTTCCGTCTTGTCTTCCATGATCAGCAGGTTGCGGGTGTGGCGCATGGACTCTGAAATGGTGTCCTGCCAGGACTGAGCCACCAACACCTTGTCGAGTTGACGGGTGGTGATGTCGCTGATGGCCGAATTGAACACGGCCAATCGGCCGATGCTCAATGCCACCGCGACGCCGAACACGACGATCACGCCGGCAAAGGCCAGCATGAGACGTGCACCCACCGAAATCCGAAAATTCATGTCGATCTCCATTAATCCATTAGTTCATGAAAGCGCAAGCGGCCGCGCTCGTCGCCGTAAGTTCGTAATAATTCCCGTTTGCTTGTTTGGACACCCGTGCGCAGACGCGGCGCGGGCATAGGCAGATATCCAGAACATGTTCGTTTACCTAGGCAACCTTGGGCCGCCGGAGAGTGAATAACTGGTGCGTCTATCGGCGACCGCATCGGGATCTTGAGAGCATGCGGTTGCGCACGATCACACCGTGAGAAAAGTGAGCATGCCGCCGCCGTACTTCTGCAGCTGAAGTTGAAACTCGCAGCGACCTTTGGGCGCTCCCAGCAATGCCGCAGCCGCAGCCGGAAGGGATTTGCATGGATAGATCTGCTCGAGCTTCAGATGCGGTGAGTTGGCATCCATCACCAAGCGCGTGCATATGTTCATGATCTCGCGAATGTTGTCGATCATGACACCGGTAAGATCGCGCGACTTGGCGGCGTCCTTGACCATGCCCACCGGCAACATCGAGAAGGCGCAGCCGAGACTCGCCGCGAGGTTGGCATCCGCGCCGCACAGGGCGACGGGTTCGCCGCTGTCGGCAACGAACACGCCGAACCACGCGCCGCCGCCCGGCGAATGATCGAATTTGCCCCCCACCTTGACGTCAAGGCCGTCGAACAACAGCCCGAGCATCTGGATTATCTTCGGTGCATCGGGCAGGGGATAGGCGGTCGCCATGAACGGATTCCTTGTTTCCTCGATGCCGCGCTTTAACGGATATGCGCGCCGAGCTGTTCTTTGAACGACTCCGGCGTGAAGGGCTTGGACACCAGAAATTTCGCCCCGGCGCCCAGCGCCTTGGCACGCATGTCCGGGGTCGCTTCGGTGGTGATGAATCCGAATGCCAACTTGACTCCGTCGGCCGACAGCGCCTCCAGCAGCTGCAGGCCTGACATGTTCGGCATGTTCCAATCCGAGAGCACCAGATCGGGTTTCGAAGCCTTGATTGCGGCCAGCGCCTTGACGCCATCCTCGCATTCGGAAATGTCGTGCCCTTCGAACCCGGCCAGCCGCAGGGTTTTCTTGACGATCATTCGCATGGCGGTGGAATCGTCAACAATCAGAATTTTCATCCAAGGAGCTCCAAGCGTCGGTAGTGCGGCGGTATGGATCGCTAATCGGCCTTGGCCGGACGATCTTGAACCGATTCGGGTATTCCACTATGCCGTTTGAGTCTTTCGCTGCAGCGCTTCGACCGGAGCGGCCGCCAGATCCTGAATATGTCCGGCGATCTGGGTCAACGGATGCAGCGTCTGCACCGCACCAATCTGCCAGGCCGCTCCCGGCATGCCCCACACCACACTGCTCGCCTCGTCCTGGGCGATGGTCGACGCACCGGCTTCCCGCATTTCCTTCATGCCTTCGGCGCCGTCGCGCCCCATGCCGGTGAGCATCACGCCGATCGAATTGCGGCCGGCGCTCTGCGCCACGGAGCGGAACAGCACGTCGACGGAGGGGCGGTGTCGATTCACGAGTTCGCCGTCGCTCAGGCGGCATTGATAGCGCGCACCGTCGCGCACCACGATGAGATGCCGATCTCCGGGCGCGATGTAGACGTGACCGGCAAGAATCGGCTGGCCCTCGCGCGCCTCGCACACATTCAGCACCGAACAACCGTCCATTCGCACTGCGAACGGACCGCTGAAAGCCTGTGGGATGTGCTGCGCGATGACGATCCCCGGAACGTCCGAGGGCAGATGGGTAAGGACTTCCTTGATGGCCTCCGTGCCGCCGGTCGATGCTCCAATTGCAATGATCCGATCGGTGGTTGCGAAGTGTGTCGGCGGGCCGCGCTTCGGCAGCACCACCCCGGCATCGTGGCGGTCGGCGATGATGACGGGGGCCTCCACCAACGGCCGCACCTGCGCACGCGCCGCCATCTTGACCTTGGCGATGATCTCCTGCGCAGACTCCTTGATGCCGTGCGCCACGTCGACGGCCGGCTTGGCGACGAAGTCGATGGCGCCCAGGGCGAGCGCATCGAGAGCGACGGCCGCGCCCTTCTGAGTGAGCGAGGAACACATGACGACCGGCATGGGTCGCAGGCGCATCAGATTGCGCAGAAACGCGAGACCATCCATGCGCGGCATTTCCACATCGAGCGTGAGAACGTCGGGATTGAGCAATTTGATCTTCTCGCGCGCAACATAGGGATCCGGCGCCGTGCCCACGACTTCAATGCCCGGGTCGGAATTCAGAATTTCCGTCAGCAACTGACGCATGACTGCGGAGTCGTCGACCACGAGAACCTGGATTTTCTTGTTCACCGTCGTTGCCTCCGAATTAGAAGAGTTCCACGGATCCAGACTCGACTTGAGCGCTGGTCTCGAATTCGCGCTCGCGTTCGAACACCGCTCGATTGACCGTGGACGTGAGCCGCTTGACCCGCACCTTTCCGGTCGCGGGGTTGTAGAACAGCTTGCGCGCGAAGCTGTCGCCGAGATCCTCGGCGGTGATCAGAAAGCCCTCGGTCTTCAGATAGTCGCGCACGAATTGCGCGTTGCGCGCGCCCACATCGAGCGCCATGTCGAGCACCTTGCCGCCGCCGATCACTTTGAACTCAAGATTGGCCCGCTGGCCGCCAAGCATCATGATGTCGTTGATCAGCCGCTCCATCGCGACGTTGCCGTAGCGGGTCGCGGAACTTACCAGGTTCTCCGCCCATGCGCTGGTGCCGCCCGAACGGTCGAGCGGCAGCATGAAATGATTCATTCCGCCGATTCCCAATTTGCGCTCGCGCACGCAGGCGGACACGCAGGAGCCGAGTACCGTGAAAATGGCCTCGTTATGCCGCGTGACGTAGTAGTCCCCGGGCAGCAGTTTGGCGACCGTGATTCCCAAATCCTCGTCCCAGGTCCGCCGTATATGCGCGAAATGGGGCAGCGCGGGCGGTATTTGGGACACTACCTGCATTCTTCGGCTCGCATCGCCCACGTCACTCCAATCGCCGGTAGACGGTCCGGCCTACGAGCTTGTAGCGCCGGGTGACATTCAGCAGATTTTCCGAATGACCGATGAACAACCAGCCGCCCGGCTCCTGCAAGTCGGCCATGCGATCGAACAGCCTGCGCTGGGTGTCCTTGTCGAAGTAGATGACCACGTTGCGGCAGAAAATGATGTCGAAGGGGCCTTGCATCGGCCAGTGGTCGAGCAGGTTCAGCTGCTTGAAGGTGATGAGTTCCTTGAGTTCGGCGCAGGCAGCGGAGAATCCGGGACGTCCTGCGATCTGCCGAAACCAGTTGCGCACACGTTCGTTTGAAACGCCCTTGAAGCGCTCCACCGCGTACGCGCCTTCGGCCGCCGCGGCGACCACCTTGGAATCGATATCCGTGGCCAGCAGCTTGATGTCCCAATTGGCCAGATGTGCCAGCGCCTCGCGCAGCACAATGGCCAGCGAATACGGTTCCTCGCCTGTCGAACAACCTGCCGACCACAGCCGGATGCGCCGGGTCCCCGCGCGATTGGACTCCAGATAAGGCAGCGCCTCGTTCGCGAGCTGCTTGAAATGGTAGTCCTCACGGAAAAACGACGTGAGGTTCGTCGTAATGGCGTTGGTCAGCTCTTGCAGTTCGCCGGACTCCGGGCTTTCCACCAGCCGGCAATAATCGCTGAAAGATTTCATGTTGAGCTTGCGCAATCGGCGCGCGAGACGCCCGTACACCAACTCGCGCTTCGCCTCCGACAGGGCGATGCCGGTGCGCAGGTGCACGATCTCGCGTAACTGCTTGAACTCCGAATCCGAGAGTTCAAATTCGCGCTCCGCCGCCCGCGTGTTCATGGCTCCAGGAGACCGTGATCGCCCGTGAAGAGCTCGACGGTGTCCTCCGGGGTAAGCTCCGCTTCGTGCCTGACCTCATCCTGGTGCACCAGCATGCGCGAGAAGAGATCGCGTTCCTGGGCCATGCTGAATGCGCGAAACTGCGTCTCGCGCAGCGTCCGCCACGCGTCGGAATTGGCCCGCCGCGCGTCGCCGAGCAGCGCATGCAGTGCATGCAGCGAGTCGGCCACATGCGCGAGACCCTGCATTACGCGGTCGTGAGACTGAACCGCAATGACGACTCCCGACATTTCCCCGCCGGCGGCCGTCGCGGTCGCCGCCGCGGCTTTCGGTTGTTCCGGGCCCAGCACCTCCGCGAGCGAGCGCAGCAGATCGCCGCACGCCAGGCTATCCAACCTCAGGCTCTCTTCGATTTGAGCAGCCGCCCACTTCAGCCAGACGCGGCAGTGCTCCAGCGCCACGCCGTCGGCGTCGGCGTCGAGCGGCGCCGAGCGCACGCCGCCGGCGCCAAAACGCCCCACTTGTGATTCAGGCTGCGGCATCGGGAAAATGCAGCATCTCGGTCACGCCCAGCAAAGCGGCAGCTTGGCGCAACGCAGTCGAGCTCCCGGTCCACGCGCAGGCGACGCCCCGTTGCGGACCGGTGCGCCACAGGCTGATGAGCAATTGCAGTATCGATGTGTCGATCTCTTCGACCCGTGAGCCGTCGACGACCACCGCGCCGCCCTGCGCCAGCCGCGCCAACAGCGTGCGGTGCAATTCGGCCGCGTGCACGATGGTCATGCGCGCGCCGAGTTCGATCGGCGCCCGTCCCTTCGAGCTCGCGCCCTTTGCCGTGCTCGTGGCCTTGGCCGTGCTCGTGGCCTTCGCCGTGCGCGATGGCTTCTTCTTGCTCACGCTGCCGCGACTCCGGGCAGCAACTCGTCCCCGATGCTGTTGCCGATGAGCCGGTCGATATCGAGCAAGATGAGCATCTTCTCTTCCATGGTCGCGAGGGCCTTGACGAATACCGTATCGACTCCGCCGCAGACATCCGGCGGCGGCTTGGTATCGGCCGTGTCCACGTTGTAGACCTCCGACACGGCATCGACGACCACGCCGACGGTGCGTTCGCCGCGCCCGCTCATGACCCGGACCACGATGACCACCGTGGTCGGTCCGAAGGCGATGGTCTCAAGACCAAATCGGCGCCGCAGATCGATGATCGGAACCACGGCGCCGCGCAAATTGATCACGCCCAAGACAAAGTCCGGGGTGTGAGGTATGCGAGTTACCTTGTCCCAGCCCTTGATTTCCTGCACGCGCAGGATATCCACGCCGTACTCTTCTCCGGCGAGCATGAATGTCAGATATTGCTCGCTGCTATCGGCGGATCGATCCGCACCCGCCGTCGCTTTCGTCGTACTCATTCCAGACTCCTCAAAACTAACCGTTCTTTGCAATTCATCCTCGAGCCGAGAGGCAAATGCCGCCTCATGCGGCGTGCGCCGGAACTTCGCCGCTCCGCTGGGCGACCGCGCGGATCAGCTCGGGGACATCGATGATCAACGCCACCGTTCCGTCGCCCAAGATGGTCGCGCCCGCGATTCCCGAGACCGGCTTGAAGTTGGACTCGAGGCTCTTGATGACGACCTGTTGCTGCGCGAGAAGGTCATCCACCAGGACACCGGCGCGCTTACCGTCCGATTCCACCACCACCAACAGGCCATCCTCGGCGCTTCTGCTGTCCGGTTCGACGCCGAATTGATCGCAGAGCTTGACGACCGGCAGATATTCATCGCGCAGCCGGAACACTTCGGTGCGCCCCACGAGTGTGTTGAGGCGCTCGCGTGTGACCTGAATGGTCTCGACGATGGCCAGCAGCGAGATGATGTAAACCTCCTTGCCGACGCGCACCAGTTGCCCGTCCAGGATGGCGAGCGTGAGCGGCAGACGGATGCGGATGGTGCTGCCCAACCCTTCCTTGGAGGAGATCTGCACGTGCCCGCCCAGGTCGTTGATGTTCCGGCGCACGACGTCCATGCCGACGCCGCGGCCCGATACGTCGCTGACCTGCTCCGCTGTCGAGAAGCCGGGCATGAAGATCAGATTGTCGATTTGCTCGTCGGTCAACTCTTGATCGGGCGGAATGAGGCCGCGTTCGCGAGCCTTGTGCAGGATCTTGGCCTTGTTGAGTCCGGCGCCATCGTCGCGGACTTCGATGATGATGTTGCCGCCCTCGTGGAATGCCGCGAGTTCGATCGTGCCGGTCTCGTTCTTTCCGGCCGCGAGCCGTCGGTCAGGAGTCTCCAAACCGTGGTCGAGAGCGTTGCGGACCAAATGCACCAGCGGATCGCTGATCTTCTCGAGCACGGTCTTGTCGAGTTCCGTGCCCTCCCCGGTCAGTCTGAGTTCCACTTTCTTGGCGAGTTTTCGCGAAAGGTCGTGCACGATGCGTGGAAATCGGTTGAACGCAAAGCTGATCGGCAGCATGCGGATCTGCATGACGCTCTCTTGCAGCTCACGCGTGTTGCGAGCCAGCTGAGAGAGCCCCTGGCGCAGCCGATCCAGGTCATTTTGACGGATGCCGTCGGCAAATCCGGAGAGCATCGACTGCGTGATGAGCAGTTCGCCCACCAGATTGATGATGTTGTCGACCTTCTCGGTGGCCACTCGGATGGATCCGGAATCTCCGGACGCTCTTTGCACGGCGGCCGCGGCGCCCCGCGCAGACTCACCGGCCGCCGCGGACTTGGGCGCGCCGGACGCGGGGCCCGGTGCTTGGGTCTCGGCGGCGGGACTCGCGTGCGGCGCGGGCGCGGCAGGCCCACCCGTGGGCGTGAACTCCAGGCGGCAACGGGAATCAACCCAGTCAAATACTTCGTCCAGCTTGGCGCGCGGAATTTGGCCCGTCATTTGAATATTCCACGCGAGGTAGCAAGATTCCGGATCCAGCGCATCCAGGAGCGGAAGCCGGGAGGCATCGGCTTCTGCTCCAAACGCACCCATACGCGCAAGTTCCGCGAACATCCGGATGGGTTCATTGCGCAGCCGCAGCAAATCGATGACGGGCTCGAAGGCGATGCGCCAGCCGGCGGCTTCGTTCGCGGCCGCCGCGGCCGCAGGTGCCTGTGCGCGCGGCGCTTCGCCCGGCCGTTCGCCGAGAATGTGCTTGATGTCGCTGTTCAAGCTGGCGATTCGGCCTCGGTCGAGGGGTTGTTCGGCCTCGGTTGCAGCCATCATTTCGCGAAGACAATCGCAGGCTTGCAGCAGCGCCTGGATGGCTTCGGAGGTGACCGGCCGCACACCGTTGCGCATTTCGTCGAGCAGCGTCTCAACGCCGTGGGTGAACTCGGCGACCTCGGCGAATCCGAAGGTTGCCGAGCCTCCCTTGATGGAATGCGCCGCGCGAAAGATCGAGTTGATGTTCTCGGTGTCGGCGGTGGCACCGAGGCCCAGAAGGCCCGACTCCATCACGTCGAGCCCCTCGCGGCTCTCCTGGAAAAACACCTTGGCGATTTCCGCCATTTCCAGATCGATGCTCATGGTCACAGCACCCGGGCCACGGTGGCCAGCAGTTGCGGCGGATTGAACGGCTTGACGATCCAGCCCGTGGCACCGGCCCGCTTGCCATCCATCTTTTTTTCCTGGCTCGATTCGGTGGTCAGTATCAACATGGGCACGAACTTGTAGTTCGCGAGGCCGCGCAATTCGCGCACCAGCGTGATGCCGTCCATTCGCGGCATGTGCACATCGGTCAAAACCAGATCGACGGAGGAGCGCTGCGCCAGCTCGAGCGCTTCGACACCGTCGCAGGCCTGCACCACGTCGTAGCCCGCACCCTGCAGCGTGAAGAGCACCATCTGCCGCATCGATGCTGAGTCGTCGACCGCAAGTATTTTTTTACCCATCTAAAACCGTCTCCGCTCAGCAGTCTTGGCGACCAACGCGGCATGCAGCCACCAGCGGAGGTATCGTCAATACCCAGGGAAACTTAACGGAACCTCCGCTCTGAACGGAAAGACTAGGGGACTCCCCGACACCCGCGAACCGGATTGCCCTGATGAGGCGGTGGGTTGCGGCGGCGATCCCTTACGCGGCCACGAGCAGCGGCAGCACTTCCGCCGCTGATTTCTGGGTTTGCAGTGCAATTTCGCGAACGCCATCGGCGTTCAAATTGACCGCGCGCAGTGCAGCAGCGGATATGGGCGGTGCGTCGGCAAGGTCGGAGCTGCCGATCTCGGCCAGCACCGCGACGCTGTTGGCAACGTGAACGGTGGCAACTTCCAGCGCGTGAGCCTGCGCGCGCTGCGGCTCGTGGTGAAATTCGATGCATTCCTGCAGCGAGCGCGGCATGCCCCAATTGCGGGCGAGTGCCAGCCCGACCGTGCCGTGATCGAATCCGACGATGTCCCGCTCGCAGAGAAACAGACCGCGGTCGTCCGCCGAATCAATCGACATGAGGAGAGCCTGCCGTTCCAGCGCCGGAGCGCGATTGAACAGCACCAATTGGCCGATGTCGTGCAGCAGGCCGGCGACGAAGGATGTGTCGTCGCGGACGCGCTCGCGGCGCTCGGCGATTTGGCCGGCGGCCACCGCGCATAGGACGCTGTGGCGCCAGAAGGACTCCATCGTGACCAATTCGTTGCCGATGCCCTCGAAGCTGCGGATCGCGGTGAGCCCGACCGTCAGGTCCCGCACTTGCCGTATGCCGAGCACCGTGATTGCGCGGCTGATCGTGGCGATCTTGCCGTGGTGGCCGAATGCCGGACTGTTGGCCACGCGCAGCAATCGAGCAGTGAGGGCCGCATCCCGGCTGATTTCGCGGCCAATGTCGGCCGCGGACGACCTCGGATCGTCCACCATGCTCGCAATGCGCAGCGCGACCTCGGGCAGCGTGACCAGGTCTGTGATGCCCGCCACCAATTCTTCCGCAGTCAATTCGAGCTTGTCCACAGCATACCTCCGCCGAACGTGTCGGCAGCGGGCCGCAATAGTTGAGAGCTGAATTTGCACTGCGGTTGACTTGCGCCCGAGTTGCACCTCACTCTTTGCGCGCTGTATTACGAGGGGACGACTGCATGATCACCGTTTTTTCGCCGGATCACGTGCTGCGCAGCGCGCGCACCGAACTCTATGGCGGCGAATTGGTGCGCCCGCACGAATCCCCGGAGCGCGCGCAAATCGTGCTCGAACGCGTCCAAGCGCAACGGCTCGGCCAAGTCATCGCACCTGCAAGCTTCGGCGCGGCGCCGCTGCTGCGCGTTCACGACCCGGAGTACCTGGAATTTCTGGCTCACGCCTGGGGTGAATGGGTGGCCGCCGGCAATCGCGGCGAAGCTATTCCTGATTGCTGGCCGGCCCGGCGTATGTCGCAGCGCCGCCCGGCGAGCATTATGGGGAGACTTGGATACTACGCGATGGCGGGAGAGACCTCGATCAGCCAGGGCACCTGGGAAGCCGCACGCGCCGCCGCCGACGTGGCCCTGACCGGTGCGTTGCAGATCAAGGAAGGGGCCTCCGCCGCGTTTGCGCTATGCCGCCCGCCGGGCCATCACGCCGCGCGCGATCTGTACGGCGGCTATTGTTTTCTCAATAACGCGGCGATCGCGGCGCAGTACCTGCGGGACGGGGGCGCGGCTCGCGTCGCAATTTTGGACGTGGACTTTCACCACGGCAACGGCACACAGGACATCTTCTACGCGCGGCCCGACGTGCTCTACGTATCGCTGCACGGCGATCCCGCGGACGCCTTCCCGTACTTTTCGGGATATGCCGAGGAGACCGGCTCCGAGGCAGGGAGCGGATTCACCCTGAATCTGCCGCTGCCGCCGGGCACGGAATGGGCAACCTGGCAGGATGCGCTGCGCGTTGCACTCAGGCGCATCGCGCACTTCCGCGCCGACGCGCTGATCGTCTCGCTCGGCGTCGATACCTTCGCGCAGGATCCCATCAGCTTCTTTCGCCTGCAATGCGCGGACTTTTTCAGTTATGGCCAAATGATCGGCGCCTGCGCGCTGCCGACTCTATTCGTTCTCGAGGGCGGCTATGCCGTCGGCGAGATCGGCATCAATGTGGTGAATGTGCTGACGGGATTCGAGCAGCCGGCTGCGGGTTGAGCCGCCTCTGGAATGCCTGAAACGGCTCCGGTCAACCCGGAGTAAAATGCTGCGTTATAGTGGGTTGGCCGGGGCCGTCGGGAGAAACGCATGTCGCATTCAATACCCACCGCAATCGCAATTGCGCTATCCGTCTTGCTCGCAAGCTGCAACGACGGCTATGACGCTCCGATTTGCTACTCCTGCAACATCACTCCCACGGAGCTTTCCAAGGGCGTGGTCGCCGCCGATTTCAACGGCGACGGCTTTCCCGATATCGTTGCGGTGACCTCGATTCACCCCCCTGCGGCCCCCGGGTCGAATCTGAAGGCCTACCTGTCGACGGGGGCAGGCGCATTCGCCGCGCCCACACTGACGGCGGACGGATTCGACCCGCTGTTCATAGCCAGCGCCGATCTCAATGGCGATGGATCGATGGATGTGGTGTCCGCCAGCTACGACGACGGCGCGCTCTCTGTGTTCTTCAATGACAATGCCAGTCCCGGCACTTTCAAGCCAGCCCTGCTGTTGAACAGCCCCGGCGCCTCGCAGGTGGCCATCGCGGACATGAACGGAGATGGTTTGCCGGACCTGATATCCGCGGATTTCAGCGTGTCGCTGTTCGTGCAGAGCTCGGCGGGGACCTTCGCCGCGCCCGTCCCCCTCTACTCCGGCGGCGCCAACTGGGTGGCGGCCGGAGATCTCAATGGTGACGGCGCCCCTGATATCGCACTCACCGACGCCGTCGGCGTCAAGGTGCTGATGCATACGGGAGCTGCCTCGGCAACGACGTACGCAACTCCGGTCAGTGTGTTCACGCAGACCGCCAACTACAATGTCGCCGGCGCGAACATCATCGCCATTGCCGACGTGAACGGCGATGGACTCAATGACCTCGTGATCACGGACCCGGGCCCGGCCGGCGGAATGTCCCCAACGGTCAATGTGCTGCTGCAGAACCCGGCCAGCCACGGCAGCTTCCTGGCTCCAGTCAGCTATGCCATTGCCACGCAGGATCTGCCTCAATCCATTCTGCTCGCGGATCTAGAGGGCACCGGCAAGCTGGACATCGTCATCGGCGGCCAGGGTAACGTCACCGTGCTGCTGCACGATCCGGCCAATCCCGGCAAATTCCTGCCGGCCAGCATCTATGCGGCTGCCGGGGCGAATGAGATCGCGATCGCGGACGTCAATGGCGACGGAAAGCCGGATATCGTGGTCAGCAATGGGGTCACTCATCCGATGCAAGGCGGAATCGTGACGACGAACCCCGGGGTGCTGCTACAAAGTGCTACAACCCCGGGCACCTTCGGGACACTGGCCGACTTGCCATAGGAACCTGTCTAACTCGGACAGGCTCCTAGTTCATGAACGGCTGGCTCTCCACCTCGCGCGCCTCTTGATTGCGCTGCTGGGCGCGCAAAGCGTCGGCGAGCAGCCGACCCGCCTGCTGTTGCGCGCCATGATCGCCGCTTGCAAGCGCCAGTGCTTTGCGGCCGCAGCCCTCTGCCTGGCGGGCGTCGCTCTCGACCAGCCGCACCCGCCCAAGCTCGATCCACAACAAGGGATTGTTCGGTTCAATGCGCAGCGCCCGGTCGAGCGTGGACGATGCCCCGTTGAAATCGCCGTGCGCGAGCAACGTCCGCGATTGAGTGACCAACGACCGGGTCGCCGGCGAGAGGCTGTTCTGACGCGGCGGCCTCGGCTGCGGTGCACCGGGCACCGGCGAAATCGACGGTGAAGGGTTCGACGAGGCACTCGGCGCGGGCGGGCTCGGCGGCGGCGAACCCGGCTGGGGACGTCGGGCCGGCGCCGGGCAGCCGCTCAGGATCGCCGCGGCGCCGACAACCAGGGCGAGTCTCCTCAGTGAGTGATGTGTTTGAACCATGACTTGATCTTGTCACCCACGGAGCTTGGCGGCGAGGACATGCAGTCCGGTTTGCCCGGCAGCTTCGCGCCCGTCGGCAGGGACAGCAGCACTGCATCGGCGCTGCAGGCCGGTGTCGTCTCCAGTCCGTCCGCATAGCCCACCCAACGATCCTCGACCAGTTCCGGGGCCACGGGCTCGAACGAAGCGGACTTGAGTTTCGCGAGCGTGTCGGCCCATACCGGCAGCGCCCCGGCGGCGCCGGTGAGCCCGGTGGCGCGGTTATCATCGTAGCCAACCCACACCACCGCAACGTAGCTGCCGGTGAATCCCGCGAACCAGCTGTCACGCGTATCAGAAGAGGTGCCGGTTTTGCCGGCGACCACCGTTCCACGGGGCAGATGGGCGGGGGCATCACGGCCTGTACCGCGTGTGGTCACCAACGTCAGCATTCGATCGAGCTGGTAGACAGCGGCCGGCGGCGCAGCGGCCTCCACCTGCACTTTGAAGCTCCTGAGGGGCCGGCCCTGCTCGTCGAGCACCGCATGCACCGCGCGCAATCTGGCGCGAAAGCCACCATTCGCCAGTGAGGTGTAGACCTCGACGACCTCGAGCGGCGTCATCTCGACACTGCCGAGCAACAGCGATGGATTGAGCGCCGGGGCCGAAGACAAGCCAAGCTGCCGGAGCGTGTCCGCCACGCGCGGCAGTCCCAGATCGAGCCCCAGGTGCACCGTCGCCAAGTTCAGCGACTCCGCGAGCGCCCGTGCCATCGGCACCTGCCCATGAGTCTCGTGCTCGAAGTTTTGCGGCGCCCAGATGCTGCCGTTGGCGAGCTTGAGTTCTATGGGCGCATCCTCGAGCAGGGTGGCAGCGTTGTAGCGCCCGGACTCGATCGCGGCGAGGTACACGGCGGGCTTGACCAGCGAGCCGATCGGCCGACGCGCATCGAGCGCCCGGTTGAAGCCGTCGGCTCCGACTTCGCGCCCGCCCACCACTGCGACCACGTCGCCGCTGTTCGGTTCGGCGACGATCACCGCGCCTTCGAGGGATGCGCCGCGCACGCGGCTGGCGGCATCGAGGCGTTTGAGGTTCGATGTGAGTGCGAGTTCGGCCGCGGCCTGCGCCCGTGGGTCGAGGCTGGTGTACACCGCAAGACCGGCGGCGGCGAGATCCGCCTCGGCGTAGTCGCGCTTTAAATGCCGGCGCACCAGGTCGAGATACGCGGGAACATAGCTGCCGCCCGGCGGCTTCAACCCCAGAGGACTCGCCGCGGCGCGTTTCTCATCTGCTGCAGTGATCAGGTGCGCCTGTTCGAGCTCCTGCAGCACGAGGTTGCGCCGCGATCGCGCGCGGTCGGCGTGTTTGCGAGGATCATAGAAGGACGGACCCTTGACCAGCCCGATCAGCAGCGCCATTTCGCCGACGTCGAGTTCGTCGAGGGGCTTGGCGAAGTAATATTCGCTGGCAAGCCCGAAGCCGTGGATGGCACGCGCGCCGTCCTGTCCGAGATACACCTCGTTGAGGTAGGCGACCAAGATCTCTTCCTTGGAATAGTGCGCCTCCAACCGCAGCGCCATGATGGCCTCGGTTGCCTTGCGCCCGAAGGTCTGCTCGTCCGACAGAAAGTAATTTTTGACGAGTTGCTGCGTGAGCGTACTGCCCCCTTGCACCACGCGGCGGGCCCGCAGGTTGGCCCAAAGCGCGCGAAGTACGCCCCATGCGTCGACCCCGCGGTGTTCGTCAAAACGCCGGTCCTCGATCACTTTGATGCCCATGCGCAGCAACGGCGGCACCTCGGCAGGCGACAACACCAGACGGTCCTCGCCGTGCACCGGAAATACGCTGCCGACCACCGGCGGATCGAGGCGGAACACCGGCAACTCGGTACCATCGGCATGCCGCAGGTCGGTGATCGAGCCGCTGCTCGCGCGGATTGAGACCAGCATGGGCTCGCGCAGCTCTTCGATGAAGCGCACGCGACGCGCGTGTAGATCGAAGGAATCGTTGCGACGCCGATAGTTGCCCGTACCCGCCGACGGATCGCCGGGCCGGTAATGCAGACGGCGCAGTTCCTGTTCCAGATCGTTGGCCGACACCGGTGCGCCTACATAGAGTTCCAACGGCGCGGCAAAGACGCGCGCCGGCACCGACCAGTGTCGACCCCGGAATTCCCGCGTGACGACGCTGTCGAGGTGCGCGACCCAGATTGCAATTCCGGCGGCAAGCGCGAGGCACGCGAGGGCGAGTGAGCGGCGCCAATAAGGCACCCGGAAGCGGGCCATGTCGGATTCAGCCCGAGTGCAGGCCGGGAGCCTGTCTGAGTGTCCCGCCGTACACGACTCCGACGCACGGGTTCGCGCCCAGGGCGTAACACAGTTCCGCGGGCCGCTCGATGCGCCACAGCGCCAGATCCGCGCGCTTTCCTACTTCGATAGTGCCAATTTCATCGGCCATACCCAACGCACGCGCCGCGTGCCGGGTGGCGCCGTTCAGGGCCTCTTCGGCAGTCAAGCCGAACAACGTGCACGCCATGTTGAGCGCCAGCAAGATCGAGGTGCAAGGCGAGCTACCCGGATTGCAATCGGTGGCAATCGCCAGCGCCGCTCCGGCGTCCCGGAGCAGAGCGATCGGCGGGGGCGTGCTCTGCCGCAGCGTGAAGTATGCGGCAGGCAGCAGCACCGCGACCGTTCCCGCCTCGGCGAGACGGCGCGCGCCGCCGGCACTCAGGTACTCGAGATGGTCGGCAGACAACGCGCCCCATTTGGCGGCCAATTCCGCGGCACCCATGTCGCTCAATTGACCCGCATGCACATGCGCGGGCAAGCCCAGCTGCTTGGCTGCCCGCAACAGACCCTCGGTTTCAGCCAGGGAAAACGCGATGTTTTCGCAAAACGCATCGACCGCATCCACCAGGCCCGCAGCGAGCAGCGACTCCAGCCACGGACCACAAACCTTCCCGACGAATTCCGCGCGCTCCGCGGCAAATTCCCGCGGCAGGGCATGCAAGCCCAGAAATGTCTTTTGGATCGAGACCGGCAATTGCTCCTCTAGGTCGCGCGCCACCTCCAGCAAGCGGCGCTCGGATCCGAGCTCGAGCCCGTAACCGGACTTGACCTCGATGGTCGTGACCCCCTCGGACATCAACCGCTGCGCACGTAACGCAGCCGATGCGTACAGTTCTTCACGCGCGGCCGACCGCGTCGCCTGAACGGTCGACTGAATACCGCCGCCGGCACGTGAAATCTCCTCGTAAGACACGCCGCGCAGCCGCTTCTCGAATTCTTCAACCCGATTGCCGCCGTAGACCAAGTGCGTGTGACAGTCGATCAGTCCCGGGGTTATCCACAGACCCCGGGCGTCCTCGACGGGAAGACCCTGCGCCGCGGCCCGGGCTTCACCGTCGGCGGCGGTCCCAAGCCACGCAATTCGCTCGCCTTTGACGGCCACCGCGGCATTATTGAGGTTGCCATAAGGTTCCGCGCCCGCGACCATGGTGGCGATGTTCGCGCCGACCCAAATCTGGTCCCATTCATTGCCCGACGCGTTTTTCACCACTTATCGCCCATTGGTAGCTGCTGCAAGTATGATACGGCAAGAACAGTTCCCTATACAGGTATAGTCAAGATGCACCGCTACCACGTGCAATCCGCCTTCTTGTCGCAGGGCTGGGCTCGGGACGTCACCGTCAGCGTGTCCGACGAGGGCTTCATCACCGACATACAAACCGGGGCGGCCGATGTGCGCAGGCTCAGAACGGTCGTGGAGCCGATCGACGGCATCCTGGTACCCGGCATGCCCAATGCACACAGTCATGCATTCCAACGCGCCATGGCGGGAAACACCGAATATCGATTGTCGGCGCGCGACAGCTTTTGGACCTGGCGCAGCGCGATGTACGCCCTGGCGAATCGCATTGGGCCCGACGATTTGCAAACCCTCGCGACCCAGTTGTTCGTGGAGATGTTGAAAAGCGGCTATACGTCGGTCGCAGAGTTCCACTACCTCCACCGCAGCCCGGGCGGCGCCGCCTATTCTGGTTCGAATCCACTGTGGGAGGCCATCGGCAACGCCGCGAACATTGCCGGAATCGGCCTCACCTTTCTGCCCACGCTGTACCAGACGAGCGATTTCGGCGGCAGGCCGCTCAAGCCCGAGCAATCGCGATTCGCTTCGGACACCGAAGGATTCCTGCGGGCGGTCGAGGAACTCGTTGCCTCGGACCGGCGCGCCCAGGGTTCGCGCAACGGCCCGCGGCCTTGGCGCGTAGGTGCTGCCTTCCACAGCCTGCGCGCCGTGCCGATCGAAACCCTGCGCGAGGCGGCGCTTCGCCTCAGAGACATCGATGCCGGCATGCCCGTGCATATTCACGTGGCCGAGCAAGCGCTGGAAGTGAAGGCCTGTCTGCGAGAGACCGGACGGCGCCCGATCGAACTGATGCTCGACACGGGATTGCTCACTCCACATTGGTGTCTGGTGCATGCGACGCATGCCACGAATGCCGAACTCGCAGGATTGGCAGCCTCCTCCGCAACGGTTTGCGTGTCCATCAGCACCGAGGCCAACCTCGGCGACGGGTTCTTCGATACGGCCCGCTTTCTCAAGGAGGGCGGCCGTCTCTGCGTGGGCTCCGACAGCCAGTCCACCGTCAGTCCCGCTGAGGAATTGCGCTGGCTGGAGTATCAACAACGCCTGCGCAAGAAGCGCCGTGGGGTGCTGGCCGCTGCGGCCGAGTCGCATGTGGGGACCCGGCTATGGCGTGATGCCGCACAGCATGGAGCGCAGGCCATCGGCCAGCCGGTAGGGTCGATCGAGGTGGGTCGTCGCGCCGATTGGTTGGTCTTGGATGAAGCCCATCCCACGATGGTGGGTGCGGCATCCGCCACTGCTTTGGATCACTTGCTGTTCGCGGGCGGCGACGCGGCCATTCGCGATTGCATGGTCGCCGGGCGCTGGGTGATCAAGGATCGGCGGCACGCCGCTGAAACCGAAGTACGCGAAAAGTTTGCCAATTTGATGCGCCGGCTGGCTGAAAAGCCCTAAAAGAGGGTTGACTGTACCTGTCTATACAGCTTAATCTTGGCCCATGATGAACAAGCCGTCCGTGCAGCCGCTGTATTTGCAGGTCAAGCGGCATATTCTCGACAATATCGGCTCCGGCAAATGGGGCACCTCGACGCGCGTACCCTCCGAAAACGACATCGTGAAAACCTTCGGTGTGTCGCGAATGACCGCCAATCGGGCGCTGCGCGAGTTGCGCGACGAAGGAGTCCTGGTGCGCATCGCCGGAGTCGGCAGTTTCGTGGCCGACAACTTGGCGCATGCGCATCCTCTGGAAATCCGCAGCATCGCCGAGGAGATTGGCCGCCGCGGCCATGTGCATCGCGCCGAAATCGTGTCTTTGGAGCGCATCCGCGCGACCGCGGAACTCGCCGAAGACTTCGGCATTGCACCGCGCAGTGAACTGTACTGTTCGGTCATCGTGCACTTCGAGAACGATCGCCCCATCCAGCTGGAAGATCGCTATGTTCTGCCGAAGCTCGCGCCCGACTATCTGCAAGTGGACTTCAATCAAACCACCCCCTACGACCACCTCGTCAAGGTCGCCCCACTGCAGGAGGCCGAGCACCTGCTGCGCGCGGTCATGCCGGATGAACGCACGCGCACGCTCCTGGCCATGAAGCGCGACGAGCCTTGCCTGCTGGTCATTCGGCGCACCTGGACTGCCGGGCAGATCGCCTCGGTGGCCCGGCTCTATTACCCCGGTTCTCGATATGAAATGTCGGGGCGCTTCCGCCCCTAAGGATGCAAATCATGCTCGCCCCCCTGAAACCCCGAACCATCCGCGCAGCGCGCGGCAACACCTTGAGCGCCCGCAGCTGGATGACCGAAGCGCCGCTGCGCATGTTGATGAACAATCTGGACCCCGAAGTCGCCGAAAATCCGGCGGAACTCGTGGTCTACGGCGGCATCGGGCGCGCCGCGCGCGATTGGAACTGCTATGACCGCATAGTCGAAACGCTGAAAACCCTCACCGAAGAGGAAACACTGCTGATTCAGTCCGGCAAGCCGGTGGGCGTGTTCCCGACGCATGCCGATGCGCCGCGCGTGCTCATTGCCAATTCAAATCTGGTGCCCCACTGGGCAACCTGGGAGCACTTCAACGAGCTCGATCGCAAAGGTCTCGCCATGTTCGGCCAGATGACGGCCGGTTCGTGGATCTATATCGGCAGCCAAGGCATCGTGCAAGGCACCTATGAAACCTTCGCCGAAATGGGCCGGCGTCACTTTGACGACAAACTGAATGGCCGGTGGATCCTCACCGCAGGGCTCGGCGGCATGGGCGGCGCACAGCCGTTGGCCGCCACCATGGCCGGCTTCAGCATGCTGGCGGTCGAATGCCGCCAAAGCCGCATCGCCAAGCGACTGGAGACCGGCTACGTGGACGCCCAGGCCCGCTCACTGGACGAGGCTATGGCCATGCTCGAAAACGCCAGGAAGAATTCGAAACCGATATCCATCGCGCTCCTCGGCAACATCGTCGACGTACTGCATACGTTGCTCGAGCGTGGCATCCGGCCGGATGCCGTGACCGATCAAACCTCCGCGCACGATCCGGTCAACGGCTACCTGCCTCAAGGGTGGACGGTCGAGCAATGGGATGAGCGACGCGCAAACGATCCCACCGGTACCGCAGCGGCGGCAACCTTGTCCATGGCCAAGCATGTCGAGTACATGCTGCGCTTCAAGCGCATGGGCCTGCCGGTGTTCGACTACGGCAATAATATTCGTCAGGTGGCGCTCGATGCAGGGGTCGCGCGGGCCTTCGATTTTCCCGGATTCGTTCCTGAATATATCCGGCCGCTGTTCTGCCGCGGCATCGGACCCTTCCGCTGGGTCGCACTCTCGGGAGACCCCGAGGACATCTACAAGACCGACACGAAAGTCAAAGAACTGATCCCCGATGATCCGCATCTACATCATTGGCTCGATATGGCGCGCTCACAGATTCAGTTCCAGGGACTGCCGGCGCGCATTTGTTGGGTTGGGTTGGGACAGCGGCATCGCCTGGGATTGGCATTCAACGAAATGGTAAGGACGGGGGAACTGTCCGCCCCCATCGTCATCGGCCGCGATCATCTGGATTCCGGCTCCGTGGCCAGCCCGAATCGCGAGACCGAAGCGATGAAGGATGGCTCGGACGCCGTCTCCGATTGGCCCTTGCTCAATGCGCTTCTGAACACGGCGGGCGGCGCCACCTGGGTTTCCATTCATCACGGCGGCGGGGTTGGCATGGGCTACTCCCAACATGCCGGCGTCGTCATCGTCTGCGACGGCAGCGAGGCGGCGGCCAAGCGCATTCGGCGCGTGCTCTGGAATGATCCCGGCACCGGCGTGATGCGCCACGCCGACGCCGGCTACGAGACCGCGATCGCCTGCGCCCGCGAGCAGGGCCTGAAATTGCCGATGATCGAGTGACCCTTGACCAAATCCCTAGAATTTCGCGCGGGCGAGCTCGACCTGCCGACGCTGCGGCGGATCTACGAGAAGCCCGTCGCTCTGCGATTGTCCGCCCATGATCGCGGCCGTATTGCCGTGTCCGCCTCGTTGGTGGACAAGATCATCGCCAAGGGCGATGCGGCCTATGGAATCAATACTGGATTCGGCTTGTTGGCCCAGACACGCATACCCGCGGAGCAACTCGAACTCCTGCAACGCAACCTCCTGCTCTCGCACGCCGCCGGTGTGGGGGATGCGCTGCCGGATGCCGTCGTCCGTTTGATCCTGGTACTCAAGATCAATGCGCTGGCTCGCGGACACTCCGGCATCACCATGGCGGTGATCGACGCCTTGCTCGCGTTGCTGCAGCATGAGGTGTATCCGGTGATTCCCGCGCAGGGTTCGGTGGGTGCCTCGGGAGATTTGGCGCCCTTGGCGCACCTGAGCACGGTGTTGTTGGGCATCGGCCAAGTTCGAGTGAACGGCGCGCTGCGACCGGCAAGCGAAGGTCTGCGCCTGGCGGGACTTGAACCCCTCAAGCTGCGGGCCAAAGAGGGCCTGGCCTTGATCAATGGCACGCAGGTCTCCACCGCACTGGCCCTCGCAGGACTGTTCGGCGCGGAGGATGTGTTTGCGGCCGCCCTCGTCGCCGGGGCCATGTCCGTGGATGCGCTGAAGGGCAGCGATGCTCCCTTCGATGAGCGCATACACGACGTGCGGGGCCAGCCCGGACAAATCGCAGCGGCCCGGGAATACCGGGAGCTGATCGCCGGCAGCGTGATTCGCGCCTCGCACCTCGATTGTACGCGCGTGCAGGACCCTTATTCTTTCCGTTGCCAGCCGCAGGTGATGGGCGCCTGTCTGGAACTCATCCGCAATTGCAGCGTTACGCTGCAGCGTGAGGCCAATGCCGTCACCGACAATCCGCTGCTGTTCGTGGAGTCGGGCGACGTGCTGTCCGGCGGAAACTTTCATGCCGAACCCGTGGCGTTCGCGGCCGATACCCTGGCACTCGCGATTGCGGAAATCGGCAACCTGGCGGAGCGCCGCGTGGCCGTTTTGGTCGATCCGAAAATGAGCGGCTTGCCCGCCTTCCTGGTCGAGAACAGCGGCGTCAATTCCGGTTTCATGATTGCGCAAGTCACCGCCGCCGCATTGGTGTCGGAGAACAAGAGCATCGCCTACCCCTGCAGCGTCGATTCAATTCCAACTTCCGCCAACCAAGAGGATCACGTCAGCATGGCCACCCACGGCGCCCGTCGCCTGGAGAGAATGGTCGACAATGCAGCGGCGGTGATCGGCATCGAATTGCTGGCCGCCGCGCAGGGCATCGATTTCCACCGCCCTGCACGGTCCTCGGTCAGTCTGGAGAAGGTTCACGCCGCCATTCGCAGCGACATACCCTTCTATGCAGCCGACCGGTATTTTGCGCCGGACATCCAAGCCGCGAGAGCGTGGGTCAAGACGGGACGCTTCTCGTCCCTGGTAGAGCGGATTCTGCCTTCGAGAAGGGTTACCTAATGTCGCCGCTGCGGGCACCCGAACCGTTGTTCGAGTATGTGCCCGGCGAAGGGCCTCTGTTGATCAGCTTTCCCCACTCGGGCACTTATCTTCCGCCCGAATTTGCCGCGCGCCTGCGGCCCGAAGTGCTCGATCTGCCCGATACGGATTGGTTTGTCCCGCAGTTGTACGATTTCTTCCGCGACCTGGGCGCCTCCATCATCCGCGCAACCCACACCCGTTATGTCGTCGACCTGAATCGACCGCCGGACGGCGCGCCGCTGTACCCAGGCCAGCGCGAAACGACGGTGTGTCCCATCGAGACGTTCGGCGGTGAACCCCTGTACTTGGAGGGCGCCAATCCAACTCAGGGCGAAATCGACGATCGGGTGCATTCGTACTGGCGACCCTACCACGACAAGCTTGCCGGGCTGACCCGGCATCTGGTACAGCGCCATGGGCATTGCATTCTGTGGGATGCCCACTCGATTCTTTCCGAAGTGCCCGCACTGTTCGCCGGGCGTCTTCCCGATCTCAATGTGGGCACCGCCGGCGGGCGCAGCTGCTCGCCGCTTCTCTTGGATCGCATCGTGGCCTCTCTCAGCGCGCAGTCGGATTTTTCATTCGTGGTCGACGGACGCTTCAAAGGTGGCTACATCACACGCCGCTACGGCGACCCCGCCGGGCGAATCGACGCGGTGCAATTGGAAATCGCACAACGGGCGTATCTCGCCGAAGCGCGCGCGCCGGCATTCGATGCAGCCCGTGCACGGCCATTGAGTTCATTGCTGTGCGATTTGCTCGGCAAGGTCGCGGGTCGCTAGACAAGACCGAGCCGCACCAAACTCTCCGCGGTGGCGACGATGGACTCTTCGTTGGACCGCGGCGCCCAAGCCAACAGGCGCTTGGCCTTCTCGTTGCTGGCGTTCTTGACTTTGCCGAGTTCGGGAAGAATCTGCCGCGCGACAGGGTCGCGCAATGCAACGACGCGCACCAGCCAATTAGGCAGCTGCAAGGTCGGAACCTTTTTTGCCGCTGCGCCCATGTGGAGCCGCAGCACGCGTGCCATGTCGAGAATCGACATGCAATCGCCGGCGACAGCGAGAAAGCGTTCTCCCTTGGCAGCGGAATGAGTCATGGCGCGAAGATGTAGGTCGGCCACGTCGCGCACATCGACAACGCCGAAATAGAGCCGCGGGCAGCCCGGCACACTGCCGTCCATAAGGCGTTTCAACAATAAAATCGACGTTGAAATGTCGGGGCCCAACAGAGGACCGAATACCGCCACCGGATTGACCACGCATAGCTCCAAGGCGCCGCCTTCTCTACCCATGAAATCCCAAGCGGCGCGTTCGGCCAGGGTCTTTGATTTCACGTAGGGCGCCACGTCGCCGGTGAGATTCGTCCAACTGGTCTCGTTGAACGGCGTCTTCCCCGGCCGGTGGCCATAGCCAACCGCCGCGAACGAGGAGGTCAGCACGACTCGTCGGACTCCGGCATCTCGGGAAGCGCGCAGCACGCGCAGTGCGCCATCACGCGCCGGTACGATCAACTCCCGCTCGTCCTTTGGAACCCCTGCCGGAAACGGCGATGCCACGTGGAGAACGTACTCGCAGCCGGACACGGCTTCGGCCCAGCCCGAATCGTTTTCCAAATCGGCGGCCACAAAACTCAGCCGTTCTCCGGGCTCCGCGCCGCCGGCTCTCAGCATGGCACGCACCTCACTCTCGCGATTCAGGTTGCGCACGGTCGTGCGCACCCGATGGCCGGCGGCCAGAAGCTGCAGAATGCAGTGGCTGCCGATGTATCCGGATCCGCCGGTGACGAGAGTCGTGCTCATTGCCGGGCATTATGCGATAAAGTCGCCCAATGAAGTTCTTGACCGGCATCATCCTTGGCGCATGTCTCTTTGCCGGCGCCAGCAGCGCCGCCGAGCTGAACCTGGCGACGTTGACTTGCGGGAAGTACGAAAACGAGGTCTTGCCGGCCGCTGTCTCGAACCCAACCGCCGACAACATCAATACGGTGATGTGGCTGTTCGGCTATTCCGTGGCGAAATCCGGGGCACATGTCATGTATCCGGACGCGCTGACCGCATTCGGCTTTGCGTTGGACGGCGAGTGCAAAAGCAATCCCATCGAAAGCCTGTTGGACGCCCTGGCCATCGTCAAGCCTGAGACCAAAAACCCGATGGACCTTACCACCCTGGAATGTGCGACCTTCGCGTCGCGGCACATTGAACTGGCACGCACCGACCCGGAAAGCGCAACCACCATCATGATGTGGTTGTTCGGCTTCTCGGTGGCAAGATCAGGCAGCCACATCTTCGATGCGGACTCGCTGAATTCCTTTCAGGCCGCGCTGCTGGCGGATTGCGCCAAACATCCAAAGCATTCTCTTTTCGACGCCCTGACTGCAATCAAGACTTCGCCAGCCGCCAAGTAACGGCGGGTTCGGATTCCGGCTGTGCCTCGATGGCGCCCGTGACCGTCAACAGCGCTTTGGCACGCGAGGCTTGCTCGGCGGAATTGCAGCTCACGGACACAAGAGTGCCGCCGAACTTCAAGTGGCCTTCGTAGAGTTTCGCCTCGAGATCGGAGATGCCGATGCCGGCCAAAGCGCGGGCCAGATCGCCGTTTTGCGCATCGGCAACAACACCCGCTGCCCTCGCTCCCGAAAGTCCTGCCATGATCGGCCCCGCTCCGATCATACGGCCGACTCCCGCGACGGCGACAAGACCTGCACCCGCGAGAACGCCGATGGTGCCCCCGATGATGGCTCCTGCTCGATTGACCCGGTGGCCGACGGCGCCGTCAGCCTCGGCACTCGCCGGGTCGAGCAGCAATACTGAGATCGATGAGCAAGGAATGCCCCCCGCAATCAGCGTGTCGAGCGCCCGCTCCGCTTGATCCTTCAGCCGGTAGATCCCCGATACCGCTGTGTTTCTACCGGCCATGAGTGGTCAGGCGTGCGGGGGCCGCACGGCACCTGCATCAATGCGCGGGCGTGACCGGCTGAGACGGACTACCCATGTTCGCCTTCAGCTGCTCCTGGCAGGCTTTCTTCATGTCCTTTTCGGACATGCCGTTGTTGGAAGCCTTGGCTTTCGCCATGCAGTCTTTCATGAATTGTTTCTGATCGGGCTTCTGCGGCGGCGTCTGATCGCCGCGATCAGCAATGCGAATTTTGAACGGTGCATGTTACCTCCGGACTTATATGAATCATTCCTATCCATACCTGGTTTAGTTTCCCCGGTATCTGGTGAGAATCGCACCTACACCTATGCCCACCAACGCCGCTATCCCGATCGCCCTCCATGGTGATTCGTGCAGGTGCTCGTTCGGCCATCGCAGTGAATTCCTTACCTGCTGATTTGCGTATTGCGCGGTATCCTGCCAGGCACTCCTGGCGACCGCCGTCGCCACCTGAACCTTGGTTCGGATTTTCTTTATTTCCGGGCTGTCGACGTCGGCAATGCGCCTCAGCAAATCCTCGACGCTGTCCAAGAGCTCGTCAAAGGGCTCGGCGTTAGGTGCATGTGCGGCAGCGGATTCCATGATTGTCTCCGGACGATCGGTTACTGAAAGCTCATGGTTATCTTTGTGCTCCGCACGCGGGAATAGGCGCCTCACCCGGGGCGGCGTCAGAAATACCGGACAGTCATGGAGTGCGGGTGCCCACTTCCGACCGACAAGGGATTGCTGCAGCATGCGACCTGGAGCTCTTGAGCCACTGGAGAGAACCGCATGTCAGACACCGAAGACCTGGGCCCCGGCGACACATCATCCGACAGTAATGACCGCGTTCGGGAATTCCTGGCGCGCCACGGCGTCAAATTCCTGCGGCGCCGTCAGCCGCCCTTCGCGGCCCGCTCCCGCAATGCTCGGCGGCTCCTCTCTATGGCCTCATTGGGATTCGTCGGGTCATCGGGATCGTTCTTGAAGCCACCCGGTTTCGAGACGGTTTCAGCCTGCATTTCACGTTCCGCTTTCGGATCAGGACCAGGTGGGATTGCGCTTCCCTTTCGCTTGACTGGATCGCTCATGGGTCCTCTCCTGTGGCCAGGGTCTCCCATGATCCTTTCCCGGCCCCTTCTTCACTGTCGTCCGGTTTCTCCGACAGGAGTCGGATCCCTCCGACATGACCGAATTCTCCGACATGCATTCTGGCATCCTCGCCCTTGCCGCGCGCCGCACCGGCGTTAGATTGAGGTGTACGCAATGTCTTAACGATGCGGAGGAAGCCATGGCGCGGAAGTACAGCAAGGCGGCGTCGAAAAAAGTGGAAAAAGTCATGCGTGAGCGCAAACGCGGCACATTGAAAAGCGGAAGGTCAGGCCGCAAGGTCACGAGCCGCAAGCAGGCGATCGCGATCGGATTATCCGAGGCACGCCGCGCAGGCAAGAAAGTACCTTCAAGACGCGCCGCGAGCTAACTCGACGCGATGCCCTCGATCCAGGTCTTGTGCACATTGCAGTGGTCGTCCATCAGCACCAGATTCGCCCGGTAGCCGGGGGCGATGCGTCCCAGCTCGTGGCCCAAGCCGAGAAATTCCGCCGGATATTCGACTCGCCATGCGCGCGGCCTGTGCGATATCGAGGTCCAGTAGTGAAATTGCGTTGCGCACCGCCGTCGCCATATCAAGAGCCGTGCCCGCCAGCGTTCCGTTCTCGTCGCGGCATATGCCGTCCACGACACGGATCGTGCGTCCCTGCAGCACAAAGGTCGATTTTGACGATCCGACAGCGGGCATCGCGTCGCTCACCAGCATGAACCGATCGTGACGCTTGCAGCGCAGCGCGAGCTTCAACATGATGGGGTCGACGTGGTGGCCGTCGACGATGATCCCGCACCAAGTATCCGGATCGTAGAGCGCGGCGCCGACGATGCCCGGTTCGCGCGGATCGAGGCGCGCCATGGCATTGAACAAGTGCGTAAATCCGCGCAGCCCATGAGCGATGGCCGCGGTGGTCTCGGAGAAGCTCGCTTCGCTGTGTCCGGCGGATACCAAGACGCCGTCGGCGGCGAGCTTGGTGATGAGTTCCGGAGTGGTCATCTCCGGCGCGAGCGTGAGCATCGTCCGCCCGCCGCGCAGCCGGCAGAGCAGCGATACCAGGCTGGCGTCGAGCAGCCGCAGGTGTTTGGAGTCGTGCACACCGCGGCGCGCCCAGTTGAGAAATGGCCCTTCGATGTGAATGCCGAGGACGCCGGGCAACCCCGCGTCGAGGCAGGACTGCACCGCCGTGATTGCGCGGCCGATGGTGTCCAGATCGTCGCTGATCAGGGTGGGCAGAAAGCCCGTGGTGCCGAAGCGCCGGTGCGCCGCGCCAATGGCATGTATCGACTCGGGGCTGGGATCATCGTTGAACAGCACGCCACCGCCGCCGTTGACTTGGACATCGATGAATCCGGGCAGCAAGAGTTGTCCCTGAAGGTCCACGGTGATCGCATCCGTGCAGCGCGGATCCTGGGGCTCTGCCAGCGCTTCGATGCGCGGACCCGACAGCAGCAGCACCTTGCCGCTCACGATCCCCTCACCGGTCAGAAGCCGGCCATTCGCGAGTGCCGTGCGCCTCACACCGTCTCCGTGACCTTGCGCAAGTGCGCCGGGTGATCAGGATCGAAGCCGCGACGAACGGCGAGCGTGGCTATCAATCGGTATGCGCTCTGTATCAGCAGTATGGGCGCGATCTCAGGCGGGCCTTCGATGGTAGGTAGTCCGATGACGCCCGGGATGGCGATGTCGGCGCCGGCCAGCAGCACAGGCACGTTGCGGCGCGCGAGCTCAAGCGCGAGCGTCTCGATCCCCGCCTGAGTGGCGTCGCGCTGGGCGAACAACAGCGCCGGAAATCCCGGCCCTGACAAGGCATACGGACCATGGCGCAATTCCGCGCTGCTGAACGCCTCGGCGTGCAGGCCGCAGGTTTCCTTGCACTTGAGCGCCGCTTCCTGCGCGGCGCCGAGCCCCAATCCGCGGCCCACCACATAGAGGTGCTGGGCCGACTCGAGCGCCGGCTGCGCGGCCGACCAATCGAGCGCCCAGCTCCGATCCATCAGCGCCGGCAGCGCGACCACGGCCGATGCAAGCGCCGCGTTCTGCGTCCAGGCGGCGACCAACCGTACCAGCGCAGCGAGCGGTGGCCAGATAGGATTTCGTCGCGGCGACGCTGGTCTTCGATGCCGGCGCGCAACTCGATCACGAGATCCGCGGCCGCGACCAGCGGCGCATCCGGACTGTTGCACAGGGCGAGAATGGTCGCGCCTGCGGATTTTGCCGCGGCCACCGAGGCGAGCAGGTCGGGGCTGCGTCCTGACTGGGAAATGGCGATGAACAGAGCAACCGCGCAGATCCTGGGAGACGCCGTAAACCGAACTGATGGAAGGTGCGGCGGATGCGGTCAGCACGCCGGCTCGCGTCTCGATCAAATATTTCGCAAAGGTTGCGGCATGATCGGAGCTGCCGCGCGCGCAGGTGATCACCGTGCGCGGCGCAAGGCGGCGCACCTCCGTGCCGATCGCCGTGATTGCGGCGGCATCGCATTGCAGTTGCGCCCGCACTGCATCCGACGCGCTCGCAGCCTCCTGAAACATGCGCGTGCCCTCGACGCGGATGGCGCGCGCTCGCGCTCATGTGGAGGCGCTCAATTCAGCGACGAAGTCGTAGGTATCGCCGCGATAGAACGATTGCGAGAATTCGATCGCGCGTCCATCGGGCAATGAACCGAGCCGCTCGACCAAGCAGACCGGCATCGCCGGCCTTGGCTTTGAGTAATTCGGCCTGATCGCCGGTCAGCAGGACCGCGCGCAATCGCTGCAGAGCGCGCACCGGCCGTTGCCCGGCTCGCTCCAGCGCTTCATACAGCGACGTGTCGACCGCTTCGAGCGACGGCAGCGCGGTGGCCACGATGGTCGCGTATTCCAGCGCCATCGGCGCATCGTCGGCATAACGAATTCGATTGAAGCGAAACACCGGCGTGCCCGGGACTCAATCGCAGGGCGAGCGCCTCTTCAGGAGTCACCGTGCCTGCCGCGCGTTTCAGCCATACGCTGCGCGGCGTGCGGCCGCGCGCGCGCATGTCCTCGGAGAATGACGTCAACATCGCGAAATTCTTGTCGACGCGCGCCGAGACGAAATTGCCCGCGCCTTGCCGGCGCACCAGCAAGCCGTCGGCGACCAGTCCATCCAGCGCCTTGCGCACTGTGATGCGCGACACCGCAGAAATCCGTCGCCAGATCGCGCTCCGAGGGCAGCGCGTCGTCGGGCCCGAGGATGCGGCTGTCGATGGCCTTGCGCAGCGCCCGCTGCAGTTCTTGATACAGGGGCAAATTACCGCGACCATCCAGCGGGCCCACTGCTTTGGCGAGTGATGTCATGGGGTTGAATCGCGCATCCGGTATGTTCTCAGTCATTTGAACAATACCAAACAAATACCACTTTTAGAACAACAACCGATGGCATTTTGTCTTAACCTATTAGTTTTATTGAATATTTAGGACAACATGATGTGTTTATTACACGGCACTAGCAGATTTTAGAAATTGGTATTATATTGGGCCTTAATTGGTGTGGGTGGACCGACGACTCGACGGGATGGGACAAGCAAGCGGACAACGGCCACCCCATGCCGGCAGCAGCAAATTCAAACCGAATTGTGACAGGACAGGGGGCATTGTATGAATCGAACAGGGGATCTCTATATGAATCGGATCGCTTTGGCGGTCAAGTCGGCACTCGGTCTCGCGATGCTCGTGCCGTCCGGCGTTGACGTTTGCGGCCCCGGCGGCCGACAACTCACTCGATGAAATCGTCGTCACCGGCATCCGCAAATCGCTCGAGGAGTCCCTCGATGCCAAACGTGCCTCCATCCAACTCACCGAAGTCATAACGGCCGAGGATATCGGCAAGATGCCGGATAAGAACGTGGCTGACTCCTTGGCGCGGCTGCCGGGCGTCACCACCAGCGCCGCCGGCGCCAACGAGGGCGGCTTCGACGAGAACGACCGCATCAGCATGCGCGGCACAAACCCCAGTTTGACGCAAACCTTGATCAATGGCCACGGCGTGGCCTCCGGCGACTGGTTCGTTCTGGATCAGGTCCAGACCGTCGGACGCAGCGTCAGCTATACCCTGCTGCCCTCCGAGATCGTCAGCAAGGTCGTGGTGGAAAAGAGTTCCAGCGCATCGCTCGTCGAAGGCGGCGTGGCCGGATCGGTCAACATCGTCACCCGCAAGCCGCTCGACTTCACCAAGGAGTTCACGCTCGAGGCGTCGGTGGGCGCCGTATACGCGGATCTGCCTGATAAGACGGACGGACAATATAGCGCGCTCGGCAACTTCAAGAACGATGCCGGCAACTTCGGCGTGATGGCGCAGTTCTTCTCCGAGACCCGGCATTTGCGCCGCGACGGCGTCGAAGTCCTGGGTTACGACACCATTGCGCCCGGCAGCGCCAATCGCGACCGCGCACCCGGATTTGTCCGGCGTGCAGTATCCGACGGAAATCGGCGCCGCGTTCTTCACTCAGAAGCGCAAGCGCACCGGCGGCATTGGTCGACATCGAATTCAAGCCGACCGACGATCTCACCTTCGATCTGTCAGGATTCGCATCGAAGCTGACGGCCAGCCAACTACAATCGCAACTACTTGTTGTGGTCGACGCACTTCGTCGGCTCCGGTGCCGGACAGGCGCCTGACCCGGGCTACGTGGTGCAAAACAACACCCTGACCAAGGCCAACTTCAGCGCCGTACCCGGCACTCTCTACGGTGTCTACGACCAAATTTCGCGGCCTGACGAATCCGCGACGGCGAATTTCGTCAACCTCGACGCGACATGGAAGGCCAGCAACGCTCTGTCATTCCTCGGCCAGGTCGGATATTCCTGGGGCGACGGCAAGACACCCACCCAGGATGTGTCGGAGACCAACCCAGGAAACGGCAGCGGCGCCGGTTACCAGCTGAACGGACTCGGGACCGCTCCCGACTTCAATCTCGGTAACACCAATCAACACCACGCCGACTCCCGGCGGCGTGCCGGTGACGTTCGGCTGGATCTTCGGCGCGCAAAATATCGACGTCAAGGACAAGGAAAAGTGGGCGAAGATCGACAGCGACTACCAGATCGACAACGGTGCCTGGAAGGACCTCAAGTTCGGCGTGCGCTATGAAGCCCATGACCGCACATCCGACAACGCCATCGCCCAGGGCCCGACGTTCAGCGGTGTCAACGGCGGCGGCACCAGCACTGCGAACTATCCTGTTGGCTTCCCGAATTATCCGTCGAATTTCCACACCTTCGGCGGCGATATCCCGACCGGCATCTGGTATTGGACGCCGGCACAGCTGGCTGCGTACAACAGTCCCGCCAACGTGAATCGCGATCCGCTCGCGCGCGAGTACTATCAGTACCTGTTCGCAAGTGCACGAAAAGGACACCGCGGGCTATGTGCAGGCGGATTTCAAGGGTGACAATTGGGCGGCGAATGTCGGGCGTGCGATTCGTCCACACCCAGGAAGATGTGGTCACCTACACCCAGGTGGATCCGACCACTCCCGGCGCGATATTGACCTCGGCATTCGGACCGTTCATCGGCATTCCGGTGTCTCACACATACAATGACGTACTGCCGAGCGCGAACTTGAAACTCGACTTGAGCCCGGAACTCGTCGCGCGATTCGCGGCCGTCGGAGACCATGACCCGTGCCGACTACTCCGCGCTCGCGGGATTCACCAACCTCTCGCCTCCTGGAGTCGTGGGCGGAACCGGCGGCGGTTCGGGCGGCAACCCGGACTTGAAACCGATCCGTTCCACCAACTTTGACGCCGGCCTCGAGTGGTATTTCGCGAAGCGTTCGCTGCTCTCGGCGACGCTCTTCTACATGGATTTGCGCAACTACGTGGGCTACGGCTCCGAGGTCAAGACCTATTCCACCTTCGATTCGCTGTGCCCGACCGGCTGCGCAGTACCCTACAACTTGACGGTACCCGTCAATGCCAAGGGCAAGGTCGACGGTATTGAACTCGCCTATCAGCAGGCGTTCACGGACAACCTCGGCATCAACGCAAACTACACCTACGCGGACGGCAAGCAGACGGAGGGGGTGCCCCCCGGCGGGCGATGAGCGGCTCGTGGGCACGTCGAAAAACACCTACAACGTGAGCGGCTACTTCGAGAACAGGATGTTCAACGCCCGGATCGCGTACAACTATCGGTCGGCGTTCTACAGCGGCCTGGATCGCAGCTCTGCGTTCACCCAGGATGCCATCGGCACCCTGTCCGCATCGCTGGGATACACCATGAACGATCATTTCTCGATCACGTTCGACGGCATGAACTTGAACAATCCGACACTCAAGTACTACGCCTTGAACACGACGCAGCCTCGGGCTTTCTACAAGAACGGCTCGCAGTACTACCTGAACTTCCGCTTCAAGCTGTAGGTCAACTTCGGCCGCCGCACGAGGCGATCAAGTAGAGTGTGAGTCGTGCGGAATGGATCGAGAATGGTACGAAGATCGAGGGCGGCGGCGCAGACCGCCGCCCTTTTTTTTGGACTTGCGCTGCCCTGGTCGGCGCAGGGTGGAGTCATACCGGGACCCGCCGAGGTCGTCCCGGGGTCCGGCCACTTCAGCGTCGGACCGGGCACGCTGATCCAGGCGCCCACGGAAGATCGCGATGCGCGCGCGGCCGCCGGTTATCTTGCCGAGCTATGGACGCACACCAACGGCAGAGCCTTGCCGGACGTCAGCCACTCCGAGCGCAGCACCGCCGGCTCAATCGCCAACACCATCGAGTTCCGCCGCGGCAAGGGATTCGGGCCGGAAGCCTATGATCTGGAGGTGGCGCCGCATCGGATCACGGTCACCGCCGGCACATCGGCGGGCCTGTTCTACGGCGCCATCACTCTCTGGCAGCTCCTGCCGCCGGGCGGCGCAACAGGCTGGATCCCCGTTCAAAGCATTCGCGATGCACCCGAGTACCGCTGGCGCGGCCTGATGCTCGACTCCGCGCGGCATTTTCAATCGCCCGCCTTCATTCACTCCATGATCGAGTGGATGGCCTGGCACAAACTCAACGTGCTGCACTGGCATCTCACCGATGATCAGGGATGGCGGATCGAGATTCGCAAGTATCCGCGCTTGACGTCGGTCGGCGCCTGGCGCATCGAACCGAACGGCGCGCGCTACGGCGGCTTCTACACTCAGGACGAAATCCGCGGCATCGTGCGTTTTGCAGCGGCCCGCCATGTGCAGATCGTCCCGGAAATCGACTTGCCGGGTCATGCGACCGCAGCCATCGCCGCATACCCGGCTCTTGGCGCCGCGATACAACGTTCGGGCGGTGAACCGCTGCGCGTCTCGGCGAACTGGGGCGTGCTTGCCCACCTATTCAATTTGGAGCCGCAAACCTTCCAATTTCTCGACGACGTGCTGGCGGAGGTCATCGAGCTCTTCCCCAGCCCTGCCATTCATATTGGCGGCGACGAAGTGGTCACCGACGAGTGGATGGCCTCGCCCGAGGTCCAGGCGCGCGCCGCGCGGCTCGGGATTCGCGGCGGAGCCGCGCTGCAGGCTTATTTCACGCAAAGAATCGCCCGCTACCTTCATAACCACGGCCGGCGGATTGTTGGCTGGGATGAAATCCTGCAGCCGAATCTGCCGAAAGACGCCATCGTCATGTCCTGGCATGGGGTTTCCGGAGCGCACGCGGCGGCGGCAGCGGGCAATGACACCGTATTGGCGCCGGACCCGGAACTCTATTTCGACCACCGGCAAAGTGCGCTGCCGACCGAGCCGCCGGGGCGCCTCAATGTCATCTCGCTCGAGGATGTATACCGCTTCGAACCGTACGATTCTGCGCTCGACCACGCCCACGCGCGTCATGTGCTCGGCATCCAGGCGAATTTGTGGTCGGAACACCTGCAAACCGAGGAGCGAGTCCAATGGATGGCGCTGCCGCGAGCGGCGGCGCTCGCCGAAGTCGGCTGGTCGGCCTCGGCGCGACGGCGCTGGCCGGACTTCCTGGAGCGGCTCGTACCGATGATGGCCCGCTACCGAGCCTTGGGACTCACCTATGCCGACAGCGTATTCGCGCCGGCCGCGCAGTTTTCCCGGATTTCCGGCGGCTTCTCCCTGGCCTTGTCGAATCAGGCGCACAGCGGCACCGCGGCTGTGGGGGAAATTCACTACACACTCGATGGCGGGGAACCCACCATCGATTCGCCGCTGTATTCGGCGCCGTTGACTTTGCCGCCCGGCACTGAGGTTCGCGCCGCCGCCTTCGCCGGCTCCGCGCCGGTGTCGCGCACCTGGGCGAAGCGTTTCGATGCGCGCACGGGGCTGCGCCGCGACAGTCACGAACTCGAACCTTGCAGCAATGCAATCGGCTTGTTGCTGCTGCCGGAGGCGACCTCGAATGCACCGCTCGCGGTCGATATCATGAATCCCTGCTGGATCGCTCGCGCGGTTGATCTATCGGACGGGCCGCGTGTCGCTGCCGCCGTGGCGCCCTTGCCGTTCAACTATGAAATCGGCGCGGATGCGGCCAAGATTCGGGTCGGCGGCACGCGCACCCCGGAGGGGGAACTAGAGATTCATGCGGAGGGTTGCGACACACCCGTAATCGCCAGCCTGCCGCTCGCGGCGGCGGGCAACGCTTCGGGCGTGACAGTTCTGCCGGAACAGCAACTGCCGCGCCTGCCGGGCAGGCATGATCTGTGCCTGCGCTTCGCGCGCCCGAGGCTCGATCCCATGTGGGCGCTCGATTGGGTCGAGATCGGGGAGTAAACGGCTGATGTCGAACGTACGGATTCTGGCGCCTTTCGATGGTTGGTGCGACGCGCTCGATACGGTGCCTGATCCGGTGTTTGCCGAACGCATGTTGGGCGACGGCCTCGCGATCGACCCGACCAGCGGAATCCTTGTCGCCCCCTGTGCAGGCGAAGTCACCACGCTGCCGGCAAGCGCTCATGCGATTTCGATTCGCGCAGCCCCCGGCATCGACGTGTTGATTCACATCGGCATCGACACCGTTTCGCTGGGAGGCCGCGGCTTCGAGGCGTGCGTGCGGCCTGGCGCAAGCGTCCGTGAGGGTGACGAACTGATTCGCTTCGACCTCGACACCGTCGCGCGCGGCGCCAAGAGCTTGATGACCCCCATCCTGGTGACACCCATGGAGGGATTGAGTCTTCGTCAATGCCGCGCGGCCGGCCCGGTGTCGGCGGGAGATTTGTTGTTCGAGATCGCCGGCGTCGCCGCATCCGCATCGAGCACCCCGCCGTCGCAAGCGGCCACGGCGCGGCACGCGGCCGCGGGGCCGGACCCAGCGGTAGCCGCGCAAACGCTCATCGTGACTCTGCGCCAGGGCCTGCATGCGCGGCCGGCGGCGCTGCTCGCACAGCGCGCCAAGGCATTTGGCGCGCAATCGACGCTCACCGCCCATGGCCGCAGCGTCAATGCGCGCAGCGTGATCGCCATCATGGCGCTCGGCGTGCGCCAGGGCGACGAGCTCCAGATTCGGGCCAGCGGTGCCGATGCTGCAGAGGCAGTGGCCGGCATCGTGAACGGCCTCCATGAGGCATTGCGCATGGAGGCGGCGGCGGTTCACAGCGGCGCGGCCACCGCTTCCGTCCCGTCGCCCGCAATGGCCCGCGAACCTGGCGCCGCGCAGCCGGCGGGAGTTCTCACGGGCGTGACGGCGGTCGGCGGTCTTGCCGTCGGCCGCGCCGCGCGAATCGAACGCCGCGAACTCACGGTCGCCGAACAGGGCGCCGGCGCCGCGAGCGAGAGCATCGCGCTCGATCAAGCTCGAGTGCATGTGCGCACTCGTCTGGAGCGCGTGGCGGCCGCGGGCGGCGCCACCCGCAGCGAAATCATTGCGGCGCATCTGGAGTTTCTCGACGATCCGCAGCTGAATGAAGCCGCGCAGGAACGCATCACTGCGGGCAAGAGCGCCGGATTTGCGTGGCGAACTGCAATCCGCCGCTCCATCGCCGCCCTCGAGGCATTGGAGGATGCGCGGTTGCGCGAGCGCGCCGACGACTTGCTCGACGTGGAGTCGCATGTGCTGCTGGCGCTCGCCGGCGAGGCGCGGCCGATGACTCTGCCGTTGCCGGAAAACGCCGTGCTGATCGCCGACGATTTGTTGCCGTCGGAGCTGACCGCGCTCGATCGGCAGCGTCTGCTCGCGATCTGCCTGGCCGGCGGCGGCGCAACCTCTCATGTCGCCATCCTGGCCGCCGCCATGGAAATTCCCATGCTCGTCGGGATGGGCCCCGGGATCCACGAGATTACCGAGGGCACGACCGTTATCGTCGATGCCGATGGCGGCGCGCTGCAATCGGCGCCGACCGCCGCGGCGGTCGATCAGGCGCGAGCGGCGGTCGAGTTGCGATTCATCCGCCGCAGCAGCGACCGTGCAGCGGCGCAGATCGAATGCCGATCGCTCGACGGCACGCGGATCGAGGTGTTCGCAAATCTTGGAAATGTTCGCGATGCGGCAGCGGCGGTTGCCGACGGCGCGGAGGGCTGCGGCTTGCTGCGCACCGAATTCTTGTTCATCGACCGGGACACCGCGCCGGAGGAAGCTGAACAACTCGCGGCCTACCAGGGCATCGCAGAGGCGCTCGGAAACAGACCGCTGATCCTGCGGCTGATGGACGTGGGCGGCGACAAACCGCTTCGCTATCTGCCGCTGCCCGCGGAGGAGAATCCGGCCCTCGGATTGCGCGGCGTCCGCACGGCGCTGGCGCGTCCCGATCTGCTGCGCACCCAGCTGCGTGCTGCCCTGCGGGTTCAGCCGCCCGGCCAGGTCCGGCTGCTCATCCCGATGGTCACCGATGCCGCGGAAATTCTCGCCGTGCGCGGCATGATCGAGGAACTTGCCTCCGAACTCGCGATTCCCGCTCACATTCAATTAGGCGCAATGATCGAGACTCCGGCCGCGGCGCTGACGGCATCGGGCTTGCTCCGCGAGGTGGACTTCCTGTCGATCGGCAGCAATGATTTGACGCAGTACACTCTCGCGATGGATCGCGGGCATCCGCAGCTGGCAGGCCGCACCGACGCGCTGCACCCGGCGGTGCTCAAACTCATCGCGGCGACGGCGGGCGCAGGTATCGCCGTCGGCAAGATGGTGGCCGTTTGCGGCGGAGCCGCTGCAGATCGGCTGGCCGTGCCGATTCTGCTCGGCCTGGGCGTGCGCGAACTGTCGGTGGTGCCCGCGGCGGTGCCTGCCATCAAGCGCCAGATTCGCGCCCTGCGAATCGACGATTGCCGCGATTTGGCACTGAGCTGCCTCGATCTTGGATCCTCGGCCGAGGTCCGCGCACGGGTGGTACAGGAGATGAGTCCCATGGGAGATGCGAAATGAAGCTGCGCTTTGGGGGACTTCAGCAATTGGGCCGGGCATTGATGCTGCCCATCGCAGTGCTGCCCATCGCCGGGCTGCTGCTGCGCCTGGGGCAACCCGATCTGCTCGGTTGGGCGGCGATGGCAGCGGCCGGAGACGCCATATTTCACAATCTTGGACTGTTGTTTGCAGTGGGTGTGGGGGTCGGACTTGCCCGTGAAAATCACGGTGCGGCCGGGCTCGCCGCACTCGTCGGCTTCTTCGTGACGACGCGCGCCGCCGAGACTTTGGCGGCGGCGCCGCCCGACACGCTGACCAAGCTCAGCATTCCGATCGGCTTATTGTCCGGCATCATCGCCGGTTACAGCTACAATCGGTTCAGCAACATCACGCTGCCGAGCTATCTGAGCTTTTTCGGCGGCAGACGTTTCGTGCCCATCGTGAGCGGGTTGGCGGGGCTGGCGTTGGGTGTCGTGGTGGGATACGCGTGGCCCTTCCTGGAGCGCGGCATGGACGTCACCAGCCACGCCATTCTAGGCGCTGGCTCACTTGGTCTCTTTGCCTATGGACTATTGAACCGGATACTGATCGTCACCGGTCTGCATCACATCCTCAACAGTTTCGCCTGGTTCATCGTCGGCGACTATCACGGCATCACCGGAGACCTGAACCGTTTCCGCGCCGACGATCCGACTGCGGGAGTATTCATGTCGGGGTTTTTTCCCGTCATGATGTTCGGTCTGCCGGGCGCCTGCCTCGCCATGTACCACACGGCTCGACCGGAGCGGCGCGCCGCGGTTGCGGGCCTGCTTGTGTCGCTGGGCTTGACCTCATTTCTGACGGGGGTGACCGAACCGGTAGAATTCACGTTCATGTTCCTCGCCCCGGTGCTTTACGTACTTCACGCCGTCGCCACCGGCCTCGCGATGGTCCTCATGCACCTCTTCGGCGTGCGGCTCGGTTTCAGTTTCTCGGCCGGCTTGCTCGACTACGTACTGAACTTCAACCATGCAGGGCGGCCGCTGCTATTGCTGCCCATCGGCGCCGGCTATTTTGCGTTGTACTATGGAGTATTTCGCTACTGCATCGTGCGCCTGAATCTCGCGACACCGGGACGCGAACCGGACGATGCGACCGCGGCGCAGCCCCTCGCAGCCGCATCCCCCAACACCCGCGCCCAGGATTTCGTGACCGCGCTCGGCGGCGCTCGAAATCTCACCGAGGTCGAAGCCTGCGCCACCCGCCTTCGGCTGGTGCTGGTCGACAACACGGCCGTGGATGAAGCAACGCTCAAGCGCCTGGGCGCGCACGGCATCATTCGCTCCTCGGCACAGGGCCTGCAGGTAGTCCTGGGTCCCATCGCCGATCAAGTGGCGGGCGAGATTCGTGCAGCGCTGCGCTCGGGCACTCCTGCCGAGGCGTTTCTCGCGGCGCTCGGCGGGCGGGGTAACGTGGTCGAGCTTGCCACGGCGGCGGGACGGCTCCTGATCCGTATCGCGCAACCCGGTTCGGTGAACGAGTCCGCCCTGAAAAAGCTCGGCATCCGCGGCATCGCATACAGCGCCGCCGACCGCATGCAGATTCTCACCGCCGGTCCTGCGGAGCAATGGGCAGCACCGCTGCGCCGTCTATTATGACAATCACCGATTCATGACCGTCACCGCCACCCTCTACAACCACTCCGCCGCGGATGCCGCGCGTCCGTCGAAGCGCCGCTCCGCGCTGCCGGCGACGGTGCGCCGCATCGTCGTCGTGGGCGGCGGCTCCGCCGGATGGATGACGGCGTTGACCTTGGCCCGTTCGCTGATCGAGCAAGGCGTCGAAATCACGGTGGTCGAGTCTCCGGCGGTCGGCATCATCGGCGTGGGCGAGGGTTCGACCCCCTGGCTGCGGGGCTTCTTCGACAGCTTAGGCATAGAAGAATCCGAATGGATGCCCGCGTGCCACGCGACTTATAAATGCGGCATCACCTTCGACGGCTGGTCCACCAAACCCGGTTTCGAGCGCTACTTTCATCCGTTTGCGTCCATGCTGGACAACCTCACCATGACCCAGTTCGTGCACAACGTAGACGCGCGCGTCAACGGCGCCGACGTGCATGCGCATCCGGACCGCTTCTTCATCGCGTCGCGGCTGGCGGCCAAGCATCTGGCGCCGAAACCGGCGGAGAATTTTCCCTTCGACATCTGGCACGGATATCACTTCGATTCGGTCTTGCTGGGGCAATTTCTGCAGAAGAAGGCGCTCGCGCGCGGTGTCCGGTATCTCGAGGCCCACGTGACTCACGCAAACCTCGATGAGCGGGGCGCCATTGCCACGCTCGTCTGCCGGGACGGGCCGGCCATTGGCGCCGACTTGTTCATCGACTGCACGGGTTTCGCGGGCCTGCTGATCACGCAGGCCCTGAAGACGCCGTTCGTGAGCTTCGTGGAGAACCTGTTCAACGACGCGGCAATCGCCATGCCGACCCCGATCGGGGACACCGTGCCGTCGCAGACCGTATCCACGGCGATGAAGAACGGCTGGACCTGGAAAATCCCGCTCACGGAGCGCTTCGGCAACGGCTATGTGTACAGCACCCAGTTCTGCACCCCGGATGAGGCGGAACTCGAGCTGCGGGCGCATCTCGGTCTTCTCGAGTCGCAAACCCCGGCGCGCCACTTGAAAATGAAGATAGGACGCGTCGCCAAACACTGGAACAAGAATTGTCTCGCCGTGGGCCTGTCGCAGGGCTTCATCGAGCCCCTCGAGGCCACCGCTCTGCTGTTCATTCAGCAGACGGCGGCGACGTTCGTCGAATTCCTGGAATGCGGCGACCTTAGCGAAGCCGCGCACGACAGATTCAACGGGCAGGTTAACGAGCACTTCGAGGGCACGCGAGACTACATCGTCACTCACTACAAGACCAATAGCCGCACCGATACGGAGTACTGGCGCGCGAATGCCGCGAATCTCCACATATCGGAGCCGCTGCGACAACTATTCAACCTGTGGATGTCGGGCAAGGGCATCGCATCCCCGGTCCGCCAACAGGTTCTGGGCAAGGGCTACCCGGTGTTCTCCTGGTACTCCATCATGGCGGGAATGGGCATTTTCCCCGACCCGCGCGCGCTGCACGCACCCAAGGGCGCGGAGAATGCCTATCGCATGAGCGACATCGATGACCTGCTCGATCGCAGCGAACAGAACTATCGCGACCATCGCGCCGTGCTCGCGAACATCCCACCCCGCCGCAACAGCGACAGCCTGCAGGTCTACTTTTGGTGAGCACCGCGGGGGCGCGTCCGATCGAGAATTTTCCGGCCTCGCCGACGATGCCGTCCGGCGCGATGTATTGCCCGACAAGCATCCCGCGGTCTTTCGCGGACTGGTGAGCACGTGGCCTGCCGTCGAGCAGGGACTCGAGTCGGCGGCAGCCCTTGTCCGCTATCTTGGCCGCTTCGACAGCGGCAAGCCGGTCGACGCGCTGCTCGCGCCGCCGGAAATCGATGGCCAGATATTCTACGACGAGGCCATGACCGGTTTTAATTTTCTGCGCAACCGCCTGCCGTTGTCGGCGGTCGCCGAACAGGTGCTGCGCTATTCCCAATTTCCGCGGTCGCCGGCCGTCGCGGCGCAAAGCGCCCTGGTCCGCGATTGCCTGCCGGGCTTCGCCGACGAGAACCGATTGAGTGTCGTCGATGACAACGTATTGCCGCGGATCTGGCTGGGCAACCGGATCACCACCCCGACGCACGTCGATGAGTGGAACAACATCGGCTGCGTGGTCGCCGGCCGTCGCCGTTTCACCCTGTTTCCTCCCGAGCAGATTGCGAATCTGTATATCGGCCCTCTCGACTTCGCGCCCACCGGCGCGCCGATGAGTCTGGTATCGCTGCGCCACCCGGACTTCGCACGCTACCCCAGGTTCCGCGAGGCACTGGCGGCATCCCAGGCGGCCGAGGTGGGCCCAGGGGACGCCGTATTCATTCCGCCGCTGTGGTGGCACCACGTCGAGTCGCTCGAACCCTTCAACGTGCTGGTGAATTACTGGTGGCATGACCGAGTCGGCGACGGCGCGCTGGCGGATTCGGCCTTCGAGGCGTTGCTGCACGCCATGCTCGCCATCCGCGCCTTGCCGCCGGCCACCCGCTGCGCCTGGGAAGCATTCTTCGATCATTACGTGTTCGGCGAGGCTGCATCGGTGAGCGCCCACATTCCCGAGGGTCGGCGCGGCATTCTGGGAGAACTATCCGCGGAACAACGGGCCGGCCTGCGAGCGCACCTCGCGAAGAGGCTGTAAGAAGAGTCCTACCTGGTCAGAAGGGCATAACCGACAGCGTCGATTCTTGTGCACCAAAACAATGAGGATTGTTGACGCGTGCGTCTGCCGTTGGAGACCTGGAATGAATGCCGCTGTGGTGGAACTATTCGACGGACTGGACGATTTGCTCCGGCGAGTGGCCCATACCGAGTGCCCGGAAACCCGCAAGGTTCGCGCACGGGTGCACGCGGCGTTGGTGGCGGCCCAAAACGCCCTCGTCAAAGGCGCGCCCAGTCCCTCGGCGCTTCCGGTCGAACGGACTGCTTTCCCGAACGACGACACCGGGGATTTACCCACGCAAACCCTGGGTGTCGCCCTGCTGCTCGGTCTCGGGCTTGGGCTCGTGGCCAGTTCACGCCGCTGATTTCACACTTGCGGCGGGTTACGCGCGATCCCTCCAGCGCGGCAGAGACAGCAACAACAAGGTTGCTGCCAGCACAAAGTAGGCCAGACAAAATTGACTCGCCACATTGCGCGCCGCGCCTTGCAGCTGCCACAACCCGTACACACTGCCGTCGGCACGCACCGAATGAATGATTCCGAAGCAGCACAGCACACCGCCGGCCATGAGGTACGCGGCTGCCGCACGCAGACGGCGCTGAATCATTTCCACCAAGAACGCGGCCCACAAGGTCGCCGTGATGATGAAGCCATTGCCGAGCGCAACGATCACGGCCATGGCGGGCAGGCCATGATCGGCAAGACCCATCAGTTGCGCGAACCGCTCCGGTGCAATGAATTTTGGATCGCTGAGTTCGATGGTGAGCAGCCGCGCGATTGAAGGAAAAAAGCTGATCGCCACCGCCGGCGCATGCCGCAAGGGCACCGCGCTGAATGCTTGCACGGTCATGCTCAGCGACAGGAACACCAGCACGGGCGCGAGCGCCGCGAGGGGAATCAGCTCGATCAAATTCGAGAGATAGCCCAACATGCCGCCGAGGCCGACGAAGAGCCCGGTAAGCCAGGTGTACCCGGCACGCGCGCCCATTTGCTTGTAGGCGGGGTGTCCGATGTAGGGGGTCGTTTGTGCGACGCCGCCCGCCAGACCCGCGACCAGCGTCGCCGCAGCCTCAGCCAATAAGATGCTGCGGACGTCGTAGTCGTCGCCGGCGACCCGGGCACTTTCCGTGTTGTTCACACCGCCCACCACGGTCAACAACGCGAAGGGAATGATCAAGGGGAGAGTGTCGATGACGCCCGCGAAACCGTGCAGGATCCCGGCATCAAAATGCGGCAGCGCGAGGCGCAGAGTGGGCATTGCCGGCGCGGTGATATGCATGCCGGCCACGCTCCAAAGCCCAAGCGCATAATAAGCCAGCGTCCCGACGATCACTGCAAAGAGCACGCCGGGCATGTTGCCGGGGATCGAGCCCTTCGCGACCAATGCGTAGAGAACCAACCCGAGGCTGAGAAAACCAACGATGGGTGTCTGCAGCAGTTCGAGCATGGGAAAAAAGCCGATCAACATCAACGCAATTCCCGCCAGAGAACCCAGCAGCCCTGCCTGAGGAACCAAGCGCCGCACCGCCCTGCCGCCAAATGCCAGGAAGAATTTCACCGCTCCCATCGTGGCGGTGGCGGCCATCCCGAGATACCAGGTTTCAAGACCGGCAGCCTCCGGCGCAAGGCCCGCTGCGCGAAATCTTACGTAGGCCGGACCCAGCACGAGCAGCGCCATGCCGATGCTGGAGGGCGTATCCAACCCAAAGGGCATGGCAGTGACATCGCTTCGGCCGCTGCGGCGCGCCAGGCGCAGCGCCAGCCAGGTATAGATCAAATCGCCGACCAGGACACCCAGGGCGGTCCCGGGAAACATCCGCCCGAATACGATGGAAGCGGGAACTCCGTAGCCGCCGATCAGGACGGCCGCCAGCAGAGCGAGCACCGATAGGTTGTCGACCACCAATCCCAAGAAGCCGTTCACGTCCCCAGGCACGAGGCGTAGGTAGGACGCCTTGATCAATGCAGCACCGCCAGCGCACCCGTCAACACGGGGTCGTAAAGGGCTGCGGCGAGAATTCCCACCGCGCCGGCATTGACACCGGCGAGCACCGACCGTACGCGCGCAGATCCGGCAACATGGTTCCAGGCGGCCCGTCCTCCGACTGCCAGCAGCATGCCGGGCAGGAATATGCACAACACCGCGATGCCCGCACCGAGCATTGCCGCGCCGCGCGGCGCGCTTTCAGCTCCCAGATAAGCGGCCACCGAGAACAGCGGACCGGGCAGAAGTTGCGCGGCACCGTAGCCGTTGAGAAAGGAATCGTCCGAGATCCAGCCGGCCGGCACCAGCGCGTCATGCAAAAGCGGCAGAACCACATGGCCGCCGCCGAACACCAGCGCACCCGAGCGATAAAAGATGTCGGCGAGCGCGAACAGGCTATGCGGCATTTCCAGCGCCAGTGCTCTTAGGGCGATCAATAGCGCGAGCGTCACGGCGATGAGCCACACCAGCCGCATGTCGATTCTTCTTGAGTCACGCGATTCGCTGAAACGAACGTCCTTGCAAAAGACATACCCCGCCGCCCCGCTCAGCGTCAACACGGCCGCTTGCAGCCATGCTCCGCGCGCGAAGCACAATACAAGCGCGCCACCCAGCGCAATCGCAGCACGCGGCGCATCCGGACACAGCTTCCATGCCATGCTCCATACCGCGCGCGCAACCACGATCACGGTGAGCCACTTCAACCCGACGAGCAAACTGCTCATGATGGATCCGCTGAGGGCGGGTGCGAACACATGGAACGCGTACATCAGAATCACGGAGGGCAGTGTAAATCCCAGCCAGGCAGCCAGAGCTCCGCGCCAACCGGCGCGATGCAGACCGATGAGAAAGCCCACCTGGCTGCTGGTCGGACCCGGCAACAACTGACACAGCGCGACGATTCCCGCGAATTCCTCGGCAGTGACCCAGCGGCGGCGGCGCACGTAGTTGCGTTCGAAATAGCCCAAGTGCGCTATGGGACCGCCGAACGAATGGCAACCCAATTGCAAGGAGGCCAGAAGGACCGGCCATGCCGACCCTTTGGCCGGCTCAAGTGCCAAGGTTGAGGAGTGCCGCGTTGCCACCCGTCGCGGTGGTATTGACCGTGAGCGTCCGCTCATTCGCGAACCGCGCCAGATAATGCGGGCCGCCGGCCTTGGGGCCGGTGCCCGAGAGTCCGGTTCCGCCGAAGGGCTGCACGCCCACCACCGCGCCGATCATATTTCGGTTGACATAGGTATTGCCGATGGCGGTGTTCTCGAACACCTCCCGCCAGAAGGACTCCAACCGGGTTTGAACCCCCAACGTCAGCCCAAAATGGCTGGCGCGGATCGACTGCAGCACCTCTGCGATATCGGCGGCCCGATAGCGCACCACATGCAGGATGGGCCCGAATTCCTCGCGGGTCAGCTGGGCTGCGTTCTTGAGTTCGATGAGATGCGGTGCGAAAAAGCTCCCCTGGGCATGCGCCTCGCCGAGCTTGCATGCCTTGACGATGCGCGCCTCGTCGCGCATTCGCGCAACATGCTGCGAGAGACCTGCCGCGGCCGCCGGCGTGATCACCGGTCCGACGTCGGTCCTGAAATCCGCAGGGTCGCCGATGATGAGTTCATCCATGGCGCCCGCAATCATTTCCAACACCTGGTCGGCGATATCATCCTGCAGGAACAACAGCCGCAGCGCCGAGCAGCGTTGCCCTGCGCTCATGAACGCCGAACTCACCACATCGTCCACCACCTGCTCAGGCAGCGCGGTCGAGTCGACGATCATGGCATTCAGGCCGCCGGTCTCCGCAATCAGGGGCACGATGGCGCCGTTGCGCGCCGCCAGGCTGCGGTTGATGGTGAGCGCGGTCGCCGTCGAACCCGTCATCGCCACCCCGGCCAAGGCAGGGTGACCAAACGCGACCTCGCCGAACTGCCGCCCCGGCGCGGGCGCCAGGTGCACCACGTCCGGCGGCACTCCCGCCTCGTGCAGCAAATTGATGAAGCGCGCGGCGATCAGCGGAGTCGGTTCCGCGGGTTTCGCGACGACGGCATTGCCGGCGGCCAAAGCTGCGGTGACCTGGCCGGCGAATATCGCCAGCGGAAAATTCCAGGGACTGATGCAGGCGAACACGCCTCGCCCGTGCAGCGACAATTCATTCGATTCGCCGGTGGGGCCTTCCAGCCGCCCGGGTGCCGCAAATTGCCTGCGTGCCTGCAGTGCATAGTAGCGGCAGAAATCCACCGCCTCGCGGACCTCGGCAATGGCGTCCGCCACGGTCTTGCCGGCCTCGTGCACCAGGAGTTCATGAAAATTGGCGCGATTCGCCTCGAGAAGATCGGAAGTCTTCTCGAGCAGGCTCGCCCGCGCATCGCCGCCCTTGAGATTCCACGCCGGCTGCGCCGCGGCAGCGGAGTCGAAGGCCAGCGTGATTTCAGCGGGCACTGCATCGCGTGTGGTGCCGATCTGATCGCGCCGGTCCGCGGGATTCGTCACGGGATGCGTTTTCCCGGGCAGCAATTTGCCGTTGATGACGGGGCCGCCGGTTCGATGCGCCGAGCGGCGGTTCGCAATCTCGCCGCGCAATGTTTCGATCTCCGGAGGGTTGCCCAAATCGATTCCGCGGGAATTGCGCCGGTCGGCATACAGGGCTTGCGGCAGCGGCAACCGGGCGTGAGCGTAGCCTTCCAAGCGCTCGATCTCCGACACCGGGTCGCGGACAATCTCGGCGACCGGCACCTGTTCGTCCATGAAGCGATTCACGAAAGAAGTATTGGCGCCATTTTCGAGCAGACGCCGCACCAGGTAGGCGAGCAAATCCTTATGCTCACCCACGGGCGCGTACACACGGACTCTCGGAAAAGGAGTGATCCGCCGCGCGGCTTCGGCGTACAGGAGCCTCCCCATGCCGTGCAAGCGCTGAAATTCATAGTCCGCGCCGCCCGGTGCCAACTCCAGCACCGAGGCGATGCTATGTGCGTTATGCGTCGCAAATTGCGGATAAATGACATCGGCATGACTGAACAGGCGGCCGGCACACGCCAGATAGGAGACATCCGTGGTGACCTTACGCGTGTACACCGGATAGCCGCCGAGTCCCCGTTCCTGCGCCCGCTTGATTTCCGAGTCCCAGTACGCACCCTTCACCAGGCGCACCGTCATGCGTTTGCCGGAGGTGCGTGCGAGCGCTGCGACCCAATCGATGACTTCCAGGGCGCGCTTGCCATAGGCCTGTACCGCGAGCCCGAGACCCGGCCAACCCTTGGTCGCGGGGTCCATCGCCAAGGCTTCGATGACATCCAGCGACAGATCCAGCCGGTCCGCCTCCTCCGCGTCTATGGTGAGTTGAATGCCAAGACCCGCTGCCCGTCGCGCCAGCGCCTTGCCCAAGGGCACCAAGCGCTGCATCACCCGATCACGCTGCAACAGGGTGTAGCGCGGCTCCAAGGCCGACAGTTTGATCGAAATACTGGAGGCTTCTTGTGCGGAGCGGCCCGCCGCGGCGGCGCCGATGACATCGATGGCGTGTTCGTACGATTGCAAATAGCGCTGCGCATCCAGTTGCGTTCTTGCGCCTTCGCCCAGCATGTCGAAGGAACACAGCCCCACATCCGGTTCGCGCGCGCTGCGGGCCAGTGCCTCTTCGATGCTGCGCCCCACCACGAACTCTCCGCCGATGATGCGCATCGCGCGGCGCACCGCCAAACGCACCAAGGGCTCACCCGCCCTACGGGTGAACTTTCGCATCCAGCCGGTGGTATCGGTCTTGATGGAAGGATCCAGCTCGAGGATGCCGCCGGTGAGCATCAATCCCCAGGTTGAGGCATTGACGAACAGCGACTCCGATTTACCGGCATGGGACGACCAATCGCCGGTGGCCAGTTTCTCGGCGATCAGCCGATCGGCCGTTGCATCGTCGGGAATGCGCAGCAACGCTTCGGCAATGCACATGAGCGCAATGCCCTCTTGATTCGACAGCCCAAACTCTTGCAAAAAGGCGTCGAGAAACGGTCTCTCGTCGCGCCGAGCCCGCGCTCCCTCGACGAGTGCCATGGCCGTTGCCACGGCACGATGGCGGGCGCCCCCCGTCAGTTCGAGCGCGTGCAGCAGACGCGTCACCGCGCGATCTTCCGGCCAATCGCCGTGATCGCGTATCTCCCGGCGCAGCGCCTCCAGGTCGGGCGCAGGCGGCGGTTCGTTCAAGTGGGCAGCCATGGGGGTCCTTGCGGGAATCTGCGGTCAAGTATCGATAAGAGCGCTCTGGAATGCTAGGGCCCCTTGGGGTTTGCGCATCAATGTACTCTTGCCGAACAGTGATTCGACCAGATCCACCGCGAGCACCGCCGTTTTGTTGCGAACGTCGAGGGCCGGGTTCAATTCCATGATATCCAGCGAGGCCATTTGACCGGTGTCGGCAATCATTTCCATGCACAGCTGCGCCTCCCGGTACGACAGACCGCCGGGCACAGTCGTACCCACGCCCGGGGCAATTTCCGGGTCCAGGCAATCGACGTCGAAACTGACGTGCAGGTGCGTATCGGCATCCATGTCCTGCAAGGCGAGTTCCATCACCCGCCTCATGCCCATCTCGTCGATGGAGCGCATGTCGAACACCTCGAGATCCTGTTCATGCACGAAACGCCTTTCACCCTCATCGACGCTGCGAATGCCGATCTGGCGGATCCATTGCGGGCGGACGGCGGGTGTCATTCCGCCGATCTGCAACAGCTCCCGCGGGCCAAAGCCGCATAAGCAGGACACGGGCATGCCGTGAAGACTGCCGGTGGGAGACAGTTCGCGCGTGTTGAAATCAGCATGCGCGTCCAGCCACAGCACGCGCAGGGTTTTGCTCCGGTCCCGGCAGTGGCGGGCCACGGCCGAGATGGAGCCAATGCTGAGAGAATGATCGCCACCCAGCAGAATCGGCAATCTATTTTCGGTCAGTTCTCTATAAACCGCATCGTGAACCTCGTGGTTCCAAGCCGTTGCCTGCGTGAGATTGCGGTAGCCGTTCACCTTGACCAGGCCGGGATTCGGCGGTCCGGTGACATTGCCGCAATCCACCACGTCGAGGCCCCGTTGGGTGAGCGCTGCATGGATGCCGGCGACTCGCAGCGCCTCAGGTCCCATGGAGGCGCCGCGATCGCTGGCCCCGATGTCCGACGGCGCGCCGATGAGACTGGCGGTGCGTGCTGCCATGTTCATCACGCGACCCGGCGGCGGCGTGCCGGCGCGCGTATCGCTTCGTTCGCCAAGCCGGCAAACAGATCCTTGGGATCATCCAGGTCCGGAATGAGATCGATGCGCTGACCGCCGTCCGGTTGCTCGGCATTCAAACGCTGCAAGTAGCGCAGCGACGAGAAATCATTGAGTGCGAAACCGACGGAATCGAACAAGGTCACTTCCTGATCGCTTGCCCGGCCCGGCTGCCGGCCGCGCAGAATGTCTGCGAACTCGGCAACCTCTGTCGCGGCGTCGAGTTGTTGGATCTCCCCCTCGATGCGCGCCTGCGGCTCGAACTCGACGGCGATGCGCAGGTCCTTCAAGCGCAGGATGTCGGCGTGCAATTCGGTTTTTCCCGGACAGTCGCCGCCCACCGCATTGAGATGCATGCCGGGCGCAATCATTTCTGGCGTCAGGATGGTGGCGTTGCACTTGTCCGCAGTCGCCGTGGTCACGATGTCGGCGCCGCGCACGGCCTCGGCCGTCGAAGCACAGCGCGTGATCTCAAGATCGGCCAGCCGCATCATTGACAGGTTGCGCATCAGCTTGGCCGTGGCATAAGTGTCGGTGTCATACAGGCGCAGATTCCGCACACCCAACATGCGGTGGAAGGCGATGGCCTGGAATTCGCTTTGCGCGCCATTGCCGATCAAGGCCATCACGCGGCTCGCCGGGCGCGCCATTCTGCCGGCCGCCAGCGCGGACATGGCCGCGGTGCGCAGCGCCGTGACGAAGGTCATTTCCGAGAGCAGCAAGGGGTAGCCGGTGGCGACATCTGCGAGCATGCCGAAAGCGGTCACGGTTAGCAGATCCTTGACTGTGTTCTTCGGATGGCCGTTGACGTACTTGAATGAGTACAAGCGCCCGTCGCTGGTCGGCATGAGTTCGATCACCCCGACGGAGGAGTGGCTGGCATGCCGCGGCGATTTTTCGAAGTGATCCCAACGCCGATAGTCGGCTGCAATCTCGCCGGCGAGTTCTTCGATGAAACGGCCGATGCCGGTACGGGACAGTAAATCCCGCAGACGCGCGGTTCCGATGTAGTCCACCATGATCTGCCCCCAATTCAGCCAATCGCTAGTTTCGGGGGCCGGTGGGCCAAAGAAAAGCCAGAGAATTGATCAAAAAGATAGGATTTATGGCAATATCGTCAGGCATAACTGACGTTTTGTACAATCCCTGTTCATCCAAGAGGAGGCTCTCGTGGACTCCACCGATCGCCAATTGCTATCTCTGTTGCGCGACAACGCACGCCTGTCGGTCGCCGCATTGGCCAAGACCCTGCACGTTGCGCGCGGCACGGTGCAGAACCGGCTGGCGCGAATGGAGAAGGACGGCACCATCGTGGGCTACACCGTCAAGCTCAAGCCCCAGGATGAAGACCAGCGGATCCGGGCCCTGATGACGGTGGCGGTCGAAGGCAACCGCACCGATGAAGTGCTCAGAGCCTTGCGCGGCGACCCGGCCGTGTGCTCGCTGCACACGACCAATGGGCGCTGGGACATCGTGGCCGAGCTTCGCACCGATAGTCTCGAGGCGGTGGACAAGGTTTTGAGCAGGATCCGTCTTATCGACGGCATCTCAAATACGGAGACCAGCCTGCTGCTGTCCACTCACAAGTTCTGACCCGCTTGTTGAAGCGTCGCCACGAACACCGAGGTCGACACCGACAATTGCGTCGACTCGAGCCTGCTTATGCGCCCGGCGCATTGCGACATCACCGCAAGGTCCCAGGGTTCGAGAGTTACCGGCTTCCCCGTTGTGAGTTGCAGGGCAATTTTGCGATCGATGGGGAAGATCAGCGTCGTCTCGGTGCGCGACGCGCGCACCGCCAGCGATTCTATGAAGCGCTCGACGCGGACGACGGCGCTGTCGGTTTTCAGCACCATGAGATTCAAATCCACGCAGGATCCATTCAGTAGTTCACAGTGCGTGGCGAGCGCACCGTCGAACTCCACCATCTCACCCACCTTGCGCAGCGCCCTGTGTGCTCCGTCGGCGAAACGCAAATCGACCCCTGCGCCGCGCAGCAGCACCATCTTGCGATTGTATTCGGCGAACTCCGAGAAGGGTCCCGACGCATCGATGTGCGCCACGCTGACCCGCCAGTGGAAAGGGTCGCCGCTCGGCGGGACTCGCAAGGCCTCATGAGTGATGCCCCCGCCATTCTTCCAGGGCGTGGCCGTGAATGAGGATTTACGGATGATCTGCAGCTTTGGATTTTGCACTCCAGTATTCTATAGAGGTGCGCGCGGCCGAACTCAACCATTCCATACCCCTGTTGGACCTGCGCCAGTTCGATGCCAGCCCAGCGGCGCGCGCAGATTTTCTGGCGCAGCTGCGGGCGGCAGCTCATGACATCGGCTTCTTCTATGTCACCGGCCATGGTGTCGGCACGGGCCTGCTGCGCGATGTCCTGAAATCGGCGCAACAGGTTTTCGCACTGCCGGAACGCGACAAGCTGGCGATCGAAATGGTGAACTCCCCTCATTTCCGCGGCTACAATCGCGTGGCTTCCGAGAGAACGCGCGGGCAGCCCGATTGGCGGGAGCAAATCGATTTCGGGGCCGAGCGCCCCATCGTGCCGCGCGATGGCGTTGCGCCTGCTTGGACGCGGTTGCGGGGGCCCAATCAATGGCCCGAGGCGTTGCCGGAGTTGCGCGCCGTGGTTTCACGATGGCAAGCCGCCGCCATGCAGGTGCTCACCCGGATACTGCAGGCTTTTGCGCTTGCGCTCGGGCAAACTGCCGCGGCACTGGAGCCGCTGTACGCCGATGATCCGCATTACTTGATCAAGCTGATTCGCTACCCGGGACGCAATGCCACCGACGCCGATCAGGGCGTCGGCGCCCACAAGGACGCCGGTCTGATCACGCTGTTACTGCAGGATGACCACGATGGTCTGCAAGTCGAGACCGCGCACGGCTGGATCGGGGTGCCACCGCACGCCGGCACCTTCGTGGTCAACATCGGTGAACTGCTGGAGCTTGCTTCCGACGGCTACCTGCGTGCCACCATGCATCGGGTGGTCACGCCCCCGGCGGGAGTCGAACGCATATCGGCGGCGTTCTTCCTGGGGGCGCGCCTCGACGCCGTCGTGCCCCTGCTGCAGTTGCCGCCGGCACTCGCCCGCGAAGCTCGCGGACCCGAGCGAGACCCGCTCAATCCACTATTTCGCGAGGTTGGACTGAACTACCTGAAAGGGCGCCTTCGATCCCATCCCGACGTCGCCGTCCGCCATCACTCGGATCTTCTGGATTGAATCACCGAGCCCCCACGGGCCTGCTCCGAGGCCTGGCCCTGCTGGTACTCGCGGTGGCGCCCATCACCGGCTGCCGTGCCGGCGCCGCGGATGAGCCGCCGGCGGCCGCGGAGCAGCTGCGCGAATTGCGCGAAAACACTCGTCGCGCACATGAGGCAGCCGATGCGACTGCCTACCTGGACAATTCACGTCTGATGTATTCGTTCCTCAACGGCTCACCTCGCGGGGTCCTGCAACTGATCAGCGCCGAAGCCTTTGCCGGCAAGCAGGACGACGCGCTGGCCAGCCTAGGGCAATTCGTTCGATTGGGGCAATCGGACGATGAGGCCATGTCCCAGAAGCAATTCGATCGCATTCGAACCGACCCACGCTATCCCAGGATTCATGCCGCGATGACCGCCAATCACAGCAGCATCTCGGCCGCGAGCAAATTGTTTGCACTGAAGGACGAAACCCTCATGCCGGAGGACATCGACTACGACCCAAACACTCATCGCTTCTACATCACCAGCGTCTTCAAGAAGGAGATTCTGAGCGCCGACATGAGCGGCGGCGCCCGCCTCTTCGCCCATGCTCCCGATGGTTGGCCCGTGATGGCCGTCAAAGCCGATTCGCGGCATCGCGTATTGTGGGCAACTGAAGCTGCGCTCGACGGCTTTGTCTTCGCCCCATCCAAGGATTGGGGCAGGTCCGCCGTCCTCATCTACGACCTGGATACCGGGCGGCTTTTGTATCGCGTCGAAGGGCCGCCGCATTCCGCACTCGGCGACATGACCTTGACCGCCGAGGGCGATGCCATCGTCTCGGACGGCGAGAACGGCGGCGTCTATCGTGTCGACCGCGTGCACCGGCATTTCGAGCGGATCGACGCCGGCGATTTCATTTCTCCGCAAACCCCGGCGGTGCTGCCCGATGGCCGGCGCATTCTGGTACCCGACTATTTGCGCGGCATCGGCATTCTCGACCTGAAATCAAAGCACGTCGTCTGGCTGCCGATGGAAGGCCATGCTCTCAGCGGCATCGACGGACTGTATCTCTACGGCACGGCGCTTCTCGCCACGCAGAATGGGACTTCGCCCGAACGCGTCGTTCGATTCGGCCTGGACACATCGCTCGCGCAGGTCGAATCCGAATCCATCATCGAACGCGCTTCCCGCACTCTCGGCGATCCGACTCACGGGGTCGTGGTCGACGGAAGTTTCTACTACATCGCCAATTCCGGATGGGACAAACTCGACGAGCATGGACAAATCCAAGCGGGAAAGTCCCTGTCGCCGGCCATCGTCATGCGGGCGGAAATCCCCGCTCATTGACCGGCAGGGCCGCGCCGTGACCTACTGAATCTTCCGCGTGGTCGGTCCGTGATGGTAAGGCTGGGGGTGGGGCTGATGCGCGTGATCGGGTCTTCTGCGATGGTAGTAGGGATATCCCACCACCACCGGGTATCCCACCACCACCGGATAGGCGGCCTCCGGGGATTCTTGCGCATTTGCATACTCGGGCCCGTAGCCGGGCTCCGGTTCGGGTTCGTAGTAGCGGGTGGGCGGGAGTATCGGAGTCGGATTCATGACGTTGAGCGCATTGATTTCGCGAAGTACGGGCTTGTCGCCGCAGGGGTTATCGGAAAACGTCCTCTGACCATTCGTTCTGCATTCCCAGATCTGCGCACCCGCCACGGCCGCGGGCGGCACCGACGCTGCTGCCACGACTGGCGCGGTCGCCGGTGGCGGCACAGGTACAGGCGCGGGCACAGGTGTCGAATTTGCTGCGGGAGGTGGTTCGGGCACTGCAGCCTGCGCCGGCGGCACAAGGGGGACAGATGCCTGGGGTGCCCGCGAAATTCCTGGCGCAGGGCGATAGGCCACAGCGATCGCGAGGCAGGCCATCGACAGACCGGCAATCACCCAAGGCAGAAGAACTCTACCCTTGTCCATGAGCCGATTATGCGCCGGCGATTCAGGGGGTGCGACGGATATGACAGATTGCCGAACTATTCATCGATCCTTAGCCCAATTACCGGTGCGCGCGCCCGCGAGATGGATATGCGGCAGACTCATGCGCCCAATTGGGCCGCAAGCTCCAATGTCGAACCCGCGACAATATCGACCGGTATGCCGGGCTCAGTGTCGCAGCAACCCGGCCGTTCCTGGGGGCGCGCGATAAATGCGGTCTGCAAGCCGTTGGCCGCTGCCGCCTTCAGGTCGCTGCCGTGGGCGGCGCACATCATGCATTCTCCGGGCTTGAGATCGAAGGCATCGGCGGCTGCCAGGTAAACGGCGGACGCCGGTTTGAAGTCCCGTGCCAGATCGGCACCCAAAATCGCGTCCCAACGAAATTCGTTTCTGCGCGCGAGGTCCGACATGATCGTGAAGTTGCCGTTGGACACGGGGGCGATCACATAGCGTCTCCGCAATCTCTCGAGGCCGGGAGAAACATCGTTCCAAGCATCGAGGCGGTGCCACGCCTGCGTCAACCGATCCAGTACCGCCTCTTCCAAGCCCGCGAGTCCAAAGCGCCCGAGAATTGTCGACAGTGAGCGCCGATGCAGCACATCGAGTTTGGTGTACGGTAGGCGACCAGACCGAACCTCTTCCATGGACGGTTGGTATTGGTCGCGCCATGCGTCGGCGAACCCATACCAGTCAACGCCGGGCCCAAACGGCGTCAAGATGGATTCCGCCTCGCGCGCGACCCCGGATCGCCAATCGACGAGAGTGCCGAACACATCGAAAAAGAGCGCCTTGACGCAGCCTGCAGTAGGCATGCGCCTAAATGTAGCTCAACGCTGCCAGAATGTAATCAGAACGTAGACCAGAGCGATGATGGTCAGCCCCAAATGACCCAGCCTCAGGCGCACTTGCGCGAGCAAGTCGTTGGGCTGCGGCTGAGGCAGCGAAAACCGGAGAATGGCGGCAAGGAACAGCATTCGGCAAAGATAAATGCACCGCTCCATAAAAGCGTGTTTCAAGTCACGATTGCTCACTTCCGGGACCCAAACAGTGCGAATGCCGCGCCCTGCGGATCCGCTGCTTGGACGTTCCAACCACCGCCCGGCACCTCGACCGGGCCGTGCATGACCTTGCCGCCGCTCTCGCCGAGCCGCATGACCGCGTCATCGATATTGCCGACGTTGAAGTAGTACAACCAGAATCGCGCCCCCTGGGCCGCGGGGCTGTTGAACATCGCGCCGGAGGGGGTCCCATTGATGGTGAACAACTGATAGGTGCCCATGGGCCCCATGTCCATGCTGTCTCCCTTGAGCCAGCCGAACATGTCGGTGTAAAAGCCGAAGGCCTTCGGCCAATCGGTGGTGTGCAACTCGTGCCAACCGATCTGGCCGGGCTCGCGGGAGACGGCGCGTTGACCCGCCTGGGCGGGCTTGAATAGATAGAGAGGCGCGCCTTGCGGGTCGCGTATCATCGATATCCGGCCGACATTGGGGAGGTCGGTCGGCGGCATCAGAACCTTGCCGCCCAGTTGCTGCGCCTTGGCGGTGGCCCGGTCGGTGTCCTCAACCCCGACATATCCCAGCCAGCCGGGCTTCATACCTGCAGCGCTCGCCTCGTTGGGCAGCGCCATCATCCCGCCGACCTGCGTGTCGCCGATGCGCAGCAAGGTGTAGGTCATGCGGGGCGTGGGCATGTCCTCCGTACTCCATCCGACCACCTTGCCGTAGAACGCCTTCGACGCGGCAACGTCGCTGCTCATGCACTCATACCAAACGAAGGGACTTTGGGTACCGGCCATGACATGCCTCCTGAGTGGTGTCCGGCGCCTAGGCTGGCATCGGGGCTGCAAACTTCAAAAAAAGCCCCGGACCCTTGCGGGTCCGAGGCCATTTTCTTCAGATGCTTGTTCTTATCGTTTTATTCTGCTGCTTCTGTATCCCCCGCCGGTACAGCGTCATCTGAGTCGCCCACTCCGCCGCTCACATCCATGAAGCTGCGGCGACGGGTGTCGTCAAATGCACGCCGGCGACGCGCATGATACGCGAAGCCGGTGCCCGCGGGAATCAGGCGGCCGACAATGACGTTTTCCTTCAGGCCGCGCAGGTCGTCCTTGAGACCCCGAACCGCCGCCTCGGTAAGGACGCGGGTGGTCTCCTGGAACGAGGCCGCCGAAATGAAGGATTCGGTTGCCAAAGAAGCCTTGGTAATGCCCAACAGCATGGGTTCCCAAGTCGACTGGTGCTTACCCTCCGCCTTTTGCTTGGCAATGACGTCGAGAAGGCGGCCGCGATCCATCTGCTCACCCCGCAGCAGCGCCGAATCGCCGGTGTCCAATACCTCGATCTTGCGCAGCATCTGCCGCACGATGACTTCGATGTGCTTGTCGTTGATCTTTACACCCTGCAGGCGATACACGTCCTGGATTTCACGAACCAGGTAGTTGGCCAAGGCTTCGACGCCCTGCAGCCGCAGGATGTCGTGGGGATTCGGCTCGCCGTCGGCGATGACTTCGCCCTTCTCCACCTGTTCGCCTTCGAACACGTTGAGATGCCGCCACTTCGGGATCAGCTCCTCGTACTTGTCGGTTCCCTCGTTGGTGATGATCAAGCGGCGCTTGCCCTTGGTTTCCTTGCCGAAGCTCACCGTGCCGCTGCGTTCCGCCAGAATCGCGGAATCCTTCGGCTTACGGGCCTCGAACAAGTCGGCCACTCGCGGCAGACCGCCGGTGATGTCGCGGGTCTTGGAAGACTCCTGCGGGATACGCGCGATGACATCGCCCACCGACACCTTGGAACCGTCTTCCAGGCTGACGATGGCGCCCGCCGGCAATGCATAGACGGCCGGAATGTCGGTATTGGCGAAGGTGACTTCCTTGCCCTTGGCATTGGTCAGCCGCACCACCGGGCGCAGGTCCTTGCCGCCCGAACCGCGCTGCTTCGGATCCAGCACCACCGTCGACGTGAGGCCGGTGACGTCGTCCACCTGGCTCGTGACGGTGATGCCGTCGACGAAATCGGAGAACTTGATCATGCCCGCCACTTCGGTCACCACGGGGTGAGTATGCGGATCCCAATTCGCGACCGACTGGCCCGCCGCCACCAGGTCGGCATCGTTCACCGTAATGGTGGCGCCGTAGGGGATCTTGTAGCGCTCGCGCTCGCGGCCGAATTCATCGACCACGCCCAGTTCGCCGGAACGCGATACCGCAACCAGATGTCCCTTTTCGTGCCGCACCGTCTTGATATTGTGCAGGCGAATGGTGCCCTTGCTCTTGACCTCGACGCCGTTGGCAGCCGCCGCTCGGGAGGCCGCGCCGCCGACGTGGAAGGTACGCATGGTGAGCTGAGTGCCCGGTTCGCCGATCGACTGCGCCGCGATGACGCCCACCGCTTCGCCGATGTTGATGCGGTGGCCCCGGCCCAGATCGCGGCCGTAGCACTGGGCGCAGACGCCATAGCGCGTCTCGCAAGTAATGGGCGAACGCACCATGACTTGATCGACACCCATTTTTTCCAGCAGCTTGACCAATTTTTCATCGATCAGCACGCCCGCTTTGACCAGGACTTCGCCGCTGGCCGCGACCGTCACGTCTTCGGAAATGACCCGGCCCAGCACGCGCTCGCCCAGGCCTTCGACCACGTCGCCGCCTTCCACGATGGGGGTGATCGACAGGCCGTTGACGGTACCGCAATCGATCTCGGTGACCACCAAATCCTGCGCCACGTCGACCAAACGCCGGGTCAGGTAGCCGGAGTTGGCGGTCTTCAAGGCCGTGTCGGCCAAGCCCTTGCGCGCGCCATGAGTCGAGATGAAGTACTGCAGTACGTTCAAGCCTTCGCGGAAATTTGCGGTGATCGGCGTCTCGATGATGGAGCCGTCCGGCTTCGCCATCAGGCCGCGCATGCCGGCGAGCTGGCGAATCTGCGCCGCGGAACCGCGGGCGCCGGAGTCCGCCATCATGAAGATGGAATTGAACGACTTCTGGCGGACCTTGTTGCCCTTCGAGTCGGCCACCTCGTCGGTGCCCAATTTCTCCATCATGGCCTTGGCCACCTGGTCATTGGTGCGCGACCAGATGTCGACGACCTTGTTATAGCGTTCGCCGTTGGTGACGAGACCGGAAGAGTATTGCTCCTGGATCTCCTTCACTTCCTTCTCGGCAGTCGCCAGGATCTTGGTCTTCTGCGTCGGGACCACCATGTCGTCCACGCCGATCGACACGCCGGCGCGGGTCGCGAATTGGAAGCCGGTGTACATCAACTGGTCCGCGAATACGACCGTTTCCTTGAGACCGACCGTGCGGTAGCACATGTTGATGGTCGCGGAAATGATCTTCTTCGTCATGTCCTGGTTGATGGCGTCGAAGGACAGGCCATGCGGCAGAATCTCGGACAACAGCGCGCGGCCCGCGGTGGTCGAAACCACGCGGACGTTCTGCACCAGCTTTCCGGCCGGATCGCGGATGTATTCCGACAGCCGTACCTTGACCTTGGCCTGCAGATCGATGTTGCGGCTCTCATAGGCGCGATGCACTTCAGCCACGTCGCTGAAGGCCATGCCCTCGCCCTTGGCGCCGACACGCTCGCGGGTCATGTAGTAAAGACCCAGCACCACGTCCTGCGACGGCACGATGATGGGCTCGCCGTTGGCGGGCGAGAGTATGTTGTTCGACGACATCATCAATGCGCGCGCTTCGAGCTGCGCCTCGATGGACAGAGGCACGTGAACCGCCATTTGGTCGCCGTCGAAGTCGGCGTTGAACGCGGTGCAGACCAAGGGATGCAATTGGATTGCCTTGCCCTCGATCAATACCGGCTCGAACGCCTGGATGCCGAGGCGGTGCAGGGTCGGCGCACGATTCAAGAGCACCGGATGTTCGCGGATCACCTCTTCGAGGATGTCCCACACCTCCGGTCCCTCGCGCTCGACCAAGCGCTTTGCCGCCTTGATGGTCGAGGCCTCGCCGCGCAGCTGCAGCTTGGAGAAAATGAAGGGTTTGAACAATTCCAATGCCATTTTCTTCGGCAATCCGCACTGGTGCAGGCGCAGGGTCGGGCCCACGACGATGACCGAACGGCCCGAGTAGTCGACGCGCTTGCCGAGCAGGTTCTGGCGGAACCGGCCTTGCTTGCCCTTGATCATGTCGGCCAGGGACTTCAGGGGGCGCTTGTTGGTGCCTGTGATGGCACGGCCGCGGCGGCCGTTGTCGAGGAGCGCGTCCACCGCCTCTTGCAGCATGCGCTTTTCGTTGCGCACGATGATGTCGGGCGCGTTGAGTTCGAGCAGGCGGCGCAGACGATTGTTGCGGTTGATGACGCGGCGATACAGATCGTTGAGATCCGAGGTCGCAAAACGGCCGCCGTCGAGCGGCACCAGGGGCCGCAGGTCGGGCGGCAGCACCGGCAGAACGGTGAGCACCATCCATTCCGGCTTGTTGCCGGATTCCATGAAGGCCTCGATGAGCTTCAAACGCTTCGAGAGCCGCTTGATCTTGGTCTCGGAGTTGGTGTTCGCCATGTCTTCGCGAACCTTCACCACCTCGGAGGGCAGATCCATGGACTTCAAGAGCTCATGCACCGCTTCGGCGCCCATGCGCGCGTCGAACTCGTCACCGTGCTCTTCGATGGACTCCAGGTACATTTCGTCCGTCAGCAATTGGCCGCGCTGCAGCGAAGTCATACCCGGATCGACCACCACGAAGGCCTCGAAATACAGGACGCGCTCGATCTCGCGCAGGGTCATGTCGAGCATGAGGCCGATGCGGGACGGCAGGGATTTCAAGAACCAGATGTGAGCGGTCGGGCTCGCGAGCTCGATGTGACCCATGCGCTCGCGGCGCACCTTGGACTGGGTCACCTCGACGCCGCACTTTTCGCACACCACGCCGCGATGCTTCAGGCGCTTGTACTTGCCGCACAGGCATTCGTAGTCCTTCACCGGTCCGAAGATCTTGGCGCAAAACAAGCCGTCGCGTTCAGGCTTGAACGTGCGGTAGTTGATGGTCTCGGGCTTTTTCACTTCGCCGTACGACCAGGAGCGGATCATGTCCGGAGATGCCAGCCCGATCTTGATCGAGTCGAAATTCTCGACCGGAACCTGCTGCTTGAACAACTTGAGTAAGTCTTTCATTGATTAGGCCTCGCTCTCTAGTTCGATGTTGATGGCCAAGGAGCGAATCTCCTTCACCAGCACATTGAACGATTCCGGCATTCCGGCTTTCATTTCGTGGTTGCCGTCGACAATCGCCTTGTACATCTGCGTGCGTCCGTTGACGTCATCCGACTTGACGGTGAGCATTTCCTGCAGCGTGTACGCGGCGCCGTAGGCCTCGAGCGCCCACACTTCCATTTCGCCGAATCGCTGGCCGCCGAATTGCGCCTTGCCGCCCAGCGGCTGCTGGGTGACCAAGCTGTACGGCCCGGTGGAGCGCGCGTGCATCTTGTCGTCGACCAAGTGGTTCAACTTCAGCATGTACATGTAGCCCACGGTGACCGGCCGTTCGAACTGCTCGCCGGTGCGTCCGTCGTGCAAGGTCGTCTGGCCCGAGGTCGGAAGATCCGCGAGCGTGAGAAGATTCTTGATCTCCTCCTCGCTGGCGCCGTCGAACACCGGCGTCGCCATCGGCACGCCCTTCTTCAGGTTGCTGGCCAGCTCGATGACTTCGGCGTCGCTCATGGACTTGATGTCTTCTTTCTGGCCGCCGGTCTCGTTGTAGACCTGATTCAGGAACTTGCGCAGCTCGACGACGGCATTCTGGGCTTCCAGCATCTTGCCTATCTTGGCGCCCAGTCCCTTGGCAGCCCAACCCAGATGGGTCTCGAGAATTTGCCCGATGTTCATGCGCGACGGCACGCCCAGCGGGTTCAGCACGATGTCCACCGGCGTACCGTCGGCCATGTACGGCATGTCCTCGACCGGCACGATGGAGGAGATCACGCCCTTGTTTCCGTGGCGTCCGGCCATCTTGTCGCCGGGCTGCACGCGGCGCTTCACCGCCAGGTACACCTTGACCATCTTGAGCACGCCCGGGGCGAGGTCGTCGCCCGCGGTGATCTTCGCCTTCTTTTCTTCAAAGCGCTTTTCGAAGGCCTTGCGTTGGCCCTTCAGGCGCTCGGAAACGGTTTCCAGCTGGGCATTGGTCTCTTCGTCCTTGAAACGGATCTCGAACCACTGCTCGCGCGGTAGATCGGCCAGGTACGCATCATCGATCTGCGTGCCGGATTTGATCTTCTTGGGACCCGCTTCCGCGGCCTTGCCCTCGATCATGCCGCGCACGCGCTGGAACAAGTCGTCTTCCAGAATGCGTTGCTGATCGGCCAAGTCCTTGCGCACCCGCTCGAGCTCCGATTTCTCGATCGCCAGAGCGCGCGAATCCTTCTCGACCCCGTCACGCGTGAACACGCGCACGTCGATCACCGTGCCGTCCATGCCCGGGGGCACGCGCAGCGAGGTGTCTTTCACGTCGGAGGCCTTCTCGCCGAAGATGGCACGCAGCAACTTCTCTTCCGGGGTCAACTGAGTCTCGCCCTTCGGCGTGACCTTGCCCACCAGAATGTCGCCGGCGCGAACTTCGGCGCCGATGAAGGCGATACCCGCCTCGTCCAGCTTGGCCAGCGCCGAGTCGCCCACGTTGGGGATGTCGGCGGTGATTTCCTCGGGCCCCAACTTCGTGTCGCGTGCGACGCAGGTCAGCTCTTCGATGTGAATGGTCGTGAAGCGGTCTTCCTCGACCACGCGCTCGGAGATCAGGATCGAGTCCTCGAAGTTGTAGCCGTTCCAGGGCATGAACGCCACCAGCAGGTTCTGGCCGAGCGCAAGCTCGCCCAGGTCCGTCGACGGGCCGTCCGCCAGCACGTCGCCGCGCTTGATGGCGTCGCCGGCATTCACCAGCGGACGCTGATTGATGCAGGTGTTCTGGTTGGAGCGCGTGTACTTGGTGAGCGAATAAATGTCCACGCCGGGTTCGCCGGCGGTCGTTTCATCGTCATTCACCCGCACCACGATGCGCGAAGCATCGACGGAATCCACGCTGCCGCCGCGCCGTGCCACCACGGTAACGCCGGAGTCGATGGCAACCGCCCGTTCCATGCCCGTGCCCACCATCGGAGTTTCCGATCGCAAGGTCGGGACTGCCTGGCGCTGCATGTTCGATCCCATGAGGGCGCGGTTGGCATCGTCATGTTCGAGGAACGGAATCAAGGACGCCGCCACCGAGACGATCTGCTTCGGTGAAACGTCCATGAAATCGATCTTGTCCGGCGCAGACAAGGTGAACTCGTTCTGCGTTCGGCAGGAGATCAGGTCGTCCGTGAATTCGCCCTTCTCGTTGAGAGTGGCGTTCGCCTGCGCGATCACGTACTGGCCTTCCTCGATGGCCGACAGGTAGTCGATCTTGTCGGTGACCTTGCCGTTCGCTACGCGCCGATACGGAGTCTCGAGGAATCCGTAGTCGTTGGTGCGCGCGTACACGGCCAGCGAATTGATCAGGCCGATGTTCGGGCCTTCCGGCGTTTCGATCGGACATACCCGGCCGTAGTGCGTGGGATGCACGTCGCGTACTTCGAAACCTGCACGCTCGCGCGTCAGGCCGCCTGGGCCGAGTGCCGAAACACGGCGCTTGTGCGTGACTTCCGACAGCGGATTGTTCTGGTCCATGAACTGCGACAGCTGCGAGGAGCCGAAGAATTCCTTCACCGCGGCCGCGACCGGCTTCGCGTTGATCATCTCCTGCGGCATGATGGGCTCGCTCTCGGCGATGGTCAGGCGCTCCTTGACGGCGCGCTCGACGCGCACCAATCCGATGCGGAAGGCGTTTTCCGCCATTTCGCCGACGCTGCGCACGCGGCGATTTCCCAGGTGATCGATGTCGTCCACATGGCCGTTGCCGTTACGGATGTCGATCAAGGTCTTCATGACCTCGATGATGTCTTCCTTGCTCAACACGCCTGAGCCCGTGATTTCCTCACGGCCCACGCGGCGGTTGAACTTCATGCGGCCGACCGGCGACAAATCGTAGCGCTCGCCGTTGAAGAACAGATTCTGGAACAGGTTCTCGGCGGCGTCCTTGGTCGGCGGTTCGCCCGGTCGCATCATGCGGTAGATCTCGACCAACGCCTCGAGGCGGGTCTTGGTCGGATCGATGCGCAGGGTGTCCGAGATATACGGACCACGGTCCAGATCGTTGACGTACAGGGTGCGGATTTCCGTGATGCCGCCTTCGATCAACTTCCCCACCGTCGGAACGGTGAGGATCTCATTGGCCTTGGCCAGAATCTCGCCGGTTTCGGTGTTGACGATGTCATGCGCCAGCACCTTGCCCTGCAGGTATTCCGTGGGCACAGGCAGGCGCCTGACCTGCGCCTCTTCGAGATCGCGGACATGGCGCGCGGTGATGCGGCGGCCTTCCTCGACGATGACCTTCTTGCCGACCCGGATTTCGAACGCGGCGGTCTCGCCGCGCAAACGCTGCGGGATGACCTCGAACTCGATTTCCTTCTTCGACAGGTGGAACGTGTTCTTCTCGAAGAACAGATCCAATACCTGCTCCTCGGTAAGCCCCAAGGCGCGCAGGATGATGGTCACCGGCAGCTTGCGGCGGCGGTCGATACGCGCGAATACGCAGTCCTTCGGGTCGAACTCGAAGTCCAGCCACGAGCCGCGGTACGGAATGATGCGGGCGGAGAACAGCAGTTTGCCCGACGAATGTGTCTTGCCTCGGTCGTGATCGAAGAACACGCCCGGGCTGCGATGCAGCTGCGACACGATGACGCGTTCCGTGCCGTTGATGATGAACGTACCGTTGTCGGTCATGAGGGGCAACTCGCCCAAATAGACCTCTTGTTCACGCACGTCCTTGACCGGCTTCTTGGCGCCGCTCGCTTCCTTGTCGAGCACCACGAGGCGCACTTTGACGCGCAACGGGGCCGCATAGGTCAGTCCGCGCAGCTGGCATTCCTTGACGTCGAAAACCGGCTCGCCCAGGCGGTAGCTCACGTATTCCAGCGTGGCATTGCCGGAGTAGCTGGAAATGGGGAACACGCTGTCGAAGGCGGCATGCAGGCCGATTTCGTCGCGCTTGGACTCCGCGACATCCGCCTGCAGGAATCGCCGGTACGAATCCAATTGGATCGCCAGCAGGTACGGCGTGCCGAGAATGCTCGGGCGCTTGCCGAAGTTCTTGCGAATGCGCTTCTTTTCGGTGAACGAATAGGCCATGAGATGATCACCCTCTTCCAGGCGCTAACGCGCCGAAATTAACGGGGTCGAAACGACCCCGTCCTAAACTAAATCAAAGGCGCAGCCGATGGCTGCCGTTCAAAAACGCGGCAACCATCGAACTGCGCATATCGACAATAATCACTACTTGATAGCAGCCTTGGCTCCAGCGTCCTCGAGCTTCTTCTTGATCGTCTCGGCATCCGCCTTCGGAATGCCTTCCTTGACGGTCGAAGGCGCGCCTTCCACCAAGTCCTTCGCTTCCTTGAGGCCCAAACCCGTGATCTCGCGAATGACCTTGATGACGCCCACTTTGTTGGCGCCGAACTCGGTCATCGTCACAGTGAACTCGGTCTGCGCTTCCGCAGCCGGTGCAGCCGCGGCGCCGCCGCCGGCCGCTGCCGCAGCTACGGGAGCTGCCGCCGTGACATTGAACTTCTTCTCCATGTCGGCAATCAGCTCGACCACTTCCATGACGGTCATCTTGGAAATGGAATCGAGGATTTCGTCTTTAGTAACAGCCATGATCGTCTCCAAAATTGCTTAATGGGTCCCGCGACCCGAATCAGGTTTAATTCGCCGCCGCCTGCGCACCGCTCTTCTTGGCTTCAAGAACAGCAGCGAGCGTTCTCACCAACTTCGAGTTGGGAGCCGCCAACGTACCAACGAACTTCGAAATCGGCGCCTGCAGCACCCCCAACAACTTCGACAGCGCCTGCGCGCGCGTAGGCAATGAAGCCACGCGTTCGAGGGCATCGGGCTTGAGCAATTGCCCACCCAATGACACGAGTGTCGTCACCAACTTGTCGTTGTCCTTCGCGAACGCCTTGACGATTCGGGCGGCAGCGCCCGGATCATCATTGGAGAACGCGAGGACAATGGGTCCTTTCAGCGCCGGAGAAATGCACTCGAAAGAAGTGCCGGCAACGGCCTTGCGCGCGAGCGTATTCTTGACGATCCGCAGATAAACTCCTTCCTTGCGCGCTTTGGCGCGAAGATCGGTCATCTGCGTCACAGTCAAGCCACGGTTCTCTGCGCCCACCACGGACAGGGCTTTCGCCGCGACCGCGTTGACTTCTGCCACCACGACTTTCTTCTCTTCCAACTTGAGTGCCATATAGGTTTCCCGGTCAGAAGCGTCACACACAAGGTACGAACGCCGCCGTTCATACCCACCCTTGGACCACGTTGCCGCAGTCCGTGGTGCGACCTTCACCAGGAAATTCCTGATTCCGGTCCCACCATCTGCGCAGGCTGATCTTTAAGGGCCCCTTGAATCCTTACGTATTCGCGGACCCGCCTGCGGTCTTCGACGGTGGTTGCGTTCGACCTTTGCAGGTCTTGCGCAGCCCTCCATCAATTCAAAAAAACTAACCTAAGCCCAAGCTCGCCTGGTCGACCGCCACGCCCGGACCCATGGTCGAGGACACGGTCAATTTCTTTAAGTAGATGCCCTTCGAGGTCGCGGGCTTGATCTTCTGCAGATCGGCCACCAAGGCCAGGAGATTCTCCTTGAGCTTGGTCGCCTCGAAGTTGGCGCGGCCGATCTGGGCGTGAATGATCCCCGCCTTGTCGGTCCGATACCGGACCTGCCCGGACTTGGCATTCTTGACTGCACCGGCCACATCCGGCGTCACCGTGCCCACCTTCGGATTCGGCATCAATCCGCGCGGACCCAGGATCTGGCCGAGCTGACCGACGATGCGCATGGCATCGGGACTCGCAATGACCACGTCGAAATCAATCTGGCCTGCCTTCACTTTCTCCGCCAGATCCTCGAAACCGACGATGTCGGCGCCGGCCGCTTTGGCGGCATCGGCGTTCTTGCCCTGGGTGAACACAGCCACCCGGACAGTTTTGCCGGTGCCGTGCGGCATCACGGTGGAACCGCGCACCTGCTGGTCCGACTTGGTGGCGTCGACGCCCAAATTCACCGACACATCCACGGACTCGTTGAACTTCGCCGTCGCGAATTCCTTGACGAGCTTCAGCGCATCGTCAATGGGGTATGACTTGCCCGGCGGCAGCTTCTCTTTCCAAGTCTTGGTTCGTTTAGGCTGGGCTGGCATGTCACACTCCCTCCGCATCGACGCCCATGCTGCGGGCGCTGCCCGCGATGGTGCGCACGGCCGCATCCAGGTTGGCAGCGGTCAAATCGGGCATTTTCATCTTGGCGATGTCCTCGAGCTGCTTGCGCGATATCTTGCCCACCTTGGCGGTGTTCGGCGTGGCGCTGCCCTTCGGGATGCCGAGCGCCTTGGCGATGAGCACCGACGCCGGCGGCGTCTTCATGATGAAGGTAAAGCTGCGGTCGCTGTATACCGTGATCACTACTGGGGTCGGTAATCCCTTTTCCAAGGACTGAGTCTGCGCATTGAATGCCTTGCAGAACTCCATGATGTTCACACCCTGCTGACCCAGCGCGGGTCCCACCGGCGGACTCGGGTTCGCCTGGCCTGCAGGGATCTGCAGCTTGATATAGCCCGTGACCTTCTTAGCCATCGTCTTGCTCCTTTGGGTACAAGCGTCGCTCGAGCGACTCCCCGGTTAAATCAACCTTTCTCGACTTGCGAGAAATCCAATTCCACGGGCGTCGAGCGCCCCAGGATCTGCACCGCCACCTGCAGCCGGTTCTTTTCGTAATTCACGGACTCGACCACGCCGTTGAAGTCGTTGAACGGACCGTCGGTCACCCGCACCACTTCGCCGGGCTCGAACAGCACCTTGGGCTTCGGCTTGTCCACGCCCTCCTCGACCCGGCGCAGAATCGACATCGCTTCCTTGTCGGTAATGGCCGCCGGCTTGTCGCTGGTGCCGCCGATGAAGCCCAGAACCTTCGGCACTTCCTTGACCAAGTGCCAGGTGTCTTCGTCCATTTCCATCTGCACGAGCACATAGCCCGGGAAGAATTTACGGTCGGACTTGCGCTTCTGGCCGTCGCGCATTTCCACCACCTCTTCGGTGGGCACCAGAATCTCGCCGAACTTGGCTTCCAAACCGGCGCGCTTCACCCGCTCCTTGAGCGACTCGGAGACCTTGTGCTCGAAGTTCGAATACGCATGAACCACATACCATCGCAGGGACATAGACAGCTCCGAATTCATCAGCCGGTTTGACCGCCCAGTAATCGAGTCAGATAGGTAAGACCTATGTCGAGCAGCCAAAAAAACACGCCCATCACGACGGCGAAAATAAACACCACATAGGTGGTCTTGATCGTCTCTTCGCGCTCAGGCCACACCACCTTGCGCAGTTCGACCCGCGCAGCCTGCGCAAACTGCCAGAATTCGCGGCCGTACCAGCTGAACCACATGAGGCCCGCGCCCGCCGCAAGACCGGCGATGACCATGCCCACGCGGATGACGAGCGGCTGCTCGTCAAACCAATAGAACGCGACGATGCCTGCGACGAGCAGCACGATCGACGACATCATGAGCGCCGTATCTTTTGCCGACGCGCCCGCGGGTGTTTGCACTTCTGCCATGTCTACTTGAGCAACCTACAGGCTAGCTACGACTGGCAGGGCAGGAGGGAATCGAACCCCCAACCTGCGGTTTTGGAGACCGCCGCTCTGCCAATTGAGCTACTGCCCTGTAAATGTTATGCAATGACCTTAGCAACGACGCCGGCGCCGACGGTTTTGCCGCCTTCGCGGATGGCAAAGCGCAGGCCCTGTTCCATCGCGATCGGCGCAATCAGCTCCACCACAATCTTGATGTTGTCCCCCGGCATCACCATCTCGGTGCCCTCCGGCAACTCCACCGCTCCGGTCACATCCGTGGTGCGAAAGTAAAACTGCGGCCGATACCCCTTGAAGAACGGCGTGTGCCGCCCCCCCTCTTCCTTCGTCAGCACGTACACCTCGGCCTCAAACTTCGTGTGCGGATTGATCGAACCGGGCTTGCACAGCACCTGCCCCCGCTCCACCTCTTCGCGCTTCGTGCCGCGCAGCAGCACCCCCACGTTGTCCCCCGCCTGACCCTCATCCAAGAGCTTCCTGAACATCTCCACCCCGGTGCACGTCGTCTTGGTGGTCGGGCGAATCCCCACGATCTCCACCTCGTCGTTCACCTTCACAATCCCCCGCTCGATGCGACCCGTCACCACCGTGCCGCGCCCCGCAATCGAAAATACATCCTCCACCGGCATCAAAAAGGCCCCCTCGATCGCACGCTTCGGCACCGGTATGTACTCATCGAGCGCCTTCACCAGCTTGATCACCGAGGGCACCCCAATCTCTGAGCCATCCCCCTCCAATGCCTTCAACGCCGAGCCTGTGATGATCGGGGTCTTGTCCCCGGGAAACTTGTACAGCGTCAGCAGATCGCGCACCTCAAGCTCCACCAGCTCCAAAAGCTCCGCGTCATCGACCATGTCCGCCTTGTTCAAGTACACCACGATGTACGGCACCCCCACCTGGCGCGCCAGCAATATGTGCTCGCGCGTCTGCGGCATCGGACCGTCCGCCGCCGAGACCACCAAGATCGCCCCGTCCATCTGCGCCGCTCCCGTGATCATGTTCTTCACGTAGTCCGCATGCCCCGGGCAATCCACGTGCGCGTAGTGGCGCGCCTCGCTCTGGTACTCCACGTGCGCGGTCGCTATCGTGATCCCACGCGCCCGCTCCTCCGGTGCCTTGTCGATCTGGTCGTAGGCCTTGAATTCCCCACCAAACTTCTCCGCCATCACCTTCGTCAAGGCCGCCGTCAAGGTCGTCTTGCCATGATCGACATGTCCTATCGTCCCCACGTTCACGTGCGGCTTCGTTCGCTCAAACTTCCCCTTCGACACGGCAATTACCTCTTAAATTAAAATAACTGGAGCCCACGAGCGGGATTGAACCGCTGACCTCGTCCTTACCAAGGACGTGCTCTACCAACTGAGCTACGTGGGCCGCATCCTTTTGGAGCGGGTGATGGGAATCGAACCCACGTGATCAGCTTGGAAGGCTGACGTTCTACCATTGAACTACACCCGCACTCCGCTAAAGCCTTAGCCAATGGCACCGAACCCCACATCCGCAGCTGGTGGAGGGGGTAGGATTCGAACCTACGAAGGCATAAGCCAGCAGATTTACAGTCTGCCCCCGTTGGCCGCTTGGGTACCCCTCCTCAAAATGAGCCGCGTATTTTGCGGTGGCAGGCACGTAGTGTCAATGATTGACATGCCCTGCGGGCAACTTTCCATGCGCTTCGCGCACCTTCCCATGCGCTTCGCGCACCCATTAACGGGGTCGATGCGACCCCGCCCGGAAGAAACATGGGCTCGAAAAGGCAGAGCTTGACACTATCGTAAGATATATATATATCGTAAGATAGGTTTTAAAACATATCGAGTTATTCCATGCATCATTGCTCACATCATTTTTTCGGGCGACATCACGGTGGTCGCGGGTTTGGCGCGTACGGCAAGGGCTTCATGGGCGGCGGCGGTATGGGGGGCCGACCCTTTGGCATGGGCCGCAAGTTGGCCGCGGTTGATCTGCAGCTTCTGATATTGGGACTGCTCGCCGAAAAGCCACGCCACGGCTATGAAATCATCAAAGCTCTGGACGAGCGCTCCAAGGGCTTTTACATACCGAGCCCCGGCATGGTTTACCCCGCCCTCACCTATTTGGAAGAAATAGGCTATGCCACGGTGGAGGCCGACGGCGCGCGCAAGCTCTATAGCATCACCGAGTCCGGCAGCAAGCACCTGGAGGGCAATCGCAGCACCGCGGACGCCATGTTCGCGCAATTCGAGAGGGTCGGCGAACGCATGGACCGCATACGCCGTGCGCTGCAGCCCGAGGAATCCAGCAACGAGGCGGCAGCCGAGTCCGAGCGGCGCGGCACCCGGGAGCTGCTGCGGGCCCGGCGCGATCTCAAGACCGCTCTTGCAGGCAAATGGGGCAGTTCCCGCGAGGAACAACAACGCATCGCCGATATTTTGAAACGGGCCACCGCGGAGATTTTGCGACAATGACCGTTGGTGCGGCCCAGCTACCCCGACACCAGTCCCCTATTTCAAATGCGTCTCGAACAGCCGATAAATCCTCTTGTATTCGTCGCGCCAGGAATCGGCATTCGTGAAGGCGTGACGGTCGAGCGGATATGGTGAAATGCTGAAATCGTCCTTGTGCAATTCGATCAGCCGCTGATACAGCCGCATGGAATCCTCGAACAAGACATTGTCGTCGATGACTCCGTGACAGATGAGCAGTGCATCGCGTAGACCGCCGGCGAATTCGATCGGCGATGAGCGCGCATAGGCGATCGGGTCGATTTGCGGATCATTCAGGATCGCGGACGTGTAGTTGTGGTCGTACTGCATCCAGTCCGTCACCGGCCGCAGCGCCGCGCCGGCGGCAAATTCCCCCGGCGCCCGGAACAGCGCCATCAACGTCATGAAACCGCCATATGAGCCGCCGTACAGTCCAACTCGCTGCGGATCCACTGCGGCTTGTTCGGCCAGCCATTTCTTGCCGTCAAGCAGGTCGTCGATCTCCGGATGCCCCATCTGCCGGTAGATGGCGGCGCGCCAATCGCGCCCGTAACCGGCGGACGCTCGATAGTCCATGTCGAGCACGACATAACCGTTCTGCACCAGAAGATTGTTGAACAGTTGCTCGCGGAAGTAATAGGGATAGCGCAAATGCACGTTTTGCAGATATCCGGCACCATGAATGAATATGACCGCGGGGCGTTTGGCCGCGGGCGTTCCTTGAGGACGGTAGATCTTTGCATAGATCACACCGTCGAAATGCGTCGAGGGAACCTTGACGATTTCCGGCGCCGTCCACGACATGGATCTGTATTCGGCGGTGCGCGTATCGGTGAGCTCGCGCGCGCCGCCCGAACCATCGGCCTTGACGACCGCAATTTGCGCGCTGACGTACGGCGATGAATGCTTGACGAGCAACTGATTGCCGGTGCGTTCGAGCGCAAATTTCTCGACTCCGGCGAGCCCCGTGACCCGCTGCAACTTCCCGCCGCCGCTCGGGACACGATGAACGTCGTAGGAATACGGCGCGGTGGAGTTGCTCAACACATAAAACCAGCGGCCGTCCGCCGACAAGGCCGGCTCCGATATCTCGAAATGCCCCGCGGTGAGGGCGCGCGCCGCGGCGTTCGGCGCCTTCGTATATAGGTGCGCGAATCCGCTTTCCTCGGATACATACCACAGCGTGCGGTTGTCGCCGAGCCAGCCGAAATCATTGAAGGTCCAACCGATCCAGGCAGGATCGGTCAACCGATGCTGCGGGATCAGGGTGAACTTTGCCAGGTCGACGCTGGCGATCCAGCGATCCTTGTTGTCGAGCGACAGCAACTGAATGGCGAGAGCCCCGCCATCGCGGCTCCAGGCAATCCCTCCGGCGCCCGGATCCGGTTCATCGCCCACCACCAGCACGTCGCGGCGTTGAGCTTGCGCGCCGGCGCCGTGATTCTCTTCGCGCACGGACTTCAAGGGATCGTCGTTGATCCCCGGGAGATTGCCGGTGCTGAGCGGATGCGCCGTGTGATCGACCAGATTCAGCAGCACCAGGGACTGCGGCGCCGGGGGATTGCGCCCGACGCGCACGCGCTCCGGCTCGAATTCCTCATAGCCCGACTCGGTGACATATCGCGTGAGCTTGCCCTCGAACCCCTTGGTCGACGATTTGGGTACCGTCACCACCAACAGCCAGCGAGCGTCGGGCGACAGTTCGGCATCGCGGATGCTGACGTCGTCGCCGAGATAGAATGGCGCCGCCACCCGCGTGGCATCTCCCTTGCGCAATTCCTCGGCGTGTTTTTTGCCGGCCTCGGACTCGTCGTGCAGTCTTTTCAGGGTCGAAAACATCCGCAGCTGCGCGTCGCGCAGATCATCCGCCTTGGGCGGCGCGTCCGGATCCTTTTCCGCCTTGACGACGGCAGCCGGCGCCGTGACGCCGCTGGTGAAGTCGTGCACGAACCAGTCATTGTCGACACGGAAACTCAATAATCTGCCATCGGCGGAGAACTGCGGGGAGGATTCGTTTTGCGGCGTGCGCGTTATCTGGTGCAACCGCCCGCCGGCGAGGTCGCGCACGAAGATGTCGCCATTCCGGGCGAAAGCGACCCGCTTGCCGGAGCCGTCGAATACCGGCGGACCATCTGCGTCCGACATGGCCTTGGGGTCGAGGACGCGATCGCTGCCTCCTGCGATGTCGACGCGATGCAGATCGACTATCGGCGAGCCGCGCCGTTTGGCGGAGTAATAGACCGAATGACCGTCCGCAGACCAGTATTCATCTCTCACGGTGGGGCCGATCCAATCGGGATCCGCCATGATTTTGTCGAGCGTGATGCCCGGCTGAGAGATTGCGGTCGGGGAGGTGGCATCAACCCCGGCGGCCGCGGTGGCGGCCGCGCCAATGCACGCAAGCATGCAGGCCGACTCGCGCCACAAGGCTTTGAGCGTCTTCATGAGCTGCGCACGCCGTCCGCGGTTCCCAAATCCAGCTGCATGTAGGACGCCCCCCGTATTGGATTGAAATAGTAGGGTTCGGTCGGCCGAAAACCGAACGAACGATACAACGCCCGGGCCGCGATCATATCCTCGAGCGTATCCAAAACCATTCGTCGATAACCGCGCGAGCGCGCCGTGGTCAGCAGCCGTTCGATCAGGCGACGTCCCAGATCGGCGCCGCGAGCGCTGGGTCTGACATAGAGCCGCTTCATCTCGCATACCTCGTCCGAGAATCGGCGCAGTCCGCAGCATCCAACCCACTCGTCGTCGCGGCCGGCGAGCAACAAGCAACCGGATGGCGGACCATACATGGAGGGCAGCTCCTTTAGTTCGGCCGCAAAGTTTTGGAAACAAAGATCGGCCGACATCGAGGCGCTGATCTCTGCACCATATTCCTGGATTAGGGCACGCGCGGCGTCGAATAGCGCGATCGAGTCCGCCTCGACCAACCTGTATGTCGGGGACATCAGCAAATTGTAGCACCGCAAGATGCGGCGCCGGCTGTTCCGCTGCTTGACCGGCCGCCGCGCCAATGGTATGCAACACGTACGAATAACGGATCGGGGGAGCAGATCTCGACCGCCGGTCACAACCAAGGGTTGGAGCACATGACTCTCAAGTATTATCACGCGGAACCGGCGGCCAACTCGCTCAAATCCATGATTCCGCTCTACGAGAAGGCGCTGCCATTTCAGAGCATCTACGTCGATCTGCACAAGTTTGAGCAGCACGCGGACTGGTTCGTGGCGATCAATCCGGAAGGACAGGTGCCGGTGCTCGATCACGACGGCACCATCATCACGCACACGACCGTCATCAACGAGTACCTGGAGGACGTTTTCCCGGACATCCCGCTGCGCCCGCGGGACCCGGTCGGCGCGGCGCGCATGCGTTATTGGAACAAGTTCTGCGACGAACAAGTCATGAACTATGTTTCGATGCACGGCTGGCACCGCATGGTAGGCATCATTGCGCGCAAACTCGACAGCGGCGAGTTCGAACGGCTGATGGAGAACATCCCGCTACCCGATCAGCGAACGAAGTGGCGGACCGCGCGCTCCGGCTTCAGCGAGTCCGATCTCGCCCACGCGACGGAAAAGATCCTCTATGCGGTGGACAAGGTGGAAAAGCAACTCACGCACAGCGCCTGGATCGCAGGCGGTGATTACACGCTCGCCGACATCAACTTCTATTCGTATTGCGGCATGATGGTGGAACGCATGTTCCCGGAAATGGAAATCGGCAAACGCTGCCCGCGTCTCGTTGCATGGCGGGAGAAGATGACTGCGCGGCCGGCGGTGGCGCGTGCGCTCGCCGGGGAGGACCGCACGGCCCCGGGACTGCGCACCTGGACGGGCCACGCACGATAAACGAGCTTGGAGCCTGGCGGCCCGTGCGCCCCTAAGGCCTCATCCGCCGAAGAAGTTCAGCTCGAGCAGCACGGCGTTCGGGTCGAGCACGAAGATCTGCCGCAGAGCGACCGCGGTGACCTCATTGAGGCGATGTTCGAGGCCGCGGCGCTCGAGCCGCGCCAGCATGTCCTCGTAGTTCGAGCATCGGAGCGCCACGTGATGCAGCGCTCCGGTCGGCCCCGGGTGCACTTCGCGATCGTAGTGGCGCGGGCAATCCAGGCTGTTGATATGCAGAATGGCGCGGCCGCCCGAGTCATACATCCAGCGTGCGTTTTCGTGCGTGAGCGGCGGCGGGCCGTCGCGCGGCTCCAGACCGAGCAGTTCTTGGTAAAACCGCGCGCTGCCCTCCACATCGGAGGTGATGATGTTCACATGATCGAGTGCTTCGACGCGCACGCTCACGCTCCCTTCAAACCTCTGCGTTGCTGACGATAGCTGGCACGGCGTGTTTTTTCAAAATCGACGCGTTGTCCGTGGCCCGGATCGACGGGATAGTCGCGGAAATCCGCGAGAATCTCGCCGAACACTTCACTGAGCTCGTCCTTGAACTCGGGATGCGAAAAGATGTGGAATCGATCTTCGCGCATGGCGTCGAGAACGCGCGCGGCGATCACATCCGGTTCCATGCCGAATTCGTGCACCGAAGCCAGTCGCTTCACGGCTTCCGTATCCACCGGCTTGGCCCCCGCCTTGAGGCTCGCCGGCCGGATGTCGTCGCTCGCGTAAATATAGGACTTGACCAGGCCGGGGCACAGCACCGACACGCCGATTCCATGCTGCGCCAGGCTCGCCCGCAGCGATTCGGACATTCCGCGCACGGCGAACTTGGTGGTGTTGTAGATGCCGCAGGCTCCGGCCGCAAGAAAGCCCGCCATCGACGCCGTATTGACCACGTAACCGCCCTTGCCCGCGCGGATCATGCGCGGCACGAAGGTCATCACGCCATTGATCGGGCCCTGCAGATTGACGCCCATGATCCAGTCCCAATCATCGTAGCTCGACTGCTCGATGGTCTGAAACAGATTGACCCCGGCGTTGTTGAACAACAGGCTGACCACCCCGAATTTCGCTTCCACGGCATCCGCGGCACGCGCCATGTCCAGCCGCGAGGACACGTCCACCGTCACGCCCATCGCGCGCGGATTGTCGAGCGCCTTCAGCGCCGCATCGATGGATGCACTGCGGATGTCGGCGATGGCGACGTTGCAACCCTGCGCGAGCAACGCGCGCACCAACCCGATACCCACACCATTCGCTCCGCCGGTCACGAACGCCGTGCGTCCTGCAAAATCTTTCATCTCTTGCCTCTCTTGTGTCGCGCCGTCTCGGCAGCGTGGATCGGATTGCGGAACAGCATGCTGAAGGTGCGCTTGTATTCCTCGTTTTCGGGAAGATCGGGAACGGCCGCGCACATGGCTTGCGCGCGATCCTCGACCCCTTGGCGGAATTCGCTGTGGGTCATGATGTAGAGCTCATCGTTGAGTATGCCCTGCAGCACTCTCTGGCCGATCGCTTCCTTGGTGCTGAACAAATGAAAGAGATTGCCGTTTTGCTGGCGGCGCTTGTCAGCCTCGGCATAGCCGGTGTCGGCGAGCGAGGCAGGCCGGGTCTTGCCGGATTCGGCGATGTTCGATTGCACCGCGCCCGGACAGAAGGCCGAACAGATGATGCCCTGCGGCTCGAGCTCGGCGCGCATGCATTCCATCATGTGCACCACGGCCCCCTTGGAAGTGCCGTAAATCGTTGCACCGGGATGCGGCATCAGCCCGGACATGGATGCGGTGTTGACGATGTGCCCGCCCTCCCCATGACTCTTGATTCGCGGCAGAAGGGTGACGATGCCGTTGATGGTCCCGCCGAGGTTCACCCCCATGACCCAGTCCCAATCGGCGAAAGTCGCAAGCTCGGTCGGGCCCACGACCGCGACGCCGGCGTTGTTGCAGAGGATGTGAATCTTTTGAAAGCGCGCTTCAGCGGCGTCCGCGGCGCGCGCGTAGGCAGCACGGTCGGTGATATCGAGCTTGAGCGCCAGAACGCGCTCTGGGTGGCCGAGCTCCGCTGTCGCGGCTGCGAGGTGATCGTCGCGGATATCCACAATGACCACATTCATGCCGGCGCCGAGCAGCGCCTTGGCGATGCCAAGTCCGATTCCGCTTGCACCACCGGTCACGAATGCGGTCTTGCCGGGCAGGTTTTGCATCGTGTTCCCCCATCGTCGCCATGGCCGTGCGCGGCGCGGCCAACAAAGCGCTGGACAAACCGCCGCGAGTCATATTGTATCTAACACATACAGTCCGGCGCTGGCAAAGCACAACGGAAGAAGGGGGGAGAATGGTTTCGGAAGTTTCCGGGGCGGCGGTCGCCCAGGCGCGGCCGAATGCGGCTGCGCAGGATTGGCCAGCGCGCGGCGTGGCCTACTACGGCCTCGCCGTGATCATCTTCGCGACTGCGCTGAATTTCATGGACGCGCAGATCTTCACCATGCTGGCCCAGCACATCAAGGCCGATTTTCACCTAACGGACGAGCAGCTTGGCTTCCTTCTCGGACCCGCCAACATCATTTTCTACGTGCTGGTCGGGATCCCTCTGGCGCGCCTCGTGGACCTCTACCCGCGCAAGTACGTGCTCGCCGGAGGAATCATTTTCATCGGCGGCATCACCGCCCTTGGCGGACTTGCGCAAAGCTTCGTGCAGCTGTTCATGAGCCGCATGCTGGTCGGCGCAGGCGGCTCGGCGCACGCCCCGGGGTCGTACTCCATGCTGTCGGACTACTTCCCGCCGGCACGGCTGCCGCGGGCCATCGGCTTCCTGCAGCTGGGGTTCATCGGCGGCAATGTGCTCGGTATCTATCTCGGCGGGGTGCTGCTCACCCTGGTATCCGGCTGGCCGGTCACTCACTGGATGGGCCTGACCATCCACGGCTGGCAGTGGGTGCTCATGATGGTCGGTGCCCCCGGCTTCGTGATCGCCGGCCTGCTGCTGCTTGCCAAGGAGCCGCCGCGGCACGGCGTGACTGCTCAGTCGCCGGCCGTGCCGATGCATGCCGTGTTGCGTGAGATCTGGACGCGCAGAGCGGTCTACCTGCCGCTGTTCATCGGCCTCGCCTTCAGCGCCACGGAGTTTCTCGGCCTCGGGGTCTGGCGCCCGGCGTTCCTGACACGCACCTACGGCTGGACGCCGGCGCAGATCGGCAAATGGCTGAGCGCCGTGACCTTGGTGTCCTACCTGATCGGAGCCGTGGTCGGCACCGTATTCGCCGAGTGGCTGGCCAAACGCTACAAAGACTCCCACGTGCGCGCCGCAACGATACTCTTCACCCTCGCCGCGCCGTTCGAGATCGCCGCGCCACTCATGCCCTCGGGGGAGCTCGCACTGTTGTGCGTGGCGCTGGGCGGGGTGTGCGCCCTGGCCTCGTCGGTGCCGCAGAACGCCGCCATCCAGTTCATCACGCCGAATGCGATGCGCGGCCGGGTGACCGCCATCTACCTCTTCATGTTCATCTTCTTCGGCGCGTTCGGCGGGCAGCTGATCGGCAGCGTCACGCAGCGCGTCTTCCACTCCGAAGCGGACCTGTGGAAGAGCATCGTGCTGACGGCCTCGATCCTGCTGCCGCTCGCCGCGTTCACCATTTCGCGGGGCGTCAAACCGTATGGTCGCGAGGTCGAGCGGCTCGAGAAACTCGAGGCGCAGAGCGCGAAGCCGTGACGTTCACCGCGTTGGCGCGACGGTCGAGGTAAGCGCATGCCGCGGCGCAGGGAAGTGCTTGCCATCACCACGCCGCACGTCGTGGGTGATGAGGACATCGGCGAGATCCGCAATATCGTGGGCTTCCACATCCGCCTGGCCCACGGCGCGGTCTACCGGCACTTCACCGAAACCTTCGCCCAACTCGATCTCACGCAGAAGCAGGTCTCGGTGCTCTGGCTGGTCGCCGACCACCCGGACATCGCGCAGACCGGTCTCGCGCAGCGCATGCGCATGGACCGGGCCACGACCATGGCCATCGTCAACCGGCTCGAGGGGAAGGGATATCTCGCGCGCAGCAAGTCCTCAAACGACGGACGCAAGCAGGCGTTGAATCTCACGGCCCCGGGGCGCAAGGCGCTGTCGACCGCAAAGCGCGCCATTCAGCAGCATGAGCAGTGGCTCAAGTCCCGTTTCAACGAAAGGGAAGTTTCCAAGCTGATCGAGTTGCTGTCCCGCATTCACGAATAGAACGCGCCGCCCGGCGGGCGTCGCAGGCATCGCGACGCTACTTGAATCCCTCGCGAGCGCGGCTGTTGTCGAGAACGATGGGCCGGCCGGTGACCGGATGCGGGTAGTGGAACGGTACCGTATCGGTCGCGGGCCACAATCGCGGCTGCGGAGCGATGAGCTCGTCCGGTCCCAGAGGGTCCTCGGGGTAGCAGATCTTGGACATAGGGACAAAATCGATCGGTGTCTTTTGCCAGCCTTCGGCGAAGGTGCCGTGCCAGAAGGGGTAGTAACGCAGCGCCTTGATCTTCCATACATTGTTCCGGCGCACATACTCATTCTCGTAGATGCCGCCCTCCCACCAGGCTCGCTGATTGCCCTCGGCCGTCTGATGCAGCCCGGCCTGCATCGTCGAGCGGCCGCGTGCCTGCGCCGTGCGGCGGTCCGGCGCGATGTCGATGACGAATTGCAGCTGCGGGTGATCGAGCAGCCAGCCGTAGCGCGGGCCGTTGTGCCCCTGGGTGAAATTCTGCTGAAAGCGCTCGATGTACAGGCGGCGTACTCCGGCCTTCCCCCGGTAGATTCCGCCGAGAAACCACACGTCACCATCGTCGGCGAACAGGTCGACCACCTCGTTGTACTGCGACTTGTCGATGAAGTAACCGTAGGTGTACTGCAGGCGGCGCACCTCGTGAATGTCCTGCTGGATCGCAAGCTGGTGCTCGAGTTTTTCAATGCGGGCTGTCAATGCGGCAATGTCGTTCATGTTGAAGTCTCTCTCTTTTCGCGACATTGTATGTATTGCCTACAAAAATCAAGGAGAGTTCGCATGCGCGCATTGGTTCTGCTGCTGACCGCCGCGACCTTAAGCTTCGCGGCCGTGCCTGCTCATTCGGAAGACTGCCGCCTGACGCCGAAGCAGGTGGTCACGCAATTCATGACCGAATTCTACGTTCAGAAACAGGTGCGCAAGGCGTTCGAGACCTGGGTGGAGCCCGGCTACATTCAGCACAATCCGCTCGCGGAGACCGGGCGCGATGCGGCGATTGCCTTCCTCGAGCCCTTTTTCCAGGGGCACCCTGAGGCGGAGTATTCGATCAAGCGCGTCATCGCGGACGGCAATCTCGTCGCAGTGCACTCGCATGCCAAGTTCGCAGCCGGGGACCGCGGTCTTGCGGTGGTCGACATCCTGCGCGTCGAGCATTGCAAGATCGCGGAGCACTGGGACGTGGCGCAACCGGTGCCGGAAAAGACCGCCAATTCCAACGGCATGTTCTGAATTGGGCCGGCGCTTGGCCGAGGCGCCGCCGCACCCAAAACGCCTGCAATTGCCCCTGGGAGCCTGTCTGAGCACCCGGGATGGACGGGTGTTCCCGCGTGGTTGATTCAGGGTGCTCGCAGCGGCGAGTTCTGTGCCCGGCAACGGCCATACGATGCCTTGTAAACCACAAAGTTGTTTGTTTTACTTACAAAAATAAGTGGACGTTCCAGTAAGTAGCGGGTCGTCAATAATCGATAATTAGAGGGGGACGTGAGATGGGACCAATTCCAGATCGGATTTCCAGCTTGCGGTCGTGCGCGGTAAGCGGCTTTGCAGCGTTTGGCGCGTTGCTCGGCGGCTTCGCTATGGCAGCTGATACCGCAACAGGGCCGGAGAATCCGGCACAACTCAGCGAGATCGTCGTGACCGCGCAGTTTCGCGAGGAGAAATTGCAGGATACGCCGATCGCCATCACGGCGATCACCTCGCAAATGATCGAGCAGCAGGGCGCGACCAAGCTCTCGGACATTTTGAACAGCGCGCCGAGCGTGGTTTTCCGCCAGCAGTCGGCCGCCTTCGGCGCATCGGTAACGGCCTTCATCCGCGGCTTCGGCCAGGCGGATTTCGATCCCGCCTTCGAACCCGGTGTCGGTCTCTACATCGACGATGTTTACTATCCGCGCCTCACGGGCGCCAATTTCGACCTGATGGACGTGGAGCGCGTGGAAGTGCTGCGCGGACCGCAGGGTACGCTCGAGGGCCGCAACTCCGAGGGCGGCGCGATCCGTTTCGTCACGAAAAAACCCACCGGCGATGAGGATGGCTACGCGGGGATCACCTACGGCACCCGCAATCGACTCGAGATGCGCGCGGGTGCGGACTTCAAGCTCACCGATCACCTGTTTGCGAGAATCGCCGGCGCGTACGCCAATCAAGACGGCTACGTCAATGTGTACAGCTACGGTTGCGAACATCCGGAGAGCGGCGTGCCGTCAGGCTCCGGGGGCACCAATTGCAAGCAGTATGCCCTCGGCGACGTCGGTTACCGCGCGTTGCGCGCCAGCCTGCGCTTCAACCCGTCGGACCAGCTGGACATGAACTTCAGCGCCGACTACATTCACGACGCGCACAACAACGGTGCGGAAGTCCTGGTGTACGGCAATAACCCCAATCCCAACACGGCGGCGCCGAATGGGACGCCAGCCGGAGTGCCGTTCGACTCACGCTTTCAGTGCGGCAAGTGGTGCAACTACACCACGCTCGGCAACGCCGCCGGCAACTTCGTCGCCGGCCTGATCCCGCCGCTGAATGGCCTGCCCATGCCCGCGACGTCCGGTCAGCAGCTGAACACGTTCGACGCCTATGACTTCGCACTCAATATCGACGTCCGCATCTCGGATGCGGCCAAGATCACCTCGATCACCGGCTATCACAACTGGACCAATCAGTTCAGCATCGACCAGGACCTGTCGCCGGCGCAGATCCAGTTCGGCAACAACACCTTGGATCACTGGTTCTGGAGCGAGGAGCTGCGGTTGAACGTCGACTTCGGCAAGAATGTCCATGCCACTCTCGGCGGCTACTACTCCGACGAGAAGACCAAGTACTACACTCTGCAGGACATCCGTTATGTCGCTTTCGGACCGACGGTGCCGGGGGTTGCGTGCCCCGGCCTTCCCACGCCCACTTGTCCGATTTACCCCCTGCAGTTCATCGGCAATGACCCGGTAAAGACCCAGTCCGAGGCAGCATTCGCCCAGGCGACCTGGGATGCTACCGAGGCGCTGTCCTTCACCGGCGGCCTGCGCTACTCGAAGGACTCCAAGAACTATACCTACTACCGCTACAACCTCGACGGCGTCACCATCAACCCGTTCGTGGATCCCGTGGGTGCCGCGAATGGTGCCGGCTATAACGGCCCCAATGGCACCGCTCTCACCGGCAGCACGGCCAAGTTCGACGGCAATCGCACCGACTACCACGTCAGTGCCGACTACCGCTTCAATCCGGCGGTGATGGCCTATGTTTCCGTAGGCACGGGCTACAAGTCGGGCGGCGATGCCCCGCGTCCGTTCAACGCCGAACAGGCCATTGGGTTCGGTCCGGAGAAACTGACCTCGTACGAGATCGGCCTGAAGACGGATCTGTTCGACCGCAAGCTGCGGTTCAATACCGCCGTCTTCTACAACGACTTCAAGGACGCACAGCTGGTGTTGACGAGCTGCCCGCAATACGGCGGTCCCGGACCCTGCGCGTTGCCCCAGAATGCCGGCGACGCCAAGGTATCGGGCGTGGAAGTCGAGATCACCGCGGTGCCCATCGAACATTTGCAATTCGATTTGTCCGGCTCGTATCTGCACTGGGACTGGAAATGCGTAAATCCCCAGGTGGTGGGCTTGGCGCAGGGTTCTTGCTCGAGTGATCCGGCGGTCATCAATCTGCTTGCCCCGACTCCGATCGGGTTCATCAAGCAGCAGGCGCATGCGGGCATCCAGTATGAGGCGCCTCTGAGCGGCGGCGGCAGCCTGACACCGCGCTTTGATGTCACCTACCAGGGTCCGCAGAACGGCAGCAATTCTGCGACCGTCGCGGGCACACCCACTGCCCTCTATGGTCAGGTCGCCAGTTTCACGGTGGCGAATGCCCATCTCGAGTGGCGCAATGCGAAGAAGGATCTATCGGCGCGTCTTGAAGCCACGAATCTCTTCAACAAGTACTACTTCTATTCGAAGTTCGATCTGAGTTCCCTTGCGGGCACCATCACCGGCTCGCCGGCACCGCCGTTTGGCTGGGCATTGATCGTGAAGAAGACCTTCTAATTAGGAATTACGATTGGTCACGCAAGTGGGGTGCGTGGCTCTTAGAAGAAACTACCAAATAGAGAATCCCACAAACGCCTCGATCCCGAGGCAGACAAAGGGCGACCGGACATCCGGTCGCCCTTTTTTTCGCCGCTGCTTTTGCGGGTTCGCCAGGAGACTCAGCCAGGCTTTTAGCCAAGCCCCAGCGCCGCGATCGCGTTTTCCTTGAGGATGAGATCGTGAACCTCGGGCTTGAAGGCCGCTTCGCGAAAGTCCTTGATCCAGCGATCGGGAGCGATCAGCGGATAGTCCGAGCCAAACAGCATCTTGCGCTTCAGCTGCGTGTTCGCGTACTGCACCAGCTGCGGCGGAAAGTATTTGGGCGACCAGCCCGACAGATCGATGTACACATTGGGCTTGTGCAGGCAGACGGACAGTGCTTCGTCCTGCCATGGCCAGGATGGGTGCGCGATGATGACCTTCATGTCCGGGAAATCCGCGGCCACGTCATCGACATGAATCGGATTCGAGTACTTCAGGCGCATCTTCCCGCCGCCCGGCATCCCGGTGCCGATGCCTGAGTGCCCGCTATGGAAAATCGCCGGCAGCTTGTGCTCTGCGATGACTTCGTAGAGTCCATAGGCCATGCGGTCGTTGGGGAAGAATCCCTGCGCAGTGGGATGAAACTTGAAGCCGCTGATGCCGCCTTCCTTGAGAAGACGCCGTGCCTCACGCACTCCCATCTTGCCCTTGTGCGGGTCGATGCTGGCGAACGCCAGCATGATGTCGCTGTTCTCGCGGGCGGCATCGCGAACTTCCTCATTGGGAATGCGCTTGGTGCCGAGCTCGTGCTCCGAGTCGACGGTGAACATCACCAGTCCGATCTTGCGTTCGCGGTAATAGGCGATGGTCTCGGCGATGGTCGGCCGCTTGCCGGCCTTGAAATACTTCGTGGCCGCATCCTCGTATTCCTTCCACACTTCGTCCTGCGGCTGGCGGCAGGACACCTCGGCATGCGTGTGCACGTCGATCGCAATCAGGTCTTTCACGTTCAAGAGTCTCTCCTACTGGGAATCGCGCGCTGCATCCCACTGCTTCAGGCTACGCCCCTCGCTCACCAGGCGCGTGAGCAGCGGCGCCGGTTGCCAATGCATGGGACCGAACATATCGCGGTATTTCAAAATGCCGTCGTGCAGGGTCTTGAGACCAATGGTGTCGGCGTGGAACAGCGGCCCGCCGCGATAGCGCGGAAAACCATAGCCCGCGCACCACACCACGTCCACGTCGCTGGCGCGCAGCGCCACGCCTTCCTCCACAATGCGCATGCCCTCATTGATGAGCGGAAACACACAACGTTCCACGATTTCATTGGCGCTGTGAGTGCGCTGTGCAATGCCGAGCCGTTGCGCCGTGCCGCGCAGAATGTCGATGGCCTCCGGATCGTCGTGCCGGGTCCGGTCGCCGGGTAAGTACTTGTAGTATCCCTTGCCGGTTTTCTGCCCGAGTCTCCCGGCGGCGTGCAGCGCGACATCCGCTTGATAGTAGGTAGGGTCCGGCGGATACCGGTCGGCATTGGCGCGATGCACGTTGACCCCCACATCGACTCCGGCCATGTCGAATACCGCCAGGATGCCCATTGCCATGCCCCACGCCTCGAGCGCATCGTCGACTTGGCGCGGCGTCGCGCCTTCTAGCACCATGCGCTGCGCCTCGCGGGCGTATCCCTCCATCATGCGATTGCCGATGAAGCCGTAGCAAACCCGCGCCAGCACGGGCGTCTTGCGCAAGGTCTTCGCCAGATCCAACGCGGTCCGGATCGCCACCGGCCCGGTGGTATCGGTGCGGATGACCTCGAGCAGGGGCATGACGTTGGCCGGCGAGAAAAAATGCAGACCGACGACGTCGGCGGGACGTTGCGTGGCCGCCGCGATCTCGGCGACGTCGAGCGTCGAGGTGTTGGTCGCCAGCACGGCGCCCGGCTTCATGACCCGGTCGAGGTCCTTGAAAATCTGCCTCTTGAGATCAAGGTTTTCGTAGACCGCCTCGATCGCCACGTCAGCGTCTCCAAGATCCGCATAGTTGAGACTGCCGCGAATCAGCGCCATCCGCCGATCCTTGTCCGCGGCGGTCAACCTGCCCCGCTTCACCATGGAGTCGTAGGTCTTGCCGATGACGGCGAATCCACGGTCGAGCGCCTCCTGGCTGGCATCGATCACGGTCACCGGCAGGCCCGCATTGGCGAAACTGATGGCGATGCCGCCGCCCATGGTTCCGGCACCGACCACCCCGCCGCTCGCAATGGCGTGTGCCTTCGCATCGGCCGGCAGGCCGGGAACCTTGCGCGTGCCCCGCTCGGCAAAAAAGATGTGCACCAACGCCTTCGATTCGATGGTCGCCTTCGATTCATTGGCGAGTTCGGTCTCGTACAGCAGGCCTTGCTCGAACGGCAGCCTGGCCGCGGCGCTGACGGCCTTGATCGCCGTCAGTGCAGCCACCCGGTTCGGATACTGTCTCTTCGCTTGGCTAACGAGCCGCTCGAAAATCATCGGCGTGGCAGTCGCCGGATCGACGCTGCGTTCCGAGGTGCGGCGCGGGCCGGCACCGCGTTGCACCAACGCGCGGGCGTATGCGATGGTGGCGGCGCGCAGCTCGCCTTGGACCTCGGCATCGATGAATCCGAGTTTTATCGCCGTCGCGACGTCCACCGGCCGCGCCGCCAGTATCAGCTCCAGCGCCTGCTCCGCGCCGATCAGCCGCGGCATGCGTTGCGTGCCGCCGGCGCCGGGGATGACACCGAGGGTAACCTCGGGAAGACCGAATCGAGCATCCGGCGCCGCGACTCGATAGTGACAGGCGAGCGCCAGCTCGAGGCCGCCGCCCATGGCCACGCCATGCATACCCGCGACCACCGGCACCGGCAGTTGCTCCAATTGCCGGAAGAGGTCGCGGAATTCCGCCTCCTTGGGGGGGCCGGCGAATTCGGCGATGTCGGCGCCCGAAAAAAATGTGCTGCCTTCGCATACCAGCACGACTGCTGCTACACCTGCTTGGGCGCGAATGTCGGCGACCGCGGCAAACAGTCCCTCGCGTACCGCCGCGGAAACCGTGTTCACCGGTGGATTGTTGACGCTGATCACCGCGACATCGCCCTCGACGGTCAAAGTCACTGGGTTGGCCGCACTTTCGCTCATGATGGAAGTACCTGGGTTTGAAGGGCCTCTGCTGCCGGTGGCCGTGTGACGAAATGGATTCCCAAGGCGCAGGCGAGCAGGATCACCGGGCACATCGCCAGCAAGGCATAGGAACGTAGCACCGGCAGGCCGCTCGACAGCACGGCGGCCCCGACGACGGGCCCCAGGATGGCCCCGACCTTGGCGACCGAAGTCGCCCAACCGGCGCCACTCGCGCGAATTGCGCTTGGATAGAAAATGCCGGCAATCGACAAGATGCCGAAGTGCCCGCCGGAAATCAGCAGCGCGCCGAGGACATTCACCGCCAAAAACGCCTGCACCGGCACCAGGTCGAGACCCTGCATCAGCAGCACTGGTATCGCGAGTGCAGGGTAGAACGCGACCGCACGCGCACCAAGCCGGTCGGTGAATCGCATCAACGCGAGCCCCGCGCCCGCGCCCAGAAGTCCGCCGAAGGAAGCCACCAGCGCCGCGGTGGCACGCGGAAATTTGAGGTCCTCGAGCACGATCGGGCCCCAGGAAGCGGCGAAGTAGATGGCCAATGAACTTGCGATATAGCCCAGCCACAACAGCGGGGTGATCACGCGCAGACGGCCGCGGAACAGATCGGACACGCGAAATTCCCGGTCGACCCTCGGCTCGTCGCTGAGCACGAAGCGATCTTCCGACGTGTAGGTGCTGCGCGGATCCATCCGCCGCAGAGTTTTGGCGACGAGATCCGGCTTCAATCCCTTGGTCACGAGAAACCGGACCGACTCGGGCAACTTGAGCCACAGGGCCAGCGCGCAAATCAACGTTCCCACGCCTCCGACCATGTACACGCCCTGCCATCCGTAGTGCGGCGCAATCCAATTGGTCATCGGCGCGGCGATAAAGGTGCCGAAGCTGTAACCCATCATGATGATGGTCACGATCGTCGATCGCATTCGCACCGGTACAAACTCGATGTTCAATGCCCAAGCCAGCGGCAGCATACCGCCGATGGCGAGACCGTCGAGGAATCGCAGCGCGAGCAGCGCCTGATAGGAACCGGCAAAGGCGGTCGCGGTGGTCAGGAGCCCGAAGCTGAACGCCGCGATCACCACGGTCGGCCGCCGGCCGATGCGGTCGGCGATGAAGGAGAAACAAAACCCGCCGAGCATCATGCCGACCAGGCCCGCGGAGAATACGCGGCCAAGCATCATCTTCGACAGGCCGAACTCATCGCGCATGAAAGGCGCGGTAAAACCGATCATCATCATGTCGAAACCGTCGAACACGGTTATGAACCAGGACAGAACGATCAGCCCGTAGTTGAATCCGGTGAGCCGACGGCCATTGATGATTGCCGAAACGTCTACTGTCCGCACCGCCGTCGACATAACCGCGATCCTCGAATCGTCTTGGCGTTAATGGGGGTGACAAGCATACTCCCCACGCGCGGCGCTCGGGGCTGCCCCGCTATTTAGCAAAACAAGGGCCGTCGATTACTCGACCAAGGGGGAGCCGAGAGTCGATTCCCAGGGAAGCGCCATTACGGCCCACCCAGCGCGCAAACCATCACCGCCAATGTTGCCCGGAACGCGGGTCTGAGCACAAACTAGGTTCATGTCACTGTCGGTTCGGCAACTACCCGCTGCGTTTGCCGCGGAAATTCTCGGCGCGGACTTGCATCGGAAGCCCACGCGCATGCTCATCGACACGGTCAACGCCGCGGTCGCCGAACATGCGGTGATCGTGCTGCGCGACCAAGCGATCACCGACGAAGAACAAGTGCGCTTCAGCCGCGCCTTCGGACCTTTGGAATTGCCTCCGCAGATCAACCTACGCGGCTCGATCAGACGGCGGCGCCTCGGGCCGGAACTCTACGACGTGTCCAATCTCGATGAACAAGGTGATTTCCTGCCCGCCGAATCGCTGCAACTCGCCTCGAATCGCGCCAATGAGGAATTTCATACCGACAGCTCGTTCAATGCGCTGCCCACCAAATGGTCGCTGCTGTCGGCGCGGATACTGCCGCCCTTCGGCGCCGATACCCAGTTCGTCGACACGCGCGCCGTCTACAACGTCCTGCCGCAGGATCTTCGAGAGAAAGCGGATGACGCAGTGGCGGAACACAACTTCTGGAAGACGCGGTCGCGCGCCGGGTTCGGAGATGTCACCGACGACATGCGCCGGGCCATGCCCGCCGTAACGCACCCCGTGGTGCGCATCATTCCGGAATCCGGCCGCCGCGCCTTGTATATCGGCAACCATGCGACCCACATCGTGGGTTGGCCCCGCGCGGAGGGCGAACGTTTTCTGGATGAACTCAATGGCTTCGCAACGCAGCCCCGATTCATCTATACGCATCGGTGGCGCCCGGGCGATTTCGTGATTTGGGACAATCGCTGCACCATCCACCGTGCCACGCCGTACGAGGTATTCAAATTCAAGCGAGACTTGCGGCGCACCACCATCAACGAATATGGCCCGGAAACCTCCTCGACGGCGGCACGACTATTCTAGCAGGCGCCGCGGCACTAAGATCCGGTGCGCAGCGCGGCCTTGCGAACCTCAACGATCCCGCGATCGGCATCGACCTTGACCCAATCGCCGGTCTCGATGACTTCGAGCGGGTTGCGGTCGAAATCGGTGATGGACGGGATCCTCATGACCACCGCCCCCAGCGCGACCTTGGTCGTCATTTCATTGAACAGCAGCGCTTTCGGCGCCGCGCCGGCGAGGCGCGCGATATGGAACATGGCGGACCAGGCGGAGGAGCCCTTGGCGCCCGGAAACACCAGAATCTTGTCCTTGAAGCTAACGCCGCGCAATTCATGGCGGGTCTCGGTCACTGTGCCGAGCATGGGATTGACGCCGCCCCAGCCCGAGATCGTCTGCCGGGTGACGAGCGCCTCGCCCTCCGCGACACCGCCCACGACTTTTCGACCTTTCAGCACCACGGTGTTGCCGCTCATGGCGCCACCCCATTCCAGCGGCCGGTGACCGCCGCATTGATGCAGTCCTGGGTCGATCCGAACCACGCTTGAATGTTCATGAAGGCAGGCAGGTAGTGAGTCTGCTTCGCCGAATCCAGCGCCGCCACTTTGGTGCCGGGGGGAATCGCCTGGCTGATCGATGAACAGGTATCCGTCAGCAGCACCGCTCCGGCATCGCGTAACTGTTTCGATAATCCTTGAGAGTCGGACGCGGCCTTCACCGCGCGCGAGGTGAAAACCCACAGATTGCAGTTGGCGCTGACACGTTTGCCTTCGAGCATGGCGCAGGCGCTCCTAATCTGCTCGAGTGAGTAGTGTGGGCATCCGAGCATGACGAAGTCGACCTGTGGGTCGCTGGCCTTGGAATTCAGATTGTCGTAGGTGCGGCGCTTTTCAGCCGGCCCATAGTGAATGATCTCGAGCGGCTTGCGGCCCCCGAAGGCCGCTTCGGCGCTGGGCGCCTCCGGCGTCACTCCGACGATGTGGTACATCTCCACGCCGCCCGAGGAAGCGGCCGCCGCGCCAAAGTGCTTGTGGCGAATCAAATCGGCGCTGCCGAATCGGCCGCGCAGCACGGGTATCCGCTCCTGCACTGCGTCACCGACGAAATACCCCAACATTCCCCAATCCATCACCGACTCGATCTCGAAATCCACCTCGATCAAGTGCGTGCCGAGGCGGCCCTCGTCGCGATGAAATCCCCAGTCGGGAATGACGCCGGTGAGCATGGCGGCGCTGGTGCTCTCGCGGCCCTCGGTGTTGGTGCGCGCCCCGAGCACTGAATTGCAATAGACCACCGCGGATGATTCCATCCATGCGCAGTGGTCGCCTTTCTGCGGCACATTGCCGGCGAGGTAGGGCGTGCAGGTCTTGAGTATCTGAACGCCGCGGCCGGCGATGAACGCCTCGCTCTCCTGGCTGATCTTGAACGACTCCGACGTCGCGCCGAGAATCTGCCAGTTATCCGGATCAAAACCGCCCTGCAAGTGACAGGTATGCGCGGTGGCCTTCGGCACGTCGACGAGTTCGTCGCTATCGAGATCGAAAAAAGAAAATATGGCGTCGTATCCGCCGCCGCCTTTCTGATGGTAGTACTTCTGCAGAAAGGCATTCGTTGAGCCCGGAACCCCGGCGACATTGTCCGTGGCGACGAAGCGTTCCGCGCCGAGCGCGTCCGCATAGCGCACCAAGAGCTCCATTGCCTTCTGGCGCGCTTTGCCGTCCTTGCCGTCGAGCATGTCTTGTTCGTGAGCTGTCAATTTCATTTGATCTCGCCTTGTCGAATACGGTCGGCGCCGAGCAATCGACCCTGAGCCTTGCCGGACACATCGATGATGAAGGCGTGAATCGCCTCGACATCATCGACGCTGACGGCATCGGCGAAGGATGCCATACCTCGATCCGCACGCGCGCCGCCGAGCACGATGGCCTCGAATTGCCCATGGGTGTCTCGCGACATGAAGCGCAAATCCGGGATCATGCCGCCGGAAATCAGATTGCCGCCATGACAAATCCGGCAGGTCTTGTTATACGCCACTTCACCCTTGGCGATGGTATCGGCGGTTGCGGTCTGCGGCGGGGGAGCGGGGATGGCGCGAGGCGCCGTCGCCGGCAGCACTGCGGTGCCGCCGAGTTTGAATACCAGCAGGCGGCTCGGTGCATCATGGATGGCGGTCAGTCCGCCGCCGATGATGATGAGCGATCCGGCCCAGCCCGCGGATACGGCGATGTACTGCTCGCCGTCCACCGCGTAGGTCATCGGACCGGCCACGGCTCCCGTGCCGATGGGCATGGACCAGAGTTTCTCGCCGTTGCTCGCCCGGTACACTGCGAAATTACCGTCCTCGGTGCCCTCAACCAGCAAATTGCCTGCCGTGGTGAGCACGCCGCCGTTCCAGGGACCATCGTGCGGGATGCGCCAGGCCTCTTTGTTCGCAACCGGATCCCAGGCCAGAGTGAAGCCTTCGACGGGCACGGCCGCCGAGGGCGGCGGCTGTTTCGCCTGCGGGTTTAGCGCGAGGTTCCAGGCCATGGGGTGATAGTCGAAGGTCGCCGTTCGCGAATACGCCCAACCCGCCTCCTGCGCGGAAAAATACACCAGGTGCGTCTGCGGGTCATACGACATGGGGTGCCAATTGTGGGCACCGAACGGGGTTGGCGACACCATTTTGGCTTCGGTGTCCGAGTACAGATTCTCCTTGATTTCAACCGGCCGCCCCGTCGCCATATCGACACGCGACGCCCAGGTGGTGTGCACGAAGGGGCTGGCGGACAGGAGCTTGCCGCTCGTGCGATCGAGGACATAGAAGAACCCATCCTTGGAGGCCTGCATCAATACTTTGTGCTTCGCGCCGCCGATGTCGAGATCCGTCAACGTCATCTGCTGCACACAGTCGTAGTCCCAATTCTCGCCGGGCACTTCCTGGTAGTGCCACACGTATTCGCCGGTGTCGGCGCGCAGCGCAACGATGGAGCATAGGAACAAATTGTCGCCGCCTCCGGGGCTGCGCAGATCGCGCGACCAGGCATTGCCGTTGCCGGTCCCGATGTACAGCAAATTGAGGTCGGGATCGTACGAGAACGCATCCCAGGCGGGACCTCCTCCTCCCGATCTCCACCATTCTCCATGCCAGCTCTTTGCGGCCATCTCCATGGCCTTGGACTCGAATCCCTTGGCAGGATCGCCGGGCACGGTATAGAAACGCCACACCTGTTTCCCGGTGTCCGCGTCGTAGGCGCTGACATAGCCGCGCACGCCGAACTCGCCGCCTGCATTGCCGATGATGACCTTGCCCGCGACCACCCGGGGCGCCCCGGTGATCGAGTAGGGTTTGCCGGGATCCGTGGTACGCACATCCCAAATCGGCGCGCCGCTGCGCGCATCGAGCGCAAACAGGCGTCCGTCAATGGTGGCCGCGATGACCTTTCCCTTCCATACCGCGAGTCCGCGCGCCGCCGGGCCGCAGCACATATAGCGCAACCAATCGCGTCGCGGCTTCGGATCGTAGCGCCACAGTTCGCGGCCGCTTTTGGCGTCGAGCGCGTAGATCACGTTCCACGCGCCGACCGTGTACATCACCCCGTCGACCACCAATGGTGTGGTTTCCGAACCTATTTTCGTGTCCAGATCGATGAACCAGGCCAGACCCAGGCGGCCGACATTGCGCTCATTGATCGCGGTCAACGGGCTGAATCGATCCTCGGCGTAATTGCGTCCCACGCTCAGCCAGTTCTGCGGCTCCTTGTCGGCATCGACGATGCGGGTCCCGTCCACGTCGGCGGCCCGATGGCAGGCGCAACTCAACAGCACGCAACCCAACAGCAGTGTCCACCGTGTTGATGTCATTCATCCAGGTCCGTCAGCACCGCACCGGTCGCCATGGCCTGCACGTCGCGCCGGTAGATGCCCAGGTAACCCTTGGCATCGACGGGAAAGTGAGACGGCGGGCCCGGACGCGCCGCGAGTTCCGCGGGCGGCACGTCAAGGTCGAGGCGGCGCGCCGCGGCATCGATGACGATGCGGTCGCCGGTGCGAACCTTGCCTATCGGTCCGCCGGTGGCCCCCTCCGGCGCGACCTCGGCCACCGTCAGACCCTTCAGGCACAGGCCAGAAAGTTGGCCATCGGTCACGAAGGCCGTGTCGCGTGCCAGTCCCGCGGCATCGATGGCAAACAGCACCAGCGAGGCGCCGCCGCCCATGGCCGGTCCGCCCTTCAGGCCCTGGCCGCGCAACACCAGCACGCTTCCCTTTTCGAGCTTGCCCGCGGCTATGTCCGCCATTGCACTGCGGGTGTCCTCATAGACGACCGCGCGGCCCTCGAAGTACTCCGGGCGGGTGCCGTCGCGGATCCCGAGCTTGACCACCGCGCTCTCTGGCGCCAGCGTGCCCTTCAGGATCGCGATCGAGGGGCCGGCCGAGATCGGGTTGTCCAGCGCACGGATGATCTCCGTGTTGCCACTCGGGGTCGAGGCAAGCACTTCGGCCAGAGTCTGGCCGGTGATGGTCAAAGCCGAAGTATCGAGCACGGGCGCCAGACGCTTGAGCATCGCGCCGGCGCCGCCGGCATCCTCGAACTGCTCGATGCGCACGATGCCGTTGGGGCGCACCGCGCTCAGCACCGGGACCTTGCGTCCCATCTCCTCCCACAGCGCATAGATGTCGACATCCGTGCCGGCCTCGACCGCCGTGGCCTGCAGGTGCTTGATCGCGTTGATCGAGCCCGACACGCCGAGCACCATCGCAACGGCATTGCGAAACGCCGCCTGGGTAAGCACCTTGCGCGGTGTCAGACCTTCGTTGACCATCGCGACGATGCGCGTTCCGGCCCGACGCGCCGCATCGAACATCTTCTCGCTGTTGGCGCGCACCGGCGCCGATCCGGGGACGCACATTCCGAGCGCCTCGACCACGCAGTGCATGGTGTTGGCTGTCGCCATGCCCGCGCACACCCCCGGACCGCGAATGGCCTGCTCGCTGAGTTCGGCCATATTGAACCTGCCGGGTTTGCCGAGTGCGGCGCCGACCCCGCCGGAGAACAGGTCCTCGATGTCGACATGTTCACCGCCGATCATGCCGGAAGCCTGGTAGCCGCCGATAACAAGCACCGTCGGAATGTTGAGCCGGCCTGCCGCCATCAGATGACCTGGGGGAGTCTTGTCGCACGAGGTCAGGCACACCATGCCATCCAGCAGCGCCGCCTCCACCTGAGCCTCGATGTCGTTCGTGACCAGGTCGCGAGCCGCCAGGATGTAGGATCCGGAACACGCCGCCCCGGTGATGAAATCGGACGGCGCCGTTGTGCGCACCTCGAATGGGATGCCGCCGGCCGCCCGGATCGCCTCCTTGACCACACGCGCCACGCCGTCGAGGTGCGCGAAGCATACCGCAAGCTCCGACGAGGAGTTGACCACCGCAATTTTCGGTTTGGCCATGTCCGCCTCCGACAGGCCGAGCGTGCGCCAGTGCGCGCGCCGGATGGCGGAATTGGCGGCGAGGCTGCGCAGAGTCGTCATGAGGATTCTCCGAAAGCGGTTCAGTCTTCGAGATTGTGTCGGATTCTCCGCTGCAGCGCTGGCATGCTGATTGCGTGCACGCTGCCGCTGCCGGCCAGCGCGAGCGCATGGGCCGCCGCAGCGCCCATCGCAATGCACGGCCCCATGACGCGCACCGACGACAGCGCCGCGGAATCCGCATCGATGCACCGCCCAACCGCACACAAGTTGTCGGCACCGGCGACCGCGAGCGAGCCGAACGGGATTGTGTGCACGTGATCCTCGCCGAACACCTCCCAGACATAGCCTTCGCGGTTGTGATGCTGCTCGAGCGGCCAGGAGCAACGCGCGATGGCGTCGTTGAATTTGGTCGCGGCGCGCACCTCTTCCATGGTCAGGTGATGCGTGCCGACGATCCAGCGCGTCTGCCGGACTCCGGTCAGGCCATAGGCGCGAATGCGCGCCTGGCCAAACGCCTCCGGATACTCGGCGCGCAGGAACACCAGCGTGCGATCGGCCTGCTCCTTGCCATCGATCTGCTTGGCGGCCGCCTCGAACGGATCGAGCGGCGTCTCGATGTGAGTCATATTGACGATCGCCGCGTTGCGTCCGGGATAGCTCATGGCAAAACCATCGCGTCGCATCATGCCGTACTGCTGACCGCGATCGCGGATGCGCGCCGCCATTTCGTCCCAGCCGGGTTTCTTCGAATCGTCGAATTCCTCGATCACGATCATCTGCGAGCCATAGATCTGGCCGTGCTTGTGCATGCGGCAATCGAAACCCGCCTCCCACGTGATCGCGGCATCGCCGGTCGCGTCGATGAAACCGGTCGCCGCAATGCGCACATCACCATGGCGCGTGGCGATGTCGAGCGAGGTCAGGCGCCGCCCCTGCCGATTGACCTTGCGAATAATCGCGCCGGTCAGCGGCGTGACTCCAGCCTTGACCACGGCCTTCTCAACCCAGCGCCCCAGCGCGACTTCATTGTAGAGGGCGACTTTCATCACGCCGCCGGCGACGACCTTGACATCGTCCACTGCGCCGAGCTCATGCAGGATTTCGTCGGCGATGCCATGGGTCAGCTGCGTGCCGTTCGGGCCGGGGGTGTAGAGACCGCAGAACATGCCGATGATCGAATTGACCGCCTGGCCTCCGAGCGTCGGCAGCCCGTCCACCAGGATCACCTTGAGGCCGGCGCGCGCAGCCTCGATTGCGGCGGAAATTCCCGACGCGCCCGAACCGACCACGCACAGGTCGCAACCGCGCTCGAGCACCGGCGGCTGCTCGGCGCGCGACACGATGCGGGTTTCAGGATCAAATGGTTTATTCAGCATCTCACTGCCTCAAACGGGATGACCGGGCCACCGGGATCCGGGAATGCACGCCCGACCCCGGATGTTTCCAGGTCCGTCGACGCGCGCATCGGTCGACACCTTTGCCGGCGCGCACCCGGACCATCGTTGCCGGGTGCGCGCTCAAGTTTGCGATCAGAACTTGCGCTGAACGGTCACGCCCCATTCGCGCGGCGGCGCCGGGTTGCCCTGCTCGCGACCGAAGAACGTGATCAAGCTCAGCTTACCGTAGAAGTACTCTTTGTCCGTCAAGTTGCGTCCCCACAGCGACGCCTGCCACTTCTTGTTGGCCGTGTCATAGGTGAGGCGGCCGTTGAGCAGCGCGTAGCCATCCTGGTTGTCCGTCTGGCCGCACCCCTGGGGGGTGAGAGAACCCAGGCAGCCATTGTTGGCCGCAAAGTAGATGGTTGACTGGTAGGTCATGTCGAGGCGAGGCGTGAGCCGGCCGCCGTCGCCGAGCACGAAGCTGTACTGCGCACCGAGCGCGCCGGTGTACTTCGGCGTGCGCGGTGAGTAGCAGGTCTCGCCGCCGCAGTTGTTGCCGGTGAATAGCAAGGCGTTGCCGCCGTTGGACTCCAGCCAGTAATTGAGGTAGCCGAAACTGGCGTCGATTCGCAGATTGTCGATCGGCTCGGCCTGCAGCTCACCCTCCAGGCCCCAGATGCGCGCGGTACCGGCGTTGACTTCGCGGAACCAGTTGTTGCCCTGGGAGTCGAGCTGCTGCGAGAACGTCTGCTGGTCGAGATACTTCGAATAGTAGAAGGCGCCGTTGAATCGTAGGCGATGATCGAGAAACTCGCCCTTCTCGCCGAGCTCAAGTGTCTTCAGATATTCCGGCCCGAACGGCTGCGTCTGCAGCGCGTCGGCCGGACGCGGGCTGAAGCCGCCGCCCTTGAAACCTGTGGAATAACGCAGGTACGTCATGAGATCGGGCGTCCACTGGTAGTTCAGAGAGAAGTCATAGTCGACGTGGGTGGTGGACGTTGGCACATACTGGCCATTGACGTCGCCCGCCGTGTTGGGGTTCGTTCCGAAATTGGTGATATAGACGGTCGCGTCTTTCTGGTCCGACGTGTAGCGCGCGCCGAGGGTTACCGAGAACTTGTCCGTCGCTTGGAACACACCGTGCGCAAACACCGCCCAGTTTTTGGTCGTCTGCGTCACGTATTGATCCTGCTCGTGGATGCAAACGAAGGGGTTCTGCACCGTGCAGGGATACAGCACGTCGTAGCCGCGGTCGGAATCATCGGCATTGTAATAGAAGGCGCCGGTCGCCCAATCGAGTTTGCCGGCCTTGCCGGTCAGCGTGATTTCCTCGGTAAACTGGTGGTGACGGGCATCGTCATAGGTCGAGTTCTGCGACAGCGGGCTGCCATCCGAATCACGGCCGTATTGGTTGCTGAACGCGCGGTATGCGGTCACCGACTTCAGGCTGACGCTGTCGTTCAGTTTCCAGTCCAGCGTAGCGTTCACACCCCAGTGATTCAGATCGTTGATATTGGGGACATTGCGGCCGGAAATGGCATCGGTGCCGTAATTGCCATAACTGGTATAGAAATTACTGGTCAGGAAGCGCTCGTCATAGCCGATCGGCTTGCCGATGTAGGCCGGCGGGCCGGCCGTGGCATTGCCCAACGATCCGTAGGTCAGGTTGCCCCAGAGGGTGTTCGGGAACGCATTGGGGAATGCGCCGTCGATGACGGTGTATTTATCGGCGGGACCTTCCTGATTCTGGATTGTCTGGTCATAGATCAGATTCAACTCCGCGTCCTGACTGATGTGAAAGCGGAACGCCGCGCGTCCGGACTGGGTGTTTTCATTACCCGAGGTCGACGTCTTGCAGTTGCTGCCCGGCGCAATCGCCGGCGCCATGGTGCCGAGGCTGCCGGGCCCATTGACGCAAACATAGTCGAGATTCGTGAAGTAGCCGTCCGCGGTCCTGCTGGCGAACGAGATGCGCGCGTCCACGACACCGGGGATCACCGCAATGTCGGCCATCGCGCGCGCGTCGATGCGATTGAAATTGCCGAAAGTCAGCTCCGCATAACCCGAGTCATCGCCCTTCGGCTTCACGGAAATCATGCGGATCGTGCCGCCCTCGGCGTTCTTTCCGAACAGCGTGCCCTGCGGACCGCGCAGCACCTCCACGCGCTCGAGGTCGAGCAGGTCGAGCATCGCGCCCTGCGGACGTCCAATGTAGACGTCGTCGACATAAATCGGTACGCCAGGCTCGAAGGAAAGGATATTGTCGCCGAGACCCACCCCGCGGATGAAAGCGGCCATGGTCGCGCCCCAGCCCGCACCGAGGGGGGCCAGCACCGTGCTCGGCACGTAGGCTCCGATGTCGGAGATGTTGACCAGATTGCGCGCCTGCATCGCCTCAGCGCTTAACGCCGTGATCGCGATTGGTGTCGTCTGCAACTGCTCGCCGCGCCGCTCCGCGGTGACGACAATCGCCTCGAGGGCGCCCGACGGTTGCGCTGGACCGGCGGTCACCTGCGCCACGGCCGCCGGTGTCGCGCCTAGCAGGCAGGCAAAGGCAGTCAGAGTGGCCGCTGTTGCGGCGGTAATACGGGCCGGGCTCGAGCGCCGTCCAGTATTTGCTAGGGTCGTCATAGGCTATTCCTCCCCAATTGCCGTGTTCACGGCTGTTCTTTTGTCGCGATGCAGTAATCTAGTTGCTGCAATGTGCCGAGGAAAAACGTTAGCATCGAACCGCGCCAGGCAGAATGCTGCAGAAAGCGCGATCAGCTTTCTGTATCGGAGAACACCGCCGAAGAGCGCAACGTGCATCGACGGAGAGCGAAATCCATGGTCCACAATTTGTGTTGTGAGAGAGACACATTAACAGTCTACTGAACCTGAAGGCCTTTCTGCGGGTCGCACGACTCCTCAGCTTCTCCGGCGCCGCGCGCGAGTTGGGGGTTGCACCGTCGGTCATCACCAAGCGTATTGGCCAGCTGGAAAAGGCGCTCGGAACGCGGCTGGTGAACCGCTCGACGCGCGGGCTGACGCTGACGACGGCGGCCGAAGGACTGCTGCCGCGCTTCGTGCGCCTGGTCGCCGAGTTCGACGAGCTGTTCAAGAGCGCAGCCCCCGACGATCAGCAAATCGACGGTAATCTGCGCATCAAGTCGCCGACCACGGTAACCACCGAGTTTCTCGGCAGCGCGTACACCGAATTCCTGCAGCTCAATGCCAGTGTCGATCTGGAGATTGTGCTGGTGGACCGCTCGGTGAATCCGCTCGAGGAGGGGTTCGACTGCGCAATAGGTGCGCTGCCCGTGTCGTATCCGAATGTGATCGACATACCGTTGTGCCCGTACGAGCTCGTGGTCTGCTGCGCACCGAGTTATCTGTGCGGTAAGCCTGAGCCGCGAAGCCCGACCGAACTGGTTGACCACGAGTGCCTGACCACGACGCTGTTTCGCACCAGCTGGATGTTCGAGAGCGCGCGCGGTGCACAGAGCGTCGAAGTTCATTCCCGACTGCATTCGAGCGATGGCCGGGTCATGCGCGAGGCCGCCCGCCATGGACTGGGCATTGCCGTGCTGGCACGGTATCTTGCCGAGGATGACATCCGTTCGGGAAAACTGGTGCCGTTGCTGCAGGAGTTTCCTCTGGCCACGCACTGGCTGAAGGCGCTGGTGCCTCGGATGAAGATGAATCGGCCGGTGGTCAGAGAATTCGTCACGTTCCTCAAGACCCGGCTCCAGGATGCTTCCTGGGCGGCGGCACGCCAGGAAGCGGCTTCACCGGTGATGCGTTGACTCGCGAACGCCGGGCTACCGAGATCAATTGACCTAGGTACCTGCCTGAATAATCCGCGTGAGCGGCGTTGGCTCGCTGCCCGTCGTGTTGCCTTTCCTCCTCCGTCGAGTTGAAATGCCCCATCGCGCGCAGCCTTTGAATCCCATGTCAGTCACCTTGTATCACTGGGAACCGAACGCCAATTCCGGCAAGCCCATGCTCACGCTGGCTGAAAAGGGCGTGCCCTACGAGAGCCACTATCTCGATTTGCTGAAGTTCGACCAGCACCAGCCTGCCTATCTCGCGGTCAATCCGGATGGGACCATTCCGGCCATGGTGCACGGCTCGCGCGTATTGACTGAATCGACCCCGATGATGGAGTACATCGACGACGCGTTCCCGGGGCCGCCTCTCAAGCCCCGCGACCCCAAAGCGCGCTGGCGCATGCGCTGGTGGATGCGCTTCTTCGACGCCTACTTCGCACCCTCGCTCAGCATGATCGGCTGGCAGGTATTCGTCGGCCCGGCAGCAAGGCAGCGTCCGCCCGAGGAACTTCGCGCCGCCATCGACAGGATTCCGCTCGAATCGCGGCGCATTGCGTGGCGCAAGGCCGTGTTCAACGAATTCTCCGCCGAGGAACTGGCCGAATCGAGGCGCCGCGTGCTGTTCTCCACGCTGGAGCTGGAGAAGCATCTCAGCCGCCACCCATGGATCGCAGGCGACACGTACTCGCTCGGCGATATCAACGGCTTCAATCTCGGCTACGCCCTGCCGTTGTCGCAGCCGGATCACTGCAACGACGCGAAAACCCCGCATATCATGGAGTGGTTGCGGAAGATCTACGAACGTCCGGCGGCGCGCGAGACCTGGGCCAAGGGGCGCACCCAAATGTCGGCGCGCATCAAGGTCCTGGAGCGTAGCCCCCGGGAGCCTAAGTAGTCCCTGCCATGCTTGAACTTTACACGTCCGAGCCGAACACATTCTTCTTCAAGCCGTTGATCGCGCTGGCCGAGAAGGGGGCGGAATTCACGACGCACTACTTCGACGCCGCCGCTCTCGAACAGTTTGCCGGCGGCTTCCCGGCCGATCTGGAATCCGGCCTGCAGTTGGAGCGCGAAGGTCCGTTGCTGGTGCACGATGGAACCATCATCTGCAGTTCCTTCTTCATGCTCGAATACATCTCCGAAGCGCTGCCCGGCCCGTCGCTGGTCCCGGCCGAGCCTTTCGACGCCTATCGCGCGCGCGCCTGGGGACAGTATTTGGGCGCAAACTTGGGATCGGCGGTTCCGGTATTGGGCGCGGCGAAGTACTTGCGGCCGCATCTCGACAAGCTCGATGCCGCTTGGGTGGATCAGCGGATTGCGGCGATCGAACCCGCCGAGCGGCGCGCCGGCTGGCGGGCGCTTCGCGACGGGACCTACACTCCCGCCTACCTACAGGCGGTCATCGATCGCATCGCAGCGCCGATAGCGCGGGTCGAGAAAGCGCTGCAGGGCGGACCGTGGCTCGCAGGACCCGCCTTCTCGGTGGCCGACATCGATGCCTATCCCATGCTGTGCGTGCTGCCTGATTTGGCGAAAGGTTTGGTCAATCGCGAGGCCACTCCGCGCATTGTGGAATACCTTGAGCGCATCGAGACGCGAGATTCGGTGCGCGCGGCGCGGCGCTGCGCACGCACCGATCATCCGCAGCGGCAGTTCGTGCCGGGAATAGAAGCCGCGCGTTGGGGATGACGAGCCGGACTTTAAGGCTCACACCGCCGCAGTCGCCTCTTCCTTGAATGGCAGCAGCCACAGGGTCACCGCAGCCAGCAACGAGCCGACCCCCATGATGGTGGCGACGAACTCCAGGCCGTAGCCCGCCCGGAACAAAAAGCCTGCAATGACGGGCGCGAGCACCGCGCCGCAACGGCCGAACCCCACCGCGAATCCCGTTCCGGTGGCGCGCACATGAGTGGGGAACGCTTGGGCGAAGATGCCGTACATGCCGACGATGCCGGCGTTGGTAAAGAAGCCCGCAATGGCGCAGATCAGCGATAACTGTGCGAGATTCGCCTGGCCGCGGCCGAACACCGCCAGCATGACCGTCGACATCGCAAACACGAATATTGTGAGGGGCTTCAACCCGAAGCGAAGCGACAGCAGGCCGAGCACCGCTCCGCCGGTGGCGCCGCCGACATTCGCCCAGACCAGCACCCCGGCCGCGGACGAAGGGGTGAAACCCATGTCGACCACGATTTTCGGCACCCACTTCAACAAGAAGTAGAACGCCATGACGTGCAAAAAGTATGCGAGGGTCAGCAACACCGTCACCCGCACCAGTTGCGGACTGAAAATGTCCAATACTGAGCGCTTGCGGGTCTCCGCGGATATCACCGGCAATTCGGCCACCTCGGCGTAGCCCATGCGCCTCAAGCCGCGATTCACCACGGCCAGAGCGCCGGCCGGCTGGCGCCGGCATAGCCAGCTCACGGACTCGGGGACGAAGCAGAATACCAGCGGCAGGAACGCCGCCGTCGCCGCAGCGCCGAACTCGAACACCACGCGCCAGTCACCCTGCTTCAGCAACTGCGCGGCGATCTTTCCCCCGACGACGGCGCCGATGGGATAACCAATGGCCATCAATGACACGTTGAGGCTGCGGCGGCGCGCGTTCGAGAATTCCGTAGCCACCGCGTTGATCGACGCAAGCATGCCGCCGATGCCCAATCCGGTGAAGACGCGCCACAGGGATAGGTCGTACACCCCGTTGGCCCGCGCCGCCATCATCATCCCCAGGGCCATGACGGCCAGGCACCCCAGCAAGGTGCGGCGTCGGCCGATCCTGTCGGCGACGCCGCCGAGCAAAATCGAGCCGATTCCCATGCCCATCAATTCCATGGAAAGGACAATCCCCAAGGCAGCGCGGTCGATGCCCCAGGCGCTGGCAATCCCGGGCGATGCAAAGCTGATGGCGAGAACATCGAAGCCGTCGAGCGCGTTCAGGCCGACCGTGATCGCGACCACTGCGATCTGAAGGCGGCTCATGGGGTTTTTCGCGATGACTTCGCGCGGATCCAACGTCACTTCAACTGCCCGGCCGTGGGCAGCGCCGACAGACGATCGAGCAGAACCAGCAATTGCATTCGTCCTTCATTACCGATTTGAGCCGTGACCTTCGCTTCATGCACGGATTGCAATTCAGTGGCGCGTTGCAGCTGCATCCGGCCTCGCGGCGTGAGGCCGAGCGAATAACTGCGCCCATCGGTGCTGGACTTCTTGCGGCGCACGAGACCGCGCTTTTCGAGGTCGGCAATGGTCGCGACAAAATTCGCCTTTTGGATGCCGAGCGCGGCCGATACGCTCGACTGGCTGGTACCCGGGTTCCGATCGATCAACATGAGGACCGCGAATTGACCGGGCCGCAGACCCAGTTCCGCGAGGGAATGATTGAAATCCGCAAAAATGACTCCTTGCGCACGACGTAACGCGTAGCCCACATAGCCGTTGAGTGGAGTCATTCCTGCCGACCTCTAGCGGAATGTTGCCGCGCCGTCGAGTGAAAAACTCGACGCACAGTGACATCGGAATGGCCGGTTCGAGTAGCGAGCGCGACGATGGCCTGAAAATCGCCGCTATGGCATTGATTAACAAGAGAATTCCTTGCCCTGCAAACAAGCCAGCTCCTTACTTGGCTTATAGCACGTATAAGCCGAAAGAATTGGTTCGAGGAATTGATTGTTACGTATAACTAACTCCACAACAAGTGTAGGTATGGATACACAACTAGACGATTCCCGACAAAACGGGGGGAGACTGCATGGCACATATCGAGTCGTTCTCTACGATCGGCCTCGACCCGCGGCGTAAGCTCGCATTCTGGAACGACCGCGCCAGCGAGAGCTTTTCACCACTCGTATCCGAACCCGAAGATATTCGGATGTTCAACGGCTCCATCACCCGCGGTTCGATCGGCGATATGACTCTCGCCGAGGTGTATTCCGACGCTCAGATCGTCCGCCATTCGCGCTCCCATGTGGCGCGCACCAAGGACTCCATGTTCTTCCTGCATTTGCAACTGGAAGGCGAGAGCGTCAGCCGTCAGGACGGGCGCGAGTCCCTGCTCCGCGAAGGAGACTTCACCCTCTGCGACAGCACGCGCCGCTACGAAATGATTTTCACGGGCGCGAACCGCATGCTCGTCCTTGGCATACCCCACACCACTCTGCGCCGCCAGATCGGTTGCCCCGAATGCCTGGCCGCGATACCCATGTCGGGCGGCCGCGGCGCCAGCGGCCTTTTGTCGCAACTCCTGCGCAAGTACTGGAGCGAGTACCACCAGGGACTCGATGAACTGACCGGCGGCCGCATCGCCGTGGCCATCCTCGATCTCATCGGGGCGGCTTACGCCGATATGCCGCAAGCTCTGGCCGACCGTTCCTCGCTCGGCACGGCGCACCGCATCCGGATCATCAACTATATCGAGGCGCACCTGAACGATCCGGATCTGACGCCGACGCGCATCGCAGAGGCCTGCAAGATGACCGCTCGCTATCTGCATCATCTGTTCTCGGATCAGGACGAGACCGTGGCGCGCTATATCCTGCGTCGACGGCTCGAGGCCTGTTCACGTGCGCTGCAATCCAATGCGCAGCGCGGCCGCACGGTGACGGCGATTGCATTCGACTACGGATTCAACAGCCCGACGCACTTTGGGCGCGTGTTCCGCGCCAAGTTCAATGTGACGCCGCGCGAGTATCGACGCGAAAAAGCCGGCATTGCTTAGGAGCCTGTCTGAGAATTCCCGGTGGCCGCGACGACGGCAACAACCGAATGACACACGAGTACCCCGCGCAATTAAGTCTCTATATCGACGGTGAACGTTTGGGCGTGGCCGGTCGCGCCGCTCACCGCGTGATCAATCCTGCTACCGGGGCAACACTCGCCGAGCTGCCGCTGGCCGCCGCCGCCGATTTGGATCGCGCCCTGGACAGCGCCGCACGCGGCTACCGGCTGTGGCGAGGGCACAGTGCAGCCGATCGCAGCCGCGTGCTCGCGGGTGCGGCTCAGCTGTTGCGACAACGCATCGATCGGATCGCGGCCATCGCCACGATGGAAGAAGGCAAGCCGCTGGTGGAAGCCAGGGCCGAAGTCACGATGGCGGCCAATCTCTTTGATTTCTACGCCGGTGAAGTGTATCGCCTGTATGGACGGGTGCTGGTGCGTCCGCCGGGGACTCTGTCGCGAGTCATGAAGGAACCGGTGGGTCCCGTAGCCGCCTTTTGCCCCTGGAATTTCCCCATCGGCAATCCGGCGCGAAAATTAGGCGCTGCGATCGGCGCAGGCTGTTCCATCATCATCAAACCGGCTGAGGAAGCGCCGGCTTCCGCCCTCGAGGTGCTGAACTGCCTGCTCGATGCGGGTTTGCCTGCAGGGGTGGCGAGCTGCGTGTTCGGCGTGCCCGACCAGGTGTCGCGGCATCTGCTCGCCTCCCCCATTATCCGCAAGTTGAGTTTCACGGGCTCGGTGGCGGTCGGCAAGCATTTGATGAAGTTGGCGGCCGACGGCGCCAAGCGCACCACCATGGAACTCGGCGGTCATGGCCCCGTGCTGGTGTTCGACGATGCCGACTTGGATCGCGCTCTCAATCTCTTGGTCGCCCACAAATTTCGCAATGCCGGTCAGGTCTGCATCTCTCCGACGCGTTTCTATGTGCAGGAAGGCATCTACGAGCGCTTCGTCAAGGAATTCACGGCAAGGGCCGCCAAAGTTGCGGTCGGCGACGGCCTCGACAGCGGCAATCACATGGGGCCGATGGCCAATCCGCGGCGCCCTGATGCCATTGAAGGCTTCGTCGCCAATGCGCTGAAGGTTGGTGCGCGTGTCGCCATCGGTGGAGAACGCGGCGGCGGCTCGAGCGATCATGGCTTCTTCTTCCGGCCGACGGTGCTGGCCGATGTCCCGCTCGAGGCGCGCGTCATGAATGAAGAGCCGTTTGGACCGATTGCGCTGATGCGCCCGTTCAAGACCTTTGACGAGGCAATCGAGCAGGCCAACCGGCTTCCGTTCGGGCTGGCAGCGTATTGCTTCACGGAGAACGGACGACGCGCGCTGCAATTGGGCGATGCCATCGAGAGCGGCATGATCGGCATCAACACGACCATCGTCGGTGGCGCCGATTCGCCGTTCGGCGGAGTGAAGGATTCCGGGCACGGCTCCGAGGACGGCCCTGAGGGTTTGGATGCGTGTCTGGTGACCAAAGCCATCCACCAGGCCTGAAGAGCATGACCACACTTAAGACCGGCGGCGCTCAGGGCTACCTGCGTATCGCCACCGAAGAGGCCTTCATCACCCCCGAGGTGCTGTCCGCCTACAAGCGCATGCTCGCAGCCGGCATCCAGGACCCGGGATTCGCCAGTCTGTGGGGTTTTTATACCGGATCTCCCTCGGCGCGCGCCACCACCATCATAGAACGATTGCAGGACTTGGGAACGCGCCGCCTCGCCGACATGGACGCGACCGGTATCGACAAGGCCATCATCGCGCTCACGGCCCCGGGCACGCATGTCTTCGGCGTGGATGAAGCCAGGCGCTTGACCACCGATGCCAACGATCAACTGGCCGCGGCCTGCCGACGCCACCCCGATCGCTTCATCGGCATGACGGCGATCGCGCCGCAGGATCCCGCCTGGTCGGCGAAAGAGATCGAGCGCGGCAAGGCATTAGGATTCAAGGCAGTGATCTTGAACGGGCACGTCAACAGCGAATACACCGACGACCAGAAATACTGGCCGATCTTCGAAGCGGCCGAAGCGCTCGGCACACCGGTTTATCTGCACCCGCAGGGACCGTCGAAGGGCCTCATCGGGCCGCTGCTGGAGCGTGGGCTCGACGGCGCCGTATTCGGTTTCGGCGTCGACACTGGACTGCACCTGCTGCGCCTCATCGTGATGGGCATGTTCGATCGCTACCCCAAGCTCAAATTCATCGTCGGACACGGCGGGGAGGCGCTGCCGTATTGGGCTTTCCGTTTGGACTATATGCATGCCGCAGGCATCCGCTCCGGCCGCTACGAGTTCTTGAAGCCTCTGCAACTGCCGATATCGGGCTACTTCAAACGCAACATCTACGTCACCTTCTCTGGTGTCGCCTGGGAGCCCGCGATCCAGTTCTGCAAGTCGACGCTCGGGATAGATCGCATCATGTACGCCATGGACTACCCCTATCAGTACCACGCCGAAGAAGTGGCGGCCCAGGACGCCATGGCAATGAGTGCACAGGACAAGAAGGCGTTTTTCCAAACGAACGCGGAGAAAGTGTTCAACCTTTGAATGAGTCCGGACGCGGCTCTGCCGCGCCTTGGCCCTGGCTTGATCCTCGCCCTTGTTCAGGCTCGCCGACGGCAGCGGCATGGTATTCGGGGGCCATCAACTGCCAATAGAGCATTATTTGATGAAATCCACGCCGTTTTCTTTTAGTCGGTCCTATAATACTAGTCACTCTGCCTCGGGGGATCGCAACGCAAAACAGGGGGAATGCATGGGCGAATCTGTGGACGAAGATGATGGGTGTGCGCTGCGCAAGATGCTCGATCGCGATGCCATCCGCCAAGTACTGGGCGCTTACGCCCGGGCCGTCGATCGCGCGGACGCTGCGTTGCTCAAGTCCTGCTATCACGCGGATGCGACCGAAGAGCATGGAGGCAATTTTTACGGCAATGCGCACGACTATGTAAACCAAGCGATACCCAGGCTCCGCAGCATGGGTGTGATGCAGCACCTGCTCGGAACCAGCGTCATCGATCTCGACGGCGATGTCGCCTATGTGGAGACCAATATATGGACGTTCGCGCGCTTCAAGAGCGACGGTGCTGACGTGGATACATTTACCGGGGGCCGTCTGCTGGATCGGTTCGAACGGCGCTCGCGCGAATGGAAGATCGCGCATCGTCGCACGGTCTTTGACTGGAATAGGGATACACCGTCACGAGAAACCTGGTGTGTAGGCTATTTCAATCCTACGGCGGCGGGAATGCGCATGGGACGCAAGGACTTACAAGACCCGTCATACGAGCGTTTCTAGGAGGCATCAGTGCGTCAACGCTGGTACAGCAAATCGTCCGGCTTCTTGCCGCCGCGGACCAGGACCCCCGGATCGGGAGCCATCAGGCCGCGGCCCCACGATTCCAGAAAGGGCATCTCATGATGCCACTCCCAGGTCAGACGTCGCGCCGCGATGCGCCATCTCCCGTCACGACGTTCAAACAGGTCGATCGTGCGTGCAAGTGTCAGCGTATCGAATTTCGCACCGTTTTTTTGCAGTCTGGCAAACGTAGTGATGTAGGCTTCGACTCGGGCGCAAGCGCCATCGAGTTCGATGAGCACGTTCGAAATCGCATGAGTCAAAACGCCGGCCTTGGGCAGGAGCGGAGCGATTTTTGCGACGTAGTCCTGGGCGGACCCCGCAAATATCCCTCCGTGGTCCTCGGTCGCGTCCGCGTGGTAGCAGCCGCGCAGCAGCTCAATGTCGGCGCGGTCAACGGCGCGGCTATAGCGCATCAAGACTTCAGTGATTTCCTGCTTGTCGAGCAGCGACTGCACCGCTGGATCGCGCTCCGGGACATTATTCATCGTCGGGCTCCGGTGTAACTGAAATCGATGTATATGATCACACTACAGCACCCTCGGGAGCATACCAAATGAAACTCCAAGACAGTGTTGCCCTGGTCACCGGCGGAAATCGCGGCATCGGCGAGGCCTTTGTGCGCGCGTTCGTAGCGGCCGGCGCCCGCCGTGTGTACGCAGCCTGCCGGCGCCGAGATGACGCGGCTCACTTGGTCAAAGAAGCGCTGATCGCGTTGTCGAGGTCGAGCTCGATGTCACCGACTCCGAATCGATCGCTCGCGCTGCACGCGAATGCCCGGACGTGAACATTCTCGTCAACAACGCCGGGCTGTTTTGCAATCAGACGCTGCTGGGAGCGCAGGATCTTTCGCACGCGCGAGCGGAGATGGAAGTGAATTATTTTGGGCCGTTGGCGATGTGCCGTGCGTTCGCGCCGGCGCTCGGAAAGCATGAATCGAGCGCGATCGTAAACGTATTGTCGGCTGCCGGCCTCGTGGCGATTCCCGGCATGGGCGGCTATAGCCCGTCAAAATTCGCCAGTCGCGCCATGTCGGCTTGCATACGGGCCGAACTGGCTGATCAGCACACCTCGGTATCAGCACTGTTCGTCGGCTCCGTCGACACGCGTATGGCGAGCCACGTTGCAGGCGCCAAAGAACGTCCCGAAACGATCGCCGAACAAGGGCTTGCGGCGATTCTGCGCGGCGCCGACGAGGTCGACACCGACAGAATGGCGATTGAGGTGCGCGCGGCGCTCCTCCGAGATCCGAAAGCGTTGGAACGGCGGCTTGCCGGCGGGCTCAAGACAGCGCAGGTCAGCACCGGCCGTTAGCCCGGGGATGGCTATTCAAGGCTGACTTGCGTAATGAGAATCTAACTCCTATTCTTCCCTGACCATGTCTGCGGCACATCTCTAACAATCCCCCTTGGTTCGACCCTGGTGTCCCCGCACGCGACGACTGCGTGCTCAAGCACATGCTGGATGCGCGCGCCGCGAGGCACCCGGACCGGTGCTTGGCGGTATTCGAGGACGGGAGCAGTTGGACTTACAGCCAGTGCCGCGTGCATGTGCGCGCTGCAGCGGCGGCCCTGCAGGGGCTTGGCGTGCGCAAGGGCGATCGGGTGCTGGCGTGGCTGCCGACTGGCATGCCCATGATCCTGACGTGGTTTGCGGCGAACTATCTTGGCGCGGTCTTTGTACCCATCAACACGGCTTATCGGAGCAAGGTGCTCGAGCATGTGATCAACAATTCCGGCGCCGCCGTCATGGTGGCCCACGCCGAGCTGGTCGAGCGCCTCACAGAACTCCGCCTTCCGCGCCTCCAGCGTGTTATTGCGCCGGGTGCGCTCAGCGGTGATGCATCATCGCTCGATGACAGCACGGTCGTCGATCACTGGGACATCCAGTCCGTGATCTACACTTCAGGCACGACCGGCCCGTCGAAGGGCGTGCTCTCGCCCTACTTGCAGCTCTACACCACCGCAGTCGTCAATTACGGCTACCTCCGCGACGGTGAGTCGATTCTTGTCAATCTACCCATGTTTCACGTCGGCGGGACCAGTCCCACGTATTGCGCGTTGGTGCGGTCCGGCACGATCTATCTGGTGAATGGCTTTAGCACCGCCAAATTCTGGGACCAGGTGCGCGCCGGGAACTGCGCCACGACATCGGGCCTGATCGGCGTCATGGGACCATTTTTGGCCAAGGCCGACCCGCGGCCCGACGATCGTGACAATCCGCTGCGCTGCATCACCATGATGCCTGTCAACGAACAGACGGTGCAGCTCGGCGAACGTTTTGGATTCGACTACGTCTCCGGCTTCAACATGACCGAAGTGTCGTCACCGCTGATCACCGACGTGAATTCGCGCGTGTTTGGCGGCTGCGGGTGGCCGCGCACCGGCATCAATTGTAGGCTCGTCGATGAAAATGACATCGAGGTTCCCGCGGGCACGGCGGGCGAACTCATCGTCCGGAGCGACACGCCGTGGTCGATGAATGCGGGCTACGACGGCCTGCCGGAAGCCACGGCCGCCGCGTGGCGCAATGGGTGGTTTCACACCGGCGATCTGTTCCGCCGCGACGCCGACGGCAACTATTTTTTCCTTGATCGGATCAAGGACATGATTCGGCGGCGCGGCGAAAATATATCTTCGTTCGAAGTCGAGGCCGCGATACGGAGCCATCCGAGCGTCGATGAAGTGGTCGCAATCGGGGTGGCCGGCGAAATCCATGAGCAGGAAGTGCTGGCGGTGGTAACAGCCAAGCCGGGGCACAGCATCGATCCCCGCGGACTGACTGAATTTCTCGTGCAAAACCTCGCCTACTTCATGATCCCGCGATACGTGCGCGTGGTCAGCGAGATACCCAAGACCGAAACCAACAAGCCCCGCAAGGTGGTGTTCCGCGAGCAGGGCATCACGGCCGATACCTGGGACCGGGAACGCGCCGGCATCAAGCTCCACCGCGAAAGATTGTGATTCGGACGCCCTGAAGGAGTTTCCGCCCTGCGCAAATACACCGACATGAACCCTCACGATCCAGCGGACCGCCCAGCGTGGGTTGATGACATTGACAATCCGTATCTTCATGGACCGTACACGCCGGTCATTTCCGAGATCACGGCGGTTGATCTGAAGGTCGCTGCGGGGGAGATCCCGCCAGACCTGTATGGAGCCTACTTTCGCAATGGACCCAATCCCGTCCTGCCGCCGCGCGGCGTTTATCACTGGTTCGATGGCGACGGCATGGTGCACGGAGTCTACTTTCGCGACGGCCGCGCCAGTTATATCCGCAAGTGGATTCAGACTCGGGCCCTGCGCGGCGAAATCGCCAGCGGCAGGGTGGATCTGTCGGGTGTCATGGGCCCGTTCGATCTGACGCAAACCCTTGGCCGTGAGTCAACAGCGGTAAATTCGGACTACTGCAAGGACACGTCCAACACCACGCTAACCCTGCACAACGGCAAGCTTCTGTCGGCTTGGTACAATGCCGGCCGGCTCTATCGGCTCGACCCGGTGACTCTGACGACGGAGGGCGAGGAAAACTTCGGCGGCTCCGTGCACACGACCATGAATGCACATGCCAAGACCGACCCCCGCACCGGCGAGTTGATCGACTATGACTACGGCGATTTTCAGTCGTATCTCACGTACTACGTCATCGCGGCGGACGGCTCGCTCCGCCACCAGACCCGGGTCGATCTTCCGGGACCTCGTCTGCCACATGACACCACCATCACCCCGAACTTCACCATCCTGCATGACTTTCCGCTTTTTCACGACATGGAAATGCTCAGGCGGTCCGGTCATCGAGTGGTTAAATTTCATCGCGACCTGCCGTCGCGATTCGGCGTGATTCCGCGGTACGGAACCGAGGAACAGGTCCGCTGGTTCGAATTCCAGCCGGGCTATGTGCTGCATATGGTCAACGCCTGGGAGGATGGCGATTGGATCGTGATGGACGGTTGCTTCCAGCCCGATCCCACAATCCGCCGTGACCCTGAAGAGGGCCGATTGGCTTCGATGCTCGCATACCTTCGCTACCGGGGCCACCTGCGCCGCTGGCGCATGAATCTGAAAACCGGCGAAACGCACGAGCAGCAGCTTGACGAACTCAACGTCGAGTTCTGCCTGCCGGATGCCGAATTGTACGGACAGCACACGCGATATTCCTACCACCAACTGATCCCGACCGACCTGCAGACGCTGGCATTCGAGGGTTTGGTGAAGTACGACCACGACCGGGGCAGCCGCGAGGTCTACCGCTATCCGACAGGGTGGTTTGCCAGCGAGGCGCCGTTTGCGAAAAGCACCGACGGCGGTGACGAAGACAATGGCTACGCCATCACGCTGGTCACGAATGTTGCGGATTACCGCTCGGAAGCATGGATATTCAACGCGAAGCGCATTACCGACGGGCCGATTGCGCGAGTGTCGCTGCCCGCACGCGTGCCCATCGGATTTCATGCGGCGTGGGTTTCCGGACAGCAGCTTTGGGGCAAACGAACCGCCTTGATATGACGGTGGTCGCTAAACCGCGGGTGGACGCCTCAGCGCGGCTCAAAAGATCCGGTTACCCCCATTAGCGTTTCGCGCGCGCGAAGACAGACTTTCCTCTGAACCAAGTCTCGAGCACCTGCGTGTGCGTGATATCGTCCGCTTTGCCGGTGTCAGCGAGTGCAAGGATGTCACGATCACGACGATAAAATCGGCTGACTTGCCGATTTCCAGTGAGCCTGCCTCCCGGTCCCGATTCAGATACTTTGCGCCGTTGATGGTGTAGTCGTCGAGCACTTCACGAATCGGTATGCTCTGCTCTGGGTTAAGCGGCCGATGTCCGGACAGGTGGCGCGTGACGGCCATCGCCATATTCACGAACGGCTGCGGGTCGCGGGTGTTCACCGGCGCGTCCGATCCCGCCACCAGAATGGCGCCGGCGTCTCGTAGCGTGCGCGCCGGATAGCTGTTCCGTTCGTAGTAGCCGTTCGCCGGATGCAGCGCCGCCTCGTCGCCGCCGAGGACCCTGTCAAAAAACGGTACCACCGACAAGTCGTATTCCGGATCGGCGAAGGACCAGGAGTGGGTGAAAGCGAGGTACAGGTGATCGCGCCCGATCCGCACGGCATCCTCGGGGTCTACGACCTGCACGTGTGCGATCGCATCGTGTTGCGAGGTCACTCCATCAACCGCACGCGCGGCCTCGATGGCGTCGACCGCGGTTCGTATCGACGCATCGCCGATCGCATGAATGTGGAGCGCAAAACCCGCGAGGTGGAATCGCTTGACGAACTCGAGAATCACGCCGCGATCGTGCTGCAGCCGACCGCTGCTGATGGTGCACTGGGCAGGATGGTAGCCGTATTCTTTGAGGAACGCCGCCGCGGCCGCTGCAGACTCGTACTGCTCGCGGTGTCCTCGAACCGCGACGCAAGCAGGTCCGGCAGTGTCGACATAGCCGACCACCGCGAGTCTGCCGTTCTTGCTCCTGCCGAAAATGGGCTGCAGATAGGGCTTGAGCCCGGCGGCCTCGGGCAGCGTGGGCGGCACCGCGTAAGGATTGCCTTCAAGCACCCCATCGGCGAACAGTTTGACGACGTCCGCGCGGATCAGCGGGTCGTTGGCGTATTTCGCGCGGATCGCGGTTGCAGTCGCGATCATCTTGTCATAGTCGGGCTGCCCGGAAGGCGTATGGATCTCATCGGGGTCGTAGAACTGGGCGAGGGTCGCGCGCACCGTGAGCTGGCCGCGCCTCGCGAGCGTATCGTAAAGCGGCAGGACCTCCGGGGGCACCGCCGCATCCAGAATGCCCGTGATGCCGACACTGTTGAGGCGCTGCGTCACGCGCTCGGGGACCTTCATAACCTCGGCGAACTCGATCTCGAGAAGCGGAGGGGCACCCATTGTGTTGCGCGCTTCTTCGTTCACCGTGCCATTTGGCTCGCCGGTCTCGTCGACGCCGACCAATTTGCGCAACTCTTGGAAGTCGTTGGCAAGCGTCGCCGCGGAGTAACCGACTACCCGCCCGGAGCGGTTTTTCGCGAGAGCAAGCGCGAGACTATTGAAAGCGCCGTGATGCCCATCGTTGCCAAAGAGCTGGATTGGGTGGATGCTCGATGCGATGTCGAGCGCCCGGCGCAGCGTCGGGTGCTGGGCATCCGGCTCATTGCCGTTGCTAAAGTTCCACCAGCGGACATTCACCCATTCGCCGGCCGGGATCTTGTAGCGCTCGATGCAGCCTCGGACAAACGCGGTCAGCGCTTCGAGCGTTTTGCCTTCACTCTTGAGGTCGCAGACGTCGAGGTCGACTATGACCCCCGGGTGTATATGCGAATCGAACAGACCGGGCAGGACCAGGCGGCCGGCAAGGGGCTTTACTGTTGTGTGCGGGCCGATAAAGGGCTTCGCCGCGTCGCTGCTGCCGACGAACACAATCTTCCCGTCGCGTACTGCGATTGCTTCGGCCATCGACCGGCCGGCGTCGGCCGTGTAAACCCGCGCTTGGGTGACCACGAGATCCGCGGCCGGCGGACTCTTCGCTGCAGCAGTCGCAGCCAGCAACAGGGACGAAATTAGACACGCTGCGGCGTGTCGCGCGAGTGATGCCATGGTGCCCATGTCCTGTGCCACGGTTAGTAGCGGTAAGTCGCGGTCACACCAAACGTGCGCGGCCGAACGCCGCGTCCGAAGTAGAGGTTGTCGCTCGGGCCGCCAATATCCCGCGAGGAGAACAGGAGCGGGTGTTCGTCTGTGAGGTTGTTGCCGAAGATCGACAAATCTAATCCTGCGAAACGAAGGCCGGTCCGCAACGACAGGTTCCTCGTTTCCGGGAGGCCCGGAATTGTCGTGTCATAGAGCGCGTTGGCGGAGTTCTGGCCCGGCAGGAGCCCCGTCTGTGCGGTGGTCTGCTGGAAGTCGAGGTGCAGGTAACCCGTGCGTCCGCCTAAGGCAGCAATGGGCGCCGCATATTCCGCCATGGCAAGGACGGTCCAAGGCGCGCCCAGCAGCCGATCGCCTTGGCTGACGATCGGAGGAGCGGAAACCGGGGTACCATTCGGCGCACCCGAGCAGGCGCCGTCTTCGTACACGAGGACGCCGGCGCACGACGCACTCGTGTACTTCGCGTCCGTGTAGGCGACGGTCAAGCCGAGGGTCAGCGGATCTATGGGACGATATATGACATCGATGTCGCCGCCCTGGCTGCGGACCTGGCCGAGATTCGCGACGAACTGTTGGCCGCAAGTCGGCAGATAGACATTTTGCTGGATATTCTTCCAGTTGACGATGAAAAGACTCGAGTTGATCTGCAGGCGGTGATCGAGCATGGCGTTCTTGGCGCCGATCTCGTAGCTCCATAGCGAATCCGAGGAGTAGCTGCTCGGCGTCTGGTGAGTGCCGTCCGGACCGACCGGCAGTCCGAGCGTTGCAAGATCCGTCTCGCAATTCGCGCCGACGCCCACGTTCACTCCGCCGGAGCGATAACCTTTCGATGCGCTCGCATAATAGAGATTGTCGTGGTCCGGTTGCCAAGTCAGCGCGAACTTCGGCGTTACCGGCGTTTCGGAGGTACTTGCATTGACCGTTATCAGCGGAACGCCGGCGAACGGACCCCCGGCTACGATCGCGCCACTTTGGTCGATCCGCGACACGCGCAGTCCAGCCGTCGCCTTGATCGTGTCTGTGAACTTGAAGGTCAATTCGCCGAAAGCAGCAAGCTGCTTTTCAATGATCTGGTCCACCGGCCGAAGCCGATCTGGCCGCCGGACATGGCAGGGCGGCGGTGCAGAAGCTGTAGGCACCCCCGGTATACGCAAAGCAACTCCGAGTTCAGCGTCTGATCGTAAATGTACTCGGGAATGTTCTCATCCGTGTGCGAGTAAAATATTGAGTTCCATGTTAGCTGGGCGCTGCTGTCGGAAGAGGCGAGCGCACCTCTTGGTAGAAATTTTTCTGCTTGTAGCTGAACGTCGCATAACTGGCGGCTCCCGGCGGCGGGTAGCGCTCGGCAGCAGGCCGAAGTAAGCGAACGTCGCGCGCAGGTACTGCGTGTAATCAGAAGTCGAATGCTGGTAGCGCGAATAATAGGCGGTATTCGAGGCAAGCCGCGCAAAGCCGAGATCCAATCGAGTTTGACGGCAGCGAGCAAAAGGGGTCGGTGCTTGGATTGGTAAGCGCGTTGCGTTACGATATACGCTATTGCCGGATCGGACAGGGGTTGCCAGTAGGCGGCTGTGTCATGAATTTGGAGTTGCTGGTAGTAGAACGAGGGTTTCGACGCTGAGGGTGCTCGTCGCTTGCACTTGAGCGCGCGCGGGCGGTCACGTCTCCTGCCAGTTGGCGCTGATTCAGTGTTGCTGCATAGACGGGAAGCGTCAACAGGTCATTTGCGGAACGCGTATAGGCTACACGGTCCACCAGCGCCATCACGGCGGTACGATGCGCTGACGCGAAAACGAGGACGTCGCTGATAATAGGTCACGGCGGCAGCGCTGAGCTGGTCACTAGGATCGCGTTTTTGGTTGATGCTACTCGGAGCGCAAATACGCTGTTCTGCTGCAAGCTCGCGCTGGCGTGATGAAGCGGACGCACCACTTCGGCACGCACGAACAAGGTGCCTGCGGTCCGCGCAGCACTTCAACCTGTCGATGTCGAACAGCTGTGGAAAAACATTGACGGCGCTGAAGCTGATGTGACGGCTCTGCACGGCGTGTCATCGAGGTAAATGCGGTTGTCGAGGAGCGGCTGAGGAGTCGATGCGCGAATGCTAATGTCGGAGTTCTCATCATTATAGTTGGCAGACGAGCCATGCGTTTCTGGAGAACGTTACGCGGGTGTCAGCTCAGAGGTCATCGATGTTCTTCAGCCAGCGCGTCAAGCTTCTCCTGCGAAAACGCGGTGATGCTGATGGGTACATCTTGCAACGTTCCGCGCGACGGGTCGCTGTTACGACGATCTCCTGAATGCTCTCCGCGGCGCTGGTTCGTTGGCCAGCGTATCGGCGAGACAGGGGTGGTTTTGAAGGCTCGCAGCAACACGAGAATCACAAACTTCTGCGCGCTGAATCCACGTCATAATTGCTCCCCATAGATGCGGTAATGGAAGTCGCTCAGAGCAGCCGATTGCGGTGCCAAAGCTATTTTCGGCATCATGCTCGGGCCCACTTGCATTGCAAGACTTGTAGCGCGACATGGGCGACATTACGCTGATGACGCATTCTTAAGGTATTTCCTAGCCTCCACGGCTGCTGCGATTGGAAAGAATTCCATTTCTTACTTGCGCTGTAAGATCCACGATCGCATGCACGCGCAGGCGCGGCTATTTCCATTCGCGCGCTCCAGCATTTCGGCAAGCGCAGAACGCATCACTTGCCACTGGGTTTCTAGGGCAGACATTCCACGCAGTGCACGCGTTCCGGCCACTTGAAAATCGACAAACCGCTGTTCGGCAGTGAATCTGAATGGCCTCGATCGTTATTGTCATATTTCGCTGCGCGGCACTACGACGCGCATACTCTTTCGCCATCACGGGGTCGCAGTACGGAATCGCGCTGGATTCCGCGATATCGGGATGCTGCGCCAGCACGCCTCAATTTCCTCAGGAGCGATCTTCATTCCCCCCCGCACGATCAATTGCTTCAGCGCTCGACAAAACGGTAGTAGCGCCGTCCGCAGCAATTTCGAACAGATCTCCCGGTGCGAAAATAGCGTCGGGTGAATGCGCGGCTGTAAACCCGGCGCGCGGAAATAGCGTCGAATACGCTAGGCCGCGGATTTGCATTTCCCCGGCTTGCGGCTGTGAGAATTTCCGTGCGGTGTCGGGGTCGACGATCGCGTCTCGAGGGCGCGCCAACTGTTGAGGCGGTTGACGCGCTGCGGCCAACGCTCGGAAATAGGGTTGCCGCTTGTCGGGATCGGGCACGGCGGCGGCTCGCTGATGAGCGCTATTCCTTCGTTCGAGCGAACATGTTCACGATTTGAATGCGTATCGATCGCGAAATGCGCGAATCATCGCCGGATCGAGCGGCGCGACCGGACCGATGCAACGCAGACTCGACAGGTCCGCGGTCGACAGTAAGCGCTGATCGCGAGAAGCATGTTCAGCAGGGCGGGCGCGCCACGTGTAATGCGGGCGATCCTGTGCTATTTGTCCAGAAATACCGCAGATCGAATGGATGGTGCAGCAATAGGGTGCGGCGGCATGCAGCAACTCAAAAAGCACGCCAATGCGGCCATGTTAACAGCGGAAATGGATTGAGTAACACGTCGCTGTGGCGAATGGACGCACCTCTGAAATGAGCAGGGGAGATCGCAAGCAATGATTATGAGAACGCGGCACCACTTCGGCACTCTCTCTGTGCCGAGGTCAGCAGATTGTTGCGATGTCGTCGGCGGTGATGCGGAGCGTCTGCACTTCGCCTCCAATGACTGCTGTTCGGCGGTCGACACGCACGCGGCGTCAACGCGAATGCACCTGCCGGAGCGTGATCACCAACACCAGCACTTGTACGCTAGTCTCTGGGCTGCGCTATGGCGTCGAGGGCAGGCTCCGCACCTTTGAATTTCGCCACCGTGAGCAGCGCGCGGGCGTCGGTCAGACGCATTATTTTCTTGAGGTCGCTCCGCTCGAACTGTATGGGCACGGGACTCAAAATGACGCTGAGTTTGAGAGCGGCGACGTAGACGGCTGTGTACTCCGCAATGTTGGGCAGCTGGGTGATCAGAATGTGCTCGCGCTCCAGGCCTAACTCGATGAAGCGCAGCAGGTACTGGGATACAATTGCTGCAGTTCTGTGAAGCTGAGCGCTGCGCGCATCGCCGCACAGCAAAGCGCGATTTGGTGCATCTGCGACGCAAGACAAGGGGTTGACACGCACGGCGGTGTCGAACAAATCCGTGATGCGGGTATCGGTCACGCGCACGTCTTCGATATTCCGCAGTCAACTCCGGAGGCGAGGTTCGCACGGCCGGCTAGCTCCCCGCTGCACAAGAATATCCATTGCCTCTTCCCTTTTGTTAGTAAGTTCAATATAACAAGTGACTGTAGACAAGCAACTGAGAATCCAAGCATGCCGGACGACATACTTACCTGACACTTCTATCTGCGACAATCATCGTGGGCTTTTGGCTCGCTTTGTGGATCGTCAGCCTCATTATTCGCGACTCGAGCATCGGCGACCTTTGTACTCGCTGAGCATGGCGGTCGTCGCTGTGGTGTTTTACTTAGTGTGCCACGGCAATGTGCACCGGCAGCGGCTGGTGCTGGTTATTACCCTCATATGGGCACTTCGTCTTGCGCTGCACATAGGCTGGCGCAACTGGGGTCACGAGGATCCGCGCTATGTGCGCCTGCGAGCGCACACTCAGTCACTAGGCAAGAATTACGCACTCTACAGCCTGACGCACGTATTTTTGTCGTTAGGTGCGGCCGGCAGCATCGCCATCTCGTTTCCGCTGTTCCTGGCGCAGCGCGGCCCGGAATCAGCCGGTCTGGGGGCCCTCGCACTGTTCGGCGTAATTTTATTCGCCTTGGGCCTGACCCTGGAGACCGTTGCCGACGTCCAACTCGCCCGCTTCAAGCGCGATCCCGCAAACAATAACAAGATCATGCAATCGGGATTGTGGCGCTACACGCGCCATCCCAACTATTTTGGCGAATCCCTGGTATGGATTGGCTTTTTCTTGATTGCCGCCGAAACGCCGTGGGGCTGGCTTTCGATCGTGAGCCCGTTGACGCTTCTGTGGATACTCTTGGGTCCGCTCGGGATCGGCCTGGTGGAACGTCGCATGCGTAAAAAGCGCCCCGAGGCTTTTGCGGACTATGCGCGCCGCACCAGCGCCTTTATCCCGTGTTTTCCGCAAGCCTGACAGTGGCTACGCAGCCACTCGTTCAATCACGGTGGCGCTCGCCAGCCCGGCCGCGCCGCAAATGGCGATAACGGCGCGACGGGCATCCGGAGTTCAAGCTCGTCGAGCACCGTGCCGAGCAAGGCGCTGCCAGTCGAACCCATCGCATGCCCAAGCGCGATCGCGCCGCCATTTACATTCAGAACCTCATGGGGGATAGATAGCTCGCGCTGGTAGTGCAACATCAAGGCCGCGAAGGATTCATTGACTTCGAACAGATCGATGTCCGCAATTTTGAGACCCGCTCGCTCGAGCGCGACCCGCGTCGCATCCACCGCACCCGTCAGGCCAATCGTACGCCCGACGGATACATCAGCCGTGGCGAGAATTTGGCCACGCGGCTCCAGCGCGTGCCGGCGTAGCGCTCCGGCGCCCGCCAACAGCACGGCTGACGCGCCGTCTGCCATCGCAGGCGAATTGCCCGCATGGTGCACATGATTGATCGCGGTCAGCCCATAGCGTTTACAGATGGCAGCATCGACGCCGGACTCGGCTCCCGATTCGGCAAATGCAGCCGGCAGACGCGCCAGCGCATCCCCCGTTGTCGCCCGGCGCGGCGTTTCATCCGCCGCAAGCACGGTGTCGCCTTCCCCGGATAACACGGGAACGAGGGACCGAAAACGGCCTGCATCCTGCGCGCGGGCGGCGCGCTGCTGAGACGCCAGTGCGTAGGCATCGCAGGCCTGCCGCGTAAAGCCGAATTGGGTTGCGATGGTATCGGCGGCGATGCCGATGGGAACGAGCATGGCGGCCTTCTGAAACGGTAAATCATGTGTCAGGGGGCCCTTATCGGCGCCCATGGGAACCCGCGACATCATTTCCACTCCACCACCCGTTGCGAGACCGTCTTCGCTGGCCGCCCTGACGGCGGCGTAATGCACCGCCGTCAGGCCCGAAGCGCAATAGCGGTTGATGGTCATGCCCGGTGCGGCGTCGCTCCAATTTGCGGCAATCAGCGCCAACTTGCCGATATTCGTTCCCTGGTCTCCGGTTTGCGTGACGCAGCCAATGATCGCGTCGGCGATCCGGGCGGTGTCGATACGGGTGCGCGCCGCAAGCGCGGACAACGACTGCGCCATCAAATCGACAGGCGTGACGGCTCTCAAGCTTCCCTTGTCATTTCCACGTCCGCGTGGCGTTCGTACCGCATCGACGATATACGCATTTTTCATGAACGCGTTCCCTGATTTCGCTCGCCGAGCCGGGCGGCCATCATCTGCAGCGTTTCCCGGTATTCCCGCTCGAGTTGCTCGACGATCGCGGCCACCGGCTGAATGGATTTGCATGAATTGATGCCCTGTCCGGCGGCCCAAATATCCCTCCATCGCTTTGGAACCGGCTTGCTGGTGTCGTAGCTGCGTGCAGGTGCCGCGGTCAGATCGTCCGGATTCAGACCCGCCGCACTAATGCTCGGCTTGAGCCAGGACGCCGGCGTGCCGCTGATGGCTGCGCTGACAATGAGGTCATCGACGCAAGAGTCGACAACCATCTGTTTATATTCCGTTACCGCAATGCTCTCCGTGGTGGGAATGAAGCGCGTGCCCATATAGACGAAGTCGGCCCCCGCCGCTATCGCACCGGCCACTCCGTGACCATCGGCAATCCCCCCTCCTACGACGATCAGTCCTTGAAAGATTTCGCGTACCGCAGAAATAAACGCAAACGGGGACAGGAAGCCGGTATGCCCTCCGGCACCCGCCGACACGCAGGCGAGCCCGTCGACACCCGCTGCTATGGCCTTGCGGGCCAGATTCATATTGATGACATCCGCGATCACTATGCCGCCATAACCATGCACCACGTCGATTACCGGTCGCGGACTTCCGAGCGCGGTGACTACTATCGGCGGTTGGTATTTCGTCACGAGGCTGAGGTCGATGGGAAGGCGCTCGTTGGTCGAGTGGGTAATGAGGTTGACGCACCACGGCGCAACAATCGCGTCTGGGCACGCGCGGCGAGTACGCTCGAGAGTCCCCGATATCTGCTGCATCCACTGCTCAAAATCCTCGGCGGTACGCGCATTGTGCGACGGGAAGGCGCCCACGATCCCCGCGCGGCACGCGGCCGTGACAAGTCCGATTCCGGAAACCAACATCATCGGAGCCGCAAACACCGGCAGACGCGTTGCAATCGCCGGCGCCGCGCCACGTTTCATGGCTGATCGCCGGGAAATCTTGCCAGTTCCCGGTCAAGATATTCGACAAGCGTCTGCGCCGTGGCAGCGGATACGCGCGTGCGTCGATACACATGCGCCGGCCGCGCTTTGCGGTCGAACCACACCGCCTGTGAATCAAGCTGCGCCGGACGGGTCGCCGCCAGCCAAATGGCCGTATCTGCACCTGACGCGGAGTCGCGCAGAATCGGCCGCAGGATCTTGCGAAAGCGCGGCAGCGATCGCTTTACACCGTCCGTATCGGCCCAACCCGGGTGCATGACATAAAATGTAAAGCCCGCCGGTCCGTATTTCTCGCGCCAGTGCCGATTCAACACCATCTGAGCCCGCTTATGGAAACCGTAGGCCGCGGTGCCGTTGAAGGTTTTTGGATCGACCATATTCAGCATGCCGGTGCTCAGCGGAACGTTATAGCCGCCCCCCGATGTCATGTTGATCACCAGGGGTCGATTGGCGTCAAATGAACCATGGCGAATCAACCCCTCGGTCAACAGATAGTGGCTCAGGCAGTTGGTGACAAACGAGGTTTCACGTCCCTCACCGGTCAGTGAGTGACGGGTGTTGAGCACGCCCACGTTATTCACCAGCACGTCGATCTTGCGACCTGATGCGGCGAACTCTCGCACGAAGCGCGCAGTATCGCTCTGCAGCGAAAAATCGCAGACGGCAGTATCGAGCCCTTGGATTCCGCCTGCTGCCGCGTCGGATACAGCCTGGGCAAGCTTCTGCGGACTGCGCGCGGCAAGCAGCACCTGCGCACCGCGTCTGGCGGCTTCCATCCCTATCGCGTGACCCAAACCGCTCGAGCCGCCGGTCACCAGCCAATGCTCGCCGGCAAAGTCTCCCTTGAACGCGGGCCAGAACGGGCGGCGCGCCCGAAACCCCAACTGCGTGAAACTAAATGTAAAGCGTCCGTAGAATGCAGCTACCTTCTTGAGTTGTTGGTAATTCATGTTGATAGCCTGGGTTTTTTGTCACTTTCAATAGAGGACTATAGCGCATCAGGTCGGCGCCGGACACAAAATATCCGGCGGCAGCCGCGTGCGCGGCGACGATCGTTGTTTTACACTGTCGCAACGTCACCGTTCTCGGAATGAAATGCCCACTTCAAACAAGAGCCCGCAGCTGTCGTCCGAGAGCCGCATAAGCCGCGCGAAATTGTTGCTGCGAAGCGGCGAAGGCGCGCGCGCTCTGTCACTGGTGGGTGATCGTTGGGTATTGCTCATCCTGCGGGATGCGTTTCTAGGCGCGCGCCGCTTCCAGGACTTTCGCCGTCTCACCGGTGCGGCGCGCGGTACGCTGACTGATCGGCTCAACGCGCTCGTGGATCACGGCGTGCTATATCGCAGTCCATATCATCTGACACCGATCAGGCGCGAGTACCGTCTGACCGAGAAGGGCATGGCGTTTTACCCTGTTGCGCTGGCACTGTGGACTTGGGAGCTGCGCTGGGCTGGAGCATTCGGACTGCCCCCGCGATTGGTACATAAGACCTGCCGCAAGGTGATGCGCCCGCAGTTTGTCTGCGCCCATTGTAACCAACTGATCAACCCGAGGGACGTTGCTTTCGAGCCCGGTCCGGGCGCAAAGACTTACGCGATGAAACAAGGGCTGGAAACGCGGCGGCGGGATGGCCCTGCAACGAGCTCCGTCGGCGTCGACACCACCATGTTCCACTCCATTGACACCTTTGGCGACCGCTGGACGGTGATGCTATTGGCTACTCTGTTCTTTGGCCTGCATCGCTATGATGAAATCTCCGACGCAATGGGCATCGCGACCAACATCCTCGCTGATAGGCTGCGGCGGCTTCTTGCGGCCGGCATTGTCGAGCAGCGTCTCTACCAAGACCACCCCCCTCGCTTTGAATATCATCTGACCGCCAAAGGGCGTGATCTATATCCGGCGACCGTGGCCATCCATGACTGGGCGACGACGTGGATTCCGTCCCCGCGGGCCCCGGCCTCAAACTAAAGCATCGACCATGTGGACACACTCTACGCGGCAAAATGATCTGTGACCGGTGCGATGGCGCCATAGATCCCCACACAGTGGCCATCAGGACCTCCGCCGGATGGCGCGCCAGCCGTGGCGCCGGGAATGACGGCCAATAGTCACTTGCATAATCGAACTTTAGCTACTAGAGTACCGCGGGCCACTCAGGAGGGATTTAGATGGCACCGCAGATCTTCTTGCTGGGCGGATACCAAAGCGACTTCGCGCAAAACTGGGCGCGCGGCGGGCACGAAATTTTCGATGCATTTCGCAGTACTGTGCATGCCGGCCTCGCAGCAAGTTCGCTCGAGCCGAGCGCTGTGGAAGTTGCGCATGTCGGTAATTTCGCCGCGGAACTCTTCTGCGGCCAGGGCCATCTCGGTGGATTCTTCGCTGCCAGCGATCCGCAATTTGCCGGCATTCCCGCCAGCCGTCACGAAGCCGCATGCGCCTCGGGCAGCATCGCCGCGCTGTGCGCAGCGTCAGAGATTGAAGCCGGTCGCTACGAACTGGCCGCAGTCATCGGCCTCGAGCAGATGCGCAACGTGCCGGGCCATCAGGCGGCGGCCAACATCTGGCGGCACGGCCATGTGGAACGGTCACGAATGCCAGAATGAACAGTACCCGTGGCCGCACATGTTCAGCCTGTTGGGCGATGAATACGAGCGACGCTATGGATTGCAGCGTGAGCACTTGGCGCGAATTGCAGAGATTAACTTTGCCAACGCCAGACGCAACCCAAATGCGCAGACCCGGGGATGGTCGTTCAGCGAAGCCAGCTTCGGGGCAGACGATCACAAGAACCCGGTGATTGCCGGCCGCATTCGCAAACAGGATTGCGGCCAGATCACGGACGGCGCGGCAATCGTCTTTTTGGCCTCGGAGGACAGGGCGGCACGCCACGCGCGCAAACACGGGCTAAAGCTCGAGGACTTCCCGCGAATTAGCGGCTGGGGCCATCGCACCGCACCGATCACGTATGAATCGAAAATCCTGGCGAGCCGCAACGCCGAATACGTCTTTCCGCATGTACGTGGCACCATCACCGACGCGTTCAAGCGTGCTGGACTCACGTCTGTAGAAGACCTGGATGCCATCGAGACGCACGACTGCTTCACGACTACTGAATACATGGCCATCGACCATTTCGGCATTACCGCACCCGGGGAGAACTGGAAGGCCGTGGAGAACGGCGATATCGAAATGAATGGACGTATTCCGATCAACCCCAGCGGAGGGCTCATCGGACTCGGCCACCCGGTCGGGGCAACCGGCGTGCGTATGTTGCTGGACGCCTATAAACAATGCACAGGCACTGCCGGCGAATACCAGGTACCGGGTGCCCGAACGGTCGCCACCCTGAATATCGGGGGCAGCGCCACCACCTCCGTTAGCTTCATCGTATCGCGCGGGTAACATCATGGACCGTCGCAAATTCATGCTCGCCTCTGCATCCGCATCGATCGCGGCAGCGCCGGCCGTCGCGCACGCAGCAAGGGGCGACTCGCATACTACCGGCTCGAGCTATATTGACGTGGTGACCGGACTCATCACGGACTGGCGCCGCAAGGACATTGACGCAGTGCTGTCAAGGATCACGCATGACATCGTGTGGTACACCCATGTCGGCAGCGAGCCCAAGCGCGGCACGGCGGAAATGCGCGCCTTTCTCGAACCCATGGCGGCGGGCATTTCCGACATTCGCTGGCGGATTTATAATCACGCCGTCAGCGGCAATCGAATCTTCCTCGAAGGTGCCGATGATTTCGTGCTCGTGGCGGAGAAGCGCCGTGTGGCCATCCCGTACATGGGCATCATGGCATTTCGCGGGTCCCTGATCTGCGAATGGCGGGACTATTTCGATCGGGAACTGTTCGATCGACTCAAGGCCGGTGAAACCCCGCCGCCGGAAATTGCAGAGTTACTCAACCGGCCGGCCATCCCTTAGATCCCGTCGCGGCTTGATTCGCGCGCTCGCTCAGGTTTCTCGCCACCCGTTGAACTCCCGCGGGGCTGGACCAAAGGCTCGCCTGCGGTAAAAATTCTATCTGCCGCCCGAGCTTCGTGGGTTCGCGCAGCCGCAGCGTGATCCGATGCATGCCGACGTTGACCGACACGTCGGCGGCGGCAATATTGGAAAACAGAATCATGTCTTCCCTGCGTCCCCGCCGCACTTTGAGTCGATCCTCATAGTCGAGAACTTCGTCGGCGAGGCGATGGATTCTTGCGTTCCAAATGAAATAAGCGAGGACCACGCAGAGTGCGCACACCCCAAATAAGTTGGGAAACGGATTTCTCCGCAATCCAGCATCGAGGACGAAGGGAACCGCCACGCATGCGATCAACGCGGCGGCGCTCAACCAAATTCCGCGCTTGAACAGGCGAGTGTTCTTGAAAGAAAGGAGCCGCATGACCTCGCGCATGTACCGCCCGAGGCTCAGGGTTCTTTTCCCGCTTTCATCGCGTAACCCGCTTCACGCCATGCCTTGATCCCGCCATCGAGCGCCACCGCACCCTGAAATCCCATCGTGCGAAGGGTCGCGGTCGCCAGCGTCGAGACGCGGCCGAACTCGCAATAGACCAGTATCCTGCGGGTCGGATCGCGCAGCTCTTGATTCACGCGCAGCTCCAATTGTCCCCGCGGCAGGAGCTGGGCGCCCGCGATATGACCCTCCTCGAAGGCTTCGCGCTCGCGTACGTCGAGCACGATCAAATCGTGTCTCCCGGACTCAATGCGCGCGTTGAGTTCACTCAGCGACATGAACGGCACGGTCGCCGCGGCCTCGGACAGCATCTGGGCCACCGTCTTGCCGCCGGTCATATTGGTGCGCAGCGCCTCGGTGATATGCGTGGGCATCGACAGATTGAGCTGCTGCATCATGTCGATGAAGGTGCCGCGGTCATTTTTCTGCAGGCGCGGGTTGTCGGCCAACTCCTGCCCGATGGTCGAATGCGTCCGCCCCTTGTATTCGTGCGCCGGAAACACCTTGAGCGACGGGTCAAGCTTGAGCAGGCCGCCGAACAGGCTGTCATAGAGGGCTCCAGCATCGCCGCTCGGCAGATCGGTGCGCCCTGTTCCGCCGATGAGCAGTGTATCGCCGGTGAACACGCGGTCCTCGACGCGCAGGCACATGGAATCACGTGTGTGGCCCGGAGTGTGCAGCGCCTGCAGGCGCAGATTTCCGAGGACCAATAGTTCACCGTCCTGCAACCGCAAGTCGACGAACGGAGCCGGGCTGGCGCAGTGCATGACCACCGGCACCCCGAGCTGGCGCGCCAGTTGCTGGGTTGCCGAAAAATGGTCGGCGTGTGTATGAGTGTCGATGAGATACCTGATGCGCAGTCCATCGCGCGTGGCGAGCGCAACGTAGCGGTCAATCTGGCTGAGTTCAGGGTCGACGAGCGCAGCCGCACAGGTCGCCTCGCAGCCGACGACATACGACCGACATCCACCCGTGGCCACGGTTTCGAACTTGATTGGATGGCTCCCCTTCGGCCGATGCCTGACGAGGAGCATACCTTAGATCACTTGACTCGATCGATCGGGCCGGTTGTACGGCAGAAAACGCCGCAACCTCGCGCGGTCGGCTGCGCGCCTAGTGCTTGGGGTTCTTCAGTGCGGCGCGTTCCGCCCTCTTGTCCTCGGTCGCCCGGTGAATCACGTAGGCGCGGATCTTCTCCAGATCCTGAGCCGACACTTCATCCCTGAAGGCGACCATGCCCTGGTCGATGCGCGTTCCCTGGCGCACCGTCATGTCGAAGGTTTGGGGATTCTTGAGCAAACCGGAGTACCGCAAATCCGGCAGCACACCCGAGCCCGTGGCGCTGTCGCCGTGACAGCTGGAGCAGAACGTGTGATACAGGGCCTTGCCCGCCGTCACCACCGCCGGTTTGGCCGTATCCGGGGGAGGGTCAAGCACGGCGGGGGGCGCTGCCGGCAACGGCGGCAGGGCGGCACTGCCGCCCAGTTTGTAAACCAACACGCGCGGCAGGTTCGACGCAACGTGCGAATCGCGCGCGAGTTCGCCGGCGGCAAGACCAAATGCACCGCCCCAACCTACTTCGATGGCCACGTACTGATCGCCGTCCACCGAGTAGGTAATGGGCGCTGCCAGAACGCCCGCCTGAGTTTCGGCTGACCAGAGGCGTTCGCCGGTATCGGCACGGTAGGCGACGAACTCGCCCATGCCGTTTCCCTGGAACACGAGATTTCCCGCGGTCGATACCACCCCGCCGTTCCAAGGCCGCCCCAACTCGACGCGCCATACTTCTTTGCGCGCCACCGGGTCCCATGCCGCGAGATGGCCCTTCAGGCCGCTTTTGATCAGGGCCTTGATCTTGGCGTCTTGCGGCAGGCTTCCCGCATTGAAATCGACGCCGGTATTCCAGGCCAGCTGATGCAACGTGGCGCTCTTCTCCGGAATGAATGGAAAGCTCAGTTCGGTGACAGGCAGGTACATTTGCTGCGTGATCGGACTGAACGACATGGGTTGCCAGCTGTGTCCGCCGCCCGGCCCGGGCATGGCTATGAAGGGTTTGCCGCTCTCGCTGTAGCGCGCTGCGCTCTCGATGACGGGGCGGCCGGTCTGCAAATCGACGCTCTTGGCCCAGTTGGTGACCACATAGGGATCTGCCGAGAGCAGTTCGCCGGTGGCGCGATCCAGCACATAAAAGAACCCGTTCTTGGGGGCTTGCATGATGACGCCGCGCTTCGCGCCGCCGATGGTGAGATCCGCCAGAATCAGAGGCGAGCAGGCATCGTAGTCCCACTCGTCTCCCGGAGTGGTCTGGTAATGCCAGGCGTACTCACCGGTGTCCGCCTTCAAGGCCACGATCGACGTCAGATATAGCGAGTCGCCTGGGACCTTGGAGCGATTCCAGGGCGTGCCGTTGCCCACCCCGATGTAGATCAAATTCAGCACCGGGTCGTACGCCATCGAGTCCCACACCGGGCCCCCGCCTCCCAATGTCCACCACTCGCCGCTCCAAGTCCGGGCCGCCTTCTCGAGCGCCGGGCTTTCGAAGGGCTTCGAGGGGTCGCCCGGAACGGTATAGAAGCGCCAGATTTGCCGGCCGGTGTCGGCATCGTAAGCGGTGACATAGCCCCGTATACCCATCTCCGCGCCGCCGTTGCCGATCAGGACCATGCCCTTCACCACCCGTGGCGCCCCGGTGATGGTATAGCGGGCGCCTCCCGGCACCGTCGCCACTTGCCACACGGGCTTGCCGGTGGTGGCATCCAAGGCGATCAAACGGCCATCGAGGGTGCCCAGGTACACCCGGCCCTTCCAGGCCGCGACACCACGATTCGCGGCGTCGCAGCACGCATTGACCCCAACCTGACCGGGCACCTTCGGATCGTATGTCCAAAGCGGCGCTCCGGTCTTTGCATCGAGAGCGAACACCTTGCTCCAGGCGCCGGTGATGTACATCACGCCGTCGATCACCAACGGTGTCGCTTCCTGAGCGCGATGCGCCACGTCCAGGTCATAGTACCAGGCGAGAGCGAGTTGCTTCACGTTGCCGGCGTCGATCTTGTTCAAAGGGCTGAAGTGCTGTTCGCCGTAAGTCCGGCCGGGAGCCATCCAGTTGCCGGGCTCCGTATCCGCAGCGGTCAGTCGCGCCGCATCCACGGCGGCGGCGGTTCTCGCCACCGGCGCCGTGCCGGCAGGGGGCGGTGTGGATGGTCCGCAGCCTCCAATCGCGAGCCCGAGCGCCGCGACGGCAATGATCCGGCTGTTCACGCTAGATCAAGATGCAAACGGATTTGGTTTCGGTGTACATCTCCACCGCGACGCGCCCGTGCTCACGTCCCATTCCCGACTGCTTGTACCCGCCGAACGGCATGTTCGGGTCCACCAGGTTGTGGCAATTCACCCAGACCGTGCCCGCTTTGATGCGCGGAACGAGTCGATGCGCCGCGGACAGATTATTGGTCCAAATACTGGCGCCGAGACCATAGGGCGTATCGTTCGCAGCCTTGACCACATCGTCGAGATCGTCGAAGCGCTGCGCCACCAACACGGGGCCGAAGATTTCCTCGCGCACGACCCGCATGCTTGCATTCACGTTCACCAGCACGGTTGGCTTGACGAAGTAGCCGGGATGCGACGGTGCATCGCCGCCGACGGCGATCGACGCACCCTGCTTGCGGCCGGATTCGATGTAGCCGAGCACGCGCTCCTGCTGTTCCTTCGACACCAAGGGGCCCATGTCGGTGGTTTGATCCAAACCCGGTCCCAAACGGATCGAAGACGCGGCGGCGCTGACGCCCTCCACGACCTTGTCGAATATAGAACTGTGCACATACAGGCGCGATCCCGCGGTGCAGACCTGGCCTGCGTTGAAGAAGATGGCGCCGGCAGAGCCGCCCGCAACGGCCTTCGGATCCGCATCCGGCAGCACGATCATCGGTGACTTGCCGCCAAGTTCCAGCGACACCCGCTTGACCGTGTCCGATGCGCTCTTGTTGATCAATTTGCCGACCTCGGTCGACCCCGTGAATGCGATCTTATCGACCCCCGGGTGCGCCACCAGGGCAGCTCCGGTGGTTTCTCCCTCGCCGGTCAGAATATTCACGACGCCGGGTGGAAATCCGGCCTCGCGAATCAATTCCCCGAGGCGCAGCGCCGACAGCGGCGTTTGTTCCGCGGGTTTCAATATGCAGGTGCAGCCCGCGGCCAGCGCCGGGCCCAACTTCCAAGCCGCCATGGCCAGCGGAAAATTCCAGGGCACGATTTGCGCGACGACACCGACGGGCTCGCGCGCCACATAGGTGTGAAATTTCGCGCCCGGCGGCATGCCGATCGACGTCTGCATGGTGGTGCCTTCGATCTTGGTGGCCCACCCCGCCATATAGCGGAAATAATTTTGCGCGCCCGGCACGTCGACAATACTTGCCATGAAGCGCGTCTTGCCATTGTCCAGGCTCTCGATCTCGGCAAATTCCGCCGCATTCTTTTCGATCAGATCGGCCAATCTCCAGAGCAGCGCCTCGCGCCCCGACGGCACCATGGTCGCCCAGGGTCCGGTCTCAAGGGCGGCGCGAGCCGCGGCCACGGCACGGTCGACGTCCTCGGGTCCGGCATCCGCGACTTGCCCGATCTCTTTGCCGGTAGCGGGGTCGAACACCTTCAGGGTCTTGCCGGACCTCGCCTCCACCCATTCGCCGTTGATGAACAAGCGCGGCTTCAAGGCCAGGAATTTGCCGACTGCCGCGGAGGGGCTGGGTTGCGCGGCGATGCTGCCGCCGCTGGTATTGAGGTTTGCGTTCACGGGAAATTCTCCACCGACAGTGATAGCGGATCCTAGAACGATATCAAGCGCCATGCCAGACGTTGGAGGCTCGACCGATAACGAGCATTGACTCGATCAGGAGGGAAGGTGCCGAACAAGGCATGGGCGGGGACTGTCCTGAATAGGGAGTTCAGTCGTCCAGATCGGGGGACGGTTTGCGGCGGGCAGCCACAGCCGCAGCTCCCGTGCGAATACCCGCCTCTATGTTCGAAACGATGCACCTGATTGAATCGAGCGACTCATTGATGTCGTCGAGTTTGCCTTCGATCAAGCCGGCGAGACGTCCATTGTCGCGCTCTTTCGCGAAGTCCCCCGTCTGCGACTCGAGAAGCCGCAAATTCGCCTCGATTTTCATCAGCTGATTGGCCACCACCCCCAGCGGCAGGGTGATCGCCATCTCCAAATTTGCGCGGGATTCCTCGGTCATGCGGCTGATTGTATTCCTTTGGAACCGACGGCCACATTCTGGTTAAAGCCAAGAGCAACCCGGCCGATAACGTACTGGTCAAACCTCGGACTTAGGGTGTTGCAGTGACAACGGGTAATTCGGCCATGCGAGATCCAAGCGCCGGAGAGTCGGATCGGGACGCCGTCATCCGCAAGCTTTCCCTGGAAGTCGCTGTCGGCGACGTCCGGCTGCCGTCGCTCCCTGACATCGCGGCCCGCGTGCAGCAAGTCCTCGAGGATCCCAAAGCGGCACGCACCCGGGTCGCGCAGGTGATCAGCGCCGATGCCGCGCTGGCCGCCCGCATTCTCAGGCTGGCGAACTCGGCGTTCTTCAACCCGTCGACACAACAGATATTCGACCTCCAGCAAGCGATTACCCGTCTCGGCACCCAGCTGGTGCGCTGCACGGCGATGTCGTTCTCGTTGCAGCAGATGGAGTTCGGCAGCGGCGACGCGCAGCTCCGGCCGCATATTCGCGAGCTGTGGCGTCGCGGCGCGTTGGTCGCCGCGATTGCCTACGTCCTCGCGCGCGAGACTCGCGCCGCAAAACCCGACGAGGCCCTGATGACAGGCCTCATGCATAACATCGGCGACCTGTACATCACCGTGGCGACGCCGGGTCGCGCCGGCGGCGGTGATGCACGTGATGCAGGTGATGCAGGTGATGCGTGGGAGCAATTGGTGCAAGAGTGGCATCCGCGAATTGCGGGCTCTATTCTCAAACACTGGAAGTTTCCTCCGGCGATCGTCGACACCGTCGTCAATCAGAACACCGAGGACCATGAGAGCGGCGAAGGCAGCCTGACCGATGTACTGATCGCGGCAATCGCTCTCGGCTCGTGTGTGTTTCATCGCGATCAGCTTGACGAGGCGGTGACGGCAGCCCCGTCATTCCAACGTCTGCGGCTGGGTTCCGCCGACTGCACTCGGTTGCTCGCGTCCGCGGGCGTCCAGATCAAAGCGTTGCGCGCCGCGCTCACCAACTAGCGGTTTGCCGGCGTCACATCAGGGAAGCTTCACATCTGGGTGAAGCTTGTTAATAGAACGGGAATGGCGCACCAGTGTGCGCGGTTGATCGGCAGACTCGACAGCGACGCGATCGCCTCCCAACCGGCTGTTCCGCCCTCCGGGCTGCGCCATTTTTGGCCGATCTTTACCCGATCATACGAACGATACAGACGGAAGGTCTGGTCATAGATCCAGAACTCCCTGCGATCGTCGGCGTAAAAGCCCCGCACGTGCTGAAATCGCTGGAAAGGGCCGTCGGCGCTGAAAGGAATGCCGACTTCCTCCGCCCATTCGCGCTTGGTTGCCTGATCGAGGGTTTCGCCAGCTTCGATGCCGCCGCCTGGAAGTTCCGGCACGTCAGGCGCGCAGGCTTCGGCGGCCAACATGACGGCATCGTCAGGGACGGCAACCACCAGCGCAAAAACACCGCGCCGGGGCTTGATGATCGACTGTGCATCCGGCGTCACCGCGCCGCCGCGGCGATCATAGAAAATGATCGGCGGCGCAGCCGCAGAGGGTTCATCTGGAGTTTCCATGGTGCATTCACTGATGATGGGAACCACCGCCGGCGGGTTCCCACAATTCGATCGGGTTTCCATCCGGGTCATGCAACCGCGCAAATCGCCCGTTGGGATACACCTCGGAGTCAATCTTGACCGCAATGTCTGAGGCCCGCAGCTGCGCCGCCATGGCGTCGAGGTTCCGGACGCGGAAATTCACCATCCAGGTCTGCTGCGGCGATCCAAAGTACTGCGTGTCCATCGGAAACGGCGCGAACACGGTCGGGCCGGCGGCTTGCTGCCAGACTGAATGCTGGTAATCGGTGGGCGTCGGATCAATCCCCAGATGGCGCTGGTACCACTCGGCCAGTGCCTTGGGGTCGCGGCTTCGAAAGAACAATCCGCCGATTCCAAGCACCCGCTCCTTGGGGGGTTTCACATCGGCAGCCCCCCGCTCTGCAGCCCCCAGGGTCGCAAGGGTCGAAGCGCCGAGCAGCAATGTTCTGCGGTCCATGGTGATTTTGCACCTCCATCCGTCAATCGTTGCCTGCGCGCAGCTCGACTTCCCCTTCAATTTCGACGGGGATGTCAAATGGCAATTCTGCGAGGCCGACGGCACTTCGACAGTGCGCCCCGATCCCCGGTCCGAACACTTCGAGAATCAGGTCGGAAAACCCGTTGATGACGCTCGGTTGTTGATTGAAACCAGGAGCCGAATTGACCATGCCGAATACTCGCGACCAGCAGGTGATTCTATCGAGGTCGCCGAGCGTGCGCTTGAGGCTGCCGAGAATGGACAGAGCCGTCAGTCGGGCAGCGCGGTAGCCCTGCTCGACCGTGAGCTCACGTCCAAGCTTGCCCAATGGTTGGGCAAAGGATCCGTCCGGGTTCTGCGGCCCATGGCCGGAGATGAGCGCCCTGCGTCCGACGATATGGACGAATTGAAATGGAAGTGCGACGCCCGGCGGTGCCTGCATGGGCAAGGGCAGCGACAGGCCCAGGGCGAGGAGTCTATTTTCTACGATCGACAACGCCGTCTCCTTGCTTTGAGCGCGGCTGCACGCGATCGATCCAGCTGTCTCCAGTATACATTCGCATCGGCCGGCCGCTCTCCTCGACGAATCGCACGACTTCGCCCACAACCCCGCCACCGGTGGGTGCGACAAAGCGGAAACGTCCGTCGCCAAGCGGTTCGAGCGTCACCGGTGCGTCCACATTGGGCCCGTTGGGTATGATGAGGACCAGCTTCTTGTCGAGCAACACCACCTGCTGATCTCCCAGGCGCCCGCGATACAGGCCTGCGAAGCGCTCCCAAGCCGGATCCCAGGTCACCGGCACCGGTTTCGCCGCTGACGCCTTCGCCGCCGCCTGGCCCACGGTGGCCATCAATTGCTGCGCGATATCGGCCGGATACGAGTCGTTGGTATTGGTGAGGACAATCACTCCCACCTTGTCGTCGAGCTGAATGAGTGTCTGGGTGGTATTGCCGGGATAGCCTCCGCCGTGACCTATATAGGTCCTATCCTTCACACGCTTCACGTCGAACCCAAGGCCTGTTCCGGAGAGCCAATTCTCCTCCACCGAGCGCACGCGCAGCATTTCTCGCCATGATCCGCTGCTGACGATCTGCGCTCCGCCGCGCGACCCGCGGCGGAACTGCGCAGATATGAACTTCGCCATATCCTCGACGTTCGAAGTCACTCCCGTGGCAGCCGCCATGCCGCGCGCATCGACGAAGGGAAGCACCTCGCGCGTACCGTCCGGCATGCGGCGGCCATAGGGAACGGCGAGTCCCGGAACGTCCTTATCCACGCTGGAGGCGTTCATGTCCAACGGCCTGAAGATGTTGCGCTCAACGTAATCAGCCCATCGTTCCCCGCTCACTTTCTCGACGATCAATCCGGCGACGGCATAGGCAAGATTCGAGTATTTCCAGCGCACAGACGGGGCAAATGCAGCCTGCCGGTCGGCGAACAGGCGCTGCAGTTCCTCGGCCGTCGGGAATTCGAACGACGACCAGTGATCCCCCGCCTCGCGCTGCAGACCCGAGCTGTGCGACAGCAGCTGCTCGATGGTGATCGGGCCGTCGTCATCGCCGGCTGGCTTGGCCTTGAACCAGGGAAGATACTTCGCCACCGGATCGTCCAATCCAAGCTTTCCTTCCTCGCGCAGCTGCATGATCGCGATGGCGGTGAACAGCTTGCTGTTGGACGCCATGCGAAACTTTGTGGCGGCGGTCATCGGAATCTTGGCTTTGATATCGGCGAAGCCGAATCCCTTGGACCAGACGAGTTCCTGATCGCTCACGACGCCGACGGCGACTCCCGGCAGCCCACGATAGGCAATCTGTCCCTCCATCCATGCCGAAAACAGGCGCTCCTCGCCAAGCACGTCGGGGTCGCCGGCGACGTTGGCGGCTTTGGCCTGCGGAGCCAGCGCGAATACACCCAGGAGAATAGCCGGCGCGATGCGGCCGGCGACTTGAGGGCCGCTCCTCATGGTTGCAATCTCCAAAGAACCGCGCGCACTGCATCGGCAAGACGCGGCCAGTCGCCCGACTTTCGCAATCCCTCGCTCAATTCGAGTTGTAATCCCTCGCCCGATTGCCCCCGATTGCAGATGTTATCCGGATGACTGCCCGGGAATCGATGTCCCTCTGTCAGGCATGAGAATCCGTTCATCACCAGGGCCTGCGCAACCTCATGCTTCAGCCGCTCATGGAGCCCCCCCAGCAGCACATCCGGCCCGGATGCGGCGTATCCATGGACCGTCAAGACCGTGTGGCAGTTCGAGACGAGCTCGAGCGCACGCGGCTCGTCAAATTGGCTGCTGGCGAGGTGCAGGCAGTCGAAGTTGTCGCCGGTCGTGCGCAGACCTTCAAAAAGATACAACCCGTAGTCCTCGCCGGCGATCAAGCGCGCGATCTCGGAAGTACGTCCTTCGATGCGTCCGCCGTGCGGCGCGAGAACCGCAACGCCGGACCGTTCTCGAGGCGCAACGTGCACCGCGTAGTCGACACCCTCCGTAAAGTGTCGCGCGAGATCGCCGTAGCAGCGCACGTCGAGGTCAGTCATTGAGGCAACTACGACAACCGGTAATCCTGCTGCGTTCGGGCATAGTCGATGAAGTAGTCCAACGATTCTACGTTGGACATGGCAGCGCGGTTCGCGGCCTTTTCCACCGGCACGCCCATCAGAATACGGCGCACCGGCACTTCCATTTTCTTGCCCGTAAGCGTGTACGGGATCGCCGCCACCTGATAGATCTTGTCGGGCACATGTCTTGCGGAATAGGCCTTGCGCATGCGGGCGCGCACCTTCTCGTGAAGCGCTTCGTCGACCTTCAAGCCTTCCTTCAGCTTGACGAACAGCGGCATGAAAAATCCGCCGCCCGGCAGGTCCAGATTCACGATCAGGGAATCCTCGATTTCGGGCACTTCGGTCAACGCCCGATACACCTCGGCGGTGCCGATGCGCACGCCATGGCGATTCAAGGTGGCGTCCGAGCGCCCGAGCACGAAACTGCCGCCGCGCGCATTCACCTTGAAAAAGTCGCCATGCCTCCAGACTCCCGGATATTGATCGAAGTAGGACTCTCGATAGCGGCTGCCGTCGGCGTCATTCCAGAATCCGACCGGCATGGACGGCATGGGTTCGGTGATCACCAGCTCGCCGACTTCATCGACCACCGCCTCGCCCCGCTCGTTGAATGCAAATGCCGCAACACCCAGCTGCGGCGCCTGGATCTCACCCGCGTACAGCGGCATCGTCACGGCGCCGCCGACGATGCCGCAGCACAGATCCGTGCCGCCGCTGCCCGAACCCGCCCAAATGTCCGCTTTCACGCTGCGGTAGAACCACGCCATGCATTCGGCAGTGACCGGCGACCCGGCGAGCATCACGGACTGGAGACGCGACAAATCGAAGCGCTCCTTGGGAACGATGCCGGCTTTTTCGAGAATGCTCACATAGGTCGGACTTGCACCGAAGTAGCTGGCGCCGGTGCGCTCGACCATGCTCCACAGCACGTCGGGCTCGGGGTATGCCGGATTTCCGTCGTACAGCACCGGCACCACATCGACCAACAAGGCGCTCACCAGGAAATTCCACATCATCCACCCGGTGGTGGTGAAGAAGAACATGCGCTCGCCGGGATGCATGTCCATCTGCAGCACGAGCGCCTTGCACTGCTCCAAAATCATGCCGCCGTGACAATGAACGATGGGCTTGGGCAGCCCGGTGGTTCCCGAGGAAAAAAGAATCCACAGCGGATGCGCGAAGGGTACCTGCTCGAACTTGAAATCCTTCGGAAGGATCTCGGGACCTGACACCGCGTCCTCCCAGAAAACCGAGTTCGGCGTCAGCTTGGTCTGGTTGTCGGGTTCGAGATGCCGCAAATAAATGACGCGCTCGAGCGACGGCAAAGAACTCAAGATCGTGCCGAGCTCCGGCCGGCGGTCGAAGGGCTTGCCGCCGTAGTAATAGCCGTCGACGCAAAACGCGATCTTGGGTGCCAGCTGCAGGAAGCGGTCAACCGCGCCGCGCGGCCCAAAATCAGGCCCGCAGCTCGCCCAAATGGCGCCGATGCTGACCGTCGCCAGCATCGCTATCACGGCCTCGGGTGAGTTCGGCAAATACGCCACCACCCGGTCGCCGGGAGCGAGCCCCATCTTGCGAAGTTGCGTGGCCAGCTTGCGAACCTGCGCCCCGAGGTCGGTCCAGGACAGCCCGGTCAATCCCTGGCGTTCGCTCAGGTACAGCAGCGCGTCTGCGCCGGCCCGCTCATGGCGCAGCGCGTGTTCGGCGTAGTTCAGGCGCGCGCCCGGAAACCACTCCGCGCCGGGCATCGAGCGCCGACCCAGCACGCGTTCATAGGGCTGGGAAGCACGAATGTCGAAGTATTCCCACAGCGAACCCCAGAATCCCTCCAGATCGTCGACGGACCATTGCCACAGCGCCGTGTAGGAATCGAAAGTGCGCCCGCGTTCCGCGAGCCAGGCCATGTAATGCGTGAGATTCGCGCGCGCCAGGCGTTGTGCGCTCGGCGTCCAGAGCAGATCGCCTTGCTTGACGGCGCTCATCCTCGCGCGGCCCCGGCCACCGCCTGCGCGGCCGTGCTATTCAGGTCGTCTCCCGGGCGTCGCATGAAAAACAGGACGACAGCGCCGACGAAACACCATGCCGCGAGAAAATAAAAATTGATGCCGTAGCCGATGCCCTGGTCGAACAGGCGGCCGGCCACCTTCGGCGCGATCGCCGACAGGGTGGTGTTGATCGCGATGGCGACGCCCGCCAGGGAGGCGAATGCACGGGTGCCGAAATAATTGCTCAGCACCGCCATCAAACAGACGACGCCCCCGCCGAACCCAATACCGATGCAGGTCGCGAACAAGAAAACCTGCCAGAGTGCGTGCGCATTGACGATGACCACCAGTCCGACGCCGAAGGTTCCAATGAACAAGGCGTAAATATAGCGTGGATCGACGCGGTCGCCGAACACCGCGAGAATCACCTTGCCGATGAGACCGGTAATGGTTGCGATGCTGACCGCCCAGGCTGCGACACCGCGCGTGTGGCCGAGATCCTGCAAGTGCACCACGCCATGAGCAAGGAACAGGGTGTAGCCGCCGCTGCCTCCGATGAGAGAACCCAGCAGCACCCAATATGCCGGATGCCGCACGGCCTGCGCAAAGGTCCATTCCCGGCGACTCATGAAGGGCGGCCGCGTATCCCGCGGTGGTTGCCCGGCCGCCGCCGGCGGCCCGAACCCATCCGCCACCTGACCCACGTCCTCCGGCCGCTCGCGCACCAAGATCAGTGCAATGCAGGCAGCCGCAGCGGACAGCGCCGCGATCGTCCACCACCCCGCCCGCCAGGTGCCGGTTGCCTGAATCAGCCAGTTGAGCAGGGGCGCCGCCGCGAAGCCGCCGATGGCACCCGCGGAATACATCACCGACAGCGCCAGCGACCGGCGCCTCACGAACCAGCGCGCGAGTCCCGCCTGCGAGGCCATGGCGCCTCCGGTGGCGACGCCGGCGCCGACCAGCAGCCCATGGCAAAGCATCGCGCCCAATCCGCTCGTGACCACGGTGGCCATCAGCAGCGCACCGATGATGGTGAATGCGCTGCCGAGCAGCAGAGTCTTGCGCACGCCGAAGTGATTGACGCTCATCGCCACCAGAGGGCCCGGCAGTCCCGACATGATCATGTACACCGAAAATATGCTGCCCAGGGTCTCGCGCGGAAAGCCCAGAGCCTTGGCCATGGCAGGATTGATGACGGCGGGCCCATAGGCCGGAAATCCCAGGTTCAGGAACATGACCAGCCACAGCGTCGCAAGCATGGTCCAACCGTAGAAAGATCGCTTTGGCACTACTTCTCCGACATTGCTATGCGCTCGCCGCCCATACTCTCATGCCTCGCCCCAAACTTCGTGCGCCACACGCACGACCAGCTCCAGTTTGCGCCATTGCTCCGTTTCGGAAACCGCATTCCCATGATGCGTGCTCGAGAATCCGCATTGCGGGGACAAACACAGGCTTTCAAGCGGCACATAGGCGCTGGCCGCCTCTATGCGCCGCTTGATCTCCTCGGCGCTCTCGATCGCGCCCTGCTTGGTGGTGACCAGTCCTAGCACTGCGCGCTTACCGGACGGCAGAAAACGCAGCGGTTCGAACGATCCGGCGCGGGCAGAATCGAATTCCATGAAAAAACCATCGACGTCGATGGAGAACATCGCCTCCGCGATGTGTTCGTAGCCTCCCTCGGCCACCCATGAGCTCCTGAAATTTCCGCGGCAGGTATGCATGGTGATGGTCATGCCCGCAGGGCGATCCTGCAGCGCGGCATTGACGGCGCCTGCAAATATCCGCGGCAACGCCTCGGGGTCGTCGCCGTTGAGCCGGCAGCCCTCGCGAAACTTCTCATCGCATAGATAAGCGAACGAAACATCGTCCAGTTGTAGGTAGGTGCAGCCCCGGTCAGCGAAATTGCGGATGGCCTTTCGGTAGGCGGCGGCGACATCGCTCCAGAATTGCGACAGATCCGGGTACGCGTCGCGGGACACGGCGTTGCGGCCGCCGCGCATGTACAGCATCGAGGGCGACGGGATGGTGACCTTGGCAGTGCCGCGGGTGATGCCTTTGAGATATGCGAATGCATCGACCATGATGGGGCTTGAACAACCGATCCTGCCGGTGACCGTGGCCATCGGCGGCTGCTCTTCGGTGCCGCCAAAACGGTTCTGATTCGCCATCTCGACGATGGTGACTCCGTCCATCCGCCGCAGAAAATCGATGTGCCAATATTCGCGGCGCAGTTCGCCGTCCGTGATCGAGCGCAATCCGATCGACTCCTGTCTGTCGACGATGCTGCGGATGCACTCGTCCTCCACCCGGCGCAGTGTGTCGCCCGACAGTGCGCCCCGCTTGAACTGAGCGCGGGCGGCGGCCAAGGCCGCCGGGCGCAGCAAACTTCCTACCTGATCGGCGCGAAACGGCGGCTTCATGGTCACCCGCCCATCAGGCCGTCAAAGGCGGTTTTGCGCTCGACCCTCGGGGAATACCCGCTCCACCGAAAGCGAACGCCGGATATCCTGCCGGCGCCAATCTGCTAAAATGACCGACCATCCCAGCCAGTGCCGTGCATGCAGTTTCATCGTTTTGACCTCAACCTGCTGATCGCACTCGACACCCTGCTGCGTGAGAAGAACATCACTCGCGCGGCCGAAAAAGTATTCGTGTCGCAGCCGGCGATGAGCGCGGCGTTGCACCGATTGCGCGACTATTTCGGCGACCCACTATTGGTGCGCGTTGGCCGTGAAATGGAGCTGTCGCCCCGTGGGCAATCGCTGGTCGACCCGGTTCGCGAGGCGTTGTTGCTGATCCAGGCGACCCTCGGCACCCAGCCGACTTTCACTGCGGCCACGACCCAGCGCGAATTCACGCTGATCCTGTCGGAAGAAGCGGTGCCCGGGCTGCTACCGGCCATTTTGCAGCGCGTCTCCACCGAGGCGCCGGGAATCCGCATCACCATCGAGCTGGTGTCGCACTCGGTCATGAACCGCTTGGAATATGGCGAGGCGGATTTGTGCCTGTGCCTGGATAGCCTGCGGCTGTTCGACATCCGCTCCTACCCGGACACTCTGCGCAGCGTGCAACTGCGCCCGGTGCGCTGGGTTTGCGTCGTGGACCGCGACCACCCGACCGTGGGCGACAGCCTCTCGGAGGAGCAATTTTTTGAACTGCCCCACGTGTTCGGCCGTCCGGGTGGGTATACCGCGACTGCCCAGGAACTGGTGCGTCGGCTGTTCGATGTCGACCTCCCGGTGCACATCACCGTCCCCAGCCTTTTGCATCTGCCGCTGGTGGTGCGAGGCACCCGCCTGGTCGCCACCATGCCCGACCGCGTGGCGCAAATGTTTGCCTCCACCTTGCCGATCAAGACCTTTCCGTTGCCCCTGAATATTCCCCCACTGCACGAAATTCTGCTTTGGCACAAGCGCCATGATTCGGATCCCGCGCACGCGTGGCTTCGCGATCTGGTGATTCGGCTTACCCGGGAGATGTAGCAGGCCCTAGTTCGCTGTGCGGCGAAAAGCTGCTCCCGCGGGGTACAGACCGCCGCCGGCGCCCGCGAGCACGATGCACCATGGCTCGACGCTCGCCAAGTCGCCGAGGACCGTTTGCCCGGGCCAAACTTCCATTTCAGGAGCCGCATCATGACCGCAAATTCGCGCCGCTGCATCACCGTGCTGTATCCAAACAAGCCGGGAGTGACCTTCGATTTCGATTACTATCTTAAGAAGCACGCCACCCTCATCGACCGCCTGTACGGCAGCAGCATCGCCAAGCTCGAACTGCGCCGCGGCAGCGCGACTCCGGATGGATCGCCGGTGCCCTACATTGCCGTCATCAACATTTGGATCGCCGATCAGGCGGCCTTCGACCGCGCGGGCGCGCAACACGGCGCCACGTTGATTGCCGATGTGCCTAATTTCACCAACACCATGCCCACCATCCAGATCGACGAGATCGTGGAATAACGGCGGACCGCGGGTTCAGGTTGCGCCGTCATGAGCGTATTGCCAGCGGTTGAAAGGCCAGCGCATGTGCCGCCGGAACTGGTATTCGATTTCGATTTCATGCGCCCGGGGCCTGAGGGCAGCGATCCGTTCGAAGCGTGGAGCCGGCTGCACGGTCTGCCGCCCCTGGTGTGGACCCCCCGCAACGGGGGCCACTGGCTGACGACCCGCGGCGAGGACATTCCCTCGATCCTCAAGAACCACGAGCTCTTCTCCTCTAGCCGAGCGTTCATCGGCCTCTCCAATCGGCCGAGGGGCGTGCCGCTGGAATACGACCCGCCGGAGCACGCTCCGCTGCGCAAGCTCTTGATTCCCGCGTTCTCGCCGAAGGCCATTGCCCAGTGGACAGCCGAGGCGCGGCGCATGTGCATCGAGCTGATCGAGGGTTTCAAGCCGGACGGGCGCTGTGAATTCATCGGCGATTTTGCGCAGCAGCTGCCCATGACCATCTTCCTCAAGATGATGGGTCTGCCGCTCGAGCACCGCCGCATCCTCATCGACTGGGTCAGCACCGGTTTACGCTCGGTCGATCTCGCGAAGCGCGCCGATGCACGAGCGCATATCAATGAGTACCTGGCCAAGCTGCTCGATGAACGGCTGGCCAATCCCGGCGATGATCCATTCAGCGTGGCGATACACGCCGACATCGGCGGCCGGCGCATGAGCCGGCAGGAGGGGTTGGGACTTGCCAACGGCCTGATCGGCGGCGGACTCGACACCGTGGCGGCGACGATGGGCTGGATCGCCCTGTTTCTTGCCGGCAGCCCCGAGCATCGTCATGAATTGATCGCTCAACCCGCGCGCATTCCCAAAGCCATCGATGAGCTGATGCGTCGCTACTCCATCGCCAACATCGCACGGGTGGTGAAGGACGACATGCAGTATCTCGGTGCTCCGCTGAAGGCGGGGGAGCAAATCTTGATGGCGACCTGCGTCCACGGCCTCGATCCTCGCAGCTTCGAGGCCCCGGCCGAAGTGCGCTTCGACCGCAAGGACAGCTATAAGCACTCGACGCTGAGCCACGGCATTCATCGCTGCGTGGGCGCACCGCTGGCATTGCAGGAAATGAAGATCTTTCTGGAGGAATGGCTGTCGCGGATCCCCGATTTCTCGGTCGATGAACACGATCCGCCGGTGATGGCGACCGGCATCGCGCACGGGCTGACCCGCCTGCCGCTGACATGGGGGGTTTAGCCGCCCACCCCCATGGGCACATTTTTCCGCCCTGACGTTTTGACGTTTTGACTGCCTTGCCGTGACGTCATAACGTCACTGACATTTTTAACAACTGCCCACCCGCCGCAGCATTACTGATGAGTCGTGGTCAACGACCATCAGGTATCGGCCGCCAAGTTCGGCTAGGCGTCCTCGCTGTAAATCGGGTTCGACAGGATAAAGCGCACCGATTCCGCACGCACCTCATTGATGGGCTCATCCGCGATCGACGCCTCGATCTTGGCGTGACGGGCACGCAAGACATCGCGAAATTCGCTATGGCTGATGATGAACAACTGATTGTCCTTGATGCCCTTGAGGACCCGGCGGGCCGCTTCCATGGCATCCATGGCCGCATCCATGAAGGCGGGCTCGTTGTGGTCGCCGGGCGCAGGCGCCGCATAACCCGTGTCCTTGAATCGCTTGTCGCGCAGCGAGTCGCCTTCACCGATATTGGATTTCACCGAGCCGGGACAATACACCGACACGCCGATATTGCGGCCCATCATGTCGGTGCGCAGCGATTCTGAAAGTCCGACCACGGCAAACTTGCTGGTGGCGTACAGGCCCGCGGTCCCGAGCGCGGCAATCCCTCCCATCGAGGCCACATTGACGATGTGCGCCTCAGTGCCGCTCGCGATCATGCCGGGCAGGAAGGTGACCAGCGCGTTGATCACGCCGCCCACATTGACGCTCATGATCCAGTCCCAATCGCTGAAGGTGGCTTGTTCCATCAATCCGAGAATGCCGATCCCGGCGTTGTTGACCAATACCTGCACCGGGCCGAACACGCGCTCGATTTCCGATTTTGCCGCGCCAAAGGCCGCCCGATCCGTGACATCGAGCTTGATGGGATGCACCCGCTGTTGCGGGCGATCCCGAAAGTAAGCCATGGTCTCATCCAAATGATCTTGGCGGCGGTAGCTGAAGGCCACCTTCATGCCCTCCGCGGCCAGCACTTTGACGATGCCCTGTCCGATCCCGCTGCTGCCGCCGGTGACGAACGCCACTTTGCCTTTGAGATCCTTCATAGCACTAGAGCCCCTTTCGCGACCTTTAGATCCGCAGCTTCAGACATCGGCACGCGGCAGGGTCCGCCCCCGGAGCAGGTCCGCGCCTTTCTCCGCGATCATGATGGTGGGCGCGTTGGTGTTCCCGCCCGGCACATCCGGCATGACCGAGGCGTCGATGACTCGCAGCGCATCGACGCCGCGGACCTTCAGTGCCGCATCCACCACCGCGTGAGTGTCGTCTGCGGCTCCCATTTTGCACGTCCCCACCGGGTGCTGCGTGATTGCGCCGGTGTCGCGCACGAACTGCTCGAGATCGGCGTCGGATCGTTTCGCGGAACCGGGCAAGAGCTCATCGCCCGCCAGGCTGCGCAGCGGCTCGCGGCCATATATGTCGCGGATGGCCTTGAGGCCGCGGATTGCCCGGGCCATGTCCGATTGCTCCTTGAACAGATTGAACAAGATTCGCGGCGGGTCGGCCGGGTCGGCGGACCGCAACCAGACCTCGCCCCGGCTGTCCTGTTTGATCATGGAAAGACCCACGCCGAGCGTATGCGGCGGCTTCTTGCCGATCAGCGGAAACCACAATTCGCGCGCGCTGACTTCGCCCGACATGCAGGTGAACTGCATGTCGGGCCGGTCCAGATTCGGATCCGTTCGAATGAACAAATTGCCGGCCGCGCCGTTGGTGGCAAACAGGCCCTTGCCGAACAATGCCCAGAGCAGCACCCACCCGGTCGCGCGATCCACGCGCAGTTCGCTGCGAAACACTCCCGGGCGCACATTCCATCCCAGGAACATGAACGGGTGTTCGACCAGATTCCTGCCGACTCCCGGCAGGTCAAGCAGCGGCTTGATGCCGACGCTGGTCAGGCGTTCGGCCGGCCCCACTCCGGACAGCATCAGAAGCTGCGGCGATCCGTAAACACCGGCCGCGAGGATGACCTCGCGCTCCGCCATGGCCGTGAAACTGTTCCCGCCCTGGACATAATCGACGCCGACCGCGCGCCCATTCTGGATGCGGATTCGGCCCACCAGGGTCGCCGTCTCGACCTTGAGATTGCGCCGGCCCAGGGCGGGTTTCAGAAATACCCGCGCCGCGCTGCCGCGTCTGCCGCGCACGATGGTCATTTCGCTGCGCTGAAAACCTTCGCTGTGCTCGCCGTGATAATCGTCGGTCGACGGATAGCCCGCAGCGATGCTCGCCGCGCGAATCTCCGCGTACAGCATGTTGGTTTGCGGCACGGCGATTTCCAATTCGCCCGACGCGCCGTGATACAAAGTGTCTCCCAGCCAGCTCTTCTCCGATTTCCTGAAATAGGGCAGGACATCGGCGTAGCTCCACCCCGCAAGACCGCGCCGCGCCCAATCGTCATAGTCGCGGCGATGGCCGCGCGCGTAGACCATGCCGTTGATCATCGTGGAGCCGCCCAATCCCTTGCCGCGCGGAATCTCGATTCGCCGCCCATTCAAGCAGGGTTCGGGCTCGCTCTCGAAGTTCCAGTTCAGGTCGCGGCGCAGAACGTACTTTGGGAAGGCCATGGGCATGTCCTTGAACAGCCCCGTTGATGCACCTCCCGCTTCGAGAAGCAGCACTGTGGCGTCCCCGTCCGTCAATCGGTTCGCGAGAACGCAGCCCGCGGCACCCGCGCCGACGATGATGTAATCATATTTTTTTATAGATGCGCTCGCCACGGTACTCCTCGCCCGCTGCACGGTACTCCTCGCCGGACGCCTCAACCAGCCCCGGCCAGCGGCTCCATAGGATGCGCGCCTTTTTTACCGACGGGATCAGCCTAGAGTGAACGGGCTTTCATACTACGAAGCTCGGTATGCACAATTGGCGCAGTTCCTTGGCGGCACTCGCCGCGCGAGCGCTTCACGGAATCTGCGGGTAGACTGACGGACACCAATGTCTGCTTGCGTCAACACAGGGGAGGTTCTCGATGCGCGCCTATGAAATCGTTGCCGGCAGCTCAAGTCTCGACGGGTTGCGCCGCTGCGAACGCCCGGATCCCAAGCCCTTGCCCACGCAAATTCTGGTGCGCATGCAGGCAACATCGCTCAATTACCGCGATCTTCTCATTCCCCGCGGGCACTACATGGGCGGCGCCGTTGCCGTCAATACGATTCCCATGTCGGACGGCGCGGGCGAGGTCATCGCCGTCGGCTCCGCCGTCACGAGATTTCGCGTCGGTGAGCGCGTGGCGGGCACCTTCTTTCGCGGCTGGATCGACGGTAGGCCGCCGCGCGTCCCGTTGGCCGCACTCGGCGCGCCGCCCGCGGACGGCGTCCTGGCAGAACTCGTGGTGTTCGACGAACAGAACGCCGTGGCGGTGCCCGCGCATCTCTCCGCCGCCGGCGCCGCAACGCTCCCCTGTGCGGGTGTGACGGCTTGGCGCGCGCTCGCCGACGGCCATATCGCTCCCGGCGAGTCGGTGTTGGTGCTCGGCACCGGCGGCGTCTCCATATTCGCACTGCAGTTCGCGCGCCTCGCCGGCGCGCGTGTCATTGTCACCTCATCGAGTGACGAGAAACTGGCGCGCGCAAAAGCGCTCGGCGCCGACGGTTGCATCAACTACCGCACGCACACCGAATGGGAGCGCGAGGTCCTGCGGCTGACGGATGGCCGCGGCGTCGATCATGTCGTGGACGTCGGCGGCTCCGGCACTTTGGCGCACTCCATCGGTTCGGTGGCGGTGGGGGGGCGCGTCGCCATGATCGGCGTGCTGACCGGCGTCGGCGCGGCGGGCAGTCCCTACGGCTTGCTGGGCAAGCAGGCGAGCCTCAACGGCATATTCGTCGGATCGCGGGGCCATTTCGAGCGCATGAACGCCGCCATCTCCGTCAACAAGTTGCAGCCCATCGTCGATCGCGAGTTTGGATTCGACGACGCCCCCGCCGCCTACCGCCATCTCGAAAGCGGCGCGCATTTCGGCAAAGTGGTGATCCGGCTTTGAGCGCAGAAGTGACCGTGCGTGAGGCCGTCTGTGCGCTGCTGCGCGAATTCGGCCTGACCACCGTCTTCGGCAATCCGGGCTCCACCGAGTTGCCCATGTTCCGCGACTTTCCCGTCGACTTCCGCTATGTGCTCGGCCTGCAGGAATCCGTGGTGGTCGCCATGGCCGATGGATTCGCGCAGGCCCGCGGCGAGGCCGCGTTGATCAATCTGCACTCGGCGATCGGCGTCGGGCATGCCCTCGGCAGCATATTCACGGCATACAAGAATCAGACTCCCCTCGTGATCACCGCCGGCCAACAGGCGCGATCCATACTGCCGTTCGAGCCCTTCCTTTACTCCGAGCAGGCGGCGCAGCTGCCGAAGCCCTACGTGAAATGGAGCAGTGAACCGGCGCGCGCGGCCGACGTTCCCGCCGCCATCGCGCGGGCCTACTATGCCGCGATGCAGCCGCCGCGCGGCCCTGCATTCGTCTCGATCCCGGTGGATGACTGGGACCGCTCCTGCTTGCCGCCGGCAGCGCGCGAAGTCAGCCGGCGCGTGGCGGGCGATCCTGTGCTGCTGAAACGCGCCGCGGAGGCGCTGCGCAACGCCCGGCGGCCGGTGATCGTCGTTGGCGCATCGGTGGCGCGCGATGATGCTTGGGATGAGACCATTGCTCTCGCGGAACAGCATCGGGCCGCGGTCTGGGTCAGCCCGATGTCGGCACGCAACAGTTTTCCGGAAAATCACCCGCTGTTCGCCGGCTTTCTACCGGCGGATCGCAGCGGGATCGTCGCACGCCTGCAAGGCGCAGATCTGATTCTCGCGCTGGGCGCGCCGGTGTTTACCTATCATGTCGAGGGCCACGGGCCGCACATCCCGAACGATGCCGCGCTGGTGCAACTCACCGACGACCCCGGCGCTGCGGCATGGTGTCCGGTCGGCACTTCCATCGTCACTCATTTGAAGCTCGGCGTTGCCGCGCTGCTCACCGGGCCACCCGCTGCCACTCGTGCGCTGCCGAGCATTGCGCCCCGGGCGCCACGCCTGGAGCCTGGCCAGTTGAGCGATCGTTATCTGCTGCAGCAAATCGCGGCGCTGCGTCCGGCGGGCAGCATCATCGTCGAAGAGGCGCCCAGCAGCCGCGGTCCCATGCACGACCACCTGCCCATGCTCGAGCGCGGGACCTTTCATACCTGCGCCAGCGGCGGTCTCGGCCACGGCCTGCCCGCAGCAGTCGGCGTGGCGCTGGCGCGCCCCGAACGCAAGGTGATCGGACTGCTCGGCGATGGTTCGGCCATGTACTCCATTCAGGGACTGTGGAGCGCAGCCGAACTCAAGCTCCCCATAGCCTTCATCATCGTCAACAACGGAAGTTACCGCGCGCTCGAGGAGTTCGGCAGCCGCTTCGACATCAAGACGCTGCCGGGCGTGCAGCTGCCGCACATCGATTTCTGTGCGCTCGCGGCTGCCCAGGGCGTCAAGGGCATCCGAGTCGAGCGTTGCGCAGATCTCGACGCCGCGCTACTCGAGGTGTTCGCGGCCGACGTGCCCATGCTGCTCGAAGTCCGCGTCAAATAAACGAACGAATCGGATCGGCTCCATCCCAGCCGATGCTGGCGCGATAGAACTTGCTGAATATCGCCTCGAAAGCGGAGCCCAGTTCGATGAGTTCGACATAGCCCGGCAGGACGGCGGTGGTATCCATGTACGCGACATGGCCGCCGCTCGGCACTCCGGCGAGAAATACCAGATCGTGTCCCGCCGCTTGATATTTGGCGACGTCGCGGTCGAAATTCGCGGTGGCGCGGCCCCAGTGATGGAAGCCGTAGCCGCGCCGTTCGATCCACTCGCGGTATACGGACGGCGAATCGTCGTTGGGTTGGATGAGCTCGATGTTCATGTGCCCGGCGAAGCTCATCGCGAGCGAAACATCCGCAGTTGAGTCGCGGCCGCGGTACTTCGGGTCGGTCCCGCTGAAGTGGTCCAGCAGGAACCACGGACCGACCTTGAGCTTGTCGATCCAGATTTTCATGGCCGCCCGAATGTCGGGGACCACATAGCACATCTGAATGACGCCATCATCGGGTTGACCAAAACCTACGAGTCCCATTGATTTTCTCCTAGGAGCCTGTCTGAGTATTAATCCGCAACGCCGAGCGTCCAGCCGCCGTCAATCGAGATTTGCTGGCCGGTGAGATAAGCCGACGCCGGCGATGCCAGAAACAGCGCCAGTCCCTTCATATCCTCCGCAAATCCCACGCGATGCATGGGAATGATCTTGCCCATCGCTTCTTGCACATGCGGCTGCTTCGCATGGCCGCCGCCGATATTGGTGGCGAAAAATCCCGGCGCGATTGCGTTGACCGTGATCCCAAAGGCGGCAAGCTCGAGCGCCACCTGGCGCATGAGGTGCGCCGCTCCCGCCTTGGCGGTCATGTACGCGGCGCCGATGGCCGGCTCGCACTGATACGCCGCCACCGAGGTGGTGACGATCATGCGGCCCGCTCGCTGCGGACGCATCAGCCGGGCGCCGGCGCGCAAAGTTGCAAAGATGCCGTTCAGATTGATGTCGAGCACCCGATTCCAGCGCTCATCGGTGTAATTCTCCAATGCGCCTTGCGGGTTGCGCGGCCGCTGCGAGCCCATCCAACTGCCCACGAAGCCCGGACCCGGGTCAACGCCGGCATTCGCGAAGACCACATCGAGGCGGCCATGCGCCATCGCCGCCGCGTCGAATGCCCGGTCAATGGCCGGATGGTCGCGCACATCGACCACGTCGCCGCGGACCGCCCATCCCAGATCCCGCATCCGCCGCGTTTCCTGATCTATACGGCCGGCGTCGACATCGAGAATGGTGACCCGGGCGCCGTTCTCCGCCAGCGCTTCCGCGTAGCCCAACCCTAAGCCGCTGGCACCTCCCGTCACGATGACGCCGAGGCCCTCGACCTTGAATAATTCACCGATTTTCAAGCGCCGGCCCCATACCGCGAGGGCCGCGTCTCCGACCCCACGTCCACCAGGATCTTCAAGCCCTCTTGCCGGCGCAGGCGTTCCAGTCCGCGCTCCATCAAGCTGTCGAAAGGGATGGACTCGACCCAGCCGTCCAGCGGATAGCATCCCTGCGCCATGGCGTTGATGACGCTGGGAAAGGCATGCGTGGACATGGCCACGCCGGTGAGATTGACCTCCGGCATCAGCAAGTCGAAAGGAGGAATGACCACCGGGTGGTGATGAATGGCGACCACCACCGCCGTGCCGTCGACGCGTGTGCCGTGCAGCATGGCGTTGAAGGACGCGGGAACCCCGGCCGCGTCCACCGAAGCATGCGCGCCTCGGCCTTGGGTCAGGTCGCGGATGGCGGCGACTGGATCGCAGTCGCCGGGATCGAGCGTCACTCGCGCACCCAGGCGCTCAAGCACCTGGCGGCGCAGCGGCGAGGGGTCCACCATGATCACATCGATGCCGCGTGCTTTCAGCGTCAGGCATACGCCGATGCCGATCGGTCCCGCACCATGAATTGCCACCGTCTGTCCGGCCTCGAGCCGGCATCGATTCGCGGTGTGCCAGGCGACCGCCAGCGGCTCGATGAGCGCGCCTTGCACCGGTGTCATCCCGGACGGCAAGCGATGCGCCATGGAGCGGCGCACCACCGTATATTCCGCGAGGCCGCCCTGGCGGTTGTAACCGTGCAGCGCCAGATCGGGGCAATGATTGTACTGACCGGCGACGCACCAATGGCAGCGGCCGCAAGTCTCGAGCGGCTCGACCGCAATCAGATCACCGCGAGCCAGGTCCTCGACTCCCGTGCCGCAGGAGACCACTTCTCCGCATAACTCATGGCCGAGTATGACGGGGTTCTTGACGCCGGTGAGCGGGTGAGGCGTCGTGCGCGTGGTGATCGGCCCGTCGTAGTATTCATGCAGATCGCTGCCGCAGATGCCGTTGTAAATGACCCGCAGTTTGACGTCGCCCGGACCGGGCTCCGGCTCCGCAACCGATTCGAGTCTGAGGTCACGAGGACCGTAGAAAACCGCAGCGCGCATACTTCCTCCCGGCACCTTCGTATGGAAGCCGAGCCAAGCATGACACACTCTACCCACCACGCAGCCTGACTCAACCCGCAGAGAAACCGCGGCAGCCCGCTGCTGCGCGCCGGATCGACCCATGCGACTGCGCGCCGGATTGAGCTATGCGTACTCGTCGATGAGAGACTTGGGCGGCCTTGGGGTCGCGGGATCCGCACTGGGTGCGGACGCAGGAGACTTGGGCGGTTGCTCGCGCGAACCTTGTGATCCGTCCCTGGAAGGGCGTTTGTCCGCGATTGGGAGCGCCGGGTACAGTCCCGAATTGCTCAAGCGGTCAACTTCACTCATTGCGTGACCTCGCTTATCGTATCTTGGTTTGCTCTTTGACCAACACGGTGTCGAGCGCCGCGGGCGGCACTCGATCGAGCAGGCGATTCGCGCCGCTGCTCGAATCCGCAAGCTCGACTCCGGGCGCGGCGGTCACCGGCGTTTGGTCGGTGGTGCGAGCGACGGTCGGTGCGCCGGGCGACACTTCCTCCAGCACCAGCACCACGACCCGACGATTGGCGTTGCGCCCCTCTGCGGTGTCATTCGACTGACGCGGATGAAATTCTCCGAAGCCGACGATCTCGAGCCGCAGCGGGTCGACACCCTGGCGCATGAATTGGTGCACCACGCTGGCCGCGCGGGCCGCCGACAGTTCCCAATTGGACGGAAATGCGGTGGTTCGGATCGGCCTGTCGTCGGTATGTCCCTCGACCCGTATTGGATTCGGGAAGGGCTTCAAGACCTCCGCCAGCTTGTCGAGCACGGGCTCGGCCACCGGTGCAAATTCTCCGGCGCCGCTCGGAAACAGAATGTCGGCGTTGATCTCGATTTCCAGCCACATGTTCTCGCGGCGCACGGTCACCAGCTTGGCGTCGATCAGCGCCTGCATGGCATCCTGCACCTGGCGCTGCATGCGAATCAACGCGCCGGGCAGGTCCGCCGACGGATGGTTCTCGCTCTGGGTCGGATTGCGCGGCACCGCGCTGCCGTCCGGCGTGGACTTCTCGTTCATCTTGATCAGCACCGTGGGCGTGATTCCCACCAGCGGCTTCTCGCCCCCCTTGCCCGGCTCCTTCTCGCCCAGGTTGACCGGCCTCAAGGTCTTCGGCGCGCCGTTGAACGCGGCGATCATCGAATCCGACAGGACGCGAAACTTTCCCTCGTTGACCGAGGACATGGCGTACATCACGGTGAATAGAGCGAACAACAGGGTCACGAGGTCGCCATAGGGAATCGCCCAGGCTTCCGCGTTCACATGCTCTTCGTGCTTCTTTCTACGGGCCATATCGCGTTACTAGTGGTGGAAGTACCCTTGCAGCTTCGACTCGATGTTGCGCGGATTCTCGCCCTGGGCGATCGCGATGATCCCTTCGATCACCATGGTGCGCACTTGCGATTGCCCGTGAATCACCGATTTCAATTTGTTGCCCATGGGCAGGAACAGCAGATTGGCGAACGCGATGCCGTAGATGGTTGCGATGAACGCCGCCGCGATGCCGTGGCCGAGCTTCGACGGATCGTTGAGGTTCTGCATGACCGCCATGAGGCCCATGACGGCGCCGATGATGCCGAGCGTGGGCGAGTAGACTCCCATGGCCTCGAACACCTTGGCCGCCTGGGTATCGAAATGTTCCATGGCGTCCAATTCGATTTCCATGCTGGAACGGATTGCATCCGGCTCGCCGCCATCAACCAGGGACTGCAGTCCTTTCTTCAAGAAATCGTCCTTCTCGGCCTCCACCGCGGACTCGAGTCCCAGCAATCCTTGCTTGCGGGCAATGTTGCTCCACTCGACGATCTTTTCGATCATGGCCGCCGGATTGTTCGCCGGAGGCTTGAATACCCAGGACACGATCTTCCAGGCACGCAGAAAGGTTGCCAACGGCGTCTGCACCAGGCTCGCGGCAAATGTTCCCACGACCACGATCACGAACGCCGCGCTGCCCACCAGGGCGCCGGCGCTGCTGCCTTTCAAGATCGCACCGCCGATGATGGCGATCAATCCCAGCACGACGCCGATGATGCTCAGAATATCCATGATACCTAAGCCGGCTCGAGCCACTCCGCCAGCCGTGCGCGCAGGCGCACCAGCGCTTGCCCGTGAATCTGGCAAACGCGCGATTCGGATACCTCGAGAACCTCGCCGATCTCGCGCAGGTTCATGTCCTCGTCGTAGTACAGGGACAACACCAGCTTTTCCCGTTCCGGCAACAGGTCGATGGCCGAGCCGAGCGCGTCGCGAAAGCCCGCGTCCTCGATGTGATCGAAGGGGCCCGGCCGCTCGTCCCGGGCGTGATCTGCGGGGCTCGATTCATCGTCGTTCGAACCCATTTGATCGAAGCTGAACAGCCGGCAGCTGGCGGCGTCCTGAACCAGCTTGTGATATTCCTCGATGCTCACGCCGAGGCCCTCGGCGATGTCGGTCGGGGTCGCGTCCTGTCCTTTCGCGTTTTCGATCCTGCGCACGACGTCGGCCATCTCGCGCATGTTTCGATGCACGGAACGCGGCGTCCAATCGGACTTGCGCACTTCGTCGAGCATGGCGCCGCGAATCCGAATGCCCGCGTAGGTCTCGAAATTGGCGCCCTTGGTGGCGGAGTAATGTTTCGCGGCATCGAGCAGGCCGATCATCCCCGATTGAATCAGGTCGTCGACTTCCACGTTCGGCGGCATTCGGCTGACCAGGTGGTAGGCAATGCGCTTGACCAAATCGGCATGTCGCAATACCAATTCTTGCTGCGGCACCTGATCGACCGGGACGTCAGCGTCCGCAATCGGCTTCGAGCCGCGTTTCTGTGTATTCGAGTACTGTGTGCTTGCTCTCATTGCAATACCGTCGAAGGACCCATCCGGGTCCCTACCATGCGTTCGACAAAGAACTCAAGGTGACCGCGTGCTCCCTGGGGCACAGACCACTTATCGGCCTTCGAGGCCAGATTCTTGAGGGCCATGGATGAAATACACGCCGGATAGGCGTCGACCACCGCGGTTTGTTTTTGCACCGCACGCCGCAAATAGTCGTCAAATGGTACGGAACCTGCGAATTCGAGGCTCACATTGAGAAATCGGTCACAAACCCGCTCGATCTTCTGGAACAGATCGGGCCCCTCCCCGGAGCGGCGGGTCTGATTCGCCAGGATCTGGAAGCGCTGCACCCCGTGTTCCCGGCTCAGCACCTTGATCAGCGCGTAGGCATCGGTAATGGAAGCGGGCTCGTCGCACACCACCACCACGACGTGATGGGCCGCCTGGGTAAAGGTCGTCACGCTGTCGCCCAGCCCCGCCGCGGTATCCACCACCAGGATTTCGACGCGGTGATACAGATCGCTGAAGGCACGGATGATGCCGGCGTGTTCCGCCTCCGACAGGTTCGCCATTTCCTTCATGCCGGAGGCGGCCGGCACGATTTGCAAGCCATGCGGGCCGGTGACGATGGCATCCTCCAGCGAGCATTCGCCCTTGATCACATGTCCCAGGTTGTAACGGGTGTGCAGTCCCAGCAGCACATCGACGTTGGCGAGTCCGAAGTCGGCATCAACCAACATCACGTCCCGCCCCTGCGAGGCGATCGACACGGCCAGATTGGCGGAAACCGTGGTCTTGCCCACGCCGCCCTTACCGCCGGTGACGGCAATCACCTTGACCGGCCGCGATGAATTGAGTTCCGCCAGAGCCTCGGCATGGTCCGGCGACAGTCGGGTGTCACGCATGCGGGCGTGCTCCGCCGAAGTTGCGGACATAGTAGGCCTCGTCGCGCACGGGAGGTTTGCCCTCCTTGCGCTTGAGCGCCGCCTGTACCAGCCACACCCGGCGTTGATGCGCGGCATGCATGTCCTCCGGGACCCGCTGTCCGTCGCATACATAGGCTATTTTCAATCGATGCCGCAGGGTCGCCGAGATCACCGAGCCCAAACTCGCCGCCTCGTCCACTTTGGTGAGGATGCAGGCGACCGGTTTCGAGGGCGCAAAGGCGCGCACCACCTCATCGAGCGCTTGACTCTCGCCGTGTGCGGGCAGCGTCAGCAAGACACGGGCGCCCGGCGCGCCCAGCTGCAGAGCTGCCAGTTGCTCGGCGAGGCGCGCGTCGCGCGGACCCATGCCGGCGGTGTCGATCAGGATCAATTTCTTTGATTTCAGCCGTTCCAGCACCCGGGCCAGGTCCTTGCCGCCGTTGGCCACGTGGAGCGGCGCGCCGAGCGCACGCGCGTGGTTCGTCAATGCGTCGCTGGCGCCGATTCGATAATTGTCGGTGCTGACCAGCGCCAAATCGGCAACACCGTGCCGCATGCACCAGCGCGCGGCCAGCTTGGCAATGGTGGTGGTCTTGCCGGCTCCGGTCGGGCCCACCACCGCCATGATCCCGCCGCTCACGCTCGCGAGGTCGTTGACGATGGGGAGGTGCTTGACCAGCAGCGCCAGGGGAATGTGCGCCGGATCGGCCAATTTGGTGCGCGGCGGGGTGCGCTCCGCCAGCGCCTTCGCGACATCGGGCGCGATGTCCATCGCCGACAGCTCTTCGAGCACGCGCGCCTTCAAGGGTTCGCGGATGCGCTTGTCGTTCCACGCGACGCCGGCAAAACCGGTCTCGACCATCTGACGCAAATTCCTGAGTTCACGCTGCATTTCGCCGTAAGTCGTGTGCGAGGGCGGCAATTCCCTGCGCAGCTCTTCGATGGGTTCGGGCGACATGGTCAGTCTTTGAAAATGCGCGGGAATGAGTTGGGGCGTTTGTTTCGGCGCCGGGGGGCGCGCCGGCGCCGTCGGGCTCGCCGCTGCGGCACGTTGCCGATTCGCATCGACGAACAAGGCCTCGTCGTAGTCGACCGCGGCGATGACCTCGACGCCCTCCTCACCGCGGCGGCTGGAGAGAATGACGGCATCCGCCCCCTGCTCCGCCCGCACCTGTGCGAGGGCTTCACGCATGCTCGCCGCCGTATATCGCTTTATTTTCATGTCGACCTCCGTAAATCAAGCAAATCTATTGACGGCCAACCGCGGCGATCACTCGGATGCGGCGGTTCTCCGGAATCTCGTTGTAGGAAAGCACCGCGAGCGACGGCGTCGAGTGACGCATCAAGCGCGCGATCCACGGCCGGATTTTCGGCGCGACCAGCAACACCGCGGGCTCGCCCGCTGCCTCTTGACGCCGCGTGTTATCGGCGAGCGCCGTCTGGATTCTGTCGGCCAGGCCCGGTTCGAACCCGGGGGATGCATCGCCGCCCGAGGCCATCGAGTCCTGCAGCACTTGCTCGAGCGAGGGATCCAGGGTGATGACCGGCAACTCCTGGCGCAGCCCGCTGATGTTCTGCACGATGCTGCGGCCGAGCGCGACCCTGACTCCGGCGACCAGCGCAGCCGGATCCTGGTTCTTCGGCGCGAGTTCCGCGAGCGACTCGCAGATGGTGCGAAGATTGCGGATCGGCACCCGCTCGAGCAGCAGGTACTGCAGCACCTTGACGACGACGCTCATGGGCAGAAGCTTCGGCACCAGGTCTTCGATCAGCTTCGGTGCGCTCTTGCTCAGGCGATTGAGCAATTGCTGAACTTCCTCGTGGCCCAGCAACTCGTGCGCATGCGATTGCAGCAGATGACTCAAGTGGGTCGCGATGACGCTGCTCGCGTCCACCACCGTGTAGCCTTGCGCCTGCGCTTGCTCGCGGCGCGTCTTTTCGATCCAGACCGCGTCCAAACCGAAGGCCGGATCCTTGGTGGCGGATCCCGGCAACGTGCCCGAAACCTGGCCCGGATTGATGGCGAGCTCCCGATCCGGGAATACCTCGGACTCGCCCACCGGCGCACCGAGGATGGTGACGCGATAAGAATTGGGCCCAAGTTCGAGGTTGTCCCGAATGTGCACGGCCTGCACCAGGAAGCCCAGTTCTTCGGAGAGTTTCTTGCGCACACCCTTGATGCGGCCCATCAACTCGCCGCCCTGATTGCGATCCACGAGGGGAATAAGCCGGTATCCCACTTCCAGACCGATCAGATCGACGGGTTCGACATCATCCCATGACAATTCCCGCTGCTCGGACGGCGTCGCCGCCGCCGCCGCAGGAGCCGCCGCGGCCGCCTTGTCGGACTCCTTGCGCTTGCTCAAGAAGAATGCGCCGGCGGCGCACGCGGCCGCCATCCCGAGGAAAACAAGGTTCGGCATGCCGGGAATGATGCCGAGCAGCGTCAGGATGCCGCTGGTGACTCCCAGGGCCTTGGGCTGGCCAAGCACCTGGGACATGATTTGTTGGCTCATGTCGTGCGGCCGGGATACGCGCGTGACCAGGATGGCAACCGCCACGGACAGGAGCAGCGCCGGAATCTGTGCGACCAAGCCGTCGCCGATGGTGAGCAGCGCATAGGTGCGGCCGGCGTCGGCGAGCGTCATGCCGTGCTGGGCCGCGCCGATGATGGTGCCGCCGAACAAGTTGATGAACACGATCAATATGCCGGCGATCGCGTCGCCGCGCACGAACTTGCTCGCACCGTCCATGGCACCGTAGAAGTCGGCTTCTTCGCGCACTTCCTGCCGCCGCACGATGGCCTCGGCCTGGGTGATGATGCCGGCGTTCAGGTCCGCGTCGATCGCCATCTGCCGGCCGGGCATGGCGTCCAGGGTGAATCGCGCGCTGACTTCCGAAATGCGCCCCGCGCCCTTGGTGATCACCACGAAATTGATGATCACCAGCACCGTAAACACCACCATGCCCACTGCATAGTTGCCGCCTACCACGAACTGGCCGAAGGCGGCAATCACGTGGCCCGCGGCGTGGGACCCGGTATGACCGTTGATCAGCACGATGCGCGTCGAGGCGACGTTCAATCCCAGGCGCAGCAGCGTGGCGCCAAGCAGCACCGTCGGAAAGGTCGCGAATTCCAATGCCCGCCGCACATAGATCACGGCCAGCAGAATCATGATCGACAGGGAGATGTTGAAGGTGAAGAAAACGTCCAGCAAGAACGCCGGCAGCGGCAGCACCATCATGGCGAGCACCACCATGACCAATAGCGGCACGCCCAGACCGTTGCGGGCAAATTCGCCGAATGTGGCTACCGTGGCGCGCGCGTTCATACGACCTCGTACTCGTCGCCAACCTGCGGATCAGGGCGCGCCACCCGGGCCGCCACGGTCGGATTCAAGGTGCGCACTCGGAAGATGTACGACAGAACCTGCGCCACCGCCACGTACAGACCGGCGGGAATCTCCTTGTTCAAATCGGTGGAGCGGTACAAGGCGCGCGCCAGTTTCGGCGCCTCAAACACCGGCACGCGATGTTCCGTCGCGATGCGGCGGATGTTCTGGGCGACCAGATCGACGCCCTTCGCCAGCACACGCGGCGCCCGCATCTTGTTCGGATCGTACTTGAGGGCCACGGCGAAGTGCGTCGGATTGACGATCACCACGTCGGCGGTCGGCACCTTGTGCATCATGCGCCGCCGCGCGAGCGTCTGCTGCATCTGGCGGATGCGCTGCTTCGTCTCCGGACGTCCGTCGGATTCTTTCGCCTCATCCCGCAATTCCTGCCGCGTCATGCGCAGTGCGCGCTTGAACTGAAACAACTGCAGCGGAACGTCGACCATGGCGATCAAGGCCAGCGACGCACACAGCCAGACGAACGCCCAGCTCACGAGGCCTGCGCCGCGGCCGATCGCGGTGCGCGGCTCCATGTGCGCAAGCGCCAGCACGTCGCCGAAGACCGACGAGACGATGGCCGTGCACACGCCGCCGACCACCGCGCATTTCAATAGAGCCTTGCCAAGCTCGGAGGCGCCCCGCAATCCGAACAACCGTTTCATCCCGGCCAGCGGACTCAAGCGCGTGAAATCCGGCGTCATGGCCTGCATGCTGAAATTCCATCCCCCCAGCGCCAACGCGGCCAGCACCACCAGGGCGATCAGGGCGCCGAATACCGGCAGCAGAATGGTCAGTGCGCTCAGGCTGGCCTCACTCAGAGATCTGAACATGCCGTCCGGATCCCGCAACAGCTGCGGATCGATGGCAAGACCGCGGCGCATCATCTGCGACATGCGGGCGGACAACACGCCGCCGATGGCGAGCAGCGTCGCGCTGCCGCCGATCATGGTGGCGAAATTGGTGAGTTCGCGCGAACGGGGAAGCTGACCTCGTTCACGCGCATCCTGCAGGCGTTTTTGTGATGGTTCTTCGGTGCGTTCCCCGCCCGTTTCGGCTTCAGCGGCCATCAATGCGCTCCGGCGGCGGGCGCGTGCACGAGGTCTGCGGCCGCGGTGAGTGCGCTCCCGATCAGACTCGAGATGCCGGCCATGACACCGTCGAGACCGACGATGAGCACGAAGAAACCGCACAGCAGGGTGACGGTGAATCCGATTCCGAACAAATTGAGCTGCGGTGCCGCGCGTGTGACGACGCCGAGCGCCAGATTGACGATGACCAGCGCGATGACCGCCGGCAGGGCTATCAGCAGTCCGGACTCGAAGACCCGCGCCCCCCACAGGACCACCGACATGAGGAAATTCCTGTCGATGTGCGCGGCGCCGACCGGGAGGGATTGAAAGCTGTCGGCGAGCACGCCGAGCAACATCAGGTGTCCATTGATCGCGAGGTACGTGAGGATTCCCATGATCATGAACATCTGGCCGATCACCGTGGTTTGCGCGCCGCGCTGCGGATCCACCAGAGTCGCGAAGCCCAGGCCCATGCTGAGCGATATGGTCTGTCCGGCGAAAGTGAGCGCTTCGAAGGCCAGAGTCACCACCATGCCGACGGCGACGCCGATCAGCACTTCTTGCACGGCGGCGAGCAATCCGGCGCCCGAAAAGATCGACAGTGACGGCGGAATCTGCACCAGGGGCGCCATCAGGAATGCCAGCGCCACCGACATGATGATCTTGACGAGGCGCGGTATGACGGCCTCGCTCGCAATCGGAGCCGCCAGAACGAAGCCGGCGACGCGCAGCGTCGGCCACCACAACCGGCCCACCCAGGTGGACACATCCGCGGCGTTGAGTATTACGGGTTGCACGTGAACGCTAGCCGATCATGGACGGAATGCTGGTGTACAGATCGCGCGTGAAATCGGTGAGCACGCGCAGGATCCAGGGACCGGCTGCGAACAAGGTCAGCACCAGGAGCAGCAGCTTCGGTATGAAGCTCAGCGTTGACTCGTTGATCTGCGTCGCTGCCTGCAGCATGCCGATGACCAGGCCCGCGATCAACGCAATCAGCAGCAACGGCGCGGCAATCATCGAGGTCACCAGCAGCATGCGGTGCGCCAGGTCCATGACGTTTTCGGGCGTCATTGATGAAAACTCGCGGCCAATGTGCCCATGAGCAGCGTCCATCCGTCCACCACCACGAACAACATGATCTTGAACGGCAGCGACACCAGAACAGGAGACAACATCATCATGCCCATCGACATCAGCACGCTGGCGACGACGAGATCGATGACCAGAAAGGGAATGAACACCATGAAGCCGATCTGAAACGCGGTTTTCAGCTCGCTGGTCATGAAAGTGGGTATCAACACCGAGAGGGGCACGTCGTCCGGAGTTGCAAACTGCGTCTTGCCGGACAACCTGGTGAACAGCTGCAGGTCGTTTTCGCGGGTCTGCGCCAGCATGAATTTCTTGAGCGGCTGCACGGTGCGATCCAAGGCCACCTCGCCGGCCAACTGTCCGTCCAGATACGGCTTGATGCCGTTGGCGTAGGACTGTTCGATGGTCGAGCTCATGACGAAAAAGGTCATGAACAGCGCCAGGCCCGTCAGGATCTGGTTCGACGGGGTGGTTGCCATGCCGAGCGCCTGGCGCAAAATCGACAGCACGATGATGATCCGGGTAAATGCCGTCATCGCCAGCAGAAGCGCCGGCAGCAACGTCAGCACCGTCATCAGGATCAGCACCTGAAAGGTGAGCGAATAGGTCTGCGCGCCATCGGCGGCGGTCTTGATGGCGACCGCCGGCAACGTTGCTTGCGCGAATGCCGGATGAGCGGGCAGCAGCACCAGTACCGCCAGCAGCAGCCCCAGGGCAACCATCCAGCGGCGGTGCGGCAACAGGCTCATTCGCCGCTGCCCGGCCGTTTCATGAGTTCACGCATGCGATCGGCAAAGGCCGGGGGAGGCGTGACGGGCTTGAGCACGATGGGCGCAGCCAGCGGCGTCAGCGGCACCAGCCCCGAGGCGCCGATGCCGACCAATACCTGCGACTCGCCGACGCGCACCAGCACGATGCGCTCCCGCGGGCCCACGCTGAGTTGATCGATGACGGCGATCCCCCCGGAGCTGCGCGGACCTGCGAGCTTGAGTTTTTTCAGCGCCCAGCTGATGGCCAGAATCAGCGCGACAATGGCGATGAGGCTCAAGGTGAGCTGCGCCACACTGCCTACCGACAGGGGCGAGGGGGGTTGCGCCAGCCCCGTCATTGGGCGTGCTCCATCCTCTCCGTTGCGCTCACCACATCCGTCAAGCGAATGCCGAACTTCTCGTTGACCACCACCACTTCACCGCGCGCGATGCGCACGCCGTTCACCAGCACATCGAGCGGTTCGCCTGCAAGTCGATCGAGCTCGACCACGGCACCCGGCGCCAGCTGCAATAGTTCGCGTACCGGCATGCGCGCGCGTCCGACCTCGAGCGCGAGTGTGACGGCGACGTCGAGAATCAGATTCAGATTCATTTCCCCGCCGCCGGCGCCGGCGGCATTGGGACCTAAATCGCCGAATTGCGCGCGCGCGACCGCGGCATTTTTGGAATCGGGCGTGCTCATGTGGGGGCTCCTGAAAGAATCTTGAGTGCGTTGCGTCCCTGCGAGACGCCAAAACGGCCGCGGTACAGCGGCACATCGCCCGCGAACAGGGTTACCTGTTGCGGCGCTTCGATGGGGATGATGTCGCCGGGCGCCAGCCGCACCAGCTCGCGCAGGCTGATCTCGGCCTGGGCAAGAATTGCGCGGGTATCGATCTCGGCGTCCTGCAGTGCCGAGGTGAGCACGGGGGCCCAGGCCTCCTGCTGGCGCACGGTCGTTTGTCCGCCGACGGCGGCGAGCGCCTCGCGCACGGGCGCGAGCATCGTCTCCGGCAGCAGCCAATCGATGCGTCCGCTGCGGGCACCGAATTCCACCGTGAATTTGAGCACCAGGACCGCTTCGTTTGCGGCACCGAGTTGCACCAGGCGCGGATTGGTCTCCTGCTTCACGAGCTCCAGCTCGATCGGAGCCACCGGCGCCCATGCCGCAGTCAGGTCCGCGGCCAGACTGCGCAGCAACAGCGCGAGAAAGCGCTGTGCAGCGGGGGCGATGGCTGCCTGCGCATCGGCGGTGGCTCGCCCCGATCCGCCAAAAAATCCATCCAACAGCGTGAGCAGCAGAGCCGGTTCGACGCTCACGAAGGCGAGGCCGGGAAGCGGCTTGAGCCTCACCACCGCGAGACTGCCGGGCACGGGCAGCGCGGCCTGCAGCTCCCCGCCCTTTGCCGATTCCAGCGACGTGAACTGCATGGCCGCGTCGCGGCCGACCAAGGTAGAAAGGGACGCGCCGGCCCGTTCGGCAAAGCTCTTGCTCACCACTTCCAGCAGCGGCAACTGCGTGCGATTGATGCGTTGCGCTGTAAAATCATAGGGTCGCACGGCATCGGCGGCGTTTTTCTCGAGCAACGCCGACACTTCCTCCTCGGAAATTTCTGCGCGCGGCGGAGCCTCGGCCATTACTGCACCACGAAGCTGGTGAACAGCAGGTCATCCACGTCCGGGCCGCCTTCTTTCTTCTGCACGGCACGGATCTCGGTGAGCGCTTCCTGACGAAGCTTTTCCTTGCCTTCCCGGGACATCATCGACTGATAGTTGCGATTGCTCATGAGCAGCAGCAAATTGTTGCGAATCAACGGGATGTTCTTCTGCACGCTGTCAACGGCCTTTTGATCGTGTGCCATGACTTCCATGGTGATTTGCAGGAAGCGCACCACGGACCCGTCCTCGAAATTCACCACCAAGGGAGGATCGATGGCGTAGTACACCGTGGTCTTGGGGGCGCCGCCCTCCTCGCCGTGGGCAGCCTTGACCACGGGGACGATGGCCTTGATCTTGCCGTCCTTGTCCAATTGCATGTCGGGGAGCGGGTGCAGCTTCGCGTTGATGAAGCCGCCGAGCACCACGGCAACGAGGGTCAGCACGAAGATGCCGATCCCGTTCACGAGGGTGCCCATCAGAGCGCCGGATTTCTTCGGCGGAGGGGGAGAAGTATCGTCGGCTGGTTCGGCCATGGTCATTCCTAGCGCGGGCACATGCCGCACCGAGGAATTGAGCAAGTTCTATGCCAGAGATTTTATGATCTGGTTTTTATTGAAAATACAGGCACTTACATCTATTCATAGGGGCCGGACGAACCGCGGCCGAGGCTCGCCGTCGATAAATTGACGCTCGCGCCGCCCGTCCGCGCAGGGAACGTCGCCTTTGGTGCAGGCGGCCGCGCCGGCGTTGCTACCAAATATTGACGCGCTTGTCCGCCGGCAGGTACATCCGGTCGCCTTTCTTGACGCCGAACGCCGCATAAAAGCCGTTTTGATTCACCAACGGGGCGGCGCCGCGCACCGCCGCGGGTGAATGGGGATCTGCCTTGATCCGCTGGATGGCGTCCGCCTCGCGATCCTTGCCGCGCCACACTTGTACCCAGCCCAGATATAGGCGCTGTTCACCGGTCAAACCGTCAATGACGGGCGGGGTCTTGCCAGCCAGCGACAAGCGATAGGCCTTGTAGGCGATCGCCAGACCCGAGTTGTCACCGATGTTCTCGCCCAACGTCAATTCGCCGTTGACCGGAAACCCTGACACCGGCTCGTAGGTGTTGTACTGCGCCACAAGGGCGCGCGTTTTATCCTTGAACTTCTGATGATCCTCGGGAGTGAACCAGTCACGCAGGTTGCCGTCTGCATCGTACTGGCTCCCCCGGTCGTCGAAGCCGTGGCTCATTTCATGGCCGATGACGGCGACTATTCCGCCATAGTTGACCGCGTCGTCGGCCCGCACGTTGAAAAACGGCGGTTGCAATATCGCGGCCGGAAACACGATTTCGTTCATCAGCGGGTTGTAGTAGGCGTTGATCGTCTGCGGCGTCATGCCCCATTCGCTGCGATCGACAGGCTTGCCGAGCTTGTTGAGATTGCGCCGGTATTCGAACTCATTGGCGCGCATCACGTTGCCCCATAGATCATCGCGGGAGATCTGCAGCGCGCCATAGTCGCGCCACATCTTCGGGTAGCCGATCTTCGTCACCAGCTTGGCGAGCTTTGCCTGGGCACCCTTTTTGGTCTCCGGGCTCATCCAATCCAGCGTATCGATATCACGGCGGTAGGCTTCCAGCATGTTGGCGACAAGTGCTTCCATGCGCGCCTGGTTCCGCGGCGGAAAGTATTTCGCCACGTAGCGCTTGCCGAGCGCCTCGCCCAAGGCGTCGTCGACCAGCCCCACGCCGCGCTTCCAACGTTCCCGATTTTCCGGGATGCCGCTCAAGACCGTGCCGCTGAATGCAAAGCGCTCGTCCACGAAGGCTTTGGACAGGTACGGCGCCGCGGCCGACAGGACATGCCATTTGAAATAGGCCTTCCAATCAGCCAACGCTGTCTCCGCCATCAGCTTGTCGAGCGCGCTGAAATAGCTCGGCTGGTTGATGATCACCGAGTCGACCCTGCCTGCAATGTCGCTGGCGCGCACGTACTCGCGCCAGTCGTAGCCCGGCATCAGTTGCGGCAATTCCGCGATTGCAGTCTTGTTATAGGTCTTGACGGGGTCGCGGTTCTCGACCCGCGTCCATTGCACCTGCGCCAGCGCAGTTTCGAGAGCGAGGATGGCGGAGGCGTGAGTTTGGGCATCCGCGTCACCCGCCATGCCGAGCATTTTGCCGATATGCGCCTGATATTTGGCGCGCGTGTCCTTGAGCTTGGCGTCATCCTTGAGGTAGTAGTCCCGATCCGGCATCCCCAAACCGCTTTGACGCACGATGACGGCGTATTGCAGCGAATTCCTGGCATCCTGATTGATGGAAAATGCATAAGGCGCGCCGGCGCCGATCCGATTCATATGCGCGATGAACGCGGGAATCCGCTTCTTGTCCGAGATCGCATCGATCGCCGCAAATTCCGCCTCGACAGGTTTCAGTCCCAATGCCTCGAGCCGGGTCTCATCCATGAAGCTCGCGTACAAATCGGCGATTTTTCGCGCCTCAGCATCGCCGGTATCGGCGCCGGTGCCGGTGCCGGCGAGACCCTCGACGATACCGCGCAGCTGCTCCTGGGTGATGTCGTACAGATAGGTGAAAGATCCATAGGATCCCTTGTCGGCCGGTATCTGAAAGCTGTCCAGCCACTTGCCGTTCAAGTGCCGGTACAGGTCGTCCTGCGGACGAACCGATTGATCCACATACTGCAAGTCGACGCCCGAGAGCGGCGCGCCGCTAGCCCCTGCGGCGACCAGAACCCCTGCTGCAAGAATCCAATATCGCGGCATGCTTCCTCCTCAAAACGGCGACCTTAAAACTTCAGCGACACGCGCAGACCCGGCGCCGCGTCGTCGAGCACCAGACGCGCGCCATGCAATTTCGTGACTGCCGCCACCAGCGACAGCCCCAGCCCTGAACCCGGAAATTTGCGCGCCTCATCCAGGCGCACGCGGCGGCCCAGAACGATCTCGCGCTTGTCCGCCGGAATGCCCGGCCCGCTGTCTTCCACGATCACCTCCGGTTCGCTGCCGGAACCGCGCAGCACCACCCGGATGTGGCCCCCGTCAGGCGTGAATTTAATTGCATTGTCGAGCAAATTCGCCAGCGCCTGCGCCAGTAACTGCCGGCTCCCCAGCACCTGCGCGCCTGCGGCGACGGAGCTCGCCAATTCTATGCCGCGCTCTTCGCTGACCGGGGCATAGAGTTCGACCACGCTCGCAACCAATTCCGACAGGTCGACCGGTTCGCGCGCCACAGTGCCGGTTTCGGCGAGTGCAATTCGCAGCAGCGCGTCCAAGGTGCTGCGCATGTGGTCCACCTCGCTGGTGACCCTCTCGAGAACGCGCCGCTCGGCCGAACCCGCGCTGAGCTGGGACATTGCTCCCTCGGCGGTGGCTTGCAGACGGTTGAGCGGCGTACGCAGATCATGGGCCGCGCTGTCGAGCACGGTGCGCATGCCGAGCGTGAGCTGCTCGATCTTGTCGAGCATGGTGTTGATCTCGCGGGCCAGGTTATTGATCTCGTCGTCCGCGTCGCGCACAGGCAGACGCTGCGACAGGTCGCCGCGCATGATCTGGGTCGCCACCGCCGAAATCGCACCCGCCTGCGCCAAGATGCGCCGGCCCATCCAGAAGCCCCCGCCCAGGCCGAGCAGCAAGGTCATCACCACGGCCGCGATCAATCCGCGCAACATGAGACTCTTGACGTCCTGCCGCTCCTGCACGTCGTGCCCCACCAACATCCGATAGCCCCCCGGCAATGGGAAGCGTTGCGCCCGCATTTCGTGTTCCCGCGTTTCATCGCCGAACGGCACCGACACCTTGAAGAGGAACCACTTTCCCGCGCCGGCATCGAGTTTCGGCCATGCCGGCACATTGCCCGCCACCGGACGCAACTGCGGATCCACCATCAAGTACACGGCGCCGCGCACGTCCTGATCCTGGGAGCGCTGTTCGATCAGTTCGATGAAATCGCTGCGCGACAACACCAGCATCTGCTCCCGCAGTCCCTGCACTTCGGCTTCGATCAGATTGTCGGTGCTGCCGTCGACCACGCGCGAGACCGCAAAATCCACGGCGCCAAGCAGCGCGGCCGCGCCGCAGGCGAAGACGATGGAATAGACGATGGCGATACGGAACGGCGAGGTATCGAGTACGCCGAGAAACCGCTGATCGGGTGCCACTAGGAGCCTGTCTGAGTAATCAACGCGAGCCGCGTTGGCTCTGCAAGGGAGTGGATGCAAGGCGCGCGGCGCAGGCCGTGGCGGGCTCCACGGCCAAGCCGCGCAACGCCGCAGACGACCCTTGCAGAGCCAACCCTTCGGGACCGGACGGATTTGCCTTCAGTCGTCGTTGTCGCCTCCTCATTGGGTGGTACCCAACCACGTCGGCTCCGCCTCGACTGAAGGCAAATCCGTCGTGGTCGCGGCCACGTTGATTACTCAGACAGGCTCCGTCATTCGTCTTCGCGCAAGCTGTACCCCGCACCGCGCACGGTGTGCAGCAGGGGTTTGTCGAAATCCTTGTCGATCGCCTGGCGCAGCCGGCTGATGTGAACGTCGATCACATTGGTCTGCGGATCGAAGTGATAGTCCCAGACACCCTCGAGCAGCATGGTGCGCGTCACCACCTGGCCGCTATGCCGCATCATGAATTCCAGCAATTGGAATTCACGGGCGGTAAGCTCGATTTTCTTGCCGTTGCGCATGACCCGGCGCGTCATGCGATCGAGTTCCAGATCAGCGAGCTTCAGTTTGGTGTTGGTTTCGGGATTGCCATTCTCGCCGCGCCGGGCCAGGGCGTCGATCCGCGCCAGCAGCTCCGACATGTGATACGGCTTCGTCAGGTAGTCATCGCCGCCGGCGCGAAGCCCCGTGATCCGATCGTCGACGTCGCCGAGCGCGCTCAATATCAGAACGGGCAACTTACGGCCGGTGGCGCGCAGCGATTGCACCAACGCAAGCCCGTCGAGCTTCGGCAGCATGCGATCGACAATCGCGAGGTCCACGGCAATCGAGGACGCAAGGTGCAGCCCTTCGAGGCCGTTTCCGGCGACGTCGACGGTATGCCCGACCTCGCGCAGCGCCTTCGCCAGATAATCTCGCGCGACTTCGTCGTCCTCGACAATCAGGATGTGCATGGCCGCTATCTTACAGACGTTGGACCCGTGTTTGTCGGCACGATACACTGGCGAAGTTCGCGCGGGTTCCAACAAAATATCGAAAAACCACTTTATTATGCCCGACGCGATCGCCGCAGCCCGCGAGGCTGCGTGCTGCTGGCGCTGTGGTGGGCGGCGGGTCCGGCGCTGCCCAAGGAAGAACCGCTGTGGGAGTATGGGCTCGGGGTGGGTGCAGTAGCATTCGCAGATTATCGCGGCTCCGCCGCCTGGCACGTCTATCCGCTGCCCATTCCCTACGTGACGTACAACGGCAAATATCTCAAGTCGGACCGTGACGGCGTGCGCGGCACGCTGTTCAATCAAGAGCACGCCGAACTCAATTTGAGCCTCCATGCGACCACGCCGGTGCGCAACGATGAGGAACGCGGGGGCATGCCGGATCTCAAGCCCACCGTGGAGATCGGCCCTTCGTTGGATCTGCATTTGTTGCGAAGCGAGGACGCGAGGTTCAAATTCGATTTGCGCTTGCCGCTGCGCGCCGCATTCACGATTGAGGCATTGCCGCGCATGATCGGCTGGACCTTCACCCCGCGCTTCAATTTGGACATCGCAGATCCCCTGCGATTCACTGGCTGGAACATGGGCCTGCTGATCGGACCCCTGTTTGCCGACCGCCGCTACCACGAATACTTCTACTCGGTTGCGCCGCAGTATGCGACTGCTGCCCGGCCTGTCTACCAGGCGGTCGGCGGTTATGCCGGCACCGAGGCGATCGTGTCGATGTCCAAGCGATTTCCGAATTTCTGGGTCGGCGCCTACGTTCGTTATGACACGCTGGCCGACGCCGTTTTCATCGACAGTCCCCTGGTCCAACGCCAGAGTTACTGGTCGACTGGATTCGGCATTTCCTGGATGATTCACCGCTCTTCAACCCTAGTTGAAGTCCCGGATTGAAGTCCCGTACTGAGCCACTGATGCCGCGTTACCTCAAGATCGCCTATGAGTATTTCGCACTCTATAGTTCACTGACGCTGCTGGGCCTCATTTGCCTGGCCTGGTCGGTTTTGGCGCTGCCGCTGTATTTTCTTCTGCCGCCAAGGGCGGGCGCCGCCATCGGCCGCCGCGGCATCATGTTGGGATTTCGCATCTATGCGTGGTCACTAGCCATCACCCGCGTCTATCGACTGGATATCCGCGATATCGACTCGCTGAAGGACGGCCCACCCTTGGTATTGGCCCCCAATCATCCCTGTCTGATCGACGCACTGCTGATTCTGACGCGCCATCCGAACATCGTCTGTGTGATGAAATCGGCCCTCATGAGAAACCTATTTCTTGGTTCCGGCTCGCGTCTCGCCCGCTACGTCCGAAACGACTCGTCGCGTCAAATGATCAAGGAATCGGTGGCACACCTCCGCGATGGAGCCATCCTGCTGTTGTTTCCCGAAGGGACGCGCACCATCCGGGAGCCGATCAACACCCTGGTCGGGAGCGTCGGATTGATTGCGAAACAGGCCAATGTACCGGTGCAAACCCTGATGATCGAAACTGATTCGCCCTTCTTGAGCAAGGGTTGGCCGTTGTTCCGCCGGCCCGCTTTACCCATCACCTACCGGGTGAGGCTCGGCAAGCGATTCGACCCACCCTCGGACGTCGAGGCTTTTACGATGGAACTCGATCGGTACTACCGGCAGGCGCTCCAGGGAGCGTTGCAGGCTCGTTGGCTGACGGCATGAATGATGAATCCGCCGGCGCTGCAGCGTCGAGCACCCACCTGGTGCTGATACCGAGCTACAACCCGGGCCCACGCGTCTATGCCACCGTGCGGGACGCGCTTGCGCAATGGACCCCCGTCTGGGTGGTGGTCGATGGCAGCACCGACCAATCCGCGGAACGCCTCTCGGCGATGGCGCAGGCCGAGCCCGGCTTGCGGGTACTGGTGTTGGCGCAAAATCGGGGCAAGGGAGCGGCAGTACTGTTCGGCCTCCAAGAAGCCCAGGCCCGGGGATTCACCCATGTATTGACCATGGATTCCGATGGTCAGCACCCCGCTCAATTGATCGAAAGCTTCATGCGGGCGTCTGTGGCCGCACCCGACGCGATGGTGTTGGGCGCCCCTGTATTCGATTCCAGCGCGCCGGCCCTGCGCGTCAAAGGCCGCCGAATCTCCAACTGGTGGGTCAACGTCGAGACGCTTTGGGCGGGTATTGCCGACTCCCTGTTTGGTTTCCGCGTGTATCCCATCGACGCGCTGGTCACGGTCATGCAACGGCAACGCTGGATGCGGCGCTTCGACTTCGATGCGGAGGCGGTGGTGCGCCTATGCTGGCGCGGGGTGCGGCCGATCAATCTTGCGGCGCCGGTGCTTTACTTTCGCCCCGAACAGGGCGGTGTTTCGCACTTTAACTATTGGCGCGACAACGTTCTGCTGACCTGGATGCACATTCGGCTGTTTTGCGGCTTCCTGCTGCGCCTGCCCGTGTTGTTGGCCCGACGCGTGTCGGCGCCCTCCCGTTCGCCGGGGGGCCGCTCCTGAGGAAGAGCCGCACGCCCTCCTCGTGGGTTGCCGCTCGGGCCGGCACCTATATAATGCCCGCACCTTAGAAGCCCAATAGAAAGCCTACCCTATGTCCGACAAAGCGTCGCTCATGCAACAGCCGGCGCCCCCGGCCGATATCAGTCTGCAGCAGGAACTTGCCACCCTGTTCGTGAGAGCCTTGAATCTTGAGGTTGAACCCAAGGATATCGACCCCGAGGCCCCCTTGTACGGGGCCGGACTGGGGCTCGATTCCATTGATATCCTGGAAGTGGCGCTGATCGTTTCCAAACAGTACGGCATTCAATTGCGGGCCGACGCCGCGGAAAACCAACAGACCTTTCGTTCCCTGAGGCACCTAGCCGGATACATCGCCGCGCACAGGACCAAGTAAATGGGTCGACGGGGAGGACTACGGCTGACGGCGATCATCGCATTTCTCGCCGCCTACCCGGCACTGTCCCACTACAGCATCTCGATCGCCAAGAACCATGGCTGGGCAGTCGCACTGGCCCTGGGCCCCGTACTCAGCGTCCTCTTTGTGCTGATCTGGCGCCGGCGCCGTCTGTGGGCCGCGTTGCTGGCGGCGCCGGTCGCGTTGCTGCTGTTGCATTACTGGCCGCTGCTGCAAAGCAATTTCTCGCTGCTCTATCTGCTGCAGGAATGCACCGTCTATGCGCTGCTGGCCTTGAGTTTCGGGCAATCGTTGCGCCGCGGCAGCGTGGCGTTATGCACCCAACTTGCGGACAAGTTGCACGGTCCGCTCACGCCCGACGAGGTGCGCTATACGCGCCGGGTCACCGCCGCCTGGACGCTGTTCTTCGCCTTGATCGCGGCGGCCACGTGCACCTTGTTCTATTTCGCCCCGCTGCACACCTGGTCGATGTTCGCCAACTTCTGCGTGCTGCCGCTGATCGGGCTCATGTTTGCGGCCGAATTCGTGGTCAGACGGCGCGTCCTGCCGCAGGAACGGCCTCGCGGCCTGCTCGCCGCGGTTCGCGTTTACTTTGCGAGCTCGCACTAGGGGCTCCGCCGCATGGACACGATCGCGCTACTGTCCCACGACTCGCCCGATGCAGTGGTTGCATATCGAGCCGGCGTCCCCATTACCGCGCGGCGCTTCTTATCCGACGCCGAGCACTTGGCGCGGAGCTTGCCCGCAGGCGATCACATGCTGAACGTCTGCACCGATCGATACCATTTCACGGTGGGCTTCGCCGCCTGTCTGATGACGGGACGCGTCAGCCTGTTGCCCTCAACACATACTCCCGAGGTCATCGGACAACTGGCACGTTTTGCGCCGGGTGCATTTTGTTTGACCGATGACCCGCGCTGCGATGTTGCCCTGCCCAAAGTTTTCTTTCCCGAGAGCGAATTGCCCGCGACCCCGCGCGAGTGGGCTGTACCTGAAATTCCGGTCACTCGGCTCGCCGCCATCGTATTCACCTCCGGATCGACCGGCACGCCGCTGCCGTACCGCAAGACCTGGGGCCAGCTGGTGCGTTGCGTGCGCAACGGCGCCCGGCGCCTGGGGCTGCTGGACGGCAGATCTCATGCCTTGATCGGCACGGTACCTGCGCAGCACATGTACGGTTTCGAGTTCACCGTACTGCTCGCGCTCGCGGCCGGCAATTCCATCGGCGCGGAGCGGCCGTTCTATCCAGCGGACATCGCGGCGGCCATTGCGGCGGCGACGCGGCCCCGGGTGCTGGTATCCACTCCGATTCACTTACGTGCTTTGGTCGCATCGGAAATCGACATGCCTCCAGTGGATCTCGTTATTTCGGCCACCGCACCTCTGGCGCAGGAACTGGCGCGCGAGGTTGAAGCGAAGTTCCACACCACGTTGCTGGAAATCTACGGTTCCACGGAAACCGGGCAGATTGCCCTGCGCCGTACATCCGCGTCGCCTGCCTGGCGGCTCTGGCCGGGTGTTCGGCTGAAAGTCGAGAACGAACAAGCGTACGCGTACGGCGGGCACGTCGAACAATTGACCGCGATGCAGGATGTCATCGAGATCGTCGGTGATGACGAATTTTTGCTGCACGGCCGAACTGCGGACCTGGTCAACGTCGCCGGCAAACGCAGTTCATTCGGCTATCTGAACGCTCAGTTGAATGCGATCCCCGGCGTGATCGACGGCGTATTCTTCTTGCGCGAAGAAGGCACAGGCGCCACCGGCGTAGCCCGTCTGGGGGCGGTTGTGGTGGCGCCCACCTTGAGCATTTCAGTCCTGACCGAACATCTGCGCCGCCGGATCGATGCGGTGTTCCTGCCGAGACCGTTGATCCTGGTCGATCGCCTGCCGCGCAATGCAACCGGCAAGCTGCCGCAACGTGAACTGCAGCACCTGGCGAGCCGCCACCTACAGACGATCGATTCGTTGTGAGCGCGCCGGCGGCCGCGGTGCATAGCCCGATCGACGTCTCGATCGACCATCCGGCGTATCCGGGCCATTTCCCCAAGTTTCCCGTGCTGCCCGGCGCTGTTCTGCTCGATGAGGCGCTGCAGTTGATGCAGCGCGCGTGGAGCATCGATCTTACGCAATGGCAGATCGGGTCGGCCAAATTTTTCGGCGCGGTGCGCCCCGGCGATGCCTTGAGCCTGGAGCACCATGCACCCCGGAGCGGCCTGATTCGTTTTACCATCCGGGTTGCGGATCGCACCGTCGCCAGCGGCAGCCTGCGAAGCATGGCTCGCGTGGGCGAGGGCGCATGAGTCCCAAGCCCGGAGACCTTGTGGACAGCGGGCACAAGGCGGATTGGATCCGGCACCGTGAGCGGGGCAGCATTGCGCTGTTGCGGTTCATGGTGCTCCTCTCGCTGCACCTGGGCCGATCGTTGAGCCGCATTCCTCTTTACGGGATCGCGGCCTACTTCTTCTTGTTCGCACCGGCAGCGCGGCGGCATTCGCGTCGCTATTTGCGACTCGCACTCGGCCGGCGCCCCAGTGCGCGCGACCGATTTCGGCAGATCCTGACCTTTGCCACCACCATTCACGATCGCGTTTACCTGATCAATGGTCAATTTGCACGGTTCAACATCACGCTCGAAGGCGAGGAGCTGATGATCTCGCAACTGCAAAGCGGCCGCGGCGCCTTGCTGCTGGGCGCGCACATGGGAAGCTTCGAGGTGATGCACAGCCTCGGACGGCGCCAGCGCGGACTCCGCGTCGCCATGGCCATGTACGAGGAGAATGCGCGCAAGATCAACACCACCCTCGCGGCCATCAATCCGCGGCACGTTCCCGATACCATTCCGCTCGGCCGAATCGACGCCATGCTCAGTATCGCCGACCGTCTCGAACGCGGGGCATTCGTCGGAGTCCTGGGGGATCGCACCCTGGGACGCGAGCCGGTGCAGGCTGTATCCCTGCTCGGGGAGCGCGCCTACCTGCCGACCGGTCCGATGCGAGCCGCGGCGATTCTACGCTGCCCGGCGTTCTTCATGGCCGGACTGTATCGCGGCAAGAACAAGTATCATTTGGTCTTCGAACGCATCGCCGATTTCTCCGCCGTTCCGTCGGCGGATCGCGACGCCGCCGTCCACTCGGCCATCGAGCGCTATGCCGCCGCGCTCGATCGGCGCTGCCGCGACGACCCCTTCAATTGGTTCAATTTTTACGACTTCTGGCAGGCGCCGCCTGCGGCGGTAAGCGCATGATGCGGCGGGCTCGCGCAATGCTGTTGCTGGCGCTGGCGTGCTTTGCCGGCAGCGTGGCAGGTAACGCGGCGCTGCCGGCACCCGGCGCGGCGCCGCCGGCACCCGGCGCGCCGATGGGCGACCTGGATGAGGTGATGGGTCTGCTTGCGATGCGCCGGCACGGGCGCGTCGAATTCGTCGAGCAGCACTTCCTGGCCGTTCTCAAGCGGCCGGTCGAGTCCTCCGGCGAAATGCGCTACGACGCCCCTGATCGATTGGAGAAGCGCACTCTGTTGCCGCGTCCGGAAACCCTGTTGCTCGAAGGCGGTGAGTTGACCGTGGAGCGGAACGGCCGCCGGCATGTGCTGGACTTGCATCGCTACCCGCAAATTCTGCCGTTCATCGAAAGCATCCGCGGCACCCTGGCGGGCGATCGACACGCGCTCGAGCGAATCTTTCGTCTCGAGTTCGCCGGCAGTGTGGAGCACTGGTCCCTGAACCTCGCGCCCTTGGATGGTTCGCTGGCGCGCGTCGTGAAGCAGGTGCGGATCGACGGCTCGAGAGACCAATTGCTCAGGGTTGAAATTCGTCAACCCGACGGCGATCGTTCGTTGATGACCCTGCGCACCGCCGCGGCGCCATGAATTGGCGGCGCCTGCGGATCCCGGCGCTGTGGATCTTGTGCCTCGCTGCGGCATCCTTGGTCGTGGCGCGCGCCCGTTATGTCACGGACCTGTCGGCGTTCCTGCCGGCAAAGCCCACGCCCGCCCAGCAACTGTTGGTCGATCAGCTGCGCGATGGTCCGGTCTCGCGCTTGGTCCTGATCGCCATCGAACACGGTGATGCCGCGGCGCGAATGCAGGCATCGGTTGCAACCGCCGCGCGCCTGCGGAGCGATCCACGATTTTCCAGCATCAACAACGGCGAGCCAATAACCGCCGAGCGCGATCGCGACTTCCTGTTTCAACATCGCTATTTCTTGAGCGACCAGGTTGCGGCGGCGCGCTTTTCGGCGTCGGGCCTGCACGCGGCAATCCAGGACACCATCGATGAACTGGCGTCGCCTGCGGGACTGGTGCTGAAGTCGCTGCTGCCGAGCGATCCCACCGGGGAAATGCTGCATATCATCGAACAGCTGGAGCGCATGCCTGCACCGGTCGACGAGCGGCGGTGTCTGGGTGTCCCCGGACGGCGCGCGCGCATTGATGGTGGCAAAGACCGAGGCCGGCGGCTCCGATCTCGATGCGCAGGCCGACGCCATCGGCGCGATTCACAGCGCCTTCGCCGCAGCCGTGCACGAATCGCCCGCAATCAATGCCCCATCTCTGCAATTGAAACTGAGCGGTCCCGGCGTGTTTGCCGTTGCCGCCCGTGCCAAGATCGAGCGCGCCGCCGTGCGCCTGTCGATTGCGGGCAGCATCCTGGTGGTGACGCTGTTGTTTGCGGTTTACCGCTCGGTGCCGGCGCTTGCGCTCGGCCTCATGCCCGTGGCCACCGGCGCCGTGGTCGGAATCGCCGCCGTTGCGCTCGGATTTGGCGCCGTTCACGGCATTACCCTGGGCTTTGGAATCACTCTGATCGGCGAATCGGTGGACTACTCGATCTACTTCTTCGTGCAGTCGCACCGGCCGGCGCCGCCTCAAGCCGTCGGCCTGAGCTGGCAGCAGGCGTGGTGGCCCACCATCCGTCTCGGCATGCTGACCTCGGTGTGCGGATTCGCCTCGCTGCTGCCCTCCGGGTTCCCGGGCCTTGCGCAACTGGGAGCGTACTCGATCAGCGGACTGGTCGCGGCCGCGTGCGTGACGCGCTATGTACTGCCCGCGCTGCTGCCGGACGGTTTTGTCACCCACGATGTCGCACCCTTGGGGCGGCGCATCAGCGCACTAATACGGCCGCTGCGGCAATCGCGGGCAGGAGCGGCGGCGGCGTGTGCAGTGATTGCCGCAGCGGCGATTGCCATCACACTGCGCCATGATGCGACGCTGTGGAACCGCGAGCTTTCCGCGCTCAGCCCGGTCTCGCTGCAGGATCAAGACGCGGACAGCCAATTGCGGCGCGACCTGGGGGCCGCCGACGTGCGTGACTTGGTCATCGTTTCCGGTGCCACGCTCGATGCCGCGCTGGCCGGGGCGGAGCGCGCGGCTCATGCGCTCGAACCCTTGGTCGATGGCCGGGTGATCAGCGGCTTCGACAACCCGGCGAACTATCTGCCGAGCGCATCCACCCAGGAGGCCCGCCGCAAGAGTCTGCCGGACGCATCTCAGCTGCGCGACAATTTGCGCTTGGCCAGCATCGACTTGGACGTGAGCAGCGAGCGCCTGCAGCCGTTCTTGAACGATGTGGAGGCGGCGCGTCATGCGCCGCTGCTCACGGCGCAGGACCTGCAAGGGACATCGTTGCGCGCAGGCTTCGAGGCGCTGATCCTGCATCAAAAGGATCGATGGAATGCATTGCTGCCGCTGCACGGCGCCGCGGCGCAGTCCATCGACACCGCCCGGGTGGTTTCGGCGCTGCAGAGCGCGCGCATCCCGGAGGCCCGAGCGCTCGATCTCAAGCAGGAATCCGATGCCTTGTATGCCGGCTACCTGTCCGAGGCGATTCATTTGTCGCTGGCGGGCGTCCTGGCGCTCACGATTCTTCTGCTGATTGCCCTGCGCTCGCCGCTGCGGGTCGCGAGAGTATTGGCGCCGCTGGCGCTGGCCGTGCTCTGCGTGGCCGCCGGTCTCGCGGTAAGCGGAGTGCAGCTCACCATACTGCACTTGGTGGGCATGCTGCTCATCGTAGCCGTCGGCTCGAACTACGCTCTGTTTTTCGATCGGCAAACCAGAGTGCACGATGCCGGCAGCGAATCTCTGACCCTGGCGTCTCTCTCCATCGCGAACTTGAGCACGGTGATCGGCTTTGGCCTCTTGTCCTTCTCGCAGGTGCCGGTCCTGATGGCATTGGGTACCACGGTGGCACCGGGCGCCTTCCTGGCGCTGCTTTTCGCGGCGGTGCTTGCGCGTGCGTAGCATCTCCGTCCCGGCGACCGCCTCCGCCGTGGCGCCCACGCGCATGGCGTGGCTACCCGGCGCCTACCATGCCGCTCAGGATTTCGTGGAGGCGGGCTTCGCGACGGCGGTGCGCGCCCGATGTGCCGCGCTGGATCTCGTGTTCGTCGACCTCGAGTTGAATCACGTCGGCGATCGCAGTGCGATCCAACAACTGCGCTCCGATGTGGTGCTGCCGGCGCGCGCGGCGGGCGTCTCCATTTGGCTCGGCGGAATTTCCTTGGGCGGTTTATTCGCGCTCGACTACGCCGCCTCGTTTCCCGGCGAGATCGACGGCCTGTGCTTGCTCGCCCCGTATCTGGGCAGCAGAATTATCGCCCGCGAAATAGAGCAGGCGCCGGGACTTGGTCCGTGGCAACCGGGCGAACTTGCGGAAAGTGACGAAGAACGTCGAATATGGCGTTATATAAAGACCCGTCATTCCGGTTCTGAACCGCTGTGCCTCGGGTTCGGAAGGGAGGATCGGTTCGCGGCCGCGCACCAACTTCTCGCGGCAACCCTGCCCGCCAACGCAGTCAATGTCATTGCCGGCGGTCACGAATGGTCGACTTGGGCAAAGCTTTGGGAGAATTTCTTGGATTCGCGCTTGCTATGAGCGGACAAAACGCCGGACCTTCGGCGACCTCACTGCATTGGTCACCGCCGCCGCTGTTGTATGCATCCGCGGCCATTCATCTGGGCGCTGCAGCAGCGGCGCTGGCACGCCCCCGTGTGTGGCCCTGGGCATTGGCGGCCGTGGCGATCAACCACGGCGGCCTGGCCGCCGCGGGACTCTGGCCGCGCAGCCGCCTGCTTGGTCCGAACTGGGTGTCCCTGCCGCGGCACAGCGGCGAATCAAGCGTCGCCATTACCATCGACGACGGGCCGGACCCCGAGGTGACGCCGCAGGTGTTGGCGCAATTGGCGGAACATCGCGCGCTTGCAACCTTTTTTTGCGTCGGCGCGCGCGTTGAGCGCTATCCCGATCTGGCGAGAGAAATCGTCGAACGCGGCCACTACATCGAGAATCACAGCCAACAGCATCGGCACAATTTCTCCTTGTTGGGACCCAGGGGGATGAGCGCCGAGATATCGCGCGCCCAGGACAGCATTACGAGAGTCACCGGCAGCACGCCGCTATTTTTCCGCGCGCCTGCCGGGCTGCGAAATCCCTTTCTCGATCCCATCCTGGTGCGGCTGCAATTGCGACTCGCCAGCTGGACACGGCGCGGTTTCGATACCGTCCAGCGCAATGCCGACGCCGTCTACCGGAGACTGGTGCATCCGCTGCACGGCGGCGACATCCTGCTTCTGCACGATGGCAATGCGGCGCGTGCCTGCGGCGGCCGTCCGGTCATCGTGGAGGTGTTGCCCCGGCTGCTCGACATGCTGGCCGAAAGAAAATTGCAGCCCATCACCCTGCGCTCGGCGCTTGCATGACGCCGCTCCTGCTCAAGTCTTTCACGGCAACCAGCTGCATCGGCAGAGGCGCGGCGGCGACCTTGCTGGCGCTGCGCGAACAGCGCAGCGGACTTTCCATTTGCAATTTCGAGACCGTCGACATCGATACCCACGTCGGCGAGGTGGCGGGCGTCGATGAGACGAGGTTGCCCGAGAATCTGCGCAAGTTCGAATGCCGCAACAACCGTCTTGCCGAACTGGCCCTGCAGCAGGACGAGTTCTTCGATTGCCGTGCAGCGTTCGGCCGAGCGCTGGGGCCCGCGGCGCATGGGCGTTTTCCTGGGTACCAGCACCGCGGGAATTCTGCAGACCGAACTCGCCTATCGGGAGCGCGATCCGATCAGCGGCGCTCTGCCGGCGAGCTTCGAGTACGGCCCCACCCTCAACACATTTTCCGTCGCCGACTACATTCGGCGGCGCTGCGGGCTGCAAGGACCCGCAGTTGCGGTTTCCTGTGCGTGCGCATCCAGCGCCAAGGTATTTGCCTCGGCACGCCGCATGATCGAGGCAGGCGTTGTCGATGCGGCCCTGGTGGGCGGGGTGGACTCACTGTGCCTTACCACTCTGTATGGCTTCCACTCGCTGCAGCTTTCTTCGGCGGCGCCCTGCCGCCCGTTCGATGTGTCCCGCGACGGCATCTCGATCGGCGAGGCGGCTGCATTCGCATTGCTCGAGCGCGTGCCGGAGCAACAGGATGAGGACGCCGTGCTGCTGCTCGGCATCGGCGAATCGAGCGATGCCTACCATATGTCGGCGCCGCATCCCGAGGGCCTCGGCGCACGGCGTGCGATGCAGGCCGCGCTTGCGGCCGCCGGACTCGATCCCGGCGACATCGACTACATCAATCTGCATGGAACCGGCACTCCCAGCAACGATCGGACGGAAAGTCAGGCAGTCACCAGCGTGTTCGGTCCGACCACGCCGTGCAGTTCCACCAAGGGCGCCACCGGCCATACTCTCGGCGCCGCCGGGGCGTTGGAGGCGGTGATCAGCGCCCTCGCGCATTCGGCATGGACTGATGCCGGGCGGAGTGCACACCAAGCGCGATCGATCCGACCCTCACGGCGTACTACATCAAGGAAAATCGCAGCGCTCCGGTAAGGCGTGTCCTCTCCAATTCATTCGGCTTCGGCGGCACCAACTGCAGCCTGATCCTCGGTCGCGCGGGATGCGGCTAGCGGCTTACGTCAGCGGCCTCGGAGTTCTGGGGCCTGGGCTTGCCAATTGGCCGCAGACCCTGGCCGTGCTTGCGGGCCGCGCAGCCGTATCGCGCCGGCGCGCACCGTGCTGCCGATGCCGAGCGTTCTGGTGGCCGCCGAGCGTCGGCGCACCGGCCGCGTCGTCAAGCTGGCATTGGCCATAGCTCTGGAGGCGACGGTGCAAGCGGGCGAGGATGCTGCCGCAGCTGGCCAGCGTGTTCACCTCTTCCGGCGGCGACGGACAAAATTGCCATGAAATCTGCCACGCCCTGTCGCTCGCCGATCGCGAGGTGTCGCCGACACGGTTCGCGAACTCGGTGCACAACGCGGCTGCGGGCTATTGGAGCATCGCCACGGGTGCCATGGCCGAATCCACTGTGTTGTGCGCATTCGACGCGAGCTTCGCCGCGGGTCTCCTCGAGGCCCTGGCCCAGGTCGCGGTCGATCAGATACCGGTGCTGCTGGTCGCCTATGACTCGGAATATCCGCAGCCACTGCACGACAAGCGTCCCATACCCGATGCCTTTGGGGTGGCCTTGGTGCTGACACCGAATCGGCGCGATGCCTCGTTGGCAAGAATCGACGCCTCGCTCACTGAGTTGAGCTACGATCGGCTGGCTGACCCCGCCCTGGAAGCGCTGCGCTCCGCGTGTCCCGCGGCGCGCGCGCTGCCCCTGCTGCGTCTGCTGGCGGAGCGGCGCGGCGGCAGTGCGATTCTCGAGTATCTCGATGTCTCAAGTTTGGAAGTGCGAATCGAACCATGCCTTTGAACCGCGCCTGGATCGCGCAAAATATTCCCCACCACGGGCGCATGTGCCTGCTCGATGAAGTCGTCGAGTGGGATGCACAGAGTATTCGCTGCCGCAGCGCCACTCATCGGCTGCCGGATAATCCACTGCGCTCGCACGGCCGCTTGGGCATTTGTTGCGGAATTGAATATGCAGCCCAGGCCATGGCGGTTCACGGCGCGCTGGCCGCCGGTGCGGGGAAGGTCCGGCCCGAGGCCGGATTTCTCGCCGCCTTGCGCGATGTACGATTCCATGTGGTAAGGCTCGACGACATTCAAACCGATCTCATCTGCGAAGCCGCCGTTGTTGCCGGGGATCATGACAGAGCGCTGTACGAATTTGCGTTGCAATCCGCCGCGCGGCGGCTCATGACCGGCCGCGCGACAGTGGTGTTCGACGCCGACAAGCGCAGCCATGAATAAATCAGCGATTCGCGCCCTGGTCACCGGCGGCAGCGGCGGCATCGGCGCGGCCATATGCCGCCGCCTCGGCAAGGCGGGTCACTTCGTCTATGTCCATTCGCACCACGGAATGCCGGCCGCGGCGTCGATCGCCGGCGAAATCGCCGCCGACGGCGGCCAGGCGATCGCGGTTCAATTCGACGTGACCGACCCAGCCGCGACGGGCGCCGCGGTACAACGCCTGTTGGAGGATGGGCCGGTGCAGGTGTTGGTGAACAACGCCGGCATTCACGATGACGCCGTATTTCCGGGGATGAGTGCCGCACAATGGCACCGCGTCATCGACGTGTCGGTGAATGGATTCTACAACGTCACGCAGCCGCTGATGCTGCCCATGATTCGCACGCGCTGGGGACGCATCATCAACATATCATCGGTGGCCGCGCTGACCGGCAATCGCGGCCAGGTGAACTATGCGGCGGCCAAGGGCGCGCTGAATGCCGCCACCCGCGCGCTGAGTCTCGAAGTGGCGAGCCGCGGAATCACCGTCAACGCGGTGGCGCCGGGAATCATCGCGACGGGGATGGGGGCTGTCGCCTTCGACGCCGCGGCCATCGCTACCTTCGTGCCGATGAAGCGCGCCGGTACTGCGGAAGAGGTCGCCAGTCTCGTCGGCTACCTTGCGTCCGAAGAAGCTGCTTACATCACCGGCCAGATCATTTCCATCAACGGCGGGATGATCTGACCCGCCTCAGGCGTAAGCGTCCACCGCACTGCTCGGGAGATGCGCAGACCGCGCTGCGGTCGACGGCACCGACGCCGGGGAGGCGACGCTGTCCGCCGACGGCATCCAATCATAGGGCTGTGCCTGCGGGGAACGCTCCTGGAATGAACGCTGCGAAATGTCGACGCTGACCTGCCCGAAGCCCTGGGCTCCCAACATGTCACGCAACTTTTGCGAGCTTGACTCGAGTGCGTCGCGAGTGACGGCACTGTGGCTCGTGAGCCAGACCTGCGCATGCCCGCCTTGAACTGCGATTCGCACTTCGATGGGACCGAGCTGCGACGGATTGACTTGCAGTTTCGCGCCGTTCAGATTGTTGCCGACCATCCAAGACACGCGGTCCGCAAGACCATGTCCGAATTCCGCCGTATCCACGCCGGCTGTGACCTTCAGAGTCGGCATCGGAGCGGCGTCGGTCGAGGCGGTTGCACTGGACCCCACGCCCGCCGCACCCGCCATCCCATTCGCATCCGTCGAGGCCGGGGAATCGGAACTCCCGGCGTGCGCGTGCTTGTCCGATTCCACGGAGTTGGCGAGCGCCGCACCTTCGGCACTGGCGGCCGCTTTCGCGGCGGCGACCTCCTTGGCCGGAACGGCCACCGAGGCCGGCGGCTCGAGTGGTCCGCCTGCGCGTCCCGCCGGCCGGGCTGCGCCGACCATCGGCGCGGCGCCGTCGTCGGCCCGCGACTCTGCGGCAACCCCGCTGCTGGCAGTCCCGGCGACCCCCGCGGCCCCCGCGGCGGAACTCGCGGCCGCGATGGCGGTTTGCAAGGTTGCACCACCATCGGTTGCCGAGTCATTGTTGAGCGAGGTCGACGCGGTGTCATTGCGGTCGCCGACTGAAGTCAAGGTTGCGGTGACTGCCGCCGAGTCCGGCCGACCGGCGGAATCCGCTCGCCCCGCGGAATCCGCTTGCCCCGCGGAGTCCGCTCGCCCCACCGATTGCGTAACCATTCCCGCGGCGTTGCTGGCACGCACTTTAGGAGCGTGGGCCGCCCCGTCTGGGGCTTCCTTGGTGCTCTTCGCTGCGGATGCTTCCTGTATTGCGGGCGCGTCGGCCGCTGTCTGGCCGCCGGCTCCCGCCGCACCCGGCAATCCGAAGGCTTGGGCGAAATCCGCTCCGGGCCCGGCCGCAACCCCGGATCCCGGTGGGGATCCGGCGGAGTTGGGCACCGTATCCGGGCCCAATGCGCCGAGTTGACCAGGTAAAGATGAAATGACGGCGTCCCCCTTGCCGCCGCCCGTCATTGCCGCGGGGCCAGTTCCGGCGCCGCCGGGCGCGGCTGCGCCGCGCACCCCGGCCGCGTTGAGCGCTACGAGGCTCGCTGCCTCCGTGGTGTTGGCGGTTGTAGCCGCCGTGCGGGACGGCGCCGTGTTGGCCGCCTGGATTGTGGAGGCCGCGCTGCCGGCGGCTGCCGGATTGGCGGCCGGGGCGGAAGCCGCGGCGTTTGCCGCCGGTGGCGCGATATTGCCGGACGCCGGCAAGGATCCGCCGGTCTGCGCCCCGTCGTGAGCCTTGCCGGCGGCCTGGCGGCGGCCTGATTTCGCCCCTACGTTGCTGAGCGTCGCAGCAAAATCCTGGCCCGGGCCCGCTGAATTCAAGGAACCGCCTGGCGCCGCGTCGCTGATTTGCGCCGGGTCTGAAGCGATCGAGGCTTGTGAAATTATGCGCGTGGCGTTCATAGCCCGGAAATAGCAAGTGACGTGCCAACCGCCGGGCAATGGCGCAGCAATCTTCGCTACTTCAGATATTTCTCAAACCAGCTCAACGTGCGCTCCATGGCATCGGCGCTATGCGCCGGATCGCGCAACCCATGGCCTTCGCCGGGATAGATCATGATGGAGGTGGGCACGTTCAGGGCTTTCAAGGCGTGCCAAAACTCCTGGGTTTGAGGGGCGGGGCATTCGATATCCCGCTCGCCGACGTACTCGAAAGTCGGTGTCTTGACGTTGCGGATGAAGTTGATGGCCGACGATTGTGCATACACTGCGGGATCTTCGTACACGGAAGCACCGAAGTACGGCAGCATCCACGCATCGATGCCGTTTTCACCATAGTACGACAGCCAATTGCTGACCCCGGCGGCGGCCACGGCCGCCTTGAACCGGTCGGTCTGGGTCACTGCCCACATGGTCATGAACCCGCCGTAACTGCCGCCCGTGAGGCCGAGCCGTGCCGTGTCGATGGGCGCCACTTTGGCGGCGGCGTCGATGCCGGCCAGAATATCGCGCAAATCGCCATGACCGAAATCTCGGACATTGGCCAGGGTAAAGCGCTCGCCCTGGCCGTAGCTGCCGCGGGGATTCGGCCGGAACACCGCGAAGCCGCGGTCGAGCAGCGCACTCGTCAGCCCCGGCCCGGTGAAGTGCGGCACGACGGCGGCGGCCGGACCGCCGTGAACGTCGGTCACCATGGGTAACTTGCCATTCGAATGCTCGGGCAGCAGCAGCCAGCCCTGCACGTCGAATCCGTCGCTTTTCCACCAGATGCTTTGCACCCGGGCCGCCATGTGCAGACCCACGTTGATGGTGGTCAAATTCCGCCACTGGCCTATTGGGCCGACGGCAATCTCGGGCGGCTCCGTGAAGGACTGATGTTCGGCGGCAATGATTTCCGACGGACAGGCAACCGCGGCGTAGTTGCCGCCATTGTCCAACGACTCTTCACCGCTCCACAAAATGCGTAAGGCGGTCGGCCGGCGTCCCGCGCCAAGATCCGCCAGTTGCGTTTTGTCGCCGGCCAGCAGTTGCGCGCGCAGGTGGCCGTCGCAGCTCCAGGTCAGCGCAGTTGCCGAGGCGCGCATCGCCGGCGTGAGATTGGTGACTGAACCGCCGTCGATCGGCACGGTGTAAACATCGCCGCCGGTGGAACCGAAATCGCTCATGATCCCGCCGATGAAGGCGACCATCGAACCGTCGCGCGACACTTTCGGCACGGCGATTTGCTGTCGCTGGTCCGTGGGGGCGTACAGCACGGTTGCCGCGGCATCCGTTTCGGAGAAGGTGTACAGCTTGGCGCTCCACCAGTTGTCGTCGCCGTTGCCGGGGGCCGCGGTGCCGACAAATCCTTTGCCGCCCGGCCGCCAATCGTATTCGTAGACGAATAAATTGGCGGGAGACGCCCAATGCAATGCGCCCTTGTCGAGAACGGCGATCCGCTGCTCGGGTGTCGCCTCGTCCAAATCCCCGGCAATCGGCGTGCCTGCTTCGGTCGCACCGACTTCCTTGGTGGCGTTTTCGGTGGCCAGCAGCGCCAGGCGGCCGTCCGGCCCGTACTTGAGGTCGTCGATGGTTCCACTGAAGTCGAGCAGTTTGGTCAGACCGCTGCCGTCGGCCGCAACCGTGTACACCGAACGGGCGTGGCTGCCCGGAGTGCGCAAGCTGAAACTCAAATGCTTGCCGTCCGGGCTCCAGGCGAGCGCCGCCGGCCAGCACTGCGCAACGCGGCCGCACGGCAGCGCAACGTGGACCGTAGCGCCGTTGCGCGCGCGCCGGATGAGCAAGTCCCGAATCGGCGGATAAAACGTGCTCGGCGGCGAGTCGCCTTCCACGGATGCAACCAGCGCGGCGTCGGGGGTGATCTCGATCTGCAGGAATCTATGCACCAGCCGCGCAGGATCGGCGGAGCCGGGTTCGCCCAAGACAATTGCGCAGGCCAGCGCCGCGCCCACCATGCAACTCTTCTTCATCGCCATCCCCTAAGAGGCTCGATTGAATTTCAACACCAGAGTCGCGCATCCGAGCAGACCGGCGCCCTCGATCCACGCGAGCCAGCGGTTCATGCCGCGCGACATGCCGAATTTGGCGGACGCGTGCAGCGCGCGGTGCGCAAGCCACCCGTAGCTCAATAGAATGCAAAACTCGGGCAACATCGAGGTCGCCGCCAGGATCAACATCTGCGGGACCACGGCACGCGTCGGATCGATGAACTGCGGCAGCAGCGCCAGAAAGAACAGCAGGGCCTTGGGATTGGCGAGCTGCAGGGTCAGTGCACCCAGGAACACGCGCCTGCGGTCGCCTTTTTCCGTCGGCAACGAGATTCCCAAGTCCACCGCATGACTCGATCCGGCCGAGCGCAGCGCCTTGATTCCAAGGTAAATCAGATATGCCGCACCCACCCACTTGGCGATCGCAAAGAACCGCGCGCTGGCGGCGATGATCGCACCCAGGCTGGTCGCCGACAGCGAGAAGTAGATGGCGTTGGCGCTGATGATGCCGAGGGCAGCCGGTGCGGAGCGACGCAGAGCACCACGCGCGCCCTGCGATACGACATAAAAAACCGCCGGCCCCGGCGACAGGGAGAGAGCGGTTTCCATCACCAGAAATAGCAGCCAGGTCTTGAACGTCATGCTGATGCGCCGATTGAAAACAGCCGCTAGCTTACCAGCGCCGTCGTGCTAACGTTTGGCATGCACAAACTCAGCCCCACGGTGTTCCTGACCGTCTGCTGGATGATGTCCGGTGCCTGCTTTGGCGCCCCTCCGTCCCCCGAGGCGCGTCTCGTCGCGCAAAATCGTCTCTTTGAGGAATATTACCAGTTCGAATTGAAGGTCCACCCCGAACGGGCCACGGCCTACGGGGATTACCGCTACAACGACCGGCTGGACGAATATTCCCTCGCGGCGCTGAAGAGTCAGCACGGCAGCGACCGGAGTTTCCTCGCGCGCCTGGAGGGAATTTCGACCAGCGGCTTTTCCGAGCAGGATGCCTTATCCCACGAGGTTCTGCGCAGCACGCTGCGGCAACGCATCGCCAACTACGGATTCAAGGAATATGAGATGCCGGTCAACCAGATGGAAGGCCCCCATCTGCGCCTGGCCGATCTGCCGCTGGCGGTTCCTCTTGAATCGTTGAAGCAATACGAGGACTACCTTGCGCGGCTGCATCAGATCCCGCGCGTATTCACCCAGACCGAGGAGGTTCTGCGCGCAGGCCTCAGGGACAAGCTCATGCCGGTACGCTTTCTTCTGGAGAAAATCCCCGCCCAGTGCCGCGGAGTGGTTGCGGCGGATCCGTTTCTGCTGCCGACCAAGAAATTCCCTGCGGATATTTCCCCGGCGGACCAGCAACGCCTGACTCAGGCGATCACCGAGACCGTGGTCAACGAGGTGTTGCCGGCGTATGAAGCGTTCGCCGGATTCATTGCCGCGGACTACGCGCCCCACGGTCGCACCACGCTCAGCATCGCTTCACTGGCGGATGGCAGGCGGCGCTATCTGAACGACATACGCAGCCGAACCACCGTCAGCAATCTTGCTCCCGCGCAGATCCACGAAATCGGCCTGAAAGAAATCGAGCGCATTCAATCCGACATGTTGAGCATCGCGCGCAGGCAAGGATTCGAGGATCTCGCCTCGTTCCGCGAGTCCTTGAAGAACAATCCTCAATACAAGCCCACGTCCGCGGCCGAAATCGTCGAAGTCTTCCGCCGGTACATCGCTCAGATGCAGCCCAGAATGCCGGAATTGTTCACCTTTCTCCCCGGCTCACCGGTGACTGTCGAGGCGATGCCGGATTTTCAGGCAGCGAGTGCCACTCATTATCAAACGGGCACTCCCGACGGCAAACGCCCCGGGCGGGTCGTGGTTGCGGTGTCCAACTTCGCCGATCGCTCGCTCATCGACGACGAGGCAACGGCCTATCACGAAGGCATCCCCGGACATCACATGCAGCAATCCGTGGCTCAACAACTGGTGGGTCTGCCCAAATTTCGCCAGCATAGTCATAACTCCGGGTACATCGAGGGTTGGGCGCTTTATGCCGAACAGCTCGGCAAGGAAGTGGGCTTTTACCAGGACCCCGTCAGCGACTACGGCCGTCTCTCCAGCGAGTTGTTTCGCGCCGTGCGCCTCGTCGTGGACACCGGACTGCATTCCGAGGGTTGGACCCGGGACCAGGTGGTGGAGTTCTTCCGGCAATCCGGCGCCGTCGATGAACCCACCATTCAAGCTGAGACCGACCGCTACATCTCCTGGCCGGCGCAGGCACTCTCTTACAAACTGGGGCAGATCAAGTTCCGCGAACTTCGCGCGCGCGCCCAGGCTGAGTTGGGCCCCAAATTCGACATCCGCGCCTTTCATGACGAAATGTTGAATGGCGGAGTCCTGCCGCTCGATCTCCTGGAATCCCGCACCGATGGCTGGATACGTGGACAGAAGGCGGCAGCACCGGCCGCCGCGACCAATTAGGCGCGGCCCCGCGGAATACTCAAGTCAGGAGCCTGCTCTGGCCGACTTGCGCGGGGTGCCTCACAATAAGGCCATGAATAACCGAAAGCCCGTCACCCTGCACCGGCTGCGTGAAATGCACGCCGCCGGCGAAAAGATCGCCATGCTGACCTGCTACGACGCCACATTCGCCCGCGTCCTGGATGCTGCCGGCGTCGACTCGCTCTTGGTGGGCGATTCGCTCGGCAATGTGCTGCAAGGCCGCTCGAGCACGCTCGCGGTGTCCATCGAGGACATGGCCTACCACACCGGATGCGTCGTCAGGGGCAACAAGACGGCGTGGGTCATCTCCGACCTGCCGTTCGGCAGCTACCAAGGATCTGCGGAGGACGCGATGCGCAGCGCCGCCCTCCTGATGCAGCAGGGTGCACACATGGTCAAGCTCGAGGGCGGCGGCTGGACGGCGCCCATCGTGCGCTTCCTCGTCGATCGCGGCGTTCCCGTCTGCGCGCACCTGGGTTTCACTCCGCAATCGGTGCATGCACTCGGCGGTTACCGCGTGCAGGGACGTGATGAGGCGGCCGCCCGGACCTTGCAACGGCAGGCGGAAGAACTTGCCGCCGCGGGCGCGGAGCTTTTGGTATTGGAAATGGTGCCGGCCGCTCTCGCACGTGATTTGACGAGGACCCTGCCCATTCCGATCGTCGGTATCGGTGCCGGCAGCGCCTGCAGCGGCCAGGTTCTGGTCCTGCACGACATGCTCGGCTTATCGAGCGGTGAGCCGCTGCGCTTCGTGCGCGACTTCATGGACGGCAGCGACGGGATCGAGGCGGCGGCGCGCAAATATGTGGCCGACGTGAAAGCCGGGCGATTTCCGGACGATGCGCTTCACGCCTTCTGACCGGCATCCGGCGTGCAAATAATTCACACGATCGCCGAGTTGCGCGCGGCCCTTGGTTCCCGGCACCGGCCGGTGCTGGTGCCGACCATGGGCAACCTGCATTCCGGTCACTTGTCGTTGGTGAGCGTCGCGCGCGCGCATGGCGATGTCGTGGTCACGAGCATATTCGTCAACCGGCTGCAGTTCGCACCGCACGAGGATTTCGCCACCTATCCGCGGACCTTCGAGCGCGACTGCGAGCTGTTGGCCGGTAGCGGCTGCGATATCGTGTTCGCGCCGAGCGATCGCGAAGTCTACCCCGAGGCTCAGGGCTTCACGGTTCGACCGCCGCGCGAACTCGCCGACATTCTCGAAGGCGAGGTGCGCCCGGACTTCTTCTCGGGCGTATGTACCGTGGTGCTGAAGCTGTTCAACATGGTGCAGCCCGCAAGGGCGGTGTTCGGCAAGAAGGACTATCAGCAGCTCATGGTGGTCCGCGGCATGGTGCGGCAATTGTCGCTGCCCATCGAAATCATATCCGCGGAGACCGTGCGCGACGCCAGCGGCCTGGCGTTATCGTCCCGCAACGGCTACTTGAACGATGCGCAGCGCGCCGAGGCGGCACAGCTGCACGGCTGCCTGAGCAGGCTGGTCGCCGCGGTCCGATCCGGGCGCACGGATTGGAAAAAGATCGAGAGCGAGGCGCGGGAGTTCCTGAGCGCGCGAGGCTGGCGGCCGGACTATGTCGCGATCCGGCGGCAGAGCGACCTGATGGAACCTTCGACCGGGCACGCCCTGGTTGCGCTGGCGGCAGCGAGGCTTGGCGGCACCCGGCTCATCGACAATCTGGAACTGTGACGCCTCGGGGCACGGGCGCTATCGTCGCATCGATATTGCTTCAGGGCTAGTCCATACTTGCCGTCCGATATCTGTGGGCCCGCGCGAGGATCGATGAATCAACGATATTCTTGCTCGGGGATTGCGGCCGTAATGCTCGGGGTGGGCATTGGTCCATGGATGCTGAATGCATCGGCGGCGAACGATGTGCAGTTGCCGACACCCAGATCCATCGGCGAGCTCGTCCCCGCGGCAACCTTCCATGTGGGCAAGACCGCCGACTGGGTGGTCATCACCGGCACCGCAGTGTGGGTGGCAAGCACCGGTCCCTATGCCGTGCACCGCATCGATCCGAAGACCAACACACTCGCGGCCAGCGTGATGCTGACCGGCGAACCTTGCGCGGGTCTCGCGATCGGCTTCGGCAGCCTTTGGGTTCCGATGTGCACGACCAAACCGTCGCTCGCCAGGATAGACCTCACCGCCAACCGTGTGACGGCAGTCTTTGCCGTGGGGCCCGCGGCCGCGGAAGGTGGTATCGCGACCGGTGCGGGCAGCGTTTGGCTCATGGTCGACAGGTTGGGCACGCTTGCGGGGATCGACCCTGAGACGGGAGCCATCCACCGTACCGTTAAACTACCCGCGGGTTCTTACAATCCCTATTTCAGCGACGGCGATGTCTGGGTGACGCGGCAAGAAGGCGCCGAGCTCATCCGCGTCGACGTTTCCCAGGGTGCGATCCGGAGCACCGTACGAACGGGTCCCAATCCGCGATTCCTGACCGGCGCAGCCGGTGCGATCTGGACGCTCAATCAGGGCGACGGGACGCTGACCCGCGTCGACGCGGACTCCCTGCGGGTCACGACCATTGCACTCGGCACTCCCGGTCATGGCGGCGACATCGGCTTCGGCGGCGGCATGGTGTGGACCACCATGCCCAAGATGCCGCTCTCGGCGGTCGACCCCGGAACCACGACGTTGCGCTGCCGCTGGAGCGGGCCCGGCGGAGATTCACTGGCGATTGGACATGGGGCGATTTGGTTGACCGACTACTACGCGGGGACCATCGCCCGGATAGGACTGCAGGATGCCCTGACGCGCTGCGCGCCGGCTCGCGCCGACCAAGGCGGCTAGGAGCCTGTCTAAGTCCTGACGATGCTGACGGTTTCGGATTCAGGATCGAAGACGATCCGGGCCTCGCCGCGCTTGAGCTGGCCGATGACGTGCGCGACTTTTTCCTGCAGCGAGAATTCCTTTTCCCCGTAGTCGGTGCCCTCGCGCAGCACGTAGGACTCGATGACGGCGTGCAACAACTCCTGCGCCAGTTCGGTATAGGGAACGGTGACCGAGTTCGGCGATGCGTCCACCTACCTGCCCGTCCGGCGCGCCAGCCACGAATCCAAATGTCCCGCGAAGGCGTTGCGATTCGCCTGCGTGAGAGGCGGCGGGCCGCCGCCGACATTGCCGCTTGCGCGCATGGTGTCCATGAAGTCGCGCATGGCGAGAACTCCTCGAATGGTGTCGGGCGAGTAGCGCTCGCCGCGCGGATTGAGCGCCTCGCCGCCCTTGGCGATGACCTCGGCGGCCAGAGGAATATCGGCGGTGATGACCAGATCCCCTGGCGCCATCTTCTTCACGATCTCTGCGTCGGCCACATCGAAACCGGAGGCTACCTGGGTGGCACGCAGATTCGGCATGCGCGGGACCAGAAGTGGCTGGTTGGCCACCAGTGTGACCGGCACTCCGGTGCGCTGCGCCGCCCGGAACAGGATTTCCTTGATGACATTCGGACAGGCGTCCGCGTCGACCCAGATACTCGTCCCCGGCACGTGCCATCCTTTCCAAATCGATTCATGCGCAATATACACGTCCGTGTGCCGCCTTATACGCTACGCTTCACTTCAAAAAACGACAGGAGGCTTGCATTGAAATATCTCAAAATCATGATTGCCTGCTTTTGTGTGGTTCCTGCGGCGCAATTCGCCGCGGCGGATCAGCCTGCGGATGAAGTGACTCGCTTCGTGCGCACGGAGATGGAAAAGCAGCATGTTCCGGGCTTGGCACTGCTCGTGTCCCGTGACGGTCGACCGATTCGGACCGAAGGCTATGGCCTGGCGAACGTCGAGCTGCAGGTGCCGGTCAGCCCTGAGACGATTTTTCAATCGGGTTCGGTCGGCAAGCAATTCACCGCCACCGCCGTGATGATGCTGGTCGAAGCCGGCAAGGTGAGATTGGACGATCCCCTCAGCCAGTACTTTCCGCAAGGGCCCGCCTGGTGGCAGAAGGTGACGATCCGCGAGCTCCTGAGCCACACAGCGGGCTTCACGGACTATCCGAAGGATTTCGATCTGCGCAAGGACTACAGCGAAGAGCAGCTTCTCAAGATCGTCGGCGCCATACCTCCGGCATATCCGCCCGGCACGGATTGGAGCTACAGCAATCTAGGCTACCTCACCCTTGGAATTCTCATCCACCGGGTGACCGGCGAATTCTACGGCGACTTCCTGCAACAGAGGGTATTCAAGCCGCTGGGCATGTCGACCACCCGCATCATCAGCGAAGAGGACATCATTCCCAACCGCTCCGCCGGGTACCGCTGGGTCGACGGCCGCCTGAAGAACCAGGAATGGGTCTCGCCGATGCTGAACACGACCGCCGACGGCAGCCTGTATTTTTCGGTTCTGGATCTCGCCAAGTGGGACGCGGCGCTATACGGCGAAAAGCTCCTGAAAACCTCGAGTCTGAGGCAGATGTGGACGGTGGCGGCATTGCACGACGGCAAGCCCAATTCCGGACACTATGGCTACGGCTGGTTCATCGCCGACAAGAAGGGTCATCACGTGGTGGAGCACGAGGGTCAGTGGCAGGGTTTCGAAACTCAGATATCGCGCTACGTGGACGACAGGCTGACGGTGGTGGTGCTGACAAATCTCGACGAAGCGAAACCGGGGCAGATTGCCGATGGGGTCGCGAAAATCTATCTGGCGCAGAACCGCCGCGACAAACCCTAGTGGTTGCCCATTTCGATTCGCGACGCGATCAAGGTGCGCAGCGCCGCGTCGTCGCCCTCGCGCTGCTCGCGCCGGTCCGCCGCGTGCTGTTCTTCCTTGCGGAAGCGGTCCACGGCCCGGCCGAGCGATTCTGCTTCGATGCGCTTTTCGCTCCATGCCGCGCGCCGCTTTTCGTAGTCTGCTTTGGCAATCTCCAGCGACTTCGTTTGCTGGCGCAGCGCCTCGCCCAAACGATCGAGAAAGGTGCGATAGTTCTGTAGTTTGACCGCGTCGACCACCGCCGAACCCGGCGCGGAATTGCGCACGTAATCGTCGCGGTAGGATTGCAGCTGTTGGAGTTGGCGCTCGAGATCGGCCACTTTGCGGGCAGCCTCTCCCATCGCTCGGCTCAGATCCTTGGCCGAAGTCGAGGCAATTTCCTGGATCGGTGCGAAGCGCTTGGATTTGGTCATGGGTGGGCCGAACTATCGGCCCATTGCCGGGGCCTGTGCCGAGAACTGCGTCACGAGTTGCCGAAGGTCCGCGTAACTGCGCTCAATTCCGACCGGTTCGTACATGTCCTGGCGCAGGAACTCGATCATTTTGGGCCATTGCTCCACCGCCAGATCCACCCGTGGATCGGCGCCGCGGCGATAGGCGCCCACCGTAATCAGGTCGCGGTTTTGTTGATAGGTCGAATACACCTGCTTGAAGCGATTCGCGAGGTCGAGCTGCTCGCGGGTCGCGATCTGATGCATGGCGCGGCTGATGGAGGCTTCCACGTCGACGGCCGGATACAATCCGTTCTCCGCCAGCCGCCGCGACAGCACGATGTGCCCGTCCAGGATGGCGCGCGCCGCGTCGGCGATCGGATCGTTCTGATCGTCCCCTTCCGCCAACACGGTATAGAACGCCGTGATCGAGCCGACGCCGCGGTCGCTGTTGCCGGCGCGCTCCACCAGCTGGGGCAGACGCGCGAATACCGAGGGCGGATAGCCCTTGGTTGCCGGCGGCTCGCCGATGGCGAGCGCAATCTCGCGCTGCGCCTGCGCGAACCGCGTCAACGAATCGAGCAGCAGCAGGACCTTGAGGCCGCGGTCGCGAAAATATTCCGCAATGGCCGTGGCCAGCCACGCTCCGTGCAGGCGCATCAGGGGCGGATTGTCGGCCGGAGTCGCCACCACCACGGCGCGCCGCATGCCGTCGGGTCCCAGGGTATTGCTCACGAAATCCTGCACTTCGCGGCCGCGCTCGCCGATCAATCCGACCACGGTGACGTCTGCCTTGGTGTAGCGGGTCATCATGCCGAGCAGCACCGACTTGCCCACGCCGGAACCGGCGAACAGGCCGATGCGCTGTCCGCCGCCGACGGCCAGCAGCGCATTGATCGAACGCACGCCCACATCGAGAGGATCGCGAATTGCCCGCCGCATCAGCGGATTCAGCGGCTCTCCGGTGAGTGAAACCCGATCCGCGCAGCGCAACTCGCCGAAGCCATCCAGGGGCCGGCCGGCGCCGTCCAACACCCGACCCAGCAGTTCATCGCCGACGGCGACCGACGACTCGCTGTGCGTCGGAATGACGCGCGCGCCCGGCATCATGCCGCGGATGTCGCCGGTGGGCATCAAGAATAATTTGTCGCCGGAGAAGCCGACCACTTCGGCTTCTATCTGCTTGCCTTCAGCGGTATCGACCAGGCACCGCCCGCCCACCGCCGCTTCGCAGCCCACGGCCTCGAGCGTCATGCCGACCATGCGATTCAGCGTGCCCTCGACGACGATATCGGAAGCAGTGGCCATGCGCTCGCGCGCATGTACCAGCGCCTTCGCCCACTGCTGCGGGCGCGGTCGTGGCGCGGCGGTCACCCGCGCGCCCCGTCGGAATGCCGCTCCGTGCCCAGGAGCTCGCTCAAGATTGCACCGAGGCGCGTTTCCAAACGCATGTCGATGCGCGAGGTGCTGGTGCTGACCTGGCAACCGCCGCGCGCCATCACCGGATCTTCGACGATCACCCAGGCGCGCTCGTTTTCGGTCGGCGCCAGATGCTGCCGCACCACGGCGGCATCCTCGGGGTGCAGGTGCACGCGCACGTCGCGGGCCGCCACCGGCAACGCAGCGATGGCTTCGCGAATGATGCCGATGATCTGGGTCGGGTCGGTCTTGAGCTCGCGGCGGACGATTTGCCGCGCCAGCGCCATCGCCAAGGTCAGAAGTTCGCGCTCCACCTCGGCGTCCAGTGCCTCGAACGGCTTCGCCAGATCGTAGAACATTCCGGACAGCCGCTCGACCTGCGCCCGAACCTCTGCGCGCCCGGCTTCGCGGCCTTCGGCCAACCCCTGCTCGAACGCTTCCTTGTGCGCCTCAGCCTGCAGGTCTGCGAGACCGGCCACCGTGGCCATCTTCTGAGACGCGACCGGGCTTCCCATGTCGGGCGCGGTCCAACGCTGTGCGCTGCCGGAGGCCGCTTTGAGCTCGGGGTCAGACAAAATCGCCGCCGCCCTTGCCACCCAGACTGATGGTGCCTTCCTCGGCCAGGCGCTGCGCGATCACCACGATCTCCTTTTGTGCCGCCTCCACATCGGTGAGTTTCACCGGACCGCGCGCTTCCATGTCGTCCTTGAGGATTTCCGCCGCGCGCTTCGACATATTCTTGAGGATCTTCTCCTGCACTTCGGGCTCGGCGCCGCGCAGCGCCACAGCCAGGGTATCGGACCCCACTTCGCGCAGCAGCGCCTGAATGCCGCGATCGTCGACATCCAATAGATTGTCGAAGATGAACAGCAGGTCTTTGATCTTGCCGTGCATCTCGCCGTCGGCCTTTTCTATCTTGCCAAGTTCCTCGCCGCTCTTGTCGCGCTCCATGGCGTTCAGGATATTCGCGACCGTGCGCGCGCCGCCGATGCGGCGCAGCGTCGCGGGAGGCGCCGCATTGGCCTGCTTCTCGACCAACTGGTCGAGTTCAGTGAGCGCCGACTGCGGCACTTCGTTCAAGGTGGCGATGCGCATCAAGACCTCGGTGCGCATGTCCTCGGTCAGCAGCGGCAGAATGCCGGCGGCCTGCTCGGGTTCGAGATGCGACAAGACGATGGCGGCAATCTGCGGATGTTCGCCGCTGATGATTTGCGCGACAGCCTTCGATTCCATCCATTTCAGGGCTTCGATGCCCTGACCCGTCTGACCCGTCGTCACGCGGTCGAGCAGCATGTCGGTCTTCTGCTTGCCGACGGCCTGCGTCAGCACCCGCCGCACGAAGTCCTGCGATCCGCCGGCGATGTTCGCCTTCGAGTCGGCCACGCCGATGAACTTGTCGAGCACCGAGGTCATCTGCTCGCGCGAGACTTCCTTGAGCTCGGCCATCGCAATGCCCAATTTCTGGACTTCGCGAGCGTCGAGTTGCTTGAGCACATTCGCGGCGTCCTGCTCGCCCAGGCTCATCAATAGGATGGCGGCGCGCTGCGTGCCCGCGAGATCGTCGGGCTTGTTAGCCATCTGCGGAGACCCATTCCTTTACCACCTGCGCGGCACGCCGGGGATCCTGCCCGACCAGGGTGCGCGCGGCTGCGATCTGCTGCTCGAAGCTCGGGGCAAGCTTGATGGCGTCGCCGCCCTGCCCTGAAATGCTCACCCGGTCGCCCTCGAGGTCGCCGCCTTCGGCGCCCGCGCGGCGCGGCGCGGACTTGGTCAGCGACTTCATCAATGGCCGCAGGACCAGGAATGCCACCACCAGCACCAGTGCTGCGCCCAAGAGTTGCTTGGCCAACTGGGTGACCCACGGCGTCTCCCACAACGGCGGCCCATCGACGGGCGCGAGTGGCGCGTTGCTCTTGAAGGTCTGATTGAGGACGTTCAATTGGTCGCCGCGATCTTCCTTGAGCCCGATGGATTCGCGCACCAATTGCGAGAAGCGCTTGATGTCCTCCTCGCTCATGGGCGAAGTGGTGACCTTGCCGTCGGCATCCACCTTCTGCCAATCATCGAGCACGACGCCGACACTGAGCCTTTTCAAGACGCCCACCGGTTGCTTCACATACGACAGCGTGCGGTCGACCTCGAAATTGCGGGTGCTGCGCTGCGCACTCGAACTGGGCCCGCTGCTCGCCGTGGTCTGCGTCGCACCTGCGGCGCCGGGTTCGGCATTGGCCGGCGCAGGGTTGCCGGGCGTCGCTGCACCCGGAATGTTGGGCGCGCCCGAGGTCCCCGGCGGCTGGTTGCTCAGTGCGCCCGGAATCCCCTCCACCCCGTCGCCGCCGCGGCGCTGCTCATTGCTGGTCTGTTCGCTGCGCACTGCCGTCTTTGCCGGATCATAGTTCTCGCGCGTCTGCTCGGTGACGGTGAAATCCATGTCGGCCGTGACCGTCGCACGCACCCGGCCGGCGCCGATCATGGGCTCGAGCAATTCGAGGATGCGCTGCTGATAGCTCTCTTCGAGCGTCCGCGTGAAGGCAAATTGCCGGGTGCTCGCGGCTTGCTCGGCATTTTCATCGGGGGAATTGAGCAGGGTGCCGGCCTGATCCACCAGCGTCACATCGCTTGCCGACAATTCCGGCACGCTCGAGGCCACCAAGTGCACGATTGCGGCCACCTGGCCGGGCTCGAGGCGACGCCCGGGATAGAGCTGCAGCATCACCGATGCGGTCGCCTTGCGTGCATCGCGCAGGAACACCGTGGGCTTGGGCAGCGCCAGGTGCACGCGCGCGGTCTGCACTCCCTGAACTTTGACGATGGTGCGCGCCAATTCCGTCTCGAGCACCGATTGATAGCGCGCGCTCTCCATCATGGAGCTGGAGCCGAGCGCGGAGTCCTTCTGAATCATTTCGATGCCCATGGCATCGCTTTGCGGCAGCCCCTGGCTCGCCAGGCGAATGCGCGCCTCCTGAACCTTGGATTCCGGCACCGACACCGCGCCGGACGGATTGAGTTTGAATTCGATGCCGGCCGCCGTCAGTGCATCCATGACCTGGCCGCTTTCGCGCTCGGAGAGATGGCCGTAGAGCACCGTGTAGTTTTGCCCCTGCGACCACAAGACCAGCCAGATGGCGGCGGCAACGGCGGCGGCCACTCCGGCCAGCAAGCCAACCTGCTTCAATCCGGGAATGTCGGCGATGCCGCGTGCGGGTGTAGGTACGATGTCAGCCATGAATTAAGCCTCGCGGTCGATCAGACCGACATGTTCATCACTTGGGTGTAGGCATCGACGAGTTTGTTTCGCACCTCGGTCATGGCGTGAAACGCCAGTCCCGCCTTTTGGACTTCCAGCATCACCTTGGTCAGATCCACGCTCTTGTCGCCTGCTTCATAGGCATTGGCGAGCGCGGTCGCCTGGTTTTGCATGGTGGCGACATGGTCGATGGAGTTCTTCATCAGGTTCGCGAATTCCGAGGGCTGTGCCCCGGTAGTGGGCGCCTCGGCAACCCCTGAGGCGCGCGCCTGCAAGGAGCGCATCTCCGCCAATACTTGTTGAATCTGCATGCTGGCCATGTTCTACACCGCCGCAAGTTGTTGCTGGTGCAGCGGCACGCTGATGCCGGCGGCTTTGATCTGCTGCAGCTTGTGACGCAAGGTGCGGGGGCTGATCCCCAATCGTTCGGCGGTCAGCTTGCGGCTGCCTCCCGTCACGCGCAGAGTCGCCATGATCAATTCTCGTTCGCGCTCTTTCAGGTCGTGATCGAGGCCGGCCTCTTGCGTCGGTGGCGGCGCCGCCAAGCATGCCGCCGCCGGCTGCGTCTGATCGGCCTGCTCGGGGGCTCCGGTATCCAGATCCTCGGCACGGATGATTCCGCCGGACGCGAGCCATGCGGCCCGCTGCACGATGTTGGTGAGTTCACGCGCATTTCCGGGCCAGTCATGGCCCAGCAATTTGCGTTCGGCGGCGGCGGACAGGCTCAAGGCGGCCTGGCCGCCGCGGGCGCAGGTCTGAATGGCGCGGCGCGCCAGGGGCAAGATGTCGCCGAAACGTTCGCGCAAGGGCGGCAGCCGCAGCGACAACACGTTGAGCCGGTAATACAAATCGGCGCGGAAGCGTCCGGCGCGCACTTCCTCCGGCAGGTCGCGGTTCGAGGTCGCAATCACCCGCACGTTGAGGCTGATGGTGCGGTTGCTTCCCAAGCGTTCGACTTCGCGCTCCTGCAGAACGCGAAGTATCTTGGCCTGCAGTCCAAGATCCATTTCCGAGATCTCGTCGAGCAGCAAGGTGCCTCCCTGAGCCTGTTCGAATTTGCCGGCGTGCGCCCCGAGTGCACCCGTGAAGGCGCCCTTCTCGTGACCGAACAAGGTGGCTTCGAGCATGTTTTCCGGAATCGCGGCGCAGTTGATCGCGATGTACGGCGCCGTGGCGCGCACCGAATGATCGCGGATGAAGCGCGCATAGACTTCCTTGCCGGTGCCGCTTTCGCCGGTGATCAGCACCGTGGCCTCGCTGTCGGCAATCTTGCGCGCGAGACACACCAGGCGCCTGGACTCGGGATCGACGGCAACCAGTTCATTCGGCGCGACTCGCAATGCCAATTGACGTTTCGCCATCTCGATCAGGGCCTGGGCGTCGAAGGGCTTGACGATGTAGTCGGTCGCCCCCTCGCGCATTGCAGCCACGGCTTGCGCGACGGTGCCGAAGGCGGTCATCAGCACCACCGGCAGATCCGGCCGCTGCCGTTTGATCGAGGACAGCAGCTGATAGCCGTTGGGGCCGGGCATCTGCACATCGGAGATCACCAGCGCGACCTCTTCGCTCTGCAGCAGCTTGAGGGCACTGTCGGCATCCGGCGCAGCCAGCGCCGACAGGTTCGCGGCCCGCAGCGTATCGACCAATGCCTCGCGCAGCGCGGCATCGTCTTCGACCACGAGGACCGATTCGTTCACATTGCTCATGCACTTTTCTCCGCCGATGATTCGATGGTGTCTGCCGGTAATTCGATGATGAACTTGGCGCCGCAAACGCTGTCAGCCAGTGAAACACTGCCCTTGTGCGCCTCGACCACGGATTTGACGATCGCGAGTCCGATACCATTGCCGCGCGCGCGGGTGGTGAAAAACGGTTCGAAAATCCGGCTGCGAATGTGCGCCGGCACACCCGGACCGTTGTCGGTGACCACGATTTGCGCGCGGCCGTCCGCCGTGCGGCGCGCCAGTAGTTCCAGGTCGAGGTCTCCGGCCGCCGCCTGCAGAGCGTTGGTGGCCAGGTTCAAGACCGCGGACACGAGCGACGGCGCACTCGCGCGCACCCTGAGATCGGGCGCCTGAGTCCGTATGGTGAGGCGTATTCCGCCGCGCAATGCCGGCCGGAGCCACTGGGCCACCTGTTCCAGCAATGCGCTCACGCTCACGGCCTCGCGCGCGGCACCGCCATGCGAGAACGCCAGCATGTCATTCACGAGCTTGTCGAGTTGCTTGAGACTGCCGACGGTTCGTTCGGCGCAGCGACTCAGATCCTCGGGGCTTCGTCCCGGCAGGGCCATTTGCGAGGCATACAGCAGGGCCGCGGCCAGCGGCGTGCGGATCTGGTGAGCGAGACCCGCCGCCAATTCTCCCAGGGTCAGCAGCCGCTGTTGGCGGGTCAAGAACACCTGCATCAAATGCGCCTCGGTCACATCCGTGAGCAGCACTACTTCGCCGCCGCTTTGCAGTTCGCGTCGCGAGATATTGATGAACCGGCCGCTGCGCAGCTCCGTGTGCTCGCCCACGCCGGCGGCTCCGGCGTCGGTCGCAGCGCGCGCCAGTACCGACGCAAAAAGATGCCCCACCAAGGGCTCGCCGAGCAATTCGCTCGCGACGGGATTGCATTCCTGAATTTCACCGCCGGCGTCGAGCACCAGCACGCCCCCCGGCAGGCCCTCGATCAGCGCGGCCAGCCGCGCGGCCAAATGCTCCTTGCCGGCGTGCGCCTCGCCCAGTTCGGCCCGCAATTGCGCGACCTGCGTGCGCAACGAGTCGAAGGCGCCGGACAATTGTTCCGACACCGACCCGAAGGCAAGAAACGCTGCCTGCAGTTCCGAGCGACGGTTTTCAATCAACTCAAGATTGGTGGCTGCCATGCCGGAAGAAGAAAGCAACTTCTGTGCCTTGGCTGTATTTCCTCTTTCTTTCAACCAGTTACGGTGAAACGGATGCGCCCGGGCGGGAGAGTGTCAATATTTTGTCGGGCGCTCGAAGGGTATATCAGGCGCTGAGACGGTATTTGCGCAGTTTCTCGACGAGAGTAGTGCGCCGCATGCGCAACAGCCGTGCCGCTTCGGCAACGGTACCGTCTGCTTCTTCGAGCGCCTTGCGAATGAGTCCGACTTCGATCGCAGACAGGTGATCCTTCAAGTCGATGCCGCCGCGCGGCAAATCGATTCCGTTGATCTCCGCCGCTCCGACGAATACCGACTCCCCGGCATCCGAATCCTCTTCATCGAGGTCGTCTTCATCGGCGAGGGATGCCATCGGCACGGCGCTCACGGAGCCCTTGTCGCCGGCTTCGAGCAACGCGTCGACCAGGGCGGGCGACGCGACGGGTCCGAGCCGCGCGCCGCCGGAGAACCAACGGGCCGCCCCGCTGCTGCGATAGCGTTCCGGCAAGTCGGAGGCCGTTATGGTCTGCTCGGGAAATAGAATGGCCAGGCGTTCGAGCAGATTCGCAAGTTCCCGTACATTGCCCGGCCACCGATTGCGCGCCAGACAGTTCATCGCGTCCTTGTCGAGGCGGACATGGCGCCCCGCTATTTGACCCTGGCGCTGCACCAGGTGCTCGATCAAAATCGGCAGGTCCTCGAGCCGCTCACGCAGCGGCGGCATCTGCAGGGGAAACACGTTCAGCCGGTAGTAAAGATCCTCGCGAAAGCGCCCGTCAGTGATGGCGGCATCCAAGTCTCGATGCGTCGCTGCGATGATGCGCACGTTGCAACGAATGGTCTTGTTGCTGCCGACGCGCTCGAAAGTACGTTCCTGCAACACCCGCAGGAGCTTGACCTGCATTTGCAGCGACATGTCGCCGATTTCATCGAGAAACAGCGTGCCGCCTTCGGCAAACTCGAACCGGCCCATCCGGGTGGACAGCGCGCCGGTGAAGGCGCCCTTTTCATGTCCGAACAATTCGCTTTCCAGGAGGTCGGCAGGAATCGCCCCGCAATTCACCGGCACGAACGGGTGTCCCGCACGGCTCGATAGCTCGTGAATGTGGCGCGCCACCATCTCCTTGCCGGTGCCGGACTCGCCCAGTATCAGCACATTCGTATCGAAAGGAGCGACTTGCTCGATGAGCCGGTGCACCGCGCGCATCGGGCGCGAGGTGCCGCTCGGGCGAAAGCGATGGGTTCCCGGCTGCGTCGGGTGACCGTTGCGCACGCTTTGGGCCTGATCCAGAACGGCCGAAAGACGTCGTTGCTTGACGGGCAGGTCCAAATGGAACCAGGGCAGATCGCTGCTGCTTTCGGCGACTTTGGGCAGACCGTCGTTGCTCAAGAAGATCACCGGCAGCGGCTGAGGCATGGACCGTAACTGCGTCACAAATTCGGAACCGACTGCGGCAACGGTATCCTTGCCGACGATGACGGCGAGGAAATCTTGCGATCCGGTGCGCGCGAGCTGGCGCAATTCCGTCAAATCGCGGACGTGAACCGGCTCGAGATCCAAAAAACGCAGCAATGTTTGGAGTGTAAGGGCCTCCAAATCTGAGGGTTCGATCACAATAACTTTAGCGTCGGCCACTAGTCGGGGCTCCTTCCCGTTAAAAAGTGTGACGGAGTCCACAATTCTCGTGTTCCGTCTCAAAGATTGCGTGTAACCCTTTGACATATCACGATCAATGTCGCGAGGGGCCACATACTAACTGATGAGGTTGTGAGAAAAGAACTTGGCTAATCCCCGTAATCCATGTAAGGGGATCTCGCAAAAACCCTGCCGGTGATTCCGCGCTAGGTGCCTGCGAGTCTGGCGCCGGCGACGAGGCGTCGATGATGACGAAAGATAAGTTTGTCGAGTTGCTCGACCACCGCCTCGGAGAGACCGCTGAAACGCATCTGTGCGACCCGCTGATCGTCATGCATTCGTTCGCCGGCGACCACGCAGGGAATCTTCACCGGTTGCGGCAACGCCGAATTGACGTAGACCGACAATAGGCCGGTGCTGCCGACAGCGGGCATCTCGGTGCCGAACCATTCCAATGCCCGCGAGGTCAGTCTGACGCGGTGTGCCGGCGGCAATCCGTTACTGCGCAGTGCAAGTTCCGCGGTGAGCCGCAGCAGGATGTTCACCTTGTACTCCAATCGCTGCAGCTCGTGCACCAAGGCGGGGGACTCGTCCTTCAGAGCCTCGTGTACCCGGACCTCGTCCAGGGAGGATTCCGCACCGAGCAGTTGGTGGTTGTCGGCGTTCAGGCGCGCGAGCGCCAACCCCTCGGCAAGCGCCCCCGGCGTCCAGCCCACGGGAAGCGCTTCCTCGAATATCAGACCATCGCCGAGAAACGACTCAGACATCTCCCCGCCTTGTCGGTGATCGCCTAGCGCTGCCGCGTCGTGGAGTAAGCAGCGACCGCTCGGCGTCCGACCGCGGCCGTATCCAGCGCCCTTTCCGTGCGTCGCCGATGATGCTCTACGAAGGCGATCGCCCGATCGTTCAACTCTTCAATCCGCCGAATCACCAGCCAGTCGCCGCCGCTCAAGTGGTCGCGCTCGAGCCGCAACGACTGTAGCAGCCGCAGGCGTTCCGCGTCGAGACGCTCAAGTGTCTGCAAATCGCCGTGGTCGGCGGCGGCGAGCAATTCCTGCGATAGCGTCAGGGCGCGGTCGAGCAGCACCGGCGCATTGCCGCTCATCGCGCGTCCGAGACGATTTGATCCCAGCCGCTTTTGATTTCCTCGACCAGGGCCGACACCTCGGCGACGATCGCAACGTCGTTGGTGCCGTTCGCCAACACCAGCCGGTTCATCATGTACTCGTACAAGGCACGCAGATTCTGCGCCACCGGTCCGCCGCGTTCCATATCGAGCGTGGCGCTGAGCTGGCCGAGCAGCGCGAGGGCCTTGGATATTGCCTTTCCCTTGGCGACGACGTCGTTAAGCGGCCTGTTGTCCTTGATACGGCCCATGCTCCCGCGCGCCGTCGCCAGATGAGAAATGATGTGTTCGAACATCACCTGCACCAGCCGCGTGGGGCTGGCGTCGGCCACCAAGCCGTGGCTGCGAACCGCGCGGTATTGCGCCGCCGCCTTGTTGTGCCCGTACATGATGCGTTAACCGCCGGTGCTCAGATTGCCGCTGCCCAGGGAGCTGTTGGTCGACGACGAGCTCGTGGACCCAGGGCTCGAGTTGAACTGCGCAGTCAGATAAGTCTGAGTCTGCTTGAGCAAGGCAACCGCCGCGTCCATGGCGTTGTATTCCTTGGTGAGCGTGGCGGAATACGTGGCAAGGCGCGCGGTCAGGGCCGTCTGCTGATGGGCGACATCGGACAGGCTCGACTGCAAGCCCTGATTGATGGAATCGAGCAGGCCGCCAGCCTGAGTGTACTGGCCGATCAGCGTGTTGAGCTGGGTCGCAATGCCGGTGGGGCCGCCAAAAAGACCAGTAATCGCCGCCAGGTTTGCGGTGAGCGAATTGCCCAGCTTGGTCCCATCGGTGCTGTAGCTGCCATCGGGGCTGGCGCTGATGCCGATGGAGGCCAGCGAGGTCGCGGCGCCCCCCGCATTGCCGGACTGCACCTGGTCGAGAATCTTGGACAACTGATTCTGGAACGACTGCAGGGTCGCATTGCCGAGCAAGGGGCCGGCGGTTTTCGTGGTCGGATCGTAACTGGTGAGACTCTGAATGCTGCTGATCAGGCCGTTGAGCGCCGTCACGAAGGTGCCGATGGAGGTTTGCGCTCCGCTCGAGTCGGTGCTGACGGCCAGGGTGGTCGGCGTATCGGTGGTCGTGCCGTCCGCCGCCTTGGTGGTCGTGGTCTTGAGCAAGTTGATGGTGACGCCGCCGATCACCGACGTCACCTGGTTGCTGGCGCTGGTTGCGGCGAAGCCGTTGACCGTGAAGTTGGCATCCTTCGCCTGCTGGGTCTGGGTCAGCTTCGATGTCGTGGGATTGGCGGGATCGTAAACCAGATCGGACAGGCCGCCGTCGCCGCCCGATTGAGTCACCGTGATGCCATTGGCGGCGCCGGTCGCGGTCCCGGATATGACCAATCTCGCCCCGTCGGTGGTCGTCAGAATGCTGGCCGTCACACCGGGATTATCGGCTGCGCCATTGATGGCCGCGGCGATGCCCGCCAGGGTATTGTTGGTCGAGTCGATATTGATGACCGACGCGTTACCCCCGGTGGAAACGGTGAGGGTCCCGGTTCCCACGGCGGTATTTGCGCCGGCAAACGCCTTGGACGATAGGCTGGCCGCCGTCGCGAGATTCTGCACACTGAGCGAATACTGCGCCGGAACGGCGCTCGAGGTGGCGGAGGCCGTGGCAATGGTGTCATCGCCCAGTGCCGCCGTGCGGCCCGCGAGAGCCTTGGGATTCTGCAGCGTGGTCAAGGTGGCCTGCAGAGTATCGAGGGCACTCTTGAAGGTGCCATAGGCCGATACCTGCGCGGTCAGCGTCGTTTTGCGGTCCGACAGCTGGTTATTTTGGGCCGCGCCGGCCGCCGTCGTCAGCGCCGATACGATGCTGCCGATGTCGAGCCCGGAACCGATGCCGGTCGAGGAGATCACCGTGTTGGCGGCGTTCGTGGCCGTCGATGAAACTGTGGAGCCCATATGTATCGCCTTGATTCCGATTGGCCGATATATCGGCACACCTAATCAGGACTTAAGCAAGAGGCATACCAACCCAGGCTCCTAGGCGTGGCTGTCGATCAGCCCTCCGCCCGTCATCCCCACACTGCGTGCCAACGCCGGAAATTCGATGGCCGAAAATTCGCCGATGACGTCGCCGGTGGCCGGATTGATCTGCTGAATGACCTTATTGCCGGAACTGGGGTCGACACGGAACTGGTCCGGCCGCCCCGAATCGTTGAGATGCTTGTTGAGTTGCCTCACCAGCTCGTCGAGCGAGGCGGCATTATTCACCTTCGCCGCCGCTCTGGCCGCCGCTCGCGCGGCCTCTTGGTCTGCCGCCTGGGCGGCCGATGCTGCGGCTTTATTGCCGCCCGGCGGCAAGTAATTGCCGCTGTTCACCTTGACCGAAACCGGTATCCGCGCCTGACTTCCGTGCACTAGGCTCGCTGCCGGTATCTTTACCGGACCGCCATCGCTTGCCATGTTGACACCTACTTTGAATTATAAAAGTCCGCGATACTCCTGCTCGGAAGGGCCTCCCTGCGACTACTGCCCGGGCGCTTGCGCACCCGGGCAGTCGTTATCACATCGATCTATGCCTACTGGTCGGCAATTACTGCAAAAGCTTGAGAATCAATTGCGGCTCTTGGTTGGCCTGGGCCAAAACCGAGATACCCGCCTGCTGCAACACTTGAGACTTGGTCAAATTGGCCGTTTCAGCCGCGAAGTCCGCATCCTGAATGGTGCTGCGCGACGCGGTCAGGTTCTGGCTGGTCGCCTGAAGGTTGCTGACCGTCGAGGTGAAGCGGTTCTGGATGGCGCCCAACTGGCTTTGGAAGCCGCTGACCGTCGCCAGCGCCGAGTCGATCGCTGCGATCGTGTCGTTGGCACCCTTGACCGTCAGCACATTGGAATTCGCCAGGGTGGCGTTGCCCAGGGAGATCGAACCGGCCGTGAAGCCGATGTCGGCAGAACCCGCGCCGCCGATGACGATGTTGCTGGCCGCGGACAGGGTGATGGTTCCCTTGGTCGTGGCAGCCACGATGCCTGCGCCCGTGCCCGTGCCGCCAGTGCCGGCAGTCACAGTTTCGGTCTGGGAGATATCGCGCCCGTCAGCTGCGGTCAGCTGCAACGCACCGGTGGCGCTCAACGCCGCGCTGACGCCCGTCTGCGAAGAATACAGGTTGATCTGAGAGGCAACGTTCGAACCCGTCAACACCTGTCCCGTGGCAATCGCGGTGCCCGCGGCATAGATGTCCACGCCGTTGATCTTCAAAGCGTAGGTCGTGCCGGCCGAACCGCCGGTGATGTTGGAGAACGCCCCGGCGCCCGTGGCCGTGGTCGACGCGCTGGCGGTCAAACCCGCGACGCCCGCCGAGTTGATGGCCTGCACCTTGGCATAGGCCGAGCTGGCGGATTCGCCGGCGCCGGTACCTGCCACGCTCGCGCCCACCGCGGACGCGACGCCATTGCCCACTTGCACGGTGAGATTGCTGCCGGTCAACGCAGTCGCCGTGACGGCGGTTCCGGTCGAGGTCGCAACCTGGCCGATCTGATCGGCGCGCACACCCTGCGACAAGTTGATGGAGATGGTGTTGCCAACATTGGCGCCCACCTGGTACGTGGTCACGCCGCTGCTGCCGTCGAGGACGTTCAAGCCGTTGAACGAAGTCTGCGAGGCGATACGCGTGATTTCGGCGATCTGCTGCTGCACTTCTGCGTCGAGCGCGGCGCGGTCGGAGGCGCTGTTCGAACCGTTGGCCGATTCGACCGCCAGGGTGCGGATGCTCTGCAGGTTGTCGGTCAGCGTCGCGAGCGCGCCGCCGGCAGTCTGGGTTTCAGAGATGGCGTCGTTCGCGTTGTGCACGGCCTGATTGGTGCCGTTGATCTGGGTTGTGAACTGGTTGCTGATCGCGAGACCTGCCGCATCGTCGGCCGCGCTGTTGATGCGCAAGCCCGAGGACAGGCGCTGCAATGACGTCGACAACGACGACTTCGACGTCGACAGATTGCGCTGCGCATTCAGCGAATCGATATTCGTATTGAGTGTTAGTGACATTTAAAAGCTCCTGAAAGTTATTCCACCGGCCCCTCTTAGGCCCTATTGCTTGTGTTCACTTCACCCACCTCGGGCGGACCGGTGACCACATTCAAAGTCTTTATCGGACCGCCGCCGCCGTTCTTGAGCGCCGTGCGCTCGCCCCTTTGCGGTTTTTCCTGCACCACGTCGCAAATTTGGCAGCCGGAATTTGACAGTGGTGAAACGATGCACGTGGGCCAAAAGCGGCCTCCCGGGACCTTATCGGCCGGATTGAGCGGTTTTGGAGTATAGTCACCGGCCAACCCGCCACCTCCCTACTATCTTGAAAACCGTCACCCGCAAAACCCCGAAAGTGGGCTTTGTCAGCTTGGGATGCCCCAAGGCACTGGTCGACTCGGAACGCATACTCACGCGCTTGCGCGCGGAGGGGTACGAGGTCGTGCCCAGTTACGGCGCCGCTGACCTGGTGGTGGTGAACACCTGCGGCTTCATCGAGGCCGCCGTGGACGAGTCGTTGGATGCCATCGGCGAGGCCCTCGCCGAGAACGGCAAGGTCATCGTCACGGGATGTCTCGGCGCGCAGCCGCAAAAGATCCTCGACCGCCATCCGCAGGTTCTGAAGATCACGGGACCGCAGCGCTACGAAGAAGTGATGGCGTCGGTGCACGAGCATCTGCCGCCCAAGCACGAACCTTTCGTCGATTTGGTGCCCGCCCAGGGCGTAAGGCTTACGCCGCGCCACTATGCGTACTTGAAGATCTCGGAAGGCTGCAATCACCGCTGCAGCTTTTGCATCATTCCGTCGATGCGTGGGGATCTGGTCAGCCGGCCGATCGGCGAGGTATTGCGCGAGGCCGAGCAATTGGTCCGCGCCGGCGTCAAGGAAATCCTGGTCATCTCCCAGGACACCAGCGCCTACGGCGTCGACCTCAAGTATGCAGCGCAGCCCTGGCGGGACGTCGAACGTCGGGCCCGCTTTTTCGACCTGGCACAAGCCCTCGGCGAACTGGGCGTGTGGATCCGCCTGCACTATGTGTATCCCTACCCCCACGTGGACAAGGTCGTCGATCTGATGAGCGATGGACGAGTGCTGCCCTATCTGGACATTCCCTTCCAACATGCAAGCGCCCGGATTTTGAAACTGATGAAGCGCCCCGCGGCCTCGGCCAATACGCTGCAGCGCATCGCCGCCTGGCGGCGGGTCGCGCCCGACCTCACCATCCGCAGCACTTTCATCGTGGGATTTCCAGGGGAAACCGAGCAGGATTTTCAGGAATTGCTGGATTGGCTCCGCGAAGCGCAGCTCGACCGGGTGGGTTGCTTCGAATACTCACCCGTGGAGGGTGCAACGGCCAATGACCTGCGCCAGGCGGCCGTGGCCCCCGAGGTGAAGGCGGAGCGGCGCGCCCGATTCATGGAGCTCTCCGCCGACATCAGCGCGGCGCGCCTTAAGCGCAAAGTGGGCCGCACCATGCAGGTGCTGGTTGACCGCCTGGAGGGAGATGTCGCCGTCGCCCGCTCTTCGAGCGATGCCCCCGAGATCGACGGCACGGTCAGGATTCGGGGCGCCAAACACCCTGCCGTCGGCTCTTTTGCACAAGTTACGATCACTGCCGCCGGCGCCTATGATCTAGAAGCGAGATTGGCCCGGTAGTTGTGTAAGCTTGCGGGCTTTTCGCGCGCCCAAATTGGTGGAGATTCAAACGTGCAAATAGCTGCAGACCGGGTCGTACTCATTCACTACACCCTCAAGGACGACCAGGGAGCCGTCATCGACAGCTCCGCCGGCGGAGAACCCTTGGCCTACATCCAAGGCCACGGCAATCTGGTTGCCGGGCTGGAGAAGGCCCTCGAAGGCAAGCAGGACGGCGATAGCGTCGCGGTCTCCGTGGCACCCGCCGAGGGCTACGGCACCCACGATACTGCCCTCATTCAACGGATACCGAAGCGCTCGTTGCAGGGCTCAGGCGAAATCAAGAAGGGCATGCAATTCCAGGGACAGACCCCGCAGGGCATGCGCGTGTTCACCGTGACGGCCGTGATGGGCGACATGGTGACGCTCGACGGCAATCACCCCTTGGCCGACAAGACCCTGAACTTCGACGTAAAAATTGTGAGCGTGCGCGAGGCCACCACCGAGGAACTCGAACACGGCCACGTGCACGGCGCCGGCGGCCATCACCACTAGAAGCCCGGCTGAGTATTGAGCCAGGCTCCTATAGATATTTGAACAGCGACAGTCCCTGGGTCAACGAATACGCCTGCAGGGCGGCGCTCAGGGTCGTATTTTGCTGGGTGAGCGTCGTGATGGCGCCGGCGTAGTCCAGACTTTGCAAGGTTGAAATATTCGATTGCAGTTGGATTTGCTGGCTGCCCGACACTGACAGCTGCGTCGTGATGGAGTTGAGGCGCCCGCCGATGCTGGCGCGAACATTCGACATGTGGTCGAGCGCCTGGTCGATGTTGTTGAGGGCGCCCGCAATTGAATTATTCAGCTTGGCGGTGCTGGCCGAGGTATTCGCACCCGGCTGCAGCGCCGTGACCAGATTCTGCACGTTGGTGAACAAGCTTTGAGTGCCGCTCGGTGCGACGGCGAACGAATCGCCCGCAGCAGGCTGGCCGCTCAGCGTCACCTGCACTCCGGCAAAGGCAACCGTACCGCCGTCGCTGTACGAACCCGAACTGATCAGCGCATTGGCCGAATCGCGAACCTCGTAAGTTCCGGGTGCGGTGAAGTTGATGGCGTAGATGCCGTTGCCCGCAGCGTATTGAGCGCCGTTGGACACGGTGGTGACGCCCAGCACGCCGGTTCCGGTATTGCTCGACGCGGCAGAGGCGGCAAAGGTGCCGTTGCCGGTCTTGATCTGCTCAAAAACCGCATTGCCGTTGTCGCTGTCGGTGATGGTCTGGCCCGCGGCGATTTGCACCTGCCGCTGACCCTGGTCGCCGTTGTACGTGGCGCCCGTGGCGCTCAAGGTATACGGCTGGCTTTGAGTGGCGAAGCCGCCGAACAGGTATTCGCCGTTTCCATCCTGGGTGTTGGCGAGCGCCAAGAGGCTGTTTTGAATCTGCGTCGCCTGCGTCGCAATTGCCGCACGGTCTTGGCTGGACAGGGTCGAATTATTCGCCTCGAGCGCAAGGTCGCGCAGGCTTTGCAGTTGAGTCTGGACTTGAGACAGCGTGGTGTCCTCGGTGCTCAATCGCGTCTGCGCGCTGTTGGCGTTCGTGTCGTACTGCTGACCCTGCGCCAATGCCTGATTGTAATTGTTCACGGCACCCGCGGCGGTGGGGTTCTGCGAAGCCGTCGTGAACGACTTATTGCTCGTGATCTGGTTTTGCGTCTGCGACAGATCGGACTCGAGCGTCTGTATCGTCGTCAGGAACAACGCCTGGTTGGAATTCTGTGTCACTCGCATGGCGGGTTCCTCAGCCGGTTCCGTTGACCGAATGGATCAATGTGGCAAACAAGCTATTGCCGATCGCCAGCGCCTGCGCCGCGGCCTGATAGGCTTGCTGCCACTGCAAGAGGCTCGCGGCTTCTTCATCGAGATTGACCCCGGTGACCGACTGCACGCTGGTCAATGCCTGGGTGTTGACCGCCGCCTGCGCCGCTTGCGCCGTATTGATTTGCTGCGCCTGGCTGCCGAGACCCGTGATCAGCGCGCTCACCGCACCGGTAATGGTGGCCGTGCCGTTGGCGAGCACGCCGACGGATTGCGAACCGGCGCCCGCCAGGGCGTTGCGGTTGTCGCCGGTGGCCCCAACATTGCTCTTCACGGTGAACACATCGCCGCCGGCAGGTGTGCCGCTGATCTGCACTCGCCAACCGTTGAAATCGATATTTCCGCCGTCGGTGTAGGCCTGGTTGGCGCCGCCATTGATCGAGTACGTGGTTGCGTTCGAGAAAGTGATGGTCGCGGGCGTGAGCAAATTCGGATTCGTCGGATCGAGCGTGGTGCCGCCGCTGACAATGGAGGCGCCGGTGTTGGCGTTGGAGGCCGAGGCCTGGACTGCGCCCGCGGCGGCGATTTTCGACGGATCGGCCAACACGACTTTGAGCGATGCGGCGGCTGTCGCGGTGGGTTGAACCAGAAACCGGTCGCCCGCGGCGGGCGTTCCCGACAACACGATCGAAATGCCCTCGGCGGTCAGCGGATTGCCGGCCGTCCCGGCCCCGGACACAGGCACATTGCTGCCGTCGCTGGCGCGGGTCAGCGAATATGCGCCCGCTCTGTACGACAGCACATAGCTGTCCGCGGTCAGCGCGCCTACATTGGTCACGGCGACGCTGGCCGCAGTTGCGTCGGTATTCTGAGAGGAGGCCGTCGCCTGCGGCGTGCCCACCGAGAATATCGCGGCGCCGAACTGTCCCTTCAAATCCAAGCCGGCCGCCTGCTGCGAGTTGACGGTCTGACTCAGAGCAGTGGCGACTTGACCCAGTTGATTCAGCGCGGGGTTGATCACTTCGTTGCGCGCCGCCAGCAATCCGCCCAAATCCCCGGACACGATGCTGCCGCTGATCACGTTGCCGTTCAAGGCGCCGGTCGAAAGTTCCAATTGCGATGCGTTGAATTCATTGGGCACGGTGGTCAATGGGGTGGTTTGCCCCTGCAATACCAGCGCCTGCCCGTTGCCGACGAAAACATTCAGGGCACCGTTGCTATCCGTGGTGGTGGCGATACCGACCAATTGCGACAGGTTCGAGACCAATTGATCCCGCTGGTCGATGAGTTCGTTGGGCGGCTGTCCGCCATTTTGCGCAGTGCCCACGACGATCTGCTTATTCAGCGCCGAAATCGCGCCGGTGATGGAATTGATCTGTGTGACGTCCGCCGAGATGCGTGAATTCACATCGGTATTCAAGCTGTTGAGTTCGGTGCTTGCGTTCTGGAAGCTGCTCGCGACGCTCTGCGCCTTGCCGAGCAGCGCCTGGCGCGAGGCTGTCGAGGTCGGCGCATTCGCGACATCGGAAAACGCGTTGTAGAAGCCCTGGAGCGAGGTGCTCAAGCCGCCGATGGTGGTGCCGAACAGATTGTCGATCTGCGTGGAGTAATTCTGCAGCGCGTTCAGCTGGCCGAGAGCGCTCTGTGAGGTATTCAGCTGATTGGCGGCTGCCTGGCTGAAGGAGCGGCTGATTCCGGACACGACGACGCCGCTGCCGACGCTCGCGACACCATCGGATTGCGGTGCGCCTTCGGTGAGATTGACGCGCTCCCGGTCATAGCCCGGGGTGCTGGCGTTGGCCACGTTGTTGCTCGTGACCGAAATCGCGGCTTGAAACGCTTGCAGCGCAGAAACACTGATTCCAAACACGTCCGACACTATGTCTTCTCCGCGCTCTTGGGCGTTGCACTCACTCGAACTGCAATATCGGCAGCCATCACAGTTTCTATAATGCTGCGATGCGGGGGTTCAATGCCGCGCGGAGCGTGTCGCTGTTCAAGATTTGACTTAACTTGCCGGCGTACTCCGGATCGGTGGCGTAGCCGGATTTGCCGATGCCGTCGACGTACGCCTGAATGTCGTTGCCTGCCGCGACGGCGTCGCGGTAGCGGGGGGAGCTCTTGAGAAGGTTGGCAAAGTCGTTGACGCTGTCTTCGATCGAGCCATAGGCGCGGAACGCGGTGCGGCGCGGGGTTGCGACGCCGTTGCTGAACTCCATGGTGTCCGCGGTTGCTCGCGCGCCTGTCCAGGAATCGCCGGCTTTGATGCCGAACATGTTAAAGCTGGGGCTGCCGTCGGCGGTGCGCGGCATGCGCTGGCCCCAACCGGTTTCGAGCGCCGCCTGTGCCAGCAGTCCCAGTGGATTGAGGCCCAGCGCCGAGGCTGCGCGGCGGATGGTCGGCATCACCTGATTGACGAATTCGCCCGGCGATTGGGCGGCCGACGCTGGTGCCGCAGCGCGCGCACCGGCTTGGGCCGGCCCGGGCGGCTGCGCGGATTTGAGCGCCGCGGCGTCGTCAGGTGCCGCGGGCTTGGCCGACAGCTGCCGTTTCAACATGGCGCCAATGCCCAAATCCTGGTGCTGGCTGATGGTAAGGGCCACCTGCTTGTCGAACATGTCCTGGTACATGCCCATTTCATTGCTGTCGGGATTGTTGCTGCTGCCGGCGTCGCGCATGCTCTTCAGCATCATCTGCAGAAACAGCGCCTCGACTTGCTGCGCCACCGCGCTGATCGCCTGCGGCGAGCTGGGATCCTTCTTCAGGGCCGCCAATCCGTTGATATCGGTATAGGTCGACGCGGAGGACGTGTCCCCGGACGCGGACCCCAGAGACGGCATGATGTTGGTCAATGGCAGATTGGTGGTCATTTAGATAACGATGAGCTCGGCCTGCAGCGCACCGGCCTCCCTGAGTGCTTCGAGGATGGCGACCAGATCGCCGGGAGCCGCTCCCACGTCGTTGATGGCGCGCACGATTTGTTCGAGTTCGACTCCGGGTTTGAACAAGAACATGCGATTCGATCCCTGATCTACCTTGATGGCCGAGTTGCTGGTCACCACCGTTTGTCCGAGCTTGGAGAACGGCGCCGGCTGGCTCACGGTTTGCTCTTCTTTGATGCTGACCGACAGCGACCCATGCGACACCGCCGCCGGAGTCACGATCACATTGCTGCTGATGACCACCGTTCCGGTGCGCGAATTGATGATGACCTTCGCCGCCGCGCTGCCAGGTTCCACCTGCAGATTCTCGACCATCGAGAGGAAGGACACGCGCTGCGTGATATCGAGAGGCGCGCGTACCCGGATGGAGGCGCCGTCCAGGACGGAGGCAATGTCGTCGCCCATTCCCTTGTTCACGCTGACAGCCAGACGTGTCGCGGTCGTGAAGTCGGGATCATTCAAATTGAGGATGACGAAGTCGCCTTGCGACAGCTGCGAGGGAACGGCGCGTTCCACCGTGGCGCCGTTCGGGATGCGGCCCGAACTTGGCACATTCACGGTGAGTTTCGAGCCGTCGGTCCCTTCGACACCGAAGCCGCTGACGATGAGGTTGCCCTGCGCGATGGCATAGATCTGTCCGTCGAGGCCATGCAGGGGGGTGACCAACAGCGAGCCGCCGCGCAGACTCTTGGCATTAGCGATGGAGTTGATGGTGATGTCGATGGTTTGTCCGGGCTTGACGAAGGCCGGCAGGACCGCGTGCACCGCGACCGCCGCCACGTTCTTCAGCTGCGGCGTGACGTTCGGGGGAATCGTGACCCCCAATTGCGCCAACATATTATTGAGAGACTGCACGGTGAAGGGCGCCTGGCTGGTTTGATCGCCGGTGCCATCGAGACCGACGACCAGCCCATAGCCCACCAATTGATTGGTGCGCACGCCCTGGATCTGCGCCATGTCCTTGATCCGCTCCGCGTCGGCAATCGACGCGCAGAGCAGCAGCAGCGGCAACCACAAGAATCTTGTTTGGAATATGGTGCGCATTGGATCAGTACGGCGCGTAGCCGGAATTGAAGAACCGCGCCAGCCAACCCATGCGGTTGGAGCTGTCTATCACGCCTTTGCCCGAGTAGCTGATATGGGCATCGGCGACCTTGTCGGAGGTGACCGTATTGTCGGTGGCGATGTCGGCGCGGCGCACCACCCCGGACACATGCACGTATTCATCGCCCTGATTGAGCTTCAAGGTCTTGTCGCCCTGGACCACCAGATTGCCGTTGGACTGAACTTCCATCACCGTCACGGTGAGGCTGCCCGCCAGGCTGTTGCCCTGCGTACTCGAACCTTCGCCGTCGAAGCTGCCGGCACCGTTCAGGGTCGTGGTGTAGACCGGCACGCCGCCCGCGGTGATGGTCTTGCCGAAAAGGGTGGGCCCGGTGTTGTTGACGGACGTCGTCTTCGCCGTCTTGGTGACCGCGCTCTTGCTGGCGTTGGTCGATTCCGTCAGGCGGATGGTCAGCACGTCGCCGACGCGGCGTGCCTTGAGATCCGCGAACAGTTCCATCTGTTGACCTGCCTGGTAGATGGCGCCGTCGGTGCGCGGCGTGGGCGGCGGCAGCACGCGTGCCACCGACGGATCGGGCTTGCGCGGCGGCGCGCCGCACGCCGACAGCAAGCTCGCGAACAAGACTCCCAATAGGACCGCGCGCGCCATGGAGGGGTGTTGCCGCGTCATGCCAGGTTCGTCGTCAAGTACTGCAGCATCTGGTCGGTGGTGCTGATGGCCTTGGAATTCATTTCATAGGCTCGCTGACACTCGATCATGGAAACGAGCTCGGTGACCGAGTTCACATTCGAGGTTTCGAGCGTGCCCTGCTGTAGAGTGCCGAGCCCGTTGGTGCCGGCGGTGCCGACCTGCGGCGAACCGCTGGCGGCGGATTCGACCAGCAAGTTGTTGCCGGTGGGCTGCAGGCCCTCGGTGTTGATGAAATCCGCCAGCTGGATCTGCCCGACCTGGGTGCCCTTGGCGTTGCTCGCGGAGGTGACGGTGACCACGCCGTCGGCGCCGACGGTCACAGACTGGGTGCCCGCTGGAATGTTGATCGCCGGCTGCAGCGGGTAGCCCGAGGCGGTGACCACGTTGCCCTGGTTGTCCAGGGTGAAGGAACCATCCCGCGTGTAGGCGATGGTGCCGTCCGGCATGGTGATCTGCAGAAAGCCGCGGCCGCTGATCGACATATCCAGGCTGCCGCTGGTTTGCAGCACGCTGCCCTGGGTGTAGTCCTTTTCCGTGCCGACGATGTGCACGCCGGTGCCGAGCGTGAGACCCGTCGTGTACTGGGTGTTCTGGGTGCTCTGCGCGCCCACTTGACGGATGTTCTGATACATCAAGTCTTGAAACGCCGCGCGGCCGGACTTGAAGCCAGTCGTGCTGGTGTTGGCCAGGTTATTGGAAATGATCGCCATCCGCGTGTTTTGCGCGTCGAGACCGGTCTTGGCTGCCCATAGTGCGAGGTTCATCGGAGTTTCCTTGACGAGTTACGAGGCCAACATCAGGCGCTCGGCACTCTGTTCATTCTGGTCGGTTGAATTGATGCTCTTGATTTGGAATTCGTACAGGCGCTGCAATTCGATCATGCTGATCAAGGACTGCGCAGCGTTGACATTGCTCGATTCCAACGTCCCGGATGTGATCGATACCGTGTCGTCGCTCTTGACCTTGCCTCCGGACTTGAGCCGCAGCAGGCCATCATCGCCCTTCTGCAGATCCGCGAGCTTGGGGTTGACCAATTTGATTCGATCGACCTGGGTGACCGCGAATGGTGCGGAGCCTTGCGGCACCACGGATACCGTGCCGTCGCTGCCGATGCTGACCTGCGTCGAGGGCGGTATCACCAAAGGACCGGAATCGCTCAGCACCGGCAACCCGCTGGCGGTCGTGACTGCGCCAGTCGGCGTCACCCGCAGATCACCGGCGCGGGTATAACCTTCCGTACCGTCCGTGCCCCGCACCGCGATGAATCCCTTGCCGTTGATTGCAATGTCGAGATTGCGGCCGGTGTTTTCCATGACTCCGCTGGAAAAATCGATGCCGGCATCGCCTGCCACGGCATTGACGCGGGTCGCGTAGCCGGGACCGTAGATCGGCTCGCTGTCGAACGCCACGGCATCGGCGCGGAACCCGATGGTGCTCAGGTTGGCGATGTTGTGATTGTTCACGGCCTGCGCTTGCATGATTTGCTTCGCGCCGGTCATCGCCACATAAAGTCCTCTATCCATGATTCAGTCTCTCAATGGCCTTTGGATCAATGCGTGATATTGATGACGGTCTGCGACAGCTGATTGGCGGTGGTGATGACCTGCGCGTTGGCCTGGAACGCCCGTTGCGCGGTGATCATGTTCACGAGCTGCGTGGTCAGGTCCACGTTGGAGCTCTCCAGTGCACCTGCCTGGATGCTGCCGAATCCCGCGGACGCGGCGGCACCCTGCACGACGGTGCCCGAGTTGAAGGTCTCCGTCCAATTCGTGTCGCCGAGCTGCTTCAACCCCTGGGGATTCGGAAAATTCGCCAGGGCGAGCTGTCCCAGCTGCGTGGTGCGGCCGTTGGTATAGACCGCCGACACGATGCCCGAGGGATCGATGGCCACCGTGCTGAGCTGGCCTGTCGTAAACCCGTTCTGCGTGATCGAGGTCACGCCGAACTGCGAACCGTACTGCGTGCTCGAGCCGAAGTTGAAATTCATATTCACCGGCAGCGCGCCGCCCGGCGGGACGAAGCCGTTGAACGCCAAACCGCCGCCCACCGGAGCGGTCACCGCGCCGGTGCTGGAGAAGGTAAGTGGCTGCGCAGCGCCGACCTGCGTGCCGTTGACCGTCATGTTGACGTCCCACTGATTGGGAACCGCCGTCTGCGTGAAATAAAAGGTCGCCGAATACTGATTACCCAGCGAGTCGTACACCGAGGTCGACGTGGACTGATTGTAGGTCTGCGAGTTGGTGGGATCGAAGGGCGCCACCGTCGGTGCGGTCGAATTCGCCGGCAGATTCAGAATCACGTTCCCGGTGCTGGTCGCCAAGGGAGCGCTCTGCGCCGTCTGCAAATTCAGGTTCGTCAACGTTCCCGTATTGAATCCACCGTTGACCAACGGCGGATACACCTGCAGCGCCTGGCCGGTGGAACTCACCACATTGCCGCTCTTGTCCTCGGCGAACTGGCCGTTGCGCGTGTAGGCGTAGCCGTTCGCGCTGTGCAAGGTGAAGAAGCCGTCGCCGCTGATGGCCAAGTCCAGATTGGACGAGGTCGTGGAGATGTTGCCTTGGGAAAACTGCTGAGCGGTGGCCGCGAGCCTCACGCCCTGGCCGATGACTGATGTATTCAAATTGGCCGCGCCGGCCGAATAGACGTCCGCGAACTCCGCTCTGGAGTCCTTGAACCCGATCGTATCGGCGTTCGCCACGTTGTTGGCCGTCACGTCCAAGTCCGAACTGGCCGCGGTCAAACCCGATAATGCAATGCTGAATTGCGCCATTTTCTATGCTCCTGATTAATTTGAAATCTGTTGAACGCTGCTGAATGGCACGCTGCCGAGACCGCTGACGTTCAATGTAAGTCCGGTTGATCCCGCGCCCATGCTGACGCTCTCCACCGTGCCGTTGACCAGAGTGGTCGCGGCGGTGCTGCCCTTAGTTGCGCCCGCGTACTGCGCGCTCAAGGTGTAGGTCCCTGCGGGAGCCTGCGCGCCGTTGCCCGCCTTGCCGTCCCATGTGAAGCTGGTGAGGCCTGCGGATTGCGCCCCGAGGTTGATTTGCCGCACCAGTGAGCCGCTCGAGTCGCTGATAGTGAGCAGAACCTGAGAGGTGGTCTGCGGAACGGTGACGGCGCCGCTCACGGCGCCGTTCGTCGGCAGTGACGCCGTCCCGCTGTTCACCAGCGCCTGGTGGCCCAGCAGCGACGAGGCCTGCAGCGCCTGACTCGAGGTGAGCGAGTTCGACAGCGAGCCGAAAGAGGTATTGAGCGAACTGATGCCCTGCACCTCACTGAGCTGCGCCAGCTGATTCAAGAAAGTATTGCTGTCGACCGGGCTCGTGGGATCCTGGTTCTTCAATTGCGCCAGCATCAGCGTGAGGAAATCGGTTCCTCCCAACGTCGCGCCGCTGGTTATCGATCCCGCAGCGTTGGCGCCCGGCGAGGCGGTGCCGCCCACCGCGCCTGTGCCGGTGCCAGTGCCAGTGCCGATGCCGGTGGTGGCGGCGGCGTGAGTTCCGTTGACTATCATGGTCTATTCCTAGTGGCCCATCGAAATGGTTTTGAGCAGCAGGTCGCGGGCGGTGTTGATGGCTTCGATATTGGTGGCGAACGAGCGGTTCGCCGAAATCATGTTGGTCATTTCTTCGATCGAATTGACGTTCGAGCTGAATACGTAGCCGTCCTTGTTGGCGAGCGGATTGTCCGGCTGGTAACGCATCAGCGGCGGCGTCTTGCTTTCGACCACGCCGAGAACGCGCACACCCGCGGCGGAGTCCTGGCCGTCGAATGCGCCATCCGCCGAATCCATCATGGCTTGGAACACCGGATGCCTGGCGCGGTAGACCTTGCTGGCATCACCGCTCACGCTTTCGGCGTTGGCCAGGTTGCTGGCGGTGGTGTTCAACCGGATGGTTTGGGCGTTCAGGGCGCTTCCGGCCACGTTGAATACTTTGAATAAGGACATGGTGCTTCCTCGAGTGCTACTGGCCGACGATGGCGAGCTGCATCTGCGCTATTTTCTGGTTGATGAACGTCAAGCTCGCCTGGTAGCGGACGTTGTTCTCGGAGAATGCGGCCTGCTCCACCGGCATTTCGACGGTGTTGCCGTCGAGCGAGGCCTGGTACGGGTTGCGGTACTTCAATTCACCGGGCGCCAGCTCGCCGTCGTCGAGCGCAATGTGCGCCGAGTCGGTCGCCCGCAGCGGCATGGAGGCATCACCGGTGTGAGCCAGCACTTCACTGAAATCGATGTCGCGGGCCTTGTAGTTCGGGGTATCCGAGTTGGCAAGATTGGTCGCCAATACGCCGATCCGCTGACCGTGCAGCAGCAGCGCTTGCTCATGAATGCCGAAAATGTTGTCGAACATGCGGTTGATCTCCTTGCGGGATACACAAAGCAAGAGCTGTGCCAATTTCTTGCGGCGGGGGTAATTCGCCGAGCGGGCGGCTAAATTGGCGAAATCCGCGATGCGAGGCCGGTGGCCGGCTGTGATGCGCGCGGCAAGAACTTGCCGCGGGCGGCCGAAGCGGCAAGCGGGGAGCCTGCCGCTGCCGCCGCGCCGCGTCGGTCATGGCACGCCGTTTGCACACCCTAGCTAATGATGCGATCAGCGCCAAAATACCGTCACTGGATGCTCGGCAGTCTCGCAGCGGCATTGCTGCACGCCGCGGCCGCCGCGGCGCCGCCGGGCGCCGATCTGCAGGACATCCCGGCGCTCGAGTCGCTGGCGAAATCCGAAGCGATGCGGCAATTTCCTCCGCTCACCGATCGGCAACGCTTCTTGATCGGTCCGATCGAACCCAGACTGGAACTGGAGCGGTGCCGACAACCCGTCGCGGCGAGCCTGACGTCGGCGCACCACATGCAGGATCGAGCGACCATCGAACTGCGCTGCCCTACGCCCAAGTCCTGGCATATTTATGTGCAGGTCAGAATCATCGGCACCTCAACGGTGGCCGTTGCCGCGCATGCGATCGTGATGGGCAGCGTCCTCAAGGCCGCGGACCTGCGCGTGGAGCAGCACGACATTTCGGAACTGCCGCTGGGGTTCCTGGATGATCCGGGCATCGCGGTCGGCCTGACCGCCAGCCGGCCAATCCCCGGCGGTGCCTTCATTACCAATCAACAATTGGTGGCCGCCAAGGCCGTACAACGCGGCCAATCTGTGACCTTGGTCGCAGATGCGGGAGGCATGAGCGTACGCATGGCGGGCAAGGCCATGAGCGATGGTCTTGTGAATCAACGAGTTAAAGTGGTAAATCTATCCTCGGGTAAAGTCGTGGAAGGAATTGCCCGTTCCGAACAAGTCGTTGAAATTATCTTGCAATAGCCCCTTCAGTGATGCGCGTCACAGTCGATAACAACTCCACGGGGTCGATAGAACGATCGTTAAAGTTAATCCAAACCCTGACGATAAACTTGGCATGGACCGCTGCTGGTCCTAGGAGAGAATGGTGACTGACAAAATCGGTGCATATTCGGGAGCTGAGCCGCTTGCGCCCATCAAGGGTTCGGGCAGCAACGGCGTTGTGACCGACAAGTCGCACGGCGAGACGTCTACCGCGAGCGGTTCCGCGCCGCACACCGGCGACACTCTGACCCTGACCGACTCGGCCCGTTCACTGCAAAAGATAGAAGAAGCCGTCGCCAAGGCGCCGGTGGTCGACGCACAGAAAGTAGCCGCGGTAAAACAGGCTATTGGTTCCGGCACCTACAAGATCGATGCAAATCGGGTCGCCGGCAAACTGTTGAAATACGAGCGCGGGCTGCGTTAACCCCATGGACCAGGATGCGCGCCACCGGCTCGAGGATCTATTGGATCGCGAGATCGAGGCTGCGCGTACCCTGGCGGTCACCCTGGCTGCGGAACGCGCTGCCCTCACCGGCGATTCGCCCGGCGCGGTAGAGACGATGGCGGCCGAAAAGACCCAGATCCTGGGAGCCATCGAGAAGCTCGAAGCGGAACGCCGCTCCCTGTGTCCAACCCCGATCCTAACGGGCCTGGCAGTCGTCGCCGAGCGGTGGCGCGCCCTCATGGAACTGATGGCAGGCTGCCGCGCCGCGAATGAAGTCAACGGACACATCATTCACGTGCGGCAGCATCAGGTCCGGCAATTGCTCGAGATCGTGCGCGGCGGCCCGGCACTCACCTACAGTCCACAAGGAAAGACCTTCGCCAAGGCGCTGCGCGCATTGGCGCGGGCATGATCTATGTTAGTTCTAAGCCGTCGAGCCGATGAATCCATCGTCATTCAACCCGCGGACGGCGTCGACGCCAATATGACCATGGCGGAGCTGTTCGCCAATGGGCCCATTCAAATCACCCTGTTGGGCGGCACCGGCCGGCGCATCAAGATGGGAATCGACGCCCCCGAGCAACTTTCCATTCGGCGCAAAGACGTCGATTAATTTTTTCGTTGCGCGCAGCTCATTTCGCGCGCGTTATTTCGCGCAGGTTATTGATTTTACATATGGCTGCGCCGCCTCACATAACTTCGCCGCTGCATTTGAACGCTTCGCTAACCACTTCGCGATGTGCATAATGTCCGCATGGAGCGCCGCCTGCACACCCGCCACCGCGCACGTACGACCGTGTACGTGGTGATGTCTGGACGAAAAAGCCGGATTTGCAAGGCAAAAAACTTGAGTGCGAACGGCGTATTCGTCGAGACTGAAAATCTCGGGCTCCGCAAGGGTCAACAGGTGCAGCTCGCCTTCGCCATCAACCTGGGGCTGGTCACCAAGATTCACCGGCGCACCGCCATAGTCGCGCACGTAACCCGCGGCGGCACGGGCCTCATGATGGAGCAGTTCGGAGGCCGTTAGAGAGCCGCGCTCATTCCTGTAAACTTACGGGAATGCCACCCTTCGATCCGCCCCGCTCGGATGTCATCCGCATCCGCGGCGCGCGCCAGAACAATCTAAGGAACCTGGACCTCGATCTGCCGCTCAACGAACTCATCGTCGTGACGGGAGTCAGCGGCTCAGGAAAGTCTTCGCTGGTGTTCGACACCCTGTACGCCGAGGGCCAGCGCCGCTACGTCGAGACGTTCTCGCCCTACGCGCGGCAGTTTCTGGATCGAATGGACAAGCCGCTGGTCGACCGCATCGACGGCATTCCTCCTGCGATCGCCATCGATCAGACCAACCCGGTGCGAACCTCGCGCTCCACCGTCGGCACCATGACCGAGCTCAATGACCACTTGAAGCTGCTGTTCGCCCGGGTCGCCGTGCTCCATTGCCGAGGATGCGGGCGACCGGTGCGGCGCGACACCGCCGCGAGCATTCAGGAGTCGTTGAGTGCGCTATCCCGCCATCACGGCGACCCGGCATTGCTGCTGACCTTCCCGGTGCCCATACCGAAGAATTTCACGGAAGCCGAAATCAAGTCGTTGCTGTCCGCACAGGGCTACACCCGAATCCACGAAAAGCGGGACGATGTTCTTCAAGTAATTCAAGACCGCTTCCGCTGGTCATCCGTCGACTCGGGCAGGGCCGGCGATGCGATCGAGGCGGCGCTGAAAGTCGGTCAGGGCCGTCTCGATGTGTACCCTCAGGCGGGCGATTCATTCGCGGCCCCCTGGCGATTCTCCTCCGCACTGCACTGTCCGGACTGCGACATCAGCTACAAAGATCCCAGTCCCAGCACCTTCAGCTTCAATTCACCGATCGGAGCCTGCGAGACCTGCCGGGGGTTCGGGCGCAGCATCGGCGTGGATTATGGCCTGGTCATCCCGGATTCTGGCTTGAGTCTGCGCCAGGGTGCCATCAAACCCTGGCAGAGCGAATCCTACAAGGAATGCCAGGCGGATCTCATGAAGTTCGCCCGCAAGCGCGCCATCCCGGTCGACACGCCCTGGCGCGACCTGACCGACGCCGAGCGCGCCTGGGTCATCGAGGGCGAAGGAGAATGGACCAAGAACGTCTGGTATGGCGTGCGACGATTCTTTGCGTGGCTCGAGACCAAGGCGTACAAGATGCACATTCGAGTGCTGCTGTCGCGCTACCGGTCGTACACGGAATGCAGTGCCTGCCGCGGCGCGCGGCTCAAGCCGGAGGCCCTGCTGTGGCGCGTCGGCAAGCCCGCAATCAACATCCGCGAAATGATGCTGCTGCCCATCGATGAGGGCCGGCGTTTCTTTGAGGCCCTCGAACTGCCGGCGCCGTTCGATGAAGCTGCCGACCTGCTGCTCCGGGAAATCCGCACGCGTCTGCAATATTTGACGGATGTCGGTCTGGGCTATCTGAATCTCGACCGTCAGTCGCGGACCTTGTCCGGCGGAGAAGTGCAGCGGATCAATCTGACCACGGCGCTCGGCACGTCCTTGGTCAATACCTTGTTCGTTCTTGACGAACCCTCCATCGGACTGCACCCGCGCGATGTCGGGCGCATCGTCGGCGTCATGCACCGGTTGCGCGATGCCGGCAATACGCTGGTCGTGGTCGAGCATGACCCGAAGGTGATGCAGGCCGCGGATCGCGTCCTCGATATCGGCCCGGGACCCGGCGAGCACGGCGGCGAAATCGTGTTCTTCGGACCCATCGCGGAACTCGCCGAGGCGGAAGGATCGCTGACCGCGGACTACCTGTATCGCCGCAGGCGCGTCGAGACACCGCGCACCGCCACCCCGGCCCTCCCCGACGCGGGCGCCCTGCAGCTCCAAGGCGCGGCCGAGCACAACCTCAAGGACATCGACGTCGAATTTCCCCTCAGACGTCTGGTGTGCGTCACGGGCGTCAGCGGATCGGGCAAATCCACCCTGGTGCATGACATCCTGTACCCGGCACTGCGCCGCGACAAGGGCAAACCCACGGAAAATCCCGGCCGTCATCGCGCGCTAGCGGGCGCCGAGCGGGTCGACGATGTCATCATGGTGGACCAGAGCCGCATCGGCCGCACCACGCGCTCCAATCCAGCGAGCTACGTGGGCGCCTTCGACGCGATCCGCGATTTGTTCGCCCGACTGCCGCAGGCGCGCGAACGCAAGTACACGCCGGGCACGTTCAGCTTCAACGCGGGCAATGGCCGTTGTCCCACATGCGGCGGCAACGGCTTCGAACACGTGGAAATGCAATTCCTCTCGGATGTGTACCTGCGCTGCCCCGATTGCGACGGCCGGCGCTATCGAGCGGAAGTGCTGGAAGTGAAGTTGGCGCGGGGCGCGGCGGCGCCCAAAAGCGTAGCCGATGTTCTCGATCTGACGGTCTCCGAGGCGCTGGCATTTTTCGCCGCCGACAGGGAGGTGTGCGCGCGCCTGGCGCCGCTCGCCGACGTCGGCCTCGATTACCTGCGTCTCGGTCAGCCCGTACCCACCTTGTCGGGCGGCGAGGCGCAGCGGCTCAAACTTGCCGGCCATCTCGCCGAAAATGCCGTGCGCCAAAAGACCGGGAGCGCCGCGGCGGCGCGCCGCGGCTCGCCAGGCGGCACACTTTTTCTATTCGATGAGCCGACCACCGGGCTGCATTTCGACGACGTTGCCAAGTTGCTGGGCGCGTTCCGCCGGCTGATCGACGCCGGTCATTCGCTGCTGGTCATAGAACACAATTTGGACGTCATACGCGCCGCGGATTGGATCATCGATTTGGGACCCGAGGGCGGCGACGCCGGCGGCGAGATCGTTTGCGTCGGAACGCCGTCCGAAATCGCACGCACCGCGGCGTCGCACACCGGCCGCGCCCTCCTCGAGGCGGAGCATTCCCTGCCGGCCGGCGGCGCGGTTCGGGACTCGGGCGGCTTGCCCTACGCCCCGATGAGCCGCACCCCGGCGGCGATACAGCGATGCATCGAGATTCGCGGCGCCCGCGAGCACAATCTCAAGAACCTCGATGTGAATCTCGGGCTCAATCAATTCACCGTGATCACCGGCGTTTCGGGCAGCGGCAAAAGCACCCTGGCATTCGACATCCTGTTCGCGGAGGGCCAACGGCGCTATCTGGAGTCCCTCAACGCCTACGCCCGGCAGTTCGTGCAGCCCGCATCGCGGCCGGATGTTGACGCCATCTTCGGCATCCCGCCCACCGTGGCGATCGAGCAGCGCACCAGCCGCGGCGGACACAAGAGCACCGTGGCAACGCTCACCGAGATCTATCACTTCCTGCGCCTGCTCTACGTGAAGCTGGGCGTGCAGTACTGTCCTGTCTGCGAAGCTCGCATCGAACCCCAATCTGCGGACGCCATAGCCGCGCGCCTGCTCAAGGAGTATCGCGGCAAGAACATTACTCTGATGGCGCCGCTCATCGTGGCGCGCAAGGGTTTGTATACGGCCCTCGCCAAATGGGCGCGCGGCAAGGGCTTCGCTCATCTGCGAGTCGACGGCAGCATGCTGCCCACGGCGAAATGGCCGCGGCTCGACCGATTCATCGAGCACAATATCGAACTGCCGATTGCCACGCTCAACGTCGGCGTCGCCCGCGAGGCCGAGCTGCGCCACGCGCTGGACTCGGCCCTGCAGCATGGACGCAGCGTGGTGCACGTCCACGGGCCCGGGCTGGATGCCGCGGGCGTGTTCTCCACCAAGCGCGCCTGCCCCAGCTGCGGCACGGGTTTTCCAGAACTCGACCCCCGCCTGTTTTCCTTCAACTCGAAACATGGTTGGTGCAAGACCTGTTTCGGCACCGGGCTGAACCTGCCGCAATTCGATGCCGAGCAGAGCGGCGAGGAATCGCTGTGGCGCGAATCTGCTGACGAACCCACCATGGCCTGTCTCGACTGCGGTGGTCAACGTCTCAATCCGGTGGCGCTGCACGTCATGTTCCGTGACCGGTCGATCGCGGAGCTCACGAATCTGCCCGTGCAGGAATTCTCGGCCGCACTACAGACCCTCAATCTGGTCGGCCGAGAGCTCGAGATTGCCCGCGATTTGCTGGCCGAGCTCGCGGCCCGGACCCGCTTTCTTTGCGATGTGGGGCTCGGCTATTTGCAATTGAACCGCGCAGCGCCGAGCCTCTCGGGCGGCGAGGCGCAGCGCATCCGATTGGCGGCGCAACTCGGATCGAATTTGCAGGGCGTGTGCTACGTGTTGGATGAGCCCACCATCGGCCTGCACCCGCGCGACAACATCGCTCTTTTGGATACGCTGGAGCGGCTGCGCGCCAAGGGCAATACCTTGGTTGTGGTCGAACACGACGAGGAGACGATTCGCCGCGCCGATCACGTCATCGATTTGGGTCCGGGCGCGGGCACCCGTGGCGGTTGGTTGGTGGCCGAGGGTACGGCCGCAGAACTCGCAGCCCTCGGCAATTCGGCAACCGGACGCTGCCTCGCGTCGCCGCTCAAGCATTCGAGGTCCCGGCGCCGCCCGATCGGCCGGGAAACACCCGCCATCGAGGTCCGTGGAGCCGTGCTGCACAACCTGCGCAAGATAAACGCGCGCTTTCCCCTGGGGCGATTGACCGTGGTGACCGGGGTCTCAGGATCCGGCAAGTCTTCGCTCGCCCGCGACGTGCTGCTCAAGAATCTACGGCAGCTCTTGTCGCGGCCGAGGCGCAACGGCCGCGCGCGCGACCCCGAGAGTGCCCCCGAGGGGTGCGCCGTCATCAGCGGCTGGGATTCCATCAGCCGTGTGCTCGAAGTCGATCAGACTCCCATCGGCAAAACCCCGCGTTCCTGTCCGGCGACCTATATCGGATTCTGGGAGTCCATTCGCCGGATGTATGCGGACACGGTCGAGGCGCGCATGCGGGGGTTCACGGCCAGCCGCTTTTCCTTCAACACGGCCGGAGGCCGCTGCGAGGCCTGCGAGGGCCAGGGTGTGCAGCGCATCGAGATGAATTTTTTGCCCGACGTTCAAGTCCTGTGCGACGTCTGCGGCGGCCGGCGCTTCAACGCGGATACGCTCGCCATCCTGTTCAAGGGCAAGAACATCGGCGAGACGCTGGCGATGAGCGTCGACGACGCGCTGGAATTCTTCTCGGCCCGTCCCAGCGTGCATCATCCAGTGAGCCTGCTGGCCGACGTCGGGCTCGGATATCTCTGCCTGGGGCAGCCAAGCCCCACGCTATCCGGCGGTGAAAGCCAACGCATCAAACTCGTCACTGAACTTGCGAAAGTGCGCACCGACGCGCTCGGCATCGATACGGCGCGCCGCGAGGGCCAGCACACTCTGTACGTGCTCGATGAGCCGACGGTGGGCCTGCACATGGCCGACGTCGAAAAGTTGCTGCGCGTCCTGCACCGGCTGGTCGACTCGGGCAACACCGTGGTCGTGATCGAGCACAATCTGGACGTCATGGCCGAGGCGGACTGGATCGTCGACCTCGGTCCGGACGGCGGCTCCGGCGGCGGCCGCATCGTCGCTCAAGGGGTGCCGGAAGCTATTGTGGGCAAACCGAATAAAAGCCATACGGCGCGAATTCTCGGCGGCTTCCTGGCGGAGCGCGGCATTACATAATGCCGGCCCCTAAAGACGGCGGCAATGTGGCCGATAGCTTGGAAGCGGCAGTCACGCACCGTCGGCTGCCTGCACGCACACTTGAAGGATGCATCGTGAACGCTTCTCCCGGCACCGCCAGTAATGAGTCCACCGCTTTCGCCTTTGTGACCATGTTGGCCGGCGAATTATCCAAGGGGAAAGTCGACCTCCCCAGCTTTCCCGACGTTGCGCAGCGCGTGCGCAAAGCCCTGCAGGACGAGGATGTCACGGCCGACAAGATCGTGCGCATCGTCGGTGCGGAACCCTCGCTCGCGGCGCGCCTGATTCAGCTGGCGAACTCGGCCGGGGTGAACGTGGGAGGACGGCACACCACGGACCTGCGGGTGGCCATCGCGCGGATCGGACTCAATCTGGTCCGCAGCAGCACCATTGTGTATGCCATGTCGCAGCTGACCAAGTCGGAGGCGCTGCGCGGCGTCCGCGAACCCTTGCGCACGCTTTGGCAGCGCAGCGCATTGGTCGCGGCCATGGCGAGCGTTGTGGCCCGGCGTCATACCAAGGTAAACCCGGATGCCGCGGCCCTCGCCGGCATACTCCACGGCCTCGGCAAGCTTTACATCCTGGTCAACGCAGTCAAGTATCCGGAGATGTTCTCGGACCCGGAAGCCTACAAACAGATCGAGCAGTTGTGGCATACGAACATCGCCAAGGCACTCCTCGAGAACTGGGACATGACCGATGACGTGGTCGCTGCGGTGCATCTGCAGGAGGACTACGAATATTCACACGATGGCGATACCGACCTTACCGATGTGCTGTTGATCGCCAATCTCATGGCAACCTATCGCGAGCACCCCGAGGATATCGAACTCAATCTGCAGGGCGTCCGACCGGCGCATCGCATTCGCCTCGACGGCGCCAGCTTCAAGAAGCTGTTGAGCGAATCCGGCTCGGAGATCGAGGCACTGCGCTCGGCGCTGGGAACCTGAGGCCGTCATTTCGCGCGCAATCCTTCATCCTCCAGCAGGCGCTTGCGCACGTACAGGAAGCGGACATTCTCGTACTCGAATGGCGAACCGGTCGAGTAGTAACGAAAGCTGAAATTTGAGCGTAGATCGACGGCATTGGAAATGCCGAGCCCCCAGGACACCCAGCCGCGATAAAGACCCGCAACGTTGATTTCGTACGCAGTAACGTAGTCGGCGAGAAAACCGAAGCCATCCCTCAGGGTCGAGGGCCCGAGCAACGGAATGACCAGATAGGGTCCGGGATGCACGCCCCATTTGGCGAGCGTCGTGCTCGCACCGGTCGGAGCCGCGGCGATCTTGAGCCGTGCCGCCACATCCAATAGACCGCCGATGCCGATGGTGCTGTTGATCACGAATCGGCCGACACTGCGCGCGCCCATTTTCAGCCGCCATTGCAGCGTGTAGTTGATGGCGCTGTTGAGCTCCGACAGATTGGCGAAGAAGTTGTGGGTCCCCTTGCGAATCGGCTTCGGAATGCGACGATAGACGTTTGCCACCGGCAGATAGATGGCTTCGTCGAATCGTGCATTGAACCGGTATGTGAAGCGGTTCATTCGTTCCATTGGATCATAGGTCGCCATGGACGGCGCGTCCGCCGGGGTCAGCGGCGGCAACGCCGGCTTGGTCTCCTGCGCGCCCTGGTCTGCCGCTGCTTCCCTTTCGGTCTCGCCGGCAGTTGCGGCGGCGAAGGCCGCCGCATTCTCCGCCGCCGGGTTTTCCGGCGGCAGGGTGCGAATGCTGATGCTTTGCGAAGCGCAGCCGCCGAGCGCGGCGGCAAGCACAACGAGGGCGATGGCCGCTCTCATTTCGTTGCGCCCGGCCAGCGTCCGGCCAGCATGTCGAGCATATCGGACACTTGCCGTCGCTCGCCGATGTTGCCGAGGTGACCGCCGTGATCGTAGACCGCGATTCTGGTGCCGAGCGTGTCGCGCAGCCAGGCCAGTTCGCGTTTATCGAGCATGAGATCGTCGCTGTTGGCCTGTGCATAGTAGTCGGAATTGTTGCGCAACTCATCGCCGATGATGTTCAGGCGATTGTCGGCGATCAAGGATGCGGCAGTGGACTTGGGCCGGTGCTGCAGGTAGTACGGCGCAAACACCCTGGTGAAATATTCAGAGAACGGCTTGTTGCGCAGTATCCGCTGGGTCTCCTCCAGCGAATCGCCGACCTTCGGCGGATGCCTGGGGTCGACGATGACGCCGGTACCGGCGTACATATCGCCGGCGAAAAACATGTTCACCAGATTGATGCGGAAACTCAACGCGATGGCCGCGGAGAATTCCTGATCGGTCTTCAGGACGGTGGCGGCGGCGCCGAGCAGGAAGGTTTCGTCGACCTGGACCCTGTCGGATGCGCGATACAGATTGGCCAGTTCGGCGTACAGCTTGCGGTACAGGCGTTCGATCGCATCGTCCCCGGTTCCAATATTGGCGGCGAATAGTTTGTCCAGCCGGCCCACCGATGCAAACAGGCTGACGGGAGGATTGATCATGACGGCGCGGCGGATCTTGAGTCTACCCTCGGTCGCGTCGATCGATTTCACGATGCCCGCATTGGCGCCGCCGAGACTGTAGCCGAGCACGTCGATATCGGTGATGCGGACTTTCCGCGGCAGATGTTCGACGACCTGCTGCATGGCGGCATACAGGTCGCGGCCGTCCTGCATCAGGTCGCCGGCGACCCCCGTGCTCGATGCCGACACGATGAAGCCCGGAAAAGTCGGTGACGGCATGGTGAGCACGTGATAGCCGGCGCCGTAAAGAGCGCCCCGCAGGGCGGACAATTTCGCCGTATTGCCGTCGCTGCCCATACCCGAAATGACTATTGCCAAGGGCGCGGGACGGTCTTGCGCCGAAAACCACACAGTCAGTTTGCGGTCGAACCAAAACACATCGGGCACCGGCCTCGCCCAAGGCAGCGCGATGTTGATTTCGGCAAGCGGTACCTTGCTCGGCATCGGCGCCATATCCTGCGGTGGCGTACCGAATACCGTCGCTCGCAGCCCCGCCGAATCGGCAAGGCCGGTGGCCGGTCCGGGTGCCGGGGGAGGTGCAATGGTCTGTGCAGCGGGTTCCGTCCCGTGTGCGAACGGCGCGGCGCAGAGCATGGCAGCGAGCGCGCATCCTGGGAGGCGCGGCCGGAGGCGCGATATGATCATAGGGGCCCTATTCAACCACGCAAATTCGATTTTGCAGGAAATTAAACATGACGAGCCTCAGGCCGCTTCAGACTCTGTTGGCGTCGACCCGGGGCCGGGTACTGCCGCTGCCTCCGAATTTGCGGCGTCTGTATGGAGAATTGCGGACGGCGCCGGCGCGCCCGACGCCGCAGGTCCTCAGCAATTTCGTGAGCACCTTGGACGGCGTCGTATCGCTGCAGGTGAAGGGGCACTCTGCCGGCGGCGACATCAGCGGATTCAGCGCGCAAGATCGGATGGTCATGGGGCTGCTTCGTGCGGTCGCCGACGTGGTCATCGTGGGGTCAGGCACGCTGCAGGCGGATCCTCGGACCATCTGGACTCCCGAAGCCATCTGCCCCGATCTCTCCGGCGACTATCGGCGGCTGCGGACCGCGATCGGCAAACACGAACCGGCCTTGAACGTGGTCGTCAGTGCAAGCGGCAACATCGATCTGCGCAGCCCGGTATTCGCATCCGGCCGCGTGCCATCGCTCGTCGTGACGACGCCCGTGGGTGCCCGGCGAATGCGCAGACGCAGGCTTCCCAATTGCCTCGAAATCCGCAGCACCGGGCGCAGCGGCGCCGAAATCGCGCCGAGCGCCATCCTCGATGAAGTGATGCGGTTGAGTTCGGGCAAACGAATCCTGATCGAGGGCGGCCCGCGGCTGCTGGCCTCGTTTTACGAAGAGCACCTGGTGGACGAGCAATTCCTGACGCTCGCCCCCCAGATAGCCGGGCGCGACACCGACGACGGGCGGCTCAGTCTGGTCATGAACAGAATTTTCGCGCCGCGCAACCCGCGGTGGGGTGCGCTGATTGACGTGCGCCGCGGCGGCAGTCATCTGTTCCTGCGCTATTCCTTCTCATAGCCACAAGAGTTACTGTATCGCGATCGGCATTGGGGAGAACAACTGTGAGAATTCATCTGTCCAAGGAGTTTCGATGCGCTGGTTTGGCTGCAGCCGCCGCGATGGCGTTCACAGTCGTCCATGCGGACGCCACCATCGAGCAAAAGACCACGCTGGATGTGGCCTCCATGATTCACTCCCACGGCGCATCGACGACCAACATCACAGCCGACAAGAAGCGTGAGGACAGCGAGTCGCATTGCGAGGGCATGCTGTCGCTGTTCTGCGGCAATGTTCGCGGCGGCGAGATCGTGCGGCTGGATCGCGGCGTGACCTGGCGCCTGCGCCCCGACAAGAAGACCTATGCCGAAGAGACCTTTGCGACTCCCGAGGAGCTGGCGCAAATGCGCTCCAAAATGCAGGAGCGGCTGGAGAAGATGCGTTCATGTCCGGTGGCGCAGAGACAGCAGCCCATCGACAAATCCAAGTGCGAGATGTCGCCGCCGAAGATCGATGTCCACAAGACCGAAGATAGATTGTCGATCGCCGGCCACGACACGCAACGCACGCTCGCCACTCTGACCGAGACCTGCACCAACAAGGACACCGGCGATGTTTGCGACACCGTGGTCGCCGTCGACGTCTGGCTGACCCAGGACAATATTCCCGGCGCCGGCGACCGCCGTGCGTTCCAGCAAGCCTACGCAAAGAAGCTCGGCCTGCTCGATGAGCAGGGGGCCATGAGCAGCGAAGTCTCCAAATTTCTGGCGCCGTATCAATCGCAAATCAAGCAGTTGACCGACAAATCAAGCGATCTGAAGGGCCAGGCCCTGAAGACATCGTTGCGCGTCATGATGGGCGGCCAGCAATGCAGTGCCACCGCGAAGATGCAGGCCGACGGGTCCACCGCCGGAGGCAGCGCGGCCGCAGGCAGCAGCGGCAATCCCATCACCGACGTCGCACAGGCAGGCAAGGCGATCGGCTCCCAGGTGGGCAACATGATGGGCTCGCTGTTCCACAAGAAGAAAACCGACGACTCGCACGCGGCGGGCGGCGCCGCGGCGACGACGGCTGCGGGGGGCACGCCGGATCCATTTGCGCATTACGTGCAAATGGCCTCGTTCACCACCGAGACCGTGACCATCAACGCCGATCCGGTCCCTGCCGAGCGCTTCGACATACCACCGGACTGGAAGAAGGATGCACCGAAGGCGGCCAAGCAGGGCGACGACGAATTTACCTGCCCGAAATCCGGAGGCTAACCGGCTGAACGACGAAACCTTGGAACAGATCCAAACCAAAATCGCCTTCCTGGAGAGGGCCGCCGCCGAATTGAGCGATGTGGTGTTCCGGCAGCACCGGGAAATTCAGGCGCTCGACGCGAAGCTCAAGGCCCTTTCCGAGCGGCTGAGCGGCGCGCCATCCGACGACGTCGCCCGGCCGCCGGAACAGGAGCGGCCGCCTCACTACTAGGAGCCTGTCTCCCGGTCTGTCTCCACAAGCAATCCATGTCCCGCCGCGGGCAAGCCTCGAGTTTGCCCAGCAGATCCCAAGCCGCGGCCTCGCTCACCACCTGATAGGGATCGCCCGGATTGCGCGCCCGGTTGTGGGCCGAGTAGCACACGCTCATGGCCAAGCGCGACAACACCAGCGGAAACAGCGCCTGCTGTTCCGCTTCGTTTAACGGATATCGGTCCTGATAGGCGCAAATCACTTGGGAGGCGACCTTTAAAGGCTCATCCTCGCCGAGCATGGTGTAGGCCAGAGCGATGGCGAGATCGCAGATCGTGGCCGAATGCACCATATCGCCGAAATCCAACAGACCCACCATGCGGCCCGCGCCCACGATCACGTTGTAATCGTTCGCGTCGCCGTGGATCACGCTGTGCCTCAAGGACGTCCAATCAATCCCTTCCCACTGCGAAAACAGGGCTTCTATATAGCCGCGCCGAGCTTCCGGCAGCAACCGGACATATTCCCGCGCCATTCCCGCCCGGCGCAGGTCCCATTGCAGGATTCGATGCATGGCCGGATGCGAAAAGACGCGCAACGCGGCGTCGATTCTCGCCAAACTGGCGCCGATTGACGCGAACAGCACCGGTCCTCGTGCTGCACTTTTTGCCAGAACCTCGCCGTCGATCCAGGTCAGCAACCGCACACAATGTTCGGTGCCCGTGCGAGTATTGTGAATTCGCGCGATGTCCGCCCCGTCGAGCGAGCGCAATACCCGCTGCACGCGGCACTCCGGCGCCGCCAGCTCCACATGCCGCATCGCCAAATTTTGAAAATCCAACAGCTCCGGTGCGTCGTGCAGATTGGCAATCTTCAGGACGAACTTGCCGCCGCCCTCGACGCTGATCAGAAAATTCTGATCGCGCTCGCTCGGCAGCGTTGCAATCGTGCCCCCCACCCCAAATTCCCGTGCAGCGACGGCAAGGGCCTCCACCGCGGTAAAGCTCGGAATGCTCTCCAGCGGGATGGTCATGCGTCGAGATCGAGTCTCGAGGCGCTCAAATCTGCCGTTCCGGTGCCGCCGCTTGAAATTCCGCCGTGTCCCGGCAGGCGGCGTCGATCCGCACGATGCACGGGTAGGCCGTCATATCGACCGCGAAGCGGCGCGCGTTGGCCACCTGGGGCACCAGGCACACATCCGCCAGCGTCGGCGCATCGCCGTGGCAGAATCGCCCGGTCGCTGCGTCGCGCTCCAGCCATCGTTCGAGAGCATCGAAACCCACTTGCACCCAGTGCTTGTACCAGGCATCGCGCGCCGCCTTGTCCTGATGCAACTCATGCTCGAGATATCGAAGCACCCGCAGGTTGTTGAGCGGATGCACGTCGCAGGTGATGGCCTGAGTCAGCGCCCGCACTCGAGCGCGCGCCAGCGGCGCCTGCGGCAACAGCGGCGGATCCGGGTGCATTTCATCCAGATACTCGATGATGGCCACCGATTGCGTGAGCACCGCGCCGTCGTCCAACTTAAGTGCCGGCACGAAACCCTGGCTGTTGATTCGCAGATACTCTTCGAGGTGCTGCTCGCCGGCGCGCAAATCCAACAGTTTGGAGGTCACCTGCAGTCCTTTGAGGGCCAATGCAATCCGCACCCGATACGACGCTGAACTCAACGCATGGCCATAAAGAATCATCGGTTTCTCGCTCGACGGAATTGACCGGCAACATATTACTCTTCATGAATAGCTCCGGCTCACGAACCAAAATACACCCAGCCCCACCAGGAACGAGGAAGCCACATCGACGACCAATCGCCGGGGCAGCGCAATCCTGGTCTTCGCCACTATTGCCACCAGCAGGGTGGCGCCGGCAACCAGGATCAACTGGCCGATCTCCACGCCGACGTTGAAGCCCACCAGGAGCTCGGCCAAGCGCTCCGGCGGAAGCTGCAGCTCGAGCAGGTCGGCGGCAAAACCGAATCCGTGGATCAAGCCGAAGACCAGAGTGATCAGAATCCGCAGGCGCCCCGCATCGCGGAGTCGGCCGGATATCATGAGATAGTTCGCCGTGAAAAGGCCTGCGCCCAGCAACAGCAGGCTCGGCAATCCACCGAATCCCAATGCTTCGAGCAATGCCATGAATGCCAGGGAGCCCCCGACGGTCAGCGCCGCCGGCGTCGGGCTTTGTGGGTTTGCACGACGATGTTCTCCGCGCCGATCAATGCGATGGTGAGCGCCACCAGGGCATCGATGTATTCCGCGTGCGGCCGCAATACGCCGGTGACTGCCAGGGCCAGCGTGAGACTGTGGCCGATGGTGAAGCCGGTGACCACGAACACGAGATCGCGCAATCGCCGGGAAATCAGCACCAGTCCCAGGAGAAAGGACATGTGATCGACGCCCGTGAATATATGCATCGTTCCCATGCGGATGAACTCGACAAAACGCGCTCTTTTGAGCCGGCTTCCCTCGCCTCCCGTCACATCGACGGTTTGATGTTCGGCGGTGATCAACTGCTCGGTGAATTCTCCGCTCAGGGCATTTTGCACCTGGGCGAAATTGGTGTGGCTTGGAACCAGATCGAAGAAGGCAGCCGAATGCACTTGCAGATTGCTCGCTGCCGTGCACTTGAACGTGAAATCAAATTTTCGAAAGCCCGGGGCGGCCGACAGTGTCTGAATCGGCGGCACGACCGGGCAGCGGTTGCCGCCGGTCAGGGGATAAACGCGCTCGCTCAAATACGCCTTGAGACGATCGTCGGACGGCGCGCTTTGATCGCCGGATAACCGGTCGGCCTCCAAGACCGGAATGGTCATGACCAGATCGACGTCGGCGCCTTTGATCTCCCAGACCGAGTGCGATTGGCTGCGGGTATGGGCGCCCGCAACGGAGGTGCCCAGCATGGTCGCGGCCAGCACGAAAACCGGTAGCCGCGGCATCAGCGGATGTCGTCTGCGATCAGCACGTTCGCACGCTTTCGCAAGAAAGCCTCGTCGCCGGTGCGCAGATGGCCGATGGCGTCGTTGCGGAAGTCGGTCAGTACCTGATCGCGGGCGGCGGCGAAGTCGAAGGGCATGGGTCGTTTGTTCTTGAACATGTAGAGCACATGAATGCCGTCCGACAGTGGCATGGGCGCCGAGACTCCGCCGTCGGGCAATTCGCGAGCCACATCGAATAGTGCATCGCCCAGGTGGATCCTGGCGGCAAAATAGAATTCCTCGTCGGTCACCTTTCGCGAGTCCGACGCATGCCAGCGATCCAGCAGCGCCGGCGTCGGCACTGTTGTTCGAAATACCTCGGCCGCCTCTGCCGCCGCCTTGGAATCGCCCTGCGGAAATACATAGTCACGCAGCGTCATCACCCCTTCGCTCGCGTAGCGCAACTGATGCGAAGCGTAATAGGCGCGCAGCTGCGCATCGCTCGGCTGGGAGGTGACGGCATCAGCCGCAATTTCCAGCTCAACTGCATTGACCATGGCAGCGCGCACCTCGGGATCCGTGGCGGCGACGTCCAATTCCTTGCCTCGCTGTACGAACAGTTCCTCGCGAATCATGTCGTCCAACACCTTGTGCCGCTGCGCAGCCGTTGCGTGCTGTAAGTCCACCCCGTACAAGGTCTGCAACTGCAGCAAGTAGTCGCTGCGGGCGATGGGTTGCTGATTGACCAGCGCCACATCCTCGGGCGGGACGATCAACGTGGAGGTGCCGCGAGCAGTGAAGAGCGAGTAGCCCGCCATCAACAATCCGGCGAGGGCGCCGCCGCCCATTAGAACGAAGGATCGGCGATTGCTCGACATCAGGAGCCTACCGTTCCCGGGTGTGACAGCGAATACACAAAGACCGACGTCTCTCGAATACCCGCCGCCGGAATGCGCCCCACCCACGCCGGACACATCCCGTGCCGGCCATAGGAGATGGACATCGCCAGGGATTCTCGGCTGTTGCCGTAGAGGGAATCTGGGTCGGTGAGGTCAGGCGCGCCGATCGCCGGATCGCCCTTCGCATCGCTCGCGTGACAGTCATAGCAACCGGCCGATCCGGTGAAGAGCCGGGCGCCGCGGGCTGCGGCAGCCGTGTCCGCGCCCTGTCCTTGTTCTTGTTGTAGGAAGTCAACAAGATCTCGGATGTTCGCGGGAGATAGCGACTTGATGTTGGCATCCCGTGCGGGCCGCGCGGTTGCGTAGGCAGGCATGACGGCCAGATTCCAGGCTCTTGGGTGGTAGGAACGAATCCCGTACGTGATGACTTGCTCGATATCGCTCACCAGCCCCGTCCCATACAACCAATGACGGTCGACGAGACTCGGCACGCCGCGCTTGGGATCTGCCTCTCCGTGAGCGCCGTGACAGGCGGAGCAATGAATCTCGAATAGCGCCTGACCGCGTTCGCGAGCGAATTGCATCATCACCGAGTTGTCCGGAATCCCATTCGGATCCGCGCGCAGCAGCCGACCCTCGAGCGCCGATTCCCGAACCAGGACCGCCGCCGCGAGGCAGCCCGACGCCGCTAGAAGGAGGGGAATGCGCACTGCGAAAAACTAAACCACCTCGAACAGACCGGCGGCTCCCATGCCGCCGCCGATACACATCGTCGTCACCACATATTTGACTCCGCGCCGCTTGCCCTCGATGAGCGCGTGACCGACGAGACGTGAGCCCGAGACGCCGTAGGGATGCCCGACGGCGATCGCTCCGCCATCGACATTGAGACGCTCGGCGGGAATCCCGAGCCGGTCGCGGCAGTAGATGACCTGCACCGCAAAGGCCTCGTTCAATTCCCAAAGGCCGATATCCTCGACCCCCAGGCCCGCCTTGGCCAGGAGCTTGGGCACCGCGAATACCGGACCGATCCCCATTTCATCGGGCTCGCAGCCTGCGACCTGGAAGCCGCGAAAGATGCCGAGCGGAATGAGGCCCTTCTGTTCCGCCCGCTTGGCGTCCATGACGATGCATATCGAGGCACCGTCGGAGAACTGGCTGGAATTGCCCGCCGCAATAACTCCGCCGGGCAATGCCGAGCGGATCTTAGACACGCCTTCGTAGGTGGTATCGGGCCGGATGCCCTCGTCGGCGGCGATGTTGACTTCCCGGGTGCCGACGGTGCCCGAGGCCTTGTCGGCCACCGCCATGACGGTGGTCATGGGCACGATCTCATCGTTGAATCGGCCGGCCTGTGCGGCGGCGGCCGCACGCAGCTGGCTCTGGACTCCGTATTCGTCCTGCAGATTGACGCGAGATGTTGTAGCGCTTGGCCACATTCTCCGCGGTCTGCAGCATGTTCCAGTAAATTTCCGGCTTGTGCTGGCACCAGCCAGCTCTCCTTGAGCATGCGCAGGTTGGCCTGGTTCTGTATGCAGGAGATCGATTCCAACCCGCCCGCCGCGTAGATCTCGCCCTCCCCCGAGATGACGCGCTGCGCGGCCAGCGCAATGGTCTGCAGGCCCGTCGAGCAGAAGCGATTGACGGTGACGCCGGCGGTGGTGACCGGACACCCGGCGCGCAGCGCCACTTGCCGCGCCACATTCATGCCCGCGGCGCCTTCCATGAAAGTGCCCCCGACGATGACGTCTTCGACCTCCTTGGGATCGAGCTTCGCGCGCTGCATGGCATGACGCAATACGTGCGCTGTGAAGGTCACGGGATGCGTCATGTTGAACGCCCCGCGCCAGGATTTTGCCAGCCCGGTCCGGGCGGTCGCAACGATGACGGCATCGGTCATTTAAGCACCCCATCCGGCAAAGGTTCTGCCTTCGGCGGCAAGTTGTTTGAGCAAGGGCGCCGGCTCCCAGGCGTCCGGCTGATAGCCCTTGGCGAATTCGCGCATGCCGCGCAGGATATTGGATAGACCGACCGTATCGGCGTAGAACAGCGGTCCGCCCCGAAAATCAGGAAAGCCATACCCCGTCAAGTACACGACATCGATGTCCGAGGCGCGCTGCGCAATGCCCTCCTCGAGGATTCGCGCGCCTTCGTTGATCAATGAATACAGCGCGCGCTGCACGATCTCCTCGTCGCCGATCTTGCGTCTCGCCAGTCCCAACTTGGCCGATTCTTCGAGCACGATCGTGTTGACGAGATCGGATGGAATCGCCGTGCGCTCTCCCGCCTTGTAGTCATACCAACCGGCGCCGGTCTTTTGGCCGAATCGTCCCAATTCGCAGATTCGATCCGGCGATTTGGAAAAGACCCGGTCCGGATACTCCACATAGAGCCGCTTGCGTATGTACCAAAGGACATCGTTGCCCGCGAGATCGCTGACGCGAAACGGTCCCATCGCAAAGCCGAATTTCTCCATGGCCTTGTCGATTTGCTGCGGCAAGGCGCCCACATCCAGCAACAACTCCATTTGGCGGAAATACGCATTCATCATGCGGTTGCCGATGAATCCGTCGCACACGCCGGAAATGACGCCGACCTTTTTGATCTGCTTGGACACCGCCATGCTGGTGGCCACCACATCCTTGGAACTCTTGGCGCCGCGCACGATTTCGAGCAGCTTGCTGACATTCGCCGGACTGAAGAAGTGCAGACCGATGACATCCTGCGGGCGCTTGGTGAAGTCGGCGATCTTGTTCACATCCAAGGTCGAGGTGTTCGAGGCGAGAATGGCTCCCTGCTTGGCGGTCTGGTCCAGCTTCTCGAACACCTGTTTTTTCACCTGCAGGTCCTCGAAAACCGCCTCGATGATGAGGTCGGCATTCTTGACGTCGTCGTACGACAGGGTGCCGGTGATGCGTTTGACGCGTTTGTCGAATTCTTCCTGGCTCAGCCGTCCCTTCTTCAGGGTGCCTTCATAATTTTTCCACACCGTGCCGAGACCCTTGTCGAGCGCCGCCTGGGAGGTCTCGAGCACCGTGACCGGCATGCCCGCGTTGGCAAAATTCATCGCAATGCCGCCGCCCATGGTGCCTGCTCCGATCACAGCCACCGATTTGATCGCACGCAGGGGTGTGCCGCTCGGCACGTCGGGAATCTTGGCTGCGGCACGCATCGCGAAAAACGCGTGTCGCAAGGCCTTGGACTCCGGCGTGTTCAGCAACTCGACGAACAGCGATTCTTCGATTTTCAGTCCTTCGTCGAAGGGCTTGAGCACGGCCGCCTCGACGGCGTCGATGCATTTGAGCGGCGCCGGATAGTTCGCGGCGAGCGGCGCGACCGCGGCGCGCGCGAAATCCAGGAACGCCTCCGCGTTGGGCAGGTTGATCCTGATGTCGCGTGCTTTTTTCAGCGGCGATTTGTCGGCAATGAGACGCTCGGCCAAACCCAAGGCCGCGGGCAGCACTTCGCCCTCGGCGATCGAATCAAGCAGTTCGGTCTTCGCCAAATCGCGCGCGTTCACGGGATTGCCGCTCACGATCATGTTGAGCGCCCGCTCGACCCCCGCCAGCCTCGGCAGCCGCTGCGTGCCGCCGGCGCCCGGCAGAATTCCCAGCTTGACCTCCGGCTGCCCGAGCGGCGCCGCCGCGGCGGCAACCCGGTAGTGGCACGCCATGGCGAGCTCCAAGCCTCCGCCCAGCGCCAGGCCGTTGATCGCCGCGATCACGGGCTTCTTCGAACTCTCGATCTGCGCCAGCAGATCCGCCAGGGTCGGACTCGCGGACATGGCCGGTAGTCCGAACTCGCTCACATCGGCGCCGCCGCAAAACGTTGTGCCGGATCCCGCGAGGACGATTGCCCGAATCGATTCATCGTCGCCGGCCCGCTCGACGCCGTCGGCAATGGCCGCGCGCAGCGCCAACCCAAGCGCATTGACCGGTGGGTTCTTCAGAGTGATCACGGCGACGGCGCCTTGTGAAGTATAGTCAGCGAATGCCATGCGCTCTCCTTTGTAGACCATGAAGTATACCGCGTTGTCGAAGAGGTTCCGTTCGCCGCTTGGCGTGCTATCCGCGGTGTTGCTGCTCGTGTGGTGCGTCGGCATTTTCGGGCGCGGCTACTGGACACCCGACGAACCGCGAGAGGCCGACATTGCCTGGCGCATGAGCTGGCAGGCGCAGAAGGCGGTGCCGTTGTTGGCGGGCGAGGCCTTCTGCGAGAAGCCGCCGCTGACATACTGGCTCGCCGCCGTTCCGATCGGGCTGTTCGGCGCCGCCGCCTGGTCCGCGCGCCTGCCCAATCTCTTGTATGCCGTGATCACTGCGCTCGGCGTCGGCTTGCTGGCGCGGCGCAGCGCCGGCCCCGTCGCGGGGATGGTGGGCGCCGCCGCCGTGAGCACTTTGCTGCTCGCGTATCAGACAACCATCTGGCTGGCGACCGATGCGCCGCTTCTGGCCGCGGTGTCGATCGCGCTGTTGGGCGCTTATCGAGGCTTCTACGCGGCGCAGCGCCGCGAGCGCCTGCGCGGCTACCTCTTGATGCATGCCGCGCTGGGATTGGGTTTTCTCTGCAAGAGCGCGGTCGCCTGGATGGTTCCGGCGATGACATTGGTCGCACTCGCCATCTGGGAGAGACGCTGGCGTGAACTTCTGCGCTGGGAACTGTACGCAGGATTGGGTTTGCAGGCCGCGATGATCGGCGCTTGGATCTGGTTCGTCTCTGCAGGCCCGGACGGTCCCGCTCAATTGAAGGTATTCTTCTGGAACAACTTGGTCGGCCGCTTCACGCGCGTCGATGCGCCCAGTGAATTGCAGTACGCGACCGGCCATCGCAACTCTCCGGGCAAGTACCTCATCGAGCTGCCCCTGTACCTCGCTCCTTGGACGTTGCTGGTCGCCGCGGCCCTGCGGCGCGCCTGGCAGCGGCGCAGCGTCTCGTTCGACGATTATCGACCGGTGCGATTTGCAGCGGCCGCATCGTTGCCGCCTCTCGTGTTGCTGTCTCTGGCGGCGACCGCGCGCAATGTCTACCTCGCTCCGGCGCTCCCTGGGGTTGCCCTGCTGCTGGCTTGGTGGGCGCAGGAGAGCATGAAGAGCCCGGACCGCTGGGACTTGCGGGCGCTGCGCGCAACTTCCGTTCTGCTGTTGCTGGGGGTGGTGCTTTTCGCCGCAGCTCTCGTCGTCGCGGGCGCCGATGCCTGGACCTCAATTCGATCGCATGCGGCTTTCGTCGTGATTTCCGCCGCCGGATTGACGCTTGCAACATGGTTTGCTGTACGGGCATGGACGGCCACCGGCGACCAAGCTCAGCGCGCCCACTGGGCGCTATTGCTGGCCTATTGCACGCTGCTGGTGGGACCTGCATCGCAGCTGTACGCCCGAGTTGACGCGTGGCAGGATCTGGAGTCGATCGCCCGCGCCGTTCAGCACGACTCCGTGGGCAGGCCCCTGATCCTGTTCGCTCCGGACGAGACCACGCGGGCCATGATCGACATGTATTCCCGGACGGACGCCGCGCTGATACCGGGCCCCGCCGACCAGGGTGCCATTGAGCGCCTCAAGACCCAAGTATTGGCGGTGCCGCAAAGCCTCGTCCTCGTGCAATTGCGCGGGCGAGCAGAGCCCGAACCATGGCAGACGACGGCGGGTTTTCGGGTGGTGCAACGCTATACGCTGCCCCACGGCCGCCGCTACGCGCTTCTGCAACCTGAGCGCTGACGATTTACCGCGCGGGGGCGGCGGCAAGCAGCTCCCGGTATAGCGCTTCGTACTTGACGATCTGCCGGCCCCATGAGAAGTCCTGCGCCATCGCGTTCCGCATCAGTCGTTGCCAACTCTTCGGCACCGCGTACCAATCGAGCGTCGTCCCGACGGCCCATCGGACGGCCGGAGAATCGTAGTCATTGAACACGCACCCGGTGCCGATGCCGCTGGCGGGATTGAAGTGTTGCACGGAATCCGCCAAACCGCCGGTGTTGCGAACGATCGGAATGGTGCCGTAGCGCAGGCTGTACATCTGATTCAAACCGCATGGCTCATAGCGCGAGGGCATGAGGAAAATATCGCTGCCCGCCTCGATCAAGTGCGCCAACGATTCATCGTAACCGGAGCGAAACGCCGCGCGGCCCGGAAAGCGCCGCGCCAGATCCTCGAAAAATGCCGCATAGTGATGATCGCCGCTGCCGAGCACGGCGAGGCTGAAATCACGCCCCTGCAGCATCGCCGGCAAGGCGTCGAACAAGAGATCGATGCCCTTCTGCTCCGCGAGCCGCGTCACCATGCCGATCAGCGGCCGTGACGCGACCGGGTCGAGGCGCATGGCGGCAATCAGCGAATCCTTGTTGGTCCGCTTGCCGCCCAAATCCTCAGGTCCGAAATGCGCCGTCAGATACGGATCGTGCTGCGGATCCCAATTGCGGTAATCGACACCGTTCAAAATGCCGACCACCCGATCCTGGCGGGCGGCCAGGGTCGACTGCATGCCCATCCCGAGCGGTCCCTCGGTAATTTCGCGCGCATAGGTCGGGCTCACGGTGGTCACCCGGTCGGCGTATCGCAGGCCGGCTCGCAGCGGGTTGATGATGCCTTGCCGGAGATCGTCGGCGTCGAGAAGCGTCTCGGGCGCATCCAACCCCAGCTCCGCGACGGCGGTGCCCGGCATGATCCCCTGATAACCGATGTTATGGACCGTCAACACCGTGTGCGCGCGCGGCCGATCGGTCGAATGCAGCGTCTTGAGGTAGAGCGGCAGAAGGGCCGAATGCCAGTCATTGCAATGAAATATATCCGGCTTGATTCCGAGGCGGCGGCAGCCCTCGAGAACTGCGCGGGTGAACAGGATGAAGCGCCGATGCTCGTCCGGATCGCCGGTATAAAAGCCGCGGCCATCGTACAGCGCCGGGCAGTCGACAAAATAAAATGCGCTGCCCGTGCCGGCAGAGCCTGCGACTTGCAGCGAGAAGCGGAACTCCGTTGCGCCGAGCTGCAGCGCGATTTGTTGGACCGCAGCGACGGTGCGCAGCTCAGGATGCGCCGCCCGAACCGCGGCGTACAACGGCATGAATGCGCATACCTCGTGCCCCAGCAGCCGAAGATTCTGCACCAGGGCACCGGCGACATCCGCCAATCCGCCGGTCTTGGCGTACGGCACGATCTCCGAACTCAAGACACACAGCTTCAATGCCGCCATGGCGCCAGTCTAGCAAAGCCCTTTACGCCGCCGCGAGAAAACGTGCAGGCGGTTGCCGAGTGTGGCAGGCTGGGAATGTATGCGACACGCTGCTCGTAACAACACCGGACGCTATGTCAGCCGATTGACGAGCGGAACTCTGGCGGTGGTCATGGCAGGCGGCCGCGGCGAACGGCTCAAGGCGCTCACTCAGCACCGCTGCAAACCGGCAACGCCCTTCGGCGGCAAATTCAGAATCATCGACTTCGTGTTGTCCAATTGCGTGAATTCCGGCATTCGGCAAATCGCGGTGCTGACCCAGTACAAGGCACAGTCGTTGATTCAACACATTCAACGAGGGTGGAGCTACCTGCGCGGCGAACTTGGCGAATTCGTCGAATTGATACCCGCTCAACAGCAAATCGGCCCGCACTGGTATCGGGGCACCGCCGATTCGGTATTCCAGAACCTCGACTTCATTCGCTCGCATCACCCGACGCACGTGCTCATCCTGGCGGGCGATCACATCTACAAGATGGATTACGGGCCGATGATCGCCTATCACGAGCAATGTGAGGCCGACATCACCGTCGGCGTGGTGGACGTGCCGTTGGAACGCGCCCACGAGTTCGGCATCCTGACCACCGACGACACCAATCGCGTCACCAAATTTGCGGAGAAGCCGCAAAATCCGGATCCCATCATCGGACAGGCAGATCTGGCGCGCGCGTCCATGGGGATTTACGTGATCGGCATGGACCGGTTGGAGAAGATGTTGACCGACGATGCAGCCAGTGAATCAAGCGGTCACGATTTCGGCAGGAACATCATTCCTCCGGCGATCGGGCCGCTGCGAGTGTTCGCCTACCCGTTTCATGACGTCGAGACTCGTGCGCAGAACTATTGGCGGGACGTGGGCAACGTCGACGCCTTGTACGAGGCGAACATGGAACTGGTCGCGCTCAACCCCGAGCTCAACATCTACGATCACCAATGGCCGATCTGGACCTATCAAGCGCAGCAACCCCCCGCCAAATTCGTGCTCGACGAAGATGGCCGGCGCGGGATGGCGGTCAATTCGATGGTCGCCGGCGGCTGCATCATCTCCGGCGCCTACGTGAAGGAGTCGCTGCTGTCGAATGACGTGCGCATCGAAGACGGCACCAGCATCGAGCGCTCGGTGCTGCTGCCCGGCGTGACCATCGGCCGCCGCTGCAAGATCACGCACTGCATTCTGGATGAGAACTGCGTCATTCCCGACGGCACGCAGATCGGACAAGACCTGACGGTCGACGCCAAGCGCTTCTTTGTGACCAAACGCGGAGTCGTGCTGGTCACCCACGACATGCTGCGCACGCCCGAGACCGCTCGGGTCTAGGAGCCTCGCAATTTCAGCCCGGACCAGGCAGCCATCACGCTGCCCGATTCAATTCCGAGCATATCCGGCTGTCCCTCCACCGTACCGCTCAACACCTTGACGTCGGCGCCGGCCGTGCCCCACGGGCGATACAGTGATGGCAGCGCCTTGCCGAACAACACGACCAACGGACAACCCACCGCCGCGGCCGCGTGCGCCGGGCCGGAATCGACCGAAATGAGCCCGGCACTGCGCGCCAGCAGTGCCACCAGGCGAGGAATGGGCAGGTCATCGGCAACGTTGTAGAGCCGCGCAATGTTCGCCAGCCCCATGACCTCCTGGTTCAGTTCGTATTCCGGCCCCGTGCCCAGCAACACAATGGTGTGATCCGGACACTGCCGGCGCACGTGACGCAACACATCGGCCCAGCGCTCATTCGGCCAATACTTGTTGTTGACCGCCAGGCGGCGCAGGCCGCGCCGCATGGTGCGTTTGTTACCGATCTGAATCAGGATCAACGGCGGCCCCGAGAGACCCCGTGAACGCAGCCAGGTCTCCAGGTCGGCGCGCTGCTGATCGCCGACTTCGAGGTAGCACCCGGGGGTCACACACGGCACCGGCGGCGATGTGACTCCCGCCGGCATGATTTGCGCGAGGCGGCGCCATTGCTCGGTCGCGTGTTCACCGGGTTTCAAGGGATGATCCTTTACGTCGACAATGAGCGCATCGGGAATTCGCGCTCGCGTCAGCAGCGGCCGCGCCGCTTCGTTGCCGTCGCAGTACCAGGTCGGACCCGCGCCGCGGACCCTCAAAAATTGCACGACGCGCCGTTGATCCCAACTGAGCCAATACGGCGTCTTGCGGCTGCGGACGCTCCAGATCTCACCCACACCCGGCTGCCCGCGAAGCAGCGGTTCGCTCCAAGGCCCCGAGGTCACGATATCGACGGGAGAATGAAACTCCGCACGCAAAACGCGAATCAACGCGGTCAACAGCACCATATCGCCGAAGGCGCCGCAGCGCACTACCAAGGGTCGCGTCACCGCACCTCTCCGAACGTGGAACCTAGGGAAATATCGGCGGGTCAGTATAATTCATCGTCAATGCCTCAAGGAGTCAGCGTGACGGATGCGACCATCGCCGAGCCGATCAGAGGGTTGCTGGAGTCTCTGCGGCGCCCCGAACTCGTGCCATTTCTTGCAGACTGGCCCCGCACCTACCAATCTCGCATCGTGCCGGCCTCCTCTTTGCCGGTGTTGCGTTGGCTGTCGCAGATATGCGCCGAGCGGGTTGCGTTCGCCGGCTTGATTGCCGACGTCTGCCGCGCCGCGCCGTCGATGGCATGGCGCCAGACTTATTCGACGAGGGACGTGGATGGGGCGTTTCTCGACAACTACGGGTGGAGCGAGATATTGGGTGAAGGCGGACCGATTGCCGCAGAACGCATCGCCTGCGGCCTGCTGCTGCTGGGTCCGTCCACTCACTATCCCCGCCATCGTCACGATGCAGAGGAAATCTACCTGCCGCTCCACGGCACGGCGGCTTGGCAACAGGGAGATGCCGTGTGGCGCGACCGCGCGCCAGGCACGCTCATTCATCATGCCAGCGATGAACCTCATGCCATGCGAACCGGTGCCGGTCCGATGCTGGCACTTTATCTTTGGCGCGGCGCCGGGTTGGCGCAAAAGGCACGGCTCGACGCCGCCTCATGAGCCCATGCCCTGTCCTGGTCTTGCTCTTCTTGGCGTTGGTGGGCACGCCCGCGGCGCCCTCGCATGCGGCCGGCTCCCAATCGCCGCTTGGGCTATGGAAGACAATCGACGACAAGACGGGCAAGCCGCGCGCCTTGGTTCGGATTTATCTGCAGGATGGAAGATACTACGGACGAATCGAACAGAGCTTCACGCCGGACGCCGAAACCCGAGTCTGCTCGGCATGCACCGACGAGCGCAAAAATCAATCCATCCTCGGACTCTTGATCATACGCAACATGACGCTGCGCGACGCAGACTACGGCGGCGGCGACATTCTCGATCCTGAAAGCGGCTCCGTATACCGCTGCAAATTTCACCTGGAGAAGGATGGAACCGCTCTGGTGGTGCGTAGCTTCATTGGCCTGTCGCTGTTCGGCCGGTCGCAGACCTGGCAGCGGCAGCGGTGAATTTTCTGATCCATGCATCGAACGCCGCGAGAAACTTGCTGCAGAAATCCCGCGTCGATGGATTGACGAATTCCCCGGCCGCGTCGAATAGCTTGTCAGCCTGTCCAATATAGGCTTCCGGCTGCTGCAGCGTGGGCATGTCCAGGAACACCAGCGATTGGCGCAAATGATGGTTCGCGCCGAACGCGCCCATCGCCCCGGGAGAAGTGCTGACGATGGCAGCCGGCTTGCCGGACCACGCACTGGCGCCGTAGGGCCGCGATCCGACATCTAGCGCATTCTTGAGGACCCCGGGAATCGAGCGATTGTATTCGGGCGTAGCGAACAGCACCGCGTCCGCGCGCTTGATTCGGTTTCGAAAACTCACCCAGGGCGCGGGAGGAGCGGCCTCGTCGTCCTGATTGTAGAGCGACAATTCGCGAATCTCGACGATCTCCATCTTCATCGAGGCCGGAGCCAGGGCGTCGAACGACCGCACCAGGCGCAGCGTGAAGGAGCCGCGGCGCAGGCTGCCCACGATTGCCACGACATCAAAAGGCTTTTCCATGCGTGTCCCAACGAAAAATATCCGAAGATGCTCCCATCTTAGAACTTTCCGATGGTGTTGACGAAGAATCCGCGGCTGCGGTATGAGAGATCGGCCACATTGTCCGAATAGTCGGTAAAGTTGTAACCCGCGCCGATTTTGACGTGATCGCCGATGTGCCGGTACAGGCCCAGCAGGAATCCGGTGCGATGATCGTCCGTTTCACGCACCTCGAGCCTGCGCAATTCGATCATCCCATCCCAAGACCCACTCGTGATTATGGGCAGTCAACCCATATCGGGTCCGTGTAAGCCTTGTGTCCCCGTACGTCCTCGACCGTCAACGAATACCAAGTGGATCGCGGAGTCGTGAGCGGAAAATCAACATGCTCCCGTTGCGGTGCAGCATGAAACGACTCGGTCTTGACCACCACACCGCCGCCGATCAATTGGGCCTGCTTCAGACCGTCAACTGACTCCAAGTCGAACCCCAGTGAGAAGTGGTCGCCGGCCTTCACGTTCAACGCGTCGCCCGGCATCACGGAGGGGAACACCAATGGTCCGGACGTCACATACCCGTGGCCCTCCTTCAGGGCTTGCGCAAACGCCTTGGCGGTCACCGCGCCGTCGATGTGCGCAAAAGTGCGCACGGCACCGGACTCGTCGTGCCACACATCATGTGTATCGGTGCCCGCGGCCAAGTAGTAGCGATGTCCGGCATTCCAGTAATTCCACAGGGCTTGGAGCACTTTGGCATCGTCCGCGGGCGCCTCTGCGTTGACCTCGATGAGATCGAACGCCGGATTGAAACCGCCGGGTGCCACGCCGGCGCTGACGCTGGTGAAATAACCGTAGGCAATGAACGGGTGATTCACCTGCACCACGATGGCGCCCATGCGCCGCGCTTCCTGGAGAATCTCGGCAATGGTCGCGGTGGCGGTGTCGATCGCCAATTTTTGATTCGGCAGCAACGGGTACGCGTTGAAGTGACCCCAGGACGCCGACAGCTCGATGCCCGGAATGAACGCCGTTCCGCGCCGTTCGGCGATGGGCTGCAAAACTCCATGATTCACCGTGGAATCGTGATCGCTGACGAACAGCAAGTTGAGTCCTGCCGCCAACTGCGAACGCGCCAACTCCGCGGGCGGAGTCACTGCTTCGGCCTGGTCGGCGTGATGATGCAGGTCCGCCGAATACCAGTGGCGTGACGGCGGATCGAATAGCGAGGTCACTGCGACAGCCGCCGCTTGCGCCTTTCCGGGACTGACGGTGAGCGCCACTTGCTGCCTCTGGGTCAGGAAACCACCGCCTGCCGAGACAGTGAACAGATACTTGCCCGGCGCGATCGGCGCATCGAGTTGTCCTTTGCGGTCGAGTTCCGTGAAAAACGTCGACCGGCCCAGAAACTCGACGAGCGGCTTCTGGCCTTCCTCGATGTGGATGCGCGCGTCCAACGGCTTGCCGCTGGCGGCGTCGTTGACCGAGACCCGCAGATGCCCCGGGATTTGCAACCCGCGGAAATCGCGAACCTCGGCGCCGCCCGCGGCGACCTGCACGGCAACAGGATGGCTCTGTGAATAGTTCTTGGCGGTGGCGTATAGATCGTAGTCGCCCGCCGGAAGGCTGACTTGGTACTCGCCATGCCGGCCGACAACCCATCCATACGGCTTGCCATGCTTCTCGACCACGACCACCGGCGCCTCAACGGATTTATCGTCGGCGCCCGTCACGGTTCCGCGGACCATCCCCGACGCCAGGCCCTTGCGCGCGATCTCGGCCGCGATCACCGGTTTCAGATCTCCGCTCGAGCCAACCTGCAGCCACGCGGCGAACACCCGGCTTTCGCCGGGCGCAAGCGAATGCAACTGGTACAGATCCAGCGACCCGTGGGAAATATGGTCGGCGTAGGGCGCGTGCAGCGCGACGCTCCAATTTTCATCGTAGGCGACCACTCGATCGGTGAGCGCTCCGTCGATTTTGCCCTGCACGACTCCGGCCATTCCGGGCAGACCAAAGAAATAGCCTCCCTTTGGCCAGAGGGTCAGGCCCGACAGCAGGCCCGGCAGCACGGCATTGCCGTCGTTATGCATGGTCGTTTGAATCCCGACGGAGTCTGCGTTTGATTCGAGAGTGTAAATCGTGGTGATGGTCGCCTTGCCCCAATCACGTACGGTTCGGACAACGGCTCGTTGCGGACCGCTCTCGAGGACATCGATGTGTTGAAAGGTGTTGGGCCAGGCCGCCCAGTTATCCGGAATGAAGTCTGCGAATACCACGCAATCGCGGCCGATCCTCCCATCCGTCACCGGCGCCACGTCGATGATCGCGCCGCGCGGAACCCCATACGGAACCGGCGAGCCCACCGCAAGCGCGAACGCCAATTTCTCGTTGATGACCGTGATGTCGCCGGCCGACTTGGCTTCGCCGCCCGGAATCGGCGTGGGCCCTGTCGCCACCCGAACGGCCGCGGCTGCGAGCGTCGGCAGCGCCCAGAGGAATACCAACAGCAGCAGCGCCGGCGACTTCAAGGCCGCGCGACGCTGCGGTACAAACCCAAGAAATCATCAGCCGCCTTGTGCAGGTTGCGGCGCCAATCATCCGCCGCCGTGTGATCGGCACCGTCGCTCACGTACTTCGCGCAAGCGAACGGCGCCTTTTCCAGCCAACAAACCTTGGCGAGCGCATAGGCCTCCATGTCGACGACCGCGCACTCCATGGCGATGTCCCCGGTCGCAAACGAATCACCGCTGCCGCAAACCGCCGTGGGAAGGTGGGCGAAGAGCGGATCGAAACGCAGCCGGGGCGGCGCTTCGTCGTACGGCGTCACGCCCAATTCGAATCCCAGACTGCCGACGTCCATATCGCGTTGCACGAACTCGTGCGCCTCGACCAGCGTTCCGGTCGCATAGCGGCGGCTGCCGGCCGAGCCGAAGTTCAATACCCGGGGCATCGCCTGGCCGCTCTTGCCATAGCGGCACAATTCGCGCGTCAGCGCGATGGCTGCATTGACTTTGCCGACGCCGCAATACAGCACCGGCACATTGGCGGCCTCGAAGACTCCGGCGGATTCCGATCGCAGGGCAAACACCACCAGTGTGCTCGGCAATTCAACCATGGTTGCCAGGATTAATAGTGCAGGACGGTGCGTAGACGCAGAGTCCGCCAGGAAAAATCTCTGACGATATTCAGGTCGATCAACACGGCCAGTGCGCCCAGCTGATAGCCTGCGCGCTCGCACAGATCGGCGGCCGCGGTCATCGTTCCGCCGGTTGCGAGCACATCGTCGATCAACATCACGCGGCCGCGGCCGCGCTGCATCTCCAATACGCCGGATCCATATTCAAGCTCATAAGCCACATCCACCACGGGCGGCGGCAGCTTGCCCTGCTTGCGGACCAGCACGAAGCCCTTTCCCCGGCGTATCGCAAGCGCGGCGCCCAGAATGAAGCCGCGCGATTCAATCCCCGCCAGCGCGTCGATGCCGCCCCATTCTTCATCCGTAAGCAGCGCGTCCATTGCCTGCACCGTTGCGGCGAAGTGGTCGCGCAGCAGCGGTGAGATGTCGCGAAATAAAATCCCTGGACGCGGGAAATCAGCGACGTCGCTGATCGCTTGTTTCAAATCGAACATTGTCGGCACCTTTTCACGTTGCTCGGCCCGCGGGTTCACAACCGTATGCTGCGTCCGGCGCAAGGCACGGCAGTTTAGCCCGCACGGCAGTCCGGTGGCATAGACTATGAGGCAGCCGGCACCCCGTAAGCGGCTGATTCTAAAGAGGAGCTCGGGCTATGTGGAAATTATCGTTGCCGTGGTGGGAGTTCATCGCGCGCGCCTTGGTCGTTTACATATTTCTGTTGGTCATTCTGCGGGTGACCGGCAAGCGGCAGGTCGGGCAGCTGGCACCCTTCGATCTGGTGCTGCTGCTGGTGCTGAGCAATGCCCTGCAAAATTCCATGAACGGCGGCGACAATACGGTGACCGGCGGGGTCATTTCCGCGGTTACGTTGATCTGCCTCAACTGGCTCTTGGGTTATGCCACTTTTCGCAGCAAGAAAATCGGCCGCTTCGTCGAAGGTCGGCCGCAGGTCATCGTGCACAATGGCCATGTCTACCGCGACGTCATGCAGAGCGAACGGCTCACCCAGGACGAACTCGATGCCGCCGTTCGCCTCGCCGGCTGTGGCTCGATTCACGACGTGCATTTCGCGATTTTGGAAAATAACGGTCAAATCAGCGTGCGTGCGCGCCACTAGATGGGAACGAAGGGCACCTGGGACGATGCTATCCTTGCGCGCTTGCGCAAGACGGCGAATTTCAGGGTAACAAAGTCCGCATGATTCTGGTCATAGACGTCGGTAATACGCGCTTGAAATGGGCCTGGCTCACGAGCACAGGACTTTCCGACCAGCAGGCTGTCGTGCATCGCGATGCGAAGCCCGGCATTTGGACCACCGCCCTGTTCGAGTCCGGGCAGAAGCCGCAGCGCGTACTGGTCTCCAATGTCGCGGGTCCGGTCATGGCGAAGACCCTGACCCGTCTGACGAAGAAGGTATTTCGCGTCAACATCGAGTTCGTGACCGCTGCGCAAGAGTTTCATGGCCTGACCAATGGCTATCTCGATCCGTCATTGCTGGGGGCCGACCGTTGGTTGGCGTTGATCGGGGCGTGGACCAAGGTGCGTTCGGCCATCTGCGTGGTGGATGCCGGCACCGCGGTCAAGGTCGATAGTGTGGACGCCCGCGGGCAACATCTCGGCGGGCTGATCGTGCCCGGCATCCACATGATGCGCGAGGCGTTGATGAACAAGACCAGCGACATCGCCAAGGCAGCCATGCACAGCACCCCGTCCTTGGCGGGAGTCCTGGCCAATAACACCATCGGCGCCGTATCCCGGGGGGCTGTCTTTGCATTGGCCGGGATGGCAGACCGTGCAGCCGAAGTGATCGAACAGAGCACGGGCACCAAGCCCAAATTGTTCATCACCGGCGGCGATGCCCCCATGATCACGGGCACCATGCGTACCCAGGGTGAGATAGTGCCTGATCTGGTGCTGCAGGGATTGGCCGTCATCGCCGCGCAAGGGCGCTAGCGACTCCTGAGCAAACTGACCGCCGCCGAAATCTGATCAGTCGGTCTCCCGCCGCCCGCGCGCGGCCCGGCGTTCTTGTGTGACGTTGCCACGCTTCAGTCCCGTAAGCTCGGACTGGCGGCGCGGCTGCCCGCGACGATCGTCATAGTGTTTGTAGGCGCACGGACACGAATCCGGAGTGGTGCATTCAGGCAGCGGCAGGCGGGGCGCCTTCGCCGACAAGAAGCGCGTCGTACGCAGCGCGCGTGCCGCTTCGCAGCTGGTGCTCTTTGTGGCGATCGTAACGGCATGCCACGGGCTTTTTTTACTTCCGCTGGATTTCATCCCTGTACTCCCTGAACTCTTTGGCGAGCTTCGACTCCAGTATAAGCGCGACGCAGCATGGTGAATACCGCCCCGGCCGGCGTTTTCCTCGCATCATGCGGTCCGGTACAGCAGTGATCGGGCCGATAGCGCCATGACCTTCGCCGAATTGACCATGTCCTCGATCACCACATACTCGTCCGGCTGGTGAGCCAGATCTAGAATCCCTGGACCGTAGGCAATGCAGTCCCGCAGCTTTCCGATGCGATCGATGTGCTTCTGGTCATACGTTCCCGGCGAGCAGATGAACTCGGGGGTGCGTCCGATGACGCGGCGCACGGCTGCGGCGGTACTGCGCGCCGTGGGGCCGTTGCGGTCCGCCATGATGGGCGGCACCTCGAAAATGTCGCGCAGCGAGTAGCGGAAACCCGGCCGGTCCCTGACGAGTTGCTCCAACATATCGCGCACCTCTTGCTTGACGTTGTGCATGCTTTCTTCGATGAGCAGCCGCCGATCGATGATCATGCGGCAGGAATCGGCGACCGTCGGTGCGGGGTATCCCGGCGTCTCCGCCTGCCCGCCGTGCATGGAGTTGATATTCAGGGTCGAATGGCGCGCGCCCGACGGCACCACGGGCATGTCGGTTCGGCGCGCCGCCAGTCTCGGATATAGATCGCGCTCGAAGCGGTCGACGACGGCATGCATGTGGCGGATCGCGCAATCGCCCAGAAAGGGCATCGAGCCATGCGCCATCCGGCCATGCGTTTCTATCTCGGCCCACCATACACCGCGATGTCCTATGCAGACGCGGTCGACATTGAGCGGCTCCGGGATGATGACGTGATCGACGCGCGGCGGCGAGAACCAGCCGCGCTCCGCCAAGTAGTGCACGCCGCCGTAGCCGCCCGACTCTTCGTCGACCGTGCCTGAAATCTCGAGAGTTCCCGGCAACTTCGCGGTGCAGTCGATCAATGCTTCCACCGCGATGATGGAGGCCGCAAGCCCGCCCTTCATGTCGCATGCGCCCCGGCCGTAGACTCTGCCGTCTTTCACTTCCGCGGCGAAGGGATCAAACGTCCAACCGGCGCCGCTTTTCACGACGTCGATATGGCCGTTGAAATGCACGCACGGCCCGGGGGCGGCGCCCTCGCGCCGCGCGATGACATTGATGCGCGGATGGCGCTCGCTGTCACCCGGGGTGCCGGCGGCATGCACATAGTGCACGTCGAATCCCCGCGTCCGCAGGCGATCGCCGATGAATTGCGCGCAGGGCCGGTACGCCTCGCCCGGCGGATTCACGGTCGGAAAGCGAATCAGCGCGCGAACCAATTCGACGAGTTCGGCGCGCCGCTCGTCGATGGCTTTGAAGAGTGGTTCGACTGGATCGCTGGACATGCATCCATGATACCGGAGAGATAGTGTAGAAATTACACGGGGAGAATTGTCGGCCGGTGTTTCTCTTGCGATCAATGCAGGTACACTCAGCATTCGCCGAGCACAGAGGTTACGGTGTCGCGCAAATCCGGGTTTGTCCTTTTCGCTCTATTGCAAACGGCCGCCATCGCGGCGAGCGCAGCCGAGAATGCGCCGCTTCCCGCACCGGACTACACGGTGTCGAGAAGTTGGCCTTTGGGCGGGAGCGGCGGCTGGGACTATCTGGCGTTGGAAGCGAGCGGCGCGCGCCTGTTCATCAGCCGTGGCGACCGCGTCGACGTCGTCGAGACGGTCAGCGGCAAACCGGTCGGAAGCATTGCGCACACCCTGGGAGTCCATGGCATCGCATTCGCCCCGGCATTGTCCCGCGGCTTCACCAGCAATGGCCACAGCGACACGGTCTCGGTATTCGAACTCGACTCGCTGCGGCTGATTCAAGAGGTGCCGGTCTCAGGCAAGAAACCGGATGCCATACTGTACGAGCCGCGCTACAACCGGCTCATCACGGCCAACGGCGGGTCGGCCAATCTTTCGGTGCTCGACGCGGGCACGCTGCAGATCGCGGCCACCGTTCCGCTTCCAGGTCCGCCGGAATTCATGGCAGCCGATGCTGCCGGCACGGTGTATGTCAATATCGAGACCGAAGCCGGTAAACTGGCCGTGGTCGATGCCAAGTCGCTGACGGTCAAGGTTTGGCCGCTGGCGGGCTGCCAGAACCCCACGGGCCTCGCGCTGGACGCCAATCATCACCGCCTGTTCTCCGTGTGCGCGAACCAAGTCATGGCGGTGACGGACTCTGTCTCGGGCAGACAAGTGGCCCGCGTCGTCATTGGGAGCGGCCCGGATGCTGCGGTGTTCGACTCCGACCTCGGCCTGGTTTTCAGCTCGAATGGACAGGACGGCACGCTGACGGTGATCCACGAAGAGTCGCCGGATGAATATCGCGTCGTGGCGACGGTGACGACCCAGGTCAGTGCCCGCACCATGACGCTCGACCCCGCCACGCACCGGATCTTCCTGGCTGCCGCAAAGCTGGGCGCTGCGCCGCCGGCCACCGAGGAGCAGCCGCATCCACGTCCCAGCATCGTCCCCGGCAGCTTCGCCATTCTGGTCGCGCAACCCAAGTAGCCGGCGATCGTGGGCGAAGCGGTTCAAGTAGTGTGCGGACATTGCGATTCAGTGGTCCGCCTGCCGGAGGCGCGATTGAAAGACGCTCCGCGCTGCCCCAAGTGCCACTTTCCCTTGTTCGAGGGAAAACCGATCGAATTGACCGAGGCAAATTTCGACCAGCATTTGAGCCGGGGAGATCTCCCGCTGGTGGTGGACTTTTGGGCGCCCTGGTGCGGCCCCTGCATTGCGATGGCGCCGTATTACGAAAAGACGGCGTCGCGGCTCGAGCCTGCATTCCGCTTTGCAAAATTGAACACTCAGGATGAACCCAAGCCTGCGGCGCGATTCAACATCCGCAGTATTCCCACGCTGATTGTCTTTCGTGCGGGCCGGGAAATCGCCCGTCAGTCCGGGGCCATGGACACGGACACGCTGACCCGCTGGTTGAGTTCCGTCTAAGCGGGCCGGTCCCTAGCTGCCTTTGCGTAAAACCAGCACGAACCGGTCCGTCTTGCCCAGCGCGGGACCTTTGTAGCTGATTTGATCGCGCGCATCGTCCGGCCTGCGCAAAAGGTCGCTCCTGGCGACAACCTTCAATCCGCGCGATTCGAAGTCATGGACCGCATAGCTTTCTTCAATGCGATGCAGGCTGGATGCCGCCGTGGTCCCGCTTCCCGGCTTCGCCGAATGATCGACGAGCAGCAGCACTCCACCCGGCTTGAGCGCATTCACGAGCTGGTCCAGAACGCCGCCGGTATCCACTTTCGGCCACTCGTTGGTCGGATCGACCCAGTACAGGTCGTGATAGACCTTGATCAAAAAAACTGCGTCGAGACTCTTTGGGGCGATGTTCATATGGTTGAGATCGAGCGTCTGATGCTCGACGTTGCCCAGACGACCCGACTTCAAGCGCTCCTGCAGCGGACCCTCGCTCCAATGATCGAAGGCTGCGTTGTTGATCATGAAGATCTTGCCCTTTGGTCCGACGACGTAGCTGGCAAGCTCGCTGTAGTAGCCGTCGCCGGCGAGCACATCAGCAACGCGCATCCCGGCCTTGATGCCGGCAAGACGCAGAATGTCGGCCGGGTGGTCCAATGCGTCGCGCTTCAGATCCGCGGCGCTGCGTCCGGCATGCGCGACGGCCGCATCGTACGCGTCAGCCGCGGCGGCCCGGCCAACAGCAACCAGGCACAGCGCGCAGAGCGCCGCTGCGGCTTTCCAAGACAGCTTTGGAGTCATATTGCGAGTCATTGCAGTCTCCCATGCTTTTATTTCTTCAGCATCAGCAACGCGATCAAGGTAACCAGGCCGGTCGCAGACAGATAATACCCGACAACGCCCACGCCGTAATGCGACGCCAGCAAGGTGGCAACCGGCGGCGCCAGCGAAGCTCCGAGTATTCCGGCGAGATTGAACGACAACGACGTGCCCGTGTAACGCACGGCGGTGGGAAACAGGTTGGCAAGAGCGCTGCCCAGCGGCCCGTACGCGAGACCACTCAGGGCAAAACCCAACGCCAGGAACACGAAGACTCCGGGCGCGCCGGGCCCGCTGAACAGCGGCCGGAATGAGAATCCGAACAGGATGGTCAGGAGCGTTGCCCACAGCAGCACGACGCGTTCGCCGCGGCGATCGGCGATGATGGCCGAACACGGAATGGTCAAGCCGAAGAACGACACGCCGGCCAATTGCAGCACCAAGAACTGTTGGCGGCCGAATCCGAGGACGCCGATTGCCCAGCCCGAGGCGAACACCGTGGTCAAATAGAATGTGGTGTAGATCGTCGTCGCGCAGAGGGTGCCCAACACCAGCTCGCGAGGGTACTTCGCCAGCACCACCATGAGGGGTACGCGCACTCGCTCGCCGCGCGCGACGCTGTGCGTGAAGGCGGGGGTCTCGACAAGCTGCAGGCGCACGTACAACCCCACCAGCACCAACACGGCGCTGGCGAGAAAAGGCACGCGCCATCCCCAGCTGAAGAGTTCGGCCTCGGTAAGATTGCTGCTCATCAGTAGAAAGACGCCTGTGGCGCAAAAAAATCCGATGGGCGCGCCGAGCTGCGGAAAACTCCCGTACCAAGCCCGCTTGCCTGCAGGCGCATTCTCAGTCGCGAGCAGCACGGCGCCGCCCATTCCCGCCCAGCCCCACCCTGCCCAGCGGCAAAGTACCAGCAACCCTGCCGCCGTCACTCCGATGGACGCGTAGGTCGGCAACAGACCGATGCACACGGTTGAAACGCCCATGGTCAACAATGCTGTGACCAGGGTTGCCTTGCGGCCGACGCGATCGCCGAAGTGCCCGAACAGGGCCGATCCCACCGGGCGCGCGAAAAAAGCCAGGCCGAAGGTGGCGAACGACTGCAGCAGCGCCGTGGTGGAATCGCCCTTGGGGAAAAACAACCGGGGAAACACCAGAGCGGCCGCGGTAGCATATATATAGAAGTCGAAGAACTCGATGGTCGTACCGACTAGACTCGCCAGCAGGATACGGCGCGTTCGCATGCAGCCGCATGTTACAGCATGCAACTGGAGACTCCGATGCACATCAGGCCGAATACTTTTCAGGTTCGCGAGGGCGCCAAGGTCGACTTGAAGAAGTGGCCGACGCGCGTCGCTCCCGCTTATGGAACCAATGAGGAGTATCAAGATCTCCTGCGCAAGCACATCAAGGCCCTCAGTGCGCAGCAAGAGCTGCTGTACGCCTCGGACCGTTACGCCGTTCTGTTGATCTTTCAAGCCATGGACGCTGCGGGAAAAGACGGTGCCATCGCGCACGTCATGTCCGGAGTCAACCCGCAAGGCTGCCAGGTCTTCAGCTTCAAGCATCCGAGCGCCGCTGAACTCAAGCATGATTATCTCTGGCGGACCACCCGCGACCTGCCCGAGCGTGGACGGATCGGAATCTTCAACCGCTCCTACTACGAGGAAGTATTGATCACCCGAGTGCATCCGGAAATTCTGCGCGCCGAAGGCCTGCCGGACGCAGGGACGGACCTGCGCAAGATCTGGCACGACCGATATCGCTCGATCCTGAATTTGGAAAGCCATTTGAGCCGCAACGGCACCCGAATCATCAAGTTCTTCCTGCATCTTTCCAAGGAAGAGCAGCGCAAGCGGTTCATCGACCGGATCGACAAACCGGAAAAGAACTGGAAGTTCAGCTTGGCGGACATCGAGGAGCGAAAATTCTGGAAGGACTACATGCGGGCCTATGGGAAATGCCTGAGTGCGACCAGCACCAAGCATGCACCCTGGTACGTGATCCCGGCCGACGACAAGCTGAACGCGCGTCTGATCGTGTCGCAAATCCTGGTGGACACCGTGGAAGGACTCGATTTGAGTTATCCGAAGGCCACCGCGGCGCGGCGGCGGGAGCTATTGTTGCTGCGAAAGAAACTGGCGGGGTGACAGCCGCGCCGCGGCGCTCATTCCAGAGCCGGCGGACCCGCCAGCGTGGTCAAGGCGGCGGTGACCGTCAGGATCAGCGTTCCCAACAGTAGTTCGAAACGGATGGATGTTCGCAGACTTCGCACGGCGCCCAAGTCGCCGCCCAGAAGGCGCGGCGTCAGACGCAGTTTGTTGAATGCCGCGAAGCACAACAGACCTGCAACGAACATCAGCTTCAGCGCGGCAAGGCGGCCGTAGGTGGTGCCCGGCAAATCGCCGAATCCGCCGAGCAGCAACCACAAAAGCGTCGCGCCCGCGGCGATCAACCCGACGACGACGAAAACAGCCGCTGTACCGAAGCGCGCCGAAGCGGCCGCAATCTCGGCGAGATCGCCGTCGCGCGCAACCAGGCTCAAGGGTACCAATGCGCCCAGCCAGAAAGCCGCTGCCAGCAGATGCAGGCCGAGCAACAGAACGGGATATCCGGTCGGACTGAGCGAATGCGCATGCCCGGTCAACGCAAACGATGTTGCGGCCATCGCGGCGCCCAACAATGCCCACGCCGGAGGCCGCTGCGGCAAGACACCGATCGCCGCAAGCAGAATCCCGATTGCGCGAATCGCATTGGCGCGGCCCGCGCCTGCCTGAAGAACCATGCGGATCAGCGAGCTGTCGTGCATTCCCGCGGCGCCGCCGCTCATCGACGCCGCGGTCACCATGACATGTACGGCGCCGGCAGCCACTGCGAGCACGGCCAAGCCGCGCACCATGCGCCGTATCGACAGGCGCGGTGCGTCCGCAACGACAGCGGCATTGTAGCGGAGAAAAAACACCGCGCCGGCGGCGCCGAACGTGGCGGCATAGGTCACGGTCTTGACCGCAACCGCCGCCGCATCCCAGGGACCCAGGAACACCTCGGGCTCAGGGAGACGCGGCCGGCGTCGGCGCCGTTGCCAGGATCGAAAATGGAAATGTTCCCTGTGTCACATGGCCGTCATCGACCGACAGGGCGCTCCACCGCACCTGGTACTTTCCGGCCGCGAGCGCCGGCAATGTCACCGAGACCTGCGGCGCCGCCGGTGCGTTTCGATCGACGGTGACCGGGATGTCCCTGCCATCGATGCTCAGCGTCAGGACCGCGAGTCTGACCGGCTCGTTGAATGTCAGAGTCAGCGATTTCGGCGCCGTCCGCAGCTCCGCGCCGGCGGCCGGAAGCGAGCCACGCAATTTTGCGTGCCCGAAGGCCGGTGCCGTCAGGATCAAACCGGCGGCGAAGACGGTTAACCAACGCATGCTCATGCCTCCAGCCTATCCTGCGGATGATTTGCCCGCCAGAGTGGAGCTGTCGTACGCTGCAGAGATGGGGTATCAGCTCACAGCCAAACGTTCTTGGTAAACGACTCAAGCCGCCGAATTGGGCTTTTTCTTGGCGTGCTGGTTTCATTCGCTGCAACCCCGCCGGCGTGGGCAGGAGACGACGCCGGCACCATGTCGATGCCCCTGACGGGCGCGTTGGGTTCCTACCCGATAACGCGCGAAGCTTCCGGAACTTCCTGGCAGCCGGACGACTCGCCGCATGGCGGCGTGCATGCGATGGAAGGGGATTGGATGCTGATGGGCCACGCGGTCCTCAATGGCGTCTATGATTGGCAGCAGGGTCCGCGCGGCGATACGGATGCGTTCTTGTCCGGAATGCTCATGGGCATGGCCGCCCGGCACTTCGAAAGCGGCGACGCACTGCAATTTCGGGCCATGTTGAGTCCCGAACCCTTGATGGGCAAATCGGGTTACCCCTTGCTGCTGGCGACGGGTGAAACGGCCGACGGCACGACCCCCCTGGTCGACCGGCAGCATCCGCACGATCTGTTCATGGAATTATCCGCCGCCTACTCGCACGCCTTGACCCAGCATGACAGCATCTTTCTTTACGCCGCACTTCCCGGGGAGCCCGCTTTTGGGCCGCCGGCATTCATGCATCGGCTCTCGATTCTCGACAGTCCGGAAGCGCCGATCAGCCATCACTGGCTGGATTCCACACACGTCACCTTCGGCGTCGTCACAGCGGGCTTCGTGCATGACGCTTGGAAGCTGGAGTCCTCGCGGTTTCGCGGCCGCGAGCCCGATCAATTTCGCTACAACATCGAGACCGGCCCACTGGATTCGACCAGTGCCCGCTTGTCGTGGAATCCCGCACGCGAATGGTCGCTCCAGGCCTCATGGGCCCATCAAGTGAGCCCCGAGCAACTCGAACCCACCAAGAACGAGGATCGCCTCTCCGCGAGCGCCATCTACACCCTGCAACTGGGCGGGCAGACGTGGTGGTCGACGACCGCCGCCTGGGGAAGACGCCGCAGCACCGGCGGTGAGCCGCTCGATGCCTATGCGCTCGAAAGTGCCCTGAACCCCACCGAACTCTGGACGGTGTTCGCACGAGCCGAGCGCACGAAAAACAATGAGTTGATTGCGATGGGCCCCCTCCAGGGAACGGCGTACACCGTGGGGAAGACTTCCGTCGGCGCAGTTCGCTATTTTCGCCTGATCGATCACGCCAAGATCGGCCTCGGCGCTCTTTATGCGTTCAACTTCGTGCCGGAACCGATCGCGCCGCTGTATGGCCGGACCGATCCGCAGGGAGCGATGGTATTCGTGCGTTTGGATATCGAATGAGTCACGGTGCTGCCGCACCGAACAGCGCGCACACCTGCTGACGCAACTCCTCCGGGCGGGCGGTCTCGGGCGCGATGGCCTCGCCCACGTTGACCACCACGCGATGCCAGAGTTTGCGCGGCAGACGCTGCCAGATCTTGGGGGTGTGCCGCGAAAACATCGAACCCCACAATCCTGCGATCGCCATCGGAATCACCGGGACCGGCGTTTGCGACAAGATACGGCTGAGTCCGGCCCGAAACACGGCAATTTCACCATCCGGGCTCAATCGACCCTCCGGAAAAATGCAGACCAGTTCCCCGTCGCGCAGCGCCGCCGCGGTCAACTCGAACGCCTGTTCGAGAATGGCCGGATCGTCCTTCGCAGCGGCGATCGGAATGGCTTTCATGCCGGACGCCAGGGTGCGAATCAACGGCGCACGAAAAATGGCTTCGTCCATGATGAAGCGTATCGGGCGCCGGCAGGACGCGGATATCACCAGGGCGTCGACGAAGCTGACGTGATTGCATACGATGAGCGCGGCTCCTGTTTCAGGAAACCGTGCGCCGCGCCGCTCGCACCGGTACAGGGTGTGAACCAACAACCAGCACACGAAGCGCAGCAAGAACTCCGGAACCAGGCTGTAAATATAGACCGCGACTGCTGCATTCAGCAGCGCCGCCACCAATATCAACTGCAGCACGCTCAAGCCCTTGGCCAGACCGACGGCGCCCAGCAGCGCCGCCGCGACCATGAAAAGCGCGTTCAAAATGCTGTTGGCGCCGATCACTCTCGCCAGCGCCTGCGGCCGCGATCGCTGCTGGACCAGGGCGTTCAAGGGTACGACGAAAAATCCGCCGAAGACCCCGATTGCCGCAATATCGAACAACGTGCGCACGCCGCCGTGCAGGGCGAGCAATCCATGCACGTTCAAGACCGCATTCGGGTCCACCTGCGGCGAGGCCGCGACCCAATCGAGTGCGAACACCGTCAATCCGATGGAGCCCAGGGGCACCAGACCGATTTCAACCTGTCGGCCGGAGAGGCGTTCGCACAGCAGCGATCCCACGCCGACTCCCACCGAAAAGGCAACGATGGTCACGGTGACCAGGGATTCGTCGCCGTGCAGCACGTTGTGGCAATACAGCGGCAGCTGCACCAGCACCAGCGCGCCATAAAACCAAAACCATGACATCCCCAGCACCGACAGCAGCACCGCGCGCGATTCTTTCGCGGCGCGCAGATTATCGAGCGTCGAGCTCCATGGATTCCAGTCCAGGCGCTGGCCGGGAGAGACCGCTTTGGACGGTGGTATGGCAAGGCTGATCAAGAACCCGGCGACCGCGGTGATCATCAGGCTTGCCTCGATCCATGTGGCATTGCCATGGCCCGCGAGCATGCCCGCGGCCAGCGTTCCCATCAGGATGGCGAGGAACGTCCCGGTTTCCAGCATCGCGTTGCCGCCGACCAGCTCGCCTGCGTCCAGCACCTGGGGCAGCAGTCCGTACTTCGCCGGCGCAAAAAATGTCGAATGCACACCCATCATGAACAGCGCAAACAACAGCAGAACCACTTGATGTTGTGTGAAGCCGATACAGGCCACGACCATGATGGCGACTTCGAGGGCTTTCACGCTCTTGAGAATGCGCGCCTTGTCAAAGCGTTCCCCGAGTTGGCCTGCAAGCCCGGAGAACACCACGAAAGGCAGGATGAACAGGCCGGCCGCCACATTCGCCAGCATTTCGGCGGGCAGGGTGCTCCAGCGAGCGGCCTGATAGGTGACGAGTATCACGAGCACGTTCTTGAACAAGTTGTCGTTGAATGCGCCGCAGGCCTGTGCGGCGAAGAACGGCAGGAAGCGCCTCTCGCGCAACAGCCGGAATTGGTTGGCCTCGCTCATGTGCCCGCAATCCTACTCAATGCCGGCGCAAATGCGTGGCGGCGAGCAGGGCACGCACCGGTTCGCCCAGCAATTCATAGATCGCGGAATAGGAGCGCTCCATTGCCTCGGGATCCGGTAGGTAGCGCGAAATTCCGTAGTTGCGCACCGAGCGCATGCCCATGGGCCCCGGCACCACTTCCACACCCGCGTCCGTGAACTCATGGACCGAGCGGCGCATGTGGGTGGCGTGCGTCACCAGCACCACGCGCTTGATTCCCGCGGCTGTCAGCAACCGAACGGAATTGCGCGCGTTTTCGAAGGTGTCGTAAGCCTGGTCGTCCACCCAGCGCGGTTCGAGTTCGAAATTACGCTGCAGTGTCGCGCGCATGGCCCTGGCCTCGTAGCCGTAGCCCGTCACCAGAATGGGGAGGTTCGTCTTGCGGGCGACGTAGGCGCCGTAGCTCAGTCTTTCGAGCATGAGCGGTTCGGCGGCGATTCCTCCATACTCGGGCGCGAATGCGCGCTCCCCGCCCCCGCCCAGAATCACGATCGCCTGGGCGCCCGTGGCGCTCTGCAAGTCCAGCGATGGATAGGATTCGGCCAAGGCTTCCAGAACGTCGGACACAACCGGGGTCGACAGCAGCCACAACAGACTCACGGCCGCCACCAGACAAACGCGCGCCAGCCGCGGTCGCCGCTCCATCAGGAACAAGCCGATGACCGCGAGCAGCAACGGCCCCGCGGGCGGAAGCACAATGCTCCGCAGCACGGTCTTGAGCCGCAACACTAACCACATGCGAGATTACACGCGCTTATCGAGGCGATCCCTGCAATAAAGGAAGAGGCAATTGCCCGCAATGCTCACAGCGAACACTGCCATCGAGGCGGGGACGGCTTCGAATACCCTGTGCATGCCGAGCCAGTCCACCGGCGCGTCCAGCCAGTGTGCGAAGGCCGCAAGCCGGCCGGTATCGCCGTCCTTGACACAGCAATGCTTTAGTCCGATGCGCAGACCGTCGTTCAAGCCGATGTGGGTCCACTCGCCCTCGCGAAACCAGCGGTAGGATTGGAGTCCGACCAGATATAAAAACGCCGCGAGACAGCCGTAGCCGACCACGGCGCCAACCGCGCCGATGCACTTCAAGGCCGCGTCGCGGGCGGTCATGGCGATGCTCCGGAAACCGAGGGACAGCCCTTCACCTCGAGGCGCACGATCCGTCCGGCCTCCCCCTGCAGATCCGAGGGATTCAACAGGCTGTCGGTGGGCTTCAAGTCGATGTCGATCCAATATACATTGCCGGTGCGCTTGCGATCCGCGATTCCCGGATTGAACCCGAGCGCCTGTGCCTGGGAAACGCGGGCCTGTGCGCGTTTGGCCTCGCCGAACAAACCGAGAGAAATCACGGATCCTTCGTTCGGTCCCGGCATTTCCAAGGCATCGTCGATGCCCCCGGCCTTGAGTTTGGCGAGCATTTGCTCTCCGGCGGCGCGCGAGGCCGGCAGCGGCAAATACACCCAGACTCCCGCCCAGACCTCCCCGTCGGCCACTCTTTGCCGCGGGTCGTAGCCGCCTCCGCGTAGCGTCGTCGCAGCGTGGGCGGCTTCCGACACGTCGCGAAACGGACCGACGCTGATGCATCGCTTCACATTGGTAAGCAGCCCCTCGCCGCCGTCAGCATGAGCGGTGTCCATGACGGCGCTGCTGTCGGGGGTGGCGGCGGAGTTTTCGGACGCAAGCTTCAAGGTCACCGCAGGCACCGCGGGTGCCGGCTCCGTAGTCTTCGCGATGCCGCGCGCCCATAGGAAATATCCTACGTTGGCCAGCACCAGACACACGACCATGCTTTTCAACAGCGTCAAGTATCACCCTCAATCCCACGCAAGCTAGCCTCGCCCGACACGAACCGCCGCACTCCGTCCGGCGTCTCGAGCAGCAGGGCGCCATCCGAGTCCACGCCGCGGGCGGTACCGCAAATGACCGACTCGCCCAGCAAGACTCGCGCCGGCCGACCACTCAAGGCGTCGAGCGCCGCCCAAGCCTCCCGGAACGCGGCAAATCCCTCGCGCTCGAACCGCCCCAGCATACTCAAAAGTTCGTCCAAGATGGCCCCGGCGACCAAATTACGCGACGGCGCCTCGGCGCAGGCGTCCGCGACCGCCGCAACGCGTGCTCCAGCCGCTTCGATTTCGCGGCGCGCCGCCGCCGTGAGCGCCACGTTGATACCCACTCCAATCACCACGTGAGCCGGACCCCCCGCCTCGGCCTTGATCTCAATGAGCACGCCGCCGATCTTACGATCCTGGAACCAGATGTCGTTCGGCCACTTGAGCTTCACCCCTTGAGCTCCGGCACGCGACAGGGCGCACGATATTGCAACCCCGACTCCCAGGCTCAAGGCCGACAAAGTGCCGGCGCCCTCACCAAAGGTCCACGCCATCGACACCGCGATGCCTGCACCGAAGGGTGCGATCCAGCGTCGACCGCGTCGCCCGCGGCCGGCATGCTGCAACTCGCTCAAGGCCGCGTCCGCGAATCCCGGCGGCGGCGGCAGTGCGGCCAATAGCCGTGAATTCGTCGAATCCACTTCGAACAGCAACTCAAGCTTGCGAAGCTGCGGCCGGCGGTGGGGACCAAGTTCGGCTTCGATGCGCCGTGCATCCAGCAATTCGACCGCATTCGACAAGCAATACCCTCGCCTCGGCAGCGCCTGCACTTCCAACCCCAGGGCGCGCAGGCGCTCTATGCCCTTCCATACCGCTGCGCGGCTGACGCCCAGCTCTCTCGCCAACCATTCGCCGGAACGCAGCCGGCCATCCGCCAGCAGCACCAGCAACAATGGGGGGTTCCGGAGCCTGTCTCCTAGACGGTTCGCGAACGAAACAGCCATAGTCGCCGTACGCGATTTTCTTGACCCGCGCGCATGCGGGCTATATTGCCGCGATGGGTGTAGATGATAAAACCCGCCACCATGGCGCAAAAGCTCAATAGCGGAATATTGTGCGGCTCGACCACGCCAACCACGACGACGAGAGCGACACCCGACAGCATTGTTGCAAGACCGACATATCCGGTGAGCACGAGCACGGTGAACCAGCTCACGAACAACGGTAGGATCAGCCATGGTTCCACGGCTGCAATCACGCCCACCACGGTCGCCGCTCCCTTGCCGCCGCGAAAGCCGAACCACACGGGATAGACGTGCCCCACGATGACCGCGAAGCCGCAGCCGGCAGTCAGCCAGTCGCGCGGCAGTTCCGGATCAACACCGATGCCGGGCAACACCGCCGACGGCAACCACCAGACCGCGAACAGGCCCTTGGCGATGTCGACCAACAGCACCAAAAAGCTGAAGAGTTTGCCCTGGGTGCGCAAGGCGTTGGTGGCGCCGGCATTTCCGCTGCCCATTTTGCGGATGTCCACGCCGCGCAGGCGGCCCAACAGCAGGCTGCCGAGCAGCGTGCCCAGAAGGTAGGCCAGCAGTAATTTGACGCTTAGCTCCAGCATCTGCGGATTATGACATCAGACGCAGGAAGCACTCTATCGGCGCTTCGGCAGGTGCAGTTCGGCCAGCATGCAGCGCACGCCTCCGCCGCCGATGCGCTCGATCGTGGGAATGGCCACCGCGAGCAGGTCAGCGTGCGATTCGAGGGTGCGCCTTTGCACCGCGTCCAGGCTCTGCAGGGCCGTCGTCGACAACACAATGACGGGTCCGCCCGCGGGCGCCAGTTCCAATACGTTGCCTGCGAACCCCTGCATTTGACGCAGCGAGATGTCGATGATGTCGTGCCCGGCAGCTCGCAGCTTGTTGAACACGGCGTCGCGGTGCAGTGGCGCAATCGCCTCGCCGCATGCCACTGCAAAACCGCTGCCGATCGCCATCACCACATTGGTGTGGTACACGGGCCGGGCCGCGCCGTCGCGGGTCTCGAAGGTCACGAGTTCATAGTCCAACAGCTGGGCGAATTCCCCCAGGACATCCAGATCGGTGCGCGGCGACAGGCTGGCGTAAGCCGCACGATGTGCGCGATCCAAAACAACGCTGCCGGTCCCCTCGAGATACTTTGCTTCCGCCTCTCGGTGCGTCAGATCGACCGTGCGCGCGACATGGAAGGACCCTTCACGCACCACTTGTTCGAGAATGTCCTCGCGCCGCTCCCATCGTCGGTTGGGCGCCAGCATGGGGTAGAGCGTCACCGTGCCGTCGAAATGAAAGCTCACCCAGTTGTTCGGAAATATTGCGTCCGGCTTCAACGGCAGCGGCGTGTCGGGGGCGATCAGCACTTCCACGCCGGCGCGATCCAGGGCCCTCGCCAGAGCGTCGAATTCGATCAGGGCCAGCCTTTGCGATTCGAGGCCGCCCGGCGAATCGCCGGGCTGCTGGAAAGCATTGCTGGCGGCGGTTTGTTGATTGAAACCGAAGCTGGCCGGCCGCACCATGAGCACCGATTGCGCACTTTGCGGTTCCTGGCCAGGATGAGCGGGGGCCGGCATGGCCACGGACTATATCAGGCTGCCGCGTTGCATTGCCCCGTTGACAGACCCCACCGGTTTCATCAAGGTTAGACGGCTGGATCCGGCGGATCCGGCATATCTGCCGGGCTTAGTGACAAAGACGGGGTGAGTGCCTTGCCGGTTTCATTTGTCAAATTATTGCTGGTGCTGAGCCTTGCTGTCGCGGCCGCCGACGCCGGCGCAGCTGACACTTATCCCTTCAGCTACGAGACGCTGCTGGCCGATGCCAAGAACCGAGCCGCCACGCCCTACTCTCCGCAGCGCAGCCGGCTGCCCGCGGGATTCGACAAGTTGAGTCCCGAGCAATACCGCAGCATTCGCTTCAATCCGGACGCGGGGATCTGGCGCACGGAACAATTGCCGTTCCGCCTGGAGCTGCTGCGGGCCGGCTACAATCTGCAGACGGCCATCACCGTTTCCACCGTCGACAACGGCGCCGCGCAAGACGTGGTGGCGACACCGGCGATGTTCCAGATGCAGTCCACCCTTCCGGCGCAACTGGGGAAAGTGTCGCTGCCGCTGTCCGGTTTTCGCCTGCGCAGCCGCATCAACTCCAACAAGGTGTGGGATGAGTTTCTGGTGTTCCAGGGGGCCAGCTACTTCCGCGCGGTCGCCAAAAGCTTGCTGTACGGCTTGTCGGCACGAGGTCTCGCGATCAATACGGCAGAGCCGTCCGGCGAAGAATTTCCGCTGTTCACCCATTTTTGGATCGAAAGGCCCGGGGCCCGCGCAACTGGGATCGTGATATATGCCCTGCTCGAAAGCGAATCGACGACCGGCGCGTACCGCTTCACCGTGCAACCCGGCGTTGAAACCTTGACCGATGTCGACCTAACCCTGTTCCCCCGGACGGAAATGCGCGTCGCCGGGATTGCGCCCCTGACGTCCATGTTTCTGTTCGACGAGACCAATCGCGGACACCTCGATGACTACCGCCCCGAGGTGCATGACTCCGACGGGCTGCAGATCGCGGCGGCATCGGGCGAGCAGATATTTCGCCCGCTCGCCAATCCGATCAAGCTGCAGGTATCCACCTTCACCACTCAGCAACCGAGAGGGTTCGGACTGGTGCAGCGATCCCGGCAGCAAAGCGATTTCCAAGACTTCGACGCGCAGTACGAGCGCCGTCCCAGCGCCTGGATTGAACCCCAGGGCGACTGGGGTCCGGGCTCGGTGGAACTGGTCGAAATTCCGTCGGGCCGCGAGAGCAACGACAACATCGTGGCATTTTGGCGCCCCTCGCAGCCGCTGGCGCCGGGCCATCCGGCGCATTTCGCCTACCGCATCATTTGGTGCGCCGAGCCCGCGACGCCCAAGTCTCTCGGTAAAGCCGTCGCCACCCGTTCGGGCGCCAGCGTCGACGGCAAGCGGCGTGTCTTTCTGCTGGATTTCGTCGGCGCGGGCGAGAAGGTCGACGGCCTGCGGCTCGACCTCAACACGTCCGCCGGCAGGATTTCCAACGCCACCCTCATGTCCAACGGCGCGTTGCATGGCCTGCGCGCGAGCTTCGAGGTCGATCCGCGCGACGCGGATCTGATCGAAATGCGCCTGCGGATCATGCGCGGCGACCGGCCCGTCACCGAAACCTGGCTGTATCGATGGACCTCCAGCTGATCACCTCCGCCGCGCCCGAGGCGCGAACCGCATCGGGTGGCATGCCTCCGGAGCGGCCCTTGGATATGCCGGCGCAGGATTTGCGCTACAAGCCGCCGCGCCGCGGCAGGCGGGGATCTGACGCCGCCGTCTTATATGCACGCTTCATCCTGCTCATCATCACTCTGGGCGTGACCATTTACGGCGTGTATCAAATGCTGCAAGTCGTGCGCTTCGCGAGCATGACGCTCCTGCAGGGACTGATGATCTTTTTCTTCGCCGTCTCCCTGGGTTGGATCGCGTTCGCGGCGGGCTCGGTATTGGCCGGTGCGTCGAAGCGGCGCGATCCAAATCCGAACTTGGACACACCCCCTTCGCTCACGGCGCTGGTGATGCCGATCTACAACGAGGACCCCTTGCGCACCACGGCTGCGCTGCAGGCCATGGCGGAAGCGCTGGCGCTGATCGATGCGCATCGCGGTTTCGAGATCGTGATTCTCTCGGACTCGACCAACGCCGACGCCTGGATACGCGAGACCTTGAGCGTCCACCGATTGCGCAATTCGCTGCTGGCCGTCATGCCCGTGTGGTACCGGCGGCGCTGGCAAAACATCGCGCGCAAGTCCGGCAATCTGGAGGATTTCGTGAGCCGGTGGGGCGGCCGCTACGACTACATGATCGTCCTCGACGCCGACAGCCTGATCGACGCGCCGACCCTCCAGCGGCTGGTGCGCGCCATGCAGAGCGACCCCGACCTCGGGATATTGCAGACCGCTCCGCAACTCATCGGCGCGAAAACTTTTTTCGGTCGACTGCAGCAATTCGCCGCCTGCGTCTATGGCCCGGTCATCACCCGCGGATTGAGCGCGTGGTCGGGCGACAGCGGCAACTACTGGGGACACAACGCCATCATTCGCATGACCGCATTCGCGCACAGTTGTGGCTTGCCGCAGCTTGCGGGCCGCAAGCCCTTCGGCGGCTTCGTCCTATCGCATGATTTCGTCGAGGCAGCCCTCATGCGCCGCAGCGGCTGGAAGGTGCGCATGGCCACGGACTGCGGCGGTTCCTGGGAGGAGTCTCCGCCGTCGCTGATCGACATCGCCATACGTGACCGCCGCTGGGCGCAGGGCAACCTGCAGCACATGAAGATCATCGGCGCGACGGGATTGAGTTTCATCAGCCGAATGCACCTGGGCGTCGGCATCATGAGTTATCTGTCCTCCCCCTTGTGGCTGGTCATGCTGGGAATAGGATTCGCACTCGCCGTGCAATCGCATTTGATCCGTCCCGAATATTTCAGCCACGACTTCCAATTGTTCCCCACGTGGCCGCGTTTCAATGTCGAACTGATGATGGCGTTGTTCTGGTTCAGCATGGTCGTTCTGTTGATACCGAAGATGCTGGGTTTGGTCGGCGCCCTTTGCTCGAGACGCATCCGCCGCGGCAGCGGCGGAGTGATCGGGGTCGCCGCGAGCTTTTTATTGGAAGTCATCCTCTCGGCCCTTTACGCACCGGTCCTCATGCTGATTCAGTGCCGGCATGTTTTCGAAGTGTTCGTGGGGCGCGATTCGGGTTGGAAGCCGCAACGCCGCGACGGCGGCGGTACGTCCTGGTCCGATGCCTGGCACTACCATAAGCGGCACATGCTCTTGAGCTGCGTGACCGCCGTGATCGTGTGGTTCCTGTCCCCGCCGCTGCTCGCGTGGCTATCGCCGGCGCTGCTCGGACTGTTTCTGGCCGTACCGCTGTCGCGCGCCAGCGGCAGCGAAAGCCTGGGCAGAGTTCTCTCGCGCCTGGCGTTGCTGCGCACGCCCGAAGAATCGCACACGCCGGCATTGGTCGCCCGCCGGCGGGAACTGGTGCGCGACGCGGGCGAATTGCCGGACGACGGGCTTCGCCTGCTGGCGCGCAACCGCGACTCGCGCCTGACCCACATCAACGGCAATTTGGCGAGACCCACGGACCCGCGCGGTCATCCGGATCCCTACGCCTTCACAGCGGAACAAAAGTTGAAGGACGCCCGATCACTCGATGAAGCCCTGGCGTGGCTCACTCCCGTGGAGCGCGTCCAAGTGGCGGGCGACGCGCGATTGCTCAATCAATTGGCGCTTCTGCCGGACGCCGAGCATCCCTTATTTTTGATCTAAAGGACCTAAACAATCATGGTTCGTCGACGCGCACTACTCAAATCGGCAATGCTGCTGGCAGCAGGAAAATGGGCCTATCCGGGCTTTGCCTCCGCCGCCCCGATCCCGCCCAGCCAACCTTTCGACTATGCCTGGCTGAAGGGACAGGCGCGCAAGCTCGGCGGCAACGCCTATCAAGCCTCGCAAGATACGCTGCCGCCGGCCATGGCAAAGCTCAGCTACGACCAGTTTCAGTCGCTGCGCTTTCGGACCGATCACGCTCTCTGGGCCAAGGACGGCCTGGCGTTTCGCCTGCAGTTCTTTCACGTCGGCCGCAGCTTCATCGAACCGGTGCGGCTCTATGAGATCGTCGACGGCCAGTCGCGCGAAATCATCTACGACCCGGCGATGTTCGAGTTCGACAAGGCCGGCATCGACCCGAAGATCATGCGCGATCATGTGGGCTTCGCGGGCTTTCGCGTGCAGTTCGTGACGGATTGGAAGGACGATGTGGCCGCCTATCTCGGCGCCAGCTATTTCCGCGCGGTGGGCAGCGACACGCGTCAGTACGGACTGTCGGCGCGGGCCCTGGCGGTGGATACCGCGTTCCCTCGTCCGGAAGAGTTCCCGCGATTCACCGCGTTCTGGTTCGAGCGGCCGGCCAAGGATTCCGGCACGCTGACGGTGTATGCGCTCATGGATTCGCCGAGCATCGCCGGCGCGGTGCGTTTTCAGATCGCACCCGGTGGCACTCAGGTCATGGACATCGACAGCGCTCTGTATCCACGCAAGCCCATCGAGCGATTGGGTGTGGCACCGCTGACCAGCATGTTCTTCTATGGGGAGAATGATCGGCGCGGTGCGAATGACTGGCGCCCCGAGATTCACGACTCGGACGGGATTTCCATGTGGACCGGCGCCGGGGAGTGGATCTGGCGGCCGTTGACCAATCCGGCGCAGTTGCACTTCAGTTCCTACGTCGATGAAAACCCGCGAGGCTTCGGCCTGTTGCAGCGGGATCGGGACTGGGACCACTATCAAGATGATGGCGTGTATTACGATCGCCGGCCGAGCCTATGGGTGGAGCCGAAGCCCGGACCCAACGGCGGCTGGGGCAAGGGCTCGGTGCAATTGGTGGAAATTCCGACGGTGGATGAAACCTTCGACAATATCGTTGCGTTCTGGAATCCGCTTGAAAGACCCAAGCCGGGACAGGAATTGTTATTCGGCTATCGCCTTTATTGGGGCACGCGCATGCCATGCGCATCGCCGCTCGGGCAGACCATCGCCACTCGCACCGGCATCGGCGGCACGGTCGGCCAGAAGCGCCAATACTATTCCTGGCATTTCGCCGTGGACTTCAACGGAGGCGAACTTGGCGCACTACCCAAGGACGCACCCGTCGAGGCGGTCATCAGCGTGTCCCACGGCCAGACCGAGCACGTCACCGCCCACTACATCGACGAAATTCACGGGTACCGCGCACTGTTCGACGTCAAACCACCCGAGGACAGCGTCGAGCCCATCGATTTGCGTCTGTACTTGCGCATCAACGGCAGGCCGCTGACGGAAACCTGGATTTATCTGTGGACGCCGCCGTCCTTGAAGGATCGCAAAGCGGCGCTGGCCTAGCCTGCGGCGCCGAGCGCGACCACATGCTCGCGACCCGAGACCACCACTCCGCCGGGCTTCTCGACGGTCACGGCAAAAGCCTTGGCCGACAGCACCGGCAGCGCCGCATGGATCGGGATCACCACCTCGGTCGCGGCCGGCGGCATGTCGAAGACGCCGCCGTCCACGGGATAGCGCTTGTCGCGGCCGCCGTCGAATATCCAGAGCTGGTACTGATGCACCGCCGGATCATTGGGGGCGAGACCCACCAAGTGCGCAAAGCCGCGTTGCGTCACAGGATCCCACACCACATCGCCGGTCACTCCGGCGGAGGCAGGATCCTTGGTCGCACCCAAGACTATCTTGAGCGATTCGGACTTCGCCAGAAGTTCGGCGCGCTGTTCCGCCGCCGACGGCGGCGCGGGCGGCAGCGGGGTCGCTGCGGCCGGCGGCGGTGCCGTCGCCACGGGTGGCGCGGGGGGTGGCGGGCGATTCCATGCGATCACAGCCAGCACCAAACAAGCGGCCGCCGCGAACCATCCGTAAGTGCCGCTGCGCACTGAGGCGCGCGGCGCCGGTGCGGTTGCGGCGCGCGCCGCGGCGAGATCGACCAGCTTGCCGCCGGCAGCCGAGTTTGCTGCAAAATGATCATTCGCCTGACGCGCCAGGCGCTCCGCCAATGCCGGCGGCAGCGGCTGTGCGGGCGCGGCGCCGGCGAGCGCGACGGCCGCCGCCGCGCGTTCGAAGTCGCGCAGATTGGCGCTCGCAACCGCGCTGTCCAAGACATCGAGCGCACGCTGCTCATCAGGCGACAGCCCCTCGGTGACTTGCTTGATCAGCAAGTCCACCATGGCTTCATCGGGCTGATTTTGTGGACCCGGCTCAGACATTAGCCCTCGCAGCGACGCCTTCGGCATCAATATTCATATATTCGCGAACCTTGATCAGACCCCGCCTCATGAACGATTTCACCGTTCCCAAGGGCAATCCCAGTCGGGCGGCGATTTCGGACTGACTCATACCGTGCAACAGCCCCAATTCCAATACCTGCCACTGCTCGGGGCGAAGCTCCGCCAATGCGCGCGCCGCCTGTTCGGCCTCCTGGGAGGTCTCCGAGGCCGTGCCGGGGTCCGCCCAAGCCACCGACTCCAAGGCTTCCACGGGATCCATCGAGGGTTCGGCGGTACGCTTGCGCAGGCGGTCGATCAATCGACGCCGGGCAATCATTGCGATGAACAACTTGTCGGAGCCCTGCGACGCGTCGAAGCGTCCGGCGCTGCGCCAGATGTCCAAGAAGATTTCCTGGGTGGCGTCCTCGGCATCCGCCGGCGAACGCGATAGGCGGCGGGCCAAACTCCAGACGAGCGGGCCGTACTGTTCGATGCATTCACGCACGGCGGCGGAATCACCGCTGGCAATGCGCTGCAGCACGGATGAACTCATTGAGGGCTGGGAGCCTGTCTGCAGGCTAGGGACGTATCTTCAGGCGCGGCAGTTTCTGGGTATCCCCGGTCGCCCGGCGGATCTCGCGCTCGACATTGACCCGCGGCAAGCTCTCCCGGGGGTTGAGAATGATCCAGCGCCACTCATTGAGCTGGTGCTTGAGCAGGGGCAGCAACGAGCGTTCGGAAGAGGAACCGACGCCGTCCGCGGGGAACAGAGTGCTGCAATACAGATCGAAGTATTCCGCGTACAGGTTCTCGTAGTGCTGCATCGGATCGAGAAAGGCGGGGTCGTGGACCAAACCAGATCCGACGTGAGTGGCACACAGAAAGCTGCACGCTTTGCGCACGAAGGCGCCGTGTTCGGCAATCACCGCGTATTGATAGCCGCGCGTCGGGTAAAAGTGGTGCAGCATTCGGGCACGCTCGGACCCTCGAACCTCGTTGCGGCGCAAGTATTCGAACAGGGCTTTGCCATGGATCAGGCGCAAGGCGGTCTGCCGCAACGCCGCGGCCTGGGTGCGCAGCACACCATAGTCGGCGACCTGGCGCATGAGACCGGAGTGCTCGTTTTCCCACAGCTCCCAGGTCTTCGAGTTTTCCGCCAGCCTGCGCGCCACCCGCTGCTCGTAGCCATCGTCGCTACGCAGCGCAGTCTCGATCCGATCCGTGGATTCACGCATGAGCCGTGAATGACTGATCGCACTGCGGTGCACCGGTTACATCCTCCTGCGTTTTGATTTTCGGCGGTGGGGCAATGGGGACCCAGACCGCTATTGTCGAATGATCATCCACAGCTTATGGCAAGAAAGTGCCGCTGGTAAGCTCGTCGCCATTGTGCGACGGAGACCCATGGGTTGCAATAGCTACACGATCAAAGGTGCGGCCATTTGCACCTGATTGCGGCCCATTCGCTTGGCCACATACACCGCAGCGTCCGCCTGCGCTATGAGACGTTCGCCCCACACACCGAGGGTGTCGCTGGCAGCGACGCCGATGCTGCAGGTGAGGCGGATCGGCTTGCCGAATCCGTCCACGACCACTCCTGCAACCCGTTCGAGTATGCGCTGCGCAATGGGATTTGCCGCCGCGGCGTCGGCGCCGCTCAGAATTACCACGAATTCCTCGCCGCCGTAGCGGCCGATCACATCCGACTGGCGCAATTCCGCATGAATGGGCTCGATGATGGCGCACAGGCAGGCATCCCCCGCCTGGTGACCGAAGGAATCGTTGATTTCCTTGAAATGATCGAGGTCGATGAACAACAACGCAATCGGCAGGCCGCGTGCCCGCGCCCGCAAGCAGGCTGCGTCGAGCCTCTCGATGAGCGAGCGGCGATTCAGCACGCCGGTCAGAGGATCGGTCTGCGCTCGCCGCTCGGCCTCCGTCAGCGCCAGGCGCTGCGCACGCAGCCGATCGGCCACCCCGAGGGCGATCAGAACCGCGGCCGCCACCATCGAGAGAGGCAGGCCGTAGTAGTAGAGCAGCGGGCTCGAGTCCGCAGAGGCGTTGAACAGAAATCGCACTGCAGCGGTCATGGTGAAACCTTCGAGCAGGGTCCACGCGATCAAGAACCAGCCCGCCGCACGATTGCCGCGCCGCCACGCCAGAAATGCCACGATCAGGGTGAAAACGGCCGCGGCGATGAACAGCAGGTTGCCGAACGCGGTCACCCACATCCCAAACCCGGCGAGCTTTGCCAGATTCGCGAAGGTCACGAGGACGAATCCCGCGGCAAACCAGCCGAACATCGCATAGATGCGCGGCGAGAAATGTCTCAGGTCGGCAATCTCGCGCGTGAACAAGCACGCCACCGCACCGCTCAGACTGACCGGGACGTTCCACGCAAAGGAAGTCAACGGCTGCGCAAAGGAAAGCCACGGCCAGTCGAAGCCCTCGCCTGAAAGATACGCCACGTACAGGGCCTGCAGGAAAAACAGCGTCGCATACAAAATGAATATTCGATCCGCCAGCACAAACCAGATCAGCAATGCGGCGAGCGATACCGCCATCAGCGCGCCGAAGGTCAGCGCAATGATCCGCGCATGCTCGGCGCCACGCGCCAGGGTACGGTCGAGAGTAGAGATGGAGAAGCTGATGGGCTCCGCGTTGGCTCCGGTAACTTCGAGGTGAGCGTACAGAGGCTGGCCGGCGTTCAGCCCCTCGAGCGGGGTGAACACCGTGTCCTGCGTGCCGCGAAAACCCGGCAGCTGCGTCGCCCGCGGCAGCGGCACGGCCGCCTCGCCGCGAGCCGCATACAGATCGACCATCGTTTGACGCACCGCACGCACCACCACCACGGGAATGCGGCCTGCTGAGATGTCGGCAGGCAGGTGATTCGAGGAATTCAGTTTGAGCCACAGGGTGCGCCGGCCACGCAATTGAGCGCCCGTGAACGGCCCGAATTTATCGTCGAGCGTGCCGCCGGTGATCTCGCCGGCCGTGGCATTCGCCCATGCGCCATCGAGGACCTGAACACTGAATGCCGGTTGGGCCGGCGGGGTTGCGGCCAGCACCAGAGATCCAACAACACCGGCAATGCACGCGAAGATGAGTTCGCGCACGGTGTTTGCTCGTCAATACTGCCGCGATAGCAGCCAATGCGCGAGCAAACGCAACGATGCCGCGCGGTCGCCGAACGGCGCCAGTGCATCGATCGCTTGACTGTGCAGCAGGCGGACCCGCTGCTGGGAGGCCGGGATGCCGATGACGGCAGGATGGGTGGGTTTTGCGCGTTCGCTGTCCGCGCCGGTTGCCTTGCCCAACATCGATGCATCACCGGTCACATCGAGCAGATCGTCTTGAATCTGGAAGGCCAGGCCGACGGTGGTGGCAAAGCGGTGCAGCGCAGCATAGAGGCCTTGATCGAGGGACGGCACACATTCGGCGGCCATCAAGACGCTGGCGCGAATCACCGCTCCGGTTTTGCGCGCATGCATGTCTTCCACCTGGCCGATGTCGAGTTGCTTCCCCTGGGCTGCCAAATCGATCGCCTGCCCTCCTGCCATGCCGAAAGTGCCGATTGCATGAGCCAGCATCTCGATCAGTCGCAACCGTATCGACGGTGAACTTGGCAGCGCAGGATCGACGGCCAGCAATTGAAACGCCAGCGGCTGCAGTGCGTCGCCCACCAGAAGCGCGGTGGCCTCATCGAATGCCTTGTGGCAGGTCGGGCGGCCGCGACGCATGTCGTCGTCATCCATGGCCGGCAAATCATCGTGAACCAGCGAGTAAACGTGCACCAGCTCGATGGCGCACGCCGCCGCCTCAACCTCATCCTCCGACAGCCCCAACGCCCGCGCGGTGGCGAATAACAATGCCGGCCGGATGCGCTTGCCGCCGCCCAGCACGCTGTAGCGCATGGCCTCATGCAGGCGGGCGGGGACCTTGTCGGACGCGGGAAGACGTGCGTCAAGCGCTTGCTCCATGCGGCGGCGCCACGATTCGAGTTGGGCGCCGAATGCGTCCATTCCCGAGTCGTCCTGCGGCCGGCTGCGCCGTTCGGCAGCGTCGCTCACGCGCGCTTGATCTCGCTGATCGGGATCGAGGCGACGGTGGAAGATCGCGCGCCGACCGCGTACTTCACGGGCAGATCGGGCGCCATCGGACCCTTGACGCGGGGACCGCGCAACCAGACTTTAAGGGCCTTGAGCGGATGGCTGAACGCATCATTGACCGCGGTGCCCTCGAACCCGCAATGCGCCATGCAGTTGTCGCAGCGCGGATTCTTGCCGACGCCGTATTTGTCCCATTCGGTGTCATCGAGGAGCGAACGGTAGCTCTGCGCATAACCCTCATCGGACAGCAGATAGCAAGGCCGCTGCCAACCGAACAGGTTGTAGGTGGGATTGCTCCACGGGGTGCACTGGTACGTTTGATTGCCGGCGAGAAAATCCAAGAACAGAGACGAATGATTGAACGACCACGGCTTGCCGGACGGCCGGCGGCTCAGGCTGAAAATGCTGCGAAACAACTGCTTGCTGGCGTTGCGCGCCAGGAACACGTCCTGCTTTGGGGCGTGATGGTAGCTGTACCCGGGTGAGACAGTGATTCCTTCGACTCCGAGTTCGGTGGCCGTGTCGAAGAAGTCGGCCACGTCCTCAGGATCCTCGCCATTGAACAAAGTACAATTGATCGTCACTCGAAAGCCTTTGGACTTGGCCAATTCGATGGCCGCCACCGCCTTGTCGAACACCCCCTCCTGGCACACTGATTCGTCGTGCCGCTGCCGATTGCCGTCCAGATGAATCGAGAATGTCAGGTAGGGCGACGGCTGGTACTCATCGATGTGCCGCGAAAGCAGAATCGCATTGGTGCACAGATAGACGAATTTCCGGCGCGCGACGATGCCGGCAACGATCTGCGGCATTTCCTTGTGAATCAGAGGCTCGCCGCCGGGGATGGAGACGATCGGCGCGCCGCATTCATCGACCGCCCGCAATGCGTCTTCGAGGCTCACCCGCTTCTGCAGGATTTCCTTCGGGTAGTCGATTTTCCCGCACCCTGAGCAGGCGAGATTGCATTGGAACAGCGGTTCGAGCATCAGCACGAGCGGATAGCGTTTGTCGCCGCGAAGCTTTCGGCCGCCGATGTATCGGGCGACCTTGTACATTTGGAGCAGTGGGATGGCCATGCGATATCTTAACGCGGGGGCGCCCGGAACCCAATTCAGATTGCAATCCCGGCACTTTCATGCGGTGATTCCGTCAAATGCGCGCCCGCGCCGCGGGTCCGACAGGTCATCCCGGCTCAAAGCGGCCATGACCGCCGCTTGGCGTGTCCCCGCAGGACAGCTTGGGCTTTGTATTGTAGAGTTGGGTTTCATCGAATCGACCGCGAGGTAGCCGCGCCATGAAGACTTTGTTCCTGCATCCACCCTCATTTGATGGCTTCGACGGCGGTGCCGGCGCCCGCTATCAGATGAAGCGCGAGGTGCGCTCTTTTTGGTATCCGACCTGGCTTGCGCAGCCGGCGGCCCTGGTCGAGGGTTCGAAGCTGATCGATGCGCCGCCGCACGACCTGAAGTTCGAGGACATCGCTCCGGAAATCAAGAATCGCGACCTGGTGGTGATGCACACCTCCACACCATCGTTCAAATCGGATGTGAAGACGGCGGAGATGATCAAAGAGATCAACCCCGGCGTCAAAATCGGATTCATCGGCGCCAAGGTCGCGGTCGAACCCGAAAAGAGCCTGGTCGCCGGGCGCGCCGTCGATTTCGTCGCCCGCAATGAATTCGACTTCACCATCAAGGAGATCGCCGACGACCGGCCGTGGAGCGAAATCAAAGGACTTTCCTATCGCAACTCCGGGGGCCTGATCGTTCACAACGAGGAGAGGGCGATTCTCGAAAACATGGACGCCCTTCCCTGGGTGACGCCGGTGTACAAGCGCGATCTCACGATCGAAAAATATTTCGGCGGCTACCTCAAGCATCCCTACATTTCGTTCTATACGGGTCGCGGCTGCAAATCACGCTGTACCTTTTGTCTATGGCCGCAGACCGTGGGCGGCCATCGTTATCGCGTCCGCTCGGTGGAAAACGTCGTGGCGGAAATGCAATGGGCCAAGAGTGCCTTTCCGCAGGTGAAGGAATTCTTCTTCGACGATGATACGTTGACCGACAATCTGCCGCGGGTCGAAGCTCTGGCGAAGGAATTGGGCAAGCTCGGCGTCACCTGGTCGTGCAACGCGAAGGCCAATGTGCCGCGCAAGACCCTGGAAATCATGAAGGATAATGGACTGCGTCTGCTGCTGGTCGGCTACGAGTCCGGCAATCAACAGATCCTGATCAACATCAAGAAAGGAATGCGCGTCGACTTCGCCCGCCGTTTCACCAAGGACTGTCACGAACTCGGCATCGTCATCCACGGGACCTTCATTCTAGGTCTGCCCGGCGAAACCCGGGAAACCATCCAACAGACCCTGGACTTCGCCAAGGAGATCAATCCACACACGATCCAGATTTCGCTCGCCGCACCTTATCCGGGCACCTTCCTGTACCGGCAGGCAAAGGAAAACGGCTGGCTCTTCAACGAAGAAATCGATCTTCTGACGCAGGAAGGCACACAGATCGCGCCGCTGAACTATCCGCACCTGAGTCACGGCGAGATCTTCAACTCCGTCGAGGATTTCTACAGGAAATTCTACTTCCGTCCCTCGAAGATCGCCGCCATCGTTGCGGAGATGATCGCGAGTCCGGAAATGATGAAACGCCGCCTGCGCGAGGGCGTGGAATTCTTCCGCTTTCTGCGGACCCGGCGGGACACTGCGTGAAGCAGCTGATCGTCACGGCGGATGACTTCGGCGCGGCCCGCGAAGTCAACGACGCCGTCGAAGCCGCGCATCGCGGCGGAATTCTGACGGCAGCGAGCTTGATGGTCTCGGCGTCGGCGGCCGCCGATGCGATTGCCCGCGCGCGCCGCACCCCCTCCTTGCGAGTCGGCCTGCATCTCACGTTGGTGGAAGGCCGGCCCATGCTGCCGGCGACCGCCGTGAGACAGCTGGTGGACAGGAATGGCGCGTTTCGATCCGATATGGCGGCGCTCGGCGCCGTCATCGCTTTCAGTCGGCGAGCTCGCCGCCAGCTCGCCGCTGAGATCACCGCGCAGTTTGCCGCGTTTCGCGCCACAGGCCTGGTGCTCGATCACTGCAATGCGCACAAGCATTTCCACCTGCACCCGGTCGTCGGACGGATGATGGCCGCCATCGGCGCCGGCTTCGGCCTGCGCGCGGTGCGAATACCGTTCGAGCCGCCGCGGTTGCTGCGGCAGCTCGAGCCGCGAACGCCCTGGGCGGCAGCCGCGGCGACAGCGCCATTTGCACTCCTGTTGCGCCGCCGTTGCCGCGCCGCCGGTTTGCTGGTGCCCGATCGCGTTTTCGGGCTGCGGTGGTCGGGACGAATGACCAGGGATCGCCTCTCAGGACTCATCCGTAATCTGCCGGACGGCCTCAACGAAATCTACCTTCATCCTGCCACCGGCGAATTTGCCGGGGCCGCGCCCGATTATCGCTATCGCGAAGAATTCGACGCGCTCATGGCGCCCGACATTGTCGCGGTCTGCCGCAATTCTTCGCTGCGGCTCGGCGGGTTCGGAGATTTTCTCGATCCCGGGTCCGTGCTGCGAGCAGGCGGAGCCGGCCCGGTCATGTCCGGCGGCGGTCGGATGCGGTGAGCGACCGCTTCATGCGTTCCTGAGGCATCAAAATCCGCATTTTTTTCATCGCAGCTTGCGGCCTCGCTCTCGCGCTCTACTTGGTCGCGTACGTCGGCCTGGGCGCGGTATTCTCCGCGGCCGTTGCGGTCGGATGGGGCGGCTTCGCGATCTTTTGCGTGTGTGGATTGGCCTTGTTCCCGGTGCTCGGCCTCGCTTGGTACGTCCTGCTGCCCGGTCCATTGCGGACCCCATGGAAGGTTTTCATGTGGGCGCGGATGGTTCGGGACGCCGCTTCGGAAGTTCTGCCATTTTCCCAGCTAGGCGGGATCGTGCTCGGTACGCGCTCGGCGATACTCGGGGGCGCTGCCCCGCCCGTCGTCTTTGGCTCGACGATCGTCGATGTGACCGCGGAGGTGCTCGCGCAGATCCCCTATACGGCATTGGGTTTGACGATCTTGAGCGCGCGCGCGCCGCGAAGCACGTTCGCGGGTTCCCTGACGACAGCAGTCCTCGTCGGTCTCGTGCTCGCCGCTGCCGCGGGCGCGCTGTTTCTCGCTTTGCAGCGCCATGGCCGGCGGCTCACTGAACGGATCGCGGCGCGTCTGCTGCCTCGGGCCGTTGCGACCACCGCGGCGGTCGGCGCCGCGCTGATTGCGATCCATCGTTCGCCGGTGCGCATAGGACTTTCCGCGGCGTTGCATTTTGCAGGCTGGATCGGCGCGGCAGCCGGAGTCTGGATCGCGTTCCGTCTGATCGGACAACCCGTCGATTTCGCGTCGGTGATCGCCCTCGAGAGCCTGATTTGCGCGACACGCAGCGCCGCCGTATTCATTCCCAGCGGGCTGGGTGTGCAGGAAGCCGCTTATGCGGTTCTCGCACCGCTATTCGGCATCGGCGCGGAATTCGGCCTGGCAGTGTCCCTGCTGAAGCGGGCGCGAGACATCGCCCTCGGAGTACCGGTTCTGGTGATCTGGCAGGCGGTCGAGGGCCGGCGCGCGCTGGCCCGCGAGCCCGCCGACCGTATTACCGAATAGAACCGGGATTCGAAACCAACCGGCCGTGTTCGCGAAACCAAGACAGGGCGTCCGCGAATGCTTCAACCGGCGGCCGCCAACGATACCCGAGTTCACTCACTGCCTTGGTGCTGGAAAAATACATTCGCTTGCGCGACATGCGCACGCCTTCGAGCGTCACCCGGCCGCTGCGGCCGGACAGTGCGGCGAAACCCTCCGCGAGGTAGGCCACAGGCAGCACCGCGGCGTAGGGCAGACGGATGCGCGGCGGCCTGCGTCCGACGAGCCCGGCGATCTCGGCGAGAATCGCCCGTAAGGACATGTCCTCGCCGCCGAGGATGTAGCGCTCCCCCACTCTGCCGCGATCGAACGCCAGCAGATGTCCGGCGGCGACGTCGTCCACATGCACGATGTTGAGCCCCGTATCGACGTAGGCGGGCATTCGGCCGGTTGCCGCATCCAGAACCAGCTGCCCGGTGGGCGTGGGCCTGATGTCCCCCGGGCCCACCGGTGTCGAAGGATTGACGATGACCACCGACATGCCCATCCGAACCGCTTCCCGCGCCACTTCTTCGGCAAGGTACTTGGAGCGTTTGTAATGGCCGATCATGTCGCCGAGAGCCACCGGCGTGCGCTCCTCGCCCGGCGAGCCGTCGGTTGGAATCCCGATGGTCGCAACGCTGCTGGTATATACGATTCGCGGCACTCCGACCTTGCGCGCAGCACTCAGGATATTGCGGGTGCCTTCGACATTGGTGCGATACAGCGGCTTTGGATCGCGCGCACCCAGCCGATAGTCCGCCGCAACGTGAAACAGGCCGGCGCAATCCTCGAGTGCGCGTTCCAGCGAACCCGGGTCGGCGAGATCACCGTCGACCAGGTCCACCGCCAGGGACTGCAAGTTGCCGCGGTCCGAACCTGCCCGCACCAGGACGCGCACCCGCCAGCCGGCGGCCGCGAGAGCTCTGGCCACCGCGGCGCCGACGAAACCGGTGGCTCCGGTAACCAGGGCCTTCATGCGATGTGCGCGTCGCGAGCGACGGCTGCCAGAGAACGCGTCGCCGCGCGATAGCGCCGCGACAGGCGGATCAATCCCAGGAGATCCTGGGGCGCCGCGGCGAGTCCGCCGATCAGGCGCAGGATGCTCAATTGCCCGCTGCGGCCGGCCGCCGCCACGGCCCTCGGCAGCGCATCGTCGGCGCTGTCCACGATCACACGCACGGCCATGAACGGCAAATCGTGCGCGGCGGCCACTTGCGCGATGGCCAGACTCTCCAAGTCCACCGCTGCAGCGCCAGTTTCAAGAAACAGAAGCGCTTTATCCTCAACCGTGGCGACAGGCCCCACACTGCTGAGCAGGGTGCCGCTCACGGGCTCGAGTTCGGCGATCGCGCGGCTCAAATGCCGGCGCCATTCCGGGGACGTCTGCATGCGGATTCCGTCTCGAGAAATGACCTCGCTGGGCAGCACCACCCGGCCGGCGCGGAGTGCCGGATCCAGACCGCCCGCCAACCCGAAACTCAGCAGCGACGAAACCCCGGCCTGCACCAGGCGGCGGGCGGCGGGCGCGGCCAGATCGCCGCCCATGCCGCTGACCGCCAGCAATGCACCGTCGCCGAGAGATGCCAATCCGTCCCGCCGCCGCAGCGCGGGTCCCAGGGTCCGCGCCTCCGCCTCGAGCGCGGCGACGACCCCTAGGACCCTGCCATTCAATGCGCGATTCCGCGGCGCGTCAGTGTGCGGTAGGCAGCCAGCGCCCAGAGCGGGAAGTACGCTGAATAGCCGTGATATCTCAAATAAAACACCCGTGGAAATCCGGGTGCCGTGAAACTTGAGTCGCGCCACAGGCCATCTGCCTGCCGAGCACGCAGCAAGAACTCAGCTCCGCGCCGCGCCGAGTCAGAGCGGACGTCGCCCGCCGCCAACAACGCCAGCAGGGCCCACGCGCTCTGGTAGGCGGTGCTCGCGGTCTTTTCAGCCGGCCTTGCATAGGTGTCGTTGCTCTCACCCCAACCGCCATCTTTGTTCTGTCGGAGCCTCAACCAGTCGACTGCGCGCCGCACGGCCGGATCGTCAGGACCTATGCGCGCTTGGGCAAATGCCGTCATCACCGACCATGTGCCGTAAATGTAATTGGTGCCCCAGCGCCCGAACCAGGAGCCGTCCGGTTCTTGCTGTCCGCGCAAATAGGCGATGGCGCGATCCAGGGCCTCCTGGTCCTGCGGACGTCCGATGCGCGCCAACACGGTCACGACCCGCGCGGTCACATCGCTGGTGGGCGGATCCAACAGAGCACCGTGATCGGCAAACGGGATCATGTTGAGATAGTGGCAGGTGTTGTCGGCGTCGAAAGCCGCGAACCCGCCGTCCTCGCTCTGCATTCCCACCAGCCAATCCAACGCGCGACGCACGCTCTCGTCATAGCGCGCCGGCTCGCGCGCCTGATGCATGGCCCACGCGACCACCGCCGTGTCATCGAGATCAGGGTAGTAGCTGTTCGCAAACTGAAACGCCCAGCCGCCACCGGCCAGTGCCGGCCGATTCACCCGCCAATCGCCGGGTTCGTCGAGCAGCTGCCGCGATTGCAGCCAGCCGAGCGCCCGAACCGACGCATCGGTTGAGGCTGGATCGCCGATCTCCTGCAGCGCGAGTACGGCGAGCGCCGAATCCCAAATCGGCGATACACAGGGCTGACAGTATGCACTCGACGGCCCCACGACCAGGAGCTTCTGCAATGCGCGCTTTGCGGTGACACGCCGCGGATCGTCGGCGGCGTAGCCGAGAATGACCATGGCCTCCAAGGCGTTGACCATGGCCGGAAAGATGGCCCCGAGACCGTCTTCGCCGTTGAGCCGTTCGAGCATCCACTTCTCGGCCAGGCAGGTCGCGCGTTCGCGCATGCGTGCCGGAATCAAGGGATCGATCAAGCGCCCGAGTCGATCGGCCGCGAGAAACGTCCTGGCCAGAAGACCCTTGCTCCGGAAGTAATCGCGTTCTTCTTCGGGCGGCGTCGTGAACAACTCGCGGATGTGCACCTTGCGCGGGTTTTTGGCCACCGGCTTGCGCGTGCACAAAATGAACAACGGAACCATGACGGTCCGCGACCAATACGACACCTTGTCGAGATGAAACGGAAACCATCGCGGCAGCAACATGATTTCGACGGGAATATACGGCACACCGCGCCACGGGATCTGCGCGAACAATGCCAGTGCAATCCGCGTGAATACATTGGCCCGCGCGGCCCCGCCGTGCTTCAGAATTGCGGCGCGTGCCTTGAGCATATGCGCCGCGTCCGGATCGTCGCCGGCCAGCTTCAATGCGTAATAGGCCTTGACCGAGCAACTCAAATTGAAATCGCCGCCATCATAGAGCGGCCAGCCGCCGTGTTCGCCCTGGGCGGAGCGCAGGTAGCAGCAGATCTTTGTCTCGAGGGCAACGTCGATCTCGTCCAGGAAGTGCATCATCATGATGTACTCGGCCGGTATGGTGCAGTCTGCTTCGAGCTCGAACAGCCAGTATCCTTGATCATCCTGCCGCGCAATGAGCGCATCGCGTGCATCCACGATTGCGCGGTCCAGCGGCGTATCCGTTATGCGCCGCAGCGTGTGCGACACGATGTCGCCGCGCGCGTCCGGCTGCGGTGCCGGGTGAGTTCCCGGCTTCGGTGCTATTTGGCTCATCGGAAATTCCCGTACGAGCGGCGAAACGTCTGCTGCGGCTCGGGGCGCGAGCTGCGCAAGTCGGGGAGGCGCGCGAGCGGCAAACCGCGCGCCGCCATCGCAAACAATAACCGCAGCGTCGAGTCGCTGCGGCCGGCCGCGTCCGTGAACAGGCGGGTCATGGCGACTGCAGATCTCGACACCTTGACCTGCGCGCCGGCCGTAAAGCGCGGATTGCGCTCTATCTTGCGCAGCGTCAGGACGGCAAGCCCGATCGCCCACAGGCAGAAGCGCCGAATGCCGATCTCGCGACCCGGTATCAGCAACGTGTAGTCGAGTGCATTGCGCAGATGCGCATGCGCCACGCCGACCAATTCCCGATAACCCTCGCCGAAGCGTGGGTCGAAGGGTTCACTCGATACTTGGGAGAGAATTACTCCGTGGCGGGCAAATACATCCTGTGGCAGCCAGCAGGCGCCGCGGCTGCGGTCCTCCCAGACGTCCTTGAGGATATTGGTCATCTGCAGCCCTTGGGCGAATGATGCGGCCAAAGCGGACAGCGCTGGACGGTGAGCGGCGATCTCGGGCGAATAGTCGCAAAACAGTTCGGTCAGCATTTCGCCCACGACTCCGGCCACGTAGTAGCAATAGTCATCGAGGTCGCTTGAGGCCGCGAGACCATTGAGGCTGGCCGTGAACTGGAAGCGCGGCATGCCGTAGCACATGAGCTCGACGCAGCGCTGAATCGCGGCCCGTTGCGGCTCGTTGAAGCCCGCCATGACCCGAATGACGCGCTCCATGTTGGACACCAAATCACGCTCGGTCGCCAACGTCCGGTCCGAGAGCCGCTGTGCAATCTCCCGCGCCAGCGGCCCGGCTGCACCCTGACCCGCCAACACCGCGCTGAATCGTTGCAGAAAAGCCAAGGTCTCGGGGGGCGTCAGCGCCGGCTCGTCCTCGATGGTATCGGCGATTCGGCACAGCAGGTAGGCGCTGGTCACCGCCGTACGCAGACCTTGAGGCAACTGCGGGATGGTCAGCGCAAAGGTGCGCGAGACATGCGGGAGAATCTGGTCTTGATAGACTTCATCTGAACTGACGGAATCCATGCGGACAGTATCTCGGAAACCGGGCAGGATAGCATCATGTCAGCGGGGTAGCCGTGGTGCAAATTTGCAACAACGGCTGCTGCCGTTGCCACCCGGGTGCCGCGGCAGTATAAACTGCCGTCGATGAGCGACCCGCCTGACAACTATCCACTGCTGGAAACGATCAATTCGCCCGCGGACCTGCGGCGCCTGCCCGCTGCCAAGCTGACCGAACTGGCCGCGGAGCTGCGCCAGTTCCTGATCCACAGCGTCAGCACGCGGGGCGGGCATTTTGCCGCGGGATTGGGCACCGTTGAGCTCACGATTGCGCTGCATTATGTATTCAACACCCCCCATGACCGCTTGGTCTGGGACGTGGGCCATCAAGCCTACCCCCACAAGGTACTGACCGGACGGCGCGATCGGCTGCACACCATCAAGCAGGACCAGGGGCTGGCCCCATTTCCGACCCGCGCCGAAAGCGAATACGACACTTTTGGCGTCGGACACTCGAGCACCTCGATCAGCGCGGCCCTGGGAATGGCCGTCGCGGCCGCGCAACGCGGGGAAGAACGCCGGGCCGTGGCCATCATCGGCGACGGCGCGCTCACCGCCGGCATGGCTTTTGAGGCGCTCAACCATGCCGGCTCGCTGCCGACGGATTTGTTGATCGTCCTGAACGACAATGACATGTCGATTTCGGAGAACGTCGGCGCTCTTTCCAACTACCTGGCGCGCGCCTTGTCGGGGCGCATGTATTCGCATCTGCGTGAAAGCGGCAAGAAGGTCTTGCGTCAAATGCCCACCGTGTGGGAACTCGCGCGCCGCTCGGAAGAGCACCTGAAGGGAATGGTGCTCCCGGGCACATTGTTCGAGGAGATGGGCTTCAACTACATCGGACCCATCGACGGTCACGATGTCAAAGCGCTGGTCAGCACTTTGCGCAACTTGCAAAAGCTTCACGGGCCGCAATTCCTGCATGTCGTCACACGCAAGGGCAAGGGCTATGCGCCGGCCGAAGCGGACCCGATCAAGTGGCACGGACCCGGCCCGTTCGATCCGGCGAGCGGCATGATTTTCAAGGAGGCGAGCACGGGACCGACCTACTCGCAGATTTTCGGCAAGTGGCTCTGCGACATGGCCGAGCGCGACCCCACGGTCGTCGCCATCACTCCCGCGATGCGTGAAGGCTCTGGCCTCGTTGAATACTCGAAGCGCTTTCCCGATCGTTACTACGATGTCGCGATTGCCGAGCAGCACGCTGTCACCTTCGCCGCCGGACTTGCGGCCGAAGGATTGAAGCCGGTGGTCGCCATTTATTCGACCTTCCTGCAGCGCGCCTACGACCAGCTTGTTCACGACGTCGCTCTGCAGAATCTGCCGGTGATATTTGCCTTGGACCGAGCCGGGCTGGTGGGCAGCGACGGAGCGACCCATCAAGGCAGCTACGATCTGACCTTTCTGCGCTGTATCCCCAACATGGTGATCATGGCGCCGGCGGATGAAAACGAATGCCGCCAAATGCTCTACACGGCGACCACTCTTTCGTCGCCCTCCGCGGTGCGCTATCCGCGCGGCACGGGACCGGGCACGGCTGTGGCCGCGGAAATGACGGCGCTTCCGGTAGGTCGCGCGCAGGTGCGACGCGAAGGCCGCAGCGGACTCGCGATACTCGCCTTCGGCGCGCTGGTTGAGTCAGCGCGCAAGATCGCCGAGCGCCTGGACGCCACGCTGGTCAACATGCGCTTCATCAAGCCGCTGGACGAGAAACTCGTCCTGTCGCTTGCGGCACGTCATCGCGCCATCATCACCATCGAAGAGAACGCCGTGATGGGCGGCGCCGGTTCGGGGGTCGGCGAATTGCTGGCGTCGAACGGCGTCCAGATCCCGCTGTTGCACCTCGGCATCCCCGACCGGTTCATCGAGCACGGTTCGCGAGATACCTGCCTGGCCGCGGCGGGCCTTGATCTCGCCGGATTGAATTTGAGCGTCGATCGCTGGTGGACGCCGCAGATTCAAGAGCGGGTACGCCCGGTCGGCCTCATGGCGAAGACGCTATAGCCCCGCGGTGATGGTCAAGACGGGGAAAGCGGGTCCAAATGACCGATTTACCCACTCTCAAGATCTTTTTGTCCTCTCCCGGAGATGTGGCGGAGGAGCGCGCCCTGGCGGAGTTCGTTTTCCGCCGCATCGCGGATGAAGTCTCCGACGCGGCCCATCTCACCTTTTTGATTTGGGAGCACGAGCCTCTATTCGGCCACACCGGATTCCAGCAGCAGATCGAGCGGCCGTCGCAAAGCGACCTGGTGGTTTGCATTCTCTGGTCGCGCCTCGGCTCGCGCCTGCCGTCGGATTTCGCGCCGGCGAAAGGCGAACCGCCGCCGACGGGCACCGAATTTGAGATCAAGGATGCGCTCGCGTCCTATGCCGAACGCGGCAAACCGAATCTGCTGATTTATAGAAAGGTCCCGGGACCGCAGATCGCTCTGGGCAGCGCCAACTTTGCCGAGCGCAGCGATCAATATCGGCGCCTCGACGAGTTCTGCCGGCGCACCTTCTACAACGAAGAAGGCGCCGCTGTCGTCGCCCACCACAAGTTCACGAGTAGCCACGATTTCGAGCGCCGCCTCGCCGCGCATGTGCGGCGCTGGCTGGACCGGGAGATGCACGTACCGCATTCGGAAAAATTCCGGCCGTTCTGGCGGGGAGAGTCGCCGTTTCGCGGCCTGCAGTCCTTCGAGGCGGAGCACCACGCGGTGTATTTCGGCCGCTCGGAAGCCATGAGCGATCTGATGCGGCGCATCCACGAGACAGAGAGCGCGGCGCTGGCGGCCGCCGAGCCGACGCCCAGATTGCTGCTGGTTCAGGGCATGAGCGGTGCGGGCAAGACCTCATTGTTCAATGCCGGTTTGCTGCCCCTCCTCGCGCTGCGGCCCGTCGAGGGAATTGCCCAATGGATCACCGTCCATTTGCATCCGTCCGAATCCGACCCTCAGATGCGCGAGCTGGGAGCGCTCGGCGTTCTGGCCTCGCGTCTGTGCGAATGCGTGCCGGCGATGACGCGCCTCGGGACGACGGTGCGAATGCTCGCCGAGAGTCTGTTCGCACGGCCCGACGAAGCCGCGGCAATCCTCGAGAGGGGCGTGGCCGCGGAGGCCGCGAGCGTCGGCATGGAACCGCGGCTGATTCGCCTGCTCATTTATATCGATCAACTGGAAGAGACTTTCGCCAATCCGGAATCGAGCACCAGCGAGGGGCCGCTGATCGCCGCCATGGTGTCGCTTGCGAGATCGGGATCGGTTTGGATCGCGGCCACCGTGCGCAGCGACTTTGTGCACCGCCTCGAGGCCTTTCCGGGTTTGATGCAAGCCCTCGGCCGCAACCCCGCCTACACTCTGCTGCCGCCGCGGTCCGATGAACTGGCCGAGATGATCCGCGAACCTGCCAGAGCCGCCGGCTTGAGCTGGGAAGAACGCGGCGGCGTGTCGCTCGACAAGGAACTGTTGCGCGATGCCACCGGCAATCCGGAAGCGCTGCCGCTGCTCGAGTACACGCTCTCGGAATTATACGAGCGGCGTCAGGGGCGCCTATTGCGTTGGTCCGACTACGAAGGCGGACTCAAGGGAGCATTGATATCGGCGGCCAACGAAGTGGTGGAGGGCAGCGGCGCCGACGCCGACGCCGCGTTCCGGGCGGTCATGCGCGAGTTGGTCGGTGTCGGTGAAGACGGTGCTGCCACGCGCCGCTACGCATCGCTCGCGCGCTTTCCCGCGGGCAGCCCCGCCCGGGCGTTGCTCGACCGGTTGATTGCGCGCCGCCTGTGCGTCACCAACGACGAGAGGCGCGGCGATGGCCCGGTAGCCTCACTCGCGCACGAAGCCTTGATTCGCTCATGGCCTCGCGCTCAAGCGTGGCTGCAGAATGAGACCTCGCTGCTGCGCATTCGCGACGAGCTCGCGCGCGACGCGGCGGTGTGGGAATACCATGAGCGCGGCAACGACTGGCTGGGGGTCGCACCAGAAAAGCTGGCCACCATCCGCCAGATCGAACAAGCGGGCTTGATGCCCGCAGGCGCCGCCGCGGACTATGCGCGGTTTTCGAGGCAACGCGGCGCGCGCAACCGGCGCGTTCGGCGCGCGGCGGTCGCGGGAATTTGCGCGCTTACCGTGCTCGCCGGCGTCGCATGGTGGCTCGCCCTCAAGCAGCGCGATGTGGCGCGCACCGAGGCGGCGACGTCCGATCGAACGACTCAGTTCATGGTCTCGTTGTTCCAATTGGCGGATCCTAGCGAGAACCGCGGCAATACCATTACGGTGAAGGAGGTTTTGGATAAGGGTGCCGCCGCAATCCGCAGCGACAAGGGCAGCAACAGCTTGCGAAGCGAGCCGCGCGTTCGTGCAGAACTATTGACCGCCATGGGGCAGGCGTATTCTGGACTCGGACTGTACAAGCCGGCCAACGACCTGTTGAAGCAAGCACGCACCGACGTCGACTCGACCTCGGTGCCCGACGAGGCGCGCGTGCGCACGCTGATCGCTTCGGGGACGACCTTGTACCTCGACGGCAGCTACGATGATGCCGCTAAGACCCTGAGCAGTGCAGTGGAGCTGGCGCGAAAGTCCTTGGATCCTTCAAGCCCTGTGCGTTCCGGAGCGATGAACGCGCTCGCGAATGTCCTGGTGCAGCTCGAAAGGTTTCCCGAAGCCATTCGGCTGTGCCAAGAGGCGCTCGTTGCCGACCGCAAGCGCGGACCCGAAGACGCGGGGGTGCTGGCTCACACGTTGGCGTCGCTGAGCGAAGCTTACTTTTACAGCGGGAATCTCGCCGCAGCCGAAGCACCGATGCGCGAGGCACTGAAAGTACGGGAGCAGGCATTCGGGTTGCATCACGCTCTGACCGCGGTGTCCCTCAACAACCTTGGTGTGCTTCTCTATCAATCCGGCCGATATGACGAAGCGCGGTCGACGTACGAACAAGCACTGCCGATTTATCGCGAGATCTACGGTCCGGAACACCCCGAAGTGGCCACGCTCATCAACAACATCGGCCGCTCGGCGCTGGTGTCGGGTCGCGTCGACGAAGCCGAGCCACTGCTGCGCCAATCGCTAGTCATGTTTCAGAAATTCTACAGTGATGACTACGATGGGCTCATTTCCCCGCTCAACAGTCTTGCGATGATCGACGCCTATCGCGGCCGCTTGGACGCAGCCCGCAGCGAAATTCGGCGAGCCGACGCCATCGCCCGTCTACCTGATCACGGCGAGCTGTTGGACCAAGTGCTGCTGAATGAAGCCGACATCGAACTCGCGAATGGCAATCGGGAGCGAGCTGCGGCGCTGCTCGCCGAATCAAAAACTCTATTGCAGAAGGCTCACCCCAACGGCCCGGGCGACGCGTGGCGGTATGCGGTGTGGGACTTGATGAACGCGCAATTGCTCGCAACAAATGGAGATCTCGCGGTTGCCGCGAGCACGCTTGCCGCAGCGCAAAAAATACTGGTTCGGCGCTTTGGCGAGAACGGATTTTACAGCTTGCTCGCAAAGCGGCGCACGCTTTCGATCGCCAATGCGCAGAGAGTGTAGTGCCAAAGTTCTAACCCCGGATAATGCGCTTTGACTCCCGCTATTAACCATAATCCACGCGCCGGCAAGGTCGTTGGATGGCGCCGCTACCACACGCTATCGCCATCATAAAGCGAATCCGTCGCAACGCTTTGACAAGCTCGCGCACTCCGAGTAGTTTTTGTCGAGATCGACGGCGTTTCGATTCGAGAACGCACGGTCCGGTTTCAGTTGAAACCCTTGCGCGGCCCGCATAACTTCTTCGGGATGGCAGAACATGAAACACTCTCTTGTGGCCCTCACGGCGATTTGTTCAGTGGCCGGTCTCGCATGTGCGCCTCGCGCGGAAGCGGGTGGGCATGGTATTCGCGCCGATTTGCCCTGTCCGTATGGCGGTGCCGGACCGCCGAATCCCACCGAGTGGAGTCCGGTGACCCCGACGCCCAGCATCCCGTTCAATCCCGGTGCACCGACCGCAAATTCGGCGGTGCTCGTCGCAGGGTCGGGCATCACTACTGACGACTTCGTCAACGGTTTCGCAATCACCGCCGCTACCCAATATGACTGGTTTACCAATCCGGTACCCGACGCCAGTACGCAATGTACGACACCCACCTCTACCGGCCCGCTACCGGTGGAACAGGTGATCGACTACACGTTGGCTGCCGGAAACGCCGGGTTGCCTTCGGCCGCCACCGAGGAAGTCGATTTCAATTACGACTTCGGCTTGAACGGCGCCAAGGGCACGGCATCCTTCACGATGGGTGGAAGCACCTATTCCTCGACCGGAGGTTTGCTGCCTACCGGGACGGATAATGATTTTATTTTCGGCAATAATGGGCTGTTTCTTGGGTCCATGACGACTGATTCGAGCGGCGTCTCTTCGTTCTCGACCGCAGTCCCGCTTGGATGGACCTGCGCTGGCTCGTGCGGGACGGTTGCTTCCGCACCGGAGATCGACCCTGCGTCCTCGATAGCAGCGCTCACGTTGTTGACAGGCGGTTTGGCGGTGTTGCGCGGCCGTCGTAAGCTAGTCGCCTAGGCCGGCAACAGCAATCGACGATCTTCATTCCGCCGCGGGGTGGCGGAATGCTTTGATGGCGGCAATAACGGTGGCGAGATGCTCCCGCATCGGCCGGCGTGTTACATAATATGTCCATGCTTGCCGCGGCAGCCGATCCGGCCGATCAATTCAAAATTCCCTTCATGGTTGGCGTGGTCGGCCATCGGGATCTGTTGCCCGATCAAATTCCCCAAGTCCGCGCTGCTGTCACAAAGATTCTAAAGCGGCTGCGCGATGACAACCCCGACGTTCCATTGCGCCTGCTCTGCTCGATGGCCGCGGGGGCGGACCTGCTCGCCGCCGAGGCCGCCTCCGATCTCGGCATCGCCATTGTTGCACTGCTCCCTTATGCACGGCGGCTGTGCCGGGACGATCTTGAATCCGACAGCGACCGCGCCACCTTCGATCGTCTTTGCGACCTGAGCGATGTGGTCGAGCTGAGCCTGCCCCAGGATGCCGCTCCGGGCGATGTCGATCATCCGGGCGAGATTCGAGACCGGCAATTGCAGCGTGCTGGATCGATCGTCGCACGCTATAGCGGCTTGATGATTGCGATATGGGACGGCCTCAACACGGATCATCGCGCAGGTACCGCGAGGGCCATACAGTTTCGCCGCGAAGGCGCGGTGCCCACCGGTGAGATCGCCGTATCGCCCCGCGATGTGCTGCTCTCGCCGCAGGACGATGACCTGAATTTCGAGATTCGCTGCTCCCGCCTCTCACACCCCGACGGCGGCGAGGTCGAGGTGGTCGTGCACGGCTTCACCGGCTCCGACAGCGGCGGCGGAGAGGAGTACCCATCGTCGTTGCGCACCACTCTGAAACGGCTCGCGGAATTCAACCGGGATGTCGAAGAGTTCGCCGATGACATCGTGCACAGGGGCAGGCGGCTCTGGCAGCCCAGCCCCGTCCCGATACCCAAGACTCTGAGGTACCTGGATCGGTTGTTCGGCGCCGCCAACTGGATGGGCACCTACTATCGTCGATGCTTTAGCTGGGCGCTCAAAGCACGCTACGGTCTCTGGGCCCTCATGGCATTCTCTATTGATCACGTTCAAAAAAGAATCGGAGGGTCCGATTGCCATTGTCGCGATCGTGAGCGTGCTGGCGGTCTTTCTGTGCGGCACCCTGCTCGCAATGTGGGCGCACCGGCGCGCCTGGCACCGCAAGTACCTGGACTATCGCGCCTTGGCGGAGGCGCTGCGCGTGGACTTCTATTGGGAGCTGGCCGGCGTGCGCAAGGAGTTCGAGGGCGAATTCGCGCATGAGAGCTTCCTGCAGAAGCAGGACGCCGACCTGCAGTGGATCCGCAATGCCATGCGCGCGGTCAGTCTGGAATTGGCCATTCGTCCCTCGGGCAATTTCAACGAGGGCTATCCCTTCGTCTTCGCCGCCTGGGTGGGCGACGATGACCTCGTCAATGGCTCGGGTCAAATGCTCTACTACCGGCAGAGGCTGCAGATACTTTCGCGCAAGCAGCATAGCGCCGAGCGCATCGACCGAGCCCTGCTGTTTGCCGGCCTGCTGCTGGCGTGTGCGTTCGCCGTCGATCTTGCCCTTCAGGCCCTGTCGCGAACTTTTCTGCCGCCGCATCTGCGTGCTTGGATGCTGTGGGCACTGGCGCTGGTGCCGGTGTACGCGGCGATTTTTGAAATCTACTTGAACGAAAAGGCGGACCGCGCGTTGATTCGCCAGTACCGCTACATGTATCACTTGTTCGGCTTTGCGGCGCGTGAATTGCGCAGCGCGGCCACCAACGAACGGAAGCTGGAAATCCTACGGTCGCTGGGTCATGCGTGCCTCGCGGAACATGCACAATGGATACTCGCGCACCGCGACAAGAGAATTCAGGGAATGCGCTGGTAGCGCGGTTGTCGCGACTTAGGGAAGCACGCGCGCCGCGGCTTCCCGAATGAATCGCGCAGTCCTATCCGGCGCCGTGATCGGCAACATGTGGCCGCCATCCACCAGCGTGAGCTCCGCGCCGGGCAGTTTGGAGGCCAACGCTTCGCCCTGCTCGAGCGGATTGAGAATGCGATCGCCGCGGCCGTAGAGAACACTCACGGGCAGCCGCATGGCGCCGTAGCGCTCGACCATTCCCGGAAGGTCCGCGGGGATGGCGGCCAGGTCGGCGCAGGCTGCGACGAAATGGCTGGGCCGCAGGCTGAGCAGACCGCCGGCGCGGATCGCAAAATCAATTGGGGCGGCCTCGGGCTCGAACAACACGCGCAGCACCTCGTCGCGCCTGACGATGCTCAAGGGCACGGCCAGGGTCCAGGCCACGGCGGAACGCACCCAGGGTCTGGCGATCTTGAGCCCGTTGAAGGCACTGTGAACCTCCTGCACCGGATGAGTGAGGGGCGCGATCAGCGCCAATGCGGCCACACGTTCGGGATGGCGTTGAGCCAGAGCCAACGCCACGGCGCCGCCCATCGAGTGGCCTACCACCACCGGCCGATCGAGTTGAAGGTGATCGATCAGCGCAGCCAGTATGTCGGCTTGGGCACCCAAGGCGGCCGACGCACCCGGCGCTCGTATTGAGTAGCCGGAACCCGGCCGGTCCACCGCCACCACATGATAGTGAGCGCCCAGACGGTCGACGACGTCATAAGTGAAATGACGAAGCTGCCCGGCCAAGCCGTGCACCAGCAGCAGCGCAGGTCCCTGACCGCGCTCCACCACATGCAGCCTCGCGCCCGGCAGGTCGACGAAGCGCCCGACCGGGGGCACCGCCGCCTCCACTCGCCGCACGGTGCGCAGGGTGAAGAGCACCAAGCCGACGTTCATGGCGAGCACGGCGAGTGCAGCGACGATCAGCAGGTTCATCATTGGACGCGACGCGCCAGCACGCGCCAGTAGCTCACGGGAAGCAGCCGCTCCAGCAGCGAGATGATGACGGCATCGCGGCCCACCAGGATTCGCGCGCGGCGCTTCTCCACGCCGCGCACAATCACTTCGCCGGCCTCCCCGGGCGGCAGGCGCAGCAGCTTGTCGGCCTGATCCATGCGGTGGCGGCGCTCCTCCGCCGACACTGCAGTCGCAACACGTGCATTGCGCGCTATCGCCGTGGCCACCCCGCCGGGATGCACCACGCTGACATGGACCCGGGTGCCGGCCAGCTCGTGCCGCAGAGCGTTGGAAAAGCCGCGCACGGCGAATTTGCTGGCGCAGTAGGCAGTCTGGCCCGGTGGGGAGATCAGGCCGAACACGCTCGAGAGGTTGACGATGCGGGCATCGTCGCTCAACTTCAGCAGCGGCAGGAAGGCGCGGGTCATGCGCACTACGGCATGGAAGTTGATCTCCATGAGCCAGTCGAAATCGTCCTCGCTCAGTTGATCGAAGCTTCCGGCCAGCGCCACGCCTGCATTGTTGATCAACAAGTCCGCGCGGCCGTGTACCTCGAGCACCGCGGCGGGCAGCGCAGCGACGGCTTCACGGCTGACCACATCCAGGAGGTGCGCGCTCGCATGCACGCCGGTCGCCAGGACTTGGGCTTGCGTTTGCTCAAGACCCGACTCATTGATATCGCACAGCGCCAGGTGGCAGCCGCGACGCGCCAGCGAAAAGGCAGTAGCCCGGCCAATGCCGCCGCCCGCACCGGTAATCACGGCCACTCGACCCTTGAGATTCATGGCTTGGCTCCCGCGCTGAAGTGCATCACGCCGTCGGCGATGCGTCCGTAACGGAGAGTGAGAAGATCCCACAGATAGTTCTGATACACCTTCCAGGGCCGCGTCGATCCCTGCTTCGGCAAGATCGCCAGGGCGCGCTGAACGTAGCCCGAGGTAAAGGTCAAGAATGGCTGCGGAACGACGGTGGTGTTCCGCCGCGGCACGGCGATCGCGTGGCCGTGGCGGTCCATGTAGCGCAGCAGACGGCAGACGTAGGCGGCGGTAAGGTCGGCCTTCAAGGTCCACGATGCATTGGTGTAGCCGAAGGTCATCGCCAGGTTCGGCACATCGCTCAGCATCATTCCCTTGTACGCCATGGCCTCTCCCAGGTCGCAGGGCCGCCCGTCGATGCGTATCGCCACGTCTCCCAGCACGTTCAGCTTGAGTCCGGTGGCCACCACCACGATGTCGGCGGGAATCTCATCGCCCGAGCTGAGCTTCAAGCCTCTTTCCGTAAAACATTCGATGTTCGCGGTCACCACCGAGGCGCGGCCCTCGCGAATCTCGCGAAACAGATCGCCGTCTGGCACCAGACACATGCGCTGGTCCCAGGGCTTGTAGCGCGGCGTGAAATGCGTGTCGACGTCGAATTTCGGACCCACCTGTTCGCGCGCCATCTCGATGAGCCGTTTCTTCATCTGCTCGGGCCGGCTGCGGGCCAACTGATACAGGAACATGTTCAGCAGAACATTCTTCCAACGCGTCAGCGCATAGGCCGTGGTCTCGGGCAGACGGCGATTCAGCCATTGCGCCAACCGGTCGATCGACGGGCGGGTGACCACATAGCTTGGTGAACGCTGCAGCATGATCACGTGGGCGGCGGTTTTGGCAATCTCAGGCACCAGCGTCACCGCCGTGGCGCCGCTGCCGATCACGACCACGCGCTTGCCGGCGTAGTCAAGATCCTCGGGCCAGAACTGCGGCTGCAGCACCCTGCCGCGGTAGTCGGCCTCGCCTGCAAACCGGGGCCGGTGCCCTTCGGCGTAACTGTAGTAGCCGCAGCACATGAAGAGGAACCGCGCGCGAAACCATGTTGCCTCGCCGTCGGCGGTGCGACCCCCTACCGTCCAGCAGGCGTCCCGGGTCGACCACTCGGCGCTGCGCACCGTCGTTCCGAAGCGGATATGCGGAGTGATTCCGTTGTCGTTGGCGGTGTCACGGATGTAGCGCAGGATGTCCGGACCGGCAGCAATGGCCTTGGCGTCATTCCAGGGCTTGAAGTCGTAGCCCAGGGTGTACATGTCCGAATCGGAGCGCACTCCCGGGTAGCGGAACAGATCCCAGGTGCCGCCGATGGCCGCGCGAGCTTCGACAATCGCGTAGCGCTTGGCCGGGCAGCGCCGCTGCAAGCGGTGCGCGGCGCCTATGCCCGATAGGCCTGCGCCGACGATCAACACATCAAGTATTTCGGACACAGCACATCGGGGCAAGGGTTACGCTCTTCAGACTACAATCCCAGCGGAACAATTGCGACCCGTTGGGGCTAAATTAAGGAAGGCCAATGATCGACATGGACATACGGCACGTTGGTTTCGGGGATCTGCTGCGCCCTGAGGTACTCGCCGACCCCTATCCCCTGTTCCGCCGTCTTCGTCAGGAAGACCCGGTCCATGAAGATCCAGAGGGGCGCGGATGGATGGTCTCCCGCTACGATGACATCGCGAAGGTCCTGGCGGATCGGCGGTTTTCAGCGCAAAGAATGCTTGTCATGAGGGAGGGCCAGGATACGTCGAGCGCGGTGCTGGCGGCGCTCGCCCGTCAAATGCTGTTCCTCGACCCGCCGGACCATACGCGGTTGAGAGGCCTCTTCACCAAGGCATTCACGCCGCAGCGGATGGAGGCGCTCAAGCCGCAGGTCACCGGCCTGGTGGCCGAGACCCTGAACCGCATTGCGGACATGGGCGGCGACATCGACTTCATCCACGATTTTGCCATCCCGCTCCCGGTGACGGTCATCGCTCAGATGCTGGGTGTGCCGACCGCAGATCGAGATCGCCTGCGCACCTGGTCGGTGGCCTTTGGGAAGCTCATCAACGGACGAATTCTGTCTGCGCAGGAATCGGCGGAAGCCCAGATGGGCGTGCTGGAATTCGTCAAATATTTCCGCGAATTGATCGCCGAGCGGCGCCAACGTCCGGCCGACGACATGCTGAGCGGATTGATCGAGGTCGAAGAACGGGGCGACCGGCTGAGCACCGAAGAGTTGATCGTCAATCTGATTCTACTGCTCGCCGCCGGCCATGGCACAACCACGCACCTGCTCGGCAATGGCCTACTGGCCCTGTCCCGTCATCGGGCAGAGTGGCAGCATCTGGTCGCCGCACCCTCCGTCGCACCAGCGGCCGTGAATGAACTGCTCCGCTATGACGGGCCCGTGCAGGCAACCGGGCGCCAGGCACTGGAGGACATCCCGTTGGGAAAAAAGACCATTGGCAAGGGCCAACACGTGACCGTGCTGCTCGGATCGGCCAATCGCGACGAGGACCACTTTAGCGACCCCGACAAGCTGAATCTGCAGCGCACCGATGGCCGCCTATTGTCGTTCGGGCACGGCATCCATACCTGCCTTGGGGCGGCATTGGCCCGCATGGAAGCCTCGGTGGCTTTCGGCGCGCTGGCACGCCGATTTCCGCGAATGGACGTGGGCGATGGCGCACCGGAACACAATCCGAGTATTAGTTTTCGCGGTTTATTGGCGCTGCCGGTCTCGCTGCGCGGCTAGTGGTGCGTTTGCGCAATGGTCCGAAATAGTAAAGAATCGGCTTGCGGGATAGAGATCACCCCCCGTCGACACCCTGGCGAGGGTAATTCGCAAATGCTGTGCTGAACTCGAAGTGCGGGCATCGCGACTGCGGGATTACGGCTCGGCGTAACCGCCGGTTTCCCGTGATCCTCGCCGCTCTGTTGAGCCTTGCATGGGGCCACGCGTCCGCCGCCACGCAGCCGCCTCCGGACCGCGTATTGATACTGCACTCGTTCGGGCCGAACTTCGGGGACTTGTATTCCCAAGAGTTGCGGGCTGAGTTGGACGCGCAGCTGCCCGGTCGCGTGGAACTCTATGAGGAGTGGCTGGTTTCGGCCCGGTTTACGACCGTCCAGGAAGACAGCTTGTTCGTCGACCATCTCCGTTATCTGTTCGCAAATCATCCGCTCGATCTGGTCATCACCCTGGGCGCACCTGCGGCCAAATTCGTGCAGCAGCATCGGGAGGAACTGTTTCCACTCACACCCAAGCTGCTGGCGGATGTGGAGGAGCGCAGAGTCTCACCAGCAGGCCTGGCGGCCGATGAGACGACGGTGGCTGTTACAGTCGATTTTCCGACGCTGGCCAGGGGGATTTTGCAGATACTGCCGAACACCACGAATCTGGTCGTGCTGATAGGCAATTCACCCATCGAGAGATATTGGGTTGGACAGATTCGCGAGTCGCTGCAGCCTCTCAGCAATCGTCTCACCTTGGATTTTCTGAACGAACTGCCGTTCGATGAGGTGCTCAGCCGCGTTGCGACCCTTCCACCGCGGTCTGCGATCCTTTATGTGCTGCTGTCTCCGGCGGTTCAGGGAATACCGGGAGACGAAAGTCTTGCACTTGCCAAATTGCATGCGGCCGCAAATTCCCCGATTTTCAGCTATTCCGATGCGTATCTCGGCAAGGGAATCGTCGGCGGCCCGCTGCTGTCGGGCCAAAAGCAAAGCAGCGCGATCGTGAGCGTCGCCCGTCAAATACTCAACGGTAGGCCTGCCGCGGACATCAAGACTCCACCGATTGCATTCGGGAACCCGCAGTTCGACGTGCGTGAACTCCGGCGCTGGCACATCAGGGAATCCGATCTCCCGCCCAACAGCGTGGTTCGATTCACCAAGCCGTCTGTCTGGGATACCTATCGCTTGCAAATTCTCTCCGTAATTGCACTGCTGCTTGTCCAGAGTGCGCTCATCGTCGCTCTGCTGTACCAGCGCCGGCGACGGCACGATGCGGAAAATCTGGCGCGCCAACAAATGGCCGAACTTGCTCACGTGAATCGAGTATCGACCGTCGGAGAACTCACGGCCTCAATTGCGCACGAGCTCGGTCAGCCGCTCGGTGCCATTCTGAGCAATAGCGAGGCTGCGGACCTGATTCTCTGCTCCTCCTCTCCCGATGTAGCCGAACTGAAAGAAATTGTGCACGACATCCGGCGTGACGACCTGCGGGCGGGTGAGGTCATCGCTCGACTGCGTCGACTACTCAAGAAGGCTCCCATCGAGATGCATGCAATTGACCTGAACGACATGCTCCGGGAGGTCATTGACTTCATTTCATCCCAAACATCGGCACAGCGCATTTCGTTGAGCACCCAATTCACACAGCCCGGACAGCGCGTGCGCGCCGACCGGATTCAACTTCAGCAGGTCGTCCTGAATTTGATCATGAATGCCATGGATGCGGTGAAGAGCACGCAAAGCAGCCGGCGGACCATTGTGGTTCGCACCGCGCTCCTGAACGGCGACCGCGTTGAAGTCTCGATTGAAGACTCTGGGCCCGGAATTCCAGCCGGCAAAGAGAAGGAAATCTTCGAGCCGTTCTACACGACGAAAGCGGCGGGTATGGGTATGGGTCTATCAATCTCGCGGACAATCATCGAGAGCCACGGCGGCGAAATACGCGCGGAAAATCGCAGCACCGGCGGCGCCACGTTCCGGTTTACGCTGCCTCTCGTCACCAGCAACCAACGGGTTTTAAGCGCTGACCCACAACCGGCGTAATCCCGTCACCCGGAGCCGGGCGGGTCCACTATGGGGAGTCGTGCAAATACGGTGAGGTTTGGAGGAATGATCGCCCAGTCCGGCCGGCCGTGGGTGAAAATGGCGATCGTCGGACGGAAAGCCGACGGGTCGTCCAAGGATCCCGCGTAAATCGTGTGGCTCGAATCCTGACCGACCCGTCCGCCGAAGACCAGGCTGCCGCAAATCGCACAGTAGTTGCGAACGGCGTCGCCGCCGCGGGCCGCCTTCGACGTAAACGTTCGGGATTGACCGGTGAAGCGCACCGCGCTGCTGCGAAATCCCATGAAGGGGACAAAACCGGAACCCGAGGCCTTGCGGCAATCCGCACAGTAGCAATGGCCCATATTGGTCGGCTCGCCGTGTGCTTCATAGCGCAACGCACCACAGAGACAGCCGCCGGTGTAATGCTCGGTGTGTTCTTCAGCCATTCCGGTCATCCAAGTTCGAACAAGTACAAGCCTAGGGCCGAACAAAGTTGGGTGTCCACTCCGCCGCGCGGCGTCGATCAAGCAGGATCAGGTGAAGCAGATACTCGAACGCTGAGATCGGGCAGCGCCGTCCGGCTTATTGGGCGCCGGGGCTCCCGATTGCCTATGGCACCTCGGCAATGTCGTTGAGTTTCCACGTGCCATCGAACGCGGGTGCTTGCGGACCGTAGATGCGAAAACCCGCCCACCATCCTTTGCCCGGGATCGTTTTGATCCACCGGCCTTCCGTACCCGCCGGAGCCTTCGGGCCGAAGTAGAGATCGTAAGATCCGTCCGCGTTGGCCAGCGGTTTGTCCACAAGCGAGCGGATCGCGGGTTTGTCCTGGTCGGTGGCGATCAGACAGCGGGTGTCCCCATCATAAACAGTCATTGACCAAAACAGCTTCCCGGGTACGGGACCGGGGACCGTCAGCTTGTAGCTTTTGCCGCCGTCGAGGTACGCGCCGCATCCGTCGCGGAAAGCCAGCCAGTACACTGAGCCCGCGCCGACTGCCGGCTTCCCGATCGCTGCCGAGACGCCGTAGCCGAGCCAGAAATACCCGTCGCTGGATTCGAGATCTAGAAACGCCGGCGCACCGAAGTCCCCTGTCTGCGCGTCAATGAGCTGCAGCGGGAACCACTCCCAAGTGCGATCCTTCCAGGCGATGTGCGCCGGATTGCGCCTGGCGTACAACACAACTCTCATCTCCGCAACCGCGATGCGGGCCGCTTCCTCGAGAATGCGCTGCGTGCGAGCGTCGGGGCCGAAAGGCTTGCCCGGCGCGATCCCGAGCGAGGCTAACATTCCCAACATGGGGCGAAATTCCACCGGGGCGGTTTCCGCCTGGATCACGGCGTGCAACTGCCGCCAGTATTCCAGCTGGTTCTCCCAGGTCAGAATCGGCAGGGCCATGATCTTGGCACTCACGTCGATGAAACGATGCGTGACCGGCTGGCCGGCCTTGGCCAGCGGATACACCTGGATGCCGTTGACCGCCGCGATCGCTTTGGCGATATCACCGGCGATGGGCATGATCCGGACGAACACCACGACCTTCCAGGTCTTGCTGCGTCCCGCGTGGTAGCCCTCGGGCATGTCGCCCTGGTGGTCAGGCGGCAGAATCAGGTGTTTGCCTCCGTGCCCCTTGTCCGGCCCGATCGTGCCCATGTCGAGCACCCAGCGCATGTTGTGGTCGTCCACGAAGCCGATGAAGGGTCCCGCCGGCAGCTCAACCACCACCGGGCCGACGGCCCTGAGGTCCACGGTCGTGATCGCGTAAGGCGTGTCGGCGTTGGCGCCGCCGAACTGCTGCCGGGGCGAGGTGGCCATCACGATGCCGATCTCGTTGATCATGGCACCCGCGGCGAGCCCCTGCTGCATGACCGCCTCGGTGGCAACGGTTCCGTAAGAGAACTTGTATGCCTCGATTGCCCGGCGCAGGTCGGAGGCGTCATAAGCTTTCGCGACTGTGTCGCCGGCAGGAAAGCCGTGCTCGAACTGATAAGTCGAGCCGTCGGCCTGTGCGCGGAGTGCCGTAACGGCATCATTGCGCGTGGGTTTCATGGCCTCTCCAGGGGATCGATAGTTTTAAAAAGCGGCTACTCGCTGGATGATCCAGAACGCGGCGACGCTGCCGATGGCATAGGGAGGAATGCGCCAGGTCCATGCCGGTGACGGTGTCCTCGTGCGCCGCGCGATCTGGCGTGCGAGCGCAATGACCATAAAGACTGCTGCGATGAATAGAAGTTGTCCGATCTCGACGCCAATATTGAAGAAGAGCAGCGCGACGGGAATCGCTGTTTGCGGCAGGCCGACCTCGCTTAGCGCGCTGGCGAATCCGAAGCCGTGCAGCAAGCCGAAGGTGAACGCGACCACCCAGGGGAATCTCTCCGTCAAACCAGTGTGGCCCTGCCGGCTGCGGACGATTTCCGCCGCCACAAACACAATGCTCAACGCAATGGAGGCTTCGACCGGCGGCCCCGGAACATGGACGATGCCGAGCGTCGCCCCGGCAAGCGTCAGGCTGTGCGCCAGGGTGAACGCGGTGACCGTTGCGATAAGCCTTCGCACGCCCTTGACCAAGATCACCAGCGCGAGCACGAACAGCAGATGGTCGACGCCGCCTAGAATATGTTCGACCCCGAGCTCGAGATAAGTTTGGGCGACCTGCGTCGCACGCGGCGCCGCTTCGACCACGAAGGACGCGGCAGACGGTGTAAGGCGCGTGACTTGCGTGGTGTGGTCCAGACGTTCCAGCCGCACAAGCACGTCGGTTGCGGTCGCGCTGAGACCGGCGATGCGAATCGTGCCGCCGCTGAGGCCTCCGGGGCACTGCAGAGTCCAGCGCTCACTATAGGCATTGTTGACCATGGAACCGCGCGGCTCGATGACATTCGTGCATGCCGCCGGCAGTTCCACGTAGATTCCCAGACGCAAATCTCCCTGGCCGGGCACCTTCCACAGTGCGGCATAGGTTTCCGCCCCGGTCTGGCGCAGCTCGAGATAGGCGGGACGCACCTCGTGCGCAAGCGCGCCGGGCGCCACCATGGCGAGCAGAACAGCCAGAAGAAACGGCCGTTTCATTTCGCCGCCGCCATTCTCTTCGCTGCGGCACCCGGCGGCAGCGCTTCGATGGTCACGGTGTAATGCGCAAGCAGCTTCTGATAGAACTGGTCATTGGCTTGGAGGCGGCGGTCATCGTCCCATTCACGGCGTACGTCGTCGTGCACTTCCGCCAGCGCTGGCGCACGGCCTTCCTTGCGTTCGCTGATGTAGACCAGATGCTCGCCGAAGGCGGACTCGATCGGCCCCTGCCAACGTCCTGGCGCAAGCCCGCCGAGCTTCACCGCGAACTGCTCGCCGAACAGTCTTCCAACCTCGCTCATTGGGAGCGCGTTGAACTGATGATCCAGCATCAGTGGGTCGCCCATCACCGCAAAGCCTGTATCGCCGGCAGGCGAGTTCATTTTCGCGAGCAGCTGCGCGGCGTCGCGCGTCAAATTTGCACCGTGCTTTTGCGGATTGACATACAGCTGGCGGAAAGTGACCTGCGGCTGCACGCGGAACTTGTCAGGGTGCGCTTGTAAGTATGCATTCAGCTCGACGTCGCGCGGTTGGACTTGGGCGATGCTGTCATCGGAGATGAATTGCATCTTCTGCGCCAAGCGGCGACGGATGATGAGGTCGTCCTTGTCCAAGCCCAGCGCGAGCGCCTCGCGGTAATAGACTTCCTCTCGCACGCGCTCCCGGATCAATCCTTGCAATTCCTCAGCGGTAGGCAACCGTTGGCGCGTCCTAGTGAAGCCCTCGACCAGGGACTCTACTTGTCCTTGCGTGATGGCAATGTCTCTCAACTCACCGCGGCCACCGGAATTGGTTTTCAGGCTAAATGCAATGAACAGCACGGCTCCCAGCAATAGGAAGTGCAACAGGGGTTCTCGGAGTAACCGTCTCATTTGGACAAGAATTGTCTGTTACCCAACGTCTTTGACGATCCGCTCTACATCGCGGGGCTGTACCAGATCGGCGATGTGTAGGCACGGTCGGTGACAGTCATCGGAACGTAGTCGGGCATCTTGATGCCATAACGTTTCTGGTCGTAGGCCGTCCAGCGCGGCGAGGGAATCTGAATCACTCGTACATAATAGAACGCCCTCTGCGTGGCATCGAACGCCAGATCTTTCCAGTAGGCCGACAGGGTCGGGGCGCCGATGGTGTTGCTGTAGGTCGCGTTCGCGACATCCACGGTGCTGCCGACCGGGGTCTTGCAGCGGCCGTCCGGGCCGATCTTGCGCCCGCCGGAGACCGCCACGTCGAAAATCCGCTCTTGCGCTTTGCCGTCCTTGCCGAGCCAACCCTTGATGATCTGGATGCGGTCGAGATTGGGGCCGCTTGGATCGCGCAGCGCATGGACCATAAAGGCCGGTCGCTTGTGCGCCGGCGCCTCACTGAGATTACCGCCCATGGGTACGCCATGGGCGTAGCCGTTCGCCGCGAATCCGGGGCGGTCGAGGTCCGCCGGTACAAAGTCCCAGCCGGCGAATACGCGGACCACCAGCCGATCTCCCGTCGTCGCGTACACTTCCCTGCGCTTGAGCGCGTCCCAGATCGCTTCGCGCGTGTTCTCGCGCGCCCACACGCCTCCCAGGCCCGCCGCTTGTTCGTTCCAGACCGACGCCAAGGGACCTTTCTTCGGATCATTGTCAATCATGGTGAGCGGGGTTTTCCAGCGGTCGGGCGACGGTAAGCCGTTGGCAAACTCACCGAAAAAATTGTCTTCCCGCTGGGTGACCACGCCCACATGGGCATCGTTGCCGCCGATCAAGCCCGCCTGGTAGGGGTTGGCTCCGAGCTTCGCGTCCAGTTCGAGCCCGAGCTTCAGCGCCGAGCGCACATAGTTGCCGTGCAGGACGCTTTTCTCCGCCGGCTGCATTTTACTGAAATCAAAGTCCCACCGCTCAAAATTGGCAAACTCATCGTTCGGCGATAGATAGGGATCGGTCTCCCCGTCTCCCTTGATCTGCGTGGCCTCGAGGAGCGGCTCATGACTGGCGCGCGCCTCGGCGTAAGCCCGGTCCATGGACTGGCCGTCGTAGGTTTCCGCCGTATACATGATGCCATTGCTCAAGTTGCCGTTGTGCGGGATGGCAAGCACCTGCCCGCCTGTCTTCTTCGCGTAGGCGTCCATGTATTTCCAGAGATCTGCCGGATCCTGGCTGTCGAAGGTGGAGAAGGGAATGACCTGATTCACGCGATCCGCGCTGTCGCGGAAAATGACCGTGCGGTGCAGGTTGTTGCCGCCGGGCGCGGAAGTCCACTCGAAGCCATGCAGCGTGGTGAAAACCCCGGGCTTATTCCACTTCTCCGCGGCCGCGGTGGCATGCGTCCAGGCCGAGGCCGTGAGCTTGCTGGCATCGAAGACCGGCTTGCCGGACTGCATGGAGACAACCGCTTCGATGGCGGCTTTGACGCCCTCTTGCGGGCTCGTCTGGGACATCTCGTACCAGCGCTTGCCCTGCGGATTGGCGAGCAGGTCGGGGTTACCTTCGCGAATTTGATCGGAGATGCCCATGTACTCGGCGTGATCGGTGATGGAGACCCAGTCGAGCGGCCGGTCTTGTTTGTAACGCACGCCGTTGTCGAGGACGACCTCGCCGCCGGTGGCGACTTTGAAGAGGTCGTCGGGAGTCAGCGTGACTCCGAACATTCCCGAGTCAAAGGAGAAGCCGGTGTGAACATGGGCAACGCCCCAGTAGACGCGATTCGGGAATTCCTGGCCGACGAAGGGAGAATATTGCCCGCCCCCGACGACTGCGGACGGCTTTTCCGCCACGTCCGTGTGCGGAGGCGGGGTAGGAGCGGCCGGCGGAGGCGTTGCAGCCTGGTCTGCGCCAACCGATCCCGGCTTCGCGCACGCCGTCAGCATCAGGAGCCCGACGCAAGCCAGGACAGCCCAAACCATCCCACGCGCATGACTGTTTCGATTCATGGTCCCTTCTCTTCCCGTCTTTGGTTTGTATTCGTCCAAGAATTCGTCATGCCGCATATCAGCAACACGCGATGGATTCAGCGTCGCTGTCGCAAACCTAGGCCTCACAGGACGCTATGGCTACTGTCAGTATTGACAGGTCAGGCGGATTTTCCGAATCACCGCCACCTGTAAGAACTGACAGTAGCTTTTCGCGTCCTGTTGGGTCAATTGTACCCGCGAGAAGGCCACGGTGTGGGACTGATCCATCGTCTGTTGGCTCAGCCAGAATTCATAAATAAGGAATAATCATGAAAACGTCATTGATGCTTACGGTGATCTTATTGGCAGGCTTCGGTACCGGTGCGCTCGCTGCGAACAGTGCTTGCGAACAATGCAACAAAGCGGCTGCCCAGCAGCTCCAGGACTGTCTCCAAAAGGCTCCGGGCGAGACCGCCAAACAGGCTTGCCGAACCCATGCGAAGTCGGCTCAGGAGAGCTGTGCCAACGGCGTCTGCAAAGTGCAGGCAAAATAGCGAGGGATATTCGGGAAGGGTTGCGGTTCACTCGCAACTCTGTCCCGTGCCACTACAGCCAAGACTTCTGCACAAGGGGATCTCGCTCGCGACCACACGCGACCAGCGGCGATTTTCCAACAAGATCCCCGCGTGACTGTCAAAACTGACAGTAGCCGCTGCGCTTGTTCGGGCGCAATCTGCCACGGTCGATGAGGAAGTACATGCGCGTACGTCGTCGGCAGCTTTGCACCGCGAATCTAATCCACCGATACTTTGGGGGCCAACTGTGACTGAAATCGAGCATCACGCCGGATTGAGTTCGACGCGTTGCGCGCTCGTTGCGCTGCTAACCGCAGTGCTTCTTCCTGCGCTTGCATCGGCTCAGTCCGCTCCCTCCGGCACGCCGCCAGATACTTGGCAATTTGCTGCGTCGGTGTACGGGTATCTGCCGACGATCGGCGGCAAGACGGCGTTTCCAGTCGGAGGGTCGGATATTTCAGTCGACCCTTCGGTACTTCTTGGCAACCTCAAGTTCACGTTTATGGGCGCCTTCGATGTTCACAACGGTCCATGGGGTGCGTTTACTGACGTTATATACCTGGATGTGGGGGGATCGAAGTCGCAGACTCGGGACTTCACGATCGGCAATGTCGGCCTTCCCGCCGGTGTCGCGGCGAATCTGCAGATCGACGTCAAGGCTTGGGTGTGGACGCTCGCAGCAGAATATCGTGTCGTAGAGAATCCACGCCTTAAGATGGACATGCTGCTCGGCACTCGCTACTTGTCACTTGATCAGACATTGACTTGGAACATATCGGGGAATCTTGGGCCGATCGCTCCCGAGAACCGTACGGGCAGCTCTGAGGCCGGCGGGCCGCTGTGGGATGGGATTGTCGGCGTCCGAGGCACGTTTTCATTCGGTGCCGGCGGTAAGTGGTCGGTGCCCTTCTATTTGGATGGCGGCGCGGGCGATTCCAACCAAACGTTCCAGGCCGCAGCCGGGCTTGGGTACTCTTTCCGCTGGGGCGAGGTCTCGGCAATGTGGCGGTATCTGGACTACGATCTATCCGGGAAGTTTGTGCAACGCGTTAGCTTCAACGGCCCCCTGATCGGCGCCACGTTCCGCTGGTGAAGACTCCAGTCTCCGCCGCTTGCAACTCAAGCGCGGGAAGACGATTGTCGTCAGATCTGCCCCCGGGGAAGGGCGCAATGAAACACGGCGCCCCCTGTGCGCCGATTTTCCGCCCACAATTGCCCGCCATGCGCCGAAATGATCGACCGGCTGAGCGATAGTCCCAATCCGAGTCCATGAGGCTTCGTGCTGTAATAGGGCTCGAACATTTTTTCTTCTGCACCTGGCGCTATGCCGTCGCCGGTGTCCGTCACCGAAATTTCAACCATTTCTTTTTCTGCGTTTTTTGTACTCAGCGTGAGAGTCCGTGATCGCGAGTTGGCCATGGCATCCACGGCGTTGAGAATGAGATTGATCAACACCTGCTGCAGTTGCACGCGATCAGCGCGAATTGGCGGCAGTCCGACGCTGCATTCGGTGACTACGCTAACGGCGCGGGAGCCCAAATCGTGGTTCAACAATTGAAGCACATCTCGTATTAGTTCATTCGCATCCAGCGGCTGCGGTCTGAAGTCCCCCTTCTTAAACAAAATGTACAGCCGGTCGATGACTTCACTGGCGCGGTTACTGTCCGATACAATGTCGCCTAAGATTTCGCGTATGTGTCCCAACTCACAATCATCACGAGCGAGAAGGACTTCCGCTGCCTGGGCGTTGCTCAAGATGGCGGTCAGCGGTTGCCGCAACTCGTGCGCCAGTGAGGAGGAAAGTTCGCCGAGACTGGCGACCCGTAGTAAATGAGCGACGTCGTTCCAATGCTCCGGCCCTTCGAGTTTGGGCTGTTTGCGCAGCGTCTTCTCTCGCAAGGCGCTATCCAAACCGAGCCGGCGCCTGCATCGCCAGATATGACAATTTTGTCACTTAGGGTTCCTCTTCCACCAGAATTGTCGGCGAGACGAAGCGATGTTCCGCCAGGGCTTCGCGTACGGCCGTCACGAGATCCGTGGCTAGGCGCGCTTTGGTTACATAAGCTGCGCCGCCCGCTCGCAACGCCGCAAGCACGTAATCCGAGTCTTCGTGCACGGTCAGGAATATCAGCTTCGCACGGCACCCGGAACGCTTGAGCTGCCGCGCGGCCTCAATGCCATCCAATCCCGGCATGGTGATATCAAGCACCACCACATCCGGGTCGAGCTGTGCCGCTGCCATGATGAGATCCACGCCATTCACGACCGAGCCGACGATCTCGAACTCGCCGGCCAGCACACTGCCGGTCTGCCGCAACATCTCAGCGTGATCGTCTGCCAGCAGCACGCGCGCGAATTTGGCTTGAGTATTCATCGGTACACAGGGATCTTGGGCCGCACAAGGGTCCGGCGCTACTGTCAGTTCTGACAGGTTATGGCGATTGCCCGAAGCGGCGTACCGCTATTCGCGAGGAGTCACGAGGTGGTGCGATACGGCAAATTGCACGAGCTCTGCGCTCGTCTTGATGCCAAGATGTTCCATCATGGCGTATTTGTGGAAGGCCACGGTGCGGGGCGTGAGATTCAATATATTGGCCACTTCCTTCATCAGTCTCCCCTCGGCGAGCAACTGGAGGACTTCACGCTGCCGGGTGGTGGGTTTCTCAGCGGTCGGTCTCACTGCCTCGTCGAGAAACACGCCGATCCGTTTGCCCCCGGTAATCAAAGGGGTGAGTAGATCCTGCCCAATATCGCGTTTTCAATTGCCAGCGTCAGTTCAGCAGACGCGGAACTTTTCAGCAGAAACCCCGATGCGCCCAATCCGATGGCTTCTGCAGCGAGATCCGCATCTTCGTGCACGGTGAGGAAGATGAATTTAGCCTTCGGTAATTGGCGGCGAAGCTGATCGAAGGCGTCCATTCCGTTCAACCGCGGCATGGAAATGTCGAGAACGATGATCTCCGGCTCAGTCTTCAAGGCGACTTCTATGAGGGCGCGGCCATCGCATGCCGTACCGACAATATCGCACTGCGGCTCGAGCAGCCGCCGGAACGCGTCGAGCAGCATCGTGTGATCATCAGCAAGCACTATGCGGGGGCGATGATTCATTGCGGAACCTGCACTTAACTCATAGCTCATCGCCAGCACCAGGCCAAGGAAGGGAAGGCTCACGATGAACGGAGTTCGCATCACGCCCGCCACCACGAGCCCCGCCTGTCCGACCGCCAAGATGATGAATAGCGCGAGGGACCCTCCGACCACCGTTGCGCGTCTACGCGACTCCGGGGAGCTCGAGCGCCATAGTCGGACAGAGGCATCCATGACGTAGACAAGCTGCACCAATGAGGCAAGCTGCCCCAATATGACCCACGGACTGGGCACCCACTCGCCGAGTACGGATACCTGCTCGCCAAGGAAGGAGACTCGGCGCAAGCTATGAATGACGGTGAAATGCAGGCTTTGGCCTCCCGAGGCAAAGTTCGCAATCACAACCAGCACTCGCAGGGTGATTGCCAGCTTTAGAAGCCAACGCCTTCCGGTGCCAAAGTAGAAATGAACGAAGCCCAAGGAACCGACGACTCCAATCGCATGCACGACGTGCGTCCATCGGACTGCCAGCCCAAACGCCTCTGGCGATTCAGCGTGCATCGACACTAGCTCACCGGCGGCAAGTCCGAGTGCTCCAACCGCCGTGAACGCAAAACACAGGTTCGCCCAGGCGCGCCGATTCTGGCTCCACATGAAGAAGTGCAGGAGCGCCATCATGAAGCTCGCGCCCGCCGCTGCCGACCAGATTGTTGTGGCCCAATCCATGTGAAGCAACGCTAACAGACCATCTTCAATAGGACCAGTTCGTGTGGATGCGGTATCAGCAAAATGCTTATCGCCGGGCGCTGATGCAATCTACGTAACGCTTCTTGACTTGGCATTTTCGGGCAGTCGCTACTCGTCTGGCATCGTGACCAAAAGTCTGCGCGCTTAGAGCGGCAAGTAGCCGAGGTTCGCGTGTGGCGACTCGATGGATGTATTTAGCCCGAATGATTCGCGGATGGGACGGTTCTGGCATAGCGAAGTGAAGTGACAAACGCCACACCAATACCCAGGTGCAGGATACCGACCACCCAGGCCAACCAGCCGCTAGCCATCCCCGTTGCAGCGAATACGACCAACAGCACCCCGACGCCGGCGTTGTATAGCGTGATCGCTCCGAGGGTGCCGGTCCGCGCCGGGCTCCCGAGATCAGTGGTCGCGCCCCAACACACGATGCCTAGGGGGAGCAACGCCACGCCCAGCACGCGCCCGACCATCAGCACCGCACCGGTGGGTGCGATACCCAGCAGCAGCGCAATCAGCGCGCCCGGCGCTACTAAGACCGCAACTCCGGTGAAACATTCGAGTGCGGCCGCAATTCGTAAGAGGGCGTTCTGCATTGCCAGCCTATTCCGCCGCGGGGGGACGGTAGCCCGGTAACCCACCGGAGGCGGGTACGAGGCGCTTCTTCGCGAGTTGCTCGACGAGGATCTGCTTCATGCGCGCCAGCAGTGCGCCTGAGTGCTGATTGATATGCGCCGGGTGCGCGAGGTTCTGCGCCTCGATGGGGTCTAACGTGAGATCGTAGAGCTCGTACTCGTCGGAGCTGCGCTCGCTGACCTTGTTGATCTTCTTGCGGCGCATGAGGCGCTCGTCGCGCTCGCCAGGTACTGTCCAGAACTGCGCGTTATCGTGGTAGCGCGTCAGCTTAACCAGGTGCTTCTTGCCGTCCACATCCACCTCGGCCACCACCATTTCGATATGGTTGGGCTGGACGATGTGGGAGTAAGTCCCGATCTTGCGGGCCCAGATCTGGAACGGGCTCTTCGGGTGCTCGCTACCCTCGGTGATCTCGTCGTCCGTCATAAAAAGCACCGGCGCGGCTGCCGGCGCCTGGGCAGTGCCGAGGATTACGCCCGACAAGTCACGGCCCACGAGCGGGTACGCTTCTTTGTGAGTGGCGGAAACCTGTTTCAGCGCCGCGGCTGGGTCGATACCGGCGAGACCCAGCAAGGTCGGTATGACGTCCGCGTGGCTCGTCGGCATCAGGACATCGCGCGGTCCCTTGATCAGGGGGCTGGCGACCACGAACGGAATGTGCGTCGCCTCCTCGTAGGCAATGTGCCACTTCTGGTGCATGCCGCCGTGGGCGCCGAGCATGTCGCCGTGGTCGGTGCTGAACACCACGATCGTGTTCTCGAATTGCTTCGTGGCGCGCAGCGCCCCGAGCACGCGCGTGATCTGCTCATCCACACTTCGCTGCATCTGGAAGTAGAACTTGCGCTGCGCCTCGATCCAGGGCTGCGGCGCGAGCATCTTGCCCCAGACATCGATGTAGCTCTGCTGGGCCGACGGCTTGGTGGACAGGTCCTCCTTGTGGGTCGGCGCATTCGGAATCGAGGGGATTTCTTTTGTGTCGGCGCGCATGCCCTGCGCCAGCGCAAACAGGCCGAACAACGCGATGTCGTGCGGATTGAGGAACGAGCACACCGTCAGCCACGGTTGATCCTTGCCGTCCATATCCACCCGCTTCAGCAGTGCGATGGTTTCGTCGGCCGTGAAGGGATCCCGGATCGTGCCGGTGTTTTGTGCGCCGAGGCCATGGGGCTCCGGCCCGACCCACTCCGAGAAGCCGTACGGCTCGAGCAGGTCCGCTTTGAGGAAGGTTGCGATGTTCTCGGGGATCGGTTTGCCGTCCTCGGTCAGCGTCTGCAGCTGCCCCTCCCCATTCGGAGCCGGCAGGTGCATGTGGGACACGTGCCACTTGCCCTTGTAGAAGGTGCGATAGCCGCCGGCGCGGAACCAGTCGCCTAGTGTCGGGACCGTGTCGCACGCGAGCCACTGCATCTCCGCACTGTCCGGGCCCTTTGCAATCCCGTCAGTCTGCGTAACGCCATGCAGCGACGGATATTGACCCGTGAGCAAGGACGCGCGGCTGGGCGTGCAGGCCGTCGACATCGTGTAGTGGCGGTTGAAGGACACCCCGGCGTCGTGCAGGCTTTGCTCGCCCTTGAGCACCTCGCGGCGGAAGCGTTTCAGATCCTCGTTCTCGTAGACCGGCGGAAACCGCTGCTGATCGGTCAGGATGAGAAGAATATTCGGTCGCTTCGCCATGATTGCCCCTTGAATCTCAATCTTGTGTGTTTGCGGCCAGTGTGGTTCAAAGCTTACGCGTGACTTGGTAGTAACTCCACGGTCGCGAACCGAGAAAGCTGGCGCAAGAAGCGTCGTGCGGCTCGCGAGAAAATACCGGTGCACGAATGCACGCCACGACTCTGCGGTCACAAAAAAACCCTCACCCGCTTTCGCCGGTGAGGGTTTCGTTTTCATCAAATTAAGAGCCTGGCAGTGACCTACTTTCACATCGACAAAGTCGACACTAGCATCGGCGCAGAGCGTTTTCACTTCCGAGTTCGAAAAGGGATCGGGTGGTTCCCACTCGCTATGGCCGCCAGGCAAACCGGTCGCAACGGGGCTGGTCATGTCCAGCCCCCGCCGCTAATTCGCACAATTTGTTTCGATGCGTTGTCGCATTCAAGTAATCAATCGATCACTCCACAACGATTCGACGTTAGGCAAATCGCTTGGGTGTTATATGGTCAAGCCTCACGGGCAATTAGTACTGGTTAGCTAAACGCATTACTGCGCGTACACACCCAGCCTATCAACGTCGTAGTCTTCGACGGCCCTTTAGAGACCTTAAAGGTCTAGGGAGATCTAATCTTGGGGGGGGCTTCCCGCTTAGATGCTTTCAGCGGTTATCCCGTCCGTATATAGCTACCCGGCAGTGCCACTGGCGTGACAACCGGAACACCAGAGATACGTTCACTCCGGTCCTCTCGTACTAGGAGCAACTCACCCTCAAATCTCCAACGGCTACGGAAGATAGGGACCGAACTGTCTCACGACGTTCTGAACCCAGCTCGCGTACCACTTTAAATGGCGAACAGCCATACCCTTGGGACCTGCTACAGCCCCAGGATGTGATGAGCCGACATCGAGGTGCCAAACTCCTCCGTCGATGTGGACTCTTGGGAGGAATAAGCCTGTTATCCCCGGAGTACCTTTTATCCGTTGAGCGATGGCCCTTCCATACAGAACCACCGGATCACTATCACCTACTTTCGTACCTGTTCGACATGTCCGTCTCACAGTTAAGCACCCTTATGCGATTGCACTCTATGCGCGATGACCGACCGCGCTGAGGGTACCTTTGCACTCCTCCGTTACTCTTTGGGAGGAGACCGCCCCAGTCAAACTACCCACCATACACTGTCCCCAACCCGGATTACGGGCCAAGGTTAGAACTGCGAAGTTGTCAGGCTGGTATTTCAAGGTTGCCTCCATGAGAACTAGCGTCCCCACTTCGTAGGCTCCCAGCTATCCTACACAAACAAATTCAAAGTTCAGTGTAAAGCTATAGTAAAGGTTCACGGGGTCTTTCCGTCTTTCCGCAGCTACGCCGCATCTTCACAGCGATTTCAAGTTCACTGAGTCTCGGGTCGAGACAGTGGGGCCAGCGTTACGCCATTCGTGCAGGTCGGAACTTCATGATTTCCACGATTACTCGCGGCATAGACTATACGTTCATCTGACTACGATGATTTGAGCTGGCCTCATCGTTTTTTTGCAGTCAGAGCTGGCGTCTTATGGACTAGCTATCTAGCCCATCTGAGGATCTCAACCCTCAAGTCGTTACGGGGAAACCAAGTGACGCCTAACGCGCTTACTTGGAGTCTTACCCTCGGTATTGCCCTCGACGCACTTGCACAGACGTCGTTAGGGTTCCACCGATTTGAGCCAGTCATCGGAATAGTGTCGCCACTACCCTGGGCAATGTTACTTACCCGACAAGGAATTTCGCTCGCCGTATGTTATTGATTTCATTAGGAATTTCTTCCATCTAAAACCAAGGTAAGCATGATGCCTTACCCTGCATGTCGCCATGCAGATCGGACTATATCTTCACCGACGAATAAGTCAGCGTTTGGCATGTAGTCTCTGAGGATTCTGATCATTTCAGTACGTGGTTTACAGTGATTCATTTTTTGCATGATTTCGACGATTTCGAGCAACCCACTTACTGTGAGATGCGCGTTCGTCTCGATCATGCGCATGCACTTCACAAACTTCGCGAAGTCCAATTGCTTCGAAGTTCGTAATGAGTGCTGTTGAAAAAAAGGAATAATCGTCCGTAGGAGATCACTCCGTTTCGCAACAACGAATTGATACAGATGCTCTTTGTGGTTGTCGAATCTACGATTGCAGTAGACGCGGCCTACTCCGAAGAACTCCTGCATCATGTGGAGACACTCGACGCTCTTTGCACCTTGCGTCACCACAAACTGATGCGCCACTTGAAAACCAGTCTTATAGCCCTTGCGATTTGGTCGCTCAGGCTGTCGCACGATGTGGATCGAGAAGCATCCTTCACCGTCAACAAACCCAGTAATCCAACCGATCTTGATCAGTCTTTCCTGCTGATTGTCCGCAGCTGACGAATTTTCACTGCCGTACGACTCAATCAAATCCGATTCACGAACCTGATCTTCGTCATACAACGAGTATCGCAGCATCCACGGGTTTTCCAGCAAATAGCCAAATTTTACTAAGGCAGCTTTTGTTCACCTTAGGACCGTTCTGGTCGTTACACAACACGCAAAATCACGTGTTTGTGGAGTTTTGCATTGCGCATTACTCCTGCATGTCGCCATGCAGTTCGGACTTTATCATCCCTCCGAAAAGAGAGCCTGGCGTAAAGTCTCTGAGGATTCCGGCGAAAGCCGGCCTTTCCTGCTGATTGACTGCACTGAAAGATTTTCACTGCCACTCCAAAATCACCGAGTGACGAGTACCTTCAGATACTCAGTGTTTCCAGCATATAGCCAAGTTTATTTACGTAACTACAACTATAGAAGTTGTCCCAATTTACTTACCCACGAACTCTACATCGTCGACTCGACTCTAGCGTTTACCAACATGCCTATAGTTACGGCCGCCGTTTACCGGGGCTTCGATCAAGAGCTTCGCCTTGCGGCTGACCCCATCAATTAACCTTCCGGCACCGGGCAGGCGTCAGACCCTATACATCCACTTTCGTGTTCGCAGAGTCCTGTGTTTTTGGTAAACAGTCGCAGCCCCCGATTATCTGAGACCTCTATCTGCTCAGGGAGTAAATCCCTTCACAAACAAAGGCACACCTTCTCCCGAAGTTACGGTGTCAAATTGCAGAGTTCCTTAACCCGAGTTCTCTCAAGCGCCTTAGAGTTTTCCTCTCACCCACCAGTGTCGGTTTGCGGTACGGACGATTATTACCTGAAGCTTAGAGGCTTTTCCTGGAAGCGTGGCGTCAACGACTTCGAACTCCGAAGAGTCCTCGTACTCAGTTCTCGGGATTGAATGAGACTCCGGATTTACCTGGAATCTCTCCCTACGACCTTGAACCGGGAACCAACCCCGGATCGTCTAGCCTTCTCCGTCACCCCATCGCAGTAATAATCGGTGCAGGAATATTAACCTGCTTTCCATCGACTACACCTTTCGGTCTCGCCTTAGGATCCGACTCACCCTCAGCTGATTAACATAGCTCAGGAAACCTTGGGTTTTCGGCGTGCGGGTTTTTCACCCGCATTAACGTTACTCATGTCAGCATTCGCACTTCTGATACCTCCAGCAAACCTCGCAGTTCACCTTCGCAGGCGTACAGAACGCTCCCCTACCGCTTGAACGATCCGAAGATCATTCAAACCCATAGCTTCGGTGCTCGGCTTAAGCCCCGTTAAATCTTCCGCGCAGGCCGACTAGACTAGTGAGCTATTACGCTTTCTTTAAAGGATGGCTGCTTCTAAGCCAACCTCCTAGCTGTTTTAGCCTTCCCACATCGTTTACCACTTAGCCGAAACTTTGGGACCTTAGCTGATGGTCTGGGTTATTTCCCTCTTCACGACGGACGTTAGCACCCGCCGTGTGTCTCCCGTGATAACACTCCTGGGTATTCGGAGTTTGCATAGATTTGGTAGAACGGGATGTTCCCCTAGTCTAAACAGTGCTCTACCCCCCAGGGTGAATTACACGAGGCACTACCTAAATAGCTTTCGGGGAGAACCAGCTATCGCCAGCCTTGATTAGCCTTTCACTCCTATCCACACCTCATCGACGCACTATTGCAACAGTGGTTCGTTCGGGCCTCCGGTAGGTGTTACCCTACTTTCACCCTGGACATGGATAGATCGACTGGCTTCGGGTCTACTCCTAGCGACTGAAACGCCCGATTAAGACTCGGTTTCCCTACGGCTCCCCTATTCGGTT
>CAWEQB010000006.1:632500-820779 GCA_963811115.1 uncultured Gammaproteobacteria bacterium
CAAGAGGTGGGCTTCGCCGCAAAGATGATCGAAAATCCGGTCGAAACGCAGATTCGGACTGCGACAGCCACCATCGATTCGTCGCTGTTCCAGGCGGCGGAAGCGGCCGATATCTCGGACACCGTGGCGCTCAAACTCGCCAATGTTTTCGCATGGGACATCGACTTCGTGCTCGACATCCGCGAAGGCGATCGCTTCACCGCGGTTTACGAACAGATCTATCAGGACGGCAAGTATCTGCGCGACGGCGAAGTACTGGCAGCGGAATTCATCAATGCGGGCAGGGTGTATCGGGCGGTGCGCTTCGTATCGGAGTCCGGCCGCGCCGGTTACTACACGCCGGACGGGGCGCCCATGCGCAAGGCCTTCCTGCGGGCGCCCGTCGAGTTCACGCGAGTCAGTTCCGGGTTCAATCCGCACCGTCTGAATCCCATATTGAACCGCATTCGCGGTCATATGGGCACCGACTATGCTGCTCCGACCGGCACACCCGTGCACGCAGCCGGCGACGGACGAGTCAGCTTTGCCGGCCAACGAGGCGGCTACGGCAACGCGTTGATACTGGCGCACAGCAATAGTGTGTCGACTCTGTATGGCCACATGTCGCGCTTCGCCCGACAGGTGCGCATCGGCACGCGCGTGCAACAGGGCGATGTCATCGGCTATGTCGGGATGACCGGGCTCGCGACCGGCCCCCACCTACATTACGAGTATCTCGTCAACGGCGTGCACAAGAACCCCCAGACCGTTCAACTGGCCGGCGCCGAGCCGCTGCGCGCAGCGGCGTTGCAGAAGTTTCGCACCGATGTGGCCCCGCTGCTCGCCGATCTGCCGCCCGAGCAATTCGCGGCCGGTCCGCTCGCCTCGATCCCGGCGGCAGTCGCCCCACCGGGTCTGGACCCCGTCGACATGCTCGGCCGCTTTGCCACGGGCGATTTCCCCGATTCCACCAGCTACATTGGCGCCTACCGATCGCAATTCGCGGTCAATAACCGCGACTAGGGGGTACGTACCCTGATTCTTCCATTCGCATGAACGACACCGACCTGCAAACACCGCAGCTCTACGTCAATCGCGAACTCTCGTTTCTGGAGTTCAACCAGCGAGTCTTGGATCAGGCCAAGGACAGCCGCATTCCGCTGCTCGAGCGAGTGAAGTTTCTGTGCATATCGTGCGCAAACCTCGATGAATTCTTCGAAATCCGCGTTGCCGGTCTGAAAGAGCTGCTGGAAGCGGGGGCGGTGCAAGGCGGGCCGGACGGATTGCCGGTGCCGGAGCAGCTGAGGGCCATTCGCACCCGCGCGCTGCGCTTGGTGGACGAGCAGTATGAATTGCTGAATGACGTGCTCATGCCGGAACTGAGCTCGAACGGCGTGGTGTTCGTCTCGCCGGAAAATTGGACCGGAGCCCAGGCCGCCTGGCTCGCCGACTATTTCAGCCGCGAGGTGGAGCCGGTGCTCAGCCCACTGGCCCTGGACCCCGCCAGACCGTTCCCAAAAATTCTCAACAAGAGCTTGAACTTCGCGATCGTGGTCGAAGGCGAGGACGGATTCGGCCGCAACAGCGGTCTCGCCGTGGTGCAGGCGCCGCGTTCCCTGCCGCGCCTCATCAAGCTGCCCGACGAACTCGGCAGCCGCAACTTCGTGTTCCTGGGCACGATCGTCGAGGCCTTCGTCTCCAAGCTGTTCGCCGGGATGAACATGCGCGGCTGTTATCAGTTTCGGGTCACGCGCAACAGCGACCTGTTCGTCGAGCAGGAAGAAGTCGACGATCTGCTGCGCGCCGTCGAAGGCGAACTCGCCTCGCGCCGCTTCGGCGATGCAGTGCGATTGGAAACGGCGCATGACTGTCCCGACGAGATCCTCAAATTTCTGCTCGAGCAATTTGGTCTCACCGGCGACGACCTGTACAAAGTCTCCGGGCAGGTGAATCTCAATCGCCTGATGGCCGTGTACGATTTGGTGGACCGCACCGAACTCAAGTACATGCCCTTCGCGCCCAGCATCCCGGAGCGGCTGCGCATGGGCAGCGATTTGTTCGCCACCTTGCGCGCGGGCGACGTGCTCCTGCACCACCCCTTTCAGGGCTTCGGGCCGGTGGCGGACTTCATCAAACAGGCGGCGAGCGATCCTCAGGTGCTGGCCATCAAACAGACCCTGTATCGCGCCGGCAGCGATTCGACCATCGTCGGTGCGCTCACCGAGGCGGCGCAGGCCGGCAAGGACGTGACCGTCATCATCGAATTGCGGGCGCGCTTCGATGAAGAGGCCAACATCGACATCGCGACCAAGCTGCAGGAGGCCGGCGCCCACGTGATGTATGGCGTATTCGGCTACAAGACCCACGCGAAACTCGTGATGGTCGTGAGGCGCGAGGACAAGGGACTGCGGCGCTACTGCCACTTGGGCACCGGCAACTATCACGCCAAGACCGCGCGGCTCTACACTGACTACGGCCTGATGACTGCCGATGAATCGATCGGCGAGGACGTCCATGAAATATTCCTGCAGTTGACGGGGCTGACACGCGTGCCCCGCCTGCGAAAACTGCTGCACGCTCCCTTCAGCCTGCATGAAGCGCTGCTCACCAAGATCGAACGGGAGTGCGACCATGCGAGGGCGGGCAAACCGGCGCGCATTATTGCGAAACTCAACGCACTCACCGAACCGACCATCATTCAAGCGCTCTACCGGGCATCGCGCGCCGGCGTGAGCATCGACCTCATCGTGCGCGGCGTGTGTTGCCTGCGGCCCGCAGTGCCAGGCGTATCGGAGCGCATCAAGGTACGCTCCATCGTCGGCCGTTTTCTCGAACATTCCCGTGTCTATTATTTCGAGAACGCCGGAGAGCGCGAAATTTATTGCGGCAGCGCCGATTGGATGGATAGAAATTTGTTCCGGCGCATCGAGGTCGCCTTCCCGGTGGACTCGCCGGAGCTGCAGTCACGCGTCGCCGACGACTTGAAGTTGTACCTGGCAGACGACACCCAGGCGTGGGTCATGAGTTCGGCGGGCACCTATATCCGGGCGGACGCCGCCGACCATGTTTGCGCCCAGGCCGGTCTGTTGAACCTGTACGACGAACGCGTGCCGCTCATCGACGCCTGACGGCCGCCTGCGGCCCGCCGCCGCTTGAGTTCACGCCTGAACGATGTTGAGGCGAAATCCGGCGTCCTTCAGGTAAAAGCGCTCCTGCTCGAGATCCTCGAGAGTGAGCGGATGCTCCTTCATCCAACCCTGCGGCAGTTCCATGGTCACGGTGCGGCCTTTGACGCGCAGATGCACCTCAGGCAGTGGCTGTGGGCTGCGTCCCCGGTGCAGCAATACCGCGAGCCGCAACACGACGATTAGAAACTCCGCGAGATGATCCCAGGGGGGCAGCAAATCCTCGAGCAACTCGACCGACAACTGCCGGCGATGACCGCCGACCAGCGCCGACAGCAGGAGCTGTTCTTCACGCGGAAATCCCGGCATATCGGCGTGCTGGAGCAGATACGCGCTGTGCCGCTGATACTTGGAGTGCGCGATGTCGAGGCCCGTTTCGTGCAAGCGCGCCGCCCAACGCAGCACGGACTCCGCCAGCGGGTCTTCCAAGCCCCAGTCGGACTCGACTTGCTCGAGCAGATTGACCGCCGTTGCCTCGACTCGATCGGCCTGCAGGCCGTCGACGTGGTAGCGCATTTCCATCGCGCGCACGCTGCGCACGCGCGCATCCTCGTTGGTGAAGCGGCCCATCAGGTCATACAGCAGCCCCTCGCGCATGGCGCCTTCCGCCACCCGCACCCGGTCGATGGCGAAGTTCTCGACCACTTCCAACAGTATTGCGAGCCCGGCAGGAAACACCTCTGCGCGTTCCGAGTCCACGTCCTCAAGATCCAGCTCGTCCACATGACCCGCGGCGATCACGCGCTCGGCGAGCGTTCGCAGGTTCTCGAGCGTGATGTGGGGCGAATCTGGATTGAGCCGGCGAAGCACATCGCCGATGACGCGCACTGTCCCGGAACTGCCGAAAGCCTGCAGCCAGCCGAGCTTGCGGAAGGCCTCATGGATGGGTTCGAGTTCCAGCCGCACCGCCGTGCGCGCACGCTCGAAGCGTTTCTCGGAAATCTTGCCGTCGTCGAAGCAAATGGCGCTTAAGCCCACGCAGCCCACCGACAAGCTTTCGAGCAGCATGGGATTGAAGGCCTCGCCGATCACGACCTCGGTCGATCCGCCGCCGATGTCGATCACCAGCCGCTTATCCGGGCTCATGGGGCTGGTATGAACCACCCCGGAGTAGATCAACCGCGCTTCTTCCAATCCGGAAATGATCTCGATGGGATGACCGAGCGCCGCGCGGGCGCGCTCCAAGAACCAGCGCTTGCGCTTGGCGCGCCGCAAGGCGTTGGTTCCAACCACCCGGACGCTGTCGGCGTGCATCGCGCGCAGTCTCTGCCCAAAGCGCTCGAGACAGCGCAATGCGCGTTCGGTCGCGGCGTCGTCCAGCCGCCCGCTGTCGCCCATACCCGCCGCCAGACGCACCATTTCCCGCAGGCGGTCCAAAATGACCAGTTGGCCGTGCGAATGACGGGCCACGACCATGTGAAAACTATTGGAGCCCAGATCGACGGCGGCGAGCACGTCGGGTACGACACGACCGCCGCTCATCTACCTGTTCATGCTTAGGCTGCGAATGAAGATCCGCAACCGCAGGTGGTTTTGGCGTTCGGGTTGCGGATGACGAATTGAGCGCCCTGCAGATCTTCTTTGTAGTCGATTTCCGCACCCATGAGATATTGCGCGCTCATCGGGTCGACCAGCAGCTGCACTCCGTGGTTTTCCACGCAAAAATCGCCATCTTCGATTTTTTCATCAAAGGTGAACCCGTATTGAAAGCCGGAGCATCCGCCGCCCGAGACGAATACCCGCAGCTTTAGATTCGGATTTGCCTCTTCACGGATCAGCTCCCCCACCTTGCCTGCCGCGGCATCGGTAAACACCAATACGTCCGGTGGAGGGGGGCCCAGATCGCTCTGAAGTGTGGAGTCTGTTGTCGCATTCATAAAACCATTCTACCCCGCCGACCGATGGCCGATCAAAGTTCCGACTTCTCTTTGCGACCGGGTTCACCCGTGTCGGTTCCCGAATTCGCCGCGCTGACGCCCCGGTGGATCAGTTTCCCATTAATTTGGGCGCCGACCGCCGTTTCAATGAGGGTGTAGTGAACATTGCCCAGAACCCGGGCTTTTGCGCCGAGTTCAACCCGGTGGCCCGCATCGATGTCCCCCTTGACGATGCCGTTCAGGATGACGCTCGGCGCGATCACCGATCCTTCAATGCAGCCGGACTCGCTCACCGACACGAAGGTATCCGCGGCAAGCGTGCCCTTCACGTTGCCGTTGATATAGCCGTCCAGATGCAGGCCGCCGGCAAATTCCACGTCGCCGTTGATGCGCGTCTCGGCGCCGATCAAGGTGTCGATCTTCGCGCCCTTATTCTGATTCCGTTTGAACATCTACCTCACCCTTGGCCGCAGGATTGGAGCCCGCCTCGGTCTCGACCGACATTCCCTGCGCCTTCCAGACGAAGGCCTGTCGAAAGCTGTGGCTGGCATCTCTGTCTTTGCCGCTTCGAATCTCCACCCCGACCCGCGTCGGCTCGAACCCCTGCGGCAATTGTATGGGTTCATCGTAATCCTGAAAGTAGCGAAAGGAGTATGACAGGCTGACGCGCCGGGTCGAGGTCACCTGCGCGAAGTTCAGGCTCAGGGGTTTGCCCTGCAGCAACCCATCGATGGCGATGGCGGCGCTGCCCGCCACCACGGCAGCCGGCTTGCCCGTCTGCATCAATACGAATTTCAAGCGGAACTGCCCCGGCGCAGCGTCGGGCACGATCTGCATCTGCTGCACTTTCACGTGAATCACCGAGTCCGGCTGCACCAGCCCGCGGTAAAACGACAGATCTTGATTCAGGCGCGCGATTTGACTTTGCATGTCGCCCAGACTGCGGGAAACCTGTTTGTAGCCCTCGCGTTCGACGCGCTGCGCCACCTCCGCACCCGCAAGCTGAGTGCGCTGCTTGTCATTTTCGGCTTCGAGTTGGCGGATGCGCGCACTCGCGGACAGTGCTCCGCGCACGGAATCGACGACGCGGTACCCCGCGTCATACCGGCCAAGTTCGAATGCGGCATACAATACCGCGGCGGCAATCAGCACGGCCAGACTCAACAACACCGCGCGAAGCCGCGGCGCATGCGATCTGACGACCAATTTACCGAAATAGTCCGCCATTCTCGATTCCGCGCGGTTCGCAAGAGTTAGGCGACATTATACGGGGGACACTCATGCTCTGGCTCAAGGCATTTCATGTCATCGCGGTGATCGCGTGGTTCGCGGGTCTGTTCTATTTGCCGCGGCTCTATGTCTATCATGCGGATGCCAAGGACTCGATCAGCGTCGAGCGCTTCAAGGTCATGGAACGCCGCCTGTTTGCAATCATGACCGTGGGCGCCGCGGCGGGTCTGCTGTTGGGTGCAACGATGTTGGTCGCCGCTCCGCTCTACCTTGCGATGCAATGGCTGCGGATCAAGCTGTTGTTGGTGCTGTTGGTGGTCGCGTATCACGGGTATTGCTACAAGCTCATGCGCGATTTTGCGGAAAATCGCAACCGCCACAGCGCCAAGTGGTATCGCGCCTTCAATGAGGTGCCCTCGCTGCTGCTGATCGGCATCGTGCTGCTGGCCGTGGTCAAACCTGGCTAGGAGCCTGTCTCCTTGATTTCGGGCCACCACTCGGGATACGGCGGCAATCCTTCGGGAAACATCAGCTGGCCCAGGTCGTGCAGCGCACGCAGGTAGACCCGCCGCTTGAAATACACGACCTCGCGCACGGGTGTCCAATAATCGGCCCAGCGCCATCGATCGAATTCCGGCGTGGCGGTGGAATCGAATCGCAGCTTCGATTCGTCGCCGATGAGTCTGAGAAGAAACCAGCGCTGCTTCTGTCCGATGCAGCGGTCGCGTACATATTGCCGGGGCAGGCGATACCGCAGCCAGCCGCGGGTCGACCCCAGCACTTCCACGTCCCGGCGATCCAGACCGATTTCCTCTTTGAGCTCGCGAAACAATGCCTCTTCGACCCGTTCCCCGCGGTTGACACCCCCTTGCGGGAACTGCCAGCCACGGCCGCCGACCCGGCCGCCCAGAAACACTTCCCGCGATTCACGCGTCAGCACGATGCCCACGTTGGCGCGAAAACCGTCCTTGTCGATGTAATCGGTGGCGGGGGGGTTGGACATTGAGTCAATTGTTCCATATCACCGGCCGCTTGTGGTCGCCGCGCAGGCGCCCTATGGTACGCGGCACATGAAACCGAGCAGATTGCTCCCATTATTGGCATTGGCCGCACTTTTGAGCCTGGTCCTGGCCATCTCCACCGGCAGCACGCCCCTGCGCCTGGATACGGCCATCGCGGCGTTGCTGGAGGGGCATGATTCGCTGGTCCGCGACGTCATCCTGCAGCTTCGCCTGCCCCGCGCGCTCAATGCTTTCAGCACCGGCGGTCTTTTGGCGCTCGCCGGCGTGCTCATGCAGGTGCTCCTGCGCAATCCGTTGGCCGATCCCTATGTGCTTGGAATTTCCGGCGGCGCCGCGGTGTCGGCTCTGGCGGCCATGTTGTTGGGTTTTGGCGGCCTGATCGTCGACTGGGCGGCCGGCACAGGCGCATTGGGTGCAACCCTCTTGGTGTTTGCGCTTGCCCATGCCCGGGGCGGTTGGACGCCGCAGAGACTCTTGCTCAACGGAGTGGTGGTTGCCTCGGGCTGCACCGCGATCGTCAGCCTGATGCTTGCACTGGGCGATGAGACCCGATTGCGCGGCATGCTGTTCTGGCTCATGGGTGACTTATCGTTCGCGCCGTTCTCGCCGGCGGCCCTCTGTTTGCTTGCGGCCATCGGCGGCCTCGCCATCGCCGGCGCCCGCAGTTTGAACGTCCTGGCCCGCGGTGAAGTCGAATCGCAGGCTCTCGGGCTGGCGCTGTCGCCTGCGCGGATCGTGCTGTTCTGCGCGACCGCAACCCTGACCGCCACGGCGGTCACCACGGCGGGAGGGATTGGTTTCATCGGGCTGGTCACGCCGCATCTCGTACGACTTGCTGCCGGCGCCAATCACCGGATCGTGGTGCCGGCCTCGATCCTATTGGGCGGCACGCTGTTGACCCTGGCCGACACCTTGGCGCGAATCGCAGCGGCTCCCCGGCAGTTGCCCGTGGGCGCACTCACCGCGCTGATCGGAGTGCCGCTGTTCCTGATGCTGATGCGCCGCGAGCGGCGCATCACGTCCTAGCCCGGCCTGCCGGCCGCCGTCAGCCTGAGCCCACCTGCACGCGATTGCGGCCCAGAGCCTTGGCCCGATACAGCGCCGCATCGGCGTCCGCCAACAGGCGGTCGGCCACCGCCTTCAAGTCGGTTTCGTCGCGTCCCGGCGCGATCGACGCGACGCCGACCGACACCGTCAAGCTGCGTTGGATTTGCGCTGTGAGCGCAAACGGTTCGGCCGCGATGACCTCGCGAATGCGCTCTGCCAGCTTCGCGGCCTCGGCGGCATTCGCGTCCGGCAACAGAATGGCCAATTCATCGCCGCCAAATCGCGCCGCCGTGTCCATGCTGCGAATCTGCGATTCAACCCGGTGCGCGATCTCCTTGAGCGCATTGTCCCCGGCCAGATGCCCGTAGCCGTCGTTGATCCCCTTGAAGCGGTCGATGTCGATCATCAGACAGGCGATGACGCCGGCGCGGCGCTGAGCGCGCGCCAATTCTTCCTTCAATCGCTGCTGCAGGTACCGTCGATTGTGCCAACCCGTGAGAAAGTCGGTGATGCCGGCACGCAGCAGGCGGGCACGATTGACCGCGTTCTCGATGCATACCGCGGCCACCGCCCCGAGGTGCGCCAGAAAATCCGTACCGTGATGCCGCGTGAAGCGCGTCGGATCACGGCTGCCGAAGCACAGCGCCCCGGTCGCCCGGTCTTTGCGGGTGAGCGGCACCAGCGCGGCGCTCTTGAGATTCAGAGTGCCCGGAAACAAGAGGTGATGATCGGCCCCGACGAAAGGTCCGAGCCATGGCCTGTGCAGCGCGGCCAATTGCGGTGCGAGGCCGACCAGCGAGTCGACGAAGAAAATCTGCTTGAATTCCTCGGGCCGATCGCCGCCGGCCAGCAATAGGTGCCGGACCTCATGCTGGGGGTCGAGCAACACGACGCTGACCGAGTCGAGCGAATAGGATTCGCGCAATCCATCGACCATGGCGCGCAGCAACTGTGCCAGGCTGTCGGCTCCCAGCAAGGTTAGCTCGCGCGCCTGTGTGCGCTTCAGGATGGTTTCGTTGTTGGCGGCCTCCGCCGTCAATTCCTTGAGGCGCTTCTTGAGCTCTTCGTTCTCCTGGGCGAGGTCATCCATGTCGGCCATCCCCAAAGTCATCAGCTCGCACGCGCCGCCGCCCGAACGTCCAAATACGCCCGGCCACGGTTCATGAGGGCGGTAAACCCTGCCGCATTCCCCGACTTCACCGTGGCGACCAGGCGCTCCACTGCCTGCTGCAAGGCGAGCAGGGATTCGCCGCCGTAATCGTTCAAGCTTTGAATCTCGAAGTACAGTTCGGGGCTTTCGGCCGCGACCCGGCTCGCCACTTCCAATTGCGAGTCGAACGTGGTGCTCGAGAGCTTCGCCAATCGAGGCGCCGCCTCGCCGCTGTCGGCGAGAGCGGTGAAGAAGGCAATGTTGAGAGCGTGCGACAGCCCCAGAACGTAGGCAATCAAGCGATCGTGTTCGTCCAAACCCATCACCACGCGCTCCGCCATCGTCGGGGCGAATAGTTCCTGTGCTTCCTGCAGCGCCCCTGCGTCCCCCAAATCGATGAAGATCACGTGCCGGCCCGACAGCAATTCCGTGTCGGGTCCGAACATGGGATGCAGCGAGGTGACGCGGCACCCGGCCTTGACCAGGGCGTCGAGCCCCGCACGCAATGGCGTCTTGAGCGAGCCCAAATCGAATATCAGGCCGCGAGGTGCGCGTTTTGCCAGGAACTCGAGCAGACCCGCCGTCGTGCTCAAGGGGGTCGCCAGCACGATCAGGTCGAAATCCAAGGGATCGGTCTGCCAATCAGCGACCGTATCAAAGCCTGGAAGGCCGCCCATGGGATCTGCGATGGCGACACGAAAGCCCTGTGACGCAAGAAATTCTGCGAACCAGCCTCCCATCTTGCCGTGCCCGCCGATCACCAACGCGCGTTTACCGCTGCCGTGCGCCTGCGCGGTGACCCCGGCATGCTCCTGGGTCGCGAGGGAAGATTGAATCAATTGCCGCAGCAAGGATTCGGCCAGATCCGGAGACACTCCCAACCGTGTCGCGGTGTTCCGACCCCTCAATATCACATCGCGCTCGCGTCCGAAGTCGCGGATGGCGCGTCCGGTGGCGCGCTTCACCGCGGCTACCTGTTCGCTCAACGCCTGACGGCGGGCGACCAGTTCCACCAACTGGCCGTCCAAATCCGTCAGTGCCGTTCGCAATTCATCAAGATTCATGTCGCAAGTCCCCAAATTCAGCCGCTCCTCTTGTACTGGCCGCCCACGGCTACCGCAAGAGCAGCGGCACAGCTAACATTCTCCAATGAGCACCAGCATAAAGACATTGTGGACGGAAACTTTGCCTGATCCCTTGCCGGGGAATCCCCTCGAAGTCGCCAAGCAATGGCTGGCGCAGGCCGAACTCGACGCCGAGCAGCCCAATCCCAACGCCATGGTCCTGGCGACGGTGGACGGCCGGGGCTACCCATCGGCGCGGGTCGTGCTCTGCAAGGAAATCAACGCTCAGCCGGGTTTCATCTTGTTCTATACCAACTATCGATCGCGGAAGGGCCGGGAACTCGAGACCAGCCGCCGGGCGGCGGTGGTATTTCATTGGGATCATCACCATCGTCAAGTGCGCGGCGAGGGCCCGGTGGAGGCACTGTCGGAGGCCGAGAACGACGCTTATTTCCGCACGCGCACGTGGCAGAGCCGCATCGGTGCCTGGGCCAGCGAGCAAAGTCAACCGGTGGAATCGCGCCGGGCTCTCGCCAGTGCGTTGGCCGCAACCGCGCGTCGCTTCGGGATTCCGTACGGGGGGCCGGGCACGGAGGAACCCGAGCGGGTCGACGTCGATGTGCCGCGGCCGCCGCATTGGGGCGGATATCGTCTCGTCCCGGAAGCTGTGGAATTGTGGGTGGAGGGAGAGTTTCGCATTCATGATCGCGCGCGTTGGACCCGGTCCCTGACCGAACAAGCCAGCACGGCCGCCTGGTCCGTCACGCGCCTGCAGCCCTAACCGAGTGAAAATCACCGGATGACGTCATTGTCGCGGAAAGCGATCAAGGCGGAATCCAAAAAAGCTCGGACCTTCGGCGAAAGGTGGGTGCGGCTTGGGGTCACGAGGCTCACCGGCAAGGGCTCCGGCTCAAACTCTTGCAGAATTCTCACCAAGGATCCGCCGGCCAGCTCATCAATCACTTGATAGGAGAGCGGCCGTGCAATGCCGCGGCCGGCCTGTGCGGCTTGCAATTGAGCCTCCACGTCGTCGACAAGCAGGCGCGGTACCAGCCTCACGACCGCCCCTCGCTGCGACGGACCAAATCGCCACTCCCGCGCGGACGAGCGCGCCCTGCCGAATATCGTGTCGTGGGTCGCAAGGTCCGTCGGCGTGCGCGGAATGCCGCGACGTTCGAGATAGACAGGACTTGCAACCACGATTCGCCGTACCTGGCCGATTTGCCGCGCCACCAGGCTGGAATCCGCCAGAGGACCAATGCGCACCGCAAGGTCGAGCCCCTCCTCGATGAGATCAAGATTGCGGTCATTGAGCGTCAGTTCGATTTGCACGTCCGGATGGGAATTGAGAAATGCCGACACCACCGGTTCAACATGTCGGCGTCCGAACTGCACCGGCGCTGTGATGCGCAACACTCCGCGAATCGGCGCTTGCGAGCCACCCGCCAGCATTGCGTCGTAGTCGGCCAATAGAGTACGTGCGCGTTCCGCGAGTGCAGTGCCCGCCTCGGTGGGCGCCAGGCGCCGTGTGGTCCGCTCCACCAGCCGCAGCCCCATCCGATCCTCCAGCGCGCTGAGCGCTCGGGTGACCGCGGGCGGCGACCGCCTCAGACGCCGTGAGGCACTGATCAAACTGCCCGACTCAATGATGGCAATGAGTATGGCAAGTTCGTCCAGGCGGTCCATGGATTATTCCTATATATGGAATACTAAGTTACAGAATTGCATATTTAAGAGATTTTCCGCAATAGTAGAATTGCGCCAATGGCAACCCCTCAAATCATCCTTCATGGAACCGAACTGTCCGGGCACGCCCATCGGGTGGAACTCCTGCTGCGAATGCTTGATTTGCCGTATACGCTCGTCGCGGCTCCCCCGGCGGCGCGCGCCACGCCGGAATTTCTCCGGCTGAATCCGCTGCGCCAAATTCCCGTGCTGCAGGATGGCGACCTCACGCTCGCGGATAGCAATGCCATTCTCGTCTACCTCGCCAAGCGCTATGCCCCCGGCAGCCAATGGTTGCCCGAAGAGCCGGTTGCCGCCGCCAAAGTGCAACGCTGGCTGTCGATCGCTGCCGGGGAAGTGAAGTACGGTCCGGCCACGGCGCGCATGGTGACCCAGTGGAATTTGCCGGGCGACCTTGGAGCTGCGAAGCAGATCTCGGCCCGGCTGCTGCAGTTCATGAACGAGCATTTGAAGGACCGCCAGTTCCTCGCCGCGGACCATGCCACCATTGCCGACCTTGCCTGCTACTCCTATGTCAGGCACGCACCGGAAGGCGGCATTCCCATCGGCGAGTACACGGCGGTGTTGAACTGGCTGCGACGCGTGGAGGCGTTGCCGGGCTTCAAGCCCATGCCCCCATTGGCGCTTCCGCCGACCGAATGACACAGCCATGAACGGGGCACCGTTCAACAGCGAGGAGTTGGCCGCGCAAGTCCTGTCCGGCGGCGGTCCCCGCGGCAATGGCATTCATGATGTCGTGCCTGAGCAGCACCGGGTTTTTCTTGCTCAGCAACCCTATCTATTCGTTGGCGCCATTGACGCCGGCGGATGGCCGTTGGCGACCTTGTTGACCGGCCAGCCCGGATTCGCGCAGGCCGTCGATCCCACGACGCTGCATATCGCAACGCTGCCCGATGCGGGCGACCCAGCCCGCGAGGCACTCTCGCCCGGTCGCGAAGTTGGCTTGCTGGGAATCGATTTTTCGACCCGACGCCGCAACCGGGTCAACGGTCGCATTACCCGTCGCGATACCGGCGGCATCAGCGTTGCCGTCAGTCAAAGCTTCGGCAATTGCCCGCAATACATCCAACAGCGCAACCTTGCGCCCTCCTCCGCCGCCATGGCGGATTCGTTGTCGCCGCGGGTCGAATGCTTCGATCATTTGGATGAGGCGGCGAAAGCGACCATCCGGGCGGCCGACACCTTCTTCGTCGCCACGCGCTCGCGGCCCGGCGTCGGCGCCGCGTACGGCGCGGATATTTCGCATCGTGGCGGCCGGCCCGGCTTCGTCCGCGTCGACGGCGATGTGTTGACCGTTCCCGATTTTCGCGGCAACCGTTATTTCAATACGCTCGGCAATCTGATCGGCGAGCCGCGTGCATCCTTGCTGTTTGTGGATTTTGAAAGCGGCGGCCTGCTGCAGTTACAGGGCACCGCCGACGTCGATTGGGGCGGCGCGGCGGCGCAGGGCTTTGCGGGCGCCGAGCGGCTGTGGCATTTTCATGTCACCCGCGGTTGGCGGCGCCGCGCCGCCACGCCGCTGCGCTGGCATTTCATCGACTATTCGCGCACCACCTTGGCGACCGGGCAGTGGCCGGCATGACCGCCCCTTGGCCCCCAATTTCTATCGTCGCCTCATCGATACCGGGCCATGAGTTTGTCGAGCGCTGAACGGCCCGGCGAAAGCTTCTCGAACGGAATGCTGTTCAGCGGCGCCTGGGCGGTGCGGTTCAGATTGTGAAACTCGGTCGAGTCCGTCTCATTGATGTGAATGAGCCCCGTTACGTACTCGTTTTGCTTGAGTTTGGTCTCGATGTAGTTGTACGCGGCGGACCGATCCGTGGGATCGTAGGCCGGATCGACCTTGCGTAGAATCACCCGGCTGCCGTCATGCAGAGTCACCGGAATCGATTCGCCCGCGGGATAGTCGACCGCGATCTCCTGCGCCCGCGGGACAAAATCCGCCTCGACGGCCGGATGATAATGCTCGCGCGTGAAGGTGTAGCTCTTGGTCGAGCCCTCGTGATCATTGAAGGTCACGCAGGGTGAGAGCACGTCGATGAGCGCAAACCCATTGTGGCGCAACCCGGCCTGGATGAGCGGAACCAGCTGCGCCTTGTCGCCCGAGAAGCTGCGCGCAACAAAGGTCGCGCCCAACGTCAGCGCCAACAGTACGGGATCGATCGGCGGCGAAGAGTTGATGTCGCCGCGCTTCGCCTTGGTGCCGATATCGGCCGAGGCCGAGAACTGGCCCTTGGTCAATCCATAGACGCCGTTGTTTTCGATCAGGTACAGCATGTTCACATTGCGGCGAATGACATGCACCAATTGACCGATGCCGATGGACAGCGAATCGCCGTCTCCCGACACGCCGACATAGGTCAGGCGTCGATTGGCTGCATTCGCCCCGCTCGCGATCGAGGGCATGCGGCCATGCACGGAGTTGAACCCATGTGAACCACTCACGAAATACGCGGTAGTTTTCGACGAGCAGCCGATGCCGGACAGCTTGACCAGCTGCTCGGGGCGCATCGACAGCCCCCAGCATGCTTCGATGATCGACGCCGTCACCGAATCGTGGCCGCAGCCGGCACACAAGGTCGACATGCTCCCCTCGTATTGGCGGCGCGTCATTCCGAGCGTATTGGTCGGGAGCGACGGATGAGCGACCTTGGGTTTGTTGATGTATGACATGTAGATTCTCAGGTCTTGCGCGGAACGGCGGTGAGACGGGGCGCCTCGGCGAGCTTTGCCCGAATGCCGTTGACGACCGGATCGGCGGAGATGGGGAATCCGCTATAGCTCAAAATGGAAAACAGCTTCGACTTCTCCACGCCGGTCTCGAGCGTCAACAGGGATTTCAATTGCGCATCGCGATTCTGCTCGACCACAAAAATCGTCGAATGCGATTTCAGAAAGGCTTCAACGTCGCTGTTGAAGGGGAATGCCTTGACGCGCAGATAGTCCACGTCTATTTTTTGCCGCCCGAGAATGTCGAGCGCCTCGCGAATTGCACCGTCGCAGCTGCCGAGGCTGACTATTCCGACTTCGTTTCCGCCCTTGCCCACCATCACCGGTCGGGGCAGGTATTTCGGCGCGTTGGCGAACTTTCGCTTCAGCCGGTCGAGCACGACCTGATATTCGGCGGAGTCTTCGGTATAGGCGCCGTATTGATTGTGGCCCGAACCGCGCGTGAAGTAGGCGCCTTTCGAACTGGTTCCGGGCAGCGTACGGTAGGTGATCGCATCGTCATCGCGGTCCACATAGCGGTAGAACTTCTCCACACCGGCGAGTTCTTCCGGCGACAGGATCTTGCCGCGATCCGGCCTGTAGGCGTCGTCCCATTGCAGGTCCGGGCACATCCAATCGTTCATGCCGATATCCAGATCCGAGAGCACGAATACCGGGGTTTGCAACCGTTCGGCGATATCGAATGCCTGCACCGCCAGGTAGAAGCATTCTTCAGGATTCGCCGGGAACAGCATCACATGCCGGGTGTCCCCGTGCGAGGCATACGCACACAGCATCAAGTCCGATTGCTGCGTGCGCGTCGGCATGCCGGTGGATGGTCCAACGCGCTGCACGTCGAAAATGACGCAGGGGACCTCGGCGTAGTACGCCAAGCCGACGAATTCGTTCATCAAGGAAATGCCAGGTCCGCTGGTCGGCGTGAAGGCGCGCGCTCCGTTCCACGAAGCGCCGAGCACCATGCCGACGGCGGCCAATTCATCCTCGGCCTGCAGGACCGCGAAATTGCGCTCGCCGCTCTCAGGATCGACGCGGTAGCGTTCGCAAAAGCCCTTGAAAGCATCCATCAGCGAAGTCGAGGGGGTGATGGGATACCAGGCGCCCACGGTGGCTCCGGCGTATACGCAGCCCAGGCCGGCCGCGGTATTGCCGTCGATCATGATGTGCCCCCGGGTCTTGTCCATGTGCTCGACACGCAGCGGCAGCGGCGAGGTCAGGTGCTGCTTGACGTAGTCGTAACCCAGCCGCAATGCCTTGGAGTTCGAATCCAGCAATTTCGGCTTCTTGCCGTAACTCTCGTTCAGCAAGCCGGCAATCACCTCGAGATCGACGTCGATCAACGCCGCGAGCACGCCGGCGTACGCTATGTTCTTCAAGAGAATGCGATTGCGCACTCCGTCAAAGTTTTCGTTGACGAGCTTGGCGAGAGGCACCTCGATCACCGTGATGTCGCCCCGCTGCAGCAGCGAGCTGCGCGGCCAGGTGGAGTCATAGATCAGGTAGCCGCCGGACGTCAGCTCGCGCACGTCGCGCGAGTAGGTTTCCGCGTTCATGGCAACCATGATGTCGACCTGGGTGGCGCGGGCGGCATAGCCATCGCGGGTCACACGGATTTCGTACCAGGTGGGCAATCCCTGGATATTCGACGGAAAGTAATTCTTCCCGGTCACGGGCACGCCCATGCGGAAGATCGCCTTCATGATCAACGAGTTGGCGCTGGCCGATCCGGTGCCGTTGACGTTGGCGAATTTCACCACGAAATCGTTGACGCGATTGGCGTTGACTGTCAGGCCGGGCATGCTGAGGCCTCCTCATCGATCGCATGCGGGATGCGAATGGTCGACTTTTGCATGTCCCAGGCGGCGGTCGGACAGCGTTCCGCGCACAATCCGCAATGCACGCAGACATCTTCGTCCTTGACCATGACACGCGCCGTTTGCGGCAGCGCCGCCGAGACGTACAGCGCCTGCGCGCGATTGGTTGCCGGCGCCGTGAGCCGCGTTCGCAGCTCCGCCTCGGTGCCGTTGTGGGTGATGGTGAGGCAATCGACCGGACAAATATCGATGCACGCGTCGCACTCGATGCACAGTTTGGCGGCGAACACCGTCTGCACGTCGCAATTCAAGCAGCGTTGAACTTCCAGAGCCGCCTCTTCCGCGGTAAAGCCGAGTTCCACCTCGATGTTGATCTTCTTGAAGCGCTCGACCAGCCCCACATGCGGCACGAGCCGGCGTTCCACGCCGTTGTACTCGTTCTTGTACGCCCATTCGTGCATGCCCATTTTGCGGCTGGACAAGGTCACGCCGCGCGGCATGCGCTCTTGCACGGCCTCGTCCTGGCAGAATTTATGAATCGAAATGGCGGCCTGATGGCCGTGCTCCACCGACCAGATGATGTTCTTGGGTCCGAATGCCGCGTCGCCGCCGAAGAAAACCTGCGGAAGCGTGGATTGAAAGGTGACCTTGTCCACCGTCGGCACATTCCACTTATCGAGTTCGATCCCAATGCCTTTTTCGATCCATGGAAACGCGTTCTCCTGACCGATCGCGAGAATGACGTCGTCGCATGGAAAGAACACCTCGCCGAGGATGCGCGTCGCGGTGATATCGCCGTCCTCGATGTCGTATTCCAATTTTTCGAACATCATGCCGAGCAGCCGGCCGCCTTCGGTCACGAAGGATTTGGGCGCGTGATTGACGACGATGGCGACGTTTTCATGTTCCGCATCCTCGAGTTCCCATTCGGACGCCTTGAAAAATTGCCGCGGCTTGCGCGCCATGACTTTCACGTCCCTGGCGCCGAGGCGCAGCGAGCTGCGGCAACAGTCCATCGCGGTGTTGCCGACGCCGATGATCAGCACTTTCTCGCCGATGCGTTCGACATGCCCGAAGGCCACCGACTCGAGCCAGGTGATGCCAATGTGCACGCGATCGGTGTCGTGACGGCCCGGCAGGTCGAGTTCCTTGCCTTTGGGCGCACCCGATCCGACGAACACGGCGTCGAAATCCTCCGAGTCGAGCAATTCGCGCATGCTCTTGATCGGGGAATTCAGGCGCAGGTCCGCGCCCATGTCCACGATATAACCGATCTCTTCATCCAGAACTTTTGCCGGCAGTCGAAACGCGGGAATATTGGTGCGCATCAGACCGCCCGGCACGGCGTACTGCTCGAATATGGTGATCTCGTAGCCCAGCGGCAACAGATCGTTCGCGACCGTGAGCGACGCCGGGCCCGCGCCGATACAGGCGATACGCTTGCCGTTTTTCTCGCTCGGCGCCGTGGGCAGCCGCGCCGTGATGTCGTCGCGATGATCGGAGGCGACTCGCTTCAATCGGCAAATGGCGACGGGCTTCTCCTCGATTCGACCGCGGCGGCAGGCGGGTTCACAAGGTCGATCGCACACGCGGCCCAAAATGCCCGGGAACACGTTGGATTCTCGATTGACCATGTAGGCTTCGGTAAACTCGCCCTGGGCGATGAGCCGTATGTATTCGGGAACGTCGGTGTGTGCGGGGCAAGCCCACTGGCAATCAACCACCCGATGGAAGTAATCAGATCTCGCAGTCTCAGTCGGCTCCATGTTTCCTCATTGACCCCCCAAGCCAGCTTCGAAGTATAGCGGTCCGACGGTGTTTATGATGATGCGGGCCGCACAATTGACGCTGCTTTCCGCCCGGCCAGCCAGGCGGGCCGCCCAGGAGCCTGCCTGAGTATTCAGCGTCCGCCGCGTTGAATATTCGGACAGGCTCCCAGGTATTATTAGGGGTTATGAACCTTCTTCAGGGCCAAGACGCCACCTGCCCGCATTGCTGGGAGACCATCAATCTGACCCTGGATCTATCGGTGCCCGAGCAGTCCTATGTCGAGGATTGCCCCGTGTGCTGCAAGCCCATGGTGGTGTCCTATACCACCGCAGACGGCAAACTCGCAGAACTTCGCGTCGAGTCCGGTGAGTGACGCCGGTTCCCACAGCCGCGCCGCGGCAGGGGACGTTCAAGATGCTGCGCATCTTGATCTTGCTATTGGTGCTGCTTCTGGTGGCGTTCACCACTTGGCAGGATCGGTACCTGAGCACCCGCTGGCATGACCCTTTGTATGTCTCGATCTACCCGATTGCAGCGGACTTGAGCCCGGTAACGCGCGCCTATCTGGCCTCGATCGATACCGACCGCTTCAAGCCCATCGATGCGTTCTTTGCGCGCGAAGCCGCGGAGTTTCGCCTGCAGACGGCCGAACCGGTCAGAACCCGGCTCAGGGCGGAATTGTCGGCCATCCCGCCGCAACGTCCGCTGCAGGCCGGAATATTCACGACCGCTCTGTGGAGCTTACGCCTGCGGTATTGGGCGTGGCGCGCCAGCGGGCATGTTCGCGAGCCGGAGGACATCCGCATATTCGTGCTGTATCACGATCCGGCGCTGACTCCGAGGGTGCCCCATTCCCTGGGTCTCACCAAAGGACTCATCGGCGTGGTGTACGCATTTGCCGCGCCCGAGATGAACGGGACAAACAATGTGGTGATTGCCCACGAATTGCTGCACACCCTGGGCGCCACCGACAAGTACAATTTCGTCGATGACGCGCCGCGCTTTCCGGACGGCTACGGCAATCCGGCGCAAAAGCCCCTGTACCCGCAGTTGACCGCGGAGTTGATGGCGGGAAGACGCGCGCTGACACCCGACCGATCGGAGGAGCCGGGGAGCCTCAACGAGGTGGTGATCGGCCCCGCCACCGCGATGGAAATTCGCTGGCCGCAGCATGCTCGCTGAAGCGCAAGTCGGTGTTGCGCCGGCAACGGCGCCCCTGTTCGAATGCAGCGGCGTCAATGTTTGCGTGGGCTCGCGCACCTTGGTGCGCGGCCTCAACCTGCAGGTGGTCGGCGGTTCGATCCTCGCGGTTTTGGGGCCGAACGGCTCGGGCAAGAGCCTGTCCCTGCATACCTTCGCCGGCCTGCGTCCCCCTGTGGCGGGACAGATCAAGATCGCCGGGCGGGCCATCGGCGACTGGCCGCGCCGCGCGCTGGCGCGCGAATTGGCGCTCCTGCCGCAAAACGTCGAAGACCCATTTCCCGCAAGCGTCATGGAAACGGTTCTGCTCGGACGACACCCGCACATCGCGCGCTGGCAGTGGGAATCGGCGCGCGATCTCGCCATCGCCTCGGATGCCCTGGTTGCGGTGGGTCTGGCCGGTTACGAAGAACGCGACGTGCTCACTCTGTCCGGCGGTGAACGCCGGCGCGCATCATTGGCCGCCGTACTGGCACAAACCCCGCGTCTTTTCTTGCTGGATGAGCCCACCAACCAACTCGATCCGAACCACCAGCTCGAGGCGCTGCAGCTGCTGCGGGTACGCGCCGATGCCGGGGCCGCCGTGATCGTCACCCTGCATGATCCGAACCTCGCCGAGCGCTTCGCAGACTTTGCACTCCTGATCGGCAAGGACGGCGATTGGCAATGCGGCCGTATCGCGGACATTCTCACCGCCTCACATTTATCCGCCTTGTACGACACCCGCTTCGAGGCGGCCGAAATCGCGGGCCGCCGGGTGTTCTACCAGGCCTGAACTAACCCAGCGCCGCCAACACCTGGGCGTGCAAGCGCCCATTGGTTGCGAGAACCGACGTCGTCTGCAGCGTGACCGGAGCCCCGCCCATATCCGTGAACCGGCCTCCTGCCTCATTGACGATCGCCACGCATGCCGCAATGTCGAGGATGTTGACGTCGGATTCGATCACGACATCGATCTTGCCGCTTGCCAGCAGGTGATAGTGCAAGAAATCGCCGTAGCCGCGAATGCGGTCGACCTGCGCGACGAGAGCGCCATATCGGGGCCACCGGCCGCCGGCCGCAAGCGACTTGATGTTGCCCGACGACAATGCGGCCGAATCGAGGGCTGTAATTTCACTCACTCTCACGCCTTTGCCGTTCAAATACGCGCCGCGGCCGCGCTCGGCAAAGCTCAACTCGCCATACGCCGGCGCGCTCGACACGCCGAGCACGATTTCTCCACGGCGCATCAGCGCGATTTGCGTCGAGAACATGGGGTACTCGCGCACAAAGGCCTTGGTGCCGTCGATGGGATCCACCAGCCACACACTCTCCGCCTCCGCATCGCGCGAGCCGGTCTCTTCGCCGAAGAATCCATAGGCAGGAAAACGCGCCTCGAGAATCTCGCGAATCGCGATTTCACAGCGGACATCCGCCTCGGTGACCGGCGTCTTGTCGGCCTTGACGCGTACCTCGATATTGCGCTGGAACAAGCTGAGGGCGATGGTGGCGGCTCGTTCCGCCGCATCGAGAGCCGCCTGCAGTTCCGGTGAATGCTTCATGGGCGCCACCTTAGCAACCTTGTGCTACCGTTGCATCCCGGCCAGGAGAAAGATCGATGGGCAACCGGCTAAGCAAGATTTACACGCGAACCGGCGACGACGGCAGCACCGGATTGGGAGACGGTTCGCGCGTGCCCAAGGAAAACCTGCGCGTGGAGGCATACGGCACCGTCGACGAGGCCAATAGCGCCATCGGCGTGGTGCTGAGCGTGGCTGCTCTGCCGCCGCTGATCACCCTCTGCCTCACCGAAGTGCAACACGACCTCTTTGATTTGGGCGGCGAACTGTGCATCCCCGGACATCGCATGATCGATGCCGGGCATGTGGAGCGGCTCGAGAAGGAATTGGACGGATTCAACGAGGCTCTGCCGCCCCTGAAAGAATTCATCCTGCCGGGCGGCGGCCCGGCGGCCGCTGCCTGTCATGTCGCCCGCGCGGTCTGCCGGCGCGCGGAACGCCGCTGTTGGTCGTTGGCGCGCGCCGAGAACGTCTCCGCCGATGCGCTCAAATACCTGAATCGACTGTCCGATCTTCTGTTCGTGCTGGCCCGCGTCCTGGCGCGCCATGAGCGCGGCAGCGAAGTAGTCTGGCGGCGGAAGACAATTCGTTAGGCGACACTCACGACATTCAACTGATGAGCGTGCAGCCAATCGGCATGCCAGCGTTGAAGGTCCGCTATCGGCAATGGACGGCAGAACAGGTATCCCTGGACCTGATTTGCATCGCGTGTCCGCAGGTATTGCCACTGTGCCTCGGTTTCCACTCCCTCGGCCACCGTTGCCAGCCCCAAACTTTTCGCCATCGCAATGATCGCATCGACCAACGGCGCATTGCCGGCAGCCTTGGAGCCGATGTCGCGCACGAACACTCTATCGATCTTGAGCGTGTCGATGGGAAAGTGCCGCAGATACGACAAGGAACTGTAACCCGTGCCGAAGTCATCGAGCGCGGTTGCCACCCCAAGCCCCTTTAGCGCCTTCACGGCCTTGCTCACCGCCGTCGAATATTCGATCAGGGCGCCTTCGGTAAATTCCAACTCGATCATGTTCGATTCAATACCGGCAGCGTCGATGGCGCGCGACACGCGCGAAACCAGGCTGCCGTCGCGAAATTGCACGCCGGATACATTCACCGCAACCTGCCAACTCGGTCCTCCGGAATCCCGCCAGCGGCGCACTTGCGCGCTGGCCTCGCGCAGCACCCAATCGCCGATTTCGACGATCAGGCCGTTCTGTTCTGCGACAGGGACGAACTCGGCGGGCGCGACGAAGCCGCGCTGCGGATGGTTCCATCTCAGCAGTGCTTCGACGGCCTCGACTCGCAGATCCTTGAGCGCCAACCGCGGCTGGTAGTTCAGCGTGAATTCGCCGCGCTCCAGCGCCTTGCGCAAGTCAGCTTCCATCGACAGGTGACGGGCGGCGCGCGTGCTGATCGATTTATTGAAGAATTCGAGCCCGCCCTGGCCCGTCTTTTTCGCGTGATGCAAGGCCGCGTCGGCATTCTTGACGAGCGCCTCCGGGGTCGCGGCGTCGCCCGGGAACAAGCTGATTCCGATGGTCGCCGACAGCGTGATCTCCTGCTGTGCCAGCACGAACGGCCGGGACAATGCGAGCTGCACGCGTTGCGCGACCACTTGGGCGGCGTCGGCCGTGGATACTCCCGGCAATGCCAGCGAGAATTCATCGCCGCCGGTGCGCGCCACCCAGTCGTTGATGTCCTTCGTGCCGATCGCCTCGCATTCTTGATCCATGCCGCGTTGCGAGTCGCGCAGGCAATTTTGCAGACGCAGCGCGGCCTCCTTCAAGAGTGCGTCCCCCATGGCCTGCCCCTGGGTGTCGTTGATGCGCGAAAAATTATCGACGTCGAGCATCAGGACGGCGACGCCCCGCTGCCGCGGTGAAGCCCAGGCGATTTGTTGTTCCAGTATCTGCAGCAGCCGCTGCCGGTTGGGCAGAGCGGTGAGCGGATCGTAGTAGGCCAGATAGCGCACCCGCGCCTCGCTCTCGCGCAATTGGTCCTGGGTCTGCTTGGCTCTCACCAAGAATTTGACCCGCTGCGCAAGCAGCATTGGGTTGATGCCCTTGGATGAAAAATCGGTCGCGCCGGCGTTGTAGGCCCGATTGACCGACTCCATGTCGTCGAGACTGGTCTGCATCAATATCGGCACGTGCCGGCAGTCGGCCAGCCCGCGCAACGCACTGCAAACGTCGAAGCCGCTCATGCCCGGCATAACCACGTCCAGCACCACGCAATCCGCGGGGTCCTCGCGAAATGATTTCAGCGCCGCCAGTCCGTCGGCGGCCGTAACGACGCGGAATCCGGCCATCTCCAGAGCGGTTCCAACCAGCAGCCTTGCGCCGGGATCGTCGTCAACGACCAATATCGTCGCCGGCTTGTTGATTTGATGTTCGGGGGTATTCATCGCTTCCTTTGACGGCTATGCGGCGTTCGGTGATCGCTCGCGCATCAGCGCGGCGCAAAACTCTTGATGCTCTTTGCGGATTCTCACGACGATCGGCGCCGCCTGAGTTATTCCGCCCGCTCGCACCAAAACCTCGCATTCCTTGGCGACGGTTGCGAGGCGCGTGCCGCCGAGATTTGCGGTGCTCGACTTGAGGGTATGGACGGCCTGCGAGAGAGCCTCCGCCTGCATATTTGCAGCCGCGGTCTCAATCGCGACCACCAGGCCGGGCGAGTGCTGTATGTACAAATCGATCATCGAATTGAGGAGGGCCGGCCTGGCGAGCGCGGCAATGTTGCGCAACACGCCGGCATCGATGAGCGGCACCCGCGACAAATCGCGCCGTTCGGACTCCGGCAGCGCGCGCAGAGCCAACCAGCGCCTGAGCATTGTTGCCAGTTGCTGCTGAGTGAAAGGCTTGCTGAGAAAATCGTCCATGCCGGCGGCAAGGCACCGCTCGCGATCGCCTTCCATGGCGTTTGCCGTCAGTGCGATCACGGGCACCCGAGCGGACCCGGACGTCTGTTCACGCCGCCTTATTTCCCCTGTGGCCGTGAGTCCGTCCATGACCGGCATTTGGCAATCCATCAATACTGCGTCGTAACCTGAGGCATTCATCACCTCGATGGCCAGCAAACCGTTTTCGGCGGTGTCGGTCTCGCATCCCAGGCTTTCGAGCATCCCCACCGCCACCTCGCGGTTAACCGGGTTGTCTTCAACCAGCAGAATCCTGGGTCCGGCGGCGCGCACTCCCGATGGCGGCGAGGCCGATCCCGCCGGCAGCGGATCCGCAGCTGCGCCGCACTGCAGCGTCATTGCGCGGGAGACGCCGGAGAAAAGCTGCGAACGGCGCAGCGGCTTGGTGAGGATGGCCGTAAACAGTTGGGCGCGTTCTGAACCGCCGTGATCGTCGTTCGAGCTCAACAAGACGAGTCTCAAGCTGGACCAGCGCGCATCGCCTCGAATTTGCATCGCCAGCTGAATCCCGTCCATGCCCGGCATCGCATCGTCCACCAGTGCCAGATCGAAACGCGCCCCCTCGGCGCCGAGTTCGACGAGAGCAGCGTCGCTGGTCTCCACGGCAACCACCTCAGCTCCCCAAGATTGCATGTGTTGTTGCAAAATATCCCGGTTGCTCGCGTTGTCGTCGACAACCAGTGCACGCGCACCGACAAGGTTCAATCGCGGCAGGCGGGTCAAGGTCGGTGCAGCGTCTTCCACCGGCTCAAGCCGGACATCGAACCAAAATGTTGAACCGTGGTTGACCTCGCTGTGGACGCCGACTTCACCGCCCATCAACGCCGCGAGCTGGCGGCAAATGGCCAACCCCAGGCCGGTGCCGCCATACTTGCGCGTCGTGAAGGAGTCGGCCTGGCTGAAGGCGTTGAAAACTTGAGTCTGCGCCTCCTGCGAAATGCCGATACCGGTGTCGGCGACCTCAAAGCGCAGCAGGCCATCGTCGCCGACCGCCCCGACCCGAACGATGACTTCTCCTGAGTCGGTGAACTTGATGGCATTGCCGACAAGGTTGATCAGCACCTGCCGCAGGCGCGTGGGATCGCCGCGTACCCTCCCGGGCACCTCCAGGTCGATCGCACAGGCCAATTCCAAACCCTTTGCATGGGCTCGCGCCGCGAATATCTCGATGGTCTCCTCCACCGCGTCGCGCAATGCGAATTCGATGCTCTCGAGTTCAAGCTTGCCCGCCTCGACCTTCGAGAAGTCCAGGATATCGTTGATGATCTGCAACAAGGCTTCGGCCGAATGGGAAATGGTTTCCGAGAGGTGCCGCTGGCGCGGCGTGAGTTCGGTTGCCTGCAGAAGTTCGGACATGCCCATGACGCCATTCATCGGTGTGCGGATTTCGTGGCTCATGCGCGCCAGAAATTCGCTTTTGGCGCTGCTGGCTCGCTCCGCGGCGTCCTTGGCCCGGGTTGCTTCGCCGATTGCGAGCTTGAGGTCGAGATTGGCATTCCCCAAATTGATGGTGCGTTCCTCAACTTGCTGCTCGAGGAATTGCCGGTATTTCTCCAGACGCGAGTCGCGGTGCCGAATCTGCCCCAGCATCTGATTGAAACCGTCGATCAGCGAACCGACCTCATCTTGCGAGCTACGCTCGACACGCAGGCTGTAGTCCTCCTCCGCGGACACGCGCTGCATGGTATGCGCCAGATTGACGATGGGACCCGAGATTTGCTGCTGCAGTCGAGCCGCCAGCCAATATGCCGTCAGCACGGCGGCGGCGATGGCTGCCAGCGTGATGAACAGGTAGCCGTGCCAGTCCTGATAGAGCGTTTGCAGCGGCACATGGATGTGGATGAATCCCAGAACTTGATGATCGCGCTGGACGGCGGCCATGATGTGAAGCTGGCCCGCCCGCAAGTACAACCGCGGCGCTTCGGACTCGCCGTCCGGCGCGCTGCCGGGCAATACGCCGAAACCGGACGCCGACGGCAGTTCCAGATGCGCTTGATCATGTTCACGGCGGTAGGCGGCGAGAATTCGGCCGTTCGGTGCCAGCACTTCAGCATCACTCACCAACCATTCATCGCGCAGCTCGCCCATGGCCTTGAGCGCCGCCTTGTCGTCGCCGTTTCGCAGCGCGTCGAGCGCGCTTGCGCCGGTGACCCGGGCAATCCGGGCGGCACTCCACTGCAGGTCATCGCGCAAATGCAGTAGATTCATCCCGACATGCACGATCATCGCCACTGTAAGAACGACGATCGCGGGTACTAGGATGACTACGCGCAGCTTGCGCTCAATGGGAAGGTCCGCGAACCGACGAATCAATTGCCCTCCCGGTATTGCGGTCTGTTTACACCTCCCTTAAGAGTCGGCTTTTCCGGGAAAATCTGCTGTTATTGGCCGGGGATTAGCGGTCACAAAGTGTGACCGAGTTCACGGCCGCTCGCCGCTTGCGGGTGAGACCGACTACCTCCTTGGGGTTTTGCCTGTAAGCACGGCAGCGGCGATCAAGCGCCGCGCGAGCGGCCAGTCGAATGCCGGCCCCGGGTCAGTCTTGCGTCCCGGCGCAATATCGCTGTGGCCGACAATGCGCTCCGCCGACAGCAGGGGATAGGCGGCACACAAAGCAGCCACGATCTTTGCCAGGGCGCCATACTGCACGGCCTCGTACGGCAGCGTATCGGTGCCCTCGAGTTCGACGCCCACGGAGAAGTCGTTGCAGGCCTCCCGGCCTTGATAGCTGGACTGGCCGGCATGCCAGGCGCGCTCGGTGAATTTTACGTATTGCGTCACCGCGCCATCGCGCCTTACCACCAAGTGCGAGGACACGCGCATGGGGCAAACCTCGGTGAAGTACGGGTGCACGTCGGCGGGCAGGGAGTTGGTGAATAACCGGTCGATCCAGGGGCCGCCGAATTCTCCCGGCGGCAAACTGATGCCGTGCACGACGATCAAATCCGCCTCGACGCCCGGCGGCCGCGAATCGCAGTTCGGCGAAGCGACTTGTCTGGTGTCTCGCAACAACCCGCTCTTACGATCGACCCTCAATTCGTCGCCCTCAGTTTGCCGATAGCGGCATAAGCATATGCGACAATTCCGGCCATATGAACGCAATTCTTGAAAATCGGACCGCCTCCTTGCCGCTGGCCGCGCCTTCGCCATGCGTATGACTCGCGTGTACGTCGGCACCACGTTGACTCCGGGCAGCTCGGTTGAGCTGCCGCCCGACACCGCCTCGCATCTTGCGAAAGTTTTGCGGGCACGCATCGGCGACGAATTGATACTTTTCAACGGCGATGGACGCGAGTTCACCGGGGCGATCGAGGGCGTGCGTGGCTCGCGCGTATCGGCATTCGTCGGCGACGGTCGGGTGGTGGATAGGGAATCGGCATTGGCGATCACGCTCGTGCAAAGCGTGCCGCGCGGCGATCGAATGGATTTCATAGTCCAAAAGGCCACCGAACTCGGCGTGGCTCGGATAGTGCCGGTATTGAGCCAGCGCAGCGTGGTTCGGCTCGATGCCGCGCAAGCGGAGTCGAAGGCCATTCATTGGCGGGCGGTTGCCGTCAGCGCGTGCGAGCAGTGCGGCCGCAATAGCCTGCCGGTCATCGAGGCCGCGCAGCCGTTGCTCAATTACCTGAGCAAATCGGCGCCATGCACCGGGCCGCGGCTGGTGTTCGAACCGGAATCGGCCCTGCCGCCGCTCGCCCCCACCGCAAAGTCTGCGGTCGTCGATGCGCAAATCGCGATCGGACCAGAAGGCGGATTCGCATCCGACGAACTCGAGGCTTTTCGAGTGGCGGGATTCGCTCAGGGAGGGCTGGGGCCCCGGGTGTTGCGGACCGAGACCGCCGCTATTGCGGCCGTGGTGTGGTTGCAGACGCGCTTCGGCGATATGTAGGCAAATTCATACGCGATGTTGCGGGGCGGCGACCCTTGATTGCAGCGGCGCATCTGATCTAATTCCATCACGATTCCCCACGGTAGGCCACGCCATGCACCGAAGATTATTCGCAGCCCTCGAATTGGCCGCGTACATGCTGCTGGTTGCCTGCGGCGGCGGCGGAGGCGGTACCGCCGACATGACTCCGCCGCCCCCTCCCCCCACTTCGTCCGCACCGTCGATCACCATACAACCGTCGGATCAGAACGTATCTGCAGGACAGACGGCGACTTTCACCGTAACTGCAATGAGCACCGCAACCCCGAGCTACCAGTGGCAAGAGAATGCCGCACCGATCGCCGGCGCCACCGCGGCCAGCTATACGACAGGAACCACGACCTCCGCGGATAGCGGCAGTAGTTTCGCCGTGGTCGTCACCGATGCGAACGGCAGCACCACCAGCCGCAGCGCGACATTGACGGTGACCAATGGACCGGTGCCCCCTGGAACCGATGTGGTTACGTACAAGAACGATCTGAGCCGCACCGGTCAAAATCTCACGGAATCGACGTTGACGCCCGCGAATGTCACCGCGTCGAGCTTCGGTCTACTGCGCAACCTGCATGTGGACGGCAAGGTCGATGCCCAGCCGCTGTACCTGTCGCAGCTCCGCATCTCGGGATCAGCGCACAACGTCGTGTTCGTGGCTACGGAACACGATTCAGTCTTTGCGTTCGACGCAGATACCGGCTCCACCCTGTGGCAGGTGTCGCTGCTTGCGGCAGGCGAGTCCTTGAGCGATGCGCGCGGCTGCGGCCAGGTCAGTCCTGAAATCGGCGTCACTTCAACGCCCGTCATCGATCGTACGGCAGGGACCCATGGCACCCTTTACGTGGTCGCGATGTCGAAGGACGCATCGGCGAACTATCATCAGCGCTTGCACGCGCTCGATCTGGTCACCGGCGCCGAATTGCTCAATGGTCCCGCTGAGATCAGCGCAACCTACCCGGCCGCAGGGGGCGGAAGCACGACGTTTCTCCCCGGCCAGTATGAAGAGCGGGCAGCATTGCTGCTATTGAATGGGACCCTCTACACCAGTTGGACTTCGCACTGCGACATCACACCCTACTTCGGCTGGATCATTGCCTATTCCGCTGCGTCTCTGTCCCGCACCGCCGTGCTCAATGTCGCACCCAACAGCGGCGGTGCTGGCCCTGCCATCTGGATGAGCGGCGGCGGCCCGGGCGCCGACGCGGCGGGCAACATCTATGTGCTCACTGCGAACGGCGTGTTCGAGACCGCGATGGATTCGAACGGCTTTCCCCAAGGCCAGGATTACGGCAATTCCTTCCTCAAGATTTCAACCGCGGGCGGAGGCCTGAAAATCGTCGACTACTTCACCATGTCCAACGAAGTTGCAGAGTCTGACGCCGACCAAGATCTGGGCTCCGGCGGGGAAATGCTGCTGCCGGATTTGACGGACTCAACCGGCACAGTGAGGCACCTCGTGATTGGCGCAGGCAAGGACGGCAATATCTATATCGTCAACCGCGACTCCATGGGCAAGTTCAACGCCGCCGGCAATCAGCAGATCTGGCAGCAGGTCACTGCTGCGCTACCAGGCGGTATCTGGTCCACGCCCGCCTATTTCAACGGAACGGTGTACTACGGCGATTCAGGCGCGACGCTCAAGTCTTTTGCGCTATCGAACGCCAAGCTCGCGGGAACACCCCAGTCGCAGTCGCCGTCGCAGTTCGCGTACCCCGGCACCGCGCCCAGCGTGTCGGCGAACGGCACTTCCAACGCCATCGTGTGGGCGCACGAGAATTCCAATCCGGCGGTTCTGCACGCGTTGGACGCCGCGAATCTCGCCCACGAGCTGTACAACAGCAACCAAGCGGCGGGCAATCGAGATCAATTCGGCGCCGGCAACAAGTTCATCACCCCCACGGTGGCCGACGGCAAGGTGTTCGTCGGAACCACCGCCGGGGTCGCCGTGTTCGGTTTGTTGCACTAGGCGGAAGTCTCCCCGGCACTCTCGCTGGACACGGCACGCCGTTAGCGGTTGAATGAGGCCCATCGATCATAGGCGTCCGGGAGACGACTCAATGCTATCCATGCGGCCCGTTGGTCAGCCGGCTCAAATTGGTTGTGCAATCGGCGTGTGGCTGACGCTGCTCTGTTCATATGGCACGGCTTTCGCCGGGAACTTGAGCTTCCTGGATAACTCGGCGGTCTCCAAGTTCAACGATGATGACGTCAAGATCATGCAAGCCACCGCCATGACCCTCCTCAAGGATGGAACCGCCGGCCAAAGTCAAGACTGGGCAAATCCAAACTCGACGGCGAAGGGGAAGATTACGGTCGTGAAAGTTTTCCAGAGCACCGAAGGTTTTGCGTGCAAGACCCTCCGTATAGAGAACAGCGCGGGAGGGTGGCACGGCCGCACGACGTATCCCGTGTGCCAGGTTCCGCCGGGGGAATGGAAAATCTACTCGGGCGCGAGGCCCGCTGCGACTCCGTAGCTTCACTCAGGCAATGACGGCCGCGACGGCGCGGCCGCAACGGGCAGACTCAGGTGAAGGATTGCGCCGCCTTGCGCAACGTTATCGGCCCAGAGATGCCCATCGTGCGCATGCACGATTGAGCGGCATATTGCGAGTCCGAGTCCTAGCCCCTCTTTCTTCGTCGTGACGAAGGGCTCGAAGATTCGTTCCAGATCGCCGGCTGTTATGCCGCATCCCACGTCCTGCACGTTCAATTGGACGCGATTGCCGCCCGGGCCGGTACCGGTGGCGATTCGCAACTTCCGCTCGCACGGCGGTACGCCCTCCATGGCTTCACAGGCATTGATCACGAGATTGAGCAGCACCTGCTGTATTTGCACGCGATCGGCCATCACCAGGGCACCGCGCAAGTCCAAGGCTGTTTCGACGGATACATTGCGCGAAATGATTTCGCTTCTGGTGATATCGAGGACCTGCCGGACGATTGCATCTAAATCGACCGGCTGGGCTTGAATCTCTCCCTTGCGCAGCAGGCCCCGCAGCCGCTGAATCACCTGCACCGCCCGCTCATCATCCCGAACGATGTCGCCAAGAATCTCGCGGATCTCCGCCAGGTCGTGCTCGTCGTTCGCCAGCAGCCGCAGTCCCGCCTCCGCGTTGCCGCGGATGGACGTGAGCGGCTGATTCAGCTCGTGTGCGAGGGCTCCTGAAAGCTGCCCGAGCACCGCTGCGCGGCCCAGGTGCGCGAGCTGCTGCCGCTGGCTGCGAGCGTCGGTTTCGGCCTGTTTGCGCGCGGAAATATCAGTGCGCGTAACGACCGCGCCGCCCTCCGGGCGGTGCAGCACCTCGACGGATAATTCGAACCACACTTGACCCGCGGCGGAGGGCAGCGAGAATTCCAGGTGCTGGCGGACGGACCGCTTGCCGAGAACGGAGGCCACGGCCTCGAGCTGCGCGCTCGCGATGCGATCACCGCCGGCGTCGGCCGCACCGCAGGCGCGCAGAATGTTCTCGCCGGGCAGGAGACGGTGAAAAGACGGCGCGACGATCGACTCGCTGAACCGCTGCCAGGACGCATTGGTTTCCAGTACGAAGCCGTCGCGGTCCAAAACCGCGACTTGATCATGCAGCGACGCCAGTACGGCCGAGTGCAAACCCTCTGCGCGGCGGCGTCCAGCCTCGGCGCTGCGGAACTCCGATAAGTCGAGCGCGTAGATCACGCCGCCGCTGTGTCCCTCGCCGAATCGACCGCCGCCCACGACGATTGGCGCGCGGCGGCCGTTGCTCAGCCTCAGTTCCATGGGAACGGGATCGAAGTCGTGGACCGGATGCCGGGTTCGCGGCTGGCGATGCTCCCAGTCCCGATAGGAACGCACCAATTCATCGCATTGCACCCGGCCGGAGTCCACGTCCGCGCGGGTGAATCCCGTGAGCCGCAGGAAGGCTTCGTTCACCTCCTGAATGCGAAAATCATCACGCCAGATCAGTGTGGGAATGATGTTGTTCTCGAAGATGATCCGAAATCTCGCCTCGCTTGCGATGAACGCACGTGCCGTGTGCCGCCGCTCCTCGACGAGCGCCGCCAGAAACAGCAGGGGAATGCAGGTGACGAGCTGAAAGAATACGAAAGAGAGCGCGTTCTGCAGCGGCAGCTGCGCTGCAAAGGGTCCGTGTCCCTTGAGAATGCCCCAAGTCGACAGCAGGCTCAACAGCAGTTCGGAGACGCATGTGCCCGCAATCCCGAAGCGAACGGTACCCCAGATGAGAAGCGGCAGCGGCGCATACAGCAATGCGGGCAACGGTTCCGTGCCCGCCACGGGAAGGACATAGACCAGGAAGCCGACGGCCGCAATGGCGCATCCGCAAGTCACGCCTTCCAGGATGCGAAACAGCGACGGCGGTTTTTTGCTCGAATACAGCCACCGCTCCGACTGAACGATGAGCGGCACGAGGGTGAGGATCGCGAATGCGTTCGTGGCGGTTCGCACGATGAGGATCGGCGAGAATCTGTCCGTCACGCCCTGCGCGATGAAAGCTGCCGTCAGCGCACTGGTCACCAGCGGCGTCAAGAACGCGGCGAACACGACCAGCACGGTCATCGTTTGCAGCCGATCGAAGCACCTCGGCTCCTTCGCCAGCCGCAAGATCAGGTAAGCGCCCAGGAGAGCTTCAGCACAGTTGAACGCGTAGTGAACCGCAACCAGCGAGAGTGGGAAGACCGGTACCTGCGCAAGCAGGTGGAATGGCAGCACGGCCAGCAGGTAGCGCCACCAATGCCGGTATGGCACCAGCAACAGCATCGCCAGGAGTATCGCATTCGGCGCCCAGAACGCCGACACGGGGGCGAAAGGAAGGGTCAGCCGCCTGCCCAGATGCGCGGCGAGAAAATACGCGAGTCCGCAGACCAACGGTGCGACGACAAGCGCGAGCGCTGATTGAAGACCTCCGCGCGGCAGGGTGAAGGCGTGCATGCGCGTCGCCGGGATCTCCCCAGCCCTCAACAAGGCCTGCGGGTCTCGCGCGCCGATGTCGTCCATGGTCTCTCTTATGGGTTTGGCTCTCTCATGGGTCACGGTCCATGATCCCTGAGAAATTATCGCAACCTCCGCGCCCGGTTGCCATAGGAGGTTCCCCTTGATGCGCGCTGAGGCGAGCATCGGTCGCTACCACATAACGCGCATTCCACCTATGGGACCTTAGTCCCACCCGGGGCATTAACCAGGGCCTGTCTGCGCTTGGAATGCTTATTGTCCCGCAGCACACACGCTTAAAATGTTCTTCTGCACAACGATCGAGCCCCCACACCAGTGGACCTTCGTCTCATCAAACGCGGTTGTATTGCGCAGCACACGATCTATGATAGTCACCGAAATGCGCGGGCACATGGGATCAGGGGCGATCAGCCCCGAGTGCACGCCGGTGCATACCCAATAAAAGGAGAAGCGTCCAATGAATATCTATAAGTGGCTTGCTTGCTCGGCGCTAACGCTGCCGTTGGCAATCGGCATGCAGCATGCGAATGCGAAATCTCAAAGCGTTGACCCCGATAAACTGCCGAAAGTGGCCTGTTCCGATTTGACGTTTAGCCATGACTTCCTAGGCAAGTACCCGAAAGCGCCGGCGGCCTGCCAGGAAGCACGCGTTTATCAGGGTAAGCGATATGCGAAGTTCAGCGGGAAAGTCTCGGCGAAAGATGCATCGTCCATGAGCGTGAAGGTGAACAACGTCGCGGGGGATGCAATTGACACGGTCAGTTTCAAGCCCTCGGCCGCTGCCACGGTGATCGTGAATGGAGAGCGCGTGAAGCTCGCGGACCTCAAGGTCGGCGATCCGATCACCATCTGGGTTGCCGAAACTCGCTTCTCGTTCTATACCGCTCCTGGCAAGGGTGCTTCGCCGGGCCTGCCACCGAAGCCGTAATTCGGAGAAAATTGTGCTGTGCCCACGCGCGGTGGTAAACCCACCGCGCGCGGGCGTTTTGCTGCGGCAGTCGACACACCCAAAAAAAGCGGCCGTGCTCTCCCCGGATTGAGTGCCACTGCGACGCTGAGAGCGTAACAGGAGCTGCTGATCCCGGACGGGAGGACGGCCGCAGTGCCATCTGCTTGTCAACGCCGTTTTACGACAATGGGCTCACAGTGCCTATTGGACTATCGGCGTATATGCGGCTCGCTTCCGGCGTGACTTGCTCGGGTGCGCCCTTGATCGATGGCGGCGTAAATCGCCGAGACCAACTTGTCGCCTGCGAGAGGTTTACAGAAATATTCAAACGCTCCGTCAGCGAGGCACTGCTCACGCGTCGTGGGCTCGTCGTACGCGGTGATGAAGATGATGGGAATGCGAATTTGCGCTTCGGCGAGTTGAGTTTGCACATCCCGCCCGGTCAACCCGGCCATCTGGATATCGAGCACCAGGCAATCAGGTCGCCGTTCGGGAAGTGAATCGAGAAACGCCTGGCCGGAAGCGAATGACGTGACATCGAAACGGGAAACCTTCAACAGCCGCGCGAGCGCGCGTCGCACGCACTCTTCGTCGTCCACGATGGCAATGAAATGTTGAGACTGCGCCGACATTGACGCAGTAGGCTACCTGGACTCACGCGAGACTATTGGACCTTTGTCTCACTCTGTTGGTGTTCCTGGCTTCCCGAAGCCGCCAGTTGCGATGTTATCAGCACGAGTTCCGCCACCGACCGCACATGCATCTTGCGCATGAGGCGACCGCGGTGAACCTTGACGGTTTTCTCCGCGGCACCGAGCGAGGCGGCAATCTGCTTGTTCATCTTGCCGTTCACCACGTGCGCAAGCACTTCCCGCTCGCGAGGCGTGAGCGCATTGAGGCGCATATCGATTGTCGCACGGCGCTTGCATGATTCGCGTAGGGCCGCGTCTTTGGCGATGGCTTCGCGCGCCGCCGCCGATAGATCAGCCAGAGCCACGGGTTTGGACAGAAAGGTGACCGCCCCGGCGCGCATCGCCCGGACGCTCATGGGGATGTCGCCCCTTCCAGTGATGAACACGATCGGCCGCATGCAGCCACTCTCGCTGAGTTCGCTTTGCAGTTCCAGACCGCTCAACGACGGCATTGCAACATCCGTGATCAAACATCCCGGCGCCGCGGGATCGTGTTCCCTCAGGAAAGTGACTGCGTCGGTCCAGGATCGTACGTTGAAGCCTTCGGCAGCGAGTCCTCTGCTCAAGGCACTCACCACCGAGGCATCGTCATCGACGAGAAAAACCGTCGGTTCGGTGCTACTTGTGTTCATCCAATCTCTCCCTCAACTTGAACATCCAGATTGTCCCTATGCTGCTGCACCACAATTTCCCTGTATCGCATAGATGCTGCACTGCTCAGGTGAGCAGAATCGCGCTTGGTCCGTCTAGGCGCGCCATGGAATCCCTATTTACCCGTGCCCCATTATGCTCACTATCAATGAGCAATTACCACTTGGTTAACACTTAAGGTGCAACGGGTACTACCTAATATATCAGTCGTTGCAATGGCCGCTCTCCCAAGACAATCTTTGAGCCCGGCGGTATTGGCCCAGTATATCTTCGAGTGGTTACCGAAGTATTTCATCCCAGGCAGTGATCGCGATATTCGCGGCATCGCGCGGGCAACGAGCGGGTGGCGCTATTTAGATAGAGACGGTTACGAAGATTCGCAGGCCGCTGTATCGCCATCGCAAATTGCCATTGAACGAATTGGCGGAAACATCCACACGGGTCACGAATTGATCGTAGCCTGCGCCAAAGGCGACATGCTGCAACGGCTGCCACATCAACGAGACGTTGTAATCCTCGAGCCGTCCGTCGTAAGGCGAGATGTTGATCCTGAAGAACTGCGCCTGCGCATCGAGATACAGAGTGTCGACCAAGCGCCAGATACCCTCTAGGCCAATCACCGGCAGCGGGCCGTTTGCTGAGGCCGATTGGGACTTCGATATTTGCAGGTTCTGCAGATTGCCGGTCAGCCCGAGACTGAACTTCAGATTGTGAATTCCGGCCGTACCGTCCAGTTCCCAGTGGTCGTTGTGCACGAATGCATACGCGTAGGCCACTTCGGCGACGCTCGTTCGCAAGCGCGTTTCCATTTGCGCATCGATCGGATAGGTGGTCCCTTGAAACGTGATGTCGCGGCTGAGGACATGCGACACCGTACGGTCGGTGTCGAAGTACATGACGCGTATCTTGTGATGCTCGGCGAAGCGCCAATATCCGTCGAGTCTGAATCGATTCGTATCGCCGACCCCGAGGTCGCGCTCTAGATTGATCTCCGTGCCCGTGACGCCGCCGCTGCCATCAACGCGGATATCGGTGCCGGTGTTGACGACGAAAGTTCCGAGTCCCAGCGACAGCGTGTCCGTCAGCGGACTGCCGGCCTCCGCGAAAGAAACACCGGGCGCTACCGCCAGCAGCAGAGCAAATGTGAATGTGCGTGCGCGCCCGATTCTCATGATCGCATTGGAGCGCCGCATCGCGCCCGAAACCATGAGACCTTAGTGCTATTGTCCGAGCATGCCGCGAGAGTGTCTCATCGCAGCGACCGTCAACTTAGCGGCCCGGCGCCCGTGATCATGGCAACGATTGCGAATATCCCGACGGCGAGCAACAACACCGCAACGATCAGTGTAAGCGACACGGGGAACTGACTATGCCAAGGCACACCAACATCTCGCCGAAATTGCGAGGGGAGCTGCTGTTCTTGAGAACCCCGATCTCGTGCAGTTTCTTGAAGACCTGGAAGATCGTGAACCCGAATCCGATCAGGGACAGCGGCGGATCACGGACATGAGCGTGCGATCCGCGCTCATTCGCGTTCTCTGGAATGACATGCCGGTGCGGCGCGAGGATAACTCTACGGATATCTGCTCCGAACTGGCGTTGGCATCCACCCTTTTTACATGCGTATCCTGAGATTGCACGGCCGACCTCCCAGTGCGACGTCACTGTGTCCCGCTCGCCTGCTCGCCGGGATGCTGCAGAACGCGCGTATCCGCCAATTCACGATCCAGAAAGAAGCTCAAGAAAGTGCGTATCACCGCGATGATCGCCAGTCGCCCCAATTCATCCCAGGTCGGCTCGAACGAGGTGTTGACGAGATCCGCGGCCAGCTGGAATGTGAGTCCGGCAACCAGCCAACGCGCAAACATCAACCACACGTGACGGCGGTCTTGGTTCGTGGTCCCGGGGCGGCCCACGACGCGTAGGATGTCGATTACCGCCTCGATGGCCCCTCCGGCAATGATGACGATGGCGATCGTCTCGATGCCGAGGGCGACGTAATGAGCAAAATGATGCAGCACTTCTTCCATGGAGCGGTCAGCCCCGGGCAGGCGCGTGGGTGACGCAGCGAAATCCAAGATGACAAGTCGATGTGTCGATGGCTTGAGGCATTCGTGCCGCGGGACGGTAGCGTCGGCAATAGTTGGGCGCGCACAAGTACGAACCGCCCTTCATTACCTTGCGCGGAATCTGCACACCGGGAATGCAGGGATCGTAGCTGTTCTCAGGCGCCCCGCCGCGTGGATTATCGAGCGTACAGCAACTCCTTTGAATCTTGCCGTGATCTTGGAACCAATCGGTGGTCCACTCCCAGACGTTGCCGGTCATTTCATACAAACCATAGCCGTTGGGCGGGAAGGAACCCACCGGGGCCGTCCACTCGAAGCCATCCTCGGCCAGGTTCTGCCAGGGAAATTCGCCCTGCCAGTTGTTGGCCATCGACTGGCCACCCGGAGTCATTTCGCTACCCCAGGAGAATTCTGCGCCGTCCAGACCTCCACGCGCCGCATATTCCCACTCCGCCTCGGTCGGCAGCGATTTATTCGCCCATTTCGCATACGCTTCGGCGTCGGTGAACGCCACGTGGACCACGGGATGATCCCACAAGCCGTCCAGTGAGCTCTCCGGACCCCGCGGATGGCGCCAATCGGCACCGGCGGTATAAGTCCACCAATTGTAGTGATTGGTCAAATCGACCGGGCCTGCCGCCTTCATGAACATCACCGACGACGGCGCGAGCAGTTCGGGCTTGGCTCCCGGATAGTCGTCGGGATTCGCCGGACGTTCGGCCAATGTCACGTGTCCGGTCGCCTCGACGAAGCCTTTGAATGCGGCATTGGTCACGGCGAACCGGTCTATCCAGAATCCGTTCACGCGCACGTTGTGCACGGGTGCCTCCTCCGGATAGTGGGAATCCGAACCCATGCGAAAATTCCCGCCTGGAATACGCACCATATCGTTCAACACATCGATGTCTGCACTGGCGTTCACATTTGACCTCGCAAAACAGAAATGCACAGTAACCCCGCCTCCGCGCTAAGGTGGAATCAGCATCCGCCGGGCTGCGAGGGCATCGACATTGGACCAAGGTCCAATTCCGAGTCGCTGCGCCCGAAGTGCCACCACGCGGAGGGGCGCGGTCAGTCAGGCAATGGGTCCGCACCATCCGGGCAGAAAGTCCGCTTCGCTGCTCTTGGCGAGCTTCAACGCCCGAACCAACGCCGCGGGAAAGTCATTGTCGAGAAGCTTGCGTTTCAGACGTCGGCGCAGAAAGTCGGCCCACAGGAATTCGCTGAATGGTGTCGTATCCTTTGCATAGCCGCCGCTCTGGCGCAGTTCGCCCGCCAAACTGCGAAATGGATCATCCACAAGCGCCGAGATCCGCTTCGGCACGTCCTTGTAGGAGCGCCGCCGGCCTTGTTCGTCAAAGGGATGCAGCCAGCCACGGTTGTCCAGAAAAACCCAGAACGCATCGCGCGGTAGCCGCCGCAGATCGGCCACCACCACGGTGGCAATCTCCTTGACGCCTTCTTGGTGCAGCGCCAGGGTCAAATGATGATGATCGATGACGTAGTATTCATCCTTGGGACCCCAGATCACGGGGATCAAGTGTTTGCCGAGGAAGTCCCCTTTTTTCCGATCGGGGTGATTGCGCCAGCTCTTGCGCTTGGCCTTTACTTCGCGCATTCCGACCGTGATCTGAGTGGGCCGCAGCGCCGTAATCGGAACAGGATGAATGCGGGGCTCTCTGGATAGCGTCGTCACCGGTTGCTCCCTAATATTCGAACGTATAGGACAAACCCAAACTGCTGCCCGGATCGTTCTCAGGCGTGGTGCCTTGTGCCGAGGCCGTACCGTTCCCCAGTCTGGCCTGCAGCTTTAAATGCTTGGTCAGATCCACGTCGGTTTGCAATTGACTGGTGCCCATGGTGGTCTGCCTCGCCTCTACATAGACATGCTTGGACACGTAGCGCCCGGCCTCAATGGTCGCGCCGTTGTTTTCCGTTCCATTGGCGGATGTCCCCGTGGTCGAGCCGACCGTCAAGCGGTCGAGGCCCAGACTTCTCTGCACCTTGGCGAGCGGGTTGAGACTGTCACCTCCCACGCCCGCTATGGTCGCGAGCGCGGCGCCGATTTGCGCCATCTGGAACGGCGATAGCTGAGCGGTGTTCTCGCCGAACAACAATCGGGCCATGATTTCGTCCTGGGGGAGGGGCGGGCTGCTGGAGAATTCGAACTTCGGAGCGTCCGCATACCCTGAGATGCGCAGGTAAGCGGTCGCGTCTCCGGCCGTCGACTGCGCGGTGAAATCCAGAGTCGGATCGATCTTATTCTTAAGGCCTGCGCCGTCGAAGCTGACGCGGCCGGGAGGCGTGAAATTGAGCCGGGTGCCCGCCAGCGCAAAACTCCCCCGCTGCAGGTCGAAGCCGCCGGTCACCACCGGCGCATCCGTCGTTCCCGTGATATGCACCTCGCCGCCAAGTTCGGCGTCAAGGTTGCGGCCCTGCAGCAGAATCTCCTGTGGAGCCTTCAGGGTCACGTTCAACCCGACCACGAGCCGCTTGCCGGGCGATGGGGGCGCGGCCTTGCCAAGCCTGCGAACGTCGAGCACGGCGACATTGGGCGGTAAGGTGCGAGCGATGCTGATCACCGTCCGATTCAGGTTTACGGTTCCCGCAATATCGAGCCGGCTTTTCGCAGATCCGCTCACGAGCAGATCTGCATCAAAATTCGTCGTGACCAATTTGCTCGCAATAGGCTGAGCATTCTTGGCGGTCACGTGAAAATCCAACGGTACGCCGGGTTGCAACACCCCGATGGTTCCCGCCATTGACAGAGTCCCCGGGGGCGCGGACGCCGTCATGCTCTTGATCTGCAACAGTCCGTCGCTACCGACGATTTCCGCGTCGATATTGGTCACGTTGATGCCGCGCCGGTAGTCGGTAAACGAGCCCTGCGTAAGTTTCACCATCCCGTCGATTTGCGGGGCGGCTCTGGTGCCCGTCACGTGCGCGTCGATCGAAAGCTGCCCGGCCGCGTGCTGGCCGTTCCCCTCGAGCAGGGAATTCAGCAGCCCCGCATCGAGATTACCCTTGATATTGAGATCCCGGGTAGCCTCGGCGGTAAGAGCCACACGACCCGCCACTGTCAATTGCGAAGCGGAGCCCGTGCTTAGGCGCGCATCGATGTCTGCTGTGTTTCCCATCAACTTGGCTGTGGCCCGAACGTCGAGCGAAGGCAGGTCGAGCGACGCATCGGTTGCGATCCGAATACCGCTGGCGGTCACCTGCACCTGACCGGTGGGGGACGCCGCGCTGCCCTGCAGTTGTGCGTCCGCCTCGATCACGCCCGCAGTCAACAGTTCGGGGAAAAAGACGTTGACCAGAGCAGGCTCCACTTCATGCAGCGAGGCGTGCAAGTCAAGGGTCGGCGAGACTCTTCCCTGAAGCTGAAACACCGCTTGCTGCGCGCCCAGCTTTAGCATGTCCACCGCCACGCCGTTCGCCAATGCAAATCGTGCAGGAGTCATGAGGCGCACATCCTGTCCGCGATACTTCGCCACGGCTTCGGCCAGGGTGAGTTCACGCGCGTCCAGATTCAGAGTTCCGTCTGCCGAGAGGTTTGCAGCAGCGCCGTTCAAGTCCGGAACTTCAACAGTCAGCTTCAGTTTCATGGCATCGACAAACCCATCCCCCGTTACGCCGGCGTTTCCGACGAACCCTCCCACCGCCAGATTCCGAGCTTCGACCTGCAGCTGCGCATGGGTGTGGCCATCATCAGCTCGCACCTCGACGGTTCCGGCCACGCTGCCGGCGATATCGCTGTGCAGAAAATCCCGCAAGTCGCTCAAATTATCCATCTTCGCGTGCAGCCGGCCCCGTGATTTCGCGATCGCCGCCGGAACGGTCACATCGCCATCCACGTGAGCGCTCTTCCAATCGGCCTTACGAATCAGCGCACGCAGCGTTCCCGCTGCGTCGCGCGCCATATCCACGTCGATGTCCAAGGGTGCGCCGTCCAGCGAGCCATGCGCCGCGACTGTGCCGGCCGGCAGCGAAGGTAGCCCGCGCAGTTTCGCATCGGCCGTGATCACCCCGCTCGGCGCGCCCGCCACCGACACTCTCGAGGTCAACTGAACGGTGGTGCCGAACGCCGTCGACGGTCCTTCCAATATCCCCGTTGCCTTGAGCGTGCCGGCCAGCGACGGGGACAGGGCGGCAAGATCCGAGACTTCAAGGCTCCAGGGTAGGCGCAACATCCAAGGGCTTGAAGTACGCCCGCCGACCGGCCGCGATGCGCGCCCGCTCGCCGTCAGGGTCACCGCGCTGCCCGAGAATTTCAAGGCCTCCAAGGCAAGGCCCCGCTCCGTCAGGCCGCCGGATATGTGCAGGGTGGCTCGATTACCCACCGCAGCCGACCAACTTTCGGTGCCGCCGCTGAGCGCGGCACCCGCATCGAGCACCCATCGCGTCGCCGCCTCGTCACCCTGCACTTGTGCCTTGATGACCGCGGTGCCGCGAGCTTCTTGTCCAGCCAGCGCCATCCACGGAGCCAAGTCCGGGAGCCGTATTTCCATGGTGGCGCGGCGCTTCTTGTCGCGCGCCGCTTGCGTCTCGGCGTGCGCATCGAGTGAGAACAGTCGATGGGTGGCGTTCACATCGAGCGGCCGTGTTGGGTCATTCAATTGAATCGACGCGTCAATGTTCAGCGCAGAGCCTTGCAACAAGCGCGGCTGCGGTCCGGGAATCTGCAAGCCCTCCACTATCGCCTTGAGGGCCGCCCGTCCGTCACCGGCAGTCACATCCGCCTTCAACGTCGCTAGTTGGGTGCCGCCCGGCAGCTGCAAGTTCGAGATGTCCACATGTCCCTCCGCCGTCGGCGATCTAATGTATCCATGCCAGCGGCCTTGCAGGGCGGCCCTGTCCCAAGACAGGTCCGGCCGCGGGCTCATCGCCTTTGCCTGAAGGTCGAAGTTGAGATCGCCCGACAGCTCATTGACATTGGCAATGCCCCGCGCGTTGCCGTGCAGGGTGCCGGCATCCACCGACAGTTCCAGCCGCTCGGTCGTGCGAGGTCCGCTCAAATTCAAAGTGGCGGCGAGCGCGCCCAGTCCCGGTAACTGCAGCAGGTTTTCCAAAGGGCCGCCGGCGGGCTCATTCACCTTCAGCATCGCCTCCATACTCTTGGGATCGAACTGCAGGTGCAATACATAGTCGCCAATCCCGCCGACGCGGTGTGCATTCACCTCGATGAGCATGTCGGTGAGCGATCGCAGATGAACCGATCCGCGCAGCAGCAGCGGCGCCGGCACGACGCTGAGCTGCGGCCCCAGATGGAGTTCGTCGATCGCTGCGTTCGCGACGTCGATGCGAGGTATGGAAGGAGGGGTGCTGCTCGCGGCGCTCGAACTGACAGGCAGGCGCTCCATCATCACCCGACCCGCCTGAAGACTATCGACTTGCAATCGCTGCATGAACAAGGCGAGCGGTGTCCAGCGCACGGTCACGCGTTCGGCGGTCAGCCATACTCCGCGATCATCCCTGAGCTGCAATTTATCGAGCGTCAATACGTGCGGCAGCGATCCACGCAATCCCGTCAACTCGACACGGCCGCCCGTGAGCCGGCCGGTCATGTTCTCGATCATGGCGCGGCCCGAATCGGTATTGCCCGCGATGTACACCCCGCCAACCAACAACAGCATGAGCAGGGCCAGACCACCCAGACTCCACGCAACGACTTTCAGTGCGCGACGCATCAAAATGCCTGCCCCAGTCCAAGGTACACTTCGAAGTCATCATCGCCGCTGCGCTTCTTGGTGGGTACGGCGACGTCCAATCTGATGGGCCCGATCGGGGTGTAATACCGAAAACCCAGCCCGACTCCGATGCGAAAATCGTTCTCAACGCCGTGCGCACTGGCGGTCACTTGGCCGCCGTCCACGAAAGCGGCAGCGCCAAAATTGCCGGCGAAGCGCTGCCGAAATTCTATGCTAGCGGCCTCAATTTCGGTACCACCCGCCGGATCGTTGGTACCCGGAAATTGCGGGCCGACCGATTGGTATCGGTAACCACGAATGGTGCTGCTGCCGCCGCCATAGAAGCGCTGATCGGGGGGCAGGCTGAATTGTTGGGCGCCCTTGGCGATACCCTCCAATATCCGGCCCGCAAGCACGCTGCGGCCGGGGTCGGTGCCGAACAGCTTGTTCAGATCGAAGTAGCCGGCCAGCCTGACCTGCACGATGGTGAACATGGTATTCGGTTTGCCGATCGCGAGAGTCGGCGTCACGCTCAACGAGCCGCGATAGCCATGCCAGGGATCCTCGAGCGGCGTGGGCAGGTTGGTCGAGTCGTAGCTCAAGATCAGGGGGAGCGCCAGCAAGGTGTAGAAATTGGTCTGCCTCTGCTCGATGAATTGTGGTTGTGCCGGGTCGGCGGGGTAGTCGGGGTTGGGTATGACGCCCACAACTTGATCGATTTTTTCATCAATCGCCGTCAAGCCGACACTGGCGTTCCAGACGCTCGACAACTTTCGGGTCACAGCCACGCCGGCAGTGGCCGCGGTTTGGTCGTACGCTTCGAGGGACTGCTTCAGCGCGCCGATGCTGAGCTGCAATGCCTGGTCGCGGCGCAGAAAATCCGGCTTTGTAAATTTTGCGCTGGTGTCGTAGCCGATACCCGTGGTGCTGGTGCCGCTGACGTCGATCACCGATGCGGCAATGGTCAACCGCTCTGCATTGCCAAAAAGGTTCCGGTCAGTCCAGGTGACGCCGCCGCTTCCGCCCAGATCGCTGGAATACGCCCCATTGAGGGATACCGCGTGGCGCGGGCGCTCGCGCACCTTGAATGTGATCGGCACGCCCCCGGTGGCATCGACGGCAGTACCCGCCTGCACGGAAATCAGATCAAATACGCCGAGCGCCAATAAATCACGTCGCCCTTTTTCAATCGCGGAGGGCCGGTAGGGGTCTCCGGTACGCAACTGCAAATTCTTGCGCAGCAATGATTCATGGGTCCGCTTCAGACCTTCGATATGGATTTCACCGACATTCACGCGCGGGCCCGTGACTACATGAAAAATTAAGTCGAGGGCCGGCTCCTCCGCCGCCTCGTAGGCCACCGGCGGATCCACCTTCGCAAAGGCATAGCCTTGTTCCTGCAGCACATTGAGCAGGCGCGCCGCTCCGGCAAGCACGTTGGACGCAACCGCCGCATCGCCCGGCTTCAGGCCAAGGGTGCTGCGTGCCGACTCCGGCAGCTCGCCGTCGATATCGATCTTGCGCAGATGATAGAGCGGGCCCAGCGCAAAGCTGACCGCGATGCGCGCCTCTTCGCCTTTCGGCAAGTCGCTCAGGGCATCACGCAATTTGGAGTCCTTGAGCGCGATGTCGTTGATTTTGATCGTCACTGCGCTCTGGTAATAACCGTAGCTCTCGAGCACGGTGGTGAACCGGTCGATATCGCCCCTGGCGCGGGCGATCAATCCAATTGGACTGACCGGCGCCGATGTTCGCAGTGTCTGCAGATCGGACGTCGCCTTAAGCGTATCGTCCATGTCGCCGCTACCGGTCGAGGCGATATCGACACGATAGGGTTGAGTGTCTGCGGCGTTGGCGTGGCAGCCAAAGGCGACAAAAAGGACCACGAGCATCGCCCGCAGCCAACTCAAACGCATTGAACTGACTTCAAATAACCCGAATTCATGCCTTAGGCTAGCAGGCCTATGGGGGTACGCCTACCGGTGGGCCGCTACCGCCCGGCTCGACGGAGGCTGGCGAAGGGCGCGTCGATGGCTTTGAGCAACTTTGGATCGCGTCCGTAAGGATCGGGCTTGAACAGAATGTCGCCTCGATCGTTTCGATCCACGGTCCAGTAAAGAATCAGAACCGGCACGGGTTGGGTCAATCGTATCGTGCGCGTTTTGCCGGCACTCACTGCAGCATCGATAGATGCGCGATTCCAACTGCCCGAAGGCGCCAACAGGAGTTCCACGAGTTCCAGCGGACGTTCAGTGCGAATGCAGCCGGAGCTAAAGGCGCGGCGTTCGTGTTCGAACAAGCTTTGGCTGGGGGTGTCGTGCAAGTACACCAGGTAGGGGTTGGGGAACATGATCTTAACTTGCCCCAGCGCATTCGTCGGACCCGGGTCCTGACGGATCATGTAGGGGAAATTCGCACCGGTATATTTCGAGAAATCGATACTGCTGGAATCAACGTCGCGGCCCTCGCGATCAATGACGCGCAGACCTCTTTTTTGCAGATAGGAGGGGTCGCGCCGCACGGCGGGCAGAATGTCATTCTGCAATATGCCGGGGGGTACGGTCCAAGTCGGATTGACCACCACTTCTTGAATCGTCGACTGAAAGATGGGCGTCTGTCGGTAAGACTTGCCGACCTGCGCTCGGGATCGCCAAACGACTGCACGATCCCGCACATACCGCACCTCGAATCCCGCGACATCGACAGCGACGAATTCTGCGGGAACCCCATGCTGCAACCAACGGGCACGTTCCAGATTGACTCGGATCTGATCGATGCGCTGAGCAACGCTCACGTTGAGTTCCCGCCGTGTTTCGGGTCCGACGCTGCCATCCGCGGGCAGAAAATGCCGCGCTTGAAAGCGCTTCAGGGCTGCTTCCAAGGGATCATCGAACAGCTCGCCCTTGGCGGGTTCGTTCGCCAGATCCTGACTCGCCAGCAGACGAAGCCGCAGGCTGGCCACCCGCGTGTCCGTCACGCCGCGACGCAAGGTCGGACCGTCCGCAATCGTCGGCCAGCCGCCGGCCTCCTCTATTGCACGGTAGGCGGAAAGGGCTTCGACGAGGTTCTTGTACATCCAGTGATCCGGACGCACTCGATTGAGTGCGCTGGTGATATCCGGACCGGATAACGCGTCGAAAAGAAATTGCAGAGCATCGCGCTCTTCGATCTGGCGCCTGTCGAAATTCCAGCGACTGTCGATCGAGACCGGATCCGCCTTCCCGAAGTAAAAATGACAGAGCAATACCGTATAGGCATCGGTCGCGAGAAGATCGAACTGGGCAATCTGCAGCGGCGTGCGATCGTTCACCCCGGCGAGCTTCTCAAGCGCCGCGAGATGATAATCAGCCGGCGTCAAGCCGTCGCCGGAACTTGCGCGAATGGCACTGATCAGACTCGCGACGCGCGGTGCGTCCCAGAAGGGCTGATACCCATGCAGTTCATAAAGGGCCTGGAGTGCTTGGGCGGCAATCAGGCGCGCGCCCTCGACAGTCAATTGACCGGAGGCGGAGAGATCGTCAATTCGCTGCCGCACAGCTTCGACCACGGAATCTGCCGGCGGAGGCGCCTGAGCGTGGGCGCCGAGCGCGCAGGCACACAGGATTGTCGCCCTGAGCAGGCGGCCAATCATGCTCCCGCCGGAGGATATAACCGCTTTCATTGTCGAAAGACCGCGGCCAGCAAAATCAGGATGCCGAATACCGCGACCATGAATGCGACGAGTTCCGCGAGCGACCGACGGCCCTGCAATTGGGCTCGCATTCCACGGACAGATCTTCGATGCCCGATTGTTGCTCCAAGCAAGGACACCAGTCCGATGCTAACCATGGTCATCGCGAAGTCTCGTGGGCTCAAGAGGCCGGTTCTGGCCGCGGTGTTTTTGTTCTCCTCAAACTCGAAGAATTTGTAGATGGTGAATCCGAAGCTGATCATCGACGTGGATGTCCTTACCCACGCCATCAAGGTGCGCTCGTGCGCGAGCCATGTCCGGTCGACGGCCATCTCGTTGCTGTCCGGTTGATGTGTTTCAGCGGTCATGATTCTTGCTCATTGCAAATAGCCTCAAATTCTCGATTCAGAAGACCAAATACCAGTCGATGCCAAACGAATAGCCGGTAAAGTTGCTGCCCCAGTAATACGAGCCGCCGACACCGATCCACTGCGTCAGCCAAAGTTGGTTCAGATAGTCCAGCACCAGGCGTCCATGAATCTCATTCATGTTGTCAGTGTTCAGTCCTTGTCTGACGTTGCCAAACAGACCCGTCCGCTCGTAGTAACCACCGGTGCGGAGCTCATGTCCGAACAGCATCCGGCCCGTGGGAATATCGATGTCGAGCTTGTTGCTCCACACCTCCGAATCGCCGCCGACATCGATGTTGGCGTTGGAACTCTTGAGGGATTCGGTGTGAAAATACGTGGCATCCGACGATAGCCTAACGACCGTCCGGCGCCAGGTGTACTCGTACTGAAAGTTCATAGAAGGTCTTACGGTCCATGTTTCCGTACTCCAGTCGATCAGGCCAATCTCTTTGGCCTTCGCCAGATTCGCCACCATATAAGCGCTGACTGGAGTGTATTCGTTGGTGGTTTTCCCGTACATGCCCATGATGGTCGGTGCGATACTGAATTCGTGGGTGAACCAGAAACGCGCGCCGCCGCCAAATTGGATTCCGAACGCCTTCGTCTTGCTGACATCGCCCGCGAGCAACGGCACCTTGAACTCATTATTCCAGTCGACCGTACCCATGTTGCCCTGCAGCCTGGGCCGCCAGCCAATGTTCAGATCTCCCAACTGCCGCATGTCGCTGAATTCGCCCGCACCGCCGAACTTCGATACATCGACGGTCAAATCTCCCGGACCGTTTCCGGTCGAGGTGAAGTGGCCGCCCCCCAGCACGTAGTCACCCCCCAGGACGGTCAACGCCTCAATACGATCATTGATCCCCTCCCTGATCTCTTTGGCTTGGCTGGGACTGATCTGGCAACGTCCGGAAACCGGCAGCAGCAGTGCCAGGACCAGACCCATCGAGGTGTTGGCGCGCGTTGCGGCCATATCAGGGCTTTTGGATCCGCAAGGCGAGCAGTTCAGTCGTCTTGATGACCACCGAATCACCCGCCTCCATTTCAGACAGTTTGGTGTCCAGGCCCACTTTCAGGACTTCGACTTCGCGATTGGGATATTGCAAGGTCAACAGCCGGTAAGCGCGGTCGATGTCCATGACCTTGGCATCTATTCTGACCGTCTCAAGCTTGCCATCAGCGCCGGGCAGCCGGCCGTCAATCAGAATGTAGACGCTGAGCTCCCGCGCGACCGTGGCCTTGGCTTTGTCCCCGGCACGAATCTTCGAGAAATTCTTGACGCGCGGGCCGGGCTTGACCGCCGCAGTGAGGCCGTCGGTGAAATTCAGGACGATGACGCCTTGATCCACGTCGATCGATTGCACCGTGGCGCGGTCCTTGACGGCGACGACGGGAATCGCGCCTTGGATCAGCCGCGCGTCGCCCTTGGGCTGCACGTCGGCGACCGGTGCCGTCCAGCAGCCCGCCAAAGTAATCGCCATGACGGAAAGCAGAAAGGCAGTTTCTAATTTCAAAGTTGGCCTGCTCGAAGCGAGGGCTCGCCTGGAACGGCTATGCTGACCTCGCTCCACTCCGCGGCAATGGGACGTTGGTCCAATGATTGCAGCGCCGGTGGAACCTGTTGAATCCCGCCTTTGTTGATCTCGGCATGAAAATCAGGCTGCGGCGGCAATCGCGGCCCCAATCGAGGGTCGGTTACATGAAGAAAAAACATCTAGGGTTCCTGATGTGCGCTGCGAGCCTTTTGTGGGTGGCAGGCTGGCAATGCGCGGTGTCGAAGGAGGAGGCGCCGACCGAATGGGATGGCCTGGTGAAAAAGAAGGTCAAGGGCTTGGATTTGGTCTACGTGCGGCCCGACGTGCAATTCCCGGCCTATAAGAAGGTCATGATCGATCCCGTGCAAGTGGAGTTCTCGAAGAACTGGAAGCCGAACAGTGGCACCCGGAGTCTGTCGCAACAGATTACCGCAGAAGATATGCAGCGCATCAAGGATGGGCTCGCCGGCATGGTACGGGACGGATTTTCAAAACAGCTCACCAAAGGCGGCTATGCGACCACCACGACGCCGGACGATGAGACGATCCGCGTGTCAGCGGGTATTGCCGACCTATACATCAACGCGCCGGAAAAGATGTCCGCAGGTCGATCGAAAACCTATACAACGGAGACGGGTTCGATGGTGCTCATCATGGAAATCCGCGACGCGCCGACCGGACAGTTGTTGGCGCGCGTGGTCGATCGTCACACCGACAACGGCACCGGCACCATGCAGTGGACCACCGGGGTGAGCAACCGCGCGGAGGCGGATCGCGCCATTTCGATGTGGGCGTCGAAACTGGTCGAGGGGCTCGACCGGCTGAATGGAAAGAGCTCGTAAGGATCCCATGGTTGCCTGCGCCGCTTACTTGGCCGTGTAACCCTTGCCCTCCATGCAGGCGGAGAAACCTTTGTTGAAGGTGGCTTTTTGCTGCGCGGAGATGGATTGTGACTGCGCCGCCGCATTTGCCTGGGCCTGCTGATTCTGCTGCGCCGCCTGATGTTGCGCGTTGCGCCTCTGGGCCCCGCCCGACATCACCCCGACCGTCGCACCGATGGCAGCGCCTTTCCCAGCGTCGCCTGCGATCGCACCGATCGCAGCTCCTCCAGCCGCCCCACGCGCGGCCCCTCGCGCTCCTGCCCCCTGCCCGGCGGTGGCAGGATCCTGTGTTGGCTGGGCTGCCACTTGCGGCGGCGGAGCCATGGGATCAATGCCGGTGTTCGTCTTCGCCCACGCGAAACAAGTCCCCTCGTCGGAAGCTTGCTGCGTGGCAGTTTGATTCTTTGATGGGAACACGATGACGCCGAGACTCGAGGAAATAGATTGAGGAGCTGCTTGAGCGGGCGCCGGAGCGGCGGCGGGCGGCGGAGCGGCGGCGGGCGGCGGAGCGGCCGGCGCGGGTTTGGGTTGCTGACTCCACGCGCTCAAACTCACGAGCGCCCCGATGGCACCGAGAATCAACTTCGAATTTTCGTATCGCATCTCCACTCCTTAACATTGAAACTCAAGCGCTGGGAACAACTCCCAGATTCCCCATCCCACAAGTTAGCACTTCCACCCTCTCCGGGATATCGGACTCGAGTCCCACTACCGGCAGCTAAATCAGAACTTGAAGGACACACCCAATGCAGGTCCCTGCAGGGCAATGTCGTATCTAAAATAGTTCGTCCCGGCGCCATTCTCGTATTCCTCGCGGAGGTACTTGTAGCCTCCGAGCACTTGAATGGATTTGCTGGCCTGCCAGCTGACCGCCGCTATCCCTTCCCAAGCGAACTTCGCGCCCACACTGAATCCCCCGATATCGCCGCGCAGACGCAGCGACCAGCTTTCGCTCAGCGGAAATTCGCCCGAAATTCCGATCACCGGGTCCACCCAATTTTGTCCCTTGCTCGAACTTCCGGTTGCATCCACCACAGTTCCCGTCGCGCTCGCGGACAGGTCGAGGTTGACGTCGTTGTAGCGAAGTCCGGCGAAGGCCAGAACGCCCGGCATGAACTTGTATCCAATGTCGGTTTCGACGATCGTCAGTTGCTGGCCCCCGGTGACGCTCAAGGTGAGCGGTCCAACCGGCTTGGATCCGTGCGCCGATATATCCGCATAAAGCGCATCGGCAATGATCGCCCACTGAGCATTTTCGCCCCGATAGTCCAGCATCCCGCCAATCTTGAGATTGCTGAATACATCGCCCGAGCTCAGGTCGACACCCCCTCCAAGCGGACCAAGCGGCGTGCCGACCGCCATGGTGCCCTGCACCGAAGTTCCCCACAGGTAGGGGGTTATGGTATTTGACCAATCCTCGGCCCGCGCATTCATCGCCAATGCCATCGCTCCAATCGACGTCAGCAAAACAGCCGGAGCGCCGCCGTTCATCGATCGCACGCTACTGTCGCGCCATGGCGATGCGGATGGCCTCGTCGGGCGAGACCAGGTGATCGGCACTTTCGGCGGCTTCAGCGATCGCCAACTGAACGCCATTGACACGGCCGGAGAACTCGTTGCCGTGCGCCCCATAGTCCGGTGAGACCGGCGAGCCTGTGTCCACGCCCACATCGCACCCGTCATCGGCCGAGAAGATCATGCCGGCCGTGGCACGCACCTTGCCCTCGCCGACCTTCTTGCCGTCCACATACAGGGACGCAGTGCCTCCCTTGCCGATGCCGCCTCCGTCGTAGGCAAACTCCATGCGAACCTGGTGCTTTCCCTGCGGCAGCGCGCTCGCCGACTCGACAAAGAAATGCTCGATGCCGAGCAGGTTGTAGCAGTACTTGAGCTTGCCGCCTTTGGCATAGAGAACCCAGCCACCAATGTTGCCGCCCTGGGCAATGATGACGCCCTCGGCACCGCCGGCCGGCACCTCGATTCCGGCAGTCACCGAGTGCGACTTGTTCTTGATGTTGACGACGGAGTTTTCAGACAGCCGCCCCATGCTGCCGAAGAGAACCTGGGTCTTGCCCTTGATCAACACGGGCCGTCCCGCGAGATCCGGGTTCATCCGTTCAGCCACCCTGTCATCGAGCGGCAGCACGTTGTAGCGGGTCGCCTCGATCAACCACAGACGCTGAAGCTGATGGAGCTTGTCAGGCATCTTCTTCGCCAAATTGTTCGCCTGACTCCAGTCGCTATTGGTGTCGTACAACTCCCAGTTGTCATCGTCAAAGGCAGGCACCGTCTCGCCCACCAGCAGCCATGGGGTTTTGTGCCGTGTCACCGCCGTCCACCCCTTGTGGTAGATTCCGCGGTTGCCGAACATTTCGAAGTACTGTGTTTCATGCTGCTCGGCCGCCTTCGCATCATTCAACGAGTACGTCATGCTGACTCCCTCGATGGGATGCTGCTGAACACCGTTGACGGACAGCGGCTGCGGCAGGCCGGCCGCCTCGAGAATGGTCGGCGCGACATCGATGACGTGGTGGAACTGGGAGCGCACTTCTCCCTTGCCCTTGATCCCCGACGGCCAGTGCACGATGGTGCCGTTGCGCGTACCGCCCCAATGGGATGCGACCTGCTTGGTCCACTGATACGGCGTATTCATGGCGTGCGCCCAACCCACCGCATAGTGATTGTATGATTCCGGTCCGCCCAGCTTGTCCAGTCGGTCCATCAGGAACTTGGGGGTCTCGAGCGCGGCGGCGCCGTTGAAATTGATCATCTCATTGAAGGTGCCGTTCAGCGTCCCTTCCGCAGACGCACCGTTGTCGCCGATGATGTAGTAGATGAGCGTGTTCTCAAGAAGATTGAGATCTTTCAACGAATCCACCAACCGGCCCACATGGTGATCCGCGTACTCAAGGAACCCGGCGTAGAGCTCCATTTGACGGATCAGCACCGGCTTCAGATCGGCGGGCATCTCATCCCAGGACGGAATCTCCTTGTGCCGTGGCGTCAGTTGGCAGTCCGAGGGAATGACACCCAGCTTTTTCTGGCGGGCGAAGGTCTCTTCGCGCAGTTTGTCCCAGCCCTGATTGAACTTGCCCTTGTACTTGTCTGCCCACTCCTGGGGAACGTGGTGCGGGGCGTGAGTTGCGCCGGGAGCGAAATAGATGAAGAACGGCTTGTCCGGTATGAGCGCCTGCTGCTGACCGACCCAGTTGATCGCCTTGTCGGTCATGTCCTCCATGAGGTGATAGCCCTCTTCGGGAGTCTTCTTGACCTCGATCGGCGTGGTGCCTTCGTACAGCGACGGATACCACTGGTGCGCCTCACCGCCGATGAACCCGTAGAAATATTCAAAGCCGCCGCCGCCGGTCGGCCATGCATCAAAGGGACCGGCGGGGCTGGTTTCCCACACCGGCACTTCATGGCACTTGCCGAATTGTGCAGTCGCGTAGCCGTTGAGCTTCAGCGTCCGGGCAAGCGGCGAGCAGGTGTTGGGCAGAATTGAGTTGTAGCCGGGGGAACCACTGGCGATTTCAGTTATCCCACCCATCCCGACCGTATGGTGGTTGCGCCCGGTGAGCAAGGCCTGTCGGGTCGGCGAACACAGCGCCGTCGTGTGAAAGCGGTTGTATTTCAGGCCTCCTGCTGCCAGGCGTTCCGCCGTGGGCGTATGACAGGGACCGCCAAAGGCGCTCGAGGAGCCAAAGCCTGCGTCATCGATCAGAACGATCAGTACATTGGGTGCGCCCTTGGGGGGACGCAGCTGCGTGATCGGGGGATACTTGGTATCCGGATCCTTGGCATCGTAGGTGATGAGTCCGGTGCGACCGCGATCCGGAATGGGAAGAACCGTTCTTGAAATATCATGCTGCTGGGTCATGTATTGTCCAACCTATATCCACCGGTGTATTGGGACGGTTGCCAAGTCTTTCGGCAGCCGCGCATCGGACGGTCTGTCCATAACGGCGATACGTTAGTGCGCCCCGATGGCGCGAGACATTGGACTCTGGTCCTATGTCCGAAAGGCCAGCCGTTCCTATCGAAGGGATTGGGCCAGGGGGCTACTTTCCTTTTGCGGCCTTGATTGCATCTGCGCGCTCTTTTTTTCTGTCCAGCACCAATCGATACGAAATGTAGTATTTGTAGATGTTTCTCACATAGGTCACGGTTTCGCGGCCGATCTTTTCCGCCGCAATGACTTCCACATTGTCGAACCAAGCGTTGGGATCAAGCCCGCGTTTTTCCGCCGAGTTGCGCAGCGACTTGATCCTGCTGGGTCCGGCGTTGTACGCGGCAAACGCAAACAGGGCCTTGTTCAGGTCGTCCATCGGCAGCTCCGCAAAGTACTTGTCGCGAATCGACGCGATGTACTTCACTCCGGCGTGAACATTGGGCTCCATCTCGACGATATTCCCCACCTTCATCGCGTGGCCGGTCTGAGGCATCACCTGCATCACGCCGACGGCGCCCACCGGACTGCGCACCTTTTGGTCCAGGCGGGACTCCTGGTAGCCTTGCGCAATGATCAGCAGCGCATCGAAACTGTATTGATCGCCGTACTTGCGGAACACATCGATGGTTGCGTCGAATTTCCGCATCTCCTCCGCAGATGTGGCGCCCTTTACGTACTTCGTGCTCTTGAGGTATTTGCGCAAGATCTCGCCGCGTGTTGCGTCGCTGTTCGGATGACGCTTGATGAAGGCGTTGATCGACTGCTGAAGCTGCGGGCTCTTCTCGCGCACCATCCACGCATAGGAGCCGCCGGAATTGATCACGAGGTCCGGGCGAACCGTGATTTTCGGCAGCACTTGTTTCCATAGCTGCATTTTCATGTCATCCGCGACCACGAATTCGACCAGGCCGGCGTTGAGCATCTGGAGCAGGTCTTCGTCTTCCAGGCTCTCCGGCGCCAGCCTGAGTTTTACGGGTGCCTTCCCCGCCTTCGCCAGCCCCGCATTGAACTGCAGCAGATGATCGTAGTAGGAACTGGATTTCCGAACGTAAACCTCCTTGCCCGATAAATCATCGAGAACCGCAAGGTTCGGTGACGCCGGTCCGCTGACGATGACCTCGTTGACGGGTGTCGCCACGGGCGCGGAAAAATCGATCAGCTTGTCTCGGGCCGCCGTGATTGTAATGCCGGACGCCGCGATGTCCCCGCGTCCCTCGAGCAGAGCGGGGATGAGTTCGTCGCGACGGACCGGAATGAAAATGACGTTGACGCGAAGGTGCTTGGTCTTGAGCTGTTTGTTGAGGTCGTTCTCGAACAGCATCAGGGCTTCATAGCTGGCGCCTCGTTGCGTGCCCCGATCGACGAAGTAATAAGTCTGGCTGTAGACCACCAGCACGCGAATGACGCGCCTCTTGATCATCTCCTCCAGATCGCCGGTCCACCTCTGCGAAACGGCTGTCTTGTACCACGCGGGCGTATTTTTTTCCGCGCTGACCGGCGGCGCCTTCTGCGCCGGAACGGGATCCCCAAACGCCGTCCAGGCAAAAATGCAGAGCGCGACACCGAAACGAAATTGCCGGTTCATGATACCGCCTCCTTGTCGGGCGAGAGCACCCGCAAGTCCGGCCAATATACACCGGCCGTGCTGCTAGGTCGGCATCACCGAGGTTTCCTCGGCGATCATCTGTTCCAGGCGCTCCAAGTCCGGAATCAGCGGCGTCTCGTTGATCATGCGCACCTGGCAGATGATGGGCGAGCGCTCCGGAAAGCTGCGCGTCGGATCCGGTCTCACGACATCGGCGTTTACCCGCACCAGCTGCGGAAAGCCCTGCGTCAGCATGCCAAAAAAGCCGCACTGCAGCTTGCCGCCGGTGGCATGAAAAACCACGATACGGGTGCGGCTCGAGACGGTGGGCAGGGTTTGGCCGACTGCCCCCTCGAAGGACACCACCGGCACGCTGCGCCCGCTCCAGCTGACGACCCCCAAGTACCAGGGGGGCGCGTTGGTCATTTCGGCCGGCGCTTGATAGCCGATGACCTCGGCAACGCAGGCTCGCGGCACGATCAATCGCTCCCCCACCAGCGGAACCAGCAGGCTATACAGCTCGTCGCGCAAATCTGACATGGGCTATCTCGCGATGGCGCTGCGGCGGTTGACCAGCGGCTCGATGGCGTCGAGCAGCTGATTTTCTTGATACGGCTTGCCGAGGTAGTCATCGACACCAAGCTCGATGGCCCGTGCCCGATGCTTTTCGCTGACCCTCGAGGTGATCATTACGATCGGGATGTCCTTGAGCCGCGGGTCGTTGCGAACGTGGGCGGCGACTTCGTAGCCGTCCATTCGCGGCATTTCTATGTCGAGCAAGATGATGTCCGGCAGATGTTCCTGCAGCAGCGACACGGCGTCCACACCGTCCTTGGCGGTCAACACTCGCATGCCGTTGCGCTCCAGCAAGCGCTGCGTGACGCGGCGTACGGTGATGGAGTCGTCGACGACCAGAGCAAAGGTGCGCCGATCGCGCTGGTCCAGAACCACGGTTTCCGTCGGGCGGGCGCGCCATTCCGAACGCACCAACGAGCCCATGTCGAGAATGATGACGATGCGGCCGTCGCCCAAGATCGTCGCCCCGGCGATGCCGCGGATTCCGGATATCTGCGGGCCCAGGGACTTCACGACGATTTCCCGGCTGCCGACCAGTTCATCGGTGACCAGGGCGGTGGAATGCTCGCCCGCGCGGATCAATACCACCGAAATCGAAACGTCCGCTTCAGGAAGTCGCGTCGGACCCAAGCCCACGAACGACCCCAGCTGCTGGAAACGATACTTCTGTCCGCCATACTCGAACGGCGGCGCATCCTTGCCCAGATGTCTGGAGACGATGTTCCTGGGCAGGCGCACCACGCCTTCCACCGTCGCCAGAGGCAAGGCATAAGTCTCCTCACCGACGCGCACGATCAAAGCCTGGCTGATTGCCAGGGTAAAGGGCAGGCGAATGGTGAAACGCGAACCCTTGCCGGCCGTCGTATCGATGAATAGGCCGCCGCCGAGCTTCTTGACTTCGGTGGCCACGACGTCCATGCCGACGCCGCGACCCGCGGCCTGCGTGACGTGGCCGGCTGTGCTGAAGCCGGGTTCCAGAATGAGTTGAACGGCTTCCTCATCGGTGAGTTTCGCCTGCGGATCCGTCAATCCGAGAGCGATGGCCTTCTCGCGAATCAGCTTGACGCCGATGCCGGCGCCGTCGTCCGCAACCACGATCACGACCTCCGCGCCGTCACGCTCCAAACTGATGGAAATGCGGCCGACATCCGGCTTGCCGAGCGCGGTGCGGCGCTCCGCGGTCTCGATGCCATGGACGACGGCATTGCGCAACATGTGTTCGAGCGGAGGAACCATCCGCTCCAGCATCTGCCGATCCAACTCGGCCGCAGCGCCCTGGACGACGAGTTCGGCCCGTTTGCCGGTATCGTTCGCAGCCTGGCGCACGAGGCGCGTGAGCCGCTGCACATGGCGCTGAAAGGGCACCATGCGGGTGCGCATCAAGCTGTTCTGCAGCTCGGTAATCACGCGCGATTGTTGAGTGAGCAAATTCTGGGCTTCGCGAGTCAAGGTCTCGAGCAATCCCTGAATACTGGCAACGTCTCCCGATGTTTCGGCGAGCGCGCGCGAGTACTGCTGCAGGGATGAATATCGGTCCAGTTCCAGAGGATCGAAGTCGTCGCGCCGTGGTTCCACGTCTTGATGCCGGTTGAGAACCTGCGCTTCGGTCTCGATTTCCAGGCCGCGCAGCTGTTCCTTGAGGCGAATCACCGTGCGCGCCAACTCCGCCAGATTGAAATCGATCGAATTGACCTGCTGATCGAGGCGGGCGCGGAAGATGCTCACTTCGCCGGCATTGTTGAGCATGGTGTCGAGCAGATCCGCGTCGACGCGCGCCATTTCCACGCGTTCCGCCGGAGCGCTCTCGCGTCCGGGCAAAACCGGGGCGCTGGAGAGTTCGAGGCTCACTGCGGAATCCTCGCTCACGGCGGGGGCGGCGCGCAGTTCCGACGGCGCGTCGGAGGCCGTCAGGTCGAGTGAGGCCGCGGTGGACGGCGGCACGTCGGCCGGCTTGGGTGCCGGTGCCGATGTCGGCGCCGGCGGCGCGGCGGTCACCGGCTGCGCGGCGGTCACCGGCGGCGCGGCCGTCACCGGCCGTGCGGCGGTCTGCGGGGCGGCGCTCGCACCCGGCGCCGAAGTCGATGCAGGGGCCGCTGCAGCGCCGGGACTTCGTCCCGGCGTCGCCAGATCGCGGATTTGAGCGATCAACGCCTTCGCGCCGGCGGGCAACGTCCCATTGCTCACCAGATCGCGCATGCGCGCAAGTTCATCGAGGCTGGCCTGCATGACGGCGTGCGCATGATCGTCGCCGGCGACCGATCCGCTGTCGATCTGTATCACCAAGGTCTCGAGTTCATGACTCAAATCGCCCATCGCGCTGATGCCCGCCATTCGGGCGCCGCCTTTCAGCGTATGCAACTGGCGCTGCAGTTCTGCGACGCGTTCCTTGTCCTTTCGGTCGCGGTTCCAGGCGGTGAGCGAGGTTTCCGCCGCCTCGAGCAATTCGGTGGCCTCCTCGCTGTAGATATTGGCGATCTCGTGGTCGAATTCCTCGGCGGGCGGCGCGGCGGCCTCCGGCGGCATTGGCGCCAGCGCCGGCACCACCGCCGATGCGCTGGTATCGATGGCGTCGCGGGCGATTTCCACATCCAGTTGGGTTTCGATTTCATGCAGCCGTGCGAGCAGCGATGGCTGCTCCGGAAAAAACGACGTCGCTTCGTTGATATGCGATATCACGTTGTCGATTGCCCGGACGGCATCGGCGAGCGTTGCCAACCCCAATTCGGTCAATCCGTGCCCGCTCTCGAAGACTTTGCGCATGACCTTGTTCAGCGGTTCGGTAATTCGAATGCCGTGTCGCGCCTCGGCCATCTTCGAACTGCCGCTCAAGGTGTGGATGGCGCGATATACCGGCTCGGGCAAGTCGTGCGGGGCGGGCTGACCGGTGCGCTTGAGCAAATATTCGCGAATCTCGGTCAAATGGCTCGACGTCTCCTTGCTGTAGATGTCATGCAGCACAGGATCCATGGCCGGCGGCGGCGCGACGGCGACGCGCTCCGCGGCGGCGGGTGCCGCGGGAGGCGCCGACGCAGCCGCCAACGCCTGCGGCACGGGTGTCGAACCGGTGTCTTCCGGCACCAGCGTCACCGTCCCCTGATCGACGTCGCGGCCGTCCGCGTAGGCAAAGGCGCGGGCCATCAGCGCGTCGATGGGCACGGAAATCTGACGACCGGTCTCCAGCTGTTCCACCAATTGCGGCAAGGCAGCGACCGCATTGCGCAGCAACGCCATCATTCCGGGTGTCCGCGACAGCGTCTTGTCGATGATCCTATTGAGCAGATTCTCGACGGCCCATCCAAACTCGGCGACCGAGCGGGCACCCACCATGCGGCCGCTGCCCTTCAGCGTATGAAAACTGCGGCGCATGAGCGACAGCGACTCCAGATCCATCGGATTCTGGTCCCACTGCGGGAAGCTCTTCTGAATCGATGCGATTTCTTCCTTGGCCTCCTCGATGAACAGTTCCACGAATTGTGGGTCGACGGGGTCCGGTTCCGGCACTGCGATCAATGGATGGGTGGCCGCATGCGCCTGTTTGGTGCGCTCCAGGGCAATCGTCTCCGCCGGATCGAGCTTGACGGTCTTGGCGGCTTCGCTGCTCGAGATGCTGATATCCGGGACACGCGAGGGCGCCTCGTCGGCCAGCGTTTTGATGCACATCTCCGCGTTGTCGAGCATGTACCATGGATCGTTGCGCCCGCTCTGCAGGGTTTCCATGTAGTACTCGATGCTGACGATGGCGTCCGCCACCCGCTCCAGGCGGATGGCGTCGGGCGATGGCGCGCCAGGTTCGATCAACCTGCGTACCTGGGCGCCGATCGCATCCATCAATTCCACCGCCCTGCCCTTGCCGAGCATCAGGAGACCGGCGGTGATGCCGCGCAGCAGCTGCGGCACGTTGTCCAGTCCTTGCGCCGGGGAATCTCCCGGCTTCTGCACGGCGATGGTTACCGCTTCTTTGATGCGCGCCATGTTGACGATGCACTCGCGCAGCACCGCCTCGCTCACCAGTTTGAACTCGAGATCCTGATCTGCAGGCAATTCGGGGAGCGACGCACCGGAAGTCGCGGGCAAGATCAAGCGCACCAACTGGTCGTCGAGACTGTCTTCGACCGACAGCAGAACCCCGGCCACCTTGATCAGCGATTCCTCGGGCGGCGTCTTGCCGTCGATGACGATCTCGGACAGCTGCGAGATCTCGTCCTGCACCCGCTGCCGCAGTTCGCCGAGACCCAGCACGCCGAGCGTGTCGCTGATCTTCTTCAGTAATTCGAGCTGAGGGACGAGCTCATCGCTGCGGCCGCCGCCGCGGCGCACAAAGATGTCGAGCACATCCTTGACCTTGGAGAGGTCCTCCTTGATGGCCGCGGCGACCGTGCGCATCAATTTCACGCTGGGCGCCGAGAGGCTCTCGCGTTCGTGCTCGATCGAGTCGTCGACCGGCAACAGCTCGGAGAGCTTGAAGGAGGCGCGCACCGCGGCAATGCGGCCGCCGCTGGTCGAGGCACGCGCAACGTAGTAGAGGAGGTTGTTCAGAAGGTCGACCGGTGGATCCTCGCAGTAGCGAGCTTCGCCGAGTTCATACAAAGTCTTGATTTGCCGGTCCGCCTGCCCCAGCAATCGCTTCAGCGTCGCGCTGCCTTCCAATCCGTTGGCCCGCACGGCCTCGAGAATTGCGCCGGTTACCCACCACAATTGGAATACGGGTTGAGTGGTGGCCACCTGCTCGAGTTTTTCGGCAACCTTGGCCAGAATCTCAAGATTCTGCACCGTGCGTTCGCCGCGGATGTATCCCAGCAAACCGATTTGAAATCGCGGCCTTAAGCGGCGCGCCCATTGCGCCACCGAGATCGACTGGTCGCCCGACTGCTGCGATAGCGGCTGGGCCGGCTGATCGGATTTCAAGTTGAGCAACAGCAGCGTGCCCTCGGACAGCAGGGGGCTGCCGCGAACGGACCGCAAATCGTTGAGCAGCGGCAGCAGTACCAGAGCCAGATCCCGGCCGCCCGACAAGACCCGCTCGAGGTACGTCGGTAGTTGCACCGTGGCGCGCATCAAGGCGTCCAAGCCGTCGACATGCCGCTTCTGGTCGTTGTCCGAACTCAGCAAATAGCGGGTGACATGTTCCATTTCCTCCGCCAGCAGCGCCGCGCCGTAAACCTCGACCAATCGCAGAACACCATGGGCGGAATGTAGTTGGTCGGCGCATTTTTCGAGCAATGCCCGCTGATCCGGGCGCTCGGCGTAGGCCTCCAGAGAGGCCCGGGCGTCGTTCAAAGTCGCCGCCAGTTCCTTGGCGACGACGTGCAAAGTTTGCGAACTGATGTCGGTCATGCCGGAATCGTCTTCAAGCTTCAGGCGCCGAAACCGCTGGCCTTGCGCATCTTCCCGGAACTGCCGGCATTGGAGTTGTTGGTGGCCCCGGTACCCGCCGCCGGCACAGCCCCCGAACCGCCCGTGCTTGCCGGCGCGCCGGCGCTGACGGGCTCTTTCAAGGCAGGCAAGCGTGTGGCCGAGGTGGCTCCGACGGTGGTGGTGCCCCCGCCGTAGTCCGGAAGGCGGAATCCAGCGACGGATTTGCGCAGTTGCGCCGACAACGCGGCCAGCTTGGCGATCGATGTCGAAGTTGCGGTGGAGCCCTCGGCCGTCTGCGTCGATATCTCGCGCACCACCTGCATGTTCTTGGAAATGTTCCCGGAGACGGCGGCCTGCTGGCGCGCGCTCGCCGAAATGTTCTGCACGAGGCTCGCAATTTGATTGGAAACCTGCTCGATTTCCTCGAGCGCGGCGCCGGCGTTCTCGGCCAGCAGCGCGCCGCCCACCACGTCGGTGGTGCTGCGCTCCATGGAAACGACCGCTTCGTTCGTATCGGTCTGGATGGTGCGCACCAGCACTTCGATTTGCTTGGTGGCATTCGCGGCACGCTCCGCCAGCCTCTGCACTTCATCGGCCACCACCGCGAAACCGCGGCCTGCCTCGCCCGCCATGGAAGCCTGAATCGAGGCATTGAGCGCCAGAATGTTCGTCTGCTCGGCGATGTCGTTGATCAGCTCGACGATGTTGCCGATTTCCTGCGAGCTTTCGCCCAGACGCTTGATGCGCTTGCTGGTCTCCTGAATGGTCTCGCGGATCGCATTCATGCCGTCGATGGTTCGCCGCACGGCATCGCCGCCCTTGTGGGCGATGTCGACCGAATGCCGGGCCACATCCGAGCAGCGCTCGGAATTTCCGGACACCTCTTCGATCGAAGCCGCCATATCCGCCATGGATTCGCTGGCAGCGGAAATTTGACGCGATTGCGCGCCGCTGGCCTTCGCCATGTGCGCCGCCGCGCCCTGGGTTTGCTTGGCGGCGCCGTCCAATTGGATGGCGCTGTCGTTGATGGTGGTGACCAGCTCGCGTAACGCCTCGATGGCGTAATTGATCGAGTCGGCTATTGCCCCGGTAATGTCCTCCGTCACCGTTGCTTGTACGGTCAGGTCGCCGTCCGCGAGGCTCGACAGCTCGTCGAGCAGGCGCATGATGGCCTCCTGGTTGCGCTCGTTCTCACGCACCCGCAACTCACTGTTGCGGCTCACGTTGACGGATTTTCGATGCGTCCATACGAGAGCGGCGAAGAGAGCGGCGGCAATTCCCAATAACGCCAGAACCCAGGGTTTGTAGCCGGCGCCGGAGCCGGCGTGCGCGGCAGGTGCCTCGCTCAATGAGGCGGCAATGGCACTGGCGGCGGCCGGCAGCATGCGCGTCGCGACCTGCGCCTTGGAAAGCGCCTCGGCGGCGCCGATCGCCTTGCGCACGCTGTTGCCGTACTGCTGATTGCGGGCCACGACGGTCTTCAAACGCTGCTCGGCATCGGCGCCGGTGACCTTTGCCAATGCCAGACCGGATTCTTCCCCGGCCAGACCGCGCATGACCTGATTCAGGAATTCCAAACTATCGGCAAGCCGTTGCGCGGCAGGAGCGGCATCGCTCACCCCCGACGCAAGTCCGTTCAAATCTTGTTGGATGCGCTGCACCATGAGCTCGAAGCGCTCCAGGTAGCGGCTCATTCCATCGAGTTTTTGCGCACCGACGGCGCTGGCAAGATCGCCGAGCTCCGACAGCAGTTTCGGCGCCAGTTCGCGGGCCTCTTGATTGGCGACCTGAATGGTTTCCACCGATGTTCGTGCCTCGCCGACCGTGCTTACGCCCGCGGTCAGCTTGGTCCACTCCGCCGAGTCGGCGGCGCCCGCATTTTGATCCGGCAGAGCGCCGCGCAAAGCCTTCAGGCGGGCCGCGCTCTTGGCGAGCGCATCGAACGCGCTGGCTTCGCCTCGCAGGGCATTTTGCGCCTCGAAGGGCACGCGTTGCGCCACCAGGGCCAGCTCCGCGGGCAGCGCAGGGGGAGTGTTGTTGTGCGTGAGCAGGGTCAGCGCAGCAGCACCCCCCAGGCAAAGCAGGATGAGCGCAGCCAGCACCGGCAGAAGATTCGCCGTGGCACCCGTGTCTTTTCTCGTGGACTTCTGTTGCACTGGCTATTCAGCTCGCAGCCTGTAAAAAGCTTTGGCTCTCCACTAAATTCTTCAAACTCAATACCGGCCACACCTCGCCGCCGCGACGAAACGCGCCGGCGAGATAGCTATCGCAGCGAATGACCGTCGGCGGCGCTTCGGCGTTGAATTCCGCTTCTGCGAAACGGCGAAAACCCAATACTTCGTCCACCATCAGCCCCGCGGGAATTTCCCGGTGATTGACCACGATAATCCGCGTGTTTCGGCCGGCGGTGGTCGCGCCGCTGCCCAGAAACTGACGCAGATCAAGCATCGGCAACAGCTGGCCGCGGATGTTCGCAAGCCCCTTCACCCAGCTTTTCGCGCCGGGGATGCGCGTCACCACCGCCGGGTAACCCAATACCTCGCGGGTCTCCTCCCGTGCCACCAAAAAGGTCTCGCCCCCCATCCGAAAGGCCACTCCCACCCATTCTAGCCCGACGCTGGTCTCGGCGACCGAGCCGGTCGTCACGGCTCGGCTGCGTTTCTCGAGTTCCTTGAGCAATTCAAACGGACGGTCGCGCAAGCCGCGCAAGCTGGTCGCAGGCCCGCTCGTCGTGCTCGTCATACGGCCAGTGCGGCCTGCGCCTTCTCGACCAATGCCTGCGCCGACACGGGCTTCACCAGGTAGTCCACCGCGCCTTGACGCAAGCCCCAGACACGATCCGTCTCTTGTCCCTTGGTGGTCACCATGATGATTGGAATCAAGCTGGTCTCGGGATCGTTGATGAGCATGCGGGTGGCTTGATAGCCGTTGACCCCGGGCATCACGATATCCATGAAGATGAGATCCGGCTTCATGGCCTTGGCCTTGCGGACTCCCTCTTCGCCGTTCTCGGCCGCTGCGGTCTTGAAACCGTGCTTCTCCAGGGCCTTCTGCATGACGAATACCTCGGTGGGTGAATCGTCAACAATGAGGATCAATGCCATTCTTGCGTTCTCCGTCATTTACCGACGTGAGCTTCGATCGCGCCCAGCAATTCATCTTTGGTGAACGGTTTGGTCAAATAATGCTCCGAGCCCACGATCCGGCCGCGGGCCCGGTCGAACAGGCCGTCCTTGCTCGACAGCATGATGACCGGAATCTGCTTGAATACCTTGTTGTGCTTGATCAGGGAACAGGTCTGATAGCCGTCCAGGCGCGGCATCATGATGTCCACGAACACGATGTCGGGTTGATGGTCCGCGATCTTGGACAGCGCATCGAAGCCGTCGACGGCGGTGAACACCTCGCAACCCTCCTTGGTCAAAAGAGTCTCGGCGGTCCGTCGAATGGTCTTGCTGTCGTCGATCACGAGAACTTTGAGTCCTGTGAGTTTCGGCTTGCCCGTCGTGATCATGCTCTCCATGAATCTGCCCTGTGGGGACCTTTCTACTTATACGTAGGTGCTGGAATCCTGTGGCTTTTTAACATATCCAGGCCGCGCAAGCCACGGTATGGGGTCGACATTTCGCGGTAAGAAGGCGCAAACAACGGTGGCGTAGTTCACAGTTTTCGGAAGAGACGCGAGGCGCCTCATGCCATGCCGCATATGCCGGCGTGCGCTAGACTCAAGATATGAGCATCCCTTCCCGCGTTCGTCTCGTTGTGGTCATGGACCCCATAGAAACGATCAAGCCCGCCAAGGACAGCACGCTGGCGATATTGCTGGCGGCGCAGGCGCGCGGCTGGCAGCTCTTTTATGCGGAACTGAAGGACCTCTGGCTGCGCGACGGTACTGCCTGGGGCCGCCTCGCGCCCCTGCAGGTGTTCGACGATCTCAAGACATGGTTTACGCGGGGCGCGGCGCACAACGCCAAGCTCGGCGAGTTTGATGTGATTCTGATGCGCAAGGATCCGCCCTTCGACACCGAGTACATCTACTCCACCTACATTCTGGATCGCGCCATGTCCCAGGGCGCCCTGGTGTGCAACCGTCCTCAGGGGTTGCGGGACATGAACGAAAAGGTCTACACGGCCTGGTTCCCCGAGTGCTGCGCCCCCACGCTCATCACCCGCGATATGCACGCCATGGGCGAATTCCTGCTCGAACACGGCAAAGCCGTGTGCAAGCCCCTGCACGGCATGGGCGGCAAGTCCATATTCGTGCTGGAACAGGGCGATAAGAACCGTAACGTGGTGTTCGAGACTTTGACCGATTACGGCAGCCGGTACGCCATCGTGCAGAAGTACCTGCCGGAGATCGTGACCGGCGGGGATAACCGGATCATTCTGGTGGACGGCGAGCCGGTGCCCTTCGCTTTGCAGCGAATCCCCACGCCCGAGGACAACCGCGGCAATCTCGCCGCCGGCGCGCGCGCCGAGAGCCGCCCCCTCAACGAGCGTGACCGATGGCTGTGTGCGCAAATCGGGCCCACGCTCAAGGCGGCCGGCATGCTGTTCGTCGGATTGGATGTCATCGGCGACTACGTCACTGAAATCAACGTCACCAGCCCCACCGGCATCCGCGAACTAAACAAGAAACACGCTGTCGATATTGGAGCGATGCTGGTGGACGCCATCCACAGGACATTGAGCGCTGCGTGACATCCGAAGTGCATGAAGCAGGCGATATGTTTCGGGCGGGCCTGCCGCCCGCCCACGACCGCATGCTCACCACTTGCTTTCTGGCAGCGTTGTTCCACGGCATCGTCATCCTGGGGGTGACCTTCAGTTCGCCGGGCAGCAAGACGGACACCAATGAGGCGCCGGCTTTGGAGGTCGTCCTGGTCAATGACCAGGCGCCGAGTGTCGCCAGCAATCCGAATGCGCAGTACCTCTCGGAACGCAGTCAAAAGGGCTCCGGCAATACCCTGAAGCGGGAGCGCACGCTGATCCCGAAATCATCATTGATGCCGGTCGAACGTTCCGGGATACCGAGCGGGGACGGGCTTGCGGCCCAGCAAGCCGGAACCGAGACGGGGGACGAGGAACTCATTGCAACCCAGCGGCCCGCGCAAAAAATACTGTATTTCGCGGCACCGACGGCGGCTCCCGTGCCGAGCCAGCTGCCGCTGTTGCTTGAGAAACGTCCTGACCTCGCAATGACCCCCAATGACGATGGGGTTGAGCTGCGCATGCGTGGCGAGGCCATGCACCAGCTTTGGATAGCTGCCGACACCCGCGAATCCGATGTTGCGGTGTACCTGGACAGCTGGCGGCGCAAGATCGAGCGTGTGGGCACGATGAACTTTCCCGACGCCGCAAGGCGCCAGAAACTCTCCGGCACTCCGGTGATCGAAGTGACCATCGGTTCCGACGGCAAACTCCTGGAAACCGTCGTTCGGCGCAGCAGCGGGCACGCGGAAATCGACGAGGCTGCGATGCGAATACTGAAGCTTGCCGCGCCGTTTGATCCGTTTCCGGGCGAACTGGCCGGCAAACATGATGAAATACGCATCGCCTACGAGTGGCAGTTCTTGGGCGGCGCCTCCCAGGGCACCAGCGTCTTCTATGCGGAGCCGAACCATTAGCGAATCCGGCTACTTGACCAATCAGTTGTTGATCGCCATGCCGGCCATGGGCGATCCCAACTTCGCGCAAACCGTTGCACTGATTTGCGACCATAGTTCGCGTGGAGCACTCGGTCTCATTTTGAATAAACCGCTGCCCATGCGCATGGGGGATATTTTCGAACAATTGGAGATCGAGCTCGCCCTCGGGCCTCTACGGGAACGTCCCGTGCTGCGCGGCGGGCCGATGCAGACCGACCGCGGCTTCGTGGTGCACCGAGCCGGCGGAGAATGGGATTCAACCCTCAAGGTATCCGACCTCATCCACGTTACCACCTCGCGGGATATTCTCGCGGCAATGGCCCGCGGTCAGGGACCCGAAGAGGCGGTCGTCGCCCTGGGATATGCGGGTTGGGACGGCGGACAGCTGGAGGACGAGATCCGGGCGAATGCGTGGCTCAGCGCCCCGGTGGATCCGGGCCTGATTTTCGAACTGCCCTATGAGTCCCGGTGGCTCGCTGCGGGACGGCTCCTCGGCGTGGAGTTGTCGCGCATCAGTCCGATCAGCGGAAATGCCTGAACCGGCCGCGTCGGAACAGGGCGGATCACCCCGGATTGTCCTGGCTTTCGATTTCGGGGTTCGGCGCATTGGCGTGGCCCGCGGCGACACCGTGAGCCGTACCGCGGCACCGCTGCACGCGGTGCCGGCGGCTTCCGGCGGACCCCCTTGGGAGGCCATCCACACCCTGCTGCGCGAGTGGCAGCCGGCCCTGGTGGTGGTCGGGTTGCCGTATAATGCCGACGGTTCCGATAGTGCAATGACCGGCGCTGCGCGCAGCTTTGCAGCTGAGCTTACGCGGCGCTTCATGCTGCGCGTCGACCTGATCGACGAGCGTTATTCGTCGATGGAGGCCGAAGCGAGGCTCAAAGCGGCGCGTGAATCCGGCCAGCGCCGGCGGCGCGTGGCAAAGAGCGATATTGATGCAGCAGCAGCCTGCGTCATATTGGAACGTTGGTTCACCGAAGGAACATGAGGCGCAAATGCGATCACAACAAGACAGCGCCGGGGGGCTGCGCCACCTCATCACGCTCGAGGGATTGACCCGCGAGGCGTTGACGACGATTCTCGACCGCGCGGAAACCTACCGCCGTCTGCCGGGTCAGCCCGCCTATGAGGGCCGCGAACTCGCCGGCGTAACCCTGGCGAATCTATTCTTCGAACCGAGCACCCGCACCCGAGCCTCGTTCGATCTTGCCAGCCGCCGCCTGGGCGCGCACGTGCTCAACCTGGACCTGCACTCGAGTTCGCGCGCCAAGGGCGAGAGCATGTTGGACACGATCTACACGCTCGAAGCCATGAACACCGACGTGTTCGTCATCCGCGATTCGGAAGCCGGCATGCCGGAATTTCTCATCGACCATGTCGCTCCGCACGTGTCGGTGATCAGCGCCGGCGAGGCGCATGTTTCGCACCCCACCCAGGGGTTGCTCGACATATTGACCATTCGCACGCACAAGCGCCGCTTCGCCGGCCTCAAGGTCGCCATCGTCGGCGACATCAAGCACTCTCGCGTGGCGAGGTCCGCGCATCAGGCGCTCAGCACGCTGGGCACGACTGATGTGCGGCTCGTGGCGCCCGAATCGCTGCTGCCTGCTGAGGGTGAATTTCGCGGCGCCCATCGCTTCATCCGCATCGAGGATGGGATTGCAGGCGCGGATGTGGTGATGATGCTGCGAATTCAGAAGGAACGCATGGCGCAGAGCGCATCGCTGGACGATGCCGCCTACTTCCGCGATTTCGGTCTGGACGGCAGGCGCCTGAAACTTGCCGCGCCGAGCGTACTGGTGATGCACCCGGGACCGATGAATCGCGGCGTCGAGATCTCATCGGACGTGGCCGACGGCCCCCGGTCGGTGATTCGCGAGCAGGTGAACAACGGCGTCGCGGTGCGCATGGCGGTCCTCGCCTCCATTGCCGCCACGCTTACCAGGCATCGCCGCCCCCTTTAAAGTGCGCTACGCGCAGAATCTACGGGGGCGAAGCGACCCCGCCAGTTAGCGGAGATTGATCGCGCCGGCCCCCACCACCGGACCTTGGTTGGTACGCTGTACCAAGACAGCCGCGCGATTGGCGTCGTTGGGGAATGAATTCAGCGGCAGCCGGAAGGTGCTGCTCCTGCCGCTCCAGGAACCCAGCCGCCTGACCTGTCTGACGACATTGTATTCCGTCAAGGTTCGGCCCGAATTCTCCCCATGGCCGATCCGCGTCGTTGCCTGGGGAAAGTAGGCCACCAGATTGACCTCGCAGTCGGCGCAGTCCGCGCTTTCGGGCAGCGACACGATGAGTTCGTCCTGCTGAATGACTGTTTGGATTCGGATATCGGCAGCCCCTTGCGCGATTGCTGCCGCAATGCCCCGTCTATCCGAACCCACGAAGCTGCGGCTGCCTCCGATCACCATCTGCGGCGTAAACGCCGACGGCAATCGCAACCTGTCGACGTAACGACCCTGGCGGACGGTGGCCTCGGACATTGAATAGCGATCGCGCCATCCGGCGTCGTCCCAATAGTCGACGTGAAAGGCGAGAGCGATGATGTTGGGTTGTCCGGCCAGCTCACCGAGGAATTCGTCCGCCGGTGGGCATGAGCTGCAGCCTTGCGAGGTAAATAATTCCACGACGACGGGCCCGGGAACCCCCGGCGGGGCGGCCAAGCATCGGCTCCAAAGCGCAGGCACTGCAAGCAGCAATGCAGGCACGGCGAGGAGCATCAACCTTGGTTTGGCGGCATAGTTCATGACGACTCCGGGCCTCGAGCGAGCCTCCTGCAGTAGACCGTGGAATGGCGGAAATTCTTTCCCGCCCGCGAAAGTCCCATCGATTAGCCCAGCGGGTCGGCGTCGATTCGGTCGATTTCCATCAAGGCCCGCCCCACTCGGATGCGGCCGCCCTCGTGGACGGCATCGCTCAAGCGTGCACCTCGGGGCGCAAAGACGATAATGGTCGAGCCGTGCTCGAACCAGCCCATCTCCTCACCGCGGACGAGCCGCGCATCGCAGGGGATGATATTCGGTCCGTGGTACCGCAGATGCAGCAAAACGTCGAGAAACTTGAGACGCAGACTCGCGACCAAGATCGCGGCCACGGGCACGAGGGCGATCACCGCACCCGATTTCAAACGGCAGCGAATAACCGCCCTTTCGTTCTTGCAAAACAGTCGCTCCACCCGTTTGAGCGCGATCGGATTCACGTTCCAGGTGTCCCCGGAGATGTAATTGACCTGTTCCACCCGGCAATCGGCGGGGGCGTGAAAGCGGTGATACATGCTCGAGGTCAGCCGCAGCGTCGCGTACTGGCCGCCCTGGTAGTAGCGCGCCAGCCCCGCGTCGCCCAACAGATCTGCGAGCGGGTATGGAAATCCCTTGGCCTGCAACACCGTTCCCTGGGTGATCCGTCCGCAGGCGCCGACCAGCGCGTCGCAGGGGCTGACGAGGCGCCCAGGGTGCGGATCAATGGGACGCGCACCCTCCTTGAGTTCCCGTGTAAAGCAGGCATGGACGCTTTTGAACCGGGTCTGCTTCGCCTCGCTCAAATCCAGATCCGAGAACAGCCGCCACAAAGCAAGGCAGGGGCCGCACACCCAGGGCTGTTCGATCCGGCTCAGCCATCCCACGAATCTCGTCAATAGTTCTCGCGGAATGCGGTTGGTGAGCAGGAAGTTGATGTCTTCTTGCTGGACGAGTCGGGCAATCAGCGACTTTGCAGTCATCTCAGTGTCATTCGTCTGCAATAGAGTTCGCCGCCTGGGTCTACCCGAGGGAAACTGCCATCAGCAAGATCATTTTGTACGCGTTGGCGGGGTTGGCGTTGCTGCTGTTGCTGCGCAACTTGCGGTTGCGGCTGCAGCTCTCGCATGCCAAACACCGTTCGCTGACGGGACATTCGCGCATGGCGCGGCGCTTTGCCTCGCTGGTGCCGTTTTATGAATACGGCGATTCGCAATTCTTCGACACCGACCGAGCGCCCGCGAGCATCGCCGCGATGCGGCGCGCCGGCTTCATGCGCCTCGCCGCGATCTTCAAGGAACGCTTCAAGAAAACGGCTGCGTTGAGCGGCGAAATCTCGGCAAGCGTTTCCGACCTGCAATTCACTTCGCGCTACCGTGTGCCCTTTCAGTTCAGCGGCCTGGTGCGGCAGTACTTCAGCTCCGGCTCCTTTGCCGAGTCCTCGTCCGGGGTGACGGTCACAGACCTCGACGGCAATGGCTCGTACGATTTGACGGGATCCTACGGCGTCAATGTTTTCGGCTACGACTTCTACAAGGAGTGTATCGAGCGCGGAGCGGAAAGAGTCCGCGGGCTGGGTCCCGTGTTGGGCGCCTACCATCCCGTAACCGCCTACAATGTACGGCGACTGCTGCAGATTTCCGGCCTGGATGAGGTCTCCTTTCACATGTCGGGCACCGAGGCCGTCATGCAGGCCGTCCGGCTCGCGCGCTATCACACCCGCCGCACTCACTTGGTCCGCTTCTGCGGCGCCTACCACGGCTGGTGGGGCGACGTTCAGCCGGGCGTCGGCAATCCACTCGCCGCCCGGGAAACCTATACCCTGAAGGACATGGACGAGGCCAGCCTGCGCGTGCTGCGCAGCCGCGGCGACATCGCGTGCGTCCTGGTCAATCCACTGCAGGCGTTGCATCCGAACTCGAGCGCACCGGGCGACTCGACCTTGATCGACAGCGGCCGCACGGCGGCCTTCGACGGCAACGCCTATGCCGGTTGGCTCAAGAGACTGCGCGAAGTATGCAGCGCGCGGGGCATCGTGCTGATCTTCGACGAGGTTTTTGTCGGGTTCCGGCTGGCCCCGGGCGGCGCGCAGGAATACTTCGGCGTGCGCGCCGACATGGTCACCTACGGCAAGACGGTCGCGGGCGGGCTTCCCGTGGGAGTGCTCTGCGGCCTGCACCGGTACATGCGCCGTTTCCGCGAGGACCGGCCGGCCGACATCTGCTTCGCCCGCGGAACATTCAATTCGCATCCCTACGTCATGGGTGCCATGTACGAATTCTTGCAGCGGCTGGAAACCGATCCGGTGCGCAGTCTCTACCAAGATCTCGACGAAATCTGGAACACCAGGGCTCGCGCCATGAATGGCCGGCTGGCGGCGGAGCAGCTGCCTGTGAGGGTGGCAAATCTGTCGACGATATGGACCATCTATTACCTGGGCGTCTCGCGCTACAACTGGATGTTTCAATATTATTTGCGCGCCGCGGGGCTCGCCCTCAGCTGGGTGGGCACCGGCCGACTCATTTTCAGCCTGAACTACACGGAAACGGACTATGCAGCCGTCGCCGACAGGATTCTGTCCGCCGCCAAGGACATGCAACGGGACGGCTGGTGGTGGTCCAATGCAGAGCTCACCAATAAATCCATCAGGCACCGCGTGTTCAAGGAAATGCTTCAGGCGCGGTGGGCTGCGACGTCGCCCATGGGGTCGATCAGCTCGCCGCGCATCAAGTATAGAGGCGACTTCCAATAGGTCTTCACGTCGTTGAACGGGTCGGTCACGATCTTGGTCAGCCACACGAGCCCGGTCTGCACGTCCTTCAGAAAGAACAAGTGCACGGTACGGAACAATAGTGCACCGATGCCGACGACGAGCCAAATCTCGCCCACGCGGCGCACGAATTCCGCAGCACCGGTGGGGGGCGGCGCAAACAGGCCGAAAAGCGTGGGGTCCAACCAGAGCAGCGCGGGCGACAACGCCCAGATGGCATGCAGGATCACCTTGCGCCGCAGGTTGTATCCCACCTTGATGTCTTCCTTGTACTCGTGGCTCGCCCGATTCACCTCGTCGTAACCTTTCGGTTCGAAGAAAAAGTGACCGGATTGCCGGCTGACCATGGACACCAGCCAGCCGATCAGCGCGGACCGCGCCGGATCGGCGAATGCAGTCACGTAAGCCACGATGAAGCTGACGGCGCTCAACAAATGCAGGGACTGGTTGATGCGGCTGTGATGGTAGTAACGATGATCGTCCCACCGCTGTGTCCGCAGTTCCGCCCAAAAGCTTTGCATGATGATTCCTCTAGATTTGCAATTTAAAGCCGGCCATGAAGCAAATATAGGATTTTCGTTACATGCCTATTACAGGCGCCCTGCCGCGAGGGCCAATCGCGGTCCACGTCACAGCTTGCAAGAAATCCAACCGCGCGCCATTCATCGTATCGTCATCCGGCGATGCCAATGTGATCGCGCATGAGAATCGCGATCGTCACCGACGCCTGGTTTCCGCAGACCAACGGCGTGGTCAGTACGCTGGCGCAGACCGCGGCGTGGTTGGGCCGTTTTGGTCACGAGGTGCGGATCATCAATCCTCGCGACTTCCGCAACGTCGCCTGCCCGACCTACCCGGAAATTCGCCTGTCGATTCTTCCCTATGACAAACTGCAACGCAGCATTCTTGGCTACGCTCCGCAGGCCCTGCACATCGCGACCGAGGGGCCACTAGGCCTCAGCGCGAGACGCTTCTGTCTACGCCACCGGATGCGCTTTACCACCTCGTATCACACGCAGTTCCCGCAGTATCTGCGCGCGCGGTTCCCGCTGCCGATGAGCGCCTCCTATCGGGCGCTGCGTTGGTTCCATGGCGCGGCCGAGCGCTGCATGGTGAGCACCGCCTCGGTGCGGAACGATCTCGAAGCGCACGGGTTCAAGAACCTCGCATCCTGGCGCCGCGGCGTCGACACTGAGATATTCAAACCTCATCCGAAGGGTTTTCTCGCGCTGCCGCGCCCGATCGCTGCCTATGTCGGCCGAATCGCCGTCGAAAAGAATATCGAGGCGTTCCTGAAAATGGACTGGGCGGGCACCAAGATCGTGATCGGCGACGGCCCCGAGCGGCCCCGGCTCGAGAAGCGGTTTCCGGAGGCGGTCTATCTGGGTTATCGATTCGGCGAGGATCTCGCGATGAACCTGGCGGCGGCCGACGTCATGGTGTTTCCGAGCCGGACCGATACCTTCGGCCTCGTCAACCTCGAGGCCATGGCCTGCGGCGTGCCGGTGGCCGCCTATCCGGTCACCGGTCCGATCGACGTCGTCGAGAACGGGGTGACGGGCGCCCTTGATCTTGATCTCGCTACGGCGGCGCGGCGCGCACTGACGGTCGACCCCAAGGTCTGCCGGGAGCGCGCCCTGAAATCGGGATGGGATGTTTGCAGCCGGGAATTCGAGGGCAATCTGGCGCGCAGCGAGGTCCTGTCTCAGCCGAAGTTGATCTTGGCCTCGAGATTGGTGCGCGAATCGGCGCTCGACAGCGCCTCTTCGAGTTCGATCCGCCCCTCGCGCACGAGATTGTAGAGCGCGCTGTCGAAACTCAGCATGCCGCGCTCGGTGCCGGTGCGGATCGCCTCTTTCACGCCGATGACGTCGCCCTTCTTGATGAGTTCCGAGATGTGCGGGGTGTTCACCATGACCTCGGAGGCCGCCACCCGCAGGCCGCTCTTCGCCGGAACCAGGCGCTGCGAAAGAATCGCGCGCAGGTACTGCGAGAGGTCCAGAAATATCTGATTGTGTTGGTCGCGCGGAAACATGTTGATGATGCGATCGAGTGTTTCGGCGCAATTGTTGGCATGCAGCGTGGCAATGCACAGATGTCCCGTGCCGGCGAGCGCGATGGCCGCCTCCATGGTTTCACGATCACGAATTTCGCCGACCAATATCACATCGGGCGCCGCGCGCACGGCGCTGCGCAGCGCGCGCGCAAATGACTTGGTGTCGAGGCCTACTTCCCGCTGATTGACGATGGACTTCTTGTTGCTGTGCAGGAACTCGATCGGGTCCTCGATGGTCAGGATATGATCCGACGAGGTCTCGTTGCGGAAGTTGATCATCGCCGCGAGCGTCGTGGACTTGCCGGCCCCCGCCGCGCCGACCATGAGAATCAGACCGCGCTTCAGCATCACCAGCTCTTTGAAGATCTCCGGCATGCCGAGATCTTCGAGCCTGGGCATTTCCGCGGTGATATAGCGCAGCACCATGGCCGGGTAGCCGCGTTGGTAGAACACGTTCACGCGAAAGCGGCCGAGGCCCGGCTCGGAAATCGCGAAATCGATCTCCAATTCCTCGTTGAAATGCTCGATCTGCTCCTGGGTCATCAACCCCAAGGCAGCCTGGCGGACGGTCTCCGGGCTCAGCACTTGTTTGTTGACCGGGTGTATCTTGCCTTCGATCTTGATCTTGACGGGCGCGTTGCAGGTGAAAAACAGATCCGACGCCTTTCGCTCGACCATGAGCTTGAACAGCGGCTTGGTGTTCATCACCTGAGCCGGAATTTCGGGTTCCGCGGACACCTACGATACCTGAGACATGGACTAGAACACCTGGCCTTCTTCTTCCTCGACGATCTGCAGAGATTGACCGCCTTCTTCCGGATTCTTCATCTCGCGCTTGCTCTCGAGCTTCACGCGCAAACGCAGCTCGTTCTTCGAGTCGGCGTTTCGCAGCGCGTCTTCATAGGAAATCAAGCCCGCCTCGTACAACTCGAACAGCGCCTGGTCGAAAGTCTTCATGCCGAGACGATTGGAGCGCGACATGACGTCCTTGATCTTGGCGACCTCTCCTTTGAAAATCAAATCCGAGATCAGCGGTGAAGCCAGCATGATTTCCATGGCGGCGATGCGTCCGGCTCCCGCTTCGCGCGGAATCAGGCGCTGTGAGATGAGAGCGCGGATGTTCAACGACAAGTCCATCAGCAACTGCTCGCGCCGCTCCTCGGGAAAGAAATTGATGATGCGGTCGAGGGCCTGGTTGGAACTGTTCGCATGCAGGGTGGCCAGCACCAAGTGCCCGGTTTCGGCGAACTGAATGCCGTATTCCATGGTCTCCCGGTCGCGGATTTCTCCGATGAGAATCACGTCGGGTGCCTGGCGCAACGTGTTCTTGAGGGCCAGATGCCAGCTCTCGCAGTCGACGCCCACTTCGCGGTGCGTGACCACGCAGCCCTTGTGCGCATGCACATATTCCACCGGGTCCTCGATGGTGACGATGTGTCCGCGCGTCTTTTCGTTGCGGTATCCGACCATGGCCGCGAGCGAGGTGGATTTGCCGGATCCGGTGCCACCGACCAGGATCACGAAGCCGCGCTTGGAGAGCACGACCTCCTTGAGTATGGGCGGCAACTCCAGTTCTTCGAGGGTCGGAATCTTGGCATTGATGGTTCTGAGCACCGCGCCGGTAAATCCCTGCTGCACGAAGGCGCTGACGCGAAAGCGTCCGATCCCCGGCGGCGCAATCGCAAAATTACATTCCTTGGTCGCATCGAACTCTTTGGTCTGGCGGTCATTCATGATGGCGCGCACCAGGCCGGCACTCTGTTCGGGGCTCAGGGAGCGGTCGGACTGCGGGCGAATTTCGCCGTCCACCTTGATTGCCGGCGGGAAGCCGGCGGTGATGAACAGATCCGAGCCTTTCTTTTCGACCATGCGCCGGAGCAGATCCTGCATCAGGCGTATTGCTTGTTCGCGTTCCATTAGATGCTGTCCTTGTTCTGCGCCTTGTACTTAGCCTCTTCACGGCTGACGACGCCCTTTTGCACCAATTCCTGCAGGCACTGGTCCAGCGTCTGCATGCCCTGGCCCTGGCCGGTCTGAATGGCAGAGTACATTTGCGCGATCTTGCCCTCGCGGATCAGGTTGCGGATGGCCGGCGTACCGATCATGATTTCGTGCGCCGCAATACGGCCTCCTCCAACGCGCTTCATCAAGGTTTGCGATATTACCGCCCGCAGACTCTCGGACATCATGGCGCGCACCATGTCCTTTTCCGCGGCCGGGAACACGTCCACGATGCGGTCGATGGTCTTGGCGGCCGAACTTGTGTGCAACGTGCCGAACACCAGATGCCCGGTTTCCGCCGCTGTCAACGCCAGGCGGATGGTTTCCAGGTCGCGCATTTCGCCCACCAGCACCACGTCGGGATCTTCGCGCAGCGCCGAGCGCAGCGCCTCGGTGAACCCCAGAGTATCGCGATGCACCTCGCGCTGGTTGACCAGGCAGCGTTTGCTTTCGTGCACGAACTCGATGGGATCCTCGATCGTGATAATGTGGTCCGGGCGGTTGTCGTTACAATGATTGACCATGCCGGCAAGCGTGGTCGACTTGCCCGAGCCGGTCGGTCCGGTGACCAACACGAGGCCGCGGGGAAGCATGCAAAGATCTTTGAATGTCTTGGGCGCGTTCAACTCGTCGAGCGACAAGATGGTGGACGGAATATTGCGGAATACCGCGCCGGCACCGCGATTTTGGTTGAAGGCGTTGACCCGGAAGCGCGCAAGCTTGGGGATCTCGAACGAAAAGTCCGTTTCGAAGAACTCTTCGAACGCTTTGCGCTGCTTGTCGTTCATGATGTCGTACACCATGCTGTGCACTTCTTTGTGCACCAGGGCAGGCATATTGACGCGCTTCATGTCGCCGTCCACACGGATCATCGGCGCCACTCCCGCCGAGAGGTGCAGGTCCGACGCGTTGTTCTTCACCGCAAAGGCGAGAAGCTGCGCGATATCAACCGCCATTTACGGCTCCTAATTCGGCTGGTTTAAGCCACTAGCAGTATATAAGAGGGTGTCGTCACCCAATATGTTAATTGGTCCGCAGAATTCGACGCTTCATGTGAACCACGTCCGGTCTCGGATACTTAGGGCCGCCGCAGCGGCCGGGCGAGACCCGGCCACGGTCACCTTGGTTGCCGTCACCAAGGCCCAGACTGCCGAAACGGTGCGCCTGGCCGCCACGGCGGGCGTCACGGATTTCGGTGAAAACTACCTCCAGGAGGCCCTGGCCAAGATGGATCGGCTCGCCGACCTGAAGCTTTGCTGGCATTACATCGGGGGGATTCAATCGAACAAGACCCGCGCAATCTCGGAACGCTTCGATTGGGTGCACAGCATCGACCGATTCAGTGTCGCACGGCGCCTGTCGGAACAACGACCTTTCCACGCACCGCCCCTCAACCTGTGCATTCAGGTGGAGCTGGTGCCGGAGCCGAACAAGGGCGGTGTCGAACCCGGGGGGGTCGCTCAACTGGCGGCGGCGGCCGCCGAGCTGCCGCGGATCCGGGTGCGCGGCCTGATGTGCATCCCGCCGCCGCAGCCCGATGCCGCGGCGGAGCGAGCGGTGTTTGCCCGACTGCGGCTCCTGCTCGAAGAGCTGAACGCGAGCGGCCACAAGCTCGATACACTGTCGATGGGGATGAGCGCGGACTTCGAGTCCGCCATCGCCGAAGGGGCCACGCTGGTCCGAATTGGTACGGCGCTGTTCGGGCCTCGCGGCGGATAGGCGGCCCGGGAACGAACATTGGAGAAGAAGGGATGAATAACATACGTAGGCTGGCGTTCATCGGCGGCGGCAATATGGCGGCCGCTCTGATTGGCGGCCTGACCAAACGCGGACTACCGGCTGCGCGCGTGGTGGTTGCCGACCCGAGCCAGGATCAGCTGCAGCGGCTGGTCCGCGACTACGGCGTCACCATCGCCGCCGACAACGTCTCCGCGGTGAAGGGTGCGGAAGTCGTGGTGCTCGCCGTCAAACCCCAGCAAATGCGCGCCGTGGCCCTGGGGCTTGCGCCGCACCTGGCCAAAGCACCGCCCCTGGTGATTTCGGTGGCGGCCGGCATACCTCATGCGGCGCTCGCGCGCTGGTTCGGTCCTGCGGTTCCGGTGATACGCACCATGCCGAATCGACCGGCCTTGAACGGCTTCGGCGCCACCGGTCTGTTCGCGCCCGCCGGTGTCGGCGCCGCCAATCGGGCCTTGGCGGAGATGATCATGGCCGCCGTCAGTGCCACGGTGTGGGTGGAACATGAGTCGCAGATGGATACCGTCACCGCCCTGTCGGGCAGCGGCCCGGCGTATTTTTTCCTTTTCATGGAGGCTTTGGAGGCGGCGGCCCACGAGCGCGGACTGCCGAATGAGGTCGCCCATCAGCTGACGCTGGAGACGGCGTTCGGCGCTGCGCAAATGGCCCGCCAGTCTTCCGACTCCCTGGCCACGCTGCGCGAACAGGTCACTTCGAAGGGCGGGACGACTGCCGCCGCACTCGAGGTTCTGGATGCGGCCGGGCTTCGTGCTATCGTCGCACATGCGGTAGCTGCAGCCGATCGACGCTCTGCCGAACTCGCCGCCGAGTTCGGCGCCCCTTAGAATCCGGTCGGGGTCACCTCGACCCGTTGAAAGGTGGCGCGAGGCGCCTAAAATATTCATGGACGCGATTAGATACATCGTCGATACCCTGCTTTGGCTGCTGACTCTGGCTTTCGTCCTGCGACTCCTGTTCCAATGGGTTCGGGCGGACTTTCGCGATCCCATGGCCGATGCGATCGTGCGCATCACCAATTGGCTGATACTGCCGCTGCGCCGTCTGTTGCCTCCGGTCGGCAAGGTGGATACCGCCACGGTGGTCGCCGTGCTGGCGGTCGCCTGTTTACGCACCTTCATGACCTTGCTCCTGAGCGGCGTCGAGGCGGCCGGCGACTGGGTCCTGATTCCTGCGCGTCACCATCCTCGATCTGGCCGGTTTGGTGCTGCGCATCTATCTGTTCGCCATGCTCGTGTACTGGCTGACGAGTTTTGTGTCGCCGGGCGGCTACGCTCCCGGCGTGCGCCTGCTTTCACAGCTGTGCGAACCGATCCTGAAGCCCGTGCGCCGGATCATTCCGCCGATCGGCCAAATAGATTTTTCTTTCCTCTGGGTGTCGATCGCAATCGGCGCCTTGCTTGTGCTGCTTCGTTGAACATCGGCTCCTACATGCCTGAAATCACAGTGAACGATGCGCGCAGCACGCGGCACCGGATGGCCCCGGTCGGCGCAGAAGCCTGAAAAACCAGCGCCACGCGCCCGCTCGGGCGCGAATCTTTTTTCTCATTTGCGCTAAACATCGGCTTTTTTCTATGTTATTTTCGGCGCCGAGTTGAATTTGCGGGCATTTGATGCCCGCGCTCGCAAACATAAGCAGGAGATTTAATATGGCGAAAAAGAATGCAGCACCGACCAAGTCTGAAATTCTCGCTAGCATTTCGAAGGAAACAGAGCTCTCTAAGAAGCAGGTCGGAGCCGTGTTTGACTCGCTTTCAGCCTCGATCAAGAAGAGTCTGCGCAGTCACGGCTTGTTTACGATGCCTGGTCTTCTGAAGATGAAGGTCGTGAAGAAACCGGCTACCAAGGCACGTGAGGGTATCAATCCTTTCAATGGTGAAAAGATGATGTTCAAAGCGAAGCCTGCGAGCAAGAAAGTGCGCATAGCCGCGCTCAAGAACCTCAAGGAATTCGTGAACTGATTTGCCCTTGCATTCGGGGCGGCTGCCTGAGTCAGCCGCTCCGAACCGCATCGCTGACGGCGTCCCGCAGCTCCTGCAGGCGGCCGTGAAAGAAGTGACCCACCCCGGGCAGAATGACCAGCCGCGGCTTCGGATTCAGGGTATTGACCCAGCCGCTCACGGCGGCGGGGTCCACGACATCGTCGCCGCCGCCCTGGACAATGAACCAGGGGCATGACGGTACACCTGGCGATCCCTCCATCAGCTGAATCGCCGGAGCAACGGTGATCAAGCACCGCGCCTCCCGTTGCAGCGCCAGGCGCCAGGCAACGTAGCCGCCAAAAGAAAATCCTGCGACAACCAAGGTCCTGCCGGGCCAGCGGCGGGTTCCCCACGACGCAGCGGCGTCCGCGTCCGCCGTTTCGCCGATGCCGCGGTCGAACGCGCCGGCACTCGCGCCGACGCCGCGAAAATTGAACCGCAGAGTGGGGATGCCGTTATCGCGCAGCGCCCGTCCGATCGTGGTTACGACCTTGTTGTCCATGGTGCCGCCCATCAGGGGATGCGGATGGCAGATGACTGCGCAGCTGGGTCCGGCGCTCCCGGCGTCCTCGACAACGGCCTCCAATGGGCCTGCGGGCCCGTCGATGACGATCACTCGATGCCGAGGAGATCGATATCGAACACCAAGGTCGCCCCGGGCGGAATGACGCCGCCGGCACCGCTGTCGCCATAGGCCAGGTCTGCGGGAATGATGAGCCGGCGGCTCTCGCCGATTTTCATGCCCACCACGCCCTGATCCCAACCCTTGATGACTTGGCCGGCACCCACCGGGAAGCGAAAAGGCTGTCCCGTGGTTCGCGAGCTGTCGAACTGCTTGCCCTTGTTGTCCTTCGCGGCAGCCTCGTACAGCCAACCGGTGTATTGCACGACGGCAATTTTTCCCGCAGTAACCGCCTCGCCCGTACCGGCCTTGAGTTGCGTGGATTGCATCGCAGCCACCGCACTCACGGGCGTGGCGGCAGGCTTGCCGCTGCACGCGGCCAGCAAGGCAAGGAATGTGACGACACCGATCTTGAGCACAGGGTTGTTGCGTGTCATAGCCGCCATCTTAGAGGATTTTACAGTGCGCGTTGCGCGCGGCTGCGGTCCGCCCGATCGTCAGGCCTCGATGCGCGCTTCGGAGGCTTTCAGGTAGGCAGCGATGCAGAGCGCGATCGCGGCGGAACAAATCAAGGTGACTTGGGCACCTGCGGCGACCGCAGCCCCCACGGCACCGATACCGAGGCTGCCGGCGACCAGCAGGCCGAGCTCGGCGCGCAAGCCCACGCCACACAGCCGCAACGCGCCAATCACGTCATCGAGCTCGTCGGCGACTTGTAACATCCACTCCATGCGGCCCGATTTTAAGTGAGCTTTCATGCTCTCAACCGTGAGTGGGGTCACACCCTTGCTATGGTGCCTGGGGCTGCGTACGCTTGAGCGACATGCAGCGAATTCTCGTCCTGAATCCGAAGGGTGGTTCAGGTAAAACGACGATAGCCACAAATCTCGCCAGTTATTTTGCGAGCCAGGGGGATCGTCCGCTGCTGTCGGATAATGACCCGCAAGGGTCGAGCACGCGCTGGTTGAAAAAGCGCAAGCCGGAGCAGGCATTCATCTATGGGGCCGCGGCGTTCGAGCGCAATGCCCGCATGACCCGAGCGTTTCAAATGCGAATACCGCCGGACGCCGGTCACGTCGTGGTCGATACCCCCGCTGCCATTCCGGCGCAGGACATGCCGGAGATGACCAAGAACGCCGACGCCATTATCGTGCCGGTGCTGCCGTCCGACATCGACATTCACGCCTGCTCCAAGTGCATCGCGGATTTGCTGCTGATCGCCAAGGTGCGGCGGAACGAAAATCGCATCGGCGTGGTCGCCAATCGCGTCAGGCGCAACACGGTGATCTATCAGTCATTGATGAGGTTTCTGGAAACCCTGCGCATCCCCGTCATCGCCACTTTGCGCGACTCGCAGAACTACGTTCGCGCGGCGGAACTCGGCGTGGGGCTGCACGAAATGAAGCGCTATGTCGTCGAACAGGATCTGGCCGATTGGCAGCCCATGCTCGCGTGGTTGAAGGCCAAGGAAGGCGCATGGAATCCGGATGAAGGAATCAAGCCGCTGTCAGAGACCGCCTGACAACGGCCAGAAAGCGATTATTTTTTCTCTTCCCAGGACCCGCGAATTTTTTCCGCCCAGTTCTTGTAGCTGTGCCAATTGTAGAGATTGTTGGTGATCGCGCCGTGGCGGCCACCGGTCTTGTACAAATCTCTCTGGACGGCACCCGGCTTGAGCGATCCCGGTTCCGTGCGGGGAGCCCGGCGATCTACTCCGCTGTATCGAGTTGGATTCTTTACTTCACTCATCGCTGGTGCCTCGGTCGATGGGCACGACAGTAAATGTCGCGCACCCTCTAGGGCAGGAACTGTGTCACAGGGACCTCGGCACTGTCTCCGTCCGCCGACGCGCATTGCGATGCGCATCTCAGAGCGCGTCACGGTAAGTTAAATGACCTGGAATTCGGCGCTTCGCCAGGCGCCGAAAAGCGGCTTGAGTTCCTCGAGCGAGCACGCCAGCGCCGCGGGCAACAATGTCGTATAAGCGTCGAGCAGAGCCATCGCATTCTGCGCCGGATCGGTTTTCGCGGCCGCGCCCAAACGGCGCGACATGTCGCGATTCACGACATGCAAATTCTCATAGAGTTTCTCGAGCGCCGCAAATCCTCGAGCGGAGCCTGTGCCCGCCAATTCGCGCGCCAGCAGAAACATGCTGGTGCTGCGATATAGCGTTTCGGCTTCGGTGGCGAACGGCAGGTGAAAGCGCGCCATCGGGCGCAAGCGGTCGGTCCAGGGGCAGCCCGCGGTCGCCATGATCAAGCCGAGCACGGAACTCATCGCCGATTGCGCGCTGGTTTCCGCGTGGACCGTGCGTTCGGCCTGCGTCACCGTCACGCCCACGGTGTCGAATGAAGCCAGGGCCTTGAGCGGCTCGATGGCTGAAACCATCTGCAGCGCGGCCGGACAGTGCGGGCTCTGCGCGGCGTTGAGCGGACAATTGGCGCACTGGTTGAACTTCAATTCGGTCCAGGGCGGCGGCGGCGACGGGGCCGGATTGGAAAGGCGAAAATCGGTGGCATTGAAGCTGAAATCCAGCGACTTTTGCGATCCGTCGGGCAGATCGAAACGGTAGCGGATGCGCTGCGGATCGTTCATGCCACGAGCCGGTAACAGGGGGTGTATTCGGCACCGGTGAATTTCATCCGGCCCTGCGCGACGAACGAACGCAGCAATCGATCCAAGGGCTCCATGATCGACGGCTCGCCGGCAAGCTCGAAGGGTCCGTAGCGTTCGATCGCATTGATGCCGTAGTCCTTGATGTTGCCCGCCACGATTCCGGAGAATGCACGCCGTAGATTCGCGGCGCGTTCGTGCGCCGGCTGATCGCGCGACAGACGCAAGGCGCGCATCGAGGCGTGCGAAACCTCGAACGGAAACTGAAATTCCAGCGGAATCTTCAGCAACCAGTTGAATCCGTACGAATCGCTTGCCTGCCGCCGGTAATCGCGAACCGAGGCCAGGCCCTGCACCATCGCCCGCGCGACGGCCGCGGGGTCGTCGATGATGACCTGGTATCTGACTTGCGCGGCCGCGCCCAGGGTCGAGCCGATGAAGCGGTGTATTTGCTCGAAATATTCCGCGCTGTCGGGGGGGCCGGTGAAGACCACCGGAAACGGCAGATCCTGATTGGCCGGATCGAGCAAGATTCCGAGCAGGTACAGGATCTCCTCGGCGGTGCCGGCGCCGCCCGGAAAAATGACAATACCGTGCCCCAATCGGACGAAGGCCTCCAGGCGCTTCTCGATGTCCGGCATGATCACCAGCTGACTCACGATCGGATTCGGCGGCTCGGCTGCGATGATCCCGGGTTCCGTAATCCCCAGGTAGCGGCCGTCGACGATGCGCTGCTTCGAATGTCCGATGGTGGCGCCTTTCATCGGACCCTTCATGGCGCCCGGTCCGCAGCCCGTGCATACATCCAGGCCGCGAAGACCCAGCTCATAGCCGACCTTCTTGGTGTAGTCGTATTCGATCCGGCGAATGGAATGCCCGCCCCAGCACACCACCAGATTCGGCCGCGTTTGCAATTCCAAGACACGCGCGTTTCTCAAGATGTGAAATACCGCGTTGGTGATGCTGGAAGACGACGCCAGGTCAAAACGGCCGCTTTCCATGATCTCATTCGAGATGAAGACGACGTCGCGCAGCACGGCAAACAAGTGGTCCTTCAACCCTCGGATCATCACGCCGTCGACGAAGGCCGCCGCCGGCGCGTTCTTGATCTCAAGCTTGATGCCCCACGCCTGACGCACGATTCGCAGGTCAAAATCCCGATATTTCTGGAAAATCACCCGCGCATCGTCGATGTTGCTGCCGGAATTGAGCACAGCGAGCGCGCATTGGCGAAACAAGGGATACAGGCCGCCTTGCCCGGAATCGAGCAATTTGGCGATTTCCTGCTGCGATAGATTCTCCAGGCTGCCTTTGGGCGCAACCCGGGCATCGACCATTTCCGACGATAAAATCGTGGTTTCCACGCCGACAGGCTCCTAGGGATAGATGTCGATCGGAATGTTGTCCTGGGTGCGCATCCACACCTCGACCATGTCGGAGTTGGACAGGGCGATGCACCCGTCGGTCCAGTCGTTCGATTCGTAGTAGGACGCCGGATGCTTCGGAGCGTTGGGAAAGCCGTGAATCATGATCGAGCCGCCGGGGGCCCACCTGTTCTTGTGCGCGCGCAGTTCGTCATACTTGTTCGGATACGACACTTGGATGGCGAGAAAGAACTCGCTGCGCACATTGCGCCGTGCCAGGAAGTAGCGCCCCTCCGGAGTGCGAAAATCGTGTTCGCGCTCTTTCTGCCCGGTCGGGCTCAGACCCAGCTGAACTTTGTACTCGCCAAGCAGGCGTGAATCGCTGTATAGATATAGCTTGTGTTCCGCCTTGTGGACGACGACCCGGTTTGCCGCCGCCATTTCGTCGGCCCAAGCGCCTTTTAATGGGACCATGCAAAATGCCAGCAATAGCGCCGCCCAAGGGGATCTCGCCGAATGCCGGCTGATTCTATTGTTCATTGGAAAATTATAGCGTGTAGTCGGTACGACATAATCGGCTGTAGCTCACGTCCCGTATAATCAGACCCATGTTCTCTCGATTGATTCAGGCTGTTTTTCTCCTCGGACTGGTGGCGGGCTGCACCAGCCAGTCTTCCGTCAAGCCGGTCGAAGCCCTCGACGAACGCACCGGAGTTACCCTGGGTGCGCTCAAGAAACCGATCGAACTCGTGCCCGGCCCGCAAAATGCCGTGGTTACGCGTAAGCGCTCCACCTTTGCCTATTTGGGTCCGGTCGAGTGGAACCGCAGCGGCAACCTGACTTACGGATTGTGGATACACATCGCACCTGGGAATGACCGTCCGCTCGGAGATATTCGCGGATCGGCCGCCCCGACCCTGACTCTGGATGACGGATCCATGGTCCTGACGCCCACCTCCCCACCGGCTCTCGGGCGCTCCGCCTACAAGCAGGTCGTTTCGTGGGGCCAAACAGCTTACTTCGACATCACGGTGGAGGCGCTGCGGCGCATGGCCGCGAGCCGCAAATTCGAACTCGCGGTCGGCGCGGTGGATGGCTCCAGCATGAGTTTTTCCCCCACCGTCGATACTCATGAAGTTCTGACCCAGTACTTGCAAGATCGCGGCCTCACTGGCGATTGATGGCCGCCACGCGCGGCAAGGTGATTACGGTCCCGGGCCTGACATCGTTGAAATCCACGTCCGGATTGTATTGCGCGACCAGCCAAACGGGCAGGTCCGCATGTTGTTGCGCGATCACCCACAGGGAATCGCCGCGCTTCACCGAATAGCTCTCGGTGCCGGCGATGCGATGAGCCGCAAAATAATCTTCCTGCAGATGCTGGTGATATTCGCGTCGCTTCGCTTCGAATTGTTCGGCGCTCACCTTGGAAAAATCCAGTTTGACCTTGTGGCCGAGAGCCACCATCGCGTTCTTGTGCAGCTTGTTCAAGGACCGCAGCATCTCTGAACTCACACCGGACCAGTCAGCATAGTGCCCCAGCGTTTCCGCGGCCTGCACGATCACCGTGTCGCCTGCGCCGACCCCGTAATCGGTGGTGTCCGGATTCCCGGACGGCGCGGCCGCAGGCAATAGCGCATCGCCTTCGGTCTGGCGCGCCGACACCGGTTCTCTCGGGGCGCGCGCCGTTTTGGAGGCCGCCGCCGGCGGCACAGAATCCGCCACCGGTTCAGGCAGCACGGGCGGCGGCGTCTCAGCCACGGCTGCCGGCGGCGGCGCGGACGGCGACATCACGGCGCCGGCAGCCTCCGCACGCGATGCCGGCTGCGGAATGCGCACGATCTCGCCCCGAGCGGCCGTGTGATCGGCGCTCCAGCCGTTTGCCGCCAGCAACCGGCTCAAACTCACGCCGCTCGCCGCCGCAATTCCAGCCGCGGTCTCGCCGCGCCGAACCTTATGGGTGCCGTCATTACGTTGCGCAACGAAGCGCTGTGCCGGCGGCAGGCGCTCCCATGCCGCAGCGATCTCGGCATGCGGCGGATTCCCAGGCAGCCGCAATTCGTAGCCGCGCGGCACGAAACGGCTGCCGTTCCAGATCGGCGGCCGCAGCGCCGGGTTCAGCACGCGCAGCGCGCCCAAATCGACCTTGAATGCCCTGGCCAAAGCCTCCACCGGAACATAGTCCGGCAATTCCACCAGCGTGCTGTCGGTATCCGGCAGACGCGTGATCGGTCCGAAGTACTTGTCGGCATTCCTATCCACCTCGAGCGCGGCCAGGAACGCGACGTAGAAATTGCGCGATGCGAAGCCGAAGGTTGCGCCCTGGTAGCGTTTGACGATCACGGCGATGTCGCTGGTGCCCAATTCGTCCTGGGCGCGCCGCAGGCCGCCAGGCCCATGATTGTACGCAGTGACGGCAAGCGGCCAGGTGCCGAGCAGGCGATAGTTGTACAACATCAAATTGGCGGCGGCTTCGGTCGCGCTGTAAGGGTCCAGGCGCTCGTCGACCACCTTGTCCACGCGCATGAAGCGTCTGGCGGTCGACGGCATGAATTGCCACAGACCCGCCGCGCCAACCTTGGAGTAGGCCGCAAGATTGAAGGAAGATTCGACGTGGGGAAGCGCGGCAATTTCCGCGGGCACGCCGTGTTGAGTCAAGGTGTGCGCGATCTCCCTCTCCCACACGGCCGCCCGGATCAACCCTTCATGAAATCGATCCGCTTGTCCCAGCTGGAAGCGAATACGGCCGATGGCATCGCGGAAATCCCGCGGCGTGGCACTGGGACCGAAGGCACGCAGAATGCGCTGTTCATGCGCACTGAGATCGTCGGTCGCGCCCGCCGCAAATCGTTTCAACAGGGCGGCGTAGCGCGCCTTGGCTTCAGCGACCCGCTTCTCGCGTTGCGCCGGAGCCGCGGCGGCGTCGAAGCGCAGGACCTCGTAAACCAGTCCGAGGTTCCAGTCGTCGTGCAGCAGTCCCTGGTCGGTGGTGACCTCCGTATAAACTCGAATCCAAAAACGCACATCCTTCTCGAGCTCCGCGGGGGGCGTGAAAGGATCGGGCGCTTGCGCGTGCGCCGCGTTGCCATGGCCGAACAGCAGCGGAAGGACAAGTGCAATTGCCGCAATGACGGGAGAAACCCAGGCGCGGCGGCCCGGAGCGCGGGGTTTATACTGATGGTCATGCTGGATGTCCGCGTCTTGCTCTTCGATATGGGCGGCGTGCTGGTGGAGCTCCGCGGCGTCGAGGTCATGCTCGAATGGCTGGACAACACGTTGAGCGCCGATGAACTCTGGCACCGATGGCTGCGCTCGCCGCCGGTGCGAGCTTTTGAGACGGGCAGGATCGGCGCCGAGGAGTTCGCAGCGGCAGTGACCTCGGAATTCGGTCTGAAGGTCGAGCCGCGGCAATTCCTGCAGGCGTTTATCGGCTGGCCGGCCGGCCCTTATCCGGGGGCATTGGCGATGCTGGCGCGGATACCGGGCCCTTATCGGCGCGCGGTGCTGTCGAACAGCAACGCTCTGCACTGGCCGCGCGTGCGCGACGACATGGGATTCGGCCCGGCATTCGACAGCCACTTCGTATCGCATCTCACCGGGCGGATCAAACCGGATGCAGAGGCGTTCGAACATGTGCTGGACTCGCTCGGTTGCCGCCCGGCTCAGGTGCTGTTTCTCGACGACAATTTGCTCAACGTCGAAGCGGCTCAACGGCTCGGTATGAAAGCGTTTCGCGTGCGCGGAACCGCCGAGGCGGAACGTGTGCTCATCGACCTCGGCATCATCGGGGACTGCTAACGGCGTACGCCTATCCGCATTTCGAGTCGCCGCAATTCAGGCAGGTATTGCACCCGTCCATCATCACGACCGCAGCGGTGCTGCACTTCGCGCACAATTGCGCGCCTTCGGGGAAGTGCGACTTGGAGAAAGCATCGGTTTGCTTGGTTCGCGCCTCGAATTCCGCGCGCTTCTCCTGCACCAGCTTGCGTTGATGGGCGTCGAGTTCCGGCTTCTTCAGCAATCCGATCGACTGCAGGTGACGCTCGATCACGTAACCCAGTTCGGCGATGGTCGAGGGCATGAACTTGCCGCCCGGCTGCCAGTAGCCGCCCTTCGGATCGAACACCGCCTTCAGCTCGTCGACCAGAAATGTGGTGTCGCCGCCCTTGCGGAATACCGCGGAAATGACCCGGGTCAGCGCCACGATCCACTGGAAATGGTCGAGGTTCTTCGAATTGATGAACACCTCGAACGGCCGGCGCTGCTCATGCGGCGTGCCCTCATTGAGCACGATGTCGTTGATGGTGACGTACATGGCGTGATCCGAGACCGGCGTCTTTATCTTGTAGGTCGAGCCGATCAGCACCTCGGGACGCTCGAGCTTCTCGTGCATCCAGATCACGTTGTCCTGGGTCTTCGGCGGCTCCTTGGCTGGAGCTGCCGACGCGTCCTTCGCTTCCGGCTTCTGTACCCGGAACTTGGCGATCTTCTTGTCTATCTTGATGTGAGCCATGATCAGAATTTCCCGTAGTAGCCTTCTTTGAGCGCATCGAAGAGATTGGCGGCGGTGTGCATTTCACCGTCGTACTCGATCTCCTGATCGCCCCGCGCTTCGACTTCCGTGCCGTCCTCCAGGGTGAACACATAGGTGGTGTTCTTGAGGTCGTCTTCCTTGACCAATACGCCCTGGAAGGCCTCCGGATTGAAACGGAACGTGGTGCAACCCTTGAGACCCTGCTCGAAGGCATACATATAAATGTCTTTGAAGTCCTCGTACTTGTAGTCGGTCGGAACATTCGCCGTCTTGGATATCGACGAATCCACCCACATTTGCGCGGCCGCCTGGATGTCGACGTGTTCCTTGGGTCCGATGTCGTCGGCGGACACGAAGTAGTCGGGGAGTTTCTCCGCGGGGTTCTGCGAATTCGGCATGGCGCGCGAATTCACCAATTCACGGTACGCGAGCAGCTCGAACGAGAAAACGTCCACTTTCTCCTTGGACTTCTTGCCCTCGCGAATCACATTGCGGAAATAGTGATGTGCGAACGAAGGCTCGATGCCGTTGGAGGCGTTATTGGCCAACGACAGCGAGATCGTGCCGGTCGGGGCGATCGATGTGTGGTGCGTAAAGCGCGCTCCGACCTCGGCGAGCTCATCCACCAGTTCGGGCGCCGCCTCGGCGATTCGCTGCATATAGCGGCTGTAGCGCGCATGCAGCACTCGACCGGAGATCCGCGCGCCGACGCGCCAACCGTCCTTGACCATTTCGGGGCGCTTGCGCAGCATCGCGCGAGTAACCGTGAACTCCTCGTTCATGATCGGCGCAGGACCCTTCTCGCGCGCCAGATCGAGCGCCGCTTCCCAGCCGGCCACGGCCATCTCGCGGGACACGTTCTGCGAGAACGCGACCGACGTCTTCGAGCCGTACTTCATACACAGCATGGTGATGGTGGATCCCAGCCCCAAGAAACCCATGCCGTGACGGCGTTTGCGGATGATTTCGTCGCGCTGCGGGGCCAGGGGCAGACCGTTGATTTCGACCACATTGTCCAGCATGCGCGTGAAGACCTTCACGACCTTGCGATAGGTTTCCCAATCGAATCTTGCATTGTCGGTGAACGGATCGACCACGAACTTGGTGAGGTTCACCGATCCCAAGAGGCATGAGCCGTAGGGAGGCAGCGGCTGCTCGCCGCAGGGATTGGTGGCGCGGATGTTCTCAGTCCACCAATTGTTGTTCATCTCGTTGACCCGATCGACGAGGATGAACCCCGGCTCGGCAAAGTCATAGGTGGAGGACATGATCACGTCCCACACCCGGCGCGCCGGCAGGGTCTTGTAGATCTTGCAGGCAACCAGGCCCTCCTCGTTCGCGACGTAGCCTTCTGTGTGCGGCCACTCGCGCCACACAAACTTCGAGGCATCGTCCAGGTTGGGCCGTTCGGTCTCGAATTCCTGGCGCCCCAGCGGAAACGCGAGCTGCCAGTCGCCTTCCCGCTTCACGGCCTTCATGAATTCATCGGTGACGAGCAAGGAGAGGTTGAATTGCCGCAAACGCCCGTTTTCGCGCTTGGCGCGAATGAATTCCAGGACATCGGGATGGCCGATATCAAAGGTGCCCATCTGGGCGCCGCGGCGCCCGCCGGCCGAGGACACGGTGAAACACATCTTGTCGTAGATATCCATGAACGACAAAGGACCGGACGTGTAGGCACCGGCGCCCGAAACGTAGGCGCCCCGCGGCCGCAAGGTCGAGAACTCGTAGCCGATGCCGCATCCCGCCTTCAGCGTGAGACCCGCTTCATGCACCTTGTTCAGAATGTCGTCCATCGAGTCGCGGATGGTGCCCGACACCGTGCAATTGATCGTCGATGTGGCAGGTTTGTGTTCAAGCGCGCCGGCATTCGAGGTGACGCGGCCGGCCGGGATGGCGCCGTGACGCAATGCCCACAGGAACGACTCGTACCACTGCTCGCGGCATTCCTCGAGCTCGACATCGGCGAGCGCACGCGCCACGCGCTTGTAGGTGTCATCCATCGAATTGTCGATGGGTGAACCATCCTTCGCGGTCAGACGGTATTTCTTGTCCCAGATGTCGAAAGACGCTTCCTGGAAAGCAATATCGCCGACTTCTTTGGGCTGAATTTTGACCACCGTATTCATGGGTATTAAAGCCGCTCCCTTATAATTATCGCGCCAAACTTGAACAGAAATTGCGGCGATCCCGCGAAAGAAAGCTGATTGATGCCGGATAAACTTGAGACGAGAGTAACGCGAACTTCGACCACAACATATTGTATGAGGGCGTTGAGGTTACGGCGCGATGGCAATCATCGTCAAGACATTTTTTGCAGATTTTTGGATGTAAAAAAATCATTAATATCAAAGTGTTACAAAATTGTCTCAAGAAATTAGCTGATTACCCCTCGCGATCGCCCGGTCAAGTGGAAAAAACAGGAATCGCAACATCTTGTGTTTGCACACCTTATCCACAATATGTCCAATTGACTTTGAACTGCGTCTCACTTTGGACCCCTTGCTGAAGCTTTCACGCCGCCAGTTGAAATGTTCCGATCGCGACCCAAATCTGCTGCCAAGCGCGCCGATTTAATTTCCCGAAGCCTTGGCTTCACAGCAGCTTCAGCAACACAATTTATTCAGGAGTATCAAATGACCGTCGTACGTTATGAGCCGTGGGCACTCGTCAGCCGGCTCCAGAAAGACATCGATCGCTTGTTCGGCGCGCCGTCGACCACGGCCGCGGATTCCGGCGCCTGGTTGCCGCCGGTGGACATCCACGAGGAAGCAAACCAATTCGCATTGCATGTGGATCTGCCCGGCGTGGATCCCAAAGCGGTGGAGATCACCGCCGATCAGGGCGTGCTGACCATTCGCGGACAGCGCGAAGATGTGCGCCGTGAATCGCGCGAAGGCTACCGCCGCGTCGAGCGCATCACCGGCGAATTCCAGCGCCGCTTCAGCTTGCCGGACTCGGCCGACGCCCAGAGCATCAAGGCGAAGTTCGTCAATGGCGTGCTGGAAGTCACAATCCCGAAGGTGGCGCAGGTGCAGCCGCACCGAATCACGGTGGAGGCTGCCTAACAGGGGCCGCCGCGCGCGAGCTTCCGTGTAAGATTGCGCCATGTATCCGAAGCGACGTCGAGGCCGGACGGAGTCCCGTCCGGCCTTGATTTCTCGGCGACTTTCAGACGGAAGGACTGCGCATGAATCTGCGTTCTAAATTTGCGGCGGCCGCGATTGCCGCCGCTGCCATGACCGGCCCGGCGGTGATGCTTGCCGGCACCGCATACGCCGCTCTCCCGGCCCCCCTCGCCGACGCCGCGCCGCTGCCGTCGCTGGCGCCCATGGTGAAGCGCGTTTCCCCGGCTGTGGTCAACATTGCCACACGCGGCACCATCAAGGAGCAGCCCGGCCAACGCAATCCTCTGCTCGACGACCCCTTTTTCCGCCGCTTTTTCGACGCACCCCCCGACTCGAGGCCGCGCGAGCGCCAGTTTCAGAGCGCAGGTTCGGGTGTCATCATCGACGCCAAGAACGGCTACATCATCACCAATCATCACGTGGTCGAGAACGCCAGTGAGATCACCATCACCCTGCTCGACAACCGAACGTTCTCGGCCAAGGTCATCGGCAGCGACGAGGGCGCGGACATCGCCGTGCTGCAGGCCAAGCAGCCCAATTTGACCGCCATGTCGTTGGGCGATTCGGCCAAGCTCGAGGCCGGCGATTACGTGGTTGCCATCGGCAATCCCTTCGGCTTGGCGCACACGGTGACCGCCGGGATCGTCAGCGCTCTCGGCCGTACCGGCATCAACCCGGACGGCTATGAAGACTTCATCCAGACCGATGCCTCGATCAACCCCGGTAATTCGGGCGGTGCACTGGTCAATCTGCGCGGCGAGCTGGTCGGCATAAACTCCGCGATTCTGTCGCGCAGCGGCGGCAATATCGGCATCGGCTTCGCCATCCCGGTCAACATGGTCAAGGGCGTCGTGGACCAGCTGATCAAGTACGGCCAGGTCAAGCGCGGCGTACTCGGAGTCAATATCTATCCCGTCACACCGGATATCGCCAAGGAATTCGGAGTCGCCGAATCGAGCGGCGCGCTGGTGGCGGGGGTGGTGCCTGGCTCGGCGGCCGATCACGCCGGTGTCAAGACCGGCGACATCATCACCTCGATCAACGGGGTCGCCATGAAAGATGCCGGCGAATTGCGCAACACCATCGGCATGCTGCGGATCGGGGACAAGGTCGAGATCGGTCTGGTGCGCGACGGCAAGCCGCGCAAACTCACGGCTCTGATCGCCGAACGCGGCGAACTTGAGACGGCCAATGCCGTCGACATCAACAAAGGCCTGGAAGGCGCCGAGCTGGGCGATGCGCCCGACGGCGGCGGCGTGGTGGTGAAAGCCGTGCTGGATGGAAGTCCTGCTGCGCAAAATGGGCTGCGCGCCAACGATCTGATCGTGGGGGTCGCCCGCACGCCGGTGACCAACACCAAGAGCTTCAAGGAAGCGGCGAAGAACGCCAATGTTCTGGTCCTCAATGTACGGCGCGGTTCAGTCGCGCAGCTGATTCAGATTCGCTGATGCCCCGCCCGCAAGCCATCGCCGTTCTCGGCGGCACCGGATTCCTGGGAACTCGCCTTGTCGCGCGCCTGATCAAGGACGGCCATCGGGTCACGGTTTTGTCGCGGGATCGGGAACAGCACAAGCACCTCCTGGTGTTGCCCGGACTCACGTTGGAGAACTGCGATGTGTATGCGGAGGCGCAGCTGAGCGAGCGTTTCCGCGGCAAGGACGTGGTGATCAATCTCATCGGCATTCTCAATGAACGCGGGTTCGGCGGCGCCGGCTTTCGGCGCGCGCACACGGAACTGACGCAGGGCGTGCTTCAGGCGGCGCGCTCGGCGGGCGTAACCCGGCTCCTGCAGGTGTCCGCGCTCAAGGCCGCTCCCGACGCACCCAGCTACTATCTACGCACCAAGGGCGATGCCGAACAGTTGATCCGCGAAAGCAACGCGGCGCTCGACTGGACCATCTTCCAGCCCTCGGTGATGTTCGGTCCCGGCGATTCATTTTTGAACCGCTTTGCCGGTCTGCTCGCGGTCATCCCTTGGGTGCTGCCGTTGGCAAAGCCCAATGCCCGCTTTCAGCCTGTATTGGTGGATGACGTGATCGAAGCCATGCGCCGCTGTCTGCACGGCGGGGCGTGCAGCCGTCAAACCTACCAGCTCGGCGGACCGCAGGTTTACTCCTTGCGCGAAATCGTCGGATTGGTGGCCAAACTCACCGGCCGGCGGCGCTGGATTTTGGGGCTGCCCGACGCGCTGGCGCGAGTCCAGGCACTGGTCATGGACTTCGTGCCGGGCCGGCCCTTTTCCAGCGATAATTACCGCTCGTTGACCGTCGACAGCGTGTGCACCGAGGACGGCTTTGCGCGGTTGGGCATCAAGCCGCAGTCGATGGTGGCGTCCGCGAGCCAGTACTTGGGCGCGCTCGAGGACAATGCCCGGCTCAGCCACAACCGCGCCGCCGCAGGCCGCGCCAGGACTTGAGTTCATGCATCGATTGCGCAAGCCCTATCTGCTTTTTCTCGGCGACGTGCAGGACAAATTGACGGCCAAGACTGCGTTCGGTCTCAAGGATTGGTGTCCGGATGACGTGCTGGGCGAATGGAGCCTGCCGGGCTGCGGGGTCACCCTCGGTCTCGAACGATTGTCTCCGCGGCAGGCGGCCGACCGCGGCGCCGGTTCCATCATCGTTGGCATCGCGCCCACCGGCGGCAAACTTCCGCCTCACTGGATTGCCGAACTCCAGGCCGCGGCCGCGGCCGGCCTGGACGTCGTGAGCGGGCTGCATACGCGCCTGAACTCTTTTCCCGAGATGGTGCAAGCTGCCTCCAGGCACGCCGTTCGCCTCATAGACGTGCGGCACAGCGACACCGCCTATCCGGCGGCGAGCGGCCGGAAGCGTTCCGGCAAGCGCGTATTGACCGTTGGCACGGACTGCGCCCTGGGGAAGAAATACACTGCTCTGGCTCTGGCCAAAAATTTGCAATCGCGGGGAGTGGACGCCTCATTTCGCGCCACCGGTCAGACCGGCATCATGATTTCGGGTGAAGGCATCGCCGTCGACGCCATCATCGCCGATTTCGTCGCGGGCGCCGCCGAACAGCTGTCTCCCGACAATGCGCCCGATCACTGGGATGTCATCGAAGGTCAGGGGTCGCTGTTCCATCCGGCCTATGCGGGAGTGACGCTGGGGCTGCTGCATGGGTCGCAACCCGACGCCATCGTCCTCTGTCACGATCCATCGCGCCGCACCATCGACGAATACCCGAATTTTCCGATTCCCGATCTGCAGGTCGCAATCGACGACTATTTGCGCGCCGGGCGGCTCACCAACTCCGCGATTCGTTGTATCGGCCTGAGCATCAATTCTTCGAGTCTGTCCGATGCACAATGCGCCGAGTATTTTCAGCGCCTGACGGACCAGTTGAAATTGCCGGTATGCGATCCGGTGCGCAGCGGCGTTGACGGCCTCGCCGCGGCTCTACTGACGCCGACCCGGTAGCGGCCGGGCCCCCGGATCCGGGCCGGATGCGCGATTCGCGGCAGTCGTTTCAAGGGCAGCCAGCTGCGCGTCTGCGGCCGGCAGGAATTCCCTGGCGATTGCAATCGCCGCTCCATAGGGCACCGGGTCGTTGCGATTCGTCAACATTAGGACCGTGAGGCGGCGTTCAAGGCAGCGGACGATAATATTGCGAAACCCCAGTGTTTCGCCCGAATGCCAACGCATATCTCCGGTAATCCGCCAGCCGAAGCCGTATTGAACCTGCGGGTCGTCGGTCCCAATCCAAGCCTGGAACGCGAGACGCAGCGATGCGGGCCGCAGCAGCCGGTCGTCACACAGCGCGGCATCCCACTTCGCCAGGTCATCGATGGAAGAATAGATGCCGCCATCGCCGAGAGTGGCGCTCGTCAGACTCTGGTCGGTGCGCAGCCAACCTCGGGCGGTGGCGCTGTAGCCGAAGGCACGATTCGCAACCGCTGAAACGCCGGCCTCGAAAGCCACCGTCGTTTGCATGCCGAGCGGTTGGAACATGCGCCGGCGCAGAAACTCCGCGTATCGTTCTCCCGACGCCCGTTCGACGATCAGCGCCAGCAATGCGTAACCGCTGTTGCTGTAACGGTATTGCGTTCCCGGTTGAAAATGGCGGCGATTTTCGCCCTCCAGCAGGCGCAACACATCATCGTCGCGCAATTGCGAGGACCGCTCCCGCGGAATCACGTCCTCATAGTCGATGAGTCCCGAGGTGTGCGTGAGCAAATGGCGGACGATCATCCCATCCGCGGCATCCGGCAAGGTCGGCAACCATTTGCGTATCGGGTCCTCGATCGAAAGCCGTCCTTCCTCCGCCAGCAGCAGCACCGCGGCCGAGGTAAATTGCTTGCTCATGGAGGCAAGACGGTAGTTGGTTGCCGGGGTGGCGGCGACGCGGCCCTCCATATCGGCAAAACCATAGGCGCGCTTCAGGATGGGCATTCCGTCCTGCAATACGGCAACGCCGGCGCCTGGAGCGGCGCCCCGATAAGCGTGCATGAGGTCGTCGATCTGCTGCACGGATGGGATCTGCTGCACGGGTGGGATCTGCTGCACGGGTGGGATTTGCTGCACGGCCGATGGGACTTGCTGCGCCAGGGATGCTGCGCGGCTAGGAGCCGGTCTGAGTGGTCTTCGCGGCCGCGGCCGGGCTCGGGAATTCGCGCGCGGCGGCGAACAGCCACTCGCGAAATTGCGCCACCTTGGGCAGCGCGAGAAAATTCTTTGGGCAGACGAAGTAATAGGCCAACCCATAGGGCAACGCGCCGTTTCCCGCGAGCCGCAGCGTGCCCTTCTGCAGCGCGCGGTTGACCAGTGTCCACCGCGTGAGCACATAGCCGAGGCCTTCTTCGGCCGCCGCCAGAAGACCCGCCGAGTCATCGATGCTCGGCGCCCGCGACAGCCAAGCGGCCTCTTCGCCGGTTTGACTCCATACACTCCAAGGTTCATCGCCGCTTTCAAGCAGCGGAAATTTGTTCAATTTGGCGCCTCGCTCGATCATTCCATACTGCTTGATGAGATCGGGGCTCGCGACCGGCACCAGCCAGTCGTCCATGAACTTCTCGCTGTGCAGATTCGGATAGTCGCCGCGGCCGAGGCGGATGGCGACGTGGTTGGTGGTGCGCGAGAAATCCACCAGCTCGCGCGAGGTGTGAAAGCGCAGTTCGACATTCGGGTATTTGCGGCGAAACGAGCGGATTCGCGGCAGCAGCCAGATCTGCAGAAACGAGGCGATCGTGGTGATCTGCAGCGGTCCGGCGCGGCGATGGTGCTTGATCTGCTGCATGGCGGATTCGAGCTTTTCCAGACCGACCCGCACGGACGGCAACAATTCGCAGCCCTCGTCGGTCAGTTCCACCCGTCTTCCATTGCGCCGGAACAGGGGTACCTGAATGTACGACTCCAGCGCCTTGATCTGCTGGCTGACGGCGGCGGGCGTGACGTTGAGCGCATCGGCGGCGGCCGAGAAACTCAAGTGCGTGGCGACGGCCTCGAACACCCGCAAAGCCCCCAACGGCAATCGATCGTATGCAGACGGCACTCAGCCCGGCTCCTTGGTTCTTCCTCAACGGACCTTCAATCATTGTACCCCCTCACCGATTGCACACGATGGCGTCGCGCTTCTCTTGATCGAGCTTCGCGAGCCCGCGGACCCGGGCATAGAAGGCAGGAAGGTCGCCGCCCGCAGCCTCGAGCTCGCGCTGGAAACCCGGCACACAGTCGAAATAGGTTGCGATCGAAGCCAAGTGAGCGTTGTTGAGGTCCTCGGCGAACCAGGATTCGAAGGGGGCGTGCCCGCCCCAATCTGCCTTGAGGAGCGCGAAGGACGAGCGCATCGCGAGAAATGCGGCGCGCTTCTTTTCGCGCACTTGTTCAGGCGGCAAACCGGAGGCGTAGATCGCGCGCAGCTCGGCGCGCGTCGCGTTCAACAGGCCGATCACCTTGAGATAGCGTTCCTGCTGCAGCAGATGGGCCGCCATGTCAGCCTCGCGCCCTTGGGCGCGCAGCCAACGCCGGACCCCCTCCTCCTCCACCGTGGTCGCCAGCGCCTCGTTGAAGGCGGAATCGTTGGCGACATACACGAGCTGGTGCGTGAGCTCGTGAAATATGATGGCGGCGAGTTCCACATCGTTCCAACCCATCATGGTGTTGAGCACAGGGTCGTTGAAGTGACCCAGCGTGGAGTACGCCGCCACGCCCCCGACGGCGACATCAAGGCCCTGGCTGCGCAACTTCTCGGCAAAGCCGCGTGCGTGATCTTCGGCGAAGTAGCCGCGATAGGCCACGCAACCGACGATCGGGTAGCACCACTCCCGGGGATCGACCGAGAACTCGGGCGCAGCGACCACATTCCACACCACGTAGCGGCGGCCCACGTCCGCATAGCTGCGATAGCTGCCGTTGTCGGGAAGCCCCAATTCGCGGCTTGCGAAATCGCGGATGGCGGCGACCGCTTCGAGCTGGCTGCGCAGGGCGGCTGGGGTCGCGGAGTCGGCGATCACGCGCGTGATGGGTTCGCGCTTGGACATCAACGCGAGCTGTCCTTCGACACTTTCCAGAATGTAGCAACCGCTGCCGGCCGCCGCGATCAGGACAACTATCAGGGCCGCGCGGAACGTCGCGGCGATGCTGCTAATATTCACGCATGCAAGTGTATCTGGTTGGCGGAGCGGTTCGGGACGCCTTGCTGGGGCTGCCCGTCAAGGAGCGCGACTGGGTCGTCGTCGGGGGAACCCGGGAGGAGCTGGTGCGCCTGAACTACCGCGAAGTCGGACGCGACTTTCCGGTGTTTCTGCATCCCGAGACCCACGAGGAACACGCATTGGCGCGGCTCGAGCGCAAGGTCAGCCCCGGTTATCGCGGATTCGCCGTCGAGTTCGGCCCCGAAGTCACTCTCGAGGAGGATCTCGCGCGCCGCGACCTGACCATCAATGCCATTGCGCAGTCGGCGGACGGCACGCTGGTCGATCCTTTCGGCGGCAGGCGCGACCTCGAGGCCAGGGTGCTGCGTCATGTCTCCGCGGCGTTCATCGAGGACCCGGTGCGCGTGTTGCGTGTCGCGCGCTTCGCGGCGCGCTTCGCACCCTTGGGATTTCGCATCGCGCCGGAAACTCTGGCATTGATGCACGCCATGGTGGAACGCGGCGAGATCCATGCGCTGGTGCCCGAGCGGGTGTGGCAGGAAACCGAGAAGGCTTTGCGCGAACTCAAAGCCGCCGAATTCTTCAAGGTGCTGCGCGAATGCGGCGCATTGCAGCCCGTCTATCCGGAAATCGACGCCCTGTTCGGCGTGCCTCAGCCGGCGCAGTGGCACCCGGAAATCGACACCGGACTGCACACCTTGATGGTGCTCGAGCAGGCTGCCTTGCTGAGTCCGGAGCCCACGGTTCGGTTCGCAGCGCTGGTCCATGACCTCGGCAAAGGGACGACGCCGCGCGACGAGTGGCCGAGTCATCGGGGGCACGAGGAGCGCAGCGTCGAGTTGATCGAGGCAATGAGCCTGCGGCTGCGGCTGCCGGGTGAATATCGGGACCTCGGCGTCATTGTCGCGCGCTACCACGGGATCGTTCACCGCGCGTTCGAACTCAAGCCCAAGACCATTCTGGAATTCATGGAGCGCGCCGATGCATTCCGCCGCCCTCTGCGTTTCGCGCAGGCGTTGCTGGCGTGCGAGGCGGACTCGCGCGGCCGCGCCGGCCTCGAGACTGTGCCTTATCCGCAGCGCGAGTACCTGCAGGCCGCGCGCGACGCCGCGGCGGCGATCAAGCCCTCGCCGGAAGAGATCGCCGCGCTGGCCGGAGAGAAGATCGCGCAACGCGTGCATCAGCGGCGTGTAGAGACCATTGCCGGGCTGCATAAACCGCAAGAGGCACCCTGATCATGCGCATCCTGGCGATTCTATGGTCGATTCTCGCAGCGGCGAGCTTGATCGCCGCGGCGCCTGCGGACACGGTGCTCGTGCATGCGGCAGCCTATCCGGAAGGCCCGCTGTGGCGGAACGGTGCGCTTTTGTACGTCGAATACGCCGGCACCGGAATCAAGCGGTGGGACGGGACACGCGCCGTGACCTATTGGAGCGGCGAGCATTGCGGCGCTTCAGGGCTGATCGACTACCGCAACGACCATATTCTGGTGGCGTGCTACGACGCGAACAGCATCGTCGAGCTCGACCGGACCGGCAAACAGCTCCGCACCATCGACCGGGACAGCGCCGGCAAGCCGTTCATCGGACCGAATGATTTCGCCGCCGATCGCCGCGGCGGCATCTATGTATCGGCCTCTGGAGTCTATGACCTGAAGGCGCCGATCGCCGGAACCATCCTCTATATGGCGGCCGACGGAGTGCCGGTCGAGGTCGCCAACCTCATTCACTATTCCAACGGTCTGACCCTGTCCAAGGACGGCAAGAACCTGCTGGTCGCGGAAATGCTGGCTGGCCGAATTCTCTCGTTTCCGATCCAAGCCGACGGCCGCCTGGGACCCCGTTCCGTATGGGCACGCCTGCAGGATCTCGCGCCGCCCACGGCCCACGAGGACGCCTACAACGGGCCCGACGGCCTCAAACTGGGACCCGACGGCAACTACTACATCGCGCAAAACGGGTCGGGCCGGGTACTGGTGGTGAACGAGGACAGAAAATTGCTGCGCCTCATCACCGTCCCTACGCCCTATGTGACCAACATGAACTTCGGCGCGGACGGCGCCGACACGCTGTACATCACCGGCGTCTTCGACCCATGGAAGGCGCCGTTCCCTGGCGCCGTCTATCGATGGAAGAAATGAACGCGGGCCTCGGGTCAGTAGGCCGGGGGAGTTTCGCCCCCAGCCTCTCGCAGAACCGTACGTGACAGTCTCCCGTCATACGGCTCCCATCGTCCGACCGGTGGCTCTGCCATAGGCGCGCCAGTGGGTGAACAACTGCGGCTGCCTACAGGCCACTCGCCATAACCACTGGAAGCTGCGACCAGGATGCTTCGCCAGCTTTTTGTATTTATTGCGAGCCCACCGCGCCAGAGCCGCTTCGAAGCGATTAAAGACTCTGAGCAGTGCCGATTTGTAGAAGTGCCCGTAGTAGTTCAACCATCCGCGCAATATCGGGTTGTAATGGGACGCCAGCTCACCAATGCTGGCCGGGGTTTGCCGCGATACCTTCCAACTCTTGATCGTGCGCAGCATCTTCTTGGTCGCCTCCAAGCTCACCGCGGGCAAAAAGCTGTCAAACAGCTTCCCATAGCGGTCCTTCGCTCGTCGTGGCCTGAACGTGTACCCCAAAAAGGTAAACTGCTGGTGCGCATGCGCCTCCCGGCGCTCTCTGTCCTTGCAATACACAATGGCCGTCTTCTGCAGATTGAGGCGCAACCCGCACTCCTCCAACCGCTTGCCGATCGCCACCAGCTTCCACTTCGCTTGCAACTGCGAGCTACAGTGCACCACGGCATCATCAGCGTAACGGGCAAAAGGACAGTACGGATGCTTCTCCTGCATCCATCGATCAAAGCAGTAATGCATGAACAGATTCATCATCACGGGACCGATCACCGAGCCTTGCGGCACCCCTTGGCTGCGTGGAACCAGCGTCCCATCCGCTTTGACAAAAGGCGCCTTCAACCACCGCTCAATGTACAGCACCGCCCATCGTTCCTTGACGTGTTTGCGCACCGCCCTCAGTAACAGCGTCCAGTCCAGTTCGTCGAACGCCTTGTGGATGTCGAACTCTATGACCCAGTCGTATTTCCAGCACCTCTCGCGGATCACTCCCACCGCCTGCAAGGCAGACTTGTTAGGGCGATATCCATAAGAGTCCGGGTGAAACAACTGCTCTAGAGCCGGTTCGATATAAGTCTTGGCCACCGTCTGAGCGATCCGGTCTTCGATTGTCGAGATTCCAAGCGTCCGCACACCACCAGTCTTTTTCGGTATCTCTACCAGCCGGATGGCCGGGGGCATGTAGGAGCCGGAACTCATCCGATTCCACACCCGATAGAGATTGCTTTTCAGGTTCGCCTCGAACATCTCGATGCTTTCGCCATCGATGCCCGCCGCGCCCCGGTTGGCTTTGACATGCCGGTACGCTTCCCACACCACCCGCTTGGCTATCCCAAACGGTTTGACCGCTCTCGCAGGCTCCTCCCCGTGACCGGGTTGACCTGCGCTCTCGGTCCGGACGACGTCGCCGCTTCGCTCCAGCCCCATTACAGAGCCTTCCTCACTACCACCGGCGACTCCTCCACTGACCCGTGCCTCGGTATTCCTCCTCATGGCTTCAAACCACTTGTCGTTTCCCTTCACATCACAGCGTCAGTTTTCCCGCGTTCCCCATGAGCGCCCATGTCGAGCTCGTGCCGCCTTTACACCGGCTGTCATCTGAGCAGTAAGCAGAATATCCCTCAGACCTAGTCCTGCAAGTTTCTAACGCCCGCAGTTTCGACAGCACTCTGTACATCACGATGCGTCTTCGGACGGTTCACTTTCGTTCACCTTCTCGACACTCACCTGACGCTCTTGTGGAGCGCCTTTTCCCAGATCGCTCACCACCATGATCTTTTGAACCACAGCAGCACTGGGCGGTTTGAGGCCCGTGTCTGCACACCGACCTCGGGGGGCCGTCCCCCATCACTCATGCGGCACACGAAACTGATGTCCTTCAAGAAGAAGAAGAACCATCAGCTTCGTTTCGCGTCGCACCTAAAATTTGTACCCGAACTGCAGGCCGAGAACCCGCGGCCGAAGCGGCGTCTGCGCCACGATGAACTGATCCGTGCTGACGAACGTGCTGGCGTTCGAGTTGCTGATGTTCTCCCCGAAGATGCTCACATTCCAGGCATCCTTGGCGATGCCGAGCGCCGCATCGAAGGTCGTGTAAGCGGGATTCTCAAAGCGCAATCTGCCGGTGGTAATCGCTCCGGCCTGCGCAATCGTCGGATTCGAACCGGCTTGCGTGAACGAATGGCCGCTGTGAGAGGCCCCCGCCTGCACGAACGGGGAGAATCCGTTGATGGTCCACTCGTAGCGGGCACGCAGGCTGAACTGAATCGGCGGCGCATTGGCGCTCGGAGACCCGATCGGACCAAACGGGTTGGTGATGGCCGCGCAATTCGCGCCGGTGGTGTCGCAGTCCACCGTGATCGGCTTGCCGTAGCCCGCACTCAGGGGATTATTGTTGATCAGCGCCGGGGAATTCGTCTGCTCGCTTTGGTTCCAGGATGCGGCGCCCTGCACCGTCAGCCCTTCGGCGACTCGTGCCACCAGCGACGTCTCTATGCCTTTGATCAGAAAGTTCTGACCATTGGTGTTGTAGAAAATATTGCCTACCAAGCCGGGGTCGAAGAAGGCAACTTGAACGTTGTCCCAGTTCTCGCGGTACACAGCCCCGTTCCACTGCAGGCGATGGTTGAAAAATTCGGTCTTCCAGCCGATCTCATTGTTCGTCAAATTGTCGGAATGGTAGGACGACGGAATGATGTACTGCGGCACCGCGTCCGGGCCGGGAGCGTGCTGCGTGCCGCCATTCTGGTTGAAGCCGCCGGGACGAAAGCCCTGCGAGTACGTGTAATACACCATGGCATCGGGCGTGATGTGCCAGGTCAGGTTGCCGCGGCTCTTGTAGCCGGACTCGGTATCATGAAGATTCTGCGCATTGAGGTTGTAGTTGTCAGCGAGACATCCGCCGGCCGGAGCCCCACCCTCGTAGCAGTAGAAACTCCCGGTGACGCTGCCCGCCGAGGAGTTCTCGAACTTGAAATGACGCGTGCCCAGCGTGAGTGTCAACACGTGAGGTATCAAGTCGACGTCGAAAGACGCGAAAAAAGCTGTCTGCTTGGTTTCGCGCACCGTGTCTTGATAGAAGGAAGTATTGGGGCCCTGGACACCGGGATGGACGACGGTTGACCCAGGCGCCGTGCCAATGTCGCTGAAGCAGCCAGTATTGCCGGGTGTGCCCGGCGCGCCATCCGAGGTACACGAAGGCACGGTTTTGTAATTCCAGCCGGTCTGGTCATAGAGGGTATTGGCCTCGTAGAACACGCCGGCGATCCCGCGTATACGCCAATCGTCCGGCGTGCTCAGCCGGAATTCGTGCTGCTGGTGAGTGTTACGCTCGTCCGAATGCCAGGTGGCGCTCGGCGAGTAGCATTTCGACTCCGCAACGCCCGGACCCGGGCCGTAGCACTGATAGTAGTCCGCATAGTAGCCGCGCGCGTAATTCGTGTAGTCGCCGATCTGGGTGACGTTGCGCACGAGGTAGCCGCCGGTATACACCGCTTTTAGCGCCCCGAATTTGCCATTCACCGTCCAAGCGGTGTTCTCGAACCTGTCCTTGTTGGACGAGTCATTGAACAGCGTGACTTCGAGTGGGTTAAGCGCCGCGCCGTCTGAAGCGTTCGGCTGCTGATAGAACACGCCCCGCGAGTGCATGTCCTGGTAGGTCTGCGTGATCAGCAAGTTCCAGTCGTCGTTGAACTGGAACAGCCCCTCGACCCGAATTCCCTGGTAGGTGACCGGATTGATGGCCCGTGCGGCGATGCTGTTGTTGTTGATGGCCACGCTGCCCGGCGGCACGCAGTAGCCGCTGTTGGGCTGGCCATCCGGACATTGACCGGCGGCGTTCGCCGGGTAATTCGCGTAGGGAATGCCGATGTCGGTGTTCTTGCGCGTGAACGTCGCCGGCACGTTGTCGATGTAGCCTCCGCGGCTGTCGTTGTAGATCACCGCGCGCACCGCCAATTTGTCGGCGATCAGCGGAAGATTCAACATCGCGGTCAGGTTGGTATTGGGATCGCCGTGGGCGGTCACCCCGTAGCCGGCGGTGACGTTGGCCTCGGTGACATTGAGCTTCGGCTCGTTGGTGATGTAGCGGATCACGCCCGCTTCGGCACCTGCACCGAACAATGTGCCCTGCGGCCCCTCCAGCACCTCGATTCGATTGAGGTCCGCGGCATAGATATCAAGATTTCGATTCGGCAGTTGACCCGACTGATTGTCCAGGTAGATGGCGACGTTCGGCCACAAGCCGGTCGATGCGCTGCCCTGGCTGGGCTGGGAACCCGCGCTCAGGCCGCGCATGAAGACCTCGTTCTGGCCCGGTCCGTTGTTTGCCGTCGTCACGTTCGGCAGATACTTGATGTAATCATCGAGGGTCTGCACGTTCAACTGGCTCAGCGTTTCGCCGGTCATCGCCCGGATCGAGATCGGCACGTCCTGTATGTTCTCTGATCGCCGCTGCGCAGTGACCACGATTTCTTGAATCGCTTCGGAATTGGCCTCGGCCTCGGTTGCCGGGGCGGCGTGGCCGATTCCGGCGGATGAACCACCGAGAATGGCGGCGATTGCAAACGACAATTTTGAATTCACGGTTCATCCCTCTATATAGTTGTTGCCGGCCGCTGTGCACGCCGGTCCCCCATGATTCGGGGGCCACACATCACTGATGTTAAGTCGGCACTGTGGGCCCCACTTGCGGAATTGCGACGGTCTCGGGCCCAGACGCGACGCCGTGCATGGCGCGACCCCAAGAGCCATCAACCCAGCATCGGCGTCGGCGACGGCAGCCGGACGGTGACGCGGCAGCCTTCGCCGATCACTGCATCGAGATCAACGGTACCGCCCGCCGCGCGCACCCTTTCCCGAATTTGCGCGAGGCCAAAGCGCTCCCCCGAGGGCGGCTCGGCGCGCCGCGCATCGAATCCGATTCCCTCGTCGACCACGGTGATTTCAATGGCGATCGGGGAAAGATCGACTTCCACCTCGGCGGTCTGCCGCTGCGAGTGCTTGCGGGCGTTCATCAAGAACTCCCGAATGCAGCGGTAGATGAGACGCAGACGATCGCGAGACAGGTCGGCCGATCCGTTCACACGCCATACCACGCTGAACCCAAATCGAGTCTTGAAGTAATCGGCCAGCCACCGCAGCGTTTCATCGAGTGATGCGCGATCGAGTCCAGGGGGCGTCAGGTCCTGAATCATGACGCGCAGCCCCTCTTGCGCCTCCCGGGAAGCTTCGGTCGCCTCGTCGAGCAGTTCGTCGAGCGGCGGCTGATTTGCATGCGTGCGCATGGCAGCCAGAGTCATGCTCTGGCCTGCCAACACCTGGCCGATTCCATCGTGCAGATCGGCCGCCGTCTTGCGGCGAGCGGTCTCCTCCGCAACGGTCAGGGCGCGAGCGTATTCCCGGAGCGCCAGGTGCTCGCGCGCAAGCTCGTCCAGCAGGGCTCGCTGTTTCAACGTCATCAAATTGACCAGCAGCGCGCCCCCGCAGCCGATCACCAGGAACACGTCGATCGAGATGACGACGTCCCGCCAGCCGGCGATATTGGCCAGATTGCGATAGATACCGACTCCATAGCCCGCGAATAACACAATGCCCGATGCCACGACTACCACCCCCACGTTGGTGGCCCGGCGCGAGAACCGCAGGGCTAGCCAGGCCAGCGGGATCGCGAACAGCATGGGCTCCACCAGCGGATCCACCGCCCGCCAGGGCACGACCGCGAAGAAAACGAAGAGCGCGATTACGATGGTCGAGACGGCCCAACCTTCCCAGCGTCTCACCGGAGTCGCAGTGGGCTCGGAGAATCCGAGCAGCAGCCCGAACACCATCGGCCCAAAGGTGACGATGGTGAGCACGGAGGCAAGCACCCACAATCCGATGTCGGCCGGAACCAGCGGCACATTTGCCGCATGGGCGCTGGTCGCCGCGCCAAGCAAGGCGCCCGGCAAGGCGCCGGCAGTGAGCGCAATGATCCAGAGCGGCGAAATCACCAGCGCAAATCGATCCTGTCTGCGGTACAGCCGCATGATGCGCGCAAGACCGGCCGGACCCATCGTCGTCAGTATGTTGGCAAGGGCGAAGCTAAAGGTCAGCGACAGCGACGGATACGACTGGATGGTGATCACGTAGAGGAGCGGCCGGGCCAGCAACTCCCACGAGATCATGCCGAGGGCGATCAGCGGCCACGCGCGCCGGGGGAGCAGCGTGAACGCCGCAAACGCGAGCGCGTGAGCCGGCCATATTGCCGCCGATCCTGCGATCGACTTCGACAGGTAGCCGAGCGCATACAGCAGCGGGTATCCCGCGCCCAACCACCAAAGGATGCGCCGGTTGAAACGACGGTCAATGCGGGCCGCCGGCATACTAGTCCTCGTCATCGCAACCCTCGATTCACAAAGTGTGGCGCAGGTCCTGCAGCGCGAAACCGGACAACCGCAGATCCAATCCGCGCAGCCAAGCCATGGCCTTGAAGCGCTCTCCCATCTCACCCGGCATCATCAGCTGCCGCGCCTGGTTGGCCAACCGCGCGAATGCGTTGGCGTCATCGAGCGCCAGAGCGCGCATTTCTTGATCCACCGCCAATCCGGCCAGAAAAAAGCTCTGGGTCGTGAAGCCTGCCACGGTGAAGCCGGAGTCCCGGGACGCCTCGGCGAGCGCCGTATAGTCCACCCACGCCGTGATGTCCTGCAAACCGGGGTAGAGGAACGGATCGCCGTGGACCCGATGCCTGAAATGACACAGCAACGTGCCCTCGTGCCGCTCCGGCAGATAGTACTGGGATCGGGGCAGCCCATAGTCGAACCATAGCGCCGCGCCTGCGCGCAAACAGTCGGTGACGCTGCGCGTCCAGGCTGCGAGGCGCGGACAATATTCGGACACATAACCTTCGTCCCAGTCGCCGCCGGCCTCGGCAAGCCGCCGGCACGCCGCGGTCGCGGCCGCGCTTGCCGGCCGAGGCTCCCAGGCGAAGCCTCCATCGTGCATCACCACTCCAAGCTCCTCCACCCGATCGCGATGCCAGCGAAAGCGGACGATCGGCAAGGCATCCAGCACCTCGTTGGCGAGAACCACACCCTCAAATGGCTGCTCGGGTGACCGATCGAGCCACTCGACGCGTTCCAGCAAGTGCGGCAGGTACTGTTCGAGTCGGCGGCGCTGCCGCTCGCGCAAATCCGCGCTGATTTCCAGAATCATATAGCGCGCCGGCAGTTCCTCCAGGGCCTCGAGGCGCGACAATACATCCACTGCGAGTCGTCCGCTGCCGGCGCCGATTTCCAGGATGGATCCCGTCCCGAGCGCGGTCAAAACTTGCGCGCATTGGCGCGCGACGCAGGCCCCGAAGAGCGGCGAGACCTCGGGCGCGGTCGTAAAATCGCCCCCCTCGCCCAATTTACGCGCGCCCGCGCTGTAGTAGCCCAAGCCCGGCGCATACAGTGCCAGGTCCATGAATCGCTCGAAGCAAAGCCAGCCGTGCGCCGCGGCGATTTGCACGGTCAAATACTCGCGCACGCGCGCGCAGTGACGTGCCTGCGCATCGTTGAGCTCAAGTTCACGCTTCGCAGGCATTGCGGTATCGTGGCGATGCATGAAAGCCAGTATCGAGAATTCTTCGCTGCGTGACCAGGTCGTGCTGATTACCGGCGGAGCCCGCCGCGTCGGAGCCGAAATCGCGCGAACGCTGCACGCCGCCGGAGCAAACATAGTCATTCACTATCGCTCCTCCGCCGCCGCCGCAATCGCTTTGGCGGACCAGTTCAATCTCGTACGTCCCCGCTCGGCCACAATCCACTCAGCGCACTTGTCGACGGTGGAGGCTCCGGAAAAGTTGGTGGCCGCCACGCTGCTGGAATTTGGGCGGTTGGATATTCTCATCAACAATGCATCGAGTTTTTACCCGACGCCGATCGGTCACATTACGCTCCCGCAGTGGGACGATCTCATGGGCAGCAACTTGAAAGCTCCCTTGTTTCTTTCTCAAGCGGCCGCGCCCAGTCTGCGCGCCCGGCACGGCCTCATCATCAACATGATCGACATTCATGGATTGCGTCCTCTGAAAGGGCACCCGGTCTACAGCTCCGCCAAGGCCGGGCTCGCCATGTTGACGCGCGCGCTGGCGCGCGAACTGGGGCCGGAAATTCGGGTCAACGGCATTGCGCCGGGTCCGGTGCTGTGGCCGGAGGGCGAGATGGAGGCCGAATTGAAGCGCGAAATCATCGATAAGACGGCGCTCAAACGCCACGGCACGCCGCAGGACATCGCGCGCACGGCCCTGTTCTTGGCGAAAGACGCGCCGTATATCACCGGTCAGATCATCGCGGTCGACGGCGGCCGGAGCATTTGACCCATACTCAGACAGGCTCCTCGCCCTCGGGCGGTCGGCCGAGCATGTCGCGGGCCGTTTCGATGTCGGCGCCCAAGGGACGCTCGTCCCGGTAGTGGGGAATGACGGCGCGAACCCTCCGGTAGGCTGCATCGGTCTGCGGGGCGCGGCCGTCGGCGTCGCGCTGCAGCTCATAGGCCTGCGAGGCAGCAAGCAATTCGATCGCCAGGATGATTTCGGCGTTGTCGATGATTTTGAGCAGCTTGAGCACGCCCGGCGTGGCATGACTCAGATGGTCCTCCTGCAACCCCGAGGTGACCCCGCCATCCAAACTCGCCGGGGCGGCAAGACGGCGATTGTCCGCGACCAACGAGGCCGCGGTGTATTGCGCGATCATGAATCCCGAGTGGGCCCCGTCGTCCGCGGCGAGGAAGGCGGGCAGGTTGCTCAGCAGCGGGTTGATCAAGCGATCCACACGGCGTTCCGCCATGGCGGCCAATTCGGCGACGGCGATTCCCAGCGAATCGGCCGCCAATCCAAGCGCCGCGCCGACCGCGTGCGCTCCGGATACCGCGCGAGGGTGGTCCACGGTGCCCACAGGATCGGATTGTCCGTCACCGACGCCAACTCATCATCCACGACCTGGGTGGTCCGGGCATGCAAGGTCGCGAACCGCGCCGTGTACCTGGGGTATGGCGCGCAAGCTCAAGGGGTCCTGGGTACGCCGACCGGCGCTCCGATAGTATGGCGCTGCCGCTCAATATGGCGCGCAAACGTGCGCCGACCTGCTTCACGCCCTCCGACACGCGCATGCCCAATGCGTCGGCATCCCACACGGCAATTTGGCCGTGCAGATTCTCGAACGTCATGGCCGCGATGAGATCCGCCCAATCGAGCAGGCGCGATGTTCTGTCGAGCGCAATCGCCGCCAGACCGGTCGCGCAGGGAGTGCCGTTGACGAGACTCAAGCCCTCCTTCGCTTCCAGCACCAGAGGCGCGAAACCGATCGACTGCATCGCTTCGGCGCCGCTCATGCGTCGCCGCGCGACCGCGCCCGACCCTGTCCCACCAGCACCAGTGCAATGTGCGCCATATGCGTGAGATAGCCCACTGACCCGTCAGCCGGCACTTCCGGCAGGCAATCATTGTTGAGCAGCGCGGTCAGGCCATCGACCGCCGCCGGCCGAACGCCGGAATGCCCGTGCGCGAAATTGTTGATCGCGGCGGCCATGATGGCACGTACCGAAGGGGGCTCGAGCAGCGGCCCCACGCCCACGGCATGACTCATCACGATGTTTCGCGATAGCTCCATTTGTTTGGATGGAGGCACGACCACGTCGCAGAGCGCGCCGACTCCGGTATTGACACCGTAGGCGCGTACGCCCTGCCCGACGATGGACGTCACGAGAGCTCGTGCCGCGCGAATTCGGCTCGCGCGCCGTCCGACAGAGCCAGCGGCGCGCCCTCGGCGACCTTCGCTACCTGCGCCCAGGAGAGGGGACTGTCCAGAAGAACACCGTGCGGCATCAGGGGGCGGCGGTGTGTTCGCGCCATTTCGCAAGATCATTGCGATCGCGTTCGAGCATCACACCCACATCGCGCGAGCTGCGGATGGCGCCCGGCTTGCTCAATGAAATGCTTACCCAATCGATGCCGAATTCTTCCAGGAGAAGCATCGCGATGTGCTCGGCCAGCGTCTCGACCAGGTGAAATTTCGACTCCTCGACAAACGCCAGCACGCGCTTCGCGATCCGCTTGTAATTGAGGGTGTCCTTGATGGAATCGGACAATGCGGCCTGGCGATGTCGGCGCTGATCTCGATGTCCACGATGACGGTCTGTTTGACCTGCCGCTCCCAATCGAAAATGCCGATGATTGCCTCGGTCTTGAGCGCATGAATGAAAATCTTATCCATTAATCGTCTAGGCCCTTTGATTGCGGCTCATCGAGCCGATGCCCCCAGATCCCAATTCGCGCGCGCGCCCAACGGCGGCCCTTGGCATTCCCGCCGCCAATCGCAGGCATCCCGCCAGGGCGATCATGGCCCCATTGTCCGTGCAGAACTCGCGCGCGGAAAGAACAATTCCGCCCCCGCATCGTGCGCGACCTCGGCCAGCCGCTCGCGCAAGCGGCGATTGGCGCCGACGCCGCCGGCGACGACCAGCCGCCGGTGGCCGGTGGCCAGCAATGCGCCGGCGAATTTTCGGCGAGGGTCTCGACCACTGCTTCCTGGAAACCGCGCGCGACGTCCGCTCGGATCGCGTCGTCCAAAACACGGCCCCGCAAGGCTACTAGGGCGGCGGTCTTCAAGCCACTGAAACTGAAATCGAGTCCGGGGCGATCGAGCATGGGGCGCGGGAAAACGAAGCGGCCGCCGCGGCCGCTCTCGGCCAAGCGCTGCCAGCGCCGCGCCTCCGGGATAAGGCAGTCCCAGCAGCTTCGCCGTCTTGTCGAACGCCTCTCCGGCCGCATCATCCAGGGTCTCCCCCAGGATGCGGTAGCGACCGAGGGCCGCCACATCCACCAGCTGGGTATGGCCGCCGGACACCAACAAGGCGAGAAACGGGAAGGCGGGCGGTTTGGGCTCGAGCAAGGGGGCGAGCAGGTGACCTTCCAAATGATGTATTCCCAGCACGGGCCGGCCCCAGGCAAACCCCAGACTCGCGGCAAACCCCGCGCCCACCAACAGCGCGCCGATGAGCCCCGGCCCTGCCGTGTAGGCCACGCCGTCTATCGAGTCCGCGATCTGACGCGGCGGCCAACGCCTCCCGGACCAGCGGCAGCAGCCGGCGAACATGGTCCCGGGAGGCCAGTTCAGGCACCACGCCACCATAGGCTTGATGCATGGCGATCTGGCTGTGCAGGCGGTGCGACAACAGCCCGTCGGCCGTCGTAGACGGCGACCGCCGTCTCGTCGCAGGAGCTCTCAATCCCGATGACCCGCATAAATTCCGCCAAATACCTGCCAATGAGCCGGCGCGGCTTAAGGTGCGCCGCCGCCTTTGCCTTTTGCGGGGGGGCACCTTAGAATGCGCCCCCCTGTCGCCGAATACCGGCGGCCGCGCCATAACATTTGAGGTTTGAATGCCCAGCGTTCGTGTTCGCGAGAATGAGTATTTTGACGCCGCGTTGCGTCGCTTCAAGCGTGCCTGTGAAAAAGCGGGCGTCCTCACCGAGCTGCGGCGGCGTGAATTCTACGAGAAGCCCACCCAGGAACGTAAGCGAAAAAAGGCGGCGGCGGTAAAACGGCATCTGAAGCGCCTGTCGCGCGAGAATATGCGCGGCACGGGCGGCGCCCCCGCCGAGCCCCCCGGCGGCGGCTCCGGCCCGACCCTCCTATTAGGGAGCCGTCCGACCAAGGATGTCTCTCAAAGAACGAATCACGGATGACATGAAGGCGGCGATGCGCTCCGGCGAGAAGGAGCGGCTCGGTGTCATCCGGATGATCACGTCCGCCATCAAGCAGCGCGAGGTCGATGAGCGGATCACCCTCGACGACGGTCAGGTATTGAGCGTTCTCGAGAAAATGATCAAGCAGCGAAAGGAATCGCTGGTGCAGTTCCAGGCCGGCAATCGCGCAGGATCTGGTCGACAAGGAATCCGCCGAAATCGCCCTGTTGCAGGGCTACCTGCCTTCCCCGCTGAGCGATGCCGAAGTCGACGGCCTGATCAACGATGCCATTGCGGCCAGCGGCGCCGGCAGCATCAAGGACATGGGCAAGGTCATGGCCATCATCAAGGGCAAGGCACAAGGTCGCGCCGACATGGCCGCCGTCGGGGCGAAAATCAAAGCCCGCCTCAGCGGTTGACCGCGCGCGGTCCATGGCCGGCCGCATACCACAGGCGTTCATCGACGAAATCGTCGGGCGCTCCGATATCGTCGAGGTCATCGGCGCACGCGTGCCGCTCAAGAAATCGGGGCGCGAATACAAGGCATGCTGTCCCTTCCACAACGAAAAGTCGCCCTCGTTCTGGGTAAGTCCCGACAAGCAGTTCTATCATTGCTTCGGCTGCGGCGCGCACGGCACCGTGATCGGCTTTCTCATGCAATACGAGAAGATGGAGTTCTTCGACGCCGTCGCCGACCTCGCGCAGCGCGTAGGCCTCGAAATGCCCCGCGAGGCGCTGAAGGGCGGCGGCGATACCGGCAGCGCCGACCTGCACAACGTGATGTCGCAAGCGGCGCGCTTTTTCGAGCAGAACCTGGCGGACAACGCGCGCGCGCAAAAATATGTAGTCGTCCCGCGGGATCGACGCAAAAACCAGCGCGAAATTCGCCCTGGGCTATGCGCCCGACTCCTGGGATAGCCTGCTCAAGCGCTTCGGGTCGCAGGAGGAGGAACGAGCGCCAAATCTTTCAGCTCGGCTTGGTCATCGAACGCGATACCCGGGGCGGCGAGCGCGCGGCGGGATTCTACGACCGCTTCCGCGATCGGCTGATGTTCCCCATCCGCGATTCGCGCGGACGCGTCATCGGGTTCGGCGGACGGATCATCGATCAGGGCGAGCCCAAGTACCTCAATTCGCCCGAAACACCGCTGTTTCACAAGGGGCGCGAACTCTACGGACTCTACGAGGCACGGCAGGCGCGCGCGGATTTCAAGCGCTTGATGATCGTTGAGGGCTATATGGACGTCGTGCGCCTCCATCAAGCGGGCATTACCTATGCGGTGGCCACTCTCGGTACCGCGACCACCCAGGAGCACCTCAACAAGATCTTCAGGCTGACCAGCGAAGTGGTGTTCTGTTTCGACGGCGATCGCGCCGGCCGCCAGGCCGCCTGGCGGGCGCTGGACAATTCCCTGCCGCTGGCACGCGACGGCCGAGAGCTCAAATTCATGTTTCTGCCCGAGGGCCACGACCCGGACACGTTGGTGGCGGAAGAAGGGCCCGAGGCCTTCGAGCGGCGGCTGAATTTCGCCCTGCCCCTGTCTGAATACCTGATTCAACAACTCATGGTCGAAGTCAATCTTGAGCATGTCGACGGCCGGGCGAAGCTGAAAGCTCTGGCGGCGCCCCTGTTCGCCCGCATGCCCGAGGGTATTTACCGCGAAATGCTCGCGGAGAGCCTGGCTGCTCGAGTCAGCATGCCCGCCGCCGCGCTCAAGAAGTCGTTTGCGACCGGCGATCCCAAGCGGCCCACCTACCGGCCGGAACCCGCCCCGCAGCGGCGCGGTCGAATCAGCGTCGGGCGCGGCAATTTGTTGACCCAGGCCATCACCCTGGTGCTGCATCACCCCGCTGCGGCCGCGAATCTGGAACCCGAATCGCTCGACGGGGTCGATATGCCGGGCATCGCGGTGCTCAAGGGGCTGCTCACGCAGGCAAGGACGGCCTCCTCCCCCCGTACGGCGATGCTGCTCGAGCGCTGGCGGGATTTCCCCGAGCACGGCCGGCTGGCGGAACTCGCCATGGCCGAGCCCTTGGTGCCCACTGCCGAGGCGGCGGCCAAGGAGCTGCAAATGGCAGTTCAAAAGCTGGTTCAGGAGTATGGTCCCGGTCGTCGAATGGACGAATTATTGCGAAAAGCAGAGGAAATGGGCTTGAATTTCGACGAAAAGGCCGAATTAAGCCTACTTCTCCAATCCAAGGGCCGATCTCGAGCGCCTTCTTGAGCCCGCGCATTATGTGGCTACGGAATGGCCAGAATCGTATACTTGTCGGCTTGCATTGAAGTTGCAGATCTCTAACGAGGCGTCCACCTTGATCAAAAAAGCCCCAGCAGGCACCGCGACTCAAATCGCGGACGAGCGTCAGTCACAACTGAAACTATTGATTGCGCGCGGCAAGGAGCAGGGCTACCTCACCTACGCTGAAGTCAACGATCATTTGCCGAGCGAAATCGTCGATCCGGAACAGATCGAAGACATCGTCAACATGATCAACGATATGGGAATTCCGGTGTACGAAAAGGCGCCGGATGCCGAATCTTTGTTGCTGACCGACGCGACCGCGGCGCCCGACGAGGAAGCGGTTGAAGAGGCCACTGCGGCGCTCGCCAATCTCGATGCGGAATTCGGCCGCACCACCGACCCCGTGCGCATGTACATGCGCGAAATGGGCACCGTGGAGCTGCTGACCCGCGAAGGCGAGATCCGCATCGCGAAGCGCATCGAAGAGGGCTTGGAAGCGGTCAAAATCGCGCTCGGCAGCTATCCGGGCACGTACGATTTGCTGCTGCGGCACTATGAAACCGTCAAGGCCGGCCAGATGCGTCTGGTCGATGTCATCGTCGGTTTCGTGGACCCGAATGCGCCGGACGAGATTGCGCAGCCTCAAAATCCGAAAATGATGGCTCTGGAGCGCGAAGAAGCGGCGAATGACGATGATGAGAGCGACGGCGACGAAGAAGAGGAGGCCATCGACACCGGTCCGGATCCGGAAGAGGCCGCGAAGCGCTTCAGCTCGATAGCGAAGGTGCACCACCAGTTCTTGAACGCGCTCGACAAACTGGGCTCGAAGGATCCCAAGACCCTGAAGATCCGCAAGAAGATCTGCGGCGAACTCATGGAATTGAAGCTCTCGCCGAAGATGTTCGATCAATTGATCGACAATCTGCGCCAGCATGTCACCGAAGTACGGCTGCTCGAGAAGGAAATCATGTTCCTTTGCATCAAGCAGGCCGGGATGCCGCGCAAGGATTTCATTTCGACCTTCCCGAAGAACGAAACCAGCACGCGTTGGCTCGACAAGCACATCAAGGCGAAGAAGCGCTACTCGGCGCCGCTCGCCCGATTCAAGGATGAAGTGGAGCGCCGTCAGAACAAGCTCAAGGACCTCGAGGGCTTGTTCCACGTGCTGATCAGCGAGATCAAGGAGATCAATCGCGAAGTGTCGATCGGCGAGGCCAAGGCGCGGCGTGCGAAGAAGGAAATGGTCGAGGCCAACCTGCGCCTGGTGATCTCCATCGCCAAGAAATACACCAATCGCGGCCTGCAGTTCCTGGATCTGATCCAGGAAGGCAACATCGGCTTGATGAAGGCCGTCGACAAGTTCGAATACCGCCGCGGCTACAAATTTTCAACCTACGCGACTTGGTGGATCCGCCAGGCCATCACCCGCTCCATCGCCGACCAGGCCCGCACCATCCGCATTCCGGTGCACATGATCGAAACGATCAACAAGCTGAATCGCATTTCCAGGCAAATGCTCCAGGAAATGGGCCGCGAACCCACGCCGGAAGAGCTCGCGGTGCGCATGGAAATGCCCGAAGACAAGGTGCGCAAGGTGCTGAAGATCGCCAAAGAGCCGATCTCCATGGAGACGCCGATCGGCGACGACGAGGACTCGCACTTGGGCGACTTCATCGAGGATACTTCGGTATCCTCGCCCATCGACTCGGCGACCACGGAATCGCTGCGCGAAACCACGCACTCGGTACTGGCCCAGCTGACGCCGCGCGAGGCGAAAGTTCTGCGCATGCGGTTCGGCATCGACATGAACACCGACCATACGCTCGAAGAAGTGGGCAAGCAGTTCGACGTGACGCGTGAGCGCATCCGGCAAATCGAGGCCAAGGCGTTGCGCAAACTGCGGCATCCCAGCCGCAGCGAGCAGCTTCGCAGCTTCCTGATGGACGATTGATCTAAAGGCCGCGCCGGCGCTACGCCGCATTCACCTCGACGGTGAGATGGCGTTCGCTGCTCAAGGAATTGGCGACCAGGCAGGCAAGCTCGGCCTTTTCGAGCAGTTTCTTCGCGCGCTCGACGTCGCTGCCGGCGGCCACCTGCAATTTGGCGTGCGTATCAAACCGGGTGAAACGCATTTTGCCGTCGACTCGATCCAGCGTGCCTTCAGTGCGCGCATCGAGGCCGAGCCAGGCAAACTTCGATGCCGCGGCGATCGCGCGAAAACTCAACACGAAGCAGTCCGCCACGGCTGCGGTCAGGAGACCCTCGGGCGACCATTGATTGCCGGGTCCGTCGAACTCCTTCGGCGGCGCCGATTCGATGATTCTGACGCCCTCCGCCGACAGGGGCACGTCTCCCCCGGGACGCATGACGGCATTGACGACGTAGCGATGAGGAAAGGGATGCATCGGCAGTCTCCGAAATTCGTTCAATAAATGGCCGGAATCAGGCGCTTGGTGCGCCGCATGTAGTCCCGGTACTGATCTCCCAGCGCCTGTAGCAGCACGGCTTCCTCGATGTGGATGCGCCGTAGAAATACCAAAAAAATCGGTACCAGCAAACCCAGCAGCGATGCCCAGTTGGCCATGCACAAGCCGAGGCCCAGGAAGGCCATTAAAGCACCAGTGTAAGAAGGGTGCCGGACAATCCCATATGGACCGGTGTCGATCAGCCGGTGGTCTGCCGCAATCGACACATTGACGGTGAAGAATCGTCCGAGATGCACGATGGCATACCAGCGCAGCGCAAGTCCGGCCACGAAAAGAGCGGTTCCGAGATAACGCAGCGCCGGTGCCGCAGGCATGGCCGCGGGAAACCAGTGCGCGAGATTGAAGGCCAGAGCGACGCTTGCGACGATCACCATCCAGAGCAGATTGAGCGAACCCTTATCCTCGACCCGCGACTCGGCGGATTTGGCGCGCTTCTCGAGCATGAGCGCCAACTCCGACAGGACATAGATGGCTCCCAGCACCGATGCCGTCGCGTTCATGGTCAGTTCCCGGCTTGCGCGGTTCCGTACAGATTGAGTTCGACGCTGCCTTCGGCGAGCTGGATCATCCGCTCGAACTTCAGTCCGATCTTCTCGAGGACGGCGATCGAGCCATGGTTGTCGGGTGCCGTAATGGCGACGACGCGCTGCAGCCGCAATTGCCGCCTCGCGTGGGCCAATACCGCCGCAGCCGACTCGGTGGCGAATCCCTGCAGACGGTGTCGCCCCAGGAACGCGAACCCGATGTCGGCGTCGGCGAGGCCATCGCGCTTGACCAGGCCGCAAATCCCGAGCGGTGTTCCCTGGCGAAGACAAGCCGCGTACAGGCCAAAGCCGTGCCGTGCATAGCTGTCAATCGGTCCCTGCAGCAGGTATTCGCGGGCGTCGGACAAGGTCCGCACGCCCTTGTCGCCGATGAACCGAATGAACGCCGCTTCATTCAGCAGCTCGAGGATGAATCCGGCGTCGTCGGGCACGAGAGGCCGCAGCATCAATCGCTCGGTCTCGATGACGGGCTGCGGCGTCGCGGCTTCGCGCGCGCCGCCGCTATTCGTGCGGCTCATGGCGCCGCTCATCGTTGAATGACGAGAGCAGCGCCGCGATTTCGCGGCCACCGGCATCGGCGGCACCGCTCAGGCCCTTCACCACACCTTCCCGATTCGCGGCGGGATGATTCTGACTGATCTTCCATTTGCCGGTTAAATCGGCGATCGAGAACTCAAATCCGACGATCAGAGACAGCATTTTCTCGATGTACGGCGGCGGCGCGTCGTCGACCTTCCAGGGTGCCGGTCGAGAGGCCTCATGCGCATCGGTCAGGCGCATGACGAATGCCCGCAGCCACGCGGCGTCTTGGATGAAGCGGAAGGTGCCCCGCGCCTGAACCACCGCGTAATTCCACGTGGGGACCACCTCTCCGGTGTCCTGCTTGGTCGGATAGAGCGACGGTGAAATGTACGTCTGCGGCCCCTGGAATATCGCCAGCGCTTCGGAACCCTCCCGATACTCCCGCCACAGGGGATTGGCGCGCGCCACGTGCCCTCGGAGCATTCCAAGCGGCGCGGGTTCGGACAGCGTCTCGACCGGTATGTGGTTCGCCACCATCCCGGAATCGCACACCGTCACCAGCGTCGCGAGCGGCCGCTCGCGCATCAGCGCGTGCAGCACTTCGGTTCGGGATTCCTTGAAATATGCGGGCAGGTACATCGAAGATCCCGGACAGCAGCTTTGTTCAATTGCAAGCCTAATATTTCCCACCGGCCAGTGCCAGCGGCATCACAAAAGCCTTGACCGTCCGACGCATCCTATCGTGTACTGAGACGAATAACCGGCGTCCGGCGGAGTCATTTAAACATCGTGGTGTCATGGATCAAGGCTTTGAGGCCCGGAATCGTGCTTGCCTGCGTGCTGGCCTCTCTGTCGCAAAGTGCCAGGGCGGGCGGCGTCAGCGCCTATTTGCCGCTCAATCTCGAACCGGAAATGGAACGGCAAATCGAGCGGGTGCTCATTCTCGCGGACGAACCCATCCTCAAGCGGCCGTTCGCGGTGGAATTGGTGCTGGATGCGCTGCCCCAGGCTTGCAAGGTCGACAAGCCTCTGTGCATGAAGGTGAAGAAGTATCTGCAGCGGTACTCGCGCGACTATGCGGTGACTCACGCCAGCGCAACCGGGGCGGTCACGCACGATACCGACGGCGGAATCGTGCCGAACTCTCACGGGATGCCGGTGAAGAGTTCCTGGGAAATCTCCGCTCAGGGCTTTGTGCAGCCGAATGACTACGTGCTGCTGAGCGGCGGCGCGATTGCCTACAGCGGGCGTACCGTGCCCACCGGGTCGATGTTGAGCCTGGGTTTCAACTGGGCGCAGCTCGATATCGGCTACCGCGACCACTGGCTGTCCCCGGCCACCGACAGCAGCGCGATGATCAGTACCGAGTCGCCCACGATGCCTTCGGTGACCCTGTCCAATTACGAGCCACTCACCAGTCTCGGCTTCCAATACGAACTCGGTTGGTCACGCTTGTCGCGCTCCGATCACATCGTCTACCAGGGCAAGGAAAGCAGCGGCAAGCCCTATCTATTCACCTCGCAATTTTCCATCGAACCGTTCAGTGGCTGGTCGTTCGGGCTCACCAGGAATATGCAGTACGGAGGGGGCGAGGGCATGCCATCGTCGCTGCATTTTTTGACCAAGGCTTTCTTCAAGCCCAGCGGCGAGGTGCAAAGCCAGGGTAATCAGCAAGCCGCCTACGTCAGCCGCTTCATCTTTCCGGGAAAGACGCCGTTTGCCGTGTATTTCCAGTACGGCGGGGAAAACACCTCGGACGGCGGCAGCTACCTGCTGGGCAATTCGGCCCTTACCGCGGGCATCGACATCCCGCGCTTGTGGCGGCACTTCGATATGACATACGAAATCTCCGAATGGCAGAACAATTGGTACGTGCACTACATCTACCAGGACGGACTGACCAACGATGGGCTGGTGGTCGGCAATTGGGGCGCGGACCAGCGCAACTTCGGCGACGGCCTCGGCGCGCGCAGCCAGATGCTGCGCATCGGCTGGGAGCCGCCCTTCGGCGGCTACCTGGAGGAGCGGGTACGAACGGTGGTGAACCAGAATTACTACGGTGGGGACACGCGCGTCTACATACCGGGCAGCAGCGCCTTTCCGTACCATCACTATTATGATCTCACGGTTCGCTATTCGCGGCCCTGGAAGGATCTGACCGTCGGCGGCGAGGTGATGGCCGGCCGCGATGTGTTCGGCGATTCGTTCTCCAGAATTTCCGGCTTCGTGCGCTATGGCGGCGACGCACGCACGCGCGATGAGGGCACACTCGATGAAGACTCGTACGAGGGCGGTCCGGATGAACACGGCGCCGAGCGCTTCGTCGATGCCGGCGCAAGCGTGAACCGGGTGCGTGCAGACTTGCAGAGAGACGTACCGATCACCACAAGCTCGCTCGGCGTCGCTCCGCACGTTGGACTGGGTGCACGGCGCGCCGTCTCCGCAAACAACGATTTGGGCGTTCGGGTCGAATTCGATGAGGTGGATGGACACTCGCTGATCGGAGTCCGCGCCGTCGATTATCGGCATCGCTTCGGCAACCGCTTTGCACTGGGTCTGTTCGCCGGTGCTGCCCGCTACGATGCGCCGACTCCGGCTTACGGGGTTTACTTCGGAGTCGGGGCGCTTTGGCGCAATATTTTTCCCAAATGGGATCTGGCGGCTGATCTGCACCATGTGCAGAACGCTGCGCGGGACCATGTCCTCGCCTCCGATCCGCAAGGCGACAGACCGGATTCGTTCTACAAGATCGAGATGGGACTGCTGTACCTGTCGCGAAGATTCTAATGCGCATCATGCACATTATTCTCTCCCGCGGTTTCGCCGGCTCGGAGCGTTACGCTGCGGAACTCGCCAGCTTTCAGGCGGCCGAGCACGACGTCATGCTCATCGTGCGCCGCAACCATCGGAGCCGGTTTGGCACCTCCATCGTCGACGCAGTTTCCAACCGGGTGCATGTCTCGCCGGTTCCGACCTGGCTGCGCACGCAATCCGCGGTCGAGCAGCGCATTCGCGAGTTCCGTCCCGACGTCATTCACACCCACTTGCGAAGATCGGGGCGCATCATTGCACGTGCGCAGGCGGACGCGCCGTCGGTGGCTACGCTGCACAATGGCGCCAATGGACCGCATTTCTTTCTGCTCGATGGGTTGATCTGCAATGCCCATTGGCAGGTACGGCAGATACCTTCCACATATCAAGGGCAGGTTTTCAAACTCAATCAGCTGTTCACGCATCACCGTCGCGTGGAGGCCGCCGAAGTGGCCGCGCTGCGCCGGTCACTTGGCGTCGGACCGGAACAATATCTGATAGGCTCGGTTGCCCGTCTCGCGCATAGCAAGGGTCTCGATACTTTGATAGAAGCCTTTCGCCTCGCCGAGCTGCCCAACGCCCGCCTCGTCATTTTTGGTGAAGGCCGCGAGCGCCGCAGGCTGGAACGAATGCTTGGTCCGAACATGGCGCTGCCCGGATTCCGTAAAAACATCAAGGACTACTACCAGGCGTTCGATCTGTTCGTCTGCCCATCGCGCCGCGAACCATTGCCGCTGGTCATGTTGGAGGCCTTCGACGCAGGACTTCCGATCGTTGCCTCGACTGCCGACGGCTGCCGGGAACTGATCGAGGAGTATGGAGGGGACTTGTTCCCCATTGGCGAGGTCGACGCTCTGGCGGCGTTGCTGCGCGGCCATGCTTCGGCGCCGCGCAAACGGCTGGTACATGATCTGAGCCCGCATTTCATCGATAGCGTCAATCAAACCATCATAGAGGTCTACGACAAGCTCATAGCGCGTCGCCGGCAGCTCGGGGGTTCACCTTGCCTGATACTGAAATAATGCATGCCGGCGGCTGCCTGTGCGGCGCGGTTCGCTACCGCGTACGAGGCCCGCTGCGCGGGGTCGTCGCCTGCCACTGCGGACAGTGCCGCAAGACCAGCGGTCATTACGCGGCCATGACCAGCGCGCCCTCCGCCAACATCGAGCTGACGGCCTCCGACGGGCTGGTCTGGTACAAGTCGTCGGACACCGCGGAACGGGGCTTCTGCAACCGCTGCGGCGGGAATGTGTTTTGGAAACAAGTCGGCCGCGACGACATGAGCATTACCGCGGGAACTCTCGACACCCCGACCAATCTCAGCATCGAGTCGCACATATTTGTCGCGGACAAATCGGACTACTACACTTTGAACGACGGGACCCCGAAACGGCAGCAATGGTGACGCCATGTGCAGAAGCATCAAGATCTTGTTCAACTTTGATCCGCCGGTGACCGATGCCGAGGTGCGCGCCGCCTCGCTGCAGTTCGTGCGCAAGGTGTCCGGCTTCACCAGTCCGTCGAAGACCAATGAGCCGGTGTTCCTCAGCGCCGTCGAGGAGGTCGAAACCGCCTGCCACAGGCTTCTCAATTCCCTGCAGACCAATGCACCGGCGAAAAGCAGGGAGGAAGAAGCCGCCAAGGCAAAAATCCGTGCGGCCCGGCGCTTCACTCCGCTACCCAAGGCCTCCGTGTAGGTCGTCCCGCGCGTCCGATCTGCAGGAGCTTGCCGGCCAGGGAGGCAACATGACAAGAAGAATATGGGGGCAGGTCGCGAAAGTAATCGTCTCGCCGATGCCGTATGTGTTTGTTGCCGCATGTGGCGGCGGTGGTGGCGGTTCGCCCGCATCGATGGCCACCTACACGATCGGCGGAACGGTCACCGGGCTCAGCGGCTCGGGCCTGATCTTGCAGAATAACGTCGCCAATGATCTGGCGATATCCGCGCCGGGCGCATTCACATTTGCGAATCATCTCGGCGGCGGCGCCGCTTATTCGGTCACGGTGGCGACGCAGCCTTCTGTGCCGGCGCAGAATTGCGTCGTCACCAACGGGTCCGGAATCGTGGCTGGCGCGAACGTGACGAATGTATCCGTCGCATGCACACTCACGCGATTCACCGCCCTCATCAACCAGCCGCCGGACGTGGGCTATCTGAGCCTGCTGCTGACCGACGGCAGCGTCATGGTGCAGTCGGCGAATGACGCGGGCGTGTTCTACAATTTGGCGCCGGACGCCGACGGCAACTATGTCAACGGGACCTGGCGTCTGCTTTCCAGCCCACCGGCCGGTTACGCGCCTGCCGATGGCGCGCAGGTGGTCCTGGCGGACGGGCGGGTGCTGTTCGTCGGCGGCGAATATAACCAGAATCAGTACAGCCTGCCGTTCGCGCCCAGCGGCCTGACCAACATGTCCGCGGTCTACGATCCGGTTGCCGATAGTTGGACGATGATTGCCGCACCGCCCGGGGTCGACTATATCGGCGACCCGCCGGCTGTCGTGCTGCCCGACGGTAGCTTCGTTTTCGGCACCAAACTGGGAAGGGAGATGTGGCGCCTCGACCCGGTCAGCCTCACCTGGAGCTCGGTTCCCGCCACCGGCAAGGCGGACAATTTCGCCGAAGAAGGTTGGACCCTCTTGCCTGACGGCGGCCTCTTTACCATCGATGTCGGCACTGCGCCCCACGCCGAACATTTCGACCCCGTCTCGTCACAATGGAATGGCGACGGCAATACGCCTGCTCAATTAACCTCGCCCACGGGCTCACCCGGCGGACTCACCTATGGCCCAGCCCCGCTTCAGATTGTGGGCGGAGTGAGCTACGGTCCGGGACCCACGGGCACTTACTTCCCACCGGGCGAAGTCGGGCCGGCCCTGTTGCTGCCCAATGGCACGGTTTTCGCCACCGGCGCCGCGGCCGGCGGAGCCGCGGCTCACACGGCAATCTACACTCCCGGCCCAACGCCCGCCGATCCCGGCAGCTTCATATCGGGACCGGATTTCGACGTCGGCGACGACGCCGGCGACGCCAGCGCCGCATTGCTGCCGTCCGGTCATGTGCTGATCGCGTCCGCCTCGGGCCGGTTCTACGAATTCGACGGCGTCGCGATGCCGGTCACCGGAGAGTTGCCGAACAACGGCGGCAATACGCTGTACTTCGTTCTTCCGCTGCCCAACGGCCAGGTGCTCGTGACCGGCGGCGTAACGCAGGTTTATGGCGACAGCGGCAGCGCTGATGCGTCCTGGTCGCCCACGATCACCGCTGCCCCGGCGGTCGTGGCGCGCGGCTCTACCTTCGTCATTTCCGGCACGCAGTTCAACGGCCTGTCGCAGGCCGCCGCTGTCGGCGATGAACTCAACGCCGCCACCAACTACCCCTTGGTACGCATCACCAATGCGGCGTCGGGCCATGTGGTCTACGCCCGCACCCATAACCACAGCAGCATGGGCGTAACGACCGGCAGCACCATCGTTTCCACCCGGTTCGACGTCCCCGCAGGTACGGAGACCGGCTCAAGTTCGCTCGCCGTCGTGGCCAACGGAATCGCATCGACGCCGGTCAGTGTCACGGTGAACTGACCGCCGTCCGCGACATTCCGCGATTTAAGGCCGACTCCACCCAATCGTGTCAGACAGTGTGCAAGAAACGACCGCGCTTCTGAGGGCGCGGTCGTTGTTCACTCAAACCTAACTTTCAAATCAAGAGCGAAGCGAAGCCGCCCGCCGCCGTTGCGCGGCCACGCCGAACAAGGACAACGCCACCAGCTCCCACAGCCCCATCGCACCGCCGCCGCCGCTCTTGCCGCCCGAGCCGCTGGGAGCCGCTGCCACGCTCAAAGCCGCTGTGCCATTCGCAGTTCCCCCGGCTCCGGTGCAAGCCAGGGCGTAACTCGCAGTCCCGGTGGCGGTTGGGCTGACGCTCAAGGTACCGCTGGTTGCCTCTGCACCGCTCCACGCACCGCTCGCCGTACAAGACGTTGCGTTGGTCGAAGACCAGGTCACCGTTGCGCTTTGACCCACGGTGATCGAGGTCGGCGACACGGCAATGGTAACGGTCGGTTGCGGCGGCGCGCTCACCGTCAATTTAGCCGTTGCAGTCGCGCTGCCACCCGCACCCGTGCAAGTCAGCACATAGTTCAAAGTGCCCGCTGCCGTTGGCGTTTCGCTCTTGGTGCCGCTCACTGCTTCGCTCCCCGTCCAGGCATTCGAAGCCGTGCACGCGGTGGCATTGGTCGACGACCAAGTGAGCGTTGCACTCTGACCGACAGTAATGCTCGTCGGTGCCGCACTGATGGTCACCGTGGGTGCTGCCGCGCTGACCGTCACACTCGCGGCGCTTGAAGCGGATGCGCCATTGGCCGCGTCGCCGCCGTATGCCGCCGTGATGGAGTGCGCACCGATGCTCAGACTGCTGGTGCTGTACACCGCAATCCCGGTGCCATTCAACGTCATCGACCCCAACGACGTCGTACCGTCCTTGAAAGTCACCGTGCCGGTCGGCACGCCGGAGCCGCCCACCTCCGCCACAGTGGCGGTCAAGTTGACTTGGGCGCCGGAAGTCGCAGAGCTCGGCGCCGCAGCCAAGGTGGTCGTGGTTGGTGTGTGCACCACAATCTTGGCGACGAAGGCATCAGAGCTGCCGCCGCCGTACGCGCTTTGGAAGGCACCCGAGGTCGCCACAGAACTTGGCGGCGAATTGACGCTGCCGGCCACGTAGATATTGCCCGCGGTGTCCAGCGCGAGACCGTTGGCCGCGAGCTGGGATTGGCCGCCGGTCCCGAACAGCGTCGAGAACTTAAGCGTCGTCAAGTTCGAATTGAACTCAGCGACGAAGGGCGAAATCGCACCCCCCGCACCATTGTCGCTGCCCAAGGAATTGACTTGTGCCAGCCCGCCCGAGGCGGTGCCCGCGATATACACATTGCCCGCGGCATCCAAAACGATCGGACCCATCGAATTGATGCTATCGACGACATTGTTCAGCAAGCTGCCCCCGAAATATGTGCTCGCCAGCAGCGCGGTGCCGCTCGGGTTGAGTTTGGCGATGAACGCGGATGCGCACTGACTATTCGTGTTGCCATTGACCCCGTACTGATTGCAGGTGGTCTGGTAGGCACCGGAGGTGGTGGGAAACGTCGCCTGGTTGGTAAAACCGGTGATGTAGGCGTCCCCTGCCGCGTCCGCCGCGATGCCGGTCATCAAGTCGCCGTACGCGGAGATGACCGTGTGACCCAAGTAGGTGCCATAGATCAGGCTCGGGGTTCCGCTGCCCACCGGCGAGAACTTGGCCACGAAGGGACAGTTGAGAAGCACATGGTTCGTCACCGTGCCGCAACTCGACGCACTCACCTCATACGCGCCAGCGGTGGTCGGCAACGAGCCGTCCTCCGTGGTGCCCGCCAGATAGAAATTGCCTGCCGCATCCACCGTCACCGCCTCGCCGAAGGTGAAGCTCGCGCCTCTGAACCCGACACCGGCGTTCGACACTTGCGGTTCGCCGAACAGCGAAGAGTAGAGCAAGGTGCTCAGGGTTGGATCAAACACGCTGATGAACGCATCCTCCTGCGCGCTCAGTACGTTCTGATATCCGGCAACGCCGGTCGAATAGGGCGGCGTGACCAACACCGCGCCGGCCGTGGTCGGAAAGGGTATTGCCTGGGGACTTCCCCCGGTACCGGCGGGCACGATCGCACCGGGAAGTGTCTGTCCCGCCACGTACGCCCGTCCGGAAGCATCCACTGCGACTGCGTACGCAGTGGTGTTGGTGTTGGTACCGCTCAGGAATGTGGAATGGAGCAATGCCCCGCTCGGACTGAACTTGCTCACGAACGCTGCGAATCCCCCGGAGTCACAGTTCGGCACTTCCACATTGGGGGCGCTGAACACCGGGTTGCACACGGTCTGAAAGGCACCGGAGGTGACCGGAAAATCATGGGACACCGCGACGCCCACCACGACGGCATTGCCGCTGGAGTCCACCGCGATACTCGCTGCCCGATCATTCCCTCCCGTGCCGCCGAGGTAGGTCGAAAAGATCAACGTCTTGGCGTCGGGTGCAAATTTCGTCACGAACGCCCAAGATTGGCCACCGTTGGGGTTGCTCTTGGCCGGCGGCGGCGCAAATGCGGAGTGCGTCGGGAAATTGGTGGAGTTGGTATAACCCGTGACATACAGATCGCCGGCGGCGTTGATCGCCGCCGCCTGACCGGAGAAATAAGAAGCGCTGCCCGAGGGAGGCGCAATACCCGCGACGTCGTAACCGCTGCCGCCCAGGTAACTAAAATAAGACAGCACGGGATCGATGATCAGTTGCTTGGAGTGATCGTAAGTCCCGATCTCGAAGCGCACCGCGGTGCCGTTCAGACGATAGCGCGCACTCACCGGCGATCGCCGGCCCGCATCGTTGATTTGATAGGCCACCGGACTCTGGAAAGCAATCTCGCGGTCTGGTGTCTCAATTTTTAGATCACCGTGAGAGTCGATGCGCAGCCGCCGCGAACCTTCGAAATTCAGGGCGATTTTTTTGGCGTCGGATCCCGGCGATATCGCGAAGTCGTACTCCAACTTACCGTCGGTGCCGTAATACACCAGATCGATGCCGGGATAGACATTGGAGTAGCGCACCCTGTTATAGGTCGCGACATTCGTATGCCACTTCGCTGGATCATTGCCGATGTAATAATTCACCCGCCCCGCCATCGCTTCCTCGGCCGTGGCTGTCGACGTATTAGCGGCGCCTTGCACGCGCAGGCGAATCGCTTTCGCGGCCCGAGAAGCCTCGCCGGCGAAGGCCAGTACCGCGCCCTGCTCCGTCAGTTCAATTGAGTAACGGGGTCCGTGCGCAAGAAATTGCACGTCGTCCGGTGCCTGTCCCACATTGCGTTCGAAGTTGAGCGGCAGCCCCGCGATACTCGCTTGCTTCGCCAGGGACGGCGTCGTTACTGCGGCCGGCGTTTGAGCGGCGAACGCTCCGTTGCCAAGCGCACCCAAGAGCAAGACCAACAACGACTTGCCGTGCGATCGGATAGCGCCTTGATGCCCCAAGATACTTTTCATCTGATTTTCTCCCCGAACCTTAAGTTGCGGAGCCGCGAATACGGTCCCTAGGGAGAGAGGCGTAACGGTGAAGGATTTCGTATCAGGTGCGCGGCACGCGCGGCGGCCCTTGAGCCGCTAGGGTGCTAGCTTGGCATTCCAGCGAGCCGCGGCATCGGCTTGGCCCGTGGTGGCGTACAGTTCGCGCAGCGCGCGATAGCCATCCTGAGTTCGATTGAAATTGGGTCCGCGCGCCGTTTCGAGCCCCGCAACCGCGGCCAACAAGGTGGACTCGGATTCACCATACTGACGCATTTGATACAGGCACACGCCGATGCCCAGTTGGGAGCTAAAGATGACCCAGGTGCCCGGCGGATAAATCCGCTGCCGCGCAGCTGCCACGCGTCGCAGGGCCGCAATACCTTGGTCCTCTTGGTGGCTGCCGCAGGCGGCAACACCGTATTGATGCCAAGCGCCGAGGGTGTACAGATTATCGGCACCCAGCAGCGATTCGAACGAGCGCGCAACCGGTAACCCGAGATCTGCCGCCTCCGCATCCCGGTGTTGATCCAAGAGATCCGCAACGAGCGCAAGCTTCGTCAGCAAGGTGCCCTTGTGTTCCGGCCCCAGTACCCGTGTCTCTGCGGCCATGACCTGGCGAAACAGCGGCTCGGCCGCCGCACTCTGATGCAGGGTGGCGAGCGTGTTGGCATACGCCGTTTCGATGTTGAGCAGATCCGGGTGATCCGCCGGCAGGGCCTTGCGTGCCATCTCAAGGGCTTGACGGCCAAACTCCGCGGCTTCCGTGTAGCGCCCCTGGTCGCCCAACAATATCGTCAGCCCGTACAAGGGATGCATTTGGTCCGAGCGCAGCTGCGCATCGCCCGCCATTTCGATGGACATCTCCTCGTGGTAGGTCGACTCGGCCGCTTTGTCTTGATCTGCGTGCGCCAGAACGAATCCCAAGGTATCGAGTGCATGGCAGAGATCCGATGGGACGTGCAGGGGCTTGAGCAATGCTACCGCTTGCTGCAGCGGCGGCAACGCCTCGGACCACTTGCCGAGTTCCCGCAGTATGTCGCCTCGCGTCGAGAGCGCGCGCCCCAACTCTAAGGCGCCGCCGCCGTGCGAGCTGAGGAGCGCCAGCTCACGATCGCTGGCCGCCGTGGCTTCTGGGTAACGGCCCAGCGAGGAATTGGTTCTGGCAATCATGCCCAGCATGGAAGCTTCCACCAAGGGCTCACCGCCGAGCTTGTGGTCAAGCTCTTGCGCCGCCGAGTCCAGCAGTGCCGCAACGGTGACGTTGGGTTTGCCGCTGCCGGGATCTGCGGACGCCAGCAAGTTCTCGATGAATTCAGCGCGGCGTGCCGCCACATCGCGCGCCTGCGCCGTACGATGGCGTTGCAGCTCCACAATAGTTCCGCCCACGATCAGGGCCACTACGAGGACACCGCCGAGACTCACCGCGAGCGTATTGCGGCGAACGAATTTACCCAATCGATAATGCAACGTGGGAACGCGCGCCTTGACCGGACGGCGCGTCAGGTAATTCTGCAGGTCCTCTTGCATGTCGACGGCAGAGGCATAGCGGCGCGCGGGATCCCGCTCCAACGCCTTGCACAGAATGGCGTCCAGGTCCCCTTTGAGTTGCTGCGCTTCAGGTGTGCGCCCGGCCTTTTGCGTCGCGCGGCTCGGCAGTTCCACATCGCGCTGCGAAATCGCCAACATGTAGTCGAGAGGTTCGACTGCGTCCGCAAACGTCGAGCGTCCCGTTAGCAGTCTATAAGCGAGTGCGCCCAACCCAAACACATCCGTCGCCACCGTGACCGGGCCGCCATTGATCTGTTCCGGCGCTGCGAACCCAGGCGAGAACAATCGACCCATGCCGATGGTGGCCTGCGCGCCCGGCAGCGGCGCCCCCGCCTCCTGTAGTGCCCGCGAGATACCGAAGTCGATGAGCTTCGGCACACCGTCCGCGGTGACCAACACATTGGCCGGCTTGATGTCGTTATGCACCACCAACATGCGATGCGCCGCCGCGACCGCACCCGCAAGCTGCTTAAGCAGCCCCACGATATCGTTTGTACTTAGTTTCTTGGCTCGGCAGTAGTCGTCGATCCGCAGACCGTTGACAAACTCCATGGCAATCCACGCGCGACCGCCTTCCACGCCGGCATCCACCAAGCGCGCCACTGCTGGATGTTCGATCTGAGCGAGTAGCTGCGCTTCGCGCTCGAATCGAACTTGGCCGGAATGCCCCACGGTGGTGGAGATGAGCTTGATGGCAACCGATTGCTGCACGCCATCGGTACGCTCGGCGCGATACACAACGCCCATGCCGCCCTCGCCGATCCGCGTGGTTAAGCGAAAATGCCCATACGACTGTCCAGCCAGGTCTTCGGCATACCGCCCGGGCGCGGCCAATAAGTTGCCGGTCGCGGCGGCATCGCGGGTTGCGATCAACAGCAGCGCATCGACTTCGGCTCGAAACTCAACGTCGGGCCCGCACTCACGCATCAAGAATTGCTCGCGCAGCTCTCCCTCGAAATCCAGCGCCGCCGCAAACAGCTGGTAGGCGCGTGCGCGATGCTCGGCGCCGGTTACGCCGTCCGGGTCAGTTCTCGAGCCAGCCATGCTTTGCCCGTCACCCAGCGCCGATTGACCGTCGGCACGGATAGTTTCAACACCTCGGCCGTTTCCTCAATTGATAAGCCGCCGAATACTCGCAGCGAGACGATGTCGGCCGCCGCCGCATCAAATTGCTGCAGTTCGGCTAGCAAGGTATCCACATCCAACGCGTCGTAGGCTGCTTCGGCCACGCCGAGATTCGTGTCGCTCAAGGTCACCGCCCGACCACCGTCGCGCTTCTCAGCCCGCCGCCGTCGCGCCTCATCCACCAACGCCTGACGGGTGACGCGTGCCGCCATCGACAAGAAGTGTGCTCGGTCCTGCCATTGCATCTGACGCAGCTGCGACAGCCGCAGGTACACTTCGTGCACGAGGGCCGTCGGCCGGATGGTGAGATAGCGTTCACGATGCAACTGCCGGACGGCAATGGCGTGAATATCGCCATATAAATGAGTCAACAATTGGTCGTAGGCATCCTTTTCGCCTTTTGACCAACGTTCCAGCAAGGCCGCGAGCCTCAACGAATCCGATTCGCTTAAGTCCGTCATCAATTAAAAACTTTACCACGCGGACCGCCTCCCATGGCCAATGCGACAATACTTGTCCCGGAACGGGAGGGAGTCGACACTTAGGGCCCTTTAGTCAAAGGCGTAGTTTTCAGCCAGTTCGTATCAGCAGATGGAAGAGGCGCCGGTTGCGAACGCTACCGGACGTCTACGGAATAGTGGGCCCGCTCGGACTCGAACCGAGGACCAAGGGATTCACTCTTGCCCCGCCGTTTCCGGAGGGAGTGGACTATCTCTTCACCCCAGTGGGGTGCGGGACGCTCTAGCCTGTCATTAAGCGCACTGAAGCGCTCAGGTAGTCTCTGCACCTTCCGGCGGTGTACCGCCGGCTTGGCTCAGGATTGCCAGCAGCACGAGGCTGTTGAGGTTTCCCTGAATTCATCCCGTCCACTTCGCACCTTGCGATGCGAAGGCACCATTACTTGATGAGTCCCCTGCTCTAACCAACTGAGCTACAGGCCCGACGCGGCGCATCTTATCATGCGGGTCGTGAGATCACCTCCGCTGCCCGACCTGCCGATCAACGAAGCGCTGCCGGCCCTCGCCAAGGCCCTGGCGGACCGTCGCAGCGTGCTGCTCGAGGCGCCGCCGGGCGCCGGCAAAAGCACCCTGGTGCCGATCTTCTTGCTAAAGAGCCCCTGGCTCGAAGGGCAGAAGATCTTGATGCTGGAACCCCGGCGCATCGCCGCGCGCGCCGTCGCCGGCCGCATGGCTCATCTGCTCGGCGAACCGGTCGGCCGCAGCGTGGGATTTCGCACGCGACTCGAAACCCGGGTCAGCCGCGAGACGCGCATCGAAGTGGTCACGGAAGGCATTCTCACGAGGATGATCCAGGATGATTCGGGCCTCGCGGGCATCGGCTGCGTGATCTTCGACGAGTTCCACGAACGCAGCCTGAACGCCGATCTTGGCCTCGCGCTTGGCCTCGAAACGCAGCGCAACCTGCGCGAGGATCTGCGGCTGATCGTGATGTCGGCAACGCTGGATTTGAAGCCGATCGCCGCCCTCCTGGGAGACGCCCCGGTCGTTGCCGCGCGCGGCCGCAGCTTCGATGTCAGTACCGAGTACGTGGCGCGCCGTCCGGAAATTCACCTCGAAATGCAAACCGCGCAGCTCGTGCGCACCGCGCTGCGCGAGCACGACGGCGACATCCTGTGCTTCCTGCCGGGAGCGGCGGAGATCCGCCGGGTCGAGCGCGCGATGGTGGCGTCAGGTCTCGATCGCAATGTGCGCGTGCATCCGTTGTACGGCGAACTCGAAGGTGCGGCGCAAGACGCGGCGCTGTCGCCCGCACCGACCGGGCAGCGCAAGGTCGTGCTCGCCACCAGCATCGCCGAAACCAGTCTGACCATAGAAGGCATTCGCGTGGTCATCGATTCGGGATTGCGGCGCTTCGCGGAGTTCGATCCGAGCACGGGCATGAGCCGGCTGGTCACCCACAAGGTGTCGCAAGCCGCGGCGGATCAGCGCCGCGGCCGCGCCGGCCGCCTCAGCGCTGGCCACTGTTATCGGCTGTGGTCGGAAGGAACGCAGGCGTCGCTGGCCGCGCAATCGGCACCGGAAATCCTGCATGCCGATCTCGCGCCGCTCGCCCTTGAACTCAGTTGCTGGGGTGCCATCGATGCCGCCGGTCTGTCGTGGCTCGATCCGCCCCCCGCCGCGCCGCTGGCGCAGGCGCGCGATTTGCTCCGTCGGCTCGAAGCCGTCGATTCCGCCGGCCGCGCCACCGCGCACGGAAGAGCCTTGGCGAAGCTCGGAACACATCCGCGACTGGCGCATATGCTGGTCAAAGCGCGCGAACACGGCGCGCCGCGGCTCGCCTGCGATCTCGCGGCCGTCCTCGGCGAGCGCGACATCCTGCGCGCGGACGCCGGCGCGCGCGACGCTGACCTCCGCCTGCGCGTGGCAGTCCTGCGCGGCGACGTGCGCGACTTGCCGCCGGGAATGACCCTGGACAACCGCGCCAAGGCCCAGGCTGCGCGCAGCTCCGCACAGTGGCAGCGCGACTTCGCACGCAGCCGCGCCGATTCGGCGGGTGCCGGAGATTCAGCCGATCCGCACGAAGCGACGGGGCTTCTGTTGGCATGGGCCTATCCGGACCGCATCGGCCGTGCGCGCGGCGACGGCGGCCGGTACTTGCTGGCGAATGGCCGGGGCGCCCGCTTCGCCGAACCGCAGGCACTGTCCAAATCCGAATTCCTCGTTGCAGCGGAATTGGACGGAGCGGAACGAGAGGCACGCATTTTCCTTGCGGCGCCGCTGCGGCTCGCCGATCTCGAGGAGCATTTCTCGGCGCAGATGCTCGAGCATGCGGAGATCTTCTGGGATGATCGCGAGCAGGTCATTCGCGCGCGGCGCGAACGGCGTCTCGGCGCCCTGGTGCTGGAATCGGCCGAGATGCGCAATCCCGATCCGGAGGCTTTGCAGCACGCGGCGCTCACGGGTCTTCGGCAGCTGGGGCTGCAGGTCCTGCCCTGGACGCCAGAGTTGCGTCAGTGGCAGGCGCGAGTCATGTTGATGCGCCAGTTCGCCGTACCGACGCCTGCGCCCTGGCCGGATCTGAGCGATGCGGCGCTCGCGGCGTCTCTCGAGGAATGGGCGCCCCCCTGGATTTCCGGATTCACGCGCCGCGATCACTTTTCGCGAATGGATCTCGGTCATGCACTACGTGGCCGGTTGACCTACGCGCAGGGCGAAATTCTGGATCGGGAGGCGCCGACGCACTTTACGGTGCCGAGCGGTTCGCATATTCCCATCGACTACTTGGACGGCGAGATTCCGACGTTGTCGGTACGACTTCAGGAAATGTTCGGGCTCCGCCAGACTCCGAGCGTCGCGGCCGGCCGGCTCCCTCTGCTGCTGAAATTGCTGTCGCCGGCGCGGCGCCCGGTGCAAATCACGCGCGACTTGGTGAGTTTCTGGAATCGGGGGTACCACGACGTAAAGAAAGATTTGAAAGGCCGGTATCCCAAGCACTACTGGCCCGACGATCCCTACGCCGCGGAACCCACGCGCCGGGCGCGTCCACGCTCGGCGCCAAAATAGCCGTCGCGATAAGTCACCGCCGGCCCGATCGCCGCCCGCGGTATCGTACAATGCCGTGCGTGAAGAACTACGGCGCTCATTTTCGCCAGCTCGTCGAGGTGCAGCTGCCCGACGATTCGCGAATCCTCATGCCGCGCGGCGGACAGGATATGATGATCCTTGCCACCTGGCGTTTGAGCACGGACATGTTCCGAGCGAGCAAACGCTCGCGGATGATCCGCATCGTGATTTCCGAGGAGGCCATTCAGGACTACGCCCGCAGCGGCGAGAGTGCCCGCATCGCCAGCGACCAACGGTTCGTGGCCTGGTTGAAGCGTCAGCTGAGCGCCTTCGATCCGAACCACGATTCGCCGCTCGGTGTCGAACCGACTCCCGTGACCTGGCCGCTGAGCACCTTGGCGTTGAACGGTTGAATCGACCGGGAGGGACAAGTTGCACACGCGTGACCTGTTCGAAGTACCGGCCGATACTCGACGCGAGCGTCTTGCACCGGGTGCATGGCTGCTGCACGGATTCGCGTATGACCAGGTCCGCGAGTTATTGGCTGCCGTCAAAGACGTCGAGCACGCCGCGCCATTTCGCCACCTCACGACCCCGGGCGGCTTTCGCATGTCGGTGGCCATGACCAATTGCGGCAATCTCGGCTGGATGAGCGATGCCCACGGCTACCGGTACACGGCCGACGATCCGCAAACCGGCCGGCCTTGGCCGCCGATGCCGCCGGCATTTCTGCAGTTGGCGCAGGCCGCCGCCGAAGCCGGCGGGTTCTCGGGATTCAAGCCCGAAGCCTGCCTGCTCAATCGTTACGAGCCCGGCGCCCGGCTCACCCTGCATCAGGACAAGGACGAGCGTGATTTCGGCGCTCCCATCGTGTCGGTTTCACTGGGCTTGCCGGCGGTATTTCTATTCGGCGGCATCTCACGCAAGGACCGGCAACGGCGGGTACCGTTGCAGCACGGCGACGTCGTGGTCTGGGGCGGTCCCGCGCGTCTGTATCACCACGGCGTGCTGGCGCTCAAAGACGGGCATCATGTACTGGGCCGGATTCGCTTGAATCTGACCTTCCGCCGCGCCGGTTGAGGGCGCGGCCCCTTCAAGTTTTTGTCGAGTCGCGCTCCAGTGCTTCGATCCCGGGCGTGCGCCAGCCGCTGCGTACTCCCCAGGCGTAGAAAAATAGTGCGGCCACTGCAACGCAGAGTTCATCCCAACCGTAACTGAGGTAGTCGTGTCCTTCAAACTCCTTGCTGCCGGCCCAGGACAACGCGGTCAGCGCCAGCAGATAGGCAAGCAACCACCAGGACGCGCGCAGCGGCCGAACGAACGCGGCCCAGCCCCCTCTGCGTTGGTAGTACAGATAGACGGGCATCGGCAGGATCAACAGCAACATGATCTCACCGGTGTGCGGCCAGCGGGCCCAGAACAGCATCAGCGTGGCGAGCACGAAGGCCAGCGGCGCCAGCACCGGCAGACCCGGCACGCGTAGCGGCCGATGCAGGTTGGGCGCCGTGCGCCGGAGCACCATGACGCTGATCGGCACCACCAGGTAGGTGATGATGGTGGCCACTGAGATCACCGCCGCCAATTTGCTCCAGCCGCGAAAAAAGAGCAGGAAGATGAAGGACACGAGCAGGTTGAACCACATGGCGGGCCGCGGTATTCCATAGCGCGGATGCACCCGGCCCAGGATCGCCGGCACGGTGCCGCTGCGCTCCATGGCGTAAATCAGGCGCGCCGTGCTCGCCGTGTAGGTGGTGCCGGTGCCGCTGGGGCTGACAAAGGCATCTGCGTAAAGCAGGATGGCGAGCCAGTTGAGATTGAGTGCGAGCGCTAGTTGCGCGAACGGCGAACTGTATTCCAGTCCGGCCCAACCCTCGCTGAGATGTTCCGGGGCCACGGCGCCGAGAAAAGCGATCTGCAGTAGCAGATAGACCACGGTGCTCAGGGCGATCGAACCAAAAATGGCGAAGGGTACGCTGCGTCCGGGATTGCGCGCCTCGCCGGCGAGATTGACCGGATTCTGGAATCCGTTGAAACTGAAGACGATGCCGCTGGTGGCGACCGCGGTGAGGATGGCGGCGACGTTGCTCACATGCGGGCCGCCATGAATACCGACGTGGAAATTCTCCCAATGGAAGCCGGTGCACATCATCGCAACCGCGGTGGCCGCCGGCACGACGAGCTTGAAGAAGGTGATCGCGCTGTTGGTGTCGGCGAAGACCTTGACGCTCCAGAAATTGACCAGAAAATAGAGCACCACCAGCACCGCGGAAATCGACAGCCCGGCCTTGGTCAACTCGCCCTGACCATTGGCGGCATGCACATACAACTGCTGCGCCCAGGCCCACGGCCAGGAGCTCATGTACTGCACGGATGCCTCCGCTTCCACGGGTATTACCGAGACGATGGCGATCCACGCGGCCCATCCGGCAACGAATCCCACCAGCGAACCATGCGAATAATGGCCGTAGCGCACCGCGCCGCCGGACTCCGGAAACATCGCCCCGAGCTCGGCATAGGTAAAGGCGACGAACAGGATGATCACCGCGCCGATGATCCAGGAATAGATCGCTCCGGGTCCCGCGAGCTGCGCCGCCCGCCACGCGCCGAACAACCAACCCGACCCGATGATGGAACCCAGGCCGGTGAACATCAGAGCAATGGCTCCGACTTCGCGACGGATCGCACTTTCATTGGACATGCAGTCATTCTCCCTATCGAAATTGGCGCGCGACCATTATGCTCCTCCGTGCCGAGCGGTGTTGATACCGTGACCGGTGCGCGCACGGTGCGGCGGAAAGGGTAGCAGTATGGGAGAGGCAGCGATGGGAAGTCCGATGTCGCGGCGGCGGCTGCTTGGCATGATCGGGCTGGGCGCGGGAAGCGCCGCGATGTATCAGGCGATGCAGAGTCTGGGTTTCGCTGCCGAATCGAACTTCAAAGGTCCGGTGCAGTTGAGCGCCGCGCCCAAGGGCGCTTCGGTATTGGTGCTCGGTGCCGGCCTCGCCGGATTGGTGGCCGCTTATGAATTGCGTCAAGCCGGTTACCGGGTGCAGGTGCTGGAGTACAACGCGCGCGCCGGCGGGCGCAATTGGACACTGCGGGGCGGGGACCGCTACACCGAATTGGGCGGCTTTACCCAGGAATGCCGCTTTGATCCCGGTCTCTACATCAATCCCGGTCCGTGGCGCCTGCCCTATCACCATCGGGGCATGTTGAGCTACTGCCAGCGGCTCGGCGTGGCGCTCGAGCCTTTCCTGCAGGTCAACTACAACGCCTACGTGCACAGCAGCCGCGCCTTCGGCGGCAAGCCGCAGCGCCTGCGCACCGTCAAGGCCGATTACCACGGTCATATCGCGGAACTGTTGGCCAAATCGATCCAAGGCCACCAGTTGGACGCGGACGTCACCGCCGAGGACCAGGAGAAGTTGCTCGCCTCGCTGCGTTTCTGGGGTGCACTCGACAAAAATTTGAAGTACGTGCGGGGAGACGCCAGCAACGACCGGCGCGGCTATGCGCGAGACCCGGGCGGCGGACTTGGGGGCGGCCGACGCTGTCTGAGCCGGTGGCCTTGAGCGATCTTTTGCAATCGGGATTGTGGAGCGCTCTGCCGATGGGCGAGCTGTACGACATGCAGACCGCGCTCTTTCAGCCGGTCGGCGGCATGGGCAAGATTGGCGAGGCCTTTGCGCGCGAACTCGGGCCGTTGATTCGTTACAACGCCAAGGTCATCGAGATTCACCAGGACTCGCGTGGAGTGAGTGCCACCTTCGAGGACACCGCCGCGCACGGCCGTCAAACCGTTCAGGCCGACTGGTGCGTCTGTACGATACCGCTGTCGATCCTGAGCCAGATAACCATGAACGTCGGCCAGTCGATGAGCGAGGCGATCTCGGCGGTGCCGTACGCTGCTTCGGTCAAAGTAGGCCTGCAGTTCAAGCGTCGTTTTTGGGAACAGGACGAACAGATTTATGGCGGCATCACCTACACCGATTTGCCGATCTCGACGATAGGCTATCCCAGCACCGGCCTCTTCGGCGGCGGCAAGGGAGTGCTGCTCGGCGGCTATATTTGGGGACTCGACGGTGCACAGTTCACCGCGATGCCGCCGGAGGAACGCGTGAGCAAAGCCGTGGAAAACGGCACCCAGATCCACCCGCAATACGCCCGGGAATTCGACAACGGCATGGCGGTCGCCTGGCATCGCGCTCCGTTCGCACTGGGTTGTTTCGGCCTCTGGAGCGAATCAACCCGCGCACAGCACTATGAAAACCTGTGCCAGTTCGATGGGCGCATCGTGCTCGCGGGCGAACACGCCTCGTATCTTCCGGCCTGGCAGGAGGGAGCCGTCACGTCGGCACTCGATGCAATCGACCGACTTCACCGCCGGGCGCTCGCTGCGGCGCCGGTCACAGGAGCAAGAGGCACGCCATGACGATCACCGGGAATCGGGGCGCCACCGCCGCGCTGCTGCTGCTGATCTGCGCCGGCGGCGCATCTGCCGCCCGGGCGGACCGTGCCGGGACGTTCGATGCGGAAGATCTCACTACCGCCGACGGTCAACAGATTTACAGCCGTATCTGCCAGGGCTGCCACATGCCGCAGGGACAGGGCGCCGAGGGAGCAGGACACTATCCCGCCCTCGCCGGCAATCCGGCCTTGGTCTCGTGGCAGTACATGGCGCTGACCATCATCAAAGGCCGGCGCAACATGCCGGCGTTCTCGGCCAAACACGCGGTGGGGTTCTTTTTCGCGCCGGTGGTTCTGAGCGACGCGCAGATCGCGGCGGTCATCAACTATGTCCGCACGCATTTCGGCAACGATTTCAAAGACCCTGCGACTGCGGACGGAGTGAGCGCGCTCGATCAATGAGACGCGGCAACCCGGGTCAAGGCCGGTCAGGCGTCTGCTTCACATCCGTGGTCGCAGCGGTCGCGCTCGATTTGCAGCGTCGCATGATGGATATGGAAGCGCCGCTTGAGGCTGGGGGTGAGCGAGTGCAGCAGCGCGTCTTCCTCGCCGCGATCCGGCACAACCAGATGCGCAGTCAGGGCGACGTTGGTGGTGCTGAGTGCCCAGATGTGCAGGTCATGAACATCCGTCACTCCGCGCTGATGGGCCAGGAACGACATCACCGCCGAGGAATTGACGCTCGCGGGCACGCCGTCGAGCGATAAGTGCAAAGAATCCCGCAACAATCCCCAGGTACTCGCCAGGATTGCGGCGACGATCAGCAAGCTGACAATGGGGTCCAATCGGCTCCAGCCGGTGAACAAAATAATGGCGCCCGACAACAGCACCCCCGCGGATACCGCGGCATCGCCCAGCATGTGGATGAAGGCGCTGCGCCTGTTCAGGTCGCCATGGCTTCCGGCATGCAGGAGCCAAGCGGCCGTCCCATTGATCAGGATGCCGCTGGCCGCAACGCCCATCACGGTCGCGCCCGCCACCGTCGGAGGCGATGCGAGCCGTCCCACGGCTTCCCAGGCGATGGCGCCGCACGCCAACAACAGCAACACCGCATTCGCGAGCGCCGCCAGTACTGATGAGCGTCCGAGCCCGTAGGTAAACCGCGCACCGGGAGGACGGCGCCCCAGAAACATTGCAGCCCAGGCACACACCAATCCCAGCACATCGCTCAAGTTATGACCCGCATCGGCGATCAATGCCACCGAGTTCGACAGGAATCCAAAGCCGCCTTCGATGACCACAAACACCAGATTCAGCGCCACCGCGATCGCCATCCGGGTATTGATGGATTGGGTGGTCATGCTGTGACCATGTCCGTGCCCATGGTCGTGGTCATGGCCATGGTCATCGTCGCGGTCGTGGTCGGCGTGACTCTCATGAGCGTGTTCGCCGGCTTGATCCGGCCCGTGCTCGGGCCCGCTATGATCGTGATGTTCCATGGTTCATTTTACTGCAAGCGGCCGAATACCGGCACAGGCCAAAGTGAGCGTCCGCTCACAGCCCGAGTTCGCTCAAAGTGGGGTGGCCATCGGGACGTCGGCCGAGCGGCCAGTGGTACTTGCGCTCGGATTCAGCCATCGGCAAATCGTTGATGCTGGCGATGCGCACCCGCATCAGACCGTGCTCGTCGAACTCCCAATTCTCGTTGCCGTAGCTGCGATACCAATGGCCGCTGTCGTCGTGCCACTCATAGGCAAATCGCACGGCGATGCGGTTGTCGCGAAAGGCCCAGACTTCCTTGATCAGCCGGTAGTCGAGCTCGCGCGTCCATTTGCGCGTCAGAAACGCCTGAATGGCCTCGCGCCCCTGCAGGAATTCTGCGCGGTTGCGCCAGCGGCTGTCGGTGGTGTATGCCAGCGCCACGCGGGCCGGATCACGCGAATTCCACGCGTCTTCCGCCATGCGCGCCTTTTGCGCCGCGGTATCCAATGTAAATGGGGGTAGCGGCGGCTTATCCATGGATTACCTCATTGACGGGCTCCACCAAGCCTAACTAGGCTGATCCAATTTAAGCAAGCGGAGACAATGGCAGTGCGTGAGCTTTAGTCGCCCGCAGCAGGGGCTGTGGGCCGCATTCGCAGCGGTCATCATCTGGGCCTTGGTGCCGGTGGGAACCCGATTCTTCGTACTTAGGGTCGATCCCTTCCTTTTCAATGTCATTCGCTTTGCCGCGTCCGGCGCGGCCGCGGTGCCGTTGTTCCTGCGTGCCCGGCCGTGGCATTGGCCGGCAGCCGATCGCGTACTGCTGCTCGGGTGCGCCGTGCTCGCGGTTCCGGGCTACAACCTTCCCGTGGCGTGGGCGGCGCAAACTTTACCCGCCGGTCAGCTGGGCTTGCTGATTGCGACCGAACCGGCCTTTATCGTCGTGCTGACCCTGATCTTGAATCGACAGCACATTCATCGGCGGATCTGGGCCGGCAGCGCTCTGGCGCTCACCGGCGTCGCGCTCACCTCGCAGGGGCCATGGCCTCCCCAGGGTTCGGGGTGGTTCAGTTCCGTGCAGGTATTGGCGGGCGCCGCGTCCTGGTCCTGCTACACGGTGCTGGCGGCGGGTCTAAACCGGCGCTACGGAGCCTTCGCCGTTACCGGCGCGATCGTGGTGGTGGGGACCGTGGCGTTGTTGGCGATATCGCTCCCGCTGATGCCCGCGGTCGCCATGCCGGATCCGACCACCACGGGGCTCTTGGCCGGCATGGGTCTGGCCAGCAGTCTGATCGGCTTTCTGCTGTGGAACTACGCCGGCGCCCGCGTTCCTGCCGAGCGGATGGGAATGGTGCTCTACTTGATCCCCGTCGTGAGCGTGCTCGCGGGAGTGGGCTTTCTGGGTGAATCCTTGACCGGCCGGATCATCGCCGGCGGCGCACTGACGGTGTTCGGCGTGTGGATGGCGGAGCGCGTCGCCGGCGAATCGGAGGAATGATCAGCTTCGGGGCTCCGGAGAATTCGCCTCATCCGCCGGCGCGGATCGCCGTCAGATCAAATCCGCCGGAACCGCTCAGCCAAGTGTCCTTGTCGCGAATGATGGCCTGCGCCGGCAGCGATGCAGTCTTGACCCCGATCCCGGGCAGCTTGCGGACCGCGGTGCCCACTGCAAAAATCTCGACCAGACTCGATCCCAGTTCTATGATGTAGGTCTTTATCCCGACGACCTCCTCCGCGCCGGCAGCGGCGGCTTCGCGCTTCAGACGCTCAAACACGTGTTCGCGCGCGTCGTAGATGAGCGTCGTGAGATCAGCGATCTCGCCCTTCACAAAACTGCGAAAAGCCGCCTTGATCCCGCCGATCGCGCCAAGAGAGTAAACCGAGGTGGAGATCAGCAGCTTGATGGGTATGTATCCCAATTGGGTCATGCCCCACAGTTCCTCGCCGGTCAAATCGCTGGTGACCGGCGAGGACTGGTATTGCGCCGGCAACAACGGGTGGAACGCCGCAGTTCCCGCCATGTACATTTCATGGAACCCAGCGAAATGCAGGACATTGGTGCGCACCCCGACGACCGCGTTGGCACCGACCGCTTTGGCATGCGACACCACCCGATCAAGGGCGTGGTGCCGCGTTTCGTTGAATACATCGCTGAATTCCCGGATCTCGCCCCGCACCAGAGTCTTCAGCGTTCCGGCGATTCCTCCGACCGCACCCACCGAATAGGCAATGTTGCCGAACACGAATTCCCTGGGCTCGTAGCCGGCATCCATGTGGCAGTACAGCTCTTGGGCATCGCCGGCGCTGGTGAAAAGTTTCGTCCCCGGCGCGCCGGTCACTCCGGAACCGACAAATAGGAACTCGGAGTTGCCGCTGAGACCCCGCAATTCCGAACTCACGCCGACGACGCCGTGAACCTGTTCGCGATCCGCCTCGGCCCTCATACGCACGAAGGCTGCCTCACGCCCCTCATGAATCATGTTGGTGACGTCGGGAATTTCGCCGCCGACAACGCCGCGGAACGCGGATCGGACACCACCGAGAAATCCCATCGACTGAACGCTGTTGCCGACCACGACTCCGCTCGGGGTCAGCCCCTTGAGCCGCATGCAGTAGATTTCGTTGCCGGACAGTCCCGTCAATTTGCACTCAACCTCCATGATGAGCCTCCCAGCCCGCGCGGATGTTTTTCGAGGTAAGTCCTTGGCCGTCGGCGCGCCACCCGGGAGGGCCGAAGAGCGCGCCTGCCGCTTCGCGAATCGAATGCGCGGCCGCCACGTCGCGAACGATCGCCGCCCACTCGTGGAAGGCGATTCGAATCGGATTGAAGGTCGTTATGTTCTTGACGATTCCATAGTGCGGCGGCTCCTCGTCCCGCTCGGCGACGAAAGTGCCGAACAGACGATCCCACAGCATCAACACTCCGGCATAGTTGCGGTCCAGGTAGCGGGGGTTGGACGCGTGGTGAACGCGATGGTGCGAGGGCGTGTTGAACAGATATTCGAACCACGCCGGCATGCGGTGAACTGCCTCGGTATGGATCCAGAATTGATAGAACAGATTGAATCCCTGCTGCGCCAGGATCATCGTGGGCGGAAAACCCAGAAAGGCCAGGGGAATCCACGGCGTCCAGGTGCCTACGATCACGCTGGTCCACGATTGGCGAACCGCAGTCGACAGATTGTATTCCTGCGAGGAGTGGTGATTTACATGTGCCGCCCACCAAAATCGGCACTCATGACTGATGCGATGAAACCAGTAGTAAATGAAGTCGTCGAGAAAGAATATCGCCAGCCACGCCCAGGGCGAGCCGGGGGATATGCTGAATAGACGCACCTGGTACACCGCCGACAGCCCGGCCAGAACGAATCCGGCCATCATGAGATTCATCGCGATGTTGCCAGCCTGCATGCCGAGCGACGCCATGGTGTCGTTGAGCCGATAGCGAGCCTTGATCATCGCGGTGCCGCCCGCCGCGGCCTCGGCCGCAATCAACGCAAGAGAAATGCCGAGAAATATTTCCGGCAGGTGCGGCTTCCAATTCATGCGGGCGATCGTAAGATACTTTCACCGTGGCTGTCACTGATGAATATCTGCAGTACGTGCTCGAGCAGCTCGCAGGGCTCGGACACGTGGTGCCGCGGCGCATGTTCGGCGGCGTCGGCTTGTTTCATGGGGAGCGGATCTTCGGGCTCATTGTCCGCGACACGCTGTATTTCAAAGTGGATGACTCGAATCGCCGCGACTACGAGGCGCGCAACATGGATCGGCTGCGGCCCTTCGCCGACAAGCCTGATTTGAGCATGACGTACTATGAGGTGCCGGCGGACACGCTTGAAGACGCGGAAGCGTGCGTGGAGTGGGCGCGAAAATCCACCTCCGTCAGCGCAACGCCGTCGTCGCCGCGGCGAAAAAGTCCTCGTCCGCGATGACTTCCTTGCCGGTTGGCTTGGGCAGCGCACCCCAGACGACGATGACGACATGCTCCCGCGGGTTCACGTAGATATGCTGGCCGTAGATGCCCAACGCCTGAAAGGCACCGTCGTTCACGGCACCCGGACTCGCGGCGAACGGCCAGGTCATGTAGCCGTACTCCACGGCTTTTCCGCCGATCACCTTGCGGCTGCCGGCTTCCCGCACCCAGCCGTCCGGCAGAATCCTCTCGCCCTTCGCGACTCCGCCGTTCATGAGAAACAATCCGAATCGGCCATAGTCGCGCAGCGTTGCGCTGAGCCCGCTGCCGCCGATTTCGAGGCCATCGGGTGACTCCAGCCACCACGTCGCATCGGATTCCATGCCCGCCTTGGTCCAAATACGCTCCGACAAGTACTGCGCCAGAGGGCGGTCAACCGCGGCACGCACCACCGCGCCGGCAACGAACGTCTCGCCGGTGCTGTAGTTCCAGATCGTTCCCGGCGGACCCGCACGCGGCAGCTTGGCCATCAAATCGAGGATGGCGCCGGGACGTTGGGCGATTTGCGCTTCCAGCATGCGGCGCCGGTCCGAGGCCGGATCGGTATAGGTTTCGTCCCACTGCACGCCGGAGGCCATTTGCAGCAAATACCGAACGCTCACTCCGTCGAAGGCGCTGCCCTTCAGTTTGGCGACGTACCGGGTGACGGGGTCATCGATGCTGTGGATAAATCCCTCCTGGATCGCGGCCCCGACCAGCGATGAAGTGATGGTCTTGACCATGGACATGGACATCCAGCGGGTCCGCTCCGTATTGCCCATTTCATAGTCTTCGTAGGCAATCTTGCCGTCCTTGAGAACCAGCAACGCGGTAACGCGATTCAACGCCATGTAGTCGATGAGATCGTACGACTTGCCGCCGGAGGTGAACACGATCCGGGTTAGCGGCTTCGCCGCGCGCGGAAGGACGAGCACCTGGGGGCCGTGCTTGACGACCCGCACGGGAAACAGCCGCTCGATGTGGCGAAAGGTGTTGACCTGAATGTCGGAGGTCAGCGTGCCGTCGTAGACTTCGGCAACGGTGCCGATGTTTTCCGCGGCGTCGGCGGTGGCGGGTCGGGGACACATGCAGTCGAAGCATAGTCCTGCGGCGAGCAGCGCGGCGATGCGTGGAAAATGGCGACTGCGACATCGGCGCCGCATCTAGTGCCGGCCCAGGAAGCTCTCGACCAAGGGCGCCACCAGTTCCGGCTTTTCGATGTGCAGCATGTGGCCGGCGCCCGCGACACGGGCAATCTCAATGTGAGGAAACACGGCGCGAAACGCCTCCTCGGTGCCGTCGGCCCCGAGCTTGGCAAGGAGCTCCGAATGTTCCCCCACCAACATCAAGAGCGGCGCCCGCAGCTCGCGCCAATATGCCTCGGTATCCTCGCGCTTGTACAAGACCGGGTTCACCCAATGATGGCGCGGGTCGCCCGCCAGCCGCACCCGGCCGCCCGCATCGAGTTTTCCCCAAGCCCCGGCCACAAAGGCGGCTTGTTCCGCCGTGAATCGCGGATAGCGAAAGCGGATGATCCCGGCGAGTTCCTCGAACGAGGCGTAACCCTTGCGCTCGGGTTGGATTTTCAACTGGTCCAGCCATTTGCGGATTCGCGCCGGTGCCTGCGCCGGAACGGTCCTCGGCAGTCCGAATCCTTCCAAATTGACGACGCAGCGGACCCGCTCCGGCCGGATGCCGGCGTAGGAGCAGGCGATGTTGCCGCCCATGCTGTGACCCACGAGGCGCGCGGGCGACACGGGCGAAATCTGATCCAGCACGGCATCGAGGTCGCCGAGATAATCGGGAAACCAATACCCTTGCTGCGGCCACTCGCTGCGTCCAAAGCCGCGCCAGTCGAGCGCTGCCAAGGGCCATTGCTGCTGCAAGGCATCGACCATGAATTGAAAAGTCTCGCCGCAATCGAGCCAGCCATGCAGGAGAACGATCGGCGACACCGATTCCGAAGGCGGCGGCCCCCAACGCGTCACATGCATGTCGAGTCCGCGTACCCGCAAGGTCTCGTGCCGCGGCTCACGCAGCACCTGGTACGCCGTCACCTGATCCAATCAGCGATGCAAACAGCAGCCGATCAATGCACCGACCAAACCGCCGATGAGACCGCCGGTCCCGGCCGCCACCGCCATTCGAAGCCTGGTCTGCGGCGGTTGGTCGCTGCCGCCGTCGGGGGTTACCGTTCCTGTGTGCCCGGTGCCCGTTCCCGTACCGGTTCCCGTGCCGGTACCCGTTCCCGTACCCGTACCCGTGCCTGTGCCGCTTCCGGATCCCGGCTTCGGGGACGGTTTCTGCGGTTCATTTCCATTTGTCATGTAAACCACTCCTGCTTTGCATGCCTGCCGTACTTTCATACACGCAAGCACCACTTCGCCGCAAGCTCCGCCGGTGTTTGCGGACCACCCGCGCCGGGGCGCATGCTTTGAAGCATGGAAGGCGACCGAATCGGGCCGTATCGCGTGCTGCGCACCCTGGGTGTCGGCGGCATGGGCGAGGTGTACCTCGCCGAGCGGGCGGATGCGGAATTCGATCAGCAGGTGGCCATAAAGGTGGTCTTCGGTGGCTCGCTCACCCGCGGAGTCCATTCCCGGATCAAGATCGAGCGCCAAATCCTGGCGCAGCTCGATCACCCGAACATCGCACATCTCATGGACGGCGGCTCTTTGCCGGACGGGACCGCGTACATCGTCATGGAATATGTCGACGGCCTACCCATCGACGCGTTCTGCGACTCGAACCGCCTGGATATCGAGGCCCGGCTCAAACTGTTCCAGACGGTTTGTGCCGCCGTGCATTACGCGCATCAGAACCTCATCGTGCATCGTGACCTGAAGCCTTCGAATATCTTGGTCACCGCCGATGGCGTGCCCAAACTGCTGGATTTCGGCATCGCCAAACTGCTGGACGAGCGCCAGGCGGGACATCACACGCTCGCTGTCACGCAAGCCGATTTCAGGTTGATGACCCCGGACCACGCGAGTCCGGAGCAGGTGCGCGGACAGGCAATCACCACGTCCAGCGACGTCTACGTGCTGGGCGTGCTCCTCTACAAGTTGCTGACGGGCACCGGACCTTTCGTCATACCCTCCATGCGTCTCACCGATATCGAGCGGGCGATTTGCGAGAAGGACCCGCCCCTGCCCAGCCAGGCGGTGGGCCCTGATGCCGCGGCGGAAACTCGCGTCATAACGGACGCACGCAGCACCAGCCCCAATCGCCTGCGTCGGACGCTGCGTGGCGATCTGGACAATATCGTCATCATGGCGATGCGCAAAGAACCCGAGCGCCGTTATTCGTCTTCGCAACAAATGGCCGGCGACATTCAGCGTTATCTCGACGGCAAACCGGTCATCGCCCGCCGCGACACCCTATCCTATCGCAGCGCAAAATTCGTCCGGCGTCATTGGTTGCCGGTGACGGCGGGGGTCGGCACGGTATTCTTGATCCTGGCCTTCGCGACCACGACCTACGTTCAATCCCAACGCATCGCGGCAGAGCGCGACCGCGTCGCAGAACAGCGTGAACTTGCCGACCATGAGCGTGCCCGCGCAGAGGAGGTATCGACCTTCCTGGTGAATTTGTTCAAGCTGTCGAATCCGGAAGAAAACCGCGGCAACCAGGTCACCGCTCGTGAATTGCTGGATTCCGGCGCGAAGCGCTTGCGTGCGGGTCTGCAGAACCAGCCGGCGACCAAGGCGGCATTGCTGTCCACGGTCGGAGCCGTCTATGACAGTCTCGGGCAGTACCAGGACGCATTGCCGATCTTGAACGAGGCGCTGCAACTCCAGCCGCAATCCTTCGATAGTTCGCGTATCGGTACGTTGTTGGAACTTGGCAATGCGCGGATCGGTGCGGGCGACCTGCCCGGCGCAGAAGCGCCGTTGCAGGACGCGCTGCATCTCGCGCAAAGCAAATACGGCGCCAGCAGCCTCGAATCAGGCCGTGCCCTCTGGACACTCGGCATGTTGAGACATGCGCAGGGCCAATTTGCCGAAGCCAAGCGTCTCTACAAACAAAGTCTTGGCATCATGGAGACGGCGCTTGCGCCGCAGAGCGAAATTTCCGCGGTGCTCGATGATCTGGCGAAGGTCTACGCTCGCGAACAGCAATGGGCGCTCGCCAAGCAAACTTACGAACGGTCGCTGGAGATTGACCGGCGCGTGCTCGGCGACGATCACCCGCGCGTGGCCGAGCGCCTCAATGACCTCGCCATCGTCGCGCAGAACATGGGCGACCTTAAACTCGCTGAAACGCTGTATCTCGACGCGATCCGGCGCAACGAGCGGGCCTACGGCGAGCGGCATCCAGAAACCGCGGCCGCCAAGGGTAATTACGGCCTGCTCCTGCAGCGCGAAGGACGGTTGGCCGAGGCGGAGCCGTTACTGCGCGATGTGGTGGCAACCAGGCTGTCGCTGCACGGCCCGGATCACTACCAGGTTGGCTATGCCCGGGTGAGCCTGGCGATGCTGTTGCACGATCAGGGAAATCTGGCCGGGGCTGAAAGCGAATTCCGCCAAGCGCTGGCCATCTATGACAAGACCCTGCCGGCCAATCATCAATGGCGCGCAGCACTGCTCATGCATTTCGCACGGCTTCTGGTCGATCGGGGCAAAGCGGAGGAGGCGCTCGCAAAGGGCAACGAATCGCTCAATATTTGGAATGCGACCGCTGCGCCATCGAGTCCGTACACGGCCCAGGCCCACGCCATCCATGCCTACGCTCTGGCGCATCTCGGCAAGCCGCACGAAGCTGCGTCGGAACTCGACGGCGCCCTGCCGGTGTTGGTGAGAGCCCGCGGCCCCGACGATCCCTTCGTACGCCGCGCGCAGATTTGGCTCAAGGGAGTGCGGCCGGAACCTCCGCAGACCGCGAGCACGGCGCGCTAGTTGCCGAGAAAAATCTTGTAGGCTTGGTTGTCGGTCTCTTCGGTGTAGGCGTAGTGCAATTCGTTCAGATGCAGCAGGAAATCGGTGCGGGTTTCCTGGGGGACCTGGATGCCCGCAAGGACGCGGCCATAGTCCGAGCCGTGATTGCGATAGTGGAACAGGCTGATGTTCCAGCCCGTTCCGATGGCCTGCAAGAACTTCAGCAGTGCTCCGGGGCGCTCGGGAAACTCGAACCGGTACAGACGTTCGTCGGTGAGGTCGCGCGCCTGACCGCCCACCATGTAGCGCACGTGCAGCTTGGCCACTTCATTGTCGGTCATGTCGCGCACCGCAAAGCCCGCGGCCGCGATCGCGCGCAGCACCTCGTCGCGCTCGGGCTTGCCCTGAGTGAGCGCGAGACCGACGAATATCTGCGCCGCCCGAAGGTCGGCGTAGCGGTAGTTGAACTCCGTAACGCTGCGCCGGCCCAGCAGTTCGCAGAACCTCAGGAATGAACCGGGTTCTTCGGGAATCTCCACGGCGAACAGTGCCTCGCGTTGCGCGCCCAGGTCCGCCCGCTCGGCCACATACCGCAGCCTGTCGAAATTCATGTTGGCGCCGCCGTTGATCGCGATCAGTGTGCGCGCGGTGCAATTCTCCCGCGCCACGTATTTCTTGATGCCGGCCACCGCCAGCGCTCCGGCGGGCTCCGCAATGGAGCGCGTGTCCTGGAAAATGTCCTGGATGGCTGCGCAGATCTGATCCGTGGTCACCAGGATGATCTCGTCCACGTACTGGCGCGCGAGACGAAACGTCTCCTCGCCGACGCGCCGCACGGCGACGCCGTCGGCGAACATGCCGACCCGATCCAGCGTGACGCGTTTTCCGGCGCGCAGCGAATCGTGCATGCCGGCCGCATCTTCCGGCTCGACGCCGATGATCTTGATGCGCGGATACAAGGATTTCGTGTAGGCGGCGATCCCCGAAATCAGGCCGCCGCCGCCCACTGGAACGAAGATCGCGTCGATTTCATCGCCATGCTGCTGGCGCAAGATCTCCATGGCGATCGTGCCTTGACCCGCGATCACGTCGGGGTCGTCGAAGGGATGTACGAACACCAAGCCGCGCGCGCGCCCAAGTTCGAGCGCGTGCTCGTACGCATGATCATAGTCGTCGCCGTGCAGTACGATTTCGCCGCCGAGGTCGGCGACCGCCTGCACCTTGATGTCGGGCGTGGTCAGAGGCATGACGATGACTGCCGGAATTCCCCGCGTGCGTGCTCCCAGAGCCACCCCCTGCGCATGGTTTCCGGCCGAGGCGCATATGACGCCGCGCTGCGCACTGATGGGCGACAGCTGCGCGATCTTGTTGTACGCGCCGCGGATTTTGAACGAAAACACCGGCTGAAGGTCTTCACGTTTGAAGAAGATGCGGTTGTTCAGACGGCGCGACAACCGCGGGGCGGAGTCCAGCGATGTTTCGACGGCGACGTCGTAAACCTTGGCTTTGAGGATGCGATCTACGTAATTTTCTTGCATGGGTTATTTCGTTGAGGGGCACCTACATTAGCTCAAGCGTCCACGAAGCGGTATGGTCGACCGATACTGTGAGATGCTCCACAGCCCCGGGGAACCGGAGGCGTCCTACCCGACTCAAGGGGGTAACATAGGGGCATGCGCACACTCAAACGGGCTCTCAAATATTGGCTGTTCGGCCTGTTGCTGGCCTCGCCGGGCGCGTTTGCGCTTCCGGGAAGCGTGGTCGCCACCCAGAACGTAAAAGCGCGCCTGGTCAGCGAGACGAGCGCAATCGCTCCCGGCCAGTCGATCTGGGTCGCTCTGGAACTCAACATCCGCGATGGTTGGCACACCTACTGGCGCAACCCGGGTGACTCCGGCCAGGCGACGACGCTCAAGTGGCAGCTACCGCCCGGATTCACCGCGGGAGACATCGTCTGGACCGCGCCGCATCGCTTCGAGATTCCGCCCCTGGTGAACTACGGCTATGCCAAGCATGCCGTGCATCTGGTCCAAATCACCGCTCCCAAGGACTTGAACACGGGCACTCCCGTCACGCTGTCGGCGAAAGCCGGCTGGCTGGTATGTTCCGACGTTTGCATACCGGAGGACGCCGATCTGCAGCTGAAGTTGCCGGCGACCGCCGAGCCCGGCGCCGTGGACCCCACGGACGCCGCGATGTTCACCGCGGCGCGGGGTGAGTTGCCAAGCGCGCAATTGGCCGCGACGACTGCACGAATGGCGGGCGGCCGGCTCATCGTCACTCTCGGCAAGGAATGGGGCGCCACCCTGGCGCAGATCAAGTCTCTCGAGTTCTTCCCCTACGATGAGGGCGGTATAGAATACGCCGCCCCGCAAACGCTGACGCGCGGCAAGGGCAGCCTCGAACTCGCCATGAAATTGGGCGACCAGCCGCCCAAGGCCGGCATCGTCCGCGGCGTGCTGTTGGCGACCGAACGCAGCGGCAACGACTCGGTCGTGGTGCCCATGGAAATCGCCGCCGCCCTGTCGGCCGCCGCTCCCGCAGCCGCGGCCGGCGAGCAGGCCGACCGATCCCTGCCCATCCTTCTGCTGTTTGCGGTTCTCGGCGGATTGATTCTGAATCTGATGCCCTGCGTGTTTCCAGTGCTGTCGATCAAGGCCATTGGCCTCGTGGAACAGGCGAAGAAGCATCCCGCGGCGGTGCGTGCGAAAGGTCTCGCATTCGCGGCCGGCGTCATTGTTTCGATGCTGTGCCTCGCCGGAACATTGCTGGCTTTTCGCGCCGGCGGCGAGCAGGTGGGCTGGGGATTCCAACTGCAATCGCCGCTGTTCGTCACCCTGCTCGTGTACTTGCTGCTGGCGGTGGGCCTGAACCTGTCCGGGGTGTTCGAATTCGGCGGCGGCCTCGCCGGCATCGGTGACGGACTCACTCAGGGCGAGAGCTTCCGCGCCTCGTTTTTCACCGGCGTGCTCACAACCCTGGTGGCGACGCCCTGTACCGCTCCCTACATGGCCGTGGCCGCCGGCGCCGCGCTCTCCCAGCCGCCGTTCATCGCGCTTTGTATCTTTGCGGCTTTGGGATTCGGGCTGGCGCTGCCGTTCTTGCTGTTGTCGTTTGCACCCTGGATGCGCAGCGCCCTGCCCAAACCAGGCGCTTGGATGGATACGCTCAAACAGCTGTTCGCGTTTCCGATCTATGCCTCGGCTGCGTGGCTGCTCTGGGTACTGGCGCAGCAGACATCGCCGTTTGGTTTGGGGGCTGCTCTGGCCGGCGCCATTCTCATTGCTCTGGCGGCTTGGGCCTACCAAAAGTCCAAGTCAAGCTCCCACACGGCCCGCGTCGCCGCGCTGCTGACGGCGACGTTGGCGGTACTGCTGGCCGTCATTTTGCCCGTGCGTTTTGCGGATGTTGTTGCCGCGGCGACGCCCGGCGCGTCGGCAGGCGGCGCACATTCCGCGGGCGAGTGGCAGCCGTATGATGCCGCTGAAGTGGCCAAGCTCACCGCCGCCGGGCGGCCGCTGTTGGTGAATTTCACCGCCAGCTGGTGTCTGACCTGTCTCGTCAATGAGCGCAACGCATTTTCCGACTCTGCGGTGCAGGAGATTTTCCGCAGCAAGCGCGTCACACTCATGAAGGGTGATTGGACCAATCGCGATCCGGCCATCACCAAGGCTCTGGCCGCATTCGGCCGCGCCGGAGTTCCGCTCTATGTGGTGTACAACTCGAAGCCTGGTTACACCGAGCCTGTCATCTTGCCGCAATTATTGACCGCGAGCGCAGTACAAGCCGCATTCGCCGACGCGCCCGGGCGCGCGGCGGCTCCTTAGGAGCAGGCTTCGGAGATTTACGCGCGAAGATTTTCAACGGGCCATGAATACGGCATGCTGCAGGCATGGCCCCCGATAACGCCGCCACCATTTCGGTGCTTGATTTCCGCCGCCGCAGCATGGTGCTGCAATGGCATGCACTCGGCGGCACCTGGACCGCGTGCGACAACCCGCCGCTGCTGGTGCACGGAATTGCATTGATCCGCGTCTCGCAACCGAATATCTGCGTATTTGGTCATGCTGGTCGCCTACGTCTGCAGGTGGGCCCGAACCAGTATGCGCTGGCGGAAAACTCACCCCGGATCAATTGCACGCGTGGCCTGGCAAGCTTCGGATTTCGCAGGCGCTTTACCGTCGAATCGAGCACCGGGGGCATGCTCTACAGCTACGCCTATTGGACCAACCAACACCATGACTTCTTTCATTGGCTGGCGACCAAAGCGGCAGACCCGGATTGGCGCGTCACCTGCGGACGGCAATGGTCCGAGGGTCTCGCCGCGACGGCGCTGCGCGCGGTTTAGGAGCCCTTTCTAAAAGGCTCCTGGGGCTGCTTGCGCGGCAACAGGCCGGCGAGTTCGGAATCGCTCAGATAGCGCCATTGCCCCGAACTCAAGGTTCCCAGGTGAATATTCATGATCCGCACGCGCTGCAGGCGCTGCGCCTTGTAGCCGAGTGCCGAACACATGCGGCGGATCTGCCGATTCAATCCTTGAGTGAGAATCATGCGAAACGATTCCTGATCGATACGGTTGACTTTGCAGGGCTTGGTCAACTCGCCCATGATTTTCACGCCGCCGGCGAGCATCTTCAATGAAAGATCGGTGATGGGACGGTCCACCCGCACGATGTATTCCTTCTCATGGTTGTTTTCCGAACGAAGAACTTCGTTGACGATGTCGCCGTCGTTCGTCAGGAGAATCAAACCTTCGGATTCCTTGTCCAGCCGCCCGATCGGAAAGATACGTTCTGCGTGCGCGACCAGGTCGATGATGTTGCCCTCGACATGCGCTTCGGTGGTGCAGGTGATGCCGGCCGGCTTGTTGAGAGCAATGTAGATCTGCTTTTTCTTGGCGCCGATCAATTCGCCATCGATGCGCACCTCGTCGCCCGCGGCAATCCGGGTGCCCAAAGCAGCGCGTTGGCCGTTGCAGGTGACCCGGCCCGCATCAATCCATTTATCCGCCTCACGCCTCGAACAGACACCGGTCTCGCTGATGTATTTGTTGAGTCGCACCGGGCTTGGAGCCTGTCCTACGTGTTGCCGCTCAGGAACGCGCCAATCTCTTCCGCCAGCTTCTGCGAGGCGGTGCCGAACGGGTCGCTGCCGTAGCGTGCGACATCGACCAGCCGATGTCTCTGTTTGACTCGGGCCAGGCGTTCCGAAGCTGGCACGCCGGACAATACCAGGCGCCTCACCAGTTCCGGGCGCATGGCGGCGAGTTCCAAGGCGGTTTCGGCGCCGTATTGGATTCCAAACAAGTCGATCTGGCGCAATCTCAATCCATTGGCCAGGTCGGAAGCCGCTATCGCGGCATCTGCGGTGCTGCTCGCGGGCGATGGGTCCGACTCGCCGAAACCCGGCAGATCCGGCGCATAAACCGAGCGCACATCGGCGAGCTCCGGCAGGAGCCGGCCGAATGTGCGGCTCGTGGCATCGATGGCGTGCAGGCAGAACAATGTCACCTGCTCGTCGAAACCGCCGGTGGTGGGAAAGGCGGTACGCACATGCAGCTGTCCAAATTTGCAATCGAAGTAGGCGCGTCGAGTGCGAACCGTTATCGGCGAAGAGGATGTCCTTGAGGCCTTGGCCACGACTTTTAAGTCTCCGGATGCTGAGGGCGCTTGGATGCTGCCCGCTTGTTGCGTCTAGGATACGCGAAGTTGCGGCCCGACCTCGAGCCGGGCCGCCGCCCGGGCAAACTCCTCTTGTTGCTTTTAAACTACATTAATTTTTGCACTTCTTTGCAATTGCGCTAGCTTCGGCGACGGCTCGGAGCTAGAGTGTTGCTCGAACGCAATACGACCTTAGGGAAGTAAACAGACCAATCATCGCCGGAGCGCGAAGAAGAACGCCACAAAATAAAGGCATGGGGACTTGAAAGCCGGGCACTGCCCGGCTTTTTTATTTCAGTCGATGCGATCCCAGACGCGGGACATTGTGAATCCACTGGAAGTCCCGCCCTTGAAATCCACGACTTCCACCAGACGCCGGCCGTTTTCGGACACGCTGAAGTGCTGCTCGAAGGGTGGACCGTCCTCAGGGTCGCCGCTCTTCACGATGAGAGTCTTCTCAACCCAACCACAGCGCGGGGGCGGCATGTCGCGCGACCGGGAATGGGTGCCATGCCCCGAAGCGGCATCATGGTCCGCCGCGCTGGGATGGGGCTGCCCTCCCTCCATCGGCTGACAAACCACGCTGCTGCCGCCCGACGTAAAGGCCACAACACCGCCCACCTGCTTGATTTCCAGTTGTTTGCCCGGCCAACGCAGGCCCTCGCCCAGGGCGCTCAACGATGGCATGACAGGACCGCCCGGCATGCCATAACCCATCCCGGGGCCGCCCCGTCCGCCGCCCTGGTGCCCCCCATTGCCCGTACCACCCTCGTGCCCGCCCTGACCGGGAAAGTCGATTGGCGTTTGAATCAAGCGCTGCGGTTCGTCGCTGTCCGCTTCGTTGAGCTTCCAATGGCCGGTGAAATCCACGCCCGGGGGCGGCCCCTGCTCGAGCTTTTCGCTCGCACACGCCGCAAGAACAAGCACCGCCACCACGACGATTCGCATTCCAAGATCTTATAACGAAGCCCGTCAGGACGGGTATGTGGGCGGTCAGCCCGCTGAGCGGCGCGTGCGCGGGGCAGCGCGCAAGTCATTCGGTCCGCAGATCCAAACGCGACCCTCGAGCGGCTGGAAGCAAACTCGCAAAGGCTCGGTCCTGCGCGTGGTTTGCGTGCCGCAGGCTATTTTGCCGTCGGTGAGGTCAGCCTGAATCAAGTCGACCAGGGAGGCGCTGGGCTCGCCCGCGTCGGTCGGCGGCAGCGCATGCGCCAGGATGCGCGCCTGAATCTCGTCCCCGCGAGCCGTGTTGCCGAGCACGGCCCGCTTGAAGCGGTCGAGCACGACCAGTACCGAACTCAAGGTGTTGTCCGTGACGTCGCTGGGGCGCCCGGTGCCGCCCATGAAGCGCAAATGCAGCAGGCCGCCGACACCGCGGCCCTCGTCGTGCAGGCAAAGCGCCAGCGCACCGTCCAAATCGGCGATCATGAGCAACGGTTCGGGCGAGACATGAAATGTGTCCGGCGCGACCATGACTTCCGTGAGACTTGTTGCCAATGCGGGACCCCTCAATTGACCCCGCGATGCTGCACGTAACCGCAAATTCTCTCTGCCGAGCGAATCACGGTTTTAGGAGCCTAAAGACGCGTTTTAGGGGGCCGGCTGGCGAACCGCCGCGCAGTTGCATGCTGCTTCGGTCATAAGCTCATGCTTTCCTGTAATTGGCGCGCTTTGGTGCACCGGACGTATCGTGGAAGCATGTACCGGTATGACGTAGTCGACAAAACGCTGGTGAGCGAACGTGTCGCACAATTTCGCGACCAGACCCGGCGTTTTCTGGCCGGCGAACTCACCGAGGACGAATTTCGCCATCTACGCCTGCGCAACGGCTTGTACATCCAGCGCCACGCTCCAATGCTGCGCGTGGCGGTCCCCTACGGGTTGCTGTCCTCGCGGCAGCTGCGTGCCTTGGGCGGTATTGCACGCCGTTACGACCGCGGCTACGGACATTTCACGACGCGTCAAAACATTCAATTCAACTGGCCCAAGCTCGAAGAAGTCCCGGATATTCTGGCCGAACTTGCCGAGCTCGAGATGCACTCGATCCAGACCAGCGGAAATTGCATCCGCAATACCACTTCCGACCACCTCGCCGGCGTCTCCCCGGACGAGCTCGAGGATCCGCGTCCGTGGTGCGAACTCATCCGCCAATGGTCGACGTTTCATCCCGAATTCACGTATTTGCCGCGTAAATTCAAGATTGCGGTGACGGGTGCGGCGCAGGACCGGGCCGCCTCGTTGGTTCACGACGTCGGCGTGCACCTTGTGCGCGGACCTGACGGCGCTCCGGGCTTTGAAATTCTTGCCGGCGGCGGCCTGGGGCGCACGCCCATCATCGGCCAGGTGGTGCGGGAATTCCTGCCGCGCCAGCACCTGCTGTCGTATCTTGAAGCGGTATTGCGCGTCTACAACCTGGAAGGACGGCGCGACAACATTCACAAGGCGCGAATCAAGATCCTGGTGCGCTCCTTGGGCATAGAAGAATTCCGCCGGCGCGTGGAAGCCGAATGGGAAAACACGCGTGCCGCAGGTCCCGAGGTCACGGACGAGGAAGTGGCGCGCCTGCGCGGTTTTTTCGATCCGCCTGCGTATCGCTCGCTGCCGAACGGCGAGCCTGCCGCCGGAAAGAGCACGGCATTTCGCGCCTGGTATCGCTACAACACGGCGGCCCACAAGGTGCCGGGCTATCGCGCCGTGTATATTTCGCTCAAGAAACCCGACGTGGCCCCGGGCGACATCACCGATTCGCAGATGGAGCTGGTCGCAGATCTCGCCGATCGGTACAGCTTCGGCGAAGTGCGAGTCACGCATACACAGAATCTCTTGCTCGCGGACGTCGAGCAAGACAAGGCCTTCGAACTCTGGCGGACGCTCGCCGAGGCCGGTCTCGCCACGCCGAATATCGGGACCTTGACGGACATGATCTGCTGTCCGGGATTGGATTTCTGCAGCCTCGCCAATGCCCGATCCATCGATGTGGCGAAGCTCATCAACGACCGCTTCGACGACTACGATTATGTTTACGATCTGGGCGAGCTCGAAATCAAAATGTCGGGCTGCATGAACGCTTGCGGTCACCATCACGTGGGTCACATCGGGATTCTCGGCGTGGATAAGGGCGGCCAGGAGTGGTACCAGATCACCATCGGCGGTGCCGCGGGCGCGGATGCGACGCTCGGACAGGTGATCGGGCCGTCGGTGGCCAAGACCGATGTTCCTGAAACGATTGCGCGGCTGCTGGAGGTGTACGTTGAACGGCGGCAGCCCGAAGAGCGCTTCCTCGATACGGTGCGCCGGCTCGGGATCAAACCATTCAAGGAAAGGGTGTATGCCGCGTCGGTTGCTGCGTGACGGCCGGGTCGTCGACGATGATTGGTTATACCTGGCGGAGGCCGGCGGGAATCCGGCCGCGCCGCTGATCCTGACCCTGTCCCAATGGCAAAACGAGCGTGACGCCTGGATTGCCCGGGGTGGCCGGCTGGGGGTGGTGTTGTCGCCGGCGCACAAGGTGGAGCTGCTGGCGCCCGATCTTATGCGGTTTGCCCTGATAGGCGCGGAGTTCAGCGGGCCCAGCGAAGGCCGCGGCTACTCGCAGGCCCGGCTGTTGCGGGAGCATTGGAAATTCCGCGGCGAGTTGCGCGCCACCGGCTTCGTGCGCCGCGATCAATTGATCTTCATGGCGCGCAGCGGATTCAACAGCTTCGAATTGCCGGACAGCGACATGGACAACGCCGCGGCGGCATTGTCGACCTTTTCCGCGGCCTATCAACCCTCGAACGACGCAGGCCTTGCGCTTAGGCTGCAGCGCCGCCTGCGGGATACACCTGCCAGCGCCTGAAGCGCACGCCCACTTTCTGGCCGGCGCTGAAGCGCTCTCGCTCTCCCTCGAAGCGTTCGCGGCTGATTTCCGCTTCCAGCGGTTCGTTGACGGGCTGGCCCTCGGCGCATAACTCCAGCCGCACGATCGGCCCGATTACCCGCACCGCCGTCACCACCGCGGGCCAGCCGGCTGCCTCCGGTCCGATTTCAATCTCATGAGGTCGAATGAGGGCGATGTGACTCGCAGCGCCGCCGGCGACCGCGGCGGCGGAGGCGATATCTATCGGTCCCACGTAGGCGCGGCCGTCGCGCACCTGTACCGGCAGTTCGTTGACCTGTCCCAGGAAGCGGTGAACGAAAGCCGAGGTCGGTAAATCGTAGACCTCGCTGGGAATGCCCGATTGCTCTATTCGGCCGCGATTGAGAACCGCGATGGTATCCGCCACCTCGATGGCTTCCTGCTGATCGTGGGTGACGAAAATACTGGTGAAATGCAATTCGTCGTGCAGGCGCCGCAGCCAGCGGCGCAGCTCGTGACGCACCTGGCTGTCGAGCGCGCCGAAGGGCTCGTCCAGCAGCAGCACGTCGGGATCAACGGCCAACGCACGCGCCAACGCCACTCGTTGCCGCTGGCCGCCCGACAGCTGGGCCGGATATCGGTCGCCCGACCAGTCGAGCTGCACGAGCTCCAGCAGCGCATTCACCTTGTTGCGGATCTCCGCTGCCGGCGGCCGCTCGCGGCGTGGCTTGACCTTGAGACCAAAGGCAACGTTCTCGAATACCGACATATGCCGGAACAAGGCGTAGTGCTGGAACACGAATCCGACCTTGCGGTCACGGATCGGCCACAGCGTGGCATCGCGGCCGTCGAGCAGCACCTGACCCTCGTCGGGCGTCTCCAGGCCGGCGATGATGCGCAGCAGGGTGGTCTTGCCGCAGCCCGACGGACCGACCAATGCGATCAACGCGCCGGTCGACACGTCCAGGTCGATATTTTTGACGGCGGCGAATTCACCAAACTGTTTGGCGATGCCGCGCAAAGCGATGCTCATGTGTTCTCCCTCCGCGTGCGATCGCGCGCCTGACGTGTCGCATGCCGCAATTCCGGTTGCCGCCATTCCAGAAAACTCTTGCCGGCCAGGGTCAGCAGCGCCAGCAGCGCGAGCAGCGACGCGACGGCGAATGCCGCCGCGTAGTTATATTCGTTGTAGAGAATTTCCACCTGCAGGGGCATGGTGTTGGTCATTCCGCGAATGTGTCCCGAGACCACGGAAACCGCGCCGAATTCCCCCATGGCCCGGGCATTGCAAAGCAACACGCCGTACATGAGCCCCCAACGAATGTTGGGCAGGGTGACGCGCCAGAACGTCTGCCAACCGGTGGCGCCGAGCGACAAGGCGGTTTCCTCGTCGTCCTTGCCCTGCGCCTGCATGACCGGAATGAGTTCGCGGGCAATGAATGGGAAGGTGACGAAGATGGTGGCCAGCACGATCCCTGGGACGGCGAACACCACCCGGATGTGGTGGACCCGAAGAAATCCGCCGAACCAGCCATGTGCGCCGAACAACAGGATGAAGATGAGACCGGCAATGACCGGCGACACCGCGAACGGCAGGTCGATGAGCGTGATCAGCGTGCTCTTGCCGCGAAATTCGAACTTCGCAATCGCCCAGGCGGCGGCGACACCGAACACCAGGTTGAAAGGAACCGCAATGGCCGCCACGGTGAGGGTCAGCTTGACGGCGGCCCACGCAATCGGATTCGAGACGGCGTGCCAATACGCGCCGATTCCCTTGGTCAACGCCTGGACGAACACCGCGAGCAGCGGCAGCACCAGGAACAGCCCCAGAAACGTCAGCGCCACCGCAATCAGCAGCAGGCGCCCCGGCTCTGCGCGGCCCGTTGGATGAAGCGTTTCAGCGGCCGCCATGTCGCGACAGGGCCCAATGTTGCAACGCGTTGATCCCGAGCATGATGGCAAAGGAAAAAACCAGCATGATCACGGCGATCGCGGTGGCGCCCGCAAAATCATACTGTTCCAATTTGGTGACGATCAGCAGCGGTGCGATTTCGGATTTCATGGGCATGTTGCCCGCGATGAATATCACCGATCCATATTCGCCGACCGCGCGCGCAAAGCTCAGTGCGAACCCGGTGAGCAGGGCCGGCCACAGCGCCGGCAAAATGACCCGCGCGAAGGCCTGCACCGCGGAGGCGCCGAGCGTGGCCGCGGCTTGCTCCACTTCCTTGTCCAGGTCCTCGAGCACCGGCTGCAAGGTCCGCACCACGAAAGGCAGACCGATGAACGTCAACGCCACGATGATCCCCAACGGGGTGAAAGCCACCTGGATGCCCCATGACTTGAGCCAGAAGCCAAGCCAGCCATTCGGCGCGTACAGCGCGGTGAGCGCAATTCCCGCCACCGCCGTGGGGAGCGCGAACGGCAGATCCACCATGGCGTCAATCAGCCTCTTGAAGGGAAATGCATAACGCACCAGCACCCAGGCAACGATGAGACCGAACGCCACATTGATCAGCGCGGCGATCAGCGACGCGCCAAAGCTCAAGCGCAGCGATGCCATCACCCGGGGAGCGGTTACGACGTCCCAGAAGTGACCCCACCCGAGGCCGAAGCTGCGAATGAACACCGCCGAGAGCGGGATCAACACGAGCAGCGACAGATACACCATGGTATAGCCCAGGGTGAGCCCAAAGCCCGGCAATTGCCGGCGCGCCGTCCGTCTCGGCGCCGGCATGAGCGATTTGATTTCGACTGCCGCGAGTGTTGCCATGAATGTCCTGAAATTGACCGCGCGGCTCAGTTGCGGACGCCAACCCGACGCCGATCTCCGGCGGTCCTCGGGCGCCCATCGATTACTGGCCGTAGATCCTATCGAAGGTACCATGGTCGGCGAAATGAGTGGCCTGGGCCCGGGTCCAGCCGCCGAATACGGCGTCAATGGTCACCAGTTGTGGGATGTTCGCAAATTGTCCTGCAAATCGCGCCGCCACCGCCGCATCGCGCGGGCGGTAAAAGTGTTTCGCGGCGATTTCCTGGCCTTGGGTGGAGTAAAGGTATTTCAGATAGCTTTCAGCGACCTTGCGGGTGCCATGCTGATCGACGTTTTGATCCACCACGCAGACCGGCGGCTCCGCCAGGATGCTCACGCTGGGCGCCACAATGTCGAATTTGGCAGGGCCCAGTTCCTTGACGGCGAGAAAAGCCTCATTTTCCCACGCCAGGAGCGCGTCGCCGATGCCGCGCTCCACGAAGGTCACCGTCGCGCCGCGCGCGCCGGAATCGAGAACGGGCACATTGTGATAAAGCTTCTTCACAAAAGCTTCCGCCGCGGCATCATTGCCGCCGGGCTGCTTCAGCGCCCAGGCCCAAGCGGCCAGATAATTCCAGCGCGCGCCCCCGGAAGTTTTCGGGCTCGGCGTGACCACGGAAATACCGGGCCGCGCGAGATCGCCCCAATCATGAATGCCCTTGGGATTGCCCTTGCGCACCAGAAATACGATGGTCGACGTATAGGGAGCGCTGTTGTTCGGCAATCGCCGCTGCCAGTTGGCCGGAATCAGGCCGCCCTGAGTCGCGAGCGCATCGACGTCATAGGCCAAAGCCAGGGTCACCACATCGGCTTCGAGTCCGTCGATCACGGATCGCGCCTGCTTTCCCGATCCGCCGTGGCTTTGGTTGACCTTCACGTCATCGCCGGTCCGGGTCTTCCAGTAGGCCGCGAACGCCTTGTTGTAATCCTCGTAGAGTTCGCGTGTCGGATCGTAAGACACATTCAGCAAGGTCACCGTCGCGGCGCGCGCCGCGGATCCCGCCAGAATGATCAACAACGCCAGCGCGAACCAGAAATATTCGCGACCGCCGCGTCTAATGTTGTTGGCCTCGATCATTCCGTCCACCCACTCATAAGCGCGCCTAACAGCGAACCCCAGGCAGGCTAACGGCCGGCACCGCGCGCCGGAACTAACATCCCGTCATCTGCATATGCCGTCAGGGCATGTCGCGCAGCGGAATGTGCAGGTCATCCAAAATCCGCTTCACTTCCTCCTGCGTCTCCAGCTTTTCGGTTTCGCGCACCAATTTGCGCGGCAGGTGCGGCGCCAGGAGCTCGATGAACTCATACATGTAGGCGCGCAGCAGCGCACTGCGGCGAAAGCCGATCCACGTGGTGTGTCCCTCGAACAGGTGCGCCGCATCGAGCACGGCCAGATCCGCGTCGGTCACGGGATCGACGGCGAGGCGGGCCAGAATGCCCACCCCCAGGCCGATGCGTACGTAGGTCTTGATGACGTCCGAGTCGCGCGCGGTCAACGCCACATCGAGCGACAGGCCGGCGGTCTCAAACAGCGCCGGCAGCGATGATCGGCCGGAAATGCTGAATACATAGGTGACGATCGGGTACTCGGCCAGCTTCTTCAGCGTCAACTTGCCGGCCGATTCGAGCGGATGACCGCGGGGCACGACCACCGCGCGATGCCAGCGGTATACCGGCAGACGCACCAAATGCGGGAACTGGTCCTCAGAGCCCGTGGCGATGGCGAAGTCAACCCGGTCGCGCGCCACCATCTCGGCAATTTGCTCCGATGTGCCTTGGTGCAAGTGCAGACGCACTTTCGGATATTTGGTGCGAAATGCGCGAATCACGGGTGGCAGCACATAGCGCGCCTGGGTGTGCGTCGTCGCAATGGACAGAGTTCCGCCATCCGCCTTGCGCAGCTCCGCGGAGGTTCGGCGAATATTCTGCATTTCGCGCAAGATGCTGGTGGCCCGCGAAATAATTTCTTCGCCGGCGGCGGTGGTCCGGGTCAGCGCGCGGCCTTCCCGCTCGAAAAGCTGAAACCCCAGCTCTTCTTCCAAGAGCTTCAGTTGCCGGCTGACCCCGGGTTGCGAGGTGTGCAACTGGCGCGCAGCCGCGGTGATGTTCAAGCCGTTTTCATGAACTGCCACGAGATAGCGCAATTGCTGGAACTTCATCGACCGACCGGCCTTTTTGTTGATTGAATGCTGCCACCCTAGGATATAAGTTTAGTGCGGCATGCGCTCGAGGAGTGGCCCGTCGCCATCACAAAAGCGCATGTCCTCATGCCCCCTAGTTCGTTTCGCGAAGCGGATCTGCGCCCTATAGTTTCCCGACCAATTCTCCACGCGAAACCGGCGAGACCCCCGTGTCCGAGCTCTCCAAAGCCCTGCGCGAACGCGCGGAGGACAGCATTTCACAACTCCGCAAGGCCGTCGCGGAGTTCAAAAATGTGTGTTATGCCAACAGCTTAGGGTCCGAATCCGTCGTTCTCACCGACCTCATTTGGGGGGCGGTGCCGCAAATCGATATTTTCAGCATCGATACCGGGCGGTTGTATCCTGAAACCTATGATCTCATCGAGCGATTGCAGCAACGCTACGGCCGGGCCCTGACCATCTACTACCCAAAGACAGCGGCTCTGGAGGGCTGGGTGGGCGAGAACGGCATCAACGGTTTTCGCGCCGGTCTGGAGCAGCGGCGTGCTTGTTGCGGCATTCGCAAAGTGGAACCGTTTCGGCGCGCGATCGCGGGCCGCAGCGCCTGGGTCACCGGCATCAGGCGCGGGCAATCCGCCAGCCGGGCACTGGGCGCGCCGGTGGAATGGGACGGTGAGTACGGCCTGCACAAGATCAGTCCCCTGCTCGAATGGTCGGAAAACGAGATATGGGAATACATCCGCAGGAAACGGCTGCCCTACAACACTCTGCACGACAGCGGCTTTCCAAGCATCGGCTGCGCGCCCTGCACGCGCGCGGTGCAGCCCGGCGAAGATGAGCGCTCGGGCCGCTGGTGGTGGGAGCGCAATGATTCACGCGAGTGCGGGCTGCATCCGCGCCGTCAGGTAGGATTTTCCAAGTGAACTACTTTCCCGTGTTCTTCGACCTCGGCGGGCAGAAGGTGCTCATCGTCGGCGGCGGCGAAGTCAGCTTGCGCAAAATTTCTCTGCTCGAACGCACCGGCGCATCGATCTGCGTGGTGGCGCCGCAAGTCGCGCCCGGCATCCTGGAACGGGCTGCCGCCGGCCAACTCAAGGTCGACATCCGCGAATTCGTACCGGGTGACCTGGATGGTGCGCGTCTGGTCATCGTCGCGACCTCGCGCCGCGCCGTCAATCGATGGATCGCGAATTTGAGCGAGTCGCGCAATATTCCCGTCAATGTGGTCGACGATCGCGAGGCCTCCCGTTTCATCGTACCCGCCATCATCGACCGCGATCCGGTGCTGGTGGCGATCTCGACCGGCGGTGCATCGCCGGTGCTGGCGCGCCGTCTGCGCGAACGGCTGGAGGCGCTGATTCCGAAACGGATCGGCCCATTGGCGTCCTGGCTCGAAGCGCTGCGCGCGGGAGCGCGACGAAAGCTGCGCGGCACCGAGGCACGGCGCCGTTTTTTCGAGGCCATCGTCGACGGTGCGGCAGCACGGCGCTTCACCCTGGGCGACGCGCAGGGCGCGGCCCGCATCGCACATCAGCTGCTGACCACGAGCGCCAGCGCGCCGCCCGCCGCCGGAGAGGTGGCCCTGGTGGGCGCCGGTCCAGGCGATCCGGAGCTGTTGACGCTCAAAGCGCTGCGCGCGTTGCAGGATGCGGATGTCATTCTGTACGACCGTTTGGTGTCCAGCGAAGTTCTCGATCTGGCACGGCGCGACGCGGAACGAATCTGCGTCGGTAAGTCACCGGGCCGTGTGGGATGCACACAAGAGGAAATCAACGCCCTGCTGATTGAATTCGCGGGCCGGGGCAAGCGGGTGGTGCGTCTGAAGGGCGGCGATCCCTTCGTCTTCGGGCGCGGCGGCGAAGAACTGCAGGCGCTGGCGGCAGCGCAGATCAATTTCTCCGTGGTACCCGGCATTACCGCAGCCATCGGTGCGGCCGCTTACGCGGGGATTCCGCTGACCCACCGCGACCACGCGCACAGCGTGAGCTTCGTGACCGGCCAGCACCCGGGCGGCCCCGAGCCTGATTGGCGTGCCTTGGCCAACTCCGGGACAACCGCGGTGTTCTACATGGGCCTCTCGCGTCTGGAACACATTGTGACCAAGCTTATGGAACACGGCGCCGCGGCCGGCCGGCCGGCCGGCCTCATCGCGCAGGCAACAACGCCCAATCAACGCGTCGTCACGGCCACCCTCGGCACCATTTGCAATCTCTCGGCCGAGGCAAATTTGCAATCGCCGGCGCTGCTCATCGTCGGCGACGTCGTGGCGCTGCACTCGGCACTCGCCTGGTTCAATGCCGGCGTGGCAGTCGACCTGTCTCAAACGGCCTAGGGAGGCCCGGAGACCAGCGCCTAGGGCCTGTGAACACTATGGATATGGCGGCCGACGGCGGTGAATTTCGCGTCTCGCAAGGCGCGACGAGCGCCGTGTACTATCGGTACATAAGCGAGGAGCAACACCGCGAGACGCGAAATTCACCCCGTCCCAAAGGGTTGCGGCCAAAATGGTCCGAGGCGGTGTTGCTCCCCTCGCCCATACTCCCCGGTATGGCCTCGGGTCGCGCCTTGCCTCGGGCCATTTTGGACTCGCAACACCGCTCATATCCATAGTGTTCACAGGCCCTCGCCGATCGCCTCGAGAAAGCCGCGTTCTTTGATCCAATCCCGGTTGAAGAGGCGCGACTGGTACTTCGCGCCGCCGTCGCACAAGACCGTGACGATGGTGTGTCCGCGGCCCATTTGTTTCGCGAGGGTCACCGCCGCCGCCACGTTGATTCCGGCAGTGCTTCCGAGCAGCAATCCTTCCTCGCGCATCAGCCTATAGACGAAGCGCATGGTCTGCGCATCCGGGATCCGCAGCGCATCGTCGATGGGAGCACCCTCGAGATTCGCGGTGACCCGGCCCGTCCCGATACCCTCGGTGATCGACGAGCCGCCGTCGGATTTCAGAACGCCGTCCTTGATGAAGTGGTAAAGCGCGCTGCCCGGAGGATCAACGAGGACGATCTTTACCGCACCGGACTTCGACTTGAGATACCGGGCGGTGCCTGCAAGCGTACCGCCGGTGCCCGTAGACGCGCAGAAGGCGTCGATCTTACCGTCGGTATCGCGCCAGATCTCGGGGCCCGTCGACTCGAAGTGAGCGTCGCGATTCGCGGTATTGTCGAACTGATTGGCCCAAATGGCGTCGGGCAATTCCTGCGCCAAGCGGCCTGCGACCTTTTGATATTGGTTGGGATTGCTGTATGGAACCGCGGGCACTTTGCGCAATTCCGCCCCCAATGCTTCGATGATCTGGTATTTCTCCGCCGCCTGATTATCGGGCATCACGATCACGCATTTGTAGCCCCGTGCATTGCACACATGCGCGAGGCCAATCCCGGTGTTGCCGGCGGTGCCCTCGACCACGGTGCCGCCGCGCTTCAGAAGACCGCGTCTCTCGGCATCCAGAACGATCCACTTTGCGGCGCGGTCCTTCACGGAACCGCCGGGGTTCATGAATTCCGCCTTCCCCAGAATCTCGCAACCTGTTTCTTCGCTTACGTGGCGCAGGCGAATCAACGGGGTGTTGCCGATCGCGTCGGTAAATCCATCACTCACGTGCATCAATGATCCTTCCCATTTCCCCGCCCAGCTCACGGCGCATTGTGACCACATCCAGCTCGCCGGTCCATTTCGCGACCACCAGCGCGGCGACGCCATTGCCGATCACATTGGTCAGCGCACGCGCCTCCGACATGAACCGGTCGATTCCCAAAATCAGCGCAAGACCCGCCACCGGCAGAGTGCCGACGGAGGACAGCGTGGCGGCCAGCACAATGAAGCCGCTGCCGGTTACGCCGGCAGCCCCCTTGGAGGTCAACAGCAGCACTGCGAGCAGCGTGAGCTGCTGCGGCAGAGTCATCGGCGTGTTGGTCGCCTGAGCAATGAACATCGTGGCCATCGTCAGGTAGATCGAGGTGCCGTCGAGATTGAATGAATAGCCCGCCGGAATGACCAGCCCCACCACGGGTTTCGACACCCCGATCTTCTGCAATTTCGCGATCATCCGCGGCAGCACCGATTCCGAGGATGACGTGCCCAGCACGATGAGCAGTTCATCGCGGATGTAGGCGATGAATTGCCAGATGCTGAATCCGTGCAAGCGCGCGACCACTCCCAACGCGCCGAATATGAACAACAGACAGGTCACATAGAAACTCGCCATCAGCGCGCCGAGCGACGCCAATGCACCGAACCCGTATTTGCCGATGGTGAAGGCCATGGCGCCGAATGCCCCGAGCGGCGCCAATTTCATGATCACCGCGACGATGTCGAACAGCACCTGCGACAGCCCGTCGACGAACCCAAGCATCGCCGCGCCGCGGGCGCCCAGGCGCTGCAACGCGAATCCAAAAAGCAGGGCGAACAGCAGCACCTGCAAGATTTCGCCCCTGGCGAATGCGTCGACCGCCGTGGTGGGGATGACGTTGAGCAGGAAATCGGTCGCCGACTGCAATTTTCCCGGTCCTGCATACGCCGCCACGGACGCCGCATCGAGAGTGCGCGCATCGACGTTCATGCCGCTCCCGGGCCGAACGACATTGACCACGGCGAGACCGAGCAGCAACGCCAGCGTGCTCATGATTTCAAAATAGATCAGCGCCAGCCCGCCGGTCTTGCCGACCTTTTTCATGTCTTCGACGCCGGCGATACCCGTCACCACCGTGCAGAAGATGATGGGGGCAATCAACATCTTGATGAGCTTGATGAACCCATCGGCCAACGGCTTCATCATCGCGCCGGCTTGCGGGTACAGCGCGCCGAGCAGCACGCCGAACGCAATGGCGACAATGACCTGGAAATACAGGGAACGCAGCAGCGGTTTCACGGCCCTAACTTAAGCGATCCGACGCCCACGATGGGGGGTTTCCCAACCTAAGATCGCAGACAAAAGAATCCCCGGACTTGCCGGGGAATTCGAGTGGAACAGGTGCTAGGTAAAAACCCGGCACGTCCTTAATTGGAAGATACGTACGCGGCTAATTTGCCCTTACGTTCGACCTTGTTTGTATCAATCCAGTGTTGCAACTAAGTAACGCTGGCTTATAGATCCGCGCTGCGCCGACGGATTGATGATACTCGATAATATAGATAAATCCAATGGTTATGCAGCAATACTGGACTATTGCTGCACTATGTCAAATTCGTCGCCAATCTGTGACATGCACACAACAATGGGCGGGAAAAGGCACTCAGGGCCACGCCGTCGCCCGTTCTGCGAAGGATTTCGAGGCAGCTCGGACCACGCAGAATCGCTGGCCTGTGGGCGCTTCCATCACCCACCAGCTGTGCACGGCTTGGATCCGCCTGGCGCCCAATTTCTCCAGACGGCGGACTTCGGCCTCGATGTCGTCGGTCTCGATATCGAGATGCACGCGGCTCGGGTGGCGCACTTTCTGCACCTCGATGTGCAGTCCGTGCTGGTCATCGCCGAGTTTCTTGTACTGTGCCGCCTCCTCCGCGGGCAGCTCGCGCACGGGCATCCCGAGCGCGGCGCCCCAGAAGTCGGCGGCACGCTGCAGATCGTCGGTGTCGCAATCGATGATGAACCCCGCCAGTTTGCTTTTATGCATCGCTTCCCCCAAATTTGAACCATTCACGAGGACAACCCCATGAAGTATTTGCACACTATGGTACGCGTCACGGATATGGAGCAATCCTTGAGGTTCTATCGTGACGCGCTCGGTCTGCGCGAATTGTCGCGCAAGGATTTCCCCACGGGCCGTTTCACGCTGGTGTTCCTGGCGGCACCGGGTGACGAGGAAGCGCAGGTGGAACTGACCCACAATTGGGATCCTGAGCCGTATCCCGGCGGACGCAACTTCGGTCATCTGGCATACGCGGTGGACGACGTCTACGCCACCTGCCGGCACCTGATGGAGCATGGCGTCACGATCAACCGGCCGCCGCGCGACGGCCGCATGGCTTTCGTGCGTTCACCGGACGGTATATCCATCGAGTTGCTGCAGAAAGGGGCGGCGCTCAATCCCGCGGAGCCCTGGACCACCATGCCCAATGTCGGCGCCTGGTAGCCGGCCCAGGGCCTGTGAACGCCATAGACATGGCGTTCACAGGCCCTGGCAGATTCAAAACATCTCTGATGCGTCGGGCGTCTTGATATCGACCTGCGTGCGCGAGGGAATGTGGTCGCCGGTGATCATGTCGGCGTACGCCTGGCCGGGGCCCACCATCGGATAGACGCCGGCATCCGGATCGATCATCACCTCGAGGAATGCAGCGCCGGGGAATCGGATGAACTCGCCGATCACGCGCGGCACGTCGGCTTTGCGGTCGAGCCGCACGGCATACTTGAATCCATCAGCCTGCGCCGCCCTGACGAAGTCCTTGGTGTGCAGACTCTTGTCGCTCGCGCTCAAGCGGCCGCTGTGGAACAGCTTTTGCCATTGCTTGACCATGCCGTCGCCGCAATTGTTGAGCACCACGATTTTGATCGGCAAATCATAGGTCGTGACGGTTTCAAGCTCGCCGATGTTCATGCGAATGCTGGCATCGCCGTCGATATCGATGACCAGACGGCTGCGTTGCGCATACTGAGCGCCCACCGCCGCCGGCAAACCGAACCCCATGGTGCCCATGCTGCCCGAGGTCAGCCAAAGGCGCGGACTCTGGAAATCAAAATACTGCGCCGCCCACATTTGGTGCTGGCCCACCCCGGTGGTGATGATGGCCTCGCCGCGGGTCAGCCGATTGATTTCCTCGATCACGTAGTAGGGCTGGATCAATTCGCTGCCGCGATCGTAGTTCATGGCGTACTTCGAGCGAAGGTCCGCGCAATGTCCGTGCCATTCGGACCAGTCGCGCTTGAAGCCCATGCGTTTCCCATGGTCCAACAGCGCGAGCAACGCATCCGCCATCAGGCCCAGGTGGCTCCAATCGACGCGTTTGACCTTGTTGATTTCCGATGCGTCGATGTCCAAGTGCGCGATGTATTTCGCGTTGCCGGCAAATTTGCCCGGATTGCCCGCGACGCGATCGTCGAAGCGCGCACCGAGCGCCAGCAGCAGGTCGCAGTCGTCGACGGCATAGTTCGCGAACGCCGCACCGTGCATCCCAAGCATCCGCATCGACAAGGGGTGCGTGGTATCGACGGCTCCGATTCCCATCAGCGTGGTGACGACGGGCAGCTGAAATTCCGCCGAGAATTCGCGCAGGGCCAGCGCCGCGCCGCTGTTGATGACGCCGCCGCCCGCATAGATGAGCGGGCGCTTCGAGGCGCCCAATGCCGCGAAGAAGTCGGCGCATGCTGCTTCCGGCACCTTGTTGGCCTCGAGCCGATTCATCCGCTGGCGGTAGCCCGCCACGGGCAGGCGCCCCGATCCCTGAAAGACGCCCTTCCAGTTCTGCACGTCCTTCGGCACATCGAGCACGACCGGGCCGGGACGGCCGGTGCGGGCGATTTCAAAGGCGGTTCGCACCGTCGCCTCCAATTTCGTCGGGTCGGTGACCAGAAAGACGTGTTTGGCCACCGCGCCCATGATGCTCGGCACCGGCGCTTCCTGGAACGCGTCGGTGCCAATGGCCGTAGTCGGCACCTGCCCGCAAATCACGACAATGGGGACGGAATCGGCCATGCAATCGCGCACCGGGGTCACCGTATTCGTGGCGCCCGGGCCCGACGTGACCAGGGCCACCCCCACCTTGCCGCTGGCGCGCGCGAAACCGGCGGCCATGAACCCGGCACCCTGCTCGTTGGCCGGCACAATCAGCGGCATCGCCGACTGGTGTTCCAGGTTGTAGCGGAATACGGCGTCGTATATCGGCAGAATCGCTCCGCCGCTATAGCCGAATATCGTGCCGACGCCCTCATCCGCCAATACCTGCACCAGCATGTCGGCGCCTGTCATGCTGGAGCCCGCCAGCGGGTGCGCACCTCGATTCAGCATGTCATATCGGTCTTTCACGGTGAAAGACTAGCAGTTCCCGCCCTGGCGCCCAAGTGCCGCCCTCCCTTATGCTAGGCGCCTGTCTGAGTATTCCCTCAGACAGGCGCCTGAATTCATGCGGCACCTGATAGCCATACTCCTGCAGAACGAAGCGGGCGCGCTGACGCGCGTCACCGGCCTTATCTCCTCCCGCGGCTACAACATCGAGTCCTTGTCGGTGGCCCCCACCAATGATCCGACGGTGTCCCGCGTCACGCTCGTCACCATCGGCTCCGACCATGTCATCGCGCAAATCAATGCACAGCTCCTGAAGCTGGTCGATGTCGTGGCGGTGGAGGACATGACCAGCGAACACCATTTGGCCCGCGAATTGCTGCTGATCAAGCTGCAGATGGCCGCCGAGCATATCGACGCCGTGGACACCCTGCTGCGCCGCGTCGGCGGCAAGGTGCTGTCTCCCAATCCATCGAGCTACATCGTCGAACTCACCAGCACGGAAGCCGAGATCGGCGAATTCATCGCCAATGTCGCGGCGTTCGGTGAAGTCATCGAAGTGGTCCGCAGCGGCGTGCTCGGCATCGCGCGCGCCAATCCGCGGCTGCATGTCGTCAAATGAAGTGCGGGCATCTCCGCCCGAGACCTATTAAAAACATGGGAGATCTTTCGCAACATGCCTGAAATCGAAGTCAAACCGGAGCATGCGGCCGATCCCAATACCCGTCGCGTGGGAATCTTGGTGGGCGTGGTCGGCATTCTGTTGTCGGTGGTCACCATTGCCTCGCATCGTGCGCACACCCAGGCCATCATTCACAGAACGGAAGCGAATGACGCATGGTCCTACTATCAGGCCAAGAAGATCCGTGAATACACCAGCGAAGTCGCGGTGTCGCTGCTGCAAACGCTGGCATCGGACGCCGCCCGGTCCGAGGCGGCGGTGCAGAAGCTGAACGCTGCGCGCGACAAGTATGTGGCGGACGCCGAGAAGATCCGCGAGGACGCCAATCACAACGACGACGAGACCAAGAGGGAAGAGCGCCGCGCCCTGCGTTTCGACATAGGCGAGGGCCTCCTGGAATTGGGCCTGGTGCTGTGTTCCCTGTATTTCCTGGCGCGAACCAGCTTCTTCCCCGTCTTTGGAATAATCTCCAGCGTCGCCGGCACCGCGATGGCCATCTGGGGCTGTCTGCTTTGACGAGGCCCCTGGCGTTCTGGCGCACCATTGCTGCCGCCTCCCTCCTTGCGGCAGCCGCGGCAGCGACAGCCGCGCCGCCGTGCAAACCGCCGCAAGCGCGCAGAGCGTGGAGGCGCGTTCGGGCGACCTGCTCGCCGTCGGGTTGGTGCGCGCCGATCGGATGATCATTCATGTCAGCCGATTGATCGACAACGCGCCGGTGCGGGATGCGGTGGTGACCGTGATGCTGCGGGGTACCGCGCACCCGACCATCGCCGAGGCCGATGGAAGCTACTCGCTGCAGACCCCGGATCTCACTCTTCCCGGCGCGGTGGCGGTCGAATTCGAAGTGGCGCAGGCGGCGGGGCGGCAAAGCCTCAAAGGCATGCTGCAAATCGAATCAGGCGCGGCGCAGTCCGAGGACAAGAACTCCGCCCGGCAGCTCTGGTGGTGGGTGCTCAATTTTGCCGTGTGCATCGGCTTCCTGTGGCTCATTTCACGGCGCCGCAAGAACTCCAAGAACTAGACGTCGAGCGCGCGGCTGTCAGAAGGTCTGCGTGGTTTGCACCAAGAACTGGAATTTCTTGATGCCCGGGATGTCGTTGAGCGGGAACGCAAAATCGATGTGCAGCACATTGCCGAGGCCGGAGCGCGTATTGCCGAGCCGCAATCCGAATCCCACGTCCCGAAGCAACCCCGGATCGCTGTTGCCGACCACGCCGCTGCCCCAGGTGCGACCCACATCAGCGAAAACGGCGGCGCCGACACGGGCCAGACGAAACGGGTACCAGTCGGTGAAGAACCGCTGCTCGAGCGTGAACAGCGCGCGCGAGGTTCCCGACTCGTAGCGAAGCGGGAAGCCGCGCAGGCCGTTGTCGCCGCCGATCAGAAGCTGCAGCTCCGGGTCCAGTGCATTGGTCACGGTCCCGGACAGCCCCGCATACAGCAGCCAGTTCTCGCGCCAGTGCCAGTAGTACTTGGCGCCGGCATCGGCAATCAAATTGCGCGCCCGGCCATCCTCGAAGCGCGACGAGAAGTCGCCGCCCACAAATAGCTGCTGCTGCTCGGCCAATTCGATGCCGCGCAACGCCTTCAAGACCAGCATCACGGCATGGCGGTCCGCACCGAACGCTGGGTTGCTGAACCCCACTTCGCCGCCGATCTGCGTGCCGAAATACAGGTCTTCCGTGCGGCCGATCTGATTCTGATCGCCGATCTTCTTGTAGTTGTCCTGAAGAATGTCGAAGCCGACGAAGGGATAGGAAAGCGTGCGGTCCGGTGGCAGTTCCTTCGCCGGCAGGGAGGTCACGGGCGTGGGCAGAAATTGATTGCGATCGTAGCGCATGCCGAACGTGAGGCGCTTGGTCCAGCCGTCGACCAAGCCGGCGGAGACGCCGCCGCTCAGCTCGTACGATGTCTGATTGTCGTTGAATTGATCGACGATGTTGCCCAGATTGTAGCGGGAGACCGTACGGTTGAATTTGACGGCGGTAATTTGCGCGCTCCAGGGTGCATCCAAGGAATAGAAAGGATGCGCGACCTGCAACGCCCGGCTCGAACCGTCGCTCGAATCCGAGTAGGCAAGCTTGGACATCCATCTCGAGCCGAACACGTTCGGGTCCGTCCATGCCACCGTGGAGCTGGTGCGATCGACATTGCTGCCGTGCGATATCTGCAGCGACTTTCCCGAGCCCAAGAAATTGCTATCTTCGAGATTGAAACGGGTGTTGTTGGTCCCGCCGCTGCGCCCGAAGGAAATCCCGGGGCTCAAGGTCCACACATCCTTGGTGACCACCTTGATGTCCACCTTGCCGTCGACATATCGAACCGGGACCACGCGAGCGTCGTAGATATAGGAAAGCAGCCTCAGTGCGCGTTCGGTCTCGGCGAGTTTGCGGCCGAGATATTTGTCGCCGGTCGCAAACAGCAGCTGCGCCTGAATGGTCGAGTGCTTGGTACGATGGTGCAGCTTGTTCGCAAGGTGATATAGCCCGTTGTTCTCGCGGGGATCGCTCGCATCGAATATATTGCGAACGTCGATGTCGATCGTGCCGATGACGGCTCCGGCCGCCTCCAGCGCTGCGTCGTCCGGCACGTCCGCCGGGCGCGACACCTCGATTCGAGTGTGTTCCTTGTCGGTGAGCTTCGCCGCGATGCTGAGGTTGGATATCGCCGCAGCGAAGGCCGTGACCACAAGCAACCGGCAGGCGTCGGTCGGCCTCATCCGCCGGGGCGGCCAGGAGCCTGTCTAAAGCGCGGCGTTGTCGGTCTCGCCGGTGCGGATTCGCAGAACTCGCACGATGTCGGTGACGAAAATCTTGCCGTCGCCGACTTTTCCGGTTTTCGAGGCACCGACGATAGCTTCCAGCACCTGATCGACGAGCTCGTTCTTGACCGCGACCTCGATTCGAGTCTTCGGCACGAAGTCGACCACGTACTCCGCGCCCCGATACAGTTCCGTGTGGCCGCGCTGGCGGCCGAAGCCCTTGACCTCGGTTACCGTCATGCCAGACACCCCAATTTCGGACAGTGCCGCGCGCACGTCGTCGAGCTTGAAGGGTTTGATAATGGCAGTAATCAATTTCATTGTGGCCTCCGGGCATCGTTGGGGGTCGCAGCAATACTATTACGATTGTGTGCGGTCGGCACGGCCATATGCGGCTGGGCGAGCCTGCGGGGCGATTTTGGCGCAATCGCCCTTTCGGGGCAGGCCCCGACCGGCTATAAAGGCGTGCCTGACAGCTCTGCGTCTGCAAGGACTCTCCCATGATTTCCACCATTCTGATCATCGGCGGCGGCCAGGCCGGAGCACAGGCCATCGACACCCTGCGCCGAGAGGGATATGGCGGGAATCTGGTCCTGATCGGCGATGAGCCGCAATTGCCGTATCAACGCCCGCCGCTGTCGAAAAAATACCTGGCGGGCGAAATGGCCGCCGACCGCCTTGTGTTCCGGCACCGCTCCTTCTACGAGGAACACAAAGTCGAACTCAAATTAGGGCATCGGGCCGTTCGAATCGATGCCGCCGCACGGCAGATCGAGGTCGCCGACGGCGAGATATTGGACTATGACCGCTTGCTGCTGTGTGTGGGAGCCGAATCGCGCCGCTTGACGTGCGCCGGGGCCGCGCTCCCCGGCGTGCACTATCTGCGCAGCCTCCAAGACGTCGCTCCCATCCAGGCGGGAATCAAACCCCGCGGCCGGATCGTCATCATCGGCGGCGGCTACATCGGGCTTGAGACCGCGGCAACTTGCCGCGCAATGGACTGCCAAGTCACGGTGCTGGAGATGGCCGACCGGATCATGAATCGCGTGGTCGCACCCAGCGTGTCCCAATATTTTGCCGAAGAGCATCGCAGCCACGGCGTCAACATCCTGTGCGATATGCGGGTGATTGGGCTCGAGGGCGATGGTCGGGTCGAGCGCGTGGTGTGCGCCGACGGCACGAGCCACGCGGCGGACCTGGTCATCGTCGGCGTCGGCGCCGTTGCGACAACCGGCCTTGCGAGCGCGGCGGGATTGGCTTGCGACAACGGCATCGTGGTGGACGAATATTGCCGCACCAGTGATCCGGCGATCTATGCCGCCGGCGATTGCACCAACCATCCATCGCCGCGCTTCGGCAGGCGGGTGCGCCTGGAGTCGGTGGACAATGCCTTCGAACAGGCCAAGACCGCTGCACTCAATCTGCTGGATCGGCAGGTTACGCATGACCGGGTGCCTTGGTTCTGGTCCGATCAGTTCGACAACAAGCTGCTCATCGTCGGACTTGCGCAGGACTACGACCGACAGGTGCTGCGGGGTGACCCCGCGGCGCGCTGCTTCAGCGTCTGCTATTTGAAGGGACGGGAATTGCTCGCCGTGGAAGCCATCAATCATTCGAAGGACTACATGGCGGCGCGCAAGCTCATCGCCGAGCGCGCACTGCTGGATCCCGAAAAGCTGGCAAACTTCGGCCTGCCGCTCAAAGAAGCGGTCTAGCTCTTGATCACTCCGACGGGCTCCTAGTGCCCAAGATCGTGTTCATCGAGCCGGGAGGCACCCGGCGCGAAGTCAGCGCGCCGATCGGCATCACTCTGATGGAGGCTGCGCGCCAGCACGGCGTGCAGGGGGTGGTGGCGCAATGCGGCGGTGCGTGCGCCTGCTCGACCTGCCATGTGTACATCGAACCCGCCTGGCTGGGCAGACTCGAGCCGCGCGAGGAAATGGAAGAGGGGATGCTGGAGAATGCCTGGGAGCCACGTGCCAACAGCCGCCTCAGTTGCCAGATTCACATCACGGCGGATCTCGATGGGTTGCAGGTGACGGTTCCGCAGCAGCAGCGGGAAGTGTAGAGATCCTTTTACTCGAAGACGATCAACAGGTCCTTGGTGTCGACCTGCAGCCCAGGCCGGGCCAGGATCTCCTTGATCACTCCGTCGCGCTCGGCGCGCAGCGTGGTTTCCATTTTCATCGCTTCCAGCGTCAACACCACCGCGCCCTTGTCCAGTTTTTGTCCGATATGCACTGGAACCGTGGCTATCGTGCCCGGCATGGGCGCGCCCAAATGAGCTGCGTTGCCCGCCTCGATTTTTCGCCGCGGCGGGCGCTTCGCCACCTGGCTGCGGTCCGCGACGCGAATCGGCCGCGGCTGGCCGTTGAGTTCGAAGAAGACCGTGCGCGTTCCGTCCTCATGCGGATCGCTGGTGGTCACGTAGCGCACGATCAGTGTTTTGCCGCGCTCGAGGTCGATATTGATCTCCTGTCCCGATTCCATTCCATAAAAGAATACCGACGTCGGCAGCGTCGCGACGTCGCCGAACGCGCTGCGATTGGCGGCATAGTCAGCGTAGACTTTCGGGTACATCAAATAGGAAGCGAGTTCGTTTTCATCGATCGCCCGGCCGACTTTGGCTTCCGCGCGTTTGCGCTCCGCCACGAGGTCGGCCGGCGCCAGCAGCTCTCCGGGGCGCACAGTGAGCGGTGCCTTGCCGCCCAATATTTTTTTCTGCAGACCCGGAGGAAAGCCGCCGGCGGGTTGCCCGAGATCGCCGTGGAACAGATGCACGACGGAATCGGGAAATGCGATTTCCACCGCCGGATCGAGCACCGCCTCGGGCGTGAGCCCGCTGGTCACCATGGTGATGGCCATGTCTCCCACAACCTTGGATGTGGGCGTGACCTTGACGATGTCGCCGAACATTTCATTGACTTGAGAGTAGGCATGCGCCACTTCGGGCCAGCGGTAATCGTCGATTCCCAGCGAGCGCGCCTGTTCGCGCAGATTGGTGTACTGCCCGCCCGGCATGCCGTGAACGTAGACTTCGGAGGCGCCCGCCCGGATATCGCTCTCGAAAGCCACATAGCCGCGGCGAACCTGTTCCCAGTACGCCGAAATAATCCGCATCTTATCCGGGTCGAGTTCAGTGTCGCGCGGGCCGAATCGCAGCGCCTCGACGATGGATCCCAGATTGGGCTGTGAGGTCAGGCCGGACATGGAGTCGATCGCGCCGTCCACCGCGTCGACCCCGGCCTCGATTGCCGCCAGCACGCTGGCTGCGGCGATGCCGCTGGTGTCATGCGTATGGAAGTGCAGCGGCAGGCCCACCTCTTCCTTGAGCGCCTTGACCAGCGCCGCGGCGGCGCGCGGCTGACACAGGCCGCCCATGTCCTTGATTGCCAGCACGTGAGCGCCCATGGCGCGCAGTTCCCTGGCAATCTTGATGTAGTACTTCAGGTCGTACTTGGTCTCGCGCGGGTTGGTGAGGTTTCCGGTGTAGCAAATGGCCGCCTCGCAGAGCCGGCCTGAGTCGCGGACGGCCTCGATCGCCACCTGCATGTTGTCGACCCAATTCAAGCAATCGAATACCCGGAAGACGTCGATGCCGGCCTCCGCGGCGCGCCCGACGAAATACCTCACGACATTGTCGGGATAGTTGGTATAGCCCACGGCATTCGCCGATCTGAACAGCATTTGCAACAGCAGATTGGGCATGGCCGCGCGGAACGCGGCGAGGCGAGCCCAGGGATCTTCCCGCAAAAAGCGCAATGCGACGTCGAATGTGGCGCCGCCCCAGCATTCCACCGAATAGAGCTGCGGCAATAATCCGGCGTAGAACGGCGCGATCAGCGCCATGTCGTGCGTGCGAAAACGCGTCGCCAGCAATGACTGATGGGCGTCGCGCATGCTCGTGTCGGTCAGGAGGACACGGGGCTCGCGCAGCATCCACTCGGCGAACTTTTCCGCTCCGAGTGCATCGAATCGCTGCTTCGTGCCATCCGGCGGAGTGTTCAAGGCGAGGCGCGGCAGTCGGGGAAACACCGGCTGCTTGGGGCGGCCCCGTCCTTTGACCTCGGGATTCCCATTGACGATCACATCGCCGATGAAACTCAAGAGGCGCGTGGCCCGATCGCGCTTGCGCGGGCTGCGGAACAGTTCCGGGGTCTGATCGATGAACTTCGTGGTGTATTCGGCGGACACGAATCGCGGATGCGTGATCAGCTGGTCGAGGAAGCGCAAATTGGTCACCACCCCGCGAATTCGAAACTCCCATAGCGCACGATGCATGCGCGCAATGGTCTCTTCGGGCGTGGGCGACCATGCCGTCACCTTCACCAGCAGGGAGTCGTAGAAGCGCGTGATGATCGCACCGGCATAGGCGGTTCCCGCGTCGAGCCGAATACCGAACCCCGCCGGGCTGCGATAGGCCGTGACCGTTCCATAGTCGGGGACAAAATTGTTTTCGGGATCCTCGGTGGTGACGCGGCATTGCAATGCGTGTGCGTTGACGCGGATCTCCTCCTGGCGCGGTACGCCGCTGTCCGGGGTGCCGATTGTCGCGCCCGCGGCGATGCGGAGTTGCGCCTTGACCAAGTCGATGCCGGTGATGCACTCGGTGACGGTATGTTCGACCTGGATGCGCGGATTGACCTCGATGAAGTAGAACTTGCCGGTGTCGGCATCCTGCAAGAACTCGACGGTGCCGGCCGCGCGATAATTGACGGCGCGGCCGATCTTGAGCGCCGCTTCGCAAAGCTCGGCGCGCTGCGCGTCGCTCAGAAAGGCGGCCGGCGCGCGTTCGACCACCTTTTGATTGCGGCGCTGCACGGTGCAGTCCCTTTCGTAGAGGTGCACCAGATTCCCGTGAGAGTCGCCCAGGATCTGCACTTCCACATGGCGCGCGCGTCGAATCAGCTTCTCGAGATAGACCTCATCCTTGCCGAATGCCGCCTTGGCTTCGCGTCTCGCGGCCGCCACGGTCTCGATCAGTTCGGCATCGTCTTCGACGATGCGCATGCCGCGGCCGCCTCCCCCCCAACTCGCCTTGAGCATCACGGGAAAACCGACTGCGCCGGCCATGGCAAGTACCTGGCTGTCGTCGGCGGGCAGCGGCGGAGTCGCCGGCATCACCGGCACTCCGGCCTCCGCCGCCAGATTTCGCGCCTGGACCTTGTTTCCCAACCGTCGCATGGTGTCGGGCGTCGGGCCCACGAAAATGATGTTCGCGGCGGCGCAGGCCTCGGCAAATTCGGGACTCTCGGATAAGAAGCCATAGCCCGGGTGCACCGCGTCGGCGCGCGCTTCGATGGCGATGCGCACGATATCGGCGATATCGAGGTAGGCATCCACGGGACCCTTGCCCTCGCCGACCAAGTAGCTCTCGTCGGCTTTGGTCCGATGCAGGGAGAACCGATCTTCGTGCGAGTGGATGGCGATGGTGCGCATGCCGAGTTCCGCGGCGGCGCGCATGACGCGAATGGCGATTTCGCCGCGATTTGCGATGAGAAGGCTTTTGATGGCCCCTGTCTTGGGAAATGGATTCATCAGCGAATCTTGACTGCGCCGCTAATGCAAATTCGCCTGTTCCAGACAGGCGCGATTGCATTGCCCGCTTCGCGCTTCTTCTGCGAGCACCTGCGCCAGAATCTCTTCTGGGCATGCATCTCCCGCATCCACGCACAGGTCCCGGTCGTCACGACCGGCAAGCTGACAGAGTCCTTCCGTCAACAGATTCCGTGCGGCATTGATGTCTCGGTCATTGAACGCTGTGCATTTGGGGCACGTCCAATACCTCACATCCAGCCGCAACTCATCGAGTAGGTGCCGGCAGTTCGAGCAGGTCCTGCTTGAGGGATACCAGCGATTCACTTCGACGAGCATCTTGTCATGCCACTCGCTCTTATAGGTGAGCTGGCGGCGAATCTCTCCAAACGACGCGTCCTGGATCGAGCGAGCATTGCGCCCCCGCGATAGCGCCTTGACGTTCAGGTCTTCGATGAAAATCAAATCATATTCTCGAGTCAACCGCGCGGTGAGCGCGTGCAAGGCGTACTGACGCGCTTGCCTGACCTTGGCATGCGCCCGCGCGACTCGAAGCTTTTGTTTCTCACGTCGTCGACTGCCTTGCTGCCGGCGGGTTAGACACCGCTGCTGCTGGCGCAGATATCTTAATCGTGCCTTGTAATGCCTCGGGTTCTCTATCTTCTCCCCGCTCGAGAGCGTCGCCAGGTGCTTGAGTCCCAGATCCACGCCCACCGCGGGTGCTCGGCACGACAGCGAGGGCGGCGCTTTTCCTACGTCGGTGCAAAAGCTCACGAAATACCTTCCCGTGGCATCGCGGTTGAACGTCACCAAATCCGGTCGATCGACGCTGGGCAGGGATTCTGCGAGTTTGAGAGCCCCGAGTTTCGGTAAATTCAAGATTCCGCGTTTCCACCCAATCCCTATGTCTTGAAAGCGTAGGCTCCCCGCATTGCCTTTACGCTTGAACTTCGGGTAGTGGGCACGGCCAGCGAGGTAGTTGCGAAAAGCGGTGTCTTGATCGCGCAGGCACTGGGTGAGGCAGGTCGCGGGCACTACCCCAAGCCACTCGTGCCCTTCAGTACGCTTCCACTGGGTCAGCCAACGCGAAATATCATTGCCGGTGAGCGTCAGACCGCACTCCCGGTACGCCTCAGTACGGATCTCAAGCGCAGTGTTCCAAAGCCACCGGTAAGCGCCGAACCAGCGATCCCGCAAACGGCGCTGAGCTCCGTTCGGATAAGTGCGAATTCGATAGCCTCTCGTGATCCTCCGCATACTTTATTTTAACTCCTCGCGGACCACGGTGCAGTATTCTAGACAGGCCAGCGGGCGCCCGGCGCGTAACGCCTCCAAGCGAGCTGCGCGCAATGGCCCAAGCCGGGGGGCGTCCTCGTCCCTAGGCAACTTCGATGATAGCCTTGCGGCATTCGAGCGACCAGAGGAACTCCATTGAATATGTTCGGGTTGGCGATTCACGGCGGCGCGGGCACGTTGCCGCGCGCTGAAATGACCGCCGAGAGGGAAAGAAAATATCGCGACGGCTTAGGCAGGGCGCTCGAGGCGGGATATGCGTCATTGCGGGGCGGCGCGACAAGCCTCGATGCGGTGACGCGCGCGGTGACGCTGCTCGAGGATGATCCCCTGTTCAACGCCGGTTTGGGGTCGGTGTTCACATTCGACGGACGCAATGAACTGGATGCGTCGATCATGGACGGCAGCACTCTCAAGGCCGGCGCCGTGTGCGGCGTGACCCATATCAGAAATCCCGTCCAATTGGCGCGCACCGTCATGGAGCATTCCGAATACGTCATGCTGAGCGGCGGCGGGGCGGAGGAATTCGCCCTGAGCCGCGGTCTTGAGTTGGTGCCGAGCAGCTATTTCCACACCGCGGAGCGTTGGCGTCAGCTGGAGCGCATCCGAGGCGGCGATGCCGGATTGTCGGCGCTGACCATTTCCCATGTCGGCACGGTGGGAGCGGTCGCGCTGGACGCTGATGGGCGCCTCGCCGCAGCCACCTCCACCGGCGGCATGACGGGTAAGCGCTACAACCGCATCGGCGATTCACCCATCATCGGCGCCGGGACCTACGCCGACGACCGTTCTTGCGCCGTGTCGGCCACCGGACACGGCGAGGTGTTCATTCGCGCCGCGGTGGCGCACGATATTTGCGCGCGCATGAGATTCGGCGGCCGCACCTTGAGGGCGGCGGTGCGCGAGGTGGTGCTCGAGGAGCTGCCGGCATTGAGCGGCGAGGGCGGAGTGATCGCGATCGATCGCAGCGGCGAGATTTCGATGGAGTTCAATTCGGAAGGCATGTTTCGCGCCTCCCGCAGGAACGGCGAAACGGCGCAAATCGCGATCTATCGGGACTGACCAGGAACCTGCCTGAGCCGCTAAACGGCCCGCTGTCCGCGGCGCTTCTCGAAGCGCCCGGTCTTCAAGGTGTGGTACTCGGCTTCCATCACCACCACCCGGTTTCTGCCCTGTTCCTTGGCGCTGTACAGCGCTTCGTCGGCAAGTTGAATCAGTCCCTCGGGAGTCCGGTTGGTGCTCGGCAGGATGAATGCCGCGCCGATACTCACCGTCAGCCGGCTGGCCACGCGCGACGCTTCATGGGCAATGTTGAGCTCGGCAATCGAGCGCTGAATTCGCGTCAGGACCTCGGCGACGTACTCCCGGCTGGCTTCATAGAGCACCAGCGCGAATTCTTCGCCGCCGTATCGCGCCACGAAATCCAGGGGTCGGCGCGCGCATTGATTGAGAGAGATCGCCACGGCCCGCAGGCATTCGTCGCCCGCCTGATGCCCATAGCGGTCGTTGTAATCCTTGAAGCAGTCGATGTCGGCGAGCAGCACCGCGACCCGCACTTTTTCGCGCACAGCCTGCTGCCAGACGCGCTGAATGTGCTGGTCGAACATGCGCCGGTTCTGAATCCCGGTCAGGCCGTCGCGCGCCACCAGTTCGCGCAGCAAACAGGCTTCGAGAAATCGCATGCGGCTGATTTTTTCGTTCATGTAGACGACCGACGCGCCGAATATGTTGGCGGCGACCACCGCCATCGCGTTGTAGGCAAACTCACGCCCCGGCAGCTGCAGCGCCGTGCCGACGCCGAGATAGGCGAGCATCACGATCACATTCGCGGCGATCGCATGATAAAAAATCAGCCCGGCCAGGAAGTAGACGAAAATAATGCTCAACATCAGGCAGGGAAACAGAATCGTCACTCCGCCCAAGGTGACCATGATCTGCACGGCGACCACGCCGAGGCCGAGAATGATCGATGCGATCACCGCGAGCGGCGGATAGATCCGATGGCGTTGCCCGGCGAATGTCGCCGCCAGCCCGATCAGCAGGGTCGGAATGATCAGCAGCATATGGATCATGCTGGGAATGCGGTTGAGTTCGGGGCTGAGCACCACCGAATCCATCGCGTTGAAGGCAATGGTGATGATCACTGCGAGGCAGAGATTGACCCGCGTATGCAGCAGATTCTCGTCGAAATGGGCGCGCCGGAAATCCGCTTCGAGTTCGCGGCTGAAAGTCAGCCACGGAAAACCGTCCCGCAACTGGCGGGCTTGCGGGGAATCCGGCAGGTCTGCCGTGGAAATTCGATCGGTGCTGCTCATCGGCACACCGTACCGCCCGGGGGGCGCTTACTCAATGATCTGCGCCTCTATTTTGGATCTGCGCGGGTCTGCATTATGTCAAATAACACCGCTGGCCTCAATCGGCAAGATAATGCGCGAGGTAGGTGTCGAAATCCATCTTATCCGCCGCCTCGATGCGGGCCTGAGCCTCGTGGGATTCTGCGGCGGCCGCGGCGAATTCCGCCAATCGGCGCTCATTGGGCGGGTACAGCCCGAGGAAGTAGTCCTTGTGTAATTTGGACATACGCTGGGCGAGCTGGAAGAATGATTCGCCGCTTTGCCGCATGTCCGCCAGCAGGCGCGCCGAGGGTGTGCGCTCGACATCGTCGATCTTCGCCCGCTGCTGTTCGAGAGCCGACGTATAGGGACGTGCGGTCTCGCCGTGGTCCAGCAGTTCGCACAGGCCCTGCATCGCGTCCAACAGCTCGCGCGCCCACTCCAACATGGGGAAATCGCGCCCCTCGCGCTTCAACGTGAGACCCGGCTCCCGGCCGCGCCGGGCAACCAAGAGATGATTGGCATCCAGGCTCGCCTGCTCGTTCTGGGCGATGGGCGCACTCTCACGCAGCAGGCAAAGCGCGAGAAAGGCCTCGAGGAAACGCAATTTGTTCTGGTTGACGCCGACCGGATCGAACGCACTCACATCCAGCGCGCGCACTTCGACGTACTCCACCCCCGCTCGCTGCAATGCCTTGGTAGGCCGTTCGCCCGAGCGCGCAATCCGTTTTGGCCGGATATAGCTATAGTATTCATTCTCGATCTGCAGAATATTCGCATTGAGCTGGCGGTATTCGCCGTCGACCTTGACGCCGATCTCCTCGTACGGCGGATACGGCGTCCCGATCGCCCGCGACAGATCGCGCACATACTCGTCCAGGCTGTTGACCGACACGCTCACCGTCGCCTGATTCTTGTTGCGGTAGCCTATGTCGCTCATTCGCAGCGAGGTGCCGAACGGCTCGTAGACGGTGTCCGCATCGAGCGCGGCAAGAGAGATTTCGCGTCCTGCAAAAAAACTCTTCGATACTGCGGGCGAGGTGCCGAACAGGTACAACACCAGCCAGCCGTAGCGCCGGTAGTTGCGAAGCACGCCGAAGTACTGTTCTGACACGAAACTCTGCCCCGGCAGCTTCGATTGATTGATGTCCGAGAGAACGCCCCATAGACGGGGAGAAAAGGAGTAGTTGAAATGCACGCCGGAAATGGCCTGCATGATGCGGCCGTAACGCACCCCCAAGCCGTGCCGATAAATGGTTTTCATGCGGCCGACATTCGACGTGCCGAATTGCGCAAGCGGAATGCTGGCGTCGCCCGCGAGGGCGCAGGGCATGCTCGTGGCCCACAGCAATTCGTCGTCCAAATGGCGATACACGAATTGGTGGATATCGCATAGATACTGCAGCAATTCCCAGGTCTCGCCGAACGGCGGGGTGACCAGTTCGATCAGGGATTCCGAAAAGTCCGTGGTGATGTGTTCATTGGTCAAGGGCGCGCCGAGAGCGGCCGGATGCGGCGTCTGCACGATGTCGCCCGCGGGCGTGACGCGCAGCGATTCCTTTTCGACGCCCTTGCGGCCGCCGCGCAATACGCCGCGTTCTCCGGAATTGATCAGCCCGGCAAGGCGGCGTTCGAACTTCCTGTCAATCACGTTGCGCAATTACCTCGATCCCAGGCCGAATCACGGCAGCTCGGCGATGACCTCGATTTGCACGAGGAACCCCGGATCCACCAAACGCTGCACCTGCACCCATGAGGTGGTCGGCAGCCGCTCTTTGTCGTAATACTCGAACCGCAAATCGGAGGCTTTCAACAGCGCATCCATGCGGTCGTATAGATCGTCTCCTTGACGATTTCGTCGAACCCGACTCCGTGCGCGTTGAGCGTGCGGCGTATATTGGCGTAGGCGGCACGCATCTGCCCGGCCATATCGCCGGGCGCCACCAAACGGCCGTTCTGATCCGCAGCCACCGAGCCGGAAATATACAGGGTTTTGTCGATGAGCACGGCCTGGGAATAGCCGAAGTCCTTTTCGTAGGGACTCAAGTGGAACACCTGCTTGACGCGCTCCGGCGGCGGCGGCGGTTCGCGCTTGCAGCCGGCGAGTCCGAGCGCCGATGCGAGGCACGCAATCAGGATCGCCCGGATCAGGAGGGGAGGGTCACTTCGGCGCTTGCTGCTGCACGAATTCGGCGCGGCTGCGCAGGGCGCGCAGCATCTTCGGCAAGTCGCGGCGCAGGGCCGCGCGCACGATCCAGTGCGGCACCCAAAAGCCCGGCGCCAGGTCCACCGCGTAGTGCGCGACCGTAAAATCGCCGTCCTCCTGCAAGCTCCAAGATCCGCGAAGGACGCGCAAGTCCCCGGAGAGGCGCTCGATGGAGACTCGGGACGGGCGGTCATAGGAGGCACGAAACTCATACGTCAGTTTGGGCACATACCATGAATAATCCAAGACATGCCGAATCCTTTGCCACGAGTGATCCGGTGCCGTCTCGATCACATCACAGGCGACAAGACCCGGAACCAGACGCACCGCTTCTGCGCAGCTCGCGATCAGCGACCAAACCACGTCGCGCCGCGCGCGAATCTTGACAGTCGCGCTGGCGCTGCCGCTTTGTTCGGCCGCATCGAGCGCCACCGCGACATCGATGTCGCCATGTTGCGAGGATTCTTGCGCAAGATCGGCTGGCGCCGCGCGGGCGGCGAACGCCATGAACAGGAGCGGGATGATGGTGATCGATTGACGCACTAGGAGCCTGTTTGAGCATTCCCCGGGGACTGCGGGGATCACTCAGTTTGACCTCGAACGATCCGCTCTGTTCGATTGAAATCGCCGCCTGGCGGTTGAACTCGAGCTGCATCACGGTCGCGCCTCCATCCAGACCTTGATTCGCGCCTCGAGAATATCGAGCGGAATGGCGCCTTCCTTGAGGAGCTGGGCATGAAATTCATGAATGTCGAATCGCATTCCCAACGCCGTCTGTGCCCGAACGCGCAACGCCCGGATCTTGAGCTCGCCGACTTTGCAGGCCAACGCATTTCCGGGCAGCGCCGCCGAGAGATCGACCAGCAGAGCGGCATCGGTGGCACTTGCGCCCAGCTGCGCCCGCAGGTAATCGACCGCTTGCTCGCGCGTCCAACCCTTGGCATGCAAGCCCGTATCGAGGACCAAGGCGGCGGCACAAATCAATTCGCCTGAAAGCGCGTCCCGCCGGGCGTCGTCATCGCGCGCGAGTCCCAATTCCTCTCCCAACGTCGACGCATACAGGGCCCAACCATCGATGAAAGCCGGTTCGCCGCCAAAGCGGCGAAACTTGGGTAGATCGGATCTGCCCTGCTGGAGCGCGGACTGGTAGTGGCGTCCGGGAAGAGCCGCCGCGAGAAAGGCGGCAATGTCCACGCCCCGCGGCCGAGCGCCCTCCGGCCCGGCGGATACATGAAGAACGGCAGGCTTCCCGTCCGGCATCGCGGGCTGGTAGACCAGCGCCGACGTCGCACCGAAGGGAGCGGATTCGCGAAATACAAAGTCCGCGGGCGGCGCGGCAGAAAACAGGGTGGGCAGCGCCGCCAGGATTTGGTCCTTGAGCAGCAGGTAGCCATTCAATTGCTCGGCAGAACCGGCGCGAGCCACGCCGGCGACGGGCGCGCCGGCGGGTACACCGGGAGTGCCGCCGATGTTTTCCGTCGCAGCCAAGGCGGTCATGCGTGCGCGAATGCGCTCCACCTCCGCCAAGCCGATCGCGTGGATCTCATTGGGGTTCAGCTGCGCACCGATCGCGCGCTTGACGCGGTAGGCATACCACGCAGGCCCCAGTGGCAGCGCCGACAGCGCGATGCTCGACCTTGTCCGCGGCAAATA
>CAWEQB010000007.1:0-296053 GCA_963811115.1 uncultured Gammaproteobacteria bacterium
CCCAAAAGTACAGGGAGCCAGCTTGACCGCCCACTCAGCGAAGCCTGAGAAACTGAATTGTTTGAAATATAGGCTGCGCCCCTGGGCATCCCCGGCACACACCACAATCACTTCCTTTGCCAGGTCCACACCGACAGTAGTAATCTGGTTCATGAGTTCCCCTTCTCTGGTTTAGATTGATCCGCAAACTCAATCTTGGCACTTTGATGCCGTGTGGCCCACGCCGCTTCAGGGCAGGGGAACTCCCTTTTATTCGGCTCGAGCGATCGCGGGGCCGCGTCTTCGTTGAGCCAAGGAGGGGGTCGATGATTGGGATAAAGCAGCTTCGTTGCTCGTCGGCGAAGCCCCGCGTCGCTCAACCTTATCGTTAGGTCCGTATCCGGCCTCGGCGAGGCGTTCCTCCGCTTGCAATCGACGGCATGTATATGCATACTCAATGCATATGGAAATTGAGTGGGACGCTGACAAGGCTGTCGCGAACTTCAAGAAGCACGGTGTGCGCTTCGAAGAAGCCGCCACATCACTGCTCGATCCACAAGCGCTGGCGCAGGAGGACGTTGACTCGAAAGGCGAAGCGCGTTGGCTCCTAATTGGCATGAGCGCAAATGCGCGCTTGTTAACGGTTGTGTACACGTTGCGCAATGAGACTCGAATTCGCCTCATTTCCGCACGCAAAGCCACGCGTAAGGAGGCTGGATACTATGCGTAAGCAATACGATTTCTCAAAGGCAAAACGTGCCAAGAATGTCGCGCATCTAGCGAAGCTACAAGCGGAAGCGAAAGGCAAGACGCGGATCACGATCATGTTGGACAACGACTTATTGATGGCGTTTCGAGCGAAGGCCGATTCGGAAGGCACGGGATATCAAACTTTAATTAATCAAACGCTGCGTCAGGCCGTAGGCGCCGCGCCGGTGGACGAAGCCACGTTGCGCAGGGTGCTCAGGGAAGAACTCAAGGCTGGATAGGCATGTGTGAGCGCGCGTACAGACCTAACAATCTCTACGGAGTTCCCTGTCAAGAGTTGACGCGTGAGAATCATCGATTTATTTCCGGTGGCCCACGGCTTGACGGAAAACGCGAACGTAAGGATCGAGGTCGAGGATAAGACTGCATCTCTCTACGCGGCCTTGTTGGATAAAGCGGGATGTTCATCCGGGCCAAGATAATAGTCGCGTACGGTGTCCTCATTCGGTTCGCGGCGACGGCACGCAGCCAATGATCAGTGGGCTGCGTTGGAATGCGGCGCCAGATTGTTAGCCAGGTTTTCACCGTACTCGGTCTGACCTCGTTGTCGATCTTAGTTCGCATCTTTAAGGTGGGATTCGACTCGGTTTGATGGAGGGCTCAAGCGCTCACGGCAGTGCGTGTCGGTGCGTGCCGCCGCCAGGCATTCGGATCATAGGATTCACCGTTGGCCAAGATGGCCCAGATGATTCGTACATGTTTGTTCGCGATCGCAACGAGGGTCTTGTGGTAACCAACTCGAGCGTGCAGATCGACGATCCACTGCTCGAGTCGAGAGCGTTTGAGCGCTTCGCGCTTGAGGGCGACCTGCAAAGTTGAACGGGCACCTTGCGTCAGTAGCCCGCGCAGGTAGCTGTCACCCCGTTTGGTGATCACGCCGAGACGTTGTTTGCCGCCGGAGCTGTTTTGCCTGGGAACGAGGCCGGTCCAGGCAGCCATTTGGCGTCCGTTCTTGAAGTCCCGAGGATTGGACACGGTGGCGATCAGCGCGCTTGCGGTCAGTGGGCCGACACCGGCGAGTACCTGGATGCGCTGGGCCTCATCGCTGTGACGGACGTGGTTGTGGATTTCGGCATCGCAGTCGGCGATGCATTGATCGATGTGCCGCAGGTGATTGAGCGTGTTGAGGAGGATCGGCCGGAAGCGTGTCGGGAGTCGATCATCCTGCGCCAGTTGCGGCAAGTGGCGGATCAGCGCCGCCGAGGAGCGACCGAGCCACACGCCGAACTCGGCGAGCAAGCCGCGGGTACGGTTCAGTAACGCGGTGCGCTCCTCGCCGAAGCCGGCCCGCGCACGGTGCCAGGCGAGCATGGCCTGTTGATTGACTGATTTGACGGTGACAAAGCGCATGTCGGGCTGCCGTACGGCGCTCAGGATCGCTTGCGCATCGTTGCGGTCATTCTTGGCTCCCTGACTTTTACGAAACGGCGCCACGAATTCGGCGGCTATGAGCTTCGCCGTATGGCCGTGCTCACCCAAAAATCGCGCCCAGTGATGCGCCGTGCTGCATGCTTCCATCCCAAAAGTACAGGGAGCCAGCTTGACCGCCCACTCAGCGAAGCCTGAGAAACTGAATTGTTTGAAATATAGGCTGCGCCCCTGGGCATCCCCGGCACACACCACAATCACTTCCTTTGCCAGGTCCACACCGACAGTAGTAATCTGGTTCATGAGTTCCCCTTCTCTGGTTTAGATTGATCCGCAAACTCAATCTTGGCACTTTGATGCCGTGTGGCCCACGCCGCTTCAGGGCAGGGGAACTCCCTTTTATTCGGTTCGAGCGATCGCGGGGCAGCAGCTTCCATGGGCCAAGGAGGGGGTCGATGATTGGGATAAAGTGCCTTCGTTTGACGCCGGCGAAGTCCCGCGTCGCTCAACCTCATCGTTAGACGACAAGTGAGCCTCCCGCACGAACTGGGCTTTCGATTCAGACCTCATCTCTTGGTGCTACTGCTTGTCGTTGGCGCGGCGGTAAATCTTTGCGCGCCGCCGGGGCTCGGCGTCGACCTTGTCGCCAGATTGACGTTTTTGGCGGTTGTGATTGCGGCTGGCTATCTGGTGATGCGTGCATTTGTCGCTTTAGCGGTGAAACCCCTCGCAGTCGCGCACCCTCGAATTGCGCGGGGCTGGGGCCTCGCGTGGTTCTACGGTGCGTTGCCGCTCTCGTTGCTGGCTTTCTTTCTGAATCTTCGCGCGCTCAACGTGCCATCACCAGGCTTGGGCAGTTGGGGTTTAGTCGCGGTCGCCGCTTCGTCGATGGCTGCAGGCGCCTTCGAATCTATCCGCCTTACCGCAAATCGTCTAACAGTTCGAGCGATCGCGGAGCTGCGTCTTCGGTGGGCCAAGGAGGGAGTCGATGATCTGGATAAAGTGTCTTCGTTTGACGCTGGTGAAGCCCCGCGTCGCTCAGCCTCATCGTTAGAAGCCATGGCGGGTATCCGTGCCAAGGTTCGCGATCCCTCCGATGACTGTAGTCTGACGTTCAGGCGGGAACTTGACACTCTTCTTGATGCGGCGGCAGCTGATGCAAGTGCGCAGTCGCTCCTAAACGTGGTCATTTTGACCGCAGCGAATGGCAATGAGCTTTCCGTGGTTGTTGGCTCCGCGGAGACAGTGCTGGGTTTTACTGCCGCCGGTTCTCCCTCACAACACTTTGCCAGTGTGGGTGCCGTGCAGACAATCGAACCAGTTTTGACCGCCTACGTGGGTCTGAGGCATCACACTGAATTCCCTCGACGCAACGTGATATCTAGCGCACTGGGCAGGGCCGCTGCGGCTGAATTTTTTGACACCGGAGCACGCCCTACGTCAGTCTCATGGGAGGTGGTATGACTTCTAACAGTTCGAGCGATCGCGGGTCGCGTCTTCGGTAAGCCAAGGAGGGGAGTCGATGATTGGGATAAATCAGCTTCGCTGGGCGCTGGCGAAGCCCCGCGTCGCTCAACCTCATCGTTAGGCGCCGGTGTCGCAGACCTTCAAAACGTGGCCGCCCGATATTTATGCGCTCAGTTCTCACAAGCGTGACAAGAGTGGGCGTCGCGTGTTGCCGCGGATCCTACATCGAAAGCCGCGTGCTGGAGACGTTCACCCGCTTAAGCCAGCGATGCTGCAACACTGTCTGCAGTGCGTACCGCCGGCGTACATCTACGGGCTCAAGGCTATTGAATTGAGCCCCAGGCGGGGCGACGTTGGCGCACCTTATGGGTTTTACCGCTCAGGCGAAAAGCGAATTCGCCTTTATTCATGTCCTACTCGCTTCTGGCGCTTCAGCAGCCTCGTGTGGCCGCGCCACGAAGGCCTATTGTCCCGTGGAGCGCGCATTATTGCATCGCAGGAAAACGCGGCGAGTGCTGGTGGAATGGCACGACCCCGCCGACCTCGAAATGTTCTACATACACGTTCTGTTTCACGAATTGGGGCATCACTACGTAGAGCAGTACAGGTCGAGCCGAGGCCGACCCAAGACGCGGAAGAGAAATGAAATCGTTGCGGACTTGCACGATCTCAAGAATCTCAACTCATCTAAGACGTCGGATCGCGAAAAAAAGTGCAAACGCCTAACAGTTGGAGCGATCGCGGGTCGCGTCTTCGGTGAGCCAAGGAGGGGGTCGATGATTGGGATAAAGTAGCCTTCGTTTGACGCTGGTGAAGCCCCGCGTCGCTCAACCTCATCTCTAAGGACTTCCCCGTTGTGTCAACATATTTTTTCTGATTTCTGTTTCTTTTGCCGCGTCGTCGAGCGAGAAAGGACAGACTGCGTCACTCTAATCGGCCATTCTTGAGTGCTATGCACTCGGGCCCGCGTGTAAGCCGCGCGCTTGCGCCTCGATCGTTAGACAGCGATTTCCGCTCGGAGGTTGATCTGGTTCCGCAAGCGCCGGTCTGACCTGTTTTGCTCAACGAGTGCAGTGCGTGTGAATCCTCCCAATAACTAATGTAGTTTCGATTGTCGCAGTCGGTTAAACGGCGGCGATGACGGGATCCTTCGCCAACAGAGCCCAAGCGATGCGGGCATTCTTTGCCGCAATGGCGATACAGGCCCGGTGATAGCCGCGCCGCTGTTGAAGGGCAAGCGCCCAGCGCGAGAGCGGATCATTGAGTCGTAGCGCGCCTTGCAAGACGGCCCGAGCGCCCATCACCAATAAGGTGCGCAGGTACGGATCGCCGCGTTTGGTAATGTGTCCCAGGCGCGTCTTGCCGCCGGTTGAGTATTGTCGAGGCACAAGCCCAAGCCACGCAGCGAATTGCCGGCCGTTCTTGAAGTCATGTGCGTTGCCGACTGTGGCGACCAAGGCCGAGGCGGTGAGCGGACCAATGCCCAGTCGGGTTTGGGCGCGTTGCGCCAGTGCATTGGTGCGAACGTGTGCGCGGATTTCTCGCTCATACTCGAGCGCCTTGGCCTCCAGGCGCATGGCGTGCTCGAGAAGATCGCGGACACAGCTGGCCACTCGGGTGGGTAGTTTCTCTAACAGCTCGGGAGTGCGACGTCGCACTTCAGCCGCCCGCAGTGGCAACACGTGACCGAACTCGGCAAGCAGTCCGCGAATGCGATTGAGCATGGCGGTGCGCTCTTCGACAAATCCTTGTCGAACCCGGTGCAGTGTCAAATCCGACTGCTGCTCGATCGACTTGATGGGAACGAAACGCATGTTCGGCCGGGCCACCGCTTCACAGATCGCCTCGGCATCGTTGCCATCGTTCTTCCCGCCCTTGCGATAGGGAGTCACAAATTTCGGTGCCATCAATTTCACGCTGTGACCCAAGGACGCAAAACGTCGAGCCCACTCGTGCGCTCCGGAGCACGCCTCCATGCCAATCAGGCACGGCGGCAGCTGCACGATCAGCTGCGCGAGCTTTGCGCGCGATACAGTCCGACGTATCAAAACCACTCCGTCGGCATCTATGCCATGGACCGAAAACACATTTTTTGCCAAGTCGATTCCAACCGTAGACACTATGCTCATGGGACTTCCCCTCTTGAAAAGATTGATGTCGCAAACCAATCCTGGCACGTCGGTGCCACCTCGGGACGGGGAAGTCCCTTACATTCGTTAGCTTCCTGATCCGGCCTCACCGGGATTCTTGACGTATATGCACATTATGCATATAATTGCGGTATGAGTCCGGAGTTCGACCCAAAGAAGAACGCCGCGAATATCGCCAAGCACGGTGTGTCCCTGGCCACCGGGGATGGTGTGCTGCATGACCCTTTGGCGATCACTATTGAGGATTCGTCTGCGCTGGACGAACCACGTTGGATTACCGTTGGCACCAACTCTCTCGGGTCATTGACGGTTGTAGTTTGGACTGAGCGTGGGGAAGAGATCCGGTTAATCTCGGTTCGTCCTGCTACGCCCAAGGAGCGCAAATCTTATGAAAAAGGAATATGATTTTTCGAAGGGGAAACGAGGTGCTGTTATCCCGCCAAAGGGAAAAACACGCATTACGATTTACCTGGATGATGAAGTGCTTGATCGATTTAGGTTGACGGCGGAACGCACTGGAAAGGGGTATCAGACGCTGATCAACGATGCGCTCCGGGCGCATCAAGGCGCTGCGGAGAAGCCGCTCACAGCGAAGCAGGTGCGCGAAATTCTGCGCGAAGAATTGGCGTTGCACACAGAAAGCTAACAGTTCGAGCGATCGCGGCGTCGCGACTTCGGTAGGCCAACAAGGGGATCGATGATCTGGATAAATCAGCTTCGTTTCGCGGCACCACAACGCCGCGTCGCTCAACCTCATCGTTAGGCGCCGCCTCTAACTTTTCGCAATGATTGCCGCCAGGTCTCTGTTTGACGCACCGAGCGCCAGAATCGATTTCACGAGCAGGTCGAGCGACACAGTGGGATCTCCGGCCTCCATCTTTGCGACACGTGATTGGCTCGATTTTAGCGTCTTTGCCAGATTAACTTGGGTGACGCCTGATGCCCGCCGGCGGGCTTTGAGACCTTCCGCGAGCTTGAGACGCAGCTCGATATACATCTCTTCCTGGTTTGAGAGTCCCAGAATATCCTTGGCATTGCCGAGCTTCCAACCTCTCGATTCGAGTTTCTTACGCTTATTTTCCCGCATCGTCATACTCCTTAAGGCGCTTCCGGCAAGTGTCAATGACGGTCTTGGGTGTCTTACCGGTCTTCTTGGCAAATAATTCGAGAATCACAATGGCATCGGTGTCGATTCGATACACGACGCGCCAGTTACTGGTGACGTCGTTTATGCGCAGCTCATGGCATCGCGGCCCGACGCTGGGCATCGGCCGAGATTGCGGCATCGACAACACTTCACCGCGCTGGAGTTGCCGCAGCAAGAACCCCGCCTCGAGTCTGGCGCTTCGAGACATTGGCGGCGTCTTGATCTCGCCATGAAGCCACGCCAGAGGCTTGTTTTTGGGGCTCATTCAAAGTAGTATATGTCAGTAATGACATATGCGCAAGCGGCTCCTAACAAACTCTACGGAGTTCCCTGTCAAGAGTTGACGCGTGAGAATCATCGATTTATTTCCGGTGGCCCACGGCTTGACGGAAAACGCGAACGTAAGGATCGAGGTCGAGGATAAGACTGCATCTCTCTACGCGGCCTTGTTGGATAAAGCGGGATGTTCATCCGGGCCAAGATAATAGTCGCGTACGGTGTCCTCATTCGGTTCGCGGCGACGGCACGCAGCCAATGATCAGTGGGCTGCGTTGGAATGCGGCGCCAGATTGTTAGCCAGGTTTTCACCGTACTCGGTCTGACCTCGTTGTCGATCTTAGTTCGCATCTTTAAGGTGGGATTCGACTCGGTTTGATGGAGGGCTCAAGCGCTCACGGCAGTGCGTGTCGGTGCGTGCCGCCGCCAGGCATTCGGATCATAGGATTCACCGTTGGCCAAGATGGCCCAGATGATTCGTACATGTTTGTTCGCGATCGCAACGAGGGTCTTGTGGTAACCAACTCGAGCGTGCAGATCGACGATCCACTGCTCGAGTCGAGAGCGTTTGAGCGCTTCGCGCTTGAGGGCGACCTGCAAAGTTGAACGGGCACCTTGCGTCAGTAGCCCGCGCAGGTAGCTGTCACCCCGTTTGGTGATCACGCCGAGACGTTGTTTGCCGCCGGAGCTGTTTTGCCTGGGAACGAGGCCGGTCCAGGCAGCCATTTGGCGTCCGTTCTTGAAGTCCCGAGGATTGGACACGGTGGCGATCAGCGCGCTTGCGGTCAGTGGGCCGACACCGGCGAGTACCTGGATGCGCTGGGCCTCATCGCTGTGACGGACGTGGTTGTGGATTTCGGCATCGCAGTCGGCGATGCATTGATCGATGTGCCGCAGGTGATTGAGCGTGTTGAGGAGGATCGGCCGGAAGCGTGTCGGGAGTCGATCATCCTGCGCCAGTTGCGGCAAGTGGCGGATCAGCGCCGCCGAGGAGCGACCGAGCCACACGCCGAACTCGGCGAGCAAGCCGCGGGTACGGTTCAGTAACGCGGTGCGCTCCTCGCCGAAGCCGGCCCGCGCACGGTGCCAGGCGAGCATGGCCTGTTGATTGACTGATTTGACGGTGACAAAGCGCATGTCGGGCTGCCGTACGGCGCTCAGGATCGCTTGCGCATCGTTGCGGTCATTCTTGGCTCCCTGACTTTTACGAAACGGCGCCACGAATTCGGCGGCGATGAGCTTCGCCGTATGGCCGTGCTCACCCAAAAATCGCGCCCAGTGATGCGCCGTGCTGCATGCTTCCATCCCAAAAGTACAGGGAGCCAGCTTGACCGCCCACTCAGCGAAGCCTGAGAAACTGAATTGTTTGAAATATAGGCTGCGCCCCTGGGCATCCCCGGCACACACCACAATCACTTCCTTTGCCAGGTCCACACCGACAGTAGTAATCTGGTTCATGAGTTCCCCTTCTCTGGTTTAGATTGATCCGCAAACTCAATCTTGGCACTTTGATGCCGTGTGGCCCACGCCGCTTCAGGGCAGGGGAACTCCCTTTTATTCGGTTGGAGTGATCGCGGGGAGCGATCGCGGGTCGTGTCCTCGTGGGCCAAGGAGTTAATCGATGATTGGGATAAAGTGCCTTCGTTTGACGCCGGTAACGACCCGCGTCGCTCAACATCATCGCTAGAGGCCATTGGACTACCGATGCCAACTCTCGGCGTATTCGCGGCAATCTTTGATGACAGCGGGCGTATCCTTTGCGTGCGCATGAATTACGCTACTCGTGAGTGGACTACGCCTGGCGGTCGCGTTGAGACGGGTGAATCGCCCTTTGCCGCGCTAAGGCGGGAGGTTCTGGAGGAATCTGGCTTGAATGTAGCATCGTCGGTGAGACAAGGAGGGAATGGATGATCTGGATAGACTGTCTCCGTTTTTCGTCGGCGCTCCGCGCGCCGTTCAATCTCATCCTTAGACGCCACCCGAAATGAACGACACGGAAATTCTGGAGGTGGCGGTTCTGCCAGTCCTGGCGGGCCGTGGAGCGGAGTTTGAAGCCGCGTTTGCAATCGCCTCGCAAATTATCTCGACGTCCCCAGGGTATGTTTCTCATGAGCTTCGTCGTTGCCTCGAGGCTAAAGACAGATACATTCTTCTTGTCCGTTGGCGCACCCTTGAGGACCATACCGTTGGCTTCCGCGAATCCCCGTCGTATCAGGGCTGGAAAAATCTTCTGCACCGGTTTTACGACCCATTTCCGGTTGTAGAGCACTATGCAGCGGTTCATGCCGGCAGCGTCTAACAGTCCAAGCGATCGCGGATCGCATTATCGGTGATCCAAGAAGGGGGGGCGCTGATCGAAACAAAACAATCGCGACCCGTACTGGCGGATTCCCACGCCGCTACATCATCGTTAGGATTCCAAGGATCGGAAATGCGAGAATCCTGGTCAGCGTAGCGCCTCCTTGGCTCCGCTTTTGCTTGGGTTGGTGCTGGGGTCAATGTTTATCGCGCACTTAGATGCCTGGAGTGATTGATGATGACCATCGCTATCCTTCGCGACTTCCTCCTCTGGTGCGCCATCGTGAACTACGCCGCATTGATCGTATGGTTCCTGGCCTTCACCTTGGCGCACAAACCGCTCTACCGGCTTCACGCGAAATGGTTCCATCTCTCAGAAAATCAGTTTGACGTTATTCACTATTCGGGAATGGCGGCGTACAAGATCGCAGCGCTTTCACTGAATGTCGCGCCATATATCGCACTGCGCATTGCAACTAGCCATGGCATGTAACATGGGATCGAGCTATCGCGGGAACATTTTCGTTGTGCCATGGACGGGATGGATCCTCTGGATTGATCAGCTTCGTTTTGGGGAATGGAAGCCCCGCGTCGCTCAAATTCATCGTTAGTTGGCGTGCACATGCCACCGTTGGACTCGGCGCAGACGGAAACCACCGCGACTCGGTTGGTGGCAATCAAGGTCCTTCATACACTCATCTGGGCATTTTTCGCGGGTTGCACAATCAGTATTCCGGTGCTTGCTTGGAGGGGTCGGTACACTTACGCAGCCGCGTTGATCGCCATCGTCTTTGTCGAGGTGATTGTGATTCTCGTGAACGACGGTCACTGCCCACTCACGCCGGTAGCGGCACGCTACACGACAAATCGCCGCGACAATTTCGACATCTACCTGCCGCAATGGATTGCGCGAAATAACAAACTTATATTCGGAACGATCTTCGCTGGCGGGGTGCTAATGACAGTGTCTCTGTGGACTATTCGAAGGACGTAACTGGTCTACATCACCCCAGGGCGGACGCCCTATGCGATTCCGCACTTCCTAGGAGCCGCGGATCGCACGGGTTCGCATGGAGGGGGCTGGGCGCGTTTGCCGATCCCCCCTGAGCACAGGCACTGGACAGGCCACGATGAGGGTGGGTAGGGTGGGTTCCGAGGCGCTCGCCGCGGGTGCGAAGAATAGGAAGGTCATGGCTACATTCGTTCTCGTGCACGGGGCGTGGCACGGTAGTTGGTGTTGGAAACACGTGCGAAAGGCACTTCAATCTCAAGGGCAGGAGGTATACACGCCCACGCTGACCGGCGTCGGGGAGAGATCGCATCTACTGGCGCCCCAGGTGAACTTGGACACCCATATCGATGACATCGTCAACCTGATTCGGTGGGAGGAGCTGTCAGACGTGGTGCTATGCGGTCACTCCTACGGTGGCTGCGTGGTGAGTGGCGTTGCAGATCGCATCCCCGATCGCATTGGCAAATTAATTTACTTGGACGCGTTCGTTCTCCATGACGGCGAGAGCCTGCACAGCACCCTCCCGCCCGCCCAAAGGGACCTGCAGGTCGAACTTACGCGACGGCACGGGGAGGATTGGAAGGTACCGCCCATCCCGGCCGAAGTATTTGGGGTGAATGCCATCGATCTTCAGTGGGTAAATCGCCAGTGCACGGTGCAACCATTGGCGACCTTCCAACAAGCCATCAGGCTGAAGGGGGCGGCCGCGACTAAACCGACGACATTCATACTGGCCAATGGCTGGCACGATTCGCCGTTCCCGCTGTTTTACGAGCGAGCCAAGTCAAAAGGCTGGAAGACGCTCTCGATACCATGCGGCCACGACGTGATGTTGGATCGGCCCGAGGAGTTGACCGCAATCCTGCTTGAGGTCGCTTCTCGTCAGGCCGATCAAGCGAGCGAGTAGCATGCGACTCTGGACCATCCATCCCCAGTACCTTGATCCGCAAGGATTGGTTGCGTTGTGGCGCGAAGCATTGCTGGCCAGGGCCGTACTGCGCGGTCAAACAAGGGGTTATAGATACCATCCACAGTTGGCGCGATTTAGGGCGCATGCAACACCGCGTTTGGCCATCAACGCGTATCTCGCAGCAATCCATTCCGAGGCAGAAACACGCGGATACGCCTTCGATCAACGCAAGATAGGCCCATTGCGGTCGGTCCCTGCCATAACCGTCACCACTGGGCAGATTTACCATGAGTGGCGGCATTTGCTCGGAAAACTATATCTGCGGAACCGATCGTTGCACTGGCGTTGGCGCCAAGTTCGAGTACCCCAGTGCCACCCCTTGTTTGCGCCGATACCGGGGTCGATCGAGCCATGGGAGCGGGCAGGAACAAGCGCATAACAGTCGATTCGGACCGCCGCGCGCGGTATCTTTGACATCGGGCATCTGTGCGCCAAGCCTCGAGGTCAGTGTGTCGAAACTACGCGTTCAAAGCTTTGCGATCTCCCTCGATGGTTATGGCGCGGGACCCAACCAAGATCTCGAGCATCCACTCGGCGTCGGCGGACCGGAATTAATGGAGTGGCTTTTCCACACACGCGTTTGGCACCGAATGCAGGGCAATGACGACGGTGAGACCGGTGTGGACAACAGGGCTGTCGAACAAGGCTTTGAAGGAATCGGTGCCTGGATTCTCGGGCGAAATATGTTTGGCCCCATCCGAGGCCCGTGGCCGGACGACAACTGGAAGGGCTGGTGGGGCGACGAGCCGCCCTACCACACCCCCGTATTCGTGCTGACGCATCATCCGCGCCCACCGCTGACCATGGCGGGAGGCACGGAGTTTCGGTTTGTCACCGGCGGCATCCACGCTGCATTAGAGCAGGCCATTGCTGCCGCCGGCGGCCGCGACGTCCGACTCGGCGGCGGGGCATCTACTGTTCGCCAGTATCTTCGCGCCGCCCTGATCGACGAATTGCATCTTGCCGTCCGGCCCGTCCTGCTCGGTGCCGGCGAGCATCTCTTGCATGACATCGATACGCGAAGCCTGGGCTATGAATGCGTGAAATACGTTGCGGGCGAACGTGCCATGCATGTCTATCTGCGCAAACGCGGTCATCTTTAGCCGCCGCTGCATGCCTGTCGCTGGATTTGAGCATGTCCGCGCGATGGAGAAATTGAAATTACGGCGCGCCACGTTGGGTGATAAGTCGCTCCTGCGCAAAGTGCGGCTGCAGGCGCTGTCGGAGGCGCCGGATGCATTTGGCTCAACCTACGAGCGGGAGGTCGCCCGGACGAACTCGGAGTGGCAGCAGTGGCTAACGCCAGCCGCAACCTTCATTCTGGGCGATACCAACGGCGAGGAGGAAGAAGCCCGGGGGATTATCGCCGGGCTGCGCGATTCGACCGACCCGACCGTCGTTCACCTCATGGCAATGTGGGTGCATCCGGCGATTCGAGGATCGGGAGCGGCGGACGGATTGGTCGCTGCCGTGCTGGGATGGGCGGCGTCCGAGGGCGCCAATCGGGTGCGACTCAAGGTCATTCAGTCGAATGATAGAGCTCGCCGGTTCTACGAGCGAAATGGCTTCCGACTGACCGGCCATGAAGATATACGCGAGCGTGACGGCCAGATCGAGCTTCAGATGGAACTGATCGCGCCCGCGCCCGGATCTATATAATTGCCAACGCCTTCAGGGAGAATGCCATGCTTGCGCATCTTTTTTCGTCCACTCAAATCGGAATTTTTCTGGTGGCGGCCATAATTCTGGCTCTCACGCCGGGGCCGGGAATCATGTATGTCATGGCCCGCACCCTCTCCGGCGGCGCACGCGATGGAATCGCCTCAACCCTTGGAACCGCCGTCGGCGGCCTCATTCACGTGGCGGTTGCGGCGGCTGGGCTCTCGGCACTGCTGGCGGCCTCGGCGAAGGCATTTCTTGCCGTCAAGTACGTGGGTGCCATCTACCTTGGGTATCTTGGGGTTCGAGCAATCCTGACGGCCAGCCGCAAGGCGAATGTTCCGGCGATTCGCACCCATGGGAGCCGAAAAGCATTTTTCGAGGGCATCCTGACCGAAGCGCTGAATGTCAAAACGGCGCTGTTTTTTCTGGCATTCATCCCGCAGTTCGTTGATCACGAGTTGCCCCTGGGTCCGCAGTTCGCCGTGCTTGGGCTTGTTTGCGTTTCATTCAATACCGCGGTCGATGTTCTGGTGGTGTTGCTGGCTTCCCGCCTGTCCGGATATTTCAGGAATTCGCCAAAGCCAGCGCGGTACATGACTTACGGCTCCGGTACCGTGTTGTTGGGCCTGGGTGCCTATGTGGCCCTGTCGGATTAGCTGACGCCGGGCAGCCAAGCGAGCATGCAGGGGAGGATTTCATGAACCGACGGTATCTTCGGCGAGGGGTATACCTTGCATGCGGAACGGTTCTTTTGATTTCCCTCGCCTTTGTCGTGTGCATGAGTTTTGGGTACGACGGCAAGTGCGGCGGATTCTTTCCAGGATTGTCGGCGCGACGCCCTTGCTCATTTGTGGACTACATGACGGGAGATGCGCTGGTAATCGCCATGATTTATGCCGTCAATTTTTGGCCTTTGGCGCTGGGACTGCTCCTATTGGCACCCGCAGTGGGGTATTTTCTTGACCGCCGATCTGCACATCGTTCCTAACAGCGGCGGGAGACGCGCTGCAGCCCGCCTGCCGGTGATGTTGGCGGTATTGCTGATGGCGATGTCCGCATCGGCGGACGACACCGGGTTGCAATATACGAGTATTTCCGGAATCGATCTAGGAACACTCACGCTTGCAGAGGTTCAGCACCTGCTCGGGCCAGCGGTCGTCGATGTGTCGGGAGAGCCCGCCGATCACGAGTCATCCGTCTGCTATCGCACCGGCCGAGCGTTGCTGTACTTTCTCGTTCGGGAAATGGGCCGGGCCAATCGCGAAGTCAACGGAATCAGGATAACCACCGACTCGAAATCACCGCAGTGCGTCGACGGCAACCGCCTCGACATCCCCATAACGCCGAAACTCGGCGGCTTGCATCTTGGTCTCACATCGCAGCAGTTTGAAAAAGTCATCGGCCCCTGTGTGACCTGGCGCGGTGCCACCGGCGAGGCCATCCTTTTAAGTGCCAGCAGCGCATTTCACGCATCGGCGATGGACGTAACCATCACCGTCAGAGGTAAGTTGCGCGACGGCAAACTGGCATCGCTCGAAGTGTGGAAAATGGTCTCGACCTAGGCAGCAGCAGACGCGATACGCGGAGCCGAGTACTATTTTCGCAACGTTTCGCATCGGAGAATCGCGGTGAACGACAAGATCATGTTTCAGCGCTTCGGTGATTTTTATCCCTTCTATCTGGGCGAACATGTAAACCGCACCTGCCGCCGTTTGCACTTCGCCGGCACAACCATTGCCGCTGTGCTGCTCATCACGGCCATTTTCACGCAATGGTGGTGGCTTGTTGCCGTTGCACTCGTCCAAGGTTATGCGTTTGCCTGGGTCGGTCACTTCTTTTTTGAACACAACAAGCCTGCGACCTTCAAACACCCCTTGTTTAGTTTTATGGGCGACTGGCGTTTTTGGTGGGACATCCTGACCGGCAGTCAGCGGATGTAATCGCTGATGGCCCGTTAGGGACTCTCAGGCGAGTGCACGTGCTCGGGTCGCACGCCGAGCCCCAGAAATTGCGCCGGCCAGCGCCGCAGCCAGGCATTGCGGTCCAACAATTTCACCGCCCAGGGTACCGTCAAGCGGCGTTCGCCACCCGTCACCGTGGGCTTCAATACGCGATTGTGAACCGCGACCTGCATGCCCTGGATAACCTTCACGGGAAATAGCCGGCGCCGCCGTACCGCTTCAAGTTCATCGTCCCGCAGCGTTCCGGCTTTGAGTTTCGCCGCGAGAAGATTGGCGGTAGCCACCGCGTCTTGAATGGCAAGATTGATGCCGACGCCACCCACAGGCGACATGGCGTGCGCCGCATCGCCGATGCAGAGCAATCCCGGCTTGGACCAAGTCGTCAGACGATCGACCGTCACGCTCAGAAGCTTGATATCGTCGAAGGACTTGAGTTCGTCCACCCGGTCCGACAGGAAGCGTGCGCCGTCGGCAACAGCGGCCTTGAAGGCATCGAGCCCCTTCTCGTGTACTCGACCGATGCCGCCTTTGCCGATGACAAACGCGCACTGCCAATAGTTGGCGCGATCGATGGTCACAATCATGGTGCTGACCCCAAGGCGTCCAAGGACCTGCTCGGGGTCGCCCGTCTTTTTCGACAGACGGAACCAAAGCTGGCCCCGGTTACTCGTCCCGCCGTCTCGAGCAAGCCCGTGACCTGCGCAGACATCATGACCTTCAGGGTGGGAAAGCGCCGGCCCTTGCCTGCCAGAAAATCCAAAAAGTCCCATTGCGGAATCAGCGCGATGAATCTGCATGGCGTCGGCACGTGCGCGAAGTCCGCGATCTTGAGTCGAGTGCCGGCGATTTCGAGGGCGAACGCCCGGCTTTCCGAGTGCGGCAATTTCAGAAAATCCTCGAGCAGGCCCAACTCCCGCATGATCATGAGGGTCGAGGGGTGAACGGTGTCGCCGCGGAAGTCGCGCAGAAAATCGCCGTGTTTTTCCAGGACGACCGTTCGGACTCCCGCCCGCCCCAGCAAGTAACCGAGCATCATGCCGGCGGGGCCGCCGCCTGCGATACAGCACTGTACTTGCGGCGTGTCTGCCATTCGCCGCCAATATACGCAGAAGGGTCGGTGTTCGCGACAACGCGGTCTTGCTAAGATTGCCGTTAACGTCGTGTCTAGTCCCAAGGTCCAGCTCGGGGCGGGAAACCATGCAAATCACTCAGGGCGGCTGTCTTTGTTCTGCCATTCGGTTCCGCATTTCCGGGGAGCCCATCTTTTCGAGCATTTGTCACTGCGCGACCTGCCGCAGGGCGAATGCGGCTCCGACGGTCGCTTGGCTGACCTTCGACCTCGGCCAGGTTGAAATTCTTTCGGGTCAGCCGCGCGTTTATCAGTCCTCGCAAGGAGCGGTGCGCCAGTTCTGCGGAACCTGCGGCAGCCAACTTTCATACGAGCATGTGTCGCGGCCGACCACCATCGATATCACCACCACCTCACTGGACAACCCGAATATGTTTCCGCCGACCTTCGAGGTATGGCTGGAACACCGACTGTCGTGGCAGGCAGCCGATCCATCCCGAACCCAGTATCAGAGGAGCACCCCGTGACCCGTCAATTGATCAGCTCCGGATCCCAATTTGAGCACGACATCGGCTATTCGCGCGCGGTGGTGGATGGCGAGTGGGTATTCGTGTCCGGCACGACCGGCTTTGACTACTCGACCATGACGATTTCCGATGATCTGTTGGATCAGACCGAACAATGCCTGAAGAACATCCAATCGGCGTTGCAGCAGGCGGGGGCGGAATTCACTGACGTGGTGCGTGTCATTTACGTGCTGCCCAATGGCGCTCGATTTCCGGAGTGCTGGCCCATACTGCGCAAGTACCTGGGCGCTGTGCGTCCGGCGGCGATGATGATTTCGGCCGGCTTGTCCGATCCTCGCATGCAAATAGAAATCCAAGTCACCGCACGCAAGGGTGCCAAGTGAGCGGTGCAAGCGAAGCAACCCTGCTGCAAGGCGGCTGCACCTGCCGCCACATCCGCTATCGGCTCTTCAGCAAACCGCTCTTCGTTCATTGCTGCCACTGCTATTGGTGCCAGCGAGAGACTGGATCCGCCTTTGCCCTGAACGCAATGATCGAAGCGGAGCGAGTGCAGGTGCTCCAAGGCGAAGCGACCGTCTTTGAAATTCCGACGCAAAGCGGCAGGGGTCAAAAAGTTTCTCGATGCCCGAAGTGCGGCATTGCCGTCTGGAGCAACTATGCCGGCGCCGGCGATACTGTGCACTTCGTCCGCGTAGGCACGCTGGATGAGCCTGCGAGGTTACCGCCGGATATCCACATTTACACAGCGTCGAAACAACCGTGGGTGATACTGCCGCCCGGCGTACCGGCAGAAGCGGAATACTATCGAGCCTCCGAGCGCTGGCCCGCGGAGAGTTTGGAACGTCGGGCCGCGCTGCAGGCGAAATTTCCGCGACGGCGCTAGCGTAGTCATGGTTCAACGGAGGCGGGCGTGTTAGGCACTCATGATCTCTGGCTGTTCGTGCTGTCCGGTTTGCTCTTGAACATCACGCCGGGGCCCGACACTCTCTACATCGTCGGCCGCAGCTCCACTGAAGGCGTACGAGGCGGCGCGGTGGCCGCACTCGGTGTCGGCACCGGCGCCCTGGTGCATATTTGCGCCGCGGCGCTCGGCCTGTCGGCGATTCTGGCCGCATCCGCGACCGCCTATACCGTCGTGAAAATCGTCGGCGCCGCCTACTTGGTGTATGTCGGCATTTCATTGATTCGATCAAAGAGCATGACGAGACCATCGCCTGCCGCTTCCGCAACGCAGCGGTCCCGGCTGCGCAGCATTTTTTTCCAGGGATTTCTCACGAACGTCTTGAACCCCAAAGTTGCGCTTTTTTTCCTGGCGTTTCTGCCGCAGTTTGTTCTGACGGATGCGCCGTCGAAGCCGTTGGCGTTTCTTTTCCTGGGTGCGATCTTCGATATCAATGGAACGATCTGGAATTTGTTCGTTGCTTGGTCGACAGCGCGAATCAGCCGTCGTCTCGCGGCCGCGGGGCGGTTCAAATTATGGTTCAATCGCTGCGTCGGCGGTCTCTTCGTCTTCATCGGAATCCGGCTGGCACTAACCCATGAGCGCTGAAGCGGTCGCCGCCATCCGCAGGCCCGATCTGTCGGCTCGGTCGTTCAATCTCGCGGTTCAAACGGACATTGCCGCACCGGCCGCCACCTTGTATCAAGCGTGGACGACAGGTTTCGATCGGTGGTTCGCGGCACCCGGTTCCGTGCTGATGCATCCCCAAGTGAATGCAGCGTTCTTTTTTGAAACCGAGTTCAGGGCCGAAGGTCAGGCGGCGCAGCGCCACCCGCACTACGGCCGTTTTCTGAGCCTCATCGTCGATCGACTGGTAGAAATGACCTGGGTCACGGGGGCGGGCGGCACCGAGGGCGCCGAAACGGTCGTCACCGTCGAGCTGCAACCGAAAGGTGCTCTGACCCGCCTGGCCCTCACACATGCGGGCTTTGCCGGCGAAGCCGCCCGCGATCGTCATCGGGAGGCATGGCCGATGGTGCTCGCAAACCTTGATCGGCAGCTGGTGCCGCCGCCGTGAGCTCGATATTTCACAAACTGAACTTGAAGGCACAGCGCGAAATCGCCGTGTTCAATGTGCCGGCGTCTTTCGAAACCGAACTAGCACAGCTCACGGGAATCAAGATTCTACGCGATGCCAGGAAGCCCGCGGCCATTGAGTTCGCGCTGGCTTTCGTGATGCAGCAGAGCGAGCTCAATCGCCTGTCGAAAATCCTTGCCGATGGTTCAGAGGGAGACGCGCTGCTGTGGTTTGCCTATCCGAAGGGCACCTCGAAACGCTACAGCTGCGACTTCAACCGCGGCACTGGGTGGCACGTCATTCGCAAGGCAGGCTTCGACTCGGTGCGACAAGTCGCAATAGACGAGGACTGGTCGGCCCTGCGTTTCAGGCGGGTGGAGTACGTGAAGAGTCGATCGTGAGCTCGGCGGTCTCCGCCGTATGCTAATGTTGCGCCCAGGAATAGGAGAGAGCCCTGTGAAAGCCCTGCTCGTGATTGTCGGCTGGTGTCTGCTGTTGGTATTGTGCTGGCCCTTGGCCATCCTTGCCATCGTCCTTTGGCCGTTGCTGTGGCTGGTGTCGCTGCCGTTTCGCGTGGTCGGCATCACATTTGAGGCGCTATTCGCCTTGCTTCGGGCGGTTTTGTTTCTGCCTGCACGCCTGCTCGGTTACCGCAGCAACTCCGTGGGCCGTCCATCGTAACGGGTCGGAATTGCGGCGGGTCGATGTGCACGTGCAAAGCCGCGTGGCGTGTAATTCAGCGGATTTAGAGTGAACCATCGATGATCTTGGCACGAGAAGCGCTCGCGCTCTTGCAAGAGGGAAACCAGCGCTTCGTATCGAACATCAGCAGCCGGGATGCCGCCGATACAGGCCACATGCGCCGCCTCCAATTGGCTGCGAGTCAGGAGCCGTTCGCCGCCATTCTCGGTTGTTCCGACTCGCGGGTACCCGTCGAAATCGTTTTCGATCAAGGTCTCGGCGACCTATTCGTGATACGCGTCGCGGGCAATATCGTGGCTCCCTCCCTGATCGGCAGCGTCGAGTTCGCCGCTGAACAATTTGGCACCCGGTTGGTCGTGGTTCTGGGGCATACGAAGTGCGGTGCCATCGAGGCGACGCTGCAACAGCTACAGCGCCCGGCCGCCAATCAATCCCACAATCTGCATTCCATCGTCGATTTGATCCGGCCCTCCGTCGAAGGACTGTTGGCGACGGAGCTACGACACGATCCGCACGCCCTGGGCCACGCGGCCGTTCGCGCCAATATTCGGGCATCGGTAAGGCAGCTGCGGCACGGTTCCGATATCATCGAACAGCTCATCCAAAACGCCGGGTTGCTGGTGGTCGGCGCTGAGTATTCTCTGGAAACCGGCGAAGTCGACTTCTTTGATGGCTTGCCGGAGATCCATTCGTAGACGGCGTCGTGCGCCCAACCACGGACATCCATGGTCACCATCGATAGCTTGAACAGCATTGGCGTCGGCAAGCTGCCCGGCCATCTCGGCATCGTCATCACGCGCGTGGATAAATCCGAAGTCATTGCCGAGCTTGCCATAACTCAAACGCTGCTGGCGCCGAATGGTTACCTCCACGCAGGCACCATAGTCACAATTGCCGACACCTGCGCCGGTTACGGCTGCATTGCGACGCTGCCGCCGGGCGCGACCGGCTTTACGACCATCGAGCTGAAGTCCAACCATTTGGGTACCGCTCTGGAAGGAACGATTGTCGCGGTCGCGAAACCCGCGCATCTCGGTAGAACCACCCAGGTTTGGGATGCGGTTGTCACCCGCAAGGAGTCGGGCAAGACCATTGCCTTGTTTCGCTGCACACAACTACTTCTGTACGCCAAATAATTGCAAAAGGAGCGCGCATGCCCGAGTGCGTTGCGCTGATTCGCGGCATCAATGTCGGCCGAGCCAAACGCATAGCCATGGCGGAATTGCGCAACATCTTCGTAAGCCTCGGCCATCAGAACGTGCGGACCTTGCTGAACAGCGGCAATGTGCTGTTTGAGAGCACCCGTTCCAACGGCGTCAAACTTGCGCTTGGCATACAAGCCGCGATCGCGGATAGGGCCGGATTCAGCGCAGCAGTGACCGTCATCAAAGCCACTGCTTTGGCGGCCATTGTGCGCGAAAATCCGCTGCTGCGACTTGCGGTCGATCCCGCGAGACACTTGGTGGCATTCGTCGCGCACCCACGTTCACTGGCTGCTCTACGCCCGATGATGCTCGAGTCCTGGGCGCCAGACGCCCTCGCAATCGGTTCGCAGGCAGCCTATCTGTGGTGCGCGGCCGGGATAATTGACAGCAAGTTGTCCAAAGCATTTGCGCGCGAGGCGGGGGAGAGCGTTACCACCCGTAATTGGGCGACGGTGCTCAAGCTCCTGGCGGCGACAAAGGCCTCCGATTAGATGATGTTGGTCCATCCAAGGAGCCGTGAAAAGCGGGGACTGGCCGGGCCGACACGGGCCGCTGGACGCGGCTTGCCGGTGACGGGTAGTATCGCCACCCCGATGCGCCCGTAGCTCAGCTGGATAGAGTATCGGCCTCCGAAGCCGAGGGTCGTGGGTTCGAATCCCGCCGGGCGCGCATTTTCGTAAAAAATTCCAATTGAGGCCGACCCCGTTCCCTGACTGATCGGCACAAATTCGAACCCACGACAGACAACAAGTGGGTTCGACAACTTGGCTGTAAGCCAAGTTGATCGCCCTTCAGGGCGACCCCGAAGGGGCGAGGCGCGCAGCGCCGCGTAATCCCGCCGGGCGCGCATTTTCGTAAAAAATTCCAATTGAGGCCGACCCCGTTCCCTGACTGATCGGCACAAATTCGAACCCACGACAGACAACAAGTGGGTTCGACAACTTGGCTGTAAGCCAAGTTGATCGCCCTTCAGGGCGACCCCGAAGGGGCGAGGCGCGCAGCGCCGCGTAATCCCGCCGGGCGCGCATTTTCGAAGGGGCGAGGCGCGCAGCGCCGAGTAATCCCGCCGGTGTCGGCTAGAACAATATACCGGCCATTTTGTTGATCAGTTCAGTCAGCGGCATCATGGTCAGCGCCAGCGGCAGGACAGGCGCAATCACCGCGCCTCCAAGCACCATGAATACGTCTTTGGTGAGGAGCGTGGTGCGCATGGTCCGCACGACCTCGACGCTATTGCCCATGTCGGCCAGCGACTGAATATCGGCCGCACCCAGCAGCGGTTCACCGGGAGACGCGCCGTTGTTCAGCCACTTGGAGGCAAATTCGCGTCCGTATCGCTGCGCCAGCGTGCCGTACGTACGGTTTGCCGCGCGCTTGGCGTTGGCAAGAAGCGGCGTAAACACCAGCAACGGGCCTGCGACCATGCACAAGAGAAAACCCGTCAACACGATGACTTCGGGCTTGAACTCCAAAAGTGTGGCGTGGAGATAGAAAATCCGATTGGCGATGCTCCCGGCGAGCAATACGCCATGCGCTAACAGTACGGGTGCGAATGCATGCACCATGCTGGTCAGAAATCCCAAGCCGCCGACGCGGTCCGGATTGGTGGGAACCAAGGACAACTCGAGGCGCGACACTTGCCAGAGAAATCGAGCCCAGATGAATAATCGAAAGTACCATCGGACGAGCAAGAACTGGAACACCGGCAGGCTCACGTAGCCATACCACGTTCCCGCCAGCGAGAACCGCGGACCGTCGGCCGTAGGGGTTGCGTACCAGGTGGCCGCGTCGAGCGCTGTGTAGTGGCGCCAGACAACCAAGACACCCACCAGGTAAACCAGAATGAGCAAAATGACCTCGGCGGTCACGGAATTGCGCAGCCGAAATGCCGCATTGACGATCTCCTCGAAGCGCGTCATGGCCTTTTCGGGAATCAAGTGACGATCGAGGAACACCTTGACTATGCTGCGCATGCGCCGATGAACGATCGTCTCTGCGCCGATCAGCAACGGTACGGCAACCAGAAAGCGAAGGTGAACATCGATGTCCAGCGCGAAGGGCACCGCTGCGGTCCCCCCGTACAATTCACCGCCAATAGCCGAAAGCACCAGCAAGGGAAACCAGCAAATCAGCGCCATGACGGTTACGCGACGGTGCATCAGATGCAGCCCATCGTCTGACAGATGGGCTCGAAGCAGCAACTGGAACAGCGGGCCGCCGTGAACCAATGAAAAATCCGGAGGGTCCCGTAACAAACTGTTGGCGGACGTGGACGTTGCCGAGTTCATGTGCGGTGTCCTTGTAGAGGCTGCTGCCACCTGTGGCCGGGCTCAATTGCGCCCGAGGCTAGGTCAAGGAGCTTGGAATGTCGATAGACACAAGGGCGACTGCCAATCCATGCGCTTTTGTGAATGGGGGCGCGCAAAGCGCCGGGCCCGCAGGCTAACTCACTTGAGGCTGGCAGCCGCCACCGTGGTCACGGGCGGCTTGGCCGCCGTGGGGGAATTGGCCGAGCGGGCTGCATTGCGCAGGCTATTGCCGGCGCCGGCGATGGTCACCGAAAACAATCGGTCGAGCAGGCCTCGCGTCGCTCCGTCATGACTGGTGACCCGGCTGCTCCATTGCAGAGACGGATCTCCTCGCTTGCCCGCTTGCAGAGACACCGTGCTGCCGCGCGATTCCCACAGAGTCAGCAATCGCACCCCATCATGAGATCTATATTCGTCCAATCGCTGCCAAACCGTCGTGCCGCGAAGCATCGGCGCGTCGCCGACGGGCGGATCGCGGTCGAACAGCGTGTGCTTCCGCGGAATAAATTCCGTGGCCGAAAACATATGGATGTCGTCGGTCTTCGGCATCGAGAGGAATTCTGGATCCGGGAGTTTCGCCGTCGAGGCTGCCGATGACCGACCGGAATCGGCAATGAGCGGATTCACTGCCATGGCGGTATTGCCAACCGAGACCGACTCGCCCGCCAGCGCCTCGCCGGTGCGGACCAGGGTGATCAACACCAGTCCCAGCAGAGCCCGGTCGTGGGCACTGTTGCATCGCTCCGCCGATGCCGGCGGGCGCGAATCCTTGGATGGACGAAATTCCGACATGATGGAGACTTCATCTCGACCTGTGGTCCCTCACAGCATCCACCAACGGACACGAGGCATCGCGTGACGTGCGTCACAGAATTGCGGCGAATGCACGCTCAGCCTCCTTCATGTCAACATAATCCCGCGTTCAATTGCGTTATGTTCGTCCTGCACCGCACTCAGGTATCGCCTGCATCACGATACTCCGCCCGGCCTTTTTCCCAATCGCGACCATCGAACGGCCGCACCGACATCGATTCGATGGTGCCGCTGTCGATGCAGCGCGCGTTGACGCTGATTCCATCCGGATGCGAACGCGGAACGTAGAAGGACTTCACGCCGCAGAACGAGCAGAAGTGGTGCTTGGCAATGTGGGTATTGAAGGAGTACGTCGAAAGCGCGTCGCGGCCGCTGATCAGCTTGAAGCGGTCGGCCGGCACGATCAGGTGCAAAAACCCGTATTTGCTGCAGATGGAGCAGTTGCAGTCCGCGACCTCGAGTTTCGCCGGCGCGATCACCTCGAAGCGGACGCGGCCGCAATGACAACCACCGGTGTGTGTGGGCATCGCGGAGCGCCGTCAGTGCTTGTGTTCTTGCACCGCCAAGTCGCCGACCAGTGAAATCAAGCGCTCTTGGCTGCCGGCCGACGCGACGTCGGCGACATATTTGCCGTTGACGACAAATCTCGGGACGCCATCAATGCGATAGCGTTGCACCAGCTCGTCGGCTCTTTGCACCGCAAGGTCCACCGCCATCGAGTGATAGGCTTTCTTGAAGTCAGCTTCGGAAATTCCGAACTTCTTCACGAACGCCGCTTGAATCCGCTCCGACTCAGCCGCGTTGTTCGGATCGGCGAAGGTCAGAGGATTGCCGTTGACATGAATCTCTTTGAATATTTCGCCGTGCAGCTGATCCAGCTTGCCCATGCTGTCGAGCGTGTAGTACAGCCGCGCCAAGGCGCGGTGCCCTTCATTCCATTGCACGTGCACGCGGGAGAAAGTGACGTAGGCCGGCTTGGTCTTTTTCCAGGTTTCGACCAGGGGATCGATGGCGTAGCAGTGAGGACAGGCATACCAGAAGAACTCCAGCACTTCGACCTGGCCCGTGGGTACCGAGGTCGGCTGAGCGGGCACCAACCGCGTGTAATTAACGCCTTCTTGCCACAATGAGGGGCCGGCAGGGGTGGCGGCCGATGCCGAAGGCGTCGCCGCCGCGACCGTGGAGGCCACTGCCGCCAGCAGCGGGTTGTGCGCGCCGCTGTCGCTGGGGACATCTTCCACGGTTTCCGAGCCGTCCTCGTTCATGCGGGTGATTTTCGACGGCAGGTCGGCAGCCGGTTCGGCCGGCTTCTGCTGAGCGGCGGCGCCGGGCGGCGCAGCGTTGCGCGGAGCCATCGCGACGGCCGGAGCGGCGGCCGGCGAGCGATCAGCGGCGGACTCCTGCCTGCCGCAGGCCGTCAGCAACAGCGCCAACAACAAGACCGGATATCGAAGGCGCATGTTCAGCGGATGCCTTGCAGGTACGAGGCGAGGTTGCGGATGTCCTCGGGCGATAGACGCTTGGCAATGGTTTGCATGATGCCGTTCGGACCGGTCGACCGGGCACCCGATGCGTAGTCATTCAATTGCTTCGACACATACACCGATTGTTGGCCGCGCAGCCCGGGAAACTTCGCAGGCTCATTTCCGCGGCCGGTCGGGCCGTGGCAGGCCATGCACGCCGGGATCGACCGTGCCGAATCGCCCGCTCGATAGAGCTTTTCGCCCGCTTGCCAGTACGAGGGGTCTGCCTCCAATCCCGTATTGGTCAAACCATCGAAATAGGCTCCCAAATCCGCCATGTCTTCCGGGCTCAGATTAGCCACGTTCGGCATCATGACCGGATTGGCTCGTTTGCCATCCTTGAAGTTCTTCAACTGATCCGCGATGTAGTCCGCGCCGATGCCGGCGAGACTGGGCCAGTCGGGGTTTGTGCTGTTGCCGTTGGCGCCGTGACAGGCCTGACAGACCACCGCCTTGGTGGCGCCGGCTTCGACACTGCCGGCTGGAAGGGCCGAATTGCCGACGATCGCGCCGGAAATTGTTATTGCGAGAATCCAAAGCCGCTTCATGATCGCCTGTCACCCCATGCTAATGTGAACCGCCGCCGACTCTAAATTGTACACTAGAGTCAATAATTTGCGTCCAAGCGGCGGCCATGTCGACCTACCCCCATGTGAGATTCCTGACCAGTGCGGCCGAAGCGCACCAACTCGCCCCCGACGTCGGCCGAGAAATCGCTTTCGCGGGACGCTCGAATTCAGGCAAATCCACCGCCATCAACGCCATCACTCAGCGCACGGGTCTGGCGCGAGTGAGCCGCACTCCGGGCCGTACGCAGCTCATCAATTTCTTCGAGCTTTCTTCCGAGCGCCGCTTGGTCGACCTGCCGGGCTATGGTTTCGCGAAGGTCCCCGAAAGAGTCCGGCTGCAATGGCTGCAGCTCATGGAGCACTATTTCAACGTGCGCGAATCGCTGGTCGGTCTGATCCTGATCGTGGACAGCCGCCGGGGACTCGGCGCCCAGGATGCGGGAATGCTCGAATGGGTTCTTGCGCGAGACCGGTTCGCGCATGTGTTGCTCACCAAGGCGGACAAATTGAATCGCCGCGATGCAGATCGCGTACTGCGGGAGACCACCGCGGCATGCTCGGACACGTCGGTGACGGCACAATTATTTTCGGCACATGAAAAAACGGGACTCGATGAAGCTCGCCAGGTGATGGATCGCTGGCTGGACATCGCACAAAAAAAGGCCCCGGTGGTTACTAAATAGCAGCCACCGAGGCAGACCAACCCGGCATGGGGATGACAAACCGGGTCATTCCCGCTCAGGGAGAAGAGCGGGGAGCGTCTTTCACGCTCATTTGGTTAGATGGGGACACCTCCCGAAAGTTCCAGTCCCACATCAGCAATCTTTCTAAATTTGCCCGCGGCGCCAGGAATTGGGAAAGCCAGCGGAATATGGGTGAATTCTGCCCTAAACGGCAGCAATGTGCAGCTAATAATGCGTGCTGCTTTGCCGCGATAACCCCTCCATGGTCGTGGCGTAAGATTTGTCCTACAAACAGGTTACAAACCTGTGGCGAATCTAGTGTGCTTCATCCCAATTGCGGCCGATCCCTACATCGACCTTGAGGGGCACCGTCAGATTCGCCGCCCGCACCATGTGCTCGCGCAGCTGACTCACGATGGCTTCGACGGCCTCGTTCGCCACCTCAAGAACCAGCTCGTCATGCACCTGCATGATGAGTTGCGCCGGCATCCGCGAACTCTGCAACCATGCGTCGACCTCGATCATGGCGCGTTTGATGATGTCTGCTGCCGTGCCCTGCATGGGGGCGTTGATGGCACTGCGTTCGGCATATTGACGGAGTGCTGCGTTGCGCGATTGTATTTCCGGCAAGTACAGCCGTCGCCCGAATACCGTCTCCACAAAACCCGACTCCCGCGCCTGGCGCCGCGTCTCCTCCATGTAGCGCTTCACTCCGGGATAGCGTTCAAAGTAGAGATCCATGTACTTCTGCGCATCGCCCCGCGTGATGCTCAACTGGCGCGCAAGGCCGAATGCCGACATCCCGTACATCAGGCCGAAGTTGATCGCTTTTGCGGAGCGCCGCTGATCGGCGCTGACCTCGCCCAACGGAGTGGAGAACACCTCGGCGGCGGTCGCTTGGTGAACGTCGCGATCATCTGCGAAAGCCCGCAGCAGGCTCGCATCGCCCGACAGATGCGCCATGATGCGCAACTCGATTTGCGAGTAGTCGGCGGCGACCAGCGAGCGGCCGGGCGGCGCAATGAACGCCTGCCGTATGCGACGCCCTTCCCCGGTGCGAATGGGGATGTTCTGCAGATTCGGATCCGTCGATGACAGTCTGCCGGTGGCGGCGACGGCCTGGTGATACGAAGTGTGAATGCGCCCGGTTGCCGGATCGATTTGCTGGGGAAGGGTATCGGTGTACGTGGATTTGAGCTTGGCGATCCCGCGGTACTCCAATATCAATTTGGGCAAGGGATAAGTCGCTGCGAGTTCTTCGAGCACATCTTCCGCCGTCGACGGCTGACCGGTGGGGGTCTTGCGCGACACCGGAATTCCCAATTTTACGAACAAGATTTCCTGCAGTTGTTTTGGCGAGTCCACATTGAACGCGCCGCCTGCCTCCGCGTGCGCCTGCGCTTGCAGTTCCAACATTCGCGCCGCCAATTCCGAACTCTGAATCTTGAGCAGTTCGCGATCCACGAGCACGCCGGTGCGTTCCATGCGGAACAACACCGGTACCAGCGGTTGTTCGATGGTTTCGTATACCGATTTCAACGTCGGCAACGCCTCGATTTGCGGCCACAGATTGCGATGCAACTGCAGCGTGAGATCCGCATTCGCGGCGGAATATTCGGCCGCGCGCCCCACCTCCACTTGATTGAAAGTGATCTGTTTCGCGCCCTTGCCGGCGACGTCTTCAAAAGCAATGGTTTCGACGCCGAGATATTTTGCGACGGTTGAGTCCATGTCGTGACGCGCCGCAACGCTGTTGAGCACATAGGACTCGAGCATGGAATCGAAGCGATGCCCCCTGAGCGCAATGCCATAATTCGCGAGGATGTGGATGTCGTACTTCTGGTTGTGCCCCACTTTCGGCCGGGCCGGGTCTTCGAGCAGCGGCTTCAATGCAGAGAGCACCTTGTCCCGCTGCAGCTGCTCGGGAGCGCCCGTGTAATCGTGGCCGACGGGCAGGTATGCAGCTTCTCCCGGCGCGATCGCGAATGACAAGCCCACGAGCCGGGCTTGCATGTAATCCAGGTTATCGGTCTCGGTCGCAAAGGAAATCAGCGGCGCGGCGGCAAGTTTCACGAGCCACTCATCCAGCGCTGCCTGCGAGGTGATCTGTTGATAGTTGCGCGCCGCAGGCGGTGCGGCGACCAGCACGGCCGCTGCGGTCCCCGCCGTCGCAGTGACCCCGGCAGCAGCGATTGTGCTGGGCTCGGCCGCCGTTTCCGAACCCAACCCCTTGAGCAGCGCCCGTAATTCCAGTCGCGTGTAGAGCTCGCGCAGCCGTGGCAGATCGGGCGCGCCGGCAATCAGCCCTTCGGCACTGATCGCCAGCGGAAGTGCCGTATCGATGGTGGCAAGCTTGCGGGACAACTCGAGCAGATCGAGTTCGCTGCGCAAATTTTCGCCCACCTTGCCGCCGATGTCGGCGGCGCGGGCGATCAACCCATCGAGCGTCTGATACTGATTCAGCCACTTCGATGCAGTTTTGGCTCCCACTCCGGTAATGCCCGGAATGTTGTCGGAACTGTCGCCGACCAAGGCCAGGTAGTCGACAATCTGCTCGGGGAAGACATCGAACTTGGCTTTGACCCCGGCGCGATCGAGTCGCGTGTTGCTCATGGTATTGATCAACCCAACCTGCGGCCCAACCAACTGCGCCATGTCCTTATCGCCGGTCGAAATCAGCACCTCGTAGCCCGACTCCGCCCCTTGTTTCGCCAGCGTACCGATCACATCGTCCGCTTCCACGCCGGGAACGCGCAGCAGCGGCAACCCCATCGCGGCGACCACGTCCAACAGCGGCTGCACCTGTGAACGCAAGTCATCCGGCATGGGCGTGCGATGCGCCTTGTACTGATCGAACAGATCGTCCCGGAACGTGCGGCCGGGCGCATCGAACACCACCGCGATGCGTTGAGGGGCTTCTTCCTTGATCATCTTGTTCAGCATGTTCAACACGCCGAGAACCGCGCCGGTCGGTTCGCCCTTCGAATTACTGAGCGGCGGCAGGGCGTGGAAGGCTCGATACAAATAGGAAGAGCCGTCGACCAGAATGAGTTTGCCTGCGCTCAAGGGTTTGGAGTCGCAGGCGCGGGGGCCGGCGCCGGTATGTCCGAAGGAGAGTCCGGAGCCGCTGGCGGTGTGGTCGGTGACGGTGTGGTCGGCGGCGGCGCAGAAGGCGGCGGCGTGGTGGTGATGGCGCGGTCGGTGATGGCGCGGTCGGTGATGGCGCGGTCGGTGATGGCGCGGTCGGTGCGTGCGAGCTGGGCACTCCCTTCTTGTGTTTGGGCGTGTCAGGATGCGTGAGAGGACCTTTCTGTCCGCATCCGATCAGCATTCCGGCCGCCACGACAGGGAACCATAGGCGCGCAATTTTCATGCAATAAGTATAGCGCGTGGCGGCGGCCAACAGTCTGGCCGGAACTTCTGGGACCGCCGGTCAGTCCCACTACCCAGTTACCGAGAATGGAGATATCGATGAAGCGGATTTCAGGAGCTCTGCCGGCAATTATCGCAATCGCCGCGTGCGCGATGTCGACGACGGCGTTGGCCGACGAGCCGCTGGGATTCTATGCCGGTGCCGGGCTGGGTTACTCCACCATCAGAAGCGACGATCCCGCCTACGGACTTCCGGGTTACTACAACGATCATGAGACGGCGTGGAAGGTGATCGCCGGAGTGCGCCCGATTTCCATTCTCGGCGCAGAATTGGAGTACATCGACTTCGGCTATCCCAGCAATCCCTACGACCCCAGCAATACCAACGCGAATGGATTCGATTCACACCCGCGCGCGGGGGTGCTGTTCGGCGTCGGGTACCTGCCCCTGCCGATACCCTTTTTCGATATCTACGGCAAAGCCGGCGTCGCTCGACTGCAAACCGACGTCACCACCATCACCTCGAATTGTCCGCCGGGAACAAATTGCGTGCTTCCTCCCACCTATACCCGCCACAACGAGACCGACAGCAGGTTCGCCTACGGAGTGGGAGTGCAGTCCAAAGCGTGGGGTTTCGCCTTTCGCGCCGAGTACGAGCGGATCAGTTCGCAATACGGCGATCCGGACGCCCTGACGGTGAGCGCCACTTGGACGTTCTGAGGACTTATACTGGGGTTCGTGAAGAACTCCAATCGAGGCGCATCACGCGCCGCATTACTCGGGTCCTGGGCCGTGGCGATCGGGCTCGCCGCCGGTCTTGGCTCCTGCACCCCGCGAGAGCTGGCCTCTTCCGGCGTTTCTGACGCGACGACTCGAGCGCTGCAATCGAAGGTCGAGACCATCGTCGTCATTTACGCGGAGAATCGCGCCTTCGACAATTTGTACGGCAATTTCCCGGGAGCGGAAGGCTTGAACCAGGTCGTGGACCATGACGGCCGGCCGTTGCCTGCGTATGTGCCGCAGATCGATCGCGATGGATCCGTGCTTCCGACCCTGCCGCGGACCTGGGGCGGCGTCACCGCACCCGGCATCGAGCCCGTGGTGACCGAAGCCCAAAGCGCCGGTCTTCCCAATGCGCCATTCTCCATCGAGCATGCCTTCACCGCGCAGGCCAACGTCACGCTCACCACATCGACGGTCACCCGTGATTTGTACCATCGCTTCTTCGAACATCAGATGCAAATCGACGGCGGCAAGAACGACGGCTACGCCGCGTGGTCCGACGCCGGCGGTCTCGCGATGGGACATTACGATTACAGCCAATCGGCGCTCTATCGGCTGGCGAAGGAATTCGTGCTCGCCGATCATTTTTTTCAAGGCGCTTTCGGCGGCTCGTTCCTGAATCACCAATACTTGATATGCGCCTGCGCACCGGTCTATCCCAACGCGGACACGTCTGCGGCGCATCCCTCCATTGCGATCCTCGAGCAAGATGCGGCGGGACACTATCTGCCGCGGCTCAAATTGGCCGGGGACGCCAAGCCGTCTGCCCTGGACGAGCCGCCGCGATTTGCGAAAAGCGGCAACATCACGCCGGCCAATTATTTCGGCGACGGCAAGTTCTACGCCGTGAACACCATGCAGCCCGCGTATCAGCCGAGCGGCAACAAGCCCGCGGCGTCGGATACCGACACGCTGTTCGCCGATCCCAATAATCCCACGACCCTGCCGCCGCAGAGTCAATCGACCATCGGCGATGCGCTGGATGCCAAGCGTGTCAATTGGAGTTGGTATGCGGGCGCCTGGAACACGGCGCTCGCGGACGGCCGCCGCTCGCCGACGCTGGCGCGTACGGCGATCTACACGCCTCCGACCGCGGGCGGCAATCCCGACTTCCAGCCGCATCATCAGCCGTTCAATTACTACGAACGGTTCGATCCCAAAATCCACGCTGAGCAGCGTGCCGCGCACCTCAAGGACTACGGCGATCTGCTCGACGACGCTGCCGCGGGACGCCTGCCCGCGGTCACGTTCTACAAGCCGCAGGGCAATGTAAATCAGCACGCCGGCTACGCCTCGGTCGCCGAAGGCGATGCGCATCTAGCCGCCTTGGTGGCGACGCTGCGCGCCAGCCCTCAATGGCCGCACATGGTGATCGTGATTACCTACGACGAATTCGGCGGCGCCTGGGATCACATGGCGCCGCCGCAGGGCGATCTCCTGGGTCCGGGCGCGCGGATTCCCGCCTTGATCATTTCACCGTTTGCGAACCGCGGTGTCGTCGATCACACGCCCTACGACACCGCATCCATCCTGCGATTGATCACACGCCGCTTCGATCTTAAGGTGTTGCCGGGCGTTGCGATGCGCGACTCGGCTCTTGCCGCGCACGGCGCAGCGCCGATGGGCGATTTGACCAACGCACTCGATCTGCGCCCCTAAGGATTACGGCGATGGCTTGATGCCCGGGGTTCCGGGGGGCGCCGCGGGCGGCCCGCTCGCCTTGGCGCTCAGCAACTCCACGTCGAATATCAGCAGCGAGCCCCCGGGGATCCCGCTGCGCGGGGTCGCGCCATAGGCGAGTTCAGGCGGTACAAATAGCTGCCATTTGGCGCCCGGCTTCATCAACACCAAGGCCTCTTGCCACCCGGCAATCACGCCGTTCACCTTGAAGGTCAAGGGAGCGCCGCGTTTGTACGTGCTGTCGAATTCCGAGCCGTCGAGCAGTGTGCCGCGATACTGCACGGCAACTTCATCGGTGGGTGTGACCGCGGCGGCCTTGCGATCTCCCGGCACCAGGACCTTGTACTGCAGGCCCGAGGCGGTCGTGATCACGCCCTTCTCCCGAGAATTGCGCACCAGGAAGTCCTTTGCGGCCGCCTGATTGCGCGCGACCGCTGACTCCATGGCCAAGCGCACGTAGGCGTCCAATTGTTGTTGGTCGGCAGGAGTGGTCTTCTTTCCCTGCAGGCCGTCTTTCAGTCCGCGGGTGACGGCGTCCATGGAAAGCTGATCAGTGATGCCCACCCGGTGCATCTGCTCGCCGAAGGTCAGGCCGAACAGATAGCTGGTCTGATCGGGCGTGGGTGCGGCAGTTGTGCTCGGCGCGGCCAGCGTCGCCGGTGCAGGGGCGGGAGTTTGCGCGGCGGCCAGCGGCGCGGCGGCCATCAGGAGCCACACATTGAATAGGTGTTTCATGCGCAAACCTTACGCCAGTCGGGGTTGCGAACGCCAGCGCGGCCCGCAGGGCGACTACAGGCCGAGGGCACCGCGGCGAATCACCGCCACCGTCAAGCGCGAGATGCACACCAATTTCCCGGCCTCATTGGTGATTTCGATACCCCAGACATGCGTGCGTCCACCCAGGTGCACCGGGCGCGCGGTGCCGGTGACGAACCCTGAGCGCGCCGGCCGCACATGATTGGCATTGATCTCCTGGCCGACGCATTGGTAACGCTCGGTGTCGATGCACATCGTCGCGCCCGTGCTGCCCAAGGATTCGGCCAGCGCCACCGAAGCGCCGCCGTGAAGCAACCCGTAGGGCTGCCGGGTGCGGCCGTCGACGGGCATGACGCCGCGAACGAAGTCATCGCCGATCTGGGTGAATTCAACTCCGATGTGCTCGAGAATCGTGCCGGAGCGGCCGGCATTCAATTCTTCCAGCGTCAGCAAGCTGCGCCATATCATCATTGGGAATCCTTGAGCTTGGCGGCCACCCTGCGATAGGCCTCGCGGAACGGAATGCCTTCTTCGGCCACCAAGGCATTGGCCGCTGCGGCCGCGTGGATCCCCGGGTCGAGATGAATGTTCTCCGGCCTGAAGCTCACTCCGTCAAGGGCGCCCGGCAGTATCGCGAGCGTCTGCAGGCAGGAATCGATGCCGCGGAACAAGGGCGGCTTGATCAATTGCAAATCCCGGTGATAACCCGAAGTCAGCTTTTGCGTGATGCCGAGCACCTCGTTGAGCGCCGCCTGCGCAACTGCGCTGCGCCCGCGCATCAGCTCGAACACATCGGGGTTGCGCTTTTGCGGCATGATGGAAGAACCGGTGGTGAAGGCGTCCGGCAAATTCACGAAGGCGAATTCCTGGGTGTAGAAGAGCAATAGGTCGGCGGCCAGTCGTCCCAGGTCCTGCGTCAACAAGGTAATTTCCAACAATAGCTGTGCTTCGGCCTTGCCGCGGGACAACTGCACCGCCGTCACCGGTTCTTGAGTGACGGCGAATCCAAGCCGCCGCCGGGTCTCCTCGCGGTCTACCTTAAGATTCGGCGTGCCGTAGCCGGCTGCAGATCCCAAAGGGTTCTTGCCGAGGCGTCTTTGCGTGAGATCGAGACCTTCGGCGTCGTCACGAATTTCCGCCGCATAGCCTTCAGCCCAGAGCGGGACGCTGCTCGGCATGGCCTGTTGCATGTGGGTGTAGCCGGGCAGCGCCACCCCCGCATGCCGGATACCCAAGGCATCGAGTGCGTCGGCGACGGCCGCGGCGCCGCGCCGCAAATCTTGAACGGCATCGCGCAAGTACAAGCGCAGGGCCGCGAGCACTTGATCGTTGCGCGAACGGCCGGCATGCAAACGTCCGCCGACGGCACCGATGCGCGCGATGAGCAGATTCTCGATGGCGGTCTGGGAGTCCTCCTGCTCGAGGGTAATGCGCCAATCGCCGCGCGCGTGCTCCGTGCCGATCGCCGTCAGAGTCTCGCGGATGGAACGAAGATCCTGCGCCGGCAGCAGCCCCTGGACCTCGAGCATTTCCGCATGCGCGATCGAGGCTTGGATGTCGTAGCGCACCAGCCGCGCGTCCAACGCGTAATCATCCCCCGCGGTGTAGCCGAGGACGCGCGCGTCGAGCGGAGCTCCCTTGTCCCAGAGCCGCGTCACCCCGCCGCGCCCAACTGTTCGGCCGGACTCAATGCCGTGAGATCCGCCACCACCAGCGTGCCGGTTCCCTCGTTGGTGAATATCTCCGCGAGCAGGCTGTCCGGCGAGCGGTAGCTGATGACATGCACGCGGCGCACGCCGCTGCGAATGGCATTCTCGATCGCGGCGGCTTTCGGCAACATGCCGTCCTTGAGCGAACCCTGATCGCGCAGCCGCTTCAACCCCTTGATGTCGGTATAGGACACCACCGAACTTGAGTCCTCGACGCGTTCGAGAATTCCCTGCGCGCCGGTGCAGAGCACCAGCTTCTCCGCCGACAGGGCGCCGCCGATGGCCGCGGCCACGGTGTCGGCGTTGATGTTGAGCAGCACGCCGTTCGAGTCCGCCGACAAGCGGACTGACCACCGGCATCAAACCATTCTCGAGCAGCTTCTCGATCACCGCCGCATTGACCGAATCGATATTGCCGACGAATCCGTAATCCACCATTTCACCCGACCCTTCCGCGACACGCACCGGCGGGCGCTTGTGCGCGCGGATCAATCCGGCATCGACGCCGCTCAAGCCGATGGCCTCGATGTCGAGCTCGCGGCAGATCGCGAGAATGCGCGTGTTGATCAAGCCGTTCAACACCATGGCGGTGACGTCGATGGACTCCTTGTCCGTGACGCGCCGGCCGTTGACCATGCGGGTGTCCAGCCCCAACGTTGCCTGCAAGCTGTCCAGCTGCGGACCGCCGCCGTGAACCAGCACCGTCTTGATGCCGACCTGATGCAGGATCGCCACTTGTTCGATCAAGGCGCGCGTCGACACTTCATCGCTGAATACGGCGCCGCCCGCCTTGATGACAAAAACCTTGTTCTTGTACATGCGAATGTAGGGTGCCGCGCTTTTCAGCGCGCGCACGGCGATGGAAGGGTCAGGTCGACTCATGATCATCGAATACTCCCTTAGGACTCATGCCAGCATGCGATGCAGAACGGCCATCTGCACCGTCAGACGATTGAAGGCCTCGCGTTTGACCACCGCCCGAGGACCGTCCAGCACTTCATCGGCGACCGCGACATTGCGGCGCACGGGTAGACAATGCATGAGCTTGGCGTCGGGCAGTGCGCCCGTGAACCAAGGCTCGCGCACGCACCAATCGGACAGATCGGCCCGCAGCCGCGAGTCCGCTTCGGTGTCGCCGTAATAGCGTGGTGGTTCCCCACTCCTTCGCGTACAGCACACTGGCGCCGGCGAGGGCCGCGTCACGATCCGCGGTCTCGGTGAGCGAGCCGCCGGCTGCGACGGCTGCCGACGCGCGCGTTGGCCATGATTTGCGGCGGCAGCGCGAAGCCTTCGGGCCGCAACACCACGACTTCCATGCCGCGCATCGCCGCCATGTGCACCGTGGCGGCGGGCACGGCCAAGCGGCAATGCCCTGGGGTGGTAGACCCAGCTCAACACGAACTTGGCGCGCTTCGCGATGCCGAGCTCATCCAGCGTGCGCCAGTCGGCCAGCGCCTGGCAGGGATGGTTCACCGCCGATTCCAAGTTGATCAGCGGCTTGTCGCACAGCCCATCGATCATTCCGAACAGGGTCTCCGCCAAGATCTGCCGCAAGATTCTGGCCTTCGGCGAAGGCGCGCACGCCGAGCGCATCGCAGTAGGATGCCAGCACCGGAATGCCCTCGCGAATGTGTTCGGCGGCGGCGCCGTTCATGATGGCGTTGAGCCGGGTTTCCAGCTGCCAGGTTCCCTGACCCGGAGTGATCACGAAGGAGGAGCCGCCGAGCCGGGCCATTGCCGGCCTGGAAGGACGCCAGCGTGCGCAGCGAGGGATTGAAAAACACCAACCCCAAGATCTTGCCCGCGAGCGCCTGCGGCTCCGGCTTGTCCTGCAGCGCTTGCGCGAGCGCCAACAGATCGAGAATCTCCTCGCGGCTGAAATCGGCGAGATTGAGAAAGCGTTTCATGCGGAGATCTTCGCCAGCGCGTCGCGCAAGCGATCCACGTGACCCTCATTGAAGATATAGGCCGGCAGCAGGCGCAGCATGAACGGGTCGGCGCTGGTGCCGGTGAGAATATTCGCTGCGAGCAGCGCGGCCTGCACTTCCTTGGCGGGGCGCGAGGTCTTCAGGCCGAGCAGGAATCCCGCTCCCTGCACGCCCGTGACCGGACCGATGATGCAGCTCGAGCGAATGTAAGTGGACACCTGCCGCACGTTCGCCAGCAGGGATTCGGATTCGATGGTGTCGATCACGGCCTCGGCCACCGCGCAGGCCATCGGGCCGCCGCCGAAGGTCGTGCCCATGTCGTCGTGCTTGAGTTGCCCCGCAATGCGCCGCGACAGCAGCAGCGCGGACACCGGGAAGCCGTTGCCCAGGGCCTTCGCGGCGGTGATCATGTCGGGAGTCACGCCGTAGAAATTGGCGGCAAAGGGCGCGCCGGTGCGGCCCATGCCGCATTGCACCTCGTCGAAAATCAGCAGCGCGCCCACCTCGTCGCAGCGCCGACGCAATGCCTGCAGCATGGGCTTGCCGACTTCGTAGGCGCCGCCCACGCCTTGAATCGGCTCGACGATGACCGCCGCCGTGTCCCGATCGACGAAGCGCTCGACCGCGGCGGGATTGTCGCGCGGCATGAAACTCACGCTCGAAGGGCGTGCGCGGAAAGCCGTACCATTTTTCCAGCGCGCCCCAGGTGACCGCGCCGGCGGCTGCCGTTCTGCCGTGAAATCCTTGTTCCAGCGCTACAACCTTGCGCGGCCGGTGAGTTTGAAGGCCAGCTTCAGCGCATTCTCATTCGCCTCGGCGCCGCTGTTGACCAAGAACACCGTGTCGAGTCCCAGGCCCGCGAATTTCGACCAACCGCGCGGCCGCGCGCTCGCGGATCGCCATGGGCAGTGCATTGGTCTGAAACGTCATTTGCCGCGCCTGACGTTCGAGCGCCGCCAGCCAGCGCGGGTGGCCATAGCCCAATCCCGCCACCGCGTGACCGCCGTAGAAATCCAGGATCTTGCGGCCGTCGCGCGCATGCAGCCAGACGCCTTCGCCATGCGCCACCTCGATGGGATATTGCGCGAAGACCTGCGCGAGATGGCTGTTCAGCGCCCGGGTCGACGTGTGTCAGAGGTGTGGCCATGAATGATATGCCGGTCTAGGTCCAGCCGGGGGCGGGAGCGGTGAGTCCGGAGCTCTCGTCGAAACCCAGCAGGCGGTTCATCCACTGGATGGCGCCGCCGGCGGCGCCCTTGTTCAAATTGTCGAGCACCGACATCACCGCGATCGAAGTGCCGTTGGTGACCGCGCTCAATTGCGCGTAATTGCTGGTCGCCACATCCTTGACCCGCGGCGCGGTGTCGCTGACGCGCACGAACGGGCAGTCCCGGTAGTACGACGACAGCGCCTCGAGCGCCTGCGCCGTGCCGATCGGCTTCTTCAGGCTCGCTTGCACGGTGACATGGATGCCGCGCGCGAAGGGCCCGGAATGCGGCACGAAATTGAATTCCGCCTCGATGCCGGTGGCGAGCTTGGCGCAGGCGGCGATCTCCGGCACATGCCGATGGCTCGAGCGCGCCGTAGCTGTACAGATCGCTGTGCCGCAGCGGATGGTGCGTGGCCTCGACCGGCTTGCGGCCGGAGCCGGTGCTGCCGGTGATGCCGGTGACGAACAGGCGCGGTGTCGGTGAATCCCAGCGCCAACAAGGGCACGCTGGCCAGCAGCGTGGCGGTCGCGAAGCATCCGGGATGCGCCACGTGGCGGGTGGGCGATTTCGCAGATGTTCGGGTACGGCGCAGGTGAACTCACGAATTCTCGCCGGCGCGCCATGGGCATGTTTGTACACCGCCTCATAGGCGGCCGCGCTCGCGTAGCGGAAGTCCGCCGAGATGTCGACGCAATGCACTTCGGTGCCGGCGGCTTCGGCCGCCGCTGAGCAGCCGGTCGATGAGGGCGGCGGCCGCGCCGTGGGGCGCCGCGGAGAACAGCGCGGAGTGCGGCGTGCGCCGCATCAGCGACTCGATCTCGTCCAGGCCGGCAAACTTCAGTTCCGGATAGGCGCTGCGCAAATGCGGAAACGCGCGCGGCGACCGGTGCGCCGGGCTGGCTGTCGGACAGGATGGCCGCCACTTCGAGCCGCGGGTGTCCCGCGATCAGCCGCAGCAGTTCGCCGGCCACATAGCCGGTGCCGCCGAGCACGATCGCGGGGGTGCGCAGCGCTCATTCGCCGGCGACCTTGGCTTCGCCGCGTGCGCAAGCTCAGCCGCGCGATGAGGTGATCGCCGAGCTCCGCGGGATTGCTGATGGCGTTGAAGGCTTCGACGTCCATCTGCTCGCGGATGATCTCGACCCCGACCTGATTGTCGGTGGCGGGGCCGGTGACGACGGTGGGTTCGATGCCGAAGCGCTCGCGCAGCAGCTTGACGCCGCCCCAGGCGGCCACCGGATCGTTCGCGGACAGGACCACGGCGGTCAGCGCCGCCTTGATGTCGGGCTGCCGCAGGATCGATTCCACGCCGTAGGTTCCGAGCAGCCCGTCGCCCAATTCGAACACGATGACGTCGGGCTGACCGCCCGCCATCTCCGTCAGCATGGTGCGCGTCAAGGCGGGTCCGCATTTCGCGGTGGTGGTCACGATCCCGAGATCCGTAAAAATCATGGTGCGCCGCGCGCCCGAGTCCTCGAACGCCAGGATGTCGCGGCGCAGGGACACGCCGGTGGCCTTGAAGGCATCCACGGTCAGGCCGCGATGCCGCATGCGCGCGATGATGGCGGAGGCCGCCGCGGTCTTGCCCGCCTCCATGCAGGTGCCGGCGAGCGCCACCACCGGCACGCCGCGCACGTTGAGCGCGGCATCGTAATCCAAGCGGCTTGTAGCCCGCCTCGGCCGTCACGCCGATGCGCTCGCCGAGATACGGGAAGGTCAGCACCGCGCCCAGCACCTTGCAGTCGAAGGGCTTGCCCTTGTCCGGGGTCGCGGAATCGCAGATCCCGAGCACGCCGCCGATGTTCAGCATTTGAATCACATCGCCGGGCTTGAGCGCGTCGGGGATATGGCCCGAATAGCCGAACAAGGCCTTGCGATGCCCGAGCGCGCCGACCACGACGTCGCCGCGGGCCACCTTCGCCATGCGGCCGCTGGTCAACTCCAGGGTGTTGTAGGTCGACTTGTTGTTCAGGATCTCGACCACCACCACCACGCCCTCCTCGCAGGGAATGTCCGCGGCGATGCGAATCTCGTGCGTCAGGCCGCAGGCCTGGGTCACCGATGCGATCTTGTCGACGACGACCGTGCGCATGCCGCTCACGATCTTGTCGCCCGCCGCCGCGCGCTGGTAGAAGATCCCGGTCAGGGCGAGCATTTTCGAATAACCCGAGCGCATCGGTCGCCGTCCATTCGCCGGCGGCTTCGCCATACACGCCCTTGGATGCCGCCATCAGCGAGTACGGCGAGTCACGCCCTCGACGAAGACCGATCCCGGCCGGAACAAGACGTTCACCTCGCCGCTGACGCGCGCTTGCGAGGACACGAGCAGCGCCTCGATGTCGCGGCATACCGGATCCAAGTGCTGCCCTTCGTGCACCAGGTCCCCGTAGGGCTGCGCCACGGATTCCTTGATGCGCGCCTGCTTGCCGGTCAATACCAGCTTTTCCAGTTCGCGATGCGCGGTGAGCAGCACTTCGGCCGCGGGCGCTTCGAACGCGACCCGTCCCTTGGTGCCGATCACCGTGTCGCCCAGGTGAATGCCGCGGCCGATGCCGAAGGGGCCGGCCAGGGCTTCGAGCTTTCGATGATGGCGACCGGCGGCAGCGCGGCGCCGTCGAGGCTCGCCGGAACCCCCGGCTCGAAGCCGATGGTGTGGCGTTCGGGCGCGCGCGGCGTTCGAGAATGCATCCTTCGAGAGCACCCAGGCCCTGTCGGGAATGCTGCCCGCCGAGGTCAGGGTCTCCTTGCCGCCGATGGTGACGCCCCATAGACCGCGATTCACCGAGTAGGCGGCGCCGAAGGGCGGAATCGGCAGCGCGATGATCTTCGAGATACTTGAGCTGCTCCGGCCGTTTGAAGGCGCGGTCGCGCACCGGCGCAATGATCTCGAGATCGGGAGCCAGGGTGCGCAGCGCCACTTCGAAGCGCACCTGGTCGTTGCCCGCGGCGGTGCAGCCGTGCGCGACCCTCTGGGTCTTCAGCGACAGCGCCATTTGCGCAATGGTCTGCGCCTGCAGCACGCGCTCCGCGCCGACGCACAGCGGATACACGCCGCCGCGGCGGACATTGCCCATGATCAGGAACTTGAGCACCTGGTCGAAATAGGCGGCGCGCGCATCGATCAGGTGATGTTCGATGGCGCCCAATTGCTGCGAGCGCGTCGGCGAGCGATTGCGCCGCCGCCGCATCGATGCCGCCGGTGTCGACGGTGACGGTGATCACCGGCCGCCGGTAGGTGTCCTTGAGCCAGGGCACGCAGAACGAGGTGTCGAGGCCGCCGGAAAATGCCAAAAGAATGGGCTCGGCGCCCGGCGTTGAAATCGATGTCATGGGTTTTAGCGTCCGAAGAGGGCGAGAAGGCGGTCGCCAGCTTGCGCTGCTCGCGTGCGCCGGCGGTGGCGATGAAGATGGTGTCATCGCCGGATATGGTGCCGATGACCTCGGGCCATCGGGCGGTGTCGATGGCCACGGCCACGCTTTGCGCCGAGCCCACGGTGGTCTTGAGCACGGTCAGATTCGTGCCGGCGGTCAGGCGCGCACTGACGAATTGCTTGAGGGTGGAGAAATCGTTCTTGGTCGGGGCCGCCGTCTCAGGCAGCACGTAGCGATCGCCCAATTTGGCCACGCCCAGCTCGCGCAAGTCCCGGCTGACGCTCGACTGGGTGGCGATGTGGCCGTGTTTGCGCAGCATGGCCACCAACTCGGTTTGCCGGCCGACGGCCTGCTCGCGAATGATTTTCGCGAGCGCGGAGCGGCGCGCCGGGGCGCTGGTGGGGTCAAGGTCGGAACGGAGCATGTCTGGCTCACTGCATAAAATTGCACGCATCCTGCATAAAAATGCACCGGCTGTCAATGCGGCGCCGCCGGCAGTCTTGATAAACTAGTCGCATGATCCCCTTTTCCATTCTCGACCTGTCTCCGGTGACCAAGGGCAGCAACCCCGCGCAGTCGCTGCGCAACACGCTGGATCTGGCGCGGCACGCGGAGGAATGGGGCTACCGGCGCTATTGGCTGGCCGAGCATCACAGCATGCCCGGCATCGCGAGCGCCGCCACCTCGGTGGTGATCTGCCATGTCGCCTCCGGAACCTCGAGCATCCGCGTCGGCGCCGGCGGCATCATGCTGCCGAATCATTCGCCGCTCGTCATTGCGGAGCAATTCGGCACTTTGGAAAGCCTGTTTCCGGGCCGCATCGATCTGGGGTTGGGCCGCGCCCCGGGGTCCGATCAGCTGACGGCGCAGGCCCTACGGCGCAATCTCGCCTCGGACCCCGAGCAGTTTCCCCGCGACGTGCTCGAACTGATGGCCTATTTCGCTCCGCCCGCCGCGGAGCAGCGAGTCATGGCCATCCCGGGCGCGGGACTCAAGGTGCCGCTGTGGATCCTGGGTTCCAGCCTGTTCGGCGCGCAGGTCGCGGCCGCGTTGGGTCTGCCCTTTGCCTTCGCATCGCATTTCGCGCCCGCCATGATGATGCAGGCCTTGGAAGTCTACCGCGCGCGATTCCAACCGTCCGAACAGCTTGCCCGCCCGTATGCCATGCTGGGATTCAATGTCTTCGCCGCCGAGTCCGATGACGAAGCGCGCGTTCTCGCCACCTCGATGCAACAGGCCTTCGTGAATCTGCGCAGCGGCCGGCCGATGCAGCTGCCGCCGCCCGTGCCGGGATTATGAGGCGCAGCTGCCGCCGGCCGCCAAGGCGATGCTGGCGGATGTGCTCACCTGTTCCGCCGTCGGCGCACGCGACACGGTTCGTGGTGCGCTGCGGGCATTCATCGACAGGACGCGGGCCGACGAGCTGATGATCACCTCGCAAATATTCGATCACGCCGCGCGGCTGCGCTCGTACCAGATCACCGCGGAGATTCGACGACGCCTTCGCGTAGCGCCGGGTCGCGGCGCTCATCCCGGCACGCCGAGAAAGGCGCGCATGCGCGCCAATTCCGCTTCCAAACCGGCGCGAAACCCGGCACTGCGCGGTGCGCGTCCGCCGACGTAGCCAAATGAACAACGGAGCCCGTCCGGCGAGGCCACTGCATTGCCCCAGCCGATGACGCGCTCGTGCCATAGCAGGGGCAGCGCGTAATAGCCGAGCTTGCGTTTGGGCGCGGGCGTGTAGGCCTCGAAGCGGTAGGCCCAACCCCAGAAGATCTCGAAGCGGCGGCGATCCCACACAATGGGATCGAAGGGCGTGAGCAAGCGCACCTCCTCGTCCGGTTGCCAGCGAGTGGATGCCGGCCGGTCATCGGACGGCCAGTACCAATCGATGCCGTCCGTGCGCACGCGGCCGAGACGCTGCTTGGCGCGGGCGAGCGCGGCTGCGCGGTGCGCCGTCCACTGCGGAGCGCCGCCGCGCAGATGGCCGACGAGTTGACCCAAAGTGGCCGCCGGCAGCGGCGCGTATTTGCGCACGATCAAGTCCACCAGCGCATCCATGCGTGAACTCGCCATTGCCAAGTCCTGCGGGTCGTCCGCGGCAGTTCCGGCTGCGGCCGTGCGCGCCGCATACACGCGAGTACCGCCTTCGCGCCGCGCCACCCGCAGCAGGCCGCGGTAGTGCATGACGTCGAGCAGCTCGGTGCTCGCGTTCGAGGAACCCCCGAACCAGTTGGTGACCTTGCCATGGGCAAAATGCGCATCCACCTCGCGTGGGTGCGCGCTGCCGCGCGCGCGGATGAACGCCAGCACGGCGGCGGCCTGCTCGGCGCGCGCTTGCGTCCAAACCGTTCGCGCCGTGCGCGGATGCATCAATTGATGGTTGGCGCGCGGCAGATAACCATAGTTGACGAAGAAATCTTCCTCGAGCGGCAGCCGTGGATAGCGGCGCTCCAGGTCGCCGGCACGATAGTCGAGCACGCGGTGGCGCAGGGTCAGGTCCTGGGCGCGCGCGGGCGCACGGATCGGATCAGCCTGCACGAATCCCAACTTGTCGATCGCACGCTTGAGCGTGGTTGGCTTGAACAGCGAGCGCGCGATGGCGTAACGGCGCAGATGATGAACGGTTACGGGCATGCCGCGATGATATTCCAATCCGGGCGCAGGCATTTCCCGGGAGCCTGTCTGAATCGGCGAGGCTCCTGTACATTGTCGACGATGCTGGAAACCATCGAAGTAGAAACGGCTGCAAAGCCGAATGCCGCCGTGATCTGGCTGCATGGGCTGGGTGCGGACGGCCATGATTTCGAACCCATCGTCCCCGAGATCGTGCGGCGAGGGGAACGAGCGTGGCGATTCGTCTTTCCCAACGCTCCGGTTCGCCCCGTGACCATCAATGGCGGTATGCCCATGCGCGCCTGGTATGACCTCAAGGGATTGGACCGCAAGGCCGCCGAGGATGTGGCCGGTTTTCGCGCAAGCGAAACCCAAGTTCGGCAACTGATCGCGAGGGAGGGCGAACGCGGCATTCCGGCCCGTCGCATCGTCCTCGCCGGGTTCTCGCAAGGAGCCGCCGTGTCGCTGTACACCGCGCCGCGGCTCGCGGAAACGCTGGCGGGCGTCATGGCGCTGTCCTGTTACCTGCCCGGCGACAGGGACCTTTCAGGCCGAGCGCTCGCCGGCCAACAACGCCACGCCGATATTCATGGCCCATGGCCGGGCGGACAATGTTCTCCCCATGAGCTTGGGGACGCAGTCGCGCGATTTTCTAATGGCCCAAGGATATTCGGTCGAGTGGCACGACTATCCGATGGCGCACGCGGTGTGCGCCGAAGAGATCGCGGATATTCGCAGAATTCTTGTTCCGTGTTTTGCCATAACGCAGCGGCCGTTTCATTCAGCGCCGAGGACCCAGGTGACAGGCCGCGCCACCGGGACTAAGCTCACCGGCCCACATTTTTTTGAGCGAGATCGCCAGTGGCAACATCAGTGTCGGAAAAACGCGCGAAGCTCGCTGCTGCGGCGCAACGGTTCGGCGCAGAGGCGGAGAAGGCCATCGCGCGCTCGGCGGCCGCCAAGCAGACGGTGCGCGCGGCGAAGAACGTCCTGAAGCGAGCCCGAAAGCTGGCAAAGGCCAGCAAGAGAGCTGCGAAACTGGCAAAAAAGAAGGCCGAAGCTGCGCTGGCAATCGTGCAGAGCGCGCGGCAGCCTTCCGCCGTCCGGAAGACTGCGGTTGCCGCGAAGGTTGCCGCGAACGTTCCAGCCAAAAAGGCCGCGAAACGGCCAGCCCGCCGCGCCGCGCCCCCCAAGCCTGCGCCGGCACCGGCGAAACGGCGTCCCGCCCGAAAAGCGGCCGCGACGTCGAACGCGAGTCCGCCGCCGGAGCCAGCGTCGGAGGTGGCCGAAGACGCGCCGGCTCCTAGTGTTGAGGGCTGAAGCTGAGCAGCAGACCGGGAAACAATACGCCGATCACCAAGGCCAGAACCAGGGAAACCAGGAACCCGACGATCTGCCCCAGCACCCACAGGCCAAACGCCTTGAGGGTGGCGAAGCCCTGGATTTCACTGAACCCCATGACCTGCAGCACGATGCTCCAGATCAACAGCAGGACGTAGGAGATGAACTGCACATGCAGCAGGAGCACCACGAACCCCTCGACATCGCCGCGCGGAGTCTCGACGAAGGCCGCTTCCCCGGCCAGCAATGCCGTCAGCACCCAGATGCCGAGCGAAGCGGCCAGGGGCACGCTGCCGTAGGCGAGAACGTGAATCACCTGCGCATGGGTCGACTTGCCGCCGATGCGCGCACCCAGGCGCCGGTAGATGAGCGTCATGAGGAACAAGCCGACCACCCCGGCGACGGCGCCGATAGACAAAGGAATTACCGAGAATTTCTGCCACGCTGCGGTGAGTTCCGGCGCCTTCGGTGCGAAACAGCGTAAGAACATTGCCGACTCCCTGAGCTGCCGCCAGCGCATAGTCGACGACGCCGATGGGTTGCGCCGACAGGTCGCGGAATACGCGCCGGGGTCTTAGCCAGACATCTTTCAGCGGGCGAATGGGTTCGTTCGGCAACACTTCTGCAGCCTACGCAATCAATGTGACTGACTCCAGCATCACGCACAGATGACAGCAGACTTTTTCGGGGCTACTCTCGCAACGAGTTCGTATGATCTCTAGGAGAAGAGTGACCATGGCAAAGAAGAGCAAGTCGAAGAAGCGTCCGATGGCAAAGGCGAAACGCCGGGCCGCCAAGAAAGTCGCAAAAAAGAAATCACGGCCGGCCAAGGTAAAGGCCAGGGCAAAGAAGGTTGCGAAGAAGGCCGTCAAGGCTGCGCCGAAGAAGGCCAAGGCCAAAGTTGCGGCAAAGAAAGCTGCGCCGAAGCAGGCCGCGCCGAAGAAGGCCGCGCCGAAGAAGGCTGCACCGAAGCGACCCGCGCCGGCGCCGATCGTTCCGGCACCGATGGCGGCACCGCCCGTGATGCCGGCCGCGGAGACGCCGACCTCGACGACTCCCAGCACAGAACCGATGGCGTTTTAAGAATCGCCGCAGGGATGATTAGGCGCGTACCAGCCCTTTGAGAGGGCGCGCGCCGCTGCTGTCCGGGAATATTCGAGTGGCGAGCGTCTGCGCATCGACGTGCATGTGCTCGTCGAGCACGCCTTTGAACACACTGCGCAAATCGAGCGTCGGCCGCAAATCGCGGTTGTCGAGCAGCGCCGTGCGCGCGAGACCCGGCCAGTCAGCCATCACGCGACCGCCGCGGACGGCTCCGCCCGCCAAGAATGCACAGCCGCCGGTGCCATGATCGGTACCGCGGGTGCCGTTCATGGCGGCGGTGCGGCCGAACTCGGTCACAATGAGCACGGCGGTTTGCGCCCATAGGGCCCCCAGGTCATCCGCCAAGTTATGCAGTGCCTTGTCGAGCCCGGCCAGTCGTTGCGCGAGCGCTCCCTTGGCGCCGCCCTGATTGGCGTGCGTGTCCCATCCCGAGGCCTCGATGACCGCGACTTCTGGGCCGCCTTCGCTTCGCATCAGCGCCGCCGCCATGCGAGTTACACCGCCGATTTTATCGGCAGCGGCGGAGGGCCGGGCAGCCATGCCCTCATCGCCAAGCTTTTCGGTCTGCACGGCCTCGCTCAGCCGCGCCGAAAACCAATCGTCCTTGGAATAAAGATCGGCCAAGCGCGATAACAGTTCCTCGTCCACGTCCGGGGTCACTTGCGGCGATTTGGAAAGTACCGGCGCATCGCCCCGCAAGATCAACGGTACGTTCTGACTCAGGGCTACCGCGCGCTCCCTGGAGCTACCGGCGCTGCGCGGCAGTGCGGCGAGTGCGCGATTGAGCCAGCCGTCGGCCTGCCCGAAGGGCTTGGTCAATCCGTTCTCGAGCACATTTTGCCCGTCGAAATGCGAGCGGTCGCGGTACGGCGAGGCGACCGCCTGGAACACCAGCAACTCGCCCGCGAGATAGCGCTCATGCAGGAACGCGAAGCAGGGGTGCAGGCCGAAGGTGTCGTCGAGCGCCAGCGCACCATCGATGGCACCCGGAGCGGCGATCGCGAGCTCACGATGCAGCTCTGCATAGTGTGGATCGGCGTAGGGCGGCACCGCAGCCAGGCCATCCAGGGCACCGCGCAATATCACCACCACCAGGCGCGCGCTGCCGCCGGTATGGGCGAACAACGCGCCAGGCAGGGCGGCGCCCGCCGCCAATGCGCCGCTGCCCAGGAGAAAACGGCGCCGAGTGAGGAAATTGCGCATCCCTATCTCCGTTGAAATTCCGGGCTCATCAAGAGGAGTGCCACGGCCTGAGCCGAGGAGGAGGCACGCCGCAGCGCCGTCACGGTTTCGGAGCGCGCGTAGGCGCCCAAGCTGGCCTCCGCCAGGTTCACGGGGTCGAGACCTCGTTCATAACGGCCTGCGACCCGCGACGCCCACAGCACTCGATGCAGGAGCGCATCCGACCCATCCCAACTCTTGGACGTGTCCGGCCAGCCCGCGGGTGATCCCGGCGTGTACTGGCGCTGGCCGAGGAGGTCGAAACTGCGCACGACTTCTTCGGGTTGACGCGGCGAGATATCCAAGGCCCGCAGAGTCGAGAAAACGAAATCCTCCGGGGTCTTGAACTTGCGGGCGTCGGGATCCCAGGCCTCCGGGCACTCGAACCAACGCCGCGTAAACCTGTGGCAGATCACCCCCGGTCTTGAGGAAAGCCTTGGCGACGCGGTTGACGGCGGCGGGCGGCGGATCGTCTGCGATGAAGTGGCGCACCAGCTTGGTGGCGATGAAATGCGCCGTGGCAGGGTGCTGCGCCAAATCCTCGAGCACCGCCTCGCCCTGGCGACGCCCCTGCTCGCGGTAGGTCTTTTCGAGGAATATCTTGGCGCCCGGCTGGTGCAGATTGTCGCGAAAATAGAACCGTCCGGGGGTCCCGCCGGCAAGACGCCCCTTGCCGCCGCCGATCGACCAGCCGGTGATGATCTCTGCAAAGCTGGTGACATCCCTTTGCGTGTAACCCCCGTTCACACCGAGGGTATGGAGCTCAAGAATCTCCCGCGCCAGGTTTTCATTGATGCCGAATTCGCGCTTCGGGGCGTCACTGAGCGGCCGGGTGAAGGACCGCATGGCCTCGCGCCGGGCGGCCAATTGCGCCAGCTCCGAGTCCTTGCCCACGGAAGACTGGTTGTCGAGGAAGGCGATCATGGCGGGGTGTTGTTCGACCGCGATCAACAGCTCGACGAAGCGGCCATTCACATTCGGCCGGATCGCTTCATTCTCGAGGGTGCCGGCAATACCGGTCACCGCGCCCTTGTCGGCCGACACGGCAAAGTGATTGGCCCAAAAGTGCACCAGGCGTTCCGCAAAGGGCCGCGCGGTGAGGGCGGCGCTTTGGGCGCGTGCCAAAACCTGCGCGCGATAGTGGGGTAGATAGGCCTCGCGCACCGGATTCCCGCCGACCGTCTCCGTCGGTGCGGTGGTCTCGCGCTTCTGCTCCCTACGCTCCTCACGAGCAGCCAGCACTTCGGTGAAAATCTGCTCGGACGGCGCAAGCGGGGTACTGCCCGCAAGCTGCACCGCCCCCCGGATCTGCGCCAGCAACCAGGCCCGCGGGTCGCCCGCCGCGGCGGCGAGGTCCCCGGGGCGGGCGCCCAGTCCAAAGCGCAGTACGGCAATTTCACGTTGCATGAAAGAGACAACGGCACCGCCCCTCGGCGGTTGACCCGCCAAATGCGGATTACCTCATAGGAGACAATACGAAGCGCAGGGCAAACGTAATTGCGATGAGGGCAATGATGACATTGAGGGCCACGCCGAACCGGGTCCAATATCCGGGCGGTACGACTCCGGGATCCAGATGTCTGACCACTTGGCGGAATTGGCGGGCGGATATGAGCGCAACTGCCGCTCCCAGCAGCAATAAAACGATTCCTACAGCGAGCGAAAAGCCGCGCTGCGACACGGGCGGAGCCTGGTGAGCCACCATTTGCAGAAACAGTCCGAAGCGCTCCACCACGAACCCAAAGCCCATTAACGCTATTGCGCTGCGTTGCCACGCGAGCAGGGTGCGTTCCGCGGCGAACAGTACCCGGGGATCTGCGGTGTAGGACATGCGTCGTATTCCATCTGGTGGTTAAGACGAAGAGAATTCTAGTCAGTCGAGTCTTACATATTGATACGCCGGGTGCCGATCGTCACACCAACGATAGTCCGCGAATATTGCGGCGAAACACGTGGGAACCACCATGCCATACGGTCGAAGCAAATTGCTGGTAAACGGCACCGCAATACCGAGTCCCGCGCCGCTGCGCAGCGTGGTGTTGCCGCCGGTCGACGAGGACGGCGAGCTCGCAATGCTGCGCGCCGAGAACGCGCGGCTGAGGCTCGAACTGACCGCGCTGAAGGAACGCGAGGCGCAAACCCAACGCCTGGCCGATCGCGACGGGCTGACGGGGTTGTATAACCGGCGTCGCATGCTGGAACTGCTCGATGGGGCGATCGCCGACGCGGCCCGGCAATGGCAGTGCGTGGGACTGCTGTTCATCGATTTGAACGGCTTCAAGGGCATCAACGACGAGTATGGTCACGCAGCAGGCGACAAGATTCTGACCACGGTCGCCACGCGCATCGCCGCGCGCGTCCGCACCGGTGATTTCGTCTGCAGGTACGGCGGCGACGAATTCGTCGTCGTGCTGCCCAGTGTGCCGGATGTACAGGCCGTCTCGCGGGTGGCCGACACGATTCGCGAACGAGTGGCATTGCCGTACTGGATAGAAGGCAACGAACAACACTTGACCGCGGCGATCGGCGAGTCGATGTATCCGCACGACGGGGACAATGCCGAGGTTCTGCTGCATCGGGCGGACCAGGCGATGTACCGGCTGAAAGCCCGGCTGTCACGGCCGATGGTGAGCCTGGGGGCACTGCCGCAGTCGCGGCCTTCCAGACGCCGCTATGACAAATTCAACTCCCGCGTCGAGGATGATGTCACGGGTGGTGATCCTTAGACGACGGCGCTATTCTTCGCGAGTCAGTTTCCCGTCAACGGCGGGAGGCGTAAGACGTTTGGTTGCCCATTAATATTATAAAACGTGGTTGCCATGAATCAGCGAAGATGGATGCGGGCGGGGTTGAGGGCGGTTCTCTTGTTTTCTCTGGCCCTGGCCGGATGCGTAGTCACCCCGGATCAACGGCATTATGCCGGTGGCGTGGTGATGGTCGCGCCGCCCCCGGCGCGCGTGGAAGTGGTCGGCGAACCGCCGAGCGTGGGATATGTGTGGTTGAACGGCTACTGGAATTGGGTCGGCGATCGCTATACCTGGAATGAGGGCCACTGGGAAGCGAGCCATCCCGGCCATCATTGGGTGGCCCACCAATGGGTGCGCCAGGGTGATGGATGGCGGATGAAACCCGGACATTGGGAGCGCGGCTAGGTCAGCGAGCGCGGTTAGGTACAGCGAGCGCGGCTAGCGCGGCAGAGTCCACGCGTCGAGCGCGGTCTTGGCGATCAGTGAAACGACGATGGCGATGAACACGAGGCGGACGAATTTGCTGCCGTGTCTGATTGCCGTATGGGCTCCGAGCACGCTCCCGGCGGCATTGCAGACCCCCAGCGCAATCCCCAGGCCCCAGTGAACATCACCCTGGATGCCGAAGAACAGCAACGCACCTGCGTTGGTGGCCACGTTGATGGTGCGGGCGCCGGCGGACGCGTGCAGGAAATCAAAGCCATAAAATCGAACGAACAACAGCATCAAGAAGCTGCCTGTACCGGGGCCGAAGAAGCCGTCATACATCCCGATACCGCCGATCGCGCCGAGCGCGAGATAGCCGCGCGCCCTGGAAAGAACAATGGGCGCATGGCGAGCGCCCAGATCCTTGTGACGCAGCACGTAGATGAGCACCAGGGTGAGCATGATGGGCACCAGCGGGCGAAACAGGGCCGGCGAGACCGCACTCACCAGACTCGCGCCTGCGAGCGAGGCGGCAAACGCGACCGCGGCGGCCGGCAGCAGCACGCGCCAGGGAAGTTGCACCACGCGCAGGTAGCGCAGCAGCGCGCTGCTGGTGCCGCAGATGCTGCCGAGCTTGTTGGTTCCAAGGAGCACCGGCGGCGAGCTCCCAGGGAAGCCCGCGAACAGCGCCGGTACTTGAATCAATCCGCCGCCGCCCACGATGGCGTCGATGAATCCGGCGAAGAATGCGGCACACAGGACGAAGCCCAGGGCCAGGCTTGCGCCTAGCGCGATTGTATCCAGGGCGAGCTCCCGTGGGTGTCGCGCAGACGCGCGCCGCCGCCGGCATCGAACCAATGTTCGATCAGGCGGAACGATATGGATTGGCGCGGCGGCAGCAGCGCGCCGTTCGCAAGAAGGTCGGCGCGGGTGAACCAGCGCGCGTCCTCCAATTCTTGATCGCGCAGGCGTACTTCCGTGGTCAGCGCGTGCGCCGTGAATCCGAGCATCAACGATGCCGGAAAGGGCCACGGCTGGGACGAGTGGTATTCGATCCGATCAACGGCGATGCCGGTTTCCTCGAATACCTCGCGGGCGACCGCATCCTCGAGCGACTCGCCCGGCTCTACGAAGCCCGCGATGGTCGAATAGCGTCCGACCGGCCAGCTGGCCTGGCGCCCGAGCAGTGCCCGTTCGCCGTCCTGGACCAGCACAATGATGGCCGGATCGATGCGCGGGAACTGCTCGTTGCGGCAAGCGGGGTCGCTGCAGACGAGCACATGGCCGCTTCTCGCAGGCAAGGTTCTCGCGCCGCAGCTGCCGCAAAAGCGATGCCGCTGCCTCCACGAGACGATGGCGCGGGCATAGCCCAATAGTCCGGCCTCGTCCATGGGCAGTATCGAAGCCACGACGCGCAAATCTTCGAAGCGGGCTCCGCTCTGCAGGGCCGGAGGCTCGAGGGATTCGACTTCATAGGCGAAGAAATTGGTGTCGCCGAATCGCCCCAGCAAAACCAGGTGGGCATCGTTGCGCCGCTCGGCCGGCAGGCGCGACAGATGCAAGTACACCGCGCGCGGCGCCTCGCCCTCGGCAATGAGATTGCGCGAGTTCCACACCGGGATGGCACGGCTGTGCTCGTCGGCGAGCGCGGCGGCAAACCACGCGGGATCCTGCCGCAAATGAGCGGCACGATCCAAGTATGGACCGGCAAAAATATTCCTTTGCTGCATGCTCCGATTCTAACAGGGCGCCACGGCGACCGGACCGCAAGCTCCGCAGGACACCCTGTGCTTGGCGAGCAGATCGCGCAGCCGCACGCCGCCGCACACGCCGCAGCGTGCAATGCCGACTTCATCGTGCCGGGCAAGCGCGAGCAAGAGGAACCAGGCATGCTCGAAGGAAATGCTCGCGGGCGCGTGCAGTTCCAGGTAGGCCTCGTACGCCTGGCACAGCAGGGTCCCCGATTCCAGCGATCCGACTCGATAGTGCGATTCGAGGCCGCCATGGGTGCCGCACAAAAGCCCGTACATGAGGTACAGACTCGCCAGTTGCGCGGACTGAAAGTAGAGCTCGGAGTTGCGAAAAAAGAATGCGGCCTGGCGCGGCGACTTGCCGCGATGCCTGAACACGCGCTGCGCATCGTGACCGAGCACGTAGCTGCGGTACAGCTTGCGAATTCGATCATCGCTCAAGCCCGTCCATTGGCGAATGGTGAAGGTGCGCGCCTCGTGGCGAATCAAACGCAGCGCAAGATCAAGGCGCTGGCGGTCCCGCGTGTAACGGTCGTCGGACACTCTCATGGTCGGCTCCTCCTTGGTGCAATTCGAGTGATTTCGGGTCAAAAAGAATTTGACAGAAATTAATCACAAAGTTAGCGTGATTGCCAAGTGGTTCTGGCGGGTATTTGCCGGCGCATTTGCGGCGAAATGCGCGAGAATCGCTCAAACCCCGGAAAAATATCAACATTGTCGGGAGCCTGTCATGCAGGAAGCTTGCGTCGGCGGTTGGGCCCAGGAATCGCATTTGTCGGCTGAAACTCTCGGCTCGCTGCGCGACCTGAATCATCGCTTCTTGGATCTGGCCGCGGCGGGCAGCAACGAATGGACGGGCACCCGCGGCACCAAGCTCTCGCCGGCCCTGGCGGGACAGTTGGCGCCTCTGTCCGCCGCCCAGCGCGCGGCTGCCGCCGGTTGTCCCTACGCGCTGTTCGACTTGCGCTTTCAGGACGATGGGCATTGGGGGCGCCGGCTGCGCAATGCCGGCGAATGGCGCGTCGCAGACGAATCGGCGGTCGACGACGATACGGTCAGCTTCGTTCGCCTGGCCCTTTTTTACGCCTGGCATGTTGCCTCCGGCGCGGGACTCAAGGCGCAGCTCCTGTTGGGCATGAACGGCGCCACTGCCATGGCGTTCCGCGGCATCACGGTCAATCACCTGCCGGCCCTGGTGGTTACCGAGGCGGCGCATTTGTCCGCACGGTGGGGCGAGTGCACGGTTTTCTGGAGCGCGCTGACGGCGGCCGCGGCGCGCACCGAGCCGGCGGCGCTGCGGCGGGTGCAGCTTCACGGACTGCAACTCGCCGCCGCGGCGCGCCTGCCCCTCCCATAACGGTCGGCCGCGCAGCGGCGATGGTTGGCGCGCAGCGGCGATGATTGGCGTTGCAGCCGGGGCCTTTCGAGGTTTAGGCTACGCGGTTCCTATGCAAGCCCTAGTCCTGCGACAGCTCACCAAGATCTACAAGAACGGAATCAAGGCGCTCAAGGCCATCGACCTCGAAGTCGACGAGGGCGATTTTTTTGCCCTGCTGGGACCCAACGGCGCCGGCAAAACCACCGCCATCGGCATCGTCACCTCGCTCGTGAACAAGACCAGCGGCGTGGTCGAGGTGTTCGGGCACGACATCGACCGGGAACTCGCCGCGGCGAAGTCCTGCATCGGCCTCGTGCCGCAGGAAATCAACTTCAACATGTTCGAGACCTGCTTCACCATCGTGGTCAATCAGGCGGGCTTCTACGGAATACCGCGGCCGCTCGCGAAGCAGCGCGCGGAAAAATACCTCAAACAATTGCAATTGTGGGACCGCCGCAATTCCATTGCCCGCTCCCTGTCGGGCGGCATGAAGCGGCGGTTGATGATCGCGCGCGCGCTGATGCACGAGCCGAGATTGCTGATCCTGGACGAGCCGACCGCAGGCGTCGACATCGAGATCCGCCGCTCCATGTGGGAGTTTCTGCGCAACATCAACGATGCGGGCACGACCATCATTCTGACCACGCACTATCTGGAAGAAGCCGAGAATCTGTGCCGCAATGTGGCCATCATCGAGGGCGGCAACATCATCGAGCGCGACACCATGGCCAACGTACTTCGCAAACTGCAGACCGAGGTGTTCGTGTTCAATTTGCGCGACGAGCGCAGCGTGACGCCGCAATTGACGGGATTCCCCGCCATGCTTTCCGACGGCCATACCCTGGAAGTCGAAATGTCCAAGACGCAGAGTCTCAACGACATATTCGCGCAATTGTCGGCGCAGGGAATCGCGGTCAACAGCATGCGCAACAAGGTCAACCGCCTGGAGGAACTGTTCATCCGGCTGGTCGACGGCAGCGCCTCGGCGGGCCGCGCTGCGGCCGTCGCTGATCCCGCAGCCGGCGTGAAAGCCGCCGCCACGCTGGGCTCCTGATGTCCGAGTCGCGCGCAGCAGCAGAGTGGACCGGCTTCAAAACCATCATCATTCGAGAGTTCAGCCGGATCGTCCGCATCTGGGGCCAGACGATCGTGCCTCCGGCGGTGACCGCGACGCTGTACTTCATCATATTCGGCAGTTTGATCGGCCGGCGCGTCGGCCAGGTCGGCGGATACGACTACATGCAGTTCATTGCCCCCGGCCTCATCATGATGACGGTGATCACCAATTCCTACGGCAATGTGGTGTCGTCGTTCTTCGGGGCGAAGTTCGGCAAGCATCTCGAGGAAATGCTGGTCTCGCCGCTGCCCAACTGGCTGATCGTTTCCGGCTATATCGGCGGCGGGATACTGCGCGGCGTGCTGGTGGGATCCGTGGTGACCCTCGTGTCGCTGTTCTTCACGCGCCTGGCGCTGTCGCACGTCATCGCGGTGATCACCGCGGTGCTGCTCACCAGCATGGTGTTCGCGCTGGGCGGCCTCATCAATGCGCTGTTCGCCAAGAACTTCGACCAGATTTCCTGGTTTCCCACGTTCGTGCTGACGCCGCTCACCTATCTGGGCGGCGTCTTTTATTCCACCACCATGCTGCCCGGGTGGGCGCGCATGGTCTCGCATGCCAATCCCATCCTGTACATGGTGAGCGCCTTCCGCTATGGCTTTCTCGGCACCACGGACGTCGATCTGCGGTTGGCCTATGGGATCATGGTGAGCGCCGCCGGCGGCATGTTCGCCCTTGCCGTCACCCTGTTGAACCGCGGCACGGGCATCCGCGATTAGAGGAGGCCCGAAGGAATCATGTCAGCCGCAAGAGTCAGGCCGGCCGCGTCTTCGCGGCGTTGCGCAGCGCTGTCGGCCGGCGTGTTCAGCGCTCTCACCCTGTGCGCCGCCGCCGCGGATTCATCGGGCAGCGCTGCCGAGATGCAGGGATTTTCCGCCGCCGGCGCATCCGCCGAGACTCAGCTCGAACAACGCTTCGACTCGAATCTCTCGGCCGCGGACCTGCGCGCCTGGATGCAGCAGATGACCTCCGAGCCGAATCACGTCGGTTCGACCCACGACAAGGCGAACGCCGAGTTCCAGCTGAAGAAATTCCGCGAATGGGGCTGGGATGCGAACATCGAAACCTTCTCGGTTCTGTACCCGACGCCGCGCGAAGTGGCCGTGGAACTGGTGGCGCCGACGCGTTTCACGGCTCGATTGACCGAGCCCGCGATTGCCGGCGACGCCACATCCTCGAAGACGAAGGATGAATTGCCGGCTTACAACGTGTACGGCGCCGACGGCGACGTGACCGCGGAGCTGATCTACGTCAACCAAGGCATGCCCGAGGATTACAAGGAACTCGAACGGCAGGGCGTGAGCGCCAAAGGCCGCATCGTGCTCACCCGGTATGGCGGGGGCTGGCGCGGACTTAAACCGAAGCTCGCCTATGAACATGGCGCCGTCGGCTGCTTGATTTACTCCGATCCACGCGACGATGGCTACGGTGCGGGCGATACCTATCCGAAGGGCGGCTATCGGCCCCGAGACGCCGTGCAACGCGGCTCGGTGCAGGATTTGGTGCTGTACGCCGGCGATCCACTGACACCGGGGGTGGCTGCGACCGCGGACGCGAAGCGCCTCGCGATAAAGGACGCCAAGACCCTGCTGAAAATACCGGTGTTGCCGATTTCCTACGCAGCCGCGGAGCCGCTGTTGGCCGCGCTCAATGGAAGGGTCGCGCCGGCGGCGTGGCGCGGCGGATTGCCGCTGACCTATCATTTGGGTCCGGGCCCCGCGAAAGTGCATCTCAAGGTGCTGTCGGACTGGAATCAGAAAACCCTGTACGACGTCATCGCGACCATCCGCGGCAGCCAGGAGCCCGATCGCTGGATCATTCGCGGCAATCATCACGATGGCTGGGTGTTCGGCGCCACCGACCCGATGGCCGGCCAGGTGGCCCTGATGGCCGAGGCCAGGGCGATCGGACAGTTGGTCAAGGAAGGTTGGCGGCCGCGACGCACGCTGGTATACGCGAGTTGGGACGGCGAAGAGCCCGGACTCCTCGGCTCGACCGAGTGGGCCGAATCGCATGCAGCCGAACTCAAAGCCAAGGCGGCCCTGTACGTCAATTCCGACACCAACGGCCGCGGCTATCTTGGGGTGAGCGGCAGCCATGCCTTGCAGCACTTCGCCAGCGAAGCGGCGCGCGATGTGAGGGATCCCGAAACCGGCGCCAGTGTCCTGGCGCGGGCCTTGGCCAGGGAACATGTCGCCGAAAACGAATTGGGTGCGCGCGCAAACCCGGCTGCGCGCGACAGTTCGGGCGGCGACATTCAGCTCGGCGCGCTTGGCTCGGGCTCGGACTTCACGCCGTTTCTGCAGCACTTGGGCGTGAATTCGCTCGACCTCGGTTTCGAAGGCGAGGCCGACTACGGCGTCTATCATTCGGCCTACGATTCATTCGATCATTTTCGGCGCTACGTCGATCCGACATTCGAATACGGCGTGGCGCTCGCCAAGGTCGCGGGTCGGTTGATGCTCCGGGCCGCGCAGGCGCAGTTGCTGCCGGCGCGCGAAGCCGATTTTGCCGCGTCGATCGCGCTCTTCGACGACGAACTGCACAAGCTCGCCGACGGCATGCGGGTCAAGGCGCGCGATCTGACCAAATTGCTGGAGGACGATTCCTACAAGCTGGCCACGGACCCGGGCAAGCCGCGCGCGCCGCCGGCGCCGGCCGCGGAGGTTCCTTACCTGAATCTCGCCGAACTCGACAATGCCGTCGCCAAGCTGGAGCGTAGTGCCAAGACATTCGACCGGGAGTACACGCGCATGGCCGCCGGCGAACTTGTCTCCGAAGAGGCCCGGGAGCGGATCAATGCGGTGCTGACCGACCTCGAGCAAGCCTTGACGGATCCACGCGGCCTGCCCGGCCGCGAGTGGTATCAGCATATGATTTACGCGCCCGGTCTTCATACGGGGTACGGCGTGAAAACCCTGCCGGGGATTCGCGAGGCGATCGAAGAGCACCGGTGGGACGAGGCCGACCGGTACATAGGGGTGGTCTCGCGTGCCATCAACGCTTACAGTGCGCGATTGGATCGCGCAATTTCAGCGCCGTAGGCTCCCGGCCGCCCGAAGCGGGGTTCCATCTGACCGTCCTTCGTGTATCTTAAGTCGAACCAAATTTAAGGAGAGGAACGATGAACGAAGAGAAGCAGCAGAAATTCACCGCCAAAGTACGCCGCGGTCTGGTGTGGGTGGACTCGGTTGCAAGCGCCGAACTCGCCAAGAAAAAAGCGGAGGCCACCGGCGTCAGGATCGAGGGTTTCACCGCCAGCGAACTGGCCGATGTCGAGTCCGCGCTGACTTGGATTGCACAGAACAAAGAATCGAAGAGCGGTGAACCCGCAGCCTAAGAATCAGCCGGAGTTGCTGTGGCCCCGGATGCCAGGCGGTGCTTGACCGAGGATTCGCTGCGGCGCACTGAACGCATCGATACCCTGTCTGTGATGCCCGACAGGCAGAACGGGCGATAGCACCAAAAAGACTGCGATACACTATTCCCATGGCCCGCAAACGCTCACTCGTCGTCGACGACTCGAAGTCGGCGCGTGTCATCTTGAGCCGCATGCTCGAGAAGTACGATATCGAAGTCGACATGGCCGAATCCGCCGAGCAGGCCATTGAATATTTGAAGCACAATCGCCCGGACGCGATTTTCATGGATCATCTGATGCCCGGCATGGATGGCTTGCAGGCGGTGCAGGCGATCAAGGGCAACCCGCAGACGGCGATGATCCCGATCATGATGTACACCTCGCAAGAGGGTGAACTGTACGTCGGTCAGGCGCGCGCGCTCGGCGCCATGGGCGTGCTGCCGAAGCAGGTTCGCCCGGTTGACGTTTCGAAAGTATTGTATGAATTACATTTGTTGCCGGACCGGCGCGACATGACCGAAGCTGCGCTGGCGCCGGTGGAATTGGAGGCCGGGCAGCCGGTCACGCGAGCCGCTCCCCCCGGACCCGGCGCCGGCGCCGACTGGGGCCGCCGGGTGGAATCCGCGATCAAGGATCAATCGGTCGAAGTACGCCGCTTCATCGTCGCGACTCTCGACAGTTTCGCCTCGCGCATCGTGAGCGATGTGCGCGATTCCATTCCAGCTCCGACATTGGAATTTCCGGCACCGCCGGCGCGTGCGGCGCGGCCGGCCTGGCCGTGGATCGCCGGGATAGCGGCGGCAAGCCTCATCGCGGCCGCGCTCGGCGCGGGCTGGATGGGTGCGCGCGAGGAGCTTGCGAAGTCGCGGACTGAAGTCGCCGCGTTGACCTCGGCGAATGCCGAGTTGCAGCGCGCCCGGTCGGAATTATCGGGGACGGTCAAGGATCTCAAGGACATTGCCGCCGCGCTGGCGGCTGCATCCGCCGGCACAATCCCTCCCGGCGCCGCCGGCACTTCGCCGTTTGCCCCGCGAATTGAACCGGTTCCGTACGGTGAAATCCCATTCGATCGCGGCACGCCTCGATGCGTTGCGCGAACTGCTGGCAAAACTCCAGACTCAGGGCTTTCGCGGGGTCGTGAAGATCACCAGTCTGGCGGGCCTTTTCTGTCTCAGCGGCAATGTCGCGGATGGATTTACGCCGGCCGGCGCGAATCTCCCGGCAAGCAAGTGCGATGTGATCGGCAATCCGTTCGAGGAATCCCTGTCCGGTCAGCAGCGGCAATCGTTGGCATTCGCGAACTTGATCGCCGGAATGCGTCAGCGCACGGGCGGTGCCATCACGGTGGCCATCGAAAACGCCGGGAGCGGCCATCCCAGCGTCCCATATCCCGCGCGCGGCGAATCGCTGACGGCGGGAGAATGGAATCGCGCGGCCATCGCCAACAATCACGTGGAATTCGCGGCGGAGAGCAGCCCCGGTCAGTGACCGCGAACCGCGCGCGCCGCGAACCGCACGCGCCGTGAACCCCGGCTCAAAAGGCGATTCTGACGAAGAACTCCGGACCCTTCGAGCTCAAGTTGAAAAATCCGCCGCTGCTCGCCTGCCGGGAGTCGATATCCGCTCGCGCCGTCGTGTAGCCCAAGGCAAACGCCACATTCGGGCGCAACCGATACAAGCCCGCCAGTTCAAAAAAACTCACGGTGCCGCTGATGTGATCGATGTTCGCCTTGAAGTATTGCACACGCGCATCGAAGTAAAATCGTTTGCTCACCACGTAGGTGCCATCCAGGCCCAAGGTCGGGAACGGTCCTGCTTGATCCTCGCTTTGATTCACGTGCCGGGTTTCAGTCGACACGTGGGCGCGGGCGGAGAGGTCGGTGTCGTTGATGCCGATGGTGCCGGCGAGCTCGAAACGTTCACGATGAATGAAGGAATATTCATAGCTGATGCCGAGCGAGCGCAGGCTCATGGTGGTCTGCACGGGGTCGCCGACCTGCAGCACCACGTCGCGGAACACGATCGGCGAGCCGGTGATGGTGGTCTGGCCGGTTCGATCCAACGTGAAATAATCGAATCGCAGGCGGTGGCGCTCACCCACGCGCACCATGGCTTGGAACTTGGGCTCGATGGACGATTTGTCGAGCCCAAGGTCGTTCTCCGCATTGATCGGCGTGCCCTCCAATCCCGTGCTGCTGTCCAAACGCAGATTGGTGGTGTTGGACAGAAACTCCGCTCCCAGCGACAAGCGGACGCGCTCGTGGGTGGGGCTGAGATAGTCGTCGGCGTGCGCGAGGTTCGCGGCCAGCATCAGGCTCGCAACGAACGCAACGCCCGGCACTGCCATGCCAAGCTTGATCATGTCGGTCTCCTCAGAATCAATTGGTCGGTCGCGGCTCGCCGGGTTGCGGCCGGCAAGGAGCTGCCGATACGCTCGAGGACATGGGCCGCGGCTGCGCGCCAGCCGGTGAGCTTGCCGCCGTAGATGCCGAGCACCCGCGGCTTCACGTCGCGATCGGTGCTGAATATCGTCTCCCGCGAGCGATCGAACGCCGCCTGGGTGGCGGCGGGCAGCACGCGCAGCCCGGCGAACCGCTGCGTGATGTGCTCGCGCCCGAGGTGTCTGAAGGCAGGGAAATAGTGCCGCGCGACGGCGAGCAGATATTCTTCCTCTTCCGGCAGCGGCTGCACTCGATCCGCATCGCCGCGGTACGGCGTTTCGGTGGTGCCGATCAAGGTCGCGCCATGCCAGGGCATGACGAATACGGCACGTCCATCCGTGGGACTCTCGACGTAGTAGATTCCGGCGGTGACTGCAAAAGGCAGAACGATGTGCGTACCCTGCACCAGATCCACGTCCGGAATCGGGATGGGCGGTTGGATGAAGCCGGCAACGCGCGTGGCCCAAGGACCCGCGGCATTGACCAGTACCCGGGCCGCGCATTCCAGCGTGGAACCGCCTTCGTCGTAGGTCACGGTCACGCTGTCGCTGCTCAGAACCGCACCCTTGAAACTCGCCGGCATCGCGAGTTCCGCGCCGAGGGACAACGCCGACTGCACCACCGCGCGGGTGAGCAGCGCATCGTCAGTCTGCGCGTCGTGATAGCGGATGACGGCGTCGAGACCGCGGGTTTCGAGGCCGTCGAGCGAGGACCATTCGCGCCGGGGCACCGAGCCGAAACGGGTGCTGGCATCGAAGCCCCCCAGCATTGCGTACATCCACAGTCCCAACTTGAGCTGCCAGGGCCGGCGCCGGGTGTCGCGGTAGACCGGAAGAAAAAATGGCTTGAGCTCGACCAGCTCAGCGGCAATTCGCAGGTGGATGGCGCGCTCGCGCAGGCTCTCGCGCACCAGCGCGAATTGACCGGACTCGAGGTAGCGCAGTCCGCCGTGAATCAACTTGCTGGATCGACTGGATGTGCCGCTGGCGAGACCGAGGCGCTCGATGAGCAGAGCGCTATGACCCGCGGCCGCGGCGGCTTGCAATACTCCGGCTCCGTGAATACCGCCGCCGACGACGACCACATCGTATTGTTTCATTGCCATAAGCGTTTGCGAAATAGCGCTAGAATGCGGGAATACATTCGAACACACCACTTTTTGCCACTGTCGCCATTCGCAAACAGCGCGGACGCGCTATGCTTTGTCTTCCCGCTTCTCCTCGAATTCCAGCACGGGCGAGTCGGACGTGACTTCGATTTCACCATCGACGATGGCGCCTTTGGCGATCGCGATGGTGCGAGCGCTGACCTTGCCGCGAATCACAGCGGTATAGCCGATCTCGAGCTTGTCGCGGACGTTGAGGCCTCCCGTGATCTTGCCGGCGACGATGGCCTGTTCGGCCTGGATGAAGCCGTGCCAGGATCCGGTGGCGGAGAGATTGAGGCCGCCCTGCAGCTCGCCATCGCCGTGAACTTCGCCGGAAACCACGAAGTGTCCGGCGCCGCGAATGTTGCCGACGAACACCGACTCGGCGCCGATGAAAGTCGGGGTGGCCGAACTGCCTTCCAAGAAACGCCGCTTTTGTGCACTCATGGGGGCTTATTATCCTATCCGTGGTAACCCGTGATGTGACGAGCTTGGCGTCGCCGCGACGTGGCGAATCGAAGTAGAATGCATCCTTACAGAAATCCTCTCTGAGTATGAAAATGGTCACGAACAAAGCGGTCTTGGGCTTGAGTTTGGCATTGTTGCTGGTTGTCTCGGCCTGCAGCCGCCAGCAAAGCGACTGGGAAAAAACCCGCGCGGCGAATACGACGGATGCCTACGAGCTCTTTTTGAAGAAATATCCGAGCGGTGAATTCACCGCCCAGGCTCAGGCCCGCGTCAAGGAACTCTACGAGGAGCGAGATTGGCAAAAGGCACGCGATGCCGATACGCAGGAAGCGTATCAAGCGTTCCTGAAGCAATACCCGGAAGGTAAATGGGCGGAAGAAGCCCGCATCCGCGTGGAGAATTTCACCCTCGCCCAAGCCCCGTCGAACGCAGCGCCGGTCGCAGCGGACACGGCAAATACCGCGGGAAATACGCCCTCCGGCGCTTCCGCGGCGGCTGCCGGCGCGGCTGGGGCCACTGCTGCGGCAACAGCCGCCGCGGTAAAAAAACAGTCGACTCCTGCAACCGTCCAGTCGGTGCCGAGTGCGGCCAAACCGGCTGCCAAGAGCGGTGCTTACGGCGTACAGCTCGGGGCGTTCAAGTCGGGTGCCGATGCGGCCAACAGGCGTTGGGCGCACTTGAACAAGGAATATCCGAAGGTTTTGGCCGGACTGTCGCCGACCGTTTCGCCCCTGAAGAGTTCTTCGGGAACCTTGTATCGCCTGCAGGTGACGGGTCTTACCGAGAAGCATGCGAATTCCATCTGCAAATCCCTGAAGACCAAGTCACAGGGCTGCATCCTGCTGCATCCCACCCACCACTAGTGCCCGAGGCCTCAGGACCAGGTACGTCAGCGCGCGTCAGCAGTGACAATTATTGTCAGTTGCGCGCCAAATCTGATTCCGTAACCTACTGATTTAATTGATCTTACCGCGTGGCACGCGGCTTGCTTTAGTCCGGGTGTGAGCTTGGTGTCACTCGAGGACTCAAAGGTGCAATCGCAAATCATCGCATTGTTGGTCCCGCAGGGCAGCCATCGGGCGACCTTGTTGGTGCGCCGTGGCGACGGTCAGTTCGCGCTCGAAGGAATCGACGCTCGGGTGGCCTCGGCCACGCGGGTTGCCGCGACCTGGTTTCGTCAAGGTTCTCCGATCGTCGACCCGACTACCTCGACGGTGGTCGGTTACGAAGTCGCGGACGTGCCGGCGACATAAGCTCCAGGTTTCTTCCCTCCCCTAGGTCGATATTGGCGCCGCGATCAAGCTTCCCCCGATCGCGGCGCTTTTTTTATTGGTGTATGTCCGCCTGATTCAATAGGAAGGCGTACTCCATCGCAATTTCCCGATAGCGCTGAAAGCGACCGGCCTTGCCGCCGTGGCCGGCCTCCATGTCGATGTGCAGAAGCACGGCATGATGGTCGGTCTTCAGGGCGCGCAGCTTGGCGACCCACTTGGCGGGTTCGTAGTACTGGACCTGGCTGTCCCACAGTCCCGTCGTGACGAACATCGACGGATAGCCCTGCGCGCTCAGATTGTCGTAGGGCGAATAGGACAGCATGTATTCATACTCTTCGCGCACGGAGGGGTTGCCCCATTCGTCGTACTCATTGGTGGTCAGCGGAATGCTGTCGTCCAACATGGTGGTGACCACATCGACGAACGGAACCTGCGCGACGATGCCGCAATAATCGCCCGGGCTCAGGTTCGCGACCGCTCCCATGGCGAGGCCGCCGGCGCTGCCACCCATCGCAAATACCCGGTTCCGCGCGGCGTAGCGCTCCGCGACGAGGTGGTGCGTGACGTCGATGAAATCATGGAAGGAATTCTTCTTGTGCAATTTTCTGCCGGCGTCGTACCAGGCGCGCCCCATTTCCTGGCCGCCGCGCACATGGGCGATGGCATAGACAAATCCACGGTCGAGCAGGCTCAAGCGCGCGGACGAGAAAACCGGATCCATGGACAGGCCGTACGCGCCATAGGCATATTGCAGCAGCGGCGCCGTGCCATCGCGCGCAAAAGTCCGGTGATACACCAGCGATACCGGCACCTGCGTTCCGTCGCGCGCGGGCGCGAACAGGAATTCGGTTCGATAGTTCGACGGATCGAAGCTGCCGACGACAGGATCGCGCTTCAGCAGGATCTTCTCGCCGGTCCGCACATTGAAGTCATAAACCGTCGTCGGCGTGGTGAGCGAGGAATACGCGTAGCGCACGAGATCGGTGTCGAGCTCCGGATTGACCGCGAGCGTGGTGGCGTAGGCTGCCTCGTCGCTGGCGATGAAAAATTCGGGCTGACTCGCGCGGCCGGGCGTGGGCGGCCATGGTTTGATGCTGATCTTGGCAAGTCCGCCGCTGCGGACCGACACGGCGAGGAACTCCTCGAACACGTCGAAATCCTCGATGAAGGTGTCGACACGATGCGCGATGACATCGGTCCACGAGGCGCGGTCGGCTTCCGCGCCGATCGGCACCTGCATCAGACGAAAATTGCGGGCCTGCCAGTTGGTTCTGATGATGAAGGCGCCGCCGAGATGTTCCAGCTGATACTCATGGTCGCGTTCGTGCGGCCGAAAGGTCTTGAATCGCAGCGTCGGGTCGTCGGCGTATGCATACCGCCACTCGGACGACACCGTGCTTTCCATGTGGATGAAGATGAAGCGTTCGGATTTGGACTTCGAGACACCGGTGTAGAAGCTCTTGTCCGTTTGCTCGAATGCCAGGGTATCGGCCTGCGGGTCTTCGCCCAACACGTGTTTCTTGACATACAAACCGAGCAGCGTGTCGCGATCCTTCTCGACATACAGAATGGTGCGGCTGTCGTTGGCCCAGGCGAGGTCGGCCTCGACATCGGGAATCGCCGTCCCGAGGATCTCGCCGCTGCGCAGGTTCTTGAAGCGCAGCGTGAATTGGCGCCGTCCCACCGTATCCTCGCAATAGGCGAGCCAGGCATCGTCCGGCGAGACTTCGAGCGCGCCGATTTGAAAATACTCGTGTCCCACGGCCAGTGCGTTGACGTCGAGCAGAATTTCCTCCGCAGCATCGATGGCGCCCTTGCGGCGCGCGAATATCGGATGCTCCTTGCCGGGCTCAAAACGGGAGTGATACCAGTAGCCGTGCTTGCGGTAGGGCACGCTGGCATCATCTTGCTTGAGCCGCGCGATGATCTCTTCGTACAGAGCGTCCTCGAAGGGCTTGACCGCCGCCATGCAGCGTTGTCGATAGGCATTCTCCGCGGCGAGATAGGCCAATACTTGCGGATCGGCGCGTTCGTCGTCGCGCAACCAGTAGTAGGGATCGATTCTGACGCCGTGGGGCGAGGCCACCGCGTGCGGCCGCATTGCCGCAACGGGAGGCTGACAATCGGGGTCTATCATGGTCCTTGGGGCTATTTGTCCTCGGGTTGGGCGAGAGTATAGTCAGCCTTCAGGAGGATCTATGCAGACGGTGGGCCAATTGCTGCAGATCAAGGGCACTGAGGTTTTCTCGGTCACCCCGCAGGATTCAGTGCTGCACGCCATCGAGGTCATGGCCACCCGGCATGTGGGTGCGCTCCTGGTCATGAATCAAGGATCGCTGGTCGGCATCATCTCCGAGCGTGACTACGCCCGTAAGGTGATCTTGAAGAACCGTTCTTCGCATGACACGCCCGTGGGCGACATCATGACTCCGTCGCCGGTCAGCGTGACGCCGGAGGACACGGTGCACCATTGCATGAAGCTCATGACCGACGGGCGATTCCGGCATTTGCCGGTGGTGAAAGGCGGCCGGGTGGCAGGCATGTTGTCCATCGGTGATCTGGTCAAGGCCGTCATCCAAGAGCAGAGCGAGACCATCGAGCAGCTCGAGCGTTACATCGCGGGATAGGACCTTGAAGACGCCGCGATTGACGGTGTCCACCACCTCGGTATTATGAGGCGCATACACAGGCGCGCTTAGCGGCGTTTGCCCCAACCTGACACTCGATATTTTCGAGTGTAGAACCGATTTAAGTTGTTGTTTTTGAAAGGCCCTGCAGTGTACTGCCGGGCAGGCTTCAGCACGGGCGCAATCTATGGCGAATCAGGTTGGTACAGAACTCACTTCGAGCCGCGGCGGCGGGGATGTGCGTATGGGGGACTGGGGACTGTACCGATCCGCCTACGAGAAGGACTCCTGCGGATTCGGTTTGATCGCGAGCCTCGACGATGAGGCCAGCCATTGGGTGTTGCAGACGGCCATCAGTTCGCTCAATCGCTTGACTCATCGCGGCGCCATTGCCGCCGACGGCAAGACCGGCGACGGCTGCGGCCTCCTGATCAAACAGCCGACCGCCTTCTTGCGAGCCGTGGCCGCGGAATCGGGATTCGCTTTGAACGGGCAGTTTGCCGCCGGCTTGGTGTTTCTGAATCGCGATCCCGCCAAGGCGGCGCACGCCCGCGGAGTGCTGACCGAACAACTGAGGCTGGAGAAATTGCCGGTCGCGGGTTTTCGCGCCTTGCCGGTAAACCCGCAAGCCTGCGGGTCGGAGGCGCTCAAGACCCTGCCCACCATCGAACAGGTGTTCGTGAACGGGGGCGGCGATATCGACGAGGCGACCTTCAACCGCAAGTTGTATCTGGCGCGGCGGCGCACCGAGAAGCGGCTGGAAGCGGACGATCCGGTTTTCTACGTGCCGTCGCTGTCGGCCAGCACCATCGTCTACAAGGGCATGGTGATGCCGCAATTCCTGGCTCAGTTCTATCCCGATCTCAAGGATCCGCGGATGGAAGCCTCGGTGGTGGTATTCCACCAGCGTTTCTCCACCAACACCATGCCGCAATGGCGCCTCGCCCACCCCTATCGATATCTCGCGCACAATGGCGAGATCAATACGGTGCAAGGCAACCGCAGCTGGGCGGTGGCGCGCGGTCCGTTGTTCCGCTCGCCGGTGCTGCCCGATCTCACCGACATTCTGCCGGTGGTGTCGCTGAAAGGTTCGGACTCGCAATCGCTCGACAACATGCTCGAACTGCTGCTGGTCGGCGGTCTCGATCCCATGCATGCCATGCGGATGCTGGTGCCGCCGGCGTGGCAGTCGGTGGACATGATCGATCCCGACCTCAAGGCCTTCTACGAGTACTACGCCACCCACATGGAGCCCTGGGATGGGCCGGCCGGCATCGTGCTCACCGACGGCCGGTATGTCTGCTGTACCCTGGACCGTAATGGGCTGCGTCCGGCACGGTGGGTCATCACCCAGAACCGGCATATCACCGTCGCTTCGGAGGCGGGAGTGTGGGACTACCTCCCCGAGGAGGTGGTCAAGAAGGGGAAGCTCGGACCGGGCGAGATGCTGGCGCTCGATTTGCAGACTGCGGAACTCATGGACACCAAGCGGGTGGACGATCTCTTGAAGAGCCGGCATCCCTACAAGGCATGGCTGAAGAAGGGTGTACGGTATCTGCAAACCGATCTCATCGATCCGCGTCTCGCAGCGGAGCCCTTCGACCGCGACACCCTCGCCGTGTTTCAGAAAATGTACAACGTGTCGGCCGAGGAGCGCGACGAGATCATCCGTATTCTGGCCGAGGACGAGAGCGAAGCGGTCGGCTCGATGGGCGACGACACGCCGATGCCGGTGCTGTCGAAGAAAGTCCGCTCCCTCTACGATTATTTCCGGCAGCAGTTTGCCCAGGTCACGAATCCCCCGATCGACAGCCTGCGCGAAAGCATCGTGATGTCGCTGCAGACCCAGATCGGCCCCGAGTGCAATATCTTCGTTCCGGCGCAGCATCATGCCGAACAGATCGTGCTTTCATCGCCGGTGCTCTCGCAGCGCAAATTGCGGCAGATCGTGGCGCTGGCTGATTCCGGGGTGCCGAATGAATTCATCGACCTGCAGTACGACGAGCGCATGGATCTCAAGACCGCGCTGCTCAAGATATGCGATCACGCAGAGAGCGCGGTGCGCGGCGGCAAGATCGTGCTGCTGCTGTCGGACCGCTACCTGGTCAAGGGCAAGGTGCCGGTGCATGCGCTGCTTGCCACCGGCGCGGTGCATCACCGCCTGGTCAAGACTGGATTGCGTTGCAAATGCAATATTCTGGTGGAGACCGGCACGGCGCGCGATGCGCATCATTTCGCCTGTTTGATCGGCTATGGGGCGACTGCGGTGTACCCGTATCTTGCGTACCAGACCCTGTTCGATCTCATGCGCACCGGTGCGCTGAAAATGGAGGCGGCCATGCGGCAGGAACTCGGCCGCAGCTATCGCCGCGGCATCCGCAAGGGCCTGTTCAAGATCATGTCCAAAATGGGCATTTCCACCATCGCGAGCTACCGCAGCGCACAGCTGTTCGAGATCGTGGGATTGGGGGACGAGGTGGTCGGCCTGTGCTTCGAGGGCTCGGACAGCCGGATTGGCGGCGCGGACTTCGAAGATCTCAAGGCCGACGCCGATCATCTGGCGCGGCGCGCGTGGGACCCGCGCGAGAAAGTCGAACAGGGCGGACTGCTCAAGTACATGCACAACGGCGAGTACCACATGTACAACCCCGACGTCATCGCCACGCTGCAGTCCGCGGTGATGAGCGGCGACTACGGCCAATATCGCGAGTTTGCCGCCCTGGTCAATCAGCGGCCGGTGTCGTGCATTCGCGATTTGTTGAAATTGCAGCCCGGCGCCGCGGCCATTCCGATCGAGGACGTCGAGCCCATCTCCGCCATCATCGCGCGCTTCGACAGCGCCGGCATGTCCCTGGGCGCGCTGTCCCCCGAGGCGCACGAGGCGCTGGCGATCGCCATGAATCGGCTGGGCGCGCGCTCCAATTCAGGCGAGGGCGGGGAAGACCCCGCGCGCTACGGCACGGAGAAGAATTCCAAGATCAAGCAGGTGGCCTCCGGCCGCTTCGGCGTCACCCCCGAATACCTGATCAATGCCGAGGTATTGCAGATCAAGATCGCGCAAGGCGCCAAACCCGGCGAAGGCGGACAGCTCCCCGGACACAAGGTGAACGACATGATCGCGCGCCTGAGATTTGCGCGTCCCGGGGTCGGCTTGATCTCGCCGCCGCCGCATCACGACATTTACTCCATTGAAGACCTGGCGCAGCTGATTTTCGACTTGAAGCAGGTCAATCCCCGCGCCTTGGTGTCGGTCAAATTGGTGGCCGAGCCCGGCGTGGGCACGGTGGCGGCGGGTGTCGCCAAAGCCTACGCGGATCTCATCACCATCAGCGGCTATGACGGCGGCACCGGCGCGAGCCCCCTGTCCTCGATCAAGTACGCGGGCACTCCCTGGGAATTGGGTCTTGCGGAAACCCATCAAACACTGCGCGCCAACGAATTGCGGCATCGAGTCCGCTTGCAGACCGACGGCGGCCTGAAGACCGGTCTCGATGTGATCAAGGCGGCCATCATCGGCGCGGAGAGCTTCGGATTCGGCACGGCGCCCATGGTGGCGTTGGGCTGCAAGTACCTGCGCATTTGCCACCTCAACAACTGCGCGACCGGGGTGGCGACGCAGCACAATGTGCTGCGCACCAAGTACTTCATCGGACTGCCGGACATGGTGATCAACTATTTCAAATTCGTCGCGCAGGAATGCCGGGAAATCATGGCATCCATGGGCGTGCGCAGCATCACCGAACTGATCGGGCGCACCGAATTGCTCGAGATACAGCCCGGCGAGACATCGAGGCAGCGCAAGCTGGATTTGTCGCCGCTGCTGGCCAATTCCGCGCTGGTGTCGAGCAAGCCGCAGTATTGCGTCGATCCGCACAACCAGCCCTTCGACAAGGGCGCGCTGGCCGAGAAAATGCTCGGCGACATGCAGAGTGCGATCGACGCGAAATCCGGGGGGACTTTCTCCTATACGGTGAACAACTTCCACCGCTCCATCGGCGCGCGGATATCCGGCGAGATCGCCAAGCGGTGGGGCAACACGGGCATGAGTGCGGCGCCGCTCATCGTCAATCTGACAGGTTCCGCCGGCCAAAGCTTCGGCGTATGGAACGCCGGCGGTCTGCATCTGCACCTCGAGGGAGAAGCCAACGACTACGTGGGCAAGGGCATGGCCGCAGGCAAGATAGTCCTGAAGCCGCACGCCCGCTCGAGCTTCATTGCGCGCGACACCGTGATCATGGGCAACACCTGCCTGTACGGCGCCACGGGCGGCGAACTATATGCCGCGGGCACCAGCGGCGAACGTTTTGCGGTGCGCAATTCGGGCGCCCTGGCGGTCGTGGAGGGCGCGGGCGATCATTGCTGCGAATACATGACGGGCGGCGTGGTGTGCGTGCTCGGCCGCACCGGGGTCAATTTCGGCGCCGGCTTCACCGGCGGCTTCGCCTATGTGCTCGACATGGAGCGCGATTTCGTCGATCGCTACAATCACGAATTGATCGACATCCATCGCGTGTCGCCCGAAGGCATGGGCATCCACGTGCAGCATCTGCGCGGCTTGATCGAACAGCACGTCGAGGCGACGGATAGCGTGTGGGGCGCGCAGCTCCTCAACGATTTCCGCAGCTACATCGGCCGATTCTGGGTGGTCAAGCCGAAGGCGGCCGCCATCGACTCGCTGCTGGAAAATCTGCGCCGCGCCGCTTAAGCGCGCCGCAGGTCGAGAATCATGGCCAACAAGCATCTGCAATTCCTCGAAGTTCCGCGCAAGGACCCCGACAAGCGCGCCGTGGAAGTGCGCATCAAGGAATTCCGCGAGATCTATTCGGAGTACAGCGCCGAAGCGGCCTCGGCCCAGGCCGGACGCTGCATCGCCTGCGGCAACCCGTTCTGCGAATGGAAGTGCCCGGTTCACAACTACATTCCGAACTGGCTGGCGCTGGTGAACGACGGCAAGCTGTTCGAGGCGGCGGAGCTTTCGCATCAAACGAATTCTCTGCCCGAAATGTGCGGACGCATCTGTCCGCAGGATCGATTGTGCGAAGGCGCGTGCACCCTCAACGACGGTCTCGGCGCGGTCAGCATCGGCGCCATCGAGAAGTACATCACGGACGAGGCGTTCAAGCAGGGTTGGAAGCCCGACATGTCGCATGTGGTGCGCACCGGCAAGCGGGTCGCGGTGGTGGGAGCGGGTCCGGCGGGTCTCGCCTGCGCCGACGTTCTTGCGCGCAACGGGGTGATGCCGGTGGTATTCGACCGCTACTCGAAGATCGGCGGACTGCTCACCTTCGGCATTCCGCCCTTCAAGCTGGAGAAGGATGTGGTCGAGAAGCGCCGCGAAATCATGCAGTACATGGGCGTGGAATTCCGCCTCAACGTCGAGGTCGGCCGCGACATCCCGTTCGAGAGCCTGGCGGAGGAATTCGATGCGGTGTTTCTCGGCATGGGCACCTACAACTACGTCAAGGGCGGTTTCGCCGGCGAGGACCTGCCGGGGGTGTACGAGGCGCTGCCGTACTTGATATCGAACATCAATCGCGAGCTCGCGATCGGCGATGAGTCGGCCAGGTTCATCGACATGCGGGGCAAGCGGGTGGTGGTGCTCGGCGGCGGCGACACCGGCATGGATTGCAATCGAACGGCGATCCGCCAGGGGGCCAGCAGCGTCACCTGCACGTACCGGCGCGACGAGGGCAACATGCCGGGATCGCGGCGCGACTACAAGAACAGCAAGGAAGAAGGCGTCACCTTTCTGTTCAACAAGCAGCCGATCGAAATCGTCGGCTCCGATCGCGTGCAGGGCGTGAAGCTCATCGAGACCCGTCTAGGTCCGCCGGGACCGCGCGGCCGCCGCATCCCCGAAGTGGTCCCGGGCACGGAAGAGACCATCGACGCCGATGCCGTGATCATCGCATTCGGATTTCTGCCGAGCCCCCCGGACTGGTTCGCGCAACAGCAAATCGCGCTGCACGCCAACGGCCGGGTGCGGGTCTCCGGCGCGCCGTCAATGCCGTTTCAAACGACCAACCCCAAGGTGTTTGCCGGCGGCGACATGGTGCGCGGCTCCGATCTGGTCGTGACCGCAGTGTTCGAGGGACGCGAGGCCGCGGAGGGGATCCTGCGCTACCTGGGACTTTGCGCCGGGGCGCAGCACTAGCGATCGGCGCGCCCAGTGCGCGGCCAGTCAACGGCGCAGTCAGCCTTCAACCAAAGCGATGATCTTTGCTCGCACGCTGGCGAGCTCGGTGGGAGTCGCCTTGCCTTTGAGTTTCGCCTTGCGCACGACCCAATCCAGACTCTTAACTTGATCGGCGAGCACCGCACTGGGACGACTTCCGGTCATAGCGACTTCGAACGGATAACCTTTCAGTTGCGTTGTCATCGGGCAGCAAATCATGAAACTGGTCTTGCGATTGTAGGCGGCGGGACTGATAACCAGGGCCGGCCGGTGGCCCGCTTGTTCATGACCCGCCTGTGGCGTGAAGCGCAACCACACAATATCGCCAGCCTCAGGTACATAGCGACGTGCCACTAAAGCGATTCCTTCCCCATGGGAGCGCCGAAATCCGCTCCGGCATGTAGGTTCTCCGGAGTGATGCCTCGCAGAAGTTGGGCCAAATCCGCTTTGCCTGCGCGAATCGGCTCTATCACGATTTGACCGCCTTGCTCGCGTACGTCGACGGCCTCATCCAAGCCGAGATGAGCGGCTTCCATGATGCCGCTCGGGATGCGAACGGCCGCGCTATTGCCCCATTTCTTTACAATTACACGCATGGCGTTGTCCAACAGAATCTAGGCTTGCATTTTATCGAAAGAATTGCCGTGTGTCTACAATGTAGATACATAGCTGGAAGGGAATGCTGCGCGATCTTCAATAAGTGGCCGGAGGGGCGGATCCGGTTGCCGCAAGATCGCGCACCACCTCGCGCCGCGTCGCCAGCACCGATACCAACGGGGCGTGTCTCGAGGCCGTGACTTCGGCGGCGGTGAACATCGGCACATCGGCGCCGAGCTCGTCGGAATTGTACTGCTGCGCCAGCCAATTCAGCACCGCCGCCAATTGCGCGTCCGACAGCGCGGAGTTGGACGCGCCGGGCACGCGCAGCAGATAGTTGCGGCCCGCGGCCGTGCGCATGAACAGACCGAGAGAATGGGCCAAAGGCGGCACCTTGCCGGGCACCCCTTCGGCCTGGGCGCCGTGGCAGCCCATGCAGAAGAGCATGTAGTCCTGCGCGGGGTTCGCGCATGCTGCGCCGATCCCGCCGCCGGCCAGCGCGAAAGCCATGAGAATTTCGGGTAGGCGCCCGCACCGCCGGCTCATGGTTAGAGTCCGAGTGCGGTGAGTACTTTCGTGCGGTGTTCGCGCACGGCCGGCCCTTCCAGGGGATTGGCGCGTTCGGCCGCGATTTCCGCCGGCTGCAGGGGCTTGGTCCCCTCGGGAGCGTGGCCGATATCGAACACCACGAAATTCAACGCAGCGGCGAGCGCCGCATCATCGAGTTGCGAGAAATCCGGCATCTTGAAGTCGTAGTGCTTGGATTCCACGTCGATGCCGCCGAACATGCCGTTGAGCACGGTGATCGCCAGCTGCCGGCGGCCTTCTGCAATCGTCGCGTAGCGAGCGGGGTAGGTGGTGAGCGGCGGCGCGAGCGACGGCTGACCCTGGCCTTTGGCCCCGTGACACACGGCGCAGTTCGCCTGAAACAGGGCGGCGCCCTCGGAATAATGCGGCTCGACCGCATCTGCGGCGACGCTCCGCGAGGCCCCGGCGAGCGCCGCGACGGCGAGCGCCGCGAGCGGCGAGCGCCGCGACAATCGCCGCCGTTGCGGCCGCTTGCAGCCCGCGAAGCCGGCTCATTTCTCGGCGACACCCAATATCACCGACACCGAACAGTGATAGTTCGAGTCGGCATTGGCCATGCACCAATTCAAATCATTGTTGCGGGAGGGCCGGTACATCGGCTTCTCGCGCTCGTTGCGGTTGCATTCGCAATTGCCGCAACTGACCTTCCCGCAACAGTCGTTGTAGGAAACGATGTAGTCGCGGTCGTCGCCGGGATTGTGGCAGGTTCCAATCCAGGTGATGGGCGAGGGTGTGGTGCCGGGCGGACAGGAGTTCGAAGAACCGCCGCAGCAGGAGCAGAGGAAGCCGTCGACCGCGCAGTACTTCCAGTAATCGCAGCTTTGCGGGTCGTCGGTCGCGGCCTTGGCCGCAGTGGACTTCGACTTCGCGGGAGAGGCCGGCGCTTCGGCTGCACGGGCGGAACGATCGATGGGCAGCAACGGGATGAGCGCGGCGCCGGTCAGTACCTGGCCCAACATGCCGAGCAGACTGCGGCGCGACGTGCGTTGCGCCAGGGCGCGCGAGGATTTTTCAAAGAGATGATCGATCGAGCGCATACCGCAGGCTCCTAGGGATTCAGCAACAGCCAGGGAGTTTGTCCCATCTGCTTTTCGACGTGGCGCAGCTTCCCCGTCAGGGCATCGAATACGCCAAGGTCGGATTGATCGGTGGCGGCGAACAGCAGCGGCGCATTGTCCTGCGAAACCTGGATCGCGAGCACGCGCGAGAGTTTGTGCGCCGCCATCGGCCAGCGCGCGAGGCGCTGATGGGTGGCAAGATCGAACACCCAGATCTCCGTCCCACCGTCCTTGTGCGTGCCTTCGCCGCCCTGATGCATGGGAACATACAGCCGGCTCAGTTGGCGGTGGATGGCGCCGATTTGCATGCCGCCGGGCCGCCAGTGTGCCGACTTATCCGCGGCGCTGAGCAACGACCAGGGAGGATGGAATGCGGGTTTCGCACCCGAAAAATCCACTTCGTGCACGTCGCCGAGAAAGGAAAGAAATACCTGCCCGTTCGTCATGGGGATACCGCCCGCGAATACCGGATCGCGGTCGGGATCAAAAAAAGTTTCCGAGAAGGCACGCGAAGCTTCGTGTCCCTGGGCATCCAGGGTGACGGTGAGCAGAGCGCCGCTCTCGCAAATCGACGAGACGCGGTTCGGACCCGACGGAATCACCAGCACGCATCCCGCCGTGTCGATTTCGTCGATGACGCTGTACTTGACTGGATCGAGCACGCCGAATGAAGCGGCCGGCGTGATGTAGGCCACGTACAAGAAGCGGCTGTCCTCACTGAACGCCAAACTGAAATAGGTCGGCTGGGTCATCGCGCGCTTCGGCGGCAGAACGATTTCGTGCGTCGTCTTCAGGGTCGTGTTGTCGGTGAATTCGACCACGTCGGTGCGGGCGCCGCGGCTGCCGCGCGCGAAATAGGTGGTTGCGACCACGCTGGTCTTGCCGTCGGGAGAGAGGTTGAATCCCGGCGTGAATCCCGAGTCGATCTGGCCGAGCCGGCGATACGTGTCGCCGTCGAACAGATGCACGCGTGAATCGATTTCGTTGTAGAAGGCTTCATCCAGTACAAACAGCCGGTGCGGATTGGCGGGCGGCATGACCGCGACGCTCAAACGCTCCGCGGGAAGCGGTGCGGACGGCGCGGCGGCGAGCAAGCGAGAGCATGCGGCAAGCGACAGGATTGCAGCCCGGATGATCATTGTATTCATCGAAATCCCCATGCATCCGCCGCCTGAAACACCCGCGATCGACGGCAGGAACCGGCCTCGCGCCAAGTTTGGCATATCGGCGTGTTATCCGATAGGGCGCCCGCCGCCGCTGCATCGACGTGGCAGCCGGAACACTCGCGCACCGGGCCGTGTTTGTTTTGATCACGAGCGAGTCCGCTGTGGCAATCGCGGCAGAATTCGTGGAACGTCGCTTCCGCCGCCTGCGGCAGATCCGCGCGTGCGCTGCGGTGACAGTCGTAGCAGCCGCCGAATCCGGTTTTATCCACGAAGTTGTGATGGCAAGCGATGCAATTGATGGTTCTATGATTCTCATGGGGGAAAAATGCGTGCAGCGGGGCGGGCGTCGTCGCGGTCTGCAGCAAGTGCAGATTGCCGATGGGGGTCGGCAGGAGCAGGAGCGCGACGAGCGCAATCCCGGATGGGATCAGCGTGGAGAACAGCCGATCCCGGGTACGCTTCGAGCGCGGCCGCCAGGCCGACCAATAGAGTGCCAGCGCGAGCATGACGCAACAGGTCACCGCCTTGATGGGATGATCGAGCAGTTGGCCGCTGCCGACGATGTGCGCGGCCAGCAGGCCGAGCAGCAGTGCGGCAAGGACGGTGTGCGTTGCGACGTTGGCAGATGACTGGCGGGGCGCCGCGGCGTGCCGCAGCGCCGAGCGGGCGGCAATGCCGGTCGCCACGAGTACCGCCAATGCAACGAGTGCCGCGATACCGCAAAGCATGTAGAGCGGTGCCGACGGCAGCAGATAGTGCCCCGTCAATGGCTGCGCGATCAACAGAATAGCGGTATGCAGAGCCGCAAGAGACAACGCGATCCAGCCGATTCTGCGATGTTGCGATACGGTGAAGAGGCGCCGGTGCGCAATGCCCTCGCCGCGCAAAGGATAGACGTACAGCACCGCGGCAAATGCCAGCGAGCCGTAGCCCAAGGCCGCGCCCACATCCCAAATGAGGCCGCCCGATGCGGGCAGCGGCAACAGCAACACCGCGGCGGCAAGGGCGCACGCGATGCCGGCCCGGCGCAGATGCGATGGCAATAAGTTGCGGTTCACGAATTCACGCTATCATGGATCCCATGATTCTGGATCCCGTCGTCGGTATACTCATATTGGCCTCCGTTGCCGTGCTGTTTGCGAGCGCCGCGTTGCATAAGCTGCGCGACCTGGCGCGGTTCGACGAGGTTTTCCTGGCCTATGGAATGATACCGGCGATCTCACGGTTGCGAATATCCTGGGCGGTGCCTCTGTTGGAGCTGGCGGTTGCCGCGGGACTTGCGGGCAACTTCACCCGGCCGTACGCCGCGGCACTCGGCATTGTATTGTTGTCGGCCTATGCGGCTGCGATCGCCGTCAATTTACGGCGCGGACGCCGCGATCTTGCCTGCGGGTGCGGCGGCCCGGATGAACGGCGGCCGATTGCCGCCTGGATGGTCTGGCGCAATATTCTGATCGGGTTGGTGGCGGCGATGGCATTTGCGCCATGGACGGATCGCGAGCTCACCATGACGGACGGTGTCACCATCGCATTCGGTCTGCTGACGGTGGCATTGATCTATTTGTGCGCCGATCAGCTGTTGGGGAATGCGCAACGAACTGCGCAGCTGCGGGGCTCCCGATGACGCCGCTCACTCTGTCGGTCGTCGTGCTGTGGATCGTGGTGCTGGCGCTGCTGGCCGTCGTTTTCGCATTGACCCGACAGCTGGGCGTGCTGCATGAACGCATTGCTCCGGTCGGTGCGCTGATGCTGAATCGCGGATTGGCGGTCGGCGAGCGCGCACCCGCGGTGGACGTTGCCGATTTGGAGGGGACTGCCATCCGGCTCGGAGAACCACGCGCCGACGGCAAGAGCACGTTGCTACTGTTCGTATCGCCGACGTGTCCCGTTTGCAAGTCGCTGTTGCCCATTGTCAAATCCAGCGGCAGGCAGGAGAGGGATTGGCTCAACATCATTCTGGCGAGCGACGGCAACCCGGAAGAGCATCGGGAGTACGTTCGTGCCAACGGCCTCGCCGGTGTTCCCTATGTCCTTTCCGCGCCGCTGGGCATGACCTATCAAGTGAGCCGTCTGCCGTTTGCGGCTCTCGTCGATGAAGCGGGCATTCTGCGCGCGCGCGGATTGGTCAATTCACGCGAACATCTCGAAAGTCTGTTCGAGGCGAAACGCTTGGGAGTGTCGTCGCTGCAGGAATACTTCGCGACTCTGAAATGAGCGCTGCCGGCCGGGCGCTCATTTCGGCGCGAGCTCGTAGGTCACCCAGATCTTCGTGTATCCGTCGCTGTCCCAGTGACCCTTCCAACCCTTGGGGATGGTGACCGCCTCACCCGACTGGATGACCTGCGCGCCGGCGGCATCGGTCAAGGTGATCGATCCCGAGATCACGTAGAAGAACTCATACACCGGGTAGCCGTCCTTGATGTCCTGATGCTCGGGACCGGCCTTGTACATGCCGCTGGTGAATTTCTTGTCCGCCGACAGCAACGTGTCCACTTCCAGGGCTTGCGTGCCGCCTTCAGTGACTTTCTGCACCTTCGGACCTTTGAAGATGCCGCCGGCAATGTCCGCCCGGCTGATCTTTGCCGGCCGCGCACTTTCGTCCGCCGACGCGCAGAGCGCCGCGGCGCACAGGGCAATTCCGGCAACTGCTGATAGATGACTCTTGCTCATAGTGAACCTCGTAGTTGTTGATCGCTACCAACCCACGGCTTCGCCGTCCTTGCGATGATCGGACGCCGCCCGATAGACGCCGGACGGCATTAACCATATGGCCTGGAATCCCCCCATGTCCTCACCGTTCGCGGATTCGACCTTGTGTCCCGACGCCCGCAGACGCGCGCCGAGCAGATCGTAAAGATTCGATTCCAGCGAGAGCGTGTTCGAGGCTTGCGAATGCGTGAATCGCGCCGCGTCGCTGGCCGCCTGAGGATTGGCGTGAAGATCGATCATGTCGACGAGCACCTGGGCGTGTCCCTGTGCTTGCTGACTGCCGCCCATCAACCCAAAGGCCATGACCGGCTGCCCATCCTTCATGAGGAATCCCGGCAGCAAGGTGTGGAACGGCCGCTTGCCGGGCGCAATCAGATTCGGACTCTGCGGCTCCAGTGAGAACAGCGCGCCGCGGTCGTTCAACACGAAACCATAGTTGGGGACGGTAATGCCGGAGCCGAAGCTGTCGTAGATGCTGTAAATGAATGACACCATGTTGCCCCAGCGGTCGGCCACCGCGATGTACACCGTGCCGCCGACCGGATCGCCGCGGCGCTCGGGAGTGCCGGCCTTCTTTGGATCGATGCGTGCGCAAAGCTCGGCGGCATAGGACTTGGAGATCAGGCGCGACACCGGCACATTGGCGAAGCCGGGATCCGCGTTGAAGGCATACAGATCCGCATAGGCAAGCTTTTTGGCCTCCACCAGCAGATGCCAGTACGCCGGGGAGCGTGGACCCAAGGCCGCGAGATCGAGCCCAAGCTTCGGCGCGCACACTTCCAGGATGTTCATCATCTCGAGCGCGGCGAAACCTTGAGTGCTCGGCGGCATTTCGTACACGTCGTAGCCGTGATAATTGGTACTGAGCGGCGTCTCCCAGGTGGCCCGCGTATTGGCGAGATCCTCCGCGGTCATGGTCCCGCCGAGCGCGCGCGACTTGGCGAGAATCGCCTGAGCGATCTCGCCCTTGTAGAACACATCCCGGCCGTGCGCCTGGAGCAGGCGAAAGGTGCGCGCCAGATCGGGATTGCGAAACACCTCGTAGGCATTCGGCGGCTTGCCGTTGACCAGGTAGGTCTTGACCGAATCGGGATCATCGGCCAACACCGTCGCGCCATAGATCCAATCGTTGTGGATGCGTTCGGTGACGCCAAAACCCTGTTCGGCCAGCACGGCCGCCGGCTCCAACGTTTCCTTGAACGTGAGGGTGCCGGCGCGCTTCAGCAGGGCATCCCAGCCGTCGACGGCGCCGGGAACGGTGGCGGAGTCGATGCCGTGCTGGGGCATGCGCTCCTTGAAGCCGCGCGCCGCCAGATGCTCCGGCGTGGCGCCCGTCGGCGCACGTCCGCTCGCGTTCAATGCAATGAGCTTCTTATCCTTCGCCAGCCATGCAATCACAAACACATCGCCGCCGACGCCGGCGCTGACCGGCTCGACCACGTTCAAGACCGCCGCGCTCGCGACCGCGGCGTCGAAAGCGTTGCCGCCCCCTTTCAGAATTTGCAAGCCGGCCTGTGCGGCCAGGGGCTGACTGGTGGCCACCGCGCCATTGCGGGCGAGCACTTCCGAGCGCGTTTGCGCCAGCCAGCCGCTGGTGCGGTCGCCGCGGACGGCTGCGAATTCATTGACGCTTAAGGCAGGATCGCCGATGGCGCCGCGGCCCGCCAGCAGCGCGGCGCCCGCTGCAATGAACATTGCGAACGCGCGAGACATCGGGCCGGTAGTCGACATGCAGCTCTCCTGATTTTTGCCCAGTATTGCATGAATGGAATGGGCGGGGTTTGACGCGGAGTTTGCACCTGTCATAGATTGCCGCGAAGCCCCCAGGCCACGACGGGAGAAAAACCATGAGATATTCGCCGGGCCGGGATGGCGCGCCGACAGACCGCGATCTGGGCATGGATCGAAGCATCGCGCGGCGCGACTTCATTCAAGGCGCGCTCGCGGGTGCGACCGTGGCACTGACTGCTCCTTTGGGAAGCGCCTTCGCCATGGAGGCGGGTGCCGGCGCGGCTGTGGGCGCAGGTACGGGCGCCGCGGCTCAAGATCGACCGGGCTACTATCCGCCGCTGCTCACAGGAATGCGCGGCAGCCATCCTGGATCTTTCGAGGCCGCACACGCGCTTCGCGACGGAGCCAAACACGAAGCCGGCATCGAGACCGGCGAGACCTATGATCTCATCGTGGTGGGCGGAGGGATCAGCGGGCTCGCCGCGGCCCATTTCTTTCGTGCGCAGACCGTGAATGCCGGGCGGATTCTCATACTCGACAACCACGACGATTTCGGCGGCCATGCCAAGCGAAACGAATTTTCCCTGTCCGGAAGAATGGAGTTGTTGAACGGCGGGACGCTGTCCATCGAGAGTCCCCGGCCGTACAGCGCCGTGGCCGACACGCTGATCAAGGAACTGGGCATCGACGTTGCGGCTCTCAGCCGCAAAACCGAACATTTGAAGTTCTACGATGGGCTCGGATTGAAACGCGGGGTGTTCTTCGATCGGGAGACTTTCGGCACCGACAAGCTGGTGGCAGATTTCAGCCAAAAGCATCTGGCGAAGTTTCTCGCCGACAGCCCGCTTCCCGAGCGGGCCCGCCGCGATGTGGCGCGAATCGAAGCAGCCGTCGGCGATTTTCTCCCCGGAATGAGTTCGGCGGACAAGAAACTGCATCTATCCAAGATCAGCTACCAGAGTTTCCTGCGCGACGCGGTGCACGCGGACGAAGCCACCATCGCCTTCTATCAAGCCAGAACGCATGGCTGGTGGGGAGTCGGAATCGACGCCGTGTCGGCGCTCGATTGCTGGGGGATCGGAATGCCCGGCTTCAAGGGAATGAATCTCAAGCCAGGATCGATCGCCCGGATGGGATATACCCCCGCGGGCTTCGCCGATACCGGCGGTTCGCAATCGCTGCATTTTCCTGACGGCAATGCCACGGTGGCGCGGCTGCTGGTCCGCAGTCTAATACCGAAGGCGGTGCCGGGCAGCAATGCCGAGGACGTGGTCACCGCGCGGGTCGACTACGGACAGTTGGATTCCAAGGAGAATCCCGTACGTCTGCGTCTCAACAGCGCGGTAGTGCGCGTGCTCCACGCCGGCGATCCCAAGACGGCGCGCCAGGTGGCGGTGACCTATGTTCGCGACGGCAAGGCCTTCACCGCACGCGCGAACGGCTGCGTGCTCGCATGTTGGAACATGATGATCCCGTATCTTTGCCCGGAATTGCCCGCGGCGCAGAAGGCGGCACTGCACGACCTGGTGAAGACGCCGTTGGTGTACACCAGCGTTGCCCTGCGCAATTGGCAGTCATTTCACAAACTCGGGATTCACAGCGTCTACGCCCCCGGGTGTTATCACACCAACCTCAGTCTCAATGCCAACGTGGACATCGGCAGCTACCGCAGCCCGACCAGCCCCGAAGAGCCCATCCTGGTGCACATGACTCGCACTCCCTGCAAGCCCGGGCTGCCGGAACACGATCAGAACAAGGCCGGTCGCGCGGAACTGCTTGCGACCTCATTCGATACATTTGAGCGCAATATCCGCGGCCAGTTGGCGCGCACTCTGTCCGCGGGCGGCTTCGACCCGGCAGAGGATATCCAAGCGATCACCGTGAACCGCTGGCCGCATGGCTATGCGCCGGAATTCAATCCCTTGTTCGAGCCGGAGTTGCCGCCGGAGCAATGGCCGAATGTCGTCGGCCGGGCGCGCTTCGGGCGCATCGTGATTGCGAATTCGGATGCCGGCCGCGCGGCCTATACGGACTCGGCCATCGATCAAGCGCACCGCGCGATCTCGGAGCTGCTGCTGGCCTGAGCGTCGCCCGCGACAAGCAGATGCCCGTGAGGGCCGCAGTTGCATTTCGCCGGCCGGCAATCTATTTTGCGTGGTATGAACGCCAAGGAATGGCCTCGATTCGTCCCATTGTTTTCCCTTTTGTGCATCCTCGATGCGACGTTGGACGGTTGCGGTTCCGGTTCCGCAGGAAGCAGTGCGAGCATTCCGGCGACGCCGGTGGCGGCGCCGGCAATCACCATGCAGCCTGCCGATCAAAGTGTCCCGATGGGTCTCTCCGCCAACTTCGCAGTAACCGCGACCGGCTCTTCTCTGCAGTACCAGTGGGCGAAGAACGGCACGGCGATAACCGGGGCAACCTCCAGCAGCTACGCCACGCCGGCCACGGCATTCGCCGATACCGGCGCGACTTTCACGGTGAGTGTGAGCAATTCCGGAGGCGGGGTTACGAGCAATGCCGCATCTTTGACCGTCACGGCACGGGCACCCATGGGGGGCGATCTTCGCTTTAGACAAGTCGATGCCGCGTCGACCGTCAACGGCTGGGGCAACGTGGGTACGCCGCTATCGACGGACATCCTCGGGCGAATGATACAGACTTTTTACTCGAGTATCGGCACACCCTTCCATGTGGGTTCGTACGGCGACTGCGGGCCGACGCCGACCACCGACGGCACTGGCTGCGCGTGGTTCTTTTCCGAATATCCGTTCGCGCCGTCATCATCCGCTGCGTCGCTCGCGGCAGGATATGGCAGCGGACTTTACGACGATCTCCAAGCTGATCTGCAGGATGGAGCGTGGCCCACGATGAACGACCTCACGCCCGCATCGTCCAGTTCGGTGATCCATTCCCTCGACCTCGAGCCGGCGAACGTACTATTCGCCCTCTCTTGGGTGCAATCGGCACAACAGATCGGATTCTTCCGCGAGCAGAACACGGTTGCGCTCGCGGATCTGCAGACGGCGGTCATGCAGGAGGGCGCAAACGGCCGAGTCGTCACCGCCATTTCCAATGATGGCGGCCCGATCACGTATTTCGCGTACGGCTGGCAATCGGACACGGCCACCGTTTATGAAGCACAGGTGGTCACGGCTTCGCCGAGCGGCGCCGCGGCCGCCGCAGCTTCGTTGGCCGCCAAAGGGTACATCATCACGGCCACGGGAATGGCCGACACCGACAACAATATTTTGTTGGTGGGCACGCGGGTGCAAGGCGACACCATGCCGCGGCCGTTCGTGGCTGCCCCCGCATCGCAATCTTCGACGCTGCAGCAGCAGGGTTTCGCCATCGTCGGCGTCATCAATGATGCTTCCCAGACCGACCCATACGGCTATCTCTGGGAGCGCTGAGCCCGGGCACGGCCGAAAATAAGCTGCAATTTCGAGGTCCGAAAACGGCGAGTATTCACCTCGCCCTTTGGCTATTCTACGGTCATGGAACTTGACGCAGATGCCTGTTTTCGCGCGGTGCGGGCCCGCGATCGCCGCTTCGACGGGCGATTCTTCGTGGCCATCAGCTCCACCCACATCTATTGCCGCCCGATTTGCCCGGCGCGCCCGGCCAAGCGCGCCAACATGCATTTTTACACCAGCGCGGCGGCGGCCGAGGGAGCGGGTTTCAGGCCCTGCCTGCGCTGTCGCCCCGAACGCGCGCCGGGTCTCGCCCCCGTCGATGCCGTGAGCCGCCTGGTCGGCGCCGCCATCGCCGGCATCGAAGAACATGCGCTCTCCAGCGCGCGGGTCGGCGAACTCGCGGCTTCCTTGGGCGTCAGCGACCGGCATTTGCGGCGGGTGACCGAATCGGAACTTGGTGTATCGCCGATCGAGCTCGCGCAGACTCAACGGCTGTTGCTGGCGAAGCGTCTGCTCGGTGAGACGCGGCTGAGTCAGACGGAGATTGCGTTTGCCAGCGGCTTTGGCAGCGTGCGGCGCTTCAACGCCTTGTTCAAATCGCGGTATGGCTTGAGTCCGCGGGCGTTGCGCGGCAGCGGACAGGCGGTGGAGGGCCTGCACTGTCAACTGGAATTCCGACCGCCGTTCGCCTGGCGCAGTTTGCTGGCGTACCTGCAGCTGCGCGCCATCCCCGGCGTCGAAATGGCCGATGCCACGCACTATCGCCGCACGGTGGCCATCGACGAGCACACGGGGTGGATTGCGGTGTCACAAGGCAAGAAGGACAACGCCTTGGACGTGGAAATCTCGCCGTCCCTGACAGCGGTGATCGGCGCGGTCATCGCGCGCGTGAAACGATTGTTCGATCTGGGAGCCGTGCCCGATGCCGTGAGCGCCGTGTTGCTGCAAGAACCACTGTTGGCGCAGGTGGTGCGCCGAATTCCCGGATTGCGGGTGGCCGGGGCCTTCGACGGCTTCGAGTTGGCGGTGCGCGCGATATTGGGACAGCAGGTCTCGGTGAAAGGCGCGACCACCTTGGCCGGGCGCTGGGCGCAGGCCTTTGGCACACCCATCGCCACTCCCTATCCCATGCTGAATCGTCTGACCCCGAGCGCATCGCAGATGGCGGCGGTGTCGGCCGAACAGATCGCCGCGCTCGGGATCGTCGGGGCGCGGGCCCGCTGCCTATCCATGCTCGCACCGGCGGTGCTCGAGAAGAGAATCGTGTTGACCTTCGCTCCGAATGTGGAGGAGCAGATCGAGGCGCTCATGCGTCTGCCCGGCATCGGTCCGTGGACGGCGCAGTACATTGCCATGCGCGCGCTGCATTGGCCGGACGCATTCCCGAGCGGCGATCTGATGCTCATGCGCGCTGCCAACGCCAATCAGAAGCAGCTCAAGAAACTGGCCGAAGGCTGGCGGCCGTGGCGGGCATACGCGACGCATTATTTATGGCAGACATTAGGAGCTCATCCATGAATGCATTCACCTACGTCGAGAGCCCGATCGGCCGTCTGTTGCTGACTTCGGATGGGTCGGCACTCACCGGCCTGTACATGGAACCCCACCGCAAGGCGCAAATCGCCGATGGCTGGGTCGAGGACGCAACCGTCAAACCGCTATCCGCGGCTGTGAAGCAACTGACCGAGTACTTCGCCGGCACCCGGCGCGAGTTCGATCTGCCGCTGCGTATGCAGGGCACGGCATTCCAGCAGCGAGTGTGGCGCGAGCTGACCGAGATACCCTATGGCGCAACGTGGAGCTATGGAGAACTCGCCAAGCGGATCAGCAAACCCAGCGCTTCGCGCGCCGTGGGACTTGCCAATGGACGCAATCCCATTTCGATTTTGGTGCCCTGCCACCGGGTGATCGGTGCGGACGGCTCTTTGACGGGATACGGCGGTGGATTGGCGCGCAAGCGCTGGCTGCTGGCGCACGAGGGCGGACCTGCGGAGCTTGACCTCGGCATCTAGATCAAACCGGGCACCTGGATCGACAAACGAGGCGCCTAGATCAGCGGCAGAGTGATGGTGAAAATCGCACCGTCGTCGCCGGCGCGATTGGCAGCGACGGCGGTGCCGCCGTGAAATTCCGCGATGAGGCGCACGATGTAGAGCCCCAAACCAAAGTGAGGCTTGTCGTCGCGTCCCTGGCGTTGCTCGAACAACGACTCGAACAGGCGTCCCAGCAGGGCCTGCGGGATGGGGGGTCCGTCATTCTCTACCTGCAGCAGGTAGTTGCCGAGCGCTCGCTGCAGGCGGACCGTGATGACGCCTGCGGGTGGACAGAAGTCGACGGCATTTTCGATCAGCTTGTCGAGCAGCTGAACGATGAGCTCGGGAGCGCCGCGGACGAAGCAAGGATCGGCAGGAGTCTCGAGAGCGATGTTGGCCTGCGGAAATCCGCCGCGGTAGGCAGCGACGGCCGATTCCAACAATGCCCGCAAATCAAAATTCACCCGTTCCGCCTGCTTGATGCTTTCCTCGACCCGCGCCGCGGCGCCGAGCGCGCTCAATATGGATTGCAGGCGCTGGGTACCCTCCCGGGCGCGGGTCACATAGCGCCGCTGGTCTTCGCGCAAACCTTCCGACTCGAGATTGTCCAACGAGGAACGCACGATGGTCAGCGGCGTGCGCAGCTCGTGCGACAGCTTTCCACCCAGGGTGCGCAGATACTGGGTGTGCTCGTTGAGGCGCGCCAGGAGACGCTCGAAACCGCGCGACAGCGCGCCGATCTCATCGGCGCGGGCGGATTCCGGCATCTCGAGACGAATCTTGCCGTCGCTGCTCACCGCGGAATCCGCCGCATCGCGCAAGCGCCCGATCCGCAGGCTGATCCATGTCGCAAAGCCGAACATGATGATCACGGCCGCGGCCGTGGCGAGCAAGGTGAGATTGAACAATCGCGTCACGGCGCGATCGCGCAGAGCCAGCAATTGGTCGCCGGCCTGCTCGAGGAACACGGCGCCCCGGGTTCGGCCATCCACCACAATGGGAGCGGCGGCGGTCAACAGCAACTCCTGGCGCACGCCGCTGCGCACCCATTCCGCGTGCGGTTGACCGGCGAGCGCCGCGGCGATGCTGTGTCCGCCGAGCCGATCCGGCGCCGAGGAGAGCTGCGGAAAACTCGACGTGTCGACGGTCATGAAATACCGATACCAGGACTCGACGGGTTCGGGCTCGCCCGGCGCGCTCCTGCTCAAGGTGCCCGCGGTTCCGAGCTTGAGCGCATCGGCGTCGATGACGGTGGCGCGAGTGCCGTCGCGGATAAAGGTGCTCAACAGATCGCTCAAACCCGCCTTGGTGAAGTACAAACGGCCGCCATCCGGGGCATCCTGCGCGGTGACGCCCGACCGGCCCGTGCCGCGGCCATCGCGCGCCTCGATCCACAGTTGCGAGCCGACAAAACTCAAGGGGATGCGCGCCTCGAGGTGATAGCCCGAGGCGGTCTGCAGCCAAAAGGCTTGGATACGCGATTCTTCGACGGCGCGCGGCTGGCCATCCTCACCCTGGACGACGCTCTGTGCGGCGATTAACCCGGGTGCATCGGTGCCAAAGAAATAGGATTGCGGGCTGCCGTCGGGTCCCTGCAGGGTGAGGTCGAGTCGATCGAAGCGGTCGCGTTCGAGGTGCAGGTTGCCGGGCTCGGCATCGAAGTGGCTGTCATCGACCTCGGCATACAGATACAAGTATCGCTCGGTGGACCCGGCCAAGATTCGCGTGCCGTATCCCGTGGAGGTGGGCAAGGGCGTGGGATCCGCCGCAACGCCCCAATCGTCGCGATAGCCATCCAGCAGGGGTTGGTTGGGCAGGGGATAGACGTACAGGTCGCCGCGGCTCGCGGCGAACCCGCGATTCTCCTCCGCATCGCGAAACACCCGTCGCGGCTGCGCCGACAGGGCATTGGCAATGGTGCCCGCGCTCGCCAGCAATGACCGCTCCTGCGAGTCGCGCAACGCAGTCTCGAGTTCTCCGGCATACCTGCAGCCGGCCCAGGGCAGCACCAGGGTGGTGAGCGCGACAATCAACAATTGCAGGCGGATGCTCACTCGACCCAGCGGTAGCCCATTCCGTACACGGTTTGAATGGCATCGAAAGCCGGATCGACCTGCTGAAATTTTCGGCGCATGCGCTTGATGTGCGAGGTGATGGTGTTGTCGTCGAGGACGACGTTCGCGGCATCCATCAATTGCTGCCGGTTCTTCACATGGCCGGGATTGCGCGCCAGGGCATGCACGATCCAGAACTCCGTCAACGACAGGGTGACCGGCACACCGTTCCACGTGGTCTGCATTTTCTCGCCGTCGACCGACAAGGCGCCGCGGCGCACGATTTGAGCGGCGTTGTCGGGCCGCCGCAGGGCATCGATGCGCCGGAACAGGGCGGCCACCCGCGCTGCCAGATGCGGCAGACTCACATCCTTGGTCAGAAAGTCATCGGCGCCGAGGCGCAGCCCCGACACGGCATCCAATTCGCTGTCCCGGGCGGTGAGAAAGATGATGGGCAGCTCCGCGGACAGCGCGCGCAAGTCACGGCAAAGGTCGAATCCGCCTTCCGCCTCGTCCTCGAGGGATATGTCGATGATGGCGAGGTCGGGCAGGTGGGCTTGGAATGCCTGCATGGCATTTTTTCGATTGCCGTAGGTCTTGATCGAGTAGCCGTGCCGCGCCAACGCCGCCGCGTAGTTCTCGCGCAAAGCCGGCTCATCCTCGACGATCGCGATCTGCTTCTTCATCGCCGAATGATAGCCGATGGCGGGCACCATGAGCCGGCTGCCATGATTCGCCACCATTGGCCTTAGGGTTGCCCGATTTTCGCCCCGAGGAATCGTCACTTGCGCCGGACACTGATCTCGTACGAACCAACGAGGAGCGGAAAATGACGGGGTCAATGGGAAAAGCACGAGCACCCTCGCGCCAGGGGGCTCGCGAATGGCCGGGTGTTAAGGAAACGTGGTGGTCGCAGCACCGCGAAGCGTCCCTCAATTGGCTGGCGCTCGGATTGCTGCTCGCCGCATGGAATGCAACCGACAACGACCCGGCGGCGCAGGTGAAACGCCGGCCGGGAGCGCTGCGCGGCTACTCCTACGTGTCCGTGCGTGCACAGCGGTCGGCAACGTTGAATCTCGCGGAATTCACGCAAACGTCAAGGGACTGTAAAGGTTGACGAGTTAAATCAAGTGGTTGTCATGCAGGCCACCGACACCCACAAGCACGTTCTGATCGTCGATCGGGCGCTTGCTGCGGTTGAACCGCTTCGACAGATGCTTTGCGAGGCGGGATTCGTCGCGCGGGCGATTGCGGACGGGGCGGCGGCCATGACATCCGCAACCGCGCAGCCGCCTCACCTGGCCATCGTGGATTGGAATGTGGCGGACCTTGCCGCGCTCAAGTTGGTCGCGGAGCTGCGCAGGGTGCGGGAACCGCACGCAATCCGATTGATTCTCTTGTCGGCTGCATCGAGCGAGCCCGACGTGGTGGCGGGCTTAAGTCTCGGCGCCGACGACTATGTCGCGAAACCGTATTCGCCACGCGAAGTGGTCGCACGGGTTTGCGCCATCCTACGCTCGCAACGAGGCGAGACCCGCGTTTCGGTGATCAGCTGCAACGAACTCGTGCTCGATCCGTCGATCAGCCATGTGACGGTCTGCGGTCGAGCGCTGCATTTGCGCGGCGCGGAGTACCGGCTGCTCGAATTTCTCATGTCGCATCCCGGCCGGGCTTTCAATCGCAAGCAGCTTCTCGCAGAGGTCTGGGGGAACGAGTTCGATGTCGATGAGCGCACCATCGATGTCAATGTGCAGCGCCTGCGCAAGAATCTCGCGGAACCCGGATATGAGAAGTACATTCAGACGGTGCGCGGATTAGGGTATCGATTTGCCAATCCGGCCGATCCGGGATGAGCGAGCGGTCACATTTCTACTGTTCCACGCGATGTTCCACGCCTAAGTGGCTTTTTAGTAAGACAATCTTCTCCCCCAGGTCACGCAACCGTAACAACAATTCGCGATGTTGTCGTGGATCGCGAAGACTTGGGAGGGAAAGAAATGGTGGAACGTACTGCGCCGGCGCCACTGCGGTTGCGAACCGTCTTTATTTCGGACATCCATCTGGGGTTCAAAGGCTGCAGCGCCGATCTGCTGCTCGACTTTCTGCATCACGTCGAGATGGAGACGCTGTTCCTGGTGGGCGACATCATTGACGTGTGGAGCATGCAAAAAAACATGTTCTGGCCGCAGTCGCACAACAATGTCTTGCGGACCATTCTGGGAAAGGCGAAACGCGGCACCAAGGTAATTTTCGTTCCGGGCAATCACGATGAGGTATTCCGTGAATTCGACGGCGCCGTGTTCGGCAACCTCGAGATTCACCGCGAGTATATTCACGAGGCGCTCGACGGGCGACGAATGCTGGTACTGCACGGCGATGAGTTCGACAGCGTGGTCAAGTGCAGTCCATGGCTGGCGAAATTGGGAAGCGACATCTACGACGTGCTGTTGGCGGCAAATCCCCACATCAACTGGGTACGCCGCAAGTTCAACCTGCCGCATTGGTCGCTTTCGTCGTATTTGAAAAACAAGGCGAAGAGCGCGGTCCAATACATAGGCAGTTTCGAGGAAGCCGTCGCGCAGGCCGCGCGCAAGCGCGGCGTCGATACGGTGGTTTGCGGGCACATCCATCGAGCAGAGATGCGCGACATCGACGGCATTCTGTATTGCAACGACGGCGACTGGGTCGAAAGCTGCACCTCGATGGTGGAGGACATGAGCGGCCGGTTACGATTGATCGATTGGCCCAAAATGCGCGAGCAAGCCAGGATCGCGACCCTCGCGCTGCCGGTCGGTCAAGCGGCATGAACATGGCGAGCAACGCTTGCGAAAGCTGGAGTCTGCCGTGGCATGCATTGCAGAGATCACTCGCCGGGGGGATTGATGCGGCGTACCGCGCGACAACTGAAAGAGCGCTCACCGAGCAAGAAGCGCCCCCTTCCGCCGAATCGTGGTTGGGCCGTGCCCGACGCCTATTGGATCCGATCCGCATGTCTTAAGCGAATTGCCTTTCAATTGACTGCAAACCGTCACATTGGCGGGGCAGGATCGGGACTACACGTGGACAGGAGCCAAAGCCATGAGCAGTCTCGATTTCGATCTTGATATGACGATGAGCCGTTTGGAGAGGGAATGGCGCGAAGCATATGAGACCAGCATTGTGGCGCGTTCGGACTATCAGATTCTTGCGGCCAGCGCCAAGGTCAACGACAACCTTCTGGACATGGCGCGCGACCGGGTGGATCGTTCCGAGGCGCAAAAGGCGCGGATATTGGCGAAGATGGAGCGCCTCGAAGACGACATGATTGGCCGGGATTGATTTCATGTCCATCAGCGCTCGCGTTGTCGATGCGGCCATCCCGGCATACTGCCAAGGGGACGCCGACCCCGCCGCCGAATCCCTGGAGCGTCAATGGTTTGCCGCGTCGAGCGCAGCCAATGCGGTCAAGTCCGAGTGCGATGTCCTGCTTGGAGTGTTGGAGATCACCGGGGATTCCTGGCGGCGCGCCTGCGCCCAGCTCGTCCAATTGGAAGCCATTCGGGATGCGCTTGAAAGCCAGCTGGCAACCATCGATGCCTTGCCGTCCCGGGCCTGTGAAACGGTAACGACCTATGCGGTGATGTCGGCGGCGTAACCTAGATGCGAATGCCCAGCCGCCGGTACACGGCGGCCAACAGCCACAGCGGCCCGATCATCAGGAACTGCACATCCTTGAAGAAGGACGGACGTTTACCCTCGATGGCATGACCGATGAATTGCCCGATCCACGCTGCAACAAACAAGAATAGGCAGAGGCCCCACATAGGCACCGCATTCCATCGTGCGACGCCACTGATCGACCACAGAGAGGCGAGCAGCAAGGGCGCGGCACCGAGCGCCAAGCGGGGCGACAGCAGCAGGTAATACAGGAGGGCGGCGAGCACGGCGACGCCGGCCCAATTGGCGGCAGGGTGCACCGCTCGAATGGAGTCGGGGAAGGGCAGCAACCACAACAAACCCAGCACGCACCACGCGATCACCGGCACGCAAATCCAGTGCAGCGCCTTATTGGTCGGGTCATGATGGCTGTCGCCGTAGTCGTCCAGCCATTCCGTCGCGGTGCGCATGGGCCGGCCGCCGTCAGGCTGCCGCCATCAATCCCTTGAGCTTGTTGATGGCGTTCGACTCGACCTGGCGCACGCGCTCGGCGGAAATTCCATATTCGTCCGCCAACTCGTGCAAGGTGGCCTTGTCTTCGGTCATCCAGCGACGCTTCAAGATGCTGCGGCTGCGCTCATCGAGTTTCTCGAGGGCGATGGTCAACCGTTCGGTCGAGTCTTCTTCCCATTCCTCGCTCTCGACTTCGATCGCCGGGTCGGCGTTGCTCGCCGGCAGGTACATGGCCGGTGAGTAGGTATCATCCTCGTCGCTTTCCGGCGTGGGATCGAAGGACATGTCGCGCGCCGACAGACGTTGTTCCATTTCGCGCACATCGGCGACGTCGACCCCCAGGTCGCGAGCCACGGCCGCGGTCTCCGCTTCGGACAACCAGGCCAGATTCTTCTTCATCTTGCGCAGATTGAAGAACAGTTTGCGTTGCGACTTGGTGGTGGCGACTTTCACCAGGCGCCAGTTGCGCAGCACATACTCATGAATCTCCGCGCGGATCCAATGCACGGCAAAGGACACCAGGCGCACACCGACGGTGGGGTCGAAGCGCTTGACCGCCTTCATAAGACCCACGTTGCCTTCCTGGACCAGATCGCCCATGGGCAGGCCATAGCCCAGGTATCCGCGGGCGATGTGCACCACGAATCGCAGGTGCGACAGCACCAAATGCCGGGCCGCATCCAGATCGGCCTCGGAACGGAATCGGGTGGCGAGTTTTATCTCGTCTTCCTTGGACAGAACCGGAATCTGGGACACCCGGTCTATGTAAGAATCCAGGCTCCCCACGGGGCCTGCGAACACCAATCCACTCGGTTGTTTTGCGACTAAGGCAGTACTCATCAAAACCTCCCAATCAGCGCGAGGACAATAGTAGCACTCCCAGCATTCGACTGCTAATGTTACTGATAGTTCACATCTGATGTAAGCTATTGAAAAATATAAATTTCATACCGGGTCGATGCCACGGATATGGCGCGTTGCAGCAAGCCAGGATCCCAACCACGCCAGGGCGACGGCCAGGGCCAGCACCAGAACCCCGGCTCTGACCCCCAGCCCGTGCAAGTGAAATTGACTGCCATAGAGCTTAGCAAGGCTGTCAACCGGCTTACCCAATACGGTGGCTGCCACGGCGACCAGTAGCAGCGCCATCAGCCCGCCGCCGAGGCCATACCAGATTCCGCTGTAGAGGAAGGGGCGGCGCGCAAACCCATCGCTGGCACCCACCAACTTCATGACCTCGATTTCCGCGCGCCGGTTCAATATATCGAGGCGAATGGTGTTGCCGACGATGAGCACCACGCCGGCGCCCAACAGGGCGCCGGTGAGCAGAACCACCCGCCGCAAAATATCCAGCATGCCATGCAGACGCTTCACCCATTCGGTGTCGAGCTGCACGGTCTGCACGCCGGGCATGGCGGCGATCGCCGCCTTGAGCGCGTCCGTGCCGGCAGAAGTGCTCGCGATCAGCGTTGGTGTGACGATGAGAGTATCGGGCAGCGGATTGTCGGTCAGTGCGTCGAGCGCCTTGCCGAATCCCGAGGTGCTGCGAAATTCCGCCAAGCCTTCGTCGGCCGTGATGACGCGCACCGCGGAAACATCGCCGCGCTGGCGCAGCAACTTCGCGAGCGTGGCGGTTCGAGCGGCGCCCGCTTGCTTGTCCATGTAGACCGATAAATCGAAGGCATCGTTCCAATTGCCGGTGGCGGCGCGTACGTTCGTCAACAGCAAATTCAAGAACAACGGCAGCGCCAGGGCCACCGCGACCACGCCCATGGTCATCAGCGTCGCGAATGGATGATGCACGATGCGGCCCAGGGACCCGATCAGGGTTTGCGCATGCCGGGCAAAATAGGCGCGAATCTTCAAGCGATCCGCCCATCGCCCAACAAGATCCGCCGCGCGCCGAATTGTTCGATGAGGTGCACGTCGTGGGTGGCGATCACCACGGTCACCCCGACTTCGTTGAAGCGTTTGAACAATTTCATGATTTCGAGAGCCAGTTGCGGATCGAGATTGCCGGTCGGTTCATCGGCAATGAGCAAGGACGGTTTGGCCACGATCGAGCGGGCAATGCCCACTCGCTGCTGCTCGCCGGTCGAAAGTTCGAGGGGCCGGCTTTTCTCCCTGCCGAGCAAGCCCACCTGATCGAGCGCGGCGCGCGCGCGCTTGTCGATTTCGCGTCTCGGCACGCCGGCGATGATCAGCGGCAACGCCACGTTGTCCGACACCGACCGGTCGTGCAGCAGCTTGTGATCTTGGAACACCACGCCGATCTGCCGGCGGAACTGCGGAATGCCGCGCGGCTTGATCCTCGAGGTATTTTGGCTGTTGATGATGACCTGGCCGCGCGTCGGTCGTTCGATGAGCGCGATCAGCTTCAGGATGCTGCTCTTGCCTGCGCCGGAAGGGCCCGTCAAGAACGCCAGTTCGCCGTCGTCGATCTTGAATGACACGCCGGCGAGGGCCTCGCGGCCGTTCGGGTAGCGCTTATGGACCTGATCGAACTGGATCATGCGGCCACGCCGTCCGGGCCCGATTTCAACAATGCGGACACGAAATCCGAGGCATTGAACACACCGAAGTCTTCGCTCTGCTCGCCCACCCCGACGAAACGGATGGGAATTTTCAGTTTTTGGGCGATGGCGAGCACCACGCCCCCTTTGGCCGTGCCGTCGAGCTTGGTGACGACCAATCCCGTGACCCCCAACCCCTTGTTGAATTCTTCGGCCTGTGCGACCGCATTCTGGCCGATGGTGCCGTCGAGCACCAACAACACCTCATGCGGCGCGCCGGCATCCAGGCGGGCCAGCACGCGTTTGACCTTCTTGAGTTCGTCCATCAGGTGAGCCTGGGTGTGCAGACGTCCCGCGGTGTCGGCGATCAGCACGTCGATGTTGCGCGCACGCGCGGATTGCAGGCCGTCGAAAATGACGGCGGCGGGCTCGGCGCCTGCTTGACTCGCGACGATGGGCACCTGGTTTCGCTCGGCCCAAACCTCCAATTGTTCGCGGGCGGCGGCGCGAAAAGTGTCGCCGGCGGCCAGCATCACGCTGCGCCCCTCGCCGAGCAGCCGGCGCGCCAACTTGCCGATGGTCGTGGTCTTGCCGGCGCCGTTGATTCCCACCACCAGAATGACGTAGGGCTTGATGCGAGGATCGATGGTCAGAGGCATTTCCACTGGCTTCAATATTCCCAACATGGCCTGGTGCAAGGCCTTGAGGAGCGCCTTCACATCATCCAATTCCTTGCGCGCCACGCGCCGGCGCAAATCCTCGAGAATCTGCCGCGTGGCCTCGACCCCCACGTCCGCGGTGATCAGGCGGGTCTCGAGCTCATCCAGAATGTCCGCATCGATCTTGCGTCCGGGGAGCAATTCGGTGATGTCGGTGGTGAGCCAGGCGGGACCCTGGTTCAATTTGGCGCGAAGCCGGGTGAAAAATCCTCGCAGCTTGGGGGAATCGGATTCGTTCGTCATGGGCAGGTATGATACCGGGAGTGACTACTCCCAAGACGGAATCGCATGCCGCGGGCGGCCGCAATTCGGTGCGCATCATCGGCGGTGGTTGGCGCGGGCGGCGCATCAGCTTTCCCGATGTTCCGGGCCTGCGGCCGACGCCCGATCGAGTTCGTGAAACCTTGTTCAACTGGTTGCAGCACGATGTCGCGGGCGCGCGCTGCCTCGACCTCTTTGCCGGCTCCGGCGCGCTCGGACTGGAGGCGCTTTCCCGCGGCGCCAAGGAGCTGGTTTTCGTCGAGCAATCGGTGGCCGCCTCGCGCGCTTTGCAGGAGCAATTGGTCCGCTTGGGGGGAGAGCGGCGGGGTCAGGTGGTCGAAATGGGCGCCGCGCGGTATCTGCGCGGGGCGCAGCCGCCTTTCGACATCGTGTTCCTGGACCCGCCGTTCGGGCGGGACGCCTTGGCGCAATATATTCCCCTGCTCGATTCGGGCCACTGGCTCAAACCCGGAAGCTGGGTGTACCTGGAGGATGAAAAGACCGCAGGCGCTCCGGTTCTGCCCGCGCATTGGGAACTGCTCAAATCGAAGTCGGCGGGTGAGGTGGGGTATTATCTGGCGCGCGTCACCGCGCGAGCCAAAATGAATGCATAAAAGAACCGCCGTCTATCCGGGTACCTTCGATCCGATCACCAACGGCCACACCGATTTGGTGCGGCGGGCGGCCAGCATCTTCGACCGCTTGGTGGTGGCGATTGCCGCCAACCCCAACAAAGCGCCCATGTTCACCCTGGAACAACGGGTGGACCTGGCGCGCCGGGTGCTCGTCGACGTACCCAATGTCGAGGTAATGGGGTATGCGGGGCTCACGGTCGACTTCGCCCGGCAAAACGGGCTGTCGGTGATCGTGCGGGGTCTGCGCGCGGTGTCGGATTTTGAGTTCGAATTCCAGTTGGCTAATATGAGCCGGCACCTCACTCCCGAGATAGAGTCGGTATTCATGACCCCGCAAGAGCAGTACACATTCATTTCCTCGACCCTGGTGCGCGAGATCGCCGTGCTGGGCGGCAACGTGTCCGAGTTCGTGCACCCGATCGTCGAGACCGAATTGAAGCGGCATCGCAAGCTTTGATCGACACTTCCGCACCGCGCCGCACGCGGCAATTTTCCAGCTGGGCCTTGTCACTCGCCGCGATCATTGCGGCGCCGGCTGCACTCGGCGCGCCGCCTCCCACGGCGGTTGCGCACAAGGCCGCGATTGCCAGCGCCTATCCGCTCGCGAGTGAAGCAGGACAGGAAATTCTCGCGGCCGGCGGCAACGCTTTCGACGCGGCGGTGGCGGTGTCTGCCGCGCTGGCGGTGGTCGAACCTTCGAGTTCGGGTCTGGGCGGCGGTGGGTTTTATTTGCTGCACCGTCACGCGGACGGCTTCGAAACCATGGTCGATGCGCGCGAGAAGGCGCCCGGGGCTGCATCGCGCGACATGTACCTGGACAAGGCCGGCAATGCCATCGACAACGCCTCGATCGCAGGCTCTCTGGCCTCGGCCATTCCGGGCGAGCCCGCGGCGTTCGAGTACCTCGCGCGCAAGTACGGCAAGTTATCCTTGAAGCAGGACCTGCAGCCTGCGATCCGCCTGGCGCGCGAAGGGTTTCCCCTGTACGCCCGTCTGCAAGGAGGCATCCGCTACAAACGGCAGGTGCTGCAGCGCTCTCCCGATGCGGCGAAGGCGTTCTTGACCGCGGACGGCAGCGTGCCGGAGGTGGGCGCCGTCATCAAACAGCCGGATTTGGCCGTCACGCTGGAAGCCATCGCGAATCAGGGAGCGCAGGGATTCTACGGCGGGCGGGTTGCGGCCGACCTCGTCGCCGGAGTGCGGGCGGACGGCGGCATTTGGACGCTCGATGATCTTGCGCACTATCGCATTGTCGAGCGTAAACCGTTGGTGGGTGATTACCACGGAGCGCGCATCGTCTCGGCGCCGCCGCCTTCGTCGGGCGGCATCGCGGTGTTGGACGCGCTCAATATCCTGTCCGGTTTCGATTTGCATCAATACGACTCCGCCACGCGCAAACACTTGGTGATCGAAGCCATGCGCCGTGCGTACCGCGATCGCGCGATTTACCTGGGAGACCCGGACTTCGTCAAAATGCCGCTGACGCAGCTCGCGAGCAAGGACTACGCGGCAGGACAACGCAGCAGCATTCGCACCGACAAGGCCATGCCCTCCAATATGCTGCCGGGCATCGAATCGGAACCCGTCGGCATGCAGACCACGCACTTTTCGGTGCTGGATTCGGCCGGCAATCGCGTTGCGGCCACGATCTCGGTGAATCTGTTTTTCGGCACGGGCTACATGGCGCCGAAAACCGGGGTGTTGCTCAACAACACCATGGATGACTTTTCAACCAAGCCCGGCAGGCCCAACGAATTCGGGCTGGTGGGCGCCAGCGCCAATGCAATCGCGGCGAACAAACGTAGTCTGTCCAGCATGTCGCCCACCTTCGTCGAAACGCCGAAGGGCTTGATGATCGTTGGCTCGCCGGGCGGCAGCTTCATCATCAGCATGGTGCTCTTGGGCACCCTCAACTATCTGGATGGCATGAATGCGGCGGATATCGTGAAGTATCCGCACTACCATCATCAATATCTGCCCGACGAAGTCGACTATGAGTCGGGCGCGCTGAGCGATGCCGAAATCAAGGAGCTCACCTCCATGGGACACATGCTCAAGGTGTCCGGCCGGCAGTGGGGCAACATGCAGGTCATCACCTGGGATTTCGCCAGCGGCAAAGTGGAGGCAGCGTCCGATCCGCGCGGCGAGGGTGTGGGCCTGGTTTACTGACGGGCGAGGCCGGGCGGCCCGCCCCTCAGCGTTGGCAGGTCGAACACCAGTAGGTGGAGCGCTGACCCTGGACGAACTGTTTGATGGCCGACTTGCACACCCGGCAAGCCTCTCCCGCGCGTTCGTACACGAAGAGCTTCTGGCTGAAATATCCGGGAGCGCCATCGGCGTTGACGTAATCGCGCAAGGTGGTGCCGCCGATCTTGATCGCCTCGCCGAGCACGGCCTTGATGGCCTGCGCGAGCGCCGTGGCCTCGCGGCGGGTGAGTCTGCGGGAGGCGCGCCGCGGCGAGACCTTCGCGCGAAACAGGGCTTCGCTGGCGTAGATGTTTCCCACCCCGACCACGAGCTGCGAATTCATGATGAGTTGCTTGATGGCGACGCTGCGCTTGCGGGTCGCGCGGAAGAGGTACTCGCCGTCGAACGCGCCGCTCAAGGGTTCGGGAGCCAGCTTGGCGAGCAGCGGGTGCAGCGTGGGATCGGTCTCGGTCCAAAGCAGGCTGCCGAAGCGCCGCGGGTCGTGAAATCGCAACACCCAACCGCTGTCCACGCGAATATCCCAATGATCATGCAACTTGAGCGGGGCATCGCGCTTGACCAGGCGCAGGCTCCCCGACATCCCCAAGTGCAGGATCAGGGTGCCGGTGTCGAAGCGGATGAGGATGTACTTGGCGCGGCGGTCGATGGCGCGGACGGTGCGGCCGCGAACGGCGGCTTCCAGGTGAGCGGCGATGGGCCAGCGCAAACGCCGCTCGCGCACCACGAACTCGACCACACGCCGCTCCAATAGAGCGGGCGCGATGCCGCGTCGGGTCGTTTCTACTTCAGGGAGCTCGGGCGTGTGAGGCTCGGGCGGGTTGCGCTACTTGATCTTCGATTCTTTGTACGCAACGTGCTTGCGCACCACCGGATCGAATTTCTTGGTTTCCAATTTATCCGGATGCAGACGCTTGTTCTTCGTGGTGGTGTAGTAATGCCCGGTGCCGGCCGAAGAAACCAATTTGATTTTGTCGCGCATGAGTCGCTCCTTAAACCTTGACGCCCTTGGCGCGCAAATCGGCGACCACCACGTCCACGCCGCGCTTCTCGATGGTGCGCAAGCCGCGGGTCGAGACGCGCAGGCTCAGGTAGCGCTTTTCGATTTCCGACCAGAAGCGATGGGTATGCAGATTCGGCAGAAAACGCCGTCGCTTGCGATTGTTCGCATGGGAAACCGTGTTGCCCGTTTTGGGGGCTTTGCCCGTGACCTGGCAGACTCGCGACATGGCGTAACCTTTGGACTTGGAAACGTGGAACAGCCGCGCTTTATACCAGGGTCGACTATGCAGGGCAATAAGCCCCTGCATCGCTCCATAAAAACATATGAGAATCAAATAGTTAAATACCCGAGACCGGGGCCGGCCGCGACCTGCCAAGTCCCGCAAGCACGGCGCGCCTCAGGGCGCGGCGGGTGCCGTGACCGGCAGGTGCTCGCGAAGAAAATCCTCGGTCTCCTTGAGGAGAATCGCGCGATCCTTGACGTCGCTGAATTGATGATCGGCGCCGGGTACCACGGTGAAACGATGGGCGATGTGGGCGTGCTTCAGTGCGTCGTCCATGACTTCGGATTGTTCGAACGGCACCTGCGCGTCCATTTGTCCGTGCAACATGAGCAGCGGGACCTTGAAGTCCGCGGCATGCAAATGCGGTGAATCGCGCTTCAACTTGGCCGGATCGACACCGATCTGCTTCTTGATCGTGCCGATGCCGTTCAACCAGTCATGACCCTCGTCGATGAGAAGCCCCAGATCGCTCACGCCGGCGATGTCGACGGCGCAATGAAACAGCTCGGGATTCCGTTGCGCACCCAGCAGGGCTATGTAGCCGCCGAAGCTCCAGCCGACGATGCAGACTCTGTTCGGATCCGATATGCCGGATTGAATGGCCCAGCGTGCACCATCGACCACATCGTCGTACGTGAGACCACCCCAGTCCTGGTGCGCTGCGTAGTACCAGTCGCCGCCATAGCCGTCCGAGCCGCGAAAATTCATCTGCAGCACCGCATAGCCGCGGCTGAGCAGAAATTGACGCAGGAAGTCGTAGCCCCAGGTATCGCGGGCAATGGGGCCGCCATGCGGCATGACGATCAGCGGCACGTGGCCGGCGGGCGCGCCGCGCGGCATCGAGAGATACCCCGGAATGCGGGTGCCGTCACGGGCCGGATAGGACATGGAGCGCATGGGCGCGAGCATTGACTTGTCGCGGTCGGGATAGGGTGGGATCACCCTGGAGACCTTGTGCGTATTGACGTCGAATACCATGAATCTCGGCGCGTCGAGGTCGCTCTCCGACTGGATCACAAAGGTCATTTCGTCGCGCGAGGTTGCAATTAGAGTATTGAACTTTTCCGGCTCTATCTTTTGCATCGCGCCCATCAGGGTCTCGATGCGGCCATCGGTGTAGAAAGTCATCGGGTTGCCGTTGTCATAGCGGGCGCCGATCATGTGCCCGTCACCGCCCAAAATGGGGTCGGAGACATCGACGATGGGGTGCGAGAACACCAGCCGCGGATCCTCCTTATCTTTCAAATCGATGAGCCAGATGGCGCTTCGACCCTCCTCGGAAGGACCGAGCGCGTAGGCCGAATTCGGATCATCGGGACTGATGGCAATGGGCTCGAAGTGTTTTTCGCGGCTGAATATCTCGAACTTCGTCAGCCGCCGCCAATTCGAATCGCCCTCGAGGTGCGTCCAATAGGAAATGGTCGTCCCGGAATAACCGAAGCCGATCCGCGCGACGCCGTGCTTGTCCGTTATCCAGTGCCGGATGGGTTCGCGTGCACGTTGGCGTATCGACAGTTGTCCCGAGACGACATTGAGTTCGAACACCGCCGGTAGGCCATGAGTACCCACGTCGCCGAAGACCTGCGTGCCCGCGGCGACTTCGCTGGCACTCAATCCCTCATCGGCTTCGATGAGCACGGTATTCGGCGGACCTGGATTCCAGTTGACGATCTCGTCCTGATATTGTCCCTGCGCCTCACCGGTATTCTGCATCAACACATGGACGTTCTTGCCGTCGGCATCGACGGCCACCAGCCGCGAAACGCTGTAGACCATTCTATCCCGCACCATGGCGCGCAATCCGCAGAGCAGGCGCGTATTGGTGGCCCAATGGCACCAGCTGAATTTGAAATGCTCGGGCTCGGCCAGAACGGGATGCATCTGCGATTCCGGGCCCCCCTGACGGTCCATGACGACCGCCACCCCTCTCCCCTTGAGCGCATGAATCAGCGCCAAATATCGCCCGTCCGGCGAAATGGACACGGCTTCAACCTGCGGTCGGGAGGCAAAATCCTCGATCGAGGGCGGAGCGGCGGCACGAGATGCGGCGCCGGGAAGTATTCCCACGGCGAGCGCGAGTGCGCCTAGTTTGTTCATTTTTCTTATCCAGCCTCCCTGCTCTTCGCCGCCAAGCTCTAGTATAGATCAGAGCAACCCTCTTTCTGCCAGATAGGGAGAGCTCCCCATAATTTGCAGAATCGGGGCTTATCTAAAATGTGGACGTCTCTCCGCGTCGCTTGACATTACGACACTAATCGAAATATCGTAGGCTCATGAAAGCGAAAAACGTGATCGAGGCTTTAGGCGCATTGGCACATGAGCACCGCTTGGCGATCTTCCGGCTGCTGGTTGAGCGTGGGCCCGCCGGGCTGCCCGCCGGCCGAATCGCCGAGCGAGTGGGGCTCGTACCCTCATCCCTGACCTTCCATTTGCAGAACCTGCAGCGGGCGGGGCTCATCGCCCAGCGCCGCGACGGCCGCCAGCTCATCTACTCGGCGGACTTCACTGCGATGACGGCGCTTGTCGGCTACCTGACGGATAACTGCTGCGCGGAGAGTGCGGCCGAATGCTGTGCGCCGGCGCGGCAGCCGAAATCCGTGAAGCGGGCCGTGAAAGCGGCCTAAAGAACGGCATGCCTCGGCCTTCATGTTCAAGCGACAGTAAACCCCGACAGGTGAGCTATGAAACGACTCCATGTGCACGTCAGCGTCAAAGACCTTCCCGCTTCCATCCGCTTTTATCGGACCCTCTTTGGGGCGGAACCGGTCGTAACCCAGCCTGACTATGCGAAGTGGATGCTGGACGACCCGCGCGTGAACTTCGCCATCTCGATGAATCGCCAACCGGTGGGCGTCAATCACTTGGGCTTCCAGGTCGAATCCGATGAGGAGCTGCGCGGCATGCGAGCGCAACTGGAAGCGGCTGATGCGCGTATGGTCGAAGAAAATGAGCAGCCCTGCTGCTACGCAACATCGGACAAATACTGGGTCACGGACCCCAGCGGGATCGCGTGGGAAACCTTCCATACCTTAGGCCGCATCCCGGTGTACGGCGAAGATACCGCGGTGTTCAATCACGGTGAATCCACCACGCCGGTGGAAGCACCGGCCGCCGGATGCTGCGTTCCCGCGCAGCGCGCTCAGCCTGCGAGTTGCTGCGCAAAATGAACGCCGAGCGGACTTACAACGTGCTTTTTTTATGCACTGGCAACTCGGCGCGCAGCATCTTGGCCGAGTCGCTGCTCAATCACTGGGGCAAAGGTAGGTTCCACGGCTATAGCGCAGGTAGCTTCCCAAAGGGCCAGGTGCATCCCTAGGCACTTGAACTCCTGAAGCGCATGAACCTCCCGTCAGAGGGCTTCCGCAGCAAGAGCTGGGATGAGTTCGCCTCGCCCGGGGCGCCGCCGATCGATTTTATTTTCACCGTCTGCGACAACGCGGCCGGCGAAGTGTGCCCCGTATGGCCCGGAAAGCCCATGACGGCGCACTGGGGCATCGCGGACCCGGCGGCGGTCGAAGGCTCCGATGCAGACAAAACCTTCGCGTTCCGCAAAGCCCTCAAGGAACTTGAAACCCGAATCAAACTCTTCACCGAACTGCCGATCGCATCCTTAGACCAGATGACCTTGCAAGAAAAGCTGCGCGCTATCGGACGACAGCCAGCGACGGCGGAAGGTTAAAGTCATGCTTCGGCGGATCGCCGCAGAAGGCTTAGGCTCGCTCCTGCTCGCGGCCACCGTCATCGGCTCTGGAATCATGGCTGAGCGGCTTGCCGCAGGAAACCTTGCCGTCGCGCTCATCGCCAATACGGGGGCCACGGTTGCGGTTCTTGCGACCTTGATCGCGTTGTTGGGCCTGTGAGCGGCGCCCACTTCAATCCCGCGGTCTCCTTGGTCCAAGCACTTCGCGGCGCATTGCCGTGGCGCGATGCTGGTGCATACACCCTCATCCAGATCTTAGGCTGCTGTGCCGGTGCGATCCTGGCACACACCATGTTCTCGCTACCCCTCATCCAATCCTCGGTTCACGAGCGGACCGGCATTGCTCAGTGGCTTGCCGAGTTCGTGGCGACTCTTGGGTCTGCTGCTGGTGATCTTGGGTCATCGAAAGGCAGAGGATGCGCCATGGATGGTCGCTGCCTGGATCGGAGCGGCTTACTGGTTCACCTCGTCCACTTCGTTCGCGAATCCCGCCATCACGATCGCGCGCGCCTTGTCGAACACATTTGCTGGAATCTCGCCATCCCACGTACCCGCGTTCATCGTCGCGCAAATGCTCGGCGCACTAACGGCCATCCCAGTTGCCAAGCTGCTGTTCGCCAATACAAAGAGCGGAAACGTCCCTGAACCGTCGTAAATAATATGTGGAGCGAGAGCCACGGAAACCGGTGTAAAACCGCTCGCCGGCTCCCACACTCCACATATCAAAGAACTCCACGTTCTGCCAGCGATACGCTGGCGCCGTCGCCGATGATGATGTGATCCAGCAGGCGAATGTCGACCAAGGCCAGCGCTTCCTTGACCCGCTGGGTGATGAATTCGTCGGCCTGGCTCGGCTCCGCGATCCCGGAAGGGTGATTGTGCGCGATGATGACCGCGGCGGAATTTCTCTGCAGCGCGAGCTTGACGATTTCCCGCGGGTGCACGCTCGCGCCATCGATGGTGCCGCGGAACAGTTCCTGGAATTGAATCAGTCGGTGACGCTTGTCGAGGTACAGGCAGCAAAATACCTCGTGCTCGAGATCGCGCAGCTGCGAGGAAAGAAAATCCCGCGTGGCTCGCGGGCTGGCGAGCGACGGGCCGGCGCGCAAGGTCTCCGACATTGCCGCCGGGCGATCTCGACCGCCGCCTGCAGTTCCGCGAACCGCGCCAGCCCCAGCCCGCGCTCGGCGCAGAATCTCTGCCGATCGGCGGCGATCAGCTTGCGCAGCGAGTGAAAATTCTTGAGCACATCGCGCGCGAGATCGAGCGCCGAATGGCCGGGTGTTCCCGGTGCGCAGCAAGATGGCCAGCAATTCCGCGTCGGACAGTGCCGCGGCGCCCTTGCTCGAGCAGCTTTTCGCGGGGTCGTTCGTCGCTGGGCCAATCCCGAATTGCCATGCATCAAGGATGAGCGGCGGCAGACCAAGTCTCTAGCCTGCATTTCGCCCGTGACCGGCAGTTACGGGCCGCCGCGGCCGCGTTGAATGGTTGAACAGTCTCCTATGCGCCGCCCGAACTGCCAAACCCGCCCGCGCCGCGCGCGGTGGCCTGGAAATCCTCGACGACTTCGAATCCCACCTGCACCACCGGCACGAACACCATTTGCGCGATGCGATCGCCGGGATTGATGGTGAAGGCCGCGGTGCCGCGATTCCAGACGGAAACCATCAAGGGTCCCTGATAGTCGGAATCGATCAGACCCACCAGATTGCCGAGCACGATGCCGTTCTTGTGCCCCAATCCCGAGCGCGGCAGCAGCACCGCCGCCAGGTCCGGGTCCGCGATGAAAATCGAAATGCCGGTGGGAATAAGCTCGGCGGCGCCGGGCTGCAAGAGTGAGCGGCGCGCCGATGCAGGCGCGCAAATCCATGCCGGCGGAGCCCGCGGTTGCATGCTGCGGGCAGAGGAAATTCCCTGCCGATGCGCGGATCGAGAATCCGCAGCTTGACGCGACGCTGCATGCGAATCCTATCTGCGTGCGCGGCGCGCGCGCACCCGATCGCGCGGCAGCGCCGCCGCAGTTCGGCGCTTGCGGGCGCCGCGGCGCGGCGTGCCATCGGGCGGCGGCAGGCGGCTTGCGATCAGCGCGATGAGCTGCCGCGCGACATCGATTTTCGGTCCGCGCGCAACTTCGACTTTGCCGCCCGGCCAAATGACGGTGAGTGCATTGTCTTCGCAATCGAAGGCAATGCCGTCGCCGACTTGATTGGCGGCGATCATGTCGAGCTTCTTGCGCTTGAGCTTGCTGCGCGCATTGTCCTCGACGTTGTCGGTCTCCGCTGCAAAGCCCACGACGAAGGGACGCTTGGCCATATCCGCCACCGATTTGATGATATCGGGCGCGGGCTCGAGCTCGAGTTTGACCGCGACGCCTTGCTTCTTGATCTTGTGTTTGGCGACGCTCACGGGCTGAAAGTCGGCCACCGCTGCGGCCGCAATGAACACGTCGGCATCCGCCGACCTGGCGATGAACCGCGGCATACATATCGCGCGCGCTTTCCACATTGATGCGGGTGATGCCCACCGGCGTCGGCAATTGCACGGGTCCGGAGACGATGGTGACGTGCGCGCCGGCCTCGCGGGCCGCGGCCGCGACGGCAAATCCCATTTTTCCCGAACTGCGGTTGGTGAGGTAGCGCACCGGATCGATGCGCTCGCGGGTCGGGCCGGCAGTGATCAATATATTGAGCCCGGCCAGCAACCCCGCATTGGGCGGCGGTTCCAGCAAGCTTTCCGCCAATTTCACGGGTTCCCACATGCGCCCCAAGCCGACTTCTCCGCAGGCCTGATTGCCGGACCCGGGACCGAAGATGCGGATGCCGCGCGAAATCAGAGTCTCCACATTCGCCTGGGTGGACTTGTTCGCCCACATCACCCGATTCATCGCCGGCGCGAGCACGATGGGCGCCTCGGTGGCGAGGCACAGCGTGGCCAACAAGTCATCGGCCCGGCCGTGGGCGAAGCGCGCAATGAAGTCCGCGCTGGCCGGTGCGATCAGCACGAACTGCGCCCAGCGGGCCAGCTCGATATGGCCCATGGCGGCCTCCGCCGCGCCGTCCCACAGATCACTGCGGGTCGGCCGGCCCGAGACTGCCTGAAAACTCATGGGCGAGACGAATCGCTGCGCCGCGTTCGTCATCACGACTTGCACATCCGCGCCGCGCTCGATCAGCCGGCGCACCAGATCGGGACTCTTATATGCGGCGATGCCGCCCGTGACGCCCAATAGAATGCGAGTCTTCGGCGTCAATGGATGCCCTTCAGTTCTTTGAACCGCTGCGATGTCGCTGTCGAATTGCTTGCGCATCGTCGTTTCTTCGCTGCGCTTCTCATGCAGATTCTGCTCCTGGGTGCGGATGTCGTTGCCCACCCGCACCAAATCTTCGGCGATCTGATCCGGCATGGGCTGCGCGGACGGCATCGTTGTTGTACGGTTTGAAATGCATGCTGGCGGTGCGCAGCTTGTTCAACTTTCCGTTCAAGACTTCGAGAAACTGCGACGTCACTTTGATCTGATCGGACAGCAATGTCACGCGCTGGTCGCGCAGGCGTTCGATTTCCTGCACCGACGCATAGGTGTTCAGCAAATTCCTGTCGCGGTTCTGGCTCTGCTGGGCCTCGAGCCTTTTTTGTTCTTCAGCCGCCATTTGATCCGCGGATTTCTGTGCGTCCTGGCGGCTGATCTCGACGCCCTGCGAGTTGATGACATGCTGTTCTTGGGACGCGTATTCCGGCGGGATGTGGTCGCCGTAATGGGTTACCCCTTGTTCGTCCACCCATTTATAAAGAGTCCGGCCGTGTCGATGTGCCCGCTCCGGCCGTAAGACACGGTGCGGCCAGCAATGCCCCCGCACAGAATATCCAAGCGACTGTCTTCAAGCGCATATCCTCAAGAGAGAAGCGGCCGCCATTGTGAGCGGAGCGGCCTGCGTTTTCTAGGGCCTATGCCTCAATCTGCGAGCCCATAACGCTCCCGGTAGGCTTGCATGCGCTGCAGGTCCTCCTCGCGCCCCCGCGCGGAGACATGGTGCATCAAATCGGCCAGATTGACGACGGTAATGACCGGTATGCCAAAGCGCTGCCGGACTTCTTGCACCGCAGACAGCCGGCCTGTCCGGCGCCCGTTCCTGGCGGTCCAGGGCCAGCAGCACCCCGGCCGGGTGCGCGCCGGCCGCATGAATGATATCGATGGATTCGCGGATGGCAGTACCGGCGGTAATGACGTCATCGACAATGAGCACGGCCCCGGCGAGAGGGCTGCCGATGATACTGCCGCCTTCGCCATGATCCTTGGCCTCCTTGCGGTTGAAGGCAAAGGGCAGGTTGCGGCCCCGTTGCGCGAGAGCGGCGGCGGTGATGGTGACCAATGGGATGCCCTTGTAGGCAGGGCCGAACAGCATGTCGAACTCAAGATCGGAAGCCGTGACGGCTTCAGCATAGGCGCGTCCCACCGCGCCGATGGCGTCGCCGGTATTGAACAGACCCGCGTTGAAAAAATACGGACTTTCGCGGCCCGACTTCAATGTGAAGCTGCCGAAGCGCAACACGCCCAGCCGCACGCACAACTCGATGAATTCGCTTTGATAGGCCAAGGTCATGGGCCCTGATACTATCGCGCGCCATGCCTGAAGTCTCCAAACCCACCGTACTGCAAGCGCTCGGCGACAAGCGGATGACCGCCATCCTGTTGCTGAGCTTCGCCTCCGGACTGCCCTTCAACCTCACCGGCTTCACCTTGCAGGCTTGGCTGGCCCACGCCGGCCTCGACATCAAAACCATCGGTATTTTCGGGCTCGTGGGTTTGCCGTACATCTTCAAGTTCCTATGGGCCCCGCTCCTCGATCGGTACTTGCCGCCGCTGCTCGGGCGCCGCCGCGGATGGATCGTGGTGTATCAGGCGTGTTTGTCGATCTGTATCGGCGCGATGGGATTCTGTTCGCCGACCAAGGAACTCTATGTGCTGGGTACCGTGGCGCTGCTCGTCGCTTTCCTCTCCGCATCCCAGGACATCGTGTTCGATGCCTACCGCGTCGATGTGATTCCACCGAGCGAACGGGCGCTGGCGGCCGCGGCCACCACGTTCGGATACCGAACGGCGGCCATGTTGGCGGGCGCGGTGCTGGTGCTGATTGCCGCCTGGCTCGAACCCAGGGTGGGTTCCGTCGACAACTGGCGCATCGCCTTCCTGATGGTCGCGGTGCTTGATGGCCGCCACGATATTGGCGACTTTCTGGGCTCCCGAACCCGAGGTACCGGGACGGCCGCCGCCGACACTGGCCGATGCCGTCTGGCATGCCGTTGCGAGAACTGCTGAGGCAACCGGGCGCCGGGGATTCCTGTTGCTGGTGCTGCTCTACAAGGTGGGCGATGCCTTTGCACTCAGCCTATACAGCGCCTTCATGCTCAAAGGCGTGGGATTTTCGCTCACGGAATTGAGCATCGCCGGCAAAGTGAACATGACGATTTCTACGCATGATCGGCGCCGGACTCGGCGGATCCTCTACATCCGCTGGGGGATGTTCCGGTCGCTGTTGGTGTTCGGGATCGGTCAGGCGCTCACCAATCTTCTTTACATGTGGCTCGCGCTGGCCGGCAAAAAAATGTGGCTGCTGGTTCTCGCGACTAGTCTCGACACCGGCATCGGCGGCATGGGTCAGGCCGCATTCGTCGCCTTCCTGGTCTCGCTGTGCAGCCCCAACTACAGCGCCACTCAGTACGCGCTGCTGTCGGCGATGGCGCAATACCGCGCAGTGGTCATGGGCTGCGATCGCCGGGCAGGTCGTATCGCGTCGTCGGCTGGGCGAACTTCTTCGTCGTGACTTTCCTCACGGCGATGCCGGGCCTGATTCTGTTGGTGATATTTCGCCGGCCCTTGAACGACCTTGCGGCGCGCGAGGCCGCCAAGCGCTAGGCGATCCGGCGCCTGGAATTCGAAGCAGTGTCAGCGGCGCAGCGAGCGATCGTTGGGAGAGGACCAGAGGCTGCGCGCATTGTCCTCGAACTCGCGGTCCAAGTCTTCGGCCTCCACATCCACTGCGCCCGACCAATCTTCCGGCGCATCCGCCGCGTCGATGAGTTCATCGAGCAACTGTTCATTCCAGGAATCGAATTCCATTTCCGTGACGGTGCCATCGAAGTATTGAATTTCGATGGTTTGATCCTGGTCGTCAATGGCGACCACTTCAAAGAGCTCGTTGGTACCGCCCCGATACCATTGACCTACGATCGGCTTGACTACGTTCATCGCCGTCTCCGTCTGCTATGCTCACTCCGATTCAGTCCCAACTCCATTCAACTCCCAATGAGTCGTTCGCGCAATATGTAAATTTTCCGCGCAGCAACATCGTCAGTGATCGAACAACTCGTAAAATTCTTCGTCGTCTTTTTCGTCGTGGTGGATCCCATCTCGTTGATCCCCTTGTTCGCCGGGCTCACCCAAGGCGCGAGCGCGCACTACAAGAAAAAAATGGCGGGCAAGGCCAGCGCTGATCGCATTGGTGATCTGCGTGCTGTTCGCGCTTGGCAGGCGCGAGGTTTCTGGACGATCATGGGGATTTCCCTGAGCTCATTCCGCATCGCGGGCGGCACCCTTTTGTTCCTGATAGCGCTCGACATGGTATTCGCTCGCCCCTCGGGAACCCGTTCGACCACCAGCGAGCAAGAAGAGGCCAAGAAGCGCGAGGACATCTCGGTGTTTCCGCTCGCCTTCCCGTTCATCGCGGGGCCGGGCGCACTCGCGACCATCCTGCTGGCCGCCGGCGAGGTCGACGCAAAGCCCGCTGCTGTTCGCCGGTTTCCTCGGCGGTGGTCGGACTGGTGCTGATCGTCTGCTGGGTCTTGATGCTGGCCACGCCCCGCTTGATGAAGGTGCTGGGAGTGACCGGCGCCAATGTCGTGAGCCGACTATCGGGCGTGATACTCGCCGCGCTTGCCGTGCAATTCATCATCGACGGTATTCGCGGCAGCTTCCTTTAGCCGATCGATCTTGGTGTAGGCCAAATCCCACACGCCGTGGCCCAAGCGTGCGCCGCGTCGCTCGAACCGCGTCGGCGGTCTGAAGTCCGGCCGCGTCACGTAGCTTCGGTCCGCGCTCAAGGAAGCGAGATGTGGATTCGCATTGCATACAGCCAGCATTTGCTCCGCATAATCCTGCCAATCCGTCGCGAGGCGCAGCACGCCCCCGGCGCGCAGCTTGTCGGCCAGAGATTGCCACGAAGGCCGGATCGATCAGGCGGCGCTTATGATGGCGCTTCTTGTGCCAGGGATCGGGGAAGAAGACGAGGATCTCATCGAAGGCGTCGATCGCGAATCCGCCGACTGCAGCACCTCGACGGCATCGTGGCAAACGATGCGTAGGTTGCGCAGGCCTGCGTGCTGTGCTTGCAACAGCAACCGCCCCACCCCCGGGCGATGCACCTCGATTCCCAGGTAGTCGATGTGCGCATGGTTCTCCGCCAGGGTGCCGATCACTTCCCCGACCCCGAAGCCGATCTCGAGGCAGCGCGGCGCGCGGCGCCCGAAGATTGCATCCAGATCCAACGGGTCGCCGCGTAGATCAACGCCATAGGTCGGCCAAAGGTCGGTGAGGGCACGTTCCTGCGCCTGGGTCATGCGCCCGGCGCGCAAGACGAAGCTGCGGATGTGACGAGGTGTCTGCATGGGTGCAAAGTGTGCCTGATATGATGCGGCAATGCGCAAATCAAGGTGCGGCATTCCATCGACACGCGTGCCCCGCCCAATCGGCCTCCTGGCGGCGGCCGCAATTTTCGTCTCCGGCTGCGCCAGTCTGCCGCCTCATGTCGAGAACTCCCACAGCGAGGCACTGCGGGATCCGGAGACGACGTCGCTCGGCCGCATCATTGCAGCGGAGGAGGGCGGCAAGAATCTGTCCGGTATCCGGCTGCTGACCTCGGGAGAGGAGGCATTGGGCGATCTCATCGCACTCGCCGACCATGCAGAGCGCACCTTGGACATACAGTACTACATCATTCAACAGGACGATTCGGCGCGCATCCTTCTGCATCATGTGCGCCTCGCGGCGGACCGCGGCGTGCGGGTGCGCGTACTGGTCGATGACCTCAATACCGCCGGCGAAGATCGGCGGTTCATGCACTTAAGCGAACATGCCAATGTCGAAGTCAGGGTGTTCAATCCGTTTCCCGGGGGAAGACATACCACCTGGACCCGGGTGCTGGCTTCGGCGAACGACATCCCGCGGATCAATCACCGCATGCATAACAAGTTGTTCGTGGCCGACAATGCCCTGGCCATCACCGGCGGCCGCAATATCGGCGATCAGTATTTCACGCGGGATCAGCACAACAATTTCATCGATCTCGATGTGGTGGCGGCGGGCGCCATCGTGCCGGCGCTGTCGGCGTCGTTCGACGCGTTCTGGAACAGCCCGTACGCCTATCCGATCGCCGCGGTGGCCGAACCGGTCAATGCCGATCCCGCCTCGCCGCCGCCGCCCGACAGCGGCGAGTCCGGGAGCGCCAATTGGCTGGAAGGCGAAGTGAAATCGGGGGCGGTGCAGCTGACCTGGGTTCCCGCCACCGTGCTCGCGGATCGCCCCGCCAAGATTGCCAGCGAAACCTCCCCCGACGAGGAGGTGACGATCGCCAACAACATCGGCGCGTTGATGCGCTCGGCCAAGCAGGAGCTGATCGTGATTTCGCCGTACTTCGTGCCGGGGAAGGACGGTGTCGCCATGTTCGCCAAGCTGGTGGGCGCCGGCGTGCACATTCGGATCCTGACCAACTCGCTGGCTTCCACCGATTCACCGCTGGTGCACCACGGCTACTCGCACTATCGGGTGGCACTGCTCAAACTCGGCGTCGAACTCTCCGAGGTACGGCCGAAGCTTGGGCAAAAACGCGCACGCTTTCATCCGTTTCGCGGTTCGAACGCGAGTTTGCACGCCAAGGCGCTGGTGATCGATCAGAAAACCGTGTTCATTGGTTCGATGAACATGGATGCGCGTTCGGCCCACACCAACAGCGAACTCGGGCTCGTGATACGCAGCGGCGAGATCGCCCGTCAGGTGACCAGTTTGCTCGACGACATCAGCGCGGACGGCAGCTACCGGCTGCAGCTGATCGGTCACAGCGACCAGATCGAATGGTCGAGCGGCGAGGGAGCACTGCAAAGGAAGTGGTACATCGATCCCGAAACGACGCGTTCGCAGCGCTTTTGGTTGAAAATGCGCGGCGCCGTTCGCGCCCGAGGAATTGCTGTAGCCCAGGAGCCTGCCCGGCTCCTACGAAATGCGCATCGTCCCCAAGTACTCTTTGACCTTGCCGCGGAATCCTTCGCTGCTGGTGACGGTGGCGCCCCCGGCCAGGACCAGGATGAAATCGCCGCGCAGGGTGCGATTCACTTCTTTGACATAATTCATATTGACCAGGCACGACCGGCTGATCCGCAGCATCGGCTGCGAGCGCAGCGCCAACTCCGCCTGCTGCAACGTGCTGCGGGCATGAAAGCTGTCCTTGCCCACGCGGATGACCACGTAATTGCGGTCCGCCTCGATCATCTCCACTTGGGCGGCCTCGAGCACGTGCAGATGACCGCCGAACTCCGCGAGCAGTCGCGGGCGCTCCTCGCCGGCGGTGCGCGCGCGCTCGAGTTGCGCGAGCAGACCGGCCAGGAGAGCCTGGCGTTCATCCATTCCCGACTTGGCATGACGCGGCCTGACCCGCGCCAACGTGCGGCGAAATCGCTCCTGATCGAACGGCTTCAGCAAGTAGTCGACGGCGCTGACCTCGAATGCTTCGAGGGCGTAGGTGTCGTAGGCCGTGACGAATACCAGGGAGGGCAGCTGCGAGGGTTCCAACGAGCGGGCAATCTCTATGCCGTTCAAGGGATCCATCTGTATGTCGAGGAATACCAGATGAGGCTGCTGCGATCGAATTGCCGCAAGCGCCGTCGCGCCGTCGCCATATTCGCCGAGCACGCGCAAGTCCCCCTCCGCCTCGCAGAACTCCCGCAGCGTGCGTCGGCCGGTCTGTTCGTCATCGACGATGATGACATCCATCATGCGTCGACCAACGCGGCCGCGCGGCGCGTCACCCGCACCGGGGACTGGTGAATCGCCGGCATCGTAATCTCGCTGCACCATTCCCCGCCCACCCCGGAGGTGGTGAGGTCGGCGCGTCCTTCGAATTGCACGGCCAGGCGCTCGCGGACATTGTTGAGGCCGATGCCTTCCTCACCGACCGGTTTTTCCGGTGCAATGGTGTTGAGCACCCGCAGAGTCAGCACGTCGCGGCTCATGCGCACGGTGACGTTCACGGCCACGGGTCCCTGATGGCCCGCGAGGCCGTGAACCACGGCATTTTCCACCAGCGGTTGCAGAATCAAACTTGGCACCCACACGGCGGGCACCTCTGCCGCGTCGGGCAGAACGACGCTCAGGCGGTCCGCGAAACGCCGCTGCTGCAACTCCAAATACAGGCGGACGAACTGCAATTCATCGCTCAGCCGGGTGAAGTCGCGCTCGCCGGCGTTCAACAGCCGGCGCAGCAGATCGGCAAGCTGCACCACCATGGATTGCGCGCCTTTGGGATCCCATTCGATGTGGCCGCGAATGGTGTGCAGCAGATTGAACAGGGTGTGCGGCGACAATTGCATGCGCAGCGCCGCCAACCGGGCAGCGCTCCACTCGCGCTCGAGCGCCGCGAGCCGCAGTTGGGAATCTCGAAAACGCGTATAGAGCGCGAGTCCCGTGACCAGCGCCAGGCCAAATCCGTACGTCGGGCAGGAAGTTCACGAAACTCGCCATCCACAGCGAGAGAAAGTAGGGATCGGCCCAGGGCTCGGCGGCGTGTTTCACCATGGACTCGTGCCACTCCTCCATTCCCAGGGTCATTTGGGCCACGAGCATGGCCGGATAGGCGATGGCCGCGAAGATGCCGCCAAGAATCACCTGCAAGGGCAGCGCCACCCACAGCGGGCGCCACTGAATCCGCAGCGAGGCCCAATAGGACACCAGCAAGATCGGCAGCAACATCAGGTGCTGCAGGAGGCGTGCGTCCCAGGAGGCGAACAGCGAGACATTGGTCATGCGCGATATCCCGATGCGCATGCTGTACGCGTACAGGATGTTCGACAGGGCCACATACACCCAGAACAGGCCGGCGATGGCCAGAAATTGCCGCAGGGAAAGGCCCCCGGCAAAGCGCCGGGTCGGCGATTCCATCACCCCAAGTCCGATCATGGGTGCAAGCCTAGCGCAACTGAGGGCGATTGCGGAGCCTTGGCGCGGGGGTCGGGACGAACCCGTCATTGGACGGGACGACCTCGACGCACCCCCGCAGACGCGGAGGGCGTCGCGCGCGTCTCATGTACGCGTGATCAAACACTGTCGTTTAGGAGCCATGTCATGAGTCATTTCGTCAAACTTGCGGTGCTGACGCTGGGCAGTCTCACCGCGGCTTTAAGTTTTGGCGCAGTCAATGCCGCCACTCCGGAAGAAGGCCCACCCAGCGTCGTCGTCAAGTACGGCGATCAGGACCTCGCGACCGCGAGCGGGGTGAATGAGGTGTACCGTCGAATAGTCCGTGCGTCGAAGCAGGTCTGTCCCGATATGTCGATTCAAGATCTCAGTCTGCAGAGAAAAGTCGCCGAATGCCGGGATCAGGCCGTTTCACGGGCCATCCGGCAAATCAACAATGCGCAGCTGGCGGCACTGTACGCCGCGCATTCGAAGAATAGTTAGTGGTTTCCATCTCGGCGATCAGCCGCAGGATTGAGCGATACGGTGCGATGCACCACGGTGACATCACCATCCTGCGAGCTGGTCGCCTCGGCGCTCCTGGCACGCTGCAAAATTCCCCCCTCGGCTAATCCGTAGCTCTGGTCGAAGACCTGGAGCACCGCCGGTTGCTCTTCGGCCGCATCGAAACTTAAGTTCACGCCCTCCGCCGGCAATCCGAAAATGTCCAGCAAAGTCGCGCCGCCGTGCAGCGTGTAGGGTTTGGCGTGCACCACGCCCGCAGCGGTCGTGAGTGCGACGTCCGCAACACGCGCACCCGCCGGAAAGACCACAAACACCTCGGCGGCGGCGCGCGCGGAACGCAGATGAAGCTCGAAGTGGGTTGCGGCTGCGGTGTTGGCAGCCGCCGATGGCGGTGAGGTCTGCTGCAACTGCGGCGCGGCCAGCGCGAGCCGCGGCGCCGCGGCGAAAAACGCCCGGACCGAGCTACCGGCGAAGCGGACGCGTGGCAGGGGATCGAAGTGCGCGGCGGCGGCGAGGGCCGCGGGCAGCCGCGACGAATCGCACCGCGCCAGATAATTGGCCTGACCGGTGTCGGCATCCAGCCAGTACTCCAAATTGACCCGTTCCGGCCACACAGCGGAATAGGCAGGCAGGAACAGAGCGCACACCCAGCCCCCGGCCGCGGCCAGCGCGGCCGCGCCGATGATCCGGCCCCGCACCCGGCCGCTCGCGACCGCCAACAGCGGGAGCACCGTGGACAATGCCAGGCCGGTGATCAACGTCGTCAGAGGCCATGCCACGCTGCCGAGCGACATGTATAGGAATCGCAGCAGCGGAAGCACCCCGGCGAATAGGGTGAGAGCGGGAATGAGCGCTGCCAGATCGATCGCCCAGACCCTGCATGGGCGCGACGTGAGCACGCTGACCGCACAGGGCAGAGCGGCCACACCCGCGGCAATCGTCGTCAGCAGGAATACATAGCTCGCCCCGGGAAGGAACATCGCCGTCGCGACGCTCAGTACCGCCAGCTGCAGAACTGCGGCCACCCAGAATCCCCAGAAGCCGGCGCGCCGCGCCATCCAGACACTGGCGCCACCCGCAGCGAGTACCGAAACCGCCACGGCCGCGATGTGCATGGGCAGGGGCTGCGAAACCCACGATGCCCCATCCAGCGCCGGCACGTGGTGAACCGCAATGAGCAGCGCGAGGCAGCCGGCGCACAGCCCCACTCCCGATGCGAGAGCGCCGAGGATGCCCGACCATCCCCACAGGATTTGGTGGCCGGTGAGGACTCCACCGCGCAACAAAATGGCCGCCTCGGCCACCAGTAGAATGAGGGAAAGCAACGCGGCGGGCAGCGTGAGTTCAGAGCGCCACGCGATGAGAGTCTGCGAGTAGCCGTCGAAAAAAACCGATTCCCCCGCAGGCGCGTCCCCGGTCGGGGCATTGGCGAGCGCCATGAGCGCCGCCAGCCCATTCGCGCCCTGGTGTTGAATGGTGCTCGAGTCGGCATTGGCCACGTTGTCGAGTGGCGTGTGGTATCGGCCGACATGGCCGATGAAGGCGAAGTTGAAGCCCTGATAGCCCGCCTTCTTGAAAACGGTGAAATCGGTATCGTTCGGCAGCTGCCGGTACACGACGTAGAAGAGCGAGTTGGTCATGGGCCGCGCAATTGCCGATCCGTACAAACGCATGAGCCAGGCATTGGCTGCGCCGGTCTCGAACATCAGGCTGGGTCCGGAGGTTCCGCGCGCGTCCAAATTGACCGCGGCCTTCACCGCCTTCGACAGGGGATGCTCGCGCACGAACAACAGTGCGCCGAGCAGCCCCGCTTCTTCACCATCGGTAATCAACAGAATGATGGGATGACGCGGCGCCGGCAGCGTTTTCAGAATGCGCGCGATCTCGAGCATGCTGGCGACCCCGGCCCCATCATCCGAGGCTCCGGGACCCGCCGGCACCGAGTCATAGTGCGCCGACAGCAGCACCGCGTTCGGATCCGCGGAGCTGTCTCCCAGCGTTGCGACAATGTTCACCGGCGTGCCGCACACGCCATAGTCATTGCACACGAATCCCGATTGCAGTTCGGGGGCGAAGCCCAACGCCGACAAACGCCCGACAATGGCCTCGCGGAGCTGTGCCGCGGCGGGGCTTCCCATGGGATGCGGGACGCCGTTGCCCATCAGATCCCGCAAAATCGCCGTGGCGCGATGCGCGGAGAAGACGGTCGGCGGCGCATCCGCGCCCCGCGGCGCAACGGGGCGATAGGCCGCCCAGCTTGCGGCCAGCAACACGGCGATTCCCGCGGCGGCGAGGAGGAGCCCCCGATGGCGCGCGGCATCCATGCGCCGCTAGCTTGCGCCGGCCTTTTTTTCAGCTTGGTATCGTTTGATGCCGTTCATGACTTCCGAATGCGCGACATCGACACTCGCCCAGCCGATGACCTTGACCCACTTGCCGGGCTCCAGATCCTTGTAGTGCTCGAAGAAATGCTGAATTTGCCGCAGGCGAATCTCGGGCACGTCGGCAATCGATTTCCAGTGCTCGAACAAGGGGCAAATATCGTCGGTGGGAACCGCCAACACCTTGGCGTCGTTGCCGGCTTCATCTTCCATGCGCAGCACCCCGACTGCCCGACAGCGCACCACCACGCCCGGCAGCAGCGGAAACGGCGTATGCACCAGCACATCGACCGGATCGTCGTCGTCGGCGACGGTCTGCGGCACGTAGCCGTAGTTGGCGGGATAGTGCATGGCCGTCATCATGAAGCGATCCACGAACAGCGCACCGGTTTGCTTGTCCACCTCGTACTTGATCGGCTCCGCATTCATTGGAATCTCTATGATGACGTTGAATTCATGCGGAACATGACTACCGGCGGTCACATCATGGATGCTCATCGAGGGTTGATCCTGAGGGTCTGCGGGGCAATTGCACCGGCGCCCATCATAACCCCGGCGCGGCGTCGCGCCCCAAACGGCGCGCGACTTCAGTCAATGGCGAGGGCGCGCGGCTCGCCGCCCGCGGCGAACGGCGAATGACTGACGGGGATGAGTGCGCCGGTCACGGCGTCGACGGCATACGCGGAAACGTCGCCGGAGTTGTCGTTGGCGACGTAGGCGAAATGACCGGATGGATCAAGCACGAGTCCAAGGGGAAATGTGCCCGCGGCGACGGAAGCTCCCGCGGCAGCGAGGGCGCCGCTGCTCGGAGAGATGGAGTACTGCTGCACATGATTCTTGGCGGTGACATTCGCAGCGTAGAGGTAGCGGCCCGCCGGATCGACGGCCAGGGATTCCGGACTGCTGCCGGCGGCCAGCGGCGATCCGGAGACCGGAGTCAGCGCCCCGGAGGCGGCGATGGAGAATTCGGAGACAGTCGCGGCCGTTTCATTGGCGACATAGGCAAATGTTCCCGTCGGATCGAGGGCGATGGAGATGGCGCCGGCGCCCGCGGCAAAGGGAGATCCAGGAATGTCGCTCAAGGAACCGCTGGCCGGGTCGATCGACAAGACGCTGACATTTGCGCCTTTGAAATTGGCGACATAGAGAAAGTTGCCATTCGCATCGACTTTGAGCGAAGTCGGTTCCGCGCCGACGGCGAATGGCGAATTGCCAAGCTCGGTCAGAAGGCCGGTGCCGGCGTCGATGGCGAAGGCCGAAACGTTGTTGGACGCGAGGTTGGTCACGTAAAGATACCGGTCCGTGGGATCGACGGCCACGGTATACGGGCCGCTGCCGGTGGGGCTCGGCAGGCCGGTGGCGGCGAGCGCTCCGGTGGCGCCGTCGATCGCAAACACCGAGATATCGTTTGAAGCATTGTTCACCACATAGAGATATCGGCCGTTCGGATCCACCGCGAGCGATGCCGGAGCTGTGCCCGTTGCCGCGAACGGCGAACCGGGAATGGGTGTCAATGCGCCGTCTGAATCTATTGCATACGCCGACAGGTCATTGGAGAGCTGATTCGCCACGTAGGCGAAGCGTCCCTGCTGAGTGCATGAAACGATGATATTGTCGACATCGGCCTTGTCGATGACTCCGGAGCCGTTGTGCACCGTGCAAGTTTGCGTGGGGTCGGAGGGTTGCGTCTTGACCGTGACCGAATAGGCGCCGTCGTTCTCGATGCCTTTGGTGAAGGCGAATGCGCCGTTTTCCGTCAGGCCCAGGTCATTTCCAGAATTGTCTTGCAGCACCAAACCCCGGCCCATGAGGCCCGTCAGGGTGCCGCCCACCAAGTATTTGGTGCCGATGTGACAACCCAGGATCGCCGCTACGGCAGCGGCGGCGATCGTCCATGCAAAAGTCTTCACGCGCGAACTCTCCGGATTTGACCGCTTTGCACCTGGGACAGCGATCGTTTGAATTCATTCAAAAAAATGAGCTAGTCTGCTCGAACCCCCCTGACTGATTGGAGTCCGTCGTGCGCTATCACCTACTCGGCCAAACCGGCCTATACGTATCGGAGCTGTGCCTGGGTACCATGACCTACGGCGGCGCCAAAGGCATCTGGGAAAGCATCGGCAGTCTGCAGCAGGAAGCGGTGAATGAACAGGTGAAGTATGCCTTCGACGCGGGCATCAATTTCATCGATACCGCCAATGTCTATTCGCTCGGCAAGTCCGAAATGCTGCTGGGCCAGGCGCTGCAAACCCTGGGGTTGCCGCGCGAGCAGCTCGTCGTGGCCACCAAATCCACGGGCACCATGGACGAGACGCCGAACGGACGCGGGCAGTCGCGCAATCACATCTTTCATCAAGTCGACGCCAGCCTGAAGCGCCTGCAGCTCGACTACATCGATTTGTACCAAATTCACGCCTTCGATCCATTGACGCCGTTCGAGGAATCACTGTCCGCCCTGAACGATATGGTGCGCTCCGGCAAGGTGCGATACATCGGCCTGTGCAACTTGGCCGCGTGGCAGATCATGAAGGCCCTGAGCGTTTCGGAGCGAAAGGGTTTTGCAAAGTTCGTCAGCGTGCAGGCCTACTACACCATCGCCGGACGCGATCTCGAACGGGAGATCGTGCCGTTGCTGCAGGATCAAAAGCTCGGGTTGATGGTATGGAGTCCGCTGGCGGGCGGATTGCTGAGCGGCAAGTTCAGCGCGGCCGACGCCAAGGGACCGGCCGGCGCACGACGTGCGACCTTTGATTTCCCTCCGGCGGACAAGGAGCGCGCGTTCAAGTGCGTGGATGCCATGCGACCGCTCGCGCAGCAGCGCCAAGTGTCGGTGGCGCAGATCGCGCTCGCATGGCTACTGAGCAAACCCTTCGTCAGCAGCGTGATCATCGGCGCCAAAACCATGGACCAATTGCGCGACAATGTCGCCTCAACGCGCGTTCAGCTGAGCGTGGACGAGGTCAGGCAGTTGGATGAGGTGAGTCAGCTGCCGCCGGAATACCCGGGTTGGATGCTCGCCCTGCAGAGCCAGTACCGCGCCAAGCCGCCGGTCAAGGATTAGCTGCGTATGTCGTCCAATCCCGACATGCTAGGCTGTGAACCCACGCACCGTTCGGAACCAATGGGCGTAATCTCGCTCAAAAGAGTGCATAGGATGACGCGATGCCCTCAGGACGGACAATGATGAATGTGAAGAAGTGCGTGCTTGCCTCGGGTTTGCTCATCGCGGTGCTGGGTCCGTGCATCGCTGCCGCCGCGCTGGGGGAGCCGGAGGCCTCGGTGGAAACCGACGTCGCGCGGCTGCACGCCTCGATCAAGATCAACACTCGTGCGGGGTATCGGGTGCATGAAATGGAATTGCCCTCCGGGACGCGGGTGCGCGAGTTCGTCGGAATGGACGGCCGGGTGTTCGCCGTCGCCTGGAACGGCCCCGTCATCCCGAATTTGCGCCAGACCTTCGGGCGTTACTTCGATTCCTACCTAGCCGGGGCAAGGAGCAAACACGCCAGTCACAGTCAACTGCAAATCACGCAAGATGACCTCGTGGTGCAGTCGGGCGGACATATGCGCGCTTTCGCGGGACGAGCGTACCTGCCCCAATCCATACCCAACGGCGTCGACCTCGGAGAGGTGCGCTGATGGCCGCGCGACCACCTCGAATGGGCGCGGCGCGCCTGCAACTATTGCGCTGGAGTGCCGGTGTAGCCTTGTGTGCCTCGATGATCTCTTGCGGTGGCGGGGGAGGAGGCAACGATCTTGCACCCAGCCCGATGCCCCCGCCCACTACCAATGTGGCGGATGTCATCGTCGACCCGGGTCCCAGCAATTCTTCGGCCAACACCCTGTTCACCTCGGTCACGGTGTGCGTCCCCGGCAGCACGACGGCTTGTCAAACCATCGATCACATCCAGATCGATACCGCTTCCTTCGGACTGCGCATTCTGGCGCCGATATTGACCCTGACCTTGCCGGTGCAGACCGCCCCGGACGGCAATTCCTTGGTGGAGTGCACCCAGTTCGCGGACGGCTACAGTTGGGGGCCGGTCGCCAATGCCGACATACAGGTCGGCGGCGAATCGGCCGCTTCCGTGGCCATTCAAGTCATTGGCGACCCGCACTTTACCAAGGTGCCGGCGAATTGTTCCGGCACCGGTCCGGAAGAGGATACCGTCGCCGCGTTCGGGGCCAACGGCATCCTGGGGATCGGTGTGTTCGCACAGGACTGCGGTCAGGCCTGCGTGAGCAGCACCAGTCCGCAGTTCTATTATTCGTGCACGGCGTTGACCTGCCAGCTCACCACGGTGCCGCTTGCGAGTCAGGTGTCCAATCCTGTGAGCCTGTTTGCGACGGACAACAATGGCAGCATCATCGAACTGCCGAGCGTTCCGGCGCAGGGAGCAGCGACGGTTTCAGGTTCGCTGATTTTCGGCGTCGATACTCAGTCGAACAATGCGTCGAGCAACGAAACCGTGTTGACCGTCGACCCAAATTTCGGATACCTCACGGCGCTTTACAACGGTCAGTCCTTGAGCCAAAGCTTCATCGACGCGGGTTCGAACGGCAATTATTTCGATGATTCGACCATTCCGATATGCAGTCAGACCGGTTTGACGGGCTTTTACTGCCCGGCCAGCACTCAGAACTTGACGGCTACGCTGCAGGGCGCCAATGGAATGAGCGCCGCGGTTAGTTTCAGCGCCGCCAATGCGCAAGTGATGCTGACCAACAACCCCGATTTCACCGCCTTTCCGCAACTCGCGGGCACCAATCCTCTGCCCGGAAGCTTCGACTTTGGGCTGCCGTTCTACTATGGCCGCCGCGTGCTCACGGTGCTGGAATCGCAGACCACATCGGCCGGCACGGGCCCCTATATTGCATTCTGAGCGGAACCTACCGTGCGGGCGGAAGGCAGGATAAACTGCCTTGCGATAATTACCATGCGGATCCGGAGGGGGAGAGTTCATGCGAACATGGGTGTTGGGCGCCTGTGGCGCCGCCGCTTTCGCTGCGGCGACGTGTGCGACCGCGGCGGACAAACCCGCCGGCGCGTCGCTGACCGATGCGCTCGCGGTCATACAGTCGCATCGCTTCGTCGATTTGACCCACGCGTTCGCGCCGGGTATTCCGCATTGGAAGGGCGCGCCGAACGAACGCGTCAAAACCTTGTACACCGTCGATAAGGACGGCTTCCGCATCAACGAATATTGTCACATTGGCCAGTGGGGCACGCATGTCGACCCGCCGGCTCACTTCCATGCCGCTCTGCACACCGTCGACCAAATCGAACCGAAGGACATGCTGATGCCGCTCGTGGTCATCGATGTGCACGAGAAGGCGGCCAAGAATCCGGACTATGTGCTGTCGCTGGACGATATTCATTCCTGGGAGCAGCGCCACGGCCGCATACCGCGCGGCGCCTTCGTCGCCATGCGCACCGACTGGTCCAAGCGCTGGCCGGACGATGCGGCCCTGGCGAACAAAGACGCCGCCGGCGTATTTCACTATCCCGGCTGGAGCCTGCCGGTCCTGAAATTGCTATATGAGGAACGCGGCATCACCGCCTCCGGTCACGAAACCACGGACACGGATCCCGGGGCCGCGACCACCAAGGACGATTATTCGCTCGAGTCCTATGTGCTCGGTACCAATCATTACCAAATTGAACTGCTCGCGAATCTCGACCAGGTCCCCGAAGCGGGCGGACTGGTATGGATCACGTTTCCCAAAGTCGAGAACGGCTCGGGTTTCCCGGCACGCGTGATTGCGGTGGTGCCATGAACGCCGGCCCCGGCGCCGCGACGCAGTCGCCGATCGAGTACCAGGATGCCTCGCCGGAGGTGCGCGCCGTCTATGACGACATCATGGCGACACGCAAGACGGACTGGGTCAACAACTATTGGAAAGTGCTGGCCAACCATCCGCCCACGCTGCGGCGCATGTGGGCCAACTCCAAAGAGGTGATGGGACCGGGAGCGCTAGATCCGCTCACCAAGGAACTGATTTACATGGCGGTCAGCGTGACCAATGCCTGCCGCTACTGCATCGCCTCTCACGGTGCCGCCGCCCGCAGAAAGGGGATGACGCCGGAGCAGTACGCCGAGCTCGTGGCCATCATCGGGCTCGCCAACGAGACCAACCGCCACGCGGTGGCGCTGGATTTACAAATTGACGACAAGTTTCGCTAATTCGAGGATCTCATCATGAATACGGTCAAAGCCATGGCCAGCAACGACGCCGCGAGCGCCAAGCACTATCGGTGGAAGGAAATACCCGAAGAGTCGATGAAGGGCACCATCACGCGCAAGCTCATCACCAGCGAACGCATGATGATCGCCCACGTGTTCCTCAAGAAAGGGGACGAGGTGCCGCAGCACTCGCATGAGAACGAGCAGATCACCTACATCCTCGAGGGATCGCTGCATTTCTGGCTGGGGGATAAGGAGGAGCGCGAGATCACGATTCACGCGGGGGAAGTGTTGGTGATCCCTTCCTACCTCCCGCATCGCGCGTTGGCCATGGAAGATACGCTCGACGTCGATGTGTTCAATCCACCGCGGCAGGACTGGCTGGATGGCAGCGATGCGTACCTCCGTCGCTGAGGTGACCGCGCACGCGGCGAACTACCATGTCGCGCCCGGCGTCAGCGCGGCACTGAAGAACTTCGTGCTTCCCGACAAGCTCGGCTTCGGCCTGGTGGCCGCGCCGGTGATGTTCTCCGCCGAGTGGTCGGACGGCGGCTGGGACCGCGGTGAGCTCACGCCTTATGGACCGATCGAAATCCTGCCGGGCGCGCGAGCGTTGCATTACGGCGAACTCGTGTTCGAGGGCCTGAAGGCCTACAAGGTCGGCGACGGCAACCCGAACTTGTTCCGACCGCTTGAGAATTGGCAGCGCCTGCAGCGTTCGGCGCAACGCCTGTCGATGCCGCCCGTCCCGGAAGGGCTGTTCTTCGAGGCTATCGAGGCGGTGGTGGGGAGTTGCCATCGATTCATTCCACGCGAGTCGGGACGCTCCTTGTACCTGCGGCCGTTTCTGTTCGGCACCGAGGCGGGCTATCTGCTGCGCAACTCCACCACCTTCCGCTTCATGCTCATCGCCAATCCGGTGGAAATTTATTCGTCGGGAGCGATGCGGGTCGCGATCGAACGCGACGATGTCCGCGCCGCCGTCGGCGGCGTCGGTACCGCCAAGGCCTCGGCGAACTATGCGGCGTCGCTGCGGGCATCCAATGCCGCAGTGGCGCGCGGCCTCACCGTGGCGTTGTGGCTCGACGCGAAGGAACAGCGCTTCATCCAGGAACTCTCCGGCATGAATCTGTTCGCCGTCATCAACGGCGAATTGCACACGCCGGCGCTCGATGGTGCCATTCTGCCCGGCATCACGCGGGACTCGCTGATCACGCTCGGCAGGCATCTGGGATACACCGTGCATGAGCGGGCCATGCTGCTCGATGAGATGCTGGCGCAGATCGTGAGCGGCGAATGCACCGAAGTGTTCGCCTGCGGCACGGCCGCCATCTTGAGTCCCATCGGCTTGCTGACGGATCGCGACCGGCGGGAGTACGTGCCCAGGCGCATCGATGGGGTCGCGGCGCAATTGCGGGAAGCGCTGCTGGCCATTCAAGAGCGGCGGGCGCCCGATCCCTTCGGCTGGACACGCGACGTGGCGCCCCTGCCGACGTAATCCGGAGCGGCGAGGGGCACAAGGCCCAGCCGCCGCTCCAACCTGCCGTTCGCTAGCGGCTCGCCGGCTTGCGGACGATCTTGCCGTCCTTCATGACGAAATCGATCTTGCGCAAGCCTTCGATATCCTCGAGGGGATTGGCGGGAGTCGCGACAATGTCCGCGCTCAAGCCTTCGCCGATGCTGCCGCGCGTTTTGTTGATGCGCAGCAGCTCCGCGGCGTTCGTGGTCATGGCGCGCAGGATATCCATGGGCGCCACGCCGGCAGCGCGCCAGACGGCGAGATAGTCGAACATCAAATCGCCGCGCGTACGGCCGGGCATGTCGATCACCGTATCGCTGCCGAACGCCATTCGCACACCAATCCGATTGGCGCGCTTGAGCCGATCGATGATCTTCGGGGCGAGCACCGCCGGTTCGGGCAGGATCCCCCCGGAGGTGCCGACGATGTCGAGGTGGGCGCGCGGAAAGTCGGTGCCGACGAGGAATATGCCCTTGTCCTTCATCCGCTTCATCTGCGCGTCGGTCAGATCGAAGCCGTGCTCGATCGAGTCCACCCCGGCTTCGATGGCGTTTTCGAGCGCATCGCCGGCGTACACATGCACGGCCACGGGAATGCCGGCGCGGTGCGCTTCATCGACTGCGGCGCGAAATTCTTCGATGGAATAGTGATAGGGGTTGTTGTCCGCGACCAGTTTGATCACGCCGGCGCCATAGTAGATGTTGGTGCGCACGGCCTTGCGTATTTCGGCCGGACCATCCGCATCGATGTACTCGAATTGCCAGAACGGCCCCTGCTTCGGCGGAATGTTGCGCGACTGGCCGCCGAAGGGCGCAATGATCTTGCCCGAATCGATGATGGTGGGACCCACGAACCATCCGGATTCGATCGCCCGGCGCACGTCGCTCATCGCCCATTCGGCGCTGTTGCCGACGTCGCGCAAGGTGGTGAATCCCGCGCGCAGCACCTCCATGGAATTGTGCAGTCCGCGCAGTCCGCGCAACGTGGAGCTCTGGTTCAGATAGAAGGATTCGAACGGCGCGTCCCCCTCGATCTCGGTGAGCGTCATATGAGTGTGCGCATCGATGAGACCGGGGGTGAGCCACTCATGCGAGAGATCGATGACCTCGGCGCCGGCCGGAATCGCAAGACCGGCCCCGATGGCCTTGATCTTGCCGCCCTCCACCAGGATGACCTGGTCCTTGGCGCTGGTACCGTGCGCCGGGTCGATGACCGTCCCGGCGCGGATCGCCACGACCTGCGCACACAGCGGCGCCGTGATCATCAGCAGAATTGATGCAAGGAGAGTCTTCATGGGCTAGACATCAGAACTTGTAGTTCACATGCATCTTGAACCAGCGCGGCATGCCGGGATACACCTGGGCCAGGCCGTTGATCGAGGTGTTGTCGAAACCCATCACCCCGTAATGCTTGTCGGCCAGGTTTTCGACCGAGGCGCCCACTTCAATTTTGTCTCCCTGCCACGAGTAGTTGACCCGGGCGTTGGCGACGCCGAATCCAGGCTGCTCCACGGCGGGAACGTCCGTCAGGTTGAACCAGAACCGCGACAGATAATTGCCGTCCAATTGGAGCGCGAGGTGTCCGGGACCCACCGGCACCGTGTAGCGCGCCATGGCATTGCCGGTCCATCGCGGCGCGTTGCCGGGGGTGTAGTCGGCCTTGGGAAGCGGCGTACCTGCAGCCGTGCAGCAGCGGGCAGCGACATTGGTCACCAGGGCATCGACGTAGGCGACGCCGACGCCGAAACGCCATGCGGCACTCGGCACCCAGTCGATCTCGGCTTCCGCGCCCTTGTGGGTCGCATCGGCGTTGACGATCAGCTGTTCCAAGCCGAGGGTGTAAATCAGTGCCTGGTAATCTTTGTAGTCATAGTAGTAGGCGGCTGCGTTGAACCGCAGGGTGTGATCCAGGAACTCTGACTTGAACCCTACTTCGTAGGAGGTCAGCGTCTCGGGCTTGAACGACAAGGTGGTCAAGTCATTGATGGTGATTGGGAACAGTGGCGCATTGAAGCCGCCGCCCTTGACGCCGCGGTTGTAGCTGACATACGCCAACAAGTCCTTGGAGAAATGCAGATCCATCTGAGCCTTGCCGCTGTATAGATTGTCCGAGCGGCTGCCCTTGTAGTCCGTGAGGACGCTGCCGTCGGGGGGCGTCAGCACGGTGATGGGGTTGGCGACATTCGTGGGGAAGGATTCGTACGGATACCAGCTGAAATGGTAGTCCTTCCGATCGGCCGTGAAGCGGGCGCCCAAGGTGAATCCGATCAAGTCGGTCGCGCGGTACTCCAACTGACCGAAGGCCGCGCCGGATTTGGTGAGAAGATCGTAAGGAGACTTCGTCGCCGGAATTCCGCCATCGGGCCCCGGAACGCCGCCGGTGGTCCAAAAGGTGGTATAGGATCCATACGGCCAAAATCCCAGACTTGAGCCAGGGCCGAAGTAGCCGTTGTTTGGGTTCGCGGGATTTTGAAATTCTTTCGACGTGAAGAATGCCGGGCCGTACCAGCCCTCGTAGTAATCGCCGGAGATGCGCAACGCGTAGATGCCGGCGGTCCAGTTGAGTTTATCGTTGCCGCCATTGAGGCGCGCTTCGAGGGACTGCTGATCGACGTTACTGCCGTTGAAAAATTCGAACAAGGTGTAGGGCGAGGCGTCCGAGTCCTCTTGGTAGTCCTTTCTGAGGTGGGAGTAGTCGCCGATCACGGTCAGCGTCGTTCCGCTGAAGTTTTGCGTGTACTTCGCCGTGAATCCGTTGGTGGATAGTTTGGCGTAGCCGCTGATGTTGTCGCGAATGGTGAAAGGGCCGCTGTTGGGCAGACCCGTGGCATTGCATCCTGGGCAGGTACCCCAGAAGTTCTCGGTCGATCCCAGCAACACATCAACCCCGTTGCCGATCGGCTTGGTTGCGTATTCCTCCCACGATCCGGCGCTCACGTTCTCGCGGCTGGCGCGCGCATTCAGAAGGAGTTGCCCGCTGTCCGCCAGCTTGAACAGTAGTTGGCCGCGCAGGGCATAGTCATTGCCGTTCTCGGCATCGGCAGCGCCGCCCGACACGTTCCTGAACAGAGGATCGTAATGATTGGACTCGAATGACAGGCGGCTATCGACCTTGTCCGACAGCGGTATGTTGACTGCGCCTTCCACCCGCACCAGGTTGCGTTCGCCGAAGGTGGTGTTGACATAGCCGCCGAGCTCATCGGTGGGTCGATTGGTGACGAAGTTGGCGAGGCCGCCGGTGGCGTTGCGGCCGAACAGGGTTCCCTGCGGGCCGCGCAGCACCTCCACCCGGTCGACGTCGAACAGCGAGAACGCGAGTCCCGCCATCTGGCTGACGTAGACGTCATCGACATAGATGGCGGCGGGGCTTTCCTGGTGATCGGCGAAGTCGTTCTGGGTCACGCCGCGAATGGCCAGACTGAATGACGACGGGCCGTTCGGCTGGGTCAGTACCACGGCCGGCATGGACTTGGTGATGTCCGTGGCGGTGGCAGCACCGAGCGAGATCAGATCGGCACCGGTGATCGCGGACAGCGAAATGCCGATGTCCTGCGAATTCTGTTCGCGCTTCTGCGCGGTCACCACTATTTCCTCGAGTGCGCCGGAGGATGCCGTGGTTTGCGCATGGGTCGAATAGCTGGTCGCCGCTAGAACAGCGCCGAGCAAATAGCACGCAACGCGGGTGAGCGTGTTCATGATGGAATCCCCTCGATATTATTAGGTGGTCGTCCGGCCACTAGCGCATGTGCGCCGAGCTTGAGATCAAGCGAGTACCGTGGCCTCAAGCAGAATAGACAATGAACGGCCGTCAAGCAATCAATTAAAGTCGATGCGGCATATCCGCCACAACCGGGCGATATGTGCATATAACCGAGCGCCCGGCCACGCTGGGTTCCCGGTCAGCGCGGTGCGGCGGTGAAGATCTTCTTGGGCAACAGGGCGTGCACGCCGACATTGCCGTCGACCAGTTGCGTGATGTCCACGTCCACCGCGACGCTCGTCAACATGTAAGCGTCATCGCGGCTGAGATGCTTGTCAGCCACCAGGAACTCGATCATGTCGCGCACCGCGTGTTCCGCGGCTTCCTTCAAGTCTTTGCTGAACCCCATGGAGATGAAGTACTCCGGGGTCTCGGCGCGCGGCCAGAGTAGGTGTCGGTCCTTGTGGACGATGAAGCGAAACGTGCCCGACAGGTAGGTTTCCAAAGCGGTGATGTCCACTTCGCCGTTGCCCTGACCGGCGTGACCGTCGCCGGCCTCGAACAGCGCGCCTTTGACCGCGACGGGTATGTACAGCGTGCTCCCCGCAACCAGTTCCTTGTTGTCCATGTTGCCCGCATGCGCGAACGGCGGAGCGCTGTCGATCTTGCCGCCGGCCGGAGCGACCCCCATGCTGCCGAAGAACGGGTGCAGCGGAAGGTCGATGCCGGGTGCAAATCTGGCGACCATCTTCTTACGGTCGAGCGGAATGATCTTGTAGCGGCTATAGGGATACTCCATGGGCAGGAATCCGCGGCCAAGCCCGAATCCATTGCACGCAAAGTCGACGTCAATATCGACTTTCAGGATCTGCACCTCGAGCACGTCGCCCGGTTCCGCCTCCTCGATGAAGACCGGTCCCGTCAAAATATGCCCGCCGGGCCCGATGTCCTTCACCTCGGCATAGATGGGGGCGGTGTAGGACGGAATCTCCTCCGGCTTGAGGCCGCCGGCGACCATGCGTTCCGGGGGACCACATGTCGAGAGGGTCTGCATTCGAACCGTATCGCCGGAGTGCACGGTCAGCACCGGTTTGGCCAAACCCGAGTAGTAGCCCCAGGCGACCGTGGCGGGAGTCGCCGACAGCGTGTAGTCGGCGGCCGGGAGCGGCGGCGAAACGCAGAGACCCAAACCGGCAAGGCACAGGGCCGGGCGCAAGGCGGGGAATTGTCGCATGGTGAAGATTCCGTTCAGGTCGCGAGCCGGGGTGGGAGCCGAGCATTGGCGGCACGTTCGAAGCCATGGGCGACTTGCAGCAGCAGACCATCCTGATTGCGATTTCCGACCAGGGTGATGCCGACGGGCAAGCCGCTGACCAACCCCGCCGGCACCGTGAGGCTGGGATAACCCGCGATTGCAGCCGCGCCGGCGATGGGCGACCAACCGCCGCCGCGGCGGTCGCCCCAGACATGGTCAATCAGCTCCGCGGGCCCGTTGCTGGGCGCGAGCAGCACTTCGACGCCTTGTAACCCAAGCAGGGCCGCGAGCCCTTGTGTGTCGGCGGCCCGCTGCAGTGTCGCCAGGGCCTTGAGGTACGCGGCGTCGGTCAGCGGCCCATGCGCCTCGGCCATTTCAAAGAGCTCCTGGCCGAAGACAATCAGCTCCTGGTCGGCATGCGCATTGTTGAAGGCGATCAAATCGGCCAGTGTCCTGACCTCGACCTGCGCCGGATCGAGCGTGGCGAGATAGTCGTTGATGGACGCCTTGAACTCGAAGAGCAGCGCTTCGAGCTCGGGCTCGTCCAACTCGTCGAACACGGCCGGCGGCTTCAGGTCGACGATCACGGCGCCCTCGCGCTCAAGGACGGCCCGGGCGTCGGCATACAGGCGGGTGGTGTCGGGGTGCGCTGCCTTGGGGACGGGCATGGCGCCGATTCGCACGCCGCGCAGCCGAAATGACTCGAGGCTGCTGCCGTGTGCGCCGAATCCCAGCGGATGCTCGGCGATGGCCGCCGCCAGCACCGCGGCATCCGCCACCGTGCGGCACATCGGACCCGCAGTGTCCTGGCGGGGCGAAATGGGCACCACGCCCCTGCCGCTGACCACACCCACGGTCGGCTTGAGTCCAACGAGGCCGTTCAGAGAGGAGGGCGAGAGAATCGAGCCGTTGGTCTCGGTGCCGAGGGCCGCCGCACAGAAGCTGGCGGCCGCGGCCACGGCGGAGCCGGCACTGGAGCCGGAGGGGTTGCGCTCGCGGGAGTAGGCGTTCCGAACCTGTCCGCCGAGGCCGCTCCAGCCGCTGGACGACCGCGTCGAGCGAAAATTCGCCCATTCGCTCAAGTTCGCCTTGCCCAGCACGATGGCGCCGGCGGCGCGCAGCCGGGCGATGAGCGGAGCGTCGGCGGGCCGCAAAGAGCGCGCCAAGGCCCAGGATCCTGCCGTCGTCGCCACGGGATCGCGGGTCTCGATATTGTCTTTGACCAGGATGGGGATGCCGTGCAACGGCCCGCGCAGCTTGTTTGCCTTGCGTTCCGCGTCGAGAGCCCGGGCAGCCTCCAAGGCCTTCGGGTTGAGCGCGAGCACCGACCGGTGCTCGGGACCGTGCTGATCATAGCGGGCAATCCGGCCCAGATAGGCGGCGGTCAGGCCTTCGGAGGTCGTCGTGCCCGACGCCAGGGCCCGCTGCAGCCCGGCGATGGCTTGCTCGGTGGGATCGAAGCCGCGCTCGGCGCTGGCGGCGAGTTCGCCGACCGACCCGGCCACCGTCAGGGCCCCGGCCGATTTGATGAAGACTCTGCGGTCCATGAATCCCCCTATTGCCTGGAGGCTTGAGGGTAGCGCAGATGCACGGCGGCGTTCTAGGAGTGGACGCGGCAGCAGAAATTTTCCACAATTATTTGCAGATATTTTTTATACTCGGGGTGGATGCGACGAAGGTTTGCAAAAAAACCTCGCCGATTAGAACAAAACACTGAGAGGGATAACCTACCAATGACCACTCGGAAAGCGTTTCTATTTCCGGCGCCGCGAGCATTATTCGCCGCTCCCTGCCTGCTCGGGCTGACCATGGCCGCCCAGGCGCAAGAAAAACCCAAACAGCCGGCCGCCGCATCGGACGAACTCCAGGAAGTCGTCGTCACGGGTTCGCGCATCGCGCGTCCGGACCTGGACCGGCTGGAACCGACCATGATCGTCAGCGCGGCGACCTTCGATGATCGAGGTTACCTCGATGTCGGCCAGGCGCTGACCGAATTGCCGGCCTTTAGCGTGATGCCCTCGAGCGCCGCCAACACCCAGGCGGGATTCGGCATTGCCCAGAGCTTCGTCGATCTATACGGCTTGGGTTCGCAGCGCACCCTGGTGCTCATCAACGGACGCCGTTTCGTGTCGTCGAGCACGGCGAGCTTGAACGGCGCCGGTCCAAACAATCCTGTCGGCGGACCCGGCCAGCAGGTCGACCTCAACGTGGTTCCGACCAAGCTGATCGATCGCGTCGAAACGGTGTCGGTCGGCGGCGCTCCGATCTATGGCGCGGACGCCATCTCGGGCACCGTCAACATCATTCTGAAAAAGGACTTTCAAGGCGTCGACCTCGATGGCCAAGTCGGCGTCTCCAATCAGGCAGACGCCTGGAACTATCGCGCGCGCGTTCTCGCCGGCCAGAACTTTGCCGACGGGCGCGGCAACATCACCGGCGTCGCCGAATTCACCAAGACCGACGGTCTGGTCGGCACCTCGCGGCCGGTGTATTCGGCGGACTTGGGCTTTCTCGCGCCGGCCGTCAAGGGTAAATACGATACGGTGCTGACCCCCGCCAACTCGGTGCCCCAGGTCAACTTCGGCGGCGTTCCCTTGGTGGATGATGTGTTCTTTTCGCCGCCGATCTTTGGCGTACCGAACACGGCGTTGGGCGTCACCAATGGCGCGGGCCAACTCCTGGCGTGGGGCAACCATGGCAGCGGTCTCGTGCCCTACGACACGGGCGTACAGACAGGCAACCCGATTTTCAACCAGGGCGGGGACGGTCTGCGGCTATCGACGGTCAGCAACTTGCTGTCGCCGACCGAACGGGTCAACGCCGACGTGCTGGGCAATTTCAAGATCAACGACAACGTGAGCGCCTTTGCCGAGGGCTGGTTCTCCGACATTCACGCCACCAATCTGATCAGTCAGCCGGCGTACAACGCAGCGATTTTCGGCCTCGGCGGCACGGTCAACGGCAACTTCGTGGTCAGCATCAACAACCCATTTCTATCGCCGGGCGATCGGCAGCTGATCCAGGCCGCCCTCAACAACTATGCAGCCAGTCTGCCGCTCGGCGGCCTCGCGTATGGAGGTGCCCCGGGGTATCCGGCCTGGAATCCCAACCAGTTTTACGTGTCGCGGGCGAACACCGATCTGCAGAGCGGCCGGGCGACGGCGACCCAGGTGGTGGCGCGGGGAGTCATGGGCCTCAGCGGCGATTTCACGGTCGGTTGGCGGGCGTTCAACTGGGAGGTCGCGGCCAACTACGGCTCCTCCGACGGCAATCAGGTGAACCCCTCGTACGTGTTCCAAAACGTCCAGAACGCGCTCAATTCGACGCTCAATTCAGCCGGGCCAGATAGTCTGCGCCGGAAATCCGGTGAACGCGCCGACGTCGACGGTCTCGAGCAAGTGCGCGCCGTTGAACATTTTTGGCAATGGGTCCCCGAGTGTGGCGGCCGAGCAGTACATCACGCATCTCGCCGAAGCCCAGTCGTTGAACACGCAACGCGACCTGACGGCATTTATCGGCGGCGATGTATTCAAGCTGCCGGCAGGCCCGGTGAAATTGGTGGTCGGCTACGAGAACCGCAAGGAAACTGCGAAGTTCGCGCCCGACGACTTCTATCTGCAGGCTCTCGGTCAGGCACAGGTAACGGCGGTGTCGGGCGAATACCACACCAACGAGTTCTATGGCGAGACGGTAATACCGATCTTCTCGCCTTCGCAGAATATCCCGGCCCTGCACAAACTCGAATTCGAAGGCGCCGCCCGGCGGGTCGACAACTCGATTGCCGGCGCAGCGACCACCTGGACCGAGGGTCTGCGCTGGGCCCCGATCCAGGACATCATGTTTCGCGCCAATCGGACCAAGTCAATTCGCGCGCCGGCGATCACCGAACTGTTCTTGCCGTCCGCGACGGTATTTTCCTTCGCGAATGATCCGTGCGACAAGAACTTCGTCAGTCAGGGTACGGCACCGGCAACGCGTCGGGCGAATTGCATCGCCGCGGGCATCAATCCCGATACCTTCGTGTCGAATGTGGTGAATGCGACGGCCATCGGTACGACCTCCGGCAACACCAACCTGCAGAGCGAGACCGCCGATTCGAGAACCGTCGGCGTGGTGCTGCAGCCGCGCTTTATACCGCGGCTCAATATTCAGGTTGACCTCATCGACATCAAGTTGAGCGAGGCCATCGAGACCTTGTCGCTGGTGCAAGTGTTGGACGCCTGCTATGACTCGACCGATTATCCGAACAATCCATCGTGCCAGGCGTTCACCCGCGGCCCCACCCACCAGATCACGAATTTCCATGTGGGTTACGTCAACGCAGGTTTGCTCGAGTTCAGAGGTCTTACCGCGGCTCTGGATTACACCTTCGATTTGCCGCGTGCTTTGGGCAGCGTGCAGACGCGCATCAACTACCTCGATACCAAGAAATTGTTGTCGCAAGTAGGCTCGGCGAGCCCGAACGAGCTGTCCGGCGAACTGGCCAATTCACCGGGTGTCCCGCAAACCAAGGGGACCATCGACTTGGACTACCGGTATGGACCGTTTGGGTGGGATTGGCAGGGGCAGTACATCGGTTCAATCAATTTCAACAACCAGAATACCGCGACGTCGCAGGATTACTGGGCTGTCGGGGCGTGGTGGCTGATCAATACCACGCTGTCCTACAACTTCGGGAAGAACTTCACGGCGCGGCTCATCGTCGACAACGTGTTCGACAAGGAGCCGCCGTTCCCGGCGATGGCCGGGGTGCAGGCGAATTTCAGCAATCCGACGACCCTGTACTTCTCGGGCATCATAGGCCGCACCTACCTGGTGTCGGCCAGCTATCACTTCTAGACCGATGCCGGTGTTTGCGAGCGGGAGCCATGGGGCTCCCGCTCACATGGGGCTCCCGCTCATTCGCAGCGCGGCGCAGATCTTGTTAGAATCGGGCCCGGCGCGGGCGTCGTATAATGGTAATACCCAAGCTTCCCAAGCTTGAGCCGTGGGTTCGATTCCCATCGCCCGCTCCACTCTTCAGCCATCGCTGGCCAATGCCAGCCAATGATTTGCCGCTCGCATTGCCCAGTAATAAGTTGGCGGCCGTTCGCTGGCATTGGCTGTGGTTTCACACGCAGTCTTGTCCGTATGATCGGGTGCGAAAGTGGACTCTTGCGAGCGTCCGCTTCACATGAAATTGTGGAAGAACTCAGTGTCGGTAGCTTTTCGCTCCGAAGCGTAGATTTCGTCGAGGCTCGTCTTGCCATCGACCACCGCGCTCGCCGCACCAATTATGATGCGCAGCCAGTGGGTGTATGCGTCTATCGCCTCGTAAGCGGTTGTCAGCAGCCGAAGGTAGGTGTGCAGGTCCTCTGGGGTGGCACTGGAAAAATCCGGGTCTCCATTTGACAGCACCGGAAACTCTCGATTGAAACTCTTCACCGCGGATCTGGCCCTACTCTTGGCAACTTCGAGTTCGTCGAGATGTACCTGCACGTACTCAATTTCTGCGTACGCGTTCACCTCGCCTTTCGTGAGGAGCGGAGTTCGACCCCCGGCCTTGGCTGACCGCCAAATCGGAATGTCAGGGGAAACGTAGTTCGGCATGTCATTGGGTTCGCGGGGTCCAATAGGATGACGCTCCCGAATGGCGACCTGCGCCTGTGCGATTCGCGTCGTGAGCCAGCGTATCTCGTAGAGATGAGATGCCTCAGATCCGCGAGCGTCGGTGACAATTTGACGGCTCTCCGCGTGGAGGTCCTCCCGGAGCGCGGCGACTTCGTGGCGGCGGTGGAGGGCCTCCACGGATTGTTCGAGCGCAACTGCGATGAACAAGCCGACAACAATGGTTGCAATGTGAATAAAGAAGCCTTTCCACGTATGGAGGACCTCGTGGGGAGCGTGGACATCGAGCATAGGCGGTGATATCTCCGACGAGGAAAGTGACTCCGCGACTGGGGACACCGCAGATTTCATACTATCGGTGGATCGCTGCGGCATTTCTGGCTCGGCGCGGTCGGCCACACAAGGCTCTTTGTTAGTGCTTCCATAGCTTACCGTAAGCCATGAGCGACCGCTTTCTTGCTTCGAGTTCCCCTGCTCGAACGTCTGAAACTGGGGCCGAACCCGGCCTCCCGCCAGCCTGACGACACCGAAATCCCGGTGTTGTCATGACTGACCGCTATCGGGATACACTAATTGGCCGAAGCGTCGTGGGCGGAGCACACGGCCGAAAAATGAAAAAGGGAATGGATGTTGAAACCAAGAGCATTGCTTTTCGCAGTATTCCTAACGGTTTGTCTCGATTCCAGCAGCAGAGAACTCCTCGCGAGCTTGGAGAGAATCAGCTTTTCCTCGTTTAGGCCGGACGGTTGGGACATCTGGCTTCTTGAGCCGGATACGCCGCCGCAACGCCTGACCGGTCACCCGGCCCTGGACTATGACCCCGCATGGTCCCCGGATGGTCGCTATATTGTTTTTACTTCCGAGCGGTCTGGCGAGCCGGATCTCTTTGTGATCGACACTTTGAAAAGGGGGCCGGAGCGCCCGCTGGTCATCGGCGAAGGCATGAAGGATCAAGCCGCTTTTTCGCCGGATGGCCACACGCTTGTCTTCGTATCGACTCGGGACGGCAAGGCGGATCTTTACTCGGTTGCTTTTGATCCGAGTCGCGCCCAGGATGTTGGAAAAGCCCGCCGTCTCACGGACGGCATCGCCGCCAACCTGCGACCGACTTACTCTCCAGACGGCCGACGGATCCTCTTCACGAGTACCCGCGATGCGATTGATCACGGCGACAAGCGATTTCCATTCGCTATCCAGACGTCGGGCAATCTATATGCCATGGAAGCCAAATCTGGTGAAGTGACGCGCCTCACCAGCACCGACGGATGGGACGGTTCCGCCGTCTTCGCGCCCGACGGAAAGCGGATCTACTTTTATTCGGATCGTCTTGCTCCGCACGATCCACGCCTATTTGCCATGAACTCGGATGGTTCGGATCAACATCCGATGGGCCCCCTGCAACGTGCCATTAGTCCCGCTGTGCTCGCCGATGGGCGGATCGCCATTGAGACCTGGGACCTTGATGAGGGCGGGGAGCCGACGAACTGGAGACTCCAGACGTTGTCGGAAAACTCATTCTCCGACATCGGCATGGACTCGGATAAGCTCTATTGCCACCGACCGGTCCCGCAACCGCACGGGCAGGGTATTCTCTGTCACGGTCTTACGCGGGCCATTTACCAAGCGGGCGTACACCCGGAGGCATTTGCGGGACCTGCAGTCGCGTCCAACTACCCGCAACGGAAGGTGCTTGGGGGGCGACCCGTGGCGCTGTATGCCATTCGGAATGCGTTTTCCGCGCCACCCAACCCGGTGGTCGATGAGTTCGCATTTCGTACGAGTCGTAGCTCCGCTGACGCCATCTCCGCCGATGGCACTGTCTTAAGGCAGCTGTTGAACCTCGACGCGGAATCTCTCGCCACGGATCATCGCGGCATCATGGGCATGGTCTGGTCGCCCGATGGCCAGGATCTGGCCTTCGCGGTGAAGCGCTTTCGCAACAGCGCTGCAAGGGGCGAAATCTGGCGGGTACGCACGGATGGCAGCGGCGCGACCGCCATCACGGGCCCAGACGTCGAAGCAGCGGGAATGCCGGACTTCGGGGCACATGGCAACAAGCTGGTGTTCGCTGCCAAGGTTGGAGCGGTCACCAACATCATGATGATGGGTGCTGACGGAACCCACATTCAAAATCTCACGAGCAGTACGGAGCGAGAGAATTTTCCGGCACTATCACCTGCAGGGGACATGATCGCTTACGCCTCCGACCGCGAGGGAACGCTCGATACGACAACGGGTGAGCGACGCATGGCACTGTATGTCGCCAAGCTAACTGCCGAGGGTTCGTTACGCGATTCGCGCCGCATAACGGACGCTACGACGCAGTCCGGTCACCCGAGATTCTCCCCAGACGGGCAATGGTTGGTTTACACAACCGGGGTCGGCGGCGTGAATGACGAGCAACCGCTTCTGTCGTCGGTCATTTTCTCCGCTCAGCCTTACGGTGAGATTTGGGCGTATCGCATTGCCGACGGACTTCACGTCCGATTGACGAATGACAAATGGGAGGACGGCGCCCCGTTCTGGGCGCCAGCGTTGAAGCGAGCAAGTCGGATTCCCATGTGACGTCGCCCAACGTAACCGGTGGTTCGTCGCCAATGGTCGCATTGGCTGCGGTTGGCTCCTGTGGCACCGTTTTTCACACAATAATCGCACGCGCCGCTCGGGCGATCTCATAACGCTCTGATTGCAAAAGATTAGTGGCTCCGGAGCGATATTTTCGATTTCCAACGCCCGCTCCAATTTTTGTTGTCTGGCGTGTCCCTGCCTTGTCCAAGGACACGCCCGAGGCGTCTGGATCCCACAGTCTCTGATCGATTCCGTCCATCGGTCTCGCGGTCGAGTTCGCTCTCGATGGTCTCATCCGTCCGTCCGACCCTTAGCTGCCGGCCGCGAATGTCCGCTGCCGGCGCGTATATCTCGCGCCTAGCCCACTTGGTCGCAGGCGGCGCTACCGGTGCACGCCAATGTCACAAACGCCTCCGATTTCAGACGCCAAGTGCCTGCCGAAGGGATCCACATAGCGAGGTATATACCCTTTCGCATGGTTCCATCAGGCTTACGCCAGATACCCTCAAAACGCCCTGTCTCCGCAATCCGCTTCCCGGATGCGGCAATGACAATGGTCGTTGGGGTACGCCGGTAGGTAACGAATGTCGGATCCTTGAATTCCTCCTCAGCGTAGCCGCGAGTTGCGGTATCTGCGCCGCTGTCGACCTCGCCCGACGACCCCAGAATGAGATGATAGTCATCAACGAAGAACGTCCGCAGGCGTACGGCATCGTGGGCCGAAATCGCTGCGTTGTACTCCGTTCGCTGCGCTCTGACGATCGCGGTCGGTGTGTCCCCGATAGATGCCTGTGATGCACCCAGGCAACCAACGATCAGGAGAACATTCGGCAACGCTATTTTCATCCCATGCTCCCTTGCGACACTTATGCCATTTGGCCTCGGAAGGCTGGTTTTCGAACACCGGTAGGCGATTACTGTGCCGGTTCCACCGGTATGTCGTCTGATGCTTTTCCGTCGACAATAACTTTGTTGTCCAGCGTAATCTGATTGAGATCGGCCAAAAAATGCAGCAAACTCTTAACTTTATTGAGGTACTGAGCGTACTCACTGAGTGCCAGGCGGATGGCCAGCGCGTCCGTTGAATTGAGCGCTGACTGCCCCGCGTAAACATCGAGAAGCGCATTCAGCTTGAGCCCTGTGCGACGCGCGTCAACGTATACGGCGTGCGCTCCCTCGCGCGTGACCGCGATCTTCCAGTAATTAGCAACGAGCGTCGAGGGCAGAATCTGCAGAAGCGCGCTGTCGCGCGCGATGAGCCACTCCGCGTCCGATGGCCTCAAGAACCGATCTTCTGGAAGTGCAGGGGGCATCCACGGCGCGGCAGGGCTGGCTCTCTGTTTTTGGTCGAGGCTGTCAACGATAGCCTTTATTGCCGCGAGCGCCTGGTCGCAGTTCTTAATGTCGCCGCGTACCGTTGCAATGTTCTCGTAACTCTCCGCCTTCAGTTTCCCTGCAAGCGCAGCGGCTTGATGCCGATGATGGAAGTATTCGACCAACTGCTCGAGGCCGATTGCAATCAATAACCCTATGGTGATTGTTGCAATATGGATAACAAAGCCTTTCCATGTGTGAATCGGCTCGTGGGGAGCGTGAACTTCGAGCATAGGCCGCGAGACCTCCGGGGTAGAACTGGTTGCTGCTTCTGCGGGACTCGCCGCCTTCATGCTGTCGGCGGGTTCCGGCGATATTTCTGAATCGATGTGGTCGGCCATGCATGGGCTCTTGATTGGCGTTCCCACTAGCCTACCCGAAGCTGCGAGAGGCCGCTTCCGGGCAGCAATTACAGGGTCGGCAGTGACCGGAGTTGGCCGTTATGGTGAGCTCACCATAACGGCCATTGAACTAAACCGCTTCGCGGTAGGGCGGGAAGAGCATCCCCCGTTTATTGTTTCGTCCAAGGCTAACATGGGGGTACCGGTGCTTACAGATGCTCGGAACCCATCGCCCGCTCCACTTTTCGTTGTCTGGCGTGTCCCTGCGCTGTCCTTGGACGCGACTTGGCTTATCGCTCAGTTCCCACAGTCTCGATTCCGTGGGTCCGTCGCACGCGCTCGTTCAGCGTGGTCGCGGGTGTCAGCCATCGACCACGAACGGGTCTCCGGCGAACGGCCCCTTTCGGACGGGTTCACGCCTCCAGCCATTAACTAAGATCTCGAAGTACTTTAGACACCAATACCGAGGCGGCGTCTTTACACGAATCAGGGTTATCAGCGTGGTAGGCAAACCAGTGGTTGTTAACGACACCCTCCACGTCAACTCCGCTTCCATCGGAAACCCCGCAATCCACCGAGTATCGGTCGAACGAGCGTGATTGGCTTAAGGGTGCCACGTAGCGTGCATTTTGTTTTGTTTTGTGAGGTACACATAGTCCCGGCTGAGTGGGGTTTGCGTCCGCGGCTCCGTGAACCGGGATGCTGCATTTCGTAACGACACCATTGGCAACTCTGTAGCGTGATACGGTGCCGAACATGTAGTCCTTCATCCAGATTCGAAGCTCGTCAGGCTTATTGTCGGATAATTCCGGAATGTGAACGCTTCGGGCAAACACGCGAAGTTGATTTTGGCGACGGCCCAATTCCTCATCATTCATCGTCGAATTATTCGACACGGATTGAGGTAACGCGCTGGTTGCAAGGAGCGCAGAAGCAATCGCGAAAGATGCCTTGCACGCAGTAAAAACCTGAGCGGTATGCATATCTGGTCGGTCCTAATTCCAGTCTTTTTTGATTGGTACCATGCATATCTCAAGGTCTGGGCGTCCGCTTACGAGCAGTCAATTTCAAACCCTCGCGGACCGCTTTTGCCGATTGGAGACCCACGACTGAAAGGCGGGCCCCGGATCTCCCCGTCGATGAATCCGTGCGTAGCCTCACGTGGCCCTACATACCGCCAAAATTCACACGCCAATCACACCTCGTGTCAGCATTCGCACCAAACCGCGTGTTTTAGAGTCTCGGAACCGCCGCCGGTGTGGGTTCGATTCCCATCGCCCGCTCCACTCTCGACTTAAATTCCTGATAGCAAGAAATCAACCGCGGCAATGATCTTATCTCGGTCAGATGCCAGATCTCCCGCAACGGGACCAAGCTCGCGGGCAGGGATACCAGCGACTTGCGGCGTCAGCATCAGGAATTCCTTCCCCTCGAATTTCAGGATCGGTGTCAACGTCCGCATCGAGCGCGCCAAGGCTGCCTTGGCCGGAGCTAGCGGAACTACAACGCGTGTGGCCAACACTTCCAGCAAGTCAGATTGGATGTCCAGCAGCAGTGGAAAGCGTTTCCGCGACGCTGGATTGCGATTCTGATACAGAGCAAACTGCGGCATCAGAACGTACGCAAACCGTCGCTGAACGCGCCATGCTCTTCGACGTCGCGGTTATAGGCTTGAATCGCATTCTCGTTCTGCTCTAGCCACTCGCGTCTACGAAGCTGCCGCAACTCATGCTCGACGGCCGCCTCCAGCGTTGCCGACAAATTTATCTCTCCGTTGCGCGCCGCCTGCAACAGATCTGCAGAAATAGAAACATTCACCGCTTTCTTACTGCGCCGTGCGGTGGACATCTGAGGCTCCATTTACGGGCTCATATAGCATGCGCATAGTATATGCGCATTACATGTGCGCATCAATAATTCTTGGAATTGCACAGATCAGCTTTACGGCTAAATTTGATGACTAGGAAGCACACAAGCCAGCGGCGCATCGATGGAATCTAGGAGGGAGAGAGGCGACTCGATGGCTAGGCTATCCGGCGAAACCCGTGCGTTACAGCAGTTTCTATTTGTTGAGCAAACGCTTTGCGGTCTTCATCTTCAACGATGCCAAGAATCGCGCGCTGGTACCCATCACCCAGCGCCAATGCCACGACCTCGGCCGCAACTTGCGCCGACTTGTTGGCAGGCACTCCGCCGGATTCGAGCAACTGTGCGATCCGTCGCCGGATAATGCGCATGCCAGATTGATCGAAGACGCGCGAAAGGTCAGGAAAACGCCAGCCGTCCGCAACGATCAATCGATAAAGCGCTAGCGCGTCCGGCTCGATCAGCGCCGAGGTGAAGGCACGTAGCTCATCCGCGAGCCTTTTCGCGGCCGGTCGGTCAACGCTTGCCGACGGTGCGTTCTCAAGGCCCTCGCGCATGTAATCACACATGGCCGTGACCAGCCCCTCGAACAGCGCTTCCTTGCTGGGAAAGTGCCGATAGAGGGTCATTTTGGAGATCTTTCCTTCAGCCGCGACCCGGTCAAGCGTCGTTCCCCCCAGGCCATCCCTGAGCAGAATGGGACGCGCAGCCCGCAGGATTTCAGCGCGCTTTTCAGCCATGCGGAGCCTGCGCGGGTCATCCGGGCGCCACTTCCGGGAATCATTGCTTTTCATACGATACTAAACCGTCTTGTATGATGGACGAAGATGCGATACGATTCCGTATCGTCTCATAGTAATGGAGAAACGTCATGCGCAACCCAGTCGAATTGGCCCACAGATTTGCCGACATTATGAATAGCCACGACCCTGATCGCATTGCCGAACTCGTATCGGAAAGCTACGTGAATCACAATCCCGGCGTCGCGCCGGGTCGCGCCGGTTTGGTGGCGTTCATGAGGCACTGGTTCGAGACCCTCTCGGACACGCGTGTCGTGGTCGAGGATGCGTTCGCGGTCGACGACCACGTGGTTGGCCGCTACACGTATCGGGCTCGCCACACTGGACCCTTCGTGGGTGTCCCGGCTTCCGGCGCCGACATCACCATGCGGTCGATCGATATCTGGCGCTTCGACAATGATCGATTCGTCGAGCATTGGGACGAGCTCAATCTGCTCGAGGTTTTTCAGCAGATGGGCGTAATCCCTGTGCAACCGGGAGCGACGCAATGAGCCTTGCGGCAGTTGTGAACGGCATTACGGCGCTGGCGTTCGCCGCTGCGGGGCTTGCCAACCTCTTCAATCTCGGCAACGCGGAAGCAAACTTCCAACGCTGGGGCTACCCCAAAGGATGGCGCCTGTTGACAGCGGGGCTGGAACTCGCGGGTGCGGCGCTTCTCTTGCTTCCATCCACCCGTCTCATCGCGCTCGTTGGTTTATCGCTGGTGATTCTTGCGGCGCTCGTGACGCTTCTGAGAGGGCGTGAGCGCTTGTCGCATCTCATATCGGCGATAGGTTTCTTGGGAATGATCCTGGCAGACGCTGCTCTTCAGTGGGCCAACGCTTAGGGTGTATAGACCGGACGCGCGGCTCGACGACTGCAACCTGCGAGTCGCGCTTTCCGTCAGTGCCTTCTTGCCGGTTGCAAGGCGTTTTCAAGGACATACCCAGCGACCGACTCTCCCAGAATTTGGCCGTCGTGAGTAGCAGAGCGAAAGTAAATGCCGGCAAAGACTCGAGCAGTCTGCATCCCGGCGCGCTGATGACCCAGGGAGTCATGTAGGCGAACTGCGGACCAGCCCCCGGTGCGAATGCCGGCGGGGTGGGACGCCACTCACCAACACCCGTGCCGCCTAAGAACGGCGGTGGCGCCGGTGCGAAGCCGTCGGTGCTTCGCCACGTTAGAATGGCGTTGGCGACTGTTTGGCCCCAAGCGGTTCCGCTCGCGATTGCGACGCTCCGGCGGGTGCAGCGGGTGGAACGTGAACCGGCGCGTAGCGAGGCTCGATTCCGTTCACGGCATCAAACACCGCGCCCTGCACGATCGCCGCGACGCGTGTCATGACCAGCGGCGAGGTGCCGCCGATGAGCCCCATGCGGAACAGCATCTGGTTCCAATTGGCTATCTCGTCCGTCGGTGCGGGGGCCGCGAGGGCCACTCGGCCGATGCAGGTAATAACGATTCCTACAACGAGTGTTCTGAAGAGTGTTCGCATGCTTCTCTCCCTGGTCGCATTCTTGGATCTCGTTCTACCGGATGGCGGTCCAACGCTCACCGTCCATTGGCGCGGGCGAGAATGCGCCGTTTGTTTCGCGGCCGCGAGGGTCACAACAGCATGAGATGACAGCGCAGCACTGAAACGCAACACGCTGTGCAAAGCACCAATCGCGCGCAGCCAGCTTGGCGCGTTGTTTGATCCCCGTTGGTTCGCTCGAACGCTTGACTTTGACCTGTGTTGGTAGTACTTTTTGACTACCCAATGAGTGCAGGGCGCATCCATGTCTGCCACCAGCCTTAAGCTTCCCGAAGGTCTCAAGCGTCGAATCGCACGACTCGCGGGCGCCGCTAATAAAACAGCGCACGCCTTCATGGTCGAGGCATTGAGCCAGGAGGCAGATCGGGCGGAGATTCGCGAGCGATTCGCGAGCGATGCGGCGGTTTCGGAGACGGAGACCATGGAAAGCGGCAAGGCTGTTCCGCTAGCAGCGGCATTTGATTATCTGGAGGCTCGCGCAGAAGGAAAGGCGGTCCGCCGTCCACGAACGCGAACATGGCGCACGTCCAGATAACGACTCGAGCGCTCGCCGACCTCGAGCGTTTATTCGAGTTTCTTGCGGACCACAACCCAAAGCTTGCGCGTGAGCGGATGCTCAGCGTTCGGCGAGCCTTCGAGCTACTCTCGGATCATCCGTTGCTGGGCCGCCAGGCCGAAGACGGCCGGCGTGAGTTGATCCTGTCGCGCGGCAGGTTCGGTTACATTGCGAAATATCGTTGGGTTCCCTCCGAAGACGTCGTGCTGATTCTTGCGGTTCGACATCAACTGGAGGCGGGGTACAGAGAGGAATAGGGTCAGAAATATCGCGGCGGAGTCGCGGCATGCGATCTGAGTTGCACGTCGCGAAAGTTCGCTCACGAATCCCTACGTGGCACATACCGCGAATATTCACAACGCCCATCACACTTGGGATTCTTCATCGCAGCGAAATCCTGGTTTTTGAACCCCGGAAGGTGCTGCCGTGTGGGTTCGATTCCCATCGCCCGTTCCGTCCGTCATCGACCCCGAAGCAGCCAACCAAATATGAACACTGTCGGCATTCCAATGTCCAAATCTGACGCCTGGTCATTGAACTCTATCGTCACTTGCTCTGTAGAAGCAAACCTACCAATGCGGCCGTGTTCGGATAGTCCGCGCACGCGCCCGACCAATTCAAAGGATTTTCCGCCTAAGCGGAATCCCTCCCGACCCTCGTGAAAATCATATTGGTGCACCCCGATTTCTCTACCGTGTTGATAGACGCCAAAATTGTATCCGTACGTGAACGGGTCGAAGAATCGGTAATTAAACGAATTTCCATCAAGGCGAACTTCGCCCTCGGTCTTCGATAGTGGCGTGAATTGACCAATCACCACGCCGCCGGACTCGATTCTCTTTGTTTGGAAACTGAGTATGACCGTTCTTTTTGTTTCGAAACTTGGTATGACGGTGTGACCCCTGTGTAATTGCGATATCGCGCCCGCCGTCCTGCGGGGTCCCACCCAATCAGGGGAGGATTGTCCGTGCTTCGGAAATGTACGGCAACGCCGGTAGTGGGTCCTGGCCCAAATACGCGATGAGCTTGATTGCCGATTCCTTAGCCCCCGGTATCAACGGGCCAAAGAAGAAGTGATAGCGGCGTTTTAAGGTTTGGGAATGCTCGGGACCATGGAGACGGGATAACGTCAGTCCCGTAAGCGCGGTGGTCCAGCTGTGCGCTCCGGGCCGTTCGCAATGCCTCTGGTATTTCTGCGAGCATATCGTCAGCCAGTGCCGCAACTTAGGATTCCTTGCATGCGGCTTGGGGCCGTAGCGTCTGAAATATTTGACGACTCGGTCACTCATCGCATCATATAGGTCATCCTCCAAATACTGATTTTCAAACCGCCCATGCGCATTGGACTCAATCGTGGCCTTTTTGCCATCGCGGCAGCGAGCCTCGCGATTTTGAGCCTCTTTTACGGCGAGTTCGGGCCGTCAGGGCTACCCCGTTGGATTCCGTGGCGGGAAACATGGGTCTATTTGTCCGCGCTACTTCTCTTGGCCGCCAGCGCCGGTCTTTGCTTTTCGCGCACAGCATTGCCGGGCGCGATGACGATCAGTGCGTACCAAGCGATCTGGGCCGTGCTTGGCATACCCGCGATCTTTTCCAAACCGCTAAGCATTGGCGCGTGGTATGGGTTTTGCGAAGCAATAACGTCGCTTGCCGGCGCATGGATTCTTTATGCCATGTTGCGACGGCAGTCGCGAGGATTGGAGATACCAATCGCCAGCGAGCGTGCCGTGCGCGTGGCGCAGGTTCTGTTTGGCGTCACTTGTGTCTTCTACGGGTCATCGCATTTTATCTACGCCGACTATACCGCCAGCATGGTCCCTACCTGGCTACCCAATCGGTTGGGATTAGCTTACTTCACGGGACTTGGCCACATTGCTGCTGGAATTGGCATCATCGTCGGCCTACTTCCCCGACTTGCGGCCACTCTCGAAGCGATCATGATGAGCTTGTTTGGCCTTTTGGTCTGGTTACCGAGTTTTTTCGCGCAGCCCCGGCCCCAATGGGCGACGCCGCCCCAGAATCAATGGTCGGAACTCGTCGTGAACCTGGTGTTGGCCGCCTCCGCATGCGTTGTCGCAACTTCTTTGGGAAATGGCCCCTGGGTCTTCGGCTCGCGCTCGCGTGATTAAAATGGGTGTTCGGACGCCGATTGGGCTTCCATCGTTGCTCGTGCCGCCCACGCACCCCGTATCACTTAAGTGAACTCCCGGTATCACTTTCCTATACGAACTCGTCTCGATTATCCGTGAGGGCGGCGGACAACTAAGCTTGCGAATTTCGACGAAAATTGCACGGCGTCCATCCGCGAAGTCTCACGAGATTTAGAGAGAACATCAGCATCCTCTTTCACAACTATCAGGGAGAGATCATGTCAATCACCGACATCAAGAAATGCCTAGTTGCGGCGGCCTTGCTGCTATTCACGGAATCGGCGGCGCAGGCAAGCACCCTTTGGGTTAATTGCGGAGGAAAGGGTGGCCTTAACAGCATCGGCGCCGCGCTCAAATTGCTCCAAAGCCCCGAGCCCCATGGGCCGACCACCATCAATGTGGCCGGTGCCTGCCACGAGAATGTAGTGATTCAGAGCATCGATCGACTGACGCTAACAGCGGTCAACGGTGCCTCAGTTTCCGACGCTTCCGGAGGCACCCTCGACGTGATATCCATATCAGACTCTCGGGACGTGGCCCTCAACGGCTTCCGAGTCAAAGCAACCGCGTCGGCGGTTGGTGCCAACGGCGTTAGTTGCAACGATTTTTCCACGTGCCGTCTCAGTGGCAACATCATTCAAGGCGCCGCCGGCGGTGGATTCGCGGTGTTTTCGCAATCTCAAGCGACACTCAACGGCGACACGCTGCAGAACAACAGCGGTTCCGGACTTCTGATTCGCAGCGCTAGCGCGGTTCGCGGCGGGCCGTTCACTTCAAGCGGTAACGGTCAAGGCATCAATATCGGCCGGCAAGCGTTTGCCTACGTCACGGCAACCATAGTGAATAATTCTGATCAAGGAGTGGTGGTGCAGTTTCAATCGACGCTGGAGTTGACCGGCTCGATCTCGGGCAATGGCAGCGTCGGCGCACACGTCCGCGAGGGCTCGACGGCGAGGTTCACGGCAGCAACCATCAACGGCAACGCGGGAGCCGGCGTCCTTATACACGATCTCTCCATGGTGACTTTCGCGGGAGCCACGGTGACCGGAAATGGCGGTGGAACCGACGTGGTGTGCGCGCCGCAGTTCCCAGCGACTCGCGGCACGACAACTGATATCAACGGAGGCACGACGAACTGCTTCGAGCCATGATGGCCGTATTGCGACGAGCAGTTGAATCGTAGTCGTTATCGCAAGCGCAGGCGGATACAAATTCGGGGCCCCAGGAAGTGCCCCCGAGCACCGGCGCCTTGGCTTACCGCAGCCGCGAATGACAGTACAGGCGCGCATTTCTGGCGGTCGAATGACTCATTGGCCCGGTTGCTGCCCGTCCATGCGCAGACCGCAGTGACCACAACGCTCCAGCGGTGGCGTTTTCAGGAACCGCAATGCTGTGACGGGACCGATGAATCTTTGGCATAGAGGGCAGCGGACCGTGCCGACGCAGGCAGTGATGACAATCAGGACAACGAGAAATACTGCAACCCCGATAATGTTGGCCGTGGTCCATGGCGGGTCGTTACCAATCAGAATCAGCGCGGCCAGCAACAACGGCACTACTACGATTTTTATCCGCTTCCAGCGTCTATCGATGAGTTCGCGAAAGGTCATTGGTGGCTATCGCTCGTGCTACCTACCGGCCCAGCACTCTACGATCTAGAGCCGCCCTGGGGCTGGACTTGCTTCACAGAGATCGCCACTCCTGAGCAGCTTCCAGGCTAGGAGAATGCCAGACCAAGCGGCAGGTCTTGGGCCGGCTGACTGATCAGCCTATTACCGCCGGTGTCGACCCGTAGCTGCCCGATGCGCCTGGCCGCTTTAGAGCAGGCGATACCTATCACGTGTGCCTCATTTGGTATTCGGTATCGAATACCCAAGATCATACGAGTGGCGGCCGTTGGCAATATTAATAACCAACGTTCCCGTAATGCCCTTGAGTTCGCCGGTCCCGGAACCAGGAACGACGACGATCGTCATTTTTTACCCACTTGCATCCATAGTGGCCAGTTGTTGAAGTGCAAAGCTGCCATGCTTTCCTTGCATCGTACCGGTTACGACCCCGATAGCTACGTAGCCGGCGACTCCCTGCTTCGGGTCCCCGCCAGAGAACATTTCCCCCTACGTTGTCGCCTCTAGATCACCGTGCATCTCTTTGTTGATGGAGTAACGAGTCAGGCCATCTGCTGGCGCAGGGGACAGCGGCAGAATGGCCACCGTAAAGGTCCCGCGAGCGTGAATTGACATTGCACCTTTCCCCTCCTGGGCCAAGACAACCTGCGAAACAGCGATCAACAAAGATAACCCGGCAATAGCAGCGCGCTTCATAGTCCGTTGCTCCACTCCATGTATGTGCCCTGCTTCGAATGCTTCTTTGCAACGCATTGATGACGGTGTCAAGTGGTACCATAACACTGCGGTTGGGGCCGAACTCCGGGCCCGTGACGCAAAGAGACGACCGGTGACATCGACCGACCGAACAACGCAGAATCTGCAGAAACATTGATGCCATCCGGCAACCCATGACCGATACTAAAGTGCTTGTGAAGAAGCGGTTTGCGACCGCGGCAGCCTGGCGCAGTTGGCTCGAAAAGCACCATGCGGGGTCACAAGGCCTGTGGTTGGAGTTCGCCAAGAAGGAGAACAAACGGCCCTCGATTACCCATGCACAAGCACTCGAGACCGCTCTTTGTTTCGGCTGGATCGACGGCCAAACCAAGTCCAGCGCAGATGGATGGTGGTGCCAGCGATTCACTCCCCGCGGTCCTCGAAGCAAGTGGTCTCAGGTCAACTGCGCCGCGGTCGAGCGCTTGAGAGCACAAGGTAAGCTCACGGCGGCAGGCCTCGAGCAAATGGAAGCCGCAAAGAGCGACGGACGCTGGTCCGCCGCGTACGCACCCCAGCGTACAATCATCGTACCCGATGATTTAAAGGCGGCATTGGGGGCTTCTCCGATTGCGAGGAAGTTCTTCGAATCGCTCGATAGCAAGAACCGCTATTCCATTCTCTATCGACTGCACAACGCAAAAAAACCTGAGACCCGCGAGAGGCGATTGTTAAAGTTCATTCAAATGCTCAAAGCAGGCGAGACGTTGCACGAGCGTCCCGGTAAATTGGTACGCCGCACAATTCAGAAATGAACCTGTTAGAACTGTGAACAGCTTCTGGGAGGAGTGACCAGTTATCCAGTTGGTTGTATGAACGCTGTTTCGGCAAGGTGTATATCGGCCGGGGAGGGGGTATGTCAGCGGCGCTGGTTATTGTCTACGTCTGCCTCGCGACGGTCGAGCTTGCCGTCGTGGTCGCCTGGGTACTTGCGACGCGCAGGCACCGCTGGCCGGTCCGCCCGTCCGGTGGCGACGTCGTGATTGGTGGCGTGACGAGCTTCCTCGACACGCTCGGCATCGGAAACTACGCGCAGATCACGGCGTTGTTCAAACTGCGCGGACACCCGCCGGACGAGCTGATCCCGGGGACTCTAAACGTCGGCAATGCAGTGGGGATCATTTTCAGCTCGGCGCTCTTCGTCACGACGGTCCAGGTCGAGCCCACGCTCCTGATGGCGATGGTCATCAGTGCCGGGGCGGGAGCCTGGATCGGTGCCGGCATCGTTAGCCGAATGCGCCGCCGCGTGATTCAGGTCTTCATGGGCGCGGCCCTGCTACTCGCCGCCGGGTTCTTCATGATGACCAACCTCGGCATCATCCCGCCGACCGGTTCGGCGATGGGGCTTGCGGGCTGGCGGTTCGTCTTGGCGGTCGTGGCAAATTTCGTCCTCGGCGCGCTCATGTGCGTCGGCATCGGCAACTATGCGCCATCAATGGCGCTGCTCGCATTCCTCGGAATGCATCCCATCGCCGCCTACCCGATCATGATCGCGAGCGACGGCGTGCTGATCCCGGTAGCTAGTCTCGGTTTCCTGCGCTCCGGCCGGTTTGCGCCGGCCGTTGCGGTCGGGCTCACGCTCGGCGGAATCGTCGGCACAATCGCCGCTTTTCCGCTTATTAGAAAGCTCGGCGATCACCTCTTGCTGATGCGCTGGGTCGTCACGGTGGTCATCGCGTATGCGGCCATTGCCATGCTGCGCTCCGCCTGGGCATCCCAGCCCGATGCGCCGGTGCCAACAATACCCGAATAGCGTCCCGCCTTTGCCCGTACCAAGGTCAATGGCGTTCAGTTCACCGTCGCCCAGAATGAACCCCGTCGTGGCGCCAAACGCCCGCCCTTTTCAATGGGGTCGATATCAGCGTGCCAGTCGACCGATAAACGCGGCGATCTTGTGCCAGGGATCGCCCGCTACGATCGACTCACATTCCTCGATCTCGGTCGAGGTGAAATCCAGAGTGGCCGGAGTTGCATTCACGACAATCGTAAGTCTGGCGACGCCGGGCGAGTCTGGAGGCCCCCGACTTACATTCGATGATTGAGCTTCAATACCGGCGCGGTCGAGCTCCTCCCGAACGTGAGCAAGGAGCTTGAGCCTGCCTAACTCGAATGAAGTGAGTGCCATTGACTTGGAAGCCCAACTTCGGTCCCATCATCCGGTGAAGGATATCCTGTCCCGTCCTGCAGAGCCTCGTTCAATGTAGGCGAGCATAGCGACCCGGTGGCGGGCCGACCTACCCCGAATCGCCGCATGATGTGGAGACGGCCGCACGCAGCCGGATCATGCCGTGGGACGAAGGTCCAATAGCACGGGCAGGCCGCAGGAGCCAGAGTGACAAGCGGCCCCGGATGCCGGGGCAGGCCAAGCGAAGGGACCCGCCGACTCGGCATGATCCCATTTTAAACAACTGGAGAAATTCAACAATGAAAGTCGGCACATCCACGATTGCGTTGGCAATCTCGGCGATTATGATCAGCACCACGCCGCTTGCCGCGCGCGCGCAGACCCCCACGGTCGACGTGACATCGGCCCCGGGGAAGGTCGGGCGAGCGGAACCGTCAAGATGACGGCCACGGTGCTCTCGATCGACATGGGCAGCCGTGACCTATTGCTGATGGATTCGCAGGGCAAAATGCACACGGTCAATGTGAGCGATCAAGCCAGGAATCTTGATCAGGTCAGGGTCGGAGACAAGGTGACCGCCGAATACACCGAGGCGATTTCCTTGCAGCTCAAGAAGCAAGGCACCGCCGGCACTGCCGATGCTTCGCCGGTGAACGTGGAAGAGGCGATGGTCCGCACGCCCAAGGGTGCGAAGCCGGGCGGGGCCGTCGGTCGCAAAGTGACCGCCATTGCAACGGTCACGGCGGTCAACTCCAAGAAGCAATTCGTCACTTGCGCGGCCCACTGGGCAACGAGTACGACGTGAGGTGCTCGACCCAGCTCAGCTCAAAGCTGTGAACAAGGGCGACAAGGTCGAGGTGGTCTATACCGAGGCGCTCGCGATTTCGGTGCAGTCGACGCCCAACCCGCAATAGCGACGTAGGATATCTAAAGGCGAAGAGTCCGAGCCATGCGTGGCAATCGCATCCCGGTGATCTCGTACAACGCGGCAAGCAGGGCGGCATCGACCCGGTCGATCGCCACCAGCGCCTTCGGGCCGCCCTGCATTGCGTTGCCGTTTCCAGCAAGAATTTACACAGAGATCGTGAGTTCGGTGATCGAGGGCAAATGACGGTGCAGTGAATGCATAGGAATCACTTGATTGCGGCATTACCGCCGCCCGAACTGCAGCGCTGGCTCCCGCTCCTCGAGCAGGTCAATATGCCTCTTGGAGCTGTACTCTACGAGCCCCGCGTGGCGTTGAGCCACGTTTACTTCCCCGCGACCGCCATCGTGTCACTGCTCTACGTCTTGGAAAATGGTGCGTCCGCCGAGATTGCCGTGGTGGGGAACGAGGGCATCGTCGGCATTTCTCTCTTCATGGGGGGTGAATCGACTCCGAGCCGGGCCGTTGTGCAAAGCGCCGGCGTGGGATTTCGCATGGAGGCGCAGACCATGAAAGAAGAATTCAACCGGGTGGGGGTGGTTCTGCATCTGCTGCTGCGCTACACACAGGCGCTCATTACGCAAATGGCTCAAACCGCAGTATGCAACCGCCACCACACCCTGGACCAGCAGCTGTGCCGGTGGCTATTGCTGAGCTTGGATCGTCTCCAAGACAACGAGTTGCTGATGACTCAAGAACTCATTGCCAACATGCTGGGCGTGCGACGCGAAGGCGTAACGGAAGCCGCACTTAAATTACAGCAGAGCGGTTTGATCAAGTATTCTCGTGGACACATCACCGTACTCGACCGCACCGGATTGGAAATGCGGAGCTGCGAGTGTTATGCCGTCGTCAAAGCGGAATATGACCGATTGCTTCCTGCCATCGAAGACATGACCAATCGTGAATGATAGATCCGGAAGGAGACAAGGATCTCATCGGCAGCCGGTGCGAAGCGTGCTGGCGAATTGCGGATCTTTCAAGGAGGAAACGAACATGCTGACCTTAGTTTGGTCGCGCGGACCGAAAAGATGATTTCGAGTGCATTCGACGAGACCAACAATATCCTGCTGATTCAGGGAGACGGGCACGGTGCCCAGGTTGTCCGCGACGCACTTGCCACCAGTTCCGGGCGGGATTTCCGAGTTGAGTGGGTACAGTCGTGCGCCCTGGGTCTCGAGCGGTTGACCGACGAGCCTGCCCATGGGAAGGTCCGAATGTGATCTCGGCGATCTTGGTGGATTTGACGCTGCCTGACCTTGTCGGCTTGGAGATCGTCGATCGCTTGTTCGCGGCCGCACCCCAGGTTCCAATCATTGTCCTTTGTTCAACGCAAGATGAAATGGTGGCAAAGGAGGCGATCCAGCGCGGCGCTCAGGATTATCTTCTGAAAGAGCATCTCAACAATTACCTGCTGCCGAAGACTTTGGCGGGGGTGATCGAGCGCGCGACGATTACGGAAGCCTTGTTTGACGAAAAGGAGAGGGCGCAGGTCACGCTCAATTCCATCGGTGATGCCGTCATCAGTACGAACATCGACGGTCGCGTTTCTTATATGAACTCCGTCGCTGAGCGCTTGACCGGATGGCCGTTGCAGGAGGCCTTGGGCCGCCCGCTGGAGGAGGTATTCACCATCATCGATGCCGAGACGCGCACGACGATTCCCAATCCCATGTCGAAGGCCACAGAAGAGAATGCCACTGTGGGGCTGCCGCCAACCTGTATCTTGATACGGCGGGATGGCGAGGAGTCGGCCATCGAAGACTCGTCCGCGCCCATTCATGACCGCCGCGGCCGCATCACGGGCGCCGTCATGGTGTTCCATGACGTGAGCACGGCACGGGTATTGACGCTCAAATTGGCGTACATGGCCCAACACGACACTCTGACGGATCTGCCCAATAGGAACCTGTTGAACGACCGCCTCAGCCAGGCGATCGGGGCGGCGCAGCGGCACCATGGCGCGCTGGCGCTACTCTACCTCGATCTCGACCGCTTCAAGCTGATCAACGACTCGTTCGGTCACTTGGTTGGCGACCGTCTGCTGCAATCGGTCGCGGAGCGTTTGCGCGAGTGCGTGCGTACCACCGATACGGTGAGCCGCCTCGGCGGCGACGAGTTCGTAATTCTGTTATCGGAAGTGGCGCACGAACAAGACGCCGCCCATTGCGCGGAAAAGTTACTCCAAGCTTTCCGCAAGGTTTACCTGCTGGACGATCACGAGCTGCATGTCACCGCCAGCATCGGTATCGTGGTCTACCCCGGCGACGGCACCGCAGTCGAGACATTGATGAAAAATGCGGATTCCGCCATGTATGAGGCGAAGAAACATGGGCGCAATGACTTTCAATTCTATCGAGCAGAGCTGAACTCGACCGCGGGCGAGCAACAAGCGCTGGAAAACGCTTTGCGACACGCAGTCCCTCGACAGGAACTGGAGTTGTACTATCAGCCCATTGTGAACTTGAGTACCGGCGCAATCGACGGCGTCGAGGCGCTGGTACGGTGGCGACATCCCACCCTGGGACTTGTGCTTCCCGACCAGTTCATTTCGATTGCCGAAGAGTCGGGGTTGATCGTCCCGATTGGCCAATGGGTGCTGCGCGAGGCATGCCGGCAGGCCAAGGCATGGCATGACGCAGGCCTTCCGAGACTACGGCTCGCCGTGAATATTTCGGCGGTGGAACTGCGCTCGAAAGACTATGTGGCCGGTGTCGCCGGTATTTTGGCGCAAACCGGCTATGATCCGCGGTGTCTCGAGTTGGAGCTCACAGAAACCTTCCTCATGCAGGACTCCAAGTCCACCGCCGTCGTCCTCGGAGCCATCAAGGAGCTCGGAGTTCAACTGGCGCTGGATGATTTTGGAACGGGCTATTCGAGCCTGAGCTATGTGAGACGCTTCCCCATCGACACGCTGAAAGTCGATCGGTCGTTCGTGCGCGATCTGACCATGGATGGCAGCGATGCCTGCGTCGTGAGTGCCGTCATCAATATGGGCAAGAGTCTGCAGATGCGAGTCGTTGCGGAAGGGGTCGAGGCGCTCGACCAACTGGTATTCCTGAAAGAGAATGGCTGCTCCGAGGCACAGGGATATTATTTCAGCCGGCCCATGAGGGCGCCGGATTTTGCCGTCTGGATGAACCAAAGAAACGCAACCAACGACAGTCGCGCGGCGAATAGTGCGGGAGTAGATGGGTAGCGTCGCGCTGCGCGGTCGAGTCCTCCATGATAATGTTGGTGGATGAGGCATGAGATTGGTCGTCGCGATGCAGAAATCCATTGACCATGCCCCAGCTGCGCGCGGCAGCCATGCGCTGCTCGGCGCCGATGAGCCGCCTCCGTTCATCGAGCTTGGACGGCAAGGGCGTTCCAATTTCGTCATCGTGGTTGACCATGCCAGCCGGCGCATCCCACGGCGGCTGGGAGATCTGGGACTGCCGCCCGCCGAGCTGCAGCGACATATCGCGTGGGATATTGGCGCCTTGGCGGTCGCGCGGCGCATGGCTGTGACACTGGAGGCGCCTCTTGTGGCCCAAAACTATTCGCGGCTGGTCATCGACTGCAACCGTGATCCCAAAGTGGCGACCTCAATCCCGGTGGTGGGCGAATCGGTCAAGATCCCCGGCAACTTCGGCTTGAGCGCCGCTGAGATTGCAGCCCGCCGCGCCGAGATTTTCGAACCCTACCATGACCACGTCAGTGCGCTGCTCGATGAAAGACAGGCGGCCGGGCGCACCACCATCCTGGTCGCTCAGCACAGCATGACGGACATTTTCAAAGGCGTCCGCCGCGAGATGCATGCGGCGGTGCTCTACAATCGCGACCGGCGCTTCGCCGGGTTGGTGCTCGACGCGCTCCGTGGCGAGCCCGGTGTGGTTGTCGGCGACAACCAACCCTATTTCGTCAGCGACGAAACCGACTACACCATCCCACGCCACGGCGAGCGGCGGGGCTTGCCGCACGTCGAAATTGAAATTCGTCAGGACTTGATCACCGAAGAGGCAGGTCAGGACAAATGGGCGCGGCGCCTCTGCCGGGTACTTCAAGCCGCCGAAGCAGCCTTCCTAAGACGCTAGACTCATGTTCTACGAGCCACACAAGAGAAACCACGGCCTGTCCCATGATCCATTCAAGGCGATTGTGGCGCCGCGTCCGATCGGCTGGATCTCATCGATGAGCGCCAAGGGAGAGGTCAACCTTGCGCCCTACTCGTTTTTCAACGGCGTCTCCAGCGTTCCTCCGATCGTCATGTTTTCCTCGGAAGGAAGGAAAGATTCGCTCACGTTCATCGAAGAGTCCCGCGAATTCGTCTGCAACCTCGCGACCTGGGACCTGCGCCAACAAATGAACACGACGTCGGGACCGTTCCCGCGCGGCGTCGACGAAATGAAGGAGGCGGGCCTCGCGCCGGCCCGCTCGATTCTGGTGAAACCACCGAGGGTCCAAGCCTCGCCCTGCGCCATGGAATGCAAATGGCTGCAAACGGTCAGGCTTGCCGGCCTCGACGGCGGGATGACCGAACAACACGTCGTGTTCGGCCAGGTGATCGGCGTTCATATTGACGAGCGTTACATCAAGGACGGCTTGCTGGACACGGCAGCAATGCGGCCCATTGCGCGCGCCGGCTACAGCGACTATTTCGTATCCACCCCGGAGACGAAATTCTCGCTGCGCCGCCCCACCCGCGGCACCATCGAGTGAACTGACGATACCGCGCAAAAAAAGGGACCCCAAGGATCCCTTTTGTAGCTGCGGCCCGCTCAGTGGCCGAACTTATAACTCGCTTCGACGAAGTAGCTGCGGCCGTAGTTGTTGTAGTTCTCGACGTTGAACGGCTGGGTGTAGATCCCAGGCGTGCTAGCACGCGGCGACGCTCTGCCAATCGATGGGTCATATGCATCAATTCATCCCGAGTGCGTTCTCATTCTTGTAATTTTTAATATCACACAGCGGGGATGACCTTGCAACGCAGAGGAATGACCTTGCGCCGCCGTGCGCGTGCGCCGAATCCACCTTCGTCATAGGCCGTCACCCGTTCCGTGCCCGCAAACCCTGCGTGCGCTCTTCCTCACGCAACGCCTCGCTCAAGAGCTCGCTGCCTTGCTGAAAACAGTTGGCCCACTCGGGCAGCGTCGGCGACGGGCTTGCGTGCGCGAGACCCGTCAGCAGAGTTCCCGGATCGAGAGGCCCTTTGGGCCCGTTGAAAATGCCGCGAATCGCAACCACGCCAATCACCCGATGGTCGCGCACGAAGCGATGTTCGAGGAAGCCCCACTTGTGATTCCAACCCATCAAGCGCGTGTAAATCTCGAATGACTGGAACACCTTGAGATCGCGGCGAAACTTGGCGATGGCGTCACCGACCACGGGGATCATCTTCTGCTGTCTCGCAATCGCGAGAACTCCCGTCGATACAAACCAATGCATTCGGCCGATGTCGGCGAGCGCAAGATATCGGCCATTGTTGACGTGGAAGTTGAGGTCCAAGTCGTTTGGCCACACCCGCAACGTTATCCGGGTGGTGGCAAGAAGGTCGACCCTCGGGGCTCCCAAAAGCCCGAACCCGACACGAATCAAGCGTAGCCAGGGAAACACGGCAATACCCTACACGGTGATAGTGCCTGCAGTGTACCGAATGCCGTGGTTTTCCGCGCCCGCGCAGGCCGGCGCGATCAATACATGAAGTTATGTTCATTCATTGGTCGCTCGTCAGTCGGACGATGTTGCCGTGCGTTACACGGGGGCAAGGCATCAATTTTTGCGGTTCATACAAGGAGAATTTCGATGCATTCGTTGAAGAAGACCATGGCAGCCGGTGTGTTGTTGGGGATGGGTCTTTGTGCGCAGTCGATGCTGGCCTCAGCGGCTGCGCAGCTGTCGATTCAATCTGAGCGCACCGCGCACCCGCGTCTCGTCGAGGCAATCCGGCTATTGCAGGATGGCTTGCGGGAATTGGAGGCGGCTCCCGACGATTTTGGGGGCAACAAAGCGGCCGCGATCACCGATACGCGCAGGGCCATTCATTCCTTGAAGCGAGCGCTGTATTTCCGCTTGAAGATGGATGATGCGGCCATCGACAACGCGCAGTAGTTAACATCATCCCCCGCCGCAACAGGCGGGGGATGGCGCGGCCCTCCACGGCTTGACCGCTCGCGCCGCCAACGTTAGATTTGGCGGATGTTCAGGGGCGCGACACGCAAGCTTCAACAACAACGCCGCATCACGGCGGGGGTTGTGCGCGCGCTCCGGAACTAAGACCCAACGGTCCAAATTTCCGCGGAATCACTCTCACAAATCCCGCCGTCCATCGGTGGGTGTTTGCCGTGCTCGCCGGGACTGCGCATCGAAGGAGTTCAGCGATGGCGCATTTCACATCTGATGCCGAGATCGAACATATCGGCCGAGGCTTGCTCGATTGTTCCCTGCCGAAGATCGAGTGGACTCATGCGGCCCACTTCGCCGCCGCCTTTTGGTTGCTGCGGCGTTCAGACGCCCATGCTGCGCGCGACATGCCGAAGCTGATCCGTGCGTACAATGTGGCCACCGGTGTGCCCAACACGGACAGCAGCGGCTATCACGAAACCATCACGCAGGGCTCGTTGCGCGCGGCGCGCGCATGGCTTGCGGCGCGGCCCGAGACGGCGTTGCACGAGGCGCTCATGGGATTGCTTGTTTCCGAGTACGGCCGTTCGGATTGGCTGCTTACCCACTGGTCCAAATCGGTGCTGTTCTCGGTGACTGCCCGCAGAGCCTGGGTTGAGCCGGACCTTCGGCCGCTGCCGTTCTAGCATCGGGCTCGCTAGCGCGGAATCAGCGGCAGAATGATCCGCGAGGCGGCGACCCTGTTGTGAATCAATTGTTGTGCGGCGGGTTCTGGTGAGGTTTCCGTTGCCGTCTCCCGGCCGGTATTGGGATTGCGGTCATAGCGGGGATAGTTGCTGCTGCTGATCTCGAGCCGAATACGGTGACCGCCGCGGAACAACATGCTCGTGGGCCAGAGGTCGATGGTGATTTCCTGCGGGCTCGCTTCGGTCATGTGCGCGGGGTAGCTGCGGCGAAGGATGCCGTCCGACACGTTGTAGGCCTTCCCGTCCGGGTGGACATCCACGAGCTTGGCGGTGAAGTCGGTACTGGGTGCACTGGTGGTCACCTGCAGGACCATGGTGATGGGCCCGGTGATTTCGGTGTCCTGCGCCAGCGGCTCGGTGGAGTAGATGAGCACATCGTGGCGTTGTTCGACCTCATGCTGCAGGTAGATTCCCGCCCGCAGACCCAGCATGGCGCCACCGCGAGTGGGGACGGGCTCGCGCGGATCATAGGTGAAAGAATCGGCGGCTTCATCGGGGCCTGGACCCTCGAGCGTCAGACTGCCGTCGCCGCGAACAGAATTGGCGTGTCCGCCGCTGCGCAAATAGTACGTCGTGTAGCGCGCTCGCTCGAGAGGCCACGCGGGTTCGTCGCGCCAGACGTTTTCACCCATGACGTAGATCCGCACCGGCGAGGCGAGCGAGCCGTCGATGGGACGATGCAGCAGCGTGTGATCAAACCACGGCAGACTCGGGGTGAGGCTCGCGCGGCGATAGCTGCCTGCGGTTGAGCCGTCGGGGAATTTCACCGGCTCCGCGTGCGACCAGGGACCGATGATGAGCCGGCTTTCGGCGGCCACCTTCGGGTCCGCTTGGTGTTTGATGGTTGCGTAATCCCGCAGTTGCGTGGGCAAGAAGGGGTCACACCACCCGCCCATCAGCAATACCGGTGCTTTCAAGTCACGTGCCCGATTCTCACCGTCGATGGCGTGCCAATAATCGTCGGCTTGCGTGTGCGTTGCCCAGTCTTTGAAGTACTGCGTTTCGCCCGGGCCGCGTTCATCGGCTTCAATGAGCGGAAATCCTTGGAACCCACGTTCCAGCTCGGCGATGGAAGGATTGCGATCTCGCGTTCCACGGCTGCGCGCGGCCCAGAACAAGGCCGATTCCAGGGAAAATGCGCCCCCGGGATGAAACATTTCGTGAAAATCCGTGCTCGCAATCTGGATCATCAGAGCCGTGGGCCCCGGGTCGCTGCGATCGGCCAGCACCCACTGGGTATATCCGAACGCGGATCCGCCCCACATACCCAGTCGCCCGTCGAACCATGGCTGCTCCGCCAGCCAGCGCAGCGTGTCAATGCCATCCTGGCGCTCGTGAATGAGCGGGTAATTCACACCGCCCGACTTGAACCGGCCGCGCGTCCCCTGAATCATCACAATGTAGCCGTGGCTGGCCCAAAACCGTCCCACCGCATCCGCCCCGAGTGAATTCTTGAAATTCTTGGTAAAAGGAACGCGCAGCAAGATCGTCGGCGCCGGCTCCTGGGTGTCGGGCTTGTAGAGGTCGGCCACGAGCAAGACCCCGTCCGAGGCGGTCAGTGCCACGCTGCGCTCTATTCGCACCGCATAGTCGGCTTTACGAACATTCTCTTTGGGCAGGATCGAGCGCGAGACGATGAGCTGGCAGCCACTCATGGCCGACAGCGAAACGAGGGCCGCCAACCCAAACCAAAGCTTTCGATGGGCGGTCACGTCAATGCCGGCCCAAGCGAATCGAAGAAGGGCAGCGGTTGAACCACCGATAATCCCAATCCGGGAAGCGAGCCGAATCCCGACGACCCGGCGTGGAGTACGCCGCCCCGGCCAAACATGACGGGACGATCGACGATGTCGCTCGAGAGCAGATGAGTGCCAAACGCGCCTTCCTGCCCCAACAGAATATCGGATGCCTGCATTGCGACCGTCATCGCAGCGCGAGTCAGCAAGCTGGTCTCGCCGACGTGCGCTCCGACGATGATGCTCAAGCCGCGCCCGCGCGCCGCCTCGATGAACCCGAGAGACCGCAGCAGGCCGCCCATCTTGGACACCCGAACATTGGCGATCCAATGCACTTCGGATCCATCCAGATGATGCAGTTGATCGACCCGCAGCATGCTTTCGTCGAGAATGATCTTGGTATCAAGAGCCCGGGCCAATCGGCGCATGCCGCTGAAATCGCCGGCTTGCAGAGGCTCTTCCACGGCAAAGAAAGGATAGTCGAGGGCGGCCAAATCGCCGATGGCGGTATCGGCGTCATGCCATAGATTGTTGGCATCCGCCCGTACGGCGTCAGGCGCGACGCCGGCACGCATCAGTGCTTGTACCCGCGCGCGATCGCGTGCCCGATCTCCGGTGAGCTTGATTTTGAACTCGCAGAACGCCATCCGCAGATACTGAGCCAGCTGCGCCTCGAAATGACCCAGCGACATGTCTCCCAGCACGGCTGTATAGCGAAAGCTGCCGGCCACGGGCGCTAGACCCAGCAGCGCCTCCGCCGGCCGGCCCTCGACCCGGCCGCAGAGATCGAGAAGGGCGAGTTCGACTGCCGTCCACGCGGCAGGGCGTGCGTCGATTTCAACGCGATGGCGGTTATTCCACTCGACGAGGTCGTGAACATCGTGCAACCCGGCCAGCCAATCGGAGCGATGAGCCGAAATGAAGCGAGTGGTGGATGCGAGGGTTTCCGCCGTGACGTACTCGCGCGGGCATCCTTCGCCGAAGCCATTGACCCCGTCCTCGCTTCGCGCCACGACCATCAGCGTCTGGGTCGCTGCGCGCGAGGCCGAGGCATGATTGAAGGCGAGCTTGAAGGGGATTACGAGCGCGCCGGATTCGAGGGATGCGACAATCATGGATCAACGTCCTTCCACGCAAGCGTCCAAATCGAAAGCGAAGCCCTTGCGATAGGCAATCGCCACCATCTTGAATTGTCCTTCGCGCTGACCCTGCCGCACGGCGAATTGCTTGTATGCATCGGCCGTCTCGCGCTTGAGCCACGCGACGCTCGGCGCGCCCAAACGATCGCTGCCGCGCTTCGCCGAATACTCAACGTTCAGTTCCTGCAGCTTTTTGTCGACCGACTCGGCAAAGCACTGCTCCGAGAGGGCGGCACCGGAATCCAGCTCGACGTACAGACGGTAGTTCCGCGCCTCTTCGTCGGCAATCATCATGACGAATCGGGTGCTGCGATCGAGCTTTGCCGTCACGGCGCCGACGGCGGTCAGTACCTGCGATTCGTAGAGCTTCTCGCCGGTAATATTGGTCACGCCCTTGCCTTTCTGGACGAATTGCAGCAGCGGCGTCTTGTGCAGGAAGCCCCGCACCCTGACCAAATCGTTGATGAAATAGCGATACAGGCCCGACGGGGTCGTGACGAAGACGTAGTAGTCGAGTCCCTTGCGGATCCCGCCCAAGGTCAGGAACCGAGGCTCGCCGCGGTCCCAGGTTTCGCGCTCGACGAACTCGAAGAAGTGCGAATCGACAGTCGGGAAGCCTGTTCCGGCACGCCCCCCGAGAGTGATGGTGCCGCGGAACTCGCTCGATATATAGCCGAGCTCAAGAATGCGGGCGCGCTGCGGTAGCTCGCGCCGCAATGCGCTGACGGCGAGATTGGCGCTGCCGCAGGTCCAGGTCGTGACCAAGCGAAGCTCCGGCCAGAGATCGGCGATCCGAATCTCGCCCTGCCTCGCATGCAGGCTTGACAATTCGGCGGCGCGCCCCGCGTCGGCGGCGAGCCGACTCTTGACGGCGGCCAGCACCTCTTCATCCAAGCAGTGGCTCAAGAAGAAGGTCCCTTGACGCAGATCTTGCAGCAGCTGCGGGTAGTTCTCCCGGTAGAGCTTGATGAAGGTCAGCAGAGTGGTGGCGTTGGCCGAGCCGATGTAGGTGATGTCTCGCCGGGCGAGCGCAAGCCTCAGTATCAGCAAGTACTTGACCCGCGCCTCCGTGATCGTCATGACCTCGCCCGGCGCCACGAATTTGCCGCGCACCATCGCGGGAGTGTTGCCGGCGACGATGCCGGAGGCCGAGCCGAATGGCTTGCCGTTCGACAGCTCGCCCTCGTGGGCGGGGCTGGTAAACGCCAAGATGCCGCCGGCGAAGGCGTCGGCACAACGGCTGTGCTGAAATGCGAGCGCGGTCTGGTTGATCCGGCGCAAGGCGTGCAGATGGCAGCGGGTCAACGGAATGTCCTTCGGCAGTCCGGTCGTGCCGCTGGTGCGCACGTATTGGTCGGGCGTTTCGCGGGTCAGTGCGTGGTCGCCTTCAAGTTGCGATTCGACGAATGGCCGCAGCGCTTCGTAGTCGCCGACCGGCACCTGGCGGGCGAACTCCTCGTACGTATGGATACTGGAGAAGCGATACTTGCGTCCAAAATCCGATTGCCGGTTGGCTTCGAGGATCGATGTCAGCACCCGACGTTGTGCGCGCATGGGATCACGCGACATGTGGGCGATGCGAACTCCGGACAGCAATCGAACATAGCGCAGATGCAGCGCCACGAGAGCGTGACTGAGAAGGGCCCTGGCGGAGGATTCGACTGCAGAATTGCGAATTCGAAACGGCGCGCAGAGCTGCGACCAGAAGCTCTTGGGGTAGACCGGATCCGGGATTCCCGCCGCGGGCGCCGGGAGGGCGCTCGGCAAATGCCAGGTTCCGAACAGCAGGTCCCAGAGAATGGTGGTGTTGCCGAAGTTGCAGGCCGCCACTATCGGGTCGCGAGCGTGATGCCAACGATGGGTCTCGGCGCTGCCGACCAGATAGTTCAGCCATCCGTAGCGCAGACGCAGGTTGCTGTGCTGAAAGAATCCGTTGGTGGCGTACAGCAGAAAATACCCCGCGATCACCTGCGGCGCGACGCCGAGCAGCAGGAAGGGGACGGTGTCGCAGGCAAAGTGCAGCGCCTTTTCGATGGGATGAAAGCGCCCGACGTTGAGTGTGTAGAGCAGTTCCGGAGAGTGATGCACTTCGTGCAGACGCCAGAGCGGCGAGAGGTGATGGCAGGCGCGATGCAGCCAGTAGCGCAGGAAGTCGACCGCCAACACCATGAGGATGATCTGCGCGGCAAGAGGCCAGGATTGGGGCCACCAGTGGCTCGGAGCCGCGGCGTGCATTCTTGCCGAGATTGCGAGGATGCAGAGCGCTGCGAGGCCACGCTGCAGGGCGACCTGCACGAACAGCATGAATGCCATGTCCGATTCGACGTCGGCACGGCGAGGACGCCATTCCGGCCGCTCCGGAAACTTAAGCTCGAGCGCGATGATCACGAGCGCAGTCACCACGACCGGAGCATATGCGGCCAGCAGGGGTGGAATCCCGGCAGCGAGCATCGCCCCGTAGGTGGCTGCCGCGGCCGCCATCAACAGGGGGTACCAAAGATACGGCAGAACCTCATTGCGCCACATCACCGAGCTCCCGCGCGCGACGCGCGCCGATGAAAGGCGGCGAGCGTCAGGACGAAGCCCGCCAACACCAGATGAAACACGCCGGAAATCCAGGCGCTGAACCAGGGCGGCGCGCCCGGAAACGTGAGGCCGACGCCTAAGCGCGCGAGCGATGCCGCCATGTAGAGACTCCCGCACCAGAGCAGCGCCGTCGCGGCACGCGCGCTGGGCGGCAAGGCGGCACGCTGCACCTGCCATGACCAACGAAGCATGACGGCGAGTATCAGCAGCTGCGCCGTCAGCAGCACCGGATAGGAAAGATCGCTGCCTTGGAAGCCGCGGAACGGCGGTAGGAACGGCACAGGACACCATCGCTGAATCGCCTGGCCGGCAACGCGAACCGCAAACAGCAATGTGAGGAGCCAGAGAATCCGCGCGCAGCGGCGGGCCAGCCTCTCGCGGCTGCGCGGAATCGGGTCGAAGAATTGTGGGCTCATGGGAGCACATTTCCGCAAAGGCGCGTCTGGCACAACCAATACAGGGAAAGTCGCTCAGGATGATCTGAGAAGTAGCATATGGCGCTACTTTTCTGCCTTATTTACCGGGTGTCGACACTGCTTTGGAGTTCAACCCGAACTGAGCCGCTCTTGAAGGTCTTTGCGAAACCGTCGGCTGAGCCGCAACCGGACTTTGGAATTCAGAACCACTTCGTATTCGCCATCCTCCTTGAGTTCCAGGGCACGAACGCGATCGAGACTGACAATGATCGAGCGGTGAATCCGGCAGAACTTGCCGGGGTCCAGATCGCGCTCCAGGTCCGACAAGGAGCGGCGCAACAGGTGGGTCTGGTTTCCGACGTGCAGGCAGGCGTAGTAGTTCGCCGCTTCGATCCAGTCAATCTCCGACACGGCGAGGAACAGCACTTGGCCGGCGCTTCTTACGACCAGACGCTCCACGGCCGAAGAGCCGCGTTCTGCATAGTGCGCGAGCTTGTCCTTGGCGCGACCGAGCGCCCGTCGGAATCGAGCATCGTCGAATGGCTTCAGAAGGTAATCGAGTGCGCCGGCGTCAAAGGCTCGAAGCGCATACTCATCGTGCGCGGTCACAAACACCACCGTCGGCGCTACATTGCTCCCCAGCATCTCGAGCACATCGAAGCCATCGCATTCCGGCATCTGAACATCGAGGAATACCAAGTCCGGCTGGGTCCGGCGAATCTCTTCAATCGCCTCCGCCCCCGAGCCGCATTCGGCGATGGACCCGATGTCGGGATCGTGACGCAGCAACACCATGATATTGCGCCGCGCCAGCGGTTCATCGTCGACCACCAGAGCACGTATTGCCCCCGTCGGAGATTCCGCAGGCGCCAATCACGACTCCTTGAACGGCAAGAGAACCAGCACCTCCACGCCGCCGGTACTCGCGTTCCGCAAATCGAATTCGAAGTCGCCGCCATACAGGATTTCCAAACGCGCGCGCAGATTGGAGAGCCCTATGCCGCCGCACGTGGTGTCCCATTTTGCCGGCACATTCGGACCGTCGTTGTGAACGCTGAGACGGAGCCGGTCGTTGAGGCGGGCCGCAGCCACGCGGATCGTGCCGCCTCTGGCACGCTTGGCAATCCCGTGTTTTATCGCGTTTTCCACCAGGGGCTGCAGAATCAGGTTCGGCACCGACACCCGCAGCAGGTCCGGGGGAAACTCGAGTTGTACTTGAAGGCGTTCGGCGAATCGGACCTGCTGAATCTCCAGATAGCGTTTCAAGTACTCCACTTCCTCTGCCAATTCCACCAGGGGCCGATTCGAGTCGTCCGCCGCGCGGCGCAGGAAGTCGCTGAGTCCCACGATCATGCCGACCGCAGCGTCATTGCGGTGGTCCCTGACCAGTCCGGCAATGGCGTTGAGCGTATTGAACATGAAATGCGGTTCCATTTGCTGCCGCAACGCGCCAAGCCGCGCACCCAGGAGTTGCTCGTTGAGCTGCGCCGTCTCGGTGTGCTGGCGGGCCATTCGTTCCCTGGAATCCACGACAGTGGTGATGGCCGCGATCAAGCCATACACGATCACGAAGGAGAGCAGTCCGTAGGAGAACTTGGACAGCCAGAGCGTGATGAATGGATCCATGGGCTTGGTTTGCGACCAGGGATTCAGGAAGAACGTGAGCGTCGCCTCCCACGCGGCACTCACGAGACCGATGGCGGCGAGGGCACCGACATGAATGGAGAGGGTTCTTGCGGCAGGTGCCTGAAATACGGGATAGCGACGCGCGAGATGTATTACCAGGGGGGTCGCCAGGGCCCACGGCAACCAGGTCAGGACCATCGTCAGGAACAGCCGAACCCAGTCATGATGCATCCCCTGCGCGCGCATGGGGAACACCGTTTCACTGGCATCGATCAATGCGGCACAAAGCCAAAGCGCCGCCAACCAAAGGCGGTTGTTGGATCTTGCCGTCGCTCGCGATGACTCCATGGCGGCAATCGTACGCCACGAAAATGCCCATGGTTCAAGAATGCTGTGAGCTACCGGCCGCGTGCAGTAAGCGGTCTGGTCCAGCGGGGCGCGACTGCACACAATATCAGCGCACTGAATGCGGCGACCGGGAGCTATGATGCTACGACGAGATGTATTGCAATGGTCAGCGGCTCTCGGCCTGGTCGCATCACTGCCGCGTTCGGCGTTATCGGAGTCAAAACCGGGCGCCCCAATTGCACCCAATCCGCTGCGGCCTCCGGCCGACGGCATCATTCCCGTCGCCTTCTTGATGTCGAACGATGCGGTCGTCATCGACTTCGCCGGGCCGTGGGAAGTATTTGAAAACGTGCATGTCCCGGGCGCCGTGCGGCATCCGTTTCAGCCCTACACCGTGGCGGAGACGACGGCGCCCATCCAGACGAGCGGCGGCATGACCATCATTCCGAAGTATTCACTTGCATCGGCGCCGCCGCCCAAGGTCATTGTCATTCCTGCGCAGAGCGAGCCGAGCGAGGCGGTGATCGCCTGGCTGCGCAACGCGGCACGGGCGAGCGATGTCACCATGTCGGTGTGCACCGGGGCCTATATCTTGGCGAAGACCGGCCTCTTGTCCGGCCAAGCGGCCACCACCCACCACACTGCGTACGCAGAACTGGCCATGAGCTTTCCCGACATCTGGGTCAAGCGCGGAGCCCGATTCGTGGAATCCGGCAACCTCGCGAGCTCAGGCGGCCTTTCTTCCGGCATCGATCTCGCACTGCGAGTGGTGGAGCGGTACTACGGGCGTGAGGTCGCGCTTCGCACGGCGGACAATTTGGAATACCAGGGACTGGGATGGATGGACGCCGAATCGAACCAGGCGTACGCGAAGAAACGGGTATCGACCCCTCAGCGACCGTTGTGTGCCGTATGCGAAATGGATGTCGATATTGCGACAGCGCCAAAATCGAAGTTCAAGGATCGGAACTATTATTTTTGTATGGACTCTCACAAGAAATTGTTCGACGATAACCCTGAACGGTTCGTGGACGGTTAGCCTGACAATAGGGTGCTCGCCGGGATGCTGAGGCGCTAACATGGACAGCAGTGCTTTTTCGCCGAGAATCTATATCGCAGCCGCTTTGCTGCTTGGGGTTGGCGCCTGCGGCCGCTCTCATCACGCCGCCACCGGCCTTTCGAGCGTGAGATCGCTCTACGACTCCTCGTCATTGGTCGAGGTACGCTGTCTGTCCGGCCTGCCGGCCGAGATTCAAAAACTCTTGGGTGCTGAAGGCGGCGCCGGTCCAGAAATACCGCCGCGGCGATTCTTGGTGAGCGGCGTCGGCAAAACCAGCGCGCTGGTGGCGTACGAGGAGGCCGGAGACCCGCCTTCCTCCGTGGCAGTGGCGTATGTTCTCGAGGGGTCCCAGTGGATAGCGGTGGCGCATTGGAGCGTGGGCTCACCGACCTCCCTACGCCAGCTGCGTGCAATGACGCTTTTCCCGCCGGATATCCTGCGCTACTAGACGGACACCATGGCGATTACTTGATTTTGGCCACTCGCCCTCGAGTGGCGAATTTCTTGAATTGCAGCGCGTCGTGGCCGGGGATGACCCGATCCACGGACCCGGCCAGTTGAATCATGCGCTCTTGATTCTTGAGATTGGCCGGGTAGTCCGCCTCGCTGAACGTTGCACTCGGCTTGTGTTCCGCGAGGTTGCGGTAGAGGTAGACATTGTCCGATGCCAGCACAAAAGAGGGATGGCCCTGGATGCCCAGGTACTGCGAGGCGAATGTGTGCCGTCCACCCGTGTAGGCGCGGATTCCGGGCAGTATCTCGACGTTGTCGCCGTCCACCCAATGCAGGCGCCCCTCGGTGTTCAGGCGTACCAACTGCTGCACGTCGTCGGGATCGATGCCGCCGTGGTCCCCGTTCGGCTGCCAGGCCTCGCCGGTGTAGTAGCGAAATTCCTCTTTTTGAATCCAAACCCGGGCCTTGGGGAAGAGATCAATGCCTCCCATATGGTCCCAGTGGGCATGACTGATCACGACATCAGTGACATCCTCGGGCTTGACCCCGGCCAGGCGCACCGCCTCATCGGGCCGCACGTAGTGCTGGATGGTCCATTCCTTGAACCAGCGTGGCCGGTGAAAGCCGCTGTCGAACAGCAGGGTGTGTCCGCCGCCGCGGACCAGCCAAATCACGAACACCGTGTCGATCTTTTCATCCTTGGGGGCGCCGATGAGGAGCTCCGCGAGCGAATCGCCGGGCGAATCGGCGTAGCGGATCGCCTCGATGGAATACTCCGGGGTCGAGGATGCCCCCATCAACAACACGGCGGCGGCCGCGAGCAGCAACCGCAATGAGGCGAATCGTTGAGCCATAGGATTGTTGGACGGAAGAGGTGTTGACCGCGGGTGATTCAAGGATAATCAGCCTTGGGCCGGATGAAAAGTAAAAGAAGGAGCGAGGAGTGAACAGACGCGAGCTGCTGGGTTGGGGGATCAATATCGCCGCGAGCGCTTCCGCCGGCGCACTGCTCTGGAGTGAGTCGCGGGCGGACGCGCAAAGCCGTTATGCCCCGGCGTTCGCGCTGCTCGACCGCTATGTCGAACAATATCTGCAGGATATGAATGCACCGGGGCTGACATTGGCGCTTGCCGATGCCGGCGGCGTGCAGCGGATCTCGGTGTATGGAATCGGCGATCTGGCGCGGCGTGTTCCGCTCAATGCGGACGAGCTGTTTCACATCGGTTCGATCACCAAATCGTTCCTCGCTTTGTGCCTGCTGCAGCTACGCGATGAAGGCAAGCTTGACCTGCATCGACCGATTCGCGAGTACCTGCCTTGGCTGCGCTTCGACCCGGCGACACGGCCGCTCACAGCGCATGATCTGCTCACCCACTCCGCGGCGCTGCCCGACGGCGAGCTGTTTCCCACGGATCCGGCGTTTCGCCACCGTGCGACAGCGGCGCCGGGAACGTTCTTCCATTACTGCAACATGGGCTACGAAGCGCTCGGATTGTTGCTCGAATCGCTGGACGGCCGTGCGCTGGCGGAGTCCTTCCGTGTGCGGATGCTGCGGCCGCTCGGCATGACGGCGACCGAACCCGTGATCACGCTCGATGTATTCGAGCGCTTTGCCGTGAGCTATCAGGCGGCCTATAACGACCGGCCCTACCCGCGGCGCGGGCGCCTCGCGCAGAGTCCGCCGATGGCCATGACCGGTGCCTCAGGCTGCATTGCGTCGACGGCGCGCGACATGGGCGCGTACCTGACCATGCTCATCAATCGCGGCGCGGGCCCGACGGGGCGCGTGGTGTCGACCGCCGGCTTCGAATTATTCTCGACACCCCATATGGTGGCGGAGGACTTTGGGCCGGGTGCTTCCTATGGCTACGGCATCGCCGTCGATCAGCTCGATGGCCATGCGCGTCTGCGCCACACCGGCGGAATGGTGTCCTTCGCCTCCGCTCTGGAAGTCGATCAGGATGCGCAGGTCGGCGTGTTCGCCTCGATCAATGCCATGCAGGGCTACCGGCCGCGGCCGGTCGCCGAATACGCGCTGCGGTTGATGCGGGCGTGCCGCGAAGGCAGCGCCTTGCCGGAGGTCCCGCCGCGCAACCCCGCCCTGCGGGTCGAGTCTGCGGCCGAGTATGCGGGACGCTACACGGGCGCGGGCGGGCGCGTTCTGGATGTTGTCGCCGAGGGCGACCGGCTGTTTCTGCTGCATGAGGGCACGCGGGTGCCGCTGGAGCGTTCGCTCGAACCGCAAGACGCGTTCACCGTGCTGCACCCGCAATATGCTCACTACGAACTCTTGTTCGGCCGCGCGGGCAAGGACGGCAAGGGCGCGGTCGTCGATGCGGGCTGGGGCGATGATTGGTTCGTGGCCGCGGGCTACGCCGGTCCGCGCGACTTCAAGGTGCCCGCCGAGTGGCATCGCTATACCGGCCATTACCGCAACGAAGATCCGTGGATCGGCAGCGCGCGCATCGCATTGCGCAAGGGTAAGTTGTGGTTCAACGGGACGACGCCGCTCGAGGCCGCGGCCGACGGACGCTTCTATCTGCGGGACGAACCGATGAGCCCCGAGTGGGTGGGGTTCTCCGACCTGGTCAACGGCAAGACGATGCGCATGCGTATGTCGGGCCACGATCTCGCGCGGACCTGACCCGCAAGAGGCCGGGTGATACCTTCCGCTTTATCCAGGTGGCAACGATGATCTCGTCCCAGCAAATCCGCGCGAACTACGCAGTGATAGCGCCGCACATACGGCGCACCCCGGTGGTCGAGGTCGATGGAAGTGACTTCGGAATTTCCATTCCGCGCTTGTCGCTGAAGCTCGAGCAGTTGCAGCATGCCGGCTCGTTCAAGGCGCGCGGCGCGTTTACGAACTTGCTGACGAGAAAGCTCCCGGAGGCGGGCGTGGTGGCCGCCTCGGGCGGCAATCATGGTGCGGCCGTGGCCTTTGCGGCCATGAAACGCGAGGTGCCGGCGAAGATATTCGTGCCGAGCATTGCCTCGGCCGCGAAGATCCGGCAGATCACCGACTACGGCGCGAACCTGGTGGTGGGCGGAGAGCGCTACGCGGAAGCTCTGGCCGCGAGCGAGGCGTGGGTCACGGAGTCGGGGGCGATGCCCATTCATGCGTTCGATCAAATCGAGACCCTGCTCGGGCAAGCCACGGTTGGCTTGGAACTGGAAAGCCAGGCCGGGAATCTCACCACCCTGCTGCTTGCGGTGGGCGGCGGCGGCTTGATCGCCGGAGTGTCGTCGTGGTACGAGGGCCGCATCAAGATCGTCGGCGTGGAACCTGAGAAAGCGCCGACCCTGACGCGGGCGCTCGAGGCGGGTCGGCCGGTCGACGCCGAAGCGGGCGGAATTGCAGCGGACTCGCTCGCGCCGCGGCGAGTCGGTGAGTTGGTGTTTCCCATCATCCGGCGCTACGTGGAGAAGACAGTGTTGGTCTCGGACGATGCCATCCGCGACGCCCAGCGGCGATTGTGGCAAACGCTGCGGGTGGTCGCCGAACCGGGGGGCGCCGCGGCTTTGGCAGCGCTCACCTCAGGGCGCTATGTGCCGAGCCCAAGCGAACGAGTGGGCGTGCTGATTTGCGGCGGAAACACCACGGCGGTCGATTTCGGTTGATCGCTTGGCGCGCTCGAGCGCGTCGCGCGCGAACGCTTCACGCGCGCGGCAACACCTGGACGTTGAGCCAATTGCGGATTTCGAGCAGCCGCAGTGCTTCGTTGCTCATGGCCGGACCCAAACCGTGCTTCCAGAGCAGCGTGGTGTCCGCGGGCGCGGCTTGCAGGGCGCGAAGGTCCGCGGCGAACGCGGCGAGCGCCGGAGCGTCGCGGAACATGCCTTCCTTGACCAGGGTCTCGCCATAGCGCTCGGCCGCCGCGGCAATGTCGACGTAGTCGTATTCCGGATGGTATTGCACTCCCCAGAAGGTGCCGCGGCCGACGCTGAATGACGCGGCCTGCACGCCGAAGTCATTGACGGCGAGAGTCGCCGCACCAGCCGGCAGCGAGGAAATCTCATCGCGATGCATGGTCGGCGCCTCGAACGCGATCGGCTTGCCGGCAAAGAGGGGATGTTCCCGGCCGGCGTCGCTCAGAAAGATGCGCCGCGCGAAGCCGAACTCGCGCCCTCGGGGATTGGCGCGCACCTCGCCGCCCGCCGCGGTGACCGCCACCTGCAGCCCCCAGCAGCTGCCGAAGAACGGCACGCCGGCGGCAAAGACGGCCTTGACGAGTTCGATCTGGCGCGTCACCGCTGCCCCGCCGTTGTAGATGTTGAGCGCCGAGCCGGTCATGGTGACGCCGGCGTAGTCTCCCGAGCGCGACGCCGGGCGGCGAGCGTTGCGCCGTCCGCGGCGGCACACGATGTCGATTTGCAGCGCAGGCGTCGATACGGTGCAGCACCCGCGCATAGCCGTTGCCCGAGTCGTAACCCAGCGCTGCGACCTGGCCGCGCGCGAATCTCGGCGACGTTGCCGTCGATGATGAGAATCCGTGCGCCGCTCACGCCGCGCTGTCCACAGCCTCGAGGCGGCCTGCGACGGCCGCGCGGAAGATGTGCTCCAGCTGCGCGGCATCGACCGGGATCGGGATTGCCGCCGGCGGAGGGATCGATCGCCGCTTCGCGGCCGATGATCGCGGCCTTGTCGGCGCTCACGCCGATGCTCGGCGAGTGAATGCGGGATGCCGAGTTCGCGGCGCAACTCGAGCACCCAGGCGAGGAAACCATCGAAGCCGCGCACGGGCAGGTCGAGCACGCGAGCGATGACGTCCGCCTTGTCCTCGATGGCGGTTCGGTTGAACGTCATGACGTAGGGCAGAATCACCGCGTTCGTCAGGCCGTGATGGGTGTTGAACCACGAGCCGACCGGGATGCGCGATGGCATGCACGCCGCCGAGGCCCTTCTGAAAGGCGGTGGCGCCCATCGATGCGGCGGCCAACATCTGCGCGCGCGCCTCGATGTCCTTGCCGTCCGCACAGGCGCGCGGCAGGAAGCGGTGGATGAGCCGCATGCCCTCGAGGGCAACGCCGTCGGCCAGCGGATGGAATCCCGGGCGCGCAGAATGCCTCGAAACAGTGGACGAAGGCATCCATGCCGGTGGCGGCGGTCACCGCGCGCGGCAGGCCGACGGTGAGTTCCGGATCGGAAATGACGATGCGCGGCATCATCTGCGGGTGAAAGATGATTTTCTTCTGATGCGTTTCCTCGTTGAGGATGACAGCGGCGCGGCCGACTTCCGAGCCCGGTGCCGGCGGTGGTCGGAACCGCAACCACCGGTGCGATGCCGGCGGGATCCGCACGGGTCCACCAGTCGCCGACGTCCTCGAAATCCCACAGCGGACGGGTCTGGCCCGACATGAATGCGACGACTTTGCCCGCATCGAGCGCGGAGCCGCCGCCGAATCGCCACGACGCCGTCATGGCCGCCGGCACGGTAGGCGCGCAGTCCCGCCTCGACATGGCTCCAGGCCGGATTGCCGCGGACGGCGCCGAACAGCGCGGCATTCTTCAGGGCGGCCAGCGCGCTCTTGATCATCGGGGCGCCGACCAACCCCTCATCGGTGACGATCAGCGGCCGCTTGATGCCGGCGCGGGCGCAGGCATCGGCGAAGCTCGCGCGATGCGGCCCGGTCCCGCCCAGATGGTCGTCGGATAGTTCCAGTTGCCGCGCAATACCGTGCTCATATCGATACCCTGAAGTGATAGGACTTGGGCCGCGTGAGCTGTTCGAAACCGACCCGCGACAGTGTGCAGCCGCGCCCGGAATTCTTGACTCCGGTCCAGGCAAGCGCGGGATCGAGATAATCGCAGCGATTCAGAAACACCGTGCCGGTCTCGAGCGAATCGCCGAGCGCCTCCGCGCGCTGCGGCGTCCGCCGAGTAGATCGCCGCCGTGAGTCCGAACTCGCTGTCGTTCATCAGCCGCAGCGCCTCCTCGTCCGACGCGACGCGCATGATGCCGACCGCGGGGCCGAAGGTCTCTTCGCGCATGATGGCCATGGAGTGATCGACGTCCGACCAGCACCTGCGGCGCGAGATAGGGCGTTCCCGGCGCGGACGCTGCGAACGAGCCTTCGTCGATCAGCTGGCGAGCCCCGCGAGCGACCGCTTCGCGCACCTGCGCGCGAACGGCCTCGGCGGCGGAGGTGCGCACCACCGGCCCCAGGGTGGTCTCGGGATCGAGCGGCGATCCCAGCCGATACTCTTCGCGCAGGTCGACGACGCCGGCGACGAATTCCTCATAGCGCGACGCCGCGACGTAGATGCGCTTGATGCCGCAGCAGGACTGGCCGGCATTGAAGAACGCGCCGTCCGTCAGCGATTCGACTGGCATGCGCGAGATTCGCATCCGCGCGTACGTAGGCCGGATCCTTGCCGCCGAGTTCCAGGCCCGCGGTCGCAAATCCCGCCGCCGGTGGCCGCGACGACCGCGCGCCCGCCCGCCACCGAGCCCGTGAAGCAGACACTGGCGATGCGCCGATCGCTCATCGAGCCGTGCCGTGTCGGCGTGGGACAGGTGCAGATATTGGAACACACCCGCCGGGAACACCCGCGCCCGCGAATACCTCGAGGAAGCGCTCGGCACACAGCGGCGTCTGGTGCGAATGCTTGAGCACCACCGCGTTGCCGGCGATCAGCGCCGGCAGCACGGCATTGACCGCCGTCAGATAGGGATAATTCCAGGGCGCGACGACGGCGACGACGCCGAGCGGCACGCGCTTGATCTGGCGCCGAAAACCGGGCTTCTCGCCGGGCTCGATCGCGGCCGAGCGCCTCGGGCGCCATCCGCAGCATGTAGCGTGCGCGCTCCTCGAAGCCGCGCACCTCGCCCGGGCGACGTGGCGAATGGGCCGGCCCATCTGCCAGGTGATTTCGGCGGCAATGTCATCCGTCCTTGCGACGAAGGCGTCGACGGCCCGCGCCAGCATTTCGCAGCCGTTCGCGAGCGGCGTCGGCCCCAGGGGCGCTGCGCGCGTTGCGCCGCATCGAGCGCGCGGTCGATGCCGGCGGCGGTCTCGAGCGGCCGTTCGACGTAGATTCGGCCGTCAACGGGGCTGATGGTCTTGAGCGTCTCGGTCATGCGTGGATGTCTCGGTCAGCCGTTGCGGCTCAGATAATCTCGAAGTACCGGGCGAGTTCCCAGTCGGTGATCGCCTTGCGGAACTCCCGCTCCTCCCATTGGCGGGTGGCGGCGTAGTGTTCGACGAACTCATCGCCGAACATGGCGCGCGCCGGCTTGGAAGCGGCCAAGCGTTCGGCGGCTTCATCAGAGAGTCGCGGGCAGGCGCCGGTGCGGTGGATGGTCGCGATCGTAGGCGTTGCCTTCGATGGGCGCGGTCCGGCTCGATCCGGTGCTCGATGCCCCAGAGGCCGGCGCCGATGGCGGCCGCCAGGGCGATGTAGGGATTGATGTCCGCGGCGGCGATCCGGTATTCGACCCGCTGGCTGGACGGACCGCCGCGGATGACGCGCAGCGCGGTGGTGCGGTTCTCGATTCCCCAGGTCGCGGAGGTCGGCGCCCAGTAGCCCGGCACCAGGCGCGAGTAGCTGTTGACCGTGCCGGCGACCATGGCGAGCAGTTCCGGCATCAAGGCCTGCTGGCCGCCGACGAACCAGCGCATGGCGTCCGACATGTCATGCGGCTTCGACGGCATCGTGAAATACGCTGTCGCCGTTGGCGCCTCGCAGCGAGATATGCAGATGCCCGCTCTGGCCGGGAACGCTGGTCGACCACTTGGCCATGAAGGTGGCCATCAGTCCGTGCCGCTGCGCGAGCACCTTGGTGAAGGTTTTGAACAGGGCGGCGCGATCGGCGGCCTCGAGGGCGTCGCAGTAGATAAGAGCGGCTTCGAGAACTCCGGGTCCGGTTTCGGTATGCAGGCCCTCGATCGGGAAGCGCATGGTCTGGCCGAGCTCGAGCAGCTCGTGGTACAGATCCGAATGCACGGAACTGCGCAGCACCGAATAGCCGAAGGCTCCGGGGGTCATGGTCTTCAGGTCGCGGTAGCCCTTGTCACGCACCGACTGCGGCGTCTCCTCGAACATGAAGAACTCGAATTCCGCCGCGGCGCTGACCGCATAGCCCATGTCGGCCGCCCGCGCCAGCAGCCGCCGCAGCGTGCCGCGGGCACACACGGATTCGGCGCGGCCGGCAAATTCGCCGAGAAACAGCACGGTCTTCGGCTCGAAGGGAATATCGCGGCGGGTGGCGGGTAGGACACGCACGGTCGCGTCGGGGTAGGCGGTATGCCAGCCGGTGAATTTCGTGTTGTCGTACAGCTGGTCGTTGGAGTCCCAGCCCAGAACGACATCGCAGAATCCCAGGTTCTTGTCGAGCGCCGACAAGAATTTATCGCGGCTCAGATACTTGCCGCGCAGGATGCCGTCGGTGTCGAAGACGCCGATCTTGACGTGTTCGATGCCGCGCTCGATGAGAAAGTTGCGGATTTCTGCGTCCTTGATCACGGGTGATTGCCTCGGGGGCTTGCTGTTTTTTGCAAGTCGTCGAATCATAACGAGTGCGGCCCTTTCACGATAGCTGGCGGGCCCTCGTTCGCGCTCAGTCCATATTGAAATTGCAGTCCTTGAGCGGGACCACGCGAGTCTTGTTGCGAATCTTGTGGCCCAGGTAGAGGGCGATGAACACCGGGATCATGAGATAGCCGGTGATGAAATCGAACCACGAGAACACGGGCGCCTGGAACACGTTGATGTTGGCGCCGAACAGCACTGCCAGGAACAGAACCAGCGCGATCCATGGTCCGTAGGGGAAGAACTTGGATCGGAATTTGAGGTCGTCCAGGCTGCGGCCCTGCGCGATCCAGGCCTTGCGAAACCGTAGGTGGCAGACCGCGATGCCAAGCCAGATGATGAACCCGGTCAGGCTCGAGGCGTTGTAGAAGATCTGATAGATCTTTTGGTCGCCGATCAAGGTGGAAAAGAATGCAAGCGCACTGACCGAGCCGGTGGCGAGCAGTGCGGCCACCGGTACTCCGCGCCCATTGACATTGCGAAACAGCCGGGGCGCCTTGCGGCTGTGAGACATGGCGTACAACATTCGCGAGGCCACATACATCGATGAGTTCCCGCAGGACAGCACCGAGGACAGGATGACCGCATTCATGAGGTTGGCGGCGTAAAAGCCGAAGCGTGGAATCTGCTGGAACACCATGGTGAAAGGCGAGTAGGCAATGTTGCTTTCATCGCCGTGCAATAGATTGGGATTGGTGTAGCTGATCAAGGTGCCGACCACGAATATCGAGCCGATATAGAACAGCAGAATGCGCCAGAACACCGTGCGGATCGCCTTGGGGACGTTCTCGGTCGGATTGGTGGTTTCCGCGGCGGCGAGGCCCACGCCTTCCGTGCCTTGGAAGGAAAAGCCGGCCACCATGAAGACGGCGAGCACTGCGGTAAAGCCGCCGACAAAGGGTGCGTGCGAACCGGTCTTGGGATCGCTCAGGACCCAATTGTGGAAGCCGGCGTTGTGATTGCCGAACATGCCGGCAATCATCAGGGCACCCACCGCCAGGAAGATGATCACGGTCACGACCTTGATGCCGGCGAACCAGTATTCCGCCTCGGCGTAGGCCTTGACCGAGAGGAGATTCAAGGCCAGCAGCACCGAGAAGAAGCCCATGGCCCACAGCGTGGAACTTGAATGGGGAAACCAGAATTGCACGATGAGGGCGCCGGCCACCAATTCCGCCGCCAGGGTGATGGACCAGCTGAACCAGTAGTTCCAGCCCACGGCAAACGCCAGCGAGGGGTCGACGAATCGCTCGGCATAGGCCTCGAACGAACCGGCAATCGGCAGTTGCGTCGCCATTTCGCCGAGAGACTGCATCATGCAATACACCGCCACTCCCATGGTGGCGTAGGCCATGAGCGCGCCGCCCGGTCCGGCTTGGGCAATCGCACTGCCGCTGGCAAAGAACAGGCCGGTGCCGATCGCGCCGCCGATCGCGATCATGCTCAGCTGCCGGGTGCCGATGCCGCGGCACAGTTCTTGCGATTCAGTTGAGCTCATGCAGAATTCCCCGCTTGATGCCTATTATTGTCCAGTTGCATGTCTGATCCCCCGCGCACAATGAACCCTATTGGCGGTTTGCACCAGAGCTCGGTGGTACGCGGCGGCGCTCACTTCTCACTATCCAGTTGCGCCATCGCGGCGCCGGGGTAGCGCGTGCCGCGGGCGGCTTCCTTGGGCACCGCGAGTTCAATGGCGGCCAGGTCCGCGGCGCTCAAGGTGAGGTCGAGAGCGCCGAGAGCCTCGGCGAGACGATCGCGGCGCCGCGCGCCGATGAGCGGAACGATGTCGGGTCCTTGATGCACCACCCAGGCAATGGCGGCCTGGGCCACGGTGATGCCGCGTGCGGCCGCCACCGTGCGCAGCGCCTCGACCAGCGCGAGGTTGGCGTCGGCATTGGCGCCCTGAAAGCGCGGCGCGTGCGCGCGAAAGTCACCGGCGGTGAGTGCTGCCTTGTGCCAATGACCGCTGATGAGTCCGCGCGACAGCACGCCGTAGGCGGTCACGGCGATGCCGAGCTGCCGCGCGGTGGGCAGGATTTGCGCCTCGATGCCGCGCGAGATCAGTGAGTACTCGATTTGCAAATCGCAGATGGGGTGCACCGCGGCTGCACGGCGCAGCGTCGCGGCGCCGATTTCGGAAAGCCCGATATGCCGGACGAATCCGGCCTTGACCATGTCGGCGATCGCGCCCACGGTGTCCTCGATCGGCACCTGGGGATCGAGCCGCGCGGGACGGTAGATGTCGAGGTAGTCGACACCGAGGCGCTGCAAGGAATAGGCGAGGAAATTCTTCAGCGCCTGCGGGCGCATGTCGTGGCCCAACCAAGCGCCGGCGGGGTCGCGCAGCGCGCCAAACTTCACGCTCAGCAGCACGCGCTGGCGCGGGATGGTCTTGAGCGCTTCGCCGATGAGCAATTCATTGTGGCCCATACCGTAGAAATCGCCGGTATCGAGCAGAGTGATGCCCGCATCGACGGCGGCCTGCAGCGTGGCGAGGCTTTCCTTTCGATCGGCGGGACCGTACATCCCGGACATACCCATGCAGCCGAGGCCGAGTGCTGATACCAGCGGCCCGGATTTGCCAAGCGGGACGTGCTTCATACCCTGTGGCCTGGCATTCTCGACAACCACGGGCGACAATCACGGAACAGCATGCCGAATAGTGTACAACGCCTGCCCGAAGAACTGATCGAGGCAGTGCTCGCCAAATTGGGTTTGTCCGGCCGGCCGCAACCCACCTTGCAGGGACTGGCGGCGGTGTATGCGGCGTGGTGCCGCCGGGTGCCATTCGACAATATCCGCAAAATGATTCATATCCGCCGCGGCGATCCGGCGCCGCTGCCCGGCGACAGCGCGCTGGATTTTTTCGAGCACTGGATCCGCCACGGCACCGGCGGCACCTGCTGGGCCGGCAACGGCGCGCTGTGCGTGCTGCTCGAGTCGCTGGGCTTCGCGGCGCAGCGCGCGCTCGGCAGCATGCTAGCGGCGCCGAATCCGCCGCCCGGCCAGCCGCCGAATCACGGCAGTACCACCGTTGAGTTCGACGGACGGTTGTATATCGTCGACGCCTCGATACTCCACGGCGCACCCCTGCTGCTCGAAGGGAACCACGAGGCGAACGAAGCGCGTTTGGTCTGGAGCGTGCAATGCGAGTCTCGCGAGGGTCGCTGGTACATCGCCTGGCGACCCCTGCACCGCCCGGCGGGCATCGATTTCCGCCTCGACGAATTTGCCGCCGCCGCCGCCACCTGCCGTCTTCTTCACGAGCGCTCGCGCAGCTTCAGTCCCTTCAACTCCGAGTTGACGGTTCGCCTGAATCGCGGCGATGCGGTGATCGGCGCCGGCTTCGGCCAGCACGTGGTCTTGCGGGCCGGCGGTGAAGTCGCGCAGCGTCCGTTGCAGGGAGATGATCGGCTACGATTTCTGATCGAAGAGATCGGTATCCATGAGGAGCTGGCGGCCACGCTGCCGCCGGATGTGCCCACTGCGCCGCCGAACGCACCGGCGCCGCGGCCGGCCGCGGGCTGAGGTGCGGACCGCCGCCGGGCCGCGGTGTGCGCCCTTTTCAATCAGCGTTGACGGGATTGCGCTTGGAGGGCGGGCAGGGTGCGGTAGAAATAAGTGGTGTCGCAAAGACCGCCCTGCGGCCACAGCGCGAAGCCGGGGATCACGCCGCAGCGCTGCCAGCCGAGCTTCGCGTACAGGCGCTCGGCATCGCCGCTGGCGGTGTCGAGCACCAGCAGAGATTTGCCGCAATCCTGGGCGAGATTTTCGGCGGCGCGCAGCAGTGCGGCGCCCAAGCCGCGGCGCCGAGAACGCCGATGAACCAGCATCTTGGAGAGATCGGCGCGATGCGGTTGGTTCTCGGGCTGGTCCAGGATCAATTGCACGGTGCCGGCGATGCCGGTGGCGTCCTTGGCGACGAGCAGCGCGCGCTTGCCCTCGGCCACGGCCGCCGCGACACCGCGCCAGAAATTCACGGCCTTGGCCAGCGGCAGGGGATGCATGAAGCTCACCGAAGCGCCGCCCTCGACACAGTCGATCAGAAGTTCGGCGAGACCGCGAACCTGCGCGTCGCTCAAGGTGGGGAGGCGCTGAATGATGTGGCCGTCTATCGAGGCATCGGGCGACATGGCTGTCCTTCGGGTGTCGCAGCACAGGTCATTACGATAGCCTGTGACAATCTTCTCGGACAAGGGAATCGCGGTGTTCGAGACCGGTACCGGGTTGCCACCCAGGCCGGGTGCGCCTACGCTCGGGGGAAGGGTGTGTTTTCTGGACGGCGGCAAGGCAGACGGCGGATGCGGCCACCGCGCGGGAATTTTGGGAAGAGGATTTTCAGTGAGCAGGAAAAGGCAGTGATGAGCAGGACCACCGAGCCGCGCGCGCCCACCGAGTTGAGTTTCGTGTCGGGCATCAGCGATCGGCCGCTGCTGTATCGCAGCGTCGACGGGGTGCTGAGGGCGGCCGCCGCGGCGCATCCGGACCGCGCGGCGCTGGTGGTGCCGTTTCAGTCGCTGCGCTACAGCTTCGCGGAATTGGATCGCGAGGTGGAACGGGTGGCGCGCGGCTTGATCGCCTGCGGGCTCACGCCGGGGGAGCGCATCGGCATCTGGGCGCCGAACTGCGCGGAGTGGATATTGATCATGTTCGCGGCGGCGCGCGCCGGCCTCGTGCTGGTGAACATCAATCCGGCGTACCGCACGGCCGAGCTCGAGTTCGCGCTGCGGACGGTCGGCGCCCGCGCGCTGGTGTTTGCACCGCGATTCAAGAGCAGCGACTACGCCGCGATGCTGGGTTCGCTCATTCCGGAACTCAAGAGCTCGGTGCCGGGGGCGCTCGAGTGCGCGGCGTTCCCGGAGCTGCGCTTGGCGGTGCAACTCGGCACCGACCAAACACAGGGAACACTGTCGCTCCGCCAATTGATCGCCGCGGGCCAAGACGTCGGCGCCGATGTCGTGGCGGCGATTCGCGAGAACCTGGATGCGGATCAGGTGTTCAATATTCAATTCACCAGCGGCACGACGGGCACGCCGAAGGGTGCGACGTTGACGCACTTCAACATCGTCAACAATGGCTTCTTCGTGGGGGAGGGTCTGCGGCTCACGGCCGAGGACCGCGTGTGCATTCCCGTACCCATGTATCACTGCTTCGGCATGGTGCTGGGGGTGCTGGCGGCCATGACGCACGCCGCGGCGAGCGTGCTGCCTTGCGACGGTTTCGAGCCGCTCGCGGTGCTCGAGACGGTGGCGGCCGAGCGGTGCACCGCGCTCTACGGCGTGCCGACCATGTTCATCGCGGAGCTGGAGCACGCGCGTTTCAGTGAATTCGACCTGTCGTCGCTGCGCACGGGCATCATGGCGGGTTCGCCGTGTCCGATCGCAGTGATGCGCCGGGTGGTGGCTGAGATGCATATGCCGGAATTGACCATTTGCTACGGGATGACGGAGACCAGCCCGGTCAGTTTCCAAACGGAGCCGGATGATTCGCTGGAGCGGCGCGTCGGCACGGTGGGCCGGGTGCACCCGCACGTGCAGGTGAAGGTCGTCGACGAGTATGGGCGGGTGGTGCCGCGAGGGGTGGCCGGCGAACTCTGGACCCGCGGCTACAGTGTGATGCGCGGCTACTGGGGGGAACCTGAGCGGACGCGGGATGTGCTCGACGAGGGCGGCTGGATGCACACCGGCGACCTCGCGGTCATCGATGTCGAAGGCTATTGCAACATCGTGGGGCGGGTGAAGGACATGATCATCCGCGGCGGCGAGAATATTTCGCCACGGGAGATCGAGGAGTTCCTGTACCGGCATCCGGCGGTATCCGACGTGGCGGTGGTGGGAGTGCCCGACCCCAAGTTCGGCGAAGCGGTGTGCGCGTGCGTGCGGCTGCGCGAGGGCATGAGCGCCACCGAGGAGGAGATCCGGGAGTTTTGCCGCGCGCAGATTGCGCACTACAAGGTGCCGCGCTATGTGCGGTTCGTCGACAGCTTTCCGCTCACCATCAGCGGCAAGGTGCAGAAGTATTTGATTCGCGAGCAGCTGCGCGCGGAACTGAACCTGACGGAGGATGAGCACGCTTGATGAATGGCAGCCAGGCGAGGTCCATGGCGCGATGTTACAATCCGCGCCCGTCCGCTCCTTGGTAGATTACCGAGAGCCTGCGGAGACATACCAAGAAAAGGGGACAGCGATGAAGTTCAGGTCATATGTGGCCGCCGGCCTGCTGGCGTTCGGAGTTCTCTGCGTGGCGGCTCCAGCGCTCGCAGGGGATGTGCACATGTTTGTTCGTCACGAAGTTGCGGATTACGCCACGTGGAAGAAGGCATACGATGGCTTTCGCGCGACGCAGAAGAAAATGGGAGTCGTTGCCCAAGCCGTTTACCAGTCGGTCGACAATCCCAATGATGTAACGGTCACTCATGAGTTCCACAGCCTCGAACAAGCCAAGGCGTTCGTTGCATCGCCGGAGTTGAAAAGCGCGATGGAGAAATCGGGCGTCAAGGGAGCGCCGCAGATTTGGTACACGACGAAGAGTGCAAAGTAGCAACCGACGCGCCTGAATCCGCGCACAGAACCCCGGCCACACGCCGGGGTTCTACTTTCTAGGCTCGTACCGCCACGATGTTCCCACTGATCGTTCACGTGGCGCTGGAGACTCTGGCGTTTGCGGTCGGTGGAGCGCTGTACTGGCGTGCATCGAACGGTTCGACACCGCCTTTGGATCGCTGGACTCGCTGGGGGGTACTGGCTGGCGCGGCGCTCGGCGCGGCTCTTGGCTCGCGCGGTCTCTACGTGCTTCAGTATTGGGGAGCGCTCATTCATCAGCCGCTCGCGATCTGGCTTGGTGGCAAAACCATCGTGGGAGGACTTCTAGGCGCGCTTGTGGGCGTGGAGACGGCAAAACGTGCGCTCAACTGGACTGAATCCACGGGTGACGGTTTTGTCGTGCCGCTGCTGGCCGCAATCATCATTGGCCGAATTGGGTGTCAACTCTCAGGATTGTCGGACCTGACGTATGGCAATGCGACGGGTTTGCCGTGGGGCTGGAACTACGGCGACGGCGTAGCGCGCCATCCCACGTCGTTCTACGAAGTACTCGGGGTCGCGGCGATCGCTTCAGTCCTGTATCGCGCGCATTTCATGACCCGACCAGGGGATAGGTTCCGCACTTTCATGGTGGGGTACCTGGCACTTCGCTTTGGACTAGAGTTTCTCAAACCCCCCTTTGGTCCGGCCGCAGAGGGATTCCTGGCACCTGAGGCCTGGGGTCCCCTCTCAGCCATTCAATGGGCATGTCTTGCGGGACTCGCCTATTATGGGCGTGACATCCACCGCTGGGCCATGCAAGGACGCGGACGTGCCTAAGGTTCGACCCTATCTCTTTTACGACACCGCCGTCTCGCTGTGCGTGGAGTGCCTGCGCCGCGTAGAAGCCAAACTGGTCATTCAAGAGAACCGCGTGTGGATGTACAAATGGTGCCCGGCGCACGGCCAGAGCAAGGTGCTGATTGCTTCCGATGCGGATTACTGGCGCGCGGGGCGCGAGATCTACATCAAGCCACCCGAGATGCCGCTGCGGTTCAACACGCCGATGGAATTCGGCTGTCCGTACGACTGTGGTCTGTGTCCTGACCACATGCAACATTCCTGTCTGACAGTCGTCGAGATCACCGATCATTGCAACCTGAGATGCCCTGTTTGCTATGCCGACAGCGGGCCGCATCGGCCCGGATTCCGTGACCTGGCGACCGTTGAGCGCATGCTCGATGCCGTGGTCGCCAATGAGGGTGAGCCGGATGTGGTGCAACTGTCCGGCGGCGAACCGACTTTGCACCCTGAGCTATTTGCCATCCTCGATGCCGCCCGTCGTCGACCCATAAAGCACCTGATGCTGAATACCAATGGCATTCGGATTGCGAATGAGCCTGGGTTCGCGGAACGATTGGCCGAGCACGGAGCCGGTTTCGAGGTGTATCTGCAGTGGGATTCGCTGCGGCCCGACGCATTGAAGGCGTTGCGAGGCGTGGATTTGTCGTCGGTGCGCCAACGGGCCTTGGAGCGCCTGAACCACGTGGGTCTATCGACCACACTGGTGATGACCGTTGCACGCGGGGTCAATGATCAGGAAATCGGCGCCGTGATTGAGTATGCCACTCGCCAGCGCTGCGTTCGTGGCGTCACGTTGCAGCCGGTACAGAATGCCGGGCGCACGGAGAACTACGATCCGGGCAGGCAGCGGCTCACGCTCACGGATGTGCGCCAGATGATTCTGGAGCAAACGGCACTGTTCGCACCGGCCGACATCATTCCCGTGCCGTGCAATCCCGATGCGTTGGCAATGGCGTATGCGATCAAAGATGGCGAGGGAATCCGACCACTCACTCACTTGCTGCCGGCTGACATGCTGTTGGCCGGGGACCGTAACACCATCGTTTTTGAACGGGATCCGGCGCTCAAGGCACAGGTGTTCAAGCTATTTGCGACCAACCAGGGACCGGAAGGCCAGGCGCGGGAACTGCGTGAGTTGCTATGTTGCCTGCCGCAGATCCAAGGTGGGATGCTCAAATACGACAATGTGTTCCGCGTGCTGATCATGCAGTTCATCGACGCGTGGAACTTCGATGTGCGTGCAATGAAGAAGTCGTGCGTGCACATCGCTCAGCCAGACGGCCGGTTGATACCATTCGAGGCGTTCAATCTTTTTTATCGCGACGGCAAGCGCGAGCGACTGGAGGCTCTACGTCGCGAGGTGCTCGCACCTTTTGCCACCACAGCCGCGCCAGCCATTTCGTTCGAGGCGATCAATTCATGATGCGGAAAATAGCCATTATCGGGGCCTTCCTGGCTGGACTCCTCGGGCTGTTCATGAGTCTTTGCGGCGGCGGGTTTTTCATAATGTTGGCAAGTAATTCCGCGGGTGACTCCGCGTTTCTGCTAGTTCCGGCCACGTTCGCCTTATTAGGCGTCGCCCTGTCTTGGGCCAGTTTCAAGTTCATTCGCCGTCGGAACAGTCAAGGTCAGTTGAAAAATGGTGAGCGGTAAGTCGCGCTAACTAAGCCGCTCGACCCTGACGCCACCGGTGCGCAATATCCGCACCGTGCGATCGGGTGTTTTGTGCGGGGTCACCAACAGCGCAATCTGCTTCAACGGCACGACGAGAAACGGCGAAGCAGCAAGCAGTTTCTCGGCTGAGGCCAAGACGATGGTTTCTGCGGCCCGTTCGTGCAGGGTTCGCTTTACCGCGGCCTCTTCGGCATCGCCGGTCGTGAGACCCGCCTCGGGGTGAACTCCAGTCACGCCCATGAAATATAGATCCGCCCGCAGGCGCGAGGCAGCATCGAAGAGCGCCGCGCCCACGTTGACCATGGAATGCCGGAACAACCGCCCTCCGAGCATGATGATGTCCACATGAGCGTGCTTTGCCGCTTCGGTTGCCACGGTGGGACTGTGCGTGACGATCGTCGCCCGCAGATCGGGGGCAAGATGCGAAGCCACCTGAAGTGCAGTTGTACCCCCATCCAAGATGACCACTTGTTTAGGACGAATCATCGCGGCACCCGCGCGACCGAGTTCTATTTTGTCCCTGGTCGAGACCTGTTCACGCACTTTCAGATCGGCCATCGCCAGGGAAGCCGGCAAGGCACCGCCATGCACGCGCTGCAACTTGCCGGCCAGCGCGAGCTCACGAAGGTCACGCCGGATTGTGTCCTCGGAGGTGCCCAACTCCAGCGCCAGATCCTTGGCCACAATCTGGCCCTCGGCAGCCAGACGGCTCAAAATCAGTTTCTTGCGCTGTGCAGTGAGCATGTTCGTTCGAAACCTGGCGTTTTGAGACCTACGTAGTATTGCATGATATTGCACGATACTGCATGATAATGCCATGACCCCCTCGTTGTCCGATGAGCCGATCAAACCCATGCTGGTGCTGATTGCCGGGCCTTACCTATCAGGCACCGGCGGCAACCCGGAGAAGATCGCGCGCAACCGCGAACGTCTCGAGAGCTTTGCTCTGCCCATCTACGAGCGCGGGCACCTGCCCATGGTGGGCGAGTGGATGGCGCTGCCGATCATCCACGCCGCCGGCGCCGCCATGCGGACGATGCGATCTTCCGGTCGTACCAGTACCCGGTCGCCCATCGCCTGTTGGAGCGCTGCGACGCCGTGCTGAGAATTCCCGGCGAATCGCGCGGAGCGGACCTGGATGTCGCCCGCGCAGAACAACTGGGCCTGCTTGTGTACCGGGACTTGAGCGAACTGCCGCAGCGCGTGGTCCCCCCGAGCAAGCATCCATGAGCGGAAGTCCGCACACATTGGACAGCGATCGGGTCCGTATCATCGAAGAACGCGTGCTGTCGGACGACTGGTACATTCTGAAGAAGACCACGTTCGACTATCGCTGCCGGAATGGGCATTGGCAAAGACAGAGCCGGGAAACCTATGATCGCGGCAACGGCGCCGTTCTGCTGCTTTTCAATGTTGAGCAGGACACGGTGGTTCTAACCCGCCAGTTCCGCTATCCCGCGTACGTGAACGGCTGTCGCGACGGCCTGCTGATCGAGGCCTGCGCCGGTCTGCTCGACGGCGAAGACGCCCATAGCTGCATCCGCCGGGAGGTGCAGGAGGAGACCGGTTTTGAGATCCGGGCACCCCGCAAGATTCTTGAGGTGTACATGAGTCCTGGATCGGTCACCGAGAAACTGCATTTTTTCGTGGCGGAATATCAGTCTCGCGATCGCGTTTCCCTCGGCGGCGGAGATGTCGGCGAGGGCGAGGACATTGAAGTGATTGAACTGCCGCTGGCAACCGCCATGCGGATGATTGCCGACGGGGAGATCCGCGACGGCAAAACGATCATGCTCCTGCAATATGCCGCGCTACACGGTCTTGAGGCCCTGCGCCTCGCGGGATTTTGCGCCTTGACATAATGTCTGCTCGCAGCGAACCGGCAATAACCCCATTTGCCCGGCCGCCTCGCTTCAGTAGCTGAGATCCTCAAACACTGGAGCCAAAATGAGACGCTTATTCAGTTCCGCGGTATTGCTTGGCCTGACGGTGACCTGCAAAGCGCAAGTCGCCGGCGGGATTGCCGACGTCGCCGTCATCGATCGCGACAGTGGCGCCGTCTTGAGCCCGCACTACTACCGCGGCGAGTATTGGGTGGCGGGACGGCCGGGCGCGCGCTATTCAATCCAAATCCGCAACCGGATGGGCGAGCGGCTGCTGGCGGTGACCTCGGTGGACGGCGTCAACGTGGTGTCGGGCGCGACTGCCGCCTGGGATCAGACGGGTTATGTGTTCGGGCCGGGCGAAAGCTATCAGATCACCGGCTGGCGCAAGACCGATACCGAAGTGGCAGCGTTCACGTTTACCGAGTCGGCCAATTCCTATGCGGAGCGCACCGGGCGTCCCGGGAATGTCGGGGTCATCGGGGTGGCGATATTTCGCGAGCGTCGTCCGGAACCGGTGTATTCGCCGCCGACCATTGCGCGGCCGACGGACATGGCGCGGCAACTGGACAAGGCGGAGTCGGGTGCTGCGTCGGGACGCGCGTCGAACGCAGCCGAGGCTGCCGACGCCAGAGTGGCGCCCGCAGCGCCGGCCCAGAATGCGCCATCGGTCGCGTCGCTGCCCGCGCCGGCACCCAAGCTCGGTACTGGTCACGGCGAACGCGAGTACTCGTACGTCAATCACACGGAATTTACGAGAATGCAGACTCAGCCGAACGAGGTGATTCGCATTCGCTACGACAGCCTGGAGCGATTGTTCGCCATGGGCATCGTCAAGCGGCCGCGCCCGGTGTCGCCGGCGGCGAACCCGTTCCCGGCATCGCCGGGCGAACAGTATGTGCCGGATCCTGCGGGATAAACCGGAGACGAACTGCCATAATGGAATGAATGACGGTCACCGGCGAGAGTGACGAGGACTTGATGATGCGCTATGGCCGCGGCGATGCCGCGGCCTTCGAGCCGCTGTATCGGCGGCACGAAATGCGCGTGTGGCGTTACCTGGAACGCAACGTGCGCAACCGGGCGGCGGCGGACGACTTGATGCAGGAGGTTTGGTTCGCCGTTGCCCGCGATGCGGCGCGCTACTCGCCCACGGCGCGCTTCACCACCTGGTTGTTCACGATTGCGCACAACCGGATGATCGACTCGATCCGCACAAGCCGACGGCACACGAGCCTGGACCTTCTGGGCTACGAGGCCGACGCGGTGGTCGAGCAACTCACCGCGGCGTGCAGCGCCGGCCCGTTCGCGGTGGCGGTGGCGCGAGACGAAGCGGGCGCGCTCGCCCAGGCGTTCGAGCAACTGCCGGACGAACAGCGCGAAGCGTTCCTGCTGCAAATCGAAGGCGACCTGAGCGTCGAGGAGATCGCGGCCATTACGCACAGCAGTTTCGAGACCACCAAGAGCCGGCTGCGCTATGCGCGCACCAAGCTGCGCGAGCTGCTCAAGGAGCACGCATGAGCGAGAGCCCGCAAAACCCGGGTGAGTTCGACGACGTCGACGAACACTATCGACGGGTTACTGCTCTTGAAAAAGGCGGCCCCAGCGAGTCCGTGCGCCGCGCGGTGCTCGAGCATGCCGCGCGATTAGCGGCGGAGCGTGCGGCTGCGGATCGCACCGGCGGGGCCCCCAAGAGCAAGGACAGTGCGCCCGACAATGTGGTCAGCATCGGCGACGCCAAGCGGCGGACGCCGCGGCAGACCTGGTGGCGGCCGGCGGCTGTGGGCACGCTGGCGGCAGCAGGCCTCGCCGGGTTGTTGATTGCGCCGCAATTCCTGCCGCCGCGGGAGGCGGCCAAATCCGTCTCGACATCGGCGCCGGCCGCACCTGAGCCGCCCGCGCCGGCCAGCGGCGGAGCGCCGGTATCCGGCGCTTCGACGCTCAATGCGGCGCCCGCCGCGACGATGAATGCGGAGAGGGCGGCGGACAGCGTGGCGAGGAATGCGCCTGTCGCGGAGGCGAATCTGGCGAAGAGGCAAATGGCGCCGGTCGCGCCGAGCAAGCCCGCGGCGCAAGACGAGCCCGTGGAGCAAGACGAGATTGTGGCGCAGGACAAGCAGCAAGCGCGGGAGCAGCGCAACGAACAGGCCGCGGCGGTTGAGCGGGGCGCGGCCGACATGAAGGTTGCGAGCAATGTGCAGAGTGCGGCGGCGGACAGCGCCGGGGTGCCGATCGAAGCGGGGCGCGCGCGCAGTCAGGCATCGAGCGGCGCCATCGCGTCCGCAGCGGCGCCTGCGCCCGCGCCGGCGCTGCAGTCCACAGTGCCGATGGCGGCGGCGCGCTTGGTGGATCCGGCGGCGGAATTGCGGCATGCGGCGGCCAGCGGCGACATGCCGGCATTGCGGGCCGCTCTCGATCGGCGGCCGCTTCTCGATGCGCGCGATGCGGACGGGCGAACCGCACTCATGCTGGCGTCGCTGCAAGGTCGCGGCGAAGCGGTGGATGCGCTGCTGGCCGCGGGCGCCGATCCCAACGCGGCGGACGCCCACGGCGTGACGCCGCTGCACGCTGCGCTCGACGGGGGGCAGGCTGACATTGCTGCGGCGCTGCGCCGGGCGGGGGCTCGATTGTAGGGCTGGCGGCAAACACGGATTCAATTGGCAGGTTCAGACGGTGAATCACCCATAATTGATGGCAGATCAATGTGGCACTAATGGGTCTCTTAGGATTGCACGGCTGGCCTTGCCGTGGCGGCCGACGCACGGCCCCTATCGTTAGCCTTCAATACAGGAGCGCAAAGGAATGAAGATATTCATTTTTGCCAGATTCCATGCGGGGGAAGGGAAAGAGAACGAGCTCGCCGGCATCCTAACGACGGTTTCAGCGGCCACGCGCGCGGAGCCAGACTGTTTGGGGCACCAGGCCTTTCGATCGACTAAAGAGCCCCGACTTTTTTTTATTCATTCCCAATGGACAAATGACGCAGCGTTTGAAAGGCACATTGGGCTCCCGCACACCCTTCGATTTGTGGAACAGGTCCAACCACTGATCGATCATGAGATGGATGTCGTGCGCACTCGACTGGTAGAGGGACCCTGTGCGTAGCAGGCGGTGCATAGTGACCGCGGGCTATGCCATTCAGTTGGACTTGGCAGCTTTCGCTTTTACTGCGTCCAAATGTGCATTTGCCTCGTCCTTGGGGCTCATCCTGTCTGGTTGAGCGGCCACACCTCGACCACCCCGTGTGCTACGGCACAGGGGGTTTGCGATACCAAATTCACGGCATCGGCCAACGTTGCGGCCTCAATCACCGCGAACCCGGCTACGGGCAGCGAACAGGACATGAAAGAGCCGGTCTTTGTCTCGATATTCTTCGCGTCAGTATTTCGCACCTGCACAGGGGTACCCGCGACACCCATCAGGATGCCCGCTTCGCGCAACCGCGCGTCATGGGCGTGCGCCGCGTCGCGCACGGCTGCGTCCGTTCGGTCGTACCCGTCGCGGTCCCCGTATCCGATGGTTATAAATCTGGGCATGTCCGGTCTCCTACTATGAAAATTTGGTTCGCGTTGCCTGCTGCTTTCGACCCCAAAGAGTCAGTGACGATCGGCGGCTTTCGGGTGAGCTAACTCGTCGCTGCCCCGGTTGGTAACCCATGGAGCGACTGTTCAGAGGCGTAGCGAAACTTGACGATAATTCTCGTCTCCGGCCGGAAACTTCCTTTGATAGGACATCGCCCAGCGGCACTCTCGAGCTTCTCACGTTCGTCCGGGGGGTAATCATGGGGCATGTTGAAAACCAGTGTGATGCTCTCCATATGTGGGAATGGCTTATCCGTCATCGCAAATGCGACATCCACGGCCGTGCCTTTGATGTCTAGCTTATCGTGTCTTGCTTGCACGCCCATCGTGAATAACATACACCCTGCGACGCCCGTGGCGACCAAGTCCCCGGCCGACCAATCGTTGATGTCGGGCGCATGGTAAGTGCAGCCCATCGCCATGCTCTGGTGCCCAGGCTCTTTCACGGCGAGCCCATGCTTATCGGCGTCGTAAGTCAATCGTACTGTGCTCATCGCCTCGCTCCTTTCGGTTCTGTGAATCAGCCGTGCGTGCACCCAGCGCGCAAGAGAGTGAACAAAAGGGCTGTTACATTCAATACGGACTTGCTGAATTCACCACTGCGCGGTTCATTGAGAACCTGCGTTTCTTTCCGCACGGGAAGGCGCCGCCAGATTGGGGCAGCGACAGGGCGATATCGACCCGACTAAACCGCTCGCGCGGTAGGGGTAGCTCCGATTGGGGGTCAGACGATAGCTGATGTTTGGGGCTCTGTTTTGTAGGTTGCAAGGTGAGGCAATTCGCCTCGTTTTTCAACCGGAGCAGAGTCATGAACGATTCACCTCGCAAGGTTTCACCGCTGCGCCAACGCATGCTCGAGGAGATGCGTATGCGCCAGCTCGCGCCCAAGACTCGAGATGCCTACATTCGCGCGGTCCTTCACTTCACCCGATTCCTTGGCCGCTCACCTGATACGGCCACGGCCGATGACCTGCGCCGTTACCAACTGCACTGCGTAGATCAGGGGATCTCTGCGATCACGCTCAACGCCACGATCACGGGACTGAAGTTCTTATTCGAGGCAACCCTGGGGAAGCCCGAGTTGATGGCTAAGATGCACCCCGTGCGCATGTCGCGGACCTTGCCGATCATTTTGAGTCGCGAGGAAGTGAGTCGCCTGCTCGATGCGGCGAAGAACCTCAAGCACCAGACCGCGCTGTCGGTCGCGTATGGTGCAGGACTTCGCGTCAGCGAAGTCACCGCCTTGAAGGTTGGTGATATTGATAGCAAGCGCATGCTCCTGCGCGTCGAGCAGGGCAAGGGAGCCAAGGATCGCTTTGCGCTGCTCCCGCCGCTCCTGCTCGAGCGGCTGCGCACCTGGTGGCGCCATGCCCACGCCGAGGGGAAGATCCTCCCAGGCGGCTATTTGTTTCCGGGCCTCGATCCGGTGGACCCCATGAGTACCCGGCAGCTGAACCGGGCCGTGCATGAAGCCGCGGTTGCCGCGCGCATCGATAAGCGCGTCTCGATGCATTCGCTGCGCCACGCGTTCGCCACCCATCTGCTCGAACAGGGCGAAAATATCCGCACCATCCAAGTGCTGCTTGGACATAAAAAATTGGAGACCACCGCGCTCTATACCCATGTCGCCACCGAGACTTTGCGCAAAGTCTTAAGTCCCTTGGAGAGTTCCCGACCGACGTAGCACCGGCTCGTGCCACGCAATGCCCTGGAGGTCGCGGATATCTTCCGCGCCCACGGGCCGACTTGGCGAGAGCACCGGCGCGGGCACTTCAGCCTCGGCCAGTTGAAGGTCATGTCGGCGATTGAGCAGTGCCGCAGCCTCGCGCTCGGCGGCCACGCGCTGCGCTGTTCATCGTGCGCAGAACTGCAGATCGCCTATAACTCGTGCCGCAACCGGCACTGTCCGAAGTGCCAGAGCAGCGCCGCGCAGCGCTGGCTCGAAGCACGCCAGGCGGACCTACTGCCCGTGCAGTATTACCACGTGGTGTTCACCTTGCCCGCGCCGATCAGTGCCATCGCCTACACCAACAAGGAGATTATGTATGGCTTATTGTTCGACATCGCCGCCGAGACCTTGCGCACGATCGCCGCCGATCCGAAGCACTTGGGTGCCCGGATCGGCACGACCCTCGTGCTGCACACGTGGGGCTCGGCGCTGACTCACCATCCGCACGTGCATGGCATCGTACCCGGCGGCGGCCTCGCACCCGATGCCGACCGCTGGGTGCCGTGCAAGCCGGGCTTCTTCCTCTCGGTGCGGGTGCTCTCGCGTCTGTTTCGGCGGCGCTTCCTCGAAGAGCTGCAGAACGTGCATCGTGCCGGTCAACTCAAGTTCTTCGGCGAGCACGTCGATTTGGCCGACGCCGAGGCCTTCGCCGACTGGCTCATGCCGCTGCGCCAATGCGAGTGGGTGGTCTATGCCAAGCGCCCCTTCGCAGGACCCGAGCAGGTTCTCGCCTATCTGTCCCGCTACACCCATCGGGTCGCGATCGCAAACTCTCGGCTCCTCTCCTTGAACGATCGCGGCGTCACGTTCCGCTGGAAGGACTACCGCGAACACGGGCGCACACGCTACAAAACCATGACCGTGGCCACCGAGGAGTTCATGCGCCGTTTCTTGCTGCACGTGCTGCCCTCCGGCTTTCATCGGATCCGCCACTACGGCTTGCTCGCCAACGCCAACCGCAAACACGATATCGCCACCGCTCGCGCGCTTCTCCATCAGCCCGCGCCAATGCCTTCCCCTCACCCCGGCGACGGCAACGCCGATCACCGCTGCCCTAGGCCCACCTTCCTGTGCCGACACTGTGGCGCGCCGATGCTCGTCATCGAGACCTTCGCGCGCGCTCAGCGCATCCGCGGTCCGCCGGGCTCATCGGTTGCACCATGATCGGCATCGCCTCAATCAACAGAACTTCCACGGCGGCATTTTTCCCAATAACGCCGTCGCGAAAGCCCGTGGCTTCGTTTTCCAAAGCGTTCCATTATCGGCACGACAATCGCCTCTTGAACGCACGGTGCCGCTGCGTGCTTGGCTCCCCACCGACACACATCGATCACGCAGCCCCGACTATCTCCGCCTTTCCAGCTCCTGCCAACGTTCAAATCCCCATAGATCCGCGACTCTGCTGATCGGCATCAGCACGTCCCCGCGGTTTCCTCCCTGGAGGCTTGTCCAACACCTGCCCCCAAGCCTCACCGGGCTTGGACAGCTCAGCGCACACCGGCAGCTGTCGGACAACCCTTAACCTTCCCGCCGGTCGTCACTGGCAGCTATCGGGAATCCAAACTAACCGGCGCGTTTCGCCAGCGCATGTGCCTGACCGCGAAGGTGGGTTTCGTGACAGCCTGGGCCCGAGTCTCAGATCCACCGTGCTGCCGCCACGCCAGTGTCCTCGGGGCGGCTGTTGAAGGCGATGGCCGTTTGCGGCGCGGCGCGGTGGATGGCATTGACCACCGCTTCGAACAAGGCCAGCCGGCTCGGTGGCAGGCGGACGCCCGCGCCGACTACCACACAGTCGTAGCTGACATCGGCGAGTCGGCGCTCCACGGTCGGGACTGCAGTCTCGTCGGGGTTGATGAAGCAGTTCTCGGTGAGCCAGCCCCGCCTGTCCATATCGGCGAGCGCGAGCTTGATTCCAGCATGGATCTTCTCTGCGGTCATGCCCGGCGGCAGCGCTGGATCCGAAAAGTCCACCGTCGCCGGATCGAGACCGACCAATAGAACTCGTTTCATTCGCCATCCCCCGAAAGCGCAACGCAGCAACCATTCATGCTATTCGCGGGACTCGAACCCGTCAAACGTGCGGCGCGATCTTCGCTATCCAATTTGCTGCTGCGTCTTCCACGAAGCCAATGTCGGCAATTCAAAGTACGGAAGTCACGTCAAGAATTGCTATGCGGTTGAACAGTCGTCGAACTGGCGCTTTCGACCCTTATGAGGCATTCGGGACCGACCGCTATCGGGTTCTTTGCAGGAGAAATTGCGTTAACCTATGCGTTTGGAAATGGAGCGATCACGTCCTGACAGGTGTCTTCGGCAGTTTGAGCTTTAGCGAGTGGTTGCCATGACAAAGAAGCAAGCTTTGGGGTTTCTGATTGGCTCTCTATGGGTAGCGAGTGGCCTTGCGGACTCTGGAGCAAGTGTTGCAGTAAAACAAACCGCCTGCTCAATCGAGTTAGCCATGCTGAAATCTCCCCATGCTTTTCTTGTTGCTGTCATTGAACATTCGGGGGAAAGGAAATGCGATGAACGGGTCTGTATAGAAAGTTCGGCCGTAGTCGAAGTGCTGGCCGGGGGCGACCGCTCAGCCCACCTAACCACAATCAACCTTGGATTTTCCAATACGAAAGCCGATCTTCCTTCAAAGGGCAGGAAGGATGTCGGCGTTTATGTCCCTGACGGCAAAGCCTATCTAGATTTGAGCGAGACTTACCCTGCCTCGCCCGACCTGATCGCCAAATATCAAGAGGCCATAGCGCTTGCGAAGTCCACCCCGGACGGCTCGCCGCACTGCAAGTGAAGCACTAGCGCAAATTTAGTTTCCGGTGGCCACGGCTGCCGGCCCGAACGCGAACTTTCGACCCCAAGGAGACTTCCGGTAACGACCGCTTTCTGGCAGCCGGGGATACTGGCACTCTCCAATCCAAGGCGGCTAGAAAGTCCGAATCCAAGAAATCACAGCAGTCCACCACGACCAACTGGGGGACGCTATAAAGCTCAGTTGTTCAAGTACGAGAAACGACAATAGGAATACATACGGCGCGCGAACGCTTCCTTTCCGATAGTCATCAAGCAATAGCATCGCAACAATGGCCTCACAAATGAAATAGCTCGTGTGTAGCGCCGCCTCAAACGAATCAATTCGGGGAACAAACGTGCCCAAGACACGCACAAGCGCCGGCGGTAGAACTAAGATTGCCGTAGATGCCATGTATCTGGCATGCAACGGTGTTTTTCTTCGATAATATATCGCCAGCGAGTAAGCTGCCGAGAAGTAACACATCGTCAACAAATTAATGAATGCGAGCCGCCCCCCGAATGCCCGGGAAGATTCGTCGTTGTTCGTCAACATGACGTGCAAGACCAAAATTCCCGAGATGACAAACAGCGGCGCAACCAAAAGCGATATCTTACCGACCGTACGATGCGCCGAAATCATTCCCTGACGCATGAGCCACGACTGTGTAACTAGTATGACTATCCAAACGGAAGCCAGGATTCCGTGGAAATGGTGAACAGCGTCGGTATCACGGAGTCTCGCGAAGTACGAAGGAAAGAATCCGACAACCGCAACGAGTAGAACCAGCGAGAAGTAGATATACGCATTTCGGTAAATGCCGGGACGCCTCTGAGGCGGTCTCTCGGCAACCGAAAACTCTTCCGGAGGTCGAAGACTGGTCGCATTCACTATGCCGCTTCCAGAAACGCGCTTGGAGGAAATCATGGCTTCCAGAGCTATTCAATAGTCGCGAAATTTCCGCCAGAATCTTGTCGATCCGCGACGCATGTCATCGCGGCAGGGCTTTTGAAGCTGGCGCTCTAGCTTACCTCAGACTCCGAATGGCTGCTTCGTGAAAATGAAATCGAGGCGGTCAATGACGGGTCATGGCCGATCAGCGACCGATTTGCTCCTCCAAACCCGCCAGTCAGTGCGACGAACCAAGGACCGTCGGCATCCGGCAAATCTCGACTGCCGACGGATTGACCAGTACTGCCGATATCGGCTCACCGCGGGCAGTGATGACCGGTAGTTATGCGGCGACGAACTCTAGTTCCTGATCGCCCTCGCAGAGGTGGAGAGATTACGATCTATCGCCACTGTGGAGCTTCTGAATTCGATCATCGAGTTCGCCGATTGTCGCCGAAAGAGAATTTGTGTTGTCGCGAATCTCGGTGCGAAATGTATCGTGCATCTGACTCATTCGATCGGCCAGCTGTTCCAATTCGTCGCGCATCACAGCGCGTAACTCGGTAAAGCGCGAGGCCTCTGCCCGATCGGCGAGCGTTCGCTGAGCGGTCAATTCCTTTGCTTGTCGGCGAAACTCGAGCAGTATCGCGCTCCAAGAAACAGCACTATAAATTCAAAGGTGAGCGCGATCAATGTGAGTATCCCGAGCATCACCAGTCCAATCGGCACCTCGATGCTAGCGAATACAAAACTGACTTTCGCGGACGCAGCAAATACGGACCAATTAATGGCCAAGAAGGCGACAATCAACAGCAAGACTAGAACGACGAGTAGTGTATGTGTCCGCATCGGTACCTCCAATACATTGGCGTCACGGTAGGATAGTCTCAAGCCTAATGGATTGGCGAGTTGCAAGATATCGTCTGCATCCGAACGGAACGATACTGGCCGCTGGTGGGTACGGTTCCAATGGGCCTATGGCCAGTGCAGAAATCTACTATCCGTAATCGGTCTGGGTGCCCCCTATTGCGAGGGCGGTTTGAAATCTGCCGCATGCGTCTCCCGAGACCTGTCATCCCGCGACAAGAACCCAGGGCCATCGGTAAAGGGCTCTTCACGACCCTCTGCTGCCCATCGCCAACGGCAGCTTTGGAGGAACTCACGGTTTGAGAATGCTCTCGGAAACAAGTGCCGATAACGTCGTAACTTCAGTCTTGGGGAGTCGGCTTTATTGGTCAATGCGCCGGCTTCAGCATGCCATGCATGCCGATCCAGCGGACATAGGAGTCGAACCAGCCGGTGCTGGTCGTCTCCTTCGGGTACATACCGAAACCGTGTCCCCCCTGTTCGAAGAGATGGTATTCGGCCGGGCGTTTCGCCGCCCGCCAGGAATCGATCAGTCCACTTCCGGAATTGCCGAAAATCGGGTCGTCCGCAGCAAGCGCTGCGAACAGCGGGGGCGCATCGGCTGGCACCGTCACTGAAGCCATAGGGCCGTAGATAATCCCGATGGAGGCGGGCTTTGCATCCTGCCCATGGAGCGCCGTCATCAAGGTCAGCGCCGCACCGGCCGAGAATCCAACCATCCCAATTCGATCGGGATCGATATGCCATTCCTTGGCGCGCTGGCGGACCAGCGCAAAGGCGGCGCGCGCATCGGCAATCTGTGGAGCTAGCCGCGTCGCGGCATCGTCCGCGCTGGGCTGCGGCGGCCGGACGGCCGCACCGGACAACATCCGCTGCATCGAGCGTTCGAAGCCAGGTAGATCGGCCGGCGTCTGATTCAGCCGGTATTTGAGTACGAAGGCCGCAACGCCCTTGACCGCCAGCGCTTTTGCGACATCCCAGCCCTCATTTTCCATCGACAAGCTCATGAAGCCGCCGCCAGGCGCAACAATCACAGCTGCGCCGGTCGCTTTCCCCGGTTGGGGGAGAAAAGGAGTGAGCGTCGCGATCGTCACGTTGCGAGCAAAGACGCTGCCATATTGGCGGTGCCAAGATTCCTGCGCCTTCGCGTCCGGAAGCGCTCCGGTTCCCAGCTCGATCGCATTTGGCTGGGCCGGAATGGCGATCGCCGTCATCTTGTCGCCTTGCGCCTGAACCGGCGCCAGGCTGAACAGAATGGCTATTCCAGCAACGGCGAGACCTACTCCAGATCGCAACATGATCGCGGCGATCGCATCAATCCTTCCCATCGTTTCGTTCCCTTGGGACTATTGTGCGTCATGCTAGTTCGGCCCCATAGCGCTAGCAACACTTTTGTCTGACAATTTACAGCCTACGCGATGCAATGAATTGATCTTGTTGCTAGGAATTGAACGCGCTCAGCAGTGGGGGTCTGGTTCACGTCACCCGTGCGGTTCAAGGCGCGGTGTCTCGCCGCCGCCGGCGCACCCCGTCATTGGCCTTGCAAATCAATCCTCCGCAAAACCAGGCATTCGAAAGACGGCGCAAGCACCCGCAGCTCGGACCCGCATCTTGACTCGATATTTTGCACACGGCGACGGCCAATGTCCGCTATCTTCTTCGCATCATTAGCCCGTCGCTGACGGCATCTGGCCGGTTTCTGCCGGTCGGTGTCGCGGCCGCGTCGTTCGTCTCTGATCGACCCGTTCTGTCAGTCGTGAGCGGCACCTTCCGGCGTAGGCATTCCGTTTGTCATTGACCAGAGCGAGCCGAAAACGCGCTACATCGCTAGTGGTTGGACTCCGATCCATCGGACGTGCAGCCAATGTTCGAAGACCACGTATACCGCAAGGCCGGCCACAATGGCGATGCCGTCATTCAACTTCATAGATGGCGCCATGGGTATCGGCCGCTGCGTACGCCACCTGAATGAAATGCGGTCTGCAACCGCCCACGCAAGAAAGCCACCAAACAGTACGACATCGGCAAGCATGCCGGTCGCGATGAGATGCGCCACTGCCCAGAGCATGATGCTGATCAGCATTGGGTGCTTGAGAACACCTTTAAGGCGACCCGGAAGATACGCAGCCAAAAAAAATGTAAACACAGGAAGCATGAGAACGGCCGTGATGTTACGAGCCCAGGCCGGTGGAGCGTATAGCATCACCGGATGCTGACGTGCGATGCCATAGCCCCAGATGAGGACTATCAAGCCCGCTATGGATATCAGTGAATAAAGGCCCCTCCAGGCATTGCCCAATCGGGCAGCGGTTCGGTCGCGCCAAGTCGGTGCGATGATCGATATCGAATGAACTCCGAGGAAGAGAACCAGACCGAGCACGAGGTAGATCATCGGTTCGACTCCTTAGCGACGAACTCGGCAGTTACCGCAGGCGTGCCGGAAAGTCAACTTTATGCGGCATATCACGCTGTGATTGCGCTCGAGCCGGAAGTGACACTGGCAATCAAGCGACTACGATGCCGCTTTCAGCGAGCGCCGGCTTCGAGATCAATCTAGCAGTGTTAAAGCCGAGTCGAGCACACCAGTCAGAGGTTTGATAGGACGTGTGAAGCGAGGGTCTTCTCGGCCGTCATAATTCTTTGAGAATCGGCCGCGCCATACCAGGTAAGTTTGAATGAGACATCGCCTTTCTTGACGCTCAGACTCGCAATGCTGATTCCACTGAAGTTCACGTAGTATGCATCGTCACCGAGATCCGGGACACCCGCAGGATTCGCCTGCGCATCCAACTTCTTGTCTGCTTCATATGCTTCTGCGGATTTCAGGTCGAGCGTCAGGGACCTCACGGCCGGTGTCGCGCCGCTGGCCAGGGTCCACGTACAGGTGCGCGTGAATACTGGCATCACATACGTGCCAGCGTTCATCGAAGTTCCCACTGCGTCGGTCAGCTGTGACTGGGTCAGTAGCGAACACGTATCTTTGGCCGACGCCGCGGCGTTCGAAGGTGGAGAAGTGGTCGATATGACGGTCACCGGGACCACAAGTGCGAACAGGCGGAAAAGAACACGCATTTCACAACCTCCTCACGGGTTATTCACGGGTTTGATCCTCACACTTGCCATTTCTACGGCTCAGCGTCGAAGCTTGCGCTGCGCGCCCTCAAGCTCTGAAGTCGTAAGCTCTGCTTCATCAAACTCAGAAGCCATTGGACCTTCGGCCCATGGAAGTGCCGAGGCAAACACCGGATTGTGTTCCTGTGGGCGTCACGTGGACCCCTGGGGGAGATAGGCGCGTCTACAGCATTACAACGCGACCATTTGGACAGTCGATTTGCGCAATCAAGGCCGGAGCACGGCCAGCGTCGACCGGCAGGTCAACACCGATTATGCGAAGCATTTGGCTCACGCGATCGGCATCCGGATGCTTGGCGACCAGACTCACCAGTATGGCGCCTTGCGATGCGACGAGCGCGGGATGCGGCGTTGTCCCCCAGTCTATGAAGAACGGCACGATTCCATCGGCGATAACGCAGCGCAGGTCGGTTAACTTCCACGTCAGAACCGTGCCGTCCGCTTGCTTGCGGCTGCCGGATTGTACTTTGCCGAGTTCAACCCCGTGCTGAGCGGCTGCATCCCGAAAGTTTGTGAGCGCGCTGCCTTTCGCTGCCCATCCGATGAGGCGCGACGAACCAAGGGCCTCCAGGCCAAATGGACGTCCTTCCGCGGGGGGCGAATGGTCCGGGTCCGGCGCGATGATCTCCAGATAAGAACTTGACCCCAGTGCCACTAGCGCATTGCGGGTACCCCAGATCGGGTGCTGCCCGCCGAGGCTCGCGCGAATCCCAAGCAGCTGTTCTACCTCCGCAATGCCTCGCTCGAGGTCGGCAGAGGCATAAACGAGGTGGTCGACGCAGGAGGGAGCTTCTCGCAATACCATGGAACTCAACCTTGGACGACGTCGGGACGATCCAAAGTCATGTTCCCGGAATCTGACCGCCTCGGATAGAGGGAGCGCGAAATCTAAGTCATCCTGGTTAGATCGTCATGAGATCACAAGGATGACAGCTTGGCCCTTTTCGGCCGCGAGCTTGTAAAATGCAACAAGCTTTCTGTAGTAATCCAACACATAGGTCAGTGCCTCTTCCCCGTCGCGCTCCCAGATCACGGCGGGATAGACGCCCGCTTGCGTCATTTCTTTTGGTTTGTATCGCGTGCGCAGCATGTCCGGGTTGGTTTCTTCCAACAGATGTGCGATTGCTATGACCTCCGCGGGATTCAGCAACTGCGCAGGCCCGTATCCTCGATCCGGTCCAATATTTTCGCCGCCCATGATTACTTTGGAAGCGAGCGTGCCATTCGATTCAATGCTACCCGTCAGCAAGTAATGAATTCCGTACCAAGCTTTGTCGAGGTCAACTTCGGTATCGCCAACTTCCGCCTTTCTTTTTTCCGCCCACGCTGTCAGCTCTTCGCGAATCTGCTTATTGGAGAGATCGACATGACCCTCCTTCTTTAGGTGCTCAGTGAAAATGGCCGGTTGATCCCCGAACAGTGTCTGATCGAGCAGCTTGTTGTCGCGTTTTATCGCACCAATCAATGAAGGATCGATAGCTCGCGCGGACCAGGTCATCCCCGCTAAGGAAGGATAGGAGAAACCTAACAAAGACAGCAGCCCGAGTCCCATCAGAAAATGCTTGAAGCGCGTTCTGAAGGAGCCTCTAGATTTGTTCATAGGTGTTATCAGCTCTCTCGCCTCGCTTCCCCCAATGGTAGCGTAAGCGTCAAATGCCCGCTAACGGGAGGACAATCTCGGCCCGTCACTGGCGTTGGCCTAGCGCAAGCCGCGAGCAGCCGCTTTGCGGCAAGCATTTTCCAATGCCTCAATGCGGTTGGGCGTGCGTGGCGTTTTCTCGAGTTCACTTATTCTGTTCATCAAGATCGGGCGGGCACGCGTTGGGCCGCACGCAATCCCGTCTCCCCGCAGCGACATCAATGCGGATTGGTTTTACAGAAGCGGTCGCGACACGGAAGTTCGGGGAGTGCATCACACTGCGTTGAGTTCGTCGCAGGTCATATTGACGTGCAGTCAGACCAGCGGAGGATGAATTTGGAAACCGTCGAAAGATTATTGCAGCGGCAAGCAGAACTCGAAGGCGCAATGATGCAGCCGGGTGGCGCGCCCGTTACCCAAGAGCACGAACTGCAAGCGGTCAAACGCAAACTTGGTGCAATGACATCAGGGATCTTGAACGGTCCGACGTCGGCGCGCGCCTTGCGATGCTCGCTCGCGGACTTCGCCGCAACCCGACGGTGCGCTGATGATTGAATCAGAGATTCTGTTGCCGGTGATCTGCCCCATCTGCGCGCAACAGGCGTTGACGGGATTTCGCATGGCGGTGGTCATCGAGGCAGTGCTGAGTGGGCAGATTCGGCTTTATTCGAACTGTCATCTGGCGGCGTGGGACGCCAGCGAGCGCGAACTCCATGCGCTCCTTGAATATCTTGATACGACCGGCACCGAAACTGGCCGGGAGTTCGAGATTGGGGAGTCTTCGGAGCACAAGAAACCCGTCTTCGTACATACCGGCGTACACGATCGGCTTGAGAGCCACGACGCCGGCGCGTAGCGCAAAGCCCGGAAGGCGCAGCCTGATACCGCGCCCCATCTAGAACTGAAGGACGCATGGGTTAGGCAGCGCCCTGAGGCAAAGTTCGCCATGTCTTGACAGGTGACTAAACGGTCACCTATTATGATTCATGGATGATGTGTTCAAAGCGCTGGCCGACCCGAGCCGCCGCGCCCTGCTCGATCAATTGTTCGAGAAAGACGGGCAGACATTGCGGGCTCTGGAGGCGCAGTTGCCGATGACGCGCTTCGGCGTGATGAAACATCTGAAAGTGCTGGAACAGGCGGGGTTGATCGTGACCCGGCGGCAGGGGCGTGAGAAATTGCACTACCTGAATGCCGTGCCCATCCGCCTGCTCCACGACCGGTGGGTGAACAAATTCACCGCTCCCTGGGTCGCTGCGTTGAGCGACCTCAAACAAAGTTTGGAGGCCAGGACCATGCAGAAAGTATTCGAGATCTATATCAAGACCACGCCTCAGCGCCTCTGGCAGGCGCTCACGGACACCGAAATGCGGCGCAAATACACCTTTGGCGCGGTGGTGACTTCGGATTGGACACCGTCGTCCCGTTATCAAGCGGTCGGGGGCGGCACTCCGATCTTCGAGGGCGAGAATCTGGAAATAGATCCGCCGCGGCGGCTGGTGCAGAGCTTCCGCGCGCTGTGGGGCGAGGATGTGAAAAGCGAAGGCACTTCGAGGGTGACTTGGGAAATCGTGCCGATCGGCGATTCATGTCTGCTCAAGGTCACTCACGATCAGCTGCGCGAGGGCGCCAACAACCAGCTGTACGGCGGCTGGCCGATGATTCTGTCCGGCATCAAGACCTTGCTGGAGACGGGCGAGCAGCTCACCACCCCGGGATCGCAGCGGTGGGTGCCGGAGAGCCCCGCGGCTCAATCGCAGATTGGGTGCTCGAATTCCACGTGATCCGCGGCGCGGCGTCGACTGATCGCATTGAGCGGCGGAGCAAGGTATCTTTGCCTCACCGGCGGCACTCGTGCCGGTGAGGCGCTCTGTCATGTACGACTTATACACAGCCAACAAGAATTATTCGTCCTGGTCGCTGCGCCCGTGGGCGCTGATGCGCGAACTGGACATCGGATTTCGCGAACATCTGGTGCCCTTCGGTCAGGAACCCAGTTGGCAAAGCTACCGAAAGATTTCGCCCACGGGCAAGGTGCCGTGCTTGGTCGACGGCGATACGGTGGTGTGGGATTCGCTGGCCATCGCAGAGTACCTGGCCGAGCGGCACGATGTGGTGTGGCCCAAGGACAAGGTTGCCCGAGCGTGGGCGCGCTGCGCGGCCGCCGAGATGCATTCCGGCTTCGGCGAACTGCGCAATCGCTGCTCGATGACCTGCGGAGTTAGAATCCGGCTCAATGAATATCCCGTAGCGCTGGAGCGCGACATGTCCCGCCTCGGCGCCCTGTGGAACGATGGCCTAAACCGATTCGGCGGGCCGTTTCTCGCCGGGAAAGCATTCACCGCGGTCGACGCCTTCTTTGCACCGGTGGCGTTCAGGATCCAGTCCTACGGACTGACTCTCGATCCTCCTGCCGTGGCCTACACCGACCGACTGCTCGGCACGCGCGCGTTGCGAGAATGGTATGCAGCCGCGCTCAAGGAGACATTGCGCGATAAACCGCACGATGACGAGATATCCCAGGTCGGGCGCATGGTGGAAGATCTGCGCGCGACATGACCTGATGCGCATTGAGCACGTTGCGGTTGGACCCGGGACCTCGCCCGTTGCAAGCGCTTCTACACGTCGTATTTTGGCGCGACCGCGGGTCCGCACTATCTCAATGCCGCAAAGGGATTCGAGTCGTGCTTTCTCAGTTTCGCCGACGGGCGCGCCCCGAAGCGATGACCACGACGTCCCTGCCTCTTCTTTCCGCATGAATCCTAACAATTAGACGGCATATGAAGAACCTACTAACGACAACAGCGGTACTTGAATTTGGAACTGGCATTGTGCTGACGGTGCTTCCGTCAACACTCGCTAGGCTTTTGCTCGGGTCGCAGCTGGAATCCCCCGTTGGATTGACAGTCGCGCGCGTTGGCGGTGTGGCACTACTCGCGATTGGGACCGCCTGTTGGCTCGCACGTCATGATGGTGAAAGTCGGGCCGCGAGAGGCCTGGCTAGCGCCATGTTGCTTTACAACTCCGGTGCCGTTGCGATCTTAGTGTATGCGCGTCTCTCCCTCGGACTATCCGGAATAGGCCTTTGGCCGGCGGTTGCTGCTCATGCCGCATTGGCCGGTTGGTGCATTGGAAACCTCCTGAGTGCGCGCCGGTGATTGCTAACGGGCCGTAAGGCCGTTACCGAACTACTTCGATCCATCAGCATTCGTCTGCGCCAAGGCTGCCGTCGCTCCTCCTCAATGCTGGCTGTAGCTCAAAGGCTTGAAGATGGCGGAAAGGGTTGGATGTCGACCAGGCGCTCTGTCGGGGCGGCTCCGGTGGCCAATCCACGGCCGTTATTGCAGAAATCTCGGAGAACCAAATTTCTGGCGCAAGTGTCGGCGACCCAGGCGCGTGGATGATCACGGCGCGCGAGATAGTGGACCTGACCGAGCGACAGAATCGAAAGCCGCTCCTGGGGTCCGGCCAGGCCTCGCCGGTGAGTTTCGGTCCGATTCCGCTGCGGGGACGGCTTCTGTTAGCCACGGATGGTCTTTTCAAGTACGCGCCTTCTGCGGCTATCCAGCAACGCGCCCTCGGAGAATCAGTGGACCAAGCGGTCGACGCGCTGGTTGCGGGCTTGCGCCTGCGCAGTGGTTCATTTCAGGATGACGTCGCCATACTTCTCATTGAGGAAGGTCGTTAAACCATGTTCAATTGCCTTTCGCCTAACGATCGGGGAGATTGGTCGTTGCGGCTGGTTTGGTCTTCGTTTCCGGTCAAGGCCCGTTCGATCCACGCTCCGGCGAGGTCGTCGGAACGACGATTCAAGAGCATACAGCGCAATGTCTGCGGAACGTATCGGCAATACTTGAAGCTGCGGGTGGCTCCCTTGGCAAGGTTGTCAGCGCCACGTTCATTCTCGCCGAAGATGCGGATTTTGCAGGTATGAATGAAGAATGGGTAAAGTGGTTCTCCAAAGATCCGCCGGCGCGCCAAGGAGCCAAACTGCCCGTTCGCCCCAAGGAGATGAAGGTATCAGTGGCCGTAATTGCCGAAACCTAGTTCGCTTGGAGCGATCGAAGAGGGGGGCGGGCCGGCGGCGAGAACGTTGCGCGTTAGCCGACGGGCGCAACCAAAGGGGGAGTAATGATGATCAGCGCTAAGGCTGCCGGGCGAATCATCGGTGGGTGCATTCTGGGGCAGATGATCGGCGCCGGGGTGGTGAACTTCGTCGTGCTGGAGTCGGTGTTCTCTCCACCGGGCTTCTTGGTGAACGCTGCGGGACATCCGCTGCTGATGGGGCTGTCCGTGATCCTCGGGTTGGCGGCGGCTCTGCTCTCCGTCGCCATTGCCATCGCGGCGTTTCCGGTTATTCGTCAGCGCAGCCACGCCATGGCGCTGTGGTTGTTTGCGCTGGCGACCGCGGCTTTCGCTCTGAACGCGGTCGAGAACAGCCACGTCATGTCCTTGCTGTCGCTGAGCGAGGCCTATGCCAAGGCGAACGCGGCCGACAGTGCGATGTTCCAGGCGCTGCGTGGCGTCGTTGCTTCGTCGCGCAATTGGGCGCACTACATGGGCTTAATCGTGGGGGGCTGTATGTTATTCGTCCTATACGGCGCACTGCTGCGATTCAAATTGGTGCCGAGGGTATTGGCCGCACTCGGCCTGGGCGCGGTCATTCTGCAAATCATCGCGGTATCGATGCCGCTATTCGGACACGACGTCGTATTCCAAATGCTGGCGCCGCTCGGGCTGACACAGTTGGCTCTGGCGCTTTGGCTGCTCGTCAAGGGGTTGCCAGGCGCAGCGGCGACGCCAAATTAGAATCAATCACGCACGGTCCATGGTCAAAAATCGCACGCTCGTAGTCGAAGGTTTGGTGTGGTTCGCGCAATCCTGCCACTCTGGCGTCCGGACCTACATTGAAGCAACCTCACCAGACCGACAGCAGGCGATGTACGACGCCCTGGTGAAATGCGGGCCTAAGGACTTTGCGGAGCGCTATCAAATTGGAATGCAACATTGGCGAGACTCGGACGATATCGTGCAGCTGGACTTCTGGATGAAATCCAATGACGACCGTGCGAGCGAATGGATGCGAGCGGTTCTTCGGGATCATCGAGCGGAATACAAGGCGCTGTTTGCGTAACTCGCTGCCGCTTAGCGGTCATTCGCCATCGCTGGTCGCGCATCGCATACGGAGACCTAGAAACACAGCAGGAGACGAAAGACATGAAACCTTTTACTACGGTGGCCATCGTGGTTTTTACGCTGGTCGCACTGGTGCAATTGTTGCGCATCGCCCTAGGGTGGGTGGTGACCGTGAACGGATTCGCCGTTCCGATTTGGCTGAGCGCCGTCGTGTGCGTGATCGCGGCGACCCTGGCGACGATGCTGTGGCGCGAACATCGCCCATGAGCAGCCCTCACACCGGCCTGATCGAGCGTGCCGGCCTCACAGCGCGCGCCGGCGTGCGCACCGGCCTGCGCACCGGCCTGCGTGTCGCGGCGACCGCGCAATGGTTGCTTCTATTGTCGGGCGCGGGTCAAGCGCTGGGGCAGCCTGCTACGGGGAGCTGCGACGCTGCGCCGCAGGCTGCGTTTTGCGGCGCGGTGCGCGGCGCGCGTGCGGAGGGGTGGCCGGCGCAGAGCCGTTCGGAGGTGATGGCGCGGCATGGGATGGTGGTGACCAGTCAACCGCTGGCGGCACAGGCGGGATTGCAAATTTTGATGCATGGGGGCAATGCCGTCGATGCGGCGGTGGCGACCGCGGCCGTGCTCAACGTGACGGAACCGATGATGGTGGGCATGGGCGGGGATGTATTTGTCGTCGTCTACGTCGCGAAGGAAAAGAAAGTCTACGTGTTGAACGCGAGCGGCACGGCGCCGACCGGTGCGACTTTGGCGCGCTTCAACTCACTGGGGTATCACTGGGACCCCAAGAACTGGGGGCCGACCTCCGGCATGCCGCTCGGCGGTATTTTGCCGGTGACCGTGCCGGGCGCTGCGTGGGGTTGGCAGGCCGTGCTGCAACGCTTCGGCACGCTCACTTTCAAGGAGGTTCTGGAACCGGCCGCAGAGTACGCGGAACAAGGGTATCCCGTGTCCGAACGGATCGCGCACGACTGGCGGATGCCCAACGCACTCCCCTTGAAAAAATGCTGCACGGCGCCGGATCCGGACTCGATCAAGACGTGGTACGTGAACGGCAAGCCGCCGCAGGCGGGTCAATTGTTCAAGAACGCGGACCTGGGAAAAACATTGCGCTTGCTGCAGGCGAAGGGCGGGGAGGCGTTCTACAAGGGCGAGATCGCGCAGGCGATCGTCGCGAAATCGCGGGCGCTCGGCGGGACCATGACACTCGAGGATCTGGCGAATTACCACGGCGAGTGGGTGGAGCCGGCGCACACGGTGTATCACGGCTTCGACATTCTGGAATTGCCGCCGCCCTCGCAGGCGTGGGCGGCGAACGAGATCCTGAATATTCTCGAGGCGTGCCTGCCGGCGTGGGCACCGGGCGAATCCTTGGCGTCGCTCGGGCCGCGCAACGCCAAATACTGGCATCTGGTGGTGGAAGCGAAGAAGCTGGCGTACGCGGATTTGTATCGGTACAACGCCGATCCGGATTTTGCACCGGTGCCGTTGGCAAAACTATTGTCGACGGCGCACGCGGCTGCGTTGTGCAGCCGGGTTGATCCGCGGCGCGCGTCGACGCCCGGCGCGCCGACCGACGACAAGATGCCCGGCGATACGGTGGTGCTGTCGACGGCGGACGGCGAGGGTAACATGGTGTCGTGGGTGAACAGCAATTTCGCGGAGTTCGGTTCGGGCATCACGGTGCCGGGCTACGGCTTCATCCTGCACAACCGCGGCGCGCTGTTCACCCTCGATCCGAAAAGTCCGAACGTGATCGCTCCGCACAAGCGGCCGTACAATACATTGGCGGCGGGCTTCGTGATGCACGGCGGAGCGCCGTTCACCACGGTCACATTGATGGGCGGGGACATGCAGGCGCAGGGTCATGCACAGTGGCTGATCGACATTCTGGATTTGGGCGCCAATGTGCAGGCGGCGGCGGACATGGGCAGATTCCGGCATAGCCAGATTTCGAACGTGCTGAGTCTGGAGACGCCCCTGTACGAGCTCCTGGGTTCGCAGCTGGCGGCCATGGGGCATACGGTGCAATCGGTGAACGGCGGAGATGTGGGCGGCGTGCAAACCATCATGGTGGTGGACGGCACTTACCGGTCGGGATCGGACTTCCGCAAGGACGGCGCAGCGGTCGGATGGTGAGGGTTACGGTGGCAGCAGCGTGATCACCTTGTCGGCGGGGCGGCACAAGGCGGCGCCGCGGGGCGTCGCGACGATGGGCCGATTGATGAGGATGGGGTGCGCGAGCATGAAGTCGATCAACTCATCGTCGCTCCATTTCGGATCGTCCAAGCCGAGTTCTTCATAGGGCGTGCCTTTGCGCCGCAGAACCTCGCGCACGGGGACGTGCATGGCGGCGATCAGCTCGACGAGCTTGGCGCGGCTCAAGGGCTTGCGCAGATACTCGACGATGGTGGGTTCGATGCCGCGCTCGCGGATGATCGAGAGCGCATTGCGCGAGGTGCCGCAGGCGGGGTTGTGGTAGATGGTGACGTTGCTCACGGCGTGACCTTAATAGGATAGGATGACCGAGCATGAAGAACCTCAATCTACCGTCGGTGCGGCGGCTGCTGCAAGTGGTGGTGCTGGCGCTGTTGGCCAACGCCTGGCTGGCGGGCGCCGCTGCGGCGCAGGATGTGGCCATCATCACGCACGCCGGCCAGAAGGAAATGCTCAAGAATCCTGGCACGCCGGCCGCGGGCGCGAGCAATCCGGACGTGGTGATCGTCGAATACTTCGACTACAACTGTCCGTATTGCAAGAACTTCGTGCCGACGCTGCAAACGTTGCTGGCGCAGGATCCGAAGATCGCCGTGGTGTACAAGGACTGGCCGATCCTGGGGCCGGTGTCGGTGTACGCGGCGAGCGCGGCGCTGGCGGCGGGTTATCAGGGGAAGTATTTGCTCGCGCACGATGCGTTGATCAGCGGCCCGCGGCTGGCGAAGAACGAACAGGTGGACGGCATTCTGCAGAAGGCGGGCGTCAACATGGACACCCTGGCGAAAGACCGGACCTCGCATGCGGCGGAAATCGCGGCGCTGCTGAAGCGCAACGATGAGGAGGCGCACGCGCTCACCTTGGAGGGTACGCCGGGTATCGTGGTGGGCCGGCAGCTGGTGGCGGGGATCGCGGATGCACCCACGTTCACGAAACTGATCGCGAATTCACGCAAGGGGAAGTGAGCGGCGAAGCCGCGCCGCGCAACTCGCGCGCGACGCCCTGGACGGCGGTCAGGGCACGACGTGCGAAGCGCCCACGTCCTTCCATTCATAACGGGGCACCTGGATCCACTGGCCGCTCTTGAGCTCCGGCACTTTGTGGATCTTGGTTTGATCGACGGTCATGGTGCCGTCCTTGTCGCTCACCCAGAAATCAATGTCGTAGATCTGGTCCTTGGTACCGGCGACCCGAAAATCGGTACAGGCGAAGTAGTGGCCGTCGTTGTCGAGCTGCCGCACGGGTTGGTGGGTATCGACGAACTCGAGCTGCAGTTCCTTGCCGGTCTTGTCGTCCTTGATCTTGAACACGCCGTTGTTCTTGAGGCTTTCCGTGACGGCATTCTGTTCGACCGCCGACATGACTTCCCAGCCGCGCTTGGTGGCGAGATGGCCGGGGTGTTCGGACGCGGGGATCCACCACCACGGAACCGGCTGGCGCGCCATGGTGGTCCAGTTGCCGTCCGAGTTGATCGGCTCCTTGTAAATACGGGTTTCCTGGATGGTCAGGGAACCACCCTCAGGCTTGACCCAGAAATCGATCAGATACTTCTTCTTGGCATCGGTGGAGTCGTGGAACTTCACGTCGGGGAAAAATCCGTAGCCGTCGATGGTGCGGGTGAAGTCGACGTCGTCATAGATCAGCTTGAGATGGTTGCCGTTGAGGGGATCGTCAAAGGGGAAAATTCCATTGTTCGCCTTGACCTTGCTGGCGATGGTGTCCTTGACCAGGGTCTCGGCGTCGGTGCCGGTGTAGTCCTGCATGGCCTTCTCGGTGGACTCGACGCTGGCGGCAGCGACAAAGCTGCGTGCGCGTTGCAGGTGCTCGGTGGGGTTCTCGAGGAAGGATTTCTTCGCGCCGTCGTTGCTGAAGCAGTAGGTCTTGCCGTCCTTGTCGGTCCAAGTGGAGGTGCAGTTGGTGGCCACATGCCGGCCTTCGGCGAGCGCCTCGGCGCACTGGCCGCCGAATTGCGGCTCCGACTGCGCTGCGGCCGCATACGCGAGTGCGGGCGTTGCGGCGCAGAGGAGCGTCGCGCAAAAAATCGCGAGCCGCAGAGGTCGCGGCAGGGCAAACCGGAGTCGATGCGAGCTGGATTGAGTCATAAGTGTCCCCCGAATAGGAGATATATAAGCTTATTACCGGTGGATGTCGATGTCCTCAAGGAGGCGTGTCGCGCGGCACGCCGGGGATCCCGCGCGGACATTCGAGCGCGCTGCGATCCCATGCGGCGGCGCGGGCGGCCGCTTCGTAGGTGCTTTGTAGGAAGGCGAGCAGTACGGCGTCGGGATCGTCCGCGGTGCGCACCGCGTCGTAGGGCAGCAGGAATTCGCCGAGCGCTTCGCTGAAAGTGGCGGCGGCGGGCTGCACCACGGTGTCGCGGAAGCCGGCGGGCGCGGGGTAGGCGTAGGAATAGAACGCGGGATAGTCGATACCGTTGCCGCCGGGCCAAAAACCGGCGCTGCTTTCTTCGTGAGAATAGGCTTCCTGCATGACTTCGGCCGCGAGCCCCGGGGCCGTGCCGGGGAAGCGCGGCGCGCGGCGCCCGGAAAAACGGGTGACGGTGAGATCGAAGCTGCCCCAGAAGAAATGCACCGGACTGCACTTGCCGAGAAAACCGGTGCGAAATATTTTCAATACGCGGTCGACCTGGACCAGGGTCAGCCAGAATCGGCGCGCATGATCGGCGTCGTAGACGCCATGAGTCTTATCCTGGCTGAAGGGCGTTGCGCCCTGGATTTCGCAGGGACCTTCCTTGATGGTGACGGGGACGCCGAGCTCGCGCAGCGCCGCCATCAATGCCAAGTAAAAGTCGGCCACGCTTTGCGGCCGCAGCGGCAGGCGCCGTGAATTGCCGTCGCTGACCGTGATGTCGAGCACCTGCTGGTTGAAATCGAATTCAATTTCAAAGCTGCGTGAACCGTGCGGCATGGGCGAGGTCGTGAGGCCCTTGGAGGTGACGTAGAGCGCCACATGCCAGCTGTGATTGAGCCAGGGTGTCTGCTGCAAGCGGATCTTTCCGACAACCTGGGTCCACAGATGCAGCGTCGCGCGTGTGTCCTGCCACGCATCGTACGGGAGCTCCGGCCATTGCGGACTGCTGGGATCAGCCATGTCGATTAAGATGCCGCATTGTTCTCACAGCGTCAAAGGATGCCGTCATGCGCCGAGCGCCGATTCTTGTGATGGTCATGGCTGCCTTGGGTGGGGCGGTCGCTGCCGCGGCGCGGGGCAGCGGGGCGCCGAGCGGTCAATCGGCGGGGTTGGATCCGGCGGCCGCGGATCGCTTCGCCGCGCTGGCGCTCAAGTGCCTGCACGCGGAGTATCCGAATCACCTCAGTCACACCCTGGGCGGCGATGATGAGGCGCTGCCTCCGCATGTGCTGTATCCGGCGTTCTATGGCTGCTTCGACTGGCATTCGGACGTGCATGGCCACTGGCTGCTGGTGCGTTTGCTGCGGCTGTATCCGAATGCGCCGTACGCGGCGCAGGCGCGCGGCGAATTGGCGCGCAGCTTCACGGCGCAGAATATGGCGGGCGAGCTGCGCTATCTGCAGCACGAGGGGCGGGCGTCATTCGAGCGACCGTACGGTTTGGCGTGGCTGCTGCAATTGTCGGCGGAACTGCGCGCCTGGAACGACCCACAGGCGCGCGAGTGGGCCGCGGCCCTGCAGCCGCTGGAGAGCGAGGCTGCCTCGCGGCTGAAGGCCTGGATTCCGAAACTGCACTATCCGATCCGCATCGGTGAACATGATCAGACCGCGTTCTCGTTCGGCTTGGTGTGGGATTGGGCGGCTATTGCCGGGGATACCGCGGTGCGACGCGTGCTGACCGACGCTGCGCAACGTTTCTATGCCGGGGACCGCCGTTGCCCGATCGACTACGAACCCTCCGGTGAGGATTTTCTGTCGCCCTGTCTGGCGGAGGCGGATTTCATGCGCAGAGTGTTGGCGCCGGCCGCGTTCGGCCGTTGGCTCGGCGCATTCCTGCCGGGGATTCCGCAGCAGGCAAATTCAGCGTGGCTGCCGCCGGCGGTGGTGACGGATCGCGCCGATCCGAAGCTCGCGCACGTGGATGGACTCAACTTGAGCCGGGCCTGGATGCTCACGGGCATCGCTCATGGACTGCCGTCCGGCGATCGCCGCGCCGCCGCACTTCGCGCCGCCGCGCAACGCCATCGGGACGCGGCGCTGCCCGCAGTGACCGGCGAGCACTATGAGGGTGGTCATTGGCTCGGCACCTTCGCGGTGTATCTGACCAGCCAAGCCGGCCAATAAAAAAGACGGCAGGGTGTGATCCCCTGCCGTCCGGTTCTCGCGATGCCCCTTAGGGATTGCTGGGCGTGTTGGGCGTTCCCGCGGGTGCTGCGGCTTGCAGACCCAGGAAGTTCTTGACGTTCAACGTGCTGTTACCCAGCACTTCGCTGTAGGCCTGGCCCGGTTTCACCTTGAAGGCGTTGTTGTCGCCGGAGATGTTGCGGTGGAAGAACTGCAGCTGCTTCGGTGCATGCGCGCCGCCGAACAGAGACTGGACCGCCGATAAGGCATAGATCAGCGGGTTGACGTTGCCCAAGCGGCCGCCGTTCAACTCGATGGCGAGCGCCAGCACCCCGGCCATTTCCGGAGAGGAGGAGCTGGTGCCGATGAGCAGACTCGGCACACCGCCGATCCAGACGATGGCGGCGCTGCGCGGCAGCACGGTGCAGTCCTGTGCCGCAATGTCGGCATCGCCGGGGCAGCCGCCCATCATCAGCGACACATCGGGCACCGCGCGATGCTTGTTGTGGCCGGTGTCCACCAGGAATTGATACAGCGGTTTGGAGAACACCGAACTGTAGCCGCCGCCGGTTCCCCAGGTGTTGTTGCCGACGGTGACGGTGGAGCCGTCGCTCAGCTGAAATTCCGCGGGCACCCGCGGATCGAAGTCGGCATTTTCGGAGAGGTAGGCAGCATCATCCTCGCCCGGGGTTGCCGAGGTCTGCAGATTCGTGCCGCCGACGCCGGTGACGTTCGGGTCGGAGGCCGGATTTTCGACGCCGGCGACGAAGTTGGTGCCGTTGCGCGGATTGTTGGCGAACGACTTCGAGACGCAGGGCACGCCGCCCTCATCCCCCGAACTGGCCAGGAAGGTAATGCCCTGCGCATTGCCCTGCTGGAACAGCGCGTGGAAGGTCTTCAAGATGCTGGTGAAGTCGGTGCCGCCGTTGTAGGCGGCCGTGAAATCCAGCTCGCATTCGCCGAAGGAGGAGCTGACCACGTCAACGATGTTGTCCTCGTCCACCGCGGTGTAGGCGGCGGTGATGGCATCGTCGGTGAGCTCCGGCATGTCGTAGACAATCTCTTGCGCGCCGGGCGCAGTCCCCAAGGACATTTGGGTGTCGAGCGAGGCCTCTGCGCCATCCGATGTATTCGGATCGAACGGACCGGCACCGCCCTCGACGTGGCGGTACTGAACCGTGGGGACGGGCAGGTTGGAATTGGCCGAGTACGCCTGAATGAGGCTCACGCCGCCGCCCAGCCCCAAGGTCGAGTTGAAGGTGGCGGCGAGGTCGTCGGGATCGATCAGCGAGGAGATGACGATGCCGATGTGCACGCCGACACCGGCGATCTGCACGCGATGACGCGACAGGAACGGTCTGGCTTCGGTCTGGAACGAGGGCAGTTGATACGCTTCGTTGAGATCGTTCGGATAGAAGAAGGCGTCGTTGCTCGAGAGCCGGAAGGCGGGCGACGCATCGTTCAGCCGCTTGAGGACTTGCGAGTGCACATGCGCGCGTAGATGCGTCGTGAATTCAGGAATCACGGCGCCCATCGAGGCCAGCGCCCGCGGCACATTGATGTGACCTTCCGCCGCGGCAAGCTTGATGTTGCCCTTCGGCATCCTGACGCGGTTCAATCGCGTGTTAAATATTCTTTCGGCGTTGGCGACGGAACCCTCGACCTCGAGGCTCTGAGTTTTCTCGCTGACGATGGTGAAGCCTTCCGACTCCAACAAGGATCGGGTGCGCGCGACATCGGCGGGGTTCGGTCCGAATTGCTGCTTGAATTGCGACGGCGTGAGCCAGTGATGGTAGCTCGGCGAGGTGGAGTCGGTCTGCGCCTGCAGGAGTTTCTCGAGCGCATCGGTGTGCGTGAGAGGCAGGTACACGTTGAAATGGGCGACCGCATTTTGATCGGCGGCGCCGAGCGTCTTCCCGGCATACGCGGCTGCCGCTGCGCCCAACGGCAGCATGAACATTGAAACGGCGCAAAGCACAGCGCCCGTTGCCACAGAACGGATTCTCATATCAGCTCCTTGAATCGGTTTGATTGATCCCTAGTTGGTTTTAAATTACAAACGCGAACGACGACGAGACCGTCGGCGCTTCCCTTCCTGCAAGGATACTAATCTCTCCAATCAGCGTCGACCAGCGGTGAGCACCGAGAGACGGTCGTGCAAAATCTCGCGCGTGATGGTTTGTAGGACTGGAGATTACATAAAGCGGCGCGGCACGATGCGGGCAAGATTCGCGGCCGGCACCCAGCCGGAGCGGCCGGCTTGGGTTTGCACGAGAATGAAGCCCTCATGCTCGCCGTGCGTCGCCACGATGGCGGCCTCGGGCAGGACGAACAGCGGTTCCTCGGTGGTGACGGGGGAAACGCGCACCGGCGTGGATGCCGTGATGACCACGGCTTGATGCATGATGGGCCAGAGGGCCACGGCGTTCGCGATGGACACGGCGAGCAGGGCGATTCCGACGAGGGTGGCGGCGAGGAGTTTGCCGCGATGGGCCTTTTGTCCTACACGCGCCAGGTTGGAGAAGCCGGCGATCAGCAATCCGAGCACCCCAAGCCACGCCAGGAGGTGGGGATTCAAGGATCTTGCGATGCGATCGAAATCGCTGCGGGGCGGCTGCGGCAGGCCGGCGGTTTCGCGAACATGGCGCAGGTTGGCCTCGAGATCGGGATCGTCGGGATCCAGGAGCCGGGCCCGCTCAAAGTTCAGCACCGCGAGACCGGGCTTGCCGGCGCGCGCGTAGGCATTGCCCAAGTTGTAGAGTGCCGGGGCGGAATAGCCGACCGGCGCAGGGTCCGCAGAGGCCGCCCGGCTGGAGGCGCCCGCGGTGAGGGCGAGGGAGCAGACGAGCGAGACGGCGAGCGTCCAGATGCGGCGGCTCATGAGGGCGTTCCGCTGGCGAGATGACGGCGTACGACTTGAGTCCAATGGTCAAATTCCGCGGCCTTGAGGTCGGTACCGGAATAGTTGGCCTCATCGGCGAGCAGAAAAATTTGGCGAACCTCGTCCCGATCGGCGCCGTGCAGGCGTGCGTCGACCTCCTCGAGGGTGATGAGCTCGGGCGCGAGATCCCAGCGGGCGCTGAAGCCTTGTTGGAGCGCAGAGCACGCGCTGCGGAAGAACACCGCGATATTGGCGGCGGAAGCAGCGGCGGCCATTTGCTCGAGCAAGTCGTGGATGAGCTGCAAGCGCAGCCGTCGGCGCTCTCTTTGTAGGTCATTTGCATTTCGCTCGCGGCGGCGCAGCGCAACCCACGCGCCGCCGAAGAAAAGCGCCAGCACGGAGACGCCGCCGGCGAACATCGGCCGGAAGTAAGGGGGCACCAAGCTCGCGGCGCGCGCCTCGGTCACGGCATGGTCGGGACGCAGGCCGCTGTGCGAATCGGCGGCCGCGGTCCCGGCGACGGCCGGCGGCGGCTCGCTTTCGGGGCTGGACGCGGCCGGGGACACCGTCACGCTCAAAGGTGAACTATGGGCCGTTTCGTAGCGGCGGGCGGCGGGGTCAAAATAACTGAAGGCGAGCGGCGGAATGGTGCGGTTGCCGGGCTGCGTGGCAATGATGGGCTGCTCGAAGATTTTCTCGCCGCGGAAGCCGGTCGGGTCGGTGGGATTGAATTTCGCCTTCGGTTCGTAGGTCTTCCACTGCGCATCACCGCCGAGCATGGAAGTTTCGACCCGGTCGAAATTACCGGCGCCGCTCACATGCAGGCGCAGGGTGAGCGGATCGCCCGCGGAACTCTTGGCCGATGATAGGTCGGTCGTGATTTTGAATGAGCCAACCGCGCCGCCAAAGTCCGGCGGTCGACCCTGCGCAGGCAAAGGCAACACCGTGATGTCCGTCGCCGGGCTCGCGACGGTAATGTTTTTCGACACGGTGGTGCCGAAGATATTCTGCAGGAACGGGTCGCCCAGGAGATCGTCGAGCATGGATTCGCGCGCCGGACGGGTGCGTATGCGCACCGTGAGCGGCGTCTCGAAGCTGAGCGAGAATGTCCCGGGCTTGACGGCCGCCAACAGACTGCGCCAGGTGTACACGGTGAAGGGTTTGCCATCGATGGTGCGCGGGCCGCGCTCGGGTTGGCGCGAAAGATTATTGAGAGTGAAATCATTGCTGTTGAGCTTTGGCAGTCCGTTCATCGATTCGACGAAGCCGTCGCGCATGCCGACCTGAATTTCCACCGGAACGCTTTCTCCGACATAGATATCGCGCTTGGGCATTTCCAAGTGCACGAAGGCGGAGCCGTCGGGGGTCATGTGCAGGCCGCTGGCGCCGGCCGCGCCTCCCGGAATCAGCGGCGCTGCTCCGGGCGCGGTGCCCGCGCCGGGCGCGGACGGTGCGTGGCCGCCGCTGGGGGTGACTCTCAATACCAGGGGCGGCGAGTTCGGCGTCAAGCCCGGGATGGTGAAGACACCGGCTTCCTGCGGCGTGACCCGGACGATGGTCGAGGTGGATTCGAGCGTGGCGCCATTGATGATCTGAATCTGGCGCGATTGGCCCACCACCCGAAATTCCAAGCCGGGCACCACCGGCAAGCTGACGGAGAGCGTGCCCCGGCCCGACATCAGGATGGTGAGCCGCGCCGAATCACCCAGCGAGATTTGTGACGGCTCGATGCTGGCATCCACCGACGGTGCGGCGGTGGAGACGGCCGACAGCGCCGGCAAGGGCAGAGCGGCGCCCAAAAGGATGGCTGCCATGATGATTACCGGGCCATTGCGGCAATGAGTGCGCAGCAGGCTCATCACCAGTCCTTGATGGGTTTTTCGGGTTGCGCGTTCGGCTGGCGCCGCGCCACCGGTACGCCCAAGGCATGCCGCTCGTCGCCCTTTTGGGAATCGAGCAGCTGGCGGGCCTCCTCGCGGCTCATTTGACCGGGCACGTGCTGCTCGTCCTGATCGCCGCCTTGCTCAGGTTGCGGATCGCCGCCCGGCGCGGGCTTGGGTTGACCGGGCGGCGGTTGGCCGGCGCTCGGCGGCGGGGGTTGGCCGGGCGGTTGCTGTCCGGGCGGCGGTTGCCCTTGCGGCGGCTGGCCCGGCGGTTGCTGGCCGGGTGGCGGTTGGCCGGCGCTCGGCGGCGGTTGTTGGCCCGGAGGCGGCTGGCCTTGCGGTGGTTGCTGACCGGGCGGTTGCTGTCCGGGCGGCGGTTGGCCGGCACTCGGCGGCGGTTGTTGGCCCGGAGGCGGCTGGCCCTGCGGTTGCTGACCTTGGCCTTGCGGCGGCTGATTCTGCTGCTGCTTGAGCTCGTTGATCTTGCGTTTGACGAAGTCGCGGTTGAATTTGCTGTCGGCGTCGTCGGGGCGCAGTTCCAGCGCGGTGTCGTAGGCCTTTACGGCCTTCGCCCAGGTGTCGAGCGTTTGCTGGGGGGCGCTTTGCGCAGTCTTCTGTCCGCTGCGGTACAGCGTGTTGCCGAGGTTGTAGTAGGCGTCCTGCTGGCCCGCGAGCTGCCGGGGGTCGCCGGAGACGGCGTGGTTGATGGATGATTGAAATGCCTGCGCGGCCTGCGGAAATTGGCCGGCGCGATACGCGGCGGCGCCGGCGTTGAATTGCAGCAGCGGTTTTTTGGGGTCGCGCTGCGCGGCCGCGGCATATTCCTGTGCCGCGGTGGCGTAGTCGCCTTTGTCGTAGGCGCTTTGCGCGCTCAAGGTGGAAGCGCGTGCCGAGCCGGCGAACCCCAGCGGCAACCCCAACAACAGCAGCAGCAGAGACGCGGCGGCGGGGTCGACTGCGTTGCGCGGTGAGCCGCTGTGTTTGGCGACGGGCACAGGCACGGGTGCGGTGCGCCTGGCGCGCCTGGCGCGGGTGCCTACGAGCATGCTCAAGAGCAGCAGCGCCAGCGCTGCCGACAGCGGCCATTGATAGCGCTGAAGGGGCACGCGCTGTTGACGCGAGGCGAGATCGTGCTTGAGCAGGGGCGCGAGGCTGCGTTGGTAGATGCTCTCGAATCCCTGTCCTTCCGGCCCGAGCGGCGCATATTGTCCGCCGGTGGCGGCGGCAATGGCCTTGAGCGCCGGTTCATCCAGACGCGATTTGACGAAGGCGCCGGACTCGTCCTTGACGAAGCCGGCATTGGGGTTCGCCGACAGGGGGATGAGATCGCCCTGGGCGGTGCCCACGCCGACGGTGTAGATCTTGAGTCCGTCCTGACGCGCCGCGGCCTGAGCGGCCACCAGCGCATCGCCTTCGAGGTCTTCGCCATCGGTCACCAGAATGAGAATCTTGTCGTTGCTGGGACGGCGCCGCAGCGCGGCCTCGGCCTCGCGAATGGCGCTCGCGATATTGGTGCCGCCGCGCCCGATGGTGTTGACGTCGATGGAACTCAACGATTCGTGGAAGGCGGCATAGTCCAGGGTCACGGGGCAGACGAGGTAGGCGTCGCCGGCAAAGGCCACCAGTCCGACGCCGTCGCCTTCCAAGCGACTGGTGAAGTCATCGATGGCGAGCTTGGCGCGGGTGAGGCGGTCGGGGCGCACATCGGGGGTCGACATGCTGCGCGAAGTATCCACGGCAAAAATAATTTCGATGCCGCGGCGGCTGACTTGTTCCCAGCGAAAGCCGACCAAGGGCCCCGCGAGTGCGACGAACAGCAAGGCGAGCGCTGCGAGCAGCAGCGTGCGCTGAATGCGGCGGCGCCCGATCGACACCGACTGGGTGAGCTGGCTGCGTAGATGCGCGGAGACGAAGCGGGCGAGCGCCGCGTGCTGCCGAGCATCGTAGCGGCGCCACAGCCCGAGGAGAGCGAGACAGGCGGCGACGCCGGCGGCGAGCCATGCGGGATGGCTGAAGGTCACGGCAGCCTCCGGAAGCGCGTGTGCTGCAGCAGCAAGCCGAATCCGAATAGGACCGCTGCGGGGATCAGCGCCCAGGAGTAAAGCTCTTCTTGATGCTCGAATTTCTGCACGGTGTGCGCGGTCTTCTCGAGACGGTTGATCTGGCCGTAAATCTTCTCCAGAGAGTCGGTGTCGGTGGCGCGGTAGAAGGTGCCGCCGGTGGTGCCGGCCACGGCCTGCAGCGTCTTCTCATCCACATCGACCTTATCCATGACCAGACGGGTATTGCCGGCTTGATCATGCACCGGAATCGGCGCCATGCCGCGGACGCCGACCCCGATGGTGTAGACCTTCACGCCCATGGCCTTGGCCGCCTCCGCGGCGGCGATGGGCGAGATCTTGCCCGATATTGTTCATGCCGTCGGTGAGCAACACCACGATCTTGGACTTGGCGTTGGTGGTGCGCAGGCGGTTGACGCTCGCGGCAATGGCCGAACCGATGGCGGTGCCGTCTTCACTGGCGACGGCCGTGGTGACGCGCTCGAGATTCTGCTGCAGCCAGTCGTGATCGAGGGTCAGCGGACTGACGAGGTAGGGGGCGGCGGCGAAGGCGATGAGACCGATGCGGTCGCTGGGGCGCTCATCGATGAATTTCGACACCACCGACTTGACCACCTCGATGCGATTGACGCGCTGACCGTCAATCTGGAAGTCGAGCGCCTGCATGGAGCCGGAGACATCGAGCCCGAGCACGATGTCGATGCCATTGGCGGTGACCTCGGTGCGGCTGTGCGCACGCTGTGGCCGGGCGAGCCCGACGATCATGCAGCGCGGCGGCAAGCAGCGGCGGGAGCCACAGCCAGCGCCCGGCGCGGGCGCGGCTACTGCGGGCGACCTCGCGGGCTAGACCTACGTCCGAGAATTCGATGGCGGCGACCGGACCGCGCCGGCCACGCAAAAGCATCACCAAGGGCAGCAGCGTGAGCAGCCACAGCCATTCAGGTTGCAGGAAGCGAATCATGCGGCCACCGGCTGCGGCGACGGCGCCGCGACGGGTTTGGCGGTTTCGATCACGAAGCTGCGGGCGCTTCGATGCAGCGATTCCATGATCTGCATGGACAGGCCCAGCCCGGCAAACTTCGCCATGTCGCATTGACTCAGGAATTCCTCCAAGAGGTTGCGATGCGCGGCCAGCGATGCGTTCGAGGAGCCGAGCAGGTCGTGCAAAAACTCCTCGGTGGTCCGATGCGTGGCGGTGACACTCATCGCATCCTCGATGTACTGACGCACCACATCGGAAATCGCCACGGAGAATTCGCTTGACGCTCGAGGGATGCATGAGCGCGCGGGCCGCATCGAGCCGCTGCAGCGCGATCTCGAACAATTCCAGCTTGCGTGCCGCACGCCGGCGCTGCCGCCGGCGCCACCGACGCATAGCCGCCGGCCGCGAGCAGCACGGCGGCGGCAACCAGAGACAGCACCTGCCAGAGAGGAAAGATGGACTTGGGTCCGCGGATGTCGCGGATGTCCTCATCGGCCGCGGGGTCCGCGGGAGTGCTGTTGGCGGACGAGGTTCCGCCCGAGGGAGCGGTGATTGCAGCGGCGGCGCCCGCGCCGCTGTCGGCGGCACCGGCGATCGCGGTGCCGGGCGGTGTCGCCGAGAGCAGAGTGATCAGACCGAGCAGAGCGATCAGGCCGAGCAGAGCGAGCAAGGGACCCACACGCCGGTTCATACGCGCCGACGCTCGCGGGTCTTGAAGAAGCGCTGCAGGGCGGGCATGTACGGCGAATCGGTTTTCAGTTCCAGAGTGTCGACGCCTTCGGAACGAAAATCGTTGACCAAGCGGCGCGCGCGTTCGATCGCGAGAGCGCTGAACCGCTTGCGCACCGCGGGATCGCCGGTGTCGAGCTCGATGATCTCGCCGCTCTCGGCGTCCTCGAGGGCGAGCACGCCGACGTTGGGGAGTTCTTTCTCGCGCGGGTCTGCGACTTGCACGGCGATCAGGTCGTGACGGCGGTTGGTCTGGCGCATGGCGCGGCGCAGTTCGGCGCGCGCGCGTTCGGGATCGCCGGGCGACTGGAAATCGGAAATCAGAAACACGATGGCACGCCGGTGCAGCACGTGATTCGCGACGTCGAGCGCCTTGACGCTGTCGGTGCCGCGGCCTTCGGGGGTGTGGTAGAGAATGTCCCGCACCACGCGCAGCACGTGGCGGCGGCCCTTCTTCGGCGGCAGGTAGCGCTCGACGCGATCGGTGTAGAGCAGCAGCCCGACCTTGTCGCTGTTGCGGATCGCGGAGAAGGCCAGCACGCTCGCGAGCTCCGCGGCAAGGTCGCGCTTGCTCAAGGCAGCGGAGCCGAAATTTCCCGAGGCGCTGATGTCCACCAGCAAGAGGATGGTGAGCTCGCGTTCCTCGGTGAACTTCTTCACGAAGGGTCGGCCGGCGCGCGCCGTGACGTTCCAGTCGATGGTGCGCACTTCATCGCCGGGGCTGTACTCGCGCACTTCGTCGAAGTCCATGCCGCGGCCTTTGAACACCGAATGGTATTCGCCGGCCAGACTGTCATTGACCATGCGGCGCGTGCGGATCTCCAATTGCCGCATGCCGCTCATGATGGCTTTGGTGGATTTGCTGGTGTCAGCCGGCATAGGAGCTAAGGATCAAGGCACGGGGAGGGCGTCGAGGATCTTGTGAATCACATCCTCGGAGGTGATGTTTTCGGCTTCTGCCTCGTAGGTCACGGATACGCGGTGACGCAGCACATCGAGAGCGATGGTCTTGACATCCTGCGGCGTCACATAGTGACGGCCGTTGAGAAACGCGATGGCGCGCGCGGCGAGCGTCAAGTTGATGGTGGCGCGCGGCGAGGCGCCGATTTGAATGTAGCCCTCGATGTCGAGCGACTTGGCAATGGGCGGACGCGTGGCGAGCACGAGGTCGACGATGTAGTCGCGGATCTTGTCGTCGACATAGAGGGTGTTCACGACATGACGCGCGTTCAGAATTTGCTGGGCGGTGACCACGGGGCGCACGCTCGGCAGGGCTTCGGAGGTGGCCATGGCATCGAGGATGGCGCGCTCCTCGGCGCGGTCGGGATAGCTGACGATCACCTTCATCATGAAGCGGTCGATCTGCGCTTCCGGCAGCGGATAGGTGCCTTCCTGCTCCAGCGGATTTTGCGTCGCCAGCACCAGGAAGGGACTGGGCAGGGGATAGGTTTCATCGCCGATGGTGACCTGCCGCTCCTGCATGGCCTCCAAGAGCGCGCTCTGCACCTTGGCCGGCGCGCGATTGATCTCGTCCGCCAGGATGAGATTGCTGAAAATCGGTCCGTGCTTGGTGCGGAAGGCGCCGTCCTGGGGGTTGTAGATCATGGTGCCGACGATGTCGGCGGGCAGCATGTCGGGGGTGAATTGCAGGCGCTTGAAGCGCACCGCGATTCCTGCGGCCAGGGTCTTCAACGCCAGGGTCTTGGCGAGGCCGGGCACGCCCTCCAAAAGCACGTGGCCGTTGGTGAGCAGCGCGACCAGCAATCGATCCAGGAGATGCTTCTGGCCGACGATGACGCGCGCCATTTCGGCTTGCAGCGGGGCAATCCAGGTCGAATTCTGCAGTACGGTCTCGCGTGCGGCCCGCATGCTCAGGTCGGTCTCGACCGGCATGGGCCGGGACTCCTGGATGACCGCAGGTTTTTGAATCATTACCCTTCAATCCTCAGTGATTGGCGCCGCCGGCGCACGACGATTCTTGGAGCGCCCGGGAGACCGGAGGTTCCCTGGGGGGACGGACAGGCTCCTTGGCGCGCTTATCCCTGGTTGGGATTAATCAGATACTTATGCCCGGTCGAGGCTTTACTGTAAATGGCGATGGTCTCAAGGTTCAAGGCATCGAGCAGCGATATCTCGCCGGCATAGCGGCTGGCGAAGGTGGTCTTGAGCTCCGCTGCAATGCGCTGCTTGAGCTGCAGGGTGGCGGCGGGCCCTATTTTCTGCAGAAAGGGGGTGACCAGCCAGCCGCCCACCCCCCAGGCCATGCCGAAGTTGCGGCTGAGCTCGATCGGACCCGCCCCCAAGCCGCCGTAGACATAGACCTGCTTGTGGGTCGCCGACCCGTAGCGGCTGTACTGCGTGGCCTTGGCGAGGATGGCCGCCTCCATGCACATGAGTATGGTGCCGGCGAGTTTGCCGCCGCCGATGGCGTCGAAGGCGATCGTCGCACCGGTGGCCGTGAGGGCCGCGATGAGATCCTTGACAAAGGTGGGCGAACTTGAATTGCAGACGTGAGCCGCACCGATCGAATTCAAGAGATCGGCCTGGGGCTGACCGCGCACGATGTTCACCAGCGCGATCTTGTCCTTGATGCAAATCCGATTGAGCATTTGGCCTAAGTTGGAGGCCGCGGCGGTGTGCACCAGCGCCGTATGGCCCTCGCGCCGCATGGTCTCGACCATGCCGAGCGCCGTGAGCGGATTGACGAAGGAGGAGGCGCCGTCGGCCGCGGTGGCGCCGGCCGGCAGCGCCAGGCACGCATCGACCGGGACGCAGCGGTATTGCGAGTACATCGCGCCGCCGAGCGCGGCGACGGTCTTGCCGAGCAAGGCCTGCGCCGCATCGGATTCGCCCGCTTCGACCACGACTCCGGCGCCCTCGTTGCCCACCGGCATGGACACGCCGTAGCGGGCCGCCATGCCGCGCAGCAGCGCATCCGGGACCCGCGCCGTTACCATGGCGGCCTCCGCCGCGCCGCTGCGGCTGGCCGCGGTCAAGTCGGCGCCGGCGAACAGCAGGCCGAGATCCGACGGATTGATGGGCGCCGCCTCGACCCGGATCAGCACTTCTTTGGCCGCGGGAGCCGGGATGGGAACGCGAGTCAGCGATACTTCCAGCTCGCCCGTGCTCTTGACCAGCGAACGCAGTTGCAGAGACGTGCCGGAGTCGGTGTATTTCATATGCTTCCGTCAAGGTTGGTGCTTTCGCCCGCGGCCGCCGTCATTTCATGTTGCTCGCGTTCGGCTTTTCGCCGCAGCAGCAGGGCCAGGGCGCGATCCATCAAGTAGCCCAAACCGAACGCGACCAGTGCTTGGATGGAAGCGCCGGTGGGGTCGGGCGCGTGGCGCAGCAGCGCGGGCTCGAACAACAGAACCAGTGCATAGGCGATCCAAACCATCATCAAAATGCGGCCTAGATACAGTATGGTAATCATTGGGTCGAATCCTCCATGATGCGCAAGATCTAAAGAGCGGGGCCATAATAACAAGGTCCGGCGTGCGCATCCTCGGTTAAGTTAAACAGACAGCGCAACGCGGGAAGTCGCTGTATCCTGGCCCCGGGCTGCTCGATAAAAGCAATAAACGCTCGCCATCGGCGAGTCTCAGGGAGCGAGCATGAAACTTCGATTAATGATTCTGGCGGCGGCATTTTGCTTGGGCGCCGCGAGTGAAGTGCTGGGCGCAATCAATGACTGGACGGCGATCGGACCCAGCGGCGGCTACATCACCAAGATCGTGTTCAACCGGTCGACGCCGAGCACGGTGTTCACGGTCGCAGCGGGGGGATTTTACCGCTCGCAAGACGCGGGCGTGTCCTGGCAGCTCATCAAGTCCGATTTCATGAACGCTCCGCAAGAACCTGGCGATCGATCCCTCCGACGCCACACGCGTCTATGTCATCGCTCCCAATTATCCGGGCTTGTACATGAGCACGGATGGGGGCACGAGCATGTCGGCCGTCACCACTCTGCCGACCGCGGTGACGAGCCCGTGGCAAGTGGCAGTGAGTGCAAACGGTGCGACTCTCTACGTGAATTCCGGTCTACGAATTTTTTGCAGCACCGATCGTGCGAAAACCTGGAGCGAAAGAACCGCAATCGGCACCTTTTCGCAGGGGCAGGCGTGGAAACTTACCGTCGATCCCAGCGACTCAAACACTGTGTATTCCATTGCTCTCACGACCTCGACCAGCGCCGGCAGCTTCGTCACCCACGACGGCGCAGTGACCTGGCAACCGCTCACGGTTGGCGATGAAGCCACGAGCCAACCCAGGGACTTCGCCATCAACCCGGCGAACCCCAGCCAGATCTGGACCGCACACGACAGCGGAGTCTGGATCAGCAACAACAAGGGGGCCAATTGGACCAATGTCAACGCGACGGGGTCGACGGCGATTGCCATCGACCCGTCGAACCCGGCGATTCTCTATTCGGGAACGCCCCTTGGTCAGGTATTCCGGACGGCGGATGCCGGGGCGACTTGGACCGATGTCACGGGCAACAATACCGTCGGACAGATTGCCGCGATCGCCGTCGATCCCGCTCAATCTGCGCATTTGCTGGCGGGGGGAACGAGCGGACTTGCCGGTACCACAACCTCGGGTGCCCAGTGGTTGGCACAGACAGCGGGGCTAAACTCGACCTACGTCCTCGGACTGTCCGCCGATAAGGGAGCCGATCGTATATACATGAATGTGTCGTCGGGGGGTGTCTATTACTCCGCCGGCGGCGCTGCGGCGACCACGCCGGTGAACAATGTCGGTAGCGGCGGTTTGCTGCAACTATCGGCGCAAACGACGTTGAATGTCTGGTCGATGCTGGCGCAGCCGGGGCGCCTGTCGGCTTCGTTGTTCAATGGACTGGCGCGCAGCGCGGATGGTGGGGCCACGTGGTCGTCAGTCGTGCCGGTGGCGCCGTCGGGCGGCAACAATCAAATATTTGCGTTGGCCAGTCCGACGTTGGCTCCGCAAACGATTCTTGCAGCCTCCGCCGTGGCGCTGTATCGATCCACCGACGGCGGCGATCTGTGGGTCCCGGCGGGAACGGGCCTGCCGGCGGGCGCCGTCGTCGGCAAGCTCGCGGCCGCGGAGTCCGACCCGATGAAGTTCTATGCCTCGATCTACGCGCAGACCGGGTTAGGTTCAGACACCAACTATGGAGTGTACAGCTCCTCCGATGCAGGCTTGACCTGGGCGCCGGCCAATACCGGAATCGCCTCGAGCGCCATCTATGCGCTGGCCATCGATCCCACCAACGCCAACATCGTCTACACCGCGACCGACTCGGCGCTGCTGAAGACCATCGACGAGGGCGCTACCTGGAACCCCGTGACTTGGGATAGGACCGCCTCCAGCGGCTACCCGAGCGGGGTGGCCATCGACCCCAAGCATCCTTCCATCTTGTACGCCGCGAGCGTCGCGCGGATCGCCCGCTCGGTGGACGGAGGAGCGTCCTGGCAAACTCTGCGCGCCTCGAACGTGCTGCCATATTGGTCGCCGTTCGTCATGCTGGCGGATCCGAATCGTCCCGAAAACCTGCTGGTGGCGACGATCGGCTCCGGCGTGCAGCAGTTCACCGTGGCACCCGATCTGTCGCTGACCTTGGCGGCACCGCCGAGCCCCGTCGCAGCGGGCGCTGCGGCCAGCTACGTCTACACGATGTCGAACCTAGGACCCTTCGATGCAACGGGTGCGCGCGTCCGCGTGCAATTGCCGGCCACGGCACAGAATATTTCCGCCGCTGCGAGCGGCGGCAACTGCACGGTTGCCGCCACGGTGGCGACCTGCGTCTTCGGCATCGCGCGTGTCGGAGCCAGTAACGCAATTACACTGAGCGCAACTTCGCCTTCCGCAGGTCCTTTCCCGTTGACCGCCTCGGTTGCTGCGGACCAGCCGGATTCGACGCCTGCGAACAATACGGTCACGACCACGCAAAGCGTTGCCTATCTGGCCGATGTGTCGGTCACGGCAACCGGCACTGCGGCCGCGCACACCGGTGATGCCGTGAGCTACAGCGTCGTCGTCGCGAATGCAGGCCCCAACACCGCCACGGCAACGCAGCTCAAATTTCAGCTCGCGGCGGGATTGACTCCGGGCAGCGTGAGCTCCACGGGCGCCACCTGCACGAGCTCGGCCGGGCTGGTCACCTGCATGGTCGGCGATCTGGCCGTCTCAAAATCCGTGACGGTCACGATCGATGCCACGGCGGCTTCCGCCGGAACTCAAGTGTCCACCGCGACCGTGACCACCACGGCCAACGATCTGATTACGGCGAACAACACCGCGACCACCAGCACCGTAGTCACGGCCGCGCCGCCGCCTGCAGCGTCGAAGGGCGGTGGCGGCTCGTTCTCGATCGCGAATTTGGTGATGTTAGGGTTTATTCTAGCCATACAGGCGCTGCGGGCGCGAAGGCGAAGGATTTGAACCATGAGGATTGCATTGGGCGGTGTGGCGGCGTTGGCGCTGGCGCGCTCGCCTGACCGCGGGCGTGTCGCCCGGCGAACAGCCGCTACTGCGCGAGATCGCGGCCGCACCGGATGCGGCGCAGCTGCAGGCGACGGTGCAGGCCTTGGTGGGCTTCGGCACGCGCCATAGCCTGTCGGATACCCGCTCGCCGAAGCGCGGCATCGGCGCCGCGCGCCGCTGGGTGCAGTCGCGCTTCGAGGCCATCGGCCGCGACTGCGGCGGCTGCCTCACCGTGGTGACGCCCTCGCAAACCTTCAGCGGCGAGCGCGCACCGACGCCGGCCGAGTTCGTGGACGTGGTGGCGATTCAGCGCGGCACCAGCGACCCGCAGCGGGTCATCATCCTCACCGGTCACATCGACTCGCGGGTCACCGACATCATGAATGCGACTTCCGATGCGCCCGGCGCCGACGACGATGCGTCGGGAGTGGCGGTGGTGATCGAGGCTGCGCGGGTGTTGAGCCGTTACAAGTTTGCCGCGACCTTGGTCTATGGGGTGCTATCGGGCGAGGAGCAGGGGTTGTACGGCGGCAAGGTGCTGGCCGACTATGCGAAAGCGCAAGCCTGGCGGGTGGAGACGGATTTGAACAACGACATCGTCGGCGCGACGCGCGGGCAGAACGGCGTGGTGAACAACACACGGCTGCGCCTGTTCTCGGAAGGCACCCGCGATACGGAAACCGCCCAGGAAGCCAAGCAGCGGCGCTTCGAGGGCGGCGAGAATGATTCGGCTTCGCGCAACGTGGCGCGCTATGCAAAAACGGTGGCGGAACGCTACATGCCCAACTGGACCGTGGCGTTGGTCTACCGCCTCGACCGCTTCGGCCGCGGCGGCGATCACTCGGCCTTCAACGCGCTCGGGTTTCCCGCCGTGCGCTTCACTGAAAACGCGGAGAATTACCAGCACCAACATCAGGACTTGCGCACCGAAGGCGGCGTGCCGTACGGCGACACCGTGGCGAACGTCGATTTCGTCTATCTTGCCAAGGTCACGGCCACCAATGCGCTCACCGCCGCGTCCATGGCGTCGGCGCCGCCGCCGCCGATGAACGTCAAGATTGCCGGCGCGGTGACGCCGGATACGCAGCTCACCTGGAATGCGTCGCCGGGGTCGGCCGCGGCCGGTTACCGGGTGCATTGGCGCGATACCACGGAGTCCGCGTGGAGCCACGCGCTCGCGGCCGGTGACGCCAGCACGGCTGCGGCGGCCACCACGGTTGCGGCTGCCTACTCGGCGACGCTCAGGAACATGGCGATCGATGATTTCGCCTTCGGCGTGGCCAGCGTGTCCGCCGACGGGTTCGAGAGCCCGGTGGTGTTTCCGGGCGCGGCCGGCGCGTTCTGGACGCAGTAGCACTCGCGCGCAACCGCCGAGATGGCACGACCCTTCTATGGTTGGTATGTGGTGGCTGCGGCCTTTGCCGTCACCGGGGTGGGTTTTGGCAGCGCGTACACCTTCAGCGCATTTCTTGATTCGCTGCAACGGGACTTCGCGGCGTCGCGTGGCTCCGTGTCGCTGGTGTTCTCGCTGGCGGGATTTTTGTATTTCGCCCTGGGAATGATCAGCGGACCGCTCGGCGACCGCTGGGGCGCTCGGCGGGTCACGGTGTTCGGCATGTTGTCGGTGGGCTTGGGATTGTGCGCGGCCGGGGTGGCGCGCACCTTGGGCCAGGTGTATGTGGCCTACGGGCTCGGCATCGGACTCGGCGTGGGCTTCTCCTATGTGCCGGCGCTCGGCGCCGTGCAGCGGTGGTTCGTCAAGCGCCGCGGATTTGCCTCGGGTCTTGCGGTGAGCGGCATCGGCGTCGGGACCTTGGTGATGCCGCCGCTGGCGGCGCTGCTGATTCGAACGCTCGGTTGGCGCGGCGCCTACGAAGCGCTGGGGGTGATGGCCGTCGTGGCGGGGGTGGGGATGGCGCTCTTGATCGAGAATGATCCGCGCGAGCGCGGACTTGCTCCCGACGGCGATCCCTTGCAGGCGGGCGCTGCCGTGCCCTCGGGCTGCACGCTGCGCGAGGCGATCCGTTCGCGCCGCTTCGTCGGACTGTATGCGGCGTGTCTCATCTGTTCGTTCGGTTTGTTCGTGCCGTTCGTGCATCTCATTCCGTACGCGCTCGATCATGGGGTGGCGCAATCCTCGGCGGTGCTGCTGCTGGGGGCCGTCGGGGTGGGCAGCACCGCGGGGCGCTTCTTTCTCGGCGGAGTGGCCGACTCGCTCGGCCGTGCACCGGCGCTGCTGCTGATGTTCGCGGGCATGGCGCTGGCGCTCCTGGTGTGGCTGACAGCGACGGCATTCTGGGGAATGGCCGCCTTCGCCCTGGTGTACGGCGTGTTCTATGGCGGCTTCGTCGCCATTCTGCCGGCGCTGGTGATGGACTATTTCGGCGGCCGCCATGTCGGCGCCATCATCGGCGTGCTGTACACCAGCGTCGCGTTCGGCACCCTGGTGGGCCCGAGCGCCGCCGGCTTTGCCTTCGACTTGCGCCATAGCTACACCCTGCCGATTCTGCTCAGCGCCGGCAGCAACGCCATCGCCGCCCTCATCATGCTGCACATGTCGGCGCCGCAATCAGTGAGGATTGAGTCATGAGCTCCATCGGACGTCACGGCGTGGCGCGGGTGATCTCGAAGCTCGGATTGGGCTCGCGCACCCAGGCCGCCGAGTGGGTGCGCGCCGGACGAGTCCGGGTCAACGGTCAGGTGGTGCGCAACGCCGAGCATCCGGTGCAGCCGGGCCTGGACCGCGTCGACATCGACGGCGAGGAATCGACGGCCGCGCCGCGAGTGGTGCTGATGCTGCACAAGCCGCGCGGCTTGGTGACGACGGCGAAGGACGAGAAGGGCCGCGAGACGGTGTACAGCTGCTTTGCCGACGCGAAGCTGCCTTGGCTGGCGCCGGTCGGCCGGCTCGACAAGGCCAGCGAAGGACTGCTGCTGTTCAGCAATGATCCGAAGTGGGCGGCCGGCATCACGGACCCCGAGCGGGGTCCGCCGAAGACTTACCACGTGCAAATCGATCGCATTCCCGGCGCGGAGTTACTGGCGCAGCTCGAGCGCGGAATGCGGGTCGGGGGAGAGCAGCTGGCGGTGCAGTCGGCGCGCATCCTGCGCAGCGGCGTCAAGAATGCGTGGCTCGAGATCGTGCTGGAGGAAGGCCGCAATCGGCACATCCGCCGCTTGCTGGAGGCGGCCGAGGTGTCGGTGCTGCGGTTGATCCGCGTGGCCGTCGGCGCGCTGCCGCTGGGCGCGCTGGCGAGAGGCCGGTGGCGCATGCTCACCCGGGAAGAAATAGACTCGTTGGCGGGATCGCGCGTCGGCACCGCGCTTGGGACCGCGAGGTGCCGCGCCGGTCAGAAGGCCGCGGGGTAGGCGCCGCCGTCGAGCAATATGTTCTGACCGGTGAGGTAGGCGGCGTGGACGCTGCACATGAAGGCGCAGGTGTAGCCGAATTCTTCGGGAGTGCCGAAGCGCTTGGCCGGAATGTCCGCCATGGCCGCCGAGGCAAATGTCGATTCGGGCTTGCCGGTTTGCTTGGAGGCGGCGATGAAGGCGGCGCGCAAGCGCTGGGTGTCGAAGCTGCCGGGCAACAGATTGTTGATGGTGACGTTTTTGTCGGCGAATTTGCGGGCGACGCCGGCGACGAAGGCGGTGAGGCCGGCACGGGCGCCGCTCGATAGATCGAGTCCGGCGACGGGCATCTTGACGCTGATGGACGTGATGTTGACGATGCGGCCGAAACCGCGCGCCGCCATCGGACCGATGACCTTTTGAATGAGCTCGATGGGGGACACCATGTTCATGGTGACGCCGGTGAGCATGGCCTGCCGATCCAGTTCGCGAAAGTCGCGAAACGGCGGGCCGCCGTTGTTGTTGATGAGGATGTCGGGCGTGGGGCAGGCCGCGAGCAGCGCCGCCTGTCCCTCGGGGGTGGAGACATCGGCGACCACCGGCGTGACCTCCACCCCGGTGGTCTGACGAATCTCCTCGGCCGTTTGCTCGAGCAGCGCGCGGTTGCGTCCATTGATGACCAGCGAGACGCCGGCTTCGGCGAGCGCGCGGGCGCAGCCCTTCCCGAGTCCCTGGCTCGATGCACAGACGATGGCCGTGCGTCCGCGAATTCCTAGATCCATGCCGTCCCCCGTTCGAACAATTGTCAGATTTACAATACGACCCTCGCGCTTGCAATGACCGCGACTCGATCGTATAGCCGGTATAGGCTAGCAGCACAACCTACTCGATGGAGCCATCATGACGATCAAGCGTATTCAAACCGGTCCGCGCATGTCGCAGGCGGTGATCCACAACAAGACGGTGTATCTGGCGGGTCAGGTTGCCGCCGGCGCCAGCGTCACCATCCAGACGCGGGAAATCCTCGCGGGAATCGATGCGCTGCTCAAGGAGGCGAACTCCGACAAGAGCCGGTTGCTGTCGGCGACCATCTGGCTCACCGACATGGCGACCTTCGCGGAAATGAACGCGGTGTGGCAGACCTGGGTGGTGCCGGGCGCCACCCCGGCGCGCGCCACGGTGATGAGTTCGCATCTGGCGTCCGCGGAATTCAAGATCGAGATCGCTGTCGTGGCCGCGCAACTTTGAGAGGCCGGGTCGATGGAACCGAATCTCACGACCGCGCCGCGCCTGCTCGCCGTTCTGGATGAACTACGGTAGCATGAGCCGATTTTCCACCGTCCGGAACTCGGCAACGACTTCGCGGCCATGACCGATGCTGAGTTTTGGGAAGTGGGTGCCTCGGGGCGCCGCTAGCCGCGAAACTATCCTGGAGACACTCGATGAGCGCGTGCGGCGCGGCGAGACGGGTATCTGGGAGACCAAGGATTTTCACTGTCAGGAGATTGCGGCCGAGAATTATCTGGTGACCTACACGCTGCTGCAGGGGGCGCGCGTGAGCCGCCGCTCCACGCTGTGGCGGCGCTCAACGAGCGGCTGGAAGATCCTGTATCACCAGGGGACTCTGGTCGATCCGGCGGCATAACCTGCCCATCTCACAAGCTCCGCATGCTCGAACTGCAAAACATTTCCAAGACCTTCGAGGACCGGACAGTTCTCGACGACGTGAGCTTGATCGTTCCCAAGGGAGCGACGCACGCCCTGATCGGCTCGAGCGGCTCGGGCAAGACCACGCTGCTGCGCATTACGTTGGGTTTGATTCCCTTCGACCGCGGCTACGTCAAGATCAACGATCAGGCGCTGCTGTCGTTCACCCCGGTCGAGTGGGCGGACCGCATCGGCTATGTGCCGCAGGACGGCGGATTGTTTCCGCACATCTCGGGCATGAACAACGTGGCCTTGATCGCGAAACTGCGGGGTTGGCGCAGGGCGAAAATCGACGAGCGGGTGGAGGAGCTGCGCAAGCTCGTGGATCTGGATCCGGAGATTCTCACGCGCTTTCCGCGCGAAATGAGCGGCGGCCAGAAGCAGCGGGTGTCCATCATGCGGGCCGCGATGATGAATCCGGCGGTGATGCTGCTGGATGAACCGATGGCCGCCCTGGATCCTTTGATCCGGCGCAGCGTGCAGCAGGAATTGAAATCCATTTTCCAGCGATTGGACAAGACGGTGCTGCTGGTCACCCACGATCTCGGCGAGGCGGTATTTCTCGCCGAACAGTTGACCATGCTGCACGAGGGCAGAGTGGTGCAGGCGGGGACCTTCCGCGATTTGCTGCTGAATCCCGCCAATCCCTTCGTCAGTCAGTTCATCAATGCGCAGCGCACGTTGAGCGACGCGGGGGATCTGCGATGAGACGCATGGCGGCCGCGCCGTGCGTTGCGAGGCTGGTGATCTCCGGCCTGCTGTTGGCGGGCCTCATGCCGGCCACCGGCTTCGCCCGCGACGGCATCGTGATCGGCGGCAAGATTTTCACCGAGAGCTATGTGCTCGGCGAGATGGCGGCGCAGAGCATCGAGGCGGAATCGTCGGTGCCGGTGACCCGCAAACTCGGCATGGGCAGCACGGGAATTTTGTTCGAGGCCTTGAAGAGCGGTGCCATCGATGTGTACCCGGACTACACCGGCACCCTGGCCGAGGCCATCTTGAAGAAGCCGCAACTCAAGTCGCTGGAGGACATCCGCCGGGAGTTGTCGGCGATGGGTCTCACCATCTCGGACTCGCTGGGATTCAACGATACCTATGCGCTCGCGGTGAAGGAAGAATTCGCGGAGCAGCACAACCTGCATTCGATCGGCGATTTGATCGCCATCGAATCCCAGGTGCGGGCCGGATTCAGCTACGAGTTCATGGACCGTCAGGACGGCTACCCCGGCTTGATCGACAGCTACCACTTAGGCTTGGGGCCGAAGAATGTGAGCCGCATGGAACACTCTCTGAGCTACCAGGCAATCGATCAGGGCGCGGTAGACCTCATCGATGTGTATTCGACCGATGCCAAGATCAGGAAGCTCAATCTGCGCCTGCTCAAGGACGATCACAATTATTTTCCGGTGTACCAGGCGGTGTGGGTGGCGCGGAGCTCCTTCGTACAGCAGCACCCCCACGAATGGCAGTCGCTGAAGACGCTCGAAGGGCGCATCAGCGAAGCGGCCATGCTCGACATGAATAGCCAGGCCGACATTCAAAAGATGCCCTTCGACAAGATCGCGGCGCGCTTTCTGGGCGCGGCGGCACCGCGCTCGCAGGGTTGGCTGCACGAAGTGGTGCACCGCACGCGGGAACATCTGTGGCTGGTCGGCGTATCGCTGCTGTTTTCGGTGCTGGTGGGCATTCCGCTCGGCGTCACGGCGGTGCGTTTCAAAGCCGCGGGCCAGGCCATCCTCTTGTTGAGTGCGCTGATCCAGACGGTGCCGTCGCTCGCGCTGCTGTGCTTCCTCATCCCGCTGTTCGGCGTGGGCACCAAGCCGGCGCTCGCGGCGCTGTGCCTGTACAGCTTGTTGCCGGTGGTGCTCAACACCTTCACCGGCATCCGCTCGGTGAATCCGACGCACCTGGAGAATGCGCGTGCCTTCGGCTTGAACCGGCGGCAGGTGCTGTTTCGGGTGGTGTTGCCGCTGGCGAGTCCGACGCTGCTTGCGGGAATCAAAACGGCGACCATCGTCAGCATCGGCACGGCCACGCTCGCCGCGCTGGTGGGGGCGGGGGGCTATGGTGCGCCCATCGTCTCGGGATTGGCGTTGAACGATGTGCACACCATTCTGACCGGCGCCATACCCGCCGCCCTGATGGCGCTGGTGGCGCACGGCCTGTTCGAACTGCTCGGCCTGGTGTTGATTCCCGCCGGACTGCGCCGGCGTCCGTAGCGCCCCGGCGAGGGGCTGCGGCCGCGGGCGGGATTTTCAGGTATTCTCAGCGCCTTTTCCAAAACCAGCGATGAGGGGATGCGATCAATGCGGCAGCGTGCTTGCTTAAGTCAGTGGGTGTGTGGTGTTGCCGCGGCCATGGCCGCGCAATGGGTCGCGCAGGCGAGCTTGGCGGAGTCGGTGCCGGCGCCCGCGGTGCGGCCGATGGTGCTGAAGGCCGCGCATCTGTTCGATGCGGTGTCGGGCAAGCTCAGCGAGCACGGCGTGGTGGTGGTGGCGGGCGGCAAGATCGTGGCGGTGGGGAGCAACGCCAGCATTCCCGCCGATGCCGAGGTGATCGATCTCGGCGATGCCACCTTGCTGCCGGGCTTCATCGATGCCCACGTGCATTTGTCGCAACAGGGCAGCCCAAATTGGTATCGCGATTTCTTCGATGGCGCCATGCGCTTCCCGGCCGAGCAGGCCCTCTACGGCGCGCACTATGCCAAGGCTACGCTCGAGGCGGGCATCACCACGGTGCGCGACCTCGGTTCCGACGACTATGTGGCGCTCGGCCTGCGCAATGCCATCAATGCAGGCATGATCCCGGGACCGCGAATGCTGGTGGCAAACTACCCCGTCGGCGCAACCGGCGGTCATGCCGATAAGCCCCCGGTGCCGCCGCAGCGCGTGGCCGTGGCGGGACCCCTGCAGGGCGTGTGCAACGGCGCCGAAGAGTGCCGCGCTGCCGTGCGCTATCAGATCAAGTTCGGCGCCGACGTCATCAAGTTCATGCCCTCGGGCGGCGTGCTGTCGCTGTCGGACCCGGTGGACAATCCGCAGCTCACCCAGGAAGAAATGAATGCCATCGTGGCCGAGGCGCACAATTGGGGCCGTAAGGTCGCGGCGCATTGTCATGGTGACCGCGCCGCCAAGATGGCGATCGCCGCCGGGGTGGACTCGATCGAGCACGGCAGCTTCCTGAAAGACGACACGCTCACGGAAATGAAGAAGAAACATGTGTACCTGGTGGCGACGCTGTTCGCCGGCGCCTGGGTGGGCGAGCACGCCGACACTTTTCCGCCCGTGATTGCGGTGAAGGCGCGCGCCGCGGCGGCGGCGATGCAGCAGATGTTCCAGCACGCGGTCAAGATCGGCGTGCCGATCGCCATGGGCACGGATGCCGGGGTCGAACCGCATGGCTTGAACGCGCGCGAATTCTCGCTGATGACCAAGAATGGCCTGCCGCCGGAGCAGGCGTTGATGGCAGGTACGGCGAACGGCGCCGACTTACTGGGTCTGGCCGATCAAATCGGCACCTTGGCGGCGGGCAAATCCGCGGACATCGTGGCGGTCGCCGGCAATCCGCTCACCGACATGAAAACCACCGAACATCCGCTCCTCGTCATGAAACAAGGGACGGTGTATGTGGGCGCTCACAGCGCGGGCGCCGCGCCCTGAGCGCCCCGCCGCGTTGAGCCTGCCTCGAGCGCCTAGCCGCGCAGTTGCCACAGCAGGAAGGCATAGGTATCGGCTGATTCGCGGTCTTGCTGCGAACGCGTCGAGCCTATGCCGTGCCCGGCGTCATAGTCGACGCGCAGCAGGATGGGTTTGCCGGAGTTCGAAGCCGCCTGCAGCCGCGCCGTCATCTTCGCCACATGGAAGGGGGCAACCCGCGGATCGGTGACGCCGGTGGTGAGCAGTACCGCAGGATAGGCCGTGCCGTCCTTCACGGCTTGATAACTGTCGATGGTCTTCAAGGCGCGATATCCGCGGGGGTCGCTGATGGCGCCCCATTCGGGTTCCTCGCCATAGCCGTCTTGCTCGACCACGTAGCGCAGCGGATTCGACCAGCCCACGCCGTCGATCACCGCGGCAAAGAGATCCGGCCGTTCGGTCATGGCGCGCCCCACCGCGATGCCGCCCGCCGATCGTCCGCCAATGGCGAGATGCTGCGGCGAGGTGTATTTCTTCGCGCACAGTTCCTCGCACACTGCGATCAGATCGCGCCAGGTATTCGGTTTGTTCTCGAGCTGTCCGGCCTTGTGCCATTCGCGGCCATATTCGCCGCCGCCGCGCACATTGGCGTAGCCGACGATGGCGCCGGCATCGACCAGCGCCAGGGTGCGCCCGGCGAAGGCCGGGGTGTAAGCCGGGGCGCCGTAGGAGCCGTAGGCCGATATCCAGGCCGGCGCACGGCCGTCGAGCTTCAGACCCTTGCGGTAAATCAGGGTGTAGGGAATTTTGGTGCCGTCCAAGGCCTTCGCGAAGAAGCGCTTGGCCTGGTAGGCGCTGACATCGATGTCGGGTTTCGGCGTGATGCCGGTGTCGGCGATGCTGCCGGCGGCATCGACGGAATAGATTCCCGTGGGGGTGAGCCAGCCGGAGAGCGACATCAGGGCGCCGTCTTCGTCTTCCGTGGTGTAGAGCGAACCGATGCTGCACTCGAACGGCAGCGCGATCTCGGCGACGCGTCCGTCCTTCGCCAGCCTGCGCAAGCGGCTGATGCCGCCGTCCATGATGCGCAGGTAAATGCCGTCGCGCGCCCGCACCGTGCCGGCGATGACGTCCGATCCTTGCGGGACCACGGTGGTGGCCGTGGCAAGGCTGGGCGCGGCTGCGGAAGTCTTGACCAGCCGGCCGCGCGGCGTGCCCTTGTTGACCAGCAGGTAGAGATCATCGCCGTCGAGCTCGAAGTCGGTGACCTCATCGTCGAAACTCGCAAAGGGGGTCCACTGCGCACGGCCCGCGATCACATCGGCGAGCGGCGCAATGAAGGCGCGGGCCTCCGAGCGAACGTCATTCAGCGTGAGGAGCGCGTACTTGGAGCCCACGTACGTCACGACATAGGGCGCCTGTATTTTCTCGTACTCGACCGCGGCGACGAGACCCCGCTTCATGATCACGGGATCGGCGGCGGGATCGGTGCCGAGGCGATGAAAGCGCGCCCGGCTGTCGAGATAGCGCTCGGGTGTGGCGACCTCGCCGGTGAGCTGGTTGTAAAAGAAGCCGCTGCCGTCCTCGAGCCAATGCGGATTGGCGGCCTCGGTGTAGCCAATGCGCTCGGGCAGCACGCGGCCGTCGGCGACGCTGAGCACGTGCAGGATTGAATCCTCGCTGCCGTTTTTCGACACGCCGTACACCACGTAGCGGCCGTCGGGCGAGGCGCGCCACCAGTCGAGCGACACATGGCCGGCGCCGCCCGCCTTGGTGGGATCGATGAGCACGCGATCGCCGCGTTGGTCCTGGCGAACGAAGAGCTTGAAGTTGTCGGCACCCAGCGGCCGCTGCGAAAAGAAAGTCAGGCCGCCGGCACGCTGCACGCGGCTGGTGGCCACGGTATCGCCGGACAGCCGCCGGATGCGCTTGAGGAGCTGGGCGCGATCGGGCAGCGCATCGAGCACCGCGCGGGTGCGATCGTTCTGCGCCTTCAAGTACGGCAGCCAATCCGGGTCCTTCGGGTTCTCCATCCAGCGGTAAGGATCGCTCAGCGTTTCGCCGAAGTAGGTGTCCTGCACGACGTGAATGCGTGCCACCGGCGCCGGCGGTACCACCGGACCCACCGCCCGGGAGCTGCGTGACAGCAGGGTCATCGACAAGGCGCCGGCGCTGCCGGCGAGAAATTGCCGGCGGTCAAATCCCATTTTCATGTCGTCTCCGATCAGCGGATGCCTGTCCGTCAGCTGCTGCCGGCCGTGCCGAGCGGCAGCGTGCCCAGCAATTCGGCCGCGCCGTTCCACAGCACTTGGATTCCGATGCAAAACAACAGAAAGGCTGACAGCCGCACCACGATGGTAGTTCCCGTGGCGCCCATCAAGCCCGCCAGACGCCCCGAATTTCGATAGAACATGTAGACCAGGAAGGCGAGCAGCCCCACGGCGGCCAGCGTCTCGACGAAAAATACCAGCGTCGCCGCATGAAGGCCGCGCGGACGGCCGGCGCCCAGCGAAATCGCCACGGAAATCGTTCCGGGACCGGTGGTCAGCGGCATGGTCAGGGGGTAGAAGGCGAGCCGGCTGGGCGGCACGTCGATGGAGCGCGGGCTCGGCGTTTCGCTGCGCCGCTGTTCGGTGGCGTCGGGCTCGTTCAGCATCCTCCAGCCCGACATGGCGACCACGATGCCGCCCGCCACGCGCAGCGCGGGGATGGAGACGCCGAAGAAGCTCAGGACATAGGCGCCGACACACAGCGATGTGGCGACGATGCTGAAGGCGTAGATCGCCACCCAGCGCGCCACGTGGCTGCGCACGCGCAAATCGAGATCGCGGGTGGCGCCGAAAAAGATGAATGTTCCGGACATCGGATTGACGATGGAGAACAGCGCGACGAACGTTAGCAGGAATGTCGTCACGGGCGCCCCCCGCGAACCAGGCGCGGTTCCGTCCGGCGCATCATCCGCCGTCCTGCTCGCGCAGCCGATGGCTGTCGCCGGCCACCAGGTCGAAGCCGTAGATGCGGCGCAGCTGGGCGATTTTCTCCAGGGTCTGGCGTTTGAAGGGCGGCTTGTTCTCGAGCGCATGCAGGGCGATCCCTTCGAGCAGATCGCCGAGCGATATATCGAGATATTCCGCCAGGCCCTTCAGCACCTTGAGCAGGCCTTTTTCCAGGCGCACGCCGGTCTGGATTCTTTCGACCTCACGGTGCGGCGGTTGCGGAGCGGATTTTTTGGCGGGCATGGCGAGTTTCCCAGGATATGGTACCATGGTACCAATGTACCAAGGAGCGTGCTTCCATGACCGCCGATCCGCGCAGCCAGAGCAAGAATTTTCACCTCGATGCGCCGCGCGCGCAAGTGTTCCCCCTGTTCACCGCCCGCGGCGAGCGCGAGTGGGCACCGGGCTGGGAGCCGCTGATGCTGAGCGGCGCGGAGGAGCGCGGCAGCGCCTTTCAAACGCGCAACGGCCAGGGTCAAACGACCACCTGGATCGTGATCGACTATCGGCCCGCGGAGGGGCGCGCGAGCTACGCGCGCCTGGCGCAGGACTCGAACATCGGCTTGGTGGACGTGGTGTGCAGCGATTGCGCCGGCGGCGGTACGGAAGTGAGCGTGCGGTACACCTTGACGCCGCTCAATGCGGCGGGGGCAGCCCTCGTCGATGAGTTTCTGGATCCGGCGCGCTACGGCCGCATGGTCGACGAGTGGCGCGAGGCCACCAGCGCCGCGCTGGCACGGCTCACGGCGAAACCGGCCGGTCGCGAGTAAAGATCCAGGCAGAGATCAGGGCGAACAGCAGCAGCGGCGCGAAGGAGGCGAACACCCAAAAGGCCGCGCTCTTGGCCGCGGCCACGGAAATGCCGGCGGCGAGCCCGGACAGATTGGCGGCGATGCCGACGGCCGCCGCTCCCACGGCGTAGCCGATGCGCTGCATGGTGTCGGGAGAGGTCACGGCCAGCGGCCGTTCGCATTCATCGGAGTAGCGCACCAGCCGGTGTACGATCGAGGGCCAGCACAGGCCGAAGCCAAGACCTTGCAGGAGCGCGCACAGCACCATTCCAGCCAGAACGCCGGCCGGCACCGCGACGGCGAAACCGCCGGCGCCGAGTGCGACGCAGCCCGCGCCGATCCGGATCAGCCAGCGGTCCGCCGACAGCGGCGCTTTGGACACCGCGAGGGTGGCGAGGCTCCACGCCACGGCTTCGCCGGCGAGGATGTAGCCGGAGACGAGCGGTCGAGTGCCGAACAAGATCTTCAGGATCAGCGGCCCGTACGCCCAGAATCCGGTGGTCGCCGCGGACAGCGCAAAGACCATCAACAATCCCGCGCCGACGGGATGACGAATATTCAGCAGCTGTAGCGGGAACAACCGGGAGCTGGCGCGGCGGTCGAGGCGCGCCGCGCCGTAAAGCAGCGCCGCGCCGAGCAGGCAGCCCGGCACCGAGGCCGAGATGCTGCCGGCAATGCTGCTCTGAGCGATGAGCAGGGCGGCCGCGGACAGGATGAGAAGCGGCAGCACCGACCAGGGTGGTTGCGCGCGCTGCGGAGCGGGCGCTCGCGGCGGCAGCCACAGCGCCGCCATGCAGCCGAGTGCCGCGGCCTGGCCGGCAAACACGAAAAACGTCAGGCGCCAGGCGTGCAGGCCGGCAAAGATACCGCCGATCAACGGACCCAAAAGTGAACCCGCTCCCCAGATGAAGGCGACGACGCCGAACATCCGGCTCCACCAGGCCTGGTCGAACCACTCTTGAATGGCGAGATAGCACAGCGACAGCAAAATGCCGCCGCCCAGTCCCTGCGCGAAGCGGCCCGCCAGCAGCACGGCCATGGCCGGCGCAAGCCCACCGAGGATGCAGCCGCCGCCATAAACGAGAGCGGCCAATCCCAGCAGGCCCTTGACCCCCGCGCGCCGGCACAGCATCGGCGCGGCGGCGCCGCCGATGATGGCGCCGACTTGGTAGAGCATGATGGTCCAGTTGACGAAGGAAACGCCGCCGATGTCATCGACGATGGCCGGCGCAATGGTGGCGGTGACCAGCGAGTCCGCCGCATGCAGCCAGATGCCGAAGCACAGCACCACGAAGCGGCCCAAGAGGCCGGATGCGTAGAGGCCGTGCCATGAGGCGCTGCGGTTGATCATGCGGCGCGCTCCTTGGTTGAACATTGCCTTGGCGTAAGATACGACCTCAAGTTAACTTGAGGTCAAGCGGATATGCGCGCAAGAAAGGTCATCGGAGGCATTCGCAAGGAACTCAGCGTCGGCGAAGTGGCCGCGCGCAGCGGGGTGGCGGTGTCGGCGATCCACTTCTACGAGGCCAAGGGGCTGATTCGCAGCCGTAGGAATCGGGGCAATCAGCGCCGCTATCCGCGCGGCATCTTGCGCCGGGTGGCGGTGATCAAAGTGGCGCAGCGCATCGGCATGCCACTCGCCGCCATTCACACTGCGCTTGCAACGTTGCCGGACGGCCGCGTTCCCACGACGTCGGATTGGAGACGACTGTCCGCGGCATGGAAGCGGGACCTGGATGATCGCATCGAGCGTCTGCGGCGGCTGCGCGACAGCCTCACCGGCTGCATTGGCTGCGGCTGCTTATCCATGAAGGCCTGTCCGCTGCGCAACCCCGGGGACAAGCTCGCGGGCGAGGGTCCCGGGCCGCGCCTGCTGGACCCGCTGGATTTACCTTAAGCGAACGCAGTGGGGCATTCGAGACAGCCGTGCTTGCAGTCGGAGCGGCGCTCGCGCAAGCTCCACGCCGTGACCTTTTCATCGCCGGCCCAACCATGACTCCAACGGCGCGTCCGCTGCGGCGAATTCTAGGACTTGGTTTCGGCCTCGCGATGGTTTTCGGCGGCACCGTCGGGGTGGGCATCCTGCGCTTGCCGGGGACCTTGGCCGCGGCGCTCGGCGATTCGCGCCTGATCGTGCTGTTCTGGATCGTGGGCGGACTGTATGCATTGCTCGGCGCCACCGCGGTCGCCGAGCTCGCCGCCATGATGCCGGAGGCCGGCGGATTCTACGTCTATGCGCGGCGCGCCTTCGGCAAGGGCCCGGGCTTCGTGGTGGGCTGGAGCGACTGGCTCAATCAAACCGCCTCGATTGCCTATGCCGCACTCACCGCGGCGACATTCTTGGGGACGCTCTGGCCGGCTAGCGCGGCGGCGCCGCGCGCCGTGGCCATCGGCGTGATCGCCATGTTCACGGCCTTGCATTGGGTGGGGCTGCGTCTCGGCAGCACCATGACGCGCATCATCAGCATCAGCGTCGGGCTCATGCTGCTGGTGCTGGTGGCCGGATGTTTTCTGACGCCATCGGTGGCGGCCTCCGCGGCGCCGCCGCCCCTGACCTCGGCCGCCGCGCTGCCGCTATGGTCGCTCGGCATGATCGCGGCGGTGGTGACTGCACTGCGCTCGGTGTTCCTCACCTACGACGGCTGGTATTCGCCCATCTACATGGTGGAAGAAAGCACCCAGCCGACACTGACGCTGCCGCGCGCGCTGCTTGGCGGCACGCTGCTGGTAGCGGCGATGTACGTGATCATCAACGTCGCCATCTTGCGAGTGCTGCCGCTGCCGGTGCTGGCGGGCTCCGAGTTGCCGGCCGCCGATGCCGCGCGGGTGGTGCTGCCCCGGGGCGGAGCCGTGCTCGTGACCGTGATTTCACTCATGACGGTGATCAGCCTGGTCAATGCCACCTTGCTCATGGCGCCGCGCATTCTGTTCGCCATCGGCCGGGACGGGCTGTTCACGAGAAAGGCCACCGACGTCAGCGCGGGAGGCACGCCGCGGGTCGCCCTGGCTCTGACCGGCCTCGGCGCCGCGGGACTCATCATGAGCGGTACCTTCCTGGAGATCGTCGCCGTTGCCTACGTGATGTTTCTGCTCTGCTACATCGCCGTCTACAGTGCACTCATCGTGCTGCGGTTCACGGAACCCGAGGTGGCGCGCCCCTATCGGGCATTCGGCTTTCCATTCACGACCGGCATCGTGCTGTTGGGTTGCATGTTTCTCTGGGTGGCCGCAGTGCTGGAAGACCATCGCTCCGGCTACTTCGCCGCCATTCTGCTCGCCGCGAGCATCCCTGTGTACATATGGCTGGCACGCCGCCGCGCAACGGCGAGGCGGCGCCCGCGGCCGTGCCGCCGACTTGAGCGCGCAAAACGCTTTAGCGCAGGGCGTCGAGAACCGCTTTGACCAGCGGCTGCGGTTGGTAGTGATCGCGAGACGGGGTCAGGCCTAGCCGTACGACGACCAGCGCGCGCGAGGGAATGATGGCGGTGTATTGGCCGTCATGTCCCTCCATCCAGAAGGTGTCGGCCGGAAGGCCGAAGCCCAAGTCCGGATTCTTGCCGGGACTGACGGGGTCGGAGCCCCACAGCCACACGAGGCCCTGGCCATACTCGCCGCTCGAGGCCGCGACCGGCGAGGCCATCATGGCCACATAGCCGCGCGGCAGCAGTGCTTGTCCTTGCCAGACGCCGCCTTGCGCGAGAAGGAGTCCATACCGCGCCCAGTCGCGGGCGGTGGCATACATATAAGAGGAGCCGACCAGAGTGCCGTGTTGGTCGGCTTCCATGACCGCGCTCTGCATCCCCAGGGGCTTGAATAGGCGCTCGGCCGGATAGGCTGCGCCCAACGGACTCGCGTCCTGCACGATGCGCGACAGGATGTTGGCGCTGCCGCTCGAGTAGCTCCAAAAATCACCGGGCGGATGCAGCGACGGCTGCTCACGCGCGAACTCCGCCATGTCGGGCTGCAGATACAGCATGCGCGTGACATCGGATACGGTGCCGTAGGCTTCATTGAAGCGCAGGCCGCTCGACATGGCGAGCAGGTCGGCGATGCGAATGCGCGCGCGCCCATCGCCCGCGGGCCAGCCGGCGGATTGCTCGAGACTGAGAGCGCCGTCTTTGACCAACAGGCCCACGAGCCCCGCGACTACGCTCTTGGTCATGGACCAACCGAGCAGAGGCGTTGCCGCGGAAAAGCCCGGGGCATAGCGCTCGGCGACGATGCGGCCGTCATGCACCACGACGATGCCGCGCGCGCCGGGCCCGGCGAGAGAGTCGTCGACCAGGATGCGATCGATCGCCGCCGTGGTGGCGACGGCATGGCCCTCGGGCCAGGCAGCATCGGTGGCGGGTGAGGAAGTTGGCGCGGGCGCAGAGGCGGCGGCTCGGGCGACGGCATCGCGGCCGGCATCGAGCTCGCCGTCGGGCAGCACGGTGCAACCCGTGCCCGGCCGCGCCATCGCGAGGCCGTGGCCGATGAAGCCCAAGAGTCCGGCGCGCACCGTGCGTTGATGGCGATCGACGGACACGCGCATGAGATTGAGCAGCGCGATGCCGGGTGCCTGCACGTCGGTGCGCAGCACTTCATCCGGATCGCGGCCGGCGATGAACACGTTGGAGCAGACGATCTTGGCAGAGTAGTTGGCGCCGACCCGCAGGATGTCGGGCGGCTTCAGCCAGAACACGACTACCAGCACCAGCAGCAATACGACCAAGCCGAGCGCGATGCGCGCCAAGATTCCGCCGACTGCGCGCGCGGTAGGGACTACCAATTGAGTTCAGCCAACATGGCGGCGTAGCTGCCGATTCCGTCCCAAAGATTCTGCAGCCGCAAATTTTCATTCGCGGCATGCTGATTGTTGTCGTGATTCACGATCGGCAGGCCGATCACGGGAATCTTGAGCACCTCCGCGAATTCATACAGCGGCACGCTGCCTCCCATCATGGGAAACACCAGCACCGGGGCCGCTGCCGCCTTGCTTGCGGCGGCGATGACGGCCTTGCTGCTGACCGAGGACAGATCGGCGCGGAAGGCGGGGTAGCCCGCGTCCCATTGCAGGCGTATCAGCCGCGGCGTACGTTGACGTGTGGCGAGATCGGGCTCATCGGCAACGAGGGTCCAGCCGTGCGCCTGCAAGAACCGCTCGACCGAGGCCTGCACGGCGGGCGGCGATTGATCCGGCACCAGGCGAAAATCGAAGGAAATCACCGCGGTGGTGGGAATGGCGTTGGCCGCCGATTCGCCGACCTGACCGGCGCGAATGCCGCGGATGTTGAGCGCCGGCCGCATCAGGCTCGAGGCCAATCCTTCGGTGCCCTCCGAGCGGGCGATGCCGAACTCGCGCTTCAATGCGTCGTCGATGGGCGGCAGATTGCCGAGGGCGGCTTGCTCGTCGGGGGAGATCGCGCGGACGCCGTCGGCAAAACCCGGGATGAGGATCCGGCCCTCCTCATCCCGCATTTGGGCGATCAAGGCCGCCGCCATGGCGGCGGGGTTCGGCACCCAGTTGCCGTAGTGACCGTCGTGCAGGGCGCGGATGGGACCGTAGATGGTTGCCTCCAGACCCATGACACCGCGCGCACCGAAATAAATCATCGGCCGGCGAGACTGATGCACGGGGCCGTCGCCGATCAAAATGAGATCGGCGGCGAGCAGGGCGCGGTTGTTGCGCAGTATGTCGGCCAGGTGCGGCGAGCCGGCTTCTTCTTCGCCTTCCCACAACACCTTGATGTTCACCGACGGCCTTCTGCCGGCGGCCTTGAGCGCGTCGAACGCGGCCAGGAAGGCCACGATCGAGGCTTTGTCATCGCTGACTGCGCGGCCGAACAGACGCCACTGCGGGTCGAGGGCTGCGCCTGCGCTCTGCCAATCGACTTGCTCGCCGGCGCCCAGGGCGCCGCTGCGCATGACCGGAACGAAGGGATCCGAGGACCATTGCGACGGGGTGACCGGTTGACCGTCGTAGTGCGCATAGAAAATCACGGTGCGTTTGGCGCCCGCGCTCTTCAGGCTGCCGAAGACCGCGGGCGGCGTGCTGGCACCGGCCGACAACTCTCGTGCATCGAATCCCCGCTGCTGCAAAGAGGTCTGCAACCGATCGGCGGCGGCGCGCAGCCCCGAAGGATCCGCCGCCACGCTCTTGAAACGCACCAGCTCGTCGAGGCTGGCGACGATGGCCGCTGCATGCGCAGCGCGGTACTTGGCGACCTGCGCATTCAAATCGGCCGCGGCGGCCGCGGCGGCAATCCAGGGTATCGAGGCGACGAGGAGGGCAGACTTCGCGATGCCGGCGGACCAACGCATTGACATTCCTTCACACAAGGACGGACTGGCATAAGTCTAACCCAAAGGAATCGCCCGGCTGGACGCAGGGGATCGATTTGGCCGACACTAGGCCATGAACAAAAATCTATTTTCCTCCCTCATATGCCTGCTGGCGGTGCTGTGCGGTAGCAGCGTGCGAGCCGGGACGACGGATCCCGTTGCGGCAGCGCCGGCCGGGCCGTTCGATCAATTGGTCGATGATTTCGTGTTCGGCACGCTGGCGCTGTCGCCGACGACGGCCACCGGCGTCGGCTACCACGTGCATCACGGTGCAAGCTTGGATGATCTGCTGGATGACTATAGTCCCGCAGGCATCGCCGCCTCGCGCGAATTTGCGCGCGGCATCGAGGCACGAATTGCCAAGCTCGACATGGCGTCGCTCGACAAGGAGCAGCGCGCCGATATCGACATGATTCGCGACGCCGTCGGGGCCTCGCGCCTCGATATCGATGAGATCCAGACCTATCATCACAATCCCACCACCTATGTGGAGCTGTTGGGCAACGGCCTGTACTCGCCCTACGTGCTGCACTACGCGCCGGCGCCGGAACGCTACCGGCACATCATCACTCGCATGACCAAGATTCCGGAGTTGGTGCGCCAGGCCGAGGCGAATCTTTTGGACTCTCCCGAAGTTTGGAACAAGGTGGCGCGCGAGGAGAACACGGGCAACATCGGCCTGATCGACACGACGTTGCGCGCCGACTGTCCCTCCGAGCTGCGCATGCGGTACGACCAAGCCGCCGCCGCGGCGATCGCCTCTCTGCAGGGCTTCAACCGCTGGCTGGAAGATCACCTGGCAGAGAAGGTCAGCGATTGGCGGCTGGGAAAGGACCTCTACGCCAAGAAATTCCGCTTGGTGCTGGCAACGGGCAAGACCCCGGAGGCGCTGCTGGCGGAAGCGGAGGCGGATCTCACTCAAGTGCGGGCGGAGATCGCACGGCTTGCGGCGCCCAAGTCGGTCGAACAGGCGTTGGCGGATGTGGCACGCCAGCACGCGACGGTGGCGAGCTACATGCCGTCGGCAAAGCAGGCCCTCGTGTCTGCCACGGCCTTCGTCAAGTCCAAGGATTTGTTGACCCTGCCGCCGAACGCCAATCTCGAGGTCATCGAGACACCGGTCTTCATGCGCGGCATCTATGGAGTCGGGGGTTTCAATCCCGCGCCGGCGCTGGAGCCGAAGCTGGGCGCGTTCTTCTGGGTCACGCCCATCCCGACCAGCTGGCCTCAGACGCGGATCGATTCGAAGCTGCGTGAATACAACGAGTCGGGAGTGCAGCATCTGACGGTGCACGAGGCCATGCCGGGCCACTACGTGCAGGCCGAATACGCCAACGAAGTGCAGCCGCGGTCGCGGCGCCTGCTGCGCAATATTTATAGCAACGGCCCGTACGTCGAGGGTTGGGCCGTGTACACCCAGCGCCTGATGGCCGACGAAGGTTATCTCGGCGATACGCCGGGCTATCGCCTGACGCTGCAAAAACAAATGCTGCGGGTCCTCGCCAATACAATTCTGGACGTACGGCTGCAAACCATGGGCATGACCGATGCCCAGGCGATCGATCTCATGACCAAGATGACCTATCAGGAAACCGAAGAAGCCACGGCGAAACTGCAGCGCGCCAAGCTCTCGTCGTGCCAATTGCCCACTTATTACGCGGGCTACAAAGGCTGGCTCGAGGTGCGCGGCCACTCTCAGGCCAAGCACGGCGCGGCTTTCAACCTGAAGCAATTCCATGAGAGCGCGCTGAAGCAGGGGGCCGTACCCCTGCCCGTGCTCGATCGGCTGCTGGATTAGGCGCGGTGTCGCCCCGTGTGGGGGCGGCAGGCTATACTGCGGCGGTCAAGGGTCGTGAGGCGATGCATGAACGCCAGTCTCAAATCCATCCAACCATCGCCGGACGCGGAACGCAGCGCCCGGGTCGAACTCGCCGCCTGCTACCGGTTGGCGGAGCGCTTCGGCTTCAACGAAGGCATCGACAATCACATGACGTTGTTGGTGCCGGGCCATACCGACCGATTTCTGCTCGCACCCTTCGGCATGCATTGGTCCGAGGTGAAGGCGAGCGATTTCATGGTGGTCGATTTCAGCGGCCGGGTGGTGAGCGGCCAGGGGTCGGTGGAGGATACCGCTTTTTGCATACATCAGCCGCTGCACCGCCTGTCGCCGCAGGGCGAGTGCGTGCTGCACACCCACATGCCGTATGCGACCGCGCTCTGCATGCTTGAGAATCCGCGCCTGGAAATGGCGGTGCAGACCGCGGTTGGCTTCTATGAGGATGTGGCCTACGACGAGAGCTACAGCGGCCTGGCTTACGATGTGGCCGAAGGCGAACGCATGGCGCGGGCGCTCGGTGAAAAATCCGTGCTGATGTTGGCCAATCACGGGGTGTTGGTGGTCGGCAAGACCGTGCCGCAGGCCTTCGAGCGGCTGTACTTCCTGGAGCGCGCGGCGCAAGCACAGGTGCTGGCGCTGTCGACCGGGCGGCCGCTGCGGCTCATCCCGGAATCCGTGATCAAGAAGACGGTCGCACAATTCAAGGACAGTATGTCCGTCGGCGGCCGCAATCGCTCTGAACTGCACTTCGAGGCGTTGAGGCGCGTGCTCGATCGCAGCGAATCGGATTACGCGAACTGAACTCGAGCTTCACAGCGGGGATGGATCCGGCGCGGGCCGCGCGCAGCCCCATTGTCTTCTTATTGGCGGCGGTGCTGTTCATCAACTACGTCGACCGGGGCGCGTTGCCCACGGCGACGCACCTGATTCAGGGTGATCTGCATCTGAATTACACGCAGATGGGCATGCTGCTGTCGGCGTTTTCCTGGACCTACACCTGCTCGCAAATTCCGGTCGGCTGGCTGGCCGAGCGCTACGGCGCGCATAGAATTCTCGCCGCGGGCCTCATCTTGTGGGCATCCGCGACCATCATGGTGGGATTCGCGCACACCTTCTCCATGCTGCTGGTACTGCGGTTGATGCTCGGGATTGGCGAAAGTGCCGGTTTTCCCTGCGTCGCGAAATTAATGGCGGCGACGGTGCCGCCCAAGGGCTTGGGCACGGCCAACGGGATAGTCGCGCTCGGTTATCTGTCGGGACCGGTGGTGGGCACCCTGCTCGGAGGCCTCCTGATGGCGCACTACGGCTGGCGCTCGGCCTTCTGGGTGTTCGGTTCGCTGTCGCTACTGTGGCTGCTGCCCTGGTCGCGAGTGGCGAGCGGAGTGCGCGCGGCAGTGCGCGCCAGCGAGGACGATTCGCCGACTCTGTGGATGATTCTCAAGCAGCCCTCGCTGTGGGGGACGGCGCTCGGACTCTTTTCCAGCAACTATACGTTCTACTTCATGCTGAACTGGCTGCCGGGCTACCTGCAGGCCGAGCGCGGCTTTTCGTTGATCGCCATGACACAGTTGGCCACCCTTGCCTTCGCAGTCAATGCGGCCAGCGCATTTTTCGCGGGATGGGCCATCGACAAGTACCTGCGCCGCGGCGGATCGGCGAACTTTGGCTACAAATCGGTGATGGCGGTGGCGCATGTGGGTTCGGTGATTTGCATGCTCGCCATGGCGGTGGGCTCGTTGAAAGTGGCGCTGATCAGCGTGTTCGTGTTCCAGGCGCTGTGCGGTGCCTCATCGCCGGGCGTGTACGCCATGTGCCAAATCCTCGCCGGCCCGCGCGCCTCGGGGCGTTGGGTGGGTATCCAAAATTCTCTCGGCAATTTGCCGGGGATCATCGCGCCGTTGCTCACGGGGTACATCGTCGATGTCACCGGCCATTTCACCGTCGCCTTCGTGGTGGCCGCCGCGGTGAGCATGCTCGGTTTGATCGGCTGGATCGCGATGGTGCCGAAGCTCGCGGAACTCAAGTGGAAGTCCGCGGCGGCGCCGAGCGGCACACTGACCGCCTAACCAAAGCTCAAGCGATGGTCGTTTGCCGTCGACCAGGGAGGGGGATCGATGAAAAAGCTGGTCGTGGTAGTCGCCGTTGCGGCCGTGGTGGCCTTCACGGCCGCCCGGCATCACGCGCCCCGTTCAAGCGTCCATCGATTCGATTCGGCCGCGCCATCTCAGTCTTCTGATCACACCGCCGCCGACCCTCGGGAACTCCCATCGCGGGACTTCAGGTGCGACGGCCGCACGTTCTGCTCGCAGATGACTTCCTGCGAGGAAGCGAAGTACTTCCTCAATCACTGTCCAAACACCAAGATGGACGGTGATCATGACGGCGTGCCCTGCGAGCAGCAGTGGTGTAAAGGTGGGTAAGGGTATCTTGGTCGGCGTAGACTCCCCGCAAACGGAGGCCCGAACGCATATCAAAACCTGACCACCGGGGTCAATTTGCCGAAGAACATCTACGATCAGTTGTCTGCCTGGCCTGTGGGAAGGTCACGTCTGGATATTTTTGCAAATCACCTGCCGGCAATGGTCGGCTACTGGGATCGGGATCTGCGCTGCGAATTTGCGAATGCCGCCTATCTGGAATGGTTTGGGTTGCCACCGGAGAAGGTCATCGGCCGGAAGTTGGTTGAGCTGCAAGGCGAGGACTTATTCCGGCTCAACGAACCTCACGCGCGACTGGCGTTAAATGGTCACGCGCAACACTTTGAACGGGAAATACGCAAGGCGGATGGATCGGTCGGCCATGCGGACGCTCATTACATTCCAGACCGCGACGAGGAAGGAGAAGTCCGCGGATTTTTTGTCTTGGTTAACGACGTCACGGAGTTACACCAAGCGTACGCAAGGGTCCGGGAATTGGCCCAGCGCCTCGAATCTGCGCGAGAGGACGAGCGGCGATTGGTTGCGAACGCGCTTCACGAGGGCATGGCGCAGGATCTATTCGGGTGCACCTTGGCCTTGGACTACTTGAAATCAAAGATGGAGCGCGGCGAGGACGCGCAGGCCGCTGCCAATGAAGCCAAGGCGTTGATCGAAAAGTGCATTGCGCGCACCCGGCAAATTGCCCGTGAGCTTCATCCACTGGCGATGAGTCACCTCTCTTTGATGGCGAGTATTGAGGGCCATGCTCGATTCGTCGAGGAATTTTCGGCGATCAGGATTCACCTGACCGAGATTGCACCATTCCCAATTCTCGATGAAAACATTGGGCTGATGTTCTTCAGGGCAGCGCAGGAAGCCATTACGAACGTCGTGCACCACGCTCAGGCTAAGAACATCGGTATCGTTTTGCGCACCGACAACAACACCGACACCGAGGCCGTCACCATGGAGATAACCGATGACGGCATCGGCATACCTGATAGCGCCCTGATCAAGCGTGGATCACTGGGACTTCTCGGGATACGCGAGCGATTTGGGGCTATCGGCGGCGAACTGACGGTTGAACGAAGCGCGCCCACCGGCACCAAGCTGATGGTGCGGCTGCCAATCCCCATCCGCCGCTCCATGGGTCAGTGGACGACTTGACGGCGATGCTGAAGTCCGGTGCAAATCTTACCGAGATCGTGGACGCGATCCCCATCGCGGTCATTGTGCACGACCCCAATGGAGTCATGGTACTCGTGAATGCTCAGGCCGAAGCTCTGTTTGGCTATGCACACGGGGACTTGCTCGGCGCACCGCTCGAGAGTCTGATGCCGAGCCGGTCTTGGAATGGCCGTGCCGAGCATCGCGACGGTTTGGTCGGTGACCCAAGAACCGGACCGGTGGCGACGGGCGGAGACTTTCGAGGGTTACGCAAGGACGGCACCGAGTTCCCGATCAAGATACGCTCGAATTCCGCTGCAACCCAAGACGGCCCGGTTATCGTGAGTACGATCGTTGACATCACCGAACGCCAACAAACCGAAGCGAATCTCGGTGCCGGCAAAGAGCAATTAAAGGTGTTCGTCACCCGCGCTCCTGTCGCGATGGCAATGTTCGATCGCGAGATGCGATACATTGCCGCCAGCCGCCGCTGGTCGAGTAATTACAATCTGGGGGACCGAGATCTACGCGGGCTTTCGCATTACGATGTGTTTCCCGATCTTGCAGACCACTGGCGGACAGTTCATCGTCGAGGGCTCAGCGGCGAAGTCATCGCCGCCTCAGGTGATCGCTTTGAGCGCACCAGTGAACCGCTGCAATGGCTCGACTGGGAAGTCCAGCCTTGGTACGACGAGACGTCCATCGGGGGCATCCTCATCTTCACCGAGGACATCACCGACCGTAAGCGGGCGGAATCACTCTTTAGCGCTACCATCGAATCGGCGCCGATCGGCATGGTGATGAGTGATGCGGCCGGTTCCATTGTGTTGGTGAACGCCGAGGCCGAAAGGTTGTTTGGCTGCTCGCGCAGCGAGTTGCTCGGCCAACAAGTGGACGTGCTCGTGCCGGATCGCTTCCGCGCTCGCCACCCAGAACACCGGCTGCGGTTCGGTTCCGTGCCTGAAGCCCGGCTGATGAGCGCCGGCCGCAACTTGTTTGGCTTGCGCAAAGACGGCAGTGAATTCCCGGTCGAGATAGGCCTGAGTCCGGTTAACACTGCGGAGGGCCTGTTCATCTTGAGCACCATTGCCGATATCACACACCGCGAACAGCTGAAGGTCGCCAAGGCGAAAGCCGAAGAGCTTGCGACGCATGACTTTCTTACGGGCTTACCCAACCGCGTATTATTGTTGGATCGCATTACGCAGGCGCTGTCGCTGGCCAAACGCAAACACCAGATGGTGGCGCTCCTATGCCTGGACATTGACGATTTCAAAAGGGTCAACGATACCTACGGGCATGGTGTCGGCGATCAATTGCTGGTCGAAATGGCAGCCCGCATGAAATCTTCCTTGCGGGAGTCCGACACGATAACGCGATTGGGGGGCGATGAGTTTCTGCTGTTGGCTCCCGAAATTGAGTCGATCACACAAGCTCAAGGTATAGCGAGTCACATCCTGGAAATTGTAAGAGACCCGTTCGAACTTGGGGAGCTGACCCTATTGACGACATTTAGCTTGGGCATCGCCATCTATCCGCGAAATGGGGCGACACCGGATGCCTTGATCGCTGCTTCCGATCGTGCGTTATATATCGCCAAAGGCCTCGGCAAGAACCGCTTTGCGTTCGCTGATCAGGAAAGAACTTAGCCCGGATTGGGTTGATGGGTTGTGCACATGGCTGACGAAACGCGAACATTGACGTTCACCGGACGTTTGCGCAGCGTTCGGTTCGCTGTCCGAGGCATCATCACAATGCTGAAGTCTCAGCATAACGCCTGGCTGCACGCGACGAGCAGCCTGGTTGTTTCGCTGGCCGGCTTTGTTTGTCATCTGGACAGAACGGAATGGAGCCTCATAGTCATCGCAATTGTGGCGGTATGGGTTGCCGAGGCGCTTAACACCGCGGTGGAGTATCTTACCGACGTCGCATCCCCAGAATTTCATCCCATTGCCGGCAAAGCCAAGGATGTCGCCGCGGGAGGTGTTCTCATAGCCGCCATCGGGTCGGTAATCGTCGGGATACTGGTTTTCGGGCCGCACTCATTGCGATGGCCAAGCCTAGGCTCGCCATGATTGTCGATCTGATCCGGTCTGCTTCGGAGAGAAGTCGCTATGCTTCAGTTGAGGCCCAATTGTGAATGATGTGGGTGGGATTTGGCGGCGGAGAAATTATTGCAGTACCCGGCCTCGACTGAGCGGGTGGTGCGAGCCGACGCGTGCACAGCGCTCGGCCGGTCTACGGGAGTGTGACGCGCTTGCCTTCAAACGGAGCGCGAGCGGTCGGGCCAGCGGTCAGAGTCTCGTTGGCATCGTAAGATCGCACAGTTTCCGTGCCGGCAAAGGAATCGCCATTGACTCTCAAGTCATAGGAAAATTCCAAGCGACCCGCGAATTGATGCGTGGTGCGGTCCGCCATGACTTCCACCCACTTGCCGATGATCTTATCGCCTTCAGCAATCCAAATGCCCTTGCCGTCGCTGTCACTCGTGCGAGGATCGCCAGCGTCCGGGTTTGCCTGCTGCGTCGTCCCATCCGAATTGAAGACATACAAGTGGTAGGGAAACGGCGCACCGGAATCCTTGACCAACCACGCTCCCACGATGGGATTGGATCCGTGGTCGCCATTCTTGAGGCTGCACCCGAGAAAGGCGAGGGCGGAGACCAAAGAGATGATCGCGAGAGTTCTTCCAGATTTCGTCACTGCAGTTCAGATCTCATCCTGGCAAACTTAGGGGCTGATGATAGCCTGCAAACAGCCATCGCAGACTGCCTTTGACTGCCCGGACCGAAAATGATCTATTGCACCTGAAGACAGGCACGGCAGTCCGGCCGCTGGGGGAGAGGTCATCACCATGCTTCAATTAAGACCCAATTGCGAATGTTGCGGATGCGATCTGACGCCGGATTCATCGCAAGCACGCATTTGCTCGTTCGAGTGCACATTCTGCGTTACCTGCGCCGAGAACACACTAAAAAATCGGTGTCCCAATTGCGGCGGCGAGCTCGTCGCACGGCCGCGGCGACCGGCGGAGAAATTATTGAAGTACCCGGCGTCGGTTGAACGCGTGATACGACCCAACGGATGTACTTAGGCGCCAGAACGTCAAAGGAATACAACGGATGCGCAAATTTCTAGCGGCAGTAGGTCTATTGATGATCATGGGTGCCTCAAATGCCCGCGACTATGCGGCGGGGCAGGTGTGGACGTATCACGTCAAGCCCGGCGACGAGGGCTCGACCCTGCAGATCAACAAGGTCGAGCAGGATCCCAAGCTGGGCGCCATTTTCCACATCAGCGTCTTTGGACTTCGCATCACGAATCCCCGCGTGGCAGGCGGTATCCTCACGGAGCTTCCGCATCTTCCGGTGTCGAAAGAGACCCTCGACAAGAGCGTGGAGTCCCTCAGCCATGCTTCGGCTCGGCCGGTGGCGTATGAGGAGGGGTATGCTCACTGGAAGCGGGAGTTCGATGCGGGTCACGCCGGTATCTACACGATCAGCGTTGCGGAGATCGTTGCCCTCGCCGAGCAGACAATGTCAAAACCCGCCGAGTGAGGTGTGACCGCATGAGCACAGACAGGCGCTATTGGTTTCGCGCGAAGCGCTATGGATGGGGTTGGGGATTGCCGTGCTCGTGGCAAGGCTGGGTGTTTTTTCTGATTTGGTTGGCGGCGCTGTGGGTGGCCGCGGTCCGCCTGATGCCCGGGCGCCCATTTCTATTCACCATGGTATTGGGGGCCATGACGGTACTGTTCGTTTCGATCTGCTACATCAAGGGTGAGCCACTCGGATCCAGAAAGATTCAATAGTGGGCCGATGATCGGCGTCAGGCGGTGGGGTCGCCGGCTACCACCTTGGCTATCCATTCCTCTTCGCTGATCAAGCCTTGCTGTTGCGCACGCACCGCCTCCTGGGGGCGCAGTACGTCTTGGATCTGATCGACGCGTTTCCATTCGGCGAGCGGCGTGGTGCAGCCTTCCTGCGGCACATAGCGGGACGTATGCTGCTTCTCGTAGCGGTGGATGTAGCGCGGGCAATTCACCCACAGCTCCGACAGTTGCACTCGCACGATGAATTCGGCCTCGGGGTACTCCGCCATCAGCGAGTCCGCCCGCGACAGACGGGCTGTCCCCTGCATGCGCAGCCGGTGCGGCCGGTCGAAGGCGATGAACAACAGCCCCACCTGCGGATTGGCGCTGAGATTGCCCAGCGACAAGTACATGCCGTTGCCGTCGTAACTCGGGAAAGCGAGCGTGACCGGATCAACGACGCGTACGAACCCTGGCGCGCCGCCCTTATAGGACACGGTCGGCCGGCCCCTCGTGTCGATGGAGGTGAGGAAGAACATGTCGCGGCTTTCGATGAAGCCCTTTTCGCCGGGACCGATTTCGGTCTTGCAGGCGCGCGACTCGATTCGATCCGCCAGTGCCCGGGTGCCCTGGCTGTCCTGCAAGGCGCGATGAGGTGCATCGTACAGACGGGTCATGGAATCGGCCTCCGTTGGGGTCGCGGATGCAACGATAGCATGCGCGACGCGACGGCCGCGCACGCCGCTAATGATCGCCTTGCATCCCGGCGTAGCTTTGTTCATGATTTTTAAGGAGGGACGGGATCTCATGGCGGCCATTTTGCAGGCGAAACACTCCGACATCACGACGCTTCACGTCGATGTCATCGTCAATGCGGCGAACTCGTCGTTGCTCGGCGGCGGCGGCGTGGACGGCGCCATTCATGCGGCGGCGGGACCCGGCTTGCTGCGGGAGTGCGAGCGTCTGGGCGGCTGCCCTGCCGGCCAGGCGCGCATTACCTCGGGCCATCGATTGAAGGCGAAGCGCATCATTCATACCGTGGGTCCGGTGTGGAGCGGCGGCGGCAAAGGCGAGGCGTCCGTGTTGGCGTCCTGCTATGAGCAGTCGCTGCACCTGGCGGTGGAGCATGGGCTCAAATCCATCGCGTTCCCGTCGATCAGCACGGGGGTGTACGCGTTTCCTCTCGAGCGCGCGGCGCCCATCGCCGTGCGCACGGTGCGTGAATTCACGGCGCACACGCATGAAATCGACGAAGTCATCTTCTGTTGCTTTTCCGCCGGCGACTTTCACTTTTACTCGCGGCTGCTCGGCAGCGCATCGAGCTAGCCGGGCGAGCCGGTATTTGACTTAAAGTGCCCATTCGCCCCTGCCGGGGCCTGGGCCGCGCAAGCGCCCCAAAAACAAGGGGACGGCGCGTTGTCGCTCGTGCCATACGTCGCCGGCCCGCGACATCCCGCCGACCTCTCGAGCGCCCTACCATGGCGTCTGTAGTTTCAGCCATGGGTGTGGGCAAAGTGAAATTCAGATTGAACGGGACCTCGCAAGCCGCCTCGAGCAAGACCCTCGAGGCCTTGGCGCAAGTCATTCGTGCCCTGGCGCCGGAGGTGTGCAGTGTGTCGTTTCATGATTTCGCGGCCGACGCGTTGTGGCTGAGCGAGGATTTCCTGCTGCCGGAGGATCATCAGTTGGTGGAGGATTCGTTGTCCGGCCGGGTCGGGGGCAATTCCGAGATCACCTACGGCGCGCACGATGGGGCGCGCTACGCGGTGGCGATCCCGGTGCGCGATCCCAAGGGTGCCGTCAACGGCGTAGTGCGTCTCGGCATCGACTCGCAAATCATCGACGGCCGTGCTGCGGAACCGCTGGAGGCGCGCCTCGCGCCGGTATTGGTGTGCCTGGCCGCGGAGTTCGAACGGCGCGGGACGCTGCCGTCGCTGCCGGGCGAGGACGAGGCGCTGCTGACGGAGATCGAGAGTGCGCTGCACGCCGAGCGCTTCGAACTCTTCTTACAACCCATCCGTTCGCTGCACGAGGACGAGGGGCTGGCACACTACGAAGTGCTGCTGCGCCTGCGCACCGCGAACGGTGAGCTGCTCGAGCCGAGCGCCTTCCTGCGCGCCGCGGCCGATCGTCACCTGATGCCGGCCATCGACCGATGGGTGTTGCGCACCTTACTCGTGTGGCTGGTCAACAATCGCAAATTGTGGACACGGGTGCCGGTGGTCTTTTCCCTCAACGTCGCGCCGCAATCGATGACGGACGCCAATTTCGTCAGTTACGTGGAGTCGTGCGTGATCAAGAGCGGCGTGCCGCCGCAGGCGCTGTGTTTCGAGATCAAGGAGCGCTTCGCCTCGTCGGGAAATATCAGCGTGGCCGAATCCATGAACCGGCTCGAGGCCTTGGGCTGCGAGGTCGCGCTGGATGATTTCGGCGGGCACGCAGCCTCATACGGCTACTTGCGCACGGTGCCGGCGCATTACTTCAAGATCGACAGCGCGCTGGTCGAAGCCGCGCCCACCGACCGGGTGGCGCGGGCGATGATTTCCGCCATCGTGCGCATGGCCGGCGATCTCGGCATTCAAACGGTGGCGGAGTCCGTGGAACTCGATACCGAGCTGCAGGCGGTGCGCTCGCTGGGGGTCGATTACGCGCAAGGATTTCTGTTAGGGCGACCGAAATCAATCGCGGACTTCGATTTCAAGCCGGTCGCGACGAGTTGACCCAAGCCCAACCAGACGGATCTCCCGCTCGACCGGGCACACTGGCCAGCGTAGAGTGCGGCGGGTTCAATCGCCGCAACGAAACCAATTAAAGGTGTTCCATGAAATTACGATTCCTAGCCACGCTCGCCGTGGCGGCACTGTGCGTGACTGCGACTTCCTCCGCTTTGGCCGACGATTCGAAGGCTTACACCGAGGGGCCGGTGGTGGTGGTCACCGCCATTCGCACCAAGCCAGGGATGTTCGATACCTACATGAAATGGCTGGATACCACCGGCAAACAACTCAGGGACGAGCAAAAGAAGGCCGGCCTGATCCTGGATTACGCGGTTTACTCCGCCAACCCGCGTTCACCGAACGACCCTAACCTGTACATGACCATTACGTACAAGAACATGGCCGCCCTCGACGGTTTGGACGACCGCGTCGAACCCATCATGAAAAAGTTCTACGCGTCGCGGGATGCGTCGAACAAGGCTGCGGCCGATCGCGAAAGCATTCGCGAGATTCTCGGCACCGAACTGATCCGCAAGCTCGAACTGAAATAACTCGGAAACGCTCGCTCGGAGCGCGATTCGCGCTCCGAGCAGGCGAAGTAGGATCGCTGCCGCCCCGTTACTCCGTTGCCACGGTCCAGGACTTGTCCGGATCAAAGACCTCCATCTTCTGGAACTCGCGCAGCGTCGCAGGGCCCAGGTCCTTCTCGTAGACCACCCCGGTGTGACTGACCACGAAGGTCTTGATGCCGCTCTCGCCGTACTCTGCCGGCGCAGCGACGAGTGCAAATCCGCCGATCATCGCGCCCTGCACGACGAAGTCCATGCTCCCGAGCGGAGCGGAGGGGCCCTGCCCCTTGAGTACCTTGAAGAAATAGCCGCGATACGGCTCGCCGTTTACGTTGTAGCCCTGTTCGATGGCGCGGGCGATCTTCTCACCGATGGGACCGTGCCATGTCCCGTCGGCGTTCTGCCATGCCAGGCCATCCTGCTGCCCGGGCTGGCTGATGATCCGTTGTGCGTATTGGGCGGGCTGGTAGCCCTTGCGCTGGGTATAGAACAGGTAATCGTTCTGGGCCTCCACGAAGCCGTGACAGATTTCAATGGCGTCCAGCTCGTTGCTGCCTATACGCCGGCGGTAGAGTTCTTCACGGCCTGCGGCGGCATCGAAAGACCAGCGATCGCCATGCTTCACAATCGGCAGGGCAAACGGCCAATCCTCCTCGCCGGCGATCAAATAGGCACGGCGCTGATCTTTTGGGTCCACGGAGACATGCATCTTCTTGCGAGCCTCGGCGGCGAATCCCTGCGCTCGCTCGCGGTCCTGAGCAAATTCGCCCGTCAGAACCACGTCATCCCCGTCACTACCCACAATTTTCAACAACGATGGGACGTCGAACTTCTCGGCCGCATCGACCATGGCGGCGGCGGCTTGCTCCGGGCTGGCGAACGTTTGAGGTCTCCCCTTGGAATCCGGCGTTGCCGTGCTCGAAGGCTTGTCGCTCGGGGACGCGCTCGCCATCGCGATCAACGCGGCCATCAGGCCGAGCGCGCCGTATCGAATGGATCTTGCAGGTGCTGTTTTCATGCTAGTGCTCCTATCAACCGTGGCTGTCGCTGCCGATCAGCGTCTACCGCCACCGCCACCGCGCCTGCCGCCGCCGCCCCGGGACCCGGCGCTCGATGCGCCGCGGCTGCTCGAGGAACTCGCCCGCGATCCGTTGTACCCGCTCGATGAGGAGAAGGCGTCGCGACCTCCGCCTGCGTTCTGTCTGCTGCCGGATAAGTCGCGACTGCCGATGCTGTCCGGTCCGCCGCCGGAAGGCCGCGTGCCGGCGCCGGGTCCGCCTCCTGCGCTGCCACGATTGCCGACTCCGCTTGCGCCGACACCGCCGCTCGACAGGTTGCCGCCCTGACGGCTGATCTGCTGCCGCGCACCGGCTGCGCGCGATGACTGCGAATCACCACGCGCATTGCCACCAAAGCGGTCCGCGGTCGCGCGATCTGCATAGGGGGCGCCTCCTCGATGCTGTGGGCTGTGCTGCCAGTTCGATTGGCCGCCGCCGGCGCCGCCTTTTGGACTGGCGATCCCACTAGGACCCCCGACCCCTCCAGGATTGCCGACTCCTCCAGCACCACCAACGCCCCCGGGCTTTCCAACACCGCCCGCGCCTCCGACGCCTCCGGGACTGCCGACCCCTCCAGCACCGCCGACGCCGCCAACACCGCCAACACCACCGACACCACCGACACCGCCGACGCCACCCACACCGCCGACGCCACCCACACCGCCGACGCCACCCACACCGCCGACTCCGCCCACACCGCCGACTCCGCCAACGCCTCCGCCGGCGCGAACGAAGTTGTTGTTGTGATTGATATAGACGTTGCTACCGCCCCACCCGCAGCCGTAGCCCCAGCCGCCGCTCATCCACGCGCCCATGGCGAAGCCGAAAGTGAAGGAGACAAAGGCGGCGCCCGGGGGATAGTACGGGTAGTAGATCGGTGGGTACGGGTAGATCGGCGCACCGTATACGACAACCGGGTCGTAAGAGGGTACATAGACGACCTGAGGGTTCGTTTGCTCGATCACTATGACTTGCTGGCCGCTCTCCACGGGCTTGGTCTCGACCTTCTGTTCCTCGCTCGACTTGAGAGTTCCCTTCTCCTGCGCCTTTTTGCGCATTCGCTGGACGGCATCCATCACATCCTTCTGCTGCGAGAGAAAGGCGTTGCCGAGATCGGTGGTCCACTGGATGTCGTTGGCGAGGCGATTCACTACATCCGGCAGTGCGGCCATCGACTGGATGCTCGGGTCCCACGGCTCTTTGGCCACGGCATCGGCCAGCGCCTTGTCCTTCAAGCCGGCGTTTTTCTTGAGCCACTGCTGCAGTTGAACCACCTCGAGCGGATAGGTCGAGGCGGCCAGGGTCTGGGCGAGAAGGGGGTCGGGGTACAGCGCAATCGGCGCCACCAGCGAGTCGAGCTGATCCGGCGTTACGTTTACGGTCTTCGCCGCGGGTGGCGAGGCTGTGTTTGCGGGCGACGCCGGCTTTTCCGGCGGCGTGGCGGCCAGCGCGACACTGCCCCCGATCAGCGCCGCGACAAGAGCCACCACCAGGCGGTGGAAACCGCCGTTCGAAACGCGGGGTCTAGTGTTCATGATCGTTATTCCGTCCGACAACTGGCTCTCCGCACAAGGCCGCGGCGCTGCGTACGCGCAAAGCCTTGATCTAAGCCTAAGCAACACGTGGGCGCCTTGAAATCAGACTTAGGTCCGATAAGTCGCTTCAGCTGAGCGACTTTTCGCGCGCTCCGGGCGGGCGCTACCAGTTCGGGTCGGGCAGCTCGCTGAACACTTCGCGCAGCGCGAAACCCCAGCGCTTGCGGATCATGTTGAAGTACTCGTTGTCCGTGTCGATGCTGATATGGGTGGCGAGCTTGAACTCGTCGCGCCGGATGATGGCGAGATCCAAGGGCGGGCCCACGGACAAATTGGAGCGGATGGTCGAATCCATGGAGACCAGCGCGCACTTGGCGGCCTGGGCGAGGCTGCTGCTGCGGGAAATGACCCGGTCGATGATGGGTTTGCCGTACTTCGACTCGCCGATCTGAAAATACGGCGTGTCGGTGGTGGACTCGATGAAATTGCCGGCCGAGTAGATGTGAAACAGCCGCGGCTCCTCGCCCTTGATCTGGCCGCCCAAAATAAACGTGCCGTTGAATTCGTGGCCGAGCTCGCGCAATGACTCGGCATCGCGCTCGTGAATTTCACGCAGCGCATCGCCCACCACCCGCGCGGCATTGAACATGTTGGAGGCCTGCATGAAGCGCGTCGGTCCCTGGGAGCCGATCGGCGGTTCGTGCAGCAGGTTGACCACGGCCTGGGTGATCGCCGAGATTGCCGGCCGACAGCAACACCAGCACGCGGTCGTGCGCCTGCTGAAAGGTCGCCATTTTGCGAAACGTGTTGATTTGATCGACACCGGCGTTGGTCCGCGAATCGGACAGCATCACGAGCCCGGTGTCGACCAGCAAGCCGACGCAGTAAGTCATGGCGCCAAATTCTACCTCAGGCGCCGCGATGACGCCGCAGCGCTACTGTTGCTGCTTGGCCGATTCGGCCACCAGCACATTGGCTTCCATTTTCTCGCCGCCGCCGCCCTGGCGCACGCCGCGCACCGGCGCCGCATCCAAGTAGTCGCGGCCCACCGCGAGGCGGCAATAAGTGCGCACGGCGGGGCGCTTGTGGGTCACGTCCATGCTCTGCCAACCGATTTCCGAGCCTAGCCACACATCGACCCAGGCATGGCTCGCGGCATCGCTGGCATCCCCGGTGTACAAATAGCCGCTGACGTAGCGCGCCGGCATGCCGACTGCGCGGGCCGATGCAATGAACACATGAGCGTGGTCCTGGCAAACGCCCTCACCACTCCGAAATGCCACCGAAGCTGGATCCTGGACATCGCTGGTGCCGGGCTTGTAGCGCACCGCGCCGAACACGGCTTCCGCCAGAACTTGCGCGCGGAGCCGCGGATCGGTCACGCGGTCCAAGGCACCTTGGGCAAACGCGCGGAGCTCATCATTGGGCGCGGTGAGCGGCGTCGAGGCCAGGTACGCGAGCGGCGAGAGCGGGCCGTCGTCCTGCCGCCCCTCGATGTCGACGGTTTCAACCACGCCGCGCACCACGATCTGGATTTCGCGGTGCGGCTCCTCGATGGTGAGCAGGTGCGTGATGTTGCCGTGCGCATCGACCTGCTCGAGCCTTCGCCCGGGGGCGGTGATGGTCCAGGTGAGCGCGCGCTGGCTGACGTCGCGGCGCGGCGTCAGGTGCAGACTCTGAACGCTGTATTTGACGGGCCGCTCGTAGCGGTACCGCGTCTCGTGCCGAATGTGCAGCTGCATGCGTCACGCCTCCGCTGGGGCCAGCAAAAAATCCGATGCGATGCGATCGCCTAGATCGCGCATGCGCGACAGAGAATCCTCGAAGAACCGCGGCAGACCGCCGGCGACGATGGCCTCCATGCGGCTGAAATGCAGCATGGCATGGATTTCACCGGCGCGGCGCACCGTTTCCGCCGAATGCTCGTTCGCCACCGATTTCAAGTTCTGATAGACCTCGTTGCAGCAACGCAGCAACGAACGCGGCATGTCATTGCGCATGATCAGGAGCTGCGCGACTTTGAGCGGCGTGACCACATCGCGGTAGACACGCCGGTAGACCTCGAAGGCCGAGAGCGCGCGCAGCAGCACGCTCCATTTCAAGGGATCGGGCACCACGCCGGCGGCGGCGCCGGGAATGAGATCAGCCTGATGGGCGGTGAGTATGCGCGCCGTGCCGTCGGCGCGCTCGAGAAAGGTGCCGATGCGGGAGAAGTGAAAGGCTTCATCGCGCATCATGGTGCCGACGATGACGCCGCGGGTGAGGTGCGAGCGCTCCTTGACCCATTCGACGAAGTAGCCGATGTCGGCCGAGGGTGAACGGCGGGCGGCCACCGAACGCAGCTCGAGCCAGGTGGAATTCAACGTCTCCCACAGTTCCGAGGTCAACGAGCCGCGCACGGCGCGGGCATTCTCGCGCGCCGCGCGCAGGCAACTGAAAATGCTGCCGTCGTAGTCGCGATCCAGGCTCACGAACTGGAACACGGCATCCGGCTCGACCGCATCGTGCCGCTTGCGGTAGGCCTCTTCCATGCGCAACGCCGTCATGGTCGAGCTCAAGGATTGCGCCAGGGTCTCATCGGAATGCGGCAGCAGCGACATCTGGTAATGGGCATCGACCAGGCGCGCCAGGCTTTCGGCGCGCTCGATGTAGCGCGACATCCAGTAAAGATGATCGGCGGTGCGGCTCAGCATCAGGATTCCAGCACCCAGGTGTCCTTGGTGCCGCCGCCTTGCGAGGAGTTGACGATCAGCGAGCCGTCGATCAGCGCGACGCGCGTGAGGCCGCCGGGAACGATGGTGACGTCGCGGCCCGAGAGCACGAAGGGACGCAAATCAATGTGGCGGGGCGCGAGGCCGCGCTCGGCAAAGGTCGGACAGGTCGAGAGCGCCAGGGTCGGCTGCGCGATGTAGCGCTCGGGCGCGGCGATGATGCGGCGGCGAAAGGATTCGATCTCTGCCTGGCTCGCGGCGGGCCCGATGAGCATGCCGTAGCCGCCGGCGCCGTGGACTTCCTTGACGACGAGCTCCGGCAGGTGCGCGAGCACGTAGTCCAGATCCTCCTTGCGACGCAGCATCCAGGTGTGCACATTGCCGATGATGGGCGATTGGCCGAGATAGAAGCGGATCATCTCGGGCACGTAGGGATACATCGATTTATCGTCGGCGACCCCGGTGCCGATGGCATTGGCGATGGTGACGCGGCCGGCGCGATAGGCGGTGAGCAGTCCGGGCACGCCCAACATGGAGTCGGGCCGAAACACCAGGGGATCGAGGAAGTCATCGTCGATGCGCCGATAAATCACATCGACACGCTGCGGACCCTGGGTGGTGCGCATGAACACCGCCTCGTCGCGGACGAAGAGATCCTGACCCTCCACGAGCTCGATGCCCATTTGCTGCGCCAGAAACGCATGTTCGAAATAGGCACTGTTGTGGGCGCCGGCGGTCAAAAGAACCACCGTGGGGTCGGCGACCCCGATGGGCGCGACGCTGCGCAAATTGTCGAGCAGCACCTCGGGGTAATGGTCGACCCGCGCCACGCGGTGCCCGGAGAAGAGTTCCGGGAACAGGCGCATCATCATTTTGCGATTCTCGAGCATGTAGGAGACGCCGGAGGGGACGCGCAGGTTGTCCTCGAGCACGAGGAATTCGCCGGCGTCATCGCGCACCACATCGATACCGGCGATATGCGCGTAAATGTCCCCGGGCACATCGACGCCTTGCATCTCCGGGCGGTACTGCGAGTTGCATAGAATCTGTTCCGCCGGAATCACGCCCGCATTCAAGATCTGCTGGTCGTGATAGATGTCGTGAATGAACGCGTTGAGCGCGCGCACGCGCTGCTTCAAGCCGCGATCGAGCCGCATCCACTCTTCGAGGGGGAGCACGCGGGGCACGATGTCGAACGGGATCAGGCGCTCGGCGCCTTCATCCTGGCCGTAGACGGCGAAGGTGATACCGACGCGGTGGAACAGGGCGTCGGCCTCGGCGCGCTTTTGCGCCAGGCGCTCCTCGGGCTGGTCGCTGAACCATTGGGCGTATCGTCGGTAGTGCGTTCGGGCGGACTGTCCGCCCTGGTACATCTCGTTATACGGTTTGGCCAAAAACCCCCCTCGTCTTAGAACCAGAGCGAATTTCATGCCATCGGGGTGCCCGCGCACACAATCATGTACTTAGCGCCAGGGCGCCGCAATCAAGCACCAAGACAAGGCACCGATGCTCGGCTGCCGGCGCGGCTTTGGTGCGTTACGCGTCCAGCTGTCGCGCCAGTGCGGCGGCAGCGGGCACACAGGGGTCGCCGGCAAAGCGCGTCGAAAAATCGGCGAGCAGGGCTCGCGCGACGCGCTTGTTGCTGCCGTCGGCGGCGGCCAGGCGGGCAATTTGCAATGTGGCCATCGCGGATTTGGGCCGGAACGCGGCGTCGTTGGCCAGCCGCGCTGCGACCACGTCGAGCGCCTCGCCATTGCGCTTCAGGGTCAACAAGCGGTCGACATACTCTTCGGTGAGCCGCGTGATGTAGCGGGGATCGCCCCAGCTCGCGACGCGGCCGCACAGCCAGCGGTAATCCTCGGGTGCATGGGCGCGCGACGCCAGCCAAGTCTGCAATTGCTCCCAGGCGCGGGTGTGCGAGCCGGCGCGCATCTGTCCGTAAGCCTCGGCGACGTCACGGTCGCTTTGCCGCATGTCTTCAGCCTGACGGCGCTCCTGAGTGCGCTCCGGCGAGGCCCAGGTCTCGAGCTCGAGCTCGTGACGGCGCTCGTAGAGCGCACCGCCGAGGACACTGAATGCAGATAGAAAGCAAAACATGAATATGGCGATTCCCACAGGTATCGGCAGTTCCCATCTGACCAACAACGCGATAAGTAGTGCGTAGCCGGCGATGATCGCAAGCACGAGGACATACATGGGCCCGAGTCCTACGACGATGCGCACCCAGGCGACGGGATAGGCCGCCTTGAGAATATTGCCCTCCAGCCCAAGCACCGCGACGGACGCAGGCAGAAACAGTGCGGCCAGCACGGCGATGGTGAGGGCTACGCCCAAGCCCATAGTCCGGTGCGCGAAATCAACGGCGGCATAAATCAGTCCCAAGATCACGACTTGCGCGAGCGGGCGTTGCTCGTTGACGGGGTTCACCATGTGGATGTCGAGAACCGGTGGTTCGTCGAAGCCGCGAACGGTGTGGTCGAACAGAATGTAGGCGTACTTGAAGAACCAGGAAATCAGAATCAGGGCCATGGGAATGCCCATCAAGCCGCCTCTTGCGGCAATGGAGAGGAGAAAGGCAAAGACAATAAGCAGGGCCGCTGCTCCGCCGCGGACCGGACGGAGGAGGTGGCGGAGGGTGTTCAAATGACGGTCGACACTGAAACTTCAATAGCGCTTAAATTTTTTCATGCAGCATCTTTCCAATACAGATGCTTTGAATATGTATGATTTAGCGGAGTGATTGCGGCTCCTCCTAGATAGGGTTTAACGAGCCTACGCGCTGTATAAAAATAAACCGGAATTATCGGGTAATCATTGAGAAGTATTTCTTCTGATTTATGTAGATATTGAATTCGTTTGTCAGGATTTGGTTCGACTCTGGCGTTATCAATTAACGCGTTAAATTCGCTACTGACATAGCCTGGATCGTTCTGGCTATTGGTTTGCGAAAACACTTCAAGGAAGCTGGCGGGGTCATCATAGTCCGCGTACCAGCCGAGACGAGCAACATCCCATCGACTGTGATCCTTCCGGCCTGCAAGGAATACTCGAAATTCGTCGCTAACGAGATCAGTAACAACCCCAAGGTTTTGTTTCCAACTCGAAGCGATCACGATCATGATTCGTTGAATGCTCTCGCCGCTATTGAAGTACAACGTTACATGAAGAGGTTTCTTTTCTGAGTATCCTGATCGCGCAAAGAGATTTCGCGCATACGCTAGTTGACGCTCGCGACTCCAAGTCGACCATTCGTACTCCGGTGGTTTGTACCCACTTATGCCATTAGAAACGAACGTATACGCAGGCGTTACACCAACCGTGACATGTGCCGAAATCAAATCTCTATCAACAGCCATGGATAGCGCCTGTCGAAGATCGCGATTATTACGAAATGGCGACTCTGTAACATCCAACGCAAGGTACAGGGTCCCCAAAATTGGCGCTGTCTGTATCTCGCTCGCGTGACTCTTGGTGATTCGCTCGAGATCAGGCGCGGGAATTGTAGATGTCATGTCTATCTGGCCCGCCACATATTCTCGAATCTCAGTTGCTTCCGACTCGGCATTTATGTATCGAACTCTTTCAATTCGAATATTTGATGCGTCCCAATAATTTGAATTTCGGGCTAATTCGATAAACGACCCCGGAATCCGGTTCACCAGGGTGTATGCGCCATTGGATACTATCGCTTTATCCGTAATTCCAGAATTGGAAGACGTGGGCTTTGCTCGAATGTGCGTGGGCGCTGCAATGGGCTGCGAAAGAATTTGCAGTACGAATGGAGCTGGGTGTTCTAGTTCCACGCGAACAGTTGAATCGCCGATCGCACTGACTCCAAGATCACTCACGTTCTTTCGGCTGGCAATGATTTCGCTGGCGTTCTTGATAATCGCCAAGAGCGCAGAGGATCCTGATGCGGTTTGAGGATCAACTGCGCGCCGCAAGCCCTGGACGAACTCAGCCGCGACCGTTCGGTCGCCGTTGGACCACTTGGCGTTTGGTCTAATATGAAACGTGTAAACGGTCCCGGTGCTATCGATTGTCCAAGATTCCGCGGCGCCGGGTACGATTTGGCCATTTCGGTCTTCCGCGGTGAGTCCCTCGAATAAATCACGTAGGACTGGAAACGAGAAAGTGTCATCGGCCAACTGAGGGTCCAGCGTCCTCGGCTCGCCAGGCAATCCACGCCTCAGCACCCTAAGCGGATTTGACTTATCGCCCTCAACGCCGGCCTGGGCGCGATCTCCAATGTTTTGGTCCTTACCGGTACATCCCAGCCCGCTCGTTATGACAAACAGCACAATCCCGCATTGCAACAAAATTTGCATAGATTCAAGCACTTCCCGAAGCGCTCTCCTAGCAAAACGAATGATTTCATAGGGTTGTTGCATACTTTCTTAAAGTTTTGACATAAGCTTAATGACCCTGAATTAAGAGAAAACACCAATTTGCGTGCAAAATGTGTGAATTCGCTCACAAATGCCGGATAATGTAAAAACGGCGCTGGCTCTGTCGCTTCTGCGGTTACTCAGGCCGCTGGTGAAGATTATGTTGCGCGAGGGTCTTACATATTCTCATTTTGCTGCTATTGCACAAATGGCATTTGTTGAATCCGCTGCAAAGGACTTTGTGGGAAAGGGAATGAAATCGACCGCTTCATCCGTATGTGCCCTTACTGGAATGACACTCCAGGACGTGAGGGCCGTGCTGGTTGAGCAAGAGCGTTTCGACTCCAGCGAGATCCTTGAAGTTTCCAATCCGTTCGCGCGTGTCTTGCACGGTTGGCACAACGATCGAGACTACGTTGGTCCATATGGGTTCCCAGTAGATTTGCCGTTTGATGGAAGTCCACTGAGTTTTACCATTTTGACCAGCCGCCACGCCCGTGGCGTTTCACCCCAAGTTGTCTTGGACGAACTGAGGCGAGTCGGAGCGGTGACCGAAGTTGGCTTCAACGTGTGGAAACCTTTGAAGCAGGAGTACATCGAGCCGAGTCTCTCACCGGAGAATCTCGGTCGAATGGCGAGTCTTGTCGAATCGCTACTTTCAACTCTCGAGAACAACACTCGTGGCAAACGAGATGGCACAGATTTGTTTGAACGCACGATGATCGTTGATGCACCGCTAACCAGCGGTCAATTGCTTGAGCTGCAAGGATATCTAAAGGTTTTCGGCGGCCAATTTCTTCAGCGCGTTGACACTTTTGCTGCCGTAGATCTTCAAGAAAAAATGGGTATCAAACCCGGCGAAGTTGCAGATATTCGCGCCGGATTGCAGTGCTTTTTGTACGTTGAAGCCGCTCCCGACGAGACACGACTCCGGGACGCAATAGAATTTACACAACATTGAATTGAATCGACGTTGAAGGGGATGGGGATGAAGGACAGGAAGTTAGGGACGACCATCGCGATCGCCATTGGCGCGGTCACAATGGCAATTTGCGCAACCGTTGCATCTGCCAACGACGTTACAGCTACTCAGCTCAAGAGTATGTACGGCGCCGAATTGCAAGTGCTAGGCGATGTTGAAAGTATCGATCTGATGCACGGATCACTGGTGGTCGCGGGACAACATATCTCCGTCGCGAAAGAGACTTCATTCTTATACGACGGTATAGCGGTAGACGATCAAGCTCGCGCGCTTAGCATGATTCAACCCGGCGACTTACTTGCAGTCTCTGGTCCACTTGATGCACCAGCGAGCTCAATCAGTCGTCTAAAAGAATCCTATGTCGCGGGAGCAACCACAGTATTTGTTAAGGCTAAGGTGCTCTCGGTGCAAGAGTCGCTAGGCCGAGCAACTGTCGATAGATTAGGTGTCGATTTGACTCCGGCGATGGCCGATCCGCAGTTCGTTGGCGTGGAGCGGGGCCAAGTAATCGAAGCCACGGGTATACGGCCGACTGTCGGTGGCATGCTGTTAGCTAGTAGTGTTTCTACTAATTCTATCGTGGGGACTTCAGCTGGTACTCGGTCAATCGTTGGCACCTCGTCCATCGTGGGAACTTCAGCAGGTACTCGGTCAATCGTTGGCACCTCATCGATCGTCGGCACTTCCGCTGGGACACGGTCAATCGTTGGCACCTCGTCCATCGTGGGAACTTCAGCAGGTACTCGGTCAATCGTTGGCACCTCATCGATCGTCGGCACTTCAGCTGGTACTCGGTCAATCGTTGGCACCTCATCGATCGTCGGCACTTCCGCGGGGACACGGTCAATCGTTGGCACCTCGTCCATCGTGGGAACTTCAGCAGGTACTCGGTCAATCGTTGGCACCTCATCGATCGTCGGCACTTCAGCTGGTACTCGGTCAATCGTTGGCACCTCATCGATCGTCGGCACTTCCGCTGGGACACGATCAATCGTTGGCACCTCATCGATCGTCGGCACTTCCGCGGGGACACGGTCAATCGTTGGCACCTCGTCCATCGTGGGAACTTCAGCAGGTACTCGGTCAATCGTTGGCACCTCATCGATCGTCGGCACTTCAGCTGGTACTCGGTCAATCGTTGGCACCTCATCGATCGTCGGCACTTCCGCTGGGACACGATCAATCGTTGGCACCTCATCGATCGTCGGCACTTCCGCGGGGACACGGTCAATCGTTGGCACCTCGTCCATCGTGGGAACTTCAGCAGGTACTCGGTCAATCGTTGGCACCTCATCGATCGTCGGAACTTCAGCAGGTACTCGGTCAATCGTTGGCACCTCATCGATCGTCGGCACTTCCGCTGGGACACGGTCAATCGTTGGCACCTCGTCGATTGTCGGCACGTCCGCTGGCACGCGCTCGATCGTTGGTACTTCATCAATAGTGGGTACTTCTGCTGCTACCCGCTCGATTGTGGGCACCTCGTCCATCGTGGGTACTTCCGCTGGCACACGGTCCATCGTGGGCACTTCCGCCGGTATTCGATCGATCGTTGGTACTTCTTCAATAGTGGGCACTTCCGCTGCTACCCGCTCGATTGTGGGCACCTCGTCCATCGTGGGGACTTCCGCTGGGACACGGTCAATCGTCGGCACCTCGTCGATCGTCGGCACGTCCGCTGGCACGCGCTCGATCGTGGGTACCTCCGCTGGCACACGGTCAATCGTGGGCACTTCGTCCATTGTCGGCACTTCCGCAGGGACACGGTCAATCGTGGGCACTTCGTCCATTGTCGGCACTTCCGCAGGGACACGGTCAATCGTGGGCACTTCGTCCATCGTGGGAACTTCCGCAGGGACACGGTCAATCGTGGGCACTTCGTCCATTGTCGGCACTTCCGCCGGTACTCGATCGATCGTTGGTACTTCATCAATAGTGGGTACTTCCGCTGCTACCCGCTCGATTGTTGGTACCTCGTCGATCGTGGGGACTTCAGCAGGCACTCGGTAAATCACCGGCACCTCGTCACTTTGAGTGGAGTCAAGGTTGGACGGAGGCGTCGATCGAAACAGTTTTCAGGCCGCCGTCTAAATCACATTCTGGCATTGGATTTTGACAGGCGAGACTTAGACGGTCGGGTCCACGCAAAGACAAGTACTCCCAATTCTCCAACGCCCTTTCGTCTGGATCTTCGAATGCGGTGCGCCTCGATGTCTCCGTCTACTGAGTCCATGAACGCCGTCCCGCGTCCCTTTATGTCTCGAAGAATCGGGCTAATTCGTTTGATGTCTATTTCCGGCACATGACAATTTCGTTCTAGCAGCAGATTCGTACCATTCTTCTGTGCCGAGGAATTCTTCCGAAGCGTATCAAGATATCGCTCCATCACAAGAGCTGCGCGTGGAATCTCAAAGTTTGGCAAGACAAAGACCCGTTTTAGTGCCACAAAATTTCCGCGGCTATCCGTTCTTACGCTGGGCGAACCCCGTATTAGCTCAACAGCCAATGAGACGGAAGTCTTTACCCGGGAAGAACGGACCAGGCTGCCGATAGAAAGTCGCCCTCGATGTGCCGACAATGGTAGAGGACGTCCCTCCCGATCTAGAAATTTTGGTAGCGAAAACCACGCCGACATGACCATCCCCATGTCCTCGTATGCACGGACCCATTCTCTGTAGAGTCGCGCTGCCCCTCGAGACTTACTAAGTTTGTCGTGCGATCGAACTGTCGCCAATATTAGTCTCTTTGAAATACCGTTATCTCGAAGAAATCTAACCATAGCCTCGACTAGTACTGCCGCTCCTTGCTGGGTTGCAAGGTCCGAACACGAAGGTCGCGGGTGCTTCGTCATAGATCATTTCGCCAATGAGCGGCTGGGTACGTCCGTCTTCTTGTTCCCGGTACCACCGCGATGTTTTCGTTGAAGGTTCTTCCGGCGAACGTAGACCGTATCAGTCCCGGTTCTTGCTGCAGACTCAATGTCGTCCTGAAAGTAGAACACGGTCACCCCGAGGCGACAAGCGGGCGATACATTAGCAGCTGATCGGTTGGCCTTAGCCCGAGATCGGCTAAATAACGAGTTTGCGCTATTTATGAAACTTGATCCTTGATCCGCAATTTCCCGTCGAATTAACGATACTGATTCAACATCTGCTTCCTCTAGTAGAGCAGTTCCCTCGAAAAGCGGTTTGGACGCCCGTCGAAGATTGCTCGTGAGGGTATCTAGGAGATCCCGTGTTCGCTCTCCGATCGCGGCAATAGCGGTGCCTGAAAGTCCAGTCGAAATGGGATACGGGGATCGTGCCTTCACTCGTTGATCCGGAAGCCTCTCGACGGCGTCCAGTAGCGTGAGCTCATCTAGCATTGCGCGCACAGGAATCCCTCCACTATAGAGTCCAACCAATTGCTCAAAGCTTCGACGCTTCCCAAATATTGGCAATATGGCTGGATCCCCGTTTGCTGACAGGAAGCGAGGATTATCAAACCAGCCAGCCAGGACTTTTCTGGCTGGATGTTCCCCCAATCGCTTGCTGGAGAATATATCTTTCGCCTTCAATATTCGCGCGACTTCAGACCTGGGCAGGCCCGTTACAATGGCAATCCGAGATTTGCTATCTCGACCGCTCTCTTTGGATAAGCGCCCAACGGCGGTTCGTACTGCACACTCTCTGATCAATTGATTCAATTCGTGAACCGTAATGCCAGCGTCGAGCATCAAATCAACCAGCGGGCTTAGCACGCGTTTCAATGCGACAATCGTCGCGTCCTTTAGCGGATCGTGGAAACGCGATCTATGAAGCGCTTTCTTGCTAGGCATCTCTCATTAGACGATATCATTTGTGCAAATTATTGAACACATAAGCTATCAAGGGACACGCCAAGACCTTAAGGCATGAGGTCAGAGCACAGCGGTGAGGCTATAATTGCGAAGCCTGAAGCATTAATGGCGAACTCGATCGAAAGCGAAATATGAATATTTGGTGGCAATAGGCAAATATTGAGTCGTTTTGGAATGTCCCACTCCCTCGTCTGCTGGCGCTGCGGCGCATCTCTCGCCGAACTCAGTTTGCCGCTGCGTCGACTCGATGCTTGCAAGGCATGCCGCACGGAGTTGCACGTGTGCAAGATGTGCGTGGAATACGACACGTCGTACGCGAAGCATTGCAAGGAGCCGATCGCGGAGGAGGTGCGCAAAAAAGATGAGGCGAATTTTTGCGATTTCTTCAAACCGAAAGCGGGTGCGTACGTCGCAAAAGACACGGCAGAACTGGCGCGTGCGAAGTCGGCGCTCGACGATTTATTCAAAAAATAATCGCGGCGGCGGCCTACTTCGCAATCCGTAGGCATATCAAACACATTCAGGGAATCCCGTAAATTGCAGGGCGGCATAGCCGCGCCACCCTGAAAGCGTGTAAGTTACAAAAACAGGGATTTTTGACATGACCGGAGCAGTTAAGGATGGCGACATCTCCGGATTATCTGAGGCTTGCGGCTAATTCGCCGCCGGCCTTGGTGAATACGGCGCTAGATAGCCTGCGTCAAGCTGTGGTGGTGGTGGACGTCCGCCACAAACACTTTCCCGTGGTACTGGCCAACGCGACGGCGCGTCGTTGCTTGATCCCGCTGGTTGACCCTTCGGATTTGATGGAATTGCCGCTGCATCGGTGGATGGGCGCGGCGTCGGTGACGTTGGTCGAGAGGACATTGACAGAGGCGGCGGAGACTCGAGCGCCGGTGAGCTGTGTGCTTGGGTGGCGCTTGGTCGGGGGCGAAACCTCCATCATGAGCGAAATCAAGGCGCTGTCCTCGGCCCCGGGGCAACGCTTGCTGATGCTCACCTTTGCGCCGGCGACGAGCGTCTCGTCGGCGTTGATCCTCGCGGTCGAAAACATGCCGTTGGCTACCTTGGTCCTGGACAGCGACTTGAAAGTGACCTACGCGAATGCGGTGGCGCGGCATTCGGATGTTGGGTCGGCGGGTGGTTTGTTGGGTGCATCCGCCCTGTGGTTGACCCCGACGTCATCGCTGCAGCTGGACGTGTACGCGCGGGCCTTGCAGGGTTGCCCTTTCCATGCGGATGCGCTCGAAGTGCGCTCGTCCGAGGGTCCTTTGCGTTGGTTCGAGGTGGATGTGCAGCCGGTGAAGGGCCCGACCGGTATCGGCGGCTTGGTGGTGACCTCGAACGAGGTGAGCGGGCGCAAGCGCCTGGAGCATGAAGTGGTGGAAGTATCGAGGCGCGAACGCTTGAGCATTGGCCGCGACTTGCACGATGGGCTGGGGCAGCAGCTGACCGGCGTCGCCATGATGCTGCGCGGGCTCATGGGCCGGGCGCAGGAGCAGATGCCGCAAGCGGTGGATGCGGTCAAGGAGATCGCGGGCACGGTCGAGCGCTCGATCGAGAGTACGCGTTCGCTCGCGCGGGGACTCTTGCCGCTGCGCACCGGCGGGAGCGACTTGGTGGCCGGGCTTCGCGAACTGGCGGCGCGCTGCCGTGAGTTGTACGGCTTGAAGGTCAGCGTGCGTGCGGAACTCGCGGGAGATCGTCCTCCCTTGGACGACATCGACGCGACTCACCTCTACTGCATCGCACAAGAGGCGCTCTCTAATGCGGCGCGCCATGCGCACGCGACACGGGTGGACATCGCGCTCACCGGTGCGGAGAAGGGGGTACTGCTCCGGATCAGCGATGACGGCGTGGGCATTCAGGGGTCCAAATCGTCATATACTGGGATGGGCTTGAACATCATGAAGTATCGTGCTGGTATGGTTGGTGCGAGACTTGAGATTGCTTCGAGGGAACCGCGAGGCACCGTGGTTCGGGTAATCGGAAACAGCCGCTGACGGCGTCAAAGTCAGCCGGGCTCACATCAACTTAAGGAGTGACTTGATGGTTGCCAGCAACACCTGGGCGCGGACACCCGCCCCCCCTTCCGGGCCCCCCAATGGCGGTAAGCGCAAGCGGCGGGTATTGATCGTCGACGATCATCCCATCGTGCGGCAAGGCCTGCGCCGGGTCATGGAGAACGAAGATGATCTGGTGGTGTGCGGCGAGGCCGAGTCGGCGCGAGATGCGCGCGCCGCCATCAAGGAATTGAATCCCGACGTCGTGATCGCGGACATCAGCTTGAAGCAAGGCGATGGTATCGAGCTGGTGCGCGACGTGCGCGCGCATCATCCGACGCTGCCCATCCTGGTGCTGTCGATGCACGATGAAACCATCTATGCAGAGCGCATGCTGTCGGCCGGCGCGAACGGCTACATCATGAAGCAGGCGGCGAGCGACCAGTTCCTGGCCTCGGTGCGGCGCGTGCTGGACGGCGGTATTTATGTGTCCGAGGCCGTCGGCACCAACATGATTCAGAAGTTCGCGGCGGGCGGCGCCTACATCTCGGCCAATCCGATCGACCGCTTGAGCAACCGTGAGCTGCAGATCCTGCACATGATCGGCAAGGGCATGAGCACGCGCGAAACGGCGCAGTCCCTGAACTTGAGCATCAAGACCATCGAATCGCACCGGCAGCGCATCAAGCGCAAGCTGAATCTCGCGACCGGCACTCAGCTGGTGCAGTACGCGGTGAATTGGTTCACGGGGCGCGAAGGGAGCGGCGTCGCGGGAGTTGGCAAAGACTCGCCGGGACCGCCCCCCGGCGACGAGTCATAACCACTGAGACGTGATGACGTGCATGCGGCCGGAGAGATACACCGGCTGACCGCCGACATTGCGCTCGAGCGCGCCGGAAACCTGCCAGCTTTCGCGAGTTCCGCACGGCAAGCGGACCTTCAGCACCGCGTGCAAGGGCAATCCGCGCTCGAGGTGGGCGCGGATGGCCAATAACAGCATTTCCCAGGAGCCATCGGCCAGATGTGGCTGCAGCACATCGAGCCGTTTGTATTTCACCGAGACCGGCCATCGCAGCCGTCGATAGAACCAGTCGCTGAACCAGGCGGAACCGTTCCACAGCACCAGTCCCCACAGGCCATCTTCGCCGCGAACGGCGCCCGCGCCCAAATCGGGCGACTTGCGGGGTCCGGGGTCCGAAGTAGACATCCCCTCCTATCGGTCCGCCGAGGCCCGGTCTTGATGAGGGTACCGCCTACAAATAGGCAGAAGCCTGAGCGATCAGCTCACAATTTCAACAAGTGGCTGCAGTGAGCGCCAGTGCCGAGATTTACAATAAGCCGAACTACCATGGGTCAAGTCATCAAGCAGTGCGCCGATATCCCTTATTACTAGAAACCGGGCGAGGGTTCCAAAACGTGTCTGAGATGGATTCTGTGACCTCCCTCACAGTCGAACCCTCCGTGACGATTTTGCTCGCCGAAGATGACCCGGTGACCCGGATGCTCATGACCCGCTTTTTGAAGAAGGCGGGCTATGAAGTCGACGCCGTGGAGAACGGCACCGCCGCGCTCGACAAGATGACGCAGCGCTACTACCCGATGCTGGTGACCGATTGGGAGATGCCGGAGATGGACGGCATTGCACTGTGCAAGGCGGTGCGCAACATGCAGCTCGACGGCTACGTCTACGCACTGCTCCTCACCGCCCGCGATTCCAAAGAGCACATCATCACCGGACTTGAAGCCGGGGCGGATGACTACCTGGTCAAGCCTGTGCACGAACCCGAACTGATCGCCCGCTTGAACGCCGGGCGCCGGATCTTGAATCTGGAGCACTCGCTGCGCGCCGCCAACCAGCGCAACCGAATTTTGTCGATCACCGATGCCCTCACCGGCACCTACAATCGCCGCTATCTCATGGAGCAATTGCCGCGCGAGCTCGAGCGCTGCCGCCGCTATGCGTACCCGTTGTCGGTGCTGATGTGTGACCTCGATCTATTCAAGCAGATCAACGATATTTACGGCCATTCGGCGGGCGACGATGTACTGCAGCAGTTCGTGGCGCGCTCGCAGAAGGCCATCCGCAGCAACAGCGACTGGGTGGCGCGCTACGGCGGCGAGGAATTCATGATCGTGCTGCCGGAGACGCCCTTCGAGGGCGCCGTGGCGGTGGCGGAGAAAATTCGCGCCATCGTTTCCTCGACCCCCTTCTCGACCCGCGGCGGCGATGCGCAGGTGACGGCGAGCTTCGGCGTGGTGTCGACCGGCCCGAACGGGCCGGATATATCGCTCAAAATCGACGAGATGATCAAAACCGCCGATGAGTGTCTGTACCGCGCCAAGGCGGGAGGCCGGGACCGCACCTGCGGCAAGGAGATCGAGGTGGCGCTCGGGCTGGTGGCGCACGGCTAAAGGCGCGCGACGTCGGATTCAACCGGCCTTGCGCAATTCTGCGTTGACGGCCTGCAATTTCTCGCTCAGCTCCTGCACCAGCCCGCCCATCTCGGCAGCGGAATTGGCGCGCGCCGCGCATTCCAGGCTGGAGGCGGCGGCGGCCAGACCCACGGCGTGAATGTTGGCGCTGGCGCCTTTCAAGGCGTGCGCGCGCTTGCCGATGGTTTCGAAATCACTTACCCGATAGGCGTTCAGGATCTCGGCCAGGCATTGATCGCCGCTTGAGACGAAGGTCTCCACCAGTTCGCGTTCGAAGTCGGCGTCGCCGCCGGTGAGTTCGCGCAGCGCAATCATGTCGACTTCGGGGCGCACCGGGTCGGCCTTCAGGTAGCGGCCGAGACAGTCGATCAACTGGGCGGGCTCTATGGGCTTTCCCAGATGTGCGTCCATGCCGGCGGCAATGCAGTTCTCGCGGTCCTCGCTCATGACATTGGCGGTGAGCGCGATGATGGGCAGGCGCCTCCGCCCCGTGGCGCGCTCGATGTCGCGGATCCGGCGGGTGGCGGTGAAGCCATCCATGACCGGCATCTGGCAGTCCATGAGTACGGCATCGAAGCTCGACTCGGCGATGCGCTCCAGGGCTTCGGCGCCGTTGTTGGCGAGCGTGACGTCGGCGGCGAGCTTCTGCAGCACGCGCTGCGCGACCCGCTGGTTCACGGGATTGTCTTCCACCAAGAGCAGGCGGCGTCCGTTGAAGGTGGAATTCGCGGGGGCGGCCGGCAGCTGCCTGGTCTTGTTCGAGACCTGGCCGGTGATGACCTGATCCACCAGGGTGTTCAGGGTGAGGGCGCGAATGGGCTTCAAGCCCACGGCGTCGGGGCGGTGCGCGCGCTCGGCGGGATCGGCTTCGACCCCGAACAAGGATAAGAGAACAAAGGGCAGGGCGCGTGAAGCGGGCATCGGCGCGCAGCGCATCGAGGAGCTCGAGTCCGCCCTTCATGGGCATGAGTTCATCGGCCAGCACCAGGTCAAAGGCGGGGCCCTGGAGAAGCTGTGCCCAGGCCTCATCGACGCTCGCCACCGCGACGGTCTCGAAGCGCCACAGCCCGAGCTTGCGGGCGAGGCTCTCGCGGCTGGCCCCAATGTCATCGACGATGAGAATGCGCCGGCCCGCGCCGCGCGGTTCGCGGATGGGCTGCGCCTCGAGCGCATCCACCGCCACGGTCACCCAGAAAGAGGAGCCGCTACCCAAGTCGCTGCGCACCCCGACCTCACCGCCCATGAGTTCGGCCAGGCGCTTGACGATGGACAGGCCGAGCCCGGTGCCGCCGTAGTGGCGGGTGGTGGAGGAGTCGATCTGGGTGAAGGTCTTGAACAGCCGGTCGAGGCGATCGGCGGGAATGCCGATGCCGGTGTCGGTGACCTCGATGCGCATCATGAGGTGCGCATCCTTTCGCGCGGCGACGCCGACGTCCAGCACCACATGGCCTTCGTGGGTGAATTTGATGGCATTGCCCATCAGATTCATGATGATCTGGCGCAACCGCCCCGGATCGCCGCGGGTCAGCACCGGCACGTCGGTGCCGATGTTGACGATGAGCTCGATGCCCTTGACCGCCGCCTGCATGGAAGTGGCGGCCACGGTCTCGAACAGCACATCGCGCAGGTCGAACTCCACGTGCTCGAGTTCCAGGCGATCGGCCTCGATCTTGGAGAGGTCGAGCACATCGTTGATCAAGGCCAGGAGCGCCTTGGCGCTGCCGCGGATGATGTCGACGTATTCGCGCTGCGCATTGTCGAGGGTGGTATCGGAGAGAATCTGCGCCATGCCGATCACGCCGTTCATGGGAGTGCGGATTTCGTGGCTTAAGTTGGCGAGGAAATTGCTCTTGGCGCGGTTGGCCGCTTCCGCCGCCAGCTTCGCATCGAGGGTCGCCTGCTCCGCCCGTTTGCGGTCGGTGATGAGCTGAGTGGAACCCGCGAGACGCAAGGGGGTGCCGTCGGCGGCGCGTTCGGCCTGGGCCCGCGAGCGCACCCACTCGTAGTGCCCCTCCTTGTGCAGCATGCGAAATTCGATGTCGTAAACGGTTTGGAAGCGCAGGTGATTGGCCACCGCGGTGCGCACCGCCTGGCGATCCTCGGGATGGATCAGGTCTTGGATGCGCTCGACCGAGACGCTGCCCAGGTCGGAGACGGCGTAGCCGAGCATTTCCTTGAAGCGCTGCCCCACCCAGGAGACATGGGCGATGAGGTCGATCTCCCACAGGCCGTCCTGGGTGCCGCGCACGGCGCGCTCGAAGCGGCCTTCGATGGAGTCCAAGGCCGCCTCGGTGCGCTTCAAATCGCTGATGTCGACGATGGCGCCGGTGATGCGCGTGATCGCGCCCGCGGGATCCCGCGACACCGTGGCGCGCTCGCCGATCCAGCGATCGGCACCGCCGTCGAGCAGCACGCGGTATTCGCAGCCATAGGAAGGATCGTCCGCAGTGGTATCGCCGGGCGCCGCGCGCATGCGTGCCACATCATCCGGGTGCACGCACTCGACCAGGCGATTGAGATCGGTGAGGTCGGTGGCGTGCGGGAGCCCCAACAGAAAATGAAAGTTATCCGAGCATAGCCGGGTGTTGCGGGCGAAGTTGAAGTCGAAGGTGGCAAGGCCCGCGGCGGTCTGGGCGATGTTGAGCGACTCGGTGGCATAGCGCAGCTTCTCTTCCAGAAGCTTGCGGGCGCTGACATCGCTCAACGTGCCGACCACGCGCACGGGGTGGCCCGAGGCGCCGTTCAGTACCTGGCCGCGGCTCGACAGCCAGCGCACCTCGCCGCTCGGCAGCAGGCAGCGGTATTCGGATTGGTAGGGCGAGCCGCCATCGATGGCGGCGCCCAATTCCACCACCATGGCCTCGAGGTCCTCGGGGTGGATGGTGGTGACCCACTCATCGCGGCTGAGAATTTGATTGCGGCTCGGCATGCCGATGAGATCGAAGTACAGCGGGGTGCCGGAGATATCGCCGGTGAGGAGGTCCAAGTCATAGACGCCGAAGCCGCCGGCGGCCTGGGCAAACTCGAGGAATTCGGGGGAGCGGAGCAATTGCGCACCGCGGGTCTTGGCCTGCTTAAGTTGCTTCGGGGCTCGGGATTCGGGCGGTTTGGTCATGGGAGCGTTGAGTCAAATCGGCCAAGGACGAAGCAATTCCACGTCTAGGGCAGGAGCCCTCGGGGTCTTTATCGGCAGCGGGCCTCGCCTCTTGAGCTATGATCGAACTCCAGCAGGGGGGTTTTTCGTCAAATGACCTGGTCACCCCAAGAATTCACCGCACGGCTGCTCACCTGGTTCGAGGTGCACGGGCGCCACACCCTGCCGTGGCAGGTGGATCCCACCCCGTACCGGGTGTGGATCTCCGAGGTGATGCTGCAGCAGACTCAAGTGGCCACGGTGATTCCGTACTACGAGCGCTTCATGGCGCGCTTTCCCGATGTGGAGTCGCTCGCCGCGGCGCCGTTGGATGAGGTGCTGCACCTGTGGACCGGTCTCGGGTACTACGCGCGGGCACGGAATTTAAGGACTTGTGCGCAAGTGTTGGTGGACAAGCACGGCGGGGAGTTTCCCACCGACATCGAGGCGGTGGAGGCGCTGCCGGGGATCGGTAAATCCACGGCGGGCGCGATTCTGGCGCTGTCGCGGGGGCAGCGACATCCCATTCTGGACGGCAATGTAAAGCGGGTGCTGGCGCGGGTGTTCGGCATGGCCGGAGATCCCGGATCGACTGCCGTGATTGCGCGGCTGTGGGCGCAGTCCGACGCCTGCACGCCGGCGGTGAAGGTGGGTGCGTATACCCAGGCCATCATGGATCTGGGCGCGACCTTGTGCAGCCGTGCGAACCCTGCGTGCACGCTCTGTCCGATGAGCACGGATTGCATCGCGGCGCTCGAGGGGCGGCAGGCGGAGCTGCCTTCGCCTAAACAGAAGCGGGTGCGCGGCTCGCGTGAGGCGACGCTGCTCATCGCCGAGACGGGGAGCGACGGCGCGATGGCGGTGCTGGTGGAGCGCCGTCCGGCCGCCGGACTGTGGGGAGGCCTCTGGTCGCCGCCGCAATTCGAAAGCGAATTCGCGGCGCTCGATTGGTGCCGGCGCGAAATCGGCGAGCCGCAAAAGTCCTCGCAGCATTTGAACCCCATCCATCACGCCTTCACGCATTTCGATCTGCGCTTGAATCCCTTGCGGGTGCGCTGCCGGCTTAGCGGTGCGGTGAACGACGGCGAGGATCGGCTGTGGTATCGGCTCGGCGATCCGCCACGAGTGGGATTGCCGCAGCCCATCCTCAAGCTGTTCGAGCGATTGCGCGTGGCAGAGAGCGATAAAGGATAAGATTGCACCATGGCACGACGGGTCCAATGTGTTCTTCTAAAGCGCGAGGCCGACGGTCTCGACTACATTCCGTACCCCGGCGAGCTCGGCAAGCGGATCTACAACAGCATTTCCAAGGAGGCCTGGGCGCAGTGGGTGGCGCACCAGACCATGCTGATCAATGAAAATCGCCTCACCCCCATCGAGCCCAAGGCGAGGGCGTTCTTGGTGGCGGAAATGGAGAAGTTCTTGTTTGGGGGCGGGTCGGAGAAACCGAAGGAATTCGTGCCGAAATAGGCGAGAGGCGGCCCTGCTCTTGATATTCCCATGACGACTATTTCCCGGGTGGCTCTGTTCGGAAAACTTAACTCAACTTCGTACCGGGCTTTGGAGTCGGCGACGGGCCTCTGCAGGATCCGAGGCAATCCGCATGTGGAGTTCGTGCATTTTCTGCGGAAGCTTGCAGAAGTGCCGAATTCCGATCTGTCGCACATATTCACGCATTTTATGGTCGACGGACAGAGATTTTCCCGTGATCTCGAAGAGGCGTTGGATCGACTTCCCAAGGGCGCCACGGCGATCAGTGACTTGTCTCGGGATCTCGAGGATTCCGCCGAGCGAGCTTGGATCTTCGCCTCGCTAAAGTACAATTCCTCCAGCGTGCGCAGCGGCCACTTGATCCTGGCGGCGTTGTCCATCCATCCGCTCGCGGAAAAGTTGCTGCAGATCTCGGGGGAATTTCGCAAGTGTAACGCCGACGCGCTGGGTGACGGCTTTGCTCAAATTGTCCACGATTCAACGGAACAGGACACCGCGGCAGTAGCTGGGCGCAAGGCTGCGGATGGCGCTAAATCCAATCGCGATATTTTCATCTGCTATCGACGGACGGAGTCTCAACACGTGGCTGGCCGACTGTTTGATCATCTCGAACGCGCTTTCGGTGAAGACCGGGTGTTCAAGGATGTCGACTCGATTCCGGTGGGGTCACGCGACTTTGAGCAGGAAATCAAGAAAGAGCTGGCGTCAGCTAAGATAGTCCTGGTGGTAATGGGAACCGATTGGCTTACCTGTCGAGATGAAGCTGGTCGTCGTAGACTCGACGATAGCCACGACTATGTTCGGGTCGAAATCCAATGGGCACTGGATAGTAAGGTTTGGATCGTTCCGTTGTTAGTCGACAAGGCGGAGATGCCCTCACGCCGCGACCTTCCCAAAAAGTTGGCGCGCTTCGCGCTCTGCCAGTTCCAGCCGATGAGGGCCGATCCCGATTTTCGCGGAGACATGGTCAAGCTGGTGGATACTTGCCGCAAACATTTGGGCATGGCCAAGGCCTGACATACCCAAGGGGAGACCGATGGCAAAAAAGAAGCGAAAGCAGGTAGTCAAATCGTTGGGCCATACCTTCGAGGTCAAGGCCGAGATTGCCAACACCACGCTTGCCAAAGCTCGCTCCGCGCTGACGTTGCAGATCTATCGCAAGGATCTGAAGCTCGGCGAGCTGCAGATCGGACGCGGGTCTTTATTCTGGGCGGGCGCCCGACGACAGTCCGCGAAGCGAATTCACTGGGGTCGATTTGCGGAGATGATGGATCGCCTGGCATATGGGAGGGATGCTTAAGGAGCGAGTGACCAGCGCGATCCAGGAAGACAAGGAGCCCTTGACCACAATGCTTCAGTTCGGCGTCTTCGACCATCTTGACCACAATGGGACATCGCTCGGTGAGCAGCTCGAGGATCGGCTGAAGCTCATCGGCGTCATCGAGGCCGAGGGCTATTACGCCTATCATGTCGCCGAGCATCATTCGACACGGCTCGGGATGGCGCCGTCCCCGAGCGTGTTCCTCGCTGCCGTGGCGCAGCGGACTCGGAGAATCAAATTCGGTCCGCTCGTCTACGTCCTGCCCCTGCATCATCCGCTGCGCCTTTACGAGGAGATCTGCATGCTCGACCACCTGAGCGGCGGGCGGTTGCAGCTTGGCGTCGGTCGCGGCGGCGCACTGCTCGAGCATCAGCGCTATGGGATCGATCCGGCGACGGCACAGGCGATGTATCACGAGGCATTCGCCGTTTTGATGCAAGCCTGCGAAGCCGAGGTGGTGAATTTCGAGGGTCGGTTCTATCATTTCAAGGATTACCTGGCAGTCTCAAAGCCACTCCAGCGCCCGCATCCGCCGCTCTGGTACGGGGCACCGAATGTCGCTGCGGTCGCCTGGGCCGCGGCACGCGGCATCAACGTGATCTCGCTCGGCCGCGCTGCGCTCGCGCGTGACATTGTCGCGCGCTATCGCGAAGACTGGGCGGCGGCGGGCCGAATGAGCGGCGATCTGCCGATGATCGGCATATCGCGGCACATCGTGGTTGCCGATACCGACGCCGAGGCGCGGCGCATCGCAGAGGAGGCCTATCGGCCGTGGCGCGAGGCGCTGGAGTTCCTGTTTCAAAGATCGCGCGCCGCCTTTCCGCTGACGGAAGCCTACCCGCAGCGTTTCGACGAGCTCGCCGCGCTTGGCCACGGCATCGCCGGTTCGCCGACGACGGTACTCAATTTTCTTAAAGAACTCACGCGCGACACGGGAGTGAATTACCTCGCGTGCCACATGATCTTCGGCACCATGGGCTTCGAGGCGGCCGCAACATCGCTGCGGCTGTTCGCCCGGGAAGTCATGCCGGTGTTGCAACGACACGGCTGAGAATCGAGACGCGGTAATTTCGCGGGGCATCCGCCTTCGGCAGATGGACTGAATGCGGTCGCTGCTTTCGCCGCTAATTGATTGATTCTTAAGCTCTAGTTGACGATCTGCTCCCGGGCCTGTCTAATACGCGGCTCCCTGAGGGCCAGGTAGCTCAGTTGGTAGAGCAGCGGACTGAAAATCCGCGTGTCGGGGGTTCAATTCCCTCCCTGGCCACCATCAAATCAACGAGTTACGCGCCGCGGACACTCCGCCAAGGTCGATTATATTAGACACTGTCTAATATTCTTGGGGTTTTCTCCTTTCCAGCGGCCTCGCGCGAGTCGGCTTTCTCCGGTAGATCGAGTTGGTGACTTTGGGGTCGCTGTGACCCGATCTGATCGTCGCCGCCGCAGCTGAGTCGTCACTCAGCGACTTGGCCCGGATGTCGTGAAATGTAAATCGCTCGGCAATCACCTTCGTTTCAGCGGCCTTTCGCATGAGTCGGTCCCACATCGTCCGGAACCCGTCGCTGGTGTAGCGCTTCCCCTGCAAGTTGCAGATCACAAACTGACGGACGCGTGGTGAGATCCCGAAGGCGCGGTCGATGACTGCACGAAGTTCGGCGCTCCACTCAATGATCAGTCGTTTGTTGGTTTTTGCCGTGACGATATCGATGCCTTCCTCGGTGACGTGACGCTTCTCCAAACACAAGAGATCGCCCTGGCGAAGACCAGTGAGCAGCGCCAAGTCCATGGCAATTTGAATCATCGGCGTCGCTAGCGCATAGACGCTGGAATATTCGTGGTCAGCGATATACCGCTCGCGTTTCTTCTCAGCGAGTCGAGGAACCTGCTTGCAAGGATTGTGGCTCACCGCTCCCCATTCGACCGCCTTAGTCATGACGGAGGACAAAAGTGATTTCTCCCGGTTTGCCTGAACTACGGACTGCTGCCCACGCGTGTTGCGATACTCAAAGACATGGGTCGCGCTTATATCGCGCGGCGGAACTTCGCCAAACACGGCCCGGAGGAGAGGGAGCTGCTTGCGATAGTCGAGCTGAGTACGCGGAGCCTTTGCGGGAATAACCTCAAGAGCGTAGCGGTCAAAGACGCCATTCATGGTGTTCAAAGAGCCGGCGTCGCCGACGAGGGCGGCTAGTTTGCGGAGTGCGTCCGGGTAAGATCGGCCAAGGTTGATCCACTTCGCCGTGTGATCGACAAAGTAGTAGCTACCGTGCTGGTGGTACATCCGTCGAGGGAGATGTTTGCCGGATTTCCGTTGCCTACCCACGCGCCAATCCTCGCGTCGCAATCGCGGCGAAGTTCGGTTGCGCTTGAGGTGGCGGGGCCTTAGTCAAATCGGAGATCAACACGACGGGTCTCCCATCTGCGCGAATGCGAAAGCTAATACCTTCACGCTGCAACCAGCGGCGCTGCCCCGAGTATCGTCGGTAGCCGGTCATTTCGCAAAGCTGCTCCGGGCTCAGGAACATAGGTGCCCCCAACAGGTTGAACTACAGTAGACACCCAATGCTGCCGGTCTGTGGGGTGCGAGCGCAGGCGATCTCGGCGCTGCCGCGTAGTTTCCCATTGCTTGCAGAATCTGACTTACTAAACCGCAGCCATGGCGGCGCGTATCCAATGCGTTGCGTACGTTAAATGCTTCCTGCTGGGCACGTATCTTAGGATGCTCTGCGAAGCCACTCACGCTGCGACCTCCTCCGGCGCGGTCACCGATTCGCTCGCGTGCATCGCGGCCTTCTTCGGTAGCTTGTTGTGCAGCGATTCTGGCATGGTTCGTTTGACGCGAACTTTGTCCGCCCCGATCTTCGCCTTTTCGTTGTCGATCGCCTCAATAATCGCTCGCATATCGGGGTCTTGCACAAGCGGCAATGACCGATACTTGGGCGGCCTTCTCACGCCGTAAAAATATCCACAGCGCCAGCACCCTCTTTTCCTGGCGCAACATTTTTTACCCCACATGGGCATTGCATCCATAGCGGCTAGTTCGCGGTCGGTCCGGGACAGAGCTGAGTCGTCAGCATCGTCGGACGATGTGGGAGCAGGTGTCCGTGGAGCGGGGACGAACACCCGGCCCATGTTCGCCTTTAGCCCCGGTCTTCATCTCCTCTCGAATTGCATCCCGCTGCGCTTTGGTTAACTTCTTGCCGTGCCGAAGCTCTCCCTGCGCCTCTCTCGACTCTAGTAGCGCGATGGTCTCGTCACGTTCTAGTTCTAGCGTGACCTCGCTATCCGCTTCGCCGGGCAACATCTTGGCGCTTAGTGTCGTGTCGATCGATTCAGTAGCAATCCGCTTCCTTTTCCATCGTTTGTACGCCGCTTTGAGGCGCTGTGTAAACCAGTATTCGAGCGGCGTCATCGTGGGCTCTTGGCGGTTCTTGACCCACTTCGGTAGCGCCTCCGGAATCGGCTTCTTGTGTTTGTGACACAGTGTGAGCGCTTCACTGGTGATTTGGGCCCATTCGCTCTCATCGAGCCAGCGCATATTGCGCAGCCGCTGTGCCCGCGGCGCAGTGGCGTACTCCGCGAGCTTGTAGCGCTGCTCGTGGGTTAGGCGCGTCACGACCGCACCCACGCCACGTGATAAAGCCGCTTTATCCCAAACATAGCAAAGCGCTCCAGTTGATCGAAAGCTGGAGCGAGACGCGTAACGGCATTTCCCGATTGTTTGCCGGGTCGGCCGCATCGCCCCTTGCGGGGTGTCCACCGTGCTCGGGAGAGCCGGTTGGCGTGGAGCGTCTGGCTCCAACTCATCAATGCAATTGCGATCTTACCCAATTCGGCTTTACGCAGAGCCGCGTTATTACATATCGGGCGAAATAGCGCGCGAAGATCCTCGAAATGTGAGCCGTGTCTCGCTCCCATCACGGGCGTAAACAAGGTCATGATTGCACACCCGATCGGCGCGCCGTGAACACGACCGCTTGTGTCCCGCTCGGGGTAGTACCAGCTAGCAGATAGAGGCTCCGCGTCGAGCCCGTGCTTCTCAGCGAACGCCTGCAACATCTCCCAAGTTGCGTAGCTGTGGCTCAAGATTGCAACGGGCCGCCTGCCAATGCGCAGATATTCGGCGTGATCGATCTCCGGGTACGTGCCGAACCGTTCGCCGAACTTGCGTCGCGGACTACCAACTTTGAGCTGGCGCAGGGTGAACCATTTACAGAATTTCCAGCCCCGCGCTTTTTCAAACGCGGCGCGGTCACTGTTGCGAGCTGCCTCAAGAGCGTCGTTGGTGAGCCTTAAGCGCGCCTGCGCGGTGTAATAGCCCGGGTCCGGCCGCTCCGACGCCGCTGCCGCTCGCGACGCGTCCACCCAATCACTGTGGGCTCGGATGGTCTGTGCACTTACTGGTGCAGTCAGGTATAGGTTGTTCATTGCACTAAATCTCTATTGTCTTGCACGGGCGGCGCAGACTCAGACCTGCGCACCGAATAGCGGTATGTGTTCAGGCGATCGTCCCGACGTCGCACAAACCGCATGCCTGCGATGCGTCGCTCGTTATGCTTTTCGAGCCACGCGCCGAAACGATGAGGCGTCAACTTCTCCATACCTATTTCTTCGACTGCTCGTCGCAGTTCGTCTATTTTTTGGTCGAACATTACCTCCGTGCCATCGAACACGAGAACTCGCGTCACCTCGCCAGGCGATTTCATCGCACTCCCGAACGCCGCGTGCCACGCGTTCATAACATTGAGGACGGTCTCGCGTGTCGGATCGGCCTTGATGTTTTCGAGCGCCGACGCATACGGATCTGCGAGTTCAACGGGCGCTAATCTGCTTCGCTCGAGCCAAATAACGCACTGCCTAACCATCTTGTCCCATTCCTCAAAAGACCCGACCGTGTCATTCGTCTGCTTAGGCGCCCCGCGCGAGAAGAATCCGCGCAGAATCGTCAGGGCGGCGTTCCACAGCTGGACCGATGGTCGATGACATACCGCTCGGGCTCGATATCGAAGCTGCGCGCCTCGGCATTCTCCGCTTCGGCATCGATCCAACACCTCAAGAATCCGGCGCGCCGCGTCGCCTTCGATCGTTGGATTATTGCCAGTCATTAGGAACATGCCGGCGTTCCGGTAACTCTGCATATCGCTCACGCCGAGCACCCGATCGCCGAAAATCGGCGCCGTCAGGAACGCGCACAGCGATGCGGTGCCTTTGATGGGTAGCGTGAAGTTATCCCAGAAGATGTACGGCAAACCCGCACGAACCGCGGAGAAGAGCGCTTTGCGTTGCTCTTCATCGGTGGTCGGCGGAGTGGAAGCTACACCGCGGCGGCCGGTCAGCAGCGCCGCGTCACATTCCCGAGCAACGATTTGCCGGACCCCGCCATCGGTGCAGCGTACAGAAAGCCGGGCGCGGTCGGGATCATCGCCCGCACTGGTACCGTCAGCAGCGCCGCGAACTTTACTCCCCGCGACACCGCGCCGTCATAGGAAAAGTCTTTGACCGGGTGCCAGAGCAGCTTTGCCGCTTCGCGGATTTCTTCGTCCGTCGGTGCATCCGAGACCCGCACGATGAAGAAATCATCGCTGAGAAAAAGCACCTGATCTTGCGCGCTGTATCCCGGCTGATCGAGGATCGAGCCATCCGGCCGCATCATAGGCAATCCGATCACCGATTTGAGCTTCGGCAGGCCCCGAGCCGATGCGTCCATGATGTTGCGAATGAACCTATCCGGGAAATCTACCGTCTCAAGCTTCCCGCTGCGTTTGTCGTATCGCTCGCATCGACATAGGCGGGAGACGTAGTTCGCAAGCCAAGGCTCGGTCACGGGAATAATGTAACCCTCACTCACGTAGACCATGCGATAGCGGCCGCCGTCGCCGATGGGTTGGTCGAACACCTCGCCGTGAATCTGCATCAACTTGAGCACGCGCCGCACCAGCTCATCGCGGGGTTGCGGCAGCTGCAGCATGTCCGCTTGCGGATAGAGTTGATATCGCCGGCCGCCGTGCGCGTGAGAGTAGTAGTCGGCCGGCCGCCGCCGAATAGGTTCGCGCGCGCGATGCGCCGGATCGTTGCCGTAGCTCGGTTCCATCGGATCGCGGAACCGCGTTCCGTGAAACCCGTTTCTATTGGCGAGCACGTCCGGCGAGACTGTCACCTCGCGCCCGTCTTCTGTTGTGAGCTTGAAGGGTCCGAGAAGCGCGCTGTTGTCGACCGCTTGCTCAGCGGTACGCCTCGCAACGATCGGATCGATTCCAGTCGCGACATAGACCCCTGTGCGCTCTTCGACGTACGCCTGGCGCACCTCTTGGCGCTTCGGCTCTATTGCGGCGCGCGCCTCTCGGCGCTTCTGTGCAATGGCCTCGGCTTCGGGCTCGGTCGGATCGGCGATCAGCCGCGTCTCGAAAAGCGGCGCATCGTTATTCCAAACAATCGGCGCGGGCCGGCGCTGCTCAAGAGGTACGACGCAGTTCGCCGCGATGAAATCGAGCCGCTCGGGCTGCCACACGCTGCCGTCGATCAGGCATTTGTCGAGCAGATGCCCGGCCTTGCTTACCTCAAAGCGACCAAGACCTGCGAGCCATAGCCGCTCACACAGAGCTGGGCCGGCGCGCTCGATGTCCGTTGCATCCGCAACGAAGACGTACAAATGACTCCCGCCAGCGCCTTGCATCTCAATATGGGCATTGTAGATGTAGCTCGATGTGCTCGAGGTTGCGACCATCGGCGCATCCGCGAGCGCGGGGCACGCCTCGATGAGGTGCGCTCTCACTTGTTCAGCCGTCAACGACGGCGCTGTAGCGGTCGAGCGCTTGTAATCGTAGTCGATGAACAGAATTCCCGGCTGCCGCTTGAACGCGAGATGTTGCCTCGTCGCCGGCGATCTTGCCGGGCGAGCTGCGCAGTTGCTTTTGAGTCGTGACTTGCACCTCGCGGTAATCGGTTATGCCGAAGGCGAGCGCTTGATGGGCGCCGAATTTATTCAAGAGCGCGGCGAACTCCGTCGGCGATCCGACCTCGATGCGCTCGGCTGTGCCGTCCGTGAGAATAGGCGGACGTCGACGGCGAGAGCTTCCCATTCGCACCGAGCGCGAACGTCTTCGAGAGCGGAAGCGGCAAGCCGGTCAGCGGCTCGGTCTGCGCGTTGCTGAATAGGGTGAACGCGATCATGACCGTGCACCCACGACGCCTATCGGCAGATGACGCGCGTTCGTTTTGAGCAGATCGTTCGGCGGGAGTGAGTCTCGATCGACCAGGCCGTTGCGCGTCTTGACGATGCGCGGCTGTTCGTTCACTCGCCAGGTGTCGTGTAGCGGTCGCAGCGCCGCATCTGCCGCGGATTCGAGTGCCCGGGCAGCTGGGGCAGCTTCGGCTGCATCAACGCACCAAAAGTCAACGATTCCGTTGTTCTCGTGAACGGCGGGTATCAGCGCGAGGATCATTGGTGAGCGATAGAAGAGCGCCGTCAGAACGGACAGCAATCGCGGGTCGCGATCCTGGTCGAACAGGCACAGCATGTGGGCCGTGCTTGGCCGCTCACTCGGCAGCTTGAATTCGAGCACGATGTAGTCGCGGCGTTCGCAGAGCACGCGGTATGGGGGCGGCTGGGTGGTGCTCATGTGAGCCACCCCGCGCGGGTTTGATCAGATTGCGTAAGACGCGCACACGAGGCTGCGCTGTGAAGTGCCGCGGTTGCGGCGGGTCGAAAGAATTGCATTGTCGGTACCCCAAGGTTCGAGACCTAGCGCGACCAAGGTTCAGCACCTGGATCGCGGTTGCGGCCATCAAGAGCCGCGCTCTTTCCCGGCGGACACCCGGGAGGGATACCATTCCGCTGACGATGAAATTCAGCGCGCCTGGCTAGGCAGAGTTTCAATTATGCCCGAGGCTTGATCCTCGGGGCGCCAGAGCAGGAGCCCGTGACACTTACCGGCTTCACTGGCTATCCAGCGGGCCCGGTCGACCCGATCAACAAAGTATGAGTCCTCGCTGCGAGCGAACTTCGCCCTCACCTATCTATGTGCCAAGTTGCACGAAACTGTGACGCCGTTCACGGTCCGTCTGCTCGTGGGGTGGCCCGCACCGGGCGCGAGGGAGGAGTTTTGCAGTAGTTCGTAGTAGCTAAACCCGTGGTTCTTTATAAAGTGGCATTGCCATTTTCTTGGGACCACGCCCAAAGCTACTGCAAGCTACTGCATATCGACCGTCACTGTGTGAACCAACACGTCACAGTTTGGGGCCGGTTGGGCGGCGCTAGTCCCCTCCAGCGCGATGCTGGTTGCATAAACTGTTGGTGTTACGCCGAGCAGGCGAAGGCCGCGAATCTGGCCGACACAGGCAAAACCCTCCAAACCGCTCCACCTCGCGACCGCCGGACACATTGGAAATGTTATGGTGTTTACAATAACCAGCTCCAGGGACCTCGAGGGATCTGGCGCAATAAACTGCGATGAAATGTGATAAAAGTACGTAAAATCAATAGGTTATGAATTCACAGACGGATGCCAGCAGTGCGGCTCGCTGGCACCTTGATCTAATAATTGAGTTCGTTTATTGTGTCCGATAATGTCCGTTATCGGACACGATTACATGAACCAGTCTCGTCCCACCTCGCCTACCGCCGTCGCTGAGCGCCTGACCAGTGGTCGAGTCGCCGCCCAGGGCGCCTTTGCGGCCAACACAGAGCGCGCCTATCAGATCCGACTTCGAGAGCATTCGCGACCTGGTGCGCCTGCGCCGAGCTCGATCCGCTGCCCGCGGAGCCATCGACCGTCGCGGCTTCCTGAGAGCCGAGAGCGACGCCGGCAAGGCCGTCGCACGGTCCGCCGCCGAGCCGCCACGATTGCGCAGCTTCACCGCGCGGCCGGCTTGCCAAACCCCTGCGATAGTGAGGTGGTCCGGCTTGCGTTGAAGGCGATAGCGCGAGAGCGCGGAACGCAACAGCGCCAGGCCGCGCCGTTACCGCAAAGGATACGGATCGCATTCAGTGCATATCGGTGAGAAGCGACTGAAGGATCAGCGAGACGTCGCGCTGTTGCTCGTGGGCAAGGATCTCCTCGCCCGCGCCTCGGAACTCGTCGCGCTAACGGTAGATGCGGTCAGTTTCGATGTCGATGATCGGCACCGCGCACGTCGCGCTCCGGCGCCGTAAGACGAGCACGGAACCCCAGGATTGTTTAGTTGGACCCGACGCTGCGGCCGCGCTCCAACGCTGGCTTGCGACGCCGGTATTGCCTCAGGCGCGGTATTTCAGAGCATCACGAAGGGCGGGAAGCCACTGGCACCCCTTGTCGGCGCGCGACGTTGGGCGCATCCTCAAAGCCTTAGCAAGTCGTGCAAGCTCGATCCTCGCGAGGTCAGTAGCCACAGATGCGAGTCGGCACGGCCGTTGACTGCGTTGCCGCCAATATCGATGCCGCATCCATCATGCAAGCGGGCGGGTGGACATCAGTCCGTATGGTCGCGCGCTACACCTCTAAGCTCGCCGCGAAGCGCGGCGCGATCGCGCGACTTCATAAGCTCACCGGTTAATCGGCCCTTGTCCTCGAATGCCGCTGCCGACTGAGCGGGATCGGGGACGCAAAAACTTTGCGCTAGCGATGCGAGCCGTCGCTGAGCGAGAGTCCCCGATGACTCCGGAGCGCCCGGACGGACCCGAAACCCCCTACGCGATCCAAGGTTACTGTGACCTTTCGATCGTCGCGCCGCGGGTGAAATTCGGTTATGGCCTACCGCCACTAACTGGGAATTCATCGTCATTATCGTCATACACTCGCCACTTCCGGGTGGATGACGTCATTATCGTCATCGGGCCTTGGGAGCGAGAACCGGAAAAGCCCGAACAAGCCGTGACTGTGAACCCGAATAACAACTGTCACGTCAAGGTCGAAAATCGCTCGAGCGCCTCAATAGACAACGCCGCGTCCCTCCAGGCGGCTACTATGGGTTGGGGTTTAATGGCGCTTGGACTGCGTGTGGCCGAGTTCAGTAACTCATTGCTGTAGAAAACAGGGAAAGCGTCCATGCAGTTAGCGCCCATTCATACGAGCTCGTCATCCGAAGCGTCTTTGCTCGAGCGGTCGGCGAAATGTTGTGAGACGCGGAGTCGACACAGGCGATCAAATTCCGGATAGAAATCGGATTCAGCCAAGAAGAAATCAAGACTCGCCTTTAGGTCTCCCCCGAAGTTCATCTCAAGGACGCCCATCAATGGCCAGGCGGTGAGGAAAAAATCCGCGAGTTCGCCTAGCGTGAGTGGTTTTTCGGATACCCTCTCGGTCTTGCCCGCCAAGGTTTCGCCGTCGTATTCGTCGACTACTCGATAACGTATGACGCCCTTGTCTCGATTTAGCAAAGACGCTAGTGACATCGCACGTGGTCGATTCAATTCGAATCCGAGCGATCTCCACCTCGCCATGCACGGTGTCCGGAAGATAGTTTCCACCCATAAACATCGGATGGAACGCCTCAAGCGCTTTCGGTCGCTCTCGGAGATGCCCGTGCTCCCACAAGCGCTTTTACTTCAGAGTGGCGACCCTCCTCGAAGAGCGTTTTTAGCTTTCGCTTCAGCACCGCGCCTTTGACCTGCGAAAGTAGATATTGCTCCAAT
>CAWEQB010000008.1:0-19108 GCA_963811115.1 uncultured Gammaproteobacteria bacterium
ATTCCGCGTTCAATCCGGCCGACCATCCCTTCGAGGTGTCGATGACGGGCCGCGTTGACGGTGAAGAGGTCGACCGCCTCCGTGAGGGAGATCGCCTCGCCCTTTCCGAACGACCTTTCGCCGCCGCCCGCCGGTTCCCGAGTGACCAGCATCTCGACTGCGACCCAGGGATTCACCGAGGGCACCACCGACCAGTCGGAACCCGGTACGACGAGGGCGCCGGCGTCGATCATCTCGCGGATCGGCCAAACCCGCTCGATGATCTTCGGGCCGATTGCCACCGCGATATCGTCTGTGATGGGGCTCGGTGCCCATAGGTACGGGGACACCTCGAAGGTTGCACCGATCGCGCGTGCCCGCGGCAAATCCTCCCGCGCCACAAATGTGCAGTGACCGACGTCGTGCAGGATGCCGCTGAAACCGTTGGCCCGGCGCGCGGCCTCGATGGCATTGAGGCCCGCGCGAACCGCGGCGTCCCCCGCCGCATGGAATTTGATCGCGATTCCGAGGCGATCGAATCTCGCGACCGCGCGGTCGATGACGTCCTGCTTGAGCAGCAACATGCCAGTCCGGCTCGCCTCATCGGCGCGGCCCGCGACCGTGCCGGCATACGGCTGCAGCATCGCGGCGGTGTGCGAATCCGTGGGCACGCCGTCGAGGAATATTTTTACGCAGTCAACAGCAAGACGGCTCCGGGCAAAGAAATTGCGCGCGGCGATGACGGCCTCCACCGCTTCATTGTCGGGTTCCCATGACATGCAAACACGCGTTCGCTGCTTGAGCATGCCGGCATCGGCCACCGCCGCGTAGGCCTTGAGCTCCTTCTCGAGATTCGACGAGTAACCCGCCGCAGCCTCCGTGAAGGACGTGATGCCGAACGAGAGCATCGTTGCCAACGAGGCCTCGAGCGCTGAGCGCACCTCGGCATCCGTGGGCGCAGGCACATGTTTGCGCACCAGCAATACCGCGTCCTCGCGCAAAATTCCCGTCGGGCGGCCGGATTTATCGCGCTCAATGATTCCGTTCTGAGGATTTGCCGTGCGGCGATCGACGCCGGCAAGTTCGAGCGCCTGTGAGTTCGCCCAAGCGCTGTGCTCGCTCGAATCACCCAGGAGCACTGGATTGTGAGGAGCTACTGCATCCAGCATTTGGCGATTCGGCGCCGGTCCGACGGCGGCGACGTCCCACTGCCCGCCGGTAATCCACTTGCCCGGGCCGGCCTTGGCGGCGCAGGCGCCGACGATCCGTTGCAAGACTGCAAGCGATGACCCTTGCGGAATCACGCAGCGTTGCGCTTGTAGGCCGGCGAAAATCGGGTGCACGTGCAGGTCATGAAAGCCAGGCAGCACGGCGTGGCCGTTGAGATCGATGCGGCGCGCGGCCTTGTCCCGCAATCGGTCCAGTTCCTCGCTGGTGCCGATCCCGACGATGAGGCCCTGCGCGTCGATTGCCATGGCCTCCGCCACACCGCCGGGGGTGTGAATTCGCCCGTTGACCAGCAAGATCGCCACTCCGCCATCGCCCCCGGGGGGTATGACCGCGGGCGCAGCGCGCGGCCGCTGCGAAACATACATCAGCAGTGTGCAGGCTGCCGGGATCAGGAATCGTCTGGTTCGGGTATTCATCGGCTCAATCCGCCCTGACGTGATTCTCGACGCTGTACTTCAGGAAAAAGTCCGCCTGTTCGTAGTCAGGATAGAGCGCCTGCATCTTCTGCATCGCCTCCTCGCGCGATTTCGCGGCCGAGGTGATGCGGACGAAGTCGTCGATGTAGCGAATCATCGTGTCGAACAGGCTCATATCCGTCGGATCCCCGTGTCCCGGATACACGGTCGGATTGCGCGCCGCGTACCGCGATTTGATCCGCATGAGTTCGGCGCGCCACGCGGCGATGCGTTTATTGTCGATGTCATCGCCCATCCAGAGATGAACCCTGTTGTAGCCCAGGTCCGCGAGAAACAGAGCGTTCAAAGCCTTGCTGTATACGGTGATCGTGTGCGGCGCTTCCGCGGGCGGGTAGTCGGTGGTGAGTTCCAGGGTACCGCCGCCGATCAGGCGGAGCGTATTGCCGGGAAGTACATGAATCCAGTTCTCATAGTCGAATCCTCGCGGATTCCCAGGCGATCTCGGCAGCAGCGCCGGCTCCAACGCTGGCTCGGCACCGGTCTCTCCGCCTTGGCTCATATAGATGGCATAGCTCTTGACGTCGCGCCTGATCGCTTCGGTGGCAACGACGATCTGCGCCTCGGGGAACTCCCTATGGAACCAATCCATGCCGGTGAAGTGGTCGGTGTGGCCGTGGCTGATCAAGATGTGGGTCAGCGGCAATCCCTTCGCCTTGATGATTTCCCCAAGCTTCTTCGCCTCGTAGGTCTTCCGCTGCACGTCCATGACGATGAGCGACTTACCATTGGAAAAGATGAAGGAATTCACGCTGGCGAAGCCGCCTTTGAAGACTTCGACTTGAAGCGTTTGCGCGACTGCGCAATCCGCAGGGCCGCCCGCGAAAACCACCAAGCACATCCCCAGAGGTGGAAGAATTGTTCTCAACGATCCCATGGCTCGTCCGGGAGCCTATCGTTCACGGCTTGCGTCGTACACCTTTTCGCCCGCAATGAACGTCATGCGCACTTTGGTGTCATGTATCCGCGTGACAGGAACGGCGTACGGATCCTGATCGACGACGATGATGTCGGCGAGCATGCCAATGTCGATGGAGCCGACACGGTTGGCCATGCGCTCCTGGCGTGCGGCGTTGACCGTGAAAAGATCCATGGCCTGAGCGAACGATATGGCCTCCGTCTTTCCGAAAAAACGCCCGCCGCCGCCCGGGACCTGCCGCGTCACCAAGGTTTCGATGCCGATCCAGGGATTGACGGAAGGCACGACGCTCCAATCGGATCCGGGCACAACCAGCGCGCCGGATTCGATCATCTCCCGCACAGGCCAGACCCGCTTGATCACCTCCGGGCCCACGGCCGCGGCGATGTCGTCGCTGATCGGGCTCGGGCTCCAGAGGTAGGGGGATACTTCGAAGGTCGCGCCAATGGCACGGGCGCGCGCAATGTCCTCGGCGGCCACGAAGGTGCAGTGACCGACGTTGTGCATCGAGGAACTGAAGCCGTTGCTCTTGCGCGCCGCCGCGATCGCGCGAAGGCCGGCCCTGACCGCGGCATCCCCGGCCGCATGAAACTTGACGGTGAGACCCATACGGTCAAAGCGGGTCACTGCGGCGTCGAGCACATCCTGTTTGACGAGCAGCATTCCTTTGCGTGCCGCCTCATCGTCACGCCCGGCAAGGGTGCCCGCGTAGGGTTCGAGCATGGCGGCGGTGTGCCCATCCGTCGGGACCCCATCGAGAAAGATCTTCACGCAGTCCGGGGCCACGCGCGGGCGGGCGTAGAGGTTGCGTGCGGCGATTGCAGCTTCGGCGTCGGCGCTGCCCGGGGTCCATGTGAGACAGAGCGTCGCGCGCTGCTTCAAGACGCCGGCGTCGGCGAGTTTCGCGTAAGCCTTGAGCTCAGCATCGTTGCCTGCGACAAATCCCACGGAAGCTTCGGTGTACGAGGTGATGCCGAAGGACAGCATCTCATGCGTCGCGAAGCGCAGCGCCGCCTGAACCGCGTCCGCGGATGGTTTGGGAACATGCTTTCTGACGAGATCGATGGCGGCTTCGCGGAGTATTCCGCTGGGATCCCCCGCCGCATCGCGTTCGATGATTCCCCCTTCAGGATTCGGCGTGGCGCGCGTGATGCCCGCCATCGCGAGCGCCCGGGTATTCGCCCAGGAGCTGTGCCCGCTCGTGTCATCGAGCAACGCCGGATGGTTGCCGGCGACAGCGTCGAGAGCGGTCCGACCCGGTATGCGTCCCAACGCAGACGCATCCCACTGGCCGCCGACAATCCATTCGCCGGGTCCCAAGCGTGCTGCACACTCCTTGATGAGTTTCTGGGCCTGCGGCAGGGACAGCCCCTGAGGAATCTTGCACTGTCGCTCGCTGATCCCACCAAAAATCGGATGTACGTGGACATCGTGCAGGCCCGGCAGAACGGTCGCAGCGCGCAAATCAACCACTTCGGTCTTCGATCCCCGATACGGTTGCACCGCGGAACTGTCTCCCAATGCAACAATCACGCCGGCGCGAATCGCCAGCGCCTCGGCCCAGCCGGCCGACGTCTTCACGTGACCGTGCATCAAGACGAGGTCGGCGGGTTCAGGCACCGCGGAATCCGCCGCAGCGCCCTGCGCACCCGCAAGCAGGGCAAAACCGGCGAGCGCGCGGATCACGTGCACCGTCTTCATCAGTAGCGGAACAGCGCCGTAACGCCGACGGTCAGCGGCCGCCAAGTGATGTCTTGGAACAGCGGCGACGGCACTCCGGAGTTGTTGACCACCGAGATCTTGGGTTGCGAGTTGAACAGGTTCTGCGCGAACAACGAGACGTCGAATTTCTGCCACTTCAAGCCGGCGCGCAGCGAGGCATAGGAGGTCGAGGCAATCGGAGGAACATTGCCAGGAATGGCCCCATTGGCCGGGTCCTGTGCCGCGATCGTGGAGGTCTGCTTGGCGCTGTATTGGTAATCTGCGCGCACATACGCATTCTTCGCAAGTAGTGGAAAATTCACCTGGCTGAACAGACCCGCCGTCCAGGGCGCGCCGGGCAGATGATTGCCATCCTGCACGATGGAAAAGAAGCCGGGGGTTGCGGCGGCCAGCGGTGTCGCGAAGACGGTCTGGGTGTAGGCAGCGTTCGTGTAGCCTAAGGTTCCGCCCACGGTGAGTGCATCGCTCACCTTGAACTGAGTCTGCACATCGAAGCCCTTGCTGTCGGCGGCCCCGAGATTTTCGGTGAACTGAAAGCCGCACTGCAGGGCGACGTTTTGCTGAATATTGCTCCACTTGATGTAGTAGACGCTGGCATCGAGCAGCACGCGCCGGTCGTTCCAGGCATTTTTCGTGCCGAGTTCGTAGCTCCACACCGAGTCCGAGCTATATTGCGGCGGGACGCCCGGTGAGACCGTAAGGAGAAAAGTCGCAGAACTGGCCGATATCGGGATTGGCGCCGCCGATTCGGTAGCCCTTCGCCACCGTCGCGTACATGAGATTGTCGGAATCGAATTGATACGTCAGGCCGAATTTGGGCGTGACCGGGTGTTCGGTGATCGAAACGGAACTCGACACCGGAGGACCCACCACAAAACCGCTGTAGTACGCCTGCCCTTCGAACTCAGCCTTGGAGACGCGCAAGCCGAGCGTCAATTTCAGATGCTCTGTCACCTTGGCGTCTGCCTGGCCGAAAAGCGAGATTTGCTTGTCGACCGAGCTGAAAGGATTTTGCTTGTAGATGTAGCCATCGCCCACCGGCAGGCCGATGTCCGTCAACAACGCGGGGTCGTAGACATTTTCGATCGTGTTCTCCTTCGCGTTCTGGATAAACACACCCGTCGTCCAATTGGATGCGCGACTCGGGGTTGCTCGACTCCAACCGCAGCTCTTCGGTCCAATTGTTCTGATTATCGGCCCAATATCCCGGTGCCGTCACGGGCTTCAGGCGGATACGGGTTGCCCAAGAAAATGGCGCGATCGACCGATGAATAATCGGTGACCGCGGACTGATTGCGCTTGTAATAAGACGTGCTCGACACGAGGCGCGCCGCCCCGAGATCCCACTCGATCTCTGAGCGCCGAGAGGGTGAATTGATCGGTGCTGGGCTGGGGTATTTCATTGCCGTTGCGCAGCGTCGCGTCGAATTGTCCGCCCGTAGGGTCCGGCGGCGGCGTCCCCGGCTGAATGCTCCACCATGACGCCGTGTCGCCGACATGCCGGTACTGGTAGTAGACCGACGGTGTGATCGTCAGATGCTCGGTGGCGGCCCATTTCAATGCCAGCCGCGCGGTCTTGGTGGTGGCGGCGTTGGCGTTTTTTTCCGCCGTCTGTTGGTCGTGCCAGTCGATTCGATCGACATAGCCGCCGTCATGCCGGTAGGAGACGCTGGCGCGAAATCCGAGCGTGTCCTCGACAATCGGACCGCCTCCCGCCAATCCGATTTCCGCCACGGGGTCGCCGCCGTCGGTGGCCGCGAGTTCGGATCGTGCGTATGCCGAGTATTGGTGCAGACCCGGCTCCGGCGTGATGAACCGTACCGTGCCGCCCTCGGATCCCGACCCGAACAGCGTGCCTTGCGGACCCCGCAGCACTTCGACCCGATCGATGTCGAACAGCTGCGGGTAGGCGTTGAAGGTTCCGAACGACAAATGACGGCCCTGGATCGGCACGTCGTCGATATAGACCCCCGTCGTCGCGGCGCCGGCGGTCGAATCGATGCCGCGGATCGCGATGTCGGAGGACTCGGAATTGTTGTTGATCGTGCCTCGGTAAAACGTGAGTCCCGGTGTAAGTCGGGCGATGTCGTCGATATGGCGCGTGCCCTGCGCGTCCATGATCGCCTGGTTGTAGACACTCACGCTGATCGGCACATCCTGCAAGCGCTCCTCGCGTCTTTGCGCGGTGACGAGGATTTCCTCGAGTCCCACGCTCTCGGCCGATGCGCCGGCAGCGTCCGCCGCCGCCGCGGCAGCCGTGGACTGGGCAGCGGCGAAAACGAACACGAGAGAAATGAGGCGATTAACCTGAGTCATGGAGTCTCCTGCATCGGCCACTATGCGGCTGCATTGATTACTTTGATGGTCGTGTAGGCCTCGAGTCCCTCCTGGCCGAATTCAACGCCGAGACCCGAGCATTTGATGCCCCCGAACGGAACATTCGGTGCGATCTCCGCGTGCTTGTTGACGAACACGGTGCCGGCCTCGAGGCGGGCGGCCACGGCCGCCAGCTGCTTCTTGTCGCTGCCCCACACCGAAGCATCGAGTCCGAACTGCGTGCCGTTGGCCGACGCGAGGGCGTCGTCCAGATTCCGGTAGCGAATGATCGGCAGAACCGGACCAAACTGTTCCTCGTCGACGATCCGCATGAGGATTGGCCGGTATTCCGCCGTGGGCACGGAACGGCCGCCGATGGTCATCTCGAATCTATCTGTCATGCAGCCCCCTGGGTGGCGGCGGGTGTGTGCTTTGAAGCGGCATCCGCTCGACAGGACCATTGTCGGCGCTGCGGAGCGGGCAATGCTTGGAGCAGGGTGCGCCGGCGCTGTACCAGAGTGCAGGGCCGCGCATGTTGCGCGGCAGTCGCGCTAGGATCGACGCCCGGCTGCGGCCAGCGCGCGATACTCGCGCGGACTCACATCGTAATGCTCCCGAAAGGAGCGCGACATGTGGGAAAGATCGTAAAAACCGCAGCCCAAGGCGACTTCGGTGAGGGACAGTGTGGGTTCTTCAGCGATCATTCGCCGGCTGGCCTCAACTCGTAGCAAGCGGATATGCCGGCCCACGGACACTCCTTCCGTGGCGAATATCGAGTGAACATGGCGCTTGCTGACGTTGAATGCTGCGGCGATCATCTCCGGGCCGAGACGCTGATTGTGCAGATGATTGTCGAGATAGGCCTTCATCTGTCCCAGCAGTTGCGCCGCAGTGGGGGCGCCGTGGCCGCTTCGAGCGCTCAACACGCCGCCGAGCAGATCCAGGATGTTGGCTTCAACCCGGCTGATCATCGGCTCCTGCAGCCGGCTGATTCGGGCGACCACCTGGGCGACGAAACTGCTGAGCAAGCCGCAATCCGCTTCCTCCGCGGCCATTCGCAGTCCGAGAAACTGATCGGGGTCCCGCGTCAACGTGTGCATGGTCCGCGACGACAACGCGAGCACGGGCATTTCAAAATCGTCCAAGAGCTGCAGGGAATAGGGCTCCCCCATCGAGGCAATGACGAAGTCGCCCGGCCGCAGGTGCACCTTACGATTGCGTTGCGACCAGTGGGACTCGCCCTTCATTTGAAACTTGACCAGGTACGGCGCATCCGACAGCCGCCCCACATGGCCGGAGAATCGCGTCACCGCGCAGGGCGAGGCCGCGACCCTGGCCAGCCGCACCGAACCTATGTCCGAGGCCTCAACGCAGCCGCGAAAAAACTCGCGGGACCGGCCTTCTGGCTGCAGTTGCATCGGACAGAAGACCTCATCCACGACCGCCTGGAAGTAGCTGAAGCGCTCCCTGTCGGGCACCGCCGTGACCGGAAATGATCTATACATGAGTGTGTTCTCCCGGCGACCAGCGAGCCGCTATTTTGCGCTCTCGACGGACTATCGCCTCCGGGGTGCCATTCGTCAACGGCGCGGCGCACACACGACTTAAACGTTGAACCTAAAGTGCATCACATCGCCTTCCTTGACAATGTATTCCTTGCCCTCCAGGCGCAATTTTCCCGCTTCCTTGGCGCCGGCCTCGCCCTTGCAGGCGATGAAGTCGTTGTAGGCGATCACCTCGGCGCGAATGAATCCGCGCTCGAAGTCCGTGTGGATGACCCCGGCCGCCTGCGGCGCGGTGGCTCCGGCGTGCACCGTCCAGGCCCGCACCTCTTTCACGCCGGCGGTGAAATACGTCTGCAACCCCAGCAATGAATAGCCGCCGCGGATGACGCGGTTGAGCCCCGGCTCGTCGAGCTTGAGCTCTGCCAGGAATTCGGCGCGGTCGGCCTCCTCGAGCTGCGCGATCTCGGACTCGATGGCCGCGCAGATCGGCACCACGATGGCGCCTTCGCCCGCGGCGATTTCGCGCACCCGATCCAGCCGTGGATTGCCGGTGAAGCCGCCTTCGTCGACATTGGCCACGAACATCACCGGCTTGTCGGTGAGCAGGTGCAGGTCGCGCAGCAGCAGATGATCATGCGCATCCAGCTTGAGCAGCCGCACGGGTTTCGCCTGGTTCAACTGAGCGCGCACTTTTTCCAGAAGGTCCCGCAATCTGACGGCGTCCTTGTCCGCGGCCTTGGCCGCCTTCAATGCCTTCTGATACGCCCGTTCCACGCTGTCGAGATCGGCCAGCGCGAGCTCGGTGTTGATCACTTCGATGTCGCTGGCCGGGTCGATCTTGCCGGACACGTGCACGATGTCGTCGTTCTCGAAGCAACGCACCACATGCGCAATTGCATCCACCTCGCGTATGTGCGCGAGGAACTTGTTACCCAGTCCCTCGCCTTTCGAGGCGCCGGCCACGAGGCCCGCGATGTCCACGAACTCAACCGTGGTCGGCAGGATCTTCTCCGGGCGCACGATGGCCGCCAGCTTATCCAGGCGGGGGTCGGGCACAGGCACCACCCCGACATTGGGGTCGATGGTGCAGAAAGGATAATTCTCGGCCGCAATTTGCGCGCGCGTCAGCGCGTTGAACAACGTGGATTTCCCCACGTTCGGCAAACCGACTATTCCGCAGCGAATGGGCATTGGGAACCTATGTTTTTCCTGCCCGGCTGTGCAGCCGGGCCATGGCGCGTTCCGCGCCTTGTTCAAGCAAGAGAGGCATGACGTCCGCGGCAGTGGAAACGGTTTCGAGAATGGTGTCTTCCTCCGCGCGGGGCGCACGCGTCAAGACGTAGTCGATGACGTCGGCCTTGTTGCCGGGATGACCGATCCCCAATCGCAGGCGCCAAAAGGTCTCGCCGATATGCGTGATGGTGTCGCGCAGGCCGTTGTGACCGCCGTGGCCGCCGCCCTGCTTGAGCCGCACGCTGCCCACCGGCAGATCGAGCTCGTCGTGCGCCACCAAAATCTCCTCGGGGGCGATCTTGTAGAAGTCGCTGAGCTGGCGCACCGAGAGGCCGCTGCGATTCATGTAGGTGGTGGGTTTGAGCAGGATGATTTCCCGCTCGCTCAAGGTGATTCGGGCGGTTTCTCCCGAGTACTTGCGATAGTCGCGAAATTCCCCGCCATGGCGGCGCGCAAGCAGGTCCACAAACCAGAAACCCGCATTGTGCCGGGTGACCAGATGTTCGGGGCCGGGATTGCCCAGACCGACGATGACGCGCAACGCTAAACCACTCATCTTGAACGCACTCACCAGAAAAATAGAAACAGCAGGGGCCGCCTTGCGGGCGGCCCCCCTGATCCAAGAGGTCGAAACTTACTTCTTGGCGTCTTTCTTCGCCGGCTCTTTCTTGGCGTCCTCTTTCTTCGCCGGCTCCGCCTTCTTCGCCGCGTCCCCTGCCGCTGCAGGAGCCGCCGCTGCCCCTCCCGCCGCAGGTGCCGCTGCCGCACCTTCCGCCGCCGGAGCGCCCGCTGCCGCTGCCGCCGTCGGTTCCGGTTCTTCCGCACGCGGGCTGTGGATGGCCACGACTGCCGCGTCATCCTTCGCGAGATCCACGAGCGTCACGCCCGCGGGAATCTTCAACTGCGACAAATGGATGCTTTCGTTGAGCGACAAACCGGAAATATCAACCTCGATGAATTCCGGTAGATCCTTCGGCAGACAGGACACTTCCGTCTCGGTGCGCATGTGCGACACGATGCCGCCCTGCGACTTGACGCCGGGGGACACCGCCGCGCCGGTGAAATGCAGCGGAATGCTGATGCGGATCTTTTCGTTTTCCTCGACGCGCTGGAAATCGACGTGCACGATGGCATTCTTGAACGGGTGCCGCTGCACGTCCTTCAAAATGGCCGCCTGGCTCTGATCGCCCACCTTCAAGTTGAGGATGGTCGAGTAGAAGCGCTCGTTGTCGAGCATGATCAAGAGCTTCTGATGGCTCAGGGTAAGCGTGCGCGCCTCGGCGTGCCCGCCGTACAGAATTGCCGGTACTTTTCCTTCGTGACGCAGGCGGCGGCTCGCACCTTTGCCTTGCGTCTCGCGGAACTCGGCGACGAGTTCAAAAGAGGTTTTCATAATCTTCTCCAGTTACATCACAAACACGGCGTCCTCGCATCGCGACCAATTGCGGGAACACCGACCAATTCAATCTATGTACAGCGAGCTCACCGACTCTTCGTCGTTGATGCGGCGGATCGTTTCCGCCAGCAATCCCGCCACGCTCAATTGGCGGATACGCTTGCACGCCTTGCCGCTCTCCGACAGCGGTATCGTGTCCGTGACCACCAATTCATCCAGTACCGACTTCGAAATGCGTTCGATCGCCGCACCCGACAACACCGGATGCGTGATGTAGGCAACCACCTTGAGCGCACCCTCATCCTTGAGCGCCTGCGCCGCCTGGCACAACGTGCCTGCGGTATCGACCATGTCATCGATCAGCACGCAGGTCCGGCCCTCCACCTCGCCGATGATGTTCATGACCTTCGATTCGTTCGGCCGCGGCCGCCGTTTATCGATGATGGCCAATTCGGCGTCATCCAGGCGTTTGGCCAGGGCGCGCGCGCGCACCACACCACCCACATCCGGCGACACCACCACCATGTTCTGGTACTTCTGCTTCCAGGCATCTCCCAGCAACACCGGGGAGGCATAGACATTGTCGACCGGTATGTCGAAAAAACCCTGGATCTGATCCGCGTGCAGATCGACCGTCAGCAATCGGTCCACCCCGGCGCTCGCAATCATGTTCGCCACCAGCTTCGCCGTGATGGCCACGCGCGTCGCGCGCGGCCGGCGATCCTGGCGGGCGTAGCCGAAATAAGGCACCACCGCCGTGACCCGCTTCGCCGACGCCCGCCGGCAGGCGTCGGTCATCATCAAGAGCTCCATCAAATTCTCCGCCGGCGGACAGGTCGGCTGCACGATGAACACGTCGCGTCCGCGCACGTTTTCCATCAACTCGACGCTGACCTCGCCGTCGCTGAACCGTCCCACATCCGCCCGGCCCAATTGCACATGCAAGTGCCGCGCGATTTCCTGCGCCAGCGCGGGATTCGCCTTCCCGGTGAACACCGCGATCGTCAGTGAATCGGACTCATTATTTTTCGACATGGGCGTGAACTCTAAATTGGCTGGGGTGGAAGGATTATTCGGCCCTGCGGGCCTCACCCCTCCGGGGCCGCCCTTCGGGCGTTATCCTTCCCCAGCTACTCATTCTATTGGGATCATTTCCGGTCGACGAATCGTCCGATCCAAAATTGGCTGGGGTGGAAGGATTCGAACCTCCGTATGGCGGGATCAAAACCCGCTGCCTTACCGCTTGGCGACACCCCAAAGGAATCAACTCAATCAATTCACACAGCCGATTCGCAAGCAGTCGCTAATCTCTCCAGCAAGGGCGAGTCGTTCAGTCCACGAGCCAAAAAAGCATCCAATCCCGCCGGCAACTTACTTGCAATTTCCTGCCCAAGAGCCATCGACTCGCAGGCCAAAAAAACACAAGCTCCCGTACCCGTCAGACGCGCCGAGCCAAAGGCCGACAGCCAATCGAGCGCGCGCGCGACCTCAGGATACCGGCGCCGCACCACGCCCAAGCAGTCGTTCTCGTCCACCAGCCTCCAGGAAGCCGTGAATTGTGATGGGCGCAGAATTCCTTGTCAATTCAGGATCCTGAAACACTTCGGCGGTACTGACCTCAATATTCGGCTTTAAAATCAAATAGTTGGCTTCCTTGGGGGCCAGCGGTGGATACAGCGGTGTGAGGCGCTCCCCTACTCCCTCGGCCCAGGCGGCGCGGCAGCCGACGAAGACGGGCACATCCGCCCCCAATTTCAGGCCCAGAGCCGCGAGAGCCGCCGTGGGCCAGTGCAGCCGCCACAAATGATTGAGCGCGACCAGACAGGTGGCGGCATCCGAGCTTCCGCCGCCCAGACCCCCGCCCATGGGGATGCGCTTGAGCACGCCGATGTCCGCGCCCAGGGTGCAGCCGGCGGCCGTCTTGAGTGCGCGAGCCGCGCGCACGCAGAGATCGTCATCCTCGCCGCACCCCCGGCATGTCGCGGGTGCGCCGAATCCGCCCGTCGCCGCGCACCTCGATGTGGATCTCATCGCCCAAGTCGACGAACTGAAAACAGGTCTGCAGCTCGTGATACCCATCGGGCCGCCGGCCGACGATGTGCAAGAAGAGATTGAGCTTGGCCGGCGCCGGCCACGGATCGCGCTCGCGCCATCGTACGGCGCATTCCCAATGATCGACGGCGACGCGCACCCGCACTCCTTCGTGGCTCAGCACCAGGTGCGACGGCAGCACCTCGCCCGCCACCGGCATATAGCGATCGTAATCGATGCTCCAATCGGCCTGGGTGAGTTGCGCCGCGCGATCCTGGGCGTTGCGCTTCACATCGAAGGCCGCGCTGGGATCGGGCACTCCCAGCAGCCAGTAGCGCAGGTGATCGAGCGGTAGTTCGAATCCCAATCGTTCCTGCAGCTGGTCGATCACGGCGTCACTCGGCGGCGCGCCGTTCAACGACAGGCCATCGGCGGTGCGCTTCAGCACCAATGCACCGACGCCGAAAGGGCCGGACAAATGAACTTCATTCGATCCATCGCGCTGCTGCCAGTTCAAAGTGGCCTGCCAACCCTGCGTCCGACAGCAACGGCGGCGCGGCCATCGAGCTGCCACGTGGTCGCCTTCTGCAATTCGTCCATGCGTTGGTCCCATCCCGTCGGCGGCGCCGGCGGCGCTTGCCGGGTGGTCGCGCACGCGACGAGCAGCGCAGAACACAAGACCATCACGTAGGGAACGCACCAAGATTCAATTCACAGTGGACGTTGGCTGCGCCGGATGCGGCGGCTGCGGCACGGCGGCACTTCAGGCGCGGGCGGCGCATCAGGCGCTGCTTGCGGCGCCGGCGGCAATGCTTCAGGCCGCGCCAGGCTGCGCGCCGTGCAGCCGTTGCCGCGTGGACTTGAGCAGACGATTGTCGCCGTCGACGGCGCGCGGCTTCGGCCCAAATGTGTTCTGCATCGGCGCGTTGGCCGAGCTGCCACAACACTTCGCCGAGATGCGCCGCGATGTCGCCGCCGCGATCGTCGCGATAGGCTTCTCGCAAATACGGCTCCGCTTCCGCCGCCGTGGCCCTGGCGGAACAAGCACCCAGCCGCGGCTGTCGAGAATGGCGGCATTTCTGGGCGCCTCGGCGTTGGCGCGCTCGATGAGCTTGCGAGCCCGCGCAAGTTCCCGGGAGTGATCCGCCAGGGTATAGCCCAGCGCATTCATCGCCGCGGGATCGTCCGGTCGCGCGTTCATGAGCCGCTTTCAATTCACGCAAGGCGGCGGAAATGCGCCCCTTTTCCTCGTAGGTGGAGGCCATGGCATAGCGCAGATCCACGCTATCCGGGTATTCCACCGCACCCTGCTGAGAACTCCGAGCGCTCGGGGCAGATCACCGGCGTCGGCGTAGATGCGCGCGCGTGCCGCCAAAATCTCCGGCGCCCGCTGCGGCTCATCCTCGACGAGCCGGTCGAGCAATTCGTCGGCCGCCGTCGCGGCGCCGTGCTTCTGCAGCAGCGTGGTCGCCCGCAGCAATGCCGGCACGGCGTTCTCGCCGCTCTGCACCTGCGCATAGAGCCGAGCGCCTGCTCGGGATCATTGTGGCGATCCGCGATCACGCCCAGATAGAAGAAGGCATCGTCGAGGTATTTGTCCGCGCCGCAACAGTTCGGCAAACCTCGCGCTGGCGGCGTCGAAGTGACCCTCCTGAAACTCGACCAGCCCCAACAGGCGCAGTGCCACCGGCGCGTACTCGGTGTTCTGCGATCAATACTTCCAATTGTTGGCTGGCCGCCGAATCGCGCTGCGCGGTCATCAGCAGCAGGGCATAATTGAGGCGATTGGCGGGCGTGTCGTCGCGCTCGACCGCTTCCTGCGCCTGTGCCAGCGGCCGTTCGGCGTCGCCGGCCATGATTTGCGCGCGTGCAAGGGTCTGCAGCAACTCGCGCCGCGCACCCGGATCGCTGGCAGCACTGCTGTCCGGCAGCGCCAGCGCCGCCGTGAAGCTCTGCACCGCGGCGGCGGGATCGTCCGCGCGCAGGGCGGTGAACCCCTGAACCCGCAATGCAGCGGCCGAGGATGGAAAGGATGCGGCCAGCCGATCGGCGAGCTGACGCGACCCGAAAATATTTTCGTTGCTGCCGAGCTCGGTTTCCAGCGCCGCGAATTCCGCCTCCGTGCCGAGCGGCGATTTCACCAGCACGATGTGGTAGTGCGTCGCGGCCTCATCGATCTTGTGCAGCGCCAGCGCCGCTCGCGCCGCCGCGCGTTGTGCGTCCACCGAATTCGGATCGATCTGGATCCAGCGCGCCGCGATTTTCTCGGCCAGCGAGGGTTGCAGGGTCTCGGCCGAGACCTGCGTCGCCCGGGCCAGCAGCCCTAGGTCGGTTTCGTTGGCTGCGGCGGCCGTGTATTGCAGGGCCGCGACCCGCGGTTGGTGACGCGCCAGGGCGATCTCGGCCGTGACGGTATAAAATGACTGCGGAGGCGGGGGCTCTTCGCGCCCGGAATGAATGGCCGCGCAGGCGCCGCAGGCTGCGAGACCCAGCCCTAGTGAAACCCTTGCAAAGATTGGAATCGAGAACACGGCCGCACTATAACCAAATGACTACCCTGGCGCCGCGGATTCAAGCTTGATATAGCGGCACCTCTTCCACCAGAATCAGTGGGTTACGGTCCAAAAGCGCTGCAATGGCATTCAACATCCTCGGTATCAACCATAAGACCGCGCCGGTCGCTCTGCGCGAAAAGGTGGCGTTCAGCGAGGAGCGACTGCTGGCGGCATTGCGCACCTTGCGGCAGGAGGCCGGGGTCGTCGAAGCGGTGATTCTGTCCACGTGCAACCGCACCGAGGTGTACTGGGCGGGTTCGGCCAGCGGCGCGGAGCTGTCGCGTTGGCTGGAACGGCACCATGGCCACGATCTGGACCTCGCGTCCAGCCTGTACGTCCACCAGGAACAGCGCGCCGTCGAGCACGCCTTCAGCGTGGCCTCGGGGCTTGACTCCATGGTACTCGGCGAGGCCCAGATTCTGGGTCAGTTGAAAGATGCCTACCGTGTGGCGCAGGAGGCCGGCAGCACCGGGCCCGCGCTCAACAAATTGTTCCAAGCGGCCTTCTCGGCGGCCAAACGCGTGCGATCGGAGACTCGCATCGGTGAGAACGCCGTGTCGATCGCCTCCGCCATCGTGAGTCTGGCGCGCCGCGTGTACTCCGATTTGAGCGCCCACACCGCCCTCATGGTCGGTGCCGGTGAAATGAATGCCCTGGCCGCCCGGCATTTCGCGCGGCGCCGGAGTCAAGCGCATGGTGATCGCGAACCGCACCCTGGCCGGGCGCAGAATCTGGCTGCCGAACTCAAAGCCCATGCAGTCGGGCCTCGACAATCTCGACCAGGAGCTGGCTCAGGCCGACATCGTCATTTCCTGCACCGCGAGTTTGGTGCCGCTCATCACCAAGGAGGCGGCTGAAAATGCGATACGCGCACGACGAAGGCGGCCCATTTTCATGGTCGATCTGGCCGTGCCGCGCGACATCGACCCTGCGGTGGCCGAGCTGGAAGACGTGTACCTGTTCTCCATCGACGACCTGCAGCAGCTGATCGATGAGAATCGTCAGCAGCGCGAGCTCGCGGCGGGCGGCGCCCGGCTGCTCATCGACGAGGAAGTGGCGCGGTTTCTGAGCCGAATCTCGCGCGCACGAGGCCGGTCCCGCCATTCGTGCACTGCGCCGGCAGGCGGACGGCATCCGGCTGCAAACCTTGGAGCAGGCGCGGCGCCTGCTCGCCGCCGGCAAGTCCCCGGACGAAGTCATCGAGTTTCTGGCCAATACCCTGACCAATCGGCTGCTGCACACGCCGACCCAGGCCTTGCGCCAGGCCGCCGAACTGGCGGATTCCGCCCTCGCCGAGGCCGTGACCCGGCTGTTGACCGAAGAACGCGACCGGCATTGAGTCCGGCATCCAGCCGCAAGGCCGCTATAATCCGCGCCGATGAAAGACTCCATCCGGCGCAAGCTCGAAAAATTGGACGAACGATTCGAGGAAATCAGCCGCCTTCTTATCGGACGCGGGCGTCATTGCGCGTCAAAACCAATTCCGCGACTTGTCGATGGAGTACTCGCGACTGGGGCCGCTCATCGAGCGCTACCGGCGCTTCATCGCGCTCGAGGGCGACCTCGCGATCGCCCGGGAACTGGCATCGGACGAGGATGCCGCGACCAAGAATATGGGCGAGGAAGAAATCGCCGATCTTGCGCCGCGCATCGCGGCCGAGGAACTCGAGCTGCAGCGCCTGCTGGTCCCGAAGGACCCCAACGACGACAGCAATATCTTTCTGGAAGTCCGCGCCGGCACCGGCGGCGACGAGGCCGCCATCTTCGCCGGCGATCTGTATCGCATGTACACCCGCTATGCCGAATCGAAGGGCTGGGAGGTCGAGACCCTGAGCGAGAGTCCGGGCGAGCATGGCGGCTACAAGGAAGTCATCAGCCGCGTCATCGGCCGCGGCGCGTATTCACTGCTCAAGTTCGAATCCGGCACGCATCGCGTGCAGCGCGTGCCCGCCACCGAAGCGCAGGGACGCATCCACACCTCGGCCTGCACCGTCGCCATCCTGCCCGAACTGGAGGAGGTCGAGGCCGTCGATTTGAATCCCGCGGATCTGCGCATCGACACCTTCCGCGCCTCGGGCGCGGGCGGTCAGCACGTCAACAAGACCGACTCGGCCATCCGCATCACGCACATACCCACCGGCGTCGTGGTCGAATGCCAGGACGAGCGCTCGCAGCACAAGAACCGCTCGCGCGCCATGTCGCTGTTGAAGGCCCGGCTGCTCGCCGCCGAACGCGAGAAGCAGCAGAGCCAGCAGGCGCAATCGCGCAAATTGCAGGTGGGCTCCGGCGACCGCTCGGAGCGCATCCGCACCTATAATTTTCCGCAAGGCCGGGTCACCGACCATCGCATCAATCTCACGCTGTACAAGCTCGACGACGTCATGAACGGCAATCTCGATGAGCTGATTCGGCGCCTTGAATCAGGAATACCAGGCCGAAGAGCTGGCGCAGCAGGTCGAATGATCCGGATGAGCACCATCGCCGAATCCCTGCGGCGACGCCGCGCACGCGCTCGCATCGTCACAGCGATTCGCCGCGGCTCGATGCCGAATTGCTGCTCGGCAAGATGCTCGGCGCTGCCGCGGTCCGGCTTGATCGCGCGCGGCGATGAGCCGCTCGCCGCGGCCAGCGTGACACGCCTATCGCCGACCTGATCGAGCGCGCGCCGCGGCAGGCGCGCCGGTCGCCTATTTGACGGGCAACCGGGAATTTTGGTCGCTGCCGCTCAACGTCACGCCCGGCGGTGCTGGTGCCGCGCCCGGAAACCGAACTGCTGGTCGAACTGGCGCTGCGGCGAGCTGCGCTGCGACGCGCGAGTACTCGGTTCTGGATCTGGGCACCGGGCAGCGGCGCCATCGCGCTGGCCATCGCCTCCGAGAGGCCGCGATGGCGCGGATCACCGGCGTCGATATCTCGCCGGCGGCGCTCGAGATCGGCGATGCTCAAATGCGCGTGCCTTCGGGCTCCGCGCATCGACTGGCGGCTCGGCTCCTGGTTCGAGCCGGTGGCCGGCGAGCGATTCGACCTGCATCGTCGCCAATCCCCCCTATGTCGCGGCCGCGCGACCCGGCGCTCGCGAAACTCGCGGCCGAGCCCGCCATCGCCCTTGCCGCCGGACCGACCGGACTGGAAGCCCTGGCGGCAATCACCGGCGGCGCGGCGGCGCACCTTCAAACGAGCGGCGGCTGCTTGATGATCGAGCATGGCGGCGACCCAGGCGCCGGACGTTGCAGGACTGCTCGAGCGCCACGGTTTCACCGCCGTCCGCTCGCATCATCGATTTCTCAGGCAAGCCCCGCGTTACGCTGGGAACCATTCACTCACCACATCAGGAAATGCACATGATCCGCTTCGAAACCACGCTGGGCGATTTCACCATCGAACTATTCGACAAGGAGGCGCCGCTGTCGGTGCGCCAATTTCTTGAAATACATCGAAGACGGATTCTTCGATGGCACCATCTTTCACCGCATCGTCCCGGGCTTCGTCATCCAGGGCGGGGGCTTCACTGAAGACATGACGCAAAAGCGCACCCATCCGCCGGTCAAGAACGAGGCGGACAACGGCCTCAAGAACGCGCGCGGCACGCTCTCCATGGCTCGCACCAATGACATCAACAGTGCGACCTCGCAGTTCTTCGTCAATTTGAAGGACAACGACTTCCTCGATCACTCGCGCGGCAATTTCGGCTATGCCGTGTTCGCGCGCGTCACCGAGGGCATGGATGTCGTCGACAAAATGGCGATTGG
>CAWEQB010000009.1:0-321974 GCA_963811115.1 uncultured Gammaproteobacteria bacterium
TTTCCACCGGATAGGTATCCAAGGTGAAATACACCGGAAGATCCGCCATCGCCGGATCCACGGCCGGCCGGCGCGCAAGATGCTTTTCCACATACGCGGCAGAGCCGAGCAGACCCTCTTCCTCTCCCGACCATAAAGCAAATCGGATGGTGCGCCTCGGCCGCACACCGATGCTGGCGAGAATTCGCGCAGCCTCCATCACCACGGCGCTGCCCGCGCCGTTATCGGCGGCACCATCGCCCGCCACCCAGCTGTCCAAATGCGCGCCCGCCATCACGTAGCCGGCTTTCGGATCGCTGCCCGGTATGTCGGCGAAAACATTGTAGGCATTGTGATCCGCATCCTCGAAGTGAACGCGGCTGTCGATTTCGAGTTTCACATCGCCCTTCTTGGCAAGGCGTGCGAGGCGCCGGTAATCCTCGGCACCGAGCTCCACACCCGGCAGTTTGGGTGTCTTGCCGACGCGATAACCGTAGCCTTCGCCATGCACCAGCCGGCCTTCGGTGCGGGACATCTGCACCCAGGCCACGGCCCCCTCGTCAGCCAGGAAATTGTCCAGCTTCGATCTGAAGCGAAAACGGTCGATTCGCTTCTGCCGTGCCTCCGGATCGAAGGTCGGCTGTTGGTACTTGTCCAGCTTGGCGATTTCCGCCTCGTTCAGGCGTTGGAAAGGCGCATCGGCGTCGTCCTTGGGCGGCCCCGGCCAGGTGACCAAGACGATTTTCCCCGATAACTTGCCCTTCCATTCGGCGAAGTCCTTGTCGCTGATCATGGGTGCAACGATCACCGAGGCGTTGAGCGCGCCGTTGGTGGGGGGCGTCCACGCGATGGGAATGCCGCGCAGCTCGAGCGGCCGGGGCGCCGTCATGCGCGTGTGCGCCGATTCGATCCACCACCCTCGGCCGAAGTCGAAGCCCTCGGTCCTCACGTCCTTGAGTCCCCAGCTCTTGAACTGGTCCTGAGTCCAGCGCTCGGCCCTGCGCATGGCGGGAGAATTGGTCATCCGGCCGCCGATTTGGTCGGCCAGATAAGCGGCGATGTCGACCACTTCGCCATGATTGAAGGCCGCATCGGCAATGCGGTTGACGGCGGCCACGTCAGCCTGCGGCGGGGCCGCATACGACGGCATAGAGAGCAGAGCACAGGCGCCCAAGCCGGCTAATAGATTTCGCACCTACATCCCCTTCTTCTTGATGGTGCGCCAATCGTAGCAAGCCGCTCCGGCTCCTTCTATCGAGGTCACCGCTGGTTGGGCTCAGACAGGCTTCTAGTGTCAGCCGCGAAACATCTGCAGCCAGAAGCGCTTCCCGGAAGCGAGCGCGATGCTGCGCGACTCTGCGGCGGCGAAGCCGGCAGCGGCGGCCTCGGCGGCCAGCTCCGCCGGCGAAATCAGCCTGAGCATGGGCGCGAGCTGGCCGAGGCTCCGGAAGGGCGAGGGTGATACAGCCGGCTGGCCGGTCGCCTCGAGCTGCAGCAGCACGGCCAGGGTCCCACCCGGGCTGCAGTTGCGCCTCAGGGTCGCGAACGTCGCCGGGACATCGACATATTCGAATATCAAGGCCGCGTAGATGAGATCGACCGGATTGAAGCGCAGTTCACCCGACTGCACGTCGGCACAGATGAGCTCCAGACCGGGCAGACGGCCCGCATGCCGGCCGCCCGTCTCTTCGACGTATCGAGGATTGATGTCGACCGCGACCACCCGCCGCACCCTACCCGGAGCAATTCGCTCCAACCCGTTGCCGCCGGCGCACCCGATGATCGCCACGCTCGCCGGCGACCGCTGTCCGATCAGCAGCTCGAACTCATCGGCCAACATCCGCGCCTGGCCGACGGACGGCAGGCACATATGTCCCTCGTAGTCCCCGAGAGGAATATCGATCCACGGATTAGATTTCGATTCCCTGACCCTTGAGGTACTCATCGTAGGTCCCCCTGAAATCGGTAATGCCGCCGCCGCTGCGCATCTCGATGATCCGGGTGGCGAGCCCACCCACGAATTCACGGTCGTGTGACACGAAGATGAGCGTTCCTGGATAGTGCTCCAGACCAATTTGCAGCGACTCGATGGTTTCCATGTCCATGTGATTGGTGGGTTCGTCCATCAGCAGCACATTGGGCTTGGTCAGCATCAGCTTGCCGTAAATCATGCGGCCTTTCTCGCCCCCGGAGAGAACCTTGACCGATTTCTTGGTCTCTTCCCCCGAAAACAACAGCCGGCCCAGGGTCGCGCGCACGATCTGATCATCGTCGGCCTTGCCCGTGTATTGGGACATCCAGGAAAACAAGTCCGTTTTGTCGTCGAATTCGGCCTGCGGATCCTGGGGCATGTAACCCGGCTGGGCGTTTTCGACCCAGACAATGCGCCCGGAATTCGGCCGCAACTCGCCCGCGAGACAGCGCATCAGCGTCGTCTTGCCCACCCCGTTCGGGCCGATGATGGCGATGCGTTCGCCGCCTTCGACGTTGAAGCTGAGGTTGTCGAATACTTTTTCGCCGGTGCCCGGGTAGCCGAAACTCAAGCGTTCCACCGAGACCGCCGAGCGATAGAGCTTCTTGCCCTGCTCGAAGCGAATATAAGGGTTCTGGCGCGATGAAGGCCTGATCTCCTCGATCTTGATCTTCTCCAATTGCTTCTTGCGGGAGGTGGCCTGCCGGGCCTTGGACGCGTTGGCCGAGAAACGCCGCACGAATTCCTGCAGGTCGGAGATCCGATCCTTGGCCTTGGCATTCGCGGCTTCGACCCGGGCCCGTGCCTGCACCGACGCCAGCATGAAGTCGTCATAGTTGCCTGGATAGATTTTGAGCTGCTGGAAGTCGAGGTCCGCGACATGCGTGCATACCTGATTCAGGAAGTGCCGATCGTGGCTGATGATCACCATGGTGGCGTCATAGTTGTTGAGGGCGCTTTCCAGCCAACGGATGGAATTGATGTCCAGATTGTTGGTCGGCTCATCCAGCAGCAGCACATCAGGCCGCGAGAACAACGCCTGCGCCAGCAGCACGCGCAACTTGAGGCCGGGAGGCACCTCGCGCATCGGACCGTTGTGCCGGGATTCGTGAATACCGGCGTCGGTGAGGATGCTGCCCGCCCGGGCCTCGGCATCATAGCCGCCGTATTCGGCGAAAACACCTTCGAGTTCGGCGGCTTTCATGTAGTCGTCGTCGGTGGCATTGGGATCGGCGTAGATGCGGTCCCGCTCCTTCATCGCCGCCCACAGTTCCGTGTGGCCGCGCATCACCACGTCGAGCACGCGCTCATCCTCGTAGCCGAATTGATTTTGATTCAGCTTGCCGAGCCGCATTCCGGCCTGCAGCATGACGTCCCCGGCGCTGGCCTCGAGATCTCCTCCCAGCACTTTCATGAGCGTGGATTTCCCGGAACCGTTGGCGCCAATGAGCCCGTAACGATTGCCGTCGGAGAACTTGACCGTAACCTGCTCGAAGAGCGGCTTGGCGCCGAACTGAACGGCGACGTTGGAGGTGGAAAGCATGTTTGTCCAATCAACTAAACAATGGTGCGGCCGGTGCGGCCGTTTGCACTTGCAGGGGGTACTCGGATGGAGTCGCAATCTCTGGACAGCCCCAATCCGGCGCGCAGATTCTAACCGAGCCCGGGGCTCACGTCCTGCGCTTTTCGACATATGCCCGCCGCGGCGCAGCGTTTGCGCGGAAATACCCGCCTACGGGCTCAAACGGCGTGCAGGAAATTGAGCAGGTTCTTGAAGTAGATTTCCTGGTCGTCCCACATGCACAGATGGCTGCCGTTGGGGCAGAACGCATAGCTTGCGTTCTGCATCCGGCCCGCCATCTTGTTCATGTCCTCGGGATCCATTTCATCGTGCTGGGCGCCGATCGTGAGGGCTTTGACCTTGATTTCGTGCAGCCGGTCCCAGCGTTCCCAGGTCTTGAGATTTCCGGTCACCAAAAATTCGCTCTTGCCCTGCATGAGGTTGTAGATCTTGTCATTGACATGCCGGAAGGCGCGGGTCACCGGTTCGGGCCATGGATTGGTGCGGCATAGCATCTTGGGATACAGATCCTCCATCATGATCTTTTGATACTCGGGAGAGTCGTAGTCTTCCTTGGCTTCGAGCGCCGTGAGCCGTGCGAGAGTTTTGGGCGGAAGCTGGCTCTTGAGAAAGGCGGCGCGCTTCAGAAAGGCCTGCACGCCGGCCGTCATGTTCGAGATCACCAATGCCCGCAGATGCTGCTGGTGGTGCAGCGCATATTCGATGGCGAGAATTCCACCCCATGAATGGCCGACAAGCACGAATTGCTCCAAGCCGAGACCGCGCCTCACCTCCTCCACTTCCGCCGTATAGCGGGCGAGCGTCCACAGCGAGGGATCATCTGGCTGGTCGGAATTGTTGCAGCCGAGTTGATCGTAGTAGTACATCTCGATTCCCGCCTGCGGCAGAAAGGATTCGAACGCCTCGAGATATTCGTGGCTGAAGCCCGGCCCCCCGTGAAGCAGCAGCACCTTGGTCGGGCCGGACCCAAGCTTTTTGGTCCAGACTTTGTACTTGCCGCCGGCCACCGGCAGCATGCGAATGCCCGCCACACGAATGCCGGGCGGATTCAGCCCGTCGATGCTCGAGGACGGGGTGTCGTCAGTCCGAGCCGTGTTGGGCGACGCCGGCGCTGCGCTGTGCACGGCGCCCATAGCCACCGCTGCCGCAGTGGTAGCCAGAAGATTGCGGCGATTCATGCCTTCTCCCGATATACGATTAAGACGCTCGTTCCGGAGTTGCCATCCAACGGCACCCCTGTGATAGCCTATTTGAACAACTATAAAACTCAAAGGGAATTGACTCCATGGACAAGATTTCCGCGACTGAATCCTTGAGCCCCGCCCCCTCAACGCGTCCGCCCGAACAATTGCATTTCACCGGCACCGGCGCCGGATACTTCGGCATCTGGATCGTCAATCTGCTGTTGACCATCGTCACCCTCGGCATCTATTCAGCTTGGGCAAAGGTGCGGCGGCTGCAATACTTCTACCGACACACCGAAATTGCCGGATCGAGCTTCGATTTTCACGGCAGCCCCATCGGATTTTGATCGGACGCGCGATAGCGCTGTTGATGCTGTTTGCCTACAACTACTCGGTGCGTCTGCAGTCGCGGCTCACCCTCCTGGTCCTGGTCGTGCTTGCGATCGTCATGCCCTGGCTGCTGCGCAATTCATTCCGGTTCAGGCTCTACAACACGAGCTGGCGAGGCACGCGGTTTCACTTTCGCGGCGCGGTGGGCCGGGCCTACCGCGTCTTTCTGCTGAACGGATTTTTGACGCTGATCACGCTATACATAATGGCGCCCTTCATGCACCAACGGCTGAAAGCCTATCAGCACGACAACACCTGGTTTGGACGCACGCAATGCTCTTTTCATGCGCGTGTCGGTCAATTCTATTTGATCTATCTGCTGCTGCTGGTCAGCCTCGTGGTGATCGGATTCGCGGTAGGACTCAGCGGAGCCGCCGGTGTGTTCGGCGCGATGTCTCAAGCCGGCAGGCACGGCGGGCGCGTCAATCCCGCCGAGCTGATTCGAGTCCTGGCGATTTTCTACGGGATAGCCATACTGATCGGGGTTTCGATCGGACCGGCGTTTCACGCGCTCATCACCAACCTGATCTGGAACAACACCCGCGTCGGCGAACATCGGATCGAATGCAACATGTCGCCATTCAGGCTGATTTGGATCACGGCCAGCAACCTCGTGCTGGTGGTGCTGACGCTCGGACTTTTCATTCCATGGGCCATGGTGCGCCTGGCAAAGTTTCAGCTGGAAAGCGTGCGCCTGCTGCCGGCCGGCGACCTGCAGGAATTTGTGGCGGCGGAACCCGAGACGCTGGGCGCCGTTGGCGAGGAGGCGGCCACTGCGTTCGATTTCGACATATCCCTGTGAGCCTCGGCGGGGGTGATGTGCTTCAGGCGAAGTATTTCGATGGGCGCTCCACCCGGATTCGCACGGTGCACTTGTCGATGGCCGGCGAAGACCTCGTCATTGCCGGCGAGGACGTCGATCTCCGCATTCCGTTTGCGGAAGTGACGGTGGATGAACGTCTCGGACGGGCGCCGCGGCGGCTGCGCCTGAGGGGCGGCGCGTTCTGCGAAGTGAGCGATCTGAATGCGCTCGATTCCCTGCTGGCGAAGACGGGTCATCGGGACGGATGGGTTGATCGCCTGCAACGTCACGTGCAATTCGTACTGTTCTCGATCGTCGCCTGTGTGGCGCTGGTGGGAGCAGCGTACCAATGGGGCCTGCCATGGGCGGCCGCCATTGGCGCGCAGGACCTGCCGCCCGCTATCGGCAAGACGCTTGCCGCGCAGACGCTGGAAATATTGGACGACAAAATCCTCATGCCCAGCAATATCCCCGCGGAGCATCAGCAGGCGCTCCGCGCGAGTCTGCAAGCGCTGCAGCTGCCCGAAGGCGGCACTCCCGATTCGCAGTTGCTGTTCCGCCGTTCGCCCCAGCTGGGGGCCAATGCGTTCACCATGCCGGACGGATCCATCATCGTATTGGACGATCTGATCACGACGATTGGCGACGATCCGAGGATTCTGGCGGTCTTCGCCCACGAATTGGGTCATGCACACGGGCGTCACGGCCTGCAGCTGCTATTGCGGAGTACCGCAGTCGGTGCGTTCTGGACGTTCTACCTCGGCGATATCAGCGGACTGCTGGCCGCGGCGCCGGCAGCCGTCGTGCAGGCGAGGTACTCTCAGGAATTCGAGCGGCAGGCGGATGACTATGGGGCAGCACTGCTGAAGCGCAACGGCATGTCGCCTGCATTGCTGGCCGATGCCCTCAAGAAGCTCACGGAATCACGTCCCCGGGGCTCCAAGGGAGGATATCTGTCCAGCCATCCCTCGACGGACGAGCGCATGCGCCATTTGCGGGAGCTTGCCGGCACGCCTGCACCCGTCCGATAGAGCACGGCAGTGCGGTCTATTTTTTGGCGCGTGGTTTGCGGCGCTTGGTCTTTGCCGTCGGCTTCCGGGCCTTCACCGGCACTTTGCGCTTTACGCGCTTTGCCGCAGCTTTGGGTTTCTTTGCCGCAGCTTTGGGTTTCTTTGCCGCAGCCTTGCGCTTGGGCCGCGCAGTCCGGGGCGCCGCCGGCATCCCGGGCGCGGCGCCCCGCAGCTGATCGAGAATTCCTGGATTCTCCAGGGTGGACATGTCCTGGGTGATTTCCTCGCCCCGCGCGATCGAGCGCAGCAATCGGCGCATGATCTTGCCCGATCTTGTCTTCGGCAGATTGTCGGTCAAGCGAATTTCATCGGGCTTGGCAATCGGACTCAACTGTTCGCCGACCCAGCCGCGCAACTCTTCGATGAGCGATTTGGCCGCCGCGCCTTGCGGGCGCTGCACGTTGAGCACCACGTACGCGAATACCGACTCGCCCTTGATTTCGTGGGGTTTGCTGACCACGGCGGCTTCCGCAACCAGGCGGTGCGCCACCAGAGCCGACTCGATTTCCATGGTTCCAAGCCGGTGGCCGGCGACGTTCAGCACATCGTCGACCCGGCCCATGATCCAGTAGTAGCCATCCTGGTCGCGGCGGGCGGAATCGCCGGCCACATAGTAGCGATTCTGGAATTTCTCCCAATAGGTGCGCAGGTACCTTTCGTTGTCGCCCCAAATGGTGCGCAGCATGGAAGGCCACGGGCGGGTGATCACGAGGTAGCCCCCGCCGTCGGGATTTTTGACGGGACGGCCTTCGTCGTCGACGATGTCGGCGAAAATCCCCGGCAAAGGCTTGGTGCAGGACCCGGGTTTGGCCGGCGTCACGCCCGGAATGGGGCTCATCATCGCGGCTCCGGTCTCCGTCTGCCACCAGGTGTCGACGATGGGACAACGTCCGCCGCCGATCACCTTGTGATACCACATCCAGGCTTCCGGATTGATGGGTTCGCCGACGCTGCCGAGCAAACGCAGCTTGCGCAGGTCATATTTCGCGGGAATGGCATCGCCCAACTTCATGAGCGCGCGAATGGCAGTGGGCGCCGTGTAGAGAATGTTGACGCCGTGGGTTTGGCAGATTTTCCAGAATCGTCCGCCGTCGGGAAAGGTGGGCGCACCCTCGTACATGAGCACGGTGGCGCCGGCCGCCAGCGGTCCATAGGCCACGTAGGTGTGCCCGGTGACCCAGCCGACATCCGCGGTACACCAAAATACGTCGTCGTCCTTGATGTCGAATACCCATTTCATGGTCAATTTGGCATTGAGCAGGTACCCGGCGCTGGAATGCTGGATTCCCTTGGGTTTTCCGGTCGATCCGGAGGTGTAGAGCAAATACAAGGGATGCTCGGCATCCACCCATTCGGGCTCGCAAGCGGCACTTTGTGCCGATGCCGCATCGTGCCACCACAGGTCGCGCCCATGTTGCATGGGGCAGTCGCCGCCCATGCGGCGGTACACGATGACGTTTTGCACGGATTGGCATCCCTCTGCCAGCGCCTTGTCGACTGCGCGCTTCAACTCGACCGGATGGCCGCCCCGCCAGCCGCCATCGGCGGTGATCACCAGCTTGGCGCCCGCGTCTTCAATGCGGTCCTTCACGGCGTTGGCGGAAAAGCCGCCGAAAACCACCGAGTGCACTGCGCCGATGCGGGCGCACGCGTACATGGCAATCACCGCCTCGGGAATCAGAGGCATGTAGATGATGACGCGGTCGCCGCGCGCGACGCCGAGAGACTTGAGCGCATTGGCAAACCGGCACACCTCGCCGTGCAACTCGGCGTAGGTGAGTTTTCGCACATCACCCGGTTCCCCCTCGAAGAGGATCGCAGTCTTCGTGCCCCGATCCCGCAAATGCACGTCGAGACAGTTGTGCGATACGTTCAATTGCCCGTCGACGAACCACCGGTAGTTGGGAGCCTTGGCTTCGTCCAGCGTCGTGGTGAACGGCCGATGCCAGTCGATTTCGGCGAGGGCCAGATCCTTCCAGAATCCGAGATGGTCGTGACGGGCCTTGGCGTACATCGCCAGGAGTTCGCCGGCCTTGAGTGCCGCGCGATCGCTGAACTTCCCGGACGGCCGGAATACACGGTCTTCCTGCAGCACGGATTGAATGTCTTTTTGAGCCATCGTCTCGCTCCCCGCCTCAATGGCCGAGATCGGTACCGGTTCTTGCCCCGGCAGCGATACGGCGCGCCTGTTGCCGCAAAATATTACCGAACCCGTGCGTATCGAAAAAGCAGTCGAGGCCGGCGCCATCCGGCGGGCGCGGCTTCAAATCATCCAGCGTCGCCTCGAGCGGAATGTCGCAGACGATGCCGGTCAAGCGCCGCGCCAGGTAGGCCGCATCCTTGTGTTCGAGCAATCTGGCGGCGATCGCGGCGGCGCCGCGCAATTTCATCGCGGGGATGCGGTCGAGATTCGCATACAGGTCATCGAGAGACCCGAACACCGCGAACAGCTCGGCTGCGGTCTTTCTGCCTACTCCCGGCACGCCCGGGATATTGTCCACGCTATCGCCGGTCAGAGCCAAGAAATCGGCAATGAGCTCCGGGTTGACGCCGAAACGCGCCCCGATGTCGTGGTACTGGTAGCGGGTGTTGCCGCTGTAGTCCCAAAACACATCGCCGTCGCGGATGAGCTGCGACAAATCCTTGTCCCGGGTCACCAACACATTGCGCAGCCCGGCGGCGCGCGACCGCGCCGCCAGAGTTCCGATGATGTCGTCGGCTTCATAGGCCGTGCTCGCGAACTCGGCGATGCCCATGTGCCGGCAAAATTCGCGGCACAGGGCGAATTGCCGCGCCAGATCGGCGGGCGGCGCTTCGCGGTTGGCCTTGTAGAGCGGATAAATGCCGTTGCGAAACGAAGCCGCGTTGCGCCCGCTCAAATCGAAGGCGACGCCAATCCGTTCCGGCCGCACCTGCTCCAGGAGGTCCGAGATGAAGCGCGCGAAGCCGTACAAGGCATGCGTCGCGTTGCCGTCGCCGTCCACCATGTCGGGCGGCATGGAGTGGTAGGCCCGAAAAATAAAATAACTCGCGTCGATGTAGTACACCACGCCGGAGCGCACCTGCGGCTGGACGGCGCCGGCGTTCACATGGGCCAGCGTTGCATGCGCTCGTGCAGCGGGCTCGACCGAGGAAAGTGTGCGATCAAATATTCCATCTGGTCGGCCAGCACGCGCCGGCCCTTCAGGAAAATGTACTCGGCGTACGTCGGTGTGAACGGCACCGCCAGGAGCTCCATGCCTGCCTGCTCGGGTGTTCGCGATGCCTTGGCGTTGTTGCAGCGGCGGCATGCAGACACGACATTGCTCCAGATATCGTGACCCCCGCGGCTGAAGGGCGTGACGTGGTCCCGGGACAGCAGACTGTAGGTAAACCGCGCGCCGCAGTACAGGCACAGATAGGCGTCGCGCCGGAACAGCGTCTGATTGTTGAGCGGCGGCGTATAAGAAGCGCCGCGCAGGTTTCCCGGATTGCCCGAAGTCCCCAGGGTGGCGATGATCGAATTCACGTCGACGATGGTGCGCAGACCCGTCCGCGCGCAGGTGCCGCCGTAGAGCCGGTACAGCAACGTTCCGCAGGTATACGCCACTTGCTCTGTGTGATAGAGGCGCGCGGCTTCCCGGTAATCCACCCATTCCAAGGGCATCCCCGACACATCGGTGCGCAGGATTTGCTGCGACAAAGGATAGCTGTGCGTCACGACCGCGAGGTCATCCCGCCAGTCCAACAAGCGCCGTTTGACTTGGTGCGTCGACTTCATAACAACCAAAGATAGACGACTCTTATGCCATAATTCAATGTTCGCCGTAATTCTAAGCCTTGGGGAGAGATTTGCATGGCTGTCGTCGTCGGTGTCCTCACGGAAACTGAAGCCAAGGAGACTCGCGTCGCCGTCGTCCCGGAAATCGCCGCGAAGCTCAAGGCGGCGGGCGTCCGCCTGCTGATTGAACGCGGCGCGGGCGCCGCGGCTCACTTTCCAGACACCTTGTATGCCGACGTCGAGTTCGCCGATGCCGCCGCCATCCTCGCATCCGCCGACGTGCTGTTGAAGGTGCAGCCGCCGAGCCTCGCGGAAGTGGCCGCGCTCAAGCCAGGCGCCGTGATCGTCGGCTACATGCAGGCCTATGCGCGGCCCGATCTCGTCCGGGCGCTCAAGGAGCGCGGAATCACGGCCTTTGCCATGGAATTGGTGCCGCGCATCTCCCGGGCGCAGTCCATGGACGCGCTGTCCTCGCAGGCGTCGGTCGCCGGATACAAGGCGGTGCTGATCGCGGCCAATACTCTCGAGAGATTTCTACCCATGTTGACCACGGCAGCGGGCACGATTCGCCCGGCGTCGGTGCTGGTCATCGGCGCGGGAGTCGCCGGACTGCAGGCGATCGCCACCGCGAAGCGTTTGGGGGCGGTAGTCGAAGCGTATGACGTGCGTAGCGCGACCAAGGATCAGGTGAAATCGCTGGGCGCCAAGTTCATCGAAACCGGCGTCTCTGCGGAAGGCGCGGGCGGCTACGCTCGCGAGCTCACCGCCGAGGAGAAGGCCAAACAGCAGGAAGTCCTCGATGCACGAATCGCCGTCAGCGACGCGGTCATCAGCACCGCCTCGGTGCCGGGCCGCGCCGCGCCGCGCATCATCACCCGGGCGGCGGTCGAGCGCATGAAGGCCGGTTCCGTGATCGTCGATATTGCGGCCGAACAGGGCGGCAATTGCGAACTCACGCGGCCGGGCGAAACGGTCCTGCACGGCGGCGTCAAGATCGTGGGTCCCTTGAACCTGCCCGCCTCGCTGCCGTATCACGCCAGCGAGATGTACTCGCGCAATCTCTTCAATCTGCTGAAGCCGGCATTGGTCAACGGCGAGCTTGCCATCGATTGGAAGGACGAAGTATTCGCCGGCGCCGCGCTCACGCACGGCGGCCAAATCATGCACGAAGCAACGCGCAAAACCGTAGAGGGATAATCAGTATGATCGACGGCGTCATCGCGCTCTATATATTCATGTTGGCCGCGTTCACCGGCTACGAGGTCATATCCCGTGTGCCGGTGATCCTGCACACCCCGCTCATGTCGGGATCCAACTTCGTGCACGGCATCGTGCTGGTCGGAGCCATGGTTGCATTGGCCTCCGCCGACACCACGCTGTTGCGGGTCATCGGCGTCATCGGCGTGATTCTGGCCGCCGGCAACGCGGTGGGCGGCTACGTGGTGACCGAACGCATGCTGAAAATGTTCGTCACGGCCGGCCGAAGGAAGGGACCTTAAGGTGATGGCCTCAGCTTCGACCATTCAAACCCTGACGCAGCTGTCCTATCTGGTGGCGGCGGCGCTGTTCATTCTCGGGCTCAAGCGCATGAGTTCCCCGGTCACCGCCGTGAGCGGCGTGCGCTGGGCGGGCCTCGGCATGGTGCTCGCCACAGTCGTGACCATGGCCTTCATCATGGGCGCTTCGTCGCTCAATTTGATGCTGGTGGTCGGCGCGGTCGCGGTCGGCGGCATCATCGCCTGGGTCAGCGGCAAACGCGTTGCCATGACCGATATGCCGCAGATGATTGCGCTGTACAACGGAATGGGCGGCGGCGCCGCGGCGGCCATCGCGGCGGTTGAGCTGTATCGGGGCAGCGAGCACAGCATCACGCACTTGACCATCGCCGCCATCGGCGGGTTCATCGGTTCGGTGTCGTTCAGCGGCAGCCTGATCGCCTTCGCGAAACTGCAGGGCCTGATCACGAAATCGGTGCGTTTCGGCGGCCAAAAGTTCGTGAATCTGGCGATATTGCTGATCACCGCCGGTCTCGGCTTCATGGTTGTGTCAGGCCTCGGCCTGGGCGTGGTGCACGCCGGCTTGCCCGTCGTGTCGCTGTTCTTTGCGTTCGCGCTGCTGTTGGGCGTGACCATGACCCTGCCCATCGGCGGCGCCGACATGCCGGTGGTCATTTCACTGTACAACGCGCTCACCGGGCTCGCGGTTGGATTCGAAGGCTTTGTGCTCGACAACGCCGCCATGATCATCGCCGGCACCGTGGTCGGTGCGGCCGGCACGCTGTTGACCCAGCTCATGGCAAAAGCCATGAATCGTTCGCTCGGCAATGTGCTGTTCTCGAATTTCGGCGAAACTTCATCCGCGGGCGCTGCCGGCGCCGCCGGAGTGCAGAAGGCCATCGAGCCTTCGGATGCCGGGGTCATGATGGCCTACTCGCAAAAAATCATCATTGTGCCGGGCTACGGCCTGGCCGTGGCGCAGGCTCAACACAAGGTGTGGGAACTCACGCAGCTCCTGATCGACCACGGCGTCAAGGTGCGGTTCGCCATTCATCCGGTCGCGGGCCGCATGCCCGGGCACATGAACGTGCTCCTGGCGGAAGCGGGAGTCCCCTACGACCTGATCTCTGACCTGGACGAGATCAACGCGGAATTCGAGACCGCCGACGTGGCGTTGATCATCGGCGCCAACGATGTGGTCAATCCCGACGCGCGCGCGAACAAGGCGAGCCCGATCTACGGCATGCCGATTTTGAATGCGGACAAGGCCAAGAACGTCATCGTCATCAAGCGCGGCCAAGGCCAGGGTTTTTCAGGCATCGACAATGCATTGTTCGGGCTCGATCAGACGCGCATGTTGTACGGCGACGCGCAGGCGGCCGTGAGCCAGCTGATTCAGGCAGTCAAGGCCGCCGGCTGAACTCGCCGCAATTCAGGGGTGCGGCCATGAAATTCTTCGTCGTGTTGGTTGTGCTCGCCCTCAGTGCCGGCCGCAGCGCCGGTGCGGCCGTGGACCAGGAGGCGCGCTGGCAGCGGCACGCCGAGAATGTGCGGATCGTCCGCGACAATTGGGGCATTGCGCATATTTACGGCAGGACAGATGCGGACTGCGTATTCGGCGCGATCTACGCGCAAGCGGAGGATGACTTCGGACGCATCGAGCGCAACTATCTCAATGGGCTTGGGATGCTGGCGCAGGCGGAGGGGGAGTCCGCCGTCTACAGCGATCTTCGCCAGAGACTGTTCATCGATCCGCGCCGACTGCAGGAAGATTATCGGTTGAGCCCGGCCTGGCTCAAGGCTCTCATGATGGGCTGGTCGGATGGATTGAACTATTTCCTGTCCAAACATCCCGCGGTCACGCCCAAGGTCATTCGGCACTATGAGCCCTGGATGGCGCTGTCCTTCACCGAGGGCAGCATCGGCGGCGACATCGAGAGCATCGATCTTGTCAGGTTGCAGCAGTTCTACGGGCCGCAAGATCAGGAGAATTCGCGGCCCTCGCACTCGGCCTTGGCGGGACCGGCATTGACGGGATTCGCGAAACCGCCCCCGGGCGGTTCCAACGGCTTTGCCATCGCACCCAGCCGCAGCGCCTCGGGGCACGCCCTGCTGTGGATCAATCCGCACACCTCGTACTATTTTCGTTCCGAATTGCAGATGGTGAGCGATGAGGGACTGAACGTGTACGGCGCGGTCACGTGGGGCCAATTCTTCGTCTACCAAGGATTCAATGCGCGCAACGGCTGGATGCACACCTCATACGGCGGCGACGCCATCGACGAATATGCCGAGACCGTCGTCAAGAAGCCGGACGGACTTTACTACCGCTATGGCGGCGGCTTGAAGAAATTGCGGGTCAGCCAGATCGCCATCCCCTACAAACTGGGCGCCGGATTGGGGTCCCGACAATTCACCGTGTACCACAGTCATCACGGGCCCATCATCCGCGCCGAGCAGGATCGTTGGATCGCCATCAAGTTGCTGCAGGACCCGGTGCCGGCACTGGAACAATCCTACCTGCGCACCAAGACCGCGGACTACGCCGCCTTCCGCAAGACTCAGGAGATGCGCACCGACACCTCCAACAATACGGTGTACGCGGACGCGGACGGCACGATTGCCTATTTCCACGGCAACTTCATCCCCAAGCGGAATCCGAACTTCGATTACACCCGCCCCGTCGATGGCAGCAATCCGGCGACCGAATGGCAGGGACCGATGGCTCTCAAGGAGACCATCATGCTGCGCAATCCGAGCTCTGGGTGGATCCAAAACACCAATAACTGGCCCTTCTTCGCAGCAGGCGACGCGAGCCCAAAGCGCGAGAACTACCCGGTCTACGCGTGGATCAAGGGCGAGAACCCACGCGGCATTCATGCCCTCGAGGTACTGCGGAATATCCAAGGCGTGACCTTGGACAGCTTGATTGCCGCGGGCTACGACCCCCATCTCACCGCCTTTGACGTGCTGCTGCCGCCGCTGTTCAAGGACTATGACCAAATGGCGGCAGACGATCCGCGGCGCGCCGCACTCAAGGATCCGATAGCCGCTTTGCGCGATTGGGATCGGCGCACCGCGTCTGATTCCGTGCCGACTGCGCTCGCAATTTTTTGGGGCCAGGAGATGCTGGAACGCAAGGGCCCCGAAGCGCGCGATGCCGACGAGCCGGTGTACGACTATCTGGTCGGCCATTTGACCGCGGACGAGCGCATCGACGGCTTGTCCGCGGCGGTGGCAAAATTACAGCGCGACTTCGGCCGCTGGCAAACGCCCTGGGGGGACATCAACCGCTATCAACGGCTGACCGACGACATCGTGCAGCCGGTCGACGACGACAAGCCCAGCCTGCCGGTGGGGTTTGCGTCCTCCAATTGGGGCGCCCTGGCATCCTTTGACGCGCCCTATCCGCGCAAGACCAGGAAGATCTATGGATCAACCGGCAACAGCTTTGTGGCGGCCGTGGAATTCGGCCCGACGATTCACGCCAAGGCCATCGTGAGCGGCGGCGAGAGCGGCGACCCCACATCGCCTCATTTCACCGACCAGGCGCTGATGTTCACCCAGGGAAAATTCCGCGACGTGCTGTTCTACCCTGAGGATGTCGCGGCCCACGCCGAGCGCAGCTACCACCCTTAGGAGCCTGTCTGAGTAATCAACGTGGCCGAAGCGCTACCGCGGCGCGCGATGCGGCGGCGACGGCGGCCGTTGGATCACCCTGCGGCGCTGTTCGGGACTCATCTGACGCCACTGCTTGCGCAATTCCATGCGCCGCTCGGGCGCCATTTGCCGAAAGCGATTGAACGAGTCGCGCAAACGCTGCTGTTGTTCCGGCGGCAGGCTCTTGAACTGCTGCCATCGCTGGCGCAGCACTTGGCGCTGCTCGGGAGGCATGGCGTGCCACTCAGAGAAGCGCTGCTGCGCGCTCGACCGCTGTTCGGGTGTCATGGACAGCCAGCGCTGACTACCCTTTGCCAACGCCTGCTGTCGCTCCGGAGGCAAGCTGTCCCACTTGTCCTGATAACCGTGGAGCAATTGTTGCTGTTGCGTCGACATCGAGGACCAGGCCTTGGGTGCGGCAGGTGCGGCGGGCGCAGCCGCCGCGGGTGCCGCCGCTGCGGGCCCCGGATCGGGCGCAGGCGGCTCAGCGTCAGCGTGCGCCACAGCGCCCGCAGCCGCGAGAATCCAACCTGCACTGATGATAAACGCCCTGATCATTGCCTTGCGTCCTGCGGTGGCGTCGCGGGAGGACTGTTCCCTCGCGGCGGCACCTTCTTCAAGAATTCCCACCAAGCCTCGTCACCCACATCGTCGCCGCCCAAGAATTCGATGAAATCATCATCAGGCACGCCTCTGCGCCGGCGATGGCGCTGTCGCCGGCGATGGCGGGCGCGGCGGTGGCGCCGGCGGTGGCGGCGGCGATGGCGGTGTCGCCGAAGGCGGCGGCGGTGGTGTTGGCGGTGGCGGCGGCGCCGCGATGCCTGCCGCGCACAGAACCACCCCGGCCAACAGCCAATGCCGTCCGACCCTCAACCGATTGTCAACTCGAGGTTGCCGCTCCCGGATTCGCGGACCTATCCGCCCAATCATAGAATTCAATATCATCTTGCAACATGTCCAAGGCATCTCCGGCGCCTTCGTCCGAAGCGGCGACAAGTTCCAGATCTTCGAGATTCGAGCCATCGGCTACTGTAACGGCGTGCTGAACCAATGGCGACCCCAACCAAAGAACGGCGCCCAAGACCGCGGCGGCGGTCACCCCGGCAGGCGCCAGTACTGCGATGCGCGTATACCAGGGCCGGCGCGAGGAAGCCGCTTCGATTGCGGCATTGCGAGCCTGCGTCAGGCGCGAGCGCAGCGCAAAATCCATCCCCTCGACACTGTCGTTGAACAGCGCACGGCTGCGTTCTTCAAAATCGTTCATCACCAAACCTCGCCCAGTTGCTCGCGCAAAGTGTGCACCGCCCGCGAATAATGTGTCTTGACGCTGCCTTCCGAGCAACCCATGGCGCTCGCGGTTTCAGCAACATCCAGACCCTCAAAATTGCGCAGCATGAAGGCCTCTCGCTGCCGCGCGGGCAACGCGCGGAGCGACTCTTCGAGTTGCTGCATCGCCTGTCCCTGCATCAACACTTCCGGAATGGCCGGCGCCGAGTCCGCCACATTATCGAGCGGATCCTGGGCTTCATGGTCGGGGTCTTCTTTCGCACCCGGCAACCAGGTCATGAAGCGCTTGCGCACGGAGCGGCGCCGCTGCAGATCGCGGATGCCGTTTTCCATGATTCGATAAAACAACGGTCGCCATTCGGCACTCGGACGCGTGGCGTAATTGCGCGCCAGCTTGAGCATGGCGTCCTGCACCACATCCAACGCATCGTCGGGATCTCGCAGCGCAACCTGCGCCATGCGGAAGGCGCGACGCTCGATCTCAGCCAGAAATCTCTCGAGTTCTCGGGGGTACTCCAGAACCGCTTCCTCAGGTGCTGGGGCGGGACCATCCCAGACCATCCAAGCAGAGTTCAGCGTACCAAAGCCGGGCATGCCTCGTCCTCACAACGTCGACGGACCACGATCATTCCAGGTATAAACGGCCATCCACCGGTGCGGTTGACGGCAGTGTTGCGCAAGATCATCGACTTACGCACACCGAATGTGACGGCCACTGCAATATTTGCAAGCAAGACCTCGGCGCGGGACGCAGAGGGGGCCGTAACTTGCTGAATTAAAAGGATTCATTTCGATTTCGGACACTTTTTCGCCAATTTGATTGGGACACGAAACGGAACGGGCACTTAGGGGGACGATCCTGAGCTTCTCAACAGACTTATCCACATGATTTGTGGACAAGAGGAATCATGATTCTGCAGATTGCGCTGGATACCCCGTTGCGCCGTGTCTTCGACTACCAAGCGCCCGAATTTGAAAACCCCCGCCCGGGCGTTCGGGTGCGCGTGCCCTTCGGCCGGCGGCAGATGGTCGGCATCTTGGTTGGAATCGCTGCGCAATCCCTGGTTCCCGCCGGGAAACTGAAATCGGCCCTGGCCATTTTGGACAACGAGCCCGTACTCGATCCGGTCACCTTAGACTTACTCCAATGGGCAGCCGAGTACTACCATCACCCATTGGGCGAAGTGTTCGCCGCGGCATTGCCCGCCAGCCTGCGCGCCGGCCAGCCTGCGCTGCACAAAACCGAGTGGTGGGCAGTCAGCGAGGCGGGCCAACTCGAGCTGTCCTCTTCCCGTCGGCGAGCCCCGCAACAGAGAGCTCTGCTGGCATGGCTCGAGGGTAGGGGGCGCGCCACCGCCGATGAGATCGGCGAACACTTTGGGCCAGCGCCATGGCGTGCCGTGAAGGACCGCCGCTGGGTTGCCTTGCAGGAGAGCGCACCGGAACCGCCGGCGATCCTGGAATCACGTCCCAGCGACGTGGCGCTCACCGAAGCCCAAGCAGAGTGCGTCGCCGCCATCCTCGCCAAAGCGGCTGGGGCAGCGCAGGGGGCAGCGCACGGATTCTCCGCGCATCTCTTGTACGGCGTGACCGGCAGCGGCAAGACCGAAGTGTATTTGCGTGTCATCGCGGCCGCCATTGCGCAGGGCGGCCAGGCGTTGGTGCTGGTGCCGGAAATCGCCCTTACGCCGCAACTGGTCGATCGTTTCCGCAGTCGTTTCAGTTCGGGCGTCGTGGCCGTGCATTCAGGCCTCACGGGTGTGGAGCGGCGCGACGCCTGGCGCGCGGCGCACACCGGTCAGGCGCGGATCATCATCGGCACCCGCTCGGCCGTGTTCACCTCGATGCCGCATCTCGCGCTCATCGTGGTCGATGAAGAACATGACGGCTCCTACAAGCAGCAGGAGGGGTTTCGCTATTCGGCGCGCGATCTCGCCGTGCTCAGAGCTCGCGGCGCGGACGTGCCCATTGTTCTCGGCTCCGCGACGCCGTCGCTCGAAACCCTGGAAAACGCGGCGACGGGACGCTACACAAAGCATGTCTTGCCGCAGCGGCCGGGGGCGGCGCGGGCTCCTCATATCCGGCTGGTGGATCTGCGCAAGCACGCCGCCGACCAAGGCCTGTCGACCCCTGCCATGCAGGCCATGGAGCAGCATCTCGGCGCGGGCGGGCAGATCATCGTGTTCTTGAATCGGCGCGGTTACGCACCCAGCCTGTTTTGCAACGCCTGCGGCTGGGTCGCACCCTGTGCGCACTGCGATGCGCGCATGACCTTGCATCGCCGCGCCCAGCAGCTGCGCTGCCATCACTGCGGCGCGCACGGCGCAATCCCGGCCGTATGCGGCAAGTGCGGTCAGCCGCTGCACCCCGTGGGCCAGGGCACCGAGCGGGTCGAGGAGACGCTGCTGCGCTTGTTCCCGCAGGCCCCGCTCGCACGGCTGGACCGCGACACGGCAGCCGCGCGCGGCGCGGTTCAAACCGTGCTCGATCGCGTGCACAGCGGCGAGGCGCGAATATTGGTCGGCACGCAGATGCTGACCAAGGGCCACCACTTCCCCGAGGTCAGCCTGGTGGTGATATTGAATGCCGATCAGGGGTTGTTCGCAGGCGATTTTCGCGCCACCGAGCGCCTCGCCCAGACCATCACACAGGTCGCCGGGCGCGCGGGTCGCGGCGCCAAACCCGGCGAGGTCTTGATCCAGACCGAATTTCCGGAGCATCCCTTGTTGAACCGACTGTTGACCGAGGGTTATGAAGGATTTGCGAGCAGCGCCCTGGATGAGCGCCGTGAGGCCGGCTGGCCGCCTTTTTCGCGGCTCGCCGTACTGCGCGCCGAGGCCAAGGACAGCGTCGGTCTGGACGCGTTTCTGCAGACAGCGATCGACGCCGGCCGGCCGCTGCACGATGCCGCCGTCAAGGTCCTGGGACCTGCCAGCGCCCTCATTGCCCGCCGCGCCGATCACTACCGCGCGCATCTCCTGGTCGAAACCGCGTCGCGATCCACATTGCAGCGCTTCCTCAAGAATTGGCTGCCGCTGGTCGAGACCCTGCCCGGCCCACCCGGTCTGCGTTGGTCCATCGATGTCGATCCGCTGGAAGTGGATTGACGGGTTTGCGGTAAACTGCCGACCCTTTGCCCGAGAACCCACGGATTTGCCTTGAAGACCCTCATTGAAAAGCTGCTGGAGCATGCGATGGCGGAGTTGCCGGAGGACCTGGTGCCCGCCGCCGCGCGCAATGTGAGCATCGAGGTTGAGAACACGCGGGATGCCCGGCACGGTGATTTCGCGAGCAACCTCGCCATGCGGCTTGCCAAGGCGACCCGCCAGAATCCGCGAAAGCTGGCGGAGACTTTGCTGCGGTTACTGCCGGCGAGTCCGGCGATCGCCAAGGTGGACATCGCGGGTGCCGGCTTCATCAATTTCCATTTGTCGAAAGAGGCCTATCACGCCGAAATCGCCAGGGTGCTGCGCGACGGCCGGCGCTACGGACGATCGCTCGGCGGCGCGGGGCGATCGGTGCAGGTGGAATTCGTGTCGGCGAATCCGACGGGGCCCTTGCATGTCGGCCACGGCCGGCACGCTGCCTTCGGCGCGTGCGTTGCCAATCTACTGGAGGCCGTGGGCTATCGCGTGGAGCGCGAATACTACATCAACGATTCGGGCCGCCAAATGGACATCCTCGCGGTCAGCACCTGGCTGCGGTATTTGGAGTACTGCGGCGAGCGCTTCACCTTTCCGGCGAACGGCTACCGCGGCGACTACATCGCGGCAATCGGCGAGCGGCTGTTCGCGGCGCAGGGCCCCCGTTTGCGCCGCGGCGCTGCGCAGGTGTTCGCCGGCCTGCCCCCGGACGAACCGCAGGGCGGCGACAAGGACGCGTACATCGATGCGCTGATTTCGCGCGCCCGGACCCTGATCGGAGAGGCGGAGTTCCGCAGCGTGCTCGACCTCGCGCTCGCGGGAATCCTCGACGACATCCGCGAGGACCTCAAGGAATTCGGAGTCACCTTCGACTGCTGGTTTTCCGAGCGCCAATTGAGCGACAACGGCTCGGTCGATCGGGCGCTCGACGCGCTGCGGGCGGCGGGACACGCTTATCTCAAGGACGGAGCATGGTGGTTCAAGAGCACGGATTACGGCGACGAGAAGGATCGCGTGATGGTGCGCGAGAACGGCGTGAAGACCTATTTTGCGTCGGATATCGCCTATGTGTTCAACAAGCTCGAGCGCGGCTTCGATCACTTGCTCTACATCTGGGGCGCCGATCATCACGGCTATATCACCCGACTGCGCGCCGGCCTCACGGCGCTCGGCGGCCCTGCCGATTCCTTCGAGGTGCGCCTGGTGCAATTCGTGTCCTTGTTCCGCGGCGGGGAAAAGGCGCAAATGTCGACCCGTTCGGGCGAGTTCGTCACCCTGCGCGACTTGCGCAAGGAGGTGGGCAACGATGCGGCGCGGCTCTTCTACGTGATGCGCAGCAATGATCAGCATCTGGACTTCGACCTGGAACTCGCAACGGCACGCTCGAACGACAACCCGGTGTACTACATCCAGTACGCTCATGCGCGCGTCGCGAGCGTGATGCGGCAACTGCACGAGCGCGGACTTGCCCACGACCCCGCGCATGGCCTCGCTTCCTTGAGCAAGCTCACCGCGCCGCAGGAGCTGCAAGTGATCAAGCGCGTGAGCGCGTTTCCGGAGATCGTGCGGCAGTGCGCGGCGCAACGCGCGCCCCACACGATGGTGCACTACCTGCGCGACCTGGCGAACGATTTCCACACCAATTACAGCGCGCATCAATTCATCGTCGAGGATGCCGCCCTGCGCGATGCGCGGCTCGATCTCGCGCTTGCGGCGCAGACCGTGATACGCAACGGCCTGGAATTGCTGGGTGTGTCCGCGCCCGTGACGATGTAGCGACGCCATGGCCAAGGCTTCAACTCATTACAAGGGCCGACGCGGCAGGACCCCGGGATTTTCCGGATGGATGGGCTTGCTGTGCGGCCTGGCACTGGGGCTCGCCGTCGCCGCCGTCGTGTACATCAAGGATCACCGTCCCGATGCGCAGATTCAAAGAGCGGGCAAGGCGGACAAGAAAAAGTCCCACGGCAACGAACCTGTCGATGCGGAGGCCGCGGATTCCGGCGCCGAGGATTCGGCGAAGTCGTATGCCTTCTACGACATGTTGCCGAAATTCGAGGTCGTGGTCCCGGAGAAGGAAAAGGACGTAAGGCCCGACACCAAGTCCGTCCCGGAAACGCGCCGCGGCACCTATGTGCTGCAAGCAGGCTCGTACAAGAACTTCGCGGACGCCGATCGCGTGCGTGCGCAGCTCGCGCTGCAGGGGGTCGAATCCAAGGTGCAAAAGGTGACGGTGGACAACGATACCTGGCATCGGATCCGCATCGGTCCGATTTCCAAGCTCGACGAGCTCAACCGCCTGCGGCAAATCCTGCGCAAGTCGGATGTCGACGTGCTGGTGATCCGGGTCGGCGACTAGCTCGGGGTCCAGGTCGGATCGCGCTCAATCCTCGCCCAATTGCCGAAAATCGACTCCCAATGCCCGCAGTTTGCGATACAAGTGGGTGCGCTCCATGCCCACCCGCTTGGCCAGCTGCCCGACCTTGCCATTGCATAACAGCAACTGCTGCTGCAGGTAGGCGCGCTCGAATTGTTCGCGCGCTTCGCGCAAGGGAAGCGCGAGCAGATCCTGCTTCACCAGCGGCTCGTCGACTGCGAGCTTGACGGCCAATTCGCGCTCAATTTCCTCCAACCGGATCTCTTCGCCCACTCCGAGAATCAGGACGCGCTGCACCAGGTTCTTGAGTTCGCCGACATTGCCCGGCCAGGGATAGTTTCGCAGCCGGTTCTGGGCGGCGACGCTGAAGCGGCGCAGCGGCAAATGCTGGTCGTCGACCAACCGGTCGACGTAGTAGCGCAGCAAGTCGGGCACGTCCTCCGCGTAGTCGCGCAGCGGCGGCACCCGCAGCGTGATCACGTTCAAGTGCGCCACCAGATCGCGGCGAAACGGCTCCGGCGAGGCGTGCAGTTCGAAAGAGTCCTGCGCCGAACTGATCCAGCGCACGTTGAGCGGCACCCGCTGCCGTCCTCCCGAGCGGGTGTAGCCGTTTTGCTCGATGGCGCCGGCCAGCGCGCGTTGCGCCTCGCTGTTCAAGTCCTCGAGCCCGTTCAAGTACAGGGACCCGCCGGCCGCCTGATCGAGCGCGCCCAACTCGACCCGGCCGTCACGTTCGCTGCCAAATAGGGCCGCCGTCGGGTCTTTTCCCAGGCTTGCGGCAACCACCATGAAAAATGGCTTGGACGCGCGCGCCGAGAGCGAATGCAAATAGCGCGCGTAGGCCTCGCGCCCGGATCCCAATTCACCAAGCAACAGCACCGGAGAAGCGCTGGACGCGGCATGCTGCACCTGCTCGCGCAGCGCCTGAGTGACCTTGCTCTTGCCGATGGGGACTGCGAGCGTCGGGCGCTGCGTGCGCGCGGACAGCCGCTTGCGCCGCCCGGCGTCGAGCGCCCGCTCCACCGTGCGCAGCAGCTTGGTCAACGACAGCGGCTTCTCGACGAAATCAAAAGCGCCGAGGCGCGTGGCCTCGACGGCGGTTTCGACCGTGCCGTGACCGGACATCATCACCACGGGGCAGTCGTAGCCGTCGGTCACCGACCACTCGCGCAGCAAGGTGATGCCGTCGGTGTCCGGCATCCAGATATCCAGCAGCACCAGGTCCGGAACCTGGCTCGCGCGCGAGGAGCGCGCCTGCGTCGCATCCGCCGCCACGTCCACGTCATAGCCTTCTTCCGAAAGAATTTCCTTCAGCAATCCGCGGATATCCGCCTCGTCGTCCACCACCAGTATTCTCGAAGCGGTCATACCCGTTCTCTCCTGTGTTCGCCTTTGCGCGGTTCACGCACGCCTGCGGAGCGTCCGCTGTCGCCCAACGGCAATAGAATTCGCACGCGGGCCCCGCCGGTGCGTTGATTATCCGCCTCAATGCGTCCGCCGTGTTCTTCGACAATTTTCTTCACGATGGCAAGTCCCAGCCCCGTGCCCTTGGGCTTGCTCGTGACATAGGGGTCGAACACGGTGCCGATCAAGTCCCGTTGGAACCCCGGTCCATTGTCCGCGACCACGATCGCCACCGACGCCAGGTGTCTGGGGCCATCCTCGGACACGTGAGTTTCGATTTCAACGCAGGCGCCCGGCCGGCCCTCAAGGGCCTCCAGCGAGTTGGTCACCAGATTGTTGAGAATCTGCCGTATCCGCATCCGGTCCGCGGAGATGGCCGGCAGCTGCGGGTCGAGCAGCAATTTGAGCTCGGCGCTCGAATCCTGCACGCGATAAAGATCCACGACTTCGGTGATCAGCTGGTTGAGATCGAAGCGCGAGAAGTGCATGTCGGGCGCCCGGGCATATTCGCTGAAGGCATTGACCATCTGCTTCATCGCGTCCACCTGGGCGACGATGGTATGTGTTGCGCGCTCGAGAATCTGCGCGTCCTGGGCGTTCATGCTGCCGAGAAACTTGCGGCGCATGCGCTCCGCGGACAATTGAATGGGCGTGAGCGGGTTTTTGATTTCATGGGCCAGGCGGCGCGCCACCTCGCCCCACGCGGCGTCGCGCTGCGCCTGCAGCAGGGTGGTGATGTCGTCGAACACCAGCACCACTCCGGGCGCGCTGCCGGCATCGTTGGGCAGCGCGGTGCAGGCGCACATGAGCACCCTTTTGCCGGAGTCGGACAGCAGTTCGACCTGTTCGCGCCAATCCAAATCCTCCGCGCCGAGATGCGATTGAAGCGCCGCCAGGAATTGAGTGAACAGAGTCGTGTCGCTGATGGATTCGTCGAATCGCTTGCCGACCGCGGCTTCGAGGTCGATCCCGAGGATGGCGCTTGCCGCCTGATTGGCCGTACGCACGGTCAAATCCGCCTCGAGCGACACCACGCCGGTGGACAGCCGCGCGAGAATCACCGCCAACCCGGCTCGCTCGGCCTCGACGGCCTGCTGGCTGCGCAGCGTTTCCTCGCGGGCACGTCCCAACCGCTTGGTCATGTCGTTGAACGAGGTGACCAGGAAACCGAGTTCGTCGCGCGACGGCAGCGGCAGCTTGGTGTCGTAATTGCCCTTCGCCACGGCGCGGGTTCCCGCGATCAGGTCCTGCACGGGCTGGACCAGGCGCTGGGCGGCGAAAAAGGCGCCGTACACGGCGGCAATCAGCGACATCAGCACCACGAAGGTCAGGATCAGGACGAAGGTTGTCTTGAGCGGTCTGCGCAACTGCACGAGATTCGCATACTGCGTGTAGGACCGCTGCACCGTATCGGCCAGCTGGCTCAACTGCAGCGGCACGGGATACAAGGCGATGAGCACCCGCTCCTTGCCGCTGCGGTTGGCGTCGAGCGGCGCCGCCGCGCGAATCACGTAGCCGCCCACCGAGTCCGTGTCCAGACTCACATAGGGCTCGCCGCGCCTTAACCGCAGCATCATCTCGTCGGTGGCGGGCACCGGGAGGGTGTCCATGGGGCGATCGGAACTCGTACCGAGCATCTGCGCCTGCGGACCGACGATGGTGAATTCGAGCGCGGCGCTCTCGCGCCGTTCCCGGTCGAGCGTGCCGATGAGCTCGTAATCGGAACTGGCTGACAGGGTGCGGGCGACGAGCTGCGTGTGCTGCAGGAATTCGCGCTCGCGCACTTCGAGCGCCGCCCGCGAAAGCTCGCTCGTGTCCTTGAGGCCCTGACTCACTTCCAGCTCGAACCAGCTGTCGATGCCTCGATTGATGAATTGCAGCGAAAAATAATAGACCACCAGAATCGGCGCGACCGCCAGAGCGCTGAAAATCGCCACCGTGCGCCCCTTGAGGCGCGATCCCGGTACATGCCTGCGGTAATCTTGCACCAAGCGCGTGAGCTTGCCGGCCAGCAACAGGACCAGCGTCAGCAGTCCCGAGAAGTTGATCAGCAGTATCCACGGCAGCCAGCGGTCGAACTCGGCGGAATTCTGCGCGGCCGAGGCGAGCAGATACAACGCGACCAGCCATAGCGCCACCCCGATGGAGCCCAGCACGGCGGAGCCGTACTTGCGAATCACGGCTGCAATGTCCATGTGTACCAATCGCTTTCGCGATGCCAGTCGTTCACCCAGAACATCACCACGCGCAGGCTGAACGGCACCGAGCCGTAGTCAACCTTGGCGCGGACATTCGCCTCGTAGCGCCGGTCGGCGGCGATCAACGCCTTGTCGAGAACCGGCAGGCCGCGCACCTCCGATAGTTGTTCAATGGCGGCATCGACCGTACTCAGCGACTCTTGCTGGCCGCTATTGTCATTGCGCAAGACGTAGCGCGCGCTCACCGCGTTGTACTGCAGATGGTAGCGCTGCGTCAGGTCGGCGACCTTCGAATTCGGCAGCAGCTGGCGCACGCGCTCGATGTTGAGATCGAGCTCGACCGTCAAGGGCACGCCCTCGGCCAGCCCGCGCCGGACGGCATCGCTGATGGGGAGATCCATGTGCGCATTCAAGTGATAGACGCCGTCCTTGAGCTGCAGGTCGGCGGAGCGGACCTCAAAGCGCCCTTCGAGTCCATCGGCGTGCAGCGGCCGTATCCACAGGATCGTCGCCACTGCAGCCATCGAGGCGGCAAGGAACCGCGCGTGCAGGGCATGCGGTCGGGGCCGGCGGGCAGTCGGGGGACTTGATTGCAAGGCGTTCATTGTTTGGTCAAGGCAGCATAATAGAAGCCGTCGGCACCCGCCTCTCCCGGAAGAATTTGGCAGCCGAAGCCATCTGCTTCGCCGATGCCCGGCCAGCCGGTCCAGCTTTCCACGGGGACGGTGGCGGCGTCCGGAGTGCCGCGCAAGAATGCGGCGAGAAGATCGCGATTTTCACTGCGAGTCACGGTGCAGGTGGCGTAGACCAGGCGCCCGCCGCGGGCCAGCAGGCGCCATACGGCGGCCAACAGGCGACCCTGCAGCTGCGGCAATTTGTCGATATCCGACGGGGACTTACGCAGCCGGATGTCGGGATGGCGGCGAATCACCCCGAGCGCCGAGCACGGGGCATCGAGCAAGATGCGATCGAACGGAACGCCGTCCCACCAGGAGGCCGGCTCGCCTGCATCGCCGTTGACGAGTTCGGCTCTCAAGTCTCCCCGCCGCAGATTCTCACCGACCCTGGCGAGCCGCTGCGGATCGATGTCGACCGCGGTCACCTGCGCGAGGTGCGGCTCTCGTTCCGCCATGAGCGCGGTCTTGCCGCCCGGCGCAGCGCAGGCGTCGAGGACCCTCTGACCGGCGCTGAGCGCGAGAGTAAATGCAACGCATTGCGCCCCCAGATCCTGCACCGACACCAAGCCCTGCGCGAAACCCGGCAGGTCATGCACATCGCAAGGTGTGTCCAACGCCACCGCCTGAGGTACCCGCGCCTCGGCGCGCGCGCCAATTCCGGCCCTCTGCAGCGTCTCAAGGTAGCCCGCCGCGGTCGCATGCTGGGGGTTGACGCGCAACCACATCGGCGCCTGCGAATCGCCCGCGGCCAGCAGCTGCGTCCAGCGAACCGGCCAGTCGGCGCGCAGGCGATCCGCGAGCCATACGGGCGATGCATGACGGGTGGCCGGATTGCGTGCGATTTCGGCATCCAAGGTCTTGCGCTCGCGCAAATAGCGGCGCAGTACGGCATTCACGAGACCTGCTGCGCGCACCGCGTCGGTGGCCTTGGCGGTCTGCACGGCTGCATCGACCACGGCATACTCCGGGGTTCTTGCGTCCTCGATCTCGTACAGCGCGACCGACAACAGCGCGCGTACCAAGAAATCCAAGGATCTCACCGGCGTCGAAAGCAAGGTCCTCAAGATCGCTTCGTGGCGAAAGTAGCCGCGCACGGCGCCGTAGCTCAAGGATCGCACCGACGGTGCGAGTTTGGGATCGGCCGCGGCCAGGGCATCCTTCAGTGCCGCGTCGAGCGTCACGCCCTCGCGCAAGATTCGCGCCACCGCATGTGCCGCGAGAGAACGCGCGCTGCCGCCCGGGGTTCTCATGCCGGCGTGAAGCGCTCGCCGTCGAGCCGCTGTCCTTGAATGAAATCCCGCGCGGCGAGCGGCTTGCGGCCGGCAAGCTGCAGCCGAAGAATTCGCAGCACGCCGCGACCGCACGCAACGTCGATGCCGCTCCGAGTGGCGGCGAGGACCGTGCCCGGCACGCCGTCCGAGGCGCCCTGCCGCGCACCTGCCGGCGAATCGCAAATTTCTGCGTCCCAGATGCGCACCTGCGCGCCGTTGAGGCGGGTTTGCGCCACCGGCCACGGATTGAAGGCGCGCACCTGACGCCATATCTCAAGCGCACCTTGCCGCCAATCGATCGAGGCTTCGGCTTTGTCGATCTTTCCCGCATAGGTGACGCCCACCGAAGGCTGCGGCACTTCACGATCGGCGCCTGCTGCGATCGTCGCCATTGTCTCGACTATCAGCGCCGCGCCCAGTTGCGCAAGCCGATCGTGCAGGGATTTCGCCGTGTCGCGCGCACTAATGTCCATTTCCCGGACTGCCAATATCGGTCCGGTGTCGAGAGCCTCCTCCATGCGCATGATGGTGATGCCGGTCTTGGCGTCGCCGGCGAGCAGCGCCCGTTGAATCGGCGCGGCCCCGCGCCATCGCGGCAGCAATGAGGCATGAATGTTGATGCAGCCGCGGGCCGGAGCCTGCAGTGCGGCGCTGGGCAGAATCAAGCCGTACGCTACGACCACCAGGGCATCGAGGTTCAAGGCGCGCAGAGTCTCGAGCGCCTCGGGCGATTTGAAACTGGCCGGCTGATGCACGGGCAGCGAGAGGTCTGCGGCACGGGATTTGACGGCACTCGCATGCAGGGGTTGACCGCGGCCGGCCGGCCGGTCCGGCTGGGTGAACACGGCGCAAATCTGCTGCGATCGATGGAGCGCGTCGAGTGCCGGCACGGCGAACTCCGGCGTGCCGGCGAAACCCAGCCTCATTGGACGAAAACCGGTGCTCAAGGCTCAAAGAGCCGGCGCGGAGGCGCGAAGTTCGCTGCCCGGGGATCTTTGCCTACGTTCTTTGGTCAGCCGCCGGCGAATCAGCTGGCGCTTCAGCTCGGACAGGTAATCGACGAATAGCTTGCCGTCGAGGTGATCCATCTCATGCTGGATGCACACGGCCAGCAAGCCATCCGCATCCATCTCGAAGGGCTCTCCGTCGCGGCCCAACGCGCGCACCCGAATGTGCGTTGCGCGTGACAACTTTTCGTAAATGCCGGGCAACGACAGGCATCCCTCTTCGGCGGGAGCAGAGCCTTCCAGATTCAGCAGTTGCGGGTTGATCAATATCAAAGGCCGATTACGCTCCTCGCTCACATCAAGCACGATCAACCGCTGGTGCACGTCCACCTGGGTGGCCGCGAGCCCCACGCCATGGGCGGCATACATGGTTTCAAGCATGTTGTCCGCGAGTTGACGCACTGCATCATCGACCACCGGCACCGTGGCGGCCTTCTTCCGCAGCCGCGGATCGGGATACTCCAGAATTACGAGCTTTGTCATGGGAGTTATGAGAGCAATATCGTGTTTTTGGCTGAAGAATGTTGCTAAAGTTCCGGCGCTGCTTAACTTAATGCCTGCATTGGCGGCGCGCATCGCGTCGGCAAAAGGCAGAAACGGGCGATACGTCCCAGTCTTGGCGGCACGACGGCAGTATATCAGTCGGCCAGCGACATCAAGCAGAGGACAAGGGAGCGAAACGAATGCGATGGTCTAAATTATTTGCCCTCACTCTATCGGTGGCGCTGGTCGCCGGCTGTCATTCCGGCCAGCCCAAAACGGCAGCTGCGGCGCCGATGGCCGCGTCCACGACCACTTCCACGTCCGAAAGCGCCGTGCAAGGCACGGTGGTCGGTGACGACCGAACCGCGATGGAAGCGGCGATCGATGCGGGCGCGTCCAATGCCGCACCCGCGACCGAAGAAGCGCAAGGCGCGCCTGCGATCAACCCGAATGCCCCGGACAGCTACGTCGTGAAGCGCGGCGACACCTTGTGGGGCATTGCGAAGGTGTTTTTGCGCGATCCCTGGTTCTGGCCGGAGATCTGGCAGGTCAATCCCCAGGTCCATAACCCACATTTGATCTATCCGGGCGACACCCTGCGCCTGGTCTACATCAACGGGCGGCCGACGCTCATGCTGCAGCGCGGCGGCGACGCCCGGGTGCTGCCGCGCGTGCGCAGCCAGCCGCTGGAGAGCGCAGTCACCACGATTCCCTACGAGACCGTCGCGGCTTTCATGTCGAAACCATCGGTGCTGGCGCAGGAACAGATCAAGGGAGCACCGTACGTGCTCGCGACCCGCGATATGCACGTGGTCATGGCCGACGGCGATACCCTGTATGCGCGCGGATTTTCCACTCCCGCCGAAGTCGGCACTCATTACAATGTGGTGCGCGTCGGCGATGCCTTGCGCGATCCCGACGACGGCGATCGCATCGTGGGTTACGACGGCATCTTTACCGGCGCCGGCCACGTTACCCGCGTCGGCGACCCCACCACCCTCATCATGACCGAATCGGCCCGTGAGACCGAAGCAGGCGACAAGTTGTTCGCCGGCGGCGTCGATGTGCCGCTCGACTTCATTCCTGCTGCGCCGAAAAACAAGATCAGCGGACGCATCATGGCCGTCTCCAATGGGGTGAGTGTCATCGGCCAGTACGAGGTGGTCGTCATCAACCGCGGCGCGCGGGATGGCCTCGCGCCGGGCAATGTGCTGGCCGTCTACGAAGCCGGTGCGGAGGTGCACGATACGGCGGACAAGGGCTTTTTCTCGATGTCGCGGGTCGGCGCCGAAAAAGTGCATCTGCCGGATGAGCGCAGCGGCACCTTCATGGTGTTCAAGACTTTCGACCACATGAGCTACGGATTGATCATGGAGGCCACGTCCCTGATTCGCGTCGCCGATCGAGTCGAGAACCCGTAGGAGCCTCTGGGCCTCGGCAAATCTGCACGTTGCCGCACGCAGGCTGAGCGGCGGAGCAATCGCGCAACCTCGATAATCCGGCCGATGGTGCCGGGCGAAGAGTCGTGTGCATGGGTGTCGCTGACGCGCGCGCCGGCGCTCGATGCTTTCACCCTGTCGGTGACGCTCGAGATCCTGGGGTCCGCCCAAGCCATCCTCAAGGCCTCGGACGCCGCGCGCCGGGCGGCGGGTGTGCCCGCCGCGGCGCGCGAGTTCCTGGCCGGCGCGCAAGCGACGCCCACCGCGAAGGAACGAGCATGGCTGGAAGATCCTCGCCACACTCTTGTTCCATTCACCGATCCGCGCTATCCCGCCCTGCTGCGCAAGTGCGAACGACACCCGCTTGCGCTGTATGTCGTCGGCAACCTCGACACGCTGAACGACCCGCAATTGGCGATCGTCGGGAGCCGCAATCCGTCGGCGCAGGGCCGGGATACCGCCCACGAGTTTTCCGAGCAACTCGCCAACCGAGGGCTCGCGATCCTGAGTGGGTTGGCCGAAGGCGTGGACAGCGCCGCCCACCGCGGCGCACTCATGGCACAAGGAGTGACCATCGCCGTACTCGGTTCGGGCGTCGACATCACATATCCGCAGAGCAACATCACCCTGGCGGCCGAAATCCGGCAGCACGGCGCGCTGGTCAGCGGATTCCCGCTCGGAACTCCCCCGCGACGGCAGAATTTTCCGCAGCGGAATGCGCTGATTGCAGCCTTGAGCCTCGGCACTTTGGTGGTCGAAGCGGCGCGCCGCAGCGGCTCGCTGATCACGGCGCGGCTGGCGGCGGCCTTCGGCCGCGAAGTATTCGCGATTCCCGGTTCGATCCAGAGCCCCTTGAGCCGGGGCTGCCACGAGTTGATCCGACAGGGCGCAAAACTGACCGAAACCCCGCATGACATATTGAGGCAGTTGAACTTTTCGGCATTCTTCGGCGGGTTATCCCGCACCGGCGCCGGCCTCGGTGCCGCGCCCCCACGAGAACTGCCCATGGACAAGGAACACAAAATCTTGTTAGATGCGCTCGGCTTTGATCCCGCGGACCTCGATGTACTGGTCGTTCGTACCGGATTCAAACCAGAAGCCGTGTCCTCGATGATGCTGATCCTCGAGCTCGAAGGCCACGTTCAGGCCGCCCCCGGGGGCCGTTACTCCCGAGTCGTTAGGAGCCGGAGGTGAAAGATAACGTTCTCGATCTACTCATCTATCTGTTCGAGAATTACATGAGCGCCGACGACGAGCCGCGGCCGGATCGCCATGTATTGAAGCTTGAATTGGAGAAGGCGGGATTCGCGGAACCGGATATCGAGCGCGCTCTGGAGTGGCTGGACGGTCTGTCCGGCGAACAGCTCGGCAAGGTCGCCGAAGCGACGGCACGCGCCGTACGCGTATTCAGCAGCCAGGAATTGCTGCGGCTCGACACCGACGTGCGCGGATATCTCATGTACTTGGAAAACGTGCGCATACTCTCCGGCACCCAGCGCGAACTCGTCATCGACCGTCTCATGGCGCTTGAAGCCGACGAAATAGACATTGAACAGGTGAAATGGGTCGTCTTGATGGTGCTGTTCAGCCAACCGGGACAAGAATCCGCCTACGCGCAGATGGAAGACCTGGTCTTCGAAGAGCGCTCTGACGCCCTGCATTAGACGACTTTGAGCAGCAACCTCGTTATCGTGGAGTCGCCGGCCAAGGCGAAGACCATCAAGAAATACCTCGGCAAGGACTTCGAAGTCCTTGCCTCTTATGGCCACGTCCGCGACCTCGTGCCCAAGGAAGGCGCGGTGGACCCCACCCACCGCTTCGCGATGAAGTACCAAATCGTCGAACGCAACCAGAAGCACGTCGACGCGATATCGCGCGCCCTCAAGAAGGCCAAGTCGCTGTTCCTCGCCACCGACCCCGATCGCGAGGGCGAAGCCATTTCCTGGCACCTGCACGAGCTCCTCAAAGCCCAGGGGGCACTCAAGGGCAAGGACGTACAGCGCGTGGTGTTCTACGAAATAACCAAGAACGCCGTCCGCGAAGCGATGGCGAGCCCGCGCGAACTGTCGGTTGATCTCGTGAATGCGCAACAAGCGCGTCGGGCGTTGGATTTTCTGGTGGGATTCAACCTCTCGCCGCTGCTCTGGAAGAAGGTGCGGCCGGGCCTGTCCGCGGGCCGCGTGCAGAGCCCCGCCCTGCGCATGATCTGCGAGCGCGAGGACGAAATCGCCGCCTTTGTGGCGCGGGAATATTGGTCGATCGACGCCGAGCTGGAACATACCGAGCAGAAATTCCCGGGCAAGCTGGTGGAATACCAGGGCGCCAAGGTCGAGCAGTTCAGCTTTGCAACCGAGTCTCAGGCCCGCGAGGTGGAGCGGACGCTGTTGAGCGACGCGAAAGGCGAGCTCCGGGTGCTCAACGTGGACCGCAAGCAGCGCAAGCGCAATCCTGCGCCGCCGTTCACCACGTCGACCCTGCAGCAAGAAGCCGCGCGCAAATTGGGATTCAGCGCGCAAAAAACCATGCGCGTCGCGCAGCAGCTCTATGAAGGCGTCGACATCGGCGAGGGTCAGGTCGGACTCATCAGCTACATGCGCACTGACTCGCTCAATTTGTCGCAGGAGGCCATCGGCCAGATTCGCGAGGTCATCGTGCAGCTGTATGGGCAGGCCGGCCTCGCGGAAGAACCGCGAATCTTCCGCACCAAGTCGAAGAATGCGCAGGAAGCGCACGAGGCGATCCGCCCGACTGCGGCGAACATCCTGCCCGGCGACATCGAATCGAAACTCGAGTCCGATCAATTTCGGCTGTATTCCCTGATTTGGAAGCGCACCGTGGCCTGTCAGATGGCCCCGGCCATCTTCGATACCGTCGCGGTCGACATGCTGGCCGGCGCGGACGGCCCGAAACGCACCGTGCTGCGCGCGAACGGCTCCACCTTGGTGACGCCCGGCTACATTTCCGTGTATCAGGAAGGCATGGACGACGTGGTGCAGGACGACTCCGATCACGTGCTGCCGCCGATGCAGGAAGGCGACCGGGTCAAATTGGCCGGGATCGTGCCCACCCAACACTTCACCGAGCCGCCGCCGCGATTCACGGAGGCGTCCCTGGTCAAGGCACTGGAAGAATACGGCATCGGGCGGCCGTCGACTTATGCCTCCATTATTTCCACGCTGCGCGACCGCCAGTACGTCGATATCGAGAGCCGGCGCTTCACCGCGACGGACATCGGCAAGATCGTCAGCCGCTTCCTGACGCAGTACTTCACCACCTACGTGGACTATGATTTCACTGCAAAGATGGAGGATTCCCTCGACGCCGTGGCGAACGGCGAGCAGGAATGGGTGCCTTTGCTCGACAAGTTCTGGAAACCCTTCATCGATCTGGTCAATCACACCGAAACCTCGGTGAGCCGCGAGGAAGTCGCGCAAGCCCGGGATCTCGGCAAGGACCCGGTGAGCGGCAAGCCGATGAGCGTGCGCATGGGCCGCTTCGGCCCGTTCGTGCAAATCGGCACCAAGGACGATGAGGACAAGCCGCGTTTTGCCGGCCTGCGGCCCGGTCAGAAAATGGACGCCATCACCCACGCCGAAGCGATGGAGCTGTTCAAACTGCCGCGCAAGCTTGGGCTGACGGCCGGCGGCGAGGAAATCACCACCAACGTTGGGCGCTTCGGTCCCTATGTGAAATACGGCGCCAAGTACGTATCGCTCAAGACCGACGATCCCTATGAGATCACGCCCGAGCGCGCGCTGGAGGTCATCCGTGAAAAGGAAATCGCGGATGCCAATCGGTTGATCCGCGATTTTCCGGACGCCGGTATTCAGGTGTTGAACGGCCGTTATGGCCCGTATATCACCGACAAATCGCGCAATGCGAAGATTCCCAAGGACCGGGACCCGAAGAGCCTGTCGTTGGAAGAATGCCAGAGCCTGCTGGCGGCCGCGCCGGTACGCACATTCGGAAAATGGGGCCGAGGGCGCAAGGCGCCAAACGGCAAATCCAAGCCGGGCGATGGCGCCGCTGCGAATGCCGCCGCCAAAGGCACCAAGACCGCCGCGGCGGCAAGGAAGCGGGCGCCGGCGGGCGTGCCTGGGACGCCGACTGCGCTGGCCGCCAAGGCCGTCAAGACCTCAGCCAGCAAAAGGGCCCCTGCGGCACCGGCCGAGGCATCCAGCGGCAAGCCTGCGGCGGCAACCAAGTCCAAGCGCAAGGGTAAAATGCGCGCCGCCAAGAAGAGCTCCGCGAAAAAGAAGGCATAGGGCCTGCGAACACCATGGACGCATCCGCGGTCAAGCGCTACTTGAACGACTTGCATGAGCGAATCACCGCGGCGGTGGAGGCGATCGACGGCGCAAAATTCCGCCGGGATACCTGGACGAGACCGGAGGGCGGCGGCGGCGACAGCCGTGTCCTGACCGACGGTGCCGTGTTCGAGCGGGCGGGCGTCTCGTTCTCCCACGTCTTCGGCGACAAGATGCCGCCTTCCGCCTCGAGCTCGCGCCCGCAGATTTCCGGCGCGCCGTTCGAGGCCATGGGCCTGTCGCTGGTTTTTCATCCGCGAAATCCATACGCGCCGACCACGCATTGCAATGTGCGATTTCTCGTTGCCTCGCCGGACCGAGGACCTGCCCATTGGTGGTTCGGCGGCGGATTCGATCTCACGCCGTACTACCCCTACGACGAAGATGTATTGCATTGGCACCGCACGGCGCGCGCTGCCTGTCTGCCGTTTGGCGCGGAGGTCTACGGCCGGTACAAGGAATGGTGCGACCGTTATTTCTTCCTGCCGCACCGAAACGAGACACGGGGCATCGGCGGCCTATTTTTCGATGATGTTCATCAAGACGGATTCGAGCCGTCGTTCGCCTTGCTGCGCGGCGTGGGCGATCACTTCCTTCCCGCCTACATGCCGATCTTGGAGCGCCGCAAGGATCTGGCTTTCGGCGAGCGGCAACGCCAATTTCAGTTGTACCGGCGCGGGCGCTATGTTGAGTTCAATCTGGTCTACGACCGCGGCACTTTGTTCGGTTTGCAATCCCGCGGCCGCACGGAATCGATTCTGATGTCCCTGCCGCCCCTGGCTCGATGGGACTACGACTGGCATCCCGATCCGGGTTCTCCCGAGGCCCGGTTGTATGAGGAATTTCTGCGCCCGCGGGACTACCTCGCGGAGCTGGGGCGAAATACTCAGGCAGACTCCTAGATGACGCCGCCGCTGCGCATCGGCATTCTCGGCACGGCGAACATCGCGCGCAGTTTCATCCAGGGCGTGAGCGCGTCCAGGCGCGTCACGGTGAGCGCGATCGCGAGTCGCGACGTCGCCAAGGCCGGGGCGTTCGCCCGCGAATTCGCCATTGCGCGGCACTTCGGTTCCTACCAGGCGCTGCTCGCCGACCGGGAAACGGACGCCGTATACATTCCGCTGCCCAACAGCCTGCACGCAGAATGGTCGATTGCGGCGGCCCGCGCCGGCAAGCATGTGCTGTGCGAGAAGCCGTTGTCGGCCACGGCCGCTGAAGCCCGCGCGATGTTCGACGCGGCGCGGGTGCACGGAGTGCACCTCGTGGAGGGATTTCCCTACCGCGCACAACCTCAGACACACAAGCTGCGCGAGCTGCTGCAGGCGGGGGTCATCGGCGAGGTGCGCCTGATGCAGGCGGCGTTTGGATTCACTCTGGGTGACGGCGAAAATATCCGCCTGAATCCGCAATTGGCAGGCGGCGCGCTCATGGACGTCGGCGCCTATCCGGTGAGCCTCTCGCGAATGGTCGCGCGATCGCGTCCCACTCGTGTACATGCCGTCGCCCACTGGTCCGGCGGCGTGGACCGCACGCTGGCCGCAACGCTGCAATTCGCCGGCGGCCTGATCGCGCAAATCAACTGCAGCTTCAGCACCTGCCTCCACCGCCAGGCGCTGCTGGTCGGCTCCAACGGCATGATCCAAACCACCTACCTCAACCACACGTCCACGGCGTCCGAGGCCGCCCTGCAGCTTCGGATCGGAACCGGCAGGGACGCCGTCGACTCCGTCGTCGAAACTTCCGCGGTCAACGGCTTTCTCGCCGAAGCGGAATCCTTCGAGCGGCTCGTCCGGCAAGGCGCGGCACAGTGGACGGGCACGTCGCCGGAGGAATCGATCGACATCATGCTGACGCTGGAAGCCATCCTCGAGAGCGCGCGCCGCGGCAGCGCGGTCGAAATTCCCCAGGGGAACTGAGCCGGGCGCGCTAGTGCCCGAGCGCTAGTGCCCGAGCGCAAACACGTAATACTTGCGCAGGTTCTCGTGAACCGTCCAGGTTCCCTTCGCGCCGGTTTCGACGATGAACACATCGCCGGTCTTGAGAGTCACGGGCGGCTTGCCCTCGATCTCAATGGTGCAGCGGCCGGCAAGCAGATGGCAGTATTCCCAGGCGTCGTAGTCGATCTTCCACACACCCGGCGTCGATTCCCAGATGCCGGCGAGAATTTTGCCGTCATCGGAGGTGTGCAGATTCCAGGTCTTGGTATGGGGGTCGCCGCTCACCGCGGTTCCCGGCCAGGGCGCGTCCGTCTCCAGCGGAGCAGTCAGATCGCGCAGCGGCAGCACTCGATTCGCCATGGCTTGTCCTCGGTGAGTTTTGGTGCTGCACGGTACCGTCTCGCGCTACTCGCTTCAAGGATTTGCGATCGCTATTTGCTGGATGGTTCCGGCGAGCGTCTCCGCGCCCAGCGACAGGTACAGATGCCGCTCCGCCACCGTCAGAGTGAATTCCATGCGCCGCGTGAGGCGCGCAGCGAGGGCCGCCAGCCAGTCGCGATCCACCGCATAGAGTTCCAGCGCTTCGATGCGATGGATGCGTTCCAGCCGCAGCCGCGACGCCAGCTGCACGGCGTCCTTGTTGCAATAGACGACCACGCGCGGCGCCAGTTTGGCCGCCCGATGCAGGCGCGCCGCCTCGGGGGCACCGACATCGATCCACACGCGCAAAATACCCGTCAGATCGCGCACCGAGATCGTGGGTTGATCCGATTCGAACAGCCCGTTGGAGAAAGCGATGCCTTCGGCATATTCGAGGCAGTACGCCAGCATGCGCGTCAGCAAGTGCTCTTCGGTTTCGGACGGGTGGCGCGCGATGCGCAGCTCCAAGGGCTGATAGACACCACGGTCCGAATCCGCCAGGTCGATCTTGAAGACGTATAGGGTGGCGCCCAGCGCCATGACTCACCTCCGCAGTGGTAATCGTCTAAACTTCCGTACCTTTTTCACGGAGCTCGTCATGAAGCAATTCCTCGCCGTCGCGGCCGCCATGTTCGCATTGTCAGCGCTCGCCGCGCCGCCCCAGGATTCTGCCGCCGGCGAGCAGCGCTTCCGCGAGATCTACAAGGAGCTCGTCGAGACGAATACCACCCTGTCGGCCGGCAGCTGCACGCTCGCGGCCGAACGCATGGCAGCGCGCCTGAAGGCAGCCGGCTTCCCGGACAGCGACCTGCACCTCTACGCGGCTCCCGACCACCCCAAGGAAGGCGGCCTGGTCGCCGTCTACCCGGGCCGCGATCCTACGCGCAAGGCCATCCTGCTGCTCGCCCACATCGACGTGGTGGAGGCCAAGCGCGAGGACTGGACGCGCGACCCGTTCACGCTGGTCGAGGAGAACGGCTCGTTCTACGCGCGCGGCGCAAGCGACGACAAGGCTCAGGCGGCCATCTGGGTCGATACGCTGATCCGCTATCGCGCCGAGAACTACAAGCCGCGGCGCACGCTCAAAGTGGCGCTCACCTGCGGCGAGGAAACGGCGGGCGCGTTCAATGGAGCCGAATGGCTCACGCAGAATCGCCGCGAACTCATCGACGCGGCATTTGCGCTCAACGAGGGGGCGGCCGGGGAACTCGATGCCGAGGGACGCCGCGTGTCCCTCGACGTCGAAGCGGGCGAAAAATTTCCGCAGAACTACCGCCTCGAAGTGACGAACCCCGGGGGACATAGTTCGCGGCCGGTGAAGGACAATGCCATCTATCGTCTCGCCGCCGCGCTCACCCGGGTCGGCGCTTACGAATTTCCGGCGCAGTTCACCGACGCCAATCGCGCCTACTTCACCGGCATGGCGAAGATCCAGGCGGCCAAGGGCGAGAACGAAACGGCGAATGCGATGAACGCGTTCCTGCGCGATCCCGGCGATGCGCGCGCGCTGGCGCTGGTATCAGCCAAGGACCCGAGCTGGAATGCGACGCTGCGCACCACCTGCGTTGCGACCATGCTCGACGCCGGGCATGCCACCAACGCCCTGCCGCAGCGCGCCCGCGCAAACGTCAATTGCCGTATTTTCCCGGGCGTCAGCACGGACAGCGTGCGGGCCAAGCTCGAGGAGCTGGTGGCGGACCCGGTCGTCAAAGTAACGGCGCTCGAGACACGCGGCCCGACATCATCGCCGCCGGCGCTGACTCCCGCCGTGCTCGAGCCGATCGAAAAACTCGCCGCCCAGTTCTGGCCCGGCGTGCCCGTGCTGCCCATCCTGCAGGCCGGCGCCACCGACGGCGAGTTCACCAATGGCGTCGGCATCCCGACCTTCGGCGTGGAGCCGGTGTTCGTCGGCCCCGACTTGGGCCACATCCATGGCCTCAACGAATACATCGGCGTCAAGTCGCTGCTCGAAGGCCGCGAGTTTCTGTACCGCCTGGTCAAGATCTATGCGGATGAGAAATAGGTGGGCGCGCCGCCGACCCTAGAAGCCGCCGCCCTCAATGCGGGACTTCGAAAAAGAAGGCCTGCCTAGGATCCACCAGGGTGGAGTCGGCCGGTCCCTCGCCCATGATCTGCACGATCACGGTTTCATTTCCAGCCGAGCCGTCCCAGTGAGACGCCTTCGCCGGATGCATCATGACGCTTCCCGGCTTCAAGGGAACCGCACGAGCGAGATCGAAGGTATCGCCGGTGCCTGTGTACCAGGTTCCCGCGATCACCGTCACGTAGCGAGCATTGGGATGCCAATGCGGATGATCCATGACGTACGGCGGAAACTTGGCGCGAACCACGTACAGACCGGGCTTGTCCGGATCGCCCAGCAACACAGCCTGCTGGGCACCGTGCCCTCCCGGGACGTCCTGCCAGTGCATTTCAGCGGGCGTGATGCGGACGAAATCCGCGCTGTTTTTGGCGACCCCCATGGAGGCCGCGCCGACAATCATGATCATCAGGACAGATGCCGCGATTCGCAAATATGTGTTCATGCGCGCCTACACAATGACGACGATCTTGCCGAGCTGCTGATTCGATTCGAGGTAGCGGTGAGCTGCCACGATCTCAGCCAGCGGAAAGGTCTTGGCGATGACCGGCTTCAAATGGCCCTCGGCCAATCCGTGGAGGATCAAGTCCCGGTAGCGGGCGAATCGCTCGGGCTTGTTCCAGATCGAGGAGGCGACCCAGCCGCGCAGCGACAGCCCTTTCAACGCCGCCGGCCAGTGTGGGTACGGGGTGGGCTGGCCGCTCAAGCCGCCGTAGATGATGATGATCCCTTCCTCCGCGGCCGCCTGGGCCAGTGTGTCGACCTCAGGTCCACCCACCGGGTCGAATATGACGCGGGCGCCCCGGCCGGCGGTGATGCGCTGTACCTCCGCAACGAGGTTCGACTCCTGCGTGGCAATGACGTGTTTCGCGCCCTGCGCCTTGAGCGCCGCCGTCTTGGCGCCGGTGCGGGTGGCGGCAATCGGTTCGGCCCCGGCCCAATTGGCAAGCTGAATGGCAGCGAGACCCACGCTGCTCGAAGCGGCGCGGATCAGGATGGCGTCGCCGGGCGCCGCGTGCCCCACTTCGTAAATGGCGAGCGCGGTGAAGTATTGCATCCAAATCGAGGCGGCTTCGACGACGCTCAAGCCCGGCGGCGGCGCGATGAGGCTGCGCGCCGGAACGATGGCCTTCTCGCCATACAGCCCATATTCGCCGAGGCGGAAGTTCGGCAGGACGCATACCCGGTCGCCCGGCGAGAAGCCTCGCACCCCGGCCCCGAGCGCTTCCACGATACCGACGCCTTCGTAGCCGATGAGCGACGGCATCTTCGGCGGCTGCAGATAAACGCCGGCGCGAAACATCGCCTCCGCGCGATTGAGTCCGATCGCTTCGACTCGGAGTCGAACCTCCCCGGCGCCCGGGTCACCCACATCGAGATCTTCGATCCTCAGCTGCTCCGGCCCACCGTGCTCATGAAATCGAACCACTTTGCTCATCGAGTCCCCTCATTGCAGCGGGCGCGGACGCGCCGACCAATTATATCCCCGGAAGGTGCCGCCCCGCGGGCCTCCATTGGCGCCCCACCCATCATTTATGATTACATGCCCGTTCCCTTTGGATAAGCCGCACCACACCAGCCCACGCATGGATGACAAATCCGACCTGCTCAATCAGCTGCGCATCGATCGCAGCGAAGCGCCGGCGCAGACCGGAAAGGCCGCGATCTGGTGGAGTGTTGCCGGGGCCATCGCGGTTGCCGCGGCACTGGCGGCGTGGTGGTGGACACGGCCCGGCGCCGTGCCCGTGCATGTAGTCACGGCGGTGGCGATCGCCGGGGACGGCGCCGCGGCGGCGGGCTCCATTCTGGATGCCTCGGGCTACGTGGTGGCGCGTCGCCAGGCAACGGTGGCATCCAAGATCACCGCAAAGATGGTGGAGCTCGATATCGAGGAGGGCGACCACGTCAAAGCCGGCCAGATCATCGCCAAGCTCGACGACACGAATATCCGTGCGGCATTGAATCAGGCGAACGCCCAACTCGAATTTGCCAAAGCCGGTCTCGCCGAAACGCAGGTCAATCTCACCAACGCGCGCCGCGACTACGAACGACAGAAGGCCCTGGTGCAACAACACTTCGTCAGCCAGGCAGCCGTGGACAACGCGCAGACCTTGGTGGATGCCACGCAGGCACAACTCGCCACCCAACGCAGCAATGTCGACGTGGTGTCACGCGCCGTGAGCGTTGCCGAACGCAATCTTGACGACACCATCGTGCGCGCGCCCTTCACCGGCATCGTCACGGTCAAGGCGGCCCAGCCGGGGGAGATGGTTTCACCCGTCTCCGCCGGCGGCGGCTTCACCCGAACCGGCATCGGCACCATCGTCGACATGGATTCGCTGGAAATCCAGGTCGACGTCAACGAAAATTTCATCAATCGGGTGCAGCCTGGGCAGGAGGCCAGCGCCAAACTCAATGCCTATCCGGACTGGCAGATCCCGGCACATGTCATCGCCGTGATTCCCACCGCCGACCGCAGCAAGGGCACCGTGACGGTGCGCATCGCGCTCGACCAAAAGGACACGCGCATCCTGCCCGAGATGGGTGTGCGCGTGTCGTTCCTGGCCGAGCCCTCGCATGAAGCAGGCAGAAATGAACCGGGCAGCACGGCGGCGGGCGGAGTCACCCTGCCCGGCAATGCCGTGAACGCTTCCGGCGCCACCGGCACGGTATTCGTGGTGCACGGCGCCACCGTCGAGCGGCGCGCGGTGCGTCTCGGCGCCGGCAGCAGCGACAGCATCACGGTTCTGTCCGGCCTCGCCGCCGGCGAACAGGTCGCGGTCGGCGATTTCGCCCGGCTGAAGGACGGCGCCAAGATTCGTGCCGAGAAATAACCCGCCGCCGCCGCAATCCATGGAGCTAAGATCATGAGCGAAGCCATCGTGCGCTTGAACAACGTCGACAAGCGCTACGTCCGCGGCAAGCAAAGCATCGAGGTCCTGCAGGGACTCAGCCTGGAGATACCCAAGGGAGAGTTCGTCGCCCTGATGGGGCCGAGCGGTTCCGGCAAGACCACGCTTCTGAATCTAATCGGCGGCCTGGATACGCCGACGTCCGGGGAAATCACGGTCGCCGGTCAGCGCCTCGATAAGCTGGGCAGCGGCGCCCTGGCTCGCTGGCGCGCCGATCATGTGGGTTTCGTGTTCCAATTCTACAATTTGATGCCGATGTTGAGCGCGCAGCGCAATGTAGAGCTGCCGCTGCTGCTCACCAAGTTGTCGGCTTCGCAGCGCAAAACCAACACCATGGCGGCCCTGACACTGGTGGGCATCGCCGATCGCGCCAAGCACAAGCCCAACGAACTGTCGGGCGGTCAGGCACAACGCGTCGCCATAGCGCGCGCATTGGTCGCCGATCCCATGCTGTTGGTGTGCGATGAGCCCACCGGCGATCTGGATCGCAAATCCGCCGATGACGTCCTGAATTTGCTGCAGGTGCTGAATCGCGAACACGGCAAGAGCATCGTCATGGTCACCCATGATCCGAAGGCGGCCGAATTCGCCAGCCGCGTACTGCACATGGATAAGGGGGCGTTGCTGGAGGCAGGAACCCCGGTTCAAGCATAGGGGAACGCGCCATGAAGTATTTTCCGCTCATCTGGGCCACGCTCTGGCGCAAGAAGACTCGGACGATTTTCACACTGCTGTCCATCGTCATCGCCTTCCTGCTGTTCGGCGTCTTGGAGACGATCGACCATGCCTTTTCGCATCCGAGCGGCGGCGTAACCGGCGCCGACAAGCTGGTCACGACCAACAAGTATTCGATCACCCTGTCGCTGCCGTTCGCCGATGCGCAGCAAATCCGTTCCGTGCCGGGCGTGGCCGAGACCACGTGGATCTCCTGGTTTGGCGGCTATTATCAGGAACCGAAGAACTTCGTGTTCGCGCTGCCCGTGGACACCGACAGCTATTTCAAGCTGCACCAGGGCGAATTCGTGGTGAGCGACGCAGAGATGCAGGCTTACCGCAACACCCGCACCGGTGCACTGGTGAATTCGGCGCTCCTGGAAAAATTTGGCTGGAAGATCGGCGACAAGATACCGCTGCATTCCACCATCTGGACGAAAAAAGACGACGGCTCGCTCGATTGGACCTTCGACATCGTCGGCAGCTTTTCGGCCAAGGATCCGACTCAAGCCGGCGCGCAGGCCACGACCCTGTTGTTCCATTACGAACTGTTCGACGAAGGCCGCAGCTTCGGCAAGGGATCGGTGGGCTGGTTCGAGGAGCGCGTCGACGATGCGTCGCAGTCCGCGGCGATCTCGAGCCGGATCGACGCATTGTTCGCCAATTCTCCCAATGAAACCAAAACGCAACCCGCGAACGACTTCGCGATGGCCTTCATCAAGCAGTTCGGCGACATCGGCTTCGTGCTGCGTGCGATTCTGGGCGCCGTGTTTTTCACCCTATTGTTCCTGACCGGCAACACCATGATGCAATCGGTGCGCGAGCGCATTCCCGAACTTGCCGTGCTGAAAACCGTCGGCTTCGGCGACGGCAAGGTGCTGCGGCTGGTCCTCGCGGAGTCCCTGCTGCTGTGTGTGATCGCCGCCCTCATCGGGCTTGCCTTGAGCTATGCCATGCTGCCCATCATCAAGATCGCTTTGCAGGGCGTGGAGCTCAAGCCGTCGGCCCTGATTCCCGGAATCGGGGTGGCAGTGGTGCTGGCGCTGATCGTGGGAGCGGCGCCCGCGCTGCGCGCGATGCGGCTGAACATCGTCGATGCGCTGGCCGACAAGCGCTGAGCGTGCTTTAGGAGCTTTCAATGTTCAAACAATTGACGGCCGTCATCGGGATGAGCCTGCAAACCCTGCCGCAGCGCATCGGCGCCTCGAGCGTCATCGTCATCGGCATCGCGGGTGTGGTGGGGGTCTTGGTTTCGGTGCTGGCGATGGGCGCCGGGTTCCGGCACACACTGGCGGACAGCGGCCGCGCCGATCGGGCAATCATCTTGCGCGGCGGTTCGAACGCCGAGCTCAGCAGCAATCTGACGCGTTCGGATGTGGACACCATCAGCAATGCGCCCGGTATCGCGAAGGACGCGAACGGCAAGGCCCTGCTGTCGAATGAACTGGTCACGGTGGTGAACGTACCCAAAATGGACACGGGGACCGATGCCAACGTCACCTTGCGGGGTGTCGGATTGAAGCTCGCCGAAGTGCGGCCGGAACTCAAGATCATCGCCGGCCGCATGTTCCGCCCGGCGGTTCGTGAATTGATTGCGGGAGTCGGCGCCGCCAAACAATTTCGCGGGCTCAACGTCGGCGGCGTGCTGCATTTGCGCAACGCCGAGTGGACGGTCACAGGAATATTCTCGAGCAATGGCGACGTCCACGAATCCGAGTTGCTGGCCGACGTCGACACCGTGGGATCGTCGATCGAGCGCCCCGGCTACAGCTCGGCGATCGCGCTGCTCACCGGCGCGGGCGAATTCAGCCGCTTCAAGGATGCCCTCACCACCGATCCGCAGCTGAAGGTGGACGTGCAGCGCGAACCCGAATACTACGCCGCGCAATCCAAGAACCTGACCCGGGTCATCAATGTCGTCGGCAATACGGTGGCGATCATCATGGCCATCGGCGCCATGTTCGGCGCGCTCAACAGCATGTATTCGGCGGTTGCGGCGCGAGGGCTGGAAATCGCCACTTTGCGGGCGATTGGTTTCGGGGCGTTGCCGGTGCTGCTCTCGGTCATGATCGAGGCGCTGCTGCTGTCCTTGCTGGGGGGCATCATCGGCGCTTCGCTGGCCTGGCTGTTCTTCAATGGGCACAGCGTCAGCACGCTGGGCGGCGCCTTCGCGCAGGTCGTGTTTCAGCTCACGGTCACGCGTGCGCTGATCATCACCGGCATCGTCTGGGCCTGCCTCATCGGAGTTCTCGGCGGCTTCTTTCCCGCCCTTCGAGCCGCGCGGCTGCCCGTGGCGGAGGCGCTGCGCGCGGCTTGAAACCATGGCCGACGCAGACGCAAGCAACGCGGATCGCGACCTTCCCGGCCTCGCGCCGCAGAGACGGGAAATCGACCGTCACCCGCCTTACCTCAGAATCGCGACCGAAGAGGCGTGGAACATCCCCGAAGTTCTCGAGGCGCAGATCCGCCTGCTGGAAAGCCCGGGCGCTCCCGACGACCCCTCGCTGCGCATGGCGGGAATGTTTGCAAAATTGCAGAGGCTGCAGCAGCAGCTCATGGACATCGGCCCGCAGCGCATTGCACGGATGGATGAACTGGGCATCGACAAGCAGTTGTTGTTGTTGACGGCGCCCGGCGTGCAGGTACTCGAGCCGGCTGAGGGCACGGCGCTTGCGCGGCTGGCGAACGATCGCCTCGCGGCTGCATGCCGGCGATATCCGGATCGAATTGCGGGCCTCACGGTGTTTGCGCCGCAGGACGTCCGGGGTTCGGTCGCGGAGATAGAGCGCGGAATGAAATCCTTGGGGATGAACGGCGCGGTCATCAATTCGCATTTCCGCGGCCACTATCTCGATGAGGAGGCCAATTGGCCAATACTCGAGGCGCTGGAGGCGAACGACGCCGCGCTCTACATTCACCCGACCATCCCACCCAGGGAGTGGTCTCAGCCCTATGAATTTCGGGGGTTCGGCGGCGCCCTGGCCGGATTTAGCCACGAGGTCTGGATGCATGTCATGGGACTCATCATGTCGGGTGCATTCGATCGATTTCCGAATCTGCGCGTCGTCATCGGCCACATGGGCGAAGGCATGCCGCTGCTCCTCTATCGCTTCGATTGGATGCAGAGCAATGCGGACGGCAGGCCGGGTCTGCGCGGCGGCGCTCCCGCAGTCACGCTGCGGCACAAGATTTCTCATTATTTCAAGAAGAACATCTGGATCACGACCAGCGGCCAGGGATGGGAGCCCTCGGTGAAGTTCTGCATCGAGGTCTTGGGCCCCGATCGGGTGATCTACGCGATGGACTATCCCTACCAGCAGTCCGCCGACGAAGTCGCCGCCTACGACGCCTTCGACCTCAGCGCCGAACACAAGAAGATGCTGATGCAGACGAATGCGGAGCACGTTTTCCGCCTGAAATAGATCCGGTAGTGTCGGCGGAACGCTGGCACAATGCGCGGCGCGATGAACTACAAGCACATTTATCATGCGGGGAATTTTGCGGACGTGGCGAAGCACGTCGCTTTGCTGTATTGCCTCGGTGCATTGCAGCGCAAGGACTCGGGCATCTTCGTACTGGACAGCCATGCCGGCCGCGGCTTCTACGACCTGCAGGCCCCCGAGGCGCACAAGTCCGGCGAGGCCGGGCGGGGCATTCAACGATTGATCGAAACCAGCTTGGGAGAGGCGTCGCTGTCCGGCTACTTCGCGGCCCTTCGCGCGCGCCGCGGCAAACGCCTGGCGCGCTATCCCGGTTCGCCCGCGCTGATCGCCGGCGGCCTGCGCCCGCAGGACCGCGCGCTATTCGTGGAGTTGATGCCGGCGGAGGCGCGGGCCGCCGAGCGCGAGGTCGAGTCCCCCGGCCGGACGCGAATCGAAATCGGCGACGGTTACGCCGCCCTCAAGGCCTTTCTGCCCCCGGAAGAGCGCCGCGGATTGGTGCTGATCGATCCTCCCTATGAAAGTCTGGACGAATTGAAGTTGATGCTGCAGGCATTCAAGGATGCGTATCGCCGCTGGCCAAGCGGTGTCTTTCTGATGTGGTACCCCATCCGCAGCGCCGTACAGCGCAGCATGGTGCATGCACGCTTCGAGGCGCTGCAGATCCCGAAAATGCTGTTTGCCGACCTTGCCATTCATCCCGATGATGCCGGCGTCGGACTCGCAGGCAGCGGCCTGATGATCGTCAATCCGCCGTACGGGGCCGACGATTACCTGAACGACGCCTATGCGGCGGTTCACAAGGGGATCGCCGAACCCGGATCCGGCTACGTGGAGATAGCGCGGCTGACTCCCGAGCGAATGGCACAATAGGGCTCCAACCTTCAGGACTCACCATGGACAAAGATTCCTTACGCGACCTCTTGGCCAAGCTGCATTCGGAGATGACCGATGCGCTTCGATCGGACCCCAAGTCCAGGGAACACTTGAGCGAAATGATGCAGGACATCAACCGTTTGATCGACAAGCCCGCCGCCACGGCCGCGGTGCATGGGTCGCTGCCGGACCGTCTGGAGAGAATTGCGATCCAATTCGAGGCCGATCACCCGACCTTGGCGGCAAGCGCGCGACGGCTGGTGGATTTGCTCGGCGAGGTCGGTATCTGACTCAAGAGGTCCAGGCGATCGAATCCAGCACCTGGGCAGCGATCAGCTCTACGCTCTTGAGATCCGTGGTGGGACCGCGCGTCAGCACGGCCAGACTGCCATGGCCCGCGACCGGCACGATGATCCCCCGATAGCCCTGCTCGTCGAAGCGCACCGGCTTCTGCAGGCCTTCATGGACCAGCACCATGACCGTGACCGGTCCTGATTCGGTTTGAATCACCAGATGCGGAACATGGTGTCCGCGAAATGCACAGCTGCTGGCATAACTGACAAGAGCGGCTCCGGCGGCCAATTTTACGTGGGAGTCACGCAGCACGCTTTGCAGCTCGGCGTTGTCCACGGCGACATCGGTCTGCCGCCACGACCCCGGTTCTCCGCCCATGTGGGTGACGACGTCGGCGGCAAGGCTGGAACCGGGCGCTGCCACCCATAAGACACCCGCCACCACGACGGCCAACAGCACACTGGCTGCCATGGCGAGCGTTCCTTTGCGGTAGCCCATCACCCGCGATACCCGCTTGGCGCGCAGCGGCACGGCCGGCTGTTCGGCCGGCAGGGTCACGCGCAGTGCGCGCTCGAGCCGCGCCTCGAAACTCAGCAACTTGTCGGTGAATTCCGTGCATTCATGACAACCGTCGCGGTGTTCGCGCAGCTCTCGATCCGGGTCGCTCGGATCGGCCATCATCGACCGTCGGTAAGTGGTGCAGTCCATCATTCTTGCGGATCCAGGCTCGTATCCTCGCCGCACAGCACGCGCAGTTGCTTGCGCGCGCGGAACAGGCGCGTCAGCACCGCGGCCGCCGACAGATCGAGTTCGCGCGCTATTTCGGCGGTGGAGAGCCCCATCAACACCTGCAGCACGAGCGGCTCCCGGTACTCGTCCGGTAGCTTGAACATGGCGGCGCGCATTTCGGCGAGATCCTGCTCCCCGGCGGCAGCCAGCATCGGCTCTTCGCGGGCAACCAATTCATCGACGTCCACAGTCACGAATCGCTTGCGTTCAAAGCTGCGTGCATATTCGCGGCGGATGATGGTCAAAAACCAGGGCTTGGCCGCAGCTTCGTCCAGCAGCGAGTCCTGTGCCTTCCACGCACGCAGCATGGTCTCCTGGACCACGTCTTCGGCCAACGCCCGGTCGCGCGATAACCAGAAGGCGAAACGCAGCAAATCCGGACGCAGGGATTGGCACAATCTCTGGAAGCGAGCCTGCTTCTGATTTCCGCCAACCTGATCGTTCATGGTTAAATCAGCACCCGGCTGAAGATATCTTCCCCGCGATATTACCGCGTTATGCCGATGGCGCCGACCGCCGCAGGCAGGAATCGGGGGCAGGTATGCGGAATTAGCAGTGCGGAAGCTGAAGTTAGGAGTCACAGTCAAGATGACCGGAATTGCCGCCAATTCATTTCCGAATACCCGCATGCGGCGCATGCGACGCGACGAGTTTTCCCGCCGCCTGATGCGCGAAACGCACTTGAGCGTGGACGCATTGATCTACCCGATTTTCGTGGTCGAAGGCCGCGGCGAACGCCAACCCGTGATCTCGATGCCGGGAATCGAGCGTTTGTCCATCGATGAATGCCTTCGCGAATGTGAAACCTTGGTCCGGCTCAAGATTCCCGCCATCGCGCTGTTTCCGGTGACCCCCAAAGAGAAAAAGACGCTGGATGCGCGCGAGTCGTGGAATCCCAATGGCATTGCGCAGGCGGCGGTGCGCGCGGTGAAGAAGGAGTTTCCGGGCCTCGGCGTCATCACCGACGTGGCCCTGGATCCCTTCACCACCCATGGCCAGGACGGCCTGATCGATGAGAAGGGTTACGTGGTGAATGATTTGACGGTGGAAACCCTGGTGCGTCAGGCACGCTCCCACGCCGATGCCGGAGCCGACGTGGTTGCACCTTCGGACATGATGGACGGGCGAATCGCGGCCATTCGGGATGCATTCGAGACCGCGGGCCTGGTCAATACCCGGATCCTGGCCTATGCGGCCAAGTACGCTTCCAGCTTCTACGGTCCGTTTCGCGAGGCTGTCGGATCCGCGGGGCAGCTGGGCAGCGGTTCCAAGCACACCTACCAGATGGACCCCGGCAATTCCGACGAGGCCCTTCGGGAGGTCGCCCTCGATATCAGCGAGGGGGCCGACATGGTCATGATCAAACCGGGCCTGCCCTATCTGGATATTGTGCGGCGCGTCAAAGATCGCTTCGGAATGCCCACCTTCGTGTACCAGGTGAGCGGCGAGTACGCGATGATCATGGCTGCAGCCGGGAATGGCTGGGTGGAAGAGAAGGCGGTGGCTTTGGAGGCCCTGGTATCCATGAAGCGCGCAGGGGCCGATGGCATTTTGACTTATTTCGCCAAGCGCGCGGCGGAGTGGCTTGCCGAGTGAACCCGACGCAGGGACCCGACACGCCGGATCAATACGGGGTCGTGGGCCACCCCGTTGCTCACAGTTGGTCGCCGTTCATCCACGGCATGTTTGCCAAAGCAACGGCCCAGAACCTGGTTTACCGGCTGTTCGACATCTCTCCGGAGAATTTTCGGCGCGAAGCCCTGCGCTTGTTCACCGGCGGCGTGCGTGGCCTGAATGTCACGCTGCCCCATAAACAGGCGGCGGCAGAGCTGGTCAACGAACTGACGCCTCGTGCCGAGCGCGCGCAGGCGGTGAACACCATCGCCTTTTTTGAGGATACCTCCCTCCTCGGCGACAACACCGACGGCCTCGGCCTCACGGCCGACCTCGAACGCAACCTGGAAATCGACCTGGCCGGCAAGAGGCTTTTGATTCTGGGCGCGGGCGGCGCCGTGCGCGGCGTGCTCGGTCCGCTGTTGGAGCGCGAATTGTCCGAGGTGATGATCGCCAATCGAACGCCCGAGCGGGCGCGCAAATTGGCAGCCGAGTTCGCCGACATGGGTCCGATTGCGGGATGTGGTTTCGCCGATCTCACGGGTCCGCCCTACGATCTCGTCATCAATGCGACGTCGGCGAGCCTGCAAGGCGAAATGCCGGCGATGCCCGCGGGGCTCGTCAGCGAAGCGACGATCTGCTACGACATGGCCTACGGCCGCGGCCATACGCCGTTCACTTTGTGGGCGAAATCACTGCATGCCGCGCGCACGACCAAGGGATGGGGCATGCTGGTCGAACAAGCGGCGGAATCGTTCCTGCTCTGGCGCGGCATTCGGCCTGATACCCAGCCGGTGCTGCAAGCCCTCGCGCAGCACAATTAGGAGCCGGCCGGCCGGCCGGCAATTCTGCCCGGGGGCCTAGCGCATGGTGACCAGCTCTTCGGCGCTGGTCGGGTGAATCGCCACGGTGTCGTCGAAGTCGCTCTTGGTGGCGCCCATGCGAATCGCCACGGCAAAGCCCTGCAGCATTTCATCGGCGCCGGTGCCGATGATATGGCAGCCGACGATGCGCTGTTCCGGCCCGACGCAAACCAATTTCATGTCGGTGTGGGTTTTGCGCGTGGTCATGGCATGGTACATGGGCGTGAAATCGGCGATGTAGACCCTCACGGCGTCGCCGTGTTGGGCGCGCGCCTCGGCTTCGCTCGCGCCCACGGTGCCGATCGGCGGGTGGGTGAACACCACGGTCGGAATCATGCTGTATTCCAATCGGCGATCGGTCTTGCCGCCGAACAGGCGATCGCTCAAGCGCCGGCCGGCGGCGATCGCCACGGGCGTGAGGGCGGCACGGCCCGTCACATCGCCGATGGCGTAGACGCCGGCCACCGGGGTGTTCTGCAGGCCGTCGGTGACCACGTAGTTGCAGTCATCGATCGCGATGCCCGCCTTGTTCAGGTCGAGGCCGGCCACGTTGGCGGAGCGCCCCACCGCCCACAACAAACTATCGAAACCCGGAAATTCCCGGCCGTCTGCCGCCGTCAGCGTGCGCAGGCCCGCGTCCATGCGCACCGATGCGGGCACGACGTGGTGGTGAACGGTGATGCCCTGCTCGCGCATTTCGCGCATCAGCGATTTTCCCAGCATCACATCGAAGCTCGTCAGCAGATGATCCTTGCGAATGAACAGCTCCACCTGCGCGCCCAATTCGTGGAAAGCTCCGGCCAGTTCGCAGGCGACGTAGCCGCTGCCGACGATGGCGACCCGCTTCGGCCGCTGCTCGAGCTCGAAGAAACCGTCCGATGTGATTCCAAATTCAACGCCCGGCAATTTCGGCAGGGTCGGCGTGCCGCCGGTTGCGATCACGATGTGGCGCGCCGTCAGGCGCTCACCGTTCACCTCCACGGTGTTCTTGTCGAGAAAACGCCCGGCGCCGCGTACATAGGCCACGCCCTTGGCGGCGAGATTGCGCTCATAGATGCCGTTCAGGCGCAGCACGTAGGCGTCGCGCTTGCGCTTGAGAGCCTGCCAATCGTTGTCGCCCACCGTGACGTGGAAACCGTAGTCATTGGCGTCGGCCAGACTCAGGGCGACGCTTACCGCGTTCCACATGATCTTCTTCGGGACGCAGCCGACATTCACGCAGGTGCCTCCCAAGCGGCCCGGTTCGATCACGGCCGCCCTGGCGCCGTATTCGGCCGCACGCTGCGCGCAGGCGAGCCCGCCGCTGCCACCGCCGACGCTGATGAGATCGAAGGCTTGATCCGACACTGTGAACTCCATGCTCAATGACGTGAAAAACCCAATGATATACTGGGCGGGTCCATAACTCGCGCATGGGGTGCTCCGTTGATCGGACTCGTCGTGATCCTAGCCTTGGGCCTTGCCTTGACCGTTTATCTCGTCGGTATTTACAACGGACTCGTAGGGCTGCGCGAGAACATCAAGGTCGCGTGGGCGAATATCGACGTGCTACTGAAGCAGCGCCACGACGAACTGCCGAAACTGGTGGATACCTGCAAACGCTACATGCAATTCGAGCAAGAAACGCTCGAGAAGGTCATGCGGGCCCGGGCCTCGGTCAGCCAGGCCAGCACCTCGGGCAACGTCGCCGCCGTCGGCGCGGCGGAGCAGCAACTGCGGGCGGGCGTCGGGCGGTTATTCGCAGTCGCCGAGAACTATCCGCAATTGAAGAGCGACGAGACCTTCAAGCAGCTGCAGGGCAGGATCATCGCGCTCGAAGAATCCATCGCCGACCGCCGCGAGCTGTACAACGACCAGGTGAATCTGAATAACATCCGGGTGAAGGTGTTTCCGGATGTGATGATCGCGCAGAGGTTCGGCTTCCTCCCGGCGCAGCTGCTGGAATTCGCCGAGGAAGAAAAACACGACGTGAACGTGGGCGCGCTGTTCGGCACCTAAGTGTCCGGCACTGGACGAACCATCCGGACATGTCCGGCAATCGATTCAAATTTTGGCTTCTGCTCGCCGCTCTCGCGGCGGCGGCCGTGTATTCGTTTTGGTACGCCTTCAAGGCGTGGGCGAAGAATCGCACCGTCGAGGACACGCCCACAACGCGGGTGCGCTCCGCCGCGCAGGGCTATGTGGAACTCAGCGGGCGCGGCCTGCCGCCGCCGAATTCCCCCAACAAGGCACCGATGACCGGACTGCCTTGCACCTGGTGGCGCTATAAGGTCGAGCAGCGGCGCTCCACCGGTCGGTCGCGCTCGTGGTCGACCATTCAAAGCGATACCAGCGCGGTGCCCTTCCTGCTGGATGACGGCACCGGTCAATGCCTGATCGATCCCCGCGGCGCCGAGGTATTTCCCGGGGCCACCGACGTTTGGTACGGACCGACGGATTGGCCGGAGGTGCACATACCCAAGGGCACCGGCGTCTTTTCCTGGCTGGTCGACAATATCGTGACCGACGAATACCGCTACACGGAATATCGCCTGCAGGCCAACGAGGAACTGTACGCGATCGGCGCTTTCCGCAGCCTCGGGGGCGTCAGCGTCGAAAGCCCGGAGGCCGCGATAACGGAGCTGCTGCATGCCTGGAAACAGGATTCCGCGGCGCTGCTCGCACGCTTCGACAGCAACCACGATGGAGCGTTGAGCGTCGCCGAGTGGGACCAAGCCCGCGCAGCCGCCCGTCGGCAGGTTCTTGACGGACGCGCGGCCGACACGCGGCCCCCCTCCCTGAACGTTCTGGCCAAACCCACGGATGGACGCGCCTTCCTGCTGGCCGCATCCGACGGTGAAACGCTGGCGCGGAAATTCAGGCGGCGCGCGCTCGCCGGCATCGGCGGATTCGTGGGCAGCTCCGCCGCCCTCGCCTGGATGCTGCTGCACGTCTGATAGAATCCGCAATGTGAACAATCCACTGCTGGAATTGGAATCGCTGCCCGCATTCGGCCGCATCGAAGCGAGCCATGCGCGTCCCGCGCTTGAGAAAGTGCTGGCCGAGAATCGTGCGCGGCTCGCGGAATTGACGGCGCAAGCGCATCCGACGTTTGCCTCTCTGGTCGCGCCCGTCGAGGAGCTGAGTTACCGGTTGAGCCGGGTGTGGAGCCCGATAGGCCACTTGAACGCGGTGGCGAACTCAGCGCAGATGCGCGAGGCGTACAACGAATGCGTGCCGTTGCTCACCGCGTATTCCTCGGAGCTGGGACAGAACACCGCCTTGCAGGCTGGATATTCATACGTGCTGCAGCACGAGGGCGCCGCGCTCGAACCGTCGCAGCGCAAGGTGGTGGACAACGCACTGCGCGACTTTCGGCTGGCCGGAGTCGATTTGCAGCCCGACGAAAAGACCCGCTACTGCGAAGTCGCCCAGCGCCTTGCACAATTGGCCACCAAGTTTTCCGAGAATGTGCTCGACGCCGGGCGTGCCTATACGCGCAGCGTCACCGACAGCACCGAACTCGCAGGCCTGCCCCCGAACGCCATCGATCGAGCGGCCGCCGATGCGCGCGAGGCGAATCAACCGGGTTGGCTGTTCAAACTCGATCAACCTACGTACATGACGATCATGGCGAGCGCCGAGAATACGCAGCTGCGCCGCGATATTTACGAAGCCTGGGTGACGAGGGCATCCGAGCTCGGCCCGAGCGCCGGGCGGTTCGACAACAATCCCATCATTGCCGAAATGCTGCCGCTGCGTCATGAATTGGCCCGTCTGGTGGGATTCAAGAACTTTGCCGATTACGCCCTGGCCACGCGCATGGCCAAGACCAGCAAGCAGGTGCTCGGCTTCCTGGATGACCTGGCGCGCCGCTGCCTGCCCGCGGCCCGCCAGGAGTTCTCGGATCTCGAAGAATTCGCGGGCCGCCAGCTCAACGCCTGGGACATGGCGTTCTACGGCGAGAGACTGCAGGAAAGCCGCTTCAAGGTTTCGCAGGAGGCTCTGCGGCCCTATTTCCCGCTGCCCAAGGTGCTGTCCGGGCTGTTCATTCTCGTTCGGCGCCTGTACGGCATTGCGGTGCGCGAACGGCCGGGGGTCGGAGTCTGGCACCCCAGTGTGCGTTACTACGAGCTTCTCGATCAGGACCAACGAGTCGTCGCGGGATTCTTCCTCGATCCCTACTCGCGCACCGAGAAGCGCAGCGGCGCATGGATGGATGAATGCGTCATCGCCAAATCCCTGCCGACGGGATCGGCGCTGCCGGTGGCGCAACTGGTGTGCAATTTCACTGCGCCGGTCGGCGCCGCGCCCTCGTTGTTGACGCATGACGAGGTGACCACCCTGTTCCACGAATTCGGCCATGGATTGCACCACATGCTGACGCGGGTGGCCTATCCCAGCATTGCCGGGATCAATGGCGTGGCCTGGGACGCGGTGGAGCTGCCCAGCCAATTCATGGAGAACTTCGTCTGGCGTCCCGAGGTGCTGCCGCTCATATCCGCTCATGTGGATACGGGCGAATCTCTGCCGGTCGACATGCTGCAGCGCCTGCTGGGCACGCGCACGTTCAATGCGGCGCTCGACACGCTGCGGCAAATCGAACTCGCGAGCTTTGATTTTGAATTGCACGCGAATTTCGATCCCGCGTCGGGCGCAAAGGTGGCGGAGACCCTTGCCGCAGTGCGCCGCCGGGTGGCCGTCGTTCCCGCCGCACCCTTCAACCGGATGGCCGCGAGTTTCGCGCACATATTTGCCGGTGGCTACGCCGCCGGCTACTACAGCTACAAATGGGCCGAGGTGCTGGCCGCCGACGCATTCGAGGCCTTCGAGGAAGCCGGGGTGTTCGACGCCGCGACGGCGACCCGCTTCCGCGAATCGATTCTAGCGCGCGGCGGCAGTTTGGACGCGATGGACGCCTTCGTGCGCTTTCGCGGCCGGGAACCCGACGTGCGGCCGCTGCTCAAGCAAACCGGAATTGCGGCGTGAAGTCCTCGGGGACGGCGGCGGCGAGGGTGCCGGCGTTTGCGGCGGCCCTGCTGCTGGCGCTGCCGGCGGCCCTGCTGCCGGCGGCCCTGCTGCTGGCGCCGGCGGCGAGAGCCGGGACTGCGTACGTGAGCGATGAGCTCGTGCTCGGTGTGTTCGCTGAACAGAACAGCCAGGGTCAGCGCCTGGCCACGCTGCATTCGGGAGCCAGCGTCGAGACTTTGGCGGTCAACGGAGAGTTCACCCAGGTGCGACTGAGCGACGGTATCGCCGGCTGGGTCAAATCCGCCTATCTCACCACCCAAGAGCCAGCCACGGTGAGGGTCAAACAGCTCCAGGAAGAATTGGACCGCAGCCGCGCGACGACGCCGGCACTGGCCGAGGCGGCCGCCCGCAGCGAGCTCGAGCAGTTGAAGAGCGAACTCAAGGACAAGCAGGCCGAACTTGACGCACTGCGCGCGGAACTGGTGCCTGCGCCGGCAGGTGCGTCCGATTCGCACGCGGCCAGTCCGGGGACGGGCGCGGCGGCCGGCGCGGCGGGCGCGACGCCGCCGGCAGGCGTCATGGCGGCCATTTCGGCGGTTGCGGCGGCACACCGCTGGATGGGGCCTGTCGCCGTGCTGGCGGCGCTGGGAGGTGGTTTTTGGCTGGGATATGCCACCCTGGCGCGGCGCGTCAGGCATAAGTTCGGCGGCATCAAGGTCTATTGACTTAATTCGCGCAGCCCTTGACATATCCGCCGAGCGCAGCCTAAGCGTTGCGACAAAGGAGAACCAGGCACGTGGCGCCCGGGGCCCCAAAAGCCTAAACTCCCCCGGATGCATGACCTACGCCGTAACGACTACGACGTCACGAATTCAGTACAAGTCAGTTCCACGGCGGCCGTAACCGCCGCGGTACGTGAGCTGTTTGCTTCGGCTTTTCCCGGCGAATCGTTCGACCGGGTGGCGGTATCGTTCGAGGAATTCGACAAGCTCTTCACCGGCCGCATGCCGGGGTATCACGGCGTCGACACCGTCTATCACGACCGGCAGCACTCGCTCGACATGACTTTGGCGATGGCGCGCCTGCTGGTGGGCTACGAGCGCAGCGTCGAGAGCCGCATGCGATTCGGCGCCGAGCGGGCGGTGATGGCGCTGGTCACATCGTTGTTTCACGATGCGGGTTACATCCGCGAGTTCGGCGATCGGCAGCATCGCAACGGCGCCGAGTTCACCCTCTACCACGTGACGCGCAGTGCGCGATTCCTGGCGCGCTTCCTGCCGAGCATCGGCATGGAAAATTGGGTGCCGGTGTCGACGCGCGTCGTGCATTTCACCGGCTATGAAATCAAACTCGACCAGATCCAGTTGGCGGATCCGCGCGACCGCAAGCTCGGGCACCTGCTGGGCACCGCGGATCTGATCGCGCAAATGGCGGATCGTTGCTATCTCGAGAAATGCCGCGACCGTCTGTATCCAGAATTCGTGCTCGGCGGAATCGCCGCCGCGACGGGCACCGACGGCGCCTTGCAGGTCCGTTACAGCTCGGGGCTGGACCTGCTGCGGCAAACTCCGGAATTCGTGCGCGAGACGCGCGTGCAGCGGCTCGAGGGTGAATTCGAGCATGCCTACCGCTATGTGGAACCTTTGTTCGACGGCAAAAATCCCTACCTCGAGGCCATCGACCGCAATCTGGTCTTCTTGCATCGCGTGCTGCGCACCGAGCGCTGGCTCCTGCTGCGGCGAAATCCGCCGCTGTTCACCTCAGGCGACAATCAATTGGGTCAGGTGCGCGGCCTGATGCTGACTCACCTCAAGTCTCTCTGGGCCTAGGAGCCCGTCCTAAGGCCAGTCGATCGTCGCGACGAAGCGTGCATGCAGCTCTTCGAGTCGCGGCAGCACATGCTCTTTGCCGAGTAGCGGCGCCGCGGCGAGGGCCTCATGCAACACTGCAGGGCTCAAGTTCCGGCGCGCATTCTCGGCGGTGGGTGCAAAACTAAAATGCCAGGGTTCGGGTGCAACGCCCGACCTGACCCCGCGATAAGGGCGGAAAAATCCATATTTCGCCGCATGGGCCTCCAACCACTCGGCAAGCCGCGCGAAAGGTCCACCCGGCGCGAATTCCTGCGGCGTCAGTTGCACCTGATACCCCGGCGGGACCGCGCGCACATCGACGAGATCTACATCCGTCCCCCAGTGATGGCGGCTGGCACCCGGCAGCGCGGACCACAGCAATATCGTGTCGATGCGCGCCGAATCGCTGAGAGAGCGCGCCTCGACGGGCCGGCTCGCCGCGTCGAGCATCGGCCTCTCACCGCTGAATTTCCCGTTCCAGATCACGAGCTGCCGCGAGAAGTCGCGAAAACTGCTGCGGGGCGCGAGTTCGAATCCATCGGCCGCGGCCGCGCGGCGCATGCGGAGGAACGGCGCGACCACGTGCGCATGTAGAGCGCATTGCGGCTCCGCGAGATCGGCGATGTGAGTCCGGACCCGACCCGTCAGCTCAGCTTCGTTCACGAGCAAGATTCACGAGGCGATGTCGCGGGAAGCCGCAAAATCGGCCACCTGGTCGAAGATTCGCGCCAGCGTTCCCACATCCTGCGCCCCTGAAACAGTGTATTGGCCGTCGAATACGTAGGTTGGCACGCCGGTGATCCCCAGAACCGCGGCGTGGCGCTCGGCGGCAATGACGCCGTCCTGGCCGGAACGCAAGATCAGCGCAGAGCGGGCGGCGCGCTCCGAAAGGCCCACGTCGGCGGCGAGCCGCACCAATTCCTCGGTGTCCCCGATGTCGCAGCCCTCTTCGAAGAAGGCGCGCATGATGCGCTCCTTCACGGCAGCCTGCAGCCCGGAACGGGCCGCGTGGGCGATCAACAGATGCGACCGCCGCGTATTCGGCATGCGTCGTATTAAATCAAATTGAAAATCGATGCCGCTGGCCTCTCCCTGGCGCTTGAGCTCCGCGTGCACCGCGGCCACGCGCTCTGAGTCCCCGACACGGGCCGCAAGGTAGGCGGCGCGGTCGACCCCGTCGGGCGGCAAGTCGGGATTCAGCTCGAACGGCCGCCAGGTCACGCGCGGTTCGAAATGCGGCCGCGCGGCCACCGCCACGTCGAAACGGCGCTTGCCGAGATAGCACCAGGGACAAATGGTGTCGGAATAGATATCAATTCGCATGTCTGGCATCCATCGCCCAATTGTACCCCTGCCCCTTATAGGGTTGGGCGTGAACGAGTATCCTTCCCAAGGGGGCTCTCAATTCAAACGGCTGGTTGGCGGAGTCAATGGCTCGAAGCTTGAAAACCAATTACTTGCTGCTCGCGCTGGCGGTGGGCGCGGTGCTGTCGCTGGTATTGGGCGGCCTGGCCTACTACGAGCACCGGGTCGACGCCGCCGACGTCAATCAGCTCACCTACGCCACCGTGGCGCAGAAACTGGAAGCCGACCTGGAGACTCGCGCGAGCAGCCTCTCGGAGATTACGGGGACTTCGCTCGCATCCGCATTGACTTCGGGCAACAAAACCGCTGTCGCATCGATCGCCCAGCGCCTGCTCGACGAACGCGACATAGAAAGAGTCGAAGTATTGGACGCCCACGGAGCCGTGCTGTTCGGCGGCGGCGATCCCACGCTGCTGCAGACAGGCGACTGGTTCGTTTTCCAAAGCACCATCCACTCGAATCTGGTGTCCGCCCCGGTGCAGCGTGTCGGCAGCCTGCAGATCTGGATGAGCCGCGCCGAAATGCAGGAGACTCTTGCCAGCATTCGCAAACAGCTCGAAAGCCAGCAGGGAATGCAGATCAAGCGCATGCGCGGCCTGGTGGCCGGCATCACCCTGCCGCTGCTTCTGTTGGGATTGCTGGGCGCCTGGTTCATCGCCCGTCAGCTCGCGGGGCCCATCTCGGCCCTGGTCAAGAGCGCAGACCGAATCGGCGAGGGCGACTACACCCGGCCCCTCGCGGTCGTGCGCAACGATGAGCTCGGCGATCTGCAATTCGCGCTCGAGCGCATGCGGCAGAAGTTGAACGAAACCACCATCACCAAGAATTATCTGAACACCGTGCTCAACAGTCTGAGCGATGCCGTGTTGGTCACGACGCCGGACGGCATCGTCAAAAGCTGCAACGAGGCGACGCGGCGGCTGCTGGGCTATCAAGAATCCGAACTGCTCGACAAGCCGCTGGTCAGCTTCATCGACGACGCACACCGCGGCGCCTTCGACCTGACCAATTCGGCGCCGGAAGCGCGCGAAACCGTCCTGCGCACCGCCAGCGGCCAGACCATCCCGGTTTCCATGGCCAGTTCCGCGATCACCACGGAAGATCCGCAGTTCCAGGGCAATATCTATGTGGCGCGCAATATCACCGAGCGCAAACGCGCCGAGCGGCGCATCCGCTATCTGGCGCGTTACGACACGCTCACCAAGATGCCTAATCGCATGCAGTTCCAGCACCTGCTGCAGCAATCCATTGCGCGCGCGCGCCGCAACCAGCGCTCGCTGGCGCTCCTATACCTGGATTTGGACCGCTTCAAGGAGGTCAACGACACCTTCGGCCATGCCGCGGGCGACAGAACTCTGGAGATCCTGAGCGAGCGCCTGACGCGCAGCTTGAGCAAGGACACGGTCATCGGACGCCTCGCGGGCGACGAGTTCGCCATGTTCGTCGACGACCTGCCGCCGGACGTGGACAATCGCGCCGCCATCGGCAGCCTTGCCCGCACCTTGCTCGACGAAATAAGCCGCACGTTCTACGTGAACCAGCAGGAGGTGTATCTCACCGCCAGCGTCGGCGTCGCCATCTGCCCCTACGACGCGGAGAATGTGATCGATTTGATCCGCAATGCCGACGCGGCGATGTATCACTCGAAGCAGAACGGCGGCAATACCTTTGCGTTCTACGTGCCCGAAATGAATGCCGCGGCGGTCGAACGCCTGATGCTGAAAAGCAAGCTGCGGCGCGCGCTGGAACGCGACGAGCTGGTGATCCTGTATCAGTCCAAGGTGGATCTGCGGGATGGCCGGGTGGTCGGCGCGGAGGCCCTGTTGCGCTGGCGGCTGCCCGGGCATGGCGACATTCCCCCCTCGCAGTTCATTCCTCTGGCCGAGGAAACCAGCCTGATATTGGACATCGGCGAGTGGGTCTTGAACCGCGTTTGCTCCGACTACCGCGAATGGCAGAAGACCGTGCCCGTGCCCGGCCGAATCGCGATCAATCTGTCGCTGCGTCAACTCAAGCAAGCCAGCTTCATATCGCGCTGCCGCGGCGTGTTCCGCAAGCACGAGGTCTCGCCCACGTGTTTCGAGCTGGAAGTCACCGAAACCACCTTGATGACGGATCCGAAGCGCACCATCGGCCTTCTGAACGAGCTGTATGCGATGGGCTTGAATCTCGCCATCGACGACTTCGGCACCGGATATTCCTCGCTGTCGGCCTTGCAGCAATTTCCGATCGGCACGTTGAAAATCGACCAATCGTTCGTTCGCGACGTCGCGGTGGACAGCAACGACGCAGCCATCGTACGCACCATCATCGACATGGGCAAAAGCCTCGATCTGGAAGTGATTGCCGAGGGCGTCGAGGCGAGCGAGCAGCTCGAATTCCTGCGCAAGCACGGTTGCTACTACGCGCAGGGACGCCTGTTCGGCGATGCCATGGAAGCGCACAAGATGCTCGCCATCCTGTCGGGTCAGGCGGCCGGCGGGGCCCATCACGCGACATTGTGCGTTCCCACGGTTTTACGGCCGATGCGATTGTCCTCCTAGCGGCCCACGCGGAATAGTCAGACAGGCTCCTAGCTCGTGTTATCAGCTCGGGATCTCACCCTGCGGCGCGGTCCGGAGCCGCTCTTCGAACAGGTCAATTTCACCGTCTTCCGCGGCAACAAGGTTGGCATCACCGGCGCCAACGGCTCCGGCAAGTCGAGCCTGTTTGCGGCCATTCGCGGCGAACTGCATCCGGATCGGGGCGACATCGAAGCCCCTACCGGATTGAAGATCGGTTACGTCGAGCAGGAGATCGAGTCCAGCCCGCGTGCCGCAATTGAATTCGTGCTGGATGGCGATTTGGAACTGCGCAAAGTGCTCGCCGAGATTGCCGACGCCGAAGCGCGCGACGCAGCCATGGAACTGGCCGAAGCCCATGCCGCCTATCAGAGCATTGACGGCTACCGCTCGCGGGCGCGGGCCGCGGCGATCATGCACGGCCTCGGCTTCAAAACGGCGGACCACCTGCGCAAAGTCGCAGAATTTTCGGGTGGCTGGCGCGTGCGCCTGGGGATGGCGCGAGCGCTGTGCTCACGGGCCGATTTGCTGCTGCTGGATGAACCGACCAATCACCTGGATCTGGACGCCATCGTCTGGCTCGAGGATTGGCTCACCGCATTCTCCGGCACCCTGCTGATGATTTCGCACGACCGTGAGTTTCTCGATGCCATCATCGACCGCGTGCTGCATATTGAAAATCATGCCATCCACGCCTATGCGGGCAACTACTCGCAATTCGAGCAGAAGCGCGCCGAGGAATTGGCGCAGCAGCAATCCCTGCAGGCGCGGCAACTGAAGCGTGTGGCGGAAATCACCTCGTTCGTAAACCGCTTTCGGGCCAGCGCCACGAAATCGCGGCAGGCTCAAAGCCGGATCAAGATGCTGGAGCGCATGGAGCGCATCGTTCCCGCGCACGTCGACAGCCCGTTCGAGTTCGAGTTTGCCGCGCCCCTCAAGACGCCGCGCCCGCTGTTGACGATCGAGGACGCCGCCTGCGGCTATGGGAATACCCGGATCGTGAGCGGCATCAACGCCTCGATCGGCCCGCAGGATCGAATAGCGCTGCTGGGGCCGAACGGCTGCGGCAAATCCACCTTGACCAGGATGCTGGCGGGCGAAGCGGCGCCGCTCGCGGGGAGACGCATGCCCGCCGCCGATTTGAGCGTCGGCTACTTTGCGCAGCAGCAGCTGGAGCAGCTACAACCCGATTGCCACGGCTTCTGGCATTTGCGCAATCGCGGCGGAGCGGATTTCGCGCAAGGCGACGATGAACGCGTGCGCGACCACCTGGGCAGATTCGGCTTCGAGGGCGACCGCGCGTTCGAGGCGGTTGGGCGATTCTCGGGCGGCGAGAAGGCGCGGCTGACCCTGGCGTTGCTGGTGGCGCGGCGTCCCAATCTCTTGTTGTTGGATGAACCGACCAATCACCTCGACATCGATATGCGGCACGCTCTCACCGTGGCGCTGCAAAGTTTCGAGGGCGGCTTGGTGATCGTGTCCCACGATCGACACTTGATCAAAACGGTCGCGGATTCGCTCTGGCTGGTTGCCGACGGCAAGTTGCGGGTGTTCGACGGCGATCTGGACGACTATCAGCAATGGATGAGGTTGCGGACCAGGGCGGATGCGGCGGACGCGGACGGCGCAGCGACGAAGGGCGCGAAGAAGGGCGCCTCGAAGGGGGCTGTCTCGAAAGGCGCGCCTAAGGACGCCTCGAATGCGCGCCGCTTGAGCCAGCTGCGGCGGGAAATCGCGGAGATCGAGAAGCGCATTGCCCAGATTGCCGCGCAACGAACCCAAGTCGAAGAGGATCTTTGCAACCAACCCTTGAATCAAGAACTGCAGACTCGCTACGCAGATTTGAACCGCGACGCGGCCGCGCTGGAGAGCCGTTGGATGGAGGTGGGCGCTGCGCTCGAGGCTGCAGAAACGCCGGCCGGCGAAGCGGGCTGAGGGCAATGGCCGGCATTTCGCGATGGGGGCGCGCCACCAGGTTCATGGTCTTGGTGCTGTCGATCGTCTGGCTCGCCGTGGTTTTCTGGAATTCAGCGAAGCCATTGCCGCCGGGCACCCACACCGTCTCGCAATTCGCCCGCCTGTCGGAATCCGAGGTTGATTTTCTTGACGGCTCGCCGCCGCGCGGCGCATCCCCGGCCGCCGAATTGGCGGTGATCGATCACGCCGAGCAATTGATCGTGCTCGACCGATCGCCTGTGCCGCGTGACCTGGCCCAGCACCTGTTGAACCGGAAACACGAGCGGCCCAATCTCAAGATTGTGTTGGTAACGGATCCCGGCAACGAGGCTTTCGGCGGCACTCCCTCGCGGTATCTCGAATCGCTGGAGCAGGCCGGCATCATTCTGGCCCGCGTTCGACTGGACCGGCTGCGCGACTCGAATCCGCTGTATTCGGGTGTTTGGCGGGTTCTGTTCGGCTGGTGGAGCGACCCCTTTGACGAGCCGGCGGGGCGCGTCACGCTGCGGACGTGGTCACGCATGCAAAACTTCAAGTCGGACCAGCGGCAACTCGTGGTCGCCGACGATGGTTCCGGAGGATGGATCGCCGCGCTTGCACCCACCGGCGCCGCCGCGGGCGTGCTGCTGCGAGGATCCTTGGCCCGCGCGATGATCGCCAGTGAGCTGCGGATCGCTGCGTGGTCCACGGATGACGATCGCCTGCCGGCGGGTCCACCGATGGAGGGCGGGGGCGTGGGTTCGATCGACGTTCGATTCCTCACCGAGGGCGCCATCGCGGCGGCGCTGCGCGATGCCATAGCGGCCGCGGGCAGCGGCGACGAGATCGATTTTGCCGTGGATGACCTCAGCGAGCGGCGTGTCATCGCGGCGGTCTTGGATGCGGCGGCACGCGGCGCGCAGGTGCGCGCGCTGCTGTCCCGCAACTCCGTGCCGAACTTGAGCGCCGCCGGCGAACTGCTGCAGGGCGGCGCGGGGCGGGTGCAGGTGCGTTGGCGCGCCGCCGACGCCGGCTCGCATCTCAGGCTTCTGACCGTCCGCCACGGCGGCGATTTCCTGCTCAACCTGGGTTCGGCGAACTTTACGCGCCGCAATCTCGATGATCTCAATCTTGAGGCGGCCGTGGAACTGCGCATGCCGGCTCGCGCCGCGACTGCGCGCGCCGCGGCCGACTATTTCGCCAAAACCTGGGCAGGGGCGGAGGTGGCGGCGGACAGGACCGATGCGTCGGCCGCGGACTATTGGCGCTATCGATTTGCCGAGGCCACGGGACTATCGAGTTTCTGAAATCTTGGCCAGGCTCTCCTCGGCTCGCCCGGCAATCGCGGTAAATGCGCTGTCGGCGGCGCGCGCATAGGCATCGACAATGGCGCCCAACCGATTTTCCGCGGCCGGTTGCCGCGAATCCGCTTCGAATTGGCCGAGAATGCGCCGATCGCCTGCATTGCCGATACGCGCCAGCAAGTGCACGTGCACCGCGGGCGGCGCCGCGGCGGATGCGTACTCGGCCTGAAAATCCGTCACCTCGATTTCCAGCCAGTAGGCGCTCGTGAACACCGAATGGTCGCCGTTCACCGTGCGCAAATGCGAGTGGGCGCGAAATTCCTGCACCGTGAAGTCCTGCAGCACGTCGCCGAGCGCACCGCTCCAGCGCGCGTCCGCGAAATAGTCCAAGCGGCGATCGGGATACAGCACCGCAATCCGATCCGATTCGAGACCGGTGCGCAGCCTCGGTTTGAGCACCGCGAGATCGGCCGGGATTGCGGCCGCCACACCCAAGTCGGCGGCTGCCGCGCCCGGCGACAAGACATAGATGGTGGGCGGCGCGGCCTTGCTTTGGAAGAATGAACCGGAGCACGCCGTCATGCACATGAACGCCAGCGCCCCGAGGATCATCAAGCGGTTCATTTCGCCACCTCGACGCCGCGGTAGTTCGGTTCGTAGAGCAGCTGCGACGGGTTCTGCTTGAGGCTGCGGGAGAGGTCGCGAAAATCGCGGGCGGCCTGCCGGCTTTCGCGCAGCAGTTGTTCGAACTCCGGCAGGCTTTGATGCGTGAAGCGCGACACCCCCGGCTCATTGTCCGCGACAAAATGCTCCAACATCTCCGAGGTCTTCGCCAGGTTGTCGGATACATGCCTGATGCTCGCCACGGCGGATTCGATGTCGGGAGCCGTGTGCGCCTCGATTCCCCGAAGGTCGGCGGCGGCACCCTGCACCTCCTGGATGGTGCGCCGAACGTCGGCGATCAATCCTTGCACTTCGCGCACGGTGTCGGGCAGGCGCTCGCTGGCGAGCCGGGTATTCTCGAGCGTTGCCTTGAACGAGCTCACGTTCTCATCGCTGAAGACCTGGTTGAACCGGTCCGCGAGCTCAACCAGGTGCGCGGTCAATGCCGGCAGGTTGCTCAACAGCACATCGAAGTCCGAAGGCGCAGAGCGGATCACCGGATAGTTGAGGCCTTTTGCCAACACCCCCGGCGCCGCGGGTTTGCTGTCCTGCTTCAAATCGATGAACAAGAGACCGGTGACGCCCTGCAGGCTCAGGGAAGCCCGGGTGCGCTCGTCGATGGGTGCCGTCGAATCGATGTCGGCGATGACCAGCACTCGATTGCGCTGTTCCGGATCGATCATGATGCGCACCACCTTGCCGACGTCGACCCCGAGGTAGCGCACCTGGCTGCCCGCGCTGAGTCCGCTGACGGTGCCCGGGAAGTAGATTTCGTAGCGGTCGTAGCTGCGTTTGTCGCGCTGGTCGGTGTACCAAAATACGAAAGACACCGCCATCGCGATCACCAGCAGCACGAAGGCGCCCACCGCGACATAGTTTGCGTCCCTATCCATGCTCAGACACGCTCCTGGCCCGCGGCCCGTGAAAATACTCGCGTATCCACGGGTTCTGATTCTGCAGCAGCTCGTCCAAGGTGCCCGAAATCATGCGCCCGTCCACGATCACTCCAACCCGGCTGCAAGTTCTGAACAGGGTATCCAAATCGTGGGTGATCATGACCACGGTGAGCCGTAGTTGGGAGTGAAGGTACAACAGTAGCTCATCGAAGGCTGCCGCGGATATAGGGTCCAAACCCGCGGTCGGCTCGTCGAGGAACAATAGTTTTGGTTCGAGGGCAAGCGCCCGCGCCAGCGCGGCGCGCTTGACCATGCCGCCTGACAACTGCGCGGGAAACTTCCGACCGTCGTCCGCAGCCAGCCCCACCAAGGCCAAATTCAACTCCGCCAATTGGTCGAGCGTCGCCTCCGACGCCGGGACGTATTCGCGCAGCGGCAGCTGGATGTTCTGGGCCACTGTCAACGAGCTGATCAAGGCGCCGTTTTGAAAGGTTACGCCGTAGCTGCGCACCAATGCGCTGCGGTCGGCGGCGGCCAGTTGCTGCACATCCTTCCCATACATCTCGACCGTGCCGCCGTCGGGCGCCCGCAGTCCCAACATCGTGCGCATCAGCACCGTCTTGCCGGCTCCAGAGCCGCCGACGACGCCGAAGATTTCGTTGGTCTGCACCTCCATGTCGAGTCCATCGTGGACGGTCTGCGCGCCGAATCGGCTGATGAGGCCGCGGACCTGAATCACGGCAGGTGCGTCGGGTTCCGGCATCAGAAGTCGATTTGCACGAAAAAGATGGCGAACAAGGCATCGGCAAAGATGACGAGGAAAATGGCTTGCACCACCGCCACCGTCGTCAGACGGCCGAGTTCGCGGGCTGATTCCCGTACTTGCATGCCGCGATAGGTGCCGACGGTGGCGATCAGTATGGCGAATACCGGCGCCTTGATCAGCCCCGCCCAAAAAGTCGTCGGCGCCAGCGCCTCCCGCAGCCGATAGGTGAATTGCACCGGCGGGATGTGCAAATTGAGCAGCGATAGAAGGCCGCCGCCCGCCAAGCCCATGGCGTCCGCGATCACCGTCAACAGGGGCAGCGCAATGACCAGCGCGAGCACCCGGGGGACCACCAGCATTTCGATCGGATTCATCCCCATGGCGCGCAGCGCGTCGGTTTCCTCGTTGAGCCGCATCGTGCCGATCTCGGCTGCGAAGGCGCTGCCCGAGCGGCCGGCGACGATGATGGCCGTCAACAGCACGCCCATTTCGCGCAACACCGAAATGGTCACCAAATCCACCACGAATATGTCGGCGCCGAACCGCGACAGCTGCTGCGCTCCGAGATAGGCCACGATCACGCTGATCAGAAATGCGATCAGGGCGACGATCGGAATGGCGGTGATGCCCGTCTCATAAATATGGCGCACCAGCGACGATGGCCGGAACGCGCGCGGCCGGGAAATCGTTTCGCCCAGGACCGCCAGGATGCGGCCGAAGAAATCGAGCACCGCCTGCGCCTGCCGGCTTTGAAGTACGGCCAACCGGCCCAGGCCGCCGACCCATCCGACCGAGTCCGGCGGCTGCAGCACGGCCGGCGGCGCGCGCCGTTCGGCCGCCAATTTCTGCAGCAGCTCAAGGAAATGCGGCGGATCGCCGCTGTGGCGGATTTCGAGGGAGCCGAGTCCGTGCAATCGCATCAGCAATGCCCAAACGGCGCCGAGAGCCGGCGCCCGGGCGCGCGACCAATCGCAAATCAGAGTACCGTGCAATCCGTCGGGCAGTTCCTGGAGCTGCACTTCGATTTGCGCGATGGCCGTCAATGACCACTCGCCTTCCAGGCGCAACCGCCAGTCGTCGCCTTCTCCTTCGAGCTTGAGGACGGTCATACTTCCGCTCATCGCTATATGCTAGCAGGCAATTCTGCGCCGCTTTCTGTAAGTTCGGGGGCACGATGCACAGCAGCGATCCGCTGTTACAAATCCTGATTCTTCTGGCCGCATCCGTTTGCGTGGTCGCCGGTGTGCGCAAGTTGAAACTGCCGGCAATTCTCGGCTATCTCGCGGTCGGGATGGTGCTGGGTCCGCATGCGTTCGACCTGGCGCAGGGAGGCGCGACCACCCAGCTTCTGGCCGACTTCGGCGTGGTATTCCTGGTGTTCACCCTGGGCTTGGAATTCTCCCTGCCGCGCCTGGTGGCGATGCGCTGGGAAGTGCTGGGGGTCGGCGGAGCGCAGGTGCTCGTCACCACCGGCATCGTGGCCGTCTGCCTCATTTTTTTTCTCGACATCGCGCCGGCGGTGGCCGCGGTGGTCGGCGGCGCCGTGGCCATGTCGTCGACGGCCATTGTCATCGCGCAGCTCACCGAACAGTCCGAAAACAACCGCACCCATGGGCGCATTGCCGTCTCGATCTGTTTGTTTCAAGACCTGAGCTTTCCGCTGTTTCTCGCCCTGGTTTCGGTGTTGACCGGCGCCGGACAGGCGGCCGACGCGCGGCATATCGGCAGCGCCATCGGCATCGCGGTTCTGGCGCTGCTCATGGTGCTGGCCGCCGGACGCTGGCTGCTGCGGCCGCTGTTCCTGGTGATCGCCGGAGTGCGCTCCGCGGAGTTGTTTTCGCTGGCCGTGTTGCTTGCGGTGCTGGCCTCGGCGTGGGCCACTCACGCCGTGGGCCTGTCGCTCGCGCTCGGCGCTTTTCTCGCAGGCATGATGCTCGCGGAGACCGAGTTTCGCCATCAGATCGAGGCGACGATCCGCAGCTATCGCGAGGTGCTGCTGGGGCTGTTCTTCATCACCGTGGGCATGCTGCTCGATGTGGGGCTGCTGCTGCGGCATTTTGCGCAAGTCGCGGCGATCCTCGTCGGAATGCTGCTGCTCAAGACGGCGGTGGTGACCGTGGCCGCCAAGCCAGCCACCAAGAGCTGGTTCAAATCGCTGCGCACGGGCGTGGTGGTGAGCTTGGGCGGGGAATTCGGATTCGCGCTGCTGACCCTGATCCTCAGGCGCGAATTGCTGCCTCCGGCGATCGTTCAACCGCTGCTGGCAGCCACGGTTCTCAGCATGGTCCTGTCCCCGATCCTCATCCGGCACAATCGGCGCATCACGCGTGCCTTGCTCGGCGAATCGGGCCCGCCCAAGAGCGAAGCCATGCGCGAGGCGCAGGCGACCCTCGCCGTCGCCGGCCGCGACCACGTCATCATCTGCGGCTTCGGCAGGGTTGGTCAGAACATTGCGCGCGTGCTTGAACAAACAGGCTTCGAGTACATCGCGCTCGAGGTCGACGCGTACCGCATTCGCGCCGGCAGGCAGGCCGGCGACCCGGTCGTCTACGGCGACGCCGGCCAGGGCAAGGTCCTGGAAAACGTCGGGGTCGCGCATGCCAGCTGCGTGGTGATCACCTTTGCGAATCCCGAGGTGGCGCTGCGGATCCTGCGAGCGGTGCGCGAATCGCGCCGCGACGTGCCAATCCTGGTGCGCACGCAGGACGACTCCAAGCTCGAACAATTGCAGGCAGCCGGTGCAACGGAGGTGGTGCCCGAAACCTTCGAGGCCAGCCTCATGCTGTTATCGCACCTGTTGTTATTGCTGAAACTGCCGGTGCCGCGGGTCATCCGCACGGTCAACGACATTCGCAGCGATCGCTACGGGATGCTGCGCCAGTACTTTCGCTCTGCCGACACCGAACCTCCCGACATGAGCCACGCATTTCGCGAGGAGTTGCACAGCGTCATTCTGCCGCCTCAGGCCTGGGCGGTGGGCAAGAGCATCGCGGAGCTGGCGGCCCGCGGTTCGCAGGCCTCGGTCAGCGCCGTGCGCCGCGACGGCATCGTCGGCCGCGAACCCAGCCCGGATACCCTGTTCAAGGAGGGCGATGTAGTGGTCGTTTGCGGCACCCCGGAGGCCGTCGAACATGCCGAAACCCTGCTGCTGATGGGCTGAAAAAAGCGCTTTACAGGGACGCCGCATCCATCGCATAGTATGGAGGCTGTTCAAGGGCAAACCCGCCGAAAGGTGGGGACGCAAAACCACCGGTCTAAGGGGCTTCTTTTGAAGCCTGACGATAGCGGGGTCGCCAGTATCTTCAGCGCCAATCGCGCTCCGGAACCGTCCGGTTTTGCAACCCCCACAGCATGCAGTACCTGCGTTTTGGGACTTAAGTCTTCCGGGGGGAAGCATATGGTAAGCAAAGTCACTCGTCCGAACGGTGCGGACTCATCTGGCATTTTTCGCCGGCCGCGGCTGGTTCTCAAGCTCAAGCGTTTTGAAGACCTGCCGAGCGTTCTGGCCAAGACCAAGAGCTATCCCACCCCCGTGCGAATGGTCGGTGCCGACTATTCCCAGACCCGCTGCGTGGGCGGCGACGGCGGAACCACGGTCGACACGGGCGCGCTCGACAAGATCCTGGAAATTGGCGAGAACTTCGTCCGGGCGCAGGCCGGCGTTCGAGTGGTCGCCCTGGTGCAGGCACTCGCCGAGCGTGGTCTCGAACTGCCCCTGACCCCTGAAATGGGCCAGATTTCCCTGGGCGCGGTGGCGGTCACCACCCTGCCGCAGGCCTCCTACGAGGCGGGGCTCGCGCAATTGTCGTCCTGCGTCACGGAAATGAAATTGATCACGCCCCAAGGCAAGCAAATGACCGTGACCGAACGCGAAAAGGACCTGATGCGGGTGCTGCGCTCGAGCTTCGGATTGTTGGGGGTGGTGCACGAGGTCGTGCTGCGGGTGCGACCGATAACCCCGGTAAAGATCGACTACCAGGTGTGGACGCTCAAGGAATTCACGGCGCGCTTCAACTCCGTGGTGAATGCTCCGGGGGCCCTGCGCCTGCATATTTCGCCCTTCACGGACAAGATCACCGTTGAACGGCGGACTCTCGACGAATCGGCGTCCGTAACCCGCTCCGGCATCTGGCAGATTCGCAATTCCGTAATGCGCAACGTACTGCCGGCGTTCGGATCCACCGTCGGCAGCGTGCTGGCGGCGCCCGGTTTGCGTACAGGACTGCTCTCCGGCATGCAGCGCGCCCTGCGCTCAAAGCGGGGAGTCGTGCTGTATGCGCACGAGTGGATGCGCGACATGCCGAATGAAGCCTGGAAGGCCCGTCACACTTATAGTCTGTGGGCCTTCCCGCAGGCGGACTATCCCAAGCTGCTGGCGGAGTATTTCGCGTTCTGCAAGACCTACTACAAGGAGCACCGTTACCGGGCCAACCTGGTCAGCGGCGCGAACCGGGTGCATCAGGACAGAGGTTCCCTGTTCAGCGTCAGCTACTCGGGTCCGGTGATCACGCTGGAGCCCTCGTCCAGCGGCGAACAAGGCTGGGACGATTTCCTGATCGATTTCAACGATTTCGCGGCAGGCCTTGGCGGAACGCCTACTTTCAATCAGAGCCGCGCCCTGCAGCCCGAACACGTTGCGAAGGCCTTCGGCGATCGGGTGAAGCTGTTTCGCGCGCTGCGCCAGCGGACCGACCCGCTCAATCGATTGCGCAACAGCTACTTCGCCCACCTGCTGGGCTAGGAGCCTCAGGCGGATCGGACCGGCTGCAGGCCTCGCGGCTATAGTCCGGAGACGATCTTGGCCTTGATGGATTCGAACTCGGAGTCGCTGATGAGTTTGGCGTCCAGCATTTCGCGCGCCTGCCGCAGGCGCCGGGCCGGTTCTGATTCCGAGCTGGCGGAATCCGCTGCGCCGTAGGCGCCGCTGCCGATCTGTACGCCGCCGGATTTCGCGCGCAATTCCTCCAGCTCGCGGATGCGGCGTTTCTCGCGCCACACCTGATCGTGTTGCTGACAAATACGGTACATGGCCTGCGCCTGATCCTTGCGCAGCCCCGCAAAGGTCCACACGCGATTCACTTCGGACCCGATGTTGAGGTCGGAGCTGGATTGCGCGACCAGCGTGAGGTCCGCCGTGAGTATTCCGGCGCTGATGCGGGTCTCCTTGAGGTCTTGCCAACGAATGTCGGCGGACTCATAGCCGCCAAGCAGGCGGCGCTGCAGTGAAATGAAGCGCCCGCTGGTGGCGGCGATGCAGGCGCGACGATGCGTGAGCGCAAATACACGGTGCTGCACCGCCCAAGCTTCCAATACTTCTCCGGACGTGAGCAACCCCCGCAATGTTGCCAGAGCGCCATCGAGCCCGGGCTCGCTCGGACCGGCCGCCATAGGATCGTTCATCAGCCTTTCTCTTGCAGATGCGCCTCGAGGAACCATAGGTACTTGTCCAACTCTCGCGAGATGCCGGTGAACAGGTCTGCGGAATCGGCGTCGCCCAATTTGTCCGTGTCCTCGATGGCGGCGCGCACGCCCTTGCCGAATGCCGCCACTTGGGTGGACAAATAGAACAGATGATCCTTGCCCGCCGTGATGGAGAGCGGATAGTTCTTCAATTTGCTGCGCTTGGCGGCCACGGCCACCGTTCCTTCCGCCGTGCCGCCGAGGCTCGTGACACGCTCGGCAATCTCGTCGATGTGTTCCAGCACGAGGTCGGAAATCTTGTCGAACAGCTCGTGCAGGGCGATGAAATTCGGACCCTTCACGTTCCAGTGCGCCTGTTTGACCTGGCTCTGCAAATCGATCGCATCGGCCAGGCGATCGTTGAGTATGAGGATGACGTTGCGGCGGATCTTTTCCGAAAGGTCAATCTTGGTCTTGTACATCGGCGCTCCTTCGAGAGTTCAAAACATTGAGAGCGCTATTTTGCACTGCTAGGGCCTGTGAACACCATGGTGTTCACAGGCCCTAGACGCGAATCCCAAGAAAGAACGTTATGTCGGGAGCCGTGTTGACCGCAACGTCTTCGGTGAATCCCATCTCGATACGCCATCGGCCGCGCAAGCGGCGGGCCGCACCCAGGGTCAACTGCAGACTGGGCCCGAGAAAGCGCAGATCGCTGCCGTCGACGCGGCCGGTTTGACCGTCGAGTTGCGCGCGCAGCGACCACGCCGCTCCCGCTGCGCGAGTCGCTGCGAACCGCGCGAACGCGGAACTGCGGTGCGCCATCCCGGCGAATATTTCATCTCCGAAGGGCTGCGCAACTCCGAACTCGGCCGCGAGCTGCCACTTCGGCCAACGGGCCGCGGTGTGCAGCCACAAAGCGCCGTCCCAGGCACCGTCGCTGGTCAAATCCGAAACCGTTCCGGTGGGTGCCTTGAGGCCCGCCCATAGAGACAGCGTTCGCCCTGCATCGTCCAACGCATACCAGCCAAGGTCCGCTGCGATGTCGCCGAGACTGGATTGTGGGTGGTTGAGATCGATGCTCGAAACGCCGGAATAGGAATAGTCGATTTGCTTCTTCGGGTAGTACGGCCGATTGCCGCGCGACAGGCCGAAGGCTTGATGCCAGGCGTCGATGACGGAATCGAGCACCCCGCCGCTGTCGTGAACCATGGGCAAGGTGAAGCGGTAGCGCCAATGCTGCGACAGCGCATTCTCAAAGGTGAGGTCGAGCACCGCACTTTCACCGTCGACGAGCAGAGATTCATGGGAATTGCTTTCCACGTTCAGCGTATTGCTGACGAGCAGGGTCGCAGAAAGGGCCGCGCCCTCTCCATCGCGCGCAACGACGGGCAGGGGCAGGTAGAACCCCCGCAGCAACGGATTTTGATCGCGGATTGGAAAGAATTCCTCGGCGCGCAGCGCCGCCGGCGCGCTCAGCCACAACACGGCCGCCGCCGCGGCGCGGCAGGCGGGGCGCGGACGCCAGGGCGAGCGGCGGAAAGCGGACATGCGGCGTCGGGAGCCTAGATCTCGGCGCGCCGCATCCGCAGTTGGATTGCACCGAAAATCAGCGCGGCGCCGACGGCTGCGCCGATCCAGGTTGCCGGACTCGCGAAGAACCCCGCGGGATTGAGAAATCGCCACAGGTCAACCGGAGTGGTGATCGCCTCATGGTCGATCACGGTCGTCACCCAGTTCGCGGAACCGGGGGTGTAGCGGAGCGCATGCGCCAGGAAACCCCAGAGCCGGCCATCCAGCAGCTGCCACACAACATGCGAGCCGAGAAACACACGCTCGGCGACGGCCACCGCCAGGAGCGGCAAGATGGACCATAGAATCACCGCGCGCTTCGCCCAGGCTGACACGATCAAGAGCCAGCCCGCGACCGGCAGGTACCAGACGGCGGCCGTCACCATCATGTAAAGCCACAGTGCTTGGATCTGCAGCCACAGTTCGCCGCGCCACAGCGTGCTGCCGACGTACGAACTCGCTCGAACCGATATGACGAAGGCCATCATGAGCGTCGTCAGGTCGGCGAATGCAAAATACACCGCAGGTATGACGATCAGGGCGACGCCCAACTTGCACAGCACCGTGACCGTGTCAGATATGGGCATGGATTTCCAGAACAGGATGCTGCGGTCTTTGCGGTCGGCGTACAGGCAATCCAGCAGATACCATGTGGTGTAGATCGACATGACGGCGAAGAACGCCATCGCGATCAGAAGCATGCCGTCGAGGGCGCCGGCCTGCACCACGGTTCGAACGGTCGCGAGATCGGCGGCGCCCAGCACCTGATAGCCGCCGAACAGGGAGGCCAGGATCAAGAGTCCGCCGAACACGGCGGGGATCAGCCAAATCGCGCGATTTTCCCAAAATTCCCGGCGCACCAGCCACTTCGCGATGTTCATACCGCACCTCCCGACAGCTTGGCGACGAATAGGTCGGCGACGCTGGGCGTGTGGATGTCACCGAATCCGGCGAGCTTCTCCAGATTGGGCTGTTCGAAGTACAGCACCACTTTGCCGAGCACGCGGCGCTCGAAAAACGGCTTTTCAGCGCGCGCCGCTTCCAGATGCTGGGCGGCCACCGCAACCGCCGCGTAGCGGTTCGCGATGTCGTCGAGCGATGAATCGACCACGATGCGGCCCTTGTCGATGAAGAGCACATCAGTCAGCAGATTTTCCACCTCTTCGACCTGGTGGGTGGTGATCAAAATGGTCCGCGTCTCATCCATGTAGTCGTTGACCAGCGCATCGTAAAAGGCGCTCCGCGCGAGAATGTCGAGACCCAGAGTCGGCTCGTCCAGTACCAATAATTTGGCGTCGATGGCCATGGTCAAGGCCAGGTGCACCTGGGTCTTCATGCCCTTGGACAATTCGCGCATGCGGCGTTTACCGCCGATCTGGGTCTTGGCGAGCAGCGCCATCGCCCGGTCGCGGCGAAACCGCGGATGCACCCCGGCGACGAAATCGATTGCGTGATCGACGCGCAACCAAGACGGCAGCACCGCCACATCGGCGATGAAGCAGGCGTCCTGCATCAGGGCGGTGCGCTCGCGGAGCGGCTCGCGTCCCAACACCTGCAGCTGCCCCTCGTAGGAGGTCAACCCGAGGATGGCGCGGAGCGCGGTGGTCTTGCCGGCGCCGTTCGGGCCGATGAGCCCGACGATCCGGCCGGATTCGACCGTGAAATTGGCGCGGTCCAGCGCAACTTGCGCTCCGTACCTTTTTGTCAATTCACGAGCTTCAATCAGCGCGGGCATGATGGGGTCTCATTCTTCTTTAGGTTCGCTGCCGCGGGGCGGCGGAGCCGGATGGGTGAGCGCCGGTGTTTGCGCAAACAATTCCTGCGAGGAAAAGCCGAGTCGGTGAATGACCGCCAGAATCTGCGGCCATTCCTCGTGCAGGAATCGTTCGCGCTCGCCGGCCAGCAGCAGCCGCCGGGCGCCTTCACTGACATACATGCCCCGGCCGCGGCGCTTCTCGACCAGTTGTTCGTCGACCAGTTGCTGATAGCCCTTCAGCACCGTCAGGGGATTGAGCCGGTAATCGGCGGCAACCGCGCGCACGGAGGGCAAGGGGTCACCCTCCTTGAGCGCACCCTCTAGAATGAGGGCGACCATTCGATCGCGCAGCTGGCGATAAATGGGCTGGTTGTCGTTCCAATTAGGGTCCATTCCTCTCTCGATTTACTGTTGTGGCTATATAGCACTGTAGTCTAAGGCAACGCACTCACCAGCATCGGGGGCTCAGATCGAGCCGCTCGAGGGGGTGGTGGTGGCCTGTACCAGCGAGGCCACGGCCGCATGCTGATGCAGCTGGCTGTTGAAGGCGTAGGCAACCCCACCGATGATCAAGCTGTTCATCATGAGGGCGACGGCGAGGGCGGCGAGTTTCGTTGAGATCTGAGTGGTCATGTGAGTCTCCTTGGTGGCTGTCATCGAGGTGTTTCGGTGACTTGGTGATATAGTCACATATAACACCGATACATGCAACTGTTTTGTTGAATTTGTTTTTCCGGGGTCCAACCGCGTGATTGCTGCTTTGCAATATGACCTCCGCAACCTCGGCGACCGTCATGGCAAGGGGTATGCTCGCCACATGGAGCTGCTCGACGAGGACGCAAAATTGATGCTGCGCTACCGGGACGGGGACGCGGCGGCTTTTTCCGCGCTGTACTCCCGGCACAAGGGGCCGCTCTATCGTTATCTGCTGCGGCAGGTGCGCAATGCCGGCGTCGCTGCGGATTTGTTTCAAGATGTCTGGTCGCGCTTGGTGGCCACCCGCGGCCGCTATGAGGCGCGCGCAAAATTTGCGACCTACCTCTACCGCATTGCGCACAACTGCACGATGGATTTTTTTCGGCGCGATCTGCGTCGGCATCCTGCCGCCGCGGATGATTCCGAGGCGCCATCTCCGGAACCCGAAGTGCCTGAAAGTCAGCGGCCGGATGTGATCGCGGAATTCGCCGAGCGGCAGTCCGCGCTGCTGGCTGCGGTGAGCGCGCTGCCGCAGGAACAACGCGAAGCATTTCTGCTGCACGAAGAAACAGGATTGACCATCGAGGAAATCGCGCGGGTGACCGACGTCGGAGTCGAGACCGCCAAGAGCCGGCTGCGCTACGCAGTCCGCAAATTGAAGAAATCGCTGCTTCCGGCTGCTTTCCCGGATGCGCGGCGGGTGGGGACTCTCAATGCATCCACCTGACGACCTGGACGAATATTTGCGCGGCGACAGCGCGCTGTCGTGTCAGTACCGGAGAGAATCCGCGCCGATTCCACCGCCGGCGCTCGATCGCCGCGTGCTCGAGATGTCGCGGGCGACGGGCGATGCGCCCGCACCCCTTGACTCACTCACGCCGCGAAATTTGCGCGCGTCATCCGCTGCTGCGCCATGCCTTGCGCCGCTGGCGTTCGCAGCCAGCGTGCTCACCTCGGTGGCCTTGGTGCTCGCCATCGTCTTCGGACCGCAATCCGCCAAACGCGTCGACGATGCTCCGCGCGTGGTCCGCGTCGTTGCGCACGCGGAGCTGCCGCAGCCGTACACCAACAATTCCAAGGTTGTTCGCCCGCCTTCGGCGTGGCTCGCGGATATCGCCGCACTTCGCCGCGCCGGACGCGACCGCGAAGCAGATGAGGAATTGCGCCGCTTCCGCAACGCCTATCCCACCTACCCCGTCCACCCTGTGTATTCGACCTCCATCCGTCCGTGAAGCGCGGTCGCGCGCACGATCCCCATCGCACAGGCGATATGGGCTAAAATTGCCCGCTTTTGCGCCGGGAGCTAGTCATGAAGAAACCAGTCACTGTCACCATCACGGGCGCCGCCGGCAACATCGGTTATGCGCTCGCGTTTCGGGTTGCATCGGGTCAAATGCTCGGCGCCGATCAACCCATCAATCTGAGTCTGCTGGAGATCCCGGCGGCGAGCGCGGCGGTGCAGGGCGTGGTGATGGAGTTGAATGACTGCGCCTTCCCGACTCTGAACAAGGTGACGGCGACTTCCGATGCCAACGCCGGCTTCAGGGACTGCAATTTCGCCATGCTGGTCGGCGCTCGGCCGCGCGGTCCGGGCATGGAACGCAAAGATCTTCTGTTGGAAAACGCCAAAATATTCTCGGCTCAGGGAAAGGCGTTGGACGCGGTTGCCTCCCGCGATGTGCGCGTGTTGGTGGTGGGCAATCCGGCCAATACGAACTCGCTGATTGCGCAACGCAATGCGCCCTCGCTGCCGCCGCACCGCTTCACGGCGATGACCCGCTTGGATCACAACCGCGGCTTGGCGCAGCTCACCGAGAAGAGCGGAGCGGCGCTGGCGGAGGTCAAGAAAGTCATCATTTGGGGAAATCACTCCGCCACCCAGTACCCCGATCTGCATCACGCCACGGTCGCAGGCCGTCCGGCCTTGTCGGTGGTCGACGAGGGTTGGTTCAAGGACACCTACATACCCACCGTGCAGCAGCGCGGTGCGGCCGTCATCAAGGCGCGAGGTACATCCTCGGCGGCCTCCGCCGCCGCGGCTGCGCTCGACCATGTTCACGATTGGATGCAGGGCACGGCGCCCGGAGACTGGGTCAGCATGGCGGTTCCCTCCGACGGCAGTTATGGAATCCCGGCGGGAGTGATCTATTCCTATCCCGTGACATGCAAGGCCGGCGAATACAGCATCGTTCAAGGGTTGAGCATCAACGAGTTCAGCCGCGACAAGATGCAGGCCACGCATCGTGAATTGCTGGAGGAACGAGATGGTGTCAAAGACCTGATTTGAATGCGTCTCCATGAATAGCGTGGCGTCGAGCGCGGGCTGGTTTCTTGCCTGGGCAGTGCTGTTCCTCGGCGTCATCCTCGTTCTCGCCTATCGACGCGCGGGTCTCGCGTGGAGTTCCTGCGTACTTGGCCTGCTGTTGGCCGCCTACTGGGCGCTCGGTGCGGAACCATCCTGGTGCAAGGCGCTGCTGTCCGTCCCCTACGTGTTGCTGCTGCTGTTGAACATGCGCCCCTTGCGGGTGCGCCTCATCACCCGGCCCTTCCTGCGCAGCTACCGCCGGTTGCTGCCGCCGATGTCAGCCACCGAACGCGAGGCGCTGGACGCGGGAACGGTGTGGTGGGACGGGGAATTGTTCAGCGGAGGGCCCAACTGGCAGAAGCTCATGTCCGCGAAAGCACCGGTGCTCACAGCCGCCGAGCAGGCCTTTCTCGACGGACCCTGCGAAGACCTGTGCGCCATGCTGGATGACTGGGACATCACCCATCGGCGCGCCGACCTGCCTCCCGAGGTTTGGGATTTCATCAAGTCGCGCGGATTTTTCGGGATGATCGTTCCGCAGCGCTACGGCGGCCTCGAGTTCTCGGCGTATGCCCACTCCTGCGTGCTGCTCAAGATCGCGTCGCGCTCAGGCACGGCTTCCTCGACCATCGCCGTGCCGAATTCTCTGGGGCCGGCGGAATTGCTGCTGCACTATGGAACCGAAGCACAAAAAAATCATTTCCTGCCGCGGTTGGCCCGCGGCGAGGAAGTGCCTTGTTTCGCGCTGACCGGTCCTCGTGCCGGCTCCGATGCCGCGTCGCTTCCCGACACCGGGGTTATCTGCAGAGGCCTCTGGCAGGGCGCGGAAATCACCGGCATCCGGCTCAATTTCTCGAAGCGCTACATCACCTTGGCACCCATCGCCACCGTGGTGGGGCTCGCCTTTCGGCTTTTCGATCCCGACAAACTGATGGGCCAGAAGGCAGACCTCGGCATCACCTGCGCCTTGATTCCCCGCGATACGCCCGGCGTGACCATCGGGCGGCGGCATTTTCCCTTGAATGTCCCCTTCCAGAACGGGCCCATTCTTGGGAAAGATGTGTTCGTGCCCATCGATGCCATCATCGGCGGCTTTCAGATGGCCGGCCAGGGCTGGCGCATGCTGGTGGAGCAACTGTCGGTGGGCCGCTGTATCTCGCTGCCCTCGAGCGCCGCCGGCGGCGCGCAGGCAGCCGTCTATGCCTCGGCCGCATACGCGCGCATTCGCCGCCAATTCAACATGCCCATCGGCCGCTTCGAGGGCGTTGAACAAGTGCTCGCGCGCATGGCGGCGCGCAGCTACATCGTGGACGCGGCACGCTCCGTCACGGCAGGCGCGATCGACGGCGGCGAAAAGCCCTCGGTACCGTCCGCCATGCTGAAATATCACGCGACCGAGTTCGGACGCATGATTGCCAACGATGCCATGGACGTGCACGGGGGCAAGGGCATTTGCCTGGGACCCAACAACTATTTGGCGCGCGGCTATCAGATCGTGCCGATCGGCATTACCGTCGAAGGCGCCAACATCCTGACGCGCAGCCTGATCATTTTCGGCCAGGGGGCCATACGCTGCCACCCCTTCGTGCTGCGCGAAATGAATGCGGCGCGCAATCCGGACCGCGAGGCCGGCGTGGCCGAGTTCGATCGGGCGCTCATGGGACACGTCGGATTTGCAATTTCCAACGCCGTGCGCTCGCTGGTCCTGGGCCTGACGCTGGCGCGCTTCACCAAGGTGCCCCAAACCGGCGCGACGAGGCGCTACTTCCAGCACATCAACCGCTACAGCGCATCGTTTGCACTGGCCACCGACATCGCCATGCTGGCGCTCGGCGGCTACCTCAAGAAGAAGGAAAGCCTGTCTGCGCGGTTGGGCGACGTATTGTCGATGATGTACCTGGCATCGATGGTGTTGAAACACCACGAGAATCAGGGACGGGAGGCGGCGGATCTGCCGCTGGTCGAATGGGCCTGCCGCTCGCTGCTGTATCAGGCCCAGGAACAGCTGCATCTGTTTCTGCGCAATTTTCCGCACCGGCCGCTCGCGGCGTTGATGCGGCTGCTCATTTTTCCGCGGGGGCTCACCTACTTCGCACCGAGCGACCGTCTGGGGCGCAGCATCGCCGATCTGATCCTGAACCCGACCGCGGCCCGGGAGCGGATGAGCCGGCACATATACAAAACTCAAGCCGCGAACAATCCTCTGGGGCTGCTGCAAGAAGCATTGATCCTGTCGACCATGGCCGAGTCGCTGGAGAAGCGCGTCCGGGTGGACGGCGTCAAGACCGGGCGCATCGCGGCACTCGATCTGCCGAGCCAGATTTCCCAAGCCGTGACCTTGAACATCCTGAGCGAAGCCGAAGCGGCCGTGTTGCGGGACTACGATGCCAAGGTGTCGCATCTCATCAATGTCGATGACTTCGCGCCGCAGGAATTGGGCGCGGGCTGATGACACGCCTCTGTCTCAACTGCAGTGCGGAGTTGACGGGGCGCTACTGCGCGAATTGCAGCCAGGCCGCCGACGTCCATGTGCCGAGCACGCGCGAGCTGCTGCACGAGGCGCTCGAGGGGATCACCCATTCCGATTCGCGGCTGTGGCGCACCCTGTATCTATTGTGGTTCGAGCCCGGACGACTCACCCAAGAGTTCGTGGCCGGCCGGCGCGCCTCCTACCTGCCGCCGTTTCGCCTATACCTGGTGCTGAGCATCCTGTTCTTCCTCGCGGCCTCGTTCTCGACCACGCATGTCAAATTGGTGCAATTCGACACCGCGACGAAGGTCGTGCAATTCGACACCGCGACGGTAACGTCGCAGCCGGAATGCGACATTTTGAATAGCACGGCGTTCGCCGTCACTCTCTTCGGACGCGACTGGGCCCCGAAAATCAAGCACGCCTGCAATGAGATTGCACGCGACAATGGCGTGAACCTGTTCCACGTGGCGGTCGGCACCGCGCCCAAGGCCATGTTCATCCTTCTGCCGCTGGTCGCCTTCCTGCACATGCTGATGTACTGGAAGCCGCGACACAAATATGCGGAACATCTGCTGTTTTTCCTCCACGTGCATGCATTTTTCTTTTCGGTGATGACTTTGGCGGTGTTGTCGGCGGAGGCCGCGGACGCGTGGCCGGCGTTGGATTCCGTGGCGAGTCTGATCCGGCTCTTGCTGTGGAGCTTGCCGGTCTACACGATCTTCGCCCTGCGGCGGGTGTTCGGCAGGGGCTGGACTCGCACGCTGGTCAAGGCGTCGGCACTTTTCGCGGTGTATATGGTCGTACTGGCCATCACTCTGACGGCGGTATTCGTGTATGCCGTGCTGCAGATGTAAGATTGCGGCGGCCATCTCATTCTTGGAGGACACATGAACCGAGTATTTCTCGTGTTGGGCATCATGTTGGCGGCGCTCGCCGCGGCGCAGGAACGCACCGCGCCCGCCGCGAATGCCGAGGTGTACTTCATTTCGCCCAGCGACGGCGCAGTGCTGCAGGGACCGGTCACCGTGCGTTTTGGGCTGAAGGGAATGGGCATCGCGCCGGCGGGGGTCAAGTTCGACAACACAGGGCACCATCACCTGCTGGTGGACACGGATTTCAGCGAACTGAAGCTCGACGCGCCGCTGCCGGCCACCGACAAGATTCTGCACTTCGGCAAGGGTCAGACCGAGACCACGCTGACGTTGAGCCCCGGCAAGCACACGCTGGAAATCGTCCTGGCGGACTACCTGCACGATTCCTTCGATCCGCCGCTGCATTCGAAGAAAATCACGATCACCGTGAAATGACATGCGGGCGATACTGCACATCGATATGGACGCCTTCTATGCGTCCGTCGAAGAACAGGATCGCCCGGAACTCAAAGGCAAGCCTTTGATCGTCGGCGGCACCGGCGGTCGGGGCGTGGTGGCCGCGGCCAGCTACGCGGTGCGCCGCTTCGGCGTCCACTCCGCCATGCCCATGCGCGAAGCATTGCGCCGCTGCCCGCAGGCCGTTTGTGTGGCACCGCAAATGGCGCGCTATAAAGAGGTGTCGGAACAGGTCTTTGCGATTTTTCATGAATTTACGCCGCTCGTCGAAGGCCTGTCGCTGGACGAGGCGTTTCTCGATGTCACCTCGAGCCAACAACTGCTGGGGAGCGCGGAAACGATGGGGCGCGAAATCAGGCGCCGGATTCGACGGCAAACGGGGCTCACTGCATCGGTGGGAATTGCGCCGAACAAGCTACTGGCAAAGATCGCCTCCGACCTGAACAAGCCCGACGGCATGTGCCGCCTGGACCCCCACAATGCGCGCGAGATCATCGACAGCCTGCCGGTCGAGAAGTTGTTCGGTGTTGGACCGCGCACCTTGCCGGCCGTGCATGCGGCGGGAATCCGCAGTTTCGGCGATTTGCGCAAAGCCGGCGACGATACGCTGCGGCGGGTTTTCGGCAAGCATGCAAAGGCCATGCGGGAGCGCGCTTCGGGCCTGGATGATCGGGCCGTCGAACCGAATCGCGCCGAGAAATCGATCAGCGCCGAGGAGACTTATGCGGCGGACATCCGCGGCAGCGCGCTGCTCGGCATCGAAATACTGCGCCTGGCCGATCGCACCGCCTCTCGACTCCGGGCGCAGGGCCTCGCCGCGGGCAGGGTGAGCGTCAAGATCCGACGCGGCGATTTCACGACCTTCACCCGCCAACGAGCCTTGGGCTCCGCCACCCAGGACACGGCCGTGGTATCGGCCGTGGCCAGGATTCTTCTCGGGGAGTGGTTGGCGGATCAACCCAACGCCCCGATCCGGCTGCTCGGGGTCGGGGTGGGCGCCCTGCGGACCCTGCAACAGGCGGATTTGTTCTCAGGCGGTGCCGATCAAGGCTCCCGGCTGGACGCGGCCATCGACGGCATCCGCGACCGGTTCGGCCGCAGCATGCTGACCCGCGCCAGTCTATTGCCGCGAGGCGCCGGCGGCGCCGGGCACTAGGATATGTACCTCAGTTTCTTCGGCCTCAACGAAAAGCCCTTCGCGATCACTCCTGATCCGCGTTATCTCTACCTGAGCGAGCGTCACGCCGAGGCTCTGGCGCACTTGCTCTATGGCATCAACGAATCGGGCGGATTCATACAATTGACCGGGGAGGTCGGCACCGGCAAAACCACCGTGGTCCGCACTCTGTTGTCGCGTGTCCCGCATCATGCGGATGTGGCGGTGATACTGAATCCGCGGGTTACTCCGGTGGAGTTTTTACTCACGATCTGCGAAGAACTGGGACTCCCCATTGCCGACGCCGACCGCAGCAGCGTCAAGCAGATGGTCGATGCACTGAACCGGCGGCTCCTGACCGCCCATGCAGAGGGCAGGCGGATCATCGTGATCGTGGACGAGGCTCAGAACCTCTCCGCGGATGTCCTGGAGCAAGTCCGGCTGCTCACCAATCTTGAGACGCCGACGCAGAAGCTGCTGCAGATCATTCTGATCGGACAGCCGGAGCTGCGCGAATTGTTGGACCGCACCGAGCTGCGTCAGCTGGCGCAACGGATCACCGGCCGATACCATTTGGAACCTCTGTCGAGCGAGGAAACCAAGGGTTATGTGCGGCACCGTTTGCGGGTTGCCGGCTCTACCGGCGATATATTCACTGCCTCGGCGCTGGCCGAGGTTTTCCGCCTGTCGCGGGGAATCCCGCGCGTGATCAATGTGACCTGCGACCGCGCGCTGCTCGGCGCCTATACCCAGGAAACGCGCAAGCTCGGTGCGGCGCTGGTGAGACGGGCCGCCGGCGAGGTCTACGGTCGACGCTTCCTGCCCCTGTGGCTCGGATGGGTTGCCTTGGCTGCCGGGCTGGTGGTTGTCGCCGGTGCCCTCTTTGGCGGCTGGCAACTGTGGCAGCGGCAAATTGCCCCCTTGCACGCTGCCACGAGGAAACCGGCGCAGACCGCAGCCCAACCGGCACCGGCTGCTGATTCGACCGCGACCGGGGGAGCCGTAACCCTCAAGCCGCCGCTTTCCACGTCGTTGCGCGGACCGGCGGCGCCGGCCGTGTCCATCAACGCCTTGCTCGCCGCCAACAGCGCCAACACCGGCGACGCGGCCGCCTTCCGCCGCCTGCTTTCCCTGTGGGGAACGGCCATGGCCGACGATAAGAATCCCTGTGGGCAGGCGGCCAAAGCCGGCTTGTCCTGTCTGGATCAGCATGGCTCCTGGGCGCAAGTCCGAGCCTTGAACCGTCCCGCCATCCTGACACTCACCGACGACCACGGCCAAAGGCACCGCGTCGTGCTGTCGGCGCTCGACGATCAATTCGCCACGTTGAACTTGGGCGAACACGACGCACGAGTGCCGCTCGATGAGCTTTCGCGGGATTGGTTCGGGGAATTCACGGTGGTTTGGAAACCCAAGACCGCCAACACCCGGCCCCTGTCGCTGGGCATGCACGGTGATGAAGTAAGGTGGCTGCGGCGCAGTCTCAATGCGCTGCAAGGCGCCGCGTCGGATCCCGAACATGGCGATGTCTACGATGAAGAGCTGGCGATCGCCGTGCAGAACTTTCAGCGCGAGCATCGACTGAACGTCGATGGAGTGGCAGGTATACAGACTCAAGTCGTGCTCGACACCGCCCTGGCGGACCCCGGCTCGCCCTTGTTGCTGCCCAACGCTCCGCGCGGGAGCTGAGGTCCTCATGTCCTTCATTCTCGACGCATTGAAGAAATCGGAAATCGAACGGCAGCGCCAAAGCGTACCGGGATTGATGGATACGCGACTGCAGGAGCGGCGCAATCGCCTGCCCCTCTGGGCCACCGTCCTCGCGGTGTTGCTGGGCATCAATTTGCTGGTACTGGCATTCGTGCTGTGGCATAGAAATGCGCCGGCTCCGCATGCTGCACCGGTGTCGCCCATATCGCCGCCTGCCGCCGCCGACGCCGCGCCGCCGGAGGCGCAGCACTTCAGTCCCTTGGATCCCTCACCTGTATATGCGCCGGAGATTCCGGTGCCGGCCGAAAACCCAACCACGACTACGCCGGGGACCCCCGCAAAGGTGGCCGCGCATCCCGCGCATCGCGCAGATCCGCTGTTGTCCGAGGCGGCGGCCCCGTCCGAAAATCAGGAAATCCTGCCCTCGATCAGCGAGATCAATTTGACCGGCGCGCAAGCCCTGCCCGAGCTGCACCTCGATGTTCATGTCTATTCGACCAAGCCCGCAGACCGCTTTGTATACATCAACATGCGCAAGTATCACGAAGGCGCCACGTTGCAAGAAGGCCCCCTGGTGGAGCGCATCCGCCGCGACGGCGTGGTGTTGAACTACCAGGGACTCAAGTTCCTGCTGCCGCGGCAGCCCTAGGAGGCGATTCGCGCGGGTCTACTCGGCCAGCACGAAGGTCACCTTCAACCGCACCCGATACTCGATGATCTTGCCCTTGACGACGATGACGTCCTGGCTCGCCACCCAGGCGCCGGCGACATTCTTCAGCGTTTTGGTCGCGCGCTTCACGCCGTTCTCGAGGGCATCGTCGAAACTCTTCTTGGATGAAGCGATGATTTCCGTAACCCGTGCTACCGATGACATGTTCGGCTCCGTCTTGATGGAACCAAAGCATCCTGACAGAGATTCGCGCAGCGGCGCAATCGGTCGTACTAGCCTTAAGGCCCCGCGCGTCGCTAACGTGCGCGCGATGAGATACCGGTACTTTGCGTGCTTATCGATCGCGGCCGCGGCCTCCTTCTGCCCGAGCGCCGGTACTCTCGCGGGAACGATCGAGGGAGTCGTCGCCTTTCCGAGTCAGACCGTGCCTTCCATGACGGTGTATGCAGCGGACCTCGAAACCTCGCGGCTGCACACGGTACAACTCACGCGCGGACAGGCCGCTTTCACCCTGGAAGTGCCTCCCGGCCGCTATTGGGTGTTTCTGGCCCCCAACGAACCCGGCGCACCCGACATTTATGGCGCGTATACCCGCTATAGCCTGTGCGCGCCGCATGACGTGGACGGCCAATGCACCGATCACTCTCTGATTGCGGTCACCGTCGCCGGAAAGACTCCGCATGTCGTGACCGTCGATGACTGGTACCTGACCGACGACATCTTCGGCCAGATTGGCCGCATACGCGATGCGGCCGCCGGCGGTGCTCGTTTTGCCGCGGAGCCCTTGAGCGTGCCGAGATTTTCCGAGTATCCAAGTGAGGCTTTCGAACGGACCGCCGCGCCCAGAATCGACTTCACGGGCAGCAATCTGTCCGAGCAGGATCGCGACCTCGTGCAGCAGGCGCTCAAAGTGGGTCCCAATTTCGCCGGATACGTTACGGTCACGGCGACGAGCTGCGGCCCGGCCTGCGGCCGGATCGTATTGGTCGACTGGCGCAGCGGAGTAATCCAAGAGTTGGCGCCGCAGAACCCGGGTGATGAGATGCAGCGGGCGTTGCCGTGCCGCACCGAGGAAGCCCTGCAGTTTCGGCTCGACAGCAGGCTGCTCAGCGTGACCCATGCGCGCGGTTCATCGATAGTCACGCAGTACTATGTGTGGAATCAGAAAGGCGCGGCACCGATCCCCGGCGGCGCATATCAGCGAAGTTCGCAGGCCTTCTGTGCGTTTGCGGCAGGTTGAGCGCGATCATGCGATGATTGAGGCATGCGCAAGATCCTAAGGCTGACCATGAGCGGCTTGGTGACCGTACTGCCGCTGGCATTGACGGTGTATGTCATTTGGTGGTTGGTGCAAACGGTTGAGGGGTGGCTGCGCCGCGCCCTGATCGCCATCGGCATTGTGAGCCCGGAACATTATTGGCCGGGCCTGGGGCTGATCGCCGGGTTCATCCTGCTGCTGGCCGTCGGCAGTCTGGTCAATGCGTATGCCGGCCGGATGTTGCTCAAATATTGGAACGATCTGCTGGGCCGAATTCCCTTCGTGAAAACCCTCTATGGCGGATTTCGCGACGTGGTGAGCCTGCTGCCGTCGGGCAGCGGCGAGAAGCGCGATTTGCAGCGTGTCGTCCTTGCGCGATTCGCCGACGTGCATGCCATCGGCTTCGTCACCCGCGAAGATGTGCCGCAGGTTTTGCTTGCGCACGGCGGCGAAGATTGGGTTACCGTTTATTTCCCCATGAGCTATGCGTTCGGCGGATACACCATTTACCTGCCGCGCAACCGCATACAGCCTCTCGATATTTCGGTCGAGGATGCCATGCGATTGGCCATTACCGCCGGCCTCACCGCCGCCCGCGGCCGCGCCGACATCTAAGGAGCCTGTCTGAGTAATCAACTTGGCCGCGACCGCGACGGATTTGCCTTCAGTCGAGGCGGAGCCGACGTGGTTGGGTCAATGCCAAGCGAGGAGGCGACAACGACGAATGAAGGCAAATCCGTCCGGTCCCGCAGGGTTGGCTCACGTTGATTACTCAGACAGGCTCCTAGGGCATGGTCAAACGCTGCCTGCTGATATTGGCACTCGTGGCGGCCCGCCCCGTGGGCGCGGTCTCCACGGCCGCTGCGCACACCGCGGCCGAGAAATCTCAGGCATGGAGAACCGCCGCCGCGAACGTTCTCATCGCACGTGCCGACGCGAACTCCCTGGCCACGGCCGCCGCGCTGCGCTACGCCGGCTCGGCCAACGCCAAGGGGGCCGGCGCCGCGCCCAACCTCAAGGCCTCCGCGGTGGAATTGGCGGCCCGCGCCGGCGATTTGGCGCCGCAGAGCCCGAGCATCGGCTGGCTGCATCTGCAGTTGTGCGCCGCGACGCCTGCCTGCGACATCCGCGACGTTGCCACCGTCATGCGCTGGGTGGATGCCGACAACGGCGCGGCGTGGCTGCAAACCCTCGCCGCCGCCCAGAAGGAGCGGGATACGACCGATGTCGACAGGATTCTCGGGGACATGGCGCTGGGGGCGCGCTTCGATCTCTATTGGAACCGCATTGTCGTGCTCATGGTCGATGCTCTCGACGCCGTCGCTTACGAGCTGCCGAGCGGCTACGCGGAATCGGACTCGGCGAGGCTCATTGCCGTGAGTGGCATCGCGAGTGCGGAGATCATTCCGCCGTTCGCCGCGCTGATCGAAGCCTGTAGGGATTCGAGCGCCGCGCCGGACCGGCGCGATCTGTGTTTAAAATTGTCGAAGATCATGCAGCGGAGCGACACCGTGGCGGCGCAATTGGCAGGCTTCAGCCTCGCGAAGCGCCTGCTGGCGCCCGACAGCAAGGAAGCGCGGACCATTGCCGAGCGCCGGCACGTTCTGGAGTGGCGCGTCGCGGAGGCGGCCAAGTTCGATAGTCCGCTGTTGCCCTGGACCCGCAACGCGCGCGCGCGGGCCCGGCTCGCGCAAATGCGCACGCTGCCGCGCGAAGAGGATGTCTGCATAGCGATACTGAAAGCGCATAAGATGGCGCTGGAGCCGCCGGAGGTTCACCCGTGATCGACCTGCATTACTGGCCGACGCCCAACGGCCACAAAGTCACGATGTTTTTGGAAGAGACCGCCATGCCGTACACCATCATTCCGGTGAACATCGGCAAGGGTGAACAATTTCGGCGGGAATTCCTCGTCATCTCGCCCAACAACCGGATGCCCGCCATCGTCGATCACGCTCCGATGGAGCGCGGCGCACCGATATCGGTGTTCGAGTCCGGCGCCATCCTCCTGTATCTGGCCGAAAAGAGCGAACAATTCCTGGCCAAGGACTTGCGCGGCCGGGTCGAGGTGACGCAATGGCTGTTCTGGCAGGTGGGCGGCCTCGGCCCCATGGCCGGTCAGAATCATCATTTCGCGAGGTACGCGCCCGAAAGAATTCCTTATGCCGTCGATCGCTACGTGAAAGAGACCAATCGCCTCTACGGGGTCTTGAACAAGCGGCTCGCGGATCGCGAGTTCATCGCCGGCGCCTATTCCATTGCCGATATGGCGGCTTATCCATGGATCGTGCCGCACGAAGCGCAGGGGCAGAATCTCAATGAATTTCCGCACCTGAAGCGCTGGTTCGGGGCCATCAAGAACCGGCCGGCAACGATACGTGCCTACGAGCGCGGCGCAGCGATCAACAGCAACCCGACCGTCACCGAAGAGTCGAGGAAGATACTGTTCGGCCAGACGGCGCAGAGCATCGAGAAGACCTGACAGGCTTCTAGGACGATTTTTGATCGTGCGCCTTGAACCAGGCGAGCACGTAGGCCACTTTCCCGATCAGCAGGCTCGGCCGCGCCGAAATATCATGCGAGGCATTCGGAACCCGCACCAGGGCCGTGTCGACCTTGCGCAATTTGAGCGCCTCATAGAATTGTTCGGCCTCGCTCGAGGGCGTGCGGTAGTCGGATTCGCCTGTCATCAAAAGAGTCGGCGTGTGTACGTTTCCCACATAGGCAAGCGGCGAACGCTTCCAGTAGGACTGCACGTCGTCCCAGGGAAAGCCTTCGAACCAGTATCGATAAAAGTAGTTGGCGAGATCGGCGGTGAGCACGAAGCTCGCCCAATTGATCACGGGTTTGACCACCACGGCCGCGCGAAACCGATCGGTGTGGCCGACTATCCATGCCGTCAGTACCCCGCCGCCGCTGCCGCCGGTGACGAAAAGACGCTGAACGTCCACGTAGCCGCGGCCGACCACCGCGTCCACGCCGGACATGAGGTCGCCGAAATCGTTGTCCGGGTAATCGTGATGGATCAGATCGGCGAATTCCTCGCCGTAACCCGTGCTGCCGCGCGGATTGAGGTACAGCACCACATAGCCGGCCGCGGCATAGAGCTGAATTTCAGCGGCAAAGCTCGGTCCATAACCGGCGAAGGGTCCGCCGTGAATCTCGAGCAGCAAGGGATATTTCTTGGCCGGATCGAATCCCGGGGGCTTGACGATCCATCCTTGAATGCGGCGATGATCCACCGACGAATCGAAGGTGATTGCCTCGACCGCCCCGAGAGTTCGTTCTTGCAACATGGGATCGCTGAGCGCGGTCAGCGTCGCGATATCGCGCGCCGTGGTGCCGGTGGCCAGCGCCGCGGGCGCCAGCGGCGCGGCCTTGGTGTACGCGAACCGAGGATTGGCGCCCTTCGCCCGCGAGGCAACCGAGAATGATCCGCCAGAATAGGGGCGAGAGACATCAGCACCGCCGACGTCGCCCGCCAGAACGTGCATCTTGCCGGCAAGATCAATGGCGGCGATCTTGATCGAGCCGTGATCATCGTATTGAAACAGCAACTGCCGGCCGTCGCCGGTCCATTGCGGGTTGGCGGCGTCGCGGTCCAGCGCCGGCGTGAGCGAGTGCGAGTGCGTGCCGTCGCTGTCCATTACATAGAGCTGGGTTGCCTGATAGCCCAATCTCTTGTCGTCGAAGCCCAGGTAGGCGATGTGCCTGCCGTCGGGGGAAACGACCGGGTGGTGGTCCGGGCCGCGCCGATCGGTGAGCGCTCGAATCGAATCGTCCGACAGATCGACGCGGTAGATTTCCGTATCCAACGGCTCGTAGTCGGCATCGGCGCGCCGATTGGCCGTGATCAACACGCTCTTGCCCCCCGCGTCGAATGCCGGTGTGCCTTGGTGGTCGAAATCGCCGTGGGTGAGCTGGCGGACCGCGCCGCCGTCGGCGCCGACGATGAAAAGCTGGCTGAAGACGTTGGGCAGGTAGCCCTCGCCGTCGACCCGGAATACCATCCGGTCGATGAGTTTGGGCGGCTCGGCCCATTTGGCGTTCTTCGGCGCTTCGGGCAATTCGACTTTCAGGGGCTTGCGTTCGGCCGCCACCGGCATGACGAACGCGATCCAGCGGCCGTCTTGCGACCACGCGAGGCCGCTCGGCGATTCGGTGAAATTGCTGATGGCCGCGGTGGTGCCGCTCTCGGCCCAATACACGAAGAGCTGCGTCGAACCGTCCGCTCCTTTTCCGAGATACGCCAGGCGCGCACCGTCCGGCGACCAACGCGGCGAGGTGCTCGACGAAGCACTCGACAAAGGCCGCGCATGTTGACCGTCGGCTCCAACCAACCAGATGACGCCGCGCGGCCGGTCCGTCTTGATGTCGAAACTCATGCGCACGTAGGCGACGCTGCGCCCGTCCGGCGAAACCTGCGGATCGCTGACCCATTGCAGATCGAAGACGTCGAGCGGCTTCAGCGCCGGTTTCGGGGTCTCTCCAAAGCTCGGCGCAACCAGGGCGAGCAGGCCAATGGCCGCCGCCGCGCCGCGCAGCCAATGCATCAAGAATGCGCGCCGCAGCGCTTTGCGATCAGTCATTCCGATTTCCTTTGCCTTGACACCCAGCAGTAACGTTGATGCTCATCGACGATCCCCACGGCCTGCATATAGGCGTGGCAAATGGTCGTTCCGACGAAACGAAAGCCGCGACGCTTCAGATCCTTGCTCATTGCGTCGCTTTCCGGAGTCGATTGTGCGACGCCCCCCAGATATAGCGGGCGGCGGCGCAGCGTGCGGCCGCCCGTGAATCCCCAGATGTAATCGTCGAAGGAGTTGCGGGAGGCACGAATCTCAAGGTAGGCCTTCGCGTTGGCGATGAACGCCTCCACTTTGAGGCGATTTCTGACGATTCCCGCATCCTGCAGCAGGGCTCTGCGCTTGGCGGCGTCATAGCGGGCCATTTTCTCGGCGTTAAAATCGTCGAATGCTCGCGCGTACTGCTTGCGCTTGCGCAGAATGGTGAGCCAGCTCAAGCCTGCCTGCGCGCCCTCGAGACACAGCATCTCGAACAGCTTCCTGTCATCGTGTAGCGGCCGACCCCATTCCGCATCGTGATAGGCAACGTACAGCGGATCTGCCGGGCACCACGCGCAGCGGAGTTTGCCGTCGGCATGACGCTGCGCTCCCAGTTTTCGCCGGTCTGTTTGACTCGCCACGGAAGGATTTCAGCCGTGCAGACGCACGGCGTGGCGATCCTTGTACACCAACTCGATACGATCGACGCCGTGGGTGCGGCGCGCCGCGCTGCGGATTTCGTGCATGAGTTTGAGGAGCACCCGGGTGTTGAAGTCCTGGGTGAGGCTCAAGCGAGGTTCCACCCCGAGATGCAGCACAGCAAACCGTTCATGTGCCGAGCGCACAAAAACGGCCACGCCCAAAGGTCTGCCCAGATCGGATACCGCAAACAGAGTCTGCACGCCGGCGATATCTCCCACGCGGACCCGCAGGCCCCCGTCTTGTTCATAAATTTCCGGCACTCCATAGGTTTCTATGGACTGCTGGATTCCCACGCGTACACGGTGTTGGTTGACGTTGAAGAACAGCAATTGTTCCAGCGCGGTGCGCTGGTGCACTGGTAATTTCGACGTGATCTCGATTGAACCGCTCAATGCTCCCCCGCCAAGAGCGCCATCGCCCCTTCAGTGAGTGTCCAGTCACAGATTTTACTTGACGCAGTGCAACAGACATTGTCTGCCGCTTAAGACTCCGTATCGTATAGCGTCGCCCACGGAATGACACTAGCCTTAGCCCAAGGGCATGTCCGTTAAATCGGTTGCTGCAGTGCGGTAATAAGCTCAATGAAAGGACACCACCGGTGCTAGCTTCCGACGAAGAAGGAGGCTCCCTGGATGCATTGCGGTTCAGTCTCGCGAGCGACATCGTCGAGCTCGTGGTTCTGACCTGCGACGAGGCATTTCTGCAAACGCTTCGTGAAGCCGTGGGCAGCGCCCGGCGGCTGTGGCACGTTCCCTCCGGCGACAAGGTCAGCGATCTCCTGGTGGCCGGTGAAGTGGGCATCTTGGTTCTCGACGTGGACGCCCTGAGCGAGGCCCCGGGCGTGTTCATCGCGCAAATCAAACGTCAGTTCCCCGATCTCGTGGTTGTCGTCGCCGGTAATCGCGACGCGGAAACTTCGATCGCGGCGTTGATCAGCGCCGGAATCGTCTATCGATTCATTCACAAGCCCATGTCGCCGGGGCGTGCAAAGCTGTTTGCCGATGCCGCAGTCAAGAAGTTCGACGAGCAGCGCAGGCGCACGGCCACGAGCGTCCCCGTTCATCGCAAAACCAAGTCGAAATGGCGATTGCTGATCGGCGGCGCGGCCGGCGCCCTGGCTCTGATCGCCGCGGTCATGGTCGCGATGTACCAGAACAGAGAAGCCCCGATCGGCGCATCGCATAACGCCGGCACGCCGCGCGTATCCGCGGCCGAGTCGCCGCTGCTGGTCAGCGCCGCGGCCGCGCTCGCGGCCAATCGATTGACCGAACCCCCCGGCGATAACGCGCTGGAGTTGTATCTTCAGGCACAGGCACGCAATCCCGCCGACTCGATCGCGCGCGCCGGCATCGCCGAGGTCCGCGAGCGCTTGCTGGCCACGGCGGAAAACGCGCTGCTCGAGGAGCGCCTCGACGAGGCAGCGGCCGCAATCGACACGGCGCGAAAGTCGGGCGTCGAACCCGGTCGCATTGCATTCCTGACCGCGCAACTCGCAAAATCGCGGGAGCGAGTGAAAGCCGCGCAAGCCAGGGTTGCCGTGCGCAGTGCACCGAAAACGGAAACGGACCCTGTGTCGGCTCTGCTCGATCTCGCCGCACAGCGCAGCAACGACGCACATCTCTTCGAACCAGCGAAGGATAGCGCCCTTTACTATGTGCAGGAGGCGCGGCGGCTCGACCCCGGCAACAGCGCCGTTCAGGAGGCCGAGCAGGCGCTCGCGATACGCTTGCTCACGGAAGCGCGCGGTGCAATCGATCGCCGGGATTTTGGGAGTGCGGGCACCCTGCTCGACGCAGCCAAAGGCGTCGCGGCGGCAGCCAATATCGAGGCGGCGCAGAGCCTGCTCGCGGCGGCCCGCCGCCAGGCCGACGCCGATGCCTGGTCCCAGCTGTTGAAGAACGCCACGGAGCGCATGCAGCAAGATCGACTCATCGAGCCGGCCAATGACAGCGCCAAGTACTATCTGCTGACGTTGCGAGGTCTGGATCCAAACTATCCCGGCCTCGCAGCTTCGACATCGGATCTGGGGACGCGGCTGGTGGTCAAGGCGCGGCGCGCGCTGACGCTCGAACAGTACGATGCCGCGCGGAGCTGGCTGGATGAATCAGGCACCATCGGCTTCACGTCGCCCGAATCCATGTCGGCGAGGCGCGATCTGGACGCGGCCCTCGCAAGGCAACAATTCATGGACAACGTCGTTGCCGCCGGAGAGTTGACCCTGGTCAAATCAGTAGCGCCGAAGTATCCGCAGAAGGCCGAGCTGAAGAAGGTGCAGGGTTGGGTCGAATTGGATTTCACCGTCGCCGAGAGCGGCGCGGTCAAGGATGTCGCCGTCCACGCCACCGACACTCCCGGCGTGTTCGAGGACGCCGCGATCGGCGCCCTATCGCAATTCCGCTACAAGCCGGTGCTGCGCGACGCCAAACCCGTGCCGCAGCGGGCCCGCATCAGAATCCGCTTTACGTTGGCCGGTTGATCCGGCCGCGATCAGGCCGCCGAACTGCGGGTCAATTGGGCCGCCTGCGACTCTTGCACCAGCGCGCCGATCTCCGCGCCGATGCGCAAATCATCGACCGCGCCAAACGCATGCTTGCGCACCAGTCCGTGGCGGTCGATCAGGACAAGACTGGGTGTGCCGCGCATTTTGTACCGTTCCATGGTGTGTGGTATCGGGCTCGAAGCATTCGGCTGATCGAGCGCAATCGGAAACTTCAGCCGATACTCATGGATGAAGGCTTTGAGCATGGCCGTGCTGAACGCATCGTGATGTTCGAAGGTCGCGTGCAAGCCGATGACCGCAACATCCTTGGGCTCGAAGGTTTCGAAAATTCTCTGCGCCTGGGGAATTCCGCCGCCGATCGAGTTCGGGCACAACACCTGGAACGCCGCAAGCACGACCACTTGTCCGCGCAATCCCGAAAGCAGCAGCGGCTTATCCGTGTTGAACCAGGTCTGCACAAGGAACTCGGGCGCGTATGTCGGAGTGGTCATGAGTGGGGAGCAGCGCCGGTGCGAAGCGGCGAAACATTCCTTCGTTGATTTTTGTTCGAGAGCCGAAGGCTATTGTGTGCCCAAAGCGGGCACCAATTACAAGAGGCAAAAAAACTTCGCGGCGAATCCTTGCGAATTCAACGGCGATGGGTTAGGAGCCTGTCCTTAAGGCGTTGGGTCGCGCTCGCGTTGCTTGCGCTCGGCGATTTCCTGGCGATCGACGGCAACATTGCGCGGCGCTTTGATCCCGATGCGAACCTGAGAGCCATTCACCGCCATCACGGTCACTTCGACATCATCGCCGATGCGCAAACTTTCACCGGTGCGCCGCGTGAGTATCAACATGTTGGCTCCGTCCAGTAGGAGCGCATATTGAGGCACGACAGGCAGGTGCTGGCCATGCGCGTTTTGCTGCAAGTATTTGTAGGAATGCGCTGACCTGGAACCGGGCCAAGACAAGTTTCTAACGCTGATGCAGAATCTGGTCCAGACCGGATGCCGGGGCCGCACTCCAGTCGCTGACGGTGGCCTCGTAGATGGCCAGCTCCCGCAGCAAATCCTCCAGCGGTTGAGCTTTGCCCATGGCAAAGCCCTGGCCGTAGTCGACGCCCAAATCCGCCATCCGCGCGCGCAGCACGTCGGTTTCGACGTACTCGGCGATGGTCTCCATGCACATGACTTTCGCCAGCTGTGCAATGGCCTTGATCATCGATTCGGAGCGGGCGTTCACGACCGCATCGCGGACGAAACTGCCGTCGATCTTGAGATAGTTCACCGACAGATCCTTCAAGTAGGCCAAGGAACTGACTCCGGTGCCGAAATCGTCGAGAGCGAACTGACAGCCGAGATCCTGCAAACTGCGCATGAAGCTCTGCGCCTTCGCCAGGTTGCCGATGGTCGCGGTTTCGGTCAATTCAAAGCACAGCACGCCGGGCGGCAGGCTGCTTTGCTTGATCTCATTGGTCACGAACTCCAGAAATGATTCGTCTTGCAGCGACTGGCCTGAAAGGTTGATGGCAAAGCGGGCGATTTCCTCGCCCACCGAGGCTGAGTGTTCGCCGAGCAGCGTGCAGGCGCGGTGCACCACCCAGCGATCGACCGTGGGCATGAGCTGGTAGCGCTCCGCCGCGGATAGAAACTTGCCCGGCGGTATGATCTCGCCGCGGTCGCCCAGCATACGGATCAGCAGTTCGAACCGCGGCCGGCCGTAGTTGCCGCGCAGCGGCAGAATGGGCTGTGCATCGAGGCGGAAGCTGTCGTTGCCGAGCGCGTCGCGCAGCTTGCCGATCACCATGATGTCGGTATGCCGCCTGATGATGCTCTGATCCGAATCCTGGAACATCTCGACCCGATTTCGGCCGCGATCCTTGGCTGCCTTGCAGGCGATTTCGGCCGTTGCCAGGGCGTGCGCGAGCGGGTTTTCCGAGCGGATTATCGGGGCGACTCCGAGACAAACGGAGACCTCGAAGGAACCTTGCCCCGCGCGCGGCATGATGGCGGCAGCGGCGGCGCGAATTTTTTCGGCAATGGCCGCCGACTTGTCCATGCTGGAGCTCGGAATCAGTGCGGCGAGCCGGTCCCCGGAAATCCGCGCCGACAAAGCCCCCGCAGGGAGGGACTTCGCCATGCATTCGGCGACGTTGACGATCACATCGTCGCCCACATGCATGCCGAAGGTCTCGTTGATCACATGCAGCCGATCGATATCGAGATAGAGGATGATGTGCGTATCCGTGGAATTGGTCGACGCGAGCAGGGCCGAGGCCTGGCGTTCGAAGGCCTGGCGCGTCATGAGACCTGTGCTGGCATCGTACTGGGCCTGAATGATGCTGGTGGCCCGCTTCGCCAGCACCTCGGCAATGCGCGTTTGGTGCAGGTCGAAATCTTCCGCGCTCGGCGGATTGAACAGCGCGAGCACGCCCATGACCCGTTCCGAAGGGTGGCGCACCGGGCAGGCGAGAATCTTGTACGGCGCGGCGACGTCGCTGGCAACCTTGGATATGTGGTTGACCACGATGGTGCGCTGTTGCAGCTGCATCCAGGCCATCAGGTGATGCTGGGCGCGCTGCAGCGATTCCGGCGACATGGGTTGGCCGCTGCGGGTCAGGGACAGCGCGATGTTCTTGTCCGGGACCCAAAGTGCTGCGAGCGCGCAACCCATGCGCTCGAGTCCGGTCTTCATGATCAGGCTGAATTCATCCGTATCGCTCGAAGCCGCCGACTGATGCGAGGAAATCTCCAGCATGAGATCAAGATCGCGCTCGCGCACGTCCAGATCGCGTTCGCGTGAACCCAGTTTCGAGCGCAGCGACAGTTCGCGCCGCAGGCACTCCAATGCGGGCTGCACGAGTTGACGCACGGTCTGCAAAGGGCGCGCCTCGGTCAGCTTGCCGGACAAGCGCGCAATCAAGCTGACGACCCCCAGCAACTCGATATGTTCGCCGCGGATGGCAAAGGAATACACGGCGCGGTCGGCATCGAGCGTGCGCACGAGGCCGGCGAATTCCGTGGGATCCGCGAGCGCTATCGCTATGGTGTCCTTGATGAGGTCGGGTTCATCCGAGAGATCCCCTTCGTCCGACGCCCATACCAGGTTCGAGAAGCCGTCGTGCACCACCACCTCGCGCAGGCTGGGCATGAGCATCCGGAGGAGCCGGCCGTACGGCTCGAATGAAGCATCCGCGGTAGGGTGCTCGATGGCGGTAGACTTGATTTCCAGCAATGCAGCCATCCTAGCGGGTTCGAGGTTGGGAACTTACGCATCAATGTGCTGGAATTGAGGCCATCCAAGCGTTGACGAGAGTCGCAATTCAGCGTAAGCCCCAGCGTTTGCACGGCGGCGTGTTGACAATATCAGCGCATTCTTGTGATCTGCATCCCGGATTCAATGCCGCGCTTGGGTAAGGCGCGCCATTGCCAGCAGCAAGTATCGGCCTCCCGGTATCCGCACCAGTCGAAATACCCTGCGCCAAAATCGCCTCGCTTTGGCATCGAGCGCAGCCAGAGGCAAGGCCCCATAAAGCCGCGCCAGGGGTTCGTGCACGATTGCGCTGCGTGTCTGAATGGATCTGCGCCGGCCTTCCGATGTCATGGTCAGCGCCACCACCCCGGTGTGCCACTCGATGTCGATGTCGGCGAGCTGCGGCGCGCGCAGCAGCTCGGCCGCGCGCGGATCCACACCCAGCAGAAAAACATCGACCGGCTCGGCGCCGCTGCGTGAAAGCCGCCAGGCGCCTTCCTTGGATTCCCGGGAAAGAAATCGCCCGGGCAAATGGCGTCGCAACTTTGGTTTCATTGCCTCATCCTACGCGGGATGACTGCAACGACAAAACTACTCCCCGGACAGGCACTCCGTGCCGACGGCAGCCTGCGAATCGACTATCGTGCCGTGGCGGCGCTGGCCTTTCCGTTCATGCTCAACAGCGCGGTGCAGGCCGTGCTGAACGCAACCGACACCTGGTTCATCGGACGCTTGTCGCCCGCCGCGACCGCGGGCGTGGGCGCCGTGTACTGGCCGATTTTGGTGTGCGTGTTGCTGTTCGGCGGAGTCGGGCTGGCCGTGCAGACGTTGGTGGCACAGGCCTATGGCGCGCATCGATACACGCAGGCATCGCGGGCGACCTGGACTGCCTTGTGGGCTTCGCTGTTCGCGGCTCCGCTGTTCACCGTACTAAGCCTCGGCGGATCCTGGATATTCGCGCCCTTCGATATTCCTCCGGAAACTCTGCGGCTCGCTCTCGACTACTGGTTTCCGCGCATGCTCGGCGGACCTTTGGCGATCGCGCTGTGGTCGTTGCTCGGCTTCTTCAACGGCATCGGCCGCCCGACCATTACTCTGTGGGTGACGTTGAGCGTTGCCGTTGCAAACGCCTTGCTCAACCAGCTGCTGATATTCGATTTTGGCATGGGCATCGCCGGTTCCGGCTGGGCGACCGACCTCGCGCAGCTGGTCGGGGTCGCCGCAGCGGCGGCATTGTTCCTGGGAAAGACCACGCGAGAGCGCTACCACTCCCATCTCACCGCGCGCCTGCACGGACTGGCGCTGCTGCATCAATTGATATTGGGATTTCCCATGGGGTTGCTGATCGCCGCGGACATTCTTGGATTTGCGCTGTTTCAACTGATGCAGGTGCGCCTCGGGACCGTCGATGGCGCGTCCACGCAAATCGTCATGATGCTCACCTCGTTCTGCTACATGCCTGCGGTGGGCATTGCGATGGCAGGGACCACGCTCGTCGGGCAGGCCATCGGTGCACACCGCCGGGATTGGGCATTTACGGTGGGCAACGGCATCATTTGGATGGCCGTTCTGTACATGGGCGCCATCGGCGTACTGCTCGCGGCCGCCGGACCCTGGGTGTTGCCGTTCTTTACCAATCACGCGGATCCGCAGGCGGCCGACGTCGTGGCACGCGGCTGCGTGCTGCTGTGGATTGCCGCCGGTTATCAGTTGTTCGACGGATTCAACATCAGCAGCAGCGCGTGTCTGCGGGGCGCAGGTGATGTGCGGCTTCCGGCCGTCATGGTAATTGCGCTATCTTGGCTGCTGTTCGTACCGCTGGCGCACAGCTTGTCGTTTGCAGCGGGCAGCGGCTGGGTGAACTGGCTGCCGCAATTCGGGCTAGGAGCGGTGGGTGGATGGTTTGCCGCGTTGACCTATGTGTGCTGCCTTGGATTGATGTTATTCGTTCGCTGGTGGTCCGGTGCGTGGCAGCGCATTGCGCTTCCGCTCACGTGAGAAGGATCATGCGTCTGAATCGAGCCGCGCTGGTGCTGATCTTGAGCATGCCGCCATGCGCCTGGGCGAATTCCGCGGCTGGAATTCCGGCGCCCGTGGCAGAGGTCATGGCGGGGCAGGGATTGCCGATGAGCGCAGTCAGCGTGGCCGTTCTCGATGCCGGTTCCGGCCGCCTCGTCATCGGTCAGAACCCGGATACACCGCGCAGTCCCGCCTCGACCATCAAAGTCGTCACGACGTTTGCGGCCCTGGACCTGCTGGGGCCGGCGTACACCTGGCACACCCAGGCCTCGACTCGCGGCGACATCGATGCAGGCGTGCTCAAGGGAGATCTCTACCTGCAGGGCGGCGGCGACCCCTACATGACCCTGGAGCGTTGGTGGAGTTTCGCGCAAGCTTTGCGTGCACGCGGACTCAAGGCGATTCACGGCGACATCGTCATCGACAATAGTGCGTTCTCCCTGCCGCCCGAGGATCCCGGAGAATTCGACGGCCGGCCGAATCGCGCCTACAACGTGGTGCCCGACGCTTTGATGGTGAATTTCCAATCGATCGAATTCCGCGTGGTACCCGATGCCGGCACGCAACGGGTTGATGTCATCGCTCATCCGGCCCCGGACAATCTCATCATAGAGAATCACGTGCGCTTCGCCTCGGGCCGCTGCGGCGGCACGGCCGCGAGAGTCGATTTCAAAGTGGCCTCGGAAGACTGGGACCGGGTGGTGTTCAGCGGCGCCTTGTCCGCGCATTGCGCGGAACGCAGTTTTACCCGCGTGCTGCTGCAGCCGACCACGTATGCGTTCGGCACCTTCGTTCAGTTGTGGCATGAACTCGGTGGCGAATTCTCCGGCAAGCTGCGCGTCGAGGCGGTACCGCCCGATGTGCAACCGTTCCTCGCCTTTGACTCGATGAGTCTCGGCGAGATCGTGCGCCTCACCAATAAGTTCAGCAGCAACTTGATGGCGCGCGAACTGCTGCTGACCCTGGGCGCCGAACATTCGGGCAATCCTGCGACTCCCGAGAAGGGCGCCGCCGCGATCGAGGAGTGGAGCCGCGAACGCGGCCTCGATTTGCAAGGCATGGACATTGACAACGGTTCGGGTTTGTCGCGGCGCACGCGTATTTCGGCGCTGCAAATGGCAAAGATCTTGAGCGCCGCGTATCGCAGCCGCTATGCGCCGGAATTTCTTGCGTCGCTGCCGCTGGCGGGAGTCGACGGCACGTTGCGATCCCGCATGAAAACCACCCCGGCGGGCGCCGTGAGGCTGAAGACCGGGCATATCAATGGGGTCAGCGGAGTCGCCGGCTACGTGACGACCGCCGGCGGCAAAAGCTACGTCCTCGTCTCCTTGGTCAATCATCCGCGAGCGGACTATGGCGCGGGCGAGCCGGTGCACGCCGCCCTCGTATCCTGGATCCTCGACAACTTATAACTTGCCCGGAGCCATTCACGAACGGCCGAACACCCGGGCTAGGGCCGCTCCATGTCCCACAGGATCGCGGCCACGTCCTTGCGCAGCCAGATGCCGCAGCCCAGATACCTGAAGCGCCGGCGCAGGCGGCGGCGATACCAATCGCCGGGCCGCAAGTACACGGCCCGATCAGTGCGGGATTGGTCGCAATGTTCACGCCAATCCTCGCGGGTCAATGCCGAAACATACACTGCGGCGCGGCTCAGCCTCGCGAGATTGGCAATGGCCCGTGCCGCGGCGCGGTCGTCGAGATATTGCAGGACGTCGTAGCAGACCACCAGGTCGCTCGGTGCGCGCGGGGCGAAATCGACCACCGATCCCTTGATCCAAGGATAGCGAGCGCAGAGGTAGTCGCTTGCCTCAAGGCCGACGTACCGGGCGCGGGGCAGGACTTTCGCGAAGGGCTTGCGCAGCAGCCCCAGGCCGCAGCCCGCGTCGAGAATGCGGCGCACCGGGATGCGGGCGTGCCAAAGAATCGCGGCGATAAGCCGCGCCCGGCCATTCATTTCCGCCGCAGTCGTGACGCGGGTGCCCGCGTTGAAATAGTACTTTCGGAAATAGGCGGAATCGAAAGTTTCGCGTCCTTCTCGAGTGCGGCTCACGCGCTCACTCGACGGTCAGGCTCTTGGCAAGATTGCGCGGCTGGTCGACGTCCGTGCCCTTGAGCACCGCCACATGGTACGCGAGCAGCTGCATCGGCACGGCGAACACCACCGGTGCCTGCAGGGCGGTTGCCGTCGCCGGCATCTCGATGACCGTTACACCTTCCTCGCTGCGCATGCGTGCCTGCGGATCCGCGAACACGAATAACTTTCCGCCGCGCGCCCGTACCTCTTGGAGATTGGATTTGAGCTTTTCGAGCAGCTCGTTGTTCGGCGCCACCGCGACCACCGGCATGTCCTCATCGACCAGCGCCAACGGTCCGTGTTTGAGTTCGGCGGCCGCGTACCCTTCCGCGTGGATGTAGGAGATTTCCTTGAGCTTCAACGCGCCTTCCAGGGCGATGGCATGCAGGTATCCCCGTCCCAGAAACAGGGCGTGCCGTTTGTCGGCGAAGACTTCGGCAAGGGTTTGGATGGCCGCGTCGAGCTTCAGGGTTTTCTCGACCAAGCCGGGCAATTCCAGCAGTTGCGACGTCATGTCACGCTCTTGCGCCACCGTCATGTGGTTCTTCGCAAGCGCGACAGTGAGCATGGCGAGAGCGGTTAGTTGCGTCGTGAACGCCTTGGTCGAGGCCACTCCGATTTCGGGGCCCGCGCGGGTGAGCAGTACCAGCTCCGATTCGCGCACCATGGAACTCTCGGCCACGTTGCAGATGGTGAGGGTCGACAGATAGTTCGCTTTCCTGGCATTGCGCAGCGCCGCCAATGTATCGGCGGTTTCGCCGGACTGCGATATGGTCACGAACAGCGTGTCGGGCGTGATCACGGGGTCGCGGTAGCGATATTCGCTCGAAATTTCGACGCGCGCAGGGATCCGGCAGACCTGCTCTAGAAGATAGCTGGCGACCAGTCCCGCGTGAAAGCTGGTGCCGCAGGCCGCAATGTGCACGGCCTTGACCTGCTTGAATACTTGTGGCGCGGTAGGGCCGAAGGCCGCGTCGAGCAATTTTCCCCCGGCAATGCGCTCTTCCAATGTCTGGGCGATCGCCCGCGGTTGCTCGTGGATTTCCTTGAGCATGAAGTGGCGGTACTGGCCGCGCTCGACTGCGTCGGCCGCCAGATCGCTTTCGCGGATTGCGCGCGTGCTGCGCGCACCCGCGGCATCGACGATGTGAATCGACCTGCGGCGAATCTCCGCGACGTCGCCCTCTTCCAGGAACATGAAGCGCCGCGTGACCGGCAACAGCGCAGCGACATCGGATGCGACAAAATTCTCATCTATGCCGAGACCGATGACCACGGGGCAGCCCTCGCGCGCCACCACGATGCACTCTGGATCCGTCTCGCTCACCACCGCCAGCGCGTAGGCGCCCTGCAGTTCGGCAACCGTCTTGCGCACCGCCGCGAACAGATCGCGCGAGCCTGCCAGATGGTGATGAATGCGATGAGCTATCACTTCCGTGTCGGTTTCCGAGGTGAAGGCGTAGCCCAAACCTTTGAGTTCGGCGCGCAGCACCTCGTGATTCTCGATGATCCCGTTGTGCACAATGGCGACGCCGTCGCGGGAAATGTGTGGGTGGGCGTTGTGCGTCGTGGGGATGCCGTGGGTCGCCCAGCGGGTGTGAGCGATGCCCACATGACCGCCGATCGGCGCCGCGTCGAGAGCGTCCTGGAGGCTCTTCACCTTGCCGACGGTTCTGAGGCGCTCGACCCGGCCATTCTCGACCACGGCCAGACCGGCCGAATCGTAGCCGCGATACTCGAGGCGGCGCAGACCCTCCATGAGAATGGGAACCGAGTTGCGTTCGGCAACGACACCCACGATTCCACACATAGCCACGCTCCGCTGGCGCGAAAAGGCTGCCTAGTGTGCCCGAGCCGGTCCGGATGTCCAGCATAGGGCGGACCGGCTGATGCGTAGTGGGAAGCTGGCTATAGTATTTGCTTGCTACTATTATTAACTATATAGTATTGGCTTATGGATGATAGCAATGCCAGAAAATTCCAAAAAGACCTCAACGGCGGCCTGGTTGGGCTGGTCCTGCTCGCCATCCTCGACCAATCCACCGAAGATCTCTATGGCTACGAAATCGCCAAGCGGTTGGCCAGCGCCAATGAGGGCGTATCGATTTTCAAGGAAGGCACGATCTACCCCGTGCTTCGAGCCTTGTCGGCCGGGAATTTGCTTACCAGCCGCATCGTCCCCTCCTATTCCGGACCGCCGCGCCGCTACTACCGCATTACCGAACAGGGCCGCCAGGTACTTGCCGAGTGGTCGGCCATTTGGGCCGGAACCCGCGAATTCGTTGACCGTTTCATAGAAAAAGGACCCTCCTCATGACCCGCAGCGCGCCTCGCTCCATCGATCAATACCTTCGGCAATTGCGCGAAGAGCTCGCGGGGGAGGACGCCGCGCTCATTCAGGATGCGTTGTATGACGCCGAGGAGTATCTGCGCGCGGAAGTGTCTGCGCATCCGGATAAGTCCGAATCCGACGTGCTCGAATTGATCGCATCCACCTACGGGGCTCCGGATGAGGTGGCAAGCGCCTACCGCGACACCGAGGCGAAGGTGAAGGCGGCGATGACCACGCCGCGCAAGATTCCAAAAAGCGGAGCCGGCGTCATCTTCGGCGTGTTCTTGGACCCGCGCGCCTATACATCCCTGTTCTTCATGTTGTTGTCCCTCGCCACCGGCATCATTTATTTCACTTTGGCAGTGACCGGCCTGTCGCTGTCGGCCGGTCTCGCCGTGCTGGTGATCGGCGTCCCGTTCTTTCTGGTATTCATCGCGCTTCACGCGGGTGGTGTCGCTGGCGGAAGGGCGGCTGATCGAGGCCATGACCGGAGAGCGCATGCCGCGGCGCCCGGTGCACCCGAACAATGCCTCGGGTTTTTGGACCCGTGTCGGCGAGATGCTCAAGGATCGCCGCACCTGGACGACGCTCGCGTACTTGATTTTGATGCTGCCCCTCGGAATCGTGTATTTCGTCATTGCAGTGGTCGGTTTGTCGCTGAGTCTCGCGTTCATATTCGCGCCACTTATCGATTTCGCCGGACGTCACGGTTGGTTCGACATTTCCGGCGACGTGCATATGAGCCCGGCGTGGCTGGACTCGCTGTGGGCGGCGCCGCTGCTGATGCTGGCCGGGGTGTTGTTGCTGACGTTGCTCATGCATGTGGCGCGCGGCATCGGACGGCTGCACGCCCAATTTGCGAAGACCTTGCTGGTGGCGCCGGGCGCTTACGAGTGATTCCAGGGTCCTTCGGCAGGTTTCAGCGCCGCGTCGATGGCGGCGGCTTTTTGCTCCCGGTCGGCGGCTTTGCGGCTCGTCACTTGGCCGGCCGTGTCCATCCGGCGACCGTGGTTTGCTTGGCGCGCGTCAACGTCAGCTCGCCCTCGGGCGCGTTCTGAGTAATGGTGGATCCCGCGCCTATGGTCGCGCCTGCGCCGATTCGAACCGGCGCCACCATCATGCTGCCCGAGCCGATGAAAGCGCCGTCCTCGATCACGGTGGGCCACTTGTTCTGGCCATCGTAGTTGCAGGTGATGCTGCCGGCCCCGACGTTGACGCCGCTGCCCACCTTGGCGTCGCCCAGGTAGGTCAAGTGGTTGGCCTTGCTGCCGGCGCCGACTTCGCTGGCCTTCACCTCGACGAAATTGCCGATGTGCACATCGCTGTGCAATCTCGTGTCGGGGCGAATCCGCGCGAACGGGCCTATGCGGCAATTCTCCGCCACTATTGCATTGTCGACGATGCTGTTCGCGAAGACCTCGGTGCCTGCCCCGAGTTGAGAGTCGCTGATGACTGCAGTTGGGTCCGATCTTGACGCCTGCGGCCGGGAGACCCTGCCGGTCAGGACCACGTTGATGTCGATGGACACGTCGCGCCCGACCTGGACCTCCCCGCGAATGTCGATGCGCGCGGGGTCCGCCAGAGTCGCGCCTGCCAGCATCAACTCCTCGGCCCGTTCGCGCCGATAGAGGCCTTCCACCCGCGCGAGTTGGATCTTGTCGTTGACGCCCATGACTTCCGAGGTATCTGTGCATTTCACGGGGTCGACGCGATGGCCGCTCTGCACCGCGCCTGCGACCACATCGGTCAGATAGTACTCGCGCGCCGAGTTGTTGCTGCCGAGGCCGAGCAGCCACTCGCGCAGATGCGCCGCAGGCGCGGCCATGAGGCCGGTATTGAGCTCGCGAATCTGCAATTGTTCTGCGCTCGCATCCTTGTGCTCGACGATCGCGCGTGATCTGCGCCTTCGGCATCGCGGACAATGCGACCGTAGCCGGTCGAGTCGTCGAGATCCACGGACAACACCGCGAGCGCGCCCGCGTCCGCCAGGCCAATCAGCCTTTTTAGCGATGGGGTGCGGATCAGCGGCACATCGCCGTACAGCACCAGCACCGTGTGATCATCCGGTATGACGCACATGGCCTGCATGACGGCATGGCCGGTACCCAGCTGTTCTGCCTGCAGAATCCATTCCACGGGCTCATGCGACAGCGCCGCCTGTACCTGGGCGCCGCCATGGCCGTAGACCACATAGATATTTGCCGGCTCGAGGGTGCGCGCGGTGCGGATCACGTGCTGCAGGAGCGGTTGCCCTGCCAGGGGCTGCAGCACTTTCGGTAAATCGGAGTGCATCCGCTTACCCTGACCCGCAGCAAGTATGACGACGGATAGCTGCATCACAGTTCCGTTGGCCGGGTCTCCTAGCGCTTCTTGCGCAGCCGCGCGATGGCGCGCAATTGCGCCACGGCGCGCACAAGTTCCGCCTCCGCTTCGGCGATATCCACTTTATCGGTGTGCTCGCGCATCGCATCCTCCGCACGCTGCCTGGCGGCCAAGGCAGCGGCTTCGTCCAGATCGCGTGCGCGCGCCGCCGTATCGGCGAGAACGGTCACGAGATGGGGCTGCACTTCCAATGCGCCGCCGCCGACGTAGAACACCTGTTCCTCATGGCCTTGCGATTGCACGCGCACTTCGCCGGCCTTCAGCGTCGTGAGCAACGGCGCATGGCGCGGCGCAATGCCGAGCTCGCCTTGCGAGCCCGGCACGAACACCATGCTCGCCTCGCCCGAAAAGATCTGTCCTTCGGCGCTGACGATGTCGACATGAATGGTGTTGGCCATGATCGTCGTTACGCCAGGGTCTTGGCTTTTTCGACGGCTTCTTCGATGGCGCCGATCATGTAGAAGGCCTGCTCCGGCAGGTGATCATATTCACCGGCGAGGATGCGCCTTGAAGCCGCGGATGGTGTCCTTGAGCGGTACGATCTTGCCGTCCTGTCCGGTGAACACCTTGGCGACGTTGAAGGGCTGCGACAGGAAGCGCTGAATTTTGCGGGCCCGGTACACGGAGAGCTTGTCTTCCTCGGAAAGTTCGTCCATGCCGAGAATGGCGATGATGTCCTGCAGCTCTTTGTATCGCTGCAGCACGGCCTGTACGCCGCGCGCCGTGTCGTAGTGCTCCTGACCCACCACCAAGGGATCGAGCTGCCGGCTGGTGGAGTCCAGGGGGTCGATGGCCGGATAAATGCCGATCGAGGCGATTTGCCGCGACAGCACCACGGTGGCATCCAAGTGCGCGAACGTCGTCGCCGGGCGACGGATCGGTCAAATCGTCGGCCGGCACGTACACGGCCTGGATCGAGGTGATGGATCCGGTCTTGGTCGAGGTGATGCGTTCCTGCAGCACGCCCATTTCCTCGGCCAGCGTCGGCTGATATCCCACCGCCGAGGGCATGCGGCCGAGCAGCGCGGAGACTTCCGTGCCGGCCAATGTGTAGCGGTAGATGTTGTCGACGAAGAACAGCACGTCGCGGCCCTTGCCGGAAGCCTGCTTCTCGTCGCGGAAATATTCGGCCATGGTCGAGGCCGGAGAGTGCGACGCGCAGGCGGTTGCCCGGCGGCTCGTTCATCTGGCCGTATACCATGGCCACCTTGGAGTTCGACAGATCGTCCTTGTCGATGACGCCCGACTCGATCATCTCATGATAGAAGTCGTTGCCTTCGCGGGTGCGCTCGCCGACGCCGGCGAACACGGACAGTCCGCTGTATTGCTTGGCGATGTTGTTGATGAGCTCGAGCATGTTGACGGTCTTGCCCACGCCGGCACCGCCGAACAGACCCACCTTGCCGCCCTTGGCAAAGGGCATCAGCAGGTCGATAGCCTTGATGCCGGTGATCAAGAGATCCTGGCCGCCGGCCTGTTCGTCGTAGGCCGGGGCCGGACGGTGAATGGGCAGATATTCCTTGGTTTGCACGGGACCTTTTTCGTCCTGCGGTCTGCCGAGCACGTCCATGATACGGCCCAAAGTGCCCGAACCCACCGGCACGGAAATTCCCTGACCGGTGCCCGTGACGCGCAGGCCGCGGCGCAGACCCTCGGACGGACCCATGGCGATGGTGCGCACCACCCCGTCACCCAGCTGCTGCTGTACTTCGAGGGTGAGGTCCACATCATCGAGTTTGAGCGCGTCATAGACCTTCGGGATCTGATCGCGTGGAAATTCCACGTCGATGACCGCGCCGATGATTTGCACGATATTGCCGCTGGACATTTTGCCGCTGGACATTGAATAACCCTCTTAACTTAAACTGCTGCCGCGCCGCCGACGATTTCCGAAAGCTCTTTCGTGATCGCAGCCTGGCGGGCCTTGTTGTAAATGAGTTGCAACTCGTCGATGAGCGTGCCGGCGTTGTCGGAGGCGGCTTTCATGGCCACCATGCGCGCCGCCATTTCGCAGGCGACGTTTTCGACGGCGCCCTGAAAAATTTGCGCCTCTATGTAGCGCATTAGAATGCTGTCGAGGATTTCGCCGGCATCGGGCTCGTAAATATAGTCCCAGCGCTCCTGCAGCTCGTCTTTGTCGATGGTCTGCAGCGGCAGGAGCTGCGAGACGACGGCCTTTTGGGTCATGGTATTGACGAAGACGTTGTGCACCAACAGGAGTTGATCCACTTTGGTTTCGCGATAAAAGTCCAGCATGACATTGGTGGTGCCGATCAAATCCTTGATGTGCGGACTGTCCCCCAGGTGCGTGGCCGAGGCGGCTATTTCGACGCCGGCAAGACGGCGGAAGAACTGCAGCGCCTTGGTGCCAAGGACGCAGACGTAGACTTTGACATTCTTGGATTGTGCTTCGCGGATGGCGCCAAGGGCGGACTTGAACAAATTCAAATTGAGCGAACCGCACAGACCGCGGTCCGTGCTGATCACCACGATGCCCATGGAGCGCACCGGCCTTTCCAAGGTGAAGGGATGCTTGTAATCCAGGTTCACCTGCCGCAGATGGCCGACAATCTTGCGGATTTTCTCGGCGTATGGGCGCCCCGCCCGCATCCGGTCCTGCGCCTTGCGCATCTTGCTGACCGCCACCATTTCCATGGCCTTGGTGATCTTCTGAGTACTTTTGATACTCGCGATCTTGCCGCGGATTTCTTTTGCGCCTGCCATTGCGTTCCTTGAACCTGCTCTTAGACCGTCGCGAAGAATTCGTCGCAGCACTTCTTCAGCGCAGCTTCGACATCCTTCGATAGATCCGGCTTGGAATTGATGCCCTTCAGCAAGTCGGCGTAGCTCGAGCGTGCGAACGTCTGCAATGCGGTTTCGGTTTCCACCACCTTGCGGCGATCCACCTTGTCGAAATAGCCGTTGTTGCCGGCGTACAGAGACAACGCCATCTCGGCGAGCGACATGGGCGAATATTGCTTCTGCTTCATGAGCTCGGAGACGCGCTGACCGCGTTCCAGTTGTTTGCGGGTCGACTCGTCCAGGTCCGAGGCGAATTGCGAAAAGGCGGCAAGTTCGCGGAATTGCGCCAAGGCCAGGCGGACGCTGCCGCCGAGCTTCTTGATGATGTTGGTCTGGGCGGCGCCGCCCACGCGGGATACTGAAATGCCGGCGTTGATCGCAGGGCGCATGCCCGCGTTGAACAGGTCGGTTTCCAGGAAAATCTGGCCGTCGGTGATGGAAATGACATTGGTGGGCACGAAGGCAGTGACGTCGCCCGCCTGCGTTTCGATGATGGGCAGACCGGTAAGCGAGCCGGTCTTGCCCTTGACCCGGCCGTTCGTGAACTTCTCGACGTACTCCTCGTTGACCCGCGCGGAGCGCTCGAGCAGACGCGAGTGCAGGTAGAACACGTCGCCAGGGTAGGCTTCGCGGCCCGGCGGGCGGCGCAGCAGCAGGGAAATCTGCCGATAGGCAACCGCCTGCTTGGACAAATCGTCATATACGATCAGCGCGTCTTCACCGTTGTCCATGAAGTATTCGCCCATGGCGCAGCCGCCGTAGGGGGCTAGGTACTGCATGGCGGCCGGAGTCGAGGCGGAGGCCGCCACGATGATGGTGTGGCCCATGGCGCCGTGCTCTTCGAGCTTGCGCACCACATTGGCGATCGAGCTTTGCTTCTGTCCGATGGCCACATAAACGCATTTAACGCCAGTGCCTTTTTGGTTGATGATGGTGTCGATGGCCACCGCAGTCTTGCCAGTCTGGCGGTCGCCGATGATGAGTTCGCGCTGGCCGCGGCCGATCGGGACCATGGAGTCGATGGCCTTGAGGCCGGTCTGGACCGGTTGCGATACGCTCTTGCGGAAAATCACGCCGGGCGCCACGCGCTCGAGCGGCGACTTCAACTTGGCGGCCACCGGACCCTTGCCATCGATGGGATTGCCCAGTGCGTCGACGACCCGTCCCAGAAGTTCCGGACCCACCGGCACTTCGAGAATGCGTCCCGTGGTCTTGACCTCGGAACCTTCGGAAATATGCTTGTAATCGCCGAGCACCACCGCGCCCACCGAATCCCGTTCGAGGTTCAGCGCAAGTCCGAAGGTATTGCCGGCAAATTCCAACATTTCACCGTAGCGCGCGTCGGCCAGGCCGTGCACGCTGACGATGCCGTCGGTGACGCTCACCACCGTGCCGACATTGCGCGCCTCGGTGACGGATTGAAATTTGTCGATGCGCGCCTTGATCAGGTCGCTGATTTCCGATGCCTTGATGGACATAAATAGTTCCTAGCTTCCCAATTCTGTTGCGAGTCTTTCCAGGCGGCCCTTCAGCGAGCCGTCGATGACCAAATCCCCGGCGCGCACCACGGCTCCGCCCACCAGCGTCGGATCGACGGAGGTCTGCATGCGTACCTGGCGTTTCAGGCGCTTGCTCAAGGCCTGCTTGAGCTTGTCGGCCTGCGCGGCATTCAACTCGACCGCCGAGATCACCTCGACATCCACGGTATTGTCGATGTCGGAACGCAGCACTTCGTAGTGCGCCACGATTTCCGGCAGGAGCAGCAGGCGATGATTCTCAGCCAGCACGCGCACGAAATTTTGCATGGCGGGATTGAGTTTGTCGCCGGCGACATCCGTGATGATGCTGACCAGGTCGGCCTGGCTCCATTGCGGACTCTTGGTGAGCGCGGCGAGGCGCGGATCCGCGACGATTTCGGCCGCCGCCTTGAGGCCACGCGACCATTCCGCGAACGCCTTCGACCCTTGCGCATATTGGAATGCGGCCTTCGCGTACGGCCGGGCGATGGTGGCCCGCTCAGCCACTGGCAACCTCGGCGGCCAATTTGTCGAGCAGATCGGCGTGAGTTTTCGGATCGATTTCCCGGCCCAGCAAGCGCGAGGCGCCCTCGACGGCAAGCCGTCCGACTTCCTTGCTCAATTGCTCGCGCGCACGCGAGCTTTCGCGTGCCACTTCATCCTGAGCCTGCGCCACCAGACGCTGAGCTTCGGTCGAGGCCGTACCTTTGGCCTCCTCGACCATTTCGTTGGATCGCTTGCCGGCCAGGTCGACGATTTGCGCCGCACGGTCACGCGCCTCGCGGATGATCTCCTTCGAGCGCGCTTCGGCTTCGTCCAGGTCCTTTTGGCTCTTGCTGGCGGCCGCCAGGCCGTCGGCAATCTTCTTCTGGCGCTCTTCGATGGCGCCCATCAACCAGGGCCAGAAAAACTTCATGACCGCCCACGCGACCAGGAAGAATACGACCCCTTGGATGACAAGCGTAAATGCTAAGTCCATTGCCTACTCCTCGCCCGGCGCCACGCGGCACCGATACAGCACAACTTACTTGAGGCCCAGCGCGCCCAAGAAAGGATTGGCGTACAGCAACAAAAAGCCGACGGCCACGCCGATGATGGGCACGGCGTCCAGCAAGCCCGCGACGATGAACATCTTGGTTTGCAGCATGTTGGTGAGTTCCGGCTGGCGCGCGGAGCTCTCGAGGAATTTTCCGCCCAGAAGGCCGAATCCGATGGCGGCGCCCGCACCACCAAGCCCGATCACCAAGCCCGCTGCAATCACGGTGGAGCTCATGAGTTGAGCGATTTGGGTCACATTGTCCATTATTCTCTCCGGTCTTTAACGTCTTGAAATGAATCGAATCTAGTGTTTCTCGGCCGAGATGCCCACGTACACGATGGTCAGCACGCCGAAAATGAACGCTTGCAGGGTGATGATGAGGTAGTGAAACCCCGTCCATACGACGCCGGCACCGAACTGCGCGATGCCCAACACATAGGTGGATACGTGATTGAGAGCGGCACCGAGAGTGAAGCAGGCGATCAGCAAAAAAATGAGTTCGCCGGCGTACATGTTGCCGAACAGTCGCATGGACAACGACAATGGACGCACGACTTCTTCGATGATTCGAAACGCGAAATTGATGGGCGCCAACAAGATCTTGAGCGCCACGCTGTGGGCGTGAAACGGAGCCGTGAACCACTCGCCGGCGAACGTACCGAAGCCCTTGTGCGTAATGCCGACCCACTGAATCAACAGGAAAACACCCAGGGCCATGCCTACCGTGGTGTTGAGGTCGGCCGTCGCCACGGTACGCAGGTGTTCCACGCCGAACAGCTTGGCGGCCGCGGGCAGCGCATCGACCGGGAGGATGTCCATGAAATTTTCGAGGAACACGATGCAGAAAATCGTGATGGCGAGCGGCGCTATGAATTTGTTCGTGCCATGGTAAGTGTCCTTCACCATGCCGTCGACGCCTTCCACCAGTATCTCCACCGCGGCCTGCAACTTACCCGGTACGCCGCTGGTGGCGCGACGCGCCGCCAGCGAAAGCACGAGGATGAAGATGAAGGAGATGACGAGAGTAAAAATGATGCTGTCGATGTGGACGGCCCAGAAAGGCCCGTGTCCCGTGTTCACGGAGAGATGCGTAAGGTGGTGCTTGATGTAGCCCGTCACCCCGCCCGACACTTCTTCCTCAACCATCATTCCAAAACGCATAAATCCCCAGGCGTCATGTGCGGCGCATCAGTCCGACCCAATATCCCAATTGCGTCGCCACTATTCCAATCAATAGCGGTGCCGCGTCGAGTTTCAAGCGCGCCAGCGCGATATAAAGCGCAAGCGCAAACCACAACCATTTCAGCGCCACGCCGGCATACATCGCCGTTCCAAGCACCGCGGCACCGGCTATTCCGGGTTTGAATGCGCGCCAACCGAACACCGCGCTTCCGACGGCCACGATCAGCCCACCCACCAGTGCCGCAAGGCCCTGATGCGCGCCTTTGAACACAAGAAACACAAGCGCGACCAACGCCGCGCAGCCTGCTTGCAGGAGCACGACCCGGACGACCAGTCGGTAATTCCGAACCAGTGCGTCACTCATCGCGAAAGGAACCGGGCCGGCATCGGCACATATCGCCGATGCGGCGCACGACGGCGCGCTATCCTCGATTCGCACATATGAGCCGTCGCCAGTCAAAATAGCCGGCGCATTATAGAGATGCAGCCCCGCGGCATCAAGGCGTATTGCGGCTGGTATTACTTACCCTTTTGCCTACTGAATGTGGCCGAGGATGCCTTCGAGTTCATCCAAGCTATTGTAGGTCACGACGAGTTTGCCCTTGCCCGACGCCGAGTGCTGGAACATCACTTTCGCACCCAGTTTGTCGGCCAAATCCCGCTCCAGGCGCTGAATGTCGGGATCCACCGCCGGCGCCGACGCCGAGTTGGCAGATGACGGATTGATGATGCGGCGCACCAAGCTTTCGGTGTCGCGCACCGACAGGGATTTCTTGGCCACCAAGGCTGCAACCTCGATTTGCTGGCGGCGCGAGGTCAATCCGAGAAGTGCGCGGGCATGGCCCATTTCGATACGGCGCTGCTCCAACAATTCCTTGACCTCGTCCGCGAGCTCCATGAGGCGCAACAGATTGCTCACCGCCGCACGCGAGCGCCCGACCGCCTCGGCCGCCGCCTGATGAGTCAACCCAAAATCCTCGACCAGGCGCAGCAGTGCTGCCGCCTCTTCCAGGGGATTGAGGTCTTCTCGCTGAATATTCTCGATGAGCGCCATGGAGACGGCGGCCTCGTCCGGGACATCGCGGATGACCGCGGGAATCTCGGAAAGCCCCGCCATTTGCGCCGCGCGCCAGCGCCGCTCGCCGGCGATAATTTCATAGCGCTGCGATTCCCCCGGATTACGGTCCCCAACCGGGCGCACCAAGATGGGCTGCACCAGTCCCTGCGACTTGATCGAATCCGCAAGTTCGTTCAACGATTCGGTGCGCATGTCGACCCGCGGCTGGTACTTGCCCCGTTGCAGCAAATCCAGAGGCAATCTCGCCAAGCGGTCCCCCGCAAGCACCGGCGGTTCGATCGCGGGAGCGGCGGCGTGTCTCGCGAGCAGCGGACTCAACTCAGCAAGACCACGACCCAGGGAAGGTTTTTTGCCGGACATGCGCCGATTATACGGGGGCGGCCGGCAGCTCGTCGCGGCGAATCATCTCGCCGGCGAGCGCCAGGTAGGCGAGCGCGCCGCGCGACTCCTTGTCGTGGAACAGCGCAGGCTTGCCGAAGCTCGGCGCCTCGGCCAGGCGCACATTGCGCGGAATGATGGTGCGGAACACCTTGTCGCCAAAGTGCTCAATCAGCTGCGCCGACACCTCATTCGCAAGGTTGTTGCGCGGGTCGAACATGGTGCGCAGCAGGCCCTCGATTTCCAATTCGGGATTGATGCTCGCACGAATCTGCTCGATGGTTTGCATCAAGGAGCTCAAGCCCTCGAGCGCGTAGTATTCGCATTGCATCGGCACCATCACGGAATCCGAGGCCACCAGCGCGTTCAAGGTGAGCATGTTGAGCGCCGGCGGGCAGTCGATCAGGATCACATCGAAATCCTCGCGCACGGACTTCAACGCATTGCGCAACTTGAACTCCCGGCCCGTGATCATGCCAAGCAGCCGGACTTCGGCGGCAGTCAGGTCCTGATTGGACGGCATCAACATGAAGCCGCCGTACTCGACCGGCACCAGGGCTTCCATGGCGGTGCAATCGCCCAACATCACCTCGCAACTGGTGCGAGACTGCGCGTGCTTATCGATTCCGCAGCCCATCGTGGCATTACCCTGGGGATCGAGATCGATCAGCAGCACACGCCGTTTGGTGGCCGTCAGCGAGGCGGCAAGGTTGACGGCAGTCGTGGTCTTTCCAACTCCGCCTTTTTGATTCGCGATTGCGATGACCCGCTTCATGTCAGGAGCCTGTCGGAGTGTTCCGCGTGAGCCGCGCTGGCCGCACCGGTGAGAGTTCCACAAGATGCCGTTCGTCGTCCAGCCCCGGCACTTTGAGCCGATGCACGGCCAGCACACGAAAAGACTTTGGCAGTGCGGAAATCTCCTCGTCGGGCCGCTTTCCCTTCATTGCGAGCAGACGCCCGTCCGGGGCGCAGAGATGACCGGCATAGGCCGCAAAATCAGCCAGCGAAGAGAGCGCCCGTGCCATCACGGTATCGAACAGCTCGAAGGGCCGATAGTTCTCGGCCCTGGTGTGCACGACCTGAACATTGTCCGCCCGCAAGCGCTGGGCGGTCTGTTCGGCAAATCGAGCTTTCTTGCCGGTCGCCTCGACCAGGGTAAATCGCCGCTGCGGCTCGACGATGGCGAGAGGCAGACCAGGAAACCCGGCGCCGGTGCCGATGTCGGCCATGCGAGTACCGCGCAAATAGGGCTGTAGGCTCAGGCTGTCGAGCACGTGCTTGCGCAGCATGCTCGGCCGGTCGCGAATGGCGGTCAGATTGAATTGCGCGTTGCCGAGTTCAAGCTCGTCCACGAGCGACAACAGCGTCTCGCAACGGGTCGAGTCCAAGGCGATTCCGAGGGCGCGTGCGCCCGTGGCGAGGAGTTCGTGCTCGGCTTCCCGGTTCACTGGCGGATTCTGGGAGATGCTCACGGGTCCGGAACGCCATTGAGGACGATCGACAGGTTCGACTCCGGTTCCACGCCAAGGCGGGCGCTGAAACGCGTGGCGCCTTCGCGGCCCTCACAGCTGTCGGGCGTGGAAACAGCGGATGTGGCGGGAGCGGGCGATTGCGCGGGAGCGGCCGATGTCGCGGGAGCAGCCGCTGCGGCCGCCCGCTGCAGCCACCCGGTGCACGCGGCGGCAAAAACCTCGGGTGCTTGCGCCGTGGTCAGGCGGACCGACGCCTGGATTCGCGTCAACCGATCTTGCTTGAAGCACAACAGATACTCATCCGGCACACGCCCGACAAACGGCGGTGCGGCCTCATCGGGGGCGTAGCACTCCGCGTCGTCGGCCGCGGAGGTCCCGCGTGCCTCATCCCGAAACAGCAACACCTCGTGCAGCGTGACCGGGATGTCTTTGAGCACGCTGCCGAAGGGCGCGATCACGAGGACATGCCAATCATAGGAGGCATCCATCGATACCTGTGGTTTGGGCGCCGGCGCGCGATCGGGAGCCGGGGCTCGCGTTGAATTTGCCTGGCATGCGGCCAACACCACGCACGCCGCCGCCGGCAGCCATCGACTCATGACACCTGGGCAACGCCGGTTCATTCAAACGGCCAGGGTACTCGCCAGGTGCTCGAGCTCCGCGGCGGCGTCCGGGTCTTCCGGGCGATCGCGTTCGAGCACACGGCGCAGCGCCTGCACGGCCGTGTCCTTCAGTTTGGCGCAGGCACTGGCATAATGAATCCGCCAGTCCGCGATCAGTTCGTGCTCGAAATACTCATAGTCGCGGTCATTGACGACGGCGTCGAAGACCATGACGCAAAGGGCGAGTTGCTGCACCCGACTCCAAGACAGCGAAGGTGCGGAGCAGCCTTCGGCGAAACAACGGCGCAGATAGGCGGGGGGATCCGCGCTCGCGATGTCGTCGAGCAGATCACGGATGTCGTAGGATTTCACCAGATGTTCATAGGCGGCCATCGGAACCATTATGACTCGAATTCAGATATTGCTGTTATTGGCGGTAACTCTCCTCGGCGGCGCTCCGGCCGGAGCGCTGACGCGGATTGAACGCGGCAATTTGATCTTCGAAAACATTCCCGAGCCCGCGGCGGGCATGGTGGAGAAGCTGGATGCCTACATGAATGCGCGCCAGGCCACTCCACTCGGTTTCTCGCCGAAGGGCCAGCTGTTGATTGCCACTCGTTTCGGCGATGTCGATCAGCTGCATCTCGTGGAGCGGCCCGCGGGCGAGCGGCGGCAGCTCACCTTTCTGCACGAACCGATCACGCAGGCGGCGTTTTCACCCGATCCCAATCGCATCGGCTTCGTGTACCTCAAGGATGTGGGGGGCAATGAGAACGCCCAGCTCTACTACCAGCGGCTCAGCGAACCCACCGCCAAATTGTTGACCGACGGCAAGTCGCTGAACGGCGGACCCGTCTGGTCGAACGCCGGCCGCGACCTCGCGTTCTTCAGCACGGCGCGCGACGGGGTGAGCCATGACATCGACGTCGTCGAACCGGATGCCGGAACGCTGCCGCGGCTGGTCGTCACCGGCGACAGTGCCGACTGGTATCCGCTCGATTGGTCGCCGGATGACCGGAAGCTCTTGGTATTGAAGTCGGTGTCGATCTCCGAAGCGTACTTGTATGTGATCGATCTGTATTCGGGGCAACGGCGCGAGGTCGATCCCTCGCCCGCCAAGATCGGCATTAGAGGCGCCAAGTTCTCCCGCGACGGGCAGGGCGTCTATTTCATTTCGGATCGCGACGGCGAATTTTCGCAGCTGCGCTACGTGAATCTCTTCACCGGCGACAAGACTGTCGTTTCCGGCCATATCTCCTGGGACATCGAGGAATTGGCGATTTCCCGCGACGGCCATTACCTGGCCTATGTCAGCAACGAGGCCGGGATCGACAAGCTCAATGTTCTCGACCTACGCACCCATCAGGACCTGATTCCGCCGAAGCTGCCCGTGGGAGGGATCATCGATTCCTTGAGTTTCAACGCGGAGGGCAACCGCCTGGCGTTCGGCTATGCAGCCGCCAATCAACCGCGCGACGCCTATGTTCTCGACATCGCGGCCAATCAATTGGAATCCTGGACGCACAGCGAAGCGGGAGCAGTCAGTCTCGCCAAGTTCGTTACGCCGCGGCTGACGCATTACCCAACCTTCGACCGCGGCGACGGCCAAGCACGGCAGATTCCCCTCTATGTGTACGAGCCGGCGAGTGCAGGTCCGCACCCGGTACTGATCGTCCTGCATGGCGGCCCCGAGTCGCAATTCCGGCCCGGCTTCGATCCCTGGCTGCAGTATGTGGTCAACGAGCTCGGCTTCGCCGTGGTTGCCCCCAATGTGCGGGGTTCCTCGGGCTATGGCAAGACCTACCTGGCGCTCGACAACGGCATGCTGCGCGAGGACGCCGTCAAGGACGTCGGCGCACTGCTGGTGTGGCTGGGATTGCAAAAGTCGTTTGACGCGAAGCAAGTGGTGGTTTCCGGCGGCTCCTACGGCGGGTATCTCACGCTCGCGGCGCTGGTGAATTTCAGCGATCGACTGCGCGGCGGCGTGGACGTGGCGGGCATCGCCGACTTCGTCAGCTTTTTGACCAATACCGCGCCGTACCGCCAGAATCAGCGCCGCGCGGAGTACGGCGACGAGCGCGATCCCGACACGCGTGGGTTCCTACGGCGCATTTCGCCACTGACGAATGCCGACCGCATTTCGCGGCCGCTGCTCGTCGTTCACGGCAAAAACGATCCGCGCGTGCCCATCAGCGAAGCGGATCAGATCGTCAATCGGGTGCGCGGCAGGGGCGGTGAGGTGTGGTATCTGCAAGCGCTGGACGAAGGCCACGGCTTTCGAAAAAAACAGAATCGCGACGCGTACTACCGGACTTTTGCGCAATTCCTGACGACTTTGAACAAGTGAACCGGCGGCGGCGCATCCCGGCGCCGTCGCCCGTTACTTGCTCTCGGGTTGCGCCGTCGCCAGGGGCGAGGACTGCTCGGCAAAGTACTCAGCGACGACTTTCACATCGTCGTTGGTGAGCAGCTGCGCCATCCCGCCCATCACCACATTCTTGCGGCGGCCGGTACGATAGGCGATCAGCGCCTCCTCCAGGTAATCGGCGTGTTGTCCCGCCAGCACCGGCGGCTTCGGCGTCAGCGGCGCCTCGACCCCCAGCCCGTTATCGCCATGACACGCGACGCAGGCAGTCGCTTGCTTCGGCACCTTTCCGGACGCCGCGGCATTCGGCTTCACGGGTTCGGGCCCCTGCAGGTAGGCCGCGATGTCTTCGATGTCCTGATCGGACAGGGATGAGGCCTGAGCGTGCATGGTCGCATGCGGCCGCTCGCCGCTGCGGTATTCTTGCAGCGCCGCGACTATATAAGCCGCGTGCTGGTGGCGCAGCATGGGTACGCGATACTCGGGATAGGCGTTCCGATAATCCTTGAGGCCGTGGCAGCCGTAGCAGGTGTAGAACTTCTTCTCGCCTTGCGCCGGATCGCCCGCTGCATGCGCGCCGAGCGACCAGCTCAAACTCAAGGCCGCGCTTGCCAGCCACGCCAGGCGATTCAATCGAGACAGCATCTAATTCTCCGGGCCCAAGGGTTCAAATGGAGCGCTGATGGTAAAGAGTGGCCGGAGAAAATGCCACTCGCGATATAGAACGTCCGCTCACGCTACAGCACGTCCGCCAAATCCTGCAGAAAGACCGCGTCCGTCGGCTTGGTTGCCGAGGGGTAGCGGCAAGCCACCCTCCCGTCGCGATCGATCAGGAATTTCTCGAAATTCCAACCGATGTCGCCGGGAAAGCCGTTGTCCCTGGCGGTCAGCCAAGCGTACAGGGGATCCCGGTGCTCACCGTTGACCTCGATTTTTGCGGCCAGAGGAAAGGTCACGCCGAAGTTGAGCGAGCAGAAGCTTTGAATCTCCGCCGCAGACCCCGGCTCCTGGGCGCCGAATTGATTGCAGGGAAAACCCAACACCGCGAAATTCTGCGCCTTGAGTTCTTGGTAGAGTTCCTCCAGCCCGGCGTATTGCGGCGTATAGCCGCACTGGCTGGCGACGTTCACCGCCAGGATCACCTTGCCGCGCAGTGCTGCGAGAATGTCGGGGCTGCCGTCGAGGCCCTGCACTTTGAAGTCGAAGAAATTCGTCATTCGCCTACATCCAGTCAAGCAGCGCGGTCGCGCTTCTTGAGATGCACCAGCAACAAGGACACGGCGGCCGGCGTGAGCCCGGGAATCCGCCCGGCCTGGCCGAGGGTTTCGGGACGAACCTCGCGCAGACGCTGGCGAGCCTCATTCGAGAGTCCGCTGACATCGCCATAGTCGATGTCGTTCGGCAGTCGCAGATTCTCGTTGCGCAGTTGACGCTCAATTTCGTCGTGCTGGCGCTGCAGATAGCCCGAATATTTCGCCTGCACGTCGACCTGCAGCTTCACCTGCTCGGCCAGGCGTTCATCGCTGCGCCACGCAGCGACGTCGGTCGCCCGCGCAGCGAGATTCAAATCGTCGTAATTCAGCTCCGGACGGCGCAATAAATCCAAGGCATGCGCTTCGCGCAACAGCGGCGATCCGAGCTTGGCCTCAAGGTCGGGCCCGACGTCCGCCGGCTGCACGACGGCGGCGGCCAGGCGCGAAAATTCAGCCGCCACGGCAGCGCTTTTTTCCTGAAAAAACGCCCAGCGGGAATCATCGACCAGGCTCAAGCGTCGGCCTTGCTCGGTGAGTCGCAGATCGGCGTTGTCCTCGCGCAGGCTCAGGCGGTACTCGGCGCGGCTGGTGAACATGCGGTAGGGTTCCGGAGCGCCGCGGGTGATCAAATCATCGACCAGCACGCCCAGATACGCCTGGCTTCGTGCCGGCCACCACGGGTCGCAGTCGCGGGCTGTCAACGCTGCATTCGAGCCTGCGAGCAAGCCTTGCGCCGCAGCCTCTTCGTAGCCGGTGGTGCCGTTGATCTGACCGGCGAAAAACAAGCCCGACAGGAACTTGTTCTCCAGGCTGTGCTTCAGGTCGCGTGGATCAAAGAAATCATATTCGATGGCATAACCGGGACGGGTGATGTGCGCACGCTCGAATCCGCGGATGCTGCGGACGAACTCGTATTGGACGTCGAAGGGCAGGCTGGTAGAGATGCCATTGGGGTAGATTTCATGGGTGTCGAGACCCTCGGGCTCGACGAAGATTTGATGCGATTGCTTGTCGGCGAAGCGCACCACCTTGTCTTCCACGGATGGGCAGTAACGCGGGCCGATGCCCTCGATCAAACCGCTGAACAAAGGCGAGCGGTCGGTCGCGCCGCGAATGATCTCGTGGGTGCGCTCGTTGGTGGCCGTGATATGGCAGGGTAATTGCCGCGGATGCTGGTCACGCGTGCCGAGGTAGGAAAATACCGGTCGCGGCTCATCGCTGTGTTGCTCGCGCATCACCGAAAAATCTATGCTGCGGCCGTCGATTCGCGGCGGCGTGCCGGTCTTCAACCGACCGACGCGCAAATTCAGCTCACGCAGGCGCGCCGCCAGACGCAGCGACGGTGGATCGCCGGCACGGCCACCGGCGTGATTCTCCAGGCCCACGTGAATCCTGCCGCCCAGGAACGTGCCTACGGTGAGCACAATGGCGCGCGCTCGAAATTGGATGCCGCTCTGGGTGACGACCCCGACCGCGCGGTCGCCTTCGATCACAAGGTCCGATGCTTCTTGCTGGAACAGCGTCAAATTGGTCTGGGTCTCGAGCGCGCGGCGAATCGCACGCTTGTAGAGCTGGCGATCGGCTTGCGCGCGCGTGGCGCGCACCGCGGGTCCCTTGCTGGCATTGAGAGTGCGGAACTGGATGCCGGCCTGATCGGTCGCCGCCGCCATCGCTCCCCCCAACGCGTCGATTTCCTTGACCAGGTGACCCTTGCCGATGCCGCCGATGGCGGGATTGCAACTCATCTGCCCCAGCGTCTCGATATTATGAGTGAGCAACAGGGTGCGCCGGCCCATGCGGGCAGCCGCAAGTGCGGCTTCGGTCCCTGCATGGCCGCCGCCGATCACGATCACTTCATATTCCGTGGCGAAACGCATCACGCTGAATCCACTCGATTTTCGGGAGGCGCCACTGTAATCGTCCGGCGCCAAAAGCGCCACGGGAACCTATGGCGCTTAAGGCGGCCCTAAGCGTTAAGGCGGCGTTGTCTTAGGTTAGCCGGCGTGACCAACCAGTGGACAATGTAACGTTCCGCGGAACGTGGCGGAGCTCAATGTCATGAACAACATGCATCGACTGCGCATGGCGGCGCTGATGACGGTGCTGATCGGCGCCTCGGCGCTGCCCGGCATGGCCGCGGCTGAGCCGCAAATCGGCCAGCCGGCCCCTGATTTCACGAGCACGGACAGCAAGGGCAGTTCGGTGTCCTTGAGCCAGTACCGGGGTAAGACGGTGGTCCTGGAATGGACCAACGCCGACTGTCCCTACACCCGCAAGCACTACACCAGCGGCAACATGCAGGGGGTGCAAGCGCTGGCGCAGAAAAATGGAGTGGTGTGGCTGACGGTGATTTCCTCCGCGCCGGGCAAACAGGGCTATGTGAACGGACCTGCCGCGGATGCGCTGACCAGCTCGCGCGCTGCCGTGCCGACGGCGGTACTGCTGGATCCTTCGGGAACCGTGGGGCGTAGCTACGGCGCGAAGACCACCCCGCACATGTTCGTCATCGACAAGCATGGAACGCTGCAATACATGGGCGGCATCGACAGCATCGCCACCGCCGAAGTCGAGGACATTCCCAAGGCCGAGCCCTATCTCAAGGAAGCCATGCTGGCCGTCGTTCAAGGCGCCCCGGTCATCCATCCGGTGACCAAGCCCTACGGATGCTCGGTCAAGTATTGACGGGGCCACGCACTTGGCGGCGGGCAGCTACTCAACGGCAACCGGAATGCCGGCGAACTTTCCGGCCCATGCCTTGGGTCCGGTGTCGTGCACGGATACCCCGTCCGAGCTCACCGCCACGGTGACCGGCATGTCGCGCACCTCGAATTCATACACCGCTTCCATTCCGAGCTCCGGAAAGGCGACGATGCGGCTGCCCCGAATGGCATTCGACACCAGGAAGGCTGCGCCGCCCACCGCGATCAAGTAAGCGGACCGGTGCTTGGCGATGGACTCGACCGCCTCGGGACCGCGCTCCGCCTTGCCGACCATCGCCAGCAACCCCGACTTGCCGAGCATGGTGTCGGTAAAGCGATCCATGCGATTGGCGGTGGTGGGGCCCGCAGGACCCACGACTTCCGTGCCCACCGGGTCGACCGGCCCGACGTAATAAATCACGCGGCCGTAAAAATCGAGGCCGTCCGGCAGCGGCTGTCCGGCATCGAGCAAGGCGCAGATACGCTTGTGCGCGGCATCGCGGCCGGTCAAGAGCTTCCCCGACAACAACAATCGCTGCCCCGGTTTCCAACCGGCAATCTCGGCGCGCGTCAGCCCGTCGAGCGACACGCGGCGTGCGCCGGCATCGGCGATCCACTGCACCTTCGGCCACAGATCCAGATTCGGCGGCTCGAGAACCGCGGGGCCCGAGCCGTCGAGCGTGAAGTGAATATGGCGGGTGGCGGCACAATTGGGAATCACGGCCACCGGCAGGGACGCCGCATGCGTGGGAAAGTCCAGCACCTTCACATCGAGCACGGTGGTCAAGCCGCCGAGTCCTTGCGCGCCGATGCCAAGCGCGTTGACCCGCTGGAATATCTCCAGGCGCAGTTCTTCCAATCGGGTCTTCGCGCCGCGTGCGATGAGATCGCCGATGTCGATGGGCTCCATCAGCGATTCTTTGGCCAGCAGCATGGCCTTCTCGGCGCTGCCGCCAATGCCCACGCCGAGCATGCCGGGGGGGCACCACCCCGCGCCCATTTCCGGCACCATCTCCAACACCCAGTCGGCGACCGAATCCGATGGATTCAACATCGCAAACATGGATTTGTTTTCCGAGCCGCCGCCTTTGGCGGCGACCGTAATCTCGAGCGCATCTCCCGGAACCATCTCGGTGTGGATCACCGCCGGCGTATTGTCGCGAGTGTTGGCTCGCTTGAACGCGGGATCGGAGACGATGGACGCGCGCAATTTGTTGTCTGGATTGAGATAGGCGCGCCGCACGCCTTCGTTGATCATGGAGGGAAGATCGGATGTTGCGTCCCAGCTCACGCCCATGCCCACTTTCACGAACACCACCACGATGCCCGTGTCCTGGCAAATGGGCCGGTGACCTTCGGCGCACATCCGCGAATTGGTGAGTATCTGCGCAATGGCATCGCGGGCCGCCGGGCTTTGTTCCATGTCGTAAGCACGGCCCATGGCGCGAATGAAATCCGGCGTGTGATAGTAGGAAATGTACTGCAGGGCGTCGGCGACGCTCCCAATCACATCGGCTTCGCGAATCACGCTCATGGCAGGACTTCCGGTAAAGACGAACTGGGCCGCAAATCTATCAATTCGCGGGCTGCGGTAGGTAGCCTACGCCTACAATTGGCGCAAATCGGAGATTGGCATGCTGCGAATGCGGAAAGCTCTCGCCTTGAGCGCCTTCTGCGGCTCCTTGGCCGCGGGCGGGCCAGGGCCGGCCGCTGCCTCCGCGTCCGTTGCCACGGCGCCCATTGCCACAGCGCCGCAGCTTTCCCTGCACGAGTGCCGCCTCGAGCACCCGCTGCGCCTGGCATCGCTGGCGGCGCGTTGCGGCGTGCTCAAAGTGCCCGAGGATAGGACTGCGCCCGGCGGCGCCACCATCGATTTGAGCATCGCAGTCGTGCCCGCGCTCAATCGGCGCACGACGGGAGCCCCGCTGTTTCTCCTCGCCGGCGGACCGGGCCAGGGCGCGACCGCCATGTACATGGGCTTCGCAGCGGCGTTCGCGCGGGTCAACCGCAACCACGACATCGTGCTGGTCGATCAACGCGGGACCGGAGGATCCGCGCCTCTGTCCTGCGATTACCCGGATGATTGGCTGGCTCTGGAGCAGGCGCTGCCGGCGCTGCGGCAGTCGACCCTCGCCTGCCTGCACAAGTATGGCGACCGGGTGCGTTTCTACACCACCGGCGCGGCCGTGGCCGATCTCGCCGCGGTGCGCGAGGCGTTGAATTTGCGCACGATCGATCTCTACGGGGTCTCATACGGCACGCGTGTGGCGGAACTCTACATGCGGCGCTTTCCGCAATCGGTCCATGCGGTGATTCTGGACGGCGTGACCTACCCTGCGCAGGCCATCGGTCCCGAAACCCCCCTCGACGCAGAGCGCGCGTTGGATCTGATCGTCGCCCGCTGCGCCGCCTCGCAGGGTTGCGCGGCTGCGTACCCCGAGTTGCGGCGGGACCTCGATGACCTGCGCCAAAAATACGGGCCGCAAAGGTCCACGATCACCATCGAAGACCCGAACAGCGGCCTGCCGCTTCCGATCGAATTCAATCGCAGCATGCTGAACGCGAGTTTGAGATTTCTTTCCTACAGCGCCTCCCAAGCATCGCTGCTGCCGACGCTGGTGCATCGGGCGGCGCAAGGCGCCCTGGGGCCGCTGGCCGCGCAGACCATCATGACCGCCCGGCAGGTCGGCGATCAACTGGCGAGCGGCATGCAGAACAGCGTGATCTGCAGCGAGGACGTACCGTTTTTCGCCGCACCCGATGTGCAGCGGGCGGCGGTTTCCCACACTTACCAGGGGGCGGATCAACTGGAGGCCTTCCTGGAGATTTGCAAACTCTGGCCGCGCGGTGCGGTGGACGCCGATCTGCACAGTCCGCTGCGCAGCGAGATACCCACGCTGCTTTTGTCCGGGGAGGCGGATCCCGTGACGCCGCCTGCCGACGCAGAGCGCGCAGCGTCCGGCCTCACCCGCCATCGGCACCTGGTATTGAGCGGCGAGGGCCATGGCCAAGTCGCCACCGGCTGCGTGCCGAAGTTGATGGCGGAGTTTCTGGACGGGGCCGCGCCCGAGAAACTCGATGCAAGCTGCCTGGAGCAGCATCGTCCGGCGGCATTCTTCGTGAGCATGTCAGGCCCGTCGCCGTGATCGAGGCTTCGAACCTTTGCAAGCGCTTCGGCGCCGTCGAGGCGGCGCGCGACGTCTCCTTCGTGGCTCGCGACGGCGAAATCACCGGCATTCTGGGCGCCAACGGCGCCGGCAAGTCGACGTGCTTGCGCATGCTGTACGGCGTGCTGACCCCGGACAGCGGCAAGGCCAGTGTCGACGGCATCGACATACGCGGAGAAACCTCGCGTGCCCGCGCGCATCTGGGGGTGCTGCCGCACGCCGCCGGTCTCTATGCCAATTTGACGGCACGCGAGAACATCCACTACTTCGGGTCGCTGCAGGGAATCGGCAACGAACGTTTGAGGTCGCGAACGGATGAGCTCGCCGGCACCTTGGGGCTGGACGCCTTTCTCGACCGCCGCGCCAAGGGATTCTCCCAGGGGCAGCGCATCAAGGTGGCGCTGGCGCGAGCTCTGGTCCACGACCCCGGCAACATCGTGCTCGACGAGCCCACCAACGGGTTGGACGTCATGGCGATACGCAATTTGCGGGCGATGCTGCTCGCGCTGAAGACTCAAGGGCGCTGCGTCCTGTTCTCCTCGCACGTCATGCAGGAGGTCGCGGCCCTCTGCGATCGGGTGGTGATCATAGGCCACGGCAGGGTGCTCGCGGACGAGACGCTCAAGTCCATTCGCGACCGCAGCGGTGGCGGCTCATTGGAAGAGGCGTTCCTGCAAGTGCTCGGCGATGCCGAAGGGGTCAGCTGAGTGCACGCGCTGTTCACGGTCTTCGGCAAGGAATTCTTGGAGAACCTGCGCGATCGCCGCACCCTGCTATCGGCACTGCTGTTCGGGCCGCTGTTCGGGCCCCTGTTGTTCGGCCTCATGGTGTCGCGCATGCTCGATCAGAGCGTGGCCGAGTCGGATGAACCGCTCACGCTCACGATATCGGGCAGCGAATACGCGCCAGGACTGTCGCAGTATCTCGAGGCGCACGGGGTCAAGCTCAAAAGGCAGACCCTGGCGGAGAGCGAGGCGCGAACGACGGTGCGCGCAGGCCGCGCGCAAGTGGTACTCATCATTCCCAAGGAATACGGCCCGCGATTCACCGCGGCGACCCCTGCGCCCGTGCTGTTGGTGGCGGACAGCGCAGATTCGCAGACCCGCAAGATCGCCGATCGCGCCCGAGCGGTGCTGGGAGGCTACGCCAGCAGCATTGCGCAGCTCCGGCTGCAGGTCAGAGGCGTCAATCCGCTGCTGGCGGTCCCGGTAGCGGTCAATGAACTCGATGTGGCGACCCCTGCGGGCCGCGCCGTAGTGGTGCTCGGCTTCATGACCTATTTCGTACTGTTCGCGGTCTTGATGGGCGGGCTGTATCTCGCAATCGATTCCACGGCGGGGGAACGGGAGCGGGGATCTTTGGAGGCACTGCTCAGCCTGCCGGTGGCACGCTCGAGCCTGGTGGGTGGAAAGATTCTCGCGACCTGCGCCTATATGTGCATCTCGCTGGCGTTGAGCCTCACGGCTTTCGTTTGCGTATTTCGCTTCGTGCCGCTGGAGAAACTCGGCATGAGCGCGAACTTGGGCGCCGGCACTGCGCTGATTTTTTTTGCCATATGTCTGCCCTTTGTCCCCCTCGGCGCCGCGCTCATGACCTTCGTCGCCTCCTTCACCCGCAGCTATCGTGAGGCTCAGACCTATCTCACCGCTGTCTTGTTGGTGCCCACCCTGCCCATCGCCTTTGCCAGCATCTACTCGTTGAGAACTCACGCGTCATTGATGTTCATCCCAAGCTTGAGCCAGCACCTCTTGATGACCAGTGTGCTCAAGGACGAGCCTGTCGCGGCCCTCGACGTGTGGGTGTCGGCCGCGGCATCGCTCGGCGCAGCACTGCTCTTGATCGTATTGACCGCCCGGCATTGGCGTCGAGAAAGCATGCTCGGATAGTGGAGAGCATCTGCGCGGATAGTGGAGATCACCTTAGGGGTTTTTACTGTATGGTCGTTTAGTAGCGCACCCTGTATAAGGTGGTTCGGGGGATCCGCACAGAGTGGGGGACTGGCATGGTCGACTCATCGCACGCGCGCACGAATATCGTCGCGCTCCTGGCAATATTGGCGCTTTCCGCAGCCATCATGGTGTGGCTGTTCTGGCATTTTCCGGTTATTACCGCGGTCGCCACGCTTGCCATACTGGGGGTTCTCGGTGTCTGCGCCCGCCTCGCGCGGTTGACCGATACCGACATGATCGAACTGCAGCGACGCAAGCAAAGCGTTTGACGCTTGCGCGCATGAGGAGCGGCGATGCTCGCGTCGCCCGGCTTTTATTTCCCGATACAAAAGCTTGCGAAAATTTCTCCGAGTAAATCCTCACTGGTGAATTCGCCGGTAATTTCTCCCAGAGCGCGCTGCGCGAGGCGCAGATCTTCGGCGAACAATTCGAACGCCCGGGTACTTCGCAGGATCGCGGCGGCCTCTTGCACGTGCTGCTGCGCTCGTCCAAGGGCATCGAGATGCCGGCGCCGGGCCGCAAGGGCACCGGATTCCGGTTCGAGATAGCCGGCGGACTCCTTCAAATGACCGCGCAATAGATCAAGCCCGGCACCGCTCCGCGCGCTCAAAAATATTCGCGGCGGCACGGCGGAAGTTTCGAGCCGCGGGGCGGCGGCGATCAGATCGATCTTGTTGAAGACCAGGGTGCGGGGAATACCTGCGGGCAATTGTTCGACCTCCGCCGCCCAACCGTCGGGATCGATCGCGGCATCGAGGATGTACAACACATGATCTGCCCGGACGATTTCGCTGCGCGCGCGCCGCACGCCCTCGGCCTCCACCACATCGGCGGCGGCGCGCAGACCGGCGGTGTCGATCAGGTTCACAGGCAGGCCGTCGATGTGCACGAGACGGCGCAGCACATCGCGGGTGGTCCCGGGCACGTCCGTGACGATGGCGACCTCGTCCCCGGCTAGCTTGTTCAGCAGGCTGGACTTACCTGCATTGGGTTTACCCGCGATCACCACATTCAGTCCGTCGCGCAGCAGCGCGCCTTGGCGGGCCTGAGCGGTGATCGACTCGAAGGCGACAAAGACCGCTGCGAGACGCTCGCGCAGTGCCTCCCCTCCGAGGAAATCGATTTCTTCGTCGGGAAAATCGATGGCTGCTTCGACGAATACCCGCAAAGCCGTAATCCCTGCGTTGAGGTCGGCGATACGCTGGGAGAATTCGCCTTGCATGGAGCGCACGGCTGCGCGTGCCGCGGCGCTGCTACCGGCATCGATCAGATCAGCGATGGCTTCAGCCTGTGCAATGTCGATTTTGCCGTTCGAGAATGCCCGCTCGCTGAATTCGCCCGGCCTCGCCATGCGGCAACCGAGTTCGAGCAGGCGCTTCGTCACCAAATCCATGACCAATGCCCCGCCATGACCTTGCAACTCGAGCACGTGCTCGCCGGTATAGGAAGCCGGTGCGGGAAAATACAAGGCAAGGCCTTCGTCGATGGCGTTGCGGTGATGATCGAGGAAGGCGCAGAGATGCGCCCGGCGCGCGACGGGCAACGTGCCGAGAATGGCGGCCGCAATCTGCGGCACCTTCGATCCTGAGACTCGGACGACGCCAATCGCGCCCCGCCCGGGAGCGCTGGCGATGGCGACAATGGTGTCCGCGGAACTCACGGGGCGAAGGAGCCTGTCTGAGCCTATGATCTCGGCTTGGAGGCCTCGGCTTCCACCACCTGGTTGACCCGCCACTGCTGCAGAATGGTCAACAACGTGTTGGTCAGCCAGTAGAGCACCAGGCCGCAGGGAAACCACGCCATCATTCCCGTCATGATCAGCGGCATGAATTGCATGATTTTCGCCTGCATGGGATCCGGCGGCGGGGGGTTCAGCTTGAACTGCGCGAACATGGCGGCGCCCATCAGCGCGGGCAGCACGAATACGGGGTCGCGCGAGGACAGATCGTTGACCCAGAGCATGAACGGCGCCTGGCGCATTTCCACGCTCTCGAGCAGCACCCGATAGAACGAGATGAAGAAGGGGATCTGCACCAGCATGGGCAGGCACCCCGCGAGGGGATTGATCTTTTCCTTTTTGTACAGCTCCATCATGGCGCGACCGAGCTTTTCGCGATCGTCCTTGAATGTGTCCTGAATCTGCTTCATGCGCGGCGCGACGGTGCGCATTTTGGCCATGGACCGCCCGCTGGCCTGGCTTAAGGGATAGAAGATCAATTTGATGAGAGCCGTGACGATGATGATGGCCCAGCCCCAATTGCCAACGAGCCCATGCACCCAATTGAGCGCCACGAACAGTGGCTGCGCGAGCACGGTCAAGACGCCGAAGTCCACGGTGCGCTCCAGGCGCGGTCCGGTCGCCGCCAGTTGCGACTGCAATTTGGGACCGACAAACAGTTTCTCGCGGAATTGCGCCTTGGAACCGGCGGCCACTTCCGTGGTCGGTCCGGAGGCGCTGAGCAAATATTCCTTGTCGCGGACCTCAAGCTTGTACTGGTAAGGCTGATCGGCGGCGGGAACGATGGCGGATACGAACTGATGCTGGAGCGAGGCCAGCCAGCCGTTGGTAATGGTGGCGGAGAACTTGCTCTCGGTATCGCTCTCCACATTCAGGTCGTGGGACTTGGCGCCGTCATAGACCGCCGGCCCCTTGAACGAGTAAGTCTCGACATCGAAGTAGGAGCGCGACGGATGTTCCCAATGACGCAGGATGCGCGAGTAAGGTGCCAGCTGGCGCGGGGTGGTACCGGCGTTTTGCACATCGTAAATCAGGTCGATGGCATAGGAGCCGCGCCTAAACACGAAGGTCTTGGTCACGGTCAACCCTTGACCGTCGGTCCAGGTCAGGGGCACGCGCAATTCCTTCGCGCCTGATGCCAGCACGAAAGATTTCTCGGCCGAAGACCAGGTCGCGGAATGCGTGGGAGCGGATTCGCCGGTGCTGCCGCTGAGACCGGTCTGCAGCAAATACAGAGACGCCGGATCATGGCTCAGGAGCCGCACCGGAATGTTCGGCGCATCTTTGCGCAGCGGATATTGCAGGAGATCGGCTTGATCGAGCTCGCCGCCCTTCAAATTGATGGCGACATCGAGCACGTCGGTGACGACATGCAGCGGCGCCGGCGCAAGGTCCGCCGCGGGGGCCGCACCGACCGGCGGAGTGGCGAAAGAATCGGCTGCGGGCGCCGCAGCGGCGGGCGGCGAGGTGGCCGCTGCAACGGGCGGCGCCGCGCTGCTTGCGGCCTGCGGCACGGTATCGCCGAGAGTGCCCGGAGCGGGACCGGTGGTCTGCGCCGTGACGGCCGTGCCTGCCGGCGGATAGTCATGCATCCAGATTTGGTAACCAAGCAGAAGGATCGCGGCGAGCGCGCCCCACAGGGCTAAGCGGATATTAGGCATTGATCATTCTCTTGTCCGGCACCGGATCGTAGCCGCCTTCGTGGAAGGGATGACAGCGCAGCAATCGGCGCAGCGCGAGCCAGCTGCCGGCCAGGGCGCCGTGTCTGTCGATGGCGGTGTGCGCGTAACAGGAACAACTGGGGTAAAAGCGGCAACGAGGCCCGAGCCAGGGACTCAAGCTTAATTGGTAGGCGCGGATGAGCCCGAGCAAAATTTGACGAGGATTCAACATCGTTGCGTGATGGACTTCCAATGCTTGTCGAGGCTCGCGCGCAAATCGCTTGGAGAAGCTCGCCGCGCGGCGTCTCGCGCAGAGACGGTGACATCGACCGGCGGCAGGGAGTGTTGGTTCAAGCGAAAGGACTCTCGTGTAAGGCGTTTGATGCGATTGCGCGCGACCGCGGTGCCGAACGTTCGCGTCGCGATACTCAACCCTAAGCGAGCGTAGGTTTCATGATTGGCCAGAACCGACAAACTAAAAAATGCGTCGGCAAATTTTTTGCCGCGCAGCTTGATTTCGCGAAATTCGGCCGGCGCGCGCAGGCGCTTGCGCGGCTCGAACGTCAGCCTCTTGGTAAAAATGGGGTTCGTCAGTCAGTCCTGAAATGCGTGTCAGGGACAGAGGCGCTTGCGCCCCTTGGCGCGCCGGCGAGCGAGCAATGCGCGGCCGCTCTTGGTGGCCATGCGGGCGCGAAAGCCGTGGGTACGGGCACGATGTAAATTACTGGGATTGAAAGTACGTTTCATAGCGCAACTCGAACAAAAACCACGGGGTAAATCAATGAATTGGGAGATTTACGAAAGGCGGCAAGGGTACTGAGCGAGCATGGATGTGTCAATAGACTCCCCAGCAAGAAAGGAGCTAGACTCCCTGCCCTTTCGTAATTTTGCCCTGCTTGAAGCTTTAGGAGAGCGCTCTTGTCGGAGTCGCTATGGAACCGTTGTCTGCGAGTGCTCGAGAGCGAACTCCCGGAGCAACAGTTCAATACCTGGGTGCGGCCCTTGCAAGCCATCCAGCGCGACGGGGAGCTGAAGCTCCTGGCGCCCAATCGTTATGTCATTGAATGGTTGGGACAGAATTCCTTGCCGAGGATCCGGGAACTGGTGCGGGCATTCGCCGAAGACCCGATTCCGGAGGTGGTGCTCGATGTGGGCACTCGCGCCGGGGTACCCGCGCCGGTGGTCGCGGTCAACGGCGCCCATGAGTCCAGCGTCAGTGCCGCGGCGCGGGCGCGCCGCCTCGCACCGTCGGTCCTCGGGGCCCCCATCAATCCGGCGTTTACCTTCGACAGCTTCGTCGAGGGAAAAAGCAATCAGCTCGCGAAGGCGGCCGCCATTCAAGTGGCGGGCAATCCCGGACGGGCCTACAACCCCTTGTTCATCTACGGCGGTGTCGGCCTGGGTAAAACCCATCTCATGCATGCCGTGGCCAACAAGCTGAAGGAACGCAATTCGGAAGTCCGGCTTGCGTACGTGCACAGCGAAAGATTCGTCAGCGACATGGTCAAGTCTTTGCGACACAACACCATCAATGATTTCAAGACCGCCTATCGTTCCTTGGATGCGTTGATGATCGACGATATTCAGTTTTTTGCGGGAAAAGACCGTTCTCAGGAAGAGTTTTTCCACACCTTCAACGCGTTGTTGGAAAGTCAGCAGCAAGTGATATTGACTTGCGATCGGTACCCGAAGGAAGTCGACGGACTCGAAGAGCGTTTGAAATCGCGATTCGGTTGGGGCTTGACGGTGGCCATCGAGCCGCCGGAGCTCGAAACCTGCGTGGCCATCCTGATGAGCAAGGCAGCCGCGGGACTGGTGGACCTGCCTGAGGAAGTGGCGTTCTTCGTTGCCAAACGAATTCGTTCGAATGTGCGGGAGTTGGAAGGCGCGCTGCGCAGGATCGTGGCGACCTCGGAATTCACCGGCAGACCGATTACCCTGGATCTGGTGAAGGAAGCGCTGCGCGATGTACTGGCGCTGCAAGAAAAGCTCGTGACCGTCGAAAATATTCAGAAGACGGTCGCGGAATACTACAAAATCAGAATTGCCGATCTGTTGTCGAAGCGGCGCAGCCGTTCTATCGCCCGGCCGCGCCAGGTCGCGATGGCATTGGCCAAGGAATTGACCAATCACAGCCTGCCGGAAATTGGCGACGCGTTCGGCGGCAGAGACCACACGACAGTACTGCACGCGTGCAGGCGGGTGAAGGAGCTGCGCGAGACGGACCGGCGCATCGGCGAGGACTATATGAACCTGTTGAGAACCCTGGCGGGATAGGGTAGGAGAAGCTGTGGATGAGGCTGTGGATAAAACTATCCACAGGTCGATGACAAGTTCCGCGCCGTCAATGGACAGGAGTTAAGGGGCGGTTGAAATAGTTACAAATTGTTGATTATTATAGGATTTATGGAGTTATACCGAATCTTCGGCCGCTTCATAATCATAGTAATAATCTTCTTTAAGAATCTAAATCTAAGATTGGTTAGACGGGTGTTCCCATGAAATTGACGGCTGAGCGTGAGAAATTGTTGGCCCCCTTGCAGGCGGTAATCGGGGTCGTGGAGCGACGGCAAACCATGCCAGTACTAGCGAACGTATTGCTGGGTGTTCGCCAGGGTCAATTGTCGATAACGGCGACCGATCTGGAAGTGGAATTGGTGGCGTCCACCGAGGTGGCGGCGCAGGTCGCCGGCGATATCACGGTACCGGGTCGTAAATTCTTGGATATTTTGCGCGCGCTGCCGGAAAAGTTATCGGTGTCGCTGGCGGTCGAGGGGGAAAAAATGGTCATCAAGGCGGGACGCAGCCGCTTCAGCCTCTCGACCCTGCCTGCCACGGAATTTCCGGTGATCGACGATATCCATTCGCAGCAGACGGTGCAGGTCGCGCGCAAGGAATTGTTGCATTTGCTCGCGAAGACTCATTTTTCCATGGCACAGCAGGATGTTCGCTACTACTTGAACGGCATGCTGCTCGAGATCGATGGTCAAGTATTGCGAGCGGTCGCGACCGATGGGCACCGATTGGCGCTGTGCGAGGCGCCCCTCGCTACCAGGGCGAAAATCTCGCAACAGGTCATTGTGCCTCGCAAGGGCGTCTTGGAGCTGCAACGCGTGCTCAACGAGGAAGGAGTCGCGGAGTTAGCGATAGGAACCAATCACGTTCGTGCACAAATCGGCGATGTTCGCTTCACATCGAAACTAATTGACGGCCGATTTCCGGAATATTCGCGGGTCATTCCGGCCGCACCGGCCTCTGCGATTCGTGCCGATCGGGACGTGCTCCGCCAGGCGCTGCAGCGCACGGCCATTCTGTCCAATGAAAAATACCGCGGCATTCGGGTGACCGTGAAGAAGAATGTCGTGACGGTTCAAGCGCACAATCCAGAGCAAGAGGAAGCCGAAGAGGAAATCGAGGTCAGTTACGAAGGCAGCGATCTCGAGGTTGGATTCAACGTGAACTATCTCTTGGACGCGTTGGCCGCCATTGACGGGCAAGACGTGGAATTGGGACTGACGGACAGCAATAGCAGTTGTCTCATTCGATCGCCCGGCAATGCCTCGGCACGCTACGTCGTGATGCCGATGAGGCTTTGACGCATGTCACTTCGCCGGGTGCAAGTAACGGATTTCCGCTGCTTGCAGTCGGCGGATCTTGAACTTGATCCCCGCTTCACGCTGATCAGCGGTCCTAACGCCTCAGGCAAAACCAGCGTCCTGGAGGCGCTCTATGTATTGGGGCGCGGGCGCTCATTCCGCACCCGGCGGCTCGAACATCTGATTCGGCACGGCAGGCATCAGTTTACGGTCTTTGGCGAGGTCGAAACTCCAGATCGGCGAATTCCCATCGGAGTGCAGGGAAGTGCCGATGGGATTCAGGCCAGGATCGCTGGGGCTCGCGCGCCCTCGCTGGCGGAACTCGCCCTGGCACTGCCGGTGCAGATTATCGATCCCGAGGTTCACCATCTCATCGAGGAAGGGCCCAGCCGTCGCCGACGCTTTCTAGATTGGGGAGTGTTCCACGTGGAACAGTCCTTTGTCCTTCATTGGCAACGTTACCGCCAGGTTCTCAAACAGCGCAACGCGGCGCTGAAATCCGGCCACGATGCGGGGGCCGTGACTGCCTGGGATGGCGACCTGGTGAGATACGGCAACTTGTTGACGGAGGCGCGCTCGCATTACGTTGGACTACTGGCGCAACATGCCGAGGTCATTGGGCGCAATTTGTTGGGTATGGAATTGGGGCTGAGCTATCGGTCAGGATGGGCGCGCGACCAAACCTTCGCCGAAGCCCTTCAACACAGCAACGCGCAAGATCGGCTCGTCGGGCATACGCAGGTGGGGCCGCACCGAGCGGAGCTCAGCATTCGCTTGAATGGGATCGGGGTAAAGGACCGAATCTCCCGGGGACAACAAAAGCTATTGGCAGCTTCCTTGCTCATTGCTCAACTCAAGCTGTTTCCTGAAGGCTCGCCGGTGCAGCCTAGCCTATTGCTGGATGATCCGGCCGCGGAGCTCGATGACCATCGATTGGAGGGATTGATTCGGGAGGTGGCGGCCCATTCGGTGCAGTTGATTGTCACGACCTTACACCGGGAGTTCTCCGCCTTTGGTTCCCCGGGTCGAAGATATGGCATCGAGGAGGGAAGAGTCGAGCCCCTCTGATGTTCCACGTGGAACATCGCAGCGCGCCTCTCGTGTTCACGCCTGCGCGCGAGTGTGCTCGGTGGCGATGCTCCAAGGACTGCGGTCTGAAAGGCCAATCGACCGCAACCGCCGACCCTATCGCCAGAGCTGCCAAATTGACCTTCCAGATCGAGAACAGCAGTCGACGTGGTGTGCTCGATGTCCAGATCACGCCGCATCAAGCTGCCCAGCCAAACCAACTGGCCGATCACCGTTAGTAGTGGTATCCGCTGACATAGTGTTTGCCAGCCAAAACGTGGCATCAGTGAGGAGAGCCACCAGGGGCCGCGTAGCCGCCACCGAAACCCGTTTCGAGCAAAGGTGTTACCCATGTGCCCGGAATGAATCGTTATCGATGTGCGGCATCACCAAGTCGCCCCCCAAGCATTTGATTATAAAGGCATTTTTGCGATGCAAGTATTCGTCATTATTGGTTAAAACTGTTAGAATGAGCGGTCTTCCAGCAGGATCAATTATGGCCGATAACGACGTTTACGATTCCAGCAAAATCAAGGTCTTAAAGGGGCTCGACGCAGTCCGCAAACGCCCCGGAATGTACATTGGCGACACCGATGATGGCAGTGGCCTGCATCACATGGTTTTCGAGGTGGTGGACAACGCAATCGATGAGGCACTGGCGGGCCACTGTGACCGGGTGGTGGTCACCATCCACGCGGATGAGTCCGTGACGGTCTCCGACAACGGCCGTGGCATCCCTGTGGATATCCACGCCGAGGAAGGCCGTTCGGCGGCCGAAGTGATCATGACGGTGCTGCACTCCGGCGGCAAGTTCGACGACAGTTCCTACAAGGTCTCGGGCGGCTTGCACGGCGTCGGCATTTCCGTCGTCAATGCGCTCTCGGATTATTTGGAATTGCTCGTCCGGCGCGACGGCAAATTGCATCGCCAGGAATATCGGTTGGGTGAACCACAGGCGCCGCTCGCCGCCATCGGCGACACCGACGAGAAGGGCACGACGCTGCGCTTCAAGCCGAGCTCGCAGATTTTCACGCACATCTCCTTCAACTACGACACGCTCGCGAAACGGCTGCGTGAATTGTCGTTTCTCAATTCGGGCGTGCGCATCGAATTGAACGACGAGCGCGATGAGAAGAGCGAAGTGTTTCAGCACGAAGGCGGCCTGAAGGCCTTCGTCACTCACTTGAACCGCAGCAAGACCGCCGTGCATCCCACGGTGCTGTGGTTCCAAACGCGCGACGGCAATACGCAGGTGGAGGTCGCCATGCAATGGAACGACTCCTACCAGGAGAGCATGTATTGCTACACCAATAATATTCCGCAGAAGGATGGCGGCACGCATCTCGCCGGTTATCGGGCAGCATTGACGCGCACGCTCAACAACTACATCGAGAAAGAACTCGCCGCCAAGAAGGAAAAAATTCAGACCACCGGCGACGACTCGCGCGAAGGCCTGACGGCGATCTTGTCGGTGAAACTGCCGGATCCCAAGTTCTCATCGCAGACCAAGGACAAATTGGTGTCCTCGGAAGTCAAGGGAGTGGTTGAATCCGCGGTGGCCGGACGCCTCGAAGAATTCCTGCTCGAACATCCGCAAGAAGCACGCGCCATCGTCAACAAAATTCTCGAGGCCGCCTACGCACGCGAGGCGGCGCGCAAAGCGCGCGAAATGACGCGCCGGAAAGGAGCGCTCGATATCGCGGGACTGCCCGGCAAACTCGCCGATTGTCAGGAGAAGGATCCCGCGCTCTCGGAAATGTTCTTGGTGGAAGGCGATTCCGCCGGCGGCTCGGCCAAGCAGGGCCGCGACCGGCGCACTCAAGCCATACTGCCACTCAAGGGCAAGATCCTGAATGTCGAGAAGGCGCGCTTCGACAAAATGCTGGCGTCCGCAGAAGTCGGCACGCTCATCACTGCGTTGGGTTGCGGCATCGGGCGCGACGACTTCAACGTCGACAAGCTGCGCTATCACCGCATCATAATCATGAGCGTCGACGGCGACGAGCATGTTTTTGTGCAGAGATGATCATCGCGGTGTGCGCATGGTGCGGATCGGAAAGTTCATCGATGATGCGCTGGCCTCGCGCGCGCCCACGGGCGGGGTGGACAAGCTGACCAGCGAAGGGCTGGGCGATGTACTCTGTTTCGGGCTGCAGGATCATAACGTCCGCTTTCGCCGCATCAAGAGCGTCATACGGCACCCTCTCGACGAGAAGCTTTTTCAGGTCCGCACCGCTTATGGCCGCCGGGTGCGGGTTACGTCCAGCCACAGCGTTTTTGTACACGAGAACGGAAAATTACAGCTCAAGCGCGGCGACGAACTGCGGCTCAATGACCGGGTCGTGGCGCCATTCCGCACGCGCTTCCCAGTCACAGCCCCCCAGCGCATTGATCTGCTGCGCGCGTTGCACGAAGTTCCGCAAGCTGCCAAGCAGATCTGGGTTCGCGGCCCAGCCGTGGAGGACTGGTTCAAGGCGGCGGTGCTTGACAAGAATGCGCAGCAGCCGGAGTTGACCGATCCGCGTGTTGAGATTCCGGCTGCTCTACGTGCGGAACTGGCAGAACGACGTCGAGGCAGCGGCGTCACCAACAGCACTCTTTGCGCTGCCGTCGGCATACGCCAGCCGGTCACGTTTTATGCGTGGGAGAAGGGTCTTTCGCGTCCGACGCTGCCACACTTCGAAGCTTATTTGGGCGTGATCGGGGTGAACGCAGAGGACGTTCTGAGCAGGACGGTGGTCGGACCAAGCCGTCTGGAACGTATCTGGAAGGAGCAGTACAGCGGCTCCGGACGAAACGCAGTGCGTGATTACGTACGTCTATCGGACCTGGATGCCGAGGATCTTGAGTGGTTCTCTTCGCGTGAGGATCTACTGCTCACTCCGGAGCACTACGGTCGCAATGGAATCCCAAGATTTATTGCCGTCAACGACGAACTCATGGGCTTGCTCGGCTTCTACCTGGCCGAGGGTTCTTGCTCGGATCGCAGCGGAATTCGCCTCTCGATAGGCAAGGGCAACCAAGCCTTTGCCCAGGAGATGACAAATAAGTTCGCAAGCGTATTTGGGTTGCCCGCGATGACCTATATGTCGCCGCAGCGTTGCACCGAGCTCAAGCTCGTAAATCGCGTCGCTGCACTTGCTTGGCAACACGTGTTCGGATTCGCGAATGCCGATTCCATTACCAAGAGAATTCCCGATCTGGTATTCAATGTTTCCGAGGAGCTGCGAGTTGCCTTCCTGCGTGGCTATTTGCTTGGCGACGGAACCGTTTGCAAGAATCGAATTGCGTTCTCCACCTCGTCGTACGACATCGCCAGCGGCATCGTTTACGCGCTCAGTTCATTAGGTGTCGTTCCGTCCATGTCGGAACGAGAGCCCGACGGCGTGGTTCGTGAAGTCAATGGTCAGGCATGCGAGACCAAGCATCGGCATTGGATCATCAGCATCACGGCGAAGGAAGACTTGCGAATCCTTCGCGGCGTCTGGGACGACCATGCGGGCGCTGAGGAGCTCGAGGGTTTCTTGGAGTCGCAGAGATCGGGAGGCAAAAGAGATTTCCAGATGCTCGACGGCGATCTTATGTCTTTGCCGATTCTCGAGATTGAAGAGGTGCCGGCGAGCAACGGCAACGTCTATGATTTTTCAGTGGAGGGCGACGAAAACTTCATCGCGGGCGTGGGCGGCCTGTGCTGTCACAACACCGACGCGGACGTTGACGGGAGCCACATACGAACGCTGCTGCTCACATTCTTCTATCGCCAGATGCCGATTCTCATCGAGCGCGGCCACGTCTACATCGCGCAGCCGCCGCTTTACAAGGTGAAAAAAGGCAAGCAAGAAACTTACGTCAAGGACGATCTGGAGTTGAACGCCTTGCTGCTGAGCACCGCCATCGACGGCGCGGCGTTACACGTCAATGCCGAAGCTCCGCCGCTGTCCGGTCTCGGACTCGAGTCCTTGGCGAGAAAATACGTCGAGGTGCAAGGGATCGTGCGCCGCTGGGCACGCCGCTACGATGAGCGCTTCCTCGAGCAGCTGCTGTACGTTCCCGCCGTCAGCACCGAGACCTTCGACCGGGTGGATGCATTGCGGGATTGGTGCAGGACCTTGGAGCAGAAGCTCAACACCCTGGACGATGTGTCGCGCCGCTATCGAGTCACCGTGGAGACCATGGCCGGCGGCGGCCATCGGGTCAACCTGCAGCGTCTCGAACACGGACTGTCCTCGGAGAAACACATCCCGCGGGAGTTCTTCGAATCGGCCGAGTACTTGCGGATCGCCGAACTGGCACAGACCTTGAGCGACCTCATGGGCCCCGGCGCTTTCATTCAACGCGGCGACGACCGCCAGGATGTGGCGAGCTTCAAAGTGGCCATGAACTGGCTGTTCGAACAGGCCAAGAAGGGTCAGAGCATCCAACGCTACAAGGGTCTGGGCGAAATGAACGCCAGTCAGTTGTGGGACACCACCATCAACCCCGAGACGCGCCGGCTCATGCAAGTGCGGATCGAGGACGTGGTCGCCGCGGACGATATCTTTACGACGCTGATGGGCGATGCGGTCGAACCGCGCCGTGAATTCATCGAGAAGAACGCGCTGCAGGTTTCGAATTTAGACATATAGGCGCGGTGCCATGGAGGCAAGGTCCGACCGCAACGCTCAAGGACTCCATGCACCTCACGCCCGGTGCCGTATGCGGAGATTTCTTTTTTCTATATGAATATGCGGGCAAGTCCACGGACAACGCCTTGCAGGCATCAGCCCGCGGCAACTACGGCAATGGTCCGGGGATCCAAGTCGCCAACGATTTTTCACGCCAGGTACCGGCTCGGACGGGGGCGTTCTTCATTGTCGGCCGCACTCATTGCGGGGCGCCCATCATGGAATTGGTCGGCACCGTACACCTGGTCGGTGGCAAGGTAGAGTTCACGCCGCAAGAACAGGCGGTCTATGTCATCAAGGGCGAACTCAGCCCCGATTTCAGCGCGGTGTGGATAGAGGATGAAAAGACCGGCACCCAGGTTGGGAACAAACTGCGCATCAGTGGTGCGGCCAAGGCCGGATTTTTCGGCATCAATGGCACCGTGGAACAGATTCCACCGCCAGCTACCGCTAGGGCGCCTTGATCCTTGCCCCATCGGCACTGAGGAATGCTTCGAGCACCTTGAGGTACTTGTCGGGCTCCTCGTAGGCCGGCAGATGCCCGCTCTTCTCGAAGAACACGATTTGTGCGCCGGGTATGGCGTGCGCAATGCGCCAGGCCGTGAGCGGCGCGACGTTCATGTCGTAGCGGCCGGTGATGACCAGGGTCGGGCAGCGAAAATCGGCAAGCTTCGGCGCGAGATCGAGGTCCGCGGTCGCCTGCTGCACGGCGGTTGCCACCGCGGGAACGAAACCCAGGTCTCCCATGTGAGCGATATAGGCGTCGCGTTTCTCCGTCGAATAAAAAATCATCCGCATGTGATTGACCAAGCCGGCCTGCGCCGCAGCTTCCGGGTCCTTCGCGGCCAAGGCCTTCTCCGCCGCCGCGCCTTGCTCTTCGAGGTCCGGAAAAACCTGGGGCAGCACGTGTTCCAGGGTTTTCCAGGACGGCGCCCCGGAGTCGGAGAGCACCAGCCGTGCGACATGTTCCGGATGCGCGGCCGTATAGGCCATGGCGATCATGCCGCCGTACGAGTCGCCGAGGATGGCGACGTGATCCAGGGCCAACGCTGCCCGGATTGCGTCCAAGTCGCGGACTTGAGCGTCCATGGTCTGAGAAGCGTTGAGCTGGAGGTGCTTCGAACCGCCGGTGCCGCGCTGGTCGTAGAGCACCACCCGACGATGCGCCGCGACCCGCTGCCACAAATCATTCTGCACCATGTAGGCATGCGATAGTCCCGGACCGCCGTTGACCGCGATCACGGGAAGCTCAACGCTGGAGGTGCCGAGTATCTCGTAATGCAGATCAACGTCGGGCGTGCTAACCATGCCGGAGCGCTGGGCTGCCTGAGCGCACAGCACGCCGGGGAGCAGGACGCTCATCGCGAGCAGACGTGAGCGCATACCGTTCACTTCAGCGCCGGAAATTTTGCCGGTGCGTGCCGGTGCTGGGTCGCTTGTTCATAGGCATATGCATACTTGATCAAGGTGGCCTCGCTGAATGTGGGGCCGAGAAAGGTGAGTCCGGCCGGAAGCACCTCGTAGCTGTATCCCATCGGCACCGTGATCGCCGGGAAACCCGTCTGCGGCGACAGCACCTGGCTGTTGTCTCCCGCGGGACTGCGCCCGTCGCCCACCTTGCGCGGCGGATTGCTCCACGTCGGATACACGACCGCATCGACCTTGTGTTGCGCCATCGCGGCGAGAATGGCGTTGCGAAACGCCATTTTCTTTTCGTCATGGTAGACGTCCGGGCAAGGAGTGCTGTCGGTATCCGATGCAGGTTTGGGAGCCGTCGCTTCCTTGAGGCGAGCTTCAATGTACGGCAGATACAGGCCGGACCGGATGATGTCCGCCAGAGTCTTGTACGTCGCACCTTGAGCGTGTTTGGCAAGGTAGGCGTTCAGGTCGGCTTGAAAATCGCCGCAGTAAATATCCTGAGTCAGCGCCTCGAAGTCCGCAATGACGAAGGGATCCACGATCTCCGCGCCTTGGGATTTCAGGTCTTGAATGGCTTTTTCAGTCAGGGCTTTGATTTGCGGGTCGGTCGACGGCGCGTCGATGTATGCCCTGAATATTCCGATGCGTGCGCCTCGAAGTCCGCCCTTGTCCAGAAACTTCATATAGGTCGGTGGAATGTGACCGTCGGAAAGCCGGGTGATCGGATCTTCCGGATCGTATCCTGCGACCACCCCCAGCACCCGGGCCGCGTCTTCGACGCTGCGCGCGATCGGCCCGCCCACATCGGCACCGAGGAACAGCGGCACGATGCCGTCGCGGCTGGTGAGACCGATGGTCGGTCGAATTCCGACCAGAGCATTGTGGGAGGACGGGCCTCGGATCGAGTTGCCGGTGTCCGTACCCAATCCCACGGCACCCAGGTTGGCCGCCACTGCGGCCGCGGTTCCGCCGCTCGAACCGGCGGGTACGTAGTTCAGGTCGTAAGGGTTGCGTGTGATGCCGGCGATGGAACTGGCCGTGAGGTAGGGGCTGAAGGCCCATTCGGCCATGTTCGACTTGGCGAGAATGATGGCCCCGGCCGCGCGCAACCGCTGCACCATGAACGCGTCGGTGGCCGGCACGAAACCTTTCATGGCCAGCGATCCGGCGGTGGTTTGCAGGTCCTTGGTGTCGTAATTGTCTTTGACGATCACGGCGACGCACTGTAACCCGTGGAGTTGCCCGGTACGCGTAAATTCAAGGTCAGCCTTATCGGCATCGGCGAGCGCGTTTGCATTGACGACCACGAGCGAGTTCAAGCGCGTGCTTTGGTCGTAGGCCTGGATGCGATTCAAGTACGCCTGGACGACCTGCCGGCAAGTGACTTTGTGGCCCCGAATGGCGGCCTGAGTCGCTGCAATCGTGGTTTCGGTGACGTCGAATTTCTCTTGCGCCGCCCCCGCCCGCGGTGCGAACGCAAATACCAGCGCAACAGCGGCGAAAGAGCCGAAGGTCAGCCGACCGAAAATGGTCATGACGTGGACAATCCATTGATTACCGATGAGGTGGTCACTATTCTATTCTCTATGAGCGGCACTCAATCTCCCAGGCTCCGAGTCGTGATAGCCCCCGAACCGAGCCGCCCCGAACTACGGTCAACCCTGCTCAACGTCAACTGCGCCGACGACGAAGACGTCGAATGGCAGTGGACCGAGACGCCTGCCGGCCGCTTTGTTTCCGGTTACCGTATCGTACCGCGGGTCAATCCCCCTGTTTGAGCTGACCGAGTTGGAGCGTGCCGCGACGCTCGTGCATGGCATCGTTCCGCCGACGCCGCAGTACGCCTGGCCGAAGCTGAAGGCGCGCGCCGGCTGCACGGTGTGGGTGAAACATGAAAACCACACGCCCACCGGTGCATTCAAGGTGCGCGGCGGCCTGGTCTACCTGGATCGGCTGCGCCGAGCGCATCCCAAGATCCCCGGCGTGATTACCGCGACACGCGGCAATCATGGTCAATCCATCGCGTTTGCCGCTGCTCGAACTGCACTCCCGGCAACCATCTACGTGCCGCGCAACAATTCTCTGGACCAAAATTCGGCGATCGCAGCCTTCGGCGCCCGCGTCATTGAATTCGGCAAGGATTTTGACGAAGCCAAACATGAAGCGTTCAGGGTGGGGGCGGCCGAGGGCCTGCATTTCGTGCCATCGTTCCACGCGGACCTGGTCACGGGAGTCGCGAGCTATGCGCTCGAGTTGTTCCGTGCGGCGCCAGACCTCGACGCCGTGTATGTCGGCGTCGGCATGGGATCCGGAATTTGCGGTTTGATCACTGTGCGCGATCTGCTGGGGCTGAAAACAGACATCATCGGCGTGGGAGCGGCCGGAGCGCCGGCCACGGCACTGTCATTTGCCGCACGCCGAGCGGTCAACCCTCCGGCAGCGCAAACCTTTGCGGACGGACTCGCGACACGGGAGCCGAATGCCGAGGCGATTGCGACGATTTGCCGGGGCGCGGCCCGCATCGTCGAGGTCAGCGAGGATGAAATCGCCGAGGCGATGCGCATCTATTTCAGCGATACGCACCAGGTCGCAGAGGGCGCGGGCGCCGCGCCGCTGGCTGCGCTGCTGCAAGAACGCGGCAAAGATGGCCGGTAAAAACGTCGCGGTGGTGCTGACCGGCAGCAACATCGAGTGCGCGCGATTCCTGCAGGTGCTCGGCGGCACAACGCCTGTTGCCTGAGCCGCGGTGAATTTCCCGGGGCTGTCTTATTGCAGCGACGCCGCGGCTCGCCCAACCGCCACGGAACGTTCGCCACGGATGGCATCCAGCCTCTGCAACGCGGCGGCCAGGATTTGCGGGCGCGCCCGCTCCGGTGTGCCGGAATCGAACGGCGGTTCGGGCGCGTACTCCAGGGCGAGCTGCACGGTCTCTGCATAGTCGACCCCCGCGATCTCCGCCATCACGGCCAGCGCCATGTCGATCCCGGCGGTCACTCCGCCGCCGGTGATGACATTGCCGTCGCGCACGATTCGGGCTGGATCGGGCGTGACGCCGAAATCCGCCAACAGCTCGCGCCAGGCCCAGTGGCAGGCCGCTCGCTTGCCGCGCAGCAGCCCCGCCGCGGCGAGCAGCAGAGATCCGGTACACACGGAGGTCACGAACTGCGCCCTCGCGGAGAGCCGACGAAGCTCGGACAAAAACGCCTGGCTCTCCATGGCCGCGACCGTGCCGAACCCTCCTGGAACGCACAGCAGCGCACAATCCGCAACATCGGCGAGACGCACTACGCCGGAGAATGTGATGCCGCCGTCGCCCTGAATCGTACCGCCGTCGGTCGACGCGAGCACGCATCGCGCACGCGGCAAGCGCGCGAAGATTTCGAACGGTCCGGTGAAGTCGAGCTGAGTCACGCGCGGGTAAAGCGCAAATACCACGGAGAAATCGCTGGTCATTGGGTGCACCCCGTTAAGTTTGACGAGCCTACGGTAGCCGGTTACGCTCTGTCCGGAATGACGTTATTCCCACGTTTTCGGCCATGCCGCGCCAAATAGCCTTCCTCATTTATCCCGATTTTCAGCTGCTCGATGCGGCGGGACCGATCGCGGCATTCGAAATTGCCGCGCGCCATGCCCCGGGCAGCTATTCGCTGCGGGTCGTTGCCGCGACGGCCGGCCTGATAGAAAGCTCATCGGGCGCCTCCATGCTGGCTCGGCCGCTGGCGCGCGCCCGGGGCATCGACACGCTGATCGTTGCCGGCGGCGAGGGCTCGCGCTCTGCAATGACCTGCGCGAAAACCCGGCGCTTCGTCCGCTCGTGCGCGATCCAAGCCCGGCGCACGGCGAGCGTCTGCTCCGGCTCCTATGTGCTCGCGGCCGCCGACGTACTCGACGGCAAACGGGCGACCACGCATTGGAGCCGCGCTGCGGATTTCGCCCGCAAGTTTCCTCGGGTTCACCTGGATCCCGACCGTATCTTCGTCAAGGATGGTTCGGTCTGGACATCCGCGGGCATCACTGCCGGAATCGACTTGTCGCTGGCGATGATCGAGGCCGATCTCGGGGAGTCCATCGCACGGCGCACCGCGCAACAACTGGTGGTCTACTACCGCCGCCCGGGCGGCCAGTCACAGTTCTCCGCGCTGCTGGATATGGAACAACCCAACGGCCGCTTTGCTTCGCTGTTGGACCACGTACGCAGACATTTGGCGAAACGGCACAGTGTTGCGGATCTTGCCGAACATGCCTGCATGAGTCCGCGGAATTTTTCGCGTGCATTCCAGGCCGAGACGGGCATGACTCCCGCCAAGGCCATTGAACAGTTGCGTGCCGAGACGGCGCGCGGTTCGATCGCGGGCACCGGCCGATCTGTACAAGACATCGCCCGGTTGTGCGGCTTTGGGAATGCGGAGCGAATGCGGCGCACCTTTGTGCGATTGTTCGGCGCTCCGCCTTCGGCGGTGAAGTATCACGGCCGCTGACAACTGTCGCGATCAGCGATTCGGCTCCAGCAGCAGCCACGCGAGGAGCGCGGCCTTTTTTTGATCGGCGCCCCAGGGCGGGCCCGCGTGCCTGCCCATTTGCAGCACAAGGCTTGCCAACTCGCAGAGAGGCCGGTGCAGAGCGGCCTCGGCCCGCGCACCGAGCTCTCGCACCGGTACCCGCTGCACGGCGAGACCCATCCGTAGCGCCGCCGCGGCCAGTGCATTTCGGAAATGGTCACCATCGGCGGAATGAATCAGGGCGTGAGAGCTCAGTATCGAGCCCAGCGAGCCGCCCTTGCGACCGGACGATTCCAGGATTCCCGCCGCTTCGATTTCATATCCTTGGTCGGTGAGATCGGCGCGGAGCTGCTGCAGCGCCGAGTGCGCCATGCGCTCTGCTTGAGCCTGGTATAGCTGCAGACGTTGCGCCGCCTCTGCGACGCATAGAGATTCGACGGCATGGTAGGGTTGCTTGGATTCCGGGAATTCGACGTCGATCAGATCGATGCGCGAACGAGCGAGAACTCGGGGACCCGGCGGCGTTCGACCGAGGGCCACCACCGCCGCCCAACCTGAGTGGGGCGCAACACCGATGGCCGCAACCTGGTCAGTCATTCTGTCTTACATCAGAGCAATGACGGCGACGAACACCACGTACAGCGCAGCGAGCGGCACGAGCCATCGCGCGTTGACTGCATCCTTCGAGAATAGCCCGAGCAGCGCCATGACCGCCACCATGGTGACGACTCCCGAGACGACCAGTTCGCGCGAAAACACCCAGGAAGTAAAGAACAGGCCAAGCGCGGTGGGAATGGTGGCCTGGATCATCATCGCGCCCGAAATATTGGCCAGGGCGAGCCGCTCCTTGCCTTGACGGGCCCAGATCAACGCGTTCATTGTTTCGGGCAACTCGGTGGCCACCGGACTCAGCAGCAACGCCACCAGCTGCGGCGACAAACCGGCCCGGATCCCGATCATCTCCAGCTGGCCGACGAACACCTTGGAGGCGAAGGCGATGGCGACGAGCGCGAGCGTGGTTTGCGCCAGGGGCCAGATAAGGCCCGGGTCCCCCCGCGGCCGCAGCTTGAGCGGTTCAAGGTCTTCTGCGCCCATAACCTGCGCGCCGCGCAATTCACGGAGCAGATACACCACGTAGGCGAGCAGGAACAGGGCGCCCAACCATGGCTTGTAGGCGAACATCAGCAGGCCGAGCGCCACCTTGGCGATGAATATCGTCAGGAACCACGACTGATCGCGCCGCAGCCGCTTCGAGTCGCATTCGATGAACGACGTCGCGCGTCCGAGGCGCTGCCGATTCCACAGCATGGCGAGGCCGACCACCGCATAGGAGATGGTCGCTAGCACCATCGGTCCGCCGAGCGCGGCGCCTACGCCGATATCCTTTTGGGCCGCATCCTTGCCGAATACAACGGCGACGAAAGTGACGGCGCTCTCCGGCAGCGCCGTACCGAAGGCCGCGAGGATGGTGCCGGTGGCGGTTTCCCCCACGCCGAGCTTGCGGCCCAGCCATTCGACTCCATTGACGAAATATTCGCAGGCGAAGTAGATGGCCGCGGCTGAAGTCAAGAACAGTATGACTGTGAGCAGCAACGGCAAAAGTATACGATAGGTTTCGGTGAACGACCTCCAACATCGCGATGTGACCGCCAACGGTATTCGCATGCACTACGCCGAGCAGGGCAGCGGGCCTCTGGTGCTGCTGTGCCATGGATTTCCGGAGGGTTGGTATTCGTGGCGCGATCAGTTGCCGGCGCTCGCCGCCGCCGGATTTCATGCGGTGGCGCCGGACATGCGCGGGTATGGACGCACAGACTCACCACCCGGGATTGCCGCATACGGCATCATGGACATCGTCGGCGACATGGTCGGTCTCGTCGGCGCGCTCGGCGCGAGGCAAGCCTTCATCGTCGGCCACGATTGGGGCGCCCAGATTGCGTGGCACGCGGCCCTGTTTCGCCCCGACGTGTTCCCGGCGGTCGCCGCGCTCAGCGTGCCGTTTCGTCCGCGCGGGCCCGCGCCGCCGCTGCACATGCTGCGCAAGGCCGGGCTCACCACCCACTATTGGTTTCATTTTCAAGAACCCGGAGTGGCCGAGGGTGAATTCGAGCGTGATGTTCGCAGCGCGCTGCGGCGGGTTCTATATTCGATCTCGGGCGACGCGCCGCCCGAGACTCGCGAGCTGACCTTGCATCCGGGACAGGGCTGGCTTGCAAACACTCTCGATCCTCCGCATCTGCCGAGCTGGCTGACCGACGCCGACCTCGATCACATGGCGGCGGAATTTTCCCGCAGCGGATTTCGCGGCGGGCTCAACTGGTACCGCAACATCGACCGCAACTGGGAGCTCACGGCGCCGTGGGCCGGCGCGAAAATCAACCAGCCCGCCCTGTTCATCGCCGGCAGCGTGGATCCCATCATTGCGCAGGGCTCGGGTGCCGCAGCGGTGCAGGCGCTGCCGGTCTCGGTTCCCGGGCTCTGCCGCGCGCAACTGATCGACGGCGCGGGGCACTTCATTCAACAAGAGCGGCCGCAGATCGTGAACGCAACTTTGGTCGAATTTCTCCGCGCTCAGCCTGAACCACCGTGACGCATCGAGCTTCAATGACGATGATGGCGGATCACTACACCAATCTTCTAGGACCGGTGTACACGTGGATGGTCGGAGACGTCGACGCCGCTTTCGCCCGAAGCGATCTGGAGCTCGACGCCCTGTCGCTGCCATCCCGGGGGGCCGGCACGGCGGTCGATCTGGGCGCCGGCTTCGGCATGCACGCCATTCCCCTGGCGCGGCGTGGATTTTCGGTGGTCGCGATCGACAGCTACGAACCACTGCTGCAGGAGCTGGCATCGCGGGCGGGTCCACTGTCCATCCGCCGCGTCAACGCCGACCTGCTCGACTTTCGTATGCACGCCAAGGCGGCCGATGTGATCACATGCATGGGCGATACGCTCACCCATCTGCCCACCCAAGCCAGCGTGGCAACTCTGTTTCGCGAGGTGGCCGCGAGCCTGCGGCCGGGAGGCGTATTCGCCGCGACTTTCCGCGACTATGCCACCGCACCTTTGCTCGGTGACTCGCGCTTCATCCTGGTTCGCGGCGACAATGAGCGGGTGCTGACCTGCTTTTTGGAATATGCGGACACCACGGTGACCGTGCACGATCTGCTGCACCAGCGCGAAAGCGGTTCATGGCGGCTGCGCGCCAGCAGCTACCCGAAGCTGCGCCTGTCGCCGCAGTGGGTCGTGGAACAACTGGCTTCTCTCGGCCTCACCGTTCGACGCGATACGACGTCGGGAGGAATGATTCGCATCCGCGCCGCCGCCGCATGAAGATTGCAGTGCTGTTCGGCGGAACGAGTGAAGAGCGCGACGTTTCGATCGCAAGCGCGGCGCAAATCATTCCGGTGCTGCGGGCTCTCGGTCATCAGGTGTTCGCCGTCGATACGGCAACCGGTCGACTGGAGCGGGCCGAGGAGAGACGCTTGCTGTCGGCCGCCGTCGCTGCGGAACCCCCGTCGGGCGGGGAGATCGAGCGGGTGCGCAGCAATGCCATCGCCTTGTCGCCTGCGGCTTTCGATTTTCGTGACGCAGACGTGGTGTTCCTCGCGCTGCACGGCGGCGCAGGCGAGGACGGCCGCATTCAAGCGGTGCTCGATCTCGCCGGAATGGCCTACACGGGCAGCAATCACATTGCCAGCGCCGCGGCGATGGACAAGGAGTTGAGCAAGCGGCTGTTTCGTTCCGCCGGAGTTCCGACCGCTGATTGGCTGATGGCGCCGGCGACAAGCGAAGCGGTAACCGCCGCACTCGGCTGGCCGGTGATCGTGAAACCCAACAAGCAGGGCTCTACCGTGGGTCTCACCCTGGTACGCGAGCCGGCTCGGTTGCGGCAGGCCATCGAGGTCGCGCGGCGCTTCGACGATGAGGTCATGTTGGAGAGGTTTATTCCGGGCCGTGAATTTACGGTCGGCATCCTCGACGGTGCCGCCCTGCCGGTCGGGGAGATCATTCCGCCCGGCGAGCTGTTCGACTACGAGTCGAAGTACCAGGCAGGCGGTGCGCGCGAAGTATTTCCTGCCGACATTCCGGCGGCCGAGTCGGCGCTTGTCCAGGACTACGCAAGGCGTGCGCACGCCGTGCTGAAGCTCGGCGCCTACAGCCGCATCGATTTCAGGCGCGACGCCGCAGGCGGGTATTGGTGTCTGGAAGCGAATTCGCTGCCCGGCATGACCGCGACCAGCCTGTTGCCGCAAGCTGCCAAGGCCGCCGGCATCGATTTTTCAGAGCTGCTGGATCGAATCTGCCGCGGTGCTCTCAAAGGCCGCTAGCGTTCGGAGGCAATGCGCGCGAGGCCGGCTTCGATCGCCTGCCGAATTTCTTCGTTGAGTTCCCGGGGATTCTTGCCGGCGGGTTCAATCGGCGCGCCGATGATCACGCGAATGGTCCCGGGCTTCTTCACGAATCCGCGCCTTGCCCAGAACATGCCGGCGTTGTGTGCCAAGGGGACCACGCTCTTGCCGGAGGCGATTGCGAGCACCGCGCCGCTCACGCCGAATCTGCGGGTCTCGCCGGCGATCACCCGCGTGCCTTCCGGGAAAATGATGATCCATAGTCCGTCCCGAAGACGTGCCTTTCCTTGTTCGACTACTTGGTTGACCGCCCGGTGTCCCTCGCCGCGGTTGATCGCGATGGGGCGCAAGAGCTTCAGCCCCCAACCCACGAAGGGTATCCACAATAATTCACGTTTCAGCACCCAAACCTGGGGCGGAAAAATCAAGAATTGCGCCACGGTTTCCCATGCCGAGGTGTGATTGCTCATCACGATGTGGTTTCCCGCGGGAATGTGCTCGCGGCCTTCGACGACATACTTGAGGCCGCACAGACGCTCGAGCACCCAAAGCAGGATGCGTGCCCAGGTGCGCGCGATCGCGAATTGCGCGTGATAGGGCAGCCAAAACCCCAGCGCCATCACTCCCCCGAACACGCAGGCCGATGCCATCATGTAGGTGGTGAAGAGCAGCGAGCGAAACAGCTGCACGGCGAGCGTTCAGCCGGGGAGGCGCGACAGATCGGCCACGCCGCCCAGCAGCCGTTGTACATCGCGCAACAACGCCAGACGGTTGATGCGCCGCTCGAGGTTGTCGTCCATGACCATGACGCGCTCGAAGAATTCATCCACGGGGGCGCGCAAGGCGACCAAGGCCTTCAGGCTCTGCGCATAGCGGCGCTGAGCGGCGGCGTCTTCCACCGGCGCACGGACTTCGCCCAAAGTTCGATGCAGTTGCCGTTCGGCGTCCTCGGTCAGCGCTCCGGGATTCACCGCCGCCCCGGCCTCAAGCGAAGTCTTCTTCAGGATGTTTGCGATACGTTTGTTGATGGCCGCAAGAATGCCGGCCTCCGGCAGCAGTAAGAACTCCTTCAGCGCCGCGAGGCGCGTCACCGCATCGAGCGGCGAGCGCGGGCGATTTGCAAACACCGCATCGAGCATCTCAGGGGTGGTGCCCGCCTCTTCCAGCAGCAATCCGCGGAGCCGCTCGATGATGAATCCGTAGACTTCGTCGACCACTCCGGCCCGGAGTACCGGCTGCGCGGCAGCCGACGTCTCCAGCAACTCGAATAAATCCAAATCCAGCCGGCCTTCGAGCACGATGCGCAGCAATCCCAACGCGGCGCGCCGCAGGCCGAAGGGATCCTTGCCGCCCGTCGGCCGCTGCTCGATGGCGAAAATGCCGACGAGGGTGTCGATCTTGTCGGCCACGCCCAAGGCTTGGCCGGTCTTGGTCGTGGGTAAGGCGTCGCCGGCAAACCGCGGTCGGTAGTGTTCCTCCAAGGCGAGTGCCAGTTCCTGGGGTTCGCCCTGCGCTTCGGCGTAGTACCGTCCCATGGTGCCTTGTAATTCCGGAAATTCACCCACCATGGAGGTCATCAGATCGGCCTTGGACAATTCGGCCGCCCGCGCAACGTAGGACCCGGCGCCGATCCGGTTGCCGACCATTTGTGCCAGCGCCTTCACGCGCTGCGTCTTATCGGCGTAGCTGCCGAGCCTGGTCTGAAAGATCATGCCGCTCAAACGTGCCGCCTGAGCATCGAGCGGGATCTTCCGGTCCTGCTCCCAAAAAAATGCCGCGTCGCTCAAGCGCGGCCTGACCACACGTTCGTTGCCCTCGCGAACCTTGGCCGGCTCGCGACTTTCTATGTTGCAAATAGTGATGAACCAGCCGGACAACCTGCCGTCCGCACCCTGCACCGCGAAATAGCGTTGATGATCCTGCACTGTTGCAATCACCACCTCGCGCGGCAGACTCAAAAATCGCTGCTCGAATTGACCGGCGATCGGCACCGGCCACTCCACCAGAGAAGTGACCTCATCCAGCAGCGCATCCTCGATCAATGCAGTGCTGCCGTTGCCGCTTGCGGCCGCGGCGGCGTTCACGCCCGCACGAATCAGCTCGCGGCGGGCGGAGAAATCCGCCACCACCCTGAGCCGCCGCAGCCGGCTCTCGTAGCCCTTGGCCGATTTGAGTGTGATGGGTTTTGGCGCATGAAAGCGGTGGCCGTGGGTCACTCGCCCCGTCGCCAGGCCCAACACCTCTGCTGCAACCACAGTTTCGCCATATAAAAGAACCACTGTATGCACCGGCCTGACGAATTCCGCAGTTCGGTCTCCCCATCGCATGCGTTTTGCGATCGGCAACGCGGCGATTGCCTGATTGACGATGTCGCCCAGCAGGCTCACGGTCGCCGCGCCCTGCTCGGTCCCGCGGAACATCAGCCACTCGCCCTTGTCGGTCTTGAGCTGAGTCAGTTCGCTCACCGGTACGTTGCAATTCTTGGCGAATGCGACGGCGGCTTGCGTGGGTGCACCCTGGGAATCGAAGGCCACTTTGAGCGGCGGGCCGCGCTTTTCGACTTGGCGGTCGGGTTGATGCTCCGCCAGTCGTTGAACGCGCACGGCGAGCCGGCGCGGCGTCGCGAAGCCGTGAACCTTGCCGTGCGGAATGCCTGCGGCATCGATTCCCTTCAGCACCCCCTCGGTGAGCGCGGTCGACAATGCGAGCAGCGTGCGCGGCGGCAGCTCTTCAGTGCCCAGCTCGAACAATAGTTCCTGCGCGCTCATCCGGCAACGCGCTCGGCTGCGTTCTTGAGCAGCGGATAGCCCAGCGCCTCGCGGCTCGCGCGATACGCCTCGGCCACGCCGCGCGCCAGGGTGCGCACGCGAAGGATGAAACGTTGCCGTTCCGTGACGGATACCGCGTGCCGAGCATCCAGCAAATTGAAGACATGAGAGGCCTTGACCATTTGTTCATAAGCCGGCAGCACCAGCTTGTCCTCGAGCAACTGCCGGCACGCGACTTCATGCGCATCGAAGTGCGCCGACAGCACCGCCGTGTCGGCCTTCTCGAAGTTATAGATCGATTGCTCCACTTCGTTCTGATGGAACACATCGCCGTAAGTGATTTTGCCGAATTCGCCGTCGGTCCAGACAATGTCGAAGATGCTTTCTTTGCCTTGAATGTACATCCCCAGACGCTCGAGACCGTAGGTGATCTCGCCCATCACCGGCCGGCAATCGAGGCCGCCGACTTGTTGAAAGTAGGTGAACTGCGAGACCTCCATGCCGTTGAGCCACACCTCCCAACCCAAGCCCCACGCTCCGAGCGTCGGCGACTCCCAGTTGTCCTCGACGAAACGGATGTCATGAACCAATGGGTCAAACCCCAGGTAGCGCAGAGATCCCAAGTACAGCTCCTGGAAATTGTCCGGCGAGGGTTTGATGCAGACCTGAAACTGATAATAGTGCTGCAGGCGAAATGGATTGTCGCCGTAGCGCCCGTCGGTGGGCCGGCGCGACGGTTGAACATAAGCCGCTCTCCAGGGCTCGGGGCCAACGGCACGCAGGAAAGTGGCGGAGTGGAAGGTGCCGGCCCCCATTTCCATGTCGTAGGGCTGCAAAACGATGCATCCCTGCTTGGACCAATATGTCTGCAGCGCAAAGATAAGATCTTGAAAAGTGCGGGGCAGCTGCGGGGCCATGGGATGCTCGCGACAATCAAAGGCCGGGAGTATAGCGATGCGACCCTCCAGTGTCTTAGGCTTACCGTGCACTCAATTTGCCCATCAGGACCGGAGAATTGGACTGCGCACCAAAGAAGGGCGCGCATAGTTGCGAATTGATCCATTATGATGCACGGGTACCTGTCGCTGGATCGCAAGTGCTTGATCCGCCGACGCGTCACAGTGGCACATTAACTGCAGTAGCAGAGAACCCCGGCCTTGCGGCCGGTCCCAACAACTTTCGCGAGGACGACCATGACTCCCGCCGATGTTCTGAAATTAATTAAAGAAAAAGACGCGAAATTCGCCGATCTCCGCTTTACTGACACAATTGGTAAGGAACAGCACGTCACCATTCCCACGCGCCTGGTAGACGAGGGCTTTTTCAAGGACGGCAAGATGTTCGACGGTTCGTCGATCGCGGGCTGGAAGGGTATCAACGAGTCCGACATGATCTTGATGCCGGACCCCAGCACCGCGGTCATCGATCCTTTCTACGAGGAGACCACGGTTGATTTGCGCTGCGACGTGATCGAGCCCATGACCATGCAAGGCTACGAGCGCGACCCGCGGTCCCTGGCGAAGCGAGCAGAAGCGTATCTCAAATCATCCGGAATCGCGGATTCCGCGTTGTTCGGTCCGGAAAATGAATTCTTTATTTTCGACAACGTCACCGTCCATTCGGGCATGAACGGCTGCTCTTACGAGGTGGATTCCTACGAAGGCGCATGGAACAGCGGCAAGACCTACGAGGATGGCAACAAGGGCCACCGTCCAGGCGTCAAAGGCGGCTACTTCCCAGTCCCGCCCGTGGATTCTCAGCAGGACATCCGCACCGCCATGTCCATGGCCTGCGAAGAAATGGGTCTCAAGTTCGAAGTGCACCACCACGAAGTGGCGACCGCAGGTCAAGGCGAAATCAATGTCGCCGCGAACACCCTCACGAGGAAGGCGGATGAGGTGCAGATTCTGAAGTATGCGCTGCAAAACGTGGCGCACGGCTATGGCAAAACCCTGACTTTCATGCCAAAGCCCATCGTCGGCGACAACGGCAACGGCATGCACGTGCATCAATCCCTGCAAAAAGACGGCAAGGCGCTGTTCGCAGGCGACAAGTACGGCGGTCTTTCGGATATCGCGCTCTACTACATCGGCGGCATCATCAAACATGCCCGAGCCATCAATGCGTTCACCAACGCGAGCACCAACAGCTACAAGCGCCTGGTGCCGGGATTCGAGGCGCCGGTGAAGCTCGCCTATTCCGCGCGCAACCGCTCGGCATCGATCCGCATTCCCTGGATTTCCAATCCCAAGGGCCGCCGCATCGAGGTGCGGTTTCCCGATGCCACCGCCAATCCGTATTTCGCGTTTGCTTCCATGCTGCTCGCCGGCATCGACGGCATACAAAACAAGATCCATCCGGGAGATCCCGGCGACAAGGATCTCTACGACCTGGAGCCGGAGGAGGACAAGAAGATACCCACGGTCTGTCATTCCCTCGACATGGCACTCGACTATCTGGACAAGGATCGCGGCTTCCTCAAGGCCGGGGGCGTCTTCACCGACGACCTGATCGATGCCTACATCGAGCTGAAGATGAAAGAAGTCACCCGCCTCCGGATGACCACCCATCCGATCGAACTGGAGATGTACTACAGCTTGTGAGGCCTCGAGGGCACCAGGGATCAAGGGGGTGTCTTAGCACCTTAAGGTGTGGTGGTTCACAACCTCCACACCTGGTTTTGTGGCGGGGAGGCGATAGGGCTATGCTTTGGACGTATGCACCCTTGGCGACCATGGATAGTGCTGGCCAGTCTCGCCGCCTTCGCGGGACAGGCCGCTGTGGTCTACAAGTGGACCGATGCCGACGGCGTGGTTCATTACTCCGACCAATCGGTTCCGGGCGCCCAAAAGATTTACACGGCAACCAGCACACCCGCCGCCTCAACGCCGGCCGCGTCCACGGGGGCCGCGCCTCCCGACGCCCATGGCATCGGAGCGCCCAAAGCGGCATCGGCATCGGCCTATACCCAATTTTCCATAACGTCGCCTGCCCCCGATCAGACTTTCTTCGGCGACGAGGCCGTGGGGGTGCACCTGACTCTGGAACCGGACCTCAAGGCGGATCAGGTCATCACCTGGCACCTGAACGGCAAACAACTCGAACAGGGACCGACGAGCACTCAATTCGGCCTGCCGCGCCTGGCCGCGCGGCACCTATATTCTTGCCGCGACCGTCACGGATCAGAACAGCGGGGAATCGCGAACCAGCGACAGCGTCACGTTCTTCGTTCGTCAACCGTCGGAATTGGGGCCCCGGGTCCAGCACCACTAGCGGGCCTTACGAGCCGAGCGGGCGCTCCATTTGGCCGCTGAACTCAAATTGGACACGCTGCGAATCGAGGGCACAGAACTCCTCGATAGTCTGGTCACGAGCGTGTTTCTGCTGGATCAGGAACTACAGGTCCTCTATCTGAACGCGGCCGCGCAAACCCTGCTCGGCATGGGGGCCAATCAAGCGCTCGGCCGGAGCATCACGGAATTGACGCGAGGCGCCGAAACCCTGTTGCCGCTGTTCGAACGAGCCCGTCAAGGCGGCGAGGGCGTCGTGCAGCGCGAACTCGCCTGGCCGGCGCCGGGCGGCGTCGACCGCATCCTGGATTGCGCGGTGACGCAAATCACTCTGGGACAAAGTTTCCGGCTGCTGCTGGAAATCGAGGACATCACGCAGCATCGGCGCCTGACGCGCGAAAACGCGCTGCTGGCGCAATTGGGCGGCAGCCGCTTGATGGTCCGCCAGCTCGCACACGAGATCAAAAACCCCTTGGGGGGCGTGCGCGGCGCCGCGCAATTGCTCGAGCGGGAACTATTGGATCCGGCGCTGCGCGAGTACACGCGCGTCATCATCAGTGAGGCGGACCGCCTCACCAATCTGCTCGACTCCATGCTGGGGCCCGGCCGTCCGCCGGCCAAACAGCTCGTCAACGTGCACGAGTTGCTGGAACGCGTGTATCACCTGCTGCGCAGCGAGGCGCCCGAGGGCGTCATCGTCGATCGCGACTACGACCCGAGCTTGCCGCCGCTCACGGTGGACCCAAACCACATCATTCAGGCGATGTTGAATCTCGGCCGCAACGCCATTCAGGCCTTATCGAGCGGCTACGTGCCCGCACCCCGGCTCATCCTGAGAACCCGCGCAGCGAGCAATGTCGAGCGTCGGCACTCAGCGTCACCGCCTGGTCGCGTCGATTCAGTTCGAGGACAACGGTCCGGGAGTGCTCACCGAAATTCGCGACACGATTTTCTATCCGCTGGTGTCGGGCCGCGCCGACGGCACCGGCTTGGGATTGGGCATCGCTCAAGACCTCGTCAGCCGCCACGGCGGCTTGATCGAATTCGACAGCGCTCCCGGCCGAACCATATTCGTCATCTCGCTGCCCATGGATTCGGCATGAGCGCGAAGCCGCTGCAGGTTTGGTTGGTGGACGACGACGCGTCCATTCGTTGGGTGCTGGAGAAGGCGCTAAAGGGCAGCGGCATGGCCGCCAAGTGCTTCGATCAGGCCGACAATGTACTGACGGCACTGCGCTCGGATGCGCCGGATGTCCTGATGACGGACATCCGCATGCCGGGACGCAGCGGACTGGATTTGCTCAAGGACATTCAAGTCTCGCGGCCCGGTCTTCCGGTCATCGTGATGACGGCGCACTCCGACCTGGACGCGGCGGTTGCCGCATACCAAGGTGGCGCATTCGAGTATTTGCCCAAGCCGTTCGACATCGACAAGGCCGTCGATCTGGTGCGCCGCGCCGCTCAGCAAGCGACGATCTCCATCGACGTCGAGGCCGCACGGCGCAGCATTCCGGAATTGCTCGGTCAGGCGGCAGCCATGCAGCAGGTTTTTCGCGCAGTCGGCAGATTGTCCCGCTCCAGCATGACGGTGCTGATCACCGGCGAATCGGGCACGGGCAAGGAACTCGTGGCCCGCGCGCTGCACCGTCACAGCCCGCGCTCCAGCAAGGCCTTCGTCGCGCTGAACACCGCGGCCTTCACCGCGGACCTTCTGGAATCGGAACTATTCGGTCACGAAAAAGGCGCGTTCACCGGCGCCGACGCGCTGCGCCGCGGGCGTTTCGAACAGGCGGACGGCGGCACCCTGTTCCTCGATGAGATCGGCGACATGTCCGCCGGCGCTGCAGACTCGGCTGCTGCGCGTTCTGGCCGAGGGCGAGTTTTATCGGGTCGGCGGACAGACGCCGGTGAAGGTGGATGTGCGCGTCATCGCCGCAACTCACCAGGACTTGGAAACACGGGTCAATTCCGGCCACTTCCGCGAGGATCTGCTGCACCGGCTGAACGTGATCCGCATCGAAATTCCGCCATTGCGCGAGCGGCGCGAGGATATTCCCGAACTGCTGCGCCACTATCTGGCGGTGGCGGGCCAGGAACTTGGGGTCGAGCCGAAACTGCTGACCTCGCCGGCGGAGAATGCGCTGGTCGCCTTCGATTGGCCGGGCAATGTGCGCCAACTGGTCAATGCCTGCCGGCGTCTGACCGTGACTGCGCCCGGGCGTGAAATCCGCGCCGAGGATATCCCGCCCGATCTCGGCGGGGTGCCGGCGGGCCAGGCTGCGGGTCACGACTGGATGGCGAAGCTGTCGCACTGGGCCGAGCAGGAGCTGGCCGCGGGCACGCAGCGGCTGCTGGACCAGGCGGTACCGGAGGTCGAGCGCATTTTGATCCGAGTGGCGCTGCGCAAGGCCGACGGCATGAAGCAGGACGCGGCCAAACTTCTGGGTTGGGGGCGCAACACCCTGACGCGCAAAATGAAGGAGTTGGGCATGGAGGACTCTATAATCGCCCTCATGGGCGACTATCTCTCACACAAAATCGAATCGGTGCAGCGGCTGCTGCTCGGAAACTCGCTGATGGATTGGTCGGTAGCCGGAATGGTGGCCGTCGCCGTTTGGTTCGTGCTGTGGATCCTGCGGCGCTTCATCGCCTCGCGCTACGAGAAGTATTCGGCCGGCCAACATGCCCTGCCGCTGCGTCTCATCGCCTATCTGCTCGGCAACACGACCCAGCTGTTCCTATTCGGAGTCGCGCTGTACGCCGCCCAAGCAAACCTGACGCTGCCGAACGGAATTCAGCGCGTCATCGATGGCATCGTGACCGTTCTTCTCCTGATGCAAATCGGACTGTGGGCCGGCCTGGCCCTGCGCTTCTACCTGGAGTCGAAGGAACGCGAACGCGGCGCCGATCGGCTGTTCGCCGGCTCGCTCGACATCATCAAGTTCATCGCCCATGTGCTGATCTGGTCGCTGTTGTTTCTGGTCGCGCTCAGCAATCTCGGCGTCAACATCACCGCGCTGCTGGCCGGCCTCGGCGTCGGCGGCGTCGCGGTGGCGCTCGCGCTGCAGAATGTGCTCGGCGATCTGTTCGCCTCGCTGTCCATTGCTCTGGACAAACCCTTCGTGGTCGGCGACCGGTTGGTGATCGACACGTACATGGGCAGGGTCGAGCACGTCGGCATCAAGAGCACGCGATTGCGCAGCGATTCCGGCGAACAGATCGTTCTCTCGAACGCCGATATTCTGAAGAGCCGGGTGCGCAATTTCGGCCGCGCTGCGGAACTGCGCGTCTTGACCACTCTTCGCGTCAGCTACGAAACGCCCTCCAATACGCTGCGCAGCACCCCGAAGCTGCTCGAGGCCGTCGTGCGCGAGCAGGCGAACGCGCGCTTCGAGCGCTGCCATTTGAATACGCTGGGCGATTCGGCCTTGCAGTTCGAGCTGTCCTATTTCGTGCAGCAGCCCAACGTCAATTCCGTGTTGGATGTGCAGCAGGAGGTCAATCTGCGCATCATCGAAGAATTTCGCCGCAACGAAATTGAATTCGACTATCCCACGCATCGTGTGATCGTCGCGCAGGCGCGCACCCCCGCCGACACGGCGCGCACCTCGGCCGACCTTTAGCGACAGCGACGCGACATGTTTCACATCGTGCTGTTCGAGCCCGAGATTCCGCCGAATACGGGTAACGTAATCCGCCTGTGCGCGAACACCGGCACGACCCTGCATCTGGTGAAGCCGTTGGGATTCCGCCTCGACGACAAGAGCTTGCAGAGATCGGGGCTCGACTATCATGATCTCGCGCCCGTCAAAGTCCACGCAAGCATCGATGCCTGCCTCGATCACCTCGCGGGAGCCCGGCTTTTTGCCGTGGAGACCGCGGGACGCCAGTGCTACAGCGATGCCGCATTCCAGCCCGGCGATGCGTTCCTGTTCGGCCCCGAAACCCGGGGGCTGCCGCAAGCCGTGCTGGATCGCGTGGGAAGCAACTCGCTGTTCATACCCATGCGCGCGCAGAGCCGCAGCATCAACCTATCCAACGCCGTGGCGCTGGTGGCGTACGAAGCGTGGCGTCAGCTCGCCTTCGGCGGCGCCGCTGCGCGGGGCGAGCCCAAGCTGCTAGTCCGGTAAGTTCAAGATGCCTTCGAGCACGGCAACGCAGCGGCCGCCGATGTGCGTGCCGGTCAGCGCGCCCTGGTTCTTCGTGGTGCGCCCGGACAGCAGGCTCGGTCGGCCCATGTCGACGCCTTGATGAATGCGCCAAGCGAGCTCGGCGCGGTCGCGAGGGTCGAGCGTTGCCAGCAGGGCGATGGCGGCCGCGCAGGCGCTGCCCGTGGCGGGGTCCTCGATGATTCCGTCCAACGGTGAAAACGTGCGCGCATGCAGCTCGATTGCATCGGCCGCGCCCGACTCATCGGGCGCGCGCCAATACGCGAAAATCGCGTCCGAGCCGTCGAGCGGCAGGAGCTCGGCGTGCGCGGCGAAGTTGGGCTTGGAGCGCCGCAGCGCATCGCGGCTGCGCAGCTCGACGACCAGAAACGGCAGTCCGACGGAGACGACCTGCGGCGCATGCACGTGCATGGCGACATCCGCGGCATCCAGCGACAGGCAGGTGGCGGCCACCTCGCGCGTCACGACCGTGCGGCGCGACAGCGCCTCCGGCGCGCGCAATTCCGCGCCGACGGTCTCGCCGTGCTCGCGCAGCAATTTCAGCGGCACCACGCCCGCCAGCTCCTCGAACAGGAAGATTCCGCCGGCCGAGGCCGCCGCCGCCGCCGCAAAGGGACTCTCGCGCGCCAGCACAAACGCAGTTCCGACATTCGGATGTCCGGCGAAGGGCACCTCAATGCGGGGAGTGAACAGCCTCACCTTCGCGGTATGTTTGGGATCGTCCGGCGGCAATACGAAAGTCGTTTCCGAGTAATTGAACTCCAGAGCAATGGCCTGCATCTCGCTGGTGGAGAGGTTCGCCGCGTCCAAAACCACGGCGAGGGGATTGCCGCCGAACATGTGGTCCGTGAACACATCGGTCGTGACATAGCGTCGTTTCATCGCAGACCTCGTTTTCGGGCCGACCTCGTTTGGGCTCACTCCGTCTCGGAACGCACTTCCCGCCCCATGAGCGCCTGGACGGCTTCCCGCACGGGTTTCCCTTCATGCATGATGCGGTAAATTTCGCGGCAGATGGGCATGTCCACCCCGAGCCGCAGCGCCACGTCGTGGACCGCGCGCGCTCCGGCCACGCCCTCGACCACTTGATGAATGCCGCCTTGCGCGGCCTCCGGGGACTGGCCGCGGCCCAACGCGATGCCGAAGCGCCGATTGCGCGATTGATCGTCGGTGCAGGTGAGCACCAAATCGCCGAGACCGGCGAGCCCCATGAAGGTCTCGCGCGCGGCGCCGAGCCCCACGCCGAGGCGCATCATTTCGGCAAGTCCACGGGTGATGAGCGCCACCCGGGTATTGGCGCCGAACCCCATGCCGTCGGCTATCCCTGAGCCGATGGCAATGACGTTTTTGACGGCGCCGCCCACCTCGACCCCCATGATGTCGGTTTGTGTGTAGGCGCGGAAATTCGGACCCGACAGGCGCAACGCAAGCTCTTTGGCGAAACGCTCATCCTCCGACGCCACCGTCATGGCGGTGGGCAGGCCGGCGCCGACTTCCTTCGCGAAGGTCGGTCCCGACAATACCGCCCCGGCCCGGGAGCCCAGCATCTCTCGCGCGACCTGGTGCGGCAGCAGGCCGGTTGCGATCTCGAAACCCTTGGTGGCCCAGGCGACGCGGGTGTCGCTGCCCAGGTGCGGCTTGATGTTCTCAAGGGTTGCGCGGAAGCCATGCGAAGGCACGGCGATCAACACGTCGCGAGCCCCGTCAAGGGCCTGTCTCAAATCCTTGGTGGCCTGCAATTCGCCGGGGAATGCGGCGTCCGGCAAATAGCGCTCATTGCGCCGCGCCACCCGCATCAGGTCGATTTGCGCAGCATCTCGTCCCCACAACTGAGTGGGGTGGCCTTCGCGCGCGAGTTGTATGGCGAGCGCCGTGCCCCAGGAACCGGCGCCGACAACCGTCATCGGTTCTGCGCGCCGGTGCTTCATCCTGGAGGCTCCCCGAGGCCTAGTTGACCAGACCCTGCTGTGGGGGCGACTCCGACGCCTGAGCATAGAGGGCTTCGAAGTTGACGAGCGGGAGAAGAAAATTCGGGAATCCGCCCTTGACGATCAAATCCGAGATGACTTCGCGCGCATAGGGAAAGAGAACGCTGGGACAGAAACTGCCGACCAATCGCTTCAGATCCTCCACGGACGCCCCGGAGATCGAAAACACGCCTGCCTGTTTTACCTCGACCAGGTACAAGGTCGCCTCGCCTTGCTTGGCCTCGAGCGTGATGGTCAACAGTACCTCGCGCACATCCGCCGCAAGTTCCTCGGTGGAGGTATTCATATTGAGCTGGAATTTCGGCTCCCAGGCCTGATTGTTGGGCAACCGCGGCCCGTTCGGCGATTCATAAGAAGAATCCTTCAAATAAACGCTCTGCAGGTTCACCTGGACGCCGCCGATGTTGGCTTCCGGACCCGTCGTATTAACCTCGTTCATCAAGCCCCCTGAAGTAGTCGATCCAGTTCCCCGCTGCGATCGAGTTCGAAAAGATCGTCGCAGCCGCCGACATGCTTGTCGCCGATAAAAATCTGCGGAACCGTGCGTCGATTGCTGCGCGCAATCATTTCCTCGCGGAACTTGAGGTCATCCTCGACATTGATTTCGCCGAAGTCCACTTTCTTCTGAGCCAGGAGATCCTTGGCTCGACGACAGTACGGACACCAGGCCGACGTATACAGCGTCACGGCCGGCTGCGTCATTTAGGATGTCCCTTGCCGGCCGGCGAGGTTTTCGCCAAGGGTAGGTTATCCTTGACCCAGGCATTCAAGCCCCCGTGAAGATTGAACACTTTGGTGAATCCGAGCTTCATCAGCGTGCGTGCGCCGCTTGCGCCGCTCACGCCGCTGTCGCAATAGGTGATCACGTTCTTATCGCGCCATTTCTTCAAGCCATCGGCTTGCGACTCGAGTTCTGCCGCCGGCACGTTGCGCGCGTCGCCGATATGGCCCGCGTCATAGGCGTCCTTGGCGCGCAGGTCGATGACGAGTGCGCCCTGGTTCATGAGCCGCACGGCCTGCATCGCGCTCAAAGCGGCGAACGCCTGCATGCGCTCGCGAATTTCATAAAAAGCCACGGCCGCGGCAGCCAGTATCGCCGCGCTCGCCAAGTAAGGATGATTGCCAATAAACTCGAACAGTCGCTGCATGCGGCTCGCACAGTAGAATTGTCGGGCCGACAAGTATAGCAGCGGGCACAAGGCTTGTATGCTCGCCACCCTAGAATGAAATTTGCCCGAAATCACCGCTTTGGACGCGTTCGTGCGGCCCTCATGACGGCGGTGCTGTGCTGCCCCGGCGCCTGGGCCGCGGCGCCCGAACCGACCGACTCCGCGCAGGCGAAGGCGAAACTCGCGGCCGTGCGGGCGCGTATTGCCGCGCTGACGAACCACCTCGGGGAGGAGCTCAAGCAACGTGATGCGCTGAGCGCGCGGCTGCGCGAGACCGAGCTCATCATCACGGCGCAACGGCGACGATTGGACGAGCTGCATGGCGAACAAGCCGCCGCCGAACGGCGCCGCACGGAACTGCGCGGCGAGCAGTTGCGCGATAAGAATGCCCTGCAAGCGGAGCGTGCCGCGCTGGGCAGGCAGGTGCAGGCCGCGTACATGATCGGCCGGCAGGAACAGCTCAAGCTGCTGCTGAATCAAAACAACCCGGCGGGTCTCGGCCGCACGCTCAGCTACTACGGATATTTCGCGGCAGAACGCAGCGCCAATATCGACGCGATCCAGGGACAGGTCACGCGCTTGGTGCAGCTGGTGGCCGAGATCGAGCAGCAAGGCGAGCAGCTGAATACTCTCGAGAGCGATGCGGCGCGTGAGATGGCCGGATTGGAACATGCGCGGGCCGACCGCACGCAGACCCTGGTGGCGCTCACCCACCAGGTGGCGAGCGGCAATCAGGAATTGGCCAAATTGCGCCGCGAGGAGCAGGCGGTCGAATCGCTGGTGGCCGACCTCGCCCGCGTGCTGCAGGATTTTCCGGTCGATTCGACGCAGAGTTTCGAGCACATGCGAGGCCGATTACCCTGGCCGGTGCAGGGACGAGTCACCGCTCATTATCAAGAACAGCACGCGAGCGCCGCCCCGGGTCCGCGCTGGAACGGCGAGATGATCGAAGCCGCGCGCGGCACGAAAGTCCGCGCTCCCTACTTCGGCCGCGTGGTGTATGCCGACTGGCTGCAGGGCCTGGGACTATTGCTCATCATCGGACACAGCGGCGGCTACATGACCTTGTACGGGCATGCGGAAGTGCTCTACAAGTCGGTCGGCGACTGGGTGGCCCCGGGCGATGTGATCGCGGCATTGAGCGATGCCGACGGTGCCGCTCCGCAACTGTATTTTGAAATTCGCGAAGGGCGCAAAACCGTCGACCCGAAGGCGTGGTTGATGCCGAATCCATAGCTGTGCGTTATGTCGAATGTTGCAGCGATCGCCGTTCTAAAGTTAACGGTTGAAATGCCGAATACGTCCTAGATTCCCTCCGGCCTTTGCCGGATGCTCGGCCCGATGACACCTTCGGTTGAAACTTGGAAATCATATGCGCAGTTGCTCGCGCGTTTGAGTCCGAGGATCAGCCACATCCAATTTGCCAGCGCAGACGGCGCCTCGTGGTGGTCGAGCGACCCTTCGAGTGCATCGCGGGTTCAGTACGCGCTCTCATTGCTGCAAAGCTCGCACCCCGTTCGGCGCAGCGACATCGACGGCCTGGTGGAGACCCAGGATAGTTCTGAGTCGCGTTTCGGTTTTCGCATTCGCGGCGCGCTCGGCGAAGTATTGGGCCTGGTCGTCATCGCGTTGCCTACGCCTGAGGCGCGTCTCGAATTGGCGGCGGTTCACGCGACGATCAAGCCGGCGCTCGACTGCCTGCAAAGCGAACTGTCGGCGCGCGCCGCCATCGGTGAGCTGCACGAGAATCTTGCGGACCACAGCCGCGAACTCGATCTCTTTCATCGGCTGTCCTCGGGATGCGCCGCGGACGGTTTGGAATCCTTGGGGCAGATCCCGACGCTCGCCAACCAGCATCTGTCGGGGGTGGTCGCCGCCATGCTCCTGCCCTCCCGCAACCTGACCATTTGCCGCACGCGCCCCGGCCAGCCCCAGGGGATAGAAAGCGACGTATTGGCGCAAATGCATCGCCACCTGTTGACGCGCGCGCAGCTGCACGGCTGCACATTGGTCGCGAACCGGCTGGCGCTGGACGGGTCCAATGCTGCGGTGCCATACAAGGCAATCTCGACGCCGATCTGCGATGAGACACGTCGCGTCATCGGGGTGCTCGCGGTGTTCCGCGGCGACACGGAGGGCGACTTTCAATTGCGCGATGCCGAGGCCCTGGAGCTGTTGTCGCGCAAAGCCACGCAAATCATCCGCACCAGCTTCGATCCGGTCACGGGTCTCCTGACGGCGGCGGCGTTCAACGCGCAAACCGCGGCAAAGGTGTCTTCCCCGGTTCGCGGCACAGGCCCGCACGGCTTGCTCTACATCGACATCGATCAGTTGAATGTGGTGAACGAGAACCACGGCATGCATGTCGGCGACGAGGTCATACAAAGCATCGCCCGGCTGCTGTCGAGGCGCACCCGCGAGGGCACGCTCATCGCGCGGGTCGGCGGAGACCGGTTCAGCATGTTTCTACCGGGCTGCGGCATCGAGCCCGCGGCGCGCGTCGCGGAGGAGCTGCGGGGCGCCGCCATCCGCTTGAGCGGTGCGCGCGACGACAAACCCTTGCTCGTAAGCTTGAGCATCGGGGCTTCCCGGCTGCGCGATCGCGATATGCGTCTCGACCATGCCATGGCGGCGGCGGAGCTCGCCTGCCGAACGGCGAAGGAACGCGGCCGCAACCGCGTCGAGGTGTTCTACGGCAATGAACAGAACTTCGGCAGCGCCTTCCCGACCTCGAGTTTTGCGGCACAGGTGAGCGCGGCGCTCGCCGCCGATTCCATCGAGCTTCTGGCGCAACCCATTCTGCCGCTCTGTTCCGCTCCGGCCGATCCGCGATTCGAGATTCTGCTGCGTATGCGCACTGCCGACGGCACCCGGCTCGGTCTGGATAAATTGGCGAGCGACGCCGCCGGTCAGGATCTGGCGCGGCGCATCGATCAATGGGTCGTCGAACAGTCGATCGAACGCCTCGCCGCCTGCCGAAATCTGCTGCGGCAGCATCCGGCGAAATTTTCCGTGAATCTGTCGGGCGCTTCGCTCGCCGATGGGGAATTCTGGCGCATGCTCGAGGCGCTGGTGCGCAAGAGCCGCATAGAACCCGGCACGCTAGGCTTTGAATTTCCCGAGGAGGCTGCCAGCGCGCACATCGGCACACTGGCGCCGTTCATGTGCCGCTTGAGGGAACAGGGAATCTCCTTTGCGCTCGACCACTTCGGCCGGGGGATCGGCTCGCTGTCGCATTTGAACTCACTGCCGGTGTCGTGCATCAAAATCGACGGCAGCTTCAGCCGTGATCTCCTGGACAATCCCAAGTCGCAATCCATGGTGGTCGCGATCGCCAAGCTCGCGAGCACTCTGGGAATGGAGACCGTGGCCGGGCACGTGGAGACCGATGCCATCCGTGCACGCGCCGCACAATTGGGCGTGGACTACGGCCAGGGCTTTTTCATCGGCAAGCCGCTCGCCCTGGACGACGCCATGCGCGACCTGCCGCTCTATTCATGCTTTGCCACGTCCACCGGCCTCTTTGATTCCTCGGTGGGGAAAGCAGCGGCACTCGGCGGTTAGGAGCCTGGCGGCGAATCGCCGTCGCACGTATGCTGCGGCCTGATGATCACGAAATCTCAGTCCGTACTCTGGCTCGGCATCGGCTTGTCCGTCGGTGTATCACTCGGACTCGCGAGCGGTGTCCTCGCCGACAAGCCGTCCGCGCCGACACCGGACCTGCCCTGGCAGGATGCGCGCATGCTCGCTGAGGTGCTGGAGCGCGTGAAGCATGACTATGTGAATCCGGTGGACGATCATCAATTGCTGCAGGCGGCCATTCGCGGCATGGTTTCTTCCTTGGATCCGTATTCCGCTTATCTCGATGGCGATGAGTACGACGAGGTCAAGATCTCGAGTTCGGGACAATATTCGGGCATCGGCATCGAGGTGTCGATGGAGGACGAAGAGGTCGTGGTGGTGTCGCCCTTCGAGGGCTCGCCCGCGGCTCAGGCGGGAATTCGTTCCGGCGATGTCATCGTCACCATCGACGGCATTCCGGTGAACACGACCACGTTGGCGGATACGATCGGGCGCATGCGGGGCAAGGAAGGCACCACCGTCAAAATCGGCATATTGCGCGAAGGCAGCTCGGAGCCGCTGCAATTCACGGTGAAACGTTCGCGTGTCGAACTGCACAGCGTGAAAGCGGAGTTGCTCGAACCCGGCATGGGATATGTGCGAATCTCGCAATTCAGCGAGACCACCGGCGATGATCTGGAAGGCTCGCTCAAGGACCTGCGCAAACGCAATGGCGCGGCCCTGAAGGGGTTGGTGCTCGACCTGCGCAACAACCCCGGGGGCGTGCTCGAGGCGGCGGTGGCGGTGTCCGACACGTTTCTCGATTCGGGGGTCATCGTCTCCGCCAAAGGGCGCACTCCGGAGTCCAAATTCGAAATGGATGCGACCCCCGGAGACGCGCTCAACGGTGCGCCCATCGTGGTCTTGGTCAACGGCGGATCGGCATCGGCGGCGGAGATCGTCGCCGGGGCTCTCAGGGACAATCATCGGGCGAAGTTGATGGGGCGCACCACATTCGGCAAGGGCTCGGTGCAGACGGTGATTCCGTTGCCCGGGGATCGCGCTGTGAAGCTGACCACCTCGCTCTACTACACGCCCTCGGGGATATCCATCAATCACCGCGGCATCTCCCCGGACATCGAGCTTGCGCGCGACCCGAAGCCGCCCGGCACGCCCGACCCCGGCGCGCCCCTGCTCGAGCGCGACCCCGAGGTCAAGCGGGCGCTTCAGGAATTGAAGGTGCCCACGGTCGGCGGTGCAGGGTCGGTTTCGGCCGCGGCGCGGTTCAACTGATCCGTGCGCAGCACCCGGTCCATCGAAATCCTATGTTTGGCGCTGGCAGCCTTGGTGCTCGTCTGGTCGGGCGCGCTGCTCAAGCAGCTGTGGCCGGTGCTGGGGTTGCTGAGCGCATTCTTGCTTGCCATTGTGATGTTTCGCGCCCGCCGCTTCTTCCCGCGGCGCACCCGCACCCGGTTGTTGATCGAATCGTGGTCCATGGTGATCTTCATCACCGGCGTGCTGTGGTTTACCGGCAAGAGTTCCAGTCCGCTGCTGAATCTCTACCTGCTGCCCATCATCTTGAGCGCCTTCACCTTGGGACGCTTGGTGACCTTGCTGCAGGTGGCGGTGATTGCCGTTTGCCATCTGCTGCTGGCTGCCGCGACGCCCGGTCTCGACGTCATGTCGCTGACCTACGCCAGTCAGGCCGTGGGTCAATTGGCGCCGTTTTTGCTGGTTGCCTACCTGACGACGACGCTGTCGGCGGACATCACGGAGGCGCGCGAACGCATCGAAAATCTGGCGCAAACGGATGCCCTGACGGGCCTGTACAACTTGCGCATGTTCAATGAGGTGTGGCAGCGCGAACACGCGGCCTGCGAGCGCGACCGCGGAGTCTATGCGCTGCTCATGATCGATATGGACAAGCTCAAGGACATCAATGATGCCTTCGGGCACGATGCGGGGAACAGTGCCATCACCCTGGTGGCGCAGTGCCTGCAACGAAGCATTCGCAACACCGACTATGCCGCGCGCTTCGGCGGCGACGAGTTCGCGGTGCTTCTCCCGGGTGCGACGCCCGAAATCGCCGAGGCCGTCGTGAAGCGGGTGCGGCACAATGTCTTCAAGACCACCCTGGATCTGCGTTCACGCATGATCCGCTGCAGCGTCAGCATCGGGGTCGTCAATTACCCCAAGGATTCGCGGGATTCGCGCGAGATCTTGAGCATCGCCGATCGCAACATGTACCGCGACAAAGAGCTGCGCCGGGCCCCGGGCAGCGAGGCAAATGCCTGACTCTATTTAGGCAAAGGCCTGAACTTATTTAAGCAACGACCTGAATGTGCTGGACTTTCCAGAAATTAATGGCAAAGTTAGCGCTGCATCACGTCGCGGCATGATTGACATATGTCAGTTTGCCGTCTTTCGTTAAGTACTTGAGAGATCGTTAATGGCGTTGAAATTCCGAGTGCCGTCCTTGAGCTTGCGCGTGACGGTGGGCTTATTCCTGACCGTTTTGGCATTTCACGCCGGCGCGACTCAGAATCACGACCCCAAGCTCAAGTCGAGTTCGGTGCTCATCATCGACCAGAGCGACTCCTCGGTCCTGTATTCCCGCCATTCCGACGTCGCAATGCCCATTGCTTCCATTACCAAGCTGATGACCGCGTTGGTGGTTCTCGACGCCCAGCAGCCCTTGGACGAGCCGATCCAGATCACCGAAGCCGACCGAGACCTGCCGAAGGCCTCCTTTTCACGCCTCACCGTCGGCACCGTGCTGTCGCGGGGCGACCTGATGCACCTGGCGTTGATGTCATCCGAAAATCGTGCCGCCCACGCGCTGGGAAGCAATTACCCCGGCGGGATGCCTGCCATGGTTGCGGCCATGAACGCCAAAGCCGCGACGCTCGGCATGACCAACTCGCATTTCGTCGATCCCACGGGATTGTCGAGTCAAAACGTCGCAAGCCCCGAGGACCTGTCGAAGCTGGTGATCGCAGCCTCGCACAATGCCACCATTCGCGAGTATTCCACCGACAGCCGTCACACCGTGAAAATCCACAAACGTCTGGTGGAGTTCCGCAATACCGACAACTTGGTGGCGAACCCGACTTGGAACATCATCGTGCAGAAGACCGGCTACATCGCGGAAGCCGGCAAGTGCCTGGTGATGGCCGCCGTCATCGAAGGCCGCTCGGTCATCATCGTGCTGCTGGATTCGTTCGGCAAGTACACGCGCGTAGCGGATGCGAAGCGGATCAAGACCTGGATGGAGGCCAGCGGCAACCGGCGCCTTCAGGTTTCGATGCGCTAGTCGCATACGCGAGCCTTTCCGACCCCACCCCCATCCCGCGATTCCGCCGGATCGACTTAACCCCAAAGCGTTCGGGACATCGCTTAATGTAGGCCATACCCGGCATGTGACGCCGTTGGGAGTGAGTCATGGGTCTACGCCTTGTCTTGATCGGTTCCCTGCTGGGTCTCCTGACCGACGCGCCGGCCATTGCAGCCGATCGGACCTTGTCCGTCACCATCTACGCCGGTGATCTGGCGCTGGTGCAGGACCGCCGCGATGTCGACATCAAAGGCGGTCGTCAGCGTCTCGAGTTTCAAGACGTTTCAGCGCAGATCCGGCCCGAAACCGTATCGCTGACGGCTGCCGATATCAGCATCGTCGAACAGAACTTCGATTTCGATCTGCTGACTCCTGCCAAGCTCATGGAAAAAGCCGTGGGACGGCAAGTCACCATCGTTCGCGTCAATCCTGCCACCGGCGCGGAAACGCGCGAGCAGGCGCAGGTGCTTGCGACCAATGGCGGCGTGGTGCTGAAGATCGGAGAGCGCATCGAAGTGCTGCGCGACGACGGTCTGCCGGTGCGCGTGATTTTCGACAAGGTGCCGGAGAATTTGCGCGCCCGCCCGACCTTGTCGGTGACCGTCGTCGGCGGCCACGCGGGCGCGCGGCCGGCCACGTTGAGCTACCTCACTCCCGGTCTCGGTTGGCGCGCGGATTATGTGGCGCTTTACAACGAGGGCGACAGCAAAATCGATGTGCAGGGATGGGTGACCTTGACCAATTCCAGCGGCGTGACCTACGACAATGCGCAAACGCTGTTGGTCGCCGGGTCCCCCACCCAAGTCGACGGCGGCTCCAGGCCGAACTACTATCGCAACCCGCAGCCGCGCGCGACGTTGCAGCAGGCCGGAACGGAGACCGGCAGCCGCGAACGCCTCGGCGACTACTATCTCTATCCGCTCGCGGAGCGCACCACCATTGCCAACTTGCAGACCAAGCAGGTGAGCTTCCTCGACGTTCATGGCGTGCCTGCCGAGCACGGCTATGAATATCGCAACCGGTGGCTGGGAACCTCGGAAACGCCGCAAAGCGCCAAAAGCATCTACAGCTTCTCGACCAGCGCGCACGCCGGCTTGGGCGATCAACTGCCGGCGGGAGTTTTGCGCTTCTACATGCGCGACAAACGCGGCGAGCCGCAGTTCATCGGCGAGAACCACATCGACCACACTCCCATGGGATCCACTCTGTCGCTCGCCACCGGGGACGCCTTCGATGTGAAGGTGCGCGCCGTGGTGGAAAAGCGCACGCGCCTCTCCAACTTCGACTGGCAGTCCGACATGCGTTACGAGCTCAGCAATGCCCTGCCCCGGCCCGTCACCGTCAAACTGCTTCAAGAGGGATTGTGGGGCGATTCGCGCATCACCGCCGAGAGCCAGAAGAGCACACGGCGCAGCGCCGAGACCGCCGAGTGGGCGGTGACCGTGCCGGCGAACGGCAAGACCAGTCTCACCGCCAGCTTCGAGACGCGTTTCTAGACGCCATGCGCTGGGCGGCATTGGCCTGGGTTTTGGCAGCGGCGCCGGCCGCAGCGGCCGATATCCTGGCGTCGCCGCCCATCGATGTCTCCGTGACCGTGTACCGTGCACCGGATCGCGGCTCAGGATCCATTGATCTTGACCGGTTGGCGGGATTCGCCCTGATCAGCGAAACCCGAACCGTGCATCTGCCCGCCGGCCTCTCCACGCTTCGATTCGAAGGCGTCGCCGACGGCATTGAACCGGCCAGCGCCATAGTCACCGGCCTGCCGGCCGGCGTCATCGAAAAGAATCGTGAGGGAAAATTGCTGAGCCCTTCGGCATTGATCGGCGCTGCGGTGGGCAAGCCGGTGACGCTGCTGCGCACCGACAAGCAGACCGGTCGGCTGCAACGCCTGTCGGGCACCCTGATTTCAGACGCGGGCGGCGGCGTGGTGTTCGAAACTGCAGAGGGGATCGAGGCCCTGCGCTGCTCAGGGTTGCCGGAGACGTTCAGTTTTGCGGGCGTAGCCGACCTTAACGCGACACCGACCTTGTCGGTACTGGTGCATAGCTCGGAAGCATCGACCCGCACGGTGACTTTGTCGTATCTGGCGCGGGGCTTCGACTGGGCGGCAGATTACATCGCGACGGTGTCGGGCGACGGCAAGGCAATGGACCTGGGAGCCTGGGTGACGCTGGCCAATGGCAACGGCGTGGGATTTTCCGCAGCGCGCGCTCAAGTGGTCGCGGGTAGAGTCAATCGCGAGGACGGCGATGGCGGTGATGTGGCGCAGCTGGATGCCGGTAGCGCCATCTTCGCACAATGCTGGCCGCGCGGGTCGACCAGCGACGCGCCGGAATCGCTGCTGGTCGCCGGCATGGCTACCGGGGAGATGGATAAGCTGTTTAAGAGCGTACGTATGCAGGGGGCGCCGGCGGCGGCGGCGCTGCAAGAGGTGGCGGTGACCGCAATGCGAAGAGTGGAGCAGGAGCAATTGGGTGACTTGAAGCTTTACCGCGTCCCCGATCGCACCACCGTTGCCAGCCGGCAATCGAAGCAAGTGCGGTTGCTGGACCGGCTCGGCATTCCGGTCGGCCGCGTGTTTGGTGCCGATCTCGCCGCGAATCAAGATTCCGCGCCGGCGGCCGCGTCCATGCTGCTGCGGACATTGAACGACGCGGCCCACCATCTCGGCCTGGCACTGCCTTCGGGACGCATCGCCGTGTTCGCGGCTCGCGATGCGCAGAAAATCCTGCTGCACGAGTCGGGGATGCGCGACTTGGCGGTCGACGAGGAGGTTGAAATCGACCTGGGGGAAAGTCCCGACGTCCAGGTCGCCATGCAAAGGGAAAAAACCACTATCGATCCGGCGAATATCCAAAACCTACCCCTGGTGCCCGGGGTCACATTGCGTTCGGCACAGGTTGACGATGTGAATCGGGTAGTGATCAGCAACGCGCGCGCGGCGGCCATCCCCTTCGAGTTGAGGTTGCGGTTACCCGAGGGCGGCCGCATCGTCAGGGCGGACCATCCTTTGGGCAGCAAGCAAGGGCGGCCGATTTTTCGGCTGACGATTCCCGCCAATCAGAGCGTGACAGTGCGTTTTCAGACGCAGCGCACTAACCTAGTACGATAAGCCGGCCTCGGACGGGCGCCCGAATCAGGCGGACGCTGCGATCCCAGAAACTGCAAACCGATTCATCGCCTGGAGTCCTATGTATCACTACCCCGCGGACATCTACACGGAACCTGAACCAGATACCGACACACTGGCAAACCTCGGGCCACTTGCCAGCATGGCCGGCATCTGGTCGAGCGCTGACGGCCAAGACGTCAATCCGAAGTCTGACGGACCCGAGCATCAGCAGTTCATCGAACGCTACGAACTCCAGCCGATCGACGCCCAGACCAACGGGCCGCAACTTTTCTACGGCCTGCGTTATCACACGCGGATTGTGAAGCCGGACGACCCAGAGACCTTTCACGACCAGGTCGGCTACTGGCTGTGGGAGCCAGCCACTCACGCAATATTGCTGACGCTATCGATTCCTCGGGGCCAGACCGCGATGGCCGTCGGCCAAGCAAACCCCGATGCGAAGTCGTTCACGCTCGAAGCCGTGCGTGGTTCGCTCACCAACGGCATCGTCTCCAATCCTTTTCTCGAGCAGGCGTTTCGCACAGATCGCTACACGATCAAGGTCGACATTCACGCGGATGGCGCGTGGTCGTACGAGCAGGACACACTGCTGATCATACCCGGCCAGACCGAAACGTTTCACCACACCGACCGCAACCGGCTGCGCAAAATCGCTGAGCCCACACCCAATCCGACGGCGCTTGCGGCGGGCCTCGCGGCACTTCGTGAGCGCAACCCTGGCGGCCGTCTGCCTCATCGTTAAGGTTAGTAGCAGCGAACCGTGACATGCACGCCCCAATTGCGCGGCTCCCCAACCTGCGTGTACAGCTTGTTGGGAAAATCCGGCGGCTCGTCGCCGAAATAGAAGCCGCGCACCGTGTAATCCTTGTTCAGCAAGTTTCGGCCCCAGACATAGATTTCGTAGCGCGGCTTCAGCCAACCTAATTTTCCGTTCACGAGGCCATAGGCCCGGGAGCGTGTTTCGTTGGGCGGCAGGTCGTAATAAAACGCACCCATGCCGGTCACGTCGAGGCGCGCGTAGGGGCCGCGAGGGTCGCGCCAGGTCGCGTTCAGGGCAGCTTGCCAGTCGGGCGCATGCGGCAGCGCGCGGTCCGGAAGCGTCACGCCGTTTTGCACGAATCCGCGATACAGGGTTCGCAGCAGTCCGAGCGAGCCTCCCAGTTCGAGTCGCGAGGTGGCGGCCCACGCGAGCGTGCTTTCCAGTCCATAGTTGTAGCCGGATTCGGCGTTTCCGGTATAGAAGGTAAAGGTGTTCGGATTGGATGGATCAAGCTGATCGCTGGTCAGCACCTGCTCCGAATGACGGCTCATGTAGAACAGGGAAGTATCGATGCGCAGCCTGCCATCCTCGAGCTGCGCCTTGTGTCCGACCTCGAAATTCAAATCGGATTCGGGCGCAAACTGCAATTGGCTTGGCGGCAGCCCGGGACTCAAGTTGAAGCCACCGGCCTTGTAGCCGCGCGAGATCAGCGCGTACACATGCTGGCCGTCGGCGATGCGGGTATCCAGCGAGACGTGTGCGCCCCACAAATCGTCGGCAGGGCCGAAGTCGTTCGTCGTGGTCGGAGCATCGAGATTGGTAGTGGTGTCATTGTAATGACTGGTGCGGCGTTCGCCGCGCACCCCGAGCGACCAGCGTGTGCGCGCTCCCCAATCGCCGTCGAGCTGACCGTACAGTGCGCCGCTTCGCGAACGATACTCACTCGACACGACGCTCAAGCTGGTGAAATTCTGGGTCGGGTCGAATGGATCCGCGTACGCGCCGGCGCTGGTGTCGTTCAATCCTTCGCGCAGCTCAAAGGCGTAGGCCCCGACCAGCCACGATAAGCCATGCTGTGGAGAATTCCCGACCCGCAACTCGAGACTGCGCGTGGAACGATGGCGTACTTGGTCCTCGGTGAAGTCATAGGTATAGGGCGCCCAGAGAATGGGGTTGCCCCAATCACCGTCGAAGCCGTAATTGACAGATGTGTCGGCGTAAGTGGCGATGGCGGTGACGGTGGCAGCATCGAGGCCGGTATAGACGGCATGCGCGGAAATTCCCGTGGAGTACTGACGGTCGACGCCGGGATGGTCCGATTCGGTGGTGCGCGTGTTGTCGATCGACCATGCGTCGTAGCCGTTGTCGATCTGTACGCGCAACAGCGTGAGATCGATGCGCCATTGTTCGTTGGGGTCGTAGCGCCAGCGGGCGCGCAGCGTGAGTTCGTCGCGATTGTTGGTGTCGCTGCGACCGAGATAGGCATTGTGATAGAAGCCGTCGCTGGTATAGCGCTGCGCCGCCAGCCTGAACCCGGAATCCAGAGCGCTGACGGGACCTGTGATCACGGCGCCGTAGGACCGCTCGTTGTAGCTCCCCGCGTCGAACTCCGCGCGCCCGCCGAAGGCTTCTGCAGGCGCAGCGCTCTTGACGACGATGAGGCCGGCGAGCGCGTTGGCGCCGTACAAGGTCCCCTGAGGGCCGCGCAACACCTCGACATGGTCGAGGTCGAACAGCGTGGCGGCGGTCCCGAGGCCGCTGAAATCGATGTCGTCGATGAGAAACCCGACCGAGGGGTTGGGTGCCCCCTGGTATTGCTGCAATTCGCCGATGCCGCGAACCTGAAAGTACCGCGGGCGCGACGTGTCCCCGGCCCAATTGAGATTCGGCACCAGAGCGAGAATGTCTTCCAGATGCTGCTGCCCCGCGTCGCGCAGCGTCGTTCCCGTAAGTACCGTAGCGCTTCCCGGCAGTTCAGTGATCGGGACGGGCCGCAGTGCGGCAGTAACGATGATTTCCTCGAGCTGCGAGTCGCCGGCGCTGTCGGTTGCGACGGCCTGCGATGTGATTCCGAACACCGCAAGCACAAGCCCCAAAACAGAATTCTTACCCATGCTCCCTCCGCCGGTACTAACCGGATCAGGTTCAATGGGTTCGCAGGTGTGCGTGTATGCACGCGGCCAGCGTCTCAGGCCCTACAGGCCACCCCAGCTTTGAATGATTAACGCCTAGACAAGGCTCCGAATCGCGCCGAACAAACCGCCGAGGACTAGAATAACGGAGGGCAGGAAGGAGAGCGAGAAGCCCACCTCGCGTTTGGCCGGTTCTTTCACGTAGCTGAATGCGAACAATTCCCGGCCAACCAGATAGATCACGCCGAATACTGCGGCCACCCGAGGCTCAAGGTAATGACTGAAGAGGTACAGACCGGGCAGAAAGACCACCAACTGCTCCAAGGTATTTTGCTGGACACGGAACTGGCGCTCAAAAAGTTCATTTCCGGTCACCGCCGGGGCCTTTACCCCATAACGGCCGCGCGCCCGGCCGACCTTGAATCCGAAGACCAGGTACTGAAGAAGTGCGAGCGCAGTCACAATGTCAACATAAGCCATGGATGTTCCTCCCCTGATGAGGGATTCTACCGTAATGAGCTCACCCCGTAGATCTACCCGCAACGGCACCCGCGGCTATGCCCACTTGGTCGAGATCGAGGTGCCGGTCGCCCGAGTCTGGCGTGCCCTGACCGACCCCGGCCTGATCCGCATATGGTCCGGTCAAGAGGCGGAAATTGACGCTCGCAAGGGCGGCATGTACCGCCTTGGCACAAGCCAGGACAATAGCCGCGAAGCGCATATCGACATATTCGAACCGAATCGGCGGCTGCGGCTGATTTATCTGAAAGGCAGCGACTGGCCCCCCGGTGAGAGTGCCGTGGTCGACGATTTCATCCTCGATGTGCGCAAGGGTGAGGGCAAGACCTCGCTGCGGCTGCTGGGGTCGGGAGTGCCGGAGACCCCGGCGTGGGACAAGAGCTACGTGCGCATCCGCATCGGTTGGGAACGCCTCATGGCGCGCATCAAAGTGTGTCTCGAGAGTCCGCCGGTCCCTAAAAAGGCCAAACCCGTGCCCGTGAAGGATCCGCCCTTGCGCGGACTCGATTATTGATTTAACCGGCCAGGGCCTTCTTGCTATGCTCGCATGAACAACGCGTCTGCGGAGTTCTTAGCATGCTCGGGTTTTTGATACGCGCCTGCATCGTGGCCCTCGGTCTCTGGCTTGCGACCGTTTGGGTCAACGGCGTTTCCATCGATACTCCCGCCACCCTGGTTCTGGCAGGCGTTTTGCTGGGGATCGTCAATTCCATCGTACGTCCCATTGCCATCCTGCTCACCCTGCCGATGACCATCTTCACGCTCGGCCTGTTCCTGCTGGTGATCAACGCCGGCATGGTGGCCCTGGTGGCGTGGATACTGCCCGGCATGCACGTGGCGGGTTTCTGGTCGGCGTTCTGGACCGCGCTCCTCGTGAGCGTGGTGAGCTTCGTGGGCTCCTGGTTCGTGGGCGGCAAAGGCAGGGTCGAAGTGATCGTCAAGCGCCGCTGATCTACTGGGTTTTGGGCTCGGCAAGCGTTTTTGGGTCGGTGAGACTGCCGCCCGGCAGTGTCAAAATGCTCACGCCGACGATGATGACCACCATGCCGACCAGCTGTGTCCCGGACAGGTGCTCGTGCAAGAATTGCCAGCCGAGAAACGCGGCTATGGCAGGATTCACATAGCCGTAGGTGCCGATCAAGGCCGGTGCGCTGTTGAGGCTCAGCCAGCCGTACGCCGTGTACGCCAGGCAGGAGCTGAAAAACGTCAGATAAAAGAGCGCAGTGAGTCCGGATGCATTCGGCGCCCAGTGCGCCGCGTCGCCATGCGCGATGCCGACCGTGAGCAGCATCAATCCGCCCATGAGCATCTGCATACCCATGAACATGAGCGAACTCAATTCCGTGTCGATGCTGCGGTAGTACAGAGTGCCCAAGGACCAGGAAAAGCAAGCAACCAGGACACCCGCCTGCGCCAACCAACTTTCGGTACTCAAAGGCTCCTTGGGAATGAGCATCAACGCAGCGCCGAGAAATCCGATGCACATTCCCGCAACCGCCCAACGGGTCAACGGGTGGCCGCGCCGCCCGAACACGCCGAGCCCGGCGATCCAGAATGCCGAGGTGCCGTTGAGCAGCGCCGATTGATTGGACGCGAGATAGCGCATCGACCAGGTATTCAAGCCATTGCTGACGAACACCATGAAGAAGCCGGTGACGATGACATGGCGCCATTCGATCCCGTGCTTGGGGTACGGGCTGCCATTCCAAACCCTCGAGATCAGCGCCAGCAAGGTGCCGGCCGTGACGAAGCGGATCCCCGAGAAAAGCGCCGGCGGCAGGTTGGTGACCGCAAGTTTGGTGAACAGGAAACTCGAGCCCCACACCAGATAGATGGTGCCCAAGGCCAGCATCACCTTCAGTGAATGACGGGAGTCGCGCAATCCAGCCTAGGCGTTACCTGGCTTGCCGCGGCGTGCCGGCGCGGAAAATCCAGAAACAAATTCCCAGCAGCAAGAGCGCTGCCCACCACTTGCCGCCGGGCAACTCCTTAGCCAACGCCAGTTCGTCCGGGTTCTTGCTGATCCAGATGCACATGGCGATGAAAATTCCCACCAGCGCCTCGCCGGTGATGAGCCCCGCGGCGAACAGCATGCCGTTCTGCCCTAGCTTTTCAGGATCGCCGCCGGGGCTGCGCCGGTGGTGCCAGCGCGCCACCATTTCCGCGACGATGCCGCCGGCGAGAATCGGAGTCGACACGTCCAAGGGCAGGTAGATGCCCACCGCCACGGCCAGCACCGGCGCGCTCCACCGCGATTTGCGGCGCTTCAGATACAAATCAAAAACGATGATCAGGGCCCCGATGGCGGCGCCGATGGCAATCATTCCCACCGGCAGAGTCCCGCCGAACATGCCCTCGGCGACGGAGCGTACCAGGTTGGCCTGCGGCGCCGGCAAGGCCTTGACCCCGGGGTGCGAAGGTTCACCGATCCCATACGCGAACAGCAGCACGTTCATGACGGGCGCCATGACCGCCGCGCTCACGATGACGCCGACGCAGAGCATGACCTGTTGGCGCCAGGGAGTGGCTCCGACCAGTTGCCCGGCTTTCAGATCCTGCAAATTGTCGCCGGCCACCGCAGCGGCGTTGCAAACCACGGCGCCGATGAACACCACCGCCACCGCCCCAATCGCGGACTTGCCACCCACCATCCACATCAGAACCAGCGATGCGAACAGAATGGTGCAAATCGTGATGCCCGAGACGGGATTGTTCGAGGATCCCACCAGCCCGGCCATGTAGCCGCTCACCGACGAAAACAAGAACCCTGCGATGATCATGATCACGGCCATGGCGAGCGCTACGCCCAAGCTGCCCACCACCAGGTAGTACAGGAAGAACAGCGGCACCACGAATAGCGCGATGCACACCAACACCCCCGCCATCGGCAGATCCTGCTCCGTATGCGGCACGTCGGCGGCGCCGCGCGCGCCGACTTTGAGCCCGCTGCGGACCGCGGACCACAGCGAATTTCGCAGCGACCAAAGCGCCCACAGCGCGCCGGTCAACATGCAGCCGACACCGATGTAACGCACCTGCGCACGCCAAATGGCAAACGCCGCATCCTCGGCATCGAGGCCGGCGAGCCTGTGCAGCAGCAGCGGGTCGTGCTCGAAGAAGAAACTGTTGTAGATCGGAATGGCGAGCCACCACGAAAACAAGCCGCCGGCCGCGATCAGAATGGCGACATTCAGGCCGACGATGTAGCCGACGCCGAGCAATGCGGGGGAGAACCCGTAACCGAAAAACGCGATGCCGCGCTCGCCGATGAAGCCCTTGACGGTGAAAGCCTCGGGCAGCGACCGCAATCCCGAGGTGATGAACTTGAATAGTCCGCCGACCACGGTGGCGAGCCCAAGCACCTTGGCTCCGACGCCGGGATTCGCACCCACTTTCAACACTTCGGCCGCCGCGATGCCTTCCGGAAATCGCAGCTTCTGTTCGATGATCAAGGTTCGGCGCAGCGGCACCGAGAACAGCACGCCGAGCAAACCGCCAAGACCGACAATGGCCAATGTCCACCAGTAATCGAAACTGTTCCAATGGTGCAGCAGGATGAGTGCCGGCAAGGTGAAGATCGCGCCCGCGGAAATGGACGTGCCGGCGGAGGCGCCGGTCGCGACGATGTTGTTCTCGAGAATATTGGAGCGTCCGAACAGCGGCAGCACCGCCATCGAGATGACCGCGGCCGGAATCGCCGTGGCCACGGTAATTCCGGCGAACAATCCTACATAGGCATTGGCGGATGCGAGAATGACCGTGAGGATGATGGAAAGAAGGATGGCCTTGAAGGTCAGTTGCGGCGCGGGACCTACAGTCGTCATTGCACGTTCCCCATCAGTTTTTTCACCGGGCGGCTCAAGATCAGGAGCACGGCGCCCAAGCCCACCGAGAAATAAACGATGTGCATGTATTGCCCGGGCATGGCGGCCACGTTGTTGGCGTCGAATTCGCCGGCGATCAAGCCCGCGGCGAGGTTGCCGAGCGAGATCGACAGGAACCACATTCCCATGAGTTGACCGACGAAGCGTTTCGGCGCGAGTTTCGTCGTGTAACTCAAACCCACGGGACTCAAGCACAGCTCGCCGAAGGTGTGCAGTAGATAGGTCAAGATCAGCCACACGGGCAGCACCTTGGAGCCGCCGGCGACGATGACCGCCGCTGCCGCCATGATCAGGAATCCCGACCCCATGAGCATGACGCCGATGGCGAATTTCGCCGGCGCCGACGGATTTAGATTGCGTTTGGCCAAGGCCACCCAAGCCCACGCAAACGCCGGTGCGAATATGATGATGTAGGTGGGATTCAGGGACTGAAACCAGCCCGTGGGCACGACGAAATGCGCCCAGCCGACTGTCCGATCCGTATATCGCTCGGCGAACAAATTGAGCGACGAGCCGGCCTGTTCGTAGCCCGACCAGAACAAGGCACTGCCGAGAAACAGGACGAGGATGACGACAGCGCGTCTGCGCTCTTCCGACGAGAGACCCGCCACGCTGAAGAGATAGCCGAAGTAAAGCACGGCCATGCTGACGATCAGCGCGGTGGTGGCCCGCGCCAACGTGACGGGATCCAAGGCGATCCATCCGAAGCTGCATGCCGCCAACGCGAGTGCGCCCAGTCCGACGCCGATCCAGAGCTGCCGCCAGGGCCTGGGTTGATCGGACTTGGCCGGTGGCGCACTGAATCGGCCGGCGTTCCCCAGATAACCCTGAGTGAAGTAGTACTGCAGCACGCCGAGCGCCATGCAAATCGCGGCCGCGCCGAAACCCGAGCGCGGACCGAACAGCACGATCGCTTCGCCCGTGACGATGGGCCCCAGGGTCGCACCCAGATTGATTCCCATGTAGAACACGGTGAATCCCGCATCGAGTCGAGCCCCGCCTTCGGGGTACAAGTCCGCGACCATGGCGCTGACGTTCGGCTTGAGCAGTCCGACGCCGAGCACGATCACCAGCAGGCCGAGATAGAAGCCGCGTGGACTGGATGACATTGCCAACAGAGCGTTGCCGAGTGCGATGCCAACCCCGCCGATCAGCACCGCCTGCCGCGCCCCGATCAACCGATCGGCAATCCAGCCGCCGGGGAGCGCCATCAGATAGGTTCCGGCCGTGTACAGGCCATAGATGGCTGCGGCGGTCTTGTCGTCGATTCCAAAGCCGCCGGCCGAGACGGCGGAAACCAAGAACAGCACCAGTACGGCGCGCATGCCGTAGTAGGTGAATCGCTCCCACATTTCCGTGAAGAACAGCGTGGCGAGGCCACGCGGATGCCCAAAAAAGGTGGCGCTCATCCCTAAACGCCGGCTTCGCGCTCTGCCTGCTCTGCGTCCTCTTTCGCGCGTGCCGCTATTTTATCCTTGAGTAATAGTCCGGCCATGATGATCCCTATTTCGTACAGCAAGTACATCGGCACCGCCATCGCGCTCTGCGACACGGCGTCGGGCGGCGTCACGAAGGCGGCGAAGATGAATATCCCGAGTAACACGAAACCGCGATTCTTTTTGAGTGTCGCGAGTCTGACGAACCCCGTCCACACCAATAATACAGTAGCGACCGGGACTTCGAAGGCCAAACCGAAGGCGAGCAGCAGGATCATCACGAAATCGAGATAGGCGCTCATGTCAGTCATCATTTGCACGCCATGAGGCGTGGTGGCGACGAAGAAGCTGATCATGACCGGGAAAACCGCGTAATAGGCGAATGCCGCGCCCAGATAAAAGAGCAGAACGCTGGAGATGAGCAGCGGCACGGCCAGTTTTTTCTCATGCTTGTACAGGCCGGGAGCCACGAACGCCCACGCTTGATACAGCACGAAGGGAATGGCGATGCCGACAGCAAGGAGCAGCGCCAGCTTGAACGGCACCGTGAACGGGGACACCACGCTGGTGGCGATCAGGGTCGCGCCCGCGGGCAATTTGTGAATCAGCGGATCCGCCACGAAGGTGAACAACTGATTCATGTAGATCGCGCATGGAATGAAGCAAATCCCGACCGCCAACATCGCCTTGAGCAGGCGATCACGCAGCTCCAGCAGGTGCGAGATCAGCGTACCTTCCGCCAGGTCGCCCGGTTCGCCGGGTTCAGTCATGAGGTGGCCGGGACTCGGCCGCCCCGTGGGACTCGGCCGCCCCCTGGGACTCGGCCGTGGCGGACTGCGGCTCGGGTATTTTTGGATCCGATGCGTGCATGGCCGCTGCCGTGGTGGCGGCGGCTGACAATCCATACAGCGGCTCGGGCGGGGTCGCCGGCGGGGGCGCACTCGCGGGAGGCGGCGCGTCGGCAAATGGCGCTGCTGCGGAGGGTGGCGGCGCTGCGGCCTGCGGTGGCGTCGGAGCGGTCGGCGGGGGCGCGATGGAGTTCGGTTTGCTCTGCGTCTTGAGAAGTTCTTCCGCGTTCACCTCGCGTTCCAATTGTTCGCTCAATTGGCGCGCCATGACGCGAGCTCGCCCCACCCAGTTGCCGACCTGGCGTGCAACTTTTGGCAGCCGCTCCGGCCCCAACACGATGAGTGCTATGGCTGAAGTGAGCAGAATCTCCGAGAACCCGACATCAAGCATGCGGCATCAGGAGTTGGATTTCGGCGGTGCCTTGACTTCGGACTCGCGTGGCGCTGCGCCGGCGGCATTGAAGTCTGCGTCCTTGTCGTGCTTGAGCTGTTTCACGTTCTCTTCCGCTTCGCCGTCGTTCATGGCTTGCTTGAAGCCCTTGACCGCCGCGCCCAAGTCCGACCCGATGCTGCGCAAGCGCTTGGTGCCGAAGATCACCAAGGCGATGACCAAGATGACCAGTAGCATTTTTGTATCGAACATGTCGCTTCTCCGAACCTTTAGGTAAGCCTAACCGCTGATGATACGCCAATGAGATTATGACATTGGACCTCGCAGCATCGATGCGTGTTCGGTCGCATTTGAGATTTAGCGCGATCAGCTCTCCAGCCAGAAGGTGACGGGCCCGTCGTTGGTCAGCGACACCCGCATATGGGCCCCAAAGACACCGGTTTCGACACGTCCGTGCTGCGCGCGTGCAGATTGCACCAAAAAGTCGAACAATTGCCGCCCTTGCTCGGGAGGCGCCGCAGTCGAGAATCCTGGCCTCAAGCCCTTGTGGGTGTCCGCCGCGAGGGTGAACTGCGGAACCAGCAGTAATTCACCTTGAACCTGGCCGAGGTTCAAGTTCATTTTGCCCGTCTCGTCCCCGAAGACTCGGTATTGAAGCAGGCGGCTGAGCAACCGCTGGGCGGACGGCTCGTCATCGCTCGGGCGGACGCCCACCAGCACCAGCAGACCGGGGCCTATGGTGGCGACCTGCCGGCCGTCGATTTCGACGCTGGCACCCACAACGCGCTGCAACAATCCAATCAAGGTACTGATGGGCTCCATTTATCGGCAAAAAACTCAGCAAAAGAAGCGACCGTCCTCCACCTCAGCGCCGCTTGGCGGCATTGGAGCGCGCACACAGTGCGCGAAAACCCGCGGCGACATACGGTGCGAGCCGCTCATGAACGCTGTCGAGATCGGATGATTCGCACAGCCCGCCCGACAAGGTGTCGATGCGTCCGGTTTCGGCGAAGGTCAGGGTCAGCGCTCCCGTCAAGAATTGATATCCCCAGTAGACCTCACGAGCCGAGCACCCGGGCAGCGCCTCGCGCAGCACGGCAATGAATTTTTCCACCAGCGGATCGAAATGCTGGGTCATGAGCACAGGCGCCCATTCGGGAGAATTGTTCACCTGCGCCACCAGGGCGAAATAGCTCTTCCATCCCGGACCGCCCCGTGCCGAACGCTCCAGCAGCGGATAGGTGAAGGCGTTGACGATGTCCTCAAGCGCCGGAACACCGGGCAGCGCGGCACGGCGAACTTCCTCCAACATGGCCAACCGTTCCGGATTCAGGAGCTCCGCGCGGCGCTGGAACACCGCCGTGAATAGCTCGCGCTTGCCGCCGAAGTGATAGCTGACAAGCGCAACGTCCACGCCCGCCTCCTCGGTGATGTCACGGACCGACACGCCGTAGAAACCGTGGCGCGCGAACAGCCGTTCCGCCGCGTCCAGGATCCGCTCCTTTCCCGGCTTCGCCCCGTTCTTCCTGTCAGGTTTTTTGCGGCGCACAACGACCATTGTTCTCATTCTCCAGTGTTGGCGCGTGCGCCGCAACGCGCGCCGCCCATCGCAACCTGCCACTTGACTAATACTCAACAGTCGTTGAATACTCGCTCAACGATTGTTGAGGATAACTACAAAGACGGCCCGACACCGTCCGACATTTCGGGGAGCCAGTATGAAAACTATTACCAATCATGTTGCCACCACGGCCGCCGCCGCAGTTCTCATGGCGTCGCTGCTGCCGCCGCTATCGCGCGCAGAAACCAGCGCAGCCACCGTTGCCACCGACGGACTGGCGGAAATCGTGGTCACCGCCCGGCGCCGCGCGGAGAATCTCCAGGACGTGCCGGTCGCGGTGACGGCGATCAGCGCCGAAACGCTGCAGCAGGAGGCGGTGACCTCGCTCGGCGATCTGAACAGTTTCGTGCCGAACATAAAGATTTCCAGCGACCGCGCAACCAGCAGCACCATCAACGTCTATATCCGCGGCGTCGGCCAGAGCGATCCCTTGTGGGGCTTCGAGCCGGGGGTTGGCGTGTACATCGACGATGTGTACCTCGCGCGCCCGCAGGCCGCGTTGCTCGATGTGTACGACGTCGACCGCCTGGAAATTCTTCGCGGCCCGCAGGGCACCCTATACGGCAAGAACACCATCGCAGGCGCGATCAAGTATGTGACCCGCGACATCGTGGGTCCCGCCTCCGTCACCGCATCGATTACCGGCGGCAACTACGGCGAGCGCGACGTGAAGTTGTCCGCCTCCACGCCGGTCATTGCGGATCATGTGTACTTCGGCATCGCGGTGGCCGACCTGCATCATGACGGCTATGGTCACGTGGTGGCGCAGGCCGGCACGACGGCCAGCCCCTACAACAGCATCGGCGAGGATGTCTCGAATCGCGACGTGCTCGCGGCGCGCGCCAACCTGACCTTGCTTTGGGGCGAGAGCTCGAAACTGAAGCTGGTCGCAGACACCACCCAGGATCATTCGAACGCTTCGGGCGGCGCGCGGCTCAACGATGCGCTGGCGCCCTCGACCAATGACCGCTACGACACGCGCACCGACATGCCGGTGGATGAGGATCGCTACTTCCGCAATGGTCTGGCGGCGACCTACACCCAGGGACTCGCGCCGGGGCTCGATCTGAAAGTGGTCGGCGCCTATCGCGACGGCCACGGCAGACAATTCATCGATTTCGAGGAATTGAACGTCAATCTATTCCAAGTGCCCGCCCAATTCAGCGAGCATCAGGCTTCGGGCGAAGGGCAGTTGACCTTCACCAACGACATGGTCAAGGCAGTGGGCGGCGTATTCTATATGGACAGTACCGCCTGCGGGACCTACAACGCGTCGCTGGGCGTCCTGGCAACAGCGGTCGGTCTGTACCTGACCTCCATCGTCGATGGCTGCGTGCAGACCAAGAGCACGGCGGTGTATGCCGATACGGCATGGAAACTCACCGATCAGCTGAATCTCGATGCCGGCGTGCGCTGGAACCAGGACAAGAAAAACGCCTCGGTGTACCAGGCGCAATATGCGAGCATCGCGCCCACCCAACTGCTGCCCAACGAGACATTCTTCGATCCATCCAAGCCGCCGCCCGGGTTCTTTCTATTCCCGTCGCCGGCGGCGGGCGTGCTCACGGACTACGACAACAACCGCACGTTTTCGAACGTGTCGCCGCGTCTGGGGTTTGACTACCATCTGACCCCGCAAGTGATGACGTATTTTTCGTACAGCAAAGGCTTCAAGAGCGGCGGATTCGACATGCGCGGCAACGCCACTGTCTACCCGCAGACCGAAAACGGCTTCAATTCGGAAACGGCGGACAACTTCGAAGTCGGCGTAAAATCGACGCTGTTGGACGACACCCTGCAACTCAATGTGACCCTGTTCTACAATCCGTACAAGGATGCGCAAATCGGTGTGCAGCAGTTCGTCGAAACGGGCGGCGTGCCGCAAAACGTGACCGCGGTGTTGAACGCCGGAAAGCAGATCAATCAAGGCGTCGAACTCGAATCCGCTTGGCGGCCGATAAAGGCGCTCACGTTCGGGCTCAATATCGGCTATCTCGATTCTTATTACCAAGATTTTCTCGTCGGCTGCACCGCCCTGACTCCGGGCTGCACGGCCAATTCGCCGCCGGTGAATATCGCCGACCAGAATCGTCCGATCAATGCGCCGACCTGGACCGTCGCCACCAAGGCGGCATATACGTGGCAGCTGCCTGCGGGAGCACTGCTCGCGCGCGCGGGCTGGGATTGGCGCAGTCTGACCAAGGTGGCCAACACCACAGCCAGCGTGACCGATCAGCCGGCCTACGGCCTTCTCGACGCCGGCATCGCCTTCACCACCAACAGCGGCGCCTGGCGATTCGCCCTCGACGGCAAGAATTTGCTGGACCGTTGGTACCGGGTGGCCGGCTACGATTTCGGCGGCACCGGCACGGGCCTGCTTGCCAATGTCAGTCAGATCGGCTTCTATGGAGCGCCACGAACCTACCTGGTCACGGCGCAGTATCACTACTAACGGATCAGCGAGCGACCAACCCATGACCTGGTTCCAGGCGCCGGGAGTCATGCTGCCCCAGCTGGTCGCCCTGCATGGAAAATGGCGGGGTGCGCGCACGGCGCTGATCGAGGGAGAGCGGCGGCTCACTTGGCGGGAGTTCGAGCGCGCCACCGCGCGCGCCGCCCATGGCTTGGGTGCGCTGGGCCTTGAGTCCGGAGACCGGGTCGCCGTGCTCATGGACAACAGCCTGGAGATGGTCGTACTGCTGTTCGGCATTCTGCGCTACGGAGCGGTGGCGGTGCCGCTGAACGTGTCGATCACCGATGCCGCGGTGGCGCGCATGATCGAGGACGCGGATGCCCGTGCCATATTTGCCTCCGCGCGGCACTTTCGCCGCATCGATGGCCTGCGCGCGCAGTCCGAAACTGTCGCGCGCGCATCGCGCGTGGCGCTGGACGGCGCGGATTGCGGCTGGACCGATTTCAACGCCTGGCTGAGCGCGCAGCCGTCCGAATGGCACCGGGACGTTGATCCCAACCAGGAATGCAACATCATCTATAGCTCCGGTACCACCGGTTCACCCAAGGGCATCGTGCACACTCACGCAACCCGCGTGCATTGGGCGATCGATCTGGCGTTGGCGCTTCGCTACCGCGGCGACTGTGTGACGCTGTGTTCGCTGGGATTGTTCTCGAACATCACCTGGGTCGCGATGTTATGCACCGTGCTGGTGGGAGGAACCATGGTCGTGATGCCCGGCTTCGACGCCGCCGAGGCGCTCGAACTGATGGCGCGCGAACGCGTTTCCCACGGGACCTTCGTGCCGGTTCAGCTGCAGAGGTTGCTGGCCGTGCCAGGATTGGAGGGGTACGACCTCTCGAGCCTCGACACCTTCATGTGCTGCGGTTCGCCGCTGCCAATCGACGTCAAGCGGGAGTTTCCGCGGCGCTTCCACTGTCATCTGATCGAGCTGTATGGGCTTACTGAGGGACTTTGCACCGTGCTAGCTCCCGAGGATTTCGCGCGCAAGACTGAATCGGTCGGCAAGCCGTTCCTGGGCACTGATCTTCTGATCATCGGCGAGGACGATCAAGAGGTGCCGCAAGGCGAAACCGGCGAAATCGTCGGCTTAAGCGCGCTTCTCATGTCCGGCTATCACGGCAACGACGCCGCCAGCGGCGAGGCGACTTGGACCGATGTGCGAGGCCGGCGCTGGCTGCGCACCGGTGATCTCGGACGGCTCGACGCCGACGGATTTCTGTATGTCGTCGACCGCAAGAAGGACATGATTCTCTCCGGCGCTCAAAACATCTATCCGGCAGATATCGAAGCGGTGATTCGCACGCATCCTGATGTCGCGGAAGTGGCGGTCGTCGGCGTGCGCAGCCTCAAGTGGGGGGAGACCCCGGTCGCCGTGGTGGTGCCGGCGCCCAATGCCAGGCTCGCCGAACAGGCGTTGGTCGAGTGGACCAACGCGCGAGTCGGCAAGCAGCAGCGGATTCGCGCCGTCGTGCTTCGCGCCGATCTGCCGCGCAACGCCAATGGCAAGGTGCTGAAGCGCGATCTTCGAAAGGAGCTGGCCGACCTTGTCTACTGAACCGTACGCGGAGATTTACCGGCAGAGCCATGACGGCCTGCGTCTGTACTCGCGGGTCTACGAGGGTCCGGGCCGCGCCGCAGCGACCGTGCTTTGCCTGCACGGATTGACGCGCAATAGCCGCGACTTCGAGGATCTTGCGCCGCACCTGGCAAATCGCTTCCGCGTCATCGTGCCGGATTTGCGCGGCCGCGGTTTTTCGGCGCGCGATCCGCAGCTGCAGAATTACCAGCCGGGCACCTATATTCAGGACTTGCTCACGTTGTTGGATAGCGTCGGCGCGCCGCGCGTCGGCGTCATCGGCACTTCGCTGGGCGGCATGCTCGCCATGATGCTGGGCTATGGTCACCCTGGCCGCGTTGCCAGCATGGTGCTGAACGACGTCGGACCCGAGGTCGATCCGGCCGGAATCCAGCGCATCAAGCAATACGCGGGCCGGCTGCCACCTGCGCGCACCTGGCGCGTCGCAATCGCTCAAACGGTGGCGGTGTATGGCGACGCCTGGCCCGGATTGCCCCCGGAGCGATGGGACGCACTTGCGCGACGCGGCTACCGCGAGAACTCGGCCGGCATGGTCGAAATCGACGCCGACCCCAATATCGGCGAGGCCTTGCGCGCCGCGCCGGCGGCGGCTCCTGACTTATGGCCGCTGTGGAGGGCGCTGCGCCGGATCCCGACGCTCGCCATTCGCGGGGCCCGCTCCGACATCCTGAGCGCGGCAACATTCGCGCGCATGAAGGAAGAGAATCCCGACTTGCAGCAATTGGAAGTGGCCAATCGCGGTCACGTGCCGTTACTCGATGAAAATGAGTGCGTAATCGCTCTGGACGCCTTCTTATCGAAGATGCTACCCACCATGGCGGCCGATTCAGTCTGATATTGGCAAGCACGATCCACTATTGTCAAAAACGAACGATGGTGGATGCTAGAAGCTGGATAAACGCCTATTTCCGCCACAAAGTGGGTGTGAACAGCACCAAAATGGTGAACACCTCCAGCCGCCCGAGCAACATGGCTGCTGAACAGACCCAGGTCTGGAAGTTGCTCAACACGCCGTAATTGCTCCCTGGGCCCACCAACCCTAAGCCGGGTCCCGCGTTGTTGATGCAGGCGATGATGGCCGATAGGGACGTCAGGAAGTCGAGTCCGCTGGCGAGCTGCACGAAGATCAGCGTCACGATGCTCATGAAGTACAGAAATACGAAGGCCAGCACTGCGAACACCACGCGGTTCGCGATCACGGTCCCGCCGACTTTGAGCGGGCGCACCATGTTGGGATGCACCAATTGATTCAATTCACGATGCGCCTGCTTGGTGAGCACCAGGGTGCGGATCATCTTGATGCCGCCCCCGGTCGATCCCGAACTCGCCACGATGCAGCTCAAGAACATCATCCACATGGGCGCGAAAATCGGCCACCGCGAAAAATCCTGGGTATGTAAACCACTGTCCGTGGCGATCGACACCAGATTGAACGTGGTGTGGCGAAGGGCGGTGGGAAAGTCCGGGTAACTGCCGTGGAAGTACAAGAAGAGGGATATGCCGATGCAGCTGGCCGCGAGCGTCCCCAAAATCGCCTTGGCTTCGGCATCCCGGAAATAAGCCATGATTCCCCGCTGGCTCCAGGCGAGGTAGTGCGTGGCGAAATTCAAGGCTGCCAGGATCTGAAATATCGTCAGCACCATCTCGATGGGCAGGGAGTTGAAATGCCCGATGCTGGCGTCGTACGTCGAGAAGCCGCCGAGTGCAAGCGCCGAGAATCCATGGCACACGGCGTCGAACCAATTCATCCCGGCGAATCTCAAACAGCCGATGCAGGCGACGGTCAGTCCGGCGTACACGGCCCATAGGAGCTTCGCGGTCTGCCCGATGCGCGGAGTGAGTTTGCTGTCCTTCATCGGGCCTGGCATTTCGGCCCTGTAGATCTGCATGCCGCCGACGCCCAGCATGGGCAGGATGGCCACGGCCAACACGATAATGCCCATGCCTCCCAGCCAACTCAGCAGATGACGCCACAGATTGATCGAGCGGGGCAGGAATTCCAGGCCCGAGAGCACGGTACCACCGGTGGTGGTCAAGCCCGATGCGGCCTCGAAATACGCGTCGGTGAAATTGATGGGCAGAAAATGCCAGAGCGGAAACCCGGCCACCGCGGGCAGCGCCACCCAGGTCAGGGCCACCAGCATCAAGCCGTCGCGAGTTTTGAGTTCCCGCTTGAAGCGCCGGGTGGCAAGCCACAGCAGCGCGCCGAGAACGAAAGTCGCCAGCGCGGAAAGGACGAACGACCACAGTGCCGGATCGAGTTCCCACACAGCCATCACCGTGGGCGCGAGCATGGTCACGGAGAACACCATCATGACGAGGGCGAAGACGTGCGCGACCGGCAGTAGAATGTCTTTCACAAGAAGGAGGCGGAGCCTTGGAACAGTTTCTCGACGGCCTCTATATGACGCCGATCCGTGAGGAATAGAATCAAGTGATCGTCCGGCTGCACGGTGGTGTCGTGATGGGCGATGATGACATCCTCGCCGCGAACCACCGCTCCTAAAGTCGTCCCCTCCGGCAGGGCAATATCCTCGATGCGGCGCCCGATGACCTTCGATGAGTCGGCATCGCCGTGGACCACGACTTCCAAAGCTTCCGCCGCGCCGCGCCGCAGTGAATGCACGCGCACCACATCGCCGCGCCGCACATGCGCGAGCAGCGAGCCTATGGTCACGGTTTGCGGCGAAATGGCAACATCGATGGAGCCGCTTTCGATCAACTCCGCGTACGACGGCTTGTTGATCAGCGCCATGACCTTGTGCGCACCCAATCGCTTGGCGAGCATGGCCGAGAGAATATTGGCCTCCTCGGAGTTGGTCAGCGCGACAAATACGTCCGCGCTGTCGATGTTCTCCTCGAGCAGCAATTCCTCATCGGCCGCGTCGCCGTGCAGCACGGTGGTGCTTTTCAAATGCTCGGAAACCTTCCTGGCCCGCTTTCCGTCGCGCTCGATCAGCTTGACTTGATTCTTGTCTTCCAATTCGCCGGCCAGGCGCACGCCAATGTTGCCGCCGCCCGCAATCACCACGCGCCGCGCGGGAGCCTCCTCACGTCGCATTTCCTTCATGACCACGCGGATATCTTTGCGCGCCGCCAGAAAAAATACCTCATCGCCGTCCGCGATCACGGTATCGCCCTCGGGCTTGATGCTCTTGCCGGCCCGGTAGATCGCGGCGACGCGCGCATCGGCCGTGGGAATGTGCTCGCGCAGGGTGCGCAGCGCCTGGCCCACCAAGGGACCGCCTTGCAGCGCTCGAATGCCCACCAAGCGCACTCGCCCGTCGGCGAAATCCAGCACCTGCAGCGCGCCGGGATAGCGAATCAGGCGTGCGACGTATTCCGTGACCAGCTGTTCCGGGCTGATCCAGACGTCCACCGCAACCGCATTCTCGCCGAACAACATATCCCGCTCGGTGAAGTCGGCGGAGCGCACTCGCGCTATCTTCTTCGGCGTGCGGTACAGCGTCCACGCGATCTGGCAGGCCAGCATGTTGACTTCGTCGCTGTTGGTGAGCGCAACCAAGATGTCCGTGGAGGCGATGCCCGCTGCCTCCAGAATGCGCGGGCTCGCCGCATTGCCGTTCACCGTACGGATGTCGAGCCGATCCTGCAGATCCCGCAGGATCTCCTCATTGATGTCGATGACGGTCACATCGTTCGCTTCCTCGCGAGAGAGGTGATACGCCGCCGTACGGCCAACTTGTCCAGCGCCCAAAATAATGATTTTCACAGCGTAAGATTACTCTACACGAACGAGATTGGCGTAAGACAGCATCAGCCACTTCGTGCCCTGGCGCTCAAAATTGACCTGGATCCGGGCATGAGGTCCGTTGCCCTCGAAGTTGAGCACCACGCCGTCGCCGAACTTCGAATGGCGGACCCGGCTGCCCATGCGCATGGCGGGACTCGGTGATTCCTCGAGAGTTGCGCTGCGCTTGACGAATACCGGCCTGGATACCTGCAAGCGCGGCCGAACTTCCTCGATCAATTCGGCCGGCAATTCGCTGATGAAGCGGGACGGTTGGCCATAGGTGTCCACTCCGTAGAGGCGGCGCTGTTCGGCATAAGTGATGTAAAGCTGGCGCATCGCCCGGGTCATACCGACGTAGCACAGGCGACGCTCCTCCTCGAGACCCGCCAGGTCCGCCACCGAGCGCTGGTGCGGGAACAGGCCGTCTTCCATGCCGGCGAGAAATACCACGGGGAATTCCAGGCCTTTCGCCGAATGCAGGGTCATCATTTGCACGCAGTCATCATAGGGGTCGGCCTGGCCTTCGCCCGATTCCAAGACCGCATGCGCCAGAAACGATTCGAGCGGCGACAATTCGCTCTCGGCTTCGGTTTCCGGCGAAAATCCCCTTGCCGCGCTGACGAGTTCCAGCAAATTCTCGACCCGCCCCTCGCCGCGCTCGCCTTTCTCCTTCTTGAAATGTTCGATAAGGCCGCCCATCTGAATGACGTGATCGACCTGCTCGTGCAGCTCCATGCCCGCGACTTCGCGCGCCAGCCTGTCGATCAGCGCCATGAAGCCCTGCAGTGCCAGGGCCGATCTCTGGGGGAGCCCGCCTTGCATGCAGCTCAATGCGCCGTTCCACAGGGAGGTCGCCTGGCTGCGCGCCAGGTCGCGCACCGTGTCCATGGTCTTCGCGCCGATTCCGCGCACCGGCGTATTGACCACCCGTTCAAAGGAGGTGTCGTCAGCCCGGCTCGCGATGAGCCGCAGGTAGGCGAGCGCATCCTTGATTTCGGCGCGCTCGAAAAACCGCAATCCGCCGTAGACACGGTACGGCATGCGGGCATTGAGGAATGCCTCTTCAAAAACACGCGATTGCGCATTGGAGCGGTACAGCACGGCCGCTTCGCGGCGCGCGCCGCCGCGAGCCACCCATTCGCGGATCCGATTGACGACGAAATCGGCCTCGTCGCGCTCGTTGAACGCCGCATAGAGTTTGACGCGCTCACCATCCTCACCGCTGGTCCACAGCGTTTTACCCAATCGGCCGGCATTGTTGGCGATGAGGGCGTTCGCCGCCTTCAAGATGGTGCCGGTGGAACGGTAATTCTGCTCGAGCTTGTACAGTACCGCCTGCGGGAAATCACGGCGAAAATGCTGCAGATTTTCCACGCGCGCGCCGCGCCAGCGATAGATGGACTGATCATCGTCGCCGACGACGAAGGGCAGCCCGTTGGTGCCGGTCAGCAACATCAGCCATTTGTACTGGATCGCGTTGGTGTCCTGGAACTCGTCCACCAGTACGTGGCGAAAACGCGTGCGGTAGTGCTGCAGCAGGGCCGCGTTGTCGCGCCATAATTCGTAGGCGCGCAGCAAGAGCTCGGCAAAATCGACGACCCCGGCGCGATGACATGCCTCTTCGTAGGCCTGATAAATCTTGATCAGTTGCCGGCGGGTCGGATCCCCGTCGTCCTTGATGTGCTTCGGCCGGTGGCCCTCGTCCTTCTGCGCATTGATGAACCAGAGAATCTCCCGCGGTATCCAGCGGGTCTCGTCCAGGTCGAGAGCCTTCAACACTTTGCGCAAGACCCGCGCCTGATCCTCGGAGTCCAGAATCTGGAAACTTTGCGGCAGGTTCGCTTCGCGCCAATGGATGCGCAGCAGCCGGTGAGCCAGTCCGTGGAAAGTCCCGAGCCACATGGCTCCGCCAGGCAAACCCAACAGGGTCTCGATGCGGCTGCGCATCTCTGCCGCGGCCTTGTTGGTGAATGTCACCGCCAGAATACTGTTGGGAGAAGCGCCTTCGACCTGAATCAGCCACGCGACCCGATGCACCAACACCCGGGTCTTGCCGCTGCCGGCACCGGCCAATACCAAGGCGGCGCCCAGCGGCGAGGCAACCGCCTGCCTTTGATCGTCGTTGAGCCCGTCAAGGAGATGAGATACGTCCATAAGGGCGCGAATTGTACTGTAGGCGGCGGCGGCCGTAGCTGATCTCGCCGCCCCGTCGCGGTCAGGCCATCGGCGGGCGGGTTTCCTCGATAAATTCGATCAAGGCAAGCGCCAGGGAGAGGACCACCGGGCCGGCTATGATTCCGATCGGGCCAAAAGCGGGAATTCCGCCGAGCACGCCGATGAACACCGCCAGCGCCGAAATTCTCGCTCGCCCGGAAATCAGCAAGGGGCGCAGCACATTGTCCAAGCCGCTCAACATGAGTCCCCAGGCCAACATGAATATCCCGAAGCCCCAGCGGCCGTCGATGAACAGCCAGATCGCGGCCGGTCCCCAGACCAAGGCAGTGCCGCCCACGGGCAGCATGGCCAGCAGCGCCGCCAGCACGCCAAACACCACCGGCGAGGGCAGGCTGCAAATGGTAAATCCAATGCCCACCAGCATTCCCTGCAGTATCGCCGTCGCACTGGTGCCGATGACAATGGCCCGGGTCACGCCGCTCAATTGGTGAAACAATCGCTCCTTGCGCACATCGTCGAGCGGAATCAGCCGCTGCGCGCGCAGCAGCATCGCATCCCCGTCACGCAAGAAAAAGAACAACAGGAACAACATGATCGCAAATCCCAGCAGAGAACCCAGGGCCCCCAGAAAAAACCCGCCACCGATGCTGGCCGCGTCCTTAAGCACCTCGCGCGTGCCGGAGACCAGCCACGATTGAATTTGCTCCGCGGAAATCCCCGCATGCGACACCAGCCAAGCATTGATCCGTGCGACCCATGGGAATTGCTGCAGATCAGACAGCGATTTGATGTCGAGCCCGGCAGCGGATTTCTGCATTTTTTGGATCAAAACGGAAATTTGCGCGACGAACTCGATCGACAAGGCGCTCAAAGGCAGGAGGATGACGATCGGTGCCAGCATACTCAGGATGCCGGCCGAAAGCCCCCGACCGTGAAAACGGCGCCGCAGGCGAAGGTTCAAGGGATACAGCAGGAATGCGAGGAAGGCCGCCCAGGTCATGGGCCGGATGAAGGGCGCGAAAATCAATATCAGCGCATATCCCAAAACGGCCGCGACGATGAGCGCGAAAACACGTGGATAAAAGCTCGACGGCATCGGCATCCGGCTATCCTAACATCCGCCGCCGCGGGCCGAGAGGGCGGAATTTCGCGGGCCGTGGCGGTCTCCTAAAGATTCCCGGATACGCGTAACATGCGGTTTCACAGGGGACTGCGGAGCGGGCGCGCAATGACAACAATTACCGTCAATAATCAAGTGGTTAACGTCGACGCCGAAGCCGATACGCCGTTGCTCTGGGTGCTTCGCGATCACCTCGGTTTGACGGGCACCAAATACGGCTGCGGCATGGCGCTGTGCGGGGCCTGCACCGTGCACATCGAGGGCGCCGCAACGCGTTCCTGTGTGTTGGCCCTCGGCGCGGTGGCGGGCAAGTCCATCACGACCATTGAAGGGTTGTCTGCGGACCGCAGCCATGCGGTGCAAAAAGCCTGGCTCGAGATCGACGTACCCCAATGCGGCTACTGTCAGTCGGGACAAATCATGTCCGCCGCGGCGCTTCTGAAATCGAATCCGAAACCCAACGATGCAGACATCGACGCCGCCATGTCCGGCAACATTTGCCGATGCGGCACCTATCCAAGAATCCGCAAGGCGATACACCGCGCCGCGGAGCTTCTCAACACGGGCACCGCAAAGTGAGGCCCGGCTCGGAACTGAGCCGCCGCGATTTTTTGAATGCGACGGCCAAGGTCGGCGGCGGCCTGATCATTGCCCTGACGCTGCCGGGGCCCGCGGGTCCCGCAAACGCCGCTGTCGCGGCCGGTTCGGGCGCGGCCGGCCACCCCTCCGCCAGTCAGCTGAACGCCTGGCTGAAAATTAGCCGCGACAATTCCGTCACGATCATCGTCGATCGCTCGGAAATGGGCCAGGGCGTCTATACCGCGCTGCCGATGCTGATGGCGGAGGAGCTGAACATCGATATCGACCTGATTCGGATCGTTGCCGCCCCCGTGGGCGATGCCTACATCAGTCCCGGCAACGGCGGTCAGATCACCGGCACCAGCAACAGCGTGCAGGAATCATGGGACAAGCTGCGCATGGCGGGCGCAACCGCCCGCACGATGTTGATTGCGGCTGCCGCCAAGCGATGGCGGGCCGATCCGGCGCAGTGCCACGCCAAGAATGGCACCATCGTCAATGCCCAGGGCGGCGTGCTGACCTACGGCGAGCTGGCCGATGCGGCCGCGAAATTGCCCACGCCGAAGGATGTGAAGCTCAAGCCGAAGGTCAATTTCGAGATCATCGGCAAGCCCCGGCAGCGTACCGACACGCCCGGCAAGATCGACGGCAGCGCCGAATTTGGCCTCGACGTCAAATTGCCGCGCATGCTGCACGCCGCGCTTGCTCAGAGCCCGGTGCTGGGCGGCAAGGTGCGGTCTCTGGATTCCAGCGCGGCGGAGAAAATGCCCGGCGTGCGCAAGGTGATGATCACCGCGAGCGGCGTCGTCGTCGTCGCCGACCATTTCTGGCAAGCCTTGAAGGCCCGCAATGCATTGGCCATCACGTGGGATCCGGGTCAGAACGTCGGACTCGACAACGCCGCCATGCAAGCACAGCTGAAGAAAACTGCCGCGGCCGGCGACGGCTTATCGGCCCGCGCCGATGGCAACGCGGCCGCCGCTCTCAAATCAGCGGCGCAACGCTTGAGTGCCGCGTACTACCTGCCGCTGCTCGCGCACGCGACCATGGAACCGATGAATTGCACAGCCGACGTCAAGGCCGACGGTTGCGATTTGTACGTGGGCACGCAAGTGCAACAGATTGCGCAAACCACGGCGGCGACGGCCGCCGGGCTGCAGCCCGCGCAGGTGCGGGTGTACACCACGTTGATCGGCGGCGGTTTCGGCCGGCGCCTCGACATCGATTTCATCCCGGCCGCGGTCGAGGCGTCGAAGGCCGTGGGTGCGCCGGTCAAGCTCATTTGGACACGCGAAGATGACATGACCCACGATACCTACCGCCCTCCCGCCTATGAAGAAGTGAGCGGAGGGCTCGACGCCTCAGGGAGACTTGTCGCCTGGAAGCTGCACATCACCAGCCCCTCGATCACCGCGCGCATGTTTCCGCCGGTCAAGGGTGTCGACGATTCGGTGATCGAGGCTGCGGTCAACAACCTCTACGATGTTCCGAACCTTGCAGTCAGCTATTCGCGCCAGGAAATAGGCATCGATGTCGGCTACATGCGCTCTGTCAGTCACGCGCCCAATTGCTTCGTCATCGAAAGTTTCATGGACGAACTTGCCGCCGCCGCAGGCAAGAACCCCTATGATTTTAGGATGCAGCACCTGGGCAAGAAGCCGCGGCAGAGCCGTGTGCTGCAACTCGCCGCGGAACGCGCCGGATGGGGCAAGGCGCCCGCGGGGCGTCATCAGGGCATGGCGCTGATGGAGGGTTACACCACTCACCTGGCGCAAGTGGCTGAAATCTCCATCGTCGGCGGAGAACTCAAGGTGCACAAAATCGTTTGCGTGGCGGACTGCGGCCAGATGGTCAATCCGCGCATCGTCGAATCGCAAATCGAAAGCGGCATTGTCTTCGGGTTGTCGGCCGCTCTCTGGGGCGAGGTCACGATCGTGGGAGGAAAAGTCCAGCAAACCAACTTCAACAACTATCGGGTGTTGCGCAACAATGAATTACCCGAACTCGACGTGCATCTCGTGGACAGCGACGAAGCACCCGGGGGTATCGGCGAGGCCGCTGTGCCCCTGGTCGCCCCCGCCCTCTGCAATGCGATTTTCACCGCCACCGGCCGGCGGCTACGCGCACTGCCGATCGGGACGCAGAACCTAAAGAAGGCGTAGCTCACCGTGCCCCGATCCCGTCAGCAGACGAAACCGCGGTCTTCATCGCGGCAATCGGGTACGGCGCTGACGCAGAAGCTGCGCTTCGAATCCTTCCTTCTCGAGCTGTCGGCCGCCTTTGCCAGGGTGCCGGTCGGGGGAGTTGCGCATCTGATCGAGGAATGGCTCGGCAGGCTCACCGAGTTCATCGGTGTCGATCGCAGCAGCCTTTGGGAGTTTCCCCCGGGCGATGAGCAGATACGCCTGCTGTACTTCCACGCAACACCCGGAACGCCGGCCCCGCTGATCAACGCCTCGGCCGGCGAAATGCCATGGCTGACCGAGCAGTACCGCCGTGGAAACGTGGTTTCCTGGCCGCGGGTTCCCGACGATATCCCGCAGCAGGCCACCGGCGAACATGCCTGGGCACGACGCGTATCCGCAAAGTCGGTGCTCTGCATCCCGATGAGCGCAGGTCCGGCCACACGTTCGATCGTATTTACCAGCGTGCGCCAGTACCACACGTGGCCCGCCCCACTCATCAGGAGACTGCGGCTCGTTGCTGAAATCTTCAACAACGCCATCGTTCGCCAGAGGACGGAAGCCGCGCTCCAGTCCAGCGAGTCGCGCCACCGCGCCATCCTCAAAGCGCTGCCGGATTTGACGTTCGTAGTGAGCCCCGCGGGCATTTATCTTGATTTCAGCGGCGACAGCTCGCAGCTGCTGGTACCCCCGGAGGAATTTCTTGGCCGACGGATGGAGGACGTGTTGCCCGCGGACCTGGCCGCCCGTTTCCGCGCTGCTTTCGAGCGGGCGTCCGTCGCCGGCGAAGCCGTGGAAGTCGAGTACGAATTGTCCATCCACGGCCAGCTACGCACCTATGAGGTGCGAATGGTGAGACGTGAGGACGGCGCCATTGTAAGCGTGGTGCGCGACGTGACCGAGCGCGTGGGCGCCGTCCGGCAGCTGCGCGAGAGCGAGGAACGGTTCCGCGGTGCGTTCGTGCATTCGGCGGTCGGCATTGCGCTGATGTCGCCCGAGGGACGGTGGCTGCAAGTGAACGCCGCGTTGTGCAACATCCTGGGGTATACCGAGGCGGAATTGCTGGCGACCACTCTCCAGGCCCTGACGGCTCCGGAGGACCTCGAAACCGACCTCGACCACCTCCGCCGCGCGCTGGCCGGCGAAATGGATCATTACGAACTGCAGAACCGCTGCATCCACAAGGACGGGCGGAAGATCTCCGTATTGCTCACGGTCTCGCTGGTTCGTGATCCCTCACACCGCCCGCTCTATTTCGTGTCGCAGCTGCTGGACATCAGTGAGCGAACCCAGGCTCATCAGGAAGTCGAACGGTTGCGTCTGGAGCTTACGCATTCCGGGCGTGTGGCGTTCATGGGCAAGCTGACGGCTTCGCTGGCTCACGAGCTCATGCAGCCCATCGCGGCGGCGGTCGGCAACGCCGAAGCAGGTCAGCGATTGTTGGCGGCGGAGGGCGCAGACCCGAATGAGACCCGGGCGATTTTGGCGGACATAGTCGAGAATTGTCTGCGTGCGGCCAACGTCGTCAGCAGTGTCCGTAGTCTCCTCAGGAAAGAGCCAAAACCCCGCCGCAGTGTGGATCTCAACCGCCTCGTGACCGAGGTCGCCGGTATGATGCACAGCGAGCTCATCCTGCGTCAGGTACGCCTGGTGACACGTCTCGATACCGCACTACCGGAGATCGCGGGCCATCCGGTCGAGCTGCAGCAGGTGATCCTGAATCTGATCCTGAACGGCGCGGAGGCGCAAAGCACGAATCCGCCCGCTGAGCGCGAGCTGTTGATCACCACCGCTCGCCACACCTCGGGAATCGAACTCACGGTGCGCGACCGGGGAATCGGCGCCGATCCCAAGCACCTGCAGCGCATGTTCGAGCCGTTCTTCACGACCAAGCCGGATGGCATCGGCATGGGGCTCGCCATTTGCGCAGACATCGTCCATGCGCACAAAGGCCGGCTATCGGCGGAGAACAATACGGACGGTGGCGTGACCGTGCGGTGCCTGCTGCCGCTGCCCGCCGAGCCGCAACGTGCCGATCAATAACCACCGGCTGCGCATGATGGTTATCCGTGTTTGTGTGCGCTCGCGCTCAAGGCGCGGATGTGCAGCTGGGCCGCCGCCCCGACGCTACGCCTTGAACAGAAAGTAGTGGTCCAGGATCAGAGCCGCGAACAGCAGCATCAAGTACGTGATCGAAAATCTGAAGGTGCGGATGGGAAGCTCGGGCCGCAAACCGCGCTGCAACGACAGCACGAAGTAAAGGAAGCGTCCGTTGAGGGCGACGGCCGATGCCAGGTAGATAAATCCACTCATCCCGGTGAGATACGGCAGCAGCGTGGTCAGCACCAACAAGATGGTGTAGAGCACGATTTGCAGCCGGGTATAGGGGATGCCGTGAGTGACGGGCAGCATGGGAATGCCGACCTTCGCGTAGTCGTCGCGGCGCGCGATGGCCAGTGCCCAGAAGTGCGGCGGCGTCCACGTGAATATGATGAGGAACAACAGCAGAGCTTGCGGGTCGACGGAGTTGGTGACGGCGGCCCAGCCGAGCACCGGCGGAGCGGCACCGGCGGCGCCGCCGATCACGATGTTTTGCGGCGTGGCCCGCTTCAGCCACATCGTATAAACCATGGCGTAGCCGATCAACGAGCAGAAGGTCAGTCCCGCCGTCAGTGCGTTGACCAACAATCCCAGTATCAGCATTGATGCGAGACCCAGCAGCGCGGCAAATACCACTGCGTGGCGCATTTGCAAATGGCCGGTGGGCAGCGGCCGGCGGCGGGTGCGCGCCATTTGTTCATCGATGCGGCGGTCCAGCACGTGATTGAAGGCCGCAGCGGAACCGGACGCCAACGCAATACCCAGGGTGCCGAACAGCAACGCCGGCAGCGGCACCATCCCCGGCGATGCCAGCACCATGCCGACGATGGCGGTGAACACGATCAACAGGCTGACTCTGGGCTTGGTGAGCTCCAGAAAATCCCGCCATCGGCCGGTGCCGACGACGGAAATGCTCGGATTATCGGGAAGAGTCGGCACGGTGCAAGGGTATCACGCCGGTCGTCGGCGCCGGCCACAGAGCGCGCAGCAGCGTCACCATGCTGATGACGAGTAAAGCGGCGCCGGCGTTGTGCAGAGTCGCCAGCGGCAAGGGCACGCCCCAGTGCACGGTCGCAAGTCCGATGGAAATCTGCAGCGCAACAGCCAGCGCCAACAGGAGCCCGGCGAGTCGCAGCCGCCGGCTGGCAGCGGCCTTGGCACTTGCCGCTGCCCAGGCTCCGAGGCTGATCAAGACCGAACCCGCCACCAGGGCGCCCAGGCGATGCGTGAAGTGAATGGCGACGCGCGCCGAGTTCGCCAGCACACCGCCTTCGTAGTCGATGCCAATGCCCCGCCACAGCACGAAAGCGTCCCGAAAATCCATCGTCGGCCACCAGGAATGCTGGCAGGTGGGCAGATCCGGACAGGCCACGGCGGCGTAGTTGGAGCTGGTCCAACCACCGAGTGCAATTTGCACGATCAAGACGGCTGCCCCGATCAGGGCAAATCTTCGCAGAGTTCTGTCCCGACCGGTCGCCGGGCGCGGCTGCGGCGTCTGCGATAGCCAGCACAACAATGCCAGTGTGGAGAGGCCGCCCAACAGATGCGCGGTGACGATCAGAGGCTTGAGCAGCAGAGTCACCGTCAGGGCGCCGAGGGCACCTTGCAAGCACACGACCGCAAACAGCAGCGCGACGGGCGTCAAAGGCTGGTTGTCGTCCTTGCGGAATCGCAGCGCCCAGATCAGCAGCAGAGTGATGATGATTCCCAACGTCGTCGCAAAATACCGATGAATCATCTCATGCAGCGCTTTCGCAAAATGAGAGCCGGACTGCGCCGCGGTCTGGCCGGCGTTCGGGTAGATATGCCCATAACAGCCCGGCCAATCCGGACAACCCAGGCCGGCATCGGTGAGACGCACCCAAGCGCCGAGCACCACAACGGCGGCCGCGAGAATCGCACCCGCCAGCGCCACTCGCCGGAACCAGAGTAATCGTCGTTGCGGATTCATGCAGGCTCCTAGCCTATGGAGGAGAGCCGCAGCAATCGCTTCAGGTCCTCGAGCATGCCCTTTGGCTTCGCGCCGGCGGGATAGAGCATCATGAGATTGCCCAGCGGGTCGATGAGATAGACGGGCGGCGCCGGGGCGGCGCCCGAGCCCGCGGGGAGTTCATTGCGGTCCGGCAGCAGCGCGAGCAACGGCGCGGCCGCCGAGGTTGCACGAATCGCGATCAAGTCGGGGTGCTGTTCGTGTAGAAACCGCGCATCGCAGCAATCGTCGCCGGCAATCAGCACACGCTGCACGCGGTTCATGTCGCGGTCGAGCGCCAGCCGAACCTGCCGCGTGTCGTAGAGGCGCATACGGCAGGCCTCCGCGCAAGCACCGGACTCCACATAGAGCAGCGTCCACTTGCGCAGGAGAAAATTGGGTTCGGTGCTCCCCGCCTCCCGCAACGGTAAGGCCAGCGCCGGCAACGGCCGGGCCGGCCGCACCAGCTCCCCGGTGTTGACACGGCCTCCCGGGTGCCAGGTGCCGTGGCCGTAGTACAAATAGAATGCGAGCACCAACGGCGCGAAAAACAGCAGCGCGAGACCAATCAACAGCCGCCGTTGGCGGCGATCCTGAGCGCCTTGCTGAATCATGCCGGCGCGTCAGGACCGTCAGGGCCGCGACCTTCCGGGACGCGAGCGTTTGGGACGCGATCGTTTGGGAGGCGGCGAAGATTGGTGACCAGGTAGATCACGCCTAAGGTCAGCGCCAGCGCGAACCATTGCACGGCGTACCCGATATGGCGCATCGGCGGGAATCCCGGTGCCGACCAATTGCGCACATAGCCATCGGGTTCACCGGGGTCGAGCAACACCAGATCCGCGGCTCCCGTCCACGAGGATTCGCCGAGGAGCCGGGCAATTTCCGCATGACTCGGAAAACCAGCAACAACCGGATACGGCGGCGCGAGCGGTGCCTTGGTACCCATCTGAATGCCCGGGCTCGGCATATTATCGGTGCGGCCGCGCACATGCCGCGCGTCGCTGCCGACGGGGATGGCCGGACGCTCGGCACGGCTCGCCCCAAGGGGAACCCAGCCGCGATTCACCAGCAGCCAACCGCCGCCCGCCAGCGCGAAGGGGGTGATCACGAAATAGCCCGCGCGCTCGCCATTCATCATGTTGTCGATGAGGATTTGCCGCGTCTGATCGAAGTGCCCGGCGGCCTCGACATGCTGGTATCGGCGCAGGCGGGGAGTACCGAGATCGATCTGCAAGGTGGCGCCCGAACCCGCAGTGAATGAATCGAAAAGCAGGCGCTTTTCGTCGGCACGCCGCAGTTGCCACCTGCCCAGCGAAATCAGCAACACGATCAGGGCAATCGTCAGCAGCGTGGTGAAAACCGTGGGTGAGAAGATGCGGGAACCAAATTTGATCGACACGATATACTGCTTGCGCCCTGTTCAACACGATGCGTGCCCGTGCTATTCAAATATCTCGTTATTGCGATGCTGGCGCTGATCTTGATCAGCCTGGGCAAGGCTTTGTTCCATCTCACCAGCCGCAATCCGGACGACGGCGGCAAGATGGTCAAGGCATTGGCCTGGCGCATCGGCCTGTCAGTGCTGCTGTTCGTGCTGCTGATCGTCGCCTATTACAGCGGCTGGATCGCTCCGCCGCACGTCGTCCCGGGCTACAACCAGTAGACGAAGGTAAAAAGCCCGAGCCACACCACGTCGACGAAGTGCCAGTACCACGCGACGGCTTCAAACCCGAAATGCCGCTGCGGAGTGAAATGGCCCTTCATCACCCGGCACCAGATGACCGTCAGCATGATGGCGCCAACGGTGACGTGCATGCCGTGAAACCCGGTCAACATGAAAAACGTGGAGCCGTAGATGCCGGTGCCGAGCTGAAGCCCAAGCTCGGTGTAGGCCTCGTGATACTCCGTCGCCTGCAGGCCGACGAAGGTGAAGCCCAACAGAAAAGTCGCGGCCAGGAATATTTTCAGGCGCGTCCGATGTCCGGTGATCAAGGCGTGATGCGCAATGGTGACCGTGACGCTGCTGCTGAGCAGGATGGCGGTGTTCAGCGCCGGCAGCCCCAGGGCCGGGATGGTTTCAAACGTGCCGTTGGCGCGCGGACCGATGGCGGCCGGCCCGTTGGTCGGCCAAACCCCGCCGTAGTCGTTCCACAATAAGAGCTTGGTAAAGATCTTCACGCCGTCGCCCGAAAGCCAGGGAACCGCGAAATTGCGGGCATAGAAGAGCGCCCCGAAGAAGGCGCCGAAGAACATCACCTCGGAGAAAATGAACCACATCATTCCCATCCGGAACGAGCGGTCCACGGCCATGTTGTACATGCCTTTCTGGTTCTCGCCGATGACGGTGTGGAACCAGAATATGAACAGCAGAGCCAGCATGACGAAGCCAGGCAGCAGCGCAAACGCCGGCAGCCAACCGTTGAGCGTGGCGATCGCGCCCGACATCACGGTGAAGAGAGTTACGGACCCAAAAATGGGCCAGGGGCTGCCGTGAGGGATATAGTATTTTTCAGCATCCGCGTGCGCTTGCGCCATGATTTGAGAATCTCTAAACGGTGAATGAAAACAGTAGTCTAAAACGTTTGGTCAGGGCCGTGTTGCCGATTGCGTCGTATCGTAGATGGTGTAGGCCAAGGTGAGCTTGTCCACCGTTCCCGGCAAGCCGGGATCGACGATGAAGCGCACCGGCAATTCCCGCGCTTCTCCCGGCGCAAATTTTTGCGGACTGAAACAGAAGCATTCGGTCTTATGGAAGTACTTTGCCGTCCCGGTGGGTGAGATGCTGGGGACGGCCTGCGCTACCGACGCCACATTGGTCAAATTCTTTGCGTAGAAGAGGGCGTCATAGAGTTTTCCGGGATGAATCCGCATCGAAGCAACCTTCGGCTGGACATCGAAGCTGCCCACCGACGCCGGTTCCGCCATGAATTCGATGGTCACTTCTCGATTCGGATCGACCGCTTCTTGAACCACCGCCTTGCCGGCTTTGGCCTCGGCATTGCCAATGCCGGCGGCTTTGCACAAGACATCATACAAAGGCACCAGAGCCCAGCCGAAGGCGAAGCTGCCAGCGGTCATGATCAGCAATGCCTTGACGAGTTTTCGGTTGGCGCGCTTTTTTGGATCGATGGGGTCCATCAGTGATGACTGTGCAATATCAGCAACGCGATGAAGCCAAAATAAAATGCCAGGGCCAATACCGCCAGGCCCAGGGCGCCGTTGCGGACACGGCGCTTCATCGAGGCGTCTCTGATCTGCGTCGAGTCCGCGTTCATGGGACTTCAGGCGCGGTCGTGAAGCTGTGATAGGGCGGCGGCGAGGGCAAGGTCCATTCGAGGCCCGTGGGATGCGTGCCTTCCCAAACCAGAGCAGTCGCTTTCTTGCCGCCGCGTATGCATTGGATGATGATCACGGGGAACAGGATCTGGGACAGCCCGAATGCAAACCCACCGATCGACGACACCATGTTCCAGTCGGTGAACTGCACGGCGTAGTCGGGAATGCGCCGCGGCATGCCGGCAAGACCCAGGAAATGCTGCGGGAAGAACAAGACATTGACGAAAATGGCGGACAACCAGAAATGCCACTTGGCCAGGGTCATGTTGTACATGTGGCCGGTCCACTTGGGCAGCCAGTAATACACCCCTGCCATGATGCCGAAAATGGCGCCCGGCACCAGCACATAGTGAAAGTGCGCGACCACGAAGTAAGTCTGGTTGTATTGGAAGTCCGCCGGCACGATGGCGAGCATCAAGCCGGAAAAGCCGCCGATGGAGAACAGGAACAGGAACGCGATTGCGAACAGCATGGGCGGCTCGAAGGACAGTGAGCCACGCCACATGGTCGCGGTCCAGTTGAACACCTTCACGCCGGTCGGCACCGCGATCAGCATGGTCGCCATCATGTAGAACAATTGCGCAGCGACGGGCATGCCGTCCACGAACATGTGGTGGCCCCAGACGATGAACGACAAGAACGCGATGGACGCGATGGCGTAAATCATCGAAGTCGCGCCGAACAGCGGCTTGCGGGAGAAGGTCGGCAAGATCTCCGAAATGATGCCGAAGGCCGGCAGCACCATGATGTACACCTCCGGGTGTCCGAAGAACCAGAAGATGTGTTCGAACATCACGGGATCGCCGCCGCCCGCCGCATTGAAGAAGCTGGTCTTGAAAAAATGATCGGTCAGCAGCATGGTCACGGCGCCCGCCAGCACCGGCATCACGGCGATCAGGAGGTACGCGGTGATCAGCCAGGACCACGCGAACAGGGGCATTTTCAGCAGATTCATGCCGGGAGCGCGCATGTTCATGATGGTCACGATCACGTTGATCGCGCCCATGATGGAGGAGGCTCCCATCATGTGAATCGCAAAGATCAGCATGGGGAAGCTGTCGCCGGTCTGCAAGGACAGGGGCGGATACAGGGTCCAACCGCCGGCCGCCATGCCGCCCGGCACGAGCGCCGTGGACAAGAGCAGCGTGAACGCGAAGGGCAGAATCCAGAAGCTGAAGTTGTTCATGCGCGGCAAGGCCATGTCGGGCGCGCCGATCTGCATGGGGATCATCCAATTGGCGAGACCGACGAAGGCCGGCATGACCGCGCCGAATATCATGATCAGGGCATGATTGGTGGTCATTTGGTTGAAGATCGCCGGATCGACGAGCTGCAAGCCGGGCTGGAACAACTCGGCGCGAATGACCATCGCCATGGCGCCGCCGATGAAAAACATGATCAGGCTGAACACCAGATACATGGTGCCGATATCTTTGTGATTGGTCGCGAACAGCCATCGCTTGATGCCCGTCGCCGGCTGATCGTGGTGGTCGTCGTGGTGAGCGGTGTCGCTCGCGTGGGGCTGGGCCATGGTGCTAAAGCTCTCTCTGTATGTGCGGTGCTATTTCGATGCCGTCGGCAATACTTGCGCGGTGGCCGGCGGTGTGTCGTGCGGCTGGACGCCCGGCGCCGCCGCCTGCTTCACCGCCGCCTTCTGTTCCTCCACCCATTTCTTGAAATCGTCGGGAGTGCGCACATCCACGACGATGGGCATGAAGCCATGGTCGCGGCCGCAGAGCGCGGCGCACTGCCCGCGATAAATTCCTTCCTTGCCGGGATCGACCGTGAACCACAATTCATTGACGAATCCCGGTATGGCCGAACGCTTGGCGCCGAAATCGGGCACCCACCAGGCGTGGATCACATCCTGGGAGGTGAGCAGCAAGCGCACCTTGGTGCCGCTCGGGATGACCATGGGCTTGTCCACTTCCAGGAGATAATTGGGCACGGTCTTCGGATCGATCCCCGAATGCAGCTCGCGCGCGAAATTCGAATCCCGCGCCAGGGTCGAGAAGAAATTGACGCCCTCGCCCGCGTTCATGTACTGGTACTGCCACTTCCACTGATAGCCGGTGACCCGGATCGATAGCTCGGTGTTGCGCGTGTCCTCCATGAAGAGAATCACTTTTGCAGCCGGAACCGCCATCGCCACGAGAATGAGCACCGGAATGATTGTCCAAATGATTTCCACCTTGGTGCTATGCACCAACGTGGTGTCGGGCACGGCGCCCTGCGAATGGCGAAACTTCACCAGCGCATAGATCATCACCCCGAACACCACCACGGCGATGGCGACGCAGATCCAGAAGACTTCCATGTGCAAGGTGTAGATCTGCTTGCTCAGGGAAGTGACGCCCGGAGGCAGGTTGTAGCCGTTCGAGGTGTTGGCCTCGGCGAGGGGTCCAAGCCCCAAGGCGGCCAGGCAAAGCGCCCCGGTCCAGGCAATGGCGCTTGGCCGAGAAGTGCTGTCGTGATCGCCTCTGGTAACTCTCATCTATCTCCGATCCCCTATGTTCGCGATTTCAAGCGGCGGCGACTCGTTCATGCCGCCCACCAAGTAACGTAAACGCTCCGCCAGGCGACAACGATCTTCCTCGGTGAGGAAGCTGCCCACCTCGCACGCCCGTCCGCGGCTCTCGATGGTCAGTCTGCTCTGGCCATGGCGCCTCGGCGGACTGCGAAGTCTAACCTTCGCCCAATGCCGCGCAAACTCCTGTTTTTGCGCACCCCGCCGCGAGCGGGTCACCAGGCTGATTTGCGACTCCGTAATGAGAACTGTTTGCGAGTATTTTCCGCTGCGCATGCTGGCATTCAGGGCAAGCCCTAGTGCGAGCATTTCGAGCGCCCAAAACGGCAGCACCGGCCAAAAACCCTGGAACACGAAAAACAGTGCAAAACCCAAGGAAAACAGACAGGTAGCAACGAAGAACAGCAGGGCGCCCGCGGGCTTCAGCGAACAATTCGGCTTCAGCTCGATGCGCTGCTCCATGGTCGCTAGGATAACTCAGCTGAAGCCACCAATGCATCGATCGCAAGGGCCTGCGCCAGGGTTGCAAGGTCGGGTCGCGGCTGGAAAGGAAGAATGCCGAGGCAGGGTGCCGAAATCCGCCGCCGCAGGCTCGAAACGTTTTCAGGCCCGCGTTCGAACAGCGGGTCGATGAAATTGGCGACCCAGCCGCGCAAGCACAGGCCGCGCCGTTCGATGGATTCCACGGTCAGGAGCGCGTGATTCAAGCAGCCCAGGCGCATGCCGACGACCAGGATCACGTCCATTTGCCAGCGCGCCGCCAGGTCCGCGAAGCTGCGGCCGGCATCGAGAGGCGCGAGCCATCCGCCGGCACCCTCGACGATCAGGACTTGGGCGCGCAACCGCAGCCGCTCATGCGCGCGGTCCAACACGTCGAAGTCGATCTCGATCCCCGCTTCCTCGGCCGCGATATGCGGCGCGATGGGCGGCGCAAAGGCGAAAGGGTTCACCTCCGAATAGCCGGCGCGCACGTTCATGGCCGCCAACAAGGCGAGCGCATCGTCATTGCGCAGGCCCTCGGGCGTCGACGTACATCCCGAGGCCACCGGCTTCATCGCGGCCACGCGCATGCCGCGCCCGGCCAGGGCGCGGCACAAGGCGGCCGCAACACGGGTTTTTCCAACTCCGGTATCGGTGCCGGTAACGAACAGCGAGTGCGTCACGGGCGGCGCCGTGCCCGCAGCTGCCGCTTGATTTCTTCGAGCGAAACCGTCGACGCGTCGTCTGCGCCGCGCCGCGCCGCTGTTGTCGGCGCCCAGGCATGGCCGAAAACCACTTCATAGGTGGCGGGCAACCGACCATCTTCGCGAAAGGTCTCATATGCTGATTGCAGTTCGGCGAAGCGTCGCCGGCCGGTGAGGCCGCGGCCTCTGCCTGCGGTCGCATTGCGAGCGCCGGTGGCTTTGAGATCGGCCGCAACCCGCCGCACGTCAACGTAGGTCAGGGTGTAGCGCTCCACGTCGAGCACCGGCGAGGTGAAACCGGCCCGGATCAGAGCATCGCCGACGTCATGCATATCGGTGAATTGATTCACGTGAGTGTGCGAATCCACCTGCCGCCAGGCGCTGCGTAGCTCGCGCAGCGTGTCCGGCCCTAAGGTGGTGAAGCAGAGCAATCCCTGCGGCGCGAGCACTCGGCGAAATTCCGCAAATACGGCGTCCGGATTGCACCACTGCAACATGAGATTGCTCACGATCAAATCGACGCTGCCATCCGCGAGCGGCACCTGCTCGGCATCCGCCTGGAGCCGGGCAAAGCGCCGCAGCCAGAGCTGCCGGCGACCGGCCGCTTGCAGCATGCACCGCGAGGAATCCAGGGCAATCACCAGCGCTTTGGGGTAGCGGCGCTTGAGTGCGCGGGAGGCGTGGCCGGTACCCGCCCCGGCGTCCATCACGACGCGCGGCGCCAGGTTCATCAAATCGAGACGTGCCAGGAGATTGGCGCGCACCTCGGCATGCAGAACGGCGGCGGCATCGAAGGTCGCTGCGGCACGGTCGAAAGAGCGCCTTATCCGGGGGGTATCGAGCGCGTACGCTGCAATATCCTCCGATCGTGGTTGATCCGGCGCGTTCACACCGTTGCCGCTATTGCCGCCGGTCGGCCGCCCTCCGCTTCCGCGCCTTCCGAAGGTTCAGCGCTGATTTTCAGGCGACGAAACAGATTTTGATCGTGTTCGGTATCCGGATTGCCGGTGGTGAGAAGCTTCTCGCCGTAAAAAATTGAATTGGCACCCGCCAGGAAACATAGCGCCTGCAGTTCATCGCTCATGTCGCTGCGGCCCGCCGACAGGCGCACGTGACAGCGCGGCATCAGGATGCGCGCCACGGCAATGGTGCGGACGAAATCAAAGGGATCCAGCGCCGCGGTGTCAGCCAGCGGCGTGCCCGGGGACCCGCACCAACTGATTGATGGGCACGCTCTGCGGGTGCGCGGGCAGGGTCGCCAGTATGTGCAAGAGCTCTGCCCGGTCCTGGGCTTCCTCACCCATGCCGACGATTCCGCCGCAGCAAACATTCATTCCCGCATCGCGCACCGCCTGCAGCGTGTCGAGCCGATCTTGATAGGTGCGGGTGCTGATGATCTTTTCATAGTAGTGCGGCGAGGTATCGAGATTGTGATTGTAGTAGTCGAGGCCCGCCGCCTTGAGTTCCTGCGCCTGCTCCGGCGTCAGCATGCCCAAGGTCGCGCAGGTTTCCATCCCCAGGGATTTCACTTCCCGAATCATGGCGAGCACCTTGCGCAGGTCTTTGGGCTTGGGCGACCGATAGGCCGCGCCCATGCAGAAACGTGTGGCGCCCGATTCCTTGGCGGTGCGGGCCCGCGCTGCGACTTCTTCGAGCTCGAGGAGATCCTGCGCTTCCAAACCCGTATCGAAGCGCACGCTCTGCGGGCAATAAGCGCAATCCTCCGGGCAGGCCCCCGTCTTGATGCTGAGCAGAGTGCTGATCTGCACCGTATTCGGTGCCTGGTAATGCCGGTGAACCGTTTGCGCCCGGAATACCAAGTCCATGAACGGCAAGGCAAAAAGTGCTTGAACTTCCGCGAGTGTCCAATCGTTGCGTACAGTCACGAAAACCCCTCGAATCAGCGTATGCCGGCGTCGCAGGCCGCCAGTATTCGGGGGCTCGCGTCCTTAGTCAACCAAGTGGGTCCTGCAGGGTTGACGAGGCCGGGCCTCCCCGACTACCGGCCGGCAAATACATACGCCAGGAGTATCCCCAAGAAAACTGCCATCCCAAAATAATTATTGTTGAGGAAGGCGCGGAAACAGGACTGGCGGTCGCGCGCGCGGATCAGCCATAACTGGTAAATGAAGAAAATCGCACCGGCGAGGAGTCCCAGGTAGTACCAATAGGTCATGTGGAGCATGCCGCCGACGAGATATAGAGAGAGCAGCGTCATGACCTGGAGCGCGGCAATGATGTGCCGATCCGAGTCACCGAACAGTATCGCCGTCGACTTCACGCCGATCTTGATATCGTCATCGCGATCCACCATGGCGTACATGGTGTCGTAGACCGTGACCCAGAGTACGTTCGCCAGCAGCAGCAGCCACGCGACTCGCGGCACGGTCTCGAGCTGCGCATCGAATGCCATCGGAATTCCCCAGCCGAAAGTCACTCCCAGGTACATCTGCGGAACCGACAGGAAGCGCTTGACGAAGGGGTAGCTGATGGCGAGAAATCCGCCGATCACTGCCAGCAGCAGTGTCGAGCGGTTGAGCTGCAGCGCCAGCAGCAACGCTGTCATCGAGAGCACCGCAAACAGCACCAGCGCCTCCAACGTCGATATTCGCCCGGCCGCCACGGGCCGATCGCTGGTGCGCGCCACGTGCGGGTCGAAGCTGCGATCCGCATAGTCGTTGATGGCGCAGCCGGCGGAACGCATGAGCACGGTGCCGACCACGAAGATGGTGAATATGCGCGGATTCGGCCGGCCGCGGCCGCTGATCCACAGCGCCCACAACGTCGGCCAGAGCAGCAGCCAGATACCGATCGGACGGTCGAGGCGCATGAGGCGTGCGTAGTCCAACAAGCCGCTTTGGATTCGCGGCAGCTCATGCGTGGTCCATGGATGAAAGCGCACCCTATACGCCATCCATCGCCAGCGTTCGGCGATGCGCTGGATCAACTCGTCGCCGGAGCGAGGCAGTGCCATTCTCGAGGGCCCTAGACGCGGCCCATGGCTGGCAGGAAAAGTTCTTGCATCAGCAAAGGTGAACCGCGCAGGGTCACTCGCGAGCGCCGCGCCCACAGGCCCGCAGGTTTTATTTCCGCCTCGCGCAGCGCACGTGCCGTCACGGCTTCCGTCACCGGCAGCCAGGCGTACTCGTAAGCGCTGCGGATGACGTCTGACAAGTCGCTCAAGGTCTCGCCCAACGAGGCATCGCCCAATTCGGCGAGCCAGGGGTGTGCGCACAGAGTCGAATCCGGTATGACGGTCTGCGCAAATACCCACACCAGATGGCCGCAGAACATTTCAACGTCCCTGAACAGGCCTGCGTTGTCCGTCGAGGGCAGCGCCGAGCGGTGCGCGGCGCTCAGCAATCCCGTCCACTGATCCACCAGCCGCAGCGCAAAGCGCTCGTGACATACGGCCTTGATGCGCAGAGTCAGCAGCCCTTTGCCGATCAACCAGGGCCGCACCCGGGAATCCACGTTCAATTGTCCCAAGCGTTCCGCCGGGAGCCATTGAACCGTTTCGACAAGGTCAGTTTTTCCGCTCATGCGTCATTCTACCCGACGCGGCCGTATTGCTCTGCATGACCCACCCAACGGCGGATCAGCGGCGCCACATGCAGCGGCCAATCGCGCAGCAGCGACTCCGCGGCGATCTGCACCCGGGGCAGCAAATCGGCATCGCGCAGCAAATCGGCCACGCGCATCTGGGCGAGGCCGGTTTGGCGCGTGCCCAGCAATTCTCCCGGACCGCGCAGTTCCAAGTCGCGGCGCGCCACCTCGAAGCCGTCGTTGGTATCGCGCATCACCGCGAGGCGCTCGCCGCGCCAGCGGCGAGAGCGGCGCCCGGTACAGCAGCAGGCAGGAACTTGCATGCTGGCCGCGGCCCACCCGGCCGCGCAGTTGGTGCAGCTGCGCCAGTCCGAGGCGCTCGGCATTCTCGATGACCATGAGCGTGGCGTTCGGGACATCGACGCCGACTTCGATCACCGTGGTCGCCACCAACAGCTGAATCTTTCCCTCCTTGAAACGCCGCATCGTGCCCTCTTTCGCGCGCGACGGCATCCGGCCGTGAACAAGCCCGACCTGCAGTTCCGGCAGGGCGGCGGCCAGCGCGGCGGCCGTTTCCTCCGCGGCTTGATAGGGCATTTCTTCGGATTCGTCGATCAGCGGGCACACCCAGTACGCCTGGCGCCCTTCGAGGCAGGCGGTGCGAATACGCTGCACCACTTCGTCGCGGCGCACATCGGCAAGGACCACGGTTTTCACGGGGGTCCGCCCCGGCGGCAGCTCATCGATGACCGAGACATCGAGGTCGGCGTAGGCGGTCATGGCCAGGGTGCGCGGAATGGGCGTGGCGGTCATGATCAACTGATGCGGCTGATGGCCCCCGAGGGCGCCCTTCTCGCGCAGGCTCAGCCGCTGATGCACGCCGAAGCGATGCTGTTCGTCGACGATGACCAGCGCGAGCGAGGAGAATTCGACGCTCTCCTGGAACAACGCATGCGTGCCGACGACAATGGAAGCATGTCCCTCGCGAATGCCTTCGAGGGCGGCGCTGCGCGTCCTGCCGCTCTGCCGGCCGGTCAGCAATGCCACCGCCACGCCGAGGGGTTCGAACCAGCGGCGGAAGTTCTGTGCGTGTTGGTCGGCCAGCAATTCGGTGGGCGCCATCAGCACCGCTTGCCGTCCTGCTTGAACTGCCTGGGTCGCAGCCAGCGCGGCAACCAGCGTCTTGCCGCACCCCACGTCTCCCTGGACGAGTCGCAGCATGGGCTTGCTCAGGCCCAGATCGCGTTCGATCTCGAGCAGCGCGCGCTGCTGGGCCTTGGTCAATCGAAACGGCAACGCCGCCAACAGGCCCGCCTTCAGTGCGCTGTTCGCAGCAAGGGGCCAGCCGGGATCGCTCTGAATACGCTGCCGCAGCAACTTGAGCGACAGTTGATGCGCGAGCAACTCTTCGAAGGCCAGCCGCCGCTGCGCCGGGTGGCGGCCGCACAGCAATAAATCCACGGGTGCATCCGCCGGCGGGCGATGCACGTACAGCAGGGCCTCGCGCAGGGATGGCAGCCGGGAATCGGCCAGGACGGTGGCCGGCAGCCAGTCCTCGATGTCGCCCGCGGCGGTCTGATCGAGCGCCATGCCGACGAGCAGGCGCAAGCGTCCCTGGGTCACGCCCTCGGTCAAGGGATAGATGGGCGTGAGGTGATCTTCGGGAGCGGCGGCGCCCTGCGGATCGATCGCGCCGATATTCGGGATGCACGATTTCCAGGCCCATGGGTCCGCGGCGCGCCTCGCCGAAGCAGCGGATGCGCGCAGCCGCGCGCCAACCCGTTCTGTTGCTGCGCGGTGAAATGAAAGAACCGCAGAGTGAGAAAGCCGGAACCATCCGCGATCCTGCACAGCATCTGTCGCCGGCCGCGAAACACGACCTCGGTCAATTGCACCTCGCCCTCGACCGCCGCCCGCTGTCCCGGGCGCAACTCTCCCAGCGGGACGATCGCGCGTGCGGTCCTCGTAACGCTGCGGCAGCAGGAACAGCAGATCCTCGGTGGTCTCCACGCCCAAGGCGCGCAGCCGCGACGCGAGCGATTCGCCGACGCCGCGCAGCGCCGTGACCGGCTTAGGGTTGGTCGCGGCGCGCTCGATCACAGGGCGACGATGCACTCCACTTCGACCTGGGCGCCGCGCGGCAGCGCGGCCACGCCGACGGCGGCGCGCGCGGGATAGGGCTCGCGAAAGTACTCGGCCATGACCTTGTTGACAAACCGAAGTGCGAGAGATCGGTCAGGAAGACCGTGACCTTGACGACATCATCGAAGCTCGCTCCGGCCGCGAGGACAATGGCCTGCAAATTCTCGAACACCCGCCGCACCTGCGCCTCCACATCGCCGGCGACCATTTCCTTGGTCGCTGGATCCAGCGGAATCTGACCCGACACCCAGATGGTGTTGCCGACGCGCACGGCCTGCGAATAAACGCCGATGGCGGCGGGCGCATTGGCCGTCGAAATGATTTGTTTGCTCACGGTAGCCTTGATGGTGTTTGCCGAATTACGCCACGGTGCGGAATACGCGCTGCACGTCCGGCATGCGCCGGATGGTCTTGATGACCCGCGCCAGATGCCGGCGATCGCGCACCTGGAGCTGAAATTTGAGGGACGAGCTGCTCACGTCGCGTTCTTCCAACGACACCTGATCGATATTGGTTTCCGTTCCCGCGATGCTGGAAGCGACCGCCGCCAGCACGCCCACCCGGTTGTTGATTTCCAATTGGATCTCGCAACTGAACATGCGGCCTTCGGTCGCCTCCCATGCCACCGACAGCCACTTCTCCGGTTGTTTGCGGTACTCGGCGAGGTTACCGCAATTCTGACGGTGAATCATCACGCCGCGGCCGGCGCTCAAATACGCCATGATGGGATCGTTCGGAATGGGAAAGCAGCAGCGCGCGTAGGTGACCAGCAAGCCTTCGGTGCCTGCGATCATGAGTGGTCCGCTGTTTACGCTGATGTGCTCGCTGCCGTCGCGCGCCGGTTGCAGGCGCCGAGCGACCAGCGGCGCGAGGCGCTCGCCCAGGCCGATCTTCTCGTACAGTTCGGCCGCGTCCTTCAAGTTGAATTCCTTGACCACCGCGTCGATTTCCGACGCGGGAATTTTCTTCAGGTTGATCGAAAATTCCTCGAGCGCGAGGCCGAGCAGCCGCCGCCCGAGTTCCAGCGCCTCGCCGCGCTTGAGGTTCTTGAGATACGCCCTGATCGCGGCGCGCGCCTTGGCGGTGACCAAGAAGCTCGACCAGGAGGGATTCGGGGTCGCGCCCTTGGCCGTGATGATCTCCACGGTTTGTCCGTTGCGCAGGGGCGTGCGCAGCGGCACCAGGCGCCGGTCGACCTTGGCGGCCACGCAGCGATTGCCGACGTCGGTGTGGATGGCGTAGGCGAAATCCACCGCGGTGGCGCCGCTCGGCAAACGCAGAATTTTACCCTTCGGCGTGAACACGTAGACCTTGTCGGGGAACAGGTCGACCTTGACGCTCTCGAGGAATTCCTCGGAGCTGCCGCCTTCCTGGATCTGCACCAGGCTCGCCAGCCACTCGCGCGCCCGATCGTGCTCGATTCCGCCGAAACTATCGCCGCCGGATTTGTACTTCCAGTGGGCGGCAATTCCGGATTCCGCCACCCGATGCATCTGTTCGGAGCGGATCTGAACTTCGATGGGTACGCCGTTCGGTCCGAACAAGGTGGTGTGCAGCGACTGGTAGCCGTTGACGCGCGGTATGGCGATGTAATCCTTGAAGCGCCCCGGCATGGGCTTGTAGACGCTGTGCACCAATCCCAAGGTCCGGTAGCAGGTGTCTGCGCTGTCGACGATGATGCGGAAACCGTAGACGTCGACCATTTCGTTGAGGGAGATTTTCTTGTTCTGCATCTTCTTGTAGATGCTGTACAAATGCTTCTCCCGGCCCTCCACCGCTGCGGCGATGTCGGCCTTTTTCAGGGTGGCTTTGAAGGTCTCGGCGATCTTGCCGATGAATTCCTTTTGATTGCCGCGCGCCCGCTTCAATTCCCGTTCGAGGACCTTGTAACGATAGGGATACAGCGCCCTGAAGCCCAAGTCCTCGAGCTCGAGCTTGACTGCATACAGTCCAAGCCGCTCGGCGATCGGCGCGTAGATCTCCAGGGTCTCGCGCGCGCTGCGGCGCCGCTTGACCGGCGGCATCACTCCGAGCGTGCGCATGTTGTGCATGCGGTCGGCGAGCTTGACCATGATGACGCGGATATCGCGCACCATCGCCAGCAGCATCTTGCGGAAACTTTCGGCCTGCGCCTCCTGGCGATTCTTGAACTGAATCTGGTCCAGTTTGCTGACGCCGTCGACCAGCTCCGCCACGACTTGACCGAAGATCGACGCGATCTCAGCCTTGGCGGTCGGGGTGTCTTCGATGACGTCGTGCAGAATGGCCGCGACCAGCGTGTCGGCGTCCAGCCGCAGGTCGGCGAGAATGTCGGCGACCGCCACCGGGTGGGTGATGTAGGGCTCGCCCGAGACGCGCTTCTGTCCGCGGTGCTTTTCCGCACCGAATTCATAGGCTTCGCGCACCCGCTCGACTTGAGCGGGAGACAGGTAGGCTTCGAGCTTATCTAAGAGCTGGCTGATCCCGGTGGATCGTCTTCCACCGGGTAGAAAACCGAGTATGGAAGACGCATAGTCCATCGTCGCTCTTAGGGAGGGCCGGTCTTAGCTAGTCCCCTAGGCCGAGTTGCGGGGCACGGAAATCCGACGGCATGTCCAACTCGCTCACGGGCGGCTGAACCGGCTCTTCGGGCTCTTCCAACATCTCGAGCGTGATATTTCCGGCGGCAATCTCGCGCAGCGCCACCACCGTCGGTTTGTCGTTTTCCCATTCCACGGTGGCTTCCGCACCGTTAGCCAGCCGCCGGGCGCGCTTCGCGGCCAACAGCACCAGGTTGAATAGGTTGGGTTCGTTTTGCAGGCAGTCTTCGACAGTGATACGCGCCATACTCTAAGGTTCCGTTAAAGGGATTGTAAGAATAGCAGAAAACCCGCTGGATCGGCCTAATTCCGGCCGCTGTTCAGGGCTTCCCCGCAGCGCCATTTGCGAGCAATTCCGCGGACAAACGCGCAACTTCCGGCCTTTGCGCGATCAATGAGCGGCCGCGGTCCTCGACGATGGCCTGCAAGTCGGCGAGCGCCTGCTCGAAGCGATCGTTGACCACCACGAAATCGAACTCGGCCCAATGCCGAATATCCTCGGCGGCATCCTGCAGCCGGCGCCGTATCACCGCCTCCGAATCGGTGCTGCGGTCCTTGAGCCGCTGCTCGAGCGCGCTGCGCGACGGCGGGAGAATGAAAATGCTGCGCGCCTCCGGCAGCCGGGCGCGCACCTGTCTCGCGCCCTGCCAATCGATTTCCAGCAACAGCTGCTCGCCGTTCGCGAGCGCTTCCTCGACGGCGTCGCACGCGCGGTGCCGTAGCAGTTGTCGAAGACCTTCGCATGCTCGAGAAATTCCTCGCGCGCGGCCATCTCGGCAAAGCGTTCCGCCGTAACGAAGTGATAATCGCGCCCGGGAATCTCCTTGGGCCGCGGCGGCGCGCGTGGTGTAGGACACGGAAAAGCGGATGCGCGGCTCGCGCTCCATCAGCGCCTTCACCAGACTCGTCTTGCCCGCACCGGAAGGTGCGGAAACCACATAAAGTCGACCGCGTCCCATCGATCGCTACTCGACGTTCTGCACTTGCTCGCGCATCTGCTCGATCAGCACCTTCATATCGACCGCCGCGCGGGTGGTTTCGATGTCCTGAGACTTCGACGACAGCGTGTTGGCTTCGCGATTCAATTCCTGCATCAGGAAGTCCAGACGCCGGCCGGCGGGCTCCTGCCCGTCGAAGGTCTTGCGCACTTCGGCGACGTGGCCGCGCAGGCGATCGATCTCCTCGTCGACGTCCAGCCGCTGCGCCAGAATCGCCAGTTCCTGTTCCAGCCGTTCGTGGTCGACGTCGCTGACCAGCTGCGCGATGCGTTCGAGCAGTTTCGGTGCGCATGCGCGCGCGCACCTCCGGCAGCCGGTCCGTGACGCGTGCTGCGAATTCGATCAGTCCGGCGCAACGCTGCTCCAGGGCGTCGCGCAGGCGGCCGCCCTCGCTGTCGCGAAAGCGCGCGAGCTCCGCCAGCGCCTCGGCGAGCAGCGCGTGGGCGGCGGCGAGCATCGGCGCGGGGTCGCGGGTCGCGTCGCGGATCACGCCCGGCCAGCGCAGCAAATCCAGGGCATCGATGCGCGCCGCGGGCCCCGCCTGCGGCGGCGATCGCCTGCGCGCGCTCGGGTCGAGCGACGTGAGCAGCTCGGCGTCGACCTCGAGCGCGCCCGCGACCACCGCGGGGCGAAAATGCAGCGAACACTCGACTTTGCCGCGGCGCACCGCGGCCGCTACGCTCTGGCGGAATTCCGCTTCGCCGGCCCGAAATTCTTCGGGCAGCCGGCAGCCGATTTCCAGAAAACGGTGATTGACCGTCTTCAATTCCCAGGCCAGCAAGCCCCAGGGGAACTGGCGCTCGCGTCGCGCAAAGCCGGTCATGCTACGAATCATAGGGGTCTGCGCTAAAATCGGCCATAATCCTCGCGTTCAGTTTATCAGAAGCCTAGGAGCTGTCATTGCAGATCGAGACCGCGGACGTCAGCCTCATCGGCCACCGCGAAGAAAATCAGGACCGGGTCGCGGTCGCGGCCGCCGACAACGCCGTGCTGCTGGTGGTGATCGACGGCATGGGCGGCCATGCGGAGGGCGCGCGCGCCGCCGAGACCGCGCTCGCGACGCTGCTCGAGGCGTTCTGGCAGACGCCGCATCCGATTTTCGATCCGCTGGGATTCCTGCATCTGTCGCTTGGGCCGCGCGCACGAAGAAGTGGTGAAACTCGGCGCAGGGCTTGAGCGTCGAGGCGCGGCCGCGCGCGACCTGCGCGCTCTGCCTGGTGCAGGACTCCGCGGCCTATTGGGCGCACGTCGGCGACAGCCGCGTCTATCAACTGCGCCAGGCGCAGGTGCTGGAGCGCACCCGCGATCACAGCCACGTCGAAGTGCTGCTGCGCGAAGGACTGATCACCGAGGCCGAGGTGCACGGACATCCGATGCGCAATTACGTCGAGTGCTGTCTGGGCGGCGATGCGGCTTTGCCGGAGATGAGCATATCGACGCGGCGCAAGCTCAAATCGGGCGACGTGCTGCTGCTGTGCACGGACGGTTTGTGGGCCAACCTGCGGGATCAGGATTTCGTGCGTTTCGCGCAGACCGCCGGCAAGCCCCTGCGCGAAGCCGCTGACCGATCTCGGTACCCAGGCGGTGGAGGCGTCCGCGCCCTACAGCGACAACACCAGCGCCGCCGCGCTGCGCTGGCGGGCGGCATGAGCATCCGGCCGAGCGGCCGCGCGGCCGACGAATTGCGCGCCTTGAGTTTCGAGCGCGGCTACACCAAGCATGCGGAAGGCTCGGTGCTGGTGGGGTTCGGCGCGACGCGGGTGCTGTGCACCGCCAGCATCGAGGACAGCGTGCCCCCTTTCCTGCGCGGCCAGGCTCAGGGCTGGGTGACCGCGGAGTACGGCATGCTGCCGCGCGCCACGCACACGCGCTCGGCGCGCGAGGCGGCGCGCGGCAAGCAATCGGGCCGCACCCAGGAGATTCAGCGCCTGATCGGCCGCGCGCTGCGGGCGGTGGTCGACCTCAAGGGCCTGGGCGAGCGCACGGTGACCATCGACTGCGACGTGCTGCAGGCGGACGGCGGTACTCGCACGGCGGCCATCACCGGCGGCTTCGTGGCGCTGGCGGATGCCGTCGACACGCTGCTCAAGCGGCGAGCCATCAGCGCCAACCCGCTGCACGGCCAGGTGGCCGCCGTGTCCGTGGGCATCTACCGCGGCACGCCGGTGCTCGATCTGGACTACGCCGAGGACTCGAATGCGGAGACCGACATGAACGTGGTCATGAACAGCGGCGGCGCCTTCGTCGAGGTGCAGGGCACCGCCGAGGGCCATGCATTTCGCCGCCACGAGCTCGATCAATTGCTCGATCTTGCGGCTTCCGGCATCACGCGCCTGCATGCCGCGCAGCTCACTCGCCCGTGCCGCGTGAGACAGCTCATTGTCGCCACCAATAACCCGGGCAAGCTGCGCGAGTTCCGGGCCTTGCTCGCGGACCTGCCCTTCGATTTGCGAGGGCTCGGCGAACTGGGCGTCGCTCGCCTGAGGAGTCCGGCGCGACTTTTCTCGAGAACGCGCTGCTGAAGGCGCGGCATGCCGCGGCGGCCGCGGGCAATGTTGCGGCCATCGCGGACGATTCCGGACTCGAAGTCGACGCTCTCGGCGGCGCCCCGGGGATTTTATCGGCGCGCTACGCCGGGACGAACGCCGACGACGCCGCCAACAACGCAAAACTCATCGGGCGCCTCGAGGGCATTCCCCGTGAGCAGCGCCGAGCGCGCTATCGATGCGCCTTGGTGTTCGTGCGCGGCGCCGAGGATCCGGCGCCGCTGATCGCCGAGGGCGTGTGGAGGGACTGATCATCGAGGCGCCGCGCGGCGCCGGCGGCTTCGGCTACGATCCGTATTTCTGGCTTGCCGGAGCTTGGGCTGACCGCGGCGCAACTCGATCCTGCCGACAAGAATCGGCTCAGCCATCGCGGCACTGCCATGCGCGCGCTGCGCGCCCAGTTGACGGCGCGGAAGCCGGCGCCGGCCAGAACGGTCCCGGTGCGGCAATGAACCCACCGCCGCTCGCTTTGTACGTGCACATGCCCTGGTGCGTGCGCAAATGTCCGTACTGCGATTTCAATTCCCATCAATTGAAGTCGGCGGCGCCCGATGGTGGCTACATCGACGCGCTGATCGGCGACTTCGATGCGGAACTGCCGCGTGCACGGGACCGACGGATCGATACGGTGTTCTTCGGCGGCGGCACTCCCAGCCTGTTCCAGCCGGAGGAGTTCGCCGGCTGCTCGGGCGCGCTGCGGCAGCGCGCGCCGTTCGCCGACGACGTGGAGATCACTCTGGAGGCCAACCCGGGGACCATCGAGCGCGGCCGCTTCGCCGGATACCGCGAGGCCGGCATCAACCGGGTGTCACTCGGCGCGCAGACTTTCGGCCGGCGCGCGCTGGAACGCCTGGGCCGCATTCACTCGGCGGACGATACCCATCGCGCGGTCGCGGAACTCGCGCGCGGCGAAGCTGGACAATTTCAATCTCGATTTGATGTACGCGCTGCCGCGAGCAGACGCTCGAGGAGGCGCTCGAGGATGTGCGAATCGCCTGCGCGCTCGGGGCCGCGCATATCTCCTATTACCAGCTTACGCTCGAACCTGGCACGGTGTTTCACGCGCGGCCGCCGCCGTTGCCCGATGAGGATGCGGCTTGGCAGATGCAAACCGAGTGACAGAGACTGCTCGCCGCGCCGGGTTATGTGCAATACGAAGTGTCGGCGTATGCGCGTGCTGGGCAAACGTTGCCGGCACAACCTGAATTATTGGCGGTTCGGCGACTATTTGGGGATCGGCGCCGGCGCCCACGGCAAGCTCAGTCTTGCGCTGCCGCAAGCGCATTTTGCGCACGACCAAGCCCAAGCAGCCCCGCGAATATCAGGAGCAGATGCGCACGCAGGGAGGCGCCGGCGGGCCGGGGGGCCGCATCGGCGAGCAGCGCGTTCATTGCGGCGGCAGACTTGCCGTTCGAATTCATGCTGAATGCGCTGCGCCTCAATGAGGGCTTCACCGTGCGCGATTATCGGCAGCGAACAGGTCTTGAAATAGAGCCGCTGGAGGCCAAACTGGCCGAGGCGCGAGGCGCGGGGACTATTGGAGAGCGGACGAGGACGGCTGGTGTCCGACGGAACTGGGCCGGCGATTCCTAAATGATCTGCAGGCAAGTTTTCTCGCCTAGGCTTATGCACACCGGGGTCTAGGACTCGCACAAAGGGGTACCTACAGCACATTGCACTGCAGTAGGTCAGATGCATACTCGTAATCTATTGAAATATAATACATAAAACCACTTGTCTATTTTTTGACCAAGTTAACAATTACTCGAATTTCGCCCGCCCGATTAGCCGACTGGTCCGCCATCCACAGACTTATCCACAGATATTGTGGACAAATGCGCAAGTGACTGGCAGACAAACCTTTATGTCAAAGATCTTGTGATAGGACGCACCCAACGCATAGACATGCGTCGGCCCGGCTTTAGGTGTTGGCGCTTTCGCGCTGCTTAACGGCCGCGGGATTGGAGGCGTGGCGATGCGCTGTTGCAAGCTCATCGATTCTGCCGCTACTGACCACATCGAGGATCTCCCATGAAAGCCGGCATTCATCCCGAATACAAAGTCATCGCGGTCACCTGTACCTGCGGCAATCAGTTCGAGACTCGCTCGACCATCGGCCAGGATTTACAGGTCGAAGTGTGCTCCAATTGCCACCCGTTCTATACCGGCAAGCAGAAAATTGTGGACACCGGCGGCCGCGTCGATAAGTTCCGCAAGAAATATGCGACGGCGGCGAAAGCCTAGCCTCGCCGGTTCATTCCTAAGCTGTCTTGCGCGCGCGGATGCCGCAACTGTCCGCGCAGACGCGGATCGTGCGCGCATCAGATGCGCTCCCTTGATTCCGATGTACGGCCGTGCAAGGCTGCGAAGTCCTGATCGAACCCAATGGCATCCGCGTCGGAAAGGCGCATGAGCACGAAATACGAACTCAAGAATCTCGCGACCGGCAAGACGAGTCAACTGAACGCCATCTCGGGAACGATCGGCCCCGAGGCGCTCGATATTTCAAGCCTGACCAAGGAACAAGGGATATTCACCTTCGACCCGGGCTTCATGGCCACGGCAAGCACCGAAAGCAAGATCACCTATATCGACGGCGACGCAGGCATGTTGCTGTATCGCGGCTATCCGGTGGAGCAACTCGCCGAGAAATCGAGTTATCTCGAAGTGGCGAATCTGTTGATCAACGGCAGTTTGCCGACCAAGGCGGAGTTGTGCGCCTTTCAGAATTCGATCACCCGGCACACCATGGTGAACGAGCAGTTGCTGCGGTTTTTCCAGGGGTTTCATCACAACGCGCACCCCATGGCCATGGTATCCGCGGTGGTGGCCTCCATGGCCGCGTTCTATCACGATACCACCGACATCGAAGATCCGCGGCACCGCGAGATATTCTCGCATCGGATCATCGCGAAACTGCCGACCATCGCGGCCGCAGCCTACAAGCACACACTCGGCCAGCCGTTCGTCTACCCGCGGAACGATCTGCGCTATTGCGCGAACATGTTGAACATGTTTTTCGCCGTGCCGTGCGAGCCGTACGCCATCGATCCGGTCGCGGCGGAGGCGCTCGACTTGCTTTTCATTCTGCATGCGGATCACGAGCAAAATGCCAGCACCTCGACGGTGCGCCTGGCGGGCAGCACCGGCGCGAATCCCTATGCCGCCATTTCCGCCGGCGTGTCCGCTTTGTGGGGGCCCGCACACGGCGGGGCCAATGAGGCAGTACTCGATATGTTGGACGGCATCGGCTCGGTCGCCAACATCGATAAATTCCTCACCCGCGTCAAGGACAAGAGCGATCACGTGCGCTTGATGGGTTTTGGGCACCGCGTGTACAAGAACTTCGATCCGCGCGCCAAGATCATCCGAGAAATGTGCTACAGAGTTCTCGAGAAGCTCGGCAAAACCCACAATCCCTTGTTCGAACTGTCGCTTAAATTGGAGGAAATCGCGCTCAAGGACGAATACTTCGTGTCGCGCAAGTTATATCCGAACGTGGACTTCTACTCCGGCATCATCTACAGCGCTCTTGGAATCCCGCGCTCCATGTTTACCGTGCTGTTTGCGATCGCGCGCACCGCCGGCTGGGTGGCGCAATGGCAGGAGATGGTGTCCGACCCGCACATGAGAATCGGCCGGCCGCGCCAGCTCTACACGGGTCCTACCCAGCGAGACTACCAGCCGTTAGATAAGCGCTGAATCATGGCGCTGCGAGCCCACGCTACCTTAGGCGCACTGGCGCTGCTGCTCTGCGGCGCCGCAAATGTGGCGCGGGGGGAGGCCTGCCCCAATGCGGCGGGACCGGTCGCCCTCGGCAGTGCGCAATGGAACGGCTGGGGACGCGGTCCCGACAATACGCGATACCAGCCGGAGCCCGCGATTCGCGCCACCGACGTGGCGAGGCTCGCGCTGAAGTGGGCGTTCGGCTATCCGAACGGCAGCGAGTTCGGCCAGCCCACCGTGGCGGACGGACGCGTGTTCGTCACCGGTTCCTCGGGACGCATCTACTCGCTCGATGCGATAACCGGCTGCACCTATTGGACCTATGACGCTGCGGCAGGCAGCAGAACCGCCATCACCATCGGCGAATTGGCACGCGCCAAAGTGGCCGCGCTGCCGAAGCGATTGAAGCGCACCCTGGCGCACCTCGATGTCATCAAGGCACCCAGCGCCGCGTTCTTCGGCGACGATACCGGCACGGTGTATGCGCTCGATGCACAGAAGGGAACGCTCCTGTGGAAGACCCAAGTGGACAATCATCCGATGGCGCGCATCATGGGCGCCCCGACGTTGTACAAGGACCGGTTGTACGTGACCGTGTCCTCGACGGAGGACGTCGCGGCCGCCAATCCGGGCTATAGCTGCTGCACCTTTCGCGGCAGTGTGGCCGCTCTCGAGATTGCCGGCGGCAGGATGGTGTGGAAGAGCTACACCGTGCTCGAAGAGCCTGTTCCGACCCGCAAGAACTCCGCCGGTATTCAGGAATTCGGCCCGGCGGGCGCGGCAATCTCCTCTTCGCCGACCGTCGACGTCCAGCGCAATGTGCTCTACGTCGCCACCGGAAGTTCGGCGACCGGCATCGAGCAGTCGCTGACCGATGCCATCGCCGCATTCGCACTCGAAGACGGCAAGCTGCGCTGGGTCAAGCAATTGAGTCGCCCGGACGCTGGAACGTTCGGCAGCGGCTTTTCGAGTTCCCCCGTATTGCGGACACTGGCGACCGGCAATCAGGTCTTATTGGCCGGACAAAAGTCCGGCATGGTCTACGGCCTTGATCCCGATCGCGGCGGCGATACCTTGTGGCAGACCAAGATCGCCGACTCGGGCGGAGTTGGGTGGGGCAGCGCCGCGGATTACCGCAATCTGTATGTCGCCACTTCCGGTCTGCTGGCGCAGTCCGCGATCCCCTCAGGGAGTCTCACGGCACTCGACTTGAAAACCGGCAGCGTGCGTTGGCACACGCCGTCGCCCCAACCGACCTGCACCTGGGTCGATCATAGTTGTGCACACGGCCAAGCACAGGCGGTCACCGTCATGCCGGGCAGCGCGTTCTCCGGTTCCCTGGACGGCCATTTGCGGGCCTACTCGACCATCAACGGCAAGATATTGTGGGACTTCGACACAGCCAAGGATTATCAAACCAAGAACGGCGTCAAGGCGAGCGGCGGTCCTTTGGATCATGGTGGGGCGACGATCGTGAACGGCGTCGTCTATGTGAATTCCGGCAATGCTCTGCTCGCCTTCTCTGTGGACGGCAAATAGGACTCGAACGGCACCCATGACATCTTTCAATCGGCTCGCATTGCTCTGCATTTGCCTGATCTGCGGTTTTGTGGCGGGGGCATCCAGTGCCGGGGCTCGGGCCGCGGAGGCGGACCGGACATCGGTCATCGAAAACTCGGTGGTCAAGGTCTTCGCGACCATGCGCTACCCGGATCCTTTCAAGCCCTGGAGCAAACAAGCGCCGAGCGAGGTGAGTGCTTCGGGGGTGGTGATCGAAGGCAAGCGCATTCTCACCAATGCGCACGTGGTTCTCTACGCCAGCCAGGTTCAAATTCAAGCCAATGCGGCGGGCGACAAGGTACCCGCAACGGTGGTGGCCGTTGCACCGGGCATCGACCTGGCCGTCCTGCAACTCGACGACGCGTCGTTCTTCGATACGCATCCGCCGGTAGCGCGCGCGAGCAAGCTGCCGCAGATCAAGGATGCGGTACTGGCCTATGGCTTCCCGACCGGCGGCAATTCCCTGTCCATCACCAAGGGAATCGTCTCGCGCATCGAATTCGTCGCCTATAACTATCCCGTGTCTGGGCTTCGCATCCAAGTGGATGCCGCCATCAATCCCGGCAACAGCGGCGGCCCCGCGATCGCCGGCGACAAGATGATCGGGTTGGCATTCAGCAAATTGGGCGGCGATACCCAGAACATCGGCTACATCATTCCCAACGAAGAAGTCGATTTGTTCCTGAAGGATATTGCCGACGGCCGTTACGACGGCAAACCCGCCATGTACGATGAACTGCAGACCCTCGAAAATCCGGCGCTGCGCGAGTTCCTGAAGCTCGACAAGTCCGTCGAAGGCATGATCGTTCACCGGCCGTACAAGACCGACGCCGACTATCCGCTGAAGGAATGGGATGTCTTGACGCGCATCGGCGATACGCCGATCGACAATCAAGGGATGATCAAGCTGGACAAGGATCTGCGGGTCAGTTTCGCCTACATGATTCAGCGATCGGCGAACAACGGCAAGGTACCGATGAGCATCGTCAGGGCCGGCAAGCCGATGCAGATACAATTACCCGTGTCGGCGGAACACCCGACCCTGGTCACCGATTTGCGCGGCGGCTACCCGTCCTACTTCATCTATGGCCCGCTGGTGTTCTCGACCGCAACCTGGCAATTGGTATCCAGCTTCGAAAACAACGCCGGACTGCTGCGCATCCTGGGCGCCGTGAAAAGCCCGCTGATCACCCGGGCCTTCGACCTTCCCGATGCCGATACCGAAGAACTCGTGGTCATTTCCTCGCCGTTCTTTCCGCACAAGCTGTCCAACGGCTACTCGAACCCCGCGGGATCGGTGGTGCACTCCGTCAATGGGACGCACATTCGCAGCCTCAAGCACCTTGTCGCACTGCTGCGCGACCTGAAGGATCCCTACGTCACCATAGAATTCGACCAAAAGGGCAACGAGGCGCTGGTGTTCTCACGCACCGCGATGTTGGCCGCCACCGACGACATCCTCACCGACAACGGGGTGCGGGCACAGGGTTCCCCGAACATGATGGCGGTCTGGCAGGAAAAGACGGCGAAGTGAGCCTCCGCACCCTGCAGCGCCATCAGCGATGACCGCGGGGGCGCCGGGTGGCGGGACCCTATACCCCGGGCGGGGTCTGTTGCGCATAAAATCTCGTGACGTTTTGGCGTCTTGACGCCGTCGGCGTGACGTCAAAACGTCACGGCGTTATATGCACAACCCTTCCCGGGTGGTCTCCGCGGCGTCGCAACATTGGGTTCACATATCGCTGAGCACCGAGGGTCAACGCAATCGCCGGCGCTTCCCCGCCGGCGCGCCCCTGCCGACGAGCCTCGATTGACGAGACTCGCCGGCGAAGGGGTTGAGTTCAAAGGGCTATGGGCAACTTCAGTCGATCAGTATCGGTACGTGGCGGTCACTCCGACCGTTCGCGGCCGAACGCCGCGCCCGAAATACAGTTGGTCCACGGGGTCGTACGCGATATCGCGCGATTTGAACATGAGCGGGTGCTGGTCAAGCACGTTATCGGCGAAGAGCGATACGTCATAGCCGCTCCAGCGGAAGCCCGCCCGCAGCTGTAGATTCTTCGTCATTGGCAATCCCGGGATGGTCGTGTCATAGAGCGCGTTGCGGTCGGATTGACCCGGCAGCAGCGCGGTCTGCGCATTGGTGAATTGATAGTCGACCCGCGCATACGGCAGGTGTCCGCCCCACTCGCCGAATGTTTTTTCGGCCGACGCCATGATGGTCCACGGCGCACCGACCAGACGGTTGCCTTCGCTGACGATCTGCGGCACGAGCTCAGGCGTCCCGTTGACCACGCCTGTGCAGGCACCGAGAGTGCCGTCGGGCCGCACCGCGCTCGGATCGTACGTCAGCGCACCGGCACAGGAGCTCTTGGTGAAGCGAGCATCCGTGTACGCCACGGTGAGTCCCAGAATCAGCGTCTCGATGGGGCGGTATTGCACGTCGATATCGCCGCCGCGGCTTTGCACCTGACCCAGATTCGCGGTGAATTGCTCGCCGCAGCTCGGCAAGTACACATTCTGCTGAATGTTCTTCCAATTGATCACGAACAGGCTCGTGTCCACTTGCAGCCGGTGGTCGAGGAAGGTGTTCTTGCCCCCGATTTCGTAGCTCCAGAGACTGTCCGAGGAGAACTGGTTCGGCACGTGGCGCAAGCCGTCGGCGCTGACCGGAAGTCCCAACGTTTCCAGGTCGCCGCCGCAAATAGTTCCGACACCGACGTTGACGCCGCCGACCCGGTAGCCTTTGGAGGCGCTCACGTAGAAGAGATTCTCGTGGTTCGGCTGCCACGATAAGACCCCTTTGGGCGTGACCGGCTTCTCCGAGGCACTGCCTTCCGTTCCAGAATTCGGCGCTCCCAGGAATGAACCGCCGGCGTACGTCGTTCCGGTAAAATCGACCTTGGAGACGCGCAACCCAATCGTGGCCTTGAGAGTATCGGTGAACTTGAAGGTCCCTTCGCCGAACAGCGCGATTTGCTTGTCGACGACGCGGTCCACCGGGCCGTAGAAAATCTGCCCGTTCGGACAATCGAGTGGCGGCGCGCAAATATCGACGGTGCCCCCGGTGTAGTTCAGGATCTGGCCTTGCAAGGTTTGGTCGTAAATGCTCTCCGGTATGTTCTCGTTCAGGTGCGAATAGAACAAGCCGGCGTTCCACACGAATCTCGCGGACGGGTCGGAGGATGTCAGACGAAATTCCTGGTAGAAATTTTCCTGATCGTCCTCGAAAGTTGCATAGCCCGCATCGCCCGCCGAGGGATAGATGGTAGGCAGTAAGCCGAAGGTCGCGTACGTGGCGCGCAAGTACTGGGAGTAGTCCGATGTCGAATGCTGACTGCGCCGGAAGTACGAGGTGTTCGACACCAATTGCGCAAAGCCCAGATTCCAATCCACTTTGATCGCCGAGAGCGAGAAGGGATCACGGCTCGGATTGGTGAGCTGGTTGCCATTGTAATACGCGTCCGAACTGGGGGTGGAGAGGGCCGTCCAATAGGACGCGGTGTCATTGATCTGCAGCTGCTGGTAGTAGAACGACGGGGTGACCGATACCGCGTCGTTTACGGTCCACTTCAATGCCACCCTGAAGGTCATGGTTTCCTGCCAATTCGCATCCCGTTGTTCCACACGGCCGAGGGAGCTCGGAAGCTGTAAGGCAAACGCCGCCGGATCCGTCGGCGGCGACAAGGTGTATCCGGCGCGATCCACCCAACCGCCGTCGCGGCGGTAGGACGCGCTGACGCGAAAACCGAGCACGTCGTTGATGATCGGGCCGCCGGCTGCTGCGCCCATCTCGTAGCTGGCATCGCCGCCCTTGGTCGAGGCGAGCTCGGTGCGCAAGTAACCGGATTCCTTGTTCACGTCCGGCTGCGGGGTGATGAATCGCACCACGCCGCCTTCGGCCCCCGCGCCGAACAAAGTACCTTGCGGGCCGCGCAGGACTTCGACCCGGTCGAGGTCGAAGAGCGCGGGAAATACGTTGACCGCGCCGAACCCGATATGCCGGCTTTGCACCGGCGTATCGTCGATGTAAATCCCGGTGGTCGAGGTGCCCGCCTGGGAGTCGACGCCGCGGATGTTGATATTCGAATTCTCGTCGTTGTAATTGGCCGAGGAGCCGTTGCCGTTGCGCTGGAACGTGACCCCGGGGCTCAATCGCGTCAGGTCGTCGATGCTGCGCAGCCCCTGGGAGTCGAGTTTTTCCTGGCTGAATGCGGTGACGCTGATCGGAACGTCCTGCAATTTTTCACTGCGGCGGGTCGCGGTGACCACGACCTCTTCGAGGGCGCCGCTCGAGGCAGTCTCGGTGTCCGCGGCTGCGCCGGCGGCCGTGCCAATGGCCGGCCAGGCCAGCGGCCCGGTCAATGCGAGCGTCCACAAGCAGCGTTTGATCGTAATCCCCATTGCGCACCCCTTCATATGTTGCCTTTTCCCCACATCCGGGACCAACCAGAGCTTTGGTTTTGTTGGTCATCCGTTACGCAACGACGCCAGCCCTTACCCTGAGCTTAATACTTCTGTTAACGGACGTTCAAGAATACTAACTATCAATAAAGACAAAGGGGCGCACGGCGTCGCCAAAGGATCGGCAAGGAACGGGCTCGGCCTGGAACGACGGTCAGTCGGCGCCAACCAACTCCGATACTTCGCGGGCGTCCGCGCGCTTCATCGGCCTGCCGTCGACAGGGGAGTATGGCGACTGGCGTATTCCATCGATGGGGAATACGGTGGCATCGACGGTTCGGCCATTGGCCTCGAAACGTAGGGCAGGATAGTTGATGCTGCGTTCTGCATCCATCTTGACGCGGCGTTCATAGAATTCGTGCGGCACGCCGATTTCGAGCAGACGAATGGCGACCGACTCCGATCGGTCCGCGAACAGATGCAAATTGATGTCGCTGTAGTTGGTGGCGGTGCCGGTGAGCACCGACCCGACCAAGCGAGGCTGAAACTCGTCGAGCATCCGCATGGTATCCAAGGCGATACGGCGCTGTTCTTTCAGCGTATGGTCGTGCGAATCGCGTCCGAACAAGCGCTGATGCGCGCGCAGTGCGGCTTCGATTTCGATGTTTTTCGGCAACACAGCAACGTCGTTCACGCCCAGGCGATCCGCCGCCTTGCGCTTCGCCTGAAGAAAATCCCCGATGCCGTGTTCGGCCATGATTCGCGCCGCCTCCTGAGCAAGAGCGTTGCGTAGATCCTCGGCACGCTGCGAAAACTTCTTAGGCATGGTCTCTAGAATAGCGGTTTATCGCCGTCGTTCGGGTTGGAATTATTCGGCCCTTCGTAGACTTCGGACTTGGGCAGATTGCCCTCGATGAATTTTTCCATGATGCCGTTGGGATTGTCCGAGCTTGCCAGCAAGCCGGTTTCGGGCGATATGCGCGCGGCGACGATGCCGTCGGGTACGGGTACTCCGCGCCTGGCCGTCCCGGCCAGCGCCTCGTGCATGAAGTAGGTCCACGCCGGTATGGCAGTCCGGCCGCCTTGCTCGCCCTCGCCGAGAGAGCGCTCTTGATCGAAGCCCAGCCACACGGTCGTCATCAAATCGCCGTTGAACCCGTTGAACCACGTGTCGTGGGCGTCATTGGTGGTGCCGGTCTTGCCGGCAATATCCTCGCGATTGAGCGAGCGGGCGCGCACGCCGGTGCCGCGCCGGATCACGTCCTTCATCATGTCGGCCAGCAGATAGGCGATTTGGGGCCGGATGATTTGCGGTGCCAGATTCTTGGCCGGAATCAGGGTCTTGCCATCGTGAACAGCTTCGTCGAGCTGCGAAGAGTGTGCGCCGGCCGGTGTTGGGGAGCCATTTGCTGCGGACGGATCCTTGGCGCGGTCACACTCGGCGCAGGCCAGGGCGGGGTGTGCTTGCTGCAGTACCTTGCCGCTCGCGTCCTCGATCCGATCGATGGTGTATGCGGCAACCTTGAAGCCGCCATTGGCAAAGGTCGAATAACCGATGGCCACTTGCAGCGGGCTCAGTTCGGCCGTGCCCAGCGCGAGGGTCAGGTCATTGGGCAATTGCGACTTGTCGAAGCCGAAGCGAGTCACGTAGTTCCAGGTGTAGTCCCCGCCGATGGCCCGCATCAGGCGCACCGAAACCAAGTTTCGGGAATGCACCATCGCTTCGCGCAAGCGCATCGGGCCGGCGAAACTTCCCTCCATCTCCTTGGGCCGCCAGGCCTGCTCGGTGTCCGTCTCGTCGATGACCACCGGCGCATCCAAGATGACGCTCGCCGGCGTATAGCCCTTGTCGAAGGCGGCGGCGTAGACGAAGGGTTTGAACCCCGAGCCGGGTTGCCGCCGGGCTTGAGTGACGCGATTGAATTTGCTTTGGAAGTAGTCGAAGCCGCCGACCAGGGCGACTACTGCGCCGTCGCGCGGATCCACCGACACGAGTGCGCTTTGGGCCTCCGGTATCTGCACGAAAAGCAGGGAGTCGGCCGACCGGCCCACCGTGTAAATCACATCGCCCCGGGTCAAAATCTCCGACGCTTGGGTCGGCGCTCGATCGACTTTTTCGTCGGGCAATTCACGCCTCGCCCAAGACAGTTTCTCCCAGGGCAGGGTCGCTTCGCCGATGTCCTTGACGTAAATCTTGGCGCTCTTGGCCTCGACTTTCTCCACGATCGCGGGCCGCAGGCCGCCTATCACCGGAAATTCCTCGAGCTGGCCGTCTAGATCCGCATGCGAAGTGAGTTTCGAAAGATCGAGCTTGGCGGTCGCGCCGCGGTAGCCGTGGCGGCGATCGTATTCCAAAAGGCCGGTGCGCAACGCCACGGTGGCCGCCACCTGCAGGCGCGAATCCACGGTAGTGAACACCTTGTAGCCGGCCGTGTACACGGCATCGCCGTACTTGGCCTGCATTTCATTGCGCACCATTTCGGCTACATAAGGCGCTTCCGCCTCGACCGAAGAACCGTGCAGCCTGGACTCCATGGGGCTCGACTTGGCCTCATCGTATTCGGCCTGGGTGATGTAGTTGAGCTCCAGCATGCGGCCGAGCACATGCGCGCGGCGCGCCTTGGCCGCCTCCGCGCTGGCGACGGGATTAACGACGGAGGGGGCGGTGGGAATTCCCGCCAGGGTGGCCATCTCGGCCACGGTCAACTGGTCCAACGTCTTGCCGAAGTACACTTCAGCCGCTGCGCCGACTCCGTAAGCACGCTGCCCTAGGAAGATTTTGTTGACATACAGGGAGAAGATTTCTTCCTTGGTGAATTCGGCCTCCATCAGCAGCGAAATGTAGATTTCACTCATCTTGCGTTTCATGTCGCGCCGCGGCGTAAGAAACATGTCGCGGGCAACCTGCATGGTGATGGTGCTCGCCCCCTGACGAATGCCGCCGGCTCTGAGATTGGCCACGGCAGCGCGCAAAATCCCTTGCCAATCAACACCATGGTGTCGAAAAAAGCGATCGTCCTCGGTGGCCAAGAAGGCTTGAATGAGCCGTTTGGGGAGCTGGTCGTAGCGCACCGGGATCCTCCGCTGCTCGCCGATCGCGGCAATCAACTTCCCGTCGCGGGTATAGACCCGTAAAGGAACCTGCAATTGCACGTCCCGCAGGCTGTCAACGTCCGGCAGTGCGGGCTTCAAATAGACATAAGCACAGACGTTTGCGAACGCAATTAACGCTATTGCGCTAACCACGAGGACACAAATGCGCGATATGAGAACTGGGTAACGTTTGGCCACAGAAAACCGTTCTAACTTATTGCACCGGCGATATTGCAGATGCATATTACCGCCGGTTACATGGGCATACTCATCGAAAGATGAGGACGCAAAGCCACCGGTCCAAGGGTTCCGCCTGAGGACAGCGGGGTTGCCAGACCAAGCTTAACTAATCGCCTAGTGACTCTGGGCGGAGAGGTCTGAACGGATGACTCGACGCCTTCCTCGATGCTGCGGATTTGCCGTAGATCCCACTTTTCGCAGCCGTTGCTGTTCGGCGGTCATTACCGTGAGTAGCTTCACGTTCTATTTAACAGTTTCTTGCTAAGTTTGCTTGGCATAGTTAATCTCATGCACCAGTTTCGACCTCCAAGGTACTGAGTGAAAAAGGAAAAAAGCTGTGTGGTCGTTCGGCAAAAGATATCGTCCGCTTCTGGGACTTGACATAACCACCTCATCGGTGAAGCTCATCGAGCTCACGATGTCAGGCGGCCAGTACCGCGTTGAATCGTATGCGGCGGAACCCACCCCGCATAACGCCATCAACGAAAAGGCCATCGTCGACGCGGAAGCGGTTGGCGAGGCGATTCGACGCGCGGTAAAACGCTCCGGCGCCAAGAGCCGTCTCGCGGCCATCGCGATCAGCGGCGATGCCGCGATCACGAAAGTAATTCAGATGCCGAAGAATCTCGGCGACAACGAACTCGAAGGTCAGGTCGAGATGCAGGCCGACCAGTACATTCCATTTCCGATGGAAGAGGTCAGCTACGACTATCAAGTCGTGGGACCGTCGGAAAAGGATCCCGAAATGCTGGACGTGTTGCTGGTGGCGACACGCACCGAGAACGTCGAGCAGCGCCAGGCGGCGGTGCAAGCCTCGGGTCTGACGGCGCACCTCGTCGACGTCGAGGCGTTCGCTTTGGAAAATGCCTGCGCGCTGATGCGTCATCAAATGCCGGACGGCGGACTCGACCGCACCGTTGCGGTGGTGGACTTCGGCGCCAGCAGCACCACCTTCAGCGTGCTGCGCGACATGCGGGTCATCTATACGCGCGACTTCGCCTTCGGTGGACAGCAGCTCACCGAAGAGATCATGCGCACCTACGGACTGTCCATGGAAGAGGCGGGCCGCGCCAAGAAGGAAGGCGGACTGCCCAGCAACTATCAGCCCGAAGTACTCGATCCATTCATCGACGACATGACCCAACAGGTCAGCCGCTCGCTGCAATTCTATCTGGCGTCCGGCAGCGGCCGCTCGCAACCCGATCAAATTCTGATTTGCGGCGGCTGCGCCAACATACCCGGCGTCGCCGAAGTCATCTCGAGCCGAGTCGGCGTGCCTGCGGACAAGGGCGATCCGCTCGGAAACATGAAGGTGTCATCGAAGGCCAAGGCGCAAGCCGTGGGCCGGGATGCCACAGCGTTACTCACAGCCTGCGGCCTCGCGCTGCGAAGCTTCGACTAAAGAGCAGCCATGCCGCGTATCAATCTACTTCCCTGGCGCGAACAAGAACGCAAAGTCCGACGTCGCGAGTTCATGGTGGCCGCGGGCGGTGCCGTGATCGCGGCCGTGATCTTCACCCTCGGCGGCAAGCTCCTGTACTCGAGCTGGACAGAGTCCCAGAACGAGAAGAACGCGCTGCTGAGGAAAGAAATAGTCAAGCTCGACGCACAGATTGCCGATATCCAGGATCTCGAGAATCGCAAGCAACGGCTGGTTGCGCGCATGGAAATCATCGAGAAATTGCAGCGCAAGCGCCCGGAGATCGTGCATTTGTTCGACGAAATGGTGAAAACGGTGCCGGAGGGCGTGTACCTCACGGCGATCAAGCAGACCGGCAACAAGCTTGAGATTCGCGGCGTCGCACAGTCGAGCACTCGCGTGTCCACCTTCATGCGCAACATCGATTCATCGGTATGGATGGATAACCCGGTGCTCCAGGTGGTTGAGTCCGCCAAGGACTCGCCGACGGGCGGCTCGAATTTCACCCTGACCAGCGATGTGGTGGGTGTGGACCTCGAGCACGGCGGCGAAACAACGGTCAAGAAGGTTGCGGCCAAATGAAGTTCTTAGATCAACTCAAGACACTCGACCCGCGCGATGTCGGGCGATGGCCGCTGCCGGTGCGGGGCTTCTTCATCGCCTTGATTTTCGCGATGGTCGCGGCCGTTGCCTGGTACGTAATCATCTGGAACGACGACCGCCCCTTGCTGCTGAAAGCAGAGGCCGACGAACTGGACCTGCGCGCGCAGTTCGAGAGCAAGCAGCAGCGCGCAGCCAATCTCGATGCCTACCGGGCTCAGCTCGCGGAAATGGAGCGCAGCTTCGGCGCCATGCTGCGGCAGCTGCCCGGCAAGACCGAAGTTCCGAACCTCCTGGTCGACATTTCGCAGACCGGTCTCGCCGCCGGCCTGCAGGAAAAGCTGTTTCAACCCGGCAGCGAGAAGGGCAACGGTTTCTATGCGGAACTGCCGATCAAGATCAAGCTGGTGGGCACGTACCACGACTTCGGCAGTTTCGTCAGCGGCATCGCGGCATTGCCCCGCATCGTCACGCTGCACGATATCCAGATCACGCCGGTCGATGCGAAGGGCGGCTACGATAATTTGACCATGGACGTGACCGCCAAGACCTATCGCTACATCGAGGATGAGGGTGCGCACTCGGCGAAGAAGAAGGCGGGAGGAGCGACGTGAGAAATACACGCAACGCGGGCGTCGTTTGCGCCGTTCTCGCCGGATTGACCCTGGCCGGCTGCTCCGGCGGACAATCCGATCTGCAGAAATGGATTGCAGACACCAAGAAGAAGCCCGGTGGACGCATTCAAGCGCTGCCGGAAGTGAAGCCCTATGAAACGTATGTGTACAGCGCCACGAAATTGCGCTCGCCGTTCCAACCGCAAGGCGCGGGCTCGGCGAACGGTCAGGCCAACTTGCGGCCTAGTTCGCGGCGCAACCGCGAATTCCTCGAAGGTTTTTCGCTCGACACCCTGAAAATGGTCGGCACTTTCAAGGTCGGCAGCAACTTCTATGGACTCGTCCAATCGAAGGACGGTCTCGTGCACAAGGTTCAGCCCGGCAATTACCTCGGGCAGAACGACGGCAAAGTGACGGAAATTAGCGGCGGAAAAATTAGCCTGGTCGAGATCATTCCGGATGGTCTCGGCGGCTATATCGAGCGACCGGCCTCATTGGCATTGTCAGACTGAGGCCCCCAGGGAGAAGAAAGCATGATTAGATTCAAGACAAGAACGGCGATGTTAGGCGCGATGGCGCTGCTCGCATTGGGCGCAATCAGTCTGACGGCGCGTGCCCAGGACCCGCTCAAGCTCGAGTCCATCGACGTTCAAACCCTGTCGGGTCAGCAAGTGCAGCTCAAACTGCATCTGAGCGGCCCGGCTCCCGAACCGCTGCCGTTCACCATCGACAAGCCGGCGCGCATCGCGTTCGACCTGCCGAACACCACTCTGGCGCTGACGACACGGCGTTTCGACGTGCGTTCGGGCGGAGTCGACACGGTCCTCGCGGCCGAGGCCAACGGCCGTACGCGCCTGGTCGTCAACGTGGACTCCTTGATGCCGTACACCACCAAGGTCGACGGCAACAACATCATCGTCACCCTCGGCAATCAACCGGGTGCAGCTGCCAGTCAAGCGGCCGCGTCGCCCCGGTCCGGGTCCGGTCAAGCTTCGACGGCGGCGGTCGAGCGCTCGATCCGCACCATCGATTTCCGGCGCGGCGCCGACGGCACCGGCCGGGTGATCGTGCAGCTCACGGATCCGCGCACGCCGGTCAATGTACGTCAGGAAGGCAATCAAATCGTCGTCGACTTTGCCGGCGCCTTGATGCCGAAGAACCTCATGCGCCGCTACGACGTGATGGATTTCGCCACGCCGGTTCAGACGGTCGACGCGCTGCGCGTGGAAGGCAGCTCGCGCTTGGTGATCAGCGCTCAAGGAGACTTCGAGCAGCTGGCTTATCAGTCCGACAACCAGTACACCGTCGAAATCAAACCCTCGTTGAAGCGATCCAACGCCGAGGAAAAGAAGGAATACACCGGCGAGCGCCTAACCCTGAATTTCCAGGACATCGACGTGCGCTCGGTATTGCAGTTGCTGGCCGACACCAGCGGCCAGAATATCGTGGTCAGCGATTCGGTGACCGGGAGCCTGACGCTGCGTCTGCAGAATGTGCCCTGGGACCAGGCTCTCGACATCGTGCTGCGCACCAAGGGGCTGGATAAGCGGCGCCAGGACAATGTCATCATCATCGGTCCCACCGCGGAACTTGCCTCGCGCGAAAAGGCCGAGCTTGCCGCACGCAGGGAAGTCCAGGATCTGTCGCCGACCCGCACGGAATTCATGCAGGTCAATTATGCGAAGGTCTCGGATCTGGCCAAACTGATCAAGCCCACGGGTAACAAGGACTCCATGCTGTCCTCTCGCGGCAGCCTGTCCATCGATGAACGCACCAACACCTTGTTGGTGCAGGACACGGCGGACAAGCTCTCGGACATTCGCCGCCTGGTGCAAACGCTCGACGTACCCGTCAAACAGGTATTGATCGAAGCGCGCATCGTGATCGTGAGCGACACGTTCGAGCGCGACCTGGGCGCCCGATTCGGTGTGACGAACTTCCAGAAGAGCGGCAACAACGGCTTGCTGTCGATCACCGGCAACGGCGCCGGCGCCGATACCATGACTCAGTCCGCGATCACCAATCTGGGTACCAGCGGCGTGGTCACTCCGGTGCAAACACCGGTCCTGGCCAATCGATACCAGGTCAATGTGCCCGCCGCGCATACCAACGGCAGCATCGGCCTGTCGCTGTTGGGCGGCAACTATATCGTCGATTTGGAATTGACCGCGGCTCAAAACGAAGGCAAGAGCGAGACCATATCCTCGCCGCGCGTCATCACCGCCAATCAGAAGCAGGCGACCATCATGCAGGGTGTCGAGATTCCCTATCAGGAATCGGCTTCGAGCGGCGCCACTACGACGCAATTCAAGAACGCCGTGCTGTCCCTCAAGGTGACCCCGCTGATCACGCCGGATAATCGTGTGATTCTGGACCTCGACGTGGCGGACGATTCGGTCGGCCAGCAGGTGTCGAGTGCCACCGGCGGCACCGTTCCCTCGATCGACACCCGGGAAATCATCACCCAAGTGCTGGTCAACGACGGTCAGACCGTGGTGCTCGGCGGCATTCTGGACACCACCAAGTCGAAATCGGCCAACAAGGTACCCTGGTTGGGCGATATTCCGTGGGTCGGCAATCTCTTCAAGAGCACCACGAATATCAACAACAAGACGGAATTGCTGATCTTCATCACGCCGAAGATCTTGCGCGAGGGATCGAATCTGTATTGATCGCAGGCTTTTGAGCGCCAGCGAATGGAAAAACCGCCTTTGAGGCGGTTTTTTCATTTAAATGTCCACGGTTCCTGCAAATCGCTGCATTCGATGCGCCAAACCGTACAAAATGCAGCGATGCTAGGCAAGGGAAACGTCTTCCTCATCGGCCCGATGGGTTCGGGCAAGACCGCCGTCGGGCGGCATCTGGCCCGCATGCTGCGTTATACGTTCCATGACAGCGATGCGGACATCGAGGCCAGAACCGGGGTGGATATCCAGTTCATATTCGAGAAGGAAGGCGAGCCCGGATTCAGAATTCGCGAGAAGGAATCCATCGAGCGCCTGACGCGCCTTGAATCGATCGTGCTGGCCACCGGGGGCGGCGCCGTGATCGACTCCGATAACCGCCGAGTGCTCGCCGAGCGCGGCGCCGTGATCTATCTTGCCACCTCGATCGATCAGCAGCTCGAGCGCACGCGCCATGCGCGGCACCGGCCATTGCTGAACGACACCGACCCGGAGCAAAAGCTCCAGGAGCTGATGAAGCGGCGGGCGGTTCTGTATGCCGAAATTGCCGATTTGACCGTGTCCACGGACGGACGGAGGGTGCAGCTGGTGGCGGAGGAGATCCATCATGAGCTGCGGCGGGCGCAGGTTCCCTAAGGTTCGTATAATCATACCGTGCAAACACTCCAGGTAGACGTCGGGCATTCACGCTATCCCATCGAGATCGGCCCGGGTCTCTTGACGAACCGCGCGCTGCTCGACGCCCATGTTCGCGGCCGGGACGTGCTGATAGTGACCAACACCACCGTCGCGCGGCTGTATCTGGGCAAGTTGACCGACAGTCTTGGCTCCAAGCGGGTCGCCGAATGCATCCTGCCGGACGGCGAACAGCACAAGACGCTGCAAACTGCCGGTTGGGTGTTCGATGCATTGGTGGCCAAGAGGATGAACCGGGATGCGGCGGTGCTGGCGCTGGGGGGCGGCGTCGTGGGCGACATCGCGGGCTTCGCGGCGGCCTGCTACCAACGCGGAATCGGCTATGTACAGGTGCCGACCACGCTGCTCGCCCAGGTGGATTCGTCGGTGGGCGGCAAGACCGGAGTCAATCATCCGGGCGGCAAGAATTTGATCGGCGTCTTCTATCAGCCGCTCGGTGTGATCGCGGACACCGACACGCTCGCCACACTGCCGGACCGTGAACTGCGCGCGGGTCTCGCCGAAGTGATCAAGTACGGCTGCGTATGGGATCCGCTGCTGTTCGACTGGCTGGATCACAACATGCCGAAGCTGCTCGCCCGAGATGTCGATGCGCTGACCTACGCAATCGCGAGATCCTGCGAAATCAAGGCGACGGTGGTCGCCAAGGATGAGCGCGAGCAGAACCTGCGCGCCATATTGAACTTCGGCCACACCTTTGGTCATGCCATCGAAGCCGCCACCGCCTATGAGGTGTACTTGCACGGCGAGGCGGTGGCCCTGGGGATGCTGATCGCCGCAAATTTCTCGCACAAAGCGGGACTGATCGACGGTGCCATCAACGATCGGGTGCGCAACATTTTGGGCAGGGCCGGCTTGCCGACCGAGACGCCTCGTGTCGGCGCCGCGCGGATCCAGGAACTGATGCAAATGGACAAGAAGGTATTGGGGGGAGCGGTGCGCCTGGTGCTGCTCGAAAAACTGGGCCGGGCCATCGTCACGACCGACTACCCGCAATCAACACTCGATGCCACCCTGGCGGAGTTTTTCGGGTGAGTGCTCTCGCCCCGTATGCCGCGCTCGATGAACATTCGCGCGGACGCCGTTATCCGGAACCCAAGCCTGATTACCGCTCGGAATACCAGCGGGACCGCGACCGCATCGTCCATTCCACCGCCTTCCGCAGACTGGTCTACAAAACCCAGGTTTTCGTCAATCACGAGGGCGATTTGTATCGAACCCGGCTGACGCACTCGCTCGAAGTGGCGCAGATCGCGCGCACCATCGCGCGGGCGCTCGAACTCAACGAGGTATTGTCCGAAGCGATTTGCCTCGCGCATGACCTGGGGCATACGCCCTTCGGACACGCGGGCCAGGATGCGCTGAACGAGTGCATGATGGATTTCGGCGGCTTCGAACACAATCTGCAGTCGCTGCGGGTGGTCGACGAGCTGGAGGAGCACTACGCGGATTTCAACGGGCTGAATTTGAGCTTCGAATGCCGCGAGGGCATTCTCAAACATTGTTCCTACAACAATGCAATTCAACTCGGCGAATTGGGCGAGCGCTTCGTGAACCGTCAGCAACCCGGCCTGGAGGCGCAGCTCGCGAACTTCGCCGACGAGATCGCCTACAACAATCACGATGTCGAGGACGGCATTCGTGCCGGCCTCATCACCGTGGACGAACTCCTGGCAGTGCCGTTGTTCCAGCAATATCACGCCGAAGTGCAGGCAAGGTATCCGACGCTCCAGGGAGCCCGCCGCCAGGTGTATGAAATTCTGCGGCGTATGATCAACCACCTCGTCACCGATTTGATCGATTCATCGGCCGGGCGCCTCGAGGCTGCCGGGGTGCGCTCCATCGCCGAAGTGAGGGCGCATCCTCGTCCGCTGATCGGATTCAGCGATAACACGCGCGAGCTCAACCATGCCCTCAAGACCTTCCTGCGCGAACACGTTTACAAGCACTACAAGGTGCGGCGCATGACCGCCAAGGCGCGCCGCGTGATACGCGAACTGTTCGATGCGTTTTTCAACGACCCTGGTCTCATGCCCGATGAGCACGAGGCCACGGGCTCGCGGCTGGAATTGGTGCAGGGACCCGCGGGACGCGCCCGCGCGGTGGCAGACTACATCGCGGGCATGACTGATCGCTATGCCATTCTCGAACATCGCCGATTGTTCGATCCGGGCGAGCGCACTTGACCGTCCCGTCATGAGCACGACCCTGAAGAACGACTTGCTGCTGCGCGCCCTGTTGCGCGAACCGACGCCGCGCCGCCCTATTTGGCTGATGCGCCAGGCGGGCCGCTACCTGCCCGAGTACCGGGCGACCCGCGAGCGCGCGGGCGGCTTCCTCGCCATGTGCACAACTCCCGATATCGCCTGCGAGATCACGCTGCAGCCCGTGGATCGGTTCCCACTCGATGCCGCCATCCTGTTCTCCGACATTCTCACCATTCCGCATGCCATGAATTTGGGATTGGAGTTCGAGGCCGGGGAGGGCCCCAAGTTCGAGCGGCCGGTGCGCAGCGCCGCGGATATCGCCAGACTCAACGTGCCGGATCCGGGGCAGGAACTCAAATATGTCATCGACGCCGTGGCGCTGGTGCGTCGCGAGCTGGCGGGCAGGGTCCCGCTCATCGGCTTTGCCGGCAGTCCTTGGACGGTGGCGACGTACATGGTGGAGGGGGGCGGCAGCAAGACCTTCGGCCACATCAAGCGCATGATATATGCGGCCCCTCGGGATCTGCACCGCCTGCTCGAGATCCTCGCCAAGGCGACGATTCTGTATCTCAACGCACAGATTGCCGCGGGCGCGCAAGCCGTCATGTTGTTCGATACCTGGGGTGGCGTGCTGACCCCGGCGCAATACGAAGAGTTCTCCTTGCGCTACATGGCCGAGGTGGTCGACGCGCTGACGCGCAAGGCCGATGGACGCCGGGTCCCCAACATCGTCTTCACCAAGGGAGGCGGCGCCTGGGTCAAGAAGATTTCAGGGATAGGCTGCGATGCGGTCGGCATCGATTGGACCACGGACTTAAGTCAGGCGCGGCAAGCCGTCGACGGACGCGTGGCCTTGCAGGGCAATCTGGACCCCGCGGCTCTGTTTGCGCCGCCGGATACCCTGCGCGCGGAAACCCTGCGGGTGCTCGCAAGCTACGGCGAGGGCGCCGGCCATGTCTTCAACCTGGGTCATGGCATCACCCCCGATGTCGATCCCGATCAAGTGGCGGTGCTGATTGACACCGTGCAGGGTTACTCGTTAGGCGCTGCGCGCCAGAATTAAACGGGGGTCGAGGCGACCTCGTCCGATCAGGGTGGGGGAGGGGCGGATTGGCGCAGTTCGTCGCGCAGGGCGCGGCGCAAAATCTTGCCGACGTTGGACTTGGGCAACTCGTCGCGAAAGTACACATGCCGCGGGATCTTGTAACCCGTCAATTCCTTGCGGCAGAACGCGATCAACGCTTCGGCGGTGAGGTTGGGGTCCTTTCTGACCACGAATAGCGCGACCGCTTCGCCGGAATTCTCGTCCGCTTGCGCGACCGCGGCGACTTCCAGGACGCCCGGGTGCGTGGCGGCAACGCTCTCGACTTCATTCGGATACACATTGAAGCCGGATACAAGAATCATGTCCTTCTTTCGGTCTTCGATGTAGACGAAGCCCTTGCCGTCCATGCGGCCGATGTCGCCGGTCCGCAGCCAATCGCCGAACATCACCTGTTCGGTCTCATCCGGCCGATTCCAATAGCCGCGCATCACTTGCGGCCCGAACACGCAGATCTCTCCGATGCCGTTCGGCGGTAGTTCCTTGCCCGCCTCGTCGCGGATGGAGACATCGGTCGAGGGGACCGGCAGCCCGACGGAACCGTTGAAATCGATTCCCGCCGGATTTGCCGTGGCGATCGGTGCCGTCTCGGTCAATCCCCAGCCTTGGGTCACGATGCACCCCGTCACCTCCTTCCACCGCGCCGCCACCACCCCCTGCAGCGCCATGCCTCCCGCGAAGGTCACTCGCAGCGCGCTGAAGTCCACTGTCTCGAATCCCGGCGTGTGCAGCAGAGCGTTGAACAGCGTATTGACGCCGCTGATGAAATTGAACCTGTACTTCCTCAGATCGGCGACGAAAGACTTGAAATCACGCGGATTGGTGATCAACACATTGCGCGCGCCCAGGGCGAGGAAGGCCAGGCAATTGCTCGTGAGCGCGAAGATGTGGTAGAGCGGCAGCGCGGTGATGACCACGATTGCCTCGCCCGCCCGCAGCGAAGGAGTTACCCAGGCCGACGCTTGCAGTACATTGGCCACCATGTTGCGGTGGGTGAGAGTCGCGGCCTTTGAGATCCCGGTGGTGCCGCCCGTGTATTGCAAAAAGGCCACGTCTTCGCCGTTGAGCGGAACCGGGTCGAGCTTGAGGCCTAGACCGCCGCCCAGAGCGCCCTTGAACGGCATGGTCCCCGGCATGCGCCAAGGTGGAATCTGCTTGCGCACGTACTTGAGCGCGAAATTCACGACGAAGCCGCGCGGTATGCCCAGCAAATCCCCGATGCCCGTCACCAGCACTTTTTTCAAGTCCGTGTGGGGCAACACCTCTTGCAGCACGTGGACGAAATTCTCGACGATGACAATGGCCTTCGCGCCGGAATCCCGCAGCTGATGCTCGAGCTCGCGGGCCGTGTACAGGGGATTGGTATTGACGACCACCATGCCGGCGCGCAGCACGCCAAACATCGCGATCGGGTACTGCAGGATGTTCGGCATCATGAGTGCAACGCGATCTCCAGCCTGCAGGCCGGACTTCTTTTGCAGCCAGGCCGCAAAGGCGCGGCTGAGCTCATCGAGCTGCGCATAGCTCAGCGTCGCACCCAGGTTGCTGAAGGCGGGCGAGTGCCCATGGGCAGCGCACGCCTCGTCGAAGATGTCGCGCAGCGAGGCGTAGCGGTCAGGATCGATGTCCGCCGGCACTCCGGGAGGGTATTGCTGCAACCAATTGCGATCCACGCCGTGCTCCTCGTTTTTTGTACCGGGGTGTATAGCATTCGCGTGCAATGCCAGCAATGTCCCAAGTCCGGCGGGAGTAGACTTCTCATCTGCCCCGGCATCGGTCATATTTTTAGCTGCAGAGTTCGCGCCTGGAGTCGATGATGAGAAATTGGCGATGGTCGTTGTTCGGCGTGCATCTCATTTTGTCGGGATGCGTCTTAGGCTACGGCCCCTGCCTGCTCCAGCAGCCGGTCAAGTCGACCCTGACCGGACATGTTCATTTTCGCGACTACCCGACCCCGGAGGGGGTGGACAATGTGCCGATATTGGCGCTGGATCAGACCGCCTATGTGTACGCCCCGGCCCAGAGCCACTTTTGCATGTCGGCCAACGACGTGCAGCTGGTTGGAATAGCTGAATTTCCCAGGAATGTCATCGAGAATTCTCATGTCAGCGTCGATGGCGCGCTGTATCAAGCGGCGTCGAGCCGCGAGCACACCCCCTTTTTGATGAATGTGACGACCATATTGCCCATGCCCGCCGCGCACGAAGGACCAAGGTCCGACAGTCGACCCGACGCGAATGGGACTACAATTCAACAGTGAATTTGATTCAAACCAGGGAGTGAGCGTTCATGAAAAAGACTGATCTTGTAGGACTCATTGCGGCCCCCTTGATGGTGTTCGCGCTGTCGCTGTCCGCTTGGGCGGATTCGACCCCGACCACCTGCAAGGACGGCACCACCTCCACCTCCACCGGAAAAGGGACCTGCAGCGGCCACGGCGGCGTCCAGAAGGCAGGAACCTCGGCGGCCCCCGCTGCCCCCGCTGCCCCCGCTGCTCCGGCAGCACCTGCGGCATCGGGTGCCACCAGCACTTGCAAAGATGGCACCACCTCAACGTCCACCGGAAAAGGGACCTGCAGCGGCCACGGCGGCGTGCAGAAAGCGCCGACGAGCAAGCCCGTTGCGGATGCGACAGCAGCGCCCGCGACGGCGCCGGCGGCGGCCGCAGCGACCACCCCGGCCGCAGCCAAAGCCTCGACAGCTTCGAAGACGGCACCCACCGCGGCGGCCGGCAACACCGATCCGACCGGCGCGACTGCCAAGTGCAAGGATGGCACTTACTCGAAATCGCAGCACCATAGCGGCACGTGCTCCAGTCACGGCGGCGTCGCCCAATGGTTGACGGCCGAGTAACCGACGTTAGCCCCGGGTAGGCGGTGAAGATCTGCCGCCTACCCTCGAGCTCTGCTAGTGGCGCAGCAACGGCTTGAGCGAAGACCAAACATTTTCCAGCAGTTTAGGCTGACCGAGTTCATTAGGGTGAATCCCGTCAGCTTGCATCAAGGCCTGGGAAAGGGCGATGTCCTGCAGCAAGAACGGCACCAGGGGCAATTTCTTGTCGCGCGCCACATCGCTGTAGCACAGACGAAATTGTTCCGTGTAGTCCGCACCGTAGTTCGGCGGCATCCGCATCCCGAGGAGCAGCACCCTGGCGCCGGCCGCCGTGGCCAGGTCAACCATGCTCGTGAGATTGGCGCGCATCTGGGCGATCGGCAGCGCGCGTAATCCATCATTGCCGCCCAATTCCAAAATGACAATCCGAGGTTGATGCAGCATCAGGGCGCGCGGCAACCGCGCGAGCCCCCCGGCGGTGGTCTCGCCGCTGACACTGGCGTTGATGACTTGGTAACCGTACTCTTGTTCCTTGAGCCTCGTCTGCAGCAACGCCACCCAGCCCCGGTCTACGCGCGACAGCCCGTAGCCGGCGCTGATGCTATCGCCGAACACGAGAATCACCGGTGTTTCGGCCCCGGCCGAGATGGATCCAACAGCCAACACGAGTAGGACGAAAAGCCGCTTCACAGGCGCTCCTCAATGCAAGATCAAATAGTTCTCGAAGCAAAAAATGTATCCAAGACCGTCGCGAGTCCCGAGGGTCAGTTGACCATTCTCGCCGATGTGAGCCTTCGTGTGCGAACCGGAGAAACCCTGGCGATCGTCGGCGCCTCCGGTGCGGGCAAGTCCACGTTGTTGGCGCTGCTCGCGGGACTGGATTCACCGAGCACCGGCAGCGTACTGATCTCCGGCGTCGATTTGACGTTGCTCGATGAAGATGGCCGTGCCGCCATCCGCGGCCGGCATGTCGGATTCGTATTTCAGTCGTTCCATTTGATTCCGTCGCTCACCGCCGTCGAAAACGTCATGCTACCGCTTGAACTCAGCGGCCGCCGCGATGCGCGGCAGGTCGCGGTCACCGCGCTTGCGCAAGTGGGGTTGACGCCGCGGATCGCGCATTATCCGAAGCAATTGTCCGGCGGCGAGCAGCAGCGCGTCGCGATCGCGCGGGCCTTCGTCACGCATCCGGCCGTGCTGTTCGCGGATGAGCCCACGGGAAATCTGGACACCGCAACGGGTCAGCGCATTACCGACCTGCTGTTCGATCTCAATCGCAGCGCGGGCAGCACGCTGGTTCTGGTCACCCACGATCGAACCCTCGCCGGCCGCTGCAATCGCATTCTGGAACTCGACGCGGGCCACACGGTGAACTGATGCAAATCGCGCGCTTCGCGTTGCGCAATCTGTGGCGCGATCTCAAATCGGGCGAACTGTCGGTGCTGTTGCTGGCGCTGACCGTCGCGGTTCTCTCCCTGACCGCGGTCGGCTTTTTCACGAGCCGGATCTCGCAAGGCGTGCGGGCGCAGGCGGCCGAGGTGTTGGCCGCGGATTTGCGCTTGGAATCGCCCAATCCCATTCCGGCGCGATACTTCGAGGAGGCCCGGTCCCGAGGCCTGAAAAGTGCGCAAATACTGAATTTTCCCACCGCAATATTCAGCGGTGAGCTGAGCCAATTGGCGGCGCTCAACGCGGTTGACGCGAACTACCCGCTGCGCGGCCATGTGCGCATCGCAGATGCGCCGTTCGGCATTGCTCGCGCCACCACCCGCATCCCCGGCCGCGGCGAAGTCTGGGTCGATGCGCGCATCATCGCGCAATTGAAATTGGAACTGGGAGCGGAGATGAGAATCGGCACGGCGTCGTTTCGGGTGACGCAGGTGCTCGACTACCGCCCGGATCAGGGGACGGGCTTCGTGAATCTTGCACCCGCCGCCCTGCTCAACTATGACGACGTCGCTTCCACCCGGCTGATTCAGCCCGGCAGCCGCGTGACCTACGCTGCGTTGTTCGCCGGGGCCGCGGAACCGGTCAACGCATTCCGCGAGTACATCGTGTCGACCAAGGCGCCTGGTGAACGTTTGCGCGAGGTCGACGAATCCAGCCGCCAGCTCAATTCGGCCATTGATCGTGCCAGCCGATTTCTCAATCTGGCCAGCCTCGCCTCGGTCCTGCTGGCGGCTGTGGCCGTGGCCATGGGCGCCAGGCGCTACGCCGCGCGGCACATCGATACCGTGGCGTTGATGAAGTGCATGGGTGCATCGCAAGGATTCGTGCTGGCCATCTCCATCATCGAGTTGTCGCTCCTGGCGGTGTTTGCGGTTGCCATCGGCGCGATGCTGGGATATCTGGCGCAATCGGGACTCGCATGGCTGTTGCGGGACCTGATCCGCACTGAGCTGCCGGCAGCCTCGCTCGCCCCGCTGCCCATTGCGCTGGTGACGGTGCTGGCCATGCTCATAGGTTTCGCCCTGCCCCCGCTGCTGCAATTGAAGAGCACCCCGCCCGCCCGGGTGCTGCGCAAGAGCGTGAGCGCGCCGCCGCTGCGCTACGGGCTGAGCTACTTGTTGGCGCTCGCGGCCTTGTTCGCAATTCTTTGGAGCCTGGTGCGCGACGCGGAGCTGGTGTTCTCGGTGCTCGCGGGCGTGTTGGGCGTGGGCCTCGTACTCACCGTGGCCGGGTATGCCCTGGTGCGTCTCACGGGCCGGCTGCGCGGCGGCGTGGGAGTGGCCTGGCGCTACGGGCTCGCCAATGTCTCGCGGCGCGGAGGGGGCAGTGTCGTGCAAATCGTCGCCTTCGGTCTGGGGCTGATGGTTCTGTTGTTGCTGGCGGTGGTGCGCCGCGATCTGCTTGCCGATTGGCGGCACAGCCTGCCGGCCGATGTCCCCAACAACTTCCTGATCAATATCCGCCCGGAGGAGCGCCAGTCTCTGCAGGAATTCTTGCAATCACGCGGACTCGGACAGCCGCAGTTGTTCCCCATGGTGCGTGCGCGCATCACCGCCATCAATGCAAAGCCTGCCGAAACATTGAAATTTCCGGGCGACGCCGGACGTGGATTCCTGGAACGGGAACAGAACCTGACCTGGTCCGCGGGAATGATGGAAGACAATCAGTTGATCGCAGGTTCCTGGTGGAAGCCCGCCGACGAAGGCAAGCCCCTGGTATCCATATCGACCGAATATCAAGAAGCCTTGCAGCTGAAACTGGGGGACAAGATCAGCTTCGATGTTGCGGGAGAAGCGTTGACCGTGGAAGTGGCCAGCATCCGCAAGATTCGCTGGGACAGCTTCCGCCCGAACTTCTTTCTGGTATTTCCGCCGGGACTCCTGGATGGCGCGGCCGGCACCTACATGACCAGCGTATTTCTGACGCCCGCGCAGCGGCCGTCGCTCGCCGATCTGGTGCGCAAGTTTCCGACCATATCGGTACTCGACGTCGACGCCATACTCAAGCAAATCCGCGACATCATGGATCGTGCCTCCCTGGCGGTGCAATACGTGTTTCTGTTCACCCTTGCTGCGGGAATCGTCGTGCTGCTGGCCGCCGTGCAATCAACGCGCGACGAGCGGCGTTATGAGAGCGCCATACTGCGCACCCTGGGCGCCAGCCGCGGCACCGTGTTGCAGGGCGTCGCAGCGGAATTCTCGGCATTGGGCTTTCTCTCGGGCACTTTGGCGGCCTTCGGCGCAACGGCGGTGGGCTGGGTATTGGCACGCCGTTTATTCTCTCTCGAGTACACACTCGACCCTTGGGTGTGGGTGGTCGGGTTGGTCTGCGGCACCCTTCTCGTCGGTGTGAGCGGCACTCTGGCGACACGCCGAGTGGTCAATACACCGCCGATTCACACCCTGCGCGACGAGTGAGCGCCGTTCAATGCACGTCGAGCAGCAACCAGCCTATGGGGATGGGGATACCGCGATCCGGCAGCGCCTCGATGCGCACATTATAGATGCCGGCAGAGAGACCGGTGGAATTGACAGTCATGCGCAATTCACCGTTCGAGTCCTTGAGCAAATCATTCAATACCAGCGCGCGCCCCTGATCCTTCTTGTCGACGAACAGCCGGAATTGCATGAGCTTTTTCGTGTAGCTCAAATCGATGTGCACTTCCATCAACAGGGGCGCGCTGCGGCTCAGCGTAATGCGAGCCTTGTCGATGCCCGCCGCGTGGTCGGGAGTCACGAAGATCGTGCGCATGGTGGCCGGCTGCACCAAGGAGCCTTGACTCATCAAAGTTCGGGTGTCCTCGAGTTGGCCGCGCAGCGATACGTACTTCCCGATCATCACCCAGAACGCCACCAGGCTGACAAGGGCGATCACGCCCAAGCCGATGGGGACATAGATGGATTTCCACCAAGGCGGTTTCGGCTCGCCCAAGTCCTGCGGTTGACCGCTGTGTTCGAGCAGCTTGAGGCTTGCATGGGCGCGCTCGGACAACTTCAGTTCATTGAGGTAATCGGGGTGAGCACGGCACCAATTCTCAAGATCGCGCGCGCCTTTGAACGGTAGTTTATTTTCGAGATAGCGTTCAACGAGCTGGTGGTCTTCGATGAACTTGCGATCGAAACGTACCGTCGTAGTCTGCTGATTCCCTTGCGAAATAGTGCGCGCGTTCATGCTCAATTTTCCTCTAGACTCGAATCATGACGCGTCCGGCGCGAGGAATATGTGAAATGATCGGCAAATGGCCAGCATAGGCCGGCTGAACGCCCAGGCAGGCCGAGACGGACGTCACGTTTTGCCGCTTTATTCCCGGATTACCAGACGGGCGCTGTCGAGTTCGCCCAAGGCCGCTTCACGCTGTGCGGAGGAGAGATTTGCCCAGTCGATTTTGGGTCCGCTTTCCAGACGTCGCAGCTGCGTGTCGTCGGTGCGCCGGAGCGGGCCGCGCTTCACCGGCCAACGAGTCGGCAGACGACGGGTGCGTCCGCGATGCACCAGATCGATGACCGCTTGGATGACCTGCGCATTGTTGGCGAGATTGCCATGCAGCTCCTGCACGAAATGGCAGCGGAGTTTCGGCAGGGCCGCAAAGGCTCTCGGCACCGTGCCGTCGCCATTCCTCGACATCAGATACTCGAATCCGCATTCCGCGCGGCGCATGCCGACGACGGTTTCTTGCTCGACGCCGACGATGTGCGTCATCCGTGAATCCACCGGCGCGAGCCGCGCGCGCACGGCTGCCACTTCCCCGAGAATTGGTGCGCTCAACGTGGGACCGCCGGCCGGCCATTCGCCCGGGTCAAACAGATTGATTCCCCGCAGGCGCCGCGGCAGCATGTGATACAAACCGGGGAAGGTGTTGAACACCGTTGCGGCCAGATGCTCGGCCGAATGTTTGCGGTCGAGCCGCGACATCTTGCGCACGAACGGGTACGTGCCGCGCAACGCCTGCACGGAAGCAAACGAACCCTCATTGGGTGTTCCCAACATGATGAGTCTTTGCACCCAGCGCTTCGGCAACATCCGCATCGCCATGCGTGCTACCAATCCGCCCATGCTATGGGCAACCAGAATCACCGGGCGGCTGTCTGCGACAATGCGCCGCGCGAGTTGCCCGCCCAGCTCATCGATGCCGAGACGCCAGTCATAGGAGTGGAACAGCGCATCGCGGCCGCCGATGGTCAACTCGAGCTTCAACCTGGCATAGGAAAAGAGCAGCACGCCGGCCGCACGCAACGCCTTGCCGGACGGCAATCGCAAATCAGTCAGGCGGCCGGCCGAGATCTGCAGCGGATCAATCCACAACACCTCGGGGCCGGCGCCTATTTTCGATCCCATGATTCCCGGCAGAATCAACACCCGGGTTCCCCGCGGCCTGCCGGCGCGGCGAGCGGCCGCAGCGAGCGCCGACAATCGGGCGTACGCCTGCGCTCCAAAGTACTCGCGCAGACTCCGAACGTGATCACCGCTCAGGAGAGCGTCGAGCACCTCCTGGTCTTCAGCGTGGAATGCCCAATCGGCGCTCTCGGCGGAACGCGATGCGGTGATGCGGCGTGCTGCGATTTTGTGCGGGGCTGCGGCCCGGCGCTGCGCCATCCTCGAGTCCTCAGGTCTGCGGTTTGCCGCTCATGACATGTTCCACAACGTCGCCGACTGCGGCGATCGCCGCAATGCGCGTGCTGGACTTGCGCCATACGGCGCCGACCGTGCGGTGCGGGGCGGGCTTGGCAAATCGCCGGACCGTGAGGCCGCGCTGCGAGCCGAAGGGCGACTCCACCGCGAGTTCGGGCAGCAACGTGATGCCAAGACCCGCGACCACCATTTGACGCAAAGTTTCGAGACTGGTGGCACGAAAATCCTCAGGCTCACGCACATCGACCCGGCTGCACACTTCCAGCGCCTGATCGCGCAGACAGTGACCGTCTTCGAGCAGGAGCAGCGTGTGTCCCTTCAGGTCCTGCAGCTTGATGGTCGATTTTGCGCCGAGCGCATGATTGTTGGGCAGCGCCACCGTGAAATCCTCCTGGTAGAGCACGCGCGACTCGATGCCCTCCTCCGACGTGGGGAGCGCCATGACACCCAGATCGAGTTCACCGCCGCGCAGACGCGCCAGCAGCGACTCGGTTTGATACTCGTACAGCATCAGACTCAGGTGCGGCAGCGCCTTGCGCAGTCTGGGCATGACCCGCGGCAGCAGATAGGGTCCGATGGTCGGGATCAGGGCCATTTTGAGCTTTCCGGCGAAAGGATCGGCGTTATTGCGCGCGACCGCGATAATCTCGTCGCCCTCAGTGAGCATGCGGCGGGCGCGCGCCACCACCTGCTTGCCCACTTCGGTGAGCTGCACATTCTTCGGCCGCCGTTCGACCAGCTTGACGCCAAGATACTCCTCGAGTTTCTTGAGCTGAGCCGACAACGTCGGTTGACTCACGAAAGTGCGCTCCGCCGCCTTGCCGAAATGACCCGTGTCGGCGAGCGCCACCAGATACTTGAGATCCTTGAGGTTTACCATAGATACAGTCTATCAAGATCGTCGTTACTATCAAATTCTATAATTGACACCGGGCTGCTATCTTCGATCCCATCGTCACCGCCGCTCAGACCACGGAAATAACCGGCGACGGCGAGCGGGTGAGCGGCCTCGCCTACCGGGACAGACAAAGCGGCGAGCAACACACCCTGGAACTCGCCGGCGTGTTCGTGCAAATCGGCCTGACGCCCAATACCCATTGGTTGAAGGGTGTGGTCAAATTGTCGCCGCGCGGCGAGGTCGAGGTGGACGCACGGGGGCAAACGTCAGTGCCCGGAGTATTCGCCGCCGGCGATTGCACCGTAGTACCCTACAAGCAAATTGTCATCGCGGACGGCGAGGGAGCGAAGGCATCGCTGAGCGCTTTCGAGCACCCCATTCGCGCGCCATTGCCCGAAGCCGCGTAGGTGTAGTATCGGCCGGCGGCGCCGCCGCCGTAGGAGTTTGGGAGCCTGTCTGATGTCTGCAGCTGTTCCCCCGCATCGGCTGTCCTCAGGCGTGGTCGTGGTCAGCTTGGTGCAGCGAAAATTGAAATACTTGCTGCTGCGGGCGTATCGCAATTGGGATTTCCCCAAAGGATTGGTCGAGGCGGGTGAAGAGCCGATCGACGCCGCGTTGCGCGAAGTGCGGGAGGAGACCACGCTCGATGATCTATCCTTCGACTGGGGTCTGGAGTTCATGGAGACCGGTCCCTACAACAAGGGCAAGATCTCCCGATACTACATAGCGCGCAGCAAACGGACGGAGGTTCAGCTGCCGATCAATCCGGATCTTGGCAGGCCGGAGCACCACGAAGCGCGCTGGGTCGATTTCGCCCGGGCGCTCGTGATGGTCTCGCCGCGCCTGCAGCCGGTGGTGCAGTGGGCCCACACCGTCATCAATCACGAGCCGACACAAAGGCGCTAGTCGAGACTGACGGTACCCCGACCGATTTCGAGGACATCGCCGCCCACGTAGATGTTCCGCCGGTCGTCCACCTGTAAGTGCAGGGTGGAGGGGCGGCCCACGAATTCGCCTTGTGAGATCTGCAGAGTCACCGGCAGCGGCCGCTGCATCGCCAAAAACCATCCGCCGAAGTTGGCGGTCGCGGACCCGGTCGCGGGGTCCTCGAGAATCGCCGCGCCCTGCGGGAAGAAGAAACGCGCCAGAGCGGTGCCGGCGCCCGTCAAGGCAAACACATAGGCCATGCTGATGCCGTCCTCGCTGCGAATCTGCCGCAAGGCCTCGGGTTGCGGCGATACGCGCCGCACGGCCTCGATCGATGTGAGCGGGACGACCAATTGCTCCTTGCCGGCCTTGACCCACAGCGGCCGCTCGCCAATATCGCGTCGGTCCAGCCGCAATGCGGCGGCCAACACATCTCGTGGATCGTCGACTTCCCGCGACGTCGGCGTCGGCGCGCTCAAGGTCCAGCGGTCTCCCTGCGCGCGCACGCTTATCAGGCCGGCCTGCATATCCAATCTCAGCGAATCTCCGCCCAGTCCAAGCGCCCGGCACACATGCGCCGTGCCCAGCGTTGGATGTCCGGCAAACGGCATTTCGTATGTCGGGGTGAAAATCCGCACGCCCGCGTCGGCGTTCGCGGAGGGCAGGATGAAGGTCGTCTCGGATAAATTGAATTGCCGGGCCAGAGCCTGCATCAGCCGAGCGTCGAATGTGGCGGCGTCCTCAAATACGCACAGCGGATTGCCGGTCAACGCACCCCGATTATGGGTGAAGACATTGACGAGGCGGAACGGATGGGCAGCCATGGTCGCTAGCGATACGGCCGCACCACGACCACGGGTGCCGGCGCCACCACAGCCACGCGCGGGCCGTAGTATCCGCGGTGGTAATAGCCTGCCGGAACGACTACGCAACCGGTCAGGGCGGCCGCGATAATACCCAATGAAATCAAATTCTTATATAGCCTGCTCATGACCTCAACTCCTTAGGTTTTGCGCACCTCGTGGAGTACAACGCGGGCCGAAAGGTGGGGATGACAGGATGAACAATCCTTCATCAGGCCAGGGAATGAAATACCTTTTGCACGTCATCATCTTGTTCGAGTTTGTCGATGAGCCCGAGGACCTCCGCCGCCTGATTCTCGGGAAGCTCGATCGGCACCGCGCAAATGAACTCATGCTCGGCTGACAGCGGCGTGATGCCGCGCTTCTCGAGCGCCTCCTGCAGCCGGCCAAAATCATTGAAGGCGCCGCGAATCACCAGTTGCGGCTCGCCTTTCTCGCCGGTGCTGTCGCCCATCTCTTCGAGGCCGTAGTCGATCAGATCGAGCTCGAGCTCGTCATGATCCTTGACGACGGCAGGATCCAGCCGAAACACGCCCATTTTCTTGAACAGGAAGCTGACGCTGCCGGTGGTCCCCAAGTTGCCGTTTCCCTTGGCGAAAATATTTCGCACGCTGCCCACGGTGCGGGTGGGATTATCGGTCGCGGTTTCGACCAACAAGGCCACCCCATGCGGCGCGTAGCCTTCATAAATGATTTCCTGGTAGTTGGTCGCTTCCTTGCCCGATGCGCGCCGAATCGCCGCATCGGTCTTGTCCTTGGGCATATTCACGGCGCGGGCATTCTGCAGCACGCGGCGCAGAGTGGGGTTTGAGGCGGGGTCGGGGCCCCCCGCGTGCACTGCAATAGCTATGTCCTTGGCAACCCGGGTGAATTGCTTTGCCATCCGGTTCCAACGCGCAAACATCGCGTGCTTTCTGACTTCGAATATGCGTCCCATGACACACATGGTAGCAATACCCCGTCAAACCGCTAGACTTGCCGCTCCCTTCCCTACGGCGAATCTCATGAGTGCAGTTCCTGCGGACGAAGTTTCCAGCACGCCGAGCTTCCGCGACCTTGCACTGTCGGAGCCGGTGCTGCGTGCGTTGACCGATGTGGGCTACGAGGCCCCCTCGCCCATACAGGCCGCCACCATTCCCGTGTTGTTGTCGGGAGTCGATATGCTGGGGCAGGCGCAGACCGGCACCGGCAAGACGGCCGCCTTTGCCCTGCCGGCGCTGACGCGCATCGACCTGTCCAAGCACGAGCCGCAGGTCCTGGTCCTGGTTCCCACGCGCGAACTCGCTCTGCAGGTCGCCGAAGCGTTTTTGAAGTACGCCGCGCACCTCAAGGGATTTCACGTGCTGCCGATTTACGGCGGCCAGAGTTATCAGCCGCAACTCAATGCCTTGCGGCGCGGAGTCCACGTGGTCGTCGGCACTCCCGGCCGGGTCATCGATCACATGAACCGCGGCACCTTGAAGCTCTCCGGATTGACCCTGTTGGTCCTGGACGAGGCGGACGAAATGCTGCGCATGGGGTTCATCGATGCGGTCGAGAGCATCCTGGAGCAGACGCCGCCGCAGCGGCAGGTGGCGCTGTTCTCCGCCACCATTCCCGCGCCGATTCGCCGCATAGCCGCCAAACACCTGCGCTCGCCGGCCGAAATCACCATCAAGAGCAAGACCAGCACGGCAACCAACATCCGGCAGCGCTATTGGATGGTCAGCGGCATGCATAAGCTGGACGCCTTGACCCGGATCCTCGAGGCCGAAACCTTCGACGGCATGCTGGTGTTCACCCGCACCAAGCAATCGACGGTCGAGTTGGCCGAGAAACTCGAAGCACGCGGCTTCGCCGCGGCGCCGCTCAACGGCGATATTCCGCAGCCACAGCGCGAGCGAACCGTCGCCCGGCTGAAGGCAGGCCAAATCGACATCGTGGTCGCCACCGATGTCGCCGCCCGCGGTCTCGATGTCGAGCGCATCAGCCATGTCCTGAACTACGACGTGCCTTACGACACCGAGTCCTACGTACATCGCATCGGCCGCACGGGCCGGGCCGGCCGCAAGGGCGAGGCCATCCTGTTCATCGCGCCGCGCGAACGCAACATGCTGCGCGCAATCGAACGCGCCACGCGGCAAGTCATCGAACAGATGAATCTGCCCACCGTGGACGCGGTGAATACGCTGCGAATCGCGAAGTTCAAGCAACGGGTCATCGAGACCCTGCCCACCGGCGGCGCCAGCGCTTTTCGGCCCATATTGGAGCAATTGGAGGCGGAGACCGGATTGCCGCTCATTGACATCGCCGCCGCGCTCGCGAGCCTGTCGCAGGGTTCAACGCCACTGCTGTTGGCGGGCAAGGCGGAGCGGCCGGCAGAAGCCCATACACCCGCCCGCGCATCCTCGACTGACCGGCCGCACCCGACTGACCGGCCGCACCCGACCGACCGAGCGCACCCGACCGACCGAGCGCACCCGACCGAGAGGGCACCTCCGACCGACCGAGCGCGCGCGGCGGATCGCGCACCGCCACGCGACGCGGCTCCCGCCGGAGGCGCCCGCAAGCCGCGCGGCAAATCCGCCTCGAGTTCCATGGAAACTTATCGCATCGAAGTTGGGTCGGAACATGGAATCAAGCCCGGCAATATCGTCGGCGCCATTGCCAACGAGGCGGGAATCGAAGGGGTACATATCGGCCGCGTGGACATTCGCCCGGATCACAGCTTCGTCGACTTGCCCGAAGGTATGCCGAGGGAGGTATTCAAGGACTTGCACAAGGTGCGCGTGGCGGGCCGCGAGCTTCGCATCAGCCGGGTCAGCGAAAAGCCGCCGAAGCCGCCGCGCGATTCGACCGGCCGGCATGGCGAGCGCAAAATGTTGAGCCGCCGCAAGTCGAAGAATTAGTATTGCATTGGTCGACCAACAGAGGAGCGAGTCATGGGCAAGGGCATGGATCGAAAGAAAGAGGAAAAGAAGAAGCCGGCCAAGACATTGGAAGAGAAACGCGCTGCGAAACGGGAAAAGAAGGCAGCCCGAGGCTGAATGCGCGCGACGCCGCTCCTAAGGGCCGTCAATCGACCCGGGAACGGCGTCTGCCGCCAGCAAATTCCCTGATATTCGCGGCCATTTCATCCAGGCAGCGCTGGCGCGCTTCATGGGCCGCCCACGCCACGTGCGGGGTCAAGATCAAGTTCGGTATCCCGGGTTCGAGCAGGGGCTCATCCTCGAGCGGTGGTTCCCGCGGCAGGACATCGATGCCGGCGCCCCCGAGACGGCCGGCCTTGAGCGCCATGCCGAGTGCATGACCGTCCACCAGCCCGCCTCGAGCCGTATTGATCAGCAGTGCATCCGGTCTCATCAGGCCGAGTTCGTGGGCGCCGATCAGGCCGCGAGTCAGCTCATTGAGCGGGCAATGCAGGGAAACGATATCCGATACGGCCAGCAGCTGCTCCAGCTCGAGCCGGCCCGGTTGCGCATCGGCGCCGCGACGATTGGCGATGACCACCCGCATGCCGAAGCCTTCTGCTATTCGCGCCGTGCCGCGGCCCAGCTCCCCCCAGCCCACCACGCCGAAGGTTCGGCCGCAGAGTTCGCGGATCGGATGGGCCTGCACCATGAGCGCTTCGTTCTGGCTCCATGAGCCGCTGCGGACCAGTTGAGAGTAGCCGGACACGTGCTGGGTGAGGCTCAGGATCAACGCCCACACGTGCTGCACCACCGACGAGGTGCAGTAACTGCGCACGTTGCACACGGCAATCCCGAGTTCCCGCGCCGCGACGATGTCGATGTTGTTGGTGCCGGTACCGGCGACCGCGATCAATTTGAGCCTGGCCGCCCCCTGGAGCAAGGCGCGCGACAGCTCCACCTTGTTCAGCAATACAACTTCCACGTCGCAGATGCGCGCGGCGGTCTGCGAGTCGTCCGAGTCGCAGAGCGTGAGCTCGCCCACGGCCGCCCGCAGTCCGGCGAGGTCGAGATCGCCGGTCGACACGGTGTCGTAATCCAAAAATACAGCTTTCACGAGGGATTGAGCGCCATCACAGGTAGAATCCATCGCCACATATGAAGATCTCCGCCGTCAATTGTTTGATCGCCGCGAATGTCCTGGTTTATCTATTGCAGTTACTGTCGGGTGGCGCGGTCGATGATCTTTTCGCGCTTTGGCCGCTCCAATCCGTCGAAGGCCAGCCACACTTTCATCTATGGCAGGTCGTGAGCTACGCGTTTCTGCATGATACTAATACCTACTGGCATCTGCTGCTCAACATGTTCGGGCTTTGGATGTTCGGCAGCGGAATCGAGCGTTACGTGGGATCGCGGCGCCTTCTCGCCTGCTATTTCGCGTCGGTGGTGACGGCGGCGCTTGCTCAATTGACCGTGCCCATGATGTTTGGTGCGCCGCCCGAGGCGACGATCGGTGCATCCGGCGGCGTCTTCGGTTTGATTCTGGCCTACGCGGTCCTGTTCCCGAAGAGCAAGGTCGCCGTGTATTTTGTAATTCCGATGCCGACCTGGCTGTTCGCAACCTTGTACGCCGCCCTCGAACTGTTTCAGGGGGTGACGGGCAGTCAATCGGGGGTCGCACACTTCGCCCACCTCGGCGGCATGGTGGGCAGCGCGCTGGTGATATGGCAATGGCGCCGACCCGGCGCGCGCCGCTGACCGGCGCGGCGAGATCAGTAGGAGCCTGTCTGAGTATTCAACGTGGCCGCGACCGTGACGGATTTGCCTTCAGTCGAGGCGGAGCCGACGTGGTTGGGTACCACCCAATAAGGAGGCGACAACGATGACTGAAGGCAAATCCGTCCGGTCCCGATGGGTTGGCTCTGCAAGGGGCGTCTGCGGCGTTGCGCGGCTTGGCCGTGGAGCCCTCCACGGCCTGCGCCGTGCGCCTTGCATCCACTCCCTTGCAGAGCCAACGCGGCTCACGTTGAATACTCAGACAGGCTCCTGGGCTATGGGCATGAATCCGCAAAGACTGAAGGCCATCACCTGCATGGCGCCGATCATCGTGTCGTTGTGCATGGCCGCGCCCGCGCGCGCCGACTGGGTGCGGCGTGTCAGCGACGGCATCATGGGCACGCGAATCACCGTGGAACTCTGGGCGGACGATCAGGAAAAGGCCGAGCGGGCGATCGACGCGGTGCTCGAGGAAATGCGTCATGTCGACGATTCGATGAGTACCTACAAGCCCACCAGCGAGGTGTCCCAGGTCAACGCCAAAGCGGCGGACGGCCCCATGCGGATCAGCAAGGAGTTGTTCGATTTGCTGACCACGGCCAAGGAATATTCGGTCCTTACCGAGGGCGCCTTCGACATTACCTACGCCAGCGTCGGGTACATGTATGACTTTCGCAAGCACGTGCATCCGGACGAAGCGCAAATCGACAAGGCACTGCCGGCCGTCAATTACCGGCACGTGCTGCTCGATGCGAAGAAGCAGACGGTGCAGTTCTCGCAGAAGGGAGTTCGCATCGATCTTGGCGGAATCGCCAAGGGGTACTCGGTGGACCGCGGCATCGACGTCTTGAAGGCTGCCGGTTTCACGCGGGCCTATGTCTCCGCGGGCGGCGACAGCCGCATCATCGGCGATCGATTCGGAAAACCCTGGATGGTCGGAATCCGTGATCCTCGCAGGGGCGAGGGCGAAGTGATCACCCGGATCCCCCTGGTTGACGCGGCGATTTCGACTTCCGGCGACTACGAACGATTTTTCGAAGAAAACGGCGTGCGCTACCACCACATCATAGATCCGCGCACCGGACATTCCGCGAGCAAGGTGCGCAGCGCCACGGTCATCGGACCGTATGCGACGCGCACCGACGGGTTGTCCAAGACCGCATTCGTGCTGGGCCCGGAGAAGGCGATGGAGATCTACAATCGCATCGACGACATCGATGCGATCATCGTCAAACTCGACGGCACCGTGATCTATTCCAAGGGAATCGAGCCGGCAAAAGCACCGGCACCGGCCAAGTAGTTCACTGCAGCCCGCGCCACGCCGCGTTCAGCAACTCGCCGCCGGGGTCCAGACTCTGCTCCCAGTACATGATGCCGCCCAGGTGCAATGTCCTGACGTAGGCGGCCTTGGCCGCTATTGATTGCGGATCGTCATAGCTGATGAAGCGCCGGGTGCGGGCATTCCACAACCAAGGTGCCTGCGCGGCCGGATCCCAATGGCGGACATAACCGTTCTTGCCGATGTAGTCCTTGCGCAGCTGCGGCCACGGGATCTCGCCCTGGTAGCGACCGTAACGCTGGTATAGACCATGGTGATCCGGCGCAACGTCGGCGAATTCGCGTCCATAAAACGCGGCGCCGATCACGAGCTTCTCGGGCGGCACGCCGGCGTCGAGAAACTGCCGCACGGCGCGCTGCGCGGTCCGCGCCTCGGGCGGCGCAATGTTCGCCGCGCCCAGCCCGCTGTGATGGCCGGTGAACGGGGTCAAGCTGTTGACGAAGTCATAAGTCATCAGGTTGAACCAGTCCAGGTAGGGCGACACGGCCCTGATGTCGATGCCGCTGACGAAGGGGCCGTCGGCGGCGGCAATGCTCAGGGTGAAGTGACGGGCGCCGGTGCGCCCGTGAATGGTGCCGGCCCTATCGAGAGCTGCGCGCACGGCCTGCAGGAGCAGTGTGAAGTTGGCGCGGTCTTCGGGACTCGCGCGGATTCCCGCTTCGCCGTGCTCTGGATATTCCCAGTCCACGTCGAGCCCGTCGGCGTCCTGGGCGGCCAGCAATTGTGCGGCGCTATCCGCGAATGCTTGGCGCCCGGAGGCGCTGCCCGCCGCTTCAGAGAATCCGCCGGCGCCCCAGCCGCCCACCGAAATCGCCACTTTAAGCGCGGGGTGGGCCGCCCGCAGCGCTATGAAGGTGTGCAGGCGGTCTGCATCGGTCGCATCGAGCGCGACCCGCCCATCGATCACTTGGGCGAAGGCGAAGATCAGGGTGTCGATTTTGCCGAGATCTTTGTCCGCCGCCGCATCCCAGCGGGTGGCATAGCCCACAATGCGGCCATGCGGCGATGTCGGTGCCGCGAGGAGGCTGCCGCACAAGAGGAGGTGGCAGGCCGCCAGCAGGGCGGCGGTCGTGAGTCGCATGCCGAGATCTTCGCAGGCGGCGCGCTGCCTGCCAATGGGATTGGGCGCGGTTATACTGCCGTTGGAAGTCGCGAAGGCGCGAAATCGGATCAATCACATCTCGACCTCCATCCTGCTGTGGGGACTGCTGTTCAGCTCGATCGGGCTGGGGTTCTGCATTTACGGCAGGCGGCAAAGGGCGGTTGTTCCACTGGTTTGCGGGATTGGCCTGATGGTATTCCCGTACTTCGTGGCCAATGTCCCGTTGCTGGTCGCAATCGGCGTAGCGCTGATCACGATCCCTTACTTCCTTCGCCGGTGAGCGACGGCTCGGGGAATTGAGCGACGGTTCGGGGAATAAAGTGCCGCTGCCATGAGTCTTAGCATCCATGGATAAAAAGCGCGCGCGATTCGAGGCGCAGGTCCTCCCGCACCTGGACGCCGCGTACCGTTTTGCCCGATGGCTGACGCAGGTGCCCAGCGATGCGGATGACGTCGTGCAAGAGGCCGTCCTGCGCGCTTTCCGCGCCTTCGACACCTTGCGAGGCTCCGACGTGAAGGCGTGGCTGATGACCATTGTGAAAAATTGCCACTCGACGGCACTCAAACAACGGCAACGCCGCGGTTTCGTGCCGCTGCCGGAGGAAGGCGATGTGCAGGACGGCGAGGCCATGACCGCGAGCACCCCCGACCCGGAAGAAGACTCGATCCGGCGGGACGAGCAACGCACTCTCGAGCGGTTGATTGCGGCATTGCCCGAAGAACACCGCACGGTGTTGATGTTGCGGGAAATCGAGGAAATGGACTATCGACAAATAGCGCAAATCACCAATGTGCCCATCGGCACGGTCATGTCGCGGCTGGCGCGCTCGCGCGCTGCCCTGAAAGCGCGCTGGCTCCAAGGAGCCGAGGGAGAGCCGCGTGCAGTGCGCTGAATCGCTTCGTGTTCAGGCCCTATTCGACGGCGAGGTCGACGCGGTCTCGGCGGCGGACATCGAGCGCCATGTCGAACATTGCGAGGAATGCCGCACTTTGCTGCAGGATCTCGGCATGGTGCGCACCGCGCTGCGTCGCGACTTGGTCTATGCGCAGGCTCCCGCGGTATTGCGTGACCAGGTCGCGCGCATGCTGGATCAGGAAGGATTGCAGAGCAAACACACGCCGCCGATGGAGCGCCGTGCACCGAGGCCGCGCAACCGCTCCTTTTGGGCCGGCGCCTTCGGCGGCGCGGGCGGCACGGCGATCGCAGCGATGCTGGCTTTTTTCCTGCTGACGCCGCGGCTGTCCAATCCGCTGCCGGACGAGCTGGTGAACTCTCATGTGCGCTCGCTGATGCCGGCGCACCTCATCGACGTGGTGTCCACGGACAAGCACACGGTGAAACCATGGTTCGCGGGCCACGCCGACGTGTCCCCGACGGTTGCCGATTTCGAGCAACAAGGTTATCGGCTCATCGGCGGACGCGTCGACTATCTCGAGCATCAGCGCTCCGCCGTCGTGGTTTATCAACACGGGGCCCATGTCATCAACGTCTTCAGCTGGGCCGGCACCGGACGACCTTTGCCGGACAACCTGACCCGCAGCGGCTATCACCTGGCCTTCTGGAAGGCGGGCGACCTGGAATATTGCGCTGTATCGGATACCGGCTGGGACGAGTTGCTCGGGCTGGTGCGATTGCTGCGGGAATAAAACGCAGCGACGATGAGTCTTCTCTCCTGAACCCCAACCAGGAGAGTCACGTGTCCGATGAAAAATCGCTGCAATCGCGCCGCAATGCCCTGAAATGCCTGGCCTACGGCGGCGCCGGCACCTTGTTCGCGCTGTCGGGCGGGGTGTTCACGCCCATCGATCTGGCCCTCGCCGGCACGGACAAGCAAGCCGCGGCCGGCTTGGGCAAGCCGCTGTTCGTGCAGATCAGCGATACCCACATTGGATTCAACAAGGACGCCAATCCCGACGTCAACGGAACGCTCACGCAGACCATCCAACTTGTGAACGGACTGCCCGAGCAGCCCGCTCTCATCATCCACACGGGCGACATCACGCACCTGTCCAAGCCCGCGGAATTCGATCTGGCGCAGCAGCTGTTTTCGGCGCTGCGCGCCACTGAAATGCACACGGTGCCCGGGGAACACGACACCACCGACGCGACGGTGTCGGAATACTTCAATCGATTCGGCAAGGCATCCGACAACAAGGGGTACTACAGCTTCGATCACGCCGGCGTGCATTTCATCGGCCTGATCAACGTGCTGCAGTTCAAGCCAGGCGGCCTGGGTACGCTCGGCGCCGAGCAGCTCGCCTGGGTCAACGCCGACTTGCGGGGCCGCTCCGCCAGCACCCCCCTCGTCATATTTGCCCACATGCCGCTTTGGACGGTCTATGAACCCTGGGGTTGGGGGACGGGCGACGCGGACCAGCTCATGGAACCCTTGCGCCGTTTCGGTTCGGTCACGGTCTTGAATGGACACATCCATCAAATCGTTCAAAAGGTGGAGGGCAATGTCACGTTTCACACCGCGCGTTCGACCGCCTATCCGCAACCCGCGGCGGGGGTGGGGGCCGGGCCCGGCCCATTGAAAGTGCCGGCGGACCAGCTGGCGCAGATGCTCGGCGTGACCCGCGTGTCCGAAGTGAAACATCCCCGTTCTCTCGCCCTCAACGACATGACGATTGCACGCACATGAACAAGCTGTGTCTCGTGGCGATGCTGTGGATGGCGGCGCTCTCGGTCCCAGCGGCGGCGGACGCGCCGGATCCAAACCGAATCGTGGTCAAGGATTTCATGTTCATGCCGAATTCCCTGACCATCAAAGCCGGTTCGTCCGTGACCTGGGCCAATCTCGACGATGAACCGCACACCGTGGTCAGCGATGCCGGACTGTTCCGTTCGGGCGCCATGGATACGAACGAGAGCTTCTCGTTCAAGTTCGACAGGCCCGGCACCTATCATTTCACGTGTTCGATTCATCCGCGCATGGTCGGAACGATCGTGGTTCAGTGAAGGTGAAGGTCATGGTGAAATCGGCACTGATGATCGCCGCCACGCTCGCCGCCCTCGCCATCGGCGGCGGCTTGTTCATCGAGTCGGGCTTCTACGACATCGGTGCCGATGATCATCATACGAAATGGGTGTTGGCCATCATCGAGCGCCTGCGCGAGCGCTCCATCGAGGTTCGCGCGCGCACGATCGAGGTGCCCGCCACTCTGGAGGATTCCCCAGGGATCGCGCAGGGCGCGCCTTTTGGATAGTCAAACACGGCATCAAAATGAGCGCCATGCCGGCGTGGAGCAAGACGCTCGACGATGCGTCGATCTGGGATGTGGTCGCCTTCATCCGCAAGATGCCTGCCATGACGCCGGAGAGCTACCGGGAGCTGGCGCGCGGCGCCGCGAGTTTGCCGAAGGCGGCCGGCAGCAGCCCTTGAATCCGCTTCAGTCGCGAAAGTTGTTGAATTGCAGGGGGACGCCGACGTCCGCCTTGCGCAAGAATGCGATCGCCTCCTGCAAGTCGTCGCGCTTTTTTCCGGTGACCCGCACTTTCTCGCCCTGGACCTGCGCCTGGACCTTGAGTTTCGAGTCCTTGATCAACCGCGACACCTTCCTGCCTGCGTCGGCGTCGATGCCATGCTTCAATATCACCAGCTGCTTGGCTCGGGCGAGATTGATTTCCGGGTCCTTCACCTCGAGACAGGCAATGTCGATGCCGCGCTTTGCGATTCTGAGCTTGAGGATCTCCAGCATCTGCTTCAGCTGAAAGTCCGCCGGCGCAATCATCGCGACCGTGGTTTCTTCCAACTCGTAGCGCGCGTCGGTTCCCTTGAAATCAAAACGCTGCCCCAGCTCGCGGATCGCTTGATCGACGGCATTGGTCAATTCGTGAGTATCGATTTCGGAAACGACGTCGAACGACGGCATGTCAGGTCTCCGCGAGCAACTGGTCCAGAGTGGTCTTCACCTCGTCCACGAACCGTGTGTAGTGGGCGCCGGTGGCGGGGCCGGAAAACCCCGTGTGAATCTTGCGAACATTGCCCTTGCGGTCGACGAGGATCGTCGTGGGAAATGCGTAGACACGATCCAACATGGGCAACTTCTTGGCCGCCTCGTCCTTGTTCGAGATGCCTGCGATCAATGTGGTGTATTCGATGCCGTAATGCTGCCGGAAGCGGTGCGTGGCCTCGGCTGCCTGCGGAAAATCACCGAAGTGCTCGAACATCAAGGAGACGATTTCCACGCCCTTGCCGCGATATTCCCGATACAGAGGTTCGAGGAATGCCGCCTCGTCATGGCAATTGGGACACCAGCTGCCGGCGAGCGCCACGATCAACACCTTGCCCCGAAATGCAGGGTCCTTGGAGGTCACCGTATTGCCGGCGAGGTCCGGGAAGGCAAAATCGAAATGCTTCGAGCCGCCGCGCAGGTTGGTGAGCGCGTACTCATCGGGCAGGGCCGCGTTCGCATCGCGCTTGCCGCTCCAATGCTCGTGATATCCCGTGCCCACCCAAAAATCGCCCGCGATCCCGCCATCGGCGGACACCTTCGCCTTGTACAAGAAGGCGTGCGCGCCGTCGAAGGTGGAGAGGTACAGCTCCTCGCCTTTGACCTGGCCGGCGAGATAGCGATGGTCGCCCGTCTCGGCCAGGAACGTGCCGAGCACCCTGTCCTCGGATTGGGTGAATTCACCGACGGCCGCCTCCGGCTTGCCGTCATCGTCGGTGAAAGTCACCGCCCAGCGGCCCGCTACATCGGCGTGGTCGGGGGTGGCGGTTCCGAAGAAGCGAAACAGTTCGCCCCGCCGGGCACGCAGCGGAATGTGCTGCTGTTTGCCGCCCAGCTTGACCAGGATGACCTCGCCCCGCAATTCATCACCCCTGGCATCGGCGATGAGGCGATTCTCATAACCCGGCATGCGAATTTCCAGGTGTGCGCCGACCACCGTGACCTCATCCAATTTGACCCGCTCCGGGCCGTTGATCAGATAACCGACGATCGCCGACCCCTGCTGCTGCAGTTCGAGTCCGACGGGCAGTTCGCCGCCCGGCAGAGTCAGCACGGCGCGGTAGATTCCCACGGGAACCCCCGTCGCGCCGGCGGGCGCGGTGTCGCTCGGGGATGCTGCACGATGGCAGGCGCCGAGAGACAGGAAGCCGAGCGCCGCGACGCCGAGCGACGCGACTCCGAGCGCCAGGGCACCCAACCTTGTGCCGCCAATCCGCCGTGAGGAGGAATTCATCATCAGCTAACGATACCCGCGTGCCTGCAAAGTGAATAGTTTCGCATAGGGGCCATCCGCCGCCATCAGCGACTCGTGGTTGCCACGCTCGACGATGCGGCCTTCCTCGAGCACCAAAATTTGATCCGTCATGCGCACCGTCGAGAATCGATGTGAAATCACGATGGCGATGCGGTTGCGCGTCAGCTCGCGGAAATGCTCGAACACTTCCGCTTCGGCCCCGGCATCGATGGCTGCGGTGGGTTCGTCGAGCACCAAAATATCCGCCTCGTTGCGCATGAACGCACGCGCCAAAGCGATCTTCTGCCATTGGCCGCCCGACAGCTCGCGTCCATCCTTGAACCATTTGCCGAGTTGTGTGCGATACCCCGCCGGCAGCGTCTCAACGAATTCCGCGGCCAGCCCCTGGGCCGCGGCGCTGCGCCAGCGCCCCTCGTCATCGAAGGCGCGCACATCGCCCGCCCCGATGTTCTCGCCCACCAGCATCTGGTAGCGCGCAAAGTCCTGGAAAATGACGCCGATGCGCTGGCGCAGCGTCGACTCGTCCCATTCCTTGAGGTCGAGCCCATCCAACAGGATGCGCCCGTGCGTGGGTAAGTAGAGACGGGTGAGCAGTTTGATGAGGGTGGTCTTGCCGGAACCATTTTGTCCCACCAAAGCCAGGCTCTCGCCCGGCCGGACATGCAAGTCGATGCCCGACAGCGCGGGCACGGTCGCGCCGGGATAGATGAAATCGACGTTCTCGAAGCGGATACCGTCGCCGGGATTCGGGCCGTGCGTTGCATGGCCGCTGCTGCTGCCGACGGGTTGCTCGAGGTAGTCGAACAGATTCGACAGATAAAGATTGTCTTCGTACAGGCCGCTGACCGCGGAGAGGGCGGCGCTCACCGCGGTCTGCCCTTGGCGAAACAACATCAGGTACATGGTCATCTGACCCACGGTCATGGCGCCGAAGACCGTTTCCGCGGCGATCCACGCGTAGCCGCCGTACAGCGTGGCCGTACCCACCAATCCCAAGCCGAATCCCCAGCCATCGCGGCGCAGGGTCAGGTCGCGGTCTTCCCGGTAGAGGCGCGTGAAGATGTCGCGGTATCGATCCAACAGTCGCGGCCCAAGCTCGAACAACTTGACCTCTTTCGCGCTGTCCTCGCGCGCCAGCACCGATTCCAAATAGATTTGCATGCGCGACTCGGGGGCGCGCCAGCGAAATAGGCGGAATGCTTCGCCGGAAAACTTGGCCTCCGCAAGAAACGCAGGCAATCCGGCCAGAATCAACAGCACGACCGCCCACGGCGAGAAACGGACCAGCAAGCCGCCGAAGGACACCAGCGAAATCGCATTTTGCAACAGGCCGAAGGTGCGCATCACCAAACTTAGCGGCCGGCTCGAGGCTTCGCGGCGCGCGCGGGTGAGCTTGTCGTAGAACTCGGAATCCTCGAACTGCGTCAGATCGAGAGTCAGTGCCTTTTCCAAAATCATGACATTGACGCGCTGTCCCAGCTGCGCCCGCAGCAGGGACTGCGAGAGCGACAGCCCGCGCTGAGCCATGGAGGTGGCGGCGACCAACAAGGCCTCGAGCCCGACGTAGCGGAGCACTGGGCTGAGCGCGGTTGCGCCGGTGCCTCGATGCAGCGCCGCCGAATGGATCACGGCATCGACAATTTGCGCGCCCACATAGGCGATGGCAGCGGGCAGCACGCCGGCGATCAGAGTCAGCACCGCAAGAGCGACGCTGAGTTTCTTGTTGGTGGTCCACACCAGGTCGAGCGCGCGACCGCCGTAGGCGAACACACCCAACAGGCTGCGCTGTGGTTCACCGGGGTCGGCCGCCGGCGCCGGGCCGATGTGCGGCGAGCCCGCGTGGTGGGGTGAGGGATGCGCCGCCAAGTTTAAACTCCCGTGATCAGTCGCCGGCAGGCCCGCGCCCGCGGTCTATAATGCGCAATTACAGTAATCCGGTATGGCGGGGTAGTCGTGAAATTCAAGCCCTTACTCGATCGTTGGAAGAAAGATCCGGTGCCGGTGCGCACCGCCAAGGAATACGCCATCCGCCTGGATTTGGACGACGCCGCGAGGCTGCACGCCCTGGCCGAATTGTTCCCCGGGCAGCCCATCGAAGTCATCATGACCGACCTGCTGCACGCCGCTCTCGACGAAATTGCGGCGGCCATCCCCTATGAGCCCGGTCCCAAGGTCATTTCCCGCGACGATCAAGGCGATCCGGTCTACGAGGATATTGGGCTGACCCCGCGTTTGGTCGAGCTTACCCGGAAATTCAAGAGGAACCTCAAGGCGGCCGGCTGATCTCAAGGCGGCCCGGGTGGCTGCCGGCTGGGAAATCGGCCCTGATAAGCCCCGCTTGACCCTGCCGGCTGAGGAAGGCGATACTTCAGGCATGTCGACCGCATGCATTCTTCGCAACGCTTGGTGGTGGCGCACTCGCTCTTGAGGCGTGGGCGCTGGTCGGTCTTTTTCACTTAGTTCGTCGGTATCCAGAACCCATCTCCGCCTCAAAGCCGGTGGTGGGTTTTTTGTTGTGCGCGAGATTTGCAGGGATTTGCAGGTTTGTATGAAGACTCCGTTTGACATCGCAGCCGATCTCGATACGCCGGTGTCGGCCTATCTCAAGCTGGCACCGTTTCGGCCGAGATTCTTGCTCGAGAGCGTCGAGGGGGGAGAAAGGCTCGCGCGCTATTCCTTCATCGGATTCGGCGAGTGTCTGGAAGTACGTTTGGATGCCGCGGGACTGAACATCGGCGGCGCTCATTCGCCCCGGCCGACATCCAGACTCGAACTCCTGAATGCCTTGCGAGGCGCGCTCGAGCTGGCGCCGAAACCGCTGCCGGAGGTGCCCGGGGTACCCTTGCTCGGCGGCTTGGTGGGCTATACGGCCTACGATGCGGTCCGCTACTTCGAGCGTGTGCCGGGCCGCAGTCTCGATGCCACCGAGACCCCGCACGCCCACTACGTGGCGCCGCGTTCCCTGCTGGTATTCGATCACCTGACCCGCACCGTGGCGCTGCTGCACGATGGCAGCGAGGCCGATCGTCAAAGCCTGCGCCGCGAGGTGGTCAAGGCATTGCGGGGCGCGGTCCCGGCCATACTGGCGCCGGGGCGTTTCTCCCCCGCGACCCCGTCATTGACGGAAGAGGCGCACGCGCTTCGGGTACGGCGCGCCCAGGAATATATTGCCTCCGGCGACGTGTATCAGCTGGTGCTGGCGTCGCGTTTCGAGGGCCGCCATGCGCTCGCGCCTTTCGAGGTATATCGGGCGCTGCGGCTCCTGAATCCTTCGCCATACATGTTTTTTTGCGAGCTGGGCGATATCACGGTCGTGGGTTCTTCACCCGAAGCGTTGGTCAAGTGTCATGGCGGCTACGCCCAGCTTCGGCCGATCGCCGGGTCGCGTCCGCGCGGCGCCGATACTGCCCACGACCTTGCGTTGGAAGCCGAGCTATTGGCGGATCCCAAAGAAAATGCCGAGCACGTCATGCTGGTTGATTTGGCGCGCAACGACCTGGGCAGGGTCGCGACCGCCGGCTCGGTGCGGGTCGACCCGTACCGGGTGATCGAGCGCTACAGCCACATCATGCACATCGTCAGCGGCGTCAACGGACGACTGGCTGCGGGCAAGGACGCCTTCGACTTGTTTGCGGCGACCTTTCCCGCCGGCACCCTGGTGGGCGCACCGAAGGTGCGCGCCATGGAAATCATCGACGAACTCGAACCGGTGGGCCGGCAACTCTACGGCGGCACCGTCGGCTACTTCGGCCGGCGCGGCGACATGGATCAAGCGATCACCATCCGCACCCTGGTGTTCCGCGGCGATACCTACAGTTATCAAGCCGGGGGCGGCATCGTCGCCGACAGTTCTCCCCAATCCGAATACGATGAGTTGATGGCAAAGAGCGCCGTGCTGCGGCGGGCGCTCGAGATGGCAGCGGAAGGTCTCTAGGATGCGGCCCAAAATATTGTTGATCGATAACTACGACTCCTTCACCTATAACCTGGTGCAGGCATTCTTGGTACTGGGAGCCACGGTCGACGTGCATCGCAACGACGCGATCGGCGTCGAAGAAGCACTGGCACGCGATCACACGCACCTGGTCATATCGCCGGGGCCCGGCACCCCGCAGGATGCCGGGGTCTCCATGCGGATGATTCAGGCATTCAGCGGCCGCATCCCTATTTTCGGCGTCTGCCTGGGACATCAGTCGCTGGTGGAAGTCTTCGGCGGCAAGGTAGTGCGCGCCGCACGCCTGATGCACGGCAAGGTGTCGCCGGTGATGCATGATGGCAAGGGCGTGTACGCCGGCCTGCCGCCCAAGTTCGACGCGGGACGCTATCACTCGCTGATTGCGGCAGCCGAGAGCATTCCGCCGGTGCTCGAGATCACCGCGCGAACCGCGGAGGGCGAAATCATGGGCGTTCGGCATCGCTCGCTGCCGATCGAAGGGGTGCAATTTCATCCGGAAAGCGTGCTCACGCCGGACGGGCCGACTCTCATGGGTAATTTTCTGAAGACCTGAGTCCCGTGACCCACCCGCGCCACACCCTCGATGCCCTGGTACAAGGCCGCGATCTCGCCGAAGAAGAGGCGGCGGCGCTCATGACCTTGCTGACCACGCCAAACCTTGCGCCCGCGATGGCCGGCGCGCTGCTGGCGGCACTGCGCACCAAGGGTGTCACCGCCGCAGAGGTACGCGGATTCGCCGCCGCCATGCGCGCCCTGGCCCGCAAACCCCGGTTGCCCGACGGGCTCGACGCCATCGATATCGTCGGCACGGGCGGCGATGCCTCCGGCAGCCTCAACTTGTCCACCGGCGCGGCGCTGCTCGCGGCCGCCTGCGGCCTGCCCGTGGTCAAGCATGGGAATCGCTCCATATCCAGCCGCAGCGGCAGCGCCGATTTGATCGAGCAGCTGGGATTTACCCTGCCGCTCGACGAAGTCCGCGCGGCGGAGTGCTTTACCGCCACCGGCTTCACGTTCTTGTTCGCTCCGTATTTTCATCCCGCGATGCAGGCGCTGGCGCCGATCCGCGCCGCGCTCGGCATTCGCACGGTCTTCAATTTGTTGGGTCCGCTGACCAATCCCGCGGCGCCGCGCTACCGGCTGATCGGCGCCTACGATGCCCCGACCGCGGAATTGATGGCGGGCACCCTGGCAGGCATGGACATCGAGCGTGCCTGGGTCGTGCATGGTGCGGCGGGCTGGGACGAGGCGACGCCCATCGGTCCATTTCTCGCGTTCGACGTTACGCGCGGCGCAATTCGGCGCATCGAAATCGATCCACGCGAATTCAATCTCGAGCCATGCCGTTCCAGCGATCTTGCCGGGGGTGATGCCGCCGCGAACCTCGCGGCCTTGCTCGAGGTGTTCGAGGGCCGCGATCGCGGAGCACATTGTGCGGCACTGACCCTGCAAAGCGGTCTTGCTCTGCACATTGCCGGCCGCGCGGCCTCGATCGACATGGGAATCGAGGTGGCGCGAACCGCGGTCGAGAGCGGTCAGGCACTCAAGTGGCTGCAGGGTTTGAGGCGATTCGCGGCAAACCAAGGATCGGCATGAGCGGGTTCCTGGACGACATGGCCCGTTCAAGCGCAGCGCGAGTGGCGCAGGCACTCAAGCATGAATCGCTCGGCGCTCTGGAACGCCGCGCGCGACACGCGCCGGCCGGCGCGGCGCTGCGCCTATCGGCGTCGGGTTTCGACGTCATCGCGGAGCTCAAGCTGCGCTCCCCCGCCGCCGGTGTGTTGGGCGATGCGAGCGAGGATTGGTTGGGGCGAGTATCCGCCTACGCTCGCGGCGGTGCCGCGGCCGTGTCGGTCCTGACCGAGCCTTCGCGTTTCGACGGCTCTCTCGAGCACCTGCGCAGGGCGGCGGAGGCTCTCTCGCCCCTGGGCGTGCCGGCGATGCGCAAGGATTTTCTGGTCGATCCCTACCAGGTCTTGGAAGCGCGGGCCGCCGGTGCAGGCGGCGTGCTGATCATTCTGCGAATGCTGGAGCGGGTGCGAATCGAAGAGCTGTTGGCTGCCGCCGCGGAGCATGGTTTATTCGTCCTGCTGGAGGCATTCGATGAGGTGGACTTGGAGTTGGCGCGCGACTTGACTGCGCGGCGCACGGCGGGCGGCGCCGCGGGCGCAGCGCCGATCTTGATCGGGGTGAACAGTCGCGATTTGCAGACATTGAAGGTACGGCAGGAGCGATTTGCGACGCTCGCACCGCTGCTACCCGCAGGATGGCCGGCAGTGGCCGAGAGCGGCGTGGCAACGGCCGCCGATGCGCGGCATATGCAGCAGCTCGGCTATGGGGTGGCCTTGATCGGCACCGCTCTCATGTCCTCTGAAGATCCCTCGCAGCTGCTGCGCGAAATATTGGCTGCAACACGGACAGTACAGGCTTAAATGGCTACACTCGGCGCCATGTGGATCAAGATCTGCGGCATCACCAGTGCGGATGCGGTGGCTGCCGCGGCAGACGCCCAGGTCGACGCCATCGGTTTCGTATTCGCTCCCAGCCCGCGGCAGGTCACGCCCGGCCAGGCAGCACAATTGGCCGCACTCGCCCCGCCGGGGATCTTGCGCATCGCGGTTGCGCAGCATCCGCTGCAAATGAAGGTCGACGAGATCTGCCGGATACTCAAACCGGACTATTTCCAAACGGACGTCGAGGATTTGCGCGAATTGAAGATACCGGCGCACATCAAGGTGCTTCCGGTCGTGCGCTTCGGCCGCAAGACGCCGAATCCGCTGCCCGCGCGCATGTTGTTCGAGGGTCCGTCGAGCGGCATCGGCGAGCTTGCGGACTGGGGACGAGCCGCGGAGCTGGCGCGGCAAACCGAGGTGATTCTCGCCGGCGGCTTGTCCGCGCAAAATGTGGCCGAGGCGATCCAGGCGGTGCGCCCGTTCGGCGTGGATGTAAGCAGCGGCGTCGAGGAAGTTCCGGGAGTCAAGGATCCGGCGAAAATTCACGAGTTCGTCCGCGCCGCGCGCGCCGCCGCGGCGGGTCTGGAGAGTGATTCATGAATTCACAACTTCGCAGCGATGAAGTCCAGCCACAATATCCCGATGCGCGCGGACGTTACGGCGCATTCGGCGGCCGCTATGTGCCCGAGACCTTGGTGCCCGCGCTCGACAGGCTGCAGGCGGGAGTCGGCCGCTACCTGCACAGTCCCGAATTCCAAGCGGAGTTCACGCACGAGCTCAAAACCTGGGTCGGCCGTCCCACCGCACTCTCCTACGCCTCCACTTTGAGCAAGCGCTGGGGGGCCGAAGTGTGGCTCAAGCGCGAGGATCTGGCGCATACCGGCGCGCACAAGATCAACAACGCCGTGGGCCAAACGCTGCTGGCGAAGCGGTTGGGCGCCAAGCGGATCATTGCCGAAACCGGCGCCGGGCAGCATGGCGTCGCCAGCGCCGCCGCCGCGGCTCGGCTCGGCATGCCGTGCGTGGTCTACATGGGCGCGGTCGACGTGGAGCGCCAGGCGCCGAATGTCGGACGCATGCAATTGCTGGGTGCCACGGTGGTGCCGGTCACGGGCGGAGACCAGACTCTGCGTGCAGCCATCGATGAGGCGCTGCGCGACTGGGTGTCCGATCCCAACGGTACTTATTACGCCTTGGGATCGGCGGTGGGACCGCATCCCTATCCGTACTTGGTGCGCGAGCTGCAGGCCGTGATCGGGCGCGAGGCGCGCGCGCAAATGTTGCAGCTGGCAGGGGGGTTGCCGGACGTGGCGGTTGCCTGCGTTGGCGGCGGTTCGAATGCCATCGGATTGTTTCATCCCTTCCTCAGCGACCCGCAGGTGAAACTGATCGGCGTGGAAGCCGGCGGCCGCGGCCCAGGATTGGGGGACAACGCGGCGTCGCTGACCTTCGGAACCCCCGGTGTGCTGCAGGGAAGCTATACGTTGATATTGCAGGATGCTTTCGGCCAGGTGCGCGAGACGCATTCGGTGTCCGCCGGACTCGACTATTCCGGCGTCGGTCCCGAACATGCCTACCTGATGAAAACCGGTCGGGTGACGTACGAGTCCGCGCTGGACGAGGAAGCCTTGGACGCACTGGCCGAGTGCGCCCGGTTCGAGGGAATATTGCCCGCCATCGAAAGCGCGCACGCCTTGTTCGGCGCGCGGCGTTACGCCCAAGCTCACCCCGGAGCGCGAATACTCGTTGGCTGCTCCGGTCGCGGCGACAAGGACATGCCCATCCTGCAGCGTACGCTGCTCAAGGACCGCGGATGAACGCGTCGCGCTGTCCGGCGCCGCGCGACACCATTTCCGCGGCAATCTCTAGCGGCCGTTGCGAAGGGTCGACCGGCCTTGGTGGGTTTTCTCACGGCCGGCTTTCCGACCCGGCGAGGCTTCAAGGACAATCTCGCCGCCGTCGCGAAGGTCTGCGATGTGGTTGAAATCGGGGTGCCGTTCACCGACCCCATGGCCGACGGAGCCACCGTCCAGCGGGCGAGCTTTGCGGCCCTTGCCGACGGCGTTACTTTGCCGTGGATATTGGAGGAGCTTAGGTCTCTGCCGCAGCGGCCGACGGCGCCCATCCTGTTGATGAGCTATTTGAATCCCCTGCTGAGCCTGGGGTTGGAGTCGTTGCCGCGGGCCGCCGCCGCCGCGGGAGTGTCGGGATTCATCGTGCCGGACCTGCCTTTCGAGGAAAGCGCCGACCTCCAACGGGCGCTCGACGTCGAAGGCCTGGCGCTGGTGCAGATGGTAACGCCGGTCACTCCGCCGGAACGATTGGCCATGCTGTGCCGCGAAGCCAAGGGTTTCGTGTATGCGGTGACCATGACGGGCACCACCGGAAGGCCCAAGGGACCATCGGCGCAAGTGCCGCCGGACGTGCTGGAATACATGGACCGGGTCAAGCGCTGTTCGAGCGTTCCGGTATGCGCGGGATTCGGCATTCGCTCCCGCGAACAAGTCGCGAGCTTCACAGGCCACGTCGACGGCGTGGTGGTAGGCTCCGCCTTGGTGGAGGCCTTGGAACGCGGGGATGATGTCGGGGCCTTCTTGAGGTCGCTTCGCTAGGGTAGACATGAAGAGAGTGTTCCGCGCGGCGTCGCTGATCCAGGTCGCACACGCTCGCAACGTGCTGCTCACCGCCGGCATCGAGTCCGAGCTGCGCAATCAATATCTGGCGGGCGCTCTGGGTGACCTGCCCATGCTGGAAACCTGGCCGCAGCTCTATGTCGATGACGCGGATGAACAGGCTGCCTTGCGCGCATTGGCGCGCGCCGCCGCGGCGCCGGTCGGCGCGCCATGGATATGCGACCACTGCGGCGAGGCGCTCGAACCGCAGTTCACGAGTTGTTGGCGCTGCGGTGCCGTGTCGGACAAACACTGACAATAAATGGCGCAAATTCTGAGCCGAGGTTCAGCGCATGTCCCTGGCAAGGTTGGGTCTGCACAGGTTACAAATCTAGGCGTGTTCAGTGTAACGATTACACGGGCGCTGAAGAAGAAGGAGATTTGTAATGAACAATGTCAGCCATGGATATTCAGAGCAGCCGTCCTTGAGCGCGGTGGGTTCCCTGTTGGGCGCCTCGCCGGCGATGCAAGAAGTGTTTCGGCTCATCGAGCGCGTGGGACCCACCGATGCCAGCGTACTCCTCACCGGTGAAAGCGGCTCCGGCAAGGAATTGGCAGCCCAATCGATTCACGAATGCAGTCCACGCCGCGGACGGCCCTTCGTGGCGATCAACTGCGGCGCCATACCGGCCGGGCTGATCGAGGCTGAGTTATTCGGTTACGAAAAGGGAAGCTTTACCGGAGCGGTCCGCGCCCATGCCGGCGTGTTCGAGCGCGCCCAGGGCGGAACGCTGCTGCTCGACGAAGTGACCGAAATGCCGCTCGACATGCAGACCCGGCTGCTGCGTGTCCTGGAAACTCGAAAGTACTATCGCGTCGGAGCGAGCACGGAGTACAGCTCCGATGTTCGCGTCATCGCGGCAACCAATCGTTGCCCGCTGCAGGCCGTGCAGAACGGACATTTTCGCGAGGATCTGTTGTACCGGCTCGCGGTATTCCCGGTTCGCATGCCACCGCTGCGCAGCCGCGGCGACGACGTTGAACTTCTGGCAGAGCATTTCTTGGCGGAGCTGAATGCGCAGGCGCGATCGCAGAAGCGCTTGTCGGCGCTGGCGCGAATGACGCTGAAGCAGCATCCTTGGCCGGGCAATGTCCGCGAGCTCAAAAATTGCATCGAACGCGCATTCATTCTTGGCGATACTGTTCTCGACCTGGCACCGTTGATCCAGGGTGCCGTCACGCGCGATGGAGATCCGGCCTCGGACCGCGAACGGTTGGACATACGCGTGGGATCGCGCATTCATGACATGGAGCGCTCGTTGATCGAGGCGACTCTCGATTACTTCAAGGGCAATAAGCGGCGGGCCGCTGATGCGCTGGGATGTAGTCTCAAGACGCTGTATAACAAGCTCAACGGATACTCACAGAGTCAAGAGTGTGCGAACTCCTAGGCTGCGAACGGAGAATAAAACGTGTCAAGAGTACTAATCGCGGACGATCACGCGGTGGTCCGAGCGGGGTTCAAGCAATTCCTCGAAGCCGACCCCAGCATCAATGCGGTGGGTGAGGCGGCGAGCGGCAACGAGACTCTCGACCAGCTTCGCGAACAGGATTGGGACCTGGTGTTGCTGGATATTCACATGCCTGACCGCAGCGGCTTGGATATCCTGCGGCATATTCAGACCGGACATCCCGGTGTGCGCGTGCTGGTGATGAGCGGGCTGCCGGAACAACAATATGCCGTGAATGTGCTGCGCGCGGGCGCGAGCGGCTATCTCTCCAAGGACAGCGCCCCCGAGGAGCTGATGAAGGCCGTTCGCACGGTCTTGTCGGGACGACGCTACGTCAGTGCGGCGCTGGCGGAAATTCTGGTGGCGGATCTCGACGGCGATCCGGACAAGCCCATGCATGCACGTTTGTCGACGCGCGAATTCCAAATATTCTGCAAGTTGGCGGCCGGACGGGGAGTGTCCGATATTGCCAATGAGCTCAGCCTCAGCGTCAAAACGGTCAGCACCTACCGCAGCCGAATTCTGGAAAAGATGAGTTTTACGGCGAATGCAGATATTACATCCTACGCACTGCGCAATGGGCTCATTCAGTAAGTGATGCCCTGTGAGAAACGTCCTACACCATAAGCTATGCACCAGTCGTGGCATCCAAGACGGTCGTGACGCTAAACTGCCACGGCCATGTACACTATTTCTATGGACGCGATGTCAATGGCGCACTGCCTGAGAGTCCTCCTGGTTGAAGACTCCAAGGTATTGACGGAGCGGTTGACTGAGGCGATACGCCAAATTCCCCAAGTGGAATTGATCGGCACCGCGGACACCGAAGCGGCGGCGGTGGCCTCGGCGAAACGGGATTCCGTGGACGTGATCATTCTTGATTTGCATTTGAAGCAGGGGACCGGTTTCGGCGTGATGCGCGCGTTGGCAACCGCCCACTTGAAGCCGCGGATCATCGTTCTTACCAACTACGATCTTCCCGAATACAAGAACGCCGCAATCGCGCTCGGTGCCACGCATTTTTTGGACAAGGCGCGCGACTACGGCCGGCTTCCGGAAGTACTGCACGACATCCGCGAAGCGCACCTCGCGAAACATTGATTGACCGCGCGGCCATGCGCCGCGGCCCGAAACACCTACAACTCCTTCGGTGAATTTTGCACTCCCACGCAGGGACGTGTCCGACATAGAACTCGAGGCCGGGGTTCTACGATGAACGGGCATTGTCATCAATCATGGGAGTACAGCCGTGCGGATACCAATTCCAGATTTCATCAAGGGCGCAATTACTTGCGCCGCCATTGGCGCAGGAGTGGCCGCCTGCGTCAGCACCCCGGTACCGAACGAGAAGATCGCCGTTGCGCAGGCGTCGGTGCAACGCGCGGAACAGGCCGGCGCTCCGGAATTCGCGCCGGTGCAGATGGCCGCAGCCCGCGACAAACTGGCGCGCGCCGAAAAGGCGGCGGCTGACCGCGAAGGACAGCCGGCAACGCTGCTCGCCGAGCAGGCCAACGCCGACGCGCAGCTGGCCGAGGCGACTGCGCAGCAGCAGCGCGCGCACAAGGCCGCAGCGGAATTCGACGCCAGCATGCAGGCGCTGCGCAGCGAATCGATGCGCAGCGGCGAATCCAGCGGCGCCCCACCGAGCGGCAGCCAACCCATCACCCAACCCACGCAATGAGGTGATCTCATGAACGCAAGACTCCTTACTGGATTGGGCCTGGCACTGACGCTGTGCGCCTGCGTGAGCACGCCGCGGCCCAATGCCGCGCTGGAAGATGCACATGCCGCCGTCGCGGCCGCAGAAGCGGATCCCAATGTGAGCAAGTACGCAGCGCTGGATCTCGACGCCGCGAAGAAAGATCTGCAGGCGGCCGATGCTGCCGCAGCGCAGCATAAGGATGATTTGGTTGCACAACCCGCATATCTCGCCACACAGAACGCCCGGCTCGCGCAGGCGCATGCGGCCGCCAAGGCGGATGACGCCCGGGTGGCGGCCGGTCAAGCGGAGCGCGACCAGATCAGGTTGGCTGCCCGGGACCGAGAAGTGAATGATGCCAAGATGAACGCCAACGCCGCGAACCAGGAGGCGGCGAGGCTGCAGGCTGAAGTCGAGCAACTCAAGGCGACCTCGACCCCGCGCGGTTTGGTCATGACTCTCGGCGATGTGTTGTTCGACACCGGGAAGTCGGAATTGAATTCGGGCGCCAACCGCAAGCTGGATCAACTGGCGCAATTCTTGAATGAACACAAGGATCGCCACGTACAGATCGACGGCTTCACGGACAGTGTCGGCACGGATGCGTACAACGAAGAGCTGTCGCGGCGGCGGGCGGAGGCGGTCAAGTCCGCGCTGTTGTCGCGCGGAGTGGAGCCCTCACGAATCGGCACCGAGGGTTACGGCAAGGCGTTCCCGGTCGCCAACAACAATGATTCGGGCGGCCGACAGTTGAATCGGCGCGTTGAAGTGGTGATCGGCGGGCAGAACGGCGCGACAATCGCCCCGCGAGGCTGATGTCGGTGCGGCCGATGTCCGCGCGCCGCGCGGCTGATGTCATGCCAATTCCGTCACCAGCATTCGGTGCAGCGGAATCAGCGCCGTCACCACGGTACCGCCGCCCCCGGGGCTCCGTACATCCCAGGTGCCGCCGAGGGCGGCGATGCGGTGACGCATCGCGGCCAGCCCGTGGGAAGTGACGTTTTGCAGGCGGTCCGGCGGAATGCCCTTGCCGTCATCGCCGACCCGCAGGACGAAAGTATCGCCTTCGATGGCGATGGCCAGGTCGGCAGACTTCGCCTCTGCGTGCTTGAGGATATTCGTCAACGCTTCCTGAGCAACCCGAAAGACCCCAATGGCGGCGTCGGGATTGAATCGAGGTTCAATCTCGGGCAGCGATTCCGTGCACTCGAGTCCGGCACGTCGGCAGGTCTCCTTGAACTGCCAGCGCAGGGCGGCAAACAATCCCATGTTGTCGAGAAGAGTGGGTCTCAGTTCCTCGACCACGCGGCGCTTCAAGTCGACGCCCGCGCTCAAGGATTCGTGAATGCGGCGAAAGCGCTGTTCGATGGCCGGATCGCTGGTGGGCAGCCGCTGCTGCAACCAGGACAGATCCATACGCGCAGCCACCAACAAGCCGCCGAGTTCATCGTGCAACTCGCGTGACAGGGCCGACTTTTCCAGCTCGGAGACTCCCTGCAGATGGGTCGATAGGGCGGTCAATTCGTGGGTGCGTTCGTCCACCTGGCGTTCCAATTCCTGCTTCTGGTCGCGCAGGTCAGTGGCCTGGCGCGCGCGGCGTCGCATGTCGCCGTAGACGAGACGGCTGGCGAGCAGCACCAAACCGATGTTGAGAATGACTCCGGCGGCCGATACCCACCGCGACATTCGGAAGTCCGCCTGCCATTGCACCGTGGCTTCGTTGAGTTCCCGCGCCTCCGCCAGGCGCATGGTGCCGATGATGCTCGATATTTCATCCATGGTGCGCTTGCCGACGTCGGTGCGCACCACGTTGACCGCGGGCGTGGCACCCCGGCGCTTGAAGAGCGCCAGGGTATCTTCGAGCTCGCCGAGCTTTTTGCCGGTCAGAATCCTGAGCTCGTGGAATTCGCGGCTGTCGTCCCGTCCGCCATAGACCTCGTGCAGACGATCAAGCGCTGCCTCGACCTTGCCCACCGCCTCGGTGTACGGTTGCAAGTACGAACTTTCGCCCGTCAGCAGATATCCGCGCTGGCCTGATTCCGCATCGTTCATGAGCGCGCTGAACTCGCTCAGGGCTTGCTGCCGCAATTGCGAGTCATGCACGCGCTCGTTGGCCGCATTGAGACGCGACTGGCCGTCCGCCGCGAGGAAGAACAGTCCGATGAGAAAGCCGATCAACAGGAGAGGCGGCAGGGCGATGTACCATCGGCCGCTATCGCCCAATTCCTCGCCCAAGATTTTCATATGACGATCCGCGCTAAGGCCCGCAAAGTCTAACATGTGGGCCAATTCCTACAGGAAGGGCTGAGGGCAACGGCTGGTGAAGCGGCCCGGCGGATGCCACACTGGCGTGATAATGTTCTTGGTGGTCTACAGGAGATATCGATGGAATCCACATTCGACGGAACCGCTGAGCAAGTGCGAGCGAGCGGCCGCCGCCTCAAGGAAGATTTGAGCGCCGGCGTCAACGACATCAAGACGGCAGCTTCAAGCGAGATCAGGAGCCTGATCGCGGACGTCGAAGAGCTGATGGCTCGAATTGCCGACTTGAAAGATGCGGATGTCGTGCGAGTGCGCGGCAAGGTTCAGCGCGCAGTTGATGCAACGAAGCAGAGCCTGGCAGACGGCGCCGACGCGATCCGGCAGCAGGCACAAAAGGCGGTGGGGACGGCCGATGAGTACGTCCGCGAGAGTCCGTGGCAGGCGGTCGGTATCGCTGCCCTGGTTGGCGCAATTGTAGGTATCCTAGCGACCCGTCGTTCCTAAAAAGGGCTCCAACGTGCGACTGCTGTGGTTACTGCCCAAAGCGGCACCCGCGCTGCTGCGCCACATAGTGGCGTACGTGGACCTTGCAAGCTTGGATCTTGCCCGGGCGCAGCGGGAAATTGCCGCGCAAGCCGTGGCGTCGGCCATTGTTCTTGTCGCTGGATTCTTTGCCCTGTTCATGGGTTGCCTCGCGGTGGTGGCCTATACGTGGGACACGCCGCACCGGGTGAGCGCCATCATCTGGATGGGCGCCGGATTCTTGCTGTTGGCCGTCGTGGCGGCCATGCGCCGGGCCAACGTTGTTCGAACCCGATCGCCGATTCTCGGTTCGGTTCGTCAGGCATGGCAGGAGGATCGCGAGCTCCTCGAACGCCTGATGTCGCTGAACGAGGAATGATACCTATGACGGACCGAGACGAAGCCGCCCGAGCGCTCATTCTCGCCAGACTCGCCGAATCGCGCGCGGAACTGCGGCGCTTGGTCGATCCGCCGCTGCGGGAAGCGGACGGCAGTTCCGCTCCCGGGGAACAGTCGGGTGAGTTTCCCCGCAGCCGCACCATGCAGATGCTGATGAGCGGACGCGGTCTCAGCGTCGTGGGCACGATTGCCGCCGGTCTTTTCATTGCGCGGCCGGCCCTGGCGCTGCGACTGATCCGGATGCTGCCCCTTGGCGCGGCGTCTCGGATATTGCTGGTTCGCGTCATAAGCATGCTGCGGACCCAGCAGGGAAACCGAACACCCTGAGGATGGTACGCTGAGGACGACTGCCTCAACCCAAAGTGACGAGCCCGTAGTGGTAGCGGCCATCATCAACCAGAGCGATTTCACAGGGTGACCCGCATATCTCCCCGCCGTCGAGAGACGCGCGAATGACGCCGCTGTTCACGCCGTTGGGGTTCTCCACCGCAATGCGATATCGCGAGGTTCCGTATTTGTAGGTGATCTCAAAGGCGGTCCAGGCCCGCGGAATACAGGGATTGATCGTCAGAACCCGGCCGTGCAAGTGGATCCCCAGTATTCCTTCCATTGCAGTGCGATACATCCAACCGGCGGAGCCGGTGTACCACGTCCAGCCCCCTCGTCCTATATGCTCCACCGCAGAGTACACGTCGGCACAAACAACATACGGTTCAACCTTGTAGCGATGAATCCCGGCGCGAGTGCTGGCGTGATTGATGGGATTCATGATGGAGAATAATTCTGCGGCGCGGTCGCCATCGCCCAACAATGCGAATGCCAGAACCGACCACATCGCCGCGTGGGTGTATTGACCTCCATTCTCACGAAGCCCGGGCGGATAGGCTTTGATGTAACCCGGATCGTGCGGGGTACGGTCAAACGCCGGAGTGAACAATTTCACCAGGCCGTCACTGCGGCTGACCAACTGTGCATTGACCGCAGCCATGGCCCGCACCGCGCGGTCCCGCTCGGCCCCGCCCGAAATCACACCCCAGGACTGAGCGATGGAATCGATCCGGCATTCATCGCTCAGTACCGAGCCCAACGGGGTGCCATCGTCGAAGTAGCCGCGCCGATACCAGTCGCCGTCCCACGCTTCACGCTCGATGGCCTGTTGCAGGGCAAAGGCATGTTTGCGCCAGACCGCGGCGGTGTCGGCCGCCCCGCGCCGCTCGGCGATGGGCGCGAATCCCAACAATGCGGCGTGCAGAAACCATCCCAGCCAAACGCTTTCACCGCGTCCGGCGGCGCCGACCCGATTCATGCCGTCGTTCCAATCGCCGGTACCGAACAGCGGCAGGCCATGCGAGCCGATCGCCAGGCTCGAATCGAGCGCACGAACGCAATGGTCGAATAGCGAGGCAGTGGTGCTTGTTTCGGGGGCGGAAAATGATTCGTGACTGTCCGCAGCCAGAGGTCCGCCCGCGAGGTAGGGCACGGGCTCGTCCAAGAGCGCAGTTTCCTCGGTGACCTCCAAGTAGTGGGCAGTCACGAATGCCAGCCAAATGCGATCGTCCGAGACGCGGGTCTTCACTCCCTGGCCGGAAGTCGGGAGCCACCAATGCTGAACGTCGCCTTCTTCAAACTGACGCGCCGCGGCACGCAAAATGTGTTCGCGCGCGAGCTCTGGGCGCGAAACGACCAGGGCCATGACATCCTGCAGTTGATCCCGATAACCGTACGCGCCGCTCGACTGATAAAACGCGGTGCGTGCCCACACCCGGCAGGCCAGCGTCTGATACAGCAGCCAACCGTTGAGAAGAATGTCCATGGAGCGATCCGGCGTCTTGACCTGCACGACACCGAGGGTCTGGTCCCAAAAATCCGTGACGGCCCGGAGTTGCGCCTCGAGATCGGCAGATCGATATCGCTCGACGAGAGCAACGGCGGCAGCAGTCGATGTCTCCTGGCCGACCAAGAACCGAAGCTCGGTCTCTTCGCCCGGCTGCAGGGTGATTTTGGTCTGCATCGCGCCGCAAGGATCCAAACCCGCGCCGACGCGGCTCGACAGGCGATGCGCGTCGAGCAGCGCCGCCGGTTCGGCGAGCGAGCCATGGCGGCCGATGAACTCGGCACGATCGGCCGTGAAGGCCTGCTGGCGGCCGCCCATGTCCATGAAAGCGATCCGGGACTGGAATCCACTGCTCCACGGATTGCGCACCAACAGGGCCCCGCTCTTGGATTCGATTTCGGTCACGACGAAGGGAGCCGTTCTTCCGCGTTGATTTCCGAGAACCCAATCCAGATAGTGGGTGACCGACAGCTGGCGAGTTTGCGGGGAATGATTGACGATCTTGAGCCGCGATATCTTGAGCGAATCCTCCAGCGGCACGAATTGGAGGAGATCCAAGCCGATCCCATGCGAGGTGTGCTCGTAGCGGCTGTAGCCGAAGCCGTGGCGAATGACGTACGGCGACGGTTCGCGAATGGGCAGCGGTGTTGCGTTCCAAAGTTCGCCGGTTTGCTCGTCACGGAGGTATATGGCCTCCGCTGGGGTGTCGGCGACTGGATCGTTGGACCATGGCGTGAGTTGGTTCTGCTGCGCGTTCAGCGACCAAGTGCTGCCGGAACCGTCCGACGAGGCCAAAAACCCGAATTGCGGATTGGCAATCACGTTGATCCAGGGCGCAGGCGTCCATTGCCCTTCGTCGAGGATCACGACGTATTCGCGCGCTTCCGCGGCAAATCCGCCAATGCCATTGAAGAACTCAAGCGGCAGCGTGACCCGCGCGGCGACCTCGCGCGGCTCCTTGAGCGTGTTTTGGAGGCGCTGCCGCGGCACGGGCTCCGGTTCCTTCAGCCGCGCGAGCTGATCGCTCAAGGTGCCGCGCCGGGCGACGAACACCGCACGCGCGGCGGTCTGCAGCAACTCGCCGATGGATGCAGGCAGCAGGTCGGCGCGCAGCGAGAACACCGCTCCCCGCAGGCTGCCGTCCTCGTCGCGGCGGGCTTGCGAAGTCCTGATCGCCGAATCCAGAGCATTTTGCAACTCCGACGCATAGGACGGCGGGCGGTCATTCAAGATGACGAGATCAACGGCCAACCGTTTGAGCCGCCAGTACTCATGCGCACGCAGCAACTGTTTGACGATTTCAAGATCGCTTTCGTCGTCTATTCGCACCAACACGATGGGCAGGTCGCCGGAAATTCCATGGGGCCACAAAGCCGACTGGCCCAGCTGGTTCCTCTCGAGAATTTCGCGAGGCGCGCGCAACGAGGCATCGGAGTACAGCACCCGATTGGCAATGCGCTGAAATGCCTGAGCCTCTTCGAAGTCGACGCCCAAATAGCGGAGCTGCACCTGAGCCTGAGTCCAGGCGAGGGTCTTCGCGCGCTCGAAGGCCGCCGAGTCGCGGTGCTTATCAACCAGGGCGAGAACCTCCTCCCGGGTGGCGCCGACGGCCGTCCAAAAGGCCACGCGCACCGTTTCGCCGGGGGCGATGCGCACGCGGCGACGCAGCGCCAACACCGGGTCGAGAACCGTTCCGGTGGTGTTGGACAGCGGATGCGCATCGACGATCGAGATCGCATTGCGCAGATCGTGCCCGCGGCCCAAGAAGCGCGCGCGATCGGTCTCGTACTGCAGGCCGCCCACGCCCATGCCTTCCAGAACGCTGAGGTGAGCCACCCAGAGCTTCGGATCGGCCGGATCCCGGGTGCGTCGCGTGGCGAGCAACGCACCGCTCTCGGCGATGAATTCCGTTTGCACGAAGAGTTTGGAGAACGCAGGATGTGCGGAATCGGAGTCGGCCGTTGCCAACACGACTTCGGCGTACGTCGTCAATTCGATTTCACTGGCGCTATTGCCCTCGTTGGTGACCGACACCCGGCGGACCTCGGCGTCATCTTCGGGCGATACGAGGATCTCGGTCGACGTGAGAATGGAGCCGTCCCGGCGGGTGATTTGCGCGTGATCCTCGAAAAAGGCCACCTCGTAGCTGTCGGGCTCGCGTCCGACGGGCTGATAGCCGGCGGACCAAACCTCACCCGCAACCACATCGCGCAGGAACACATAGGAACCCCAGGGATCGCAGGTCGCATCCTCGCGCCAGCGCGTCACAGCCAGGTCCCGCCAACGGCTGTAGCCGGAGCCGGCGGCGGTCAACATGAGGGAATAATTTCCATTCGACAGCAGATGGGTGCGCGGCGCGGCGTGATGCGGCGAGGTGAAGCGACGAGGCGCGACGGCCGCCAGTTCGCGCAGCTCCGGCGCCGTCTGCGCCTCGTGGATGCCCGGGGCTGTCAGATCGGAATCGTGCGGCGTTCGTTCCTGCAAGAGCAGCTCAGTTGCTTGAATGATGGAATTGGAGTGGAAGCATGTGCGAAACATACCGTCTTTCAACACGTTGGCAATAGCCACCAAGATCATCGCCTGATGGTGCGCCATGAAGGCGCACACCGGCGCCACCGTCACGCCCTCGGGCAGCCGGGCGGGCGAAAAATCAAGCGCCTCGTACCAGCCAAATCGGCCGCGTCCGCCGAGTTTCTGCAGCAGGTCGAAATTGCGCATGGCAGCTTTTGGATCAATCATCGCGGCAAGCCCGGTGGCATAGGGCGCCACCACGGCCTCGTCTCCCAGGCCGCGCTTCAGGCCCAAGCCGGGTACTCCGAAGCTCGAATATTGATAGGTGAATTCCCGATCGCGGGCATTGAAGGCCGACTCGGACACGCCCCACGGCAGGTCCCGTTCGCTCCCATACTCGATCTGACGCTTGACGATCAGTCGTGAGCTATCGCCCAGCAAGCTGCCATCCGGTTCCCGCATCACCAGCACGGGCATCAAATACTCGAACATGGAACCTGACCATGAGACCAGGGCAGCGCTTCCATCGACCGGTGTCCGCAATCGACCCAATCTAAACCAATGGCGAACCGGCAGATCGCCCTTGGCAATGGCCACGAAACTGGCCAGGCGCGCCTCCGATGCCAGGAGATCGTAGCAACTCGGATCCTGCGCGCGATCCGCCGGCCTATAGCCGATGCACAGCAATTGGCGCGCCGGATCCACCAGAAAACCGAATTCCATGGCCATGGAAAAGGCACGTGCCCGGCGAGCAAGCATGTTCAGGCGCGCGGCGAGCGGCACCGCAGCGCCGTCCGCCGGCAGATCCCGCAGCCGGCTCAGCACGTTGGCCCGCAGCATGTCGGACCAGTGGAGCAGCGCCGGGTTGCTGCCCTTGGGCCGTTCATCGCTCAGCGCCTGGGCGATGTCGCGAATACTGTCGGCTTGCCCGAGTATCGTCGCCAACGCCGACGCATGATTGCCGGAATCGATCGATTTCAGCGAGGCCCGGAGGGCAGCGACCGCGGCGTCGAGCTGTCGCGGCAACATGCCGTAGCTGCGCCGACCGTCGCCGATGACCCGGGCCACCTCCTGCAATTGCTCGAGGGTGTCCAGAATTCCGCTGACACCGACCTGTGTCGGGACCGGTTCACCCGACCATGCGCGGCATATGCCCTCGAGCGCCAGCAAATGACCTGCCAAATTGCCGCTGTCGACGGTTGAAATGTATTTTGGGTCGAGAGGGCGAAGATCGTGCGTGTCGTACCAATTGTAGAAATGCCCGCGAAACCTCTCGAGCCGATCAAGCGAGGAAAAGGTTGCCTCCATGCGCTCTATTGCGTCCAGCGTGCCGATCCAGCCGAATTCCCGAGCCGCAGCGACCGCCAGCAAGTACAAACCGATGTTCGTCGGCGATGTGCGGTTTGCAATCACCGGTTTCGGCACTTCCTGAAAATTGTCCGGCGGCAACATGTTTTGTTCCGCCGTCACGAAGGTATCGAAGAAGCTCCAGGTCTGAAGCGCCATGGTGCGCAGACGCCGTTCATCGTCCGCGGTCAGCGCTTCCCGGCGTGCGGGCCGTGGAGGCAGGCTGACGAATCGCGCAATGATCGGCGCGCACAGCCATCCCAGCAGAATCGGGGCGGCGATCCAGGGAGTGCCGTTCACCCCGAGCAGCAGGAGCAGAGCCAGGCCGAAGGCCAGCAGCACGCCCCCGGACATGCGCCGGTAAAATCCAAACACGCTCGACGATGCATCGGCCTTTGATTGCGCTGCGGTCGTCCATTCCAAGAGATTGCGTCGCGAGATCGCCAATCGGTACAAGGTACGAAGTATGGCGTCCGCCAAGATCCAGGCCTGATCCGCCCAGAAGACCAGCCGGAGCAATATCAGCGACCCCGTTTGCCTCGCTTCCTTGCGCGCGGAGCGCAGATTGAACAAGAACGGCAACAGCACCGGCAGAATCATCGTTCCCAGAAAGAACAGGCTCCAGCCAAGTGCGGCTGATTGGGACCAGCACAACGCGAACCCCAACAGCACCGCGGGTACCAGAGCGGACCTGCGCAGATTGTCGAACATCTTCCAACGTCCGAGGGATGCCATCGGCGGGCCCGCGCCGAGCACCCATGGAAGCAACTGCCAGTCGCCGCGCGCCCAACGATGTTGGCGCGCCGTGGCCACGTCATACCGGGAGGGATATTCCTCGATCACTTCGACATCCGAGGCAAGGCCGCAACGTGCGTACACGCCCTCGAATAGATCGTGACTGAGCATGAGATTGTCGCCGACACGCATCGCCAGCGTCGCCTCAAAGGCCGACACATCGTAGATTCCCTTGCCGCTGTATGAGCCCTCGCCGAACAGGTCTTGATAGACATCCGAGACGGCGAACGCGTAGGGGTCGATGCCGCTCGATCCGGAATAGACGCCTTGGAATATCGAGCTTGCGGCGCCGACCGGCAGGGATGGCGTCACCCGCGGCTGCAATATCCCGTACCCCGCGGTCACAAGACGTCTTTGCGCATCGATGACCGGTTTGTTCAACGGGTGCGCCATCTTTCCGATCAGCGTCAGCGCCGCTCCGCGCGGCAGGCGCGTATCCGCGTCGAGGCTGATGACATAGCGCACACCCGCGGGTCTCTGCGGCGGCCGACCGCCCACGGACACGAAGCTCGTATCCGTCGATCCGCGCAACAAGAGATTGAATTCGTGCAGCTTGCCGCGCTTGCGCTCCCAACCCATCCAAAGGCCCTGAGCCGGGTTCCAAAGACGCCGGCGATGCAGAAGAAGGAAGCGATCATCCCCATGGACGCTGCCGTGCAACCGATTCAGGCGCGCCACTCCGGCAGCCGCCACGCCGAGCAACTCCTCGTCCTCGGGCGCGGTTTCCGTCGGCGAGTCGGCCCAATCGGTCAAGAGCGCGAAGCGAATGTCGCCGTCTTGCGAGGCGAGGTAGTGCACCTCGAGACCGCGGACGCATTCATCGACACCCTCGGCGCTGGTCAACAGGATGGGCACCGCGATCACGGTTCGCAATTCCGACGGAACTCCATCCACGAGCTCGAGGCCGGGCAGCACGCTGGCGCTGCAGAAATGGTTCACCCAAAGATTGACGATGGTGATTCCGATATCGGACGCCGCCAAGAGCGCAAGCAGCAGGATGACGGCGGACGCAACCCCGCCGACACCCGGCGTACCAACGGCAAATGCCATCGCGGCCGTCATGGCGATGCTCAAGGCAGCAATGCCCCCCGCGTAGCCCATAACACCGCCGGCGCGCGTCCAGCGCGCGAGACGTTGGTTCCATGGAACGCGGTACGCCAATTCCAACTCCAATTCCGCGCGTCCCCCGGACACCAAGTAGTACCCGGGTTCGAGACTCTGGGCTTTTTCCAACGCCCGGCGCGCAACCTCCATCTCCGTGTGGTTCGAGCGACGCGCCAGATCTTCGATGGCGTGCCGGTAGAGGTCGCGGGTTGAGAAGTCGAACGACGCAAAGGAACTGCGCTCGCGCAGCAATTCGTCCACCAGGCTGACTCTTTCGAAGAATTTGGCCCAATCAACCGACGAAATGAGCCGCAGGCTTGTGATGACATTGCGGACGCTCACGTTGACCGCACCCTGGCGCTGATGCTCGCTGTGGACGATGTCGTCCGCGGTGGTATTTTGGCCGGCGAACACCCGGTGCAGCCAAGCCAGAGCGGGCGTGGTGTCAGGGTCATGGTCTCGCAGTCGCTGGAATAGCTGCACTGCAAATGCATTGGACAGCGGCTGAGCCTCGACGGCGCGCATGACGGCGGCATTTGGCGCCGCCTGCGCGGCGTTATCGGGGAGCCACTGATCGGCCAGTTCGTCCGCGCGCTCGCGCAACTGCAGCCGTGAAACGATGCCGGCTGCCAGACGGCTTAGATTTTCGATCAGCAGCACGCGCAAGGTAATGGCAATCGCCCACAACTCACCGATCGTCAACGGTTGAACGCGCTGATACGCGCGGCAAAACCGCACCAGGGTTTCCAGCTCGAAACAATTGTCGGAGTGCGCAACGATGGCCCAGGCCAATCCGTATACGCGCGGATAGCCGCGCAACGGTCCATTGGAAAGCTTCGGCAGCTGTTTATAAAAGCCGGCCGGCAGATCGCGCCGCACGGCGCGAATGTGCTCGTCGACCAGGTAGAAATTGTCCACGAACCATTCGGCAGCCGGGGTCACCGCGTGTCCCTTGCGAATACCGGCAACGAGGGTATGGAAGGCGGCATCGAGACTGTGGGCGTTGGACCGCAAGCGACGGCGCAAAAAAATGCCCGTGGATTGCGTCGGCAACACTTCTTGCGCCTTGGCCAGGCTCTCTGCGTGCTGTTCAAGTCGCTCGACGCTGAAAATCTCAGCGGAAATCGGCTGGTCGATCGAGGGCCCAGCCAATAGGGCGCGTCCGCGGGCGCGCCAGCGGAAATATTTCAAGGATATCTCATGGATGGAACACGACCCGATTAGACGCTAAGCGCTGCAACTGCGGCAGCCAGGCAAAAGGAACGGCGAGGATAGCGCAATCCACACAGCGCCGCCGATATTGTAAGTCTTACCGGTGGCGCTTCGCCGACGATCCGGCGCGGCTCATTGATTCAATTTCCAGATCGACAAATTCAGCCAGCCGGCAAAACTGACCCACACCAAGTAGGGCCCCAGCAACCATGCGGCGCCGGCCTTGACGGCCGCGAACTCGCGCACCGTCCAGGCAACGGCCAACCACAAGGCCACGATCACGAACAAACCAGCACCGATATTTCCGGCGCCGAAGAACAACGGCGCCCAGGCGGCATTGAGCAGCAGTTGAATGCCGTAGGCGGCCAGCGCCGCATTGCGGCTTCGATGATAGCGTTCGCGCCAGATGAGCCACGCGGCGGTGCCCATCAGCACGTACATCGTCAGCCATACCGGCCCGAACCAAGAGTTCGGCGGCGTCCATTCGGGCTTCACCAGCGTCGCGTACCAATGCCGCGCCGCCGCCGATGCGCCCGGAGAGAAAGCGGCGCCGATCGCTCCCGCGGCCAGCGCGGCGCCGACAAAGGCGGCAAGCACCAGAAAATTCGGCCGTGAATTGCGGCCGCGGTAGCTGGTTGCGCTTTCGATCGGAATTCTCATGGACCGCGCGCCCCGGAGTCCCGGGAGCCCATGAAGAGCACGATGGCGCCGATCATTTGCACCCACCCCAGCCAGGGAATCTGCCTGGAAAAGGCCAGCCAAACCAATCCGCACACCCACAGCACGGCCGCCGCCAGGGTGAGATTGCGGCGCAGCTCGCTGCGCTCCTTTTCATGACGCCGCTCCGCAGCGCCCGCGTCCTCCATGGAAACGCGCAATCGCCCTTCCGTGGCGTCACGCACGACGGTCTGGAAAATCTGCGGTACCGCCTGCAGCGCCACCAAGACATCGGGGAGTTGGGCGCGAGCGCGCCGCAGCACGGCTCGCGGACTCATGCGCTCGCGCATCCACTTGCGCAAGTACGGCTGCGCCGTCTGCCATAGATCAAGCTCCGGATACAGCTGCCGGCCGAGGCCTTCGATATTGAACAAGGTCTTCTGCAGCAGAATGAGCTGCGGCTGCACCTGCATGTCGAAGCGGCGCGCGGTCTCGAACAGGCGCAACAGCACCTGGGCGAAGGAAATCTCCTTCAATGGCTTGTTGAAAATCGGCTCGCACACGGTCCGCACCGCCGACTCCAGCTCATCGACCCGGGTGCCGCGCGGCACCCATCCCGATTCGACGTGCAAAGCCGCCACCCGTGCATAGTCGCGGTCGAAGAAGGCCATGAAGTTCTCCGCCAGGTAGTGCTGATCGCGCGTCTGCAGGGTGCCGACGATGCCGAAATCCACGGCGGCGTAGCGCGGATTTTCCGGGTCGTCGATTTGCACGAAAATATTGCCCGGATGCATATCGGCGTGGAAGAAATTGTCGCGGAACACCTGGGTGAAAAAAATCTCCACGCCGTTTTCCGCCAGCTTGCGGATGTTCGCGCCGCGCGCGCGCAACTCGCCCACATTGTTGACGATGATGCCGTGGATTCGTTCCATGACCATGACATTGACGCGGCAATGGTCCCAATACACCTCGGGCACGTACAGCAACGGCGAGCCGGCGAAATTACGCTTCAGCTGCGCCGCATTGCCCGCTTCGCGCAACAGATCCAGTTCATCGAGAATGGTCTTGCGGTATTCGCGCACCAGCTCGACGGGGCGAAGACGGCGCGAGTCTCCCCAGTACCGGTCGGCCAATTCCGCCAGGTAGTCCAGCACTTCCAGATCCAAATCGATGCTCTCGCGCATGCCGGGCCGCAATATCTTGACCACCACTTCGGGGCCATCCTTGAGCGTGGCCACATGGACCTGGGCAATTGATGCGGCGGCCAGTGGCTTGGGATCGAAGCTGGCGAAAAGCTCGTCCAGAGGGCGGCCGAATGCCTTTTCGACGGCCGCGATGGCAACCGCGGTGTCGAAGGGCGGAACCCGATCCTGGAGCTTCGCCAACTCGTCGGCGATGTCCGCGGGCAGCAGATCCCGCCGCGTCGACACGGCCTGGCCGAACTTGACGAAGATCGGTCCCAATTCCTCGAGCGCCAGGCGCAGCCGCTCGCCGCGCGTGGTACCGATGCTGCGTTGAAACCAGGTCCAGGGCGAGAGGTAGACGAGAAAGCGAAACGGCCGGTACAGATGAGTCGCGCGCACGAAATCGTCAAGTCCATGGCGCACCAGAGCGCGTTGGATCTGCAACAGACGAGTCAGGACTCGCGCGCGCATCAAGCGCCGCCCTTGAGGCGCGCCTCGAGGCGGCCGAGCCGGGCCTCGACCCGGTCGAAACTCTCGCGCAGCGCATCGACACCGTGCAGAAACTCCTCGAGCTCGGTCCTGTTCACCAGGTCGCGGCCTTCCTCCTGCAGGTATTCGGCAATGTTCTCGCCGAGCGTGCGGTGCGCGCGGCGCGCGAACTCGCGTGCATGCTCGGCGAACTGCCACAGGCGCCGCGCCGGAAAATCGCCGATCCATCGCGACAGCTCCTCTTCCGGATCCGGCCGCGCCAGCATGAACAGCTCCCGATAGCGGTTGGCGATCTCTGCATCGCCGCGAATCTGCGCCGCGGGCCCCGGTCCCTGGTTTGCGCCCGCCTTGAACAAGCGCAGAAGCGCCGGCAGCGACCCGCAGATGGTCGCATCGGCCGCGGAATCCTCGCCCGCCAGCAACGCCAGCCGGCCATGGTGCGCACTGGCGCGGATTCGCGTGATCCCCTCCACATCGACCTGCAGGGAAGTACCCTGGAGGCGCCTGGCGAGCGCCTCAGCCTGGGCGGATGTGGCAATGCTTCGATTGAGGAGGGCTTCGGCCGATGCCAGCCATGCAGCGGTCGCCGGCATCAGGAGCCTGTCTGAGTATTCAGCGTGAGCCGCGTTGGCTCCGCAACGCCGCAGACGCCCCTTGCAGAGCCAACCCTGCGGGAGCGGACGGATTTGCCTTCATTCATCGTTGTCGCCTCCTTATTGGGTTTTGACCCAACCGCGTCGGCTCCGCCTCGACTGAAGGCAAATCCGTCACGCTCGCGGCCACGTTGAATACTCAGACAGGCTCCTAGACCTTGTAGCCGCGGTGCACGGCCACGATGCCGCCGGTCAGATTGTGGTAGCGCGTCTGGCCGAACCCGGCCGCGCGCAGCATCGCGAGCAGCGTCTCTTGATCGGGATGCATGCGAATCGATTCCGCCAGGTATCGATAGCTGGCCGCGTCATGCGCCACCAATCGGCCCAGCAGCGGCAACACCCCGAAGGAATACGCATCGTAAATCGGTTTCAGACCGGGAGCCGTTGGCGTCGAAAACTCCAATACCAGCAACTGGCCGCCGGGCTTCAGCACGCGGTGCATGGACTTGAGCGCGGCGGCCTTGTCAGTCACATTGCGCAGGCCGAAGCCGATGGTGACGCAGTGGAAGGAGTTGTCCTCGAACGGCAGACGCTCGGCATCGGCGACGATGCACTCGACGTTTCCCACCAGGCCCCGATCGAGCAGGCGGTCGCGGCCGATCTCCAGCATCGCGGGATTCACGTCCGACAGCACCACGCGGCCGGATTTACCCACTTGGCGCAGCATTCCCGCAGCCAGGTCGCCGGTACCGCCCGCAACATCCAATGCCCGCTCACCCGGCCGCAAACCCGTCAGGGAAAGGGTGAAATGCTTCCACAGGCGGTGCACGCCGAACGACATCAAGTCGTTCATGGCATCGTATTTTCCCGCCACGCTGGCGAATACCGAACGAACGCGCCCGGCCTTGTCGCCCGTGGGGACCTTTTCAAACCCGAAATCGACGGTCTTGGAGTTGTCCATGGCGCCCCTCAATGTGTCACCCGCATTGTAGCCGACCGGGACTGCCCGTAGCTCCGATCAGCGGGACGGCTGGATCAGCGGGGCGGCGCTTGGGCCTCGGCGCAGCGCTCAAGATACCGCGCCCAGTTGGCGGCTCGATCGCGGCCCAGCTCGTGCAACAGGCTCCAGGTGTACAGACCGGTATTGTGGCCGTCGTCAAACAGCAGTCGCAGCGCATAGTTTCCCACCGGTTCGACCCCGGTGATGCCGACGTTCTGCTTGCCGAGCTGCAGCACCCCTTCGCCGCCGCCGTGACCTTTCACTTCGGCGGACGGCGAGAACACCCGCAGATACTCGAAGGGCAGCTCGAAATGCGACCCGTCGTCGAAGCGCACTTCGAGCAGCCGGGATTGCGTGCGCAGTTTGATATCGGTGGGCTGAGGCGCGGCGGGCTCTGCCATGGCGCTACAGAATGTACCGCGACAGATCCTGGTCTTTGACCAGTTCGCCGAGATTGCCCTCGACATACTCGCGATTGACGGTGATCGAAGTACCGTTGCGATCGGCGGCATCGAAGGACACGGTTTCCAACAGCCGTTCCATCACGGTGTGCAGCCGCCGCGCGCCGATGTTCTCGGTGCGCTCATTGACCTCGAAAGCCACTTCAGCCAGGCGCCGCACGCCGCAGGGAGCAAATTCCAAATCCACGCCTTCGGTGGCAAGCAAGGCCTTGTACTGGCGGCACAGAGAGGCGTCGGGCTCGGTCAGAATACGCACGAAATCCTCGACCGCCAGGGGCTCGAGCTCGACTCGAATGGGCAAGCGGCCCTGCAGCTCCGGGATCAGGTCCGAGGGCTTGGACATGTGAAACGCACCGGAGGCGATGAACAACACATGGTCGGTCTTCACCGCGCCGTATTTGGTATTCACCGTACATCCCTCGACCAGAGGCAAGAGGTCGCGCTGCACGCCCTCGCGGGAGACGTCCGCGCCGGCGGTTTCCTGGCGGCGCGCAATCTTGTCGATTTCGTCGATGAACACGATGCCGTTCTGCTCGGCGTTCTCCACGGCGCGAAGCTTCAATTCCTCCTCGTTGATCATCTTCGACGCCTCCTCGTCGATCAGAAGCTTCAAGGCCTCCTTGATCTTGAGCTTGCGCTGCCGCGTGCGATTTGCGCCGAGGTTTTGAAACATCCCCTGCAATTGCTGGGTCATCTCTTCCATGCCGGGCGGCGCCATGATTTCCACCCCCATGGGACTCGAGCGCACCTCGATTTCGATCTCACGGTCTTCCAGGTGGCCTTCGCGAAGCATTTTCCGGAAGCGCTGCCGGGTTTCGTTGTCGCGCGGCGTCGCATCCCCCGTGAAACCCGCTGAGGCGCGCGGCAGCAGCACGTCGAGCACCCGTTCCTCGGCACTGTCGGCAGCGCGATGGCGCACTTTGGCGATCTCCTCCTCGCGGGTCATTTTGACGGAGATCTCGACAAGATCGCGCACGATCGAATCCACTTCGCGGCCAACATACCCGACTTCCGTGAATTTGGTGGCCTCCACCTTGAGGAAGGGTGCTTTGGCGAGGCGCGCCAGGCGGCGGGCAATCTCGGTTTTGCCGACCCCGGTCGGACCAATCATGAGGATGTTCTTCGGCGTGATCTCGGCGCGCAGCAAGGGTGCGACCTGGCCGCGTCGCCAGCGATTGCGCAGTGCGATGGCGACCGCACGTTTTGCCGCCTTCTGGCCGACGATGTGCTTATCGAGCTCTTCGACTATTTCGCGGGGGGTCATCTGCGACATGGCGCTCTACAATTCCTCGATCGTCAAATTGCGATTGGTGTAGATGCAGATGTCGGCAGCAATATTCAGCGAGCGTTCCACGATGTCGCGCGCGGACAGGTCGGTGGCCTGGAGGAAGGCCGTGGCCGCGGCCTGCGCGAAGCTGCCGCCCGAGCCGATGGCGATCAAGTCATGTTCGGGCTCGATGACATCGCCGGTGCCCGAAATCACGTAAGTTTGCCCCAAGTCCGCGACGCAGAGCAGCGCCTCGAGCCGGCGCAGACTGCGATCGGTACGCCAGTCCTTGGCCAATTCGATGGCGGCGCGGGTCAGGTTGCCGTATTGCTCCAGTTTTGCCTCGAAGCGCTCGAACAAGGTGAAGGCATCGGCCGTGCCGCCCGCAAATCCAGCCAGCACTTTTCCGCCGAACAGACGGCGAACCTTGCGGGCGTTGGCCTTCATCACGCTCTGGCCCAGCGTCACCTGACCATCGCCGCCGACCGCCACACGGCCATTGCGCCGCACGGCGAGAATGGTGGTGCCGTAGATTCGCCCGGGATCGTGATTCATGGAAGAGAGGGTGGGGCCATTGACGGCCCTTTCAAGCACTGCGCTGGCGACGGCGGGCCCGCGGGTGCGCGGACTCGTAGACCGTCGCCAAATGCTGGAAGTCCAGGTGAGTATAGATCTGAGTGGTGCCGATATCGGCGTGGCCGAGCAGTTCCTGCACTCCCCGCAAGTCACCGCTGGACTCGAGCAGGTGGGTGGCGAAGGAGTGGCGGAACATATGGGGATGCACGTGCACTCCAATGCCCTGACGGCGGCCCCAGGCGGCGACGCGCAGTTGCACGGCGCGGGGCGACAAAGGACGCCCGCTCTGCCCGAGGAAGAGCACGTCAGTGGCGGCTTTGACCCACTGCGCCCGCTCTCGCAACCAGTGCTTGAGGGCATCTGCAGCGTAACGGCCGACCGGCACGATCCGCGCCTTGTTGCCCTTGCCGAGCACGCTCACCGTGCGGTCCGCCAGATCGACCGCGCCCAGCGTCAGGCCCGCGAGCTCGGCCAACCGCAGGCCCGAGGAGTAGAACAATTCCATGATGGCCTTGTCGCGTGCGGACAGGGAGTCGTCGACGCGAAAGGCCAGCAGGCGGCCCATTTGGTCGGCATCGAGGGTGGCGGGCAGACGCTTCTTCTGCTTGGGGGCGCGAACATCCTGCGCCGGATTGCGCGCGCCATGGCCTTCGCGCATGAGGAATCCAAAAAAGGTTCGCGCCGCCGACAGCCGCCGCTGAATACTGCGGGGACTCAAGCCCTCGCCGTGCAGGGCGGCCGCAAAGGCGCGCAAGTGCTGATGATCGAGAGCGCTCCACGCGGTCAATTTATGGCGCGCACCGAATTCGGCGAGCACAAGCAGATCGTGCCGATAGGCCGCCACGGTGTGGGCGCTCAGTCGTCGTTCGAGCGCAAGATGCGACAAAAATCGATCGATCCATGCGCGCTCGCGCGAAACCATGCCCAGGAGCCTGTCGTCAGCGCATCAACGCGTAAGTCACGAGCTCGCCGATGCGCGACAGAAACTCCGTGCTCATGGCGGGGTGGAACCGTTCGGCATCGCTCGCGCCGATGGCCAGGATTCCCAATTCCCCCTTGGGACCCAAGGGAGTGAGGGCCACCGAGCCAATCTCGACCGAGTCCTTGCCGAAAAGATAATCGCGCTGCGCATCTCGGACCTGTCCGCAGCGAGGCTTGCCCGACTGCAGCAGGGTCTCGAAGGTCTTGATGTCGGCATCCGTCGGGCTGCCGGTGCGCAAGAATCGGGCGGCGTCGGGCTCGAGCGCCTTGGCCGATTCCAAAAACAGCACCAGCACCGAGTGCATGGCGTCGAAATCCTCGCGCAGCGAGGTCTCGACGGCATTGATGGTTTCAGGCAGCGTGTGTGCGCGAATCAGACGCTGGCACAGGCGGTGAATGCGATCGGCCAGCGCATCGTTGGCGCGCGCCACATCGACCAGTTCCTTCAGCTTGCGCTCGAGCGACTGATTGCGCTCGCGCAGCACCTCGACCTGACGCTCCACCAGGCTCACCGTCGCGCCCATGTCGCGCAAATGCGGCAGACGCAGCTTGGTCAGCAGCGGAGAATTGCGCTCGAAAAAATCCGGATAGGTCTGCAGATATTCCGCAACACTGGTGTCGTTGAGACCCTCGTGCTTGATCCCGCGCGCCTGACTGGTCATTGTTCATCCCCCTGCATCACGTTATATCGATCGATCCCGAAAATACCGTCGTCGTCGGTCCCTTGAGCCACAGGGGCTCACCCGCTCCCGGCCAAGACACCGAGGCGGCGCCTCCAGGCAGGTCGACCCGCACATCCGCGTCCAACAATCCGCGCCGCCGGCCCACGGCAACGGCGGCGCCCGCCCCGGTGCCGCACGCCAAAGTCTCACCCACTCCGCGCTCGAATACCCGCAATTTCACGTGGCCGCGATCCACGATTTGCATGAACCCGACATTGACGCGCTTGGGGAAGCGCGGGTGGTTCTCGATACTAGGCCCAAACCGCGCCAGCGGCGCAGTTTTCACGTCGGACACCTGCAGCACCGCATGCGGATTGCCCATCGAGACCGCACCGATCTCGATGTCGGCACCGTCGACGTGCAAGGAGTATGTCGGCGCCTCGGCGGCGGCGCCGGCGCCGTCGGCCGCATCCATCGGCAGCGCGCGCGGATCGAAGTTCGGCACGCCCATGTCCACCGACACCATGCCGTCCTCGCCGATGCGTGCATGCACTATTCCGCCGGAACTCTCCATCGCGAAGCTGCGGCCCAATTGCGGCGCGCGCTCGTACAAGAGAGAGGCAATGCAGCGCGCCCCGTTGCCGCATTGTTCCGCTTCGGTGCCGTCGGAATTGAACACCCGGTAGAACACACGATTCGACGCATCGCGCGGACTTTGCAGCATCAGTGCCTGATCGAAACCGACACCGGTGCGCCGGTCGGCGAGGGCGCGCAGCTTGCTTCCGTCCAGAGTATCGGCGGTCGCCGGGGCATCGAACACCAAGAAATCATTGCCGAGCCCCTGCATCTTCAAAAACTCGATGCGCATACCGGCGCAGCATAGCCGATGCGCCAGTTTGTCGCGAGCAGGGGTTGCGCAATCTTTCCTTGGGTTTTACCTTAAGGGAAACAACAAAGCCGGAGACACATGCGTCATGTAATGGTTTTGAATGCGAAGGGCGGATGCGGCAAGAGCACTCTGGCCACCAATATCGCCGTGTTCTTCGCCCGCGACGGTCATCAAGTGTGCATCGCAGATTACGATCCGCAGCGTTCCAGCCTCGATTGGCTGGCGCAGCGTCCGGCCGATTTGCCGGCGATCAGCGGCGTCGCCGCCTTCGACGACGGCTTGCGCAGCGTGCCGCGCGCCACCGAGGTTCTGGTGATCGATGCGCCCGCCCGCGTCCACGGCACGGAGCTCAACGAGTTGGTGCGCCGCGCCGAAACCATCATCGTGCCGGTGCTGCCCTCGAGCATCGACATGAAGGCCTGCGGCCACTTCATGGCGGAACTGCTGGAGATCGGCAAGGTGTCGCGCAAGCAGGCACGCCTGGCCGTGATCGCCAACCGGGTGCGCGAACAGACGTTGATCTATGAAGAACTGGACCAATACCTGACCAAGCTCAAAGTCCCCTATTTGGGCAGCCTGCGCGAGGCGCAAAATTATGTTCGCGCCTATGCGCGCGGCATGGGCGTGCTGGAACTGCCGGAATATCTGGCATGGCCGGACTGGAAGCAATGGGAACCGATCGGCGAATGGCTGGATAGCAAACGCAGCCAACCCACCGGCTAAACGCCTCAAAGGTGCGCGCCGCACCGATGGAGGACGATGCGTGCGCATCAGATTAGCCAAGTCCGACATCACTTTCAGCGCGGCACCCGATCAGTCGCTGCTCGACGCGGCGCTCGACGCCTCCTTGAATCTGCCGCATAGCTGCAAGGGCGGCAATTGCGGCTCCTGCCGTGCCCGGCTGCTGCAAGGACAGATCCACTACCCGAACGGGCCGCCGCTCGGCCTGTCGGCGGCGGAGGCCGCCGACGGCTTGGTGCTGCTGTGCCAGTGTTACGCGAGCTCCGACGTCACCCTCGAGACGTTCGAGATCAGCACGGCCGACAAGCTCGCATCAAACGGCTGCCGGCGCGCATCGAACGCACGCGTGCTCCTGTCGCACGACGTCATGGGCCTCTTCCTGAGGCTGCCCGCCGCTGAAAGCTTCAGCTTCGAGGCGGGACAGTACCTCGACATCATGCTGCCGGGAGGCCGACGACGAAGCTTTTCGATAGCCTCGCCGCCGCACGATTCTCGACTGATGGAACTGCACGTGCGCAAGGTCGAGGGCGGAGAATTCTCGGCGCCGCTGTTCGAGCATGCTGCGCGCAGCTCGCTGCTGTCGATCGAAGGTCCTCTGGGGCAATTCATCTATCGGGCGGGCGCGGCGCCGATGCTGCTGATCGGCGGCGGCACGGGAATCGCGCCCCTGCTCAGCATTCTGCGGCATGTGGTCGAGACCGGGCTCGAGCGCAACCTGCAGGATCTACTGGGGCGTGCGCAGCGAGCGTGACCTGTACGCGCACGCCGCGCTCGAGGCCCTCGCAGGTTACGTGCCGGTCTTGTCCGAGGCTTCGTCCGCGTGGACCGGACGGCGGGGTTGGGTGCACGAAGCCGTTCTCGAGGACATCCAAGACCTGGATCGCCACGATGTGTATGCCGCGGGACCGCCCGCGATGATCGGCGCCGTGCGGCGCGAATTCCCGCTGCGCGGCGTTGCGCCCGGCCGTTTGTATTTCGATTCTTTCGACTATGCGCCCGATGCGCTCGATCGCCAGCGGACGAGCGCGGCCACCAAATCCTGATCTTCGGCGGACTCCGCCTGCAGCAGCGGTGCCGAGACTCCCAGATCGCGCACCGCGGAGGCGACCCGCCCGCCGGGCACCAGCCAATGCACGCGCTCGAATTCTCGGCGCAGCGCAGGCATCGCCACGCGGAGTAAATTGGCGGCGATTTCCACGCTGGTCGCGGTGATCACCTGCACCGCGCCCGCGCTGAAATTCTCCAGCAATGCGACGAGGGCCGCGGGGCTCGGAACCGCCGGCACACGTCGGTAGACGTCGGCCGCCGTCACCAGGGCGCCGCGGCGCGCGAGCTCTTGTTCCAGGAACGGCCGGCCATTGCTGCCTTTGACGAGGAGAATGCGGCGCCCGGCCGGATGCTCGAGCCGCGGATGCCGCAGCAACCCCTCCGAATCGACGGATCCCTGCGGCTGCACCTCCACCCGGTAGCCCGCCTGGTTGAGGGCGCGGGCAGTCGCGGGACCCACGGCGGCGAGGCACAGGTCGCGTTGTTGATCGAGCAGCGAGGCACCGAAGCGCACGGCGTTGGCGCTCGAGAAGATGATGACGTCGAAATCCTTAAGAGCGCCCAATTGCACCGCCGTTTCGCGCCGATTGCCGATGGGTTTGATGTCGATGGCCGGCAAGCGCAGCGTGCGCGCGCCCTGGGATTCCAACAGCCGGCACAGCGGCATCGCCTGTTGTTCGGGCCGAGTGACCAGGACACCGACACCGTGCAGCGCAGACATGGGTCAACCGGTGCGCAAGCGCTCAAGCAGCGAACGCGCGCCGGCGGCCAAGATCCGCTCCGCCAGCAGCACACCGAGTGCGACGGGATCTTCCTTGTTCCCCGTCGCCGAATCGCGCAGCAGCCGCGAGCCATCGGGTTCCGCCACGAGTCCGTCGAGCATCAGGCGCCCTCCCTCGAGTCTCGCATGGGCCGCGATCGGCGACTGACAGCTGCCGCCAAGCCGATGCGCAAAAGCACGTTCCGCGTCCATGGCAATCCGTGCAGTCGGATGGTTGAGCACCGACACGAGATCCAGGGTGCGCCGGTCGGCGCCGCGGCACTCGATGCCGATCACGCCTTGGGCAACGGCCGGCAGGCAGATCTTCGGATCGAGGCGCGCAGTGATGCGCGATTCCAAGCCCAACCGTGTCAAGCCCGCGCAGGCGAGCACGATCGCATCCATCTCTCCCGCATCGTGGCGCCGCAGCCGGGTATCCACGTTGCCGCGCAGGGTTTCTATTCTCAAGTCGGGGCGCGCGGCCAGCAATTGCGCCTGGCGCCGCAGGCTCGAGGTGCCGACGCGCGCGCCGCGCGGCAGGTCGTCGAGTCCGGTCGCCTTGGCCGTGACCAGCGCGTCGCGGGCATCCGCCCTGTCGAGGACCGCGGCGATGATGAGGCCTTCGGGAAGATCGCCGGGCAAATCCTTCATCGAATGCACGGCGATGTCGGCGCGTGTCTCCTCGAGCGCGACTTCCAGTTCCTTGATGAACAGTCCCTTGCCGCCGATGGCGGCGAGGGTCCGATCTTGAATACGGTCACCCTGGGTCACCAAGGGCACGAGTTCAACCTCGAGTCCCGCATGCGCCTGCCGCAGCAGCAGGGCGACGTGATGGGCTTGCCAGAGAGCAAGCTGACTCTTGCGCGTGGCGATGCGCAGCGGCGCGATGGTCGGCGCGTTCACGTGGAATCGGGTTTGGCGGGAAACAGCGCGGATTTCAGCCGGTAGATCGACGAGATGTCCTCGTCGCCGAAACCCTGGATGATGAGCTGTGCGTATTGCGCCAGTGTGGATTCGACCACCGGCAGTTGCGCGCCCCGCTGTGCCGCCATGTCGCGGCAAATCCGCAGGTCCTTGGCGTGCAGCCGCACACGAAATCCCGCGGGGTAGGAATTGTGCGCCATGAAGGGCGCGCGATTGACGAAATACCAGCTCGAGCCCGCGCCCTTGCCCAGGAGCTCGATCAATTGGTCGAGCGGCAACCCCTCCGCGTGCGCGAACGCCATGGCTTCGCCGACGGCCTGGATGATGCCGGCACACATGATTTGATTGGTGGCTTTCGCCGCCTGACCGGCGCCGCTCGCGCCCAGATAGGCGATGTTCTTGCCCATTGCGCCAAGGATGGGCTGCGCGCGGGCGAACACCGGTTCATCGCCGCCCACCATGATGGCGAGTGCCGCCGTGCGCGCGCCCTCGACGCCGCCGCTCACGGGGCAGTCCAGGAAGCCGACACCGAGCGCGTCGAGTTCGCTATGGATCGCGCGCGCCGTGCCCGCGCCCACCGTCGAGCAGTCCATCACGATCATGTTGGGGTTCAGCCCGGGCTCGAGACCGGCGATCACCGAGCGCAGATCTTCGTCGGCGGATACGCAGATCACCACAGCCTCGCAGTTTCCGGCCAGCTCCGCCAGACTCGTGAAGGCGAGGCAGCGCAGCTCCTTGGCGAGCGCCGCGGCTTTCTCGGCGGTTCGATTCCAGACGCCCGTCAAGAGACTGGCGCGGTGAAGATTGCGCGCCATGTGCGCGCCCATTGCGCCCAATCCCACGAAACCAGTTTGCATAGGCTTTCCCGACTGATGTTGTCAGTGGCGTAGCCTAAGGCTTTGCGCGGCGCGCGGCAAAGCGCGCGAAGAGTCCTTAGCTGGGGCTATTGCAGATGGCGTCGGCGTTGCGCTTTGCGTTCAAGCGCTCGGCATCGATTTCCTCGGAGGTCAGATACTGCCGTTCGCCGTTGGGGCCGGTTTTGTAGAGGCGGCGACCTTCGATCAATTGCTTGTAGTGATCCTGGGCGTCGGCACACTGCTTCTCGCGCGTCTGTTCGACGTCGCCTTCGACGGATTTCTTCAAGGTGTCGACGTCCTCCCGCGAGCCCGGAGCAGTGGTTCGCGATGAAGACGAAGAAGAGGTGGCTGCGGACGAAGGGGGCGGCGGCGCATGGGCCGCGTGGTTGCCCGGCATGTCGACGACTTCGGCGTGCGCGCCGTCCGGCGGCCGGTCGCCGTATTGCAACTTGCCTTGCGCGTCGACCCACTTGTAGACGACCGCTCCGGCCAGGCCGGACCAGGCGATTAAGGCCGCGAACAGCAGAAGGCGTTTCATTGTCCGATCCTCGCTAGAAAAACTCTGCGGCCACTAGAGTGCGCGCGATCCGGCCTCACCGGTGCGAATCCGCACCGCCTGGCCAAGCTCCGCCACGAATATTTTACCGTCGCCAATCTTCCCCGTGCGCGCGGTCTCAATAATGGCTTCTACCACTCGATCCACCTGCTCGTCATCCACCGCCAACTCGAGCTTCACTTTGGGCAGGAAGTCGACGACGTACTCGGCTCCTCGATATAGCTCAGTGTGGCCTTTTTGCCGGCCAAAGCCTTTGACCTCTGTCACGGTAATGCCTTGCACCCCTACATCGGCTAGGGCGGCACGGACATCGTCAAGTTTGAACGGTTTGATGATGGCAATGACCATTTTCATGCAGGCAAGCTCCTCAATTCGGGTAAAGCCGCAGTTTAACAGTGGTTTTGGCGGGTAATTGCTGCGCCACAGCATAACGTTCGACCCCACCCTAGGTATACGCCCTGGCAAGGCGCCGGGGGCGAATTTAAAAAAACGGCACGGGACCCTTGTGGGGGTCCCGCGCCGCCGGGATATCGCACCGACGGGGGAGTTGGCTGGCTTGCCGGCGCGAGATGCTCCTAAAACGTTGTGACTGTAACTAGATGGCGTCCGGGCCGGTCTCTCCCGTGCGAATACGCAACGCCTGCTCCAGATCGAGTATCCATACCTTTCCGTCTCCTGTTTTCCCGGTCCTCGCCACGTTGCACACCGCCTCCATCACCTGTTCCGCGATCGAATCGTCCACCGCAAGCTCCACTTTTACCTTGGGCAAGAAGTCGACGCTGTATTCAGCGCCCCGGTAGATTTCGCGGTGGCCGTGCTGGCGGCCGTACCCCTGAACTTCGCTGACGGTGACGCCCTGAATGCCGATGTCCGCCACGGCTTGGCGGACTTCGTCCAACTTGAATGGCTTGATGATGGCGGTGATCAGCTTCATGCATTTATCCCCGCATTCACCCGTTAAGTCTTCAGCCTCCGCTTCTGCTTGCGCGTACCATGCTGGTATGAAGTGCAGCTTCCGTGCCAGCCGGGAATGATCGGCTGAATCAAGAGGTTGCGTCGATCGAGAACGATGTAGTGCACCGACATGGCGCGACTTTCAGGGCCCGGTGCGTTATGGAAGTGCGGAGCACGGCCCTTCAGAGCACGGCCAAAACACGGCCGAAGTTAGGAGAACCTTCAGTGAGCTTTATCAGTTCGAGCGGTTTGGACGACCTGGCGCGTCGACTTGCGGAGTCGGTCCCCGAATCGGTGCGAGCATTCGGGCGCGATTTGGAGGGCAATTTCAAAGCCGTGCTGCAAGCTCAACTCAGCAAACTTGATTTGGTCAGCCGGCAAGAATTCGACGTGCAGGCCGCCCTTCTGCAACGCACACAGGCGAGCCTGGCGGCCATGGAAGCGCGGCTGAAGGAAATCGAAGCCAAGTTCGCGCCGCCCCCGTAGCAACCGCTGAGCGATGAGTTGACTCACAAGGACGTGAGCATGGTGTTGAGCCGGGCGCCCCTGGGGCTCGCCGCGCCCGAGGTTCGGGTCGAAGTTCACCTAGGCCCCGGACTGCCGGCCTTCGCCCTGGTCGGTTTGCCCGAGGCCGTGGTGCGCGAGAGCAGGGAGAGAGTGCGCTCCGCGTTGTTGACCACCGGCTTCGAATTTCCCGCCGGACGGATCACGGTCAATCTCTCGCCCGCCGATCTACCGAAGGAGGGCGGCCGGTTCGATCTTCCCATCGCCGTCGGCATCCTGGCCGCCAGCCGGGTAATCCCGGCGCGCACGCTGGTCGAGCGCGAATTCTATGGCGAGCTCTCGCTGGGCGGCGAATTGCGGCAAACACCAAAGCTGCTGCCGGCGCTGATCGAAGGCTCAAGCACCGGCAGAGAATTGATTTTGCCCTTTGCCAATGCCCTCGAAGCGGGCTTGGTGCGCGACGCACGCTTAAGGCTCGCCGGCCATCTGCGGCAAGTGTGCGACGCCCTGGAAGGCAGGGCGGCATGGTCGAGCGCAGGTCCCGCGGAGGCCGCAAAGCCCGACCCCGGAAGGGCAGATGCTCCGGACCTGGCGGAAGTGCGCGGGCAATTCGCCGCCAAGCGCGCGCTCGAGATCGCCGCGGCCGGTGAACATGGGCTCCTCATATCATTGACGACAGGACCCACATTCCAGGAGTCGTCGCGGATTGCCATCGGCCGGTGTCGACGCGTTACAGCCGAGTGGGACAAGTTACCAACTCGAAATAACCCGCGCGGGATCGATCCCGTCAATTGCCGCATCACAGCGATCCGTCCGGGTTCGACCGAGGGTGTGTGAAAACGCTGATGATTTTGGTAGCTTTAGGACATCTCTCTTCGGCGTAGCGGGAGCGACTGATGAAGCGATTTATCGAAGGCGAAGATCGTTCCCAAAGACACATGTTCCCCGAGCATCTCGACGACTACATTGCTGAGGATAACCCGGTACGGGTCATTGACGTATTTGTCGATGAACTGGATTTGCAGGCGCTAGGCTTTGAGGGCATTCAGCCTGAGGTGACCGGGCGTCCCGCATACCATCCCGCTTCGCTGCTAAAGATCTACATCTACGGCTACTTGAACCGGATTCAGTCCAGCCGGCGCCTGGAGCGCGAGACGCAGCGTAACGTCGAGCTGATTTGGCTGACGGGCCACCTGATGCCGGACTTCAAGACCATCGCGGACTTTCGCAAGGATAACGGCAAGGCGATTCGCAGCGTATGTCGGGAGTTCATCGTCCTGTGCCGTGAGCTGAACCTGTTCTCTGAGGCGATCGTGGCGATTGATGGCAGCAAGTTCAAGGCGGTCAACAACCGCGACAAGAACTTCACCGACCGCAAGCTCAAGGCGCGGATGCAGCAACTAGAGGAGAGCATCGCGCGCTACATGAGCGAGCTTGACCGAGCGGACCGGGAACCTGCGCTGGTGACGGAAGCTCGGGTCGAGCATATTAAGGAGAAGGTCGCGACGGTCAAAAAGCAGATGCGCGAGCTTAAGCAGATCGGCAAGCAAATGGCGCAGGCCCCGGACGGTCAGGTCTCCTTAACCGACCCCGACGCGCGCTCGATGGCCGAGACCAGCGGCCGCGGCACCGGCATGGTTGGCTATAACGTGCAAACGTCAGTAGATACGACGCATCACATGATCGTCGCGCATGAAGTCACCAACGTCGGTCACGATCGTGACCAGCTCTCACCGATGGCCGACAAGACGAGCGAGGCCATCGACGAGAAAGACTTGACGGTGCTTGCCGATCGCGGCTACTACAAAGCCCAGCAGATCTACGATTGCGAGCAAGCGGGCATCAAGACGCTAGTTCCCAAACCCCAGACCTCCAATAACAAGGCGGCGGGGCTATTCGACAAAGCCGATTTTCGCTACATCCGATCGAAGGATGAATATCGATGTCCTGCCGGCCAACAAGCCATCCGGCGTTTCACGACCATCGAGAACGGATTAACGCTGCACAAGTATTGGTCTTCAGCCTGTCCGCGATGCACGATCAAAGCGAAATGCACGACCGGTGACTATCGGCGCATCGCGCGTTGGGAGCACGAGGATGTCCTCGATGTGATGCAGCGGCGCCTCAACCGCACACCACAGGCCTCACGCATGCGTCGTCAGACCGCTGAGCACCCATTCGGTACGATCAAAGCATGGATGGGAGCGACGCACTTCCTGACCAAGACGATCCCGCGAGTGAGTACCGAGATGAGCCTGCATGTTCTGGCTTACAACCTGAAGCGTGCGATGCAGGTTGTCGGAATCGCCCCGCTTATGCAGGCAATGAGGGCTTAAACAGCCTTCTTTGCCGCAAGTAAATCCTTAGTCAGTGACCTTCCGGAATCAGTACCCACAAAACCCCCGTTACTGCCCGCAAATCGAGGGTTATCACACGGCCTCGACCCAGAGTTGCCGATGGTGAGTGACCGCTTTAAAGCCGCCAATAATAGGGGCTGACCTACTGAATTGCTCACCGGCGGGATAACCCGATCACCAACGCGAGAAAGGCAAAAGACATGGCAGTCACGATTCCAAAGAATAGAAAATCTCTATGAAACTCTTCTGGCCCAATCGACACCCCGCGGTAATCTAGCCATTTCTCGCCATTCTGGATCGCGTACCAGAGGCGAACCGTAATGCCAGATGTCACGAACAGGAAGACTACGTTTGCCGCGATGGCGACGCGAAAAAATCGTCGCCGGCGGTCATCCACGGACCCACGGTTGAGTATGGTGTCTATCAATCTTGAGACCATGCGCACTCCCAACGATTTATTCAGCGAGCTTCAACAGGTCCTCGTGACCCCAAGCCGTCACACGCGAGCGACTGCTTTGCAGTATCAGAACCGCGATGGTCGAACCGATTGTTCGATGCGCATCACGGTGTCACGAATATAGGTGATGTGACTTAAGTTATTTCCCAAAGCGATCAATACAGGCCACTTGCTTGGATCGCAAATGCTATTTACGTAAACGTACGTGCCTTGAAACCGCACTTCAACCCTTTCTCCCCAGGTCACGGCGCCGGGTACCTTGGCAATAATTTGCGAGTCGGTGCGATGCTGTGAGGAGACGCCAATTAGTTCTACCGATAGCCTCGATCACTTTTTGAGTAAATTTTCACTGGCACTCCCAGAGGTCTCAATCACTCTGAAGCGCAACGCCCGAGTTTGAAACCACGCAACAAAAGCGGAAGCCGCGAGGGTCCAAAATACAGATAGCACGCATGCCCGCAGCGTGAATTGACGCATAGTTGTGTGTGGCGTTCCAGTAAATTAAGGCGACAGTCGGGGTCAGCAAATAGAACGACGCCGCGTAATGGGTAAAGAACTCGAAACCCGTTAGTTTCAGACGCCGCGGCGATTGGTGAGGTAGCTCTCCATGCATACGCTTAAACGCAATAGATCATTTGCAGCGCGGATCGTCAAATATTATACGAATGTCTGCACACCGCCTGCGACCGCTCCCCCCGACGGTGAGGCGTCGCGAAGGGCCGCTTATCGGCGACAAGTTCAGTACGCTCGCCGCCCGCACTTTGGCCGACAGTTGCCGATGACGGCCAGCTTCTCGGTGTCGGACCCCGACCCGACTACCGCGAGTGGCCGCTCTCGGGTAGCCGATAGCGATCTGCAAACGGGCACCTGAGGGGGGTGATCTTCTACTTCGCTACCGCGATCTTCGCGTCAACCGCCGCGGCCGCTCATAGAGAGTTCCATTTCAACCACTTCGCTGTCGTGGAGAATGGCTCCTTGCGCGTCCAATGGTAGTGATTCGCGATGTTGCAAATGATGATAAGCAGTTCGTCGGTAGAGGGGGCGCGATCTCTATGTATCACAGCGAGGCTCGCTATTTTCCTCATGGCTGTCTCAAGTCTCTCCACGTCTGCTCTCAGCTCATTGCGGCTTTTCTCACAGTCATTAAGCTCTGACTTGTAGTGCCTCAACAGCCCGTCACTGAGAGCCACAATGTCGGATTCCTCAATCTCTACGCCCAGATCGGTGTGGCGCTTTCCAGATTTGTCAATGGTGCCATCGAACCACATGGACTTCCCGGGGCGCCACTTCTTCGCATAAGTAAGCGCCGGCTTCTGATCGGTTTTGGTCGTTATAGAAGTTGAACGTGGTCCCCGACGTATCTTCATGTGAGCCTCGCGTTAGTGCTAAGAGCGGCGATGAGGTTGAGCGACGCGGGGCTTCGCCAGCGTCGAACGAAGGTATTTTATCCAAATCATGGATTCCCTCCTTGGCTCACCGAAGACGCGATCTGAGATCGCTTCAACGGCTAGTTAGTCGATGCAAGCTCGATAATCTCACCGTCAACTCCAGACTCCGACGGGTTTAAAACCAATGCTTTTGCGGCCTCAATGGCTACCACACACGCGTCTTTACCAGGCGCATCGGAGAATACAGTCTGACTAAGTGCGTCAAAGAATCGTTTAAGCAGGTTGTCGAGATCGGTGCCATACGGATTGACCTCGCGGAATTTCTCGCGAGAGAGCTTGAAAGTAACGCGGACGAGACGAAAGGGCCGTTTACCTTTCTCAGTCCAGCGGTGGCATTCACGATAGCCTCTGTCCAAATCTTTTTCGCCATCGACGTTTCCCGTAGCTTTGAGATGCGGGAAAGGCACTCCACGGACCCGAATACGTTGAGTCTGGATCATCGGCTAACTATTGATAAGGCGACAGAACCGCCGTGATGAAATGCGACACATATGCGTCAGCTTACCGTTGGCCGCGAATGGCCGCTTCCTGGCATGTATTCTTATGTGACAAAGTACCGCTTTTGGCCTGGACGAATCGCATCAGATATCCACGTAGCTCCCGAGCATCAACCGGGCCACGGTGCCCCGGGCGCTACTGGACACGCGCTTTGGGTTGCATATCCAACAGATTCTGGACCTTCGCAAGCGCGTCCCGATATGGCTGGGTCATTGCACTTAGGACGCCTTTGTCTTTCTCCTCGATCCCCTGGGCCATTACCGCCCGAAACGTATCCACGGCCATACGAACAATGTGAGATTCTTCGTCACTAAGACGCTCGCCGTTGATCGTTATTGCTGCTTCGCCGCTCATCTATCGCCTCCTGTAAACAGTATTCGACCCACAATACCGTATGAAATTATCCGCCACGCAATCAAAAACGGATGTGTTCTTGCAAATTTAGTTACCGAACCGACGACGGAGGGTCTCTCAATGAACGACGCGATCGGTTATCTAAGAGTCAGTACCGCGGAACAGGGGCGCAGCGGGTTAGGGCTTGCCGCGCAACGACATGACATCGAAGTTTTCGGGGCACGCGAAGGATTCTCGATCAAATCCTGGTACCAAGACATACAGACTGGCGCTGGCAAAGATGCGCTGCTGATGCGTCAGGGGTTGGCCGACGGCCTCAAGGATGCACGGAGGCATCGTTGTCCCCTTATCGTCTCTAGGCTGGATCGGCTGTCGCGAAATGTGCATTTCATTACTGGGCTCATGGAGCACAAGGTGCACTTTATCGTTGCCGCCCTTGGCCGCGACTGCGACTCGTTTACGCTGCACATCTATGCATCGCTTGCGGAGCAAGAAAGGAAAATGATCTCGGAGCGCACCAAGGCGGGCCTGGCGCGGTCCGATAAGAAGCATTACAACCCAATGAAGTCCAAAGCGTTCTTGCGGCGAATAATTGCGCTTAGTAACGCGGCGAAACAAAAGTCCGCACTGGAACGGGCGGTCGCTTATCGGATGCACATTGAATGGGCGCTCAGCCAGCCTGGGAGATTCGATAGGCCGATCTCGTACGGCGCTGCTGCACGGAAGCTAAACGAACAAAGACTCCCTTCACCAATGGGCGGCCGGTGGTGCTCAACTAGCGTCGCCAACATCGCACGCAGACTCGGAATTGAATATCGAACACCTTGGATGACTTCCGATCAACTTCAACTTCGGGTGCGGGCACTTTTTGAGCAAAACCCTGCTATCGCCCCTTCTGAACTAATGGCGGAAATTAAGAAGGTTTCTCCGCTCGGCTCCGTGCGCGCTTGGAAACATCTTAAAATGTGCCGACAAGCGGCGGCAAGGCGCAGTGCGGTCCAGCGTCGAATGGGTTGGCCCATCGATAGGAAGACTGCGACACGAATCCACATAGCCGCCATATGGCGACGCCGCCCAAATATCATCGCTAGGCGCGTGGTTGAAATGCTCGGGCCTGATCACTCCGCCAGCGTCACCTGGGTTCGAGACTTATTACAGGGCCTTAGTAGAACCGAATTGCGTCGGCCAGCAACTCGTCCGCGGTGGAGTCGTCCATAAAGATATTTTGAGGATTTAGTGTCAAAAGCGCACGCCACATATTTGCCTTGAACTTGCAGAAATGTGGTCCGATGATCGCCCGTAACCAACGGCTCAAAGGAGTTATCGCGTCCTCAGAAGCGCTATCGTGTCGCATCTACAGGAGGAAGCCACGATGCAAGCAGCGACCAGTGCCCTTCGGCGAGGCAGCCATTCAATCGCTGTCAATTCATCGCAACAATTGACCAGTAGCAAATTGCGGCGCTCATGCTGTATCAATGTGTACTAGTCAGGCGAGGCTGCCGAGAAAGTCACGATTACCATCGAAAGCATCGACGTGCTCTTCTGCATGTTCTATCGGTTCGGAATGCTCAATTGCGCTTCTGACCCCATCGAACTCCTTTTGCTGTTCTTTCTTCTGTTCGTTGGAAGCTTGCTTAGCGTCAACTAATTCCTTGCAGAGTTCGAGCAAGGTTCCGATTGTCGCGATCTTCTCTGCTATTTGGTACAGCACCTTTAGCACTTGGACTGTCCCACCAGCTGTTATCTTCGCATTCACGTCGTCCAAGGTCTGCTTGTAGACAGCAGACATCCGCTCGGCCTGGGAGGATGTCAGGTCTCCAGGCGCTAGGAGCTTGGGATGCATGGACAGAACTTGGTCAACCTCAACACTCACTCGCTTTCGAATCCGTGGCTCGTGAACTTCAGAGTCCGGCAGTTCTCGGTCACTGTACGGACGATCTGATCCGAAGCGCCACCCGGTAATGGCACATCAATCTCCAGGGTGACCGTCAACTCGGCTGCTTAGCTGCCCGGACAGATGGGAGATCACCTCGTCGGCGATGCGGCTTGCGTCGCGGCCGACGCGGGCGGGATCGAGTTGCACGGTGCCGTGGAATCGTCGAAGACTATTGGCCGAAGCAGCGATCCCAGGACGTCGCGGGACCGGCAGCGCCAGAAGACGTCGTACGCGACCTGGCACCAGGAGCCCCCAGGTCGATCCTCCACCGGCGCGCGGTCCGCAGAGGGCGCCTCAGCATCCATCTGCCGCCGCGCGACGTCCGGCTTCACCAGCAGCCCGGCGCTGTCGGCGGACAGCGACACCGCCTGGCCGCCGCGCAGGCCGCGGTAGCGCGCCGCCGCCTCGTCGTAGCTTTCGGCATAGGCGAACGTGTCCGACTGCCAGGTGAGCAGCGCCACGCCGTCGCGGATCGCCTGCGACCAGCACCTCGGGCCCGGCGAGCCGCGGCAGGTAGAGGTAGCGCGCGAAGTCCTCGACGAGCTGCTTGACGGCGACGTGGTCGCCGCGCCAGAGCGGGACCTGGTCGAGCTCCATGCGCAGGATCGTCGAGCCGAGCGACGTCACCAGCAGCTCGTCGCTGCGGAGCTTCTTGCTCGCGCGCACCGCCAGCGCATCCTGCCCGGACAGCCGGATCGCCTGCCACGTCGATCGGCGCCTGCGGCGTTCGCCTGCTCCGGCACCAGCAGCCACTGGTAGGTCTCCGGCAGCCGCGCCGTCACCGCGCCGTCGGCGGCCTGCTTCTGCGTCTCGGCCTGCTTCACCTGGTGCGGGTCGAGATTGAGCGTCATCCTTCTCCGCCAGGATCGACTCCCAGGCGAGGTACTTGCGCACCGCCTCGTCGAGGTCCTGCAGCCGCGTCTTGTCGGCGGCGAGGAACACGAGCGTGTTGCGGTAGAGGCGCGGCGTGTTGCCGCGCGACTCGAGGATCGCCTTGCGCCGCCGCCTCGGCGGCGCTGCCGGTCTCCTTGCTGTAGGGGTGGTCCGCCGGCAGCACGACGAGCCGCGCGTCGAGGTCGTCGGGCACGTCGGCGCCCGAGTGCGGCAGCGGGTGGATGCGCGCTGAAGTCGCCCGTCTTGCGCAGGTCGGCGCGCAGCCGCTCGTCGAGCTCCTGCAGCCACCTTGTCGGGATCGCGCTTGAGCTGCTCGGCGCGGTCCTCGGCGAGCTTGGTGACCGTGGGCTGGGTCGAGTACCAGTAGCGCGGGCCGTCCTGGTAGAGGTAGGTCGCCGCCGCCGGCGAGCCGCCGCAGCGCATCGCCGAACACCGCCGGCGACTCGCCCGGCATCACGCAGCCGAGCTTCACCCGCCGGTCCTCGATGCCCGCGGTGCGCGGCCGCGGCCGTCGGGCGCCGAGCCCAGGTAGATCGTGCGCGCCACGCGCCGGCGTCGCGGCGAACTTGCCGAGGTTCGGCACCTCGCCGTCGATCCGCAGCGGCAGCGAGCTCGGGCCGTCCACGTCCTTCTCGATGACCGGCACCCAGTTGTCCGACAGGTAGCGCGTCAGCTCGAACTGCACGCGCGGATCGTCGATCGGGATGTTCGCCGGCAGGATCAGCGGGTTGCGGTCGCCCTTCTCCCACAGGCTGTGGATCACCGCCGCCATCAGGCGCAGCACGCCGCGGGTGCGCTGGAACTTCACCAGCGTGGACCAGTCGGTGTAGAGCCGGTCGAAGATCTCCGGGTGGATCGGGTAGGCGGCCTTGATCCGCTTCTCGTAGTCGGCGTCGCGGCACTCGGGCGGGAACTCCTGGCTGCTGCGTGCGGTAGAGGTCGGCGAAGGCGCGCGCGACCACGTCGCGGTCCTTGAACTGCGCCGGATCGGCGAGCGGCTCGAACAGCCGCCGCCGCACGATCTCGAAGCCTTCCTCGGCGCTCGCCGGCCGCCACGACGACTCCACGCGGCCGACCACGTTGCGCAGCCGGTCGAGCGCCTCGCGCCCGCGCTGCCGCCGACCTCGACGTCGTCGGCCTGCGTGTGCGGCGAGCCCGGCGGTGTCCGAGGCCGGCAAGCTGATCACCAGCAGGCAGTTCTTCGCCAGCTTGGCCGACTCGGTCAGCGCCTGGGCGAAGGTGAACTGCGTCTCGAAGCCGCCGGCCGGCAGGTCGCTCTGGTCGTGGAGCTGGCGCGCATAGGCCACCCACTCGTCGATCAGGATCAGGCACGGCCCGTATTCGTTGAACAGCTCGCGCAGCACGTCGCCGGGGCTGGTGGCCTTCTCGTCGTCGGCCGCGACGCGCGCGAAGGCCTTCTTGCCGCCGAGCTGCCAGGCCAGCTCGCCCCACAGCGTGCGCACCACCGTGCCGTCGGGCTTGGTGACCGGGTTGCCGGGCGAGATCTTGTTGCCGACCAGCACCACGCGCTTCGCCGTCGGCAGCGTCTTCACGCCCGCCTCGGCCAGCACCGCGTCGATGCCGGCCAGTTCGCTCGGGCGCGACGCCGGAGAACAGGTGATAGAGCGCCAGCATCGAGTGCGTCTTGCCGCCGCCGAAGTTGGTCTGGAGCTGCACGACCGGGTCGCCGCCCTGGCCCGAGAGGCGCTGCACGCCGCCGACCAGCAGGCGCTTCAGGCTCTCGGTCAGGTAGGTGCGGCGGAAGAACTCGACCGGGTTGCGTGTATTCGTCGGTGCCTTCGCCCAGATGCACCTGCCACAGGTCGGCGGCGAACTCGGCCTGCTGATAGCGGCCGCTGGCCACGTCCTTGTGCGGCGTCACCACCTCGCGCCAGGGCTTGAGGTTGCCGGTCGCCGTGGCTCTCGATCAGCGTGCCGCCGGCCTTGCGCTTCTCGCTGCGCACCTGCTCGTCGAAGACGAGCCGGCGCAGCTCCATCTTCATCTTGTCGACCTCGTCGGCCTGCGGCGCCGAGACGGCGGTCAGCAGCCGCGCCATCGAGTCGAGCGCGCGGTAGGCGTCGTCGCTGGAGAACGGCTCCTGGTGCGCCCACTTGTTGCGGCAGTCGCGCAGTTCGCTGCACGAGGCTGCGCTCGGCCTGGCCGAGCGTCTTGCCGAAAGACGTCGTTCCACGTCTCCCACATCAGCTTGAGCAGCGCCGGCGACGTCCCACTCGGCGATCGGCTTCTTGCCGCAGCCGATGCGGTCGTCGCCGAAGTAGCGCCTGCGCCTCGTCGGCCAGCCTGTCGCCTGATACGGCTCTTGAACTCGCGCTCGACGAACGGCGCGAGGCCCGTCCTTGAGCAGCTCCAGCGCCTTGCCGACGCGTTCGTGGTTGGTGATGGCCATGGACTCACTCCTCAGTCTCCGAACAGTTGGGCCTGCGTCGGCTCGCGGCTTGCCGCCCTCGCGGGCGAGGCGCGATGATCTCGGGCCAGCTCTGGACGAGGCCGTTGTAGGCCAGCGCCTCCGCCGCCCGCTTCTTGCGCTCGCAGAGCGTGTAGAGGCGGTAGGCCAGCTCGCGGGCGATCTCGGCCTTGGCGCCGAGCTTGGCGACCAGCTCGGCCGCCGCGCCTTCGCCGCCGCTTCGAGCACGCGGATCAGGTGGTGCACGATCTCCCAAACCGTCAGGCGCGGGTCGGTGGCCGGGTCCCAGTCGGCGGGCAGTTCGTCGGGCTTGAGCAGCCGCACCTTGCCGCGCTTCGACTCGACGATGCCGGCCTCGACCATGCCGGCGACGCTCGTGTTCTTGGCCTTGGAGAGCGCTCGGCGACGCCGTACTCGCCCTCGGCGAAGCCCGACTGCTCGAACCAAGCCAGCGCCCAGCGGCTGTCGGCGTCGAAGTCGCCCTCCTGCTCGGCCAGCGCCTCGTCGAGGGTCTGGTTGATGAGCGCCAGCGCCTCGCGCACGGTGAGCGGCTTGCCCTCGGCGTCGAGCACCTTGGCGTAGCGCGTGTAGACCGCCATGCCGGGGCCGATGGCCGCCTGCGCAAGGTCCACCGGCGCGATGTTGCCGCGCTGGAGGTGGGCGAGCGCCACGGGCAGCTCGGCCTTGAGCGCGGTGACGAACTCGCGGCGCGTGGCGGTGGGCGCATCGGCGGCGCGCGGGCGGCAGACGAGGACGATGCTGGAGGCGAGGGCGTTGGTGCCGATGCCGATCATGCGCGCTGCTCACGCTCGGTTCGCATCGGCCAGGTGCCGCTGATCGCGAAACCAGCGCGGATCACCGCGTCGAGGAAGGTCTCCCAGCCGGTGCTGGCGGTGCCGTCGTCGCTCGTCGCTCTCCGCCTGCTTGAAGGCGTAGTAGATGGTGACCGGGAAGGCCGGGTGCGCCTGCTCGGCGAGGCGGTGCATCGCCTGCGTCATGCCGTCGAGGAAGAACGCCTCCGCCTTCTCCTTGCTGCCGTGGCGATAGGGCGTGGCAACCAACTCCTCGGCCTTGGGCACGGCAGTGTGGCGAAGAGATCCGGGAAGACCGGCTTCAGCGAGCGGCGCAGCCAGACGTAGAAGAAGTCCGACAGGTCGGCGTAGCCGATGTTGTCGTAGTAGGGCGGATCGGTGGAGACGACACGGCCTGCTGGCTGATTTCTTGTGAGCGCATCTGCCTGGAAAGCAAGCCCAGGTACGGCCGTCGGAATAGCGCCAACGGCCATTGCGCCTTTCTCGATTGCTGTTCCAAAGCTTCCGCCCGCATCCGCAAACGGATTCGCCTCGGCGAAATCCCAAGTCATCTGGATTGCTTGGCGGGCGAATGTCTCACGGAAGGCTCCACGGTCGCTCATCCAGGATGCATCGACGAGCCGATGTTTGCGATCTTGATACCGCAAACGCCAATACACTGCAACCGCCTCGGCGTAGGCCGTACGCCGGCACCACCCTCGTCGAGGGGCTTGCGCGTCGTCGGCCAGACCCGCGGCAGGCCTCACGCTTCACCCGCTCGCGCGCTTCCTCCACCAAGTCCGAGAAGGTCGTCAGCGCCACGAGCTGGCGAGGAGTGAAGAGATCGCTCCCTTAGTCATACCGTAGTTGCCAATACGAAAGCCAAGTGCCTGCTGGAAGAACTCGAAATCCGGCTTCCACTCCGGCTTCGCCTGGCAGCGCGATGGCCTCCATTTCAGGCGTCGGCGCCAGATAGACCCGTCCGCGATCCCCCTCTGCCACGATCGCCATCAACACGAGATCTTAACCAAGCAAACGTACACACAA
>CAWEQB010000010.1:0-966436 GCA_963811115.1 uncultured Gammaproteobacteria bacterium
CCGGCCAGAGCCGTTCGCAGACGGCTGCGTTCGCCATCGGCGCGTCTCGACCCGTTGTCGCCGGTCACGACCGGCAGCTTCGGAGCGGTCAGTTCAACTGCGATCCCATCGACCTTACAAGTAGCAATGCCACACCCTGCCTGGCCGCTTTGTCGGTGAGTCTGTCAATGACACCGCGCGCTTCATTTGATATGAAATGCTCACACGATATGAAAATTCTGACAGGCCCGCGTTGCGCGGCTTGGTAGGTTTGCGCAAAATTGGGATGCGCAACCGTTTCCAGATACGCAACAACTTTGACTTCAATCAGCTTGAGCGTGCTTGGTGATGAGTCCAGGGGGCCAATACACGACACAACCAAACCCACACCCCCGTCCTGACGTTCCCCGACCGCATCGAATGCATCAATATTTTGAATAGGCGGGGGCTGGAAGCTTGTCATTGGATGCAGAATCTCCGACCGTGGTGATCAATTGGTGACGCGATCTTGCTGATTACCGCTCTCGACTCATTTCAGTCTCTCGCGAGAGGCCGCTTTGGGGAAGCGATTCGGGTCTCTGCGCTAAAGGAAAGTGGCGGAGTTACGTTTGCCCCACCACAGCCACATACCGACGGCCATCAAAATGGGTAGAAGTATCGAAAGCAGGCTCCCCTCTGGGCCCGTCATACCTCCACTCCACAGAGGATCCCCGACCGGGTGGGTCGTAAACAAGTGCCCTTGGATCAACATTCCGCTGTCTGGCGTTCCGTAGAAATAGGACTCGGACCAATCCCACCCCGCGTGGAAGCCGACCGCCCAAAAAAGCGACTTGGTGTACCAAAGGCTCAGACAGAACACCATACCGAGGGCGCCCGTTTGAAATAATCCTAGGGCTGACTCGCCCGCAAGAAATGCGTGAAGCAGCACAAACACCATCGAAAGAATCAACGCAGACCACCAAAATCCGATGCCTCGCGATAGTGTGTACTGCAGATAGCCGCGTAACTCGGATTCCTCAGCGATTCCAACGAGCGTGAACATCAGTGCCCATGCGATTCCGTACTTCCATGCTGCTGCTCCGTCAAGTGAGAAGCCATCGAAGACAAGTGAGCCGCTTTGCCACATTACGCCGACCAATACTGACAAACTGAAGAAACCCCATGCGACTCCGCTAACGAACCTAATTAGTCTTGCTTCGCCGGTATAACCAAACGAGAACACGCTACGCTTTTCGATACGCGCCATCACCCAGGTGGCGATGAACACGAGGAGAACGAGCCACGACTCTCGAATCAGCGCATGCGACGGGGGATTGGGCTCGGATTGCGAAAGTGCGATAAGGGATCCAAGCGCTGGGCGAGTGCCCATTCTAAGGGTTACCAAGAGCCCCACGAACAGCAGCACTTTCCAACCGATGCGAATGCCTTGCTCAGAGAGAAAGACTGATCGCACAGAAAAGCGATTCGGACGCATTGTCGCGCTACGCTCCCTACTACACTATGGCTATACCGGGATCAGAGTTGTAGGACCGGTCCAAATCGCACTCCAGGCGACTGGATTCGAGGTAAGTGTATCGCAGGTTGCAGGCCGCAGCTTTGCGACATGCATCTGGTGTCGCTAATGACCGATTTTTGCCGCCTGCCGCCCGACGTTGGACAGCACCGCGAACTCACCCTCTCGACCGGTTGGAGACGGATGGGGCCGGCAGCTTTCGGGGAGGTAAATATTCACGAAAATACTTGTGCAACGAAAGGAAGCCACCATTTCGCACCTAACGCGAGCGCGGTCAGATGGAAGGATCCAATGACCAGCGCAGCACTCCAACCGAGGGCAGGATGCAGCCGGCGATGCCAAATCGTATCGGTCACCATAAAAAGCAAAATACAAAAATGAAATGCCGCAATCTGAGACATGGGCGCACGGGAAAACAGAAGCACAATCCGCGCCACTGCGGGCGCGAGAAGAGTCAGCGTCGCCATCAACATCAGCCGCTTGTGAAATTCAGACTGTGTGCGGAGCGCCAGTCCTGAGATCACGAAAATGGCGAACAACAGTAAATTCATCAAGTTCAAGCCAAAGAGAAAATGGAACTGACGGACGACATGCTCTCGTACCTCGCGCGCCGTCGCCGCGACAGTGGCATACCCGATTTGCAAGGCGCGGGTTACGCTTTGGATCGGGAAAGAACCGCGGCGCAGAGCCGCATACAAATGGGAGCCGGCCATGAAGAACGTACGATTTATTGGATTGGATGTCCATGCGGAGACGATTGCGGTGGCGGTAGCAGAACCTGGTGGTGAAGTGCACAGCCTCGGCACGATCCCGAACCGGCCCGAGCCGATCGGGCGGCTGATCCGCAAGCTCGGTAAGGCTGAACAGCTGCGGGTCTGCTATGAGGCCGGACCTACCGGTTACGTGTTGTACTGGCAGCTCAGCGAGCTCGGCGTTAAATGTGAGGTGATTGCCCCTACCTTGGTGCCGGTCAAAGTTGGCGACAGGGTCAAGACGGATCGGCGAGATGCTGAGAAGCTCGCCCGCTGTTATCGGGCGGGGGATCTGACGCCGGTGTGGGTACCGGATGCGGCGCACGAGGCGCTGCGGGACTTGGTACGAGCGCGGCTCGCGGCTAAGCGCGATCAGCTGCGGGCCCGCAACCGCCTCAGCAAGTTCTTGCTGCGTCAAGGACGGCGCGTGCCTCAGGGTGTCACGCCATGGGGTACGAGGCATCTGGCCTGGGTGAAGCAGCAGAACTTCGAGCAGGCCGCGCAGCAGGCGACGCTGGTGGATTATTTGCACGAAGTCGTGCATGAGGCCGAGAGAATTGTGCGCTTGGAGCGCTCGATCGATACGGCGATCGAGACGCTGCCGCAGAAGATGCGTGCAGTGATCGATGCACTGCAAAGCTTGCGCGGGATCGCCAAGATCAGTGCCGTGTCGATCATGGCGGAGCTTGGCGAAGTGTCTCGGTTTGAGAATCCCCGGCAACTGATGGGCTACAGCGGCATCGTCTCGCGCGAGCACTCGAGCGGGGAGCGAACCAGACGCGGGGGTATCAGCAAAGCCGGCAGCGCACACCTTCGTCGGATCGTCATTGAGGCAGCCTGGGGCTACCGGCATCGACCAAACCTCGCCCCCAAGCTGCTGGCTCGGCAACGGGATCTGCCCGAAGAGATCAAGGCGATCGCTTGGAAAGCCCAACATCGTCTGCATGCCCGATACGCGAGGCTGCTCGCAAAAGGCAAAGCGAAGCAACAGGCAATCACCGCCGTGGGGCGAGAGTTGCTGGGCTTCATCTGGGCCATCGGAGTAGCCGCAGAGCGCTCTCAATCGCAAGCCCCACGCCGTGCACTCAAGCACGCGGCATGAGATGACCCAAATTAATCTATGAACTCGGTTCAGGCGCAAATGGTCAGCAGCTGGGCTGGCACACGGCAAAGGAGAATCCTCGCGGTAAGCTATGCGACAGGCCCTTACGGCCGGACCCGCGCTGTTAGTCCGAGGCAGCTCCCGACGAATCACGACCATGATGGCGAGTCCTTGCACTCGATCCACGAATATCAGAGTGATCAACCGTCGACAACTGCTACCCCGGCTGCTGTCCGCTTGCGCTTGATCGAGAAACCTAAACCTCGACCTCACTTGAAAGGTCGTTCCATATCAGCTTACCGCAGATTGCGAACGGCAGCTAAATGGCCGCCATTGCCGCGTCGCGAAATTACCGCTTTTGGCTGGCCAGAGACCATCGTCCGGCGTCAGTTGCCGTCGCGAACTTTCGACCCGTAGCCGCTTCATCGCACCCGGAGGCTGGACGTCAGTTATCGCGCCAGCCCGAGAAATACCGTCAGGGCGCGATTTAACCTTACGATATCCTCGTCATGCAATTTTCCGATGCGCTTGCCGAGACGCCCCTTCGGAACGGTAGTGATCTTGTCAATCATCAAGCGCGACGCAACTGATAAACCATTTTTATCCGTGGGCTCGACCAACATCCGCAATAACGGCGCTTCTGTTGGGTCTGTCGTGAACGCACAGAGCGCGATGGAATTTGTGGCTTGAAAGCGATCTTCCTGCACAATCACGCTGGGCCGCGGCTTTCCCGTATACGGCCCGCCGGCCGACACGGTCCACACCTCGCCCCTTTTCATGCCCCAATGTCTTCGGTTATGGCGTCTATGAATCCCTGGTCGGTCTTGGCAAGCATGCTGGCAGCGACAGCCTTCGATTGCTTGCGCGCGGCGTTGACGAACGATCGCGCACGTACATCTGGCACCCATATTTGCACCGGCCGCAATCCCTGCGCTCGCAGGCGCTCACGATGCGATCTGACCTTGTCCCGCGAAGAGCGGACCTTGTCCAACATGGCGCTTCTCCTATTGGTTACATGTAACCTAACACGCCGAAAGGACTGGTGCAACCTTCTTCCGTTTTGGTGAGGAGTATTGCCATTCGATGCTCTAAATTCGCTAGCGGCAGCAGCTTGCAGATGGTCAATTCACGACACTGAATGACCATGCCGGTCCGGCTCTGCCTGTCGTCGAAGGCCGTGGACGAGCTGGCGCTCACGACCCGGTGGAGTCACTCGCGACTGACTGCTTTACCGAAACCTATTCAGCCTGCTAGTTCAATCGCTGCTTTGCGGCGCGATCTACGAGTGCCAAAGCCCCGAGATGCAAAATCGGAATCCATAGGAAGCATCCTAGACCGATGAAGTCGAGCCCTTGAGCCCATCTCTCATGGTCGGAAAGGTATAGCTGACCGTAGATTGTCAGGCCGGTTGCGACGACAGCGCCGCATATGGCAATACCTGTTCGAAGTCCTAGTGCAGGGAATTCGATCTCGCCACCCCGCACCCGCCGGAACGCAGCATCAGCAGTGGATATCAGCGCCAAACATACGACACTGAATCCAATGAAATAAAATGTCGTCGTCAAGTCGTTGAGTCCCATTACGCTGAACGCCGTTATGACGACAAGGATTCCCGTTACCAGCACAAGAATTGCAAGTTCGATCCCAAGTGCGATTCGCGATGCGAGGTGAGCCATGGAACCTATTATGAACGACAACAAATGCTCATGCCCGGATGACTCTTCTCGACCGGTTGCCCACTAAGACTCGCTGACTGGCAATGAGTACTCTCGACCCTCTGCGGACCTCCGCGACCGGCAGCAATCGGGCAGCCAATTCTCAACGTGGTAATCGGCCTTGAGCCTCACCGAAATAGCCGGCGCAAACGATCGCACCAATGAACAAGAGGACAACCACAATACGACCAGCGATTCGAGTAGGTTTCGAGTAGCTTTCAAACTCCTTGCCAAGTCTATGCCAGCGCGTGAACTTGCCTAATGCCGCCGGGGTATTGATAAAGGCTACCGCAAGCGCGACCATGAATATGAAGGGGCTTCCCTTATCGATCAGTTTTCGGCCAAGATAAACTGCTGTGGCGTTTGTAAGTCCAACAATAGTAAGTATCTCAAATATGACAATGGTTCCTGTCGCCTTCCAATCAGACAGACCATCATCGCTGATCGCTCTGGCAATCGTTCGTAACTCCCAAAACATAAAGGCCAACCACGTTCGCGGATCCCACCATTGTGCAAGTCGCGCCTTCATGGCCGCTTCCACATATCTGTGAGTCGGTGCAATTTGCTTGGCATAACCGTCTGGCTCATGGCGACCCGATGCCGCCGGTGGCCAGTGTCCGCTCCAAGTTACTCACTATCGGGGAAGGTGACGTACCGCGGTAAGTGTCGATATCGTTGCTACACCTATCCCCAGCAGAATCCCCACGATACCTATAACGCCTGCCACACGAATTGACCGCGGGTACGATTCGAACTCCGCTTCGAATCGCGACCACCGATGATTGGAAAGCAGTGCGGCGTAGCTCGCCGCAACTAGTCCAGTCACCACGACAATGCCGAGAAGCCTCAATAGCAATGAAGTGCCATGCAATAGTCTATGGCCAACTGCTAACGAGAGGCATCCATACACTCCTATGACCAAAAAGACTTCAGCGCAAATGAGGATAGCCATAGCCTTCCATTCGGCGAAGCCATCATCGTCAATGGACTTGAATAACTGAGTCAGTTCCCAGTATGCAAAGGAAAGGCACTTCAGCAGTGAAAGTCGCATGCCTAATATCATCCCTGACGCGAACGGGCAATTCCGGCGGCCCTAGCTTACCGCAGGCTCTGAACGTCTGCTTCACGGGTGCGCCGTGAAAAGGCGGCGCTTTTCCAGTGGGTGAGAGCCCCACCCGGCAACTGCTCCAGCCGGAAGCAACCGGAGCAACTATGGAGGTAACGAAATAGTTGAAGCCTTCGGTGAAGTCGTCACGATATACGGTGACGGCGCGAGTGTGCAGGCCGTAACGCGAGTGAACGCCGAGCAAGCCTCGAAAAGGACGATGCGCAGGCCGACCCGAATCCGTAATCGGGGAAGGCTGACACGACTGGGGAAGCGAGCAGACGATGCAGCCAGTCGCTGTGCCGGGGTAGTGGCGACAGCATGCACACAAGGGAAGCGTACGCAACACGGGAAACCCCAAGGCGTGGTGAGGAAGATCAACCGGACGCCCGTGAGGGATGGGCCGGGCGCCCTGGGGTGACGGAGAGGCCAGTAGTACCGATGAAACCGGGTAATGCCGGTAGAGATGGTATGGACCCGCCCCCCTTTGCGGCCTTGCGCTGCAGAGGGCCAAGATGGGTGGTGTTGAAGTCATCCATCTGAAGCGGAGGACGGGCCCATGAAAGAGATTACGACCTTGGCGATCGACTTGGCAAAGCGAGTATTCCAGTTGCATGGAGTGGACGCGAATGGTGTGGCGGTGCTGCAGCGGCGGGTGAGTCGAGCGCAGTTGCTGGCGGTAATAGCACAGATTCCGCGCTGCCGAGTGGCGATGGAGGCGTGTGGAGGCGCTCATCATTGGGCGCGTAAGATCCGGGCGCTGGGACACGAGCCTCATCTGATCGCAGGTCACTACGTGAAGGCCTTCAGTCGCGGGCAGAAGAACGATCGCAACGATGCGCAGGCCATTGCCTGTGCGGCACGGCAGGGTGAGACCTCTCGCGCGATGCGCTTGGCGTTGCTGATTTCCGCCACACGCAGATCGTAGGCGCTCTGGAGATTCAGCCACGAACGCGCATCGCCACCGAAATATCGCGCCAACCGCATGGCCGTATCAGCCGAGATGCCGCGCCGCTCACGAACCACATCATTGATCCTTGGTGCCGGTACGCTGAGTGCCTTAGCCAATGCGTTGGCGCTCATGCTAAGCGGCTTCAGATAATCCTCCCGAAGCACCTCGCCTGGGTGAACCGGCCGCATTCCATTCTTAAACATCTTCGCTGCCCTCAGTGATAGTCCACGATCTCGACGTCCGTCGGCCCCTCGTTGGTCCAGCGAAAGCAAAGCCGGTACTGGTCATTAATACGAATACTGAATTGTCCTTTGCGATCACTCTTCAGCGCTTCCAGTCGATTGCCAGGCGGCGAGCGCAAAGAATCAAGGGTTTGTGCTGCATCGAGTTGAGCCAATTTTCGAGTCGCGACTTTAACTATTGCCGCAAATCTCTTGCACTTGCCGGTCTCGAACAGGGCTTTCGTATCTGCGCAACGGAAGCCTTTGATCATCGGGAATTGTATAACGCTTAACGTTAAACGACAAAAGCTGCATTCTGGATTCAGTGCCAAACTGGCACAATTGACACCGTAGATCGGCGACCCCTCGGTTGTGCCATTGAAAGCATGGGAAACTTGCGAATTCAAAGACTTATCTCGGCTTAACTCGACAAATCGTGGCAGGGTCTTAATCGGGGTCACGGCTTCGTAGCCGCTCTCTTATACTAATAGGACATCAGAACGGGCAACTGCATCCGCGCGAGTAGTTCACGCGTAACGCCACCCATCAGCTTTTCCCAAAGTCTAGGATGGCCGAATGCGCCCGCCACAATAAGATCGGCACCCACTTTGCGTGCTTCCGCCTGTACGGCGTCGGTGATGGATCCAGCCGGAATGTTGTTCAGCCAAATCCCTTGTACGCTGGCGCCATGGTGTCTGAGGTGCTGAACCATGTGCTCTGGAGGAAGAGCCCCATACCGCTCAGCAAATTCCTCTGGATTTACGGCGAGCACGGTAACCTGTTCGGCGCGCTCGATGAGCGGTAATGCATCGTTTATGGCTCGGGTTGATGCTCGGCTTGAGTTCCAGGCAACCAGAATTCTTCGGCCGAGCGTGTCAAAGGATCCCTGGGCCGGGACAAACACCACTGGCCGACCGCTCACGAACAATAGTTGCTCGGAAAACGTGTATCCAGTAGCTGTCATTGCGACCGATATGTCCTGACTTAATATGCACAGATCCGCAAATCGTGCGTACTGAGGCACTAGGATTGATCCTATGCCATCAAGGCATCGCCACTCGACCTCGAGACCGTGCTCGCGGCCCAAATCATCGAGAACGGATTGCAGTCGTAGTGCAGTATCATCGATGCGTGTTCGAATACGCCGGTTTGTGCGGTTAATCGCTTGTGCCGAGCCCAGCCCGAGTTCTGCAGCACTCTGATCATGGAGCTGCGCCGGATTCAGTTCCCTCACGAATATGGCAGTCAGTCGGCTCTCGTGCCGACACGCCAAATCTGCTGCGAGACGCAAACGCTCGGCGGCGCGTTCCGATTGATCGACGTAAACGAGCAGGTCCTTCAGCGCCACGGCAGATCCGGCGGGGTCATGAGGGGCAACACTCCATCGATTGAAAGGTGGGTCTGCACTGTGATGGGAAACTCCCACCTTGGTTCCGGTTCCACCGTGCTATTCAGCTGCTGCATCGAATGCCTCACGGTGATGAGCTGCTCAGCACCCGGCGAAACGCGGCAATGATCGCCGGCTGAGGACGCCGTATCGCCGGAACGTCCTGATAATTCTCCCACCCGCCGCCCAAGCTCTTGTAAAGCTGCACGAACTGCTCGCCTTGCGCCACTTGCGCGTCCGAGTACTGTACTTCGAGATCATAGAGTTCGCGCTCGGCGTCGACGACGTTGAGAAAATCCGTAAGACCGCGATTGTAGCGGGAGGTCGCCAATTGCAGGGCACGCTCGGCGGCTGCCATCGCAGTGCTCAACTTCTCTATGCGGGCTTGCTGCGCTTCATAGGCATCGAGCGAGGTATTCACTTGCTGCACGGCGGTCAAGATGGTCTTCCGGTAGTTGACCATGCTCGCGTGAGCCGCGAGGTCTGCAATGTCCACCTCGGCATCGAGCGCGCCGAAGTCGAGCAGCGGCCAGATCGCGCCCGGTCCGAATGACCAGATGTGTTTGCTGATGCTGGGCGTGGTTCCCCATCCTTGACCCTGGCTGCCGATTGACCCGATGAGCGCGACTTGGGGAAACAGATTCGCAGTGGCCACGCCGATGCGCGCTGTAGCTGCCGCGAGTTCACGCTCCGCTTGCTGGATGTCCGGTCGGCGTTTCAACAACTCGAGCGGCGTTCCGGGCGCAGCCGGCGGCGGCATGGGTGGAATGAGGTCCGGCTTCGATAGCTCCTGAATCATGTTCTCGGGATAGTCACCCACAAGTACGGCCAGCGTGCACTGCGCCGCATTCACCTCCGCCTCCAGCGGCGCAATCTGCGCTTCCAGCGTCGCGAGTTCGCGGGTGGCGAGCGCCACATCGAGTTCGTTGGTGATACCGCGTTCATAGCGAATACTGACGATGCGCAGCGACTCGCGCAGCACATCGCTCGCCTTGTGCAGGATGCCGGCGCGTATCTGATATCCGCGCAGATCGATGTACGCGCGCACGACGTCGGCGACCACCGTCGTCAACACCTCGTAGCGCGCAGCGCGTGCTGCTTCTGATTCGGCACGCGCAGCTTGGAACTCGCGCCGATATTTGCCAAATATATCCAGTTCCCATACTGCATCGAAGCCAGCAATCGTGTTGATCTGCTGCAAACCAGCGCCGTTGTCGGCGGATCTTAAGGCCGCATCCGCCCGGCCCTTGGTGAGGTCGCTTCCGGTGCCGCGGCCCGCTGCAGCGCTTGCATCGACCTCCGGTAATGCCCGACCCACTACGAGCGCCTCGTAAGTGCGGGCTTGCTGCAATCGATCCAGCGCAATTTCCAAGTCCAGGTTGGATTTGACCGCCCGATCAACCAGCGAGTTAAGTTCCGCGTCGTTCAGCGCTCGCCACCAGGTTGCCAAGTCAGGCCCCGGAGGCGCAGGTTCGTTGCCGGAATCCGGCGAATACGCGACCGTGGCCGCGAACTTAGGCGGCGCATCGGGTTTTGGCGTGCTGTAATTGGGTCCCACCGCACAGGCGGTCAACCCGGCAATCAACCAAAGTACGAGAACGTGCTGCGCTTTCACCATGGCCTCTCAGCGTTTCGCTTCGAGATGTTTGTTGGCGGGTTCGGCGTCATTCACCGCCACTGTTTGGCCCGACGCAATTTGGCTGCTGATGTTCAATACCAGCCGGTCACCGGCCTTCACACCGGACGCCAACTCGACCAAGCTGCCGTTGTCGCGCGCGATGGTTACGTTTTGAAATTGAATCTTCCCGGTGGAATCGACTTGCGCGACTTGCGTACCGGTGGCGCGAAAAATCAACGCGGCGGCCGGCACTTCTACCAACCCACGAGGCGGCAGCCTGAATGCAATATTCACGTACATGCCAGGGACCAGGGCATGACTTGCATTGGGCATGTCGACTTCCACCCGCATGGTGCGCGCCTGGGGGTTGATGGACTCCGCGGATCGGGAGATTGTCCCCGAGAACACGCCGCCCACTGCACCCGTTGCTCGAATCTCGGCCGGCGCTCCGGCATTCATGAGTTCTCCGGCTGCGCTCTGCGGCACGTCGACGAATATGCGCAAGGGATCGGTCTGCGCCATGCGATACAGAGGCGTGGTCGTCGATCCGCTGCCGGCGGTCACCAAATTGCCGATGTCGATCTTACGTTCGGTGATGGTCCCGTCAAAGGGAGCCCGCACTTGTTTGAATTCGATCAAGGCGTTGTATTGATCGACTTTGGACTTATCGAGATTGACTTGCGCATTGGCCGCGTAGAGACGCGCCTCGGCACTCTCATAGTCCGCTTTCTTGGATTCACGCTCCTGCTCGGACACGACGCCTTTGGGAGAATCGCGCCAGCGCTCGTTGGTTGTTTTGCTGAACTCCGCTTCCGCCCGGCGCGCGCCCACCTGCGCCTGGGAGGCCTTTAGCTGCGCTTTTGCTTCCTCCAACTCCGCATCGAGTTCGGGGGTCTCGATAGTGGCCAGCAACTGACCCTTCTTGATGTGATCGCCAATGTCCACCAGCCACTTAGCCACATAGCCGTTGACGCGTGCATAGATCGTCGCCTCGTACCAAGCCGCAGTCTCCCCGGGAAGGACAAGATCCTGTCCCTGTGTCGCCGGCCGAGCGATCACAATGTCCACCGGCGGCGGCGTCGAATAAGCAGCCTCCCCGGCCTTGGCGACACGGTGCGCGTGGAAAAAACGCATCACGACCACTACTAAAAAAAACGCCAGCAACAGGGCTGCCGCAATTCCAACGCCCCTCTTCGTGCGCTGACCTGTTGCCGGATCGAAGTGGGTCGACACCTCATCGCGCTCGGCGCGCGAGATCTCGTCGGGATACTGCCCATGGGATGGACTTGCGCTCAATGGCGGCGAGGCCTCGGATTCTTCCGGATCATGCGGTGGCATTGGCTCTACCTTTAACTCCTGAATCAGTGACTGCAGACGGCTGGCGGCGCAGCAGGCAATACATGGTGGGCACGAAAATTAGAGTCGCAAAGGTCGCGAACAGCAGGCCGCCGATCACCGCTCTGCCCAGGGGAGCGTTTTGTTCACCGCCTTCGCCGATACCTAACGCCATCGGAACCATGCCCACTATCATTGCGCCGGCGGTCATCAGTACCGGCCGCAATCGCGTGTAGCCTGCGCTGATGGCGGCGCGCAGCGGGTCGTCTCCCGCCGCCATGCGTTGATTGGCAAAGGTGACCACCAGGATGCTGTTGGCGGTGGTAAGGCCAATGCACATGAGCGTGCCCATGAGCGCCGGCACGCTCATGGGTGTTTGCGACAGGAACAGCATCCACATCACTCCGCCTAAGGCAAACGGAACCGCCATCAACACGATGAGGGGATCGATCCAGCTCTGAAAGTTCATCACCAGAAACAGATACACGAGGATGATGGCGAGTGCGATACCGGTGAAAAGTCCCGTGTAGCTCTCGCGCATGGTCTCCACCTGGCCGCTCAAGGTCACGGTCAACGCCTTCGAGGCATCCGGGCGGTACTGCTTCAAGACCTTGTCGATGTCGCCGGCTGCACCGTACAGATCCCGCCCCTGCACATCGGCATGCACGTCGAATACCGGGCGAATATTCAGCTGCGAGGTCACCAGGGGCACCGCCTCGCGGCCAAAGGACGCCAGATTCAGCAGCAACTGGCCGGCGGTCGCGCCGGCGCCCGAGGTTATCGGCATGGTCTGCAGATCTTGCGACGAGCTGATCCGATAGGTCGGCACCTGCACCACCAGCGGGTAGCTGACGTTGTTGCGCGGATCGACCCAAAAATTCGGCGCCGACTGCGCACTCGAATTGGTGGCCACCAGCACATTGTTGGCCGCCTCCTGCTGCGTCACGCCGGTCTGGGTTGCCAGCGCGCGATCCATGTCCACGGTCAGCGCGGGAGCATTCGGGACTTGAAACACGTGCGAGTCGACAACGCCGGGGATCCGCGTCAGGGCGCGCGCTATCTGCGAAGCCAAGGCAAACGAAGCATCCTGATCCGGTCCCGAAACCCTCACATCGATGGGCGCGGGTTGGCCGAAATTTAACACCTGATCGACGATGTCGGCCGGTTGAAAGAAAAACTGCAGTTCGGCAAACCGCTGCCGGCAATTCGCGGCGAAGCGTCGCGATGATCTTTGCGGTCGGAGTATGCTTTTCAGTCAACGAAATCAGTATCTCGCCATCCATCGGGCCCACGGTGGCAGAATCGCTTAAGGCAATGTTGATTCCACTGTAAGGCAATCCGATGTTGTCGAGCATCACATCGATCTGTTCATTGCCGATAAGCTTGCGGATTTGCGCCTCGACCTCGGAAAAATACTGTCTGCGTCTTTTCCAGCCTAGTTCCGGGGGGGCTCTCACGTGCAGCCGCATCTGTCCGGCGTCCACTTGCGGAAAGAAATCTCGTCCCAGGAAAGGAAACAGAAGCACCGATACCACCATCATGGCTGCGAATGCGGTCAGCGTCAGGCGTGCCTCGGACAGTGCCCAGGACAGTATATTACGGTAGTTTTCGCGGAACCTTTGAAATCCTTGTTCAAATCCGGCTTGAAATCTCACGAAAAAATTCTTGGGTTTCGCCGGTTCGTGGATTGCAGCCTGCGCGGGTTCTGCCTCGAATTCATGCACCGCGCGTCGCATCAAGAGATTGAACAACACCGGTACCATCGTAAATGAGAGCGCGAGGCTCGCGAGCAGTGCTCCGATGACCGAGAGCGACAGGGGAGAGAACAGATACTTGGCGGTACCTTGCAGTAAAAATACCGGTACGAAGACAATACAGATGCAAAGGGTTGACAAAAACGTCGGTACGGCCACCTCACTGGCGCCGACAACGATGGACTGATGCAGTGGTTCGTGCATTGCGACGTGGCGCTCGATGTTCTCGATCACGACGGTGCCATTGTCGACCAGAATTCCGATTGCCAGCGCAAATCCACCCAGGGTCATGGTGTTGAGCGTTTGTCCGGTGAGATTGATGAACAGAACTGCCGTGACGATGGAGAGCGGGATTGCGGCAAGAATGATTACCGAAAGGCGGACGTTGCCAAGAAACAGAATGATGACCAGCGCTGTCAAGCCTGCAGCCATGCAGGCGCTCATGAACACACTGTTGAGTGCGGCCTTTACGAATAGCGATTGATCGAATAAGGCTTTGATCGTCACGTCTTGCGGCAGGACTTTCTTGATGTCGACGAGCGCCGCGCGCACGCCGTCGATCACCGCAAGGGTTGACACGCCGCCAGTCTTGCGGATCGTCATGAGCGCACCGGGTGTTCCATTGACAGACACCGCATTGGTCTGAACCTGAAAGCCATCGTGTACATGCGCAACGTCCCGCATGAACACCGTTCGTCCGTCCACTTGCTTGATGGGGAAAGCGTTGATGGATTCGATGACATTGGGGGAATTGTTCATGGCCAAGGTATAGTCCTTGTCCCCGATTTTCACGTCGCCGGCCGGGAGAATGACATTCTGGCGCTGCAACGCGGTGCTCACATCAGACGCCGACAGGCCGCGCGCCTGCAACGCTGCGGAATCCAGATCGGCCATGATGACGCGCGGCTTGCCGCCATAGGGGTAGGGCACCTCGGCGCCGTGAACCACCGCTAACGCCGGCCGAATGATGTTCTGGCCCAAATCGTTCAACTTGGTATCGGGCAGCGACTTGCTCGACAGACTGAGCTGAATGATCGGTACGTCGGTCGCGCCATAGCGCAACACCAACGGCGGGGTGATGTTGGGGGGCATGTACTTGAGCACCACGAGCGCGCTGCTGGCAAGCTGCGAGACGGCGCGCGATACATCCGCGCCTTCGTGAAGATAGACCTTCTCCACACCGACGCCCTGATAGCTCACCGCTTCGATACGCGCGATGTCATCCACTAAAGAGGCGAGCTGCCGTTGGTGCAGCGTCAAGATGCGGTTCTGAATGTCCTGCGCGCTCATGCCGTTGTAGGTCCACACCACGGCCACTACCGGGATGTCAATTTCCGGAAAGATGTCAATCGGCATGCGCAGCGCAGCGCCGATACCCATCAGGGTGATGAGGATCAGCATGGCTGCGACGGTGTAAGGTCGTTTTAGCGCAATTTCGACGACGGACATGCAAAGTCCTCTATTGCAGCGCGCATAATCTGAACACCGCGGTGCTTGGGTGTCAGGAGCCGAAGGTCATGACTCGCGATGATTAAAGTCACTTTTGGTAATCCTTCGGAACCAATCGTTTGGCCAATCATTCGGGACGCGTCTGCATCTTCGACATCATGGCGAGTTGCGTTCTCGTGTTGGCGTGCAGCTTTTCCATGATCCGGCTGACATAATTCTTCACAGTGCCTTCGGCAAGAGACAGCGTATTAGCGATCTGCCGATTGGTCATGCTCTCGGAAATCAGCTGTAGAATCTTCTCCTCCTTTTCACTCAGGGACTCAGTGCTAGGTGCCCCTCTTTGGGCCGCGAAGGTTTCCTCCGCTGCAGTCACATTGGAAACGTACTCGCGACCCGCTTCTGCCTGGGGCATTGGCGCAAGACGCCGGAACTGATCCATCACCTTGCGAGCAATCTGCGGGGTTAATCGAGACTCGCCGCGCTTCAGCGCCCGAATGGTTTCAAGGAGTTCGTCCTCATCCGCATCTTTCAGTAAATAGGCCTGGGCTCCGGCGCGCACCGCTTCGAACACGGTCTCATCGTCGTTGAGTGTCGTTAGCACAAGTATCTGCGTATTCGGAAGAACTTGCGTGATTTCGCGAGTGGCGGCCACTCCCCCTTTGATCGGCATGTGCAAATCCATCAACACCACGTCGGGATGCAGCAATTGCGCAAGCTCGACGGCTTCAGCACCATTGCGCGCCTGGCCCACGACCTCCATGTCCGCTTCCATGGAAAGCAGTAACGCAGCGCCTCGACGCACGACTGCTTGATCTTCCGCAATGATGATGCGGATGGCGGGATGGTTGATCGGCTCGCCGCTTGTCACGAGATAAGCCTCATGTGATCTCCTAGGCAGCTGAGCGCATCGCTCTGGGCCCCTTGCTCCGTCATCTATTCATGTTCAATCATGCGGCTCGTGAGTCATCGATTGGAAGTGACTTTAGTCACTTTTTAGCGTGGATTGGAAGTGACTTTAGTCACCTGCCAGGGTGTGGCCATTGACAAATGCTTGGTCGTAACGCGGGAGGAGTCGGAGGACACTACGGTATTGTCGGGTTGCGCGAACAAGCCGAATTCATCGGCGCGGGAGGTGCGCACTGATAGCGCTACGTCGACGAAGGTTTGCGCGCCAATTGCAGCTTCTGAATTTCGCGCCTGCTCAGGCGCGCCTCATAGATCGACCGAGAATCCAGGGTACGAGCCACCAAAGTGGCTAGCGCAACTGCCACCAGCAGGGGCAGCACGAAAGATCGGTTCCGACCCGTGAGTTCCATCACCAGCACTACCGCCGAGATGGGCCCATGAGTGGTCGCCGCCAACACGGCGGCGGCCCCCAACACCGCAAACAGACCCGGGGGCACGCCGGGCCAGATCAACGACCATGCCAGGCCAAGCACTCCCCCCAGCAACGCCCCCAAAGCCAGCGATGGCGTGAACAATCCCCCCGGCACTCCGCTCCCAAGACACAGAATCGTAGCCAACGGCCTCAGCGCCAACAGCACTACGAGCAACAAGGGCGCTACCTGATTGCTGAAAGCCAGTTGAGCGATGTCCTTGCCGTTGCCGAGCAATTGCAGAAGCATGGTAAGCGCTACTGCGCCAACGCCCGCTCCGGTTCCTGTCAATACGACAACTACCCAAAAGCCCAGTGCACCGGTGCTTGTCAGGGTAGGAGGGATAGCGGCGACCTTTCTATGAGACAGCATCGGAGAGGCAATCGTTGCGGTATCGAGTTTTGCAACGTCGACTGAATTCCATCCAAGTTTCAACGATGATGTATCGAGATTGGTCGCGCGAGCTACCTCTGCGAATCTCTCTTAGTGCCAAGCCGTCGGCATCCTCTCATTCGGGACAGTGGAAATGTCCAATTGACAGTCGATTTGCGGACCTCTATTCCAGGCGTCGTCGCCCTGAAAGAAGGGGGCTTTGGTGAGTTCGAGCGCAATTGCCGCTCGATTGCTTCGCGAGCACGGAATACGCGCGAGCGCACGGTTCCGACCGGACAACCCATTGCCGAGGCAACTTGTGAGTAGCTCAGGCCTTGCAACTCGCGCAATACGATGGCGGTGCGCTGCTCTTCGCAGAGAGACTCGATTGCCTCATTAACGGCGTCGAAGATCTCATCCGCGACCGCCAGATCCTCCGGTGTGTCCAGGTCCTTTAGCACAATCGCTTCTTGAGTTTCGCCCCGATTCCCGACATCGAATGCAAACACACTCGACTTGCGCGTGCTGAGCAAGAATAGGGTTTTCGCCGAGTTTATCGCTATGCGGTGCAGCCAAGAATAGAAGGCGGCATCACCGCGAAAGTTTGGCAATCCCCAATATGCCTTGAGAAAGGTCTCCTGGACCACATCTTCTGCGTCTGCGCGGTTGCGCGTGTAGCGCATGGAAACCTTCATGACGCGATGCCGGTATTTGCAAACAAGAATGTTGAAGGCGCCGCGTTCGCCGGATTGCGCGCGCCGCACGAGGATTCGATCGTCGGATTCCATGTTCATCATCAATTTCAATTCCCAATGACGTCATCCCGGGCGACGTGGCGTCTTTGTCCCTGAGTCGCAGGTCTGTGCTTTGTGTCGCCTAGGAGTCAAGAGTGGGGTATGTAGATTAAAATCAGCCTAATGCCACATTAGAAATTGAGTGCACGCATCACGTCCCGGGGTCGTTTGGCAGCAAGAGGACAGTGGCGCTTATCATCCTTTCGGCGTGTGTCCGTCTGCGTTTGCCGCGGCGTCCGTTGGTAGCGGCGCGATCCAGTACTCGGTACCTCCTGAAGCGACGGACCGGGTGGCGCCGGGTGCGGCGATTAGGGCGGAGGGCGAGCCTGAGGGCCTGGGGAACCTTACGCGAAAGCAACTACCACACCAGGGTTGGCTCTCCACCTCAATCTCTGCTCCATGTACCGAACAAATTGATTTGACGATCGATAGCCCGAGGCCCGCACCGCCGTCCTCCCGAGAGCGGGCCTCATCAACCCGAAAGAAGCGGTCGAACACATGCGGGATCGCGGAGGACGGGATGCCGATACCGGTGTCCGATACCTCGAGTACGCTACCCGCGTGATCCGCGGCGGTGCGCAGTGTCACAGTGCCCTCTCGGGGAGTGAACCGGATTGCATTGTCCAGGAGATTGACGATGACTTGTTTGAGCCGTGCCCGATCGCCTCGGATTACAGTCTTTTTTAGCCCCGACAGGTCTATCTCAATACCGCGGTCCTCCGCCATCAGACGCATCTGCTCGGCAGTGCTTAACGCCAGCTCCGCCACGTCAACATCGACCCAATCGCCCTGAGGTTCACCAGCGTCAAGCCGTGACAACACCAGCAATCCGGACACCAAGTGCTCCAGACGCGCGACTTCCTCAAGCACACTGCCGATGTGTTCGCGCAAGTCACGTTTGCTCAGAGTTGACTCACCGATGAGTTCCTGAAGTTCGCCTTTGATAACCGTAAGCGGCGTGCGAAGTTCGTGCGACGCGTCGGCCAAGAAGCGGCGCGACGTTTGCACCGAGTCTCGCAAACGCCCCAGCATCGTATTGAGCGAAATCGACAGCCGTTCGAGGGCGTCCCCGCTGGGTACGACTGGAAGCCGAAGGGTCAGATTCTGCATGCTCATTTGTTCGGCGGTCCGCGACAATCGATCGACCGGCCGCAGTGCCCAGCTCACCAGCCAATAACCGCCGGCGGCGGCGCAAACGATGAGCAGCGGGAGCAGCAACGCGAGCAGATCCAACAAACGCTCCAATACCGCGTCGATCGGTGCAATTGAGACGCCCAATTCGACCAGGTAATTGCCGGAAGCTGCGTGAACGGGTGTCGCGCGGACCATGAGATGCTGATCTCGAACGACGGCGGTCACGGGCGCCGTCGTATTCGTCGCCTTGGTGAGCGCACTGGCGCTCACTGCCGCAGGATCGAAGCTGCCATCCAAGGGCGCTCCGGAACGATAGATCACATTCCCCGGCATCCGGGTGACTCGCACAAACCGATTGTTGAATTCAGGGGCAACCCGAATATCGATTTCCCGGGCAATCGTGCTATTGGCCCCGGTCGGCGATTCAATGAGAATCTGCTCCACTTGGGTCGAGCGACGGCTCAATGAATCGCGCAGATTTGCCCGAAGGTATTGCTGCAGGCCGAAGAAAGTGCCGGCGCCGACTAGAATAAAGGTGGCGCTCAACAGCAGCGTGTACCACGCTCCCAATCGAAATGGGAGTGATCGGTGATTCATTCGGTCGCCGCGTGTTGTTCCGGCTCCGTGTCGCGCACGCAATAACCCACCCCTCGAACGGTATGAATGAGTTTCACCGGAAACGGCTCGTCAACCTTGCGGCGAAGGTATCGTACATAGACATCGACAATATTAGTCACTCCCTCAAAACTCTGATCCCAGACGTGATTGAGAATCATGGTTCTCGAAAACACACGGCCGGGCGAGCACAGGAGGTATTCAAAAAGCGCATATTCTTTTGCCGTGAGATCAATTCGGTGGCCGTCGCGCCTGACTTGTTGGGTCAGCCGATTAAGCTCGAGATCGGCAATGCGCAGTACGTCGGCGCGCTCGACGGGCGTGCGCCGCAGAAGAGCCTTGATCCGCACCAACAGCTCGGCGAAATCGAACGGCTTCGTCAGATAATCATCCGCCCCCGCCTCGAAGTGCATCACCTTATCTTCGATCGCATCGCGTGCAGTGAGCACCAGCACCGGAAGCGAGGGATGGGATAGGCGCGCTCGCTTCAATAATTCGGTGCCGCTCAATTGCGGAAGCATTAAGTCAAGTACGAGTAGGTCGTATGAAAACGAGTTGATGTAGCTTTCGCCTTCGCGGCCGGTTCCCGCGACGTCGACGGCGAATCGTTCCGCGCGCAACCCACGAGCGACGAATTCCGCCAATTTGCGATCATCTTCGACAATCAGTATGCGCACAGCGACTCCCTCAGCTTAAGGATTGCACAGCGTTCCCATTAGAGTGTCGTTAGATCTTCATTAGAAAGCTCTCATGCAAAAATCGCTGATGAGCGGATAGTGGGCATACCGCGTCTTTATCACGCGTGCCGTGGAGAAAAGCAAGTGTTTGCACCGGCCCTTCGTAACTCCGGAACTGCAGGCGGTGCTGCTCAGTCAAAACAAATGGCAGTGGATCGGCGACCAATTTCAGGATCGAGCGGAAGTCCGGGTGTTGAATTGGACTCTCGAGGTGTCGTCATGAGTAATAACCGAATGCGCTGGATCGCCGCGGCAAGCCTTACCCTCATCGCGGTTGGATCCTCGTGTCTCGCATTAGCCCATTCAGGCGGCGGTGGCGGTCATGGAGGCGGTGGTTTTCATGGCGGCGGCGGATTTCATGCAGGCGGCGGATTTCATGGTGGTGGATTTCATGGCGGCGGTTACCGCGGAGGTTGGCATAGCGGAGGCGGCTACCGCGGAGGTTGGCATGGCGGAGGCGGCTACCGCGGAGGTTGGCATGGTGGCGGCTATGGTCACGGCTGGCACGGCGGTGGATTCTATGGCGGGTTGGGATACGGCCTCTTTTTTGCGACGCTTCCCTGGTATTACGCCACCTACTGGTGGGGCGGTGTGCCCTACTTCTATGCCGACGACAACTATTATCTTTGGAACGATAACGCCGCCCAGTATGAGACCGTGCAGCCCCCGACCGGTCTCGTCAATCAAGTGCAGACGCAGGCGCCGGCGACGCGTGAGCTATTCATCTATCCCAAGGCGGGGCAGTCGAACGAGCAACTCGCACGCGATCGCGAGGAGTGTCATCGCTGGGCGGCAGGCGAATCGGGCTACGATCCGACCGCGGTGGCGGCCTCGAGCGGTTCGACAACGACCACTCCGGCAGCGGCGAGCCCGACGCCGGACAAGCGCGCAGATTACCTCCGCGCCGATGGGGCGTGCCTGGAAGGGCGCAACTACAGCGTGGAGTAGTAGCGATGCCAACTACCGTGTCAACCGAACCCGAGACTCTGCGCACATCGCTGCATTCCGGCACAAACAGCTCGTCGGCCGTCGCGGCTCCTCTTGATTCTCATCCCACACTGAGCACTCCGCGATTTAAATTTCGTCCGTTCATGCGGACGGATATTGGGCACTTGGCCAGGCTCGCAGTCGAACATCGCGGTGCCGATGCCACTGTAGGTATCCCAAATCCTTACACCGCAGAATTCGTGCGAATGTGTATATCCTCACCCTCTGCCGATTGGGCGGGTCATCGGGCGTTGCACTGGGCAGCCCTTAGGACCGGCGAGGATCGAATTGTGGGTTATGCGGCGCTAACTGAAATCGATATGCGGCGAGGGCAAGCGGAATTGCGATTTTGGGTGGGCTACGGTGTGGAACGCAAGAACGATGCCGTTGAATGGTCGGCGGCGATCGTGAAGTTTGCGTTGAGAGATCTCAATCTCAACCGAGTCTACGCTCTGCAACTCAGCCGGCATGCCGTCGCAGGGCTTGTTCTGGCAGCCGTCGGTATGCAGCGCGAGGGTCTCGTGCGCAAGCGGATCTATAAATGGGGTCTGGTCGAGGATGTTGTCTGTTGGGCGATAGCGAGCAGTGATTCCTAGCTTCACTAGTGTCCGACACGTTTAAGGGCAGGTGAGTTAGAAGTCAGTGTTTTCAAGGGTTTCACGAGATTTCCAGGTGTTAACGACTTGAACTACGGAGACCTAAAACCGCAGGCTGCCGGGATTTCCCCGGGAGACCTTGATGTACGCAGGCAAGCTGGTCTTTGCGCAGGTGATGGAGTTTGCGCCATGGCATACGTTCCGTCGTCTGGTCGCCAAGTATCGCGGCGACTTCAACGTGCGCACGTTCAGTTGTCTGGATCAGTTCCTGAGCATGGCGTTCGCGCAGGTCACGTTTCGGGAGAGCCTGAGGGACGTCGAGGCGTGTTTCGAAGCGCACGCCACCAAAGCGTATCACCTCGGATTGCGCGGCAACTTCACGCGCAGCAATCTGGCCGATGCCAACGAGCGGTGCGACTGGCGTCTGTACTGCGACTTCGCCCAAGCGCTGATTCGGATCGCGCGGAAGTTGTACGCGACGGAACCGTTGGGCCTGGAACTGGACAACACGGTCTATGCGCTCGACTCGACCACCATCGATTTGTGTCTGACGCTGTTTCCATGGGCGCCGTTTCGCTCGACCAAGGCCGCGATCAAGCTGCATACGCTGTTGGATATTCGCGGTCAAATCCCGAGTTTTATCCATATTTCCGACGGCAAATGGCACGACATCAATGTGTTCGACATCCTGATACCCGAAGCTGGCGCCTTCTATGTGATGGACCGGGGATATCTGGATTTCGCGCGACTCTACGCCCTGCATCAAGGCGGTGGATTCTTTGTCACTCGAGCCAAGCGCAATGCGAATATCCGGCGCATTGCCTCCAGGGCAATCGATCGCAGCACGGGGCTGATCTGCGATCAGAGCGTGATGCTGAACAACTTTTACGCCGCCCAGGGCTATCCAGGGCAACTGCGCCGAGTTCGATACCGGGATCCGACGACTCGAAAGTCGCTCGTCTTCTTGACCAATCATTTCGGCATTCCCGCGCTGAGCGTTTGTGCGTTGTACAAGAGCCGATGGTCGGTCGAGCTCTTCTTCAAATGGATCAAGCAACATCTGCGAATCAAGCGCTTCTTCGGAACCTCGGAGAACGCGGTGAAGAGTCAGGTGTGGATTGCCGTCAGCACTTATGTGCTGGTGGCAATCGCCCGGAAGCGGTTGAATGTGGATCTGTCGCTGCATACGATGTTGCAAGTTCTGAGCGTGACGCCTTTTGAGAAAATTCCTTTATTTCAGCTGTTTTCTGACACCGCAGAGGATCCAAATATGCCGCACGACGATAACCAATTGAAATTGCTATGAAACGTGTCGGACCCTAGTGATTCAGGCTAGCAGTTAAGTCAAAAGAGAGGAAGGCGAAGCGGCAGTGCGAGTACCACGCAGGCGCTTAGCGAGTGTCCCACGGGATACGAGTCCTCTCGCTATGGTCACATCATCGCCATGAGTTTCAACCACCAGCAGATGCGTCAAACCGGTGCCTTTGAACATCTCGTAAAGGTCAAACGCAGTGAGCATCCGTAGCGACCCATACTTAACTAACGCCAACTCATCGCACGACGTCATCACGTCACCCACGCGGACCCCGGTATGCTCTTTGAAGACCGTCGCGTGGGGGTACCGGTGCGGATGCCTGCGCTCGATATCGAAATAGGTGATCAGCCCGACCACCTGCAGGGCTGCGGTGTCCAAATCTTCTCGAGTCACCAGCAAGGCATGGACTCCCAGTCTGTCCATATCGGCGAGCGCATCCTCGATACAGCAGTCCTCCTCTACCGTAATGGGATATTCCTGCTCGAAATCCGTCAGCGCGCAGAATGCCGAATCGCTGGTCTCCAAATGAGTGTCGTCATTGACGGCGGCCCGTTCGTTCAAGGAGACCGCCGGCCGAATATTCGATGGCACCGCTAGCGCATTTTCCATAACACGATCCTCCGGATCGACCCCTTCAGCCAACAGTTTGCAGGATCAACATTAAAGGCTCGCTAATGCCGCATTAAAAGTTCCATCACTGAAACTCTGAAAGACGGATTGAGTCTGAAAAATACCTCCAGTCACCGCACCGGTATAAGGTCAAGAAAATGGTCGAAATTAAAGAACTTCTCACTACGATGCAAAAGGCGCTCACCATCAATAGGGACGCGCCGAAGTACGGAACATTCGCTGAAATTGGCGCAGGACAGGAAGTCGCGCGAGAGTTCTTCCACGCCGGCGGGGCCTCGGGAACCATTGCTAAATCTATTTCTGCGTACGACATGGTGTTCAGCGACGCCATTTACGGGAAGGCGCCGAGGTATGTATCCCGCGAGCGTCTGAAGCTGATGCTAGATCACGAATACCAACTATTGATCGAGAGACTTGGGGCGACGCGCGGCGAGTGGACGACTTTCTTCGTCTTCGCCAATACCGTTGCGACTAGCATTTACAAACGTACAAATGAAGCGCACGGCTGGCTTGGAATCCGGTTGCAGATAGAGCCGAAAGGCGAGCCTAGCGAAATCGTGCTGCATGTCCGCATGTGGGACAAGGAAGCGGCTTTGCAGCAACAGGCCCTTGGCATTGTCGGCGTCAACTTGATTTATGGTGCCTTTTACTACGGTGCGGATCCTAGAGAATTAATTAAATCGATCCGGGATAACCTTGCCCCGGATAGGATCGAGGTCGACATGTTGCGATTTGCGGGCCCCTATTTTGAAAGGGTGGACAACCGTCTGATGTCGCTACACCTCGTGGAGTTCAAGCTCACAAACGCCGTCATGTTCGGCAAGCAGTGCGACGTGCTCCAACCCTCGGAAGTGCTGTACAAAAAAGCCATTCTTGTCGAGCGGGGCAGCTTTCGGCCGGTGACCCACGTCAACGTCGACATGATTAACTGTGCAACGGCGCAGTTCGTGCAAGAGCCGCTGGTGAAAGGCAAGGATGTAATTGTCCTCATGGAGATCACGATGAATAATCTCCTTGCTGGAGGTGAACTCGACGCTCAAGACTTCCTCTCACGCGTCGATCTCTTGGCCGACATCGGCTTCACGGTTCTCATCTCCGACTACTCGGAGTATTACCGGCTCACGTCATATTTCCGACGCTACACCAAGGAAATGATTGGCGTTGCCATGGGGATCAACAATCTGCTCGAAGTATTCAACGAGAAGTACTATGAAGATCTTGAGGGAGGTATCCTCGAGTCCTTTGGACGACTTTTCAGAAATGCGGTGAAACTTTATGTTTACCCGATGACGGCCGAAGCGTATGAAAGATACATCCTTGATTCGCGCGGAACCGGTACGCCGCTTCACACATTCCCTCCTCAGGTTTTGATAAACGCGAAGAACGTGAAAATCATCGATCACCTGTCAAACTTGTACGCCCATCTCGTAGAGAATCGCTACATAGACTGCATTGTCGGTTTCGATTCAAATATTCTCAATATCTTCTCGCGGGATGTGCTGAAAAAGATCAGGGAGCATGACTTGATCTGGGAAAACATGGTACCTGTACCCGTCGCGCGGGCAATCAAGCGCCGCGGGCTCTTTATTGATTCACGCCAGCAGTTACAAACCGAGTTGCAACCGCGACAAGCGCAGGAATAGTTGTAGGGCGGGGTGCTTTGGGAGCAGGGAGGCCAGGGGTTCCCACTGGAATGCGCTGGAAGAGGCATCGCGCGAGCCTACGGCAAGCGGGCGCGATGCGCGGCTCGCGGATGGCGCAGCGAACCGACAGGTCTGCCGATCGGGCACATGCATTCTTTCCTGGATCAGTGCGAAAATCGACGCAAGTCGAAACGGCAAGAAAAGCCAAGATGCGAACTTGGTTTTAATATTGCATACGCTGTTCTTTAATCTTTGTCTTCCATACTAAGCAGAGACGTGAATTCCGGTGGTCAATCGAATTCGGAGGTCATCATGACGATTCTCGCTGGCAAATACTCCGTGCCGCTGTTTGTGGCCGGAGCTTCATTGATCGGTTGCGCTTCGGTTCCTACGGGTCGCGTTGGCGTTGAATGGACCCCCTTACGCGGAACGGTGGATAAGCCGCTAACCGAGGGCTTTCATGTAGTGTCTCCTTTGGCTCGCGTATATCAAGTCGACTTACGCGAGCAACAAAAGGAGTATTCCCTGGATGTGTTGGCGAACAACGGACTTGATATCCAATTGAGAACCTCCATCCTGTATCAGCCGATTGCGCCGGAGGCATACCAACTTATCACACAGACGGGCGCGGATTATTATTCGACGCTGGTGGCACCGTACGTCACCTCGAGCGCGCGCCAAGTGGTTGGCCGATACTCCCCGGAGGAAATCTACTCGACGAAGCGCGAGCAGATTGAGCACGAAATTGGCGGCGAGGTTTCACGGAAACTGGCAGGCAAGCATGTGCAAGTGAATGCGGTGCTGATCCGCGAAGTTCACCTGCCGCCGGCGGTGCAGACGGCGATTCAGACGAAGCTGGAGGAGGAACAGAAGGCGCTGGAGATGCAATTCGTCCTCGATCGCACCAAGCAGGATGCAGTGCGCAAACACATCGAGGCGACGGGGATAGCTGATTATCAATCGATCATAAGTAAGGGACTGAATGCACAAGTGATCGAGTGGAAGGGAATCGAGGCGACTGAAAAGCTGGCCGAGTCCCCAAACGCTAAAGTAGTTATTGTGGGCTCTGGGAAAAACGGTCTGCCGGTCATCTTGAATACGGCGAGCCCCATTTCTCCACAGGTCGCCAGCCGGTAGGTGTGAGGGGTTGCAGGTGCCTGTCGACTCAACCAAGTGACGGGCAATAGGAGGTTCGATAGCGCTACGGCGTTTTCGGGGCGATATTCGGGTTGGGATGAAACCGATTGGGGTGCCGGTCGTCTCCGGACTACGTTGCGCAATTCACCATGGCGCGGGCAAAAAGCCATTGATGCAAAGGTCCCACGTGGCTGAAATCTGGATGCGAGGTTCTTTGACCGATGCAGCAAAGGCGGGGCGGCCGGCGCACGACAAACTGCCGAGCATTCCGTGGTAAGCGCAGCGGTATTATTGTGGGTTCAAGGGTTCAAGTCCGTCGCTAAGTCCACTCGAGTAGCTCCCAGCGATAAGCGGATTCGTTATACGGTGTATCTGCCGCGGAGTCGTCGATATAGTAGGTGCCAAAACTTTCGCGGGCAATCCACCGGCCCACCTCAGGAGCGATCCAAATCGTTTCTTGACGTTGACAATCTACACGCGAAAAATCGTCGGACTCGAAGTTGATCATATTTGAAAATTGAAGCGCCCAAAATTGCCCGGCCGCCACCGTTATCCTCTCCCAGTCGTGCGCCTTGATCTCTTGTTCCCACGGCAACCCAACAGTATTGAGCGGCGTCTTGTACCTCGTGTGGATATGGGCCCGCCAGCCGGGAACCAGTATTTGCGGCCACAGCGGAATCGGCGTTTCATAGACCTGGACTTGGCTCCAATGCGGGTCCGCCCAGACGCTGCCCCACGGACTCTGTACCTCGCTCGGCAACGGGAAAGTGTGGGAGTCGCGGTGCGGGGTATATTTTGCCAACCAGCCATCACCCCAGGATGAGTCGACGGTTGATGGGGGCCTCGCGGCCTCGCTGCGCGAATCGATGTCAACGGTCTTGCCGATCGCAGAGACGCTATCGATTTGAAGATTCACGAGTGTATGGGCGTATAAGTCAAGCTTTGCATAGCGCCACGATTGGCCCAACGCCGGCCCGCGAACAGTCAAATCAGATGCGGCGTGCGGTGGAGTTTCAGGCCGGCGCATCGCACACCCGACTGACAACGCGACCGAAGACATCAGGAAGTGTCGTCGCGTCACGCGAGCCATGATTCGCTCCAGACGTTCGTTAGACTTAGGATGATCCCCATGGCGCGCGCTATTCCGAAGTCTGCCGCGTACCTCAAGAGTCCGTGCTCCGCAGTTTCGAGCGACAGCAGACTGCCTATGTGCGGTTATCTGCCCCTGGCGCGCTCGACGCTGTTGCAAGCGAATTGACTCATACAGGTCATACGCTCGCTGCGACCCGGTATAGAGACAATGGTTTGGACGATGTCTCTTTGGGGAATGCGACATGCCGCTAGTATGCCAATGCCAAGAAGGAATCCGATGGTGATGCCATATCTGAAATTGCGTCGTTGCCTTAGCTGAATGAATCTTGGAGAAATCACTTTGCAGTCCTCGAATGCGTCATTTGGTTAAACGCAAGGCGCGGACCTACGCGTGCCCGACGTGCAACTCGTCCGATATTGACCCCATCCAGAGCCCTATCAAAAATGGTTCAAGATTAGGCGCTTAACATTAAAATGCGGCGAGTAATGGATTAAAATGCTCCCTGAGTTTTAATATTTTGCATGGCCGAATCAGCGAGTACATTGGTTGTCCGTAGTTTGCGATTGGCTGTTGGCTTTTGTTGCCAAGAGTAGGTTCACACCTTGGCAGGAGTTGCGAAATGGGGATATCAACGCGACGCGATTTCATCTTGTTTTGTGGTGCAGTCTCGGTTGGTTGCGTAGCCCGCGGAACCACCACACCAGCACCGAGCGGTACCCCGCCGGTGGTCCGCGCCCCCGCGGTGGGTCAGTCATGGCGATACGCGAAACATGATTATTTCAACGGCATCATTGTCGATACGCAGGTCGATCGCGTGTCCAAAGTCGACAAATCCATCGAAATCGAGTCCCGTTCTGAGACATCCGCCGATAGACCGATCACGTATCCTTCCTGGGGCGCCGGCTGGTGGCAAGAATATATGGGCACCGATTCCACTACCGCACCCGTCCCAACCGAAGTGCAGAAGCCGTGGGGCATGATCATCGTCGACCCGCACTGGAGCGAGCTGCAGGCGTTTGAGAAGCCAATTCCGCTGTGGCCTACGCAGCTGCGACCGGGATGGGCGACCACCGTGAATACTCAATATAAGATTCCTGACAGCCACGAGAAGATGCCATCGCAACTGACCATGCATGCTCAGCGTTGGGAGACGATCAGCGTGCCTGCCGGCCAATTCACCGCACTTCGCTACTACAACATCATCGATTTTAGGTTCACCAACGTGTCTGAACGTACTGCCGCGATACGCGAGGAAGACATTTGGTTTGCGCCCGAAATCGGACGCTGGGTGGTGCGCGAGAGTCGTGGACATTTCCGCGAAAATATGGGAACCGATGTCGCCGAGAGCAGTTTTCGCTGGGAGTTGCTGAGCTGGACCTAACGGAGCTTGTGCACTTAGCGCGGTATGCGGCGCGAGGGTCTCGTGCGCAAGCGGATCTATAAATGGGGTCTGGTCGAGGATGTTGTTTGTTGGGGGATTGCGAAGAGTGATTCCTAGCAGTTAAGTCAAAAGAGAGGAAGGCGAAGCGGCAGTGCGAGTACCGCGCAGGCGCTGAGCGAGTGTCGCACGGGATACCAGCCCTCTCGCCATGGTCACATCATCGCCATGAGTTTCAACCACCAGCAGATGCGTCAATCCGGTGCCTTTGAACATCTCGTAAAGGTCAAACGCAGTGAGCATCCGCAGTGACTCATACTTAACTAACGCCAACTCATCGCACGACGTCATCACGTCACCCACGCGGACTCCAGTATGCTCTTTGAAGACCGTCGCCTGGGGGTACCGGTGCGGATGCCTGCGCTCGATGTCGTAATAGGTGATCAGCCCGACTACCTGCAGGTCTGCGGTGTCCAAATCTTGTCGAGTCACCAGCAGGGCATTAACTCCCAGTCTGTCCATATCGGCGAGCGCATCCTCGATACAGCAGTCCGCCTCTACCGTAATGGGATATTCCTGCTCGAAATCCGTCAGCGCACAGAATGCTGAATTGCTTGCCTCCAAATGAGTGTCGTCATTGACGGCGGCCCGTTCGTTCAAGGTGGCCGCCGGCCGAATGTTCGATGGCACCGCTAGCGCATTTTCCATAGCATGGTCCTCCGGATCGACTCTTCCAGCAAACAGTTTGCGGGATCAACATTAAAGGCTCGCTAATGCCACATTAAAATTTGATCCGTGAAAACGTTGACGATGCGCTGCTCCTGGAAGGCACGACGTCCAGAAACGACCGAGTGACGTTACGGAAGAGGCGGGCCAGTCGGGACGGGTGACTTAGGATCTGAAGTCGAGTCCAGATCGTCAATTGCCCTAGATCGTCGATCGTCCACACGAGCGCCGAATCCAAAACGGTGACCGGGTGGTCCGATAAGGTAGCTGGGTCCCCAGTCGCGGGAGTTGTCGAACGGTGAGTAGACATTCACATTATAGGGGCTTCGAGCGCCGTCGCTGGATGGAAGTCTAATTGCGCAGCCGCTAGACAATAGCAGCAATGCAATCGCACTGGCATAGATGATCAGCAAGACAACCGTACCTGCATGCATAAGTCGTTGAAAGTGGGTATGCATTTTGGAGAACGTTAGTGAAGCTGGGATTTCGTCATTAGCATCGGGTCATCTGTGTAAGCAGCGGTAGGTGGCCGCAACCCGCGGTCGTGCCGGCGACCGGCAAACACGGAATCAGGCAAGAGGTGCGTGATGTGGATCCCTTCCAATGGTAATTTCCTCCTGTTCATCGGGGATACATGCTAAGGAAATTAGATTAAAATCCGTCAAAGTTAAGATTAAAAGACACGGAGATAAGCCTTGAGCACTTGAAAGCACACCGCGAGGACCCTTGATCGTCCGAATCTCGATTCGTCAGAGAGCGGAGGGACGCCGTCTTCCGGTGTCATGGATCGCGGAGCATTCGGGCTGATCTAATGACCGCAAACACTGGTCGCAGAGGCCCACAGACTGCCCGCCGAACCAAGCATTGAATCGCTATGACAACTACACCGGTACGAGGCCTTTCGTCGCAGGAGGCGGCGCGACGACTGTCACAGCTCGGGCCCAATGTCGTCGTCGAACCGTATGTTTCGCCGGTTGTAAAAGTGGTGCGCCGGTTTTGGGAACCGGTGGCCTGGATGCTCGAGGCTGCCATCGTGCTGCAATTGGCCATCGGCGAACGTATGGAGGCGCTCATTATCGGGGTATTGCTGTGCTTCAATGTTGCCCTGGGAGTCTTCCATGAAGGACGCGCCGGGGAGGCATTGGCGGCGCTCAAGTCGAAGCTCGCGTTGAAGGCCTCCGTCAAGCGCGACGACCGGTGGACCGACATTCCGGCCGCCGGTCTCGTTCCCGGTGACATCGTTCGGCTCGCGCTTGGTGGCGTCGTGCCAGCCGACGCGCGCGTCCTCGACGGTGCAGTGCTTCTCGATCAGTCGACGCTCACGGGGGAATCGGTCGCGGTCGAGATCAGCGCCAATCAGGCGGCCTATGCCGGAGCGTTGGTACGCCGAGGGGCGGCCACGGCGGAGATCACCGCGACGGGCAACCGAACCTACTTCGGCAAGACCGCCGAGCTTGTTCGCATCGCGCACGCAGAAAGCGGCGAGCAGAAGGCCGTTCTCGGCGTCGTCCGCAATCTCGCCGTGTTCAACGGGGCCATCGTCGTGTTGCTGGTCACCTATGCCCACTCCATTGCGATGCCCGTCGATCACATCATTCCACTCGTATTGACGGCGCTGCTTGCGTCGGTTCCGGTTGCGCTGCCGGCAACCTTCACGCTCGCCGCGGCGCTGAGTGCGCAGGCACTTACAAAAAAGGGCGTATTGTTGACGCGGCTTTCGGCCATCCACGAAGCCGCTAGCGTCGATGTCCTGTGCGCTGACAAGACGGGAACCCTCACGCGCAATGAGCTTCGGGTCGCGGCCGTAAAGCCGACGACGGATGACCTAAGGGAAGATGAGGTTCTCGCGTGGGCGGCCCTTGCGAGCTCGGATACCGGCCAAGATCCGGTGGACAGCGCCATTCGCGCATCGGCACTTGCTCAAGGATCCCCCATTCTCCAATACAAAGTATTGCGGTTCACGCCGTTCGATCCGGCGACCAAGACGTCGGAGGCGCTGATTGCCGATGGACAAGGCAATGAGAAGCGTATTGTCAAGGGAGCGCCCGCGGCGATTGCCCCATTGGCACCCTTCGGACCGGTGGTCGCTAGTCTGCTGGACACACTGACGAGGCAAGGACATCGAGTGCTTGCGGTTGCCGCAGGTCCCGCTCAGCAGCTCACACTCATGGGGTTAGTCGCTCTCAGCGACCCGCCACGGCCTGATTCGAAGCCGCTGCTCGCGGAGCTACGCACGATGGGCGTCCACACTGTGATGGTCACGGGTGATGCCGCGCCGACCGCAGCTACCGTTGCCGCCGCCATTGGGCTTGAAGGGCTGGTCTGTCCAGCTGGGGCTATCCCCGAGCGCGTCAAACCTGATGATTTCTCCGTATATGCGGGCGTTTTTCCCGAGGACAAATTTCGCTTGGTGAAAGCGTTCCAGCGCAATGGGCACACGGTTGGCATGTGCGGCGACGGAGCCAACGACGCGCCAGCTCTGCGTCAGGCGCAGATGGGCATTGCCGTCTCGACAGCCACCGATGTTGCCAAATCGGCGGCCAGCATGGTGCTGACGGAACCCGGGCTGGAGGGCATTGTCACGGCGATCAAGGAGGGTCGATGTGCTTTTCAGCGCATTCTCACCTACACCCTCAATGCGCTCGTGAAGAAATTCCAGCTCGTGCTGTTTTTGGGGGCCGGTCTGGTGATGACGGGTCACTCGATACTGACGCCCATGCTGATGGCTTTGCTGCTGATCACGGGAGACTTTCTCACAATGTCGCTGACCACCGATCGGGCGACACCCTCGCCGGTACCCGATAGTTGGCGAATTCGACCGATCACCGCTGCCGCCGCAATCGTCGGATTGTTCGGATTAATATTCACCATCGGCGTGGTTGCAACCGGGAGTTACATCCTAGGTCTTCATATTGCAGAACTGCGCACGCTTGCTTTCATCACGCTAGTCTTCGCCGGTCAAGCGACCGTCTATGTCGTCCGCGAGCGCCGTCACATGTGGCATTCCATCCCTGGGAAGTGGCTCATGCTGTCTTCCTTATTGGATCTCGGCATTGCTGTTACCCTGGCAATCACCGGCACCCTCATGGCACCCTTAAGCGCTTTGACGGTTGCAGCGGTACTGGTCGGCGCCGTGGTGTTTTCATTGGTTCTAGACACCGTCAAGTATGTGGCGTTTAAGAGCCTCAAAATCGTTTGACTCGTTTGGCCGCCATAGGGGCCATGACATGTGGCGCGAGGCAATCGCAATCTTCATGTCGCGATTTCATTGTAGGCGAGGACGATCCAGACTGCCGCAGGCATCAACACGCCACGCGGCGTTACATAGTGTGTCAGCACATCGCGCACAGCCTCGGCGACCGTAACTTGTAGCTTCGGATATTCTCGCAATGCGGACCCCAGCGGCCCAACTCGAAGCGCGAGTGTCAACGTCTCATCGATGTCGGCACCGCCGATCCGCGTATCGAACGGATCTATCCTCACCCGCCGGAATCCGGCCGCGAGCAGAATCGAGTGCACGCGGCGAGCGTCGGCAAAAGCAAATGGACCAGGCGCAACCGGATCCGGCGGAGGCACGGGCGGTAGAAAGGGAAGCGCGGCCTCCAGTGGCCCCTTCATCCAAGGATTCTCCGCAAGAGGGCGCCAACAGACGAAGCCTAGTCGGCCGTGCGCATTCAAAGAAGCACGGATATTCGTAAACGCGGCCACGGGGTCGCTGAAGAACATCACGCCGAAGCGGGAAAAAGCTGCATCAAAGACCGCCCGTCCAAGATCGCCGTTCTGAGCGTCGAGTAGATGAAACTCCGGCCGTGCACCCGATTCCAACAGTGGCCTTCGTCGCGCGACGTCCAGCATGGGTGTCGAAATATCGACGCCCACAACGCGGCCTTCGGGTCCCACGCGTGCAGCCAGATCCAGGGACGTCTGACCGCAGCCGCAGCCGATATCAATAATATGCTCGCCCTTCACTGGTGCGAGCGCATTCAGTGCCTTAAGACCCAATGGCGCGATCTGGCGGTCTAACTGTTCCTGAAATTGCGTCCAGGTTTCACCAACGGTGCCGTTCCAGTACTCGATCTGCGCAGCGTTAACCGATAATTCTGCGACTCGGGACATACATTCTCTCCTGCATCAGGTCAACCGCGTCGGGCGATCGAATACTACTGCCTCGCCCTACGCGGTAATGGACGATCAACTTCGCCCGATCCACCGGTTTACGCGCCTCGAATACTCAAGATAGGTGTCACCATAAGCCTCCCGCAGGGCAGCTTCCTCGGGAGCAATTTGCACGATGATCAGCACGCGCGCAAATAGCCAAACCACAGTCAAACCAATCGGGCTACCGAGCAGCCACGCCCACCCGGAGAGTGACAGTACCAGCCCAAGATACATGGGGTTGCGCGAGAAGCGGTAAAGGTCGGATACGACAAGATGGCGCGTGTGGTCCAAGCGCATGGGATTTATGGTAGTGCGCGCTCGAGTGAACGACACGACGGCCGCGAAGTCCACTCCAAGTCCGATGATGATGAGAGCCCAGCCGAGCTCATTCCAAGGCGCATTGATCCACCGAAGCGACGGCACATACCGATCCAGCAGCCAGATCAGCGTGGCCGTACAGAGCGCGTATACAGGCGGCGGGATGCGCGTGCGAATCATGGCAAGCCCTTCGCCTACAACTCGCCGAGGGCACGTTGCAAGCGGTATTGTGCAACGAGTAGATCAAAACCTGCGTCATCGCGATTGGTGAGCGAAATGACACGCAGCGTTTCTGCGTCGAGTACCTGATTATTCGTTCCGAGGCCGCTGCTATACAACTCCCTCGCGATCCTGATGTTCTCCTCAGCCTGCGCAACGGCAGTGGCGGCCGCATGGATACGCGCCGCGGCTTCATCGCGATTGTAAAAGGCCGTCTCGACTTCCAGTGCAACCGAAGAGCGCAGGTCGACGAGCCGTTGTTGCGCCGCCCGCGCGCGGCTGCGCAAGGCACCGGTTCTTGCCTTGAGTTGTCCGCTGTCAAAGAGCCGCCACTGAAATCCGATCCCCACCGATGCGAAGTTCTCGCGGTCGAGGATCAGATTGTCGAGATGGTTGTAGCCCGCATGCAGCGTCACTTGGGGCAATCCCTTCGCGCGCTCGGATCGCGCCGTCTGCTCGAGACTCTCCTGTTGTGCGCTGATCGCCGCGAGTTCGGGCCGGCGCTCCAGCGCGTGGGCGATCAGCTGATCGAGCGGGGCCGCGGTCTCCGCCGAAGGCGTCGTCGAAGGCTCTTCGAGGTCGGGAGTCCGACTGAACGGTTGACCGACCCAACGGTTATAGGCGGCCGTTGCAAGGTGCAGCGCATTGGCGGCCCGGAGGCGTTGCTGCGTCGCATTGGCGAGCGCGACTTGGGCGCCGAGCAAGTCCGATTGCGCTACCGCTTGCTTGTCGTACAACACCTGCACATCCTCGGCATGAGCTTTGAGGCTCGCCGCGTTGGACTCCGCCACTTGCAGCGCCTTACGGGCGCGAAACACCGCAATATAGGCCTCGGCGACCGCGAGTTTGAGATCCGCGGTGCTACGCACCTCCTGCGCGCTCGCGCCGCGTGCACCGGCCGCGGCCGCCCCAATGGAGTTACTGATTTTGCCCGATGTCCAGACGGGTATCGAGAGATCTGCGCCTGCCATCGCATAGCCGTTATGTCCCCAGATTGGCGCCTGCAATTGCCCCGCCGGCGTCGCGATGTCGAGATTCGGTGCATGGTCGAACTGGGTGTAAGTGCCATTCACGTCGAGTGCGGGCCAGCGCTGGCGCAGCGCGGCGGAATGATCCGACTCGGCAGCCTCCCGTTCGCTGTGCGCGGCCGCCAGTGTGCCGTCCGACTGCAGCGCCATGGCCCAAGCATCGCTTAGGGTTTCCGCGCGAAGCATCCACGGAAACGCCGCGATCACGAACATCGTCCCTAGTACGAAGAAGGGTACTCTACGTCGTGGCGGCCGGCTTGCGAACGTTCACGTGGCCGCCCGTCATAGGGCGCGTTGCTTGAGCGAGACGATGCCGAGTGCCTTCAGCACGTAGGTTTCGTAGACCGGCGTCAGCGATCCCGTGCGCACCTTTCGCATGAAATATTTTTCAAATGCGATTTTCGCGAGGTGTACCCACTTGCCCTTCCTGGACCAGGTGACATTGCGCGGCGGAATCTGCGGCAGTGCGACGAACGCGGCACCCGTGTCGCCGAAGTCCGCCAGGCAAACGGCATTCCAGGTGGCTTCGGCGGTCGCAGGTTTTCCAGCGATTTCCGCGGCGATATTGGCCGCGGTCGCGGATACCATCGACTCGATCATGTAGCCGGTCTTGGGGGCGCCCGTGGTAACTGGTGTGGCCTCCACCGGCGGGATCGCCACACAGACGCCGACGGAAAAAATCTTCTTGTATTTCGGACTTCTCTGATGCTTGTCGATCAGCACGAATCCGCGCGGGTTGCACAGCCCAGGCACCGCGGCGACAGCATCGACGCCTTTGAATGCGGGGATTACGGCGCTGTAGGCGAAGGGCAGCTTGTGCTCCTTCTTGAGCGATCCGTTCTCGTCGAGTTCCTGCACGGTCATTTCGTTCGCGGTCACGGAAGTCATTTTGGCGTTCGTGATCCACTTGATATGCCGCTCGCGAAGCTCGGACTCCATGAGTCCTTTGCTGTCGCCTACACCCCCTAATCCCATGTGACCAATGTAAGGTTCACTCGTCACGTAGGTCATCGGTACACGGTCGCGGATCTTTCGTTTGCGAAGATCGGCGTCCAGAATCATTGCCGTTTCGTAGGCTGGACCAAAGCAGCTCGCACCGGGTGCGGCTCCGACGATGATCGGGCCGGGATTCTTCAGGAACTCTTGATATCGGGTCCAAGCCTGCGCCGAATGGTCCTGGCTGCAGACCGATTGCGTGAACCCGTCCGGGCCGAGACCCGGGACTTCCTCAAAGGCGAGACGTGGACCGGTCGCTATCACGAGATAGTCGTAGCGGAGCTTCTTCCCGTCATCCAGCGTGAGCTCTGAATCGTCCGCATCGATATGGGTGACGGTATTCACCAGCCACTCGACTCCCTTTCCCTCGAGCGGCGCTTGCATGACAACCCGTGTCTCCTCAGGGGTCCGCCAGCCCACCGCGATCCATGGGTTCGAAGGGGTGAATTCGAAATAAGGCCGGGCACCGATCAAGGTGACGCGGTGGCTTTTCGGAAGATGCTTGCGCAGATCAAAAGCCGCGGGAATGCCGCCGAGGCCTGCGCCAATGACGATAACGTGTGCCATAGATACCCCCAATTAATGAGCGGCGCTTTCGTGAGAGCGCCTGATGTAGCCGTAGTAGAGCAGTGGAATCAGCAGGAGCGTCAGCGCGGTCGACACCAGGATGCCGAAGATCAAGGAGATGGCGAGACCATTGAAAATCGGATCGTCGAGAATGAATAGCGCGCCGATCATCGCGGCGAGGCCCGTGAGCACAATGGGGCGCGCACGAATGCTGGCCGCACGGATGACCGCTTGGGCGAGTGGCTGCCCAGCCTCGATCTCTTGATTGATGAAGTCGACCAGAAGTATGGAGTTTCGGACGATGATGCCGGCGAGGGCGATCATGCCGATCATCGAGGTGGCGGTGAAATTCGCGCCGAGCAATGCGTGTCCCGGCATGACGCCGATGATCGTGAGCGGTATGGGAGCCATGATGATGAGCGGTACGGCATAGGAGCGGAACTGTGCGACGACCAGCAAGTAAATAAACACCAGCCCGACCGCATAGGCGAGGCCCATGTCGCGGAACGTCTCATAGGTAATAGTCCACTCGCCGTCCCACTTCACGCTGAACTCGCTCGGCCGATCAGGCGGGCTCACGAAGCGTTGGACGAGCGCCTGACCCGCCGGCGGGGTTTTGTTGATCTGCGAGACCAGACTGAACATGCCATAGAGCGGACTATCGAGTCGGCCGGCCATATCGCCGGTGACGAATACCACCGGCAACAGGTCTTTGTGGTAGATCGTTGAATCCCAGGGCATCTCGGAGATTGTGACTACTTCCGATAACGGCACCAGCGCGCCGGTCGTGGCGCGCACCGGGAGAGCGAGGGCCTGCTGCAGGCCCCGCTTGTCCGCCGATCCCAGTTCGAGTCGCACGGCGATCGGATCTCGCTCCCGCCCGGAGTGGACATAGGTTGCATCTGCCCCGGCGAGCGCGGTGGCGAGCGATTCCATGGCCTGCGCCTGGGAAACACCGAGGAGGGCGGCCTTGGCCCGATCCAGCGCGACGACGTAGCGGCGCGCGGGCGCGGACAAGGTATCGTCGGTGTCGACGATGTCGCGGGTGGAATCGAACATTGCGCGCAGCGCATGCCCAATTTTCTGCTGCGCGGCATATACCGGGCCGTAGACCTCCGCAACGAGCGGCGCCTGTACCGGCGGCCCGGGCGGCACTTCGACTACTTGCACGGATGCGGCGCCGAGGCGCTTTCCCTCGGTGGCGAGCGCTGGGCGAATGGCGCGCGCGATGTCATGGCTCTTGCGGCTGCGATCGCTCTTGTCGAGGAGATTGACCTGCAAATCGCCCTGATTGCTGTCGCCACGCAGATAGTACTGGCGCACCAGCCCGTTGAAATTGATCGGTGCGGCCGTTCCTGCATACGCTTGGTAATCCGTGACTTCCGGCACCTGCCGCACGATACCCGCTAATCCCGCCAGCACGCGGGCGGTGCCTTCGACCGGCGTTCCTTCCGGCATATTCACGACGACCTGGAATTCGGACTTGTTGTCAAACGGGAGCATCTTCAAGACGACGAGTTGCACGACTGCAAGAAGAACCGCGACGAGTATCGCCCCGGCGGTCCCGAGATAGAGGCGGTGGCGCTGGCGGCGGGCGTGATCGCCGGTGAGGAAGGGCGTCATCAGACGTTCGAAAAAGCGATGCAACTTGCCTTCCGTTTTCGACTCCGCAGTCGCATCGTGCGCCGCCCCGGCGAACAGCTTTCGGCACAGCCACGGCGTAAAGATCAGCGCAACTGCGAGCGAGATCAGCATGCCCATACTGGCGTTGATCGGAATCGGGCTCATGTAGGGACCCATGAGGCCTGAGACAAACGCCATGGGCAGCAGCGCCGCAATGACCGTGAAGGTGGCAAGAATGGTGGGTCCGCCCACCTCGTTAACGGCCAGCGGAATAATGTCGGATATAGAACCCTTGTCGATCGACAGATGCCGGTGGACGTTCTCGACGATCACGATGGCATCATCGACCAGGATGCCGATCGCAAAGATCAGGGCGAAGAGCGATACCCGGTTGATCGTGAAACCCCAGGCCCAGGAAGCGAAGAGCGTGGCTGCGAGAGTCACGATGACCGCGGCACCGACGACGACAGCCTCGCGCTTACCCACCGCGAGAAATACCAGAAGCACTACGGACGCCGTGGCGAACAAGAGCTTCTCGATCAGCTTCTTCGCCTTGTCGTTTGCGGTGACGCCGTAGTTGCGGGTGACGGTGACCTCGACGCCCGAGGGGATCGTGATACCCTTCAATTGTTCGACGCGGCTGATGACGGCCGTTGCGACGTCGATGGCGTTGCTGCCCGGCTTTTTCGCGACCGCGAGCGTCACCGCCGGCGCCTGGCTGACGGCGGACTTGCCGTCTTTCTTGAAGGCAGGACCCGTACCGAACCACGCGTACCGCGACGGTGTTTTCGGGGCATCGCTGACCGTTGCGACGTCGTCGAGATAGATCGGCTTGCCATCGTGCGCGAAGACAATGAGACCGCCCACGTCGTCACGATTTGCGAGGAACTGACCCGCTTGCACCGGCGAGAGTTCATTTCCATTGACGATGCCGTCGGCTTGGCGCACGAGGTTCGCCGCTTGAAGGGCCGCCGTGAGGTCGCCGGCGGTGAGCCCGGCTGCGGACAGACGCCCTGGATCGAGCTCGACGCGGATCAAAGGATCTGTGTCCCCGACCGAATACACGTTGCGGGTGTTTGGAACTCGTTTGATTTCACTTTCGATCGCGCGAGCCACTTGCCCGAGTTCATGGGCACCCAGCGTGGGATCGTGGCTCCACAAGGTGAGCGTGACGATCGGCACGTCATCGATCCCCTTCGGTTTGATCAGCGGCTGCCCAATGCCGACGCCCGCGTGTCGCCAATCCTGATTCGAATAGACGGCGTTGTAGAGCCGCACGATGGCGTCGTTGCGAAGGACACCGACCTCGTACTGCACCGTCAGGACCGCAAGCCCTGGCCGCGATACCGAATAGATGTGTTTGACTCCCGAGATCTCCCCAAGAACTTTCTCCATCGGGGTGGCAACCAGATTCTCGACTTGTTCGGAACTTGCGCCGGGAAAGGGGATGAGGATATTGGCGAAGGTGACGTTGATCTGCGGCTCTTCCTCACGGGGGGTGATGAGCACCGCAAAGGCGCCCATCAGGAGCGCCGTCAAGGCCAAGAGCGGCGTGAGCTGATTCTCCAGGAAGAACCGTGCAAGCCGCCCACTCAAGCCGAGGGGCTCGTTCACGGCCGCGGTCCCGCAAGCGCAACTGCGGCGCCGGCCGCAACCGGGTCGAGTGCGATTCTCTCGCCCGCGGCGAGTCCGGCGAGGATCTCGAGTTGCTCACCGAAGCGATGTCCGGGCCGCACGTACCTTAAGGATACGAGTCCGTGTTCATCGATCACGTAAACGCCCGTAACTTCGCTGCGCTCGACTACCGCCGAAGCCGGGATCAGGAGCCGAGCGGCCTCGCCGATGACGAGTCCGACTTTGACGTACATGCCGGGCGCGAGGTCGAGCGCGCCGGGTGGCAGATCGAGGCGCGCCCGAAAAGTGCTTGACGGAGTCGCTGCCTCCGGAAAAATAGTGATCTTCGTGGCCTCAATGCGCTGATCACCGACATAGACCGCCGCTTGTTTGAGCTTGCGGACTTGCATGACGATGCTCTGCGGAACGTTCGTGTTGACGCGCAGGTCGCGCAGCGAGAGCCCGGTCATCAAGGGCGTGCCGGGACCCACCGTCTCGCCGACCTCGACAAGGCGCTTGGTAACGACGCCGCCATAGGGAGCACGAATCTCGGTGTAGCCGACCCCCTCACGCGCAGTGGTGAGGCTCGCCTCCGCAGCCGCCAATCGTGCGGCGGCGGCATCCCGATTGGCGGTCGCCTGATCGAATTGAGCCTTGGACACGACTCGGCGCTGATAAAGGTCCGCGGCTCGTTGGTAACTCGTTGCGGCCTCGATATTCCGTGCTTTCGCTTCGGTGAGCGCGGCTTCCGCGCCCTGAAGCCCGGCGCGCTGTTCGGTTCCTCTGAGCCGTATGATGACGGCACCGGCGGGAACGACATCGTTGACGTCGTACAGAATCTCCGCAACGCGGCCACTCGTCTGTGCCGCGACGGTCGCCTGGTTGACTGCCTCGATAGTCCCATCGACGGAGCGCTCGAGCGGCGTTCGCACCGACTGAATGACGGTGCTCGCGAGCGGCGGGGTCGCCAGACCGGCGGGGGGAGCCGATTTGCCGCCGCACCCCGCGACGAGGAGAAGAAGCCCCGGCAGGGCGATCAACGGACGTGCCGTTCGGGATTGCCGCATGGGTAGCGCTCCGTTCCTAGGAGAAGGCGTGGCCCGGCCGAACGCCCAGGCGCTTCAACACGATCGCGAGCGGGCAAAAGCCAGTGAAGGAGGACTGGAGCAGGTTAGCACCCACGAAGGCCGTGAGCCACAACCAATTGAGGCTCACAAAATGAGCCAGAACGAGACTCAACAAGACGACCGTGCCTGCAAATCTCATGACCCAGCGATCAATGCTCATGGTGGTTTCCCTCATCTTAAATGAACAAATCCTCGGTTTCGTTGCCACAGTATATCGGACTATGCTAAATTAGACAATAGTGATATATAGATTTATCCATTCAGATGACGGAGGTCGAGTATGGCAGTGGAGGTAGCGAGCCGCGAACAAAGGGACCGAGGTATGCCAGCGATGGCGGCCATCCAGGAGCATGCGCACGAAGCGGCTGTCTTCCTAAAGGCACTCGCAAACGATCAACGGCTTCTCGTGTTGTGCTCCTTGCTCGAGGGGTCCCTGTCGGTCGGAGAGATCAATGAACGCGTACCCTTGAGTCAGTCGGCGCTCTCTCAACATTTGGGAGTCCTGCGCGAGGCCGGCTTGGTCACAACCGCTCGCCAATCGCAGACGATCTACTACGCGCTTGCCAAGGGACCCGCCCTTCAGATCATGGAGGTTCTGTATTCGGCGTTCTGCGCTCCGACTGCCAAGAAACATGGCAAGAAGGCGAAAGGCGAGCCGCCGGGAAGAACCTGAGAAGGGACTCTAGCGCAGGGAGCTCGCCAGCGGGGCGGCTGCGGGGCCGACGCCATGGCGGTTAATTAGTGACTCCACCGGCGACGGGCACGGTAAGAAAGCCCGGTGCCGATCAATCGCGCGTGAGGCCATCGAGATGGAAATCAAAGTCTTGGGATCGGGTTGCAGCAAATGCCGTGTCGCGATCGGCATGATCGAACGGGTTGCCCGAGACTTAGGTGTTGCGGTTGAGATCACCAAAGTTCAGAACCCCGAAGAGATACAGCGGCATGGGATCCACGCGACGCCTGCCGTAATTATCGGCGGCAAGATCGTGCACAGTGGTGGCCTGCCATCGCATGACGAAATTCAAGGATGGTTGAAGCCCGACCCCATGGGGTTTCTGAGCAAGCCGACCCGACATCTGTTCTTCACTGGCAAAGGCGGCGTTGGAAAAACGTCGCTGTCGACCGCGGCGGCACTGACCCTGGCGGATGCAGGCAGGAAGGTCCTGCTGGTCAGCACCGATGCGGCGTCGAACCTGGATGAGATGCTGGGGATCGAACTTCGCAACACACCCACGCTCGTACCCGGCGCTCCTGGTCTGTCGGTCCTTAATATCGATCCTGACACGGCTGCCGAGTCTTATCGGCAGCGCGTCATCGTGCAGATGGGCGCCGGTGCCAGCGAAACCGAACTCTCGACCGTGCGCGAACAATTGTCAGGGGCCTGCACCACGGAAATCGCCTCCTTCGACGAGTTCGCTTCCCTGTTGTCCGACGATGCCGAACCCTACGATCACATCATCTTCGACACGGCACCGACGGGCCACACCTTGCGCCTGCTCAGCCTGCCCAAGGCCTGGAGTGGATTTCTGGATGGCAACGATCGCGGAGCCTCCTGCCTCGGGCCGCATTCGGGACTGAAGATGCAGGAGGGGCGCTTCAAGGCCGCACTTGACGCCTTGAGCGATTCGACCCAGACCACTGTGATCCTGGTGACCCGGCCGGACAAAGGCGCGATGGCCGAGGCGTTACGCACTTCGGAAGAGTTGCGTGCGCTGGGTTTGAACAACCAGCGCCTGGCGATCAACGGCGTGTTTCACGCCAGCGAGCGTACGGACGCGGTGGCCTGTGCCATCGAGGCCTTGGGCCAGCAAGCGCTCGCCGAGATGCCCCAGGCGCTACGCGCCTTGCCGCAGGACCGTGTGCCACTGCGGGCCTTCGACACGGTGGGCCTACCCGCCTTGCGTGCGCTGCTTGCCGTCGGCCTGGATCCTATCGCACCGGGCGAAGCTGCGGCCTTCAACCGCCTCGAGCAACTTCAGGGCTTGGGCGCGTTAGCTGACGAACTGGCCGCCGCAGGTCATGGGCTGATCATGGTGATGGGCAAAGGCGGCGTCGGCAAGACGACGGTGGCCGCCGCCTTGGCCCTTGGACTGATCCAGCGCGGCAAAACCGTGCACCTGAGCACCACTGATCCGGCAGCGCATCTTGCCGGAACGCTGGATGGCGAGGTGCAAGGATTGCGTGTGGACCGCATCGACCCGAAGGTCGAAACGCAGCGCTACGTTGACAAGATCATGGCGGCCAAATCACCCGGTCTTGATGCCCAGGAACAAGCGTTGTTGCTGGAAGACCTGCGCTCTCCGTGTACCGAGGAAGTTGCGGTGTTCCACGCCTTCTCGCGCATCGTCAGCGAAGGGCGCAGCGCCTTCGTGGTGCTGGACACCGCACCCACCGGACACTCACTGCTGCTGATGGATGCGACAGGCGCCTACCACCGGCAAATGATGCGGGGACTCGAAGGGCACGGAGCCGCGCACATCGTCACCCCTTTAATGAGGCTACAGGACGCTGCGTACACGAAGATCATTCTGGTGACATTGCCGGAGGTGACCCCAGTTACGCAGGCAGCCGCCCTGCAAGACGACCTCCGGCGCGCCAGCATCGAGCCCTACGCCTGGGTGCTCAACAAAAGCGTTCTGGCGGCCGGCACACGCGACCCCTTGCTGGCGGCGCGACTGGCCGGTGAACGCAAACAGCTGGAACGGATGTCCGAGGGTCTGGCCAAACGCATCTTCACCATTCCTTGGCTGACCCTTCCGCCGATCGGATTTGTCGAGCTGTCCAAACTGATCAGCGAAACTTATCGGCCTCCGGCAGCTCAACATGAACCCAGGCCATCGAATCAATGAGGTCCCCATGTACGGATTCACCACCACTCTCACCGGCACGTCGTTCGACCAGGCGCTTGCAAAAACTATCGCGGCACTGAAGGCTGAAGGCCGTGGTGCTCATTGAGCGAGGCATATCCGAAAAGTGACTGCGGTTGCACTTGGCCTTGCGCTCACCGATCTTGTCATTTTCTAGCTTGCGGCCAGTTGACTAGAGTGCCCTCTAACCCGACAAATTTAGTGTACGGCGCACGACTACCTGGAGGAGCGGGAAGGTCGCGAAACAGACCTGTGCTACAAGACCGATCACACCGGCCAGTGATCGGAGATCGGCAAGGTACTCGCCAATCAATCGATGAAACAGGCCGATCGAAAACGAGACCTCCAGGATCGTTAGTGTGACAAACGCAACGGCACCCACAAGAATGCGCGTGCGAATGTTGGCACTGACCGCGAGGCGCTTCATCCAAATGCTAGATGTGTACCAGCTTGCCGTCAGTATGATGGGCGCCTCGACCGAGACGGCTATCGTCGAGCCCACATGTGGAGCGAGTAGCAGAATGCGCGCTGTTCCGAGCAGGAAGCCGATCGAAAAGACTGTGACCGCGTAGGCGACTCCGGCCTTGGCGCTCAATGCAAGCAGTTTGCCCATATGCTCCGTCCTCAACGGCACCTAGATGGGCCATCCTAATCAACATCCAGCAATTTAGGCTTTTGACCATCGGTGCGCCGCTTTCGAGTTCTGATGACTGAGAGAAGGTGCAGAGCGATCACTATGGCAAGCGCGGCTCCTAAACTCGCATGTATTCTGGCCAAATAGCGGACTACGGGAGCCTCTTGGGCTGCGTCCTCGCGAAACATCTCCGAGTCCGTCGAACTCGAATGTGCAGCACCTTCTCGGTGGTACCACTGCGGCAACGCGGGTATCCCAAATAAATGCGCCGGCATTCCTTCCTCTGAGGCGAGCCACCAACCCGATATCGGCAGAGCGAGAAGCAGCGCATAAAAGGCAACCCGAAGTGCTCGGGGCGCCCCGGCATCGGGCTTTCCGACCCTGCTTGCCGTCGGTCGATATACAAACCACAAGAGGACTCGAGTGATGGACAGAAGATACGCTGTGAGTCCCAGAGAACTGTGCCAGAGGAAGGCCCTATTACCTGAACCATGAGGGTCGATGTTATAGAACAGTCCCGTGACCAGCAGTCCGCCAACAAGTGCGACCGTCACCCAGTGAATGGCTCGACTCCAGGCATAGCATCGAATTGCAAATGCGCGATTCTGTAGCGCAGCAGATTGTTCATTCATTCCGGTCACCTCATTTCTGAACCAATGGGCAATACTCTGGTGCCCGTCGCAAATCACCTTCCGCTGCCCATTCGCGCCAAATGGCGAGGCCAATGGCGAGCACCACTGGGCCGGCGAACACACCGATGAGACCCCAGGTTGCAATGCCGCCAATTGCGCCAAACATCACCACGACAAAGGGCACATGCGTTGTGTTGCTGATAAGCAATGGACGCAGTACGTTGTCAATTGGATGCACCAGCAACAGACCCCACAGAAGCAAAATAACACCCTTCGCCACATGACTCGTGAGCAGTAAATAGGTGCCGAGGCTCCCCCAGGCAACAGCAGTACCAAAAAACGGAACGAACGACAGTACGCCAGTAATTGCGCCAAGCAGCACGGATCCTCGGATGCCGAGGATCGCGTATCCGATACCGGCAACTATTCCTTGGACGAAGGCGGTCGCCAGAAATCCAAACAGCACCGCGCGTGTCATCGAGCCGGCTGTACGGACATATGCTTCGAGGCGACTGCCGAATGCCTTCCTTACGACCCGTTGTAATTGAACAAGGATCGAGTCCCCATCGCGATATAGGAAAAATAGGGTAAACATCACCAAAAACAGATTGCCGACACGACGGCCAACACCGCCCGCCAGTGCAGCGATCTGGCCGGTCCACGAGTGAGCCCAGACAGCCACCTGTTTGCCGAAGCCGGCGGGTTCGACGGAGAAGAGGTCCAATTGCTGCTGTAGCTGCTCGCCGAACCAGGGGATCCGGCGAATGATCTCGGGAAGAATCAGGGTCTTCTCGGCAAGCAGTACTTCTAACGATCGATAAGCGGAGACCAATTCGCCGGCGATCAGCACGAATAGCCATAGCGCCGGCAGTATCACGGCACACGTCAGCACAAGCGTCATACAAAATGCCGCAGCGCTTCGAAATCGACCGAATGGTACGGCGCAATACTCGATACAACGGCCAACTGACATACGCGAGGATCGCGGACCACGTTATGACGGAGGCGAATGGCCAGAGCACGGCAAGACACGCGATCACGAGCGCAAGCGCCAATAGCAACAGCCCAAAATGCTTCGGGCGAAGCCTCGCTACGGGGACCTGTGCTTGGATTTCCGGCATAGACAACATACAGCATGCGATGCACCGCTGGACGACGACAATGCACCTTGGAGCCCCGGAAAAGCAGCCGGACAATTGCGCAGAGCATAGGTAGTATATCCTAGTTCCCTCTCGTTGCCCAAGTGACACACTCGTCCAGGGTCCTGCCAAGGGAGACCACCATGCCGGACGGAGATCGACTGCTCGTACCAATCGACGGGTCCGATCACTCGTTGCGCGCGCTCGCGCATGTGATCAAGCGGGTCGCGTCGCATCGGCGGCTCCAGATATTTGTACTCAACGTGCAATTGCCACTGCCTCCAGGCCTGTTTGTCACACGGTCAATGATCGCTGACCACCACAAGGCAAAGAGCAAGGAGGATCTGGCTGGCGCCCTGCGGATGCTGCATCGAAAAGCTGCGAAAGCCGAGATCCTGGTTCGGGTGGGCGAACCGGGCAAGACTATTGCCAACGTGGCGCGACAGAAACACTGCGGCGAGATCGTTCTGGGTAGCCGAGGATTGGGAAATCTCAAGGGTCTCATACTTGGGTTCGGTGACCACCAAGGTCATTCATGCAGGCCCGTGTGCCAGTAACCGTAGTGCCGTAGGGACGGCTGGGTTTCCGCGTATCCTCGCCCACGGGACGTCGTACGTATAGGTGCTTAGGGCGGGCGGGATACTGCGGATACATCATCCGGGGCCGACGTACTATCTTGCCCAGTGTAACGCGTGGGGGCAATTCAGTGAGTTCGAGAACTACGAGCCGCTACGGCATCCCGCTCATTACGTTGCATTGGCTCATGGTGGTGCTGATCGTCGCCGTATACGCATGCATCGAGCTGAGGGAGTTTTACCCAAAGGGCAGCGCGATCAGGGAAGCGTTCAAAACTTGGCACTACCTGCTCGGCCTCACCGTCTTCGGGCTCGTATGGTTGCGTCTGCTCGCGCGGCTCGCCGGGCGGGTTCCGCCCATCGTGCCCAGCCCGCCAAAGTGGCAGCTCCATGTCGCGCATGTCGTCGAATTCGCAATCTACGTGTTCGTGATCGCCATGCCCGCGCTCGGCTGGCTGAGCGTGAGCGCCGAGGGCAAGACAATCTCGTTCTTCGGGCTCGAACTTCCGCGCTTGATCGGTGAGAACAAAGGCCTCGCGAAACAGCTCGAGGACGTCCACGGACTCATCGGCAACGTGGGTTACGCCCTGATTGGCATTCATGCGCTCGCAGCACTGGTTCATCACTACGTGCAGCGCGACAATACGTTGAGACGCATGTTACCAAGTCGACAGGGCGGATGAGCGGCGAACGTATGGCTTCGAATACGTACAAACCCTGATGACTCATCCAAATGTTGGAACGCAAAATTGGATCAAGTAAGCAATGGCTTTTTGGGGTAAATGCTATGGCACCAAGGTTTTGTTCGACGGATTCTCGCCATTGCCGCTATCGCTGCTCTGACTGCCTCATGCGGCATGAGCGGTTCGGATCCCAAGTCTGCCGCACCATTCACTCCCGACATTCGATTAATCAGTGATGCCATCGCAACGGCCGCGAAGTATCCAACTGGTGCATTGGAGTTGACCAGTAGCCAAGTTCGATTGCGAATTGCGGTGAGCGATGCAACGCTTGCGATGGCTGATGAGGTCACTCGAAGCAATGCCGCGACGTCCCTCGTCGGGGTCGCTGAGCAGGTGCTGGCATATCATCCAGAATACGCGAAACTTGAAGCGATCAGTGTTGCAATCATTCACCCGGGCGTAGCAAGCGCCACCGGCAGCGGATGGCATATCGAGGACGTAGTGGAGTTCCGCAAAGGCCCCAATCAACGCTTTTCCCTGCACATCACCTGACGGTACGCGCTAGCGCCGAAACCTCATGCAGACCGACGCCTCTGCCATCGTGCACCTATGAGCCAGTTGCCCTTGGCCGGCCTCAGTTCCGTTGAAGCTGCAGAGCGGCTGAAATCCCATGGGTACAACGAATTGCCGACAGCGGAGCGGCGGGGTGTCTTTCGGATCGCGTTTGAAGTGGTGCGGCAACCTATGTTCGCTCTGCTGATCGCCGGTGGTGTGGTGTATCTGATTCTGGGCGATCGCATGGAGGCTGTTCTCCTGCTGGTCTTTGCCACACTCTCCGTCGTCATCACCATCGTCCAAGAGTCCCGCAGCGAGCGAGTATTGGAGGCCCTGCGCAATCTCGCTAGCCCGCGGGCGCTGGTGATTCGGGATGGCAACCGAGTACAAATCGCCGGGCGGGAAGTCGTCTGCGGCGACCTTCTCGTTATCACCGAGGGCGATCGGGTTGCGGCGGATGCAACCGTGGTGGACGGGCATGACCTCATGCTCGATGAGTCGCTATTGACTGGCGAGTCACTCCCCGTGCGCAAGGTGGCGGCTGCCGTTGACTTGCGATTAGAGTCGGTGCCCGTCGCCGGCGGTGAAGATTCGCCCTATGTGTTCGCCGGGACGTTGGTCGTACGGGGTACCGCTAAGTCTCTCGTCCGTGCCACCGGCGCTCGGAGTGAAATGGGCAAGATCGGCAAGGATCTTCGGTCCATCGAGACCGAACAGCCGCATTTGCAGCGTCAGATGAGCTGGCTAATCCGCGACTTTGCCATCGTGGGTGCCGTAGCGGGTGGCCTGGTAGTTCTCCTCTTCGGCCTGCTGCGAGGTTCATGGTTGCAAGCCATGCTGGGCGGTATCGCCTTGGGGATGTCGCTGCTGCCCGAGGAATTCCCATTAGTTATGACCGTGTTCATGGCCATGGGAGCTTGGCGCATTTCGCAGGCGCGCGTTTTGACCCGCCGCGCGTCGGCGATCGAAACGCTCGGTGCAACGACCGTGCTATGCACGGACAAGACGGGAACCCTCACGGAAAATCGGATGACCGTCGTGACCTTGCGAGGTGCCGATGGGCGCTGGGACAAGGATTCCAAGGAACTGCCATCGCCAGCGATGAGGGACGTACTGGACGTCGCCCTCTCGGCCAGTGCGAAAGAGCCCAGTGACCCCATGGATCTAGCTGTCCACGCAATGGCGACGTCGATCGGTCGCCTGCGACTTCCGGGGAATACCGATTGCCGGCTCATTCGTGCCTATGGTCTTCGCCCGGACCTATTCGCGGTTGCCAATGTCATTCGCGATGAGGCGCAGCGCAGCGCTCGCGCGTACGCAAAGGGCGCATTGGAGGCGATCGGTGAACTCTGCCACCTGCCGAATGAGCGGCTGGCGTCCGTGCGTGCTCAAGTGGATGAACTGGCCGACCGGGGCGTCCGGGTACTCGCGGTCGCCCGATCGCCGCAGCTCGACCCAAGGCAGGTCGCTACACTGCCCGATTCCCCGCGTGGCATTGATCTCGAGTATGTTGGGCTGATTGGCTTTGCCGATCCTCTCCGCTCCAATGTACCGGCCGCCGTCGAGGAGTGCCGATCCGCGGGAATCCGGGTGCTAATGATTACCGGCGACTATCCTGCGACCGCGTGCGCCATCGGGCGGGAAGCCGGATTGGACGCGACGCAGGTACTTTCAGGGGATGAGATCGATGCCCTGACCGATGAGAGCCTGGTAAATCGTGTTCGGGACACCTCCATCTTTGCGCGCATCCGGCCCAATCAGAAGCTTCGCATCGTGCAGTGCCTCAAGGCCAACGGAGAGGTCGTCGCCATGACCGGCGACGGCGTTAACGATGCGCCGGCAATCAAGGCGGCTCATATTGGTATCGCCATGGGCGGCCGCGGTACCGACGTTGCCCGCGAGGCTTCCGCCATCGTGCTGCTGGACGATGACTTCGGGTCCATAGTCAAAACCATTCGTCTGGGCAGACGGATCTACGACAATCTGCGCAAGGCGATCGAGTATATCGTCGCCGTACACATTCCGATTGCGGGCCTCGCACTTCTCCCTTTGTTGCTCGGCATGCCATTGATGCTCACGCCGATTCACATAGCATTCCTGGAAATGATCATTGATCCGGCTTGTTCGATGGTCTTCGAGGCTGAGGGGGAGGAGGCGAACGTCATGCGTCGCCCGCCGCGTGACCCCAAGAGCCCGCTGTTGTTGCGGCGTCGAATTCTCTGGGCGCTGCTGCAGGGACTCATTGCACTGGCGATCCTCGCCGGTGTACTCATCAGCGCGTCACGAATGGGCATGGCCGAGACCGACCTCCGCGCTCTCGTATTCTCCTCGCTGGTGCTCATCAATATGGGATTGATCCTGGTGAACCGGTCGTTCGAGTCATCGCTGCTCCGTGCCTTGTTGCAGCCCAACCGCGCACTATGGATCTTGCTGGGGGGTGTTTTGTCGTTGCTCGGTGTCGCCGTCTATTGGCCGCCGGCGCAGTCGCTGTTTCATTTCGGGAAGCTGCACTGGAACGACTTGGCGGTTTGCCTGGCCGTCGGTGCGGTCAGCCTGTTTGGATTGGAAGTTCTGAAGACGAGGTTGTTTAAGGTCGCAACCGTCAATCCGCCAAATGTCATTGTCTCCTAGACATTCTCGCCGTTCATCGAACGATCCGCGACGGTAGTCCGATGAATACCCTGCGACAGCGCGCGAGTGTCGTTTTGGAGCCGAAATTCGCGCAGGCTAGCTATTAGCGCGGTTCTCTGCATAGGCAACGCTCAGGCGCTGCATGACGCTCATCGAGACACCTCCGGGAAGATAAAGCCACCTGAGAGTGGCGGCATCCGTCGGACTCTGCAAGCGGAAATTTCTGGCGCCTTGTCCCCTGAAGGTGCGAATGGTTCTTATTCCCGGGCAAATTGATGCGAAAAGCGATTCAAGTATAGAAATTCAATGGAACTTTGCGGTACAAAGTAACTCAACTCTTTCCTTACTGCACTTTATGGGGATCGTATGCATCTACAGGTGAGGCTCAACCACGGGCGTCTCCGCCCTCACGCTTGGGCCTTGGGGCTTTTATTGGCCTCATTCTTGGGCTCTTTAGCTTCCGCGGCGGATTTGGACTTAAGCGTGTATCGCGGCAAGGTGGTGTATGTGGATTTCTGGGCCTCCTGGTGCGCCCCCTGCAGGCAGTCCTTCCCCTGGCTGGATAATCTTGTGCGCGACTATGGGTCGCAGAATTTCGTCGTGATCGGTGTGAACGTCGATAAAGACCGCGACCGCGCGGAGCGATTCTTGAACGAAACACCCGCAGATTTTCCGATTGTTTATGACCCGAAGGGCGAACTTGCCACGACCTACAAGGTGGCGGGGATGCCGAGCGGCATCCTGATTGATCGTAGCGGCCATGTGCGCTTTCAGCATGCCGGATTTTCCGAGAAACAGAAGGGACTATATGAAGAACAATTGCAGACGCTACTCGCTGAAAAGAACCATTGATTGCCTCAAGCGATCTGACAACCGGCCGACCGCGCGCCTGTTAGGGGCGTTCATCCTGGGAGCCTCGGTATGTGGTACCGGTGGGTGTACCGCACTCGGCGCCAAACCGTGGGACCACGACCTACTGGCCGAGCGCGCGATGCAGGCCGGCGGGTATCCCATCGAAGCGGGCATGGATGACCACATTTACTTCAGTAAAGAGGCCTCCAGCGGCGGCCGCAGCTTCGCCGGCGGGGGCTGCGGGTGCAATTAGAGCCCAGGACGCTTCCCACAACCCCGGGCTTGCGACGCGCACTCGCCGCGGCGGCGGCGGGCCTCTTGGCGAGCGGGCAGGCCACGGCACAAGATGAGGCGCCGGTCGATGTGCCCGCCACGACAGTGGATTCGGCGCTGCTCGTCTACCACGAGGTGAACCGCGTTCAAGCCATCGAGCCCGAGGTGAACGTCAGCCACAAAATTAACGACAACAGCACCGTTATTTTTGGGATTACGGCTGACTCGCTCACCGGACCCACACCCTTAGGCGCCGTCCCCTCGACGCTGCCTCAAACCTACGTGCGACCCTATAAGGTCGTTCCGCTCGGAACCCCGGTGACGGTGACCACCGCCTCGGGCGGAGCAACGGTGGTGCTCGTGCCGCCGCCGACCGGCGCTAAAACTCAAACGCTGGCTGCAACCACGATCGTGCCACCGAACACCTACCCGCTCGATCACGCATTTCATGATCAGCGCCTCGCGGCTCACCTGGGGTGGGAGCAGGCGCTCACGCAGAACTTTAAGGTAAATGGCGGTATCGCCTATTCGAAAGAGCACGACTATCGCTCGGAGAGTGCCAATGTGGGAGTGTCGCAAGACTTCAACGGCCACAACACGACGTTGAGTGCAGCCGTGAACTACGAATCGAACCTTTCGTTTCCGATCGGTGGAACGCCGACACCGCTCACGCCAATGAACGGCAATTGGAAGGGTCCTGATACGTCACTTCACGAAGTTGACGCCGTCGTTGGCGTGACGCAGGTGATGACCCGCCGCTGGCTCGCCACGTTGAGTTACTCCTACAGTGACGAGCACGGCTATCAAAACGACCCGTACAAGATCATTTCAGTGGTGGATCCCGTGAGCGGTCAACCCAATGAGCAACTGTACGAGAATCGACCGACCATGCGGCGCAAACAGAGCATTTTCCTGGATAACAAAATCCATTTGACGAGCGATGTCATCTCCGCCTCGGTGCGCGGTTTTAAGGACGACTGGGGGATCAAATCACTGACGGCGGACCTACGCTATCGCTGGCAGATCGGCACGAATTATTATATCGAGCCGCATCTTCGCTACTACACGCAAGGCGCTGCAGATTTCTTTCAATACTACCTGGTGAGTAATGAAGCGGTCCCGCAATACGCGTCTGCCGATACGAGGCTCGCGAAGTTCCATGCGCAAACCTATGGCGTCAAATTCGGAATTCCCTTCAGTGAGACCTCAGAACTCAATTTGCGGGTTGAGTATTACGACCAACACGGCAACGGCTCACCCGCCGGTGCCATTGGACAGTTGCAGCAGCAGAATCTCTTCCCCGATTTGAAAGCCTACACATTGCTACTCGGTTACACGTTTGGGTTTTGAAGCGTTGCAACGATCGAGCCCGGAGCGAAGACAAGTGGTCGCGACGCATGATGATCAATCGACGCTGTTCACGGCGATGGCCAGCCCCTGTGTCGTGCTCGTCGATACCCACGATAAGATCCTGGGCGCCGAGGTGGGGGAGATCGTCAGGACCGAGGCGCTGCGGATTGAGGCCAAATTCTCGCGCTACCGACCGAGTGTTGTGACCCATATCAACGATACCGCCGGGGAATCGGTCGAGGTCGATGAGGAAACGGCAGATCTGATCGGCTACTCGACGGTGTGTTACGCCTTAAGTGAGGGGCTGATCGATATCACCTCGGGAGCTCTCCGTCGAGTGTGGAAATTCGATGGCTCGGGAACGGTACCGACGCCGGATCAGGTGCGGGACGCGCTGCGGCACGTCGGCTGGCAGCGGGTCCGCTGGGAGCGACCGACCTTGCGTCTGCAGCCCGGCATGGAAATTGATTTCGGCGGGATTGGCAAAGAGTACGCAGTCGACCGGGCAATTGCGCTCGCCGAGGAGCACACTCCCGCTCCCGTTATGGTGAATTTTGGCGGCGATCTGCGGGTGTCAGGTCCGCGGCGAGACGGGACTCCCTGGTACGTCGCCATCGAGGATGTGGATCGCGCCGGCAGCGCCGCGGGACTACTTGAACTTTCCAGCGGTGCACTCGCCACCAGTGGTGATACCTACCGCCGTGTGATCAGCGCCGGGGTCCGTTATGGGCATGTGCTCAATCCCCAGACCGGCTGGCCGATTACCAACGCGCCGAGGTCCGTGACCGTGCATGCCGCCACCTGCACGGAAGCGGGACTTCTCGCCAAGCTTGCATTGCTTCGAGGAGCGGGTGCCGAGGAGTTCTTGAAATCAGAAAACGTGCGAGCGTGGTGCGTTCGATAGGGCGTCGTCAGGGAGCCCCTTCGTCGGCCGCACAACCGGCACGATCTCGGGTTGTCGATTCTGCAATCCGGCACGTGAGTGACACGGCCCTGTGGGTTGCCACCTTTAGAGCACAAGAAGGACATCGGGCAGACGCCGCGTTCGACGATCCACTGGCCTCGATATTGGCGGGCGAGCGCGGCCGTGCCATCGCGCGCTCCATTTCGCGCGCGACCATGGTTGAGTGGGGCATGATCATTCGCACCTCTGCCATCGACCGGCTGATCAAAGAGGCCCTCATCGCCGGCGTTGACACGGTCTTGAACTTAGGAGCGGGGTTAGATACTCGGCCCTATCGTATGAAGCTGCCAGCGACTCTGCGCTGGGCTGAACTGGATTTTCCCCACATCGTCGAATTGAAGAATACACGGCTCGTCGACTATAAGCCCGTTTGTCAGCTTGAGCGCGTCGGAGTCGATCTCTTGGATCGCCCCGCTCGTAATAAAATCCTTGCTCGCTATGCGAGGACCTCCAAGTGCACGCTGGTGATCACGGAAGGTGTCTTATCGTATTTTTCGTTTCACGAGGTGGCAACTCTCGCCAGCGAGTTACATGCCGCATCGCCGATCCATTTCTGGATTCAGGATTTCGACAATGCCGGTCAGCGCAGATTACCGCGAGGATGGGCGGCGAAGCTCAAGGCGGCGCCAATTCTCTTCAAACTGAAGAATTGGTTCGAGTTCTTTGAAAAATATGGATGGCGGTCTTCTCACGTGATCACAAGCTTGGAGGAGTCGCAGCGCATTAACCGACCCTACCCGCTCGATTTCCCGTTCGGTCTTATCCTGCGGGCGCTCCCTAAAGAGATGCGCCAAAAAATACAGAGCTTAAGCGGCGCGGTATTGATGCAAACCGTTGGCCACCCGTCGAGCCAAAGGTCCGTCCGAGATGAGGCGGGCGCGGGGACGTGGTCTTTTCTCGGCAGTCGCGATTAAGTTGGTAGGGAAGCGGTTATCCATCACCTAGGCTTACTTCCTTTGCGGATCGGTGCTTGTGGCATTGAGAATGGTCTTTATGTGCCCGCTTGCGCGCATTTTGCGCAGAGGTAGGGTATATGAGTACCACTCGTGCCATACCCCCATCCGAAGGTCTTGCCGGGAGGCTTGTCGGTCGGGCCTACTGTACGATTCGTGGCCAAAGCAAACGCAGGCGTTTTGGACCGACGTCAACGCGCTGATCGGGATTTTGTTGTTGGTTCTCGTGGCGCGCATTAGCTATCGTTTTCGGCATTCGCCTCCCGATCTGCCTGCAGAAATTGGTGCGTTCTCTCGCCGCCTTTCAGGCCCGGTGCACCTGGTGCTCTATTTGCTGATGTTCGTCATCCCCATCATCGGCTTCGTGACCTTCATTTATCACGGCCGCGTTTTTCATTTTGGCCTCTTTGATCTTAATTTTGCGATCAGGAAGAACCGGACAGTTTTCCAGCCCACCGAGGATATTCACGGGTACCTGGCATATGCGACTGGCGGGATTGCACATGTTCGCCCGCCCTGTGGCATCAATGCAGCTTGCATGACGGGGTGCCAAGAATATGGCCCGTGAGAGGGCTGCGATAGCTAGGGTCATCCGTCCGTCGTTTTTAGCGATGAAGGCCCCGCGGAATCAAAGGCCGCGATGATTGTTGACCCGTCGGAACCTCAATGCTGATGAAAACAAGCGCAGCCGCTGCAGGGTGTTTGACGCCACATACAGCGGAGCGCTTGACCCCGATACATAAGTTCACGCCTTGACGTTGATTCGCCCACGGCTGCCGTCATGATCGCCGTCGCTGTCCGTACCTGACTTAACAGCGGGCGCGACCACCGGTTTGCTGGCTTGCTGAACCGGACTCGCTGGGGCCTTATTGGCCGTGGCGGAGGCAATCGGGGGCGCAACGGAGGGGGAAATACTGGAGATGCTCATTTTGTACGTGCCTCTTATGTTAAAGGGAAAGTAGTGACTTAGATGCCGGCCTTTGCGATACAAAGTATCGGCCTGATGCGTTTGAACTTTAGTGCCTTGTTGCATCGCATGAAGCACGGAGGGGGCAGATGGGATGTCATTGGCATGGGCATATGCTTTAAGTGTGTGGAACTGGCGAGCCGATTGGACGCCGACCGGCGCCGCAACTTGTTCCTTCGGCAGGTACGATATTCGAAATCCCCATCAAATTTAACGCCTCTTCACATCTGCGATGCCGGTGCGCCTCGGACTCTGTGATTGGCGGTGTTCGCTTTGTAGATGACTGGAGACTCGATGGGTTCCTCCGCGCGCTCTGCGAGAAAGCGCGTGGTAGCGGCTGAAAATCCGAGCGTGCGGATCGATGATTGATGTAAGCGCTTGGTCGCGATCGATCACGAGGCCTGCCGGAGGAGGGCGGGAAAGCGCTCGGCCACCGCTTCGCAGCTGTGCCATTGGAAGATTCCGATACCTATGATTTCGGAGGCTTATCGTCGGGTAACTCGGGAAATCGTGGCACAGAAGTAAGAGCCTAAGTAATTGCTTTTAAAGAATTAAACACCGCTCCGTGCGGGCGTCTCTTAATCACGTAGGTTCGATCGCTCCAGTAGCCATACGGTCACTGACCTGCGTGATCACCACGCCGGCAACCACGATGAACAGTCCCATTGCTCGCATCGCCGTCAACGGTCGCAGAGTAGCCCCCGCCAATGCAAAGTGGTCTATAAACGCCGATGTGAGTAGCTGCGCCGTCACGGCGAACAGAATCGCGTTGCCTACTCCAAAACGCGGCGCAATAAACGTGACGCTCAAGATATAAAATCCCACTATGATGCCACCCGAATATTGAGAAGGCGGGATGCGAGCCAATGTCTGAATAGGCGGGATATGGGTCTTCGTTGCTGCCGCGAGCATCAGTGACGCAGCCAGACCGGTAGCAAACAAAAGAACAGTCGCCTGAATTGTACCTCCTGTCGCACGGGCGAGTCCGGCATTCAAAATCGCCATAAGCGGGATCAGTGCTCCGGCGGCAAGTGCCCATACGGCATAGGTTATCGTGGACATCCATTGCTCCTTTCTTCAGATGGTATTGGCGTTGCGCAAGCAAGTGCAAGGACTGACTGACATCGAGCCTGACCTGACTGCGGCGATCGTCTGCTTTCCTGCAAGCCAGTGAGAAAAATTCGCCCACCAATTCTGTTGCCGCGTAATGGATCGCTAATTACAGGCCCATAGGGGTAAGCCCTGATTGCTCCACATATCCGATCGCTTAGCATGCCTTTGCCTGATGTGGCGAAAGTTGAAAGCAGAAAGGGTTCAAAATGCTTCGTGGGGGCCGTTGCGGTTGCCGATATCGATGGGATGGATTGCCTGATGTTGTAGCAACCTGCACCATGTTCGAGATTGCGTCGCCGCAGATTGGATTTGTTGCTTGGCACAGTTACCCAATATGGCGCGGTCTTTCGTTTCAACCAACTCTAGAAATTCATATCAGCGGAAAACGTATGTCTGCGCTCGCGCTGCTTGGCAATTGGGGATCTCCGTGTCAACGCCGGGCGGAAACTGGCTTCTCGCGCCGAGTGCCTCAGTAAATAGGAAATTTCGTTCAATGACGTTTTCCGCGCTCGACATGCAGTAGGGCTTTTACACGTCGGTGAGCCAGCACGGAAACAAAGGTCTTGATACGTGCGGATTGCTCGAGCTTGTCGCGTTCGACTCGGTAAAGTTCCTGCACTGTATCAACAGGAGTACCCGTTTCACGCGCCAGCAATTCTATTTCCGATTCTCTCTCAATGGTTGACCGAGAACTCAATGTCTGATCGTTCATATTACTATTGGCTCGGACCGAACTGGGCCACGAATTTTACCGTAACTCAGAATTTCAGCCACCCGCACCCACCAATACTGCTTTCCGGCGGCCCAACACTCCAATATCCAACTCTAGAGGCGCCTCAGCCCTGCCTAGCGGTCTCCCGCGGCTGTTCAAGTCCATGAAATTAATTGAGTCTTATCCGCACCCGGATTGGAGGAACAGTCCGAATCGCCCATGGCCCGCCAAATTCACAAATAATCAGGCGCTAATGCAGGTTCCACACCGCAACAGCGAGTCAATGCGCGAGTCATGCTCATGCGGTCTTCCCCATTGCGTCGGTCAAATGCGTATGCCGCCCGTGACTGGAAAAACCTCGCCCGTGACATAGGAAGCGCCGGCACAGAGATACACGATCACCTCTGCGTAATCTTCCGTTTCACCGACGCGCGCCAATGGCACTGTTGCCTTTGCCGCGGCATCCATGTCGCCGAACGAGCACTCCCAGTTTGAATTCACATATCCCGGCGCGATTCCGTTGACGCGAACGGCCGGCGCGAGACCCCGCGCCAATTCTCTAGTCAGTCCCGCCAGTCCCGCTTTCGCCGTTGCGTAGGCCACGCTGCTTCCGCCGCCTCCGAGCGCTGCCACCGATACCGTATTGACGACTGCCCCGCATGCGTCGGTCAATGCGGCGGCGAGCGTCTTTGTCATCCAGAAGGCGCTCATGAGATTGATCCGCAAAATCCGATCCCAGAACTCATCGGTCAACGCGTTGAGATCCGACGCAGGTATGGGCATGCGTGTGCCCGGTGCGCCCGCGTTGTTGACAAGATAGTCGAGCCCGTCGAGCAATTCCAATGTCCTCAAGCCCACGTCGCGCGCGCTCGCCGACACACTGAGATCGCCAGGTACCGCTTCCACCCGGAAACCTCGAGCTTTGAAATCAACGACGACCCGAGTCAACGCGTCTGTTGGCAAGTCGTTCATCGCAACATGAGCGCCGCTGCGAGCGAGTCGTTCGGCCGTCGCAAGGCCGATGCCCGATGCACTGCCGGTCACGAGTGCGCGGCGCCCCTTCAGTTTGAAATCGATCAGCTCAGGCTTCGTCATGGAATCCTCAATATGTTGTTTCCGAAGATGCCTTTAGCGTGCTGGGGCCGGCTGTACAGGCGATATCCACTGAATCGGGGCTATCTTCGGCAGCATCAGAACCCAACCGATCAGGCCAAGCACGTTAATGGCGGCAGCCAATGCAAAGGCGACATCGAAAAGGCCGGTCTGGTCAACGAGTACTCCGGTGATCGCCGGAGCAATGAGGCCGGCCACATTGCCTGCGGCATTTTGGACACCGACCCAGCGGGCGCTTGCGGTGGGACCGGCAAGGATCTGCGGTATCGCGAACAAACCCGGGTAGGAACAGCCGCTGACGATCTCGAAGAGGAAAAGCGCCGCGATCGACCCCACTGCCGGCAACATCACCATGCCGATCATGCAAACGATTCCGGCAATATGGTTGGCCGCCATGATGCACTTGTAGACAAGCGTGGGACTGCGGCCGGCACGAATCCATCGATCGGCAAGCCAGCCCATGGCGAGTGCGCTCAAGGCGTTTAGCAGGTAGGCCCATGACGCGATGGCCACCATCGAACCCATGGAGAACCCACGCGATTTGATGAGATAAAAGGGCAGCCACGACACGATAAAGTAATAGCCGTAGTTTGAGGCAAAGTGGCCAAGCGAAGCACCCCAGAGTTCGCGTCGCCTAAGCACTTGAGCGAACGACGGTTGAGTCTCGGTGGAAACCGGACCGGTCGCCACCGGTGGACCCATTTTCACCCCTTGCCATGGCCACAGCCACAGCAGGGACAGCGCGCCGAACACGAAGAACACCGGCCGCCAGCCGAACACCGTCATGAGGTAGCCGCCGAGCAATGTGCCGACGGCGGGCCCTAGCAAGTAGCCGAAACTCAAGATGCCATTGGCAACCCCTAGACGAGTGACATCGACCGCATGTGCCAGCACCTTCGACGCACAGGGAAAAGCGACGCTCTCGCCGATTCCAAGCAGCACGCGCAGTGCCAAGAGAGTCGCGAAACTGCCCGCGAACCCAGTCGTCAATGTGGCAACTGACCAAATCGTGACGCCGGCAGCCAGGACACGCTTGGCACCGTAACGTTCCGCAAGCCAACCCATGGCCGGCATACAAACGACATAACCGTAATAGAACGCAGACAGCAGTATTCCGAGCTGACTGGCACTTAAATGCAACTCGTCTTGCATCAAAGGAGCGGCCGTGGCTAGGTTGCCGCGATCAATGTAGTTGATAAATACGGCGGCGGTCACCAGCAGCACGAGGCGCAATACCGAGCGCGAATCACGCACAGGGCGTGTTGCGGTCGACAATCGCATCTTGCATGGGAAGATCCTGGCAGCCAATGGTAGTCGTGGATGTCATCCATTGGTTGAAGTTGACGATAGTTATGTGGTGACACTAGCATTTGTTGGACGAACGTGAAATAAGATCCAACGCCCCGCCGCCTGCTCAAACGCGCTCGACCGCAACTCTTCAAAGGAGAAGTGAAGCACATGTTCGGGATTACTCCCTCCGCGCGCCTGCGCCCCTCGCCGTTCTACGAGGCCACGCTCGCCGATGGAGTCACGGCGTTTACGACCTACAACCACATGCTCATGCCCACCAGTTTCGGAACTCCCGAGGAGGAATACTGGCGTCTTCTGCGGGGTGTCGCGCAGTGGGATGTTGCCTGCGAGCGTCAGGTGCAATTGAAGGGGTCGGACGCGGGGCGGCTTGCACAAATTTTAAGTCCACGTGACCTAACTCACTGCAAGGCGGGTCAGGGGAAGTACCTGCCGCTTTGCAATCACGCAGGCATCCTCATCAACGACCCGATTCTGTTGAAGCTCGACGAGGACCGCTACTGGTTCTCGATCGCGGATTCGAACGTCTGGTTTTGGGCGCGCGCGATCGCCGCTGAACGCCGCCTCAAGGTCGAGGTCAGCGAACCCGATGTGTCGCCTCTCGCCGTGCAGGGACCGAAGGCGGAAGACGTGGTTGCTTCGATATTTGGGGACTGGGTCCGCGCGCTGAGGTATTTCTGGTTCCAGGAAGCGACAATCGAGGGGATCCCCGTCGTGGTGGCGCGATCCGGTTGGTCCAAACAGGGCGGGTTCGAGCTTTACCTGATGGACGGGACAGAGGGAACCACGCTTTGGAATATCGTCAAGGAGGCCGGCAAGCCTTGGGATATCGGGCCGGGCACGCCGAACTTTTGCGAACGGATTGAAAGCGGCCTCTTATCCTACGGGGGCGATACCGATGGGGCCACCAATCCGTTTGAAGTGCGCATGGACAAGTACGTGGACCTTCAGGTGGCGGATGATGTGATCGGTATCGAGGCGCTGCGGCGCATCCACGCCGCGGGGTCGCGACGCCATCAGCTCGGTGTGATACTCGAGGGTGATGAACCAACCGTCCTCGGCTTTCGCTGGCATTCGATCCTTAAGAATGGGCAAAAGGTCGGAGACCTCACAAACTGTGTCTGGTCCTACCGCCTGAAGAAGAACATTGGGTTCGCATTAATCGCGAGAACCTGCGCCGTGGGCGATCGGGTCGACGTCGTGAAGGAGGGACGCACTCTGCCTGGCACGCTCAAGGAATTGCCATTCCTGTAGGCGGAAGCGCCAAATGCTTGGCAATGGCCGCCTGCACCTCACGCGGCCGCTCCGCCATCAACATGTGTCCCGCTCTTGAGATCTAACATCGCCAATCGTACGGTATAACAATGGCAATGGTCTATCCAGGGTGTCAATGATTCCGACGATTCAGATTCTGGTCTTGCTGCTGATCGTGATTGTCGCCGTTGCGATTGTGGCGTCGCGGCTGCAGATTCCGGCCGCCATACTGCTCGTGCTCACCGGGGTGATTCTGGCCCTTATCCCCGGGCTGCCGACCGTGAAGCTGGCCCCGGAATTCGTCTTGCTGATCGTGCTGCCACCCATCATCTATTCGTCGGCGGTGGCGATGAGTTGGCGCGAGTTCAAATTCAATCTGCGCCCGATTTCGCTGTTGACCGTGGGCTGCGTGCTGTTCACGACGATCACAGCCGCCGCGGTAACCCATTGGTTGTTGGGTTTCTCCTGGCCCGTGGGCTTTGTGTTGGGGGCGATTGTGTCGCCGCCGGACGCCGTGGCGCCGCTGTCCATTGCGCGCAGAATGCAGCTGCCGAGACGGCTTGTCGTGATCCTGGAAGGTGAAGGCCTGGCGAACGATGCCAGTGCCCTCATTCTGTACCGCTTCGCAGTGGCGGCCGTCAGTCTCAGCGCATTTTCGTTCGGTAAGGCCGCCGGCATGTTTGCCGCGATTGTCGGCGGCGAAATTCTGTGGGGCATCGGCGTGGGCTGGTTCATGCTGCGAGTGCGGCGTTGGGTGCAGGATCCGCGAATCGAGATCATGCTCTCGATCCTCACGCCCTTCCTGGCTTACTGGCCTCCCGCGCACCTCGGTGGCTCCGGCGTGCTCGCCACCGTGACCGCCGGGCTCTATATCAGCTGGAATGGCCCCAAGCTGATCGGTGCGGCAACACGGTTACAGGGCATTTTCTTCTGGGATTTCCTGATTTACCTGACGGAAGGGTTTGTGTTCCTGATCACCGGCCTGCAGGCGCGAACGTTGATTGCCGGCATCCATGGTGATTCACTGTCGGATTTAACCCTGTCCGCGGCCGTGGTCTGCGCCGTGGTCATCATTGCCCGCTTCGTGTGGATGTTTCCCGCCACGTATCTTCCGCGCTGGCTGATTCCTTCCGTGGCGCGGGCCGATCCCTCGCCGCCTTGGCAGTGGCCGTTTGTGCTGGCGTTCACGGGCGTGCGCGGCACGGTGTCGCTCGCGGCGGCGCTGGCAATTCCCCTCACGACCGAGAGCGGCGCGCTCTTTCCCGACCGCGACCGGATTCTGTTCCTCACGTTTTCGGTCATATTGGTGACGCTCGTGGGCCAAGGTCTGATGCTGCCGGCCGTGATCCGCGCACTTGGGCTCGCCAACGCGGGCCGCCGGGAGCGCCACGCCGACCGAGTGGAGGAATTTGCGGCCCGCCGGCAGGCGATCGAGGCGGCTATGCAGCGTCTCGACGAACTTGTCGAAGTGCGTAAGCTCACAGAGGACTTCATTCGGCCGCTGCGCACGCGACATCGCGATCGGCTCAAGGCTGTCCTGCATCGCAGCGACGGCGACGCCGGGCACAAGCGGCTCATCGAGCTGCATGACGAGATCGAATTCATGCTGATCGAAGCCGAACGGCAGCAGATCAATGAGCTGTATCGAGGCGGAAAGCTGAAAGATGAAGCGAGGCGCCGAATCGAGCGCGAACTCGACCTGCGCGAAGCGCAACTGACCAATGTGCGAGCCGAAGAGTGAGTCGTGTTTCGGGCGGTCGAGGGCTCGCACATTTATCCGCGTCGCCGTGCGCCCTCTTCGTGCCACTAATCCAGCGGCAGTTCAAGCCTATGAAATTACTTAAGTTTTATCCGGACCGGGATTGGAGGGACAGTCCGAATCGCCCACGGCCCACCATCCAATAGCGTTCTATAAGGTTCAAGAATGTCCGTGTTGTAGGCATCTCGAGTTGGGGGATGAAGATGCCCCCGCGATGCCTCCGACCGATACCGCGGTCCGAGACAGCGGCGGCAAGAACGCTGCCGCCATGTTGGGAAGCTATCACAAGGGCGTTGCCGTATTTAGCATCGTCAAAGGCGGCGCGATGTATGAAGGCGCTCGCAGCCCAGCTACGACCTCATTGCGGCGACCGGCGATGACGCATCCAGCGACCGGCCGCTTCACGCAGTCTCGAGGCTGCGTTCCAAGTAGAGTCGAACCAGGTCGGCTTTCACCCGCTTGGTTTCACTCCGGTTGAGAAATAACATCTGAACTGCAAGGCCATCGACGAAGCTTGCAAGCGCGATGGCCTCGAGAACCGTGTCCACGGAAGGGCGCAGCACACCCGCATCCTTGGCGACTTCCAGCTCCTGTTCGAAGAAGTTCCTGCATTTGTCGTAACGCGACATTTCTGATACCGAAACAGCTCACCCTCACCGCGGGAACACGGCATTTCTCCTTCGAGAACTCGTATAAGGGTAGCGTCATGTCCAGTTTCGGATGCTACGAGGCGGGCACGCCGCCCGGCGGCTGCACTTCATCGTTTTCGTACAATCTCGATGTGCAAAACCTTCAGGGCACTGAGTCGGGGTTCAAGAGCCGCGCCAATCTCACCTGGCATATCACGCCGGACGCCATGGTGTACTACACCTGGTCGCAAGGCTTCAGGCCGGGTGGTTTCGATGAGAATGGCGGCACGCCGCATATTTACGGTACCGACGGACAGCATCAATACCTGCTGCCGCGCTCATGGCAGTCCGACAACCTCACCAATAACGAGATCGGCTGGAAGACCGAGTTCCTCGACCACCGCTTTCAATGGGATGGCGCCATCTATCGCGAGAACTGGGACAACGTCCAGATCTCGTTCTTCGATCCTGGTTTGTTGGGCAACCTGTTCTTCAATACCAACGGGCAGAACTTCCTGATCAAAGGCATCGAAACCTCATTGATTGCCCGCGTGACCAACGGACTGACGCTGCAAGGGTCCGCTGCCTGGTGCTCGACCATCACGAATCCGTTTGGTCCGGTCGGGTCGCCCTCGGCCAATGCGCCGCCGCTGGCGTTCAGCCTGCACGCACGTTATGAATGGTCGTTCAGCGACTACCATTCCTTCGTGCAGTTCAACGCGACGCACCAAGGGCACTCCTTCAGCCAGGCGGGTTCGAACCCTACCTATGCAGGTGCCGGAGGCGGAATCGGAACCTCCCGGCTGCGCTTCGAGAATCCCGCCTATTCGACCTTTTCTGCGTCCATCGGGATCGCGAAGGATGCCTGGAACGTGACGCTGTACGGCGAGAATCTGACCGATTCGAACGCGGCCGTGTTCACCAGCACCGACCAATTCATCGTGGCACAGACGCCGCTGCGACCGCGCGTGCTGGGAGTGTCGTTCGGCTACCAAATTCGCTGAACGGTTGGGCCCAGAGTCGGGCTGCGCAGGTCGCGGTGCTAAGCACACCGCACGCCAACAAGGGGTTGACACAGACTCCGATGAAACATGTTACTGGGGGCAAGTTCCATTCACATCGGCACGTTCGAACTCGATCCGAACGCCGCGGAGCTGCGTCGGCGGGGGACGAAGCCTGTCACGTCTTACAGTAAAGTAAACGCTTTGCCGCGTGGCAGTCGATAGCGAGCTGGCGCATCGCATTCACAAACGGCAGTTCTCATTTGGCATCGGCCGACCGCGCCGCAGGCAGTCGTTGAAGGTACTATGGGATCGAGCGCTCGCTTGAGCTTGCCGATCGCCGAGACGAGATTCCGATCGTGTCGCGTGACCGAAGATGCACCAGATCCCCATTCGAGAACTCGGGAATCGAGCGATCGCTGATCGACGATCGGCCGTTGTTCGCACGTAGTAACCACAGGGACGCACTGTGATATTACGGATACCCATCGATTCATATTTCCTTGATAGTTACGCGAGGTTATCGGCCGCGCAAGGGGAATACTGCAACCGCGCGATCGTCGATCGTGAAATTCGGCGAGGGAGGATGCATGCCTACATTCCATCGAATTTTAGTGGCGGTCAAGGCACTGAACGGCAAGCCGCTGCCCGCGGTCCTCAAGGCCGCGCAACTTGCGCGAGCGTACGGTGCCCAGCTGGAGCTTTTTCACGCCTTAACCACGCCCGTGTACGCCGACCCTGTCCTCACGCCCGCCCAAGGATTGGTTTCGCCCGGGCACGAGTTGCGACGGAGCGCACTACGCCGCCTCGAGGCGATCGCCGACCGGCTCCGCGAACACGACATCAAGGTGACCGTCTCCGCCGAATGGGACTATCCAGCGCATGAAGCTGTCCTCCGTCGAGCGCAGATCATCAAAGCGGACCTCATAGTCGCGTCGCTGCACTCCGGGCGGCATCGCCTGCCGTCGCTTCTACGGCTGACCGATTGGGAGCTGGTGCGCGAGAGCCCGATACCGCTGTTGCTGGTGAAAGATCCGCATCCTTACCGCCACCCCGCTGTGCTCGCCGCGATCGATCCTGCGCACGCGCACGAGAAGCCGCTGCAACTCGACAAGGACATATTGCGCGTCGGTAGGACGCTGACGACGGCGCTGCGGGGAACCTTGCATGCGGTGCATGCCTACTCGACCTTCATCATGGCCCCATCGCCCGAGATGGTCACGCCAGGAACCTTGGAGCAAATGGAGGAAGAGGCGAAACGTGAGGCGAAATTGAACTTCAATCGCACTCTGCGGGCCGCGCGGATCCCGCGTTCGCGCCAATACCTCGTCGGCCGCCTTCCTGTCGATGCCATCGCCGAGGCCGCACGCAAGAGCCACAGCGCCATCGTCGTGATGGGAGCGATTTCGCGATCGGGATACAAGCGTTTGCTGATCGGAAATACGGCAGAGAAAATTCTGGACGAATTGCCTTGCGACGTCATGGTCGTAAAACCGGCGAAGTTCCGCAGCCGTGTACCGCGGGTGTCGCGAGGCGCGCGCCTGCGCGTGTTACCTGCCGTTAATATCAATGCATCATGAAGCAACCCGAAGCGCGCTGTGAGAACTCTTGGCGGCCGGACACCCCGGCTGATGATACAAGTGCGGCCGGCAAATTGAATTTGTCGCCGATCGGGCGCGGTGCCCGGCCGGAAGACGCTCAGCTGTCAAGAGGGGGTCAACATGTACGGCAAAATCCTCGTCCCGGTCGATGGCAGCGAGACCTCGACCCGCGGGCTTAATGAGGCGATCAAGATCGCCGATGCGCAGGGCAGTCAGCTGCGATTGGTGCACATTGTCAATGAATTCATTTTCGATACAGTGGTCTATAAATGCCGTCTGACATCGAGCCTGACCTGGCTGCGGCGATCGTCTGCTTTCCTGCAAGCCAGTGAGAAAAATTCGCCCACCAATTCTGTTGCCGCGTAATGGATCGCTAATTACAGGCCCATAGGGGTAAGCCCTGATTGCTCCACATATCCGATCGCTTAGCATGCCTTTGCCTGATGTGGCGAAAGTTGAAAGCAGAAAGGGTTCAAAATGCTTCGTGGGATGCGCGTGCTCATGGCGTTATGGTTGATAGCACCTGCTGCTTGCGGCGGAGGCGGCGGGCGATTGCCGATATGAACAGCGACGGCAAAGCCGATCTGATCATCGCTCAGTACAACGGAATCTTCATCAGATTTCAGGATCCCTTGCACCCGGGCCAGCTTCTGGCCGCGGTTCAAATCCCGAATTGATTCAACGGCCGTCTTGCGGATCGATATCGCGAGGGTCATGCCTGGCACTTCGTTTATCGCCATTTACTATGAGCTACTTGGACCTGCGTCACGCTGAGTCCGGTTCACCGCATCGGGCCGCAATAAAGGTTCGCGCTGAATCGCGAATCCGCAGGGCAGCCGCCAATGGTTTGAGCTCAAACGGTACGGGTATCGGAGGGCCCAGCTCTACGATGATCGGAAGCCGCCGCGGAAACCATTCGCCGTCCCGGAGCGCGGAGCGAGTGCCGCGAATCGCCATCGGCACGGTAACTGCGCCAGCGGTGGCGGCCGCCAAGAATCCGCCCAGATGGAACGGCATGAGCCCAGGTGCGCGGGTCAATGTGCCCTCGGCAAAGACCACGAGCGCCTCGCCGGCGCGCACTGCGGCGGTCATGGCCTCGGCGCTCGCAACACTCTCGACGGTCTCATCGCGAGCGACAAACAAGGCGCCCACTCGTTGCAGGAAGACGCGGGGAATCAGCTGATCGCGAAGCTCGCGTTTGGCGACAAAACATACTTCGCGCCGCAGGGTACCGAAGACGACCAAGCCGTCAAGGTAGCTCGAGTGATTCGGCACGATAACGCACGGTCCGGCTTTTGGGATGTTCTCGGCGCCGCGCACGGTCATCGGGAAATTGACCGCCCGCAGTATGCTACGCACGCCGGCGCGTGCAATCGCCGCAGCCCACGAGCGCCGTCGCACAAGGGCGACCAAAAGCCAAGTGCACGAGCCGAAGGTGAACACGACACTCCAGAAGTAGCCCGCGTACAGGATGTCGATGCTTGAACGATAAAGTCTACGGGCCATCGGCCGCATCGAACCCGTGACAACACCCAGGAGCTGCCTCCAGAGGGCGTGCCGGCGCCCTTGATAGGCGCGCGTTTCGTACGCCTCGCGGCACGCGGCGCGGCGGATCTTACCGCTCGGCGTCTTTAGAACCGCGTTCGGTGGGACCAGGATCACTTCATCGGGCGGCTCGCCCAAGACCTCCAGCACACGGGTAGTGACCTTTGCATTGAGGGCACTCCGCGCCATGGGATCCGCTCTGTTCGTCTCTGCCATGATGATCAGGCGCTCGGTCGCAGCACCGGCGCTGCGCGTCCCGAAAGCCGCAACGCAACCCGTGCGGATGCCCTCGACGGTTCCCACGGCCGCCTCGAGCTCATCCGGGTGGATATGGCGCCCGCCGCGAATCACGATGTCCTTGATTCTTCCCGTAATGTAGACCTCGCCATTGGCCACATACGCGCGATCTCCACTGTCGAGCCAGCCCTCATGCACTAGGCGTGCGGTCGCCGCCGGATTGTCGAAGTACCCCTGGGTTACCGAGGGCCCTTTGAACTCGAGGCGCCCTTCGTGTCGCTCGCCGAGTTCGCGTTGGTTCGCATCGACGATGCGGATCTCGTAGCCTGGCAATGGCAGACCGCAGCTCACGAACAAGAGCGGGTTCGGGTCCTCTGCTCCGGCCGGTTGCGCTACTCCGCTGCTGGTGAATGTTGCGCGTGCGATTCGGTCAATGACTGGTCCCCGGTTAAGCGGCGGAAAGGACAGGCCGACGGCACACTCGGCGAGTCCGTAGACCGGTGTCAGCGCCTCGCGGCGGAACCCGTGCGGCGCGAAGCGGGTGTAGAAGCGATCGAGCGTCTCCGGCAGTACGGCCTCGGAACCGCTGAAGGCTATCCGCCAAGAGCGAAGGTCCAATCCCTCAATATCGGCTTCCCGAATACGTCTGACGCACAGCTCATAGGCAAAGTTGGGCCCTGCCGACAACGTGCCGCGGTGCTTATGGATCGCCCACAGCCAGCGCTCGGGGCGTGCCAAAAACGTCAACGGGGACATCACGACGAGCGGGATGCCGAAGTAGAGTGTGCCGAGCCAGGCGCCGATGAGGCCCATATCGTGATAAAGGGGCAACCAGCTCACGAGCACATCCGTGCGCTCGATGTGGGCCGCGCGGCCCATCGCGCGAATGTTGGCGAGCAGCTGCGCGTGAGTGAGCATGACCCCCTTGGGGTCGCCGGTGCTCCCCGAGGTGTATTGGAGGAGGGCGAGCGAATTACCGCTGGCCGGTGCCACCTTCCCAACCGCACCTTCGGCGACGAGCAGCGCCGCGGTCTCGACCCGGCGTATACAGGGAACGTTGGCCTGGAGCAGCCGGCCGACGCGATGTACCGATTCATCGGTCAGCACGGCGACGACTCGTGCGTTCGAGAGGAGTTTGGCGTGACGTCGGACGTGTTCCTCCAGTTGTCCCGCCTCGGCCGGCGGGTAAATCGGAACGGGCACGCAGCCGCAGAGGAGAACGCCCATGAACGACGTGAAATACTCGGCTCCCGTGGGCAGCATCAGCGCGATCGCCTCCCCGGCGACGACACCGCGTGACTGCAGCGCACCGCACAGAGCGAGCGCGGTTTGCCACAGTGTCGCGTGCGTGATGAGTCGCTCGTCGTCTCCGGTGATCACCGTCATCGCGGTGGTGGAGGGGTCTTGCTCGGCATGCCATCGGAGCACCTCGATCAGCGTCGACGCCCGATCGGGCGTCCGTTCGCGGCGAGTCACGGGCAATACATCCTTGGTCGTTCGTTCGGCTGGGACGGCGCCGGAACCGCCGCGCTCGATGGCGGCCAGGAGCTCCCGCAGCGTAGCGGCCGATGCGAAGGTGTCATCAGGAAGTCGAATCTGGAAGGCCTCTTCGACACGATGCAGCAATTCGACGCGCGCCAAGCTATCGAGCCCGAGCTCGTTTTGAAGCGTACTGTCGAGCGACACGTCGAGACGATAAAGATCGCCACCGCGCAATTCAGCAACCGCCGAGCGTGCCACGCTCAGCAACTGGGTTGCGACGTCCATATTCGCAAGTGAAGGATCGGCAGCCATTAGTTCACGTCCCCGTATCCGTGGCGATCGGCACCTGCCCCGGACTCAGCGTGTGACCCTTGACGTCCAGTCGACGCTTTCGCTCATAGTCCTGAAGTTGTCGGCGCACGGCCCGGAACGCATCACGCACGGCTATATATGAATCCTCATGACTTCGCAGCTCACGATGTTCATGTTGAACTATCAGCTCGGTCCCCGGGACGGTCACCTGGATGTGGACTCCATAGAGATTTCCCTGATGTCCCCGCTTGTGCGGGAGCTCAATGATCACGTGGCAGTGAATCATCTCGGAGCCGAATTTTTCGAGTCGTTGCGCCAGCGCCCGGACCCGCCCTTCGAGTGCCGCCGACGGCTTCATACCTCGCCAAGTGATTCGAATCGGTTGCAACATGCTCGCGGCCTCGACATGAATAAGAGACATCTTCGCTTTAAGACTACGACTGAAGTCAGTTCCCTTCCATAAGGGCTCGACTACTTCAATTGCGGCAAGCCACGATGGCGAATGGCGCGCGACGTCTCCATGATCGTCACCGCAGACCAAGCACTACCGCTTTCTTGGCGGCAAAACGAAGCTATCCCGTTACGCTCCGAATTCACGGTCGGACGTACGGGAAATTGCGGTCACGGTCGCTGATGAATGGCAGCACAAGGGGCTTGGCACCACTTGAACATGAGCTCCCACCGTGACCCAGACGATCCTCATCAGACCATCTACTCGCTCCAGCTATAGACGCCGCGGCCCGCGACTGAGCAACTCGCCACTCACGGGCGACCCGTCTCAGACCTATACCGACAGCACTCGATCACTCTCCAACCGCAAATCGCCAACCGGAACCTGGCTGGGACGTCCAGGCCATATACAGATAAGTCCCTCCCGCTCGTCGGTAACCACCGATTTGAAATCGTAACCAAGCGAAGCAGAATTCGTGGGCGAGAACTCGTCTGCCCCGGCGCGGGCTTTCAATGCTCTCCTTGACGACGCGCCGTCGGGGCGTACTATCAACGATGACTCAGGATCTTCAGGGAAGTCTCCATCAATCGACGAAAGAACTCCTTTGCTGTATGTCTGGCGATATTGTTCCTGTCGCCATCATGCGGCAGACCCTCCGGTTTGTTCTTCACGCCGTTTTAGGTGTCCATGAAATCCTGGGAACTCCAAATCGACCCCGAGCGGCCGGTCGAGAACGACAGCTTAGCAGGGGCCGAGTGGGCGATAATGCTGGCGGGACTCCAACCTGATAGCCTTTCGGTCGAGGCGCCCTGATACCGATGTGCCAACGAGATTCATGCCACTCGCCCTCCTGCCAGCCGGCGCTGTCGCGGTAGTGCTCTCGGGCGTGGCTATGCACTCGGTCCGGCGCCGGTTCCGGCGTTTGGCGCAGCGGCTCGAAGAACGCGAGCGCGATCTGCGCGAATCGCAGCGCGTTGCCCAGCTCGGCAGCTGGAATTTGGATCTGACGACCAACGAGCTGAACTGGTCAGATGAGGTCTTCAGGATCTTCGAGATCGACGCCGCGAAATTCGGCGCGTCGTACGAAGCGTTTCTTGCGCTCGTGCATCCTGACGATCGGGATCTCGTGAATCGCGCCTATACGACGTCGGTCGAGAAGCGCCAGCCCTACGAGGTCACCCACAGACTTCCGATGCCGGACGGCCGCGTAAAGACCGTGACGCAACGCGGCGTCACGTCCTACGCCGCGGGCTCCGGCCTACCGGGCAGTGTGCTGACGAAGATATTCGCGGCGCTTCATCGCGAGATAGCTGTCACGGTCCACCTCGTGCAGCTGGCGTGAGTAGCGCTCGGTGGCATCGAACCATCGCTCAAGGCTTTGTTCGAAGCGCTCGGGAGCGGGCGCCGCCAGGGCCCCGAGATAGGCGTCGATGGCTAGGTAGTACCGCATGACGTTGCGCTCAACAATGCCTCGGACGCCGCCAATGAATGTCGGCTGCGGATCGTCCGAGTTGCCGATTATGGTGAAGCCCACCTTTTCGCTGCCTGTTCCGCGCAGGTACTCCCGCATCGCGACGCGTGCCCATAGGCCGTACTTATAGGAATACCGGAGGTGCACGAATACGCGCTTATCATCCAAGTCGACCGCTTCGAGGGTGATGCGATAATTGCTGGTGCCCAGTGGCCCCCTGCTGGCGTTGAGGTAGACCTCCATGTAATCGGGCAGCGCCGCCGCGACGCGGTGGTCAAACTCGACCCGATAGGCGTCGGCGAGTGGCTGGTCGTTCTTTTTGCCGATCGCGACCGAGAGCACAGTGTGCCCGCCGCGTGGTAGCGGGCGGCAGTACTTCACATTGAGATGCAGGATCAGCGCGTCGCACCACTGTGCCGGGATCGTCAATGCGTCTCTGACCGTGGCGATCGGGTAGTCGACGACGGCGTAGACATCGCCCTGTAAAACACTGGGACGTTCGATGGACTCGATGTACAGGCGCTGCTGAAACCGGCTTTGCTCAAGTTCGTTCTTCAGGGCCAGATACTGAGTCCGCAGCGCCCCTGCTGGGTCTTCTTCCAACGCCGCGGCCGCCGTGACCGATCCAAAAGTGCACGCCATCGCGACTGCCAAGGATGCAGCCATTTGCAGCCAGGAGTGGGTGGTGGACTGCGGGTTCATCTGTACATATGCATTAGGATGCAACCCGTCCAAGCCCGATGGCGCCGTCGCGGCGATATGTCGTCGTCGCGTTTCATAAGTCCGAAGGGATTGCCGGGCCGCGTGAGCCCCGTGAGGCTGACGGCAGCGCAGGCTGCGCCAATCGCAAACGTTGGTCGCATAAGTTGACATCGGGGACGGCGTCGAACGGGTGCTCGGTTACAGCTTCGATCGCCGGTTAACTCGCCGCGTACCCGACGGTCTGAGCAAACGTCACGAATTGGTGATCCGGCAGCTTCATGGCCTGGGTGAGTTTCGCGTAGTCGACTGCACCGCGAAATACCGTCGCTAGGCCTTCCGATGCGCAGAATAGATAGACGTTCTGCCCGATAAAACCGGTATCCACGGAACTGTAGAGCCGTCGCTCCTCCTCCTTGAGATCCGGCATCCGCTCGCCATGTGCGACGTAGACGAGATTGAGCGGTGCAGTGGCGACGAAGTCTTGCGTTCCCGTCTGTGCGCGGATGTCGTCGGGCAGATAAAACTGCAGCTCATGCTCCTTCGGGTCGTACAGCCAAACGCCGTCGGCCATGGTGAGATAAATGTCCATGACCATGATATGGCGCCAGTAAGGAGCGGTGCGGTCGCCGCTAGGTCGGTTGACGCCGAACGCCGCCCACAATAGATTCGAGAGTGTTCGCATCGAAAGCGCGCGGCTCGAATATGCGCGGGTCGAACGGCGTTGATCCAGTGTCGACAGCAAGGGCCGGCCGCCTTCGCGCTGTGGCGCCGGGAGCGCCATCGTCTTCATCTGCGCAGCGGAAGTTGGAACCCCCGCCATGGCGGCGGCCCCGGCGATGATTCCCGCAACAGTTTCGCGCCGTGTAGTCATTCAAACTCCTTCGCCAAATGAGACTTGCAGTGCAAGCTCAGCGTCGCATGCTGCGACGCGATTCACCATGCGCGATCTCCACGATGGCTTGCGGGCATTTACCGATCACCCTCGCTGCATCAAAGGCGCACGCTGCCGCCGAACCGCATCGCTCGACTCGCGGTAAGTACTTATTGTGACCCCGTATTCTCAAGGACCGCAATCGAGGTAGCCTGTGACGATGTGCACCGAGTTGATCAGTTGACGGCCCCGTCGCCGAACGATTCCATCGTGGTATTTGCGCCCACGGCGGTGTTCACCTGCGCCAGAGCGTGCGGCCTAACGTTGCCAAAGGACATGGGGGGCCTCCAGCGGCACGTTGACGCCGGGGAACGTGGGCACAATGCGCGCGGTGTAGTCTCCGGCAGGTCGAATCGCCGGCACATTCGCGACATAATGATCCGTCAGGGCGCCATCGGCGCGGCCGAGGCGCGTCATTTCCTGGCAAAACACTTGGTTCGCGCTCAAGGGGTCCGCGTACAGCTCCGCGCGCACAGCCCGCGGATTCAGTGCACCGAGTTCGACCTCGACGGTAAAGTGATGCTGGTCCCCACGGGTATCGACCGCGACACGACCGAAGCGCAGCGTGGGCCAACCGAGTTCGATCGCCTGCCGCCATGCGCTGATCCGTAGCCCCAACGCGCCGTTGTCCTTCGAGCGCTGGCGGTAGGCGGCGGCGGCGGGCAGATAACAGCGCTCCACATATTCGCGCACGCTGCGATTGGCGGAGTAAATCGGGGTCAAGCGCGCCATGCTCTCACGCACGCGCGCCACCCAGGCTCGCGGGATGTCGTTTTCGTCGCGAACGTAAAACTCGGGGATCACTTGTCCTTCCAGGAGGGCGTAGAGCTGCGAGGCTTCGATGTCGTCTCGCGCCGGATCCTCGCCATGCTCCCTGCCATCGCCCAACGCCCAGCCCACGCTCGGCGCATAAGCTTCAGCCCACCAGCCATCGAGTTCCGACAAGTTGAGTCCGCCGTTGACCAGCACCTTCATGCCGCTGGTGCCGCACGCTTCCCACGGCCGCTGTGGAGTGTTGATCCACACATCGACGCCCTCGACCAGCCGTTCGGTCAGCAGCATGTCGTAGTCGCTCAAGAAAATTGCGTGAGGCCGTACATCATAGCGGCGGACGAACCGCACCCAGTCGCGAATCAACGCTTGACCCGGAATGTCGGCTGGATGAGCCTTGCCCGCGAGAATGAGTTGAACCGGCCGCTGTGGATTGGTCAGCAGGCACGCCAATCGCTCCGGGTCTCGCAGCAGCAGATTCGGACGCTTGTAGGTCGCGAAGCGGCGCGCGAAGCCCAACGTGATTACGTCAGGGTTGAACAGATGCTTCGCGCCCTCGATTTCCTCGGCGGTGCCCCCCGATGCGGCGAGCTGCGATGACAACCGCTCGCGAGCGTACTCGACGAGCGATTTGCGGGCGGCTGTTCGGCATTGCCAGATCGCGGAGTCGGCAGCACCGCGAATGGGGTCGCTCACGGACTCGAGCGATCCCAGCCAACGATCCTTGCCGCAACACCCGGTCCAGAGCTCGTCGGCCGATGGACTGTCCCAGCTCGGCGTGTGGACTCCATTGGTCACGTGTCCGATGGGTACTTCGGCGGCCGGCCAGCGGGCGAACAGCGGTGCAAAAATGCGGCGGCTCACCTCCCCATGCAGTCGGCTGACGCCGTTGACCGCCGCGCACCCGCGCACGGCCAGATAGGCCATATTGAAGGGTTCAGAGTCGTCGCTCGGGTTCTTGCGCCCCAGGGACAGAAGTTCCCTCAAAGAAATATGCAGCGCGTCGTCGGCATAGTGCGCGAGATACTGCTCCACTAATTGGGGGGCGAAGCAATCGAACCCTGCCGGTACCGCGGTGTGCGTGGTAAAGACGTTGCCGGCACGCGTCGCAGTCAACGCTGCGTCGAAGGGCGCACCGGTAGCCTCCATAAAAGTACGCGTTCGATCCAGAATGGCCAAGGCCGCATGTCCCTCATTCAAGTGACACACCTCAGGCCTGAGGTCCAAGGCTTCGAGGAGCCGCCAACCGCCGATGCCAAGCACGATTTCTTGCTGCAAGCGAAGCTCAGGGCCGCCGCCGTACAGCTCGCTCGTGATGCCTCGGTGCGCCGGGTAATTGGCAATATCATTGCTGTCGAGCAAATAGAGATGCAGCCGACCAACCTTGACCTGCCAGACGCGCAGCCAGAGACGGTACCCGGGCGTTCGAATCTCAAGCCGAAGCCATTCGCCGTCGGGCCTGCGCACGGGTGTGATCGGAAGTTGGCCCGGGTCGTTGTAGGGGAACAGCGCCTGTTGCGCGCCGTCATGGCCGATCAGCTGTCGGAAGTAACCTTGGCTATAGAGGAGGCTCACTCCGACCACGGGCACGCCGAGGTCGCTCGCCGCCTTGAGCTGATCGCCCGCCACATTGCCCAGACCGCCGGCATAGATTGGCAGCGCTTCGCTCAACATGAATTCCATGCTGAAGTAGGCGACTCGAGCAAGTCCGGAGTCCGGATGCGCCTTCTGGAACCACGTCGTTGCCTGCGCCGCGTCCCGCGACACATTCGTGTGGCGGTCCAAGGTCTCGCGAAATTTCGGGTCGGCCAGCATCTGCGTGACCCGCTGCCGCGATACCGTCCTCAGCACCACCCATGGACTGTGCGTCCGTTCCCACAGGTCGGGTGCGAGCTGTTTCCATAGCTCATCGGAGGCATGACTCCAGGACCAGCGCAGGTCCAATGCCAGCCGGCCCAGCTGCGCGACTCCCGATTCGACACTCGATGATGCGGCTTCTGTGCTCATGCTTTGCCGTCAGGAGACGGCCTGCAGCACAGGTGCGGGCGCCTGATTTAACAAGGCGAGCAACGCGCTTCGGTCCACCGTTTCGTGTTCCAACAGAGCGCGCGCCAACCCATCGAGCTGGACGCGCTTTTCAGTGAGAGTTGCGCGGACGCGCTGTTCCGCTTCGCTGAGCAACCGCCGCACTTCTTCGTCGATCGACTGCGCGGTGCGTTCACTGTACTCGCCGCGCGCGGCGGCCTGCGGTTGCGGCAGAAACATCTGCGAACCGGAGTTTTGAAAGGTTACGGCCCCTAACAACGGGCTCATGCCGTATTGGGTGACCATGTGGCGCGCTATGTCGGTAGCCCGCTGCAAATCGTTCTGCGCGCCGGTCGAGATCTCGCCATACACCAGCTGCTCCGCGACACGTCCCCCGAGGAGGACATCGAGCCGATCGAGAAGTTCGCCGTATTTGAGCAGGTAGCGGTCCTCCGTCGGCAACTGCTGCGTGAATCCGAGCGCACCGATGCCGCGCGGGATGATCGAGATCTTGGAAACCTTGTCCGCCGAGGGTCTTGATTCCGCAACCAGGGCATGACCTGCTTCGTGATGCGCGACAGTCTCCTTCTCCCTTGGATTCATCACGCGATTCTTCTTCTCCAGTCCCGCGACGACCCGATCGATGGCCTCGTCGAAATCGCTCATCTCGACGGCCGCTTTGTCGTGCCGCGCGGCGCGCAACGCAGCCTCGTTGACGATGTTGGCAAGATCCGCACCGACGCATCCGGCAGTCTTTGCGGCCACCTGAGCAAGGTTCACGTCGGCACCCAGTGTCAGAGACTTGGCATGCACGTGCAGTATCTTCTCGCGTCCCCGGATGTCCGGCCGGTCAATCGCCACATGCCGGTCGAACCGCCCCGGACGCAATAGGGCAGGATCGAGGATTTCGGGCCGGTTGGTGGCCGCCATGATGATGATGCCGCTGCGCGTGTCGAACCCGTCCATTTGCACCAGCAATTGGTTGAGAGTCTGTTCTCGCTCTTCATTGCCGGCCAGGCCGCTGGCGCCGCGGGCTCTGCCGAGGGCATCCAGCTCGTCGATGAAGATGATGCAGGGCGCAAGCTTTTCGGCCTGCTGAAATAAATCGCGTACCCGCGCGGCGCCCACGCCCACGAACATCTCGACGAATTCCGAACCGGAGAGCGACAAGAAGGGCACCTTTGCCTCGCCCGCAACGGCCTTGGCGAGCAAGGTCTTGCCGGTGCCGGGAGCACCGACAATGAGTACGCCTTTGGGAATCTTTCCGCCCAGCCGGCGATAGCGCTCAGGGGTCTTGAGAAAATCGACGACTTCGACCAGCTCTTCCTTGGCTTCATCGATTCCCTCGACGTCGGCGAACGTCACAGCCAGGTTCTTCTGTACATAAACCTTGGCCTTGCTCTTGCCGACATCCATCATGCTGCCCATTTGACCCCCGCCCAGGCGGCGCATGACCAAACCCCAGATCACGAAGAAGATCGCAACGGGGGCGATCCACGACAGCACTGTCCAGAACAAGCGATTCTCGATGCGGCCCGCGAATTTCACCTTCGCCGCCCGCAATTCGGCCACTAAATTCGGGTCGGGCACTCGCGCCACGATGAATTTGTATTCATTGGAACCGGCAGCTACAGGCGTCTGTGCGGCGGAGGCGGGGTTCGCATCCTTTTCCTGTGCGGCAGCGGTGATCCCGCTCTTCTCGGCGATGCCGGAGAGTCGATCGTCGGTAATGGCGACTTCTTTGACCTTGCCGGCCTGCAGCAGCGCCTGAAAGTCGCTGTATGCAAGGACCTGCACGTGCGGATCACCCAGAAAGTTCTGCACGGCCACCAAAATCAGCATGACGCCGACAAAGTACCAGAGGGAAAAGTGCTGCTTGTTATCCATGTGCATGAGGGAGGATCAACCGTTCGGCTCACTTGCTGCCTGCGGGATGGTGATCAAAAGAAACCGCCGGGCGTGAACTCCGAGGTTGCAGCATGAGCTCCCCGCAGATACCCCGCCCGACGGCACAGCGTCGTTGCTATTGAACCAACAGACGATTTTCGACGTGGGCAACCCCCGGCGCGGCCCACGCAGCGCGCACGGCGTCGTCGTATTCCTGCCACGTATGGACATGTCCCTTGAGAGTGACGGTGGAACTGTCCACGTTCACTTCAATGTCCTTGGAGTCGAGAACCGCGTGCCGCTTGAATGCCTCTTCGATCTTTTGCTTCACGTCGCCCACCTTGATGGTGGACGCAACCATGATGTGGTTGGTGACTCCTTTGACGCCGATCAGGTTTCGCACCGCATTCTCGGCCGACGCTCTTTGAAAGCCCCAACTCACTTTTCCGGTGAGCGTGACCCAACCGTCCTTCACGACGGGTTTGATCTGCGTGCCGCCCATCGAGACATGCCATTGCATCGCATTAGCCGCCGCCTCCGCAATGTCGGTGTCGGAGCGCACGCCGGATACCGGAATTTTGACTTGTAGTTCGTTCGCAATGGCCCGCACGCCGCTCACCCGCTTGGCGCTGTCCTCGGCCGCCCACTTTCCCGCAAAATGGCTAACCTCACCGGTCAATGTCACGACACCATTGTGGACAATGACCCCGATCTTCTTGTCGTCTATGCTGGGATCCCACTGCAACTCGGATTCGACGTCACGTCGAATATCTGCGTCGATTTTCATACAAATCTCCTTACGTTTGACCAAAACAGAGCTTTACAGCAGCCCTTACTCAAAATCATTGCATGGCACCAACCATGGTTGCCGCAACGCAACTATTTAGTTCACGTAGAGTGCCTGCACCTTGTTACTCTGCACAGAATCTCGAAAGAGCGCAGTACGTATTTTCCGCTGCAATGCGGCGGCATGTCCCATGCCGAGAGTTCGCAAAAGGCGTGCATACCGTGCGCCGGTCGGATGGATTCGCGAGGAAGAACATGACGAGCAAAGCCGGTGTTTGGATTGACCATCGCAAAGCCGTGATCGTGGTAGTGGGCCCCAGCGCGGAACACACCGCGGTGATCGTTTCCAACGTCGAAAAGCATCCCGAACGCACAGGGGATTCGCCTTTGAAGGGATCCTACGAATCGCGCCAGGTGCCGCGGGACGACAGGAGACAGATGGCGCTCACGGGCGAGCTCAACACCTACTACGACGCCGTGGCTACCGCTGTGCGCGATGCCGAGTCGCTGCTCATCTTTGGTCCGGGCGAGGCCAAGGGCGAATTCAGGAAACGGCTGCAGAAGAATAGATTGGGCGGACACGTTGCCGCGGTGGAAACCGCGGACAAGATGACCGATCGCCAGATCGCGGCGAAGGTGCGCGAGTATTTCAGAGACTCCTGGTAACTTTCAGGGACGTCGTTATGAAGTACCAGATCGGTTTAAATTTGAAAGGCCGAATAGATACTGGGACATGCAATGCCCTATGTCACAAATGAAGACTTACCACCGGCCGTCAAGGCGCACTTGCCCCCTCATGCTCAAGATATATTCCGGGAGACCTTCAACAGCGCTTGGCAAGGCTACGGCACCTCCCAACCGCTACGGCGCGAAGAAATTGCATTTCGCGTAGCCTGGGCCGCCGTCAAGCGGCGCTATCAGAAGACCGGCGACATGTGGGTGGAGAAGTAGTCCGAACGGCAATACTCCATCATTTGGCGATCGATGTGCTCACGTGTCGGTCTCTCCGCTTATGATTGCGCTGCGATTACCATGTCATGGGATTCAGTCCGCACGGATTGACGCGTGCATCAGTATCAACCCCTATCGCCTGCAGACCTTTCCCAATGGTGTCGGCCGATCCAACGGAGGATATTAAATCCCCATGAGTTTGAGGAGAAGGCGATGCTACGCCCGAAGGTACCTTATTACGCCATTTCAGCCGTTGCCCCGGTCTTCAGCGAAGAACGGCACTCGGCAATTGCCGAAGCGGCATATTTTCGCGCTCAACGGCGCGGTTTTGCGCCGGGCCACGAGCTTGACGATTGGTTGGCGGCGGAGAGAGAAATTGCAGAACGGCTCACCAGCGAAGGCCGGCAACTGTAGGGTCGTTCTGATCCAGGGGTTACGACGGTCTTCACGCATCTTGCGTCCAAAGCAACGACTTAGCCGGCGCGAATCGGTACCGTACCGATTCGCGTTCGGCTAAAGTCGGCTATGCGGCGCGGAATTCCCGCTCGAGCCGCTGTTCGCGACGAACGGCTCCCGTGATGCCAACCAGCATCTTAGACATCATCATGATCGCATCGTCTATTGCGATTACTCCTGTCAAACCGCCGCGATCGTTTACTACAGGCATCCTGCGGATGCCGGCGCTTTCCATGCGCGTTACAACATCCTCCACGTCATCGGATTCTTTGCAAAGAACCGGCCCGCGCGTCATCACATCGCCGACGACCACGCTGCGCGGCTCCACTTCACGAGCGATGACTTGCACGACGATATCTCGATCAGTAACGACTCCAATTGGCACACGGCGATCTGCGCCGCCTTCCACTATGATTAGAAAACCCACATGCTTATCACGCATGATCTTAGCAGCATGCACAAGGTCATCTTTGGGCGAAGCGACGACCACATCGTGCTTACAGCATTGCGAGACCTTCATATACGTACTCCTTGTTCTAAATGGGGAGTCTGCAGGAGCCAGCATTATTGCCCATCAGCGGATGTTCGCCCATTCGTAGATCCCGCAAGTAAATTCGGCTCTCCGTGCCACTGCTTGCCTGATCGCGCGCCGTTGCCACGCTAATCCGTAATTCCTCGTATTTCAACGCGACGCCGCACGGCGCATTCTTCTGCTAACAGGAGCAGCATAGGGCGGTCGCGGATCGGCCAATGATATCCGCGGAGGGATTATGATATCCACGAGCACAATCAATGATCTTGATTGCGACGATCTATTGGGGCTGATCAACATTAACGCGCGCCATGATCATGGATAAGGCTATTCTTGCCGGTGATGTCGGTGGCACGCACGCGCGCTTTGCGATCGTCGATGTGTCCAAATCCGGGGCCTTGCGCATCGAACATCGACTCGATTTACAACAGGAGTTTCCGACGTTCAGCGCTGCGCTGCGCACCTATATCGAGCAGTGCAGCTTGTCGACCGTTCCAGCATCGACAGTCATCGCGGTAGCCGGCCCTGTGACAGCGGGACGGGTGTGTTTCACGAATCGGCAGTGGGAGATCTCGGAAGATGGGCTGAAAGAATTTGGCTTCAGTGAAGCGTTGTTGATTAACGATTTTGTAGCTCTGGCATTTGCCGTCGAGGTGCTGGGCAAGCACGATCTGCACACGATTGGACCGGATCTTCGGGGGCTCCACGGTGCACCAATCTCAATTCTTGGTCCGGGAACGGGATTCGGCGTCTCCTGCCTCGCGCGCGATGGCGATCAGGTGGTGACGATAGCGACCGAGGGGGGGCATATCGGATTTGCACCCAGCAATGAAACTGAACTAGCCGTGCTCCGACATCTGTGGAAGAAGTTCGAGCGTGTATCGGTCGAACGCATTCTCTCGGGCCCCGGCCTTGAAAATATTTATCAGGCGTTGGCCCATCTGGGCCGAAGAGAAGTCGTTGCCCTGTCCGCGGCGCAGATCACGGACAAGGCGGCGCGCGGCGAGGCCGGTTGCCGCGAGGCCCTTCAGTTATTCTGCTCAGTCTTCGGTGCAGTCGCCGGCGACATCGCTCTGATACATGGTGCGCGGGGCGGAGTCTACATTGCAGGCGGCATCGCGCAAAAGATCCAGATATTTTTAGCGCAGAGTGAATTCCGTTCGCGTTTTGAAAGTAAGGGCCGGCTATCATCGTTCGTGCAGGGGATTCCTACCCGATTGATATTGAGCGCCGACGCAGCATTACTGGGTGCGGCGCACGCGGCCAGGGTGCTGGGCTATTGCTGACCAGACAGTGACATGGCGGCAAAGCGGATCAGTAGCCTTGGCAGTCTGACCCGTGTCTTCCACCATAGCCCTATAACGGATTTGTCGTCACACTGGGCCAATATAATCACGAAACAAGACAGGTGCGACATGCAACGAATCAACGCTGATAGGCTGGTGCGGGATCTGGACGCCGTAGCGGCTGATGTGGAGGAACTGGTCAAGTCGACGGCGGGCAACGCGGACGAGGCGATTGTCGAGGCGCGCAAGCGCATTGAATCCTCGTTGGGAGCCGCGAAGGAGAACCTAACAAATGCACGGCTCTGCGCAATCGAGGACGCGAAGAATGTTGCGCAGTCCACGGATGCTTATTTGCGTGAGAATGTTTGGAAGGCGATCGGCATCGCAGGGAGTATCGGACTAATGTTTGGCACAATAGCGGGCCTCAAGAGTGGATCATGGCGCGCCCGGCGCAATCGACCGAATTCAATGTAGCGCGACAGTTGGCTGATCGGGCTGATGCCGAGTAATTCGACATTGTGGTGCTGACTTCCTCGCGTGCCTTGAATCGAGGGTGGTGAAATGACCCTATTGATCAGCTCAGCAGCGTTTGCCGACAAATCCCCGATACCGAAGCGCTACACTTGTGACGGTCTGGATGTATCGCCGCCACTGGAATGGTCCGGAATTCCCTCAAATGCAAAGAGCCTGGCATTGATAGTCGAAGATCCGGATGCGCCGGATCCCCAAGCACCGAAGACTACCTGGGTCCATTGGGTCCTCTACAACATGCCGCCGACCATACCAGGATTGCCCGAGGACATCACGCATCACGCCATGCCGGCCGGCACGCTCGATGGGCTCAACGATTGGATGAGAACAGGCTATGGCGGACCTTGTCCGCCCGTAGGGCGCCACCGCTACTTTCATAGGCTATACGCATTGAGCGTCGTGCTGCCCGATCTGCACAGACCGCGCAGGGCGAAATTGCTGCAGGTCATGCATGGAAAAGTGCTCGCCGAAGCTGCACTCGTGGGGCTCTATGCCCACGCCTAGCTGTTCGCGGGCGCGCTGCTTGCCGCGCTGGATTTTTCTTGCACCGCGAGGTGAGATCACAGCCGGTTGAGCAATTGGGCAGCATCCTCCAACGCCTGACGATTCTCAAAGAAGCCGCTCCACGGATCAACGTGGTTGATGCGTGCGAGAAAATTACCCAAGTTGAATTCGGAAGGAATAAGCGTCGGCGTGACCTCCGACCATTCCAGCGGGGTAGAAATGGGCGCCTTTTCGCGGTGCCGGACCGAATAGGGCGCCACCACGGTCTGGCCGAAGCCGTTTCGAAATGGATCGAGGTAGACACGAGCCGCGCGTGCCGCGACAGAATGCTCGACGGTCAATTCATTCGGATGCGCGGACGCCACTCGGCCGACGAACGATCTTGCGAAGGCGAGGACTTGGTCCGCATCCGGCCCTACACGAATCGGCACCAACACATGCAAGCCTCGACTGCCGGAGGTTTTTGGATAGGAGGGGAGTCTCAAGACATCCAGAGCGGCTTTGACCCTTATTGCCGCGCGGGCGGCATCTGCGAAGAGCCCGGTTTCCGGATCAATGTCGATACATATCCAGTCCGGCTGTCGCGGTGAAATTGCGCGGCTTCCCATGACATGCACGGCAATGCAGCCCAGGTTTACCAATGCGAGCTGGGTTGTCAGCGAGCCGCCAACCACGTAATCAGTGAACCTGCCGGTAGAGGTGACATGCTCGAGCCGTTTGCTCGGCGTACCGGCAGGCATGTTCCGCGGCTTCTGCTTTTGAAAGAAGCACTCGCCCAGCATTCCATCGGGACAGCGTTCTAAAGCCAACACGCGATCCTTTATGTAGGGCAAGAGTTCAGGAAAGATCGCGTTGTAGTACTCGGCCAAATTCCGTTTCGTATAGCCCTCGTTGGGCCAGAACACCTTGTCGGGATTCGATATCGGTATGTGCAACTGGGAGGGCGCGGCACCCCGGTTCTTCTTCATGCGGTGGGCACCGGCAAGAACACGTCTTGGGCACTTTTGTCGTCGCGCAGGCCGAGAAACACCGGCTGCCGGAGCTTTCCGTCGGCGGTCCACTCCTGGAACGAGACTTGAGCGACGAGCATTGGTGCAATGAAAACCACGCCCTTCTCCCGCGGGGGATCTACCAGCGCAGGCTGCGACCTCACCAATGATTGGAACTGTTGGTGCAGCGAAGCAAGCGTTGCCGCATCGAAGCCGGTTCCGACCTTGCCGACGTAGTGTAATTGGTTCTCGCTGTAAGCACCGAGGAGAAGCGCACCAAAATGCAGCCGCGAGCCGGCGGGTTTGGTATATCCGCAAATCACGAATTCGTCTTCTTGATGAACCTTAACTTTCAGCCATCGCGTGGTGCGAGCTTCCACGTACGGCGAGTAAAGATCTTTCGCGACCAATCCCTCGTATCCCCGCTGCTTGGCCAGGCGAAATGCCTCGAGGCCGTTGGCGGAGAGTCTATGAGACAATATCAGTGTCCGGCTTGAGCCGACCGCACTCTCCAACACGGCGCGGCGCGCCGAAAGCGGTTCACGCCGCAAATCCTTGCCATTATGAAAAAGACAATCGAAGACGGCATATACAGGTTCGGCGCTATTCTGCGGAAGGAGCTGAAAGCGAGAGACACCCTTGCTGTCGAACACCACGACCTCGCCATCGAGGAGGAGTGTTTGGGGATGAAGGGCGGCAATGGCCGTCGCGATCCGTGGGAAGCGGTCCGTGAGATCTTTTTCGTTCCTGGATAGCAACCGGACTCGATCCGCTTCCTTGTATGCAAGGATCCTGTCGCCGTCGTACTTTTCCTCGAATACCCACCCAGGCCTATCGAATGGCTCGGCCACGAGCGTGGCAAGCATTGGATGAACGCGAAATGGGATCTGATTCGTCACGAGGATGCCGCTTGCAAGTTCCTTATGCGCTTGCGGTCCAGTCGCGCAAGCCTATGAGGTGGCGCTTATCATCAGGCGGAAGCGGTACGTATGGCCACCGCAACCAGCAGCAGCACAGCAGCCACGATGAGCATTAGCCAGAGATGTCTCACCCTTAATTTCATCGCATCCTCCAAGATAGGTGGCCCCAGATACCTACCATGTTCTTTTCGCGTTGCACAGGGTGCATTAATACCTCACGTCCACCCGCGCGGACATTAGGGCTGATACGTATTGCATCGGCGCGGGAGGTGTTGCGAAATGCTGCTTAATGTCGAATCAGGGCCTGCCAAGCGAGTTCGAGCTGATCGCGGACTATTTTGCGCCGCTCGCACGCGCATTTCCCGGCGCCTACGGGCTGCTCGACGACGCAGCCGTGATCAGCCCGGCATGCGGCAACGAACTGGTGGTCAAGACCGACGCCATAGTGGGCGGTATCGATTTTCCGCCCGACGAGCCGGCTGACCTTATCGCGCGCAAAGCACTGCGCGTCAATCTCTCCGATCTCGCCGCCAAAGGTGCAGTCCCGCGCGCCTATCTGCTCGATCTCGTATTGCCGAAAACGGTCGATGAGCCGTGGATTGGCGCTTTTGTCGCCGGTCTTTCCCGCGACCAGGCCGAATACGGCCTGCATTTGATCGGCGGCGACATGAGTTCCACAGCAGGTCCGATCACGATCGCAGTCACGGCTCTTGGTGAGGCCCCGACGGGTCGGATCATCCGCCGCGGTGGCGCGCAAGAGGGCGACACCGTTTTCGTCACCGGCACGATCGGCGATGCGGCACTGGGGCTTTCTGTATTGCACGCCGCGCCGTCCACGCTCGATGCGGCGTCGACCACGTTTCTCATCGCTCGTTATCGATTGCCCGAGCCGCGGGTCGCCCTGGGCCCACAGCTGATCGGGATCGCAACCGCAGGGCTTGATGTTTCGGACGGATTAGTCGCCGATCTGCGCCATCTTTGCGAGGTCTCGCGCCTCTCCGCGGTCATCGAAGCCCAGTCGGTCCCGCTGTCGTCCGCCGCCCGCGCCGCAATAGCTGGCGATCCTCGTTGTCTCGCGACCGCGCTGACAGGCGGTGACGATTACGAAATCCTGTTTACTGCGCCTCCTGCGGCATCGGCCCGGATCGGCGAACTATCACGGCTATCCGGTGTGCCGATCACGCCCATCGGCCGCATGGCTGGCTTGTCGGACGGCGCTCGGCCCCGGATAGCGATACTCGATGCCCTCGGTTTGCCGCTCAATCTGGCCTCTGAGGGCTGGACGCATTTCGGTCACGTTCCTTGAGAGCGCCGGCCATGGCTCCCCACTGTCTATGTCCCCGTACCAGCCGAGCCGGTTTCAAGCAGGCGGTCTCTCTTTGACCGCTGATTTGGCAACGGGTGGCCGGAGATTCGGTAGTAGATCAATTCGCAGATATCGGTTGCGTGATCGCCGATCTGTTCGAGATTCTTGGCGATGAACATCAAGTTTGTTCCAGTGTCGATGGTCTTCGGATCATCCTTCATCGACTTGACGATCTCGTGCAGCAAAACGCTCGTCAGCCCATCGAGCGCCTCATCGCTGCGCCAGGTTTCCACCGCGATATCGAGGTCCTTCTCACGATAGGCCCGAACCGTATCCCGCAGCATCTTCAAGGTCAGCTCGCCTATGCGTGGGACTGACAGAAGTTCCGTGGCCGGAAGATCGCTCGGCATCACCAGTGAACGCTTCGCGACACTGACGGCATAATCGCCAATGCGCTCCAAATGCACCCCAGCCTTAAAGGCGCATATCACGTGTCGCAAATCACTTGCTGCGGGTTGCCGAAGCGCAATCAGCCGCACGACTAAATCATCGACTTCCGCTTCCAGGGTATCCTCACGGATATCCTGCGATCACGCTCGCGGCGACGGCCGAATCACGCCCTTGGAGCGCTGAGAGGGCCCTTTCGAGCTGGCTGATTCCAGAGTCCCATACCAAGGACGAGATCTTCCAAATGGGTCAACTCGCGGTCGTAGGCGCTCATCGTATGCTGCGTCGGCATCGCGGGGTTTCCTTAGGCTAACCAGAAACAAAAAGATGCGTTTCAGACTCAGGGGAAGTATCTCAGGTCACGAGAATGCCCGGAATTCTGAACAAGTTCGCCGCCACAAACACTATCCCTATATTATGTGAAGCACAACCATCGGGGCACCCGTCCAATTGCGCGGACCCTAGGCGTTGGCGGGCCTCTCGATTGTCGCTCGCGAAGCGCTGCGCCATCCTCATCGCATGAGTCGCCACACGCGCGCCGGCGATGCAATTGTTTCGGTGTCGTGTTGTGGGCACGCGTGGGATCGACCGCGAGGTTGAGGTGGGCAATGAGTGTGCCAAACGTTCTTCAGCATGCGTGTCGGGGTGCATTGGACGGCTGTATCGCGGAGGTCGTTGAAGATCTCACTTGTGAACATTGCGTCGATCTGCGTGCACGGCGTGACGCCCCACAGGTTGTGGCGGCTGAATCGTTCATCGAGATCGTTCACCAGTATTTGAAGGAGTAAACTGCGCTGAAGATTTTTGTGGGCATCGACGCAAGGAGCGGCCGTCCGGACCTGAGCGAGGATTACACTGGCTTTTTGTCACGCGGGGATACGTAAATGAAGGCTACTAGCGGAGCAAGCGCACCGTATCGCGTTGGTGAATGGCTTCCATCGGATCACACCCATCTGGAAAATTGGCTCGAGGCCATCATCCATAAGACACGCCTGGAGGAGAGGGCTCTACACCCTGTCATTGCCGATTTTCAAGATCTCATCGAGAGCGATGCAGAGATCTTCATGTTATTCAATCAGATGTTCGAGCAAGTTCCCAGAAAGCCACCTTACAACAAAAATCCCACCGGTAAATCACAAGTGCGGACTTATCATCACATGTTGCACTTGTTGAATACGATCATGACTCATGCGCCTGAGTTCAATCAGTCGGGCCTGGTTGGATGCCCCATCAACACTATTTTCGATTGGTCGATGGGCACCGCAGCCGGATTTGCCGCATTCTTGAACGAACGAGTAAATGCTCAATTGAAGCTGGTGCTGAATAGTTGGGGCCGATTCCTGAGCTCGAGCGAATCAACCTACGTGCTGAGCCAGGACGCCCATAAGGGTTGGTTTGGCGCAGATGCACAAAAAGCCATGCCTAATTTCGACCAGGAGTATAAGTGCGATCCCAGTCAATCTCATCGCGGCTTCAAGTCGTGGGATGATTTCTTCACGCGGGAATTTCGTCCGGGCGTGCGTCCGGTCGACGTGCCTGATGATGACGCGGTTATCGTTAATGTCTGCGAATCCGCGCCGTACAGAGTCGCGCGCCACGTCAAGCAACGCGACACATTCTGGATCAAGTCCCAGCCGTATTCGGTAATTCATATGCTGGCGAACGACAGCCTCGCGCCCCAGTTTGCCGGTGGAACGGTTTACCAAGCGTACCTGAGTCCGCTGAGCTATCACCGCTGGCACAGCCCGGTCAACGGCACGATTACAAAAGCCTATGTAAAGGCCGGGACCTATTACTCGGAGGCGCCATCGGAGGGCTTCGACCCGGAGGGCCCGAATGAATCGCAGGCCTATATCACGGAAGTGGCGACAAGGGCGATTATCTTTATCGAGGCAGATAATCCGGACATTGGTCTATTGTGCGTGATGCCGGTGGGGATGGCCGAAGTCTCAAGCTGTCAAATTTCTGTATTCGAAGGGCAACACGTGAGGAAAGGCGACCAGATCGGCATGTTCCATTTTGGCGGATCCACCCACTGCCTGATCTTCCGGCCTGGCGTAAACGTTGAGTTTGACCTTCACGACCAGAAGCCCGGTCTGCACTCACAAAACATCCGGGTCAATTCGAGGATCGCAACTGTAATACGGATGTGATGCCGGTGAGTCCAGATCGGGTCTACGCTAGAAACCCAGGCCATCGCACGTGATGTAGATTGACCCGGTCGTGGCGCCAATCGTCGCAGAGATCTTTGCGATGGCGTCGAAATACGACGTTCGGTGTTTGCAGCTCACAAGTCCGGCCGCCGATACAGTCGCCACGCTCGACGCACTCGAACTCCAGGCGGCGGCGCTGGTGACATTGTTGGGCGGTCCGAATGAATACGTACCGGTGGCGATCATCTGCCGAGTCCCGCCATTGGAGATCTCGCCGGCAGCGCCTGAAAGCGCGGGAGACTTGGGTCGAAGCAGTCCCAGATCAGCGCGTCTTTCACATAGATGACGCTTTCCGGTGTGATCCTGTTCGGGTCATCCAGTGATCCGGCCTGGACCATCACCACCTCGCCGGGCAAGGTTCCGGAAGTGTAGAGACGGCCGCCGCAATCGCCGCAGAAATGTCGAACCACGTCCCCGCCCGAATCTCCCTTGCACTGGTAGGTCTTGGGAATGCCGGCCCGGATCTCAAGCTGGCTCCGATGGACTCCGACGATGGTCGTATGACCGGTGCCCGTTGCCTTTTGGCAGTCCTTGCAACAGCACTGACTGACGAAGAGCGCCGGTCCACGCAGCGCATAGCGCACCTTGCCGCAAAGACAACCACCCGCGAGTAATCCTTCTAATTCTTGCATGCTTCACCTGTATAACTGAATTCTGCGTGCTATTGCACTCGTTTGAGATCCTGTACCCAGTTCGTTTCCCACGTCTTGCCGCCGTCGGGCGAGAACGCCTGCTCCCAATGACACGAGGTACGAGTGATTTGGGACCAAATGAATCTTATGCGGACTGGCTTTCCATTCTCGGTATCCTCAGCGTAAAAGGTGCCAACGCCGTTGCGGAAACTACCCTTAACGGGGGGATCCATGGGAGCCGCCGGAATCGACTGTCCATCCACCAAATCGACCACTGCCCCGACTTGGCGTCAAATGACCGCGGAGCCACGCCGCGATAAGCACCGCCTGGTACCTCAAACACATCGTCGTCCACATTCGCGTACCCACCCATGAGTGGCTGACTGAATAGTGTTCCCTCGAATTCGACCCAGTCATGATTATTTGCGAGCCGTTTCTTCAGCTTTCGATGATGAACCTGCCAGTGACCGAACAGGAAATCGAAATCATGGAGTCCGGGTGCCGCGTCCTTCTCTTGGTTCACTTTTTGCGCAGCGGCGGAAGACCTAGCAGGAGGTTCGGTTCTACGCACATACGGTGAACGCGACCGGTTTGGCAGCGTCAGGTGACGCCATCTGCTGCACGTTCGAGTGCGGCGATATCGATGCGCTTCATATCCATCATGGCATTGAAGGCACGCCTCGCCCGCTTAGGGTCGGCATCACTGATCAACTTGCTGAGCTGGCGCGGCACGATCTGCCAGGAGATGCCGAAGCGATCCTTCACCCAGCCGCATTGCTCGGCTCCGGGCACAGCCGAGAGCGCGTTGCTATAGCGGTTGACCTGGTCCTGCGTATCTACCGGGATCTGAAACGATATGGCCTCGGTAAATCGAAACTGCGGACCACCATTGAGACCAACGAACGGCTGATCCATCAGCGTGAACTCCACTGTCAGGACATCGCCTGCCTTGCCCGAAGGGTAGTCATTCGGGGCGTGATGTACGGCGTCGACGCGGCCGCCGGGAAATAGGGCGGCGTAGAAGTTGGCGGCCTCTTCGGCGTTGCCGTCAAACCAGAGACATGGCGTGATCTTGTGCATGGTCGGTCTCCTGTTGCTTGTTCGACCTCAATAACCCGTGTCGGACGGGGCCGCAATCAGGCGGACAGGGGCGTGGCCAAACTGGCCCGATCGAAGCGAAGTTCCTTCAATCCGTAGTCTATCGATACTTTTGAGAACTGCCGCAGGAAATTCATTCCGATCAGCAGTGCGGGGCGTTGAGCCAATCCCCAAAGGTCGAAGATTTTGAAATCCGCAATCACCAATGGACAGTCGGTGAATTCCAAGTCCATTATTTGGATTTTTTTGGCAATGGTGAAATTCCCCGACGTTTCCCCTCCGGTGACGTCGGTCAGGGAAATGGGCCCAAGGTTGCCGTACGCGGGATTGCGGCGGGCCAGCGCGTTGAACAACGACATATTTCCGACTGACACGTCGGCACCGGAATCAATGAAGGCTGCCGAATGTACGTCGTCAACCGAGCAATTGACGGCCCGCAAATGTCCAGATGACCCCACGGTGCGAATGCGGGCCTCATTGTCTCGCACCCACAGGCTGCTCAGCCTGGAGCGGGGCTCACTCACCTGCAAGGTGTGATTCTTGAAATCGAAGGTCACGCGATGGCCATCGAGAGTGTCAAGGCCGAGATACCCGTCAGCCTCCAGCGTGGAACGCGGCAAAGTCGGTACAACGAGATGTCTGCACCGGATCGAGCCGAAGGACAACTCGCGAATCCTCACAGCCTGTGCTTCGACGGCTCGTACGACTCCCTCCAGCGTGACCCTCTCGCCAAACAGGAGGCCGAGTTCGGCGGCAACATCCGTGGCCAAGACGGTTCGGTCAGCGCCGGTATCGACCACGAAACTGTAGGGTCCGTGATCGTTGATTCGTACGCTGACCGTCAGATGTTTCGCGGCGTCGGTGGCGGCGGTTATTGGCGGCGTGTCGAGATCCGACGCGGCCCTGTCGGGGGGTCCCGTCGCATCCTGCAGCGGCGTGTCGCCCTTCGCTCTGGCGATGACCGATGCGAAGGCCAACGACAGCGCGCCATATGTCAGAAATTGTCGCCGCGAGAGGTCATGGAACGGTGCCAATGGAGGTCTCCTATTCGCCCTTGGGCGAGCGAGCTGCGTCGGCGTCCAACACCTCAGCCTACCCAGGCAGGCCACTCGGGGCAACTCGCCGGAGAACTGTAGGCATATCAGTGCGTTGGCAGGTGGACCGTAATGGGAAACGGCATAGGTAAATTCCTACAGTTGCTGGAGTTCCCTAGTTCGACCGGATTCAACTCGTGTCAGTGCGGGCTTCTGTTTGGAACTTCGTGGGTGCAGGCGGCAGCGCGCAGCAGCAGGAGACGGCGCTCCCGCGCGTTGTTTGCCAGTGATGCCGCGTGCGAGAATTCGGCATGCGCCTCCTCAAGCCGCCCGAGTCGCTCCAACAAGTCACCCCGCACGCTCGGCAGCAGGTGATAGCCGCGGAGACGCGACTCATCGCGCAACGTGTCGACGATCTCCAAGGCCGCCGCGGGCCCATAGGCCATTGATACCGCGACGGCTCGATTCAAAGTTACGATGGGGGATGGTTGCACTTCAGCGAGAGCGTCGTACAACGCCACGATTCGTGGCCAATCGGTGTCTTCCGGCGTCCGTGCCCTGGCGTGGCAGGCCGCGATGGCGCCTTGCAACGTATAGGGGCCGAGTGGACCGTCAAAATTTTCCGCGCGGGCGAGGGCGGCTAATCCTCGGCGGATCAGCAGTTGATCCCACAAGGTGCGATTTTGTTTGAGCAACAAAATAGGTTCTCCCGATGCGCCTATCCGCGCCGCTGTTCGGGAGGCCTGAAGCTCCAGCAGGGCGACCAGGCCATGAACCTCCGGTGCCTTCGGATCGATCTCGGCGAGGATTCTACCGACGCGCAAAGCTTCTTCACACAGCCCTGGTCGCATCCAATCCTCTCCGGAGGTCGCCGCATATCCTTCGTTGAAGATCAGATAGATGACTTCAAGGACGGAGGCGAGCCGCTGGGCGCGATCCGCGGCCGCAGGCACTTCAAAGGGTACGCGCGCCTCGCTCAGGGTGCGCTTGGCGCGCACGATTCGCTGTTGGATCGCCGCCTCCGAAGTGAGGAAGGCTCGGGCAATCTCTGCGGCGGTCAAGCCACCCACCAACCGCAGGGTTAGTGCGACGCGCCCCTCCATGGAGAGCACCGGGTGGCAGGCCGCAAAGATAAGTCGCAAAAGATCGTCAGCGATCGAATCGACCTCTTCCTCGCCGGGCTGGGCGCTGCCGAGAAGATCAGGATCGTGCGTCATGAGAGCGCTCTTTCTCTCCGCCAGTTGGTGCCGTCGCAACTGATCAATGGCGCGATTTTTCGCCGTCGTCATAAGCCACGCACCCGGGTTCTCCGGAACGCCCGCTTCGGTCCACTGTTCCAGCGCCGCGACCCAGGCGTCCTGCGCGATCTCCTCCGCGAGCCCAACATTGCGCAGCATCCGCGCGAGCTTTGCGATGATCTTGGCCGATTCCATGTGCCACACGGCTTCGATCGTTAGTTCGATGGCGCTGCGAGTCACGGCGGCTCCTCAAGGACAGGGCCGCGTCACTGAAAACACGGACCCAATTCGCGCACTTCAATTGTCGCCCACTCGGCCGCCGGACACGTGCGTGCGATCTCGATCGCGTGCTCCCGCGTCTCGCAGGTGAGGAGCAAGATCCCGCCGATCATTTCCTTCGCCTCCGTGAACGGCCCGTCACGCATCATCGTCTTCTCTCCCTGCCGCGTGACCCGAACGCCCGCCGCGTCAGTTTTCAGGGACTGGCTCAACGTGAGCAGCCCGCGTTCTTTCAGATCTGCGCTGAAACGCAGCATCCGATCGTAAAACACCTCGCCCTCGCCCTGCGACCGCGCCGCGCGGTCGCCGACCTTTTCCACCACGAGCAACATGTAAGACATCCGCTCACTCCTCAAGGTGACGCCCAGCTATTGGCCGAAGTGCGCCTGCAATTCCCTGGCATGGCTGCTATTGGGCAGGTCCGATTCGGTGCCGTTGCGCAGCTTCTTGAGCCTTGAGGTCGTGCGTCAGGGCTTCGCCGAAATCCTCGGGTGCGAAGACTGGGCGGATGTCGATGTCCGAGTCCGTCATCATCGGGTTGGGGCAGCGCCGCACCCACTCGACCGCCTCCTCGATGGAGCGGACCTGCCAGATCCAAAAGCCGGCGACGAGTTCCTTGGTCTCGGCGAAGGGACCGTCGGTCACCGTTCGGGTCTTTCCGGAGAAGTGCACCCGCTTGGCGTCCCGGCTCGGCTTTAGTCCTTCCCCGGCAAGCATGATGCCGGCCTTGATCAGGGACTCGTTATAAGCACCCATGGCGGTCAGCAATTCCTGGGTGGGCATGACACCCGCCTCGCTGTCGGCGGTGGCTTTGACAAAGACTATGACTTTCATGAAGAAACCCCTATTAAATCATAAGTGTACGTAGTGTACGTCCGCCCAGCTGGCGAATTTACCTGGCTCCTACACTGCATACGACGAAGGAAGCTTCGAAAGATCGACAAGGGTTGCGAGTTCTCATCGATCCAATGCGCCAGTGTTTCGGGCCGTGTCGAAACATGCCCCCATCGTTCGTCGTAGCTCTGTGATGACATCAAAGGGCGAAAGGCGTCCTGGTTATACGAACCACTGCATGATCAAGGAGAAATCAATGACCACTTCAACGTTAAAGAAATTCCTGGTTCTCTATCTTGTGCCGGCCGACGTATTGGCGGGCTGGGCCAAAACCGATCCTGCCACCCGGGAGGCCGCCGAACAGAAGATGCAAGGCGAGTGGCAACGTTGGATGGGCGAGCACGCGAAAATGATCACCCTCACAGAGGCGGGTGGGAAGACCAAGGCGGTTACTTCTGCCGGCATCGGAGACATCAAGAACGACATCATGCTCTATTCGCTTGTCGAAGCGGACAGCCATGAGAGCGCCGCCAAAGCGTTTGCTCATCATCCGCACCTCACAATCCCGCAATCCTCCATCCAAGTGATGGAAGCCAGATCCCTGGGCCGCGCATAGATTCTATTCAGGTAGGGGGCAACAACATGAACATCACGAGGACGGATGGCGCCGCCGGGTCGGCGACTACGGGACTTCGAGCGGTCGGAAAGACGCAGTCGCGCATTGGTTGGGCACTGAGCTTTCTCACAATTCTATTCATGCTGTTCGATGCCGCCGGCAAACTGGCGCTTGAATCTCACGTGATCGAGGCAACCACGAAAATCGGCTATCCGGTGGCCACGATTCGGCCCATCGGGGTCATTGCTCTGATTTGCACCATACTGCACGCCGTCCCCCGGACGGCCGTCCTGGGCGCCATTCTCCTGACAGGATTTTACGGGGGTGCGGTGGCGAGCAAGGTCCGGATTGAAGACCGCTTGTTCAGCTCAATACTTTTCGCGGTCTACTTCGGGTTTTTCGCTTGGGGTGGGCTATATTTGCGGGACGACCGCCTGCGCGCAATGATCCCGTTGCGTCGCTAGCCCGCATACGCGAACATCGTGTCGCAGAAGTAGTCGCCATTCCGTGAGCTATCGGCGCTCAATTGATCGATGCCCGACCGTAGTGGATCAGCATTGCGACAAATAATAGCCCGACGACCGCGTAGTGCACGGCCCTTGACCTGGTCGCAAGTAGTATCAGCGCAAGAACCAACGGCGCAAACATCTGAATATATTCCAAGGCGACGACCCAATTCGGCATACTGGGCTCCCCGCCCGCAAAATAAAATCCTGCCGCGACATAACCAATCTGGAACAGCACAACTAAAAACCAAAAATTGCGGCGATTTGCTGCGTAGAATTCTCGAAGATCCGTCGCGGTGTTCGCTTCGTCCGGCAAACTGGAAGCCGCAACCAGAAAAAGAATAAACAGCTGGGCGAATAGAAACAGATAGAAAATGAAGTGCCGGGTGCCGGCAAAGTTTCTCACGCCCCACAGGTCGAACCACATGTATATCGCCATGCACAACGCGTAGAGCGCGGCGAGCAGTGCGAGCGGGTCCCACTTTACGGCCGATCTGCGGCGCAGCAGTCGATGGAAACTCGTGGCAATGTCCGCAATCGCAAGACCAATCAGGACGCCGAATATTCCCATCGCAAACTCGAAGGCTCTTATTTCTGGGGTCATCGCTAAGCTCCGTTGGCCCGTCGTTACTTATCGTACTCGTCGCGTCTACGCACCCAGAATGGACCACGGCCATTCTCGTCCCGACCCTTCGGTACGATGTCCAGATAGTGATAGTGAATATTGAACGATTCGTTGCCGCGCGAGTAACACGAGTAAGTGTGGAAGACTTGGCCACGTTTGTCCCGAACGAACACGCTGTGCCCCTCTCGCTCGCTGTTGCCAGGCGACTGATTCTCATAGTTGAAAACCGTAGTGCCCCGCCCCATGGCCTCGGCCGTGAACGACACGTTGAAGTCGAAATTGAAATCCGAATCGCCGGATGACACCCACGGAAAGCTCCAACCCATCCGTTGCCGGTATGCGGCTAACTTCTTGTAAGGGGCGCGGGATATCGCGACCATCGCCACGTCGCGGTGCTTCAGGTGAATATTGACCCCGTTGAAGCCGTCCGCACGCAGGGAGCAGTGTGGACACCCCGCCTCATTCTTGGACGTAAACATGAAGTGATAGACGATCAATTGACCACGGCCGCCAAAGAGGTCTCCCAAGGTAACGTCGCCGTCAGGGCCCTCGAACACATAGGGCTTGGTAACCTTGACCCACGGCAGGCTTCGGCGCTCGGCATTCATGGCGTCCTGCGTCCGCAGGAATTTCTTTTCCTTCGCCAGCAGCTTCTTGCGCGCCTTGAGCCAATCGTCTTCTGATACGACTTTGTGCTTGATTGCCATGCTCTTCCCCACAGGTACATCGCGCGACTGACACCCTGGCGGCGCCTGCGGTCCTCGGCCAAGCGCCAAGACCTATTCTAAATTCCCCCGCGGCGGATTAGCGAGTGACCAGTGGTCGCGAGCGCCGCATGTTAGGAGCGCGCCATGCTCGGCAGCAGCGCTAGTGCGTTATCTCGGCCGATGGCCCGAAGTGTTTCGGCCGAGAAGCCAAGCTGCGTCATTCCTTGTGCTGTTTCTCGGAGTGGTACAAATGGGTTGTCACTGCCGAACAGAATTTGTGTCGTCGGAACCATTTCGGTAAGTGCCGCTATGGCCGGTTTATTGGCCGTGCCGGCTATATCATAGTAGAGGCGTTTGAGTTCGTACTCAATGCCGTTTGGCGCCTTTTCCGCGATGTCCTTGGGGGCATACTGGTGCATGCGTCCCAGCAACATGGGTACGCTGCCACCAGCGTGTGCGAAGATGAAACGGATGCCCCTGAAGCGCGAAAGAGAACCGGTGAACAACAAATTGGTTATCGCCCTCGTGGTGTCCTGCGGAATTTCCGCGACAAGCGGTGCCACGTCGGGGAGCAATGATGGGCAGCAACTCGGCACCGTCGGATGTGCGAACACGAGGGCCTTGCGCCTGTTGAGTTCCGTGAATACTGGAAGATACGTCGGATTACCCAGCCACGTGGATCCGGAGTTGTCGCTGTAGCTGGTGAGCAGGCCAATGCCGTCAGCCTTAAGCACGTCGAGTGCATATTCGATTTCGCGCAGGCTGCCTTCCGTATCGGGAAGTGGTACGACGGCAAATAGCCCAAACCGCCGGGGATAAGTTCTTGCGAGGTCGGTAGCGTATTCATTACATTGGCGCGCGGTGCGTCGGGCAGCTTGTGCATCCCCGAACCAGACCCCGGGCGTTGTGAGCGAAAGGACAGCGGTCGTCACGCCCTGAGCGTCCATCGCGTCGAGTGATTTATGCGGTGCCCAATCAAGCCATGCGGCACTGATTTGCCCGCCACGCGAACCGGCAATCCGCTCACGGTTTTCCGCTAGATAGAATGGTGGGATGAAGTGGTGATGGACGTCGATTAGGGGCGGCACTGGGAGGGGCGTTGTTCGCTTCAGTCCTGGATTGGCGTGAACAATACTCGACGCAGAGGCGCCAATTGCTAGTGCGGCCAAGCCGGACAGTACCTTTCGCCTGTCAGTGTTGGTTGTGGACTCTGGCTCGCCATTGGCGCGTCGGCTAGCGCGCGGAAGGCCTGGATGATTACGCATGGTGCCCCTCAAATCTGCCGTGGCGTGAACAATCTTAGGCCTTTCTTCCGAAACGATTGAATGTTCGCTCGCTAACCTCTACCAGGACCCAATCCTACGTGACGGCAATGGACTGTTTTCGTTGTATTTTCAGCTCGCCAGAGGAAGGTTCAATAGCGGCGGTTGGCGCAGGTGGTAGCCCGAGCCCCGGTGTCGACCTCCGACCGGCCGCGCGTCGATGGCCGCTTTCGGGCAGGCTGATGACTGGGTATGACGCGGCGTGTAGCATGAGTTATCCAATAACGCAGTGGGATCTTCGAAATGAATAAAGTCGCCGCGCTAAGCTTGTCGTGCCTGTTATTTTCTTGCCCCACAGTTTTCGGGCAGGATGCGATGAAATATGGCTTGAAGCATTTGACGGTACTTGCGGAGGACCAAAAAATGCGGGTGTTACGCTACGCTCCGTCCAAGGGAGACAAGACTCCAATGCATTCCCACCCGTCCGCCGTGGTTTATGTGGTTAAAGGGGGCAAAGTCAAATATACGATGCCTGACGGCACTATGAAGATTGTCGAATTGAAAACCGGTGAGGCGCTGATACGGCCACCTGTCACACATTCAGATGAAGCACTTGATGATGTCGAAGCAATCCTGGTGGAAATCAAGCAGTAGTATCCATCGGGGACTTAGGCTCAATACCTAAAGGCGACCCTTAGCTGCCGGCCACGAATGTCCGCTGCCGGCGCGTGTATCTCGCGCCTAGCCCACCTGGTCGCAGGCGGCGCTACCGGTGCACGCCAATGTCACAAACGCCTCGGATTTCAGACGCCAAGTGCCTGCCGAAGGGATCCACATAGCGAGGTATATACCCGTCTTTCGCATGGTTCCATCAGGCTTACGCCAGATGCCCTCAAAACGCCCTGTCTCCGCAATCCGGTTCCCGGATGCGGCAATGACAATGGTTGTTGGGGTACGCCGGTAGGTGACGAATGTCGGATCCTTGAATTCCTCATCAGCGTAGCCGCGAGTTGCAGCATCTGCGCCGCTGTCGACGTCGCCCGACGACCCCAGAATGAGATGATAGTCATCAACGAAGAACGTCCGCAGGCGTACGGCATCGTGGGCTGCAATCGCTGCGTTGTACTCCGCGCGCTGCTCTCTGACGATCGAGGTTGGTGTGTCCCCGGTAGATGCATGTGATGTACCCAGGCAACCAAAAATCAGGAGAGCATTCGGCAATGCTATTTTCATCCCATGCTCCCTTGCCACAAAGACCTACTTCGTGCAGTTCTTGAGTTCGACCCTGCGTCGCTCCACTCAACGTCACCTTGCTCCACACTGCGAGTGGAAGCCATCATGTGGTCGCGCCGCCATAGCGTACGGAAATTGCCGGAGGCGCTGATGCATTTTACTACTCAGACCTGGACGACTGGGAGGTGCCCCTCGGGCACCCACCAGCCGTGAATCTGGGCGACGGCATGCATCGGTAGGCGGGCAACCGCAACTGGTCCGTCCGCTAAGTGCTCGGCATCGAGAATGACCAGATCAGCGCGGCCACCCTCCTGTTCACGCGTCGCAACCCCCATCAGGTACCCAGCACCCTCGGGGGCAGTGTCGCTTCGCGGTGCGAAACAGCACTCGGCGAGTGAGGTCTCGAGACCCGCGTTGTATAGCGTCGCGCTTCGATTCTGGTGGTCGAAGCGCGCGTAGCAAGCGCCCGCCGCGCGAGGATCCGGCACCGAGGGATCGGGACACGGCAGGAAGCCAACCCGATAGGGCAGGGTATGGTAGCGATCGTCCTGGCGAGGCAGGCCACCGACATGAGGATACATCTGCTCAATGCCAAAAGCCGCCGGCTCACGCCCGGCTAGATCGACCGTAAGGCGCGTAATGTGGCTTGAACCGGCAATCGGATCCCAGCGCGAACCATCGCGCATTGGCACAAACGGAAAGGGATTGGACATCGACATTTCGACGTCGACGATGAGTTTCTCGCGATCGTCGAACGCACCCATGACATGGGTGGCACTTCTCGTCGGTCCCCGAATCCAATGTATGTCCCGGCCATCGCCACCGCGGCGCAGGAAGCCAAAGTAAGTGGGCCGAGTGCTGTCCCAGGACCAGTGGATGCCCCCGCCCTGCATCTGCGCTTCATCAAACGCGAGCGGAATAACATAGAGCACAATGTGTTTTTGGGTGACGGCAAAGTCGTGCAGCATGCCGACATAGGGCACCTTGACCTTCGCGTTCCAGATCACTTCGCTTTGCGGGGTGATCTCGAAAATCGATACGACGTCGCTGCCAAAGCCATCGGCTTCATAGCCGAACGCCACTAAGTTACCGCTCACAGGGTCGCGCTTGGGATGGGCCGTGAATGTCTTGCTCGGCAGTTTCCCATCGAAGGTGTAGTTCGGCACCACCGTGTCGAGTGTCAAAAGATCGAGTGCGGACGGAGGGCTGTCTTCCTTGAGCGCGAGCAGCAACTTGCCGTGGTTGATGATGTGTGTGTTGGCGGTGCCGCGGCTCAGCCCCATGACGCTCGGGTCATCCTGGGAAGGATTGCGATATATAGGAAACAGAGAGCGGCGGGCCCGATCCTGGGCGAGATAGCGCTCATTGCGCACGTAGCGGCTGCGGTAATCGACGCGCCCGTTGCGAATCCTGAACATGCTCACGTGGCCTTCGCCGTCAAACGGAATGTTGCGCGGATGGAGCGGATACTGCGGATCAGGGCCGACGCGGTAAAACGCACCATTGAGATCGGCCGGCACCTTGCCCTCGACCTGGCAATCGTGCACATCAGCCTCGAAGCCAGTCACCATCAGTGGTCGCATCACCCGTCCTCCGCCAGTTTCGCGTTCACTATATGCGCAGCTTCGGCAACCTTCAATGAATCACTCAGCGGCACAGCAGCGGCTGAAGCGCTGTCCGATCGTGCCCCCGCGCGCGGTTCAAGCATTCATACTTCTCGCCATTGAAAATGCGTTAGTCTCAGTCGCCTGTAACTCGATCTTGTTTCGACTCGGCCCAAGCTTATAATCGAACCGACGCGACTGAATAGGCGAGCCCGTCGATGCTTCGAAACACCTTGCTCTCGATCCATATCTTAGCGGTGGTCGTTTGGCTTGGTTTCGGCCTCTATGAATTACTCCTTACTCGAGAGATTCGGCAGGCACGTGGATTGCCCGAGGAGATCCCCCTCATCCGGATATACGGGCGCTATGCGGGCCTGGTGGCAATCGCAACGCTCATAGTCGCGGCGGCGGGTGTTGCGATGTCGATACTCCTCGGATGGGGATTTTTTTCGGTGCTTTGGCTCGGCATTAAGCAAGGAATCATGGCATCGATCATCATCGGAATGTTCGTGTTGACTCCGCTGTTCGTTCGAACTTACGCGGCAATCGCAAAAATCTCCGGGCCCGGCTCAGCGGAACTCCAAACCGCTCGCACATTGATCGGCCGAGTTGAGCGATACGTCATTCTGATGCGCCTGGGGGGCGTCGTTGCCGTTGTGCTCGCCGTATGGCGTCCAACTGGCTAGCGCGAAGACCCCCGTCTCCTAACCGGCGGAGTCCCCTGCTAACGGCGCGACTAAGCGGTATCGGCAACAATTCCGCAACCGACAAATATGAGCAGAGGATCGTTTGCGCGACCCAGCGGTGGCTGCGCTGCCCCCATCAAGGGCAGCGCGCCATGTTTCATGCCCCTACGCTCGGTTGCGGATAAGTTGCCGGCTCTGCAGCAGCGCCGCTGCGTGCAGCATCAGGAACAACGGCACGAGGAATGCCGGGATCAGCAGCAGTGGCAATGTCGTCATCGGAGCGGTGCTGATCTCACCGGGAGCCCCGGTCGTGAAGAAGGCACTCATTGCGCCGATGCTGACCGCGATGACGAGGTCCACTATCCCCAAGATGTTCCAACGGATGAATGCGCGGTGGGCGGCGAAGTCCGGCTGACGCACCAGGGCAAGAATTATCCACGGGGCTGTGAGCCCGATGGCCATGTCTCCAAGGCCTGCGGGCAGGGCGAACACAGCCGGGAGCACCTTATATGCATAGAGGGAGAGGAAGCCCAGACCGGCCCATCGCCAGGCCTGCATCCCCGCAATGAGTCGAAGGTCCAGTGAGAGCACGAATTCGCGAAAGGATTGCGAGAGCCGCAGCCCTGCAAAGAAGAGCCCCAGGGGCGCTGCAATTCCAATCGCGATGGGCAGGGGAGGTCTCCCGGGAGGGCCGACGAATGCGCCGGCGGCACCGAATGACACGACCAGTAGGAGCCAGGCGGCCATTGTGATCGCAACGACGAAGCGGATGCCGCCGCGCCCGGTGGGCTCGGACTCGGCAGGCTGGGGAAGGACAATCGCAGTCATGATGCTCTCCTTTCGGTTAGTAACTTGCATTTTGCAAGTGAGTAGGAAACGTAGCACAATGACTTGCACTCTGCAAGTCACTCGCTCCAATGCCCCGGAGAGCCGAACATGAATACCGTAAAGCCTTTCGCGCGTTCCCCCTGTGCGGTCGCTAACTCGCTCGACATCCTGGGTGACAAGTGGTCGCTGCTCGTGGTGCGCGACCTGCTGCACGGCAAGCGCACCTACGGCGAGCTCGCGCTTTCGCCGGAGCGCATTCCGACCAATATTCTCGCGGATCGCCTTAAGCGCCTGGAGAGTGCCGGCATCGTCGCCAGCACTCCCTACCAGGAGCGTCCGGTTCGGTACGCCTACACGCTTACCCCAAAGGGCAGCGCGCTCGGCGAGGTGTTGCTCGCGTTTGTTCGTTGGGGCAAACAGCACATACCGGGAACGGTCACGCTGAACCAGAGTCCAGCGAGCGAGATTGCGGCGTCGACGACAAACTCACGCCGTAGGCGCACAAAGCGCCTATGATGCCGGCGCTAGTCTGGATCGGTGACGCTCTTGCCTGGCCGAACAAAGAGAAATCAATCTAAGAGGGACTCATGAAAGTGAACAAACATATCTCTGCAATCACCGCTGTGCTGGGGCTCGCCCTGGTGAGCGTCGCTGCAATCGCCCAGGACCATCCCTTCACAGAAGGAACCGTCGTCAACGTCGCCGCCATTCGGACCGAGTATGGGAAATTTGATGACTACATGAAATTTCTTGCCACGAAGTGGAAGGCCACGCAGGAGGCAGCGAAAAAGGCCGGCTACATAACGGGCTACAAGGTCATCACGGTAGAGCCTCGCGGGGAAAATGATCCAGATATTTACCTGGTTATCTACTATAAGAATTGGGCGGCGCTGGACGGTGCTACCGCCAAGGGAGACGCTATCGCCAAGGAAGTGGACGGATCTCTGGCGGCCTCGAATGAGGCGGCAGTAAGCCGCGGCAAAATTCGGCGGGTTCTGGGTTCGTGGACCGGACAGCAACTTGATCTGAAGTAATACATCCACATGGGCACGCACGAAGCCGGGTCTCAGGCCCGGCCTCGTGACTGTGCGTTGTTACGCAGCACCCTGGCAACGGCTGCAATGGTGTTCCAGTTGCGAGTGGTCACCGAGACACCGTAGAGCCGGTCCAGGGCACCGAGGAATCCGATGACCTTCATGTGGCGTCGGTACAATCCGATCACAAATCGATCTTGTCTCGTGAGGATTTTCATCAGCCATGGGCCACTGGACGGGAATCGCATGGGCGTTGAGGGCATCAGGCGAGGGCGCCGGGACAGGATGCTGACGAAGCGGACAACACCTTGTCGCATCGACTGCCCCTCGAAAGGGTTCTTCAAGACCAGTTTCGCAATGTCGCGGCCCTGGCAAACAACGATCTCGGCGGCAAACGGAAGTTCGCGTGCCACTGCGGCGCGTGCCTGGGCTTGGGTCATTGGCTGCCGAATGACCAGCGTACCCGCCGCGCCGATATTGACGGCACCCAGGTGCTTCAGTGCTTCGGCCAGCTTGGTCGGTCGGAAAGACCTGTGGCCCCCGACGTTGATTCCTCTCAGAAAAACAACGAGTGCCACTCCAATAGCCTCGAAATTCCATCATCAATCGGGCAGCCTGTAACTTTCGCCGACTCTATCAACACGTCACCAGGCTGCGCAATTGGCGCTCTTGCCGGCGAGGGTCTGGATCAGCCAACCGGTCGCCGGAACATCATTCCCCAATGCCAGGGTGAGCCGGGTAAATCGGGAGACATGAGCCACTGAAGTCCGGCCGTTTCCGCCCACGCTTGACACTGGGCCGGGCGCGGGCGGATTTCTGGGGGCGGTCCCCGCGGTGTTTCAATATCGTGCCTCCAATGGAGTACGCCGACGGTTCCCCCGGCGCGTACGATCCTAAGCGCCTCGCGGAGCAGGCTCACGGGATCTTCAATGTGCAGGATGTTGAACAGCATGACGTAGCTCACCGACTTGTCGGGCCGGTCGAAACCATCTGCTGCAAAGTCGCCTTGCTCCACAACGATGTTTTGGAGACCTGCTCGTGAAGCGCGGTTGATTGTCGCGCTGACCATCAACGGATCGATATCCGTCGCATAGACGATGCCGGAGACTCGACGGGCTGCGGCAATGGTGAACGTGCCGTATCCGCAGCCGAACTCGGCGACATCCCCTGACAAAGCAACGCATCCGAGCGCCTCTAAAATCCCGTCGGCGTGAAAGTAGGTCTCCCACTGCTCGACGGGCGGCATTCCACTGTCCCGAACCTTGGCCACGAGAGGGCTCCAAAATGGAAAAGCGTTTGTAACAGGCGGGAACCCGAATTGTCACATGTTGTCCTTGAGGTCACATTCGTCTCTCGCCATCCGTCATAGGGTTTAAAGGAGGTGTTTATGAAATACGTGCTCATGATCTATCAAGGACCTACGCCCACTTTGCCCGGTTCGGATCGCTGGAAGGCGCTGCCGGAAGCGGAACAGAAGGCGATCTACGCAGACTACGCGGAGATCAACAAGTCGGCGGGAGTCACGCCGGGGCTTCCGCTGGGCCTGCCCAATGCGGCGAAGACCGTGCAAGTGGGAAGGGGAAAACCCGAGGTCAAGGACGGGACATATCTGGCGGAGAACGTCGGTGGGTATATGGTGCTCGAGGCTGAGAATATGGAGGCCGCAGTGGCGCTGGCCGCTCGGATTCCCGCAGCGCGGCTGGGCGGTGCGGTCCAGATTCGCCCGGTGGAGCAGTACTGGTGATCCGTAACCTTGCGTGAGGCGCATCGATGGACGAGAACCATTGGCTTGCCCAGCGATTCGACGAGAATCGGGGCCGTCTCCGGGGTGTGGCGTACCGGATGCTGGGCTCGGCCAGCGAGGCCGAGGATGCGGTGCAGGAAGCGTGGCTGAAGCTCAGCCGTTCTGACACCAGCGAAGTGGAGAATCTGGGCGGCTGGCTGACCACCATCGTCGCGCGAGTGTGTCTGGATATGCTGCGCTCGCGCGCTTCGCGGCGCGAGGCGCCACTTGCGAGCGCGGCGGACGCACCCAGCGAAAGCAACCCCGAAGCGGATGTCGCGCTCGCCGATGCGACCGGCCCGGCGATTCTGATCATCCTGGAAATGCTGGCGCCTGCCGAGCGCGTGGCGTTCGTGCTGCACGACATGTTCAATTTGTCGTTCGAGGAAATTGCGCCCATCGTGAATCGCACGCCCGCGGCAACCCGGCAACTCGCCAGTCGTGCCAGACGACGTGTCCGCGGTGCCGAAGCCCCTGAAGTGGACCTTGCGCGGCACCGTGAGTTGGTCAGCGCGTTCCTGGCCGCGTCGCGCGATGGCGACTTTGGGCGACTGGTCGCGCTGCTGTCCTCCGATGTCGTGCTGCGGGCCGATGATTTGGCTGTGCGTACGGCCGCCGAGAACCGGCTGCGCGGAGCGCCCCTTTTAGCTCCCGAGGTGCGCGGCGCATCGCCGGTCGCGGAAGTCTTCAAAGGACGTGCGCGCGCGGCATTACCCGCCACCATCGACGGCGAGGCCGGCGCGGTGTGGGCCGCGGGCGCCCAGGTTCGGGCGGCGTTCCTGTTCGCGATCGAGCGCGGCAAAATCACCGAGATCGAGATCATCATGCATCCGGGACATCTCGACGAGCTTGCCGTGAAGTTCGATTAAACGCCGGGCTCCAACTGCCGCCGCACGGCCGTCACAAACGTGCCTTTCGTATCGGTTTAGCCCGGTTTGCCGTCTGCGCGCGGTCCCCAAAGAATGGGGCTGTAAATGCCGACAAACAGCAGAAATGATGCTGTCCAAAATATGGCCGTCACCGCGATGACCAATGGATAGCGCATGCCGGTCCACGACACTCCGAACACCCGGATGATGGTGGCCGCAGTCAGCAAGAGGTATGCGAGCGTGATGAGGGGCGTCACATTGAGCGGTCGCCCGGTGTGGCCAAGCGAGGCCCGTGTCATGACCGCCGTGATCATGGTCGTCAAGGCACCGATGGTGAGCGCATGAAGCCAAAAGGCGGCCACGGCGTAGCCCCCGAGCAGCGCCGCCGCTTTGAGGGCCAACCCGATGGGGAGCCAAACATAGGCCAGATGCAGGATCCAGACCAGGGGCTGACGCAAGGTTTGCAGCGACCGCCATTGGGCCAGCCTCACGGCCTGAACCACTGCCGCTGCGCCGGCGATCCAGCCGGCAATGCGAGTGTCGGGCCACACGATATCGCCGACCGTCACGCTCACCATGGCCAAGACCGCCAAGACCGTGAGAGGGGTTCGCGATTTCAACGCCGCATCGACGCCCGACAGTCGCAGCGCGGAAGTGGTAAACGCCGGCACGATACGGCCGCCGATCACGGTAACCAGCAACAATGTAATGTCGATGCCGACGATGAGCGCCTTGAGCGCGAGCGGTGTGTCTTGACGCAACAGCCCGATGTGAAACACCACATTGGCGAGCCAGAAGGCACCCAACACGGCCAACAGCGGTGTATTGCGACTGCGAGATCGAATCAGTGGAATCATCACCAACACCGCGAGGAACGGCAGAAACGCCAAATCAACGATGGTGGGCAGCAGCGGGGGCCACCACGCCGATGTGGCAATGAGGACGCGTGCCGCGATCCATGTCAGGGCCAGGCCCACCAAGGGGCGTCCCGCAAACCCTCTTTGTCCCGTCCAACTGGGAACTGCCGTCAGCATGAAGCCGGCGATCGCACACGCGATGAATCCGAACAACATTTCGTGGGCGTGCCACAGGGTGGGCGGCCATCCGGAGCCCAAGGGCGTACCCGCGATGAAGCTCAGTGCCCAGAGGGGGACGAAAACGACGGCGGCCACACCGGCCAGGAAGAACTGAGAACGGAACCCATAGGCAAAGAGATTCAATCTCATGGGGGTATGCTACCCACCCCCTCGGAATTAGACGCTCGTGGATAGTACGTAGAGGCGGCGCTTCCTGCCCCACGGTTCACACGCAACGGCGTCCCGATCCATAATGCCGTAGTGGCCGGTTTGCAGTGAACATGCTCGCGCTCTATTACAATGAAATCAAATGGCTGCACATTGGTTGCGTTGCGCTGTCCGGAAGTCTGTTCACCTTTCGCGGTTTGCTCATGATGTGCGGCTCGCAGCTCGCCAATCACAGATATCTCGCTCGAGCATCCTATGTCATCGACACGACATTACTGGCCGCGGCTGTTCTGTTGACCATCATCATCCACCAGTACCCGGTGGCCGATTCCTGGCTTAGCGTCAAATTGCTGCTCTTGGCCGTCTATGTGTTTCTGGGAATCCATGCCTTGCGGCGCGGCAAAACCCGGCTGAGAAGAAGCGCATGCTTCGTGGCGGCGCTGCTGGTGTATGGATTCATCATCAGCGTGGCGGTTACTCACGATCCTCGGGGGTTACTTTCGTAGACGCAGGGCATTACTGATTACGGACACAGAGCTCAAGGCCATGGCGGCGCTCGCGATCATGGGGCTCAAGACCACGCCGAATGCCGGATAGAGAACGCCGGCGGCCACCGGGATTCCGATGAAATTGTAGACGAAGGCGAAGAACAGATTCTGCCGGATGTTGCGCATGGTCTTTTGACTCAGAATTCGCGCGCGCGCGATGCCGGTCAGGTCGCCCTTGACCAGTACGATCCGCGCACTGTTCATCGCGATATCGGTTCCCGTGCCCATCGCGATGCCAACATCGGCCTGCGCCAGGGCCGGGGCGTCATTGATGCCGTCACCGGCCATCGCGACAATACGTCCGGCCCGCTGCAAGTCCCGCACGTGCCGGTACTTGTCTTCCGGCGGCACTTCCGCCTTCACGTCATCAACGCCCACCTGCCTGGCAACGGCGGCCGCGGTTGCGGCGTTGTCACCCGTAACCACGACGATGTGAATGCCCGAGGCTTTGAGTTCGGTGATTGCCTGGCGGGTGGTGGATTTGATGGGATCAGCCACACCGATGAAGCCGGCCAGTCGACCGTCTATTGCGAGAAACATCACCGTCTCACCGGCCGTGCGAAGTTCCGCCACGCCGGCGGCGACCGGCGAGATGTCCGCGCCGGCCAGTTGCATCAGCGCCAAGTTGCCGAGTGCGACCGACTTGCCTTGGATCCGCCCGCGTACACCTTTGCCCGTAAGCGATTCGAAGTCGCTGACCGCGAGCAGGGGCGCAGCCTGTTCTCTTGCATGGAGGGTGATCGCCTGGGCCAGCGGGTGCTCGCTCAGTTTCTCGAGCGCCGCGCAGTATGCAAGCACGTCAACCGACGTGAGTCCCTCCCTGCCGATCACCCGCTGCACCTTGGGTTTTCCTTCAGTCAGGGTGCCGGTCTTATCGATGACAATGGTATCGACCTTCTCCATGAGTTCCAGAGCTTCGGCATCCTTGATGAGCACGCCTTCCTGAGCGCCACGACCGATGCCCACCATGATGGAAATTGGTGTTGCAAGCCCGAGCGCGCAGGGGCATGCGATGATGAGCACCGACACGGCGACCACCAAAGCGTGGGCCAGAGAGGGAGGTGGACCGAACTCCGCCCACACGATGAAGGCCATGACGGAGATTGCGATCACCGCCGGTACGAACCAGGCGGAGACCTGATCCGCGAGCTTCTGTATCGGCGCGCGCGTGCGGCTGGCGTCGCCGACCATGCGTATGATCTGCGAGAGAAGCGTATCGGCGCCCACTTTATCGGCGCGCATCAGGAACGAGCCCGTTTGATTGACCGTTCCCGCGGTGACGCGGCCACCGTCCGACTTTTCCACCGGTGTAGGCTCCCCGGTAATCATCGATTCATCGATATTCGAGTGGCCGCTCGCAATCGTTCCGTCCACCGGTATCTTCCCACCGGGTTTGACGCGCAAGACATCGCCCACCTGCACTTGATCGAGATGAACTTCCTGCTCCGATCCATCCGGCTTGATGCGCAGCGCCGTGTTCGGCGCAAGCGCCAGCAGCGATTTAACCGCGGCATTGGTACGCGAGCGGGCACGCAGCTCGAGCACCTGACCCAGTAGAACCAGCGTCGTGATGGCTGCAGCGGCCTCAAAATACAGCGGCACGACGCCATCCATCTTGAAGGCCCCCGGCAGAACCTGGGGCCATAGGAGTGCGACGACGCTGAACGACCAAGCGGCGGCCGTCCCCAGGCCGATCAGGCTGAACATGTTGAGATGCCAGCTCTTGAACGAGACCCATGCGCGCTCAAAGAATGGCCAGCCACCCCAGAGCACGACGGGTGTGCCCAATGCACCCTGTGCCCAGTTGAACCACTCGCGCCCCGCCCAATGCAGGTTCACCCCCGGGGCGAACTCGCTCATTGTCAAGATTACCAGCGGCACACTGAGCGCGACGCACACCCACAGGCGCCGGCTCATGTCATCGAGTTCAGAGCTGTCCTCGCCGGTTCCGGCCACCAGGGGTTCGAGCCTCATGCCGCAGATCGGGCAGTTTCCCGCGGCCGCCTGCCGGATTTGAGGGTGCATCGGACAGGTGTATATCGCGCCGGCCGGCGTCGGTTTAATGACCGCCGGGGATTTCAGGGATTTCAGATACTTCGGCGGATCTGCTTCGAAACTCTCTCGGCACGCGTTACTGCAAAAGTAAATCTGGGTGCCGTGGTAGTCGATGGACTTGTCAGCGTCTTTCCCCACGGTCATAAGGCACACCGGGTCGACGGAGGTGGACGAAGGCGTTGTGCCGCTTTCGGCACGGGATTCGGCATGGCTGTGTGAATGCATGGAGGCACCTTCGGTCTGGATGGGTGCGCGGGTCTATAAGGAGAAACCACAGCGTTGGGTGATATTCGCAACCGCGTGCCGCTGCAACTACAATTGAACCGCTCCGTGTCCGCGCACGACTCATAAAACATACGTCAGACAGAAGCCAATACCCCATTCAACGCCACAAGGACGGAAAATCATGGCAAGGTTATTGCTAACGGCGCTCGCGATCATGGGCGCACTCACCGCAGGCAGCGTCCTCTCTCAGACACCGCCCCCGGTGCCGAGAAATACCTATATTGCCCCGAGACCGCTGCCGTTCGCCCCGCGACCGAATGGCGCCTTTGCTTGCTTCGTAGACGCGGGGCCTGCCTTGAATATTTACTCACCGCTGCCAAGTCTCGCGGGACACGATCTCTCGGGCCAGGTCACCTGGTCCATGCGGCAGACCAACGATCAATGTCGCGCGACCTGCGGAAGTCAAAACTTCATATATGCCGGGACACAATCCGGGGCGAGGTGTGCGGCGGCTCTTCGGCCAATAGCGTGTCGCTCACCGGCGCGCTTGGATTCGTGCCCCCCCCAGGTCCAGGCGGCTCCCGCGAACGGTGGGCAATGCGTCATCGACCTCGCTGGACCGGGATATCGTGATGTCGAGGTGCAGCGGTGGGAGGTCACAGGGCCGCCGACGATGGGAACCACGGTCTGCTGTACCCGATGCAGTGGACCGTCCATGGGAGCGGGCGATCCGTGCAGGTTACGACCGCCGGTAGTGACACCACGATACTGGTCAGGGCGTGGACCATGGCCGGCAGCGCCCCGGTAAGCTATATCGCCATTATTCGTGCCGGGGATGGCGCGCTGTTGTTTCACGAGACCAATACGTCCATCAGTGGTTCGATGACCGAATTGCCGCAGCAGAAATTCATTGACGGCGTCCTGCAAAAGTCCTCGATGACGCCTCCGGGTCCGTGGGCTGAATATCTCAATCCCCTCATTCTCACCATGCCCGATGCAACCGTTATAAGGTCCACCCAGACAATGGTGGTGGATCCCGCGACGGCCGTCCCGAACGCTTACGCCAGATTGCCGGGGACGAGCGGAACCATCACCTGCTCGTGGAATGTGATCCGGTAGGCTCAATGCGGTTGCGACACCTTAGGTCGCCGAGGCGTCAGGTGGGCAGGATGAGCTGTGGCGGCGCGCGGCGCCTCGACGCGCGCCCAAATGAGTAGTAGAGCGCGCCAGGCACGAGCAAGCCCACAATCCAAGAGATATCCACCCCGCCGAGCGGCTCGACCAGTGGGCCGGTGTAGAACGCTGTGGAAAGAAAGGGAACCTGAACCAGGATGCCGATCAGGTAGATCGCGATGCCGGTCGTATTCCATCCGCCATAGCGACCACCGGGATCGGATAACGCCGGCACATCGTAACGCGACCGGGTGAAACAATAGTAGTCGATCAGATTGATCGCGCTCCATGGCGTGAAAACCGCGAGCAAACACAGGATGAAGGACTCGAACGCCTTCAGAAAGGAGTGACGCCCGGTCAGCGCGAGCAATGCCGAGATGCCGACCATCGAGGCAATGTAGAACAACCGGTGCCATACCGAGACTCGAAAGTTGCGTCGAAAGCCGCTTACAATCGTCGCCATCGACATGAAGCTGCCGTAGGCGTTCAGCGACGTCACCGTGACCTTTCCGAATGCGATGCTGAAATAGAGCAGGGCGGCAACAGCGCCCGTGGATCCGAGGCTCACGATGTAGGCCACCTCATGATGCTCGAATTGCTCCCCCGCGAGCGCCGCGGCGAGAACCCCGAAAGTCATGGAGATCTGCGAACCAATGACTGATCCGAGGCCCACGGCCGTGAAAACTCGCGCCACCGACGTGTCTCTCGGCAGGTAGCGGGAATAGTCCGCAACGTATGGACCGTAAGCGATCTGCCAGGACGCCGACAAGGACATCGCCAGCAAGAACTTGCTCAATGAAAAATGCCGCTCGGCCAGCAAGGCGGCGATATCGTGGGACGCAAACAGTTTGCTGAACATGTAGACGAATGCAGCTACGCCGATGATGCTCGCAACCCGCCCGAGAAGGTGAATGAACCGGTACCCCAGCAGTGTCACCACGACGATGAAGCCAGCGAAAATCACGATGCCGAAGCCATCGTCGACATGCAGCAGTTGACCCACTGCCTGCCCGGCCAACACGCAGCCGCTGGCGGAAAAGCCGATGTACATCAGGCACACCGCCACGATGGGTATGACTGCGCCATAGATGCCGAACTGGACGCGGCAAGAGATCATTTGGGGTAGACCGAGCTGCGGGCCCTGTGCCGCATGGAGGGCCATGACGGCTCCGCCGATCAACTGACCCAACAGGAGTGCCACCAGCGACCAAAACACATCGCCGCCGAATACCACGGCAAGGGCACCGGTGACGATCGCGGTGATTTGCAGATTGGCGGCAAGCCACAGTGTGAACTGACTCGCGAGTCCGCCATGCCGCTCCGCATCGGGCACATAGTCAATCGACCGGACCTCGATCGAAACGGGCACTGACCGATAACCGTCTGAGATTGGCACCGCATCCCCTGTTCTTTTTGTTCGTCCGTGCGACTGTGCCACGAACAGGGCAAATTACGAAGCTCAGGTCCAGTTAATTCAACCGCTGCCGATACGGTTTTGTGGAGACCAATCGTAATGACGCGATGCACCAATGCCGGCCGACTCGAGCGGCACGGCCGGCAAATCCGATCTTCACATCGTATATCGCGCTTGCGAATGGACTGGTCGGCGACCTCACCGGAATTTGCCTGCTTGACGGCGCTCTGAGAGCGCGAGGCGACCACGGGTACGCCTTCGGAAGGCCGGAGCCGCTCACGCAGCTCCTGGAAAGCCTCGCTCACGACGAATCGAAGCGCCTTCACAAATTGTTCCTCGAAACCTGATCCTGCGGTTGCCTCAGGACCCCTGAGCCTCCGGCAGTTACCTTGGGACCCCTGAGCGTCCCGTTAAGCCCCCTGCGTGTCGCTCAGTCACGCGCTCCGTAGCGATTGCGGTGTGTGAAGTCCTGAATCTTACGCCTCATCCGCAAGTAGCTCTCCGAATCGTCGATCGGATAACCGAGGCGCACCGCGAAAGCGATCGTCAGGTGCTGCGGGATTTCCAGCAGGGTACGCACCCGATTCTCATCGATCGATTCTCCAAGACCGCTGAGCACTTGCATGCTGATTCCGAGCCCCTCGGTCATCAGCCACATGTTCTGCATGACGCATCCCAGACTCATCAGGTTTTCGGCCGCCCGCAGGGGCGTGGCGGCTGCGGACCGGGCGTCGTGAACGACGATCAACAGCGTCGGGCATTGTTGGATCGAGCGCCCGACGAAGGTGTGGGGCGGCGCGCTTGCATCGTCCCTGACCGCCTCCGGCTCCTGCCATGATTCGGGAAGCATGCTGGCGAGCAGGCCGGTCCGTCTGCGCAACAACTCGGCGTCCGACATTGACAGAGCATGGTAGGTCTCGCGCACGAACGTGTCAGCCGGCGGCATCTCGACCGCGCCGATGGCTTCCAGGCGCTGCTTGTCATCGACCACGATGATTTCGAAATTCTGCAGATTGTGGGCCGTGGGGGCCCAGCGGGCGGCATCGAGAATGCGCTGCAAGTCCTGTTCGCGAATCGTCATCGCGGGATTGTATGCAGCGCGGCACGTGTGCCTCTGCCACATGATGTCGAGCAAGTCTCTCAAGTGTTGGTCTCGCGCCGCAGGTGCCTGGCGGCATCGTGCAATGCGTCCATGCAGGTGTCGATAGGCATTTACCGCGACTGCGTCGGGACCAATCCCGGAACCTTTACGTAGAAGTCCTTATTCGTAAGGGTCTCTCCGGCGCGTATGGTCTCCGACACAAAGGAACAAGAGCGCCTGTCCCAAGACACAAGCACGGAGACCGACCGATGACTCGCACGGAACATAGATGGATTTCCAGGCTGCTCCTTCAATGGCTGGCAGTTGCATTGTTCGTGGCCATGGCGGCGCCCAGCCGGGCCGTGCCCAGTTTTGCGCGGCAGACCGGCATGGCGTGCGCTGCGTGTCACACCGTATTTCCGGAACTGACTCCGTTCGGCCGAGAGTTCAAGCTGAATGGCTATGTCCTCGACAACATCAAGCAGGTCACCGGGATCGATACGTCGGGTGGCCAGACCCTGGCGCTCAACTCCCTGCCGCCCATCAGCTTCATGGCGCAGATTTCCTACACTCACACGAAGACTGCGTTGCCGGACAGCGCGGTGAGTGGTGCGCTCGCCAAGGACGGAGACATGTCATTTCCGCAACAGGTGAGCTTTTTCTACGCGGGCAAGATCGCCGACGGCCTCGGTGCGTTCGTGCAAATTACCTACGATGGAAACGAGGATCATTTCGGATTCGACAATGCGGATTTTCGCTACGCGCACCATTTGACGTTCGGCGGCTCGAACGACAACAACCACGACGTGCTCGTGGGGGTTACGCTGAATAACAACCCCACCGTGCAGGATGTCTGGAACACAACCGCGGCCTGGGGTTTCCCCTACGCTGCCAGCGGTTCGGCGCCCGGGAACTCCACGTCGGCGAAGGTCGACAGCGGGGCGGGCGGATTCGGCCAGTCCGTGGGCGGTCTTGGCGCGTATGTGTGGTTCGACGATCATTTTTACGCGGAGCTCAGCATTTACACCTCGGCCATTCCCGGGGGCGCACATCCGCTGGACAGCACGCAAACGAACGTGGTGCGCGGATCGGCGCCTTATTGGCGGTTGGCTTACGAGACACGCTGGGACCGCAATTCCCTGTCGGTAGGCGCCCTCGGATTGACTGCGAATGTGCACCCGGGAAACGGCAACGCCCTGGCGGGGGCGACCGACAAATTCAGGGATACGGGTTTCGACGTCCAGTACCAATTCATCGGCGAGGAGCATTTGGCGACATTCCTCGGGACCTACATCAACGAGCACCAAACCCTCGATGCCAGCGTCCTGGCTGGGTTGGCAGCCAATACCGGGAACAATCTCAAGACGCTCAAACTGACCGGTGAATACTACTACCAGCGAAAGATCGGGGGCACGATCGGATACTTCAGCACCACGGGAAGTACCGATACGGTGCTATACAGCCCGTCACCGCTCGTCGGCAGCGCGAATAGCAGTCCCGATACTCGAGGCTATGTTCTGGAAGTGAATTATCTGCCGTGGCTCAACACCAAATTGCAGGCTCAGTACGTGGGCTACAGCAAGTTCAACGGTCTGTCGACGAACTACGACGGCAGCGGCCGCAACGCCAGCGATAACAACACCATGTACCTGTTGGTATGGCTGAATTTCTAGATCGAACCTAGGGAGCGGAAGATGATGAAGTCAATTGGTGTTCTCGCGATCGCCACGGCCGTGTCAATGGGCTTCGGCATCGCTCGCGGCGCGGATACCACCGCCGATGTTGCGGGTGATGCACAGAAGGCCGCGGTGCGCAAGACGGTGGAAACCTGCGGCACCTGCCACGGCGTGAACGGCCGCAGCGTCTCGCCGACCTTCCCGAACCTGGCGGCGCAGCAGGCAGCCTACATCGAGTTGCAATTGAAGGCATTCAAGGACCAATCGCGCGCCGACCCGGACGCCCAAGCCTACATGTGGGGCATGGCAGCCCAGCTGAGTGATTCGATGATCAGCGGACTGGCCGCCTATTTTGCCGCCCAGCCGGCTGCGCCCGGCAGGCCAGGCAATGCCGCGCTGATTGCACAGGGCAAACACCTATTCGAGGAAGGGGTGCCCGCGCGGCAAATCCCGCCCTGCGCATCGTGTCATGGCGCTCATGCCGAGGGCCAGGCATTCTTCCCGCGCCTGGCAGGCCAACATGCACCTTACTTGCTCAAGCAGCTGCTGGTGATTCAAAGCGTCCTGCGCACGGCACCGGTCATGCACGGCGTCATCAAAGACCTGACGAAGGATCAGATGCAGGCGGTCGTGGCTTATCTTGAATCGATATGACCGGGAGAGGGGCTAGCCACCAATATGGCCGGGGCTAGCCCGGCCGCTTCGCCCAAACCTTGCACCAACCCGCTGCCGCAACGCTCTTGCCCGGGAATAAATTGCAAGCGCCACGAGTGTCGCTGGCCTTGCCCTGGAATTGCACACAGTTCGCGCAGTTTTGGTCGGGCTTGAATGTTGGATTCAGTTTCGCGTCGACCGAACTCGCCTTTTCGGTGTAAGCCAGCGCAATGGCGGCAGGATCGTCGGGAGTCAGCGCCGGTGGGGGTGCGGCCAAGGAAGTGGCCGAGCGCAATCCCATGGCCGGAATGAAGGTCGCTGCGATCAGGCTTTGCTGCAATAGCCGCCGCCGCGAATAGTTACCGTCTGTCATATGACGCTCCATAGGGCCGGATGCCCGTTTCGCGCATTATGGGCGCTATTCAGCGCGCTTGCATCGTGGCTTTCGGCTTCACAACGGCACACCCTGAGTCTCGTCGGACGGGCGAACGATCAGAAAGTCGCAGGGCAAACTCTCCAGGACAGTTGCCCCGGTGCTGCCGATCAGAGTGCGGTGCCAGCGTCCGTGTGACGAGGCACCCATCACCATCACGTCGGCATCGTACTCCCTCACGATGTTCATCAAGCAGTCCTCCGGGGGACCGATCTCGAGGTGAAGATGTTCGCGTGGCACTCCATAGGGTCTTACCAGGCGTTCGATCTGGGCAAATCGGTATGAGTGCTCCACTTGCAGGGCTTCGGAGTAGTCATTGCTCATGCTCAGCTTGCCAGACACCACGGCGTTGGCAAAGGCCGTCGGGACGAACGAGTGAATCACGTGCAAATCGCCACCCAGTTGTCCGGCGAGCGATGCGGCACAATACAGAACATGACGGTCCAACCGGAGTGCTCTGCCGTTCACATGGGTTGGATCGACCGCCGCCATGACGATGGGCGTAGTGCTCCAGGTCCTGGCTTTGGTCAATAGCAGAGGGACCGGACACCCGCGGGCGAGGTACCAGTCCGAGTTTCTCAGGAAAGTGCGCCTCGCAAATGAGTGATGGTGCGTGTCCTTGACCACCAGGTCGGCATTTGCGCCACGAATATAGTGGAGCAGCGAATCGTGCAGAGATTTGCCTTGGATGAGGCATGTTTTCACGCCGACGCCTGAGGCGCACGCGGGGCGTGCCAGGTGGTCGAGCATTTCGAGCAGCTCGACGTTCGATGGGGGCGCGTTGCGCGGCGGATGAACCCCGCGGTCTTCGACCGACGATGCGACCTCGCAAATCAGCAATTCGAGGGAAGCTCCCAGAGCTTGAGCCAATCGAATCGCCTTGTCGACGGCGGATTGGCTGCCCTTGGCGGATGGATCAACGATCACCAAGATACGCTTGATTCCATTCATCCCGATCTCCTTCGCATAACCTCGCGTTCATTGTCATGCAAGGCCACTGTCTCGACTATACGGACTACCGCGTAAAGGGAGCCGGCCACCACGCATGGAGGACGAGGCGGGGATTTACAGGTCTTTGGATGCTTTGAGGAGCGTTCCGTCGTCGGGCGAGACACGAATGGACATGCCGAGCCAACGGGCGAATTGGATCATGCGATGGTTGCTCGCCAGAATATTGGCATGCAGCGCGCGGATTCCCTTCATGCGGGCGTAGTCGAACAACAACTGCGACAGAGTCGCGGCGATTCCTCGCCCCTGCCAGGCATCCGCGACTGCGATGGCGAATTCATAGCCCTTGTCGCCATTCGCAGCGTAGCGCGCAACCCCGATCATGCGCTCCTCATCGCCCTGACCGACCAGCGCGACGAACGCCATGGTGTGGTGGTAATCGACGTGCACGAAGCGGTCCACAAGATCGGGCGGAGGCTCCGCCATTCCGTACATCATGCGCGCGTATCTTGACTCCGGGCTCAACGCCATGATGAATGCGCGTTCGCGCAGTGCATCCCCGGCGCAGATTGGCCGAATTCGATAGGTCGCGTTGTCGCGCGTCGTTCCGACACGTACCCATTGGGCGGGATACTGTGGTGAGTCGACGGAGGCGTCAGACCCCCGCAAGTTCGGCATCGCGCCGCCTTGGCGCGAGAACACTTTGATTCTCCATGACCATGAGTCCCGCGGCGGTATTGGATATCGGAATATGATAGTTACTATGCACGCGCGACACGTGGCCCGTCAAAGCCCCGCGAGCCGCGAGCCACATGAGGAATTCCACTCCCTGGGAGCCGGCGAGTTCGACGAGCTCTGCATTGGAGTAGCGCGTCAAGGCGAGCGGGTCGCCAACCAGCTTGTCCATGCACATCAAATCGAATTCCTTGTTGATGAATCCGGCGCGCGGACCCTCGAGTTGGTGGGATAAACCGCCCGTTCCCAAGATGACCACCTTGAGGTCCTCCGGAAAGGTTTCGATCGCGCGTCCTACGGCCTGACCGAGCTTGAAGCAGCGCGCGGCGGAGGGCAGCGGATGTTGTACGGTATTGATGGCAATGGGCACGGCCTTGAGCGGCCATGCCGTTGCGCCGGGCCATAGGAGCGCCATCGGTACGACGAAGGCATGATCGACGAGCATCTCTTGGCAGGTGGTGATGTCGAATTCATCGTGCACCAGGGACTCTATCAGATGCCAGGAAAGCGGCGTGTGTCCCGGAAACGGCGGAAACATCGCCGGAATCCCCCAACCCTCGTCGGCATAGCGATATTGGTCGGCTGCGCCGATCGCAAACGTCGGCATCTTGTCCAGGAAAAAATTCAACCCATGATCGTTGTAGAAGACAACGACGACATCCGGGCGCATCCTTTCCAGCCAGCGATGCACCTCATGAAATCCATCAAAAAATGGTTTCCAATAAGGCTCTTGTTGAAGGCCGCGGGCAATGGCACCGCCGATCGCCGGCACGTGGGATGTGGTAATTGCGCCGGTGATGCGAGCCATGATCTATCTCCCGGCGGACACGAGTGCGGACTTGAACGCCTCGACGCTCATACCGGTTTGCTGCGCGCCGATGTCCTGCACGTTCAAGCCAAAGATGCCCGCGAGCTTGGCCAGGTAATAAATATTGCCGCCCGCCTGCAGCATATCGAGCACATTGCGCCGTTTGACGGCAAGGCGCTGGGCTTCCGAAAGACCGAACTTCGCGCAATAGGCGGCCTCATCCTGCAGGAACGCACTGCGATTTTCCGCATGATTGAACGAGTAGCACATTTTATTCAGCGCATAGCCGCGTTGTGCCAGCACGCCGTCGAATAGTGTCGTCAAATTGTGAGCAGCCATGGCGGCAATTTCCCATGCCTGACCCGCGACAGGTATAGGTACATTCAACTTGAGCTAGTGCCTTTCCCGGATGGCCCTTCCCGAGGCAGCAGACTACGGTGCGGGCAGCGGAGGACTCCATATGGACGGCAATCTAGGTCCCTATGACCAATTGGTTCGCATCATCATCGGCATGGCCGCCGGATGGCAGTACTTCCTGATGCCGGCCCATCATGCGTGGCTGATGTTCTTTGCGGTGGGCTTTCTGCTGAGCGGATTGATTGGCATTTGCCCGATCTATGCATTGGTCGGCGGCAGCACGAACGGAGGCAAGTCACGGGGGGACCGGCCGAAGCGCCGGCCCTCGCCGTAGCGAGCTCTAACCGCCGCCGAGTTCGGCAATCGCAGCCAGCAGCGCAGCGGTGTCAACCGGCTTGCTCAGGAAGCGGCAGTGTGGAATCGAGGACTTCACGACTCGCATCATCGACTGTAAATCCCCGCTCAGGAGAATCGCGGGAACCTGCCGCTGATGTTGCGCGCGCACCTGCTGCAACACCTCCAGACCGGTCAGTGAACCATTCAAATGATAGTCCGAGATCAACAAGTCCCCCGGCTGAAGCTTGGCCAGCAGGTCTTCGGCGTCGGCGACGCTCGCGGCACCGTGAATCTCATAACCCTCCAGGGTCAAAAACAGCTCCGTCGCTGCTCGGACGGCATCGTTGTCCTCCAGCAGCACCACGCGGCACGTGGTACCGTGGGGTGCGCGGGCGGCCTCGGGCCGTGGATGTTCGGCAGCGGGCGCGTCCGAACCGAGGTACTGCATCGGTATGCCTACGCGTACATGGGTGCCGCGGCCGAAGTCCGAGGTGATCGCTACCGAATAGCCGAGGAGGCGCGAAACCTCACGCACGATGGCGAGTCCCAACCCGACGCCGGATCGCTGCGTGCCGGAGTGGTCGACCTGGTAGTACTCGTCGAAAACACGCTCGAGCTTGTCATCGGGAATTCCGCTGCCGGAGTCCTCGACGCAGAGAAGCAGGCCGTCCGAATCGAGCGTTTCGGACACCCTGACGAAACCTTTCTCGGTGTACTTGAGGGCATTGCCGAGTATGTTCTGCAGCAGCTGAGCGAACAGAATTCGATCGCTGGTCAGAGTCCTGGACGTCCGGGGAAATTCCAGGCGTATGCCCTTGGCGAGTGCCACGGGTTCATATTCGCGATGCAAATCGGCATAGATGGAGGAGAGGCTCACGTCGGACAGATGCGGTTCGATGGCGCCCGACTCGAGCCGGGTGAGATCGAGCAGGGAATTGAGCATCCGGCTGGCGCTGTCGATGGCCGACTCCTGGTGCCGCAGCAGGTCGTGAAGATCGGAGCTCTCCGCCGTGATGGTGAGCAGCGAGGCATTGAGCAGGCGAATGGTTTGCAGCGGCTGGCGCAGGTCATGGCTTGCGGCCGCCAGAAAGCGGGTTTTGGCCATATTGGCGCGATCGGCTTCCTCTCGTGCAGCCACCAGCGCGTCGTTGATCGCGCGCCGTTCCGTCATGTCCCGGATGGCTGCGGCCACGAAGGTATTGTCTCCATCATAGATGGGCGCCAAACGGATGCCGGCGGGAAATTCGCTGCCGTCCGCACGTCGAGCGAACAGATCGATGATGCGCGCCCCCATTTCCCGTGCCGTCGGTTCACGCAGAAACGCCCCTACATGCGCCCCGTGACGAATGCGAAAACGCTCCGGAACCAGCATTTCGATGGACTGCCCCACCAGTTGCTCCTGGGAATAGCCGAAAAGCGCGCGCGACGTTGCGTTCGCAAAGAGGATGATCCCCTCGACATCAACGACGATGAGCGCATCCGGCGAGGATTGCAGCAGGTGGTGCGAGATGGAGGCGATCTTGTCCATGATGGCGCGCACTTCTAAAGGACAGTGGTCCGACCAAGCGGTGGGCGGGTAAGCCTACCACGAGCCGGGACGCGGCTCATCCCAGCCTTTTAGGGTAGGGGCAAGGCGCAGTTGACTGCGGCAACCCACCAGTGAAGAGCACCCCCGACTCGGGCAAACTCCACAGGGGTTCAAGGACGCGACTCGTAGCATAATTCCACACTGTGTAACACCTTGACTGGGTGACATTTGGACGATTTCAAAGGTGACGGGGCCGGGTCAGAAGCCATTCTCAACCGGCTCATGCAGCTTTCGCGCATCGCGGCGCTGGCTGAAATGGCCAGCGGCATCGCGCACGAGCTCAATCAACCCCTTGGGGCCATCGCCACGTTCAGCCAGGCCGGCGACCGGCTTCTGAACCGGTCCGAACCCATGGTTTCCCGCGCACGCGACGTGTTTCAGCAGATCAATTCCGAGGCGCTGAACGCCGGGGAAGGCATTCGCCGGATTCGCCGCTTGTTCGATCATGCCGAGCCGAAACGCACCCGATGCCAAATGCGTGACCTGGTGGGAGAACTGGTGCCGGCTTTGCAAACGTTGGCCCGCGCGGCGGATATTTCCCTGCAAGTCGAGGTTCAATCTCCCTTACCCGAAGTCAGTGTGGATCGCTTGAGAATTCAGCTGGTGCTCTTCTCGTTGGTGCAAAACGCACTCGAAGCCAGCAGGAACAATCAAGGTTCGCACGTCCTCATCGCGGTTCGGGCAGATCGGTACGCCGTCGAAACCAGCATTACGGATTCCGGGGCCGGGGTACAATCGGACGTCAGCGACAAGGTGTTTCGACCGTTTTTCACGACAAAGGTGGGTGGAACCGGTCTGGGGCTGGCATCGAGCCGCGCCAGCATTGAAGCGCACGAGGGGACGATTGGCTTTGACAAGGCCACGCCCAGCGGTAGCCGCTTCTGGTTTCGTTTGCCGATTGTGCCGTCTTGAGGAAGTGCAGCCATGCCTAAGGTCGATGAAGCAAGGAGTGGGGCGACCGTCTATGTGGTGGATGACGACGATGGCATGCGCCGCGCGTTGAGCCTGCTTTTGAATACCGTGGGCTATAAGACCGCCGCATTCGCCAGTCCCAAAGAGTTTCTAGAAAAATTCCAGCCCGACACTGCCGGGTGCCTGGTTCTCGACATCCGCATGCCCGGCATGAGCGGCCTCGAGTTGCAGCAGCACTTGAACCGAACCGGCTCGATGTTGCCGGTAATCTTCATTACCGGCCACGGGGACGTCCCGATGGCGGTGCAGGCGATGAAGGAAGGGGCTTTTGAATTTGTGCAAAAGCCGTTCCGCGATCAGGACCTGCTCGACAGGATCAACCATGCCTTGGAGCAGGACAAAGAGAATCGGAGCACCTTGGCGCGCCGCGCCGATGTACTGCATCGCTTCGAATCGCTCACGCCGCGCGAAAAACAGGTGATGGAACTGGTGGTGGATGGCGCGGCCAACAAGGTCATCGCCATCGATCTGGGATTGAGTGAACGTACCGTGGAGATTCACCGCGCCAAAGTCATGGAGAAAATGGGCGCGCGCTCCGTGGCGCATCTGGTCAAACTCCAAATGAGCCTCTCGACGGAATCGTAACGCAGCCGCAACGGCGCACGGGTATTCCCGTATTCCAAATAATTCGCGCGAGCGCAGATACTGCCTCCACGATTTCAATCTGGATGCCCGCCATGACCACTCCGGTAACCTTGTCGTTCCACCACCTGCCTAGATCAGGCGCCCTCGAGTCCTCCGCCCGCGATATCGGTGACCGGTTGCAGCGCCTGAATAGCCGCATCACGGCGTGCCACATCGTGTTCGAAGGCAATGCGAGCGGGACCGGGAAACCGGGATCCTATCGGGTCAAAATTCACATGAGCGTGCCGGGGGCGCAAATTCACGCCGAAAGCGCCCACCTGTCCGGTGAAGCCCACGGAGAGACGAATGCACTGCGTTCGGCCTACGACAACGCCAGGCGCCAGCTGGAGAAGCTCAAACGCCTGCACTTCCGCAACGACATCGCGGGAGCGTAACCGCCGAGGATGCCGGGCGCCCCGGAGGGTGGGAGGGGGCCTGCGACTCCTAGCGGACAATACCTAGTTCACCGCGACCCTTCCTGATATAAGCGTCCCTTGAGTCTCACTACGATTCACCCCGAGTCGTACGCACCGAGGTATGAAGATGCAAAGCGCGCCTTTAACGGCCAAAGCGGCCGTCGTGAACTACAATGACATCGTCGTGCGCCGGTTCGCCATGATGACCATCATCTGGGGCATCGTCGGCATGGCTGTGGGGGTGCTGATCGCCGCCGAACTCATCTGGCCCGGACTCAACTTCAATTTGCCGTATTTGAGCTACGGTCGCCTGCGGCCTTTGCATACCAACGCGGTGATCTTCGCCTTCGGCGGGTCGGCCCTGTTTGCAAGTTCCTACTACATTGTGCAACGCACCTCCCAGGTCCGTCTGTTTTCGGACAAGCTGGCCAGCTTTACCTTCTGGGGCTGGCAGCTCGTGATCGTGCTGGCTGCCATCACGCTGCCGCTCGGCATCACCCAGAGCAAGGAGTATGCAGAGCTCGAATGGCCCATTGATCTCTTGATTGCAGTGGTGTGGGTGGCCTATGGCATCGTGTTCTTCGGAACGCTGGCCAGGCGCAAGATCAAGCACATCTATGTCGCCAACTGGTTCTTCGCGGCCTACATCATCACCATCGCCGTGCTGCATATCATCAACAATTTGGCGATCCCGGTATCGCTGACCAAGTCTTACGTCATCTACTCCGGTGTGGTCGATGCCATGGTGCAGTGGTGGTACGGCCACAATGCCGTCGGTTTTTTCTTGACGGCCGCCTTTTTGGGCATGATGTACTACTTCGTTCCCAAGCAGGCGGGGCGACCCATCTACTCCTACCGCCTGTCGATCGTGCATTTCTGGGCATTGATATCGATCTACATGTGGGCGGGTCCGCATCACCTGCATTACACGTCCCTGCCCGATTGGGTGCAGTCGCTCGGCATGGTCTTCTCGATCATCCTGCTCGCGCCTTCCTGGGGCGGCATGATCAACGGCATCATGACTCTCTCGGGTGCATGGCACAAATTGCGCACCGATCCCATCTTGAAGTTTCTGATCGTGTCGCTCTCCTTCTATGGCATGTCGACGTTCGAGGGACCGCTGATGTCCATCAAGACCGTCAATGCCTTGTCGCACAACACCGATTGGACCATCGGACATGTTCACTCCGGTGCCCTCGGCTGGGTCGCCTTCATGGTCATTGGATCGATGTACTCGCTGATTCCAAAACTGTGGGGCCGCAAGGAGATGTGGAGCGTGCGATTGATCGATGTGCATTTCTGGATAGCCACCATCGGAGTGGTCTTGTACGTCACGGCCATGTGGATCGCGGGGGTGATGCAAGGCCTCATGTGGCGGGCCACCAATGCGGACGGCACATTGACCTACACATTCGTCGAGTCCCTGAAGGCGACCTATCCCTATTACATGGTGCGTTTGGGCGGTGGGTTGCTGTTCCTGATCGGCATGTTCCTGATGCTCTACAACGTCATCAAGACAGTGGTGCCCGAGAAACAGGTCGAGCCGCTGCCCGCCGCGGCCGCAGGATGAGGTAAGGATCACCCATGAATCACGAGTTCGTCGAAAAGAATGCATGGCTCCTGGGCACGCTGATCGCTCTCGTGATCAGCGTTGCCGGCCTGGTGGAAATCGTACCCCTGTGCTTTCAGGCCTCCGTGATCACACCCTCGCCGGGCATCAAGCCCTATCCACCCCTGGCCCTGGCCGGTCGGGATGTGTACGTGCGGGAAGGCTGCTATCTCTGCCACACCCAAATGGTGCGGCCGCTGGAGGCCGAAGTCGAACGCTATGGCCACTATTCGATCGCCGGCGAGGCGGTGTACGACCATCCCTTTCAATTCGGCTCCAAGCGTACCGGCCCAGATCTCGCGCGCGTCGGCGGCAGATATTCGGATCAATGGCATCGCATTCACTTGAACAACCCGCGCGATGTGGTGCCCGAATCGAATATGCCGGCCTTCACCTGGCTCGCCAATGCATCCATCGATGGCCAGGAAGTCGCTGCGAAAATGCGCGCACTGCGACGCATCGGGGTGCCCTACACGGATGCGGAGATCGCGGCGGCCGCGGCGGACGTCGGCGGACACAATGAGATGGACGCCCTGGTCGCTTACCTGCAGATGCTGAAGTTTCACGGAGACGCAGTGCCATGAGTACGGTGCGAGGCCTTGTCACACTGATCCTGTTGATGCTGTTCGTACGGATGACCATATGGGCGTGGAGCGCGCGACGCAAACCCTTGTTCGACTCGTTGGCGCGATTGCCCCTGATGGATGACGAAGACCATGACGAAGACGATGACGAGGACGAAGATCAATATGGGGTGACCCCGCGGAGCGGACCATGAGTCCGGCTCTCGGCATTTTCATTGCAACCGTCGCCCTGGCGAACATCGTTGCGATGCTCTGGCTCATCTGGTGGACCTCGCGCGGCAGCGCCCAGGTCTCCCCGCAACAGACCACCCATGTCTGGGATGATGACCTCACCGAATACAACAACCCCATGCCGCGATGGTGGCTATGGTTGTTCCTGCTGTCGATCGCCTTTGGTCTGGGTTATCTCGCCTGGTACCCGGGCTTGGGAAGGTTTGCGGGCCTGGGCCACTGGACCCAGCTTTCTCAGTACGCCGCGGAGGACCTCGCGGCCCGTCAGTCGCTGGAGCAACGGTTTGCGGCGTTTCGCGGCAAGAGTCTCATTGTTCTGTCGCACCATCCGGCGGCCATGGCGACCGCGAGGAACCTCTTCGCGCTCAATTGCGCCACGTGCCACGGCTCCGATGCGCGCGGTGCCAAGGGTTTTCCGAATCTCACCGACCGGGACTGGCTGTGGGGCGGGAATGAGGCAACGGTGTATCAGACCATTGCTCAGGGCCGCGACGGAACGATGCCGGCCTGGGGACCGGTGCTCGGGGCTGAGGGGGTCGAGAAGGTTCTCGCCTACGTGCTCTCCCTGAGCGGGCGTCAACCGGAGCAGCCGGTATCGGCTGAGACGGTGAACGCCGGCAAGATCACCTTTTCCACCATGTGCAGCGCCTGTCACGGCGCCGACGGCAAGGGAAATCCGCTCGTTGGAGGGCCCAATCTCACCGATAAGATATGGTTGTATGGCGGATCGGTCGCCAATATTCGCGACAGCATCGCCAACGGCCACACCAACAAAATGCCGGCGCATCTCGAGCGCCTTGGAGAGATCAAGGTGCGCCTGTTGGCGGCCTATGTGTTGAGCCTGTCGCAACCCGTCGAATCGGTGCCGCCACCGGTCGTCCAGCAGGATCATCCGCCGTGATCGAGGATGAGGCCCAGTCGTTACCCTGGTCGCGCGTCAAGGAACGCATCAGCGTGACCCTCTGGACCTCCTTTCTCGCCGCCAGTCTCGAGACGGCAGGATTCTTTGCCTTCCTCGATCCTTTGGTCTTGCGCCAGGATGGATCGATGCCCACGTGGATCACCGGCCGTCCGGCGGCCTACGCTGCCGGATTCTTTTTCTTCTGGTTGTTCACCTTTGCCGGATCGACGCTCACCGCCTACATGCTGGGTTCCAGCCGCAACGCCCAGAACGACAGTGATCGCTCATGACCGGGGTCTCCAATGCGATCCAATCGCCCTATGCCGCGCAGCGCAAGGTGTACCCGCGCGAGGTAAGCGGACGCTTCGCGAGCCTCAGGATCGTCGCCGTGATCGTGTTGCTCGGTCTCTTCTACGGCTTGCCCTGGGTGCAATGGAATCACCGCCAGGCGATCCTGTTCGACTTGCCGGCGCGCAAGTTTTATCTGTTCGGACTGACGCTGTTTCCGCAGGACTTCTATCTTCTGACCTGGCTCCTCATCATCGCCGCGCTGTCACTCTTCTTCTTCACCGCGCTCGCGGGTCGCCTCTGGTGCGGATACGCCTGTCCTCAGACCGTATGGACGGAAATCTTCATCTGGATGGAACGCATCGCGGAGGGTAACCGCTCGCAGCAGATGAAGCTCGATCGGGCGCCGTGGGGCGTCGCCAAGATCCTTCGCAAGGGCACCAAACAAATCCTTTGGGTAAGCTTTGCCGCGTTCACCGGCTTCACGTTCGTCGGGTTCTTCTCGCCGATCGAGGGCCTGGGGCAACAGGTCCTCAGCGCGCAATTGGGTGCATGGGAGCTCTTTTGGATGATCTTCTATGGCGTCGCGACCTACGGAAACGCCGGATTCCTGCGCGAACAGGTGTGCAAATACATGTGCCCCTACGCGAGATTTCAGAGCGCGATGTTCGATCGCAACACGCTGATCATCTCCTACGATACAAAACGGGGCGAACCGCGCGGCTCGCATCCGCGGCAGACGCGCATCGCCGGCGCCGGCGATTGCATCGATTGCACGCTCTGTGTACAGGTTTGTCCGACGGGCATCGATATTCGCCAGGGCCTGCAGTACGAATGCATTGCATGTGCGGCCTGCGTCGATGCCTGCGATGCCGTGATGGACAAAGTCGGCACGCCGCGCGGCTTGATCCGCTACTCGACCCAGGCGGAAATCGAGGGGAGGGCAGCGCGGGTACTGCGTCCGAGAATCCTGGTGTACGGCTGCGGGCTCGCATTGCTACTGGCCGGTTTTGCCTATGCGATCGCTCATCGGGCGCCGTTCGATCTCGACGTGCTTCGGGACCGCAATACGCTGTATCGCGAATTGGACGACGGCAGGATCGAAAACGTGTTCAGCATTCGGATCATCAACAAGGATCAGCGGGGCCACCAATATCGTCTTGCGACCGTCGATCTGCCGGCTGCGGTGATCGACAGCGATGCTCCCGCATTCTTCGTCGGTCCCGAGGAAGTGAAGACCGTGGTGGTGAGGGTTCGAGTGCCCGCCGCCGAGGGTCATGGCGGCCGCAACTTTGGATTCCTGGCCCAGGCGCTCGACGATCCGAGGCTTGAGGCCCGGAGCCGTGCACGTTTCTTCTCGCCCTAAGTTCCACCCAGGAGCCCTAGCATGAAAGTTGCCGTCCCGAAGCCCTGGTATCGTCATCCGATGGTGTGGCTGGTGCTCGCACCCCCGGCAGGATCCGTGATCGCCGGGATCATCACCGTGGTCCTCATCCTGAAGCACCCGGAGCGGGAAGTCCGTACACCGCATCCGACGGTGCCTGTGTTGCACGGCAGCTCCGCCAATTCCATCGTACCGCCGGCGGAGTAAGACTCATGTCGGATGAGGCCGGCCGCTGTTTCCATTGCGACCAACCCTTGGGTATGGGTCGCGTGCTGTGGGTTCGCATCCAGGGGAAGGATGTGCCCATGTGCTGCGCGGGTTGCCGCGCCGCCGCGCAGCTGATTGCGCAATTGGGGCTCGAGGAATTCTATCATTTTCGCACCGCCGCCAGTCCCACCCCGCAACCCTCGAGCAAGGAGTGGCTGCACTATGATGAACCGCAGCTCCTTCAAAGGCTGACCCGCGACGAGCGCAGCGGCCGCTCGGTGGTACTGCTCGTCGATGGGTTGACCTGTGCGGCGTGCAGCTGGCTCATCGGCCGCTCGCTTGGGCAGATCGACGGCGTGGTGCGCGCCGACGTGAACACCGCGACCGGCCGTGCCGCTCTTGTATGGGATCAGCGCAAAGTCGCGTTCTCGCAGCTGCTGCAGGTGATTGCGGACCTGGGCTACCGACCGCATGTCGTGACGCCCGATACCATCGACGCGCAAGCCCGAGAAGAGCGGCAGGCGCTCCTGCGGCGCCTCGCCGTCGCGGGATTGGGGATGATGCAGGTCATGATGTTCGCGGTTGCGCTTTACGCCGGTGAACGGCAGGGCATGGATGCCAATATCCGCGCTTACCTGCGGCTCGCCAGCATGCTGGTTGCCACTCCTGTGATGTGGTACGGCGGCTGGCCTTTCCTGGTCGGTGCTTGCAAGGCGCTGCACATGCGCAGCATCACCATGGATGTTCCGGTGGCCCTGGGGCTCCTGCTCGCCTTCGGCGCCAGCGTGCTCAACACCTGGCGCCACGCCGGGGACGTGTACTTCGATTCGGTCACCATGTTCATCTTCTTTTTGACCGTCGCCCGCTATGTGGAAATGGTGGCGCGGCATCGCAGCAACAGTGTGTCCGATTCCCTGGGCCGCACCATGCCGGCGACCGCCCATCGAATCACCACTCAGAGCGCTGAAGAGGAACTGATCGATGTCGTGGTGACGGAGCTGCAACCCGGCGATCATTTGCTGATTCGCAGCGGCGAGGTGATCCCGGCGGACGGCGAAGTCACGCACGGCAGCACTCGCGTCGATGAATCGATGCTGACCGGTGAGCCTCTGCCCATCGACCGAGCTGTCGGCGATCGACTGATGGCGGGCACGCTCAATGTGGGAGCGCCGGTGCGCCTGCGGGTGAGCGCCGCGGGATCCGCAACGGTGCTCGAGCATGTCGTCGCGCTGCTGCGCCGGGCTCAGGCGGAACGGCCCAACATCACGCGCACGGCCGACAGGATGTCGACGCGCTTCCTGGCGCGCGTGCTGGTCGGAGCAGTCGTGGTCTGCGCGTTCTGGCTCATCGTGGATCCGACTCGCGCCTTTGCGGCGACGCTCGCGGTCCTGGTCGTGGCCTGCCCGTGTGCATTTTCGCTTGCGACCCTGGTCGCGGTCGCCAGTGCCAACGCGGCGCTGGCGCGGCGCGGGATCTTGGTGACGCATCAGGATGCCATCGAGAGCCTCTCCAAGGTGAGCCGCGTGGTGTTCGACAAGACGGGGACGCTGACCAGCGGCGAGCTGGCGGTGATTCGCTGTGAAACATTGGGCGCGGCGACGGAACAGGAATGCCGGCGCATTGCCGCGGCTCTCGAGGCCGCCTCGGAACACCCGATAGCCCGGGCATTTGGCGCCGGCAGCGGCACCCCGTCGCCGGCCTCTGATGTGAAGGTGTGCGTCGGGGCAGGCATCGAGGGCAGCATCGGGGATCGGCGGTATCGCATCGGCACGCCGGCGTTCATCGGGCACCTGCAGGATGAAGACGATGGCGCCATCGTGCTGGCCGACGAACGAACGGCGATGGCGCGCTTCACGGTCGGCGACACGGTGCGTGCCGAAAGCGCCGCAGTCATTCGGGCGCTGCAGCAGCGTGGATTCGGCACCGAGATCTTGAGCGGCGATGCACCGGCAGCCGTGCGCCGTCTGGCGCAGCAGTGCGGCATCGACGAGTTCTCGGCGCGACAATCGCCCGACGACAAGCTGCAGCGGGTGAAGGATCTGAGTGCGCGCGGCGAATTTGTCGCCATGGTGGGCGATGGGATCAATGATGCGCCGGTGTTGGGCGGAGCGGGTGTGTCGATCGCTCTGAGCCGGGGCTCAGCCTTGGCCCTGGCGAGCGCCGACCTGATCCTGGTGGGGGACTCCTTGCGTTCCCTGCCGCTGGCATTCGATGTGGCGCGCCGCGCAAAAACCATCATTCGACAAAACCTGGCGTGGGCAGCGGGCTACAACCTCACCGCGATGCCGCTGGCAGCGCTCGGATGGGTGCCGCCCTGGATGGCCGCCATCGGCATGTCCTTGAGCTCGATTCTGGTGGTGTTGAATTCGCTGCGATTGATGCGCGGCGAACGGCCGCAGCCGGCGGCGTCGTTCAGCGCGCCCTTGACCTCGCCGCCACTGCTCGGAGGAACGACCTCATGAACATCATATTTGTCTTGGTTCCGGTGACCTTGGTACTGGTGGGTATCGCCCTCTGGGGATTCTTCTGGGCTGTGCGATCGGGACAATTCGAAGAACTCGAGGTTGCATCCTGGGAAATTCTGGTCGATGACAGTTCGAAAGCACCGGCACCGACACCGACGCCGCCGCCATGAATCACATGATGATCATCGGCGCTTCCTGGTCATTGTTGGCTGCCTTCTTCGCCGGTGTTGCCGGCAGTGTGCATTGCCTCGCCATGTGCGGCGGCCTTTCCGGGGCTCTCGGCCTTCGCGCGCGGCGCCTGGGCGCATCGGCAGGGCAGGCCGTCGGCCATGCAGTCACCTATCAGATGGGGAGGCTCGCCAGCTATTCGCTCGCCGGCGCGCTGGCTGGAAGCCTGATGGCCATGGCGGAGGCGCTGATCGACGTCGATGCGCTGGCCCGGGTGGTGCGCTCGCTCGCGGGACTGGTGCTGATCGGCGTGGCCATCGGCGTGCTGTTCAAATGGCGGCCGCTCGCGCGCCTCGAGCAACTGGGAGGGCGGTTGTGGCGGCACCTCGCGCCGCTATCGCGGGACATACCGACGCATCGCCTCCGCGGTTCGTTCTTGATCGGTATGTTATGGGGGTGGCTGCCCTGCGGGATGGTGTATTCCATGTTGCTCGTCGCGGCGCTCGCGGGAAGCCCTGCCAGGGGCGCGGCCACCATGCTGTGCTTCGGCCTCGGCACCCTGCCGGCGGTACTCGCGGCGGGTCTCGCCAGCGCGCAGGTCCTGCGTTTGGGCGCAGGACGGCGTCTTCACCTGGTGGTCGGCTCCTTGCTCTTGGTATTTGGCCTCTTGACCCTGATCGCACCGTTCAGCCTCCACACGCATGTGCATGGCTGAGCCGGGCGCGCCGGGGCCGCTCCGGCGCGAGGTTCTTTAAGCGAAAGTACCTATTGTCGGGGATGACCCACGGATGCAATGCTGATCGCACCATGGGCACTGAAGTGACGCTGTGAGCAGTTCTACCGCGATTCGTTTCGATGTCGACATGATGACCCGCTACGGGCAGGCCGGGCCCCGCTACACCTCATATCCCACGGCGCTGCAATTCAAGGACGAGATCGACGCCGACGATTACCTGTTCGCGGCGACTCGAAGCGAAGACGCGCTGGCGTTCCGGTCCTTGTCGCTGTATGTGCACATTCCGTTTTGCTTCAGCCCGTGTCTGTACTGCGGATGCACCAAGATTGTCACACGCGACCTTGGCCGCATGGAGCGTTATGTCGAACGTCTGATCGAGGAAATTTCCCTGCGCGGCCGGCATTTCGACCGGCGGCGCCTCGTGGAACAGCTGCATTTTGGCGGCGGAACGCCGACCTATCTGCCGTCAACCCTCCTGATCCGGCTGATGGAGCGGCTCACGCAGGAATTTCAGCTGACCGATGCGATGGAGCGCGACTATTCCATCGAGATCGATCCGCGCAGCGTCGCGCCCGGCACTTTGCAGCTGCTCAAGGAACTCGGCTTCAACCGCCTCAGCTTGGGCGTTCAAGATTTCGCTCCGCAGGTACAAATCGCCGTCAACCGGGTTCAGCCGGTCGAGATGGTGCAACAGGTCTATCAAACCGCACGCGATTGCGGGTTTCAGTCCATCAACTTCGACTTGATCTATGGATTGCCGCTGCAGACCATGGAATCATTCAATCGAACGCTCGACCAGGTCATCGCGCTGCGGCCCGACCGATTGGCGGTGTACGGCTATGCGCACATGCCGCAACTCTTCAAGGCGCAGCGAAGAATCTCCCGCCTGGAATTGCCCGACGCGCCGACTCGCCTGGCTCTGCTCAAGCTCGCCATCGAAAGGCTGTGTGCGGCCGGTTATCTATACATCGGATTGGATCATTTCGCGCTTCCATCCGACAGCCTGGCGCAGGCCAAGCAACAGCAGACGCTGCATCGCAGCTTCCAAGGATATACCACCCACGCGCACCGCGATCTGGTGAGTTTCGGCGTGAGCGCGATCGGCCGGGTCGGCAATCTTTACGTTCAGAATCACAAAGTCCTGGCGGACTACGAAGCAGCGGTCGCCCGAAGTGCGCTGCCCTCGCAGCGAGGCGTCAGGTTGGATCAGGACGACTGGATTCGCGGCGACGTGATCCAACAGATCATGTGCCATGGTTTGGTCGATATCGAGGCCCTGGAGGCCCGCCATGACATCCTGTTCGAAGGATATTTTGCTGCGGAGCTCAAGAGGCTGCAGCCGCTGCAGGATGACGGGTTGGTTGAAGTGAGCGAGGCGAGAATCTGGCTCACGCCCGCGGGACAATTGTTGATGCGCGCCGTGGCGATGTCATTCGATGCCTACCTGGCGCCGGTGAACGAGACGCCGGCGATGTCCCGCCTGGTATGAAACACCAACTGTTCCCGGGACCCATTGCAACGTTCGTGCTCGCGCTCGCGCTGGCGCAGCCGGGGTTGGCGGCCACGGCCGAGGAACGCGTGGATCACCGAACGCAAGCTGCATTGGCCATGGACGCACACCCGACGCGGGGCGCGGAGCTCTTTGCCCAATATTGCGGGCGATGTCACGGCGAGAGGGCACTGGGCGATGCTTCAAAACTCATCCCCGCATTGGCGGGGCAGCGGTTCGTCTATTTGGTGCGCCAACTCGCGAACTTTGCGGGTTCGCAGCGCGACAGCACCACCATGCATGGCGTCGCGACTCAGCCGGCGATCGACGGTCCGCAGCACTGGGTCGACATCGCTGCCTACCTCAACCGCCTGCCGCCGTCGACACAGCACCAAGTGGGTGCGGGGGACGCCGTCAATCTGGGCCGCGGCATCTATCACGAACAATGCGCGTCCTGTCACGGGGCAGATGCCAGCGGCGACAAGGAGGGCTACGTGCCCACGCTGCGACATCAACACTATGGCTATCTGGAAAAGCAGATGCACAACCTCGCCGCCGGTTATCGGCACAACGTGGATGAGGAATTGGTGCTGTTCATGCGCAGCTTCGACGAACGCGACATGCGCGGCACCGCCGATTTCTTGTCACGACTGCAGGGCCCCGACAAGGCGCCAAAGATAATGCGGGAAGACGGAGTCGTTGTTAATTGAATCGGACGAGCAAACACATTCAACAGGAGCGGCGGTCATGTACGGCAAAATTCTAGTCCCGGTCGATGGCAGCGAAACCTCGACGGCAGGTCTCAATGAAGCGGTCAAGCTCGCGAAAATCCACGGCAGTCAGTTGTGCCTCATGCACATCGTGAACGAATTCATATTGGACTACACCTACGCACCCGCGCAGTACAGCGAGGATCTGTTGGAGGCCCTGCGCAAGGGCGGCCGCGCCATTCTGGATGCTGCTGAGACCCAGGTGCAGCGCCAGGGAATCAAGCCGCACTGCGTGCTGGTCGAATCCATCGGCGGGGTGGCGGCGGACTTGATCCTCGAGCAGGCGACCGACTGGCAAGCGGACCTGATCGTCATGGGAACCCACGGCCGGCGCGGCATTTTCAGGCTCGCCCTGGGCAGCGACGCCGAGCAGGTGGTGCGTGCCGCGAACATTCCGGTGCTCCTGGTGCGGGGTCAGGCGGCGGCCAAAAAGCCGGCGGCGATCGTGCAACAGGCATCGGCCGCATGAAATCAACGGTTTGCTTCGAGGGGGAGTCCGATGTCTGCCATTCGTAAAATCTTAGTGCCGATCAAGATACTGACGAGCCGCACGCAGCCCGCTGTGCTCAAGGCGGCTCAGCTGGCCCGTGCGCATGGCGCAAGCCTGGAACTCTTCCACGTGTTGACGCCGTCGATGTATCCGGCACCACTCGTCGGATCACAGAAAACTTTCTCGGTGCTGGAAATCGAGGCGCGCCAGGGCGCGCTGCGCAAGCTCGAGGCCATTGCCGATCGCCTGCGCGCGCACACGATCAAGGTCGCAGTTTCGGCAGGGTGGGATTTTCCGGAATATGAAGCCATTATCCGTCGCGCGCGAGTCATCAAAGCCGATTTGATCGTTGCCTCACAGCACGGCGGACGCCATCGCTTCCCCTGGTTGCTCAAACTCACCGACTGGGAGCTGGTGCGCATGAGTCCGGTACCGGTGCTGCTGGTAAAGAACCCTCATCCTTATCGCCGCCCGGTCATTTTGGCGGCAGTTGACCCGTCTCGTGCGCATGATAAGCCGCAAACGCTCGATCGCGACATTCTTCGCGCGGCCACCCGGTGGTCGAAGGTGCTCGGCGGAAGCCTGCACGCGGTGCACGCCCACGCCCGATTTCCGGTCAACGCGCCGCCCGAAATCCTCGAGCCGGCCATGTTCGAGGAACTAGAGGAGCTGGCGGCGCGGATTGCGCGCAAGCAATTCACGCGCGCCTTGCGCTCGACGCGTATCCCCCGCAAGCGTCAGCACTTGATCGCCCGCTCGCCGGTCGATGCCATTGGCGAGGCAGTCACGCGGAGCCGATCGGCCATCGTCGTCATGGGGGTCATCTCACGCACGGGCTTCAAGCGACTGCTGATTGGCGATACGGCGGAACAGCTGCTCGATGCACTGAGCTGCGACATTTTGGTGGTGAAACCGTCAGCCTTCCGCAGTCGCGTCCCCGCCGCGGCCCGGGCCGCGCATCCCAGAAGCGCGGCGGAGATTCTCCCCTTCGGCGTCATCTGAGCGGCGCACGCGCCGGCCGGGATCTGATGAAGGTCATTTTGACCAGCTGGATCAATATCAGGTACACGACGACGATGAGGCCAAGGGCGGCGAGGAAGCCGGGCGTGAGCGGTACAAAGCCAAGTGCGGGCGCGAGCGGACTGAAGGGCAGCAGCACGGCGACCAGCAACACGCTGATCGAGCTGACCACGAGCCAAACGCTGCATCGACTGTGGATGGGATTGCCCTTGGTGCGAATGACGAAGATGACCAGCACTTGCGAGGCGATGGACTCAACGAACCAACCGGTATGGAAGGCGGCCTCGCCGGCCTTAAACGGTCCAATCATCAAGTAGAAGGTAACGAAGTCGAAGATCGAACTCACCGGCCCGATGATCCACATGAATTGCAGAATATGCGCCATGTCCCATTTGTGCGGCTGTTCCAAATCTTGCGCATCGACACGGTCAAACGGCAACGTCAGCTCGGAGACATCGTACAAGAGATTGTTCAAGAGAATCTGAACCGGCAGCATGGGCAGGAACGGCAGGATCAATGTGGCGCCGGCCATGCTGAACATGTTGCCGAAATTCGAGCTGGTGGCCATGAGGATGTACTTGGTCACATTGCCGAAAGTCCGCCGACCCTCGAGAACACCCTCGTGCAGAACGTCAAGATCACCTTTGAGCAACACCACCTGGGCCGCGCTTTTTGCGACATCGACGGCGCTATCGACCGAAATGCCCACATCTGCGGTGTACAGCGAGGGCGCATCATTGATCCCGTCTCCCAGATAGCCGACCGTGTGACCTCGTAGCTTCAGCGCGCGAATGATGCGACTCTTCTGCTGGGGCGTGATGCGGCAGAACAGCGACGTCGATTCGGCGCGTGCACCCAGAGCGAGATCATCAAGCTCCGCCACCTCCTGTCCGGTCATGACCGAAAGATCCGGCAGGCCAACCGCGGTGCACACGTGCCGCGTGACGAGCTCGTTATCGCCGGTGATCACCTTGATGGTGATGCCGCTATCCTCGAGCGCCTTGAGCGCCCGCCCCGCACCCTGTTTCGGTGGATCCAGGAACGAGGCAAATCCCGCAAATATGAGGCTGGTTTCATCATCGATGCAGGCATGCGCCTGTTCCCGGGGGAGCTCCCGATAGCCGATGCCGAGCGATCGAAAGCCCTGCTGGGCCAGGGAATCGTGAAGCTGCTGCAGCGTTGCGCGGGCGGGCCCATCCAGCGTCTCGGTTCGCTCCGCCGGCCTCCAGTGTTCGGAAACGCGCAGCACGTCTTCCGGCGCCCCTTTCACCACCAACAGCCGGCTCGAACCATTGTCGATCAGCACCGAAACGCGGCGCCGCTCGAAATCGAAGGGTACCTCGTCGATCTTGCGCCAGCCGTCGATGTCGACGCCCTCCTGCGCGAGGATGGCATCGTCGAGAGGGCTCTTGAGCCCTGTCTCGAAGTGACTATTGAGATACGCGAGCGACAGAACGTGTGCGCTGTCAGCTCCATGGCAGTCGATGTGGCTCGCGAGCTTGATGGTCGCTTCCGTCAACGTGCCTGTCTTGTCGGTGCAAAGCACGTCCATGCTGCCCAAGTTATGAATGGCCTCGAGCTGCTTGACGATGACCTGTCTCTTGGCCATGCGCACCGCTCCCCGGGACAGCGTCACGGTGATGATCATCGGCAGCAACTCGGGCGTGAGACCCACCGCGAGAGCAACGCTGAACAGGATCGATTCCAGAATGGGGCGGTGCAAGGACCAGTTGAAGATCAGCACCGCGAACACCAAGAGCGCCGTCAGGCGGGTGATGAGGAGCCCAAAGCGCCGTATGCCGAGGTCGAACGCCGTCGGCGGGCGGGCCTGGTTCAATGTCGAGGCGATCTGGCCGAATTCGGTGACGCCACCCGTGCGGCAGCTCAATATGTTCGCCGTGCCGCTGATGACAGAGCCGCCGGCGAAGACGGCGTTGTTGGCTTCATTCAAGTCCGCCACCGCCGCAGAGAGTTCGCCGGCGCGCTTTTCGACGGGATAGGGTTCCCCGGTCAGTGCGGCCTGATTGATGAAAAAATCCCTGGCCTCCAAGACCCGCCCGTCGACGGGGATGAGGTCGCCCGCCGTCAGTTGAATCACATCGCCCGGCACCAGGGCGTTCACCGCCACCTGGGTCGGACGTCCGTCCCGCAGAGCCTGCGAATTCACTGCAATCGAGCGGCGAAGCGCATCCACGGCTTTGCCCGCTTGACGCTCCTGAACCAGATCGAGCGTGACGCTCAACAATATGATGCCGGTCACGATGCAGCAGCCCGTGACATCACCGGTAATCGCCATGACGGCACTGGCGGCGAGCAAAAGAAGGACCAGGGGGCTCCTGAATCGAGCCAATACCTGCAACAGCGCGGAGTATGCCTGCCGCCCCTCCGCCTGATTCGGCCCGAATGTCACCAGACGTCGCGCTGCCTCCTCCGCGGTCAGGCCGCCCTCGGTGACGCCAAGCTCATTCTTGAGATCAGGCAGCGGGCGATTCCAAAAGGGTCCTCGACCCGGCTGCAGATCGGCAACCGCAACGCGTGCCTTCACGTCCGGATATTCAATTTGGAACGAATGCGTGCAAATGCCCCAGGCGTTGCCTCATTCGACATGGTGTTGATCTCCACGAGACATGGCATTTCCGCCTCGCCGGGGGGAACGTAGAGCTGAGTCTGCCGGCGCAATTCCACGAGGTCGGCATCCGAAGGATCCGTGCCCAGTTGTTGACGGCGGGCGATCCTTGCCTCGAGGACGGGCAAATCGGCGCGGCAGGAAACGACGACGAACGGCGTGCCGTGCGCCTCTGCCCACGTTCTGAACAGATCTCGGTTGTGGGCATCGAGAAAGGCCGCGTCGATGATCACGTTGACGCCGCCCTGCAGGCCGCTTTCCGCGCATGCAAGCAGGTGCGCATACGTGCTTTGATCGAATTGCGCCGTATGGATCTGGCGGGCACCGCTCCGGCGTTGCAGCCGTTTGCGTTCGATGTCCGAGCGGATCAGCAGCGCGCCGAGGTCTTCCGCGAGTCGGGCGCTGACCGAGGATTTTCCGGAGCCCGACAACCCGTGCATGATGATCAAGCCGGGCCTGGGGGCCAGGAGGATGTCGGCCGCGGTGTTCAATCGCTTGCGGCCTCGGGCAAGATGGGCGGTGCGCGAGGCCGTCTGACCTTCAGCGGCCAATTCATCGACCATTGCTCGCACGAGAGCACGGTAGATGGCGTAGAAGCGCAGCAGTCGAACGCCATCGTAGTCTCCGCCGTGGGCCAGGTAGGCATTGAGGAATGCAAATGCCAGATCCTTTCGGCCGTGCGAGATCAGGTCCATGTAGAGAAAGGCAACGTCGCTGATCACGTCGATCCAGCGCAACGCTGGGTCGAATTCCAGGCTGTCGAACGGCACCAATTGCCCGTTCCAGCGAACGATGTTCCGGGCATGCAAATCGCCATGGCATTCGCGGATGTGTTTCCCTTCGCGTTCTTGAAGCGCAGGCAGGTTGTCGTGCAGGAAATCATGAATCCAATCGACCAGGGCACCCAAGGTCGGGGATTGGGCGTCGGGATCGAGATGACAGAGAAGTGTGCCCAGCGTGCCGAGTACGGCATCGTGAAGATGGCGTGTGGCTTGCGCTCCGCGTGACTGCGAGGCCGGCGGTAGGTTTTGATGGAATACCGCCAATCGGAACGCAAACGCCTGGATTTCCGCCGCATCGACAGTGCCACGATCGAGAAGCGCGGCAAGTTCCTGCGACGCTTCGAATTGCCGCATTTTTACGGCATATTCGACCGTGGGACCGACCCCGCCGACCCGCAGGCCCTCTGGATCCTTGGTGATCGGCACCACCGCCTCATAGAGATCGCCGGCCAAGCGTCGATTCAACCGCAATTCCTCCTCACAGAGACCTTTGCGCCGGGCGAGCGTGGATTGGTCGACGAAGCTGAAAGTGACCGTCTTCTTGATCTTGTAGGCGTAGCGGCCGGTCAGGACCACCCAAGCCAGGTTTGTTTCGAGAAGCTGCAGTTCCGTCACCGCGTGCGGAAATGCTGCGCTGCGCAACAGGTCGGTCGGCCGGAATTCACAATCCAAAATCGAGGTCAGCTCGCCGCTGCTCAGGGCACCCATACCCGATCCCGTGTGCGAATGATGAGAGAGGGTAGCGAGCGCTGTTGCGAGGCGATATCGGAGGAAATGCGCATTCACTACGGGGATACCACGACTACCTCGCGGACGGCGCCGAACTTAAGCTGGCATTGGTCCAGTTGCCAGAGGAATGCGTCCATATGAATGACACCGCAATACAAGTGCTCGAGCCGACCGATGCTGAAAAGCGCGTCGCCGCCGGCGTTCACAGTTCCGCTCATATGGCCGGAGGCCTTCAGGCTTGGAAAGACGCAGGACTGCCCGTCATCTCCTCCACGCCTCAATGAGGCCGCTCGGGCCACTGCCAGTCCTGAATCTCCGCTTTATCGACGCCTTCCGCGTGCGCATAGGCGAGGTGCTCGATGATGTCATCCCGTAATTTATCCTTGACGTGTCCCGCAGTCCGTTGCAGCTCGGGTACACGGTCGATGACATCGATCGCAAGATTGTAGCGATCCACCTGATTGAGGATCGCCAATTCCAAGGGTGTATTGATGCTGCCTTTTTCCTTATAGCCGCGAACGTGGAAATTTGCATGGTTGGTTCGTCGATAAGCAAGCTTATGGATGAGAGAAGGATAGCTGTGGAAATTGAAGATGACCGGTTTGTCCTGCGTGAACAGCGAGTCGAAATCCCGGTCCGAGAGGCCATGGGGATGTTCGCTGGCCGGCATCAGGCGAAACAAATCGACCACATTCACAAAGCGCAACTTCAACGTCGGAATGTGTTTCCTCAAAATCGTCACCGCCGCCAATGCTTCCATGGTGGGAATATCGCCGGCGCAGGCCAGGACTACATCGGGTTCCTCGCCCGCATCGGTGCTGGCCCACTCCCAGATACCGATACCCTTGGTGCAGTGATTGACAGCCGCATCGATGTCGAGAAATGCAAGGTGCGGCTGCTTGTCCGCGACGATGACGTTGAAATAGTCCTTCGAACGCAGACAGTGATCAGTAACGCTCAACAGACAATTTGCATCGGGCGGCAGGTAGATCCTAACCACATCCGGACTCTTGTTGGTCACCACGTCCAAGAACCCCGGGTCCTGGTGTGTGAAGCCGTTATGATCCTGACGCCACACCAGCGAGGTGATCAGCAGATTGATCGAGGAAATCGGCGCCCGCCAGTCGAGATCCTTCTTGGACTTCTCGAGCCACTTGGCATGCTGATTGAACATCGAGTCTATGACGTGGACGAAGGACTCATACGTGGATAGAAAGCCGTGGCGTCCGGTCAGTACATATCCCTCGAACCAGCCTTCGAGGGTATGCTCGCTCAGCATTTCCATGACCCGTCCGTCGACCGCAATTTCCGTTCCGTCGGCATCCTCCGGTTTGAATTCCGCGACCCAGGTCTTCTTCGACGCCTCGTAGATCCCATCGAGTTTGTTCGATGCCGTCTCGTCGGGACCGAAGACGCGAAACGACTCCATGTTGCGCCTCATGACCTCGGCCAGGAACCTGGCGAGCGTGGCCGTCGGGGATATATAGCTTCGCCCGGGACTTGGGACCGCCACGGCATAGTCCTGAAAAGGCGGCAGGTTCAAGGGCTTTCGAAGCACACCGCCGTTGGCGTGGGGATTGGCGCTGATGCGGCGGGATCCCTGGGGCGCCACCTGCCGAAGCTCCGGCCTCAGAGCTCCTGACGCATCGAACAACTCCTCGGGCTTGTAGCTGCGCATCCAGTCTTCGAGCAACCGGAGACTTTTCGGACTGGTGGCCGGATCAAGTATGGGGATTTGGTGCGCGCGCCAGAAATCCTCCACTTTGTGGCCGTTCACCGTTTTGGGTCCGGTCCAACCCTTCGGCGAGCGCAGCACGATCATCGGCCACGCGGGCCGCTCGACGCGTTGGGTGCGGCGCGCCTCGGCTTGGATTGCGCGAATTTCGCGTACGCAATTCTCCAGCGCCGACGCCATGGCCTGGTGCATGGCATCGGGATCGCTGCCCTCCACAAAATGGGGCTTGTGGCCGAGCCCGAGGAGCAGGTGCTCAAGTTCAGTGCGCGGAATCCGCGCAAGGATGGTCGGGTTGGCGATCTTGTAGCCGTTCAGATGCAGCACCGGCAGAACCGCCCCGTCGCGCACGGGGTTCAGGAACTTGTTGGAATGCCAGGAGGTCGCGAGAGGTCCCGTTTCCGCCTCGCCGTCGCCGACCACGCAGGCGACGATCAAGTCCGGATTGTCGAAAGCGGCCCCATAGGCATGGGACAGGCTATATCCCAACTCTCCGCCTTCGTGGATCGAACCGGGGGTTTCCGGGGTACAGTGGCTGCCGATGCCGCCGGGAAAGGAAAACTGGCGGAAGAAACGCAGCATGCCGGAAACATCCTGAGCGCATTCGGGATAGATTTCCGAGTAGTAGCCTTCCAAGTAGCTGTTGGCCAGGGTGGCCGGGGCGCCGTGGCCGGGTCCCGATACATAGAGCACGTTCAAGTCGTACTTTCGTATCAGGCGGTTAAGATGCACCCAGACAAAAGACTGTCCCGGATCCGAACCCCAGTGGCCCAGAAGCCGCCGCTTGATGTGCTCGGGGCTGAGCGGTTGCCGCAGGAGCGGGTTCGCCCGCAGATAAATCATGCCCACCGCAAGGTAGTTGGCGGCCCGCCAGTAGGCATTGATCGCGTGAAGCTCCGCGCTGGTCAGGGCGGGTTGCGATTCCGAATTCATGATATCTCCGATTGGGGTCCGCAGGATTCTATCCCGCCCTCAATGACAGGTTGTGAAATTACGCGGCGCCGTGTCGCAGCATTCCAAAGGAGTCATTTGCATGCATGCCATGGTGTTGACATCTCCTAGAACCTCTCTCGCCTGGATGGAACTCCCGGACCGAAGCCCCGGCCCCGGCGAGATTCGCGTGAGGGTCAGCGCCTGCGGGGTGTGTCGCACGGACCTCCATGTAGTCGACGGAGAATTGGCCCATCCGAAGCTTCCCCTCGTGCCCGGTCACGAAGTGGTGGGCCGAATCGATGCGATGGGCGATGCCGTGGATCCAGGGCTCGAGATCGGCGACCGCGTCGGAATCCCCTGGCTCGCCCACACCTGCGGCGTGTGCAGCTATTGCATCCACGGGCACGAAAATCTGTGTGATGCCCCGCAGTTCACGGGATATACCCGCGACGGCGGCTTTGCAACATCGGTCATCGCGAATGCACGCTATGCCTTCCCGCTGCCGGAAGGCTACTCCGACGCCGCGTTGGCGCCCTTGCTGTGTGCGGGACTGATCGGTTGGAGATCTCTGGTGCGGGCGGGAAGCGCCCAACACATCGGGTTGTATGGTTTCGGGGCGGCGGCCCATCTGTTGGCGCAAATTGCCCGCTGGCAAGGGCGATCCATCTATGCCTTGACCCGGCCGGGGGATTTCTCGAGTCAGGAATTCGCGCGATCGTTGGGAGCCATCTGGGCCGGGGACTCCACGCAATTGCCGCCCCGAGCGCTCGATGCGGCCATCATCTTCGCGCCCGATGGCAATTTGGTCCCGCTGGCGCTGCGCGCCGTGCGCAAAGGCGGCCGGGTGGTTTGCGCCGGTATTCACATGAGCGCGATCCCCGCCTTCGAGTATCAGCTTTTGTGGCACGAACGCGAGATCGTGTCGGTCGCCAATCTCACGCGCCAGGACGGGATCGACTTTCTAAGCTCCGTGCCGCGTTGGCACATCACGGCGCAGACGACGCCTTACCCTCTGCAGCGCGCCAATGAAGCACTCGCCGATCTTCGAGCCGGCAGCTTCGACGGAGCCGCCGTGCTCATGCCGTAGGCCCGGGCTCCTATGGTTGCAAGGAGGATAGATAGGCCGATACGGTCACAATGTCGGCGTCGTCCATTGCGTGCGCGGCGACTGAGACGCCCGGACTTGCAGACGCGAATCGCCGGAGTCTATCGACGAGATAGGAGTCGTGTTGGTCTCTGAGTGAAGGAATCGCACCATCGGCACTGCCCCTCGAATCGGCGCCATGACAGGCCGCGCAATGCTCCAGGTAAGTCTTCTCACCTCGCCAGCGATGACGAATGTCAGAGTCTGCGAATGGTTGCATGGGCAGCCCCGACAAGAAGGTTGCAACATCCGCCGATTCCGGTTCCGTCATCGAGAAACGATTGAACGCCCATTGCATCCGGGAACTGTGCCGCTGATCGGTTGCGAATTGCTCAATTTGCCGGCGTAGGTACTCCATGCGCTGCCCCGCCAGCGCCGGGACCGACTGAAACGCATTGCCGGAAGCGAGCTGACCGTGACAAGCGGCGCAGTTCTGTTCGTAGATCGCCTTGCCGCGCGCCGCAGAGTCGGGCGCCGCGTGCCCTTCGGTTGCGGTGGTCGTGCAGCCGGGGAATCCGGCCATGCTTGCCGTCGCCAAGCATAGAGCTGCAGCAATTTGCACGATGCTTTTCATGGTCCCCTTACCGGCGCAGGCGCAGTATCGCCGGATAGTGTCGTCCCAAGAGCCGGGAATTTCCATACGCGTTTATCCTTAGTCAGCATTCACGCAAATGGGTTCGGCAACTACGGATGGAAGATCCTGGCATCTCATCGATAATAAGACAGAACAACCAACAGCGCTTTGCGCTGAAATGAGAGGTCAAGGAGTTGCCATGAAAACCGATTCAAACATTCGATTAGATGTGGAAAATGAGCTTCGCTGGGATCCGAGCCTCGATGCGAAGGAGATATTCGTCAAGGTGGAAAACGGCGTCGTGTCGCTGCAGGGCTCTGTGCCGCACTTTTCCGACCGCTGGTCGGCCGAAGAGGATACCAAGAAGGTTGCCGGCGTACGGGCGATCGCCAATGACATTGAAGTGAAGATTCCCAAGCCGGGCGAGCGGTCGGACACGGACATTGCAGCGACCGCAGCGAACGCTCTCAAGTGGCACTTCGCTTTGGAATCCAGCGACGTGAAAGTGGTCGTAAAGCAGGGTTGGATCACGCTCTCGGGACACGTACTGCATGGCTTCCAAAGGGCCATTGCGGAGGGAGCCGTGCGTTACTTGTTGGGCGTCAAGGGCGTCTACAACGACATTGAAGTGCGGCCGGCGGTCAAAGCCACCGACATCGAAGCGAAGATCAAGAGCGCTTTCCAGCGGCATGCTGCGCTCGATGCCAAGGACATCAAGATCAAGGTGGACGATACAGCGGTGGTCTTGCAGGGAAGCGTGCACTCGTGGCGGGAAAAGGACGACGCCGCGATCGCGGCGTGGGCGGCCCCCGGGGTGACGAAAGTGGAGAACAAGCTTCAAGTGCAATACTGATTGCAAATGCTCACGACGTGGCGGCAGCCCACGCTGTCGCCGCGCTGCTTTTCAAGTGGTGTGTCAACGGAGACCAGCATGTCCAAAGAGGCAACAGTTGTACTCGTCAACGGCCGGCCGGTGACGATACGGCCGATTCGTGCGACCGACGCCGCCATGGAAACGGAGTTTGTGCGCCGGTTGTCGCCGGAGGCCAGGCGATATCGTTTCTTTGGTGCGACGAACGGCCTGTCGGCCGCGCAAGCCAAGAGATTGTGCGAGGTGGACGGAGATCAATCCATGGCCGTCGTCGCGTCGATCCAGGGCGAGCAGGGAGAGATCGAGATAGGGGTGTGTCGCTATGCGCCTTCGACGAAGGCAGATGTCCGCGAGATGGCCATCACGGTGGCGGATGAGTGGCAACACACGGCCCTTGCGAAAATACTCCTGGAGCATCTGATGACGTCGGCGAAGCAACATGGCATCCGGGAACTTTACACTGTCGAACTCGGCGACAATCGCGCGATGAATGATTTCGCTCGCGGCATCGGGATGATCGCGAAACGCGACCCCGATGATGCCACCCAAGTCATCTACTCCATGGCCATTTGAGCCGCAAAGAACGGGTGCTCGTTCACACGGCAAATCACTGCCCTTTCGCCATCCGGCGCGGCCGGCCGGGTCCCAATTTTCCATCCGAGCGCGCCTTAAGATAGGCATATAGATCACCCAGGTGAGGCCTTACCCTGGGATCGCCGTCCCATGCGGGCATCAGCAGCACGGGATCCTCGCGCCGCTGCAGCGCCGCCACAAGCGCTTCCCGGCGGGCGTCGGGATCATCGCTCGTTGCGGCCTCCAAGCCCAGCACGATTCGGTAGCTCGTGGCCACCTTGATGGCGAACGCTTCGGGCGACATGTCGTGCATCTTGTCGACGAGACTCGGTGCAAGTGAAGTTCCCGTTGCGTCCACGCCGTGACAGCCGTGGCAGGCTTGATGGTATACACGCCAGCCTGTGTAGGTCGCGTTATCGACTCGTCCATCGACTATTCGGTACGGCGGCGTTTTTGCGATGGGGCCGTCCTCCGTGGTTGCAGTCATCGCGGACAGCGGCAACAGCACGCTCAGAACCAATACGAATCGCTTCATCCGGTGTCTCTGGTATTCTCGCGCTAGGCCACGAATCAAGAAATACTTTGCGCGCGATGCTGCGGGGAAGACAAGGCGACATGCCGCGATCCGGTAGGTGTAAATCCCTATGACACACAAGGTGGCGCTTGTCGCCAACTGCCTCATGAACCAGAACGCCAAGGTCTGCGAGGGCGCACGTTATCGGGGTGTGGTCAATCCGGTCGTGGAGGCGCTGCGCAACCGGGGTTATCAGCTGCTGCAGCTGCCCTGCCCTGAACTGGCCTTCGCCGGCGCGCGGCGTTGGTGGGCCGTGTATGAACAATATGACACGCCGGCCTATCGCGCCCACTGCCGGCGACTGGCGCAGGCCGTCGCGCCGCTGATCGAGCAGCATTTGCGCCGCGGCGATGAGGTAATCCTGATCGGACTCGACGGCAGCCCGTCAACCGGTGTGCGCTTCACGTCCAGCAAGCCCGACTGGGGTGGACGGCCCAACCGCCCGGAAGATGACTGGGAAATCGTGCCGCGCCGGGGCGTGTGGATCGAGGAACTGGAGGCTGAGCTGGCGCGCCGCGGCCTGCCGCCCGTGCCGGCCACGGGCTGGGCGCTCGACATGGGTCGCTTTGATGAGGCCGGCTCGCGCCGTGACCTGGAGGAGTTTCTGGACAGCCGCAAGCCGGCGGCGCAATGAGCGGCGATGCGCGCGGCTGGCGCATCGCGCTGGTGCCCGAGGCACTGATCAATCCCCCCGACCGCGACCGCGCGCCATTGCCGGATGTGCTCGGCGTGCTCGCGACCAGCGGCTACGGTGTGCTGCAACTACCGCCACCGGGCAAGCATGGCCTGCTGCTCGCCGTGATCGCCGATCAGGTCGCGGAGTTCGCGCACCACGGCTATGCGGTGGTGGCCATCGGGGTGCGCGGCGAGGAGGGCGGGCTGCACTGGCGTCGCCTGGCTCCGCTGCTGCGACATCGGGGTGTGGCGCTGCCGCCGCGCCATCTCATCCGGTCGGATGTCGACGCCGCGGTTGAGATAGAGCGGTTCGCCGCATTCCTGTCGGGCTACGATCTGCCGGTGGAGGAGCAACGCCGCTGGCGCGTGTAGCGCGGGGGAGTTTGCGTACAATAGGCCATGGCTGCAGATTCCGAACTTATTGCACGGGCGACCCAGATCGGTGCGAAGCTGCGCGCGCAGCAGGATCAGAGCGATGCGCGGGGTTGCTACTCCGATGAGATACACCGGGAGCTCCTCGAGGGTGGTTTCTATCGAATCCTGCAGCCGCGAATGTTCAACGGCGGCGGGGTCGACTGCGAGACCTATATTAGAGTAATTCTCGAGCTGTCCCGGGGGCACCCCGGCGGCGGCTGGTGCTACACCCTTGCCTCATCGCACGCCCTGGTCATAGGCGCACACTTCGAGGAAGAGGTGCAGCGGGAGCTGTTTGGCCCGGAGGGGGACTTTCGCGCTGCTTTTGCAGCCGGTCCGGCGGGGATTCCGACCTTCGAACGGTGTGACGGAGGCTACCGCGTCAGCGGGCAGTGGGCGTTCGCCTCGGGAATTCCCGTGTCTACGCATTTTCTGGGGGGAGGCTTCGTTTCCGGCGTTGGCGGCGCGCCCGGGCCGGTGGCCTTCGTCGTGCCGCGCTCGAGCGTCGAGGTGTTGCCGGATTGGGGCGGCGAGGCTGCCATGGGAATGCAGGCAAGCGGCTCCAATAGTGTGCGGCTGAGCGGAGTCTTCATTCCCGACCGCCACATCATTCCAACGCCGGTGGGTTTGTTGAGCACCGAGAAATTACCCGACGGCACGCCGGGCACGCGGCTGCACGGCGAAGGCTTGTTTCTCGGCATCATTTTCGGTTGGTTCAGCTGTGAATTTGGCGCCATCCTCACCGGTGCGGCGCGCGCGGCGCTGGAGGAATACGAGCGATTGCTGCTCACCAAACCGCTGCTGTTCGATCCACAGCGTACTCGGATGCACGATCCGGACCTGCAGCGGATATTCGGCGAGGCGCTGTGCCGTGCCGATGCCGCCGAGGCGCTCACCTTGGGCGCGACCCGCCTTTACGTGGAGCAATGTGACCGATGGATGAAGGAGCGGCGGCCCATCACGGCCGCAGACACCCTGCGGGTCTGGGGAACGGCGCGCGAGGCGTGCCGCGCCGCCTGCGAGTGCGTGGAGATGCTTTTTCACAGCGCCGGCGCATCGGGGGCAAAGCGCGGAGACCGGCTGCAGCGGTACTTTCGCGACGTGCAGATGTACCGGGTCCACTTCCAATCGCAGGCCATCACACCGATGTTGCGGGCGCAACTGCGGTTGGGTGCCGAGGTGCCGCTGCCGTTTCGCCAGTGAACATATCTGCAGATTTCGGGGTCAAAACATGAAAAAGTCAGGCGCGATCGAAGGTCAGGCGGCATCGCAACTCATCTCCAAAAGAATCTCAGAACTCGGGGACTGGCGTGGGAAAACCCTTGGCAGAATGCGCAAGCTCATCCAGGAAGCAGATCCGGACGTGGTCGAGGAGTGGAAGTGGATGGGCACCCCGGTTTGGTCCCATGAGGGCATCATCTGCACCGGTGAATCCTACAAGAAAGTCGTCAAGCTCACCTTCGCCAAGGGCGCGTCTCTGAAGGATCCGGCCCGACTCTTCAACTCGAGTCTCGAGGGAAACGTACGCCGCGCGATCGACATCCACGAAGCCGAAGAAGTTGACGAGTCCGCCTTCAAGGCGCTGGTTCGCGAGGCCATCGCCCTCAACAGTTCCGGCAAGTCGAAATCCAAGAAGATTGCGAAGTCCAAGAAGAAAGCGAAGTCCTCAGGGAACGCCCGGCGCGGCACCTCGTAACCCGACAATGGGCCGTCTCAACGGTGTTTCGATAGGAAACTCAAGACCGGAACTGCCACCTGCTCCGGAGCCTCCAGCAGGATCGCATGGCGCAGGCCGCTCAAAATCGCGAGCTCCGAGTGGGGCAGCGCGGCGGCAATCTGACGATTCAGCCGCGGATTACAACCGCCGTCATTCTCACCGGTGAGCACCAGGCAGGGGTGATGGATTTGCGCCAGCCACGGTGCCATTTCCGTCTCGGCGTAGATGTCGAAGACGCTCAGAAACACCGCCGTATTGGTATCGATCACCTGTTGCATGCGCCGCTCGATCACCTCAGGGCATCGCGCCGCGAATTCCGGCGTGAACCAGCGATCGCGCAAGGTCTCGAGCACCGGCGCGACGCCTTTGGCGCGCATCGCGGCGACAACCCCTTTGACCTTGGAGGCGTCATCGTCGGTGCGAAATGCCGCGGTGCTGTACAGCCCCAGCGATCGTACGCGTCCGGGGTAGCGGCGTGCATATGCGGGACCGATCATGCCGCCGAGGGAATGACCCGCGAAATGAGCACTGTCGATCCCGAGCTCTTGGCGCAAGCGTTCGAGATCATCCACCAAATCCTCGAGGGCATAGGGCGGCGGCGGCATCGGCGACTTGCCGTGGCCGCGAAGGTCATAGGTGATGCAACGGAAGCTCGGCTTGAGATGCGCAACCAGTCCATCCCAACTGTGGCGCGACGCGCCGATCCCGTGGATTAGAAACAGCGGCGGCCCGCTGCCCTCGACCGAGAAAGCAGTGGCGATGGACCCGCTCATGGACTGCCTGGGATGTCCACCATCAGGCCGAGGCGGTCGCGGCGATGCGCGCTGATTGCGGACCTGCGTTGAACCAGGGCATCACGTCGGCGGCGAAGCGGTTCACCGCATCGAGCGACTCTTGCTGGCTGTGGCCGACGTTGACGTTCATGATGAAATCGTCGATACCGACTTCCTCGTAGAGCTTGAGGCGGTCGACCATTTCACTCGCCGTGCACACCATGACGTTCTGCTTGAATTCTTCCATGGTCTGCTGCAGCGGCAGGGGACGGATGGCGCCGTTTTCGACGATGCCCGGACCCGTAAAGACGTTGTGGAAGCGGCCGTAATATTCATAGGCGAGCTGTAGTTTTTTCCTGGCATCCGCATCATTTTGAGCGACGCAACAGACCCGCGACAGTGCCAGCCGCAAGTGCCTGCCCGCCTCGCCGAGCGCGTGCTTGCCGCGAAAAAATGCCGCGACTTGCTGCTTCATCTTATCGACCGTGGCATCCAGCGGCGTCGTTTGAATATGAAAGCCCCTTCGCGCCGAGGCTTCGATGCCTTCGGGAATCAGGGCGGCCACCATGATTTGCGGAATGCGATTGGGGAGCGGCCGGGGCATGACGGTGATGGGGGCGAACTGGTAGTACTTTCCGTCCCAGGAGACCTCCTCGTGCTTGAATAACGCGAGCAGCACATCGAGCGACTCATCGAACCGTTCGCGTGACTCCTCAATGGGCTTGCCCATGCGCGCGAGTTCATAGGCGAATGCGCCCCGGCCAACGCCGAGAATCAGGCGCTTGTCGCACAAAAAGTCGGCCTGGATGGCCCGGCCCGCGAAGATGCGCATATCGTGCAGCGGCAATACGCAGACCGAGGTAATGATTTCAATCCTACGAGTGACCGCGGCGACCTTCACGGCCAACTGCAGAGGATCGGGCACGAGCAGAATATTGATGAGATGGTGCTCAGGGATGGTCACGCCGCGGTAGCCCAGCCGGTCAACCAGTTGAGCCTGAGCGACCATGTCGGCGTACAGCCGATCACCCCCATAAGAGGTGTCCGGATAGTAAGCAGAGAGAAAGTGGTTGAATTCCATGGACTGTCCAAAAACGGTCTGGTAGCAACTTGCCAGAGCATTTATATATTGAAAAGCGAAAAATATTGCTCATTTTGTTCGATAATGTCGAACCATGAACCTGGAAGAACTGCGGACCTTTCTGGAAGTGGTCGATTCGGGCAGCTTGGTGGCTGCCTCGAGGCGCCTCAATGTCACTCCCTCGACCGTGACCGCCCGCATCAACGCGCTGGAAGAGGAGGTGGGTCAACGGCTGCTGCATCGAAACAAATCCGGTGCCGAGCTGACGTCGCCCGGATTCAAGCTGCAACGCTACGCGGAAGTCATGGTGCAACTGTGGCGACAGGCTCGCTATGAGGTCTCGCTGCCCAAGGGCTTCCGGGGCGTCTGCAACGTGGGTCTTGAATTCGATCTGTGGGCCGAGATCGGCGAACGATTTCTCGATCATGTCCGCGAGCACTGCCCGGGGATTGCGGTCGCGATTTGGCCGGGTGAGCAGCGTCAACTGGACCGCTGGCTCAACATCGGACTGATCGACCTGGCGTTTTGCTACACACCGCAATCCGGCGAGAATTTCGCCAGCCGGGTGCTATGCGACGATGAACTGGTGTTGGTATCGACCAGCAGTGCGGCCACGGCCGCCCTCGATCCTTCTTATGTGTACGTGGATCACGGCGATGAGTTCAGGCGCCAGCATGCAGCGGCATTTCCGGGCGACACGACGCCGGCCGTCACCATCGCATCGGCCGAATGGGCAGCGAATCACCTGTTGCGCAAAGGCGGCTCGGGCTATTTACCCCGGCGGCAGGTCAGTGGTCTGATCGAGAATCGCGCCTTGTATGAAGTCGCGCATGCTCCGCGGTTCCGCCGCCGCATCTATCTCGTGGAATCCACCCAGACCGTGCGCGGTTGGGAATGGTACGAGGCCGCGGTGGCATCGGTCACAAGCAATCCCGGTCTTTGACCGCCTTTTCTCAGCTCACTTTGCGGGCTCCTCGAAGACGCGCTTAGCGATCGTCATGGCCGTGTTCGCCGTCGGCCACCCCGAATAGAAGGCAAGATGGGTGATGAGCTCGACGAGCTCCTCGCGCGTGACGCCGTTGTCGAGAGCCCGCTTCAGGTGAACCGGCAACTCGTTGGTCCGATACAGCGCGACCAGGGTCGCCACCGTGATGAGGCTGCGGTCCCTGGGCGAGAGCCCTGGCCTCAACCACACATCGCCAAATAGGACACGCTCGGAGTAGTCGACCAACGCCGGAGCGATGTCGGCATAGGGGACGCGTGGAACATTGGGTTTATCTGACATGAGTGCTCCGGTTTTATCTGCCGACCAGGCGATTCAGCTGCTCCGGATAGCGCACGCCCGCACGGCGCAACGCGGCTCGCGCAAGCAGCCGCGTTGAGTCGAGCGTCGGCAACGGAGAGTTTTCGTCGTTGATGATCAAGGGAATTTCCGTGCAGCCCAGCACGACGGCGTCGCAGCCCTGCTGCTTCATTCGACCGATGACTTGCCGATGAAACGCCACGGCAGCGGTCGCGACGACCTCGGCGATGTGCACCCAGGGCAAGGGTGATCTGGATTGCATCAAGGGCAGCGCCTGGTGGTTCAGGATGCGCGTGGGCGCCGAGAAGTGCAGCGCCCTCGACACAGATGGTTCGATAACAAAGTGCCGCGCCCTCTGCAGAGCAGGCAACGATACCTATGTGACCGGGCATGTTTGCAAAGCCATTGGCAGCCAGAGAATGGGTCCGAATCGTCTTTTCAAACAAGTCGGCATGGCTGCTATTGTAGCGCGACTTGATGGGTTCTCGCGCTGGAGGCGATCTTGCTCAACCTGGTAGCTCTCGACAATCAAATTCATCGCAATTTACGTGTTGTCAATACACGTGTCTGCGCCGGGCATGCGGCCGTCAACGCCGTGAGCGTGATTCCTCGTGAATTCCCCTGGCTCGTTGCGCATTATCCGGTCTTCTTCACCAAGAACTCGGAGACCGGTCAGTTCGAGCCCGCCGCATTGTTCGGTTTCCATCGCCAGGAAAATCTGTTCTTGAAGAATGGCCAGTGGGACGCGGCCTATGTACCGCTGCAAATCCAACGTGAGCCGTTCTCGCTGATTCCGCGGCCCGGCGCGCCCGCGGGAACGGTCGATATGGCCATCGATCTGAGCAGCCCGCAACTTCAGGCAGAGGAAGGCGAACGCGTATTTCTCGACGATGGCCAGCCCTCGACGTACCTGCAAAACATCACTTCGATGCTGTCGGCGCTGGTGGGCGGCTCGAAGGAGGCCTACGCGTTCACCGCACGCCTGGCCGAACTCAACCTGCTCGAGCCGGTGCGGATCGAAATCGAATTCGTGGATGGCAGCAACGCCAAACTGCAGGGCCTTTCTCGAATATCGGCGCCCGCTCTCAAGGCGCTCCCTGCGGCGCAGTTGGCGGATCTGCGCGATCGGGAGTTTCTCGAGTGGATGTACTTTCAGATGGCATCGCTCTCGCAAATGCCGGCTCTGATCGCGCGCAAGAATCAGCTCATCTCCGGCGCCACGGCCTCACCCCAATGAAGATGCTAGACTTCGAAGCATGAAATCATTTGCCGGTAGGAGGATTACCGCATGCGTACTGACAAATCGGGCATAGGCCGCTTGCTGGGGCTTGTGGTTGTCGTCGCGCTGAGTCTGGCGGCTTGCACCACGCCCAATAGCGTGATCGTTACCGGTGCGGCGCGACCGCCCATCGCTGCGGCCGACGTCAAAATCTATTCTCATCCACCGCCTGTTTTCGAGGAAGTCGCGATGCTGAACGCATCGAGCAGCCATATGTTTACCACCGGGGGTCAGGAGACGGTGGACAAGGTGATTGCGGAATTGAAAGATCAGGCTGCCAAATTGGGGGCGAACGGGGTCATACTCGAAGGGTTCTCCGACAGTCAGACGGGATCCGTGGGCACCGGTGTCGGATCGAGCTCGGCGTCCAGCAATTCAGCGGTCGGTGTCGGCGTGGGCGGATCTTTGGGGATCTATAACAAGACCGGACACGGCCGCGCCATTTACGTGGAGCCGGAATCGGCCGCGCACTAGGCCACACTAGTCCTTCTGCAACATTGAAACGACGGTGGCGCGCGCGCTGAGCGAGTGCACCGGGAGGGCGAGCACATCGCCCGGTCGCGCCCAGTCGAGTGCGTAGCGAGCGGCCTCCACTTCGCTGTTTGCCACCGGCAACGCCGCATCGGGCAGTCCCAGGCGCATGAGTTCGGCGCGGATGATGCGCGGAATTTCCCCCGGGGCGCGCCCGCGCAGGTGCGCCTCATCCTCCTTGACCACCACGAGGTCCGGACGGAACTCAACCGCCACTCGGGCCAACTCCTCGATATCGGCGTCCTTGCGATTGCCGGCGTGCCCGAGCATCAATCCGAGCCGGCCGCCGCCGCGCAAGTGGTCCGCAACTTTGAGAAAACCGCGCAGGCCATCCGGATTGTGGGCGTAGTCGACCAGCACCTGCACTCCGGCCACTTCAAAACGCATCATCCGCCCGGGATTGTCCTTGAGGCTCAAGCCAAAGCGCGCGAACACCGCGGCGATCTTGTCGGTCGCAATGCCGAGCGCGACCGCGGCCAGTGCCGCGCCGGCCATGTTGGCCACGTTGTAGGCGGCAATTCCCCCCATGGACAGGGGCATGGCGGAAATCGGCCCGAGGTCATGCTCGGCACCTTCGCGGCTCACGTAGAGATGTCCGTCGCGTATTCCGCAAATGGCGGCCCCGCGCTCGCCGTACCCGCGAAGCTGGGTATTTTCGGCGTGGACGGAAAACCAACCGAGCGGCGGGCAACGGCCGAAGCGCCGCGCGAAGTCATCGGCCTGCGCGCGCAACTGCACATCGTCGGCGTTCAACACCAGCAGGCCGCGCGGCTTGACGACTGCCCCCACCGCCAGCTTCACCTGTGCGAGGCCGGCCAGATCATGGATGCCGTATTCGCCGAAATGATCGGAACTCACATTGGTGACCACGGCGGTATCGGCTTGCGACACCACGATCCCACGGCGCAATATCCCGCCTCTCGCGGTTTCGAGAATGGCCGCCTCGGTGCGCCGGTCGCGCATCACCCGTCGCGCCCCGGCAGGTCCGGAATAGTCGCCCAGCGCCACCACCTCATCATCGAGGAATACACCGTCCGTGCAGTTGTATCCCGCATGCCAGCCGTGGGCACGCGCGCACGCGGCGAGCAGACGCACCGTCGTGGTCTTGCCGTTGGATCCGGTGACGAGGGCGGTGGGGATGTCCCGCAGTTCCTGCCACGGGACCTCGGCGACGTTGGGCAAGGCGCTCAAGGCAAAATTGCGTCCCCCGACGCCGGCGCCCAAGGTCAATTCGGATTCATCGACGACGTGCGGCAGTCCACGGGCCGTGGCTGCATCCAGCAAATTTCGCAGCCGCGGCTGAGATTCCAATGATGCGAGGCGCTCGAAGCGCGCGAATGCGGAGGTCTCCTCGATCACCGGCCGCATGGCCGTGGCCGGACTGGGAGAATCCGCGGCGGCCCGCAGCGCTTCGGCAACCAGCGCTTCTTCGAGGGTGTTCCAGCGGGCGGGGTCGCGTTCGATCAAGGCCGCGCACAGCGCCCACTCGTTCACTTCGGTCGCCAGAAACAATTGATCATCGGGTGCCGGGATCGCGAGCGACGCACCGCCGGCGTGCCGGCGTGCGACGGCTCCGCGATTCACCCACTTGAGGCGTGTGGCCGCGCGATCGATGCGTGTCCGCCAACCCTCGATCAGCGCGTCGTCCAGGGGCACACCGACAACTTCGAGCACGGCACCCGTGGACGCAAAGAACAGGTTGCCACCCATGAGCCGCCTGGAATCCTCGAACGGCAGCACGGGCGGAATGTTCAGTCTTCGCTCTCCGGCGCCATGTGAATACCGCGCTCATCCCGGATCAACCCCTCGAGATTGAAGGCCGGCGCCGCCGCGGGTGCGGCCCTGAACTCGTGGTGCGGCTCTAGGGTTGATCCGTTGCCCCGCGGCTCCGCCGCGGCAGGCGAGGGCGCCTTCTGCGCCGCAGCGCTGTTCGCCTTGAACTTGGTGATCTGCTTCCAGGAGCGCACCAGGGCATCGGCAAAGATCAACAGCAGATCCCCTGCCTCGCCCATGCGCAGGGCGGCTTCGATCGCTTCCTGCTCGTCGGGGATGATCGAGATCGCGCTCTCGGGGACGCCCGCGGCACGCAGCGCCTGGGACTGAATCCGCGGCACTTCGTCCGCCGCGCGATCGCGCAAGCCGTCGTCGCGGCGGCAGATGTAGTGATCGAAGCGGCCGGCGACCGCCTGGGCGATCGCCACCAAATCCTCATCGCGCCGGTCGCCCGGACCGGCGAGCACGACGATGCGCCGCCCGGCGACATCGAGGCGGCCGGCAAGATCGGCCATCATCCCCACGGCGTGCGCATTGTGGCCGTAGTCGAACAGCACTTTGAACGGATGTTCGTTGAACACATTCATGCGCCCGGGCGCCTGAAAGAAGGTCGAGTCGAAGGTGCGCAGCCCCTGACGAATTGCATCCAGCTTGAGCCCCAGTGAAAACGCCATGGCGGCGGCGAACATGGCGTTCTGGACGTTGTGCGTGGCGCGGCCCTCGAGAGTCGCCGGGATCAGGTGCGTCCAGAGCAGCGGAATATGGCCGCCGCGATCGTACAGCGTGATCATTTGACCGTTCACGCCGGCTTCCAGCGCGCAAGCGCGTCCGCCGGCGCGGATGTGCTCGCGCACCAAGGTATGCTGCGGGTTCATGGTGACATAGCAGATGTTCTTGGCTTCGGTGTAGCCCGACATCTTGAGGACCAGCGGGTCATCGGCGTTCAACACCGCGCAATCGGTGGCGACTTCCACCACGATGCGTTTCAATTCGGCGAGTTGCTCCAGGGTGTCGATGCCCTTGAGTCCCAGATGGTCGGACTGCACGTTCAAAACGGCGCCCACATTGACCTCGCGCACGCCCATGCCGGCGCGCAGCAACCCACCCCGCGCGGTTTCCAGGATGGCGATATCGATCTGCGGATCGGCCAGCACCATGCGGGCCGACATGGGACCCGTCATGTCTCCCTGCACCGTGCGCTGGCCGTCGATGTACACCCCGTCCGTGGTCGTGAGGCCGGGTGTGAAGCCGCTCATCTTGGTCAGATGCGCAAGCATGCGCGCCGTCGTGGTCTTGCCGTTGGTGCCGGTGATCGCCGCGATCGGCACGCGCGCGGCGGCGCCCGGGGGAAACAGCATGCTGACCACCGGCGCGGCCACGTCGCGCCCCTTGCCTTCGCTCGGCGCCACATGCATGCGAAATCCAGGTGCGGCGTTCACTTCGCAGATGCCGCCGCCGATGGTGCGGTAGCTTTCCGTAATGTCCTTCGAAAGAAAATCCACGCCGCCCACGTCGAGCCCGATGGCGCGCACCGCACGTTCGGCCATTTCGCGGTTGTCGGGGTGGATTACGTCGGTGACATCGGTCGCCGTGCCGCCGGTGGAAAGATTCGCGGTGGACCGCAAATAGACAGTGCGGCCGGGCTCGGGAATCGAATCGGCGTTGAGGTCCACTCGCCCGAGCATTTTTTGGGCCTGCGCATCGAGTTCCAGGCGCGTCAGCACCTTCTCGTGTCCCACTCCGCGGCGCGGATCCTGATTCACGATCTCGATCAATTCCGCGATCGTGTGGTGGCCATCGCCGACCACATGTCCGGGGGTGCGGCGCGTGGCCGCCACCAATTCGCCGTTGACCACCAGCAGGCGATGATCGTCGCCTTCGAGAAAGGTTTCGACGATCACCGACCGCGAATGCTCGCGAGCCACGGCAAATCCCTGCGAGACTTCCTCGTCGGTGGTCAGCCGGATGGAAATGCCCCGGCCGTGATTGCCGTTGTAAGGCTTGGTCACCACGGGAAACCCAATACGCTGCGCGGCGCGCACCGCCTGCCGTTCGCTTTGCACGAGTTCTTGTTTGGGCACCGGCAGTCCGAGCGTCGCCAGAATCTTGTTGGTTTCTTCCTTGTCGCTGGCCAATTCGACCGCAATGTGCGACGTGCGGCTGGTCACCGTCGCCTGGATACGCTGCTGGAATTTTCCATGGCCGAGTTGCACCAATGATTGTTCATTGAGGCGCAGCCAGGGGATGTCGTGCCGCTCGGCGGCGCGCACCAGCGCAGCGGTCGACGGGCCGAGCGCGCGGCGCTGCGCGAAGCGGATGAACTCATCGCGTGCTTCCTGCCAGCTCCAGTCGTCGGGGACCGAGTCGGCAGGCCTGATTGCCGCGGGCAGCAGCGAGCACAGTAACCGGAGCCCGAGGTCGCCCGCGGCGATGCCTTCGTCGCGCTGCGCATATTCATAGACGACCGTATAGACGCCGGGCCGTCCGGCGGAGCGCGTCTTGCCGAAGGTGACTTCCTCACCCGCCATGTTCTGCAGTTCGATGGCCACATGCTCGAGAACATGACCCAGCCACGTGCCGTCGTCCTCGCGCATGCGCCGGAAAAAGCCGCCCGGTTCCCGGTAGGAGCACCCATGCTGCGCAAGGCCGGGTAAGGCGCCGGCCAATGCGTCGACGAATTCGTGGCCTAAACGGCCGGTGGGCCAGGCCTCGAGCGCACCCAGGTCGAGTTCCAGACGGATGACGGGAAAGCGCGCATACAGGGACGGACCAACATAGACGGAACGATCGACAATGCGCATGTGGCGTGCTCCGCCGCGCTACGCGGCCCCGTTATTGTTTTCCCTGAACCAGGCCGCCGGCGGCGGCCTGTCGCGTGTGAAGGTTGAATGTCGCACCGGCGACCAGAATGTGCAACCGCAGGCCGAGGATGCAGACCGGCTGGCCCTCTTCCACCTCGCTGATCGACGAATAGGAGGTTTCGGAGCCGTCCACGATGGTCACCCCGCCGCTCCCCTCGACCTCGATGGTCTCGTCCGGGCCGATGAATGCGGCGGTATCTTCGTCGAGGCCGATGCCGACGGCAAACGGGTTGTAGGCCAGGGCCGTAATCAAACGGCCGAGCCGGTCACGCTGACGGAAGTGCTGGTCGATGATGAATCGATTGGTGAGCCCCAAGCCCGGCGCGAGCCGCACGCTGCCCGAGAGCACCGAGGAGCCCTCATCGCCGAACGCGATCATGTGTTCGCTCAGGATACTGGCCCCGGCGCTGGTGCCGCCCACCGTGACCCCATGGGCGTTGCGTATGCGAATGAGTTTCGCCACCGGCGTGCCGCCGAGCAGCGTGGTGAGGCGCAATTGGTTGCCGCCGGTGAAGAAGATGCCGCTCGCTTCCTCGAGCCGCCGCAATCGGCCGGGCTCCAGGCAGTCCCGGCGGGTGTCGAAATCCATCACGGTCACCTCTTCAGCGCCCAGCTCCTTGAAGAGCGTTTCGTAGCGCGGTCCGGTTTCGTGCATTCGGCTCGCCGTCGGGATCACCACGATATTGGCATTGGCACCGCCCGAAACTCGAATGAAGCGCTCGAGGATGTGGCGGTCGTTTTCCTTGTTCTCGGCACCGCCGATGGGGACGATCCAGCCGCGGGTCTCGCCTTGGGGAATTTTGCTTGGCATGTAAGCTTAGGCGCCTCCTGGAGCGCTGGGTTTCAACCCGTGTAGAGCGAATAATGACGGTTTGTATGCCGCCTGTCGCGCCCATTACGTCGCAATATCGGGTTCCATCCAGGGCACCCCCGGAGCCGCGGTGCATCCTCGGGCGCCGCAATGCGTCGGAACGGCGACATTTGCGCTCAAAATCGCCTGCGGCTATAACGCTGACGTGTGGAGTCCACCATAACCTGTCCCGGCTGCGGCCACGCGCAACGCGAGATCATGCCGACGGACGCCTGCCAGTACTACTACGAATGTCGGGGTTGTCGCACGCTGCTGCGACCCAAGCGCGGGGATTGCTGCGTGTTCTGCTCCTACGGCAGCGTCGTCTGCCCGCCCGTCCAAGAGTCAAGATCCTGCTGCGCAAAAGCGCCGTCCCACTGATCTCCTGCGTGCGCCTTCTGAGCGCCTCGTGCATGTGCGTGCTGCTCTTGGCGGGCGTGCCCGCCACGAGCGCAGAACTCTTCTATATGGATCACGACCCCTATACCGGCCAGTTCGTGGGCCCGGTCGGTCCCTTGGTGGTCTCCGGCGAGATCGTCCCCGGCGACTACGCTCGTCTGCTGACCAAGATCCTCGAGGATCAGAATCGATTCCTGTCGCAGAACAAGATCATCCTGGCCTCGGACGGCGGTGATGTGGCGGAAGCACTCAAAATGGCGCGGCTCGTCAAATCGCTATACACGGAAATCGTCGTGGAACCTTTGACCGGACGCTGCGTCAGCGCCTGCTTCTTCATCTTTGCGGCTGCCGGCCAGCGGGAAGCCGACGGCGAAAAATTGATCGGAATCAACCGCCCCTTCCTCGTTGCACCGGGCGCGGCCGCCGCGCCGCCCACTACGGCGGCTGCCGAGGGCCGCGACTTGATCGAGGTGCGGGAGTTTCTGCAGGTCAATGCCGTGCCCGGGTATCTGGTGGAAGAAATGTTCCGGCGCGCATCGGACGACGCGTACTGGCTTTCTGCCGACGACGAAAAGAATCTCGGCTATCGGGCGGCATGGTTCAACCAGTATCTACGCGCCAAGTGCGCCTGGGACGACCAGATCGAACGCGATGTGTACGCCGGCAAAAGACTCATCGACGACCTGAAGCCGATGTTGAAATGCCGGGATCGAGTCACTCACGATGCAGCCCGCCAGGCGTTGATGCAAATCCATGCTCACTGATGGTCCCGCGGAATCGGTTCCTCCCAGGTCTTGGTCCGAATGACCACGCCGTCCTGAAGCAGGGTGCGCGTGTACTTGTAGAAGAAAGTTTGCGCATCGCTCGAGACGTCGAGCCGTCCGCGCCAGGTCAGCACGCGATCCTTCAGCGCTTGGATGTACTCGGAATCTCCCTGCACGCGCGCCACGTCCGGGTGCGCGTCATCGACGTCGTAGGTGAGCTTTTCCGAATGATCAAAGCGTCCCCAAGGATAGGACACCGCCGTCTTACCCTGCCAAATCACCGTGCTCCGCTGCCTGGCTTCATCGCGCAGCACCGTCCACTCGCCGGGCCATGCGGCGCCGCCGCCCCCGATCCCCGTGATCCCAGCAGGCTCTTCGACCGGTTCGGGTGCGGCGAGTGCCGGTGGCGGCGGGCCGTGCACCGGCACCCGCGGCAAAGTGACGCGAGAAGCCGCGTCGCCGCCCAATATGACGGAGGTCGTCATGGGGTAGGGCGTCGGCCAATTCATGGGCCAAAGCGCATTGGAAAGGGCGATGCGGATGCGGTGACCCTTGGGGAATACCCAGGAGGCCAGGTGCAAATCCAGAGACAGCGGATAGACCTGGCCGGGCACCAGATCCTGGGGGGCAGCCATTGAATCGCGCTGCGCGCCGTTGATGCCGGCACCGGTGACCAGGGTCACGCGCCCATCCGGCGCGACGTCCGACAGCCGTACGAACCAATCGGCCAAACGCGCATCCGTCGCCACCTGCAGATTGATGTGTGGCAGACCCAGAATCGCCACCTCGTCGGCAAGGGCCGGCGAATCGTAGGTCAGACTGAAAGCATCCACCGGCCTCTGATCGGTCAGCAATTCTCCCCACCAGAAGCCCGCCTCGACCCCGGTGCTCGCAACGTAGCGCAGCAGATCGCGACCCGCCGCGGCCGAGTCCGGTGCGAGCCGATGCTCCGGCTGCAAGTACAAGGTCATCGGCGTCATGCCGGCGGGCGGCCAGGTATCTGCGCGCCATTCACCGGGGATGTCCTGCGACTGCGATTCGGGCGCGTGCCAGTGCTGTTGATAGACGACGACCCGCGGGTCCTGGAGCACCCCGGTGTCGCGACCCTTCAGCCAATAGTCGAACCATCTTACGGCCTGATCGCGCCACTCGTAGGAGGGACCATAGTCGCTGCCGTTCGGGAAGCCGTGATTCCACGGACCGATCCAGGCCTTCAACGGAGCTTTAACTTTTTCCAGCATGCGCGGAATGCTGTCGCGGTATCCGTCCTGCATGCCGCCGATCAAAAAGGCCGGCACCTGCAGCGTCTCGATCGGCCGCAGCGGCGCGCGCCAGAATGCACTGTCGCGCTGATGCTTCATGTAGTTCAAGGACCACGGCGCCGAATCCATGCGCGGGCCGATCACCGACTCGTCCAGGCTGAATTGCGGCGCGCCGGGACGGCCCTGGTCCAAATCCATGGTGAGTTCGAATTCATCGACGTGAAAAACGCCGTCGATGTAGTGCACGTCCTCCTTGAACAGCTCCTCGGTGGCAGCCACGGCGAGAATGGCCTTCAGAGCGGGCGGCTTGCGCAACGCCATCTGAATGGAATTGAATCCGCCCCAGGAAATGCCGAGCATCCCGACCTTGCCGTTCGACCAGGGCTGGCGCGCCAGCCAGGCGATGACTTCCTCGGCATCCTGCTGCTCCTGCGCCGAGTACTCGCGTTCGGGCGGTGTGCCCTCACTCGCACCGAAACCGCGGATGTCCACGCGCGCGCCGACAAAGCCGCGCTTCGCAAAGTAAGTGTGAGTGCCATAGTCACGGGCAGCTTCGTCATCGTCCTTGCGATACGGCAAGTACTCGAGCAGCGCGGGAACGCGTTCGCCCGACTTGAGCTTCGTCGGCCTATAGAGAGTGACTGCGAGGCGCACGCCGTCTTTCATGGGGATCCATGATTTCTCGAGACGCACACCGTAGGCGGGGGCCGACGGTGGAACGGCGGCGTATGCCAGGGAGAGGGCCGCGGACAAGAACCACAGAACGAACAACCGCCTCGTCATCCCACACCCCCGAAACAGCACGCATAGCAATATACGCCATGCGATCGGGGCGGTTATGCGATCGGAGCGGTTATGCGATCGGGGCGGCTACGCGCAGTCGGCTAGATCTTCGTCGTCGGGTTCGGCGAACATGGGATTTTCACTGGCAATCTGCCGGCCCATGAATGCAATCTTGTCCCATTGTTCGGCCTGCAGGAGGTCGCGATTGCGGGCCAATTTCTGCACCACCTCCAAGAATGCCGTGCGGTTGGTGGCGGCGGCCGAGTAGTACAACTCGAGCAATTTCATGCGCAGATCCTGGCGATCGGGCTCGCGCTCGATGGCCATCTTCAGGACATCCGCGAGATTGGTGCGGCGCTCCTTCACGACGGCCGATTCGTTGAGCACGCTCGGCATCTGCACGTGCTGTGCGGTCAGATCGAGATCGAGGAAATTGTAGTCAAGGCGCGTCGTATCCATGCGCAGGTTGACGGTCTTGGCCAGCAGGTTGACGGTGGTGTCGTGCGCAACCTCGCTCTGTGCGGCCGGCTGGACCGCGGGCAGCACCGGCAGCGCGGGCTGCGTTTCTTCATCGGCCGCGACTTCGGTTTCAACCGTGGGAGGGGCCGGCGTGGGAGCGGCGGTCTCGGCCGCAAGCGGCGAAGGAGGGGGGTCTACGAGATCGAGAACGCTATCGTCGGCGGCAGCGGCAGTCGGCGCGCCGGTCATCGCGTGATTGAGCGGTGCGTACGGCGTCGGCACACGGCGCCGCCGCCGCAAGAAGACGGCGGCCAAGGCTGCCGTCAGCGCGCCAAGGCCGGCGATAACCGGAACGAGCACCGCATGTGCGGATTTGACTTGCACCTGGGGCGTGTCGGTTGCGACCATGGGGGGAGCGGCTGCAGGCGGCTTCTCCTCGCGTGCAGCCTGGCGCTGCAGAGCGAACAGTTGTTCGCGCTCGCTGCTCAGCAAAGCCTGCATTTCGCTCAGTTCCTTTTCCAAGGACTGAACCCGATGATCCAGCCTCTCGGTGGCCGCTGTTTCGGCGGCTTCACCGGCGACCGGCGCGGGAAGCACGGACGGAGCGGTGACCGGCGCGGCAGCCGCCGACGGAGCGGCGACCGGCGCTGCGGCCACCGACGGAGCCGTGACGGGCGCTGGGGCTGTGGGCGCCGGCGCGACTGTCGCCGAGGGAACCGCGCGGCTCGCTTTGGCGGACAAGCCGGACGAGCGCCAGGCCGTCATCTGTGCGTGAATTTCGCGCTTCGCCTCGGCCTTAGGTATGGCTGCTGCCTCGGCACGCGAGGGAATGGTGAGCAGGGCGCCGCGGTGCAGACGGTTGATATTGCCGTCGAAGGCGCTGGGATTGGCGCGGAAGATGGCGAGCATCATTCGCTGCAGGTCGGACTCCGAGCGCTCGCCCACACGCCACGCGATGCCGCGCAGTGTGGCCTTCGCGCCGACCTTGATCTGAGTGGTCTTGCGGCCCGCCATGGCCGGGGTCGGCTCGGCAGCGGGCGTCTCCGCGGCCACCGAAGTCGCTGTAGCCGCTGCAGCCGCGTCCGCCAGAGGGCGCTGTGCCGTGGGGGCTGCCGCGACAACCGGCGCCGCCACCGCAGCCGGGGTCGGCGCGACTGAAAAGCCGGCAGGATCGAGCAGCAAAGTGTACTGACGGACCAGTTGTCCGCTGCGCCAGTTCAGGTCAACCAGGATGTTGACCACGGGTTCGGTGAAGGACTCGGTGGATCGGAGCGCCAGCACCGGCCGCCCCTGACTGTCCTGGGTCACCTTGAAGGTGGTCGACGCCAGGAACGCCGGCCGATCGGCGCCGAAGCGCGCGAAGATCTCGCGATTTGCGACGGTGGCCTTGAGGTCGGCCAGTTCGAGGGCGGTGGCGCCGACGATGTCGATCTCTGCGGCGAGGCGCTCATTGAGTGCCGAGTCGACACGGATGTCGCCCAGCCCAAGCGCCTGAGCAGCGCCCGGCATCGTGAGAGCCATCATCCACACCAACGGGTTCTTCCCGCTCGACATCGTCTACTCCAGGGTACTGATTGAACACCAGGGCTCTGCGGCCGAGGCGGTACCCATCGCACACCATGGACCTGCCTGGTGCAAATCCTATGCGACAGAATCTGCCCTTGGATATAGCGGTATTCAAAGACTTCGACGCAGTTCACGCATGTTTCCCAGGCCGGGCGGTGTGCCACAATCGGGCGTGCGGTTCAGGGCGCATCCTGGTCCCACATGCGATCAAGTTGCTGTTTCTGAGTCTGTTTGAATGCTTCCTTGCCGGCATCGGCTGGCGCGCCCGGCGGCGGCTTGGGCCACAGGGAGAAGTCCCGGTACGCCGCGCGCTGCGGCTTGCCGTGCATGGCTTCCAGGCCCGCCTGAATCTCGAACAGCACCCCGCGGGAGAGCGCCCACTCATGTTCGTTCGGCTGGTACATGGTACCCACGGGATAATCGAGGTAGGGCGTGCGGGTCTGTTCGATATGGTTGCCGAGGATGTGGGCGACCATCTTGCCGGCGGTGAATTGCAGCATGCGCAGATTGCTTTTCTCGAAGGCGGCCAGATCTTGAATGTACAGCCGGCCGGGATAAACGCTGTCGCCGGTAAACAGAATTCCCGTTTGGCGGTCGTAGAGCGCGATCCCGGCCGCGTCATGCCCGGGAATGGCCAGGGCATCGATGACGCGATTACCGAGATCCACCGCACCGGGATCATCCGGCCAGTGCGCGATTGCGTAGAATTTCTGATTCGCCTCCACCGTGGCTGCGACGAACGTTACGGGAATGGCCGGATCGTTGAGCGCCTGCAACTCGGCATCGCCGGCCACATGATCCGAATGCGAATGGGTGTGCACGATCATCAGCGGTATCCCGGTGCGGTTGTTGCGCATCAGCCAGCGGTGCACCGTCGATTGCACTTGCGGCGCGATATTGCCGCGCCGTGATCCGGTGTCGAGCAGCAGCGCGCGCTCGACGCCGAATAACAGGAAGACGAACGGTTTTTCGTAGTCGGTGCAGCCGGATTGACGCAGCAGGTACAGGTCCGGGTTGTACTCGTGGACCTGCCATTCAGGCATCTGCATGCATTTGGGGCCGCCCGTGTTCCAGGCGAGAGGCAGGGTTCCGGAGCGCAGGTGGCCGCCATCGGGCTGAGCGGCCTGCGCCCACAGGAGGCGCGGCCAGCCGACGGCGAGCAGCAGCGCCAGGGCATACAAAGGGGGCTTCAGGTGCGCCATTTGCTTGGGTTCCCTATATTGCAGTAGAATGGAATCGATATATAAATTTCTATAGGAATCTCATGCCGCGCCCTTCGATCGACACCACACCCGAGCCGCGCCGCGTGCTGACCGGCGCGGTGTTGCGTGCATCGGCGCTGCTTGAAATTACACAGTCCTGCCTCGCGCAAATACTGGGATTGAGCCCCTCGACCGTCTCGCGCATGGCGAACGGAACTTATACCTTGGACACTCAGAAGAAGGAATGGGAACTGGGCGCCTTGTTCGTACGATTGTTCCGCTCGCTCGATGCCCTGATCGGCTCCAATGACGCTGTGGCTCGAGGCTGGCTCAATGGAGAAAATCAAGGGCTGGTGGGGCGTCCGATTGACCTGATTCAGAGCACTGAGGGCTTGGTTCGTGTCGTCCAATATTTGGACTCCGCGCGCGGTCGAATCTGAGGCCCTGCGGGCGCGCCGGCGCCTGTGGCGAGCGGTCGAGGCACAGCACATCGCCTCGACGTTGCGCCTGGTGGCGAATGTCGACGAGCAAATGCTGCTGGAGAAATTGCTCGAGCAGAGCAAGCCGCCGCTGCCACCGAAGGTGAGCGGACTGCACTATCTGCTCGCCACCCCCTTTCGCTACACATCGCCGGTGGGATCGCGTTTCCGCTCGCCCGCCGAATCGGGCATCTGGTACGGCGCCGAGCAGCAGCGCACCGCCTGCGCCGAATTGGGATATTGGCGCTGGCGGTTCTTGATCGACAGCGCTGCACTGGAGGCGCTTGGACCTTCTCCGCAAACCGTATTTCGGGCGGGCATCGATGCACGCTGGGTGGATCTGACCCAAGCCCCGTTCAAACGCGCGCATGCGCAGTGGGCCCATCCGGACAACTACGCCCCGACGCAGGAATTTGCCCGGGTGGCGCGCCGCGCGAACATCGACGCGATCCGCTATGCCTCGGTGCGCGATCCCGAGCATGGCGCGGCTGTCGCCGTGTTGAGTCCGTGCTTCAAGCCGCGGCAGCCTTTGGAACAACAAGCCTGGTTCCTGACCGTACGCCGCGAGGCTGTTATCTGGCAGCGCGAGGGCGAAACCTATGAGTTCGATGCCCGCACCTGGCATCATCCCGCGGGTGCATGAGCGAATGGGGACCGCGTGAGCAAAAATTTCCAGAGCGACAACGTGACTCCGGCCTGCGATGCCATCATGGCGGCCGTCCATGCAGCCAACTTGGGTTCCGTGACGTCCTACGGCGGCGACGACTTCACGCTGGCATTGCAAAGGGTCGCGAGCGAGGTATTCGGCACCGAGGTTGCGATATTTCCGGTGACGACGGGCACGGCCGCCAACTCACTGGCTCTCTCGCAACTGGCGCCGCCTTTCGGCGCCGTGTACTGCCATGAGGCGGCGCACATTGTCACCGATGAGTGCGGCGCGCCGGAATTCTTTTCGGGCGGCGCCAAATTGATCGGATTGCCGGCCGCCGACGGCAAGATCAGGCCGGAACAACTGGCGAATGCCATTGCATTCGCCGAGGAAATGGGCGTCCACCATGTGAAACCCGGAGCCGTGAGCCTGACGCAGGCCACCGAATGGGGAACGGTCTACACCTTGACCGAGATATCCGCGCTCTCGGCGATGGCGCGGCGGCACGGCCTGCCGGTGCATATGGACGGCGCGCGCTTCGCCAACGCGCTGGTGCACCTCCGCTGCACGCCCGCCGAGGCGACTTGGAAATGCGGCATCGATGTGCTCTCGTTGGGCGCGACCAAGAACGGCGCGCTGTGTGCCGAGGCTGTGGTGTTCTTCGACCCCTCCCGCGCGCAGGATTTCGAGCGCCGCCGCAAACGGGGAGGGCATCTGTGGTCGAAGATGCGGTTTTTGAGCGCGCAGCTGCTGGCCTATCTCGAGCATGACCTGTGGCTGGACAACGCGCGCCATGCGAACGCCATGGCCGCAGCGTTGGGCGCGGGCCTCAGCACCATCGCCGGCGCCTCCCTGGCGCAATCGGTCGATGCCAACGAAGTGTTCGTCGTGCTGCCCGAACGCGTGGTGGCGGCTCTGGAGAAACAGGGCTTCGGCTTTTATCGATGGCCGCTGTGTGCTGCCCCCAACGGGGTCGCGATCCGCTTGGTGACTTCTTACATGACGCCGCGGGCGCACGTGGATGAGTTCCTGGCAGCGGCCCACGCCGCGGCGCGCGCCTAGGATTTGCGCATGCGCCTGCGCATCGATACGGAGTCGTGGGATTACAAGGTGCCGTTTCGCGTCTCGCGCGGCGCCGAGGCCGCGCTCGATGTCATAGTCGTGACCTTGACCGACGCCGACGGCCACGTCGGCCGCGGCGAAGCGGCGGGGGTGGACTACGACGGCGAGACCATTGCGCTGCTGTGTGCGCAGATCGAAGCGGTGCGACCGGCCATCGAAGGTGGAATCGATTTCGATCGCCTGGGTCGGCTGCTGCCGGCCGGCGGCGCACGCAATGCCGTGGACTGCGCGCTGTGGGATTTGACCGCCAAACAGCGCCGCCAGTCCATCTGGACCTTGACCGGCCTCGCGAATCCGCGGCCGCTCACCACCTCGATCACCCTGGGCATCGATACGGACGCCGCCGTGGCCGCGGGTGCGCGCCGCCATGCCGACTGGCCGCTCATCAAGGTGAAAGTCGACGGCACGCGCCACCTCGAGGCCGTGCGCCTGGTGCACGCGGCATGTCCCGCCTCGAGAATCATCGTCGATCCGAATCAGGCCTGGAACTGCGATCTGCTCAACCGGCTGGCGCCGGAATTGCAGGCGCTCGGCGTGGTGCTCATCGAGCAGCCGGTGCCGCGCGGCGAGGACGCCACTTTGCGCGGCTACACCGGCGCCGCGAGGCTCGCTGCCGATGAGTCGGTGGCCGATCGCGCGGATCTGCGCCGGGTTTTGGACTTCTACCAGGTCGTGAACGTCAAACTCGACAAGACCGGCGGGCTCACCGAAGCGTTGGCGCTGGCGCGGGACGCCCTCGCGCTGGGATGTCAGGTCATGGTTGGGTGCATGGCGGGAACCTCTCTGGCCATGGCCCCCGGCATGGTCGTGGGGCAACTGGCGGAGTTTGTGGACTTGGACGGCCCGCTGCTGCACGCCAAGGACCGCGCGCACGGCATCGAGTACGATCGAGGCCTGATGCAATTGCCTTCAACCGCGTTGTGGGGTTAATGAAAATGCCAGGAATACTGCTGCGTGTCGCTGCCTTGACTGCCTGTTTGCTGGGCGCGGCACTGCCCGCGGGAGCCGCGCCGCCGGCGGGCACGCCGGGCGGCGGCGAAGCGCCCTTCGATGTCATCATCGCCAACGGCCACGTCATCGACGGCACCGGCTCGCCCTGGTACAGCGCGGATGTGGGTATTCGCGAGGGACATATTGCCGCCATCGGCAAGTTGACCAACGCGGCGGCCAAACGCCGCATCGACGCCGCGGGGAAAGTGGTCGCACCGGGCTTCATCGACATGCTGGGACAGTCGGAATTCACCATCCTGGTCGATCCGCGCCTGCCCTCCAAAATCTACCAGGGCATCACCACGGAAATTACCGGGGAGGGAACGTCGGCGGCACCGATGCTGGGTTTCGCGCGCGAGGAGGCGGCCCAGGCGCTGGAGCACTATGGGCTCAAAGCGGACTGGCAGTCGCTCGGCGAATACTTTGCGCGACTCGAGCGGCAGGGCATGGGCATCAATCTGGCCTCGTACGTCGGCGCGACCACCATCCGCGAAGTGGTGATCGGCGGTGCGAATCGCCCGCCCACGGCGGCGGAGCTCGAGCGCATGCGAACGCTGGTGCGCGAGGCCATGGAGCAGGGCGCGGTCGGTGTGTCGACCTCGCTGGAATATGCGCCCGCGCCCTACGCCGGCACCGACGAGCTGATTGCGCTGGCGTCCGAGGCGGCCCGCTACGGCGGTATCTATGCCACGCACATGCGTTCCGAGGGAGACGGGATGGTGGCCGCCCTCGAGGAGACTTTCCGCATCGCGCGCGAAGCGCATATTCCGGCGGAGATCTGGCACTTGAAGGTCGCGGGCAAGAAGAACTGGGGGAAAATGCCCGATGTGATCAAGCGAATTGACGCCGCACGATCGAGCGGTCTCGACATCACCGCGGATACCTATGCCTACACCGCCTGGTTCAACGACATGTCGGCGTTCGTGCCGCCGTGGGCGCACGACGGCGGCAACGACAAGATGGTGGCGCGCCTCAAGGACCCTACGTCGCGCGCCCGCATCGTCAAGGACATCAAGACGCCGAGCGATACCTGGGACAATGAATGGGACGAAGTTCCCGGTCCCGAGTCGATACTCATCGGCGTGGTCAAGAACCCGGCGCTGCGGCCGCTGCAGGGCCAGACCCTGGCCGCCATCGCCAAGGCACGCGGCAAGGATCCGATCGAGACCCTGCTGGATATCCTGGTCGAGGACAATGGGTTCACGGGCTGCGCCGTGTTCGGCATGCAAGAGGACGATGTGGCGCTGGCCTTGGTGCAACCCTGGGTCTCGGTGAACAACGACAGCTCCGGAGCATCGCCGGAGGGCAAGCTCGGCGAGGAGCATCCGCATCCGCGCGCCTACGGCACCTTCCCCAGAATCCTGCGAAAGTACGTGCGCGAAGAGCATCGGCTGTCGCTCGAGGAGGCCATCCGCAAGTTCTCCGCGTTACCGGCACAGCGCATGCGGCTCACCGATCGCGGCGTGTTGAAGCGCGGCCTGTGGGCGGACGTGGTGGTGTTCGATCCGGCGACCATCGCCGATCGCTCGACCTTCAGCTCCCCGAACGAACTGGCGGTCGGCATGCGCTGGGTGTTGGTGAACGGCGTGCCGGTGATCGCCGACGGGCAGATGACCGGCGCCAAGCCGGGGCGTGTGCTGCGCGGACCGGGCTACGCGCCGGCGCACCCGTAGCTTGTGGCAAAAAAAGTGTCTGAACGATCGTATAGTTGCCCGTACGCTCAGCGGCAGTTTCGTCACGATCAGAGCTAGCCAAAATTACTAGGTGATTAAAGTGTTTAATATCAATACATTATGGATCATATATAATTCATTAGATTGATGATTGCAGCGCGCCATGAGTTTTTTAGATTGCGCGCCGCCCGGCGCCCACACGTGTTGCAGATTTGACAAACCAGCCGCATGAGATTCTTATAAGACCATCGCATAGGGGATGGGATTGGATGCACCGCTGAACAGCGTTTCGGAGCCGGTTGGAACGCTCGATGTAGCACTGAGTCACGCTGCGCGACTTCTGGAAAAGGATCCCAGGCTCGCCGTAGAGCAGGCGGACGAGATCCTGAAGAGCCGTCCCCGGGCATCCCCACGCCCGCCTCATTCTCGGCGCGGCGCATCGCCGCGCAGGACATGCGCAATCGGCCATTGAGGTACTCGCGCCTCTGGCGCGCGAGCAGTCGCACTCCGCGCCTGCGCACATCGAACTGGCGGTTGCATTGGGCGAAGCGGGCCGCACGACGGACGCCATCGGCGCACTGCGGCGCGCGCTGCAGCTGAATCCGAATTCAATCGACGCCTGGCAGCTGCTCGCCGAGCACCTCGACATGATCGGCGACACGGCCGGTGCGGACCGGGCGCGCGCGGCGCACATCAAGGCGGCAACCAAGGATCCGCGGCTGATGGACGCTGCGGCGGCGCTGGTTGAGAACAATCTGCCGGTCGCCGAAGTGCGTCTGCGCACGCACCTGCAATCGCATCCGAAGGATGTCGCCGCGCTGCGCATGCTGGCCGAGATCGCGGCGCGACTGAGACGATATGCCGATGCGCAGGACCTGCTCGAAGCCTGCCTGGAGCTGGCGCCGAGCTTCGATGCCGCTCGAATCAACTATGCCGTGGTGCTGAACCGTCTGGGCAAACCGGCTGAAGCCCTGCCGCAGATCGAGCGGCTGCTGGCCAAGGATCCTCGCAACCCGAGCCACCGCAGCCTGCGGGCTGCCATCCTCGCCAACCTCGGCGACTACGCGGAATCGATCGTTGTATACGAGGCCGTGCTCAAAGAGTTTCCGCAGCAGCCGAAAATCTGGATGAGCTACGGCCACTCGTTGAAGACGGAGCGCCGCATTGCCGACGCCGTGAGTTGCCTACCGTCGCGCGATTGCGCAGCAGCCGACCCTGGGCGAGGCGTATTGGAGCCTGGCGAATCTCAAGACCTTTCGCTTTTCGGATGCAGATACGGTCGCGCCATGCGCCGCGCACTGGCGGGCACCGATTTGGACGATGAGGATCGGCTGCATTTCGAATTCTCGCTCGGCAAGGCGCTGGAGGATGCGGGGGCGTATGAGGAATCCTTCGCGCACTACGCGGCGGGCAATGCGATTCGCAAGAAAGGTCACCCCTACAACGCGGATGACACCACGAAGTTCGTGCAGCGTTCCAAGGCGTATCTTTACAGCCGACTTCTGCGCCGCGCGCGCGGGGCGGGGCTCGCCGGCGCCGGACCCGATTTTCATCGTCGGCTTGCCCCGCGCCGGATCGACCTTGCTCGAGCAAATTCTGGCGAGCCATCCACTGGTCGAGGGGACCATGGAACTGCCGGATATTCCCAGGATTGCCATGGAGATCGTGCGGCGCGACGGGCGCGCGCGAGATCGGATTTGCGCAGGCCGTCGCCGCGGTGCCGCCTGATGAGCTGCGGGCCCTCGGCGAACAGTATCTGTCCGAGACGCGCGCCCAGCGCAAGACCGACAAGCCGTTCTTCATCGACAAGATGCCGAACAATTGCCTCTATGTGTGGCTCATCCATCTGATCTTGCCGAACGCGAAAATCATCGACGCTCGCCGCCATCCGCTCGGATGTTGTTTCTCCGGATTCAAGCAGCATTTCGCGCGCGGCCAAAATTTTTCGTACTCGCTCAGCGACCTCGGCCGGTACTATCACGACTATGTCGAGTTGATGGCTCATGTCGATGCCGTGTTGCCGGGGCGCGTGCACCGTGTCATTTACGAATCCATGATCGAAGACACCGAAGTCGAGGTGCGCCGGCTCCTCGAGTATTGCGGCCTGCTCGTTCGAGGATGCATGCCTTCGATTCTACGAAAACGATCGGCCGGTACGTACGGCGAGCTCGGAGCAGGTTCGGCAACCCATTTTCCGCGACGGGGTGGATCGTTGGAGACAGTTCGAGCCGTGGCTGGGACCCCTCAAGGAGTGCCCTGGGCTCGGTGCTCGATCGATATCCGCAAGTGCCGGAGTTTTCGACGCCATTTGATTTGCGCATTGTGTGACCATTCAATTATCAGGGAGCAAGGGAACAATGACTCGTAGTCGTTCAACAACCAGCGGGCCTCGGGCTCGAGACCTCGGTCGCATCCGCGGCCGCAATTCAATGCGCTACGCGCCGCTTGCCTCGGCAATCTCTGCGATCCTTTCCGCAGGAATGCCGGCGCACGCCGCGACTGATACCGAAGCGAGTTCCGGCGCTCTCGAAGAGATCGTGGTCACGGCGCAGAAGAAGGTCTGAAAACCTGCAGAACGTGCCCATCAGCATCTCGGTGCTCGACACCGAGAAGATCGAGGAGCTGCACATCGCCAATCTCGACGATTACGTGAAGTATTCGCCGGGCATCTCCCTGGTGCGCGGCGAGGGGCAGGGCGGCAACGGTCAACCCGGCACGTCGCACATTTATATGCGCGGCGTGGTCAGTGGCGGCACCAACCACTCCGGTTCGCAGCCGAGCGTCGGCGTGTACCTGGATGAAGAGCCGGTGACCACCATCGACGGCACGGTGGACGTCCACATCTACGACATCAACCGCATCGAGGTCCTCGAGGGACCGCAGGGCACGCTGTTCGGCGCAAGCTCCCAGGCGGGTACGGTGCGTATCATTACCAACAAGCCGGATCCCACCAAATTCGAGGCCAGCTATGAGCTCGGCGTCAACCAGGTGGATCACGGCGGCACCGGCTATGAAGTGGAGGGCATGGTCAATCTACCGATCTCCCCGACATTGGCCCTGCGCCTGGTCGGTTGGCACCAGCATGACGGCGGCTACATCGACAATGTCGCGGGCACGAATGCCAACGCCGGCATCGTCGACGGCGTGCGATCATTTCCGACCTGGTCCACCGCGGGCTTTACCAACGGCGTACCCAACAACGGCGGAATAGGCCAGGGCTCGATCAGCAATGCGGCCTACGTCAAGAAAGATTACAACACCGTGGACACCTCGGGCGGCCGCGCCTCCCTTAAATTGGATCTGGGGGACAATTGGACGGTCACTCCCACGGTCATGGGCCAGCGAGTCAAGTCGGAGGGCTTTTTCGGCTATGACCCAGCCGTTGGAGACTTGCAGGTGGCTCACTTTGGCCCGGAATACTCGAGCGACTCGTGGATGCAAGGGGCGCTCACCATCGAGGGCAAGGTCAGCAATTTTGACATCGTTTATGCGGGCGCATTCATGAAACGCACCCTGCAATCCATCGCCGACTACAGCGACTACTCGTATTTCTACGACAAGATCGATGGCTACGGAGCGAGCTGGACGGGCAGCCCGACGGCCGGCACCAGTGGTGGTTCGCCCATCATGCCGCAGGAATTGGTGGTGTCGAACAGCTCCTTCGAGAAGTGGAGCCATGAGTTGCGCGTGTCCACGCCGCAAGACCTGCCGGTGAAAGCGACGGTAGGTTTATTCATCCAACGCCAGCAGCACCGCATCTCCGAAGACTATGTGATGCCGGGGTATGCATTCAGCAGTCCCTACGGCGGCAACGCGGATGGTTTCGATCCTTTCTATTCGATCCCGGGGCACGACAACACGATTTGGCTCACCGACGAGACGCGCGTCGACCGGGACAAGGCCATATTCGGCCAGGTGACTTGGGACATCACCCAGCAATTGGCCTTGACCGGAGGCCTGCGCTACTTCAAGGCGGATAACACCCTCGAGGGCTTCTACGGCTATTCATTGAACTTCTCGCCTCACGGCTCGGGCATGTCCAAGTGCTTTGCGCCGGCAGTCACGGTCGGTGCGCCGTGCCAGAACTTGGGCAACCGCGACACCGAAGATGGCCACGTGCCGCGCGTCAACCTGACCTACAAGATCACTCCGGACGCAATGGTCTATGCCACTTACTCCAAGGGATTCCGCCCGGGCGGGGTGAACCGCACCGCGCAGGTTGGCATTGGTCCCTATCAGTCGGACTTCCTGACCAACTATGAGATTGGCTGGAAGACGCAGTGGTTCGATCATCATCTGCGCTGGAACGGCGCCATCTTCAAGGAAGATTGGAAGAACTTTCAGTTCTCGTTTCTGGGCCTGAACAGCGTCACCATCATCGAGAATGGCGGCGATGCGGAAATCAAAGGCATAGAGAGCGAGCTCGAATGGGCCGCGACGTCGAAATTGACGTTGGCGCTGAACTTTAGCTGGCTCGACCCCAAGCTCACGTCGAACTATTGCGGCACGGAAGACCCTGCGACCGGCCAGCCGGCGCGGTCGAATCCGTGTCCTGCGAATCCCGCCGTCGGCATTACGGAGCCCTTCCCGCCGCTCGCCCCGAGCGGAACGCAGCTGCCCATCACGCCGAAGTTCAAGGGTAATCTCATTGCGCGCTATTCCTTTGATCCCATCGGTGGCTGGAATCCCAATGCTCAAGCGGCGTTCATGTATCAAACGGAAGCGACCCCCGCGCTCAAGACCGCCGACGTGCAGTACATCGGGGTGATGCCGGCGTATGGAATCGTGGATCTGTCGGCCGGACTCGAGAAGAATGGGATGAACATTCAATTCATCGTCGACAACGTGGCCGACAGGCGCGGCCAGGTTTCGCGCTTCGAGCAATGTACGGTGTCGGTTTGCCAGCAACCGTACATCATTCCCGTGCAGCCGCGTACCTATGGCATCAAGTTCGGACAGAAGTTCTAAGGCCTTCGAGATGTGCCGGCGGGTTCAACCCGCCGGCCGTTTGATTCAAAGCTTCTGACGCGAGACATTCAATGAAGATTCTTCCGCGCGTCCTGCTCCTGGCAGGATTGGCGGTGAGCGCCCTGTCGCATGCCGAGCGCTTGCCCGTTCTCAAGCAAATCGACCTTCCGCATCCTTATTACTTTCGCGAGATGTACCTGCCGCAATTGACCAGCGGCCCGAGCAGCCTCGCGTGGTCGCCGGATTCCCGCGAGCTCATCTATTCCATGGCGGGCTCGCTGTGGCGGCAGGCGGCAACTACCGGCGCCGGCGACAAGAACGCGGCGGGCGGGGGCCCCGGTGCCGCGCAACAGCTCACCGCCGGCTCATATGATTATCAGCCCGACTGGTCGCCGGACGGGCGCTGGGTGATCTATAGCGCGTACCGCAACGATTCGATGGAGTTGTGGGTCTTGGAATTGGCCAGCGGTACCGCGAGGCCCTTGCTCGCGAACGGTGCGGTCAATCTCGAACCGCGCTTCTCGCCCGACGGCAAGCGCATCGTTTTCGTGTCCACGCTCTACAACCGGCGCTTCCACATCTTCACCGCCGACTTCAACGAGGGCGCGATCGCTCGTGTGGAGCGCCTGACCGGCGAGCACAAGAGCGAGCTGCGGCGCTACTACTACAGTGCCTTCGACCATGAGATCAATCCGGTGTGGTCACGCGACGGTCAGAGCATCGTCTATGTCTCCAACCGCAATCACATCCACGGCACGGGCGGATTCTGGCGCATCGCGTCGCGGGCGGCTGCGGATCCCGCGGCGCTTGCCGGGGCGCGGGAAATTCACTACGAGGAAACCAACTGGAAGGCGCGTCCGGATATGTCGCCCGACGGTTCTCGGATGGTGTACAGCTCCTACCTGGGGCGCTCCTGGCACACCCTGTGGGTGATGCCGGCGGGCGGCGGCGACGCCTTCGCCATCGGCTACGGCGACTGGGACCAAACCTACCCGCGCTGGTCGCCCGACGGCACGCGCATTGCCTTCATTTCCAATCAGAACGGCAACACGGAAATCGGCATTATGCGAATTCCCGGTGGCGTGGCGGAGACGCTTGGCGTCGGCGAGCGGCAATATCTCAAGCCGATGGCGCGACTGCATCTAAACCTCAAGGATTCAAAGGGCAATGCGACGTCCGCACGCGTGAGCATCATCGATGCGGCTGGGCGCTTCTACGCGCCGGCCAATGCCTGGATCAGCGCCGACGACTCCTTCGATCGCAGGGAACGGCACGTCGAGGCGCATTATTTTCACGTGCAGGGTGAAGCGTGGGTGGACGTGCCCGCCGGGCTCGTCAAGGTCGACATCCTGCATGGCTTCGAGCGCCGCTTCGAGCAGCGCCAGGTGACGGCGGGCAGCGGACAAACCGCGAACGTCGACGTCAACCTCGACGACGGCGCCTGGACCGTGCCGGACGCAGGCCATTGGGTCAGCGCCGACGTTCATGTGCACATGAATTACGGCGGCGAGTACCGCAATACACCGGCGCATCTGGTGACCCAGGCGCAAGCCGAGAATCTTTCGTTCGTGAATTCCTTATTGGTCAACAAGGAGCAGCGCTATCCGGACATCGCCTACAACGGCCGGCAGCGCGACGCGGCGTCCACCCCCAACGCGGTGGTCGTCCATGGTCAGGAATACCACACCAGCTATTGGGGACATTTGGGACTGCTCGACATCGGCAGCGGGGTCATCCTGCCCGGGTACGTGGGCTACCCCAACACGGCGGCGGCCAGTTTGTATCCCATGAACGCCGACGTGGCGGACATCGCGCATGCGCGCGGCGCCCTGGTGGGCTACGTGCATCCCTTCGATGACTACCCGGAACCCATCGCGAGGCCAAAGGAGACCTTGAGCAACGAGTTGCCGATCGACGTCGCCCTGGGCAAGGTCGACTACATGGAGATCCTGGGCTTCAGCGATCATCGAACCACCGCGCGCGTCTGGTACCAACTGTTGAATCTGGGGTTCCGAATCCCGGCGGCCGGAGGCACCGACGCCATGGCCGATTATTCCTCGTTGCGCGGACCCGTCGGGATGAACCGCGTCTATGCGCGCGTCGCCGAGGGCGAGCTCAGCCCGAAAGATTGGATGGCCTCGCTCAAGGCGGGGCACAGCTTTGCGACCAACGGACCCTTGCTGGGCTTCACCTTGGGGGGTGCCGGCATTGGCGACGAATTGACATTCCCGGCAGCGCAGGCTGAGCTCAAGTTCTCGGTGCGGCTGCGCTCCATCGTTGCCGTGGATCACCTCGACCTCGTGTGCAACGGCCGGGTGGTGCGTTCCTTGGTTGCGGGAAAGCCCATCGACCATGGCGATTTCAGCGGCAGCATTGCGCTCAAGGACAGCGGTTGGTGCGTGGTGCGCGCCTCGAGTGATGCCGGACGCTATCCGGTGCTCGATACCTATGTGTATGCGACCACCAGTCCCATCTATGCCACCATCGGCGGCGCCAAGCCGCGCTCGCCCGATGATGCGCGCTACTTCGCGGCCTGGATCGATCGCGTGAGCGAGGCCACCTCGGCATATCCGGACTGGAACAGTGCCGCCGAGAAGAGCGGGGTGCTGGAGCGGCTGCAGCAAGCCAAGGCGGTGTTCGTTGAGCTGGAATAGGCGCCGCTGGCGCCGGCTGCGGCGTCTACGCCGCGTGCGGTAGCGCCCCAAGGCGTTTGGGCCATTCGCGCGCGCATGCGATCATGGTGACATGAGCGAATCAACCGGAGTCAAAACGCTGCGCGTGAACGGCGATCGTCTATGGTCGCGGCTCATGGAGATGGCGCAGATCGGCGCGACCGCGCACGGCGGCTGCAATCGACAGGCATTGACCGACGGCGATGCGGCGGGTCGCACACTGCTGTCGCGATGGGCCGAGGCAGCCGGTTGCACGGTTCGCAGCGATGCGGTGGGCAACCTGTTCGTGCGGCGTGCGGGACGTGAGGATGGCCTGCCGGTGGTGATGACCGGAAGTCATCTCGACACCCAGCCGACGGGGGGCAAGTTCGACGGCGTCTATGGCGTGCTGGCGGGGCTGGAGGTGATCGAGTCCCTCAACGATCATCAGGTGAGGACCGCACATCCGATCGAATTGTCGGTGTGGTGCAATGAGGAAGGCAGCCGCTTTCCGATGGCCATGATGGGATCGGCCGTGTGGTCCGGACGGTTGGGCCTCGAAGCCGCGTATGCCTTGACCGACCGCGCCGGGATCAGCGTGCGCCAGGAGTTGCAGCGCCTAGGGGTGGCCATCGGCGCGCCGCTGACGCGTCAGGCCGTCAAAGCCTCCTTCGAGGTGCACATCGAGCAGGGTCCGGTGCTCGAGCAGAAAGCCAGGACCATCGGCGTGGTGACAGGGGTGCAGCACATGAGCCGCCACGAAGTCATCGTCGAGGGTCAGGAGGCGCACGCGGGCCCCACGCCGATGGACATGCGGCGCGATCCCATTCGCGTGCTGGCGGATGTGCTGCCGGCGATGTACGCGGCGGCCGCGCAACGCGGACGGCACGCGCGAATCACCTTCGGCTTCATCGAGACCCTGCCGGGCTCCCCCAATACGGTTCCCGGCCGGCTGCGATTCACCGTCGACCTGCGCCATCCCGATGCGCGGCAATACGCGGACTTGAAGGCGGAGGTGAGCCGCCTGGTGCGCGCCGCGCTCGAGCGGCACGCACTCGCGGGCGAGATTCGCTGCGTGTGGGAGGCGCCGGGAGTCACGTTCGATCCGAACTGCGTCGCGGCGGTGCGCAGCGCGACCGCTGCGCTCGGCTTCGACTCGCTGGAAATGGTCAGCGGCGCCGGCCACGATTCCTGCAATGTATCCGCCGTGGTGCCGACGGCCATGGTGTTCGTGCCCTGCGCCGGGGGACTGAGTCACAACGAGGCAGAGAGCGCACAGCCTGCGGATTTGGAGGCGGGCGCCAACGTCCTGCTGCACACCATGCTGTCGATGGCGGCAGGCGCGACGCAGTCCTAGGCTCGGCCGTCAGCGATCTAGGCGCTCACCGGTCGGGCTGCGCGCCGATCGGCGGGGCGGTGTCGATTGACCGCCGCGTTCAATTCCGCGGCCGCGCCGCGGATGGCGGCGGCCGTGCCACCGCCCGCATAGATGAGGTTGCGCGAGGAGCTGATCAGCAATCCGGCGCCGTGCACGTCCAAGCCGGCCGCAAGCGTCGCTTCGAGATCGCCACCCTGCGCGCCGATTCCTGGCACCAGGAAAGACACCTCCGGATGCGCGCGGCGCAGATCCGCCATGTCGCGCGGATGAGTGGCGCCGACCACCAGCATGAGATTGCCGAATTCATTCCAATGGGCGGCCGCGCGCTGCGCCACCCGCCGGTAGAGCGGCAAACCATCGACGAGCAAGTCCTGAAAATCGTGAGCGCCCGCGTTGGAGGTGCGACAGAGCAGAATTGCGCCGCGATCCGGTCTCGCGAGAAACGGCCGAATCGAGTCCTCGCCCATGTAGGGATTGACCGTGACCGCATCCGCGTCGTACCGATCAAAGGCTTCGCGCACATACGCTTCGGCGGTGTTGCCGATGTCGTTGCGCTTGGCATCCAGAATGACCAGCGCGGACGGCGCACGCTCGCGGATGTAGCGGATGCTCGCGGCCAATTGACTCTCGGCGCCGAGCGCGCCGTAAAAGGCAATCTGTGGTTTGTAGGCCGCCGCCATGTCGGCCGTCGCATCGACGATGCGGCGATTGAAGGCATAGATGGGATCGTCGCCGAGATCCTTGGGCAGCCTTGCCGGGTCCGGATCGAGACCCACGCATACCAAGCTCCCGCTGCTCTGGTGCGCGCGGGCCAGCCGCTGGGCGAAGGTCATTGGCATGCCGTCATGATAACCAACCAGTTCGGAGTATGCTTGAGTGTTACCGTGAGAACCGCAGTGCCCAGCAAGCCTCGTACAGGACCCCGATTGGTGCTGCAACCGGCGAGCCGTCGTGCGGCCAGGCATACGAGCACCAGTGCCCTGAAGCGATTTTTTGCGATCGCGGACGACTGGGAACTCTCGCCGTTGCAGCAATGCCGATTGCTCAAGATCCCCTCGCCGCAGGTGCTGGAGCGCTACCGCTTGGGGCAGGCGCCGCGCCTTTCGGCGACGCAGCAGGAGCGCGCCGCACTGATCGCCAACATTCAATATTCACTGACCACGGAGCCGGGCGTGAAGGACCGCGCCTGGGCCTGGGTGCACGCGCCGCGTAAGGCACCGCCGTTCGACGGCGATAGTCCGCTTTACTTTATGTTGGAAAACGGTCTCCCGGCGCTGCGGGAAGTGGCCCGGTTGCTGGTCCGGGAAAGCGAGCCCCGTTAGGTCCTGTCCCCCAGGCTCCAAGGGCGCCGGGCTCCCGACTCCGCTATACTAGAGAGCTGTTCCGATGCGAATGTGGCGGAATTGGTAGACGCGCCAGACTTAGGATCTGGTGGGGTAACCCGTGCGAGTTCGAGTCTCGCCTTTCGCACCAACGCCCAGGTCGCCATTGCCGACACCAGCCCAAGAGGATTGACATGCAGGTTTCCGTCGAGAGTATCAGCAAACTGGAGCGCCGCATGCAGGTGCAGGTGCCGGCCGAACGCGTGAGCCAGGAGGTCCAGGCGCGCTTGCAGAACCTGAGCCGCACCGCGCGCTTGAAGGGCTTTCGTCCCGGCAAGGCGCCCATCAAGGTGATCCGCCAACAGTTCGGCGTGCAGGTGCACCGCGAAGTGATCGGCGAGTTGCTGCAATCCAGCTTTGCCGAGGCGGTGTCCGAAAAGCAGCTGTCGCCGGCCGGCAATCCGCGCATCGAGCCGCAAAGCGTCGGCGAGGGTCAGGACCTGCGCTATGTGGCGACCTTCGAGGTGCTCCCCGAAGTCGCGCTGCAGCCCATGGATACCTTGGAGCTCGAGCGTGTGACCTCGGAAGTGACCGAGAGCGACATCGACGCCATGATCGAACGGCTGCGCAGACAGCAAATGAAGTATTCGCCGGTCACACGCGCTGCGGCGAGCGGCGACAAGGTCAGCATCGATTTCCTGGGAAAGATCGACGGGGTCGAGTTCGCCGGCGGCAAGGGCGAGAACATCGGAGTCGTGCTGGGCGAAGGACGGATGCTGCCCGAACTCGAACAGGGGCTGATCGGCGCCGTGGCCGGCGACCATCGCGACATCAGCGTGAGCTTTCCGGCCGACTATCGCGCCACGGAGCTCGCCGGCAAAACGGCGGTTTTCAGCACCGACATCAAGACGGTCGAGGAGCCGGCGCTGCCCGAAGTCGACGAGGAGTTCTGCAAGTCATTCGGCGTCACCGAGGGTGGAATACCGAAGCTGCGCGAGGACGTGGCGGCCAACATGCGCCGTGAGCTCGAGCAGAATCTGCGCACCCGCAACAAGACTGCGGTGCTGGAGAAGCTCTACCAGGCCAATCCCATCGACGTGCCGAATGCCATGCTCGAATCCCAGATCCGGGACCTGCAAATCGAGTCCATGCGCCGGGCGGGAACCAAGGATGTGTCGCAGGCGCCGCCGCGCGAGCCGCTGGTGGAACCCGCGCGGCGCCGTGTCGCGCTCGGCTTGATCATCAATGACGTCATCCGCCGCGAGAACATTGTGCTCGATCCGCAGCGGGCGAATGCAAGACTGGACGAGATGGTCGGCGCGTACGGCGATGCCGCAGCGCTCAAGCGCGCTTATCAGCAAAACGCCGACGCGATGCGTCAGGTGGAAAGTCTCGCGCTTGAGGATCAGGTCGTGGATTGGATTCTCGACCATGCTAAGGTGCGCCAGAAGGTCTCGACGTTCAAAGAGCTGATGAACTTTGAAGGGTAACCCCTAAGGGGCTTGCCTTGAAAAGGCGCCGGGCAGTCCTCACTGTGCGTGAGGCAATGGTTTGGAAAAGGTAGGGCAGATACTCATGACGACACGCGCACTCAATTTGGTCCCCATGGTGGTCGAGCAAACCGCTCGCGGCGAGCGGGCCTACGACATCTACTCGCGGTTGCTCAAAGAGCGGGTGATCTTCATCGTCGGTCAGGTGGAAGACTACATGGCGAACCTGATCGTGGCGCAGCTCCTGTTCCTGGAGTCGGAAAATCCCGAGAAGGACATCGCGCTGTACATTAATTCACCCGGCGGGTCGGTGAGCGCGGGTTTGGCGATTTACGACACCATGCAGTTCATCAAGCCGGATGTGAGCACCATTTGCGTGGGCCTTGCCGCCTCGATGGGCGCGGTCTTGCTGGCCGGCGGCGCCGCCGGCAAGCGCTACACCCTGCCGAACTCGAAGATCATGATTCACCAGCCGTCGGCCGGTTTCCAGGGCCAGGCGTCCGATATCGACATCCATGCCCGCGACGTCATGGAAACCAAGCAGCGGCTCAACGCGATATTGGCCAAACACACCGGCCAAACGATCGAACGCGTCAAGCAGGACAGCGACCGGGACAACTTCATGACCGCGGAAGTGGCCCGAGCGTACGGTTTGGTCGATTCCATGCTCGAGAAGCGCGGCGAAATCCCCGTAAAGGCCTAGGCATACCCCTTCTTCCGCAATCGCACAGCGGACCCCGGTCACACCCCGCGAGACCTTATCTTTGCGTGAGGTCGGCCGGGTGCTATATAGTCAGGACTGTAGCCGCTTTTCCCGTGGATCTTCGGGGGGAGAGGCCAATTTGAGGACAGCATGAGCGAAGATTCGCGCGGCAAACATGATGACGGCAAACTGTTGTATTGCTCGTTCTGCGGAAAGAGCCAACACGAAGTGCGGAAACTCATCGCCGGCCCCAGCGTGTTCGTCTGTGACGAATGCGTGGAGCTGTGCAACGACATAATCCGGGAAGAGCTCGAGGAGCGCGCCGAGCGCACCCGCGACAAGCTGCCCAAACCTCAAGAAATCAAGAAAGTTCTCGACGAATATGTCATCGGTCAGGAGCGCGCCAAGCGCGTGCTGTCGGTGGCGGTGTACAACCACTACAAGCGCCTGCAGACGCGTGGCGCCGAAGGCGTCCGTTCGCGCGACGAAGTGGAACTGGCCAAGAGCAATATTCTCCTGATCGGACCCACCGGGTCCGGCAAGACGCTGCTGGCCGAAACGCTGGCGCGCCTGTTGAACGTCCCGTTCACGATCGCCGATGCCACGACCCTCACCGAGGCCGGCTACGTGGGCGAGGATGTCGAGAACATCATTCAAAAGCTGTTGCAGAAATGCGATTACGACGTGGAGAAAGCCCAGACGGGCATCGTCTACATCGACGAAATCGACAAGATCTCGCGCAAGTCCGACAACCCGTCCATCACCCGCGATGTCTCGGGTGAAGGCGTGCAACAGGCGCTGTTGAAATTGATCGAGGGGACGATCGCCTCGGTTCCACCGCAAGGCGGACGCAAGCACCCGCAGCAGGAATTCCTGCAGGTGGACACGACCAACATCCTGTTCATTTGCGGCGGTGCGTTTGCGGGCCTCGAGAAAATCATCATGAACCGCACGCACAAGAGCGGCATCGGCTTCGTCGCCGAGGTGCGTGAGCAGAACGCGCGCCCCCACGGCAATGACGTGTTCCACGACACCGAACCCGAGGATTTGATCAAGTACGGGCTGATTCCGGAATTCGTCGGCCGCCTGCCGGTGGTCGCGACCTTGGAAGAGCTCGACGAAGACGCGTTGATTTCCATTTTGATGCAGCCGAAGAACGCGCTCACCAAGCAGTACCGCAAGCTGTTCGACATGGAAGGCGTGGAATTGGATTTTCGCGAGGATGCGCTGCGCTCGGTGGCGCGCAAGGCGATGCAGCGCAAGACGGGAGCCCGCGGTCTTCGCACCATTCTCGAGAATGTGCTGCTGGACACCATGTATGACCTGCCTTCCCTGCGAAATGTGCAGAAAGTCGTGGTCGATGAACAAGTCATCGAAGGCCACAACAAGCCTTATATCGTCCACCGGACCGAGGAGACTCGTCTGGTGGCGCCTGTCGAGGAAACGCGGCGGCCCACGGGGTCGGACCATCTTTAGAGCTAACGCTTGAAAGTCCTCCGGAGCGGCCGCATGTACTCGACGTCTGAACTTGCCGTACGTGCCACAACCATAAGGCCACCCTAAGTGAGCGACGAACCTGTAGCCGAGTCCGTAGAAACAGCGCCTGCGTTGAGCGGCATGCCCGTTCTGCCGCTGCGCGACGTGGTTGTGTATCCGCACATGGTGATTCCGCTGTTCGTCGGGCGCGAAAAATCCATCGTTGCGCTCGACCTCGCCATGAAGGCCGACAAGCGCATTCTCTTGGTTGCCCAGAAGCAAGCGGACGTCGACGATCCCAAGGCGGAGGATTTGTACCGGGTCGGCACGGTGGCGACCATCCTGCAGCTGCTCAAACTGCCGGACGGCACGGTCAAGGTGCTGGTCGAGGGTGTGGATCGGGCCAGCATCGACAAGCTGGTCGAGGGTGAATTCTTTTCCGCGGAAGTCTCGGTATTTGCCGACATCGAGCGCTACGAAGAGCGCGAAATGGACGTGCTGACGCGCTCCGTGATCACCCAGTTCGAACAATATGTGAAACTGAACAAGAAGGTGCCGCCCGAGATCCTCACCTCCTTGGCGGGCATCGAGCAGGCCGGCCGCTTGGCGGACACGGTTGCCGCTCACATGTCATTGAAGCTGTCCGAGAAACAGCGCGTTCTCGAGATCCCCGATGTCCGCAAGCGGCTCGAGCACATGCTCGCCGTCATCGAGGGCGAGATGGATGTGCTGCAGATCGAGAAGCGCATTCGCGGCCGCGTCAAGCAGCAGATGGAGAAGAGTCAGCGCGAGTACTACTTGAATGAGCAGATGAAGGCCATTCAAAAGGAACTGGGCGAACTCGACGATGCGCCGAATGAAATCGGCGAATTGGAGAAGCGCATCAAGGCCGCGGGCATGCCGAAGGAAGCGCGCGAGAAGGCGAATTCCGAACTCTCCAAGCTCAAGCTCATGTCGCCCATGTCGGCCGAGGCCACCGTGGTGCGCAACTACATCGACTGGCTGGTGAAATCGCCGTGGAAGAAGCGCAGCAAGGTGCACCTCGACATCACGGCGGCTGAGAAGGTGCTCGAAGCCGATCACTACGGCCTGGAGAAGGTCAAGGAGCGCATCGTCGAATACCTGGCCGTCCAGCAACGCGTGAAAAATCTGCGCGGCCCGATCCTGTGTCTGGTGGGACCGCCCGGCGTCGGCAAGACATCCCTGGGCCAGAGTGTGGCGCGATCGACCAACCGAAAATTCGTGCGCATGTCCTTGGGCGGGGTGCGCGACGAGGCGGAAATCCGCGGCCATCGCCGAACCTACATCGGTTCGATGCCCGGCAAGATCATTCAGAATCTCGCCAAGTGCGGCGTCCGCAATCCGCTGTTCCTGCTCGATGAAGTCGACAAGATGTCGACGGATTTTCGCGGCGACCCGTCCTCCGCGCTGCTCGAAGTCCTCGATCCCGAGCAGAACAGCACCTTCAATGATCACTATCTGGAGGTCGATTTCGACCTGTCCGAAGTGATGTTCGTGTGCACCGCGAACAGCCTGAACATTCCGGCACCGCTGCTCGATCGCATGGAAGTGATCCGCATTCCCGGCTACACCGAGGATGAGAAGAGCAATATCGCGCGCCGCTATCTCCTGCCCAAGCAGATCAAGCAGAACGGGCTGAAACCCGACGAGCTGGTGGTGGCGGACACCGCCATTCACGACATGATCCGTTTCTACACGCGTGAGGCCGGCGTGCGCAATCTCGAGCGCGAACTGTCCAAGATCGGACGCAAGGCGGTCAAGCAGTTGCTGCTGGCGCCGGGCGAAAAAACCGTGACGGTCGACTCGAAGAATCTCGACAAATATCTCGGTGTGCGCCGTTTCCGCTACGGCAAGGCGGAGGAGAGCAACCGCATCGGTCAGGTCACGGGCCTGGCCTGGACCGAAGTCGGCGGCGAGCTTTTGACCATCGAGGCCGCGGTCGTGGCGGGCAAGGGCAAGCTCACGCATACCGGCCAGCTCGGCGAAGTGATGCAGGAGTCCATTCAGGCGGCGATGACCGTGGTGCGCAGCCGCTCCGCGATGCTCGGCCTCGACGTGGATTTCTATCAGAAGGCCGACGTGCACATTCATGTGCCCGAGGGCGCGACGCCGAAGGACGGACCCAGCGCCGGCGTGGGCATGTGCACCGCGCTGATCTCCGCGCTCACCAAAATACCGGTGCGCTCGGATGTGGCGATGACGGGCGAGATCACCCTGCGCGGCGAAGTGCTGCCCATCGGCGGCCTGAAGGAGAAGCTGCTGGCGGCGCACCGCGGTGGCATCACCACCGTGCTGATCCCGGACGACAACACCAAGGATCTGGCGGAGATTCCCGACAATATCAAGGAAAAGCTCGACATCCGCTCGGTGAAGTGGATCGACGAAGTGCTGCAGGTGGCGCTGACCCACATGCCGACGCCGGTGACGGCCGAGGCAAAGGCCCCGGTGGCGATCGCCGACGAGAAGCGCCGGCGCAAGCCTTCGCGCGTCAAGAACCTGGTGAGGGCGCACTAGCAAATCGAAAGCTCATGGCAGAGCGGGATGTAATCGTCGCTGAATTGAAGCGCGCGTTGCGCGAGCGCGGCCACACCTATGCCGACGTCGCAAAGAAACTTGGGCTGCACGTCGCCAGCGTCAAACGATTGTTTGCGGGCGGCGAATTTACCCTCACCCGGGTCGACCAGATCTGCGAGCTGCTGCAGATCAGCCTCGCGGAGATACTGGCGCGCACCCAGGATCGACCGGTCGCGAGTCAATTGACCGTGGCCCAGGAGCAGGAGATCGTCTCCGATCCCAAGTTGTTCCTGATCGCCTGGCTGCTGGTCAACCGGACCTCCTTCGAGGAGATCGTCCACACCTACCAATTCTCGGAACGCGAAGTTTTAAGGTTATTGATCAAATTGGACAAGCTCAAATGCATCGAGCTGCAGCCGGGAAACCGCGTCCGTCTGCTGGTGAACCGGCATTTCAGCTGGCGTCCGGGCGGACCGATGCAGCGCTTCGTCAACCAAAACCTGCTGCGCGAATTCATGTCGAGCAATTTCGTCGGGCCGCAGGAAGAGTTCGTGTTCCATGGCGGCGAAGTCTCGGAATTGGGAGTCAACGAACTGAAGAACGTGTTCCGCAATGCCTCGCGGCAATGCGCCGAAATCCTCGAGCGCGATCGGGGCCCCCGCGAGACTCGCCACAGTGCGGCGTTCCTGCTGGCGCTGCGGCCGTGGAAATTCAGCGGCTTCGAGCAGTTTGAGCGCAAGTAACGGCGCGGCCCGGCCGGCCGGTCAGGGCGCCGATTGCCAAGCGGAACCGCCTCGCGTAGACTTCCGCGCCTCTTCCAGGGGGTGCTTAGCTCAGCTGGTAGAGCATCGCCTTTACACGGCGAGGGTCGGGGGTTCGATCCCCTCAGCACCCACCAACAGCGGAGTGGTAGTTCAGCTGGTTAGAATACCGGCCTGTCACGCCGGGGGTCGCGGGTTCGAGTCCCGTCCACTCCGCCATTTCCTTACAGTGAAGCGCGAGCCATATGGCCGCGCCGGGGAGTCGGACAGACTCCTTTGGGTTGAAGGGTGGGATCATGCTGCAGTCGATACATGACAAATTGAAGGGTTGGCTGGCCATGGTCGTGCTGGGCGCGATCGGGCTGGTGTTCGTGTTCTGGGGCATCAATTGGACGCTGTCGGCGCCCAACTATGCCGCCAAGGTCAACGGCACCGAAGTGTCGGCGAACGAGGTACGGCAGAGCTACCAGCAGCAGCTTGCGCAGGTCGAACGCCAGGCCAACGGCACCTTGAGCGAGGCGCAGCGCAACGACATCAAGAAACGCGTGCTGGATCAGTACGTGAACAGCGAGGCGCTGATCACCCGCGCGGATGATCTCGGCTACCGGGTCAGCGATGCCGAAGTGCTGCAGGCCATGTGCGAGATTCCCGCCTTTCAAGTGGACGGCAAGTGCGACACCGCGCATGCCGTGGCGGTCCTGAGATCGCAGGGCCGTTCGCCGATGGAAATCGAGGGGATGTTCCGCCGCGAAGTGAAGATGCGGCAGCTCGACTCGGCGATTTCCTTGTCGAGTTTTGCGACGGCCACGGAAATGAAGCAGATGCGCGCCCTCACCCGGCAGCAGCGCGAGCTGGCGTGGTTCACCTTGTCCGCGCAAAAGTACGCGGCGGCCACGACCCCGGATGAAGCCGCCCTCAAGGCCTATTACGAGGCGCACAAATCCGAGTACATGACCCCGGAAACCGTGGACTTGCGCTATGTTGAAATCAGCCTGGCGCAGCTCGCCTCCAAGGTCAGCGTCGATGATGCGCAGCTCAAGGCCTATTATGAAGAACAGAAGACCAGGACGCCGGAGCGCTTCACCCAGGCGGAACAGCGCCGGGTCAGCCACATTCTGTTGACCGTCGCAAATCCGCAGGAAGATGCGGCGGCGAAGGCCAAGGCGGAGGGCCTCTTGAAGCGCGCCCAAGCGGGCGAGGATTTCGCGAAATTGGCCAAGGAGTTCTCGCAGGATCCGGGATCCGCGCAGCAGGGCGGCGATCTGGGATGGACCGAGCGCAAGGCCTGGGTGGTGCCATTCGCGGACGCTGCCTACGGCATGAAGGTCGATGAGATCAAAGGACCCGTCAAAACCCAATTCGGCTACCACATTCTCAAGCTGGTGGGGATTCAGCCGGCGGCCGTCAAGACCTTCGATCAGAGCAAGGCCGAGTTGGAAACCGAATACCGGCGCAACGAGGCGGAAAGACTCTTCAACAACGCGCAGGATCAGCTCGCCGATGCAGCGCTGCAAAACACCACCGACATCGATGTGGTGGCGCGCAAAGCCGGGTTGACCGTGCTCGAGGTGCCTGCCTTCAGCCGTATCGACGGCGGGGGCGCGCTCGGCAAGGTGCCCGCAGTGATCGAGGCGGCGTTCAGCCAGGACGTGATCGATGGGCGCTTGAGTTCCACCGTCGAGGTGGAGAAAGGGCGCGGCGTGGTGCTGCGCGCCACAGATCACAAGCTGCCGCAGCAGAAGCCGCTCGATGCCGTTCACGGCGACGTGCTGGCTGCGTGGAAGAAGCAGCGGGGCGTGGAGCTGGCGCAGGCGGCGGCGGCGGATGCAGTCAAGCGGCTCACGGCAGGCGAGGGCTGGGACGCCGTCGCGAAAAGCGTGAGTGCGAACGCTGCGGCCGCACCGACGGCGCCGAAGTTCATTTCGCGCGCCGATCAGGACGTGCCGCTCGAGATCCGCACCTCCGCATTCGGTGAGCCGAAGCCCCAGGCCAAACCGGTGTATGGCGCGGCGACGCTGGCGAGCGGCGATGCCGCCGTGATGGCATTGACCGCGGTGCGCGAGGAGCCCGGCGATCAGAAGCTTCAGGATATGGCCATGCGGCGGCAATACGCCGCGCAAATCGCCTCTACCGAGGCGCAAAGCTACGCGGCCGGCGCGCGGGCCGATGCCAAGGTGATATTGAATCCGAAAGCGGTAGATTGACCGGATCACGGCAATGACCGCTTTACTGCACCAATTCTCGGATTGGTACCTCTCGACCCTTGCCCAAGGCGGCTATCTACTGATTGCGGGGTTGATGGCCCTGGAAAGCACCTTCGTGCCCATTCCAAGCGAGGTCATCATTCCGCCGGCCGCCTATCTCGCACACACCCAAGGTCAGTTTTCCTTCCTGGGCATCGTGATCGCCGGCACGGTCGGCTCATGGGTGGGGGCATCCCTGATGTATTGGGGAGCCCGTCTGCTCGGCCGTCCGTTGGTCGTTCGCTTCGGGCGCTATGTCGGCCTCGGGCAGGCAAAGATCGAGCTGGCGGAGCGCTGGTGCGCACACTATGGCGCCCCCGGCGTCTTCTTCTCACGCCTCCTGCCGGTCATTCGCCATTTGATCGGCATCCCCACGGGCATTTTACGCATGGACTTTCGCTGGTATGCGCTTGCCACCCTCGGCGGTTCGCTGTTCTGGTGCGGGGTGTTAGCCTGGTTGGGAATGACGGTGGGAAAGCACCAGGAACTCCTGGCAGGCTCGCTGCACCGGTTTTTTGCGTTGGTGCTGGCGGCGGCCGGCGTTCTCGCGGCGCTTTACTACGTGTTCGTGCACCGCGCGCCCAGGCGGTAGGGCTGCCTGGACACCCATAGATGACACGTGTAGGATACACGTGTCAATCGAAAGGGTGTCATGCGAGATCCACTATTCGACCCCAAGGCTGCCAAGCAGACGGTCAGCGTTACGTTGAATTCGGACCTCTACGCGAAAGCGAAAACCATGGGAATCAATACGTCCAAGGTTGCCGAGGAAGCGCTGGCATCCAAGTATGCTGAGCTGTCTTCAGAAGCCCTCATCGCTGAACTTCAACGTGGCTTGGCGGCCGTGGATGCGTACGCAGAGCAGCATGGGTCGTTTGCCGAACAGGTGCGTAAGCACTACGAGCAGGACGATGGCGCAGTTTGATGTGTTCGTTAACCCCATCGGCGCGACCCGCCGTGCGTATCCCTTCGTCGTCGCACTGCAATCCGATGTTGCGCAGCTTGCGCGTGACCAAATCGTCGCACCGCTGGTACCGTTAGGGTTGATACCGAAAGTGATCAGTCGCCTCATCCCAATTGTCGCCTTGGACGGATCCGAGCATATGGTTCTCGTTCCCGCCCTGGCGGGAATGAACTCCCGCGATTTGCTGAAACGCCACGGATCGCTAGTGGCCGCGCGCCGCGAACTGCTCGCCGCGATCGACTATCTGTTTTTCGGCGTTTAAGGTGGTCTGGCCGCTCGCCGGCGGCGGCGCTACGGCGATCGGGAACTTGGCGAAAATCGCCGCAGTGCCGGCATTGATCTTCTCTTCGGCTCTGGAGCCGGTCAGGTCGTACACATTCTGATTGACCGACGCATGCCAAATCGGCTGGTGCGACTTGGCGTCGAACAGATCCACCGCAATTCGGGTTTCATCGCTCACCATGGGACCATCCCATCCCCAGCCGCCGTACATCGCGCCCGGGCGGCCGTAGCCATAGCCATAGCCATAGCCCCAGCCGTAGCCCCAACCCGCGTAGTAATCGTTAAAAACCTGCCGCGATCCCATGGCGTAACCAACGATGCAATCGGCCACGCTCTTGTCGGCGGGCTGGATGCCCTTGGCCGCAAGGTTGGCGGCAATCGCGACCCGCAGCCGCTGGGCATTCAAGGGATTGCCGTAGGCCGCGGGTTGGTCGGTGTTGGCCACGTGCTCGTTCGCAAACGCATAGGTATGGCAATTGGCGACCGACAGGTTCGGATTGATATCGGTGGTCACGGGGAGGCTATTGCAAGCGGAAAGGCACAGCCCTAACGCTCCGATGGCCGCAGCGTGAATGATATCGCGAGTTAACATAATACAGCCCCTTGCACCGCGCAATCCGTACCCAAAGCACTCACTGTAACGTTGGATCGCACGAACGGTTGACAGTTTCCCGCTCACGCGCCATCGGCGTCCGCCGGGAAACTCATTCCCACCGATCGATAGCCGCCATCGACATACAACACTTCACCGCTGATGCCGGCGGCCAGCTCCGAACAGAGAAAGGCCGCTGCGTTGCCCACATCGTCAATGGTGACATTGCGCTGGATGGGCGCGGTCGCCGCCACGTGGCCGAGCATTTTGCGAAAGCCCGGAATTCCCGCGGCCGCCAAGGTCTTGATGGGGCCCGCTGAAATGGCGTTCACGCGCACGCCCTTCGGCCCCAGATCGGCGGCCAGAAAGCGCACATTGGCTTCGAGGCTGGCTTTGGCCAGTCCCATCACGTTGTAGCCCGGAATGGAGCGGATGGCCCCCAGGTAGCTCAAGGTCAGGATCGAGGCCGCCCGGCCCTGCATGAACGGCAGCGACGCCCGCGCCAGCGCCGTCAAGCTGTAGCTGGAAATATCGTGCGCGACCCTGAAACCGTCGCGGGTGGTGGCGTCGATGAAGCTGCCGGTGAGCGCCTCGCGCGGCGCGAACGCCACCGCATGCACCAGGATATCGAAGCCATCCCAGCGGGACTTCAGTTGCCCGAAACCCCTTGGCGATCTCCTCGTCCGAGGCGACGTCCATGACGAAGGTGATGTCCGAACCCAGTTGCTTGGCCAGCGGCACCACGCGGTCGGTCATGCGGTCGATGTGCGCGAAGGCGAGTTCGGCGCCTTCGCGATGCATGGCCTGCGCGATCCCCCAGGCAATGGAACGGTCGGTGGCAAGGCCGACGATCAGTGCGCGTTTGCCCTTCAAGAATCCCATGTGTGCTTATCCTTGTTGCCGGTTCGGCTCGACGTACATAACCAGGTGCTGCCCGGCCTTGATTTGATGATGCTGGTTCAGCCCGTTCCAGCTCTTGAGCTGCGGCACCGTGACCTGGAACTGCCTGGAAATACTGTACACGGTGTCGCCGCGGCGCACGGTGTAGAGCACGCGCCGGCCGGAGGCCGACCCTCGTCGCGATAGCGCCGCGAGCTCGCCTTGATGACCAGGCGTTGGCCCTTCACCAGCGGATCCGCGGTGCCTATGTTGTTGAGCTGCGCAAGCGTGCTCACCGGCATGCCATGGCGGCGCGCGATGCTGCTCAGGTGTCGCCCGCGCGCACGTGATAAACGATTTGACGCTGCTTGCGGCCTTCGGATTGCGGGCGGTCGACCCGCGAGGCGGCGAGCAATACCTTGTCCGGCATCTGGCCGCTGATCTCGGGGATCTTCAGGGTGTCGCCGACGGCCACCTTGCCGCCCTTCAAGTCGTTGACCTTGGTGATGACGGCCGCCGACGTGCCGTACTGCCGGGCGATCGTCGCCAGCGTGTCGTGGCGCGTGACCTCGTGAATCGACGTAGCGCACCCGATCTTCGGGCGTCAGTGTCAGGAGCGCCGCCTCGAAGCGTCCGCGTTGTCGATGGGCACCAGCATGCGGTGCGGACCGTCGGGATCGGTGGCCCAGCGGTTGTAGCCTGGATTCAAGGCGGCCAGTTCGTCGTAGGCCGTGCCCGCCAATTGCGCGGCGATCTTCAGGTCGATCTGCGAGCCGGTGTCGATGACGGCGAAAGTAGGGTTCGTTCGGAATGACCGCGAAATCAAGTCCATAGCGTTCGGGCTCGGCCATCAGGCGCTTCATGGCGAGCAGCTTCGGCACGTAGGCGCGGGTCTCGGCGGGCAAGCTTCAGGTGCCAGAAGTCGGTGGGCTTGCCGTGGCTGCGGTTGTAGTCGAGTTCGCGCTGCACGGAATTCTCGCCGACATTGTAGGCGGCGATGGCCAGCAGCCAGTCGCCGTCGAATTGGTCGTGCAGCGCCTGCAAATAGTCGAGCGACGCGCGGGTCGACTCGATGACATCGCGCCGCCCGTCGTACCACCAGTTCTGTTTCAGGCCGAAGCGAACGCCTGTGCCGGGAATGAACTGCCACATGCCCGCGGCGCGGCTCGACGAGTACGCAAAGGGTTCATAGGCACTTTCCACCACCGGCAACAAGGCGAACTCCAGCGGCATGCCGCGTGCCTCGACCTCGGTGACCACGTGGTAGAGGTAGCGCTGGCCGCGCTGGAACACGCGCTCCAGATAGTCCGGATTGTGCTCGAACCAGGCGAGCTGTTGATCGATCGCCGGCTCCTGCACTTCGTCGAGCGCGAAGCCCGCACGCATGCGATCGAATAAGTCGTCGTAGTCTTCGCCATTGTGGTGCTGCCATTCCCGCGGCATGGTGAGCGAAGGCGTGGCGCCGGCGGCATCGGGGATGACGGGTGATTCGGCCGTGCTCGGCGCGGGCGCCACCACGATCTGGGCGGGCGGTTTGACCGGCTGACTGGCGCAGGCGGCCAGCAGCAGTACGGTGCCGATCCACAGAGTCGCAATGTACGCGCAATCCGTGCCATAGACGCCTAGCGGAACTGATCCTTCCAGGCGCGCAACACGCCGAATACCTCGGCCGCGCCCTTGAGCGCCCTGCCCGCATGGTGTTCGGCGGAGGCCGCGACGCGCGGATCGTCGCAGCGCAGGAAGGGATTGACCCGGATTTCCAGGTCCAGGGTGGAGGGCAGCGAGGGGCGGCCGGCGGCGCGAACGCGTTCGACCGTGCCCTGATATTCACGGGCGACCTCATTGGCCGGATCCACCGCCAATGCGAATCGCAGATTCGCCGCCGTGTACTCGTGACCGCAGAACATGCGGGTGTCCGGCGGCAGGTCTCTCAACCGATTCAACGAAGCATTCATCTGACCAGGCGTGCCCTCGAACATTCGGCCGCAGCCCGCGCTGAATAGCGTATCTCCGCAAAACAGCGCGCCATGACCCCAAAACGCAATGTGGCTCAACGTATGCCCCGGCACAGACAAAATCTCGAATGAAAGTCCCAAGTCCGTCAATTCGCAGCGCTCGCCGTCCTTTACGGTGAGTGTGCGCTGAGCAATTCGGGTATCGTCGGGTCCTATCACAGGCACCTCCCGGTGGCGCAGCAGCGCCGGGACACCTCCGACGTGATCCGGATGGTGGTGAGTGAGTAAAATGGCGGCTAAAGTTGCGCCGCTGCGCTCAAGTTCGGCGATCACGGGCGCGGCGTCGCCGGGGTCGACCGCGACCAGGTGGCCTTGCAATCGGGGCGAATCGATGAGCCAGATGTAGTTATCGGTGAAAGCGCGCACGGGGCGCACTTCGAGATGCGTAGGATGAATGGACATTTTGCGGCGTATTTAACCTGTAACATTCGAACTTCGCTAGTGTTTTTCGGTAAGGAGCGGTAGTTGGAATCAGTGGCTGAGAGGGTGGTGACCGATTGGTTCGAGGGGCCACTCGGGGCGCGGGTGCTGCGCGAGGAAACGGCGCTGGCGCCGCTCGCGCTCGATGATGTGTTCGGCTTCGAATTGCTGCAGGTCGGCGCCTGGGGTCCCGCGAGGCACTTGCTCGACGGCGCGCGCACGCAGCATGCCACCCTGCTGGCGCCGGATATGAGTCCCGGGGTGACTGTGTGCGCACCGCTCGATTCCCTGCCGTTTCGTTCAGATTCCATCGACGCCATTTTTTTGCCGCATACCCTCGAGTTGGTGGAGGATCCGTACGCAGTGCTGCGCGAGGCCGAACGGGTGCTGTGCGCCGAAGGCTGCTTGATGATTTGCGGCTTCAATCCATTCAGCGGCTGGGGAGTGCGCCGCGCGTTCGCCCACTATGTCGGACGGCCGGTGTTTCCGCCGCAGACACAGCGTCTCTTGTCCGAGCGGCGGCTGCGTGACTGGGTCGCGGTGCTGGGATTCGATGTGGACAGCGTCTATGGGTATCTCGGATTGCTGCCGACCAAGGGCCGATTGCCGCGCGCCGCCGTGGAGCCGCGTGCCGCTTGGGCGGCCGGTGCCTACCTGCTCAAGGCGCGCAAGCGCGTGAAGACCCTGACCTTGGTGCGGCCGCGGCGCCGGGTACGCCAAAGAGTTCTGGTCGGTGCGGCCGAGCCCACCACCAAAGTGCCCACTTCCAAAGTGGGTCCATGACCCCAGTCGAGATCTATACCGACGGCGCGTGCCGCGGCAATCCCGGCCCTGGCGGATGGGCGGCCCTGTTGATCGCCGGCACTCAGCGCAAAGAGGTGTCGGGAGCCGAATCCCTGACCACCAACAACCGCATGGAGCTCATGGGCGCCATCGGCGGCTTGGGCGCCTTGAAGCGCCGCTGTGCAGTAAAGCTCTACACCGATTCGAAATACGTGTTGCAGGGCATCACCGAATGGCTGCCGAATTGGAAGGCGCGCGGCTGGCGCACCGCAGCGCGCGAACCGGTCAAGAATCAGGATCTGTGGCAGCTGCTGGATGCCGCGGTCGCGGGCCAGGACATCGAATGGCATTGGGTCAAGGGACATTCCGGACATGAGGGCAACGAATACGTGGATCAACTCGCCAACACCGCCATCGACCGCCTCCTGGCGGCGCAGTCGCCGGCTTAAGGGCTCCTGATGCGGCAAGTCGTTCTCGATACGGAAACCACGGGACTCGAAGTCGAACAGCAGCACCGGGTGATTGAAATCGGCTGCGTGGAACTCAACAACCGGCGGCTCACCGGGCGGACCTACCATCAGTACCTGAATCCCGAACGCGACATCGACGAGGGTGCGCAGTCGGTGCACGGGCTGACCCGCGACAGGCTCGCCAAGGAACCCACCTTCCTGCAGGTGCATTCCGAATTCCTGGAGTTCGTCCGCGATGCGGAGCTGATCATTCACAATGCACCCTTCGACGTCGCATTCCTGAATGCCGAATTGGCACGCGCCGCGAGCGGCCACAAGATCTCCGATGTCTGCCGTGTGCTCGACACCCTGGCGCTCGCACGGCAGATGCATCCCGGACAGCGCAATAGTCTCGATGCGCTGTGCAAACGTTATTCGGTCGACAATTCGCATCGCGACTATCACGGCGCGCTGCTCGATGCGCGCATCCTCGCCGAGGTGTACCTGGCCATGACCGGCGGGCAGGCCAAGTTCACCTTGAGCGCCGAATCGGAGCTCGACGCCGCGCAGGCGCGCCGAATGGCGCCGCGCGCGTCTCGACGGCTTGCGCATCGTCGTGATCAGGGCCGGCGAGGCCGAGATGGCCGCGCACGAACATGTGCTCGCGCTCCTCGACAAGGCGTCGGGCGGCAGGACGGTGTGGCGCAGGTTGTGAAGATGGTATCTTCGATTTCTATAATTCCAGAGTGAACCGTCCGCCATGACACAGTTGAACTCCTCTCATCGCGAATGGGGCGCCGTGGCCGCACATGCCCGGGATATGGCCGGCGCGCATCTGCGCGATCTGACCGCGGCCGATGCCCTGCGCTGGCAGAACTTTCACGTCGAGCACGACGGTTGGCTGCTGGATTTTTCGCGTCAACGCATCACCGCTCAAACATTGCCGCTGTTGTTCGCGCTCGCGCGGTCGGTGAATCTGTCGGAGCGCATGGCCGCGATGTTCCGCGGTGATCCGATCAACTCAACCGAACAGCGGGCGGTGCTGCACACGGCGCTGCGCTCGGATTTCGCGGGACCTGCGTCGGTGCAGGCGGAAGTGCGCGACTCGCGGCGGGCTTTGACGGAATTCGCCGGCGCGGTGCGATCCGGGAAGAAGCTTGGGCTTACCGGCAAGAAGTTCAAGCACATCGTGAACATCGGCATCGGCGGCTCAGATCTCGGACCGCTGCTGGTATGCGATGCACTCAAAGCACAATGGAGCGGCGGTCTCACGCCGCATTTCGTGTCGAACGTGGATCGCACCCAGCTCGAGGATTTGATCCGCAGCATCGACCCCGCCGAAACCCTGGTGATCGTGTGCTCCAAGACATTCACCACGCAGGAGACGCAGGCCAACGCCAATGCGGCGCGCGCCTGGATCGTCGGCGCTTTGGGCGAGAAATCTCCGGCGAATCATTTCGCCGCGGTCTCCACCAACGCCGCCGCCATGGATGCCTTCGGCATCAACCCTACGCATCGCTTCACCATGTGGGATTGGGTCGGCGGACGCTACTCGGTGTGGTCGGCCATCGGCCTCATTGCCGAACTCACCATCGGCAGCGAGCGGTTTCAAGAATTCCTCGCCGGCGCGAGCGATATGGACCGGCACTTCATCGGGGCGCCCTTCGAGAAGAACCTGCCGGTGCTGATGGGCCTGTTCGGGGTGTGGAACCGCACTTTCTTGAATCTGCCGACGCTCGCGGTTCTGCCGTACGATCAGAGGCTGGCGCGGTTGCCGGCCTATCTGCAGCAGCTCGAAATGGAGAGCAACGGCAAGTCGGTGAGCCTCGAGGGCGAGCGGGTGGATTTCGCGACCGCACCCATCGTGTGGGGCGAGCCGGGTTCCAACGCGCAGCACTCGTTCTTTCAAATGCTGCATCAGGGCACCTTGACGCAGGCGCTGGATTTCATCGCGCCGCTGCGCGGCTCGTGGGGCGGAACCGAGGCGCAGGATCTCGCGCTGCAGAACTGCTTCGCGCAATCGCAGGCGTTTGCATTCGGGCATGCGCTCGACGACGTCCAGGCCGAGATGCGCAAGTCGGGAGCCAAGCAGGCGGATATCGAGCGCATCGCGGTGCACCGGGTGCATGATGGCAACCGGCCGAGTTCGCTGCTGCTGTACCCGCAAACCACGGCGCGCACCCTTGGAGGCCTGCTGGCCTTGTATGAGCACAGCGTGTTCGTGCAGGGCACCGTCTGGGGCGTGAATTCCTTCGATCAGTTCGGCGTGGAGCTCGGCAAGAAACTCGCGGTGGGCATCGACATGTCCGGCGCGCGGGCGCCGGCGGGACATGGCGCGGCGGGATTGGCGTCTCTCATCGGGTATGTGGCGAAGCATCGATGATGTCCTGCTCCCCTAGAGCTTGCGGCCCTCATCCGGCGCCGAGAGGCAGATAGAGCTGCCTCCTTTGCGGATCGCATAGCCGGAAGCCGTACTTGCGATAGAACGACTCGGCCGCGGCGTCTTTGGCCTCCACTATGACCGCGCAAACACCCAGCGTGGTGCGCGCCTGAAGTGTGCGCTTGATCGCGTTCTGCAGCAGCAGCTCGCCGAGTCCCTGTCCGCGAACGGATATCGAAGTTGCAAGGCGGCCAATCCGCACCGCGGGTACCGGGTACGCGGGCAGCCCTTTGCGGTCAGCGTCGGTGAGTAACTCGAAGGCCAGTGACGCGGCGCTTAGGCTGTAATAGCCCAGGATCTGCGTGGGCCGGTCGGTGTCGATCAACACGAAACTTGTCGCAATGCCCTTGATTCGATGCTGTCCTGCCAGCGACTTCAAATAGCGATTGAGCGGCTCTATTCCGCAATCAAAGCCTCCACGATCATGCCGTTTGGCATCCAGATCCTCAATCGCGAAGGTCATCAGACGCCGAGTTCGTCGCCGCGTTTCAGCGCTCGTCGCAGCGCGGCGTTCGGCGCAAACGATTTGCTCAATGCAGCCAAGAATCGTTTCGATTCCGCAGGCGAGAGGCTCACGGCGGATTCGGCCGCGACCGTTCTATCCGCCTCACGCAGCACCGCCGTACGTACGAATGTGGCCAGCGGCAGGCCGGCGAGCGCGGCAGCGCGGTCGATGCGTTCCCTGTCCTTGGTAGAGAGGCGCAGATCAAGACGAGCGGCGGCGGCCATGAGTGAACTCCAGCAGAGATGTACGGTAGTATACCGTACAAAGCGCACGAGAGGCGGGATTGAGGTGTTTACGAGTCAATTGACTTTTAGATCAATATATTTGATATTTTCTTGATGAATAGGTCAATGCACTCGCTCTCACAGCTGCTCAAGAAGCTGGAGAGCAAGGCGCGGAGCCTCGGATTTACTGACACCCAATGGGCCGCACGGGCGGGTATTCGCAACGAGACTTTGTCGCGGCTACGCGGCCGACAAAGCTGCGATTTCGCGACACTGCAGACTCTTGCTCAAGTCGTTGGAGCGACTCTGGGCGTGATTGACGCAACCACGTTGGAGTTAACCGAGGATGGGCGGTTCCCCGCGCAATTAGGCCGGGAATATGAAGAGCAGCTTCTTGATTTATGCGCTTCAGGCGACCTTGAGCCAGACCGTTGGCGCCGCTGCGGACCGGAATTTTTCATGGCCGGCCTTGCAGTCATGGTCGCAAGCGTGCCTGAATTTGATCGACGCTCGCTGCTGGATCTTGCCGAAGCATTGCACGCAGGCAGCAGCCAGGTCGGAGTTTTCGCGCTGTGGCTGGAATGCAGCCCCGTCCGTCCTTCACGATTCATACCGATGCTGTTGGCGGGATCGCGCCGTGCAACTTGATTCCAAGGCACGCGCCGATTATGTCGAGGCGTTCCGCCAGATCGTCACGCGCATTGCGGCGCCACTTAAGCGGGAGCCGGCGTCGGTGTTGCCGATAAGAATGTACGTGGCAGGAGGGGCCGCTCTGCACTTCTACACAGGGGAACGAGTCTCACGGGATGTTGACGCCGTCTTCTCGCGACGCATCGCGCTGCCCGATAATCTAGACATCGCTTATCGGGACGCCGATGGTGCCGCGCGTTTGTTGTATTTTGACCGGCAATACAGCGACTCACTGTCCCTGATGCATGAGGACGCGCAAAACGACTCGATTCCCCTATCTCTCGAGGGTATTGATGCGGGCGTTTTGGACGTGAGGCTGCTTGCTCCTCTTGATCTTGCGGTCAGCAAAATCAGCCGATTTTCCGAACATGACCGAAACGACATTGCGAGCCTGGCACGGCACAAGCTCATTGGATCCGCTGCGCTTCGTCAACGCGCCAAAGAAGCGCTGGCTGGTTATGTTGGAAGCGTCGATCGTGTACGCGGGTCGATCGAGTCGGCATGCCGAATTGTCGAGGACGTCGAGAGACGGCGCGAAAGGTGAATTGCGCGCAATTTGCCCATCCCCTTTACCCTATAATCGCGGATCAAAGCTAAGAGGCTAATTCGTGGTGAAACAACGCAAGGGCATAATCCTCGCAGGCGGCGCCGGCACGCGCCTGCATCCGATCACGATGTCGCTCTCCAAGCAGCTGCTGCCGGTGTACGACAAGCCGATGATCTACTATCCGCTCGCGGCGTTGATGCTGGCTGGCATTCGCGAGTACCTCATCATCACGACGCCGCGGGATCAGGCGGCATTCCGCGATCTCCTGGGCACCGGCGCGCAATGGGGGATGTCCTTCGACTATGTGGTGCAGGACAAGCCCAACGGCATCGCGCAGGCAATGATACTGGGCGAGAAATTCCTCGACGGCGCGCCCTCGGCTTTGATCCTGGGCGACAACATATTCTACGGCGCCAACCTCGCGGGCCTGTTGATGTCGGCGGCGGGGCGCGAATCCGGCGCCACCGTGTTCGGCTACTACGTGAAGGATCCGGAGCGCTATGGCGTGGTGCAATTCGGCGCACAGGGCCGCGTGACCGATCTATTGGAGAAGCCTGCGTCGCCGCCGTCGAATTACGCGGTCACCGGAATTTATTTCTACGACGGCCGCGCTCCGGCCTTCGCGAAGGCGCTCAAGCCCTCGCCGCGCGGCGAACTCGAGATCACCGACCTTAATCGCGCGTACTTGGCGATCGGCGAGCTGCACGTCGAACGCCTGGGCCGCGGCACCGCGTGGCTCGATACCGGCACCCACAATTCCCTGCTCGACGCCGGCGTGTTCGTGCGCATCATCGAGGAGAGACAGGGATTGAAGGTCGCCTGCGTGGAAGAGATCGCCTGGCGCTCGGGCTTCATCAGCGCCGAGCAATTGGTGAAGCTGGCCAAGCCCCTGGAGAAGAGCGGCTACGGCGAATATCTGCTGCGCATCGTCAACGAGCAATCGCAATTTTGAAGCAGCCGGCGGCATGAAATTCACCAAGACCCCGATATTCGATGCGGTGCTGATCGAACCCGAAGTATTCGGCGATGCGCGCGGCTTCTTCATGGAGACCTGGCAGGAGGAGAAGTTCAAAGCCGCGGGCATCGATGCCCGGTTCGTCCAGGACAACCACAGCCGTTCGAGCCAGTGGACGCTGCGCGGTCTGCACCTGCAGGTGAAGCACACCCAGGGCAAGCTGGTGCGCGTCACGTCCGGCAGCGTCTTCGATGTAATGGTCGACCTGCGTAGGTCGAGCCCCAGCTTCGGCAAATCCTGGAGCGTCGAATTGTCAGCCGGGAATCATCGCATGCTGTGGGTCCCGCCGGGTCTGGCGCACGGCATTCTGATCACCTCCGAATCCGCAGACTTTCTCTACAAGTGCACCGATTTCTACAGCCCGCAAGATGAGCGCACCCTGGCCTGGGATGATGCGACGGTGAATGTTCGCTGGCCGTTGCCGCCGGGCGTGCAGCCCAAGCTGTCGGCCAAGGACGCCCGCGGCGCGAGCTTTGCCGAGATCGAGAAGTTCGCATGAGAGTTCTGGTGCTCGGCGGCGGCGGCCAGGTCGCAAGCGCGGTGGCGGCTGCGGCTCCGCCGCAGCATCAGGTATCGGTCCGCAGTCGCGCGGAACTCGACATCGGCAATGCGCACGCCGTGGCGCGCGTATTGGCGGAAACCCGGGCTGAGTGGCTGGTGAATGGCGCCGCCTACACGGCAGTCGATCTGGCCGAAGATCAGCCCGCCCAAGCCATGGCCGCAAACGATACCGCGGTGGGAGTTTTGGCTGCGGCCGCGTCGCACGCCGGCTGCCGGATGCTGCATTTGTCGACGGACTTCGTGTTCGACGGCCGGTCGAACCGGGCCTATCTGCCTTCCGACGCCACACATCCGTTGAGCGTCTATGGCGAGAGCAAATTGGCGGGTGAGCGGCATGTACTTGGCGGCACAAAGCCGGGCATCGTGCTGCGCACTGCCTGGGTGTACGCCGCCACGGGACGGAATTTCGTGCTGACCATGCTGCGGCTGATGCGTGAGCGCGACCAGGTCAACGTGGTCTGCGACCAGATCGGCACCCCGACCTGGGCCGTCGGCATCGCGGCGGCGATCTGGGGGCTGATCGGGGTGGACGCCCCGGCCGGGGTGTACCACTGGACGGATCTGGGAGTGGCGAGCTGGTACGATTTCGCCGTGGCCGTTCAGGACGAGGCGCTGGCGCGGGGGCTGCTGCAACGTGCAGTGACCGTGACTCCCATCCCCACGGCGGCGTATCCGACGCGGGCGCATCGGCCTGCGTTCAGCGTGCTCGATACCTCATCGACACGCGCCCTGATCAAAGTGCCGGCGCACCATTGGCGACACAATTTAAGGACCATGTTGGATGGCATTCGCACCCCGTAACGTGTTCATCACCGGCGGCGCCGGTTTCATCGGCGCGAACTTCGTGCGGCACTGGCTGGCCAGGCCCGGCGAGGGGCGGGTGGTGGTATTCGATGCCCTGACCTATGCCGGCAACATCGACAGCCTGTCGGGCCTCGACCGCGACCCGCGCTACCTTTTCGTGAAGGGCGACATCTGCGACGAAGCAACGGTGCGCGCACTCCTCGAGCAGCATGGCATCGACACGGTGGTGCATTTTGCGGCGGAGTCGCATGTGGACCGCTCGATCCTCGGCCCCGATGATTTCATCCGCACCAACATCGTCGGCACGCATGCGCTGCTCAAGGCGGCCAAGGCGCTGTGGGTGGATCGCAAAACCGTCCCGGCGCATCGGTTTCATCATGTGTCCACCGACGAGGTGTACGGCTCCCTGGGGCCGCAGGATCCGCCGTTTCGCGAGGACACGCCGTACGCGCCGAACTCGCCGTACTCGGCGAGCAAGGCCTCCTCGGATCATCTGGTGCGCGCCTACCATGAGACCTACGGGCTCGACACCACGGTCACCAATTGTTCCAACAACTATGGACCCTACCAGTTTCCCGAAAAACTGATTCCGCTCACCATGGTCAACATACTGCTGGGCAAGCCCTTGCCGGTGTACGGCGACGGTCTGCAGGTGCGCGATTGGCTGCATGTGGGAGACCATTGTGCGGCCATCGAACTGGCGCTGACGCGGGGACGCTCGGGCGAGGTCTACAACATCGGCGGCAACAGCGAAACCACGAACATCGAGATCGTGCGCACCCTCTGCCGTCTGGTGGACGATGCCTTGGGCAAGAGGGCGGAATTGCGTGCGGCGTTTCCGGCGTCCCCGGCCGTGAACGCCGGGCACGCGGCCGATTTGATCACGCATGTGCGCGACCGCCTGGGCCACGATCGGCGCTATGCCATCAACTACGCCAAGGCCGAGCGCGAATTGGGCTATGCGCCGGCGCGCGACCTCGCCGCGGGACTTGCGGCACGCTTGATTGGTATTTGGCCAACACACGGCTGGTGGCAGGCGCTCTTGGGCCGCGATTATGCGGATTGGCTGGAGAAGAATTACCGGCGCTGACGCCTGAGCGGGTTACAGGCTATGATGTGCGGCCGGAACTTGGGTTGGCGGAATCACGTTAGGTACATGCGTTACACCACACGAAGTCGATTTCTCGGCGCCATAGCCCTCTTTCTGACCATCGGACTCGCGCCGACTGCAAAGACCCAGACTTCCGATACCTTGCAGGCACTCAAGGACAGCCTGTCCCCCGATCAGCAGAGTTCGATTCTGAACAATGTACTGGGCAAGAGCGCGACACCTCCGGCAAGAAGACCGACAAGAAGCTGGATACGCCGGACACGATGTTGGACTCGCAAAAGACCAACGAGGCGAAGGAGCCGATCCGGCGGATCAAAAAAGTAGAAACCTACGACGGCAGGATCCTTCGTCAAATGGACGAGGACCCGGAATTGCGGGCCGACGATTCGGTGCATCATCGATTTGACCCCGATCGAACTGGCGGGTCCCGATACCTACGGAAATCCGAACAATCCCAACGGCTTCAACGGCGCAGGGAAATGCGAACGGCGTCAATGGCCAGGGCGGCTTCAACTGGCACGGGGGGCAATGCTCCGGGGCCACCAGCCTCAACAGCATTGCCGGCGCCCTGGGTGCGAACGGCCTCCCGAATGCAAACGGCGGCTCCAGCGGGAACCCAAGCGGCAACGGAGTAAATCCCCCCCGCGAATCGAATCTTCCGGAACAGAAGCCGAAAACCGAGGAAGAGAAGAAGAAGATCGAAGAATTCCGCAAGCGCATTCTGGCCGGCAATCCCTATCAGCTGAATCACTTCGGCGTTCTCGAAATCCCGGGAATACCGGCCATCCCGCTCGCCGGATTGACCGCGTTCGAAGCTACAAGAAGACTGAGGGCCGATCCTCAGCTCAATACCGATTACGTGGCGAGGCTTACGCTGCTGCGCCTGGTGCCGTCCGGAGAGGCGGCGCTGAAGCCGTTTGGCTACGACCTGTTCAAGGGTTTACCGAGCACCTTCGCTCCGGTGTCGGATATTCAGGTGCCGATCGACTACGTCGTCGGGCCCGGCGACACCCTAGAAGTCCAGCTCTACGGCAACGAACCGGGGTTGTATGAGTTGACGGTGCAGCGTGATGGCCGCATCAATTTCCCGAAGCTTGGGCCCATCATGGTCAGCAACATGAGCTTCGACGCGGCACGCGCTGCCATCGAAAGCCGCGTGTCCAAACAGTTGATCGGTTCGAGAGTCAGCGTCACCATGGGCGACCTGCGATCAATCCGCGTGTTCGTGCTGGGTGAGGCCGAGAAGCCCGGCTCCTACACCGTGAGCGGATTATCGAGCATGACGAACGCCTTGTTCGTGAGCGGCGGGGTGAAGCCCATCGGATCGCTGCGCAATATTCAGCTCAAACGCAATGGCCGCCTGATCACGACTCTCGATCTGTATGACCTCCTGCTCCATGGTGATACGAGCAATGACCGGCAGCTGTTGCCCGGCGACGTCATTTTCATTCCGCCCATCGGCAGGACGGTGGCAGTCGAAGGTGCGGTTCACCGTCCCGCCATTTACGAGCTCAAGACGGAAAACACAGCGGCCGAAGCGGTGGAGATCGCCGGTGGATTGTCGCCCGACGCGGACGGCAAACTGGGGCAGTTGGAGCGTATTCTGCCGTCGCGACTGCGGGAGATGCACAACGTGGATTTGACCGGCGCACAAAGCCGAACGACCGAATTGGCCGACGGCGACAAGCTGCACATCCCGGCCATCCGTCCGACGCTCGAGAATTCGGTGGTCTTGACGGGACATGTGTTTCGCCCGGGACAATTCGAGTACCGCGCCGGGACTTCGGCTCACGGATATATTGGGCAGCATGGACGAGTTGCGACCGAATGCGGACCAGCACTACATCATGATTCGGCGCGTGTTGCCGCCCGATGAAAGAATCACGGCCGTGTCCGCCGACTTGCGGCGCGCCCTTGCCGCACGCGGATCCGCCGCCGATCCTGAGCTCAAGCCGCGCGACAAGATTTTCGTGTTCGACCTGTCCGCGGATCGAGAACGCGTTTTGACTTCCGTCATCCGAGAGTTGGAATTGCAGGCAACACCGGAGCAGCCGGAACAAGTGGTCAGTATCGACGGCAGGGTCAAGGCTCCGGGGCATTATCCGCTTGAACAGGAGATGCATGTCAGCGATTTGATCCGGGCCGGCGGCAGCCTGGAAGATGCCGCATTTCGCGGACAGGCCGAAGTGACCCGCTATGATGTGGCCGAAGGCGATGGGCGGCGGACCGAGTTGATTCCGGTGAATCTCGCGGCTATTCGAAGCGGCGATAAGACCGCAGATTTGGTTCTCAGACCCTATGACGTTCTGATCATCAAACCCATTCCGCAATGGATGGAACCCGGGACCATCGAACTTGCGGGTGAGGTGAGGTTCCCGGGCAAATATCCCATTCATCAGGGTGAGACCCTGTTGTCAGTGCTACAGCGAGCAGGCGGGCTCACCGATCTGGCATTTCCGGGAGGAGCCGTATTCATTCGCGAGGAACTCAAGAAGCGCGAAAAGGACCAACTCGAACTGCTGGCGAATCGCCTGTCAAGTGATCTAGCTGCCCTGTCGCTCGAAGCCGCCGTGAGTGCCGGCGCCTCGACCACAACAACGTCGACCGGCAGCGCGACCCAAGCGTTGGTGGTGGGCCAGCAATTGATGAGTCAACTCAGAGAGACCAAGCCAGTCGGCCGTCTCGTGCTGGATGTCGACCGAATGCCAAGGGTGGTAAGGGTTCCTCGGATGATGTTCTGGTCAGGGACGGCGACAAGCTTCTGGTTCCGAAGAAGACTCAGGAGGTGACGATCTTGGGCGAAGTGCAAAGTCCCACCTCGCATGTATTTGTGGCGGGCCTCACGCGCGACGACTATATCAGCAGAAGCGGCGGGCCTACCCAGAAGGCGGATAAGAAACGCATATATGTGGTGCGCGCCAATGGGGACGTGGTGTCCGGAAACAGAAGCGGCTGGTTTAGACGAACGCAATCGACGGAGATTCGTGCGGGGGACACCATCGTAGTTCCGCTCGATACCGAACGAGTCAGGGCGCTGCCAGTCTGGCAGTCCGTGTCGACCATCATCTACAACCTGGCAATCGCATTGCTGGCTATACGGAGCTTCTGACCCATTCAATTCGGTACATCTTGTGGGGTTCGACCGACTTCGAGCCAGTCAGTGCCGGTGTACATGAACTCGATGGAGCGACTGTGGCCGTTCCGTGGGTTTTCCCACGCAGCCATTTTGAAAGCGGGCTGCCAGGCCGGCTCGCCGGTGCCGCCGGCGGAGGCGTTCCTGATGGTGAGGGTGATGCGCCGCCCATAGCTTGGATTCAAGGGAGCGACGATCGTAAATCGACGTGAGTCGGTCACGGTGATCAGAAACTCATCGCTGAATTGGCAATCGGGCGTGATGACGGCACCGAAAACCAACCTCTCCAATTGGTGCAGACCGTCCCCCCACAGTCCCTGTCGAGTCACCAGGCCGCCAGCATGCTCGATGGTGCAGCCGCGGCCGTTGGCCTCGGCGTCAGCGAGAACATAGGCGGGAGGTTTGCCGGTCGTTCCCGCAACATAATTGCCAATACAACGGATGCCGAATGAATCTGCGGTGGCGACGACCGCGCTGCCCTGGGTCGCCTCGTCCCTGCCGTCGTGGCGCCGTTCGTAGCCGAATCGATTGTTCTCGATCAAGACGCTTCGGCACCGGGACAATTGTATTCCGGAGCTTGCGGCCGGCGGGACGGCGCCATTGCCCGCAATGAAGCAGTTTCTGATCGCACCGATCTTCTCGCGGGGCGGATCAGTGATATGGGTTTCCTGTCCGATTTGGATGCCAACGCCGGCATTGTCTATGACGGCGACCTCGGAAATCGAAAACCAGGTGCATTCGTCCGTGGTAACGATTCCGCGCTGGCAATTTGTAATGCGCCCGTTGGAGACGTTCAGCCGACCGTTGGAGCTGCGTATTCCGTAACCGGCCGCGGAGGTGATTGCGAATCCGTCAATGGAACAATCCAACAGATCGGTCTCTGCGATCGCACCGAGCCGAAGCGATCTCAAGTAGCCGGTCCCCAAATTCGCGCCGGTCAACTCGACCGCGGTGCCCGTGAGGTCCTGCGCCACGAGATTTCGTATGCGAATGTTCCGCTTCGCGCCGACGTCGTCGATGCCGGCCGCAGGGCGGTAAAAAAGCGATTCACCGGTTCCGAAACTGAGAGCCGAATAAGCCCCACTGACCGAAATTCCATCAAGTAACACGTTATACGCGCCATTGAAGACGATCGCCGCGGCATCGCCGGTGCGCTTGAGGTTTTTCGCGACGATATTGACGAGCCTTAGATTGTGAGCGTGCGATGTCTGGCGTTGGGCCCCGTTCGGTTCGTTCGTTTCCCAACCGAACTCATAGTAAATCCCATTCGAGATACCCTGTCCGTCGAGGATCAGATTTTCGAAGGACACGTTTTGCAAACCGCCAAGCATCAAGATGAGCTGTCCATTCGGATTGTCGCTGGTAAGACGTAAATTACGGATGAGAATGTTTCCTTGGGGACCGGGGAGCAATTTATCGAAGCTATTGGGGAAATATTTGATTCCGGCGGCGCTTCTCGAGCCGACGGAAATTGCGTTGCCTTGGTTGGCACCCGCGCTGTCGTAGTGGATGTCGATCGCGCCATTCTCTATGGTGAAATCGCGGACGGCGTAGATGAATCCTGCATTGACGGCGTTGGAGTCGGGCCCTCTTTTCGTGAAGTTCAGAGTGCAATTCTGCAAATCGAGGCTGATGCCGTCGCGAAATGTAATGATGTCGTCGAAATAGTAGGTGTCGGAGCCCGTGGTATTGGGGAATTCCAAGCGGCCGGCGAAACCGTGGAGCGAGATTTCCGGAGAACACAACTGCTTCAGCGCCGAAGTGTTGACACGTGCGGCGCCGGGATTATTGGGAATAATCCCATATTGCCGAACATCATGGGATTGCGTGGCCGAGGCGTCACCGGCCTGGACGGCTGTGGAAGCAAGTCCAAGCGTCGCCCCGGTCAACATTCGGCGTCTCGATAGGTCCATGATGTCTTGCTCCTGTCGCCGGTGTACCCCGGCATTCGTTGACACTTGCCATTCGCTCTGTGTAAAGTGCTCGCTGCGTTCAGTGAATGAACACAGGAAGCGATAGATCATCGATTACGACCCTTTGCTACTACGATGTATCCAAACTTGTCGTCACAAGAATCGGGCCGCGCACCATTGGGTCGTTATGCTATGCCGGAATCATCGAGTCGGCAAAGCGGTGAATTTCTAATTGTTCTTGCGAGACCTAACGATGCTGTCTGATGAAGTTCGCTATAGTTTGCTGCGGCTTCTCGAGGCAAACCCGACCATGAGCCAAAGGGATGTTGCCCGGCATCTGGGCATGAGTCTCGGCAAGGTCAATTTCTGCGTCCAAGCGCTTATAGAGAAGGGATTGCTCAAGGCAACGAACTTCAAGAATAGCCAGCGCAAGGCCGCTTATATGTATTTTCTGACTCCGCGCGGGATTGAAGAGAAGGCTCAGGTTACCGCACGCTTTCTGCAGAAGAAGGTTGAAGAGTACGAGGAATTGCGCGCCGATATCGCGCGGATCCGCGAGGAAGTCAGGCGCAACACACGCGCCAGGAGTGGATCAACTGAGCGCGGGGCGACAAATATGGACGAGGGTAAAGCGTGAATTCCAAGCAGCCGATCGCGATTGACGATAGAGACGGAATCGACATTTTCGCCATTGTGCAAGTGATATGGAGATACCGATACCTGATCGGATCCGTCTCGATCATATTTGCGGCGGCTGCCGTTTATTTCGCGTGGACGACAAAAGAGAGTTTCCGCGCCGAAGTGGTCGTGACCGAGGTTCACGAGAACGGGTTGTCCGAATCAGGAGGTGGATTGGCCGGTCAAATTGGAGGGCTGGCAAGTCTCGCCGGAGTGCAATTGGGCGGCGGAGCCGGAGATGCAAATGCGCAGGGGGTCTTGGCGTCTCGGCATCTCATCGAGGAGTTCGTCAAGACGCAGAATCTTGTGCCGCTATTGACGTCGAATGCCGGGAAACGTGCGACGCTATGGTTCGCCGTCAGGCGGTTCCAGGAAACCGTTGTAAACATTCACAATGATCCGCTCAAGGGTTTGACCACTATAACCATCGATTGGCCCGATCCGACAATCGCTGCGCAGTGGGCAAACGGGCTTGTCGCCCTTGCCAATGACCTCATCCGCACACGCGCTTTCGACGATGCGACCCGCAATGTCGCCTATCTCGAAAAACAGATCGCTCAAACAAGCCAAGTGGAAATTCAGCGCTCGTTGTCCAACCTGATGGAAAGTGAAACGAAGAAACTGATGCTTGCCAACGGGCGGCGCGACTACGCATTCCGAGTCGTCGATCCGGCAGTCTCCCCGGAAATTCGACACAGTCCCAGACGCACCCTCTGGGTTTTATCCGGGACAGCCATCGGCTTTTTTCTGGCGTCGGTATTCGCGCTGACTCGCGATGCGTTTCGGCGGCGCAAATTCAACCAGTGACTACCGTGCGACCCAGCACTGGTTACACTGCCTTGCTCTCGAGACTCTGGCATCATCTCGGCCCTCGCCGCCGTCGACAGGTGGTTTTCATTGTGGCGCTCATGTTCGTGGCTGCGATCGCAGAGGTGGCAAGTTTGGGGTCGGTTTTGCCTTTCGTAGGCATTCTGGCGGCGCCTGAAATCGTCTGGAAACATCGCCAGTTTGCTCAGATCGCCCGCTCCTTCGGAATTTCATCCGCGGACGATTTGGTCTTGCCGCTGACTGTCTTGTTCGTCGCCACGGCGGTCTTTGCAGGTGCGATTCGGGTTCTTCAGGTGAGGGTAAATACGCGGTTCACTTTTGCCGCCGGAGCGGATTTGAGCATGGAGGTGTACCGGCGCACTCTCTACCAGCCCTATAGCGTGCATTTGGCACGCAGCAGCAGTGAGGTCATCAGCGGCATTACGAATAAAATCGGCGGGACGGTGCTCGGGGTGATATTGCCGTCCCTTACGTTGGTCAGTTCGATTGTCTTGCTGTCGGCGCTGATGGCTGCGCTGGTCGTCATTAATCCGGCAGTTGCATTGATTGCGACACTGAGTTTCGGGGGTGGTTACGCGCTCATTACCTGGATATCGCGCCGGCGATTGCGACAAAACAGCCGGCGCATTGCCCGCGAACAGACGCAGCTGATCAAAGCGCTGCAGGAAGGTTTGGGCGGAATTCGCGATGTGTTGCTCGACGGCACTCAACCGGTCTATTGCGATATCTACGGCCGTGCCGATCAAGCCTTGCGGCGAGCTCTCGGCGACAACGTGTTCATTACACAAAGCCCTCGATTTGCGATCGAAGCTTGCGGCATGGTGTTGATTGCGGCGCTGGCGTACGGACTCAGCCGGCAGCCTGGGGGCGTAGCGGCCGCACTGCCGGTGCTTGCGGCGCTGGCGGTGGGTGCACAGCGATTGCTTCCGGCACTACAGCAGGGATTCGCTGCCTGGGCTGCCATTGCAGGTAGCCATGCCTATCTGGCCGATACGGTGGAATTGCTGGATCAGCCTATGCCGGTTGAGTCGGTACAGCCGCCAGCGAAACCTCTGCAGGTTCGCAGCTCGATTCGATTCGATGGGGTGCGCTTTCGCTACAACGTCAATGGTCCCTGGGTGCTGGACGGTTTCGATCTAACCATTCGCAAAGGAGACCGGGTAGGCTTCGTTGGAATTACGGGCAGTGGCAAGAGCACCGCCCTGGACCTGCTGATGGCCCTTTTGATGCCTTGTGAGGGCCGGTTGCTGGTGGACGAGGAGCCGATAGTCGGCCCACGTGTCCGCTCCTGGCAGCGAACCATCGCCCATGTGCCGCAGAGCATTTATCTATCCGACAGCACGATGGCTGAGAACATCGCATTTGGCGTGTCACGGGAGAAGATTGATCTGGAACGCGTACGCATTGCTGCACATCAAGCGCAGATCGCCGACTTTATCGAAAGCCGACCGGAAGGATATGATGCATTAGTCGGCGAACGTGGGGTTCGACTGTCGGGCGGCCAGCGGCAACGTATCGGCATAGCTCGAGCGCTGTACAAGCAAGCAAGCGTTCTCATTCTCGATGAGGCAACGAGCGCTCTTGACAATGCAACGGAGCAGTCGGTCATGGATTCCATCGACAGTCTTGACCGAGACCTCACCGTGCTACTCATCGCGCACAGGCTTTCAACCATTAAGCGCTGCGATAGCATCGTGGAGCTTGCGCAAGGTAGGGTTAAGGCCGAGGGTTCCTACGATGCAATTGATTGAGCGGAGTCCGACGTTTCGCATCATGGCACACCTTGCAACAACCCCGGGATAGGTATCGACCACAAAATGTTTGACGACAAATCCATTCTGATCACAGGCGGCACCGGCTCGTTCGGGCGGCATTACGTCCAGACGCTGCTGGAGCGCTATCGCCCGAAAAAATTGATCATTTACTCGCGGGATGAGCTCAAACAGTACGAAATGGCGCAGGATTTTCCGCAAAGCTGCATGCGCTATTTTCTCGGCGATGTCCGCGATCGGGATCGTCTCATTCAAGCAATGAACGGCGTAGATTTTGTAATTCATGCTGCGGCGCTCAAGCAGGTGCCTGCAGCCGAATACAATCCGATGGAGTGCATCAAAACCAATATTCATGGTGCAGAAAACGTAATTCACGCAGCTCTGGCGAACAACGTTGAAAAGGTAATCGCCCTTTCGACCGACAAGGCAGCCAATCCGATCAATCTGTACGGAGCGACCAAGCTTGTTTCCGACAAACTATTTGTCGCCGGAAACAATATTGCGGGAGGATACAAGACACGGTTTTCCGTGGTTCGCTATGGAAACGTCGTAGGCTCCCGCGGTTCGGTCGTGCCGTTCTTCAGGAAACAGATCGAGAGCGGTTGCGATCACTTACCGATTACGGATGCGGCAATGACCCGATTCTGGATAACCCTTCAGGAGGGGGTCGATTTCGTATTGAAGAATTTCATGCGCATGCACGGCGGCGAGATTTTCGTCCCGAAGATCCCCTCGGTGCGAGTAGTCGACCTTGCCAGCGCCATGGCTCCCGGGCTTCCGCAAAAAATCGTCGGTATACGTCCGGGCGAAAAGATGCACGAAGTGATGTGCCCGGCGGATGATTCGCACTTGACTTTGGAGTTTCCGAATCATTACTTGATAAAACCGACGATCCAATTCTCCGGCGAGGTGGATTTTACCGTAAGTCGGTTGAATGAAATCGGGAGTCCCGTGGCGCAGGGATTCGAATTTCATTCTGGGAAAAATACTCGATTTCTTTCAATCGAAGAGATCACGGCTTTGAATCACTTCGTCAAGGTCAAATGATTTCCTACGGGCGGCAAAATGTAACTCAGACCGATATCGACGCGGTCGTCGAGGTGCTCTGCTCCGACTTTCTGACGCAAGGGCCCGCCGTGCCACGATTCGAAAAGGCGGTGGCGGGACGCGTGGGTGCGGCGTACGCGGTCGCCACGACCAACGCAACGTCGGCACTACATCTGGCGTGCATGGCCCTGCAATTGGGACCGGGCGATCTTCTCTGGACGGTTCCCAATACCTTTGTGGCGTCGGCGAATTGCGGCTCGATATTGCGGGGCGGATGTGGATTTCGTCGATATCGATCCAGTCACATGGAACATGAGCGTCGCGTCACTGAGGGCGAAACTGGTGGTGGCAAGAGAACGAGGAAAACTGCCAAAGGTGGTGGTGCCGGTTCTATTTTGCCGGACAACCCACCGAACAGGATGAGATTTGGCAGCTTGCGCGGGAGTTTGATTTCAAAGTTTTGGAGGATGCGTCGCATGCCATCGGGGCATCGAGGCGTGGCGTGCCGGTGGGCAAGCTGCCGATGGTCGGATATCACGGTGTTCAGCTTTCATCCAGTGAAAATCATCACGACCGGGGAGGGCGGCATGGCGCTAACCAATGATCCGGAATTGGCGCAGCGCATGGAGACTGCTTGCGCAGTCATGGGATAACGCGGGATAAACGCCGCTTCCGGGTTAACGATCCTACGGCCTGGCACTACGAGCAACATGCGCTTGGCTTCAACTACCGTATGACGGACATTCAAGCGGCTTTGGGGGCGAGTCAACTCGTTCGGCTTGACAGTTACGTCGAACGCCGAAATGCGCTTGCGCGTGATTATGATACGGCGCTGCGGGAGCTTCCGGTGCAGTTGCCGACGGTGCAAGCGGAGAATCGCTCTGCATTTCACCTTTACGTGATCCGGTTGAAGCTCGATCGCATTAAAATTACGCATCGTCAAGTCTTCGATCAAATGCGCCGGCGGGGGATTGGGGTGAATCTCCATTATTGTCCCGTTCATCTTCATCCCTATTACCGCGATTTAGGCTTCGGGCCGGGCCAACAGCCTGAGGCGGAAGCATACGGGAACTCGGCGATGACATTGCCGCTTTACCCGACGCTCACGGAGTCGGAGCAACGAGACGTGGTAACTGCATTAACCGAGACCCTGCGAACATGACGGTGAAATCAATCCTAGTTGTGGCTGGGCATCCGGACGACGAAGTCCTTGGCTGCGGCGGCACCATTGCAAAGTGGGCTGATGCAGGCGCGACGACGCACGTTGCCTTCCTGGCCGACGGCGTGTCGTCGCGCACGGGAGAAGTGGATACTTTGCAGTCCGTGCTTTCCGCTCGCCGTGCTGCCGCGCAAAAGGCATGCAGCGTACTCGGAGTGACAACGGTTACCTTCGGTGAGTTTCCCGACAACCGGATGGATACAGTTGCGCTGCTGGATGTGGTCAAATCAATCGAAGCGTTGATTGCCAAGCACCAGCCGGATACGGTGCTCACTCATCATGCGGGCGATGTCAATATCGACCATCAGCGCGTTCATCAAGCGCTGGTCGCCGCGTGCCGCCCCCAACACGGTCATCCGGTCAAGACCGTGCTCAGCTTTGAAGTGCCGTCCAGTACCGAGTGGCAACTCCCCGGGAGCGCGCCGGTGTTCGCACCGAATTGGTTCGTGGACATAAGCAATACGCTCAATCGCAAGCTGGCCGCATTGGATGCGTATGCCGCCGAACTGCGAGCGTGGCCGCATCCGCGGTCGCGGCAAGCAGTTGAGTATCTGGCGCGTTGGCGCGGCGCCACGGTGGGCGTGGATGCCGCGGAAGCATTCGAATTGGGCCGTCAACTCGAATGAGGATCATTTTCCGCGTGGATGCGTCGGTTCAGATTGGCAGCGGCCACCTTATGCGTTGTCTGACGCTCGCGGAAGCGGTGCGTGAACGGGGCGCGCAGACTTATTTCATATGTCGCGAGCGCGCGGGTAGTCTCATTCCTCTGCTCGGGCAACGGGAAATGCCGGTCAGGGTCCTAACTCCATCGCAGATACCACCCGTCGAAGACGCCAAGCAGACCGTCGAAGCGCTCAACGGCAATGAGCCCGATTGGTTGGTAGTGGATCACTATGATCTCGGGATAGATTGGGAGAATCAGCTGCGCCCGCATGTTGGACGACTTCTGGTGATCGACGATCTCGCGAGGCGGCATCACGAGTGCGATGTTTTACTGGATCAAAACTATTCCGAAGAGGATGAACGGCGTTACGCGGAGTTCGTGGCGCCCACGTGCAAGGTACTGGCGGGGCCAAGATATGCGCTGCTGCGCAAAGAATTCAGAGTGATGCGCGAGCAGCTTGGGCCGCGAGCGCACAGATTGAACAGAATTATGGTGTTCTTTACCGCGGGCAACGACCAGGGTGAAACGCTGAAAGCCATGCGGGGCATTGAGCTATTTGGCAAAGCGGAAATGGTCGATGTCGTCGTAGGCCAAGCAAATCCCGACAATGTGGAAATTCGCGCGCGATGCGCTGAATTGCGCTGGGAGTTTCACTGCCAGGTGGACTACATGCCAAAACTAATTGCCCGGGCGGACGTGGTTATTGGCGCAGGAGGTTCAAGCAATTGGGAGCGATGCGCGCTCGGTGTTCCGGCGTTGGTGGCGATTCTTGCGGATAATCAGGCACCGGTCGTACACGCTCTGGCTCGTGCCGGTGTGATACGCAGCCTTGGCTGGAGCCAAAATTTGCAGCCCGCAGATTACCGCAACGCGCTGCTGGCGCTGAATCGCGACTGCCTTGCCGCCATGACGGAGAAATCGCTGGCGCTTGTCGACGCAAGGGGCACGGAGCGAATGGCAGAGGTACTGCTGGCGGTGTGAGCGGTCGTTCAAAGCAAACATCATGCTAAATCAAACGAGATCGTTGCAAATCGCCGAACGGAAGGTGGGTCAAAGTGAGGCCCCATATTGCATCGCCGAAGTGGGAATCAACCACAATGGCGATCCCGCCCTAGCAAAGCGGATGATTGAGGCTGCCAAGGCAGCAGGGGCCGACGCGGTTAAATTCCAGACCTTCAAAGCGGAAGAGTTCTGCGGCGATCCCGACCAAATGTTCACATACAAGTCTCAGGGGAAGTCCGTTACTGAATCCATGCTCAGCATGTTTCAGCGATATGAATTCCCTGAGGAAACGTGGCGGGCAATCAGGTCGCACTGTGATGCCGTGGGCATTACGTTCTTTTCCACGCCGCAAAATCGCAGCGATCTCGATCTAATGTTGAGAATCGGCGTGCCCGCAATCAAGGTCGGCTCAGATGATTTCAATAATCTGCCTCTCTTGCGCGACTACGCCAAGGCGGCATTGCCGCTGATTCTCTCCTGCGGCATGAGCGACATGGCGGAAGTTCACCAAGCCCTTGATGCAGTAGGTTGGTTCGATGGACGCGCGGTGGCACTGTTGCTCTGTACTTCGCAATACCCAACGCCGCCGGAAGATGTGAACCTAGCGAAGCTCACGACCTTGCAACAAGCTTTCCCGGGATTGCTGGTGGGGTTTTCCGATCACACTCAAGGGCCGCTTGCGGCGGCGTTGGCCGTCGCGCGCGGGGCGAGAATTTTCGAGAAACATTTCACTTGCGATCATGATTTGCCGGGACCTGATCACTGGTTTTCAGAGGAACCGCAAGGTTTAACCGACTGGATCAGCACCATTCGTACAGCGGATGTGTTGTTGGGAAGCCAGTTTGTCCGGCCCACAGGCGCAGAGCAACAAATGCGACTAATAGCGCGCCGCAGCGTGGTTGCATTACGCAATATTGCTCCCGGCGAGACATTTGACGAAGCCAATATTGGCTTGAGGCGTCCGGGGGGCGGTTTACCACCGGACCTGATTGGCAGGATATTCGGGTTGGTCTCGACGCGCGACATCAAAACAGGCGAGCGGTTATCACTTGGAGACATGCGGACATGACGAGGCAACCGGACGATGCGGCTCTTCAGGAGTGGTTTACGAAGTTCACTAGGTTCCCGTCAAATCGCTTTCATCCATTGGTGTGGATAGTGGGCGAACCCGAGATTGGAGAGAACGTATACATAGGCGGTCTTTCGGAAGTGAATGCTAGGGGCGCGATCGTTAGAATCGGCAGCGACTGCGATATTGCGTCTTTTGTCACGATAAATTGCGCTGACTCTCACAAGAAATGTATCGGCCTGTGCGAGGAAGTTGAACGCCGCGACATCCTGATCGAGGATCACGTGTTCATTGGGTCCCATTCAGTCGTCAAGGGTGGGGCGCGAATCGGGCATCATTCAGTCATTGCGGCCGGCACGATTGTCGGGCCAATTGAGGTGGCTCCGTATTCGCTGGTAGCTGGAAATCCCGCGGTAGTGAAATCTGGCTACTATCGAAATCGGGCCGAAAGTCGGCATGATTCCTCATAACCTTCCGACGATAGGGCCGGAAGAACATTCGGCTGCGTCGCGAGTTCTCGCCGGCGGCTGGCTTGCTCAAGGTGCCGAGGTAGAAGCCTTTGAAAATGAGCTTTGCCAATTTCTAGGTCTTCCCAGCGGCCATGCTGTAGCCGTGTCGAGCGGGTCATCGGCGCTATTTTTGGCCTTGTGGGCACTAGGCGGCAATGGCAAGCGAGTGGGCGTACCTGTGTATTCCTGCTCGGCACTGCGCAACGCAGTGGGTCTCGTCGGCGGAAGCTGTATTTATCTAGATTGCGGCAAAGACAGCGTCAATGTGGATACGGCGGCCGCCGCGCAGTCTGGAGTCGATATCTTGATTGCTCCATCAATGTTCGGCACACCCGCCGAATTGACGGAAGCCCGCAATTATTTGTTGATTGAAGATCTAGCGCAGTCGCTCGGCGCAAGAATTGCCGGTGGACGAATAGGGATGCGCGGAGAGATGGGCATTTGCTCCTTCTATGCCACCAAGTTGATCACCACAGGGGGGCAAGGCGGCGCGGTGATTAGCCGCGAGAAGTCGCTGATTGATAAAGTGCGGGACTATCGCGAATTTGACTGCCGCGACGATGCGAGGGTCCGCTTCAATTTTCAGATGACTGACATCCAGGCCGCGATCGGCAGAGTGCAGCTTGGCCGCCTGCCTGAGTTCATCGAACGTCGGGAGAAATGGTTTTCAATGTATCTGGACAGCGGTCTGAACATCATCGATGAACGAACGCCCGAGATGCAGCCGGTGCGGTACCGTATTGTCATGCGATGCAAGCGACCATCTCGCGTCATAGCGTCACTTGCTTCGGCGAACATACGGGCCATTGTTCCAATCGAGGAGTACGAATTATTGGACGAGGCAACACGATATCCCGAGGCCCTGATGCTGACGAACACGACGGTGTCGTTGCCGGCGCACCCGGGACTGCGGGAAGAGGACATCGCGCGGATAGTGCGCACGGTCAAGCAAGCCTCATGATTCTGAGCGCGCACCAACCAGCCTACCTGCCGTGGCTGGGCTATTTCGACAAGATCAGAAGGGTCGATGTATTTGTTTATCTCGATACAGTGCAATTCGAGAAAAATAGCTTCATCAATCGAAACCGGATCAAGACGCCGCAGGGGGCTCAATGGTTGACGATACCGGTAAAGACCAGAGGACACACAAGCGGTTCGTTGCGTACTACGAGTATCGACGATAGTCAGCGCTGGAGATCAAAGCACATCAAGTCTATCGAGATGAATTACCGCAAGGCGTCGCGCTTTGATGAATGCTTCCCAAAGATTGAGGCGCTGGTTCGCACGCCAGAGTCAAATTTGGCGGACTACTGCTTACATCACCTCCGATTCTGGCTTGGCGAATTGGGAATCAGCAATTCGCAAATCGTGCGTTCGAGCGAGTTATCGATCGCAAGCTCGAAGTCGGATCTGGTGCTCGATTTATGCAGGAATTGCGGTGCGCAGCGGTATCTGTCCGGAGCGTTGGGCCGCGATTATCTGGTGGAGGCGGATTTTGCGAGGGCAGGGATTGCACTCGAGTACCAGAGCTTCAAATCGCCCGTTTATCCCCAATTGTGGGGGGAGTTCATTCCCAATCTTGGAGTGCTGGATTGGTGGATGAACACCAGTGACTCGAGCTTTTTAGGGGTTGCACCATGAGTTTCTCGCCGGAGTGGGACGCAAGGTATTCGGAAAATACACATCTATCGATATGGCCGTGGTCTGATTTGGTGAGTTATTTCCATCGCTACGCCAAGCCTCTCTCTTCCGAGACCAAGATATTGGAGATCGGTTTTGGAGCCGGCGCCAACATTCCATTCTTTAGAGCGCTGGGTATCGCCTACAGCGGAATCGAGGGTAGCCAGACAATTCACTCGAGGGTATGCGCAAGATTTCCGGAATTGGCCGACAAGTTGTACCTTGGCGACTTCCTGACGTATGGATATCCGGATTCATACGGCGTGGTCGTCGACCGAGCTTCGATGACCCACAATTCGACGATGGCGATCAAGAACGGCTTAAGGCATCTAGCCAAATATCTGCCGATTGGCGGCAAATATATTGGGATAGACTGGTTTTCCACAAGTCACTCGGATTTTCAGTTGGGCGAGGTCGTCGACGAGTTCACAAGATCCGATCTTCACGTGGGCCAATTTGCCGGCGTTGGCAACGTTCACTTTTCGAGCAGGGAGCATATTCTTGAATTGTTCTCAGGGGCAGGGTTTTGGATCACGAGATTGGAGCACAAACAGCAGATTTCTGAAGAACCCAGTACCGGCCACATGTTTGCGGCTTGGAATCTGGTGGCGGAAAAAATGTGCCAGGTGACGCAAAGTAACTCTGGTCGACCGGCGCAGGGGCGCGGGCGCGAGCGATTGGGCCGTTAGGATGACAGTCATTTTGACAGATCGCCTGCGCATCCGTTCGCTTACTCGGAACGATGTGACGGAGCGGTATGTCCGTTGGCTGAATGACGCCGACGTCAATCGTTACCTAGAGTCGCGGTTTCTGGTTCAATCCATCGACAGCTGCCTGCGCTATGTGGCGGAGATGGAGGCGGATCAGTTCAGCCACTTGTTTGGCATGTTCGACCGCGACTCCGACGTGCACATCGGGAACATCAAGATCGGGTACATCAGTTCAATTCACCGCAGAGGTGAGATTGGATTGTTCATTGGAGAGAAGTCGTACTGGGGGCGCGGATTGGCGACCGAGGCTGTTCGCGCCTTTACGCGGTGGTGTTTTGATGCGCTTGGATTGGAAAAAGTAGAGGCAGGTTGTTATGACGAGAATCTCGCGTCGGTTCGGGCGTTTCTCAATGCCGGATATGCGGTCGAGGGCTATCAGCGCAAGTCCTTTGTGTCGGGCGAGCGACGCGTCGGATCGTTCAGGCTGGGAATCTTGAGAAGTGAAGCCGAAAAGTCTTAGCGCGTCCCGGCTGATGATCGGCTCTGCGCAGTTCGGCATGAATTACGGTATTGCCAACCGCGGCGGCCAGATCTCCCCTCATGAGGCGAAGGACATTCTCACGCTTGCCCGGGCGCATGGCGTGCGATCGGTCGACACGGCGGCGGCTTACGGGGACAGCGAGCGGCGGCTCGGGGATATCGGTCTCGACGGCTGGGATGTGGTTTCAAAAATCGCCATGGTTCCGGAGGAGGAGACGAATGTTTAAGGATGGTTGGGGGAATCGGTCGAGGCATCCCTTGCCCGTCTCAAGGTAGCGCGGCTGCATGGACTATTGCTGCACCAGCCCGAGCAACTCTTAGGTTCACGCGGCGGCGTGCTGTATGCTGCCCTGCGTCAACTCAAGGTCGATAATTTGGTGCAGAAAATTGGTGTGTCTATCTACGATCCCGCAAGAGCTCGATCAACTGTGTGCGCTGTACGAATTTGACATTGTGCAATGCCCATTCAGCATAGTGGATCGTCGCCTTAGCGATTCCGGATGGCTCTATCGGTTAAAGGACCAAGGCACAGAATTGCACGTAAGATCCGTATTCTTGCAGGGCCTTCTGTTGATGTCGCCGGAGACACGTCCCGCCAAATTCTGCCTGTGGGACGATTTGTGGGAATCCTGGCGCAGATGGTTGGAGGCCGCCGCAGTGACGCCGCTGCAGGCCTGTCTCAACTACGCTTTGTCCTTTCCTGAAATCACGCGGCTGGTTCTGGGGGTCGATGCCGTAGCCCAGTTGCAAGAAATCCTCGGCGCAATCGGGCGTCCGATGCCTGAAGTGCCTCAAGGACTGCAATCGAAGGATGTTCGGCTGATCAATCCCTCTTGCTGGGATGCCATTTGATGATTGTCGGCATCGTCCAAGCGCGTCTCGGGTCCACGCGCTTTCCCAATAAAGTGATGCGCCCCATCGGTTCAGTGCCGATGATCGATTTGCTGCTCGGACGCATCGCCAGATCCAGGCGATTGGATAAGGTCATTCTGGCAACGACGGATTCGGTGCGAGACCAGTCACTGGCGGACCACGTTCGGGGGTTGGGGTTTGAGGTTTTCCAGGGCAGCGAAACCGACGTGCTTGATCGCTATTATCAGGCGGCGCGATCCCATCGACCCACGGCCGTCGTGCGCGTCACCGGTGATTGCCCGCTGCTCGATCCGGCGCTGCTCGATGACATCGTCGCAGCGTATCTCGCCCAGTCGGTGGACTACCTGAGCAATACGCAGCCGCCGACGTACCCGGACGGCTTGGATGTGGAGGTGTTCTCATTTAGTGTTCTCGAACGAGCGGCAGCGGATGCAAAGCTTCCCATGGAACGAGAGCATGTGACGCCCTATATGACCGAGTATGGCCGGTTCAAAGTGGGAAATTTTGCGAATGCCGAGGATCTGTCGGGTGAGAGATGGACAGTGGACGAACCGGTAGACTTGGACGTCATTTCGTCGATTTTTGGACACTTCCATCCTCGCACCGATTTTGGCTGGAGAGAAGTTCTGGAACTGCGGCGTAAAGAGCCGCAATATTTTCAAGCGAACCAACACCTGGTTCGTAACGAGGGGTCCATCTTGGGTACGGGGCAAAAATTGTGGAAACGTGCGAAGCGAGTCATTCCCGGAGGCGGCGGTCTCTTGTCCAAGCGGCCGGAGATGCACTTGCCCGATTTATGGCCGACCTACTTCAGCCGGGCCAGGGGATGCCGATTGTGGGATTTGGACGGAAACGAATTCATTGATATGTCGATAATGGGGATCGGAACGAACGTCTTGGGTTACGGGCATCCTGAAGTAGATGACGCCGTTCGCCGGACGATCGATCGGGGAAACATGTCGACGCTGAATTGCCCTGAGGAGGTGTATCTTGCGGAGCGGTTGATCGAACTGCATCCGTGGGCAGACATGGTCAGATACGCCCGGACCGGCGGCGAGATCAATTCGATAAGCATCCGCATCGCACGAGCGGCCAGCGGCAAGGACAAGGTGGCGATCTGCGGGTACCACGGGTGGCACGACTGGTATCTGTCGGCCAATTTGGGCGACGAGACGATCCTCGCGGGTCACCTTCTTCCGGGCTTGGCGCCGAACGGCGTTCCCAAGAATCTTCGAGGCACGGTTTTCGCATTCAATTACAACAACATTGCGGAGCTGGAAGAGCTGGTAAAGTCGCAGGACATCGGCGTCATCATGATGGAGGTCATGCGCAATCACGGTCCGCAGGATCACTTCCTACAACGCGTGCGCGAGCTGGCGACCGCTCACGGCATCGTGCTGATTTTCGATGAATGTACCTCCGGATTTCGCCAAACCTTCGGCGGACTCCATCTCATGTATGGTGTTGAGCCCGACATGGCCATCTTCGGTAAGGCGTTGGGGAACGGCTATGCGATCACCGCGGTGATCGGGCGCCGCGAGATCATGGAAGCCGCGCAAAGCACGTTTATCAGCAGCACGTTTTGGACCGAGCGAATCGGACCCAGCGCCGCGCTGGCAACATTGGACGTCATGCAAGAAGTGAAATCGTGGGAGACAATTACGCAAGTGGGCTCCGACATTACTGCCCGTTGGACCATTCTCGCTGAAAAATACGGACTTTCAATCGAGACGATGGGCCTGCCCGCGCTGACGGGCTTTTCCTTCAATGGCCCGAACGCGCTTGCTTACAAGACTTTGATCAGTCAAGAGATGTTGTTGAAGGGGTATTTGGCCGGTACCAGTGTTTACGTATGCACGGAGCATACCTCTGAAATCGTTGATCAATTCTTCGAGCAGTTGGACCCGGTCTTCGCACTGATCAGACAGTGCGAAGACGGTCGGGACGTCTTGAGTCTCTTGAAAGGACCAATCTGCAGCAGCGGTTTCAAGCGATTGAATTGATTGCCGTGCATGAACTCGTCTGCGATAGGAACATCTTGGAAACAAATCACAGTGATCCAATGCACTTCGTGACCGTGGGGCCGGCACAAGTCCTGGTGGAAAATCTTTGGGAGCGCGTTGCCGCGACGGGCGGTTTTCGCTTTTCGCATATCGTTCACCCGAGCTTGACTCCAAGATCTTGGCAGATCGGACCGCCGCCGCCAAATGCACATTTCTTTTGCCAGGACGCAAATCCGCGCATGCCGAGCCCCGATCGAGACTTGTTGCGTTCCCTCGAGAGGAATGAAGTGCCAACCATTCACAACATGATCTGCGGCGATTCTGTCGTGTCTAAATTGGATTATAGAGAGGCCCTCTCCTATTCGACATTTTTGGCTCAACGCTTAGTGTCCTTTACGAGATTCTGCGGCCGTCAGCCGTCATAGGTTCGTTCGATGCGTTGCACAGCAGCTTGGGATTTGCCGTTGCAAGAAAGATGGGTATACCGTGGTTCGCCATGCATTTCAGCGTCATCCCACCGGGATTTGCGTGCTTCTGCAATCGCATGTCGCCCGCCGCTCGAGTGAAGTTGAGCGAGCGGCTCAACCACGATATGGGCGCGGTGGCGGAGGCCTCTCTCGCGCAATTCGAGAGCCGACGAATCCAGGCCCCTGCCTACTTGGCGCCGCCGCCGCGGTCGCTCTTCGGAAATTTCGCGACGACTTCCGGATCGATCCCTTGCTTTCTATCGAACGGTTCGCAAGAGTCGTCGACGCCACTTTCTGAAATTCGTCGAAGCGCCGAGCGGCCATGACCTACGCGCAGTACTGCAATTCTTCCGTAGAACGGCAAAGGCGCGTTCCGCTCTGTCCAAGATTCAGATGGTTTCCGAGCCGAGCGCACCGTATGCGTTGTTCGGACTGCATCGGCAGCCAGAAGCGTCGATCGACGTGTGGGCGCCTTTCTTTAGCAACCAGATGTGGGTCGTCGAGCTGCTTGCCCGGTCGATTCCGCCGACCCACAAGCTCATGGTGAAGATACACAAGAGCGATGTAGCGAACTACTCCCGTGAGCAACTGGACCGGATGCGTTCATTCCCTGGCGTGGAACTGGTGGAGCCTTTCGCTGATACGCGTCGATTCGTCGAAAACGCAGACCTTTTGTTTGCCATTCAAGGTACGATTGGATTGGAAGCTGCACTGCTGGGGAAGCCTGTCATCGTTTTGGAAGAATCACCGCTAACGTTTTTTCCAAGCGTGTCGCCTATGGGCAAGATAACGGACCTGCCGGAATTGGTGCAACGGAAGCTTTCCGAACGCGCGCCGGCGCGAAGTCAGATCCTGGATGCCTATGTAGAATATTTGAGACCATTTGCACCAGCCGCACACAACGATTGGACCATCAAACCGGGTGATCGGGAAATCGCCGGGTTCGTTGATCTCTTTGCCGAACTCGCGCGGTTTATACGATCGAGCAGTGCTGAATCGGTGAGACAGGCTTCGTTGCGATGAAATTCTCAGAGCGGTCCCGGTCGTGAGTGAGGGGGCGCCGCCGCACTCAAAGCCTGGTGAAGGTCTTGCGGAGCGTGGGAAATTGCATCCCCTGTGGCTCGCGATCAAGACCGCAATTTCACTCGGCCTCATCCTGGCTGTATTTTGGAAACTCGATCTTGCGGCCATATGGGAACGGTCGAGCCAACTTCCCAGCGCCGTGGTCTTGGCGGTCATTTTGATGTTTGCGGTACAAGCCTATGTTGCCGCATGGCGATGGTGGGTGATCTTGCGGCATCACGATCTTGGCATTCGCTTGTTGGTCGCCCTGCGTATCTGTCTAATCGGCGCGTTTTTTAATCAGTTACTTCCCTCATCGATCGGGGGCGATGTAGCACGCGCGTGGTACGTTTATAAGGGCGGCAGCAGCAAAAAGATATCGTTGATAACGGTCCTCTCGGACCGGATGTACGGGATGCTCGCACTGGTGTGTTTGGCAATAGTGCTTTTCCCCGTCCTTGTTTATTCCTCGATTGGCAGTGAGGCATTGATAGCGGTCGGTACCGTCGTCGTCGGGGCCTCGTCGGCGTTGATGGTGGCGTTCTGGCTTGATTGCCTGCCGGGCTGGATGCAACGCTGGACGTTCATTCGTCATCTTAGTTCAGTTTCTGAGGCGGCCCGTGCCATCACCACAGACAGAAGTGCCGTTGCACCGTTGCTTGGATTGTCGATCCTCATCCATGTCTTCACGATTCTGGCAATTCTGATCTTACTCGGGGCGGTTACGACCGAACTCAATCTCGTGCTTTGTGCGGCATTGATTCCGGTGATCATGTTGATGTCCATGGTGCCGGTATCAATCGCCGGGTGGGGAGTACGTGAGAGCATAATGATCTACGGACTGGGATTGGCTAAAGTTCCAGCGGATGCCGCTCTTATCGCTTCCATTCTGGTTGGGCTCAGTTTAGCGGCCGTCGGCCTGTTGGGAGGCTTGATTTGGCTCACTCAGACTATTCGCGATAGGCCGCGACAGCCAGTCGCGTGAACAACCATGGCGGAATGCTCATTCAAGTCGGGGCGCGACCTTGAACTTGCGTGCTGATACTTTCTTGATTGAGGCTGAAGAATACCAGCGCGTGAGGCGAACGGCGTGGAACGACGTTGCAAAGCAGTCGCCGCGGAGCTGGGGAGGCCATTACCGACGGCGGCTACAACAGGTATACGGCTTGGTCATTCCCGAAGGGTCCCGTGTTCTTGAAATAGGATGCGCTCGTGGGGACCTATTGGCGTCGTTGAAACCGAGTTATGGGTTCGGTGTGGATTTTTCACCGGATATCATTGAAATCGCCCGATCCAGGCATTCCGACCTGAATTTTCAGGTGACCGATGTGCACGATATGGACTTGAAAGGAGAGTCATTCGATTTCATCGTACTTTCAGATATCGTCAACGACCTGTGGGACGTTCAGGCGGCGCTTGAAAAGGTCCGTTCCTGTTGTGTGCCCAATACCCGAATTGTTTTCAACTTTTTCAGCCATCTTTGGGAAAGACCGCTTGCGCTAGCGCAATGGCTGGGGATTGCAACACCGACCCTACCGCAAAATTGGCTAACGGCGGGCGACTTGGAGAATCTTCTGCGCCTCTCGGGCTATGAACCATTTCGAGCCTGGCCGGAAGTAATTGCACCGCTACCTTTCCCCGGAGCAGGAATTGCCAACCGCATCTTTGCCAAGATTGCGCCGTTCCGTTGGTTTGCCATGACAAATTTTCTGATCGCAAGGCCGGCGCCCACGCAATCCCCCCATGCGCCGCTGGTCTCAGTGGTCGTGGCTGCGCGCAACGAATCCGGGCATATCGATGAGCTGATGGCTCGCATCCCGGAAATGGGTGGAGGAACTGAAATAGTCTTTGTCGAGGGCAGATCCACCGATGATACCTATGAGGTCATCGCAAGAACGATAGCGGCCAACCCGCAGCGCAACTGCAAATTGCTGAAACAATCTGGCAAGGGTAAGGGTGACGCGGTCCGAGCCGGCTTCGCAGCGACAACCGGGGATATTCTTATGATTCTGGATGCGGACATTACGGTGCCTCCTGAGGATCTGCAGAGATTTTATGAAGTGCTGGTATCCGGCAGAGGGGAGTTCGGCAATGGCGTGCGCCTGGTTTATCCGATGCAGGATCAGGCGATGAGATTTGCCAACCTGGTTGGAAACAAATTCTTTGCGTGGGCATTTAGCTGGTTACTTGGCCAACCCATTCGCGACACGTTGTGCGGCACCAAAGTACTGTGGAAAGCCGACTACGAACGCATCGCCGCGAATCGGAATTATTTTGGGGAATTTGATCCCTTTGGAGATTTCGATCTTCTATTCGGTGCCGCCAAACTCAATCTGAAAATTCTGGAGGTGCCCATCCGTTATCGTGCCCGGCGATATGGCGAGACCAATATTTCAAGGTGGCGGCATGGAGTGTTATTGCTGCGCATGGTGATATTCGCTGCCCGGCGCATCAAGTTCGTGTAACGGCATGTCGGGTTTTCTCCACCGGATACTGGCTTACCCACTGACGAGGGGCATGGATGTCGATGATCCGGGCACCACACTCTTGCGCCGCGAAATCATTCAAAGAAAAGGCTTTCTGAAGCGGATATACAGCGAATGGTACGCTCGCCTTGCCGATAGCATGCGGCCTGACTCATTGTATCTTGAACTGGGGTCCGGCGCCGGGTTCCTCAGGAAGGTTGCGCCCAATATCATCACCAGTGAATTATTTGCCACGCCGGGTGTGGACCGAATCGTGGATGCGCGTGATCTACCCTTCTCGAATGACGAGTTGGATGGAATCGTCATGACCGATGTTCTCCATCATATTCCGGACGTCGCGCGCTTTTTCCATGAGGCGGCCCGTTGCATCAAAGCGGGAGGGCAGATGCTCATGATTGAACCTTGGAAGACGCCGTGGTCCAATTGGGTGTATCAGCGGCTGCACTCCGAGCCATTCCTGCCCAGTGCGGGTTGGACCATACCGAGTACCGGACCATTGTCCGGCGCTAATGGCGCCCTTCCGTGGATAGTGTTTGAAAGAGATCGGGAACGCTTTCGGCATGATTTTCCAGACTGGCGCGTAGAATCGATTGAGTTGCTGATGCCCTTTTCGTATTTGCTGTCGGGCGGCGTTTCCCTGCGTGCCTTGGTACCCGGTTGGGTATATCAACCCATACGCTGGATTGAAAGTAAATTAGATCAGAAGCGGTGGGCGATGTTTGCAATGATCAAATTGAGAAAGCTGGACCGTTCAACCGATTCGATCTCGACGGGTTAGCCAGGCGGCGCGCACATGGTTAATTTGAACACCTCTCAAAAAATTAGAATCGCCACGATTGCATACAGACTCGTTTCCGGATTGCGTCGGATATTGGGAAAGTCGGATCATGTTGTGACTCGCAGAAACGGCATCAATTGGGAATTGGATCTGCAGGAAGGAATTGACTTCTCGATATTTCTTTTCGGCGGCTTTGAGCTTGCAACCTTGCGCCTATATGCCTCTGCATTGCACGCCGGTGATATCGTGCTTGATATAGGTGCGAATGTCGGCGCGCATACTCTTCCGTTCGCAAAGCTGGTGGGGAGGGATGGCAGGGTCTACGCATTTGAGCCCACCCAGTATGCATTTGAAAAACTCAGCCGAAATGTCAAGGCGAATCCGGATATTTCACCCAGCATTGAACTTGTAAATGCCATGTTGGTAGCCAAAAGTGGCAGCGCCATTACACCTGAAATTTACTCCAGTTGGCCCTTGCATAAGGAAACAGGGCTGCATGAACGACATCGAGGAAAACTGATGAGTACATCCACTGCCGTCAGCACGACTCTCGATGCGTTTGTCGACCAAAGTGGAATTAATCGCATCGATTTTGTGAAGCTCGATGTGGACGGCAATGAAGCAAGTGTTCTCGCCGGGGCCGTAAACACACTCAGACGATTTCGGCCTCGTGTTCTGATGGAATGGGCGCCGTACCTGTTTGGCGGCAACTCAGGAGTCATGGAGCAAATGCTGGGCGATCTTATCGGTCTTGGCTATTGCCCAAAAGAACCGTCGGAGCGGCAGCCATTGCCAAAACATTTCGAGGCGCTCAACTCATTGGCACCGAAGTATGGCTCGATGAATGTGCTTTTCGAAACGGGCGATGCCGATAGCCGCCGATGATTGGCCATCTCATTGAACGAACCTCCAATTGGCGAATGCGCCCGCAATTTTGTGCGTTCTCTCGAAAAAGCTTCTTGCTCGTCGCCGTACTTGGGCTACTCGGCCAGGTTCTGTACGATAGCCACGCTTTAGTCGCGGTATCAATATTTCCGCAGTGGTTTTTGTTGGCAGCAATCTGGTATGCATGGCGCGAGGGCGAAGTTCCGCACAATAGCGGGGCGCGCGACGCACTGATCCTCGGCCTGTTGATCCCTCTACTGTCCTGCCTGAGTTTGCTGGTGTCATGGTTTGGTTGGAAAGCAAATACCATGGCAATCTGCGGCGTCATTCCCATCAGTGATTCTGCGTCGTACTACATTTCGGCTCAAACGTTCCTACGAGACGCATTCCTTGATGCCGCGGGGCAGCGTAGGCCGCTCAATATATTATTGACCAGCGTCTGGATGTATTTTTCTGGGGATAACTTCAAGTTACTGCTCTTAGTGCAGGCCCTTGGTTTCTCTGCGGCTGCGTTTCTGGCTAGTGCCGTGGCTGCTTCCATTCATGGATTTCGTGCTGGCTTACTCTTGTTTGGATTTCTATTGGTTTTTGCCGAGCCTTACTTGCCGACCATGCTCAGCGAAACTAATGGCATCACATTTGGCATGCTGGCTCTTGTTGGATTCATATTCGGTCTTTATCGCCGCAGCTTCCTTGCATTCTGCCTTGGCGCGTTTTTACTTTCCGTTGGTCTCGCAATTCGTCCCTCGGCGTTGCTCGTTCTACCTTGTGTGGTGGCCGCCGGCTCCGTAATTTTTGGTACTAGCCGCATCAAGCGTCTGGTCGTAGTTGTTACGCTTACTGCTGCCGTCCTGTTGCCGAACGGAATCTCGATTGTACTGAACGATACAATGAGCCATCGCGACGGGGCACTCAATGGCAACCTCTCATATGTGGTTTACGGGCTCGTAACGGGGGGTAAGGGCTGGGAGCAATACCAGAAGGACAATCCTGGAAGACTCGATGGTTTGCCGGAGGCGGAGCGGTCCCAGATCATTCTGGAGGCGTCGCGGCGGCATTTTAAGGAGCACCCGGGCGACCTCATCCGCGGGCTTATAGAGGGTCAAGTGCAAGGCCCTTTGCAAACGTTTGCTCAAGTTGTCCGACTCTCATTCCTTGGAGCGGCCGGGGATCCGCTGAGGATCATTCGTCCCGTCGTGATCATTGTCATCTCGGTGCTTTTTGCGGGCGTGCTGTGTTGTCAGTTGATATCCAGAAGGGGGGGGCTTTCGACACAGCCGAATCACCGGCTATTTTTCATTCTCTTCCTGATTGGATATCTAGCTTCCATACCGTTTTTCTACAAAGACGGGGGATTGCGTCTTCATGCAGCAGTTCTGCCAATTCTTTCCTATGTGCTCGTTTGGGTGTTACTGCCGGCCACCAATGCGAGTAGAGATGTTCCATCCATCAGCAACGGAGACCGACTGTTTGCAGGTACCGTAGCGTTCAGTTCCGTTCTCCTTGGACTACTTGTCTGGATTGTCCTGGCGCACCCAAAGAGCCATGACTTTGATGCGTTCCCGACGACAAGGTATCTCAAGGAAAACGAAATTATGTTTCGGTTCAAGCCGGGTTGGCCCAAATGTGATCTCCGCAAGTTCGAGCGCGCGCGTGGTGACGATAAGCCTCGCTGGTTCAGTGGAGCCATCACCGATGACAATTATCGTTCTGCGGGGATCAGAGGGATCTCGGGATACGGGGATCTGTATTTTGGCTTTGATGGCGCTGCCCGAGTTTGGAAGATAATTCATACGAATCAGCCGGTCGGGCTGCTAAACAGAGTCGATATTGTGTCTGGTTACCCTGAAGTTTCCGAAGACAAGCAATACCGAGACTTCTATTCCGTCAGGTCCGTCGAAATAGTCGGCGCACAGTCCGTCCGATAGGGTGAAGAGCCGGGACTCGGTATCCACCCAAAAATGGGCGATAATGATAGTTGTGGCGCAAGTCCGCTGGAAGACAATGGGTTGTGATGTCAGAGCAATTTATCGTTGAAGAGAATGCAAGCGTCCGTGCTTGGATCAATCGCGCAATCGCGTCCCTTTGCACTTTCCTGTTGGCGGCAACTGCAAGCATGTGTTTGACAATTGCCGCGTATGTTGAGGCGTTTCACCCGACATACGTCGGGGCCATCTTGGGGGTTCTCATAGCCCTGCATCTGCTTTGGCATTCGCGGGTCACCTGGTGCCGAGAATTTACTTTTTACGCCTGTTTTGCGGCTTACCTATTCACCGCGATTCTGTGGACACGCAATGTGGAACTGGCGATAAACACTCTGGTGCCGGCGCTGGATTGTCTTCTCACTATGATTTTTTTTGGATCCATGATCAGGTTTCATAGGACATCGACAGTACTGGCAGGCATCCTTTGCGGTTTCTCGGCTGGCGCGGCGCTCTACACGCTTACCCAAGGATTTCCATTTTCCATTCCAGATAACTTCTCTTACAACGCCATAGCAGGAATGTACCTCTTCGGTTTGTTCGTCACCTTGATGTATGCCTGCTTCAGGCGCTCCACCGCCGTCCTGCTCGCAATCGCGGTCGTCATCATGCTGCACATAGTTGCAACGACGTCCATCAAGACCAATTTGGGCATCGTCCTTGGATTTGTGGCAGGCGGAATCATGTATTTCCGGCACTTCGGACGTTTGCTCCGGCGCAAAGTGTTGCTCTTGATTGTTCTTGTTGGCGGGCTGGGATTTGCGGTTGCTTCGAATGATGCGCTCGTGGACAAGATGGAGAGCGGCGTTCAGCGGGTGCTTGTCGGAGTCAAAGTTTTGCAGGCTCGAGACGACGTTGCCGGATACTCGGCATTCGAGCAAAGGGACTATTGGAGGCAAGTGGGAATTGACGGTTGGAAACAGAATCCTGTCTTTGGATACGGCGTCGAGGCCTTCAGGGACGACTACGGAATCACCTCTCATTCGACGCCCATTGATTTGCTCTACAACTACGGCTTGATTGGATTGGTACTATTTTACGGGGTGTTTGCGAGCTTGTTTTGGCGCTTATTGCGACTCCATAGTCGACGGGTAAGCAGTCAGCGTGCGCTAATTTTCGCCGGTGTTGTCTGTTACGTCTTCGTATCGTTGTCCGGCACTGTGCATTCAAACATGTTTCTGGCCGCCTTCATTGGAATTAGCGCCGGCCTGCTCACTTCTCAGGGCAATGCGGCGGCATTGATTTTGAACGCAAGCAGTCAAAGGGCCGTGCGTCAATGAGACGAATCGTCTTGGTGACCGGCAGTTTGGAGGCGGGCGGCGCAGAACGAGTGATGTCCGATTTGGCAAATTATTGGAGCAAACGAGGATGTCAGGTCACGCTCGCAACCTGGCGCGGCCCTGAGATTGCGGATTTCTACGCGCTGGATCCCCGGGTCAATCGAGTGTGGCTGGATGTATTTTCACCAAACATCTCCTTTGTACACAAAATGCGGTCAAATATTGATCGCGTATTCAGGTTGCGAAGATTGCTTCGGAGGGAGCGCCCTGACGCTGTGTTAAGCTTTATCGATGTGTCCAATTTGCTGACTCTTCTGGCATCGATTGGACTCAGATTGCGAGTTGTCGTCTCTGAGCGCGGTTGCGCCGATCCGGCACCGACGACGGGAAACGCAGCGTGGGTTTATTCGTTGTCGCGCTATTGGCGACTTCTTAGGAAATTGTTGTATCGCCGGGCATTTGTGGTCACGGCGTTGAATCATGATTCGGCCAGATGGATCGCAAGCGAATGCGGAGTTCCGGTCCGTGTGATACCCGTTGCTGTCCGTGAATTGAGCGAAATCGCTGTTAGTCGTGAGCCCATGGTGCTTGCAGTAGGACGGCTTCATGCGGTGAAGGGCTTTGATGTTCTGCTGCGCTCCTTCGAGCGAGTATCGCCGGCGTTCCCGGATTGGCAGCTGACAGTTATTGGCGAGGGCCCGGAACGGCCATCGTTGGTTCAGCTATGCGTCGACTTGGGAATTGCCGATCGGGTGTCATTTGTGCACCCCGTTCAGGATGTTGAAAGGTGGATGGCTCGAGCGGGTTTGGTTGTGCAGCCTTCCCGCTCGGAGGCATTTGGCAATGTCATTCTCGAGAGCATGGCGATGGGGGCCGCGGTCTTGACCACCAATTGCGCGGGTCCCGCGTCGCTCATTGAAGATGGCGTGAATGGACGGTTGGTACCGATTGACGATGTACAGGCTCTAACTGAGGCGATGTTGGCACTCATGTCGCAGCCGGAATTGAGAAGGCGTCTTGGCGCGGAAGCCGGCAAGGTGCGGCAAAACTACCGGCAAAGTGCGGTTATGGCCCTATGGGAGGCTTGCTTCGTTCGGGAAAGTTCCGTTGAGATGTCAGAAGGCCGCGCGGAGTGAGCAGGATGGCAGCGAGTCAAGAAATCGAGGAGGGAAAGAGATTTGGGTTCGGTGCCAATTGGGCGCGTTTTCTTTCCGCACTCGACGAACAGCGCATCAGCGCTGCGGAGGACTCGATTCGGGAGATGCTTGGAGTGCAAACGTTGGTAGGACTGAAGTTTCTGGATATTGGCAGCGGATCGGGTTTATTCAGCCTTGCGGCGCGCAGGCTCGGAGCCATTGTCCATTCCTTCGATTTCGATCCGAATTCGGTGGCTTGCACCAGGGAATTGAAACGGCGATTCTTTTCCACCGACTTTCAGTGGACGATTGATGAGGCGTCGGTCCTGGATGCCGCCTACCTTAAAACGTTGGGAACCTTCGATGTGGTGTACAGCTGGGGAGTACTTCACCATACGGGATCCATGTGGGTCGCCATGGAGAATGCCATCGACCGGGTCGCTATCGGTGACGGGAAACTCTATATTGCAATCTATAATGACCAGGGCTGGAAATCTCATCTCTGGTGGTTCATCAAGAAAATCTACAACCAGATGCCGCGTTTCATGCGCGCGCCGTTCGCATTCATGGTATCCGCGCTGGCTCGAATCGCCGCCATCATCAAATACACCTTGAAACTCAAGCCCATGCTGGCCATCGCCCCGCTGTTCGGTGACCGACGCGATCGCGGCATGAGCGCCAAGTACGACGAGCTGGATTGGATCGGTGGGTTTCCCTTCGAATTTGCCGGATTCGAAGTCCTTGTTTCGTATTTCGCGGCTCGCGGCTTCACCGTCATCAATTCCAAGCGCAACAACAGCTGGGGTTGCAATGAACTCGCGCTGCGGCGAACGGCATGTGCGGAATAACCGGATTTCTGACCATCGGCGGGTTTTCGGCGCCCGACGCGCAGCGCATTATCGACGCCCAGACTCGGACGCTGTTTCACCGAGGCCCGGACGACGACGGCACGTGGATGGATTCCCAGGCGGGCATAGCCCTGGGTCATCGGCGCTTGTCCATTCTGGACCTGTCTGCGGCGGGACATCAACCAATGGTGTCGGCCTCCGGCCGATACATCATCGTGTTGAACGGCGAGATCTACAACCATCTTGAAATTCGCGCGCGCCTTGAAGGGCCGGACCCGGCGCCCGCATGGCGCGGACATAGCGATACCGAGACGCTGCTGGCGGCCATCGAGCGATGGGGCGTTGAATCCGCGCTGGGCAGGGCAACGGGAATGTTCGCCTTTGCAGTATGGGATCGGCGTGAACAGAGGTTGATCCTTGCCCGCGACCGGATGGGTGAAAAGCCCTTGTACTACGGCTGGCAGGGCCGCTCGCTGCTGTTCGCATCCGAACTCAAGGCGATGCGTGTTCATCCGGAGTTCGTCGGCGCGATTGACAAGAGCGTGCTCGCCGACTACATGCGCAGCGGCTACATCGTGGCGCCGCTTTGCATATACCAAGGCGTTTACAAACTGCTGCCGGGGACGTATCTGCAGCTGTCAGCGGGACAGGACGCCGCCCACGTGCCGCCGCCCAAGAGTTATTGGTCGCTGCGCGAGGCAGTGGAACAAGCTCAACGCGATCCGTTCCAAGGCGACGATGAGGAAGCCGCGAACACGCTGGAGGAGTTGCTGGGAAGGGCAGTGGCGCTGCAAAGCATCGCCGACGTATCGCTGGGCGCGTTTCTGTCGGGAGGAATCGATTCCAGTTTGGTCGTGGCACTGATGCAGGCGCGGTCCGCCGGTCCCGTCAAGACTTTCACGATCGGTTTCAACGAGTCTCAATTCAACGAAGCGGAGCATGCGCGGTCGGTGGCGAACCATCTCGGCACGGAACACACGGAGTTGTATGCCGCGCCCAAGGATGCCATGGAGGTCATTCCGAAGCTTCCGCTCCTCTTTGACGAGCCATTCGGCGACAGCTCCGCCATTCCGACCTACTTGGTGTCGAAATTGGCTCGTTCGCAGGTGACGGTTTCCCTGTCCGGCGACGGCGGCGATGAAATATTCGGCGGCTATTCGCGCTACCAGCGAACCGCGGACCTTTGGAACTGTCTTCGCAGGATTCCACGCCCACTGCGCCTCTCCCTGTCGTACGGAACGCGGGCATTGGAGTCTCTGACGAGCGCCACCTCGGCGCAACCGTCGCTGCGCCGCGCCGGCCGCTACCTGTCGGCACGCAATGCTTTCGAATGCTACGACATTCAGTCCTCGCATTATTATGGCAATACGTCAGGCGTGCTCGGTGTTGCTGTCGATGCGCCCGCACGCCGATCCGAACGGCTTGGATTCGGCGGGGCAGAAGGGATATTCGACTATATGATGTTCCAGGACTCCGTTTCCTATCTGCCCGACGATATTCTCGTCAAGGTTGATCGCGCGGCGATGGCCGTTAGTCTCGAGTCGCGCGTTCCGCTGCTGGATCACCGTATCATCGAATTTGCATGGCGCCTGCCGCTGCACATGAAGGTGAGGCGCGGCGAGGGGAAGTGGCTGCTCAAAAAAGTGCTGCGCCGGCACGTGCCCGGGCGGCTGATCGATCGCAAGAAAATGGGGTTTGGCGTGCCGGTGGGGGAGTGGATGCGCGGACCGCTGCGCGGCTGGGCCGAGGACCTGGTGTCCGCGGATCGCATTCGACGGCAGGGAATCTTGGATGAGTCGATCGTGCGGGCGCAGTGGGACTCAATTTCTGAAAGGCGGGAGGGTGAGCAGCGACAGCATATGGCAGCTGCTGATGTTCCAGTCATGGCTCAACGGGCAGGCACATCTCGACCGACATGCCCACCATCAGCCTGTTCCTGCCGTCGCTCGATGGCGGCGGCGCCGAGCGCGTTTTCGTGCAGCTGGCCAACGAATTCTCGGCCCTCGGAATGAGCGTGCACATGGTGCTGGCCGCCGCGCGCGGTCCGTATCTCGCCGAGGTTGCGCAGGGAGTGCGGATCGTGGATCTGCAGGCGCCAGGCGTTCTGAGTTCGCTGCCTAAATTCGTGAGATATCTGCGGGAGGAGCGGCCGAAGGCGTTGCTGTCGGCCCTCGATCACGCGAACATCATCGCCATCGCGGCGTGCCGAATCGCGAACTCGGGGATTCGCTGCGCGATCTCCATGCGTTCAGTCCCGTCGGCCGTGTATCGCGAGGAGAAAGAGCGGCGCGAAGGTGGCTGGTGCCCATGTTGATGCGGGCAAGCTATCGCCTCGCTGATCGAATCATTGCGAATTCGCAGGCCGTCGCAGCGGATCTGTTGCAGAAATTTCGAGTGCCTGCCGAAAAACTGCGCGTCATCTACAATCCTCTCGATCTCGACTCGATCGGGCGTCTCAGCGGCCAATCGATCGAGAATGAGTGGTTGCAGCAGCGCGATTCGCCGTTGATTGCTGGCCGTCGGCAGGCTGGACGTTCTTAAGGATTTTCCGACCTTGATTCGCGCCTTTTCGATCGTTCGCAGCCGCTGCGAATGCCGGCTTGCCATCCTGGGCGAGGGCCCCGACCGACAGCCCCTCGAGGAACTCGTAGCCGAATTGGACCTGTCCAAGGATGTGCATTTCACCGGATTCATCAATAACCCGTTCGCTTGGATGCGGCGCGCGCGAACTCATTGTGTGTTCTTCGCTGACAGAGGGCTGCCCCAATGCGCTGATGCAGGCGCTGGCCTGCGGGACGGCAATCGTCAGCACCGATTGCGTCGGCGGGTGCTCGGAAATCCTTGAAGGAGGGAGATGGGGCCGATTGGTGCCGATCGGCGACGTGCAGGCAATGGCCGACGCCGTCCTGGCGACATTACGCGGCGGCGAGCGGCCGGACGGGCGGCGCAGAGCGGCCGATTTCGCCATCAGAGAGATCGCGCTCGCCTATCTGCACCAATTGATTCCTGATTTCTCGATGCCGACCGCGGAGCGCCAATCGGCATGTGCGGAGTGATCGGCATCGCGACCCGGTCGCTGGAATCGAACGTTCCGACGCAGGATGATTTTCCAAGACGCATTGGCACGAATCCGCCACCGCGGGCCGGATGGTTCGGGAATCTACCGGGATGGGAATCTCTGGCTGGGTCATGCCCGCCTCAGCATTCTGGATTTGTCGAGCGCCGGGTCGCAACCCATGAAAACGCCCGACGATCGGTTTGTCATCAGCTACAACGGCGAGATCTACAATTTCCGGGAATTGGCCGCCGATCAGCACATGAATGATCTCCGTTCAAGTTCCGATACGGAGGTCGTATTGAGAATGTTTGCCGACCAAGGCGTCGGTTCACTGCCCCGCTTCAACGGCATGTTCGCGTTCGCGATCTACGACAAACTGCGGCGAAAGTTGTGGTTGGTGCGCGACCGGCTCGGCATCAAGCCCATGTACTACCGCATCGATGCAGCGGGATTTGCGTTTGCGTCCGAGATCAAAGGCATTGTTGCCCTGCAGGGCGAAAGGCCGATCTGCAACTCGCCGGCGCTGCACGAATGGCTGTACTACGGAAATTCTCTGGGCGGCCGCACTTTGTACCACGGGAATTCAGCAGCTGCTGCCGGGGCATTTTCTCGAGTTGGATATGAATTCGTTCGAGCATCGCGTAGGCGAATACCATAGCTTCCGTGCCGCGCCCGGTATGGCGCCGCGAGCGGCCATCGACAGCGACGCGGCTGCCGATCGAGTACGCGGCCTGCTGGAGCAGGCGGTGAAGCGCCAGCTGGTCAGCGACGTGCCGGTGGGGGTGTTTCTGTCCGGAGGCGTCGATTCGAGCGCCATCACGGCGTTCGCTTCGCGCCACTACGAGGGCCGTCTGGCAACGTACTCGGTGGGGTTCGATTTTGCCGGCAATGTGGACGAGCTGCCCAAGGCAAGGCGGATTGCGCGAGCATTTCGGCACCGATCATCATGAGATTCATGTCGGCGGCGCCGATGTGAGGTCGATTATCGAGAAAATGGTCCGTCACCACGATGCGCCATTCGCCGATGCGGCCAATATCCCTCTGTACATGATGGCGGAAAGGATCAGTTCGCATATCAAAGTTGTGCTGCAGGGGGATGGAGGCGATGAGTTATTTGGAGGCTATCGGCGTTACGCCACCTTGCGGTACTACCGTATTCTGCGAATGCTGGCGCAGCCGCTGCAACGGCTGCACCGCATGACGCCGAAGTCGCCGTTGTACTACCGCATACAGCGCTACCTGCATGCGCTGACCGCGCCGAATCTCGCGATGACCATGGCCTCGCTGTTGACTCAGGAGGATCGTTTGTCCGATCCGCTGGCCATCTTCGCGCCCGGATTGGCCAACGCGGCCCGGGATGGCGGATCCGTTCGCACGCTTCGAGGAGGTACAGTCCTGGTTTGCTGATCAGGACGTCGGCAATCAAATGTCGCTCACCGATATCTGCATCGAGCTGCCTGACCTGTTTTTGGAGAAAGTGGATCGTTCGACGATGGCGGCCAGCCTCGAAGTGCGGGTGCCGTTCCTGGACCATGATCTGGTCGACTATGCCATCTCCCTCCCCGGGGGCAGTAAAATACCGCTTGGCCGCAAGAAGTGGCTGTTGAAACGGGCGCTGATTGGAGTGGTTCCGCCGGAGGTACTGCGGGCTCCGAAGACGGGATTCACCGTTCCCTACGGCGCCTGGCTGCAGACATCGCTAAAGTCCATGTTTTTTGATTATTTGTCGACGTTCGCGCGCACCCGGCCTGGACTGTTGAACATCGGACACATTGAGACATTATTTGCTCGAACCGCCGGCGGGCAACAGAATCATTCTTTTATGCTGTGGAAAATATTGAATTTCATGATCTGGACGGACCAATCCGACATTCAATTCACCGAACAAGGCGCGAGCTGAATGTCCACCGCGCCGGATTTGCAATTTCCTCCCATCGTGTGCCCCATGGATCTGTCGGCCTTGGAGCCGGCGGCGGATGGCGGCCTACGATGCGATTCCGGGCATCACTTCGGCGTCCGCCGCGGCATTCCGCGGCTGTTGGCCTCGGAGAATACCTACGCCGATGCGTTTGGCGAGCAATGGACGGAGTACCGCATTACTCAGTTGGACTCGTATACCCACACCGATATTTCAAAAGATCGGCTCCGACGGTGCCTGGGGGAGGCATTGTGGAATTCGCTGCAGCAGACACCCGGACCGAGATTCTCGAATCGGGGTGCGGAGCCGGGAGGTTTACGGAGATTTTATTGCAGCTCTCCGCCGCGTCGGTTACCTCGACTGATTTGAGCTCTGCGGTTGAGCCCAATCGAATCAATTGTCCGTTGTCCGACAGGCACCGGATATTGCAATGCGACATCAATCAGATGCCGTTTCGTCCCGAGCAATACGACATCGTGCTGTGTCTTGGGGTCATCCAGCACACCAAGAATTCAGAGCGCACAATCGCAGATCTCTACCGGCAGGTGAAACCGGGCGGATGGCTGGTCATCGATCACTACACGCAAACGCTCTCCTACTACACAAAATTGTCGGAATGGTTGCTGCGGCCGATCTTGAAGCGGGTATCGCCGGCGCGGGGGATGGCGATCACCAAGGCGCTGACTCGACTGTTTTTTCCGCTGCATCGCGCCGTGAGAAATGCAAGGCCCCTGCAGATGCTGTTGTCGCGGTTTTCACCCTTGCTCACTTACTACCATTCTTTCCCGCAATTGAACGATCAATTGCAGTACGAATGGGCCGAACTCGACACGCACGACTCATTGACTGATTTCTATAAGCACCTGCGTTCCGTACGGTCCATCCGTGCCACGTTGCAGGATTTGGGCGCCCGCCATGTGTGGGTGCAGAGGGGCGGCAACGGCGTCGAGGCGCGTTGTCAGAAGCCGGGTCTATGAATCTGAAAATCAAAGCGGTCCTGTCGGGCTTGTCCACGTACACGCCCTGGTATGACCGCAAGGGTGCGACCGGAGGAACGGACTCGGCCCGATATTGCTACTCCGTGTGGCTGCGGCACCTGGTCTTGGGTGCTCGACACTCCGCGGTCCGGTCCATCCCCAAGGTCGTCGCGGAATTGGGCCCGGGCGACTCCATCGGAATCGGCTTGGCCGCCCTCCTGTCTGGCGCGGAGAGGTATTTCGCGCTCGATTTGGTCAGATATTCCGAACTGGACAAGAATCTGGAAATATTCGACGAACTCGTCTCCCTTTTCGCCGCCCAGGCGCCCATTCCCGGCGAACAAGAGTTTCCATTCCTCTATCCAAAACTGGACTGTTACGACTTCCCGCAGCGCCTGGCTGGCGGCGAGCGGCTTCGGGAATCATTGACACCGCAACGCCTGGCGTTGATCAAATCCTCGATAGAACGTGCGGACGCCGAACAGGGCATTGTCTCGTACAAGGCGCCCTGGAACGCACCCGATGTCATCGACGATGCCTCGGTCGATCTCATCTTTTCACAGGCGGTGCTGGAGCACGTCGATGATCTGCAGGGCGTGTACGCGGCAATGCGCAAGTGGCTGAAGCCTGACGGCATCATGACGCACCAAATCGATTTCAAGTGCCACGGCAAAGCAAACGCCTGGAACGGCCATTGGACCTATTCCGACTTCATCTGGAGGGCAATTGTCGGACGCCGATCGTACTTGTTGAACCGGCAGCCGCACTCGCGCCACGTCAAGTTGATCCAACAAAGCGGGTTTCGGATCCTCGATGACACGGTCTATCGATCGGACTCCCAACTGCGCAGGGAGCAACTTGCCGAGAGATTCCGCGATCTGTCACAGGACGATTTAACGGCAAGCGGCTCATTCATCGTTGCGGCTGTCGCGTACGGTGCATGAGTGGTTAGAGTCCTGCTAATCGGCCCCCTGCCGCCGCCGATGGGCGGCGACACCCGCCATTTTGCGACGCTCGTCGCCGACTTGACCGCGCACCGGGATTTTCAAGTTCTGGTCATCGACACCTCCCGCGGCTCCCAGCATTCCAATTGGTTGTCGAATATTCTCGTGTCGCTGCAAACCACCGCGAGAATCTTGGCTGGATTGAGACACGCGGATGTGATTTCGTATCAAGCCAGCGATCGCGGCATGTTCTTGTTCGGGCCGGTCGTGGTCGCCATCTGCAGGATTTTCGGCAAACCATCCATATTGAGAGTGTTCGGCGGATCCTTCGGCGATGCCTGCCGCCGCCAGTCTCGGGTCGGAAAGGCCATGACGCGGCTGCTGCTGTTTTCCTGCAGCGTGATGCTGCTGCAGACGAAGCGCGCGGTCAGGGACATTCAAGCGAGCGCCCGCGCCAAGGTCATCTGGTTTTCAACCTACGTAGAGTCTCCCGGGCCTTCACCCCCGCGAGTCCAAGGGCCGCCGGATGCCGACAGGCGCTGCCATCGCTTCATCTTCCTGGGCCATTTGTGGCGCACCAAGGGCATAGAAATACTTTTGGAATCGGCGGGGTCCCTGCCCGCCGACTGCACGATCGACATCTATGGACCCCCGGACGAATACTCGGCCGAACAAATCAACGAGCGCGGACTGGGAAGAGTTCATTACGGCGGGTTCCTGACTCATGAACAAGTGGGCCAGAGGCTTTGGGAGTACGATTGCCTGGTGCTGCCGACCTTTCACCCGGGCGAGGGTTACCCAGGGGTCATCGCCGAGGCGTTCGCGCATGAAATGCCGGTCATAACGACAAATTGGCTGGCGATACCCGAAATCGTGGACGACGAATGCGGGATTCTCATCGAGCCCCAAGACACATCAGCCTTCATCGCGGCGGTCGTTGCGCTGCATGCCGATCCGCAGCGCTGGCTGCGGCTGAAGGAGGGCGCCGGCCGCCGAGCGCAGTCGTTCGATCACGAGCGCTGGGCGAAAAAATTCGAGTCGATATGCGAGTCGCTGGTGCAGTCATAGATGTGCGGGATATTTGGAATATTGTCGCTGCCGCACGTACAGGTCGACCCCGCCCGCGTCAAGGCCGCCCATGCCGTTCAAGGCCATCGGGGCCCGGACGGGAGCGGCACGCAAACATTCGAATTTGACCGTCATTCGCTGGTGCTCGCGCATCAGAGATTGGCGATCATCGACTTGACGCAGGCGGGCAGTCAGCCCATGAGCTATCGAGACGGCCTCGGCAGCATCGTCTACAATGGCGAGCTCTACAATTACCTGGAACTGCGCGATGAATTGCGCCGGGAGGGCGAGGAATTTTCGACGCAATCCGACACCGAGGTGCTGCTGTCGGCTTTGCATCGATGGGGACCCGCACAGGCCCTGTCCCGCTTCAATTGGATGGGAGCCTTCGCGTGGCTCGATCGGCGCAACCAGCGCCTGACGCTGGCCCGCGACGCCGGTTCTGAAAAGCCCCTCTATTACTGGTCCGATTCGCAGGAGTTCATTTTCGCCTCGGAGATCAAGACACTGCTGACCCTGGCAGACAGAAAATTTCGGCTGGATCGCGATGTCGTCGGGCGCTTCATCCACCAGGGCTTGACCGACACCTCGCCGCGCACGTTTTTCAAAGACATTTCTCAGTTGGCCGCCTCGAGCTATCTCCAACTCGATCTTACGGTGGACCAACCCGAGTTGCATCCGGTTCCATTCGCACCACCCCCGTATCCCGATGATGCAAGCACTCTTTCTCTACGCGATTGCATCTCCGAAGTTCGGCGGCTATTTATCGACTCCGTGCGCGTTAGATTGCGAAGCGACGTGCCGGTCGGAGTGCTTCTGTCCGGCGGCGTCGATTCATCTTCGATTGCCGCCGTGGCGCATCACCTGCAAGGCGATCTCGGTGCCCCGCAACTGTTGTCATCGATCAGCGATGACGCGAGGTTCGACGAGACCGAGCACATCAACGCAATGGAACGGCATCTGCGGCAGAATGCATGGAAAATCGTTCTGCATACCTCGGCGGCCACCGTCGGCGAGGATCTCGCGACGCTCAACTGGATAAACGATCAACCGGTTACCGGGCTCTCGGCGCTCGGGCATTATCGGTTGATGGAATGCGCAAAGCAGCGCGGCCTCAAAGTAATCATGAGTGGGCAGGGCGCGGATGAGATATTCCTGGGCTATCGAAAGTATCTCGGGTTCTATCTTCAGTCGCTGATTGGGCAGGGCCGCCACCTTCGCGCTCTTGGAGTTTTGGGGGCCTTCGCTGCAAATCGAACCGTAATCAACCAATTCGACCTGGGCGATGCCAAACGCTATGTACCGTTTCTGCGCAGGCTCAGCGATTCGCGGCTGAATGCCCGGGAATCCGATCTCGACGGAGAATGGCTTCGCGGGTGGAATCCGGCGTCCCTCGGGCTCGGCGCCGGATCGCTTGCGGCCCGGCAAGCGGCCGACATTCGCGAATTGTCGGTGCCGGCCCTTTGCCATTACGAAGACCGCATGTCGATGGCAATGAGCCGGGAAATCCGCTTGCCGTTCCTCGACTCCCGGCTGGTTGACCTGATGCTCCGCGTTCCCGACGACTACAAGTTGCGCCGGGGCTGGACCAAGTACAGCTTGCGGGAAGCGATGCGGCCCTTCCTGCCGCGGCAGATCGCATGGCGCAAGGACAAGAAGGGGTTTTCGAATCCGCAGGGAGAATGGCTGAAGCGCGATCTGAGGGCTCCTGTATCGGATGCCTTCGGCCCGGGGGGGCAACTCTCTGCCAAAGGAATCATGAACAGCGCCGCCCTCTTGCTCAAGTACGGCCGCTACTGCGAACAGGCTCCAGGCGGGGGCTCGATTTGGTACCGAGAGATCTTTGCGCCATTCTCACTCGACATATGGATGCGGCAATACGCCGCCTGGATCGACTGACGCGGATGCGCATCGTCTATCTCCACCAATACTTCAACACGCCGGATATGAGCGGTAGCACCCGATCCTTTGAGGTCGGCCGGCGGTTGGCGGCCGCAGGCCATCAGGTGGACATCGTCACGTCATGGCAGGAATTCACCGAGCGGCGAGGGTGGTTTACCACCGAAGAGTCCGGAATGCGGGTTCACTGGCTGCCTGTCCGATACTCCAACCACATGTCCTACCTCGCCCGGATGGCCGCATTCTTCACGTTTGCCATTCGCGCCGCACGACGCGCGCGACGAATCCGGGGAGATGTCGTGCTCGCAACCAGCACACCTCTGACCATCGCCATTCCTGCGGTTTACGCCGCGCGCCGCTGCCGCATTCCCATGGTCTTTGAAGTGCGTGACCTGTGGCCGGAGTTGCCGATTGCCATCGGCGCGTTGCGGAACCCCGTGCTGCGCTTCGCGGCGAGACTCCTCGAAAAGTTTGCATATGCGAATTCCGCTGCCGTGATTGCATTGTCGCCCGGCATGGCGGCAGGCGTTCGACGGGCCGGCTACCCCGAAGCAAAGTTGGTGATGGTTCCAAATGCGTCGGATCTTGAGTTGTTCAAGCGCGATATCCCGCGAGGACGCGCCTTTCGAACACGAATGGGAATCGAGGATGATAAAATTCTGGTGGGGTATCTGGGCACACTCGGGCGAATCAACGGAATCTCGTATCTGGTCCGTCTCGCCGCGTTGTTGAAAGACGACCGGCGCTTCATGTTTCTGACGGTCGGCGATGGGCTGGAGCGTGATCAGGTGGCGGCTCTGGCGCGCGCCGAGAAAATTTTGGACCGGAACTTTCTGATGCTCCCGAAGATTGCAAAGACGCAGGTGCCCGCCGTGCTTTCAGCCGTCGACGTGGCTACGTCCTTATTTCTGCCGATTCCGGAAATGGAAGCAAACTCCGCCAATAAATTTTTTGACGCGCTGGCCGCCGGTTGCTGTGTGGCGATCAACTACGGTGGTTGGCACGCTCAGCTGTTGCAGGAGGCGGGGGCCGGGATCAGGCTCGACGCCGATCCGGCGAAGGCGGCGGCCGAACTACGGGCGCTGGCGGAAGAACCAGGTAAAATACGGGCGGCCGGACTGAATGCACGCAAACTTGCCGAGGACAAATTCTCGCGAGATGACCTGGCGGCGAGAATTCAGGCGGTTTTGACCGGGGTTGTCGGCGGATACTCATGAAGCGTTTGTTCGATCTGGTAGTTTCAGCGATGGGAATTATCGTGCTTTCGCCGCTGTTCGCCGCCCTCGCGCTGACGGTGCGCTTGACCATGGGGTCCCCGGTATTTTTCCGCCAATCGCGCCCGGGCCGTGGCGGCAAGCCCTTTACTCTGCTGAAATTCCGCACCATGCTGATCGGGCAGAAGGGAGATGAGCAGCTGCCGGACGGCGATCGATTGACTCCGCTAGGGAAAATGCTGCGGCGGACGAGTCTCGACGAATTGCCTGAATTGATCAATGTCCTGCGAGGTGAAATGAGCCTGGTAGGACCGAGACCGCTGCTGATGGAATATCTGCCGCTGTACGATTCGGTACAGGCGCGTCGTCACGAGATACGACCGGGAATGACCGGCTGGGCACAAGTCAATGGCCGCAACGAGATCGGCTGGGAGGAGAAATTCAGATTGGATGTGTGGTACGTGGATCATCGGTCGTTCATGCTGGACTTGCGTATTCTTTGGCTGACGGCCGCCGGGGTGGTTGGCGCAAAGGGCATCTCTCATCCCGGGCATGCAACCATGGAGCGTTTTCGGGGGACGAAGCTATGAATGGACTGCCGACCGTTGGGAGGGAAGCAAGCGTGGCTCGAGACGAACTCCGATTCCCCGGCTGGCCGCATTACGCCGACGATGAAGTGGCCTCGGCTACGGAAGTATTGCGCTCGGGCCGGGTCAATTACTGGACAGGGAGCGAGGGGTCGGCTTTCGAGCGAGAATACGCGGCCTCGATCGGGGTTCGGCATGCCGTGGCTCTGGCAAACGGCAGCGTCGCTCTGGAACTGGCGCTGGCCCTGTTGGGGATCGGCCCGGGGGATGAAGTAATAACGACACCCCGCACGTTCATCGCCTCTGCCAGCTGCGCCGTCATGCGGGGCGCGAAGCCGGTATTCGCGGACGTCGACCGGGACAGTCAGAACATTACCGCCTCGAGCATTGAGCGCGTCATTTCGCCGCGGACACGCGCCATCGTTGTGGTCCACCTGGCCGGATGGCCCTGCGACATGGGGCCCATACTGCAGCTTGCCGAGAGCAAAAGCGTTGCGGTGATCGAAGACTGCGCACAAGCCAATGGCGCGCTGTACCGCGGCAAGGCCGTCGGCAGCTTTGGCACATTCGGCGCCTTTTCCTTCTGTCAGGACAAAATAATCTCGACCGGCGGGGAAGGCGGTTTGTTGGCAACGCAGGACGAATCTTTGTGGTTGCGCGCGTGGGCGTACAAGGATCACGGCAAGAGCTATCAGGCGGCCCACCGCACCGACCATCCCCCGGGGTTCAGATGGCTCCATGAGTCGTTCGGCACCAATTGGCGAATGACAGAATTTCAGTCAGCCATCGGACGGCGTCAATTGTCGAAGATTGAAGGCTGGGTTGAACGAAGGCGTGAGAATGCGGGACGTCTATATGAAGGCTTGAGCCAAGTAAGCGCGCTTCGTGTTCCGATGCCCGACCCGCATATCAAACACGCCTACTACAAGTTCTACGCGTTTGTTGATCCGGCGCGACTGAAATCCGACTGGACCCGCGACCGAATCATTGCCGAGGTGGCCGCGAGAGGAGTCCCTTGCTTTTCCGGATCCTGCTCGGAGGTCTATTTGGAGCGGGCGTTTGACGGCACGGGTCTACGGCCCGCGCAGCGGCTTCCGGTGGCGCGAGAATTGGGCGACAGAAGTCTCATGTTCCTGGTGCATCCGACCTTGGCCCGCGAGCACATGGACCGAACCTGCAGCGTCGTTCATGACGTATTCGCCGAAGCGGCCAGATAGGCGCATCTCCGTACATGTATCTCACGCATCTCATCAAGCAGATCGTCGGTGTGGCGGCGACGCCGCCGGCGTGCGGATTTCTGATGGCGGTGACGGGTACGATCATTCGACTGTTCGGCCGGCGTAGGACTGCGGCGGCGCTGTGGACCGGCGCCGCCCTGCTCTTGTATCTCTCTTCGATCGGTCCGGTGGCCAACGCTCTGCTGCGGCCGCTGGAAGTGAGTTACCCGCCGCTTGCCGATGCGCAGATCCTGCCTTCGGTGCACTTCATTGCAGTCCTCGGCAACGGCTACGCCCCGCGCGACGGCATTCCCATCACGGCCGCGCTGCCGCTGGACGGATTGGCGCGGATCACCGAAGGGGTCCGGCTGCTGCGGTTGCTTCCGGGGGCTAAGTTGGTCGTCTCCGGGGGGGCGATCGGCGACGAAGTACCGCCCGCCCTCGGGTACGCCAAGTTTGCGCAGAGTCTCGGCGTGGAGCAGGGCGCCATCGTGAAACTGGACCAAGCATTGGACACGTCGGATGAAGCACGCGGCGTGGCCGCGCTGGTGGGCGATTCGGCCTTTTACTTGGTGACGTCGGCCTATCATATGCGACGTGCCATGCGTTTGATGCAGCATGCGGGAGCGCATCCGATTCCGGCGCCAACCGGGCAACTGGCGTCTCTGAAGCCCGAACTTGCTGCGGGATTCTGGGTTCCAAACTCGGCGTCGCTGCGCAAGACCGAGGCTGCGCTCCACGAATACCTGGGACTCGTGATCGCAAATTGATCACGCAGCCGCAGCGTCATCCACTCGGCGGAATACACTCACGGAGATATGAGTTTGAACTGGCGGCTGAAATGCGTGGTTTTCCAAGTTCTGGAGTACCTTCCGGGAGGACGGTTCCTATATCGTATTGCTCAGAAATATGTCACCGGCAACCATTTATTTGAGGTAACCGACGCCTATCTTCGGATTCATCAATTTCATGTCGCCCAATACCGGCGCATTCACCCGGGGCGGGCGCTCGAAATCGGGGGCGGACGTCATTTCCTCACTCCGCTGCTGCTATCGAACGCGGGCGCGGCCGAGGTCCTGGTTTACGACATACAGCGGCTCAGCAGTCCTGCGCAAATCAATCACACCATTCGGCAGCTGCGGGGGCGGGTGCCCGGCGACTGGCCCGAAATCGGCGATTGGCAGGATCTAGAGAACACCTACCGTATCAAGTATCTGGCTCCCGGCGACGCGCGCAATACCGGACTCTGCCCCGGAAGCGTCGGTTTTTTCTGTTCAACGAGCACGCTCGAACACATCCCCGGGCGCGACATCCGCCTCATTCTCGCGGAATGCACGCGAATCGCCGCACCAGGCGCACTGCTGAGCCACGTCATCGATTATGCCGATCACTATCACTACTCAGATGCAGCCGTCTCCATATTCAATTTTTATCGCTATTCCGAACGCCAATGGCGCTGGCTGAATCCATCGAATCATTTTCAAAACCGCCTGCGGCATAGCGACTTCGAGAAGATGTTCTGCGAGCTCAATTGGAAGGCCGTCGAGACCAAAACGGGAGAAGCTGCGCCCGATGCCATTCAGGCGATCAAGCTCGACCCGATATTTAACCGCTACGAAACCCGCGACCTGTTGACCTCGATAGGATATTTCGTTCGAACGGTTGCTTGAACCGCTGCCGGCGGATTTCGTTCCCCGCTGCAATCGGTGTAATCTCTTCGAATGGATCTGTACATTTATGGCGCGGGTGGATTCGCGCGCGAGGTCGCGTGGCTTGCCGAGCAGTGCCGCGAGTCCGATCGAGAGTTGAGGATTCTGGGATTCGTCGACGACGACGCGAGTCTTCACGGCTCCTTCATCAATTCTTTTAGAGTGTTTTCCTTTGACGAGGCGCTAAAGGAATCGCCGGTGGCCGGCTTTTCGGTGGCAATAGGTTCGCCGGCATTGCGGCAGAAACTGTCGGACAGGGTGGAAAATGCCGGCCGGCCATTGGCGTCGTTGATCCATCCAAGAACGGAACGTTCACAATGGCTCGAGTATGGCGCCGGCACCGTCATTTGCGCAGGCAATATTCTGACGACCAACATCCGACTGAAGAAAAACGTGCAAATCAACCTCGATTGCACCATTGGACACGATGTCATCATGGATGATTTCGTGACGCTAGCGCCGGGAGTGCATGTGAGCGGCTGTGTGCAGCTGCGCAATCGGGTCTATATCGGAACGGGCGCGGTGATCGTCAATGGAGATCCGTCGACGCCTCTGACCATCGGTGAGGACGCGGTAATCGGCGCGGGTGCAGTCGTATCGAAGTCCCTGGAAGGAGGGCAGACCTACGTGGGAGTCCCCGCACGTCCGCTGGTGTCCCGGACATGATGTCTTCGCACCGCTACGACACCGTTTTCGGACTTAACGCGGTGCCCGATCGATCGTATACACTCGCAACCTGTAAATACGCGGCTGCTGCAGTTGAGGAGTGTTCATGCGGGGTATTCGTCGGACAAAGATCGCCATCATCGGACTGGGATACGTGGGGCTGCCGCTGGCCGTCGAAGTTTGGTAAGAAATACTCCACCGATCGGCTTCGACATCGATGCTTCGACGGATTCGCGAATTGCGTCTCGGCCGCGACCGCACCTCGAGTGCAGCGCGGCGGAGCTTGCAGCCGCGAAGAAGCTGAAATTCACTGCAGACGCGCAGAAACTTGTCCGGCTGCAACGTATTCATCGTCACGGTGCCGACGCCGATCGACCGCTACAAGCGCCCCGACCTGTCGCCGCTGACCGGTGCCAGCCGCTCCATCGGCAAGGTGTCTGCGCAAGGGCAGCATCGTCATCTATGAGTCAACCGTCTATCCCGGCTGCACCGAGGAAGTTTGCGTGCCGCATCCTGGAGCGGATATCCGGACTGCGATTCAATCGCGATTTTTACTGCGGATACAGCCCTGAGCGAATCAATCCGGGCGACGCGCAGCATCGGTTGCCCACCATCAAGAAAATCACTTCGGGCTCCACCCCGCAGGCGGCGGATTTCGTCGATGCCCTTTATTCGTCGATCATCACCGCGGGTACCCATCGCGCCTCCAGCATTCGGGTTGCGGAAGCCGCCAAGGTCATCGAAAACACGCAACGCGACGTCAACATCGCGCTGATCAATGAATTGGCGGTGATCTTCGAGCGCTTGGGGATCGACACCGAGGAGGTGCTGCGCGCCGCCGGCACCAAGTGGAATTTCCTGCCGTTCCGCCCCGGTCTGGTCGGCGGCCATTGCATCGGCGTCGACCCGTACTACCTGACTCACAAGGCGCAGGAGATCGGCTACCATCCGGAGATGATCCTTGCGGGGCGGCGCGTCAACGACAACATGGGGTCATATATCGCCCAGCGAGTGATCAAGGGCATGACGGAACTGCGCATTCTGGTGGCCGGCGCCAAGATCCTGGTCATGGGATTGGCATTCAAGGAAAACTGCCCGGACCTGAGGAACAGCAAGGTCATGGATGTCGTGCGGACCCTGGAGAGTTTCGGCGCCGACGTAGCCGTGTACGATCCTTGGGTCAATGCGGAGTCGGCCAAGCTCGAGTACGGAATCAACTTGCTGCGCAGCGCCGAAGAAGAATGCGTACGATGCCGTCGTGATCGCAGTCGCGCACCGTCAATTTCGCGACATGGGCATACGCCAGATCCGCTCGCTGGGCAAGGAGACGCATTTGCTTTTCGACGTCAAATATCTGTTTGCGGCAGATCAGACCGATCAGCGCTTGTAGGATGCGATCATGAAGATGCTCGTCACCGGCGCCGCCGGCTTCATCGGCTTTCACACGGCACAGATGCTGCTCGATCGCGGCGATGAGGTTGTCGGAATCGACAACATGAATTCCTACTACGATCCGGCTCTCAAGGAAGCGCGCTTGGAGATTCTCGAACAGCAGCCGAAATTCCGCTTTCTCAGAATGGACCTGGCGGATCGCGCCGCCATCGAAGTGGCGTTTAAGCGCGAGAGATTTCAGAGGGTGGTGCATCTCGGCCGCGCAGGCCGGCGTGCGCCACTCGATCGAACATCCGCACGCCTACATCGACAGCAATATCACCGGATTTCTGCACGTCATCGAAGGATGCCGGCGCACCGAGGTCGAGCACCTGGTGTATGCCTCGACCAGCTCAGTCTACGGCGCGAACACCAATATGCCGTTTTCCGTGCATCAAAGCGTCGACCATCCGCTCACCTTGTACGCCGCCACCAAGAAGGCGAATGAGCTGATGGCGCACAGCTACTCGAATCTATACGGCCTGCCGACCACCGGGTTGCGATTTTTCACAGTTTACGGCCCATGGGGGCGGCCCGACATGGCGCTGTTTCTGTTCACGAAGTGCATTCTGGAAGGCAAGCCGATCGAGGTGTTCAATTTCGGCCGCCACAAGCGCGATTTCACCTATGTCGACGACATCGTCCGGGGCGTCGTTGGCCGCGCGTGGACAAGGTCGCGGCGCCGAATCCGGACTGGGATTCCGCGAATCCGGACCCGGGCACGCAGCCGCGCTCCTTACCGGATCTACAACATCGGCAACGAGCAGCCGGTGGAATTGATGGAGTACATCTCGATATTGGAGAGGTGCCTGAAAAGAACGGCAAAGAAGAACCTCTTGCCGATGCAATTGGGCGACGTCTCCGGAGAGCTGGGCGGATGTCACGGCGCTGGCGCGCGACGTCGGCTACCGGCCCACCACACCCGTGGCGGAAGGGGTGGCGAAGTTCGTCGAATGGTACCTGTTGTACTACAAGGTGGGCGTGAACTGACGGCACTCTGGAGAGCGCGGGTGAAACTTCGAGACCGCGAACGGGTACTCACCGCGATATGGCTGACCTTAAGTCTTCCGGCGGCATGACATCCGCGGCCGGCCGGCGTGGCGGTGCTGCGGCTCTGCCGCCGCTGCGCAAAATAGACGCCGCGCTGCGCGGCATTACCGAGATTCTCGCGCGCGAAATCACTGCGCCGACGGGTGCGCCGCCCACCTGGGACGACTTTGAATGGCGCATCGCCACGGCCGTGGCGTCGATGCAGGGTGTGTCATCGATTCTGCTGGCCGGCTTGCGCTGGCAGGGTCCTGAGGGCTGGCGCTCGTTTCTCGAAGCGCAGCGCGAGCATATCGCCCGGCGGCACCGAAAGATCGTGGATCTGTTGGCCCGCATCGACGCACACGCGCGCCGCGACGGGATAGCCTTGGTCGCGCTCAAAGGCGCGGCGCTGCACTCAATTGGCGTCTACCAGGCCGGTGAACGGCCCATGGCCGACATCGATCTGCTGGCAGGCGATGCGGACGCGGCGTCGGCGACTCGGCTGTTGGAGGAGTGCGGATACGACGTGACGGTGACGACCTGGCGCAATTGGATACTCGAACCGCGCCTGCGCGGCGCCGTTGCCGGCGGCGGACTCGGCGAGAATGCCGACAATCCCGTCAAGATCGAAGTGCACACGAGCATTCGCGAACGGCTGCCGATCAGCGAAACGGATCTCACGCAATTCATTTTTCCGCACGCCGCGCGCGCCGGGCTCAACGAGTATCCGTCGACTGCAGCCTTGATGCTGCATCTACTGCTGCATGCGGCGGGAAACATGCGTGCCCATGCGCTGCGGCTGATCCAGCTGCATGACATCGCGCTGTTGGCCGCCCGTCTCGGGCCCGCCGACTGGGAAGAAGTACTGTCGGCGCGGCCGGACGGTCAGTCGCTGTGGTGGACCGTCCCGCCGTTGCGGCTGACGGCGCGCTACTATCCCGCGGCGATTCCGCCGACCGTCATCGATGCGGTCGGCGTGGAGTGTCCGTGGCTGCTGAAGAGGGTGGCCCGCCGGCAGGGGCTCGCCGATGTATCTTGGTCGAATATCAAGATCCATGCCCTGCCTGGGATCGAATGGTCGAGAACCACCAGGGAGGCGCTGCGCTTCGTGATCAGCAGAGTGTGGCCGAGCCGGTACGATCGGTTCGAACTGCGCCACTTCGCCACGCACCACCCCGGCGCGTCCGAGGTTCCTTGGTACGGAATCTCGCAAGGCGCACGCATTCTGCGCTGGGTTTTCACCAGACCGCCTCGAGTGCAGACCCTGCTGTCGGTTCGGGCAGCGCTCGCCCAAGATGATGACGATTCCACCATCCGCCCGACGCTGTGAAACCATGGTGATTGATACGCGCCCTACCAGCACGCGATATGGAAGGATTCATTGCCGATGCGTATATTGACGATGCGTGGGGCGGATATTTGTATAGTTTACATTGGGAGAGACATTTGTCGAAGCGAGCGTTGATCACAGGCATCACCGGGCAGGACGGGGCGTATCTTGCAGAGTTCCTGCTGCAGAAGGGCTACCACGTTCACGGCATCAAACGCCGCGCTTCATCTTTCAACACGGATCGCATCGATCATCTGTACCAGGATCCGCACGAGAAAGACGTGCGCCTCAAGCTGCACTACGGAGATCTGACGGATTCGACGAATCTCATCCGGATCATCCAAGAGGTTCAGCCCGACGAGATCTACAACCTGGCTGCGCAGAGCCATGTCGCCGTGTCCTTCGAGACCCCCGAATATACGGCCAACTCCGATGCGGTGGGAACGCTGCGGGTTCTGGAGGCCATCCGCATCCTGGGGCTTGAAAACAAGACCCGTTTCTATCAGGCGTCCACCTCGGAGATGTTCGGCAAGGTTCAGGAAATACCGCAAAGGGAGACGACGCCCTTCTATCCCCGATCGCCCTACGGCGCGGCCAAGGTCTACGCCTACTGGATCACCGTGAATTATCGCGAGGCCTATGGCCTCTATGCTTGCAACGGAATTCTCTTCAATCATGAATCACCCATGCGCGGCGAAACCTTCGTGTCGCGCAAGATCACGCGCGCATTGGCGCGTATCAAGGTCGGTTTGCAGGATTCGCTGCACCTCGGCAACCTGGATTCGCGGCGTGACTGGGGGCACGCGCGCGACTACGTTCGCGCGCAATGGTTGATGCTGCAGCAAGACACGGCGGAGGATTTCGTCATCGCCACCGGCACGCAATATTCGGTTCGCGATTTCGTCGCGACCGCCGGCTCCTTGCTCGGCATGGAGTTCGAGTGGCAGGGGGAGGGTACGGAAGAGGTGGGGATCGATGCCACGAGCGGCCGCACCTTGATTCACGTGGACCCCCGCTACTTCCGTCCGACCGAAGTGGAGACTCTCCTCGGGGATGCCACCAAGGCGCGCGAGAAGCTGGGCTGGACCGCCGAGGTCACCTTCTCGGAACTGGTGGCGGAAATGGTCGAATCGGATCTGGACATCGCAAAGCGCGACGCCTTGATTGCCAAGGAAGGTTACAAGGTCTACCACCACCACGAATAAAATCCGATGCCGCTAACAAAGTCATCTCGGATCTACGTCGCCGGGCACCGGGGATTGGTGGGGTCGGCAATTGTCCGGGCCCTTAAGCAGCAGGGCTACTCTGAGTTGCTGATGAGGACGCACTCGGAGCTCGATCTTACCTTACAGGCCGACGTGCGCCGCTTCTTCGAGGCGGAGCGTCCGGAGGCGGTGATCATGGCGGCCGCGCGCGTCGGCGGCATCCACGCCAACAATTCCCGGCCGGCATTGTTCATCCGTGACAATTTATTGATCCAAGACAATGTGATCGATGCCGCGCATCGCTCGGGGGTCGAAAAGTTCGTATTCCTAGGATCCAGCTGCATCTACCCCAAGCTCAGCCCGCAACCCATCAAGGAGGATTATCTGCTCACCGGGCCCTTGGAACCCACCAACGAGTGGTATGCCATCGCCAAGATCGCGGGTGTGAAGATGTGTCAAGCGTACCGTCGGGAATTCGGCTTCAACGCGATTTCCTTGATGCCAACCAACCTCTATGGACCCGGCGACAACTTTGATTTGCAGACTTCGCATGTGCTGCCGGCCCTGATTCGCCGCTTCCACGAAGCCAAGGTTCGTGGCGACGAGAGCGTGACCTTATGGGGTACGGGGACGCCGCGGCGGGAATTCCTGCATGTCGATGACCTTGCAGATGCAACTTTGTACCTATTGCAAACGTACGACGCCGAGCCGATTGTGAACATCGGCTGGGGCGAGGATGTGACCATTCGCGAGCTGGCTGAAATGATCATGTCGGCTGATCGGCTACAGCGGGCATATGAGACTTCGATCCTACGCAAACCTGATGGTACACCCCGCAAGTTGTTGGACGTCTCGAGGCTGTCCGGTCTTGGTTGGCGGGCGAAGATTCCGCTGAAAGTTGGTATCGAACGAACCTATGCATGGTTCAAGGAACATTCAATCGAGGCGCGACTCTAAACTTGTCGCCGTCAGGTAAACGCAATCTCGTTTCGTGCGTTGAATTGCAAAGGCTAGGGGATTTGTAAGATTTGCACGTAAGATCGGTGACGGAGCAAATAAATTCGGTACACTATGCGTAAGGGAGATAAAAAAATCTTTGCCTGCTTCGAAGTCCAACGATTTCGGCTATCGGCAAGAGTGAGTGTCCAGGGAGGTTCACGTTGAGTCCTAGCAGCGCGGATAAGACTGCCGACTTTGCACGGCAAACGGTAGACCTGCCGGGACCGGTCAAGCGCATCATTGCTGTCGGTGCAGATGCCATCATGATGCCCTTGGCCTTGTGGGCAGCCTTGAGTCTCAAGGCCGGTGCTCCCGTATTCTCGATGGCCGATTGGCCCGCCTACGTGGCCGTAGTGGCCGTCAGCACCCCGATTTTCGTGCGTCGCGGCCTGTATCGTGCCGTCATTCGTTTTCTCGGGCATCAGGCCGTATTCGCGGTTACTTTTGCGGTGTCGTTGAGCGGCGTCATTCTCGGCCTATTGGGACTTGCATTCAAAATACCGGCGCTCTCAGGGAGCGTCGTCGCCATCTACTCCTGTCTGGTATTGCTTTATGTGGCGGGCTCGCGGGTCGTGGTGCGGTACTACTTGCTCACTCGCAGCATTCAACCGACGGTCGCGCGGGTCGCCATCTACGGGGCCGGCGAAGCGGGAGCGCGCCTATCGACGGCCTTGCTGACGACTCGAGCCTTTGACCCCCTGGTCTTTATCGACGACAAGCGAAGTCTGCAGGGCCGAATGGTCAATGGGACCAAGGTCCATTCGCCCGAGGAACTGCCGGAACTGATCAAGGACCTCAAAATCGACCGGGTGCTGTTGGCTCTGCCGACCTTGACCCGGCGCCGGCGCCGCGAAATCTTGAGCGGCCTGGAACCGCTCGGGGTCCACGTGCAAACGGTGCCGGAATTCGAGCAGTTGGTTACCGGCAATGCGACGGTGGACAACATTCGCGAAGTGGACGTGTCCGACCTGCTGGGACGAGATTCGGTGCCCCCCAAGGCGGGGCTTTTCGACGCCTGCATCCGCGAGCGCGTGGTCATGGTGACCGGGGCCGGGGGTTCCATCGGCGCCGAACTTTGCAGGCAGATCATCGGCTTAGGTCCCAGGCGGCTGGTCTTGTTCGAGATGTCCGAATTGGCCCTGTACAACATCCAGCGCGAGTTGCGCACCTTTGCGGACCAACATTCGCTCGGGGTCGATCTGGTCGGATTGATCGGCAATGCCCACCACAAATCTCGTCTGCGCGACATCATGCAGGCCTATCGGGTACAGACCGTGTACCACGCCGCCGCCTACAAACATGTGCCCATCGTCGAGCAGAACATCATCGAGGGCATCTACAACAACGTCATTTCCACCTGGTACGCCGCCGAGGCCGCGCACGAGACCGAGGTGGATACTTTCGTGTTGGTGTCCACCGACAAAGCCGTCAACCCGACCAATGTGATGGGTGCCACCAAACGATTCGCGGAAATCGTCCTCCAGGGGCTGCACCGGCGCGGCAGCAAGACGCGGTTTTGCATGGTGCGGTTCGGCAATGTGTTGGCCTCGTCCGGTTCGGTGGTCCCTCTGTTCAACGAACAGATCAAGAAGGGCGGCCCGGTTACCGTGACTCATCCCGAGGTGATCCGCTACTTCATGACCATCACGGAGGCTGCGCAGCTCGTCATCCAGGCCGGCTCAATGGCCGAGGGCGGCGATGTATTTGTCCTCGATATGGGCAAGCCGATCCGGATCGGAGATCTGGCGCGGCGCATGATCAATCTCATGGGATTGACGGTGCGCGATGAGCAGCACCCGGACGGAGACATCGAGATTTCCTACACCGGCCTGCGCCCCGCCGAGAAACTCTTCGAGGAGCTGTTGATCGGCAACAATGTCACCGGCACCGAGCACCCGATGATTTTGCGGGCCATCGAGCATTCCCTGCCGTGGGACCGGGTGCAGATACTGTTGGAAGAGATCCTGGCGGCGATGAGCCGCTTCGATTGCCATCGTGCCCAGCACCTCTTGAGCGAGGTTGTCGAGGAATACAAGCCCTCTCCTGAATCCCATGATTTGGTGTGGGTGCGCCAATCTGCCGTCACCGTGGACGACCGTAAAGTCACCAGTCTCAAACCGCGACGCATTGTCAGAAACACCGGACCCACCGATACTGCCCATCCATGAGCGGCAACCGTCCGCTGGAGAGGTGTGGGTGTGTCAAAGGGAACCATTCTGGTCACCGGCGGTGCCGGGTACATCGGCAGCCATGTCGTTCGTCAATTGGGCGAGACCGCTGAAAGGGTCATCGTCCTCGACAATCTGGTCCGAGGATTCAGGCAGGCGGTGACGGCCGGCGAACTCGTTGTCGGTGATGTTGGCGACCGTGCGTTGGTCTCGCGGCTGCTGGCGGAGCACAAGGTCGATACCGTCATGCATTTTGCCGCTCACACCATCGTGCCGGAGTCCGTGGCGCAGCCGCTGAAATATTACGGCAACAATACCTGCAACACGCGCAATCTCCTGCAGGCCTGCATCGAGCACGGCGTCAAGAACTTCGTGTTTTCCTCGACGGCGGCGGTGTACGGCATGCCGGAGCAAGGCTACGCCGATGAGGAATCGCCGACTCGCCCGATCAACGCCTACGGCACCTCCAAGCTCATGAGCGAGTGGATGCTGCGCGATGTGGCTGCGGTGAACCCGATGCGCTACGTGGCCCTGCGCTATTTCAACGTGGCCGGGGCGCACCCCGGCGGCGAGATCGGTCAGGCGACCCAGGGCGCCACCTTGCTGACCAAGGTGGCCTGCGAAGCCATGGTGGGCATTCGGCCGCATGTGTCGGTATTCGGCAGCGACTATCCCACTCCGGACGGGACGGGCATGCGCGACTATCTGCATGTGGAAGACCTGGCGGCGGCACATTTGAAGGCGCTCGACTACCTGCGTGGCGGCGGCAAGTCGACCACCTTGAACGTCGGCTACGGTCACGGCTATTCGGTGCGCGACGTATTGCGCATGGTGGAGAAGGTGGGCGGCAAGCCCTTGGTAATCCGCGAGGAGCCGCGCCGCGCGGGCGATCCTGCGTACCTCGTGGCGCGCGCCGACCGCATCCGCCAGGAGTTGGGGTGGCGTCCGCGCTATGACGACCTGGCGGCGATTGTGACCCACTCGTTGGCGTGGGAGAAGAAGCTGCAGCGGCAACCTTGGTTGCTCAGCTAAGGCCCGGCGCGGTATGGGCGATGCTTTACTTGACCTGGCAAAACCGCTAGGCTTCTAGGTACTTTTTCTAGTTAAATCAGAAGATTACGCATGCGGATTACGATTTTTGGCTCGGGCTACGTGGGCCTGGTGACGGGCGCGTGTTTGGCGGATGCCGGCAACCATGTGGTGTGCGTGGACGTCGATGAACGCAAGACCGCCATGCTGCAACGTGGAGAGCTACCCATCCATGAGCCCGGCCTCGATGCGGTGGTCAAGCGTAATTTCGATGCCGGCCGTCTGCGCTTCACCACCAGCGCGGCGCAAGGCGTGAAGCACGGACAGTACCAGCTGATTGCGGTGGGCACGCCGCCCGATGAGGATGGTTCCGCCGACCTGCGTTATGTGCTCGCTGTGGCGCGCTCCATCGGCGAGCACATGAGCGAGTACAAGGTCGTCATAACCAAGTCGACCGTGCCGGTGGGCACCGCCGACAAGGTGCGCGAGGCGGTGAAATCGTCGCTGGCGGCGCGCAAGGCGGACCTCGAATTCGACACGGTCTCGAATCCGGAATTCCTCAAGGAAGGCGCCGCCATTGCCGACTTCATGCGCCCCGACCGGGTGATCGTCGGCACCGATTCGGCGCGCGCGACCGAGATGATGCGCTCGCTGTACGAGCCCTTCACGCATAATCGCGAGCGCATGATCGTGATGGATGTGCGTTCGGCCGAGCTGACCAAGTACGCCGCCAATGCCATGCTCGCCACCAAGATCAGTTTCATGAACGAGTTGGCCAACCTGGCCGAACACTTCGGCGCCGACATCGAGGACGTGCGGATCGGCATCGGCTCCGATCCGCGCATCGGCTACGCCTTCATCTACCCGGGCGCGGGCTATGGTGGATCGTGCTTTCCCAAGGACGTCCAGGCGTTGAAGCGTTCGGCGGATGAGGTCGGCTACGAGGCCAGCATTTTGACCGCAGTGGAAAGCGTCAATAACCGCCAGAAGCATGTGCTGTTCAACAAGATCAAGGCGCACTTCGGCGATTTGCGCGGCAAGACCATTGGTCTTTGGGGCCTGGCCTTCAAGCCCAATACCGACGACATGCGCGAGGCCGCCAGCCGCGTCCTGATGCACTCCTTGTGGGAGGCAGGAGCGAAAGTGCGCGCCTACGACCCGGTGGCGATGCCGGAGTGCCTGCGAATTTACGGACAACGCAGCGATCTCACGCTGTGCAAGAGCAGCCCCGAGGTGCTCGAGGGTGCGGACGCCCTGGCCATCGTCACCGAATGGCGGGAATTTCGCAGCCCGGACTTCGATGCCATCAAGGCCACGCTGCGCACGCCGGCGATATTCGACGGGCGAAACATCTACGACCCGGGCCGCATGGCGCGCGCCGGCTTCAGTTATTATGCGATCGGCCGTGGTAAGCGTTCCATAGCGAGCGAATCATGACCATGTTGATCCCGGTGATTTTGTCCGGCGGCGCAGGCACGAGGCTCTGGCCGCTGTCGCGGGAAATGTATCCCAAGCAATTGTTGGCGCTGGCCGGCAAGCTGACCATGCTGCAAGACACGGCGCTGCGGCTCGCGGGCATCGCCGGCGCTCAGCCGCCCATCATCGTGTGCAATGAGGCGCATCGCTTCACCGTTGCCGAACAGATCCGCACCTTAGGGATGACCGCGTCGGCCATTCTGCTCGAACCCGCCGGCCGCAATACGGCCCCGGCCGTTGCACTCGCCGCGCTCAAGGCGCAGCAGCTCGATCCGGATGCCACCATCGTGGTGGCGCCGGCCGATCACGTGATCCGCAATCCGCGCGTCTTCCAAGCATCGGCCGAAACCGCAGCGGCATTGGCGGAGGAGGGCAAGCTCGTCACCTTCGGCATCGTGGCGCACCAGCCTGAGACCGGCTACGGCTATATCCGCCGCAGCGAGGGCGCCGGCCCTGCGTATCCGGTGGCGCAATTCATCGAGAAGCCGCCCTTGGACGTGGCCACGCAATTCGTCGCGTCGGGCGATTACTACTGGAACAGCGGCATGTTCGTGTTCAAGGCCGCGCGCTATCTGTCCGAGCTCGCCGCATTTGCTCCGGACATTCTCGAGGCATCGCGGGCTGCGTTCGCCGCCGCCAAGTCGGATTTGGATTTCTCGCGCATCGACAAGGCGGAATTCGAGAAATGCCGCAGCGAGTCGATCGACTATGCGGTCATGGAAAAAACCCGCGACGCCGTGGTTCTGCCGCTCGATGCGGGTTGGAGCGACGTCGGCTCCTGGTCATCGCTGTTCGATGCCTTGCCGGCCGACGAGGAGGGCAATGTGTTGCAGGGCGACGTCATGGTGCACGACACCCACGACTGTTACGTGCATTCGACCAGCCGCCTGGTCGCGGCCGTCGGGATGGACGATCACATCATCGTCGAGACCAAGGATGCCGTTCTGGTCGCGCCCAAGGGGCGCGTTCAGGACGTGAAGGAACTGGTGGCCATGATCAAGAAAGCCGGGCGCAGCGAATCGGCCTTGCATCGTGAAGTATTCAGGCCCTGGGGCAGCTATGACAGCATCGACAACGGCGATCGCTTCCAGGTGAAGCGCCTGTCGGTCAAGCCGGGCGGGGTTCTGTCGCTGCAAATGCATCATCATCGCGCCGAACATTGGATCGTCGTGCAGGGCACCGCGCGCATCACCTGCAACGACAGGACATTCCTGCTGTCGGAGAATGAATCGACCTACATCCCGATCGGTGCCACGCACCGCATCGAGAATCCGGGCAAGGTTCCCTTGCACATCGTCGAGGTGCAATCGGGTTCTTACCTGGGAGAGGACGACATCGTGCGCTTCGAGGACAACTACGGCCGTCAAGGGACGAATACTTGAAATCGATCACGTGCTTCAAGGCATACGATTTACGCGGCCGGATTCCCGGCGAACTGAATGACGATGTGGCTTACCGGGTGGCGCGCGGTTACGCGCAGTTCCTCACGCCGAGCCGGGTTGTCGTGGGCCGCGACATCCGGCTCTCGAGCGCGAAACTCGCCGATGCCGTGTGCCGCGGCTTGACCGACAGCGGTGTCGATGTCGACGACATCGGGATGTGCGGCACGGAAGGAGTCTACTTTGCGACCTTCGACGGCGGCTACGACGGCGGCATCATGATCACCGCCAGCCACAATCCGCCGGACTATAACGGCATGAAGTTCGTGCGCGAACAGTCGAAACCGATCAGCGGCGACAACGGACTCAAGGAGATTCGCGCCTTCGCGGAGCGGGGTGAATTTCCCGCGCCTCGGCATGCCGGCATGCGCCGCCCGATCGATGTGCAGGCCGCCTATGTGGCGCATCTTCTATCCTATGTCGACCTCAAGAAGCTCAAGCCGCTCAAGATCGTGGTCAACGCCGGCAACGGCGGCGCGGGCTTGATCGTCGATGCGCTCGAGCCACATTTGCCGTTCGAGTTCATCAAGATTCACCATCAGCCGGACGGGCACTTTCCGAATGGGGTCCCCAATCCCATGTTGGAGGAGAACCGCGCCCCGACGGTCGCGGCCATCCGCCGGCACGGCGCGGATTTAGGGCTGGCCTGGGACGGCGACTACGATCGGTGCTTCTTTTTTGATGAACGGGGCGCCTTCATCGAGGGGTACTACATCGTCGGCCTCCTGGCCTCGGTGCTGCTGCGCGGGTCGGCGGGCGGGAAAGTGGTGCACGATCCGCGGCTGACCTGGAATACACTCGAGGTGGTCAAGGCCAGCGGCGGCGTATCGGTGCTGTCGAAATCCGGCCATGCCTTCATCAAGCAGCGCATGCGCGAGGTCGACGGGGTCTACGGCGGGGAAATGAGCGCGCACCACTACTTCAAGCGCTTTGCCTATTGCGACAGCGGCATGATTCCCTGGCTCATCGTCGCGCAAATCCTTTGCGAGTCCGGACAATCCCTGTCAAGTCTGGTGGGCGAGCGCATCGGCCTCTTTCCGGTCAGCGGCGAGCTCAACTATCGGGTCCCCGACGCCGGGGCGACGCTCGCTGCCGTCGAAGCGCGCTATGCACCGCAGGCCCGCGCCGTCGATCGCACCGACGGTGTATCCTTCGAATTTGCGGACTGGCGCTTCAACCTGCGCAGCTCGAACACCGAGCCCCTGATCAGGCTCAACGTCGAGGCGCGCGGCTCGGTGAAGCTCATGCAGGCGAAAACCGAGGAATTACTGGGCATGCTGAAAACACAGGGCGCCGTGGCGGCGGACACTTAAGGCACCATGTCCACCATTCCCCGGCTCAGCATCGTGATTCCGGTCTACAACGAAGAGGCCGTGCTGCCGACCTTGTTCTCGCGTCTGTACCCGACCTTGGATGCGCTCGGCATGCCGTACGAGATCGTGTTCGTCAACGACGGCAGCAAGGATCGATCGGTGGCGCTGTTGCGGCAGCAATTTTCGCTGCGGCCGCGTGAGACGCGCGTCGTGTTGTTTCACGCGAATTTCGGCCAGCATTCGGCGGTGATGGCGGGTTTGGCGTACGCGCGCGGCGAGTATGTGATCACCCTGGATGCCGACCTGCAGAATCCCCCCGAAGAGATCGGCAAGCTGGCCGGCATGCTCGAGCAGGGCTACGACTACGTGGGCACCATTCGCCAGCAGCGTCAGGACTCGTGGTGGCGGCGCTGGTTCTCGAAGCGCATCAACCAGCTGCGCGAGTGGATCACGCCGGTGCGCATCACCGATCAGGGCTGCATGATGCGCGGCTACGCGCGCTCGGTGGTCACCGCGCTCAATCAGACCCGCGAGGTCAACACCTTCATTCCGGCGCTGGCCTCCCTGTACGCCATGAATCCCATCGAGGTGCCGATCGCCCACGAGGAGCGTTTCGCAGGCCGCTCGAAGTATTCGATGTACAGTTTGATCCGCTTGAATTTCGATCTGATCACCGGTTTCTCAGTGGTGCCCCTGCAGCTCTTTTCCATGGTGGGCATGTTGATCTCCCTGGCATCGGCCCTGCTCTTCGTCATTCTTCTGGTGCGCCGGATCTGGGTCGGCTCGGAGGCCGAGGGTCTGTTCACCCTGTTCGCGTTCGTGTTCTTCCTGATCGGCGTGGCGCTGTTCGGCATCGGCCTGCTGGGCGAATATGTCGGGCGCATCTATGCCCAGGTGCGCGAGCGGCCGCGCTACATCGTGGAAGCGGTGCTGGAGGCTGAACCGCATGTGCCGGAGCGCCGGGTAAACGCGGGGGCGTACGGGCAGGAATTGGCCCGGTGACGCGCGCGGTGGTGTTTGCCTACAGCGAGGTGGGGGTTCGCTGTGTGCGGGAATTGTTGGCGCAGGGGGTCGAGATTCCGCTGCTGTTCACGCACCCTGATGATCCGGGCGAGAGCCAATGGTTCGGCAGCGTACGGCAATTGGCCGAGGCGCACGGCATTCGAACCGAGACACCGGACTCGCCGAATACGCCGCACTGGATTGCCGAAGGCCGGGCCGCGGATCCGGACTTTCTGTTCTCGTTCTACTACCGCCATATGCTGGACCGCGCCTGGCTCACCGTGCCCCGCCGCGGAGCGCTCAATATGCACGGCTCGTTGCTGCCCAAGTACCGCGGCCGGGCGCCGGTGCATTGGGCCATTCTCAAGGGCGAGTCGGCGACGGGTGCCAGCCTGCATTACATGCTCGAGAAGCCGGATGCCGGCGCGCTGGTGGATCAGCAATCCGTGCCCATCCTCGAGAACGACACGGCGCTCGAGGTGTCGCTCAAGGTGGCCGCGGCGGCAGGCGTGGTGTTGCGGCGCAGCCTGCCGCCACTGATCGACGGCAGCGCCGCGGCGCAGCCGCTCGATCTGAGCGCGGGCTCATACTTCGGCCGCCGCCGTCCGGAGGACGGGCGCATCGATTGGCGTAGTTCGGCCCGCGCAGTTCACGACCTGGTTCGCGCCGTGGCGCCGCCGTTTCCGGGTGCCTTTACCGAGGTAAACGGGTGTAGGCTTGCGGTTCTTGAAACGCGGGTGGATGCGCGGCCGGCGCGGTACGCAAAACAAGCCCCCTGCCTGTATGCGGCGGACGGCGAGTGGTTCGCCGACTGCATCGACGGGCGGCGGCTGAGAATTCTAAAGCTCGCCATGAACGGCGAGACCATGACGCCCGCCGGTGCGCCGCCCGCGTTGATGCACCAGCCGCTGGCACTGGCGTGAATGCCGGCAGCGGGATCGGAGTTTGTGGCGATTTAGGGGTCTATTTTGAAAAACGTTCTCATTCTCGGCGTCAATGGATTCATCGGTCACCATTTGAGCAAGTACATACTCGCTCATACCGATTGGCATATTTACGGCATGGACCTGCAGTCCGAGCGCGTCAGCACCCTGCTCGGCAACCCGAAATTTCATTTCGTGGAAGGCGACATCACCATCAACCTGGAGTGGGTCGAGTACCAGGTCCGCAAGTGCGACGTGATACTGCCGCTGGTGGCCATCGCGACGCCGGCCACCTATGTGCGCGAGCCGCTGCGAGTGTTCGAATTGGACTTCGAGGCCAATCTGCCCATCATCCGCCACTGCGTCAAATACAAGAAACGCGTGGTGTTCCCGTCGACCTCCGAGGTCTATGGCGCGAGCAAGGACAAGGAATTCGACCCCGAGACCTCGGATCTGGTGTTGGGCCCCATCCACAAGCAGCGCTGGATCTATTCCTGCGTGAAGCAGTTGCTCGACCGCATCATCTACGCCTATGGTCAGCAGGGGCTGCAGTTCACCTTGTTCCGCCCCTTCAACTGGATAGGGTCCGGGCTCGACAGCATGGATGACTCCAAGGAAGGTTCATCGCGGGTGCTGACCCAATTCCTGGGACACATCGTGCGCGGCGAGCCGATCAAACTGGTCGACGGCGGCCAGCAAACGCGCGCCTTCACCTTCATCGACGATGCCGTGGTCTGCCTGACCAAGATCATCGACAATCCGAACGGCATCGCCGACGGAAAGATCTACAACATCGGCAATCCCCACAACTCGTATTCCATCCGCGAGCTGGCGGAAATGATGCTGGAAATCGCCCTATCGAGGCCGCAGTACGCTCCCACGGCGCGCAACACCAGGCTCGTCGATATTTCCGCGCTCGACTACTACGGCAAGGGGTATGCGGACATTCCGGCACGGTTGCCGTCGATCAAGAACACGACGGCGGAACTGGGCTGGGTGCCGACGACCGATATGCGCGCCGCATTGAACGCGATCTTCGATTCCTACGCCAACAGCCTGCCGTCGGCCTCCGCGCTGTTGTCGCGCGATGCTTGAGAATGTGCACATCGGCCTGAAGGTCGATGTGGACACCTTGCGCGGCACGCGCGAAGGTGTGCCGCGCCTGATGGCGCTGTTGAAGAAGCTGGGGATGGACGCGACCTTTTATTTCTCGGTGGGGCCCGACCACACCGGGCGCGCGATGCGCCGCGTGTTCCGCAAGGGATTTGCGCAGAAGGTGGCGCGCACCTCGGTGCTCAAGCACTACGGATTGAAGACACTGCTCTACGGGGTGTTGCTGCCGGGACCCGACATCGGCCGCAGGGCAGGCTTTGTGATGCGCAGCGTGCACGACGCGGGATTCGAGGTGGGACTGCACACCTACGATCATGTGCGGTGGCAGGACTACGTGGCGAATGCCACGCCGGCCTGGACCCGGGTGGAGTTCGAGCGCGGCCTTCGGGCCTTCCAGAGTGTCTTCGGATTCGCGCCGCAGTCGCACGCCGCTGCGGGCTGGCAGATCAACACGGCCGGGCTGGAGCTCGAGGCGGAATACGGTCTCAAGTACGCCAGCGACACGCGCGGCGGTGCGCCGTTCCTGCCGCAGCTCACGAACGGCGTGAGCGCCTGCCCCCAGCTGCCCACGACGCTGCCCACCTTCGATGAGATCCTCGGGGTGGACGGCGTCGATGAATCCAATGTGGCGGACGCGGTGTTTCGGCTGTCGGCGGCCGGCGCCGCGGAATCCCTCCACGTGTTCACCCTGCATGCGGAACTCGAGGGCATGCTGCTGCTCCCCGCCTTCGAGTCGCTGCTCCTGAAATGGCGCGAGTCGGGCGCCCTCATCACCCGCATGGCGAAGATTCACGAGCTTGCGATACAGCGACCGTTGCCCGCGCGCAGCGTGATCATGGGCGAAGTGGCGGGTCGATCCGGCCGGCTGGCCGTGCAGGCGCCGGGCGCGGCCGCGTGATCGAACCCAGCCTCACCCCGCGCGAGCAGTGGACCTACCGCTGGCTGGCAGTGTTTCTGGGCGTGGTGTGGTTGGGGATGTTGAGCGCCCGGCCGCTGTTCAATCCCGATGAAGGGCGCTACGCGGAAATTCCGCGCGAGATGTTGAGCGGCGGGGATTGGCTCATTCCGCATTTGAACGGCCTGGCCTACATCGAGAAACCGCCGCTGCAATACTGGGCGACGGCCTTGAGCTACCGGGTGCTGGGCCCGAGTGAATTCGCCGCGCGCTTGTACACGGCGCTCACCGCCCTCGCAACGCTTCTGGTGGTCGGCGCCGCGGCGCGCCGGTTGTGGGGCCCGCAGGCATCATGGCGGGCCATGGCGGTGTTGTCGGGCATGCTCATGTTCGTGGTATTGGGCCAGCTCCTGACGCTCGATATGAGCCTGACGTTTTACCTGACCTTAAGCTTGGCGGCGTTCTTGCTCGCGCAAACCGAGGCGCAGCCGCATCCATGGATGATGCTGTTGGCATGGGCGGCGGCGGGCTGCGGCGTGCTCACCAAGGGGGTGGTCGCGGCCGCCATCCCGGCCGCCGTGCTCCTCCTCTACAGTCTGTACGCGCGCGACTTTTCGCCGTGGCGCCGGCTGCAGCTTGGCTGGGGGTTGCCGCTGTTTCTCGCCATCACCGTGCCCTGGCATTGGCTTGCCGCCCGGCGCCTGCAGGACTTTCTGGAATTCTTCTTCGTGCATGAGCACCTGGCGCGGTACTTGACGCCCGTTTCGAATCGCGAGGAACCTTGGTGGTTCTTCGGCCGCGTTTTTTTGATGGGCAGCGTGCCATGGACCGTATCAAGCTTAAGGGTGCTCTGCAGCGGATGGCGCAGGCACGCGCCGCCCGCGGGGGTCGGATTTCAGCCCGGCGTGTTCCTGTGGATTTGGATGATTTTCGTCGGCGTGTTCTTCTCGCTGTCCGATTCGAAGCTCATGCCCTATATCCTGCCGATCATGCCGGCGCTGGCGCTGCTCATCGCCGCGCTGCCGCCGCAGACACTGCGCCGCGATTTCTTGATTACAGCCGGGCTCACCGTCGTCGCGGGTGCGGGGCTCGGGCTCGCGAGCCTCAATTGGGCCCGCGTGATTGCATCGTCGGACCGCAGTGCCTATTTCATGCCGCTGGCAAGGCCGGTGGGCCAGGCCGCACTGCTGCTGGTGGTTTCCGGCGCCTTCGTGTTGGCGGGGCGCGCGCGCGGCGCGACCCGGGCCGCGGTATTCCTGGGCGCCGGTTGGTGCCTGGCTTGGTTGGTGCTGATCCGCGCCGCCGCCGTGCTCGCCCCCGTCTACTCGGGAGTCGAGCTTGCGGCGGGCTTGAGCGCCGCCGACCGTGATGCACCTTTGTACAGCGTCGGCACCTACGATCAGACCCTGACGTTCTATTTGCGGCGGACCGTCACGCTGGTGGCGTATCGTGGCGAACTGGATTACGGATTGCGCCAGGCGCCCGACACTGAGATCGCCGATGTGGCAGAATTTCTACGCCGCTGGGCGGCGCCGGCGCCGGCCTTTGCGGTGATGGAGAAAAGCTTGTTCGATGACCTCAAGAATCGCGGAGTGCCCATGCGGCCCGTCGCACACACCCTCAATCGAGTCTTGGTGGCGCGGCAATGAGTTGGATCACCTGGGTGCTGATTCTGACGGGAGTGGGATTGAATGCGGCCGCGCAGTTGCTGCTCAAGGTCGCCACCCGGCCGCTGGCGCATTTCTCGCAGTTCAACGCCGACATCCTCACCAGCAGCGTGGGTCTTCTGCTCAAGAGCCCGTCGTTCTGGGCCGGCATGGTGTGCTACGGCGCCAGTGTCTGTGTGTGGCTGGCGGCGCTCACCAAAGCACCGGTGAGCACGGCCTATCCGATGCTGTCGCTGGGTTATGTCGTGGTTGCAGCAGTGTCGGTGCTGTGGCTGGGCGAGAGCATGGGCCCGGCCAAGATGCTGGGGATCGCCTTGATTTGCGCCGGCGTGGTTCTCGTTTCCAGAAGCATGTGAGCCGACATCATGGAATGTGACGCGGTCGCGCTACCTTTATTACCTGCAATGAGCGATGATTGCCGCGCCCGGGGTACCATGAGCTTCGGGGATTTTTAGAAGAATAACTATATTGGGGGATGGCCTTGAAGAGCCTAGCCTTGAAGCGCCTAGCCTGGGGCGCATTCACCGTGTGTGGCGTCGCGCACGCCGCATCGAGCGTCGAGTTGGCCCCCTTGGTTGCCGCTGAGCAATCCAAAGTGGTTGCCTGGCGGCGCGACATTCATCAGCATCCGGAGCTCTCGAATCGGGAGGTGCGCACTTCAAAACTCGTCGCCGCACACTTGAAGAGTCTGGGATTGGAAGTCGAGACCTATGCCAACACCGGCGTGGTGGGATTCCTCAAGGGTGGCAAGCCCGGCCCGACGGTGGCCCTGCGTGCGGACATGGACGCGCTGCCGGTGACCGAACAGACCCCAGTACCGTTCAGGTCCCATGTAACTTCCACTTATCGAGGCGAGACGGTGGGGGTGATGCATGCCTGCGGCCACGATGCGCACACGGCCATGCTCATGGGGGTGGCGGATATTCTGGTGCAAGTGCGCGGCGAGCTGCAGGGCAATGTATTGTTCCTGTTTCAGCCGGCCGAGGAGGGTGCGCCCGAGGGCGAGGAGGGTGGCGCCGCCCTGATGCTGAAACAGGGTGTGTTCGACAAGTATCATCCGCAGGCGGTCTTCGGCCTGCATGTGGTGTCGGCGCTGCACGTGGGTCAAATTGGCTATCGCCCGGGACCGGCCATGGCCGGCTCAGATTCATTCAAGATCATGGTTCACGGCCGGCAAACCCATGGCGCCCGGCCCTGGGAGGGCGTCGATCCCATTGTCGTCGCAGCGCAAGTCGTCGGCGCCCTGCAGACCGTCGTCAGCCGCCAAATCGACATCACCGCGCACCCGGCCATCGTGAGCGTGGGGGCGATCAAAGGGGGTATCCGCGACAACATCCTGCCCGAAAGCGTCGAGATGATCGGCACCATCCGCACCTTCGATCTCGAGCAGCGCGATACCATCTTCGTCAATCTCAAGCGCCTGGTGGAAGGCACCGCCGCCGCCAGCGGCGCGACGGCCACATTCGAGGTGGCGCACGACGGGGATCCCTCCCTGGTGAACAACCCCGAACTCACGCAAAGAATGCTGCCCACGCTCAAATCCGTCGCCGGCGAGAGCCGGGTGGTGCTCTTGCCGCTGATCACGGCGTCCGAGGATTTCGCCTATTTCGCGCAGAAAGTCCCCAGCCTGTTCATCAACATTGGCGTCACAGCGGCGGACCAGAATCCCGCCACGGCGGCGACCAACCACTCGCCGAACTTCTATATCGATGAGACGGGCCTGACCACCGGGGTGCGCGTCATGGCGCAACTTGCCGTCGACTACTTGAACCAGGCGTCGACGCTGCAAAAAGCATCCACGCAGTAGACGGTGAGCATGGGCCGGCCCGCGCGCTGGGCCGGCTTGCGAGCAAAAATGGGATGGCGCAGACTCATCAGCGAGCCGATTTCAGCTCCAAAGGAACCCTACCATGAAGCGTTTAGTGATTCTCGCCCTAGGAAGCGCCGTACTGGCCGCGCCCTTGTACGCGGCGTTGAAGACCGGTGTCCAAGCCCCCGATTTCACGACCCAGGCAACCCTCGCCGGCAAGCCCTTCAAGTTCGCGCTGGCGGATGCGCTCAAGAGCGGTCCGGTGGTGTTGTACTTCTACCCCGCGGCCTTCACGCCGGGTTGCACCGTCGAGGCGCACGAGTTCGCCGAAGCCACCGACAAGTTCAAGGCGTTGGGCGCCACGGTGATCGGCGTGTCGCATGATCCCATCGATACGCTCAATAAATTCTCCGTGAGCGAGTGCCGCAACAAGTTCGCGGTGGCCTCGGATGCGGACCAGAGCATTACCAAGGCCTACGATGCGGTGCTTGCCGCCAAGCCCGAGTATGCCAATCGTACGTCATACGTGATCGCGCCCAACGGCAAGATTATTTATGAGTACACGGCGATGGATCCCGACAAGCACGTCGCGAACACCATGGCCGCCGTCGAGAAATGGAAGGCGGAGCACAAGAGCTAGGGGCTTAGGCATTTTCCCAAGGGGCCGGGTGGGTCGGACGTGGTCGGCCCGGCCTTGGTATTGCTCGTGACCAACGGTTGCAATTACACATTCGGCAAATGAGCAATACAGTCACCATTCGCCTCTCCAAAGAATTGGCTGCTTGGCTGGAACAGGCCTCCAAGCGCTCCGGTATCGAACTGGTTTATCAGATCGACGGCGATCGGGTAATCCTTTCGAATGCGCAGGAGAACAAGATTGAGGATGATCCGTTCCGTGCTTTTGGAGAATGGGACTCGGAGGCGAATGGCAAGGCCTATGCCAAGCTTTAAGCAACGCAACCAGGCTCGGAAAAATTCCGGTTGCTCTCCTCAATCAAGTGATCAATCACATTAGCCGGGAGCTGGGGCTCTAATTGCTATGAGTTAGAGGGTACCCAGCGGGCAACTCGACGCCGCCGGTTTTCCCGCGAAGCGCGCCCGGATCCAGTCGAGCTGATCGGGGGTCGATTTCTCCATGGTCGGATCGTGATCGAGTCCCGGGTAGCTGCGGAAGGTCACCGGTTGCTTGGCATCGCAGAGCTGCTTGACGGCCGCGCGCACGGCCGCGATCGGCACGGTCTGATCCGCCTCGCCGGCGATGACGAATAGCGGACCGCCGATGGGCGAGCTGCCCACCGCGTTGCCCTCGAAAAAACGGTGCACCCAGGGACTCTTCTGCCAATTCGCGCGCAGCAGCGTGCCGGTTGGCACGGCGGCATAGGTGGCATAGCCGTAATAAAAGCATCCCTTGGTCGTGATATCGGGGTAGTGCGCCAGCAAGCCGTCGGACAAGAGATCGTGCGGCTGGAATTCGGGATAACGCGCATGAATGCCGGCGGCCATGAAGGCCAGATAGAACCCCACCCCGGGGGTGTCGTTCAAATGAGCGAAGAAGTCGGTCTCGCGCGCGACACCGGCGACCGAGACCGCCCCCAGGTAATTCGGATCCTTGAGATCATGTTCTGCTTCGGCGACGCCGAAGGCGGCGAGTCCGCCCTGCGAGTGGCCGTCCGCCACCCACTTCGCGCCGAGACTGGGCACGGCGGCGCGCGCAGCCGGGATCGAGTACACGACATCGCGGGCTTGCGCGGTCTTGTTGACGTACTGATGCGCGCCCTCGGTGCCCAATCCATGGTAGTCGGTGGCCACCACGGCAAAGCCGGCGGCGACCATGGGCATGAGGCCCTCGTCGCCGTAGTACATGTCTTTCATGGCGGACGGTGCGCACAGCCGCGCCACGCCGCTGGTGCCGTGCGCCCAGGCGATGACCGGCCAGCCCTGAGGTGGGGGCGTGCCGGCGGGTATCAACACCGCCGCCGAGGTGGCGACATCGCCTCCGGTCGCATCGAGCGAATGATAGATAATTCGCACCGCCGTGGCACCCTTCGGCAAGGTGTAGCCCGTGAACGCCTCCTTGCGCAGCAGGGCCCCCGGCTTGGTGGCAGCCAGATTGGCGGGGGTCGAGTAGAAATCACCGATGGTGAGGCGATCGGCCTGCTCCATGGCGATGGCAGCGGCCACTGTCTTGGGCATTTCTTGCGCGAGTACCGCCGGCGCGCCGGCCGCCAGGGCCATCAATATGAATGTTCTCATTTCCGTCCTGTTATTTAGGTTCGAATTTCAACGCCACGCCATTCATGCAGTAGCGCTCGCCGGTGGGCCGGGGACCATCCGGGAAGACATGCCCCAAGTGTCCGCCGCAGCGGGCGCAATGGACCTCGGTCCGCGCCATCCCGAGGCTGCGGTCCGTGGTGGTGCCCACGGCCTTAGGCAGAGGCGCGAAAAAACTCGGCCACCCGGTGCCGCTGTCGAATTTCGTGGATGACTCGAACAACGGCAGGGCGCAGGCTGCGCAGCCGTACATGCCGGCGCGGTGTTCCTTGTTGAGAGGGCTGGTGCCGGCGCGCTCGGTGCCGTGCTTGCGCATGACGGAATAGGTCTCCGACGGCAGCACCTTCTTCCATTCCTCGTCGGAGCGCTGAATGGGTGATTCTGGCGTGTCGTTCATGGCCGTATCCTCGAGGGGGCTGGACGAATCTTAGCACGCGCCCGAAAGACTCCTAGTCGTGGGCTCTCGGCATGAGTAGCTTGGCGATCAGCGAGGTCCACCCCGACTGATGCGAGGCGCCGACGCCGCGCCCGGAATCGCCATGAAAATATTCGTAGAAGGGAATGCAATCGCGGTAGTGCGGATCGGCCTGCAGCTGCGGCTGGTGACGAAGCACGGGGCGCTCGCCGTGGGCGTCCTTCAGAAAAATGCGCGCCAGACGCTTCGACAATTCGGTCGCCACCTCGTCGATGGTGAGAAAATGCCCCGACCCCGTCGGGCATTCGACCTTGAAGTCGTTGCCATAGTAGTGATGGAATTTCTGCAGCGACTCGACGATCAGAAAATTGAGCGGAAACCACACCGGTCCGCGCCAGTTCGAATTGCCGCCGAATTGCCGCGTTTCGGATTCGCCGGGGGCGTAGCGCACCGACTGATCCACATCGCCCACTTTGAGCACGAACGGGTGCTCGAGGTGCGCGCGCGACAGGGCGCGAACGCCGTAGTCGGACAGGAATTCAGATTCATCGAGCATGCGCCGCAGCAGCCTCTTCATGCGGTGGCCGCGCAGCAGCGACAGCAGCCGCCGCTGGCCGCGCCCCGGCGATTCCCAATGCGAGACCAGCCCCGCGAGGTCCGGGCGGTGGCTCAAAAACCATTCCAGCCGTTTCCGGAATCCCGGCAGCTTCTCCAGCAGTTCCGGCTCCAAGGTCTCGACCGCAAACAAGGGAATCAACCCGACCATGGAGCGGATGCGCAGCCGCACCTGTTTGTCGTCCGGCAGGTTCAGCACGTCGTAGAAGAATTGATCTTCTTCGTCCCACAGGCCGACGTCGCTGCCGTACATGGAACTCATTGCCTCGGCGATATCCAGGAAATGCTCGAAGAACTTGCTGGCGATGTCCTCGTACACATGATTGTGCTCGGCGAGCTCCAGGGCGATGCGCATCAGGTTCAGCGAATACATCGCCATCCAGCTGGTGCCGTCGGACTGATTGATGTAGCCGCCGGTCGGGAGCTGCGCGCTGCGGTCGAACACGCCGATATTGTCCAGCCCGAGGAAGCCGCCCTGGAAAATATTCTTCCCCGAGGCGTCCTTGCGGTTCACCCACCAGGTGAAATTCAGCATCAGCTTGTGAAACACGCGCTCGAGAAATTCGAGGTCGCCGTTGCCGCCGTTGTGTTTGCGGTCGATCTGGAACACGCGCCAGGCCGCCCAGGCATGCACCGGCGGATTGACGTCGCTGAACGCCCATTCGTAGGCGGGGATCTGGCCGTTCGGGTGCATGTACCATTCGCGCGTCAGCAGCACCAACTGGTGTTTGGCGAACTCCGGATCGATCAGCGCGAAGGGAATGCAATGAAACGCCAGATCCCAGGAGGCGTACCAGGGATATTCCCATTTGTCCGGCATGGAAATGATGTCGGCATTGTTGAGATTGCGCCATTCGGCGTTGCGGCCGTGCAGGCGCGACTCCGGCGGCGGCGGCTGTCCGGGATCGCCCTTGAGCCAGCGCGCGTATGTCGAGGTAATAGAACTGCTTGCTCCAGATCAGTCCGGCAAAGGCCTGGCGTTGCACCACGCGCTCGTCGGCCGAGGTCATGTCCTTTTGCAGATCCGCGTAGTAGAAATCCGCCTCGGCACGCCGCTCCGCCAGGCAGTCCTCGAAATCCTCGAACGGGTGCTCGACGGCGCGGCGCGTGAGGCGCAGGCGGTGACACCTCTTTGCCGCCGGCGGGAATCGGTGGATTCAAACCACACCCCGGCCTTGGTGCCGGTATTGGCGGGATTCACCGCTTCGGTGCGGCCGTCGACGATGCGCTCGTGGAACCCGTCCTTGAAGAAGCCGGGGCCGCCGGTGTTCCAGAGCAGCGGCGCGTTGGTTTCATTTTCGGTGAACAACAACTGCGCCTTGCCGTCGAGGTACAGCCGGCTCATGCCCAGCGTCGTCGGGTTCGATGCCGATCGAGCCGTCGCCCTGCGCGCGCAGCAGGGGTTTCGCCGAGCCCGGCTCCCAGGTCCAGGTATTGCGCAACACCAGTTGCGGAATGAGATGCAGCACCGCGGGCGTGGCGGCCCGATTCCAGGCCGTGATCTTCATCAGTACATCGCCGGGCTCCGCCTGGGCATACTCGACGAAGACGTCGAAGTAGCGGTCCTCGTGCGAACACGCCGGTGTCCAGGAGCTCGTACTCCGGAAGATCCGTGCCGCGGCGGCCGTTCTCCGCGATCAGTTCCGCGTAGGGAAACGCCGACTGCGGATACTTGTAGAGCATCTTCAAGTAGGAATGCGTGGGCGTGGCGTCGAGGTAGAAGTAGTGCTCCTTGACGTCCTCGCCGTGATTGCCCTGGGAATTGGTCAGCCCGAACAGGCGCTCCTTCAACATGGTGTCGGCGCCGTTCCACAGCGCGAGCGACAGGCATACCAGCTGATTGCCGTCGGAAAGACCCGCGATGCCGTCCTCGCCCCAGCGGTACGCGCGGCTGCGCGCGTGATCGTGGGGAAAGTATTCCCAGGCCGTCCCGCCCGCACTGTAGTCCTCGCGCACCGTGCCCCATTGGCGCTCACTCAGGTACGGACCCCAGTGATGCCAGCCATCATGGCCGGGCACATTTGCGAGCATGCGCTCGCGCTCGGTGTTCATTCGAAATCCTTAAATCTTCGAGATCTTGCGCTCGAGATAGAGCCAGGAACGCAGTATCTCAGCGACGCTCCAGGCTTGCGCGAAGCAGCCGCGCGCAGTGTGAGGCGCGTCACCATCAAAGATCTCGCCGACCGTGCCCAAACAAGCGCCATTCAGGTGCTCCGCGATGGGGGCGAGCATCGACTGCGACAGCCGTGCATCGCCGTACACCCGGTAGTGGGCGCGGACGAAGGGCCCGAGCAGCCACGCCCACACCGTTCCCATGTGGTAGGCGGCATCGCGCTGCCGGGCATCACCCTCGTATCGGCCGACATAGTCCGGATCTTGAGGACTCAAGCTGCGCAGCCCGTAGCTGGTCAACAGCTCCCGGCCGCAAGCGTCCACCACGGCGCGCATTTCAACCGCGCTCAAGGCCGAGTAGGGCAGAGACACCGCGAAGATTTGATTCGGCCGCACGCGCCCGTCGGGGGCACCGCCGGCGGAGTCGATGACATCGAACAAGCAGCCGCGCTCCCTGTTCCAGAAGCGGCGGAAGCTCGCGGTGGCCCGCGCGAGCAGGTCACTGCAAAAGCCCTGTTCGTCCGCGTTGCGGGTACGCGCAGCCAGCCGCGCGGCCACCGCCAATGCGTTCAGCCACAGCGCATTGATTTCCACCGGCTTGCCGATGCGCGGAGTGAACACTTGGTCGCCATGCTTGGCATCCATCCAGGTGAGCTGGGTGCCCGCCTCGCCGGCGCGCAGCAGGCCGTCGGCGGGATCGACGCCAATCCCATGGCGGGTTCCCTCCGCGTGCGCGTGAATGATGGTCATCAAGATGGGAAATAGTTCGCGCAGCAGCTCCGGATCGCGGTGCGCCTGCAGATAGTCGTCGAGCGCATGAAACATCCACAGCGTCGCATCGGCGGTGTTGTATTGCGGTGCTGCGCCGACGTCGGGAAAACAATTGGGCAGCATTCCGCGGTCGACGAAGCGCGCGTAGGTCCGCAAGATGCCGGCGGCCAGGTCATAACGCTGCAGCGCCGTCGCGAGCCCCGGCAGCGCGATCATGGTGTCGCGGCCCCAGTCGGTGAACCAGGGATAGCCTGCGATGACACTGCGTGCGGTGCTGCCGGCCGCATCGCGGCGCACGATGAACTGATCCGAGGCTCGCGCGAGCGAGCGAATCCAGACGGGCGCAGTCTTCGGCAGCGGCGCAAGCAGGCGCTGCGCGGCGCTTTTCAGCGCCTCCTCGACCTCGGGGCCCGGAGCCGCCGTTGCGTCCTCGGCGGTGGCGGTCAGAAACACCGGCTGCCGCAGCGCCAAGTCCGCGGTGAATGATCCGGGAGTGAGCAAATCCTCCAGCGCGTCGAGGCCGCGCTCCGCTTCCATGCGATGGTAAAAGTTCCAATACCAAACGGCCGCGGGCGTGAACTTTCCCTGGGTCATGGACAGCCGATAGGGCCGGGCGCCGGGAAATGCTTGCACGCGGCACTCGCCGGCCGAAGCCTCGAGGTGAAGCGGCTGCGCTCCGCGTCCGTGGCTGTGGTAGTCGCGATAAGTGACCAAGGGCTTGAGAGTGACGCGCATGGGCGCAGTCGCACGCAGCAATTCGATGCGCAGATAGCTGGTGTTGGCCCCGGGGGCCATGAATATCCGTGTCTCCAAGAGCGCATCGCCGATCCGCGTAATGCCAGATCGGCATGCCTTCCTCGACGCGGAAGGATTCCAGGTGGACGAATCCCCGGCCGCTGATGGCGCCGCCCGCGAACTCATTCGCCGACAAGTCGGTCTGCGCCCCCAAGTAGTGCGCGCTCACCTCGACTTTCGCCACCAGCAGCGTGCGCTCCACCGGCGGGTTCAGGCTGGCGATGAGAAATCCGTGGTAGCGGCGCGTGTTGGCGCCGGCGACCGTCCCGCAGGCATACCCGCCAAGACCATTCGTCACCAGCCATTCGTAGCGGCCGGCGCTGTCCCAGTTGCCGCAGATATCGCGGCCCAGAGTCAGAAACGCGACCTCTTGAGGCGGTCGAGCGAGAAGCGGTATCCGAAAATGACTACAAGCACCGTAGGATAGTACCGCCATTGCGCCGCCCAAGGCACGCACAGGCACATGCAGGTCGCAATTCGCCACGCGGGAGCCGGGCGTTTCCCTGTAGAATAGGCGTTTAAATCAACTGGGTGGACGGATGGCGCAAGGCCGATTGGTGGACAAAGCCGCGTTGATTTGCGGCTCAGTGGCTTATGACACGATATTGCATGTTTCCGGACCGCTTCAAGGCGCACATCCTCCCCGAGAAGATCCATATCCTGAACGTCTCCTTCCTGGTGCCGGAGATGCGCCGCGAGTTCGGCGGCTGCGCGGCGAACATCGCCTACGGCTGAAGCTGCTCGGCGATCTCGGGCTGCCGATGGCGACCGCGGGCCATGACTTCGCGCCCTATCGCGAAGCGGATGCAGGCGCACGGCATCCCGCAGGAACACATCACCGTGATCCCCGACGCATTCACGGCGCAGGCCTTCATCACCACCGACCTCGACGACAACCAGATCACGGCCTTTCACCCGGGTGCGATGCAATACGCGCACCTGAACCGGGTTGCGGCCGCGGGCCCCGGCGTCGGCTCGGCATCGTCGCGCCGGACGGCCGCCAGGCGATGATCGAACATGCGGCCCAGTTCGCGGCCGCCAGGCATCCCGTTCATGTTCGATCCGGGCCAGGGGTTGCCGATGTTCGGCGCCGAGGAACTCAAAACCTTCATCGGCCAGGCCCGCTGGGTCGCGGTCAACGACTACGAATGGGGCATGTTGCAACAGAAGACCGGCTTTACGGTCGCGGATATCACGTCGCCAGGTCGACGCCCTGGTGGTGACCCGGGGCGCGGAAGGGTCGGTGATCTATACTCAAGGACGGACCCTGGAGATCCCCTGCGCCAAGCCGCGGGCGCGTCGTCGATCCGACGGGTTGCGGGGATGCCTATCGCGCTGGTCTAATCCACGGCTTGCTGCACGGTCTGGATTGGGAAACCACCGGCCGCATCGCCTCGCTGATGGGCGCGATCAAGATCGAGTCGCGCGGGCCGCAGAATCACCGCTTCACGCGGGCGGAGTTCGATCGGCGGTATTCGGAGAATTTTGGGCAATCGCGTAAGGAACTTTGACTATGAGCAAAAGTTTTCCTTCACGTCGGAGTCGGTCTCCGAAGGCCATCCGGACAAGGTCGCCGACCAGATTTCCGACGCGATGCTCGATGCCATCCTGGCGGCGGACCCGCGCGGCCGGGTCGCCTGCGAAACCCTGGTCAAGACCGGCGTCGTCATCGTCGCCGGCGAAGTCACGACCAGTGCGTGGGTCGACGTCGAGGCGATCGTGCGCAAGACCGTGCTCGACATCGGCTACAACACCTCGGACATGGGCTTCGACGGCGCAAGCTGCGGCGTGCTCAACATCATCGGCAAGCAATCCCCGGACATCGCGCAGGGCGTCGACCGCAAGGACGAGCGCAAGCAGGGCGCGGGGGACCAGGGACTGATGTTCGGCTATGCCACCAACGAGACCGACGTGCTGATGCCGGCGCCCATCACGCTCGCGCACCGGCTGGTGAAACGCCAGGCGCAGGTGCGCAAGAGCGGCAAGCTGCCGTGGCTGCGCCCCGACGCCAAGAGCCAGGTGACGCTGCGCTACGAGAACGACAAGCCGGTCGGCCTCGAGGCGGTGGTGCTGTCGACTCAGCATGAGGACAGCATCAGCACCAAGCAGTTGCGCGAGGCGGTCATGGAGGAGATCTTGAAGCCGGTGCTGCCGGCCAAATGGATCGGCAAGCACACCAAGTACCATATCAATCCGACCGGGCGATTCGTCATCGGCGGTCCCGTCGGCGATTGCGGCCTCACGGGCCGCAAGATCATCGTCGACACCTACGGCGGCTTCGCGCGCCACGGCGGCGGCGCATTCTCGGGCAAGGATCCGTCGAAGGTCGACCGTTCGGCGGCGTATGCGGCGCGCTACGTCGCGAAGAACATCGTCGCGGCCGGCCTTGCCGAGCGCTGCGAGGTTCAGGTCTCCTACGCCATCGGCGTGGCGGAACCCACCTCGATCATGGTCGAGACCTTCGGCACGGGCAAATTGCCGGACACGCGCCTGACGCAGATCGTGCGCGCGCATTTCGATCTCACGCCGTTTGGCCTGCGCGAAATGCTGGACCTGGCCCGGCCGATCTATCAGAAGACCGCCTCCTACGGCCATTTCGGCCGCAAGGAAGCGGAGTTCAGCTGGGAGCGCACCGACAAGGCCAGCACTCTCGCCGCGGAATGCAAGGCACCGCGCGCCGCCTGAGGCGCGATCGCACGGAGAACGAATCGATGAATGCAGCAATCAAGCAACCGAAGGACTTTCTCGTCAAGGATCTGGCGCTGGCCGAGTGGGGCCGAAAGGAGATCAAGATCGCCGAGACCGAAATGCCCGGCCTCATGGCGATTCGCCATGAATTCGCGGCGCAGCAGCCGCTGCGCGGCGCGCGCATCACCGGCTCCCTGCACATGACGATCCAAACCGCCGTGCTGATCGAGACCTTGAACGCGCTCGGCGCGCAGGTGCGCTGGGCCTCGTGCAACATCTACTCGACGCAGGACCACGCGGCCGCGGCGATCGCCGCCGGCGGCACGCCGGTGTTCGCGGTCAAGGGCGAGACGCTCGCCGAGTACTGGGACTACACGCACCGCATCTTCGAATGGCCGGACGGCGGCCACTCGAACATGATCCTCGACGACGGCGGCGATGCGACGCTGCTGCTGCATCTCGGCGCCAAGGCGGAGAAGGACGCCTCGCTGCTCGCGCGGCCCGCCAACGAGGAGGAACAATGCCTGTTCGGCGCGATCAAGGCGAAGCTCGAGACCGACCCCAAGTGGTATTCGACGCGCCTGGCGAAGATCAAGGGCGTCACCGAGGAGACGACCACCGGCGTCAAGCGCCTGTATCAGATGGCGAAGGACGGCCAGCTGGCGTTCCCGGCAATCAACGTCAACGATTCGGTGACCAAATCGAAATTCGACAACCTGTACGGCTGCCGCGAATCGCTGGTCGACGCCATCAAGCGCGCGACCGACGTGATGATCGCGGGCAAGGTCGCGGTGGTTGCGGCTACGGCGACGTGGGCAAGGGCTCCGCGCAGGCGCTGCGCGCGCTGTCGGCGCAGGTGTGGGTCACCGAAGTTGATCCGATTTGCGCGCTGCAGGCGGCGATGGAAGGCTATCGGGTCGTCACCATGGATTACGCGGCGGACAAGGCCGATATCTTCGTGTCGGCGACCGGCAATTTCCACGTCATCACCCACGATCACATGAAGCGCATGAAGGACCAGGCGATCGTCTGCAACATCGGCCACTTCGACAATGAGATCGAAGTTGCCGCGCTCAGGCAATATGCCTGGGACAACATCAAGCCGCAGGTCGACCACGTGATTTTCCCCGACGGCAAGCGGATCATTCTGCTGGCCGAAGGCCGCTTGGTGAATCTCGGCTGCGGCACCGGGCATCCCTCCTACGTGATGAGCTCCTCGTTCGCGAATCAAGTGCTGGCGCAGATCGAACTGTTCACCAACACCGCGAAATATCCGGTCGGGGTGTATGTGCTGCCCAAGCACCTCGATGAAAAAGTGGCGCGCCTGCAGCTCAGCAAGCTCGGGGCGCACTTGACCGAATTGACGGACACGCAGGCGCGCTACATCGGGGTCGAGAAGCAGGGGCCGTACAAGGCGGATCATACCGGTATTGATAAAATGGTGTACACTGTGTATGTACACTACGAGGGTGGTCATGAAGCACGTCGGCATCAAGGAAACGCGCCAGCAGCTCCCTGATCTGATCGATCGGGTTGTGGCGGGAGAAGAGATTGTCATTACCCGTCAGGGTAGACCTGTCGCAAGGCTGGTACCCGCACCGCAGCCCCGCAAATCGTTACCGCCGCTCGGCGAGTTCCGTAAACGAATGGGACGACTCGGCACGCCATCCGCACGGCTTCTTCGTGAAGAACGCGATGGTCGATGAGCGTCTATATTGATACCAGTGTTCTTGGTGCTTATTACTGTCACGAACCTTTGAACGCTGCGGTCGATGATGTTCTTGGCCAAATTGAGGCGCCGGTCATCAGTGCGCTGACTGAGGTCGAATTTTCCTCGCTGATCGCGAAGAAACGGCGACTGAAGGAATTGAACGGCAGCCAGGCGGGCGAGATTCTTGAGCTCTTTGGAAACCATATCGCCGAGGGATTTTATCGCCGCGTTACCTTGACTCATGGGCACTTCTCAAAGGCGCGTCAATTGATTACATCGGGCAAAGTTCCGTTGAAGACGTTGGATGCATTGCATTTGGCAGTCGCGCTCACTGAAACGATCTCCTTGTTGACGGCCGACAAGCAGCTCGCTACGGCTGCAAGGCGGCACAAATGCAAGGTCAGGCTAATGCAGTGAGCGGCGCGGCGGCCCACTATACTAGCGGGCTCGGGACCCCTGGAAAAGAAGGCAAGCAGATGAGTGCGATTTCGAGCGGCAAAGTGTATCGGGATGCGGCTGCTGCCTTGAGCGGCGTCGTGAAGCAGGGCATGACCCTGATGTGCGGCGGCTTCGGTGCCTGCGGCATCCCGGAGAATCTGATCGACGCGCTGCATGCCTCGGGCGTGGGCGACCTGACCGTCGTGTCCAATAACGCAGGACTCGACGGCGTGGGCTTGGGGCTCTTGCTGCAGACGCGCCAGATCCGCAAGATGATTTCCTCCTACGTCGGCGAGAACAAGGAATTCGAACGCCAGTATCTGGCGGGCGAATTGGAACTCGAGTTCAATCCCCAGGGCACCCTGGCGGAGCGCATTCGCGCCGGCGGCGCCGGCATTTACGGCTTCTACACCAAGGTGGGTGCGGGGACCCTGGTGGCCGAGGGCAAGGAAACTCGCGTTGTGGACGGTGAAACCTACGTGCTCGAGAAAGGGCTGGTGGCGGATGTCTCGCTGATCAAGGCCTGGAAGGGCGATACCGAGGGCAATCTCGTCTATCGCAAGACCGCGCGCAACTTCAATCCCAACATGGCCACCGCCGCCCGTGTCACCGTGGCTGAAGTCGAGGAACTTGTCGAGCCCGGCGCCCTCGACCCGGACTGCATTCACACGCCCGGCATCTTCGTCCAGCGCATCATCCAGGGCGCGCGCTACACCAAGCTGATCGAGAAGCGAACTGTGCGCAAGCGCGAAGGGAGTGCCCGTGGCGTGGTCGCGTGAAGATCTGGCCGCGCGCGCGGCCCGCGAGCTCGGCGACGGTTTCTACGTGAATCTCGGCATCGGGATTCCCACCCTGGTCGCCAACTACATTCCCGCCGGCATGAAGGTCGTGCTGCAATCCGAGAACGGCATGCTGGGCACGGGGCCCTTTCCTTATGAGGGCGAGGAAGACGCGGACCTCATCAACGCCGGCAAACAAACCGTGACGGCCCTGCCCATGACGTCGTATTTTTCCTCCGCGGACAGCTTCGGCATGATTCGCGGCGGCCACATCGACCTGGCGATCCTCGGCGCCATGGAAGTCGCGGAGAACGGCGACCTTGCGAACTGGATGATTCCCGGCAAGATGGTCAAAGGCATGGGCGGCGCCATGGATTTGGTCGCCGGGGTCAAGCGCGTGGTGGTGGTCATGGATCATACCTCCAAGGACGGGGATCCCAAGTTCAAGCCGCGCTGCGAGCTGCCCTTGACCGGCACCAATGTGGTCGACATGTTGATCACCGACCTCGCAGTGTTCGCGCGTCCCAGCCGCAAGGAGTCCTTCAGGCTCATCGAACTCGCGCCCGGCGTAACGGCGGACGAAGTGCGCCGCAAGACGCCTGCGAAATACCTGGAGCCCGGGACAGCCTCCTAGCATCAATGCCGACTCTGGATTATTTGCAGCGGCTGGAATCCGAAAGCATTCACATTTTCCGGGAAGTGGTGGCGGAATGTGAGAAGCCGGTGATGCTGTACTCCGTGGGCAAGGATAGCTCGGTGATGCTGCACATCGCGCGCAAGGCCTTCGCGCCCGCCAAGCCGCCGTTTCCGCTGCTGCAGATTGCCTCGGGCTGGGACTTTCGCGAAATGCTGGAATTTCGCGATGCCACCGCGCAAAAATTGGGCCTGGAACTCTTGGTGCACACCAACGAGGAAGGAGAGCGGGCCGGGGTGCGGCCATGGACTCATGGCGCGGCGTATTCGGACATCATGCTGACGCAGGCGCTGCGCCAGGCGCTGGATAAATACGGCTTCGACGCGGCCTTCGGCGGCGGCCGGCGCGACGAAGAAAAGAGCCGCGCCAAGGAGCGGGTGTTTTCGTTTCGTTCCGCGCAACACCGCTGGGACCCGAAGAATCAGCGCCCCGAACTCTGGTCCTTGTACAACGCGCGCAAGAATCGCGGCGAGAGCATCCGGGTGTTTCCGTTGTCCAATTGGACCGAGCTCGATGTGTGGCAGTACATCCACTTGCAGCAGGTTCCGATCGTGCCCCTGTATCTGGCGCGCCCGCGGCCGGTGGTGCGGCGCGACGGACGCCTGATCATGGTCGATGATGCGCGCCTGCCGCTCACCGCGGCCGACCGCGTCGAGACTCTCAACGTGCGCTTTCGCACTCTCGGCTGCTATCCCCTGACCGGCGCCACGGTCAGCAGTGCCGCGACCGTGCCCGCGGTGATACGCGAAATGCTGGCCACGAAGACCTCGGAGCGCGAGGGACGCGGGGTCGACAAGGACGGCGCGACCTCGTTGGAAAAGCGCAAGCACGAGGGTTACTTCTAGTGGCGGCGGGGGCGGAACCGGGCGAGGGCGACATCGAGCGCTATCTCGAGCGGCACCAGCGCAAGGGGTTGCTGCGCTTCATCACCTGCGGATCGGTGGATGACGGCAAGTCCTCCTTGATCGGACGCCTGCTGTACGAATCGAAGATGATCTTCGAGGATCATTTCGCGACGCTCGAGGACGATTCGAAAAAAGTGGGCACCCGCGGCGGCGAGCTCGATTTCGCGCTGCTGGTCGATGGGCTGGCCGCGGAACGGGAGCAGGGCATCACCATCGATGTGGCCTACCGGTTCTTCACCACCGAGAAGCGAAAATTCATCGTGGCCGACACGCCCGGTCATGAGCAATACACGCGCAACATGGTGACGGGCGCCTCGACCGCCGATCTTGCCGTGATATTGATCGATGCCCGCAAAGGCGTGCTCACGCAGACGCGCCGGCATAGCTATCTCGTGGCGCTGCTCGGCATACGCCACATCGTGCTGGCGGTGAACAAGATGGATCTGGTGGATTATTCGGAGCAGGTGTTCAACGTCATCGACAGCGCGTACCGCGAATTCGCGCTTGAGATCAAGCTCGACGCCATCACCTGCATCCCCGTATCCGCGGTTGCCGGCGACAATGTCACGACCCGCAGCCTGGCGATGCCGTGGTACTTAGGTCCCGCGCTCCTGGAGCACCTGGAAACCGTCGCACTACCCGACCCGGCCGAGGGCGCGCCGTTTCGCATGCCGGTGCAATGGGTGAATCGGCCGAATCCGGAATTTCGCGGCTTTGCCGGAATGATCGCGAGCGGGGCCGTGCGCCGCGGCGATGCGTTGCGCGTGCTGCCCTCGGGGCGCAGCAGCACGGTGGCGAGAGTACTCACCGGCGACGGCGAGACGGCGGAAGCGGCGGCGGGCCAATCGGTCACCCTGACTCTCGCCGATGAAATCGACGTGAGCCGCGGCGATGTTCTGGCCGCTGCAGACGCGCCGCCGGCGGTGGCCAATCAGTTCGAGGCCACCATCATTTGGATGCACGACGATCCCCTGCTGCAGGGCCGTGCCTATCTGCTGAAACTCGCCACCCAGACCGTGATCGCCACGGTGGCGCCGATCAAGTATCGGGTCAACGTGAACACCATGGAGCACATGGCGGCGAAGAAGCTCGATCTCAACGACATCGGCGTGGTCGGGCTCGAACTGTCGACCGCCATCGCCTTCGAGCCGTACCGCGAAAGCCGGGTCCTCGGCGGTTTCATCCTGATCGACCGGCTGACCCACAACACCGTGGGGGCGGGGCTTTTGCACTTTGCGCTGCGCCGTTCGCAGAACGTGCACTGGCAGGCGCTCGACGTGAACAAGCAGTCGCGCGCCATCTTGAGCCACCAGAAGCCCTGCATTCTCTGGTTCACCGGCCTGTCGGGCGCCGGCAAATCGACGATTGCGAATTTGGTCGAGAAGCAATTGCATGCCGACGGCCGGCAGACCTATCTGCTCGACGGCGACAATGTGCGGCATGGACTCAACAAGGATTTGGGATTCACGGATCAGGATCGGGTCGAGAACATTCGACGTGTCGCCGAAGTGGCGCGCCTGATGGTCGACGCCGGACTCATCGTCATGGTGTCCTTCATTTCACCGTTCCGGTCGGAGCGGCGCATGGCGCGCGGCCTGGTCGAGGCCGGCGAGTTCATCGAGGTGTTCGTCGACACGCCGCTGCGCGAGGCGGAGCGGCGCGACGTCAAAGGGCTTTACAAGAAGGCGCGACGCGGGGAATTGAAGAACTTTACCGGCATCGATTCGCCGTATGAGGCGCCGGAAAATCCGGAAATCCGTCTGGACACCACGCAATTGACGCCGGAGGCAGCGGCGGCGCGGGTCATCGCGCATTTGCGCGACGCCGGCATCATCGGCGTCGGTTCGACCTGGGAAATCTAGCGCGTACCTAAGGAGATTTAGACCGCGGCGCGCAGTGTCGCGCGGCGCTGCTGCTCGTCGCGAACGTCGCCATCGGTCAGGCCGGTATTGGCGGCAATGATGGCGACCAGCCGGTGTTCCGAGTCCCGCGGCAGAGTGACTTCGTGGATACGTTCCCAAATGCGGATCCGTTCCTCGGCAGTCTTCAAGCGCGAGCATTGCTCCGCGAGGTCGGTGCGGCGGCGTTCCGCGGCTTCGGCCTGCTGGTGCACCAGTCGCGCCCGATAGTCCATCATGGGATCATCGCCGACCGGTATGGAGTGGCGCCCGGCGACGGGGCTTGGCTTGTATGGGTTCACGCGAGTCTCCTGGAGTAGCTGAGCACGGTACCACTGTATCGGGGTAGCGATGCGGATTTTACAAAGAGGGAAGTCCTCGAACGGAATTGAGTTGTCAATACATATGTATTGACAACTCTCGAATGATCGTCGATGCTCACTCCATGCAGAAATCGCCCAAAACGTCGCAGCTGCAGATTCGTGTATCTGCCGATGAGAAATCCGCGATACAGCGTGCGGCCGCGCGAGCCGGAATGGATCTATCGGCCTATGTGCTGTCGCAGGTGTTGTCGATTCCTGCGGCCGAATTTCGGGAGGGTGTTTCAGCCTGTGTGGGCGCGACACATCCTGGATTCGCGCTGGCCGAGATCAACACTTTGCTTTCGACCTTCACCGCCGGTGAGCTTCGCGAGGCGGTCGCGTCGCCGCTGCCGGCGGGGCTAACTCCCTTTCTCGCCAACTACCTGGCAGCCATGGTCGAGTACGCCTGCGCCAAGCACGGGGTCGCACCCCCCGGATGGACGCGTTCCATCGAGTCGCTTGCCGATCCAGCGTTCGGATCGGAGCTACAGAGCTTGCGGCTGCATCTGCTGACTCATTCGCCGCCGCCCTTCAGGGCCCGCAATATCTTCATCGATGCGTCCTTGGGCGCCCGGGTTTGATGCCGTGGCCCTCACCCAGGCGGATCTTCGCAGGCTGTTCGATCTCTTGAACGAGGAACTGCGCCGGACGGGGACCCACGGTGAGCTGTTCCTGGTCGGCGGTGCCGTCATGTGTCTGGCATACGCCGCTCGACCATCGACGCAGGATGTCGATGGTGTCTTTCGCCCGCCGACTCAGGTGCGTGAAGCGGCTGCGCGAGTGGCAGCCCGGGCAAAAGTGCGGTCGGATTGGCTGAACGACGCAGTGAAAGGCTTCCTCAGCACCCAAGGAGATTTCGCCCCGTTCCTGGAACTGGATCACCTGCGAATCATGGTGGCGCAGCCTGAGTATCTGCTGGCAATGAAGTGCCTGGCCATGCGGATCGGCGCGGAGTTCCACGATGAGGACGACGTCCGTTATCTATTGCGATTGCTGGAAATCCGTTCCTATCCGCAAGCGGTCACGGTCATCACGAAATACTACCCCGCGGAGCGGTTTCCGCAGAAGACGCTGTACGCGCTCGCGGAGCTCCTGCCAAACCCGGCCTGAGGTCGTGCTAGGAGCCTAACTTTGTGAGTTTCGGCCAGCGCCGAATGTAGTCAGCCTGTTCCGCGGTCTGCGGGACCTGGGGCCAGGTTGCCGCACGTTCGCTTTGGCGCCACAGGCGGTTCAAGGTCTTGAGGGCCGTCTTGCCGTTGTTTTCTTGTTCCGCCAGAAAACAACCGATGATGAGACCGGTGCGGCCGATTCCGGCGCGGCAGTGCACATACACCCCGCGCCCCCGCACGAGCGATGCACGAATGGCCGCGAGCAGCTCCTGGGTCTGGGAGACATTGTTGGGCACGCCGGTGTCGACGATGGCGGAACGGAAGTATTCAGCGTGTGCGGGCAGCAAATGACGGTAGGGGGGTAGTTCACCGTCTTCGGTGAGATCGACAAAGCTATCGATGCCGGCCTGGTGCAGCCGTTGCAGCCGGGCTCGCGCCGACGCATCGTCGATTCCCCCCGGGTATTCGCCGGCCAGGACTCGCTGCGGAATCACCCAGTAGCTGTTGGGCAGGGGCCGCTCCTCGGCTGCATTGGGGGGATCGTCGCTCACCTTGGGGATGGTACCTAAGAAAGGACGCAGGCCGCATTTTTGCGCAGTGGTTCGCGGCATGAGCTTTGCCGCCATGATTGGATTGGCGGCTACCGTGCTCCCCGGCTGCAAATTTGACAATTTAGACGCGCAGCGGCTCGTGCCGCGGTAAGATGGGGCCCGTGATCAGCGCCAAACCTTTGAAATTGCGAGAGTTCCTTCGATATTTGGCTATTGGGCTCGCGATGCTCGGGAGCATCCTGCCGTCTGCCGGCGCGAATGCCGGCGCGAATGCCGAAGAGGTCTCCCCACCCCCGACGCCGGCCGCGGTGTCCCCCAATTACCTGATCGGTCCCGGCGACTCGCTGCATGTCTTCGTGTTCCAGAACGAGGAACTCTCGGTCACCGTTCCGGTGCGCCCGGACGGCAAGATCTCGACTCCCCTGGTGGAGGACATGGTGGCGGTCGGCAAGACCCCGTCGCAACTGGCGCGGGACATCGAAAAGGCGCTGTCGGAATACGTCAAATCGCCCAAGGTGAACGTGGTGGTCATGGGCGCCATGAGCGTCTACAGCCAGATCAAGGTCATCGGCCAGGTCAAAACGCCGCAGTCTCTGCCGTTTCGCGACGGCATGACGGTGCTCGATGCCGTGCTCGCCGTGGGCGGGTTGGCGTCAGTTCGCCGCCGGCAACCGTGCCCACCTGGTGCGCACCGAGAACGGCAAACAGACGGAAATCAAGGTCAAGCTCGACGCGCTGGTCAATAATGGCGACATGAAGCAGAACCTGCCGCTCAAGCCCGGCGATGTGCTGGTAGTGCCGGAAACGCGATTCTGATGTTGACGTTCCACCCATGAAACAGGAACTGGATCGGGTCATCGACGAGGTGCGCAGCGCCTGGCGATTCCGTTGGTGGGGACTGTCGGCCGCATTCGTGGTGGCGCTCCTTGGTTGGGCGGTGGTGTTCGCGCTTCCCGACCAGTACGAGGCCTATGCGCGCGTCTTCGTCGACACCCGCACGGCGCTGAAGCCGGCCCTGCAGGGACTGACCACGGACCAGAACGTCGATGCGCAGATCAACTATGTGCGCCAGTCGCTGGCGGAAGGACCGCAGCTCGAAAAGATTGCCAAGGACACGGGGGTGTTGGATCCGGCCGTCACGGACGAGCGCGCGCGCGCCCGAATCCTGGATCGATTGAGCGACCGTATCGCCATCACGGTGTTCAGCGCCGGCAATCAGGGCGATGAGCGCAGCACCGCGGGAACCATCTACAGTTTTCACTACATGGACTTCACCCGCGAGCGCTCCCTGCGTGTGGTCGAATCGCTGCTGACCACCTTCGTCGAGCAGACCCTCGGCGGGAAACGCGAGGGCTCGGAGCACGCGCAACGGTTTCTCGAAACCCAGATCAAGGACTATGAGCAGCGCTTGAGCACCGCCGAGGATCGTCTGGCGGCGTTCAAGAAGAAAAACGTCGGCCTCATGCCGAGCGAGCAGGGCGGCTACTTCACGCAATTGCAGAACGAAGTGGATGCCGCCAAGAAGGCCGAGACCAATCTGTCCATCGCCATGAGCCGCCGCGAGGAGCTCGCCAAGCAGCTGCACAGCGACAACGCGATCTCGGCGGCCGGCACCTCCTCGCCCACCGTAGGCGGGCGAGCCGGGAGCGGCGGCAGCGACACCTTGAGCCGCATTCAGGAGGCGCAGGCCAAGCTCGATGAGCTGCTGCTCAAGTACACCGACAAGCATCCGGACGTGATCGCCGCTCGCGCGACGCTCGATGAGCTCAAACAGCGGCGCGCGGCAGAACTCGACAGCCTGCGCCGGGGCGATGCCAGCGCGGTGGCCTCGAGCGGCGCCGGCAACAATCCCGTGTACCAAAATATTCAGCTCGAACTCAACAAGGAGGACGTCGAGATCGCCGCCTTGCGGCGCGAACTGGCGCAGCATCAAGGCACCGTCGCGGAGCTGCGCGCCCGCCTCAACAGCGCGCCGCAGGTGGAAGCAGAATTTCAGCAGCTCAACCGCGACTACGACGTCAACAAGGCGCAGTACACCGCATTGCTCGAGAGCTATCAGAAGGCGCGCCTGGGCGAGCGCGCGGACAACGCGGGATCGGTGCGATTCGAGGTGGTGCTGCCGCCGACCGCGCCCGTGGCGCCGGTGTCGCCGAAGCGCACGGCCATGCTGGGCGCCATCTTGCTGGGCGCTCTGGGAGTCGCTGCGGGGGTCGCGTACCTCATGAATATGCTGATGCCCATCGTGAGTTCGGTGCGCACCGTCAATGAGCTCACCCCGTACCCCGTGCTCGGGGTGGTGAGCGTGGCCTTCCCCACCCGGGAGCGGCGGGACTTTCGCCGTCACATGTGGCGATTTTCGGCCGCGACCGCGTGTTTGCTGGTGGCTTTCGCGGGAGTGCTGGTCTTGAACTGGACCGGGGTTAGATTGACCCTGCATGCCATACGCGCGCTGGTGAAGACATGAGCTTGGTCGAACAGGCAATCGCGCGGATGAAAAATCAGGCCGGCGCCGCCAAGCGCAAGGTGGATACGGCAGCGAAGCCCGTTGCGCCGGTGGTGCCGATCCTCGAGCCGCCGGCGGACGCGCCGCGAGTCGCGAAACGCATGACCCTCGATACCGTGGCGATGCGCGCCGGCGGCTATCTGCCCGAAGAGGGGAAGGATCGGCAGTTCGCCGAGCACTTCCGGCGCATCAAGCGGCCGCTGATTGATAAAGCCTTGTCAGGCGATCTCGCGGCGGGCGATCCGCGGGTGATCATGGTCACGAGCGCGTTGCCCGGCGACGGCAAGACCTTCACCAGCATCAATCTCGCCCTCAGCATGGCATTGGAGCGGGATATCTCGGTGCTGCTGGTCGATTGCGATGTGGCCAAGCGCCATGTCAGCGACATCGTGGGGCTGAGGGATGAAGACGGCCTGCTCGATGCGTTGGTGAATGAATCCGTGGACATCGAGTCGCTGGTGGTGCAAACCAATGTGCGCGGCTTGTCCATCCTGCCGGCGGGAAAGCGCTCCGAGGCGACCGCGGAACTCTTGAGCAGCAATCGCATGCGGCAAATCGTGGCCAGCCTGTTCGCGCGCAATCCGCGCCGCCTGTTGCTGCTGGATTCGCCGCCGCTCCTGATCACCAACGAAGGCCGCACCTTGGTGAAGATTGCAGGCCAGGTGGTGCTGGTGGTGCGCGCCGGGTACACGGCAAGGCATGCGGTGCAAGACGCCGTTGGACTGTTCGATCCGCAACAGGCGGGCGGCATCATCCTCAATCAAGTCGCGGTGGCGGGGGGCGAGAGCTACTACGGCTACGGGTCATATGCGTCGTACGGCGCCAACGGAGCGAACAAGGCCAACGGGATGGAGACTGATGAGTCTTAGATCCGGCACCCGGCGCACACCGATCGCAATTGCCTTGTTCCTCGCCCTGGGCTCTGCCGCCAAAGCAGAAACACTGAGCTATGGGGTGGACGCGGGGGTTGCCGAAACCGACAACGTGACCCTTGCTTCGTCCAACAAAGTCAGCCAAACCATTGCGGTTGCGGATGTCGATTTTGACGTGAAGAAGCAGAGCCGGCTCCTCGACCTGGACGCCAAGGGTGATTTCTCGTACCTCGATTACCTGCAAAACGCCTATGGCAGCCAGTTGATCGGGCGCTTCGATGGGCTGGCGCATTTCGCCATCATCCCGGAGCGCCTGATCTGGGTGCTGCAGGATGATTTCGGCCAGGCAGCGCTCGATCCTTTCACGCCGACCACACCCACCAATCTCGAGAACGTCAACTATCTGAGCACGGGTCCGGATGTGAACTTTCGCCTGGGGGGCACCAGCTTCCTCAACCTGGGTGCGCGCTACGCCCGGACGACGTACGCCACCAGTCCCTATAACAGCAACCGCTGGTTCGGGAACCTGGCCTGGGGACTGGAGCTCTCATCCCGCTCCAGCGTCTCGCTGAACGCCGATACCGAACGCGTGCAATTCGAAAACACCGTCGTCAATACCGATTTCGATCGCACCAATGGTTTCGTGCGCTACTCGATCCAGGGGGCCCGCACCGAGCTGTCGGCGGATCTCGGTGGAACCCGCATCACACAGAACGGCTCGTCAACCTCCGGCGGCCTTGCGAAAGTCGACTTGTCACGCAAGATTTCCGCCGCCGCCAAGCTCACATTCACGGCGGGTCACAGCCTCACGGACGCCAGCACCAGCTTCAGCAATTTGCAAAGCGGCGCCACCGGCGCGGTCGGAACGGCACCGGCGGCGCAGAGTTCAAATAACTACACCGCCGACTTCGCTTCGCTCGGCTGGCAATACGTGCGCAATCGCACCACCCTGGGAGTCAGCGCTCGCTGGGAGAAGGACAGCTACCACCAGGAGCCATCGCTCGACAATACCCGCGGCGGCGTGGAGCTGAGGTTTCAGCGCCAGCTATCGCGTGCATTCACTGCCGAACTCCTCGGCCGCTACTACCGGACGGACTATTCGCATGCCGTCGTAACGGTGGCAGGCGGCAGCTCCGAGTACCGAGAGGGATGGATTGCCGCCGGATTGACCTGGCGCCATGGACGCGGTCTCGAAGTGCGATTGCGGGCGGAGCACAGCTCCCGAAGCGCGTCTGAGCCGAACGCGGGTTACGGAGAAAATCGGGTGTTGTTGACAGTGGGTTATCGGCCGCCGCCGCGCCAGGACAGCCCGCAAGAACAATGACCTAGGCGCAGGTACGCCTAGGTCGATAAGGTTTCAAAGCTGCTGGATTATTCTTTTGAAGTAACTCGGCGGCGGCCGCGCAGCACGGCCAAGCCACCCGCCAGCAGGGTCAGGCCGGCTAATGCCGAGGCCGGATCGATCTCGGGAGCCTTCACGGGTCCAGGATTGGTGGAGGGCGGGCAAATGGTAATGAACCAAAACGTATAGCATTTGCTAGTTCCGCCGGACGCCGACGCGACGCCTGCCATGGTCATCATTACGAGCGCTAAGCTGATTTTTCGAAGCACTGTCTAGTCCTTTGTTCAATACGCGATGAAATTCGGCGAGAAAATGGTATCGGGACCGTCGCCGAATGGCAACACTTCGACCTGCCTAATTGCGTGACGTAAGTCCGAGCTTGAAACGGAATATGTAATATCGATCGCGGGCGTTCACCACAGCTGCCATTGATTCCCGGCCAGCACACTGGCGGCAATCAACGCATTGGTCGTGGCGTGAGCCGCGATCGCCTCGCCCATGCGGCCGCGGCGCATGAGAATCAGGCCGTAGGCGAGGCCAGCAATGATGCCGGGCACCCAAAACGCCCCATGCGCGGCACCAAACACAATGGCCGAGACACCTAAGAGCCGGCCAGCCCACTGAATTGAAGGAAATAGACTCGAAGTCCGCCTTGACCAATCGGCGCATCAGAAAACCGCGATAGGCGAGTTCTTCGGCGATGGGCACGATGAGGATCGCACCCGCCATGCGGCTCAAGATCCATGATACGCGCAGCGCAGCCGGCATTGCCGCGAGCTTGTCGGGCATGGCGCGTTCCGACTCCAGAACAAATGCAGCCACGATCCAGACCAGAAAGATCGCCGCACCCACGGCGGGTCCGCGCCAACTGAAGCTCCAATCAATGGTCAAGAGCTTGTCGCGGTACCGGATGAGCATGAGCAATCCCAAGATCACGCGCAGCACATAGAAGAACTCGAAGTTGCTCGAGAATGCGCGCGATACGGCGCCGGCCGCCAGGACCGCCAACAACGGCATGAGGTACGCGGCGGTCGGATTGTGCATCCCGGGGGTATCTGCGGGGATTGCCGCGCGATTCAGCCAGGTGCTGCGCCGGCTCAACAGCACCATGCCGCAGGCGACCAGGATGAAGGCGAGCCAGCCGGCTTGGGAGTGAAACCCGTATACCGCGACCTCGGAGAAGCCGGCATCGCCGATCAATATCAACGCGGCAATGCGCAGTACGTTGAGTCCGAAAATTGCAACGACGCCCGCGGGGATGAGCAGAAGGGCGCGGGGGAAAATGTATTCCCGGCGAAAATACAGCAACCACGCCACGGAGAAAGCCAACGTCAGGCCCACACCTTCGAGGCCCGAACACACATCCGCGATCTGCACGGCAAAGCGGCCGGTGCTGAGCACCATGGCGACCGGGTCGGCCGCCAGGGTCGGCACCAGCGGCACCAGCAAGCGGCGAACGAGATCGAAAGTGAGCGCCGCGGTGGGAGACCACAGTGATTGCGTCAATTGCATGAGACTGGTGCCGGCCAAGGCCGCGATCACGGCGTACTGGCTGATGATGCCGAGCGCACTGCACCAGAGCACGCCACAGCGGCAGCGGCGCCATGGCCATGAGGGCAGCGAGTCCGGCGGCGACCCCGATGGCGCACCATGGAACCACCACAACCGCGACGGAGAGATCCGTGGAGGTATAACGATAGAGGGCGTAGCTCAGAGGCGCCAGAGCGCCGACCAGCACGAGGTGAGCGACCAGCCAGCGCAGGCGAATCGGCGCCGCCCGAATGTCATCCGCGACCGCTTGCAGGCTCTGCCAGCCGCGCACATAAGCGAACACCGCGACCGCGGCACCCAGCGCCACCAAAAAGCGAAAACCCCAGTGTTGAGCGACACGGACAAAGGCGCCCAGGCCCTGCGCTTCTTGTGCAAGGTCGAAGTCAACGAAGGCATTGAGAAATATCTTGTCGGCGAAGAAAAGCGCAGCAAGGAAGGCGAGGCGAAGCACCAGTCCCGGGTGAAATCTGGGATCTGTTGTCGCTGAGGTTGAGGCCTGAGTCACACCCGGGATTTTAGCGATACTGCCAGGGACTCGCGGCTGAATATGCTAGCTGTGGCTGCCGGTAATCGCGGCAATGGGCTGAGTCTTTGGGGCGCTCGGCTTGGCAAAGGGGACCGTCACCGGGCGTCGCAGCCGCAGCTCGACGCGCGGCAGCAGCAGAAATATCCGCGGGCCGCGCACCAGGTAGCGATTGGCCAATCTCTTCGGGCTTCGAACCAGACGAAACAGCCATTCAAACCCGGCCTTCTGTATCCAGTGCGGCGCACGCTTTTCCGCGCCGGTAATGAAATTGATGGAGGCGCCGACACACAAGGTGAGGCCGCGGGCGATGCCGCGCTCCTTGAGTTTCAGCGCAATGAGTTCTTGCTGAGGGGTACCCACGGCCAACAAGCAGAATCGGAACGGGCTACAAGCCTCGATCGCCTGCAGGCAGGATTCGACCGCTGCCTCATCGCGAATGAAATTCATCGGCGGGTTGATGTGGTGCAGGGCCTTGAGCCCGAATCGTTGCCGGATCTCTTGAGCCTGCTCGGCGCTCGCCCCCACCAGCACCGTCTCATCGTTGGGCTTCACCACGCCGGACAATACCGCGGCCGTCAAATCACTGCCGGGGGTCACGCGATGGCGGCGCCGCTTGAAGAAACCGACGACATTCGCGAGGAAATGACTGTCCAGGAATACATAGGCGGCGCTCGCGTACACCGCGCGAAACTCAGGATCGTTGTAGTGGCGAATGACATGGTCGACGTTGGGTGTGACTATGTAGCCGAAGCGCTCGGTGCCGAATGCCGTGACAATGGCGCGCGCCTCGCGCAAATCGTAGTCGTCGATGTCTAAGACATTGGCCATGTATTGAAAAACCCGGCTTCCAGCGTTCTTTAGCGTTTTGGGCAGACCTCGCTACCGCGAAAGCTTATCCGTCATCGCACTCGAAAATTGAGTACTGTGTCTCGGTTTGGCGACATCCGCGCTAGCTATGTACAGAAAAGTGCCCAGATTAGCCAGCGAAAGTTTCAGCCATAAGTTGGGGTAATGAATCCTTTGCGGCCGGGAACACGCGGCACCACACGCGGTTTATTCAATAAAACAATGGGTTACGATGGTTTAATGGGTCGATTTCTGGAAACGATGAGGAACGTCCGATGATTTGCTGCGGAGCAACAGCCAGGAATTCCGGGCACGGTCGATAGTGAGAACGTAGCGACCTTCCTTGTAGGACACCGTGACCGAACGAAGCTTCCCAGCCCCCGCATCCCAGGCGCCCAAAGTCAATCCAGGCGGTGCTCTCACCAGAATGCGCCCCTCGATGGGCTCCGACAAAAAGGGCAACGAATTGCCGGCTGAGGGCATGGAACCCGCGTCCGCGGAAATCACGATGCGATGGGATCGACGTATTGGATTTCCATCCAGGCTTTGAACGGCGATAGCCGCATCGCGGGCGACAATGCGTATCTCAATTTCGGCGAGCGAGATCGTGTTGCCTCCAATTTTACCGATCGCCGCCTGAGTTCGAGGCGTGTTGATGATGTACGTCTCGTGGCTCCAGTTACGTGTCAGTTCGCCCGTATCAGAGACTATTTCCGAAGCATTCATCGGAATCAGGCTTTGTCCCGGATCTTGGATCACCGTCGCTCCGGACGGAATCACGCTCTTCTCGAGCCAGGGCAACTCCGGTACCTTTGGAATGGCAATTTCCAGCTTGCCGCGCTCGGATGCGGTGCGAAGGGCGACAGAGTTGGCGGGAGAGATCGCCCGGTCAAAGAGCATTTCCTTCGTGGGTGCAAACACGTAGGTCGTGTTTGCCGCCTTGACGTGACCCTGCCGATAAAGCAATGCCGCTGCCGGAAGGCTCGCCATCAAGGCCGGATCGTTGTACGCCTGATAGGGCGAAGGAGTGCCGGCGCTGTCGCCGAGCGGTTCGTACGAATACGCATAGAGCATTACCGCATTCCAGCTTTGCAGTGATGCCGAGGCCGCGATGTAGAGCGGGATATCTTGGCGATCAGAAGCCAGGGAGCCATGATCATCGACACCCCATTCCGTCACGGTGAGTGGTTTGCCGACGACCTGTGCAGCGGCGATCCAATGCACGAGGGTTGCGTTCACGAGCGGGTTCTTTCCCAACTCTCCGGCGCCTGCGTATGAGTGCGCATCCACGACATCGCCGGTAGTCAGAGCGGGAAGCGAACTCAAAGGATTCATTCCCCAGGTACTGGTGGTGACGATGGGTGACTTGACCCCCAGCTTGCGCAGGTAGGCAATCATGTCGATATCGAAGCGCCGTTCGAGATCGTTCAGAAACAATTTGGCAGGGCCATCCTCCCACGAGCGCCACACCCTGTCTTTCGGCAGGGCATATTTCGCGGCAAAGCTCTCGGCTTCCCGCAAGTAAATTGCCGTATGTTGGGGTACGTGCTGATTCGGCAGCAGCGCATTGCCAAAGTGGTTCGTTAGGTCATTTTCGTTCGTTATGAGCAGGGCAGCAATCGCCGGATCTTCCCTGTAGCGCAGTCCGGTGAAGCGATTTTGATGGTTCAGATACGCTTCATCGAATTGCCTCATGATTGCTTGGATGCTCGAGTTGACGTAGTTGTAACCGGTCAAACTCGCGGTCGGACTGCCTTGGCTGATTTCCGCGAAGCCATCCACCCCGTCGGCCGCCTTCACACGACGCCCGACGTGCAAGTCGAGCCAGACGTAGATGCCTTCGTCCTTCAGACACTTGATCCACCAATCCAGCTTGGCGAGCATGGCCGGATCCAGGGACCGGGTATCGCGGACATTCCGATCGCCAAAAATGTTCGGATCGACCCACTCCGAATCCTGGTGATGGATGCGCACAAGATTGAAACCGAGTTCGGACAGCCGGTGGGCTTGGGTCCTGACGGCGCTTGTCGAGGTGCCAAAAAGCGTATTGGCCGTGAGATTGGTTCCCCAAAACCGAGCGACCGAACCATCCTCAAATATCAGCGCTTCTCCGCGGACTCTGAGGAAGCCGTGTCTTCCGGCCGGCATTTCAGACGCATTTAGAAACGACAGATCGGCCGGCGATGCATTCCAGTTCGGACTTTCAGCCGCCGCGGCTCCCGCGGAAATGCAATACGCCGCAAGAGGCAATCAGACAGTGGCGGGAGAGGGACGTGCGCCTATTTCGAATGATTTTCGTAAAGCCGAACGAAATCGCCGAAGGTAACCGGAAATTTCATTTCCTGATCGGAATCGAAGGGATCGAATCCGACGGCATCTTCGAGGCGGGCAACGATGAGCGCAAAGCTGAGAGAATCAAGGCCCGACTCCAGCAGCTTCAAGTCATCTGAGAGACGCGCGAGCTTGCGCTTCTGCTCCACCGCAACTTGCTCGAATTGTGCTGCAATTGTAGATCTGAGCGACATGGACGGGCCCCTGCTGAATAACTAAGATTTGAGTATAGGGTCTTGCACCATGAATTGCATGGTCTTAAGTTCCCGATTGGCCCTTGTGCTCGATTAGTTGCGATGCCCGACCCATCAGGCGATTTCGATAGGCTACGGGACCATCCGATCCAGGCACACTATAATCGTCGAAAGGGGCCGCGGGATGTGCCTGGGTTTATGCTTGAGAAATCTTAGCCGCTAATGTCGGTGACGTGGAAGTTATTTTGCAGGATCGAAGGAAGAACGGGATGAATGGCATCGAAATCGCGGTTGTCATCGTGACCTACAAGTCGGCAGAACTCACAATTGCGTGTTTGGCATCCATTGATTCGGAAAAAGAAACGCAGAATCTAAAAATCCGGGTCATCGTCGTCGACAATGCGTCGGGGGATCTTCCGCAAATACAAGAGGCCATGCAGCGATGTGGCTGGTCATCCTGGGTAACCCTGATGCTCGCGCCCCGCAACGGCGGCTTTGCCTACGGTAACAATCTGGGGATTCGCCGCGCCTTCGAATCGGGATGCCCGAATTACATCTATTTGCTGAATCCCGATACTCAGGTGCGCCCTCGTGCCATCGCCGCACTGGTCGGATTCCTGGAGGGCCATCCGAAGATCGGCATTGCAGGCAGCAGCTTTGAAACCGAGGACGGCAAGGAATGGCCCTTCGCGTTCCGGTTTCCAACGCTGATGAGCGAAATCGAGCATGGAATTCAGGTAGGCCTCGTGACGCGTTGCCTGTCGCGGTGGATCGTTGCCAGATCGATGGACTCAATCGAGCAGCCCACTGATTGGATCTCCGGAGCCTCGATGATGATTCGCCCAGCCGTACTTGCTGCCGTCGGCTGCCTCGATGAGCACTTCTTTCTATACTTCGAGGAGACTGAATTTTGTCACCGGGCCCGCCTGGCAGGTTTTACGACCTGGTACGTGCCGGAAAGCCGCGTCATGCACATGATCGGCAAGAGCACGAATGTCGACGAGGCGACACGCTTCAGCCGCCGACTACCGGGATACTGGTTCGACTCCCGGACCCGGTATTTCGCGATGACTCATGGCAAAGGAGCTGCCGCTCTCATAGATATCGCAGCCGTTGCTTCCGGCCTGTTGGGGTTGCTGAAGCGCAAGTTGCTGCGCCGTCCCGGTACGCCCCACTACATTCGCGATCTGCTGGCTCACAGCGTGTTGTTGCGGCGGAATCGCTCCATTGCACCGTTAAAATCCTATTTTCCGCGCCTCAAAACGGTTTAGGCGTCACTTCGCTGAGGCTCCCTGGAGCGCCTGCGATGGGCGGGCGCGTCCGCCTCGAGCTGCCTCGTCGGCGCGCGCAAATAGTTCCTCGCTCAATACATTTTCCATGATCGAGCGGGGTTCACGCCGGCTAAAAATATGGTCGCCGGCGTCGAGGATGCGCACCCGGCAGCGGTCTCCGAGCCGCGAAAGGGTCGAACCCGCTTGCAGCTTCAATAGTGCGATGCCCGGCTCGCCGCGCGCGAAGACGAACGAGATGCGAATACCCTTTGCGACGATCTTCTCCAAGTCCCATCCGAGATCGAACGGCAAGTGGACGCGAAGACGGTGCGCAGAATCCCGCAAGACGGCCTCACCGGCGAGACGCAGACGCTGAAAGTAAATAGCCCCGATGCGTGTGATATCGGCCTGGCCGGTGAATATCCTGCGCCAGGCCTTCAGTGAAAATATGCGCTGCCGATACAAACCGGGATTGTGAACGACCTCGGCCAGTTGTATCTGCTCGAGAGTCATGCCTTTTTTCCAGAAGTAATTCTGCGGATTGACCATGAGGATGCGATTGACGTCAGCGCCGTCGGCGGCGGCACGCAGCGCGTGATAAGCGCCGGAACAAAGTCCCGCCAATGTCATATCGACGATGGAATACCGCAACCGGATGAACTCGACTGCCCTGCGAATGTCCTCGACGGCTTCGCCCGGAAATACTTCATCATCGGCATTGCCGGACCGCGTGGCACTGTCGCCGATACCCGCGAGATCCAGTCTCAGCACGTAATACCCGCAACGCGCCCATCGCCGCGCCAGCGACACGTACATGCGGCTGGCACCGATATGAAAGTCGGCGCCCGGGTTCAGCAAAATGACCGCGCGATGACGCTTTTCATCCGAACGCGGTTCAGTGACTACTCCGAACAAAGTGGCCCCGCCCGGTATGCATACCGGCCGTTCGGTGATCGAGGTTGAGAAGGAGTCTTGATCCCCCGTCAGCGGCAAGACCGGCGCCGGCGAAGATTCTTGGGTAACTCGCGGCCTATCGATTTCGGCCGGTTTGGCGGTCGAGGATAGCCACTGCCGGGTGGCATCGATCATGGCCCGAGGCACGGTCGCAAATTGCGGAGCCGTCATCGCCATTTCAATGAGACCCGGCAGGATCTTGTACTCCAGGGCAATTCCGGAGCCGGCAAGCGAATCAGCCCAACGTCCGGCGGATGGCAGTTTGTCGTTGTCGAGGATGAGAATCGACCGAACTGGCGGTGAGGCCGTCTTTTGCAGATCCACCTGGGCGAGCGATTGCACAGTGGCAGCGGACAACGAGAAACCGCCGGCCTCGAGCCCTCTCGGGCCCCCTTGCGTCGCTTCGGTTTCGTTGTCGGAACTCGAAGATCCAGAGAGTGCGTCGCCCGCCAGCTGTGTCATGCGTAAATCGCGGACATATCGCCGGCCGTTGACCACCGGTCCGACCAGGATCAAAGAATCGACAGTGCGGCATTCAGCGGCCGCCAGCGCGGCGAACAAGGCGCCCAACCGAATTCCCAGCAAACACACCCGGTCGACGCCCGTGCGGTCACGCAACTCTTGGATGGCCGAGACCGCGTCAAGCGTCCAGGTGCTTAAGAGGTTGGCATTCTCGTCAATATCAGCGGAATCACCAGCACCGAGGTAGTCGAACCGCAACACCGGTATCCCATCGGCGGCGATTGCCTCAGCGAACTCGCGTACGCTGCGATGGGCGCAGATCGATTCGTAGCCAAAGGGGCTACAAATGACGATGCCGAAGTTGGACTCGACGGACGTTGTCGGCCGGTGCAGCCAGGCGAACAAATGATTCTCGCCCGACTTGAAGTACAAGGGTTCGGCACTGCTGCTGCGGCTCGTGACACACGACACCGTATGTGCATTGGCATTAATCATTTTGACGGGATCTATGGGATAAGCTTCTCATATTGGACTATCCAGATGCACGTAACTCGACAATAATCCCATGCCGGCTCGCAGGCGACGTTGAATTCGATCTTGAAAATCGCTTATTTCATCAACCAGTACCCGAAAGTCAGCCATACGTTCATCCGCCGCGAGATCTTGGCGCTGGAGCGGCAGGGTTTCGACGTCCAACGAATCGCTCTTCGGGGGTGGTCTGAGAAGACGCCGGACATCGAAGACCAGCAGGAGCAGGCGAAGACCCGGTACGTATTGCGTCAAGGTGTGTGGGGCCTTGCGCTGCCAACTCTGCGCGCCTTGCTCGTATCGCCTGCTGAAGTGGATTCGTGCCGTGTGGCTCGCCATTCGAATCACCCGTCGATCCGATTGTCGACTGTTCCATCATCTAATCTGTGTGGCCGAGGCCTGCCGTATCGTGCCCTGGCTCCGAGAATCCGGTTCGACGCGGCTGCACGCGCATTTCGGGACCAACTCCGCCGAGGTGGCGATGTATGCACGCTGCCTCGGGGGTCCTCCTTATAGCTTTACAGCTCATGGGCCCGAAGAATTCGAGTCCCCGATGGGGATTGCCGAGAAAGTGCATTCGGCCGCCTTTGTCGCCGCTATCAGTTCTTACGGTCGAAGCCAATTGTATCTACGTTGCAAGCCGGAAGATTGGCCGAAAGTTCAGGTTGTGCGCTGCGGGATCGAACCTTCTTTTCATCGGGTGGCAGCGCCCAGCGCACCCCAGCCGCGCCGTCTCGTCTGTGTCGGTCGACTTTGTGAAGCAAAGGGTCAGATCTTGTTGGTCGAGACAGCGGCACGGCTGCGTGCGAAGGGTATCCAGTTCGATCTGGTGCTTGCCGGCGACGGACCGATCCGTGCCGAGATTGAATCGGCCGTTGACCGTCACGGACTCGGCGACAGCGTGCGAATTACAGGGTGGATCAGCGGCGATCGCGTGCGTGAAGAAATCCTGGCGGCCCGCGCATTGGTTTTGCCCAGCTTTGCGGAAGGGTTGCCGGTGGTGATCATGGAGGCCATGGCGCTACGCAGGCCCGTGCTCAGCACCTTCGTGGCCGGCATTCCGGAACTCGTGGTCGGGCGTGAGAATGGCTGGTTGTTTCCGGCCGGATCGCTGGATGAACTGGCGACGGCCATCGAGGATTGCTTGTCGAAATCGGACGAGGAAATTCAGCAGATGGGAGATGCAGGATACGGCAGGGTTATTGAACGGCATTCCGTTGACATCGAGGCCGCAAAACTTGCCGCGCTTTTCCGGTCATCGATACCCGCTGCATGAACGCGAGATTGCCAGGCAGGATCAGTGATGCAGCGCTCCGAGATCCCAAGTAGGTGGCCAGGCCACGCCGAGGGCGTCGAACCAGACAGGTACACGGTGCCGCCGGAGTAGTTGGCGGTTGGTTTGAAGTCGGAAATGGCGCTGAAGGATCCGCTGCCGTTGGTGAAGCCCGGATTGACGCCCGTGGTCGCCGTATTGTTGGAAACCGTATTGTTGGAACCTGCGTCATCGACGGTTGAATGAGTGCCGGCGATGTAGAACAGATTGTTCTTGGCATCGCTGTGGATGGGGGGTGAGTGCATGCTGCCTATCGTGTCGAATCCGACGCATATTTGATTCGAGCCGCCGGGAGGCGCGTAACAGGTGTTGTTGTAGACCTCGATGCTGCTCGGAACCGGTTCAACCCCTCGGGCCGCGACTTGGACACCCAAGATTGCGTACTTGGCGGGGGTACCCGGCATGTAGAACACATTGTCGCGCACGGTTTCATTAGCCGCCGACACCATCAGCTGCCGGCCGCCTTCCGCTCCGGTGCTACCGGAGAATAGGTTGCGCTCAACCACGATGTTGCGCAGCCGCTCGTCAAGACCGCCGTTCTGCGGCGCAGTCTCCACGTACTGCGCGCCCGAAGTACCTCCGAACCAATTGTCGGATATCTCCACAAACTCGGTGTAGACACCAGTCCACTTTTCAGAACTGTTGTTGGTGTTTCCGCTATGGAGTTTTAAGGTTGCTCCAATGTTATTCGCGTTCTCGATCGTGTTGTTTTCAATCGCGCACATCCGGCACGCGGAAATTCGCACCGTCTCTTGACCGAAGTTCCCGCGGGTACCTCCCGCGCCATCGAATTTATTTCCAAGCAATGCCTCGTAATCCAAATTGTTGTAGACGTTGCCGCGCCAAGTGGCGGGATTATTCTCGTTATAGTTTACGAACGCCCCGATGCTGGTTCGCATGCCCGTCATTACGCTGTCGACAATGGCCCACTGAGCACCCTGAGACCAGGAATAGCTGCTGTCGTTTCCGTTGGAGAGGAGGTTGTAAAGCGTGACCTGATATGGAATACGCGTGATGCTCCCCGGCGTCCCGATCGCCCAGGCTGCCGTGCCATTTCCCTCAAGGTCCAGGTCGGCAATTCTTCCGTCACCGGCATCGATTGCAATGATGATCTGTCCGCTCGTTCCCGAATCGCGAAGCACGGGACGATTTTCCCGGGAACCCTCGCAACCGCCATAGGCGCCCACGCTCCAACTGGTTCCGCTCAAGGTTGCCCCATCGCCGGTAAAGGTATCACCGCACTTGAATAGAACGCGCTTTCGGTTGCCAAGGATCGACGAGCTGAGCGCCTCAGTGAACGTCGCCGCGTGTAAGCCTCGTGCGCCAATCGGGCAACCGCCGCTGCCGGGCGTCGGTTTCCCCGAGGAGGCAACGCAGGTTGTCCGCGTGCCGGGAAAGCCCTTTGCTCCCGATGGATCATAAACTGTGACACTGAGATGACAGCTCGCCTTATTCTTGCCGTCATATGCGGTCACGGTCGCCGTGTAGACCATGTCTACGCCCGATGTGACGTACAAATGTGCCGCCACGCCGCCGGTTGCCGCATTCCTGCTGTTCTTGCCAGGATTGGCTCCATACATCCAGGTGCCTTTTCCTGAAGCGCCGAAATCACCGAAGTTCCAGGTGTAGTGCACATCCTGAAAGGTCGAGGCGCCTCCACCGATGGATGAATCGGTTGTACCGGTGGCGTCAAAGAAAACCAATAGCGGCGAAATGCCGGAAAGGCGAATCGCTGCCGCCTTCAGCGTGAGAGCACCCTTCGCAATGCCGGATGACGCGCATTCGACTTCGTCGGACGAGGCTGAATTGACAGACGTACTGTCGCCAAGGGTTGGCGCGCTTACGATGGCGCTGCCTGCGACAGTGGGACTGCTTGATATTGTCGATCCGGGGTCCGTATCGCACGCCGACAATACTGCAACCCACAGGCACACCAAAAGTGGAAAACGCGCTGAATCCGGCGACCGCGTACTTGGGTGCGATGATCGAGAGGGTACTGTCATACAACCGCTGAGAGTGCCATCAGGCGTCGAGGAATGCTATTTCAACCATCGATTTCAGATTGCTATCACCGCTAATGGTGCACCGCTCCGAGATCCCAAGTTGGCGACCACACCACGCCGAGCGCGTCTGCCCACACGGGGACGCTCACGCCTCCCGAATAATTGGCCGTCGGCTTGAAGTCCGATATGACGTTGAATTGTCCACTGCCGTTGGTGAAGGTAGGATTGCTGGTCGGCGATGCGGTGTTGTCGGCAATCGTGTTCCCGCTGCCCATGTTGACGACAGTGGAGTGACCGCCGACGGGAACGTAAAACAGGTTGTTCTCGGCAAAGCTGCCGGTCGGCGGAGCCCGAAAACTCAGGCCGTCAAATCCTACGCACGCCTCGCCGTTGGATGCACTCGGTGCATAGCAGGTGTTGTTGTAGACCTCGACTCCGCTCGGAACCGGCTCGACTCCGCGCTGCGCGACTTGGACGCCGTAGGCCGGATATTTTGAGGAGTTGCCCGTCATGTAAAATACGTTGTCGCGCACGGTTTCGTTGACCGCCGATACCAGGAGCTGCCGACCCCCTTGGGCGCCGGTGCTCCCGGAAAACAAATTGCGCTCAACCACGATGTTGCGCAACCGCTCATCGAGGCCGCCGTTCTGCGGTGCGTTCTCCATGTACTGCGCGCCCGCGGTGCCGCCGAACCAATTGTCGGATATCTCCAGAAGCTCGGTGTAGACGCCGGTCCACGTCGCTATGCTGTTGTTGGTGTTGCCGTTGTGAAGCTTTAGCACCGCACCGATGTTATTGGCGTTCTCGAACGTGTTGTTTTCGATTACACACATTCTGCATGCCGAGATTCGAACAGTTTCCTGTCCTGAACCATCGTTGGTGCCGCCGGCTCCGTTGAAACTGCTGCCGAGGAGCGCTTGATAATCGACATTGTTATAGATGTTGCCGCTCCAGGTGGCCGGGTTGTTCTCGTTGAAATTGGCAAACGTCCCGATGCTGGTGCGCATGCCCGTCATCACACTGTCCACAACAGCCCATTGCGCTCCTTGTGACCAGGAATAGCTGCTGTTGTTGCCGTTCGAGTAGAGGTTGGACAGCGTGATTTGATAGGGAATCCGGGTAGAACTTCCTAGGGTGCTCACCGCATAAGCGGCGGTGCCATTGCCTTCGAGATCCAAGTCGGCAATTCGTCCGTCTCCGGCGGTCGTTGCGACCAGGAGTTCCCCGGAAGTACCGGAATCGCGCAGGATGGGACGATTCGTCTGTGTGCCCTCGCAGCCGCCGTATGCCCCGACGCTCCATTTGGTTCCGCCCAAGTTGGCATTATCGCCCGTGAACGTGTCGCCGCATTTGAACAGCACGCGCTTGCCGCTGCCCATGTAAGTTGAACCGAGCGCGGTGTTGAAGCTCGACGACTTCAAGGCGGTCGCACCGGCCGGGCAGCCTGCGGCACCCGGCGTCGGTGTGCCGGAGGCCGAAACGCATGTAGTTTTTATCCCCGCAAACCCGTGCGCTCCCGCCGGATCATAGGCCGTTATTCCCAACTGGCAACTCGCCGTATTCGTTCCATTGCGGGCCGTCACGGTCATTGTGTAGACGGTGTCGACGCCTGGTGTCACGTACAAATGCGCCGCGACTCCGCCGGTGGCAGTGTTGCGGGTGTTGTGCCCGGGATGGGCACCATACGCCCAAGTCTCTGTCCCGGAAGCGCCGCTGTCACCGAAATCCCAGGTGTACGTTACGTCCTGGAACGACGTAACGTTGCCCTTGATTGAGCTATCCGTCGTGCCGGTAGCGTCGAAGAACACCAGGAATGGGGAAATGCCGGTATCGCGTATTGCGGTCACCTTCAGCGTGAGCGACCCGCTCGACCCAGTGCAGGACTGGCCCGTCGGCGGCGGAGGAGGAGTGCCGTTGCCGACGGTGACGGTCGCCGACTGGCTTGCGCTGCCCCCGGCTCCGGTACAGGTCAACGTATAGGTCGAGGTCGAGGATAAGGCGCCCGTACTATGCGTGCCGCTCACGGGCTCGCTTCCGCTCCAATCTCCCGAGGCCGTGCAGGCCGTGGCACCGGTCGACGACCATGTCAACGTGGCGCCGGCGCCGCTCGTAACACTGGTTGGGCTGGCGCTGATCGAGACAGTGGGTTGCGACGACGAAGCGGTGACGGTCACGGTGGCTGATTGGCTGGCACTACCGCCGGTTCCGGTGCACGTCAAAACGTAGTTGGCTGTATTGTTCAAGGGTCCAGTCGATTGCGAACCGCTCGTTGCCAGCGATCCACTCCAGGCTCCCGAGGCCGTGCACTCCGTGGCATTCGTTGAACTCCAGGCCAGCATTGCCGATTGACCCTGAGCGACGGTCGTGGGACTGGGTGACAAGGCAACTGTGGGGCTCGCTTCACCGGGAATGCTCTGAGTGGTCACGCTTGCGCCAGAGCCGCACCCGGACAACGCGCCGGCAGCCATAAACAGCGGCGGCAAATACCACTTGAGCTTCAATGCTTGCATGCGTTCTTGCGCCGTTCTCTTGACGGATTATCCATACGCATTATCTCTGCACGAATCGACTGCCGCACCATACATAATCTGTGGCATCCGGCGATTAGCCTGATGTCGCTGATCTGCTACATTGCGCGTGTACGGCACTGTGATCAAGAGCACATTAGTAAAAAGAGTCAAGTTGCACTGCCGAATCCCGACTTGTCGGAGCGTACCATGCATAGAATGCCGCGATCAGCAATTCGAGCCACGTAGGTTCATCACGGCTCAATGTCACCGGGTCAACAACCAACAATTTGGGAACGTGTGGCGATCAATGAACGATCCGACAAAAGCCAGTAGATCAAAGTCACTAGATGGCATCCGGGGAGTGGCGATATCAATGGTGATTCTCCTTCACTATGGGTATCTTGCGCCGGGCTGGATCGGAGCGACGTCCTCCCTGTTTTGAGTAGCACTTCGGTTTAGAGTCAAACCCCCGGCGAGGAGGTTGGACGTGAAGAAGCGATTTACGGAATAACAGAACAGATCATTGGATTCTTGAAGGAGCCTGACAAGGACTTGCCGGTCAAAGAGCTGTGTCGCAAGGACGGCTTTTCGGACGCGAGCTTTTATCTGTGGCGGGGCAAGTACGGCGCCATGGATGTGTCGGATGCGAAGCGACTGAAGACCCTGGAAGCGAAGAACGTGCGGCTGAAGGTTGCTCGTGGAGTTGAAGCTGGAGAACTAGCTGACGCGTGAAGCGCTTACGAATTTGTTGTTGCCGCCCAAGCGGTCGTCGGGCTGGTGCGGTGGTTGCAAATCGAAGGGGTCTATCGCCGAACGGTGCGGCCTTCTGGTGGTGGATATGACTGCATGCGGGCTACGATTACCGCCATGGCGGAAAGATCGCAACGTTGCCGTTCGAATTTGCGCCTTTGCCCGGGCGCGGCGATCCACCTATGGCGCTACGGTGTCGCCATGATCCATTTGAAGCTGCTTCAGGCCGGCGAGCTGCTGATCCGTCCTGGCCGCGCCAGCGGGTATTCTGGTCCTCGGGTCGAATGATCAGATGTCTGGTCATCCTGGACGATGCCACACGTAAGGGGTGGCTACTTGCGTCTGGTCCATGTTAGGAATTACTGTGCTCTTAAGCGAGTTGGTCCTACATGGATCGTGGAGAACAAGCCGATAGTATGGATGGGCAAAATATCTTACGGAGTTTATGTCTATCATCTACGCATGCTGCTTCTCGGAAATTACTTCTTGCAGCAACTGGATATAAAGAACACCGGGAATTGTTCGGCCGCTATATTTCGTATTGTGGATCGGAGCGGTAATTGCGATTGCGAACTTAAGCTATCGAGGTTTCGAAATCCAGATTCTCAATTTCAAGGACTATTGGAGAAAAGGCTGGCAGTCAGCATTAATTCGATGGCGTAATTCCCAAGCCCCGGCCGACTCGTGTGGGTTTTCACGTGAGGGTCTGGTGTACGTTTTTTGGCGGAGGGTATTGTATGTTGGGGTCGATGAGGCGTCTGTTTGGATAGGCGAGCGTACGCAGCTGCGAGTGCGATGAGTCCATAGAACATCATTTGAACCCCCAAGATCAGGCTGCAGTCGGCGATCATGAAAAGTACCCCGAAAATGCATGCCAAAATATTGAATCCGAGCAAGCCGCAATCCGGATCCGTGGAAATGACTGCCTTGGCCGCTCCTGAATACACCCGCCGCAGCGCTAAAAATGAATCCCAGAAACAGCGCAAGGCCCACCCAGCCGCTGAATAAGCAACGCCGACATAGGAGTTGACGATGTCGATGATTCCTTGCCCCTGACGTAGGTCCTCCATTTTCTGGATGGCCAACTGATCTCCAAACAATGGATGCTCCTGGATAAGTTCCAATGAACGGTCGAGAAGCCGCTGACGGTAGAGGAAATTGGCATCGGGCTGTCCGCTGACGAAAGGCAGCGAATTCACCAACTTTTCACCTATCGGTGAAACACCTAGCGCGCCAATCAGAATGGCGATCAGGAAGCCGGCCTTGAAGAGTCGTGATAATGCGCGCGGTTGCAAAGCCGAATAGGCGAGGGCAATCAGCGCGGCCCCAATGCCAGGGTCCGCGTGAAAACGCCGCCATAATGCCCAACCAAAATACAAGGCCGATCGGCAAGTCGTGCGCGTAGTGTGGTCATGTTGGAGAGCAAGTAGAGGCTGAATCCAAATGCTATGGCCAGCAGAAAACCTAAACTGAGCGAATGGCCTGACGATGCTTGCGCGCGAAGCCAATTATCGCCACGGAACAGCCACGCCATGAGGAAATAGCCATCCGAGGGATTCCAACGATGCGCCAACTCCGTGTACATCAGCCATCCCTTGAAATGTTCGAATGCCGCGATCAGAGCCATGATGCCGCTTGCCAAACAAAAAGCGGCCTGTGCATCGACGATTTTGCGCTTGTCATTGCATGATCGGCTGATTGCGTAGTACACGACGAATATATCGAGGAAAGATAGAAAGGCTCTGCGGACGAGATTGGTTGCAGAATCATGAAGAATCACGTGGTTCGGCAGGTCGGGCGGCACGAACAGGGCAATTTGCAGCGCGCCATAGCCGAACAATAGTAAGTCAGTCATGCGACTGTCGTTGTTGCGGTCCCGCCCGATTGGTGCGTCGGGCGCGCAGCGCTAACGGAATGAGCATGCAGATCGACAACAATCGGTAATTGTCGAGACCGAAAAGCTGCATGGAGCCGATTGACGGAATATCCACCGAAACCGGTGGCACCACATGCGCCAAAATAAAATAGGCCGCAATAGGATTGGAATCCTTGCGGCCCGTCCAGATGTAGATCGGTACTGCGAAGAACGCGAAAATCCAAAAGTTGGGACTCAAGAGCCCAATAATGGTCAGAGCGAACCAAACATTTCGACGCCGAACGAAGTCCGCGGGAGCGCTGAATCGAAGTCCGATAGGCTTTGCCAGGCGGAAGGTCGCGCCAGCGATGGCCAAGATAACGATTAATTCCTTCATTTCGCGCGCGGGGCATTGACGACTGCCCTCAATCTATCACCTATAATACAGATTTCGGCAGCCGACCAATGCACGCAGTATCGGATTTGTGCGTTCAGTGAACGACATATCTCAGACGGGATGAATGTCACGGGCATCGATGATCCAACACTTCCGAGGGCCGGCAACCGCGAGCGATTCCGAGCGACCGGCAGTGTCCGCCGATATCGCGGACTGGTCTCGAGAACAGAAGAGAGGCATTTGAATGGGCGCCATCTCGCTCCCTCTTGGCGAGCATTCGCGACTATCAACGTCTGTTCAATTCGCGAGGGATACGTGCCCGATGGTTGCGCCGGTTCGCAGTGCTCAGGCATCGCTGGTGGACGTTGGTCACCGGCGCCGATATTCCGTTGAATTGCAAATTGGGAGGCGGCCTGCTCTTGCCTCATCCGAACGGCATCGTGATTCATCCCGATGCGGAGATTGGCCCGAATTGTCTCTTATTTCATCAGGTCACGATTGGGGAGGCGGCGGGTGGCGTGCCGACTCTCGAAGGCCACGTAGACGTGGGCGCCGGCGCCAAGATCATCGGTCAACTGAAGATCGGAAAGCACGCCAAGATCGGCGCCAACGCGGTAGTCCTGACTGACGTGCCGGCGGGTGCGACCGCCGTGGGCATTCCCGCGCGGATCATCCGGCGTTGAGGCAGGGAGATACCCCTGCAACGTCGTTGATGCGATATCCTGGTCACGGAAGCGAGGTGCCGAAAGTGGCATATTTCGACCTTCACCCATTGGATTTCTGTATCGCACATGCCGTCTAAGAGTCGCTATGTCCTGATCTCACCTTGCCGCAATGAAGCGGCATTCATGCGGCAGACGCTTGATAGCGTCATCGCCCAGTCGTTGAAACCGGTAAAATGGGTGATCGTGGATGACGGGTCCACGGATGGACCTCGTCGATCTTGGCGGAGTATGCGTAGCGTCACGACTGGATTTAGGTCGTCAGGCGAGACGATCAGGTCATCGGGCGGTGGGTCCCGGAGTCATCGAAGCCTTTTACTCTGGATATGAAAGGATCGAACCGGGCGATTATGATTTCCTTTGTAAGCTCGATCTGGATCTACTCCTGCCGCCGCGCTACTTCGAGATTTTGATTCAGCGCATGAATGCTGATTCGCGCATCGCCACCTGCAGCGGAAAGGCGTATATCTATGAAAACGGTGACTTGGTGTACGAGCGACATGGTGACGACACGTCACTTGGGATGACCAAGTTTTATCGGATGGATCGCTTTAAGGCGATCGGCGGTTTTGTAAGAGAAGTGATGTGGGATGGTATCGATTGCCATCGATGCCGTATGCATGGCTGGATCGCGTGCAGCTGGGATGATCCCGAACTGCGCTTTGTCCATCTGCGTCCGATGGGCTCGAGCCAACAGGGCATTTACACGGGCCGCATGCGCCACGGCTACGGTCAATATTTCATGGGCACCGGATTCTTATATTTGGCGGCGAGCGCGTTTTCCGATATGGCTCAAAAGCCCTACGTGTCGGTAGGCCTGGCGATGAGGTGGGGTTGGGTCAAGAGCGCTGCATTGCGAAAGCCGAGATATCACGACTTGAATTCCGTCGATTTCTCCGCCGCTATCAGATGCGAGCATTGTTTGTCGGCAAGCGGCGTGCGATCGCAGAGCTCACGCAGGGTCCGCCCGCGGGTGCGCAGTAACGATGTTTGATCATGGGTCACGAGGTTATTAATGATGTGCGGAATAGCCGGCATCATCGGGCGCATTGACCGAGACCAATCAAACCGCCCTAAAGCGCATGAACAACGCTTGTCCCATCGTGGGCCCGACGGCGAAGGATTCTGGGAGACGCCACCGGATTACGGGCTGGGGCGCCATGTTGGCGCACCGGCGATTATCGATTCTCGATCTATCGGAGGCCGGCTGCCCAGCCGATGGTAGATCCGACAGCCGGAAGTGTCGTCATTCAGAACGGAGAGATTTATAACTATGTCGAGCTGCGCAGAGGAGCTTGACATCGCGGGGCATAATTTTCAGTCGACCGGCGATACCGCCGTCATGTTGCGGGCGTTGAGCGTCGACGGACGCATGCAGTGAAGACTTTCCGAGGAATGTTTGCATTTGCGTTCTGGGACGTCAAGGACCGTTCACTGGTGATCGCTCGCGACCCTTTGGGCATAAAGCCTCTCTATATTGCACGACAATCCGAGACCTCAACGGGGACTGGTCCCTCGTATTTGCCTCTGAGGTCGAGCTATTCTTGCCAGCGGGCTTCTCGGGACAGCCAAAGCTAAATCCGCTTGCACCTGCATCGATGGTCTGGAACGGGTTCATGGTGGCCCCGCAGACCGCGGTCTCGGCAGATCGAATCGGTCATGCCCGGTCGAAATTCGTGTTTACGACAATCAGGGCGGGAGGAACGGACCGCGAGTTCTATTGGGTTCCTCCGCACCGAAACCGATCCGCGCCGATCGACGAGAATGAATTGGCGCAGGTGCTCAGGAGAGCGCGCGCGTACACTTGGCTCAGCGACGTCCCATTGGGCGTCTTTCTTTCGGGTGGCGTAGATTCATCGGCCGTCGCCAATCTGGCGCAAAAGTCCACCGGCGGCCGGGTAAATACCTTTACTCTAAAGTTCGAAGAAGCGGAATTCAGCGAGGGCACGATCGCTCGACGAGTCGCCCAGACAATCGGTACACAGCACCAAGAACTGGTACTCACCGAAGCGCACTTTATGGCGCAATCTGGACGCGGCGTTGGACAGCTTGGATCAGCCCACGTTCGATGCGCTCAATTCCTATTACATGTCCCATGCAGTTCGCGAGGCAGGATTTAAGGTGGCTCTGGTAGGCAGCGGCGGAGACGAGTTATTTGGCGGGTACACGACGTTCCGAGACCTGCCGAAGCTCATGCGCTGGTCGCGATCCACACGGTGGGTCCCTACGAGTATTCGCATCGCAATGGGACGAGCTGTGGCCTCGGTGATGCAGTCGTCCAAAGGAGCATTTCCGCCGCAAACTCGATGGGCGAAGCTACCGGATATGCTGGCTCAGGGCGACGATCCGTTGGCCTTGTATCAGTTGGCCTATGCGTTGTTCGTTCCGGAAACGCAATGTCAACTGCTTGGGGGCCGCACTGATGCTGCGCTCGCACATGGATTGCCTGCCACGATGCGCGCGCGACTTCGGGCTGAGCTGGAATCGACTGAGATCCTTCCGGCGATTGGAATCCTCGAGCGGACTCTGTTTCTGGGTGAACGCCTCTTGCGGGACACGGATGCCGCGAGCATGTCCGCATCCATTGAAATTCGTCTGCCGCTAGTCGACCAGGTTCTGGTCGAGAGCGTCGAGCGTTTGCCCGACAATGATCGATTCTATCCGATCGGCAAGAAATCGATGCTTCGTCGAATTGGATTGCGGGGTCTGAACGCGGATTTGTTTGAACGACCGAAGGCTGGCTTTGTGCTGCCCTATGATCGTTGGTTGCGGAGTGGTCTCGGCAAGATGATTGACGGGACCATGCGAGATCCGCAAGCGATCGAGCCTACGGGACTTGATCCCCAGGCAGTGGGGCGCCTATGGCAGGCGTTCCTCGATGGATCGCCAGGGCTCTACTGGTCACGTATATGGGCTATCTACGTGTTCATCCGTTGGTGTCATCGACACCGAATCTACCTTTGAAATTGCGCTGATTCGTCCCGCATCTCGGCTGGCATGAATACCGTGCAAAAACCCTCGCTGAAGGCTCTCGCCATTCGAGGATCGATGTGGACACTCGCCGGTCACGGCGGGGTGCTGCTGATCCGAATGGGTCAGGAGCCTAATCATGACGCACTTGCACTAGCGCAATATGCGCAAAAAGCCGTTGCAACCATCGTCATGAACGGGTTAGCTTGACCTGAGTAATACGAAGCTTGGGGTTCCGTAGTGAGCATGACCACCACAATATACCGACGGAACATTGATTCAAAACAGAAAGGCCGAGATCGCCCAGCGCGAGCTGTTCTTTCAATTGTTCCAATGCGCACAAGACAACACGGCTCAAGGGATCAGGCAACTTATTGTTTTTTCGAACGATTTTGTTGGCGCGCACATAAATGTCTTCGGCGTTTTTGAGAAAAACGAACTTGATATATTGTTTTCGTGGCTACAACAGGATCATCCGACAGCGCTAACTGGTGTAGCGCTAGATGTGGGTGCGAATATAGGAAATCATGCAATAGCCTTTCGAAAGTACTATTCAAAAGTTGTATGTTTTGAACCGGCCCCAAAAACGTATCGAGTTCTACTGCTGAATACCGAAGACGATCGTCAGATCACATGTCATAAATATGGGCTTTCAAGTGAAAATAAGACAGCCCGAATGGTCTCCTATGAAAACAACATCGGTCATGCGACTGTGGTGAGCAATTCATTCACTTCAGGGTGTGATATTGAATTGCATACGCTGGATTCTGTGCTGGACGCAATTATTTCGCATGATGAGAGGATTCATTTTTTTGCTGAAAATTGATGTTGAGGGTCACGAATACGAAGCCCTGATGGGCGCAACGACTACAATATCAAAACATAGACCGTTGATCCTGATTGAACAACTTTCAGCCGAGATAAAGGATGGATCGTCAAAGGTGATTCAATTGCTTCGCGATATGGGCTACCAAAAGTTTGCAACACTCGGTATTCGCAGTCGATCAGTCGCGGTCCCTTGGGTCAAGCCCAAGGTGAACTTATTGTTGGGCAAGCTAATTCCGTACAAATCGAGATTTCTTGGCACCGAGAAATATGTCGAACTGTGTGATTTCTTCAAGGTCGCAGATTACCCTTTTTATTATCGCTCTTCCGGAGTGGCTCTACGAACGTCAGTGAGCTCGACTGTTCGATAATTGGGGTCACGATCGATCCGCATATGCACTTTGACCTCGATGGCGGCAATTGCACAGCTCGAAGATCAAAAGGTGACCTTGATTCGGAACCCGGGAAATAACGCAAGAAACAGAGCACTGCTCACATAGGACGTGACACCAACACCTAAAGCAAAGGCCACCTTATAGAGTTCGTATTTGGCGATGAGCATGCCTTTGGATTTTTGCAGCCACAGATAGTAGACCAGCGGCGGTAAACCGCTCAACGAAAGTCCATATACAAATCCCAAGAAGCCCAAAAAATAGTATCCAATAAGACTTCCAAGAACAATCCACGCACGCACGAAGTACGTTACCGACCAAAATCACATGGAACTGTCCGGCACTGATAAGAAGATCCTCGGCCGGGGAAGCGAACGACAAAAGTACCGCACGAATCGCAAGCGCTTGCAGCACGCTTCCTGCTTCGCTATAGCGGGAGTCATAGAGCAAAGTAATGATCAAATGGGCCGCGCCGGCAACCGCGGCTGGCATCGCGAGGATGCCAACGAAGAGCCTGGTGTTCTCGGTGTAGTACCGCTTGGTGGCAGTGTCGGGATTCTCCCGAAAATTATGGGCACAACGGGGATACAGCACAGCCTGGCTAATCTTGCTTATCAAAGTTTCAATTGAGCCGGCAATGTTGCCGGCGAGACCGTAGATACCGAGCAGTCGCAAGTCGAAAAGTCTAAGAAAGACGACCTTGTCAAATTGATTTAGGCCTAATGTCAGTAAACTGGATGGAACTGTAAATTTGGAATACACGAGTATTTCTCGTGCAGCCGCTAGATCGATGAAGAGTCGGGGTCTAAGCTCTCGATAGAACTGATGACTCAGCACAGTCATGATCAGTCGATTGAGAAGCATGCCAAATGCGATTCCCCAGAACGTATGGTAGCGATAGCAATAGACAATCGAGAAAGTTGTGCTCAGCACCGACGCGGCCAATTCTGAGTACATTTGCAGACGTGCTTGCTTGCGACGAATCGCCAAGGCAAACGCCATGGACTCGAAGCCATCGATCAGGAACCAGAGCGAGAAGACACGTAGCGGCAAGGTCAGGTCTGGCAAGTCATAGATCTTCGTCGCAATGAGCGGGGCGCACACGAACAAGACTGCGGAGCTCAACACAGAGCGAATAAGCCGCATTGTCCACGCGGTATTTAAGTAGCGCGGCTGCTCGGCGTTCTTGTCACGCACTATGAACAGCGTAACGTTGGTATCAAGAATATTGCCAATTACAAAAAGAATAGAAACTAAGATCGTTATGGTCCCATATGCTTCCGGGAGCAAGACTCTGGTGAGGACTAGGCTGCTAAGGAGCCGTATGAGCGCCTGCAATCCGAATGTGAACGTAGTGGCGAACAGATCTCCCCGGAAATTGATTACTTTCGGCCGAGCCACGTAGCGTCAGTCCTGCAGCGTGTTGCGGGCGCTAAACGCGGCAGGCTGTTGCGGCGGCGATCCGGTCAGTCTTGCATACGCGGTCGCAAGGCCTGCCAGCACGTAGAACATCTTCTCGGAGCCCAAATTAAAGCTGCTACTGCTCGATCATTACGAGAGTACCTACGATGCAAGCGATGAGACTCGTGCCAAACAAAGCGAGATCGGGATCGGAGTGGACCAGTTCTCTGGCTACGTGCGTAAGCTCTTTGTCATTCCAAGCAGTATGAAGCTCAAAAAGCAAAATAGGCCAATGAACCCATAATTCAGCGCTACCCCAAGGTAGGTATTGACGATGTCGATGATCCCTTCACCCTGTCGAAGATCCTCCATTTCAGGCTGACCGCGCGGAAATTTGAGGAGTCCTCGTTGTGTGAGTCAGGCCGCCAAAGCCTGACCCTGCTGTTGTCGATAATACGCTTGCTCCTACTCGGCCGGTGGCACGTCGCCGAGGGGCTGATTGCAAGGGATACTTGTGCCGGTGCTCGGCAATCATCAGCACCACACATTCCCGAACTTCCACTGAATACCCATTTGATGTACTCGCATCGAATGTTTTCAGTTGTGGTCGAATCACTCTCGTTGCTGTTCGCGGGGCTAGGGATGCTCTTAGGACTTGGAGTGTTGCACGTCTGGCAATGACACTGCCCGACTAAAGGCGCGTTCGCGCATGACCAATAAAGTGTGTGCCGCGAATATTGCCAACATGGGGTCGATTGGAACGTGATACCGATCCATTGCCACCGTCAGGACGGGAAAAACCGCTAGATAACCGAAGCTCGCGAGCAGCGGCCATTGCTGTGCCGTAAGTTGCCGGCGCAGCATGAGTATGATTCCGACTGCGCCCAACAACAGCATACTCCACCAGTACGCAGTCGATATGCGCTTGAAAGTCACCAACGACGTCGAACCGTATTTTGCAGTCAACGCCTTCTCGTTCCAAACGACACCGATCGTTTCTCGGCCGTATGTCGTCATCGTCCGCTTGACGGATAATTGCGCGTATTTGAGCGGGTGTGATTGAATGAATTTTACTGCCTCCCGGCCGTAGTAGTGGTCACGATCTACTTCGTTTGAAAATTGTCTGTTTGGGAGGTCCATGTAACCCCCCGTGGATTCGGGATTGTTACCCATCCAAAGATTGACGCCTCCGTTGGCCGACACAAGTGCAAATCGATCGAACAGAACGATACTTCTGTAGGACCACGGAGCGAATATCACGAAAGCTGTCAGAATCGCCAGCAGGGACCCAGAAATGAACGCTCGCGAGTCCCGATCGAAGATCCACTGCACAGCCGGAAAAATTCCAAGCAAAGGCCACGCAGTCGGTCGGACATACGTCGCGGCAGCAATGCACGCACCCCAGAACATCATGCGAACAACAAAGGTAAGGCGGCGTGACGTCCAAAGGATGAGTGAAACCAGAATCAGCGCAATGAACAGCAGTTCGCTGGACGGAATCGTCGTGAATTCGATCAGGAGCGGCCATATTGCCGTCAACCAAGCGGCGAGTGAAGCCACCGCGGGACCCAGCGCCTGACGCGCAATTCGCCACGTCAGTCCGACGATCAGTGCCCCAAGGATGGCCTGGAAAACCGGTATCACCCATGTGTGTATTCCAAAAATGTAGTATAGGAAAGCGTAGACAGCGGACGTTCCAACCGGCCAATACTCGGTCAGGGTACCGTCAGCAAATGCGTATCCATGGCCTTCAACTATGCTTCGCGCGAATGCATCGTAGAGTACTCCGTCCGAGACCGGGTCGACCGGAACACAGGCCGCCCACAGTAAGCGTACTGCCAAGCGCGGCTCCCATGATGACTGATGGGCGCGCCCAGTGCCCAGTAGGCCGTTGGGAACCCGTTGCTTGTCACGTCAGGGCATCGCGGCGACTGCAAAACACAAACCGCCCAGAACGACAGTTAGGAGGCTCTGCCAGTCACGCATCGCGAACACCACCGGATCGTCGTGCATCTCACCGCGATGTGCCTTCATCCACACTCGGCTAACCCAATAGAGCATCAAAGGCGGAACTGGCCATAGCCAAATGGTTGTCGGGTATAGCCTGCTGGTCGCAGGATCATTGATATAGAGCGCCAATACGACGATGGCGGCGATTCCCGTGCTCACACCAAGTGAAAGCAGCACGGGCAAATCCTCCACGGAATAGCCGCGACCGGCCGCGTACTGTTTGTCCTGAGATAGTGTAACCAACATTTCTGAATAGCGCTTAACCACGGCCAGGCTCAGGAATAGAAACATGGAGAATGCCAGAAGCCAAAATGAAGGGACCACGGTGGTGGCAACGGCGCCGGCCACTACGCGAATCGTATACAGGGCCGCGAGCAGCATCACGTCCACGATCACCTGGCGCTTGAGTCGCATCGAATAGGCCAGCGTCATGGCAAAGTAAATTCCGACGGTCAAAGTAAACAGGCTCGAAACCCGCAGCGCCAGCCAGGCCGCGGTGACGAAGAGGAGCAAACCGACGATCAAAGCTTGGTTCACGGCGATTTTGCCGGCTGCCATCGGCCGATTTCGCTTTCTCGCATGCTGACGGTCCGATTCTATGTCCAGCAAATCGTTCAATACATATACCGATGACGCACAAAAACTGAATGCCAGGAAAGCCGCGGTTGCAAGAGCAATACCGCGAATGGATGTCAATCTATGTGCGGCGAGCAGCGGCACCCAAATGAGGAGATTCTTGACCCACTGATGAACGCGAATCATTTTTAAAAACGTGAAGGGCCCGGCTCGGTCCTTGGGTACGACGCTCTCGACCGAGGAGACTGCGCTGGCATCCGCAATCGCAGCGCGATCTGAACTCACGAGCAGCACCCGGCGTGCGGATTTGCAGAGTGTAAGATCATGTCGACCGTCGCCGATGTAATCAAATTCTCCCGAGCCAAGTAATGCCGCTTCGTTTTGTGAAATGACTTCGGATCCGGCAAATTCGATTGGAGAGCATTTGCGACCATACCCTTGGCATCGACGTTAGGAAAAACACGCGCTGGCCATTGTTCCGCGCAGCACGCACGCGTTCCACGACGCGATCGCAAAGCGGCACGCTGCTCCAGTTGATCTGGACATCCTTCGACATTTGATGAATCAGTGCCGATCTGTCCCGTAGCAGCCAGATCGGTAGGAGAAATATATAAAATGGATTCCTTCTTATATAAAGGAAAACCGCCTCATAAAATATATTGGTCTTGAACAGTGCGTTTTCACAATTCACACACAGCGGAACGTCGTCTTTGACTGAAACGGCACTCATGCGCGCGAGATGATAACGACACCGAAGCAGATCGTAAGTGTGCCGATTATTTGCGCCATTGATGGCGTCTCACCGCGTATTAGCCATGCCAGCAACATCGTAAGCACAAAACCAAGGCCCACGAACGGATACGCAAGCCCCACCGCGACACGTGCAAGTACGAACAGCCAAACGGCCGCGCTCGCGAAATATATCAACAGACCGCAAAGAACCTTGACATTCAGCGCAATCGCAACAGCCATCCGCACATGACCCTGGGTCTCTGCCAGCTGAATGCCAGCACTGCTCATTCCCTCCTTCAGGACAATTTGCGCAATGGATGAGAGGAGCACGCTTGCCAATATAAGGAAAAAGGTCGATCTATCCATGTGGTTGACTCGTTGTCTTTCGGGAAGCATGACTTGGTTCGATGGCGTAAAGGAAGTGTGGGTCCTTCAATCAGCCGTTCTGCGAAGACGGAAGAGTCACGGGTTTCTCCCGAAGCCGATTGGCTATGCTGATGATGGATTTCGCCCAAATGCCCAGTTTGCTTCCGTTTCGTACCGACTACGGCAATTTGCGGATAATCGTTCATATTGTCGAGGCTCTCGAACCAGCGAGCAAATCTTTTCCGCAAAATCCTTCGCGACTGCGCCCAAAGGGAGCGTAAAGCCCGTGATGCCGTCTAAAACGGCTGTTGGAGTGCCGCCAACTGCGTACGTAAGGGAAGGACAACCGAACGCCTGGGCCTCCGAAAAGACAATCCCGTAGGCTTCAGCGGTGGTCGGCAAAACAAAAAAATGCGCGGATTCATACAGATCCGCACAATTCAAGAAGCTGCCCTTCGTCCGATTTATCGAGCCGGCCGAGTACATGAATGTCGTGTTGTATCGGGCAAGTCCTTGGGGCAGTTTCCGACAAGGAATAATTCACAGGGGACTTCTCGAGAGTCCAGTTCACGTTTTATATCCAAGACCGTGGGTCCACCCTTGCGATCCCAATCGGCTCCGATGAACAGCAAGCGGACGCCCCGGCGAAAGTCCGCCGATTTGGCTGGCTTGAATCGACTGATCATCTCTCCGCGAATATTGGGCCCCAGCGGCATTACGCTAATCGAATCCGGTTCCACTCCGTAGTCCAGGATCGCCGAACGCTTGGCCCATTCGCTGCTGAGCATATATATGGTTGCTCCTGTGGAGGGCCTCCGTGCTCAACCTCGTCGGCGTCGTCACTCAACCATTGCGGCATACCTGCGAAGACCGAATAGAAGCCTCTGATACAGGCAAATGTCGCGTCGGATACGATAGACGAGCGGCCGTGAAGTCCTGAGCGCAAAGACGTACGGAGCGGCAGCAATGGCGACTATCACGTCGCCTCTTGTAAAGCCGAGACGAAGGCTCGCTTCCTTGCTCGCGAGATAGGCGTATGTCACAGACCGTCTCAAATCGATTCCTATTCCGATTCTTCGCAGCAAGCGAGCGGCCAGCCTCGCGACCCCCTCGGTCCAATTTGCACGCACGATTTCGACGCTGGCGCCCGCATGCAATAGTCCGTGATAAACGGAGTATGCGGTGCCTGACCACGTGCCAACGTCATTTGGGTCATGTGGCGACAGGAAAATTAATTGCGGCCGCGGATTCGACATTGGACCCTTCGGCATAATGGTAGTGGCTGTGCTCAGGTGCGGATGGCCTCCGGCCACACATCGATCGAGCAGAACTTCCTATGCCTTCCGCAATCGACTGAGGCGACGCATGATGATCGGGGGACGACGTCGTGTGCAAGCTTGCGCGCGCGTTGGGCAAATGTCGGCCGCAAATCTTCGGGTCCGCGGGCGCGGAAAATGGTCGAGTGCTCACCGGACACTTCGTCCGCAGGCCTGCCATTGGTGAAGTAGTACAGAGCCAGCGACTTGCGAGTCATTCCCTCGGGACAATTCAACGGATCGGGATGGCCGTGGTAAGTGAAATCAGTGGTGCTGAAGATCATGACGCGATTGAATAGCGGCAAAACCTTCGCCTCGCACCGCGTCATGTCTCTGTCCCACAGTTGCAAGTGACCGCCATATTCCTCGCGCCAATTCTTGTTCAAATACAAAAGCAGATTCAGGCGCCGGTCGAGTCCATAGGCAGCATGCTTATTGAAGTCAGCGTGTACCCCAAGCTTGCCGCCGCGAACGATCTGATGCAGGCCGCCGCCGTCAAACTGGGGATCGGGAATCAAGTTGGCGATACCCGTGATTTGGCTCAAGAACTCCAAGAACGTGATCGAATTCAAGTGGTACATGAACAGACGCGTCAATGGGCCCGAATGACACGTCGGCGGCGGAGGCCAACTTGATTTCATTGGCGTTGTCAAAGCGGTGCCAACGGATGGCATCAGGTTTGGGGAACTCATCGAGAATTCCGTCAACCAGCTCCGGATCAAAGAAATCGTCAAGAACGATATGGGGATAGGGCTTGGCATTCGCATAGCCCGCATGGCCGGACGCGCCGATCTCCTTCATGCGCGCACGCGGGAGAAATGAATCTATTGTCAAATCGCTGACCGATCGCATGATTCTCTCGATGGGCAGTACCTTACCCGAACTCTGGAATGTTAGCAGATTCACGTATCAAGAAGTACCTGGAGCAGCAGGGCTATGATTCAAACTTCGTGGCAGTTTGGAAACTAACCGTCCCTTGCTCAATTATTTTTCTGGACAGCGTCGCTCCTCTTCGCACGAGAGGCTTTTCAACCAAGATGTATGACAAAACGACCACTAGGGCACACACGGGTGCATATTCCAGAATTGAATGTCGGAAATAAAAGGAGGCATCCGCGAGGAACATTTCCTGCCAAAGATATAATCCATAGGAGACTAGGCCGATTGCTGAAAGTGCGCGCACTCCCACGCGATTCTCAAGGCCGGCGCGGAAGCGAAAACTCCCAAAGACAATGAACACAATCAGGAGCGGGATTAGCGTGGTCACAATTTCCGATAGGCCGTGAAAACGAGATTGGAGAAAAAGGTTTGCTGAACAGCAAAACGGTCGCAACAATGAGCAGCGGCAAATTGGCAGCTTTTGCGACGAGGGAGCGAAATGTGTCGCTGCTGGCATAGAGCGCGCCGGCTGCGATGCAAGATCCGCTCAAGGCATTGTGAATCCAGAAGACCGTCAGCAGCGACGACTGCTCAACGGCTATGAACAAGAGACACAACGCCAATGAAACCGCTGCGACCGCGCGAAAGCCGATCATCGTCAATAGCAATGGCCAGACAAGATAAAATTGTTCCTCGATCGCGACCGACCAGGTGTGTCCGGTAAACCAGGAGCAGCTATTAGGTTGCATGTTGCAAAGAAATAGAGACGCCATAGCGAATGATCTATGCTCCACATGGATGTAGCCAAGAGAAGCAAATACAAACGTCGTTCCCAACATCAGCCACAGTGGCGGCAGGATTCTGAAAGCTCTTCGCACATAGAATGCGGCTAGAGATATTCGTCCGTTGCGTTGATGCTCGCGCAGCAGCAACATTGTGATGATATAGCCGCTTATTACGAAGAAGATCTGCACTCCAAGGGGACCGGCGTACTCGAGCTCTCTGAGAGATTGATGATTAAACCAGCGGATGATGCCGCGTAGACTCGCAAATGGCGGCGCTATTCCGCCGTCTGGGTCGGCACGAAATATCGATTTGAAGCGGAACTCGACCACATGGTAGAGGATAACCAGTAGGACACTGATTCCGCGCCATGCATCGAGTAATCTATCTCGACGGACGGCTATTTTGGCTTCTGCGCTTTCGCCGACCAAGTCAATTTCCTCCGTCTGTTCTCGAATTGGCAATCAGATTCGGAATGAAACTGAAATGTAGCGCTTGATTCGAAAATGACTGACGATGCCACGTCGTAGGGTTGTGTCATGCCTGAAATGCTGTGTTTTAGTATGGATCTCGCGGACCGGGGAAGCCCGTGATTGGATTCACTTTTTATTGACGGTAATCCGGATTGCGGTCACAACATGGTATCCATTGTGCCTTTCCCAAACGAGTTCACTACGGAAATGATGGATTGCATGTTTGGGTTCGGTTAAGAGCATCGCGGGAGTGCCTATCCGATTTGCGCAGTCCTTAAATAAAAAAGGCGGCGGTTTGTGGACCGCCGCCCAGAGTCCCCGAGGGTGTGGGGATTCTCGAGAGGATGAGGTTCTAGTCGTGGAGGGCGCCGAGATTCCAGCTGGATGACCAGAGCACGCCGAGCGGCATCGGACAACACCGGCACGGTCATGGCGCCGGAGGAGTTTGCGGTGGGCTTGAAGTCGGAAATGACCTTGAAAGTACCACTGCCGTTGATGAACCCGGGCTTGCGGCGGTCGATGTGGTGTTGTTGGACACCGTATTGCCGCTGCCGGTGTTGTTGACCGTGGTATGAGTGCCGGCGGCGTAGAAAAGGTTGTTCCGCGCGTAGCTATTGCTGGCGGGGGAGCCCATGGAGCCGGTGGTATCCAATCCGATGCAGCTCTGGTAAGCGCCGCCGGAAGGCACGTAGCAGGTATTGTTGTAGGCCTCGGCGCCGGTCACCGGGGGCTGGACGGTGCCGCGTTGCGCGAGCTGCGCACCGAGGATCGCATAGGTCTGGTGCCGTTGCCCGGCATGTAGAACACGTTGTCGCGAACCGTTTCGTTGACCGCCGAAGCCATGAGCTGACGGCCGCCCTGCGCTCCGGTGGTGCCGGAGAACAGATTGCGCTCGATGACGAAGTTGCGCAGCCGCTCATCGAGGCCCGCATTCTGCGGGGCCGCCTCGACGTACTGGCCGCCGGAGCTGCCGCCGAACCAGTTATCCGAGATCTCGAAGAGTTCGGTGTAGACCCCGGTCCAGGTCGCCGTGCTGTTGTTGGTGTTGCCATTGTGGATTTTCAACACCGCACCGATATTGTTGGCATTCTCGATGGTGTTGTTTTCAATGACACCGAACCGGCCCGCGGAGATGCGCACCACCTCTTCGCCCGCGCCGCTCGTGGTGCCGCCCGCACCGTTGATGAGGCTGCCGATCAGCGCAAGATAGTCGACATTGTTGAACTTGTTGCCATTCCAGTTCGTCGGATTGTTCTCGTTGAAATTCAGGAACGTGCCGATGCCGCCGTGCATCGAGGTCTCGACGCTCTCGATGATCCCGCACTGGGCGCACTGAGCCCAGGAGTAGCCGCCGTTATTGCCATTGGAATAGAGGTTCGAGAGGGTGATTTGGTAGGGAATCGTGTAACCACCGGGGGTGCTGACCGCAGCATTCCCCGAGCCGCCGCCCTCAAAATCGATGTCCGCTACCCGTCCATCCCCGGAGGCGGTGGAGTTCGCAATATAAATCGCGGCGCCGGTATTTTTGAAAATGGGTCGCCCGCTCTGGTTGCCCTCACAGCCGCCATAGGCCCCGACGCTCCAGGTCGTCGCATTCAGCGTCGCATTGCCGCCGGTGAAGGTATCGCCGCATTTGAACAGCACGCGCTTGTCGCTGCCGAAGTGCGATGAACCCAAGGCCGTGTTGAAGCTCGAGGTATTAAGCACCGCCGCACCCGCGGGGCATCCGCCCGATCCCGGGGTCGGGGTCCCGGAAGCTGACACGCAGGTCGTCTTGCTGCCCGCAAAGCCGTTCGAACCCGCCGGATCATAGGCCGTCACCCCGAGCTGGCAGCTCGCCGTGTTGCTCCCGCTATGCGCCGTCACGGTCGCCACATAGGCCGTGTCCACGCCGGGGGTGATGTAAAGATGCGCCGCCACTCCGCCGGTGGCGCTGTTGCGGCTGTTCCTCCCCGGATTAGACCCATACGCCCAGGTGTCGGTCCCCGAGGCACCGGTATCGCCGAAGTTCCAGGTGTAGGTCACGTCCTGGAAGGCCGTGGTATTGCCGGTAATCGCGCTATCGGTCGTGCCGGTGGCATCGAAGAACACCAAGAGCGGTGAAATGCCGGTGTCGCGAACCATTTTCGCCTTCAAGGTGAGCGAACCGCTCGTGCCGGTGCAGGACAAGCCGGTCGGTGGCGGGGTGCTCGCCGTGACGGTGACCGTCGCCGACTGGCTGGCGCTGCCGCCCGTGCCGGTGCAGGTCAACGTGTAGGTGGAAGTGGAGGTGAGCGCTCCCGTGGACTTGGTACCGCTCGTCGCCTGGCTTCCGGACCAAGCTCCCGAGGCCGTGCACGAGGTCGCATTGGTCGAGGACCAGCTCAAGGTCGAACCGCTGCCGCTCGCGACGCTCGTCGGACTTGCGCTCAGCGAGACGCTGGGCGGCGTGGCAGACACGGTGACGGTTGCCGATTGGCTGGCAGTGCCGCCGGCCCCGGTGCAGGTCAACGTGTATTTCGTGGTCGCGGTTAGGGCCGCGGTGGTCATTGACCCGCTAATCGGCTTGGACCCACTCCAGCCCCCGGAGGCAGTACAGGAAGTGGCGTTGGTTGCGGACCAGGTGAGTGTCGAGGTGGCACCGCTCTTGACCGTGCTGGGGTTGGCGGTGAATGTCACGGCCGGCGGTGTCGTGGTCACCGAGACGGAGGCCGACTTTGTCGTGCTGCCGCCGGTCCCGGTACAGGTCAATCCATAAGTCGCATTGGCGGTGAGCGCGCCCGTGGACTGCGAGCCGCTCACGGCCTTGGTGCCCGACCAGGCGCCCGAGGCGGTGCAAGAGGTCGCGTTGGTCGATGTCCAAGTCAGGGTCGAGCTGCTGCCGCTCGCAACGGAGCCAGGGCTTGCCGTGAACGTCACAGTCGGCGTCGGGGCGGTGACGGACACGGTGGCCGACTGGGTGGCATTGCCGCCGCTGCCCGTGCAGGTGAGCCCGTAAGTGGCATTGGCGGTCAGTGCGCCGGTGGATTGAGTGCCGTTCACGGCCTTGGTGCCGGACCAGGCACCGGTGGCGGTGCAGGCGGTGGCGTTCGTCGATGACCACGTGAGATTGGAGCTGCTGCCGCTTGCGATCGTGCTGGGACTGGCCGTCAGGGTGACGGTGGGGGCGGGCGCGGTCACAGATACCGTGACGGACTGAGTCGCGTTACCGCCCGTCCCGGTGCAGGTGAGTCCATACGTGGCGCTGGCGGTGAGCGCACCGCTGGATTGAGAGCCGCTGACCGCCTTGCTGCCCGACCATCCGCCCGAGGCGGTGCAGGCCGTGGCATTGGTGGACGTCCACGAGAGAGTCGATGCAGCTCCGCTCTTTACGGTGCTCGGATTGGCGGAGAAGCTCACCGTCGGGGCCGGCGTGCTCACCGAGACGGTCGTCGACTGCGTGGCGCTGCCGCCGGTACCGGTGCAGGTCAGCGTATAGGTTTGCTTGGCCGTGAGGGCGCCGGTGGAGTGCGAGCCATTCACCGGCTGGTTGCCCGACCAGGCACCCGAGGCGCTGCAAGAGGTGGCATTGGACGATGACCAGGTCAACGTAGCGCTAGCACCGCTCGCCACCGTGCTGGGGTTGGCACTGAGGCTCACCGTCGGGGTTTGTTTCGGACTCACCGTCACCGTGGTGGATTGGACCGCGTTGCCGCCGGTTCCGCTGCAAGTCAGCGAATAGGTCGAGTTTGCCGACAGCGCCCCGGTGGATTGCGAGCCGCTGGTGGATTTGCTCCCCGACCACGCCCCCGAAGCCGTACAGGAGGTGGCGTTGGTGGCGGACCAGGTCAGGGTTGAGCTGCTGCCGCTGATCACGGAGCTCGGGCTCGCGCTGAGGCTGATCGTGGGGGCGGGCGATTTCACGGATACGGTGGCCGATTGCGCGGCGCTGCCGCCGGCACCGGTGCAGGTCAGGGTGTAGGTGGCGCTGGCCGTGAGCGCGCCCGTGGACTGCGATCCTTTCACCGGCTTGGCGCCCGACCAGGCACCCGAAGCAGTACAGGCGGTCGCGTTGGTGGCCGACCAAGTCAGGGTCGCGCTGCCGCCGCTGGTGATCGCGCTCGGGCCCACGCTTAAAGTCACCGTCGGGGTGGGCGACTTGATGGAAACCGTCGCGGACTGGGCCGCCGTGCCGCCGGATCCCGTACAGGTCAAGGTATAAGTCGCGTTGGCGGTCAGCGATCCCGTGGACTGCGAGCCGTTCACGGGCTTGGCTCCCGACCACCCCCCCGAGGCAGAGCAGGACGTCGCGTTGGTGGCGGTCCACGTCAGCATCGAACTCGACCCCGATGCGACGGTGCTGGGGGCTGCACTGATGCTGACCGAGGGCGCCGCCGCCTTGATGGAGACCGTCGCCGATTGCGTGGCACTGCCGCCTGCACCGTTGCAGGTCAATACGTAGGTGGCGCTGGCATTCAATGCGCCCGAGGATTGCGAGCCGCTCAAGGCCTTGGCGCCCGACCAATCTCCGGAGGCCGTGCACGCCGTGGCATTTTGCGTTGACCAAGTCAGCATGGAGGCGGCGCCCGCAGCCACCGTGCTCGGGGAGGCGCTCAACGTGACCAACGGCGCTAAGGCGGAGACGGTGACGGTCGCCGATTGGACCGCCGTGCCGCCATCGCCCGTGCAGGCCAGGTCATATTCGGTGGTATTGCTGAGCGCACCCGTCGACCAAGTGCCGCTGGTTGCCACCGGGCCACTCCAGCCGCCCGAGGCGGTGCACGCCGTCGCGTTCTGCGAACTCCAGGTCAACGTGGACGTCCCGCCGTTGGCCACCGTGGCCGGCGACGCCGTGAGCGTCACCGTCGGGGCGGGAGTCGCGACGACGACTTCGGCTGATTGCGAAGAGGATCCGCCGACGCCGGAACAGGTGAGCGTATAGCTCGTGTCGGCCATCAAGGGATCGGTGGTCATCGTGCCGCTGGTGGGCTGGGTGCCGCTCCAACCGCCGGACGCCGTGCAGGTCTCCGCGTATTTTGCGCTCCACTGCAAAGTCGCAGGCGTGCCCCTGGCGACGGTGCTTTTCACTGCCGCGAGCGTCACGACCGGCTTCGAAGTAGTGCTGCCGGGAGCAGCGATTTCGCTGACCTGGCTGCTCGATGATTGTCCGCAGGCCGACAGCACGGAAATGGCCGCGCAAGCGACTAGGCAGCGCAAAAGATTTGTTTTACCGATGAATTGCGTGGCGCGCGCACCCTTCAAATAAATCTCGGACCCGAGATGGGGGCTGCGGCCAACAAAACTCATCAGTTCTCTCCCTTTCAAGGTGCGCGCGATGACCGCGCGCAACACTTAACGGCGAGTCGTCATGTTCTTGATGCACGAATAGTCATGCGATTCTTCGAATCTGCCAACCTGTCGCCATTTGCGAACTAGTCGACGATTTGGTCGGTAATTTTTTCCAACTGAGAGTGGGATCGAAAAAAAGGGATGGTCGATATTTCTGCGGGAATTCAGCGGAAGACTGTGAGGTTGTAAGAACTACAGTCACGCTTATGACAAGCGATGACTGCCTAACAAGCTGCTAACGCAATGGGTTGCGGCGTTCCGCTCATGCAGAATCTCGCGCGTCGGCAATCTGCGACAGGTCGCAGCCAACTGTGCAGCGGCTCACAGATATATGAATGCCGTCACAGTTATTGTGCCTTCCAGGAAATCCTGGAGGCGTGAATGTCGGCAGCAGAGAACAGAATTGCGTTGGATATCGGGCGGATCATGTTGAGCCCGTCGCCGATTTATCCCAAGTGGGTACTCGAGGGCAATCCAATTGCGCGCAACAAACTGTTATCGGTGAGTGCCGATGGCACCGCCAGCAGCTACATTTGGGACTGCACCGCGGGCCGTTTCAACTGGGTTTACGAAGCGGAAGAAACCATCTATGTGATCGAAGGCGGCGTTGTCATTAGAGACGCCTTGGGCGCCCGCCGTCTGCGCGCCGGCGACTCGTACATCTTTACCGCCGGGGCACACGCGGAATGGCATGTCGAGGACTATATCCGGAAGTTCGCCCTGATCCGAACCCCTCTGCCGCGCAGCTTGGTGCTTGCGAAGCGGGGCTATCGCTTCCTCAAGCGGTTGATTGGCAATCGCGGAGGCACGAACGCAGCCCCAGCGATGATGCAAAACAGCTAGCCGACGCCCAAGCGCGGGGCCACGCGTTCGGCCGCAAATCGGGCGCCATAGGCGAATCGCAAAAGGGGGCCGAAGCTATTGGCGGCGGCTGCGCCGATGAAAAAAAGACCCGGGATCGAGGATTCAAAATGCCGGCTCAAGGCCGGTGCATTCCCCGTCTTGCGCAGCCCGGACTGCACCGACTCATCGATGAATCTCAGTCGCGACAGCTCAGCCTTGTAGCCGGTCGCGGCAATGACATGGTCAACCACGAGTTCCCGATCCCGCTCGCCGGTCTTGCGCAATATGAGTTGAACCCGTCCCTCGCGGACAGACGCCCCGCCGAGGGACACCCCCAAGTGCATCGGCAGGCGTCCAGCGACGGCATCGCGCACGAACCAGCAGGGGGCCGGACCCAAGTGCCGCTCGACCGCTCGCAGCCGCAAATTCTCCGGCATCGCATGAAAGACCAGGGGAATATCAGTGCACATCCGGGACCGCCAGCCAATCCCCAAACCGGATCGCGGCGCCAGCATTCTCTTCATCAGCGGGCGCGGCTCCTCCGGTGGATTCTGAAATTGAACACTCCGGGTTCTGGCCACCAGTTCGACGTCGGCGCCGGCTTCCACGAGAAGCGCGGCAATATCCAGCGCGGAAGCGCCGGCACCCAATACGGCGACCCGCCGACCCTTGAATCCTGTCAGATCGCTGTGTTCGGAACTGTGGGAGATCATTGGTCCGGCAAGAGAGGCCAGTTGCGGAGGCAAGTAGGCGAAATTGACAATTCCAGCTGCAATCACGACCTGGAGTGCCAGCACTTTTTCGCCGGCCGACGTCGTCAGCTCAAATCGTCCGCCAGTCCGTTTGAGAGAGGTAATCTGTACGTTCTCTACGTTGGGTACGTAGCGGCGCTGAAATTCCTGTCCGTAGGCGATGAACGTTTCGATGGCCACGGGAAGACCGATATCTGCGTAGGGAATGGAGTTCTCCGCGCAGAACGTCTGAAGGGTAAACTTCGCTTCTGGGTCATAGAGGTTTGAAGCGAAACCTTCTGACTTCAGGTGCATGCCTCGTGGCATGTGGTTGGACCAGGAATGCATGGGTGACCCGAAAATCCGCACGCGGTGTCCGCCGTCTCGCAGGTGCGCCGCCAGCGACAGTCCATACGGACCGGCTCCGATGATGGCGATATCCACTGTGTCCGCTGTCAAATTGCACTCCAAAAGATCGCATTAAGAGGCCGTCGGACGACCTGCAGTTCAGGTAAACCCAAGGAACTCACAGATTGTGGTTAGACGGTCGTGGGGAATTATACCGGTTGCAATTGGCGTTCGCGGCACGGATCTATAGTTGCGAACCGGTTCACAGACTGGATCTCAAGCAAAAACTGAGGCATTTGTTAGGCATTGTCTCTAGCATTTCGCTAGGCTGCTCGACGTTAGGATTTCGCTTTCATTCGCCTGGTAGAGCCATCACAAGGTGTCATCAGCGAATGGTGGAAGGATCGCATAGGTGTAAGGAACCGATATTTTGGGTAGACCCCGAGTCTTATTGGCGGCGTCCAAGTGGTGGCCGTTATCGGCTAGATTAGCCATCGCCCTGCATCGACATGGCTGCGACGTGCAAGCCGTTTGTCCGATTGGACATCCCATGAGGCATGTATCAAGTATTCAGCATACCTATCATTATGAGGGAATATTCTCCTTATCCAGCCTTCGGCGCGCGGTGCGCGAGTGCAACCCGGATATCGTCATTCCCTGCGACGACGGGGTGGTGCTGCAACTCCATGCACTCCATGAACTTGATCCATCGTTGAGGGCTCTTATCGAGCATTCTCTCGGTCCTGCGAAGAACTATCCCATTGTCGAAAGTCGGCATCGATTGCTCAGCGCGGCAGCGGATCTGGGTATACGAGTACCCAGGATGGGGAAGATTGAGACGCCTGAAGACCTGGTGACATGGCACCGTGATCTCGGGTCTGCATCAGTTCTCAAAGTGGATGGCGAGTCGGGTGGCAACGGGGTCAGGATCTCCCGATCGCTCGATGAATCACTCGCCGCGTGGCGGGAACTACATGCGCCTTGCAGCAGGGCGACCGCCTGGAAGCGGTTGATAATCGATCGCGACCCGCTACCCCTGTGGCTGCGCCGGCGCCAAACTTCGCGAGAGGTGACGGTCCAGGAATTCATACCCGGACGTCCAGCCAATTCCATGTTGGTGTGCTGGCAGGGTGAATTGCTGTCCTTGGTCTCCGTTGTCGTTGTCGCAGCTGAAGGACCGACGGGCGCGGCCACCATTGTTCGCGTGATCCAGAATGAAGAGATGAAGAGGGTTGCACAACTGATCGCGTCTCGACTGCAACTTTCAGGTTTTTGCGGCCTGGATTTCATCATGGAGGCCGGCACAAACGCCCCTTACCTGATCGAAATGAACCCTCGCTGTACGCAACTGGGACACCTGGATTTGGGAAGCGATGGCTGCCTTGCCGGGGTCCTCAGTGCAATGTTGCGCAATGAGCCGCCGCCGCAGTGCCAAAATCCGATACGCGACAAAAAAATTGCGCTGTTCCCCCAGGCGCTGGCTGCGGGGGATGTATGTCGACCGCACATCGACACGAGCTTTCACGACGTGCCTGTCGAAGAACCACGGTTGGTGAGCGAACTCGCAATGAAATCGTGGCCGCAACGTCGATGGGCCGCGCGTCTCTACCATGCGTTCAAGCCGCTTGACTTGGCAAATCCGATTTTGTTCGAAGATCTCGACGCTGAACCTGCGTGAGCCGCCTGCGGCACGTGAAGGTCATCCGAGAAATGTGATCAAGTTCCTTGATTTCTTGTAGGACAAATTGGATACGAGGATTGATGGTTGCGGACGCAATATAATTTTCCGCAGTGCGTTTGATTTCAAGTGTCGCCACTAGGTGATCAATCGTCTAGACTGCTCGAGGGCTTCGACGGTTGACATAGTGTCATTCGCATTGCGATGCGTCGCAGAGTTCGACGTTGTTGCATTGTGTGACTATTACCACCGTTCGAAACTCGGACCATGCGCGAATTGTTGATCACCTCACGCTCAAAGGAAGTTTGACTAATGAACAAAGCGCTTCAGGTATTGCTGGCCGTTGCCGCGATGATGGCGTCCATAAATGCACAAGCGCAGCTGAAATCGGCTGATCACGGAGCGGCGGTAACCGACAGCAATGGTCTGATGTGGGCAAACACCGTAGGCACATTTTTGAGCTGGTCTCCCACCAGTGGGCCGGGCAGCGCGCAGGCATGGATTGCGGGCCTCAACGCCAGTGACTACGGCGGGTTCAACGACTGGACATTGGCAACGGGCGATGGCAGCGTCGCGGCAAACAAGACGACCAATCAACTTGGGGAGCTGTTTTACACGGATTGCGGAAATTCAGTCGGCACGGCGAGCGTCCTGAACAAGGCCGGGAAGAACTGCACCGCCTTGTCTGCCCTGAATAGCGTGATTGAGTACTCCCAGCATATTTTTTCTCAGCCTCAGCGGACCCGGCTCTCAATGGTCCATTCGACAGTTTTTTCTGGGCCTACCAAACCCCAAGCAGTGTCCAAGTGCCCTGGACCAATGACACCGTGTTCAGCGGCGGCGGCCTACCGGTCGTGGGTCTCGGTGATGCCCTGGCAGTTCGGGCGGCACCCGAGATCGACCCTGCTTCTGCAGCGAGCGGTCTCGCGTTACTATTCGGTAGCCTGGCGGTTCTGCGTGGACGTCGGACGACGAGGGCCGCGACGGCGTAACTCATTGATTTATGGTGGGCGGTACAGGGATTGAACCTGTGACCCCTGCCGTGTGAAAGCAGTGCTCTACCGCTGAGCTAACCGCCCAAGAAGTGGGCGCGAAGTATGACATTGACCATTCGTTAAGACAAACCTCCCGAAGGGTAATAGGGTCGTGGCGCGCGCTGTTTCAGGGCTCTGCTAAACTCTGCGCCCCTCAATTTTTCCAAGCCCAAGTCCATGACTGTCCGTACCCGATTTGCCCCCAGTCCAACCGGCTTCTTGCACATCGGCGGACTTAGGACCGCGTTATTTTGCTGGTTGTACGCGCGCCGTCATGCGGGCACCTTCGTTTTGCGGATCGAGGACACCGATCTGGAGCGCTCGACGCCCGAGGCCATCCAGCAGATCTTGGATGGTCTCGAATGGGCGGGACTCATCCACGACGAAGGACCTTTCTTTCAAACGAAACGCTTTGATCGCTACAAGGACGTCATCGAAGAACTGGTTGCCAGCGGCAAGGCGTACCGATGCTATTGCAGCAAGGAAGAACTCGAGCAGATGCGGGCGCAGCAGATCGCTCGCGGCGAGAAACCGCGCTATGACGGACGATGGCGCGAGCGCACCGATTCGCTTCCGGGTGTTGCCCCCGTGGTGCGCTTCAAGAATCCGCTCACCGGCGAAGTGGTTGTCGATGACGTCGTGCACGGCCGCGTGGTATTCCAAAACAGCGAACTCGACGATTTAATCATCGCGCGATCGGACGGCACGCCCACCTATAATTTTTGCGTCGTCGTGGATGACATGGACATGCAGATCACGCATGTGATTCGCGGCGACGATCACTTGAACAACACTCCGCGGCAATTGAACATGTTGCTGGCATTGGGGCACCGGCCGCCGGTGTATGCGCATTTGCCCATGATTCTGGGTCCCGACGGCGCCAAACTTTCCAAGCGCCATGGCGCGGTCAGCGTGTTGCAGTACCGCGATGAAGGATTTCTGCCGGAGGCCGTTCTCAATTACTTGGTCCGTCTGGGCTGGTCGCATGGGGATCAGGAATTTTTCTCCATCGAAGAAATGACCCGTTTGTTCGACATCGCCGATGTCAACAAATCAGCCTCGGCCTTCAATGTCGAAAAGCTCTCCTGGCTCAATCAACAGCACATGATGCGCGCTCCCCCGGCCCGCATCGCACCGGTTCTACGTTGGCACTTGGAGCGCGAAGGCGTCGAGAACACCAATGAGGCGCAGCTGGAGCAAATCGTGCGTGTCGCAGCGCGAACGCGCCAAGACCGTGCGCGAAATGGCCCTCAATAGCCTGTTCTTTTTTCGCGCGCCCACGACTTACGATGAAAAAGCGGTGCGAAAACATGTGACTGCCGATGTATTGGTACTGTTGACTGAGGTCAGGGGCCAGCTGGAACAGCTCCCGAACTGGTCTGCACCGTCGATTCACGAGTTGATCAGCGGCTTCGCGGCGGCAAAGGGCATCTCGCTCGGTAAACTCGCGCAGCCCCTTCGCCTGGCGGTCTGCGGCGGAACCGTATCGCCCCCCATCGATGCCACTTTGGCGATATTGGGCAAATCCGAGTCATTGTCGCGAGTGGCCAACGCACAGGCCGCCTGGGGCGCGTAGCTCATTCATTTTCTTGACGAATTGACCCCCTTCAGGTAACGTGCCGCGCCTCCTGTGGGGCCATAGCTCAGCTGGGAGAGCGCTTGCATGGCATGCAAGAGGTCGGCGGTTCGATCCCGCCTGGCTCCACCAGATTTTCTGTCGATGACTCTTCGATTTTCAGGCCTGCGTCCCCATCGTCTAGAGGCCTAGGACACATCCCTTTCACGGATGCGACCGGGGTTCGAATCCCCGTGGGGACGCCATTTAAATCAATAGGTTACGAAAATACGTAACCCACCGTGTGAAAATCATGTGAAAAACGGTCGCGTGGGGTCATCGCAAAAACGCGTCGTGTGAAAATATTTTTTTGCGTCGAAATTTGCGAAGAAATCTTGATGTGAATTGCGCGCGGGGATTCGTTCGCGCAAGCGTCAAGCCGACAGGGATCTCACGAGGCTATCTCGGATGGACGCTAAGACACCGTTGTAATCCGCGACCACGACCATCGCGTTAGTCAGCGCGAGCATCAACTCGTTTGCCGATTTGACAACCCAATGCGCAACCTCGGGAGTTCGCATCACCACCCACCAAGTTTCAGCATCCATGGTGTTCCGTTTCGTTTCGTCGATTGGTTTGCACAAGCCACGCTGCGAAAGATTCGCAACTATAGAGGCGTATTTGTTCTTTTCTTCCGTACTAACAGGCCCCGCGTGCACGATACCGTTTCGGAGCTGCGCCACTTGAGTGAAGGATTGCAGTGGTTCCCGGCCGGCGTCGATTTCCTTGCAGTCTAGAAGTACTGCTGACACCAGATATTTGGCAACAGTCCGTACATTCTCTGTCTCCAGGTTATCGACTGCCCTGGCTATCTTACCGAGGCGAGCAAGTTCGGGGCCCGGGTTTACGCCGGGAAATCCGACAATCGATTCGACCATTCCAACCGTATCGTTGACGAAGCATTCCGCAGCGCTCGCGGCGAGGATAATCGCGACTAGCGTCTCATCCGATAAATTATTCTGCGCGCCTTGCCTCGCGCGCGCGGCCGCTTCATAGGCCATGCGGAGAAGCCCCCGGAATAGAAATGGGTGCCGCTCACCGGTTACTCCAGAATCTTGCAGGTTCCAAAGCTCTCTTGGCCCAGACCGATTTGTCCGACGAAAGAGTGGCGCGCTTCAAGCACGACGAATTCGTTCGTCTCTTCAGCGTACATCGGAAAAATCGTCGTTATGATCTCATTTCCAGTAGGTGCGCGTTCACGAAACCAGAGGCTGCCGAAACTGCTTTCCACCCAGGCAACCAAGTCGCCTGCGCCGTTATTGGAGACTATTCGGGCAGTCCCTTTTGTGAGGTTGATGTTGTCGTAGACAGCCTCTCCCTTCTCGCTCTTGTCTTCAACGGTTCGATGTCCGCTCCTAACCTACGTAGCGGCCGTAGAAGTGAACGTGCAACGCAGGCTGCGGGCGGCCCGCAGGCGTGACGCGGGTTCATCGGCGGCGGTGGCAGAGGCACAGGTCAGCAGCAGTGCTATGAGTATTGTGTATCGCATGGGTGGCTCCCCGTGTTTCCCCTCAGAATCGATCTTATACAGTTGGCTTACGTGACCCGGGCCGAAATCCAATTTGACATAACGCATTTTGATCTGCGAATCCGCTTCACGAACGGTCGATTTGGCATGTGTAGTCTTCGGGTAGGCGGAGCGACTGGGTCGTTCTACAAACAGGGAGAGACGAATTATGGGAGTGCTCAAAAACGGACTACTTTGCGCCGTTGCTGCGCTAATGATGCCTCTCGCCGCAAATGCCCAGCAATTTACTGTCGATTACACCGGCGTCGTCACATCGAGTGATTTCGCTGGCGCGTCGGCGGGCATGATGGTGACAGGCACCTACACGTTTAATTTTGACGATGCCAATCCACTTGAGTCTGATAACGGTATTCAAGTAGGTGAACCGTGGTATCGGGAGACAACCGTGGGTGCGAACACGATTCAGAATTTGTTTTTGCCTCCCGTTCCGGCAACTGGGAGCGTGTTTACCTCGACTGCTCAAGTTGGCGGCCTGACCTACGCTAGCTCTGCATCGCCACCGGTTGGCAGTTTCTCGCGAGTAATGGGCGGCGGCAATTTTGAATACGGAGTCGAGTCAGAAACGACCGGCATTTCGTCGTTATTCATACAGTCTGGGTTTGAGGTCCTCGACCCCAATTTCCCCGACGCGCAAGATGGCAATGGAGTTCCACTATTAAACTCAAACACGATGGGCACTGGCTATTTCGGTTTCGAGATATTGAACGGTGATACGGCTACCTTTGAACGAGTGAACTACTCTCTTACCAACTTGGCGCTTGCACCTGAAATCGATGCAACCTGCACATCGAGCGCGTTGACGCTTCTGTTTGGCTCATTGCTGGTGTTGCGTGGCCGGCGTCGACAAAGATCTGCTGCTTAGTAGCCAAGCCTCCCTCTCGGTCGAGTGAGGTACATTGAACAATTGGGGGCGGGCGGGGCTACTGGCCGCCGCGTGACTCTATGCGCTCAAGCCTCTCGTCGATGCTCTCGAGCAAGTTGATCACTTCTCCAACGCGCCAGTACCACAGTACGATCGCTCGGCAGACAAGAAAGATCACGACGAACACGACAAACGCTACGATTACACCCACGACACCTAGATCCATGGATCATCCCTCCATGTTTTTAAAATATTATTGAACTTCCGAAGCGCCTCAGTTTACCGAAAGCCGCCAATCGCCGCATGCAGCGACGGAGCAGCGCATACGTCTAGCGCACATCCTGAAGGAGTGCCATGATTGACTCCCCGGTCTGAAAGTGCAGGAAGCATATGACAACAATCACGGACGCGAAGGCTCACATCGATACAATTCCGAAGCCTGAATGGATGATCGTTGAGATTCGAGAGACGGTGCGGCAACCATCCGGTATTTCGCCCGGAGGGAAGACCATCGAATGTTTGGTATTCGACACTCGCAAATCTCCCCCTTTGGAGTCGAGCACGCACAAGAGCCCTAAGCAGTTCGAGCGTGCGGGGAACTCGGTTTTCGACAATTTTGTCCGGGAAAGAATAGCCGCGTGTGGAAGATAGCGATGAGAGATGCGCCTCTGGAGGTGCCACTTAGGACGACGGCAGTTCTTCTAATGATGGGGCTATGCGGTTGTGGCAACAACCATGGCGCAAGTTCGGATGGGACATCAGTCGCTCAGGACAGTAACCGGGGCGGTGGGGCAAACGACAAAACGGCTGCTAAAGATATCGAGGGGGGATGGGCCTACGAGGAAGAACTGGATCCGGTAACGAAGCTCAAGAGTGCAAAGGCTCGCGGTGACCTCGCTATTCCCAGCGTTCCAGGGGTCCTAGCCGAGGTGACCATCGACTGTAAGACGCCGACCGTTGAAGATACAGAAGCACAAATAGCGCTATTTCATAAGCCCAGGGTTGGCATGGATTACGTGCCATTGGACTTGACTCGAGAGGGGCCCATTAACCTTCTCCAGTATAGATTCGATGGAATCGTGTCAACAGCTGTACTTACCCGCACGTACGTCAATGCGACAACCATCAGCTTTGGAAACATCGATCCAATAATAAGAGATGAAAATAAGGGGAAAATCCACGCCACTTACAAAAGGGAATATGCTTCCCACACTTTTGGTGGCAGACGCGAACACATCGACCACATAGTCAAGCTAATACTCGACGACACCGATTTTGCTACAAAATTTGAAACACCTGTCGGCATCATACCTATCGAATTCTCCTTGAGCACCCCCGAGATCAAGAAGGTATTGATCGAGTGCGGATTTGAATACCAGTAAGCGATGAGGCCCTTATTACGGGCGACTCCGTTCGAACGATCTAAGGGGTTCGCCGTGCGACCCCCGACAAGAGGTGACAGTGCTTAACTGGATCATGCATCTCCTGGACGATGGGCAATCAGTATGCGACGACTGGTGCTTACATTTTTGGGAGGTGGTCGGCATCTGTGACCTCAGCTTGCGGGCGGCGCACTTCGAGCACATGCGACTGCGGCGGCAAGGGATGTATTAACGTTGAGTAGCAGACAAACTAAACGACAGCGGAAAAAAATGAAAGCCGAGGCCGCAAAACGTGCTGCTATCGCTAAAAATACCGCTGGTGCAGCCAAAGCAACAAGAACAGAAGGGCGACCATCAAAGCCGCCCCCGCCCCCAAAAGCTGACCCCGTAATAGCGCGTCGGCGCTGGTGGTATTGGTTTCGCGGCTGGAAAGGTTGGGTCGCCGGACTGTCAACTTTGTTGGGCATACTCGCATTTTGCGAGACGGTTTGGGGACCGCTGGAGGCGCGCACTCCTGAGTTCCATGTGCAGGAAGTCTCTGTAGATGATCCTTTCGGCGTTTATTTTTCATTAGACAATCCCAGTAAGTTGTTTTCCAGAACACTTATTAGCGTCAGATGCTATGTCAACAAAGTTGTGACGGGGAGTGTGAGTTACCGCGACAGCTACATCGAGGCGCCTATCTATGTGAAAATACTCGAACCCGCTGCGAGCTTGTCTTATTCATGTCCATTTGCTTCGTTGCAGCTCTCTGCACGCGACCTTCTCGGCCAAGGTAACACTAAGATCCCGCCAATTTTGGAGGCTCAAGTGAAACTCATCGTGAACTATCTAGATGTTTTCTCAAATCCACAGTGCATTGAGTCGGATATGTTTAGTTTCAACGCCAGAACACGATCTTGGGTGAAGGGACAAGTGCTTAATGCACGGCCGTTCCCGGGTTCGTCAGTGTTCGGCACTTGCCAGAGAGTCGATCAACGGTCGATCAAAACAAGCGCGGCGCCGTAAATCACAAACACGAGCCCCGGCAGCAACGGCATCCAGAAAATCAGTTTGTGCAGAGCATGCATTCAATTGACCGCTTCGCCGCCTTCTACCCAATCGGATTCGAGTTCTTTGACGTGATAGGTCAACACGATGCGGGCATTGCGTGGAATTTTTGATACGGTAATGCCGCGCCTGACCTTGGCGAACACTTCAATGGGGAGACCGATCACGCAATCCACCGGGAAAATCATGCAAACAGCATTCGCCTCGTTGGCGTCGGCCAGGGTTGCGGCATCGTTGATCGTGATGTGGCTGCGCCCCGAGAAGGGGTCGAGGATGATCACCAAGCACAGCACCGATTCGCCCTTGGCCACAACACGAGGGGTAATGATGTTCAGCATCGTCCTATTGGCGATGATCGGATGCGTGGGCGGCGAGTTGAGCATCACGTGAACGAAATGCTGAACACGCCCGCGGACACTGACGAAACGACGATGCCGGTCGAAGCATGGCCAGTCCAATGAGATCACTTGGCCGGCCGTCATCACGGCGGTGGCGATCAAATTGCCCGCGACCGCCGCTGCTAAGGTGCTGCAGTCGTGAAGTGCAAGCGTGCCGCACGTTGTGCAAAATATTTTCGCTACAACTCCCGCCGTCGGCTTCACGACGATAGGCGCGATGATGCCGTAGCACGCGATAAATGTCCGCCTGGCAGCGCGAGGCCTTGCCGACATGGCCCGGCAAGTGAGCTTGACGCACTTGGAGCGTAACCTGTCAGCGCGAGCGCGGCAGTCGGCGGGACGAATCCTGCAAGCGTGGCCTGCAAGCCCGCGAAGGTCCCGCCTGCGGCAGCGGGTTGAATTGATGTGTTAGCTCACTTTGTTTAGGACTCCTGTTCAAAGGAAAAAGAATGCCTGCGCAAGCCGCAGGGAGGAGGCAGCGTCGCATGCTGAAAACGCATCCCGTAAGTTCGACCTCACAGGCGGCCGGGGTTTTCTTGGTTCGCGGCACTTTAATCCGGCTGATCCGCGCCCACCGGAGACAGAAGGTAGAGAACGGTGGGTATTGTTTGCGTATGGCCAACATCGCATCAATCAAGGAAGTGGGTGTTCGGATCGGCCAGGAGCGTGCGTGCGGACCTGATTCAGTCGGGCGATGTGTTCGCGCACTAGCGAATCATCGTCACTAGGCACATCAACACTCAGCGCCCGGACGCGATTACCCACACTCAGATCGGCGGACAGCGCATCTCGGTAGGGATGGCCCGATGCCCATCGTGGGCTCAACAACACTGCGAGCGCTGCGCCTTCGGCCAGGAGCGCCGTGTACCGCTCACGCAGGCTGGTCAACTCGACGAATACGGTCTCGTGCTCTGACAAAAGAATCTGCGTTACTGCCATCCTCGTGTCAAAGCGCGCAGAGTCGAGGGCACGCGTCGCGGCATCGGCGGCGAAGCGCAACTCCGGCAATGCGGCGGTTGCGCCGGACGCTTTCAATGCCAAGCGCTGTGCATGCTGGCGAGCTTCAACGGCGGCATCGACAGCGACCTCATCGGTGTCATCATCGCGTGGCACCGCGCAATGCCCAATCTGGCGCAGCTCGCGGCCGCCAGGCGCTCGGCCTCGGTCGGCTGCCGCGTCGGCGTCATCCGCATCGTCGAGGACGGCCTGGGCGCGCGCGATGGCGGCCTGCGCGTCGGCTAATTCACGTGCATGACGTTGTTCGATGGCGCGGGCTGCGATGCAAGTGCGCCGCGCGAATCGACCACCACGGGAGTTTCGACTGTGGAGCGGTGGCGGCATCGTTCATTCGAAAAGCCTCCGAAGCAATCTCATCGTCTGCCACCAAATCCAACGACTTGCATGCGCGGGAAGTTTGAACGGTCCAGGCACGCCTCGACATCGCCAGCGAAACGGGAAGATTCTTCTTCCGCTTTGATCGATCGTGACAACTTCGCGCAACGTGCCGGGCGGAATATTTGTCGGATATTGTGCTTCGCGCCGCGCGGCCGACAGGATCGCGCGTTCGGCGGCATCGAAGGCGGCCGGATCGTTGATGTCGCGCAAATTCGCACGCTGATATTCGCTGGAATGCTGTTGAAGATCCTGAAGAGCCTGGTGCGATATGCTCGCGGCGATTCGCCGTCGAGCCACCTTGGTGCGCCCGCTGTTCGCCCAATGCTCGCGCTAACCTCATCGGCTTGGGCCTGGGCGCTGGGTGAATCATTCAAGTCGGGCTGTGTGCGCCAGCGGTCGAGATTGCTCATGCGATCACCTTCGGTGGCGAAGTGTGGGTGGCAGCGTCGGCGCGCGTACGTGCCATTCGTCACGAGCATCGGACGGTTTCGCACGCGCACCCGGCACGGTGGCGAGCGCACACAGCCGGTTGTGAAGGCCAGATGGCGAGAGCCGGCTTCGATAGCGGTGGCGTTCATTTCGGCGGCACCCCGGAAGGCATCGACTGGACGCGCCCGCTGTCGGCGGCTTGCTCCGGCGCTTGCTTCGGTTGCCCGGAAAAAATATCGCGCTACAGGCACGCTGGCATGCTTTGCCAGGCCCTTGTCGAGCAGGGTGCCGGGCTTGGAATCGCACGAGTCTGGTTCATCGAGACGCCTCCTTTTTTGGTCGGGTGCGGTAGTAGTCCTGCGCGATCAGCGCGACTTGCCGGGAAACCGGCCGATGCGCCGCTTCGGCGTCGGTGCGGATGCGCGCGACTAGATCGCTGGGGAGAGATACGACAAGACGTGCATGGCGCGGAGTAATGGGAGAGTTCATAACAGTATGAAACCTCAACCCGGTGCGCGAAAAAATGAGCGCTATCGGCTCAGCCTTGCCGTGGTCGCGCAGCCACTTCACGTGGCGTCGGACGGTGATGTTCGAAGGCGGTCCCTGACTCCCGCTGGATCTGCTTCACCGTCAAGCGGGGCTCGGCCTGGGTCCTGGTCACATGAATTCGTGGATCCAGGCCCGCACCGCGTCGGCCTGGTCGCGAGATTTCCGGTTGCGGGTCATGGATATGCATCCGATGGCCAAAGGCTTGGTGGCTCGAGTAGCGCTTGCACAAGCTCTGCCGGGACGGGGATTCGACGGCGTTGCCGATCCCGGAAGATGAAAGCACGGGCGAGCGCTGCCGTGATGTATTCAGCCGTACGGGTAGGGTGGCCGACTTGAAAAGAAATACCGATCAAGGCGTCTCGGGCATGTTCGCAGCACTGCGGGGGTGTGGGGTCAGAGCTGACAGTGAAAGTCCGCTTGCGTGGCCGTGTGACCGGCGCGTACAGCGCGTCGAGAATTTGCCGATGTTCGGCGGTGGGGTTGATAATCGTCATGACTTTTCCTTTTCGTGGTTGTTTGGGAAATCAAAGTCGGCGCTTCCCGGTCCTCGAAACCGGGAGGCGTTTTTTCTTTTCAAGAATTGCAGTGCCGCGGACGGCGTGAAGGTCTCTTCCGTTTCAAACTTTTCAATCGTGGTGAGAAACCATCCAACCGGTTTGCGATCTTCGATGACGTCGCGCGGCGGAATTTTGAGAAGCCGCTCCCAGCGCCACAGTCCGTTGTCGGAAATTCCCCAGCGTCGATGTAGATCGCAGGGGCGCAACCACTTGCGGGCGGGTTCACCGGCACCAAGTGCGGGAAGATGATTGAGTGAAATTCCAGATCCCTCGAACATCTGGTTAAGCTTGGCTAGTAAACGGCCGCGAACGGCGGCAAGGCGTTTGTTCATGGTTTTGGGTTTCCTTTGTGGGTCAAAAGTAGGTCGAAATCGGCGCCAAACGGGGCCATGGGTTTTCACATATTTTCACACGAAGTTGAAAAACCCCGGGCAATGCTATGGGCATTACATCCGTATAAAGGATGCAAGAAATTCAAAAAATTCAAACAAAAGCCTAGAAAACTAGGCAAATCCGCACTTTTTGGTGCGTCGATTCCGGGGACCCCGGGACGGGTCGAATCCGGGGGTCCGGGGACGGCCACCGGGGACCCCTATCCGGGGGTTCCGGGATATGGCCCCACCGGTCACCGGGGCGCCCGCCGACGGTCACGGGGGGCAATAGGCGGCCCCATGGGGTCACCACCGGCCGATCCATCGCATGACCATGGTGTGACGGTCATGGCGGTCCCGGCGGACGCCTACGGGGGACCGATCCGGGGCGGCGGCACCCATACCGGGCCGGGCATGGCACCCCCGGATAGGCCCATGGCGCGGTCCGGGACCGGGTTCCGGGCGGTCCGTAGGGGTCCGGCGGGCTTGCCGATCCGGCCGAACCGCCAATTTTGGGGCCGCAACATTGTGGCGCGGCCATCGCGGCTAATTCGCTTGAGGCTGCTTTTTACTGTACTTCAGCGCTATCCGCTGGTGCTCGCGACGCGCAACGCGGCGGGGAACTGGCGCGGTCGGTGGCATCGAGGGGCTGTTTTTTGTAGCCTCAATGTATGGCCAATGTTCACCGTCGGTGGCATCGGAGGGCCGGATTCTGCACACCTAATGTGCACCCAAAGTGCACCTCGGGCCGCCTAACCCATGGCCCCCGCTGGGGCCGGGGGGTGGATCCGCCATGTGGCGCGGCGGGGGGGCGAAATGGGTCACTTGGGTCACTTCCCGGGCGGACGGCCAAGGGGCGATAGGGGCGATGCGGGCGATGTTCTTGATCCCACCACAAGACCAATCCATTTCTATCCCCTTGGATTGGTCACGTGGAAGCATAAGAAACATCGCCCGCTTCGCCCCTATCGCCCCTAGGGTGATTCACGCTTTTTCGACCCGCCAAAGGGTCGTGCCCGCCTTTTCGCCGCCCCTTACGAGCCTGCGGCCGTCGACAATGCGCCCCGCGATGCGCTTAAAAAAGTAGCCGACGTCCTTCGACTGTAGTTGTGTAATTCCGTTGTAGACCTTGGCCCCGGTAGCTTCTCCCAGAGCCGCGGTGAGCAACTGTTCGGGTGAGTCTGGCTTCGGATCACTAAGAGCAGTCGCTCGGGCCACGGTCATTCCGGTGCGCAATTTGTCTTTAGTGCAGACGTCTTCCCAGGCAGGCAACAAACATGCGAGAAGTGCGCGCTCGGGATCGACGGCACGCATAGCGTCGGGGATCGCGGCCACGTCGGGCAACCCCAACCAAGCCAGCGGTTCCGCAACCATGCGGGCCCATGGTTCGAAACCGGCACGATTGGCCACCTTGACCCGCGCATGCTTTTCGACATGCTCGTCGTAGCCCGCGACGATGGTGAAGCACGCCGATAGAATTGCTGCACGCTCACGTGCGACATCAAGTAGCAGGTTCGGCCGTTTAAATTTCCGTGTGTCCGGGGCGTCCATCCTCGTGTCGAGTTCAATTTGCACGGACCTTCGGACGAAATCTTCTGCGACCGTCAAGTTTCTCCCGTTGACCAGCACGAGCTGTGTGTTCGGGCACCTGACATTTTTGGATTGCCCCAATATCCGTACATTGCGTTCCGGTTCGGAGACCACAACCGCCAGCGACGTACTGTTGACCGCGGCGCCGGTCTTAAAGTTGTCCAACACAATCGTCGCAGCGCCCGCGAGTTGCGCAGCGTCGATGCGCTTTTCGATTTCCGCATCTGCATTGGAATCGGCCCCGACGGTGATCACGGCCGGTGCGCGACCGGTTTGTAAGATCGCTGCGAGCGTGCACAACGTGCTGCCGCCTTCGCCGTGTTCATGCTTGGTGACGATGAACAACGGTGCATGCACGACACTCGCGCGCACCGCAGCGGTCAGCATCAGCGCGACGCCACACGCCTTGTCGCGTTTGTCGGCGAAGCGAAATTCGGCGAGGAAGCCTTGCAATTCGTTCAATGCGTCGAGCGCATGCTTCCTGCTTGGCTTGCGCGGAACCTTCACACCGTCGGGCGGCAGCAACCACTTGCGCGAGCCGGGATCAAAGCCTCTAGTCGCCACAAGCCGCTTGTCGTGCCAGATCGGCGTTGTGGCAAGCCCGGTGACCTGTTGTCGGTAACCCGGCGATCAAGTCGGCGCGCTCCATGAACGTTCGCACCAACGAGAGCGGGCACTCCTCGGCAACTTGTCGAAGTTTGCCGCCTTTGACGGCACGCCAACCGACGAAGGCAACCCGCGCGTTAATGTAACTGGCCAAAGCTAGCGGCGTCAGGGTGTTGAGTTCGAGTACTTCGACCGGTTCGCCGCCGAATCCCGGTTGCGAACCCGTGTAGGGATGTACTAATTGTTGTGCATAAACCATCAACGAATCTTGATCGGCAATCGCGGGTATGGCTGCGGTTAGTTGCGTAAGCGCCCGTGTGGACTCTCCGGCTTTCAGTTCGATTGTGAAACCACGTGCTGGCTCGGGTGGAGGCGCCTCGTATCGACCGACACTCTTTGCTATCTTCAAAACCTCGGCGTCATCCAGCGGCGGATTACAATTTTTTTCGTTGAGGTTGGCGAGCGCCGCAGCCAACACGTCCTCATCCACGCCTAGCCGCCGCAATTTCCCCGCTTCGCGCGTAAGGTAGGCGTTGCGCCCGCCTTCGCCGATGGTCGCATCGTCCGATGGGGGCGCGGGCGCCTTGGTTGGCGGCCTGGCAGCGGCCAGCTTCTCGATGAGCGCGGCGGTGCTTCCGCAATGGGTCGAATCGTGGGCGGTGTAGGCGACTCCAATCGCATGTGTATCCACCGTCGCCACGCACGTCGATTTGGGTGCCAATTGGCTTACGGAATTTGCACCTGACTTCCGGAGGCAATCGATAGAACAAGTGCCGGCCGCCTTCGCGGCGGGAGCGCTGAGTCAGCGTCTCCGGAAAAAGTTCTGGGTGCTTGTCGATGAAGGCTTGAGCTTGTGCACCATCGACGTCGATCGCCGCCAGTCCGTGGCCCATTTGAACGCCGACATTCGTCGCCCTGGGATATTCCTTGAACAAGAGGCGAATCCTTGTAGCGTCGTGTTCGGCGCCGCCGTTTTGCCAATTCTTGACCAGCGGCACCTTGTCCCAATGCTCCGGATCGTCTGCGGTCGGCTTGGGGGAATGCGCCACGGAAACACGGGTGCATGGAACCGCTGGGACACGGCGACTGCATGCTCGGCCAGCCTGATGCCGTCGGCCTTATAAGGCGTCGCCCCGTGGTGGTTCGCAAACCCACCACACAATGGAGGGGCGGGGCGTGAAGTCATAAAAAATGCATAGCGTCGTTCATGCCCGCCGCACCTTCCGGCTTGCGCGCCGCAACGGGGCGGAGTACTCGTCACTGCTCATGCCATCGGCGACCGCACCGGCAAACGGTCGCCCGCTTCGGCGTCCTGTCGCAGGACGTCGATCGGTTCATGGTCTCCGGCGTGATCCGCTTCAACGGCGGTCGTGATGTTTGGTTTTCGTTCTGGACTTCATTGGGCGCTGAACTCCTCTGTTGGTTGAAGCGAGGCAAAACGTTGTCTCCACGCGGATAAGGAAAATGCGGGTGTGAATCGCCCGTATGCGCCCTATTATAAGAAGCGGCCCCATTTTTTCATTGCTTTGAAACGGCACGATGGGAACCGAAATCCCGTATAATTTAGCGGGGGTTTTCGTGTGCCAAGGGGTTTTGGTTAAAGTCGTCATTTTGCGCAAATGCACGCGGCAACTAGCCTCGAGGGCGGCATCCAACGGCGCTTGTAGGTGCGCGCCGATTGCATCCCCAGGTACCGGCTTTCACGTGGGCGGTGTCCGTGGAGAGGTGGCCTGCAGGGAGCCATCAATCGATGTAATCCGACGTCTTTCCTCGCGTAGATCGGCCACGCATCGTACGTGGACCACGGCGACGTCGGCCGACGGTTCCAATGAACGGCGTCAAAGTCCCGAGCATTGAATCTGGAATGTGACTAGTGCGAACGCTCAGAAGCCGAGTGCTCCGAAGACCAATAGTTGAAGCTCCTGGTGCCGACATCCGCACTGGACCGCCAGGGCTGGTTCGCGAAACCGAAATAGCGCGCAACACATTCGCAGCGCCGTCGGCAATCGCCTGGTCGGCGAAGCGCTGCTTGTTCCGGCCAGTCGGCAGGCACCCTCCAGCGGAGCGCGATCCGGTAACCCGGCACATCAATCTTCGAAGTCATCACCGAGCGACGGCTCCGGCCGCGACGCCGGCGCGCGACGAAGCGCCACGATTCGTACGCCGGCCTTGTGCGGCGGGGCGTATTCAAGACGCTGGCATTCCGCATTCGGCGGCGACCTGCGAGACACCGGGCGGACGGCCCAAGGCCACTCGGTGGAATCTGAAAATCGAAAATTCGCCGATGCGAGTGCCTCACGATACGTAGCGCGGCGCGACTTTAAAGCGCGTAAAATTCTTAGTACCCATCTGCGGCATTCCTCCATGCCTCATGTTGGTCATGGCCCCGGCCGGTAATTCGCGTACCGGCGTTCGGGGCCGAATTATTTTTGAACCTAAAGGTGCTTAGGTTGGAGGTGCGCAGAGGCGCAGGATGTCGGCCCCCGAGACGAAGACTTTGCTCCCTTCCTTAATCAATTTAAAGCCACCCCGGCCCACCGCGTTGTATACAGTGCGCGGCAGATCCTCAGCAACGCCGCGGCCTCGTGAATCGGATACGGAATCGTTCATCAAAGCCCGCTCGCAGTTCTGCGATCGACTTCTTTCGGGGTGGGAACGGGCGCACTTTGCGGCGCGTAGATGATCGGCGTCTTGAGCGCCGACTTCTTGGCGGGGAACGTGTTGGCTTCTTCATCGCTGCAAACTCCATCGTTGTCGGAGCGAGCCGAAATTCATTTAATGAAATTCCGCCCGTCCAAGGTTAATTGGAACGAATGTCGTTGCGAACGATGTCGCTAGGGGGGATTCGGACAATGCCGAAGTAGATAATCTATTACAAAAGGCTGTTAAAGTCTATATATCGGCACCGTCCTTACATCAATGTCTATAGGTGTCTACCAATGTCTACTTGTGGTCCGCGATCCCCTAGCTTTTCCTTAAAAGCGTGCGGGATGAATCGCAGATAATTTTTTTCGATCACTGACGCTCGTTCCGGACTTGCGCCGCAACGGTCAACGGATCGATGCTGTGAAGTTGCAACAACTCCGAAATGCGGCTATGCCGAAGTGCATAGATGCCCATCCCGACCGGCAACCGAGGTGCGCCTTTCTTTTTTCCGGCGCCCTCGTTGTGCTTGGTCACGGCGGCGCGGCAAGCTTCGGCCCAATCTTCGCGACGCCAGTTCTCACGCCGTCTTGAGTGAAAATCGACGCAGCCGGCAATTTGTTTTTGCATTGTTCGGCAAAAAAGGCGCGGCCGGCTTATCAAGATAGGTGTAACGCACGCGAATTTTAGACGCCCTTGCCCTTGCGCGACGCAAAGCGCACGGTGCCTGCTTTGGGGTCGAAGTCTTTCGCCGTCGCGGCGGCCAGTTCTTTCGGTCGCGGCGCCGGTCGAGTTCCAAACCGCGAAAGAATAGGGTGGCGGCGGGGGCGGCGGCACTAATCAAAGCGGACCTTTGCGCGGGGTCGAGAAACACGGCGGTCTCTTCGTCGTCTTCCACAAGTGCTTTCAGTTGCCAGGCGTTCGGGGTTCCGACGAAGCTCAATTCTTCGGTGGCCAAGTTGAGCGCTGCGAATAACTTGCCGAACATATCGATTCACGGATTGCGCCTTGCGTCCTTTGCGGAGCCGATCCCGCCAATCCATGAAGTCTTCCCGGTCCACGTTTTCCAATTTCATTGCCGCCAACGGCGTGTCGAAAATCGCGGTATTGAACAATGACCGGGCCGTCCTGGCGGCATCCTTGCGGCCGACGCTTTCAAGATCGGCGAGGTAGCCTTCGAGCGCCGCCGCCACCGATGCCCGCTTGGGCGACCGGCTACCACCGCCGCCCATTTGCGCGAACCAAGCCTCGACCGCTTCTTTCGCGGCGTCGAAGTCATCCCCTTGCACCGCATCAAGGGGGGAATAGTGTTGTACCCCTTCGCGGTGGCGGAGCGTGCAACCCAAGTATCGGGCCCACGTCGAAATCCAAGGAACTCGCCCGCCGCCAGCTTTTGAAAATAGGGTGCTGCACGCGGCTTTAGACGTTGCCGATCTCTCTTGTTTGCTAGGTCCATTGAAAGCCCCTTGAAGGATGTATCCGCAATGTGAAAAAATGTGAAAAACCTACCGTGTACCATGGTAGACTACCATGTACGGATATGATGTAAATCAATGACTTACTAGATACCGATGGACATCGATAGACGTCAAAGCATCCCTTTCACGGATGCGACCGGGGTTCGAATCCCCGTGGGGACGCCACTTCATACGGAAACGGTACGGAAAATAGCGCGGGACGTCGCGCCACTTGGCACTGCGAAATGAGTTGGCTTGGCAGACGTAAAGATGCGCTGCGCAGGTCGCTCAACTTCCTGATGTATCGCGTGGAAGACTCGGAGTAGAGCGCCAAAAGACCTCGCGGTAGGCCCGAGCTCGGGCATGACGAGTTGAGCGAATGGCGTATTGTCGCGCGATCAAAACCTGCGCCGTGCATAGAGAGGCGAGAAATGTCCGCATTGCGGCAGGCATACGGGCCGCTCGGCCGGCATGCGACGGTGACTAGGCACCGACCGTCGTGACCCTGCCTGGACCGACCTGGCTCGCCGCCAAAAGAATCCCGGGAATATGGGGCGTGAGGTCAACAATGCGATTGGATCGGGAACGCACGACCACAATACCGAACGGCAGTATTTTTATGTTCTGCTGGAACTCGAGATTCCGGTCGAGCGTGATAAATACATCGTATACGCCGTGAGCGCGGCGCAATTACTCGCCGTTCCCGATACCCGCCCAACCGTGACTATGCACATTTGAGGCGTCATGCCCTACCAACAATTTCGCGAAGTCTGCCGGAAAATTCTCGTCAAGCAGAATTCGCATCTGCCGCAACAGTTTAGTAAGCCGCGTCTAGCACTGCTAGTCTCGGTGCGTGATATTGGCAAGCGTAACCATGTTCGTTCTCCATTCGGCTGAGCCGGATGTTACCTCAAACTTTGCACGTCCGGGAACGGAGGACAACGCCAGGCACGAGATTGAATGTAAGCGTGTGGCTCAAAGACCGTGTCGAAATACAAAGACCTCGGTGCCGAGCACTTCGCTCGCCGCGACCGATCCAAGGCGATCCTGCGCTTGGTGCGACGGTTGAACGATCTCGGCTGCAAAGTCGAGCTCATATGCTTAAATTAAGAGCTTCTTAATAGGACAGTGTGGAATCGAGTCGCTAGAATTGTGCCGATGCGCGTCCTCCAGTATTCAGGCCTCGATATCTCGCGGGTGGAGGTCGCCTATCGCCGCATCGTCGCGGCGGTGGAGCGGGACGATTTCCGGGGGGCGGAAGTCAAGAAGCTCGTCGGTCTGAATCACGGCAAGTTCTATCGGGCCAAACTGGATGACAGCAACCGGCTGCTGTTTGCGCTGGTGCGTCAAGGGAACGAAGTATGCGCGGTCATGCTCGAGGTCATCGAGAATCACGCGTACGCACGATCGCGATTCTTGCGGGGCGCTGCCATCGACGAAGACAAGATCCCGGTCATCTCGACGGCGCCTGGCCCCGAGGAAGCACAATCCGTCAGATACCTAAACGCGCAGCAGCGTGAGATTCTGTATCTCGACAAGCCGCTGTCTCTGGACGACGTGCAGCACGAAATCTACCGGGCAGCGCCTCCGCTGGTGCTGATCGGCGGTGCCGGCAGCGGCAAGACGGCGCTCACCCTGGAGAAATTGAAACAGGTCGACGGCGACGTGTTGTACGTGACGCATTCGGCGTACCTTGCGCAAAATGCGCGCGACCTGTACTACGCGCACGGCTTCGAGCGCGACGGTCAGGATGCGGCGTTTTTCAGCTATCGCGAATTTCTGGAGTCCCTGCGCGTGCCGCCCGGCCGCGAAGTGACGTGGCGCGACTTTGCCGCCTGGTTCGCCCGGCTGCGAGATGGATTCCGCGATATCGATGCGCATCAGGCGTTTGAAGAGATGCGCGGCGTCATTGCCGCGGAGGCCGGCGGCGTCCTGAGCCGCGACGCCTACGCCGCGCACGGAGTCCGACAGTCGATTTTTCCATCGAACGCGCGGCACCACCTCTATGATTTGTTTGAGCGCTACCGGTCCTGGTTGGTGGAGGCGAGGTTGTTCGATCCCAGTCTCGTCGCTCAAGACTGGCTTGCCCTGGCAGCGCCGCGCTATGACTTCGTCGTGGTCGACGAGGTACAGGATCTCACCCCTGCGCAGCTGCTGTTGATCCTGCGCACGCTCAAGGTGGCGTCCGGGTTTCTCCTGTGCGGCGATTCGAATCAGATAGTCCATCCCAATTTCTTTGCCTGGAGTCGGGTCAAGACGTTGTTTTGGCGCGATGAGCAGCTTGCGGCGCGGCAGCAACTCCGGGTGCTGCGCGCCAACTTCAGGAACGGCGAGCAGGTCACACATGTCGCCAACACATTGCTCAAGATCAAGCATCGGCGGTTCGGGTCCGTGGATCGCGAAAGTAATTTCTTGGTCGAGGCAGTCGGGGGCGAGGCGGGCGCGGTCACGTTGCTTGCCGACAAGGATTCCGTCAAGCGCGCGCTCGATGAACAGACGCGTCATTCCGCCGGCGTCGCGGTATTGGTGCTGCGGGAGGAGGACAAGGCCGAGGCGCGCCGCGTCTTCAGGACTCCGCTGGTCTTTGCAATTCACGAGGCCAAGGGTCTGGAATACGAAACCGTCATACTCTTTCGGTTCGTCTCCAACCAGCGCGCGGCATTCGCCGAGGTTGCAGCCGGAGTCGATGCGGCGGACTTGATTTGCGATGATCTCGATTATCACCGCGCCCGCGACAAGAATGACAAATCGCTCGAGGTGTACAAGTTTTACGTGAATGCGCTCTATGTCGCTCTCACGCGCGCTATACGCCATGCGTATCTGGTTGAATCGGACACCGGGCATACCCTGCTGCGTCTACTGGGTTGCACCGCTGGAGGCGATCAGGTGCGCATTGATGCGCGCACGTCCTCGCGTGAGGACTGGCAGCGGGAGGCGCATCGTCTCGAGTTGCAAGGCAAACACGAGCAGGCTGAGGCGGTGCGCACGACCATCCTCAAGGAAGCACCCGTTCCCTGGCCGGTGGTCGATGAGGCGCGGCTGCGCGAGTTGACCGTCAAGGTGTTTCGCGACAAGGCACCTGGCAATAAGCCTCGGCAGCAGTTGTACGAATATGCCACGACCTACGACGAACCCGTGCTCGCTGCATGGTTGGTCGAAGAGGCCGGCTTTGCTCAGGCTCGCGGGTTCGGTCCGCAGCGCGATACCTTGGGCCGGCGCCATCTGCAAGAGTTCGCCGGACGGCATTTCAAGGGGGTTTTACAGAACTGCGATCGCTACGGCGTCGATCACCGTACCCTCATGAACTACACACCCCTGATGGCGGCCACCGCCGCCGGCAATCTGCCGCTCGTTGAGGAATTGCTGCAGCGGGGTGGCGACCCTGAGGCGCACGACCATCTCGGTCGCAATGCACTGCATGTCGCACTGCAAGAGGCATTCCGCGACCGCAACTTCGCCCGCGGGCCGTTCGCCGCGCTGTACGAACGAATAGCCCCGGCATTCATCGATGTGCAAGTCGGGGAGCGACTGGTCCGGCTTGACCGACATTTGAGCGAATACTTGGTGTTCCAAACGTTCTGGGTGTTGTTCAAGAGCACCTTCAGCGCCTCAGGGTGGGATCGGCCGGCCGGTGTCGATACGGGCCGCATGCTCGACGCGTGGAGCATGCTGCCGGGCAGCGTCCTCAAGCCTGAGCGCAACAAGCGCAGCCACCTCTCCAGTGTGTTGTCGCGAAACGAGGTCGATCGCGATTATCCCTACAATCGCAGGCTCTTCAAACGCATTGCGCACGGTTGGTACCAAATCAATCCGCGGCTCGCGATCCGCCGTCGCACTCAAGGGGTCGAGTCGTGGCACCCGGTGCTCGAAGCCCTGAATCTGCAGTTGGTCCACGAACTCGCGCATCCGGATCAGTGGGGCATCAGCCACGCCCTCTGGCGTTCGCAAGCAGACATTGAGTTGCCGACGCCCGTAGCCGCGGAAGCTTGGGCTGCACGCGAACGCGCGGTCCTCGAGGCCGAGCGAGCCCAACTCGCTGCCATTGAAGCACGCCGCCAGGCCGCCGTCGAGGCGCGGCGGCGGCAGGCCGAGTCCCGCGCGAATCCGGAGGCACTGCCGCCGCGTTGGGGGACACCGGAGGCGAAGGCGGCCGCACGCGAGGAGCTACGGCGCCGGATCGAAGCGCAGCGTAACGCCGATAAAATTGGCAAGCCGTGAATTGTCGGCGGACACGCTCGTCGGAATGCCCGCGCGAGCGAGGTCAGGATCCAGTTGGCCGGTATTTACGGGGGTTAAGTTGGAGTACCCGTGGGGACGCCAATTTTAAACGCTAGGACGTGGTCGTCAGCTCGGTTTCGATCAAGAATTCGCCATGCTCAGGGCGACTGCAGCGATGGGTTTTGCCCATGCCGGCATGGTGGACGCGAGATTCAAAATCTTACCATCGCGAAAGTGCAGCAGCTGCACGGGGCGAGGTACATGTCCCGCGAGAGGGTCGGCGTCATCGCTGTTGTCGTAGAGCAAGAGCTCATCGATAGACGGCAGGATCGAACACAGGTTTTTGCGGCTGGCGTCGTACCGCTCGCGTATCTTCTTCTCTGCGATATCGTGTCCGCCTCGTAGTACCCGCGCTCGCACGCGCGCTACATGCAGCTCAACATCGCGCAGTCCGCAATACCACACACGTACGCGCAGCCCGTTGGCGTGCGCCTTCGTCAGCAGCCGGGCGATGGTTGCGCCGCCGAGGGTCGTTTCTAAATTGAAGTTGGTCCGAGTTTCGATCGCGGCTTCCAGCCTCTCTTTGCCGACGCGCCACGCAGCGGCGTTTGCCTCATCGGGAGTCATTCGTGGGTTGGCCGCCATCAACTCACGCGTTGCGATATCGGGGTTATAGAACGGAGCGCCGGCCGCTTCGAGTCGTGCGCCGCCGATACTGCTCTTTCCCGCTCCATTGGTCCCGGCCAGAACCGTGATTGTGGGAGCGGAATCAGCCACGCGTTGCAGCCGCCATTGCGGCGCGGCCCAGTTCCTCCGGTGTGGCACTGAAGAGAGCGTCAACACCGGCGGCAGCGGCTGGCGTCTGCATCCGAGCAACCATCTCGTCGTAGCGTTGGCTGAGGAAGTCGAGGCGCTCGAGTCTGAGCTTCATAAACTCGACATAGTCGCTGGCCGAAATCAGCACCGCGTCGGGAATCTTGTGGCGCAGGATGGCTATCGCCTTATGGTCCGCAACCAGTTCAATGACCTCGCGCGCACGCTCCTTGAACTCCGTGATCGTGAACGACTCGACTGCGTCGAGGCTATCATCAAGGCGTGTACGGCCCATCGACTGCTCCATGATCAAGATCTGGAGATGATTATACGGCCTTTTCGTATTAAAAGTACGAAACATATCAAATTATTCCCTGAAATGACCATGGCGTTGGGGTATTGGCGGCCACCCGTCTCGCCGTCCAAGTCCTGCACGGTCGAGCCGGGCCAGCTCCGACGGGCGGGCGCCGGTCAGCTCTAACCCGCGCGGCGGCGGCGCGCGTGGCGGCCTCTACGAGCGATTTGCGTTCGAGGCGAAGAGAGGCGCCGTGGTCGAGTTGTTCCTCCGTTCTAGGCCGCCGACCTTTCGCGTTATCGTGATTGCCACCGCCGAAATTCATTAGGGCGCAGCCGAAATAGTGTCGCTCGCGTATTCGTGACAAATCCGCCTAGGATGCGAACCCTCTAAAATACAACCCTGGACGATTTCGCGTCCCTTTGTCCCTTTCACGGATGCGACCGGGGTTCGAATCCCCGTGGGGACGCCATTTCGAAAAGCGGTTGGGGCATCCGCCAATATTCACTCGATTTGAATTGTCCGCAGATATTCGGTCAGGCGCGCAATCAGCTCATCGGTGCTGCGCTGTGCGTCCGGACTACCGGCATCATTACTTTCCCGATAGAACTCGAATCCCCATACGGGCATCTCCCTCGATCCATGGGGCGGCAGAGTCTTGCGGCCGTCGATGATCTTATGGATCTGCTCGACCGGAAAGACGCCGCCATGGCGGTGAGCAATGCGCGTGAGGTCGGGCACCTCAATCTTGAAAGTCTTCGACACGGGTCCATCGCCGCGCGCTTGGACGCCATGACAGCTGGAGCAAAAGCGCTTGTATAGCTGGGCACCGGTGGAACCGGAGAAATCCTGCGCATGCGCCGAGACGGGTGCCAGGACGAGCAGGATCAAGGCGGCGATGACCGCCAAGAACGTGTGTCGGACATGAGCATTCATTTGAGTCCCCAATGATCTGCTTAGCATCCTCGATTGGCTGCTCAAGTCAATCCGTACTCCCACGCAGCCCGCGAATGCCGAAAAGTTACCCAATGCGGGGGCCGGTCACCTCGGGCGCATTCGGGTGCCGAGACGCACCGACATTTCGATCTCTTCCGGCGCAAATTGGAGCGGGAAATAGGCACCTGATACATGGGCTGCGTGGAGGCTCGCGCCTTCCAATCGGCAGCTGCGCAGGTCGAGTCCGCGCAGATCGGCTTGGCGGAAGTAGCAGTCGGAAAAATCGATATTCGCGACGTCCACACCGCGCAGATCGATGCCGCGAAAGTCGCACCCGCGAAGATCGCTTGTCTCGCCGGCCTTCGTGCGCCGATTGAATCCCTCGTGATCGCCTTCGCGCAGCAGCAAGTACAAGGGATCGGCTGATTTTCGTGGTTTTCCGCCAGACATGGGTAGCTCATCGGCGCAGCGGCGGAAGTCTTGACATATAAATGGCGCACTGCGGCTAAATGAGCCGAACAGGTCTCATTCGCGGGTGCGGAATTAGCCCGTTTGCAGGCGTTCAAGTTACGCTCCCGGGTGCCGATGGTTTCGGTTTACGCGCACCGCGCAGGTGAAGTGCAGTGAACATAATGGATCCGCCCCGAATCTTGGTCGTCGATGACAATCGCGCCATTCATGACGATTTCCGCAAGATTCTTATTAATCCGGAAGCCGATGTCGGTTTGCGGGAACTGGACGCCGCCTTGTTCAGTGATGCAGGCGCGGCCAGCAGCAGTCTGATCGAATTTCGCCTCGACTCGGCCTACCAGGGGAAGGAGGCATTGACGCTGGTGCAGCAGTCGGTCCGGGATGGCCGGCCCTATTCCGTCGCCTTCATCGACATGCGCATGCCGCCGGGATGGGATGGTCTCGAGACCATCGAGCGTCTGTGGGCCGTCGATCCAAGAATTCAGATGGTCATTTGCTCGGCGTACTCGGATAACGATTGGACCAACGTGTTCGATCGTCTCGGCCGCTCCGACAAGCTCCTGGTACTGAAGAAACCCTTCGACGTGGTCGAAGTGGTGCAGTGCGCTCACGCGCTCACCGCCAAATGGCGCAATGAGCGAGCGCTGCGCCAGCAGCTTGATTCACTCGAACAAGACGTCACCGACCGGACGCGAAGTCTCGAATCAGCCAACAAACAACTGCGCCAGTTGGCCACCCATGACGCTCTGACGAGCCTCCCCAATCGGATCCTGCTGGACGACCGGATGAGTCAATGCATCGAGCAGTCGAAACGGGTGGGAGAGGGATTTGCGGTGTGCGTCCTCGATCTCGACCGTTTCAAACATGTCAATGATTCCTTGGGCCACCGCGCGGGCGATGAGCTCTTGAAACAAGTAGCCCGGCGGCTGCAAAGCGTGGTGCGTGGCGCGGATACGGTGGCGCGCATCGGCGGCGACGAGTTTGTCATGATCCTGGGCCAGGCCGGATCGCCCGAGGACGCCGAGCGAGTCGGGTCAAAGATTGTCGAGGAAATGCGCGAGCCCGTCCGGATCGGCGAACTCGACGTTCATATTGCAGTGAGCATCGGCGTCGCCTTTTATCCCGGTGATGGCACGACGGTTGAGACTTTGTACGCGCACGCGGACGCCGCGATGTACTGTGCAAAACAACGCGGTGGCTCGGCGGTCGAGTGCTATTCGTCGAGCATGAACCTTGCCACGGAGAACCGGGTCAGGTACGAGGCCGATCTGCATCGGGCGCTCGTTCTGCAACAATTCGAGCTGCACTATCAGCCCAAGGTCAGCGCGGTGACGAAGCAAATGCACAGCGTCGAAGCGCTGATCCGCTGGCGGCATCCGGTGCATGGCCTGGTGCCTCCCGATCAATTCATACCTCTGGCCGAGGAGTCGGGACTCATTGTATCGATCGGCGAGTGGGTGTTGCGCGAAGCGTGCCGCCAGGTGCGCGCCTGGCAGGATCTCGGGCTGCCGGCCATGCGGGTCGCGGTCAACGTCTCGGCGCTGCAATTTCGCCGGCTCGATCTTGTCGAGACGGTGCGGCGCGCCCTCAGCGACGCAGCCCTGGATGCGCGATACCTCGAGATTGAGCTCACCGAAACCGCCCTTATGACCCATCCCGAGGAGTCGGTTGAGATTCTGGAGCGCCTCAGCCGCATGGGTGTCATCGTTTCAGTCGATGATTTCGGCACCGGCTACTCGAGTATGAGTTACCTGCGCCGCTTTCCGATCGACAAGTTGAAGATAGATCGCAGCTTCATCAGCCACCTGATGACATCAGCAGATGACGCGTCGATCGTGCGCGCCATCATCTCGCTCGCTCATGGGCTGCGCCTCAAAGTCATTGCCGAAGGGGTTGAAACCGCCGAGCAAGTTGCATGCCTGCAGAAACTCGGCTGCGACCAATTCCAGGGCTTCTACTTCGGCCGGCCGGTGACGGCCACGGCATTCGAAGAACTGATGAGAACCGCCGGTGATGCGGGCAACACATGCAGCGAAAACGAAGCGGACCGCACCCAGAGCAGGCTGGCCATCTTGCGGCCGGCCGCCGCAGGTAAGTAGTCGTGTTGCACGCTGATTTTTTCGCCGGCGCGGCTGCGGTTTTCATCGCAGGTATGCTCGCGTGGATGATTCAACGATCGACTCGGCGAGCGCAAGCGCGCAGCGCACGCGATGCCGAACAGTCGCAAGCGCTGCTCGATCGCTTGAGCGTTGCCACCCAGGCCGCCGGCATCTATTGCTGGGAGCTCGATTGGAAAACCTACGCGATCACGTGGGACGAGAGCCGGTTGCCCGCCGCCGAGGCCGCGGCCGCGTCGCGGCGACATTTCGGTGCCGAACTGGGCAGCGACCTGTTCAAGTGGGTGCACCCGGACGATAAGGGCGCGGGTGGAGAGGCCATGTCGAAATCCTTGGCCCGGGGTGAAGACCATGTCTCCTTTCGCTACCGCTTGGTATTGCCGGACCAGTCGATTCGTCACGTCCAAGCGTTCGCCCGCACCTACTGCGACGCTGCCGGCAAACCGCAGCGATCCTTGGGCGTAAGTTGGGACGTGACTGCAGAGGTCGAAGCCGCGGAGCGGGCGGCGCGCAACGCCGCCAACGAGCGCGCACTGCTCGAGCGCTTGAGCGTCGCGACGCAGGCAGCCGGCCTGCAGTGCTGGGAATTCGATTTCAAGCAAAACAAGGTCGTGTGGCTCGATCAGGGACGGGGACAACAACCCGGCACGCCTGCCGACATCGAAGCCGCAGGTCGGGCCTTGTTCAATGGGACTCTTCCCGAGGATCTGGAAGTCTGGCGCGCCCGGATAGACGAAGCGGTGGCACAGCACAATCCGATTCTGTCGCAGCGCTTCCGCCGCCGGGACGCCGACGGCAGCCTGCACCACCTGCAGATTTACCTGCGCTTGTTCTACGACGAGAAGGGTGAGCGTGCACGCGCGCTCGGCACCATGCTCGACATCACCGAATCATTTCAGCGGCAGGCCGACCTGGAAGCGCTTTCGATGCGCTTTGGCATCGCGACGCGCGCGGCCAATGCGGGCGTGTGGGAGCATCGGGTACAGACCGGCGAGATCTGGTGGAATGAAACGATGTATGCCATTTACGGCTGCCCGGTCGGAACTTTCCAGCCCACTCTGCAAGCTGCTGTGGCGATGATTCACCCGGACGATTTGGCAACGGCGCAAGCGGCCTGGGACAACGCCCTACGCGGGTCGAATCAGCTGCACGTGCAATTTCGCGTCGTGCGTCCGGACGGCAGCATCGCTCACGTCGATTCTCTCGCCACGGTCGTGACCGGCCCCAATGGCTCGGACCCGCGCCTCGTGGGCATCAGTCTCGATATCAGCGAACGCGTCGCGGCCGAACAACGCGAGCGGCGGCTGCAAAAGCAGCTTCGGGAGGCATCCCATCAATCGGGGATGGCCGAAGTTGCCACGGGTGTCTTGCACAATGTGGGTAATGTGCTGAACAGTCTCGGCGTCGCGTCATCCACGGCGCAGACGCGCCTGAAGACATGGCAAGTTCATCGCGTGGGGCAGGTCGCCGCCATGCTCGAGGAGAACCGCCGCACCCTCGCGGAGTTCCTCACAAACGATGATCGCGGCAGGCGCGTGCCCGAGTATCTGGCGAGCCTTGCCGCGCGACTCGAGTCGGACGTCGATGCCACCCGGCAGGATTTCGACGCGATCGGCGGGCATGTGCAATACCTGCGCCAGATCATTCAGGCACAGCAGTCGTTCGCGCGGATGGGCGGTGCGCACGACGAGGTGGATGTCAGCGAACTGCTGGAGACCGCCCTGACTCTGAAGGGTCAGGACCTCAAAGGCGTGGAAATCACCCGCGATGTCGGCGAGCTGCCGATCGTGCAGACGGACCGCTACAAGCTGCTGCAGATCATCGTCAACTTTATTGCCAATGCGTACGATGCAGTGATGGAAAACAGTTCCACGGCGCCGCGCATCGCCATTCGCGTACGCACCATCCTTGACCGGCTCGAGATCGCGGTCGAGGATTCGGGAGTCGGTATAGCGCCGGAGGTGCTGGCGCGGGTCTGGGAGTTCGGATTCACGACCAAAACCCATGGTCACGGCTTTGGTCTGCACACGGCCGCAGTGGCTGCGCAGCAGCTCGGCGGAACCGTTTCCGCGGAAAGTGGCGGTGTCGGGCTCGGCGCGCGCTTCTCCGTGACGATACCGATCAATTCGGTCGCCCAGGCTGATCGCGTTGCCGCGGCCTGAAGACCTCAGCGAGTGCGCTGGCTGAAGCTCACAGCGTAGGCCGCAGGGCGAGCAAGCAACACCGGATCGGCTGAAGGCTCGATGCCGGGTTGTAGGTTCAGCGGGCTGAACATGATCGACTTTTGAGCCGCCACCTGATCCTTGACCATCTTCGTCAAGCTAATCGTGCCCAAAGAGACCAGTTTGCGATCAGGCGGCCACACCACCGTGGGGTCATTGACGGAGTCTCCCTCATTGGCGACCTGCGCCAGCAAGCGAAATTTGACGGCCCCGCGGGCCACGCGCCGGGGTAACTCATCCATCAAGTAATTGGGATCGGCCTTCTTTGCTTCGACATCGCTCAACGCATGTTCGCCGGAAACCGGAATGATTTGATAGCGTGCGTAATGGCTTACCCCTTCGGCGTTGGTGAATTTAAACGCATTGACTCCGTAGAAAGCCAGCGTCCCGAAACTCACCGGCGGCGGCCTCGGCGTACTCACGAATTTCACCGCCGCCGGATGAGCGCCTAGAAAGTTCTCGATGGGGGTGGGCTTCGGCGCGTCGGGTCCGCTCTGTGCAGCAGCCTGCAAGAAAGCCAAGAATTCCTCCGGTGTCGCGACCGGAAAAGAGTTGGTGGAGAGACTCACAATGTCCGTAAAGCTGCCATTCGGCAGCGTGAATCGGATCGCAAGTCCATGCGGACTGGCATTGGGGTCGGCGTCGGGCAGTGTCGGCACGCCGGTGGGGTCGGAAAACCGCACCAAGACCGGCACGCTCTTCAGAAAATGGGGCGCCTTGCTGAACGACGCGGCGGACGGGCTGGGTGTAAAGGTCCCCTCGACCATGACTCCCTTGGCATGATTGGCCCGGAAACCCGGATGAGGACCGTTGGAAAGCTTGTTGAAGGCATCCACCAATGCAAACGGCAAGGGCTTCTGGTCCGCGGCTGGGGAGTCGGCGGCGATCACTTTAATCCAGCTTCCAAGACCGGCAACGAGGAAAAAAACGACTAGGGAGAAACGGGGCGAGATCATTGGGCCTCCTGGAGCGCGCATGCGTTGGCTATTCGACGCGAAGTCTGTCCATCTTGCAACCCAGGTATCGGGGTTGGGGGGGAGGGCGGTCCTGCAGCGACTCTATTGGGTAGGCTCGTGCAAGAATTCCATTCGCTCCTCGCGTCTCAAGGAGCGGGTGACACAAGACCGAGCGACTCTCAGCACGTCATCAATAGCCCCGCACACGTCGCTGGCAAAAATCTGCGCCGTGTTGTCGATACCCGTGGCGATGACCAGACGACTGTTGTCACTGAACGTCGCGCGACCTCCCGGCGTGCTCCTCGCAAGAAAATCCATGAATAAACGTCCGGACTTCGCTTCCCAAAGTCGGATCTTTCCCTCCGCACCCATTGTCAATACACACGTGCCATTGGGGCTGAAAGCGGCGTCGGTGACCACGTCCGGATTGCGAAGTTCGGTTGTGCGCTGTTGCGGCCGAGCGAGGAGGGAAACCATGTCCAGCCCACCGAGAAGCACCTGATTGCCCCCGGCGCTAACCACGGCGCTGAATAATCCTGTGTAACAACAAGTGGAGGGGAGTGCCCATTTCCCGGATGCCGTATCGAATATTTCCATTGCGCCGGCAATGCCAAATCTGCCGAGCAGTATCGCTTGACCGGTGGAATCAAGGCCTGCGTCTGTCACGGTCTCGATGAACAGCGGATCGAGCGTTGCAACGCTGGAGCCATTGCCCGTCCCCCACAAACGCACTACCTTGTCACCGCTGACCGTGATTGCGTGTTGGCCATCTGGACTCAACTTCGCGATGCGCACGGGGCCTGCCTTGGCATCCAACGTGGCAACGAGCCGGCCCGTAGTCCATTCCCAAACCTTGGCAGTGCCATCCTCACTCGCGGTTAGCGCCAGTTTCCCGTCCGGGCTGAATTGTGCTTGGTGCACTGCTCCCCGATGGCCTTGCAATTGGCTCACCGGCTTGCCGGTCATCGCCTCCCAGATTCGCGCCGTACCGTCGTCTCCCGCCGTGAGCACCGCCCCGCCGTCGGGACTGAACGCAACCCGGTTGATCGCACCGGCACCCTGCAGCCTGCTCAACATCTTGCCGTCCGAGGACCGCCAGACTCGCGCAGTCCCATCTGCGCTTGCGGTCCCCGCCAAGGTGCCGTCCGGACTCAATGCGACGTCTGTAACGGGGGCCTCGTGCCCACGTAGTTGCACCAACGCGGCTCCCGGCGTTGCGCGCCAGAGGCGCGCGGACCTGTCAAAACTGTCCGTCAAGATAGACGCTCCATCCGGGCTGAAGGCCACGTGAGTCACATCGTCCGCATGCCCGTGGAACTCCGCAACGACACTTCCGGTTTGGACGTCCCAAACGCGGGCTATGTGTTCGGTTATCGTGGCGAGATACTTACCATCGGGAGCAAAGGCGATATCGAGAACACCTTTGGTCGGAAGCGCTTTCAGTTCAACGACGTTTTTTCCCGTGCGTACGTCCCATATTCTGGCTGTCCCGTCGCCACTCGGTGTGGCCAGAAGCTTTCCGTCGGGGCTGAATACAGTTCTGAACACAGCGCTCGTGTGGCCGCTCAATACGCGCACCGAACGACCGGTGACGGCCTCCCACAGCCGGGCGGTTCCATCGCCACTAGCGGTGGCGATCAACTTGCCATCAGGGCTAAAAGCAACCTCGTGCAAGGTGTCCGTGTGCCCGGCAAGTTGCGCAATGACCGAGCCCGTCGCCGCATCCCATAGTCGAGCGACGTGATCGCTGTCCGCCGTGACGACGAGCTTGCCGGAGGGGTCTATCGCGGCCGATGTTGATAAGACGGGTGCGCGATGAAACGCGGTGAGGGAGCGCCCCGTCGTTGCGTCCCACAACTGGGCGCCCCCGTCCTTGCTCGTGGTGAGGATAGACTTGCCGTCTGGACCAAAAATGGCGCTGCCCAGGTGGTCGCCGGATCTCAGCACCGCGACACTCTGTCCTCCCGGAACCCTCCACACGTGGGCGGTGCCCTCGGCTCCCACAGTAACCAACAGCTTTCCGTTGGGACTGAATCCCACGCTTTCGATGGGGTCTTCATGTCCGCCGACTCTTGCCATCGTTCTGCCATTTGCCGCATCCCAAATGAGTACTTGCCCTTCCCCGAGGCCGCCCGTCGCCACATACAGCCCATCCGGGCTGAATCGGCTCGTTGTGTAATACACCGATCGCGTGTTGGCCGGCAGACCACCGACGACGGCGCGGACATGCGACTCCGAGAGCGCACGTCGTAGGGCGTCTTCCGACTCGACCGTCCGGGAACTGGTCATCGCCTCGATGGCCAGCAGGAGAGAGAGTTCCGGATCTCCCTCGCGCATCGCAGCAGAATCCACTGCCAATTCACGAGAGATGGCGGCGTTTCTCTGTTGAATCGCGATGTGTCGTTGCTTAAATGCGACCACGCCAGCGATGACAGATGAGATCGTCAACGCAACGAGCGCAATCCCGGCCGACCACGTGATGCGTCGAGTTTTGTGGTACTGGCGCACGTCCTCGCCGTCGAGTTCATCTTTGGCGACGCCGTGCAACGGTGTCGCTATGGCTAACACCGCTTCGCGAAATCGAGAGTTTCTCAGTGATAGATTCGTTTCCGCTGTTGCCCATCGCAAGTCAACATACAGCGGCTCATTGGTGAATATTCCGCGCAGGTTGTTCGACAGTGCCGTGGTGACCCGCCAGTCAAAATCACCCGCCGTGTCATCCCATCGCACCTCACCGTCCGCAATGAGGATCAGCAGGTGATCCGCGGACCGATGCGCCAGCCACCAATCGATCTCCTGTTTAACCCAGTGGGATCGCGTCGCTTCCGGTGATGCCAGTAGCAAGAAGAATTCTGATTCTCCGAGGGCCAGCTCGATCGCAGGCCACAGGGCCGGGTTGGCGGAAAGGTTGGTCTCATCGCGAAACACTCGAAGCGCACGCAGGCGGTACCATGGTTTGGCGAATCGATGCAGCGCCAATTGAAGGGCCGAGGCAAGCCTATCGGTGGCAGCATGGCTATAGGAGATAAATGCTTTGAAAAGCATCTGATACCTATCTTAAGTGATCAATCACGCTCTTGGCAGCGATGGTGGTGCCCGGGGTTCCCACTTTGTTGCCGACACCATTGGCGATCCGATTCGCCGGATACTAATGCCGCTACGACGGATTGTCCTCGAATTTCTCAGGGGTGCCGTGGCTCGAGGCACGCCGGTCACCGGAGGCGACCGGGCGGTGGGGGCTATTCTGTCCGCTGCCGGCGATTACGGTGCCCCGCATAATAAAAAGGGCGGCGGTCTTGTGAGACCGCCGCCCAAATCCACGATGCTTTAGGGGATCGAGATGGATGTTTCGACTATTGGTGAAGGGCTCCGAGATTCCAACTAGACCAGAGCACGCCGACGGCATCGGACAACACCGGCACGGTCATGGCGCCGGAGGAGTTTGCGGTGGGCTTGAAGTCGGAAATGACCTTGAAAGTACCGCTGCCGTTGATGAACCCCGGGCTTGCGGCGGTCGATGTGGTGTTGTTGGACACCGTATTGCCGCTGCCGGTGTTGTTGACCGTGCTATGAGTGCCGGCGGCGTAGAAAAGTTGTTCCGCGCGTAGCTATTGCTGGCCGGGGGAGCCCATGGAGCCGGTGGTATCCAATCCGATGCAGCTCTGGTAAGCACCGCCGGAAGGCACGTAGCAGGTATTGTTGTAGGCCTCGGCGCCGGTCACCGGGGGCTGGACGGTCCCGCGTTGCGCAAGCTGGGCACCGAGGATCGCATAGGTGCTGGTGCCGTTGCCCGGCATGTAGAACACGTTATCGCGAACCGTTTCGTTGACCGCCGAAGCCATGAGCTGGCGACCGCCCTGTGCTCCGGTGGTGCCGGAGAACAGATTGCGCTCGATGACGAAGTTGCGCAGCCGCTCATCGAGGCCCGCATTCTGCGGGGCTGCCTCGACGTACTGGCCGCCGGAGCTGCCGCCGAACCAGTTATCCGAGATCTCGAAGAGTTCGGTGTAGACCCCGGTCCAGGTCGCCGTGCTGTTGTTGGTGTTGCCATTGTGGATTTTCAACACCGCACCGATATTGTTGGCATTCTCGATGGTGTTGTTTTCAATGACACCGAACCGGCCCGCGGAGATGCGCACCACCTCTTCGCCCGCGCCGCTGGTGGTGCCGCCCGCACCGTTGATGAGGCTGCCGATCAGCGCAAGATAGTCGACATTGTTGAACTTGTTGCCAGTTCCAGTTCGTCGGGATTGTTCTCGTTGAAATTCAGGAACGTGCCGATGCCGCCCTGCATCGAGGTCTCGACGCTCTCGATGATCCCGCACTGGGCGCACTGAGCCCAGGAGTAGCCGCCGTTATTGCCATTGGAATAGAGATTCGAGAGGGTGATCTGGTAGGGAATCGTGTAACCGCCGGGGGTGCTGACCGCAGCATTCCCCGAGCCGCCGCCCTCAAAATCGATGTCCGCTACCCGTCCATCCCCGGAGGCGGTGGAGGTCGCAATATAGATCGCGGCGCCCGTATTCTTGAAAATGGGTCGGCCCGCTCTGGTTGCCTTCACAGCCGCCATAGGCCCCGACGCTCCAGGTCGTTGCATTCAGCGTCGCATTGCCGCCGCGTGAAGGTATCGCCGCACTTGAACAGCACGCGCTTGTCGCTGCCGAAGTGCGATGAACCCAAGGCCGTGTTGAAGCTCGAGGTACTCAAGCACCGCCGCACCCGCGGGGCAGCCGCCGATCCCGGGGTCGGGGTTCCTGAGGCTGACACGCAGGTCGTCTTAGTGCCCGCAAAGCCGTTCGAACCGCGACGGATCATAAGCCGTCACCCCGAGCTGGCAGCTCGCGGTGTTGCTCCCGCTATGCGCCGTCACGGTCGCCACATAGGCGGTGTCCATGCCGGGCGTGATGTACAGATGCGCCGCCACTCCGCCGGTGGCGCTGTTGCGGCTGTTCCTCCCCGGATTAGACCCATACGCCCAGGTGTCGGTCCCCGAGGCACCGGTATCGCCGAAGTTCCAGGTGTAGGTGACATCCTGGAAGGCCGTGGTATTGCCGGTAATCGCGCTATCGGTCGTGCCGGTGGCATCGAAGAACACCAGCAGCGGCGAAATGCCCGAGCAGTCACGCACCGGACCGTTGCAGCTCTTGCAGGTGTCCGTGACGTGACCTCGCCGACTGGCTACGCTGCCCCGTGCCGGTGCAGGTCGACGTATAGGTCCGGTCGAGGGGCGCACGTGGATTTCGTACCGCTCGTCGCCTGGCTTCCCGACCAGGCCCCCGAGGCGGTCGAGGTCTTGGTCGAGGACCGACTTAGCGTCGAACCGCTGCCGCTCGTCACACTGGTCGGGTTCGCACTGATCGAGACGGTGGGCGGCTCGCGCCACCGTGACCGTCGCCGATTGGCTGGCGTGCCGCCGGCTCCGGTGCAGGTCAGGGCGTAGGTCGCAGTGGATGACAGGGCACCCGTGCTGTACGTGCCGCTCACCGACTCGCTTCCAGCAGCCCCCGAAGCCGTGCACGAGGTCGCATTGGTCGAGGACCAGCTCAAAGTCGAGCCGCTGCCGCTCGCGACGCTCGTCGGACTCGCGCTGATCGAGACGCTGGGCGGCGGACTCGCCGCCACCGTGACCGTCGTGGATTGGCTGGCGCTGCCGCCGGCTCCGGTGCAGGTCAGGGCATAGGTCGCGCTGGATGACAGCGCACCCGTGCTATACGTCCCGCTCACCGCTTCCGTTCCACTCCACCCACCCGATGCCGAGCACGAGGTCGCATTGGTCGAGGACCAGGTCAAGGTCGAACTACCACCGCTCGACACGCTCGTCGGGCTCGCACTGATCGATACCGTGGGCGGGCTGGCTGGCGGCGCGCTGCCGGCGTCGCCATTGATCGTCACGATCGCGGACGTGATCGAACCCAGGGATACGCCTGAAGCGCCCGCAATGGCCACGGCAAAGGTTTTGCTGCCCGCAAACGGTGTGGCATTGCTGATGGGGATCGCGAAGGACTTCGGCGCCGTATCGTGCCTTCCCCAGCTGAGCGAACCGCTGGTGGCGGCGTAATCGGTACCCGCCAAGGCGGTGATGTTGGCGGTGGCATAGCTCACCGAAGCGCTGCCGTAGCCGGTGCGGTTCACGGTGATGGTCACGTAACCTGCGTTCTGTGCTGCGGCGTCGGTGGATGCAGACAGCGACACCACGCCGGTGCGCCCCATCTGGTGTACGCCGCTGAGTCGTTGTGCGCACTCGCGCCGAAATAAATGAGCAGCGCGGCAAGCAGGGAAAGTACAGATCGCCGTGAATACATTCGTCCACCTCGAAGAAAATTTTCGGCGAGCAGCGCTCTCGCGTTTTGTAAAAAGCGACGGGAAGAAAACTGCCGGCCGCGATTAGCTATTGTTCAGCCATGCGCGATTTGTAACGGCAACACCGGGGTCATTCCAATGTCTCTGATCCAGGACACGGGGATTTACTTAACGCGGCGGACGCGCGGATCAGTTAATGAACGAGTGTTCAATAATTAACAGAGGGATTTTCCCCGCGTGGTTTCGCGGGCGAACGGGTGCGGCGAGGCGCGGCGTCGCAGTTAGGCGGTGTTTCCCGCGTCGACGGTGATCACGGTGCCGGTGATATTGCGGCCGCCGTCGCCGAGCAGGAACTCGATGCTGCGCGCGACGTCGACGGGGTCCGCCATGCGCTTCAAGGCGCTGCGCCGCGCGATCTTATCGCGTTCCCCTTCGCCGAGCTCGTGGGTCATCTCGGTGGCAATGAATCCGGGCGCAATCGCGTTCACCGTGATGCCGAGCTGGCCGACCTCGCGCGCCAGCGAGCGGGTAAAGCCGACCAACGAGGCCTTGGTGGCGCTATACACCGACAGTCCGCTGTAGCCGGTGGAGGCGACGATCGAGGCGATATTGATGATCCGGCCTTCGCGGTGCGCCATCATCGATCGAACCACGTACTTGGACAGTAGAATGGGCGAGACGGTATTGAGTTGGATCAGCCGCTCTATATCCGCGTCGCGCATGTTGCTGAGCACGCCGCTGGTGCCGAGCCCTGCATTGTTGACCAGGCCGTAAATCGCTCCGAAATCTGCGCGCAGCGATTTCACCAGGGGGCCGATCTGAGCCATGTCGGAAAGGTCGCAGGCCCGGAACTCGATGCCGCCGCGGCCGCCGTCCGCGGCCGCGCGGCTCGCCGCAGCCAATTCCTCGGTGCTCTTGCGGGCGATCGCGATCACCCGATAGCCGCTATCCGCGAGTGTGCGGGCCATGGCGAGCCCGAGCCCGCGGCTGCCGCCGGTGACGATGACATTTTGCATTGGCCATTATCATCCATGCGGCAAATCAGCGGCAAGGGCAGGGGGCCTTCTGTCAGACTCGAATGCCATGAACCCTGCCGTGTTGTCGGTCCCTGTGGGCAGCCTGTTCCCCGCGTGTGCGGTGGCCGCTGAATTGCGCGAGCCGGGAGATCCCGCGCTATTGCTGCCCGAGGAGGCCGCATTTCTCGGCCGCGCGGTGCCGAAGCGAGTGCGGGAATTTGCCGCGGGGCGCCTGTGCGCGCGGCGCGCCCTGGCGGAGTTCGGCATCAGCGATTTTCCGCTGCGGGTGGCCGATGACCGGCAAGCGGTGTGGCCTTCCTCCATGATCGGCAGCATTACCCACACCGCGGGCCTTTGCGCCGCGGTGGTGGCGGAGCGCGCGCGAATCGCCGCCCTCGGGCTCGATACGCGAGGTGGTCGGTCACGTGAATCCGGAGATCTGGCAGCGGATCTGTGCGCCCCGTGAATTGGCCTGGATCGAGTCGTTGCCCGCGGCGACCCAAGCCGCCGCGGTGACCTTGATTTTCTCGGCCAAGGAAGCGTTCTACAAGTGCCAGTACCCGCTGACCGGCGAGCCTCTGGGCTTTCATGACGTGAGGGTGGAGACCGCGCCGGGCCCCTCGGAGGGGATGTTCCTGATTCATGCGAGCCGCAGCATCGCGATGGCCGGATACACCGCGCTGCCCGTGCAAGGCCGCTATCGATATCACGAGGGGTTCGTCACGGCCGGCGTGGCGGTCGCCTAAAGAAGGCTCAATAGGCCTTGTCGTCGCGAAACACCTTGACGGCGGTGAGCAGGATGATCTTGATGTCGAGCATCGGTGTCCAGCGCCGCAGGTAATCGAGGTCGTAGTTGACCCGCGCCTCCATCTCCTCGAGCTGCGAGGTCTCGCCGCGGCAGCCGTTGACCTGCGCGAGCCCCGTGATGCCCGGCAGCACCTTGTGGCGCATCATGTAGCCCTTGATGAGCTTGCGGTATTCCTCGTTGTGCGCGACCGCATGCGGGCGCGGGCCCACCAGGCTCATGCGTCCCTGCAGCACGTTGATGAGCTGCGGCAGCTCATCCAGCGAGGAGCGCCGCAGGATGGCGCCGATGCGGGTGATGCGGCTGTCGGTCTTGGACGCCTGCCGGATTTCGCCGCCGTCCTCGGTCACCGTCATGGTGCGGAATTTGTACACCGCGATTTCCCGGCCATCGAGGCCGTAGCGGCGCTGCTTGAAGATCACGGGTCCGGGCGAGGTGATCTTGACCAGGACCGCGATCAGCATCAGCAGGGGCAGGAACAGCAGCAGGATGATGATGGACAAGCCGATGTCGGTCAGCCGCTTGGCGACGCCGCGGTAGCCGTAGAACGGGGTCTCGCACATGGCGACCACGGGAATGCCGTGAATCTCGCCCGAGCGCGCCTGGATCAGGTCGAACACGAAAATGTCCGGCACGTAGTAGATCGACGCCGTGGTGTCGCGCAGATCATCGAGCAGATTCATCACGCGCTTCACGTGGCGGATCGGCAGCGCGATGAAAATGACGTCGGTGCGATGTTCCTTCACGTAGGCCGAAGGTCGCTCAGCGTGCCGATGAGCTTGGCGTCGGACTCCATGCCGAGGCGGTCGGTGCTGCGGTCGTCGAAGAAGCCGGTCACTTCCAGGCGCATGCCGGGGTTATTCGTCAGGCGCCGCGCGAGTTCCAGGCTGCTGCTGTTGTAGCCGGCAAAGATGGCGTTGCGATTCTCGAATGCGTTCATCAAGAAGCGACGCATGATCTCTTGCATGGCAGCGTCGCCGACGATCAGCGCCACCGGCGTGACCACCGCCCAGGTGAGGAATATGCGGCGCGGGTAGGCCGGCGAAGGACTTGGTGACGTAGCCGATGGCGAGCAGCACCACCAGCAGCAGGACCAGCGGAACATCACGTCGACGACGGCCGATACGCGCGCCGAGGTCAATTGCGTCGTTACCTCGCGCGGCGGCTGGATCAGCACCAGGCACAACACCGCCACGATGACGATGGTGGGAGGAGCGGTCGAATGCATGGCCGAAAAAGGTGATGGTCGCGTACAGCGAGGCGACGGCGACGATCGCCGGCACCACCGCCTGCACCGCGGCCAACAAGGCGATCAGAAAACTTTGCTTAAACAGAACCGGCTGGGTCATCGGGTATCCATTGAACCATACGGGCCGCGCGCCATGTCGCGCGTTGTGAAACGGCGACAGTTGACGGCAGCATTATCCCGCAAATCCTCGACCGCCGTCGTGATCCCGTTTCACAATTGTTAAATCGCACCGCCGCCCCGCGGGTATCCGCGATCCAATGCTATTCTAGCGATTATGACAAACGTTCCATTGCTCGATCTGAAGGCGCAATTTGCTCAAATTCGCGCCGAAGTGATGCCGGTCATCGAGCAGGTGTGCGCCAGCCAGCACTTCATTCTCGGCGAGCACGTGCGCGCCTTGGAGGAGGAAATTGCCCGCTACTGCGCGGCGTCGGCCGGCGTCGGCGTCTCCTCCGGCACCGATGCGCTGTTGCTCGCCCTCATGGCGCTCGAGATCGGGGCCGGCGACGAGGTCATCACCACTCCCTTTCACCTTTTTCGCCACGGCCGGCACCATCGCCCGCGCCGGCGCGCGGCCGGTGTTCTGCGATATCGATCCCACGACCTTCAATATGTCGCCGGCGGCGGTGCAGGCATTCATCGACGACCGAGTGCTCGGTCCAGGCCGGCACAGTTGATCAACCGCGCCACCGGCGGGCGGATCAAGGCGCTGATGCCGGTGCACCTGTACGGCCAGGCGGCCGACATGGATCCGCTGATGGCCATCGCGCGGCGAGTACCGTCTGAAGGTGATCGAGGATGCGGCGCAGGCCATCGGAACGAAGTACAAGAACGGCGTACATGCCGGCTCGATCGGCGACATCGGCTGCTTTTCGTTCTTTCCGAGCAAGAATCTGGGGGCGTTCGGCGATGCGGGCCTATGCACGACCAACGATGCCGAGCTGGCCGAACGCATGCGGGTGCTGCGCGTGCATGGCGGCAAGCCGAAGTATTTTCACGCGCTCATCGGCGGCAATTTTCGCATCGACGAGCTGCAGGCGGCGGTGCTGCGCGTGAAGCTGAAGTATCTGGACGGCTGGACCGCAGGCGCGCCAGCGCAACGCCGCGTACTACGACCAGGCGTTCGCCGCGGCGGGCTTGGGGAGCAAGCGTGCGCACGCCGCGCGCGATGGCCGGCGGCCGGCACATCTTCAATCAGTACGTGGTCCGGGTGGAGAACCGCGATGCGCTGCGGGCGCAGGCTCACCGAGCGCGGCATCGGCACCGAGATCTACTACCCGGTGCCGCTGCATCTGCAGCAGTGCTTCGCGTATCTGGGCTACGGCGCCGGCGACTTCCCGCATTCGGAGCGGGCCGCCGCGCGAAACCCTGGCGCTGCCGATCTACCCGGAACTCGACCGAGGAGCAGCTGGCGCACGTGGTTGCGAGCATCGCCGAGTTCTACCGCTGATCGACGCGCCGCCCGGTGCGCGGCTCGGCCGGCGGCGGCGCTTCAGGTCTTCTTGAAGTCGTCGGGCAGCAGCTGGTGCCGCGACAGCAGCTTGTAGAAATCGGTGCGGTTGCGCTTCGCGAGGCGCGCCGCCTGGCTCACGTTGCCGGTGGTGATCTGCAGGATCTGCGACAGGTAATTGCGCGTGAACTCGTCGCGCGCCTCGTCGAAGGAGGGCAGGCGCGTCGGGTTGCCGCCCGAGCGATTGCTGCACGAGTTCGGCGGTGATGATGGCGCCGTGCGATAGCGCGACGTTCTGGCGCACCACGTTGTACAGCTGGCGCACGTTGCCCGGCCATTCGGCGGTGGCCAGCAGCTCCACCGCTTCCGGGGCATAGATCTTGCGCTGGCCGCTTTCCTTGGCGATCTGCTCGAGGAAATGCGCGACCAGCAGGGGGATGTCCTCGCGGCGCTGGCCGAGCGAGGGCATCTCGATGTGCACGACGTTCAGCCGGTAGTACAGGTCCTCGCGGAACTGGCCGCCGACCATCAGTTCATGCAGGTCGCGATGCGTCGCGGAAATGATGCGCACGTTGGTGGGCACGGCCTCGGCGCCGCCCACCGGGCGGATCTGATTCTCCTGCAGCACGCGCAGCAGCTTCACCTGCAGCCGCATCGGCATGTCGCCGACCTCATCGAGCAGCAGCGTGCCGCCGTCGGCGGTTTCGAACAGGCCTTTCTGCGAGCGGGTGGCGCCGGCGAAGGCGCCCTTCTCGTGGCCGAACAGCTCGGACTCCAGCAGGTTCTCGGCCATCGCGCTGCAATTGACGCAGACGAAGGGCTTGTTGCGGCGGGGGCTGGCCTCGTGAATGGCGCGCGCGAGCAGCTCCTTGCCGGTGCCGCTCTCGCCGGTCGAGCAGCACCCGCGCATCGGTGCCGGCCACCATGTTGGCCTGCGCCAGCTTGTCTTCCATCAGCTGATTGCGCGTGATGATGTTGGCGCGCCAGTCCTCATCCACATGCGCGAAGCCGGACACCTTGAGCGCCTTTTGCACGTGATCGAGCAGGTCCTGCTTGTCGACCGGCTTGGTCAGAAAACCGAAGGCGCCGCTCTGCGTGGCATGCACGGCATCGGGGATGGTGCCGTGCGCGGTCAGGATGATCACCCGCAGTCCCGGCCAGCGGCTCTGCAGTTCCTTGAGCAGGCCGATGCCGTCCATCTGATCCATGCGCAGGTCCGTGATCACGAGATCCGGCCGGAAACGCGTGCAGGCCGCGAGCGCGGCCGCCGCGCTCTCGACCGCCTCGACCTCGTAGTTCTCGGCGCGCAGGCGGATGGTGAGCAGGCGCAGCAAGCCCGGGTCGTCATCGACCACCAGGATGCGTGCCTTGCGCTTTTGCGGGCGAATTGGAATCGCGCGAGGAGGGTTGCAGGCCGAATGACAGGGGGGTGGTGGCGGCAATCGAATAGGCGTTCAAGGCGGTCTCTCCGCAGCGTTCGTACGGCGTGTGCGATCCGCTCGTACCGCGATCGTTGATCGATCGCTCGATATGCGTGACTGCATCGAGCTTGGCACGCGCCTCGTCCAAGGCCTTGCGCAACCTCGCATTTTCATCCGATTCAGCCGGCCAAGCGGCGGTTGATGGCCGCCAGCTTATCGCGTGATTCATCATGCGACGCGTCATCGCGCATGCGCTTGTTTTCGGCCTGAAGCACCAGCCTCTGTTCGACTTCTTGCAGCTCCACCAGGGCCAACAGGCGTTCGATCGGAAGTAGAGTTTCAGGCCTGGCCAGCAGTTCCGACAACTGTCGCTGGGCGGCGACGGGATCGGTGCCGCTGTGGCCCGGGGTCGCCAGCGCCAGCGCGTAGCGCAGCCGGTTGCTGGTGGTGGGGGACAGAGCCGCCGCATCCTTGGCGGATTGGAACATTTCCGCCTGGCGCGCCGGATCGCCCTTCGGCAGGTCGCTCATCATTTCGAGCAGCGGCGCGATGGCGCTCAAGTCCTGGGCGTTGCGGATCCGGCTCGGGTCGGCGGCGGGGATTTCGCCCCGATTGAAGCCATCCGAGCCCGCGCAGCCGCCGAGCGCAGCAGGCGGGGAGGGCGCATGCTGCAAGCCCCGGCCATTTATGCCGCATGGGCCTTTTCACGCGACGTCAGGCGCCGCCTGCCGCATGGGGAGGCGCACGCGGAAGTGCGCCCCGCCCGCCTGGGCTTCGAGGATTTCGATGCTGCCGCCATGGGCGTTGACGAATTCCGTGACCACCGAGAGGCCGATCCCGGTTCCCTTGACGTGGCCTCCCTGCGGCGTCTTGCCCTGATAGAACGCCTCGAATATCCGATTGCGCTCCTCCGCCGGGATGCCCGGCCCGCTGTCCATGACATCGAGCACCAGCTGATCGCGCTCGCTGCGCGCGTGAATCGAGATGGTGCCGCCGCGCGGCGTGAACTTGATCGCATTCGACAGCAGGTTGTCGAGGATCAGGCGGACCTTGCCGCGGTCGGCGAGCGGCGTGAGATCCTCGACCTGCACGTCGAGCCGCACGCGCTGCGCCACCAGGGTGAGCTGCTGATTCTCGAGCACGCGACTTGATCAGGGGCCGCAGCTTGAATTCGGAAATCTCCAGGCCGACGCTCTTGGCCTGCCAGGCGCTGAAGGACAGTAGATTTTCGATGAGCCGCTGCAGCTTCATGCCGTTCTCGCGCAAAATCGCCGTCACCTCCCGTTGGCGCTTTGCAGCTCACCGACCGCGCCGTCCATCAAGAGTTCGGTTCCCTCGCGAATATTCGCCAGCGGCGTCTTCAGTTCATGCGACATGTGTCGCAGGAATCGATTCTTCTCCTGGGCGAGATCCAGCAGACGCCCGCGCAGCCACTCGAGCTGCGCCGCCAGGCGCTCGAGGTCCGCGGGTCCGCTGATGACGATGGGCCGGGAGAAGGTGCCGCGGCCCAATTCGCTGATGGCACGGTCGATGGCGCGGATCGGTCGGCCGAACACATAGGTGAAAACCCCCACCACCGCGAGCGTCAACGGGATGAGCAGCAGCGACTCCCAGAAGAGATTGCGCTGCGCCAGCTGGGTGGCGTTCTGCAGGCCGCTCAGTTCTTGGTCGATCTGCGCGCTGACCCGGTTCGAGATCTTGGATGCCATGGCCGAGAGTTGCGGAAATGCGTTGATCATCTCGGCCATGCGCGGTGAGTTCGGGGTGCTGACCTTGAGCTCTTCGTGCAGCCGCTCCGACTCGGTCTGCAGTGCGAGGGTCTCATTGCGCGACTCGGCATCGACCGGCATGGTCATGAGCTCATTCAGGATGCCGATCAGGCGCTGTTGGTTGCGGCCATAGACCTCGAGCAGATCCGCGCTGCCGATGATCTGGTACAGGCGCGCGGTACGCTCGAGCGCGGCGATTTCCTCGAACATGCGTTGATTGTTGCGGGTCCCGCGCACCCCGTGCAGCACCAGCTCCTCGCTGCGGGCCGATAAATGATTCATTTGCAGCGCCGCGTTCACGATCGCGAACAAGAGCGGGGCTGCCACGATGGTGAAGCCGACCAGCATCAGGCCGCTCAATGACTTAGGTCGTGGTAATCGCATGGGCGGCATTCTAGCAGCGTGCTATATCCAAAGGAGTGACTGCATCGTACCTGTAGAATTCCGCCCATGCACAGTAGTGAAGCACCTTATTCGGAGCTATCCCCGCAAATGGTCTTGGATGCAATCGAGGCGGTGGGGCATCGCTGCGACGGCCGGGTATTGGCGCTCAACAGCTATGAGAATCGGGTATATCAGATCGGGATCGAGGACTCCTCCCCCGTCGTCGCCAAATTCTATCGGCCGGCACGCTGGACCGATGCCATGATTCGAGAAGAGCACGCGTTTGCCTGCGAACTCGCCGCGCAGGAGATTCCCGTGGTCGCCCCCTTGACCACCGACGGCATCTCGCTGCATGTCCATTGCGGCTTTCGCTACGCCGTTTTTCCACGCCGCGGGGGGCGCTGGCCGGAGTTGGGCACCAGCGATGAGCGGCTGTGGGTGGGGCGATTCCTGGGGCGGATCCATGCGGTCGGCCGGGCCGCACGCTTCCATGAGCGGGCGCAATTGTCGGTGGAGGATCTGGGGCGCAGCGCACGGGATTTCGTTCTCGAGGGCGACTGGATGCCCGATTACCTGGCGACCAAGTACGCCGATGTGACCGATGAGCTGCTCGAGGAGGTGGAGGCGCGCGCGGAGGGCTGGCGCGGCGCAACCCTGGGACGCATCTTGGGCGATTGCCACCGCGGCAACATCCTCTGGACGGATCAGGGGCCGCACTTCGTCGACCTCGATGATTGTTTGACCGGCCCCGCCATCCAGGACTTATGGATGCTGCTCGCGGGCGGGCAGGAGGAGATGCGCACCGGGCTCACTGATCTGCTCGAGGGATACGAGCAATTTCTGCCCTTCGATCGCGGCGAAATCGCGCTCATCGAGCCGCTGCGCGCGCTGCGCATGATCCACTATTCGGCCTGGCTGGCGCGTCGCTGGCATGACCCGGCCTTCCCTCAAGCATTCCCGTGGTTTGCCGAACCACGTTATTGGGAACAGCACTATCGGTCTCTCGAAGAGCAGCTCACGGCGGTCATGAATCCGCCGCTTGAGTTGTGATCGGTGGCGTATTTGGGGATCATAAGCGGATGACGAAGACCGGGAGAGTTCTGATGGGCTGCGCCGTTATGGGCTTTAGCGCCTGTCATCGGGACTCGGAACCGGCGCCGCCGCCGGTGCCGGTGGCGCGCGTCGTCGTCCCGGTGGTGAAGAAGGGTCCGACCGCAGCGGAACAGACCCGCGGCATGGTGGAAGCGGCGAGTCAGGGCAAATCCCAATTGCCGGTGCAGCTCAAGTTTGAACTGGCGCAGCGGCCCGCCGTCGGACAGACGGTCGAGATCAACGTTGCGGTCCTGCCGGATATCGATGCCAGCGGGGCGGATATCGTGGTCGTCGGAGGCGACGGATTGACCGTTGCGCCGGGCGGCAGTCAATTCGAGTTGGGCGCGGTCGAGGTGGGAGGGGTCTACCGCCAAAGCATCAAGGTGAACCCCGCCGCGGCCGGCGTACTTTTGCTGAATTTGACCGTATCGCTCAAACACGATGAAATGACCGAGTCACGGGCGTTTTCCATCCCCCTCATCGTCGAACGCTGAAACTTAAGGCACGGGCCGGCTCGAAGCTCTATAATGGGCGGTTTCCCGCAGGGCTTTAACCGTGACTCAGAAACTTCGCAATATCGCCATCATCGCGCACGTCGATCACGGCAAGACCACTCTCGTCGATCAGTTGCTGCGGCAATCCGGCACGCTCGATGCGCGCAAGGACCTGCAGGAGCGGGTCATGGACTCGAATGATCTGGAGCGCGAGCGCGGCATCACCATTCTGGCGAAGAATACCGCGATTACCTGGGGCGACTACCGCATCAACATCGTCGACACCCCCGGCCACGCCGATTTCGGCGGCGAAGTCGAACGGGTGCTCGCCATGGTGGATTGCGTGCTGCTTCTGGTCGACGCGGTGGACGGACCCATGCCGCAGACCCGCTTCGTGACTCAAAAGGCGTTCAAGCACGGCCTGCGGCCCATCGTGGTCATCAACAAGATCGACCGCGACGAAGCACGCCCGGGCTGGGTGCTCGATCAAACCTTCGATCTGTTCGATCGGTTGGGGGCCACCGACGAACAATTGGATTTCCCGGTGGTGTATGCCTCGGCCTTGCGCGGCTTCTCCGGCCTCGAATCCACGGTGCGCGATGGCGACATGCAGCCGTTGTTCAAGACCATCGTCGAGCACTGTCCGCCTCCCGACGTCGATGCCGACGGTCCCCTGCAGCTGCAGGTCACGCTGCTCGACTATTCGAGCTATGTCGGCGCCATCGGCATCGGGCGCATCAAGCGCGGCACGGTGAAGCGCGGCATGGCGGTCACGGTGGTCAGCCGCGAGGGCAAGCAGCGCTCCGAGAGGATCACGCAGATCCTGGGATTTCACGGGTTGACCCGCGTCGAGGTCGAATCGGCGAGCGCCGGCGACATCGTCGCCTTTGCGGGCATTTCCGAGCCCAAGGTCTCCGACACCTTGTGCGACCCCGCGACGGTGGAACCGTTGCCGAGCCTTAACGTCGACGAGCCGACCATCAGCATGACGTTCGAGGTCAACACCTCGCCCTTTCTGGGAAGGGAGGGCAAGTTCGTCACCAGCCGGCAAATCCGCGAGCGCCTGGAGCGCGAGGCCATCCACAACGTGGCTCTGCGGGTGGAGCCGACTGCGGACCCCGATAAGTTCGTGGTATTCGGGCGCGGAGAGTTGCATCTGGGCGTGCTGCTCGAAAACATGCGCCGCGAAGGCTATGAGATGGCGGTATCGCGCCCTCGGGTGGTCATCAAGCAGGTCGACGGCGCCGCGCACGAGCCCTACGAGCAGGTCACCGTCGACGCCGACTCGGACGCACAGGGCGACATCATGTCGGCGCTGGGCAGCCGCGGCGCGGAACTCAAGGACATGCAGGCCGACGGCCGCGGCCGGGTCCGCCTCGACTACATGGTGCCGTCGCGCGGTCTGATCGGATTTCAGACCGAATTTCGCACCATGACCCGCGGCACCGGGCTGTTGCATCATGTGTTCGATCACTACGGGCCGGTGGTGCAGCGCGAGCTCGGCCAGCGCCCGAACGGCGTGCTGATCGCGAACGGTCAGGGCACGGCGCTGGCCTATTCGCTGTTCACCCTGCAGGAGCGCGGGCGCCTATGCATCGGACCCGGCGAGGAGGTGTACGAGGGCATGATCATCGGTCTCAACAATCGCGACAATGATCTGGTGGTGAACCCCCTCAAGGGCAAGAAGCTGACCAATATGCGAGCCGCGGGCAAGGACGAGAATGTGGTTCTGACGCCGCCCATCCGCTTTTCCCTGGAGCAGGCGATGGAGTTCATCGATGATGACGAACTCATCGAGGTCACCCCCACGTCCATCCGCCTGCGCAAGCGCAATTTGAAGGAAACCGACCGCAAGCGTTCGGAGCGCGAAACGGCCGATCAGGGAATTTGAATTTTACGGAATATTGCCCGAACCGAGACCCGCGTCACGCCGTCCTTGCGGGATCACCCTAACATCCATGGTCCTACAGGCGCATAGCGCGCCCGTGGATTAGTGCGGGAGATCAGGGACTTGTCACGCGATATCGCGGCCGCAATACGTAACGAGCCCACGCAACCTGCGGAAAGCTTGAACCACCTGCTTGAACGCCAGATCGCGGAGGCCCGGGGCAGGGGCGGCGAGCTGGACCTCGAGGCGTTGCTCAAGACGGTCAGTGCGCACTACGACCGCATCGACGGCGAGCGGCGCGGCATCGTGCGCTCGATGCAGCTCATGTCCGACGAAGCGCAGGCGCTCACCCGCGAGATTCGCGAGGAGACGGCCTCGCATTTGCAGGCCATCCTCGATAACGTCAAGGACGCCATCGTCACGGTGGACGACGCCGGCCACATCGAGACCTTCAATCCCACCGGCGAACGCATATTCGGCTACACCCCCGCGGAAATTCTGGGCCGCTCGCTGGGATTCCTGCTGCCCGAGGTCGCGCGGCAATGCGACCGAGTTTCTCGAACGCCTCGCCTTGAAGATCGACGACACCCACGTGGACTTGGCGGCGCACCTGACGTGGGGGCTCGCCAAGGGCGGCAATCGCGTCGCGGTCGAGATCGCGGTCAGCAAGGCCAAACTCAACGGGCGTTACGGCTACATCGTCAGCATCCGCGACATCACCGAGCGGCACCTGGCCGAACAATCGATGCGCGAAAGCGAGGCGCGCTATCGAACGCTGGTGGAACATGCTCCCGAGGTGATCGTGGTCTTCGACGTCGACAAGGGCACCTTCGTCGATGTCAACGACCATGCCTGCCGCTTCTTCAAAATGTCCCGCGAGGTTTTGCTCGCGAGCGGTCCGGAGAAGATCAGTCCGGCACAACAACCCGACGGCACGGAGTCCTTCGGCCGGCCGCGCGGTTTCATCGAGGGCGCCCTCGCGGGCGAGGCCCCGGTCTTCGAGTGGACACACAGCGATGTCGCGGGTCAGACCATGCCCTGCGAGGTGCGCTTCGTACGCCTGCCGAGTTCCAATCGGCGGCTGATTCGTGCCAGCATCACCGATATCACCGAGCGTAAGCGCGCCGATGCGATTGCGGCGGGCGAGCGCAGGGTATTCGAGAAAATAGCCGGCAATGCACCGCTGTCCTCGGCGCTGGAGTCGATTTGCGAACTGATCGAGCGGGTGATCGCGGAGAGCTATTGTGCGATCAATTTGTTGGATCACGAGCGGCAGGCCCTGAACTTCGGGGTCGCACCGAGATTGCCGCGCGAGTTCGTGGCGGCGATGGACAATGCGCCCGTCGGTATTCGCTACGGCTCATGCGCCGCCGCGGTGTACCTGGCCCGCCAGGTCACCGTCGCCGATATCGAGTCGGACGCACTGTGGGAATTCAGGCGCGAGCCGGCGCTGCATGCCGCCTTGCGCGCCGCCTGGTCGGCTCCCATCGTCGCCTCGGACGGACGGGTGGTGGGCACATTGGCCATTTATCGGCGCCAGCCGGGCATCCCGACCTCGCGCGATCACGAACTCATGTCGCGCATGTCGCAGATAGCCGGCATCGCCATCGAGCGGCGCAGCGCCGAAGACGCCTTGCGCAACAGCGAGGTGAAGTTTCGCGGGCTGTTCGAAAGCATGATGGAGGGCGTGTACCAAACCTCGCGCGCCGGCCGGATCCTGGTCGCCAATCCAGCCTTCGTGAATCTGATGGGCTACAGCTCCGCCGAAGAACTGTACGAGGTGCCGGCGGGAGCGCTCTACTGGTATCCGAGCGACCGCGAGACCTTCGTGCGCCGGGTCGAGCTCGAAGGTGAATTGCGCAACGAGGAGTATGTCCTGCGCCGCAAGGATGGCTCCATGCTCGTGGTCCTGGAATCAAGCCGCGTGGTGCGTGACAAACAGGGACGGATCACGGGGTACGAGGGCACGCTCACCGACATCACCGAACGCAAGAAGGCGGAGACCGCCGTGTTCCAGGCCAAGGAGCGCGCCCAGGTCACGCTGCAGTCGATCGGCGATGCGGTCATCACCACCGACTCCGAAGGCCGCATCGATTATATGAATCCGGTGGCCGAAAGCCTGACGGGCTGGGAGAACCGCGAGACGGAGGGGCGCCTGATCGGCGAGGTGTTGACCGTGGTCGATGAGGCGAGCCGCGAACCTCGTGAAAGTCCGGTCATGCGCTGCCTGCGCGAGGGCCAGATGCTGGGCCTCGCCGAGCACACCGTCGTCGTCAACCGCCGCGGACAGGAACTCGCCATCCAGGATTCCGCGGCGCCGATCCGCGATCGTGCCGGCAATCTCATCGGCGCGGTCATGGTGTTTCACGATGTGAGCAAGGAGCGCCGTCTGCATCGAGCGCTGCATTACCAAGCGAGCCACGATGCCCTGACCGGATTGATCAACCGCCGTGAGTTCGAGAATCGCCTGACCGTCGCGGTCGAGAATGCCCAGGACGCAGGCACCCGCCACGCCCTGCTGTACCTGGATCTGGACCAGTTCAAACTGGTCAACGACACCTGCGGACATCCGGCGGGCGATCAGTTGCTGAAGCAGATCACCGGGGTGCTGCAATCCCGGGTGCGCAGCGGCGACACGCTGGCGCGCCTGGGGGGAGATGAGTTCGGCATCCTGCTGCAAAGCTGCCTGCTCGATCAGGCCATGCGCATCGCGGAGAGCCTGCGCCAGGCGATTCGAGATTTTCGCTTCATCTGGCAGGACGGCGAACTCGAGGTCGGGGTGAGCATCGGCATCGTCGAGATCACCGGGGAGACGCCGACGGTTGCGAGCGTCATGAGCGCAGCCGATGTGGCCTGCTATTCCGCAAAGGACCTGGGCCGCAACCGCGTGCAGCTCTACAAGCCCGACGATGTGCCCGCGCGGCATCGCGAAATGCACTGGGTGTCCAAATTGACGCGCGCCTGCGATGAAGGCCGCTTCGAACTCTACTACCAGCCCATCGTGCCGATCGGCGCAATTCCGCGCGAGCACGATCGCGAACACTTCGAGCTGATGCTGCGACTGCGGGACGAGTCGGGCGCGCTGGTGGCCCCGGCCGAGTTCATCCCGGCGGCGGAGCGCTACAACATCATGCCCACGATCGACCGGTGGGTGGTGCGCCGGGCGCTCGATCGGCTGGTGCATCGCACGGACTCGGGCGTCAAGCCGTTCACCATCGCCGTCAATTTGTCCGGTACTTCGCTCAACGACGAACGCTTCCTCGAATATCTGATTGCCGAGCTCAGCAAGCATGAGCTCGCCGCGGGCGCCATGTGCTTCGAGATCACGGAGACCGCCGCCATCGCCAATCTGGGCAGCGTGGTGTACTTCATGCGCGAGCTCAAGGCGCGCGGCTGTCACTTTGCGCTGGACGATTTCGGCAGCGGCCTGTCCTCGTTCATGTACTTGAAGACCCTTCCGGTCGATTACCTGAAGATCGACGGGCAGTTCGTCGAGAACGTCAACCGCGATCGGGTCGATCGCAGCATGGTGGAGGCGATCAGCCAGGTGGGTAAGACCATGGGTATTCAAACCATCGCCGAGCGGGTGGAATCGGCTGAAGTCCTGGCCGAATTGGGCCGGCTTGGGATCGGCTACGCGCAGGGTTTTCATATCGCCGAACCGCGATCGGCCAGGGAATTTCCCTACTTGCGCGAGCCTCCGCCAAAGAATTAGCCGCCGAAGGAATAGCTCGGCCCGACGCTCACCGTGTACCGCGGGAACAGCTGATAGCCGTCGAGATTGCTGTATGCCGGCAGTTGCGCGAATCCGTACACCTGCAGCTGCCCAGTTCGGGTGGGCCTCGTAGCGCAGCCCGGCACTGCTGCAGGGCGAACTTGCCGTCGACCGCCGGCATGAAGCCGGCCGGTATCATCGCCTGAAAGAACAGCGCGATCAGCAATGCGCCGGCGATGAATGGACGTTTGCAGCGATGTCGGAAATATCGCGTCATCGGACGCAGATGAAGGTGCGCCCGCGAGGCATTCGCGACCTACTTCCAGGGAGCCATCGAGTCGCGGGGAGCCGTGCGCGTCATCGATGCGGGCAGCGGCGCGTTGATCGGTTGTTCGCGCTACTACGAATGGGACGGGACGGAGCGCAGCGTCGCCATCGGCTACACTTTCATCGCGCGCAAGTTTTGGGGCGGCCGCACCAACCTCGCCTTGAAGACCCTGATGCTGGAGCACGCGTTCAGGTTCGTCGATCGCGTCATATTTCACGTCGCCGCCGGCAACCTGCGCTCGCGCAAGGCGATGGAAAAACTCGGCGGCGTGCTCATCGGAGAGGTGGCGATGACCTACTACGGCGAGCAGAGCCATCTTAACGTCGTCTATAAAATCGACCGGGAGGATTGGGCGCGGTCGAAACCGTTGATCTAGTCTAGCGCGGCGCGGCGTCGAGCATGCCGAGCGGAATATTGCGGGTCTCCGGCGCCCACTGGCGGCAGATCGCCGCGCCGAGAGCCAGCACCGCCACACAGGCGCCGAGTGCCGCATGAACGCCGTAGCGCGCCACCACGACCGGAAGCAGGAAGGTGCTGATCGCCGAGCCTGTTCGGCTCGCGGCGATGGCGAGCCCGATGCCGGAGGCGCGCAAGTCCGTCGGAAATAATTCAGGCAGGTACACGTAGCACAGATTGGAGGCCGCCGACAACACGCCCGCGAATACCGCGAACAAGAGAATCATCAAGACCGGCGGCATCGCGCTCCATAGGGACAGAATCAGCATGCTCGCCGCGGCGACGCCGAAGCTTCCGATGAGAAAGCTTCGCCGCGACAGCTTGTCGATGACGCACAACCCGGCCACGGCGCCCGCCAGCAGCGCAGCGTTGTAAATGATGCCGCCCGCGTAACTCTTCTCCAATTTCATCGCCGTCATGACCTGCGAGACGAAGGTGCCGACCGCGAAGTAGGGAATGACCTGGCAGGTAAAAAAAGCGCAGGCGACCAGCGTGCGTCGACGCCAGGCCGGCGATAGAAGCTGCCGCCAGCGGCCGTGGACGGCCGGCAGCGCCGGCACCGGCAGGGGCGGCGAGACGCCTCTCCCGAGCTTGTTGCGCACCACGTGCGCGGCCTGCCCGGCATGGCCGTGATTCGCCAACCACAGCGGCGACTCGGGCATGGTGACGCGCAGCGGCAGCACCAAGAGACAGGGCAGCGCTGCCGTGAGCAGCATCCAGAGCCAGGCGGCAGGGCCCGTTGAACTGAGCGCGACCCCGACAAAGTAGGCGCAGGCATAGCCGCCGGCCCAGGCCACGGACAGCAACCCCAAGGTCCGGCCGCGCACGCGCCGCGGCGTGAATTCGGTCAGCAAGGCTTTGCTCACGACATAGTCCGTGCCGAGCAAAAAGCCGATCGCCAGACGCAGCACCAGCAGTTGCGGTGCCGTCGCGGCAAGGCCTTGCAGCAGCGACAAGGCGGCGAGGACGGCCATGTTGTACGCAAAGATCCGCCGCCGTCCGAACCGGTCCGCCGCGGGGCCGGTGAGCAGCGCACCGGCAAACAGCCCGAACAGCGAGGCGCCGCCGAGCAACCCCATCCAGACCGGCGTCAGACCGAATTGCGGCGGGGCGCGGCTGAGCGAAATGCCGATGATGCCGAGACCGTAGCCGTCGCTGAAGACGCCGCCGCAGCTCGCGACGGCGACGCGCAGATGAAACAGCCGCAGCGGCGCGTCGTCATAACTTACCAATTCGGTGACTGCGGATTCAGTGACTGCGGGATTGCCCATCGGGCGATGTTACCAGTGGAATCGCACCCCCACCCAGGCGGCGCGCGGCTGCGCCGGAGAGACTGCATTTTCATTGGTCCAATCCGAGGGATCGGGGCGGAATGAGCCGTCCGGATTGAATGCGTTGCTGGTCAGGAATCCGGCGGTGGCATGGTTCTTGTCGAACACATTGACTACGCGAATGAAGGCGTCCGCGGACCTGCCGATGTGGTAAGTGCCGTGCAAGTTGAGCATGCCATAGCCGCTGATCCATCCCGAGCCGGCGATGAATGCGCCTTCGCCGTTGGTTCCTCCGGCTCGATTGGCATTGTTCTCGTTGCCATGCAGAAATACTCCGGAGGCGACGATCAAGTTGGCGCCCAGATCCCAGCGTTCGTTCGGGACATAGTCGAGCACGACTCGACCGGTATGCTGCGGGATCAGAGGAAGGCGATCCCCGGCGCGAACCTGAATGTTGCCGTTCTCATCCGCCGTGCTGTTCGATGCGCCGCTGACCTCGAAGTTCGATTCGAATGTCGCTTCGACAAAGCTGTACACCAAGCGCCATGACAAATCGGCAACCTTGCCGCCGACCGAGAAGTCCGCTCCCTGCCGGCGGGTGCTGCCGACATTGTCGAAATAGCCCTGATTGGTGCTGGTGGCGACGAACTGGATGTCGTTGCTGTTGACGGTGTGGAATACATCCACGCTCCAGTTGAGCCTTTTGTCTTCGGAGTTGCCCCGCGCGCCGATCTCCACCGTGCGCGCAACCACTTGCTTGAGATCCGGATCGCTCGCGAAGTCATTGGGCAGGCCGCACGGCGCCGCGGGATTGGAACACCCCAGTTCGATCACCGTCGGTGCGCGGCTGGCTTCGTTGTAATCGCCGTACAAGGTCAACGCCGGGGTCGGGGTCAGCGTGAGTCCGAAAGCCGGATTGAGCCGGCTATAGGCATGATCGCCGACCAGAGGACGGGCCTCGTCGAATCCCGAACCGACATCCGCCACATCCGTATTCACGCTGTAGCCGCTGAGCGTCTCGGTGTTGCGGTTGTAGCGCAGCGATGCCGTCACATGCAGCCGCTCATTCGGCGTGAGAGTATCGGTGAAATACACGCCGGCAATCTTATTGCTGCCGCCGAGCGAAATGACCGTCTGGTTGTTGAGCGGACTGGCTGTATAGATGAGCGAGCGATCGGGCGCAAAGTCCCCATACTGGAAGGCTTGCTCGAAAGAGTCCCGGGCATCGCTGTAGTCGGCCCCGAAGATGGCTTGATTCTTCGAGCCGAGCACATCCTGCGAATCGGTCAACTGTGCGCCGAAACCGGCGGTGCGCTGGATCAGGCGCGAGGCGGCGGTTTGGGCGGCGTCACAGTACGCCAGGTCGGCCCGCGTCAGCGGCGGAGCAGCGCAGTCGATCGGCGGCCCGCTGTAGTCCCCCGACAGATAGTTGTCGCTGACATTGCCGTTGGAGCTGTCGGTGACCAAGTGGCGATAGTAGATATTGGCCGACAAGAGCCAGTGATCGGTCAGAAATTGCGTTCCGGTCAGGTTCACGAAATTCAGAAGGTTCTGGGTGAAGTCGGGTGTGTAGCTCGTGGTGCGGCGGAAATCCAGCATGCTCTGCGGCACAGCGCCGTTGCCGAACAGACTGCTGTCGGCATACGTATAGCTCAAGTCGATGTCGGTCTTCTCGTTCTGCCAGCCGACCTTGCCGAAGATTTGGATCGACCTCGATGGCGACATCTCCCGCCATCCGTCTTCGTCGAAATAATTGCCGGTGATGAAATAGTCAAAATCACCCGCTTCCCCGCCGGTTTCCGCCTGAAAGACTCTGCGCCCGAAGGAGCCGCCGTAGACCTCGATTTCGCTGCCTGGATTGTCATGTCCGCTCTTGGTCTGAATCGCGAGCGCTCCCCCCAGCGTATTGAGTCCGAACACGGGATTGGATCCCGACACGAGCGTGATCGTTGAAAGCGCCGATTCGGGGATCAAATCCCAATTGACGGTGTCGCCGAACGACTCGTTGAGACGCACGCCATCGACATAGACCGAGAGACCCTGCGGCGTACCCAGCAGCGGCGAGGCCGTGAAGCCGTGGTAATTGATGTCCAGCTGGAATGGATTGCCGGCGCTTTCGTTGATGCTGACGCCGCTGAAGTTGCTGTTCAGAAAATCTGCGATATCCAGCGTCTGCTGGCGCTGCAGGTCGCCGGCGTCGGCGGTTTGCACGTTCGAGGGGATATAGTTCAGGGGCAATCCGAGCCCCGACAACGGCGCGTTGCTGATCACGGTGATCTGCGGAAGCTCGTGCGCGGTGGCGGGATTTTTCGGTGTCTGCTCACTGTCCTTGTCGTCGGCCGTCGCAACCGGCATGGCCGCGGCACCGACACAGACCGCAATGGCAACCGGTATCCATTTCGCGCGAGGCATCAAGGCAACTCCCTGGGGGGATCTTCCGCTTATAATTCGTTCTACGACGCCCAGTGTCCACGAACGCCATACGGCCGGCCAGAGAGTATTTCCCGGCTGCGCCGGGAATTATTCCCGGTGCCGTCAATTCTGAGATTGATCGCGAGGTAGTCATGCGCGAATCGCTGCTGGAACCCCCGCCCACGTCTGTGAGGCCGGAAGGGCTGTGGCTCGATGTGGCGATCGTGGCCGGGATCACGGTCGCCACGTTCGTGTTCGCAGCGTACTTCCAATTCAATGAGGCGCTCTATTCGCTCACCCGCCATTGGGAATACGTCCAGCTTGACGAATTGCCCGCGGGAATGTTCGTGCTCTCCGTGTGCCTGGTGTGGCTGTCCTTGAAGCGCTATCGACACGCCCGCCGGGAGCTTCAGGCCCGGCAGATGGCGGAAGCGCGGCTGGCCGCGGCGTTGTCGGAGAACCGCAGATTGGCGAGGGAGAACCTGCGCATTCAGGAGATCGAACGCAAGCATCTGGCTCGAGAGCTGCACGACGAACTCGGGCAATACCTCAATGCCATCAAGCTGGATGCGGTGTCGATCGGCGACAGCGGCGGCGATCCGCGGCTCTCGACCGACGCCTCGCTGGCCATCATCAAGAGCGTCGATCACGTGCACCGGGCGGTCAGCGGGATGATCGGCCGTCTGCGCCCCGTCGGTCTCGATGAGCTGGGGCTCGTGGATGCGATCGAACACTGCGTGGATCACTGGCGGCAAAGGCTCCCGGGGATGCAATTCGACGTCTCGGTCAGCGGCGATTTCGACGGCCTTGGCGAGCCGGTGACGCTCACGGTGTACCGTCTCATTCAGGAGGGTCTGACCAACATCTACAAGCATGCGCGCGCATCGCGCGCGCAAATTGCATTGGAGCGGGCGCCGTCCGTGCAAGACGGGGCGGATGAACTGCAGTTGATCGTGGCCGACGATGGCTGCGGCATGGATTACAGTGCGCGCGGTTCCCGATTCGGCTTGAGCGGCATGCGCGAACGAGTAGAGTTGTCGGGAGGAACCTTCATGCTGGCCAGCGCGCCGGGGAAGGGGCTCAGGTTCACGGTCCGCATCCCGGCGCATGGGAAAGACAACGGCTAAGGACGCGTTTATGAGCAATGAGAGCAATAGCCGGGTCACCGTCCTGCTGGTGGACGACCATGCAGTGGTGCGTGAGGGTTACCGGCGCCTGCTCGAGAGGCATGGCGACATCGCGGTGATCGGCGAGGCGGCCGACGCCGCCACGGCTCATGCGCTGTTCTGCCGTCTCAATCCGCAGATCGTCGTCATGGACATCACACTGCCCGGAACCAGCGGCATCGAGGCCATGCGGCGCATGCTGATTTACAAGTCCGATGCGCGGGTGCTGATATTCAGCATGCACGAGGATGCCATTTTCGCAAAGCGCGCGCTGCAGGCGGGAGCCTTTGGCTATGTGACCAAGGCCAGCGCGCCGGGCATCTTGGTGGAGGCGGTGCACTCGGTGGCGAGCGGGAAGAAATATCTCAGCGCAGAAATTGCCCACAAGCTCGCGCTGCGCGATTTCACCGTCGATGACGCCGCGGCGGATGGCCTGTCGGCGCGCGAATTCGAGGTATTGCGCCAGCTCGCCCAGGGTAAATCCATCAAGGAGATCGCGCAGTCGATGGGTCTCAATCCGAAAACGATTTCCAATCATCAATCCGCCATCAAGCAGAAGCTCGGAGCCGATACCGCCATCCAGCTGTTCAAAAAGGCCGCCCAAATGGGCCTGGAGCTGCCGAGCTAGCAACGCGGCGGCGCAGCGACGCCATAACGGCACGGCATGAGCTTATACAGTGTTGAGAGACCACCAATACTGGATTTACGATTCCGCGATGGGCGCGTAAAGTTTCGCCATGGAGCGAAAATTCATCGGTCACCAGGCATTCAAGGGCCGCGGCGCAATCTCGAATCCGGCGGTGCGTTTCGAGTCAACGCGCGTCGAGCCGTGGCACGATGGATGGTATGAGGATGAGATCGTCGAGCATGTGAGCGAGACGGTTCTCCCCGACAGCGCGCGCAGCGTCATCACCACCAACAATTCACCCGATGTCGGCTTCGATCAATCGATCAATCCCTATCGCGGCTGCAGTCACGGCTGCGTCTACTGTTTTGCCCGCCCCACCCATGCCTACCTGGGCCTGTCGCCGGGTCTGGATTTCGAGACCAAGCTGTTCTACAAGGCGGACGCGGTCAAGATTCTCGAGACCGAGCTCGCCAAGCCGAAGTATGTGTGCAAGCCCATTGCCCTGGGGATCAACACCGACGGTTACCAGCCCCTGGAGAAGCGCCTGGAAATCACCCGCGGCATACTCGGCGTTCTGGCGCGCTGCCGGCACCCGGTCAGCATCGTCACCAAGAGCGCATTGGTGGTGCGCGACATCGATCTGCTGGCGGATCTGGCCCGGGACGGCCTGGTGTCGGTGATGCTCAGCATCACTTCCCTCAGCAACGACATCAAACGCACCCTGGAGCCGCGGGCCGCTTCGCCCCAGGCCCGGCTTCGCGTGGTGCAACAATTGTCGCAAGCCGGCATACCCGTCGGCGTATTGGTCGCTCCGGTGATTCCAGCAGTCACCGATCACGAATTGGAAGACATTCTGGCGGCCGCCAAGGAGTCGGGCGCCAGCAGCGCCGGCTACGTGCTGCTGCGCCTGCCGCACGAAGTGAAAACCCTGTTTCGCGAATGGCTGGCGGAGCACTACCCGGACCGCGCCAGGCATGTGATGTCCCTGATCAATCAGACTCAGGGCGGCAAGGACTACGACTCGACCTTCGGGCGGCGCATGAGCGGCAGCGGAGCTTATGCCGAATTGCTGCGCTCGCGGTTCGAACTCGCGCGGCGCAAATGTGGTTTTGATTCCGACCATGACGGGGGCGATCCGCATGCGCACGACCGCCATGATCTCGTCACCCACCTGTTCCGCCCGCCGTCGCGCAATCAAGCGCAGCTGACGCTGGGATTTTGAGCCATGGCCGCGGTCGCCCCGGAACGCGTCTTGACCGTGCATCACTGGAATGAAACGGTGTTCAGCTTCACGACCACGCGCGACCAAAGCCTGCGCTTCGAGAATGGACACTTCATCATGCTCGGCCTGCGCGTCGACGGAAAGCCTCTGATGCGCGCCTACAGCATCGCCAGCGCGAATCACGAAGAGTATCTGGAATTCCTCAGCATCAAGGTCGCCGACGGGCCGCTGACTTCGCGCCTGCAGAACATCAAGCCCGGCGACGAAATTCTCGTCAGCCGCAAACCGACGGGCACCTTGCTGCTGCACGATTTGAAGCCGGGCAAGCGTTTGTACCTGTTGAGCTCCGGCACCGGCCTGGCCCCCTTCATGAGCTTGATCAAGGATCCCGCCGCCTATGAACGCTTCGAGAAGATCATTCTGGTGCACGGCGTGCGCTATCGAAGCGAGCTGGCGTATCGGGATTTCATCGAATGGGAGCTGACCCACCACGAATATCTCGGTGAGCAGGTCAGAAGCCAACTCATCTACTACCCGACCGTCACCCGGCAACGATTCCTGTACCAAGGCCGCGTCACGTCGCTGATCGAGAGCGGCAAATTGTTCAAAGACACCGGCATGCCGCCGCTCGATCCCGCCCATGACCGGGTCATGATTTGCGGCAGTCCCGCCATGCTGGCGGATTTATCCGCGCTGCTCGATGCACGAGGCTTCCAGATCTCGCCGCATGTGGGCGAGCCCGGCGACTATGTGATCGAGAGATCGTTCGTCGCCCGCTAGCCAGGCAGCTTCCCAAAGAACCGCCGGCGATGGCCGCCGGCGCAATGACCGATGTCAGTGGTGGCTGGCACCGCCGGTGGCAAACATCTCCTGCGGACCCAGCATGCCCTTGTGCGCGGTGCTGCTGTCCATCATCTCGAAGATCTTGGTCTGATACGCAATGTATTCGTCGTGCGACACCGTGCCGTCGCCGTCGGCGTCGATCTTGTGCATCATTTCCTTGGTGCGCAGGCCGCGCGCATAACCGCCGGTGGCGAAGCTGCTCAGGTCTCCGCCGTCGGCGCTGATGAATGTCTTCGCGTCGAGCGTGCCGGTCTTGCCCTTGTCGAGCATCGCAAAGACCTTTTCTTGATAGGCGAGCCATTCATCCTTCGAGATCATGCCGTCGCCGTTGGCGTCGATCTTGTGCATCATGTCGTGAGTACGCAGACCGCTGGCATAGCCTCCCGTGGCGAAGGATGCCACGTCGTCGGCGAACGACGCCGCTGAATAGAATCCGAAGGCGCAGGCCGCGCCGAGCGCCGCGGCACGAATCGATCGAACTGTGAACATCTTGAGTCCCCCTGTGAATCCAAAAAATTGGTCGTCGAGCAGGGGACCGGATATCTGCCGGCTTTATTGCAAAATGCTCCGCGATGTTGACCCATAAGGCGTCCGGCGTATACTTCGATTGTTGAAATATTCAACAACCGGGGAATTTATGGCGACCGTCAATTTCAGCGTGCCGGATGAGGTGAAAGCCGCCTTTGATAAAATGTTCGGCGACCGGAACAAGAGTGCGATTGTGGCCGATCTCATGCGGCGCGCTGTGCTCGAGGAACAGCTGCGAAGGCGCCGCGAGAAATTGTTCATCAAACTGACCGGTGCGCGTTCCCGCCGTCCTTCAATAGCTGGTGACGACCTCCGCAAAATACGCAACGCCGGCCGCCCGTGACGATCGTCCTGGACGCGAGCGTCATCCTCAAGTGGCTGCTGGAGGATGCTGCGCGCGAATCCGACACTGACAAGGCGTCGGCGCTGGTCGAGTCCGTCGTTGGCAACAAGGTGGAAATATTGCAACCGGTGCATTGGTTGGCCGAGGTGGCGGCAGTGGTCGCGCGAGTGAGCCCACAAACAGCCGTCGAAGATGTCGAAATGCTTGCGGCGATGCAGTTTCCAACGAGCGATCAACCGGACGTGATGCGCCGGGCGACCGCGCTCGCAATCGAGACGGAGCATCACCTTTTTGACACTCTTTACCACGCAGTTGCTCTCGAGCACGAGAGCGCAATCTATATCACGGCGGACGATCGATATCGGGAGAAGTCCAGCCGTTACGGAAGAATAATCGCGCTGCGCGACTGGACGATCGCTGCGTAGCGAAGCGTTCAGGGCCGGGAGGAGGAGACGCGTCCCGCCACGCCGCTGCGGGAGAACTCGAATATCAACAGACGTTTGCGCGAATCCTCGTTGTCGGCGGGAGCGAACTTCCATTTCTTGGCCGCGTCGGTGGAGAGCCTCGCGAAGTACCTGCTCGAACCGGGGTTCGTCAATGCCGCGTCGGTGACATTGCCTCCGCCATCGACGGTCACGCGTACGGCGACTTGAATGCGGCCGTGGATCGTGGCACGCGCACCGGCCGAAACGTCGGGGAGTTCCTCATGTAGCACAGCCGATGGATCGGTCGCGGCGGGCCGCGATTCTTGAATCGACGGAGCTGCCGCCGCCGGAGTTGGAGAGGGGGGTGCCGCCGGGGCCTGCGCCGGGCGATGCCGATGCATGCCCGCCCAAACGGCGATCCACACGATCAGCGCCACGGCGAGCGCGGCGATGTACCAGCGTCGCTTGCCCGGTCGCCCTTCGAGGGAAATCGCGCTCGACTCTTCAGGTGCCGGCGGCTGGGGAGGCGACACGTCTCGCCGAGGAGCCGTCATGAGCGGGGCAGAGGCCGCTGGGGCCTGTGCGGCCGGCGGAGCCTTGGGCGGCGCAGGCGCGGCGGGCGCAGGCGCGGCGGGCGCAGGCGGTGAAACCACCGCGTCTTGGTGCTGCGGCCCGAGCCGAGCTTTGAGGTCGGTCAGCGTCGGTCGACGCGCGGGGTCCGCGTTCAGACATTTGCGCACCATGTCGGCGAACTCAGAGGGAAAGGCCTGCGGCAGGGAAGCCGCATCCGATCGCTCATCCGTCCCCGCGGGAGGATGCTGCGTGAGCGCCTCAACGATGGTCGCACCCAGATTCCAGATGTCGCGGGACGCAGAGAGCCTGCCGCCGGCTTCGGGTCGGATGGTGTCGCTTGCCAGTTTCAGTTGATCGCCGACGGCAAGGATATTCGTCGGCTTCAGCCGGCCTTGCACCTGCTGCTGACCGTGAAGGAACCCGAGGGCGTCGAGAATGGGCGGGAGCATCTCCCGCACTTCGTCGACCGTCAGGGGGCGCTGCGCAAGAATCTGCGAGAGATTTTGTTCGGCGTACTCCATGACGACGAAGAGGAATTGCAGGCCCCCGAGCTGACAGCGGCCCATGGCGATGAGCCGGATCAAGCGTGGATGGGCGAGGGCGGCAATCGCCCGCCACTGCGCGAGCTGGGCCTCCGCCTCGGTCGCATTGGCCGGGATCAATTTGATCGCGGCATCGGGCAGGTTGCGCGCCTTGTAATCGGTCAGGAACACGCCGCTGTGGTCGGAGACGCCCAACAAGCGTCGCAGCGGAAACACTCCGTTGATGACCTGGCCTTCCCATTTTGCCCAGACTTCGCTCATCGTCAGTCTGCCTGCTCCCGGGGTGTCAATCTCAAGATATCACGTTAGACCGAGTTTCTGGCATCGCCAGCTATTGGGTGGTGGAAAGGGTTGCCGCATTCTGAGGTAAACTGCCGGGAGTACGCGGAATTATCGTAAACGCACAACATGGAAATCGCGCAAAAACCCGGCCATTCCTCCGAGAAACGCAGCGCGTTGATCGATCGCCGCGTATGCGTCGCCCCGATGATGGATTGGACGGACTGCCACTGCCGTTACGTGCATCGCCTGTTCGCGCCGCATGCCCTGCTGTACACCGAGATGATTGTCTCCACCGCGCTGGTGCGCGGAGACGCGCGCCGCTTGCTCGAGCACCATCCGGCCGAGCATCCGGTCGGTTTGCAGCTGGGCGGCTGTGATCCCAAGGAACTTAGCCTGGCCGCCCGCATCGGTGCCGCCGCCGGATTTTCCGAAATCAATCTCAACGTGGGCTGTCCGAGCGATCGAGTGAAGAACGGCTCGTTCGGTGCGTGTCTCATGCTGCGGCCGGCTCTTGTGGCGGACTGCGTTCGGGCGCTGCGCGACGCCACGCCGTTGCCCGTGACCGTCAAATGCCGTATCGGCATCGATGACCGCGACGACTACGAGTTCTTCGCCGCCTTCGTCGCGGCGGTCGCGCCCGAAATCGATGCGCTCATCGTGCACGCGCGTGCCGCGATATTGGGAGGACTGAGCCCCAAGGAGAATCGCGAGATTCCGCCGCTGAAATATGAGTACGTGCACCGGCTCAAACGCGAGCGGCCGGAGCTCATGGTGATATTGAATGGCGGGCTCATGCAGGCGACGGAAGCCGGCAAACATGTGGCTGCCGGGCTCGACGGCGTCATGCTCGGCCGCGCGGTCTATCATCGGCCGGCACTTCTGGCCGAATTGGAACGCGCATTGATCAATCCCGCTTGGGCTGTGCCGGACCCCGCGGAGATCATCGAGCGAGTGGTCGCCTATGCGAAAATCTGCGCGCGGCGGGGCATCCGGCTGCACTCGATCACACGGCATATGCACGGCTTGATGGCGGGGCGGGAGGGCGCACGCGCCTGGCGGCGGTTCCTCTCGGAGGTCGCGGCCCGGCCGGAGGCAGTACCCGAAACGCTGTATACGGCGCTTCCGATCCTAAATCCGGGGCTGGCGGCCTAAACGCGTTAAGGCGGCCGTGCCAGATTAAGTATAATGGCCGTGGAAATGGGCAAAGAAATAGAAGTAGCCATCGTATTCGCCGACGTGGTCGGAAGCACCAAGCTGTATGAACTGCTGGGGGACCTGCGCGCACGCGACATGGTGGGTATTTGCATCGATGTGATGCGCGCGGCAACCGATCAGAATCACGGCACGGTCATCAAGACCATGGGGGATGAGGTCATGTCGACCTTCCCGACCGCCGACGATGCGCTCAACGCCGCCGCCCAGATGCAGAAGCAGATCGTGCTGCACCCGCAGCTCAAAGTGGACGAACAAACCGTGGCCATTCGCATCGGCTGCAATTTCGGGCCGGTGGTGCTGGAGAACCGCGATATCTTCGGCTCCGCCGTGCATACGGCGAACCGCATGACCAGCCAGGCCAAGGCCGGCCAGATCATCACCACCGCGACCATGGTGGAGCGCCTGTCGAGCGATTGGCGCGCGTCCGTGCGCCAGATCGATATCGCCACCTTGAAGGGCCGCAGCAGCGAGGTGGCCCTGTTCGAGGTGCTGTGGCAGACCGAGGACATCACCAGCATGGTGCCGGCGATCGCCATCTCCTCGCGCGAGCGCGAAAAGGCCAACAAGACTCAGCGGCTGCGCCTGCGCTATCAAGGCCAGGAAGTGCTGGTTACCGAGGGGCGCGCCAACATCACCATCGGCCGCGCCGAGGAAAATGATCTGGTGGTGAAGGGTAATTTGATTTCGCGGCTGCATGCGCGCGTGGAGACCAACCGCAACAAGTTCATGCTGATCGATCAGAGCACGAACGGCACCTTTGTGCTCGGCAAGGACGGCGAGGAAGCCTTCGTGCGGCGCGATTCCATGCAGCTTCGCGGCGAAGGACTGATCGGTCTCGGCAAGGCGCCGGACAGCAATTCCTCGCAGGTCATTCGCTACGCCTGCGAGGAGTGATTCTCAGGGCGCCGAAGCAAATTTGTCCGGCCAACGCTGCGGCCAGTTGACTCGGCACTGATGAATCGCGGGCGAGCGCTGCTGTGGATCGGGCAGATCCACGGCATCATGCAGGCACGCTTGTAATTCCAGGCGCTCGCGCAGCGCCTCGCCGTCCTGACCGGCCCGGTCGGCAGCCTGGACCGCGTTGGTTATCGCGGCTTCTCGATTGGCGAGATACTGCTCATGCGTGATCGGCCTCGGCTGCGGCCCGGCACAAGCCATGACAAGCAGACTCGCGATGCCGAGTAAGGCGATTGGCGATTGCCGCATGGCTCCCATTGCCAAAGCATAGCGGTGGGAGGATTCGCGCTGCTGGGACCGAGTTGGCTAATCACGACGGTGGGCATGTGACCTGGCGCAAATCGAGCTACCGGGCGTTCAAACCACCGATTGGATCACCCCTGCAAGGCGTGAACGCGCTCGAGGGCGCCCTTGAGTTCGGCCCGGAGCGGCGCCGGCACGCGGTCGCCGAACTGGCTGAGATACCGCTCGATGCCGGTAAATTCCGCCTGCCACAGTCTTGGGTCGACGGCCAGCAACTCATCGACCGCGCCCGGTTTGACCTCGAGACCCTGCAGGTCAAGGTCGGCGGGGTTCGGCAAATGACCGATCGCCGTGTCGTGCGCCTTGGCCACGCCCTTGCATCGATCGATGATCCATCGCAACACCCGCAGGTTCTCGCCGAATCCCGGCCATAAGAACTTTCCGGCCTGATCCTGGCGGAACCAATTGACGTGGAAGATCTGCGGCGGTGATTTGAGCTTCGCGCCGACATTGATCCAATGCGCCCAGTAGTCGCCGAAGTTGTAGCCGGCGAACGGCAGCATGGCCATGGGGTCGCGGCGCACGACGCCCACCGCATCGGTGGCTGCAGCAGTGGTCTCCGAAGCGACTGCGGCACCCACGAGTACTCCGTGCAGCCAGTTGCGCGCTTGATAGACGAGCGGCGCCAACGTGCGGCGGCGGCCGCCGAACACGATGGCGGAGATGGGTACGCCGCCCGGTGCGTCGGCCATTTTGGAATAGCCGGGATTGTTTTTCGCGGCCACGGTAAACCGGGAATTCGGGTGCGCGGCGGGTCCGTTGGCAGGATCGTAAGGCCGACCTTGCCAGTCGACGACCGGCTTGCCTTCGTTCAAGCCTTCCCACCAAGGCTGATTGTCCGCGGCGAGCGCGGCATTGGTGAAGATGGTATCGCGGCGAATCATGTCGTAGGCATTGCGATTGGTCTTGGCGTTGGTGCCGGGAAGCACGCCAAAGTAGCCCGATTCGGGATTGATGGCGTACAGACGGCCATCCTTGCCCGGATGCAGCCATGCAATGTCATCGCCCACCGTCCACACCTTCCAGCCCTTGTAGCTCGCCGGCGGGACGAGCATGGCCAGATTGGTCTTGCCGCAGGCCGAGGGGAAGGCGCATGCCAGGTAGTGAATCTCGCCTTGCGGGTTCTCGATGCCGACGATGAGCATGTGCTCGGCCAACCATCCTTCAGTGCGTGCCTGCCAGCTCGCGATCCGCAGCGCATGGCATTTCTTGCCGAGCAAGGCATTGCCGCCGTAACCGGAGCCGAAACTCTTGATCGACAGTTCTTCCGGGAAGTGCATGATGAAGCGGCGCTTGGGATTGAGATCGCCGGTGGAATGCAGTCCTCTCACGAACGTGCCATCGCGGCTGATGCGCTCGAGCGCGGCGCGGCCCATGCGGGTCATGAGCTGCATGTTGAGCACCACGTAGGCGCTGTCGGTGATCTCGACTCCGCAGCGTGAAAACGGCGAATCGATCGGGCCCATGCAATAGGGCACCACGTACATGGTGCGGCCCTTCATGCAGCCCGCAAACAGAGCATCCATCTGCGCATGGGCTTGTGCGGGCGCGATCCAGTGATTGTTCGGGCCGGCGTCTTCCTGCTGGCGGGTGCAGACGAAGGTCAGGTGCTCGACTCGGGCAACGTCCGAGGGATTCGAGCGCGACAGGACGCAGCCTGGAAAACTCTGGGCATTGAGCGGCAGCAACTCCTTGGCCGCAATCAATTCCCGCTCCAATGCGTGAAACTCGGCGTCGCTGCCGTCGCACCAATAAACATGGTCCGGCTGGGTGAGTTTGGCGACCTCCTCGACCCAGACCGAGACGTCGCGATTCATCGAAGCGAGAGAGACGTGCTGGGGTGCCGTGGCCATGAGAGGGTCCTTCAACGCTTGAACATTATTAGACTTGGAAGGATGACAGATGGCCGGGTTCATCGCCAAGTGCCAAGACCGGCCCCAGGAGACAGCGCTGTCAGTGATTGACTTTGAATCAATTACAATAGCCCGTATGCACAAAAGATTTCCGTGGACGAGCCTGACCCACGCGGCGCTGGCGCTGTTGGCCGGCATTGCCGCTGCCCAAGGCCCGCTTGACCCTCTCAGTATCAAGGCGATAGCCGAGGTCGAATCGAAGGGCGTCGACGGCGCGCACCCGTCCGTCAAGCTCGTCTCCGCAGATCGCGTCGTGCCCGGCGACCGAGTCATCTACACGCTGGAGGTTCGCAACACCGGCGCTGCCGTGCTCGAGGCACCCACCATCATCCATCCCATTCCCGAGCATGTGCGCTATGTCGCCGACTCCGCGGTCGGTCCCGGCGCCGAGGTGAGCTATTCGGTCGACGGCGGCAAGAGCTTCGACCGCGCCGAAAATCTCCTGGTGAAGACCGACGATGGTCAGTCGCGTCCGGCCACCGCCGCGGATTACACCCATATCCGCTGGCATTTGAAGAACAGCCTGAAGGCCAATTCGGTGGCATTCGTGCGGTTTCGTGCGCTGGTCAATTAGCGGCACTCAAAACATCGTACGCTAGCGCCATGAACAGCGACTACGACGATGTCTTCAACCTCGAGGGACCGTTGGCACGTGCCCTGCCGGGTTATGCGTACCGCCCCGAGCAAGCCGCCATGGCCAAGGCCGTGGGCGCGGCGTTGACGCGGCTCGAGCCCTTGATCGTCGAAGCGGGCACGGGCACGGGCAAGACCTTTGCTTATTTGGTTCCGGCCTTGCTGTCGGGGCGCAGCGTGATCATCTCCACCGGCACGCGCACCTTGCAGGACCAGCTTTTTCGCCGCGACGTTCCTCTGCTGGCGAAGGCGCTCGGGTTGCCGGTCAAAATCGCCCTGCTCAAGGGGCGCGCCAACTATCTATGCCGGCACCGGTTGGAACTTGCGACTCAACAGGGCTCCTTGCTGCCGGGCGAGCGCGGCGTGGCACGCGTGCTCGCGCGGGTGGCGCGCTGGGCGGCGACCACCAAGGCGGGCGATCTGTCGGAACTCACCGATTTGCCCGAGCAGTCGGCGCTCTGGCCGAACATCACCTCGACGCGTGAAAACTGCCTGGGACAGGAGTGCCCGCAATTTGGACGCTGCCATGTGTTCGAGGCGCGGCGCAACGCGCAGGCTGCCGACATCGTGGTGGTGAATCACCATCTGTTGCTGGCCGATCTCGCGCTCAAGGACGAGGGCTTCGGCGATCTGCTGCCGGGCGCGGAGGCGGTCATCCTGGATGAGGCGCACCAAGTCCCGGACACCGCGGCGCAGTTCTTCGGCCAGGTGTGGTCGGTGCGCCAGGTGCAAATCTTGTTGCGCGATATCGCGGCGGAAGTGAGTGCCGCCGGCGTGCGCGCTCCGGCGCTCAACACGGCGGTCGCGGCCGTGGACACGCGGCTCGAGGAATTGCGCGGCACTCTGCGCGGCCAGGGCCGCTACGAGTGGGCGAGCCTGCCCGACTCCTTCCTGGATGCCTTGCCGGAAATCGAGACCGCCTTGAGCGACATCGCCACTCAACTCGAAGGGCTGGGCGCGGGTGCCGGGACCGCGAACTGCGCGCGGCGCAGTGCGGCTCTCGCAAATTCCCTCGCATCCCTGCGCGAGCTGTCGGAGGACACGGGATTGCGCTGGGTCGATGCCAACGCGAATGGCCTGCTGCTGCACTACACGCCCTTCGAAATCGCCGAACGCCTGCGCGAGTATGTGGAGTCGCGACCCTGCGCCTGGGTCTTCACCTCCGCGACCTTGGCCATCGGCGAGGATTTTACGCATTTCGCCGCGCGCGTCGGATTGCCGGACGCGCGCACGGTGCGGATCGACAGTCCCTTCGACTACCGCGATCAGGCGCGCATCTTTTTGCCGCCGCGCATGCCGGAGCCACAGGACCCGGCCTTTGCCGAACGATTCATCGATGCCTGCGCACCCCTGCTCGAAGCGAGCGGCGGCCGCGCGTTTCTGCTCTACACCAGTTATCGCGGCATGGCGGAGGGAGTCCGGGCTTTGCAGGCGCGCTTTCCGCAGCCGCCGTTTCCGGTGCTGGTGCAGGGTGAGGCGCCGCGCGAAGCGCTGCTGACGAGATTCCGCGAGCTGGGCAACGCCGTGCTGCTGGCGACCGGCAGCTTTTGGGAGGGCGTGGATGTGAAGGGCGAGGCGCTCTCGATCGTCGCGATCGACAAGCTGCCGTTTGCGGCGCCCGATGACCCACTGCTGAAGGCGCGACTCGAGGGAATTCGCCGGCGCGGCGGCAACCCGTTCTTCGAGTATCAATTGCCGCAAGCGGTGCTGGCATTGAAACAAGGCGTCGGACGGCTGATCCGGGACTTCGATGACTTCGGCGTCATCGTCATCGGCGATCCGCGCCTCAAGACCAAGGCCTATGGCCGCGTGTTCTTGGAGGCGCTGCCGGCAAGTCCCGTCATCAGCGACGGCGCGGTCGCCGCGCGATTCCTCGCCGAACGGCTGGCAAGTTTGCGCCCCGCGATGGCCCACGCATCGCCGGTCACCTGATGCGCATTCTGGCGCTCGACACGGCGACCGAGGCGTGCTCGGTGGCGCTGCTCTCGAGCTCCGGGGCGGGTCTCGCGGAGGGCGAACTCCACTTTCGCTACGAGGAGCTGGGCAAATCGCATGCGCAGCAGATTCTCGGCATGGTCGAGGCGGTGTTGGCCGAAGCGCAGACGGCGTTGTCCACTCTCGATGCGATCGCCGCCAGCATCGGTCCCGGTTCCTTCACCGGGGTGAGGATCGGCGTGGCGGTGGCGCAGGGCCTCGCTTTCGGTGCAAACCTGCCGATCGTGCCGGTGACGACTTTGGAAGCCTTGGCGTTGCCCGCGCTCAAGGACGGTGCGGCCTGCGCCCTGGCCTGTCTCGACGCGCGCATGAACGAGGTCTATTGGGGATGCTTCACCGCCGACTCCGGCCGCGGCGTGGCGGCGATCGGCGCGGCTGCGGTCGGACCGCCGACCTCGGTGCTGCTGCCCGCGGGGCGCGTGTGTCGCGCCATCGGCCGCGGTTTCGCCGCCTACCCGGTGCTGGCCGGACTGCCCGGCCTGGAACTCGATCCGAAGCACAGCCGGGCCCTGCCGGATGCCCGGGATTTTGCCACGCTCGGTGCCTTGCGCTTTGCGCTCGGCGAGGGGCGCGATCCAGCCGAGGTCAGACCGTTGTACCTGCGCGACAAAGTTGCCTTGACCGAGGCGGAGCGGCGCTCAGCGCCGCCCTCCTAGGTGCTGTCATGGATACCCAGGCGCTGTCATGGAACTGTCACATGCGATCGATGTAATACTGCGCTCAATATTCAAGGGATTAGAAGAAGCTCATGACGGCCAAGCGCATCCTCATAGTGGAAGACGAGAAGGCGATTCGCGACATGGTCGCCTTTGGTCTGCGACGCGCCGGCTACGAAGTCCGGGAGGCAGAAGATTGCCGCGAGGCGCGGGCGCGGATCGTCGATGTGCGCCCCGACCTGATGCTGGTCGATTGGATGCTGCCGGACATGAGTGGACTCGAATTGACCCGGTCGCTGAAGCGGGCCAAGGATACGGAAGAAATTCCGGTCATCATGCTGACCGCGCGCGCCGAGGAGCAGGACAAGGTCGGCGGCCTCGAGGGTGGCGCCGACGATTACATCACCAAGCCCTTCTCGCCGCGCGAGTTGCTGGCGCGCATCCAGGCGGTGTTGCGCCGCGTCGCGCCGGCCGGGGCGGCCGATATCGTGGAGGCCGATGGCCTCAAGCTCGACGATTCGAGCCACCGGGTGAGCGCCGGCGAGCGGGAAATCGCCTTGGGCCCCACGGAATATCGCTTGCTGCACTTCTTCATGACCCACCCGGAACGGGTGTTCTCGCGCGGTCAGTTGCTCGATCGTGTGTGGGGCGGTAATACTTATGTCGAAGAGCGTACCGTGGATGTGCACATCCGTAGACTGCGAAAGGCGCTCGAGCCTTATCAGCTGGAGTGGTTGGTGCAGACCGTGCGTGGCGCCGGCTACCGGTTCTCGACAAAGGATGCATGAGGAGGGCGGGCGCGACCGGCTCCTGATCGATGGCAGCAATGTGGACTTTCGCGCTCGCGCGGCTCGCGGGCATTTTGCTGTTGGGCCTGGCCGTGGGTCTGCTGATAGGGCCCATTTGGCTGTGGATTCTGCTGGCAGCCTGTCTGTACCTGGGCTGGCAGCTGCTCACCCTGTACCGTCTCGACCGCTGGCTGCGCCTGCGCTCGCAAATGGATCCGCCGGACATCGGCGGTATCTGGGGGGACATCGTTGCCCAGGTGGTGCGGCTGCACCGTCGCAAGCAGTTTCACAAGCAGCGGTTGGTGCAACTGTTTCGCGAAATTCGCCGATCGACCGCGGCGTTGCCCGATGGGGTCATCATTTTGAGCGCCCAGCGCGAGATCGTCTGGTTCAACCGTCAGGCGGCGCGCCTGCTGGGCCTGCGCCGGCCGATTGACCTGGGCCTGCGGATCGACAATCTCATCCGTTCGCCGGAGTTCGTGCACTACCTGCATGGGGACGACTTTGCCATGCCGCTGGTGATACGGCCGCCGGTGCAAATGGATCTGTACCTGGCGTTGCAGGTGGTGCCCTATGGCGGCGGCCAGTCGCTGTTGCTGGTGCGCGATGTGACGCGGCAAATGCGCCTCGAGGCCATGCGCAAGGACTTCGTCGCCAACGCCTCGCATGAGTTGCGCACGCCGTTGACGGTGATATCCGGATATCTCGATACCCTGGCCGATGACTCGTCCATCGACCCCGCGTGGGCCGGCCCCATCAAGGATATGCGGGCCCAGGCGCAGCGCATGAACGCCATTATTGCCGACCTGCTGGTGCTGTCGCGACTCGAGTCGACGGATGGCGAGGCCTCCCGCGACGCCGTCGATGTGCCGGGCATGCTGGAGCGCTTGCACCGCGATGCGCTCGCGAGCGTCGAGCGTCCGCGCCAGATCGTGCTGGATTTGGAAACCGAGGATGGCTTGTTCGGATCCGCTCACGAGCTCGAATCCGCGTTCACCAATGTGCTGGTGAACGGCATGAAATATACGCCGGCCGAGGGTACGGTGCGCATGCGTTGGTGGGTCGATGATGAAGGCGCCCATTTTTCCGTGATCGACAGCGGCATCGGCATTCCGGCCGAGCACATTCCAAGATTGACCGAGCGCTTCTACAGGGTGGATGCGGGCCGGTCGCGCGGGCAGGGCGGTTCGGGACTGGGTCTTGCGATCGTCAAGCACGCTCTGCAGCGGCATGGCGGCTGGCTCGACGTGCAGAGTTCCGAGGGCAAGGGCAGCACCTTCACCTGCCATTTCCCGCAGGCCCGGATCTGGCCGCGCGCCGTGCACGAAGCGGTGAGCGCCTAGCTCCTGGTCACAAATATGGGGCCGCAGAGTTGACGTAGGAAGTAATCGGATGTAAACGAACGCCAGTCATTATTTGTGTTCTCATGTCCTCCGCTGCAAGGTAATTTTTATGGAAACGGCCGATCTCACCCACCACATTTCCCGCCGCTTCAACGAGGATCTGGAAAAAGTCCGCAATCAGGTGCTGCAGATGGGGGGCTTCGTGGAGCAGCAGCTGCACAAGGCGATCACCGCGCTGGTCGAAGGCGACAGCCGCCTGGGTGAATCGGTCGCGACCGATGACTACAAGGTCAACGGCATGGAAGTGTCCATCGACGAGGAGTGCAGCCGCATATTGGCGATCCGCGCGCCGGCGGCCGGAGATTTGCGGGTCATCGTCGCCATCATCAAGACCATCACCGACCTCGAGCGCATCGGCGATGAGGGCGAGAAAATCGGCTACATCGCCTCGCGCCTCGCCACCATGGAACGCCCCGCGGACAAGTACCGCGAGGTCAAGCACCTCGGCCGCCAGGTCGCGCAAATGGTGCATGATGCGCTCGACGCGTTCGCCCGCATGGACTCGCAGGCGGCGCTCAAGACCGCGCGCGAGGACAAGATGGTGGATGAGGAGTATGAGTCGATTCACCGTCAGTGCATCACCTTCATGATGGAGGATCCGCGCACCATTCGGCGCGCGCTCGAGATCATGTGGATCGTGCGGGCCCTGGAGCGCATCGGTGATCACGCCAAGAACATCTGCGAGTATGTGATCTACATGGTGCACGGCAAGGACATCCGCCATACCTCGCTCGAGGACGTGGCCAAGCAAATCGATGCAGCGCAGGCTCTCGCGCGCAGTTGATGACGGCCCGCCAAGGAAATCTTCTGGGGTTTGCGGCCTGCGCAGCCTTGCTGGCCTATGCATACTATGCGCAGTTCGTCCTGCACCTGGAGCCTTGTCCGCTGTGCATATTTCAACGCGTCGGCGTATTCGCGTTGGGGCTCGTGTTCCTGGGCGCGGCGGCGCACGATCCTGTCTCATGGGGCCGGCGCGTGTATGCGTCGCTGCTGGCGCTCGCCGCGCTCGCCACCATCGGTGTGGCGATTCGGCATTTGTACGTGCAGAGTCTGCCGGAAGGCACCATCCCGGCCTGCGGGGCATCGCTCGATTTCATGCTCAAGGTGTTTTCGTTGAGTGAGGTACTGGTCAAGGTGCTGACGGGCTCGGGAGAATGCGCCCGCGTGACCTGGTCGTTCCTGGGCCTCGCCATGCCGGCGTGGGTGCTCATCGCGGCGCTCGTTCTCGGCGGTTTTGGCGTATGGGTCAACCTGCGGCGCCAGCCCCCGGTGCTGCGCTTCTGATGCAGAGCCCGCCGAAGTCCGCAACCCTGGAGCTGACGGAGGATCTGATCGGGCGTGCCTCGGTCAGTCCCACCGACGGCGGCTGCCAGGCCTTGATGGCCGCCCGTCTCGAGGCCATCGGCTTCAGCGTCGAGCACCTGCGTTTCGGTCCGGTGGATAATTTCTGGGCCACGCGCGGCAGTGGTGGACCGGTGTTCTGTTTCGCCGGGCATACCGACGTGGTGCCGGCGGGTCCGCTCGATGAATGGCAGGGCGATCCCTTCCTGCCCGTGATCAGGGACGGCCTTTTGTATGGTCGCGGCGCAGCCGATATGAAGAGCGGACTGGCGGCGATGGTGACGGCGTGCGAGGAGTTCGTGGGCCGCCACCCATCGCATCGCGGTACGATTGCGTTCTTGATCACCAGCGACGAGGAAGGTCCCTCGGTCGACGGCACCCGCCGCGTGGTTGAAGTGCTGCGCGAGCGCAACGAACGCATCGATTGGTGCCTGGTCGGCGAGCCGTCGAGCGAAAGCACGCTCGGCGACACCATCAAGATCGGTCGGCGCGGCTCCTTGAGCGGGCGCCTCACGGTGCACGGCGTGCAGGGACATATCGCCTACCCCCAGTTCGCGAACAACCCCGTGCACGCGGTGGCGCCGGCGCTGGCCGAGCTGGCGGCGCGTACCTGGGATCATGGCAACGCGCATTTTCAGCCGACGACATTCCAGATTTCGAACATCTCCGCCGGCACCGGCGCGCCCAATGTCATTCCCGGAGAATTGAAAGCCCGCTTCAATTTGCGATTCTCCACCGAGCAGACGGTCGATGGACTCAAGACCGTCGTCGAGGAGCTGTTGCGGCGCCATCGGGTCAACTACACGCTGGAATGGTTTATTTCCGGATACCCCTTTCTGACCGTCCCGGGGGAGTTGTCGCAGGCCGCGACCCGTGCCGTGCAGGAAGAATTGCAGATCACGCCCAAACTCTCGACCGGCGGCGGCACCTCGGACGGACGCTTCATCGCTCCCATGGGCGCCCAGGTGATCGAGATCGGCGTGATCAACGAAACCATCCACAAGGTGAACGAGTGCGTGCGTGTGGCGGATATCGACCGTCTGCAGCGAATCTACTGCCGCACCTTGGAACTGCTGTTCGGGTCAAAGACTTGAGCGTCGGCTTGGACGCTGCACGGACTCCCGGATGTTCATAGAACGTTTCCCTGGAGGCTGATCGAATTGACGACCTTGGTCACGCCCGGCACCTGCTGCGCCAAACTTTCCGCCATTAGGCGCTGGATGTCGGTATCGACCAAACCGTACAGGTACACGGTGTGATCCACCGTTTGGATCTTGATAAGGTTGGGAGGCTGCAGTTCGGCGTGATCCTTGAAGGAAGACTCCACGGCGGCAGTCAGTTCCTTGTCGCCGGGGCAGCCGCCGAAGCCGCATTTCTGGTAGGCCGTGCATCCGCCGAGTGCTCCGAACAGAATGACGAGGACCAAGGTGCAATATCGTTGGGAGTTGTTCATACGCCGCCTGACAGTCGATGGGACCGGATTATGTTCGATGTCCGATCGGCTGAATCGTTCCTTGAACTTAGCTAGGTCCGCGGCGCGAACGGTATCGGCGACAGCGGCAGAGAGATCGTGAGCTTGGTCCCTGCATTGATCCGGCTGTCGATCCGCAGCGCCGCACCGACCAACTCGGCTTGCTCGCGCAGTCCCACGATGCCGTAGTGCCCGGAGCTCGACGCCGAGGGATCGAAGCCGACGCCGTTGTCCTCGACGCTCAGTTCTAGATGGCTGGGATCGGTCATGCGCAAGCGCAGCGTCGCGCGAGTCGCGCGGGAATGCCGCTCGATGTTGCGCAGCGCTTCCTGGGCCATGCGCAGCAGGGTCTCGGCGCGATCGTCGCCAAACCGCGCCGCTTCCGGGTCCGCCTCGAAATCTCCGGCGAGTCCCGTGCGATCGATGAAGTGGTCGAAGGCGGCGGCGAGCGCCGGCCCCAGCCCCATTTCGCGCACGGTATTCGCGCGCATCTGGATGATGGCCGTACGCGCTTCGTTGAGTCCCTCGTGGGCCACTTCTTCGGCACGCGCGAGTTCATCGGGCAGCGCGCCGGGGTCGTACGATTGCAGTTTTCGCAGAAAGCGGACTTCGCTCAGCATGGCCATCATGGAATGAGCGAGCGTGTCGTGCAGATCACGTGCGATTTTCAAGCGCTCGCGCACGACGGCTGCATGGCGGGACTCCTCCGCTAGGCGCTCGACTTCGCGGGTCCTGACGGCAACGCGGCGCTCGAGTTCGCTGCTCAAGGTCTTGAGTTCAGCGCGTTCTCGCTGCAGATCGTCGAGAATATTGGCGAACGCGCGGCCCAGCCTCGCCACTTCGTCCTTGCCCGGAGGAACATCGATGGCGGTGCCGCCGCCGCGCCCGACCTTCGCCACCGACCGGGTCAGGCGTTTCAAGCGCCGGGTCAGTTGCCGTGCGCCGATCGTTCCGAGCAGGGCGGTCGCCGCGCCGAGGCTCAAGGAGACCCAAAGAATGCGCAGCGCCAGGGCGTCGGCCCGCTGATACACGCGTTCGATGGGTTCGCACAGCTGAACCTGCCAATCCGATGCCGTCGCTCCGCCGCCGATCTGCAGGGGCGAGCGCGATACCAGTACCTGCCGCCCATCCGGCAAGTGCTCGAATTGCAGTTCCGGGGATCCCCCGCTCACCGCGATGCCGGTCCACGGCTTGCCGCGCGCACCGGCCGGCCCGATGAGAACGACTCCCGCACGGTCGAGGACATAGGCTTGAGCCGAGCCTCGCGGGTTCGACTCATCCGTGAGGCGCAGCGGATGGTTGGGCTCGCGAGGCCGGCGCAGGTGCGCGGCAATGACTCCGATAACGCGGCCGGACTTATCCTGGACCGGAACGGCCATGTCGCCCCGCAGGGCATCGTCGGATTGCCCGGCAGTGTCGATAAGGCCGAGCCACGGCCCCCGCAGACCCGCCGTGAACCAGTCCCGTGAATCGACCCTCGCTCCCGTTTGAAGTGCGCGTACGGCACTCACGATGACGCCCTTCGAATCGGCGATGGCGATCCAATCGAGTTCCGGATACACCGACACCAGCTCGTCGAAGACCTCTCTGAGACTGCCCTGCTGGTTCGCCGCCGCGATGGCGCCCAGCCTGAAACGGGCGGCGCGCACTGCGCCGAGCCGTGATGCGAGCGCCTGACCCAGATCGGAGCTGAGCTGGTCGGTTTCGAGTGAAAGCCGGCGAACGTGCTGCTCGATGACGTCTTTGCGCGCGATCCGGCCGACCCAAACGGCGGCGGCGGTGGAAAACGTGACGGCGAGCGCAATGATCAGCCACATGGCACCCGCGGCCAGGCTATGCGCCGGGTTGACGTCGAAGCCCCCGGTACCCGGTTCGCGGTTTGAAACAGAATCGGCCATGGGTCCACGTTAACAGGTGACGAAAGTCACTTCCAAACGATGGCGCATGAGACGCACACTGGCGGCGGACGGATGCTTACCCGAGGTATCGATCATGGGGTCCCCTGGCGCGCCGGCGATTCGAGTCGTCATTGCCGAAGATCAAGCGCTGGTGCGCCGTGGCGTGGCGCTGCTCTTGTCCATGGAGCCCGATATGGAAGTGGTCGGCCAGGCATCGAATGGCGTCGAAGCGGTGGAACTCGCGCAAACGCTGCATCCCGATGTGGTGTTGATGGACTTGCACATGCCGCTCAAAGGCGGGGTGGCTGCCACCCGCGAAATCACCCGCGCCCGGCCCGCGACGCAGGTCTTGGTTCTGACCACGCTGAATGACGATGAGACCGTGTTCGAGGCGGTACGGGCGGGGGCGCACGCGTACTTGCTGAAGGACGCCGCGGAAGCGGAATTGCTCGAGACGATCCGCGCTCTCAAGCGCGGTGAATCGCGCCTCACCCCGCAGATTGCCCGCAAGGTGATGGACCAATTTCAGCGTCTCGCGTCCGATGCCCCCGCGGTCCGCCCGGCGGAGTCCGCCGCACCTTCCGGCCCCATCTTTGTCGCCGAGGCGCTGACCGACAAAGAGCAGAAGATTCTCGAACTCATCGCCGAGGGCATGAGCAATCGGCAGATTGCGCAGACGATGTTTCTTGCCGAAGGCACCATCAAGAACTATGTCAGCCGCATCATGGAAAAGCTGCACGCCAACACGCGCATCGAACTCGCCATTCTCTCGAGGAAGCAGCGGCGAGCCGAGTAGGCGCCCAAAGAAGTGACCAAAGTCACTGCCGGGATGTGACTCTGGTCACGCGTAATAGTGACTTTCGACTCAAGACCAGGCGCTCGGCCTCGCCTCCATTGCGTGGACCTACAACGGCATGAGCGCCAGGGATATGCAGAATCGCATCCTGACGCTGCATCAGCGGCAACTTGCATCGCTGGTCGACGATATTTCGCGCATCGAGGCGGTCAGCTATCAGGGCGTCGGCGTGGTGCCCCTCGATCTGCTGCGGCGCCGGCCCGACATTCAGCAGGCCGAGCGCGAACTCGCGAGCGCGACTGCGCGCATCGGGGTTGCGACCGCAGATCTGTTTCCTCAAGTCTCGCTGGTGGACTCCATCGGTGAGCAGGGCCAGGGATGGGGAACCACGCCCGCCGTCAACAAACATATCTGGTCCTTCGGGCCGGTGGCCGTTTGGCCGCTGCTTGGGCGACGCGATGCTGGCGGCGCAGCGCGCGTCGACGCTCAGCGCCAGTTCCATGAGCTACAGGAACAATATGCAGCCGCACAAGTCTCGCAGGGCGAGCACTTCGTGCAGCTCTACAAGAGCCTCGGGGGCGGGTGGCAAAATTATCAAGCCATTCCGGATATTCGCCGGCCGCAGCCGGCCATCATTGCCGCATTTCACCGCGTCTTGACCAGTTCCTCACCCTAACGCGTGGCAATGCTGCAACGCAGGCCGGCGCGCGCCGACGCAGGTCCCCGAGGCGGGCGCGACCGAGCCGGTCGGTTGGTACCCACCGAGGGTTCCCCATATTTGTAGCTAAAAAGATACAAAATGGCGCTGGATCTTGTATACAAATGTAATATATAAGTGCCAGCGGCCCTGATAGTCCGTCGAAATAGCGAAGATTTCGCGCTGTCATATTACTGAAACAATACGTCGATTAAATCCAACAACCAAATCCAACAGCAAATCTGACGGGGGTTCGAGCCGTGAGTAAGGAAATCATGATTTTTAATGCAACTGATTTTGCACCGCAGGGAAAACGCAGCTGGGGTCGTATCCATGGATGGTGCTTGCTGGCTGCCCTCTCCATGGCCACCGGTGTCGCCGCAGCGCAGAGTGCGCCTGCACCTGCGCAGACTACCATTGTGTCGGGTAAGGAAGATCAGAGCCTGACCTGGCACGGCATTACTCTGTACGGAATCGTCGATATCGGTCTGCAGTACGAGAACCATGGCGCACCGTTCGGCGACTACCATCCTGCCAGCAGCGAAAACATCATCAACAAGAACGGCCGTCAATCGGTGACGGGTGCGACTTCCAGCAACTTGAGCCAGTCGCGGATCGGCCTGCAGGGAAACGAGCCGCTGGGGGGCGACTGGAGCGCGGTGTTCAAGCTCGAGACTTTCTTCAATCCGTCGAACGGCAATATCAGCGATGCGCTGCATGACCAGGTCCTCAACAACGGCCTCAGCCTCGATAAGCAGCACACAAATATCGATTCGAGCGTCGCGGGACAGGCGTTTCAGACTGCCTACGCAGGGGTCAGCTCCAAGAGGCTTGGAGCTCTGACCTTCGGCCGCCAGGTCACGCTGCTCGGCGATGGCGTCACCAAGTACGATCCGAATTTGGGGTCGCAGGCCTTTTCGTTGATCGGCATGTCGGGCACGTATGCGGGCGGTGGCGACACCGAGGATAAGCGCGTCGATGACTCGTTGAAATATATGGTGACCATTGCGGACATTGGCCGCTTCGGCCTGATGTACAAATTCAACGGCTCGCATGGCGCAGCGAACACTGGCTACCAGGCGGATATCGGCGCCGATTTCGCGGGATTCTCCGCGGATGTCTACTACTCGAAATTCAACGCTGCGATTACCACCTCTTCATTGAGCGCGGCCCAGGTGGCGGGTCTGCCGACGCAGGGTGTGGCGCAAGGGTTGCCCGCGGGATACTTCTCCGTGAGCAATTCTTTGGCGGCCACCGTTTCGGACAACTCGGTGTACGGCGTGATGGGAAGTTACAAGCTCGACGTGTTCAAGTTCTATGCAGGCTACGAACACATCCAATATTCCAATCCGACGAACCCGCTGTCGCCGGCGCCGTTGAACGGCATCGGCTCCACGACCATCGGCGGCTACCAGCTGGCTTACGTCAATAACACCGCCTACCCTAACGACAAGGTCCTGCAGGTGTATTGGGCTGGCGTGCGCTGGACCGTAATGCCGGGCCTGGATCTGGTCGGCGCCTACTACGGCTATCACCAGAACGCCTACGGCACCGGCGCCAATGCGGGATGCGACACCAACAAGTCCGGCACTTGCAGCGGGCACTTCGAGTCGTTCTCGTTCGACGCGGTTTATGCCTTTACCAAGCGCTTCGACGGCTATGCCGGCGCCATGTACAGCGCCGTGTACGATGGCGTAGCGAACGGCTACCTCTACCAGCGCAACAACATCAACCCGACGATCGGTGTCCGCTTCAAGTTCTGATCGTTCAAGTTCCAAACGTCGGCGTCATGCTCCCCCGGGGGCATGGCGCCGACCTTACCGGCGCTGTGGCTCCACAGCTTTCCGTCCTGGTTCATCGGGTTCGCTTTCGCCGCGATTGCCGCGGCAAATCTTTACACCCGCAATATCCACCGTACACGCGCTGGTTCAATTCCTGGGCGCTTCTCACCGGCTGGGCGGTGGGAATCTTTGCCGGCACCGCCATGGCCATTGCCACGCAGCTGACCCCGACCTTTCCGCTGATCGTGGCGGGACACACCTTCCCGGGCTATACCGCGGTCTCGAGCCTTGGCCCGGGTGGGGGGGCACTGTCACAAAACCGTCACAATTCCTGCCGACAATGGCAGCCCTGCAGCGGCACCGATCCATTGGGCCTCCATAAACGTGTTTCACCCCGGAGCGATCATGAGAATAATGAATGCTGAACGATGGTTATTGGTCGGGGCCGCGGCCCTTGGTTTCACGCTGAGCGCCGCGGCGGCGGACATTTCGGGCGCCGGCGCCACTTTTCCCTATCCCATCTATGCCAAATGGGCGGATGCCTACAAGACGCTCACCGGGGTCGGGCTCAACTACCAGTCCATCGGCTCGGGCGGCGGCATCAAGCAGATCAAGGCCAAGACCGTGACCTTCGGCGCCTCGGATATGCCGCTGAAGCCGGAGGACCTGAAGGCCGCCGGGCTGGTGCAGTTTCCCATGATCATCGGTGGCGTGGTTCCCGTGGTGAACATCAAGGGCGTTCAGGCCGGCCAATTGCACCTGGACGGCGCCACCGTGGCCAGCATCTACCTGGGGGACATCACGGCGTGGAATGACCCGAAGATCAAGAAACTGAATCCCAAGCTGGCGCTCCCCGACACGGCGATCGCGCCGGTATACCGCTCCGACGGTTCGGGGACGAATTTCTTGTTTTCCGATTATCTGTCCAAATCCAATCCTAAATTCCTCTCGACCATCGGCGCCAACACCTCGGTGCAATGGCCGGCCGGGATCGGGGCGAAAGGCAACGAGGGGGTGGCGAACATGACCACCCAAACCGACGGCGCCATCGGCTATGTCGAGTATGCCTATGCCAAACAAAACAAGATGGCCTACAGCGTGCTGACCAACAAGGCCGGAGCCACGGTGGCGCCGAATGCGGAATCATTCCAGGCCGCCGCGGCGAACGCGGACTGGGCCAAGGCGGATGGCTATTACTTGATTCTGACCGACCAAGCGGGCGCCAAGAGTTGGCCGATCACCGGCGCGAGCTTTATTCTGGTGTACAAGCAGCCGCAAGATGCGGCCGCGGTCGGCGAAGCGTTGAAGTTCTTTGCCTGGGCGTACAAGGATGGCGCTAGTATGGCGGGGGACCTGGATTACGTGCCCTTGCCCGCGCCGCTGATTGCCCAGGTGAAGAAGACCTGGACCGCTGAAATCACGTCGGGTGGTCATCCGATCTGGAGCGGGAAATAGCGGGAGCGACATTCACACCGTGGCGATCATCGATCCGAGGCACGCCGCAAAGCAGCTGATTTACGAAAGAATCTTCCGCGCGGCCACGCTGAGTGCGGCGATCCTGGTGCTGTTGATTCTCGGGGGTGTGGCCGTCTCGTTGGCACGCGGTGCGTGGCCGGCCTTGGCTCATTTTGGATTTTCCTTCGTCTCACGGGAGATCTGGAATCCAGTGACCGACCAATTCGGCGCGCTCTCGCCGATTTACGGCACCGTGGTCACTTCCGCCATCGCCATGCTGCTGGCGGTGCCGGCGGGATTCGGCATCGCGTTGTTCCTGACCGAGCTGTGCCCGCCACTGCTGAAGCGGCCCATCGGCGTCGCCGTCGAATTGCTGGCCGCCGTGCCCAGCATCATTTTCGGCATCTGGGGCCTGTTCGTTCTGGCGCCGGTGCTGCAGCGGCACGTGCAGCCCTGGCTGATCGGACACCTGGGGCACGCACCGCTCATCGGCCCCCTGTTCAAGGGTCCCCCGTACGGCATCGGCATTCTGACGGCCGGGGTGGTTCTCGCCATCATGGTCCTGCCCTTCATTGCGGCGACCATGCGCGATGTATTCGACACGGTTCCGGCCATGCTCAAGGAGTCGGGCTACGGGCTCGGCGCGACCACCTGGGAAGTGATGTGGAACGTGGTTGTGCCGCACTCGCGGGTCGGCATCGTCGGCGGCATCATGCTCGGGTTGGGACGCGCGCTGGGGGAAACCATGGCGGTGACCTTCGTCATCGGCAACGCGCACCGCATCAGCTCATCGTTGCTGGCGCCCGGCACCACCATCTCCTCGGCGATCGCCAACGAATTCACCGAAGCGGTGGGCGATCTGTACACCTCGTCGCTCATCGCGCTCGGCCTCTTGTTGTTTCTCATCACTTTCACGGTCATCGCCGCCGCGCAGGCCATGTTGCGCAGGCTCGAGCGGCGCGGGGCCGCCGGCCTATGAATCGGCGCCTGTTTCGAAAAATCAAGAACGGCATTTTTTTGATGCTGTCTCTCGTCGCCACCATGATCGGTCTCGCCTGTCTCGCGGCCATTCTGTGGACCCTGGTATCGCATGGCGTCGCCGGCATGTCCGGACATCTGTTCACGCAAATGACGCCGCCGCCGGGCAGCGAGGGCGGACTGCTCAATGCCATCTATGGCAGCGGCGTCATGACGCTGCTCGGCATTCTGATCGGCTCGCCCATCGGCGTCCTGGCCGGCACATACCTCGCGGAATATGGGCGGAACTCGCGGCTCAGCACCGTCATTCGATTCATCAACGACGTGCTGCTGAGCGCTCCGTCCATCATCATCGGTCTCTTTGTCTACGAGATCGTGGTGGTGCGCATGGGTCACTTTTCCGCCATCGCCGGCGCGCTGGCGCTCGCGATACTGGCGATACCGGTGACGCTGCGCACCACGGAAGACATGTTGAACCTGGTGCCCATCGGCATGAAGGATTCCTCGGCTGCGCTCGGCGCGTACCCCTGGCGGACCACGCTGAGTGTGCTGTACCCCGCTGCCCGCAGCGGCATCGTGACGGGCCTGCTTCTCGCGATCGCACGCATCAGCGGCGAGACTGCGCCGCTGCTGTTCACGGCGCTCAACAACCAGTTCTGGAGCACGAATCTCAATGCCCCGATGGCCAATCTTCCCGTCGTGATATTCCAGTTCGCATTGAGTCCTTACCCCAACTGGCAGGGTCTCGCCTGGGCGGGCGCGCTGATCATCACCGTGACCATCCTGGTGCTGAGCATTTCCGCGCGAGTGGTGCTGGCGATGATGCAGACCGAGCGAGGATCCGGAAGGTGATTCCGTCGACCAAGCCGCCCAAGCATTTGAAAATGCGCGTGCCGCTGCGCGCACAGGAGCCTGCAGAGGAGCAGGGGCCGGCCAAGGTCGAAATTCGCGGCTTGAATTTTTACTACGGCGAGATGCGTGCCCTGAACAACATCAACATGACGCTGGCCGATCGATCGATCAGCGCGTTCATCGGGCCATCGGGCTGCGGCAAGTCGACGCTGCTGCGTGTTCTCAACCGCATGTACGGCCTGTATCCCGGCCAGCGCGCCGAGGGCGAAGTGCTCATCGGCGGCCGCGACATACTGGGCCTTTCGGTGGATGTTGCCGAATTGCGCTACCGGGTCGGCATGGTGTTCCAAAAACCCACGCCGTTTCCCATGTCGGTGTTCGACAACGTGGCATTTGGCCTGCGTTTGAGCGGCGGTATCCGTGGCGCCGACTTGAAGGCGCGCGTCGAATCGGCGCTGCGCGACGCGGCGATATGGGATGAGGTCAAGGATAAACTGCATGCCGACGGACGCAGCCTGTCCGGCGGGCAGCAGCAAAGACTGTGCATTGCCCGCGCAATTGCGGTGCAGCCCGAAGTGCTGCTGCTCGATGAACCGACCGCGGCGCTCGATCCGATCTCCACCCTGCGCGTCGAGGAAACCCTGCAGGTGCTGCGCGAAAAGTATTGTATTGTGATGGTCACCCATAATCTGCAGCAGGCGGCACGCGTGTCGAATGTCACCGGATTCATGTTCATGGGCGACCTCGTGGAAATAGGTCTTTCCAGCCAGATATTCACCTCGCCGAAAGACCGCCGCACCGACGACTACATCACCGGGCGCTTTGGTTGAGCCGGCCTATGTTCGAATCCTCCTCCACCGGCCGAGCCGCCGCGACCACGCCCGACACGGCGACCCCGGTTCGCGATCCGGTGGGCGATGTCGTCATGACGGCGCGCGGGGTCAACGTCCACTACGGCGACAAGCATGCCGTGAAGAACGTGAGCATCGATATCGGCCGCAACCAGGTGCTCGCCATGATCGGTCCCTCGGGCTGCGGCAAGTCCACCTTCCTGCGCTGCCTGAATCGCATGAACGATACCATCGCCGCGGCGCGCGTCGACGGGGTGATCACGCTCGACGGCAAGGACATCTACGACCGCAAACAAGACGTGGCGCAGCTGCGTGCCCGGGTCGGCATTGTGTTCCAGAAACCCACGCCGTTTCCGCACTCGATATATGCCAACGTTGCCTATGGGCCGCGGATTCACGGCCTGGCGAAGCGCAGGGGCGATATGGACGAACTGGTTCAATCCAGTTTGGCGCGCGCCGGCCTGTGGGAGGAAGTGAAGGATCGTCTGTCGACGTCCGGCACCAGTCTTTCCGGAGGGCAACAGCAGCGCCTCTGCATCGCACGCACCATTGCCGTGAATCCCGAGGTGATCTTGATGGACGAACCAACGTCTGCGTTGGATCCGATCGCGAGCGCGAAGATCGAGGACTTGATCGACGAATTGCGCGCCAACTACGCCATCGTGATCGTGACCCACAATATGCAACAGGCGGCGCGGGTTTCGCAGCGCACCGCCTATTTCCATCTGGGCGATCTGGTCGAGGTGGGGCCGACGGACCGGATCTTCACCAATCCCCAGCAGAAGCTGACGGAAGACTACATCACCGGCCGCTTCGGGTGACGCCGTGCAAGCCACTCGCGAGGAACTAGCCCGCATTCTCGCGGATGCGGCGTTTCTGAAGCCCTTCGGTTTCGTGCTCGAGTCCTGCGCCCCGCGGGAATGCGTGGTTCGTGCCCCATATGCCGCCTCCTTGGAGCGGCCGGGCGGCATCGTGAGCGGCATCACCCTCATGGGCGCTGCCGATGTCGCGATATGGCTGGCCATCATGACCGAGCGCGGCTTGCTGGAGCAGTGGGTCACGAGCGACATGAAAACCGCATTTCTCCGCAGCGCGCGCGAGACCGACATCTATTGCACCGCCCGTCTGCTCAAGCTGGGCAAGAGGACGGCGTACGGCACTGCCGAGTGCCGCAACGCCGGTGGAGACCTGCTGACCCATCACGTCTTGAGTTATGCGTTGGTCACTTAGCTCCCGGGCTACGGTTTAGCTCCCGGGCTACGGTTCCTGGCATGATTGGGTCGCGATTCTGCGCCCCATCCGCCAGGCAACCCGCAGCAGAGCGGTTACCGCCGCCATATCGACGCGCACCGGCGGCAACCACCGCAATCCAGAACCTGCCCGACCGCGTGGTTGCCTGATCATACGGTCACAATCGGTGCGATTGCCTGTCGGATGCGCACCTGCTGCGCGGGCGTGGTCATGCTGCCGAGCAGTCGGGAAAAATGCCTGTGCTGCACGCCGGAGATGATGTACTGCCAACGGTACGCACGCAGCACACCGTCCTCGAGCTCTTTCTGCTCCTGCGGACTGAAGCCTCTCCGAGCATTGGTCAGGAAGTATTCTGCGTCCGCGTGGGCCTGCGCCTGAAGAATTCCGTCCACGGCACCGACCAGGGCGATGAAACCATCCACGGCGTTGGAACGTTCGGCGGCGTTCAGGCGCGCGTGCTCGGCAACCCATTCGAGCTCGTCGATCTGCACATGCTGGCACTCGTCCTTCCAGTGGAAATGAAACACATCCATGAACAGAGGGCAGAGGTCCTGTCCCAGTCCGATGCTCTCTTCGTAGTGCGATTGCACGAACAGCTCGATGTGGCAGGTCAGGGCGAGCACCGACCAGGTGCCGGCGGAAAGCACCGCGCGCGCGACGTCGTTCGGATCCGCCACCTGACGATAACCACCCGGCATGTGCTCACCGATCATTGTCTCCATGCGGCGGAATAGCTCTTGATGCTTGATCTCCTCATTGGAGAAGCGCGCCAGGGCTTCGAGCGCCAGCTGGTCCCCCAACACGTGAGAGCGGCCCTGCTCCAGCATCTTGGCGCTGATGAAGCGCTCGACCAGCCCGAAAATGTAAGCGTACGTACGCCCCTGGATCTGGCTCAGCACGCGAGCTTCGTCTGCCGCGAGAAAATCGAGTCGATCGACGAACGAGAGTCCGTCGGGCAGGAATTTGCGCGAGAAATCAAAGGTCCTTCCCCGCAACAGATCCCGATCGATCTGCCATTCGGCCTTCTTCGACATCTGGACGCAACGAGCATAACGGGCCGCCCGGCCCGGCTCGGTATTCAAATCGGCGACAACTGCACTCATACTCAGCTCCTTAAGATTGATATCCAACCCTTGCTTTCAGGTGGGTGCTACTCTAAAAATTGCGGCGTGATACGTGAATGATCGGCACGCCGGATCTCATGCTCGAAGCTCCGGAACAGGGGTGGCGGACCATGGATGCACTGTCGGATGTCCTGCGCGTAGTGCGCCTGTCAGGCGGCGTGTTCCTCGAAGCGGAGTTCACGGCGCCCTGGTGCATCAGCGGCAAAATTGCACCTGAGGATTGCAGCCCTTACCTCGAGGCGCCGCGGCACGTGATTGCCTTCCACTTCGTCACCTCCGGGCGCATGCAGCTGCGGACGGAAGGTGCGGAGTCAATCGAAGTGCGGGCCGGCGAGACCGTTCTGCTGCTGCACAATGATACTCACCATTTCGGCAGCGACCTCTCGCTCACGCCCGTGCCTGCCGGGGAAATCGTGCAGCCGGGACAGAATGGCGCGCTGGCGCGCATCGTGCACGGCGGGGGCGGCGAAGCCACGCGGCTCGTATGCGGCTTCCTGGGCACGGATATGCCCTTCAATCCTCTGATAGCTTCTCTTCCAAAATTGTTGAAACTGGACCTGCGGGCGACGGCTGCCGGACCCTGGATCGAGAGTTCCTTCCGCTTTGCCGCGAGCGAGATCAGTGCGGGGCGTCCCGGCTCGACCACGGTAATCGCCAAGCTGTCGGAGCTGCTGTTCGTGGAGGCGGTGGGCCGTTTTGTCGAGAGCTTGTCGATCGAGCATCGCGGATGGCTCGCAGGATTGCGCGACCCGCACATCGGGCGCTCACTTGCCTTGTTGCACGCAAGGCCCAACGAGAAATGGACCGCCGTCACCCTGGCGCAGGAAGTCGGGCTGTCGCGATCCGTGTTCGCGGAACGCTTCAGCTCATTGATAGGCCAGCCGCCGATGCAGTACCTCACGCTGTGGCGCATGCACATGGCTGCCCAGCGGCTGCGCGAAGGTCGCGGCAGTGTGGCGCAAATCGGCTTCGAGGTCGGCTATGATTCCGAGGCCGCGTTCAGCCGCGCCTTCAAGCGCCAGTTCGGTGAATCGCCGGCCGCGTGGCGCAAGCAGTGAGCGTGCTATTGCGAGTTCCGGTCAGTCGGTGTTGCGCAGCAGCTCGTTGATCGAGGTCTTGGCGCGGGTCTGCGCGTCGACGCGTTTCACGATGACGGCGCACGACAATGCGTACTTGCCGTTCTTCGCGGGCAGGGAGCCCGGCACGACCACGGCGCCGGCCGGGACCCGGCCGTAGAGAATTTCATCGCGTTCGCGATCGTAAATGCGCGTGCTCTGGCCGATGAACACCCCCATGGAGATCACCGCGCCCGATTCGACGATGACCCCCTCGACGATTTCCGAGCGCGCGCCGATGAAGCAATTGTCCTCGATGATGGTGGGAGCGGCCTGCAGCGGTTCGAGCACGCCGCCGATGCCGACGCCGCCGGACAGGTGCACGTTCTTGCCGATCTGCGCACAGGAACCCACCGTGGCCCAGGTGTCGACCATGGTGCCCGAGTCGACGTAGGCGCCGAGATTGACGTAGCTCGGCATCAGCACCACGTTCGCAGCGATGAAGGCCCCGCGGCGCACCGTCGCCGGCGGCACGACCCGCACTCCCGCGGCATCGAACCGTGCTGCATCCCATCCCCGGTACTTGAGCGGCACCTTGTCGTAGAAATTCAGCTCGCCGGCCGGCATCACCGTGTTGCCCGAGATCCGAAAGGACAGCAGCACGGCCTTCTTCAGCCATTGATTGACCCGCCACTCACCGGCCACTTTCTCGGCCACGCGCACCTTGCCAGCGTCGAGCAGGCCGATCGTGTTCTCGACGGCGGCGCGCAACTCGGCGGTGGCGTTTTGCGGCGTGATGCTCGCCCGCGACTCGAAGGCGGCCTCGATGGAGGCTTGCAGCTCTTGGTACGACATGATGTTCCGGGATGTTCCTACGGCTTGGCCGCATCGCGCCGGTCGAGCGCCCGCACCAGCGATTCCTGCAGCCGTTGACAGGCTTCCTCCGACAGGGGACGGCCGTCGGCGTCGGTGATGTAGAAGACGTCTTCGGCGCGTTCTCCCACCGTCATGATCTTGGCGCCGATGATGGCCACCCGCTCGGTCCGAAACACCTTGCCGACCTCGGAAAGCAATCCGGGGCGATCTGCGGCCACGAGTTCGAGGATGGTGCGGCCATTGCGGCTGTCGAGGCTGAAATTGACCTGGGTCGGCGTCGAGAACATGCGAACCTGGCGCGGGGCCCGGCGGGTGACCGTCGCCGGCGCATCCTCGGGTTGCTGCAGGTTGCGCCACAGCCCTTGTTCGATTTCGCGAATGCGCGCAGCTTCGGCGATCACCGCGCCGTTGTCCTCGAGCACCACGTAGGTTTCCAGGCTGAATCCATTGGCGCTGGAGACCAGCCGGGCGTCGACGACGTTGAGGCCCATTTGGTCGAGCACCGCGGTGGTTCGGGCAAAACTGCGCAGCAGCCGTGGCGCGTAGGTGAGCACGGCGGTGCCGCCGCGCTCCGCCAGTTGCCGAATCGCGACCAGCGGGGCGTCGTCGAAGGGATGCCGTTCCGCGAGCAACGTGGTGTGCCAGGCGATTTCCTCCGGCGTGAAGCGCAGAAAATATGCCTCGGTCCACTGCGCCCAGACCTGGGTAATGCGCTCCGGCGCGACGTCGCGCATTTTCTCGCGTGCGTGCTCCTGCGTTTCGCGGATCAATTCCTCCTGGTCGACCGGGGTCTCGAGACCGCGGCGCAGGGCGCGCTTGGTGCGCTCATAGAACTCCTCGAACAGCCGCGCCTTCCAGGCATTCCACAGTTTCGGATTGGTGCCGCGCACGTCCGCGACGGTCAGCACGTACAGATAATCCAGGTGCGCCTGATCGCCGACGCGGCGCGCGAAGTCATGAATGATGTCGGGGTCGCTGATGTCCTTCTTCTGCGCGGTGATGGACAGGATCAAATGGTTCTTGACCAGCCACGCCACGAGGCGTGCTTCATAGCGGCCGAGCCCTTGTTCCAGGCAAAACGCCTCGGCGTCGACCGCCCCCAATTCCGAATGATCGCCGCCGCGACCCTTGGCGATATCGTGAAACAGGGCCGCAAGATAGGCGATTTCCTGGCGCGGCAGCGACTGCATGATCTGGCTCAGCGCGGGAAATTCGTTGTTGAACTTCGGCATGGCCAGCCGGCGCAGATTGCTCACCACGAACAAGGTGTGCGCGTCGACGGTATAGGCGTGGAACAAATCGTACTGCATGCGCCCGACGATGCGGCCGAAAGAGGGGATGTAGCGGCCAAGCACGCCGTACAGGTTCATGCGGCGCAGTTCATGGGTGACGCCGACCGGCGCGCAGAGAATCTCGAGGAACAGACGATGGTGGCGCGGGTCCTGACGAAATCCTTCGTCGATCAGCCACACATGTGAGCCGACCAGCCGGATGGTCTCGGCGCGCACGCCGCGCAGCTCCGGATGCTGCTGCAGCAGCACGAACAGCTCGAGCAGCGCGGAAGGATAGCGGGCAAAGACTTCGGGGTGCGTCACTTCCAGGTAGTCGTTGCGGATTTGAAAGCGCGCATTGATCGGCAGCGGCGGCGCGCTCTGGGTCAGAATGGCCTCGCGAAACAGCTGCAGCAGCATTTCATTCAGCAGACTGACATCCATCACGGTGCGGTAGTACTTCTGCATCAACTGTTCGACGGCCAGGGTAAAACTGGCATCTTCGTAGCCGAACATTTTCGCGAGCTTGATCTGATAGTCGAACAGCAGCCGATCCTCGCGCCGCGAGGTGAGCACGTGCAGCCCGAAGCGCACCCTCCACAGGAACGATTGGCCGGCTTTGAGCTTGCGCAGCTCCTCGCGGGTGAGGAAGCCGTGCGCGACCAGTTCGTCGATACTGTCGGTGCCGAAATGGCGCTTCGCCACCCAGCCGATCGTCTGGATGTCGCGCAAGCCTCCGGGGCTCGACTTCACGTTCGGTTCGAGATTGTAGGCGGTGTCGAAGTAGCGGTGATGCCGTTCGATCTGTTCCTTGACCTTGGCCTCGAAGAAGTCCTGCGATGACCAAAGCCGGTCCGGCGCCAGGGCGCGGCGCATGCCGGCGAACAGAGACTCCGGGCCGGCGAGCAAGCGCGCCTCGAACAAGGTGGTGGCCACGCTGATGTCGGCAAGGCTCTCGCGCTGGCACTCGTCGATGGAGCGCACGCTGTGACCCACCTCGAGACCGATGTCCCAGAGAAAGGTGAGGAACCGTTCGATATCCGGCTGCCAGTCGGCGGAGTCGCTCTTCGGCAGCAGCACCATGATGTCGATATCCGAACTGGGGTGCAGCTCGCCGCGCCCGTAGCCGCCGACCGCGATCAGCGCCAGGTCATCGGCGAACCTGCCGGCGTGCTGCACCCAGGCGGCACGCAGGCAGATGTCGACCAGCCGCGCGCGGTCGCGCACCAGATCCTCGATGGCTTCCTCGGCCTCGAAGCGTTCCTTCAGAAGCTCGGTGCCGCGATCCAAAACTTCGCGGAACACCCCGGGGGAGAATTGGCCGTCCTTGAGTGCCCCGGGCGCGGCCGTCAAATAGGGCCAGTCAGCGGTTTGATCGAGAACCTTGCCGTAGGCGTTCAAGAGGCTGCCGCGGCCGCGGGTACGCTCGAGCTTGCGCCCAGGGTGAGGACCTCGAATCCTGAGTCGGTCACCAAAATCGTGTGCTCCCATTGCGCCGATAGCGACTGATCCTTGGTGACGACCGTCCAGCCGTCGGGCAGGAGCCGCACATCGCGGCGGCCGGCATTGATCATGGGCTCGATGGTGAAGGTCATGCCGGCCGTCAGTTCGAGTCCGGTGCCGGGTTTGCCGTAGTGCAACACCTGCGGATCCTCGTGGTACACGCGGCCAATGCCGTGCCCGCAGTATTCGCGCACCACCGAGAAATTGTTGCTCTCGGCATAGGTTTGGATGGCGTGGCCGATATCGCCCAGCCGGGCACCCGGTTTGACGGTCTCAATGCCCCGCCACATGGCGTCATGACACACGCTGGTCAGTCGTCGGGCCAATACCGCGGCATTGCCGACGAAGTACATGCGGCTGGTGTCGCCGTGAAAGCCGTCGCGAATCACGGTGACGTCGATATTGATGATGTCCCCCGCCTTCAGGCGCTTGTCCCCGGGGATTCCGTGGCAGACCACATGGTTCACCGAGGTGCAAATGGTTTTGGGAAAGCCCCGATAATTGAGGTTGGCGGGAACGGATTTGAGCTCATCCACGATGAAATCGTGGCAGCGCTTGTCGAGTTCGTCGGTGGTCGCGCCCGGCAGAACATAGGGTTCTATCATGTCGAGGACACTGGCGGCCAGCCGCCCGGCGGCGCGCATTTTGTCCTGTTCGGCGGGGGTTTTTATGGTTACGGGCATGGGACGGCAGACTTTGTTTCTACTAGGTGTTCATGGTATAAAGCGCGGCTATTTTTAACAACCCCGCACGCGTGTCGACACAATCGGCCGGGTGCCCGGCGGAACATTGAGAAACTGAAGGCTGAGGCTTCAATTTTCAAGGCTTCGACGGGTTGCCGATTGGGATACGCGGAGGCTCAACCCGACCAGGAGTATTCTATGACCAGCGTGTCTATGCGACAGATGCTGGAAGCGGGCGTCCATTTTGGACATCAAACCCGCTTCTGGAACCCGAAGATGGCCCCCTTTATCTTCGGCGAACGTAACAAGATCCACATCATCAATTTGGAAAAGACCCAGCCCCTGTATGCGCAGGCGGCGACCTTTATCAAAGGGGTGGCCTCGCAGGGCGGTAAGGTGCTGTTCGTCGGTACCAAGCGCTCGGCCCGCGACGCGGTTCAGAAGGAAGCGACCCGCTGCAGCATGCCCTACGTGAACCAGCGTTGGCTGGGCGGCATGCTGACGAATTTCAAGACCATTCGGCAGTCCATCAAGCGGCTCAACGAATTGGATGAAATGGCTCAGAGCGGCGCCTTGGACCGGCGCGGCAAGAAAGAGGCGCAGATGCTGCGCCGTGAAATGGACAAGCTGCTGCGCAGCTTGGGCGGCATCCGCGAGATGACCGCGCTTCCCGATGCGCTGTTCGTGATCGACGTCGGCCACGAGCAGATCGCGATTCACGAGGCGCGCAAGCTCGGCATTCCGGTGGTTGCGGTGGTGGACACCAACTGCTCGCCGGATGGCATTGACTACGTGATACCCGGCAACGATGACGCGATGCGTGCCATTCTCCTGTATGCCGGCGGGGTCGCCGACTCGGTGCTCGAGGGCAAGGCCTCCCTGCCCGAGGTTCCGGTGGGCGAAGATGAATTCGTCGAATTGGATGAGGAAGGCAATCCCAAGAAGCGTGCTGCCGGCGGTCGCCGGCCGGCGCCGCCGCCTCGCGGCGGCCACAAGAAGCAGCCGCCGCGCCGCAAGGTCCCGGTCACCGTGGTGCCGAGCGTTGCCGCCGTGGCTGCCTCGCTCGACGAAGTGGAAGTCGACGATGTCGACGCCGCGGATACCCCGCCGGCGGAGACGCGTCCTGCCAGCGCTCCCCGGCGCCGGCCGGTCGGGCGCAGTGCGCCGCGACGTGGCGCATAGCGCAAGCGACAGAATCGGCCGGCTGCCGAACGGCAGCCGGCCAATCGTTACATCAATTTAAGGAAACTGCCGCTCGCGGCCGTTCTACACAATGAATATCACTGCAGATACAGTCAAGCAGCTCCGTGAGCGCACCGGTGCGGGAATGATGGAGTGCAAGAAAGCACTGGTCGAGACCCAGGGTGATTTGGACGCCGCTGCGGAACTCATGCGCAAGTCGGGCCTCGCCAAGGCCGACAAGAAGGCGGCGCGCGGCGGAGCCGAAGGGACCGTGGCCGTGGAACGTGCGGGCAACACCGCCGTGCTGGTCGAAGTGAACTGCGAAACCGACTTCGTGGCGCGTGGCGATGAATTCCTGGGGTTTGCCCGCAACGTTGCCCGGGCGGCGCTCGAGAAGGCGCCGGCGGATGTGAACGCCTTGGTCGGGCTCGCCAGCGGTGCCTCCACGATCGATGAGCAGCGGCGCGTATTGATCGCGAAGATCGGCGAAAACATTTCGGTGCGGCGCTTCGCGCGAGTGAGCTCCCAGGGGGCGCTCGGCGCCTATATCCACGGCGGGCGTATCGGCGCCCTCGTGGCCCTCAAGGGCGGTGACGAGGCGTTGGCGCGCGACCTGGCCATGCATGTCACGGCCGCGAACCCCGCGTACATCGATGCGAGCGGCGTGCCGGCTGCCGTGCTCGACAAGGAGCGCGAGATCCTGGCGGAGCAGACCAAGGCCGAGAAGAAGCCGCCCGAGATCATCGCCAAGATGGTCGAGGGCCGGCTGCGCAAGTATCTGGCGGAGATCACCCTGGTCGGTCAACCCTTCGTCAAGGATCCCGACACCACGGTCGAGAAGCTGCTGAAGACTTCGGGCGCCACGGTGGTGCAATTCGTGCGCTATGCGGTGGGCGAGGGCATCGAAAAGAAGCAGGATGATTTCGTCGGCGAAGTCATGGCTCAGGTCAAGGCTCAAGAGAAGGCCAAGACCGACGGGGACGGCGCGGGCGGCGGCCCCAAAGACGGCCCCAAGAAGCATTGAGCGGCAACCGCTTGAAATCAAAGACCCCGCGCCCGCGGGGTCTTTTATAGTAGGGTACGGATACGAGATCATGACCAACACAAACGCCACGGCGCGGTATCGCAGAATTTTGGTCAAATTGTCCGGCGAGGCGCTGCTGGGAGGCGAGGATTACGGCATCGATCCCGTCATCCTCAAACGCATAGCCGGCGAGATCCGCGAACTGACCCAGATGGGCGTTCAGGTCGCCGTCGTCCTGGGGGGCGGAAATATCTTCCGCGGCGCAGGGTTGGCGCGCGCCGGCATGGACCGGGTCACCGCCGATCACATGGGCATGCTCGCCACCGTGATCAATGCGCTGGCGATGCAGGATGCGCTCGAGGGCCTTGGCACCTATGCGCGGGTCATGTCGGCACTGCGCATCAACGAAGTGTGCGAGGACTACATCAGGCGGCGTGCCGTGCGGCATCTGGAGAAGGGCCGGGTGGTGATCTTCGGCGCCGGCACCGGAAATCCATTTTTCACCACCGACACGGCGGCAAGTTTGCGCGCCATCGAGATCAACGCGGACATCCTGCTGAAGGCGACCAAGGTCAACGGCATCTATGATTCCGATCCGGTCACGAATCCGGATGCCAAGCGCTATGCCCGGCTGACCTTCGACAAGGTGCTCAACGACCGGCTCAACGTGATGGACGCGACCGCCATCGTCATGTGCCGCGAAAACAATCTTCCGTTGCAGGTGTTCAATCTGTTCAACGCCGGCGATTTGATGCGCATCGTGCAAGGCGAAGACGTCGGCACCGTCGTAACCGCTTAAGGCCCAGGGGGACCCATGCTCGAGGACTTGAAGAAAGATGCAACGCAGCGCATGCAGAAATGCGTGACGGCATTCAAGGATCAACTGAAGAAGCTGCGCACCGGGCGCGCGCACACCAGCCTGATCGAGCACATCAAGGTGGACTACTACGGCTCGGAAATGCCGTTGAACCAGGTGGCGAACATCGCCACCGAAGATGCGCGCACCCTGACGGTGAGCCCCTGGGAAAAGTCGATGGTCCCGGTGATCGAAAAGGCGATCTACAAGTCCGATCTGGGCCTGACCCCCAACACCGCGGGAACACTGATCCGCATCAACATGCCGGCCCTCACCGAGGAGCGCCGCCGCGACATCATCAAGGTGGTGAAGTCCGAGGCGGAAAATGCCCGCGTGGCCGTGCGCGGCGTGCGCCGCGAGGTCATGAATGAATTGAAGGAGATGCTCAAGGAGAAACTGATCGCGCAGGATGACGACCGGCGCGCCCAGGACGACGTGCAAAAGCTGACCGACAAGCATGTCGCGGAAATCGATCACGCCATGGCGGACAAGGAAAAGGAGCTGCTGCAGGTGTGAAGATGGCCGACTCGCCGCAGCATGTAGCTATCATCATGGACGGCAACGGCCGCTGGGCCCGGTCGCGCGGCATGCCGCGGCCGGCCGGCCATCGCGCCAGCGTCAAGGTGGTGCGCCGGGTCGTGGAAGAATGCGCCAAACGCAAGGTGGGTTATCTCACCCTGTTCGCCTTCAGCAGCGAGAACTGGCGCCGCCCGCCCGACGAGGTCGGCATGCTCATGAATCTGTTTCTCGATGCGCTGGAGCGCGAAGTGGCGGACTTGCATCGCAATCAGGTGCGCCTGACCTTCATCGGCGACCGCGGAAATTTGGGCGCCGAACTCGCGCGCCGCATGCAGGCTGCGGAACAGCTGACCGCGGGCAATGGCGGGTTGCGGCTGATCATCGCCGTGGCCTATGGCGGCCGCTGGGACATCGTCCAGGCCTGCCGATCGCTCGCCGCGGACGCGGCGGCAGGTGTGATCGCCGCGTCCGACATCGGCGAATCGCAGATCGCGGAGCGTCTCGCGCTCAAGGGCGTGCCCGATCCTGACCTCCTGATCCGTACCGGCGGTGAACGGCGCATCAGCAATTTCCTGCTGTGGAATCTTGCGTATACGGAGCTGTATTTTTGCGACGAGCTGTGGCCGGAATTCTCGCCGGCGCACCTGGACGCAGCCTTCGAGCATTTCGCGCGGCGCGAGCGGCGCTTCGGCCAAACATCGGGGCAACTTGCGGCGCAAGCCGATGCTTGAGGCAGGCGATGCTTAAGACCCGAATTGCCACTGCGGTCGTCCTGGCCTGCATCTTGCTCGCGGGATTGTTCCTATTGCCGCCGGCCTGGGCGGCGGCGGCGTTCGGCGCGGTATTCACCCTGGGTGCCTGGGAGTGGGCAGCTTTCGGCGCGTTGCGCGGCGCGGGGCTCCGCGCTGCCTACGCCGCGGGGATCGCGCTGCTGATGCTGCTTGCGTGGGCGTGGAGCGCCGAGCCTGCGCACCTCAAGCTGCTGCTCGGCGCGGCTTGTGTGTGGTGGGTGCTCGCGCTGCTGTGGTTGCTGGTGGCGCCCGCGCGGCATCATCGGGCGCTCGCGCTGCTCTGTGGCGTGCCGGTGTTGGTGCCGGCCTTCATTGCGCTCGCGCGGCTGTTGACCACGACGCAGGGCATTGCGAACGGTCCGCAAATCGTGCTGTGGCTGGTGCTGCTGGTGATCGCCGCCGACATCGGTGCGTACTTCGCCGGACGTAGTTTTGGGAAACGAAAGCTGGCGCCGCGGGTCAGCCCGGGCAAGACATGGGAAGGCGCGCTCGGCGGCCTTGCGATGGTGGCATTGGTGGCCTGGGGCGGCGCGGTGCATTTTGGCCTGGCGCCCCTCGAGCCGGTGGCGTTCGGCTGCGCCGTGGGCATCTTTTCCGTCATCGGCGATCTGACCGAAAGCATGTTCAAGCGTGCCGCGGGGCTCAAGGACAGCGGCGCAATTCTTCCCGGACACGGCGGCCTGTTGGATCGCATCGACAGCGTGACGGCGGCCGCGCCGCTGTATGCACTGGGGTTGTTCGGCTCCGGGATCATCGCATGAGTGCTCCTCGCGGCCTCGCCATCCTGGGTTCCACCGGCAGCATCGGCCGCAGCACGCTCGAGGTCGTTGCCCTGCATCCGGAGTGGTACCGGGTCGCGGTGCTCGGCGCGCATCGCAGCTGGCAATCCATCGTCGAGCAGGCGAAGCGCTTCAACCCGGACGTGGTGGTGTTGGTGGACCCGCACGCCGCGGCGCAGGCGCGCGCCGCGCTGCGCGACTGCGGCTCCACGGCGCGCGTGGAATGCGGCGCCGAGGCATTGGCCGCCGCCGCGTCCGGCGACAATGTGCAGGTGGTGATGGCGGCGATCGTCGGCGCGGCCGGCCTCAACTCCACGTTGGCCGCCGTGCATGCCGCCAAGCGCGTGCTGCTCGCCAACAAGGAAGCCCTGGTCATGGCCGGGCCGCTTCTCATGGACGAAGTGCGCCGCGCCGGCGCTGAAATCATCCCGATCGACAGCGAGCACAATGCAATTTTTCAGTGCATGCCGGGCGGCTATCTTCCCGGCGACATTGCACGCGGCGTGACTCGCGTGATTCTGACCGCGTCCGGCGGGCCGTTCCGCTGCGCCGCCGCCGGCAGCCTCGCGAATGTCACTCCCGACGAGGCCTGCGCGCACCCGAAGTGGAAGATGGGCCGCAAGATTTCGGTCGATTCCGCCACCCTGATGAACAAGGGGCTCGAGATCATCGAGGCGACGCTGTTGTTCGGCCTGCCGGAGACGCAGGTGGATGTCCTCGTGCACCCGCAGAGCGTGGTGCACTCCTTGGTCGAGTACGCGGATGGTTCGATGTTGGCACAGCTCGGCGCTCCCGACATGCGCACACCCATCGCGCAAGCACTGGCATGGCCGGCGAGGTTTGCTTCCGGCGTACCATCGCTGAATCTTGCCGAGATCGGCCAGCTTGCCTTCGAGCCGCCGGATCACCAGCGATTTCCCTCCTTGACGTTGGCCCGGAGCGCGGCACGGGCCGGAGGCACCGCGCCGGCGGTGTTGAACGCGGCCAACGAGGTCGCGGTACAGGCGTTTCTTGAGCGCCGCTTGAACTTTACGTCGATTGCAACGGTCATTGACAGGGTGCTGCAGCGCCTCGATTCGTCCCCCGTCAAGGCTCTGGGTGATGTTTTGGACGCCGACGCGGCAGCGCGACGCTTGGCTGAAGCCTTGATCGAGCCTGGAGTCATCGCATGAAGATGTTGATTGTTTCTGCCGCCTTCTTGGTTGCGATCGGAATATTGGTGGCAGTCCACGAGTTTGGGCACTATTGGGTGGCCAAGAAGCTCGGTTTCAAAGTTCTGCGCTTCAGCATCGGCTTCGGCAAACCGCTGGCGATGCGGGTCGGCAAAGATCCCGACCGCACCGAGTACTGCATCGCCGCCATACCCCTCGGCGGCTATGTGAAATTGCTGGATGAACGCGAGGGCGATGTGAGCGCGGCGGAACTGCACCGCTCCTTCACACGACGGCCCGTGATCCATCGAATTGCCGTGCTGCTGGCGGGTCCCGCCATGAATCTGCTGTTCGCTTCCTTGCTCTATGCAATTCTGGCCATGGTCGGCACCGAAATTGTCAAACCGGTGGTCGGGCAGGTGCGGCTCGACAGTCCCGCCGCCATCGCCGGATTGCAGCGCGGCGATCAGATCGTGCGTGTCGGCGAGCGGCGCATCGAGGATACCGAAGAGTTGCAGCTCGCACTGATCCGGCAGTTCACCGACAACGGCGTGATCCCCTTGCGTGTGCGCCGCGACGGCGGCGAGCGTTCGCTGACGCTGCGGGTCGCCGAGGATCGGCGCGCGATGACGGAGCCGGGCAGGCTGCTGCCCGGCCTCGGCTTCGACCTTGCGACCTGGAATGCCGCGACTCTGATTCACGAGGTGCCCCCGGGAAGCGCCGGCGCGCGCGCCGGCTTGCGCGCGGACGACCGTGTGTTGGCGGTCGACGGCCAGCCGGTGGCCAACAGCGCTGAATTCGTTTCCATGGTCAACGCCGCGCCGGACCGCGACATTTCGATCGAAGTCGAGCGCGGCGGCCAGCGATTGCGTATTGTGGCGTCCGTGCCGCGGGTGATGGAGCAGGGCAGGTCGATCGGCCGGCTCGGCATCACGCTCGGGGAAGGAGTGCGCACCTGGCCGCCGGGCCTGGTGCAGACTCATCGCGCCGGGCCCATCGACGCGCTGACCGGCGGCGTGGCGAAGACCTGGGAGATGTCCTCGCTCACCGTCCAGATGCTGTGGCGAATCCTGACCGGACAAGTGTCCGCGAAGAACATCAGCGGCCCGATCAGCATCGCGGAATTTGCCGGCATCAGCGCCTCGCTCGGAATTACGGCGTTTTTGGCCTTTTTGGCGATCATCAGCGTGAGCCTGGGCGTGCTGAATTTGATGCCGGTGCCGCTGCTGGACGGCGGTCAAGTGGTCTATCAGCTCGTGGAAGCGGTCAAGGGGACGCCGCTGTCGGAGCGCGCCCAGCTGTTCGGGCAGCAGGTTGGAATTGCGCTCCTGGTCGTGTTGATGAGCCTTGCCTTCTATAACGATATATCAAGACATTTGAATTAACGGGAAATCATGATCAATCGAATTTGCAATCGGTCGTTGTCGCGTGCGGCTTGAATTGCGTTTGGCTTGTCTGGTGGCCTTCGCCATCCAGCCCTGGGGTACGGCTGTGCGTGCGCAAAGCACGCAGGATACATTCACCGTCGGCGACATCCGCATCGAGGGTCTGCAGAGAATCTCCGAAGGAACGGTATTCAACTACCTGCCGGTGAACATCGGCGATCACCTCGATGGCCAGCGCATCGGCGAGGCGATGCGGGCGCTGTACGCCACCGGTTTCTTCCGCGACGTGGAGTTGCGCCGCGACGCCAACACGCTATTGGTCGTGGTGGTCGAACGGCCGTCGATCGCCAAGTTCGAGCTCAAGGGCAACAAGGACATCAAGACCGAGGACCTGCAAAAGAGCTTGCGCAACGTCGGACTTGCAACCGGCAAGACGTTCGACCGCTCGGTGCTCGACGAGGTGAAGCAGTACCTCACCGACCAATACTTCAGCCGCGGCAAGTACGCGGTGCGCGTGGATACCAAGATCACGGAGCTGCCGGGCAACAAGGTCGACATCATCGTCGACATCAAGGAAGGCAAGCGCGCCAAAATCGAGCAGATCAACCTGGTCGGCAATACCAAGTTCAAAGAGAAGGACGTGCTCAACACCTTTGAACTGAAGACGCCGAACTGGCTGTCCTGGTACAAGCAGGACGACCGTTATTCGCGCGAATCCCTGACGGGTGACCTGGAGAAATTGCGCTCCTACTACATGGATCGCGGCTACGCCAATTTCCAGATCGAATCGACGCAGGTGACGATCGCCCCCGAAAAAGACGACATGTACATCACCGTGAACGTCAACGAGGGTGATGTGTTCAAGGTGTCGGAGATCAAGCTGGCGGGCACCATGGTCGTGCCCGAGTCGCAGTTGCGGCGACTGTTGTTGATCCAGCCGGGAGACACCTTCTCGCGCAAGGCGGTCACCAGCACCCAGGAGCTGATGAGCTACCGGTTGGGCGCCGACGGCTACGCGTTCGCCAAGATCGATCCGGTGCCGACGCCGGACAACGAGAAGAAGACCGTCTCCCTGACGTTCTTCATCGAGCCCGGCAACCGCGTCTACGTGCGGCACATCAATTTCACCGACACCACGGCGATCAACGACGAGACCCTGCGCCGCGAGATGCGCCAGCTCGAGGGAGGATGGCTGTCGAACTCGGCCGTCGAGCGCTCCAAGGAGCGTTTGCAGCGCCTGCCGTACATCGAGAAGGTCGAGTTCGAGACCAAGCCGGTACCGGGCAGCGCCGACCTGGTCGACGTCGACTACAAAATCAAGGAAGGCCTGCCGGGGCAATTCGGCGGCGGCATCGGCTATTCGGAGTCCCAGAAATTCAGCCTGAACGGCAACTTCGTCCACAGCAACTTCATGGGCACGGGCGACCGAATCGCGCTGGAAGTCAACGCCGGCAAGTACAGCAAGAGCTATGTGATCTCTCACACGGATCCATACACCACCATCGACGGCGTGGCGCGCACCACGTCGTTCACTTATCGCGACATCACGCAATTCGTCGCGGCGTCCTCGCAGTTCTCGACCAAGCAGATGACGGCGGCGATGCAGTGGTCCTATCCCATCACCGAGTATCAGTACTTGCAGGCGGGCGTCTCCGCCAACAAGAACACGCTGGTCGTCTCGCAGGGCTATAGCGCGCAGCAGGCAGTCGACTGGGTCACGCACAACGGCAACACCTTTACCGAGGTTCTCGCGGACACCAACGGCGACGGCGTCGTCAATTCGTTGGACAGCCCCTACACCGTCTACGGCACCAACTTCAATACCTACGAGCTCACCGCGGGTTGGAACTACGATGCGCGCAATCGTGCCCTGTTCGCCGACCGCGGCCTGCACGTGGCCGTATCCGGCCGCTATGCCCTGCCGTTGAGCGATGTGCGCTACTACGCCACCAACTTCCAGTTCCTGCAGTATATTCCCGTCTGGAAAAAGTGGCTGCTGGCGTACACCGCCCAGGTCGACTACGCCTCGCCGTTGGGCAAGACCACCTCGCTGCCTCCCTATCTGAACTACTTCGCGGGCGGCCCGGACAGCATCCGCGGCTTCCGTGAGAGCCGTCTGGGACCCAAGGACAACATCGGTATCGGCAACCCCTATGGGGGCAACTTCCGCGTGGTCAGTCGTCTGGAGCTGATCTTCCCCGTGCCGGACAAGTGGAAGAGTGCGGCGCGGGTGAGCTGGTTCTACGACGTGGGCAACGTGTTCCAGACGGGTACTAAGGTGCAATTCTATGGGCCGGATGGCGTAACCCCGGTCACCTATCACTTCAGTTATGATAATCTGAAAAGATCGACCGGGATTGCGGTGCAATGGCTTGCACCCCTGGGATTGTTCCGTTTCTCATACGGCATCCCCTTAAATGCGGTTCCGGGCAACACGGTAACATTCGGGGACGAAACGGAACGGTTTCAGTTTTCTATCGGTCAAGCGTTTTGACCACACACAATTCGAGGTCTTAAAGATCAACATGTCGACTTTCAATCGCAGTATTGCGTTCATGGGCCTGTGTCTCAGCGGGCTCTTGCTGTCCGGCCAGGCGAGCGCAGAAGTTAAGATGGGCGTGGTCAATTTCCAGAAACTGCTGGAAGAGGCGCCGCAGACCAAAACGGCAATGCAGGCGCTGGAGAATGAGTTTGCGCCGCGACGCCGCGAATTGTTGACCATGCAGAATGATCTGAAGGCACGCGAGGAGAAGCTGCAGAAGGAAGGCGCGTTGATGTCGGAAGCCGATCGCGCCAAGGCTGAAAAGAGCTTCCGCGACGAGCAGCGCGAGTTCTCACGCAAGGCGGGTGAATTCCAGGACGACGGCTCGACGCGGCGCAATGAAGAAATCGGCAAGGTGCAGCGCTACCTGGTCACCGAAATTCAAGGCTATGCCAACGCGCAAGGCTATGATCTGGTGCTCGGCGACGGCGTTTTTTTCGCGAAAGGTCCACTCGACATCACGGCCCAGGTGCTGGCGGTGCTCGCCACCCGGCCGGCGACTCTGCCGGCCACCGCGCCCGGTGCAACGCAGAAGACGCTTGCGCCGCCCGCGAAGACACCCGGCGTCAAGTAGCTCCGGCTAGCCTTCCGCACTTCTAAGGTGGTGCGCAAGTGCCGGGAGATTACAGCCTAGGGGAGTTGGCAGTGCGGTTCGGTCTCGGTCTGCGCGGCGAGCCCGACTTGAGAGTGTCGCGGGTCGCCACTTTGTCGCATGCCGGCCGCGGGGCGTTGAGCTTTCTTGCCAATCCACGGTATCGCCGTCAGATGGCGTCCACCCGTGCAACCGCTGTGTTGGTGTCAGCGGAGCACGTCGTGGATTGTCCCGTGGCCGCGCTGATCGATCCGAACCCCTACCTGGCTTACGCGCGAATCGCGGAGCTCCTGCACCCCCAGGCGCCGCCCGCGGCGGGCGTGCATCCGAGCGCGGTGGTGGCACCTGGCGCCCGGGTCGCGGCATCGGCGACCGTGGGACCCCTGGTCGTCGTCGAGGAGGATGTGGAAATCGGCGAGCGGGTGTTCTTGGGTCCGGCCTCCGTGGTGCAGCGTGGTGCGCGGGTCGGCGCGGACTCGCGGCTGATATCGCGGGTCAATGTGTGCGCCGCGGTGCGGATCGGACAGCGCTGCGTCCTGCATCCCGGCGTGGTGGTCGGGGCCGACGGCTTCGGTTTCGCGCCGGATGCGGGAACGTGGGTCAAGGTGCCGCAGGTCGGCAGCGTCCAGGTCGGCGACGACGTGGAGATTGGCGCCAATACCACCATCGATCGGGGTGCCATTGATGATACGGTGGTCGAGGATGGAGTTAAATTGGACAATCAAATCCAGGTGGGCCACAACGTCACCATCGGGGCGCACACCGCCATCGCCGGCTGCGTGGGAATTTCCGGCAGCACGACCATCGGCCGTCGCTGCATGATCGGCGGCGCTGTTGGCATCGCCGGCCATTTGACGATTGCAGACGACGTGGTGGTGACCGGCTTTACCATGGTGAGCGCCTCGATCAGGGAGCCGGGCAGCTATTCGAGCGGCATGCCGGCAGAAGAGACGAGGAAGTGGCGGCGCATGGTGGCGCGATTTCGGCGATTGGATCAAAAGGAGCGGTAATGGCAGAACCGGAGAAGATGGATATCGAAGCGATCATGCGGCAATTGCCGCATCGGTATCCCTTCTTGCTGGTGGATCGCGTGCTGGAATTGGTGCCCGGCAAGTATATCCACGCCCTGAAGAACGTGACCTTCAATGAACCGTTCTTTCCGGGACACTTCCCGCACCGGCCGGTCATGCCGGGAGTGATGATCATCGAAGCGCTGGCGCAGGCCGCGGGAATCCTGGCGTTCAAGACCGTGGGGGTCGTGCCGGATACCGAAACGCGGTTTTATTTCGTCGCCATCGACAATGCGCGGTTTCGCCGCCCGATCGAGCCCGGTGATCAGGTGCTGCTCAAGGTCGCCTTGAAGCGGGCCTTCAAGGGTATCTGGAAGTTTCACGGCGTGGCCGAGGTCGACGGCGTTGAAGTGGCCTCGGCGGAGATGATGGTCGCCCCGGAGACCAAGGGGAACAAGGGGAAAGGAGATCCGGGATGATCGATCCGCGCGCGGTGATTTCGCCGCAGGCGCAGTTGGCGGCGAACGTCGAGGTCGGACCGTTCACCGTCATCGGCGCGGATGTCGTCATCGGCGCCGGTACCTGGATCGGTCCGCATGCGGTGATTACCGGGCCGACGCGCATCGGCGTCGACAACAAGATATTCCAGTTTGCCTCGTTGGGAAGCGCGCCGCAGGACAAGAAATACAAGGGTGAGCCCACCCGTCTCGAGATCGGCGACCGCAATGTATTTCGCGAATCGGTCACGGTGAACCGCGGCACCACCCACGACAAGGGGGTGACGCACATCGGCAACGACAATCTGTTGATGGCCTATTCGCATGTGGCCCACGACTGCAGCCTCGGCGATCAGATCGTGATGGCGAACTGTTCGACTCTGGGCGGTCACGTCGAGGTCGGCGACTGGGTGATCATGGGCGGACTGTCGGCCGTGCATCAATTCACCAAAGTCGGTGCGCACGCCTTCATTGCCCACAACGCTGCGGTGACCCGCGACGTTCCGCCGTATGTCATGGCGGTCGGACGGCCCGCCGAGCCGCACAGCGTCAATGCCGAGGGGTTGAAGCGCCGCGGCTTCACGCCCGAGCAGATCTTGAATATCCGCCGTGCCTACCGCGTGCTGTATCGCTCGGGGCTGAAATTGAAGGCGGCACTGGAGGAACTGGAGAAAGCGGCCTCCGCCCAGGCGGAAATCCGGCCGTTCGTCGAGTTCATCAAGCGCAGCGAACGCAGCATCGTCAGATAGATGCTGCGGGTGGGACTTGTGGCGGGCGAGGCCTCCGGCGACACGCTCGGCGCCGACCTCATTCATGCGGTGCGCCGCATCGTGCCGGACGCCGAATTTTTCGGCGTCGCCGGCCCCAAAATGCAGGCGGCGGGGTGCGAGGTGTGGGAGCCCGCCGAATCATTCGCGGTCATGGGTTTGTTCGAAGTGCTGCGCCACTTGCCGCGCCTGCTGCGGCTGTTGGCCCGCATCGGCGCTGAGTTTCTGAAGGCGCGTCCGGATGTGTTCATCGGCATCGATGCCCCGGATACCAACCTGCGCCTGGCGCGGCGGTTGCATGCGGCCGGCATACCGACCGTGCAGTACGTGAGTCCCCAGGTCTGGGCCTGGCGGCAGGGCCGGGCGCGAAGCATCCACGAGGCCGTGGACCTCGTTCTGTGCCTGCTGCCTTTCGAGAAGCGCTTCTACGACGAACACGGCATGCGCGCGGAATTCGTCGGGCATCCCCTCGCCGATGCGATTCCCATGACGGTCGACCGCTCCGCCGCGCGCCGTACCCTCAACATAGACGCTACCGCCCCGGTGGTCGCGCTGCTGCCGGGGAGCCGGCGCGGCGAAGTGTCGCGCCTCTCGGGGGACTTCGCCGCCACCGCGCGCTGGCTCGCTCTCCAGCGTCCGCAGTTGCTGTTCATCGCGCCCATGGCGAGCGCATTCGTCGCGGAGATTTTCTCGCGGGCGATGGAGCAGCACGCGCCTGGTTTGCCGGTGCGCCTCATCGACGGCCAGGCCCAGACCGCGCTCATTGCCGCCGACGTGGTGCTCGTCGCCTCGGGAACCGCGAGCCTGGAGGCCGCGCTCTGCAAACGCCCCATGGTGGTCGTGTACCGTCTGGGGAAGATGACCGTCTGGATCCTCAAACAAACGAAATTGGTCAAAACCAAGTTCTTCGCACAGCCAAATCTACTTGCAGACCGGCGCGTCGTCGGCGAATATTTTCAGGACGATATTGTCCCGCAGTCGATCGGAGCCGAGCTCTTGATGTGGCTAGACGATGCCGACCGCCGCAGCGCCCTGGAACAGGAGTTCTCGCGAATCCATGCGGATTTGCGCCGCGACGCAGGCACTCGTGCGGCGCAAGCCATTATCGCGCTGCTCAAAGATCGCGGGCGGATCGCGCCGGAGTCGCCCTGATGCGGCGGGTGGCCGGTATCGACGAGGCAGGGCGCGGCCCCCTGGCGGGTCCCGTGGTCGCTGCAGCGGTGATCCTGCGCCCACGGTGTCGCATCGAGGGAATCGCCGATTCCAAAGTCTTGACGGCCGAGGAACGGGCGACCTTGAGCGTGGCGATTCGGCGCGAGGCGCTCTGTTTCGGCATCGGCTGGGCGGATCGGGCCGAGATCGATGCCCTGAACATCCTTCAGGCGACCTTTCTGGCGATGCGCCGCGCGCTGCTGGCGATGACTCTGGTGCCGGATCATGTGTTGGTGGATGGGAATCAACTGCCGTCGTTGGACGGGCTCGGCTGGTCCATGACGGCGCGCGCGATTGTCGCCGGAGATGCCACGCAGCCGGCCATCAGCGCCGCCTCCATCCTGGCAAAAACCGCCAGGGATAATTATATGAATCAAATGGATACGGTATATCCTGCATATTCGTTTGCAACTCACAAGGGCTACGGCACGCCCGATCACCAGCGGCTGCTCGAGCTGCACGGCCCCTGTCCCTTGCATCGGCGTTCATTCGCACCGCTGCGTCTGATGCGGGGGTCGGCCCCTTGAGGCAGTTCGTCCACCTCCGATTGCACACCGAATATTCCCTGGTCGATGGGATCGTGCGCGTGCCCGACCTGATGGCCGCCGTGTCGGCAGCGGGCATGCCGGCGGTGGCTCTGACCGACCAAAGCAATTTGTTCGCGATGGTGAAGTTCTACAAGGAGGCGCTGAGCGCGGGCGTCAAGCCTGTCATCGGGGTCGATGCGTGGATCCGCGAGGCCGGCGAGCGCGGGCCGTCGCGGATCGTATTTCTGTGCCAGGATCTGGTCGGGTACCGCCACCTGACGCAACTCGTGACCCGCTCCTATCTCGAGGGGCAGCAGAGGGGCATTCCCATGCTGGAGCGCGGCTGGCTGCAGAGCGACACGCTCAAGGGGCTGATAGTCCTGTCCGGCGGCGCGGACGGGGACATCGGACAAGCGATCAGCCGCGGCCGGGACGACGAGGCGCTGCGCTGCCTGGTGCGGTGGCAGGATTTGTGCGGCGACCGGTTCTATCTTGAAGTGCAGCGCACGGGGCGCAACGGCGAGGAAGCTCACGCCCGGGCGGTCGTGGAATTGGCGCAGCAGCGGGGAGTCGCGGCGCTCGCGACCAACGACGTGCGTTTTTTGACCCGCGGCGAATTCGAGGCGCATGAAGCGCGGGTGTGCATTCATGACGGCGCGCTGCTGGCCGATCCGAGCCGCGCGCGGCGCTATTGCGAAGAGCAGTATCTGAAAACGCCCGCGGAGATGGCGGAGCTGTTCGCGGATGCGCCGGAATTGCTCGACAACACCGTGGAAGTCGCCAAGCGCTGCTCGCTGGAGATCCGCCTGGGCGCGTCCATGTTGCCGGCGTATCCGGTGCCGGAAGGCAGCTTCATCGAAGGCTTCCTGCGCGACGAGTCGGAGCGAGGCCTCGCGGCGCGCCTCGCGGCGCCGCGCGCCGCGCCGGCCGCCGGCGCCGCAGCCGCGACGGGCGAGGCTTACGCGGCACGCCTGCATCTGGAGCTCGACGTCATCTGCTCCATGGGGTTCGCCGGCTACTTCTTGATCGTGGCCGACTTCATCCGCTGGGCGCGGGACAACGGCGTGCCGGTGGGTCCCGGCCGCGGCTCGGGCGCGGGTTCGCTGGTGGCCTACGTGTTGGGCATTACCGACCTTGATCCGATCGAGCATGACCTGCTGTTCGAGCGCTTCTTGAATCCCGAGCGCGTCTCCATGCCGGACTTCGACGTCGATTTCTGCATGGAGGGCCGCGACCGGGTGATCGAATACGTTGCCAACAAGTATGGACGCGAGCGCGTCTCGCAGATCATCACCTACGGCACCTTGGCCGCCAAGGCCGTGGTCCGCGATGTCGGCCGGGTGCTCGGCCACAACTACGGCTACGTGGACAAGATCGCCAAGCTGATTCCCTTCGAGATCGGCATCACGCTCGACAAGGCGCTCGAGCAGGAGGAGGAGCTCAGGCGCCTCTACACCAGCGATTCGGACGTCCACGAACTCATCGATCTTGCACGCAGTCTCGAGGGACTGGCGCGCAACGCCGGCACGCACGCCGGCGGTGTGGTCATCGCGCCCTCGGTGCTGACTGACTTCACGCCGCTGTACTGCGAAGAGGGCAGCACCACGCCGGTGACGCAATTCGACAAGGATGACGTCGAGGCCGCGGGCTTGGTGAAATTCGATTTCTTGGGACTGCGCACCCTGACCATCATCGATTGGGCGGTGCGCGACATCAATGTATCGCGCGCCCTCGCGCATGAAGAACCGCTCGTCATGAGCGCGCTGCCCATGGACGATGTGGCGACGTATCAGCTGCTCAAGAGCTGCAAGACCACCGCAGTATTCCAGCTCGAGTCGCGCGGCATGAAGGATTTGATCCGGCGTCTGCAGCCGGACCGCTTCGGCGACATCGTGGCCTTGGTGGCGCTGTTCCGGCCCGGCCCGCTGCAGTCGGGCATGGTCGACGATTTCATCGCCCGCAAGCACGACACCACCGGCGCCACCATCGACTACCTGCACCCGGATTTGAAGCCGGTGCTGGCGGCGACCTACGGCGTGATCCTGTACCAGGAGCAGGTGATGCAGATCGCGCAGATCCTGGCGGGCTACACCTTGGGCGGCGCGGATCTCCTGCGCCGCGCCATGGGCAAGAAGAAGGCCGAAGAAATGGCCAAGCAGCGCTCGGTGTTCGTCAGCGGCGCGGTGGCGCGCGGCGTGCGCGAAGCGCAGGCCACGCATATTTTCGACCTGATGGAAAAGTTCGCCGGCTACGGCTTCAACAAATCGCACTCGGCCGCGTACGCGATGCTCTCCTATCACACGGCCTGGCTCAAAGCGCATTACCCGGCGGCGTTCATGGCGGCGGTGCTGTCCTCCGACATGGACAAGACCGACAAGGTGGTGACGCTGATCGATGAATGCGCCGGCATGGGCCTCACCGTCCAGCCGCCCGATGTGAATGAGTCGGTGTACGCCTTTCATGTCTCGGGCCCCATGAGCATCCGTTACGGCATGGGTGCCATCAAGGGCGTCGGCGCCTCGGCGGTGGAGGCCATCATCGAGGAGCGCAAGCGGAGCGGTCCGTATCAGAGCCTGCCCGATCTGTGCCGGCGCATCGACCTGGCCAGGGTGAATCGCCGCGTCTTCGATGCCCTGATTCGTTCCGGCAGCCTGGATCGGATCGGACCGAATCGCGCCACACTGACCGCCGAACTCGATCGCGCCATGCATCTCGGCGAACAGAATTCCCGCGCCATGAGCGTCGGGCAGGTCGACTTGTTCGGCCTGATGAGCGCGGCTCCCGACAGCATCGTCGCCGACTGGACCGAGGCGCAGCGCCTTGCCGGAGAACGCGAGACCCTGGGGCTGTTCTTGAGCGGCCATCCGATCACGCCCTATGAGCCCGACCTCAAGTTTCTGGTGAGTGCGCGGCTCGCCGATGTGGGCGGTCCCAAACCGGCCGCCGCCGCGGACGGCGCGCGTAGTTGGTCGGCCGGCAAGGCCGCCACGGTCGCCGGCCTGGTGCTGGAAATTCGCCGCCGACCGAATCGGGTGACCTTGATCCTCGATGACCGCAGCGCCCGGCTCGAGGTCAGCTTGTACGAGGAAACCTTTCAGCAGCACCGCGACATCATCGTCAAGGACGCGATCCTGATCGTCGACGGCACGCTGCGCTTCGACGACTTCATCGAGGCGTGGCGGCTGCAGGCGAAGTCTCTGATGGATATCGACCGGGCTCGCGAACGCTATGCGCGCCGCTTGTGGCTGCGGTGGCCGGCGGAATTCGATTGTCCGCAGGGCATGAATCGATTCGAGCAGGTGCTGAAGCCCCACCTGCGCGGCCCGTGCGGGGTGAGCATCGCCGTCAACCGGCCCGAGTATTCGGGCCGCCTCAATCTACCGGGCGCATGGTCGGTGCATGCCTCGCGCGCCCTGCTCGATAAACTAACGGACTTGGTGGGCCGCGACGGTTGGTATTTAGTGTATGGTCAGCGAAATGATGTTCGCGGCGAGGAAACATCTTTATGGCAATGAATTTTCTGGAGTTCGAGCAGCCGATTGCGGAGCTCGAGGCGAAGATCGAGGAGCTGAAATTCCTCGGGCAGGACTCGAGCGTCAACATCACGGAAGAAATCAAGCGGCTGCAATCGAAGAGCCGGGCGCTGACCAACAGCATTTTTGCCAACCTCTCGCCCTGGCAAATCACGCAGTTGGCGCGTCATCCTCAGCGCCCTTATACGCTCGACTATGTCTCCATGATCTTCACCGACTGGCATGAGCTGCACGGCGATCGCATGTACAGCGATGATCTGGCCATCGTCGGCGGCCTGGCGCGGCTCGAAGGCATGCCGGTGATGCTGATCGGCCATCAGAAGGGCCGCGACACCAAGGAGAGAGTTCGGCGCAACTATGGCATGCCCAAGCCCGAGGGTTACCGCAAGGCTCTGCGCCTGATGCGCATGGCCGAGCGGTTCCGTATTCCGGTGGTGACCCTGATCGACACGCCGGGCGCATACCCCGGCATCGGCTCGGAGGAGCGGGGCCAGAGCGAGGCCATTGCGCGCAATCTCTTCGAGATGTCCAACCTGGCCGCACCGGTATTGAGCGTCGTGATCGGTGAAGGGGGTTCGGGCGGCGCGCTCGCCATCGGTGTTTGCGACCGGCTGGTCATGCTGCAATTCAGCACCTACTCGGTCATCTCTCCCGAGAGCTGCGCTTCCATTTTGTGGAAGAGCACCGAGAAAAAGGAAATTGCCGCCGACGCCATGGGCGGCACCGCGGACCGCCTCAAGAAACTGGGTCTGGTCGACGAGGTGCTGAAGGAGCCCCACGGCGGCGCACACCGCGAGCCGCAGGCGATGGCCGAAACCGTCAAGCAAAGCATGATCAAGCATCTGGCTGAACTCGGTAATCAACCGGTGACGCAATTGCTCGACGCGCGGCAGGCGCGCCTGCGCGGCTTCGGTGCCTTCCACGACGCGTAGCTATTCCGCGGCAGCGCTGCGCGCGGTCCTCGACATCCACACTCCGGAAGGCGCCACCGGGTGGGTGATCGCGTTGAGCGGCGGCGCGGACTCGGCCGGACTATTGATGGCCGCGGCCGGCTTGCGCGATGCGCCGCGCGGCCTCTCTTTGCGCGCGGTACATGTCGATCATGGCATGCAGGCCGCCGCTGCCTCGTTTCGCGAAGCCTGCGCGGCCCTGTGTGGGGCATTGCAGATTCCCTTGACCGTCATTACCGTCGCCGTCGAGGCGCCGCCCGGCGCCTCGCTCGAGGCGGCGGCGCGCGAGGCTCGCTATGCGGCGCTCGCGGCCGAGTTGCGGCCCGGCGAATGCCTGTTGACGGCGCATCACGCCGAGGATCAGGCGGAAACCTTCCTGCTGCAGGCCTTGCGCGGCGCAGGCGTCAAAGGCCTGTCGGCCATGCCGCCGTGCCGGCCGTTGGGCAGGGGTTGGCATTTGCGTCCGCTGCTGGAGGTGCCGCAGGCGGCGCTGCTGGCATTGGCGGCGCGCGCGCAAAGCACCGCGGTGCTCGATCCCATGAATCAGGACCTGCGTTTTGACCGCAGCTACTTGCGCCGCCAGGTCTGGCCGCTGATCGAGGCGCGCTGGCCGGGATCCGCCGCAGCGCTGACGCGCACGGCCCGCCATGCGGCAGAGGCGCAGGAGATGTTGGATGCCGCGGCCGCGGGACAAGTCGGCCGGCTGCGCGACGGCGACGCGCTGTCGGTGACGGGGCTGCGCGCGCTGATGCCGGTCGAGCGCATCAATGTGCTGCGTTACTGGCTGTGCGAATCGGGAGTGGAGCCGCCGCCGACCGCACGCTTGACCGAGGCCCTGCGGCAAATACTCGATGCTCAGGACGATCACATGCCGGCGATTCCCTGGGGCCATTGCGCTCTGCGGCGCTACCGGCAGCGGATATTCATCACCGCGGCCGAGCCGCCGCAACTCGACGGCGCGCGGCGCTGGCGGGTGGATGCCGACGCGCACCTCGACCTGGGGCCGCAATTGGGGAGCTTGCGCTGGACCGCGCAAATCGGCGGCCTTGATCCCAGGCAACTGCCTGGGTCCCTGACCGTGCGGCGGCGCGGCGGCGGCGAAACCATCCGGCCCTTCGCCCACGCGAAAACGCAAACAGTGCAGCACCTATGTCAAGCGCAGGGCGTATTGCCGTGGATGCGCGATGCGCTGCCGTTGGTGTTCGCGGACGAGGCTCTGATTGCGGTCGCCGATTTGTGGCAGGAAGCGAGCCGCTGCGCGGCCGAAGGCGCGCCGGGTTTGTCGATTCGCTGGGAGAACGCGCCGGTCATTGTTTAGGGGAGACCATAAGCCTATCTCGATTGCCGCAAGCCCCGTGATCTGCTAACCTGAATTCCCGTCGAATTCTCATTGTTCCCAACAGGCTTTGTTTGAACCCGCGCGCAGAATGGCGCGCGAGGCTTAACTTTTTCGGCGGTGCCCATCATGACTCGATTCGTATTCGTCACCGGCGGTGTCGTTTCCTCGCTGGGCAAGGGCATTGCATCGGCATCCCTGGGAGCCATTCTCGAGGCGCGCGGGCTCAAGATCAGCATGGTGAAATTGGATCCCTACATCAACGTGGATCCCGGCACCATGAGCCCGTTCCAGCACGGCGAGGTGTTTGTCACCGCCGACGGTACCGAGACCGATCTGGATCTCGGGCACTACGAGCGCTTCGTGCGCATGACCACGGGTCGCAACAGCAACTTCACCACCGGGCGAATTTACGAGCGGGTCATCGCCAAGGAGCGGCGCGGCGACTATCTGGGCGCCACCGTGCAGGTAATCCCTCACATCACTGATGAAATCAAGTACCGGGTGCGCATGGGGGCCGGCGACGCCGACGTGTGCATGGTGGAAATCGGCGGCACGGTGGGCGACATCGAATCACTGCCGTTTCTGGAGGCGATTCGCCAGATGGGAGTGGAACTCGGCCGCAATCAAGTGCTGTACATGCACCTGACCCTGGTGCCCATCGTCGGCGGCTCCGGGGAGATCAAGACCAAACCCACCCAACATTCGGTCAAGGAGCTGCGCGGCATCGGCATTCAGCCCGATATTCTGTTGTGTCGCTGCGTGCATTCGCTTCCCGATGAGCAGCGCCGCAAGATCGCGCTGTTCACCAATGTCGAGGAGCGCGCGGTGATTTCCGGAGTGGATGCCGACGACATCTATAAGATTCCGATGCTGCTGCACGAGGAGGGTCTGGACGACATCGTGGTCGACAAGCTGCGGCTGAATGCGCCGCCGACGGATCTGCCGGAGTGGCGGGCGGTGGTCGCCGCCAAGCAGAGCCCGGAAGCGGTGGTCGACATCGGCATGGTCGGCAAGTACGTGCAGATCCGCGATTCTTACATTTCGCTGAACGAGTCGCTGATGCATGGCGGCATCAAGACGCGCACCCGCGTCAACATTCACTACTTCGAGTCGCAGGACATCGAGCGCATGGGCCCTGCGGCCCTGCAAAACATGGACGCCATATTGGTGCCCGGCGGATTCGGCGACCGCGGCATCGAGGGCAAGATTCAGGCCATCCGTTTTGCGCGCGAGAACCGTATTCCCTATCTCGGCATCTGCCTGGGGATGCAGCTGGCGATCATCGAATACGCGCGCAACGTGCTGGCGCTGAAAGGCGCGAACAGCACCGAGTTCGACCGCGCCACCAATCATCCGGTGATCGCGTTGATCACCGAATGGCAGGATTTGGAGCGCGGCCAGCAGGTGCGCGACGAGAAGTCCGACCTGGGCGGCAGCATGCGCCTCGGCGCGCAGGAGGCGAGGCTCGTGCCCGGCTCGCTGGCGCACGCAATCTACGGCAAGTCATCAATCTTCGAGCGCCATCGCCACCGCTATGAGTTCAATAATCACTATCTCGAGGAACTGACCGCGGCGGGCCTGAGCTTTTCCGGATTCTCGGCGGATGGCCTGGTGGAGTTCATCGAACTGCGCTCGCATCCCTGGTTCGTGGCCAGCCAGTTTCACCCCGAATTCACCTCGACTCCGCGCGACGGCCATCCGCTATTCACGGGATTCGTGCGTGCCGCGCGCGCCTACCGCGCCGCGCTGCAGCCCGGGCGCGCGACCGCATGAAATTGGCCTCCTTCGAGGTCGGCTCTGATCGACCGTTTTTTCTCATCGCGGGCCCCTGCGTCATCGAAAGCGATGCCCTGGTGCAGGATATCGCGGGACGGCTGAAGGAGATCACCGGCAAGCTTGGAATTCCGTTCATCTTCAAGGCGTCGTTCGACAAGGCCAACCGCTCATCGCGCTCGAGCTTTCGCGGTCCCGGAATCGATGCCGGCCTCAAGACCCTGTCGGGGGTGCGCGAGCAGTTCAAGGTTCCGGTGTTGACCGACGTGCACGAGGACACGCCGCTCGCCGACGTGGCCGCGGTGGTGGATGTGCTGCAGACCCCGGCATTCTTGTGCCGGCAGACCAATTTCATCGTCAGCGTGTCCTCGCAGGGCAAGCCCGTGAACATCAAGAAGGGACAATTCCTGTCGCCCTGGGAGATGCAAAACGTGGTCGACAAGGCGCGCTCCACCGGCAATTCACAGATCATGGTCTGCGAACGAGGCTTCTCGTTCGGCTACAACAATTTGGTCTCAGACATGCGATCGCTCGCCATCATGCGCAGCACGGGATGTCCGGTGGTGTTCGACGCCACCCATTCGGTGCAGCTGCCCGGAGGCCAGGGCCAGTCCTCCGGCGGGCAGCGCGAGCATGTGCCGGTCCTGGCGCGCGCCGCGATGGCCGCCGGGGTGGCGGGAATTTTCATGGAAACGCATCCCGATCCGGCGAAGGCGTTGTCGGACGGACCGAATGCATGGCCCCTCAATCGCATGGCATCGCTCCTGACCACGCTCAAAGAACTGGATGTCGCAGTCAAGAAGCAACCCTTCGAGGAATCCTTGTTATGAGTCGAATCGTCGATATCCGCGGCCGTGAAATCATCGATTCCCGCGGAAATCCCACTGTCGAAGCGGATGTGGTGCTGCATTCAGGCATCGTCGGCCGCGCAGCGGTGCCCTCCGGCGCCTCCACCGGTTCGCGCGAGGCGGTGGAATTGCGCGACGGCGATGCGAAGCGCTACGGCGGCAAAGGCGTGCTGAAGGCGGTGGCGCACGTCAACGGCCCGCTGCGCGATTTGCTGGTTGGATTCAACGCCCAGGATCAACGCGGTCTCGACGCCCGCTTGCTGAAGGCCGACGGCACCGATTTCAAATCCAATCTGGGCGCGAATGCCATGCTGGCGGTATCACTGGCTGCCGCGCACGCGGCTGCGCGCGACAACGGTCTGCCGCTGTATCGGCACCTGGGAGGCGCCGGCGATGTGACGCTGCCCGTGCCCATGATGAACATCATCAACGGCGGCGCGCACGCCGACAACAGCGTCGACATCCAGGAGTTCATGATTCTGCCCATCGGCGCACCGTCTTTCTCGGAAGCGGTGCGCTACGGCGCCGAGGTGTTCCACACGCTCAAGAAGGTGCTGCACTCCAAGGGGCTCAATACCGCGGTCGGCGACGAAGGCGGCTTCGCACCCGACCTGCCGTCGAACGAAGCTGCGCTCAGCACCATTTTGGAAGCCATCGACAAAGCCGGGTACAAGGCGGGCAGGGACATTTATCTCGGGCTGGATGTGGCGAGCACGGAGTTCTTCAAGGACGGCGTGTACGAGTTGGAATCGGAGAAACGCAAGTTCAATTCCACGGAGTTCGCGGACTACCTCGCGGGCCTTGCGGCGAAGTACCCGATCGTGACCATCGAGGACGGGATGAGCGAGGGCGATTGGGACGGCTGGTCGATTCTCACCAAGAAATTGGGCGCCAAGCTGCAGCTGGTGGGCGATGATTTGTTCGTCACCAACACCAAGATTTTTGCCGAGGGCATCGCGAAAAAAATCGCCAATGCAATTCTCATCAAGCCGAATCAAATCGGCACATTGACGGAGACGCTCGCGGCCATCGACATGGCGCACCAGGCGAAGTACGCCGCCGTCGTGTCGCACCGTTCCGGCGAAACGGAGGATTCCACCATTGCGGATATCGCGGCGGGGACCACCGCCACCCAGATCAAGACCGGTTCCATGTCGCGATCGGACCGCATCGCCAAGTACAACCAGTTGCTGCGGATCGAGGGGGAACTCAAAGGCAAGGCGGCCTATGCAGGGGCTTCCGCTTTATCGGTACCAATCTCTTAAGAGTTCATGCTAAGCTCCTGTCCCCATGAGGATTTTCGTTGCGGTCTTAGGTCTTGCCTTGGTCTTGCTGCAATATCGGCTATGGCTCTCCGACCAGGGAATGCGCGAAGTGTCGCGCCTTCAGGCTGCGGTCGAGACGCAAGCCTCCGCCAACCGCGAGCAGGCTGAGCGCAATCGCCAATTGGTTGCGGAAGTGACTGATTTGAGAGGCGGTCTGACCGCGCTCGAAGAGCGTGCCCGCAGCGAACTCGGCATGGTTGGCAATAGCGAGACCTTCTACCAAGTCGTGACGGCGGCAACGCCTGCCCCCGCCGCGCCTGCGACCGCCGTCACCGCTCGCGCGCAGTGAAGCCGGCTCAAGCAGCGCGTCGCGTCTGGGCCATCGTTCCCGCGGCGGGCCGCGGTGCCCGCTTCTCCGCATCGGCTCCCTCGGCCGCTCCCAAGCAATATGCGCCACTGCTCGGCGCCACCGTGCTGGAATGGTCGCTGAAGGCCTTGCTGGCGGAGCCGCGGGTGCATGCGGTGGTGTTGGGTCTTGCAGCGGACGATGCCCACTGGGCGAAGCTCGCGCCGAGACTCGCCTCACCCAAACTTCAAATCACCACCGGCGGCGCCAATCGGCAGGACACGGTGGCCAACGGTCTCGAGTTCCTGGCGGACCGGGCCACCGCGAATGATTGGATTCTGGTTCACGATGCAGCGCGCCCTTGCCTGACTGGCGCAGATCTTCGCGCCTTGCTCAATGCGCTCGATGCCGGATCCGGAGCCGAGGCTGGCGGCTCCCGAAGCGGTGCCGTGCTCGCAGCCCCCGTCGTCGACACGGTCAAGCGCGAGCTGGGAGATCACGTCATTACGGTGGATCGTGCCGGTTTGTGGCGGGCGCTGACGCCGCAGGTTTTTGCCTTTGCAGAGCTGCGCCATGCGCTGAAGGAAGCGGCGCTCGCCGGCCTCACGGTAACCGATGAGGCGCAGGCCGTCGAACGCCTGGGGTTGCACCCCACCCTCGTGCAGGGGTCGCCATTCAACATTAAGGTGACGCGCGCCGAAGATTTGGCCACGGCCGCCAAAATACTGACAATGACCGAGGAGAGACCGATGCGAGTCGGACAGGGTTTCGACGTCCACGCCTTCGGCGAGGGCGACCACGTCATGTTGGGCGGAGTGCGCATCGCGCATCCGCAGGGGGTGGTGGCGCACTCGGATGGCGACGTGGTCATTCACGCGCTGTGCGATGCGGTGCTCGGAGCACTCGGCGACGGTGATATAGGCCGGCATTTTCCCGACAGCGATCCACGGTATCGCGGCGCGGACAGCCGTGTGTTCCTGCGTGTGGTGGCGGCCCGCATGCAGGCGGCCGGACTGAAGTTGGTCAATGCCGACATCACGGTGCTGGCCGAGGCCCCGCGCATTGCCGCGCATCGCGCTGCGATGGCGGCCAATCTCTCGGCCGATCTTGGCACCGCGGCGGAGCGTATCAATATCAAGGCCACGACCACCGAGCGCCTGGGATTCATCGGCCGCGGCGAAGGGCTGGCGGCGCTCGCGTCCGTGCTGCTCGGGCCCTGAGGATTCAGGGAATGCACGGCAGGCGAGCCGAGGCGTGGAATCGATCTGCGCTGCAGCCGCCGAGGGCGCACGGCAGCCCTTTGCCGCCGGCCACGTTCAAATCGGCACCCGAGGATTTTCACGTCGAAGAACGGCTGTCCTTCGAGCCGTCGGGCAACGGACCGCACTGGCTGCTGCGGGTGGAAAAACGCACCGCCAACACTCGCTGGGTGGCGGCGGAAATCGCCCGTCTGGCCGGTGTTCCCGCCGGCGACATCGGCTACGCGGGACTCAAGGATCGGCAGGCGGTCGCGGTGCAGTGGTTCAGCGCTCCGGCCGCCGGCAAGACGGCTGATTTCTGGACCGGCGTACGCACCAATGAATTCAAGGTGCTCGAAGTGCACGCCAATTTACGCAAACTCAAGATTGGTGCGCTGGCGGGCAACCGTTTTCGGATCCGCCTGCGCGATGTCACGTGGTCGCGGGAACAACTGGACTCCAAGCTCGAGGCTCTGCGGGCGCACGGAGTCCCCAATTATTTCGGGCCGCAGCGATTCGGGCGCGAAGGCTACAACCTCGATCGAATCGCCGCCTGGTTGCAAAACGCAGTTGCACCGCGAGGCCGCGCCGAGCGCAGCTTCACGCTGTCGGCGGCAAGGTCCCTGGTGTTCAATGCGGTGCTTGCCCGGCGCGTGGAAGCGGGTGATTGGTCGCAACTCGCGCCCGGGGATCTGGCCAGTCTCGACGGCAGCGGCAGCCACTTTTCCGTCACCGCTGTCGACGATGAGCTGCGCCGTCGCCTCGCTGAGTTCGATATTCACGCTTCCGGACCCCTGTGGGGCCGCGGACAACCGGCAAGTGCCGGCTATGCGTTGCAGCACGAGCTCGCGGTGTCGAGCGAGCTTGCGGCGGTCACCGGCTTGTTGGCCGCCGAAGGATTGTCGCAGGAGAGACGCGCGCTGCGCTGCGCCGTGCGCGAGCTGGCGGCGGAGCGCGACGTCAATACGCTGACCTTGAGCTTCTCGCTGGGACGGGGACAATTCGCCACCTCGGTGCTGCGCGAGATTTGCGAATTTCAGGGTGCCGCGGAACTCGATGCGGACCAGGACTGAAAAGCGATTTGCCGCATGAACTCGATCACGGCCGCCGCGAGCACCAGCGCGGGCAGCCGGACGCGGCGCAGCGCAGAGGTCTCATCCACGGCCAACAGCGCGGCGACACGGAACCCCACATCAATGGCGCCCGCAGCCATCGCGGCAAGGAGCGCAGCGGCAGGTAGGTGGCCAAGGGCCCCACCCAGGCCGCCCACGGAAACGGATTCTTGGCGAACGATACGCAGAGGATCAGGCCCGCGAGACCCGGCGGCGCGCGCTCGGCAGCGCAGCCAGCACCCGCGCTTCGAGTTCGTCGTAGCCCAGAACCTGATCCGTAGGGTAGGACACGATCAGGGACGGGATATTCGGCGGCAGGGCCTCGGCGAACGCGGCAAACAATTTGCCGGTGCCGTCGAGTCCGGGCAACAGGACCAGGGTGAGGGACGTACTGAAGCGTACTCAATAGATGTCGAACACCGCTTCGCGCCGGCCCAGCCGGCCTCTTTCGTCGGCGATGATCATCAGCAGGCGGTGGTGGCCCTGGGGCACCTGCGCGCCGGACACGCGCAAGCCCTTCTGCGAAACCGCGATCCGGTCGGTGATGCGCTTGGTGATGTCCATGGTGATGAAGCCGACATAGCAGATGCGGAAAGTATCCGGCCGGATGGGCGTGCTGCCGGTCGGAACGAACTGAAGGTCGATGTCGAGCGGCGATGTCAGGGCTTTCCCCAGCGGCGGCGCGAGGATCCTGATCTGCGGATTGTCCGCGTCGTTGTTGGGTGTGGAGCGACAGGTCGGCGTTCCGCTTTCATCGCGCAAATCGCGGGTGCTGAAGTCATTGGGTGCCTTGGGCTGGACGCTGTTCCACGCTGCTGCTTCGCCGGCGGTGAACAAATCGAATGCCGGGGCTGAGGGGGCCGTGGGAGGTGCGGGAGCTGCGGGAGCCGCGTCAGGCTCGGCCGCAAACGATCCGGCGACAATGGCGACCGTCATGCAGAGGGCGCCAACCCAGAGTGGTTTCAGATGCATCGTCGACCTCATAGAATGGTTGGTCTGGCAGTGAACAGCTAGGCCCGGAGCAAAACGTACACGGCGCCGGAGCCGCCGTCGATGCCGCGCGCGGACACGAAGGCCATGACGTCCAGATGACGCCGCAGCCAGAGGTTCACCGCAGCCTTGAGCACCGGGCCGCGCGCGCCCGAGCGGTAGCCCTTGCCGTGAACGATTCTCACGCAACGGCGACCGGCATCGCGGCTCTGCGCAATGAAATCGGCGAGTTGCTGCCGCGCCGCCGATTGACTGAGTCCGTGAAGATCCAATTCATCCTCGATGGGGTACAGGCCGCGGCGCAACCGGCGCACCGTTTGCATGCGCACACCCGCGCGCTGGAAGGACAGGGCCTCATCGCCCGTGACGGCGGCCTCCGCCGCGACGGTTCCGTGCAGTGCGGCTTCGCCGATCAGCGGCATGGCTTCGTCGAGATTCTCGCGGCGGCGGCGCCGGCGGCGGCGGCCTTGCGCAAACGCTGACGTGTCTTCGGTTTCGCGAGCCCTGCGGCCGAGGGTGTCTGCGCCAAGGGCGTGACGTCGCGCACAGCCGCGCGAAATGCTTGCGCATCGGCGGCGGTGTCGTCGTCGTCGTCGCCGCCGGAGGAGCGTTGCTTGGCCATGATTCGCGGACTCGATCGGCTATCGGGGTTTCCAGGGTTACAGTATAGTCCGCACGGCGACACCCGTGAGCTAGGAGCCTATCCGTTAGATCTTGTGAAAATCCTTCTTTCGAATGACGACGGTTACCGCGCCGAGGGCTTGACTGCGCTCGCGGCAGCGATTAGGCCCCTGGGCGAGGTCACCATCGTGGCGCCCGACCGCAATCGCAGCGGCGCGAGCAATTCGCTGACCCTCGATGTACCGGTGCGCGCGGCGCGTTTTGATGCCGATGCCTACTATGTCAACGGCACGCCGACCGACTGTGTGCATCTGGCAATTTCCGGCTTGTTCGATTTCGAGCACGACATCGTCGTGTCGGGGGTCAATGATGGTGCCAATCTCGGCGACGACACCTTGTATTCGGGCACGGTAGCGGCCGCCGTGGAGGGCCGATTTCTCGGCTTGTCCGCGGTTGCGGTGTCGCTGTGCGTCGAGCCGGGCAGTCCGCGCAATTTTGCCTCCGCGGCGCAGGTGGCGGCGCAGTTGGTGCGCCGCATGTCGCAGGAACGGCTGCAGGGGGCGGACGCGGGGCCGGTGATCCTCAACGTGAATGTACCCGATCTGCCCGACGGGCAATTGCGCGGCATCAAGGCGACCCGGCTCGGCAGCCGCCATCGCAGCAAGCCCATCGTCAAGGCAAAGGATCCACGCGGCCGCAATGTATATTGGGTGGGCAATGCGGGCGCCGGTCAGGATGCCGGACCCGGTACGGATTTCCACGCGGTGGCGGAGGGCTTTGCCTCCATTACGCCGCTGCAAATCGATTTGACGCGACATTCGGCGCTGCCCGAACTGCAGAAGTGGCTCAAGCTTGAGTAGTTTTATGGAAGGCCCGCGGCTCAGCGGAATCGGCATGACCTCGGCGCGCACGCGAGAGCGGCTCGTGCAGCGCCTTCAGGAACAGGGGATTGTGGATCCTCGCGTGCTCGATCAGATCCGCAATGTCCCGCGGCATTTGTTCATGGACGAGGCGCTTGCGAGCCGCGCCTACGAAGACACGGCGCTCCCGATCGGCTTCGGCCAAACCATTTCACAGCCCTACGTGGTCGCGCGCATGACCGAAGCGCTGATCGCGGCCGGAGAGACGCGCACGGTCTTGGAGATCGGCACGGGCTGTGGTTATCAGACCGCCGTGCTCTCGCCGTTGGTGGAGAAGATTTATACCATCGAGCGAATTGCCAGCCTCGTCGGGCGCGCGCGGCGCACGTTGCGGGAGCTGCGCATTCGCAATGTGAGTTTCCGTCACGACGACGGCAATATAGGTTGGGCGGCGCGCGCCCCCTACGATGGAATACTGCTGACCGCTGCGCCGCACGCCGTGCCGCCCGCGCTGTTCGAGCAACTGAGTGTCGGCGGCCGCTTGGTCGCGCCCGTCGGGCCGGACGGTCGCCAGGAGTTGTATCTCTACACCAAGGGTGAGGCGCGAATCGAGCGCCGGTCGCTCGGACCCGTGAGCTTCGTCCCCTTGCTATCGGGATTGCAGCGGTAGCGTTGCGCGTCGCGCGCTCGATATGCGCTCTTGGGATGTGCTGCCTGCTCCTCGGCGGGTGTGCCGATACCGCCGCCGATAGACCCGAATCCTACATCGTGCGTCCCGGGGACACTCTTTACAGTATTGCGTGGCGCCATGATCTCGACTATCGCGATCTGGCTCGATGGAACAACATCGGCGGTGATTTTCGCATCGCGGTAGGCCAGGCTTTGGTGCTGGGGCCGGGCAGGGCGCTCCCGCCACCACCCGAGCCTTCGCCGCCCGCCGCCGCGCCGCCGACCACGCCTGCTCGAAGCGCCGGATCGCCGTCGGCCGCGGATGCCCCGCGGGTCGGTAAGCCGCGTCCGTTGCCGGCGGCGCAGGCGCCGCCCCCGGGAATGCAAGCGCCGCCGGTGGCGGTGCAGGTGACGCCGCCGGCGCTGCTACCGGCACCGGCTGTCAGTGTGCCCGCGGAGGTCGGAATTCCAGCGGCAGCAGCATCGAAGTGGGTGTGGCCGACGGACCGGATCGGTGCGCCGCGGCCGGTGCCCGGCGGCGGCATTCTCCTGGCGGGGCACTTAGGCCAGGACGTGCGCGCAGCCTGTTCGGGCCGCGTGGTCTACAAGGGGAGCGGCCTGCGAGGCTACGGCAATCTAATCATCATCAAGCATGCGGACGGTTTGCTGTCCGCCTATGCTCACAATCGCGAATTGCTGGTGCACGACGGCCAGGATGTGGGGACGGGACAAGTGATTGCGCATATGGGAGAGGGCAGCCCACAATCACCGGTGCTGTACTTCGAGATACGGCAGAATGGTCGGCCGGTCGATGCGCGATCATTCCTTCCCAAGTTGAAGTGATTCCCCTAAAGAATATGTAAAATGTTGATTTGGAAAGCATTTATTGGGAAGAAAAAGCGGCGGTGTAGAAGCTTGCGAGCGCCTATGGCGTGTGTTTTACTGTGCGCCGATCGGGAAAGTCCATTTGCGGGGCGCTGAAAGGTTACACGGTGTCTGAGGGATAAGAAAACCAATAAGATCAATAAGAAGAAAGATAATTCTCGACATCACATTGATCGTGTAATTCGTAAGCGCCCTGCCATTTTATTCTGCCGACCCTCACAGCATCAGCAGCGCCACCACCGGGCGTTGCTCCGCCACGAGCACGTTGAAGGTGCGGCAGGCGGCACCCGTATCCATGACTTCGATGCCGATTCCCGCACTCAAGTAGTGTGCGCGAAAGGCAGCAGCCGGAAATATTTGGCGCTGCCCCGTGCCCACTAGAATGAGTTCAGGATCGAACTCGAGAATGCGCGATGGATCGAGGTGAGCGAGATCCTCCACGCTGCTGATGTCGGGCGCCGGCCGCACTCTCGAGGCACTGACGATGATGGCACTGCGATAAACGTCGTCATTGATGCGAAGCTCACCATTCCCGTAACCACGGACGAGATTGGCTGAGGCAGCGGAGTCTTGGGTAAAGCGCATGGGCTTAAGATACTGAAAATGTCGCCCCCGCGTTCATCCCATTACTTCCGCCTGACCCGGCGCGACGCCCGCCACCGCCGGCGCTCCCGGCTGCTGGAACAGTTGTTGGCGCGCGCCGACTTCTGCACAAACGTCGCCGATTGGCGCGCCGACGCCTTTCAGATCGTTGCTCCGCCGAGCGCCCCCATGCCGGGCGTGGCGGCGACGGCGCTGCTCGCCGATCAGGGGGTTGTCCACGGCGCCTCGGTGTGGGTGGCAACGCCGGTTCACTATCTGGCTGAAATCAACAATGTGCGCCTGCCGGCCGACGGTATCCTGTCCCTGCACCCTGCGGAGGCCGAGGCTCTGGCCGGCGACTTCAATCGGGTGTGGCACGACGCCGGCATTCGCTTGCTGAGCGGCCGTGGCGGCGCTTTATATTGCGTCGCCGATCAGCCGTTGCAGGCGGTTACCCACGATCCTGAGGACATCCTTGATAGACCCATCGAAAGTCATCTGCCCGCCGGTCCCGCAGCGCCGAGCCTGCGGCGGCTCATGAGTGAAATCGAGATGTGGTTGTTCGAACATGACGTCAATCGACGCCGCAGCGCCGAGGCTGAGCCCACGTTAAGCGGCCTTTGGCTGTGGGGCGGTGGCCCGGTGGTGGCGTCGCTGCCGCCGCTGGTGGGTTGGATGACAGGTTCTGAGCCTTTTTTCGGGGCGTTCGGCATGCGGGGGCAACGCGGAGCGGACCCGGGGGTGGCGGTGATCGCCGCGGAACCGGGCGCAGCGGAGTGGGGCGAGATCGAATCGGGCTGGCTCGAGCCCTCTGTCAGGGACCTGCGGGCGGGCCGCATCGCGCACATCCTGATATCGGCGGGCGATCGGCGTTTCAGCGTCAGCCGGGGCGGGATCCGGCGATTCTGGCGCCGTAGCCGGCCATGGTGGGAGTTCTTCTTGTGATGTCCCCGCAGATACGCCGGCGGCCGGCGGCCCCCGCAGCATCCGACTTTGCGCCGCAAATGCATCCCGTTCTGCGGCGGGTGTATGCGGCGCGCGGGCTTTGCTCCGCGGCAGATTTGGATTTGTCGCTGGAACGGCTGTTGCCGGTCGGTTCTCTGGACGGCGTCGACGCGGCGGCTCGGCTGCTGACCGCGCATCGAGCGGCGGGACGGGTGCTCGTGATCGGAGATTTCGACGCGGATGGCGCCACCAGCACGGCATTGATGGTGCGCAGCCTGCGCGCTCTCAATTTTGCGCATGTTGATTTTCTGGTACCCAATCGATTTCGCTTCGGCTACGGGCTCACCCCGGAAATCGTGGCACTGGCGGCAACCCGCGGGCCCTCGTTGATAGTCACGGTCGACAACGGTGTGTCGAGCGTGGCAGGCGTGGAGTCGGCGCGTCAGCTGGGCATACCTGTGCTGGTGACGGACCATCACCTGCCCGGCGCCGTGCTGCCGCGCGCCGAGGTCATCGTCAATCCGAATCTCGCCGACGCGCGATTCGCGAGCGCCGCGCTCGCCGGGGTCGGTGTCGCGTTCTATGTCATCGCCGCGCTCGCAAAGAGTCTGGGCGCAGTGGAGTTTCGCGTCGCGGAGCTGCTCGACCTGGTAGCACTCGGCACGGTCGCCGACGTGGTACCGCTCGACCACAACAATCGCGTATTGGTGTCGCAGGGCTTGCGGCGCATCCGCGCCGGGCGCTGCGTCCCCGGTATTCGCGCGTTGCTCGACGCGGCGGGCCGGCGCATCGAGCAGATCACGGCGGCGGATTTGGGCTTCGCCGTGGCGCCGCGCTTGAACGCCGCGGGACGGCTCACGGACATGAGTGTGGGCATAGCCTGTCTCCTCGCCGATCAACCCGCGGAGGCAGCGCGTCTTGCGTCCATGCTCGACAAGCTCAATGAGGAGAGGCGCGAAATCGAACAACGCATGCAGCTCGAGGCGATCGACATCGCCGCCGGCGTGCGCTTCGACGACGAGGGCGGCGAGGCACTCGGGCTGTGCTTGTTCGATGAGAGCTGGCACCAAGGTGTGGTGGGTCTGGTCGCCGGCAGGATCAAAGAGCGCTGGAACCGCCCGGTCATCGCCTTCGCGCGCGCCGAGGACGGTTCGCTGCGCGGTTCCGCCCGCTCGATATCCGGAGTGAACATTCGCGACGCGCTCGACAGCATCGCGACACGGCATCCGGGCCTCATCGACAAGTTCGGCGGTCACGCCATGGCGGCGGGCATGAGCATGTCCGAGGCGAATCTCGCGCCGTTCAGGATCGCGTTTGCCGCCGAAATCGCCGCACGCACCGACTGTGAGTCGCTGCAAGGCGTGATTCACTCGGACGGCGCGCTGACCGCGGGCGAACTTTCGCTCGACACGGCCCGCGTGTTGCGCGGCGCCGGACCGTGGGGGCAGGGTTTTCCGGAGCCGGTGTTCGACGGAGATTTTCAGATCGTCGATGCACGCATCGTCGGCGGCCGTCATCTGAAAATGCAACTCGCCGCGTCCGGCGGGACGGAGCCCGGCGACCGCCGCGACTCGATCGACGCGATCGCATTCGGCTACGTCGGCGGCGCCGCGGAGCACCCGCAGTTGCGCAACGGTGCCCGAGTTCATCTCGCCTATAGGCTCGAAATCAATGAGTACCGTGGGGTTGAGCGCGTGCAATTGAATTGCCAGCACTTGGATCCTGTCCGATCGTCCACGTAACGGTGCGGGCGCGAATGACTCCCGATCGGGCGTTGCCCCGAAGGTGCGGAACGCGCCAAAACAACTGACTGCCGCGACGCACCAGGTGTCCACGCACGTGATGCAGCCGCGGCATCCGCCTCACGGAGATTCCGCCCCGGGCGGCGGCGGTTGATTCGCGCAGTATCGGCGAGAGCACTTCGATGTGATCGAGCAACGGCGCCTTTCCCACGCGCGCCCGCGCTCGATTCAGGCGTTCAAGCGCCGGGGTGCGGCGCGGCAGTCCGGCGCGCGTCGACAGCAGCAGAAAGAACGCCAACAGCAGGGGGACATCCGCGGCGATGGTGCCGAGCGCGTGGCGTCCGAGGCGCTCCTCCTGATCGGACGTCAGCATTGCGCGCCGATAATAGTCGGCCCAGCTGCGTTCGAATCGAAAGCGAAAGCATCTTCGCAACACATCTGTATTGCGGTTGGCCGAGTCGGTGACGCACAGGGTCCGGGATGACGCTGCATCCGGCGGCTGCTCGCGAGCAGATCGAGGTCGGACTCGCCGCGGCTCCAAAACGTTCTGATCAGTCCGCAGCGGCCGCTCAGGGACGAATGGATCAGCGCGCCGCGCCTGTCCGGGCCGCGCTCATTATCGGCGAACGGCACTGCGCAATTCGATCGGCCAATCTCATGCGAGGAATCTAGCAGCGCGCCTCGTCGCGCGGCGGAAAACCTCAGTGCGGCGAGCGGCGGTTGAGAGAGGAGGCAAGCGGCAGCGCGCGCAGGATCGCCTCGCGGTAGCTCGAGCTCGATTGCAGGCAAGCGCCCGACGACAGGGTGAACGCGAATCTGCCGCGGCCGATGGTCTCGGCGTACAGCACGGCACGGATGTTCACCAGCAGGGAACGTTCGATGCGGATGAAGCCGTGAGGCGCCAATTCGTCCGCCAGACGCTTGATCGTATCGCGGCTGATGTACGCGGTATTGGCGCTGCGGATCGACACATAGTTGCCGTCCGACTCGATGTAGTCGATTTTTTCCGGATCCAATGGATATAGCCGGCGTTCACGCTCACCGACGAGAAGCGTTGGCATCAACGTTGGATCTCCATGCTGCGAGCTCGCGTTGCATCCATGACAACCCGGGCGCAATGCTGCGTCCACCCGTGGTAAACGAGTTCGTCCCCGCTATCGACGTATTCGTCCCTCAAGCCCCGGTCCACGATGCGGCGCCACGGAAACGCGCGCTCAATCCGCAACAGCAGGTCGACGATTGCATCGGAGTCGTCCCTCGCGCCTCGCTGCGGCGGAGCATCGGTCGTTGCAGCGGACCGCGCATGTTCGTCCCCGTCGCGGACAAATTCATCACGTCTCGCAACCGTTTTTTCACATTCTTTCTCGGCACTTTCGGGCGGAGTTTATCTTCGCACCAATGCCGACTTCACGCGCGGCAGGGATGAAATCGACAGACGGATAAATGTCGCGAGAGCGCAACGGAGCGGCGCAATGAAACAGCCGCCCAGGGAGAAATTGCATGTACCGATTTGTGCAGGTCTTGAACAAGTGCTTGGTTTTGGCCGCGGCGCTCGCCGTGACCGCCATACCCGCTCAGGCGCAGCAGCCGGCCCCTGCCGTCGCGGCGACGGCGGAGCCGCTGCAGGAGATCATCGTCACGGGTTCGCGCATCGCCTCGCCGAATGCAGTGAGCACGAGCCCCATACAGGTCATCTCGTCGCAATCCATGCAGGTGTCGGGCAAGACCGATATCACCGACATCATCAACCAGCTGCCGCAGAACTTCACCAACGATCTGGGCCAGGATCTCGGCAATGGCACGTCGGGTTTGACGACCGCGGGCGGCGTTGCCACCGCGGATTTACGGGGCCTCGGCCCGGCCCGCACCTTGGTGCTGATCGACGGGCGCAGATTGGGCGTGGGTTCGCCGAACACGGCGATCGCGGAGCCGGCCCCCGACCTTGACCAGATTCCGGCGGGATTGGTGGAGCGGGTCGAAGTCGTCACCGGCGGTGCCTCCGCGGCCTATGGCTCGGACGCCATCGCCGGCGTGGTCAACTTCATCATGAAGAAGAACTTCGAGGGCTTTCAGATCGACGGCCAGTGGGGCATGAATTACCACGATAATGGCAACAGCTTCATGCAGGGCTTGGTCTCGGATTTCGGCACCACCCCGCCGGCGGGCACGGCCAAGGACGGACGCAACCGCACGTTCGATATGCTGATGGGCACGAATTTCGCGGACGGCAAGGGCAATATCACGGCCTACCTGAGCTATCGGCACGCCGATCCGGTCGAGAGCAGTCAGCGCGATTACGGTGCCTGCCAGACGTTTCCGACGGGCGACGCCAACGGCAACATCAATGGCATTACCTGCGGCGGTTCGTCGAATTCGAATTGGTTCGAACCGGCACTCGGGGCCAACAAGGGCAATGTTTACAGCGTCTTTGGCCATAGCTTCGTGCCGCAGGGCTCGGTCGAGACCACCCCGCCCGCGGCGTACAACTCGCAGGGCTTCATTTCCATGACCCGCGAAGATGATCGCTACAACGCCGCGTTCATGGCGCATCAAGAGATCGATCCCGCCTTCAAGCCCTACGCGGAATTCTTTTTCATGGATGACAAGTCGCACCAGAGCACCGCGCCGGCGGCGCTGTTCAAGGACAGCAATCCGCTGGATCCGACCGGGGCCGGGGACTACTACGTCAATTGCAGCAATCCCCTGTTGAGCGCGCAGCAGCAAGCGATCCTGTGCACCCCGGCGCAGATCGCAGCCGATACCGCGAACCCGGGCTCCGCGAGCGCCAAGGTGAGAATCGGACGCCGCAACATCGAAGGCGGCGATCGCTTCGCGGACTACGAACATACCAACTACCGCGCGGTCTTCGGCGCCACGGGCGATTTCGCGGGCGCCTGGACTTATGACGTCTACGGCCAGTACTACTACACGAAGTTCACCGACTCGAATCAGAAATACCTCAGCTACGCCGGCATCACCGACGCCCTTCAGGTGACCGGCACGGCGGCGAGCCCCAAGTGCATCAGCGGCGCCATCGGTTGCGTGCCGTACAACATCTTCTCCGACGGCGGCGTAACCCAGGCTCAGCTCAACTACCTCTATCAGATCGGCACTGCGCAGGGCGCCTCCACCTTGCGAACGCTGCATGCCGACGTCACCGGCAAGCTCGGCGACTACGGCATCACCTCGCCGCTCGCGAGGGAGGGGGTCGCGGTGAACGTCGGCTACGAGCACCGCAACGATCACGAATTCCTGCAGCCGGATTCGGCCCAGGAGAGCGGCTTGTTATCCGGATTCGGCAGCGCCGTGGCGCCGATCGACAACAGCATCGCGGTCAGCGAAGAGTTCATCGAGGTGCGCGCGCCGCTGATCCAGGACAGGCCGGGCGCCAAGGAACTGCTGTTCGACACCGGCTACCGTCGCTCCGACTACACGACCGCCGGAGTGACCAATACCTACAAGTTCGAGGTGCAGTACGCGCCGATCGAGGATTATCGGTTCCGCCTGTCCTACGACCGCGCCGTCCGCGCACCCAGCGTCGCAGAACTTTACACACCGCCCATCGTCGGGCTGGCTACGGTCGGCAACGACCCATGCGCGCCGCCCATCATCTACACGCTTATCCAGTGCGAACGTACCCATGTGACCGCCGACCAATACAACAACGCATCGATTCCGCAGGGCGTGGCCAATCAATTGTCGCAGCAGACCAGCGGCAATGTGGATTTGAAGCCGGAGACCGCCGACACCTACACCATCGGACTCAACTTTGCACCGGGTTTCCTGCCGCATTTCACCGGCAGCATCGATTACTACCACATCAGCGTGAAGGATGAGGTGGGCGTGTACCCGTACTTCGTGATTTTGTCGAATTGCGCCAATACCGGCGACCCGACCTATTGCAGCCAGATCGTGCGCCAGCCCACCACGGGCAGTTTGACCGGCAACAGCAATGCCGGCGGCGGCTACGTCATTCAAAAAGAGTACAACCTGGGCACCGCGGTCAACGCGGGCATCGATCTGCAACTTGGCTATCACCTAGATCTGCCGCCCGGCTTCGGCGGGATATCGTTCACGATGAACGGCAGCTACCTGCTGGAGAACACGACGCAACCCATACCCGGAGCGCACACCTACGATTGCGCGGGGCTCTTCGGCTTGACCTGCCAGACGGTCAATCCACACTGGCACCATATTTTCCGCACCACCTGGGACACACCCTGGAACGTGTCGGGCTCGCTCACCTGGCGCTATATCGGCTCGGCGTCACAGGATCAAAATACCGACGATCCGACCCTGCACTACACGACCTGGGGCGCGTACGACTTCTACAACGCGAAAATTCCGGCGTACAACTACATCGACCTCGAAGCCACGTGGAACGTCAACAAGGTGCTGCAGCTGCGCGCCGGCGCCAATAACGTTCTCGACAAGGATCCGCCCCTGATCGACTCGAATCTGGTCGCCGGCGGTGCGGCCAACACCTACAGCGTCTACGACATTTTCGGCCGCACGCTGTTCGTGGCATTCACGGCGAAGTTCTGACTTTCGCGCCCGCCAGGCATTTCTTGCAGCGGCGTCGGTGATGTGAGAGGGGGGTGAGCGCAAGCTCACCCCCTGACCGACGGGCGCCGCCGCGCCGCTCCTATGCTAGTATCCGTGGCATGGAACTCAATCAAATCAAACGGTTCATCAAAGATCTCGAGGAGCGCACCGACTCTTTGAGGAGGTATCTTTGATTACGATAACAAGCATGAGCGCCTGCAGGAGGTAGAGCGCGAGCTCGAGCAGCCCGGCATCTGGAGCAATCCGGACCGCGCCCAGGAACTCGGCAAGGAGCGCGCCAAACTCGAGCAGGTGGTCGGCGGCTTGGACCGCCTCAAGCGCTCGTTGGGCGATGCGGCGGAACTCCTCGATCTGGTCGCGGACGAGTCGGATGTGCAGGCGGCCGCCGACATCGAGGCCGACGTCAATCGCCTGAGCCTCGAGGTCGAGCAACTCGAGTTCCAGCGCATGTTTCCGGGCAAGATGGACTCGCACAACGCGTTCCTGGACATTCAGGCCGGGGCGGGCGGCACCGAAGCGCAGGATTGGGCCGCCATGCTGCTGCGCATGTATCTGAAATGGGCCGATGCACATGGCATCAAGACCGAAGTCATCGATCAAAGCGCGGGCGAAGTGGCGGGCATCAAGGGTGCGACCATCAGCATGACGGGACCCTACGCCTACGGTTGGCTGCGCACCGAGACCGGCGTGCACCGGCTGGTTCGCAAGTCTCCGTTCGATTCCGGCAACCGGCGGCACACCTCGTTCGCCTCCGTTTTCGTCTCGCCGGAGGTGGACGACGACATCGACATCGAAATCAATCCCGCCGACTTGCGCACCGACGTCTACCGGTCCAGCGGAGCCGGCGGACAGCACGTCAACAAGACCGAGTCCGCGGTGCGCATCACCCATGTGCCGAGCGGCATCGTGGTCGCCTGCCAAGGCGAACGCAGCCAGCACAAAAACCGCTCCACCGCCATGAAAATGCTCAAAGCCAAGCTGTACGAGCTCGAGTTCAACAAGCGAAATGCCGCCGCAAAAGTGCTCGAGGACTCGAAATCCGACGTAAGCTGGGGCAATCAGATCCGCAGCTACGTGTTGGATCAATCGCGGATCAAGGATTTGCGCACCGGCATCGAAATCGGCAACACCACGGCCGTGCTCGACGGGGCGCTCGATGAATTCATGCAAGCCAGTTTAAAGCAGGGTCTTTAAGAGATGAGCGAGGACGACGAGAATCATTTGATCGCCGAGCGGCGCGCAAAATTGGCCAGGTTGCGCGAACGGGGAATCGCCTTCCCGAATGATTTTCGCCGCGATGCCCTGGCCGGGGATGTGCTCGGGGCATATGGCGGGAAGAGCGCCGAGGCTCTCGATGCGGCGGCCGTTCGCGTCCGGATGGCGGGGAGGATGCGCGCCAAGCGGGTGATGGGCAAGGCAAGCTTCGCGAAACTCGAGGATTCGAGCGGCGCAATTCAAATTTTCCTGCAGCAGTCTGCGCTCGGCGGGGTCTACGACGAATTCAAGGGCTGGGACGTCGGCGACGTGGTGGGCGCCGAGGGCACTCTGTTCCGCACCAAAACCGGCGAGTTGTCGTTGCGGGTGGAGCGGTTGGCATTGCTGACCAAGTCGCTGCGGCCGCTGCCCGATAAATGGCATGGAATCGCCGACACCGAAATGCGCTATCGGCGCCGCTATGTCGATTTGATCATGAACGAGGACAGCCGCCGGGTATTCGAGACGCGTTCGAGAATCGTGCGCTACCTGCGCGCCTTTCTCGATGCGCGCGGCTTTCTCGAGGTCGAGACGCCAATGCTGCATCCCATCCCCGGCGGCGCCGCCGCGCGGCCCTTCAAGACGCACCACAATGCCCTCGACGCGGACATGTATTTGCGGATTGCCCCGGAGCTGTATCTGAAGCGGCTCACGGTCGGCGGGTTCGAGCGCGTCTACGAGATCAACAGAAACTTCCGCAATGAAGGGGTGTCCACGCAGCATAACCCCGAGTTCACGATGCTCGAGCTGTATCAGGCCTATGCAGACTATACCGATCTCATGGAGATGATCGAAACGCTCTTCCAGGGCCTCGCCGACACCCTGGTCGGCTCGCGCAAGCTCGTGTACCAGGGCACCGAGATCGATTTGTCGCAAAGCTTCGCCCGCAAGAGCATCGAAGACATCATTCTCGAGAACAACGCCGATCTGGACCCCATGTCGCTGCGCGACACGGCCTATCTGCGCCGGGTCTGCGATCACATGAAAATCCCCTACAAGAGCGGCGACGGCCCGGGAAAACTGCAAATCGAAATATTCGAGAGAACCGGCGAACACACCCTGGTGCAGCCCACCTTCGCCTACGCTTATCCCGCGGAAGTCTCGCCGTTGTCTCGGCGTAATGACGCGGATTCCTTCATCACGGACCGGTGGGAATTCTTCGTCGGCGGCCGCGAGCTCGCCAACGGATTCTCCGAGCTGAATGACGCCGAGGACCAGGCGCAGCGCTTCAAGGATCAGGTGCAGCGCAAGGACGCGGGCGACGAGGAGGCCATGTATTACGACGCCGACTATGTGCGGGCGCTGGAATACGGCATGCCACCCGCGGCCGGACTCGGCCTGGGGGTCGACCGGCTGGTCATGCTGTATACGAATTCGCCCTCCATTCGCGACGTTCTGCTGTTCCCGCACATGCGGCCCGAGTCTTGACGGCCGGCATCCCGATCGGTGTCTTCGATTCGGGCGTCGGTGGGCTGACGGTGTTGCGGGCTCTGCGCGGGGCGATGCCCGCGGCGAACTTCATCTATCTGGGAGACACCGCGCGCCTTCCCTACGGCACCAAGAGCGCGGAAACGGTGGTGCGCTATTCCCTGCAGTGTGCGGACGCGCTGGTCGAGCGCGGCATCCGCGGCTTGGTCGTTGCTTGCAACACGGCGTCGGCATCGGCGCTGGACGCGTTGCGGCTGCACCATCCGATGCTGCCCGTCATCGGCGTGATCGAGCCCGGCGCGGCCGCCGCGGTGGCCGCATCGGCATCCCGGCACATTGCAGTCATCGCGACCGAAGGCACGGTCAACGGCGGCGCCTATCGGACCGCCATCGAGCGCCTGAGCCCGGGGGCGCGGGTCACTTCCCAAGCGTGTTCCTTGTTCGTGTCCATGGCGGAGGAGGGCTGGACCGAAGGCCCCATCGCGGAGGCCGTGGCGCATCGCTATCTCGATAGAATTTTTGACAAGGCTGACGCACCGGACACCTTGGTGCTCGGTTGCACGCATTTCCCGGTGCTCGCGGCCGCCATTGGTGCCGCGCTGCCGCCGAACGTGAATATCGTCGATTCCGCGGCTACGACGGCCGCCGCGGCGTTGAAGCAGTTTGAGCCCCCGGCCGCCGCGCCGGGCGTGCGCGGTGCGATCACCTGGCTGGCCACCGACGGTGCCGCTCGATTCGCGCGGGTCGGCGGAACTTTTTTCGGCGAAGCGATGCACGCCGATGCCGTCGAGATCGTCGATCTCTAGAGCGCGTAGGGCAGGGGCAGCTGCGTCGCGGCGATTGCGGCGGTCGGAGCGGACTCAGCCTCGACGGTGGACGCCGGGTCGTTCGCAGCCGCATCCGCGCGTACATTGAGCACAGCCAGGGCCTCGAAGCCGTCGCCGGTTTGAACCGCCTCCACCAAACGGCCCGAGCGGCCGTCGCGGAGGCGCAGCGCCTGACCCGCGGTCCAAACACCATCGGGCAGGTGCAATCGGTACAGGCGCCGTTTGATGCGGCCGAGGTGCTGAGTGCGCGCGATGATTTCCTGGCCGGTGTAGCAACCTTTGCTGAAGCTGATGCCGTCCAGGAGATCGAGATTGAGCATTTGCGCGACGAAGGCTTCGTGCGTGCCCGGATATATTTGCGGCAAGCCGTCGCGAATATCGGCGAGCCGCCAGTCACGCTCGATTCGATCGGCAGACTGCGGGTCGCCCGCGAGCCGGTGCTCCCTTAGCTTGTCGCCGGCTGCGATGACCCAGTAGCGCTCGGTGCCCGGCCTGACCGCCGCCACGCCGATGCCTTCGGATTCGAGGTAGCCTGGTTCACCGTGTGGAACGGCGATTCGGGCGGAGCGCAGAGCCTCTGCCCCATGCTGTCCCGACACCTGCAGCGAGTCGCCGGTGTCCTCCATTTGCACCTTGGCGCGAAACACGAACTTGCGCAGCCGCTCCAATGTCGGCGCAATGAGTTCGCGCGGCAGAATGGCCGCGACGCCGCTGGAATGCGGCAGCAAGTGCATCACCGTCAATACGCGTCCCTGAGGAGTGGAGTACGCGGCCAAGAGCGGATTGCCCGTGCTCAGCCGCCGGGTGTCGTTGGATACCTGGCCTTGCAGAAAACTCAGGGCGTCGGGCCCGGTGAATCGCAAAATTCCCAGGTGCGGCAGCCGGCCCGATTGGGGTTCCGAGGCGGTGGTCATACACTTGAGGGTACTTCGCTGCTCCATTTTCTGGCAAACTTTCACTTGTGAAGTCGAATTTCGAAGACCAGGCCCCGAAAATGGAGCCGACTGAACCCGCCGCGGGAGATCTCCCCAATACCGCCGCAGTCGGCGGCCCCCGGCCGCGAGAATTGGGCGGGCGCGAGGGGCCGGAGCCGACGCGCTTCGGCGACTGGGAACTGCGCGGCCGTTGCATCGATTTTTGACCATGCCCCGATCCCCCGCACACGACCGACCGCTTTCACCGCATGTATTCATCTATCGATGGCAAATCGGCAATAGCCTGTCGATCCTGCATCGTCTGACGGGCGTCGCGCTCGCCATGGGGCTCCTGGCCTTGACCTATTGGCTGGTGTCGGTGGCCGGCGGCGAGCAATCCTACGCCGCGGCCGCCAAGCGGTTCGCAAGCCCCGTGGGGCTTGTGTGCCTGATCGGCTGGACCTTTGCTTTTTCATATCATCTCTTGAACGGCGTACGTCATCTGTTCTGGGACGCGGGCTACGGCTTCGAGCGCACCCAGAGACATGCGAGCGGCTGGTTTGTGGTGCTGGGTTCGCTGGCGCTGACCCTGGCCGTTTGGTCGCTGATCCGGCACTTCACGCCATGAGCCTGCGCACTCCCTTGGGAAGGGTGCTGGGAACGGGTTCGGCGAAGGACGGCACCGGGCATTGGTGGGCTCAGCGGGTGAGTGCCGTGGCGCTGGTTCCGCTGACCCTGTGGTTTCTATTGTCATTGCTGCTGTTGCCGGACCTTGACTACGGAACGGTGAAAGTGTGGCTGTCGCTTCCCACGAGCGGATTCCTGGCCGTGCTGCTGCTGGCCGTATCGACCTACCATTCCTACCTGGGCACCACCGTGGTGGTCGAGGACTATGTGCATTCCGCCGGCATGAAGGTGCTGACCCTGCTGACGCTGAGGTTTCTGTACGTGCTCGTCTGCGGCTCGGGGATATTTGCGATCCTGCGCGTCGTGCTGAGATCTTGAAGACATGAGCGAATACAAACTGATCGACCATACCTACGATGTGGTGGTGGTCGGCGCCGGCGGCGCGGGGTTGCGCGCCACCTTCGGCTTGGCCGAGGCCGGACTCGCGACCGCCTGCCTCACCAAGGTGTTTCCCACCCGCAGCCACACCGTTGCAGCTCAGGGCGGCATCTCCGCCGCCCTCGGCAACATGGGCGCCGATGATTGGCGATGGCATATGTACGACACCGTCAAGGGCTCGGACTGGCTCGGCGATCAGGACGCGATCGAATTCATGTGCAAGGAGGCGCCCGCCGCGGTCATCGAGTTGGAGCATTACGGGGTGCCGTTCTCGCGCACCGAGGATGGCCGCATCTATCAGCGCCCCTTCGGCGGCATGACCACGCATTTCGGCAAGGGCATCGCGCAGCGCACCTGCGCCGCCGCCGACCGCACCGGCCACGCCATGCTGCACACCCTGTATCAGCAATCGCTCAAGCACGAAGCGAATTTCTTCATCGAGTATTTCGCGCTCGATCTCATCATGGAAAACGGCGAGTGCCGCGGCGTGATCGCTCTCGACATGTCCGACGGGACCTTGCATCGATTTCGCGCCCATAGGGTGATCGTGGCAACCGGGGGCTATGGACGCGCGTGGTTCTCATGCACGTCGGCCCACACCTGCACCGGCGACGGCGGCGGCATGGCGCTGCGTGCGGGCCTGCCCCTGCAGGACATGGAATTCGTGCAGTTCCACCCGACCGGCATCTACGGCGCGGGCTGTCTGATCACCGAGGGTTCGCGCGGCGAAGGCGGATATTTGACGAACGCCGCCGGTGAACGCTTCATGGAGCGCTACGCACCGAATGCCAAGGATCTGGCGTCCCGCGATGTGGTCAGCCGCGCCATGACCGTCGAGATTCGCGAGGGCCGCGGAGTCGGCGCATTGAAAGATCATATTGATTTGCACCTGGAGCACCTGGGCCCCGCTGTCATCAAGGAGCGGCTCCCCGGCATCGCCGAGACGGCGAGAATATTTGCCGGAGTGGATGTCAACAAGGAACCCATTCCCGTGCTGCCCACGGTGCACTACAACATGGGCGGCATCCCGTGCAATGTGCATGGCGAGGCAATCACCCGTGCGAACGGCAGCGAGAGCGTCGTTGCGGGCCTCATGGCGGTCGGCGAGGCGGCCTGCGTGTCGGTGCACGGCGCCAACCGCCTCGGGTCCAACTCATTGCTCGATCTGGTCGTGTTCGGCCGCGAAGCGGCGCGCCACTGCTCGCGAGCAGTGAAACCGGGCGCGGCCCACCGACCCTTAAAGGCCGATGCCGGGGAAACCACGATCGCGCGCCTGGACAAGTTTCGGCGGGCCAAGGGGTCGCGGCGCACGGCGGACATCCGCCTGGAGATGCAGCGCGTCATGCAGAGCGATGCGGCAGTATTTCGCACCGGTGAATCCTTGAACGGCGGCAAGCGCCGGCTCGCGGAAGTGTTCGCCTCCTTTGCCGATGTGCAGGTCACGGATCGATCCTTGGTCTGGAACACCGATCTCATCGAAACCTTGGAACTCGACAATCTTCTGGGGCAGGCTGTCGCCACCATGCATTCAGCCGAGAACCGCAAGGAGAGCAGAGGAGCGCAGGCGCGCGAGGATTTTCCGAACCGCGACGATCAAAACTGGATGAAACACACGCTGTGTTGGGTGGATGCCGGCGGTTCGACACGTCTTGATTATCGCCCGGTGCATCTCAATACCCTGACCGACGATGTCGAATCGATTCCTCCGAAGGCGCGGACCTATTGATGCCATGGCAGACAGGAGCATTTGATGGCTGATTTCCGGCTTCCCGCCAATTCCAGGGTGCGCAAGGACGGGCGCGTCTTCAAAGCCCCCGCGGGCGCCAAGAATGTTCGTGTATTCAAGATCTACCGCTTCGATCCCGACTCGACGGAGAACCCGCGCCTGGACGCTTTCGAACTCGACATGGATACCTGCGGCCCGATGGTGTTGGACGCACTGATCAAGATCAAGAATGAGATCGACCCGACGTTGAGCTTCAGGCGCTCATGCCGCGAGGGCATCTGCGGCTCGTGCGCCATGAACATCGACGGCAAGAACGGCCTGGCCTGCGTCAGCGCCTGCGCCGACGGCAAGCACGAGATCAAGATCTATCCGCTGCCGCATCTGCCGGTGATCAAGGATTTGATTCCCGATCTGACCAATTTCTACGCTCAGTATGCCTCGATCAAACCCTGGCTGCAGACCCGAACACCGCCGCCGCCCGACGGCGAGCGCCTGCAGTCCAAGGAGGATCAGGAAAAAGTGGACCGTCCCTCGGCCTGCATCCTGTGCGCCTGCTGCTCGACCAGCTGTCCCAGTTATTGGTGGAACAGCGACCGCTATTTGGGACCGGCGGCGCTGCTCGCGGCCTACCGCTGGATCGTCGACAGCCGCGATGAGGCGGCCGGCGAGCGCCTCGACGAACTCGAGGATCCGTTCCGGCTGTACCGCTGCCACACCATCATGAATTGCACCGAAGCCTGCCCCAAGGATCTCAATCCAGCCAAGGCCATCGGCGAGATCAAACAGATGCTGGCGCAACGCCGCCTTTGATGAGCCACCCACCCCAGGAACTCGGTAAACTGCGCTGGCGTTGCCGCCGCGGCATGAAGGAACTCGATGTCCTGCTGGCGCGCTATGTGGATGAGCGATTCTGCATCGCGTCGAATGAGGAACAGGAGGCATTCAGGCGCCTGCTGGACACCCAGGACCCGGTGCTCTACGGCTACTGTCTCGGCTCGGTGCCGCCGCCCGCCCAATTCGCGCCCCTGATCGAACGAATCACGGCGGCCTCGATCGCCGATGCAAACCCGCCGGCCGCTGGGTAGCCGAGCGTCCGCCGCTGCTAGAATCCAGACCTGTGCGCAAAGTCACGTTTAAATCCGGTCGGGCCCGGGAATTGTCGAACTTTTCCATTGGGCAAAGGTCTATCGCGACAGGCTGGGTTGTGAGCTCGCCGGTTCGGGATCACCCATGAGCGTCGAGGAGAGTGACCTCAAACTGGTGGAGAGAGTCCAGCGCGGCGAGCGCGCGGCGTTCGATTTATTGGTTCTGCGGTACCAGCACAAGGTGCTGAAGCTGATCATGCGTTACGTGCACGATGCAACCGAGGCTGAAGACATCGCACAGGAGGCTTTCGTCAAAGCATTCCGCGCGCTGCACTCATTTCGCGGCGATAGCGCGTTCTACACGTGGCTGTATAGAATTGCGATCAATACGGCCAAGAACGCTCTGGTTGCCACCAAACGTCGACCGATGGATTACGATCTGGACTTGCAGGACCCCGAACAATACGATCTGCATGCGCGGCTGGCCGAGTCCGAGACGCCGGAAGGCTTGCTGCTCACGGATGAAATTCGCGATACCGTGAACCGGGCGATCGAGAATTTGCCCGAGGACTTGCGGACGGCGATCGTGTTGCGGGAGTTGGAAGGGTTGAGCTACGAGGACATCGCTCAGACCATGGATTGTCCGGTGGGAACCGTGCGTTCGCGAATCTTTCGCGCACGCGAGGCGATTGACAAGAAACTGCGGCCTATATTCGACGGCGGCCTTGGCCGGCCTGAGGACACATGAGCGAACAAATCCGTGAACAGGTCTCGGCGTTCCTTGACGGGGAATTGCCCGACTCAGAAACCGAATTGCTGCTGAAACGGCTCACCCGCGACGGCGAGTTGCGTGAAAGCTTCGGACGCTATGCCTTGATCGGCGAGGCGATCCGCGGCAACAGCCGCGGATTTTTGACCAAGAATTTTGCCGGCCGCGTGAATCTGGCCATAGACGGAGAACCCGCTGCGGCGGGGCTGCCGGTCCGCGAGTCGCCCGCGCCGCACTGGTGGCGGCCGTTCGCGGGCGCAGCGGTGGCGGCGGGCGTCGCCGCGGTGGCGGTCCTCGCTCTGCAGCAGCGCGCGATCGCGCCGACCTTGCGCCCGGTCAATGGGGCTATCACGGCACACAACCTCGTTCCGGAGGCGCCGAAGACTCCCGAGCCTATTTCATACACCGTACCGGCCGCCTCACCCGCGGTGGCGACCGGGGTGCCGCCGGCACGCCTGACCAACTATGTTCTGGCGCACAGCCGGTATTCCTCGGGTTTGGACCAGCGCGGCGTGCTGGCGGACCTGCTGATCGAGGCCGATGAGCAAGCTCCGGCGGTCAATCAGGCGGCGGCGCACGTTGCTCCATGACGCAATTGGCGCTTAGTCGGGCCAACTGGCTGATTTCCTGCGCCATAGTTGGGTCATTGCTGGTCGCGCTGCCGCAGCGATCGCGGGGCGCCGACGACCCCCGCGAATGGCTGCAGAAAATGAATCAGGCGCTGTCCACGCGCAACTACGACGGCACCTTCTTTCACCTGAGCGAAGGCCGGGTGGAAACCATGCGCATCGTGCACCGGGTGCGGGCCGGACGGGTGACTGAGCGGTTGCAGTCGCTCGACGGCTCAGGCCGCGAGTTCGTGCGCAACAATGGGGAACTGACCTGTTATCTGCCCGACCAGCATACGGTGCTGATTGAGCCGCGGCCGGATCACGGCCCATTTCTGGGCTCCCTGCCGCAGTTCGGCGCGGGTGTGGATGAGTTCTATCGAATCGAAACACTGGCGCCCGCGCGCATTCTCGGCCGGGAGGCGCGCGTCATTGCGGTGAATCCCAAGGATCAATACCGCTTCGGCTATCGACTGTGGCTCGATGAAAAGACGGCGATGCCGCTCAAGACGCAACTTTGCGATTCGCGCGGCGCGGTCATTGAACAGATCTTCTTCGCGCGCCTGGACATGCCCGAGAGCATCCCTGACAGCGACCTCGTCCCCGCGGTTCGCACGGACGGGATGCGATGGGTCCGCCAAGGACCTTCGCACGACAGTGCCTCGCCGGCGCTCGCTGCCTACCGCGCCAGCCAATTGCCGCCCGGATTTCACTTGACGGTGGCCGGCGCGCAAATCCTCGGCGGCGCGAGCGTTCCCGCCAGTCATTTGGTGTATTCCGACGGGCTGGCCACGGTGTCGGTCTTCGTCGAAGCGCAGCAAGTCGAAGCGCGCGGAGCGGGCGCCGCCTCGGACGCAGCACTGAGTTCCCCCTCCGAGCCACCAATGCGCGGCCTGGCGCGGGTGGGCTCGGGATTCGCGTTTTCCACGGTGGTACAGGGGCATCAGGTCACCGCGGTGGGCGAGGTCCCTGCGGAGACCGTGGAATATATCGCGCACTCGGTCCGATCCTTCAGCGCCTCCGAACTCCCGCACCCGTAGCGGATGCGATTCCTGCTGTACTCACGCCCTGGGTGCGGCCTGTGCGAGGAAATGCTGGGCGAACTCGCGGCGTTGCCCGCCGCCGCCGAGGCCGGCGTCGATGTGCGCGATGTGGATGGCGACCCGGCTGCCAAAGTGCGCTACGGACACAAGATTCCCGTGCTGCTCTACGCCGGGGAACTGGTGTGTCATGGACGTCTGGATCCCGAGGAAGTGCATAAGGCCCTCGCATACCATCGCCGACCGGTATAATAACGGGTTTGCTCCATCCTAGGCCTCGATGAAGAATATCCGCAACTTTTCCATCATTGCTCATGTTGATCACGGCAAATCGACTTTGGCGGACCGGTTCATCCAGGAATGCGGCGGCCTTGAGGCGCGGGAAATGCAGGCCCAAGTGCTCGACTCGATGGACCTGGAGCGTGAACGGGGCATTACCATCAAGGCGCAAAGCGTCACGCTTGCGTTCAAGTCCGTCAGCGGCGAGCTATATCAGCTGAATTTCATCGATACTCCCGGTCATGTGGATTTCTCCTACGAGGTATCGCGATCGTTGGCGGCATGCGAGGGCGCGCTGCTGGTGGTCGACGCCGCCCAGGGCGTCGAGGCGCAGAGCGTCGCCAATTGCTACACCGCTCTCGAGCAGGGACTCGAGGTGCTCCCCGTCATCAACAAGATCGATTTGCCGTCGGCCGATCCCGCGAAGGTCATTCACGAAATCGAAGAGATCATCGGCATACCGGCCGAGGACGCCGCCCTGGTCAGCGCCAAGACCGGCCAGGGCATCCCTGAGTTGCTGGAGCAGTTGGTCAGGCGAATTCCGGCCCCCAAGGGTGAGCCGGATGGTCCCTTGCAGGCGCTGATCATCGATTCTTGGTTCGACAACTATGTCGGCGTGGTGTCGCTGGTGCGCGTGATGAATGGTGCATTGCACACGGGGGCGAAGATTCGCGTCATGTCCACGGGCCGCAGCCACCAGATCGACAAGCTCGGCCGATTTGCGCCCAAACCGGTGACCCGGGAATCGTTGCTGACCGGCGAGGTAGGATTCGTCATCGCCGGCATCAAGGAAATTGACGGCGCGCCGGTCGGCGACACCATTACTCTGGAGAACAATCCCGCCAAAGCGCCGCTGGAGGGTTTCAAGCAGGTGCAGCCGCGGGTCTTCGCCGGATTGTTTCCCGTGAGCTCCGACGACTATGAGCAGTTCCGCGAGGCGCTCAAGAAATTAAAACTCAATGATTCTGCGTTGCATTTCGAACCCGAGGTTTCGACCGCATTGGGATTTGGGTTTCGCTGCGGCTTCCTGGGGTTGCTGCACATGGACATCGTGCAGGAGCGTCTCGAACGCGAGTATGACCTCGACCTCATCACCAGCGCGCCGACCGTGATCTATGAACTCAAGCTCACGGACGACTCGGTCATCTATGTCGACAATCCGACCAAGTTGCCGCCCCAGGACCGCATTGCCGAGCTGCGCGAACCCATCATCACCGCCAATATCCTGGTGCCTCCGGATCACGTGGGCGCGGTGCTGACCCTGTGCAGCGAAAAGCGCGGCGTGCAGAAAAAAATGCTGTTCCTGGGCAGCCAGGTGTCGCTGCAGTATGAATTGCCCCTGGCCGAGGTGGTGCTCGACTTCTTCGACCGGCTCAAGTCGGCGAGCCGCGGCTATGCATCGTTCGACTATGAATTCAGCCACTTTCAGGCGGCACCTCTGGTCAAGCTCGACGTCCTGATCAACGGCGATCCGGTCGATGCGCTTTCGCTCATCGTCCATCGGGACAATTCCTACAACCGCGGCCGGGAACTGGTCGACAAGATGCAGGAACTGATCCCGCGGCAAATGTTCGATATAGCCGTGCAGGCAGCCATCGGCAGCCACATCATCGCGCGCGCCAGCGTCAAGGCAATGCGCAAGAACGTGCTGGCCAAGTGCTACGGCGGCGACATTACGCGCAAGCGCAAGCTTCTGGAGAAGCAAAAAGCCGGCAAGAAGCGCATGAAGCAGGTGGGGCAGGTTGAAATTCCGCAGGAGGCGTTCTTGGCCGTCCTGCAGGTCGGCAAGAAGACCAATTGAAATGATTTTCATCGGGGGATTTTCGTGAAAGATGGCGATAACCTTTTCATGGTTCTGCTTTGCGCAAGCATCGTCTGCGTGCTGGTGATATTGGTGGACGGCTGGTTCTACCGCCCGAAGCGGGATCCCGGCGCCACGAGTGCGGAGGAGCCGCCGCTGCCGAAAATGGCCGGCTATGCGCTGGTGGTGCTGTCGCTGGCGATGCTGTGGCGCCTGTTTCGTTATGAGGCGGTGGATTTCAGCCTCATGCTGGTGGTGGTTGGCGTCGTATCGGGCCTGATTTGGGCGTTGGATCAAGCTTTCTTCGCGGGCCGCCGCAGGCTCGCGGCCGCGGCGGCCGGCACTCCGGCCGAACGGGTGCGCGAGCCCATTGCCGTCGAATATGCACGCTCATTCTTTCCGGTCATCGTGCTGGTGCTGGTGATCCGCTCGTTTTTGTTCGAGCCTTTCCGTATCCCGTCCGATTCCATGATGCCCACCCTGTACGACGGCGATTTCATTTTCGTCAGCAAGTATTCCTATGGATTGCGCCTGCCGGTCAGCAACACTCTGTTGGTCGCGACAGGGACCCCGCAGCGGGGCGATGTGATCGTCTTCCGCCTGCCGCCCAATCCGAAAATCAACTACATCAAGCGTCTGGTCGGCCTCCCCGGGGATCACGTCCGCGTGGACGAGAACAATCAGCTCTATGTGAACGGCAAGCCCATGCCGCAGGAGCGGGGCCCGGCCTACAGCGGCCCCAAGCAGGACATGTGGAACTACGTCGGGGCCCCCACCGCGTTCGAGACCCTGGGGAACAAGCGCCACCGCATCATGTTCTCGGCAGGAAGCGCCAAATCCGGGGAATGGGTGGTGCCGCCCGGCCACTATTTCTTCATGGGCGACAATCGCAATAACAGCAAGGACAGCCGATTTCTGGACGATAGCGAGGCGCCGGGCTTCGTTCCAGAGCAGAATCTAGTGGGGAGAGCGGTACGGATCTGGCTTAATCTCGATACTCGTGACGGACCTCTCTGGCGGCGGGTCTGGAATACGATTGAATAAGGCCATTTTTAGGGAGGCCGGGATATGAAGCTATCTATGGGACATCAGCGGGGCATGACTTTCATTGGCCTGCTTTGCATACTCGTATTGTGCGGAATCATCGGTTACGCCGGCGTTCGGCTGGTGCCGGTGTACTTGAACTATATGAAGCTCGTGCGGACCTTGGAGTCGGCTGCGACCGAGTTCAAGGGCGAAGCCCCGAATCTGGACGGGGTGCGCAAGTCCATTGACCGGCACTGGGCCATCGAGGACATCACGGGGATTGATGAAAAGGATGTCGAGATCACCAAGGATGACAATGGCCTGACATTGCACGCGGTCTACGATGACTCCGTGCCATATATCGCCAACGTCTCGCTGTCCGTGCATTTCGACAAGACCGTGAAGGTGCAGTGAACCCACTGCACAAATCGGATGAACTCCTGAACTGGGTCGAGCAATCCCTTGGCCACGTCTTCACGCAACCGGCGCTGTGCTATGCCGCGGTGACTCACCGCAGTGCCGGCGCCGGTCACAATGAGCGGCTGGAATTTCTCGGCGACTCGATTCTCAATTGCGCTGTGGCGCGCTTGCTATACGATGCGCACAGCCAGGTGGATGAAGGGGCGCTGTCGCGGCTCCGGGCAACCTTGGTCAGCGGCGAGACCCTGGCCCAAATTGCCGGCGAGCTCAAATTGGGCGAGCACCTGCGGCTGGGGCCCGGCGAGCTGAAGTCGGGCGGGTATCGCCGGGCATCGATCCTGGCGGATGCATTGGAGGCCATTTTGGGAGCTATTTTTCTGGATTCGGGATTCGACGCGGCCGCGGCGGTGGTGGCGCGCATCATGGGACCCAGGATGTTGGAGTTGCCGGCGGCGGATGCGCTCAAGGATCCCAAGACCCGCCTGCAGGAAGTCCTGCAGGCGCACGGCCTCGCGTTGCCCGTCTACACCCTGACCGCGGTGGCCGGCGATCCTCACTCCCAATCATTCACCGTCAGCTGCGAGGTTCCCGTTCTCGACGTGTCGGCCGTGGGCGAGGGCGGCAGCCGCCGCCGCGCGGAGCAATTGGCGGCCGCCAAGCTGCTGCTGCTGCTGCCGCCCGAGATACTGAACCCGGTATGAGCGAATCGAAGTTTCACGCCGGGCATGTGGCCATCGTGGGCCGGCCGAATGTCGGCAAATCAACGCTGGTGAATGCCTTGGTGGGCCGCAAGGTGTCCATCGTCACGGCCAAGCCGCAAACCACGCGCCATCGTATTTTGGGCGTGGTGAACCGGCCCGATGCTCAGCTGGTATTGGTCGATACCCCGGGGCTGCATGAATCGACGCGCCGCGTGATGAATCAATACATGAACCGCGTGGCCATCTCCTCCTCCCAGGATGCCGATGTCATCCTGTTCGTGATAGAGGCGATGCGGCTCACCGATGAAGACCTGTGGGTTTGGGAGCGCGTGCGCGGCTTGAAGCAACCCTTGTTCGTGGTGGTCAACAAGGTTGACCGCGTCTTCCCCAAGGAGCAGCTGCTGCCCTTCCTCGAGGAGCTGACGGAGCGCATCCCGGCCTCGGGAATCGTACCGGTATCGGCGCTGGAGTCTGATAATCTTGATCGCCTGGTCGATCTCATCGGCTCGAGATTGCCGGTGTCGCCGCCGCTGTTCGCCTCCGATGTGGTCACTGACCGCGATGAGCCGTTTCATGCGGCCGAAATCGTGCGTGAGAAGCTGACGTTGAAGCTGCGCGAGGAATTGCCCTATGGCATCAATGTGCAAATCGAACGCTTTGCGGATGAACACAATCGCATCATGATCAATGCCGTCATCTGGGTTGAGCGGGCCGGGCAAAAGGCCATCGTGATCGGCCAGGGTGGCGAGCGGTTGAAGGAAATCGGCCGCCTCGCCCGCATCGAACTCAACGATCTGTGGCAGCGTTCGGTGCATCTGGAATTGTGGGTCAAGGTCAAGGAAAACTGGGCCGACAGCGAAATGGCGCTGCGTCAGTTTGGGTACGACACCTTGTGAAGAGCTTGGGCAGGCCCTCCGGTAGGGCGTCCGCCCGGCGGGTGTGGTTGGCGCCGGCCTACGTCCTGCACCAATACGCCTACCGCGACACCAGCCGGATCGTCGAGGTCTTCACCGGCGATCATGGACGGCTCACCCTGTTCGCACGCGGCGCCAACGGACCCAAGTCCACCTTGAGGGGATTGCTGCGGCCGTTCCAGCGCATGCTCGTGTCCTGGTCGGGCAAGGGGGAAGCCTGTCAACTCGTGACGGCCGAAATCGACGGCCGGGTGACCAACCTCTCGCCGGAACGGCTCATGAGCGGATTCTATTTGAACGAGCTGCTCCTGAAGCTCACGGAACGCTGCGATCCGCACCCTGAGATCTTCATCTCCTACGGCGCCTGCGTGCAGGCGCTGTGCGAGGGGGAGATCGAGGAACCGACCCTGCGCCGCTTCGAGAAGCGGTTGTTGAACGACCTGGGCTATGGCCTCGAGCTTGCGCGGACCGGCGACGGGGTCCCCGTGGAACCGGGCCGCTACTATCGGTTCGCCGCCGAGAGCGGACCGCAACTGTGCGTGGCCGAGGCGCCTGGCGCGGTTTACGGCCAGTCCCTGGCGGATCTGCAGGCGGAGTGCTTCGACAATGCGCGTTCGCTGCGCGATGCCAAGCGGGTCCTGCGCGCGGCCATCGACGTGTGTCTCGATGGGCGCTCCTTGAAATCGCGCGAGGTGGCGCTGGCGCTGCGCCAGCGCGATGAATCCACGCGCCGGGAGGCTCCATGAGCGGCGACCTGCATTCAGGCATTGCGCTCGGCGTGAATATCGATCACGTGGCGACCCTGCGCCAGGCGCGCCGCGCCCGTTACCCCGATCCGATCCATGCAGCCTTGCTTGCAGAAGAGGCGGGTGCCGACAGCATCACCCTGCACTTGCGGGAGGACCGGCGGCACATCCAGGATCGGGATGTCACGCTCATGCGCGAGGCCCTGCAGACCCGCATGAACCTGGAGATGGCCGTCACCGACGAGATGGTGCGGATCGCGCTCACGGTGTTGCCGCAGGATTGCTGCCTGGTGCCGGAATCGCGCCAGGAAGTCACCACGGAGGGCGGCTTGAACGTCCTGGGTCAAAGTGCGCGGGTCAGCGACGCCGTGAAGGCGCTGGGGGGCGCGGGCATCCGCGCGTCGTTGTTCATCGATCCCGATCCTGCGCAAATCGAGGCGTCGCTGCGGGCCGGCGCTCCTGTGATCGAATTGCACACCGGCGCCTATGCTGATTCGACGGGAGCGGCGCGTGCGCGGGAATTCGAGAGGCTGTGCGCCGCCGCCAAATTCGCGGCCCGGCTCGGGCTGATCGTCAATGCCGGCCATGGCCTCAATTACCACAACGTTGAACCCATCGCCGCCATTGCGGAAATCGTCGAACTCAACATCGGCCACTCGATCATTGCGCGCTCGATTGTCGATGGCTTGGCGAAGGCGGTGCGCGACATGAAAGAGTTGATGCGCGCGGCACGAGCTTGAGCGCGAGCGACGAATGATCTACGGGATCGGCATCGATGTGCTCAAGGTCGATCGCATCGAACGCGTCTACGAGAAACACGGTGAACGCTTCCTTTCGCACCTGCTGATGCCGGAAGAGCGCGTGCAGTTCGAGCGGACCGCGCGGCCCGTGCGGTTCATCGCCATGCGTTTTGCCGCCAAGGAAGCGATCGTCAAGGGCATGGGCACCGGATTTGCCCACGGCGTCTGGATACGCGACGTGGGCGTGGTGCAGAACTCCTGGGGCAAGCCGGAGGTGGTCTATTCGGCACGCGGCGCCAGGGTTCGCGACGGCTTGGGAATTGGCGAGGGTCATGTGACCTTGACCGACGAGGCGGGACTCGTGGTGGCCGTCGCCGTGCTCATGCGGCGAGTGCCGGCATGAACACCCTGGTCTTCGATATCGAGACCGTGCCCGATACGGATCTTGGCCGCCGTCTGTACGGCCTGCATGATCTGTCCGACGAGCAGGTGGCGCAGATCATGTTCACCAAACGCCGCCAGGAAACCGGCAGCGAATTTCTCTCGCACGAGCAGCATCGAATCGTCGCCATTTCCCTCGTCATGCGCTCCAGAGACGCGCTGAAATTGTGGAGTCTCGGCGACGAGGCCTCGTCGGAGAAGATATTGATCGAGCGATTCTTCGACGGCTTGGACAAGTACACGCCGGACCTGATTTCCTGGAACGGCGCCGGATTCGATCTGCCGGTGCTGCACTACCGCAGTCTCCTGCACAGCGTGACCGCGGCCCGCTACTGGGAAATGGGCGATAACGATCATAGCTTCAGATTCAGCAACTACCTGAGCCGGTTCCATTGGCGGCACATGGATCTGATGGATATTCTATCGGGCTTCCAGGGGAGGGGGCGCGCCAGCCTGAACGACATCGCAACTCTGCTGGGGTTTCCGGGCAAGATCGGCATGCACGGCTCCGAGGTTTGGGGCGCGTACCTCAAGGGGGGCCTCGCGCGCATCCGCGATTACTGCGAGACCGACGTGCTCAACACCTACCTGATTTACCTGCGTTTCGAACTCCTGCGGGGACATCTGAACGCGGTCGAGCACGCCCAGGAAGTCGCACGCGTGCGCAAACTAGTGAATGACTCGGACGCTGCCCACCTCAAGGAATTTGCGGCCGCGTGGTCCCAGGCTCCTAGTTGAAGCCGGGCGAGATCCAGGAAGCCGATATCGTGGATCTGGCCCACGATGGCCGCGGGGTTGCGCGGGTCGACGGCAAGACCGTCTTCATCGACGGCGCGCTGCCCGGGGAACGCGTGCGCTTTCGGGTGATCAAGCGGCGCCGCCAACTGGACGAGGCGGGGCTCGTCGAAGTCTTGAAGCCCTCGCCCGATCGCGTGGTGCCCGCTTGTGCGCACTTCGGGATCTGCGGCGGATGCTCCCTGCAGCATCTGTCGGCGGCGGCGCAAATTGCGGCCAAGGAGCGGCAGCTGTTCGACAGCCTGGAGCGCATCGGCCGCGTCCATCCGGAGCGCGTGCTGGCGCCGCTGACGGGACCCGCGTGGGCTTACCGGCGCCGGGCCCGCCTCGGCGTCAAGTACGTCCATAAGAAGGGGCGGGTACTGGCCGGCTTTCGCGAACGCGAAAAACCGTATATCGCAGACCTCAAGCGCTGTGAAGTTCTGGTCGAGCCGCTGGCGGACCTGCCGCGCGATCTTGCCGCAATGGTCGAGACCCTGGCCATCCGGGAGAAAATCCCGCAGGTCGAGGTGGCGGCCGGAGATGCGGCGGCGGCGCTGACATTGCGCGTGCTGGAGGATCCGGGCGCCGCGGACCTGGAGAAGATCGCGGCCTTCGGCTCGAGACTCGGTGTGCAGATATTCCTGCAACGCGGCGGCCTCGATACGGTACGGCCGTTGCTTGCGGAGCAGGCAACGCCGCTGCGCTACGCCGTCGATGCCGGACGCGTGCACATCGAATTCGGCCCGGTCGATTTCATTCAGGTGAACCGCGAGATCAATGCGTCGATGGTGGCTGCGGCCGTGGAGCTGCTGCAGCCCGGTCAAAGTGATTCGGTGCTCGACTTGTTCTGCGGCCTGGGTAATTTCACGCTGCCCCTGGCGCGGCGCGCGCTGCGCGCCGTGGGGGTGGAGGGCGATGCCACGCTCATTGCCAAGGCACGCTCCAATGCCGCGGGGAACGGCATTGGCAATGCAGGGTTCTTCGTGGAGAATCTATTCGAACCGGCGCAGTTCGGGCCATGGGCGAACGAGCGATATGATTTGGTGCTGCTCGACCCACCGCGAGCCGGTGCGGCCCTGCTGATGCCGCGGATGGCGCATTGGCGCCCGCGCCGAGTCGTGTATATTTCCTGCCATCCGGGGAGTTTGGCGCGGGATGCCGAGATCTTGGTCCACACCTTGGGACTCAAGCTGACCTGCGCAGGGGTGATGGATATGTTTCCGCATACGACGCATGTCGAATCGATCGCTGTGTTCGAGGCTGCCGCATGAGTTTGGGACCGCTGATGGTCGACATCGCCGGCACCGAATTGACCGCCGAGGACGCCGCGTTGCTGTCGCACCCGCTCGTCGGCAGCGTCTTGCTGTTCACCCGCAACTATCGCAATCCGGCACAGGTTGCTGCATTGACGGCAGCCATCCGAGCGGTGCGCACGCCGCATCTGTTGGTCGCAGTGGACCATGAAGGAGGCCGCGTACAGCGCTTTCGCGAGGGATTCACGCGGCTGCCCGCCATGCGCCTTTTGGGCCGGCGCTTTGACGAGGATAGGCGCGAGGCCCTTGCGCTCGCGCAGTCGGTGGGTTGGCTGATGGCCGCCGAATTACGTGCGGTCGGCGTGGATTTCAGTTTCGCGCCCTGTGTCGATTTGGACTACGGCGTGAGCGAGGTCATCGGCGATCGGGCGTATCACAGCGATCCGGAATCGGTTGCGGCGCTTGCCGTTGCCACTCTCTCGGGCATGCGCGAGGCGGGGATGCCGGCCGTCGCCAAGCATTTTCCGGGCCACGGAGCCGTGATTGCCGACTCGCACGTTGCCCTGCCGGTGGACAGGCGGGAATTCGTCGATCTGGAGGCCGACATCCGGCCCTATCGGCCGCTGATTGACAATAATGTGGCCGGAATCATGGCGGCCCACGTGGTCTTCCCCGCGGTCGATTCACTGCCGGCCAGCCTGTCGCAACGCTGGATAACCGAGGTGCTGCGCGGGGAGATGGGGTTTCACGGGTGCGTGTTCGCGGACGATCTAAGCATGGCCGGTGCCGCCGCTTTCGGCGGTGCCGTAGCCCGCGCCGAGCTCAGCTTAGCCGCAGGTTGCGACGTCCTGCCCATTTGCAACGATCGACATTCCGTAGAATTGGTGCTCCAGGCCCTCGGGACGGAGGTCGGCTCTGCGGCGTCGCAGGCTCGGCTGGTGCGCATGCGCGCCCGCGGCGAGGTGCCGGGTGATTTGCACGGGAATCGGCGTTGGCAGGAGACGGCGTCGCAGATAGCCGGTCTGTCGGTCATACCGCCGTTGGTGTTGACAGAAGGACAGCCATGACGGGCTTTGATGCAGACATGTACCGCCGCCTGGTCGAAACCTCGCCCGAGGGGGTTGCGGTCGTGGATGCGCAGCACCCGGAGCGTCCGGTGGTCTACGTCAATCCGGGATTCGAAGCGCTGACAGGTTATTCGGCGGCCGAACTGGTCGGACGCAATTTACGCTTCTTGCAGGGGGATGATCGCGAACAGGATGGCCGGCACCGGTTGCGCGAGGCGCTCAAGTTGGGCGAGTCCTGCCGGGTGCTGCTGCGAAACTATCGCAAGGACGGCCGGGTATTTTGGAACGAGATGACAATTTTGCCGCTGCTCGACCATGAGGGCCGCGTCACCCACTACGTCGGCCATCACCGGGACGCGGGCGAGCGGCTGCACATCGACCCCAAGCTCGCACGGGATTCATTGAGCGGGGCGCACCAGCCGACCGCCGTGGCGATCCGTGACGATCGCCTCACCGGGCTTTTCACCCTGCCCTATCTCGAAGAGTTGTTGAAGCGCGATTGGTCGGTTGCGCAGCGCGAAAAGCGCAGCATCGCGGTATTTGCGATCGATATCGATGCCCTGGACCTTTACAACACCACCTTTGGCCGTGCTGCCGGCGATTCGACGATACGCCGCGTAGCCCACGTCGTGTCCGGGTGCCTGCGCCGCTCGAGCGATGTCGCGGCGCGCATCGACGGCGGCAGCTTGATTGCCTTTGCCCCGGGCCTCAACGTCGAGCAGGCGATGCGCATCGGCCAGCAAATGGCCGAGCGAGTGAGGGAACTCCGAATCCATCATCCGCGTTCGGCGGTGCTGCGCTACATCAGTGTGAGCGTGGGAGTGTGCGCTGCGGTTCCCGAACCTTCCGACAGTCCCGCGAACTTGTTGCAGAAATCGCAGCAGCAGCTGCAGATCGCCAAGAAGTCCGGGCGCAATCAAGCCGCTTGAGACAGGCTCGAGCGCCGCCGTGCAATTCACCCGCGCCATCGTCCGTCCGCCCGGCCGCAGCTTCGCCGCCGGCTTGTCGAGCGCCGGCGAAGGGCCGCCGGACCTGGACCGCGCGCTCGAGCAGCATGCGGCCTACGTGCGGGCGCTTCGCGATCGAGGCATCCAGGTCACGCAACTCCAGCCGGATGAGGCCTATCCCGACGGGACGTTCGTCGAGGACACCGCCATCGTCAGTGCGCGCGGCGCCATTCTTACGCGTCCGGGTGCGCCGAGCCGCGAGGGCGAGGTGTCCGGCATCGCGGAGTGCCTGCGCCAATTCTACGCTGAGCGGCATGCCATCGAGGCGCCGGGCACGCTGGACGGCGGGGATATTTGCGAAGTTGATGGGCATTTTCTGATCGGCGTCTCGGCGCGCACCAACGCCGAGGGCGCGCGGCAATTGGCCCGGCATCTGGAGCGGCTGGGTTATGGCTCGAGCATCGTGGACATCAGAGGCAAGCCTGCGCTGCTGCATCTGAAGAGCGGCATCGCCTATCTGGGGGATGCACTTTGGGTGGTGCAGGCCGGAGTTCAGCACGAGCTTCAATCACTGCCGGGAATCGGCAATGTGCGCGACCCGACCGTGGTCGCACCCGCCGAGGCCTATGCGGCGAATTGCGTGCGCGTGAACGATGCCGTGTTCGTGGCGGCGGGATATCCGGCACTGAAAGCCGCGCTCGAGCGACGCGGCTGCCGCGTGGTCGCGCTCGAGATGTCCGAATTTCGAAAGATGGACGGCGGCTTGAGCTGCCTGTCGCTGCGCTTCTGAGGCCCTGCCGCTGGGCACGGGGAAGCCTGAATGGCGCTTCCCCGTGGCCCTCGAGCTGCATTTCGCGCGATTACTTCGGCGGAATTTGGCTGCTGATCTTGTTTTCCTGGCCGTTCAGCACCCTCTGCTCCGACTTCGTGATATGGCCGCCGTTCTGGCTGGCCATGTCTCGCTCTTCCTGCCGCACCTGATGATCTTCGTGGTGAAGGTTCGAAGCCTGCGCCTTGGTGAGCGTGCCGTTCTTCACGTCCTGATGAATGCGCTTGTCTTGATTGTCCAAACGATGATTCACCTGCGTGCGACGCGGATGATTCTTCTGCCAATTCGTCTCCGCCGACGCGGTGCCGGCCAGGCCGGCCAGGGCCACCAGCACGGCGGCGTAGCGAAGATGCTTTCGATTTACACTGAACATGGTTCGCGCTCCGTAAGTTGATCCAAGCGATGGTACGACCGGATGTCCGGCTCCTAGAGTGAGGCAACGCGGCAACCAGAGGGGCGGCCATGAGAATTAAGCAGAGTTAATCGAGCCCGCCCGGCGCGCCCCGTAAGCGTGATCCAGGTCTCATTCCCGAGGCGGCGGGGAGCGCATGAAGCGTGAAATAAGACAACTGCACGGCCGCAAAAGGCCAATTCTGTTACGAAGGAGCGGATGAATATCCGCACCAAAATGATTTCGTTATTGGCGCTGCTGTTTGCGGTCCTGATCGTCCTCGAGATCTCGATTCAGAAGCAGGTGCTGATGCCGAGCTTTGCGGAACTCGAAAGAGAAGACGCACAAACGTCGATGAAACGAATCGATTATGCGCTCGACACGGCCCTCGAGAACATGCAATCGAGCGCCGCGGATTGGGGCAACTGGTCGGACGCGTATCAATTCGTGCAGTCGCGCAATGAGGGGTTCGTGACCGCCAACATCACGCCGGTCGCGATGAAACAGCTCAAGGTGAACGCGCTGCTGATCGTGGATTTACGCGGCAGCTATGTGGCATCCAGTGCGCGCACCTTGGATGGCCGCGAGCCGCTGGAACTGGATCTGACGGCGCGCAAGGCACTGCCGGATGATTTTCCATGGCGCAGGAATCTTGCGGACGGCAAAACCGCGCGCGGCTTGCTGCGCACCAATCAGGGCGTGATGATGATCGCGGCCGCGCCGGTGTTGGACGGCAGCGGCGGCGGATCGCCCCTGGGCATGGTGCTCCTGGGCCGGTTGCTGACGCCGGAGCAAGTGCAGATGATCGGCGCGCAGGCGCAGGCGAGCCTTGCGATGCTGCCGGATCAACCGCCCGACGCTTCCATCGTCGAAACCGACGCATCGACCCAGGTATTCAAGTCTTTCGCGGACGTGTACGGCAAGCCGTTGATGAGCTTGCGCGTCGAGGTTCCGCGAAGGATCACCGAGCGCGGTCATGGTGCCGTGACCTATGCTTCGCTGTACCTGATCGGCGCCGCGGTCACCGTGCTGCTGCTGCTGGTCGCCGCGCTCAATCGCATCGTGCTGCGGCCCCTGGCGCGGGTGACCCGCCGCGCAATCGCGGTCGGGGAGGGCACGGACTTCGGGGCCCGCCTGAATATTCCGGGACAGGATGAAATTGCCAGGCTGGCGCGGGAATTCGACCGCATGGTCGAACGCGTGGCGGACTCACGCCGGCAACTCGTCGATCAGTCGTTTCAGGCCGGATTTGCCGAGCTCGCCAAGGGAGTCCTGCACAATCTCGGCAACGCCATGACGCCGCTCGGCGTCAGGCTCTCGAAACTCGGCGACCGGCTGCGCGATGCGCCCGCGGGCGATGCAGAACTCGCCATGGCGGAGCTGGCGGGAAATCATGCGCCTGCGGAACGGCGCGCGGATCTGGAAGAATTCCTGCGCCTGGCGTGCCGGGAATTGGTGTCGGCAGTCAAGGACGCGCGCGCCGACGTTGCCGTGGTGCAGCGCCAGGCGACCATCGTGCAAACCGCGCTCAGCGAACTCATGCGCTCCACCCGCAATGCGCACGTGATCGAGTCGGTGCGGCTGCCGGACCTGGTCGCGCAAACGCTGGAGATCGTGCCCGATGCGGCCCGCCAGCGGCTGGTGGTGGACACCGATGAGTCGCTGCGCAAAGTCGGGGCCGTGCAGGTGGCGCGCACCGTCCTGCGGCTGATTCTGCAGAACCTGATCATCAATGCGGCCGATGCCGTCCGGGACGCGGGGCGCGACAAGGGCGTGCTGCATTTCGCCGCGGAGATCATCGCCGACGCCGGCAGCGAGCAGCTGCACCTGCATTGCAAGGACGATGGCGTGGGGATTGCGGCCGACAATCTGCAACGCGTATTCGACAAGGGATTCTCAACCAAATCCCGCGAGACCAATTACGGAATCGGCCTGCATTGGTGCGCCAACGCAATCGGCGCCCTGGGCGGCCGTATCTGGGCGGCGAGCGAGGGTCCGGGTCTGGGTGCGTCCATGCATTTGATGTTGCCGTTGCCGGTTCGAAGGAATCGATCCAATACTTGAAGCTGTCGAGGTTGCCGTGTCCAAAACGAAGAAAATGCCGATTCGCGTACTCGTCGCCGACGATGAAGCCGAGGTGCGCGACGCGTACCGGCAGATCCTGCTCGAGGCGGACATGAGCAGCGAAACCGCCGTATTCCACAATTTGCGGGAGCGGCTCTTCAGCAAGGGCATGCCGGATCCCATGGCGAAAAATCCCGCATCCGCCGACACGACGTTCGCGCCCGTTTTCTGCGAGGGAGCGGAGGCGGCGGTCGCGGCGGTGCGCGATGCGCTCGGCGCCGACGATCCCTTCGCCGTGGTATTCCTGGACATGCGCATGCCGCCGGGACCGGACGGCGTTTGGGCCGCGGCGCGCATCAGGGAACTCGATCCTGCCGTTGAAATCGTCCTGTGCACGGCCTATTCCGACATCGATCCGCGCGACATCGGCGGCATGGTGCCCCCGGAGGAGAAGCTGTCCTACCTGCAAAAGCCGTTTCATCCCCACGAAATCCGCCAGATGACGATTTCGCTGGCGAGCAAATGGCGTTCGGAACATCGCATCGTGAAGCTGGCGTATTTCGATGCGCTGACGGGGCTGCCGAACAGGGAACAGCTGCGCAATCGCCTCAATAGCGCGCTCAGCTCCGCCAAGCAGCACCAGCGCATGCTGGCGGTGTTGTACCTCGATCTCGACAATTTCAAACGGGTGAACGACACGCTGGGACATGCCGTCGGCGATGAGCTGTTGTGCCTGGTCGCCGCGCGCCTGCGCAGCTCGTTGCGTGCCGATGACGCGGGGGACGAGCTGCCCAGTTCCCGATCCAGTCACATCGCGCGTCTCGGCGGCGATGAGTTCATCGTGATACTGCCGAACATACGCAGCGCTGATGACGCGGCGGCGGTCGCGGCTCGGCTCATCGCCGAGCTTCAGGAGCCGATGCGCCTGACATTGCACACCCTGGTGGTCACGCCGAGTGTCGGCGTCGCCATGTACCCGGCGGACGGCGTCGAGGCGGACACCCTGCTGCGTAATGCCGACCTTGCCATGTATTTCGCCAAGCGCAAGGGTCCGGGCATGTTCGCGTTTTTCGATGCGTCGATGAACGACGCGGCGTTGCATCGATTCACATTGGAAGCCAAGTTGCGCGGCGCCCTGGAGCGCGGCGAATTCACCCTGCACTACCAGCCGCAGTTCGACGTACGCACCGGCGGGATATCCGGCATGGAAGCCCTGCTGCGTTGGACCAATGAGGAACTGGGAGTGATACCGCCCGCGGAGTTCATCCCCGTGGCCGAGGAGACGGGACTCATCCTCAGCATCGGCGAATGGGTGCTGCGCACCGCGTGCACACAGGCCAAAACCTGGATCGACGAAGGACTGCCCGTCGCGCGCATGGCGGTGAATGTCTCGGGTCAGCAATTCGTGCTCAAGGATTTTCCGCAGCAGGTCGCCGGCATCATCAAGGAAACCGGCATCGATGCATCGATGCTCGAGCTAGAAATCACCGAATCGGTGGTGATGAAGGACGAGGCGTGGGCCGAGCAGGCACTGGCGCAACTGAAAGAACTGGGCGTTATGCTGGCCATCGATGATTTCGGAACGGGCTATTCGAGCTTCGGGCGATTGCGCCATTTTGCGGTCGATCGGCTGAAAATCGACCGCTCGTTCATGACCAGCCTCATCGACTCGGGCGACGATCGCGCGATCGCCGCCGCCATCATCGCCATGTCGCGTTCGATGCGGATCAATGTGACAGCCGAGGGCGTCGAGAGCTTTCCGCAACTGCTGTTCCTGCAGGAGCACGACTGCCATGAGGCGCAGGGATTTCTGTTCAGCCGCGCGCTGCCCGCGGCCGATGCGCACAAGCTGCTGCGCCGGGCGGCGGACACCACGGCTGGAACCCGTACTCAGCGATTGAGATCCCTGATCGGTTAGGCCCTCGAACCGCCTGCGGTACACTGCCGCATGGATTTGGGACTCGAGAAACGTCGCGCCTTGGTCACCGGCGCCTCGCGTGGGCTGGGACGGGCGATTGCATCCGCGTTGGCGGCGGAGGGCGCCGAGGTGGTTGCGGTGGCGCGCAACCCGCAACGCCTGGCCGAGCTGGTGGCCGGCACGACGCACGGGCGCGGCACCATCATTGCGAAGACCTGCGACCTGAGCGATGCCGCGGCAATCGAGGCTCTCGCCGCGCCGCTCCGGCAGACGGATATTTTGGTGATCAACACCGGAGGACCGCCGCCGGGACCGGCGGCCGACACGCCGGACTCGGTGTGGAGCAAGCAATTCGAGGCGATGTTCTTGAGCGCGGTGCGATTGGTCCGCCTCGCATTGCCCGGCATGCGTGAGCGCAAATTCGGGCGCATTCTGGCGGTCGTATCCTCCGGCGTGATTCAGCCGATCCCCAATCTGGGCATTTCCAACGCTCTGCGAGCGGCGCTGGTCGGCTGGGCGAAGACGCTCGCGGGCGAAGTGGCGAGCGAAGGCATCACGGTCAATTGCATTGCACCGGGACGTATCGCGACGGATCGAGTCGCCGAATTGGATCAGGCGCGGGCATCGCGCGAAGGAATCGACATTCGCCAGGTGGAGAAGGAATCGCGGGCGGCAATCCCCGCCGCGCGTTACGGCGAGGCTGCGGAGTTCGCTGCGATTGCCGCTTTTCTCGCGAGCCCGCACGCCGCTTACATGACGGGGGGCGTGCTGCGCGTCGACGGGGGCATGATACGCAGCGTTTAATATATTCCGTAAGTATATGAAATCATAATGGTTTTGGATAGTTAGAAATCCAGTGACGCGCCAGGCTCTGCCGGTCGCAGAACCAGACAGACTCATGCCGTTGAATGTGGTCGAGGAGCCGGACCAAGGCTCCGATGCGACCGGGACGGCCGATGATGCGCGCGTGCAGGCCGATGCTCATCATGCGCGGCCTCCCCTCGGTTCCAAGACGGTACATCCAGTCGAAGGCATCGCGGCAATAGGCAAAGAAATCATCGCCGGTGGCGAAGTCGCCGCCGCGCTGCAGACGGCTGTCGTTGCAGTCGAAGCAGTACGGCACGATGAGGTGCGGACGCGCGGTGTCGCGGCTCCAGTACGGCAGATCATCGTTGTACGCATCGCTGTCGTACAGGAAACCCCCGGTCTCGACCACGAGCCGGCGCGTGTTGGCGCTGGGGCGGCCGGTATACCAACCCACCGGCCGCCGGCCGATGAGGCGCGTTATGACTTCGATGTTGCGCAGCATGTCGGCACGTTCCACCGCTTCGGCGACGAGTTGATAGTCGACCCAGCGCTGCCCGTGACAGGCCACCTCGAAGCCGCTATCCGCCATCTCCGCGGCGGCTTCGGGATTGCGCTCCAATGCCATGCCGACAGCGAAGATGGTCGCGTCCACGCGGCGCTCGCGCAGGATCCGCATGATTTCCCAAAATCCGACGCGGCTGCCGTACTCGAAGGTCGATTCGACGTTGAGATTTCGTGCGTTGGGCCTGGGATCGCCGCCGACGTCGGTCAATACCGATTCCGAATGTGCGTCGCCGTGCAGCACGCAGTATTCGCCGCCTTCCTCGTAGTTCAGCACAATGGACACGGCGATCCGGGCGTCGTGCGGCCAGCGCACGTTCGGCGGCCGGGAGCCGTAACCGATGAGATCGCGCGGATACTGTTCGGAGTGCTTCATGTCAAGCGCCGGCGCGTCGTTCCGCCGCGATCCAGTCCATATAGGCGTGCAGTGCCTCGCGCACCGGGCGCGGCCGCCAACCGGTTTCGGCCGTGATGCGGGAAATATCGTAGGCACCCCACATGCCGTCGGACAGCGCGGCATCCTGGAGAATATCCGCGTCGCTGTCGGGAGCGATCTCGGCATGAAATCCAGGCGCCTTCTCTGCGGCCCAGCGGATCAGATCGCCCACGCTTGCCGTTTTCCCCGCGGCGATGTTGTAGGCGCTGTAGCGCAGTGCCGGGGCGCTCAGCAGCGCAACGATGGCGCGCGCCACGTCCTCCGCATGAACATAGTCGCCGACGGCGCTCAAAGTATTGACCCGCACTCGCTTCACGCCGTCCACCGCCAGATGAGCGATGCGATTCGGCACATGTCGGAAATTGCGGCTTGCCGTCACTCGATCCATGGTTCCGTACACCGACGAAGGACGCACCGATGCCGTCGATAGGCCGAACAGATCGCCGTAGCGTTCTGTGATCAGCTCGGAGGCCAGCTTCGATATGCCATAGAGCCGCCGCGGCATCACATAGCCGTCCTCCGGCAACGGTTCGCCCGGACGATCGGGCCCATGATGCTTGTACACCGCACCGGAGCTGACGTAGATGAATCGCCTCAGCCCAGGCATCGCCCGCGCCCAATCGAGCACGGCCACGGTACCCATGACATTGACGTCGACGATTCGGCCGGGGTTCTCCGCTTCCGGTTCGCGTTTAGCCTCGGACAGCGTGCCGCGCGACAGCGGCGTGACCGTGGCGCCGTGGACGACATGAGTGATGCCCTTGCCGGCGAGCGCCGGCCGCCAGGCCTCGGGGCGGGTCACGTCCGCCACCACCACCTCGAGCCGGTCCGCCACGGGGGCGAAGTAGCGTTGCGCCGCGGCGTCGGGCGCCGCGGCATCCAGCACCACCAGACGTTCGTCCGGATTGGCATCGAGCCAGTGCCGGCCGAGCACACTCATGACGAAGCCCGTCGCGCCGGTGACCAGGAGGGTCATGTCAGGGGAAAATCCAACAGCAGCCCCAGCAGGGCCGCTGCACCGACGCCGAAATCGTCCAATGTCATTGCTTCATCCGGATTGTGGCTGCCGTGATCATTGCGCACGAAGATCATACCCGTGGGAATGCCCATTTTTGCAAATACCGCGGCATCGTGGCCGGCGCCGCTCGCCATTTCGTAGGGATGCGTCAGAAGAGCGCGTAGAGCCGCGCGCAGCTGCTCATCCATCACCGCGGGCGGCGAATCGCTGGTCGCGCCCAGGTCGAAGTCGACTCGATAGGCCTCGCCGATGCGCGCCGCGGCGCGCACCGCTTCGGCCGCGACCGCATCCATCGTGGCGTCGGAAACGCTGCGAATGTCGATGACGAAATGGGTCTCGCCGGCAATTTTGCTCGGTCCATGCATGGCCGGATCGGTGTAGAGCTCCCCCGAGGTGATCACAAGATCGGCGCCCGACTTCTCATGCTGCAGCCAGACGTCCTCCATGTGGTGCAGCAGCGCCACGGTGGCGGCGACCGCGTCATGACGATGCGGACGGTTGACCGCACCGGAATGCCCGTATCGGCCCACGCAGCGGGCGTTGCGGAATCGCTTGCAGCCTCGGATACCGGTCACCACCGCCGCCGGCAGCTTCTCGGCCACCAGCGTGGGACCTTGCTCGATGTGCAGCTCCAAATACGCTCGGATTCGCGATGCGTCGAGCAGCGGCCGCCGCTCCCTGATCGGTTGCGGGTCGAAACCGCGCTCGATCAGCGTGGCTTCCAGGCTCTTGCCATTGTCCGATCGCGCGATCGAAAGGCAGGCGGGATCGAGCAATCCGAACGCACCGCCGCTGCCGAGATAGGCAATGTCGAACCATGCGGACTCTTCGGCACGAATGCCCATGACGGTGATGTCGCAGGGCGCCTTCGCACCGGACTGCTTGAGCGACGACAGGACGCACAGGCCCGCAACAACCCCCGCAGCCCCGTCGTAGTTGCCTCCCTGGAGAACACTGTCGAGATGCGAGCCGATCATGATTTGCGGCGCGGCCCGATCGCGGCCGGGCAACGTCATCATCAGGTTGCCGATGGCATCGATCGATACCTGCAGGCCGATGCGGTCGGCCGCAGCGTGCATGATGTCGTGCGCCGCCTGCTCTCCGGCGCCGTAGCTGTCGCGCACCACGCCACGGCCGCGCCGAGTCGCCCGGTCAAGACTATCGAAAAGCGCCGCGGCCAGCTTAAGATCGGGTTGAAGTTGTTCGATCGGCATTTTGATCGGGAATGTTAACCCAGACCAAGTTCCAAGAGGGGATTCAAGCAGATGTCCAGTTCACTTGCCGGAAAGGTTGCCGTCGTCACCGGCGCGAGCTCAGGAATCGGCCGCGCAATCGCGGTGAGCTTTGCCGCCGAGGGAGCGGCGGTCGTCATCGCCGATGTGGTGGCCGAACCGCTCGAGGGCGGTGAGCCCACGCACAGTCTCATTGCAAAATCCGGCGGCAATGCATCCTACGAGAAGACCGACGTCGGCAGCTGGAAGGACATCGATGCATTGATCAGCACGACCGTCGCGCGCCACGGCCGTCTCGACGTGATGGTGAACAACGCGGCGACCTTCTCGGGAACGGGTTTGCTCGATACCAGCCTCGACCAATGGGAACATGTCATGCGGGTGAACTTGACCGGCATGTTCTACGGCTGCAAGCGCGCCATCCAGCAGATGATTGCCCAGGAACCGCGCGGCGAAGTGCGCGGACGGGTGATCAATTTGGGATCGCAGCAAGGCATCGTCACCTCGCCGCGCGACACGCCGTATGGAGTGAGCAAGGCCGGAGCGATCTACCTGACCAAGCAGATCGCGGTGGATTACGCGGCGGATCTCATTGTGTGCAATTGCATCTCGCCCGGGAAGATCGTGACGGGTCATCCGGGGCTGCCCATGGACCCGGCGCTGCTCGATAATGCGCGCCGGCGCACGCCCTGGCCGCGCTTAGGAAAGCCGCAGGACATCGCCAATGCCGCGGTGTTTCTCGCCGGCGATCGTGCCACGTACATGACGGGATCCAATCTCGTGGTCGACGGCGGATGGCTGGCGCGCTAGCGGTTGGACTCGCCGACGGTTAGGGATGCTAGCGGTTGGGAATCGAGTAAAGCTTGCCGAGGAAGGGCGACTGGTCGATTTGGTCGACGGCGGTGACGTACAAGGTCTTCTCGTCCGGACTGAACGCGAAATTCGGCACCTGCAGCGATGGCAGGGTCAATTGGCGCACCATCCTTCCATCGGCATTGACAACGAAAATCACGCCCGCGAGCGGTACATGGGTCTCGCGCGCGCTCTGGCCGATATAGATCTCACCGCGCGAGTCGATCTTGACGCCATCCGGATAGATGTGAACCACGTGCTTGGTGAGCTCGTCCAGGTTGACGAACACCTGGCGGTCGGACAGCGAGGCATCGGCTCCGATCTTGAACTTGTCCAGCCGGTACTCGCTGGTCTCGACGACGTACAGTGTCTTGCCGTCCTTGGATACGGCCAGGCCATTGGCATTGTGCAGATCGCCCGCCTTCAGGCTGATGGTTCCGTCCGCGGCAATGTAAAACACCTTTCCGTCGCGCGCCTCGGGCGGCGTGCCCGAGGCGGTGAAGTAGATTCCGCCGCGGTCGTCGGGCGCGAAGTCGTTTGGACCGTTGAACTTGTTGCCGTCCTTGTCGTGAGTATAGGCGGGCAGTATCTTGCCGTCCGCCGAGATCCGACCGATTGTTCCGTTGTCGTAGCAGGTGGTCAGAAATTCGCCGTGAGGCGTGGGCACGACAGCGGATTGTCCGCAGCCTTTTTCCTGGGCGAATACCGCATTCTTCTTGCCGTCCCAGGTCATTACCGCATTGCGGTCGTATTCGACGTAGTAGAGCTTGCCGTGATACCAGATGGGACCTTCCGGGTAGTGCGCGTCGTCGTTGAGCACCTTGATTCCGTTCTGCGCATTGCAGGACATGCCGGCGGCACAGAGCAGGACGAAAACAGTGAACTTGCGGGACATGTCTCTCATGAAAGCTCTCTCACGGTTGCGCGAGTTCTTGCGATGTCACATAGCCGATTGCGCGTTTTTGATCGGCGACGATGGTGCGGCTCGCCATGCAGAAATGGTACACGGCCCAGAATCCGGTCGGCGCCAGCACCAGCAGCGCAAGACGCAGCGAGTGACCATCGGCGCCGCTGCTGCCCGCGAATAGGTCGCTCAGAAATCCGACGCCCTGCGGCGCGATGATCAGATTGAATACATTGCCGACCACCAGCGACCAGGCGGTGAACATGGCGCGCATGCGGGACGGTGCCAGATTTTGCATCAAACCCATGCACGGGCCGATATAGAAATAGATTGCTGGAATGAACAGCCAGAACATTACCTTCGCGACCCATAGCGAGTGGGTCCAGTACGCGATGAAGGACGGAATGGTGGTCAACCCGACGCCCGCCGCCAGCAGCCAGACCACGCGCCGAGGATCCGCCATCGCCGGGCGCGACAATATCCAGGCGGTGCCGGCGGTGGCGATGATGCCGCCCACCAAATGGATGTGCCCGGTGATGGCGCCGGCCTCGCCTACGTTGAGATCGTAGTTGCGCATGAGAAACATCGGTGTGAACCAGATGAGCCCCCACCCCCACAGCGCGCAAACTCCGGAAGCCATCACCACGTGAAATGCGGCCTTTTGCCGGAATAGGAATTGCAGGGATTCCACGATGGGCGGCGCCTCGGTGTCGGGCACGGCGTCCAGGCGCCCGCGGGCCGGTTCACGAATGGTCAGGTAGATGAGGGTGCCGACGACGACACCCGGAATTCCGAGCGCAAGGAACGCTGCGCGCCAGCCATAGGCATGCGCCACCGCACCGGCCATGTCCGCGCCCAGCCAGGCGCCGATCGGTGCGCCGAGCGCGAATACGCCGAGCGCCATGGGTCGTCGGTCCGCCGGAAAGTAATCCGCGATGATGGAGTTTGCGGGGGGCGTTCCGCCGGTCTCGCCGATGCCGACGCCGATGCGGGCCGCCAGGAATGTCCAATAGCCGCGCGACAATCCACACAGCGCCGTGAAGCCCGACCAGATGGTCATCGAGGCCGCGAGAATGTTGCGCCGGTTCTTGCGGTCGGCCAGCCACGACATGGGAATGCCGAAGGAAACGTAGAACAATCCCAGCGGCACGCCGGTGAGGAAGCCCACTCCGCCGTCCGTCAATTTCAGATCCAGCCGGATGGGCTCGAGCACTGTGGACACCACGTAGCGGTCGGCAATGCTGATGGCGTACACCAGGCACATCACGATCACCACATACCAGCGTTCGACGAGGGAGGAGGCCAGGGCCTGGGGAGACTCAATGACGGTGGTATTCAAGCGCTGCAACCTCGACTTTGGCTTGCGGAGACGATACAGCGTAAGGGGGTTTTGTGCTCAAAAGTGTTCAACCCAGGGGCGCAGTTCCACCTCCTGCGACCAGGCGCTGCGGGGTTGCCGCAGCACATCGACGTAGGCTTGGGCGATCGCCTCGGGATCGAGAGTGCTGTCGGGCTTGTCCGCAGGGTCCGGTCGATGCGCCGCGCGCACTGCGCCGTCGATGATGAAGTGGGCGACGTGAATGCCTTTGGGCCCGAATTCGCGGGCGGCGCTTTGCGCCAGGCCGCGCAGCGCAAACTTTCCCATGGCAAAAGCGGCCGAATTTGCAAATCCCTTGACGCTGGCCGTGGCGCCCGTGAGGAGAATCGCCCCGTGTCCCCGCGGCAGCATGCGTTTCGCGGCCTGCTGGGTCACGAGAAATCCGCCGAATGCCGTGACTGCGAGCGCCCGCCGCACGGCGCTCGGATCGAGTTCGGCGATGGGGCCTTGGTGGCGCGCTCCCGCGTTGTAGACCACGATGTCGGGTTCGTCCATGCGATCGCAGACCTGATGGAACAGCTGCGCGACGGATTCAGGATCCGAAGCGTCGGCGGCGAATGCCAGGGTGCCGGTGCCCTGAATCAAAGCCTCGAGTTTCTGCACATTGCGAGCCGCCAGGGCGACTTTCACGCCGAGCGCGGCGAAGCGGCGCGCAACCGAGGCACTGATCCCGGGTCCGGCGCCGACGATCAGCGCGCTTCGGTATGGAAAGTCCGTCACAGCGCCGCCAAGGCCGCGGGTTCCTTGCTGAACACCAGCAACCGGTTGTTCGCCGGCAGGTCATGATCGGCATCCAAGCTCAAGCCATACTGCGAGGCCAGCGGCGTGAGCCCCTGAATGTCGCGCAATCCGGAGTTCGGGTCGCGCTCCTGCAGCATCCGGTCGAAGTCCCGGTTGCTGTCGGAGGTATACCGCCCCTCGTAGCGAAATGGACCATAGATGCAGAGCACGCCACCCGGCGCCAGCACGGCGCCGATGCCGTGGAACAAGGCCATTACTTCGGGCCACGACATGATATGCAGGGTGTTGGCGGTAAACACGGCATCGACGCTGCGCAGCGGCCACACCGCCTGACGCACGTCCAGGACCGTGGGCACGCGTAAGTTGGGCGGCCCTTCGAGCTTCACGCGCTCCGTCAAATCGGCAAGATAGGCCAATTGCTCGGTGGGATGCCAGGCCAGGTGGCCGAGGGCCCGGGCGAAATGCACGGCGTGCTGGCCGGTGCCGCTGCCGATTTCCAGGACCCGCTCAGCGTGGGCAAGGCGAATCCGCAATACCTCGAGTATCGGATCCTTGTTGCGTTCGCAGGCTGCGGAGAAGGGAAGCATACGCACTCGGATTTTATACTCAATCGATACAACTTTCGCTACAGTGGCGGCCCGGTTGATCCGATGAAGGAGATGTCGATGTCGATTTCAATGTACGATTTTTCAATTCCGATGTTGGCCCGCGGCTTGACGAATTTGTCCGCCATACTCGACAAGGGTGCGGCGCATGCAGCGGCGAAGAAATTCGATTCAGCCGCGCTCGCCCAGGCGCGCTTGTTTCCCGACATGCATCCGTTGGTGCGCCAGGTGCAAATTGCCTGCGACACCGCCAAGGGTGCCGCCGCGCGTTTGGCGCAGGTCGAAGTCCCAAAGCACGAGGACACGGAAGTGACGTTCGCCGACCTCAAGGCGCGAATCGCGAAGACACTGGATTTCATCAAGACCGTCAACGCGGCGCAGCTCAAGGACGCCGAAAACCGCGACATCGAAATCAAATTTCCGAACGGAAGTTGGAAGTTCACCGGAATCGGATATCTGACCGACTTCGTGCTGCCGAATTTCTATTTCCATGTCAGCATGGCCTACGCACTGCTGCGCAAGAGCGGCGTTGAAGTCGGCAAAATGGACTTTCTCGGAGCCATTCAGTAGCAAGGGCGATCGCCGTGCCTCGCTCGTGGGGCACGGCGGGCGGACTCGCTCCTAGGTCAGAAGCTCGACCAATTGTTCGACGCGCGTGAACAATTTTTCCTCGGTGCGCGCATCGTGGGTGAAGCGCAATTTGAGGGGGCCGTCGAGGCGGTATTCCTTCGGCTTCCCTTGAATCAGCTTAAGCACGCGCTTCGGATCGACCTTGTTCGATTCTTCGAAGATGAAGTAGCCGCTGCTCGCGCCGGCGTCGATTTTGCGGATCCCGATCTCCGCCGCGCGCAGCTTCAGCCGCGTCGCCCGGAACAGCGATTGCGCATACTCCGGCATGGGCCCGAAGCGGTCGATCATTTCGACCTTCAATTCGTCGAGTTCCTCGCGGCTCGGCGTGCTGGCGATGCGCTTATAGAGCACCAGCCGCAGGTGCACGTCGGGCACATAGTCCTCGGGGATCAGCACCGGCACGTGCAGCTCCACCTCGGGTCCGGCGTCGAGCGGCCGATCGAGGTCGGGTTCCTTGCCGGATTTCATGGCCGCAACGGCGCGATCCAACAGCTCCATGTACAGGTTGTAGCCGATTTCCTCGATTTGGCCGCTTTGTTCATCGCCCAGCAGCTCCCCGGCGCCGCGAATCTCGAGGTCGTGGGTGGCCAGGGTGAAGCCGGCGCCGAGCTCCTCGAGGGACTCCAAGGCTTCCAGGCGCTTGACCGCATCGGCCGTCATTGCCTGCCGCGGCGGCGTGATCAGGTAGGCATAGGCGCGGTGATGGGACCGGCCGACGCGGCCGCGCAATTGGTGGATCTGCGCCAGGCCGAATCGATCCGCGCGATCGATGATGATGGTGTTTGCCGTCGGCACGTCGATGCCGCTCTCGATGATGGTCGTGCACACCAGAACGTTGAAGCGCCGGTGATAGAAGTCGAGCATGAGCTGTTCCAAGTCACGTTCGCGCATCTGGCCGTGACCCACGGCGACGTTGGCCTCGGGCACCAGTTCGCGGATTGCCTGCGCGGTCTTCTCTATGGTATCGATCGTATTGTGGACGAAGTAGATCTGGCCGCCGCGCCGGATCTCGCGCAAGGAGGCTTCGCGGACCACGGTTTCATTCCATTCGAGAACGAAGGTCTTCACGGCCAGCCGCTCCGCCGGAGGGGTCGTGATCAGAGACAAATCGCGCAGCCCGCCCATGGCCATGTTCAAGGTGCGCGGGATGGGTGTCGCCGTCAGGGTCAAGACATCGACCTCGGCGCGCAACGCCTTTAATTTCTCCTTGTCGCGGACGCCGAATCGGTGCTCCTCGTCGATCACCACCAGCCCCAAATCCTTGAATCGCACTTTTCCCTGCAGCAGCCGCTGCGTGGCGATGACGATGTCGACCGTGCCTGCGGCGACGCCGGCCAGAACTCCCTCGGCCTCCTTGTTGCTGCGAAAGCGCGACAGGCTTTCGATGCGGACCGGCCAATCGGCAAAGCGGTCGACGAAGGTGGTGTAGTGCTGCTGCGCGAGCAGGGTGGTGGGGACCAGTACCGCGGCTTGTTTGCCGGCCTGGACGGCGACGAAAGCGGCGCGCAGCGCGACCTCCGTCTTGCCGAAGCCGACGTCGCCGCAAATCACCCGGTCCATGGGCTTGTCGGATTTGAGGTCGCCGAGCACCTGTTCGATCGCGGCCGCCTGGTCCGCAGTCTCCTCGAAGGGGAAACCTGCCTCGAAGGCACGATATTCGGCCTCGCCGGCCTGCATCTGCGTGCCCTGCCGGGCGGCCCGCCGTGAATATAGGTCCAGGAGCTCTGCGGCGACGTCGCGGATGCGTTGGGCCGCTTTGCGGCGAGCCTTCTGCCATTGTTCGCCGCCGAGTTTGTGCAGCGGTGCGGATTCGGCCGGCGCCCCGGTGTAGCGTGAGACCAGGTGCAGCGCCTGCACCGGCACGTACAGTTTGTCGCCGTCGGCATATTCGAGCACGAGGAACTCGCCGGTATAGCCGGCGACGTCCATGGTCTGGAGCCCTGCGTAGCGGCCTACGCCGTAGGACTCGTGCACCACCGGTGCGCCGATGCGCAGATCGGACAGCTCCTTGAGGATTTTCGCCGGATCGCGCTCCGCGCGGCGGCGCCTGCGCTCCTGCCGCGCGCGATCGCCGAATAGTTGCGCCTCCGTGAGGATTTCAAGAGCCGGCGCCTCCAGTCTCAGACCCGACACGGCGGCCGATACCGCAATGCCGAGATTCAGCGAGCCGGCGATGAAGTTCGAGAAGTTGTCGAATATCTTCGCCTGGATGCCGCGGCCGCGGAGCAGATCGAGCAGCAGTTCACGGCGGCCGGCCGATTCGGCGGCGAGCAGCATCCGCGCCGGGCTCGACTGAATGTGACTGACCAATTCCGCCGCCGGCTGCTCGGCGCGCGGATCGATGCGCACCGCGGCCGGCGCAACGCTGGGAAAATTCTGGAGCGGTCCTGCGGTCTCCGGCGGCCACTCGAAGGTGTGCAGTTGAATCTGCGGCCAGCTCCGAGTACGAGGCCAGAAATTCCGCCGGGGTCAAATACACCTCGGCGGGGTCGAGAATCGGCCGGTGGCGGTCGTGACGCAATTGCTCGTGGCGTTCGACGATGCCGTGCCACAGGCCGTCGACCGCCGCGGCCGCATCGTTCATATCGACCAGAATGCTGTCCGGCGGCAGATACTCGAACAGATGCGAGGTTCGATCGAAGAACAGCGGCAGGAAAATTCGATCCCGCCGGACGCGATCCCCGCGCTCACGTCGCGATAAATCGCCTGTTCGGACAGATCGCCGGTGAATCGCAGCCGGTAGCGCCGGCGGAACTCGCGCACCGCTTCGGGATTCAGCGGCGTCTCGCGCGCGGGCAGCAGTTGGATGCGATCCAGCTTGTCCAAGGAGCGCTGCGTGTCCGGATCGAAGCGGCGAATGCTGTCGACGTCGCGATCCAGCATGTCGATTCGATAGGGGGTCTCCGACCCCATGGGGAAGACGTCGATCAGCGAGCCGCGGACCGCGAATTCGCCGTGTGCGACGACCTGCGTCACGGCCGCATATCCAGCCAACGCCAGCTGCGCGCGCAGCGCTCCCAAGTCCAGGGTCTCGCCGACGTGCACCTTGAGGGAATAGGCCTCGACGTAGCTGCGCGGGGCGAGGCGCTGCAGCAGGGTGTCGACTGCGACCAGCCATACGCCGCGTCGTGCGCGCGGCAGCTCGGCCAGGGTCGCGAGCCGCGCCGAAGTGATGTCCGGATGCGCGGAGAAGCTGTCGTAGGGCAGGGTCTCCAAATCCGGAAACACTCGGACTGTTGAGGCCGGCCCCGGCAAAGAAGGCGAATTTCGTCGCCCGAGGGCCTCTGCATCGCGCGTATTCTGCGCGATGACGATGAGCGGGCCCGTGCGGCGCTGCGCCGCCGCCTCGGCAATGGCGAGCGCCGCAGCGGCGCCGTAGAGCTTTCCCCATTTGACGACGGGGCGGCGTGCGGGTTCCGGCAGGGTTGGGTGAAAGCAGGGACATCGCACGACATTCGCGGGACAGCAAAAAGGAATAAACGCCCGCCGCGAACGAGTCGCGGCTGCGGCACTGCCGTCAGCGAAGCCGTCGCAATGTTACGGTCGATGGTGTCGCTTACGCAGTTCGCGACGACGCTGTGGATCACGTGATCGTCTCGAAATAGACCACGAAACCCGGATATTCCCAGCGCGAAATCGGCGGTTTGCCGACGGCCGGCACTTTGGTCACCGGAGCGCCGAACTTGCTCGCCACCTGGTCCATGGTCATGCCGCGAGCGGGCGTGGCGACATCGGATTCCTTGACGGCGATGCCCGCTGTCCGACTGCAATGGTCTCGGCCCCGGCGAGGCCGCCGGCGAGCAACTGCCGCGAGCAGAGGATCTGATACCATCATGGCGCACGCTCATGTGCTAACCTCTGATTTTGCAGAAACTCTGCTCGCCGCAAACTATAACACCTGCACCGGGCCCCAATACTTGACCCAATTAACACTCTGATTATATTGCATTTTAAGTGCCTGCGCCAGCCCTCAGACTCAACCGCTTCGCAGCCTATGGTTTAATCGCCGCGCATGTTTCAGCCCCTTCCAGTCTTCGTGGGCCTGCGTTATTCGCTGGCGCGCGAGCACAGCTTTTTCGTGTCCTTCATCACCTGGGTGTCGCTGCTTCGGGGTCGCGCTGGGCGTGCTCGCCCTGATCACGGTGCTTTCGGTCATGAACGGCTTGAAACCGAGCTGCGCACCCGGCTGCTCAGCCTGTCCGCGCATGCGACTTTGAGCGCGGCACGGCGCGCCGATCGCCGATTGGCGGGCCCGCATTCGCGCAACTCGAGGGATCGCCCGGGCTCGATGGGTGCGGCGCCCTTCCTCGATACCGACGCCATGCTGAGCCGGCCCCGGCGATGAGCGGCGCCATGGTGCGCGGGATCGATCCGGCGCTCGAAGCGCGGGTGTCGTCGATTGGCGACGCCATGCGCGAGGGCAGGCTCAGCGACCTCGAGCCGGGATCGAATCGCATCGTTCTCGGCCGCATGCTGGCCTATCAGCTGCAAGTGGGGGTGGGCGACACGGTGACCGTCATGATCCCGGGAACGGCGTCCGCCGCCGGCGGCAGCGATAGATCGTGCCGCGGCTGCAGGAATTCGAGGTCGTGGGAATTTTCGAGGTCGGTCTGCAGGAGCACGACAGCGTGTTGGCGCTGATCAATCTCGAGGATGCGGAGGCGTTTCGCGGCCTGGCGGTCCCGACCGGAATACGCCTCAAGTTCGACGACGTGCTGCAGGCGCCGGAACTCGCCGCGCGCGCGCCGCCTCGCGGCTTGCGTCCGGGACTACAAGTGCGCGACTGGACCCAGGACAATGAGGCCTATTTTCGCGCGATACGCATCGAGAAGACCATGATGGGATTGATCCTGATGCTGATCGTCGCCGTTGCGGTGTTCAACATCGTGGCGACGCTGGTCATGGTGGTGAACGACAAGCGCACCGACATCGCGATCCTGCGCACGCTCGGCATGAGTCCCCGCGGCGTGGTTGCCGTGTTCATGACCCAGGGGGTGCTCATCGGCTGGATCGGCGCCGCGACTCGGCGTGGCCCTGGGACTCGTCTCTCGCCCTCAACGTCGATGTCGTCGTGCCCTTCCTCGAGCAGACCTTCGGCTTTCACATCATGGACGACCCCGACGTGTACTACATCTCCGGGCTGCCGAGCGAGGTGCACGCCGGCGACGTGGTGCGGATCGGAATGGCCGCGCTGTTTCTGACGCTGATCGCGACCATCTATCCGGCGCTGCAGGCCGCGCGGACCCAGCCCGCCGAAGCATTGCGCTACGAATGATGCGCTATTGGTACGAGGGATTCCTGGGTCTGCGCTATCTGCGCGCATCGCCCGAAGCGCGGCTTCGTCTCGCTGATCGCCGGCATCGCGATCCTCGGGCTCGCGCTCGGCGTCGCCGTGCTGATCGTCGTGCTGTCGGTCATGAACGGCTTCGAAGAGGAGCTGCGAACACGGATCTTGAGCCTGACGGCGCACGCGACCATCTCCGGGCTCGAGGGGCGGATTCCGGACTGGCGGCCGGATCTCGAGAAGCTCGCAGCGTTTCCCCGGCGTCGTCGGCGCCGCGCCCTACATCGAAGAGCAGGGGATGATGATCCGCGGCGACAAGTCCTCCGGCGTGCTGATGCGCGGCGTGCTGCCGGACGCGGAGCGGCGCGTCGCCGATCTGGCGCCGCACTTGATCGGGCGGGCACATGAGCGACCTCGTCGGCGGCAAGTATCGCGTGATCCTCGGCTAGGCACTGGCCGCGGAACTCGGCGCAAAGGTCGGCGACCGGGTCGTGCTGCATGGTCGCGAGGGCGACGTCACGCCGGTCGGCGTGATGCCGCGCATGCGCGCGTTCCAGGTGAGCGGCATCCTGTCGATCGGCATGTACGAGTACGACCGGCGCATCGCCCTCGTCGCCATGCAGGATGCCGCGAGGCTGCTGCGCATGGGCGACGACGTCACCGGCATGCGCCTGAAGGTGGCGGATATGTATGCCGCGCCGCGCGTGGTGCGCGCCGCCGCCATCGCGCTCGGCGGCGACTACCTGGAAGTCGAGGATTGGACCAACGAGCACGTCAATTTCTTCCGCTCGATCGAGATCACCAAGCGCATGCTGTTCTTCATCTTGTCGCTGATGGTCGCCGTCGCCGCATTCAACATCGTGTCGACCATGGTCATGGTGGTGAAGGACAAGCGCCGCGACATCGCCATCCTGCGCACCTTCGGCTCCTCGCCGCGCAGCATCTTGTCGGTATTCATCGTGCAGGGCAGCCTGATCGGGCTGCTCGGCATCGGCGTCGGCGTGCTGCTCGGCGTGCTCATCGCCGATCAATCTGCAGCAGCTGGTGCATGGCCTGGAGCAGCATCGTCGGGTTCAAATTCCTGGATGCGCGCGTGTACTTCATGAGCGATCTGCCGGCCCACGTGCGCTCGCGGACGTGGTGCGGATCTGCGGCTTCGCTTTTGTGCTCGCGTGCGTCTCCACGCTGTATCCCGCCTGGCGCGCCGCGCGCTTGCTGCCCGCCGAATCCCTGCGCAACGATTGAGGATGGTCCAGACCATGCCGAATCAAACAGCTTGGTGCTCGAAGGCAAGGATCTCGCGAAGGACTTCGTCCAGGGCGGGGTGAAGCTCCAGGTGCTGCGGCGGTGCTCGATCGCGGTTCGCGCCGGCGAGCGCATCGCCATCGTCGGCGCGTCGGGATCGGGCAAGACCACCCTGCTGCAGCTCCTGGGCGGCCTGGATTTGCCGACCAGCGGCACGGTGGAGATCGCCGGCTCGGCGATGAACCGCCTGAACGACACCGAGCGCGGCCTGCTGCGCAATCGCGCCGTCGGCTTCGTCTATCAGTTCCATCATCTGCTGCCGGAATTCACCGCGCTCGAGAACGTGGCGATGCCGCTGCTGGTGCGGCGGATGAATCCGCGGGCCGCAAAGGCTGCAGGCGGCGCTCTCTTGGCGCGGGTGGGACTGGCGGCGCGGCTCACGCACCGCCCCTCGCAGCTCTCCGGCGGCGAGCGTCAGCGCGCCGCGGTGGCCGCGCGCTGGTGACGCGGCCGAAACTGGTGCTGGCGGACGAGCCGACGGGCAATCTGGACGGCGTGAATGCGCGCAGGTGTTCGAGCTGATGCTCGAGCTCAATCGCGAGCTCGGCACCAGCCTCGTCATCGTGACCCACGATGAGCGTCTGGCGGCGCGCCTCGATCGCGTGCTGGTCCTCGCGGATGGGGTTCTGGTGGAGCGCGCCGGCGCGGCCGATTGATCGGGCGCGCCGGCGCCGCAACTGGTAGAGCACGTGCGCCCGCCAGGCGAATTGGGCCAGCACATAGCCTGCCGCGGCTGCGATCAGCCCCAGCACCAGCGCGCCAAGCAGCAGCGGCGCCCACAGTTGGTTGACCTGCGTCCACAGATGCCGATGATGCAATTCGTGCAGGAACGGCATGAGATCCATGCCCAAGAGCTTCGCACCGACCCAGATCGATCCGGCGACCTGCGGGAGCCAGGTGAAGGGGTTGCTGACGAAAGTGGTGGCAAAGAGCACCGGCAGGTTCAACCGAAACAGCATCCCAAGTATGACGCACGTCACAAGATGCACCGGCAGGGGAGTGGGTGGAATGAAGGCGATGAACAGGCCGAGGGCGAACGCACGGGTGACGCTGTGTCGATTGAACGTCCAACAGCCGCGATCCAGCACGATTTCCCTAAAGGGACGCAAACACCAGAGCTTTTCGAGCGTGTGGCGGTCCGGCGTGAAGCGTTTGAGCCAGCGATGCATGGATGGTGAGTGACTCCTCCCGTGGCGGCATTATGCCGTTTTCGGGGATCTGCGACAGAGAACCACGACCACTCCGGAAATCAACGGTTTAGGGCCATTCGATGCCGGTATCTGAACCGGCGGCGGTCAAGTATCATGCCCGGCAGCTTTATACCTGACCAAAGAGGACACAATGTGGGAGATCATCCGCGCGGGCGGCGGCTTCATGTGGCCGATCATTTTATGCTCGATCGCGGCGGTGGCCATCATATTGGAGCGCCTTTGGACCCTGCAAAGCAGCCGGGTCATACCGAGAGACCTGTCGCAGAAGGTGTGGAACTGGATCGAGGCAGATCAGCTCAGCGACAAGCTGGTCGCGGCACTGGAGCAGAATTCCCCCCTCGGCAAGCTGCTGGCGATCGGGCTCGCCAATCGCAACAGGCCGCGCGCGCTGATGGTGGAGCGGCTCGAGGACGGTGGCCGCCACGTGGTCCACGAGTTGGAGAGATTTCTGAACACTCTGGGCACGATCGCGGCCGTCGCGCCGCTGCTCGGTCTGCTCGGCACCGTCGCCGGCATCATCCATGCCTTCAATGCGATCACCGCCAACGGCATCGGCGACCCGCGAATTCTTTCCGGCGGCATCGGCGAGGCGCTGATCACGACGGCGGCGGGACTGACGGTCGCCATTCCATCGCTGATCGCCTACCGCTTTCTTCGCGGCAAGGTGGAGCGGCTGGTCGTAGGCATGGAGAAGGAAGCGATGAAGCTGGTCGATGCGCTGGACGAGCGCGGCATGTTGGTCCACGGCGAGCTGGAATGAACCTGCGCCCGCGTCATCGCGACGATCCCGAGATCAACTTGATATCGATGATCGACGTCCTGCTGGTGCTGTTGATATTCTTCATGGTCTCCACCACCTTCAATCAGGAGGGTCGGGTCCGGGTGCAGCTTCCGCAGGCGAGCGAAGTCCCATTGCCGCGCGGCTCACACGAGCCGCTCGTGATCACGGTGACGGCGGAAGGCGGCTATCGGGTCAATGAGCGCACCTTGATCAACGCCAGCCCGGATACACTGAGGGCCGCGCTCCTCAAGGAGGCCGGCGCCGATCGCGGGCCGATTACCATTCGTGCCGATGCGCGCACCACTCATCAGGCAGTCGTAACGGCGATGGATGTGGCAGGCAGGCTGGGATTCGCGCAATTGAATATCGCCACCGTCCACGAGGAAGCTGCGCCTTGAGCGCCGCAGCCGGCGCGGGCCTGAAACCTGCCGGCGATTCCTGGCCGATCTATCGGCGGCTGTTGCGGTACGCAAAACCCTATCTCGGGGTGTTTCTGATCGGCGTGCTGGGCGATGGATCCTGTTCGCCGCGTCCAACGCGTCGCTTGCGTACCTGGTCAAGAAATTCCTGCGCGGCGCATTCCTGGTGAAAAATCCGGCCGTCCTTTGGGAGGTGCCCATCGGGGTCGTGGTGCTGTTCACCCTGCGGGGCATCGGCGATTACGTGCAGAGCTACTATCCCAGCTGGGTGGGACGGCAGGTCATCAAGGGCCTGAGGCACGATGTGTTCTCGCACTACCTGCGGCTGCCGACGGCCTATCTCGATCGGCAGCAGTCCGGTCAACTGCTGTCGAAACTGACCAACAACATCGAATTGGTCGCCGCGGCGGCGACCAGCGCCGCGATTTCTCTGATCAGCGACAGCCTGACCATTCTCGCGCTGCTGGTGACGCTGTTCTACATGAACTGGCGTCTGGCGGTGTTCTGCATCGTCGCGGCGCCCCTCATCGCGTGGTTGATGCAGATCGCCAACCGCAGCTTTCGCCGCTACAGCGAACGCATTCAAAATTCCATGGGCGACATCACGCGCGTCGCCAAGGAAGCCATCGACGCACATCGCCTGATCAAGATTTTCAACGCCGAAGATCATCAAACCGAGCGGTTCGAACAGGTGAATGAGCACAACCGCGCCTCCAACATGAAACTGATCCGCGCGCGGGCGATCAGCAATCCCGTCGTGCAGTGCATCGCATCCATCGCGCTCGGCAGCGTTCTTTACGTCGCCATTCGGCAGGTGTTTACCCATCACATGCAATTCGACGAGTTCTTCGGGTTTTTGACCGCTCTGATGCTGATTCCGGCGCCGCTGCGCAGCCTCGTCAACATGAGCGGGCCGCTGCAGCAGGGTATTGCCGCCGGCCAAAGCGTGTTCGAGATCCTGGATCATCCCACCGAGGGCAGCGGCGGCACCCGCACACTCGCGCGGGCGCGCGGCGAGATCGAGTTTCGCAATGTCTCGTTTGCCTATGGGGGCGACAAGGGCGACGTGCTGCGCGACGTGAGTTTTAGCGTGCATTCCGGCGAGACCGTGGCCATCGTCGGACCGTCGGGCAGCGGCAAGACCACATTGGTCGGGCTGGTGCCGCGCTTCTACGATGCGCAGCAGGGATCGGTCCTGCTCGATGGCGTCGACGTTCGCGACTACCGGCTGACGGACCTGCGTTCCCAGGTCAGCCTCGTCAGCCAGGACGTGGTGCTGTTCAACGACACCATTCGCAACAACATCGCCTTCAACGCGGTCGGCAAGACGGATGCGGAGCTGGAGGAGGCCGCGCGGGCTGCCAACGTCATGGAATTCGTTGCGGAGCAGCCGCAGGGCTTCGACACGCAATTGACCGACCGCGGGCAAAATCTGTCGGGCGGGCAGCGGCAAAGAATTTCCATTGCACGGGCGCTTCTCAAGGACTCGCCGGTGCTCATCTTGGACGAAGCCACGGCGGCGCTCGACAACGAGTCGGAGCGCCGCGTGCAGCAGGAGCTTGGCGTTCTGATGCGCGGCCGCACCACATTGGTGATCGCGCACCGTCTGTCCACGGTGGAAGGAGCAGACCGGATCATCGTATTGGATCAGGGGCGCATCGTGGAGAGCGGAACCCACCAGGAATTGCTGGCGCGCGGCGGTCTGTACGCGGCGCTGCACGGGACGCTGGTAAACGCATAGGCGGCCCGGAAAATGTCGGTTCAAGCTTGGCTCAATCGGGTTTGGTACGAACGCGCGTCGCCGCCCTGGTGGCTGCTGCCGTTGTCGCTGAGCTACGGCGCTGCGGCAGGCGCGCGCCGCTATCTGTACTCCAAACGGCTGCGTAAATCGATGCGGATCTCCTCGCCCGTGATCGTGGTCGGGAACTTGAGCGTCGGAGGCACCGGCAAGACGCCGCTGGTCTGCTGGCTGGTTGCACGATTGCAGGAATTGGGATTCAAGCCGGGCGTGGTCACGCGCGGCTACGGCGGCTCGTCCGAAGACGTGCGTTTGGTCGATTTGTCCGCCGACCCGGACATGGTCGGCGACGAAGCCGTTGCTGCTCGCGCGGCGGACCGGAGCGCCGGTGGCGATCGGCCGCGAGCGTCCGGCGGCTGCGCAATTGCTGGTGAACGCGGGATGTGACGTCGTGGTGAGCGATGACGGCTTGCAGCACTATGCCCTCGCCCGCGACTGCGAAATCGTCGTCGTCGACGGCGAGCGGCGCTTCGGCAACGGCCGGCTGCTGCCCGCGGGGCCACTGCGTGAATCCGAGGCCCGCTTGCGCGGGGTCGACGCCGTCGTCGTGAACGGCGGGAGTGCTCCGATCGAGGGCGCTCTCAGGATCGAGCGCGCTCTTAGGATGCGCCTCGAGGCAGGGGATGCGTTGAGCTTGGTCGGCGGTGCAGTCAAGACCTTGCAGGAGTTTGCGGGACTTTCAGTGCACGCGGTGGCCGGCATCGGCAATCCGGAGCGGTTTTTCAACATGTTGCGTGGGTACGGCATCGATGTGGTCGGCCATCCGAAGCCGGATCATGCGCGATTGCAGCCCGCCGACATTTCCTTCCCGGACGGCCGCCCGGTGCTCATGACGGAGAAAGATGCCGTAAAATGTGCGGGATTCGCCGGGGCGCAGCATTGGTATGTGCCGGTGACCGCGAGTTTCGAAGGCGGCGAATCGAAGATCCTGCTCGACATAGTGACTCGAGCCATGAGGGTGCGCACGGCGCGCGCGTGAGGGTTGCATATATGGATAAGCGTTTGCTCGAGTTATTGGTGTGCCCGATTTGCAAGGGGCCCTTGCACAGCGTCGGTGCCGGCGGCGCACTCGAACTCGTGTGCCGTCCGGATCGGCTGGCCTATCCTGTTCGGGACGGGATTCCCCTGATGCTGCCCGAAGAGGCGAGGACCTTGAACGCCGACGACCCGTTGCTCGACCGCTAACGCCCACCACGTGTTCCACGTCATCATCCCCGCGCGTTTCGCCGCCTCGCGCCTGCCCGGCAAACCGCTGCTCGATATCGGCGGCCGGCCCCTGATCCAATGGGTGTGGCAGTGCGCGCAGGCAAGCGGCGCGGCCTCGGTCATCATTGCCACTGACGATGCGCGTATTCGCGATACCGCGCAGCGCTTCGGCGCCGAATGCGTTCTGACATCGACACAGCACGCGTCCGGGACCGATCGGATCGCCGAAGTGGTGCGTGCGAAGGGCTATGCTCAGGATGAAGTTGTGGTCAACCTGCAGGGCGATGAACCCATGATGCCGCCGGCGGTGATCAGCGAAGTCGCGGACGCATTGCTCACCCGCCCGCATATCGACATTGCAACGGCAGTCGCGCCCATTCAATCCTTGGCGGAATTTCTCGACCCCAGCTGTGTGAAGGCGCTGCGCGCGCGCGACGGTCAGGCGCTTTACTTCAGCCGCGCTCCGGTGCCCTGGCCGCGCGATGCCGCGTCGGACGGACGGCCGGCGCGCTTTGCGGGTGCGAGGCGGCATGTCGGCATCTACTCCTACCGCGTGCGCGGCCTGTTGGAATTTGCTTCGTGGCCGCCGACGCCGCTCGAGGAATGCGAAAGGCTCGAACAGTTGCGTGCATTGGAACACGGCATGCGGATTCATCTCGTGGTCTTGCCCGAGGCACCGCCGGCGGGTGTCGACACTCCGGAGGATCTGGAGCGCGTGCGTGCCGGCCTCGAGCGCGCATGACGCGAGTGCTCTTCGTCTGTCTCGGCAACATCTGCCGCAGTCCCACGGCTGAAGGGATGTTGCGGCATCTCTTGCTGGCAACGCCCGAATTGCAAGTCGAAGTCGATTCCGCGGGAACTGCCGACTACCACGTCGGTGATCCGCCCGATGCGCGCAGTCAGCGCGCGGCTCTGAGGCGCGGCATCGACCTGAGCGGTCTACGCGCGCGTCAGGTAACGCCCGGCGACTTCGCGCGATTCGATCTCATTCTTGCGATGGATTGCGACAACCTCGCCAGGCTCGAGGCGATGCGTCCCGCAGGCTCACCTGCTCAACTGCGGCTTTTCCTGGAGTACGCCGCGGAGGACCTGGGCAGCCTCGAGGTCCCTGATCCCTACTACCGCGACGCAAGCGGTTTCGAAGAGGTGCTTGATCTCTCCGCCGCTGCGTCGCGCGGACTGATCTCCGCGTTACAGGAAGTGGCGTAGCAGCCAGTACAGCGAGCCCGCCAGCGCGATCGATACCGGCAGCGTCAGCACCCAGGCCATCAAAAGATTGCGCACGGTCGTCCATTGCAGGCCGGACTGATTGGCCACCATCGTTCCCGCCACCCCGGACGACAACACGTGCGTGGTGCTGACCGGCAAGCCGTACATTTCGGCGGCGCCGATCGTCGCCATGGCGACGATCTCGGCCGAAGCGCCCTGCGCGTAGGTTAGATGTGTCTTGCCGATCCGTTCAGCGAGGAGAGCGCCGACAGGCCTTGCGGGGTCACGGTGCGAGTGCGCACGAGCTCCAGGGCCGCCTTGCGCGGATCGTCCGGCGCCGGGCCCCGGCTGTAGTGTGACAACGCCGTATGTGCTTGTGCTGAGATCGCGACAAATGTGCCGACATCTCGTTCGTGCATGGTGCGATTCAAGGCATAGGCGGTGGGCACCGTGCCGATGAGGATCAGCATGATGATCCCCATGCCTAACTCGCCGCCATCAGCTGGTTCATGAGACCCACGCCGATGATGGAGCCGATCAGAGTGTGCGAACTCGACGACGGCAGGCCGAAATACCAAGTGCCGAGATTCCAGAGGATGGCGGCAATCAGCAACGCGAAGACCATGGCAAAACCCGCGCCGCTGCCCACCTGCAATATCAGCTCCACCGGCAGCAGCGAAACGATGCCGAATGCCACGGCGCCGGTCGAGACCATCACGCCGGCGAAATTGAAGAAGCCCGACCGCACGACGGCAAGATTCGGTGCCATCGAATGGGTGTAGATTACCGTGGCGACGGCATTCGCCGTGTCGTGGAATCCGTTGACGAATTCGAAGCCCAAAGCGATCAACAGCGCAATGCCAAGCAATATATACGGATACGCCCGCGTATCGCGCACCACCGACAGGTCGTCTGCCAGGTGAATGCCGGTATAGATGATCCCGGCGACGATCACCACGGCTGCCAGCACATTGAACCAAGGGTTCGGTTTGTGCCCGATCAATATCGAGGCCGACGGTGCCTGATTGATCGCCAGAGGCCCTTGATTGATCGCATCGATATTGGACATGCTGTGATCCCCGGGTAAATGGCACGTAGCCCTCGGTTTATAGATCTGTAATATGACGACGAGATGACACGACGAGACGACAAATAGGGCCCGTTGATGCCGTTCACCATTTCTCACGCTGCCGTGGTGCTGCCGTTTGCCCGCTTGCTCATGCGGTGGCGGTTGCTTTCGGCATTCGTCATCGGTGCCATGGTTCCCGATTTCGGGCTGTTCTTTCCCTGGCGCATACACCGCTTCGAGACGCACAGCACTCTCGCGCTGTTGGCCTTTTGCCTGCCCGTAGGCCTGGTCACCTACTGGGCTTTCCAATACCTGATCAAGACGCCGATGCTGGAGGTGCTGCCGGAGGGCGCATATGCACGCTGGCGTCCTTTTTCCTCACCCGCCGACTTCACCAGCCTCCGCCAGTGGCTGCTGGCTGGCTGCGGCGTATTGACGGGAGCGATTACGCACCTGATTTGGGATGCCTTCACCCACGAAAATGCGCGCGGCGTTCGCATGATCCCCTGGCTCGAGGAGCCGATCGTCGAGATCGGCAATCATCACATGGCGGGAATCCGCCTCATGCAGGACGGCAGTTCGCTATTTGGGCTTTTTGTCGTGCTCGGATTGGTTTGGTACGGCCTGCGCGCCGGGTCAGAGCAGCCCGTACCCAACCGCCCTCTACCGCGGCCGGAGCGCCGCGCGTGGGTGGCAGCCTATGTCGTCGCCGCGATTGGCTTGAGTGTTGCCTGGCTGCTTTGGGCGCGCGCGGGCGAGGCCCCGGAGCACCACCGTGCGTGGCTGGTATACCGTATCGCTGTGGCGGCGCTGCGCGGCTTGGCCACTGCACTGCTGCTTACCAGTCTCGCCCTTGACGGGCGTCTGCGCTCGCTCGCTCGGCGCAGCGCGCACAGACCACCGTAGCCTTTAACGGTCGTCGGGACCGGATCGCGGGACCTCGCTCGGCGCGGACGACCACACGACATACTTGTTGTCCGTGCTGCTATTCGGCGCCGACTCGGTCGGGCGGGGCGGCGGGGCAGCAGGCTCGCGTGAGGGCTCGAAGGACGCGGGAGGAGCGCCTTCACCCCCAGATGCCGATTGGCCCTGGCTTGGTCCCTGGCCCTGAGCGGGCGATTGGCCTTGGCCCGGGCCTTGGCCCGGACTTGGGCCCTGGTTCGCGGCTTGCTGGCCGTTGGTGCCGTTGCCGGAGTTGCCGGTGGTCTCCGCGCCGTCGCGCCGGCCGCGACCTCGGCGCCGCCGACTTCGCCCGCCGCGTTCATTGCGGTCGCCTCGTTCGTTGTTGGGGCGTTCGCCACCTGCCGTTTCACCGGCACGCGGCTCGTTGCCACGCATCGGCTCGGCGCGCGGCGCTTGATCGGCGCGCGGCGGTTGATCGGCGCGCTGTCCTTGCTCCGGGCGGGGTGCGAGATCCGCACGCGGTGCCTCGGTTCGTTGTCCACCGCCGGTGCGATCCGATTGTGCGGCGCCTTCGGGGCGACGCGGCGCGGAATCGCTGCGGTTCTCTCCGCGCGGTCGCCCGTCTCGGCGCGGATCGCGCGGTCCGTCGCGCCTGGCATCGCGATTGCGGTCCCTGTCGCCGCGGTCACGATTGCGGTCCCGGTCCCGGTCCCGGTCGCCGCCGCCGCCCGTTCGATAGCGATCGTGGCGCGCCTCGCGATGCGCCGGCCGATTGCGTTGCGCATGAGTCGATGAGGTCGGGGCTTCCTTCGTCGCCGCTCCGGCACCGCTGCCGAACAACCAGCGCCAAAAGCGCACCAAGGCCCCCTCTTGCGGAGCCGACACCGGCTCGGCTGCGGGGGTGGGCACCGGCATCGGAATAATGGGCGCTGCCGAGGCCGGCAAAATGCTCGGCACCAAGGGAATGTCGCCCTGCGGTTTTTTGTCGCGGTTGCCGATATTTGAATCGTCGATGGAAGGTTGATCGGCAATCTGGTAGCTGACGGTGGTGTTTTCCGGCAGCTCCTTTTCATCGTCGCGGATGCGCCGCAATGTATATGCCGGCGTTTGCAAGTGCGGGTTCGGCACGATGACCAGCGACACCTTGTCGCGCGATTCGATTTGATTCAGCCAATCGCGCTTCTCGTTGATGAGGTAGGTGGCAACATCCACCGGCACCTGTGCGATGACCCGCCCCGTGCGCTCCTTGCGCGCTTCCTCGCCAATGAGCCGCAGCAGAGCGAGCGACATCGACTCAACACCGCGTATCGTGCCCATGCCGCTGCAGCGCGGGCAATTGATGTGCGTTGTTTCGCTCAAGGCGGGCCGCAGGCGCTGGCGCGACAGCTCGAGCAATCCAAAGCGAGACAATCGGCCGAGCTGGATCCGGGCACGGTCCATCTTGACCGCATCGCGCAGCATGTCTTCAACCGCGCGCTGATTGGCCTGCGATTCCATGTCGATGAAATCGATGACGATGAGACCGCCGATATCCCGCAGGCGCAGTTGCCGCGCGATTTCCTCGGCGGCTTCCAAATTGGTGTTGCGCGCAGTGGCTTCAATATCGCCGCCGCGGGTGCTGCGGGCCGAATTGATATCGATCGACACCAGCGCCTCGGTATGGTCGATCACCAGGCTGCCGCCCGAGGGCAGCGTGACCTTGTGCGAATAGGCAGACTCGATCTGACTCTCGATCTGGTAGCGCGTGAACAGGGGCACCGGGTCCTGATAGAGCTTGAGCTTTCGCTGCGCATCGGGGGGCATGAAGCGCTGCATGTATTCCTGGGCCTTCTGGAAGGCTTCAGGTTGATCGATCAGGCATTCGCCCACGTCATCGGAGAAATAGTCCCGCAGACCCCGGGTCACAGCATCGCTTTCTTGGAAGATCAGGAACGGCGCCGGCCGCCCGTCGTTCGCGACCACGATCGCGTCCCAGGCGGTCTTCAGATTGTTCAAATCCCACTGTAGTTCTTCGGTGGACCGGCCGACTCCGGCCGTCCGCACGATGGCGCCCATTCCGTCGGGAATCTGCAGGCCGTTCATCGCTTCGCGCATCTGATCGCGGTCTTCGCCCTCGATGCGGCGCGATACGCCGCCCGCCCGCGGGTTGTTCGGCATCAGCACCAGAAAGCGGCCTGCGAGGCTGATGAAGGTTGTGAGCGCCGCGCCCTTGTTGCCGCGCTCCTCCTTTTCCACCTGAACAATCAGTTCCTGCCCTTCCTGCAGCAGATCCTTGATATTGAGCCGGCCACCGGCAGCAGGCTGCGACCGGAAATATTCCTTCGAGACCTCTTTGAGCGGCAAAAAGCCATGGCGCTGCGCGCCGTATTCCACGAAGGCCGCTTCCAGACTCGGCTCTACGCGGGTAATCCGCCCTTTATAGATATTGGATTTTTTTTGTTCCCGAGACGGGATCTCAATCGATAAATCGTAAAGTTTCTGACCGTCGACGAGTGCGACTCGCAGTTCTTCTTCTTGAACTGCGTTGACGAGCATTCTTTTCATGTGCCCCAACTAAAATGGTAGGGGCCGAGGAGGTGAGCTTGAGAATAGAAGCCGGGACCGCGGCAAGTGGGGAAATCACGAACAGGGATACGCCGCCGAGCGCGAGCCACGCGAACAGCGACACTTCAACCCAATTCTGACCAAACCCAATTCCAACAAACATACGGCGAGCCCGGGGCCTTGTTCTCGGTAAACCGCTTGTCAGACGTCGAGGCTCATGTTGCGCTCTCTTACGTCTGTCTCATCGGCCGAGCGATGGTCTGGAATTCCAGAACCAACTAATATGCGGCTCCCCATCGGATGGGGGGCCACCGGAAACCGGTGTCTTAATGCATTACCTAGAAATGGGCGTCGCCCTTCAAATGGTTCAGCGCCTGACACGGTTTTAAGACATTATCACGACAGCCCGTCAGGGTCAATGTAATCAATACCTTAGATGATCGACCAACGAATGTAACTCACTCAATGAACAACCCCGGCACCGACTTCCCCCGACCCCAAGGACCCAAGAGCCCCGTGACATTGCGCACGGTAACTGGCGATGAGGCCGGGCAGCGCATCGACAATTTTCTCATGCGCCACTTCAAGACCGTGCCCCGCAGCCGTGTCTATCGGCTGCTGCGCAAGGGGGAGGTACGCGTCAACCGCAAGCGCGTCGACGCCGAATACCGCATTCAGGAAGGCGACGAAGTGCGCCTGCCGCCGGTGCGAATCGACGCCGGCGGGGAACCCGGAAGGCCCTCAGGCAGCCTTGTGGAACTGATCGAGCGAGCGGTAATTTTTCAGGACAAACACCTGTTGGTGATCGACAAGCCGGCTGGAGTCGCCGTGCACGGCGGCAGCGGCATGAGCTTTGGCGTCATCGAGGCCCTGCGGACATCGAGGCCGCGCGAAACCTTGGAACTGGTGCATCGCCTCGACCGCGATACCAGCGGTTGTTTGCTCATCGCGCGGGATCGCGCCACCTTGACCGCGCTGCATGCCTTGATCCGCAACGGCGGCATGCATAAGACGTATCTCGCCTTGGTGGCGGGCAGCTGGCAGTTGGGTACGAAGCGCATCGACGCTCCGCTCGCGACGGACAACCGACAGCACGGCGAGCGCCACGTGCGAGTCGCCGCTTCCGGCAAGGACTCGGTCAGCGTATTCAAGCCGGTCCAATTTTTCGGTCCGCTGGCAACCTTGATGGAAGTGGATATTCCCACCGGACGCACACATCAGATACGGGTCCACGCGTCGTTCGCCGGACATCCGCTGCTGGGTGACGACAAGTACGGCGATCGCGATCGCAATGCGGAGCTGAAAGGCCACGGCCTGAAACGCACTTTCCTGCACGCGCAGTCCGTTGCGTTCGAGTGGCCCGGATCCGGCGTCCCATTTCATGCCAGTGCGCCGTTGCCGGCCGAACTTGCCGCCGTGCTCGATGCGATTACACCCATGAAGCGCTCCGCGAAGCGCGCGGCGCCGAAGCGGCCGGCGGCGAAGCGTCCGGTGCGCCGCTAAGCCCACGGGAGCGGGGTGGCATATGTTTTTTTTGCCTTTGACGCTTTGACGTCACCCGGCAGACGTCAAAGCGTCATCTGGTTTAAACGCGATAGCCATAGCGGCGCGGTCCCCACGTGGGACCGCCAGGACCAGTCCGCGGGCATCGCCCCTAAGGCAATTGGAATCCGACGCTGCGCAGCACCGCGCTCAGTCGAATCAACGGGAGGCCGATCAAAGCGCTCGGATCTGCGCTGTCGATCGATTCGCAGAGACTGATCCCGAGCCCCTCGCTCTTGAAGCCTCCGGCGCAGTCCAGAGGCATCTCGAGAGCCACATAGCGCGCAATGGATTGCGCATCGAGCCTGCGAAATACCACCTGGGTGGTATCGACGAACTCATGCACCGCATGCTCGGTGTGCCGGACGACGGCGACCGCCGTCATGAACGACACGGAAGAACCCGAGCAGGCTTGCAGTTGCTCGATGCAACGCGCCTCGGTGCCGGGCTTGCCGAGGAGCAACTCTCCCAGCGAGCCGGTTCGTACTGCGACTTGGTCGGATCCTATGACCCAGGCGTCAGGGTGCTGCAGCGCCACAGCAGCCGCCTTGGCCCTGGCCAGGCGCGCTGCCAGGACCAACGGCCGTTCGCCGCTGCGAGCGGTCTCATCGACTGCCGGCGCGCTGCAGGAGAAGGGCAGACGGAGCCTTGTCAGCAGCTCGCGCCGATATTTCGAGGTTGAGGCTAAAACAAGAGAAGGCGGAGACTTCAAAAACAACGACTTGCACTCGATTCATTTTTGACAGAGGTGGGAACCAGCCCTATTATACGCGGCCCATGGCACCGGGCTTGCCTGACCGAGTCGATTGCGCGCACCTGGCGGACGATGCAGTGGTGCTGGAGCGAGTCTACACGCTCGGCGAGATGCCTCGCCTGCAGGATTTGTTGGCGGACTCACGGGGCTCGGTTCGTGCGAATTTCGCCTTTGCGAATATCGACTCAGGCTGCGCGGGGGTCACCGTTGCGGTCGAGGCGAGTGCGCAGTTGATATGTCAGCGTTGTTTGCAAGGCTTCGCGTATGCCGCCGCCGGCAGCAGCGAGATTGAATTTTCGAGCAGCTCGACGGCGAGCGCTCAGGATTCGCAGCGCGAGATCTACGAGATGGTCGATGGTCTGGTGAGCTTGCGCGATTTGGCCGAGGAAGAATTGTTGTTGGCCTTGCCGCTGGTCGCAGTTTGCAGTACGCCGCAAACGTGTGGCCGCGCACCGGCTTACGAGAAGGGCGCGGAGCGCGCCGGCGTGTCGCATGATCGAACGCGGCCGTTTACCGCATTGCAGGAATTGTTGAAGAAAACTTGATAGGACACAGCACTCATGGCAGTTCAAAAAAGCAGAAAAACCCCCTCCAAGCGCGGCATGCATCGCTCGCACTCGGCGCTCCCCCTGCCCGCGGTGTCGATCGACGCCAAGAGCGGAGAGACCCATTCGCGGCATCGCATTTCCCGCGAGGGGTTCTACCGTGGCCGCAAGGTGCTGCAGACCAAAGCCGACGCGGCAGCGGCCGAAGAATAAGCCCCACCGTGCCGGCGGTGCCTCGCGCACCGTTCGGGTCTGACACACTGTGTCCGCGCTGATTCATATTGCCATCGACGCCATGAGCGGCGACCGCGGGCCATCGGTTTCCGTGCCGGCGGCGTTGGCCGCGGCCCATGAATTCAGCGATGTGCGCTTTACCCTCATCGGGCGGCAACCTGACTTGGAGCGCGAGCTGGGCAAGGACCCCCCGGCCAATGTCTCCTGCCTGTTTGCGACCGACGTCGTTGAGATGACCGATCATCCGCGCGAGGCTTTGCGGCGCAAGAAGGACTCTTCCATGCGCCGGGCAATCGATCTGGTGAAGGCGCACGAGGCGCACGCCTGCGTCAGCGCGGGAAACACCGGCGCGTTGATGGCGACCGCGCACTTTGTCCTCAAGATGCTGCCCGGCGTGGAGCGCCCCGCCATCGTTTCGCTCATTCCCTCCCGCGGCGGCCACACCTTCATGCTGGATCTCGGGGCCAATGCTTCGTGCACCCCGCTGCAGTTGTCCCAGTTTGCAGTCATGGGCTCGGTGTTGGCGGCTGACCTGGAGGGTGCGCACGAAAGACCGCGGGTGGGCCTGCTCAACATCGGCACGGAGGAAATCAAGGGCAACGACATCGTACAGGCGGCGCACAACTTGCTGGCGGCCCGCGACATCAACTACGTAGGATTCGTCGAGGGTGACGACATTTTTTCCGATAAAGTGGATGTCGTCGTGACGGACGGTTTTACCGGCAATGTGGCCTTGAAAGCGATGGAGGGTGCGGCGCGCCTGATAGCAGATGCGCTGCGCGAGGAATTCAGCCGCACCACGCTGCGCAAGCTCGGCTACCTCGCCGCACGACCGGCGCTGCAGGCGCTGCGCACCCGGATTGACCCTCGCCGCTACAATGGGGCGAGCATGATCGGATTGAATGGGATTGTGATCAAGAGTCATGGCGGCGCCGATCTATATGGATTTCAGCGCGCCATCGAGGTCGCGGTGTTGGAAGCGCGCAATGGCGTGCCGGCGCGCATCGCGGAGCGGCTGAGCGCCTAGCGCCTCGAAGGATTTCAATGTACTCACGAATCGCCGGTACCGGCAGTTATCTGCCGAAAAAAATACTGACCAATGCGGATCTGGAAAAGCTCGTCGACACCAGCGATGAATGGATTCGCACCCGAACCGGCATCGAACAGCGGCACGTGGCGGCGGAAGGCGAGACCACGACCGACCTCGCGGAGCACGCGGCGCGCCGCGCAATCCTGGATGCGGGGGTCACCGCCGATGATATCGATCTGATCTGCGTCGGCACGACGACGCCGGACCTGGTGTTTCCAAACGTGGGGACCTTGCTGCAGGACCGCTTGGGAATTCACGGCTGCCCGGCGTTCAGTTTGGAAGCCGCCTGCACCGGATTCGTCTACGCGCTCAGCGTCGCGGATAAATTCGTCCGGCAGGGCGAGTCGAAGTGTGCCCTGGTCGTGGGTGCGGAGACGCTGACGCGAATCGTCGACTGGAACGATCGCGGCACCTGCGTCCTGTTCGCCGACGGCGCCGGCGCCGTGGTTCTGACACCGTCGCGCGAGCCGGGCATCATCAGCACGCGGCTGCATTCGGACGGCAAGTACAAGGATCTCCTGCTCTATCCGGACGGGGTTTCCAAGGGCTTCAACCTGGTGCGTCAGGGCAAGGCCGGCGTGCAGATGAAGGGCAACGAAGTCTACAAGGTGGCGGTCAATACTCTGGGGCAATTGGTGACCGAGACCCTGAACGCCAACGGCATCGACAAGGACCAGCTCGATTGGCTGATCCCGCATCAGGCGAATATCCGCATCATCGAGGCAATCGCCAAGCGCCTCGATCTGCCGATGGAGAAAGTCATAGTCACCATCAACACCCAGGGCAACACCTCGGCCGCCTCGGTGCCCTTGGCGCTCGATACGGGGATTCGCGACGGCCGCGTGAAGCGCGGCCAACTGCTGCTATTGGAGGCATTCGGCGGCGGATTCACCTGGGGGTCGGCTCTCATTCGCTATTGACCGGCGACAGCGACACTCGATGAGAACGATTCCCTGGTTCTTGATTCTGGCAGCGGCGCAAACCGCACATGCACAGATTTTTCCGCTGAAACCCGCTCAAGACGTCATCGGCGAACTCGGACAGACCGAGGCGGCGCAGCAAGACACCTTGCCGGACATCGCGCGGCAATATCATTTGGGATTCGACGAAATCGTCGCTGCCAATCCCGGCATCGACATCTGGCTGCCCGGCGCCGGGCAAATGATCCAACTTCCCTCCGAGCACCTGCTGCCGGATGTGCCGCGCGAGGGCATCGTGATCAATCTGCCGGACGGGCGCCTGTACTATTTCCGGACCGATCCGAAACTGGGTGCGGTCGTCGAGACCCACCCCATCAGCGTCGGCCAAATGGATTGGAAGACGCCGTTGGGAGTGACGAAGATCGTTCAGAAGCAGAAACAACCGACCTGGTACCCGCCGAAATCGGTGCGGGCGAAACACTTGCAGGACGGCGACGAGCTTCCCGAATCGATTCCGCCGGGGCCCGACAATCCGCTCGGCGAATACGCGTTGCGGTTGGGAATTCCCGGCGGTTCCTACTTGATCCACGGCACCAACAAGCCGGTGGGAGTGGGAATGCAGATTACCCACGGCTGCATCCGGTTGTATCCGGAAGATATACAGTTTCTGTTCGGCGAGGTGAAAGTCGGAATGAGCGTGCGCATCGTCAACCAGCGCATCAAGACGGGCTGGCTGAATGGGGCTCTGTATCTAGAGGTTCATCATCCGCTGGACGGCACGGACCCCAAGGATGTCGAGGACGCGACGGCCCTGACCCGCACCCTCGTTGCCGTCACCGCCCGGCATCGAGTCAGCATCGACTGGGATAGGGCCGAGCGGGTTTTCGAGCAAGCGACGGGATCCCCGACGCGTATTTCGAGCCGAGGGCTAAAGGCTCACGGTGCCGCTGCTGCGTCAGCGGTATCAGGCGGCCATTGATCGTCGGTGCGTTCCCAGGTCTTGTCGGGATTGTAGAGCACGATGCGCTTGGCGATATTGAGCGTGTCCGGTCCCAGGTCCTTCTGATAGACGATTCCGTTGTAATCGACGATAAATGTCTTCACCCCGGTCACGCGGTACTCGGCCGGAGCTGCTATTAGCGCAAAACCGCCGATCATGACCCCCCCGATCACATAGTCGAGTCTGCCCAGGGGCGCAGCGGGTCCTTGTCCCTTCAAGACCTTGAAGTAGTAGCCGTGGTAGGCCGATTTCCGGTCGATCGTGTAGCCTTCCTCGATTGCCCGGCCGACCGCGACGCTGATCGAGCCCCCGGGCGTGCCGTCGGGATTCTGCCAGTACAATCCGTCATGTTTACCGGGTGTGCTGATGATCCGCTGCGCGTACTGCTTGATGCCGGAATCGTCATGTATTTCGGAAGCGTAGTCGTGTTGCGCCTCCACGAACCCCCGGCACACTTGCAGGGCGTCCAACTCGTTCGCCCCGATCCGTCTATGCAGGATCTCGCTGTGTCCTTCGCGCGAGCTGAATACCCAGCGGCCGTTCGTCTTCACGATCGGAACCGGAAGCGGCCATTTGCCCTCGCCGACCACCAGGGTTGCGCGGTTTGGATTCTTCGAATCGACCAGGATGGTGTTGGATTTTTTTGCCGCATTTGCAAAGCTGAGGGCATTGTTCTTGTCGTCCACGGAGTCCGCCGAGGATACGAGATCTTTTCCGGCCGGCCCGAAGATGCCGAGCAAGGCGGGGACATCGTAAGCTGCGCTCGCCTCGATGAGCGCATTGGCAGCGTCTTGCGGTGTGGAAAATGAAGTCTGCTTCTCGGGATGCGCGGAAGCCGGTTTCGCTGCCTGCGAGCTTGCAGGGGCAGTGGTCTCCGCATAGGAGTAGGACGCTGCAAAACCGACCGCCATCGCCAGCAACAGGCCTTTAACCCCGTAAGAAATTCCGTGAACCGCTGGGCTGGATTGTTTCATCTGGACTTATCTCCGGCGTCCGCCACCACCGCCGCCGCCCCTCATGCTCGAGCCGCCGCGCGAGCTGCTGGCCCGTGCTGAACTACCGCTGTTTGAGCCGCCGAAGGCGCTATGATTGCTGGAGCTCGGAGACGACGGGACACTGCGATTGCCGACGTGATCGCCGCCGCCGGCACTTCCCCGGTTCCCCGTACTCGCCCCACGGTCTGCGCCGCCACCGCCGCGATCACTGGTTCCAGCGCTCGGGCCACTGGTTCCAGCGCTCGGGCCACTGGTTCCAGCGCTCGGGCCACGGTCTGCGCCGCCACCGCCGCGATCGCTGGTTCCAGCGCTCGGGCCACGGTCCGCACCGCCGCTCGCGCCGCGATCGCTGGTTCCAGCCGAGGGCCCGCGTTGCGACTGCTGATTGCGCGCGCTGGCCTCTCGCGTGGACGCCGAGTCGCCCCGCGCAGTGCCGCCGTATTGCGAGGCTGTCTTGCGGTCACCGTAGGGGGCCCCGCCGCGGTGCGACGGGTTGTGCTGCCAATTATTGTTGCCGCCGCCGTTGACCTGATTGCGGCCGCCGCCGTTGATCTGATTGCGGTTGGAGTTGTTGACGAAGTTGTTGTTGACGTTGATGTTGACGTTGCTGCTTCCCCATCCGCAGTTGTAGCCCCAACCTCCCGAAAAGGCAGCGCCCATTATGATTCCCGCGGTGAACGCCATTCCGACACCGTAGTACGGCGGGTAGACAACGGGTGGGTACGCATAGACTGGGGGCGGGTAAACATAGGTGGGGTTATAGGTGGGAACGTAAATGACCTGCGGGTTCGCCTGCTCAATGACGATGACTTGCTTCTGCTCGACCACCTGGGTCTCGACCTTTTGCTGCTCGGTAGTCTTCAAGCTGCCCTTATCCTGGGCCTTCTTGCGCATCCGTTGCACCGCATCCATCACATCGGCCTGTTGGGCCAAAAACGCATTGCCCAAGTCGGTGGTCCACTTGATGTTCTCCGACAGCAGCTTGACCACATCGGGAAGCGCTGCCAGCGACTGAATGCTCGGATCCCAGTCCTGCTTCTTCACGGCGTCGACGAGTGCCTGATCCTTGAGGTCCTTGTGCTGCGCCATCCACTGCTGCAGCTGGATCACCTCCAGGGGATAAGTGGACGCGACCAGCGTTTGACTGAGCAGCGGGTCGGGGTAAAGGGCGATGGGCGCCACCAGCGAGTCCAACTGCTCTGCCGGGAGCACGTCAGCGGCCGGCGCGGCTGTTTGTGCCGCGGCGGGTGTGGCGGCCGCTGGCTGCGTTGCCTGAGCGTAGGCACTCTGCTCGTCGATGATCAGGGCGATCAGGAACCATGCGAGGGTTGTTCGTGCCACCGAAGAAGGGTAGCGCCGCGGCTGGGGCGCGTAAGTAAGACCAACGCCCTATTCCGGCAAGGGGCGGGTGGGTCCAAGGGCTGTACTTTGCAAAAAAACGCCGCGGTATTACCCGCGGCGCTCAAACGCAAGCAATGGCTCGACTTACTTCGACACTGACTTCTTGAACATGCGATCGATCTTCTCGTTGATCGCTTCAATGGCGGTCGAATTCGACTGCGCAGTCGACAACGCCTGATTCGCGGTGCTCTGCGCGCCGGACGCGGCGGATTGCGCGGCAGCAGCCGCACTATGGGCAGCAGCTGCGTCGCTCGAGGCCTTGGCCGTGTCGCTCTGCAGTTTGCCGATTTGTGACTTCAGATCGTCGATCTGGGCTTGAATGGGCTTCAGATCGGTGCAACCTGCGAAAGCAATTACGCAGGCCGCGGCGAGAGAGGCCTTAAGTGTGGTGGTCAATGTCATAAAAATATTCCCCTAAGTTAATTCGTTCGTATCGGAAAGTCCGAAGTGTTGCCGCAAGCAGCACCCATGTCGGGGCCGTCTGCATCGCACCACAGTCCTACATAAAGCCAAATTCGCGTCTCGATTGCAACTGAAATGCGCTAAATGTCGGTGGTCAGCGACGATTTTCCTCAACTTCCCTTTCGCAGAAATTAAATCATCGTTAAAAAAGCGATATCAGCGTGTAAATTTTACAGGAGAAATCAATTTAACTCACTACCTTCCCAACAATTCCATGACGGCGCGATGCCCCTGATTGATCGCAGAATCCGTATATGCGCCCCCGCCGGAATCCGAATTGGCGATTGCAATACGACCAAAGTGCATGCGGCCGACGACATGGGCTCGCTGCTCCTCGGGTACGTCCGGATCGAACAGTGGGTTGTATTCCGGCGCATAGCCGTGCGGCCAGCGATTGACGGTAATGGCGGTAATGTCGCGGGCGGGATCAAATCCTCCCGCTCCCAAGGTGCGAGCGAGCTGATCGCGGATGTTGCGCTCGAAAGTTTCGAACGTCGTGCTGAGCAGTTCAGCCCTGCCGAAGCGATTCTGATCGTGTTCGGGCAACCCGGCTTTGCAGGGCGTGCGCACCATGTGGACGAGCACCGGATCGTGGACCGATTTGGGACTTCGATAAGCGCCGATGTTGACGTGCGGATTCAAGTGAAAATAGGCGTGATATCCGCCGGGCGCGTACACGCGGGAAACCTTGAGCGCATCGAATGCCTGGCGGTCGCGCAGGGCAACACTGGTGTATACCAGCGGTGTCTTGACCAGCTGGTGCAGGGCATCTTTCTGCGCCGCCGGCAATTCCGGGCAGAGGTAGGGAATCATCATGTTGTAACCCGCAAGCACCACGCCGCGGGCGCGGGCCGTGAACGGGTGCCCGCCGCGCAGGTAGGTCACCTCGACCTTGTCGGCCGACCGAGGATCGCCGAGATGCCGGGCGCGGATCGCAATGCTGTTCAACCTGAGGCGAACCGGCGTTTCGCTGCGATCAAGTCGCGCATAGTTCACTCGCGCGGTGACGACGTCTTCGACGCTGCTGCCCGGAACCGCGCTCGGAATGAGATTTCTGACCAGGAGGCGCGCGATGGTGGCATTGCCGTCGGGAAAGTGCAGACGCAGCGATCCGCCTGTGTCTTGATATCCCGCGGCCGTGAAACCCATGCGCCGGATCGATCCCTTCGCGAGGTTCATGCCTTGAAATCCCGGAAATCCGAATGCCCAGCAATCGACCCGCGGAAACCGCATCGATGCCGACACCCCATTCGCCATGGGTGCGCGCGCGGTAGAAATCGAGTACCGAGGGTTCCGCATGCGCCAGGTCGCGCAGAAAGTCCTGATAGCTCATGCGCGACAGACGCTGTTTCTTCTCGTCGGACGACAACCCGGGCATGTAGTCGATGTTGCCCTCTTGGATCCGCACGATGGTGGCGCGCGCCGCGGAGGACAGCGGCGCGTCGGCCAGCAGCTGCGGGTAGGGGACGGTGTCGAGGCCCACCACCAGTTTGTCGGCGCCGAAGGTTTCTTGGTCGAAGAACACGCCGCTTTGCAGTCCGAGGTGCTCGTAGAACTCCAGGTTCTGGGTCGTCTTGATGAGTTTGGCCACGTCGATGCCGAGCGTTGTCAGAAGACCTGCGGCGATCGGGCCATAGGGCCGCGGACTGTCGATTTCCAAAGTACCGCCGTTCAACAGGTTGAGACGGCCTTCCAGGTTGAATTCGTTGCGTTTGGCGTGACCGCCAAAATCATCGTGATTGTCGAGAATGAGGATGCGGCTCTTGGCGGTGGTGTGTGCGCGATAGTAGTGCGCGGCGGCGAGTCCGCTGATGCCGCCGCCGACGACGATCAGGTCGTATTCTTCGCCGGTATCCCAAGGCGCAGGCCAGGTGGTGCCGTCGCGCAGGGCATGAGCGTCCTCGAAGGAGCCGGGATGGCTGCCGCGCATGCCGGTGAGCAGGGGCGGGTAGTAGCCCAGGGCGTCCTGGGCCGGGGGCGGTAAGGGCGCGGCCCCTTGAGTCGCGGCTGTGCCCGCAAACAGCGGAGCGGATACGGCAGCGGTGGCGCCGATGGCAATGCCGTTCAGAAAGTCGCGGCGGCTGATGGGTTGATCCATGCCGAGCCGGCGGTCTTTCGAGCGGTCTTGTTTTTCTTGGGTCATGATTTTTCCGCCAAATGGGTGCGGCAACTTACCGTGCCCTCGGTGGACTTGCCAGCGTCCGAAGACTGTATATAATAACAGTCACTGGCTACATATACAGGTGACCCCATGTCGGACCTTACCCCGCGCCAAACTCAGATCCTTCGGCTCATTCAGGACGCCATTGTAGAAAGCGGAATGCCGCCCACGCGCGCGGAAATCGCACGGACGCTGGGCTTCAAGTCGCCGAATGCCGCCGAGGAACACCTCCGCGCCTTGCAGCGTAAAGGGGTCATCGATCTCATCCCCGGCGCCTCACGCGGTATTCAGCTCAAGGACATTCTGCGTGAACAATTGGGACTGCCGCTGATTGGACGTGTCGCCGCCGGCCGTCCGATCCTGGCTGAAGAGCATATTGAAACGCGCTACCAGATCGACCCCAAACTATTCCAACCTCAACCGCATTACCTACTGAAAGTGCAAGGCATGAGCATGAAAAATGCCGGCATTTTGGATGGTGACCTGGTGGCCGTGCATCGCACGCCCGAGGTGCGCAATCGCCAGATCGTGGTCGCACGCTTGGAGAACGAAGTCACCGTCAAGCGCTATCGGCAAGAAGGCACGATCGTGTGGCTGCTGCCGGAGAACACCGATTTCGAACCCATCCGTGTCGATCTCAAGGAACAGCCCATGATTATCGAAGGGGTGGTCGTCGGGGTGCTTCGTCGCGGTAAAGACGTAGAGAACCTGTGAAGGTTGTGACAACTTTGAGAGCCGCCATCATTGATCTGCGTGTCAATCACAGTTCCGGCGAATAGAGCCGTCGCGATCCGCTGGCGGTGATCTGCGCTCATACCGAACACCGTTGAAGGATGTCCTAACCGCATGAACACTGAACCCGTCACCCGCGCCATTGTCCTGCGCCTGTATATGAATCGGGCACAGAGGTCGGCTCTACGCCGCTGGCAGGGCGGATTGCGTCGCGCATGGAATGATACGCTCGACTTGTGCTTCAAGCGCCGCGAGCGTGAGGGGAAGTGGCCGAACAAGGCCGCCATCCAGAACTTCGTCGTGGGTCTCAAGAAACAGGAGGCGACGGTCTGGATGGCCGAGATTCCGGCTCATGCGCTGCTGGCGCTGGCCGATGACATGCACAAGGCGTTCCAAAACTGGTTCCAGAAGCGAGCCAAACGTCACCCGGAATACGTCATTCCGAAGGTCGCGCGCGTTGGCATCGACCTGGGTGTCAAGACGTTGGCCACCGCCTTCGACGGCGAGAAGATCATCGCCATCGAGGCGCCCAAGGCGCTGCGTGAGGCCGAGAAGCGCCTGACACGGTATCAGCGCCGGGTGAGTCGCCGCCTCAAGGGCAGCAAGCGCCGTGAGGCGGCCAAGCGCCGCCTCACCCGCCTGCATCAGCGTGTGGCAAACATTCGCAAGAATGCCGCGCACCAGGCTACCTCGGTGCTGGTACGCCATGCGCATCAGATCGTCGTCGAATCGCTCAACGTGAAGGGCATGATGCGCAACCACCACCTCGCCAAGAGTGTTGCCGATGCCGGCATGGGCGAGTTTCTGCGCCAGATTGCCTACAAGGCCGACTGGCGGCAGCGCGAAGTGACTGAAGCGGATCGCTGGTACCCGAGCAGCCGCAGGTGCTCGGCGTGCGGCGAGATTCACGACATGCCGCTCTCGAAGCGCTGGATGTCCTGCGCTTGCGGCAACGAGATGAATCGGGATGAGAATGCATCCCGTAATTTGTATGCGTACCCCGAGGAACGGGGAAACGCGGGTGACATCCTGCCCAAAACGCGCAGGGAGAGGGGAGTTCAGGAGCTGGCAGCAGTGCCGTCCCCGGTGCCCCTCAACGAACTGCGAATCTTGAAAAGGGGAAGCGAGAAGCGAGCATGCGTCATGTACCGCTTCACCGAAGTAAACAATTCCGAAGACGTGGATGCCGCGTGAATCATCGTCGCTTGCGGACGTTTTGGCCGATGCACGCGTCTGGAAGTTAAAAGACGCCTCGGCTGCCCCCGCTCGTCCGGTTTGGTCCACCGGCAAGAGCGCGCTGGATGCGCGCTTGCCTGGGGGTGGGTGGCCGACGGCGTCGCTCATCGAGGTGCTGCTGGACGATACCGGCCTGGGCGAGGTGCAGCTTTTTTTGCCGGCTTTGGTGGAGTGTCAGCGCAGGCTGGGCCAAAGCGGCATCGATGATGCGTCCTGGCTCGTCTGGATTGCACCGCCTCATGAACCGTATGCGCCTGCCTTGGCGCAACAGGGAATCGAACTGGGACGGTTATTGGTCGTGCGGCCGGCCAGCGCCACGGAGGCATTGTGGGCTGCCGAACAAGCTTTAAGTTCCGGGGTCTGCGCCGCGGTATTTCTTTGGCTGAAGGGCACCGATGATCGCTGGCTGCGGCGTTTGAAGCTCGCGGCCGAGGCGGGCGGCGCACTCGGTGTGTTATTTCGCCCCGAGCGCCATCGTTTCGAGGCCTCCCCGGCCAGTCTCCGAGTGCTGATGACCCAGGGCGAGCATGAGCCGCGTCTCGATCTGCTCAAGGTGCAAGGTGGCCGGCCGGGCCCCGTCGATTTTGGTGGCTCTTGAGATTGCGGACAGCGATACCCCGGACGGCAGATTTATTTGCCGGGAGCAGCGCATCGCCGATGGCGCAACGTTCCGCGCTCATACCTGTGGACGCGCGCCCCACGGCGCCATCCTCCGGCCGCACGCGCCCGCATCAGCTGTGGTATGCCGCGGTGTTTCCGCAGTTGTGCAATGTCGAACATGCCGCCGCCGTACTGCAGCGTCTTTGTCTGCATGCTCAAACATTCACTTCGTTCGTCAGCATCGAACCGCCCAATGCGCTGCTGCTGGAAATCAAGGGCAGTCTGAAGCTATTCGGTCCTCCTGAGCGTTTGCATGCCGACATCGATGCTGTTGGCGCCGGCTCGCGCTGCAGGCGTACAGCGCCACGGCGCCCTCGACTTTGGCGGCGCTCTGGTTTGCACGAGCGGGGGGTATGCCGTCATCGAAGATCTGCGAACGCTGCCCGGACTTCTGGCGAACTGCCGATCGCCTGCACGGCTGGGACGGCGAACGATTGCAAACCTTGCGCGCCATGGGTGTGACGCGGATGGGCGAATTGCTGCGCCTGCCGCGTGCGGGTCATCGCGCGCCGTTTGGGTGCCGACAGGCGTGGGGGATCTGGACACTGCGCTGGGGCGGCAATTCGCGCCGCGCCGCGCCTTCGTGCCGCGCGCGCGTTTTCGGGCACGGTGCGATTTCGAGACGGAAATCGAGAATGTCGCCTATCTGGAAAAAGCGCTCGAACCATTGATCGCGCGCTGCGCTCAATTCTTGCGGGAGCGTCAGGCCGGCGTGCAAGCGTTGCGGCTGAAGCTGCGGCATCGGACGGAGCCTGCGACCCGTGTGCATCTAGGGTTGGCGAGCGTCACGGGTGAACGCCGCCGCTTGATGGATGTTCTGACTCAAAAATTGGGCAGGCTCGAGCTCAAGGCGCCGGTGCGGGGCATGGAACTGATCTCCGGTTCGTTGCTGCCGCTCTCGGCCGCTTCGCTCGATGTCTTTGCCGGATTGGCGGGCCCGGCAGCCGCGACACGGCACCGCAATTGGTGGAGCGTTTGCGTGCCCGCCTGGGCGAGGAGGCGGTGTATGGAGTGGCCTCAATCCCGGAGCATCGGCCCGAAGCGGCGTGGCGGCGCATCCATGAACTCTCATTGGCCGCGGCATTGCGCATGGGCGGGAAGATAACCGGCTCCGGGTTGGGCGATGGCATGCCGCGTCCCGTGTGGCTGATGGACGCGCCGCTGCCGTTGGCCGACGAATTGATCTTGGAACAAGGTCCGGAGCGCATCGAGAGCGGTTGGTGGGACGGCCGGGGCGTGGCGCGGGATTACTACATCGCGCGCCGCACCCCTCGCGCGCGCCAACATGGCGCAAAGCTCTGGGTGTTTCAGGAGCGCCAATCCAAGCGCTGGTATCTGCACGGGGTATTCGCGTGAGGGCTACGCTGAACTCCATGCCTTGAGCAATTTCTCTTTTTTGCGCGGCGCTTCCAGCCCCGAGGAACTGGTTGAGCAGGCCAAACGATTGGGTTATTGCGCAATGGCACTCACCGATGAATGCTCGCTGGCGGGGGTGGTGCGCGCCCACGTGGCCGCCAAGGAACTTGGGCTGCGGCTGATCATAGGCACGGAGTTCACCTGCATCGATGGGCTGAAACTCGTGGCGCTCGCCACCGATCGCGCGAGCTACGGCGCCGTGAGCCGCTTGATCAGCCGGGCACGCCGGGCCCACGTCAAAGGCCGTTACGCGCTGGCGCGTGCCGACCTCGAGGACGCTCTCGATGGGTGCCTGATCATCTGGCTGCCGCATGCAGGCCAGGAGCCGCCGCAGCGGCATGATGAGGATGGCCGGTGGCTGCGCGAACGATTCCAGGGACGCTTGTGGATAGGCGTGGAACTTCTGACCAGCGGCTTCGACATGCGCCGTTTGGAGGCGCTCGAAGCGCTGGGTAGAACGTTGCAGCTGCCCGGAGTGGCCGCGGGCGACGTGCATATGCATCGCCGCAGCCGACGCGCCCTGCAGGATGTGCTGACGGCGATTCGCCTGGGGAAGCCGCTGCAAGCCGCGGGGTTTGCCGTGTTTCCGAACGGCGAGCGTTGCTTGCGCCCCATGCAACGCCTGCGCGAGCTCTACCCCGCACCCCTGTTGGCGCAAACACTGAAGATTGCCGAACGCTGCACTTTCAGTCTCGATGAATTGCGTTACGAGTATCCCGAGGAAATCGTGCCTGCCGGCGCCACCCCCGGGAGCCATTTGCGTGCGCTGACGATGCGGGGCTGCGCGCAGCGCTGGCCGGCGGGCGTCCCTCCCGCCGTGCGCGCCAACATCGAACACGAATTGCGTTTGATCGCCGAGCTCAAGTTCGAGCCGTTTTTCCTGACCGTGCACGACGTGGTGCAGTTCGCGCGCTCGCAGGGAATACTCTGCCAGGGCCGAGGCTCCGCGGCCAACTCCACCGTGTGCTATTGCTTGGGAGTAACCGAAGTGGACCCCTCGCGCATGGCCATGTTGTTCGAGCGCTTCATTTCAAAAGAGCGCAACGAACCGCCGGACATCGATGTGGATTTCGAGCACGAGCGGCGCGAAGAGGTGATTCAGTATATCTACGGCAAGTACGGCCGTGAGCGTGCGGCCTTGACGGCCACCGTCATTTGCTATCGTCCGCGCAGCGCTCTGCGGGACGTCGGCAAGGCGCTGGGATTCGATCTCGCGCAAGTCGACAAGCTCGCGCGCGGCATGCAATGGTGGGATGGCCAGCGCATCGATCCCGATCGCATCCGTGCCTCCGGCTTCGATCCCGAGGATCCCATGATTGCGCGCCTCATCGCGCTCGCCGCGGAGATACTAGGCTTTCCCCGCCATCTCTCGCAGCATGTCGGCGGCTTCGTCATCGCGCGCGGGCGATTGGATGAACTCGTGCCCATCGAGAACGCAGCCATGCCCGATCGTACGGTGATCGAGTGGGACAAGGACGATCTCGATGCGTTGGGGCTGCTGAAAGTGGATGTGCTCGGCCTCGGCATGCTGAGCGCGCTGCGCCGGACGTTTCAATTGGTCAACGAATTCGGCGGTTCAACTGCGGCCGCGGGCCGGCTGGAGCTGGCGACGGTGCCGGGAGAGGATCCGGCCGTGTACGAGATGATTTGCCGCGCCGACACCACGGGTGTGTTTCAAATCGAATCGCGCGCGCAAATGTCCATGCTGCCGCGCCTGCGGCCGCAAAATTACTACGATCTCGTCATCGAAGTGGCGATCGTGCGCCCGGGCCGATTCAAGGGGAAATGGTGCATCCGTACCTGCGCCGCCGCAGCGGCGAGGAGGCGGTGTCTTATCCCAGCAAGGCAGTGGAGGCGGTGCTCAAGCGCACCTTGGGAGTGCCTATTTTTCAAGAGCAGGTCATGCAATTGGCGATCGTCGCGGCCGGTTTTTCGCCGGGCGAGGCGGACCGGCTGCGCCGCGCGATGGCGGCCTGGAAGCGCAAGGGCGGCTTGGAGCCCTTTCAGCGCCAGTTGATCGACGGCATGCGCGAGCGGGGCTACCCCGAGAGTTTTGCGCAGCAGATATTCAATCAGATACTGGGATTCGGCGAATATGGCTTTCCCGAGTCGCATGCGGCGAGCTTCGCCCTGCTCGTGTATACCTCCGCCTGGCTCAAACACTACGAACCGGCGGCATTTTGCGCGGCCCTTATCAACAGCCAGCCGATGGGCTTTTATGCGCCGGCCCAATTGGTGCGCGACGCGCGCTCCCACGGCGTGGAGGTGCGCGCGGTCGATGCAACATCAAGCGATTGGGATTGCACGCTCGAACGGCGGGACGATGGCCGTGCGGCATTGCGCCTGGGGCTGCGTTTGATCAAGCATTTGTCGAGCGAGGGCGCGGCGCGGCTGCTCGCGGCGCGAACGGTGCGTGCTTTCGACTCCATCGCGGATCTTGCCGAGCGGGGCGGCCTGGCCAGGCGCGATCTGGAGGCTCTGGCGGATGCCGATGCGTTGAGCCGCCTTACGGGACATCGGCATCACGCCATGTGGCAAGTGACCGGCGTGGAGCGCGTGCTGCCCTTGCTGCCCGCCGCGACAGTGCCTGCGGAAGGCATCCCGCTGCTGCGGGCGCCGCGCGAGGGCCAGGACATCGTCGCCGACTATGGCAGCACCGGCCTGACGCTGCGGCGCCATCCGCTGTGCTTGTTGCGAGAAAAACTGCGGCAGCGCGGCGTGCTGCAAACCCAGGATCTCTGGGAACAGCCGAACGGGAAATGGGTGAGAACGGCGGGCCTGGTCATCACGCGTCAGCGGCCGGGCAGCGCAGGGGGAGTCACCTTCGTCACCATGGAGGATGAAACCGGCTATGTGAATTTGATCGTTTGGAACCGCGTTGCGGAGGAGCAGCGCGCGGCGCTGCTCGAGTCGCGTTTGCTCGAGGTGCAGGGGCAAGTGCAGCGCGAGGGCGATGTGCAGCACGTGATCGCGCGGCGGTTGACGAATCTCTCGGCGATGCTCGGGGACCTCACGGTCGCATCGCGGAATTTTCACTAGGAGCCGGCCAGGCTTCCAGTCAAACATCCAGCCCGATCGAACGCATCAACGCGAGTCCGTTGCTCTTGGCGACCATGCCGGCACGCAGTCTGAAATCGAATTTGAGCCGCCCCGCGACCAGCTCGTCCTGAAAATGCACGTTCACCAAACTGCCGGGGGCGAGCGCGGAGACTTCCGCGAGCGCCAGATCGTGAGTGCTGACCAGGCCGATCGCGCCCCGTTCGATCAACGCCCGGATCACTCCCTGTGCCCCGACCCGTCGGTCCGCCGAATTCGTTCCCTGCAGCAGTTCATCCAAGAGGAACAGCAGCGGCAGCGGCGCCGGCTCGAACAACTGGCGCAGCCGCGTGATCTCGGCGTAGAAGCGCGAGCTGCCCTCGTGCAGCGAATCATTGATGCGGATGCTCGCGCCGATGCGCAGCGGCGTCATCTGCAGCCGGCGCGCGCACACCGGACCGCCGGCCATGGCGAGTACGGTATTGATGCCGACGGTGCGCAGCAGCGTGCTCTTGCCCGACATGTTGGAGCCGCTGACCAGCAGCACGCGGGTGGGGCCGGAAATGTCGACATCGTTGCACACGCGCACCGCGGCGGGGATCAACGGATGGCCCAAATCCACCGCCTGAAAGGATGCCGCGCCCGAGGTGAATTCCGGAAACGAATCGCCCGGGTGCTCGTAGGCGTACTGAGCCAACGACACCAGGCTTTCCATCTCGCCGAGAACGTCCAGCCAGGCGGGGATTGCACGACCGTGCGCACTGCGCCAGCGCTCGGCGGCAAGCGCCGCTTGCAGCGGATACATGATCAGCAACAAGAACGGCGCCAGAATCGGATTGCGGCGCGCCTCGACGAAATTGACGATGGTGGCGAGCTTGCCGAAGGTCGCCGATGCCGACAGCGTATGCGACGACAATTTGCCCAGCAGAGCGCGCAGCGGCGGCGCATCGAAGGGCTCCGTTTCGATTCGACTCAGCAGCAGGGACATGCCCTTGAGATCTTCGTAAGCGCTTTCAACCGCAACAATGGCCTCGCGAATCGGCGTCTTCAAGTAAGTGGCGACGGCGCCCTCGATCATGAGCACCGCGAGCAGCGGAAAACTGACGCCCCAAATTGCCCAGGCGGCCGCCGCCGCCACCGCAAGGATGGCGAGCAGCGGCGCCGTCCAGCGTATCCAACGGTGGTTCAGGCGATTGGGCGCCTGCACCCAGGCGGTGAGCATTTCCGGGTGCAGCGCGATTTTCGCGGGCTCGCCGCCGATCGCGAGATCTTCATGCAAGTCCAGGCGCGTGCGCAGATCCGCAATCGCGACATGCCGCTCGCGAATGGTGTCGATGTCCGCGGGCGCCAAGAGCCAGTGCGCAAGGGTGGTTTCGCCCATCTGCGTGCGCGCCGCGCACAACAGTTCGTACAGGCTGTCGGGGCCGAAGAGATCGAGATCCGACGCATAGAGATGGTGTGGAGCGTCGAACCGCCCGCCGGTTGGCCGGCCGCCACGCCACTGATCGCGCAGGCGCTCGAGCCCTGCACGGTAGAATGCCGCGGCGCGCTGCGCGCGGCCGCGCGATTCCCGGATGCGCTGGTGATACAGGACTGCCGCAACGAATGCCAGAATCTGAATCAGAAGCCATTGCGGTGCAATCGAACGATTGAAACTCAGCCACGCCGTCGCCAGAAACAAGGCACCGATGGCCAGTCGTGCGCTCCCCATGCGCGCATGCAGCAGATTCATCCGCGCCAGGCGCACTTCACTTTCGCGAAGGCGCTGTGAATATTGCTCGCTCGGGGACACGAAATAGTGTGGCATATTTCGCGCGCGAATTGCGTGCGGCAATTGTCGTGCGGGACCCTTGACGCGCCATTTGCGCATAGCGCAGGATCGGAACGGCACAGGGAGCAAACATGAATTCAATCGACGAGGCCGGTGACGGGTCACGGCGTTCATTTCTACTTTCGAGCGGCGGGTGGTTGACGGGCGCGTGGATCGCGGCGCATTGGCCTGCGATCGCGGCGGCCGCTCATCACGTCGACGACATGTCGGGGGCGACTGCGCCCATGGGGTTTGAGTTCTTGAACGCCGCCGACGCCGCCGACGTGCAGGCGATCGCGGCGCAGATCTATCCGAGCGGCGCCACGCCGGGCGCAACCGAGGCGCATGCGGTGCATTTCATCGACCGCGGCATGGCCACGTTCTTCTCCGACTGGTCGGCGGACTTTCGTGCCGGTCTCAAGGAATTTCAGGCGGGGTTCCGGGAGTCGGATCCGGCACCTTCGTCTTTTGCCAAGGCCGGATCGGAGGCGCAGATCGCCTATCTCAAGAAAATCGACGCCACCGCGTTCTTTGGCACCGTGCGCACGCTGACGTTGCTCGGGATGTTCACCTCGACGAAGTACGGCGGCAACTTCCAAGGATCGGGCTGGAAGATGATGGGATTTGCCGATCAGCATGCCTTCACGCCTCCATTCGGCTACTACGACCGCGAATACAGCGGGTTCGTGCCCTATTCGTCGGAGAAGCCGGCATGAGCGGCCGACGTTTCAAATCCAATGAAACCGTCGATTTCGTGGTGGTCGGATCGGGCGCCGCGGGCGGCGTGATGGCGCGGGAGTTGTCACAAGCGGGCTTTTCGGTGCTGGTGTTCGAGCAAGGGCCGCGCCTTGGCCCCGCGGACTTCGAACACGACGAGTTGAAATACTGGTTTCTGAACGGAATTACGATCGACCCCAAGGTTAGTCCGCAGAGCTTTCGCAAGACCCCCAATGAGGTCGCGAAAGTCCCCGGGGGCTTTTCCCCTGCCTGGTATGCGCGGCTCGTCGGCGGCAGCAGCAATCACTTCACGGCGAACTACTGGCGCTTTCACGAGATCGACTTCAACGAACGCAGCGTTCTGGGCTCCATTCCCGGCACGGGGTTCGCCGATTGGCCGATCAGCTACCAGGAGCTGGAGCCCTATTACACGAAAGTCGAGTGGGAGGTCGGAGTGTCGGGTCTTGGCAACGCCAGTCCGTTCGATCCGCCTCGCTCCAAGCCGTATCCCATGCCGCCGGTCCCGGTGAAGTCGTCCGGCGTGTTGCTTGAGCGCGGCGCGCGCAAATTGGGCCTGCACGCCTTTCCTGCGCCCATGGCCGTCACGTCCCAGCCGTTTCGCGGCCGCCCATCCTGCGTGCACTGCGGGTTCTGCATGGGGTTCGGCTGCGAGGCGCGGGCGAAATCCTCCACCCTGTACACCATGATTCCGGAGGCCGAGGCGACCGGGCGCTGCGAAGTGCGCTCCGAGAGCTATGTGTACCACGTAGACACCGATTCGAGCGGCCGCGCCACCGGCGTGCATTATTTCGACCGCGACAAGCGCGAACACTTTCAAAAGGCCCGCGCAGTGGTGTTGTCCGCGAACGGCGCGGAGACGGTGCGCCTGCTCCTCAACTCCAAGAGCAATCGCTTCCCGCAGGGGCTGGCGAATTCAAGCGGACTGGTGGGCAAGTACCTGATGTACAACCAAGGTGCGGGGGCGCATGCGGTCTTCGAGCACGAGCTCAACGAGTACAAGAGCGTGCAAGTGACGCGTATCCTGCATGATTTTTATCTCTCAGACCCGAAGCGGGGCTTCTACGGCGGCGGCGGGATCGACGGGCGGATCGATCCACAACCGGCGATTTGGGCCCTGTCGAGCGGCGGCGAGCTGCCGTTCTGGGGCGCGGACCTCAAGGCGCGGATCGAGGCATTCCCGCGCTCCATGGTGGCGGCCGGACACTCGACCTCGCTGCCGGTCGAGGCCAACAGCGTCAGCATCGATCCCACGCTGAAGGATGCCTGGGGGATTCCCGCCATTCGCGTCACCTACAAGGATCATCCCGACGATCTGGCCTTCGCCCGGTTTCTACAAGACCGGCAGGTTGAGATCATGCACGCGGCCGGGGCGCAGAAAGTGTGGCGGGACGCCGTGGGTGAGCAGAGTTTCGGCGTCCACCTGCTGGGCACCTGCCGCATGGGCAACGATCCCGCGGTGTCGGTGGTGGACAAATATCACCGCACCCACGATGTGAGAAATCTATTCCTGTGCGACGGCTCGAGCTTCGTCACGTCGGGCCGGGGTCAGCCGACCATGACCATTCAGGCGCTTGCCTTCAGGGCGGCCGATCACATCGGCCAGTTCGCCAAGCGCAACGAAATCTAAGGCCCCGAGCGCAAGCCCCCCAGCGCAGGCCCCGTTCAGCGGGATTTCTTTTTCTTGCGCGCGGCCTTGTCGGCGTGCGCAGACGGCTCCTCGGAGTCGTCCCCGTTGCCGGACACCGCGGCGGTGTCGGTCGCGTCGGTGATCTCGTAGTCGTCGAAGTCGCTCATCAGTTCGGCAGTGCGCCGCTCTTCCATCACCCGTTCCAGGCGGCGCCACGCCGGTTCCGCCCCTTTGGGCGCACGCCGGCGCTGCGACTCGACGTCGCGCATGATGTGGTCGACGTCGACCTCGTCGCCGCCGGGAGCCGTGTCTTCGGCGTCCTCTTCCTCGAATTCGTCCGATTCTGGCTTTTCGCTCATGCGACGCTTGGCTGTCACCGATGAACTGACACGCGCGCGTTATAAACGGAAAGGCGGTTCAGGCGCAATACCCCAGGAGCTAGTCTTCGGAATATTGCGACGGACTCCTCCAGAGTCCTTTATTTGACCAGGTCATTAAGCTGAAATATGGGCAACAGCAGCGCGACCACGATGAACATGACGATTCCACCCATGAACACCACCATGAAGGGGCCCAATAGGTTGGTCATGGTCGAGAGCAGGCCGTCCATTTCGCGTTCTTGATTCGTCGCGGCTCGCTCGAGCATCTTTTCCAGCTCGCCGCTGCTTTCACCGCTGCTGATCAGGTGAATCATCATCGGCGGGAAGAGCTTGCGGGCGGCGAGCGACTTGCCGATGGGGGCCCCTTCTCGAACGCGCAGTGCCGCATCCTCGACTGCCCGCTTCATGGGCAGACTGTTGACCACCTCGGCCGAGATGCGCAGCGCCTCGAGCACCGGCACCGCGCTGGCAGTAAGGATGCTGAAGGTGCGCGAAAACCGGGCGGTATTCAAGCCGCGGATGAGCTTGCCCACCAGCGGCACCCGCAGCATGAAGCGATCGAACTTGAGGCGCGCATCAGGCGCCTTGAGCCAGCGCAGGAATCCCCAGACGGCCGCTCCGATCACGATCAGGGCGTAAAACCAATAGTGACGGATGAGATCGCTCATGCCGATGAGAATGCGCGTGGCGAGGGGCAGTTCCTGATGGCTGGTCTCGAACACCGCGACGACCTGCGGCACCACGTAGGCCAGCAGGAAGGACACGATGGCGAAGGACAGGACCAGCAACACGATGGGATAGACGAGCGCATTGCTGACTTGCTGGCCCATGACCTGGCGCGATTCGGTGTAATCCGCCAACCGCTCCAGCACCGAATCGAGTTTGCCGGACTGCTCGCCTGCGGACACGGTGGCTCGATATATCTCCGGGAATGCCTGCGGGAAATCCCGCAAGCCGTCCGCCAGGGGATGGCCCTCGACTACCTTGCTGCGCACGCCCAGGATGATTCGCTGTACCCGGGGCTTTTCAGTTTGCTCGGCGACCGCCTGCAAGGTTTCCTCCAGCGGCAGGCCGGAGTGCAGCAGGGTGGCGAGCTGGCGGGTCAGCAGAGCCAGATCGAGAGTCGACAGGCCCCGCCGCAGGAGGCCCCGGCTTCGGCCCTTCTTCTGCTCGCGCTGCACCGTCTCCTGGATTTCCACCGGCAGCAGCTGCTTGTCGCGCAACAGCTGTCGGACGTGCTTGGGCGTATCTCCCTCGATCAACCCCTTGCGTTCTTTTCCGTGCGCATCGAGAGCGGTGTATTCGAATGCGCCCACTTAGTCCTCGCGGGTGACGCGCAGCACTTCTTCGAGCGTGGTCTCGCCTGCCATCACCTTTCTGCGGCCGTCGTCGCGAATCCCGGGGCTCGCCGTCCGTGCGTATCGCTCCAGGTCCTGTTCGGACGAACCGTCGTGAATCATGGTTCGCATGTGATCGTCGACCGCGATGAGCTCGTAGATGCCGGTCCGCCCCCGGTAGCCGCTGCCGGGTTCATTGCTCGGCCGGTACAGCTGCATCGGGCTGCCATCGGAATCAAGGTTCAAGAGCCGCCGCTCATATTCTCCGGCCGTGAACGGCTCGCGGGTCTCTGGATTGAGCACGCGCACCAGGCGTTGCGCGAGCACCCCGATCAAGCTCGACGACAACAGGAAGGGCTCGATGCCCATGTCGCGCAATCGCGTGACGGCGCCCACGGCCGTATTGGTGTGCAGGGTGGAGAGCACCAGGTGGCCGGTCAAACTCGCCTGTACGGCGATTTGCGCGGTTTCCAGATCGCGAATCTCGCCGACCATCACCACATCGGGGTCCTGTCTCAAGATGGCGCGCAGTCCGCGAGCGAAAGTCATTTCGACCTTGGTGTTCACCTGAGTCTGACCGATGCCGTCGATGTAGTACTCGATGGGATCTTCGACCGTCATGACATTGCGGGTATTGTCATTGATGCGTTCGAGAGAAGCGTACAAGGTTGTGGTCTTGCCGGAGCCGGTGGGGCCGGTCACCAAGATAATGCCGTGCGGCTTGTGGATGATTTCATCCATGGTCTCCTGGGTGCGCGGGTCCATCCCCAGGGAGGTGAGTTCGATGCGACCCGCCTGCTTGTCGAGCAAGCGCAGCACCACCCGCTCACCGTGCCCAGAGGGCAGGGTGGAGACGCGCACGTCGACCGCGCGCCCGGCGATGCGCAGAGAGATTCTGCCGTCCTGGGGCAGGCGCCGCTCGGCAATGTCGAGCTTGGACATCACCTTGATGCGCGAAACCACCAGCGGCGCAACGGCACGCTTGGTCTGCAATACCTCGCGCAACACGCCGTCGACCCGGAATCGGATGACCAGGCGATTCTCATACGGCTCGATGTGGATGTCCGATGCGTTTTCCTTCACCGCCTGCGTCAGCAAGGCATTGATCAAACGGATGATCGGCGCTTCGTCATCGCTTTCCAGCAGGTCGGACGATTCGGGAATGTCCTCGGCCAGATGCGCGAGGTCGGTGTTGTCGTCCAGGCCCTCGAGCATCTGCATTGCCGCGCCGGAGCCTGCCTCATAGGCGACGCGCAGCATGGCATCGAAGGAGTCCACCGAGACGCGCTGGAGTTTCAGGGGAACGCCGACGAAGCGGCGCACTTCCGCCAGACTTTGCGGGGTCACTCCGGGGCGGCAGACCGTATCCGCCACGCCGTTGGCGATGCCTCGAATCAGCACCCCGTGACGCTTCGCGAAGGGAAACGACAGCTTCCTCTGATCGCCCGCTTCTTTGAGTTCGGCGCTCATGGCGACGTGGAAGGCGCAGGCGGGGTCGTCGCGGGCGGGCTCGTTGGCGGCAGCGGGGTCGTCTGCGGCACAGTGGATTGCGGCGCCGGTTCAGGCGGCGGCACGTTGGGAGTGGCGCCCTGCGGGTTCGCGCCTGACGGCACGGGCGCCGGCAATCCCGATCCCGGCGGCACCACCGGCACGACCGGCTGCTTCTGGCCGGGCAGCAGCGATATATGACCGTTGTTCAAGGATTTCTGCTGCTCGCGGATGGAATTGTATTTCGACTCGCTGGTGCTCTCGGTGGCCTCGGCGTCGCGCAAAATCTTCGGCCGAATGAACACCAGCAGATTTTTCTTCTGGCGAGAGCCGCTGCGCGACTTGAACAGATTGCCGAAGAGGGGAATCGCGCCGAGGCCGGGAACGCGGTCTTCGCTCTGCGAAACAGTATCCGACATCAGGCCGCCGAGCACGATGATGCCGCCGTCCTCGATCAATACCGTGGTTTTGATGGAGCGCTTGTTGGTGGATATATCCGCCGAATCCGTAAGCTTCGCGCCCGGCGAGGAATCTTCCTGCTCGATCTTGAGCTGCACCGAATTGCCTTCATTGATGTGCGGCGTGACCTTCAGAATGGTACCGACTTCCTCGCGTTGAATGGTGGTGAAGGGACTGGTGGTCCCGGACACGCTGGCGGTCGTATTGCTGTAGGAACCGGTGATCAGCGGGATCTCCTGCGTGACCTTGACCTCGGCTTCCTCGTTGTTCATGGTGATGAGCGACGGCGTGGAGATGATGTTGCTGCTGCCGTCGCTGCGCAGCGCCTGCACCAGCGCCGCGAAGCTCGTGCCGTTGTTGACGACCCGGCCGACGGCGACCGTGGCGCCGGTGCCCACGGTGGAGCTGGTGATGGGGGTCGTGACGCCGCCGGCCCCCGCGGCGCCGCCGCTGAGGACGGCAGCCGCCAGATCGACGATGCTGGTGCCCGCGCCGGGCAGATTGACCACGCCGGCCGGAACGGTGCCGCCGCCTTGTCCGAACAGCAGCCACTGGACGCCGAGGTTGGAACTCTTGTTGACGTCGACCTCGACGATGAGGGCCTCAACCTGCACCTGCGCGCGGCGGATGTCGAGTTTGTCGATCACTTGCATCAGCGATCGCATGATCTTGGGCGGTGCCGTGATGATCAGCGCATTGGTCGCAATGTCCGCCCAGATGGTGACGCTGGCATCGACATTCGAGCCGCCGCCGCCCGCGGGCGTGGGCCCGGTGGGAGGGCCGCCCTGCGCCTTGGCGGTCGCCGTGGCCTGGCCTTTGAGCTTCTCTGCGATCTTTTCAGCGTCGGCATACCGCAGGTAGCGCACCTGCGTGTCGCCGCCGCTCGACAAAGGCGTGTCCATGTCGACGATCAGCGCCTTGACTCGCAGGCGCTGCGACTTCTCGCCGGTCAGGAGGATGCTGTTGGTGCGTTCGTCGGCAACGACCTTGACGGCCGCGCCCGCGCCTTCGCCGCCCGCGCCTTGATTGAGGGAGGTGACGATGCGCACCACGTCGGCGGCGCTGGCATTGTGCAGCGCAATCACATCGATGGGTTCATCGCCGCTTTGGTCGAGGCGCTCGATGATGCGCATCAGGCGATGCACGTTGCTGGCGCGGTCCGAAATGATGAGCATGTTGCCGCTGGCATAGGCAGCGAGCTGCGCATATTGGGGCATGAGCGGGCGCAGCATGGGGACCAGTGCGGCCGCGCTGACGTTCTTCAAACTCATGACCTGCGTCACAATTTCATCCGACGTTGCGCTCACATTGGCCGGCAGGTCGTTCGCCGGCACCTGCCTCTGATCCGTGTTCGGAATGATTTTGATGACCTTGCCGGCCGGCACTGCAACGTAGCCGTACACCTGCAGCACTGCCAAAAAGGCCTCGTAGAACGCGGCCGGAGACATGGGAGTCGCCGACAGCATGGTGACCTTGGCGTTGACGCGCGGATCGATGATGAAATTCTTGCCGGTCACTTCGCTCACGGCCTGGATGATCTGGCTGAGGTCGGCATCCTTGTAGTTGGGGGTGATGGTCGGCCCGTCCTGCTGGCGGGTCTGGGAAGCCACCGGCAACCCGGGCGACAACAGCACCGCGGCGAGCGCCAGCACGGCTGCGAGATGGCCCCTGGGTTGTGGTTTCATTGGCTGCGGCATCATGGGTATCCGTGATATGAAACGCGTTCGACCGTCATGCGCGCTATTCGTTTGAATTCTCATTTGGATTGGGAGTATTGGCCGGAGACACCTGCGGGGGCGGGCCTGCCGGGTTATTCGACTCGCCGTCCAATTCCTTGGTTGCCTGGGCGGCGACCTGGGCAATGTTCAGGCTGATTTCCTGCTTCTGCCCGCCGCGCTCGACGGTGACGGTCACGTGGTCCGACGTCTGTATGGTGTTGAATACCTCCTGGCTGCGCTGTGGATCATCGAGCGCGGTGCCATTGATCGCGGTCACCAAATCGCCCGGGCGCAGCCCCAGCTTGTTGAATATCTGCCGATTTCGACCCGGATAGGCACGAAAGCCCCGAAGCTTTCCGGCCGCGCTGTCGAAGGAGGGTACTGTGCGCATGACTTGATCCAATAGACCGGGATCCTGCTGCACCCGGCGTCGAATGTCCTCGACCGCCGCCACGGTGTGCGGATCACCGCCGGTTCGACGCACCACCGGTGGCGCGTGCATACCGGGTCCCAGCATCCGCGGCAATGGCAGGGTCTCGAGCGCGCCGCCGCGGTCGAGAATGACATGGTCTAGGTATACTGAATGAAGCGAGGCGCCGCTGACATTGTCTCCAACCGAGTACACCTTGGCCGGGCCGCCGTCGCTGATGATGGCCACACCGCGCTTCGGATCGGAGGTTGCAATGGTTCCTGCCAGCACCAGATTCGCGGTGGACTGCGGAGCATTGGCCGGGTCTTGACCGGTATCCACCGGAGCACCGAAAAGGTGGGAGGAAACGAGGCTTTGGACGTCAAATCCGGCGTGCGGGGGGCGTGCTGCGGCATTTGCGATCACCGGCTGGGGCGATCGTACGGGTCCGCCTCCGAACGACGAAACCATGATCCGCACCAGTTCCACGCCGATGAGCGCCGCCAAGCCCAATGACGCCAGCTTGGGGCCATTGCCCTGCAGACGGGACAGCCATTCATGGGCGCGAGAATCAAGCATGTGTGTTGTGACTGGTCACCGTGATCGACAATCATACGGGGTACCCGCTTGGCCGCTCAAGCAATTGTTTTTCCTTGTTAAAATAAAGTGACACCGTTCCGCGACAGGGAACTTGTGGAGGGTTTAATTCGCATGTCTTGTAAACGGCCATGACGCACCCTATAAACTGATGATTCATGAGCGACATCGAACGCGTACGGGAAGGGACTGGCTTGGTCGTCGAGGAAGCGGCGCCCAAATTAAAACGTCCGCCGCTCTATCAAGTTGTGCTGATCAACGACGACTACACTCCTATGGAGTTCGTGGTCGACATCCTGCAGCGGTTCTTTGCGATGGACCGCACCAAAGCAACTCGCGTTATGCTGGAAGTCCATACCAAGGGCAAAGGGGTGTGCGGGGTCTTTACTTATGAGATTGCGGAGACGAAGGTGGCTCAAGTGATCGCGTACGCGCGACAACATCAGCATCCGCTGATGGCAACGCTAGAAGAGGCGTAAAGTGCTAAGTCAAGAACTGGAATTCTGTTTGAATGATGCGTTTGCCGGCGCGCGCGAGTCGCGGCACGAGTTCATGACCGTGGAGCATCTGCTGCTCGCGATCGTGGATACGCCGAAAGTCAGGGAAGTGTTGAAGTCATGCGGTGCGGACACCGCGAAGCTCAAGACCGAACTGAAGCAATTCATCGACCAAACCACGCCGCGTCTGCCGGCCGGCGAGGACCGCGACGTGCAGCCGACCCTGGGATTCCAGCGGGTCCTGCAGCGGGCGGTTTTTCACGTGCAATCGAGCGGCAAGAAAGAAGTCACCGTTGCCAACGTGCTGGTGGCGATCTTCAGCGAAAAGCAGTCGCACGCCGCCTACCTGCTCAGCATGCAGGACGTCTCGCGGCTCGACGTGGTCAACTTCATCGCACACGGCCTGTCGAAGGCCGGCGGCGAGGAGCGCAGCGAGCGCGACGACGCCGGCGCTTCCCCAGATGCCGAACGCGAGGGCGACAGCGGCGGCAATGCCCTGGAGAAATACGCCACGAATCTGAACGATTCGGCGCGCAGGGGCAAGATCGATCCCTTGATCGGCCGCAAGCTCGAGGTCGAGCGCACCATCGAAATCCTGTGTCGTCGGCGCAAGAACAACCCCCTGTACGTGGGCGAAGCCGGCGTCGGCAAGACCGCGATCGCCGAAGGCCTGGCGCGGATGATCGTCGAGAACCAGGTGCCCGATGTGCTCTTGGATGCCACCATCTACTCGCTCGACATGGGTTCGCTGGTGGCGGGCACCAAGTATCGCGGCGATTTCGAGAAGCGCCTGAAAGCGGTGCTCGCCGAGGTCAAGAAGCAGCCCGGCGCCATTCTCTTCATCGATGAGATTCATACCGTCATCGGCGCCGGCGCCGCATCGGGCGGCGTCATGGACGCCTCGAATCTGATCAAGCCCGCGCTCGCGAACGGCGATTTGCGCTGCATCGGTTCGACCACCTACAACGAATATCGCGGGATCTTCGAAAAGGATCATGCCCTGGCGCGCCGCTTCCAGAAGATCGACATCACCGAACCCTCGGTGCAGGACACGGTGGACATTTTGCGCGGCCTCAAGTCGCGCTACGAAGAGCATCACGGCATCAAGTACGAGGACGACGCGCTGCGCGCGGCGGCCGAACTCGCGGCGCGCCATATCAATGACCGACACATGCCGGACAAGGCCATCGATGTGGTCGACGAGGCGGGCGCGAACTTGCGGCTGCAGCCGGTCGAGCAACGCGCCAGCTCGGTTACGGTCACGCAGATAGAGAACGTCGTGGCGCGCATCGCGCGTATTCCGCCGAAGAATGTTTCGACTTCCGACCGGGACGTGCTCAGGAACCTGGAGCGCAACCTGAAACTGACCATTTTCGGCCAGGACAAAGCCATCGAAGCCCTGTCCTCCGCCATCAAGATGTCGCGGTCGGGCCTCGGCGATCAGCGCAAGCCCGTCGGTTCCTTCCTGTTCTCCGGCCCCACCGGCGTCGGCAAAACGGAAGTGACCCGGCAGCTGGCCATTGCCATGGGGGTGGAATTCGTGCGCTTCGACATGTCCGAGTACATGGAGCGGCATACCGTGTCGCGGCTCATCGGCGCCCCGCCGGGCTATGTCGGATTCGATCAGGGCGGTCTGCTCACCGAGGCGATCGCCAAGCATCCGCACTGCGTGCTGCTGCTCGATGAAATCGAAAAGGCGCATCCGGATGTTTACAATCTGTTGCTGCAAGTCATGGATCACGGCACGCTCACGGACAATAACGGCCGCAAGGCGGATTTCCGCCACGTCATCATCGTCATGACCACCAATGTGGGCGCGCTCGAAATGAGCCGGCCGAGCATCGGATTCACCCAGTCGGACACGGATCCGGATGCGATGGAGGCGATCAAGCGCCTGTTTTCACCGGAATTTCGCAATCGCTTGGACGCCGTCATTCAGTTCGGCGGCCTGGATCAGGACACCATCGAGCGGGTCGTGGACAAGCTCTTGGTGGAGGCCGAAGCGCAGCTCGAGCAGAAGCGGGTGTCGATCTCGGTGGACGAGAGGGCACGGCGCTGGATTGCCAAGAAGGGCTATGACCCGAAGATGGGTGCGCGGCCGATGGCGCGAGTCATACAAGAGTTCATCAAGCGGCCGCTCGCCGAGGAGTTGCTGTTCGGCAAGCTCGTCAACGGCGGACATGTGGAAGTGACCCTGAGCGAGGATGGCGAGAAGCTGAAGCTCGACACCCGCGGAGCGGACCAGCCGGCCCTCTTATCTCATCAAAACTAGGGAAACCTCAGCGGCCGCGATAAACGATGCGGCCCTTGGTCAGGTCGTAGGGAGTCATCTCCACCGTGACTTGGTCGCCCGTCAAGATTCGGATGTAGTTTTTACGCATCTTGCCGGAAATGTGGGCCGTGACGACGTGGCCGGTCTTGAGTTTGACGCGAAACGTCGTATTGGGCAGGGTCTCGACGACCTCGCCCTCGAATTGAATGGCCTCTTCTTTTGACATGCGTCCTTGGTGGTATGCGGGAACCGCGCGCATTGTGCATAAAGCCCTGTGTTAATGCAATTTAGTCGGCGCCGCCGGTCCAGCTGCCGCTCGGGCTGCGCCGCGCGTGATGGCGCAATAACGCGGCAAATTGACCCCGCGAGACCTCGCGCGCGCCGAGCGAGGCCAGGTGACCGCTGGCCACCTGACAGTCAATGAGGCGGATGTCGCGCGCACGGCACTCCTCGATCAGCCGCGCGAGCGCCACCTTGGAGGCATCCCGCTTGAGGCTGAACATCGATTCGCCGAAGAATACCCCGCCCAGCTGAATACCATACAAGCCGCCCACCAGTTGATCAGCCTCATAGGTTTCAATGGAGTGGCCGTACCCCAGGGCGTGCAATTGCTCGTAAGAGGCAATCATGTCCGCGTTCAACCAGGTGTCGGGACCCGAGCGCCGGGGCGCCGCGCAACCGCGAATCGTCGCGCCGAACGCCGAGTCGACCCGCGTGCTGTAAGGTCCGTTGCGCAGCGTCTTGGCCAAACTGCGCGAGCAGACGAATTCCTCGGGAAACAGGACCATGCGTGGATCCGGCGACCACCACAGAATCGGCTGCTGCGACGAATACCAGGGAAAGACCCCACGTTCATACGCGGCCAGGAGGCGCGCCGGCTTGAGATCGCCGCCCGCCGCGAGCAGCCCGGGCGGCTCGCGCAGGGCGTTCTCCAACGGCGGAAACCAATCGGGGTCGGTCTGTTCGCCCAACCAGATGAGTCTGCTCAGAGCTGCAACTCCTCATCTGGCAGACGATGGTAGGGAACATGTTCATTGACCGCTGTGGCGTAGCGATCAACGCCTCGAGCCTCGCGCCTCGCAAAGTCGCGGATGGCCTCGGCAAAGCGCGGGTCGGCGACGAAGTGCGCCGAGCTCATCAGCGTCGGCACGAAGCCCCGGGGCACCTTGTGTTCGCCCTGGGTGCCGGGTTCGAAGCGCTGCAGCTTGTTCTCGATGCAGTACTCGATTCCCTGGTAGTAGCAGGTCTCGAAATGCAGACTGTGGTAGTTGCCGCCGGCGCCCCAGTAGCGGCCGAACAGGGCATCGTCGCCGACGAAAAATATGGCCACCGCGATGCGCTCGGTTCCCATTCGCGCCACTTTGAGCATCAGCCGCTCCGGCATGGACGCGGCGATGCGCTTGAAAAAATCCAGATTCAGGTACGGATCATGGCCGTGCCGGTAGAACGTGTCGGCATAGAAAGGATACACGGCGTCCCAAAGCGCATCGGTCATGTCGCCGCCGTGCAGCGTGTCGAATTCGATTCCCGCCTCGAATACCCGCCGGCGTTCGCGCCTGGCCTTTTTGCGTTTCTCGGCGGTGAAGGTCGCCAGAAAGGCGTCGAAGGAATCGTAGCCCTGATTGAACCAGTGAAATTGACAGTCACGGCGCAGGATCAATTCGGCCGCCGCCAGGCCCTTCGCGGTATCCTCCGTCGGAAACAGAACATGCCAGGATGACAGCCTTTCGCTGCGGACATAGTCGATCGCCGCCCTGGTCAAGAGTTGCGTCGTCTTGATGTCGGCATTCGGGCCGACCAGAAGACGCGGGCCGCGCACCGGCGTAAACGGTACGGCCGACAGCAATTTCGGATAGTACGGTATCCCGTGCTGCGCATAGGCGTTCGCCCACGAGAAATCGAACACGAACTCGCCGCGCGAGTGACTCTTTCGGTACAGGGGCAGCGCACCCACCGGGCGCCCATGTGCATCGTCGATCACCAGGTGCCGCACGGTCCAGCCGGTGCGCGGCACGGTGCAGCCGGATTCCTCCAGGGCGAGGAGAAATTCGTGGCGTAGGAAGGGTTGGCCGTCGCCGATGAGGGTATTCCAACTCGCGGCCTCAATCTGCGCGATGCTGGAGAGTATTCGCGCACTCACGCGTGGGCAGTGCGCGCTTTGAGGTGCGGCTCGGCCTCCACCCGCTCCAGATACTTGTCCGCGTCGAGCGCGGCCATGCACCCGGTACCCGCCGAGGTGACGGCCTGACGGTAGACGTGATCGGCCACATCGCCCGCGGCGAAGACACCCGCGACGCTGGTCGCGGTTGCTTCACCCTCGCTGCCGCCCTTGACCACGATGTATCCGCCGCGCATCTCGAGCTGACTCTCGAACAGCTGGGTGTTGGGTTGATGGCCCACGGCGATGAATACGCCGTCAACCGCAATGTTGCGAGTTGCGGTTCCTGGCGCCGCAGCACGCAGACGCACGCCGGTCACGCCGGCGTCATCGCCGAGTATTTCGTCGATCGAGTGATTCCAGACCAGGCTGGCCTTGCCTGCGGCTTCGAGCGCGAACAATCGGTCCTGCAATATCTTCTCCGCGCGCAGTTTGTCGCGTCGATGTACCAATGTGACATGCGAGGCAATGTTGGTCAGATACAGGGCCTCCTCCACGGCGGTGTTGCCGCCACCGACGACCGCCACCGCTTTGCCCCGATAAAAGAAGCCATCGCAGGTCGCGCAGGCCGACACGCCCTTGCCGCGGAATGTCTCCTCGGATTTGAGGCCCAGATACTTGGCCGACGCGCCGGTGGCGATGATCAGCGCATCGCAGGTGTATTCGCCGTTGTCGCCGAACAGACGAAACGGACGCTGGCGCAACTCGACGCGATTGATGTGGTCGAACACGATGTTGGTGTTGAAGCGTTCGGCATGGCGCCGCATCCGATCCATCAGGGCAGGGCCCTGGAGGTGTTCGACATCGCCGGGCCAGTTATCCACATCGGTCGTGGTCATGAGCTGGCCGCCCTGCTCCAATCCGGTGATCAGGAGAGGCTGCCGGTTGGCTCGCGCCGCATACACCGCGGCGGAATAACCCGCAGGACCGGACCCCAGGATGAGGAGTGGACTGTGCCTCGGAACGCTCATGTATAATTTGCCTCTCTTCTGAATATCTTTATCGGCTCATGGTATGTAAATCTGTGGGCGCCAGCCAGTTCAATCAAGGCTCAGCCGAAGCCTTGAACAAGACGCCGACATAGTATTGGTGCCCCGCGCTGGACTGGGTTACTATCGCATATTATTCAATTACTTAAGAAGTAAATATCATTAAAGGTCTAGAATTGACAGACGCAGCCTCGCCCCAGAAATCCAAGCAGAAAAGCGCGCTCTCCGCGGCCGTGGCGCGATCCTTGCGCGAAGGGACGCTGTGGGTGTTGGGCGCGCTTGCGCTGATTCTGTTGCTGGCACTGCTCTCCTATCACGCGCAGGACCCGGGATTTGCGGATACCGGCGAGCCCGGACTCGCGGTGCTCAATTGGATCGGTCCCGTGGGTGCGTGGCTTGCCGGATTCTTTCTGTTCCTGTTCGGCCGGCCGGCCTATTTGTTTCCCGTGATGCTGGCATATGCGGGGTGGTTGGTTCACAAGGAAGCGGCCATTGCGGATACGCGCTCGCGCATCAATACCTTGCTGCGTGCCGCCGGGTTCATCTTGACGCTGGTGACGAGCTGCGGCCTGGCGACGTTGCATTGGAACGGCGCCGCTCTGCCGAACAGCGCCGGCGGCGTACTGGGCGAAGTCACCGGTCGCGGCAGCGCCCATGGCCTGAGTTTTCTTGGCGCGACCCTTTTGTTGTTGGGGTTATGGCTGGCCGGCGTCGCGCTGTTCCTCGGCGTGTCCTGGTTCGAAGTCATGGACAAGATCGGTGCGTGGGTTTTGCAAACCATCGATTGGGCGCGCACCAAGATGGAGCAGCGTCGCGAGCTAGCCTCGGGACAGCAGCGCAAACAGGCGCGGCAAGAAGTGGTGCGCGAGGAGCAGAAGAAAGTGGCCAGCCGGCCGCCGCCGCGCATCGAGGCGGCAGCGCCCGTCCCGCAGAAGAGCGACCGTGTGGAGCGCGAGCGGCAAGTGCCCCTGTTCGACGCCCCCAAGTCGAGCGAACTGCCGGCGTTGTCCTTGCTCGATGAGGCGGGTCCCCGCGAGCAGTCGTACTCGGATGAGGCGCTGGAGGCGATGTCGCGCCTGGTGGAACTCAAGCTGCGTGACTTCGGCGTGGAGGCCGAAGTCGTCGCGGTGTTCCCGGGTCCCGTGATCACGCGTTTCGAGTTGCGGCCGGCACCCGGCGTCAAAGTCAGCCAGATCAGCAATTTGTCGAAGGATCTTGCCCGCGCTCTGTCGGCCATCAGCGTGCGCGTGGTGGAAATCATTCCGGGCAAGTCGGTGGTTGGTCTCGAAATACCGAACGAGAAACGCGAGATTGTGACTCTGGGCGAGATCATCAAGTCCAAACCCTACGATGACGTCGGCTCGCCGCTCGCGCTGGCGCTCGGCAAGGACATCGGCGGCGTGCCCATCGTCGCCGATCTCGCGCGCATGCCGCACTTGCTGATCGCAGGCACCACTGGGTCGGGCAAGTCGGTCGGCATCAACGCCATGGTCCTGAGCCTCCTGTACAAGGCGACGCCAGAACATGTGCGAATGATCATGATCGACCCGAAGATGTTGGAGCTCTCGGTGTACGAGGGTATTCCGCATCTGTTGTCGCCGGTCGTCACCGACATGAAGCAGGCAGCCAATGCGCTGCGCTGGTGCGTGGCCGAGATGGAGCGGCGTTACCAGCTCATGTCGGCGCTCGGCGTGCGCAACATCGGCGGCTTCAACCGCAAGGTCAAAGATGCGGCGGACGCCGGCAAGCCCATCAAAGATCCGATCCGCATGCAGAAGATTGCGCAAGGCGTCCCCGGCGTGGTCGAGGAAGATGTGCCGGATCTGGAAACTCTGCCGTTCATCGTCGTGGTCATCGACGAACTCGCCGATCTCATGATGATCGTGGGCAAGAAGGTGGAGGAACTGATCGCGCGGCTGGCGCAGAAGGCGCGCGCCTCCGGTATCCACCTCATTCTGGCCACGCAGCGACCGTCCGTGGACGTAATCACGGGCTTGATCAAGGCGAATATCCCCACGCGCATCGCATTCCAGGTATCCGCCAAGGTCGACTCGCGCACCATCCTCGATCAAAGCGGCGCCGAGTCGCTGCTGGGCCACGGCGACATGCTGTTCCTGCCCCCCGGCACTTCGATTCCGACGCGCGTGCACGGCGCTTTCGTCTCAGATCAAGAGGTGCATCGTGTGGTCGGGGGCCTGAAGTCCTCCTCGCCGCCGGTGTACATCGATGAAATCCTGGATGGGCCGCGAAATCCAATACCGGGATTTCCGTCCGACGACGAGGAGGCCGGCGAGGGCGGGGTGGAAGATGCCGAAGCCGACCCCTTGTACGACGAGGCCGTGCGTATCGTCACCGAAACGCGCAAGGCGTCCATCTCCGGCGTGCAGCGGCGCCTCAAGATCGGCTACAACCGGGCCGCCCGCCTGGTCGAGGCCATGGAGGCGGCCGGCCTCGTGGGTCCATTGCAATCGAACGGCGGCCGGGAGATCTACGGCGCCGCGCCGCCCGAGGAATGACATGACCATGCGCACCATCGCCGTAGCGACCGCTGCTTCCTTAAGTTTGATGTTCGCGGCAGCGTTTTCGACCGCGGACCCGACAGCGCCCGCGCCCGCCTCGCACCCGGCCACCGCGCACGCATCTGCGGCGGCCGCGGCCGAAGTCGACAAGTATTTGACCGGACTGTCGAGCTGGGCCGCCGATTTCACGCAAACCATCGACGATGGCCATGGCAATGTCCTGCGCAGCGCCGCAGGCCGCCTGTTCCTGCAGCGTCCGGGCAAGTTTCGCTGGAATTACTCGCAGCCTTCCGAACAATTGGTGCTGGCGGACGGCAAACAAATCTGGTTCTACGACAAGGATCTCGCGCAAGCCAACGTGCGCGATATGGATACGAGTCTGGCCAGCACGCCGGCGAGCCTGTTGTCGGGCAGCGGATCGGTCAGCACCCAATTCAACGTCAGCGCGCTGCCGCCCAACGGCGGCCTGCAGTGGTATCAGCTCATTCCCAAGCATGCGGACACGGATTTTCAAGTCGTGCGAATCGGCTTCGACAAGGGCGATCTGCGCTCCATGTTCCTGGCAGACAAGCTCAATCAAATCACCCAGTTGACCTTCTCGAACTCGAAGCGGAATCTCGCCTTGCCGCCGGACCTGTTTTCGTTTGTGCCGCCGCCGGGCGTCGATGTGATCGGGCGCGGCGGCAAGTGAGAGCAAGCGACGGCACCTACCGCCCGCTCGCTGACCGGCTGCGCCCACAGTCCCTCGATGAATACGTGGGACAATCGCATCTGCTGGGAGCCGGGGCACCGTTGCGCCGCGCGCTCGAATCCGGTCGCCCGCATTCCATGATCCTGTGGGGGCCGCCGGGAACCGGCAAGACGACGCTGGCGCGCCTCGTGGCAAGCGGCGCACACGCGGAGTTCATCGCACTGTCGGCCGTGCTGGCCGGCATCAAGGACATCCGTGCGGTCGTCGAGCAGGCACGCGGCTTGCGCGGTACGCGCGATACGGTGCTGTTTCTGGACGAAGTGCATCGATTCAACAAGTCCCAGCAGGACACCTTCCTACCCTACGTCGAGGATGGCACGCTGATTTTCGTCGGCGCGACCACCGAAAACCCATCCTTCGAGGTCAACAATGCGTTGCTGTCGCGGGCACGCGTCTACGTGCTCAAACCGCTCGAGTCCGCTGATCTTGCGAAGCTGCTGGATCGCGCACTCACGGATCAGGAACGAGGCCTGGGGCACCTCAAGCTGCAGATCGACGCCGGCGCCCGTGAGCTGTTGCTGGCCGCCGCCGACGGCGATGCGCGCCGCATGCTCAATTTACTGGAGACTGCCGCGGATTTGAGTTCCGCGGAGGAGGCGGGCCGCCGGCTGGATGTCGATACCATGCGCGCTGTGATCGGCAGCACCTATGTGCGCTTCGACAAGGGCGGCGAAAATTTCTACGATCAGATTTCGGCCCTGCACAAGTCCGTGCGCGGCAGCGATCCCGATGCCGCCCTGTATTGGCTGTGCCGGATGCTCGCCGGCGGCTGCGATCCCCTGTACATCGCGCGGCGGGCGCTGCGCATGGCCAGTGAAGACATCGGCAATGCCGATCCGCGTGCGCTCACCCTCGCGCTCGAGGCATGCTCGGTGTACGAGAGGCTGGGGAGCCCCGAAGGAGAGCTTGCCATTGCCCAGGCGGTGGTGTTCATGGCGTGCGCCGCCAAGAGCAACGCCGTCTACACGGCCTACAAGGCGGCGGCCGAGGACGCCGCGAGTTTGGGGTCGCTCGAGGTGCCGCTGCACTTGCGCAACGCGCCGACGCGCTTGATGAAGGAAATCGGCTACGGCAAGGGTTACCGATATGCGCACGATGAGCCGGGCGGTTATGCCGCCGGCGAGCGGTATTTCCCCGATGCGATGCCGGACCGCCGCTACTACGTGCCGGCTCCGCGCGGCTTGGAGATCAAGATCGGCGAAGCGCTGAACGCGCGCCGCGAGCGCGATGCGCGGGCGCGGGGCGCGGGCGGGTCGTGATCCCGCTACAATGGCGCACGTTTCCGCGGAACGTCATAACGAAGGAATTCATCGTGCTCGATCCGAAGCTGCTGCGCAGTGATTTGACCGGGGTTGCCGCGGCGCTGTCGCGGCGCGGCTTTACGCTCGACGTCGCGGCTTTCGCCGCGTTGGAAGAACGGCGCAAGGCGGTGCAAATCGACGCCGACCGGTTGCGCGCCGAACGCAACGCCAACGCCAAAGCGGTGGGGCAGGCCAAGTCAAAGGGTCAGGACGCGGCTGCCTTGCTCATTGCTGGGGAAACCTTGAACGATCAATTGCAAGGGGTGGACCAGCAGCTCGAAATCATTCAGGCGGAAGTTTCGGCATTGCAGCTGGGTCTGCCGAATATCCTGCACTCGAGCGTCCCTGAAGGACGCGACGAGGATGCGAATGTCGAGGTGCGCCGCTGGGGTGTCGCGCGGCAATTCGACTTTACGCCCAAGGATCATGTGGCGCTGGGCGAGCGCCTCGGCATGGATTTCGAGGCAGCGGGGCGCATCTCGGGAGCGCGTTTCGTGGTGATGACCGGAGAGCTCGCCCGCCTGCACCGCGCTCTCGTGCAATTCATGCTCAATCTGCACGTCACCGATCACGGTTATCGCGAAGCCTACGTGCCCTACCTGGTTCACGCCGCCGCGCTGGTCGGCACCGGGCAACTGCCCAAGTTTGAACAAGATTTGTTTGCCGTGCGCGGCGATCCAGGTTTCTACTTGATTCCCACCGCCGAAGTGCCGGTGACCAATCTGGTCCGCGATCAAATACTCGCGCCCGAGACGCTGCCCCGCAAATTTGCAGCGCACACGCCGTGTTTTCGGTCGGAGGCAGGCGCGGCCGGCAAGGACACCCGCGGCATGATTCGTCAGCACCAATTCGACAAGGTGGAATTGGTGCATATTGTACGTCCCGAGGACTCCTATGCGGCGCTCGAGGAACTCACCGGCCATGCCGAGGCTGTGCTCCGGGCCCTCGGCTTACCGTACCGAGTGATCGTGCTCTGCGCCGGTGATACCAGCCCCAGCAGCGCCAAGACGTACGACCTCGAGGTGTGGCTGCCATCGCAGCAGCGCTATCGCGAGATTTCGTCGTGCAGCAACTGCGAGTCGTTTCAGGCGCGCCGCTTGCAGGCGCGCTGGCGCAACCCGGCGACCGGCAAGCCGGAACTGGTGCACACGTTGAACGGTTCCGGAGTCGCCGTGGGGCGCGCGCTGGTCGCCATTTTGGAGAACTATCAACAAGAAGACGGCACCGTCGTGGTGCCGCCCGTGCTCGCACCCTATATGGGCGGAGCCAACCTGCTGAAAATCCAGGGTTAGTTGCGGCTGCCCATCACCAGGCGCAGCACATACCAGAACATCAGCGCGATCGACGCGAACAGCTGCATTGCAGCCGATACATAACGATCTTCGGGAAAGTGGTGGATGATGTTGGAGGTGTCGTAGAGCACGGCCACACCGGCAAACCCGATCATCGCCACCGAGAACCAGGTGCCGAGCTGGAAGCCGAAAATGGCGCCGCCGACCATGGCCAGCAAGGCCAGAACGAAACCCCACATGAGCAGCGCTCGCAGGAATGTAAAGTCCTTGCGGGTGCGGTGGGCGACGAACATCAACCCGCCCGCGCCCAAGGCAGTCACCAAGGTGGCGCTGTCGATGGCGCCGGGTGCCTTCGCGTCAGCGATGTAGAGGAGGGGCACGAAGATCAGCGCCTCCGCGACCACGTAGGCGCCGTAGGCGAAGTACTGCATCCCGATCGAGGAACTGGTCTGCGCGGTGCGGGAGGCCAGCCAACCGGTCAGCATGAAGGCACCGAGAATCAGGAACCAATTGAAGCTGAGCATGAAGCGCGCGATCTGCACCGCAAGTCCGGACTCGAACAGGGCCAGTTCGACCAGGATGAATCCGAGAATGCCTGCCACCAAGTGCACGTAGGTGCGGGTAATGAACGCGCTGCGGCTGTCCACCCCGGCGCCCGGAAAGGCGGGGTTGTTGCTTGGAAAATTAGCCATCGTTGTCTCCAGTTGCTCGACGTCCTATTTTAGCACCCCCACGACAGGGGAGCGTAACTAGGCCATACGCCTGGATTGTGAGGGCAAAATCCGCCACTTCAATTGGCTGCAGCGGCAAATTCAGCGCCCATCCAGCGTTTCAGTGCCTCTATGGACTGCGGGCGGCCCAGGAAGTTCTTGACCAGATCGTTTGCCGACATCGAGCCGCCCGGCTCCAGTACGGTCCGTCGATAGCGCAGCGGCGCATCGCCCGCCAGCAGATTGCTGGAATTGAATTGCTCGAAGAAGTCTTCGGCGATGACCTTGTCCCACATGTAGGTGTAATACGTGGATGAGTACCCTGCGAGGTGGCCGAAGGAGGCGTACATGTGCGTGCCCGGCAGCGGCGTGAAGGGCGTGTACTTGCGCATGTCGCGATCGGCGATGGCGTCGACATTGACGTCCTGCGGTTTGGCGTCGTAGATCTCGTAAGACAGCGCGGTGTAGCTGTTTTGCTGGGCGACAAAGCTCGCGCGCCCGAAGGCCGAAGCCCGGTTCATGCGCAGCACCAGATCGGCCGGGATGGTTTTTCCGGATTTGTAATCCTTGGCGAACGTTGCAAGCACCTGGGGGCTCTGGATCCACTCCTCGAGCATTTCCGATGGCGCCTCGACGAAGTCCGATTCCATGGTGATGCCGCTGATCCCGGCCCAGGGCTGCCGGCCACCCAGGATCCAGTGCATCAGATGCCCAAACTCATGGAAGAACGTCTGCACATCGCCGTATTCCATAAGGCCCGGGTCATCGGCCGTCGGCCGCGGAAAATTGCAAATGAGCGCCGCTTCTGGCAATTGCCTGCCACGGATCCCGTCGAGTACCTGCACCATTTCTGCATGCGAGAATTTCCCAAGCCGCGGGTGCATGTCCATGTAGAAACGTCCGATGACCTTGCCGCCATCCAGCACCTGCCAGGTCTCCACCGCAGGATCCCAGGCCGGAGTGCCTTCTTCGCGCCGAAACTCGACATGGAACAGGGTGGCGGCGGTGTCGAGTATTCCCTGCTTTACGCGCTGATACGGGAAATACGGGCGCACCGTTTGCGAGTCGAAATTGTAGCGCGAGCGGCGCACGAGTTCTTCGTAGTAGCTGCGCTCCTCGAGGCCGATGGTCGCTGCCTTGGGGTCGGTCTTGCGTTTCTCCGCGAGCAATATTTGAAATTCCTTGTCAGCAAGCGGACGCGCGGCGGCATCGAGGTCGCGGATGAATTCCGCAATTCGCGCACTGCTGCCTATCATCTTGTCCGCTGCGTTGTAGTCCGCCCATGAGCGATAGCCGAGCAGGGTGGCGATCTCGTAGCGGGTCTTCAGCATCCTCATCAGCACTTCGCTGTTCTGCGGATAGGCGCGCGTGTTGAACGCCAAGGATAGGCGGCGGCGCAGCGCGCCACTCACCGCGAAATTCATCGCCGGAATAAAATCCGGATAGTCCGTGGTGATGTGGATGACCCCGTTCTTGTCGGGCTTGTGGCTGTCGATGTAGTCTTGCGGCAAACCGGCGAGTTCGGACGCAGAGTGGACCTCGATGACTTTCTGCCCGTCGTTGATGTTGCGCTCGAACGCCGATTGCTCCTCGGTGAGCGCATCGCTGAGCACCTTCAGGCGCGCGCGCGCGGCGTCGTCCTTGTCGACGCCGGCCAGCCGAAATTCCAGCAATTGGCGCCGCACATAGTATTGAGTGGCCGCATCGGCGTGGGTCAGCGAAATGGCCGCCAGACCCTGATAGACGTCATGGTTCAACGACAGCGCCGTCTGAGCCGCACTCACCTTGCGGGTCATGGCGGTCGCCCTGTCGCGAAAGGCGGCGTCAGGGTGCACCGCTTCCATCAGCGATGAGAAATAGAATGCAGAGTTCAGCTGTTTGAGCGCTTCGTCGTAGTTAGCCAGGGTGTTGTCGACAGTTCTCGGTCCCTTGACCGCGACGATTTTGTCGATGGCCCGCTGTGCGGCGTCGAGCCTGTCGTTCTCGGCTTTCTCGAACGCGGCCGCATTGGGTTTGGCGCTCCAGACAGACGGCTGGGACTGGATCAAATCCCGGGCGCCGCACATCGTTGCGAACAACGCCGCGATGAACCCGATTGCACAAGCACTGATATTTCGCATTTCACACCGCTGCAAGGTATTGATTATGCGAATGATAATGGAGCCGGCTTGGTGGCGTTGTTCTTTGTGATGAAATGACTGTGGTGCGGCGATATGTCACCAACGACAGAAAATGGAAGGGAATCCTGGTTGTTTTATTTTTTGGGCTGCGACCTTGGGCAAACTGTTCCACGCTGAAAAACGTGCAACCGGCGTACAAGCGGTAGCATGCGGACGCGCCGGCGCGGGCAGGGTGGCAACAAAGTGGCAGCATCGACCGCAAAATTAGCGATAATGCCGCTGCACCCGCAATCGCAACCGATGAATCAAAAGAGTTCGGAGAGGTGGCAGAGCGGTTGAATGCACCGGTCTTGAAAACCGGCAAGGCCTCACGGCCTTCGCGAGTTCGAATCTCGCCCTCTCCGCCAAATCGCGAGTTCGACAAAATCGCCGGGAGCGATTTTGGACGCCGGAGCGCTTTGGCGACGGCGCGCGCAGCGCGAGGGCCGGGACGGCCCGAGTCAATCTCGCCCTCTCCGCCAAATCGCGAGTTCGACAAAATCGCCGGGAGCGATTTTGGACGCCGGAGCGCTTTGGCGACGGCGCGCGCAGCGCGAGGGCCGGGACGGCCCGAGTCAATCTCGCCCTCTCCGCCAAATCGCGAGCAAGTTGCAACGGAACTCAATCGTTTCGCTGCTGATCTCCATCTAACGGAGGAACAGAAGGAGAAACTTCGTTCCGCTCTTGCCGACGGGCGAGAAAAGGTCGGGGAATATATGAAGGGTCACCCCGACACAACCAGAGCCGACATTGTTGCCAAGGTGAAGGAGCATCGTCTCGAGATTCACCAACGCGTTGCTAATTTTCTGAATCCCGAGCAGCTCGGCAAGTGGGACAATGAAGTGGCTAAGGCCAAGGAATTTCTCGGCCAGAAACTCGACTCATAAGAGATCATCCCCGCAAACGCCCACAAACGGGTGGCCGCCAGCGCGAGCTGGCCGTCACCCCGGCCTTACACCGAGAGGGGAGGGTAAATAGCTTTCCCGCCTGATAACCTAATCCTCATGTCAACAGGACTGCCGCGCGGTCGGCCCCGTTACGACGACCTTCTTACGCCTGCGGAATGGCGCGTGGCGGAAGCTGTGCGGCACGGGCTCACCAATCCTGAGATCGCGCGACTTCAAGGCGTGAGCACGGATGCCGTGAAATACCACGTCGCAAACATATTGCAAAAACTCGGTCGCTCTCGACGCAACGAGCTTCGGCAGTGGACCGGCGTGCGTCGCGACAGCAACCTTGCCAAGAAGGAGTCAACGATGACAGGCAGCTTAATGCTGGGAAAGATATCCCAGATCTCGCGTACCGTTCGGAATATCCAAGAAGCCCAAAGGTGGTACGGCGAAGTTCTAGGTCTCAAGCACCTCTATTCCTTCGGCAATCTTGCCTTCTTCGATTGTGACGGAACCCGCCTGTTCTTGTCAGAGGCGGAAGAGCGCAGCGGGCCAGAGTCGATCATCTATTTCAAAGTGAGCGATGTACGCTCGGCCCATGCGGAGCTCATAAGGCGAGGCGTCGAATTTCTGGGCGCGCCACACATGATCCACCGACACTCGGACGGCACGGAAGAGTGGATGGCCGCGTTTAAGGACAACGAGGACAGGCCCCTGGCGATTCTCTCCGAGGTGCGCAAGCCTCCATGATGACCACGATCATCTGGCGAGTGGGTTAGGGCGGATCTGAAAGTGTACGACCAAGGGCTTGGTGCCCTTGCCTCCCTCTTTCAGCCACGGCGTGCGATCACCGCTTGATACCCAAAGACCTCGTCCTTTCCATCCTGCGTGGGCGTCATCGATCCGGCCTTCCAGTCCCTTTGCGTAGAAGCCCAGCGGGTAGGGAATGCGCAGCGTTACAAATTTGCCGGCGACCAAGGCATGCACGCCGTCGAAAAGGTTGCCGGTCGCGATCGGTACGTTCGCGCCCAGTCCTAACGTGTCGTGCTGATCGACCCAGGTGTAGTAGCTCGACTCGACGCTGAACTGCGGCAAGCCCGCGAAGCTCGGGCCCGGTAGGCGGAAGAAGCTCCAGCCTTCCGGGCAGTGATCGCCGGTCGCTTTGGGCCCGTTCAACGGCCCTTGGCACTTGCGTCGGTCGAACTTGCCCAGATCGCCGCTGCCAAGCGACACCCAGACGACGCCGTTGCGATCGATGTCGGCGCCGCGCACACCAAAGCCGGGCGGCGGAACGTTGTAGATTTCCGTGAGTCTCGTGCGCGGATCAAAGCGTAGGAGTGCGCCAGGGTAGCGAAACGCGACAGAACCCCAGATTGAGCCGTCCGCTGGGTTAGGCATGACCGCATAGAAGCCGACCGCGAGACGCGTGTCCCGGTTCGGGTCCGCGGGCTGTCCGGGCTCGGTCCACTCGTCGAGCTTGCCGTTGCCATTGGTGTCGAGGACGAAGGGTGCCCAACCCTGTGCTCCGGCGGCATCGCCCGTCTGATCGAATTTATTGGTGTCGAACCAGCCGACGACCTCATTGCCGCCGCTGGTCCACAAGGTGTTGTTCTCATCCTCGGCAAACTGTAGGTGATGGGTCCCAAAGCACGTGTCGATGAAGGTGTACTTGCCGCTTTTGGGGTCGTACATCGCCAACTGGCGGTCGGAGCGCTCGGTGGGGAACAGACGTGCCGAAGCGTGCGTTGAACCCTTTTTGCAGAAGGTGGGATTGTCCGCCGCGCGAATGCGCGCCGTGTACCACACGCGGCCACGGCTATCCAACATGGGATTGTGTGCAGTGGCCTTGCTGTCCCATATGCGCTGCGTTCCCCAGTATGGCGAGGGTGCCACGACCGGATCATCGTGCGTGGTCGGCGTGTCGGCATCGCGCACGGGTGCCTTGAACGTGGTTGCGACGTTGTGGACCGGATCGAGGATCGGGAAGTTGTCGGTGCTGAGCTCGGGTGACCCGAACAGCGGGCCGTTGCCGTTGATGGTCGGCTGACGCCGATCCGTGCCGGATAAGTCGTGCACATAGCTTTGCGGGTCCGCCCAGTCGCGCACGGTCGCGACCACGTTGCGCTCCAAGCCGGCTGGGCGCGCGGGCTTTGCCGCCGGTAGCTCGCCGGCTGCGATGCGATCGGTCCAGTCGGCGAGATATTTGAGCGGAATACCGCCCAACAGCCCCTGGGCGAGACTCGTCATCTGTCCGCCGGCCTGCCCGGACTGGATGCGGCGCGCCCACGCCGCTTGCGATGTTTCGAATTTGCCAAGACTCGCAGGCAACGTACGTGTCGCCAGATTGCCCAGCTGGTGGCATCCGATGCACCCCATATTCTTGATCCACATCAGATAGGCGTTGCGTCCGCCGGGCAGTCGCGCAACCTCCGCCGCCTCGGGCACCTTCAGCATTGCGTACCAGTAGGCGGCGGGATATACCTTGGCCGCGGTGGCCGCATCGGAAGCAATGAGCACGGTGATATCGAGGTTGCTACCCGGGACGGCGCGTACCTTGGCGGAATCGGCCAGCCCGTAGCCGCGAGCCCACACGAGGTAGTTCGCCTTGGGCAAGTCCGGGACGAGGTAGCGCCCCTGATCATCGGTGACAACAATCTTCGCAAAGCGGGTTGCGAAGTCATTGGTCTCTGCGATGACCCACACGCCGGCTTCCGGCCCAAGGGTGGACTTGACGACGCCTCCGATCTCTTCAGGCCCTATCTGCGGCGGTGCAGACTGTGCCTGCGTTACTGCGGCCGTCAGTCCGAGAAGACAGGTCATGAACACGGCACCGAGGGCAGTGGGACGTCTTCGCGACGCGCTCCGCGGTTCTCGCGCTGCGCTCAGATCACATGCGTAGTTCACGTCGACTCCTCGATCAATGAGTGCTAACCCGGCGGCGCGCACCATTCTAACGCGCAAGATCGGAGCGGAGAATTGTTGCCTAGGGCTTGGACTGAATGGGCTCGGGTCTGCCGGAAAAGGAGAGAAGCGAGTGTGATATTCGATGCAGCACTGAGGCGTCAACAGGCTCTGGCACGAGCGCTGGATAGCGAAGCATGGAGGCGGGCTACGGATCCAATCGCAAAATATGCGTAAGATTCGGTACCACTTGGATATCAACGGGCGCACGCATCAATTTACGAATACCGGGCACGGCCGTGGAATCACACTGAACATCCTTCTCACCCGCGATGAGCAGCATGGGGCAAGTGACCTGGGAATAGAGCCTGTTTCAAATTGATCGACAGCACTTCCCGAAGCCACTTCAAGCCGATGTGATGGATTTCCACTTCGTTTGGGTGCGCCTGACCGGTCTTCACTCGCTCGATCAGCATCTTCTGAGTAGCGACAAGGTCGGCACCTTCTAACACCCCGCTTGTCACGTCTCGGATGTGCTCGGCCTGCTTGATCAGCACCTGATCAAAACTATCCGCGGTGGGGCACAGTTGAATGATTCCTGCGACATCATTGCGTTTGATCTGGACGTGCATGGCGGTCACCGTGCCCTCGCTGTGCCCCAGAAGGTACATCTGATGGCGAACACACTGGTTGTGAAGCTTCAAATGATCGAAGCAGGCAATCGCATCCTCGACGAAATCAAAGTTATCCCGCCTTTAGATACTCGCCGGTGCTCTCGCCGCAACCTCTTTTGTCGTACCGGAAGCTGGCGAAGCCGCTCCCCGCCAAGTAATGGGCGATGCGATTGAAAATATCAAGACGTTGGCCCTCGACGTTTTCGTTGCGGTCCAGAGGGCCGCTACCTGGCAGCATCAGGACACAAGGAAAGGCCCCCAATGCAGAAGGCAGGCAAAAGGTACCCGGAAAGCACCGCATCGGTAGAAGGGATCTCAAGTATTCGTTCCAGCATCTAGATCGGCATCGTCGCATGCTGGAGTCCAAATGTCGTAGGATGTCAGTGACCGACCACCGGACCCCGCAGCAAAGCTGCCATTCGCAGTATCATTCCAGTGAGCCAGTTAGAGCATTGGAAATAGGTGGTCGGGAATGACCGAAAGCGAACGCGCGGCCCATGGCCGGCTCGCGGGTCTCCTAGTAAGAAGCTCTTCTATCCATAAAGGATTGTATCGCCGCACGACTTATGCGGCTTGAGGGGTTAAATGGACCTCGCGCGGAGATCATTGAGTATGCGCACGAGCCGCAGGATGGCTTTGGAGCGGTCACGGCTGGAGAAGTGCTCTGCGCCGAGATCATGGTACGGGATGCCGTTTTTCAGCATGTGATAGGCGGCGGTGACCAGGGCGGTCTTGAGCCAAGGGGCACCCTTGCGTACGCGGGTCGAGCGTCGTTTACCCGCGCTCTCGTCGCTGCGCGGACAGAAGCCCGCCCAGGAGCGCAGGTGGGCATCCGAGGGAAAGCGCGTCATATCCATGCCGATCTCTGCCACGATGACGTGCGCGGTCACGTCACTGACCCCGGGCATCGTGCTCAGCAGTCGGGCGCTCTGCATGGATCGACGCCAAGGCTTTTCCCACGGTGGCATCCAGTTCAGCGAGTGCATGATGCAGGGCGCGTCAACGAGATCCAGATGCACCCTGAGCAAGCCCTCGGTGATGATCGGCGGATGCGCCCGTGCAGGGCCTCGATGAGTTCGGCGCGCTTCTTACGGGCCATGCCCCGGGCCAGGTCAGCAAGCTTTTCCGGATCGCTCTCCCCGTCGATCAGTGCCTGGAGGATTGCCCGGCCACTCTTGCCCAGCACGTCCGACAAGACACTGCCGAGTTTCAGATTCGCGTCCTCCAGGACCTTCTGGATGCGCGAGGAGTGCTGCGAGATCTCTCGCACCAGTTGTTTGCGGGTGCGCGTCAGATCCCGCAACTCCTGGATCGGTGCCGGTGGCACGAAGCTCGAGCGGATCAGGCCGTGTGCGAGCAGATCGGCAATCCAGCCCGCATCATTCACGTCAGTCTTACGGCCCGGGACGTTACGGATGTGCTGCGCATTGGCGAGAATGAGTTCGAAGTCACCCTCGAGCAGATGCCAGACCGGTTTCCAGTACACGCCCGTCGCCTCCATCGCCACATGGCGTGACTCCGTATGATGGCTCAACCACTCGTTCAGCTCCATCAGTGCCGAGGTGGTGGTCGCAAAAGTCCTCACCTCATCGTGCAGCGGCTCCGACACACAGCGGATGCGGGCGACGACGTTGTCTTTATGGACATCAAGCCCCGCACAGCGCGGATACAGTACTTCCATGGGACACTCCCCAATGATTGTACGATGACGGCGTCGGGAGAAACCCTCGTTATCGAACTCTAGTATTCGTGCTCCGGAGCGCAAGCGCTCGTGGCAACAATTCGGGGTGCTCGAAGGGTCTCCGGGTCCAACTAGCTAACGGGCTCGCAGCACCAAACAGAAACCGACCTCGGTCCCGACGCCGCCTAATCGTAACCGCAAACTGCCGTCGCTCAGGGTCCACGCTCTGTCACGCTTCATCCCTCGGGGTCGCGCGAAGCGCGATGGACAACTAGCTAGGTGGCCAACATCGAGACGAACTTCAGTTGATCTTCCGCCAGTGATCGGTGAATTGACCCTGAATGACCGCAGTGAAGCCGTTTCGGTCGTATGTCGTAATTACTGACTCGCCTGGCGGCGCAAAAATCAACTTGTCGGCCTGCCTTCTTGATCGGGGTGCAGTGCGAAGAAACGGGTGGCGCCTCGTTTGTGACGCCAGGCGCATCTAAATTGTTGCGAATCGTATATTCGATCCACTCGCAATATTGATCCTCGTTTAGCGTGTAACGAATGATCGATGACTCGGACGCGAGCATCCCGCCGGCATTACGGACAAATAAGTTGAAGTTCGCGCGTCCGTTGCCGAATGTATAGAGGGCGGCGATTTGCGGTGGCCGCAATACCTTGCCACTTTCCAAAACGCGATCGACCAACTCGTAGGTGCCCGGCAGATCGGACGCGAGCAGCGGTATTGGTTGTCGCTGATCGGCAAACACAGCAACGCCGAGGGAGCCAATCATCAAGGCCGAACCCGCGCAAACAGCAACACGCACAGCATTCATTGATCCGTCCTTTCGTTACCAGTCCCAAGTCTGACAGCCGAAACAGCTCCCGTGGAAGCTTTGCGTGCGAATGCGTTATCCTGGCGTGCATGTCTTATCGCGTCGCTTGGTTGGCTCTGCTCACGGGCTGCTTGTTCACAGCAACGCAATGCCTGGCGGCCGCCGCGTCGGGTCCGCCGGTCGTGAAAGAAGGATTCGTGCAGGTGCAGGGCGGCCCCATTTGGTATCGCATCTTTGGATCCGGCAGCGGCGCCACTCCCGTTCTATTCATACACGGCGGACCCGGCGGCAGCTCCTGCAAGTTTGAACCATTAGCGCTGCTCCTCAGCCGGTCTCGTCCGGTGGTTGTGTACGATCAGCTGGGATCGGGACGTTCCGGCCGTCCCCTGGATGAGAAACTGTGGACGGTCGATCGCTTTGTAAATGAAATTGTCAGCCTGCGAAAAGCATTGGGGCTGAAGGAAATTCATCTGGTCGGGCATTCGTGGGGCGCCGCCCTGGCTGCGCAATACGTCATCGGCAGCCGTCCCCCGGGAATCAAGTCCGTGGTGCTGAGCGGCCCGCTTTTGAGCACCGAGAAGTGGATTGCCGACGCAAATATTCTGCGAACTCAACTCCCGGAAAAGACGCAAGAGATCTTGACGCGCAACGAACAGGCCGGAACGGTCCATTCCCAAGAATATGTTGCTGCGACCGATGAGTTCTACAACAAATTTCTCTACCATCAGGAGCGGCATCCGGTAGTGGCGTCCTGCGGCGAGGCGCCGTTCAACCAGGAAATCTACGAGCTGATGTGGGGACCCACCGAATTTCATGCCACCGGATCCCTGCGCAGCTTTGACGTGACTGCGCGCCTCCACGAAATCGGCGTGCCGCTCCTGTTCATGGCCGGCCGTTACGACGAGGCGCGGCCGGAGACCGTGAAGACTTTTGCCGAGCTGGTTCCCGGATCTCGCGTCGAGGTGCTCGAGAATAGCGGCCATATGGCGCCTCTCGAGGAGCCGGAACGATACTCGGCAATCTTGGAGAGTTTTTTCGAAATGTCGGAACACTCGGCGCGGCATCACCCCTGACGCCGCTGCGCGGTCAAAGCCACAGAGCCATGAGCTTGACGTCCTGATACCGGCCCTCGAGTTTCCGCCCGCGGATCTTCACACCTTCCAGGGTGAAGCCGAAGGATTCGTACAGCCGCACGGCCCCGACATTGTCGGAAAATACTTCCAACTCGACCTTCTCGATACCCGAATTGCGTGCCATGGACAGGCATGCGTCCAGCATTCGGTGTCCGATGCCTTGCCGCCGCCACCCGGAACGAACTCCCATACCGAGGCGACCAACGTGCGCAAAGCCCTGGGCCGCATTCGGGATGATGTCGCAAAATCCGATCACCACATTGTCCACGATGGCCGTCATCTGCGGCAGCGAGCGTTCCCTGATGTTTTGCAAGTAAGCACGGGTCTGCTCGAAAGAGAAACCGTCGATCGTCGCCAAGTACCATTTTTCCGCCGCGACCGCTGTGACCGCTTCGGACAAGGACGCCGCATCAGCCTCGCGTGCGGGCCTGATCTCGACGCGAGCCGATTCGTGCCGGGCATCGACGTACACCCACGCCTGGATTCCCGATTGCAGCACCGCCGCCACGCGCTTGACCGCCGCCACTTCATAGCGGTCGGCGCTTTGAATTTCATCCTGCGAAACAGAAAATACCGTTCCGGGTATCACATCGGATTGGCGTCCGGTGAACCTCGCCATGGTGTGCTGCGCCTTACCGCTGACCGCAACCACCGCCGGGTCGTCGATGGTCAGCGGGATGAGCGCGAAACCTGTCAATGCATCGCGGGTGCCGGTCAGGCGGCGGCCGAATGTGGCCATTTGAACGGTCTCGAGCTGCAGCGTGCCGTAGGCGAAAAGTGATTCCGAGTACACATCACACCTCGAGCCGGTCCCCGCTGCGCGCGACGATGGCATAGAGCACAGGCATGAGAAAGACGCTGATCAGCAGGCGCGTGAACAGGCCGCTGACGATGACCAGGGCGAACGGTCTTTGCGAGTCCGTGCCGACGCCGGTGGCCAACGCCACCGGCAACAGTCCCAGTGCTGCAACCAGCGCGGTCATCATGATCGGACGCAGGCGCAGGATGGCTCCTTGGCGAATGGCGTCGGCGACGCTGGTGCCGTTGCGGCGCAGCTCGTTGACGTAAGAAATATAAACGACTGCGGTCTGCACCGAGACGCCGAACAAGGCGAGGAAGCCGATGCCGGACGACACGGAAAATGGCGTGCCGGTCAGCCACAACGCCACGATGCCGCCCACCGGCGCCGAGAGCAGCACGCCGAGCACCGTGATGAACGGAAATTTGAAATTGCTGTAGAGCGCAAACAGCAGAAGAAAGATCAGGAACAAGGTGAGAGGCAGAATGATGCTGAGTTGCTGACGCGATGCCGTGTATTCGGTGTACTCGCCGCCCCAATCCAATCGGTAGCCCTGGGGCAGTGGCACCTTGGCGTTGACCTGCTGCATGGCATCGCCGACCGCACCGGCCAGATCGCGGCCTTGCACCGAGAACTGAACCCCGATGTAGCGCGAATTGTCCTCGCGGTAGATGAAGGAGGCGCCGTTCGTCACTCGAATGTCCGCAAATTCTTTGAGCGGAATTTGTTGGCCTGCGGGGGTCGCAACCAGGATGTTGCCGATTTCGTCGGGATTGTCGCGGTATTTCTGTTCCAGGCGCACGACCAGATCGAACTGCTTCTCTTCCTGCACCACCTGGGTGGCCACGTCTCCGCCGATGGCCGTCTGGATCAAGCTATTGATGTCGCCGACGTTCAATCCGTAGCGGGCGATTCTGGCGCGGTTGATTTTGATGGTGAGACTGGGCTGTCCGAGTTCCTGCACCAGGGTCACTTCGCGTATGCCCCGCACCCGCTCCAGGACCTGCTTGATGGCCTTTCCCTTCCTTTGCAGCGTCTCCAAATTGGAGCCGAAGACCTTGACGGCAAGGGCGCTCTTCAAGCCGGTTTCCGCTTCGTCCACCGCATCCTCCGCAGGCTGGGTGTAGTTGAAATTGATTCCGGGGAACGCTTCGAGTTTCTTGTTGATGGCCTCGATCAGACCGGCCTTGGTGCGGTAGGATCCGCGCCATTCCGAGTAGGGCTTGAGATCGACGTAGAATTCGACGTTGAAGAAACCGGTCGGGTCGGTGCCATCGTCAGGCCGGCCGAGTTCCGAGGCCACGGTGGTGACCTCGGGAAAGGAGCGCAAGATGTCCCGCACCTTGGGCGCGATCTTGGCCGATTCGTCGAATGAAATGGTGTAAGGCATGGTCGCGCGGACCCACAGCGCGCCTTCATCCAGTTTGGGCATGAACTCGGCGCCGATACTCGGAACGAGCAGCAGCGAAGCTGCCAGAAGCAAGGCCGAAGCGAAGGTGGTGCCCCAGGGATGGGCGAGGCATAAATCCAGGCCCCGGGTGTAGACGGATTTAATGGACTCAAAAGCGGCGTTGCGACGCTCATGTACTCCCTGGCGCATGAACCACGCGCACAGAACCGGCAGCAACGTCAGCGTGACGATCAAGCTGCCGATCAATGCAAAGACCATGGTATCGGCCATGGGCTTGAACAACGTCCCTGAAGGCCCGGACAGAACGTAAATCGGCAGGAAGCTCGCGACGATCACCGCGACTGCGTAAAAAAGCGGGCGATCCACCTCTGCCGCCGCTTCCTGAATGATTTCCTTGACGTTGAGCGGAGTTCCCTTGCGCGCCACGATCTGGCGAAAAATGTTTTCCACCATGACCACCGCACCGTCCACCAGGATTCCAAAATCCACGGCGCCGATGGACAGGAGATTTGCCGAGGCATTTTGCAGATCGAGGCAGATGAAGGCGAACAGCAGCGCGAGCGGGATGCTGGTGGCGACGATCAGCCCTGCCCGAAAGTCATAGAGAAAGAATATCAGCACGACGACGACCAGAAGCATGCCGCGAAGCAGGTTTCGTTCAACGACCTGCGTCGTGAGTTCGACCAGGTCGCTGCGGTCGTAGAACGGCAGGACTTTGACGTCCTTGGGTAGAATTTGCTCGTTCAGTTCCTTGGTCTTGGCCTCGACCCGCTTCAGGACGTCTTGGGTTTTCTCGCCGGTTCGCAGCAGGATGACGCCTTCCACGGCGTCGTCCTGATCCTGAAAACCGAATTCGCCCAGGCGCGGAGCGATGCCGATCACGACGCGGCCGACGTCTTTGACCAGCACCGGGGTGCCGTTATGCACGGCCACCACCACATTGCCGATATCCTCCACCGTGGTCATGCGCCCGATGCCGCGCACGTAGTAGAACTGACCGCCTTGCGAATAGAAACCGCCGCCGGCGTCGTCGTTGTTGGCCGCCAGGGCGCTCTGTACCTGAGGCACCGACAAGCCGACCGACGCCACTCTGACCGGGTCGAGCAGTACCTGGTATTGCATGGTGCCGCCGCCGAATCCGGAATCGTCGGCCACCCCGGAAACGGATTTGTACTGGGGCGCGACGATCCAGTCCTCGAAGGTCTTGAGTTCCATCGGCGGGCGATCGGGGCTCTGCAGCACATACCGGTAAATCAGACCGGAGGGCGAGGACATCGGCGATACCGAGGGGCTGACGCCGGTCGGCAGGGCGAGGTCCCCGAGGCGGTTGAACACTTGCTGCCGGGCAAAGTAGTTGTCCGTGCCGGTTTGAAACGTGAGGATGACGTCCGACAATCCGTACAGCGAGATCGAACGGATCGTGGTCATCTGAGGCAGGCCGTTCATCTCCTTCTCGACGGGAACCGTAATCAGCCGCTCCACTTCCTCGGAGGCGCGCCCCGGCCATTGTGTAATGACCTCGACGATGGGAGGCGAAAGATCCGGATAGGCATCCACCGGAAGCCGATCCAACGACCGCGTTCCGGCGACGATGAGCACGACCGTCATGAGGACGATGAGAAACGACTGGCGCAAGGAGGAGGATACGATTCGATTCATGATCGAAGCGCTGCGCGGCGCAGAACTGTCCGGGGGCAGTTGCGCGCTCATTGATTCTGCATGAATTGCACGAACAGACCGCCTTCGATCACCACTTGATCGCCGGCTCTCACGCCGTCGTCGATCTCGTATCGATCGCCGACACGATGACTCAGGGTGACGTGTTGCCGCGCAAAGCTGCCATCGGGCTGGGCGACATAGACGAACGGCAGGTTCTCGTCGTCTCGCAGTATCGATGACACAGGCACCAGCAGTCCGGCGATTTCCCGTTGGGCCTGAATCAGCACGTGGACGTACATCTGCTTCTTCAGGGCATTTCCCGGATTGTCGGCGACTATGCGCACGTTCACCGAACGGGTGTCCGGATCAACCAAGGCAGAGATATTGTCCACTCGCCCGGCAAAGGTTTTCGCACCGACACCCGTCACTATTTCAGCCGAATCACCCAGGCTCACGGACTGAAGATCAGAGCCGAAGATTTGCGCCATCACCCAGACGCGCGACAGGTTGGCAACGGTAAAGCACGGCGTGGTGCCGCCCTGTAACAGCTCGCCCGGGGTGATCAGCTTTTCCACCACCGTTCCGGTGATCGGCGAGCGGATCAGTCCCTCGGGGCGCGGAGTGGGGCGGCCTTCCTGGATGTCCTTGATGGTCTCCGCCTGAACGTTCAGGGAGATCAGCGTCTGCAGGGCCGCGTCGCGATCCGCCTCGGCGTTGACGGCGTCGGTTTCGGCCTGGTCGGCTTCGCGCCGGGCTACGCCTTGATGCTGGATGAGATCCTTGTCCAGATCGGCCAGCCGCCGATCGGTCTTGGCGGTGGCAAGCGCCTTGCGGTACGCGCCGACCGCCGCCGCAAAGTCGGGCGATACCACCGCCGCCAGCGGGTCCCCTTGCTTGACATGATCCCCCAGGGAGACGAGCAGCCGCGATACCGGCCCGGAGAATGGAGCCAACACGCTGGTCGCCTGGTCGTTGTCGAAATCGACGACTCCCGTGGCGTCGATGCCCTGATAAAACTTGGACATCACGACGGTGTACAGACGCAGATTCTGGCGCTGGGCGGCGGTCAACGTGATGTTGCCGGCCTTCACGGATGTCTGCGTATCGCCCTGATTCTTGGATGAGCAACCGCAGGTCAAGATGGCGGCGAACAACATCAGGACCGCTTCGCGAGGCAGATTATTTTTCATGTTTATCCGTCAGTAATTCCGGGTGGTGCCACCACCCCCCGCCCAGCGCTTGAAACAACGCGGCTGTGTCGGCAAAGCGATTGGCCTGTGCCTGTACCAAATTGATCCGGCCTTGTTGGTAGGCTTGCTCGGCGCCGAGCAGCGCAAGATAGCCGGCGTAGCCGGCTTGCTGCTGTCGCTGCGCCAGGTCCAGGGTGACCTTCGCGGCATCCGCAGCGGCGGCTGCGGCCTTCAGCGCTTCGGCGTCCTGTTCGAGCGCAGTCAGGGTGTCGGCGACATTTTGGAAGGCGGCGAGGACAGTGCTGCGATATTGCTCGGCTGCCTGAGTGTAGGCCGCCTTTGCCGCGCGCTGTTGATGCAGCAGGGTGCCGCCTTGAAAAATAGGCGCGGTCACCTCTGCGCCCAGGCCCCAAAATCCGGTGCCCGTGGTGAACAACTGATCCATGGCCGCAGCCGCGCTGCCGGCATTGGCGGTCAATGTGATGTTGGGGAAGCGGTTCGCGGTGGCGATGCCGATCTTGGCGCTGGCATCGTGAAGATTGGCCTCAGCCTGGAGCACATCCGGACGCTGCGACACGAGTTCCGCGGGCAGACTCACCGGCAGTTCCTGCGGCAGCTGCAGAGTCGAAAGGTCGAATTTCTCCTCCGGCGCCTGGTTTGGAAAGCGGCCGGCCAGCACTGCGAGAAGATCTTCGGCCTGTGCCAATTGCTTGAGGAGCGGCGGCAAGGTGGCCGCCACCTGCGCGAGCTGCGATTCCTGCGCGGCCAGATCAAGACGGCTGGCGTAACCCTTGTCGAGCTGGTAGCGCAAAATACCCACGGTATTCGTGTTGATGTCGACGAGTTGGCGGGTCGCGTCGATCTGCATCCGCAGCGATGCCGCTTGGATGGCGGTGACCACCACGTTCGCCGTCAAGGTGGTGTACGCAGCAGCCGTCTGAAATCGGACTTCTTGTTCTTGCGCCTGCAAGGACTCCACGGTGCGGCGGTTCAGGCCGAACACATCGGGTACATAAGAAACGGTGACTTGCGGAGTGAAGAGATTGTAGAGGAAGGCGTTGGAGTTGAGCGCGGGAGCGATCTGTCCCGATTGTCTCTGGCGGGTGGCGGAAAAGGCTGCCGTGACGCTGGGATAGTAAACGCCCCGTTGCGCCAGGACATTTTCTCTGGCCACCGACAACGCCGCCTGCGCCGCCTTGAGGTCGTGATTGTTCGCGAGCGAATGGTCGATCAGTTCATTGAGCGGCGCCGAATGATACAAGGTCCACCAGTCTGCGGAGATGTCCTGACCCTTGGCAAAGCGCTGCGCTTCTCCGCCGGCGACGTTCGCGGTGGCGACGGTGTCCGACGGTGGATGGGCTGAGTACTCTGCGACATCGGGAGCGGCGGGCCGCTCGAAGTCAGGTCCCACCGCGCAACCGGCGCAAGCAAGGGTGATCAGGGCAACGAAGCGGGGCAGGGCGCGCGATCTATCCGCTGTCATCATCTGGTCTGCCATCGCCTTACGTTGTTCGTGTTGCCGGTCGCCCTGAATGCATCGTTCGAGCCGATTGCGGGCCCAAAGTTCACCCGCGCGACCCTCGATGTGCGCTGCTCAGGCCCGCAGCAAGACGATGTCCCACGCACAGTTTAACAAGAATCGGGAACCAACCGGGCCGGTCCGCGGCAATCCATCGTCGCTTTACATCGCAGCCACCGATCGGCATGCTGGAAGGCGTATGCCAGTCGGGTTACTGCCGATTAGTAAGCGGTCGCCAAGGTCGCGATGACCGGGCGTATTGCGCAGAAGGATGCGGCCCGGCACCTGCTGCCGGCCGCGGTCAACTGGACCCTCTTCGCCTATGCCTTCGGCCTGTGCGTAGGCATCTGGGGCCTCGCCTACCAGCGCATTCAGAGCGACTTTGCTGCGACGCTGCTGACCGAGCGCGAGCATCTGCGCAGTGTCAGCGGAACGCTCGAAGCGCAGGTGGAGGCCATGCTCGCCGACGGCGTGGGCGCCGCGCTTGCCGCCGTCAATGAACTCGAGTATCGCCCCGATGGCGGCGCCGGCGGCACTCAGTCTTCCGATACGCTGTCGCACATGCTGACCGGCGGCGCCTACGTACGCTCGCTGTTTCTGGCCAATTCACAACGGTTCGTGCGGGTGGGCCGGACCTCTGCACCCGACAGTCAAGCGGTGTTTCCCGCTTGGCTGCAGCCCATCGGGCGCCGCACGTCGGACGACGCCTGGGTGGGCGCGCCCATGCCCGATCCAGAAAACCCGGCTGAGCGTGTGATCCCGATCGCCCGGCGCGTCGGCCACGGCAAGCTGCGCGACACGTGGGCCGGAGCCTTGATCGCGTTCTCCCGCCTTGAGGGCGTTTACCATCAGCCTGAATCGTCCAGCGGCGTGGCATTGATTGCGATCGACGGCACGCTCCTGTGGTTGTCGCTGCCGGAGCCGAAATTGCGCGCCGCCGAAGGCACCAATATCTCGAGCACCGAGATGTTCAAATCCGCCATCCACGGTCCCGATTCCGGCGTGCTCGAAGGCTACGGTCCACTTGCCGGCCGGCAAACTATTGTGGCTTACAATCGAGTAACGGGCTACCCGATGGTGACGGTCGCAACGCGGCGGCGGTATGAATCGCTTGCGGCTTGGGATGGGCGGCGTCTCAATACCTTGATCCTGGCCGCAGGAGCGACGCTGCTCGTCCTCTTTACCACGTGGATGCTGAACCGCTCCGTGCGGGCGCTGCGGCGGCGGGAGCGCCACTACCGCACGCTGTTCAACAATGCCGCCTTCGGCGCCTTCGTGCTGGAAGGGGAGCAGATCACCGAGGCCAACAGAACCAGTGCCGTCATGTTCGGCGTCGACCACCCCGGCGCGCTCATTGGCCGGCGGCTATGGGACCTCTCGCCCGCGACACAGCCCGACGGTGCTTCCTCCGAAGAGCTCTGCCGGGATCGCATGCACCAAACCATGGACAGCAGCGCCGCCAGTTTCGAATGGATCCATCATCGGCTCGACACGTTCACGCCATTTCACGCTGCGGTGGAGCTCTCGAGTCTCGACGCCGACGGCAAGACTCTGACGTTGGCGGTGATCCATGATGTGAGCGAGCGCAAGCTGATCGATGCCGAACGCGAGCGCGCGCTCGATGAGCTGCACGAACTCGCCGCCACGCTGGTTCGCATCCAGGATGAGGAGCGCCGGCGAATTGGGCGGGATCTGCACGACAGCACCGGCCAGTCCCTCGTCTCGCTCGAACTCAGTCTGACCCGCCTGGTGCGCGGCGTGGAGCCGTCCTTGAGTTCTTTGCGCGCCCTCGCGGAAGAGTGCGTCACCCTGGCGCGGCAGTGCTCCACCGAAATTCGCACCGCCTCCTACTTGCTGCATCCGCCGCTGTTGGATGAAATCGGATTGTTGAGCGCGCTGCGATGGTTGGCGGACGGGTTGCGCCAGCGCAGCGGCATCCAGATCGAGCTGAAATTACCCGAATCCTTGGAACGCTTGCCCCCTGAGCACGAATTGGCCATATTCCGGGTTGCTCAGGAGGCGCTGACCAACGTGCACCGGCACTCGAAAAGTCCGTCGGTGACCATCCGACTGTTCGAACGGGAGGGCACAGTGATCATGGAGGTCGAGGACGCGGGTCACGGTATCACGGATACCGCTGCGCTCGGGGTCGGCCTTGCCGGCATGCGCGAACGAATGCGCCAACTCGGCGGCTCGCTCAGTGTCCGCACCGGTCCGCATGGAACCTGCGTCCAGGCAAAATTGCCCGTGACCCGCACGGCGGCGACTGCATGAGCAGCGTGCGGATACTGATTGCCGACGATCACGAACTGATCCGCCGCGGACTCATCTCGGCGCTGGCCGAACGGCCGGAATGGAACATTGTCGCCGAAGCCTCGGATGGGCGGCAGGCGTGCGAGCTGGCCGCTATTCATGCGCCGGATATCGCCGTGCTGGATCTGAGCATGCCCGAACGCAACGGCCTCGATGTCGCACGTGAACTGCGCACATCCACGCCGAAGACCCGCATTTTGATCGTGACCGCTCACGAGTCCGAGCAGCTCATCCGCGAAGTGCTGGACGCCGGCGCAATGGGCTATGTGCTCAAGTCCGACGCCGGACGGGTGCTGGTTCAGGCCGTCGAGGCCTTGCTCGATGAGCGACCGTTTTTTACCACCAAAGTGGCGCGCTTCGTGCTCGAAGGCTATCTGCGCACGTCGGGAAATTCCGCGCCCGCGGCCGCGGTCGCTCTCTCGCCGCGCGAGCGGCATATTGTTCAATTGCTGGCGGAGGGCAACAACAACAAAGAGGTGGCGCGCAGCCTGCATCTGAGTGTGAAAACCGTCGAAACGCACCGCAGCAATATCATGCGCAAGATGGAATTCCGTTCGCTCGCCGACCTGATCCGTTACGCGATCCGCAACAAAATCGTCGACGCCTGAGCTCAACCCCGCGGCGGCCCCCGAATGCAGGGATTTACCTAATCGAAGGCTCCTGGCTACACACTCTCATCGGTCTTGCTTGGGGAATTGCCTGATTCACACCAGCCTCCCTTGAGCACTACAGTGCGCGCCCCAAACGATGGGATGACGAGCATAGGGAGTGTCGGGGATGCAAACGGAAATTGTCGATCAGGAACGGCGTTTCGCCCGCCTTGGCGAATTCGCCGCCGGTGTCGCGAATGACCTGCACGCGCTGCTATTGCCCATCGATCAACATGCCTTGGCGCTGCACGCCGAAGTGTGCGGCAACGGCGCCGCGCAGGCGCGACTGCAGAAGATCCTCGATACGGTGGAGTTGGCCCGCGGCCTCATCAACCAGGTCGTGATTTTCAGTCACGGCTCCGCCAGCCCGCACCGTGCCCTGTCTCTCGGCAAGGTGGTGCGAGATGCGTTGCCTCTCATGCGTGCGGCCATTGCGAACACGGCCCTGCTGCGCATCGCGGTCGACACCCATGCCCCATTGGTGCAGGCGGACCCCATCGCCATGCAGCGCGTGCTGCTCAACCTGGTGCTCAACGCGGCCCGAGCCATTCGCCAGCCGCACGGTGCCATCGAGATCGGGGTCGCCGGCATGACGAACACGGATGGTCACGGAGCGCAGTTCGTGCGGCTCACCGTCGCCGACAACGGCGTCGGCATGGATGGTTCCACGGTCGGTGATTTGCGGCAGCATCTCACGGAGACTTCGGACATGACACACGGCGCCGGACTCGGTCTGCGGATGGTGCATCAGACCGTCTCTGCCCATGGCGGGAAACTGCAGCTCGACAGCCAGCCGGGAATCGGCACGACTGTTCGAATCGATCTGCCGGCGGTGGCCAAGCAGTGATCAAGAATGCCAAATCGGCGCACGGCGCGGTGCGGCCCAATGCCGGCCGCGGAGTCGTCGAAGCCGCCGCCGAGGCCCGACTGGCACAATTGCAGCGCCGCTTCCGGGTGCTCTCCGCCTGCAATCGCACGCTGATTCACTCGGTGAGTGAACTTGAGCTGCTGACCGACATCTGCCGGGCGATGGTCGAAGTCGGCGGCTATCGACTCGCTTGGGTCGGCCATGCAGAGACGCTTCCGGGCGCCGCCGCCGACGCTGCCGTCGGCGGTGCATGGGGCGCCGGCCCGCTGGCTCCGTCGCTGGTCGACTGGACGCATGCGCATGGCGATCAGACACCGGCGGTGCGTGCCATGCGCGTGCGGGCGACCCAGATCGTGCGCGACATCGGCGCTGAACGATGGAGCGCGGCGTGGCGTGCCCAGGCGCGCGAGCGTGGCCTCACCGCCGCGTTGGCCATGCCGCTCCTCACCGACGATCAGTGCCTCGGCGTGCTCGAGATCTACAGCGACCGCCCCGCATCATTCGACCCCGCGGAAATCGCCCTGCTCAATGAACTTGCCGCGGATCTTGCATTCGGAGTTGCGGCCCTGCGCACGCGCCGCGAGTGCGAGCGCCATCAAACGGACATCGCCCAGCTGACGCGGGTGCTGAAGATGCAGAGCGCGATCAATTCAGCGGTGCTGCGGATCCGCGATCGCAAGCTGTTGCTGCAGGAGGCCTGCCGGGTGGCCACCGAAGTCGGCCGCTACGCCAGCGCAGTGGTGTGGGTGGTGGAACCCGGCGCTCGGCAGGCGCGGCCGGTATTTACAGCCGGCAAACGCGTGCCCAATGTCGTGCCGGAATTGCTGCGCATCGGCGACGGCAAAGAACCGGATACCAGTCTGACCGGACGGGCCATTCGCACCGGCGAGGTCAGCGTGTGCTGGGATCTCACCCGCAGCGAGCCGCCCTTGGTCGGGCGGCGCGAATTACTGCTCGCAGCAGGCGTGAGATCGGTGGTGGCCTTGCCGTTCACGGTGGACGGGGTGTCGGTCGGCGCCCTGACCCTGGCATCCGGCGATTCGACCTTGGTGCGCGATGATGAACTGCTGCTGCTGCAGGATATCGCCGCGTCGCTGTCGTTCGCGGTGCGCTCCCTGGCGCACGCGGACGCCGCCGAATATCTCATGCACTACGATCCCTTGACCGGACTCGCCAAGCGTGCGTTGTTCTGCCGGCGCCTGGACGAATTGCTGCGCACGCGATCTGCACCGGAACTCGCGCCGACGGTCACCGTGCTCGACATCGATCATCTGAATAATTTCAACGACAGCTTCGGCCGCAATTTTGGCGACTTGCTGCTGCAACAAGTGGCCGAGCGGCTTCGCCAGCAGGCAGGCACCGACGAGCGTGTGGGCGATTTGGGCGGCGGCACGTTCGTGCTGGTGGTGCCGAGCGCGGGCGGTGCGGAGCCGGGCAGCGCTTCGCTGCTCGACCAGACGGTCTTCGCGCAATCCTTTCTGATCGAAGGGCGCTGCGTCCGCGTTTCTTGCCACTCGGGCGCGGCGCGCTATCGCATTGACGGCGAGGACGCCGGCACGCTGGTGCAAAAGGCTGAGGCAGCGCTCAAGCGCGCGAAAGAAACCGGCGCCCAGTATCTGCATTACAAGCTCGAGATGCGCAGTGAGATTGCGGAGCGCCTGGCGCTCGAGCATCGGCTGCGCGAGGCCATCGACGCACAGCAGTTCGAGCTCTACTACCAGCCGCAGGTCAACATCGTCAGCGGGGACATCGAATCCGTGGAGGCGCTGCTGCGCTGGAATGATCCCGAGCGCGGTTTGATGCTGCCGGGCGCCTTCCTGCCGGTGCTGGAGTCATCCGGGCTGATCATTCCGGTGGGCAGGTGGGTGGTGCAGCGGGCCATGGAGGACTGTGACCGATGGCGTCGCGCCGGGCTGCGCCCGGTGCGCGTGGCGGTGAACGTTTCGGCGGTTCAGTTCCGGGGCCGTGCCTTCGTCGATTTCATGCTCGACCTGGTCAAGGATTGGCCGCGCGATCCCCGCGGCTTCGGCATCGACTTGGAAATCACCGAAACCGCGCTGTTGCAGGACATCGACGGCGCCGGGCGGCAACTCCGCGAGCTGCGTGCCGCGGGAATTCGCGTGGCGCTGGATGACTTCGGCACCGGCTATTCATCCCTCGGATTGCTGTCCAAACTGCCCGTCGATCTGCTCAAGATCGATCGCAGCTTCGTCAAGGGGCTGCCCGGCGACCACACCAGCATGACGCTCACCCGCACCATCATCGGATTGGCGTCGGCATTCGGATTGCTGACCGTGGCCGAAGGCGTCGAGACGGCCGAACAGTGCAAGCTGCTGCGGCTGCTGAATTGCGATCAAGCACAGGGATACTTCCACTGCCCGCCGGTGCCGGTGGGTAAAATCGACCAGATTCTCGCCCAGGATCAGTAGTCAGGCGGGTGCCGGGGCGCTCGCGCGGGCTGCTTCCAGGCCATGGCCCCGCGGGCCGTTTTCGCGACGCCACAGCAGCATTGCCGAGGTGAGTGCGGTGAGGCTGAGCAGGAAGAAGAACCATAGCATCACGGAGTAGCCCGCGGGATTCTGGGCTCCCGCGCCGGCCTTGTCGGCGAGCGAGCCCGCGGCGAGATTCGAAGCGGCGATGCCCAGGGCCTGAATCAGTGTAATCAGCCCGAGGGCGGTTCCCAAGCGACGCGGTGCGACGATGAGCGTCGTGGCGGGCCAGATGACCGCCGGCACGAGCGACCAGCTGATGCCCATCATCACCGTGGTTACCCAAAGGTTGAGATCGGTGAGCCCCAGCACGACGAAGGTCAGCGGCAGGAGCAGGGTACCGAGCACCAGCATCAGGGCACGATGGCCCAGCCGGTCGGCGAGCAAACCAAACAGCGGTGTGGCGAAGATTGCAGCGAAGAACACCCAACTGTTGGCGATGCCTGCCTCCGGCCGGGTGAGTCCCTTCGCATGCTGGAAATATTCCACCGCATAGGTTTGGCGGAATGGAAAGAACACCGAGGCGTACAGCACGTGCACCCCGAGAATGTACCAATAGGACATGTCGAACTTCAGCAGATCCCGCCACACGACACGCTCGGGAGCTGCGCTGCGCGCGCTTGCGCCCGCCGGCGGACGGCGGTCCATCCAATAGTAGACCAGCGCCGCGACGAGCCCTGCGATGGTAACGCCGGTGCCGAGCCACAAGGGGGCCTGCCAGCCGCGCTCGAACAGTGAGTGTGCCCACGCCGTCGAGGTATTTTCCAAATAGGAGCCGACGCGGGCGAGACTGAGATACAGGGACGCGGCGAGCGCGATCCCGCCGCGTGAAAACCACTGTGCGAGACCCGCGAGCAGCGCGATGAAAATCGCCCCTTCGCTCATGCCGAAGAGGAAGCGGCCCGCCACCATCAGTTCATAGGGGTTGCCGATCGCAGTCAGCACCGCGCCGATCACCCCGATGCCGGCGGCCCAGAGCGCGATTCGCGCCGCGCCATAACGGTCTATCAGCACGCCATTGACCAGAGCCAGGGCCACATTGGGAACATTCATGATGGCGTTGAGCATTCCGATCTGCGACTGGCTGAAACCGCGCTGCCGCGCCAAGAGATCTGCGACCGAACCGATCACGTCGGATTCGTAATAGCTGCTGGATACGGCGATCGCCGCCATCGCAAGCACCCACCAGCGCATCCGCGAGTTGCCGCTGCTGCGGCTCGTGTCGCCCTGGCTTTGAGTCACCGGAATCGGGCGCCTTGACGCGCAAGCTCCGCCTGCACCGCGCCGATGTTCAATTGATCGAAGGCTTCATTGCGCTGCAGCGAGACGGCCGCCGCCACCCCGGCTCCCTGACCGCTGACCGCGCAGCACATCATGTTGCGCGCCGAGGCGTGCGACACCTTGTCGCCGCCGATGCAGCGGCCGGCGACCAGCAGGTTGCCGACGCCTTTGGGCACCAGCGCCCGATAGGGCACATGCCAGTAGCGTCCGGTGGTCGGCAGAATGAGGATGCCGTACCCGTCGATGAACTCAGGGAAGATGCCGATGGCATCCTCGAATCGAGCCTGTTCCCGGACATCGTTGCCGGTGAGATTGTATAGCGCGTCGATCTTGCGGGTGTCACGAATCCCTAAGGTCATGCCGAAGTTGCGCAGTTTCGCGTCCTCGCAGCCCGGCATGTAACCGCGCAGCGCTTCGAGCGCATAGATGGCCTCGCGCCGTCCACGCATCTCCCCGACGGTCAGATCATTGGGATCGGTGCCGTCGATTTCCGGCACATGCACCAGGTTCAGATAGGTGAGGTCTCCTTGATCGGTCACCGAACCCCAGGTGCCGGCAATGGTATGCAGGCTCGGCGGAATGATCCCGGCGGCGAGCGCCTGCTTGAACGGCTTGCGCAGGAACGGGGAGAACAGCTTGTCCTCCTTGCCCGTGGTCTCGTAGTCCCACTCGCCGTTGCCGGACCAATCGGCGTAGGTCTGCGGATCGGCCTTGACGGCGTCGATGAAGCGGCGCTTGTTCACCCCGTTCATGGAAAACATGACGGACACCGCCATCATGTCCTTCTTGGGCGATTTGTGCACCGGCGCCCCGGCGCGGGTGGCAATGTCGGCATCCCCGGTGGCATCGATCACGCGCCGGGCGAGGATGGCCTCGCGGCCCGCCTTGCTCTCGGTGATCACCCCCTGTATCGACCCTTTGTCCATGATGGGCGCCACGCAAAGGCGGTGTAGCAAGGGAGTGACTCCAGCTTCCTGCACCAGCGTATCGGCCACCCATTTGAACATCTCGGCGTCAAGCGCATGGCTCAAGGACTGCGGTTCCGGCATGGCAGCGCCCATGGCGGTTGCACGCTGCTCGAACTCGATGCCAATGCCTTCGCAATCAACCGTTTGCTCGTGCCGGTACCAGGCGAATCCCTCAACCCCCACCTGGGTGATATTGCCGCCGAAGCAACCGTTGCGGTCGATCAGCGCGGTGCGGGCGCCGGCGCGGGCCGCTGCGAGGGCGGCGGCCAGGCCTCCCGGCCCGCTGCCGACGACCAGGACCTCGGTTTCCAAGACCACATCCACCGAGCGGGCGGGTTCGACGATTTGCTGCATGGGCGATCAGACCCTCATTGAGCGATGAAACCGGCCATTGGTAGCACAGGATGGTCAAAAGGTGGTACTTGAATGAAGCGTCACTGTTGAGTCATAGTACTGTCATAAAAATGTAATCTGCGGTGCGTAAAAAATACGCAGCGGGGAATTGGCGGGCCAAAGTAGGGATGTATGGAGGCTCGATCTTCCTGAGAGTTTGTCGGTCATCCGCATTATTCGCGCAGCGGCGTCGCTGCGATTCTCGTATTTTAGTTGCCACGGGGCCTTTAGGGAGAGACGCTTGAACAACAACCAGAAACTGGCATACGCAATCTCGGCCATCCTGAGCGGATACGCCGGAACTTCTTATGCTGCTGCAGCGGCCGATACCGAGACCGCCGCATCGACCGGACTCGAGGAAATCACCGTCACGGCACAACGGCGATCTGAATCGATTCAGACCGTGCCGATCACCATCCAGGCTATTTCGGGCGCGCAGCTCGGCCAACTGGCCGTGACCACCTTCGACGACGTCCTCAAATTGCTGCCGAACGTGACCTTCAGCTCGAACGGTCCGGGTCAGGGCAATATCTACATGCGCGGTCTCTCGGTCGGTTTCGCCGGCAGTCAGTCTTCGGCCTCGATCAACCCGTTTCCCAACGTCGCGACCTACCTCGACGAGGCGTCGCTGACTTTCCCGGGACGCAATCTTGACGTCTACATGGTCGACATGGAACGTATTGAAGTGCTCGAAGGCCCACAGGGCACCCTGTTCGGCGGCGGCGCCGAGGCCGGCGTGGTCCGATACATTACCAACAAGCCGAAGCTCGGCGTCGAGGAGGGCCGCGCGGAAGGCGGTTACGGCGTCACGGCGCACGGCGATCCGAACACCAGCGCAAACATCACGCTCAACCTGCCGCTCGGGGACAAGGCTGCGATACGCGGCGTGCTCTACAGCGACCGGCGCGGCGGCTACATCGACAACGTGCCCTCGACCTTTACCCGCAATCCGAACACCGACAAGGGCCCGAACGCCTACAGCTCCTCGTATCCCGCGAACAACCCCAGCTACAACAATTACTTGGTGGCTGGAAAGGCGCAGAACCCGACCACGTATCAGGGCATGCGCCTCGCGCTGCTGTACCAGTTCAACGACAATTGGAACGCGCTCATCCAGCAGACCTACCAGAACATGGATGCGGAAGGCATGCCGGTGCAGATGCCGGTGGGCCTGGATTTCCAGCCGCTGCAACCGCTGCAGGAAACCTCCTTCACGCCGGCCTGGAACAAGGATAAGGCCTCGATCACGTCCTGGACACTCAATGGCCAAATGGGCTTTCTGAAGGGCATCTACACGGGTTCCTACCTGAATCGCAGCGTCGATGCCAACATGGATTACTCGAACTACACCCGCACTGCGGGTGGGTTCTACTATTCGTGCACGGGCGGCGGCGGCTCGAACTTGAACGGCGCCGGCCCCGCAACTTGCTACTCGCCGGTCATGGGCTGGCACGACTATTTCAAGACCACGCACCAGAGCCACGAAGTTCGGCTGTCGACCCCGGACGACTTGCGGCTGCGCGGCCTGCTCGGGTTCTACTGGGAAGATTTCCAGATCAAGGACGACATGAACTTCCTCCAGAAGACCATCCCGTCCTGCACGCCGGAAAACCTGGCGGCGGCGCTCGCGGGCGGGCCGATCTGCCTGGCGAACGTGACCCCGGTCAATGCGGTGATCGACCCGACGACCCGCGGCGACACCACTAACTTCGGCGAGGATATGCAGCGCGGCTACAAGCAGACCGCGGTGTTCCTGTCGGCCGACTTCGACTTGATTCCGAAAGTACTGACACTCACCGCCGGCACCCGCTACTTCAAGTACGACGAAGAGCAAGCGGGTTCTCAGTACACCACCGGCGGCCGCTGCGTGAACAAACCGAACGGCGACCCAGCGTGCTATGCGACGCCGTTCAGCTACCACGTCAACTATTCGGGATTCAAGAGCCGCGGCAACCTGACCTGGCACATCACCCCGGACGCGATGGTGTACTACACCTTCTCGCAGGGCTATCGACCGGGCGCGTTCAACCGCCTCCCCGGCGGTCGGACGCCGATCTGGATAGACGCCGCCGGCGTGCCGCTCCCGAATGGCCAGGTCAGCGGAGCCGGCGATACGAGGGCGAATCAGTTCGTCAAGCCCACGACCTATGCGCCCGACTCGCTGACCAACAACGAGGTCGGCTTCAAGTCGGAGTTCTTGGAGCATCGCCTGCAGGTCAACGTCTCGATTTACAAAATGAACTGGGACAATGTGCAGACGCTGATCTACAGCCCGCCCGTGTATGGCAACACGACCTTCGGGTTGACGGGTCCGAACTACGAGATCAAGGGCGGCGAACTGCAGCTCGCATTCAAGGCGACCGATGCGCTGACCCTGTCGGGCAATCTGTCGTACAACGATTCCAAGCAGACCACCTCACCCTGCATCACCTCTGCCGGCGTGACGTCGTACACACCGGGCAACCCGACCGCCGCGGGCGCCTGCATCACCCAGGTGCGATCGGGCGATCACAATGTCGCCGTTCTGAACGCGTTGGGTGCGGTCGGCGACACCCCGGCCTTCGCGCCCAAGCTGCAGTACAGCTTGCGCGCCCGCTACGACTGGTCGTTCAATGATTACAAGGCGTTCGCCCAGGTTGGCATGACCCACACCGACGACATGGACAACCAGCCGAGCAGCTTCCCGTCGGGAGAGGGGATCGCGGTTCCGACCACGACCTGGCTGCGCTACACCATGAAGGGCTACGAAACCTACGATGCGTCGCTCGGCATTTCGAAGAACGCGTGGGACGTATTGTTCTACGGCCAGAATCTTGCGAACACGATCACCAGCACCTTCACCACCTCGGGCCAGGACATCCAGGCGCAGATACCCCTGCGTCCGCGGGTGCTTGGCATCAAGGTGGGCTTCAAGTTCTGATCGGCGACGCACGCAACGCTTGCGTTACAATCGAAGGGTGGGCAGTGATGCCCGCCCTTCTTTTTTATGGGATCGAGCCATGACCGTGACCTTGGAGCCGGTAGCGGCGTCCTCGAGCGTTGAACTCGAGGTGCAGAGGATCCGCGGCCTGGTCCAGGCGCATCGCTTCGGGGAGGCGATCGCCGCCGCCGCATCGCTGCGCACGCTGTACCCTGAAAACCGCGACGTGCTGTACCTGCTCGCGCTCGCACAGCGGCACGGGGGACGAATCGCCGACGCCCTCGACACGCTCGCCGACATGGAGCGCCACCACCCACGGGCGAGCCGTCTCTACCAGGAGCGCGGCCATTGTCACGTCGCACTCAAGGATGCGCCGCGCGCGATCGAGGCGTATGAGCACGCGGTTCAGATCAATCCCGCTCTGCCGGCCGCCTGGGGCATGCTCGAAGGTCTCTACAAGATGGTCGGCGACGATGGGCAGCGACAGGTCGCCGTCGCGCACGTGCAGAAACTGAAATCGGTTCCGCCGGATGTCATCACGGCGACCGGTCTTTTCTGCGAAGGCGAGCTCACCGCTGCCGAAAAACTCATCCGCGCGTTTCTGCTGCGACATGGCGATCATGTCGAGGCCATGCGGCTGCTCGCCCGCATCGGCGTCGCGCGCGAAGTGCTCGACGATGCCGAAATCCTGCTCGAGGCGGCGCTCAAGATGGCCCCGGATTACATCGAATTGCGGCGCGACTATGCCTGCGTGCTCCTCGACCGCCACAAGCACGCGGAGGCGATCGCGCAGCTCGACGATTTGTTGAAGCTCGACCCGAAGAACATCGACTACCGCACCCTGCGGGCCACCGCGACCGTCGGGCTTGGCGATCACGAAGGCGGGCTGCGCCGCTTCACCGACGTGCTCGCGGACACGGAACCGAAATCGCCGTTGGCGGCCGACCTGCATTTGTCGATCGCACACTCGCTGAAGACGCTGGGCCGCCGCGCCGAGTCGATTGAGGAGTACCGCAAAGCGATCGAGGTCCGGCCGAAATTCGGCGACGCCTACTGGAGCCTCGCGAATCTCAAAACCTACCAGTATTCCGCCGAGGAGATCGCGCAGCTCGAGGCGGCCGAGGCGGACCCGTCCACGGCGGCGATCGACCGCTATCACCTGTGTTTCGCGCTTGGCAAAGCCTACGAGGATCTCAAGATCTACGAGCGTTCCTTCCGCTTCTACGAGCGCGGCAATGCGCTGAAGCGCGCCGAGAGCCGCTATCGGGCGGAGTTGCTGGAGCAGAACACCGCCAACCAGAAGCGGGTTTGCACACGCGAGTTCTTCCTCGAGCGGGCCGGCTACGGCGCCTCCAGCCGGGAACCGATCTTCATCCTCGGGATGCCGCGCGCAGGCTCGACGCTGCTCGAGCAAATCCTCGCCACGCACTCGCAGGTGGAGGGCACCCAGGAACTCGCCAATGTGCCGCGCGCGGTTCTCGATCTGCAGGGCTACAATCCCGACCTCGACAACCCGCGCTATCCGGGGTGTCTTGCGACCATGTCGGCGGATGAACTTCGTGCGCTCGGCGAGAAGTATCTGGCGGACACGCAGATCTACCGCACTGGCACGCCGCACTTCATCGACAAGATGCCCAACAATTTCCGGCACGTGGGTCTTATCCATCTGATGCTGCCGAACGCGAAGATCATCGACGCGCGCCGCGAGCCGATGGCGTGCTGTTTCGGGAACCTCAAGCAGCTGTACGCCCGCGGCCAGGAGTTCGTGTACAGCGTCGAGGATATCGCCCGCTACTACCGCACCTACCTCGAACTCATGCAGCACTGGGATACAGTGCTGCCGGGCCGGGTGCTGCGCGTCCAGCACGAGGATGTGGTGGATGATCTGGAGGGCAGTGTGCGGCGGATCCTCGACTACTGCGAACTGCCGTTCGAGCCGGCATGCCTCGAGTTCCACCGCACCGAGCGCAGCATCCGCACCGCGAGCTCGGAGCAGGTGCGCCAGCCTATTTATCGGCGAAGGTCTGGATCAGTGGAGGAACTACGAGCCGTGGCTGGGATCGCTCAAGGCAGCGCTGGGTGATGCCTTGGTCCGCTATCGCTGACCATCCGCGGCCACTGACCCATGAGCCGCTTGCCGAGCGAGTTTGACCTTGCCGTCGTGGGTGCAGGCATCATCGGCTTGTCCTGCGCATTGGCTGCCGCCCGGCGCGGCCTCAAGGTGGTGGTCATCGACCGGGACGAGCGCGCTCTGGGCGCCTCGGTGCGCAACTTCGGTTTGGTTACGGTCACCGGTCAGGACCGCGAAGGTGTTTGGCACCGTGCGCGCCGCTCGCGGCAGGTATGGCAGGAGGTCGCACCTCAGGCGGGCATTTCCATCGTCAATCAGGGCCTGTGGCTGGCGGCACGGCGCCCGGAGTCCGCAGCGCTGCTCGAGGCGTTTCTGCGCTCCGACATGGCGGACGGCTGCTCGCTGCTGACGCCGGCGGCCGCGCGAGAGCGATGCCCGCATCTGGACACGTTGGGGCTCGAGGCCGTGCTCCTGAGTCCACACGAGCTGCGGGTCGAATCCCGCGAGGCGATTCCGAGGCTGGCGGCGTGGCTGGCTCGCGATTACGGAGTCACGTTCCGCTGGGCTACGGCGGTACACGCGGTCGAGCCGCCGCGACTCGAAACCTCTCGCGGCCCGCTGGCCGTGGCGGCGGCCGTGGTGTGCCCCGGCGACGATCTCACGACGCTCTATCCGCAAAGGCTCGCGGAGGCCGGCGTGAGCCGCTGCACATTGCAGATGTTGCGCCTGGAAAGCCCGGGCTATTCATTGCCTGGGACGGTGATGTCGGATCTGAGTTTCCTGCGCTACGGAGGCTTCGCGGGCCTGCCGGAGTCCCGGGGCGCTGCGGAGGCGCTTGCAGGCGGAGCAGGGCGAGTACCTGCGCCACGGCGTTCACCTCATCGTCGCGCAGGGGTCGGACGGCAGCCTGGTCGTCGGAGACAGCAATCACTATGATGGCTCTGCCGCGCCGTTCGCCGACGAACGCGTCTATGGACTGATTCTCGAGGAGTACGCAGCGGTGGTCGGACGCCCGCCGCCGGCCGTAAGCGAGCGCTGGACGGGAACCTACGCCACTGCGAAGGACCGCGCCGTGCTCATCGAGGCGCCATCGGCCACCGTTCGCTTGGTCGTGGTCACCAGCGGCATCGGCGCATCGACCGGATTTGCGATCGGCGAGGAGGCGGTCCAGGAACTGTTCGGCTGACGCCGTTCAATCTCTGCGCCGGCCGCGCGTCGCGGATTTCCGACTGTCGACTTATTATTGTCGACAGTTTGCAATAGTGCTAGTATTTTGCTTTAGTGCAGACTTCCGATGCCACACCGCCCCCACCGCGCTGCAATTGGTGCAATCGAACTCGCTCCCCGCGCTCGTGCATGTCGAGATCGAGCAGCTGATCCTGCGCGGCGAACTCGCGATCGGGCAGCACGTCAATGAAAGCGAACTGGCAGCGCGATTCGGGACGAGCCGCGGCCCGGTACGCGAGGCGCTGCGCGTGCTCGAGAAATCGCGCCTGGTTCGCTCCGAGAAGAATCGCGGTGCGTTCGTCCGGGAGATATCGGTGGCGGAGGCCGACGAGATCTACGACGTGCGCGAGGCGCTCGACCAATTGATCGGTCAGCGGGTCGCCGAGCGCGCCTCGCCGGAGCAGCTGCGCAGCCTCGAGGCGGTCGTCGCGGAGATGGATGCGGCGACCGGCGGCAGGACGTCAAGGGCTACCACGCGCTCAATTTGAAGTTTCACGATATGCTGGTCGACTTTGCGGGAAATGCGCGCCTGACCGAAAGCTACCGGCTGCTGACGAAGGGGCTGCTGTTGTTCCGCCTGCGCGGGCTGCAGGACGGCGGCGGATTTGCGGTGTCGAACACCGAGCACAAGGCCGTGGTGCGGGCGATCGCGCAGCGCGATGGCGCCCGCGCGGGCCAGTTGCTGCGCCAACATGCGGCCGAAGAGCCGCGCCCGCATGCACAAGGCGGCCGCCGCGGCATGCCCAGGAGTAGCAATTGCCGACCGACATCATCGTCAATGGCCGAACCTACCGCTGGATGGACCGCCCGCTGGTCGTCGTCTGCGTCGACGGCTGCCAGTACGAGTACATCACCGCCGCCGTCGCGGCCGGCGCCGCTCCTTTTCTCGGCCGCCTGCTCGCCGGCGCCGGAGACCTGCTTCATCGCCGATTGCGTGATGCCGAGCTTCACCAATCCCAACAATTTGTCGATCGTCACCGGCGTGCCGCCCTCGGTGCACGGCATATGCGGCAATTACTTCTTCGATCCCGAGCGCGGCGAGGAAGTGATGATGAACGATCCGCGCCTTCTGCGCGCCGGCACCATCCTCGCGGCGTTTTCCGAGGCCGGCGCGAAGGTCGCGGTGATCACGGCGAAGGACAAGCTGCGCAAGCTTCTCGGCCACCAGATGAAGGGTATTTGCTTCTCCTCCGAAAAGGCCGACCAGGTCACGCTGGCGGAGAACGGCATCGAGAACGTGCTCGAGCGCGTCGGCATGCCGCTGCCGTCCGTGTACAGCGCGGCGTTGTCGGAATTCGTCTTCGTCGCCGGCGTCAAGCTCATGGAGCATGAGCGGCCCGACCTCATGTATCTCTCCACGACCGACTACATCCAGCACAAGGCCGCTCCCGGCACGCCGGTGGCGAACGACTTCTACGCGATGATGGACCGGAATCTCGCGCGGCTCGATGAACTCGGGGCCACGATCGTGCTCACGGCCGATCACGGCATGAACGCCAAGCACGGCGCGGACGGCCAGCCCAACGTGATCTATCTGCAGGACGACACTCGATGCCTGGCTCGGAAGAAACCAAGGCGCGGGTGATCCTGCCCATCACCGACCCTTATGTCGTGCACCACGGCGCGCTCGGATCCTTCGCGCTGGTGTATTTGCCGGCGGCGGCGAGCGCGCAAGTGCCGTGGCGGACCGGATCGCGGCGCTGCCCGGCATCGAGACGGTCCTGACGCGCGCCGAGGCCGCCGCGAGCTTCGAGCTGCCAGCGGACCGCATCGGCGATCTGGTGGTCGTGTCGCGGCTGGACACCGTCATCGGCACCGCCGCGATCGGCACGATCTATCCGGGCTCGACGTTCCGCTGCGCTCGCACGGCGGCATGTCGGAGCAGAAAGTGCCGCTGCTGGTCAATCGCGGCGTCGCCCACCAGCCCGATAGCCCGCCGCTGGCGCAACTTCGATGCGTTCGATCTGGGGCTGAACCTCGCCGCCCGGCCCGCGTAGGAGACCGAATGTCCGCCAGCCGCCATTCCATCCGCGCCGCGCGAGCCGATCCGCGAATCGCTGCGCATCGCGGGCGAGAAAGTCTCCGGTGACGCGGGTCATCGAGATACGCCACCCTTACAGCGGCGAATTGATCGGCACCGTTCCCAAGGCCACCGTCGACGACGTGAAACGCGCTCTGAAGATCGCCCGCGGCTTTCGCTCCAAGCTCACGCGTCACGACCGCTACAAAATACTCATGAATGCGGGTGCGATCATTGCGGTCGAGGCGGGACGATCTCGCACGCCTGATCACGCTCGAATCGGGACTGTGTCTCAAGGACTCGCAGTACGAGGTCGGCCGCGCCTCGGATGTCCTGCTGTTCGCCGCCAATCAGGCCCTGGTGGACGACGGTGAAGTGTTCTCGTGCGATCTCACGGCGCACGGAAAGAGCCGCAAGGTGTACACCATGAAGGAGCCGCTGCTCGGCGCGATCACCGCGATCACGCCATTCAACCATCCGTTGAACCAGGTGATCCACAAGGTGGCGCCCGCCGTGGCCACCAACAACCGCGTCGTGCTCAAGCCCAGCGAGAAGACGCCGCTGACCGCGTTTGCGCTTGCCGACATTCTCTACGAGGCGGGGCTGCCGCCGGAAATGCTCTCGGTGCTGACCGGCGACCCGGCCGAGATCGCCGATGAGCTCCTGACGAGCGCGAATGTCGATCTCGTGACCTTCACCGGCGGCGTCTCGATCGGCAAATACATTGCCGCCAAGGCCGTCTACAAGCGCCAGGTCCTGGAACTCGGCGGCAACGACCCGATCATCGTGCTCGAGGATGCGGACCTCGAGGAAGCGGCCGCGCTCGCGGCGAGCGGCTCCTACAAGAACTCCGGCCAGCGATGCACCGCCGTCAAGCGCATGCTGGTGCAGGAGAGCGTCGCCGATCGCTTCGTCGAACTGCTGGTCGAAAAGACGCGCGCCGTCAAATACGGCGATCCCTTCGATCCCGCGATGGACATGGGCACGGTGATCGACGAGTATCGGCCGCGCAGCGATTCGAGGCGGTCGTGAACGAGGCGGTTGCGGCAGGCGCGAGGCTGCTCGTCGGCAATGTGCGTCGCGGCGCGCTGTACTCGCCGACCGTGCTCGACCGGGTCACGCCGGAGCATGACGGTCGTGCGCGACGAGACCTTCGGCCCCGTCTCGCCCGTGATCCGCTTCAAGACCGTGGAGGAGGCGATCCGCATCGCGAACGGGACCGCCTACGGCTTGTCATCCTCGATCTGCACCAACCGCATCGACCTGATCACGCGCTTCATCCGGGAGTTGCACGTCGGCAGCGTGAACGTGCGCGAGGTTCCCGGCTACCGTCTGGAAATGACCCCATTCGGCGGCATCAAGGACTCCGGACTGGGCTACAAGGAGGGAGTCCTGGAAGCGATGAAAAGCTTCTGCAACACGAAGACCTATTCGCTGCCCTGGTAGCTAGACGCATGGGCAGCACAGTCATTCTCGATCTGATGGGCGGAGTCGCGCTGCTGCTCTGGGGCCTGCACATGGTCCACAGCGGTGTGGTTCGCGCGTTCGGCGCGGACCTGCGGCGCCTGCTCGGAATCGCCCTGCAGAACCGGCTTCGCGCCTTTCTCGCCGGAGCTTTCGTCACCGCGCTTCTGCAGAGCAGCACCGCGACCGGGCTTGATGGCGGCTTCCTTCGTCACGGGCGGCACCCTGGATCTCGTGCCCGCGCTCGCGGTCATGCTCGGCGCCAACGTCGGCACCACTCTGGTCGTGCAGGTGCTGTCGTTCAACATCACGCTGGTGACGCCCATTCTGCTGATCGACGGGCGTGATCGCATTCAAGCGCGGCGGCCGAACGCGCACGCGCGATCTGGGCCGCGTGCTGATCGGCATCGGCTTGATGCTGCTGGCGCTGCATATTTTTCTCGGTGCGCTCGTGACGACCGAGAGCGCTGCCCGTGTCGCGGGCGCTGCTCGGCGCAATCACCAATCAGCCGCTCCTGTGCCTGCTGATCGCCGCCGCCATGACCTGGGCGGCGCACTCGAGCGTCGCCGTCGTGCTCGTCGTGATGTCGCTCGGCGCCGCCCATCTGATCTCCCCGACCGCCGTGATGGCCATGGTGCTCGGCGCGAACGTCGGCAGCGCGCTCAACCCGCTGATCGAGGCCAGTCAGCCGGGAAATCTCGGCCAGCCGGCGCCTGCCGGTCGGCAATCTCCTCACTCGGGTGGTCGGGTTGTGCGCTGGTGCTGCCGTTTCTGCAGCCGATTGCGGACAGTTGCAGCAGCATCGAGCCGAATCCCGCGCGCCTCGCGGCAGACTTCCACACCGCCTTCAATGTGCTGCTCGCGCTTGTATTCATCGGCCCTCTGGATGTCGTGGCCAGGCAACTGACGCGCTGGCTGCCGGACCAGCCGAAGGCGGCGGATCCGGGCACGCCGATCTATCTGGAGACGACGGCGGCCGGTGCACCCGCCGTGGCGCTGGTGTGCGCCGCCCGCGAGGTGCTGCGCATGGGCGATCTCATCGAAACGATGCTGCGCCAGGCAATGACGGCGCTGCTGACCAATGACCGCAAGTTGGTGGCCGAGATCAGCCGCATGGACGATGCGGTCGACAGCCTCAACGAGGCGGTGAAGCTGTACGTTACGCGCATGACGCGCGACAGCCTGGATGACCGCGACGGCTACCGCGCCATGGAGATCGTTTCGTTCTCCATCAATCTCGAACATGTCGGCGACATCATCGACAAGAATCTGATGGATCTGGCCTCCAAGAAGATCCGGCGCGGCATCACGTTTTCCAAGGAGGGCGAGGACGATCTGGTCGAGTTCCATCAGCAGGTCCTCGACAGCCTGATGCTCGCGGTCGGAATCTTCATGTCCGGCGACATGAATGTGGCCCGTCAGCTGATCGCGGCGAAAACGCAGCTTCGCGAGAAGGAATTCGCGGCCGCCGAGCGCTATCTGGCGCGCCTGCGGGAAGGGACGCCGGAAACGATCGAGTCGTATTCGCTCGATCTGGACATCTTGCGCGATCTGAAGCGCATGCACTCGCATCTCTGCTCGGCAGCCTACCCCGTCCTCGAGCGCGCCGGGGCGCTGCAGCGCAACCGTCTCAAGGATTCCGGCCATTCCGGCCGGCACAAAACGAGGAATCCAATGACGGATCCGATACTGCTGACTCCCGGCCCACTGACGACCTCGAGCGACACGCGCTCGCGATGCTCGCGCGACTGGGGATCCTGGGACGGCGCTTTCAACGAGTTGACCGCATCGGTATGCCGCGATCTCCTCGCCATCGTCGATGCGCAAGCCGAGCACGTCTGCGTGCCGCTGCAGGGCAGCGGAACCTTCACCGTCGAAGCGGCGCTTGGGTACGCTCGTGCCCCGAAGGCGGCAAGGTGCTGGTGCCGGACAACGGCAGCTACTGCAAGCGCATCGTGCGGATCCTGGGCTATCTCGGGCGCGAGGCCGTCGTGCTGGCGCATGGCGAGCAGGAACCCGCGGATCCCGCGCGCATCGACGCCGCGCTGGCCGCCGATGCGGCGATCACGCACGTCGCTCAGGTGCACTGCGAGACCGGTACGGGGATCTTGAATCCGCTGCCGCAGATCGCGGCGATCGTGGCCAAGCACGGCCGCGGGCTGATCATCGATGCGATGAGTTCCTACGGCGCCATTCCCATCGACGCGCGCACCATCCGCTTCGACGCGCTGGTCGCAGCGTCCGGAAAATGTCTCGAGGGGGTGCCCGGCATGGGCTTCGTCATCGCCCGGCGGCGGGTGCTCGAGGGTGCCGCCGGCAACAGCTCTTCGCTCGCCATGGATCTGCTCGATCAGTGGCAATACATGCAGAAGACCGGCCAGTGGCGTTTCACGCCGCCGACTCATGTGCATCGCCGCGCTGCGCGCCGCCATCGACCAGTACCAGGCGGCAGGGCGGGCAGAGGCGCGGCTGGCGCGCTATACCGAGAATTGCGCCGCACTGGTGTCCGGCATGCGCGCGCTCGGCTTCAAGACCTTCCTGCCGGACGCCCTGCAGGCGCCGATCATCGTCACCTTCCATTCTCCCGCCGATCCCAACTACGAATTCAGCGAGTTCTACCGGCGGGTGCGCGAGCGCGGATTCATCCTCTACCCGGGAAAGCTGACGGCCGTCGATACGTTCCGGGTCGGCTGCATCGGCGCCATCGGACCCGATGCGCTGCGGCGGGCCGTGGCGGCAATTGCCGAGGTGCTGCGGGAGATGGGGGTTCAGTTCGCACCCTTGCGTGTCTGACAGGCTCCCAGGCGCAGGGATTGCTATATTGCTCCGATCTAATCGTCCAAGAGGATCAGCATGGTCGCAAAAATACCCGCCGGCGTAGGCCCGCAGTTCCCGCAAGTCGTGGTGCTGGTCGGCGCCACGGGCGATCTCGCCCGTCGCAAGCTGTTGCCCGGGATGTTTCACCTGACGAATGCGGGTTTCATACCGGGGTACCGGATCATCGGCGTATCCCTGGATAACATTGATACCGACGGCTTCCGCAAGTTCGCGCGCGAAGCGCTCGCAGAATTCTACACCCGCCCGATCGCCGACGCCGCCTGGGCTGCGTTCGCCCAGAATCTGCAATATGTGCCCATGGCCGCGGGTCCCGCCGCGCTCAGGGCGGCGGTGCTCGACGCTGAGAAATCCTTCAACGGCGAGAGCCTCCGGCTCCATTACCTGAGCGTACCGCCGAATGCGGCGTTGTCTGCGGTGCGGCTCTTGGGCGAAGCCGATTTGGTCGACCGCTCCCGGATCATCATGGAAAAGCCGTTCGGCACCGACCTTGCCAGCGCGGTTGTGCTGAATGAAAGGCTGCACGAAGTGTTTGCGGAAGACCGGATTTTTCGGATCGACCACTTTCTCGGCAAGGAGGCGGCGCAGAATATTCTCGCATTCCGCTTTGCCAACGGCCTGTTCGAGCCGATCTGGAACCGCAACTTCATCGATCATGTGCAGATCGACGTGCCCGAGAAGTTGAGTCTGGGCAAACGTACCTCGTTCTATGAGCAGACCGGCGCCTACCGCGACATGGTGGTGACGCATTTATTCCAGATTCTCGGGTTCACGGCCATGGAGTCTCCGACTTCGCTGGAGCCGGAACCCATCAGCGAGGAGAAGAATAAGGTCTTCCGCAGCATGTTGCCGATCATGCCCGCCGATGTGATCCGTGGACAGTACACGGGATATCGCCTGGAGGAGGGCGTTCACAAGGACTCGGACACCGAGACCTTCATCGCGCTCCGTTGCTTCATCGACAATTGGCGCTGGGCCGGGGTGCCCTTCTATCTGCGCACGGGCAAGCGCCTCGCCGAAGGTCAGCGGATCATTTCGATCGCATTTCGCGAACCGCCGAAGAGCATGTTTCCGGCCGGTTCCGGCGTCAGCGCGCAAGGGCCGGACCACCTCACGTTCGACCTGGCGGACGCGGCAAAAATGTCGCTGTCGTTCTACGGCAAGCGTCCGGGTCCCGGCATGCGCCTGGACAAAGTGAGTATGCAGTTTGCCATTCACGATACCGGGCACATCGACGATGTGCTCGAAGCCTATGAGCGGCTGATCCTGGACGCCATGCGCGGTGACCACACCTTGTTCACCACGGCCGACGGCATCGAGCGACTTTGGGAGTTGTCGACCACTCTGCTCGAGTCACCACCCCCGGTGCGCTTCTACGATCCGGGATCGTGGGGACCGAACGCCATCCATCAACTGATCGCCCCTCACGCCTGGCGACTGCCTTTCGAGCGCGTTTGGCGCGACCCCGATCCCATCGGCGCCTGAAAAATAGTGGGAAAAAACAATGTTATACACCATATTGTTGATTCCCTTACGCAGGTAGTGAATGGCGCAGGAAAAATCCGCTGAGTTCACCCAATCCGAATGGCAATCCGTTGTCTCCGGAAACGCGGAGCTGAGGTTGTCAAATACCGCGGCGGGCCGGGATTCGGCGCTGCGAATGGATTTCGATTTCAAAGGTGGCGGCGGCTTCGTGGTCGCCCGGCGCGCAGTCAAGCGCGCAATGCCCGAGGAGTACTGCGTCAAATTTCGCCTGCGCGGTAGCGGGCCCGTCAATCATCTGGAATTAAAACTGGTCGACGCGACGGGCCAGAATGTGTGGCGGCATGTGTACCGCGACCTGCGCCCACCGCCCAGATGGAAGACCGTGACACTGGACAGCCGGGACATCGAGTTCGCCTGGGGTCCCTCGAGCGGCGGCCGTATCACAGCACTGGGTTCGATGGAGTTTGCGATCGTGGCGGGCGAGGGCGGCAAGGGCACGGTCTGGATTGCCGGCGTCGAGATCGAGGACCGCGCACCCACCGCCGCACCGAGGGCGAGCGCGTCGAGCGCATTGCCGGACTTTGGCGCCTCCGCAGCCTTGTCCGGCCGCGGCTGGAGGCCGCGGCCCGACGATCTGCACCCGTGGATCACGATCGATTCCATGGAGCCTCGCACAATCGGGGGCCTCGTCATCGATTGGCTGGAGCAGGCGCCGGCGAAGGGCTTTCGGATTCGCGGCTCGAACAGCGGCGTTCGCTGGAAGACCCTGCATAAAGCAACCCGGGCGGGCGGCAAACGCAGCTATGTGTATTTGCCCGGCGTCAAAGCTCGATTCCTGCGGCTGGAAGCCGCAGGGCCCACTGCGGGCGCGGGTCTGCGCCTGCAGTCGTTCGAATTCTCCCGCTCCATCCACGCCTTTTGGCACAACATCGCCGACGGCGAAACGCGCGGCTGGCATCCGCGCTGGCTGCATCGCGAACAGAGCCTGTGGACGCCGATCGGCACGGCGAATGGACGTTCGTTGCGCGCTCATGAACGAGGACGGCATGGTCGAGGTGGATCAAGGTTCGTTCTCCCTCGAACCCATGCTTTTCATCGAGGGCCGGCTGTTCACCTGGGCAGACGTCGAGGCACGCCTTGAATTGCTGGAAGACTGGATGCCGGTGCCCTCGGTGATTTGGGAGACCGCGGAGTGGCGGCTGCGGATTCAAGCGCAGTCGGCAGCGAGCGGCGCATCGCGCGTGCGCTACCGGCTGGAGAACCTGACGCATGAGCGGCTTGCCGCGAAGTTGTTCGTGTTGGTGCGTCCTTTTCAAGTCACGCCCCCGTGGCAGAGTTTTCGCAATTTGGGCGGCGTCAGCAAAATTTCCGACCTTGCATTTCGCGACGGAGTGGTGCCGGTCAATGGCGCCATCTCGATCGCACCGTTGGGCGAATCCGCAGCGGTGACAGCGGCTCGGTTCGGGGCAATGCGCTTCGATGAGGGGTTCATGGCGTCTTTGCTCTGGCGGAAGGGGCGCTGCCGCAGGGCACCGGGGCGCGCGATCCCTTCGGATTCGCCACCGGTGCGCTCGAATTTGAGTTGTCGCCGGCGGACGACCAGAACTGCGAGATGCCTGTGAGTTGCAGGCCGCTCGCGCGGCGCCTTCCGACGGGCGAGCCGGCATTCGACTGGCGGGCGAGGATTCCCGCGTGACCAATGGGCCGGCAACGGCTGGGCTCGGAACGCGATCCACGCGGCGCTCACGGCCACGGCGCACATTCTGGTGACCCGCTCCGGTCCCGCACTGCAACCGGGGCCGCGCCGCTACACGCGCTCCTGGATTCGCGACGGCGCCATGATGAGCGCGGCGTTGCTGCGCATGGGGCGAACGCAAGAAGTCCGGGAGTTCATCGAGTGGTACGCGCCGCATCAGCGCGCTGACGGGTTCGTGCCTTGCTGCGTGGACCATGAAGGCACCGATTGGCTGGTGGAGCACGACAGTCACGGACAACTCATCGCCTTGATCGCCGATTACCATCGATTCACGTCGGATCATGCCCTCCTCGAAGGCTCATGGGCGCTTCATCGATGCGGCGGTGGGATGCATCGAGCGGTTGCTGGGTGAGGATGGACTGCTGCCGATTTCGGTCAGCCATGAGGGCTACCTCGCGCAGCCCGTGCATTCCTATTGGGACGACTTCTGGGCACTGCAAGGGTCTGCGCGACGCGGCGGATCTGGCACGAGCGAGCGGTCGGCAGAGTTCGGCCGAGCGATGGACAGGGCTCGCCGCTCGCTTCGCGGCATCGCTGTTCGCCTCGATCGAGGCAACCCGCGTCCAGCGCAAGCTGGACTTCATACCCGGCAGCATCGAGTGGGCGGACTTCGATCCGACGGCGACCTCGAATGCGATTTATTTGCTCGATGTGCCCGATGGGCTCAACCGCCAGGCGGTCGAGCAAACATTCGACAAGTATCTCGCCGACTGGCGCGGCAAGCGCAGCGGCGACGGTGCCGTCGCCGAGCTATACGCCGTACGAAATCCGCATCATCGGCGCGTTGGTGAGCTTGGGACGGCGCGATGCGGCTCTGGAGCTTCTGCGTTTTTTTCTGTCGGATCGCCGCCCGCCGCCTTGGAATCAGTGGCCGGAGATCGCATGGCGGGACCGCAAGGCTCCAGCTCATATCGGCGACCTGCCGCACACCTGGATTGCCGCCGAATACGTGCTCGCCTTGCGCTGCATGTTCGCCTACGAACGCGAGAGCGATCGATCCCTGGTGCTGGCGGCAGGTGTCGCGCCCGAATGGATGGACGGAGCGGGCGTCCAGGTCAACCGCATGCCGACCCTTTACGGGACTCTCAGTTATTCGCTGCGCCGAATGGATGCCCATACCCTGCGATGGACGATCGACGCCGGGACAACGGCCAAGTTGGTGCTGCGTCCGCCGCTTCGAGCTTCGCTGCGCAACGTGAGTATCGACGGTAAGCCGGCCGCCGGTATAACCCAAGGATCCGTGACCGTGCTGGCCACCCCCGCAGAGGTCATTTTCACCACCGTGTAAAGTCCTGCCCGCGCCTGGTGATTGTGGGAGGATTCCGACGCGAGGAACCAGGGGACGTTTAAGGAGCGGCTCGGGCGAGGTGGTATCCTGGCGCCGGTGATGGAACGCTCAAAAGAAAATTCCGGCACAACTCCGAGGGCGAGGCTGCCCGTTCGGCGCTTGGGCGGCAGGTTGGGCTCATCGCCCGGACCATCTTCACTTCGCCGGTCGGCAAGACGCTCTTCTTGCTGCTGGCATCCATTATTCTGGTGGTGGCCGCCACCGCCTATGGCCAAATTCGCCTCAATGGCTGGAACAAGCCGTTCTACGACGCGTTGTCGCGGCGCGATTTGCGGGACTTCCTGTATCAGCTCGGCGTATTCTTCCTGATTGCGGGCTTTCTGCTCGCGCTCAACGTGATGCAGCGGTGGCTGGTCGAAACCTTGGAGCTCAAGCTCCGCGAGGGATTGGTGCGCAGCCTCCTCAAGGACTGGATGCTGCCGCGCCGGGCGTTTTGGCTCGCCAATGCGGGGGCGATGGGGGTCAATCCGGACCAGCGCATCCATGAGGATGCACGCAAACTCTGCGAGCTGTCGGCTGACCTCGGCGTCGGACTTCTCCAGTCCTCCATCTTGTTCTTCATGTTCGCGGGCGTGCTTTGGCACCTGTCGACCGACTTCATTTTCCACGTCGGTGACCGGGACTACACGGTTCCGGGCTTCATGGTCTGGGCGGCCATCGCCTATGCGAGTGCGGGCTCGCTTCTGAGCTATTGGGTGGGACGGGGCCTCATCGGCCGCAACGCCGAGCGCTATGCACGCGAGGCCGATCTGCGCTTTTCACTGGTGCGCGTCAACGAGCACGTCGACGACATATCGTTGGCGGCGGGCGAGGCGGATGAGAAACGCCGCATCGAGCTGCATCTCGGCAATGTGCTCAACGCGACCCGCCGCATCGTGAGGGGCCACGCCAATCTCACCTGGGTTACGGCCGGCTTCGGCTGGGTGACGATCGTTGCGCCCATCCTCGTCGCGGCGCCCTTGTATTTCGCCGGCAAGGTGTCTTTCGGCGGCCTCATGATGGCGGCCGGCGCATTCAGCCAGGCGCAGTCGTCGCTGCGGTGGTTCATCGACAATTTCAGCGCCATTGCCGACTGGCGCGCCACGCTGCTGCGAGTCGCGAATTTCCGCCACGCAGTGAGCATCACCCATGAACCGCGGGGCGAGAGCCGCATCATCTATGCCGAAGGCGAGCCCGGTGAGATCATGATCGAGAATCTCGAGATCGTGTCCGCCGCCAACGCCGACATGCTCAAGGAAACGAGAGCGGTCGTGAAGAGCGGCGAGCGCGTGCTGATACTGGGTGCGCCGGGCACCGGCAAGACACAGCTTTTTCGCGCCCTGGCGGGCCTGTGGCCCTGGGGCGCAGGTTGCATCACGCGGCCGCGCGGCGAGCACATATTCTACCTTCCCCGCGGCATACCCTACATGCCCCGCGGCTCCTTGCGTGAAGTCCTCGCCTATCCCTTGAAGGCGGAGAGTTTCGGGGAGAGTGCGTTCGCGCGCGCCCTGTACCGTCTCGGACTCGAGCGCCTCGCGCCGCTGTTCGACACAACCCGCCGCTGGGACCGCGAATTGAGCCAGGACGAGCAGCTGCGACTCGCGGTGGCGCGAATCCTGCTGCAAGATCCACCCTGGGTTCTCATCGACGGCACGTTTGGCCTGCTCGAGGACGACGTCCTTGATCAAGTCATCGACGTGTTCACCAACGAGCTGCAGCACACCGGCGTCATCCACGTTGGCGGACCTGGTCAAGCGCATCCGCTGTTCACGCGCGCCCTGCACCTGGTGAAGGCACAGCGAACGCGCAAGGGCACGGTGCCCGTGAAAGTACCGGAAGGCCGGCATGACTAAGCCGTGCTTCATTCTATGTCTTTTCCTTGCCGGGTCGGCGTGGGCCGCGCCGCCGGAGTTTGGTTTTCATGCACCGGCCTCCGCCGATGATCCCACGGCGGCCGAGACCATGCGGGATTTGGCCGTGCGGGTGGTTCCGGTCTACCAGGACTCGGATCCGGACCGCTATCTGGCAAATCTATCGGCGCTGCAAATGGTCGCGAAGAACTACACCGCCGCGGAGGTGTCGCGCCGGTCCTTGCGCGACCGGCGCCGGCGGGAGCCGTCCGTCCGTCCCGTCAATCGTGAATTGATATTCGACCTGTATGCCCGCGCCAAGGCCCTCGAGACGGACAATAAGGTCCCTTTCGCGGAGGGGTTCACGAAAGCATACCGCGACATCGTTCCACGCCTGAATGACCAGGACGCGTTTGCCGCCACCCAATGGCTGGGGACCTCTCCCGGCGTGTATCGATATGCATTGCAGAAGGCCTTTGAGCAGCAAAGAGCCGAGGACAGCATTTCACAAACGGAGGCGGTGGCGTTGGTTTGGGCGTACCTCTACTACGATGCCTATCGAAGTTTCGGGCCCATCGTCGGCACGCTCAACACCGAAGAGGATCACCGGCGATACGTGGTCGACGACCAGGTCCTCATCAAGACGCGCGACGGAGCGAGCATTGCCGCCGTGCTGGTGCGTCCCACGAGCGCGTCGGCGCCGCTGCCCGCGCTGCTGGAGTTCACGATCTACGATTCGCTGAGGTATGCCAGGGAGTGCGCCGCCCACGGCTACGTGGGAATCGTGGCCTACACGCGCGGAGTTCATGGGAGCCCCGGCCAGGTGGTGCCCTATCAAAACGACGGTGATGATGCGCGCGCAGTCATCGATTGGATCGCCAAGCAAGCGTGGAGCGACGGCCGTGTGGGCATGTACGGCGACGGTTATGCCGGCTTTGCCGCCTGGGCCGCGGCAAATCGCCTGCCGCCCGCGCTCAAGGCCATCGCCACATCAGGGCCGAGTGCTCCCGGTATCGATGTCCCCATGGTGGGCAACATCTTTCAGAATTCCGGATACCGATGGTCTTCCTACGTGACCAACACCAAGGCGGCCGACGAAAGCGGTTACTACGATGACGCGCTGTGGCACGCGCTCGATCAGAAGTGGTACACGAGCGGTGCGCGCTACCGGGACATCGGCCGGCTGCACGGCAAGCCGAATCCGATTTTCATTCGCTGGCTGAATCATCCGAGCTATGATCGTTACTGGCAGCAGATGATCCCTTACCGGGAACAGTTCGCTCGCATCAATATTCCCGTCCTCACGATCACCGGTTATTACGCGGGCAGCGAACCGGGCGCGCTGTACTATTTCACCCAGCACCACCGCTACAATACGCACGCCGACCACACCTTGGTTGTCGGTCCCTACGACGACGCCGTGATGCAACGCGGGCCCTTGGCCACGCTGCAGGGCTACACGGTGGATTCGGCGGCCATCGTTGACCTGCACGAGCTGCGGTATCGATGGTTCGACCATGTCTTCAAGGAAGGTGCGATGCCTTCATTGTTGACGGGTAGAATCAACTACGAGGTGATGGGCGCCAACGAGTGGCAGCATGCCGCCACGCTCGACGCCATGGCCAAGGGGCCGCTGAGATTTTATCTGGATTCGGCTGCGTCAGGCGAAGGCCACCGGCTGGCGCTACGCAAGAGCGCGAAGGCCGCGTTCATCCCGCAGACCGTGAACCTTGCCGATCGCCAGGATGCGAGTTGGACACCGTCGACCGATCTCATCAGCAGCAGTCTCGCAACCCACAACGACATCATGTTCGTGAGCGAGCCGCTCACCAAACTCACCCAGATCAACGGCGTGCTCTCCGGGCGACTCGATTTCACCGTGAACAAAATGGACATGGATCTGAACATCATGCTGTACGAACGCCTCGCCGGCGGCGACTACATTCGACTCTACGGTCCAACCTATGAGATCCGCGCCAGCTATGCGCGGGACCGCGTTCACCGCCACTTGCTCAAGGCGGGCGAGCGGCAAGAATTGACGTTCAGGAGCGAACGGATGACCAGCAGGCAATTGCAGCCGGGCAGCCAGTTGGTGCTGGTTCTGGGCATCAACAAGCGGCCGGATCGCGAAATCAACTATGGCACCGGCGACGACGTGAGCGAGGAATCCATTGCCGATGGCAAGATTCCGCTGAAGATTCGCTGGCACAACGGCAGCTATGTCGACGTGCCGGCTCGTCGAGTCAATCCATGAGACTGCCCGCCATGGCGCTGCCGGCGATCGCTGGAGTGCTGCTCTGCTCGGGCGCGCCCGGCGAGTCCGGGGACGCGCCCGGAGCGCAGCTGAAATACACGAGCGATGGCCTATTGAACCGTCCGGAGCACTATCGAGAATGGGTGTTCCTGACGTCGGGTTTCGACATGAGCTACGCCGCCCGCGTGCAAACGGATCATCATCTGTTCGACAATGTGTTCGTGAACCCGGACGCATACCGGGGCTTCGTCGCCTCCGGCACGTGGCCGGATCAGACGGTGCTGGTGATCGAGATCCGCGGCGCCGAAGACCGGGGCTCCATCAACAAGAGCGGCAACTATCAGGGCGCCAATGTGATAGGGCTCGAGGTCCACGTCAAAGATGCGGCGCGCTTTCCCGAAAAATGGGCGTTCTTCGAATTCGGGGACAGCAGTCCCGTCAAAGTGCTGCCGCAGTCCGATGCCTGCTATTCCTGTCACGCCGAGCACGCCGCGGTGGACACGACGTTCGTGCAGTTCTATCCCACGCTGCTGCCGATCGCCCGCAGCAAGGGCACATGGTCCCCGCGCTATCGGCCCTAACTCTAGACGCCGGCCAGGAAGCGCGGCGCTGTGCGAGCGTTGGCGATGTGCTCGAATCCCGATGCAAGCTTGATCAATGTCGGTTCACTGTAGGCGCTGCCGAAAAACGACAAGCCGACGGGAAGTCCGCGATATAGCCCTGCGGGGACCGTGATGTGTGGATATCCTGCGATGGCCGCGGGGGACGAGCAGCCGCCGGTATCTGAATCGCCGTTGACGGAATCGATCAACCACGCAGGCCCCGAGGTGAGTGACACCATCGCATCGAGATGCTGCTCGCGCAGCACCGCGTCGATGCCGCCGCTGCCCATCGCGGTGAGGCAGGTATCGCGCGCCTCCCGGTACGCAGCCTCATCCAAATTGCCCTTGGCCTGCGCCTGGCGCAGCAGTTCTTGGTCGAACAATGGCATTTCCCGAGCCGCATGCGCGTCATTGAAGCGTATCAAGTCCGCCAGCGAGCGGACGCGGAAGCCGGCGGGCAGGCGCGCCAGGTACGCATTCAGATCAGCCTTGAATTCGTACAGCAGGACTTCCTGCTCGGCCGCTGCCGCCGCCCCGTGCATGGGCAAATCCGCGGGATCGACCACGACGGCGCCCGCGCGTTTGAGCGTTGCGATGCAGGCGTCAAAAAACGCATTGAGCGGCGCGTTATCGGCAAAGAAGCGACGCGCGATTCCCAATCGCGCGCCCCGCAAACCATCGACAGCGAGATAACGCACATAGTCGCTCTCGAAGCGCGCCCCGACGGCGGCACTTGCCGGATCGGCGGGATCGGGACCCGACATCACGCCGAGCAGGACGGCGGCGTCATGCACGCTCCTCGCCAGAGGCCCCGCCGTGTCTTGACTGTGCGAGATCGGCACCACACCGGTTCGGCTGACGAGACCGACCGTGGGCTTGATGCCGACGATACCGTTGATCGAAGCCGGGCTGACGATCGAGCCGTCGGTCTCGGTGCCCACCGCAACGGCGCACAGGTTGGCGGCCACCGCGACCGCCGATCCGGAACTCGATCCGGACGGCGTTCGATTGAGTGCGTAGGGATTGCGGGTCTGGCCGCCGCGTCCGCTCCATCCGCTGCTGGAGTGCGTGGACCTGAAGTTCGCCCATTCGCTGAGGTTGGTCTTGCCGAGTATCACCGCCCCCGCGGCGCGCAGGCGGGCGGCGAGCGGCGCATCTTTCGGGGAGTACCAACCTTCGAGCGCCAGGGAACCCGCAGTCGTCATCATGCGATCCGCCGTCTCGACATTGTCCTTGAGCAAGATCGGCACGCCGTGCAGCGGCCCCCGCGGTCCACGCGCCTGCCGCTCGCGGTCCAATTCGGCAGCGATCTCGAGGGCGCGCGGATTGATCTCCAACACCGCTGCCAACTTGGGACCCCGGCGATCGATACTATTGATTCGATCGAGGTAACTCTGAGTCAGCCGTTGCGAGGTCAGCCGCCCGTCGCCAAATGCCGCGGCAATGTCCGCAAGCGTCAGCTCCCCGGCGTCGGGGACGGCGGCCGCGGCCAGGGCGGGGGCTGCAAGCGAGGCAACCGAGGCAAGCGAGGAGGCCAGCAGAAAGTCGCGCCGATGCATAGTAAATCCCCAATACTTATGATGCCTAATTTACGATGGCCTGGTACACATAGGCGTGCGACAAGCCGCGCACATCGGGAACCCCGTTGGCGGCGGCGGCACCGGTGCCCGCCATTTGCTGAATCATGCCGATGACGATCAGATCGTCGGTCGGATCGATCCAGAACCAGGTGCCTGCGGCGCCGCCCCAAAAGTAAGTGCCCTTGCCGTAGTAGCCGCCCGCAGCGATGACATCGGTGTAAACGGCCACGTCCAACCCAAAACCGGTGCCCGGTACGAATAGCGTCATCGCCGGCGGCAGCACATTGGTGCGCATCAGTTCCACGGTGCGCGGCGAGAGCAGGCGCACGCCGTCGAGTTGACCGCCGTTCAGCAGCATCTGGCAAAAGCGCATGTAGTCGACGGCCGTCGACACCAGGCCGCCGCCGCCCGAATTGAGGGCAGGCTTCTTCGAGAAGTCATGGTTGAGGCCGTCCTTCAGTACTTCAAACTTGCCGTCCTTGTCGTAGTCATATAACTCGACGAAGCGCTTGAGCTTATCCGCAGGAACGTAGAATCCGGTGTCGACCATATTCAGTGGTTTGAATATGCGCTTCTCCAGGTACTCCTCGAACCGCATGCCGGAGAGCTTCTGCACGATATATCCCTGGATGTCGACCGCGATGCTGTAGTGCCACTCGCTGCCGGGTTGCGAGTTCAAAGGCAGCTTTGCGACGCGCCGGATGAATTCCTCCAATGTGTTGTCGATGTTGAGAAGATCCGCTTCGCGCTGCAATTTATCGACCGGGGTGTTGCTGAAGAATCCATAGGTGAAGCCGCCGGTGTGCGACATGAGCTCGCGCATCGTCACCGGATGCACCTGATCCTTGAGGGTCATGTTGCCGTTCGCCTCGGTGCCGTACACCTTGAGACCGGCGAACTCCGGGATATATTTGGCGACCGGGTCGTCGAGCTGCCATTTTCCCTCCTCGAACAGCATCATCATGGCCACGCCGGTAATCGGCTTGGTCATGGAATAGATGCGGAAAATGCTGTCCTTCTGCATGGGAAGGCCGGCGGCGATGTCGCGCTTTCCGGTTGCCTCGAACTCGACCACCTTGCCGTGCCGCGCGACCATGGTCACCACGCCGGCGAGCCGGCCCTGATCCACCAGCGACTTCATCCCATCGCCGAGCCGGGTGAGACGTTGACTCGACATGCCGACGCTTTCCGGTTTGGCGGTCGGCAGGGTCGGTTGGCCCGCGATCGCCGGCCCGAGGGCCACCAAGCCGGCCAAGCTCATGATGATGATCAGTGAACGCATGCTATCCCCGTTTGTTGTTTTGGTACGCGAAATAAGAGTCTATGCCGGAGCGCCGGTCAAGTCGCGCTCCGCAGCGGAGTCTGTCTCGCGAGCAGCCAGATTCCGGCAAGGACCAGCACGGTGCCCGCCGCCACCCACGCCGTGAACGGCTCGCCCAGCAGCAGCACGGCCAGGAGGATGGTGGATAGCGGTCCTACGCTGCCGGTTTGCGCGGTCAGCGACGCGCCGATACGCTCGATGGCCATCATCACCATGAGAACCGGAGCGAACGTGCACGCAGTGGCGTTCAATGCCGAAAGCCAGAGCACCTGGGGTGCCACCGCCATGGCACTCCAGGGCCTCAAGATGAAAAACTGGGCGATGCAGATGACGCACGCCACGGTCGTCGCAAGGCCCGTGAGTCGCAGCGCCCCCAGCCGCTTGACCTCCTCGCCGCAATAGGCCAGATACACCGCGTAGCTCACTGCGCTGCCGAACACGAGAGTCGCGCCCAGCGGCACGTTCGAGCCCTGCAGGGACACCTCTCTGCCGAACACGCACAGCACGCCCGCATAGCTCACGCCGAGTGCCACGATCTGCTGCCGGCTCACCTTGCGCTGAAACTTGAGGACGCCGATAGCGAGCACCAGCGTCGGGTTCAGATAGAGAATGAGGCGCTCCAAACTGGCGCTGACATAACGCAGTCCCGCAAAGTCGAGAAAACTGGCGAGGTAGTAGCCGCAAAATCCCAGACCGAGCACGGCACGGGCATCGCGCCAGGTCAGGGGCGGCTTGCCGCGTCCGGCCCACCAGGTGAGGATCAGGAACATGGGCAGGGCGAACAGCATGCGATACATGATCAACGTGACCGCATCGACCCCGTAGCGGTACGCTAACTTGACGATGATGGCCTTGCCGGAAAAAGCGATTGCGCCGAGGGTCGCGAGCAACAGGCCGCGCCGCCGGTTGGCCAGGGCGGCGTGGGAATGAGGGGAGGGTGGATTCATGAGTCTCGTATTATAGGAGTCTGTGTGGACAGGCTCCCAGCGACAAGCATGGCCGGTTCGTCGTAGGCTCTGACCATGAACCCGCATTCGCCACCGGTTCTTCGATGGTTCCTCACCTTCGCCTCCGTGTTCACTGCCGGCGCCGTGGGTTTCATGTTGCCGAGCGCCGGCGCGCACCCGACCTTGCCGCTCTTGACGGGCGGAATCGCGGTCGCGGCCTGCATTCGATGGGGGCGGAAAATGTGGCCGGCCGTTCTGGCCGCCGGCCTGGGAATCGATCTATGGATGCACAAGGCGCCGGGGGCATCTCTGTTCGTCGGCCTGGGGGCCGCGGGCGGTGCGCTATGCACCGCGTGGATTCTCGAACGCGGCGGCTTCGACAGGAACTTTGGCCGAGCCCGGGACGTACCACTGTTCATTCTCGCCGCGGTCATCGGCACGATGATCGTCCCAACCTTGGGGTTGCTCGGTTTCCGAATGGCCGGCGACACGGCCGCAATTGATCCGTTCCGCTGGCTGCGCTGGTGGAGCAACACCACTGCGGGTGTGCTGCTCGTCGGCCCGATCCTGGTGGCCATCAGCCGCCAGAGTCTTGCGCAGATTGCCGAGCACTGGGCCGAGGGAGGCTTGTGGCTGTTCGCCGTGGCGATTTGCTGTGCAAGCACCGTCTGGCTCAGCGCCGGCGGCGTTGCCAGGCCGCTCCTCGTGATGTTCTCCTTGGTGCTGGTCGTGGTCGGCACCATCCGTTTTGGCCTGGTCGTTGCGGCCTTCGGTTCGCTGGCGATTTCGGCGGTATCCGGCCTGAGTTTTGCATTCGGCCACGGCGTCTTCGCGCGACTCGATGAGTTTGCCGGGCTCGCCACCATTTGGTCGTACAGCGCCGCACTCACCGGCGTAAACCTCATCATTACAGCGTTGCTCGATGAACGGGACCGCGCGGCTGATCTGCGCCTGCGGGCCGAGCATCGCTACGCACAGATATTCGACGGCAGCCCGCAGCCACTGTGGGTCCACGATCCGCTCACCCTGGAATTTTTGCTGGTCAACGAGGCCGCCGTGCACCAGTACGGTTGGAGCCGCGAGGAGTTCCTCGCGCTCAGTGTGCCGGCGCTCGCGGCCCCCGGAGGGCGCGTGCTGCCCATGCCCACCCTGGAGGGGGGCGATCCGGAGCCGGAACCATTCGAGACGCGGCATCAAACGCGTGATGGGCGCGTGCTTGCCGTCGAAGTCTGGACCCGCGACATAGATCTGGGAGGCCAGCAGGCAGAGTTGGTGTTTGCCAGCGATGTGACCGAACGCCGGGCCCTCGGCAGCGCTTTGATCGATGCCATCGCCAACGAGCAGCGCCGGGTCGGCCAGGAATTACATGACGGACTGGGACAGGAGCTGACCGGCCTCGCACTCTCGGCGCGCGCATTTGCGACCCGCGCCGAGCGGGAGTTTCAGCCGATAGCGGCGGGCTTGCTGCAGCTTGCCGCGCTGGCAGCGAGCTGCATTCAGTCGGCGCGCCGCATTGCGCAGGGAGTTTCGCCCTTGAGCGACGCCGAGGGCAGCTTGCAGGTCGCTCTCGAGGCATTGGCGGGACGCAGCTCCTTCGGGAACACCCTGGTGCTGTTCCGAGCGCGATTGGAATGTCAGATCGCGCTTGATCTCGACGCGCGCAACCACCTGTACCGCATCGCCCAAGAGGCCGTGCAAAATGCGTTGAAACATGCGGGTGCCGGCATCATCGAGATCGAGCTCTGGGTGCACGCACACGGCGTGAGGTTGACGGTCAGCGACGACGGCGTGGGCCTATCGAAGCCCGGGATACCGAGCGGCGGCTTCGGGATGCGCACCATGAAATATCGAGCGAGTTCGATCGGCGGCAGACTGGTGGTCGCACGTCGCAGCAGCGGCGGCGTCTCGATAGTCTGCGAAGTGGTCCAGCCGCAAGCCCAGGCGGCAGTCACCTAAGGCTCCGGGCGGAAACGCGAATCATCGACGAATTCGCGATCGGTGAGACTCTCCAGGAACGCGATCAATTCGCCGCGCTCGGCCGGGGTCAGCGACAATGGCCGAACCCGGGCATCCCGACGCGAACTATTCCGGCCGCCGCGCGCATAGTGTTCGAGCACGTCCTCAAGACTCGCCAGGCTGCCGTCGTGCATGTACGGGGCGGTCAGCGCCACGTTGCGCAACGTGGGCACGCGGAACTTACCGGTGTCCGCCGCCCGATGCGTGACTTCGACCAGTCCTCGATCGTCCGACGGAGAATCTCCGCGTCCATCCACATCGTAGAGGCCGTTGTTCGCGAATGCCGCACGCTGCGCGCCATGGCCCTGGTAGTTTTGGCGGCCTTGGCGGCGTCGGCATCGTACTCCCGGGCCTTCTTGATGCTGCGCAAACCCGCATTGTAGGCGGACTTCGCCGCGTCCTCGGGCGTGCGCGATTGCAAGCCGCTCATCGAGTCCGACGCGCCTCCGCTCATGGAGCCGCCGCCGTGTGCAAAGCCGATTTCGATCGGCGCCGCCACCACTATAAGGATGCCGCGACTCACTCGCATAAAAACCTCCGAGGCGAATTGACGAACGGAATCATGCCGACAGTGAGTACCCGATCCAGGGAATTAGGTTATGTGCAAAAGTGCGTTGAACTGCCTGCAAATCGCGAAGTCTTATATAATCAGTTCGATGGATTCCATCCTCCGGCCATGATCGGTGAGGTTATGAAAACGCTCCGTTCACTATCCCTGTTCGCGGCGAGTTGCGTTGCTGCGTTGGCGTTGAGCGCGCCTGCGTTCGCGCAGCACGGGGCGGGAGGTCATGGCGGGGGCTATCACGGTGGTGGCGGCGGTTACGGCCTATCACGGCGGCGGCGGTTACCACGGCGGCTACGGCTGGCATGGCGGCTACGGCGGGTATGGCTGGCATGGCGGCTACGGCGGGTATGGCTGGCATGGCGGCTACGGCTGGCACGGCGGCTACGGCTGGTGGGGCGGCTACGGTTGGCCGGGTGCCTATTACGGTCCGTGGGGATGGGGCGGCCTCGGCGTCGGATTGTATTTTGCGACTTTGCCGCTTTATTACTCGACCATGTGGTGGGGCGGCGTTCCTTATTATTATGCCGATAACACTTATTACCGCTGGAACGCCTCAGTCAATCAATACGAGACAGTGAGCCCGCCGCAGGGCCTGCAGAGTTCGGCCGCGGCGCAATCCGGAGCGGGTCCGGAGCTGATTGTCTATCCCAAGAACGGCCAAAACCAGGAACAGCAGGGCACGGATAAGTTCGAGTGCCATCGCTGGGCCGCAGCACAAACTGGATTCGACCCGACCCAACCCGCCGGGGGCACTGCGCCCGGCAGGCGTTCAGATTACTTTCGGGCACAGGGAGCCTGCCTCGAGGGTCGCGGGTACACCGTCCGCTAGTAGCCTGTCTGGCTGTTTCGGCGGCCTTTCTTTTGACGTAAGGTACGCGGCCATGCCAAAATACGCGGTTTGACGCCGGCTCTCTCTGCGGCTCATCTCAACATTCTTACGGAACCTCGCTATGCCCCGCACAACGCCCCTTTCCGATATTCGCAATATCGGCATCATCGCCCACGTCGACGCCGGCAAGACGACGACGACGGAGCGCATCCTGTACTACACGGGGCGTAAGCACACCATCATCGACATTCACGATACCAAGGATCTGAAGACGTCGACGACCACCGACTATCTCGAGCAGGAACAGAAGCGCGGCATCACGATTCAGAGCGCCGCCGTGTCTGCGTTTTGGCGCGACAAGAAAATCAATCTCATCGACACGCCGGGACACGTCGATTTCACCATCGAGGTCAACCGCTCGCTGCGAGTCCTCGACGGCGCCGTGGTGGTGTTCGACGGCGTGGCGGGCGTGGAGCCGCAGTCGGAAACCAATTGGCGCCTGGCCGACAACTACGGCGTGCCGCGTATTTGCTACGTCAACAAGATGGACCGCAGCGGCGCGAATTTTTTGCGCTGCGTGGACATGATCAAGAAGCGCCTCGGCGCGCGTCCGCTGCCGGCGCAACTGCCGATCGGATCGGAAGAGAATTTCAAGGGCATGATCGATCTGGTCGAGATGAAAGCGTTGGTGTGGGATTCGGATGACAAGGACGCCCAATGGCAGACCCTCGACATCACTCCGGATATCGCCGACAAGCTTCACATCAACACGCCCAGCGACCGCAAGATCCTGGCGGATATCCAAAAGTACCGCACTGAATTGGTCGATACCTGCCTCGAGCAGGACGATGAGGCCATGGATGCCTTCCTCACGCACGGCACGGTTCCCTCGGGCGACGTGCTCCGCAAGTGCCTCCGCAAGGGGACCTTGCACTCGGCGTTCACCGTGGTGCTGTGCGGTTCGTCGTACAAGAACAAGGGCGTGCAGCAGGTACTCGATGCGGTCGTCGACTATATGCCGGCGCCGACCGACGTCGCCTCGATCAAGACGGTGGATGCCGACGGCGAACCCATCGGCGAGCGCAAGTGTTCGGACGATGAGCCCTTCTCGGCGTTGGCCTTCAAGGTGATCAACGACGCCTACGGCGCGCTGACCTTCATCCGCGTGTATTCCGGCGTGCTCACCAAGGGCGCCTCGGTTCAGAATTCCACGCGCGGCAAGCGCGAAAAAATCGGCCGCATGGTGGAAATGTTCGCCAAGGAAGCCAATCCGGTCGAAGAAGCGCGCGCCGGAGACATCATCGCACTGGTATCGCTGGCCGACACCGAAACCGGCGACACCCTGTGCGACGCCGCCGACCCGGTGGTTCTGGAGCGCATGCGTTTCCCGGATCCGGTCATCAGCGTCTCGGTGAAGTCCAAGCTCAAAGCGGAACAGGAGAAATTCGGCACCGCGCTCGGCAAGATGGTCCGCGCCGATCCCTCGCTGCACCTGGAGACCGACCGTGAAACCGGACAGACCATCCTGCGCGGGATGGGCGAGTTGCATCTCGAGGTCACGCTCGATCGCATGCGCACCGAATTCGGCGTCGAAGGCATCATGGGCGAGCCGCAGGTGGCGTACCGCGAGACCTTCACCAAGAAGTTGACCGAACAATACATCCACAAGAAGCAGACCGGCGGTTCCGGTCAGTTCGCCGAAGTATGGATCGTATTCGAACCGCTGGAGCGCAGCGCCGGATTCGAGTTCGTCGACGAGACCGTCGGCGGCTCGGTGCCGCGCGAATTCGTCCCTTCGGTCGAGAAAGGGCTCAAGATCCAGAAAGAGGACGGCGTGCTCGCCCATTACCCAACGGTGGATTTTCGGGCGACCCTGATCGACGGCAGCTTCCATGACGTCGATTCCAATGCGCTGACCTTCGAAATCGCCGCCAAGGCCTGCTTCCGCGAAGCCATTCGCAAGGCCGGACCGATTCTGCTGGAGCCGGTGATGAAGGTCGAGACCGTGACGCCAGGCGATTATCTCGGCGATGTGATCGGCGACATCAATCGCCGGCGCGGTGCGATCCAGGATCAATTGGAGCGCGGCGCCAACATCGCCGTCGTGGCAAACGTGCCGCTGTCGGAGATGTTCGGGTACATCGGACAGTTGCGCGGCATGACGAGCGGGCGTGCTTCCTACACCATGGAGTTCTCGCACTACGAACCGGTGCCGCGACAGGTGGCGGATGAGGTGATCGCCGAGGTGGCAAAGGCCAAGGCGGCCGCCGTCGGTTAGAGCCGGCCCGCGGGCCGATGCAAAACCGCCGCGGAATCCGCGGCGGTTTTGCTTTACACATCTGCGGCAGCGGCCTATCTTCCGCAAGGTTTAGGTCACACAGGTTGTCCTCGTGAGTTGTTGTACCAGTGGCAGTCGGTGCTGCATGAGCGGCACCCTCGCATCGGGCAGATAACGCTTCAGTCATGAGAAGCGCCGTCCGGCCGGATGCGGAAGGCGCAAATGGCCCGACCGGATTCGGTTTCGCCGAATGATCCTTCGAATTCCACCCAGTCACCGACGCTAAGGACCACGAGCGATTTTCGGGGGCGGCGATGGTCAAATTGCTGAAGAGCATCACGGAACATCCAACGGTCAGACAGCTGGGCCCGGGCCTTATCACGGGCGCCGCCGACGATGATCCGAGCGGCATCGCCACCTATTCCCAGGCGGGAGCCCAGTTCGGCTTCAACATGCTGTGGACGGTGCTCTTTACCTATCCCTTGATGGTCGGCATTCAAATGGTCAGTGCCCGGCTCGGCTGCATCACGGGCCGGGGGCTGGCGGCGAACGTCAAGTCCGTCTTCCCGCGCTCCGTGCTCTATGGGATCGTCGGACTGCTATTGGTCGCCAATACCATCAACATCGCCGCGGACATCGCCGCCATGGGTGAGGCGCTGAGGCTCCTGCTCGGCGGATCGGCGCACCTGTATTCCGTGGGTTTCGGAGTGCTATGCCTGGGTTTGCAGGTGTTCCTGCGCTATGCATCCTACGTGTGCTATTTGAAGTGGCTCACCCTCGCGCTGCTCTCCTATGTCGCGGTGATTTTCACCGTGCACGTGCATTGGGGTGCGGTCATGTCCGGGATGGTCATGCCGCGGTTGGTTCTGGACCACAACACCATCACCATGATCGTGGCGCTGTTCGGCACCACGATCAGCCCCTATTTGTTCTTCTGGCAGGCGGCACAGGAAATGGAAGACCTGCGTGCCGTCACCGCCCGCAGCGGCGGCGGCTCATTGCTGCCGCATGCCGAAGAGGTAGCCCGCCGGCACCTGCGGCGCATCCGCTGGGACACCTACATTGGGATGGGTTTCTCGAACCTGATTGCGTTCTTCATCATTCTGAGCACGGCGGCCACGTTGCACGCGGCCGGCATCGTCGACATAGAAACGTCGGCCCAGGCCGCCGAGGCGCTGCGTCCCCTGGGCGGGCAAACCACATTCCTGCTGTTCAGCTTGGGGATCATCGGCACCGGCATGCTTGCGGTGCCGGTGCTGGCGGGATCCGCCGCCTACGCCGTTTCGGAGAGCTTCGATTGGCAGTCGGGCCTGGACAGGAAGATGCATGAAGCACAGGAATTTTACGGCATCATCGCCGTCGCGACGGCGGGTGGCGTCGCATTGAATTTCACCCATCTGGACCCGGTGCGGGCACTGGTGTGGAGCGCGGAAATCAACGGCGTCATCGCCGTTCCCATCATGGCCGTCATGATGCTGCTCGCTTCGCGCGAAGACATCATGGGACGATTCGTGATCCGGCTGCGGTTGCGCCGCCTGGGCTGGCTCGCCACGGCCGTGATGGGTGTGACCGTCGCGGCGATGATCGTCACGACGTGACCCGCTCAGGTTAGGGTAAGCTCGGCATCAATGAAAGAACCGTCTTCGCTTGCCTCCGCGCCGGACGACCCAACCGAGAAACTGAATACCAAGGCCGCGGGGATCATCGGTCTTGCGGTGATGTGCAGCCGGCTGCTTGGACTTGCCCGCGAGCAGATCTTTGCCGCCTTGTTCGGAGGCGGCGGCGCGATGGATGCCTTTACGGCTGCATTTCGCATCCCGAACCTGTTGCGCGATTTGTTTGCCGAAGGTGCGCTGTCGACCGCATTCGTCACCACGTTCAGCAAGACCATCGCGCGCGGCGGCGACGCAGCGGCGTGGCGTCTTGCCAATAAAGTGGCCACGTTGACGGCCGTCGTGCTCGGCGCCCTGTGCCTCGCCGGAATGGTGTTTGCGGATCAGTTGGTGGCATTGTTGGCGCCGGGATTCGACCCGTCGAAGGCGGCGCTGACCGCGCAGCTCACCCGCATCATGTTTCCGTTCATTCTGCTGGTTTCGCTCGCCGCCCTGATCATGGGGATGCTCAATTCCAAAAGCGTGTTCGGCATGCCGGCAATGGCGTCGAGTTTTTTCAACCTTGGATCGATCGTCGGCGGCGTAACCCTCGGATTCTGGATCGATCCCCACTTCGGATCGCGCGCGCTGATTGGTTTGGCCGCCGCCACGGTTCTCGGCGGCGCCTTGCAGCTCGCGGTGCAATTGCCGTCGCTCGCGCGCCTCGGCTACCGCTTCCACCCTGATTTCCGCTGGCGCGATGCCGGCGTGAAGGCCATCCTGCTGTTGATGGGCCCGTCGGTGATTGCCGCCAGCACCACCCAGTTCAATGTCCTCGTCAACTCGATGTTTGCCTCGACCTTGGGAGACGGTCCGATATTCTGGCTCGCGATTGCGTTCCGCTTGATGCAATTACCCTTGGGGTTGTTCGGCGTGGCGCTCGGTACCGTGACGTTGCCGTTGTTGTCGCGGCTGGTGGTGGCCGGTCAAATGGGCGCATTTCGCGCCGAGCTCGCGCGCGCCATGCGTCTGGCGCTGCTGCTCACGATCCCATCGACGGTCGGGCTCATCATGCTTGCCGAGCCCATTATTTCCGTGCTCTACCAACACGGGAAGTTCAATGCCTATCAGACCGCACAAGCCGCCGGTGCGCTGCGCTTCTACGCCGTCGGGCTCGGCGGCTATGCCGCGCTCAAGGTGTTGGTGAATGCGTTCTACGCGCTCGACAAGCGCAAGACGCCGATGCTGGTGAGCTTTCTCGCAGTGGCACTGAATCTGGCGTTCAATTGGATATTCACCTTTCGCCTGGGCTGGGGACATCGCGGTCTGGCTTTTTCCACCGGTTGCATCGCGACGGTGAATTTCCTGCTCTTGTATGCGTTGATGCGCGCTCACCTGAACGGTCTCGAGTCGCGGCGCATGCTGCGGATGCTGGCAAAGGTCGCGGTGTCGGCGGCGGCGCTGGCCGCCGTTTGCGCCGTTTCGGCCCATTGGTTGCTGGCCGATTGGCCAACGCAGGGATTCTTGACCAAGACCGCGGCGCTGCTCGGAACCGTGGTATTGGGGGCAGTGGTCTTTGCCGGCTGCGGCTACGCGCTCCATATCGAGGAACTCAAGGAGCTTCAAGGCGCAATCAACCGCCGTCTGCGGCGTGGCGGCTGACCGCGGCGCGCTATCCGGCCCTTTTGGGTGAGTCGAGTCCTCGGATCACCGCCGGACGTCCCATGAATGATTGGAGCGCGCGTGTGACATGCGGAAAATCCGCCATTCCGACCAGTTCTCCGGCCTCATAGAATCCGATGAGATTGTTGATCCAGGGAAAGGTGGCCACATCGGCAATGGTGTATTCCTCGCCCATGATCCAGGCGCGTTGCGCCAGCTGCCGGTCCAGCACGCCCAGCAGTCGTTTGGTTTCGCCGACATAGCGATCGCGCGGGCGTTTGTCCGCATACTCCTTGCCGGCAAATTTATTGAAAAATCCGACCTGGCCGAACATCGGGCCGATTCCGCCCATCTGAAACATCAACCATTGGAGGGTCTGGTAGCGGCCGGCCGGATCCCGCGGCATGAGCTGCCCGGTTTTTTCGGCCAGGTAGATCAGGATCGCCCCCGACTCGAACAGCGGCATGGGTCTGCCGCCCGGTCCGTTGGGATCGAGGATGGCCGGGATCTTGTTGTTCGGGTTGAGAGAAAGGAACTCCGGGCTCAGCTGATCCTGGGACTCGAAACTCACCAAGTGCGGCTCGTACGGCAGACCCGTCTCCTCGAGCATGATCGAGACCTTGACGCCGTTCGGCGTGGGCAGCGAGTAGAGCTGCAGCCGGTCGGGATGCCGGGCGGGCCATTTCTTGGTGATGGGAAACTCTGACAGATCGCTCATTTTGGAACCTGGGGTCGATGGAGTGTGTATCGTAGAGAGAATATCCATGCCGGAGAGCGAATGAAACCGAGAGATCTTGGATTTTCCATGCCGGCCGAATGGGCGCCGCATTCGGGCTGCTGGATGGGCTGGCCGCAACGAGAATCCATTTGGCACGGCTACATCGAGGCAGCGCGCGACGACTATGCGCGCGTCGCGCAGGCCATTGCCCGGTTCGAACCGGTCACCATGCTCGCCGATCCGGACCAGGCGGCGGACGCCGCAGCAAGGTGCGGATCTCATATTCGCGTGATTGCCATGCCCATGGATGATTCCTGGCTGCGCGATTCGGGGCCGAACTTCGTGCTTGACGCGGCGGGCGTGCGCGCCGCAGCGCTGTTCACATTCAACGCCTGGGGAGCCAAGTGTCGGCCCTTCGACAAGGATGCGGCCATCGGCGGACGGGTCGCCACGCTCGCATCCGCGCGGGCGTTCCGCTCGGATCTGGTCGTCGAGGGCGGCGGCTTTTTGTCGGATGGCGAGGGAACCTTGATCACGGCCGAATCATGCGTGCTCAATACAAACCGGAATCCGGGATGGAGCAAACTTGAGGCCGACGCCGAATTGCGCGCCATGCTGGGCGTGAAGAAGATCATCTGGCTGCCGGGCGACCTGACCGACGGCGCCACCGACGGACATGTCGACGGATATGTGGCGTTCGCGAGGCCCGCCGTGGTTCTCTGCGAAACCGTCGCGGATCCCTCCGACCCGAGATTCTCCATCATGGCGGAGAACCGCAGGGTGTTGGAGAGCGAGACCGACGCGCGGGGCCGTCGATTCGAGCTGCTGCCGATCGTCGAGGCGCCGCGCACGGCGGTGCCCGGCGGCGAGGAACTGTATTGCCGTTCCTATGTGAATTTCTATCTCGCGAACGGCGCCGTCATCGCGCCTGCCTACGGAATCGCCGAAGATGCCGCGGCCGTCGAGACCCTGCGCCGCGCATATCCGCAACGGCAGGTGGTGGCTCTCGAGCTGCGGGACTTGTTTCGCGGCGGCGGCGGCATTCACTGCATCACCCAGCAAGAGCCGCGCGCCGGCCTCCGGGGACAGCTCCTAGTTGAACGATCGAAAAACAGTAGCAATTCGTCGCGGCGCGAGTCTATGATCGCGCAGCTTCGCAGCGGCGGACCGCGCCATGATCGACTCGAGGACCATCGTGCACCAAAAAAATTATCTCTCTAGGATTCCGGTATTGTTTCTTGCCTTGCTGGTTCCGCTCCTGCCGGCCGCGCGCGCGCTCCCGCATCCGCGGCGGTGGCCCCCGTCACGGCCATCCGCGCAGGCAAATTCGTCGACGTGGAGTCGGGGAGGGTGCTCTCGAACCAGATCATTCTCATCCGCGGAGCCAAGATTGAAACCGTCGGCGCCAATGTGGCCGTTCCGGATGGCGCCAAGATCATCGATCTGTCGAAGATGACCGTTCTTCCGGGCCTCATCGATTGTCACACCCACCTGGCCGATCTCGCCGACGCCAGAGCCGCTCGATGTTCTGCAGAGCAGCGCCGTCGAAACGGCTTATGCGGCCATTCCGAATGCGAGCGTCACGCTGCTGGCCGGATTCACCACCGTGCGCGACGTCGGGCGTGTATCGCGCGTTCAACGATGTGGCGATGCGCGACGCCATCGCGCGCGGCATCATCATCGGACCGCGCATGTATGTGGCAGGCGCCTACATCACCATCAGCGAGGGCGCCGGCGCGATGACGGGACTGCCGCCGGACATCCCGCTGCCGTTGGATCTGCGCTACGGCGTGGCGAACAGTCCCTGGGAGGTGCGGCAAAAGATTCGCGAACTCGCGCACCGGGGTGCCGATCACATCAAGATCCTGTCGACGGGCGCCGTTCTCACGCACGGCAGCAATCCGAAGTCGATCGAGTTTACCCCCGAGGAACTGCGCGCCGCCGTGGAGGAGGCCGCCAATTTCGGCCTGCGCGTCGAAGCTCACGCGCACGCGGCCGAAGGCATCAAGAATGCGATTCGCGCCGGAGTCGCATCGATCGAGCACGCCACCCTCATCGACGATGAAGGCATTGCTCTCGCCAAGCAGCATGGCACCTATCTGGACATGGATATTTACGACGAGGAGTGCATCCAGTCGTCCGGGAACACGCCGGCGGATTTTCTGCAGCATGACCGCGACCTCGGCGGAGGCGCAGCGCCGTAACTTCACCAAGGCGGTGCGCGCCGGCGCGAAGATGACCTTCGGCACCGACGCAGGCGTGTGCCCGCACGGCATCAACGCGCGGCAATTCGCCTTCATGGTGAAGTACGGGATGACGCCGATGCAGGCCATACAGTCGGCCACCGTCAATGCCGCGGACCTCATCGGTCACTCGGAGCTGTTCGGCTCCATTACCGCAGGCAAGTCGGCGGATATCATCGCCGTGAACGGCGATCCGCTCGCCGACATCCGCGAACTCGAAAATGTTCAGTTCGTGATGAAAGAAGGCAAGGTATACAAACAGGGCGATTGAATCGCGTTTATACATAACGCGACGCTGCCGCCGTGTAAGAAATACAGGCTCCATCCGGAGTGCAAGCGCGTGCCACGGATCGGCTATGATAGGCGGGCATTCACATTACCGGGAGAAGGTGCCGTGAAATTACACCTGCCGATATTGGTTGGGCCGGCCCTGTTGATCGGCATGCTGTGGGCCGCAAGCGCATTCGCGATTCCGGTGTCCCGCCTCGAGGTTCACATCGTCACCGGTGCCGAGGAACTGAGCGCCGGCAGTTCGTTGGAATTGCGCATTTATGAGGCCGGCAAGAGCGTGAGGCGCCTGCCCTTGGTCAATGGCGAGGCATGGCCGCGCGATTCGACCCATGTAATTCCGGTGAAGCTGAGCGATCCACTGGAACCCGGCAGCGTGCTGCGCTTCAGCTTGTACTACCGCAGTGCCAGTCCGCTCGCCCCCGGTTTGGAGATCGTCTCTGCCGATGTTCAGGTGCCTTCCGCCAAGGAGTCGCCGGAGCGGCTGCTCGACACCACGTTATCCGGAGTCATAGCGCGGCAAGGCGAACTCGCGACCAGCGATCGAGATCCGGCGGCCTTGACCTGCAAGAGCGACGCGGATTGCGATGACAAGCGAATATGCAATGGACGCGAACGGTGCGCACCGCGCTCGGCGGATGCCGACGCGCGCGGCTGCGTGAAGGGAACGCCGATGGTGTGCCCCGTCAATCAAGTCTGCGGTGAAGGCGTGGGATGCCGCGGGCTGACGCCGGAGCACTCCAAGCCCCCGGAGGCCCAGGAGTCCAAGGAACCCTAGTCCCCGGCGATCAACCGCCCAAGGCGTTGTGCAGCGAACCGAGCTGGACTTTGGCGTCCGCCAGAATCCCTTCACAGTCCGGCACCGTGAGGCCGAGGTGTTGAAACGCAGTGATGCCCTCCGCGGTATCGGCCGGCAATTCGGGAGTCTTCATGGCGGCAGCGAGCACGACGCTCGTGATCAGGATGTCCGATAGCTCGCCGCCGCGGATCCAGCGGCGTTCGTATTCGTGTTGATCGCCCACCGCGTTGCACATCTCCTCGGCAAAGCCCCAGTTCTCGAGCACCGCCTTGCCGATCGACGCATGCCAGTCGGAAACCATGTCCAGGAAGGTTTGATCGTTGCCGAACTCCGCCGCGTGGCCCACCGCTCGCACCATGATGTACAGGCGTCCAATTCCGTGAAGCAATCCGGTCAGGAAGGCCTCATCCGGACTGACCCTGGTGCGTTTCGCCACTGCCTGGCTGACCGATGCCACCGAAACGCATTCTTTCCACAACTCGCTCAACGGTTTGGCGATGGAACGCAGCGGTCCCGCATATTTCATTTGCTGGACCGCGTAGCCCACGGCCGCACTCTGCACCAGTTGGTAGCCCAGGCGGGTAATCGCGGACCGCAAGTCCGTCAACGGTCTTCCGGAGGGATTGAAGGCCGCCGAGTTGGCCATCTGCAGCAGACGTGCCGCCAGGCGCGGCTCGTTGCCGACGATGCTCACGGTCTTTTCAGGGGTCGTCGAAGGATCTGCCAAGGCTTGACGAATACGGACCACCACGTCGGGAAAACATGGCAGATCGACGATGCCTTTGGACACCTCGGCAGCCAGACGAGCCAGGAACTCGAGCGCGGCGGCGCGCGTTTCAGGGGGTGTTCCCGCGGCGTTTGCCGGTACCGATCCGGTGCCGGATTGGTAGGTGGGCACCGGGGAAACATGGGACATGGGCCGATCCTAAGGCCAAGGGTTGTGGCCGTTATGGAGATGTATTCGGCCGGCGCTGATTAATCTTAAATCGCAACGCCCCGGCGTTATGTCCAATCGCTTTGCCGCCGGCCGGCTTCAGCGAAAGGCGATCACGATGGCGGCGGTGAGTGCCAGCAAGACCGCCGCCTGAACACGGTAGTCCTGCCATCGAGGAGCGAGTTTCAGACGCAGTTGCTCGGCACGGCTGAAATCGAACTTCCACGGCGAAACCGCTTGCGAAACGGCGTCGATTGCGCGGCTGCGCAGGCTGACGCCGATCAGAATCGCCGCGTCGAAGACCGTGAGAATCGGCGCTGCGTACAGAAAATGGAAGTGTGTCCACTTAAACATCACATTGACCATGAACAGGGCGATGCCGCCGAGCGAGCCCAAGAGCATGGTCGCTGCGGCGCCGTTCGCATTGGCACCGCGCCAGAACATGCCCACCAGAAACAGCGCAACCACCGGAGGAACGGCGTACGCCAGTACGGCCTGCAGGTATTGCCATAGCGAGGGAAACCACTGCAGCTGCGGAGCCCAGGCCACGGCGACCAGCAAGAGCGCGACCGTGCTGATACGCCCCACGCGAACCACCTGGGGGTCCGACAGATCCGGTTTGATCTGCTTGATGACGTCCATGGTGATCAAGGTCGATGCTGAGTTGAGCATCGAGGCAATCGACACCATGGTCGCCGCCACGAATCCCGCGACCACCAATCCGACCAGGCCCGTCGGCAGCAGTCGCAGGATCAAGTTCGGATACACGAGGTCCGGATGCGGCAACCGCGGAAAGAGCAACAATGCGCAGGTTCCCGGCAGCACAATCAGGAACAGCACGGGCAGTTTCAGCAGTGCGGCGAACAGGGCGCCCCAGCGGGCGTGATCGATGTTCTTGGCGGACAGCATGCGCTGCACGATCGATTGATTCGTGCACCAATAGTAAAAACCCAGCAAGGGAATTCCCAACACAGGCCGGGCCACGGCACACCGGGATCGCCGATGGGCCGGATGAGCGAGAGCGCCTGCGGCGCCACGCCCTGCATGACCGCGTGCCAACCCCCGGCGCGGCTGAACGCACCGATGGAGATCATGAGCGCACCGACCATCAACACTACGGCTTGGACCGCTTCGGTGTAGATCACGGAGCGAAGGCCGCCCAAGGTGGCATACAGGCCCGCCGTGCCCGCCAGCAGGGCGACGATCATCCACAGCGGCCAGCCGGGAAACAGCAGCTCGCAGACCAGTGAACCGCTGTAGAGCACGCCGGCGGAATCGACGAAAATATTGAGAAACAGCGTGAGAATCGCGAAGTGCAGGCGAACTCGACGGTCGTAACGCCGCTCGAGGAATTCCGGCATGGTGTAGGTCTGGCTGCGAATGATGGAGGGCAGCAGGAATACGCAGAAGAACACCAGAATGACGACCGCGGACCACTCGTAGTCGTAAACGGAAATGCCGATGGCATAGGCACCGCCGGCCAATCCCACCAACGCGGTGGAGGACATGTTGGAAGCCAGCAAGGCCAAGCCGATGACCGGCCACTGCGTCGCTCGGGACGCGAGAAAGTAGTCAACCGGGGCGAACCGTCGCCGCGACATCAACAACCCCAGGACGATCAGAGCGCCGGCATACAGGGCCACCACCGCCCAATCGAGCAGGCCGAGCAGGCCGAATGAGTGATTATTTGACAGCGCTGACATTTTTCCATCTAATCCCAGGCTGCGATTCGCCGGAAAGACTGCGGCACTGCCGACCCGGTTCTGAATATCAAAAGCATAAAATTTACAAATACTTATAACGTATTCGTGATGAACGCAGTAGATGATGGGGAGAAATCGGTGTCGAAGCTTCCTGCCTTAGCCGCGGCTGCAGTGTTGTTGTCAGGGTCCGGGGGCGCGGCCCCACCGGCGAGCATTCCCGCCAGTGTACATCCGGAACTTTGGTCCGCCGGCGTGCGTGTTTCTCCAAACGCTGCGACCGAGGCGTTCGTAACGCAGCTGTTGGCCAACATGACTCTGGAGGAAAAGGTCGGTCAGATGATTCAAGCCGACATCGCATCGATATCGCCGGCGGAGCTGCGCACCTACAAGCTGGGTTCGATCCTGGCCGGCGGCGGCGCCGCGCCCGGCGACAACGTGCGCACCACTCCGCAGGCATGGCTCGATCTGACGGACAGCTTTTTCCGCGCATCGCTGACGGCTACCAGCGCAGCCCATGCGCCCATTCCGATCATATTCGGCATCGACGCGGTGCACGGGCACGCGAAAGTGGTGGGCGCCACGATATATCCGCACAACGTCGGCTTGGGAGCTGCACACGATCCGGATCTGGTGCACCGCATCGGTCAGGCTACCGCGGAAGAAGTGGCGACCACGGGCATCGATTGGACCTTTGCGCCCACCGTGGCCGTGGCACGCGACGTGCGTTGGGGCCGCTCGTACGAAAGCTATTCCGAATCGCCGGAGTTGGTGGCTGCCTATGCCGCGGCGATGGTCACGGGGCTTCAAGGAGAACGAGATACCGCGCAATTCATGGCGCCGGGACACACGCTCTCGTCGGTCAAACACTTCCTCGGCGACGGCGGCACGCAGAACGGCAGGGACCAGGGCGACACCGTCATACCGGAATCGGAGCTGCGCGCGGTGCATGCGGCGGGCTATGTGGCGGCGATCAAGGCCGGCGCATTGATCGTCATGGCGTCCTACAACAGTTGGAATGGCGTGAAAATGCACGCCAATCATTATTTGCTGACCGACGTTCTGAAGGGACGGCTTGGTTTCGAGGGTTTCGTGGTCGGCGACTGGAACGCGCACGAACAAATTCCGGGCTGCACCAAGTATAAATGCGCGGCGGCGATATTGGCCGGCGTGGACATGTTGATGGCGCCGGACAGTTGGCGCGAGTTGTATAAGAACACCCTGGCGCAGGTGCGCTCCGGGGAGATTCCGCAAGCTCGCATCGATGATGCGGTCCGGCGCATCTTGCGCGTCAAGAGCATCGCTGGAATGTTCAAGCGTGCCGCGCCGAAACAGCGCAGCGATGCGGGTGATTTCACGCGTCTCGGCAGCAGCGCGCATCGCGCGCTCGCGCGCGAGGCCGTCCGCAAGTCCCTGGTCCTGCTCAAGAACGACCGCCACGTTTTGCCCCTGAATCCGCACGCGAAGATACTGGTCGCGGGAGAGGCCGCGGACTCGATCGGCGCGCAGATGGGAGGATGGACCATCGATTGGCAGGGAGATCGCAACAGCAACGCGGATTTCCCCGGCGCCACCTCCATCTTCGGCGGCATTCAAGCGGCGGCGGCCGCAGGCGGCGGGACCGCCGTGCTGAGCAAGGAGGGCCGATTTACCGACAAACCCGATGCGGCCGTCGTCGTCTTCGGCGAGGGCCCCTATGCTGAATTCGAGGGAGATCGTGAAACCCTCGAATTCTCTCCCAACGATCACCGCAGCCTCGATTTGCTGCGGCGATTGCGGGCCCAGGGCGTGCCCACGGTCGCGGTGTTCTTGTCGGGGCGGCCAATGTGGGTGAACCCGTGGATCAATGCGTCGGACGCCTTCGTCGCCGCGTGGCTGCCGGGAACCGAAGGCGAGGGTGTGGCCGACGTGCTGTTTGCCGGCGCGGAACACCATGACTTCACCGGCCGCCTGGCGTTTTCATGGCCGCAAACCGCCATGCCGGTCAGCTTCGACGCTGCAGGGAAATCGACAGGTGCCCAATTCACCCGCGGCTGGGGCCTCGACTATGGCAGCAAGGTTGATTCACCGTTGCTGTCGGAAGATCCACGGGTTCCGCCGCAGTGGGCGGCGGCGCCGGGAAGCCTCTTTCATGCCGGCCACGTCACTGCGCCCTGGTCCGTGTTCGTCGCCGACGAGGGCGTGGAAGTGCATCTCACCACCGCGCGGCAAGAAAGTCCGCGCGGCAGTGTCGTCGCCGTTGCGGCCGGCGACGGCAGCACGGTCGTCTGGAATGGCACGCACGGCGGCCTCTACAAGATCTCAGGGCGCGCCGCGGACATGCGGCCGCAGGCGGAGCAGGGCGTTGCGCTCGAGCTGCGCTATCGCGTCGACCGGGCACCCGAGCGCAGCGTCGCGCTGGGTCTGCGTTGCACCGACCCGCTCTGCGGGGTGTCGGGGGGCGCAATGCTGGATGTCACGCGCGTCTTCAAGAACTCGCCGCCGGGGATTTGGCGGACATTGTCCATGCCGCTGTCCTGCTTTACGGCGACGGGCGCCGACCTTGCCAGCGTCGAAGTGCCGCTCGCCATCGAGACCTCGGGCCGCTTCGGCCTCACGATCTCGGAGGCGGGCCTGATGCGAAGGAACTCGAGCACCGCAACCAAGTGTCCCGGAACGACCTGAAAGAAATCCAGCGCGCCTCGAGCGAATCGCTAATATAGGCAAAACTTTCGAGGTTTCCTTGGCCATCAATCTTCACCCGGCATCGGTCACCATTCAGGAGGTGGCGGATCTCGCCAAGGTCTCGCCGAAGACCGTGTCGAGGGTCATCAACAACGAGCCGCGAGTCCGCTCCGATACCCGCGCCCGGATCCTCGCGGCCATCGAAACGCTCAACTACAGGCCCAATCTCAATGCCCGCGGATTGGCGAGCAATCGGTCCTTCTTGATCGGGCTGTTCTGCGAAAAGCCCGGCGACTACTTGAGTGAATTCCAGGCCGGCGCGGTGGCGCGCTGTCGCGAGTCCAGCCTGCACTTGATGGTGGAGCCATGGGACGTGGACAGTCCCCTCATCGAGCGCCAAATCGACACGTTGCTCGGCCAGCTGCGCCTGGAAGGGGTGATTTTGTTGCCGCCGCTGAGCGATCACCCGGTCGTTTTGAAAAAGCTGCATGAGGCGTCGATTCCGATCGTGCGGATCGCACCGAAGAATCACGTGAACACGACGCCGTCCATCGGCATCGATGACTATGCAGCAGCACGGCAGATCACCTCGCATTTGGTAAGTCTTGGGCACCGCCGAATCGGTTTCATGCTGGGAAAACCCGAACATGGTGCCACCGAGCAGCGCCATCGGGGATTCGTCGACGAGATGCGGGATCACCAGATTCCGGTCGACTCCGAGTTGGTGCAAACCGGCAACTTCGTATTCGGCGACGGCCTGATCTGCGCGGAACGAATGTTGCGCGCAGCAGCGCCGCCGACTGCGATTTTCGCCAGCAACGACGACATGGCCGCAGCGGCGATCTCGATGGCCCGCAAGATCGGACTGGATCTGCCGGGCCAGTTGTCCGTGGCCGGATTTGACGACGCCCCGGTCGCCAGTATGATCTGGCCCGAGCTGACCACGGTACGCCAGCCCGTCGCCGAGATGGCGAGGATTGCCGCCGATCTGATCATCCAGCTGGAGCCGCGCCGCAATGGCTGGCCGGAGCGTATTCCGCGACAGCTGCTGGCGCATGAATTGGTGATTCGCAACTCAACCGCACGGCCGGCGCGCCGCAAATAGGCGGCCCGGCGGGAGACGAGAATGTCCAGGAAAGTCGATCTGAATTCGGCCAAGACGGTCACCGGTTCCCTGTATCCGCCGCCCTACGATGTACCGTGCGCGGCGCGCATCCGCCGCCGCCTCGGGGACTCCGCGGGGCTCACGCAATTCGGCGTAAATCTCACCCGGCTCCCCAGCGGTGCCTGGTCGAGCCAGCGCCATTGGCACAGCGCCGAGGATGAATTCATCTATGTGCTCGAGGGTGAACTCATGCTGGTCACCGATGACGGCGAGGAAATCCTTCGCGCCGGCGACTGCGCCGGCTTTCAAGGGGGCACCCCGGATGGCCACCAACTGCAGAACCGCAGCGGCAAGGACGCACTCTATCTGGAGATCGGATCGCGCCGCACCGAGCACGATGAAGTGACCTACCCGGACATTGATTTGAGGGTGCCCAAGGGCCGCGGGGGCTTCACGCACTCCGACGGCCGACCCTACGGCGCCACATAGACGCGCTCGCCGCGAGCGACCGGCGGCTGCGCCTCGACGCTGCCGCGCGCGACCCACTCGAGCCGCACCCATTCCGTCATGGTCAGCGCGAATGTCGCGTGCAACGAACTCAAGGCGGCGGCCTCCTGCCGGCTCCCGGCCACGCGTTCCAGATCGGCGGCGGCGGCCGCCAAGGCGGCGGCGGCGGCCGTTGCCGCGGATCCTTTGAGACTGTGCGCCAGTTTGCGGGTGGCTCCCGGGTCTTCTCCGTCACGCACGGCATCGTCCAGCTGCGCGAGGGTGGCGCTCGCCGAGCGAACGAACAATTCGATCAATTCGCGTGCGAAGGCTCGGTCATTGTCGGTCCGGGCGAGCAATGCCGCTTCATCGAAGAGCCCCTGGGCGGCGACGGGATGCTCCGGGCGCCCGGCAGGCGCGGGCAGCACCCGGGACAGCGCCTGCTGAAGAGCGATGGGATTGATCGGCTTGGTGAGGTAATCGTTCATTCCAGTGGCCAAGCATCGGGTGCGGTCCGTCGCCAGCGCATGCGCGGTCAGCGCAATCACCGGAATATTGGGATTTCTAACCGGTGCTTCCGAGCTGCGGATCTGGCGAGTGGCCTCGTAACCGTCCATTTCGGGCATCTGGCAATCCATCAGCACGGCGTCGAAGTCCGCCGTACGCAACGCCTGCAGGACCTCCAGGCCGTTGGCCGCGACTTGAACTTCCGCTCCCAGTTTCTGCAAGAGCCGCGTGGCGAGTTTTTGATTCACGGGGTTGTCTTCCGCCAACAGGATCCGCATGTCCGACAATGCGGGCGCGGCCGGGGCGCCGTCGCCGGCCGCGATGCTGGGTCCACCGCCCTGCGTGAGCTCGGCCAGGGCGCGCACCAGCACGATGGTTTTCGCCGGTTTGGTGACGATGCGGTCGAACAGCTGCAGATCGGAGTCGGTGAGCGACGTCGACAAGGAGGCGAGCAGGATCAATGAAGACGGTGGAGCGCCGGAGGCGCGGATCGTGGCCGCAAACCAGGGTCCGCCGCGGTCAGCGAGTTCGTAGTCGACGATGATGGCGGCCGGCGGCCGATCGGCGGACAGCATCTCCCGATACTGCGCGAGGCCCTCGTCCGCTGTGGCGGCAAAGGTGAGATCGCAGCCTTCGGGCGCCAGTTGCCGCTCGAGTATTCGCCGGTTGCTGGGGTGACCAACGACGATCAACACCCGCAGACCGACGAGCTGGTTGGCCACTTCGCTCGCCACGGGCGCATCGCTGGGCTGCAGACAGACGGCAAATTTGAAGGTCGATCCTTGCCCGAGAATGCTGTTTACCTCGATCGTGCCGCCCATGGCTTCGACCAGGCGCTTGGATATGGACAACCCCAACCCGGTGCCGCCGAAGCGCCGGGTGGTCGAGCTGTCCGCCTGAATGAACGGAGCGAACAGATTGTTGACTCTGTCGGCGGAGATGCCGATTCCGGTATCGCGCACGGCAAACAGCAGATGGGATTTTCCGCCGGGCGCCGCGGCGGTGCTCAAACTCAAGGTCACCTCGCCGCGCTCGGTGAACTTGATCGCGTTGCTGAACAGATTCAAGAGTATCTGCCGCAATCGCATCGGGTCGCCGCGAAAGGCACGCGGCGTCGCAGGATCGATGTCCACCAGCAGCTCCAGGCGCTTCTGGGCCGCCCGCAGCGCCACTGCGTCGATGGTGTCTTCCACCACGCTTTGAATGTCGATATCGATCGACTCCAAGTCGAGCCGACCGGCCTCGATTTTCGAGAAATCGAGAATGTCATTGATCAGCGAAAGCAGGGACTCGCCGCTCGAGCGCACGATTTCCGCGTATTCGCGTTGCTGCGCCCCAAGCGGCGTGTCGAGCAGCAATCCGGTCATGCCGATGACGCCGTTGAGCGGCGTGCGTATCTCATGACTCATGTTGGCCAGGAATTCGCTCTTGGCGCGATTCGCCGCCTCGGCGGCCTCCTTGGCGGCACGCAGGCTTTGCTCGGCCTGCCTGGCTTCGGTCACGTCCTGAAAGGCGCCGATGATGCGGGTGCACCGGCCGTTCACCATTTGCGGTTCACCGATCGACCGCACCCATCGCTGGCGACCGGTGGCGGTCACGAACGGCACCACGATGATCGAACGGCTTGCCGTGCTCGAAGGCGGCCGTGACGGTGCCGGCCACCACTCTCGCGCGATTCGGGCGGATAGAAATCGAGCGCGGATTCCAGCGACGGCATTTCGCCCACCGGAAGATCGTGGATCCGGTAGACCATGTCGGACCAGACGGGACCCGGATGCGTCGCGGTCAAGTTCCCAGCCGCCGATTTCGCCCATGCGGCTGGTCGGTCGCCAGGCGGCTTTCGGCGATCTTGCGCTGCGTGATATCGACGATCAGCGCATAGAATCCCAGCACCTCGCCGCCGCTGCGGTTCGGCAAGTATTCGCCTGCCAGTGCCGCACGCTGCCGTCCGTGCCGACGCTGCTCTGATCGAACAGCTGGCGCTCGCCGCGAGCGCGGCCGCGATTCGGGCGCGCAGGTTCTCGTCGGTACGCTTGCTGCCGGCGCGCCTGAAAGCGATCACCTCATCGATGGACATGCCGACCAGCTGCTCGGGAGTGAGCCCGAAGCGGTCGAAGTGCGCCTTGTTGGCGAAGCGGCAGATGCCGTCGCGGTCCCAGTAGGCGATCATGGCCGGGATGCTGTCGGATATTTGCCGCAGGCGCTCTTCGCTGGCCTGCGCCTTTGCCGCCTGCAGCTGCAGTTCCGCGTTGAGTTCCTTCAGGCGTTGCGCCTGGGCCGCGGTCCGCGATTGCAGGTGCGCGTCGAAAGCCGCCGTGATCAAGGCGATCGCGAGCAGTGCCACGGTGATCAACCCGACGACCATTCCCAGCCACTGACTGTCGATCGGCACGCCGCCGATGCAGAACGCATCGCGGCTGAATCGCGAAGCTGCCATGCCGGTGTAGTGCATGCCGCTGATGGCCGCGCCCATGACCAATGCCGCCGCCAGCCTGCCGATCACCATCTGCCAGGAGCGGCCGTTGCGCAGGTGAAACGCCAGCCACAGCGCCGCGAAGGAGGCAGCCACCGCGATGATCACCGAGGCCGCGACCAACACCGGGTCGTAGACGATCATCGGCAGAATTTGGATCGCGCTCATGCCGGAGTAGTGCATGGCGCATATGCCCGTCCCCATCAACAGGGAGCCGGCCGCCAGACGCCGCCATCCCAGGTGCAGGCCGCCGGCGATCCATAAGGCGCAGCCGGAGGTCACGATGGCAACCGCCAGCGAGACCAAGGTGTTCGCGATGTCATACCGCAGTGCAATGGGCAGGGAGACCGCCATCATGCCGATGAAGTGCATCGACCAGATGCCGGTCCCCATGGCGATCGCTCCGCCGGCGACCCAGATTCGGACATGGCTCGGGTCGGCCGCCGCCACGCGCGCGGCCAGCGACAACGCGGCATAGGAGACCAAAATAGCGACGGCGATGGAGAGCGCGACCAGCGATGGGTTATAGGTTGCCAGCATGTTGACGCGCGAAACGCGGATAGCACCGCGATATAGGTCTATCGGCCGGCCGGCGCTGAAATTTAGCCCCAAAATTGCATATTTCGCGGGCCCGCGGAGGTGTTCCGCTACACTTGAAGCCTTCGGCCAGCCATGGAACCGACAGTGAGCACCAGTCCGCCCGATTTGGTCGATTTGCGCAGCGATACTGTGACGCGGCCCTCACCGGGCATGCGGGCGGCCATGGCGGCGGCGGACGTGGGCGACGACGTCTATGGCGACGATCCCACCGTCAATCGCCTGCAGGCGGTGGTCGCCGAGCGATTCGGCTTCGAGAGTGCCCTGTTCTTTGCCAGCGGCACGCAAAGCAATCTGGCCGCCTTGATGTCGCATTGCGGCCGCGGCGACGAATACCTGGTGGGTCAGGAAGCCCACACCTACAAATACGAGGGCGGCGGCGCCGCGGTGCTGGGCAGCATTCAGCCGCAGCCGCTCGAGAATGAGCCGGACGGCGGCATCTCGATTCAGCGCATCGCCAATGCCATCAAACCCGACGACATCCATTTCGCGCGCACGCGCTTGTTGGCGCTTGAAAACACGATCGGCGGACGGGTGCTGCGGCCGGCGTACCTGAAAGAGGTCACGAAATTTGCGCATGCGCGCTCCTTGCGCACTCATCTGGACGGCGCACGCCTCTTCAATGCCATCGTGAAGCTGCAAATCGATGCAGGCGCCGCCGTGGCCGGCTTCGATTCGGTGTCGGTATGCCTTTCGAAAGGTCTCGGCGCTCCGGCCGGATCGGTGCTGCTGGGCTCGCGGGAGTTCATCGAACAGGCGCGGCGTTGGCGCAAGGCCCTGGGCGGAGGTATGCGGCAGGCCGGAGTGCTCGCCGCGGCGGGACTCTATGCTTTGGAGCACCATGTGCGGCAACTGGCGCAGGATCACGCCAACGCCGAATACCTCGCGCAGGGGTTGCGCGAATTGGGGTTGCGCGTCGAGCCGCCGCAAACCAACATTCTGTACGTCGACATCCCGGCGCCCAAGACGGGCGGCCTGAAGAGCCATCTTCAGCAGCGCGGCATCCTTGCGACCATCACGCCGCGCACCCGTCTGGTGACGCACCTGGATGCGCCGCGTGAAAAAATAGAAGCCGCTCTAGGGGCGTTTCGCGATTACCCGGACTGGGACTAGCACCGCGCCGCCGGCGAAAAACGTGGAGCGAGACGCAGGGCATGGATTAGAACTTGTACACGCCTTGCAGCGCAAGTTCCGTCTGGCTGTCGGCGAGGAGGTTCGCGTCTGCTTCGTTGATCGACCTCACGAAGGTTGGCTGGGTTGACTTGTCATAGCGGGCCTCGAGGCGCAGCTCGAAACTCTTGACCGGATCGTAGCCAAACGTGACCGTGCCTTCCTTCAGTGTTTGGCGAACGCCGCTTGCAGTAACGTATCCATCCTCGTCGTCCAGGTATTCGAGCCGCACCGACACGCGCCATTGGTCGCTGAACGCATAGTTCGTATAAAAAGCCGCTCCGTTCCACTTCATGTCCGGAGCTGCGGCAGCATGTTGTTCCTGCCTGCCCCAGTCGTAGCTCAGAATGAAGGTCAGCGCGGCAGTGGCGTTGTACGTGGCGACCGCGTCGACCAAGGTTCTTTGCGCATCGAAAGTGGGGTCTTTGCCGACATAGGCCTGGGCCGTCAACGAGAACAGCTTGTTCGGCGTCCATGCGATTCCCAACTCCCCGGTTTTCGCACCGGAAGTCTGCAACGACGAATAATTCCACCCATTGTTGACGCCCACAATGACGCTGACCGTGTCGCTTGCGGCATAAGTCGCTCGAACGCCCGTATGCGTCAAAGGCTCGGCATAGAACAGGAAAGACCGCGAGAAATTCGTGTTGCCGGTGGGGGCGATCACCTCGGCGCCCGCCAGCGTCACGTATTTGCCGGCGATGACCGTGAGCGGGCCTGTGGCGTATTGCACGAATCCCTGAACGATATCGAACGTGCTGGGATTGCTGCCCTCGGCGGCGTTCAGAATCTTCATATCTTCACCGGCGGCGACGTTCACCAAAGCACCGAAGCCCTGTTTGGGCTGGTAAGCCACGGTCAACGCAGCTTGATCGATTTGAAAACTGTCGTGCTTGTTATCGAACTGGTGATCGGTGTTGTAACCATTTGAGTGATAGTAAGAGGCGGCCACATACCCAGTCTCGGTGATTCCCGAGGCGGCAAGCGTGTCGGCCAATGACGGTCCGGTCGGAGCTGCCGGAGTTGCGCCCGCCGCAGGTTCGTCGGCGTGCGCCGCGGCCGAGGCAAGCGTACCCAAGATCAGCACTGCCGTTCCGATTTCACCCCGAAGTTTGTTCATCACGTCCGTGCTCCTGGAATAAATACTGGTGGTAACCGCGCAAGTCGAATCAGACAGCGCGCTATCATCCGCGGATCGAGGCAGGCCTGAAAGGCGTAAAGGTGTGAAAAAATAGGTGTACCCTGCGAGGCCAGGCTCACCCCACCGGCGCGTAATTTCACAGGTTTCTCACACGCGCATTGCTAACATGTCGGCAAGTTCAACGGAGACGACAATGGACGCGGTATATCTCGTTTTGCTCCTCGCCCTGTTCTTCGCAACGATCGGGCTCGTGATTGCAATCCAACACATCGGAGATGGCGCATGAGTGGCATGTACTGGATGAGCGGATCGCTTGCGCTGCTGCTGTTCGTTTACCTCCTTTATGCGCTGATCAAGGCGGAGAGGTTCTGATATGAGCGCCGCAGTCAAATTCGAACTTCTCACCGTACTGGTCCTCGGTACGGTCATCCTGTGCGCCAAGCCGCTCGGTGCCTATATCGCCGACGTCATGGAGGGGCGCGCCAATTGGGCGCTTCGCGCGGGTGGTCGCCTCGAACGGCTGCTGTACCGCGTTTGCGGCGTGGATTCGCGCGAAGACATGGGCTGGGCGCAGTACGCGATCGCGCTGCTGCTCTTCAACGTCGCCGGCGCGCTGATCGTCTACGGCTTGCAACGTCTGCAGCTTTGGCTGCCGCTCAATCCTCAAAAGATGGTCGCCGTCAGCCCGGACTCGTCGTTCAATACGGCGATCAGCTTCATCACCAACACCAACTGGCAGGGCTATTCCGGCGAATCGACCATGGGTTACTTGGTGCAGATGGCGGGCCTCGCGGTGCAGAATTTTCTTTCTGCGGCCACGGGCCTTGTGGTCGCCATTGCGCTCATTCGTGGATTCGCGAGGCACACGGTCAAGGCCATCGGCAACTTTTGGGTCGACATCACACGCGCCACCTTGTACGTCCTGTTGCCGCTGTCGGCCGTGCTTGCGCTCGTGCTGGTGGGTCAGGGAGTCATCCAGAATTTTGACGGCTACAAAGATGCGACCACGATCGAAAAGCTCACCTACGACAATCCGAAAACCGATGCGGACGGCAATCCGCTCAAGGATAAGGCGGGCAATCCTGTCACCGAGTCGGTGACCACGCAGACGCAGACTCTGCCCATGGGCCCGATAGCTTCGCAGGAATCAATCAAGGAACTCGGCACGAACGGCGGCGGGTTTTTGAATGCAAACTCGGCTCATTCCTATGAGAACCCGACCGCCCTGTCCAACATATTGGAGATGGTGGCAATCCTGCTGATCCCATTCGCTCTCACCTACGCCTTCGGCAAGATGGTCGGTGATACCCGCCAGGGATGGGTGGTCATGATCAGCATGCTGGTGCTGTTTTTAGGAATGGCGGCGCTTGCATTCCATAGCGAACAGCAGGGAAATCCCCTGATTGCAAAACAAGGGATTGATCAGGTGGCCACTCCGATGCAATCCGGCGGCAACATGGAAGGCAAGGAAACTCGTTTCGGCATCGCCGCTTCCGCATTGTTTGCCACGGCGACGACCGCCACGTCCTGCGGTGCGGTGAACGGCATGCACGATTCCATGACGCCGTTGGGCGGCTTCGTGCCGCTGTTCCTGATTCAGTTGGGCGAACTCGTGCCCGGCGGGGTTGGCACCGGAATGTACACGATTCTGATTTTCGCCATTCTCGGAGTGTTCATTGCCGGCCTGATGATTGGGCGCACGCCGGAGTATCTCGGCAAGAAAATAGAGGCCAGGGAAATGAAGCTGGCATCAATCTTCATATTGACGACACCGTTTGTGGTCCTGTTGGGCACTGCCGCGGGCGTCATGACGACTGCGGGCGCGGCGGGAGTTGCCAATCCCGGAGCACACGGCTTCAGCGAAATTCTCTATGCCTTCAGCTCGGCCGGGAACAATAACGGCAGTGCTTTCGGCGGAATCTCGGCCAATACCGTGTTTTACAACATCGCGCTCGGCCTGGTCATGTGGGTGGGCCGATTCTGGCCCATCGTTGCTGCTCTCGCCATCGCCGGATCTCTGGCGGCCAAGAAGCGCGTACCCGTCACCGAGGGGACCATGCCGACGCACGGACCCCTGTTCGTAGTGTTGCTGATCGGCACCATTCTGCTGATCGGAGTACTTAACTATGTGCCGGCGCTCGCGCTCGGCCCCGTGGTCGAACACTTCATGCTCACGGCAGCTCATTGAGAACATCATGTCACGAGAACAATTACCGCTGTTTGATCGGAAACTAGTCGGCCCCGCGCTGGTGAACGCTTTCAAAAAGCTGGATCCGCGCGTGCAATGGCGCAATCCGGTGATGTTTGTGGTGTATATAGGGACGATCGTTACCGCCCTGTTGTTCGTGCAAGCGCTCGGCGGCCACGGCGAAGCGTCCGCGGCCTTTATTTTTGCGATCACGATCTGGCTGGCCTTCACGGTGTTGTTCGCGAATTTCGCGGAGGCGCTCGCAGAGGGGCGCAGCCGGGCGCAAGCCTCCGCGCTGCGCGACATGCGACAGACCGTAATGGCCAAGAAACTCAACGATCCTACGCTGGCGCGGCGTGACACGAACAACGCGAGGGCCGAGGATCTGCGCAAGGGCGACCTGGTGTTGGTAGAAACGGGGGACGTCATCCCGGTGGACGGCGAGGTGATCGAAGGCGCCGCGTCGGTCGACGAAAGCGCGATTACCGGTGAATCGGCACCCGTCATCCGCGAGTCCGGCGGTGACTTCTCATCAGTGACGGGCGGAACCCGGGTGCTCTCGGATTGGATAGTCGTGCGGATCTCGGTGAATCCCGGAGAGACCTTTCTTGACCGCATGATTTCCATGGTAGAGAGCGCCAAGCGCCAAAAGACCCCGAACGAGATCGCGCTGACGATTTTGCTGGTGGCCCTGACGTTGGTATTTTTGGTCGTCATCGTGACTTTGCTGCCGTTCTCGTTGTTCAGTGTCGATGTGGCCAAGCTTGGATCCCCGATCACGATCACCGCGCTGGTGGCGCTGCTCGTATGTCTCATTCCAACAACCATCGGCGGCCTGCTCTCCGCAATCGGTGTGGCGGGCATGAGCCGCATGATGCAGGCCAATGTCATTGCAACGTCCGGCCGCGCAGTCGAGGCCGCCGGCGATGTCGATATACTGCTGCTCGATAAGACAGGAACGATCACCCTGGGGAACCGTCAGGCCTCGGCCTTTCTACCCGCACCCGGGGTGACCGCGAATGAGCTCGCGGATGCCGCGCAGATCGCCTCGCTCGCCGATGAAACGCCGGAAGGGCGCAGCATTGTCGTGCTCGCGAAGCGCCAGTTCAATCTGCGCGAGCGGGATATCAAGGCGCTCGATGCCACATTCGTGCCGTTCTCCGCGCAGACCCGCATGAGCGGCGTAAATCTTGGAACCCGCCAAATTCGCAAAGGCGCATCGGACGCCATCTCGAAATTCATGTCGGCGCTTGGGCATCCGTTTCCGCGCGCAGTCACGGAAATCGTCGAGAATGTGGCGCGCAAGGGCAGCACGCCGCTGGTCGTCTCGGACGGCGCACGCGTGCTGGGCGTCGTGGAACTCAAGGACATCGTCAAGGGAGGCATCAAGGAACGCTTTGCGGACCTGCGGCACATGGGTATCAAGACGATCATGATCACGGGAGACAATCGGCTGACGGCGGCCGCCATCGCTGCAGAAGCGGGCGTCGATGATTTTCTCGCCGAGGCAACCCCGGAGGCCAAGCTCAAACTCATTCGCAAACATCAAGCGGAAGGCCGATTGGTGGCGATGACCGGCGATGGAACGAACGATGCGCCGGCTCTTGCGCAGGCCGACGTGGCGGTTGCGATGAATACCGGCACCCAGGCAGCCAAGGAAGCCGGCAACATGGTCGATTTGGATTCCAACCCCACCAAGCTCATCGAAATTGTCGAGACGGGCAAGCAGATGCTGATGACCCGCGGATCCCTGACGACCTTCAGCATCGCGAACGACGTCGCAAAATATTTTGCGATCATACCGGCAGCCTTTGCGACCACTTACCCGCAGCTGGCTGCGTTGAACATCATGGGATTGGCGACGCCAAACTCGGCAATCTTGTCGGCCGTCATTTTCAACGCACTCATCATCGTGTTGCTGATTCCACTGGCGATCAAGGGCGTCAAGTATCGACCGCTGGGAGCCGGGCCGCTGCTACGGCGCAATTTGCTCATTTATGGACTCGGTGGGATCATCCTGCCGTTTCCGGGAATCAAATTGATTGACATGGTGCTGGCCGCGGCCGGTTTGGCCTGAGGAGAATTAGGATGTTTGCCCGCTATCTGCGCCCCGGTATGAGCCTCATTGTCGCCATGACCGTGCTGCTCGGAATCGTCTACCCACTGACAATCACCGGCATCAGTCAAATCTCTATGCACTCGAAAGCCGAGGGCAGCCTGCTGCACAGAGGCGATACCCTGATCGGTTCGAGTTTGATCGGCCAGAACTTCTCCGATCCGAAATATTTTTGGGGCCGACCTTCTGCAACGTCGCCGCAGCCTTACAACGGGGTCGCCTCCGGCGGTTCAAATCTGGGTCCCCTCAATCCCGCATTGATCGACAAGGTCAATGCGAATGCGAAGGCGTTGCACGACGCAGACCCGCTGAATAGAGCGCCGATTCCGGTCGAATTGGTCACGGCTTCGGCCAGCGGCTTGGATCCCGATATCAGCCCGGCTGCCGCACGGTATCAGGCCGGGCGCATTGCACGCGCACGCAATCTCCCGGTTGCCACCGTTCAGGCGCTCATCGTCGAGCACCAACGTGGTCCGCTCCTGGGACTCTTCGGCGAAACACAAATCAATGTTCTCGAACTCAACCTGGCGCTTGATGAGCGCCGCTGATGGCAGCGGAGAATCGTCGCAATCCCGATGAGTTGCTGACCGAACTCAAGCAACGCGAGGCGCTCGAGCGACGGGGACGGCTTAAGATCTTTTTCGGCGCTTCCGCCGGCGTCGGCAAGACCTATTCCATGCTCGAATCGGCACGCAGCGCCCGAGCGGCAGGCGTCGATGTGGTGGTTGGCTACGTGGAGCCTCACGGACGCGCGGAAACCGAACGCCTCCTGGAGGGGCTGGAGCAACTGCCATTCTTGGAAGTTCGCTACCGTGGCATCACGCGCCGCGAATTTGATCTCGACGCAGCGCTCAAACGCGCGCCGGCCATCCTGCTGGTCGATGAATTGGCGCATTCCAACCTGGTCGAGGGCGATCCAAAACCTCGCCATGCCAAGCGATGGCAGGACATCAAGGAGTTGATGGCCGCCGGCATCAACGTCTGGACCACGGTGAACGTTCAACACCTCGAAAGCCTGAATGACGTGGTCGCGGGCATTACGGGCGTCAGGCAACAAGAAACCATTCCCGACGGAATTTTCGATGAGGCCGATGAGGTCGAACTCATCGATCTACCGCCCACCGACCTGCTCGCACGGCTGAAGGCCGGCAAGGTTTATCTCGCGGATCAGGTCGGCACGGCGACGGAACGCTTTTTTCGGGAACCAAACCTGCTGGCGTTGCGCGAGATGGCGCTGCGGCGGACGGCTGATCGCGTCGATGCCGCGGCGCGTTCCTACAAAAGTCAGGAGCGCGCATCGAAACCCTGGCTCGCTCGCGACCGCTTCCTCATCGCCGTCGCACCCGATGACCAGGCCGAGCAGTTGGTGCGTGTCGGCAAGCGATTCGCCGATGCGCTCGATGCCGAATGGCTGGTGGTGTCGGTTGAAACTCCGAACATGCTCAACCTGGGCGAGGAGGCGCGCAATCGCCGCATTGACGTTCTGCGCCTCGCGGAGTCCCTCGGTGCGCAGACGGTGACGCTCGACGGCCCTTCGGCATCTGCCGCGTTGACCGAATACGCGCGGCTGCGGAACATCACGCGTATCGTGGTCGGGGCGCCGAGGCGCTTCGGCATACGAACATTGTTCAGGCCGTCGACGGCGACCAAGTTGGTCGCCGCCGGCGGCGGCTTCGACGTGTCGGTCATCGCGCGCCGCGAGACCTCTCGCCAACGGCCGTCGGGCCGCGACGTCGTTGGACCCCGGGAAATCAATTCGGGCCGCTACTGGGCCGCGCTGTTCATCTCGCTCGCCTGCAGCGGCGTGGCGGCCCTGATGTATCCGTATCTCGCGTTGACCAATCTCGTGATGGTGTATCTGCTTGGGGCCACCATCGCAGCCTTGCGGCTCGGGCGCGGTCCAGCCAGCCTGACGGCGGTTGTCAATATCGTGGCCTTTGACTTTTGTTTCGTGCCGCCGCGCTTTACGCTCGCCGTGTCGGATTTCCAATACGTGGTCACCTTCGGTGTCATGCTGGCCGTGGCGCTCATTATCGCCAACCTGGTGGCGAACGTCCGTGCACAGACCCGGGTCGCCGGAGCGCGGGAGCGCCGAACGTCCTTGCTTTACGGAATGAGCCGCGAACTGACGGCAACGCGCAACCTCGAGGACCTGGCACCCGTCGCCGTCAAGCACGTGGCCGAGACATTTGCCAGCCTCGCGGTGCTCCTCCTGCCCGACAAGAACGGGCGTCTGCACCATCCCGGGCGCGAGCCGCTGCCGGCCTCCTTGCGCGCCGCGGACCTGTCGGTGGCGCAATGGGTGTTCGATCACAGCGCACCGGCGGGTCTCGGCACCGATACCTTGCCCGCCGCGCCCGCGCAGTACCTGCCGCTCAAGGGCGGCCGCCGCACGCTGGGGGTGCTCGCCGTGCAACCGACGCAGCGGCGCCGGCTGCTGCTTCCCGAGCAGCGCCATCTGCTCGAGACCTTTGCCGCGCAAATCACGCTCGCATTGGAGCGAGCGGAACTCGCGGAAGAGGCCGAGACTGCACGAATTTCGGCGGAGACGGAAGGCCTGCGAAACACTTTGCTCGCTTCAATCTCTCACGATCTTCGTACTCCGCTGTCCGTCATTGCAGGGGCCAGCAGCGCGCTCAATGATCCTTCGATTGCATTCGATCCGGAGTCGCGTCGTCAACTCACGGCGTCGATCGAGAACAAAGCCCATGAGATGTCTGAGATCATTTCCAATGTCCTTGATCTGATGCGATTCGAGGCGGGTCAAGTCGTGCTGCATCGTGATTGGGAAACCATCGATGACCTGGTCGGTTCGGCGCTTGCCCGGCTCGATGCTCAACTCAGGGGCCATGTGGTCGAGGTCGAGTTGCCTGCCGATCTGCCGGCGGTCTACGTCGATGCGCCGCTGGTCACGCAAGTGCTCGCCAATCTTCTTGAAAACGCGGCGAAGTACACTCCCGCCGGAACGCACCTCACCATCTCGGGAAGTGCGGACCAAGGTTTTCTGCGGGTGCTCGTCGATGACACGGGACCGGGTCTGCCGGCGGGCGACCCGGAACAGCTGTTCGCGAAATTTCAACGAGGTCGAGACGAAAGCAACAGCGGAGGCGCGGGGCTCGGGCTGGCAATTTGCCGCTCGATCGTCAACGCTCATGGGGGAACCATATCGGCCATGGAGCGCCCTGGCGGCGGGGCGCGCTTCGTCTTCACGCTGCCGACCACCGAGGCCATCGCATGACCGAAGCGATGTACTTGGTCCTGGTCATCGAGGACGACGCCGCAATCCGGGGTATTTTGCGCACGCTGCTCGAGACTCAGCACTATCGGGTCGTGGAGGCCGAAAGTGGCGGCCGCGGAGTGATTGAGGCAAGAAACCGGCGACCTGATCTGGTTCTGGTCGATCTGGGACTTCCGGATCGAGATGGCCAAACCGTGATCCGGGAAATACGCAAATTCTCGCCCGTACCGATCCTGGTGTTATCCGCAAGGACGATGGAAAGCGAAAAGGTCGCGGCGCTGGACAACGGTGCCGATGACTACGTCGCGAAGCCTTTCAGTGCTCCGGAGTTGCTTGCGCGGGTCCGCACTGCGTTTCGTCGCGCCGCGCGTGCCGGTCAGCATCTGGCGGTCCTGCGCTTTGGATCCATCACAGTGGATCTCAACACCCGTACGGCGGCGGGCGCGGAGGGGACGGTGCACCTTACTCCCCTGGAATTTCGGCTCATCGAGTGTTTGGCCCGTAGCGCCGGGATGATCGTTACGCAGAAACAATTGATCAGCGAGGTGTGGGGACCCGACCGGGAGAGCGATACACGCGGCTTGCGCTCGTACGTCAAGCAGCTTCGACAAAAAATAGAGCCCGATCCGGGCCAACCACGCTTCTTGATCACGGAAGTCGGCGTGGGCTACCGGTTGATCGTCGATGAAACAGGCTCTCCAACTTGAACTCGGACAAAGACGGGGGAGGGAGCTCAGAGATGTCAGTTCATAAATACTCTGTAAGTATTGGAATTTACGTGTTTCGTATCGACTAAACCGAGGCGAGAACGCGCCGTCTGGCCGCGCGCAAATCCTGGGGAGTGTCGACGTCCATTGCCGCGGTTGGAAGATGCAATAGCACCCGCAGCGGCGGGGCCAGTCCATTGACGATTTCGCGCAGACCCTGGTCGTCCACCAGGCCGTGCGCCCTGGGATAAAGCCAACGGGGCAGGATGAGGGGAACGCCGCCTCGCGGCGATTCGGTGGGACCCCCGATTTGCCGTGCGATCACGCAGCGCCGTGCGGCGCACCAGCGCAAAATCAACCGCGACAGGTCGTGGCGCTGCAGCGCGGCCAGATCCACCGGAAGCAACAGGGCGGCAGGGGAGTAACGAACTTCGGCCAACCCCCGGCGCACTGAACTGGACAGGCCGGTCGCGCGCAGTCGATTGACGGCAAACTGCACCTTGAACCCGCGTGTCTCGATGCGGTAGCGCGCAGCGCGGGGCGGCGCCACCACCACGATCTTTGCGGAAGTCGTTTGGGCAATCACGCTGAGCGTTCGGCGCAGCAGGCTGAGACTCCGCACCCGAACCAGGGCCTTCGGTCGCCCCAGTCGCGAGGAGAATCCTGCGGCAAGGATAATTACTGGCAGTCTGGGCCGGGTGCGGCTTTTCATTGGTATCATCGTGGCATGAAAAGGGATCACGCGAGCTTTCAACGGCGGCCTTTCATGACGCCGGTCTGGCTGACGGCACTCGCGGTGCTGCTGGGCTTGAGTTTCGCAGTGTTTGCCGCCTGGGTCTGGGGCACAGCCGATTCGACCACGGTCATCGTCATTCGCCATGCGGAAAAGGACTTGAGCGTGAGCGCGACCGACCCACCTCTCACGCCGGAAGGAGAGGCCCGCGCCGCGCTGCTGGCGAGCATGTTCGGCGATGCCAAGAGGCTGGGCCATTTGGATGCGATTTATGTGTCGCCGGCACTGCGCAGCCGGCTCACTGCCGCACCCTTGGCGGCGCGACTGGGGCTTGCTGCGACCGTGGCGCCCGCCGATGATCCACGGGGCTTGGCGCGCCGCGCGCTGCGCGAACACGCCGGCGGCAGAGTGCTCATCATCGGCCACAGCGACACCGTGCCGCAGATTGTCGCGGCATTGAGCGATGCGAAGGTTCCGGAAATCGGCGATCGGGAGTACGGCACCATGTACATTGTCACCGTGCCGCGAATCGGACATGCCAATCTATTGCGTCTGAACTACTGAAAGGCAGCGGTCAGCCTTGCTCCTAGGGGAGGGTGACGGAGTGGCCTGTCGAGACACGCAGCATGATCGCCTTGCGCACGAAATCGACGTGGCGACCTATCCGGAAATCCGCCAAGACCACATCACGCACCCGCCGTCCGCCGTCGATCAGATAAGTGGCGCGCCGCACGCCTATCCCCAGAGGCCCGTTCACACCGTACATCTTGATGACGGTTTTCTGTTGATCCGACAGCAGAACGAACGGCAACTGATACTTGGCCTTGAATTTGGCATGGGTTTGCGGGTGCTGGGGGCTGATGCCGACCACCCGCAATCCGGCCTGCTCGATTTCCGAGTGCATGTCTCGCATGCTGCAGGCCTGGCGGGTGCAGCCCGGCGTGAAGTCTGCAGGGTAGAAGTACAGGACCATGGCACCCGCATTCAGGAGTTCCGTCAGCGATCTATCCTTACCCGTCTCGTCCGGAAGCGTGAACTCCGGAGCACGTTCGTCCGCCTTGATCATGTAGCCTCCCTCCCAGACTACATCCTAGCCTAGGTTTCGGGCTCCCGGGCGCGATACTTTGGCTTGGGGCGCCTTTGCTGCTAATATTCCGGGCCCTTTTTAGGGGGAGTAGCTCAGTTGGGAGAGCGTCGCGTTCGCAATGCGAAGGTCGAGGGTTCGATCCCCTTCTCCTCCACCACCCCTTTGAGGCCGGAGGCAGTCACTCCGGCCTTGAAGCCTTGGCCTCGGTAGCTCAGTGGATAGAGCGAGTGCCTCCTAAGCGCTAGGTCGCAGGTTCGATTCCTGCCCGGGGCACTCTTTGCAGTAATCTATGTGCCCGAAAGGACAAGGGGAGCCTTTGGGTCTGAATAATGAGCGTGAAAAGCGAGGCGGATAAGATCGCGGCGCCAGCTGGCCCGCACGCTGCGACATCGCCGTGGAAGACTTGAAGCAAGCTTGAATCGCGACCACACCACGACTGCTGACCGAAAGATCGCCGAGCAAATTGCTGGGCGGTGGTACCTGTCGAAGGGGACGGAATTAAGGACGGAAGACACAGGCCGCGAGCGGACGTTGATCAGCTGGTCTAGGCGCCGATTCAAGACCGCGCAGCCCCAGGGCATCTCAAATGCACCCCTACAGAGTCGCGCACCCCGCGTGCTGTGGCTGATTGTGCGGCTCGCGATTTACATCGGCATGCTCGCATACTCCGTGCGCATCCTGCGAGAGTTCGCTCACGTGTTTGCCGGGACGCCTACCTAGCGGCGGCCGCCCACCTTGAGGGACAGGTTGTTCACGATCTTTCTGCCGCCGGCGGCACACGCCGCGAACAGGCAAGTTTCCCGCAGTTCGTCTACGGTGCGGCGGTCATTTATCGATGAAGGCCGGGATGATGCCGGGAATGACGTATTGCTGAACAATGACGATCACGACCAGCACCAGTGTCAGCACGATGCTGTGAACGAACGTTCGCGCCAGCACCGCGCCTTCTTTGCCTTTCAAATCGGTCACCGACACGCCCGTCGCGATATTCTGGGGAGAAATCATTTTGCCGAGAACGCCCCCGGAGGAGTTGGTGGCGGCGAACAGCAGGGGATTGAGCTGCAGCTGCCGAGCCGCGACCACCTGCAGATTGCCGAATAGCGCATTGCCCGAGGTGTCGCTGCCGGAGAGGAACACTGCAATCCATCCCAGGAAGGGCGAGAACAAAATAAACCAGTGGCCGGTCGACGCCACAGCCAGCCCGAGCGTATAGGCGAGTCCCGAATAGTTCATGACATAGGCCAGCGCGACGATCAACATCACGGTGATGACGGCCTGCCAGATCTGGCCAATGGTGCGAACCGCGCATCGAAAGAACTCGGCGGGCGACAATCCTACAGCCAAGGCGGTGATGATCGCCGCCAGCAGTATGGCAGTACCGGTGCCGAGCGGCTGGAAAGTCCAGATCGCAGCATACGGCTTGTCGTGGTAGAGGGTGATCGCGACCGCCTGGTCCAACCCCGGCCACGGGATCTTCTTCTGACCGATGGCTGTGACCTTCAAGTAGGTCCACACGATGACAGTGGCGGTGACGATCAGCCAGGGCATCCATCCCTGCCACGCCGGCACCGGGCGGGAGGAGACGCCGGGTGCGTCGGACGGCGCGTTCGAGATCGCAAATTCCGGGTCTGGAGCCGGTCGCCAGACCTTCAGAAACAGCAAGGTGACGGCCAGTGATGCGAGGGCGGCGAACACGTCCGTCAAGGTGTAGTCGAGATAGTTCGAGGAGGCAAATTGCGCCAAACCGAAACTCACGCCCGCGACCAGCAACATCGGCCACAGCACGCGGATCGAGCGCCATCCGCCATACAAAGCCATCACGTAGAACGGCAAGATGGTGGCCATCAACGGCAATTGGCGGCCGATCATGGCCGCCAGCGCCGGGGCCGGAAGTCCGGTCACGGCGCCCAAGACCGTCACGGGCGTGCCGAGCGCACCGAACGCCACGGGAGTCGTGTTGAATATCAGCACGAACACCACCGCCTCGAGCGCCGGAAAGCCGCAGAAGATGAGCAGGGAAGCGGTGATTGCGACCGGCGCGCCAAATCCGGCGATGCCCTCGAGCAGCGCGCCGAAGCAAAAGCCGATGACCACCAAAACAACGCGGCGGTCATTCGGCAAGTGCTTGATCACCCACGCCCGGAACGCATCGAAGCGGCCCGACGCGACCGCGACGTTGTAGAGCAGCAGCGCGCTGACGACGATCCACATGACCGGCCAGAGCGCGAATACCGCGCCGTTGATCGCGGAAGAGAGCGCCATGGACGCCGGCATCTGCCAGACCGTGGCGGCAATCAGCAAGCCAACGACGAGACCCGCCAAGGCGGCCTGCCAAGCCGGGCGTTTCAACACGCCGAGCAGGATGAGGACGGTTGCAACGGGCAGTATCGCAACCAGGAAGGACAGCGCCAGACTGTCGCCGACCGGTGTCAACAACTGGTGAAACATTTGAATTTCTCCGTTTGCGGTCATTCGCGCCGGTATTGCTTTGGCAGAATCCTACTCCAGTGGCGCCGATTCTGTCATCGCGAAGTGATGCATAATGTCGGGAATGAGCACTTCCTTGGAGGCTGGCGCGCCCGACCACCTCTCGCGCCGGAAACGCCAGGCGGAGGTGGTAGCGGCGCTCGGCGAGATCCTGCCGCGCACGGCCGTTCTGTTTCACGGCGAAGATACGGCTCCCTACGAGTGCGACGCGCTCACGGCGTACCGCACCCAGCCCATGGCGGTGGTACTGCCCGAGACCGAAGCGCAGGTGGCAGCGACACTCAGGTTATGTCATCGCATGGGGGTGCCCATTGTTGCGCGCGGCGCCGGCACGGGCTTGTCGGGCGGCGCCACTCCGCATCGCTGGGGCGTGGTGTTATCGCTCGCCAAATTCAACAAGATCCTCGAGATCGACGCCTCCGCCTGCACGGCGGTCGTGCAGTCCGGCGTCCGCAACGTGGCCATCAGCGAGGCCGCGTCTCCCCACGGCCTGTACTACGCCCCGGACCCCAGCAGCCAGATCGCCTGCACCATCGGCGGCAACGTGGCGGAGAATTCCGGCGGGGTGCATTGCTTGAAGTACGGTCTGACGCTGCACAACGTGCTGCAGGTTCGCGGCTTCATGGTCGACGGCGAGCCGGTGGAGTTCGGTTCAACCGCGCTGGATGCCGCGGGCCTCGATCTGATGTCCATCATCGTGGGCAGCGAGGGAATGTTGGCAGTCACCACCGAAGTCACGGTGAAGCTCATTCCCAAACCGCAACTCGCCCGCTGCATCATGGCGAGCTTCGGCGACATCGAATCGGCAGGCACCGCGGTGGCGAATGTGATCGCGCGCGGCATCATTCCCGCCGGTCTCGAACTCATGGACAAGGCGATGACGGCCGCGGTCGACGCGTTCGTGCATGCCGACTATGACCTCGATGCCGCGGCCATTCTGCTGTGTGAAAGCGACGGCACGGCCGAGGAAGTGGCCGAGGAAATAGCCCGAATGGAGGAAGTGCTGAAGGCCGCTGGGGCCTCGCGCATTGAAGTCAGCCGCGACGAGGCGCATCGCCTGAAATTCTGGAGTGGCCGCAAGAATGCCTTTCCGGCATCCGGCGGGATCAGTCCGGACTACATGTGCATGGATTCCACCATCCCGCGAAAGTGCCTCGCGGAAATGCTGCGTGCCATTCAACGCATGGAAGGCACGTATGGTCTGCGTTGCGTCAATGTTTTTCATGCCGGCGACGGCAATCTTCATCCCCTGATCCTGTTCGATGCGGAGGATCCGGACGAAATGCGCCGCTGTGAACTGTTCGGCGCAGACATTCTCGAGACCAGCGTGCGCCTGGGCGGCACCGTGACCGGCGAGCACGGGGTGGGGGTCGAGAAGCTGAATTCCATGTGCGTGCAATTCGCGCCGGCGGAGCGCGCGCAGTTTCTGGCGGTAAAACACGCCTTCGATCCGCTCGAGCTGTTGAATCCCGGGAAGGTGATCCCGACGCTGCATCGCTGTGCCGAATACGGCAAGATGCACGTGCATCGCGGCATGCTGCCGTATCCCAACCTGCCGAGATTCTGATGGACGCGCAGGATCCGGTGCTAGCCGCGTTGATCGACCGTGTCGATCGTGCCCGGTCGCAGCGGACGCCCCTGGAGATTCGCGGCGGCGGCACCAAGACCTTCTACGGCGGCCCGGCGCGAGGCGAGACTTTGGATGTGACCGCGCTCGCGGGGATCAGCTCGTATGAACCCACCGAATTGGTCGTGACGGTCCGCGCCGGCACCGCACTCGCGGAACTCGAAGCCGCGCTCGCCGCGCAGGGCCAATGCCTCCCCTTCGAGCCGCCGCGCTTCAATGCCGGCGGCACCGTCGGGGGCATGGTGGCGGCGGGTTTGTCGGGACCGGCGCGTGCCAATCTCGGATCGGTCCGGGACCACGTGCTGGGGGTGACGCTGCTCAACGGCCGCGGCGAGGTTCTGACTTTCGGCGGTCAGGTCGCCAAAAACGTCGCAGGTTACGACGTCTCCCGGCTGGTCGTGGGTTCGCTGGGAATCCTGGGGATCATTTGCGAGGTATCGCTCAAAGTCTTGCCGGTCCCGCGGGCCGTTGCCACCCTGTGCTTCGAGCGCGATGAACGGCGCGCGCTCGAGCAGCTCAAGCAGTGGGCGTCGCAACCCCTGCCTGTGAGCGCCAGTGCCTGGTGCGAGGGCAGGCTGCGCGTGCGCCTGACGGGCGCGGTCGCCGCCGTGAACGCAGCCTGCGTCAGGCTGGGCGGCTCCCTGATCGATCCCGAGGAGGCGGCCGCCTACTGGCTGAGCCTGCGCGATCAGACGCAGGAAATCTTTGTACTGGATGAGGGCGATTTGGCGCACGGCGAATGTCTCTGGCGGCTGTCGCTGCCCAGCACGTCGCCGCCGGTCGAGTTGTCGGGCAGTCAGATCATCGAGTGGCACGGTGCCGAGCGATGGTGGCGCACCGCTGATGCGCCTCGCCAGGTTCGCGCCGCCGCCGCATCGTCGGGAGGGCATGCCACTTTGGTTCGCGGCGCCGACAAGTCCGCCGGCGCATTCGCTCCGCTCGACGCGGCGCTCATGCGCATTCACCATGGCTTGAAGCAGGCCTTCGATCCGGCGGGCATCTTCAATCCCGGACGCTTGTACGCGGAGCTTTGAGCGCCCATGCAGACTCAATTGAGCAGCGAGTTCGAAGCCAGTCGCGACGGCAAGGAGGCACAGGCGATTCTGCGCAAGTGCGTGCATTGCGGCTTCTGCAATGCGACCTGCCCCACCTATCAATTGCTCGGCGACGAGCTCGACGGTCCGCGCGGCCGAATTTATTTGATCAAGCAGGTACTCGAGGGCGCCGCCGTCACCCGCAGCACCCAGCAACATTTGGACCGCTGCCTCACCTGTCTGAATTGCCAGACCACCTGCCCAAGCGGCGTCGACTATGGGCACTTGGTCGAAATCGGCCGCAAGATTGTCGATGCGCGAGTGCAGCGCCCCGCAGCCGAACGAACGGTGCGCTGGTTGCTCAAGGAGGGGCTCACGTCGCGGCTGTTTGCGCCGGCGATGAGATTGGGGCAAGCGCTGCGCCCGCTATTGCCGGCAACGCTCCAGAAATTCATACCGCCGCGTGCGGCTCACGCATTGGCTGTGGCGCCCCCGGCGCCGGCGCATCGGCAGGTGTTGATGCTGCAAGGCTGTGTGCAGCCCTCCATGATGCCCACCATCGATGCTGCTGCCATCCGGGTGCTCGCTGCGGCGGGAATTGGGGTCGTGCACTCGCGGGTTGCCGGCTGCTGCGGTGCTCTGCGTACGCATCTCGGCGATCATGAGGGGGGCCTCGCGAACATGCGCCGCAATATCGACGCCTGGATGCCCATCGTCGCGGCGGGCGAAGTGGAGGCGATCGTCGCGTCGGCCACCGCCTGCAGCCTCGCAGTCAAGGAATATGGACACGCGCTTGCCGGCGACCCGCACTATGCACAAAAGGCGGCGCGCATCAGCGCGCTGGCCCGGGACCTGAGCGAATTTCTGCCGGACCTCACGCCCGCGTTGACGAATCGACTGCGGCGAGATGGGTCGAAGCGTCTGGCCTTGCACTCACCCTGCACGCTGCAGCACGGCCAGCAATTGCGCGGCGGAATCGAAGCGCATCTGCGCGCCTTGGGGTTCGAGGTCGCGGCGGCGAACAGCGAGACTCATCTTTGTTGCGGCTCTGCCGGCGTGTATTCGCTGTTGCAGCCTGATCTGGCGCTGCGCCTGCGTGATCGCAAGCTTAGGCTTCTGGCAATGCTCGACCCGCAAATCATCGTCTCGGCCAATATGGGCTGCATACAACACTTGGCGTCCGGGACGAGCACACCGGTGAAGCACTGGGTCGAGGTGTTGGACGAGAGTCTCGGTTGAGATGTGCCTGGTACTGGTAGTGTGGCGAGCACATGCGGAGTACCCCTGCGTGGTGGCCGCGAACCGGGATGAATTCCATGCGCGTCCGGCGGCCGCCGCAGACTGGTGGACGGATCATCCGCAAATTCTTGCCGGGAGAGATCTGGAGGCGCGCGGCACCTGGCTCGGGGTCACCCGCACCGGCCGGTTTGCGGCGCTGACCAATTACCGCGATCCGCAGCAGAAACGGCGGGCGGACGCGCCCAGTCGCGGCGCCTTGGTGGTCTCCTTACTGAGATTCGGGCGCCTCGGTTGCCAAAGGTCTGGCCTACCTTCGGGAAGTGGGAGACCGCTACGACGGTTTCAATCTGATTTTTTCCGACGGCGAGCGGCTCGGCATCTATGAGAGCCTACCGCGCTCGGGGCGTGAATTGGGACCCGGAATCTATGGGCTGTCGAATCATCTGCTCGACACGCCATGGCCCAAAGTGGAAAACGCGAAGAGTGGGCTGGAAACGGCATTGCGCGAGTTGCCCGACACGTCGCCCATGCTCGCGCTCCTGCGCGATGACCGGCCGGCGCCCGATGCACAGCTGCCGACCACGGGAGTCAGTTTGGAGTGGGAGCGCATGCTGTCGAGCGCCTTCGTGCGAGCCCGGGAATTCGGCACCCGATGTTCGACAATTATTCGCATTGAAGCCCGGGGCCGAGCATACTTCGACGAGTGGAGTTGGAACTCCGATGGAGCGGACGCCGGCAGGATCAGCCTGCGGTTCGGACTGGAGTGAAATATGTTCAAGCGGGTGCTGCTCTGTTATGACGGTACCGCCGTGGGTCGCCGAGCCCTGAAGCGAGGTGCCGAACTCGCCATACTCGTCGGCGCAAAAGTCTATGTTCTCTCCATCATTCCCACGGGCGTGGCGGGAGCCGCGGTGGTCGCCGGCGCTGCCGGCCATGCCTGCCTCGTCGATGAGGAGGGCGGCTACCGCAAACTGCTCGACGAGTCGGTGGAGTGGCTCAAAGCACGCGGTGTCGCCGCGGAAGGCTATCTCGCGAGCGGCAACACCATCGAGCAAATCATCGCGTTTGCCCGGCGATTGACGGTTGATCTCATCGTTCTCGGGCACTACCCGCAACCCGCGGGCGGCTTCTGGTGGGGTTCCCAACGGCCTTCCTTGGCGGAGCGGGCGAATTGCTGTGTCTTTGTCGCCGTCAACGAACCGGATGCGGAGGCTCAGACAGCCTCCAAAGCCTAGGTGCCGCCCAGCGCGGAATCGATTGCGCGCGTGAGCCGCGTGACGACTTCCTCCAGTTCGCTGTCGCTGGCATTGTAGGGTGGGGCGATGATCACGGTGTCGCCCGCGGCTCCGTCCACGTTACCGCTGCAGGGATAGCAGATGAGCCCGTCGGCAAAGGCGCGCGAACCAATGTCGAAGCTCAGGGCCCGCTCGGCGGGAAACGGCGCCCGGGTGCGGCGGTCGCGAACCAGTTCGATGCCGATGAAGAAACCTCTGCCGCGAACGTCCCCGACCTCGTCGTACTGGCCGAGCGCCTGACGAATGGCCTCTTGAAATGATGCGCCGACGCGGCGGACGCGTTCCACAAGGGCGTCGCGCCGAACGATGTGCTGCACGGCGAGGCCTGCTGCGCACGCGGCAGTGTGCCCGGTAAAAGTATGTCCGGTCATGTAAGCGCCGTGCTCGCTCAAAATCGGTGCGGCGACCTGCGGTGTGACCAGCGTCGCCCCCAGGGGGATGTAGCCGCCGGCGAGGCCCTTGGCGATGCACATGATGTCGGGAACGATGCCATCATGCTCCAGCGCGCGCCAAGTGCCGCTGCGTCCCGAACCGCACATGACTTCGTCCGCGATGAGCAGGACATCGTGCTTGCGGCACACGCTCTGGACCGCTTGGGCGTAACCCGCGGGCGCCGGTACGACGCCGCCCGCGGCTCCCACGATGGGCTCGAAGATGAAGGCAGCAACGTTGTCGGGTTCCAAGTTCACGATCGCCTGTTCGAGTTCGGCGGCGAGAGCGGCTGTCAAATTCTCGCCGGAGACGCCCTCCGGCCGGCGATACGCATTTGCCGCCGACACGAACGTGACATCGAGCAGGCTTCCCTCGAACGCGCGGCGGCGCTGCGCAAAATCCGACACCGACAACGCACCCAGGGTATTGCCGTGCCAGGAGCGGCGGCGCGCAATGAAACGGCGTTTTTTCATCAGCCCGCGGGCCGCAAAATATTGGAGGGCGATTTTCAACGCCCCCTCGACGGCCTCGGAGCCGCTGCCGCAGTACACGATGTCCTTGAAGCCGCCGCCGCATGCCTCCAGGATCGTGGCGGTTAGATTTTCAAGCGCCGAACTCGTGAACAGATAGCGATAGGCATAGGCGATCTCGTCGAATTGACGCGCCAGCGCGGCATTGACCTCGGGGTGGGCATGGCCCACACAGAACACCGCCGGGCCGCCTGATCCATCGAGGTAGCGCTTTCCCTCGTCGTCGAACAGGCAACTGCCTTCGCCGCGCACCAGCCGCGGCAGCTTCTCGATACCGAACCCGCTCGGGCGGTTTTTCATTGACGAACCCCTTCTGACAATATGCGAATATATCGCATGCAGCCGTCCGTCCCGCCCACTCCCTTCTTCCGCATCCGTTGGCGCATATTCTCGCTGCTGTTCGGCTTCGGTTTTCTGGCCTACCTGCAGTCGAAGACCATCACCGTCGCTGCCGATCGCATGATGCCGGAATTGCACTTGAGCTTGTTTCAAATCAGCTTGATCGAATGGGCATTCGTCGTGGGGTATGCGATCTTCCAGCTTCCGGGCGGCATCCTCGGCAAGAGATTCGGGGCGCGGCAGACCTTTGTGGTCATCGGGTTCGCCGCTTTTCTTGCCACCATCGGGATGCCGCTCGCACCCGATTGGCTGAGCGGAACCGCTCTCCTCATCACTCTGATCGGCCTGCAACTGCTGCTCGGCTGCTCGCAGGCGGCGATCTTTCCGATATCGGCCGGCGTCTTCGAGGTCTGGTTTCCTCCTCATCGTTGGGCAGCCGTGCAAGGTTGGCAAACCATGGGCCTGAGTCTCGGCGCTGCGCTCACACCGCCGCTCATCGTGTCGCTGACCGCGGCGATGGGGTCGCAGCGCGCGCTGTTGTGGGCAAGCGTGCCGGCGATTCCCTTGATCGTGATCTGGGGATGGTATGCGCGTAATTCCCCGCGCGAGCATCCTTCCGTGACCCCTCGGGAGCTGGCGGAGATCGGCGATCAAGCCACGACGTCCACCGACGGCAAGATCAGCGGCGCGCAGTTGCTGAACATCGTCGCGGATCGCAATGTGCTGCTGCTCGCCGTCTCCTATTTGTGCATGAATTACTCGTTTTACCTGCTCTCCAATTGGGTTTTTCTCTACCTGGTGCACGAGCGCAATTTTTCCGCGTTGGAAAGCCGTTGGCTCGCGATGGCGCCACCCCTCGCGGCGGCCGTGGGTGCGGGCATCGGCGGGATGATCACCGCTGTTTTGTGCACCCGGTTCGGCGACCGTTGGGGATACCGGTTGGTTCCGCTGTGCGCATTGCCCTTCGCCGGAGCGTTGTTATTGCTGTCGGTGAGCGCGTCCAATCCTTATTGGGCGGTGGTGGGATTGTCGGTCTGTTTCGCGGCCGTCGAACTCAACGAGGGCGCCTATTGGGGTGCGGCCATGACGGTGGGAAAGGGCGATACCATGGCGGTGGGCGGGATCATGAACACCGGCGGAAATTTGGGCGGCATCATCGGCATACCCATCGTCGGCTTTCTTTCCGAACATCATTTGTGGCGCACGGCCTTCGTGGTCGGCGCGGGATTTGCGGTCGCAAGCGCAGTTGCGTGGCTCGGCATCGAGGTGGAACATCCGGCCGGCGAACCTGCCGAGCACACCGCCGGTGTACCGGCTGGTCGCGCCGCCATTGAATAGGAGGCTCATTTGAAGACCATCGTCGTCACCGGAGCGGCGCAGGGCGTCGGTTTGGCGACAGCCTCGCTGCTGGCGCAGCGCGGCGATCGCGTGATTCTCGTTGACTTGAAGCCGGTCGACGAAGGGGTGGATCGCCTGCGGGCCACCGGAGCGCAAGCCGCGGGCCTGTCGGGCGATGTCTCCTCGGAACCGTTCGTGCAGCATTTGTCGCAGTGGCTGGCGCGCGAATACGGCGCGGCCGACGCACTGGTGAACAATGCCGGCATCAGTCTCATTGCCGCCGCCGAGGAGACATCCGCGGCGCAGTGGCAGCGGGTCATGGATACCAATCTGTTCGGGCCTTTCCTGATGTGCCGATATTTCGGCGCGCAAATGTTGGCGAGGCGCCGGGGCAGCATCGTGAACGTCGCATCGGTCGCGGGCCTGGGCGGCGTCATTCATCGCAGTGCCTACAATGCATCCAAACACGGCCTCATCGGGTTGACTCGGACGCTTGCCGCTGAATGGGGCGGACGCGGAGTGCGCGTCAATGCGGTGTGCCCCGGATGGATCAAGACCGAGATGGATGTCGCGGACCAGGGGAGCGGCGCCTACTCGGATCGCGACATCGTCGATCGGGTGCCGATGGCCCGTTTTGCCACCCCCCAGGATGTCGCGGAAGCCATTGCCTTTCTGGCGGACGGCGGCCGCAGCGGCTTCATCAACGGAGTCAGCCTGCCGGTGGACGGTGGTTGGATTGCCGACGCCAGTTGGGATGACCTGCGAATCCGCACTCGGACCTAGTTTCACCGGGAAGACGACATGTGGCTGCGACATACCAGTGCGAATGAACGGCGAGCGATGCTGGCCGCGTACGCCGGCTACGGGCTGGACGGCTTCGACTTCATGATCTACACCTTCGTCATTCCAACGCTCATCGCCCTCTGGGGCATGAACAAGGCGGAGGCAGGCTACATTGCGAGCGCAGCACTGCTCACGTCCGCCGTCGGCGGATGGGGCGCGGGCATCCTCGCCGATCGATTCGGTCGCGTGCGCGTGCTGCAGTTGACGGTGGTGTGGTTCGCGCTGTTCACCTTTTTGAGCGGCTTCACGCACTCCTTCGGCGAGCTCCTGGTCACCCGCGCCCTGCAGGGCTTCGGATTTGGCGGCGAATGGTCCGTGGGCTCGGTGCTGGTGGCGGAGACCATCGAAGCGCGCCATCGCGGCAGGGCCGCTGGCGTGGTGCAAAGCAGCTGGTCGGTGGGTTGGGCCGCGGCAGCGCTCGCGTTCTGGGCCGCGAGCACGCTGCTGCCGCCCGACATCGGTTGGCGGGTGCTGTTTTGGATCGGCATTCTGCCTGCCTTGTTGATCATCTACATCCGCCGCAACGTGCGGGAACCGGCGGTGTACCTGGCGCTGCAAGCGAGCGCTGCGGCCGGTTTTCGCGCGCCCGGCAGCGGGAGTGCCTTCTTGATGATTTTTCGGCCGCCGCTGCTGCTCAAGACCTTTTGGGCGACATCGCTCGCGACCGGAATGTTGGGCGCCTACTACGCCGTCACGACCTGGTTGCCGACCTTTCTTAAGACCGAGCGGCACCTCTCGGTGACCGGGACGACCGGTTATCTATTGATGGTGATTGTTGGTTCTCTAGCAGGCTACCTGGTCAGTGCATGGTTGGCAGACGCCTTGGGCCGCCGGCGCAGCTTCATGGTGTTTGCGTGCTGCGGAGCCGTGTTGATCTTGATCTACACGCATATGCCGGTGAGCGGCGGCATGTTGCTGATCGGTTTCCCGCTGGGCTTCTTCGTGCTCGGCATTTTTTCCGGCATGGGCGCCTGCTTTGCCGAATTGTTCCCGGGCGAGGCGCGCGGCTCGGGCCAGGGTTTCTGTTACAGCACCGGCCGCGCCATCGGGGCTGCCTGCCCGGCGCTCATCGGTGCGTGGAGCGCGCACGTTTCGTTGGGTCAGTCGATTGGTGCCCTGACCACTGCGGCCTATGGGCTGGTGGTGATTTCCGCCTGGGCGCTCCCGGAAACTCGCGGTCAAGTCTTCAGCGTCGCAGCACCCGTCGTCGGCGCCGATGCGATGAGTACAAATGCCGGCGCCCAGGAGCCTGTCTGAGTACTCCTCGTGAGCTGAGCCGGCGCTGGCAGTTCTGGATCGATCGGGGCGGCACGTTCACCGACATCGTCGGCCTCGCCCCGGACGGCGTCATTCGCACCCGCAAGCTGCTCTCGCAGAATCCATCGCAATATTCGGATGCGGCAGTCGAAGGCATTCGGTTGCTGCTGGGGTTGGCGGCGTGGGAGCCGATCACGGCGGAACGCGTGGCCTGCGTAAAGATGGGGACCACGGTCGCGACCAATGCGCTGCTCGAGCGCAAGGGCGAACGCACGCTGTTGGTCATCACGCGCGGCTTCCGCGACGCGCTGCGCATCGCCACTCAGGCAAGACCGCGGCTCTTCGACCGGCATATCGTGCTTCCCGAAATGTTGTACGAGCGCGTGATCGAGGCCGTGGAACGAGTGGGCGCCCGCGGCGAACTGATCGAACCCCTGGATGAAGCGGCGCTCGGCGCGCAATTGCAGGCGGCCTTCGCCGAGGGCCTGCGCTCCTGCGCCATCGTATTTGTTCACGGCTACCGCCATGTGGAGCATGAGCTGGCCGCCGAAGCGCTGGCACGACGGGTCGGCTTTACTCAAATATCGGTGTCGCATCGCGTGAGCCCCCTCATGAAGCTGGTGCCGCGCGGCGATACCACCGTGGTGGATGCCTACCTTTCGCCAATTCTGCGCCGCTATGTGGATGGGGTGGCTCATCTCATGCCCGGCGTCCCGCTCTATTTCATGCAAAGTTCAGGTGGATTGACCCAGGCGGACCATTTCCAGGGCAAGGACGCGATTCTGTCCGGCCCGGCCGGCGGCATCGTCGGAATGGTGCGCACCGCCCAAGCCGCCGGCCACTCCAAACTCATCGGTTTCGACATGGGGGGCACCTCCACCGATGTCAGCCACTTCTCGGGTGAGTACGAGCGAGCTTTCGACACCGAGGTCGGCGGAGTCCGGGTTCGCGCGCCCATGATGAGCATTCACAGCATCGCGGCCGGCGGCGGCTCCATCATTCGCTTCGATGGCTCGCGTTTGCGAGTGGGTCCACAGTCCGCGGCCGCCGATCCCGGGCCCGCGAGCTATCGGCGCACAGGTCCGCTGACCATCACGGACGCGAATGTCCTGTTGGGCCGCATCCAGCCCGAGTTCTTTCCGCGCGTTTTTGGCCCGGCGGCGAACGAGACGCTGGACCGCGACGTCGTCGCGCAGCGCTTCGCAGAACTGGCGCAACGCATGACCGACGCCACCGGCCATCCGATCAGCCCGGAGCAGGCGGCGGCGGGCGCGCTGCAGATTGCCGTGGGCAGCATGGCCAATGCCGTGAAGCGCATTTCCGTGATGCGCGGCTACGATGTCAGCGGCTATACGCTGCAATGTTTCGGCGGCGCGGGCGGGCAACACGCCTGTGGGGTCGCCGACGCGCTCGGCATGGGGCGCATCTTCATTCATCCATTGGCGGGTGTGCTTTCCGCCTATGGCATGGGACTCGCCGACCAAATCGTGATGCGGGACGGAGCGGTGGAGCGGGAGCTGGACGAGCCCGGGCTTGGCGAAGCGCGGCGGCTTGCCGCACGACTGCAGGCAGACGCCGTCGAGGAACTGCGGGCGCAGAGGCTGGGCACCGATACTCTGCGCACCGTCGCACGCGTGTACCTGCGCTACCAGGGGACGGACACGGCCATGGGGGTTGATTTGCCCACGCGGAGCCCGCCCGCCGAGGCGCTCGCCGCGATGCGCAAGGACTTCGAGCACAACTATCGCCGGCGTTTCGCGTTTCTCATGCCGAATCAACCGATGGTGATCGAGTCGGTGTCGATGGAATGCATTGCCCCCGGCGCCATGCCGCCGGACAGCGCCGCGGCGGCGGCTCCGCCGGCCGGCATTACAGCGGTTGCAGATGCGGTGTGTCGCATGTACTGCCATGAGGAGGGCGCAGGCTGGCACGAGGTCGGCCTCTATCGCGTCGAATCGCTGCGAGCCGGCGCCCGTATCGAGGGTCCGGCCATTCTCGCCGAGCGCAACGCGACCACGGTTGTCGAGCCGGGATGGCAGGCGATGGTGACGAGCGCGGGCTGCCTCGAATTGCAGCGTGTTCGGCCCCGCGTCACGCGCCATGCAGCGGGCACCCACGTCGATCCCGTCAGATTGGAGCTGTTCAATAATCTCTTCATGAACATCGCCGAACAAATGGGTCTGCGCCTGCAGAACACCGCCTATTCTGTGAATATCAAGGAGCGATTGGATTTTAGCTGCGCTGTGTTCGACGCCGAGGGTTCGTTGATCGCCAATGCACCGCACATGCCGGTGCACCTGGGGTCAATGAGCGAGTCGATCCGCACGGTCATTGCGCGCAACCCCGACATGCAGCGCGGCGATGTCTATGTGTTGAACGATCCCTACCACGGCGGAACGCATTTGCCGGATGTCACGGTGGTGACGCCCGCGTACTTGCATGAGCTCGATGCCGCGCCGAGTTTTTTTGTAGCCTCGCGCGGCCATCATGCGGACATCGGCGGCATTACGCCCGGGTCCATGCCGCCGTTTTCGGCCAGCATTGCCGACGAAGGGGTGCTGATCGACAACTTCAAGCTGGTCGAGCGCGGCAACCTGCACGAAGACGCGTTGCGCCGCATGTTGAGTGCGGGCGCCCACCCCTCGCGCAATCCGGCGCAGAACCTTGCGGACTTGCGCGCGCAAATTGCGGCAAATGAAAAGGGCGTGTCGGAACTCAAGGCAACGGTGGCGCAGCACGGCCGCGACACCGTCGTTGCCTACATGCGCCATGTACAGGCGAACGCCGAGGAATCGGTGCGCCGCGTCATCACGGCGCTCAAGGACGGCGAGTTCACCCTGCCGCTCGACAACGGCGCGCAAATCCGCGTCCGTGTCCGCGTCGATCCCGCCGCGCGCAGCGCCTGCATCGATTTCAGCGGCACCAGCGGGCAGCAGCGGAATAACTTCAATGCACCGCGGGCAATCACCACGGCCGCGGTTCTCTACGTATTTCGCACCCTGGTGAACGACGACATTCCACTCAATGCGGGGTGCCTCAAGCCGCTGCAAATCATTCTGCCCGAGGACTGTATGTTGAGTCCGCAGTTCCCGGCCGCGGTGGTCGCGGGCAATGTCGAAACCTCGACCTGCGTCACCAACGCGCTCTACGGAGCACTCGGGGTCATGGCGGCGGGCCAATGCACCATGAATAATTTCACCTTCGGCAACGCGCAGTATCAATACTACGAGACCGTGGCCGGCGGCTCCGGTGCCGGCCCCGAATTTAACGGTACCAGCGTGGTCCAAACACATATGACCAATTCGCGGCTGACGGATCCGGAAGTTCTGGAGTTTCGCTTCCCGGTGCGTCTAGAGTCCTATGAGATTCGGGCAGGATCGGGTGGTGGCGGGCGGTGGCGGGGCGGCGATGGGGGAGTGCGGCGGATTCGATTCCTACAAGCCATGACGGCCTCGATCCTGAGCAATGGCCGGCTTCACGGTGCGTTCGGATTGAACGGCGGCGAGTGCGGAGAAACGGGGGAGAATTGGATAGTGCGAAGCGACGGGCGGGAAGAGCGGCTGGGGCACATCGCCCAGGCCGAGATGGCGGCCGGCGATTGTTTCGTCATCGCGACCCCGGGTGGCGGCGGCTACGGTTCGAAGAATTAACATGATATTTAAGCTTTAATTTATTGAAATGAAAGGTTAAATATGTCCGAAACAGAAATCGTCGAAGTCGGTCCCCGCGACGGACTGCAAAACGAAACGGTGCTGTTCACCACCGCGCAAAAACTGGATTTCATTCGCCATGCGCTCGATGCCGGGGTGCGGCGGATCGAGGCGACCAGCTTTGTGAATCCCAAACTCGTGCCGCAGATGGCCGATGCCGATGCCGTCGCCGCCGCGCTGCCGCGGCGGGATGGAGTCGTCTTCATCGGACTGGTGTTGAACAAGCGAGGCGCATTCCGCGCCATCGAAGCAGGCATGGACGAGTTGGGTGCGGCTTGTGCGGCCTCCGATGGTTTCGCGGTCCGCAATCAGGGCATGTCCTCCGACGCGTCGCTGGCGATGTGCTGCGAGGTGGTGCGCTTGGCGCGCGAGCATGGCCGGCGCGCGCAAATCACCATTTCAACGGCCTTCGGCTGTCCCTTCGACGGCGAGGTCAATCCGTTGCGGGTGGTGGAGATGGCGCGGTCGGCGGCGGCTTCCGGACCCGTCGAGATCGCACTCGCCGACACCATCGGTGTTGCGAGCCCGGCCGAGGTCACGGCGCTGGTGGAGAAGGTGAGCGCCGCGATCAAGCCTCTGCCGGTGCGCGTGCATTTTCACAATACGCGCAACACCGGTCTCGCCAATGTGTGGGCAGCGGTACAGGCCGGCGCCAAGACGGTGGACGCCTCCTTGGGCGGGATCGGCGGCTGTCCGTTTGCGCCGCGCGCCACGGGCAACGTTCCCACCGAAGATGTGGTGTACATGCTGCACCGCTCCGGCTACCGAACGGGGCTCGACGTGGAACGCCTGATTGCTTCTGCGCGCTGGTTGGCGGCTGCCATGGGCCGCGATGTCCCGGGGATGTTGAGCCGGGCGGGTGCCTTCCCCAAGAAATTGGTCGAGCCGATCGCGAGCTGAATCAGCCCAAGCGCCGCGCGTCAGCGGCCCCCCGCGCGTCGCACTTCAGCGGCCCCCGTGCGCCGCACCTCAGTGGCCGGCTTTCACTTCCGTATACATCCAGGTAATGAATCGTTCGGCAGTTTGCGGGCCTTGCGGCACTTGCGCGTCGAAATCCGCAGTCGGCCTGGCGGCGATGACTTCCTCCAACGTCTTGTTCTGCGCAGCCAAGGCCGCCACTTTGTCGCGGACGGCGAGGATCAGATCGCGCTGTGCAACCAGGGCATTGCGATCGGTGACGGGGCCGTGACCCGGAATCACCTTGGTATTCGGTCCGCAGCGGCCGATGGTGGCGCCCAGCCCATCCAGGATGCCTTGCAGAGTTCCGCCGCCCTTGAGGTCGACGAACGGATAGCCGATGCCCCGGTAATAATCCCCGACCACGAGAATGTCGTGCTCCGTAAAACTCACCAGGGTGTCGCCGTCCGTGTGTGCACTGCGGATCGGCAGCAGGCGCACATTTTCGCCGTCGAGATGGATCGAAACCGGCCCGTCATAGGTCACCACCGGCAGGGCCTGCGCCGGAGCGGGCTTGCCGGGCGTTCCGTCCGCGGCGGCATTGGGGTGCTCGAGGCGCGCCCGCAATTGGTCGCGGCTGAACACGAGAGCTCCGAGCTTCGCGAAGTTCTCATTGCCACCGGTGTGGTCGGGATGAACGTGCGTGTTGATCACGAAGCGAATCGGCTTGTTGGACAGCTTTTTGATGGCCGCCGCCAACTTGTCGGTGAGCGCGGCATACTGGGAATCGACCAGCAGCACCCCGTCGGGGCCGGTCAACACGCTGATGGTGCCGCCCAGGCCTTCAAGGGTGTAGAAATTGTCCGCGATCTGCGTGGTCTTGATCTCGACCTTGGTGAAATCCGGGGGCGGTTGCTGTGCGTGCACGATCGCGGCGGCCAGCGCGACAGCTGCCCCGGCGGGGAGCATGCGGAAGAAATCGATGCTCATGCGGTATGATACTGGAATGAATGCACCCAAGGTCGATCCTCAAGCCTGGGTACTGACGGAGCGTCGGGGCGGCGCCGCGTACCTCACCCTCAATCGTCCCGCCCAATACAACGCGCTGTCCGTTGAGATGATGGCGGCGTTGCATGACGCCTTTGACACGCTCGCTGACGATGCCTCGGTGCACGTCGTGGTGCTGGGCGGGGCCGGCAAGGCTTTTTGCGCGGGGCACGACTTGAAGCAAATGAAGGACAACGCTCGCCTGGAGTACTACCAGCAGCTGTTCGACGACTGCAGTCGATTGATGATGCGCATACAGACGCTGCCGCAACCGGTCATTGCACGCGTGCATGGCATTGCAACCGCCGCGGGATGTCAGCTGGTGGCGATGTGCGACCTTGCGGTGGCGGCCGCCGATGCACGCTTTGCGGTGTCGGGCGTGAATGTGGGCCTGTTCTGCGCCACCCCCTCGGTGGCGCTCGCGCGCAATGTCGGGCGCAAAGCGGCATTCGAAATGCTGGTGACGGGCGAGTTCATCGATGCGGCGACCGCCATGCAGCGAGGCCTGATCAATCGCTGCGTGCCGGCCGATGCCCTCGACAGTGAGATCGGCAAGCTGGCCGCCGCCATCAGCGCCAAGCCACGATCGACGATTGCCGAAGGCAAGGCATTGTTCTACCGCCAGCTTGAACTCGGGATGGCGCCCGCGTACCAGCTCGCCGCCCAGGCGATGGTGTGCAGCCTGATCGGCGACATCGCGCAAGAGGGGGTCTCTGCCTTCATCGACAAGCGGCCTCCGAACTGGGCGGCCTAGGCGCCACTCCCGGGGTCCAGCTGATTCGTCGAATTGGCCCCTTAGGAGCGCGCCGAGCGCCCTTCCTGTGGCAGATTCGCTCAAGGTGGCCGGTGTTTTTGGACATTTGTTTCGCTTCGGGGGTCCTCTAAAATGAGTCTATGAGCGCCGTATCCATCGCCGCCAAGCCGACACCCTACCAGCCCGCGAACAAGGTTCGGTTCGTGACCGCCACCTCGCTGTTCGACGGTCATGATGCAACGGTCAATATCATGCGCAGGGTGCTCCAGGCTTCCGGGGCCGAGGTCATTCATCTGGGCCATAACCGCTCGGTGCAGGAGATCGTCAACGCCGCATTGCAGGAGGACGTGCAGGGCGTGGCCATCACCTCCTACCAGGGCGGGCATGTCGAATTCTTCAAGTACATGATGGATTTGTTGCGTGCGAGCGGCGGCGAGAATATCAAGGTGTTCGGCGGCGGCGGCGGCGTCATCGTGCCGGCGGAAATTCGCGAGCTCCAGGCCTATGGAGTGACCCGCCTCTATTCCCCGGAAGACGGTGCCAAGTTGGGCCTGCAGGGAATGATCGACGATCTGCTGCGCAGCAGCGACTACGATCTCGCCAAGCTCGCCCCCGCGGAGGCGGACGCGGTCGAAGCGCTCCGTTCCGGAAACCGGCGGTTGTTGGCGCGCGTGATCACCGCGGTTGAGAATCGTGCCTACTCGATGCGGATCCGTCAGGCCGTGCTGCAGGCTGCCGCCGGCATCAAGACCCCGATTCTCGGCATCACCGGTACCGGCGGTGCAGGCAAGTCCTCGCTGACCGACGAACTCATTCTGCGGCTGCGCCTCGACCAGGAAGACAAGCTCCGCGTGGCCGTGATCTCGATCGATCCCTCGCGCAAGCGCACCGGCGGCGCCCTGCTCGGCGATCGCATTCGCATGAATGCGATCGAATCGGACCAGATCTTCATGCGCTCGCTGGCCACGCGCGACACCGGCACGGAAATCTCCGCCGCGCTGCCGGAGGTCCTGGCCGCCTGCAAGCTGAGCGGCTTCGATCTGATCGTCGTGGAGACCTCCGGCATCGGCCAGGGCGAATCTGCGATCGTTCCCCTGGTCGACACCTCGCTGTACGTCATGACGCCCGAATTCGGCGCGGCGTCCCAGCTGGAAAAGATCGACATGCTCGATTTCGCCGACTTCGTCGCCATCAACAAGTTCGACCGCAAGGGCTCCGAAGACGCTTTGCGGGACGTGCGCAAGCAGTATCAGCGCAATCACGAATGGTTTGCGCAAAGCCCGGAGACCATGCCCGTCTTCGGCACCATGGCCTCGAGGTTCAACGACGACGGCGTCACCGCGCTCTACCAAGCCCTATTACCGCGTCTGATGGAGAAGGGACTCAAGACCGGCGCCGGCCGGTTGCCGCGGATTGCGACCAAGATTTCTTCGCGCGGCCGCGCCATCGTGCCGCCCGAACGCGTGCGCTACCTGGCGGAGATATCCGAGGCGCTGCGCGAGTATCACCGCTTCATCGGCCGCCAGGCGCGCGTTGCGCGCGAGCGCCAGGCGTTGCAAACCTCCCGGTCTTTGTTCGCGGCCGCGGGCCGACCGCTCTCCGGCTTCGACGAACTGATTGGCGCCAAGAGCGGCGAACTCGATCCGGCCGCCGCCAAGCTCCTGGAGCAATGGCCGAAGACCCAGGAGCTGTACGCGCAACCCGAGTATGCGGTCAAGATCCGCGACAAGGAGATTCGCACCCAACTGACCTACGAATCGCTGTCGGGCACCAAAATTCGCAAGGTGTCGCTGCCGCGCTTCGAGGATGACGGGGAGATTCTGCGTTTCCTGTTGAAGGAGAACGTGCCGGGATCCTACCCCTATACAGCCGGCGTGTTCGCCTTCAAGCGCGAAGGCGAGGATCCCACGCGAATGTTCGCCGGCGAGGGCGATGCGTTTCGCACCAATCAGCGCTTCAAGCGGGTATCGGAAGGGATGCCGGCGCATCGTCTGTCCACCGCCTTCGATTCGGTGACGCTCTATGGCTGGGATCCCGACCTGCGCCCGGACATCTACGGCAAGGTCGGAAATTCGGGCGTCTCCATCGCGACGCTGGACGACATGAAGGTGCTGTACTCGGGCTTCAATCTCTGCGCGCCGACAACCTCGGTGTCGATGACCATCAACGGGCCTGCGCCGATGATTCTGGCCATGTTCATGAACACTGCCATCGACCAGCAGGTAGAGCGCTTCCAGCAAGAGAACAGCCGCGAGCCGACCGCGGATGAATATCAGAAAATCAAGGCGTGGACCCTGTCGACCGTGCGCGGCACGGTGCAGGCGGACATATTGAAGGAGGACCAGGGCCAGAACACCTGCATATTCTCCACCGAGTTCGCGCTCAAGATGATGGGCGATATGCAGGAGTATTTCGTGCACCATCAGGTGCAGAATTTCTACTCGGTCTCGATATCCGGCTACCATATCGCCGAAGCGGGCGCGAATCCCATTTCGCAGCTGGCGTTCACGCTCGCCAATGGCTTCACCTATGTCGAGTCCTATATTGCCCGCGGCATGCATGTCGATGATTTCGCGCCGAACCTGTCGTTCTTTTTCTCCAACGGCATGGATCCGGAATATTCGGTGATTGGGCGGGTCGCGCGCCGCATTTGGGCGGTGGCGATGAAGAATCGATATGGCGCCAACGAACGCAGTCAGAAGCTCAAGTATCACGTGCAGACCTCCGGCCGCTCCTTGCACGCACAGGAAATGGCGTTCAACGACATTCGCACGACGCTGCAGGCGCTGTGCGCCATCTATGACAATTGCAACAGCCTGCACACCAATGCCTACGATGAGGCGATCACCACTCCCACCGAGGAGAGCGTGCGGCGCGCCATGGCAATCCAGCTGATCATCAACCGCGAATGGGGCCTGGCAAAGAACGAAAACCCCAATCAGGGCAGTTTCATCATCGAAGAGCTGACCGATCTGGTGGAGGAAGCGGTGCTCAAGGAATTCGACGCCATCGCCGAACGCGGCGGCGTGCTCGGGGCGATGGAAACGGGCTATCAGCGCGGCAAGATCCAGGAAGAATCGCTGTTTTACGAGCGGCAGAAACACGACGGTTCGTATCCCATCATCGGCGTCAACACCTTCCGCAATCCGCATAGCCAGGCGCTCCCCGAGACCGTCGAGCTGGCGCGCTCGACCGACGCGGAAAAGCAGTCCCAGCTCGAGCGGCTCAAGCGCTTTCAGCACGCCAACGCCCGGCAGTCGACGCAGCTGCTGGAGCGCCTGCGGCGCGCCGTCATCGACAACGGCAACACATTCGAAGTGCTGATGGACGCGGTGCGCGGTTGCTCGCTCGGTGAAATCACGCACACCTTGTACGACGTCGGTGGTCGCTACCGGCGCAACATGTAAACGGCGCAGGACTCGACATGAACGACTATCAGGCGCCGTTGGCGGACATGCGGTTCGTGCTGCGTGAGCTGTCGGATCTGGAAGATCTCGCGCGGCTGCCCGGTTTCGCGGAGATCACGGCGGATGTGGCCGACGCAGTGCTGGATGAAGCGGCCAAATTCGCGGGCACGGTGCTCTCGCCCTTGAATCGCAGCGGCGATCTGGAAGGAGTGCGCTGGCAGGAAGGCCGGGTGCTGACCGCCACGGGATGGAAACAAGCCTATGACCGGTTCACCGCCGACGGCTGGAGTGCGCTGTCCTGTCCGGCGGAATTCGGCGGCCAGAATCTTCCCCGGATTCTCTCCTCGCTGATCGAGGAGATGTGGAACGGCGCCAACATCGCCTTTGCCCTTTGCCCGATGCTGACACGCGGCGCTATCGATGCAATCGAGCTGCGCGGATCGCAGGCGCAGCGCGCCCGGTACTTGCCGAAAATGGTCTCGGGCGAATGGACCGGCAGCATGAACCTCACGGAACCCCAGGCCGGCTCCGACCTCTCGGCAGTGCGCACGCGTGCCGTGCCCACCGGCGATGGCCGGTTCTTGCTCACGGGGCAGAAAATCTTCATCACCTACGGCGAGCATGATCTGACGCAAAACATCGTGCACATGGTGCTGGGACGAAAGTCCGATGCGCCGGAAGGAGTCCGGGGCATATCGTTGTTCTTGGTGCCGAAGTTCCTGATCAACGCCGACGGCTCGCTCGGAGCGCGCAACGATGTCCACTGCCTGTCCGTGGAGCACAAGCTTGGAATCCACGCCAGCCCCACCTGTGTGCTGGCCTTCGGACAGAACGGCGGCGCCGTGGCCGAACTCGTCGGCGAAGAAAATCGCGGACTGGAGTACATGTTCATCATGATGAACGCCGCGCGCTATTCGGTGGGCATCGAAGGCGTGGGCCTGGCCGAACGTGCCTATCAAACCGCTCTCGCCTATGCACGAGAACGAGTCCAGGGCACCCTGGCCGGGGTGCGCGGGGGCGACCGGGTGCCCATCGTCCGGCATCCCGACGTGCGGCGCATGCTGCTGCTCATGAAGTCTCAAACGGAGGCCATGCGGGCGCTCGCCGCCGTGGTCGCGGTCGCGTTGGACGGCGCCCGCCTGCATCCCGATGCGGAGACGCGCGAACGGCATCAGGCCTTTGCCGATCTGATGATCCCGGTGGTGAAAGGCTGGTGCACGGAAAACTCGGTGGAGATAGCCTCGCTCGGCATCCAAGTGCACGGCGGGGTCGGATTCGTCGAGGAAACCGGTGCCGCCCAATTCCTGCGCGATGCTCGCATCACGCCGATTTACGAAGGCACCACCGGCATTCAGGCGAACGATTTGATCGGGCGCAAGCTGGCCCGCGACGGCGGGCTCGCCGCCCAGACCGTCATCGCGGAAATGAAATCCCTGGCGTCGCAGCTGGCCGCCGCCGCCAGCTTGGCGCAGTCGGCGTCGGCATTTTCCGCCGCCGTCGAGGCGCTGGAACGCGCCATCCGCTATGTGGTGGAGAATTACAATACCGACATCCACACAGTCTCGGTGGGCGCCGTGCCCATGCTCAAGCTGTTCGGCATCGTCGCCGGAGGCTGGCAGCTGCTGCGCTCGGCGTTGATCGCCCAGCAACGGCTCGCCGCACCCCGCGACGGCGATGCCGATGCCGCCTTTTACGAGGCGAAAATCCAGACGTCGCGCTTCTATACGGATCACGTGCTGTCGCAGGCGGCCGGCCTCGCCCACAGCATCATCCATGGCGGGGCCGGCGCTCTGGCCGAAGGCGTACTTTAGTCGGGCATGGACGGTCGATACCCAAGCCGAATCATTTGCATGACCGAGGAACCCACGGAGGTTCTCTACGCCCTCGGGCTCGAGGACCGGATCGTGGGCATCTCCGGCTTCACGGTGCGCCCGCCGCGGGCGCGGCGCGAAAAGCCCCGGGTGTCGGCATTCACCAGCGCCAAGATCGATCGCATTCTGGAGCTGAAGCCGGATTTCGTGATCGGCTTTTCCGACATCCAGGCCGATATCGCGCAGGCACTGATCAAGCGCGGAGTGGAAGTCTGGATCAGCAATCATCGCTCGGTCGAGGGCATTTTGGGGTATGTGCGCCGTCTCGGCGCCTTGGTCGGAGCCGCCGAACGGGCCGAGCGCTATGCGCTCGAGCTCGAAGCCCATATCGAACGCATACGCCAGGCCGCAGCGGAGTTGCCGCGGCGTCCGCGCGTCTATTTCGAGGAATGGGATGAGCCGCTCATCACCGGCATACGCTGGGTCAGCGAGCTGGTCGGCATTGCCGGCGGCGACGATGTGTTCCCGGAGCGCGCACTCTGCGCGTTGGCCAAGGATCGCATACTGGGCGACGCGGGCGAGGTCGTGCGTCGCGCCCCGGAGATCATCTTCGGCTCCTGGTGCGGCAAGCGCTTCCGTCCGAATCAAGTGACCGCCCGGCTCGGCTGGGATGCCGTGCCTGCGGTGCGCGACGGGGAACTGCACGAGATCAAATCGCCCCTGATTCTGCAGCCGGGTCCGGCGGCACTGACCGACGGGCTGGATGCCATCCATCACGTAGTGCGCCAATGGTCGATGCACCGATAAGTCATGCCAGCGGCGCCGGCGTCCCGTCGCCCTGTATCGACGTTTGTCGACTGGACGCGCGCGGCCTCTGCATTGGGTGCCGCCGGACCATTGAAGAGATCACCGAATGGTCCCGCGCCAGCGACGCGCGGCGGCGCGAAATACTACGTGTGGTGGCGCTGCGGACGACCGGAACCGCTGCCGGTTAGCGCAGTGGCTTGACCCTGAATTGTGCTGATCGGACCAATTAGTCCAATGGACTGGCGTGAGGATTTTGCTTACAATATTACCAATCGTAAGGACAGGTGCAGATCGAGATGGCATTTGCGACAGTTACCAGTAAGGGTCAGACGACGATACCGAAAGATGTGCGGGCCGCTGCGAACCTAAAGCCCGGCGATCGGATTCATTTTACCGTTCTCGAGGACGGCACGATCATCGTGCGCGTCAAGAACGGAAGCATTAGAAACATTTCGTTCAGGCCTCCGGGCGCCAAGCGTGTGTCGATCGCGCAGATGAATCGATAGTCGCAAACCGATGCTCGGCATCGACACGAATGTTGTCGTACGACTCGTCGTCGCAGACGACGCGGAACAAACGGGCCGGGCGCGCAAGCTTATCGAGCAAGCGCTCAGCCGCGAGGAACCGGTGCTGGTATCGCTACTGGTGCTACTCGAGTGCGAATGGGTATTGCGCAGCCGCTACGGGTTTAGTCGGGTGGCGCTTCTAAGCATCTTCCGCGCGCTTCTTGAGGCACGTGAACTTTCGTTCGAGGATGAGCCAGCGCTGGAAGAGGCGCTATATCACTGGAAAGATAGTGCGTGCGGGTTTTCTGATTGCCTCATTGCCGCGCACAATCGCCAGATGGGATGTCGTGCGACGGCGACCTTTGACGGAAGAGCATCTCGGCTCCCCAGTACTGTTCAGGTATAACCGGCACGGTGCTGCGGTCCCTCGCTGTAATTTAAACCTCAAATCGCTCCCATCGATACTTTGCAGTCTCAAGCAACGCCTTGAACGCCGAATCACTCCGAAGTGCTTCGAATGCAGGATCGTGCCGGGAAAGAAACGGATAGTTGACGAAGCCTCGGTCGATTGCGACTTGCAACCAGTGGATTGCAGACTGACGCGCGCCCGCTAGGGCAAAGCCTTCGGCAAGGAAGCGTGGAAATACGTCAGTCGCGCGCGCAATAGCTTCGATCTGCGGCGTCAGTTCTGCCTCGGCTTCATGGGAATGTCCCATGGCCGCGTTCGCCAGAAAGTACGAGAGTCGTGCTGGAAGAGTGTCCCTCTGATCCGGAGGGCAGGACTTCAGTAGGGCGTTCACCTCGTCGTATCGGCGATTAAGGATCAGTACCCAAGCGAAGAACAAACGCGCCATCGGGTTCGACTGATCCATCTCGAACATCTGCCGATATGGCTCAATCGCCGCTTCGAGGTTGCCCTCCATAATCTCGGCGAATCCTGGCATGCATCGCGTAATCGGCGTGAGCGGATCCACAGCCATCAGCCGAGCCAGGAGAGGTCGTGCTGCTTCGACGCATCCGGAGATGAGATAGCAGTTACAGAGTAGGAGCAGCGTGTCAGAGTTATTCGGCTCCAAATCTAGAACAATTTTCAGATCGCGCACAGCATCCTGGATATTACCTCGTGAGTACGCGATCCAGCCGCGCAGCTGCCATCCCGAAGCTGAATGATCGTCCAGTGTGACCAGCTTGGAGGCGCATGCGTCAGCCTCGAGGAGCGGCTGGTCGCTTAGATCGATACCTGCTTCTCGGTACTGAAGATGTGCAAGACCCAGAGCGGCATATAGCCGCGCATTGTCGCCGATAAGCGCCAGGGCTTGTCGGAGGAGTTGCACAGCGCGATCGATGGCATCGCGGCGCCATCGCCACATGTCGTGCCGCGCGCGCAAGTAACATTCGTACGCCGGAACATTATTGATGGCACGCTCGCTCAGTTGCCTTTCCTCGGTCGCGGTCAGCCGCAGTTCAAGCGCCTCCACAATCTTACGGGCTACCTGCTCCTGGATCGAAAAGACGTCGTCGATCATGCCATCGTACGTGCCCGCCCAGAGGTGGATGTCTTGCGACGCGTCAATTAGCAGAGCGGAAACCCTCAGGCGGCCACCAGCTCGGCGGACGCTCCCTTCCACGAGGTAGCGGACACCCAGTTGTCCGGCGATGACCCTAGCTCCAGCGCTCGAGGTGCCGACGGCTGCCGCGGACCGGCGCGAAGTAACCTGTAAGGCCTGTACCTTTGCAAGTGCGATGGTCACCTCCTCAGTGAGGCCGTCAGCAAAGTAGTCGTCCTGGGCATCCGAACCCGCGCTGGCAAACGGGAGGAGCGCAATCGACCTCGACGACGCCGGTAGTTGGGCGGAGCTAGGCCGGGATGCTGGCTTCGGACCACGTGCCCGAGTCTTCCTCCAAGCGTCCAGCTCACTCCTTAGGGCAAAAACCCGCCCGAGCTTGTGGTGCATGTGGCGATGAACAGGCAGCCCCTCTGCCCGCTCCCATCGACGAACTGTGCGGACACTGCTGTCAAGGTAGGCAGCAATGGCCTTCCAGGAGCCCAGCCGATCGGTTGGGGGCGCCCGCATCAAGTTTGCTTATCGCCTGTATGGTTCGCCGGATGGGTTGAGATGGGCCAAAGCGGGACACGATAGGCCATCCTGTGGTTGCCATCTTGGTCAAGACTCTGTGTTCGGCTACTTTGCATTTCAGCCCTGAAATCATTCGCTGTACAGCATGGAGTTCGTCATGTTCATTACCTCGGCCAGTCTAGTCAGGTCGCTCGGAACTCTCTCTATCGGCTGCATCTCATTATGCAATGTCCTGGCCTTTGCGGGCGGGGGATCAGACTTCAAGGTACGATCTGTCCAGGTTGCCGGCAGCGGCACGGATTTGCTGAACGGCGCAATAATTCACTCTAAGAAAGACACGCCGACCGGCATGATTCAGAAGAGCACGGCGACCGTGGAGTTGAAGGGGGACCTGATCGGGCGAGTTCTGTACCACGTGACTTCGACGTTCGATAGTGCGAACAACACCCTGGTCAACACTGGAGATCAGGTTTTTTCCGGAACGATAGCCGGGTCGGACCCAGTCATGATCCACGACGGCAGGTTCAGTTTCCATGAGAACCTCAAGACTGGCGCAGATACCGGATCCGTCTACCTGGTCGACCACATTGCTGGTCCCCACGTAAAGTGCACGCTTCATGTCGTGGGAACGGGCAAAGACGCGGACGCGAATCCTACTTTCGATTACACCGGTCAATGTGATTTTCGCGACCAGTAGGGACGGCTATCAAGTTTCCAATTCGCGTTGACCGTGCTTCCACGGTGTGAAACGGTGGCGCAAGCGGCTCCTAGCGCGCCTGCATCCGGATCGCACCGTCGAGGCGGATGGTCTCGCCATTGAGCATGGTGTTCTCGAGGATATGGCCGACCATGGCGGCGTATTCATCCGGATGACCCAGCCGCGGTGGAAACGGCGTTTGTTTGCCGAGCGAGTCCTGCGCTTCCTGCGGCAGGGCTTGCATCATGGGAGTGGCAAACAGGCCGGGCGCGATGGTCATGACGCGAATGCCGGAGGAGGCGAGTTCACGCGCCATGGGCAGCGTCATCGCCACGATGCCGCCCTTGGATGCCGCATAGGCGACCTGGCCGATCTGGCCGTCGAAGGCGGCGACCGAGGCCGTCATGACGATCACGCCGCGCTCGCCGGCGCTGTTCGGCGCGTTCTGTTGCATGGCGACCGCGGCTGCCTTGGCCGTCAACACCGTGCCGACCAGATTGATTTCGATCATTTTGCGAAAGAATGCGGCGGGCATGGGGCCCTGCCTGCCCACCAGCCGCGCGGGGGCGCCAATGCCGGCGCAGTTGACCGCTGCGTCGATCCTGCCCATCCGCTCTCGAGCCTTTGCGACAGCGGCGTCGACCGCGGTCTCGTCGGTGACGTCGGTGGCGATGAACACGGCGCGCTCGCCCAGCGCCGTGGCGGCCGATGCGCCTTGCTCCGCATTCACGTCGAGCAGCGCGACTTGTCCGCCGGACTTGACGATCAGGCGGGCGACCGCCAGGCCGAGTCCCGAAGCGCCGCCGGTGACGACGGCGTGTGATTCCCTCAACTGCACGGAGCCCTGTGCGCTACTTCAGGCTGATGGTCGTGTTCACGCCGCCAGAGGTGGCGCTGTCGTCGAACCAGCGCGTGGTCACGGTCTTGGTCTGCGTATAGAACTGCACCACCTGCTTGCCGTAGGGTCCGAGGTCGCCGAGCTTGGAGCCGCGTGATCCGGTAAAACTGAAAATGGGCACCGGCACCGGAATGGGGACGTTGATTCCGACCTGCCCGACGTCGATCTCGTTCTGGAATTTTCGCGCGACCGCGCCGCTCTGCGTGAAGATGCCGGTGCCGTTGCCGAAGGGGTTGTCGTTGATGAGCTTGATGGCCTCATCCAGGGTATTCACCCCGACGATGACCATGACGGGTCCGAATATCTCGGTGGTGTAGATTTTCATTCCCGGTTTCACCGCGGAGAAAATGGTCGGACCGATGAAATTGCCCTGTTCGTAGCCCTGCACCTTGATGCCGCGGCCGTCCAACTCGAGCTTGGCGCCTTCCTTGATGCCGTCCTCCACCAATCCCAAAATGCGATGCTTTGCGTTCTTCGACACGACGGGGCCGAGATCCGCGCCTTTTTCCACCCCTGCGTTGACCTTGAGCGTCTTCGCCTTGGCGACGATGTCCGGAATCCATTTCTGCGCTTCGCCGACCAGCACCGTCACCGAGGTGGCCATGCAGCGCTGGCCCGCTGCGCCGAACGTGGATCCGACCAGGGCGTTGAGCGACTGTTCCTTGTTGGCATCGGGCATCACGACGGCGTGATTTTTCGCGCCCATCATGCATTGCACCCGCTTGCCGTGCTGCGACGCCAGCGTGTAGACATGCGTGCCCACGGCCGTGGACCCCACAAAGGAGACGGCAACGATGTCCGGGTGAGTGCAAATCGCGTCGACGGCGCGCTTGCCGCCATGGATGATGTTCAATACGCCGGGCGGCACGCCGGCCTCGAGCGCCAGCTCGGCCAGCAACATGGGCGTGAGCGGATCCTGCTCCGACGGCTTGAGCACGAAGGTGTTGCCGCAGACGATGGCCATGGGAAACATCCACAAGGGAATCATGGCCGGAAAATTGAAGGGCGTGATGCCGGCGCACACTCCGATGGGTTGGCGCAGGGTGTAGGTGTCGACGCCGCCCGCCACATTCTCGGCAAATTCGCCCAACTGCAGGCTGCCGATAGAACACGCGTGTTCGACCACTTCGAGGCCGCGGAATACGTCCCCCTCGGCATCGGCCAGGGTCTTGCCTTGTTCCGCGCTCAAGGTGTGGGCAATGCGGGTCATGTGTTCCCGCACCAGCGCCTGCAGCTTCAGCATGATGCGTGCGCGAGCGGCGAGCGGCGTGTTCTTCCAGCTGTTGTAAGCCCGTTTGGCCGAGGCCACGGCGGCGTTGATTTCCTCGTCCGTGGCAAAGGGCACCTGCGCCAGCACCTCCTGGGTGGCCGGATTGACGACGTCATGCCATTCGCCGGTCCGGGAATCGACGAATTTGCCGTCGAGCAGCATTTTGACGGTGGGTGTCTGATTGGCCAGCGCTTCGGGTTTGGTGCTCATGAATTTCCCTTCGGTACGATTGCATAAAGCCTGGGACAGGCTCCTTGCGCCATAGTTTACGTGATTCCCGGCTTAATCGTATCGCGTAAACTGTAAGCCCAAGATGCGTAAGCGAAATGGCAATCCCGACTTGCGGGTCACGGACCGCGGAACCGCGGCGGTGACAGTACGGCCGGCCGAACCGGGAACCATCGCCATCTGCTTCGTCGCCGAAGCGCTGCAGAGCGTGCGCGACCGTGGCTTGAACTCGGATGAGATGCTGTCGAACGTCGGCCTGGCCCCCAGCCTGCTGCAGGTGCCCCAGGCGCGCGTTTCGGCTAAGCACTACGGCGCATTGTGGCGCAATATTGCCCTGGCACTCGACGATGAGTTCTTCGGCCAGGATTCGAGGCGCATGAAGTCGGGGAGTTTTGCGATGCTCTGCCATGCGGCCGTCGCCTGCAAGACCCTGGGTCAAGCGCTCGAGCGCAGTCTGCGTTTCTATTCGCTGATCTTGGACGACATCTCGGGCGCGCTGGTGCGAGAGGCGACCGAAGCGAGAATCGAACTGCACGAACGTGTCGCAGGCGCGGGCCAGCGAGTCTTTGCCCACGAGCTGCTGCTTCTGATGCTCTACGGCGTGTCGTGCTGGCTGGTCGGCCGGCGCATTCCCATCCTGCGCGCCGAGTACAGTTTTCCGGAGCCGGCACACAGTGCCGAATACCGTCTGATGTATTGCGCGGATTTGCGCTTCGACCGGCCGAACACCGCCATTGCCTTCGAAGCGACCCATCTGGATCTGCCGGTGCTGCAAAACGAACGCTCGATCAAGGAGTTTCTGCGCACGGCACCGGAGAGCATATTGTTGAAATACAAGAACGGCAGCAGCTTGAGCGCGCGAGTCAGGCGCCGCTTGCGCCAATTCGAGCCCGGCCAGGTGCCGGATTTCGAGGGACTGGCCGGCGAGCTCAATTTGACCCCGGCAACGATGCGACGCCGGTTGCACGAGGAGGGAACCTCCTATCAATCGATCAAGGATCAACTGCGTCGCGATCTCGCCATTGGGTACCTGAGCGATACCGACCGCAGCGTCATGGAGATTGCCCTGGAATTGGGATTTTCCGAGCGCAGCGCCTTTCACCGCGCGTTCAGAAAATGGACGGGTGCCTCGCCCGGCGAATTTCGCCGCACCTTGCAGGCTTGAGCGGCGGCAACGGGCGGGGGTATGTTGCAATTCCGCTCAGGACTTTTGAGCGCTTTGGTCACCGAGATATGACCGACGAATCGAGGATAATTCCAACGTGAATTTATCAGGCAAAGTGCTGGTGATTACCGGGGGCGACGGCGTCTTGGGTCGGGCCGTCGCTGCGACCTTAAGCGGCTATGGCGCCAGGCCCGCCGTGCTCGCCCACAGCGAGGCACCGCCAAAAGACCAGCCGGCCGGTACCCTGCACTACGGCGGCATCGACCTGACCCGGGAAGAGGCAGCGCGCGAGGCAATGTCGCGGATCGCCAAGGATGCCGGCCGCCTGGACGGACTGATCAATGTCGCCGGCGGCTTTCGCTGGGAGAAGACTGCGGGGGGCACGCTCGCCGGCTGGGAAGCGATGTTTGCCCTCAACCTCAAGACCTCGGTTATTGCGTGCCAGGCGGCGCTGCCCTATCTGCCGCAGACCGGCGGCGGACGCATCGTCAATGTGGGCTCCCTGGCCGCCGGCAAGGCCGGTGCGGGGATGGGCGCCTACGCGGCGTCCAAGGCGGGGGTCGCAAAACTGACCGAGGCACTTGCCGAAGAACTCAAGGACAAGCACATCACCGTGAACGCCATCCTCCCAAGCATCCTCGACACCCCGAAGAATCGCCTCGACATGCCGAAGGCGGATTTTTCGCGCTGGGTGACTCCGACCGAGGCCGCCGAAGTCATCGCGTTCCTGGTCTCCGATGCGGCTCGGGCGATCACAGGTGCCTTGATCCCGGTCGCGGGGCGCGTATGAGCGAAGCGCCGAACGCATCGCCGGGTGTGCGGTTGCGCGCCGCCGTGCAGGCGGAACGTCCGCTGCAGGTCGTCGGCGCCATCAACGCCTATGCCGCAAGAATGGCGGCGGCGTGCGGATTCAAAGCCCTGTACTTGTCGGGCGGGGGCGTCGCCGCCAATTCGCTCGGTGTTCCCGATCTCGGCATCAGCACCATGGACGACGTGCTCATCGACATCCGCCGCATCACGGACGCCTGTCCGCTGCCGCTCCTGGTGGATGCGGACACCGGCTGGGGCGGGGCCTTCAACATCGCGCGCACCGTGAAATCCTTCATCAAGCAAGGCGCCGCGGGATTGCACATCGAGGATCAAGTTCAGGCCAAGCGCTGCGGCCACCGGCCCGGCAAGGAGATCGTGTCGAAACAGGAGATGGTGGATCGGATCAAGGCGGCGGTGGATGCGCGTAACGATGGGGCCTTTGTGATCATGGCGCGCACGGATGCGTTGGCGGTGGAGGGCATCGAGGCCGCGATCGAACGCTCGATGGCCTGCGTGGAAGCGGGCGCCGACATGATTTTCCCGGAAGCGATGACCGAGCTTGCGATGTACCGGCGATTCAAGGACGCGGTCAAGGTGCCGGTTCTCGCCAACATCACGGAATTTGGCCATACGCCGCTGTATACGCGCGAGGAGCTGGCCTCGGTCGGCGTCGATATCGTGCTGCATTGCTGCTCGGCGTACCGGGCGATGAACGCCGCTGCGCTCGCCACCTATCAGGCAATTCGCCGCGACGGGACACAGAAGAACGTATTGAATCTGATGCAGACCCGCGACGACTTGTATCGATATCTCGGCTATCACGCCTATGAAGCCAAGCTGGATCAGCTGTTCGCAGCAGGGAAGGAGAAATGATGGATACGCAAGCCCCGCAGGGCGCGTTCAAACCCAAGAAGTCCGTTGCCTTGTCCGGGGTGACGGCGGGCAACACCGCGCTGTGCACGGTCGGCCGAACCGGCAATGATCTGCATTACCGCGGCTACGACATCCTCGACATCGCCACCGAGTGCGAATTCGAAGAAATCGCGCATCTCCTGGTGCACGAAAAGCTGCCGAATCGCGCGGAACTCGCCGCCTATAAAGTCAAATTGAAGGCGCTGCGGGCGCTACCCGGCGCCGTCGCGACCGTGCTCGAGCAACTGCCGGCCACAAGCCATCCCATGGATGTCCTGCGCACCGGTGTTTCCGCGCTGGGTTGCTGCCTCCCCGAGGCCAAGGAACATCCGAGCAGCGGCGCGCGCGACATCGCGGATCGGCTGCTGGCGTCCTTGGGCTCGATGCTGTGCTACTGGCATCACTTTTCACGCGATCGGCGGCGCATCGAGGTGCAAACGGACGACGACTCGATCGGCGCGCACTTCTTGCACCTGTTGCACGGTCGCAAGCCCTCCGCATCGTGGGTGCGCGCCATGCACACCTCGCTCAATCTGTACGCCGAACATGAATTCAACGCCTCGACCTTCACGGCGAGGGTGATTGCGGGCACGGGCTCGGATCTCTATTCCTGCATCAGCGGCGCGATCGGCGCGCTGCGCGGGCCTAAGCACGGCGGTGCAAACGAAGTCGCGTTCGAGATTCAAAGCCGCTACGCGACGCCGGACGCCGCCGGCGCCGATATCCGCCGCCGCGTGGCGAACAAGGAAGTCATCATCGGATTCGGTCACCCGGTATACACGATTTCCGATCCGCGCAACCAGGTCATCAAGGGAGTCGCGCGCGCCCTGGGGCGCGAGGCGAACGAGATGCGCGGATTCGAGGTCGCCGAACGGATCGAGGCGGTGATGCATGAGAGCAAGCGAATGTTTCCGAATCTTGATTGGTTCTCCGCCGTGTCCTATCATTTGATGGGCGTCCCGACGGCGATGTTCACGCCCCTGTTCGTCATCAGCCGCACCTCGGGCTGGGCCGCGCACGTCATCGAGCAGCGCGAGGACGGCAAGATCATTCGACCGAGCGCCAACTACATCGGCCCCGAGAATATTCCCTTCGTACCGCTCGCGCAGCGCCCCTGAAACCCTTAAGACCCGTCAACGCCCCATGTCCCACGACATTAGATCCGCCGAGCGTCCTGCACCGGACTCCATCCTGACCGCGATTGCGGACTACGCATTGCGTTTCGAAATCAACAGCAGCGTTGCCTATGAGACCGCCGCCTACTGCCTCATGGACACGCTGGCGTGCGGCTTTCAGGCCCTGAAGTATCCGGCCTGCACCAAACTGATGGGGCCGGTGGTGCCGGGGGCCACCCTCTCCAACGGCGCGCGTGTTCCCGGTACCGCTTACGAGCTGGACCCAATCAACGCGGCCTTCAACATCGGCGCCATGATCCGCTGGCTCGATTTCAACGACACATGGCTGGCCGCGGAATGGGGACACCCTTCCGACAATTTGGGTGCAATCCTCGCGGTCGCCGACTACCTGTCGCGCGGCGGCAAGCCCATCGCCGTGCGCGATGTGCTCACGGCCATGATCAAGGCGCATGAAATCCAGGGGATTCTGGCCCTCGAGAACAGCTTCAATCGCGTCGGGCTGGATCATGTGCTTCTGGTTCGCGTCGCGTCCACGGCCGTGGCGACCGTCATGCTCGGCGGCTCGCGCGATCAGGTCATCAATGCCGTATCGAACGCCTGGATCGACGGCGGCGCGCTGCGCACCTACCGGCATGCACCCAACACGGGTTCGCGCAAGAGCTGGGCGGCCGGGGACGCGACCAGCCGCGCCGTGCGCCACGCGTTGTTCGCCCTCAAGGACGAGATGGGATATCCCTCGGCGCTGTCGGCCAAGACCTGGGGCTTTCAAGACGTGTTGTTCAAGGGAAAATCGTTGTCCCTGCCGCAGGCGTTCGGCAGCTACGTGATGGAAAACGTCCTGTTCAAAATCTCCTATCCGGCGGAGTTCCATGCGCAAACCGCGGTCGAAGCGGCGATGACCCTGCATGAGCGGATTTTGCCCAAAATCGACGGGATTGAACGGATCGTCATCGAGACCCAGGAACCCGGGGTTCGCATCATCGACAAGACCGGACCGCTCGCGAATCCCGCCGATCGCGATCACTGCATCCAGTACATGGTCGCCATTCCGCTGCTCTTCGGCAGACTCAACGCGGCGGATTACGAGGACCGCGTTGCCCATGATCCCCGGGTCGATGCGCTGCGGGCCAAGATGCAGGTCAGGGAGAACACGACATTCACGCAGGAGTACTACGACGCGAGCAAGCGCTACATCGGCAACGCCGTGCAGGTGTTCTTCGCGGACGGCTCGGCGAGCGAGCGCGTGCAGGTCGATTTTCCCATCGGCCACCGCAAGCGCCGCGCGGAAGGCATGCCGGTGCTGGTCAAGAAGTTCGAGGCCAGCGTCGCGGCGCATTTCAGCCCGAGGCAAGCCGAATCGATCAACGCCATGTTCGCCGATCGGAGCACGCTGGCTGCGATGCCGGTCAACGAATTCGTGGCCCGGCTGGTGACCGCCTCGTAAAAATATAATCGGCGGCCGGAGCGCATTATGACGCATCGCGCTTGCCGACAAGCCGGCATGTCGCAATAGTGCAATCAATGCAGGCCGCTCCCCCTGAATCCCGCGCAATCCACGAACGACGCAGCACAGAGCGCCGCCGCCGGGCCTTCTGGTCGGTGTTCTATGGCAGCTTCAAGCCCCGCCGCCGAACGCCGCCGCGGCGTCTCGGGGACTCGAGCTTTCATTCTCTCGATTGGTACTCGGCACACTTGCTCGCGGTGGCGCTCGGCATATTGCTGCTGAGCGTGGCGGATGCGTTCTTGACGCTGATTCTGCTGCAGCAGGGCGCCGCCGAAGTGAACCCCTTCATGGCGGGCCTCATCTACCGGGACGTGGCGATGTTTGCCGCGCTGAAATTGGGCATGACCAGCGCCAGCATCATTTTCATGGTGGTTCTGGCGCGCTATCGATTCATGCGAGTGCTGCCCGTCAACTGGGTTCTGTACGGGGTGTTGATCGCCTACACGAGCCTCATCGGCTACGAAATTTGGCTGCTGAAGAGCCCCTTGGCACTGTCCATCTTGTAATTCTGCCGGACGCCGTCACATTCCATATTGTGCCGCCTTCGGCTAAACTAGCGCTTGGTTCTCGAGCCCGCCCCATTACCCATCATATTGATGTACTTGAGGTTTTTGCCTTTCAAGCACCATGAGTCAATCACTCGCCGACCAACTAGCCACCACGGCGCTCTCCGGCGGCAATGCCGACTTCATCGAGGATCTCTACGAGCAGTTCTTGAAGGATCCCAATGCGGTGGATCCGACTTGGGCGGAATACTTTGGCCGGCTGAAACAGGGCAGCGCCCGCGAGACCGCACACTCGCCGATTCGCGCGCGCCTGGCGGCGCGCCAGCGATTTCCGCTGCCGATCGGCCAGAGCAGCGAATCCGGCGGAGCAAGTGCCAAGCAGGGCGCGGTCTCGCGCCTCATTCAAATCTACGCGAATCGCGGCCACCTGGCCGCCAATCTGGATCCGCTCGGCCTGCAGCAGCGCGCCAAGCCCTATGTGCTCGATCTGGAGTATCTCGGGCTCTCGGACGCCGATTTGAACAGCGAGTTCTTTACCGGCAGCCGCAATCAGGCGCTCCCCGAGCGGGCCAAGCTCAAAGACATTCTGGCGGACTTGAAATTCATCTATACCGGCACCATCGGCGCCGAGTTCGCGCATGTTTCGACCACCGACGAGCGGCTGTGGCTGCAGGATAGCTTCCAGGTGGCCCGCCTGCAGCGCCGCTTCAGCCTCGACGAAAAGAAAAATATTCTCTGGCAGCTGACCGCCGCGGAGGGCTTGGAGCGCTACCTGCACACCAAGTACGTGGGGCAGAAGCGATTCTCGCTGGAGGGCGGCGACAGCCTGATCCCCTTGCTCGACGATCTGGTCCAACAGGGCGGCAAGCTCGGCGTCGAGGAGACCATCATTGGCATGGCGCATCGCGGCCGCCTCAATGTGCTGGTGAACCTGCTGGGCAAGGCCCCCAAGGATTTGTTCAGCGAGTTCGAAGGTCAGTACGATTTGGCGAAGCTGCGCGGCTCGGGCGACGTCAAATACCACAAGGGATTTTCCTCCGATTTGAAGACCCCATCGGGCAATGTGCACGTCGCGCTGGCATTCAATCCTTCGCACCTGGAAGTGGTGAACGCGGTGGTCGAAGGCTCGGTGCGCGCGCGCCAGGAGCGGCGCCGCGATGTGCCCGGCGACAAGGTCCTGCCGGTTCAGATTCACGGCGACGCCGCGTTTGCCGGACAAGGCGTCATCATGGAGACCTTGCAGCTGTCGCAGGCGCGCGGCTTCTATACCGGCGGTTCGGTGCACGTCATCATCAACAACCAGGTGGGATTCACCACCAGCGATCCGCGCGACGCACGCTCCACTCTCTATTGTTCCGATGTGGCGAAGATGGTCGAAGCGCCGATATTCCACGTCAATGCCGACGATCCCGAGGCGGTGTGTTTCGTGGCGCGATTTGCGCTCGAGTACCGCATGAAATTTCACAAGGACGTTGTGATCGACCTGGTGTGCTACCGGCGCCACGGGCACAACGAAGGCGACGAGCCCGCGGCCACCCAGCCGCTCATGTACCAGGTCATTCGCAAGAAGCCGACGGCGCGCCAACTGTACGCGGACAAGCTGGCTGCCGAGGGCGTGCTCCCGGCTGCCGAGGCCGCCGCCATGCTGGAGCAGTATCGCAACGGCCTGGACGAGGGCAAGCCGCAGGCCCGCGCCGCGCTCGGCCTCATCGGCAATAAGTACACGGTGGATTGGACCGAGTACCTGAACGCGGATTGGTCGGAACCGGTGAAGACCGCGGTCGACATGGGACGATTGCGCGCACTGGGAAAGGCGATCACCTCGTATCCGTCGGATTGGGTTCTGCATCCCCGCGTTCTCGCCGTCATGCAGGCCCGCGAAAGAATGGTGGGCGGGGATCTGGCGCTTGATTGGGGCGCCGCCGAGAACCTGGCTTACGCCACCCTGGTCCAGGATGGATATTCGGTGCGCCTCACCGGACAGGACAGCGGCCGCGGCACGTTCTTTCATCGCCATGCGGTGCTGCACGATCAGACCACCGGCCGCCGCTACGTGCCGTTGCAGCACCTGGCGACCAATCAGCCGGCCTTCACGGTGACCGACTCGGTGTTGTCGGAAGAGGCGGTCATGGGCTTCGAATATGGATATTCGACCACCGAACCGCATTGCTTGACGATTTGGGAAGGTCAATTCGGCGACTTCTGCAACGGCGCACAGGTCATCATCGATCAGTTCATCAGCTCGGGCGAAGCCAAATGGGGCCGCCTGTCCGGCATCACCTTGTTCCTGCCGCACGGCTACGAAGGTCAGGGCCCCGAGCATTCTTCGGCGCGTCTGGAGCGTTTTCTGCAGCTCTGCGCCGAGTACAACATGCAGGTGTGCGTGCCGTCGACTCCCGCCCAGATGTTCCACATGCTGCGCCGGCAAATGGTGCGGCCGCTGCGCAAACCTCTCATCGTGATGACGCCGAAGAGTCTGCTGCGGCACCCCTTGTCGGTGTCGCGGCTCGAGGAGCTGGGCACCGGCGGTTTCTACCCGATTATCGACGACATCGACGATCTCAACCCGTCGGCGGTGACCCGGGTCGTGCTGTGCAGCGGCAAGGTGTACTTCGATTTATTGAAGTCGCGGCGCGAAGCCAAGGCGGACGCGGTCGCGGTGGTTCGCATCGAACAGCTCTACCCGTTTCCTTCGGAGGAATACCAGTCCATTCTCGGCAAATATTCGAACGCCCGCGAAATCGTCTGGTGCCAGGAAGAGCCGCAAAACCAGGGCAGCTGGTATCAGATCCGCCACCGGCTGCAGTCAAAGCTGGGACCGCAGCACGAGCTTTTGTACGCGGGCCGCGCCGGCGCGGCAGCACCCGCGACCGGCATCTCGGCGCTGCACGAACAGCAACAAAAAAATCTGGTCGCGGCGGCGCTGCAGGGTGAACCGCCGGAAGAATCTTCTCGACAAACGATGCGCCTCCCGGCGGCTCAAACTAGGACGGGTTCATGACAATCGAAGTTCGCGTGCCGCAGCTGCCCGAGTCGGTGGCTGATGCGACGCTCGTCTCATGGCACAAGAAGCCCGGCGATGCCGTGGTGCGCGATGAAAATCTCGTCGACTTGGAGACCGACAAGGTGGTCCTGGAGGTCCCGGCTCCCATGGCCGGGGTGATCAGTGAAATCAAGCTCCAGGATGGCGCCAAGGTGACCAGCGGCCAGGTATTGGCCGTCATCGAGGAGGGCGCCGCGGCCGCCGCCGTGCCCGGCGCGAGCGCGCCCCCCATCATGGCGAGCTCCGGCGGCACGGCAACCGCGGCGAAACTGAGTCCGGCTGCGAAACGCGTGGTCGAGGAAAACAAGGTGGACCCGAAAGCCGTGACCGGGTCGGGCCGCGACGGGCGGGTCTCGAAGTCCGACGTGGTGAACTATCTCTCGGCCAAGGAGGCCGCGCCGGCGCCCGGTGTCCCGGCGGCGCCGAAGGCCCCGGCCATGCCGCCCGCCCAGAACGTGCGGGGCGCGCGGGCCGAGCAGCGCGTGCCGATGACGCGGCTCCGGGCGCGGATCGCCGAGCGCATGATTCAGGCCCAGGCCACGCAGGCGCTGCTGACCTCGTTCAACGAAGTGGACTTGAAGGCCGTGAACGACCTGCGGGCGCGCTACAAGGAGCAATTCGAAAAGCAGCACGGCGTCAAACTCGGTTTCATGTCGTTCTTCACCAAGGCGTGCGTCGAAGCGCTCAGGAAGTTTCCCTCGGTCAATGCCTCGGTCGAGGGCAACGACATCGTGTATCACGACTACTTCGATATCGGCGTCGCCGTTTCCACCGATCGCGGCTTGATCGTGCCGGTGTTGCGCGATGCCGACTTGCAGAGCTTTGCCGACATCGAGAAGTCGATCGCCAATTTCGCCGGACGTGCCCGGGCGGGATCCATCACCATGGAGGAACTCACGGGCGGCACGTTCACCATCACCAACGGCGGAGTGTTCGGTTCGCTGTTGTCGACGCCCATTGTCAATTCTCCGCAAAGTGCGATTCTCGGCATGCACAAGATTCAGGATCGCCCCGTGGTGATCGACGGTGAAGTCGTGGTGCGCCCCATGATGTACGTGGCGCTGACCTATGATCACCGCATCATCGACGGCCGCGAGGCGGTGCAGTTCCTGGTCACGGTCAAGCAGGCTTTGGAAGATCCTGCGCGCATGGTGCTCGGCATATGAGCGAGACCTACGATGTCGTCGTCATCGGCGCCGGCCCGGCGGGTTATCCGGCGGCGATCCGGGCCGCGCAGAACAAGCTCAAAGTGGCCTGCGTCGACGAGTGGAAGAACGGCGACGGCAATTATGCCTTCGGCGGAACCTGCCTGAATGCAGGCTGCATTCCCTCCAAGGCATTGCTCGAGTCCTCGGAGCTCTATCAGCGCGCCAAGGACGAGTTTTCCGTCCACGGCATCAAGATCGGCGATCTGAAGCTCGATCTGGCCGCGATGCAGAAGCGCCGGGGATCCATCGTCAAGGCCATGACCGGCGGCATCACTGCGTTGTTCAAGGCGAACGGCGTCGTCGGCATCCAAGGCCACGGGCGGCTCCTGCCGGGCAACAAAGTCCTGGTGACCGGCGCAGACGGCGCGGAGAAAACCTTGGAAGCCAAGCATGTGGTGCTGGCGTCGGGGTCGGTGCCGGTGCGGCTCAAGAACGTGCCGCACGATGGCAAATACATCGTCGATTCGTGGAATGCCCTTGAATTCGATGCCGTGCCCGCACGGCTCGGCGTGATCGGTGCCGGGGTGATCGGCCTGGAGCTCGGCAGCGTGTGGCGCCGCCTTGGGAGCGAGGTCACGGTACTCGAGGCCATGGAACAGTTCCTGCCGATAGCGGATGGCGCCATCGCCAAGGAAGCTCAGCGGCATTTCAAAAAACAGGGCCTCGACATCAAGTTGGGCGCCAAGGTCTCCGGCGCGACCGTGGCCGGCGGCGCGGTGAATGTGGTCTATACCGACGCGCAGGGCGAACACACGCTGCAGGTCGATAAGCTGGTGGTCGCGGTGGGGCGCAAGCCGTTCACGGAGGGTTTGCTCGCGGAAGGCACGGGCGTGCGGCTGGACGAGCGCGGCTTCATCCAAGTCGACGATCATTGCCGCACCGGCGTGCCCAATGTGTGGGCGGTCGGCGATGCGGTGCGCGGGCTCATGCTGGCGCACAAAGGCAAGGAAGAGGGCGTCATGGTCGCCGATTTGATCGCCGGCCATTTCGCCGAGGTCAACTACAAGGTCATTCCCTCGGTGATCTACACTGCCCCGGAAATGGCCTGGGTCGGGCAAACCGAAGAACAGGTCAAGGCGAGCGGCCGGCCCTACAAAGTGGGCACCTTTCCTTTTTCGGCAAGCGGGCGTGCACGGGCCATGGAGGCCGCGCAGGGCCTGGCGAAGATCGTCTCCGCCAAGGACGATGATGAGATTCTCGGCATTCACGTGATCGGACCGATGGCGGGCGAGTTGATCGGCGAGGCGGTGCTCGCGATGGAATATTCGGCGAGCACCGAAGACATCCAGCGCACCATCCACGCGCATCCAACCTTGTCGGAAGCAATCCACGAGGCCGCTTTGGCGGTGGATAAGAAGGCCATCGACGGCATCAACCGCTAGAGATACTCAGACAGGCTCCTCCCAATGTTCTTGCTGCGCCATGGGCAGAGTTATTTCAATCTGCATTTCAACGCCACCCGGGTGGATCCGGGGATCGAAGACCCGGAATTGACGCCGCTGGGCTTGGAGCAGGCAGCGGCGGCCGCAGCGCGCCTGTCGGCCCGGGTGCTGACCCATGTCATCATTTCGCCCTACACGCGCGCCCTGCAGACCGCCCAGCCGGTGCTGGCGATTCACCAGGTGCCGGTTGCAATCATGCAGGAGGTCCGCGAGCAGGCCGCCTATGCCTGCGATATCGGCAGTGCGCCCGACGTGCTTGCAAGCCGCTTTCCGAATCATGATTTTCGCCACCTGCCCGCCAGGTGGTGGCACGAGGGCGCGGAAACCGCGGAACAGACAGCCCTCCGTGCCGATGCGTTCCGCACGCTCATGGCGGATCGCGACGATAGTGCGACGACGCTTTTGGTCAGTCACTGGGCCTTCATTCTGGCATTGACTGGAATATCGCTCGCCAACGGCGAGATACTGGAATACCTCGTTTAGAACGAGTATCCCCGGGCGGTCATTTCTTCCGCCGCGCGCTGATGACGTTGGCCAATTGCGCGATGCGCCCCAGCACCTGCGACAGCTGCTGCAATCCCGTGATCGAGATCTTGATCGCCATGTGAGCGACATTGTCGCGTTTGTCGGTGACCGTATTCATGCCGAGGATGCTGATCTTGTCGTCCGCCAGCGCGGCGCTGACGTCGCGCACCAGCCCGCGGCGATCGAATGCCTGAACTTCGATCTCCACCGGGAATTCCCGCGATGCCAATTTGCCCCAGGCGACGGCCAGCACGCGAGCAGGGGATTTGTGGCTGAGGCGGGCCAGATTGGCACACGACTGCGCATGGATGCTGACGCCTCTGCCCACCGTGATGTAGCCGACGATGGGCTCCGGCGGCACGGGCTTGCAGCAGCGGGCATAGGTCGACAGCAAATCGCCGATGCCCTGAACCTCGATGTCCGGTTCGCGCACGGCCGGCGTGGTTCGCGGGCGGATGGCATGCTCGGGCCGGCCTTCACGCGCATGCAGAATTCGCTGGATGGCCCCCGCGACCTGCGCGGGGCTCACTTCGCCCAGTCCCAAGGCCTCGTGCAATATTTCCGTGCTCGCGAGCTTCAGTTCGTTCAAGAGTTCCGGGATGGGCGGGCTGCCCACCCCCAAGCGCTGGATCTCCCGATCGAACAAGGCACGTCCCTCGGCTTTGTTTTGGGTTTCGTTTTGCTTGCGGAACCAGGCGCGGACCTTGTTTCGATGCCGTGGACTCGCGAGAAAGCCCGACTGAGGCGACAGCCAATCGCGCGACGGGTGCGGCGTCTTGGCGGTGATGATCTCCACCGTCTCGCTGTTCTTGAGCCGGTAGTCGAGCGCCACCATGCGGCCGTTGACCTTGGCGCCGCGCGTGCGATGGCCCAGGTCGGTATGCACCTGGTAGGCGAAATCCAAAGGCGTCCCGCCCACGGGTACATCGACGATTTCGCCCTTGGGCGACACCACGTAGATGCGGTCCTGAAAAAGATCAACGCGCATGCGATCGAGAAAATCCCGCGGCGTGTCGCCGCCCTCGGCCGGCGACAAAAGGGAGCGCAGCTGGTTGATCTTGCGTTCGTAGGCCTGGTCGACGCGGCCTCCCTCCTTGTAGCGCCAGTGCGCCGCCACGCCACGCTCGGAATTGGCGTGCATTTCGTGCGTGCGGATCTGAATTTCCACCGCCTGCGTTCCCGGACCGATGACTGCCGTGTGTATGGAGCGGTACAGATTGTCCTTCGGCGTGGCAATGTAGTCGTCGAACTCCCCCGCAATGAACTGCCACAGAGAGTGCACCACGCCGAGCGCCGCATAGCATTCGGCAACGGTATCGACGAGCACGCGCGCGGCGCGGACATCCATGAGTTGCTCGAATGCCAGATGCTTGGCCTGCATCTTGCGCCAGATGCTGTAGATGTGCTTCGGCCGCCCTTCGATGACTGCCTCGACCCCGGCGCGGCGCAACTCGCTCTGCAGCAGCGACTGCAATTCCTCCATGTAACGCTCGCGCTCGGAGCGCCGCGTCTTGAGAGCGGCGGCGATGCGCTTGTAGTCGGCCGGTTGCAGGTACCGGAAGGCCAGGTCCTCCAGTTCCCACTTCAATTGCCACACGCCCAGCCGGTTGGCCAGAGGCGCATAGACCTCGCGGGTTTCCGTCGCAAGCTTACGCTGCAGCACCGGATCGAGAGATTTTGCGGAGCGCATTTTCTGCAACTGCCCGGCGAGGCGCACCACCACCAACCGTACGTCGCCGATCACGGCCAGCAGCATCTTGCGCAGGCTCTCGGCCTGTCCCGGCTCGAGGCCTTGTTCGGGCCGCCAATCGGTGCTGAGTCCGAATTCCCCCAATTGGCGCAAAGATAGCGCCAGGCGCGTCGCGTCCGCGCCGAATTGCTTCTCGGCGGAGGCGGAGTCCAGGAGCTTGGCATCAAGAAGCGGCTGCACCATGGCCGCGATCACCACGTCGTCGTCGGCATCGAGAGTGCGCACGATCTCCGCGATGTCCAGGCCGGCGCGCACCAGTTCTGCGGCGCTCTCAGGCAGGTCGAGCGCGCGCAGCGTGGCAAACGCCGCCTGCAGCCGCTCGCTCGACGCGACCCGGGTTGGGATCCTTGTTTCCATTTGATTCGCGCTGATCTTGCCGGTGGGTTTAAGCGCCTATTGCCGGTATCATACCCGCCAATGGCGGATCCGAAGAATGCAAGCGTGCGCGTGCTGGGCATCGATCCCGGCTCCCAACGCACGGGATTCGGCATCCTGGATGCCGTGGGCCCGCGATTGACCTATGTGGTGAGCGGAGTGATCCGCACCGACAAGGGCGAATTCGCCGATCGCCTGTGCGAGATATTTCGCTGCGTCCGCAGCATCGTCGCCGAGTACCGCCCCCAGGAAATCGCCATTGAACGCGTTTTCGTCAATCGCAACCCGGACAGCGCGTTGAAATTGGGGCAGGCTCGCGGCGCCGCCATCTGCGGAATCGCGGATGCGAATGCGGAAGTGTTCGAATATGCGACGCGGCAAATCAAGCAGGCGGTGGTGGGGTCGGGGAGTGCGGAAAAGGCGCAAGTTCAGCTCATGATGAAAAGCATTCTCAAGCTCGACGGCCGGATATCGGCCGATGCCGCCGACGCTCTGGCTGCCGCGGTGTGTCATGCCCTGCGGGGCCGGGTGCGGCTATCGGTGCTGCGCGCAGCGGTGCGCGCGTGATCGGGTTTCTCAAGGGCCGCTTGGCGGTCAAGCAACCGCCCATGCTCATGGTCGACGTGAACGGGGTCGGCTATGAAATGGAGGCGCCGATGTCGACCTTCTACGGGCTGCCGGCCGTGGGGGAGCCCGTTGCGCTGTTCACGCATTTGGTGGTCCGCGAAGACGCTCATATTTTGTATGCATTCGGCACCGATGGCGAGCGGCGGCTGTTTCGCGGCCTGCTGAAGGTGTCCGGGGTGGGGCCGAAGATCGCGCTCGGCATCCTGTCGGGCGCAAGCGTCGAGGATTTCCTGCGCACCATCGAAGCGGAGGATGTCGCCATGCTCACCCGCATTCCGGGCATCGGCCGCAAGACCGCGGAGCGCGTGATCATCGAGATGCGCGATAGCGTGAAGAAACTGTCGATGCCGGCGGCCGGCGGAAGTCCGGCGACGGTGGGTGTCGCCGCGACTCCGCAGAGCGAAGCCTTCAGTGCGCTCATCGCCCTGGGCTATAAACCCCCGGAGGTGATGCGGCTCTTGAAGGCGGTGGACGAACCGGATCTTGCGACCACTGAGATCATCCGCCGCGCATTGAAATCGGCAGCCAAGGCGTGATTAGACAGGCTCCCAGTCATCATGGGCATCGAACAGGATCGCATCATCGCGGGACCCGCCAAGCGGGAGGACGAAGTGCTGGATCGCGCCGTGCGGCCGAAAAGCCTCGCCGAGTACGTGGGGCAGTCGAAGGTCAAGACCCAAATGGACATCTTCATTCAGGCGGCGCGCAACCGCGGCGAGGCCTTGGATCACGTGCTGATTTTCGGTCCTCCGGGGCTCGGCAAGACCACGTTGGCGAACATCATCGCCAACGAACTCAAGGTCAATTTGCGTCAGACGTCCGGTCCCGTGCTCGAACGCCCCGGCGACCTGGCAGCACTGCTCACCAATCTCGAGCCGCGCGACGTGCTGTTCGTGGATGAAATCCATCGATTGAGCCCGGTGGTCGAGGAGGTGCTGTACCCGGCGATGGAGGATTCGCAACTCGATCTGATGATCGGCGAAGGCCCGGGCGCCAGATCCATCAAGCTCGACCTGCCGCCGTTCACCTTGGTGGGCGCCACCACCCGGGCCGGGCTTCTAACCTCGCCGTTGCGCGACCGCTTCGGCATCGTGCAGAGATTGGAGTTCTATTCGACCGAGGACCTGATGAAGATCGTCACGCGCAGCGCGTCGATTCTCAAATTGCAGCTGCAGACCGAAGGCGCTCATCGGATCGCCGAACGCTCGCGCGGCACGCCGCGCATCGCCAACCGGCTGCTGCGCCGGGTGCGCGACTTCGCCGAGGTGAAGGCCGCCGGGCTCATCAGCGCGGAGGTCGCGATCGCCGCGCTCGACATGCTGGAAGTCGATCCGCAGGGTTTCGACATGCTGGACCGGAAGCTTCTGTTGACCGTGATCGAAAAATTCGAGGGCGGACCGGTTGGCGTCGACAGCCTGGCCGCGGCCATGAGCGAGGAGCGCGGCACGATCGAGGACGTCATCGAGCCCTTTCTGATTCAGCAGGGATTTCTGATGCGCACCGCGCGCGGCCGTGTCGCGACGCGCAACGCCTACCTGCATTTCGGGCTCGCTGCGCCGGCGATGGAGCGCGACCTGAATCTGCCGCTGTTCAGGGACGCCACCTAATGGCGCCGCCATCCGGCTCGTCGGTTCCTCCGCGGTACCAAATCCTCAGCAGAGTCTACTGGGAGGACACGGACGCGGGCGGCGTGGTGTACTACGCCAATTATCTGAAGTTCATGGAGCGTTGCCGGACGGATTGGCTGCGGGCGCTCGGGATCGATCAACTGCGTCTGCGTGCCGAACGCGGGCTGCAGTTTGCGGTGGTCAGCGTGACGGTGGATTTTCTCCGTCCTGCCGTCCTCAATGATGAAATTATCGTCACCGCCGAACTGACGCGGCTGAGCGGTGCGACAATCACATTCAAGCAAACGATCATGCGCGGCGACGCGCAACTCATCGACGCGAGCACCCGCGTTGCCTGTCTCGATTCCGGCACGCTGAAGCCGCGGCCGATCCCCAAGGATTTATTCGTGGAGTGGCGCAATGGGCAATGACTTATCGGTCTGGACTCTGGTGCTCGACGCGAGCCCCATCGTTCAGGCGGTGATGCTGCTGCTCATGTTCGCCTCGGTGGCGTCGTGGGCCATCATTTTCAAGAAGGGCCGCGTCATCTCGCACTCGCGGCGCCAGGCCGATCAATTCGAGACGGCGTTCTGGTCGGGCGGCGACTTGACCGCGCTTTACCGCAGCATCGAGACCAAGGGGCGCGCGGGCACGGGCGTGCAGAGCATCTTCGAGTCCGGATTCGGGGAATTCAGCCGGCTGCGGCAACTGGGTACGCCGACGGATCTGTTGCTCGAGGGCGCGCGCCGCGCGATGCGGGTCGCGCAGATGCGTGAAATCGACCGTCTGGAGCGAAATCTCGCGACGCTGGCCACGGTCGGATCCACCAGCCCTTACGTGGGCCTGTTCGGCACCGTGTGGGGGATCATGAGCGCCTTCCACAATCTCGGCAACGTGCAGCAGGCGACCCTGGCGGCGGTGGCGCCGGGCATCGCCGAGGCGCTGATTACGACCGCCATCGGACTGTTCGCGGCGATTCCCGCGGTGGTGGCCTACAACCGGTTCGCCGATCAGGTGAGCCGTCTGGAACTGCGCTTCGACACCTTCGTCGAAGAGTTCTCCACGATTCTGCAGCGCCACGGCCCGTCCCGTGCGGCGACAGCGTAGCCCCCCCGATGCCCGCACAGGTTCGTCGCCGCAAATTGATGGGAGAGATCAACGTCGTGCCCTACATCGACGTGATGCTGGTGCTGCTGATCATTTTCATGATCACGGCGCCACTGCTCAAAGAGGGGGTCAAGGTCGATCTGCCGAAGGCCGGCGCGAAGCCCATCGACCCCGAGTTTCTGGCGAAGCACGAACCGCTGATCGTGACCATCGATGCTCGAGCGCGCCTGTACGTCAATTTCGGCCCGAATCCCGACAAGCCCGCCTCAGAAGCGACCGTGAGCGCCCGCACGTCGGCGCTCCTGCGGCGCGATCCCCAGACTCCGGTGCTCGTCAAAGCCGATACCACCGTGCCCTACGGCACGCTGGTGCGCGCCATGGTGTTGCTGCAGCATGCCGGCGCGACCAAGGTCGGATTTCTGACGGATCCGGAGCGGCCGGCCGCACGCGGGCAGCCCGGTCGGGCCGGCGGCGGTTCAGGTTGAATGCGCGAGTTCTTGCGTGAACATTCCTGGGCGGTCATCTTGTCCGTGTTGCTGCACGGACTGCTGGTGGCGGCGCTGGTGGTCGCGGCGCTGATTTCCGTCTATCGGAAGCCACCCAGCGTGCAGCCGTTGCCCATCGATGCCACGGTCGTGAGTTCGCAGGTCGTGCATGCCGTGCGGGAACGCGCCGAGCAAGAGGCGGCACGTGCGCGCGCTGCAGAGGAAGCGAAGGCGGCGGCAGCCGCCAAGGCCGCGGATGAGGCGAAGGCGGCGGATGAGGCCAAGGCGGCGCAAGAAGCCAAGGCGGCAGAAGACGCCGAAGGCGGCAGAAGAGGCCAAGGCGGCAGAAGAGGCCAAGGCAGCGGAACAACAGCGCACTGCGGACGCCCAGAAAGCCGAGGCACAGAAGGCCGCGCAAGCGCGCCGCGCGGCGGAGGCCGACCTGCGGCGCAGGCAAAACGCGCGGCCGATGCCAACGCCGCAGCGGCTAAGGCTGCCGAGGCCAAGCAGGCCGCGGACGCCAGGCAAGCGGCGGAGGCCAAGCAAGTCGCCGACGCCAAGCGCGCCGCCGACGAGCGCGCCCGCCAGGATCGCGAGGCGGAGTTGCGCCAGCAATTGGCCGACGAGGAACATCGCAGCGCCGTCGAATCCGGTCCGATGCGCGACAGTTATATCGCCAGACTACGCAATAGAATCCAGACTGCGTGGATCAAGCCGCCCTCGGCCCGCGTCGGCATCGATTGTCAGGTCGAGGTCACGCAGGTCCCGGGCGGCGAGGTGACCAGCGCGCATGTCACGCAATGCAACGGCGACGCGGCCGTGCGCCAATCGATCGAGAATGCGGTGTATCGTGCATCGCCCCTGCCGGATCCTCCGGATCCGGCCTTGTTCGAAAGACACTTGGTCATTAGGTTCAAGCCCGATGAATAACAATTGTCATGCCTCAGTTTGCTCGCCCTGCTGCTGTTCTGTGGGCAGAGCTGGGCGGATCTCGTCGTCGAGGTGACCAAGGGACAGGACGATGCCATTCCCATCGCGATCGTGCCGTTCAGCTCGCCGGAGGCGGCCGCCGCATCATTCGACGTCGCGCAGCTCGTGAGCGACGATCTGGCGCGCAGCGGACGCTTCAAGACCATGGACCGCAAGGACATGATCGAGCAGCCGCACACCGGCGCCGGGATCTCCTTCGACGACTGGCGCCGGCTCAGCAACGACTACATCGTGGTCGGCCAGGTGCAGCCGACGGCCCCGGATCGCTACGACATCACGTTCGAACTCTACAACGTGCTCACCCGGCAGCGCCTGCTGGGCTATCAGATCAGCGCCAACAAGCCCGGATTGCGGCTCGCGAGCCATCAGGTCGCGGACATGGTGTTCGAGAAGATCCTCGGCATACGCGGCGCCTTCGCGACCCGCATCGCCTATATTTCCGTGCTGGGAACGCTGCCGCACAGGACCTACCGGCTCATCGTAGCGGATGCGGACGGGGAGAATCCGCATGTCGTCATGCAATCGAACGAACCGCTGATGTCGCCCTCCTGGTCGCCGGACGGCCAGAACCTGGCCTACGTCTCGTTCGAGGACCGCCTGCCCTCGGTGTACGTGCAGGTGCTGAAGACCGGCGAGCGGCGGCGGGTGTCGGCGCAGGCGGGCGTGAACCAGGCGCCGGCGTGGTCGCCGGACGGCAAGAAGCTGGCGCTCACCCTGTCGACGCGCGACGGCAACCTGGATGTCTACGTCCTGGACCTGACCACCCAGGCGCTGACCCGCATCACCGACGATCCGGGCATCGACACCGAGCCGCAGTGGTCGAAGGACGGGCAAAGCCTGTATTTCACTTCCGACCGCGCCGGCGGGCCGCAAATCTATCGCGTCGGAATTCAAACCGGCGACAAACCCCGCCGCCTGACTTTTCAGGGCAACTACAACGCGCGCCCCCGAGTCTCGCCCGACGAGTCGCAGCTCGCCTTCGTCACCCAGGAAGACGGGGCGTATCGCATAGCGACCATGGATCTTCGCGGCCGCGGCGATGTCCAAGTGCTCACCAAGGGGCACTTCGACGTCAGTCCGAGCTATGCGCCGAACGGCGCGGAGATCATCTATGCGAGCCGCGACCGCGGCCGCGGCGTGCTGGCGCTGGTCAGCGCCGACGGCCGCGTGCAGGAGCGACTGGTCTCGAGCGAGGGCGAGGTGCAGGAGCCCGCGTGGGCGCCGTTCTGAGCGGCGGCGGCAAAACAAAGTACACAAATGAGGCGTTCATCGGTAGGCTTAAGTGTTACGTCAATTGGATGGAGAGAAGTATGAAAAGAATCATGTCGATCGCATTGTTGTTGGCCGGAGCGGCGCTGCTTGCGGGCTGCCCCAAGAAACACAATGTGATTGAGCCGCCGAGCGCCGGGACGCAGGTTCCGGGGTCCTCCAATACGCGACGAGGGGCGCGTCGACCTCATCGAAGCGCCGCTCGGCGGCGAGTCGGGTGTCGAGGGCGGTAACGCGCACCGGCGCGAATGCCACCGGCGCATTGGCGCGCAAGGTCATCTATTTCGATTTCGACAAGTCGGACATCAAACCCGAGTTCGCCGACGTCATCACGGCCCATGCGCGAAACCTGACCGGCCACCCGGACCTCAAGCTCAAGCTCGAGGGCAACACCGACGAGCGCGGCACGCGCGAATACAACATCGGCCTCGGCGAGCGCCGCGCGCAGGCGGTGCGCCGCGCGCTGATGCTGCAAGGCGTCGCGGAATCGCAGCTCACCACGGTGAGCTTCGGCGCCGAGCGGCCCGCGGTCGAAGGCGATGACGAGGCGGCGTGGGCGCAAAATCGGCGCGTGGAACTGGTCTACGCGCCGTGAGATCCGGCGCTGCGTTCGGCTGGAGCGGCCTGGCTCGCCGCGCTGGCACTGGCGGGTTGCGCCGCCACGCCGCCGGAGGAGGATCCGGTGCAGATCAAGCTGAATGATCTCGATACGCGCCTGACGCGCATCGAGCGGGTGGTGTCCGAACCAGAGCCTGCTCGGCTTCGCCAATCAGGTCGAGGCGCTGCGCAGCGATCTTGCGCGCGATGCACAACGACGTCGATCTAGCTGACCAACAGCCTCGAAGCGAGCCGCAAGCAGCAGCGGGATCTGTACGCCGATCTCGATCAGCGGCATGAAGAAGCTGGAGGGCGCGGCACAGCCGGGGCGCGGCGCCGCTGCAGGCGGCCGGCGCCGCTGCAGGCGCCGTCGCCGGCGCTGCGGCGGCCGGAGCGGGCGATGCCGGCGCGGTTGCCGGAGGCGATTCAGCGGTGGCGGGATCCGACGACAAGGCCGCCTATCAGGCGGCCTTTGCACTGTTGAAGGACAGCCAGTACGACCGCGCCATCACGGCCTTCAGAAGTTTCTCGATCGTCGTATCCGAACAGTCAGCTGGCCGACAACGCGCAGTACTGGCTGGGCGAAGCCTACTACGTCAACAAGTCGTTCCCGGAGGCGCAGGCGGCCTTCCAGCGGGTGGTCGACAAGTATCCGCAATCGCGCAAGCGTCCCGACGCGCTGCTCAAGATCGGCTTTTGCGAGTATGAACTGAAGCAGTGGGAGCCGGCCAAGGGCACGTTGTCCCAAGTGACCAAACAGTTTTCCGATACGCCGGCCGGCCATTTGGCGCAGCAGCGCCTCGAGAGAATGGCCGCCGAGCAACATTGATCTGACACGGCACACGAAAGTCCGAGCGGCTGCGCATCAACGAAATTTTCCATTCGCTGCAGGGCGAGGCGGATGCGGTCGGCTTTCCGACGGTGTTCGTGCGGCTGACCGGCTGTCCGCTGCGCTGCCAGTACTGCGACACCGAATACGCATTTCATGCCGGCGAATGGCTCGGTCTGGACAGCATCGTCGAGACGGTTCGCGGGTTTCGACGCGCAGCATGTCTGCGTGACCGGCGGGGAGCCGCTGGCGCAGCCGAATTGCCTGACGCTGCTCGAGCGCCTGTGCGATGCCGGCTTCGAGGTGTCGCTCGAAACCAGCGGCGCGCTGGACATCGCCGCCGTCGATGCTCGGGTGTCGCGGGTGGTGGACGTGAAGACGCCGGGATCGCGGCGAAGCCGCGCGCAACCGGATCGAGAATTTCGCGCTGCTGACGCCGCGCGATCAGGTGAAATTCGTGATCTGCTCCCGCGAGGATTACGACTGGAGCAAGGCGTTCTTGCGGCGAGCACGGGTTGTCCGGGCGATGCCGGATACTGTTCTCGCCCAGCTACAAGCAAGTCTCGCCAACGGAGCTGGCGGACTGGATTCTGGCGGACCGGCTGCCGGTGCGATTTCAAATGCAGCTTCACAAGGTTCTGTGGGGCGACATGCCGGGCAAGTGACGTCGTTGCCTCATTCGCGCATCAAGCGCGCCATCGTGCTGCTGTCGGGCGGACTCGACTCGGCCACGGTGCTTGCCATCGCGCGGCGCAGGGCTTCGAGTGCTACGCGCTGAGCGTGCATTACGGCCAGCGCCACAGCGCCGAACTCGACGCCGCACGGCAAATTGCCGCGCATCTCGGCGCGCGAGAGCATCGGGTCATGGGGGTGGATCTCGCCGGCATCGGCGGCTCGGCGCTGACCGATCCGAGTGTCGCGGTTCCCGAATCACCCGACCGCCGGCATTCCGGTGACCTATGTGCCGGCGCGCAACACCCTGTTGCTGTCGCTGGCTCTGGGCTGGGCCGAGGTCGTCGGTGCGGTCGACATTTTCGTCGGCGTGAACGCCGTCGATTATTCCGGATATCCCGACTGCCGGCCGGAATTCATCGAGGCATTCGAGAGCCTGGCGCGGCTCGCGACCAAGGCCGGCGTCGAGGGCGTGCCTTCAGGATTCAGGCGCCGCTCATCGCCATGTCCAAGGCGGAGATCATTCGCGCCGGCTGCGAACTCGGCGTCGACTACGGCATGACCGTGTCGTGTTACCAGGCACGCGCGGATGGAGCCGCCTGCGGCCAATGCGATTCCTGCCGCTTGCGCGCGGCCGGCTTCAGGCCGCGCGCATCCCGGATCCCACGCGCTATCGTTGATGTGTATTGGTTGATGCATTGGCGGTGAACCGGCGCCGCAGTTCGGCTATCATGCGCGCCTGAATTGGGACGGTAGCTCAGTTGGTAGAGCAAGGCCCTTTTAAGGCTTTGGTCCTGGGTTCGAGTCCCAGCCGTCCCACCAATCCCCCATATCCGAGGACTTGCGCTGAGATCCGCCAAGGCGTCGGATCGAGCGGCAATTCCCTGTAAAACCAGCGTTTTGACCGTCCGCAGCCGCCCTCGAATGCTCCTCGACAGCCACCCCAAAAAGGGGGCCTGATTTGGGACCTGGAAATCAGCGAAAAAGTTTTTTCACTTTACAATCAGATGTGGTGGCAAGACGCCCAATGTTATCTTTATAAATCAAGACTTTACAGAGTATATAGAGAATCGAAATGAATAAACGTTTCCGCGGAAACGTTTGCTCATGCTGCTGAGAACCCTCGGCACGCGGTCGCTAATCCGGCAGATTCATGGCACGCAAGATCGCATGAAATCGTGGCTCGGCCGATATGTTCTTGAGTAACGGCTCGCCCGCCATTTGCATAAGCCCTGCGTCTCTTTGAGCATAGGCCTGCTCGAGCCATTGCAGCGCGAGTTGCTTTTCGTTCCGATAGGCGTAGGTCATCGCGATACACGACGCGTCGGTCGCCGCGTGTTGTGCGATCAGCATTTGCAACGCAGCTTCCGCGTCAGGCGCGCGGCCATTTGCCAGCAAGACCACGGCCAGGTAATCCTTTCGATCCTCGTCAGCAGTGCCATCTACGTGAGAAAACGACCCGAGTGGCACAAGCGGTTATTATTGTCCGCGACACTCGTCTTGCTTGGAGCGCCGATACTTCGACTATTGATCCTCCTGGAGGGCCACATCAGTCACGAGCTCTTGGTAATCGATGTCCTACTCATGGATCTGTTTCTCTTGATCTGTTTTGCCTCTGATCTTGCCACTCGCCGTAGAATCCACCCAGCTTACTTCTGTGCGCTCGCGCTGCTTCTCGTTGATCAAGTCACCACTTTTAGAGTGATGGCCTGGCCTCCATGGGTAGGCTTCGCGAACGCCATTCAGCGGTTGGTTTCATGAGAATTCACTCCAAAGACGCGGCCATGGCCAAGAACTACCACGCGATGCGCAGAAATGCCCCATTTAGGTCTGCGCGGAGAGGATCGTAGTAAGATGCTTGTTATGAACGCTATGACTCCAGAGGAAGCACGAGCCTATTTCAAGCGCTGGGAACTGGTCCGTGACGTCGAAGCTGCAGAGCTTAGGCGGGCTACAATGGAAACCAAGTTCCAGCAGCTCGCTGCCCTAATGGCCTCACGTCATCTTTTTGGACACGAGCGAGATCGCGAGGCACAGGTTCTTGAGGTCAGGGACAGATGGACCCGTCTGCGGCGGGCACTGGGTGGCTGATCCGGTCCCGGTATCGCTGCAGGCCGCACTGGCGGATGTGGTGAAGTGGCTCGAAGCGGCGCACATTCCTGCGATGATCATCGGAGGGGTCGCAGCGTCGGCTCTCGGACGCCCGCGGCTCACTCAAGACATCGACGCGCTGGCGATTATTCCCGACGCAGACTGGGCCGATGTCATTGAAAGAGCTGCTCGATACGGGATCGTTCCACGCATTGGGGAAGCCCTGGAGTTTGCTCGTCGCAGCCGCGTTCTTCTCCTAAAGCACCTCAAATCCGGCATTGACGTAGACGTTACGCTTGGCGGCCTGCGTTTCGAGCGCGCGGCAGTTGAAAAGAGTGCCGTGCATAACGTCGGCGGTCTGCTGTTGCGGTTGCCGCGGGTTGAAGATCTGTTAGTAATGAAGGCGATCGCTCGCAGACCCAAAGACATTGAGGACATTCGCGGACTTCTCGCGGCCCATCCGCAGGTCGATATTTCCGAGGCTCGTCGATGGGTAAGAGAGTTTGCAACCGCGATGAGTATGTCGGATATGCTGGAGGAATTTGACAAGTTAGTGGCTCAGCGCAGCCCCGAACCATGACGCGACATTATGAGAAGGCCGCGGCGTGAGTATCGGCCAGGCCGCAGGAACCACGAAATCAATAAGCTATAACGTATATGGAGAATCGTCCTAAATATACGTTTCCGCGGAAACGTTGGAAAGACTCCGCCCTCGTCAAATCGCGAGAAGCCGCTCGAAAAAGGATCGATAGCGTCGCAGGGCCAGCCGCAGATTTTCAGTGGATGACCGGTCCGACTGATTGAGTCCCTCCTCTAGGGCAGAGCGTTGTTCGCAGAACCCCCTTGGCTGCGGCCTCGGTAAAGAGTGGGGCGAGCGCAGACTCTTCGCTTCCGGTTTGCGCCGGGTCGTTGTTTGCCGCAGGGTGCTTCCTAGGCTCACCGTTTATGGACGTGTCGTTTATAGAGGTGTTCATGAGTGCACCGGAGTTGGACGCGCGGATGGGCGCGCAGTTGATGTTGGTTTGACTTCGAGTAGTTCATCGAAGAGCGTGCGGTAATGAACCACGGCCTTACGGAGTTCCTCGGTGTCGGCCTCGCCGCGCTGGTCGCGCACAGCGATGGCCTGCGCCGCCCGGTAGGTCGTAACGACACCCGGGTGATCTACAGAGATGTCGGCGGCGCGGCAGGCCGCTGCCGGCGCCGCGCTTCGGCGCTTGCAAAAGCGCGGATGGGACGGGGCACGCCGTGCGTCCGCACCAACTGATGAGCCCGCGCTATCGCCGCGTCACCTGCATGCTGTGGACCGCATGGTTTGCCCAGTACGGCGTGATGTACGCTTTTGAAACCTTCATTCCGACAATCCTCTCGAGTGAAGGGTATTCGATGGTCAAATCGTTCGAGTTTTCCATCGTCATCTACAGCGGAATGATTCCCGCCTTCATCCTGGCGGGCCGCGCGGTCGAGTGGCTGGACCGCAAATGGACCATTCTGCTTGGATTCAGCGCCACGGCTGTGTTCACGACACTGTTCTCGCTTGCGAGCACACCGGCGGAGTTCATGCTATTCGGCGCGGTGGCCACGAGTTCGTTTGCCTTCGGAGGCACGGCGATCTACACCTACACACCGGAACTCTACCCCACGGAAGTGCGGGCAACCGGGATGGGAATCGCATCGGCTTGGGGTCGCGCCGGCGCGGTTGCCTTGCTGCTCATCTTTGGCATGTTCTTCACCACCGTCGGCAAGTCGTTGCTGCTCTTCATCAGTGACTCAGTGCTTCTGGTCGGATTCATCATGGTCGCTTGGCTCGGTCCCCCGACTCGCGGGCGTCGATTGGAGGACACCTCGCAGGGAACGGCGGTCAACCAAGAGCAGGGCGCCGGTCCGTCGGTGTACAATTTGTCATGCTCGACCTCGTCCTCGCCATCGGCCACCACCTTCTGATCTTCGGAATATTCGGGATTTTGTTCGCTGAATTTCTGATCGTCCGCCCCGGATTGAGCTCTGTGGCGGCCGCGGGCATTGCGCGAATCGATCTTTGGTATGGAATTCTGGCAACCGCGGTCCTGGTGCTCGGCTTTTGCCCGGCTGTGTTTGCCGCGAAGGGATGGGCCTACTATTCGCATAACGCCTTCTTCTGGGCGAAGATCGGTGCTTTCGCGGCCGTTGGGCTCTTGTCCGTGCCGCCCACTCTGGAGTTCATCCGTTGGCGAAAATCGGCCACTGCGCCCGCCGATGCGGGCCGTGCGGTCGGTGCGCCGCTTTTTGCACATCGAATTGATGCTGTTCGCGCTGCTGCCCATATTTGCGGCCGCGATGGCACGCGGTTACGGAGAGTTCTGACGCTTATTGGTGGGAGGAATGCATGGCGCGAGTGATCGGCGGTATCGGTACCTCACATGTACCCACCATCGGCCTGGCTTACGACAAGGGTAAGCAGGAACATCCGGCGTGGAAGCCGCTGTTCGACGGCTACAAGCCGGTTGCCGCCTGGCTGGCCGAACACAAGCCGGATGTGCTGCTGATGGTCTATAACGATCATGCCTCAACGTTCTTCTTCGACCTCTATCCGACTTTCGGCATTGGCGTGAGCGCCGGTTTCCCGATCGCGGATGAGGGCGCAGGTCCGCGGCCGCTGCCGGCCCTGAAGGGGCACCCCGCACTCGCGGCGCACATCACCGATCAATTACTGAACGACGAGTTCGACATGACGGTGTTTCAGGAAAAGCCCGTGGATCACGGCTGCCTCTCGCCGCTGCCCCTCATGTGGCCGCCGCAGCCGGACTGGCCGGGTTGCATCATTCCGATCGTCGTCAACGTCCTGCAATATCCGCTGCCGACCGCCGCCCGCTGCTACAAATTGGGTGCGGCGCTGCGGCGTGCCATCGAGTCCTTCCCGGAGGATCTGAAGGTCGTGGTGGTCGGGACGGGCGGCCTGTCGCACCAAGTACACGGCGAACGCACGGGGTTCAACAACACCGACTGGGACATGCAGTTCCTCGAATTGATCGAGCGCGACCCCGCCCAATTGGCCCGGCTCCGGCATGTGGACTATGTGCGGCTCGGAGGAGCGGAGGGTGCCGAGGTCATCATGTGGCTGGTGATGCGCGGCGCCTTGTCGGAACGGGTGACGAAGCTGCATCACAACTATTACCTGGCCACCTCGACCGCATTGGCGGTGGCGCTGTTCGAAGACGAATCGGCACGCGCTTCATGAACCCGCAACTCGACGGCGTCGAGAATATCCCGGGCACGTATATTTTCGACCTCTCGAAAAGCGTCAAGTGCCTGAGGTTGAATCGCTTCTTCTGGCGCCTTGCGCAAAGCGAATATCGCGAGCAGTTCCTTCGTGATGAAGAGGAAGCCTATGCCAGCGCCGGCTTGAGCGAGGAGGAAAGAGCGTTGGTGCGGGCGCGCGATTGGCTGGGCTTCATCCGCTACGGCGTCAACTTCTTCGTCTTGGAGAAGCTCATGCGTGTGCTGCGCCTGACGAACATGCAGGTCTACGCGATCATGCGCGGAGAATCCTACGAAGATTGGCTGAAGACTCGGCGCGTGCCCGACGCGCAGTAATCACTCAGCCTTTGCCAGGCTTGGCATCGGGGTGGAGGGATTCCCGGCGCAACGCCCGCCGGAGTTCTGATACGTAATGTCCATCATTGGCATCGGCCGGCTGATGTGGTAGCCCTGCGCGAAATCGACCCCCACCAGCAACAGCGCGGCCAGAACGTCGGCGTCCTCCACCGATTCCGCGACGGTCTTGATCCCCATGACGCGGCCGACATTGTGGATCGCCTCCACGATCTCGTAGTCGACCGCATCTTTGGTCATGTCTTGCACGAATTCGCCGTCGATCTTCAAATAGTCGACCGGGAAGCCGCGCAGGTAGGCGAATGAGGCCATTCCGCTGCCGAAGTCGTCGAGCGCCATGGGGCAGCCGATTTCCCGGAGCCGATGCATCAATTCGGAGGCGCTCGCCAAATTCGAGATTGCCGCGGTCTCCGTGAGCTCGAAGCCGATGCTGTGCCTCGGCAATCCGGATTGCTCCAATTGCGAACGCACAAAATCGACCAGCCCGGAATCGGTCACCGAAGCGCCGGAGAGATTGATCATGCAGGTGGGGATGGTGCCGTGACGCGCGCGCAGCGCCGCCAGATTCGTGCAGGCATTGGCAATCACCCAACGGTCGACTTTCGGCATCAGGCCGTAGCGTTCAGCCGCGGGTATGAAGGCCATGGGCGCGATCAGCGTGCCGTCCGCATCGATCATTCGTATCAGAATTTCGAAGCGCGACTCCTCGATCGCTCCGTTGGCGCCGCCGCCCGTGGCACCGATCGGCCGGATTTCCTGCGCGAAGAGGGCGAACTGATTGAGATCGATGGCGCGATTCAGTCTTTCCACCCAGCGCATCTCCCCATGTCTGGCGCGCATCTCCTGGTCGTCCGGACGGTAGAACTGAACGCGATTGCGGCCATTGTCCTTCGCCAGGTAGCAGGCTTGGTCCGCAGCGCTCAGGGCATCGCCGACCGTCGACAGTTTCTCCGTCAGGGACAGCACGCCGATGCTGGCATTGGTGGAAAATATCTTGCCTTCCCATGCGAACCGCAGCTCGGAGATGCGATGGCGGATGGATTCGGCGGCTTTGAGCGCCGCATTTTGCGGACAGTTGGCGAGCAGCACGCCGAATTCGTCGCCTCCCAAACGCGCCAATACGTCGTCCGCGCGCAACTCCTGCTTGACGGCCCACGACACCTGGCAGATCAGTTCATCCCCGGCAGCGTGCCCGCAGGTGTCATTGACCACCTTGAATTGATCCAAGTCCAGGTACAGCAATGCGTAGTCGCTTGCCGTGCGCTGGTGGTTCTCGATCGCTGCGCCCACGCGCTGCTCGAACTCGCGTCGATTGGTGAGGCCGGTCAGGGCGTCATGCGTTGCCTGATGCAGCAGTTGCGCTGCAAAGGCCCGTTCGTTGGTGATGTCGCGCATCACGAACGCGATGCCGATGACCTCGCCGTGCGAGTCGCGGATCGGGGCGGCTCGCTCGTGCACGGGAGTGGTGGAGCCGTCGCGTTTTTGCAGCAGGGATCCGGCGGCCGGCCCGGTGCGCTGCTCGCCCGCGAGTATCTGTTCGATTTCGGCGGTCACCGAATAGGTATTGGGCTCCGGCAACATGCGCAGCACGGCGGACACGGGCCGGCCAACGGCCTCGGACGCGGCCCAGCCGATCAGCTGCTCGGCCGCGGCATTCATGTATGTCACTTCGCAGGCGCGATTCGTGCACAACACGGCATCTGCAATCGATTGCAGGGTGACGTGGGACCGAGCCTGCGCGACGAAGGCCTGCTCCTCCGCCTCGTGCAGCGCAAGGGCGATGCGTTCGCTGCGCCGGATCATATTGCGGGATATGGCCGCACCGGTGCCGACCAGGATGATGCTGCACAGAGCGAGAAACACGGACAACAGTTTCAGCACGAGACGAGAGGTGCTGCCGAGCGACGCGGAAAACTCATCCTCCAGCGGCGCGACCTCGCGATGAATGTGTTCGGCGGCGGCCACCAGCTGCACCAAGCGTTCGCGGTCGCCGCCGCCGGTGCTCATCGCCAGGTGCATTTGACGCCCGATCTCGTCCAATTGCAGGATGAAGACATCGGCCTGCGTCCAGGCGCCGATGGGTCGGGCCAGGAGCGACGAGTGACGAAACAATCGAAACAGGCGCACCATTCCGGGCACGTCATCCGGATGGTTGCGCCCGGCTAGAAATTCATTTCTGGCGATCGCGTAGTGCGGATCGGAGCCTTGCAGCTCGAGCCGAGCGGCGCGATCCCCCAGGGGCACGGCGAGCTCATCGCGAAAGCGTTGATAGTCGACCTCCGCGCCGCTGGCGGCAAAGTGCCGCAGTTCGGCGATTGCCTGCCGCTCTGCCTTGGACCACAGGCCCTCGCCATTGACGAAGGCCCGTATCGAGGACAGCGTGCCCAGGCTCGCGACGCAGAGCGACAGCATCAGTCCGGCGCTCGCGATCAGCGGCCAGGTCACCATCAGGACCTTGCGCTTGACCGCCGCGGATTCAGTCGGTGATTGTTCTGGCACTGGATTGGGGTGGTCGTTGCTGATGCAGATCTTATCGACCCACGGCCAGCCGCCTTAAGCAATGCGGCGGGGCAAAGCGTGAAACATCGCCCTAACGCACGGATTGGCGGAAAATCCAGCTCAAGAATCGCGGTAATCGGCCGAAAATCGGTGTTGAACCCGACCCCGTAGCGCGGCGCGTCAAGACGAAAAAGCCCGTCGCGCGGGGCGCGACGGGCCGGATCTTCCGTTTTCTGTCGGCTCAGCCGGCAGGGGCGGGCGGACTGGGCGGGCTGCCCTCGACCTGGATTTGCAGCTTCACTTCCTGCTTGAACCCATACTTGTCGCCGAAGTTCACGCCGAAGTCGCTGCGATTGAAAGTCGCCGACGCGTCGGCACCGCAAACTTCTTTTTTGGACATCGGGTTCGGCTTGCAGAGAAAGGAATTGATGATCAAGGTGACGGGCTTGGTCACCCCGTGCATGGTCAGCGTGCCCTCGGCTTCGGCGGGCGCGGCGCCGTTGAACTTGGTGAACTTGCCGCTGTAAGTGGCGGTCGGAAATTTCGCTATGTCGAAGATTTCTGCCGATTTGGCATGCTCGTTCAGCTTGGGCATCCCGAAGTCGATCGAACTCATGTCCACGGTCACATCGATGGCGCCGCTCTTCGCAACCTTGTCGTAGACGACTTTGCCCGAGGTGGCGGTGAATTTCCCGCGCCACACGGACAGACCGCCCATGTGATCGGCTTCGAAGCTGGGGTAGGTGTGGCTGGGGTCCAGTACATACGTGACCGGCGCTGCAAACGCGCTCGCGCCCACCAGCGCGGCCAATGACGCCAAGACAATACGGTTCATTGAAGGCTCCTTGAAGACTCTGGGTATACTTTCGAGCAAATCATAGCCGATCTGCCGCAGCCTCAACCTTATATCTCGTTAAGGACCCATGATGGAACTATTCGCCGCCGTTCAGACACGCTCTTCCGCTGCCCGCCTGGCGGAGCCGGGCCCGGGTCTCGAAGATTTGGATCGGCTTATGCAGGCGGCCGCGCGTGCGCCGGATCACGGCCGCCTCAGACCCTGGAGACTCATCGTCCTGGAAGGCGCCGTGCGCGAGGCTTTCACGGCGGCGGCGGCGGAGGCCAAGCGCGCGCGATTGCCGGCCATGACCGCCGAACAGCTCGCGGCGGAGCGCGACAAAATGAACCGCTCGCCGACCATCGTCGTCGTGGCATGCGCGGTCAATCGCGAGCAAACCAAGGTGCCGGAAATCGAGCAAGTGGTGGCTGTGGGTGCCGCCGCGCAAAATCTGTTTCTCGCGGCCCATGACTTGGGCTACGGAGTGATGTGGAAGACCGGCGCCGCGGCTTACGATCCGGAGGTCAAGGCCACGCTGGGACTTCGGCCCGATGACCATATCGTCGCAATCATGCACGTGGGCGCGCGCGTGAAATGACTCAGGAGCCTGTGGACAGGCCCCTGGGCGCGGCGAAGGAGTGACCGCGCAGCGAGACCGCCTTCACCAGGGCCCAGACCGGCAGACCCGGTACCAGTCCAAGCTCGCGCGCGGCTGCCGTGGTTACGCGTGCCATGATCGTCGCCCCGCCGATATCGATCGCGATCAACTGCGAATTCAAATCGTCGCTCGCGACCGATGCGATGACGCCGCTCAGAATGTTGCGTACGCTCAAATGGCGTGGTTCCTGGGTGGCCACGATGAGATCCCGCGCCAGCAGTTGAACGCGAATTCCCGCGCCCGCGGCCGCCGCGAGCGACTGCACTTTGAGTTCTCCCCGGCCCACCTGCACCCGCATCAATCCGCTCGATGGGTCGACCCCGAGCACCGTGCCGTCGAGGATGGCACCGACCGCCTCGGCACCGATGATGGCGCGCAGGTCCGGGTTGATGCTCATTTCGCCGACCCCGCCTTGCGCAATGGTCTTGCCGCTCTGCAGGAGCACCACGTGAGTCGCGAGCCGCAGGACTTCGTCGAAGTTGTGGCTGACATAGACCATGGGCACGGCCAATTGATCCCGCAGCACCTCCAGATAGGGCAGTACTTCCTCGCGCCGTGCCGTGTCGAGCGACGCCAACGGCTCGTCCAACAGCAAGAGGTTCGGCTGGGACAGCAGGGCCCGTCCTATGGCCACGCGTTGCGTTTCTCCGCCCGACAGTCGATGAGTCCGCCGCTCCATGAGCGAGCCAAGATCGAGCAGGCCGGCCACGGTATCGAGATCGATGAAGCGATGCGGCCCCGCGCGCTTCTCGCCGTACCTGAGGTTGGCGGCGACACTCATGTGCGGGAACAGTCGCGCATCCTGAAACACGTAGCCGACACGGCGGCGCTCCGGCGGTACATCGATGCGCCGCTCCGTATCGAGCAGCACCTCGTCATCCAGCGCCACCCGGCCGACGTCGGCATCGAGAAGCCCGGCGATGACGTTGACCAAGGTGCTCTTGCCGCTGCCGGAGCGGCCGAACAGCGCCACCACGCCGGGGGTCGGCAAATCGAATGCGGCCTCCAGAGAAAAGGAGCCACGGCGCTTCCTGACGGCGACGCTGAGCATCAACGACCCAGGAGAGTGCGCACGCGGCGCGCGAACCACTCGGACAACATCAGCCCGCCAAACCCAAGGACAAATGAAATGCATGCGAGCCGCGCCGCGGCGGCGTCGCCCCCCGGGGTCTGCAGCGCCGCGTAAAGCGCGAGGGGCAGGGTGCGCGTCTCGCCGGGGATATTCGAGACGAAGGTGATGACTGCGCCGAACTCTCCCAACGCGGCCGAAAAGGCGGTGATGGCGCCGGCCAGTACTCCCGGCAGCATCAGGGGCAGCGTGATGGTGGCGAACCGGTCGAGGGCGCCGGCGCCGAGAGTTCGTGCCGCCTGTTCGAGTCCCCGATCGACATTTTCAAGCGATATCCGCATGGCGCGCACCATCAGCGGAAAGGACATCACGGCGGTGGCCAGCGCCGCGCCATTGCGCGTGAAAATCAGCTGGATGCCGAAAGCCCGATCGAGCCAGGCGCCGATCGGTCCGCGGCTGCCGAATAGGAGCAGCAGCAGATAGCCCACCACCACTGGAGGCAGCACCAGCGGCAGGTGCACGAAGGCGTCCAGAAGGATATGACCCGGGAATCGGCGCCGGGTCAACACCCATGCCAGAAGCAGCGCCAACGGCAGACTGAGAGCGACGCTGCGCGCGGCAATGCTCAGGCTCAGGTGCAGCGCCTCGCTCTCGTTTGGGCTGAGCCACATCATGATCGGCAATACAGGCTGCGGGGCTTCATCCGGCAGGCAGTATACTGTGTGGGCGACTCAGCTTAAGGATCTGATCAATGGCCTACTATCGCGCCGTGGCGCACGCCGATGTTGCGGCGGCGGCATCGACGCCCAAACGCATCGGCGTGCTGGCCGTCAACCTGGGCACGCCGGATGCTCCCTCGTACTTCGCGGTACAACGCTATTTGCGCGAATTCTTGAGCGATCGGCGCGTCATCAACACCACCCGGCTGATCTGGTCGCCGCTGCTCTACGCGGCGATTCTGCCGCTGCGTCCGATCCGCACCGCCCGCAAGTACCGCAAGATCTGGACTGACCAGGGTTCGCCGTTGGCGGTGTACTCGAAGCGCTTGACCGCGAAACTCGGATCGGCGCTGCAAGCGGGGTTTGGCGATTCGGTACGCGTCGAACTGGGCATGACTTACGGCAATCCGAGTATTGCCGGCGCCCTCCAATCGTTGGCCGGACAAAACGTCGACCGGTTATTGGTGTTGCCGCTGTACCCTCAATATTGTTCATCGACCACGGGCTCGGTTTTCGACCGTACCAGCAGCGCCTTGCAGCGTTGGCGCTGGCTGCCGGAGACCCGCTTCGTCAATGACTATTATCGGGACGCCGGCTACATCGATGCGCTGGCGGCACGAATCCTCGAGCACTGGGCCGCGGCGGGGGAACGATCGCATCTCATGGTTTCGTATCACGGTATTCCGGCTGCCTACGTTGCCGACGGCGATCCCTATCAAGCTCAGGCGGAGGCGACCACCCGGCTGCTGACATCGAGGTTGGGCCTCACGCCGGACATGTGGTCACATTGCTATCAATCGCGCTTCGGCAGGGTGGAATGGCTGCAGCCCCTTGCCGAAGATACGCTAAGGTCCCTGGCAAACCGCGGCGTCCGCAAACTCTCGGTCGTCTCGCCGTCCTTTGCGGTCGACTGCTTGGAAACCCTGGAGGAAATCGCCATCGACTACCGGGACAAGTTCCTGGCGCTCGGCGGCGAGCGCCTGACGCTCGTGCCCGCTCTGAACGATGACGATCGACATGCAGAGGTGCTGGCGGCGATCGTGCGCAATCAGTTGCAGGGGTGGACAAGGGGAGAGGCACCATGAAATTTCCGTCGACTCAATACGGGTTGTTCGCCGCATTGTTGCTGACGGTGGCCGGTTCGCAGTGGGGTGTGGCCGCCGCCGCAACCCCGCCAGGAGAGACGATGCTCGATAACCCGCGAGTCTTGGTGCAGAAGTTCACGGTCCAGCCGGGTCAGTCAATCGATCGAGGCGGCGGTTCCGCCGAACAGTTGCTGGTGTTCGTGAAGGGCGGGGTGCTGACCACGCGCGCGGGACGGGCCACGGTGTGGCGCGACGGGCGGGTGATGTGGCGGGACGCAGGCACCAGCTCGGACCTCAGCGGTAGCACCAACACCGGGGCGGCGCCGATCGAGCTGATCTTGGTGACGCTCAAGCCCGCGGTGGCGTCAGGTGCTACGGCGGGCGCGGCGGCGCCGAGTTCCGCGCTCAAGTACCGGTACCTCAACTATCCGAATATTCCCGGCGAAGACCTGCTCGAGAACGAATCGGTCATCGTGCAGCGTTTCACCGTCAATCCCGGACAGTGGGAGGGGGTGCATGCGCACCATCCCGACATGCTCTACATCCACATCAAGGGCGGCCAATGGGCGGCTCGATCGAAGCATGAGCCGGAGCATGCCTATCCGCAGCCGTCGCCCGACGGCGAGGTCGGGTGGATGCCCACGATCGACATCAGCGAGGGGCACGAATCGCGCAACATCGGCAAGGATCCGATCGACCTGATCTGGGTGACGCTGAAGAAATAGCGCCGGCCGCTATGCAAGCAGGCGGAACTCGGGAAGCTTGGATGCCTTGCGATCGAATGTGGCGGTGTACTCACAGCCGGCATCGGCGTTGTTTACGCCGAGCAAGCAGTCGGCAAAATCGGCCGAACTGGAGCGAAAGCGCTGCAGCGCCGTACCCACCGCGGACGCATCTGCCGCGCGAAGCTGCGCGGTGGCCAGAAGTCCGTCAATGGCATCCCCAATCTGGGCCCGTGAATACTCATAGACATCCTCCAAGACCCACGCGCACTCAACCAGAACGATGTCAGACAACAACGCTGGATCGTCGCTGGAACAATGCTGTTTGAGATACCGTGAGGCAGCATCCGTTTGCTTCTCATCATCGGCGACCAGCAATCGCACGATGACGTTGGTATCGATGCCGATCATCAATCCGCCCGTCTGGCCGCGCGTCGGCGAATTGCCGATTGCATTTCATCCACGGATGCACGCCGCTTGGGTCGCGGCAATATGTCGCGCAGCGTGGCCACATCTCGGGTGGCGGCAGCGAGCCTGACGGAGCCGTCGGGTTCGACCACGAAGCGCAGCCGATCGCCGGTTTTCAAATGCATTCGCAATCGAATTGCCTTCGGAATCGTCACCTGGCCTTTGCTGGAGATCGTCGATTCACTCATGTTGACTTACTCAAATGACAATTCTTTACTTGATGTAAAGAATTCTAGCAGGGGCAACCGCAAGCCGCAACGCAGCGCGTCTCATTCGTCCCACGCCCGCCTGAGAATGGCGGACACCTCGAGCGTCGCGCCGCCGCCGCCGAATACCGCTCCCCAGCCGCCGTCCGGGTCCAACCGGGTGGCGCAAAACCCCTCTGCCACGGCACGGGCATCCGGACTTGCCGCCGCGCCGAGCAACACGGCGGCCTGAGTCAAGGTTGCGAACATTTGCGTGAAACGGCGTGCACCGCCCTCGGACAGCTCCGCGGCGCCGATGGCGTCCGCGAAGCGATCGAGGGCCGCATCGAATTTGCGATGGCGGCCGCGCGCCTGGGCGAGTTCATGCAATACCACTTCGCGGGTCGCCGCGGATTTGCCGAACGCGCGCAGCACGTCCAGGCACATGATGTTGCCCGATCCTTCCCAGATCGAATTGACGGGCATTTCACGCGCCATGCGCGCCAGCGGCATCTCTTCGGTGTAGCCGTTGCCACCCAGTACCTCCATGGCTTCGGCGGCGAATTCGCAGCCGCGTTTGCATACCCAGAACTTCGCGGCCGAGGTGAGCGCGCGGCGCAGCGTGGTCTCGCTCTCGGCATCGCTGTCGAAGGCGCGCGCCAGTCGAAGGCCCAAGGCGGTCGCAGCCTCTGATTCGATCGCAAGATCGGCAAGCACGCTTTGCATCAGCGGCTGGGCAATCAGCGGGGCGCCGAATACCCGCCGGTGGCGGGCGTGATGCAGAGCCTGCACCAGCGCTTGCCGCATCATGCCGGCGCTGCCGAGGACGCAATCCAGGCGCGTATAAGTGCCCATTTCGAGAATGGTCGGAATCCCGCGGCCTTCTTCGCCGATCAGATGCGCCCACGCATCGATGAATTCGACCTCGGAGGATGCGTTGGAACGATTGCCGAGCTTGTCCTTCAAACGCTGGATGTAGATGCCGTTGCGCGTGCCATCGGGCAGCCGGCGCGGCATGAACAAGCACGACAGTCCGCGCTCCGTCTGTGCGAGCACCAGGTGCGCGTCGCACTGCGGCGCTGAGAAAAACCATTTGTGACCGGTGACGCGGTACGAGCCGTCGGCACAGCGCACGGCACGCGAGGTGTTGGCGCGCACATCCGAGCCTCCCTGTTTTTCGGTCATGCCCATGCCGATCAAACCGCCGTGCTTGGCGTCGATGGGAATGTCGCGCGCATCGTATTCACGGGTGATGAGGCGCGGCACCCAATCCCGCTCGAGCCATGCATCGCGGCGCATGGCTGCGATCGCACCGTAAGTCATGGTGGTCGGACAAAGCGTGCCGCACTCCACCTGCGCCTGCATGAGGTAGCCCGCGGCGCGGGCCGCATGCGCGCCAGACCCGCCTTGCGCTCGCGCCCAAGGTCCGGCGTGGTATCCGCGCGCGGTAATGCCCCGCATCAATGCATGCCAGGAGGGATGGAATTCGATCGAGTCGATTCGTTCGCCTTGTGCATTGAAACCATGCAACACGGGGGCGCAGCGGTTGGCGAGGCGGGCGTGCTCAAAATTCGCGGCGGTGCCGATTGCCGAACCTGCGGCGGCGAGTTCGGGGACAGCTGCAGCGGCGCCCTCGCGGCGCACCGATTCCTGCAAGGCGGCGTCGCTGGTGAACAGATTGTATTCCTCGAGGGGCGGCGTTTGATTGAAGACGGTATGGGTCGCAGAGGAATGTTCCATGATCTGCTCGCGGCGGCTTTGGGGGCTCATTTTCGCGCTTTTTGGTGTGCTGCGGACGACAAGCGCTATTGCGCCGGGCACGGAACCAATGCTAGATTCGGCCGCAATGTGCGCCTCCGCCTGTCAGTTATTTGCAACCCGTTGCGGTCTTCCGCGGCCGGGTTCGCTTGCCCTGCTGCTGCGCCGCTAGGCGCCATACACCCCGCGCCATCGGTCGGCGCTTACAAGACCGGAAATCTTCAAATTGCGCCGGCCCGGAGCCGGGCGCTTGAGAGCAGCCGCATAGCGGGAGTGAGAGAACACCATGTTGCGTAATCCGTCGACCAAGTACCGTCCCTTTCCGCCTGTCGATCTTGCCGATCGAACCTGGCCCAGCCGGGTCATCAGTGCCCCTCCCACCTGGTGCAGTGTCGACCTGCGTGACGGCAACCAGGCATTGATCGAACCCATGGACGCCGCCCGCAAGCGCCGCATGTTCGACATGTTGGTGCGGATCGGCTTCAAGGAGATCGAAGTGGGGTTTCCGGCCGCGTCGCAGACGGATTTCGACTTCGTGCGCGAAATCATCGAACAGGGATTGGTGCCCGACGACGTCACGATTCAAGTGCTCACCCAGGCCCGTCCCGAGCTGATCGCCCGAACCTACGAGTCCCTGAAGGGTGCGCGCCGTGCCGTCATGCACGTATACAACTCAACCTCGGTGGCCCAGCGCCGCGTGGTGTTTCGCTTGGACCGGGCCGGCATCATCGACATTGCGGTGCGCGGCGCCGAAGTGGTGCGCGAGCATGCCCTGCGAAACCGGGATACGGAGTGGGTGTTTGAATACAGTCCGGAGAGCTTCACCGGCACGGAACTCGATTTCGCCGTCGAGGTTTGCGATGCGGTCAACGCGGTTTGGGAACCGACCCCGGAACATAGGTCCATCCTGAACCTACCCGCCACGGTCGAGATGGCCACCCCCAACGTCTACGCCGACCAAATCGAGTGGTTCTTGCGGCACGTCAATCGTCGCGACTCCCTGATCTTGAGCGTGCACCCTCACAACGATCGGGGCACGGCGGTCGCGGCCGCCGAACTCGCCGTGATGGCCGGCGCGCAGCGCATCGAGGGGACCTTGTTCGGCAACGGCGAACGCACCGGCAATGTCGACATCGTGACCTTGGCTCTCAACCTTTACTCACAAGGTATTGATCCAAAATTAGATTTCGCCAATATCAATGAGGCGGCTCGCTGCGCCGAGGCCTGCAATCAATTGCCCATTCACCCGCGGCACCCCTACGTAGGGGACCTGGTATTCACCGCCTTTTCCGGATCCCACCAGGATGCGATCAAAAAGGGTCTGGCGGCGCGCAGCGAGGCGGATATCTGGGACGTGCCCTATTTGCCCATCGACCCATCCGACCTGGGGCGCTCGTACGATTCGATCATTCGGGTCAACAGTCAATCCGGCAAAGGCGGCGTGGCATATCTGCTGGAGCGCGACTATCAATTGGTCATGCCGCGGCGGCTGCAAATCGAGTTCAGCCAGGTCGTGCAAGCGAGAGCGGATATCACCGGTAAAGAATTGATTTCGCAAGAAATATGGGACCTTTTTAGCAGCGAATACCTGGCTCCGCGCACGCCTTTCGTGTATCGCTCCCATCAATTGGCCGCCTCCACGGACGGCGCCGACAGCGAACGCATCACCCTACAGATCGAGCAAGACGGGCGGCTCGAGACCTGGCACGGTCAGGGGTCCGGACCCATTGACGCCATGGTCAATGCCATCGGACTGCCGTTCGACGTACTCTCCTATGAAGAGCACTCCCGGGGCCAGGGCAGCGCCGCCAAGGCGGTTTCCTACATCGAGATCACCACCCGATCCCGGCGCACCTTGTTTGGGGCCGGTATGCACCCCAATATCATCACTGCCTCCTTATTGGCCATCCTCTCGGCGGTGAACCGGGCGGTTGCGCTGGGGGCGTTGCCGGCCCGGGCCGAAAAGGCCCGCACCGGCACTTAAGGTCGCTGTTTTTGCCGTTCTAGTTGAATGCCGGGCAGAATCGGCTATAGTGCGCAACTTCATGACCTAAGCTGATCGATCCTATTGATTTCAGGGGCTTTTCTCTAACAATGAGTGAACGCGAAGACGAACATTTCGATATCGACGAGGAGTTTCTCGGGGAAGCCGAAGAATCGCACGACTTCGATCCCCTGTTGGAGCGCACCGAACGGCGCCCCAAGGCGACGGCCGCCGCTAAACGCGGCAAGGCGGCTTGGAGCCGGGTGGAAGACGTTCTCGCCGAACGTCAGTTAGAGAAAGAACTGCGCGAAATTTTCGAGGACGAAGGCTAAATCTTTCGGCGCTGATCCAAAGAACCCCGCCCATCGGGGGAATATGCCGCGGTTGAGCGATACGGAATTGAATTCACATGTGCGATCAGCCTCGTGCCGCAAACTAAACCAGCCTGGGTCGTGCTCAAGTTCGGCGGCACCAGCGTGTCCTCGGCGGGTAACTGGCGCAATATCGCAGACGTAGTCCGCGCGCGCAGCGCCGCGTCGTTGCGGCCGGTGGTCGTGCATTCGGCATTGTCCGGTATCACCGATCGCCTCGAATCTTTGTTGGCGGCCGCGTTGGTCGGAACGCATCAGGGTATTCTCGAACAAATTGAAACCCGGCACCGCGATCTCGCCAGGAGTCTCGGTATCGAGCCGAGCCCGCTGTTTGAGGGCTTCGTTGCGGAATTGCGGCAATCAGCGGCGCAGCTTGCGGGGCAGCGCGAAATTGGCGACAGAGCGCGCGCCAGAATCATGGCCCTGGGAGAGTTGCTTGCGACCGCCCTGGGCGCGTCGTTCCTGAACGCCCAGGGAATCAAGACGGCCTGGGCGGATGCCCGTCAGGTGCTGCGCGCGGATACGCGTCCCGGCGCGACGCTGAAGGCAAGTTTTCTCTCGGCGACCTGCGATTTCGCGCCCGATGCAGAGTTGCAGGCCCGATGGCAGGCGCTCGACCAGGTCATCATCACCCAGGGTTTCATCGCGGCCAATGATGCCGGCGAATCCGTGCTGCTGGGCCGGGGCGGATCAGACACCTCGGGCGCGTACCTTGCCGCCAAACTCAGTGCTGCGCGTCTCGAGATTTGGACCGATGTGCCGGGCATGTTCAGCGCCAATCCCCGCGCCGTGCCGACGGCGCGGCTGTTGCGCGCGCTGCACTACGATGAAGCCCAGGAAATCGCCAGCAACGGCGCAAAAGTTCTGCACCCGCGATGCATCCTGCCGGTGCGGCAATACAAAATCCCCTTGCATGTTTACGACACGCAGGCGCCGGGTCTCGAAGGCACGATCGTATCGGCGGCAGTCGCCGACAGCGCCGCGCAAGTCAAGGCGATTGCGATCAAGAAAGGCATCACGCTGGTCTCCATGGAAAGCCCCGGCATGTGGCATCAGGTGGGTTTCCTGGCGGATGCATTTCAGGTCTTCAAGCAGGAGGGATTGTCGGTCGACCTGGTGTCCACCTCGGAGACCAATGTCACCGTCTCATTGGATCCGGCCGCCAATACCCTGGACGCCTCGGCGCTCGACCGCTTGACGTCGGCGCTCGGGGAGTTGTGCCGTGTCGAGATTCTGGGACCTTGCGCCTCCTTGAGCCTGTTGGGCCACAATATTCGCGGGATCCTGCATGAACTCGGATCGGCCTTTGAATTGTTCCAGGATCAGAAGATTTATCTGGTGACCCAGGCCGCGAACGACCTGAACTTCACTTTCGTGATCGATGAATCGCAGGGCGACCGATTGGTGCATCAACTGCACGAGCGCTTGATTCAGAGCATCGGTTCGGATCGAGTATTGGGTCCCACCTGGCAGCAGTTGTTCTCGAAGGAGAAGCCCGCCGCGCATTCGTTGAATTGGTGGGAGGAGCCGCACAAGCGCCGTCGCCTGATCGACATCGCGACGCGCGAGAGGGCTGCCTTCGTATACGACGCCGCCACACTGGATGCCGCCATCGCAGCCCTCCAAGGCGTGAGATCGGTGAGGCGCTGGGCGTATTCGATGAAGGCCAATTGGCATCCGCAGATCCTGCGCCGCGTGTACGAAGCGGGCCTGACTCTGGAATGCGTATCACAGGGGGAGCTCGAACACGCGTTTGCGGTCGTGCCCAATCTCGATCCTGAGCGCGTCCTGTTCACTCCGAACTTCGCGCCGCGCTCCGAATATGAGTTTGGCTTCGCGAAGGGCGTGCGCGTCACTCTGGACAACCTATATCCGCTCAAAATGTGGCCTGAGGTGTTTCGCGGCCGGGACATTTTCGTGCGCATGGATCCGGGATTTGGCCGCGGACATCACCAGCATGTGCGCACCGGGGGAGTCCATTCCAAATTCGGCGTGCCTCTGGGCGAGGCGGATGAGTTGGAAGCATTGACGAAAAGTGCCGACGTACGGGTGACGGGCCTGCACGCGCACACCGGCAGCGGTGTCTTCAACGTCGATAATTGGACCGAGACCGGCACGTTGCTTGCGGAACTGGCGGCGCGCTTTCCGCATGCCACCGTGGTCGATTTGGGCGGAGGAATCGGCGTGCCAGAACAGCTCGGGCACGGCGAGATCGACCTCACCGAACTGGATCGCGGTGTCGCCGCCCTTGCCAAGCGTTTTCCGCGCATTGAATTTTGGATGGAGCCGGGCCGGTTCCTGGTGGCCAAGGCCGGGGTGCTGGTGGCCGTCGTGACCCAGTTGAAGGGCAAGGGCGACGTTCAATACGTCGGCATCGCCACCGGCATGAATTCCTTGATCAGGCCCGCGCTGTACGGCGCCCATCATGACATCCGCAATCTGTCGCGCCTCGATGAGCCGATGAGCAACCGCGCCACGGTGGTGGGTCCGATCTGCGAGACTGCGGACCAACTCGGTGCGGATCGCTGGCTGCCGCCGACCCAGGAAGGTGACGTGCTGCTCATCGCGAACTGCGGGGCATACGGATATGTAATGGCCTCGAATTATAATCGGCGCCCCCCGGCAGCGGAGTTTATGATCGACATATGACACAAGTGGGCATCATCGGTTGGCGCGGCATGGTGGGTTCGGTGCTTCTCGACAGGATGCGAGAGGAGTCGGATTTCGATGTGATTCGCCCGACGTTTTTCAGCACTTCCCAGGTGGGGGCGGCGGCGCCCCGCATCGGCGGTTCGGCCGGACTCGGCGAGCCCCTGGTGCAGGATGCCCATGACATCGCGGCGCTCGCCAAGCTGCCGATGCTCATCAGCGCCCAGGGCGGCGAATATACCGAGGCGGTTCATCCGCGGCTGCGCGCCGCGGGTTGGCGGGGTTATTGGATCGATGCCGCCTCCAGCCTGCGCATGCGCAAGGATGCCGTCATCGTCCTCGATCCCGTGAATCTGCCTGTCATGCAGACGGCGCGTGAAAGGGGCATCAAAGATTTCATCGGCGGAAATTGCACCGTGTCGCTGATGCTCATGGCGGTCGGGGGGTTGCTGCGGGCCGGTGTGGTCGAATGGATTACCGCCATGACCTACCAATCCGCCTCCGGTGCCGGCGCGAAGCACATGCGCGAGTTGTTGGCGCAGATGGGGGCGTTGCACGGCGCGGCCGCTTCGCTGCTGCAGGATCCCGCTTCCGGCATTCTCGACATCGATCGCACCGTGAGCGCGGCGCTCGCGAGCGCTGAATTTCCCCGGGCGCAATTCGGCGTGCCGCTTGCGGCCAGCCTGATTCCCTGGATCGACAAGGATCTGGGAACCGGTCAAAGCCGCGAAGAATGGAAGGCGGGCGCCGAAGCGAACAAGATCTTGGGAACCGAGGCGCAGCCCGTGCCGGTGGAAGGCATCTGCGTGCGGGTGAGCGCGATGCGCTGCCACTCGCAGGCGCTGACCATCAAGCTCAAGCGGGACATCCCGCTCGCCGAAGTCGAGGCCCTGATTGCGGGCGGCAATCCCTGGGTACGCGTGGTGCCGAACGACCGCGACTCCTCAATCCGCGAGCTGTCGCCGGCAGCCGTCAGCGGCGGCATGAACATTCCGATCGGCCGCCTGCGCAAGCTCGCCATGGGCGGCGAATATCTATCCGCATTCACCGTGGGCGATCAGTTGCTCTGGGGCGCGGCGGAGCCGCTGCGCCGGACCATGCGGTTCTTGTTGCAGACAGGCTCCTAAGGCGACCACATCACTTCGACCGGCGTGCGTGTCTGCCGCAGCAGCGCGCGGATGGGCATGTCATCCACCGGACCCTCCCTTTGAGCGGCGGCGAGCGTGTTCCACTTGGACTGGCCCGCGATCAGCACGACCACGCGGCGCGAATCGAGGAGCGCCGTCAAATTCAGGCTGAGCCGCGGCTGCGGCGGCACCGGTGACCACATGCCGACGCAGCCCGCGACTGCGGCCTGATTCAGCGCGCGCGGCAGATTCGGCGAGCCCGGAAACAGCGATGCCGTGTGACCGTCGTCGCCCATCCCCAGGATCACGGCATCGAACGGACGTGGAACGCGCGCAAATGTCTCCCAGGCGGACACGGCGCCGAGGTCCGGCGTGGGGGCGGCGTTCTTCAAGCCGTGGAAGCGGGCTGCAGCTGCGAGATCCTTCAGCAAGACAGTGCGCACCAGGTGCTCATTGCTCGCCGCATCCTCGGGGGTCACCCAGCGTTCATCGGCCAGCGCAATGCATACCCGGCCCCAGTCGAGCGCCTGGGTGCGCAGGATCTCGAACAATTTCACCGGCGATCGTCCGCCTGACACGACCAGGCTCGCGAGGCCGCGCGCGCCGATTGCCGCCTTCAGACTCGCGGCGAGCTGCGTCGCGAGTTCGCGCGACAGCGTCTCCATGTCAGCGTAGCGCTGCGCATCCATCACATCACTCCTCGATTACCCCGTGGGTGAGCGTAGCACCAGGAGCCTGTCTGAGTAAGTCTTCGCGCTATGGCACAATGAATCATCGAAAAAGGACGATCTTATGAAGGATTTGACCACGGGCTCGATCGCCAGGAACATTTTGCAAATGGCGGTGCCGATAGCGGCGGGCATGTTTTTTCAGACATTGTACTTCTTGATCGATTTGTACTTCGTCGCCGGATTGGGCGATGCTGCGATCGCCGGGGTGGGTGCCGCCGGCAACGTCATGTTCATCGTGTTTGCGCTGACCCAGGTGCTGGGGGTGGGCGCGGTCGCGCTCATTTCGCACGCGGTGGGGCGCAAGGATCGCGCGGACGCGACCCTGATCTTCAATCAAAGTCTGTCGCTGTCGGCCAGTTGCGCCCTGATCACCCTGGTGGGCGGTTATGCGATAGGGCCGGCCTACATGCAGACTCTGGGTTCGGACGCTGCCACGGTGCTCGCCGGCACGCGCTATCTGCAATGGTTCCTGCCGAGCCTTGCGCTGCAGTTCGCGCTGGTGTCGATGGGCTCCGCACTGCGCGGCACCGGCATCGTGCAGCCCACCATGGTCGTGCAGGTGCTGACCGTCATTCTCAACACCGTGCTGGCGCCGGTGCTGATCGCCGGATGGGGAACCGGTCATCCCCTGGGCGTAGCCGGGGCAGGGCTCGCGAGTTCATTGTCGGTGGGGTTTGGGGTGGTGCTGCTGACCCTGTATTTTCGCCGCCTGGAGAAGTACGTGGCGTTCGACATCAGCGCTTGGCGGCCGCAGCTTGCGACCTGGGGACGGCTGCTGCGGGTGGGGCTGCCGGCGGGCGGTGAGTTCGCGCTGATGTTCATCTACATGGGCGTGATGTATTGGATCATCCGTCGATTCGGTCCGGATGCCCAGGCGGGATTCGGCATTGGGCAGCGAATCATGCAGAGCATGTTTCTTCCGGCGATGGCGGTGGCATTCGCGACGGCACCCATCGTGGGACAAAATTTTGGAGCCGGAAAATTTGCGCGGGTGCGCGAAACCTTTTCGCTGGCGGTGCTGATCGGCTGCAGCATCATGTTCGTGCTCACCTTGTTCTGTCAGTGGCGCTCGTCCTGGGTCATTCACGCGTTTACCGCCGACCCTGCCGCCGTGACTGTCGGCGCCCGGTTCTTGCAGGTGGTGTCCTGGAACTTCGTGGCCTCAGGCGTCGTGTTTACCTGCTCGGCGGTATTCCAGGGCCTCGGTCATACCATTCCGGCAGTATTGAGTTCGGCGAGCCGGCTCGTGAGCTTTGTCGTGCCGGCGCTGTGGTTGGCAGCATCGCCCGAGTTTCAGTTGATCCACCTTTGGTACGTGTCGATTGCCAGCGTGACGCTGCAGGCGCTCTTGAGTCTGTGGCTGGTGCGCGGCGAGTTTCGACGGCGTGCCCCGCTTGCCCTGGAGTCCACCGCATGACGCTCAAAACCTTCGTCGAGATTGCCGGGTGGAGCGCTGCGGCGCTGATTCTCGGCAGCTACGCTCTGCTGTCGTTCGGCAGGATCCAGGCCCGCTCGCCCGTCTATCAATGGATGAACATCAGCGGCGCCCTGGGGTTCATCGTCAATTGCACGGCGAAGGGCGCCTGGCCGTCGGTGGCACTCAACGTGGTGTGGATGGGAATCGCCGTGTACGCCTTACGGCGCAACAGCCGGCTCAAAATCTCCTAAGCCGGCAGACCGGGCAACGTGTCAAAGCAGGAGTCGGGGCTATGAATAAGAAGAAATGCACTCCCTCTCTGTGGCTGGCGGTGATCACGCCGCTTGCAGTCATTGCCGGCACTTTGGCGCGAGCCGCCGATGTCGGTCCGGGCTATGACATTGACATGAGCCAGATGATTCGAGTACGCGATGGCGTCGAACTTGAGGCCTGGATCACCAAACCGTCCCATCTCAAGGCGAAAGCCCCGGCAATCCTCACGCTGACGCAATACGACATCGACGGTGGTCGCCACGCAGATTCCCCGGGTTTCTACGCCAGGCGCGGCTATGTATTTGTACAAGCCTATGTCCGCGGCCGCGGGAAATCCGGCGGCGTCAAGAGCGACAACCTCGGAACGCAGGTGGGTCGCGACGGCTACGATCTGGTTGAGTGGATCGCCGCACAACCCTGGAGCGACGGACGAGTTGTGATGTTCGGAGGTTCCTACGTCGGCATGACCCAGTGGCGAACGGCCGCCCAATTGCCTCCGCATCTCGCCGCAATCGCGCCATATGTACCCATCTACCCGGGATGGGACGTTCCGAATACCAATGGAATTCCGCAGGCGCAAACGGCGCTGATCCTTGGTTACGTGTCGGGGCGCTCGCTCAACACCGGCTACGTGAATAATCAAGAATATATCGCAGGCAAAATGCTGGAACAGTACTCCGCCTACCGGCCGTTCAGTGAACTTGATCGTGCGATAGGCATCTCGGCGGAAGACTGGTGGATGCTCGATGAGCACGGGCAAAGAATATCGATGATGAAGATGTGGCTGAATCACGTGGGCGATGCAGCTTTCAATCTTGCGGCTGAACCATCGGTCGACAGCTATTCTCGTATGCATTTCCCTGTCCTCACGGTCACCGGCTATTACGACGATGACCAACCAGGAGCGCTGCACTACTACCGAAACTACGTGGCTCATGCGCCTGCCGACGCAGTTGCGCGTCTCCATCTGGTGATCGGACCGTGGGACCATTTCGGCACCCAGGAGCCCACCAAGATTATCGAAGGTATCTCGATACCCGACGCGGCGGTTATTGAGATGCAGAAGCTGCATGCCGACTGGTACGACTCTGTGCTGGGACGCGGCGCATCCCCCGCCCTGTTACAAGACACCGTGGCTTACTTCATGCTGGGCGCAGACGAATGGCGATATGCGAAGTCTTTGGACGCGGCGTCCTCGGGAAAGCAGCTGACGCTCTTCCTCGCCGATCCGGCTGGGACTCCGCGGGATGTATTCCATTCAGGAGGGCTCATACCGAAGCCGAATGCCGCGGATCCGCCGGCCAATATCGTCAGCGACCCCCACGAACTGCCGGAACTCGAGGTGGCCAATTATGCGGCAAACGAGGACTTGACCAGTCAGTTCCGCTCGTACCAGAAGCGAGCGGTGACATTTCACTCTGATCCATTTTCGCAGGACACGGAGATCGCCGGTCATATGCGTCTGATGCTGGAATGTTCGGCAGATACACCCGACTTTGACCTGTGGGCACAAGTGCTAATGGTGCTCCCCGATGGCTCTGCGGTTCGACTGGGGGAAGACGTTCGCCGTGCCCGATTTCGGAACAGTCAGTTCAAAGAGGAACTCATCAAGCCGGGGCAGGTAGTACAGATCCCGTTCGAACTCAATTGGCTGGCGCGACGTATCCCGGCCGGGGCGCGCCTTCGTTTGACTATTGCCCCTCTGAACTCACCCAACTATCAAAAAAACTTCAACACGGGCGGGCGAATGGGATACGAAAACATCGACGACGCGCGAATTGCGAACATCACGGTCTTTCATGACGCCAAACGGCCGAGTCGGTTGATGCTACCGCTCGCCGCTGCGCGAGCCCCTTAGCGGTTGTGTTTGGCATGCCGCGCCTCCAGCTCGGCGGCGACCTGCGACAGGGACAGATCCTTGACCTTGAGCAGAAGCAGCATGTGGTAGAGCAGGTCAGCGGCTTCAGCGATGATCTCCCGATCGGATTGCGCGACGCCGGCCAACGCCAGCTCCAGACCCTCCTCGCCGACTTTTTGTGCGATCCGCCGCGTGCCTTGCGCGAGCAGTTGGGCGGTATAGCTTCCCGGCGGCCGGTCTGCGATTCGCTGGGAGATGACTTGTTCGAGCTGCGCCAGGAACGCGATTCGCAGCACTGCCGGTTGGGGTGGGCTCTCCCCCCAGCAGGTGAACGTGCCGAGATGACAGGCGGGGCCGGCGGGTTCGGCCAAAATCAGCAGGGTGTCGCCGTCGCAATCAGCCGCAATCTGCTTCACCGCGAGGAAATGACCCGAGGTCTCGCCCTTGGTCCAGAGACGCTGCTTGCTGCGGCTCCAAAAAGTGACCCGCCCGCAGGCTTCGGTCCGCTCGAGGGCTTCCCGATTCATGTATCCCAGCATCAGCACGGCGCCGCTCGCGGCGTCTTGAACGATGGCCGGCAGCAAGCCGCCGCCTTTGTCCCAGTCGAGTTCTTTCAAAGCCGCACCTCGATGCCTGCGCAGCGCAGCCCGCGCTTCAAGTTGTGGATCTCGATTTCGCCGGAATGAAACACGCTGGCGGCGAGCGCCGCATCGACACCGGCCGTCTGAAACACCTCGGTAAAGTGTTCCGCCGCGCCCGCTCCGCCCGAGGCGACCAGCGGCACCTGGCAGCTCTCGCGCACCATGCGCAGTTGCGCGATGTCGAAGCCGCGGCGCACGCCGTCGGAGGCCATGCAGTTGAGCACGATCTCGCCCGCGCCGCGGCGTTGCGCCTCGATGACCCAGTCGACCGTGCTGCGCGAGGTGTCGCGGCTGCGTGCCGCATCGCCGGTGTACTGCTGCACCCGGTAGCCCTGATCCGTGGTCTGGCTGTCGACGCCGACCACGATGCATTGCGTGCCGAAGCGCCGGCTCAGTTCGTCGATCAAATCCGGTCGCGCCAGCGCCGGTGAATTGACGGATATCTTTTCGGCGCCGGCGGCCAATACCGCCTCCGCCTGCGCCACGGAGGAGATCCCCCCGGCAACGCAAAATGGGATGTCGAGGAGGCGCGCCACGCGCGCAATCCAGGAACGATCCACGGAGCGTCCCTCCGGGCTCGCTGAAATATCGTAGAACACGAGTTCGTCCGCTCCCGCATCGCGATATCGGCCCGCAAGATCCAGGATGTCGCCCACGATCCGATGGTCGCGAAAGCGCACGCCCTTGACCACCTGCCCGTCACGGACATCCAGACAGGGAATTATGCGTTTGGCAAGAATGGCTGCAAATCCCCGGCTGGGATCAGGTCTTCGAGCAATGCCTTGCCGCTGACCGCCGCGGCGGCCCCGGCCCCGGCCAGGTCGTGCATGTCGCGCGCCTCGCGGATGCCGCCCGAGGCCTGCCAGTGGATCTGCGGATGCCGATGCACGGCCTCCCGATACAGGGGCACATTCGGCCCGGACAATGCGCCATCGCGGTCCACATCGGTGCACAACACGTGCTTGAGCGGGGAGCCGGCAAAACGCTCGACCGCGTTCCACAGGGACAGCTCGGACTGCTGCTGCCATCCGTGCGTGGCGACGCGCGGCGTGCCGTGCTCGTCCAGTCTCACATCGAACGCCAGCGTCAGGCGCTCCGGCCCGAAGTGATCGAGCCAGCTTCGCACCCGATCCACGTCCGTCACGGCCGCGCTGCCTATCACCACCCGCGCAACTCCCAGGTCCAGCATCTGCTTGACCGCCTCGGCACTGCGTAATCCGCCGCCCACCTGCATCTTGAGGGCGGCCTGCGCCGCCAATTGCACAATGACATTGCGATTGCCGCCGCCCTCGCCCTTGGCCCCATCGAGATCGACCACGTGCAGCCAATCGGCGCCCAGCCCGCGATATTTTTCGGCCAGGCCCGCGGCATCGGTCTCGTAGCGGGTCTCGCGGGAAAAGTCACCCCGCAGCAACCGCACGCAGCGACCGGCTCGCAGGTCGATCGCGGGAATGAGGCGCACGTCAGCGGCCGCCGGCGAACATGTCAATGGACCGCCAGGAAGTTCTTCAGCACGCGTGCGCCGACGGCGGCGGATCGCTCGGGATGGAATTGCGCGCCGTAGAAATTCCGCCATTGCACGCAGGCACTGAAGGGTGCTCCGTAATTCGTGCTCGCCACCGTTGCATCGCCGATGCCGAGCGCATAGCTGTGCACGAAATACGCATAGTCGCCGTCGGCAATTCCCTCGAGCAGGGCGCAGGGGCGCCGGATATCGAGCGTGTTCCATCCCATGTGCGGCACCGGGCGCGCGGCGCTCGCGGCAAAGCGCGCGGCCCGGCCGGGGATGATTCCCAGGCAGTCGACACCGCCTTCCTGCGACGTTTCATGCAACAGCTGCATGCCGAGACAGATGCCGAGCACCGGCTGCTGCAAACTGGGTATGAGAGCGGCCAATCCGCTTTCCCGCAGCCGCGCCATGGCCTCGGCCGCGGCGCCCACGCCGGGGAGAATGACGTGGCTGGCTGCGCGTATCGCCGCCGCGTCCGCGGACACGGATGCGGCTGCGTCGAGCCGCTGCAGGGCGAATTGCAGCGAGGCGATGTTCGCCCCGCTGGCGACGATCACGACCTCGCGCCGGCTCATAACGTGCCCTTGGTGCTCGGCAGGTCGGTGCCTTCCGGCCGGATGGCCTGGCGTAAGCTGCGGCCCACGCCTTTGAAGCACGATTCGATCATGTGGTGCGAGTTCTCACCGTGCACGGTGATGTGCAGCGCCGCTCCCAGCGCCTGTGCGAGCGACCGGAAGAAGTGGGGGACCAGTTCCGTGGGCAACTCCCCGACGCGTTCGCGCTCGAAGCGTCCGTCCCAGACGAAGTAGGGCCGGCCCGCGAGATCGAGCGCGACCTGCGCGCGGGCTTCGTCCATCGCCAACAGGAATCCGTAGCGCGCGATGCCGAGCTTGTCGCCGAGCGCTTCGCGCAGCGCGGCGCCCAGCGTCAAGGCGCAATCCTCGACCGTGTGATGCTCGTCAATTTGCAGATCGCCGCTGCACTTGAGGTCGAGCGCGAAGCCGCCGTGTTTGGCGATCTGTTCAAGCATGTGATCGAAGAAACCCAAACCGGTCGCGACCGCGATCGGCCCTGCGCGCGACAGGTCGACCTCGACCAGGACGTCGGTTTCCCGGGTCTTGCGATGCACACGCGCGCGCCGCGACTGGCCGAGAATGCGTTGCGCAATGCCGGGCCAGCACTCCTGCGGCTCGCCGCGCAGGCGTATCTTCAATCCCTGCACCCCGAGATTCAGGGCAAATTCCATGTCCGTGTCGCGGTCGCCGATCATGAAGCTGCGCGACTTGTCGATTGAATTGGCCGCCAGGAATTCGCGCACCATGCCTGTCTTCGGCTTGCGGCAGTCGCAGTTCTCGCGCAGAAAGTGCGGGCAGATGCAAATCGCCTCGAACTCGATGCCCTGCGAGGCGAACAGCTCCAAGATGAACCGATGGGCGCGGTCGAATCGATCCTGAGGAAATGTGGTGGTCGCCAGACCATCCTGGTTCGTGACCATGACGAAGGCGAAACCCGCGGACTTGAGATTGAGCAGCGCCGGCACGACCCCGGGCATGAGGCGGATCTTTTCCAGACTGTCTATCTGCTCGTCGGGGGTCTCTTCGTTCAAGGTCCCGTCGCGGTCCAGAAACAAGATCCGCCGCCCGCTCATATCGCTCGCACCCATGACGAAGTCGCTCCCACGCTCTTAAGTAAGGCATCGTTCTGTGCGCGGGTGCCGACCGAAATGCGCAGCGAACTCGGCAGCGCCGGATGCGCGCGCAAGTCGCGCACGATCAGCCCGCCGGCCAGAGTGTGACTCATGAACCGATCCGCGTCGCGGCAATCGATGAGGAGAAAATTGGTGTCGCTCGGCCAGACCCGCTCCACCCAGGGCGAGGCAGCGAGGCCGCGCGCCAAGTACTCGCGTTCCTTCAACAATTCCTCGAGCCGGACCTGGCCGGCCGCAAGCTCGGCAGGATGCAAGGCGCGCAAGGCCGCCTCCACCGTGGGTTGGGCCAGGGAGTAGGGCGCGATGACTCTCCCTGCCAGTTCGATGAGATCTGGATGGGCCAACAGCGCGCCGATTCTGGCGCCCGCCAGAGCATGAGCTTTGGACAGGGTTCTGAGAATGGCGAGGGTCGAAAAGCGCGCCAGCCAGGGCGTGAGGCTCGAGGATCGCGACCACTCGATATACGCTTCGTCGACCACGACGATGGCCTTGCCGTCGAGCGCTCTGCAGAGATGCTCCAAGGCGGCGGCATCGAGCAAATTCGCGGTCGGATTGTTCGGCGAGCAGAGGTATACGAGCTTGACGTTCGGTCGCCACGCGGCCAGCAGCCGTTCGGGATCGAGAGCCCAGCCTCGCCCGCGATCGAGCGGCACCTCGATCACTTCGGCGCCTTGGATGCGCGCCGCGACCTGGTACATGCCGAAGCTCGGGCTGCACTGCAAAATCGAGTCGGTTCCGGCGCGCAGGTAAATGCGCGACAGCAGATCGATGGCTTCATCGCTGCCCCGGGTTGCGAGCACGTTTTCTTCTGCAACGCCGTACAGCACGGCCAGTTGCCGGATCAGCAGTTCGGGTTGCGGTTCGGGATAGCGATTCAGCCCCGCCGTGGTGGCGTCGCCCGCGGGCCGCCATGGCGCTTCGTTGGCGTGCAGACGCGTGAGCGCGGGGCGCCAATCGGCGTGCGCGTAGGCCTTGAGCGTGACGATCTCGGGCCGGGCCAGCGAAACCACGGCGGTGCCCGCGGCTTTCTCGAGGGCCGCGAGCCGCACGCTCACCGCCGCCGCATGAGCGTCCAGTCCTTCCAGATGCGCCAGGATCTGCGCCGTGGGACCCAGATCGATGAGGCCGGGGGGCGAGAGCTCCTGCACAGTGATGCGCTTTTGAAAATCCTCGAGCGACAGGCCGCCGAATGCTCTCGCAAATCCATGCGTCGGCAGGGTGTGGTTGGGTCCGCTGCAGTAATCGCCCACGGATTCCGGCGACCAATGCCCCAGGAATACCGCGCCCGCGGCATTCACCCTGCCGAGCCAGCGGCGCGGCTCGCGAATTTCGAGCAGCAGGTGTTCCGGGGCATAGTCGTTGGCAATCTCGAAGGCGGTCTCGAGGCGCTCGACGACGAGGACCCTCATGGATCCGACCGACTCGGCCAGAATCGCCTTGCGTGACAGCAAAGCGGCCTGCCGTCGCACCTGCCGTGCGGTTTCTTCCGCGAGGGCCGCGCAGGTCGTGACCAGCAGGGCCTGCGCATCCGGGCTATGTTCCGCCTGCGCGAGCAGATCGGCGGCGATGAACTGGGCGCGCGCGCTGTCGTCGGCGATCACCATCACTTCGGAAACGCCGGCCGGAAGGTCCGACGCGGCGCCGGCCGCGTCTTGCGCCACCAGCATCTTGGCGGCCGCCACGAACGCATTGCCGGGTCCGAAGACCTTGTCGCACTTCGGAATGCTGGCGGTGCCGTAGGCCATGGCGGCAATGGCCTGCGCGCCGCCGACCTTGAAGACTTGATCGACGCCCGCCTTGCGCGCAGCCACCAACACCGCGGGGTCCGCGCCTCCGTCGCGCGACGGGGGGGTGCACATCACGCGCACCGGGCAGGCGGCCAGGGCCGCGGGCACGGCGAGCATGATGGCCGTGGAGGGCAGCGGCGCGGAGCCGGCCGGCACATAAAGCCCGACCGCGCGAATCGGAACGCTGAAACGTTCGCACAGCACTCCCGGGGAGGTCTCGATGCGCAGCGGCTTCGGATTCTGTGCCGCATGAAAACGCCGCACGTTCGCGATGGCGCGTTCCAGGGCCGCGATTTGTTCGGCGTTCAGTGCGCGCTCAGCGGCATCGAATTCCAGCGCGGTCACCTGCAATGACGCGGGACGCACCGCATCGAAGCGCTCGGTCAGCGCCGCCACGGCCGCATCGCCGTCGCGGCGCACCGCCTCGATGATGCCGCGCGCGGCATCCGCGACGGCGGCGGACTCGTGCAGCGCCGGACGCTGCAAGGCCTGCGTTCGCTGCGCCGGGGACAGGGATTTCCAGTCGAGAATGCGCATGGAACTATGCCAGCATCTTCTCGACCGGGAGAACCAGCACCGAGGTCGCGCCCGCGCCCTTGAGCTCTTCCAAGGTCTCCCAGAACACGCTTTCCCGGCACACCGCGTGCACCGCCACCCGGTCGCCGCGGCCCTCGAGCGGGATGACGGTCGGCGCCTCGCTGCCCGGCAGCAGTTTCGCGATCGCAGCCAATGCCGATCGAGGCGCATGCAGCATGATGTACTTGCTGCCCTTGACCTGCTCGACGCCGTCGATGCGCATCAGCAGCCGTCGGGTCCACTCGCGCTTTTCGGCGGCAATCGGCACCGGCGTGCGGATCAGCACGGCCTGACTGTCGAGCACCGTCTCGGCCTGGCGCAAATGGTTTGCCGCCAGCGTCGATCCCGTGGACACCAGATCGCAGATCAAGTCCGCGCGGCCGAGGCGCGGTGCGATCTCCACCGAACCGGAGAGCACCACCACCTCCGCAGCGATGGCATGGTCCGCGAGGAACCGCTGTAAAATGTGCGGATAGGTCGTTGCTATGCGCTTTCCCTGCAGCGATTGCGCGCCCCGATACTCGAAGCCGTCAGGCACGGCGATGCACAGCTTGCAGCGGCCGAAATCCAGAAGCTGCACGGTCTCGAACAAGGGTTCGATGGAGCGCGCGGCGAACGACAGGCGCTTTTCCTCGACCACGTTGAGGCCGACCAATCCGAGGTCGCACACATCTTCCTGCACCAGATCGGGGATGTCGTCGTCGCGCACGAACAGCACATCGAGCGGCATGTTCTCGCCGTAGCACATGAGCTGGTCTTTGCCGCGGCTGTACTTGAGGCCGCAGCGCGACAACAAGTCCAGCGAACTGTCGGTGAGCCGGCCGTTCTTCTGCACGGCTATCTTCAGGCGCGGCGCCGCCGCCGATTGCAGGTCACCCATCGATTTTCAACCGCTCGGTCACGGCGCGGTAGCCGCCATTGCCCGACGTCAGGTAGCGGGCGACGCGCCCCACGGTGGTGACGCTGACCCCGGTTTGGCGGTGGATTTCCCGGTAGGGCAGGCCGCGCTCCAGGAGTTCGACCACCGCCCAACGATCCGCCATCGCCTGCAGCTCCGCGGGGGTGCACAGATCGCGGAAAAAGCTCCGGCATTCCTCGACGCTGCGCAGGGCCAGTATGGCGGTGCACAGCGCACGCTCGTGCTGTTGTTCCTGGCGCAGGGTGACCGGACGGTTGGTTTTCATGGGTCTGGACCGCGGTGTAGCTCGATTAACGTATTAATGCGCTAGTACATTAATGCATTGATAGGCGCTGCGCAAGCGACGCGCAAAATGCCTTGACGCATACTGCCTCAATGCCTAAAATTCCCGCAGCTTATCTAGACCGGCTGAGGGAAAGGCCCTTAGAAGCCGGGGCAACCACCTGCAGGATCCGATGGAACCTGCCGGAACGGTGCCAACTCCTGCGGAGTCGGGCTTTGGGCTCGATTCCGGTAGATGGGCCGTCGATTGCACGGATTCACCGTCTGCAATGGGCTGCGAGCGCTGGCGCTACAGGGGTTATGTAAACCTCTTTATGGAGCAAGCGGAACGTGGCCGGAAAATCTTCAACTCAAATCGACGACGTATTGCGGCTGCCCGTTGCGTTCAAACTGCACTACGGCGATGCCTTGCCGGATGCGCGCGCCGCCTTCCGGCTCGTGGGCCCCGAGGATGCGCCGGTCATTGCCGTCCTCGGCGGCATTTCGGCGCACCGGATCGTCACGGGGGAGGGCGAGGGGTGGTGGCCTGAGATCGTGGGCCCGGGTCTCGGCGTCGACACCCGGAACTACCGGGTTCTGGGCATGGACTATCTCGGCGGACGCGGCAACAGCTCCACGCCGCAAACCGGCGGCAAATTTCCGCCGCTCAGTTCCTACGACCAGGCGCATGCTCTGCGCGCCATCGTGCAGCATCTCAATCTCAAACCGCTGCATGCCATCGTCGGCGCCTCGTATGGCGGCATGGTGGCGTTGTGCTTTGCCGAGCGCTACGCGGAACTCGTGAATCACATCGTGGTGTTGAGCGCCGCCGACAAGTCCCAGGTGCTGTCGACCGCCTGGCGCAGCGTGCAGCGCCAGATCGTGCGCGAGGCCATCGCACGCGGCGACGGTGCGTCGGGACTCAAGCTTGCACGTGCGCTGGCGATGGCCACCTACCGAAGCGCGGTGGAGTTTCAGCTGCGTTTCGGCGCCGCCCCGACGCGCACCGAAGACCGCTTTCGATTCCCAATCGAGGACTATCTGTTCGCGCGCGGCGACGATTACGTGCAAAAGTACCGCGCCGAATCCTTCCTGGTGTTGAGCGAGTCGATCGATCTGCACCAGATGGACGCGACCGCCGTGCACACGCCGGCGACGCTGATCGCGGTGCGCGAAGACCAGTTGGTGCCGTTCAACGACATGCAGGCCCTGTCTGCGCGCCTCAACGGGCCGCGGCAGCTCATCGAAATCAATTCCATCTTCGGCCACGACGCATTCTTGAAGGAAGGCGCGGCCCTTACCCCCATTATCAAGGCAACCCTTGCGGAGCGGCGGACATGAGCAGCAGCACCCCCAAAACCAAACGAGCCATAGCGACGCGATCGGTTCGCGCAGGGCTGGAAAGCGATGCCCAGCACGGCTCCGTGGTGCCGCCGATCTACCTGTCGACGAATTTCGCGTTCGAGAGGTTCCGTAAGCCGCGCAAGTACGACTACACGCGGTCGGGCAACCCAACGCGCGATCAGCTGGCCGGCGCGCTGGCGGATCTGGAGGGCGGCGCCGGAGCGGTGGTGACTTGCACGGGGCTCTCGGCCATCACCTTGATTCTCGCCACATTACCGAGCCGCGCGCGGGTCATTGCTCCCTATGACTGCTACGGCGGCACCTATCGCTTGCTGGCCGCGTTGCATGCCCAGGGAAATCTCGTGGTTGACTTCGTCGATCAGGGCGATGCCGCTGCGCTCGCCGCCGCGCTTGCGAAGGGCGCGCACCTGGTCTGGATCGAAACACCGAGCAATCCGCTGCTTCGGGTGGTCGATATCCGCGCGATTGCCGACGCCGCACGCGCCGCCGGCGCGCTGTCGGTGGTCGACAATACCTTTCTCTCGCCCATCTGGCAGCAGCCGCTGGCGCTTGGCGCGGACATGGTCATGCACTCCACCACCAAGTACCTGAATGGACATAGCGACGTCGTCGGCGGGGCCGTGATCGCGGCGACCGCGGAGCTGCAGGAGAATCTGGCGTGGTGGGCCAACGCCATCGGCGTCACGGGTGCGCCGTTCGACAGCTTCATGACGCTGCGTGGTGTGCGTACGCTGCATGCGCGCATGCGCGTGCATGCGGAGAATACCGCAGTGGTGGTGGACTTCCTGGCGGCACACCCGGCGGTCGAGCGGGTGTACTACCCCGGTCTGCCCAATCATCCCGGACATGAGATCGCGCGGCGCCAGCAGAGCGGCTTCGGCGCGATGTTGAGCTTCGAGCTTGCGGGCGCCGAGCCCGCGGTCGAGGCATTTCTCACCGGATTGCAATGCTTCACACTGGCTGAGTCGCTCGGCGGGGTGGAGAGTCTGATTTCGCATCCCGCGACCATGACCCACGCCGGCATGGAGGAAGCGGCGCGATTGCGCGCGGGCATCGGCGCCGGGCTGCTGCGGGTGTCGGTCGGAATCGAAGAGGCGTCGGATTTGGTGGCCGATCTTGCCGCAGGTCTCGAGCGGGCCGCTAGAGTTGAGCCAGCACCGCATCTGCGGCGGCACGCGTCGTAGCGGCGGCGCCGGCGCCGGCGATATCCGCCGGCAGGCAGCCCGCGTCGATTGCCCGCGAGACTGCGGTTTCGACGGCGCGCGCCTCGGTCTCCAATTGCAGCGCGTAACGCAGCAGCAGCGCGGCGCTCAATATCGCAGCGTAGGGGTTGGCGATGCCGCGTCCGGCGATATCCGGCGCCGATCCATGGATGGGCTCGAACAGTCCGCCGCGTGCATTCGCGCCAAGCGAGGCCGACGGCAGCAGCCCGAGCGAGCCGGCGAGCATCGACGCTTCGTCGGTGAGGATGTCGCCGAACATGTTTTCCGTCACGATGACATCGAAGTCGCGCGGCCGCTTCAGGAGATGCATGGCGGCCGAATCGACCAGCATGTGCTCGAAGCTCACGCCGGGAAATTCGCCGGGCAGGATCCGTTCGACCACCGTGCGCCAGAGACGCGAAGTTTCGAGCACATTGGCCTTGTCGATCGAGGTCAATTTGCGGCGCCGGGCCAGAGCCAACCGCGCCGCCAGACGCACGACGCGCTCGATTTCTTCCACGGTATACCGGCAAACGTCGACGGCCTCGGTCGCTGTGCGCGTCTTGTCGCCGAAGTAGATGCCGCCGGTCAATTCGCGCACCACCATGATGTCCACGCCGCTCAAAAGTTCCGCCTTGATCGGCGAGGCATGCAGTACCGCCGGGTGCGGCACCACCGGGCGCAGATTGGCGAACAGACCCAACGTCTTGCGAAGCTGCAGCAAACCCTGTTCGGGGCGCACGGGCGCATCGGGGGCCGACCACTTCGGGCCGCCGACTGCGCCGAGGAGAATCGCGTCGGCGCGCTGCGCCAGCGCGAGCGTCGCGCCGGGCAGCGCTTGCCCGGTCGCGTCGATCGCGGCGCCGCCGAGCAACGCGGTCTGGAATTCAAAGGTGTGACCGAAGCGTGCGGCGACCGCGGTCAGGGTTCGCACCGCTTCAGCCGTGACTTCCGCGCCGATGCCGTCGCCGGGAAGAACCGCAATCAGCGCCTTCACTGACCGGCCTGAATTGCGCGCGCCGCTTCGTAGCGCTCGATGTCGCCCAAGTGGCTGCGCAGATACCCGAGCTCATCGATGCCGTTCAACAGACAGTGGCGCGCGAAGGCTTCCAAGGGGAAGGAAACCGACACCCCCGTGGGCAGCGTCAAACGGCCGGCTTGCACGTCGATGTCGACTTCGGACCCGGGGTTGCTTTGCAGCCACTGCGAAATGGTTTCGTCGACCGTGATCGGCAACAATCCGTTCTTCAGGGAATTCCCGCGGAAGATGTCGGCGATTTCCGTGCTGATGACGGCGCGAAAACCGAAATCCAGCAGCGCCCAGGGCGCATGCTCGCGCGAGGAGCCGCAGCCGAAATTGCGGCCGGCGACCAGCACCTGCGCGCCGGCTGCCGCCGGTTGATTCAACGCGAAGTCGGGCTTGGGCGAGCCGTCCGATTGGTAGCGCCAATCGGCGAACAGCTGCCGGCCCAGCCCGTGCTTGGTTGTGGTCGTCAAGAACCGGGCCGGGATGATCTGATCGGTGTCGATGTTGCTCGACGCAATCACCACCGTCTTCGAGCGGACGCGAATGACCGGCTCCACTACAGCATGTCCCGTGGATCGGTGATGAGACCCCGCACCGCACTCGCCGCCGCAGTATAGGGACTCGCCAACAGGGTCCGTGCACCCACGCCCTGCCGTCCCTCGAAATTTCGATTGCTGGTGCTGAGTGAATATTGACCGGCGGCGACGGTATCGCCGTTCATTCCCAGACACATCGAACAGCCCGATTCGCGCCAGTCGGCCCCCGCAGCCCTGAATATGTCGGCGTACCCGGCCGCTTCGGCTGCACGCTTGATGTCCTGCGATCCCGGCACGATGAGCATCCGCACGCCCGGTGCGATCTTGCGCCCTTTGAGTATTTGAGCGGCCGCCTGCAGGTCCTCGAGCCGGCCGTTGGTGCAGCTGCCGATGAACACGACATCGATTGGCTTGCCGAGCATGGCCTCGCCCCCGTGAAATCCCATGTAGTCGAGCGCCTTGGCGAATATCGCGTCGCCCGCCCTGTCGGGGATGGCCTCCCCGATGGGCAGCACCATGCCGGGATTCGTGCCGTAGGTGATCATGGGCTCGAGCACGGAAGCGTCGAGATCCACGGCCGTATCGAAGGCGGCGCCGGGATCCGTGCGCAGGGTGCGCCAATGAGCCAGTGCCGCCTCCCATTGCGCGCCGCGAGGAGCGCGCGGCCTGCCCTCGAGGTAGGCGAAGGTGGTGTCGTCCGGCGCGATCATGCCGGCGCGGGCGCCGGCTTCAATCGACATGTTGCAAACCGTCATGCGCTCATCCATGGACAGGGCGCGGATGGCCGAGCCGCGGTACTCGAGCACGTGGCCGGTGCCGCCCGACACCCCGATCCTGCCGATGATGGCCAGGATCAAGTCCTTGGCGGTGACTCCGGGACGCAGTCGGCCGGCGACGTTCACCGCAAATGTCTTCGGCTTGCGCTGCAATAAGGCCTGGGTGGCGAACACATGGCCTACTTCCGTGGTGCCGATGCCGAACGCCAGCGCGCCGAATGCTCCATGAGTGCTGGTGTGGCTGTCGCCGCACACGATGGTCATGCCGGGCTGCGTGGTTCCCAATTCCGGACTGATGACGTGCACGATGCCGCGCCGCGCGTCGCGCATGCCGAACAGTTCGATTCCGAACTCCGCGGCGTTGTGCTCGAGCTGGCGCACCTGTTTCGCGGCCGCATCCACTTTGATCGGCACATTCCCGAACACCTGTTCGGTGCTGGTCGGGATCGAATGATCCATGGTGGCGAGCGTGCGGTCGGCACGGCGCACCGGCAGGCCCAGCCCCTTCAGCACGCTGAACGCCTGCGGCGATGTGACCTCGTGAATGAGATGCAAATCGATGTACAACACCGCCGGCGCATCGGCCGTTTCCGCAACGACCTCGTGGGCCGTCCAGACCTTGTCGAACAGGGTGCTCATGGGCAGGCTCCTGGTCTCAGGCTCTGCCGGATTCCAGCCAGGGCATCCGCGCGCGCAGCTGCGCGCCGACCTTCTCGATCGAGTGGCTCAAATCGGCCTTCAGGAGCTTGGAATACTTGCGGCGTCCGCCCTTGTTCTCCGCGATCCACTGACGTGCAAATTTACCCTGCTGGATCTCCGCCAGAATCTTGCGCATCTCCTTCTTCGTGGCCTTGTTGACGATGCGGGGTCCGCGGGTCAGGTCGCCGTACTTGGCGGTTTCGCTGATGAAGCGATGCATTTTCGTGATGCCGCCCTCATGCAGCAGATCGACGATCAATTTCAGTTCATGCAGGCATTCATAGTAGGCGACCGCAGGCTGGTATCCGGCCTCCACCAAGGTCTCATAGCCTTTGACCACGAGTTCGGTCGCACCGCCGCACAGCACCGCCTGCTCGCCGAACAGATCGGTCTCGGTCTCCTCGGCGAAACTCGTCTCGAGCACGCCGCCGCGGGTGCCGCCGATGCCGTCCGCGTAGGCCAGCGCCTTCGCTTTCGCGCGTTTCGACGTGTTCTGCGCCACCGCAATCAAGCAGGGAACGCCTCTTCCTTGCTGATATTGGCGCCGCACCAAATCTCCGGGGCCCTTGGGCGCGATCAATACCACGTCGAGGTCCTTGCGCGGTTTGATTTGCTTGAAATGAATGTTGAAGCCGTGCGCGAACAACAGCGTGGCGCCTTTTTCGATGAGATTCTTCAGCTCGGCATACAGGGGTTTCTGGGTCAGGTCGGGCACCAACATCGCCACGAGCTGCGCGCCTTTGACGGCCGCCGCCGGTTCCATCACCTTCAAGCCGTCCTTCTTGGCCTTGTTCCAGCTGTCGCCTTTGCGCACGCCGACCACCACGTCATAACCGCTGTCGCGCAGATTGAGCGCATGCGCGCGACCTTGGCTGCCGTAACCCAAGATGGCGATGCGCGCGCCGCGCAGGGCTTTCTTGTCGACGTCTTTTTGCGAATACAAACGCATGAAATGCTCCTATGACCCAAAATCCATACCTAAAAAATGCGAGACCCCGCCTTGGAGGCTTTTGGCCTGAGCGGGGTCCGTCGGTTTCGCGCTAGATGGCGATCAATACCCTGATCGCAGAGCACTGTTATTATGGGGCGAATGCAATGGTAATTCAATGTAAGGAGCGGCGCTTCCTCCCCGGTCTGAACGCCCGGGCTTCCGTGCCGAATATCTGATGAACCTCGACGGCAGCGATTCGATTCCGTTGTGGCTGTTATACGAGAACGAAATCGACGCGTGGCGCACATCGCAGACGCCGCAAATCGCAACGTGGCTCACGCTGCAGAACTTCAAGGGAGAAAAGCACCGCGTGGTGTTGCTGCCGGACTCCGCGGGCGGCATTGCGGGCGCGGTGGGCGGCTTGGGACGGCGCAACGGACCGCTCTCGCTGTGGCATGCGGCCGGATTCGTCGAGCGGCTGCCGGCGCGCCGCTTTCGATTGGCCCAACAGTTCGCGCCCGATGAGGCCACGCAGATGGCACTCGGCTTCGCGTACGGTGCGTACCACTTCGACCGCTATCGCCCCGCGAAGAGCGATGCCGCAAGCGTCCAAGCACCGCCGAATGCCGACATGCAATTCATTACGCTCGCCGCAGAAGCGCTGCGCTTGGCGCGGGATTGGATCAACACGCCGGCCCAGGACTTCGGTCCGGCGGAACTCGCCGCCGCGGCGCAAAGTCTTGCCGCGCGCCATGGTGCCGTCCACCAAGAATGGGTGGGCGAGGATCTGCTCGCGGCGAATTTTCCTGCGATTCATGCGGTGGGCCGCGCCAGCAGCCGGGCACCCCGGCTGGTCGAGTTGCGCTGGAAGCCGAAGGGCGGCAACGGTAACTCGGGAGGCGCCTTGCCGCGCCTGACCCTGGTGGGCAAGGGCGTCTGCTTCGACAGCGGCGGACTCGACATCAAACCGGGGTCCGGCATGGCGCTCATGAAAAAAGACATGGGCGGCGCCGCGGTGGCGCTGGCACTCGCGCACATGCTCATGAGCATCGGGATTCGCGCCGAGCTGCGCGTGTTGGTGCCGGCGGTCGAGAACTCCGTCGGCGGCAATGCCTACCGGCCCGGCGATGTGCTGAACACGCGCAAGGGCTTGACGGTGGAAGTCGGCAACACCGATGCGGAAGGCAGGTTGGTACTGTGCGATGCGCTGGCTTTCGCCGATGCCGAGTCGCCGGACTTGATCGTGGATTTCGCAACGTTGACGGGTGCCGCGCGGGTTGCATTGGGACCGGAATTGCCGGCGCTGTTCGGCAACGATGACGGGATCGTTCGGGAACTCGCGCGAGTCGCGGCCGCGGAGCACGACCCACTGTGGCCCATGCCGCTCTGGGCGGGTTATGAAGACGAGCTGGCCAGCAAAATTGCCGATCTGAACAATGTCGCCTCATCCAGCCACGCCGGGGCCATATTCGGCGCATTGTTTCTGAAACGCTTCGTGGGCGAGTCGACGCCCTGGCTGCACATTGACCTGTATGCCTGGAACTCGAAGGATCGCCCCGGCCGCAGCGTGGGCGCGGAGGCACAGGCAGTGCGCGCAGTCTATCGCTATCTGCTGCAGCGCTATGGCATCGCCAAGGAGCCCGTCTGAGCCTGCCGCCTGCGCGAATAGGCGTTGCGCGGCGGCGTTGCGGATGATTATGCTGCCGACCCCCTGACATCCGGACCGTTGAACGCCCATGCCGAAGAAATCCAAGCCCGTCGAAATCCGCCGTTACTCGCGCCTCGTCGTCGACGGCGTGAAGCAAACGCCCAGCCGTGCGATGTTGCGCGCCGTGGGATTCGCCGATGCCGACTTCATCAAACCACAAGTCGGCATTGCTTCGACCTGGAGCAACCTGACGCCGTGCAATATGCACATCGATGAGCTGGCGCGGCTGGCTGCCGGCGGCGCGGAGGCAGCGGGGGCCAAGGCGATTACATTCAACACCATCACCGTGTCCGACGGAATTTCGATGGGGACGCCCGGCATGCGCTACTCCCTGGTGTCGCGGGAAGTGATCGCCGATTCCATCGAAACGGTGGTCGGTGCCCAAGGCTTCGACGGCGTGGTTGCCATCGGCGGCTGCGACAAGAACATGCCGGGCTGCTTGATGGCGCTGGCACGCCTCGACCGCCCGGCGGTGTTCGTTTATGGCGGTACCATCCGACCCGGAACCGACCGGCGCGATATCGTGTCCGTATTCGAGGCAGTCGGCGGCTATGCGCAGGGCACCGTGTCCGAACAGCAGCTCAATTTCGTCGAGCGCACCTCCATTCCCGGGCCGGGATCCTGTTCCGGCATGTACACCGCCAACACCATGGCTTCCGCCATCGAGGCGCTCGGCATGAGCTTGCCGAACAGCTCCGCGCAAGAAGCGGTTTCCGGGCAAAAACGCGACGATTGCTCGCGCGCCGGTGCCGCCGTGGTCAATTTGATCAAGTGCGGTATTGTGCCGCGGCAAATCTTGACCCGCCGAGCCTTTGAAAACGCGATCACCGTGGTGATCGCGCTCGGGGGCTCGACCAATGCCGTGTTGCATCTGATGGCGATCGCCTCGTCCGCCAATATCAAACTTGGACTGGATGATTTCACCCGGATCGGCAAACGCGTTCCGGTACTGGCGGATCTGCGGCCGAGCGGCCGCTACTCGATGTCCGAACTGGTCGCCATCGGGGGAATCCAACCACTGATGAGAACCTTGCTCGATGCGGGTTTGCTGCACGGCGATTGCCTGACCGTGACGGGCGCCACCCTGGCGGACAACCTTCGACAGGTCGCGCCCTATCCGGAAGGACAGTCCATCGTGCGGCCCTTGAGCGATCCCATAAAGAAAGACAGCCACTTGGTGATCCTGTACGGGAATCTGGCGCCGGAGGGGGCGGTTGCAAAAATTACCGGGAAGGAAGGACTGAAATTCACGGGCTGTGCCCGGGTCTTCGATTCCGAGGAAGAGTCGCTTCAGGGGATTCTCGACGGCAAGGTGCGGGCCGGCGATGTGGTGGTCGTGCGCTATGAAGGCCCGAGGGGCGGACCCGGCATGCGCGAGATGTTAAGTCCGACCGCCGCCATCATGGGCAAGGGGCTGGGGCAGAAGGTCGCGCTGATCACCGACGGGCGGTTTTCCGGAGGCAGCCATGGCTTCGTGGTCGGCCATGTGTCGCCCGAGGCGGCGCTCGGCGGACCGCTGGCCTTGGTGAAGACCGGAGACGAGATCACCATTGATGCGGAGCGTCGTGAAATGACCCTGCACGTGGGCGCAGCTGAACTCAAGCGCCGACGCAGGGCTTGGACGGTGCCCAGACCCTATGCGCGACGCGGCGCATTGGCCAAGTATGCAATGCAGGTGAGCAGTGCTTCCCTGGGCGCGGTCACCGATCTGGAACAAGTTACAATGCGTGGCGGGAAGACATGAGAGTGTTCGCTTCCAACAGGGCATTCGCCGGGCCAAGTCGCGCTTGCAGTGCAGGCGGGATGTGTGTCAGGCTCTTTACTCGCCGAAGGGATCGAGGGGACGCCACTAGTATAGGAGCGTCTCTTCGAGGCGTTTCACAGGCGCACTCGGTGCGCGCGCGGCGCAATTAGACGAAATGATTTAGGGGTAGGGTCGCTAAGACTTATGTATAAATACGAAGAACCGTCAATATTTTCGGGCCGGCGCGGCGCTGCCCTCATTGCCGTCATTGCCCTTCACGTGGTGTTCGTCTGGGCGTTCTACACGGGTCTGGCCGGCAAGCTGGTGCAAAAGATAATTCCCCCGGTGGAAATTGCGCAGATCGACAAGCCCAAGGACGTTGACAAACCGCCCCCGCCCCCGCCCAAGCTCGAAGAAATCAAACCCTATGTGCCGCCGCCGGAATTCGTCGACATCCAGGCGCCCCAGGTAGAAACCACGGCCATCACTCAAACGACCCAGGTCAACCGGCCGGCGCCTCCGCCGGTGGTGGCTGCGCCCAAAGCGGGTACGTCGATCAAGATGGATCCGAAGCACCCGCTCAAGATCGGCGAGGATTATTATCCGGATGCATCCAAGCGAGCCAATGAAGAGGGCCGCTGTATCGTGTTGATGACGGTCTCCGCGGACGGCCGCATCACCAACGAGTCCATCCAAACGAGTTCGGGCTTTCCCCGCTTGGATGAAGCATGTTTGAAGGGGGTGCACGGCCAACGCATGTTGCCTGCCACCGAGGACGGCAAGCCGGTCGAGAAGACGGTATCGATTCCGATTGTCTGGAAGCTGACGGGCAAGTAGCCGCCGGCGAGCGAATCGACAATTTAATCTCAATATTGATAACTCATTACATAAGCATTTCTAAGTAGAGGGAATCGGTCAATGCAAGAGACAGCTGTAGAAAACCCATATGGTCTTTACGCCCTGATTGCCAACGGCGACATCATCGCCCGGTCAATCCTCGTTATCTTGTTGGTCATGTCGCTGCTGACGTGGTTCATCATGATCACGAAGTTCTTCGACCAGCGCCGCCAACGCCGCTATGCCATCGAGGCGGAGAAGGAGTTTTGGTCTTCGTCCAGCCTGACCGACGCCCTCAATAAATTGAAGGGCCAGTCGAATCCGTTCCGCGCCCTCGCCGAAACGGGCAAGCAGGCCTACGAATATCACGAGACCAACAAGACGCGCTTGTCCGGTGCGATCGGCACCAGCGAGTGGATCACCGAGTCTCTGCAGCGCACTGCGGACACGGTGATCAGCCGCATGCAATCAGGTCTGCCGGTACTCGCATCGGTCGGCGCCACGGCACCCTTCGTCGGGTTGCTCGGCACGGTCATCGGCATCTATCACGCGCTGATCGCCATCGGCGTCGCGGGACAAGCGTCCATCGACAAGGTGGCGGGTCCCGTCGGCGAAGCCTTGATCATGACGGCCATCGGTCTTGCGGTCGCAGTGCCGGCGGTGTTGGGCTACAACATCCTGTTGCGTCGCAATAAGGGTGTGCAGGAAATGGTCAGCCACTTCACCCACGAGTTGCATGCGTACCTGATTTCAGGCGCGAAGATGGGCTTGGGGATGGACAAGGCGCCGCCGACGGTCGGCAAGCCCGCCCCCGCGGCTGCTCGCTAGGAAGCACGCGCTCATGGCGATCACTGTCGGAAGCGGCGACGAAGGCGAACCGATGGCGGACATCAACGTCACGCCCTTGGTGGACGTGATGTTGGTGCTGCTGATCATTTTCATCATCACGATTCGGGTCATCATTCAGCAGGTTCAACTGGACCTGCCGAAGGCGACCAATCTGCCCACGCAGACCAAGCCGGAAAACATCACCATTGCCATCGACAAGCAGGGAGGCATTTACTGGAACACCAAGTTGTTGTCGGGCCAGGATGAGCTGAAGGCGAAGCTGCGCGGCATTGTGAGCATTGATCCGCAGCCGGAAGTGCATATCCGCGGCGATGCCAACGTACGGTACCAGTTCGTGGGTCAGGTGCTGGTGGCCACGCAGCAGATCGGCATTCGTAAAGTGGCATTCATCACCACCCCCGATCACTTCGGTCCCGGAACCTAGGAGAACAGCATGGCCATGAGTGTAGGCGGAGGCGAGGGCCAGTCGTACTCCGATATCAATATGACGCCGTTGATCGACGTCATGCTGGTGCTGTTGATCATTTTCATCATCACGATTCCCAGCATGACGCATGCGGTGAAGATCGATAATCCGCTGCCGCCGCCGCCGAATTTCGTGCCGCCGCCGCCGCCCGAAGTGATCGATTTGACCATCGATTTCGACGGCACGCTGCTGTGGAACAAGAGTCCGGTGGACCGGCCGACCTTGCAAGGCTATATCTCGCAAGAGGCGGTGAAGCAGCCCCAGCCGGAAGTTCATATCTCGGTCGACAAATTTGCCAAGTACGAAATAGTGGCGCAGACCTTGGCCGATTTGCAGCATCGCGGCTTGAAAAAGATAGGATTCGTCAACAACGACTATTTCTGATCGGGCATCCCCGGGACAGGTTGGTGGTATGACGGCGCGTCAGTCCTCGATTCGGGTTGACGCGCCGTTTGTTTGACGACGGCGTCGGCGCGTTTTTGAGCTGAAAGAACAACTTTAAGACTTGCAGCGAGGTTTTCGGTAATGACTCATTCGATACACGAAATTGCGCGCCCGGCGGCGAAGCCCTGGGTTGCTGTGGTGGGTGCGGCTGCGTTGCTGGCGCTGGTGTGCCTTGCAGCGAATCCCCGCGTGGCCTTTTCGGCGGAGAAGGAGAAGACCCAGCAAATCAGCCGGGTGATCGCCAAGGAAATGACCGCGGCGCAGAAGGCAATCCAAGCCGGGCAATGGGCCGAGGCCCTCAAGCAACTGGAAGCCGCGCAAGCGAAGACCGGACTGACGCCTTTCGATCAGATGTCGATCTACCGTTTCGAGGGCTTCGCCAATATCAAGCTCAACAATCTCAAGGCAGGTCAGGCGGCCTATGAGAAGGCGCTGGCGACCGGCGCGGTGTCGGCCGAGGACAAGGTCAGCATGACCCGCACGCTGTTCAGCATCGCGGCCAGCACCCAGCAATTTCAGAAGACCATTGATTACGGCAAGGAGATGTCCGACGGCGGCACGGCGACGTCCAACGACCTTGCTATCATCGCGCAGAGCTACTACCAGTTGAAGGACTGCAAGAACACCGGTGTTTGGGCGGATAAGGCGGTCGCAGCCGCCCGCAAGGCGGGAGAGACGCCCAAGGAAAACCTGTTCCTGTTCAAGCTTCAGTGCGCCTCGGATGCGGGCGACAATCAAGCCATGATCCCGATCCTGACCGACTTGATTCGCCTGGGCAACAAGTCGACGGGACTGGAACACGTTGCTGCGCATCGAGAGGCAGGATGAGCGCGACGATCACAACACCTTGATGTTGTACCGAATCATGTATGACACGGGAGCCATGACGGTCGGCACGGATTACATCGAGATGGCGCAGCTGTTGGGCGATGCGTCGCTGCCGGCGGAAGCGCAGACGGTCCTCGAGAAGGCCTTGAGCAGCGGCCTCATCAATGATCAGCAAAAGGAGCGCACCAACCGGTTGTTGAATTCGTTCAAGACCCGTGCCGACGTCGACAAGAAAGGCCTGACCCAATTGGACGCCGAGGCCAACAAGAATCCGGCCGGCGAACTCAGCGTCAAGCTGGGCGAGGTCTACTATGGCTTTGCCGACTATCAGAATTCGGCATCCGCGATCAACAAGGGTTTGCAGAAGCAGCAAATCAAGCATCTGGACGAGGCCTATGTGTATCTCGGCCGGGCCCAGGTGCAGCTCAAGAACTTTGCGGAGGCCAAGAAGGCCTTTGGCGGTCTGAAGACCGTTCCCAATATCAGTCCCCGGGTGTTGAAGCTGTACGAGCTGTACAGCGACACGGTGGGTCGGTAATCGGTTCGCAGGAGAATTGCCATGACGATTAAAGCCGGAGAGAAGATGCCCGAGGGTGCGTTTACCCGCATGACCTCGGATGGGCCGCAAAAGATGACCACCGAGCAACTCTTTGCCGGCAAGACCGTGGTGCTGTTTTCGGTGCCCGGCGCGTTCACTCCGACCTGTGATGCCAAGCACTTACCGGGTTTTGTTGAGATGGCGGATCAGATCAAGGCCAAGGGCGTGGACACCATTGCGTGCACGGCCGTGAACGACGTGTTCGTGATGAACGCCTGGGGCAAGCATGGCGGGGTCGGGGACAAGATCCTGATGCTGGCGGATGGCAATGGCACCTACGTCAAGGCACTGGGGTTGGAACTCGACGGCACCAAATTCGGCATGGGTGCACGCGGTCAGCGGTTTGCCATCATCGTCAAGAATGGCGTTGCGACCCACGTGAACGTCGAAGCGCCGGGAGAGTTCAAGGTCTCCGCGGCGGATTACGTTCTCAAACAGCTCTAGCGCGCCTCCTGTTTTGCTAGCGCTGCGGGCGTCGCCGCCGTCCTTGGGCCCAGCGGAGGGCGAGCGCATCGCCCGCGAATCGTACGGGCTGGCCGTCTCGGTGAGCCCGATGCCGGGGGAGCGGGACTGCAACTTCCGCCTGCGCACCGCCGATTCGCGCGAATTCGTGCTCAAAGTGCTGGACGTAGCATCCGATCCCGGCAGCGCCGACTGCCTGGTGGCCGTTCTCGATCATTTGGCCGAACAAGATCCCACTCTGCCCGTGCCGCGCTTGTTCCCCACGCTGCAGGGGGACGCGGTGGGCCGCTTCGGACGCGACGGGATCGAGTACGCCACCTGCCTGGTGAGTTTTTTGCCCGGGCGCCTGTTGGCCCATTCGGAGGCCCGCACAGTCCTGCTGCATGCCATGGGCGCGACTCTCGCCCGCCTCGACCACGCGCTGCAGGGATTCTTTCATCCCTCTCTGACCCGCCGATTGGCCTGGGATGTGAGGCGTCTGCCCGAGCTTGCGGAATACACCGACTATCTGGAATCAGCCGCGCTTCGAGCCGCGGTTACGGGCGTGTCCAACGCCCTCCGGACCTGTCTGCCGCGGCTGCGCGGGCTGCGCAGCCAGGCCATCCATGGCGATTGTCACGCCGCTAATTTGCTGGTCGACGCGGACGGATGTTCAATCAGCGGGATTTTGGATTTCGGCGACATGATTCATGCGCCGCTGATATTCGAGCCGGCGGTCGCCATGTCAGAACTGATGACCGAAGCGGTGGCGACCTTGCCGGCATCCGCCGCCGTGCTGCGAGGTTATGCGCAGAAACACCCCCTGCTCGCCCAGGAGGTGGATCTGCTCTACGACATCATCGCCGCGCGCCACGCCGTGACCGTGCTGGTGCATGCCTGGCGCAGTCGTCATGAGCGACCGGGGGAGGGCGCGCGTGAGGCCGGCGCGCGCGCCGAGCGATCACTGCAGCACCTGCTGAGCCTCGATCGCACCGCGCTCAGCCGAACCTGGCACGAGGCCGCCGGCACGCGCCCCGTACCAGAGCCGGCTGCCGATCTCGCGCGGCGTCGGCGGTTGATGGGAGCCGGCGCCGAGTTGTTCTACGAGGAGCCGCTGCACCTGGTGCGCGGCGCCGGAGTGTGGCTGTACGACCCGCAGGGCCGCCCATACCTCGACGTGTACAACAACGTGCCGCATGTGGGGCATACCCACCCAGCCGTGGTATCGGCCATACAAGCGCAGACCGCAATCCTCGCCACCCACACCCGCTACTTGCACGGCAACATTTTGGAGTACGCAGAACGATTGACCGCGCGGCTGCCGGCCCATCTCAATGCCTGTATTTTCGTGAATTCCGGCAGCGAGGCCAACGACGTGGCATGGCGCATGGCGCAGATGGCGAGCGGCCATCGCGGCGGCTTGGTTCTGGAGCATGCGTACCATGGAATCACCGATGCGGTGGCGGCGCTCACGCCCAGCACCGGCCGGCCGCGTGATCCGCGCGTCGTCACCATCGCGCCGCCGCCCGCCCACCTGCAGTGCGGCGATGAGATGGGGTCTGCCGAGCTGGCCGATGTCCTCTACGATACCGACCGGGCAATCGCCACTCTGGAAGAACGAGGGCTTGCTCCGGCTGCGTTCTATATCGATACGGCGATTACCAGCAGCGGTATTTTCGATCCGCCGGCGGCGTGGGCGGCAACGGTGACGGCCCGCATGCGCTCCGCCGGCACCCTGATCGTCGCCGACGAGGTTCAATACGGGCTCGGCCGCTGCGGATCGCATTTCTGGGGCTTCGAGCGTCGAGGCCTCGAACCCGACATCGTGACTTTGGGCAAGCCCGTGGCGAACGGCTATCCCATGGGGGTCGTGGTTGCGAATCGCAGCTTGATAGAGGCCTTTCAGGCGAAATTTGGATTCTTCTCCACCTTCGGCGGCAATGCCGTGGCTGCTGCCGCGGCTCTTGCAGTCCTCGAGGTGCTCGATCGCGAAGAACTCATGGCCAATGCCCTGAACACGGGCGCCTACCTTCGCGGGTTGCTTCAGTTCGTCGCCGCGCGGCACGAATCATTGGGCGAGGTGCGCGGGACCGGTCTGCTGCTCGGCTTGGAAGTGCTCGGCGCCGACGCCGCGGCCGCCAAACGGGGCGCGAAGTTCATCATCAACACCCTGGCCTCGACGCACCGCATTCTGATCGGCTACGAGGGACCGCATGCCTCCATTCTCAAGCTGCGGCCCCCCATGCCCTTCGGGCGCGGCCACGCCGACCTTCTGGCACAGGCCATTGATGCAGCCGCCACTGCGCTCGACGCCGCCACGGCGCTCGATGCGGGATAACCTGTCCGCGGTTAGCCTCCCATCAAGCGCTCGAGCTCCGGCACGATCTTGAACAGATCGCCCACCAATCCCACGTCGGCGACTTCAAATATCGGCGCTTCGCCGTCCTTGTTGATGGCCACGATGGTGCGCGCATCCTTGATGCCGGTCAGATGTTGAATCGCGCCGGAAATACCGATGGCGATGTAGATGTCGGGAGAAATGATCTTTCCCGTCTGGCCGACCTGCATCTCATTCGGTGCATATCCGGCATCGACGGCAGCGCGCGAGGCGCCCACCGCCGCGCCGATCTTATCCGCCAGGCTGAACAGCAATTTGAAGTTCTCCGCGCTGCCGAGGGCGCGGCCGCCCGATACCACGCGTTTGGCGGTCTGCAGGTCCGGTCGATCGGTGGAACCGGTCTTCGCTCCGACGTAGCGCGTGTGAGTGGGTAGCGCGACGCTTAAGGTCTTGGATTCGACGGCGCCACTACCGCCGGCCTTCGCCGCCTCGAAGGAGGCGACACGCACCGTTGCCACCAGCTTGCGCGCGGCATCCGCTTCCACGGTCACGATGGCATTGCCGGCGTAGGTCGGCCGCTTGAATCGGTAGGCTGTCTCGACTGCCATCAGGTCGCTGACTTGCGGCGCGCCCAGCAACGCTGCAACGCGCGGCATGAGGTCCTTGCCAAAGCTCGTCGAAGGCCCGAAGACATGGGTGTAGTCGGCGGCCAGGGCAGCCATTTGCGGCGCGAAAGTCGCGGCCAGCGGATGCTCATTTTCCGCCCGATCGATCCGCAACACCGACTTGACCCCGGCAATGGCGGCGGCCTGGGCGGCGACGGCCGACGTGTCCGCGCCCAACAGGACTATGGTGATTTCGCCGTCCGGAATCTGGGCGGCGCAGGTGACGCACTTCGCTGTGGCGGGATTGAGCGTCTTTCCATCGTGTTCGCCGACAATGAGTACCTTGTGCATTAGATCAAACCCTTCTTCTTGAGTACGTCAACCAATTCAGCCACGTCCTTGACCATTGCGCCTTTCTGACGCTGTGCCGGCGGTTCGGTCTTGATGGACTTGAGAAGCGCTCCGGCGCTCACGCCGAGCGCGTCGAGCGTGGTGACATCCAACGGCTTTTTCTTGGCCTTCATGATGTCCGGCAGCTTCACATAGCGCGGTTCGTTCAGGCGCAGGTCCACGGTGATCACCGCGGGGAGATCCACTTCGATGGTTTCAAGGCCGGCATCCACCTCGCGGGTGACGGCCGCCGTGGCGCCCGAGATCTCCACTTTCGAGGCGTAGGTTGCCTGGGGCCGCTCCCAGATCGCGGCCAGCATTTGTCCGGTTTGATTGGCATCATCGTCGATCGCTTGCTTGCCCAGGAAAATCAAATCGGGATTTTCCTTCTTCGCCACGGCAAGAAAGGTCTGTGCCGCGGTCAGGGGCTCGATGGCAGCGTCGGTCTGTACCAGAATGGCGCGATCGGCGCCCATGGCCAACGCGGTGCGCAATTGCTGTTGAGTGTCGGCGACACCGATGCTGACCGCGAGCACCTCGACATTGGTGCCGCGCTCCTTGATGCGCAGCGCCTCTTCGAGCGCGATTTCGTCGAATGGATTTACGCTCATTTTCACGCCATCGAGCATCACGCCGCTGCCGTCGGGCTTTACGCGGATGCGCACGTTGTAATCGACGACGCGCTTGATACATACCATGATCTTCTGCATTGAATTCCTTCCCAGGCGCTTACGCGCCACTATCCCAGGCGCTTACGCGCCACTATTAACGGGGTCGATGCGACCCCGCCCGATAACTGAAGTTTCGGACTGCTGCTCCGAGTATAGAGTGCTGATCTTTTCGGCGCTTTGGCGCAGCCTGGGCAAAAACCTTTCAACACCGGTTTTCAAGGGTACGGCAGTGGACGCAAAGCGCACCGTCAGACTGGCCACCACACGGTCGTTGAGCAGGATGGGCACGCTCAAGCCGATTTCTTCCACCAGGCGGCGGGTACGTGTGACCGTCGCGTATCCCGCGGCCCTGATCTCAGCGAGCAGGCGCGCGAGGTCGGCGCGTGACCGCGCCGGCTTGTCTTCTTCCTTATTGGAGCGGGCGAGTATCTCAATCAATGACTCGCGCTGCGGCGCCGAGGAGTATGCCAGAAACACCCGGCCGCCCGCCGTCGTGAGCAGCGGGACGCGCAATCCGGCCGGATGACGGTCGATCGCCAGAGGACTGCTGTGATCGGTGCACTCGCGCACCACCATGGTGGTTCCCGACAGGGTGGCGACCGAGATCGGCCACACCACATCGCGGCACAGTTCGTGAATGACGGGCTTGGCGATTTGAGTGACCCACGCTTCATCGTCGAAGCCGTCGCTCAAGGCACGGACTTGAATGGTCAAGCGGTAGCGGTCATCGGCGCCGTCGCGAAATACGAAGCCGGCATCGCACAGCGTTTCCAGGATTCGATAGACGGTGGTGCGCGGCAGACGAATCTCCTGGGCCACTTCCGAGACGGTCGCGCCGTCGCGCATATTCAGCACCGTCAGGGCATCCAGACCGCGCATGAGCGCACGGATGGGGCGTGTTGATTCCATGAAGCCTCGACCAAATGGGAGCCGACCATTTTAGGGATCACAGCTTCGCTTGTCCACCTTGCGGTCAATCGATAGACTTCAGTCAATGCTCCGTTATTTCCTGACCCGGTTGGCCGGCGCGGTTCCCACGCTGTTCATCATCGTCACCATCAGCTTTTTTCTCATTCGAGCAGCACCCGGCGGCCCCTTCGATCAAGAGCAGACTCTGCCGCCTGAGATTCTGGCGAACCTTGAGAACGCCTACGGCCTGGATCAGCCGATTCTGGTGCAGTACGGCCGCTATCTGGCCGCACTGGCGCATGGCGATTTCGGGCCGTCGTTCAAGTACAAGGACTTTTCGGTGACGGAACTGATCGGCCAGGGTTTTCCGGTGACCTTTGAAATCGGCACCATTGCCATCGCTCTGGCGCTGATCCTGGGCATCCCCATCGGCACCTTTGCGGCCCTGCGCCACAACTCCGCCGCCGACTACGTCTCGATGGCGTTGGCCGTCATCGGCATCGCCATCCCGACATTCGTCGTGCTGCCATTTCTCGGCTTGCTATTCGGCATCTACCTGCACTGGCTCCCCGTCGCCGGCTGGGAACCAGGGTCGATACGTTATTTGCTGCTGCCCACGATTGCCCTGGCGTTGCCTCCCTTGAGCGTCATCGCCAGGTTGGTCCGGGCGAGCATGCTCGAGTTGTTGAACAGCCCCTTCATTCGCACGGCCTTCGCCAAAGGACTGCCGCTGCACACCGTGATTCTTCGCCATGCAATGCGGCCCGCGTTGCTGCCGGTCGCGAGCTTCCTGGTCCCGGCGGTCGCATCGATCATGACCGGCTCCCTGGTTGTTGAATCCATCGCAGGATTGCCCGGCATCGGGAGATATATGGTGCAGGGCGCGTTGAATCGCGACTACACCTTGGTCCTCGGAATGGTGATCATCTATTCGACTCTGCTCATTGTCATGGGACTGCTCGTCGATCTCTTGTATGCATGGCTCGACCCGCGCGTGAGATTCGAGCAATGAGCAGTCTCTTTGAGGATGCCGCGCGCCGCTTGCAGTCGAATCCGGCCGCCGTCGGTGCGCTCGTCGTGATCATCGCCATGGTGGCATTGACGTTCATCGGTCCATGGTTCAATCCAAACGGCGGCGACACCCTGGACTGGTCGCACGTTGCCGCACACCCCGCCTTGCAGAGCGCGCATTGGTTCGGCACCGATCGGCTGGGACGCGATCTCTTTGCGCGCACGCTGGAGGGTGCCCGCGTCTCGCTGGCGGTCGGTCTCGTGGCGAGCGCCGTGAGCTTGCTGGTCGGAATCGGCTATGGCGCCATTGCCGGCTACGTGGGCGGCCGGACCGATCATGTCATGATGCGCGTCATTGAGATTTTGTCCGGATTGCCGTTGATATTCTTCGTCATATTCCTGACTGTCATATTCGGCCGCAGCGAATACCTCTTGTTCCTGTCGATCGGCGCGGTCGGATGGCTGACGATGGCGCGCATCGTCCGCGGTCAGACCTTGAGCATTCGACGCCGGGAATACATCGAAGCGGCGCTTGCCTCGGGGGCAAGCACGGTCCGCATCATCGTCAAGCACGTGATTCCCAATGTCATCGGGCCGGTCGTCGTCTACGCCACACTGACGGTGCCGCAGATCATCATGTTCGAAAGCTTCCTGAGCTTTCTGGGTCTCGGCATCCAGGAACCGCATGCCAGCTTGGGCACGTTGATAGCCGAGGGCGCGGGCGAAATGGAGGCAGCCCCGTGGATCCTGCTGGTACCGGGCGGATTCCTGGCGTTGCTGTTGCTGTCGCTGAATATTTTTGGCGACGGCCTGCGTGATGCGCTCGATGCGACGGAGCGTTGAATGGCCGTACCGACGCTGAGTGTCGAGGATCTCAGCGTCGGCTTCGCGCATCGTGGTGCGCGCATATCTGCCGTGCGCCAGGTCTCGCTGGAGGTGGCGCCCGGCGAGTGCGTCGCCATCGTCGGCGAGTCCGGCTCGGGCAAGACCCAGGTCTTCATGGCGGCGATGGGATTGCTCGCGGGCAATTCGTCGGTCGACGGACGCGTGTGCTTTGAGGGCGCGGAACTCCTTGGAACTCCGCCCGCGCAGCTGAACCGCATCCGCGGCTCGAAGCTGACGATGATATTCCAAGATCCCATGACATCGCTCACGCCGCATTTGAAAATCGGGCAGCAGCTCGCTGAAGTTCTGGTGTGCCACCGCCAAGCAACCTGGGACGAGGCGATGAGCGCCGCACGGCGGATGTTGGAGCGGGTCCGCGTGCCGGAAGCCGGGCGCCGCTTGAACCAGTATCCACACGAGTTGTCGGGCGGTCTGCGCCAACGGGCAATGATCGGCATGAGCTTGATGTGCGATCCTGCCCTGGTGATCGCCGACGAGCCCACCACGGCGCTCGACGTGACCGTGCAGTCGCAAATCATGGGGTTGTTGCGCACGATGCGCGCGGAAGTTGGCATGGCGCTGGTGCTGATCAGCCATGACCTGGGAGTGGTCGCAGGCCTCGCCGATAGAATTCTCGTCATGTATGCAGGCCGCATCGTCGAAAGCGCAGCGGCGGCCCAGTTGCTGCGCCGGGCGCGGCATCCTTACACCGCCGAGCTCCTGAAATGCATCCCAAGCGTCACGGGGCCGCGATGGGAGCGGTTGCCGAATCTCCCGGGCCAACCGCCTGAAGCGGGGGATTCGCCGGCGGGGTGCGCATTCGCACCGCGTTGCCCACGCGCCGCGGAGCGCTGCCGCAGTGAGAGGCCGTTGCTGCAGGAAGTCGCCGACACCGGCCCGGCCCGCCGTGTGGCCTGTCATTTTCCGGTGCAGGCGTGAACACGGCCGGGGATCCCTTACTGCGGATAATCGGCCTGCGTGTGGCTTTCGGTGCCCACCCGGCGCTCGACGGGGTAAGTTTTGATCTCTGGCCAGGGGAGACCGTGGGCTTGGTGGGTGAGTCCGGGTCCGGCAAATCGACCCTGGCCCGGGCCATTCTGCGCTTGGTCCGCGCACAGGCAGGAGCGGTCCTTTGGCGCGGCCGGGATTTGTTGGCAAGCGACGCCGCGACGCTGCGCTCGCTGCGCCGCGATTTACAAATCGTATTCCAGGATCCGCTGGCGAGCTTGAATCCGCGCATGACCGTCGGCGAGAGCATTGCCGAGCCTCTGCGCATCCATGTCGGAGAGTTGAGCGAAGGCGAATTGCAGGGGCGGGTGGCGCGGATGCTGGAGCGGGTGGGTCTCGCTGCGGCCATGGCGGGCCGCTATCCGCACGAATTCAGCGGAGGTCAGTGTCAGCGAATCGGCATCGCCCGGGCCATGATTCTGGAGCCGAAGCTCCTGATCTGCGACGAGCCGGTCAGTTCGCTGGACGTCTCCATCCAGGGGCAGATCGTGAATCTGTTGCTCGATATGCAACGCGATAGCGGCACCGCCATGCTGTTCATCAGCCACAATCTTGCGATCGTGAGGCACTTGAGTCACCGAATTCTGGTGATGTACGCCGGCAAACTGGTGGAGATCGCGCCGCGCGATGCGTTGTTTGCCTCGCCCATTCATCCTTATACCCGGGCGCTATTGTCGGCGGTGGCGTCGAGGACGCCGGACGGCGCCGAGGCGCCGGAGCGCACGGATGCGGGCGCGCCGCCGCAGGCGTTTGCCGAGGGCTGCGCATTTCGCGATCGTTGCGCTCACGCCGTGGCGCTGTGCGGCGCTACCGCGCCGCCGCTGGAGGAAGTTGCGGTTGGACACTGGGTTGCCTGCCATCGTTCGCGGGAATTCGCCGCATGATGGTATTCTTTGACCCATGACACAGCGCAAACCCGTGCGCCCGAGCGAAGGGCTGGCGAATGTCCGCTACGAGATCCGCGGCAAGCTGGCGCGGCGCGCCCTGGCATTGGAGCGATTGGGCTACGACATCGTCTCGCTGAATATCGGCAATCCCTACGCGTTTGGATTCCGAACGCCGGAAACCATGCGTTTGGCGATGATCGAAAATCTGCGCCACAGCGAAGGGTACGTGCATCAAAAAGGGATTTTCCCGGCGCGCGAAGCGGTGGTGATGCAGCAGCAGGAACGCGGCGTGCGCGGGGTCACGGCCGAAGAGGTGTTCATCGGCAACGGCGTGAGCGAGCTGATCGACCTGACATTGCGCGCCTTGCTGAATCCCGGCGACGAGGTGCTGGTGCCGAGCCCGGACTATCCGCTGTGGACTGCGGCGGTGAACCTCAACACCGGCCGCGCGGTGCACTATCCCTGTCTGGCCGCGCGCTCGTTCATTCCCGATCCAGAGGACATCGAGGCGCTGGTGACGGCTCGCACGCGCGCCATCGTCGTCGTCAATCCCAACAATCCGACCGGCGCCGTGTATCCGCGCGAGACCCTGTCCGCGATTGCGCAATTGGCGGAGAAGCATCGCTTGGTGGTGCTGTCCGACGAGATTTACGATCACATTCTCTACGACGACGCCGAGTTCGTGCCGATGGCGACCCTGGTGCACAACACGCTGTGCTGCACGATGAGCGGCCTGTCCAAGGTGTATCGGGCCTGCGGCTACCGCGTCGGCTGGGCGTCTTTCTCGGGCGACACGGAAAGCGCGGGCGAGTATCTCAACGCCCTCGAATTATTGTCGTCGCTGCGACTCTGCAGCAACGTGCCGGGCCAATGGGCCGTGCAGACCGCCCTGGGCGGCTACCAAAGCATCCGCGAATTGACGCGTCCGGGCGGCCGCCTGTACGAGTCGCGGCAGACCATACTCGACGGCGTCGCGCGCAGCAAATATCTGCGGCTGGCGCGTCCCATGGGCGCGCTGTATGCCTTCGTCGAAGTGCGCGAGGATGTTCTGCCGGACTTCGATGATCAGGTGTTTGCGCTCGAACTCCTGGAACATAAACACGTCCTGGTCGCGCCGGGCGTGAGCTTCAACGTGGCGTATCGAAATTGTTTTCGCATCACCAACCTGCCGGAACCGCAAATTCTCGCCACGGTATTCGCGCGGATCGAGGAACTGCTCGAGGCGCGGGCCGCGGCCGGGCCGGAACTGCAGCTCGTCGGATCCTCGGCCAAGGTTCGACAGCACTGAGCACCGAATCTCCTTTGGCCGGCCTGATGGCGGCCGTCGCGGCCGGTCATACGGTGCTGACACCGAACACCGAACTCGCGGCGGCGCTGTTCGATGCGGCCGAACGCACGTATCAGGAATCCGGTCGGGAGATCTGGCCGACGCCGCGGGTGCGCGATTTCGGTGGTTGGCTGCGTGAAGGGTATGCCGGGCGACAGCTCGAGGATGCTGCCACGCCCCGCGCCTTGAGCGACATCGAAGAGCGCGAATTGTGGCGCGAGGTCATCGACGCGAGCGAGGCCGGCCGCGACATGCTGGATCCCGGCGGCGCGGCGCGCGCCGCACGGCGCGCCAGGCGCGCCGTCTACGAGCACGGCATTCCGCTGCGGGCCATCGCCGACCAAGCCTCGGCTTTCGAGGAATCGCGCGTGTTCCTGGACTGGAACGGCGAATTCGCGGCCCGCTGCCGGCTGTTGGCTTGCATCAGCGGCGATGAATTGCTGGCGCTGGCCCCGCCTCCCAGGGAGCCCATTGCGTGGATCGATAGTCCGGCGTGGCGGCCCATGGCGCGCCAATGGCTGCAGCGCCATGGCCGCATGCTGCATGCGACAGGGGTTCGGTCGCCGGCCGCAGCCCGCCTGAGCGCCGCATCGCCGGCGGCGGAGCTGGCTGCGATCGGCGAATGGGCATTGGCGAATTTGCGGGCCGACGCGCGGTTTCGCGCGTGGATTTGCCTGCCTGATCTGCGCGGGCGCCGCGCGGAAGTGACGGATGCATTGGATGCAGCGCTCGCACCGCAGCGCTTCGCGCTTACGGAGAATTCGGCGGCACCACCCTACGCGGTGGCGGGGGGCACGCCGCTCGCCGAGTTCGCGCCGGTGCGCGCGGCGCTCGAGATCCTGGCCGCCGGCACCGAGACAATTTCGTTCGACAAGTTCAGCGCCCTGTTGAGGGCACCCGAGTTGCAGGCGGGCGCCGCCGAGCTTGCCGCTGCAACCCTGCTCGATGTGCAGTTGCGCAAGCAAGGTCCCAGCGAAGCCGACGCGGCGGCGTGGTTGGCGGTCGCGGAGCGAATCGCAGCGGCGCGCGGTTTCGCACCCGTGGCCGCTTTGCAGCGGCTGCGCAGCGCGTTTCGCGCGCTCGATGAGCTGCGCGGCAGTCAACCCATGAGCCGCTGGGTGGGGACGTGGATCACGGCGTTCGAGGCGGGCCCCTGGTCGCTGCGGCACCGCTGGTCGAGTCTGGAATATCAAGCCGCGGAGCGGTTTCGCGAACTGCTGGCGACGCTCGCCGCGGCCGACTCGTTCTTCGGCACGCGTTCGCGCCGCTCGGCGCAGCGAATCTTGCGGCGCGCGGCGCTGGACACTGCATTTCAGGCGCAAACCGGAGTCCCGCCGATCTGGGTGAGCGGTCAACTCATCGACCCGTGGCTCAACTACCCAGGCTTGTGGGTGAGCGGCTGCACCGCCGAACGCTGGCCGCCGCCCGTGGACCCCATTGCTCTGCTGCCGATGGGATTGCAGCGCGACTTCGGCGTGATTGGCGCAGCGGCGGAGTCACAGATGAAGTTCGCGCTCGATTTGCAGAATCGCTGGACAGCGCGTGCGGGGCAGTGCGTATTCAGCTATGCAGCCGGGGAAGACGGCCGTGCGGCGGCACCCAGTCCCTTGTTGCCCGAGGCCGTCGCACTCCTGCCGGCGGCACGGCCGCGGCCGCACTGGCACGCGCTCATGCGCACCCGCCCCGCGCTCGAGCGCTTCACGGACGAATTGGCACCGCCGTTGGCGAGCGACGAGCGCACGCGCGGCGTGGCCACCTTGAGGTCCCAGTCGCGATGCGCATTTCGCGGCTTCGCAGAATGGCGTCTGCAGTGCGAGCCCCTTGAACTGCCGGTGCCGGGATTCAACGATCGCGAACGCGGTCACTTGATCCACGACGCGCTCGAGCATATTTGGTCGGTGCTGCGCGATTCGGCTGCGCTGCAGTCGATTGCGTCGGATGCCCGAGCGCGGCTGCTGAATGAGGCGATCACGCGCGCGCTCACCAAGGCGTGCCGCCGCCGCGATCCGGGTGCGCGATGGCGGCGGCGGGAACGCGAGCGCATGCAGGGTGTGCTCGAGAAGTGGCTGGAAATCGAAAAGCTGCGCGAAGCCTTCGAGGTGGAGCAATTGGAGCAGGGCGCCGACGTGGCGCGACATGCGGGTCTCGAGTTCCGGGTGCGCATCGACCGGGTGGATCGCCTCGCTGATGGCTCGCGCGTCTTGATCGACTACAAGACCGGCAGGCCCGGCGCCGATTGGCGCGGCGAGCGGCCCGACAACCCGCAATTGCCCATCTATGCGCTGTTGCGTCCGCAGGCACTGGTCGCAGTCGCTTACGGCCGCGTGAACGCCACGGACTGCGGCTTTGTCGCCGAGACAGACCGCAGGGCTGTGTTCAAGCCTTCGGGCCGGGAATCCACACTCGAAGGCATGCCCAACCTCGCGGCCTTGATTGAAGTATGGTCGGGCCGCATTGCCAAATTGGCGGCGGATTTCGCCGCCGGTCAGGCGGCGGTGGCGCCCACCGTGCAGGCCTGCAAGAACTGCTGGTTGCAGGGATTGTGCCGCGTACCGGCGGCGCTCGACGATGACGCTGAGTCTCATGACTGAGCGAGCATCGGACCAAGCGGCCCGCGAACGAGCCATACAGACGCCGGGCTCGGTGCTGGTCCATGCTCCCGCCGGCTCTGGGAAAACGACCTTGCTGGTGCAGCGCTATCTACGGCTGCTGGCCCGGGTCGATGCGCCGGAACGCATTCTGGCGCTCACCTTTACGCGTCGCGCGGCGCAGGAAATGCGCGAGCGCGTGCTGTCGGCGCTGGATGCCGCCCGCTTCGAGCAATGTCCTCCGGACGTGAACCACGAGACCTGGAGTTTGGCGCTGGGCGCGCGCCGCCATCTCGATGCCGCGCATCTGAATATCGAACGCCAGCCGTCGCGGATGCGCATCGAGACCATCGATGCATTCAATGCGTGGCTGGCGGGTCAGTTGCCCATAGCCGCGGGCGCCGGCTCTGCGTTCCATGTGCTTGCCGATGCGAAACCCTGCTATCGGGAAGCCGCGCGCCGGGCGTTGGCGCGCGACACGCATGATCAATTCGGCGTCGCCGTCGATCGCGTATTGGCGCTCGACGATCAGCGCTGGAAGAATCTTCTGAAACTCATCGCCGAGATGCTGCCGAGCCGCGACCGATGGTTGCCGCTGCTGGCCGGCCGCCTGCAGGCGGCCAGCGCGTTGGACGAGACTCAGCTCGAGCGGGTGCGGCAGCAGCTCGACGCGGACTTGCAGCTGCTGGTGTCGCGTGCACTCAGCCGCGGCTACGATGCCCTGGGCGGGGAGAGAATCGCCGCCTTGTCGGCGCTGGCGCAGCGCGCGGCGCAGCGCATGCCGGCGGAGCGGCGGGAGCTGGCGGCGTGGCTGCACGATGCCGCCCCTCTGCGCGCCGCGAGCGCCGATCTTGCGCGGTGGCAGGGTGCCGCGTGGCTGCTGCTGACCGCCGCAAATCAGTTTCGCCAGCGACTCACCAAGAACGAGGGCTTCCCGCCGCACTGCGCCGACACTCAGGCCATGCGGGATCTGTTGGAGGAATTCGGCGGCATTGCGCAGGCACGCCGGATGCTGGCCGAAATCCGCGCGCTGCCTGCGCCCGCCTACGGCGACGCGCAGTGGGCGCGGGTGCGCGAAGTGGCCCAAGTGTTGGTGCTCGCGGCGGCGGAGCTGGATACCGTGTTTCGCGAGCAGGGGGCGGCAGATTTTCCCGCGGTGTCGCTTGCGGCGCTGCGCTCCCTGGGATCGGCGGATGCGCCGACCGACCTGGGCTTGAGGCTCGACTACCGCCTGCAGCATATCTTGGTGGACGAGTTCCAAGACACCTCGAGTGCGCAGCTCGAACTGCTGCGGCTGCTGACGGCCGGCTGGCAACGCGGAGATGGGCGCAGCATATTTTGCGTCGGCGATCCGATGCAATCCATTTATGGTTTCCGTCAGGCCGAGGTGCGAGCGTTCCTGGAACTGGCCGAGCAGGGAATCGGCGAATTGCGCTTCGATGTGCAGCGCTTGCACGACAATTTTCGCTCCGCTCCACCCTTGGTGAATTGGGTCAACGCGTGCTTTGCGTGCATTCTGCCGCGGCTCGACGATCGCGATCGCGGCGCCATCGCCTTTCGCCCCAGCGTGGCGGCCAAGCTCAAGTCGGCCGAAGCGACGGCGGCGGATCCCGGTGTTGAGCTGCGCGGCTTCGCGACGCGTGCCGAGGAGTCGGCGGCCATCGCCGACATGATCGGGGCGGCAGTGGAACTGCACCCCGAGTGGCGAATCGCCGTGTTGGTGCGCGCGAGAACACACGCGCGCGATATCGCCGCCGCATTGCGCGACCGAGAGGTCGCCTTCCATGCCGTGGAAATCGAACCGTTGCAGGAGCGCGCGACGGTGCGCGACATCATCGCGCTGAGTTGCGCGCTGCTGCACCTCGGCGATCGCACCTCGTGGTTGGCGGTGCTGCGCGCGCCGTGGGCCGGGCTCTGCCTGGCCGATCTATTGCGGATTTCGCAGGCGGCGCCGTTGGTGTGGGATGCATTGGCCGATGAGGCGGTATTGCAACAGCTCGGCGACGATGGCCAAGCACGCTGCCGGCGCATACGGTCGACCTTGGAGGCGGCCTTCCGCGTGCGCAACGACAGCTCGATCGCGCGCTGGGTGGAAAGAACCTGGCTTGGCCTCGGCGGCGCGAGTTGCGCCGCGTCCCCGGAGGAACTCGATCTGGCAAGCGCGGCATTCGCGCGCCTGCGCGAATTGGAGGAGCGCGGCCTGCCGGATGTCGCGGAACTGCCGCCGGGCTTTGCGGATCTTTATGCCGACCACGGTGCCGCGAGCACCGTGGAAATCATGACCATCCACAAGGCGAAGGGACTTGAATTCGACATGGTCGTGCTGCCCGCGCTGGATCGGCCCGTGCCCGTCAGCCGCAATCAATTGCTGGCGGTGCATCAGTTCGCGCGCACCGGGCGCGACGGGATGGTGATGGCGGCCCGTCCGGGGATCGGCACCGAGGATCGTCTGTTCGAGTTTTTGCGGCATCAAGGGCGCGACGCAGCCGCTCTCGAGGCCGAGCGCCTGCTGTATGTGGCGTGCACTCGCGCCAAGTGGCAGCTGCGGTTGACGGCGACCATCGACGACGCCCGTCCGGCCAAGAGCGGCAGTTTGCTCGCCGTACTGTGGCCGGTGAAAGCGGCGGATTTTGCGGTGAGCGAATACCTGGCCGGAGCGCACGACGCCGGCGCGCCGCGCGGCGGCCCTCTGCAACGCGTGCCCCGGGACTGGGTGCCCCATCTCGACACAGGACTGCCGGCGACGCTGGGACCGTCGACACCGCCGCTGTTACGCGCAGAAACGCCGGTGTTCGACTGGGCCGGGGAAACGGCGCGCCGCGTCGGTAGCCTGGTGCACGCCGAATTGCAGTCGATGACGGCTAGCGCCGACAGCGACATGATTCGTTTGCGTGAACCGCACTTTGGCCGCTGGCTGGCTTTGCACGGAGTGCCGGAGGAGCGCCTGCAGGAGGCCGCTTCGCGGGTCGTGGAGGCATTGATTGCGGTGCTCGCCGATTCGCGCGGCCGGTGGATTCTGCAGGCGGCGCGCGAGGACTACCGCGAGCACGCTCTCTCGGGCCGCGTTCATGGTGAAGTCGCGCGGGTGGTTTTCGATCGCAGCTTCATCGACGATCATGGCGTGCGCTGGGTCATCGACTACAAGACCAGCCGCCATGTCGGCGGCGGCCTCGAAGAGTTTCTGGACCGCGAGGTCGAACGCTATCGGCCGCAGCTGCAGCGCTACGCACAGCTTGCGCAGAGACTGGGTCCGGAACCGGTCCGTCTGGGTTTGTATTTTCCGTTGATGCGCGCATGGCGGGAATGGGCGGCCTGAGAAACGCCGGGCGGGTTGACAGACGAGTGCACTGGATATATAAACAGTGCCCGGCAATTTGCCGCTCAACGCAGTCATTTTCAATAACACCATGGAGGCACACTCATGATTGGCTACGTCACACTCGGAACCAACGATCTGCCGCGCGCGGCCGCGTTTTACGATGCGCTGCTGGGGGAAATGGGCGGTAAGCGCATGATGGAGACCGAGCAGTTCATCGCCTGGTCCGTGAACCAGAATCAGCCCGGACTGGGGATCTCCAAGCCCTTCGACAAGAAGCCGGCCACGGTCGGCAATGGCGTCATGGTTGCGCTGATGGTCGATAGTCCCGCCAAGGTCGATGCCTTGCATCGCAAGGCGCTGCAACTGGGCGCCAAGGATGAAGGGGCCGCGGGCCCGCGCGGCGGCGGTTTCTATGCCGGCTATTTTCGAGATCTAGACGGCAACAAGCTCAATTTCTTCCACATGGGGTAGCCCGCGCTCGCCGCTAGAGAGTGAACTCCAGATCCACGGGGATTCGACCCTGCGAATCCCGCCCGCGATACTGCGCGAGATTTTGCAGCTGGCTGCGCAGCGCGGGCGGTGCCTCGGCGCGCTCGCGCAGTGTTCCAGAGAGGATGAGACTGCGATCCTTGGCGGTGTAGTGAAGCGTGATGTGCGCCTCCAGCGGTCCACCCGTATCGGTGATCTGGCCGCTCGCGCTGCCGGCAGCAGCCGATCCTTCCGGGATTTGAAGGAGGTAGCCCCCGAGGTCCGCGCCGTCGGCAAATTGCGCAGCCGCGAGATTCGAGACCTTGAGATCGCCGACGGCGGCGTGTGGCGCGGCAAAGTCGCCCTGCAATGCGCTGAGATGGATGTCGGCGACGCCGCGCCATCCCGCGGCCACGCCCAGATCGCGCAGATCTTCGATGGGTCCGCCGCCCTTGATGTCATGCGCGGTAAAACCATGCCGATCGACTTTGACGGCGGCATCCACCACGAATCCCACCTTCACCCAGTGCAGGTCCGCGCTCAATGTCATTCCGAGCAATGACGCGGGATGCAGCCACCACTCGAGCGCCCCGGCATCGCGCGCATTGACACGAATTTTTCCGGCCGAGCCGTGCCAGACGCTGCCTGAAAACTCTTCCGCGGCGACGCCGGGCGGCAGAAAACGCGCAATGATGAACGCGGGCAGCGTGGCCACGATCGCGGCAAGAGTGGCCGCAAATCCGATGAGAATCATCGGCCAGTAGCGCGACCGCGCGGCGGGTGCAGGAGACACGCTCCTAGTGTCGCGATTGGGCGAACGTGATGCTGGCATTCACCAGTCCGGGCCGGTCGGTTCGATCCAGGGTGATCGATTCGATCGCAAGTCCATAGTTCTCGTCGAGCTTGGCAAGCCACGGCACCATGACATCGAAGGGAGCCGCATCCAGCTGTACGCGCACGCCGGTCCCATTCGGAGCCGTGCCGCGCAACGCATCGGTAAGGCCGGCTTCTCGTGCAGTTCGATCAACCACCACCACCGGCGCCTCGCCCCGGTCCGCCGGCACCGCCGTCGAGGCGATTTCCGCCTGATGCACCTGCATCCACGCCAGATCCTGGCGCTTGGTCTCATTGTGCCGGTTCAAGCCGGAGACCGCGCCCTGCAAGGGCATCAATAATCCGAACACCAAGAGCAGAACGGCGACGGCGATGCCGCCGACGGTGAGCGCGCGCCGTTCGCGCTGCTGCAATCCGAAAAACCAGGTGCGCAGCTTGTTCACGGATGCGCTCGCAATGCCTGCCCGTGCAATTGCACATGAGCCTCAACGCCGCCGGTCACCGGGGTGGAGGATGTAATTTCCGCCTTCAGGCCATGCCCGGCATCGATGTACTGCGATAGTTGCGAGAGCGCAGCGAGACTCGGTGCGTTCAGTTTCATGTCGACCGACTGTTCGCGATAGCTCAACGCGGCGATCTCGGTCTTCGGCGTGAGCGCGAGAGCCCCACCCAAGGTCTTCAGGGCGTTCAGAAAATATTCCGGACTTGCGCCGGTTTTGCGGATCTGATCGAGCCGCGCCTGCATCTGGCGGCGTGGATCCTGGATGACTTCGCCGGGCATGGCGGCCGCAAAGACGCTGGCAATCTGGTTGTCGAGGGCCGCGCTCTCGTGCCTGCCGTGACGAATTTGCAAGGCCTGCGCCGCCACGTGCACGATCAACAGTGCGGCCGCCAGAAAGGCGGGGGTGCGCCATTGACGCCAGTGCACACGCAAGGCGGTGGTGCGGGCGAACTCGCCCTGCAGGAGATTGACGGCGTCGTTGTTCTCAAGGGAGCGCGCAAGCCAGGGGAGCGCTCCATCGGGCAGCAGTTGTACCTTCAGCGACTCGAACTTGCCGACCAGCTGCTCGAACTCATCCTGGCATTGCGCCCAGTCTTCGCGGGTGAGGTAGAGAATCGCGTTTTCCGGGACCTTGGGCTCGGCGCCGGCGTCGAGCGGATCGGCAATGACGCCGGCGACCACCAGCGCTTCGCTCACCGGCGAGAGCTCCACCGCGAAAGGCAGCGCCCCGGGACGGCGCACGGCGAGCCGGGACTTCTCCAGCCACAGCACGGTTTGCCCGGGGTTGTCCGGCATCAGCGAAATGTCAGGGTACAGGGACAGCGCCTCGAGTCCCGCGGCACTCAGCTGTGACAGCCAATCCTGCAGCACGGTGCGCGATACCGCCGCCACGGGCGTTCCACCGCCGCTGCGGCGCCGTCCGATCGCAAAGCTCAACTGATCGATGTCCTCGGTGAGTTGTTCTTCCAGGGCGAACGGCACTGCGCGGGCCAATTTGACACCGCTTCCGGGAGGCAGAACCGGTTCGGCCAGCAGAATCTGTGTGGCCGGCGCCAATGCCACGACCTTGCCGGAACGCGATACCGCCGCCGCGAGCGTGAGAGATCCGCGCTGCCGGGTGGGCCCGGTCTCACTGGTGTCGTCGATAGTCAGCCATTCGGTCTCGTCTTCACCGGGAGCGGGCAGGCGTAGGAGCAGTGTTTGTGCCATGAGGCTCCTAAGGAGTTCCGAAAGAGCGCAGCAGCGGCGTGACCTTGCTGCCGCCTGTACGCAACAAAAGACTGTACAAGGTGAACTCCGTAGTGCCAAGGGTGACGCGCGTGGTCAAACGGAAGTAACTGCTGCTCGTGTCAAAAGCAGGTACATCCGCGAGCGATTTGGTGCCGAGGATCGCCTGCAGGGCGTTCTTCTCCGGAAAACAGCCGGTTTTGCGCGCGCTGGCCATCACTTCCGGACTGCGGGAGTACTCACCGTTCAAATGGGGGGACAGGCTCTCGATCACCAACGCCGGCGCCGTGCAGATGTTGATCGTCGCGGTCGCAATGGGCAGAGCGGTAACATAGGGGGCGATCTTGCGATAACGGTCGGCGCCGAATCCCGGCATGTTCATCAGTTCGGTCGGCGACATCATGGGCCAGTTCCCGGTGCGATAGGGCGGAGTCTGCGAAGTGTACACTTGGTCTTCGGCGCCCTCCGGGCTGGGGGTGTCGTCGGCATCGATCCAATCGCGCGCGATGTCTGCCCATCGGGGCTCCAGGCCGACGGAGATCAACAACCGTTTGAACTGCTCGTAGGGCTTGGGATCCTGGATGACAGCCTCGGTGCCTTGGGCGCCACCGCCCGCCGCCGGGCCGCCCGGAATCAGGTGCGCCAGGTTGTTCAAATTGAAGCGCCCCTGCATGTCCTCTATTTCGCCCTGCAGGGTACCGATGGGTTCACCCTCGGGATTGTTCTGCGGCGTGATGGGTAGCGGCTGCGTCGGCTGCGCCCAGGCACCGGCGAGCGTGGTGAGCGACTTGTTGTTCTGAGCATCTTTCGCCAGCACATCGGCCGCGAGGGCCTCGGCGCCGTAGCCGAATTGCACGGCCTGCTCGGCGGCCAACACGCCGATGGCACGGCGCCGCTCCAAAAATCCGTCGAAGGTGAGCTTCGAGGCCAGAATGGTGGCGAGCGCGACCAGAATGAGCGCAATGATGAGCGCCACCCCGCGCTGTCTTGTCATGCGCTTCGCGCACCTTCCAACGGGGTCGCGGCGACCCCGTCCGATAATTTGATTAAAAATCATCCGGCGACCTCGATGATCCGGCGGATGCGTCCCCAATCCTTGAATTCGATGATGACCTCGACCGCGACCGGCCGCGTGACGAGGGCATCGTCCTGCGACATGGTCGGTGGTGGCCACTGGCTTTGCCAGGACTGGTTGCTGTCGAGGTAGCGCAATTGAATCGCCTTGATGCCGGTGAACAAGTCTTGTACCACCGGCTGGTTGCCCTGAACCGTGTCCAAGTTCACTTGATAGCTGCGCTTCAGCACGTCATTCACCAGCGAATAGGACACGCGCTGCAAGGTGCTGCGCTGTTGCCCGGCGGTATTCGACCAGCCCGCGCGGGTCAGTTCCGCAATGTTCGCCACGCTGGCGCTGGTATTGCCGCCGAGGCCGGAGCCGGAATCGAAGCTCTGACCGGAAAAGCTTTGACCGGCAAAACTCATCCCCGAACTTGAATCGGAACTCGCGCCGGAATTGGTCACGGCGCTCAAGGTGCCGACCCCGCCCGTGCCCTGCAACGCCGGCACGCGCGACTGACCCAGCATGTCGCGTACCGGACGCGGCACCATTTGCGCAAAATCCTGCATCATCATGCGCATTCCGAACTCGATTTCGCGCGAGCGATTGAGGGATTCTTCGGTGCGCTCCGCAGAAATGCGCGCAGCCCGGTAAGTGCCGTAGCCCAGTGCGGACATGATTCCCAAGATCAATAGCGCCACCAGCACTTCAACCAGTGTGAACCCGGCCTGGTCCTGCCGCCGGCACCGATAGCCGTTCATGGGTTGCGCTGCGGCGTGGGGGCGGGCGTGGGGGCGGGCCTGGGGGGTGGCGTTGGCGTGACCGTGACCGGATTTGCACCGTTCGATGGCGTGGTGGGTGTGGTGCCGGGGGCCGCGCCCGGTGCACCCCCCGCCATGCGCGGCGACCAGTCCGCCATGCTGGAGCTGCCGGGGGCGGAGAGCGCGCCGCCGAGAAACCCGGTGGATTCCGCCATGGGATTGCCCTTGGTTTTGGCGTCCCCGGCATAGACGCGCACCACAACCCGCTTCATGGTGGTAATGCTGGTGTCGAAATAACGAGTGTCGTAGTGCCAGGTGCGGTTGGCAAAGCTGATCTCGCCCGTGTCGGTGTTCTGTCCGAACTTCACCAGGTTCAGCCGTACTTCGGAGAGGCGGTTGAGCGCCATCCACTGCGCCAGGGTCTTGTCGCGCAAATAGCCGCTGGTGCGCGCCGTGCCGCTGACCGCGACCATCAATGCCGCCAGACCCATCGCAACCACCATCAGGGCCACCAGCACCTCCACCAGCGTGAAGCCGCGGCCGGCACCGCGCCGGCTCATGTGCGCTTCTCCGGCTGCTCGGAACCGGTACGGGAAATCTTGCCGAGCGCATCGCCGTACACCGAGCCCGTCGCGGTGGACCCATTGCGCATCAGTGTCAGGCGAAACGGCGTCCCTTCGCCGCTCGCGGCGATCGCAACCTGCGGAGTCGGCGGCGCCGCATCGCTCGATAAATTCCGATCGGTGGGTTTGATCACGACGATCTGCGAATCGAGTTCCAGCTGAAAGATCAAGCCCGGGGGCAGTGCCCGGTGGCGAAATTCCGATTCTTGATCGAGTGTCAGCCAGCGATCGCGGCGCGGCTCGTAGACGACGAATTCATAGGCCGAGGGTTCGATGCGCAGGCCGAAATCCCGGCCCTCCAGGAGCGCGCGCTCATGCAGCAGACCGATCAGGCCTGCGATGCGCCGGCTTTCTTCGTCGAGTTGAGTGTCGCGTCCGGTGGTGCCGACCGACAGGATGGCGAGCGAAATCACGATGGCCATGATCACGACCACCACCAAGATCTCGACGAGCGTGAAACCCTTGCTGCGCATGCCGCAGGCTCCAGGGGAGCCTTTACTTCTGTTCGAGCGTCGCAGTGCTGATGTCCGCGTCGTAGCCTTCACCGCCGGGCTTGCCGTCGCGTCCGTAGGTCGTAATTTCGTAATCACGGCCGTCGGGACCCGGACTCGCGTATTGGTAGGGGTTGTTCCACGGATCCTTCGGCAGGGACCCCAGGTAGCCGCCCGAACGGTAGTTCGTGATCGTGGGATCCGCGGGTTGTTTGACCAAGGCCTGGAGGCCTTGTTCGGTGGTTGGATACTTGAAGTTGTCCAGCCGGTACAGGTCCAAGGCGGTTTGGATCGCCCGAATATCGCTCTGCGCGCGCGTGACGCGGGCCTTATCGACATTCTCCAGAATTTTTGGCACCACGAGCGCGCCCAGCACTGCGAGAATGACCACCACGACCATGATTTCAATGAGAGTAAAGCCGCGTTGGCGATTAGCGCATAGTGACCTCGAGAATTCAATGAATGATACCAAAATAAGAGACCGCGATGCCCGGTGACGCCGCAAATCGACTTACTGCGATCGCCGCCGCACTACAGTGGGATCGCGGCCGCTGGATTTGGTTGCTGGCGCTGTTGTTGGTGATGGATGCGGTGTTGGGTCTTGGCGACAGCGTCGGGCAGCTGTTGCGCTACGATCGCAGCGCCATTGCGGCAGGTGGTTGGTGGCGGTTGCTCACAGCCCACATCGTGCACCTGGACGCGCACCATTTGATTCTGAATGAACTGGGTTTGATATTGGTGTGGTCGCTGTTCGCGCAGGACTACGATGCCGTAGAGTGGTGCACGATCGTGCTGTCCGGTGCGTTGGCGATCAGCAGCGGTCTTTGGTGGTTGAGCCCGCGCGTCAGTTGGTATGTGGGTGCTTCGGGAGTTCTGCATTCGGCAATGGCAGCTGGTGCTGCCAAACACCTGGCGGAACGCTCCTGGGATCGGTGGCTGCTCTCGCATTGGTCTGTGCGCCAAGCTTGTGTGGGAGCAATGGGGCGGCTCCGAGGCGCCCTTGATCGTGGTCGATGCGCATCTGTACGGTGCGTTGTGCGGATTTGCGGTCGGCGCCGCACTTTGCTTGCGGATGGCTATAATTCGCCACCGTTCCCGTGCCCGGAGCCTGGAGGCCCTTAAGTCATGTCACTTGCGTTTGTATTTCCCGGCCAAGGATCCCAGTCCGTCGGCATGATGAGCGCGCTTGGCGAAGGTCTCGCCGGTGATCGAGGCGACCTTTGCCGAAGCCTCGGCGGTGCTGGGTTACGATCTTTGGCGGCGATGCCAGGAAGGGTCCGGCCGAGTCACTCAACTCCACCGAGTGCACCCAACCCGCGATGCTGACCGCCGGCGTCGCGACCTACCGTCTGTGGCGGGAGCGCGGCGGCGCCTAGCCGGCAATGATGGCGGGGCACAGCCTCGGTGAATTCAGCGCGCTGGTGGCCGCCGGCAACCTGGATTTCAAGGCCGCGGTCGATCTGGTGAAGTTCCGCGGCGAAGCTGATGCAGTCGGCGGTGCCGCCGGGTCAGGGCGCCATGGCCGCCATTCTCGGGCTCGAGGACATCGACATCGAGGCGTGCCTGCCGGCGAGGCAGCCGCAGGGCGAGGTGGTGGAGGCCGTGAATTTCAATGCGCCCGGGCAGGTGGTGATCGCGGGCACGGCCGCGGCGGTGGCGCGTGCCATCGAAATCGCAACGGCCAAGGGCGCGCGGCGAGCGCTGCCTTTGCCCATCAGCGTTCCCGCGCATCAGTCGCTCATGCAGCCGGCCGCCGAACAATTGCGACTGCGGCTCGAGGGCACCGCGTTGACGCCGGCCGGCGGGCATCGCCGTCTATGGCGTGGACGTGAAGATCCAATCGAGCCGGACGATATTCGTGCGGGTCTGGTCAAACAGCTGTACACCCCGGTGTATTGGGCGGCCACGGTACGCACGATGATCGCGGCGGGCGCAACCCAGATCGTGGAATGCGGTCCGGGCAAGGTCTTGACGGGCTTGAATCGGCGAGTCGACAAGAATCGCGATTTGAAGATGCTGGCGCTGGAGGATCCGGATGGCCTGGACGAGGCGCTCGCGGCGGTAAAAATCTAACGAGGTAGCACATGCTGAATGGAGACATTGCGCTTGGTGACCGGCGCCTCGCGCGGCATCGGCGCGGCCATCGCCGATCGATTGAGCCGCGACGGCGCCCGAGTCATCGGCACCGCCACGACGCGCGGAGGGGGCAGCGCGTATCAGTGAGAGTCTGGCGGCGCACGGCGGCCGCGGCGCCGTGCTCGATGTCGTGAAACAGGATTCGATCGAGGCGTTGATCGAGGACATCGAAGCCAGGGAAGGTGCCGTCGGAATCCTTTGCAATAATGCCGGCATCACCCGCGACACCTTGTTGTTGCGCATGAAGGAGGAGGATTGGGACGCCGTGCTCGAGACCAATCTGGCCTCGGTATTCCGACTATCCAAGGCGGTCTTGCGCGGCATGATGAAGGCGCGCAAGGGCCGCATCGTCAGCATCACCTCGGTCGTCGGTTTGACCGGAAATCCCGGACAGGCCAACTATGCCGCCGCCAAGGCGGGAATCATCGGCTTCACCAAATCGCTGGCCCGGGAGGTCGGCTCGCGGGGCATTACGGTGAACGCCATCGCGCCCGGTTTCATCGACACGGACATGACCCGGGCGCTCGGCGAGGCGCAACGTGCCTCATTGAACGCCCAAATACCCTTGGGAAGGCTCGGGCAGCCGGCGGACATTGCCGGCTGCGGTGGCGTTTCTGTGTTCCCCGGACGGGGCCTATATCACCGGCGAGACCATGCATGTGAACGGCGGAATGTACATGCCCTAGGTGACAGGCGCCCAACCCAAGGGCCCTAACTCGCCGGGCGTTTGTCAATACGAACGTGCTGCAAAAGGTGTCAAATGTGCTTCCAGGTAGCCGTCGCCCCCGTGTTCACATAAAATACGCGCCCTGCCGATACCCTAAGGCTGGTCGCGGGCTTTTGTCAGTTTCCGTGCATAAATAGCAATCCCGAGAGGACACCATAACGATGAGTACTGTTGAGCAGCAGGTTAAGAAGATCGTGGCCGAACAACTGGGCGTGAAAGAAGAAGAAGTCACCAATGACGCCTCGTTCGTCGACGATCTAGGGGCAGACTCGCTGGATACGGTTGAACTGGTGATGGCGCTCGAGGAAGAATTCGAGACCGAAATTCCTGACGAGGACGCCGAAAAAATCACCACGGTTCAGCAGGCCATCGACTACATCAATTCGCACAAAGGCAAGGCCTGAGTACCGCATTGGGGTGAGCCTTCGCCTTGCCGCCAGGCGCATCGCCGCGTGCGTGCGAGCAGCCTCGAGAGGCCGTTGAGCAAACGACGAGTCGTCATTACCGGTATTGGGAATCGTTTCGCCGGTGGGCAACGATGTGGCGACCGCGTGGGCCTCCATACTTGCCGGCCGCAGCGGCATCGGTCCGGTGACGCGATTCGATGCCGCCAGCTTTCCGACGCATTTCGGCGGTGAGATCCGGCAATTGGATCTCGAGCCCTACATGAGCACGAAGGATGCGCGGCGCATGGATGCCTTCATGCAGTACGGCGTGGTCGCCGGCATGCAGGCCATGCGCGATTCGGGACTGGTGGTGACCGAGTCGAATGCCGACCGCATCGGCATCATGATGGGTTCCGGAATGGGCGGTCTGGAGTCCATCGAGGAGAGCCTACGACAGATATCTCGACACCCACTCGCCGAAAAAAGTGTCGCCGTTCTTCATTCCCGCCAGCATCATCAATCTGGTCAGCGGGCATCTGTCGATCGCCTTCAAGATCACCGGCCCGAATCTCGCCGTTGCCACCGCGTGCACGACCTCGACTCATGCCCTCGGCCTCGCGATGCGCATGATCCAGTACGGAGATGTCGACGCCATGCTGGCGGGCGGTTCGGAAATGGCCACCTGCGTCACCGGAATGAGCGGCTTTGCCCAAGCCAAGGCTCTGTCACAGCGCAATGACGACCCTCAGGGCGCCAGCCGTCCCTGGGACAAGGACCGCGACGGCTTCGTCATGGGCGATGGCGCCGGCGCCATGATGCTCGAGGAATACGAATCGGCAAAGGCTCGCGGCGCGAAAATCTATGCCGAAATCGTCGGCTTCGGCATGAGCGGCGATGCCTTCCACGTCACCGCCCCGCCTGAGAACGGCGAGGGCGCCCGCAGGGCCATGGTCGGAGCGCTCGTCGATGCCCGGCTGAATCCCGACCAGGTGCAGTACGTCAATGCGCACGCCACCTCCACCGAGCTCGGTGACCGTGCGGAGACCACGGCCATCCGCCGTGCCTTCGGCGCCGCCGCCGATAAACTGGCCGTCAGTTCCACCAAGTCGATGACCGGGCATCTGCTGGGCGCGGCCGGCGCCGTGGAAGCGATCTTCTCCGTGCTTGCTTTGCGCGATCAGGTCGCGCCGCCGACCATCAATTTGCACACCCCGGGCGAGGGCTGCGACCTCGACTACATTCCCAATACCGCGCGTCCGATGCCGATCGAATACGCGCTCTCCAACTCCTTCGGGTTCGGTGGCACCAACGGTTCGCTCATTTTCCGCCGATCTTGAGCCGCTGACTCTCATCGAGAAGTTTCCGGGCGCCTATCCGGGGCTTCTGGAGAGCGGGGCCGGCATGGCGGCGGCGAGCAGCGGCAGCCGTTTCGACATCCTGCCCATGGCCAGCGGCGAGTGCCTGTGCCTGCAGTCCGACGGTCGTTTGTCCGGGCCCGGCGCCGGAAGCCATGGTTTTCTTGCGGCCCTGGACGACTGGTGGGCCTCGCTGCGTCTGCCCGAGGCGGAATCCCTTTTGCCATTCGGCGGCGGCTGGCTGGTGTATCTGGGCTATGAGCTGGCGTCGGAAATCGAGCCGCGTCTGCGGCTGCCGCAATGTCCGGACCCGGTGGTCGCCCTGGCGATTCGCGCGCCGGCTGCCTGGATTCGCGATCGGGCGACCGGCCAAGCCTGGCTCATGGCCGAAACCGGCTACGAAACCCTGCTCGAGGAGTTCGCGGAGCGGGTCCGTGGGTTGCGCGCGGCGCCGCCCGCGACCGACGCGGAGTTCCTGATCGAGGAGGACGACCCGGAGATATTTCTCGACGCCGTGCGCCAGGCTCTCGAGTACATTGCCGCCGGCGACGTATATCAGACGAATTTGTCGCGAGGCTGGCTCGGCAGAGCCACGCGCCCCGTCGATCCGGTTTGGATCTACCGGCGCCTGCGCGCGAGCAATCCCAGCCCTTTCGCGGCGTTGCTGCGTCATGGGGATTTTGCGCTATTGAGCTCCTCTCCCGAGCGCCTGTTGTCGATTCGCGGGAACACCGTCTCCACGCGCCCGATCGCCGGTACCAGGCCGCGCGGCCTCACACCCGAGGCCGACGCGGCGCTGATTCGATCGCTGTTGGACAACGAGAAGGAGCGCGCCGAACACGTGATGTTGATCGACCTGGAGCGCAACGATCTCGGCAGGGTGTGCGCGGGCGGCACGGTTCGAGTCGACGAATACATGAGCGTCGAAACGTACGCGCATGTACACCACATCGTGTCGAATGTCAGCGGCCGGCTGCGCAACGACGTGTCGCCCATCGACGTGATCCGCGCGCTGTTTCCGGGCGGCACCATCACCGGCTGCCCGAAGGTGCGCTGCATGGAAATCATTGCCGAGCTCGAAGCGGTGGGACGCGGCGCCTACACCGGGTCCATCGGCTACCTGAATCGCGACGGCAGCTGCGATCTCAATATCTTGATCCGCACCATCACCGCGCAGGGCGGACTTTTCAAGTTTCGCGCCGGCGCCGGCATCGTCGCCGACTCGAATCCGACCCAGGAATTGGCCGAAACGCGCGCCAAGGCCGAAGGCTTGCTGCGTGCCCTGGTGACCCGTTGAACACGTGGATCAACGGCCGGCGGAGCACGCGGATCGATCATCGAGACCGCGGTCTGCAATACGGCGACGGCCTGTTCGAGACCATGCGGGTTCGCCGCGGCCGCATCCGGCTCCTGGACTATCATCTCGAACGGTTGTTCGATGGGTGCGCGCGGCTGCAGATCGCGGCACCCGGGTCGCGCGCGTTGCGGCGCGAACTCGAGCACGCCGCGGAGCTGCGCGGCGAGGCCGTGTTGAAACTGATCATCACGCGAGGCGTGTCGTCGTTCCGCGGCTACCGGCCGACGGGGTGCGAACGATGCACCCGCATCCTCACACTGCATGCCCTGCCGCGGGGCGCTCCGGCGACGGAGCAGTGGCCGGTTCGTGTGCGTCTGTGCAGCACGCCGCTCGGGCTCAATCCGCAGCTCGCCGGCCTCAAAACCCTCAATCGCCTGGAATCGGTGATGGCTCGCAGCGAGTGGCGTGACGCGCGAATCTGGGAGGGATTGATGCAGGACCTGGACCAGAACATCGTCTGCGGTACCATGTCCAACTTGTTTCTGCGGCGCGACGCCAATCTGCTGACGCCGGCGCTCGACCGCTGCGGTGTGGCCGGGGTGATGCGCCGCTGGGTCATGGAAACGGCCGCCGGATTGCAGCTTCGCGTGACCGAGCGCCCCATACGCTGGCGGGATTTGCGCGAGGCCGAGGAAGTGTTCATGAGCAACGCCGTCGTCGGTTTGAAATCCGTCGGGGTGATCGAACGGGGCAGGGAGCGGCTGCGATCCTTGGTCTTCGACACGGCAACGGATTTGCGGGCGCGATTGGACGTGTTGTGAGGAAAGCATGGCGCATCGTCTCGGTGTTGTGTGTGCTGCTGCTCGCCTCGGCTGCCGCAGTGGTCTGGTACGGAGTTCGCAGCCTCGACGAACCGTTGAAGCTCGCGGCGCCGGTGCGGTTCATCGTGAGCCCGGGCGCGAGCTTCGCGCATATTGCGGCAGACCTGGCGGCACGTGGCGTGATTGCCGAGCCGCGGGCCTGGGTGGTGTACGCCCGCCTGCGGCGGCTCGCGCCCGCGGTCAAGGCGGGGGAGTATGAAATTCAACCCGGAACGACGCCCCGCGATCTATTGATGAAAATGGTGAACGGCCAGGTGTTGCTGCACTCCTTCACCATTGTCGACGGCTGGAGGGTGCAGGATCTGCTCGAGGCCCTGCGGCACAATCCGGATATCAAGCTCACGTTGCCCGCCGGTGCATCGAATCTCATGGACAAGGTTGGAATTCCAGGGCTCGACCCGGAAGGCCAATTCCTGCCGGAGACCTATCGGTTCATTGCAGGCACCACCGATGTCGATCTGCTGCGCCAGGCCCACGGCGCGCTCAGCAAGGAGTTGGATGCGGCCTGGGTGGAGCGCGATCCCGATCTGCCGCTGCGCAGCGCGCAGGAACTCCTGATCATGGCATCCATCGTCGAGAAAGAAAGCGGCCTGCCGCAGGAGCTGCGCCTGATCGCGGGCCTCTACCTGCATCGCTTGTCGATCGGCATGCGACTGCAAGCCGATCCTACGGTAATCTACGGCATGGGCGATCGCTACGACGGCGACATACGAACGGTTGACCTGCGCACCGACGGACCATACAACACCTATACGCGCACGGGTTTGCCGCCCACGCCGATTGCTCTGCCGGCGGCCGCGGTCATTCGTGCCACCGCGCATCCGGAGAAGACCGACGCACTCTATTTTGTCGCATCGCCCAAGGGTGACGGCAGCCACGTCTTTTCGGCCACTTTGCAGCAGCACAACGCGGCCGTGGCATCGTATCTCGCCCACCTGCGCCGCAAGGCTGCGGAGGACGGAGTGCGATGAGCACAACCCCGGGACGCTTCTTGACCATCGAGGGGATCGAGGGAGTGGGAAAGACGACGCAGGTTGCACGGCTGTCCGAGGCGCTGCGTGCGCGGGGCATCGCCCACGTGGTGACGCGCGAGCCGGGCGGTACCCCGCTGGCGGAGAAGATTCGCGAGATCGTGCTGAATGCGCAGAGCGAACCGCTGCCGCCGACGGCGGAGCTCTTGCTCATGTTCGCCGCGCGAGCGGTGCACCTGGCCAACCATGTGGAACCGCACTTGCAAGCCGGCCGCTGGGTGGTGTGCGATCGCTTCACGGATGCCACGTATGCGTACCAGGGAGGCGGCCGCGGATTGAACATCGACCACATTCGGCAGTTGGAAACCATGGTGCAAGGCTCGCGCCGTCCGGATCTGACCGTGCTGCTGGATGCCCCGGTCGAGCAGGCGCTGCGGCGGGCGCGGCAGCGCAACTCCGGCGCAGCGACGGATCGCTTTGAAAGCGAACGCGTCGAGTTCTTCGAGCGCGTACGCGAGGCCTATCGCGCGCGGGCCGCGGCCGAGCCCGGTCGGATCGTGCCGATCGAGGCGCACGAGTCGGCCGATGCGGTGGCGGTCCGCATCCTCAAACTGCTGGAGGCGCGTCTTTGGATTTCTTGAGCGCCGATTCGCTGCCGTGGTTGCACGGCGCCCAGCAGCGTCTGCGCGCTTCGCTCGCCGCCGGACGATTGCCGCATTCGTTATTGCTGCTGTCCACGCCGGGTCTGGGCGCGGAGCAATTGACGGGTTGGATCACGGCACTGGTGTTGTGCGAGTCGCAGGACACACGGCCCTGCGGCGTGTGTCCTTCCTGCCGGCTGCTGCGCGCCGACACCCACCCCGATGCCCATGTGACACGCCTCGAAGAGGATGCTCAGCAAATCAAGGTCGAGCAGGTGCGCGGCCTGATCGAGACCTTGGCGCTCAAGAGCTACCGTGGCGGCTACAAAGTGGGCGTCATCGAAGGCGCCGAAGCGCTCAATGCCAACGGCGCCAACGCGTTTCTGAAAACGCTCGAGGAACCGACCGCGAACACCATGCTCATCATGATCGCAAGGCCGAGCAATCGCTTGCCGGCGACCATTGCCAGCCGCTGCCTGCGGCTGACTCTGCAACCGCCCTCGACCGCAGATGCGGTCGCTTGGCTGGTCGCTCACTCGGCCCGGTCCACTGCCGGCACGGCGGACACGCATTGGGAAGCGGCCCTGGCACTCGCCGGGGGTGCGCCTCTGCTGGCCCTTGAATTGGACGCCGCGGGTGTCGAGACCTTGGACCAGGACATGCGCGAGTCCTTGAGGCAGTTGGCCGAAGCGTCCGTGGACGTGACCTTGCTGGCCGAGCGATGGATGAAATCCAATCCCGCTTTGCGCATCGCCTGGCTTGAGAACTGGATCACACAGCAGGTACATGCAGCCCTCGGCACTCAAGTTTCGCGTCAAAGTGCGGAACCGGTCCGCTTGCCTGCCGCTTTACTTAAGCCCAAGATAAGGGCTCTATTCGAGCTGCTGGATGCCGCCCGTGACTTGAGGCGTCTTGCATCGACCGGCATGAATCACCAATTGGCGCTCGAGGCCTTGCTGGTCGGCGGTCGAACCGCACTGGCGAAGTAAGATTTACCGTGGGAATGGCAGGAATTGCGAAGTCCAAGTAACAAACCGGGGTTGCTGACCCTCACGATCAAGGATAAGAGCGCGCTGTATCTCGCCTATATGCCTTTCGTGAAGAACGGCGGTCTGTTCATTCCGACGAACAGCAACTATCGCCTGGGCGACGAAGTATTCATGCTGCTGAATCTCATGGGCGAGGAAGAGAAGCTGCCGGTCGCCGGGCGGGTGATCTGGATGACTCCCAAGGGTGCCCAGGGCAAACGCACTGCGGGGATCGGGGTGCAATTCAGCGACCAGGACCGCGGCAACACGCAGAAGAAGATCGAGAATTATCTGGCCGGCGCATTGGGCGGGGACAAGCCCACGCACACGATGTGAAGGGCGTTCGGCGCGGTTACTGAGCCGGTTCGGCTACCGAGGCTTGGCGGGTGCGTTCTGCGGCACCATCTCCACGTACACCGAGGGCTCCGGCGGGCTCTGGTGCACCGGCGCGTGCAAGATCGCTTTGATGAAGTACGCGGCCAGCGCCAGCGCCAAGATTCCGAACACGATGGCCAATGTCCGGTACTCCTCGAGCACGGTCTTGATCTTGACGGGCTTGAGTTCGCCCGGCTCCGGGTAACCCGGGGGCAGCTCGCCACGAAAGGCTCTTGGCGCAGGCTTCAACTTCTTCAAGGCATCAACCTCGGTGCGAGCGTGCGGCCTCGGTGGCCGCGAGGCCGCCCTTCAACACGTACGCCTCGAACCCTCGCTCGCTCAAGATGTAGGCGGCCGCAGAGCTGCGCCGGCCCGTGTCGCAGCACACCACGTACTGCGCGTTCTTATCCAACGCATTGAGCTTCAGGCGGATGAAATACAGCGGGATATTGACTGCGCCGTCGATGCGGAAATTCTGGAATTCGCTCGGCAGCCGCACGTCCAGCCATTTGCCGCCCTTGGCGACGATTTCCTTGGCTTTGTCTTGGTCCACCCATTGCAGCAGCGGCTCGTTGAGCAGAGTCTGAAAATCACTTTTGCCGAGTCGCATCAGACTGCCGTCGGTGGACATGGTCACCGTGGCATTGCGTTTCGCTTCGGCAATTAAAGCTTCCTCGCCGAAGCTGTCGCCGGGCCCGAGTTCGGCCAGCTTGATGCCTTCCTTGTTCAGCGGCGTCTCACGCGTCACCACGCATTTTCCAGCCACAACCACGTAGAAGTAATCACCCTCGGTGCCCTGCTTGATGACGACATCGCCCGCGCGGTAGTTGATGCGCTGCATGCGCATGAAAATCGCTTGAATGTTCGCGGGGGGAATGCGATGAAACGCCTTGGTCTGCAGCAGCGTCGTCATCCAGTCGCCGGTCACGTCGAGGCCATCGCCGCGCAACTCCGCAACTTCGTACTGGCCTGTCTGATCCCAGGTGAGCAGCACGTCGAGTAAGTCGCTGTCGATCACGATGTAGGCGAGATCGATCGACGCGCGGGCGGTAAATTTTCGCGGCAGACCCGGGGCAAGCGCGGCTCGCGCTTCCGGGGTGCCTGCGCGAATCGTGCCGATGAGCTTGTCGTCGGCGCGCAACTCGACAGTGCCCGACACCAGGTAGAAGGTGCGCTTGTCCGTGTCGCCTTCCTTGAATAGGACGCGTCCGGCGGCCAAGTCCCGAATGTGAGTCTTGCGGGCGAGCGCATGCAGGTTTTCAGCCTTCAGTCCGTCGAGGGGCGAGAAGGTCCTTAAAACTGCTAGATCGAGAGGTCGTTCATCCATCGAAGAATTCGCCGCCGCCTATGGTTTCAACCCTATGATTTTGGTTGCGAATCCTACCATAAGCCACGGCAGATCCGGCGACGCTGGGTCACAGATGCCAACCCGGGTCCGGGCGAAAGCGCTCCCCATAGCGCTGCGCGAGTTCCTCCAATCGTGAGCTGACGTTGGCCTCGCCTCGCGTCTTGGCATATTGCAGCGGGCCGCCTCGAAAAGGCGCGAATCCGGTCGCAAATATGGCGCCTGCGTCCAATAAATCGGCATCCTCGATGACTCCTTCCCGTAAACAGGCAACCGCCTCATTGAGCATGGGCAGGATCAAGCGATCTTCCAGATCCGCCGGTATGGCGGATTGGGGCGCCTCGCTGCGCACCGGCTTGCCGTCGCGCCACACGTAAAAGCCTTCTCCGCTCTTGCGGCCGAGTTTCTTCTGTTCGACCAATTTGACCAAAATCTCGGGAACCCGCCGCTGCAATGCGTCCGCAAGAACCCGGCCCACATGGAGCGAGACATCCAGGCCGACCACGTCCGTCAGTTCAATCGGTCCCATGGGCATGCCGAAGTCCTTGGCTGCCTGATCGATGACGGCGGCGGGGATGCCGCTTTCCAGCGCAAACAGGGCCTCGTTCACATAGGGAGTCAAGATGCGGTTGATGACGAAACCGGGAGCGCTTTTGCAAGGCAGAGGCAGCTTGTCGAGCTTGCGGGTGAATCGTAGAGCGTTTTGCACCGCCGCCGCGTCGGTGCCCCTGCCCTGCACAATTTCCACCAATTGCAGTTGTGCGACCGGATTGAAGAAATGGATGCCGACCAGACGGCTCGGGTCACGCAGCTTCTCCGCCAGAGTTTCGATCTTGATGCTCGAGGTGTTGGTGGCAAGAACTGCGGTGGGTTTGAGCTTGGGTTCGAGTTCGGCATAAAGGGCGCGCTTGGCATCGGCGTTCTCGAAAATGGCCTCGATGACGACATCGGCGTCCGCCACTCCGTCGCCTTGCACGTCCATCCGCAGCCGCGCAACTGCGGCAGCAGCGGCCTGCGGTTCCTTGAGGCGCTTGTCGAAAAATGCCTTGGCGCGCTGCATTGCCGGTTCAATCAACTCGGCGCTGCGGTCCTGGAGAGTGACGGTCATGCCGCGGAACGCCGCCCATGCAGCGATGTCCCCGCCCATGACGCCGGCGCCGATCACATGCACATGACGGAAATCGACCGGCGATTTACCGCCGAGGCCCTTCAGCCGATCCTGGAGGAGGAACACGCGCACCAGATTTCGCGACGTGGGCCCGCACATGAGCTCGCTGATGGACCGTGCTTCCGCCTCATAGCTCTCGATGCCGGAGGCTCCATGGCGCTGCCATAGGTCGACGATTGCGTAGGGCGCGGGGTACTGGTCGCGGCGCACGCTGTGGCGCAGGGTCGAGGCAGTCTGCCGTGCGACGAACGGTCGCACCGCACCCAGGTTCAAGAGCTTATCGACGAACGGCGCGGCGGACCGCGGCGGGGCTGTCAGCAGCCGTGCCTTGGCGCGCTCGCGCAGCGCCGCGGGGGGCACCAACTCGTCGATCAGTCCCACCGCCAAAGCGCGCGAACCCCGGTAGGGCTTGCCTTTGAGCATGAGATCCAGAGCCGGGCGCACGCCGATGAGCTGTACGGTCCGCACCGTGCCGCCGAATCCCGGATGCAGGCCGAGCAGCACCTCGGGCAGCCCCAACGACAAGCTTGGGTCATCGGCGCCGACGCGGTAGGTGCAGGCCAGCGCGAGTTCCAGGCCTCCCCCCAAAGCGAAGCCGTGCAGAGCGGCAACGCTGGGACAGTGCAGATCCGCCAGCGTCTGCAGCACGGACTGGCCGGCACGAACCAATTCGTATCCTTCTTCGGGAGTCCGGATTTTCAAGAATTCCTTGATGTCGGCGCCGGCTATGAAACCGCTCGCCTTGGCGGAGCGAATCACGACTCCGACGGGGCGTTTCGCAGCGATATCCGACAGCTGCAGGGACAAGTCGCGCAGGACGCCGGCGGATAGAACGTTGGTCGAGGTTCCGGGGGTGTCGCAGGTGAGCCAGGCGACGCGATCGGCGTCGATTTCCAATGACCATGTATTGGTGTCAGCCATCAAGCCGCCCGGCGCGCCTGACCCATCACCGTAAAGTCGCAAATCAGCGGCAGATGGTCGGAGAATTGCACATCCGGAATTTCGAACCGATTCACCTCGATCTGGTCGCTGTGCAAAATGAAATCAAGCTCTTTTCGGGGGCTGCGGCTCGGGTAGGAGGGGAGGCCGCGCAGATTGGCGCTGGTCAATCCCGCCGCCTGAGTGAACAGATAGAGTTCGTGGTCGCCCCAATAGGTATTGAAGTCGCCGGCGACGATGACCGGTTTATGAGTCTTGCGCACCAGGTCATAGAGATACCGCAGTTGGTACTGCCGGTGCCGGAATTTCAACGACAGGTGCACCAGAAAGATCGCCACATCGTCGAGCTCCAATTCGATGATCAGGCGCTTGATTCCGGTATCGAAATAGTGAAATCGCTCGCCGCGGACCCGCGGTGCCGCGAGAAAGGCGTTGGCTTGCTTGCGTACGATGGGCACCATGTGATTTACCGAGGCTACACCGTACTTGCACTCGAAAGTGGAGTAGTGACCGAGGGAGCGCGCAATGAAGTCGGCTTGGTTGACCATGCCGGTACGGATCGAGCCGGTATCGACCTCGATCAGACCGACGACGTCGGGGTCCTGCTGCTTGATGAAGTCGGTTATCCGCGACAGGACCTGGCGGCTGGAGCGCAGGTAACCGGCGCCCGGCACCGGAAGGTGAAAGGCAGGCCCCGTTCCAGTGGCATATCGTATATTGTAAATCAGCAACCGCACCCGCAACATTGTATCGGCGCCCAGTGCTTCGCGCATGACCATCGTCAAGCTACACTAGGTATATATGTCCACCCGGGTAAATCCAATCCGCTTGTTCGTGACCCACTCGTGGGAGGAAAACGACGATTACACGCGGGTATTCGAATATCTCGAAGCGTCGGGAACGTTTTACTACGCCAACTCCAGCCAGCCGCAGGCGAAGCGGCCCATCGACAAGGAATCGCAGCGCGAGGATCTGCGGCGCCAGATCGCACCCTGCGAGGTCATCATCGTGCTGCCGGCGGTGTATCGGATCGCGCCCGAGCTGGTGCTGTTTCAAATGAACTTTGCCAAGGCGGCCGACAAACCCATTGTCAGCATGGAGAACTTCGGGTCGACGGAGCCTCTGCCGAAGGCCATCAAGGATCTGGCGGACGAAGTGAGTGCCTGGAACGAGCGCAGCTTGATCGATGCCTTACGGCGCCAGGCCCGTCATCAAGAAACGACGCGCTGGGACACCATCGAATTCAAACTGGACTAGAAGACCTGGACGCAGCCGCTCGTCGAGGGCGCAGCCGCTAGCTGTTGGCGATCAGTGCCGGGGCGTCGTATTCGGCAGGTGTGCGATCCACGCTGTGCAATTGCACCACGGCGCTGGGGCGATGCGCAGCCACATTCTCGCGGCCGATCATGCCGAAGATCTCCACGATCAGCGCAGCGCACTCGTCGGCTTCCTGGTTCGACATTTTGCGCACCGACGCAGCCACCGCGTCTTCGCCTTTCAAGGGTTGCACGCCGCGCAAGCAGCGCATGACTTGACCAAACATGTCCCGCACGTCGGGGGGCAATTGATCTTCAGAGAGAGAGCCGAGGTAACGACGGTAGACGGATACCAAGCGTTGCTTGATGGGAGTTGAGCGGACCAGCTCGAGAGTGGCGAAGTGGAAACATTCCCAGGCACTGATCATGAACGCCTCATTACATAACAAAGACTGAAACCTTAAAGTGGTTTCGAGGATCCGATCTCCGGTGGAGTCTTGTTAAATCAAGACTCTGCAGTCGGAATATACAAGACAATCGCACAAACGCAACGCGGATTTTGTCAACTCTTTGAAGGAGTCGACGAACTGAGTTTCAATGCGGGTTTGGCGCTACCGGCGAGCCACGATCTAGAACTATAGTTATAAAATAACTATAAGTATTTGAATTTTAATCTAATGGGCGCCGCCAACAGCCCCTGGCGCCAGGCTTGACTTGCTGGGTCGTGCCAACCAGATCACACCGATCATCAACAAGAACAGAATCGACGATATCCAGAACACATCATTGGCCGCCAGTAAATGCGACTCAACGTCGATGCTGCGATTGATCGCCGCGCCGGCCTGCTGCGGCGACAGGCCTCCCGCCTGCAGGGTCTGTACATAGTTCGTGGCTGCGCCGCTCGAGTTGCGAATATATTCGGTGAGCTGTGCGTGGTGCAGGATGGCCCGGTTGTCCCACAGCGTGGTCGCAATCGACGTGCCGAAGCTGCCGCAGACAATGCGCGCGAAATTCGACAACCCCGATGCCGCCGGCACGCGGTCGGGCGGAAGTCCGGATAGGACCAGGGTGACCAGCGGCACGAAGAAGAACGCCAAGGCCGCTCCCTGCACGATGATGGGCACGACCAAGAAGCCGAAGTTGGCCTGAGTGTTGTAGCCCGTGCGCATGTAGAGCGCCACGGCGAATATCACGAAGCCCGTGCTCGCCAGCCATCGTGGGTCGATCTTGCCCACCGCGCGCCCGACGAAGGGCGACAGCAGCAGCGCCAGAATCCCCACCGGGGCGGTGAGCATGCCGGCTTCGGTGGCGGTGTATCCCATGTACTGCTGCAGCCACAGCGGCATCAGCACCACGTTGCCGAAGAACACACCGTAACCGAGCGCCAGTGCCAGCGTTCCCGTCCAGAAGTTGCGTCTCTTGAACAAGCGAAGGTCCACCACCGGATAGGGGTTCTCCACCAATTCCCAGACGATGAAAATGCAAAACACGACTACCGCAACCACGGCCAGCGCGACGACGGTGGAGGAATGGAACCAGTCCAATTCCTGTCCCTTGTCGAGCATGATCTGCAGTGCTCCCACCCACAGCACCAGCAAGCCAAGGCCGACGACGTCGATCGGCAACTGGCGGCGCGCGGTTTCCCGGCGCCGGTAGATGCTCCAGGTCACCACTGCGGCGAAGCCGCCGACGGGGATGTTGATGTAGAAGATCCATGGCCAGGAGATGTTGTCCGTGATCCAGCCGCCCAACAACGGGCCCATGACCGGTGCGATCAGGGTCGTCATGGACCAGATGGCGAGCGCCATGCCGGCCCTGGCCTTGGGATAGCTCGATAGCAACAGCGCCTGCGACAGGGGAATCATGGGACCCGCAACCGCGCCTTGGATGACGCGGAAGGCGATCAATTCCTGCAGCGAGGTCGCAAGTCCGCACATCAGCGAGGCGATGGAAAACAAGAGGACGGAGCCGGTGAACAGCCGCACGGCGCCGAAGCGCTGACTCAACCATCCCGTCAACGGCACCGTGATCGCGTTGGCCACGCCGAAGGAAGTGATCACCCAGGTCACCTGCGTGGTCGATACACCGAGATCGCCGCCGATCGCCGAGAGGGACACGTTCGCGATCGACGTGTCGAGCACGTTCATGAATGTGGCGAGCGACAGGGAGAGGGTGCCGAGAATCATCGCGGCACCCGTCAGGGGCGGCATTTCATCGGCGGCCGCGGTGCTGCTAGGCCGATTCACCTGCGTTCTCCAGGGAAGTCGCGGTGGCAAGCCCCGAGTGATCGGCGCCAATCATCATGTAGACGCCGGGAACCACGAACAAGGTGAACAGCGTTCCGATCGACAATCCGGCAAAGATCACGAGCCCCATATCGTGACGGCCGGAGGCACCTGCACCCGAAGCGATGACCAGCGGCACGACGCCGAGAACCATGGCGGCAGTCGTCATGAGAATCGGCCGCAGGCGCACCGCCGATGCCTCTTCGATCGCCTCGCGCTTCGAGTGTCCCGACCGCTGCAGCTCATTGGCGAACTGGACGATCAGAATGCCGTGCTTGCTGATGAGCCCAAGCAGGGTCACCAGACCCACTTTGGTGTAGATGTTGAGCGAGGCAAATCCCATGGTCATGAACATCACTGCTCCCAGGAGCGCCAACGGCACAGACACCAGAATCACGATGGGATCGCGAAAGCTTTCAAACTGCGCGGCCAGCGCCAGGAACACGATGATGAGCGCGAAGATGAGTGTCACAAAGAAGCCGCCTGATTCCTGGACGTACTGGCGCGACTGGCCTGCATAGTCCACGCCGTATCCGGTGGGCGCGACCTCGGCGGTCGTGTCCTTGAGAAACTTGAGAATGTCGCCCTGGGCCATTCCGCTGACGCCCGAGATGGTGACGGAGTTCAGCTGCTGAAACCGGTTGATGGATTCGGGAGAGACCGAGTATTTGATATGCGCCACGGTGCTCGCCGGCACCGTGGTGCCCGAGGGCGTGCGGATGTAGTAGTCCAACACCTGTGAGGGATTCAGCCGGTCCACCTGCCGGACCTGCGGAATCACCTTGTAGGAACGCCCGGAAATCGAGAAGTAGTTGACGTATCCGCCGCCCAGGGCGGAACTCAAAGCGGCGCCCACGTCGGCCTGGCTCAGGCCCATCGCCGTCGCCTTGTCGCGATCCACCTCGATGGTGGCCTGCGGCTTGTCGAGCTTCAGATCGACGTCCGCGAAGAAGAAGGCATGTTGACTCAACGCCTTGGCGACCACGGCCTGGGCGACGTCGTTCAAATTCTGGAACGGTTCGGTGGTCGTGATCACGAACTGCACCGGGAAGCCGCTCGAGCCCGGAAGCGGCGGAAACTGGAATGCGAACACCTGGGCGCCGGCGATCTGCGCCCACTTTTGCTGCAGGTCGAGCTGCAGTTCGTGCGCGTTGCGGGTGCGTTGATCCCAGGGTTTGAACAGCACGCCGGCGATGCCCTGATTCACGGTCGGAACGCCCGTTATCTGGAATATCTGGCTGAACTCGGGCTCCTGCTTGGCAACCTGGAACACTTGGTCCGCGTAGGTCTGCATCTGCTGCGCAGTCGCGTTGGGCGGCCCATTGATCTTCGCGACGACGACCCCCTGGTCCTCCTCGGGCGCCAGCTCCGATTTGGTGAACTTGAAGCACACCAACAGCAGCAGGAACAACAGGCAGCCCATGACGATCAGCACCGGCCAGGTATCGAGCAGTGAATGCAGGGTGCGATGGTAGCGTTCGCGGAAGCGGTCAAAGTTGCGATCGATGGCTTGCACCAGCCGGCCGGTATCCTGATTGGAGCGGAAAAACATCGCGCACATCATCGGCGAGAGCGTCAGCGCGACGATTCCCGACACCGCCACCGCACCCGCCAGCGAGAATGCGAATTCGGTGAACAAGGCGCCGGTGAGGCCGCCCTGAAAGCCGATCGGCACGTACACCGCGATCAGCACCACCGTCATGGCCAGAATCGGGCTGCCAAGCTCGCGCGCCGCGATGAGCGCGGCATCGAGCGGCCCCCGATGCTCCGCCTTCATGTGCCGATCGACATTCTCCACCACGATGATGGCATCATCGACCACGAGTCCTATGGCCAATACCAGCGCCAACAGGGTCAACAGATTGATGGAGTATCCGAGTGCCAGCATCACGAAGAAGGTGCCGATCAACGACAGCGGCATGGCAATGACTGGAATGATGACGGCGCGCAGGCTTCCCAGAAAGAGGAAGATGACGACGGTCACGATGACGAGCGATTCCGCCAGCGTTTTCACGACCTCGACGATGGAGGTGTTAACGAACTGGGTGGAGTCGTAGACGATGTCACCGACGACCCCGGTCGGCAGTTGCGACTGGATTTCAGGGAACGCCTTGCGGACGCGCTGCGCGACCGTCAGGATATTGGCCTGCGGCGCCACCTTGATGCCGAGGAACACCGACCGCTTGCCGCTGAACGCGACGTTGAGATCGTAGTTCTCGGCACCGAGCGTGACCTCGGCGACGTCTTCGAGGCGCACGATCGAGTCGCCCACCTGTTTGATCGCCAGCTGCCGGAACTCCTGCACCGAATGCAGATCGGTAGCGGCGGTCATGTCGATGGTGACCATCTGGCCCTTGCTGGTGCCCACCGCCGCCAGGTAGTTGTTGTTGCCGAGCGCCGCGAACACGTCCTGCGCCGTGACGTTGTGTGCCGCGAGCTTCGAGGCATCCAGCCAGGCGCGCAGTGCGAATTGACGGGCACCGACAATTTCAGCCGTTTGAACCCCGGGCAGCGAGTCGAGCTTCGGCTTGACCACGCGGACCAAATAGTCGGTGACGCCGTTGGTCGGAATGGCGTCGCTGTAGAAACCCATGTACATCGCGTCGACCGTCTGGCCGACTTGCACCGTCAATACCGGCTGCTGGGCCTGGGGAGGCAGCTGGTTTTTGACCGAGTTGACCTGGGTGCTGATTTCGGTGAGAGCGCGATTCGAGTCATAGTTCAGGCGCAAGGTTGCGGTGATCGTCGACACCCCGGTGGTGCTCGCGGAGGAAATGTAATCGATGCCTTGAGCCTGCGCGATCGCGGATTCGAGCGGTTGCGTGATGAAGCCCGCGACGGTCGCGGCGTCCGCGCCGTAGTAAACCGTGGAGATGGTGACGACGGCGTTTTCGGTGTGCGGATATTGATTGACCGGCAAGCTGCCGACCGACCGCAATCCCAACACCAGGATCAGCAGGCTGATGACGACCGCGAGGACCGGGCGCCGGATGAACACATCGGTAAATTTCATGCGCCAGGCCTCATTGCTCTTGAGGCGCGGGGCTTTGGTCGTTGGCCGGCCGCACGCTATTGTCGATGCGTAGCGGCGTGCCGTTCTTCAATTTGAGCTGCCCGCTCGTCACCACCATCGCCCCCTCGGTCACGCCCTTCAGGATCGCGACCTGATCGCCGCGCGTCGGTCCCGGCGTGACGAACACCTGCTGCGCCTGGACCTGAGGATTGCCGTTTGCATCCTTCTTGTCGGCCGCGATGAATACGGTCGCGCCGTACGGGTTGTAGGTGATGGCGGTCTGCGGAAGAGTCAGATAGTGCTTCTTTTCGCCTGAATCGACCGCGGCGCGTCCGAACATGCCGGGTAGCAACAGTTTCTTGGGATTCGGAATCGTCGCCTCGACCTGCACATTGCGCGTGGCGGTATCGACTTTCGCATCGATGGCGGTCACCTTGCCGCTGAACGTCTGTCCCAGATAGGCGTCGCTCAACACGGTCACCCGCTGACCCACCGACACAGCGCCGATCTGTTGCTGCGGCAGATTGAAGTCGGCAAAGATCGGATCGATGGTCTGCAGCGTGACCACCTTGTCGCCGGGGTTCAAGTACTGACCTGGATTTACCAGCGTGATGCCGAGCCGGCCCGCGAACGGCGCACGAATCGTCTTCTTGTCGATGGTCGCCTGCTGACTCGCCACCTGGGCGCGCTTGCTCTTTAAATCGGCTTCGTCGCTGTCGACCTGCGCCTGGGAGATCGCTTCGGCGGCGAGTTGCGCCTGGTCGCGCGTCAGCGTGGTTTTTGCCAGGTCGGCCGCCGCCTTGAGCGCGGCAAGCTGGGCGAGATCGGAATCCGCGTTCAACTGGATCAGGACCACGCCCGCCCGGATTTCGTCGCCCGACTTGAAGCGGATCTCGCGCACCAGTCCGGCGATTTCGGTGGTTACGTCGACACCTCGTACGGCGCGCAAGCTGCCCACCGCGTTCAGTTGCGGCTGCCACTCCTGCAGGGCAGCCGGCATCGCCGTAACCACCACCGGAGGCTGCGGAACCTTTCCCTGGGCAATCTGTTTCATGATGTTCCGGAACACCACGAAGCCAATCACGGCAACCAGGAGGAGTACCCCCACAATCATGACGATCATGCGTTTTGTCACTGAGCTTCTCTCGATTCTTGAATGTCGGCCAACGGCCCGCTGCGATTCCACCAGCCGCCGCCCAGCGCCTGAAACAATGCCGCCGTGTCCGCGAAGCGCTGCGCGCGGGCTTTGACCAGTGCGACGGCGGCGGTTTGATAGCTTTGCTGGGCAGCGAGAACCTGTACGTAGCTGGCGGCGCCGCTCTTGTACTGCGCTTGTACGATCGCGAGGCTCTGAGCCGCCGTGCGTTCCCCCAGGGCCTCGGCTGCGAGAGCATCCGCATCCCCGTTGAGGGCGTACAAGGTGTCGGAGACGTTCTGAAACGCCGTGATGACCGTGGCCCGATAGTTGGCGGCGGCCTCCTGCGCCGCGGCCACCGCGGCGCGTTTCTGATGCCGCAATTGACCGCCCTTGAATATCGGCTGGCTGAGAGAGCCGATGATGTTCCACACATTCGATGACGCCGCAAATAGGTTCTCGACCGTCGGTGCGGCCTGGCCGTAGCTGCCGGTAATCGTGATCTGCGGCAGCATATTCGCGGTGGCGATCCCCACCTGGGCGGTGGCTTCGTGCAGCAGCGCGGAATACTCGCGCACATCCGGGCGCTGTTCGACGAACTTGGACGGCAGGCTGACCGGCAGATCCTGCGGCATTCTCAGCGAGTCGAGATCGAATCCGGCATCGGCGTATTCGGCCGGCAGCACGCCGACGTAGGCGGCCAGTCGATTGCGCTGTTGCGCAAGCGCCGCCCGCAACGCGGGGAGAGTTGCGAGCGTGCTTTGCAGAACGGACTGCTGCTGCAAAATGTCGGCGCGCGACGCGCCTCCCGCGCCGACCCGGCGCGTCACGATGCCGAGCTGCGATTGCTGGGATTGTGCGATCTGTTCCGTCGCCGTGATCTGCGCGCGCAGGGAGGCCTCATTGACGGCCGCCGCGACGATGTTCGCAGTCAGCGTGATGTAGCTGGCTTCCAGCGCAAACTGCTGGTACTCGGCCTGGGCCTGCGAGGCCTCGACCTGGCGGCGCGTGCCGCCGAACACATCCAGGGTATAGGACACATTCACCGCGGCGGTGTCGAGGTTATAAAAATAGGAGCTCGGGAATCCGGGTATGCCGAAAGCCGCGCCCGAGGCCTTTTGGCGCTGGGCTTCAAGCGAGCCGGAGACACTCGGGTAGTAGCTGCCGCGCTGCGCAGCAGTGATTTCGTTGGCCTGCCGCAGCGCGGCTTGCGCAGACTCGAGAGTCGGGCTGTTCTTGAGCGCGCGCTCGATCAGCGCGTTGAGTTGCGCCGACTGAAACAGGGTCCACCACTGGTCGGGAATGTCCTGGCCGTCGACGAATCGCTGCGCCTCACCGCCAGGCAGGCCTGCGGCGGTGGTTTGCGGCGGCAGCTGACCCGCGGCCACGAAGTGGGCGTCGTGCGGGGCTTCAGGGGCCTTGAAATCGGGTCCCACCGCGCAACTCGAGAGCAAGCCGGCGGCGGCCAGCGCTGCAGCGCGACGAGCCGGGGAACGATGGCGGGTGTCCATGGGTTCGCTCATGAATGATCCAACTGGGGCCGCAGGGAGACGAGGCGAGTGACTGCCGCGCCCTAAAAAAATGACACGGGTCGTTTTACAATGCAAGAAGTATTTACAATATAGATATTCATTTGGTAAAATATATTACATAGAATGGTTAGTATACAAATGAATAGCCCTGATACTCAAATAGTCGATAAATTGGAGACCAATCTGCGGGCTTTAAGTGCGCGGATGCCGGATTTGCCGTTCAACGAGATTTTGCTGTGCCGGTTGATGCTGCACATGGGCCGGGAAATGGCCGCCAGATTTGAGCAGCAGATTCGACCGTTCGGTCTCGCTGAAGCAGAATTTCGCGTTCTGACGACCTTGTTTTCACAGCCCGAGGGGGTTGCCCACCCCAGCGATTTATGCGCCCGCGCGGCGCAGAGTCCCGCCAACATGTCGCGTATCGCCGATGCGCTGGTGAGCCGCAATCTGATCACGCGCGTCCTCAGCGTTCAGGACCGCCGCCGCATGGTTCTGCGCATCACGGAGGAGGGTGAAGACCTGGTGCGCCGCTTGCTTCCCACGATGTTCGGGTCGCTGCGTGGTTTATTCGCGGAATTCAGCGAATCCGAACAGATTCAACTGATCTCGCAGCTCAAGCGCCTGCACCGCAACTTGGAACCGCATCAGCAGGAAGATGCCCGTAAGCAGAATGTACCGGAGCGGGCGGTATGAAGGATTGGCGATCGGTCCTGGTGGTGACGACGCTGCTGTGCGGCTGCGCGGGACTGCCGCCAAAACCGGAACCGGTGCAGTTGTCCGAAACCGCGCCAGTGGACGGTGTGGAGACGGGGTCCGGTGGTTGGCCCGCAGCGGATTGGTGGAAGCGCTACCAGGACCCAACTCTCGATGGCCTGATCGAACTTGCCGTGGCCTCGTCGCCGACCCTGGCGACGGCGCATGCTCGCTACGATTCCGCGCGCCAGTCCGTAAAGGTCGCCGGCGCCGCCTCGGGGGTTCGCGTGGATGCCAATGCCGAGGTCGGACGCCAACGGTTGAGCGACAATGGCCTCATTCCGCCGCAATTCCTGGGCTTCAGCTGGTACAACCAATCGGACTTAGGTTTGCAGGCGAGCTATACCTTTGACTGGTGGGGCAAGGAGCGCGACGCGGTGGATGCCGCCATGGATCAGGCGCACGCAGCGCAGGCGGATCGCAGCGCCGCCGCCTTGATGCTGGCCAGTTCAATCGCCGATACCTATTTCGGCTGGCAGGCCGACCAGAGCCGCATCGCCCTCGCGCGCGAGCGCGCAGCCGCGGTGGAGCACGAGGGCAGAATCGCCGCCGCCCGCGTCAACGCAGAGTTGGACGCCGCCGAAAGCACGCACCATGCGGATCTTGCCCTGGCCGCCGCGCGCGAGCAGATCGCGGCGTTGCAAGGATCGGCCAATCTGCGGGTGGTTGCACTCGCCGCTTTGGTGGGCAGGCCCGTGGCGGAGCTGCCGCCGTTGCAGCCGAAGCCTCTGCCGGCGGCTGCCGGGAGCCTGCCGGACAATGTCAAAATCGATTTGATTTCGCGTCGGGCGGATCTCACGGCAAGCCGCTGGCGGGTCGAAGCGGCCGAGAGGAATCTGGATTCAGCGCGCGCGGAGTTCTTTCCGGATGTGTCGATCAACGCGCTGGCGGGTCTGTCCGCGATCGACGTCAGTAAATTGCTCGAGTACGGCAGCCGTGTACCGCAGGCGTCCGTCGCCGTCCATTTACCGATATTCGATGCGGGCCGGCTCAAGGCGCACTACGGTGCAAACCAGGCCGCAATCGATTCGGCCGTGGCGAGCTACCAAGAGACGTTGGTGAGCGCCGCGCGCGATGTTGCGACCCAGGCCGCCACCCGCGCTCAAATTGCGGCGCAACGCACCCAACGCGCGATTGAAGTCGACGCCGCACTGCAGCTGCAGAGCAGCGCGGCGGCACGCGTGCGGCAGGGCATCACCGACTCGCGCACCGAACTTGCCGCGACCGAATCCTGGTTGGAACAGCGCGATGCACTGCTGCAGCTCGACGCGGCGGCGCTCGCGTCGGACATCGCGCTGCAGCGCGCTCTGGGCGGCGGTTATGAAAGCCCGCATGAACTTGCGGATAGCCACTCGACTGCCACGGCCACACCATGAATGCAAACGTAGATCCTGCCGCAGCGCCGTCTCCGACCAACGGCAAGCGGCGCAATATCTTGATTCTCATCGCCGTGATATTCATCGTCCTGGGCGCACTGTGGGCGGCGTACTGGGTATTGGTGCTCTCGAAGCGCGAGCGCACGGACGATGCCTATGTGAACGGCAACAAGGTGGTGATTTCCGCGCAAATTTCCGGCACGGTGATTTCCGTGCTTGCCGATGACACCCAGCTGGTCAAGGCGGGCCAGGTCCTGGTTCGCCTCGATCCTGTCGACGCGCAGACCAGTTTGAGCCGCACGACCAGTGCATTGGCGGAGACCGTTCGCCAAGTACGCCAGCAACGCGCGACAGCGGATCAGTACGACTCGGTCATCGAGACCAGAAAATTGGAATTGGCGCGGGCCGAGGCCGATTTGGCCAAACGCGAACCACTACTGGCCGATCATGCGATTGCCCCCGAAGAGGTGCGGCATGCTCGCGAAAGTGTCCAGATGGCGCGCGCCGCGTTGACCCAGGCAGAGCGGCAGTCGATGTCGTCGCACGCGTTGGTGGACGGCACGCAGGTCGAAGACAACCCCTCGGTGCTGCAGGCAAAGGCCGCCTACCGCGATGCGTGGATCGCCGCGCAGCGCAATGCAGTCGTGGCGCCGGTCACCGGGTACGTGGCGGAGCGCAGCGTGCAGCTGGGCCAGCACATCCAGGCCGGTCAGGCCCTCATGACCGTGATACCGCTGAACTCCTTGTGGGTGGACGCGAATTTCAAGGAGGTGCAGCTGCGCCACTTGCGCATCGGTCAGCCGGCCGAGGTGCGCAGCGATCTGTACGGGGGCTCCTTCATTTTTCACGGCCACGTCAAGGGCATGTCGGCCGGTACCGGCGCCGCGTTTTCCCTGCTGCCGGCGCAAAACGCATCCGGCAACTGGATCAAGGTCGTGCAGCGTGTGCCGGTGCGAATACAGATCGACGACGGCGACCTCGTCAAGTCGCCCCTGCGCGTCGGTTTGTCCGCCACCGTCACGGTGGATACGACCAAGCGCGAAGGCCCGGTGCTGGCAATGGATGTGACCGACACCCCCGTGGGCGATACACAGGTCTACACCCAGGACCTCGATAAGGCGAATGCGGAGGCCGACGCCGTCATTCGCAGTAATCTCAGACCAGCGCGCTAGGAGCCAGTCTGGCTCCTAGACCTGTCGGCCGTTTCCACCATGACTGAACCCGCACGGACCGCCGCGGCGCCCGAGTATCCGCCGTTGCGCGGCGGCAAGTTGATGCTGCTGACGACGGGTATTGCCGCGGCCTCTTTCATGGAGATTCTTGACATGACCATTGTCAACGTCTCCGTGCCGCACATCTCCGGGAGCCTGGGGGTGAGCACCTCGGAGGGCACCTGGGCCGTCAGTTCCTACATGCTCGCGGCCGCGGTGATGCAACCGCTCACCGGCTGGATCGGCCGGCGCTTCGGCGAAGTGCGGACTCTGACCACATCCATCCTGCTGTTCATGTGCTGCTCCGCTCTCTGCGGGCTTGCGACCAGTCTGCCCATGCTCATCGCTTCACGGCTCATGCAGGGATTGGTGTCCGGACCCATGATGTCGGTGGCGCAGGCCATCCTGCTGCGCAACTACCCGATCGAGAAGCGCGGCATGGCGATCGCCCTGTGGGCAATGGTGATCATCGTGGCGCCCATCTCCGGGCCGATTCTCGGCGGCTGGATCACGGACAATCTGTCGTGGCCCTGGCTGTTCTACATCAACTTGCCGGTCGGTGCATTTGCCGCGACGGTGATCTGGTCGATCCTGCGTCACCGCGAATCGTTCAAGGTGAAGCTGCCCATCGATCGGCTCGGGCTGGTGCTGCTGGTGGTCGGCGTGGGCAGCCTGCAGTTCATGCTGGACAACGGCAACGAGAAGGATTGGTTCAACTCCGACATCATCGTGGCGGCGGCGGTGGTGTCGCTGGTCTGCCTGACGTTCTTGATTCCCTGGGAACTCACCGACCGGCATCCCGTGATCGATCTACATCTATTCACCCGCCGAAATTTTCGAGTCGGCTCCATCGTCATCGGCATTGCCTATTTTGCATTTTCCGGGGTCAACATCATTTTTCCACTGTGGCTGCAAACCACGGTGGGCTACACGGCCACCTGGTCGGGTTTCGCGGTCGCTCCGGTCGGCCTGCTGACGCTGATCGCGGCACCTCTCGTGGGCAGGAACATGAATCGCTTGAATCTGCGGCTGGCCGTGAGTTTCGCGTTCATGGTGTTCGGCTGCGCCATCTTTTGGACTGCCACCCTGAATGAGACCGCGAGCTTCGGCCAATTCGCCATGCCCCGGTTCTTGCAAGGCCTCGGCGTGGCGTTCTTTTTCCTGCCCCTGAATCAGATATTGCTGTCGGGAATTCCGCCCAGCGAACTTGCATCTGCGTCAGGGTTGAGCAATTTCTTGCGCACCATGGCGGGCAGCATCTCCACCGCGACGACGGTGTTCATCTGGAACCGGCGCACCGACTATCACCACGCCGTGTTGGCCGAGCACATCCGCAACTCCGCAGGCGCATGGGATCAATATCGGGACCAGCTCGCCAACCACGGAATCTCGGGGATTCACGCATTTCAGTATGTTGATCAAGTCATCACGAATCAGGCGATGAACCTGGGGGTGAACGATGTGTTCTACGTGCTCGGTACCATTTTCTTCCTGCTGATCCCGTTCATATGGCTGTCCAGACCGCCCTTCACCGGACGCGCGGCCGACGCGGCGCACTGATCAATTACGGCGATAGCGTGTAGGATTCCGCCATGGGTCCTGCCTATATCGTCGCCGTCGGCGGCACGCTGCGCGCCAATTCTTCCACCGAGAAGGCCATGCGGCACGTACTCGCGGCCGCGCAGCGCGCGGGCGCAAAAACTCGGCTCATCAGCGGCTCCTCCCTGCAACTGCCCATGTACGAACCCGGCAATCCGGAGCGCAGCGACGCGGCCCGGGAATTGGTGGCGGAGCTCGCGTTGGCGGACGGGATCATCCTGGGCTCACCTGGATACCATGGCAGTATTTCCGGCCTCGTCAAGAATGCGCTGGATTATGCCGAAGACCTGCGCCTCGATCCCCGCCCTTACTTCAGCGGCAGGGCCGTCGGCTGCATAGCGACGGCAGGGGGATGGCCGGGAGCCGTGAACACCTTGGGCGCGTTGCGCGACATCGTTCACGCGCTTCGCGGCTGGCCGACGCCGCTGGGCGCGGCCATCAATTCGACGGAAGAAGTGTTCGACGAGGCGGGAACTTGTCTGGTGCCGCGCATCGCGCAGATGCTCGACGTGATCGCCGCCGAGGTATTGAGTTTTGTCCGAACCGAACGGGGAGAATAGAACAATGAAGAAACGATACGCGGCAGGCATGTGGGCGGCGATTGCAGTCGGTTGGATATCGGCGGCGAACGCAGCCGCAGCTGCGGCCCCCGCACCGGCCGACCTGGTCTTGCTTCACGGCAAGATCCATACCGAGGACGCCGGCCGCAGCGTCGCCCAGGCGCTCGCAGTGCGCGGCAACAGCATCGTTGCGGTCGGCACCGATCAAGAGGTGAGTGCGTTGGCCGGGCCGAGTACCCGCAAAGTCGACCTTGGCGGCCGGGTGGTGCTGCCGGGCATCATCGATGCGCACGTGCATCCGGCGGAAAGCGCGCAGGACTTCGGCAAGTGCAGCCTCGAGGACAAGGCGCTCAAGCCCTCCGAGATCAAGGCGCGCGTCGCAGCCTGTCTCAAGAATCAGCCGGGCGAACGCGGCCAGTGGTTCGAGGCAATCATGGTCAATCCGTCCGGACTCACCATGAGCTTGGCGGATCTGGACTCCATGTTGCCTGATCGGCCGCTGATGCTCACGGGAGCAGACGGGCATACGGTCTGGGTCAACTCCGCCGTGTTGAAACTCACCAAGATCACGGCCGCGACCCAGGATCCCGCGGGCGGGCATATAGAACACGACGCCGCGGGCATGCCCACCGGAACTCTGCGCGATACCGCGGCTGAAATCGCCGGTGCCGCAAAGCCCAAGGCAGGTCTCGAGCAAGAGGTGGCGTTGCTCGACAAGGCGTTGAACTCCATGCGCGCGATCGGCATTACTTCGGTGCAGGATGCGTCCGTCGACGATCACTCGATGCAGATCTACAAGCGTTTGTACGACACGCACCGCCTGAACATGCGGGTGCGCGGATCATTCCACCTGCAGGATCTGCACGAACCCGCGGCTTCGCTGATCGACAAGGCCGTCCGTTTCCGCGCCAAATGGGCGATCGATCCCGACTTTTTGCGCGCCGATGCCGTCAAGCTGTTTGCCGACGGCGTGATTGAATATCCGTCGCAGACGGCGGCCTTGCTCGAGCCCTACCTCGACGCACAAGGTCGCCCGACCAAGAATCGGGGCCCTTCGTATTTCGCGCAGGACAATCTGAACCGAATCGTGACGGCGGCGGACGCGGCCGGATTGACCGTGCACATTCATGCCATCGGAGATCGCGCCGTGCGGGCCTCGTTGGATGCGTTTGCAGATGCCAGAAAGCACAATGGCGCACTCGACAATCGGGGGCAAATTGCGCATCTGGAGCTGATTGATCCGGCGGATTTTTCCCGCTTCAAGGAACTCGGTGTAATCGCAAATTTTCAGCTTTTGTGGGCGCAGCTCGACGACTATACCGACGGCGCAACCATCAAATATATCGGTCCGCAGCGTTCGCGCTACCTTTATCCTGCGCGCTCGCTGCGCGATGCCGGCGCCAAAATCGCGGGCGGCAGCGATTGGGGCGTGAGTAGTTTCGACGCGTTCATCGCGATGGAACATGCCATAACACGGTCGGAGGAGCGCGGGCGCCCGCCGCTGCTTCCCGAGCAAAGTCTCACGTTGCAGGACATGGTGGACGCCTACACCATCAATGCCGCTTTCGCGCTGAAGCAGGAGCGCACCACCGGCAGCATCGAGGCGGGCAAGCGGGGCGATTTCATCGTGCTCGATCGAGACATATTCTCGATGGATCCGTTCGATCTGCACGAGACCAAGGTCAAGGCCACCTACCTGGACGGGCGCGAGGTGTATGCGGCGAAATAATGCAGTTAATTCGCCATACCCTTTGACATAAAGCGAGATTGTCGCTGCGAGGAGACGTTGATCACGGTATCAGCGGGCCTGCTTAGCCACTATCCTCACAACACTCGAACCGTCTTCGGAAAATCTAATTATGGCAGGGCCGAAAAATACACCGACCAGGGATATTTGGCACCTCAGCATCGAAGACTTGTTTGCACCGCTACCGGAGAAGGCCCGTCTCGGTGGGCCCGGACCATTCGTAATCAATCTCAGCGCTTCGACGGCGCCGATCGACCTGCCGGTAAAGACCTTTGCCGGTTATGAACACGCCCACGTGTATCAAGTTCAGCGCACCGAGGATCGACGCATGCGTTATCGCTTGCGGCTCGGTCCCTTCGACAACGAGGACCTGGCGGACGATGTCCTGCAAAAGGTGCGCGATGTCTATCCCGGTGCCTTGACCGCAACGGTGGATGCTGACGATTTGCGCGTGCTCGCACCCATTCAGGCGAAGATTGACGCCAAGGCCCGCGCTGAAGCGCAGGCGAAGGCCGACATTCAGGCGAAGATTGACGCACAGGCCAGAGCTGAAGCAAAGGCCAAGGCTGAGATTCAGGCAAGAATTGAGGCGAAGGCCAAGGCCGAGGCGCGGGCCATCGCTGAAGCACAGGCCAAAGCGGAGGCGCGGGCCCGAGCCGAAGCGCAAGCCCGGGCGGACGCGCTTGCACGAGCGGAGGCAGAAGCCAAGGCCAGGGCGGAAGCCCTTGCTCGAGCCGAGGCCGAAGCCAAAGCCAGGGCGGAAGCCCTTGCTCGAGCCGAGGCTGAAGCCAAAGCCCGGGCGGACGCGCTTGCTCGAGCCGAGGCAGAGGCCAAGGCCAAGGCCGAAGCGCTCGCCAGGGCCGAGGCAGAAGCCAGAGCCAAGGCCGAAGCGCTTGCCAGGATAGAGGCAGAAGCCAAGGCCAAGGCCGAGGCACTGGCCAGGGCGGAGGCTCAGGCGCGGGCGGAAGCACAGGCGCGGGCGGAAGCGCAGGCGCGAGCGGAAGCGCAGGCGCGGGCGGAAGCACAAGCCAGAGCAGAAGCGCAGGCCAAAGAGGAAGCTCGAGCCAGGGCGGAGGCGCTCGCCAAAGCGGAAGCAGAAGCCAAGGCCAAAGAGGAAGCTCGGGTCAGGGCGGAAAGAGAGGAAGCTCGGGCCAGGGCGGAAGCGCTTGCCAGAGCCGAGGCGGAGGCCAAGGCCAGGGCGGATGCACAGGCGGAAGCGTTCGCCAGATCGGAGGCAGAAGCCAGGGCCAAGGCGGCGGCTCAGGCCGAGACGGATGCTCAGCGTTGGTCCGCGGAAAAGCAGTCCAAGAATTCGGCCGGTTCCCGCGCTCCGCGGGCATCATCTGCATCGAACTCATTGTTGTCGACCGTAGCCACGATGTCGCGCCGGTTGGTCGGGCCAAAGCCGGGCGGTAACTCCGCGGCTAAACCTTCTTCGCCTCCGCCTGCGGCAGTCCCTGCGCCGAGCGCGCCCGTCCCGCGGCCCGTCGAGAAGCTCGAGACGCGGTTGCCCAGTCTGGAGAGCACGCAGACGATGCGCGCGCTGACGTCGTTCGAACTGGAGGATGAGGAGGCGCTGCGTTGGTTCGTGATTCAACTGTCGCAGTCGGAAGAGGCCTTCGATCCGGAAACCGTACCCAACCTCGATATCTTCAGTGCGTACCGGCTCTACTCGGTAGCCGGGATAGATCAAGGCCGGATTGTGCATTCGCTGCGTCTTGGTTTTTTCGGCGAGGAAGTTTCCGCGGGCGCGGTCGCGAGCTATCTGACCGAATACTACGAAAAACCGACGATCAAGCGGGTGAGCGCCGACGAGCGTCAGCGATTTGCGGATTCAACTCTGGAACCACGCAAAGATGTGGAAGCGACGGGGAAACATGCGGTGATCGAAATTACCAACGAGCGGTACGTTCGCGAAAAGCGCAGCGCGCGTCCTGGCGCCAAGTGATGTCAGATCAGGGCCACACGTCCGGCGCCTCCGCCGCTTAGGGCTTCTCGCTCAGACAGGAATGAAAGCGCTGATCGACTCGATGGGCATACCATTCTGTCGTGAGCTTTCGGGAAATCTTCGGACTGTGCAGTTGGATGCGCGGTAACGTGGCGCGAGGCGGGGGCCGTCCTTCCACCCGCTCAGCGAGTCCGAACACATGACGGTACAGCTGTGTCCTCTCGAAATCCGCACCCTTGCCTTGTTCCAGTGCGCCATGGATTGCACTGTCACTGAGGTTTAGTCTTTTGCCGATTGCTCGCACTGCCGATTCAGTGTTGCCGGGGTTCTCCGGATCGCCGTCGTGCGGAATCAGCGCGCCATCGGGCACGAGCGGAATGCCGGAGATCCGGCTAACCGCGCTTTGAAACGCGGCGTTGCGGCTGGCGTATTGGCCGGCATTGAAGTCGGCGAATCGGTACAAGTACGAGTCGTAAGGGGCGGAGTAGGCCAACAGGTGCGCGGTGCCGAAGTATACGCCTCCGCGCCGCGTGAATACTTCGTCCGCGATGCTCGATTTGACAGGGTAGGGGTAGGGGACGGTGGAGGCGTACCGCTCGGCAAACTCGATGTTGACCTGCATCGGCCCGCGGGTACGAACAGGATTTCGCTCTGAGAACAAGCTGCGGCCCATCGGTACAGCTCCAATAAAGTCTTCGTATATGTCGCTGAGATCTTTTTCCGTTCTCGCGCTGTCGATACGATCGCTGTAGGTTCGTCCGGTCGATGACCGTAACTGCAACGCACTGTGGACCACGATTCGCGGCACCCCCGCCCGTTCGGCCCGGCTGTCGATCTCGCGCCAAGCAATGGTTGGCAGGCCCGGTATCACGGGATCGACGCGAAACCCGCTTTCTTGTTCGATCACGGCGACCACCGCGCAAATGTTTTCGCGGGTGGGCTCAATGGACAGGACGGTCATTGCGGCGGAGATGTCGATGGCCCAGCCGCTTCGCTCAGTCGCGTTGAGAGGTAGCGCCCTTTCAATCGACGCGCGTGCTTGAGCCGCGCTGGGCGTGGGAGCGGCCGGCGGCGGACCGCTGGCGCAACCAGCCAAGCAAATTACCGCGACGCGAAGCGGCCATCGCGCGTGCGGCGCGGGCAGCCGTCGCCGTAAGAAACTCCTTACAGCTGATGAATCAAAACGGGAATGGATATGTGTCGCAAAAACGAGCAACGTTTGTTCCGCAGAGTAACTGGAGCGCAAGCGCTCTCATAGACGCAATACTACAAGGAACACGAATCATGGGTCGCGGAATTTTGCTTTGGCTATTGGGCGTTCCTCTTCCGATCATTCTCTTGCTCGCGATGTGTTCGCACCGCTAAAGAGGGAACGGTGGGCAAAAAAACATGGAACAAATAGTAGTGGAACAAATACTAGAACCGTCGGCGGCGCGCGCGCCCCTGAGTACGCAATCCACCTCGGCGGTATCATGGCCCGCTATTATCGCCGGTGCCTTCGTCGCGGCAGCCGTTTCCCTGGTTCTCCTGACACTCGGATCCGGACTCGGATTTGCGGTGGTGTCCCCGTGGCCGGGACACGGGGTGTCGGCAACGACTTTTGTCGCCACCTCGGCGATCTGGCTCATCGTGACGCAATGGATCTCATCCGGATTCGGGGGATATGTTGCGGGCCGGCTGCGGACCCGATGGGTCGGCACGCACACCCATGAAGTGTTTTTCCGCGATACGGCGCACGGCCTGATTACCTGGGCGGTTGCAACCGTGCTGGTGGCGGCAGTGCTCGCATCGTCGGTGCTGTCTGCAGCCGGCAGTCGAGAATCTGCCTTGTCGGGGGCCGCCGCGACTGTGCAAAGCACCGTGCCTCAGCCCGAGAAGCGCATCGAATCCGCGGTAAACAGGACCGACGCCGATGATGTGCGTAAGGCAGCCTCGGAAGCCGCGGTCTATACGGCGCTATCCATGCTGGTGGGCGCCTTCATTGCCAGCGTGTCCGCTGCGCTCGGCGGGCGGCTCCGGGACGAACACTTATAGCCGGCGCTGGTGCTCGGGGGAGCACGCGCAAATTCAGATTCCTCCCGGCTGCACCCGCGCAGGCTGCGGCTTGGCCGGCGGTAGGGCGAGCGTTTCAAAGCGCAGATCAATGTTCGACCCTGAAAGCTGGTGCGGCACGCACGTTACATGATCTTCAACATTTCGGGTGGTGAACATCGGCAGTACGCTGTGGCGAAATTGCTCGACGAGCTCGCAGTCGCCCCTGGCCAGATCGTGCAGAGGAAGAGTGCTGAGAGATACTTGTCGCCAAACGGCACTAACCGGTTTGGCGTCGCCGGACGCGTCAGCCGCTGCCGGCGCCAGAGTGTAGAAGGTCACGGTGGCATTGGCGAACTTGTCGGGTTCTCCGAAGTTCGACGCACAAGCGCCCGGCTGCGATTTCACATCGCTTCTTGCGCCGGCGGCGATCAACAGCAATTTGATCTTGCTGGCCAGGCCGTCGCAGGAATACGTGGAAGTAAATCCCATGTACGCGAACCGGTATTCGTGCTTTTGCCAAACCCCGAGGCTTGATTCGGCGGCCGCGGTTTGATCGGCAAAGGCGCTAGGAAAGGCGAGCAGGGCGGCGATGCCAATACCGATCTTGGCCATCGATGCGGAAAATCTATTCATGAAGTGAGTTCCTCTCGGTTGAAACCCTGTAGCTACATAACGCCTGACACGCCACACCGGTTGACCCCCATGGTCGGGCGTTTGTTTTGCAAGAGTACCGCTCTTGCCCGCAGGATGGACGTTGCGAAGCACAATTTTACCGGGGGCCAGCCGCTCGAGGTTGATCAATCGAATACGATGCGCGGCAAATAGAACGATACGGTCCAGTTCGGCATGTCGACGATTTCACTGATGCGCAGATCACCGCAAACGCTGCACAAGAGATAGGCGTCGATCGCCGGCATGCCGCGCTGACGGCCAAGCAGATCGATCATCGATCGAACGCTGTCGCGTGCGGCAATCATTAGGTCCGGACCGATTCCGGTGGTGACCTCGTATCCCTTGGCGTCGAGGTGGCGGGACACGGGTCCGTCGGTCCGGAAACGCGGGAAGGCCAGCGGTTCTTGTTTCAACAGTTCGAATCGCAGGGCGACGCGCATGGGGCTTTCAATGGCGGTGCCGCACACCTCGCCGTCGCCCTGCGCCGCATGTGTATCTCCCACCGAGAACAGAGCCCCGGCGACTTCGACCGGCAAATAGAGTTCGGTGCCGAGCGCAATGTCGCGAACGTCCATGTTTCCCCCGACGCGGCGCGGTGGCACGATGCTGTGCAGGCCCGATTCGGCCGGGGCCAAGCCGATGGTCCCCGTGAAGGGCTTCAATGGCACGCGGCCCCAACGGCCGAACACGGCCGGAACCAGCGTTTTAGGATCGTAGCGCCACAGATGCAGCGCGGGCTCCTTGAATTCATCGGCCAACAAACCAAAACCCGGGATATTGGCCGTCCAACCCCAACCCGAGGGAACGAACGACAGCAGCGTCACCTTGAGAATATCGCCCGGCTCGGCCCCGTCCACGAACACCGGACCCGCAACCGGATTGACCCGGCTGAAATCCAGCCGCGCCACATCACCGACGGTCGACGCGGCGCCGAGCTGGCCGCCCGATGCATCGGACACCTCGAATTCCAGCGATTCGCCGGGTGCAATGCGCATCACGGGATCGAGACTATTGTCCCAGCCATAATGCGACTGATGGATCGTGTGCCGATGTATCGTGCCCATGATTCATTGTAATCGAATAGACTCGGCGCATGTCACTACAAGAGTTCGGCTACAAAGAACAACTGCGCCGCGTGCTCACCACCAGGGATCTGGTCATCTACGGGATGATTTTCATGGTGCCCATCGCGCCCTTCGGCGTGTTCGGATTTGTCTGGACGGAAGCCAAGGGCATGGTGCCGTTGGCGTACCTGGTCGGCCTGGTCGGAATGTTCTTCACCGCCTTGAGTTACGCGGCCATGTCCCGCGCATTTCCGTTGGCGGGGTCGGTGTACACCTATGCGCAGCGCGGATTGCACGAGATTGCCGGTTTCTTTTCCGGCTGGCTGATACTGCTCGACTACATCCTGGTGCCGGCGCTGCTGTATCTGATCAGCGCCGTGGCATTGCGCCCCATTTTTCCCGGCGTACCCGCGTGGATATGGTTGCTTGGTTTTATTTCCGTCAATGGATTCGTCAATCTTCTCGGCATTGAATTCACCGCGCGTGTCAACCGCTACATGCTGATCATGGAATTGGCGACCTTGGGCCTGTTCGTCGTCCTGGGCTTGACGGCGCTATACGGCGGAGCCGGCGCGGGAGCGCTCACCCTGAAGCCGATTTACGATCCGCAGGTGTTCTCTGCCGCCACCGTGGCGGGCGCCACCTCCATCGCGGTGCTGTCCTTCCTCGGCTTCGACGGCATATCGACGCTCGCGGAAGAAAGCCGCGGAAATCAGGGCGCGGTCGGCCGCGCGACGGTGTTGTCGTTGGCGTTGATCGGCGCGCTGTTCATGTTGCAGACGTGGATCGCCACGGATCTGGCCCGCGGTATGCACTTTGTTTCCTCCGACACGGCGTTCTACGAAGTCGCGCAGCGAGCCGGCGGGCCGCCGCTGCGGCTGATAACGATTCTCGCCACCGTGATCGCATCCGCGATTGCCAACGCCATGGCCGCGCAGGCGGCGGTCTCACGCATTCTGTTTGCCATGGCGCGCGACGGGAAACTGCCCGCGCTGCTGGCGAAAGTGCATCCGCGCTACCAGACTCCCTACGTCAGTACCCTGAGCGTGGCCGTCGTATCGCTGTTGGTGGGGCTGTTCTTTGCCGATCATCTGGATGACTTGAGCCGGGTCGTCAACTTCGGTGCCTTGACGGGATTTGTCCTACTGCATCTGTCGGTAATCACCCATTACTTCATCCGCGGCCGCAGTGGAGATTGGCTGCGACACGTGGTCTGTCCGTTGATGGGATTGAGCATCATTGTCTATGTGCTCTATGAAATGGATCGTGCGGCCAAACTTCTCGGGGTTTGCTGGATTGCCATGGGTATCCTGTACTACCTCCTATTGGCGTTGCGCTCGAAGAAATCGGTGGTTCTGGAAATATGAATCCGAATGTAACGTAATCCGGAGTGCCGTACGGCCCGGATTGACGCGGCGGCGCTGCAACCGCTTTCCATCTAGCGCGTCACAGAATTGCGTCACAAATTCCTCAGGTCGCCGCGCAGGCGTCTAGCGCGGGGCCTTTCGAATGGCTAACAATTTGACGCCATGACATTGAAGTCCTCAGCATCGGTTGCAAACCTGACCGGCGTCGCCGCCGAAGCGGCGCAAATGGCGGTCGAGGCCGGACTCATCTACGTGTCGGACGCGGAGCCCGGCATCAGGCGTCAGCGCGTGGGCAAGGGCTTTCGCTACCTCACTCCGGAAAATCGCCGACTGGCGGCGGCCAAGGAGCTCAAACGCATCGCGAGCCTCGCGATCCCTCCGGCCTACCGGGACGTTTGGATTTCCCTGAAGGCCCGCGGCCATCTGCAGGCGACGGGACGCGATGCGCGCGGCCGCAAGCAGTACCGCTATCATCCAGAGTGGCGGCAGGTGCGCGACAGCGCAAAATTCGATCGAATGGTGGCCTTCGGCGAAGCATTGCCGAAGCTGCGACGCAAGCTCAAGCGCGACCTGGGTCTGCCGGGGCTGCCGCGCGAAAAAGTGCTGGCGGTGGTGGTGAGCATTCTCGACGCGACGCGTGTTCGCATCGGCAATACGGAATACGCCCGCGACAACAAAAGCTTTGGACTCACGACTCTGCGCAATCGCCATGTGAGCTTCATCCAGGATGGGCGCGCGGTGTTGAACTTCCGCGGTAAAGGCGGCGTGCAGCATGAAGTGCACATCGACGACAAGCGCATCGCGCAGATCGTCAGGCGTTGCCAGGAAATCCCCGGTCAGCATCTGTTTCAATACATCAGCGATGACGGGCAACGCTGTCCCATCGATTCCGGCCAGGTCAACGAGTACTTGCGCGAGGCGATGGGCGATGATTTCACCGCCAAGGACTTCCGCACCTGGGGCGCCACTCTGCACGCCATTACCTTGCTGGCGCGTACGCCGCTACCGGAGTCGGCGAGCGATCGCGAGTTGAAGAGCGAGATCGCCGAGGTGGTCAAACAAGTCGCGGCCAAACTTCGCAATACGCCGGCGGTCTGCCGCAAGTCCTACATAAATCCGGCGGTGTTTGACTCCTGGCGCTCAGGTCTGATACACCGGGTTTTCAACGGCAGCTTGAGCCTTGCTGCTCCCCGCAAGGCGGAAACCCTGGTGCTCGGCTTCCTGCGGCGCGAAGACTCAGCCGCGTCGCGTTAACCAGCGGCGCGAGCTCCCCAGGCTCTTGGCGCCACCGCCCGCAAGCTGTGGGATAGTAGCCGTCTGTTTGATTCGATCGAATCCATGGTGAGCGCAAGTTTGAAACCATACTCGTCGGCATACAAGCGCTGGGTGGTCTCGCTGCTGATGACGGCATACACGTTCAATGCCATGGACCGGACCATCATCTCCATCATCGGTCAATCCATGAAGGTGGATCTGAGACTCACAGACACCGAGCTGGGACTGCTCGGAGGAACGGCGTTCGCCGTGCTGTATGCCGCCGGCGGCATCCCCATTGCGCGCCTCGCCGAGCGCCTCAACCGCGTCAATATCATCGCCGCGGCACTCATCATGTGGTCGATCTTGAGCGCGCTGTGCGGGGTCGCGGCAACATTTCCACAATTGTTGGTGGCCCGCGCGGGGGTCGGGGTCGCGGAGGCTGGCTGCTCGCCGCCCGCCCACTCGTTGATCTCCGACTACTTTGAGCCCTCGCAGCGCGCGTCGGCGCTGTCGATTTATTCCTGCGGCATCTCGCTGGGGTATATTTTGGCGGCGGTAGGAGGCAGCTACGTGGTGCAGCACTGGGGGTGGCGCGCCGCGTGTGCGACCGTGGGACTGCCGGGCGTCGGGATAGCGCTTCTGATCAAGGCCTTCATTCGAGAGCCGCCGCGCGGGCCTGCCTCCTTGCCGCCGTTCTCGGTTCGCGCAGAAGCACGGGAATTGTGCGCCGTCGCCAAGACCCTGCTCGCCGACCCACCGATTCGTCACATGGTGCTCGGCGTCACGCTCGGCGGCTTTGCCGCCTATGGGTTCTACGCCTTCGTGCATCCTTACTTCCGTCGCGCTTTTGGGCTCGACTACGCGACGGTTGGGGTCATCGTCGGTTTCGCCGGCGGAGTCGCGGTGGGCGCCGGCATCCTCGCCGGTGGCTTCGTCGCCGATGCACTCGCCAAGCGCAATGCGCGCTGGTACGCCCTGGTGCCCGCAATCGGCGGCATCATCGCGCTGCCTTTCTACGCACTGTCGCTGCTGCAGGCCGATTGGCGGCAGTCTGCCGGCCTGCTGTCGATCGCCGGCTTTTTCCAGTATGGCTCCCTCGGGCCCACCTTCGGCGTCGTGCAGAATGTCGTCGATCGGCGGCGGCGCGCCACCGCGACCGCTTTTTTGTACATCGCCTTGAGCGTGTTGGCGCTCGGCGGCGGGCCCCTGTTCACCGGCTGGGTCACCGACCGGTTCGCCGAAGCCGACTTCTCGAGGAGCGGTTTGCCGGCATCGCCGGCCGGGCCCGCCACGGCATTTGCGATCACTTGTCCGGGAGGGGCGGCAGCCGCAACCGCCGGCGCCGAGCTCAAGGCCGCCTGTACCGGGACACTGACTCGAGCAACCCGACGCGGGTTGCTGCTGACGCTGTTGTTCTTCGGATGGGCCTCGGTTCACTACCTGCTTGCCGCAGCCGGCATTGCCAAGTCACTGCGGGCGGCCGGCGCGATCGCTCGCTGACAGGCTCCTGGCTTCTTCGGTCCAATCAGACTCGACATAAAATGGTCCGGGCCGCTCCCGAAGCTGTTCGTATTTGCATATCTGCGGTTCATCTCCCAGCGGCGTTGAAACGCCGCCGCGAAACGCCCACTCGCCGCGCTCGCTGTCGTCCGCGCGAACGTAGCTGTTGATCATGAAACGCCGATCATAGTCGCTGACGTTGGGGGCGGAGCCGTGAACCGTGAACAGAGTCCAGAGCAAAAGGTCGCCGGGTTCCATTTCGCAGGTGACGATGTTGGAGGGATCGAGGCCGGCGCGCCGCAGCTCCTCGTCTTGAGTCTGGCCGACCATGATGGGTCCGTCATCGGAGAGCCCCAGGTAGCCCAGGCGATGGCTCTTGGGCATCACGCGCAGGGCGCCGTTCGCAACGGTCTGACGATCGATCGCAAGGCCGGTGGTCACCGTGCTGCGCAGGTAGGCGAAGTCCTTCACGTTGCCTTGCCGAAAGCGAGCATCTTGGTGGAATCTATAAAAAGTATATTTCGCGCCCGGCGGCTTCCAGTGCACTTGATGCGAGATCTGCTTGATGTCGGGACCCAGGAAGGGAGCGAGCACCGAGTAGTACTTCTCGCTGCGGCGCATCTGCTCCATCAAAGGGCTGAGCCACGCCGTCCAATGCGCCTGTAGAACCACGCGCCGCTTGGCTTGGGGGTCATCGAGCACCTCGAACAGGAGGTTCTTGTCGCGGTAGGTCGCGTGATGCTTCAGGCCTTCCTGATACATCCGATCCGTCTCGATGCCCACTTCATCGATCTCGGCGGGCGTGAGGAAGCCGCGGATGATGGCGTAGCCTTGGGTCTCCAATTCTGCGGCAAAATCCTGCATGCGCCGTCAGTGAATCATGTCCTTGTATGCATGCCAGGTGGCGTGGCCCAGGAGCGGTGCGATGACGAGCAGCCCGCCGAGCAGCGGCAGGTAGCCGACGATGGTGAGCGCGAGGATCAATGCGCTCCACAGAATCATGGTTGGAACATTGCGCAGGACCACATGAACGCTCGCGCGCATCGCCTGCCCGGCGGAGGCATGCCGGTCGATGATCAGAGGAATCGACACCACGGAGACCGCAAACACACCGGTTGCCAGAATTCCGCCGATGACCACATAGGCCAGCACCTGCGAGCGGTTTGTCGAATCGAGAAATCCGCGGTACAGGGTCTCGCGTATATCCGGCGTGACGATGTGAAACACGGTGCCAAGCAGCAGCGCCGAAATTCCGAACCAGACAGCGGCGCAAATGGCGAGGATGACCCCAAATTCAAACAACGCCGGGGCGTTTCTGCCGAAGCCTTCCAGGGAATCGTCGAAATTTGCCGACTGCCCGAGCGAATACCGCCGCGACATCTCGCACAAGCCCGCCGACATGAGCGGCCCGACGAGCAAGAAACCGGAGATCGCCGCGGCAATGAAGTAGGGGTGGGTGCCGCAAAACACCAGGAGCGTCCAACCAAGGGCCACGATCAGCCCGCCGTAGCCGAGACTGGTTCCCCAATGCCTGCGCATGTCGAGCCATCCCGCGTGCAGCCACACGAAAGGGCGGTGGAGCGCGACACGCGCGACCTCGAGATGCAAAACCTGATCATCGCCGCCGACGAGTGTAGTGCCCATGGTCGCATCCTCCAGATTGACTAACCCAGCGAATCACCACCGCGAAGTGTATTCCCAATTGCCGCGCCGCGCCTGGTGCAATCGCCGCCTCGACCCTTCGCCCTGGAGGCCGAGCTCTTGCCGGTGATTTCACTGGGTTCGTGCGCTAAAATTACCCATTTGCTCGTCCCCGCAGGCCGGGAACCCAAGGATCATCATTGAAGAGCGACGACGGCAAGGAGGCGCTCAAGAAAGCAGCGCTCGAAAAGGCAGCGCTCGAAAAGGCAGCGCTCGACTATCACGAATTGCCGACACCCGGGAAACTGTCGATAACCGCCACCAAGCAGCTGCTCAACCAGAGCGACCTGGCACTGGCGTATTCACCGGGCGTGGCGGCCGCTTGCGAGGCCATTGTTGCGGATCCGCTCAATGTTTATCGCTTTACCACCCGTGGGAATCTGGTCGGCGTCGTGACGAACGGCACCGCGGTGCTCGGCTTGGGGGCCATCGGCCCCCTTGCCGCAAAGCCGGTCATGGAAGGCAAAGCCGTGCTGTTCAAGAAGTTTGCCGGCATCGACGTGTTCGACATTGAAATCGAACAGCGCGACCCGCAGAAATTGATCGAGATCATCGCGGCCCTCGAACCCACGTTCGGCGCCATCAATCTCGAGGATATCAAGGCGCCCGAATGCTTCATTGTCGAGCGCGAGCTGCGCCGGCGCATGAAGATTCCCGTGTTCCACGACGATCAGCACGGCACGGCGATCATTGTCGGCGCCGCCTGTCTCAACGGGTTGCAGGTGGTCGGCAAGGAGCTGAAGGACGTCAAGCTCGCGGTGAGCGGCGCAGGCGCCGCGGCGCTGGCTTGTTTGGACCTGCTGCTCGAATTGGGACTGGTACGCGAGCACGTATGGTTGACGGACTTGGCGGGAGTCGTCTATGAGGGACGGCAGGAACTGATGGATCCCGAGAAAGCTCGCTTCGTGCAGCCCACCACGGCACGCACCTTGGATGAGGTCATTCAGGGCGCTGACGTATTTCTGGGTCTCTCGGCCGGCGGCGTGCTGACCGCCGGCATGGTCGCGAAAATGGCGCCGCGGCCGCTGATCTTCGCCCTCGCGAATCCGACGCCCGAGATTCTGCCCGAGGAGGTCCGCGCCGTGCGCGCCGATGCGGTCATTGCAACCGGCCGCAGCGACTATCCCAATCAAGTCAACAATGTGCTGTGCTTTCCCTTCATTTTTCGCGGGGCTCTTGATGTGGGCGCGACCACCATCACGCGGCCGATGGAAATCGCGGCGGTACATGCCATCGCGGAATTGGCTCGTCAGGAGCAGAGCGATGTGGTGGCTGCGGCCTATGGAGGCATCCAGGACCAAGCGTTCGGTCCGGACTACCTCATCCCCAAACCCTTCGACCCGCGCTTGATCGTCAAGATTGCGCCGGCAGTCGCCAAGGCGGCCATGCAGTCCGGAGTGGCAACCCGACCGATTGCCGATCTTGATGCCTACGGCCAGCGGCTGCTGCAATTCGTGTATCACAGCGGCACCCTGATGCAGCCGATATTTGCGGCAGCGCGCCAGGTGCCTGCGGAGCGCAGCCGCATTGTCTACGCGGAAGGCGAGGGCGAGCGGGTATTGCGAGCGGTGCAGATTGCGGTCGATGAGAAGCTCGCGACCCCGATCTTGGTCGGCCGTCCGGCGGTGATCGATCGCGCCATCAAACGTCATGGATTGCGCATAAGGGCGGGCGAGCACTTCACGGTCGTGAACCCCGAACACGATGAGAGATTCCGGGAGTACTGGCAGGACTATCACAAACTCACCGAGCGTCAGGGTGTGACGGCGCAATACGCCAAGCTGGAAATGCGCCGGCGCACCACGTTGATTGCAGCGATGTTGCTGAAAAAGGGCGAAGCCGACGGACTGATCTGCGGCACCATCAGCACCACGCTGCGCCACCTGCACTACATCGACCGGGTGATCGGCCGGCGCGCAGGAACCCACGTGTATGGCGCGATGAGCGGACTGATCCTCCCGGGGCGCCAGGTCTTCATAGTCGACACGCATGTCAATCTGGACCCGAGTGCCGCACAGCTGGCGGAAATCACGCAGCTGGCCGCGGATCAGCTCTGCGCGTTTGGCCTGGTACCCAAGGTCGCCTTGCTGTCGCACTCGAATTTCGGCAGCAGCGATGCGCCGTCGGCTCTGAAAATGCGCGCCGCCCTGGCTTTGCTGCATGAGCGCATGCCCGATCTGGAAGTGGACGGCGAGATGCATGGTGACAGCGCGCTGGACGAGACTGCACGTGCTGCGGTGCTTCCCGGCAGCAGCCTGCGCGGCAGCGCGAATCTCCTGGTGTGTCCGGATCTGGACAGCGCCAACATCTCCTATAACCTGCTCAAGTCGGCCGCCGGCCACAACGTCGCCATTGGGCCAATTTTGCTGGGTTGCGCCGCGCCGGCGCATATCCTCACGGCTGCGGCCACGGTGCGGCGCATTGTCAATATGACCGCCGTCACCGTGGTCGAAGCCAGCCGTACCCGGTGAACTTGCACCCGACTATTGGGTCTGAAGGGACAGGTCCAGGATGGGGAGAGCCGTCATGCGAGTCGCGAATCATGCATGGATGTCGTTTTGGGGAGCCACAGCGGCCGTGATCCTTGTGTCGGCCGCGCCGGCCCGGAGCGGCGCAACCTCCGAACCCGCCAGCCCGGCCGGCGATGTCGTGAGCGGCGCGTGGCAGCATCACAAGGTGACATTTACTTACGTCGGCTTCACAGCCTTTTTCACCTGCAGCGGCCTCGAAGAGCATGTCCGTCAACTACTCGTACACCTTGGCGCCCGCAAGGACGCGAAGGTGAGCGCCACCGGCTGCCCCGGTCCGATCGACACGCCGAGCGGCAGTGCATGGGTGGATGCGGATTTCTACTCGCTCGCTCCGACCGACAGTGCGGCCGCCGATGTGGTCAAGGCACATTGGACGCCGTTGCAGGTGTCGCCGCGACGGCCTCAATTCATGGGTCCGGGCGATTGCGAACTGATGCAAGGGATGAAGGATCTCATTACCAAGAACTTCACCCTGCGCAACGTCGAATACAACACCAGTTGTTTCCCCCACGACGTGTCGTGGGCCGGATTTGAGCTCAAGGGTCAGGCATTGAGGGTCGTGCCGGAACCGAGCGCCGTGAAAGGCTAGGAACCGGAGCCGTAGGCACGGTCTTTCCAGCGGGCGCCCCGGCCCAGCCAATAGCTCGACGCCGAACTCAAGGTCGCTGCCATGTAAAAGAGCGCGATCAGCGGCAGGGCGAGCGCCCATAGCGGATGTCGCTCATATCGGGCGAGGGTGGGCAGATAGCTCAGTGCACCGAGGCCAAATGCGAGAAGACCGCAGGCACGTTGCCCGTCATGGCCGAAGAAAATTTCGCCCGCGGGAGCCAGCCACACCAGCGACAGGGCCGTCAGGGTGAGCACCAACAGGACGGCGGAATAGCGCAATTGAGTAAATGCGGTGCGCGAAATCATGCGCCAAATATCGCCAAAGCCGGGATAGGCGCGCACGGATGAGGCGAGGCCGGAATGACCCAGAAATATCGGGCCGGATTTTTTCACCATTTTTGCAAGCGCCACATCGTCGATGAGGCAATCTTTGATCGACTCGATGCCTCCTATGCGCTGCAAGGCGTCGCGACGGATCAGGATCGTGCCGCCGGCGGCGGCGGCGATCCGCGATGACGGGTTGTTGACCCGGTCGAACGGATACAGCATTTGGAAAAAATAGACGAACGCCGGCACCAACGCGCGCTCGGCCACGCTGATGCAGTTCAGCCGGACCATCTCGCTCACCATGTCCAGCGGAGATTGCAGGAGCTTTGCAGCCAGCGAGGACAGGTGGCGGGGGTCGTGCACGATGTCGGCGTCGGTGAACAGCAGGATCGGAGCCGTGCCCGCGGCAACACCCCGGCTCAACGCCCACAATTTGCCGGACCAACCGGCGGGCTTTGATTGCAGGCGAAGCACCGTCAGTTGGGCTGCCGTCCCGGCCAGGGCCGCGGTGCCGTCGGTGGAATTGTCATCAACAAGGATGACTCTGAAGCGGCCGGCATAGTCCTGTGCCAGCAGCGATTGGATTGCAGCGGCGATGGTGCACGCCTCATCGCGCGCGGGAACGATGACATCGATGTCCGGGAAATCCGGCGGCAGGGCCGGCGGCAGTTGCGGTGCGGACCGCCAGAATCGTCCATGCCCAAAGAAAAGATAAGTCCAGATGAGCAGCGATAGAAGCGGGACGAGCAGCGATATGAGCGCGGTCAAACAGGCTCATCCAGCGATTTGGCAAACGGCGTGAACGGCGTGGGTCCCGTGTCGGTCATTACCCAGCAGTCCTCCAACCGAACACCGAACTCCCCCGGGATGTAGATTCCCGGTTCATCCGAAAAACACATCCCGGCCTGCAGGGGCGTGCTGTCGCCGTGCACCAAGTATGCGGGCTCGTGCCCGTCGAGCCCGATGCCGTGTCCGGTGCGGTGGGGGAGTCCCGGTAGCCTGTAGCCCGGGCCCCAGCCTTCACGTTCATAATAGGCGCGCACGGCATCGTCAAGCGTCCCGGCCGTGGCGCCGATTTTCGCCGATTCGAGGGCAACTTCCTGTCCGCGTTTGACGGTGTTCCAAACCTTGCGCTGCCGCGCATTCGCCGGGCCAAACACCCACGTGCGTGAAATATCCGATTGATAACCGTGCACTTCGCAACCGCAATCCATCAGGATGATCGAGCCCTCGCGCACGGTCTGATTTTGCCGCGAACCATGCGGGTACGCGGACGCCTCGTTCAATAGCACCAGCGAGAACTCCGGGGAGCCGCCCAGAGCAACGGTGGTGCGATCCACGAGCGCCGCAAGGTCCGTGGATGTCATGCCGCGCTCCACTTTTGCGTGGACCGAGCGCAGCGCTTCGAGGGTCACCTTGTTGGCCACCTGCAGGAGCGCCAGTTCGGCCGGCGACTTGATCAAGCGGCAGGCCCGCACCAAAGTGTCTCCGGAGATCAGGTCATACGCCTTCGTAACCTGCCGCAGACCATCGATGATGAAGTACCGAATCGTGGGCTCCACCGCCAATACGCCGGAGGCGACACCCCGGTCGCGCAGACCCTGTGCGATTCGTTCACTGGGATTTTCGTGCTCATTCCAGGCTCTGACGTCGCCACCCACCTGCAGCGTTTCGCGAACCGAAGGTTCCTCGAAGGCCGGGGTCACGACAATGACCTCGCCCCGGGCGGGCACGATGGCAAGCGTGACGCGTTCGGATCGAGCCCAGCGGATTCCGGTGAAATATTCGAGAGACGATCCGGACTCGACCAGAAACGCCGCCACTTTGCGCTGTTCCATGAGGTCCTGGAGCTTGGCGAGACGCGCGCGCCGCTCATCGCCCGAGATGGCCTTGGCGTCGGCGGTGAGGGACTTCAGTCCGGTGCCGGACGCCGCCGGCTTCGATGGGCCGGCCGCGATGGCCACCAGGGGAGCGCCGGCAGCGGCTCCGATAAATGCGCGTCTCGACCACATGTTCATCCCTTTTCTTCAGTCGCACCGTCGTCATGCGCCGGCTTCAAGGATACTGCAATTCGGCGCAATCGCGGCTGCGAGTCGGTAAGATGCGGCGGATCGATCAAGCGCAGGGAAAAGATCATGTACAAGCTTTATGGACGGCCGGGATCAGGGTCATTTGCCGTGCAGGTGGCGCTCGAGGAGGCGGGAGCCGATTACGAGCGGATTTGGGTGGGCCGCGAGGCCGCAGAGGTGGCGCGCTTCCGCGCCATCAATCCAACCGGCCGAGTACCTGCCTTGGTGCTCCCCGACGGCACCCTCATGTTCGAGTCCGCAGCCATGCTGATCCATCTCGCGGCAGCCCACCCCGAAGCCGCATTGGCGCCGCGAGCCGGTACCGCCGCGCATGCGACGTTCCTGCAGTGGATGGTATTTCTATCGGCGAACGTCTACGAAGCGGCGCTGCGAATGTATTACTCGGCGCGCTATTCGGCACGCGGCGATGCGGATGCCGAAGCCATCAAGGAACAAGGTAGCGCCGATTTTTGCGGCCATCTGGAACTCATCAGTCAAGGTCTCGCACCGTATGTACTGGGCGGCGGGTATTCCATCGCCGACACCTACCTGTACATGCTCGCCTCGTGGTATCCCGGCGAGAAATCCGCGCTCTATTCGCGCGTGCCGCGATTGGAAGCACATTCGCGGCAGATTGCAGCCCGCCCGGCGGTGGCAAGAGTCGACGCAGAACACACGCAATAGCCATCCGCAAACCATCGCCATAGCTATCCACCAACCGTCGTCGTAGGATGTGTTTTTCGGGACGGGAGCCGGTGGTGGACGAAGTATTCGTGCGGCGCGATGTCATCGATGCAGCCAGGCTCCGCAGCTTGTGCGCTGCGTCGAACGGCAAAGGCGCAATACAGGCCCTATCGCATCTCGGAGCCATCGGCGTCAGCGGCACACTGCTCTGGCTCGCGCACGGTTCGTGGTGGGTGATCCCGATATTCGCGGTGCACGGGGTGCTGCTCAATTTTCTGTATGCCGGACAGCATGAGCTGAGCCATTGGACTGTATTTCGCACGGGATGGCCGAATGAGTGGCTGGGCCGCCTCTTCGGTTTCGTGCTGTTCTACCCGCGCACCTTCGATCAAGTGCAACATATGGCCCATCACCGCTTCACCCAGGACTGGTCCCGCGACGGTGAATTGGCGCGCGACCGCTACACTTTGAGCACGTACCTGCTATGGATGTCCGGGGTGACGTACTGGTACACGCGCTGGCGCCGGATCCTGCGATTTGCCCTCGGCATCGTCACGGAGCCCTACCTGCCGGCCAAGCGCCATGGCGAACTGATACGCGAGTCGCGCCTGCACTTGGCGGGTTACGCAATGATTGCGGGTGTTTCGCTGATGGCGCAGAGCGGTGCGGCGGTGTTTCTCTGGCTGGCACCGATGCTGGCAATGAAATGGGTTCATCAGCTGCAGAACACCATGGAACATCTGGGCTTGCCGCACGAGGATAACGTGCTGGTCAACACCCGCAGCACCCGCACCAACGCCGTCATGCGTTGGCTCGGGTGGCAGATGCAATATCACACGGCGCACCATGCCTTTCCCGGAGTGCCGTTTCACCGGTTGCGCGAGCTCAATGCAGCGATATTCACGGAGCGTGGCGCGCAGCCGCCGTCGATGACTTACATCGGTTTTCAATTGGCCGCGTTGCGCGCCTTTGCCCACGGCAAGACCGAGGCCGAGTATCTCGACGACCGCACGTGGATCGCCGACGCCCCGCATGGGTAATCGCCTTCTGGTTTACCAAGCTTTGTGGGCGATGGACCGGCTGGTCGCACCCGAGGCGTCGGTGGCGGACAAGTTCGACCGCGTGCGCGCGGCCGGGTTCGATGGAATGGCGATCGACCTCGGCGCCCTCAGCATGGACCAGGCAGAAGCCACTGTGCCGCATTTCCAACGCACCGGTCTGGCCGGTGGCCTGACCGCATTTCCGACGTCGGTCGAGGCATTGCGCCCGGCTTTGCGGCTGGCACACCGGATCGCAGCGCCATTTGTGGTGGTGATCGGTCAGGAAATGCCGATTGCGCTGGCCGATATGCTGCCCGTGATCGAGGGCTGGTTGCGGGTGGCGGAGCAGGAGTCGATGCCGATTCAGTTCGAGACCCACCGCAATTGCATCACCAATGATCTGTTCACCACTGTTCAGTTGATCGATGCCATTCCGCAGATGCGGTTGGCCGCCGATCTGTCGCACTATGTGGTGGACCGCGAGATGCCGTGTCCGCCGCCCTCGCTCATGCAACAATTGATTGCCAAGATACTGGATCGATCCGACTCCTTTCAGGGGCGAGTGGCGGCGCGAGGGCAGATCCAGGTGGCGCTCGATTTTCCACAGAATGCAAAATGGGTGGCCTTGTTCCGCGAGTGGTGGCGGCAGGGAATTGCGGCGTGGTGCGCGCGGCACAGGGGCGAGAATTCCTCCCTGGTGTTCCTGTGCGAACTCGGGCCGCCGGACTATGCAATCACGGATGCGCAAGGCCGGGAGTTGTCGGATCGGTGGACGGAGGCCGTTCAATTGGCGCAATGGGCGCGCGAAATCTGGAACGAGGCGACGCACTAGCCGCCGCTGGAAATGCCCATTCTCCGACAGGGAATCACCGTTTCTTCCTACAGTCGCACGACGCGTGCCGCGTAGCATGCTCTCGAGTTGCAACAGGAGAGACGTCATGAGCATTAACAAAGATCAAGTTGAAGGCCGGGTCAAAGAGGCGGCCGGCAAGGTGCAAGAGAGCGCGGGAAAGGCGATGGGCAGCACGCGTCAGCAAATCAAGGGCAATATCAAGAAGAACACCGGCGCCGCCCAGGCAAGATTTGGCGATGCCAAAAAGGAAGTCGATGACGCAAGGAAGGATCGGGAGCAATCAAGCCGGGAGCAATCCAAGTAGGATTACTCCGGGAGCCCTGCGCCGTCGGGAGCCGTGCGCCGTCGCAGCGACGGTGCACGGTTCCGCCCGGAAGAGCGGATCAAATGGCCATGAGTATGGCGCCGGCGGTGATGAGAACGCTCCCCACTCCCACCTTCCACGTGAGCCGCTCGCCGAGGAACAGCACCGCGAACAGGACGACCAGAACCACGCTGAGTTTATCGATGGGCGCGACACGCGACGCCGGACCCGTCTGCAATGCGCGGTAGTAGCAAAGCCACGACAAGCCGGTGGCAATCCCCGACAGGATCAGGAACACAACGCCTTTCACGGACAAGCTGTCGGGCCGCTGCCATTCGTGGCGCGTCCAGATCAGCACGGCCGTCACCAATAGGACCACCAGAGTTCTGAGGAAGGTTGCGAGGTCGGAGTTCATCTCCGCCACGCCGACCTTGCCGAAGATCGCCGTCAAGGCGGCAAACAACGCCGAGGCGAGGGCAAAGGCGCGCCAGTCCAAATTCACGTCACGGCGCTCATGATGCGCTCGGCAGCCGCGAACAGCTCCGGCGCGACGCTGCGGCCCGAAGCCGCCGCGTTTTCGTCGATTTGTTCGGGCCGGGATGCGCCGACGATCGCCGATGCCACGTTGGGCTGCCGCAGTATCCAGGCCAGCGCGAACTGGGCCAGGGTCAGACCGGCTTGCGCGGCGAGGGGCTGCAACGCCTGCACGCCGGCCAGCACTCGCGGCGCGAGCCAATCCTGATTGAGGAAGGCGTTCATTGCATCGTTCGCGGCGCGGCTGTCGGGCGGAGTGCCGCGGCCCGCCATGTATTTGCCGGTAAGCACTCCCTGCGCCAGGGGCGACCAGACGATTTGTGAAATTCCGCAGCGGGCGGACAAGGGAATCAACGTGCGCTCCGGATCCCGGTGCAGCAGCGAGTACTGTGGTTGGCTGGAAACGAACCTCGCAACGCCGGGGATGGCGAGAGCCGCTTCCACTCGATCGACGGGCCACTCGGAGAAGCCGATGTACCGAACCTTGCCCGCTCTGATGACCTCGCTCAATGCCTGCATGGTTTCTTCGAGCGGTGTCTCCGCATCGTAGCGATGGCATTGATACAGATCCACGTGGCCGACCCGCAGCCGCGCCAACGAGGCGTCGAGCTGCTTGAAAATCTGCCCGCGCGACAGACCTCTATCGGTGCTGCTCATCGGAAAGTAGAGTTTGGTCGCCAGAACAAAACTGTCGCGACGGATTCCCGACAGCGCTTCGCCAAGGACCTGCTCCGCGGCGCCGCGCCCATAGACATTGGCGGTGTCGAGCAAAGTGATGCCGCAATCAAGCGCTCGATGTACGCAGGCTACGGCATTGCTCTTCTGGGCGCTGTTCGAAAAGGTCAGCCAGGAGCCAAAGGCGATTTCCGATACGGTGAGCGTGCTGTTGCCCAGTTGACGATATTTCAAGGCATCGCTCCGAACCCCATAGCGCCGGCAGGCAGCTAACTTAGAGCCGATTGGCCCGGGAAACAAGCGGACGTAGGAATCAACCGACGTCCGTTTGCGGGCCGCGGGGCTGGAGGGGCGCGTGGCGGATTCGATATTCTCGAGTTTTGAGTTGCTCATGCCTCTGCGGATCGAGAACTACGCCATGGTCGGCGATTGCCACACCGCCGCACTGGTGGGCACCAATGGTTCCATCGATTGGCTTTGCCTGCCTCGATTCGATTCAGGAGCCTGTTTTGCAGCGCTCTTGGGGCGCCCCGAGCACGGGCGCTGGCTGCTGGCACCCGTCGCACGTCGTCGCCGCGTACGGCGCCGATACCGGGGCGACAGCCTGATTCTCGAAACGACCTTCGACACCGACGAGGGGAGCGTTCGGCTCATCGACTTCATGCCCTTGTCCAATCAGCGATGGGACATCGTGCGCCTGGTCGAGGGCATCAGTGGTCGAGTCGACTTTCGGATGGAACTCATCGTTCGTTTCGACTACGGGAGCCGGGTGCCCTGGGTGCATCGGGAAGGGGACGTGTTGCTGTTCACCGCAGGTCCCGACACTTTGGAGTTGGCGGCCAGCGTGGATCTCCGCGGCGAGCATATGAAGACCGTAGCCGAGTTCCGGGTGCGTGCAGGCGAAAGCCAGTCGTTCGTGCTCAACTATCGCCCCTCGCATATCCCCACCCAGTCCACCATCGACGCCAAACAAGCGCTGAAAGCGACCGAGCGCTCGTGGCGCGAATGGTCCGGCCGCTGCCGCTATCGAGGCCGGTGGCGCAAGCCGGTGATCCGTTCATTGATCACTCTCAAGGCGCTCACCTACCACCCGACCGGCGGAATGATCGCGGCCTGCAGCACCTCGTTGCCCGAAGAGATCGGTGGCGTGCGAAATTGGGACTACCGCTACTGCTGGCTGCGTGATTCGACGTTCACCTTGAATGCCCTGTTGCTCGCGGGCTACGAGGATGAGGCTGCGGCCTGGCGGGAATGGCTGCTGCGCGCGGTCGCCGGCTCTCCCAAGGACCTGCAGATTCTCTACAGCGTGACAGGGGTGCGGCGGCTCGATGAGTATCAAGTGCCGTGGCTCCCCGGCTACCGGGGCTCGGCCCCTGTCCGCATCGGCAATGCGGCGGCCACACAGTTTCAGCTCGATGTCTACGGGGAGGTCATGGATACCCTGCATTTGGCGCGGGCGGCCGGCCTACCGCCGGAGCCGGAGGCCTGGAAGGTGCAGATCGCCTTGCTTAAGTATCTCGAATCGCGATGGAAGCAGCCCGACGAAGGATTGTGGGAAGTGCGTGGACCGCGGCGCCATTTCACCCATTCCAAGATCATGGCCTGGGTCGCATTCGACCGCGCCATCAAAGACGCCGAACAGGATGGCCTCAAAGGCCCCATTGCGACCTGGCGGAAGACACGCGCCGCGATCCATGCCGAGGTCTGCAAGAAGGGATTCAATTCACGCAGGAATTCATTCGTCCAGTATTACGGCTCGGCTCAATTGGATGCCAGCCTGTTGCTGGTCCCGCAAGTGGGATTCCTCCCTGCAGATGATCCGCGGGTTGCGGGCACCATTGCCGCGATCGAGCGCAACTTGCTCGTCAACGGCCTGGTGATGCGCTATTCAACCGACACAGAGGTCGATGGTTTGCCGGCGGGGGAAGGTGCCTTCCTGCCGTGTTCCTTTTGGCTTGCAGACAGCTACATGCTGACGGGACGGCGGCGCGATGCCGAAACGCTGTTCAGGCGATTGCTCTCGCTGAGCAATGACGTCGGACTATTTGCCGAGGAATACGACACGCGCGCGCGGCATATGTCGGGAAATTTTCCGCAGGCATTGACGCATATGGCACTGGTCAATTCGGCCCGCCTGCTGTCCATGCCCGGCCATGTGGCCCGCAGCGCCAGCGCGCGAGGCGAGCGGCCGAGCGCTGTGGCACTCACCAATCATGCCCGTTTGACCAAATCGCGCCGCCCGGGCCCTTCCTGAGCGTGTGGGATATGACCGGCACTGTCTTCCACAGCCTGCCTACAGATGCCGTGCAGCCGATGCATCATCCTAAAGGCCGAGAATTGCGAGAGCCGCTAAGGCTTGTCAACTTGGAGGAATAATGAAAACTGTTCTATTAGCCAGCATGCTCGCGGCCGGTGTCGTCTTCGCGCCGGTGGTGTTTGCCGATGAATCGGGGACGTCCACGGACACTTCCCACCACTATGTCAAAGATTCGGTGATCACCACGAAAGTGAAGTCGAAGTTGGCGGCGAAACACTTGAGCACCTTGACTCATATCAAGGTGGATACCGATGAAAACGGCGTGGTGTACCTGAGCGGGCGCGCGCCCAGTCAAGACGCGGTCGACATGGCCGCGATGATTGCCAAGGATACCGAGGGCGTCACTTCGGTCCACAACGGCATTGCGGTTCAGCCGTAGAATTTCCGTCATCGTCGTGCGTTAGGCTGCGCGCGCCGCGGACGCCCCGAGAGATCGGGGCGTCCGCGCGGTGGGTGTCATCGCATCTCTTCCACCAGCCGGTCCGCAAGCAAGCCCAAGCATTCGCTCAGCGACCGGGCAATGGCGGCATAGTCGCCGTCAGCGAGCGGGGCGCTGAATTCGCCGCCACCCGACACCACTTTGCCCGAGCGCAAATCGGCAATTTGCCATTGAGCGTCGATGCGGGCCTGTCCGCCTCGGTGCAGGGTCATTTGCACCACGTCGACTGCAATTCGTATGTCGGCACTCTTCGATCGGCCAATGTCATGGGCGAAGACCAGCAGGTCATTGCGCCGGCGTTCGATGTCGCGGGCCAGCGTTTGCGTTGCCAGGTCGGTGAGCGGAGCGGCCCATCGTTCATGTTCCAGGACGATGACCCGCTCGCCGGCAGTGTTCAGTAGAATTTCGGCCCGGTCGGCCGATGCCGGCAGCGTCACCTTGAGCGTGGCCTGCGCAGCCGGAGCCGGCCGGGCATCGCCGCCCTGCGGAAGCACGCTGAGGACGTAGAAATGATCCGGCGCCGTGCTTGCGCAGGCGCACAGCAGGAACAGGAGGCAGGCAGGCGTCCATGGTGACTTCACGGAGAATCTCCGGGTTTGCCGCGCAGCAGGGATTCTGGGTGGCGCTCGAGATAGTCGACCAGGGCGGTCACCGCCTTGGCCGCGCGCGACAATTGCAACAATGTCGCGCTCAGATCGTTCGGCAGGGGCGCGTCCTGCGCCAAGAGATCCTTGGCATTCTTCATGGCCGCCTGGGCTTCGGCCAGGGTGGCTTCAATTTGCGGCGCGAGACTGCCGTCGACATGACGCATCAATTGATCGGTGCTCTTCAAGGTCTGCTCGAGGCTCGCCAGGGTCGAGAGCAATCGATAGGAGAGCTGATCGAAGGGAACCTTATTGAGCTTGCGGGCGATGCCGCTGATGGAATCCTGAAGTTCGTCGAGGCCGTTGGAGACGGTGGGGAACACGGCCGGCTGATCGGTCCATCGGACCTTCGCCGCCGGCGCATCCGCATGCATGTCGAGATCGACGTATTGTTGCCCGGTCAAGAGATTGCCGGATTTCAAGTCGGCGCGCAGTCCATGCGCGACCAGGCTGTCGACCAATAGGCGGCTGGCTGAATCGGCGTCTCTGGCCGCCGGCCGCGAAGCAGCCCGCGCCTGTCGCCCGCGGATGCGCTGCGGATACAAGTCCACGACCACGGGAAATCGCAGCGTGCCGGCGGCGGGGTCATAGTCCACATCGACGCCCTTGACTTCACCGACCGCGATGCCGTGGAGCTCGACGGGCGCCCCCGGGGACAACCCGCGCAGCGAACCTTTGAAGTACATGACGAACGTTCTGATTTCCGACTCGATCGGACGCATCGCCCGATCCTGATCGGGGTATAGGGTGAACGTGGTGTCGCCGGGTGCGGCCGCCTGGGTATTGCCGGGCAACGATTGGAAGGCAACGCCGCCCTGCAGAATGGAGGTGAGCGATTCGGTGCGCAGTTTTACGCCATCGGAGTTGATCGACATGTCGATGCCGCTTGCCTGCCAAAAACGCGTGCCGGCGGTGACATAGGAATCAAAGGGGGCGTTGATGAACACCTTGAGGGTCACGCCGTTGCCGCCGGGATTCAGCTCATATCCAACCACCTGACCCGCAACCATGTGGCGATAAAAAACCAGGGAGCCGATGCTCAACGATCCTAGATCGTCCGTGAGCAGCACGTATTGCCGGCCCGGCAAATCTGCAGTGACGATCGGAGGAACTTCGAGACCCACGAAGCGCTTGCTCCCGGTAGCCGACCGGCCCACGTCGACGCTGATGTAGGCGCCCGACACCAGAGTCCCGAGTCCCGTGATTCCTGCGGCCGAGATCTGCGGACGTACCACCCAGAAGCGGGTGTCCTGGACCAGGTAGTCGCTTGCGTCGCGGTGAATCACCGCGCTCACGATGACATCTTTGCGATCCTTGGAGACATGAATATCGCGCACCTCGCCGATCTCGACGTCCTTGTAGCGGATCTTGGTCTTGTTTGCCTCGAGATCTTCGGCATTGTGAAAGCGGATTTCGATACTCGTTCCCTGCGCAAGCTGCTCGTGTATCACGACGAAGGCACCGGCGAGGACGACCACCGCGGGCAATATCCAAATCAGCGGCAAAGTCGACCATCGCGAGCGCGCGGGCACCGCGGCGGGAATATCGTCCATATTGGGGAGCGGCGGTTCAGTCATGCGACTGCGCATCCCAGAGAAGGCGCTCGTCGAAGGTACGCGCCGCGAGCATGGTCAAGACCACCACGGCGCCGAACGCCCATGCGCCCCAACCCACGATGATCGAGGCGAAGGACTGAACCTGCACCAACGTCGCCAACAAAGAAATGGCATACACATCGAGCATTGACCACCGTCCGATGAAATCGACCAGCCGAAACAGCCCGCTGCGCTCCGCTTGGTGGCGCGGCGAACGGCGCCACGCCGAATACAACAACACGGCCAATGCCAGAATCTTCAACAGCGGGACAACGATGCTGGCCACGAACACCAGCAGCGCGATGGGCCAGGAGCCGGAGTGCAGCAGCACCAGGACGCCGCTCATGATGGTATCGTATTCGTCGTCAATGAAGGTTCGCGTGTCCATCACCGGGAGAAAATTGGCCGGCACATAGAGGATGGCGGAACATACGACCAGCGCGGTCGTGACCACGAGACTGTGGGGCTTGCGCACATGGAGCCGGGCATGGCATCGAGGGCAGCGCGAGTGGGCGGTCGTGCCGGCGCGCACGGTCGCCCGGCATTCCAGGCACAGGATCAGTCCGAGACTGCGGCCGGTGATGAGCTCGCTCATTCCCGGCTCCGCTCGATCCAATGCCATATCTGCTCGGGGGAGGTGATGCTGGTCAACGCGGACAGGCAGAACATGAGCAGGAGGCATGACCAAAGGGAAATCCCGGTCACGATATGCGCAAAGTTCGACAAGCGCACGAGCGCAGCGAGCGCTCCCAGCATGAATACCTCCATGAAGCTCCAGGGGCGCGCCTGCATCAGTATGCGGAACACGGCTTCCTGGCCGGGCGCGCGCCGCCGTTGCCTCACGGGAATCAACACATACAGCAGCGCCGCGATCTGCAGCAGGGGCGCAATCACGGTGGTGAAAAATACCAGCGTGGCGAGAGAGTCGAAATGTTGCGCATATAGCCCGAGCGCCGCGCCTATCAAGGTGGTGTCCCGGGAAACGCCGTTCACCTGCATTTCGACCAGGGGGTAGGCGTTGCTCAACAGCAGCAGCACCAAGGCGCAGACCGCCAGGGCAATTGCATTATCGACCACCGAGCCTTCGGTGCGTTGCAGAGGAGCGCGGCAACGCGCACAGCGCGTCAGGCCGCGCGTGGGAACCGCGGCATTCCGATGCACCAAATCACAAGCAGGGCAGACAATCAGCGGCGACATGCTGTTTCCGTATCGCTCCTCGGCGTCAGGGCGGGTGGGCCCCGGTTTCCATCAACAGTCGCGTCAACAAATACAGCCGCGGGACGACACTGGTCAAATCGATCCACTCGTGATCGGTGTGAAAGTCCCCGCCCACGTATCCCAGGCCGTCGAGCGCCGGAGTGCCCTCGGCCATCGCAAGAGCGGATTCCGACGCACCGCCGTTGCCGGATAGAGCCACGGTCTTGCCGATTTCCGCGTAAATAGCACCGGCGCGGGCGGCGAGGGCGTCGATTTGGGCATTTTCGGTGAGCGGCGGAAAGGCGGTCTCGTGAAGCACGAGTACCTGGGTGTCCGGGACGAGCGTCACGGCGGCGCCGGATTCCACTCTGGCGAGCACGGCGTCGAAGTCTTGCGGCCTGCGGTATCGGACATTGAGCATGGCCTCGGCAAAATCCGGGATGATGTTGTTGCGCTCGCCGGACTTGAGCACCGTCAGGTTGACCGTCGTGCCGTCGCCGGCATGCGGAAACGCTCCCTCCAGGGCCGCGAGTTGATGCACGAGTTCCGCGGCGGCATTGCGCCCATTCTGCGGCGCCATCCCTGCGTGGGCCGCACGGCCCTTGACCTGGATCCGAATGCCGGCAGAGCCTTTGCGCCACACCGTGAGCGCATCGGGCGGGTCCCCCGGTTCCATGTTGAAGGCGACATCATGTTGTTTCGCGAGGGCCGCGATCAAATTGCGGCTGCCCGGGGAGCCTCGCTCCTCGCTGTCATCCAGCAGCAAGGTAATGGTTGCGTAATTCTTGAAGCCAAGGTCGTGGAGGATCGTCAATGCCATGATCGCATTGACCACTCCGGCTTTCTCATCGCCCACACCCGGACCACGGGCACGCTCCAGGTCCATGCTGAATGGCCGCGCTGCCGCCGTTCCCGGACCAAATACCGTGTCGATGTGGGCGATGATGAGAATCCTCCCTTTCCCAGTGCCGTGAAACACCGCCGTCAAGTTGTCCGGCAGTCCCTGGGCCTCGGCGGGTTCGTTGCGCACGTCGGCGCCGAGCGCTCTCAACGGTCCGGCGAGCAACGCCTCGATCTTGGCGCCCCCCGCGACATCGCCCGTGCCGGAATCGATGTTCACGATATCTCTGAGCAGATCGAGAGCAGCCGCACGATGGGCGACCGCAGCCCGATAGACGCCGTCGTTTCGATGGGCGGCGGCGGCGGTGCCGGCGCCGCAAGCCAGGGTCAGAGCCGCGGCGAACACCCCCGCCGGCTGTCGTATCCGCATTTCATCTCTCCGTTGGGACGAATCCGCCGAACGTTAACACGCGGCGAGGGGACTGTTCTTTATTTTAGAACCGGCTAGGCTACATTCCTGCCAATGCAGGGACGGAGGATGAAAGCATGAAGGCCAGCGCAGTGGTTCAGATCGACAACGAACGCGTGATCGTGACGGAATATCGATTCGCCCCAGGGGCGGAAACCGGCCATCATGTGCACGGCCACGACTATGTCGTCGTGCCCCTCACGAGCGGCATCTTGCGTTTGGAGGAGGCCGCGGGCGTGAGGGAGGCCTCGCTGCAGGCCGGCGTGTCGTATGCACGCCCCGCGGGCGTTGCTCACAACGTCGTCAACGCCAATGAATACGAATTTCGGTTCGTCGAAATCGAAATCAAATGAAATCCCGGAGGGAATGACATGGCTCTGCAGATCACGGGTTTGTCCAAGACCTATCCCAACGGGGTGCGCGCCCTGAAGGATCTGTCGCTGACCGTCGGCAACAACATGTTCGGCCTGCTCGGCCCGAATGGCGCCGGCAAGAGTTCACTGATGCGCACCATCGCCACCCTCCAGGATCCGGATTCCGGAAAAATCGAGCTGGATGGATTGAACGTACTGACGCAAAAGAACGAAGTCAGAAAGATACTGGGCTACCTGCCCCAGGAATTCGGCGTGTATCCGAAGATGTCGGCCGTCGACATGCTGAATCACCTGGCAATTCTCAAGGGGGTAACCGCACAGAATGAGCGCCGGGAAATGGTCGATGCGCTGCTGAATCAGACCAATCTTTGGGACGCGCGCAAGAAGGCGCTATCCACCTATTCCGGCGGCATGAAGCAGCGCTTCGGCATCGCCCAGGCGCTGCTGGCCAATCCACGGTTGATCATCGTCGACGAACCGACCGCCGGCCTCGATCCCGCCGAGCGCAACCGCTTTCTGAATCTTCTGTCCTCGATCGGCCGGGATGTCACGGTCATCCTCTCGACGCACATCGTCGATGACGTGCGGGAACTGTGCTCGCGAATGGCCATCATTGCGTCGGGCGAGGTACTGTTGGAGGGCTCCCCCACGGAGGCGCTGCGGGCGCTTCAGGGGCAAATGTGGTCGCGCGTCGTCGCCACCGACGCCGAACTGCACGCGCTCGAGAGTCAAATGCAGGTTGTGAGCACCCACTTGGTGGGCGGGCAGCACGAGATCCGGGTCTTCGCAGCGTCGTCCCCGGGCGGCGACTTTCGTGCCGTCGACTCCGCGCTGGAAGATGTCTACTTTCTGAACCTCTCCCGCGGTTCAAGCGGCCAGCGTTAGGTTGCCGAGGATGGCGTCATGAACATGTTTTGGGAATTCTTCACCTTCGAGCTGCGCTTCCGCAGCAAGAGCATTTCCACCTACGTCTATTTTCTGCTGTGGTTCGCCTTCTCGTTCTTATGTGTCGCCTCCGAAAGCTTCGGGCCGGTCGCCAACGCCAACGGCAAGGTGCTGCTGAACGGCCCCTTCGCCATGACATTGGACGACGCATTTTCATGCCTGTTCGGTCTGATCATCATTGCCGCAATTTTCGGAACATCGATACTGCGGGACTTTCAGCGCGACACCTATCAAATGCTCTTCACCAAGCCCATCTCCAAATTTGCCTATCTTGGCGGGCGCTGGGCGGGATCGTTCGTCACCACGGTTGCGGTGTTTTCCGGCCTGGTCGCCGGCACCTACATCGGGACATTTGCACCCTGGGCCGATCACGCCCGCATCGGGCCGAACCACGCCGTGTGGTATTTGCAACCGTTCCTCTCGATCGTCGTGGTTCAGATTTTCTTCATCGGTTCGCTGTTTTTCGCCATCGCCGCGCTCACGCGCAAGATCTTCATCGTGTACCTGCAGGGCGTGGCCCTGTTCATGCTGTACATCATCGGCCTCACGGTGTTCTCGGCGACCCGCTCACTGGAACATTTCTGGTCTGGCATCCTTGACCCGGTCGGTTTGCGCATGGTCGATGCGATCACCCGGTATTGGAGTGTGGTCGAGCGGAACACCTTGCTGCTGCCCTGGGATTTCTCCGGATATTCTCCGGGAGTATTCCTCTACAATCGATTGCTCTGGACCGGAGTCGGTGTGGCCGCGCTGGTCGGCGTTTGGGCTCTATTTCCAATGTCGGTGGAAGCGCTGACCGCGCGCTCCCAGGGTAAACGCGCCGCCAAGGCGCGGCAACAGGACGCGGACACGCCGCGCCCGATACGCTCGTTCGTGACGGTGCGCCTGCCCCGGGTGCGGCAGGTCTTCGGCGCCCGCACGACGCTGTTGCAGTACCTGACGCTGACGCGGCTGCGGATTCGCAACATGACCCGCGAAATCCCCTTCTGGGCAATCGTTGGATTGCTCATAGTTTTTGCCGTCAATAATGGCCACTTCGCGGGGCGCGTGGGCGGAGTGAATGTCTGGCCGGTGACCTATCTGATGGTGCAGGCGGTGGAGGGTTCCGCGACCCTGTTCTTCATCATCGTTGCGGCCTTGTACGCGGCGGAACTGATCTGGCGCGAGCGTGACACCCGCTTCGACGGCATCCACGATGCGTTGCCGATGGCCGAGTGGATCGATTGGGTGTCCAAGTTCACCGCCATTGCGGCGATCGAAATTGTCTTGCTCGTGATCACGATGTTGGTGGGCATGTTGATGCAAACCATCGACGGCTACTACCACTACGAGGTGCTCCAATACGTCAAGGAGTTGTTCGTGATCACGCTGCCGCAAATGTTGGCGATTGCGTTGCTGGCCATGTTCGTGCAGACCATGGTCTCGAACAAGTTCATCGGCCACGGGATCGTCATCGGGGTGGTCGTTCTGCAGCCCATCCTGTTCAACTTTGGATGGGAAAATTCCCTGTATCTTCCCGGCGGCACGCCCGTGTATATCTATTCCGACATGAATGGCTACGGCCACTACGCTGCCGGCGCTGTTCTGGTCCATCACCTATTGGTTTTGCATTTTTGCGCTGCTCGGCGGTGGTGTCCATCGCCTACAGCCGGCGGGGCGCGGATGTGTCGCTGGCCTCCCGCAGCCGTTTGGCGCTGCAGCGGGCACCGCGCCTTGCGCCGGCAGCGGCTCTGTTCTTGCTGCTGGCGCTCGGATCGGGCCTTTGGTACTTCTACAACGCGCACGTGCTCAATGAATTTCTGACCGCTGCCGATCGCCGCCATATTCTTGCCGACTACGAGCGGCGATTCAAAAAGTTTGAAAACGTTCCGCAGCCGAAGATCACGGCGGTCGAGGCGAACATCAATATCTATCCGGATCGCCGCTCATTTGACGGAACGGGCCGGTTCACGCTGCAGAACAAGAGTGCACTGCCGATCTCGGAGATTCACCTGACCGACCAGCATGAAGCGGTCACGCACGTGCAATTCGACCGGCCGTTTCATCTGGTCAGCAAAGAGCCTCGCGATCTTTATTCCATCTATGCGCTCGAGCAGCCGCTGGCACCGGGCGAGGTCGTGAAGCTGATCTTTCGCGATCAGCCATGAGTCGAAAGGATTTCGCGACGGCAATGAGCTGGCGCAGTTTGCCTACAACGGCACTTTCTTCGATTCAGAATTCTTTCCGGGGGTCGGCTACGATGCGAACGTGGAACTCGACGATCCACGGCGCCGGCGCGAGGAGCACCTGGGTCCGCTCGCCGAGCTGGCACCGCGCGGCGATCCGGTTCATTCCCGCGTCAACCTGTTTACGCCCAATTCCGATTGGATAACGTATCACACCACGCTCAGCACTTCCGGCGATCAAATCGGCGATTGCGCCGGGTTATCTGGTGCGCGCGTGGGACGAAGGCGGGCGTCACCACTACGAATACAGCATGGGGTCGACGCATATTCTGGATTTTTACGCCTACTTGTCCGGCCGCTATGCGGTGCGCAAGGAGGTCTACTCAGGCGCCGAACGGTCCCGTGAATCTGGAGGTCTACTACGACCCCGCACATCAATACAACGTGCGAAGAGATGCTCGAGGCGTCGCGGGCAGGCCTCGACTACTTCCAGACCCACTTCAGTCCGTATCAGTTCACGCAATATCGCATCATGGAATTTCCGCGCTACCGCACATTCGCGCAGTCCTTCCCCAATACGGTGCCTTTCTCGGAAGGCATCGGCTTCATCACCCGGGTGCTCAAGCCGACCGACGTGGACCTGACGTATTTCGTGACGGCGCACGAATTGGGCCATCAGTGGTGGGGCCATCAGCTCATCGGCGGGTTGGTGCAGGGCTCGAACATGATGTCCGAGACGCTCGCGCAGTACTCCGCCTACATGGTGATGCAGCAGAAGTACGGCAAGGACTACATGCATCGGGTGCTGCACTATTTCCTGGACAGCTATTTGCGCGGCCGGGCAGGGGAGGTCCGCCGCGAGCGGCCGCTGGCATTGGTCGAGCGCGAGCCCTACGTCTGGTATCAGAAGGGCGGTCAGGTCATGTACACGCTGGCGGACTATATCGGCGAGGACAAGATCAACCTTGCACTGCACAATTTCCTGATGCAATACCGCTACGCCAACGCCGCCAATCAAGTGGACGCCGCGCAGAATACCGGCGGCGCGGCGGCGCAAGACCAGCCATATCCCGATACCCGTCAGTTGGTCGAGGCGCTTCGGGCACAGACGCCGCCGGAACTGCAATATCTCATCGATGATGGCTTCAACCGCATCGTCCTCTACGACAACAAGACGATCTCGGCAACTTCTCATCGCAGGCCGGACGGCAAGTATGCGGTGACCTTGAAGGTGCAGGCGCGCAAGGTGCAGGCGGACGGCAACGGCGTCGAGAGCGCCATGCCGCTCGCCGACATCATTGAGATCGGCGTCTTTACCGGCAAGAAGGATGAGGAAAAACCTTTGGTCATGCGCCGTGAAAAGTTCACCCAGGAGCAGCGTACTTTCGAGATCGTGGTTGATCAACGGCCGACTCGCGCCGGCATCGATCCCTACAACAAGTTGATCGACCGTATCGCCGATGACAATATGATCGATGTCAGCGAGCTTTAGCGCGGCCCGATGGGCGATGGGAGGGAGGCATGCGTAACTTGACCTTGCGCGGCGTATTGGGCCGCTTCCTGGCATCGTTCATCCTGGTGGCCGCCACCTATAACCCCAGCGGTTTCTCCGTGCTGCACTGGGTGGCGCGCGATTTTCCCCATCTTGGCGCGCTGCAAGTGGTGCTGGGTCTGGGCTTGTTGGGAGTATGGATTTTCTTCGTGCACGCGACCTGGCGGTCACTCGGTACGATCGGCGTGGCATTGGGCCTGGCGTTCCTGGCGGCCGTGGTGTGGCTGCTCGCAAGCTGGGGCTGGGTCAGCTTGTCGAAACACAACGCCATCGTCTGGGTGGCCCTGTTCATGATTGCGTGCATACTCACGCTCGGTCTGTGCTGGGCACTGGTGCAAGCGCGGGTCTCCGGGCAGGCCGTGGTCGAGGAAGTAAAGCGCTAATCTTTGCGGCCATTTAAACCATTCTGATCTCGCCTCCCTCTAATGGGTTAAGACGATGAGGCAAGGGGAAGTCGGGTGGGGATGGTTCAGATCCTGCAAGGAACCGAGGATGCCGCCGCTGAACCGACCGAACTCATAGCGGCGGCGGCGGATGGCGATGCGCGGGCATTCGAGCACTTGTACCGATTGTTCTCGCCGCGGATCTACGGTTTATGCCTGCGCCTGACCGGCCAGCGTGAAGCGGCCGAGGACTGCACCCAGGATTCCTTCGTCGCCGCTTGGCGCGCATTGGCAGGCTTCGAGCGGCGGAGCCGCTTCTCCACCTGGCTGCACCGAATTGCAGTCCACTCGGTGCTCGCACGGCGTCGCGGCCTGCGGGTCGGCTACGAAGTGCCCGAGCCCGTTGCGGGTCTGCCCGACCGAGCGGATCCCGGCGGCGACGCTCCGCCTCTCGACCTCGAGCGAGCGATTGCGGGCCTGCCGGACGGCGCGCGGCATGTGCTGGTGCTGGTCGGCATCTACGGTTTTAGTCACGCAGAAGCGGCCCATGCTCTGGGGCTCGCAGAGGGCACCTGCAAGGCGCAACTGCACCGCGCCCGCGGATTGCTGAGCGCTGCACTCGGATTGGAGACATCATGAAACCTTCCACGCAGAGATCTCTTGACGAACTGCTCGCGGATTTGCCGCGCGAGATTGCCCCGCCGCGAAATTTGTGGCGCGGTATCAGCCGGCGCATGGAGCATGCTCCGCGTCGCGCGCGGCCGATGGTGTATGCCGCGGCCGCAGGTCTGGTATGCGCCTGTGTGGCGAGCGCCCTGACCTGGGCGATATTGCACGGCCATGCCCCATCGCCCGCAAGCCAGCTGGCAACGCGACTGCCGAACATCGAGGAGCCGATGAACGCGAGCTACGTGGCGGCACGCGACGATCTCGAAATGAACTTTCGCCAGCGCCTGGCGCTGCTCGATCCGGCGACGCGTGCCCGAATCGAGGCGAGTCTCGCGGTCATCCGCAGCGCGCACGAAGACATTCGCAAGGCGCTCGCGGGCGATCCGGGAAGTCCGGTGCTCGAAAAGCTCTGGCAGAGCACCTGGCACGACGAACTTGACCTGTATGAGCACGTAGTACGGGCCACACAACCCACGATGACGAGGACTTGATCATGCTGATTTCACAAACCAAGAGCCGTTGCACAGGCTGGGCCGCGCTGTGCGCATTGGGGGCCGTCATGGCGCCCTGGACGCTGGTCCATGCGGGAAAGGCCATCCAGGAACTTCGGGCCGCGGATCCACAGGGCGAGGTGGAGATCGTCAACGTTTCAGGTCTGGTCGAGGTTTCGGCCTGGGACCGGAGCGAGGTCGAGGTGCGCGGCACCGCCGGCAGCAGTGTCGATCGGGTGGATGTGACGAGCGCAGGGAACCGCACCTCCGTCCATGTGGTATTAGCGAAGGCCGGCCGAAGTTGGGGCACGGACTATGAGGCTCATCTCATGGTGCATGTGCCCGCCAAGAGCACCGTTACGGCCACGTTGGTCAGCGCAGATTTCAAGGTGACCGGCGTGTCGGGCAATCTCAAGGTTCAGGCGGTGAGCGGTACCGTGAGCGGCGATGTGGGCGGCGATATTTATGCGACCACGGTGAGCGGCGATGTGCGGCTGAGCGCACGCGCAGCCAAGACAATCGAGGTCCAGACCATCAGCGGCGACATCCAACTGACGGGCGGCGGGGGCGAGGTGGACGTCAGCACGGTGAGCGGCGGCGCCAGCGTCGATCTTGCCGAGGTTAGCCGCGGCCGGTTCAAGAGCGTGTCGGGCGACGTGACCGCTGCGCTGACCTTGGCGCCCGATGCACAGATCGACAGCCAATCGGTCAGCGGCGATGTCGGCATCAAATTTGCCTCACCGCCGGCCGCGGAGTTTGACGTGCAGTCCTTCAGCGGCGACATCAAGAACTGCTTTGGACCCAAGGCGATCCAGTCGACCTACGGGCCGGGATCGCGGCTGGAATTCAAGAACGGAGAAGGACATGCGCATGTACGCGTGAACACCAAGAGCGGTGATGTGCGTCTGTGCGTCAAGGGCATGAACGGGGCGCATTCCTCGGCGCTGTCATTGGCGCGAGTGGGCACATCGCCGCTGCGCCTGCCCTATGTGTACTAGGCGGCCAGCGTCAGCATATGCCTACCTGAATTGAGGAGCGATACCGGCAGCGATCCGATGGGCGCGCATTTATCTGGAGTGGTCACAGTCCATCCAGCCACAGCCAGAAGGAGATGCAATGAACTCCGCCACCCTGTCGTCATCCCCGCTCATCGTGCTGCCGGCGCTGCCCTACGATCAAAGCGCGCTGCAGCCGGTCATTTCAGCAAATACACTGGGTTTTCATTACGGCAAGCACCACAAGACCTATGTCGACACGCTGAACAAGCTGATTGCCGGCACGGAGTTCGCCGATCTACCGTTGGAGAAGATCATCAAGACGGCGGCCGGTCACACGGACCATGCGGCGATCTTCAACAACGCTGCGCAGGTCTGGAATCATACGTTCTACTGGCGCAGCCTGAGGCCCAAGGGTGGCGGCGAGCCGCCGGCCGTTCTCAAGCGTCTCATGGAGGCTTCCTTCGGCAGCGTCGATGCCTGCAAGAAGGAACTGGCGAACGCAGCCGTGGGGCAATTCGGCAGCGGCTGGGCGTGGCTGGTTCAAGACGGCGAGAAACTCAAGATCGCTCAAAACCGGCAACGCCGACAATCCGCTTGCACACGGTGCATAAAGCCCTGCTTGACCATCGACGTCTGGGAGCATGCGTACTACCTGGACTATCAGAATCGGCGCCCGACTACGTCAATGCCCTGCTGGACAAGCTGATCAACTGGGAATTCGCAATGGAAAATCTCGGCCGGAAGTAGTCTTGGGTCACGCCATTCGCGCACCGCGCTCGATCAAGAGTTGACGCAGCACGGCACGGTGGCAACGGGATTCCTGCGCGCAATAGCAGCCCACCGAAAAATCGGTCTGACGAGACAACGCGGCGAGGAGATCGAGCAACGCTCGTGGATCAGCGGCAGCCATTTCGCGCCGGTACTTGACCACAAAGCGCTTCCAGTCCTGGTCCGACCGTGCCGCCAACGCCTGCTTCACCAGGACCGGGCTCGGGGCCAGCAGCGGGAGCCAGACGTCATAGAAGTTCTTTGCGGCATAATCGGTTTTGCGAATGCCGCGGGGAGGGCGCCTTACCGTGCCGAGCCGCAGTCCTTCGCCGGGGAGGCGGCTCGTGCCGAGGCGAACGATTCGAATCGCCACGCGGCTATCCGCGCTCGAGCGTGCGGGTCAGGCGGGGGATTCGTGTTGCCAACCCCCGCCCAGGGCCTTCACCAGCAGAATACTTGCGGTCATGCGGCGCAATTGAATGTTGACGTTCGCGAGCTGCGCTTGAAGCGCGGCATTTTCAGCGGTGGCAACCTCGAGATAGGTCACCAATCCCGCCTTGTAGCGATACTGTGCCTGCTGCAAAGCCTTGGCGGTCGCCTGCACGGCAGCCGCCTCGCTGACGCTCTCCTGCTGCAATTGGCGCAGCGCGGCCAAATTGTCCTCGACTTCCTGATAGGCGGTGAGCACGGTGCTGCGATAATCCGCGACCTGCTCCTCGTAGGCCGCCCGCGCCTGGGCGTTCTGCGCCCGGTGCCGGCCGGCATCGAACAGCGTCAGCACGCCCGCGCGGTCCCGACCGACCAAAGTCGGCTGGGTGCGCTCAGCCAACTCGACGAATTCGTGCTGTCAAACCTGCCGCTGCCGCCCAGGCTGAACACCGGAAAGTAGGCGGCGCGCGCCACGCCGATTTGCGCATTGGCGGCGGCGACGCGGCGTTCGGCAGCGGCAACGTCGGGCCGGCGCTCCAGCAGGACTGGAGGGCAATCCGGGATCGACGGGCGGGGGCGTCAATTCGCCCGGCAGCGGATTGGGATCGGCGCGAAAGGCGGACGGATTTTCCCGAGCAGCACGGCAATGCGCGTGCTCGGTCTGCGCGCGCTGCAGCCGGATATCGGCGGCCTGCGTGCGGGCGGTCTCGAACTGCGCCTGCGCCTGCGCCACGTCCGAGATCGCGGCGCCGCCGCCGTTGTAGAGATTCTGCGTCAGATTGGAGCGACCGTTGCATAGTCCGCCACGGTCTGGTCGAGAAGCGCTGTTGGGCATCGTCGGCGCGCAGCGTGAAATAGTCGATGGCCAATTCCGCTTGGATGGACAGGTCGAAGCGTCGCGAGATCGGCGGCGATCGCCTGTTGGCTTGCCTTGGCCGATGCCGCCGCGTTGCGTACCCGGCCCCAGAGGTCGATTTCGTAGGAAAGGTCGGCCTGCAGATTGAAATTATTGCCGACCGGCTCGGCACCGCGGCGGGAAATTCGGCGAATTGACGAGGTTCGCGAGCGCGTTGCCGAGGCGCCCGCCGTCAGCGTCGGGAACAGGTCCGCCCGCACAATGCGCGTCGCGGCACGTGCTTGCTCCAGCCGCGCGAAGGCCGCCTTCAGGTCTTGGTTGGCATCGCCGACTTCAGCTTCGATCGCGTCGAGTTGCGGATCTTGAAACACGCTCCACCACGCGCCCCGGCTTTGGTTGTCCAGCGGTTGTGCCGGTTTCCAGTCGCCCAGATCCTGATAGGAGCCCGCGGCCGGCACTCTCTCCGGCGTCTTGTAGGCGGGCGCGAATGAACAGGCGGTCAAGCCGATCAGCGCCCGAGGGCGCGCGGCGCAAGCGCCTTCACGTGGCGGCTTTGCCCGCGGAGGCGATGCGCACCACGGCGCCGTCGGTCAGCGAGTCGGACGGGTTGAGAATCACCACTTCGCTCGGCCTCGAGTCCGGAGAGGATCTCGATGGTGTTGCCGAAGTCTCGACCTTGCACGATGCTCTTGAGCTTCACGCGTCGTTGCCCGTCGACCGTCGCGACCTGCAAACCGGCCGCGCGAAACAGCACGGTATTCGCCGGCAGCCGCAGGGTTTCGGCACTCGCCGGAAGCTTGAAATGCACTTCAGCGTAGGCTCCCGGAAAGACTTCGTGATTTGCGTTGTCCAATTCGAGCTCGACCTGCAGGGTCCGCAGATTGGGATCCAGGGCGTTCGAAGTACGCACCGTCTTCGCCGTGAACCCCTTCTTTGGCTGTTCGGCAAAGTGCAATTCCGCCTCGAGTCCCGGGCGCGTGACGGCCGCATAGGTCTCCGGAACCTGGACATAGATGCGCAGCTTATGCGTATCGGCGATACGAAACAGCTCCGTACCGGCGCTTTGACCCGCATTGATCAAGGCCCCGATGTCGGTATTGCGCGCTGTAATGACGCCGCCGAAGGGAGCGACCACCCGTTTGAACGACTCGAGCTCGCGCAGTCGCGACACATTGGCGCCGCCGAATCGGCCGCCGCCTTCTTCGCCGCTGCATCGCCCGCCTTTTCATCGGCGTCCTGCTTGGACACCGATTCGGTGGCAAGCAATCCCTTCCAGCGCAGGTTGGTGCTGTTGGACAAGGACTCGTTGGCGCGCGCCGTGGCGAGGTCGGCCTGGGCCTGGCTCAGTTGCTGGTCGACCTCGGGCGCGTCGATTTCGGCCAGCAACTGCCCCTTGGTTACCTGCGCGCCGATATCAGTGCGCCATTCCTTCAGATAGCCGCTGGTCCGCGCATAAATGGGAGCCTCCATATAGGCTTGTACGGTGCCCGGCAGCACCAGTTCCTCGCCGAGCGTCGTGCGATTCGGAGTGGTCGTCAATACCGTGGGGATGGCGGCTTCGGCGGTTTCCTTGGCGAGCGCAGAACGCGCCAGTATCCGGCTGACCTCGCCCCAAAGGGCCAGGCATAGCGCGACGATGAGCAGTATCAGCCCGTAGCGGTGCACTTTGCGGCGCAGGTTCGTGTCCGTACCCGTGCTTTCCTCAGCCATTGGAAATCTCCACAGAGTAGATCGGGTGCTTTGAGGCACGCCCGTGAATGATCGAGAATACGGTCGGCACGAAAAATAAGGTCGCGGCGGTGGCGAATAGCAGGCCCCCGATGACCGCGCGCCCCAGCGGCGCATTCTGCTCGCCGCCGTCCCCCAGCCCCAACGCCATCGGGATCATGCCGATGATCATGGCCAAGGCTGTCATGAGAACCGGGCGCAGCCGCGTAAATCCAGCCTGCAGCGCCGCCTCGACCGCATTGTCGCCGGCATTCATGCGTTCGCGCGCAAAACTCACCACCAATACGCTGTTCGCCGTGGCGACCCCCATGCACATGATTGCGCCGGTCAGGGCCGGCACGCTGACGGTCGTATGCGTGAGAAACAGCATCCAGACGATACCGGCGAGCGCGGCGGGCAGCGCCGTGATGATGATGAACGGATCGAGCAGGGATTGAAAATTCACCACGATCAGCATGTAGACCAACACGATGGCGCCGACCAAGCCGATCAGCAAGCCGTTGAACGAGGCTTTCATGGTCTGCGTTTGTCCGCGCAGTACGACGTGCGAGCCTTTGGGCAAGTCCTTCTGCGCCGCAGCGATGATTTCATTCATCTTCGTGGACACGTAGCCCAGATCCATGCCTTGCACCGACCCGTAAATATCAAGCGCGGGGGTCGCATTGTAGTGGCTCACGACCGCCGGGGCAGCGCTGCGATGGATGCGGGCGACGTTCGACAGAATCTGCCCGGAGGCGCCGTTGGCGCCGCTCAAGGGAGTGTTGCCGAGATCATTCAGGCTTTCCAAGCGGAACTGCGGAGTCTGCGTGGCCACTTGGTACTGAGTGCCGCTCTTCGGATCCACCCAGAACGAGGGGGAGGTCTGAAAGCTGCCGGACAAGGACACGAGCATGTTGCTGGCAACGGCCTGTTCGGTCAGGCCGACGAGTTGCGCCTTGGTGCGGTCGACATCGACGTTGAATTGCGGATAGTCGCCGGTTTGGTGGATGTGCAAATCCACCACCCCGGGCACGCTGTGCAATTTTTGCAATAGCGCGTTCGCAAACGCGCGATTGGCAGGCACGTTGAAACCGACGATCTGCACATCGATGGGCGACGGCAGACCAAAGTTCAGAATTTGAGTGATCATGTCCGCGGGCAGAAACGAAAACGTCGTGGAGGGAAAGTCGGCCGAAAGCCGCTTGCGTAATTCACGCACGTATCCCGCGGTGGGTTTGTGGCCCTCCTTGAGATTGACGAATATGTCGGCATCGCCCGGACCCACCGGCGCGGAGGTGCTGTAGGCGAGATTGATGCCGCTGTAGGGCAGCCCCAGATTATCGACGAGCGTGCTCAACTCGTTCTTTGGAATCACCTTGTGGATGGTGGCCTCGATGGCATCGCAGAGCGACGCCGTCTCCTCGATGCGCGTGCCGGTACGCGCACGCACGTGAAGTTTGATCTGGCCGCCATCGACGGAGGGAAAGAAATCCTGACCGAGGCCGGGCAGGGGGCCGAGCGGAAACGCCAGCAAGGCGGTCGCCGCCATGCAACCCAGGAATATCGCCGCAAAGCGCGGGCCGCTGCGGACAGCCATGCCGAGCAATGCCAGATACCGTTCGCGCATTTTCTCAAAGTTGCGCTCGAAGCGCTCCTGAAAGCGCGCCAGCGCATGCCGGCGTCGGGTTTTCGCGGCGGCATCGTGCTGCTTGAGCCAGAACTTCGCGAGCGTGGGCACCAGCGTGCGGGACAGGATGTAGGAGGCCAGCATGGCGAACACCACGGCTTCGGCCAGCGGAACGAATAGAAATTTGGCAATTCCAGCCAGCAGGAACATCGGAACGAAAACGATGCAGATCGACAGCGTGGACACCAGCGCGGGCAGGGCAATCTGGTGCGCGCCATCGAGAATCGCAGTTTCGACATCCTTGCCCTGTTCGAGGTGAAAGTTGATGTTCTCTATGGTCACCGTGGCGTCGTCGACCAAGATGCCCACCGCCAGTGCCAGCCCGCCCAGCGTCATGATGTTGATGGTTTCACCCAACGCCGAAAGGCAACAAATGGACGCCAAAATCGACAAGGGAATGGAAATGGTGATGATGAGCGTGCTGCGCCAGCTGCCCAAGAACAAGAGAATCAGCAGGCCGGTCAGCGCGCCGGCGATCGCCGCTTCGCGCACGACCCCGGAGATGGCTGAACGCACAAAGATCGATTGATCGCTCAAGGGCTCGATTTTCAGCTCCGCGGGCAGCGATGCGCGAATTTGCGGCAGCTTTTCATTGATGCTGTTGATGATGTCGATGGTGGAGGCCTTGCCGGTCTTCAGCACGCTCATCAGCACGGCCCGCCGGCCATCGAGCCGCACCATGCTGGTCTGGGGAGAGTAGCCGTCGCGGACATGAGCGACGTCGCGGATGGTGGTGACGCTGCCGTTACGCGCGCGGATTGGCAGATCGTTCAACTCCTCGATTTGCGCCGGGCTGGCATTGAGTTTGACGAAGTACTCCAGCGGCCCGATCTTCTGAGTACCGGCCGGCAGTATCAGGTTCTGCGCGCCGATGGCGGCGACGACGTCGTTTCCCGACAGGCCGCGGGCGCGCAGCGCCTGCGGATCCAGGTCTACCTGCACCTGGCGTTGCTTGCCGCCGAAGGGATAGGGGATCGAAGCACCCGCGACGGTGGCCAGTTGAGTGCGCACCACGGTGTTTGCGAGATCGTAGATCTGCGACTCGGGCAGGGTCTCGCTGGACAGCGCCAATTGCAGTATGGGTACGCTCGAGGCGCTGTACGACAATACGAACGGCGGGGTCGTCCCGGGCGGTGAAAACGCAAGCTGCACCTGCGATACCGCCGTGATCTGCGACATCGACAGATCCTGGTCGGCGTCCGGCTGGAAGAAATACTTCACCACAGCCGTGCCGTTGACCGATTGCGATTCGGTATGCTCCACGTCGTTGACCGTCGTTTGTGCGACACGTTCGGAGAACAGCACGATGCGATTGGCGATTTCCTCGGGCAGAATTCCGTTGTAGCGCCAAATCACCGCAGCAATCGGAATCTTGATGTTCGGAAATATATCCGTGGCCGTTTTCAGGATGGCGTAGCCGCCCATGAGTACAATGAGCAGCGCCAGCATGATGAAGGTATAGGGTCGCTGCAGCGCTACTTTGACTATCCACATGACTTGCTCCGATTCGACCGCGGTATTGGCCTGAAGAGCGGCCGAGCTGGCTGGACGCCGCGATCGCGGGAAAAGCTACGCGTATGACTCTGGACAATTAGGGGCATATGCCCTCAATTAAGATAAAATGTATGCGAAGCGGTCATTCAAGTCAATTGGCACTCACGAAGCGGGATCTTTGTCGCCGTGACAGCGAGCTATCGAATCGGCAGAGAATTCAATTCCTTGTTACCTGCGATGCTAAGCAGCACGGCGCGCAGTTCCGCTGCGGGCTCTTTGCCAAAAATGGTCTCGAATCGTTCCTCCGCATGGCACCACAAACGCCGAGCCCTCACTAGCATCGACCTGCCTTTTTTTGTCAATTCCACGTAGCGCTTGCGCCGATCGTCGGGGGATAGCCGAAGCACGATCAAATCGTCGCGCTCCAGGGGCTTGAGGTTATGCCCCAGTGTGGATCTATCCATGACCATCGCCGTCGCGAGCTCGCACATGGTGACGGGGCCCGCGATGCTGCCGCGGTCCACCTCGGAAAGAATGGCGTATTGAGTGGACTTGATTCCCACGGGGGCGAGGGCGGTGTCGTAGAACTGCGATATACGCCGCGATGCCTTGCGCAGGCTGCCACAGGTGCAGGCGCTGTGAAGCAGCGGCGGTTGCTTGGACCCAGGGCGGCCATTCAGGGGCATATGCCCATATAATACCGGATCCAGGCGACAGTCATTCGAAGGTGTTGGCATAGTCACATTATTATCGCAATATATCAACGGCTTGCATACATCATATACAGTACAACATGAGTCAACTCGTGAACCACTTACCGCAACTGCAGGTTCCAAGGATTGCCATCGCCGGCGCGGATGCCCGATTCCCGGTGAGGCGCATTTTCTGCGTCGGACAGAATTACGCGGAGCATGCGCGCGAAATGGGCTCCGATCCGAACCGTCAACCGCCGTTCTTCTTCAGTAAGCCCGCCGATGCGGTGGTCGAGACCGGGACGCGCCTGCCGTTCCCCTCCAGGACGGCTGAGCTGCATCACGAGGTGGAGTTGGTGATCGCATTGGGCGCCGGCGGGGCCGACGTGATGCCCGCGGATGCACCCGCCATGATCTTCGGCCATGCGGTTGGGATCGATCTGACGCGTCGGGATCTGCAGTCGCAGGCAAAGAAGGCCGGACGTCCGTGGGACATGTCGAAGGGCTTTGACCGATCCGCCCCGGTGGGTCCTCTGAGAAGGGGAGTCCCGCCCTCCGCGGGCGCGATCTCATTGACCATCGACGGGCGGGTTCGTCAATCCGGCGATCTCAAGGACATGATATGGGGAGTGGCCGAAATCATCGCGCACCTGTCGACCTATGTTGCGGTCGCCGCGGGGGATCTGATTTTTACCGGTACCCCGGCCGGGGTGGGACCCATTCAGCGCGGAGAGTGCGTGCGAGGAAGCATTGCCGGAGTCGAGCCCATCGAGGTGACGTTCGAATAATTCACCTGCCGCGGCCCAAGGCAGGCGGGCAAACGGATACTATGAAGCTCTCTCTCAAGATATCGGAACAAAATAATGCTTTACTCGGGACCGAAGATGAAGACCGCCATTGGCCTGGCTCTGCTGCTGCTAGGGATGCCTTTGGCGGCCGGGGCGGCCGATGACTATCAACATCGAGTCGACCAGATCCTGCTGCGCACGCCGCTGATCGACGGCCACAACGATTTGCCGTGGGAGATCCGTGACCGGTTCAAGAATGACCTGTCGGCGGTTGACCTGAAATCCGACACCCGGCGTTTGCCATTCCCGGCGGATGCATCGCCTCTGATGACGGATATTCCGCGCATGCGCGCCGGGCACATGGGAGGCCAGTTCTGGTCGGTGTGGATACCGAGCGCGATGCGGGGGTACGAGACGGTACAGACAACGCTCGAACAGATGGACTTGGTCAAGCGCATGGCGGCCCGATATCCCGATGATCTTGAAATGGCGTACAGCGCCGCGGATGTGCGCCGCATTCATCAAGCGCACAAGATCGCTTCGATGATCGGCATCGAAGGCGGACATCAAATCAACAATTCGCTGGCGGCGTTGCGCCAGATGTACGATGCCGGCGCGCGCTACATGACATTGACGCACACCCTCAACACCGGATGGGCGGACTCGGCGACCGATACGCCGGTGCATCACGGGCTGACGCCGTTTGGCGCCGAAGTGGTACGGGAAATGAACCGCCTTGGGATGTTGGTGGACCTGAGCCACGTCTCCCCGGAGACGATGAGGGCCGCCTTGGCGGTCACGGAAGCGCCCGTGATGTTCTCTCACTCCTCGGCGCGGGCGCTGGTTGACCATCCACGCAACGTTCCGGACGACGTCCTTCGCTTGGTCGCCGCCAATGGCGGTGTGGTCATGGTCAACTTTGCGCCCGGCTACGTATCGGACGCACGGTATCGCTGGGATGCGGACGACGCGGCCGAACGGGCACGCGCCAACAATCCACCTTACATCGGCCTTTACATCGGCCAGCCCGAGCGCGCGAAGGCGGCCGTTGCAGGATGGGAGGAGAAGCATCCACGTCCGGCGGCCACCTTGGCGCAGATCGCCGACCACGTCGAGCACATCCGACAGGTGGCCGGAGTTGATCATGTGGGATTGGGCTCCGATTTCGACGGCATCGAAGACGCGCCGGTCGGGTTGGAGGGCGTTGATAAATACCCAGCTCTGCTCGCCGAGCTGATGCGCCGCGGCTGGACGGACGCCGACATCGCCAAGCTGGCGGGCGAGAACGTATTGCGTGTGATGACCGGGGTCGAGAAAGTCGCCGCCAAGGCGCGCGCATCGCGGCCGGCATCGAGCATGGTGTTCGTGGAGCCGAAGTCGCCCTGACTCGCGCCAGGGGGCATGCGGCCCCCCCAATTCTCCTGTTCCAACGTCCTCTTGACGTAGTACCACAGTACTAGTACTGTCGTACACCTATGTTGTTTCGACCCAATTCCGCTTCCGGCGTGCCCATTTACCTGCAGCTCATCGAGCAGGTGAAACATGCAGTGGAAACAGGCGCGCTGCGACCGGGAGAGCAACTTCCCGGCATCCGACCCTTATCGGAGGAACTCGTGATCAACCCTAATACCGTGGCGAAGGCCTACCGCGAGCTCGAGCATGAAGGAATCATCGAACTGCGCCAGGGCGCCGGCGCCTTCGTGGCAGCCCATGCGGGCGCACTGCGCCAGACCGAAAAACTGCGCGGCGCCCGGACCGTGGTCGCGGTCGCGGTGAAGCAACTGCGGGCTCGAGGGGTGACGGACGAAGAGATACGCCGCCTGTACGAAGCCGCGCTGGCGGGAATCCGCGGCAAGGACGGATCAAATGACTGACGGCAACATCATCGAAACGGTCGGGCTCAAGAAGCAATATCAGGATGTGACGGCGCTCGACGGACTCAATTTGACCGTGCCGAGCGGATCAATCTATGGGCTGCTGGGGCGCAACGGGGCGGGCAAGACCACCGCGATCAAGACTTTGATGGGCCTGGTTCGACCGACGGCCGGCACCGCCAGGGTGTTCGGCCTGCCCGCGGACCAATCCGCGGCCAGCATCGTCATTCGCCAACGCACGGGTTTCGTCAGCGAAGAGCGGGATCTGTATGAATCCATGACCGTCGCCGATCTGATTGCCTTCACGGCCGCTTTTTATCCGCGGTGGCGGGCGGACATGGCAGCTCGATACCTACGCAGCTTCGATTTGCCGCCATCTCGCGCCGTCAAAGCGCTGTCGCGCGGCGCGCGTACGAAATTGGCCCTGCTGCTGGCGCTGTGCCGCGGCGCCGAGCTGCTCATCCTGGATGAGGCCACCTCCGGGCTTGATCCGATGGCGGCCGAGGAGGTGTTGCAAGCGCTGATCGGCCACGTCGCCAACGAAGGCACGACGGTGTTTTTCTCTTCCCATCAGATCGCTGAAGTCGAGCAGATCGCCGATCACGTGGTCATTATCGACCGGGGACGCGCAGTTCTCGAAGGCGCCCTCGATGACCTGCGCGAAGCCTATCGCCGCATCGAACTGGTGTTCGAAGGCGATGCGCCCGCGGCGCAATTCCACAGCGCTGGCGTGATGCGTGTCGAACGCCGGGGGCGCACGCTCAGCGTGTTCGCCAGCTCCGGCGCCGAGGAGATCATCGAGGAAGCGCGCTCGCTCGGTCCCGTATCGGCGGAGGCGCATCCCATCACGCTCAAAGAAGTTTTTTTGGAACTCATCTCGAGGGAGCGCTGAGATGCTGCGGTACAAAGCCTGGCTCGATACCCGCTGGCGGTTTCTGATTGGACTGGCGCTCCTCCTCTGCGCGGCACTGGCCAATGCGCTCACCTATCCCACGGCTCTGGCGACGCTCGAGGCCGCCCGCAACGAGTCCCCCACCGGACCTCTGGCGAGCCAAATCATCCAGGCGTGGCAACTCTCCACCACCTTTCGCGGCTACATCTGGGACCAGGTCATACGCCACAACATGTACTACCTCTGGACTCTGTTCGCGGTGTTGTTGGCCGCGGACGGGCCGCTTTCTCAGCGCCGGGGCGCCACATTCACGCTGTCGCTGCCCGTGTCGCGCCGTCGACTGTGCGCCGTGCGCGCAGCGGTGGATCTCTGCGAATTGGGCTTGCTGGCGCTGCTGCCCCTGCTGGCGGTATCGCTGGCCGCACCGGCTATCGGATATTCTTATGCGCTCGCCGACGCGCTGATCCACGGAATCCACATATTCATCGGCGGAACATTTTTCTACTGCTTGACGCTGCTGCTCGCGGCTTTTTTCGAAGATCGTTGGAGGCCCATTCTCCTTACGATCGCGGTGGCCGTGTTCGTCGGTGCCGGCGCGGAATTCATGCCGGCATTGGCAGCCTTCGGTCCGATGGGCGTCATGATCGGCGAAAACTATTTCCGTACCGGGACGCCGGCGTGGACAGGTCTCATCATTTGGCCGGCGATCGCGGCAGCCCTGTTCTATTGCGCGGTGCGGCGTATCGAAGACCGGGATTTTTAAGGTAACCATGACGACCATCATTTCCCTGCGGCGAGTCCTCAAGCGATACATCCGCGGCAAACAGCAGATAGAAGTACTGCACACACTCGACCTGGATGTGCAGGAGGGCGAGTTTCTCTGCCTGATGGGCCCGTCGGGGTCCGGCAAGACCACGCTGCTCAATCTCATTGCCGGGCTCGACCGTCCGACCGAGGGTGAAGTCAATGTCGCCGGCGAACGGATCGACCGCTTGTCCGGGAGCCAAATGGCGGCGTGGCGTGCGCGGCATATTGGTTTTGTGTTTCAATTTTACAATCTGCTGCCCGTTCTCACGGCACAAGAGAACATCGAAGTGCCGCTGCTGCTGACCCGCCTGTCCTCCTCACAGCGCAAGCAGAACGCGCGCATGGCGCTGCAACTCGTGGGGCTCGGTGACCGCGCGACCCACAAGCCCAATGAGCTTTCCGGCGGACAACTGCAGCGGGTGTCCATCGCACGTGCGCTGGTATCCGATCCCACGCTTCTGGTTTGCGATGAGCCGACCGGCGACCTCGATCGTGAGAATGCGGAGGAGATCCTGCGTCTGTTGCAGATGCTCAACCGCGACCGCGGCAAGACCATCGTGATGGTGACTCACGATTCGCTGGCCGCCGATCACGCATCGCGGACGCTGCATCTCGACAAGGGCAGGCTCATCGACGCCCAGGCGCTGAGCGCGGCGTGAAGTATTTCATCCTCATACGGGCGGGACTGCTGCGCAAGAAAGCGCGGACCATATTGACCATGCTGTCGATCATCGTCGCCTTTCTGCTTTTCGGTCTGTTGCAAGGGATCAATCAGGACCTCAAGAGCGGCTTCGGCGGCAGTTCCAACGGCCGGCTGTGGACCACCAGTCGGGCGGGCGGGCTCAACTCCATGCCCATCAGTTTGATGGAGCATATCGCGACCATCAGGGGCGTGCGCTCCATTGCTCATGTGAGTTTTTTCGGCGGCTACTTTCAGGATGCCAAGAACGCGCTTCCGGCATTCGCAACCAACGTGGACCAGCTCGCCGCGGTCTATCCTGAGCTAAACATCACGCAGGCGCAGGTCGATGCCATGAAGACGACCCGCGCGGGCGTGCTGGTCGGCCGGCCTCTCGCCGACAAATACGGCTGGAAGATTGGCGACGAGATCCCGGTGGGGACGACGCTTTGGCCCAACAGTCTGAGCCGCAATACCTGGACCTTCGACATCGTCGGGATTTTCGACGCGGCGCCCAATTACGCGCGCACTTCGCTCGGCAGCGGGTTCTGGATCAACTACGCCTATTGGGACGAAGCGCGCCTTTCTGATCTTCATCACGTCCACCAGTTCATGATTCGCATCGACGATCCCAACCGTGCCACGGCAGTGGCCGCTCAAGTTGACAAGATATTTGAGAATTCCTCGGACGAGACCCGCACGCAGTCCGAGAATGCGGCGATTCAGTCGCAATTCAAACAGCTCGCCGATATCGGCTTCATCGCGAACGCCATCACCGGAGCGGTGATGTTCACGCTCTTGTTCCTGAGCGCGAATACCATGATGCAGTCGGTGCGCGAGCGGATTCCGGAACTGGCGGTGCTCCGGACTCTGGGCTTCTCCGCCGGGACGGTCTGTGCGCTCGTGATCGCAGAATCGCTGCTGCTGTGCCTTGGCGCCGCCATCGTGGGCCTGCTGTTGTCGGCCGGCGCCATCCGCCTCGTCGGCGCCGCATTGGGAACCGCGCTTCTGCCGCCGGTCGTGATCGTCGGCGGACTTGGCATTGCGGTCGCTTTGGCCATCATCAGCGCAGCAACCCCGGCCGTGCTGGCGCAGCGCCTCAATATCGTCGATGCGCTGGCGCAACGCTGAGAAATCGCCCATGAATGATCTCAGCCAGATTGTTGCCGTCTCCCTCATGAATCTTCGCAGCCTGCCGCAGCGGATCGGCGCGTCCTCGGTGGTCATCGTCGGCATCGCCGGCGTGGTGGCGGTCCTGGTCTCGGTGCTGGCCATGTCGACGGGCCTCGTCAAGACGCTGCAGGCAACTGGACCTGCGAATCGTGTCATCGTGGTGCGCACGGGATCGAATGCGGAACTCCTGAGCAGCTTGACGGCGGAAGAGATCCTGGCCGTGGTCGATTCCGCGGGAATAGCCAAAAGCCCCGACGGCCACAAGCTCGCGTCGCCCGAGACCTTGATGACCGTCAACCTTGTCAAACGGGATGGCGACGAGGCCAGCGCGCCGCTTCGCGGCATTTCGCCGGAAGGTTTTGCGGTCCACCCGGAAATCAAAATGACCGCCGGGCGCACCTTTCGGCCGGGTGTCGCGGAATTGATTGTCGGAAAATCGGCCGAGCGGCTCTACCGGGGAGTGACGGTCGGTTCGCTCATCAAGCTGCGCGGCACCGCGTGGACCGTGGTCGGCACCTTCGAGAGCGGCGGCGGCGCTCACGAATCCGAATTGATCGGGGATTTGCGCACCGTGAACTCTGCTTACCAGCGCGGCAACACGTCGCAGAGCGTTCTGGCCATCGTCGAGGCAGGGTCGGCGGGATTCGACGCCTTCAAGGATGCGATCACCACCAATCCGCAACTTCAGGTCGATGTGTCGAGGGAAAGGGATTTTGGAATGGAAGAGTCCGAGCTAATCACCCGGATTCTGTTCATCGTCGCCTATGTGGTGGGTGGAATCATGGCGATCGGGGCAGTTTTTGGCGCGCTCAATACCATGTACTCCACCGTCAGTGCACGTACGCGGGAAATTGCCACGCTTCGAGCGATCGGATTCGGCGCGATGTCGGTGGTGGTATCCGTGTTTGTCGAGGCTCTGCTCTTGGCGCTGGCCGGTGGCATTTGCGGCGCGTTGCTCGCCTGGTGGCTGTTCAACGGCCACTCCGTCGACACGGCCGGCGGCGACACCGGCGGACAGCTCGTATTTGATCTCGTGGTAACTCCGGGCTTGATGGCGCTGGGCATCGGTTGGGCTTGCCTGATCGGCGTGGTCGGCGGCCTGTTCCCGGCCGTTCGGGCTGCCCGCCTGCCGGTCGCAACCTCCTTGCGAGCCGTGTAGCGTCGATTGTCCGGACGCGAGCACGCATAACGCCACAAGGCCATTCACGCTACTATCCTCAGGGTGGATTGGCGAAAGCGAATATAACCGGGGGGATGAGCAGCGATGCGCAAGCATAGAGTGAGCCGTAGAGATTTCATCGGCATGGCCGGGATGGGCATTGCCGGCGCCGCCGCGGCGCGTTGGGCGGGTGCCGCGGGACTCGCTGCGGGTGCGCGGGACGCCGACCTGGTGGTGTTCAACGCCAACGTATACACCGTCGATCCTCGCATGCCGAAAGTCGCCGCGTTCGCGGTGCGCGATGGCAAATTCATCGCCATCGGCAGCAGCGAGGACATCAAGGGGCTCATCGGCAAAAAGACCCAAACGATCGACGCCAAGCAGATGACGATCGTTCCGGGCTTCATCGACTGCCACAATCACGCCTCCGGCAACACGTTGCTGTTTGAAGTTCTGGTCGGCAATCCCTATGACGTCGAACTCGTCACCATCGCCAGCATCGTGGACAAGCTGCGCGCGAAGGCCAAAACCACGCCCGCGGATACCTGGGTGGTCGGTCATTTCTTCGACGACACCAAACTCAAGGATAAACGCGCGCTCACGGTGCACGACCTCGATCTGGTGTCGACTGAATTGCCGGTGGCCGTCCATCACCGCGGCGGTCACACGACGTTTTACAACAGCAAGGCCCTCCAGATGGCGGGAGTCACCAAGTCCACCCCCAACGTGGCAGGCGGGACCTATGACCACGACGCCAACGGCGAACTCAATGGCCGCGTGACCGATCTCGCCAACAATGTTTTTGACAACGTGGGCAAGCGGGAAAGCTATTCGGCCGAGGAGACGCTGAAGCGCGACTGTGAAGGCTTGGCGTATATCTCCAAGCAGTTCGTGCGTTTTGGATTGACGGGCGTTTGTCATGAGAGCGGCAATTTGCGCGCACTCGAGCAGGTGCGGGCGCGCGGCGATCTCAAGCATAGGGTGAGCTACGAGGCCATGGGTGCCGAACTTGAAGCAATGATCACCGGCGGCATGACCACCGGCCTGGGCGATGAGTGGATCAGATTGGGCGCCACCTACGAGCACACCGCGGATGGATCGTTTTCCGAGCGCACCATGGCGCTGAGTATTCCGTATCCGGGAACGACCCGGGATACAAGGGAAACATCACCGAAACCCAGGAAGATCTCAACTCCTGGTGCGAACGGGTGCATAGGGCCGGCATTCAGCTCAACTGTCACGCCAATGGCGATGTGGCCATCGACCACGTGCTCACGGCCTATGAAAGAGCGCTGAAACTTCTGCCGCAGGCCGACGCCCGGCCAAAAATCACGCATTGCACCCTGATCACTGATGATCTGGTGCGGCGTATGAAAGCCATCAACGCGGTTCCTGCGCTGTTCACCTCTTACGCCTATTACAACCCGGACAAGTTCCACTTCTACGGCGAGGAGTTGATGAAGCGATGCATGGCATTTCGAACCCTGCTCGACGCCGGAATTCACGCCGCCGCGGGTTCGGATTTCGACCCCGGACCATTCTCGCCGCTGATGGGCATCCAGGGGATGGTGACCCGCACGGGTTGGAACGGCGAGGTGTGGGGCGCGAATCAGCGAATTTCCGTGGCGGAGGCGTTGCAGGTCAACACGATCAACGGCGCCTATGCGACGCGCGAGGAGGGGATCAAAGGATCCATAACACCCGGCAAGCTCGCCGACTTCGTGGTGTTGGCGGAGGACTTACACACGGTGGACCCGGGAAAGATCAAAGATATTCCGATCATGCGTACCGTTGTCGGCGGCGTGACGATGTACCAATCGTAGTCACGGGATGTCCTACACCGCCAAGCGGTCTTGCAATTCTGAATTGGGCAGTCATATCTTTCGGATGCTAAAGTTCTCGTGACGGCGGCGATGGGACGAGGTGACATATGGCGACAGGCTGGGCGAAAGAGGGCGCGGTTCAAGATCAAATCGACGCCACGGTGAAGGATGCGGTCAGCCGTGCAAAGAGCCGTTTGCCCCAGGGTCCCGGGTTGACGCATTGCGCCGAGTGCGGAACCGAGATTCCGCAGGCTCGCAGAGAGGCCATTCCGAGCGTGCGCCTTTGCCTCACCTGCCAGGACGCGGCAGATCGCGATGAGGCGCGCTTCAGCGGCTATAACCGGCGCGGCAGCAAGGACAGCCAGCTTCGATAATTATTATATATTTCATAATATTAGATATAAATACTAGAAATTACTTTTGGCGGTCGACGGGAGATGAGGCATGCGGAAAGTGATCGATTGGCTGATTGGCTGGCCCGAACGGGTCGCGCAGCACCTGATGTGGCTCGCACCCCTGTTTGCGCGGATCACGGTGGGCTGGGTCTTTCTATGGAGCGGTTGGGGCAAGCTCAACAACCTGCCCCAGGTCACCGAGAACTTCATTGGCTGGGGAATTCCGTTTCCGCACTTCTTCACGCCGCTCACCTCCGGAATCGAGTTCTTCGGGGGTCTGTTTCTGCTGCTGGGTCTGCTGACTCGCATCTCCGCAGGAGCGCTCGGCGTCACCATGATCGTGGCCATCCGCGCCGCCAAGTGGGGCGATGTGGATTCGCTGGAGTCGTTGCTGGGATTCGATGAGTTCGAGTATCTGGCGCTCTTCCTTTGGTTGGCCATCGCAGGACCGGGACCCATCTCGCTCGACCACCTACTCCAGCGCAACAAGAAATCCTAGTTCACCGCAGCTGATGGCGCAGAACGGTCATGGTGATTCCTCGATGAGGGCATCGCTCCAGGCGCCGAAGACCTGGATCATTTCGGCGCTGACTTCTGCGTCGGTGCGGCCCGAGCGGCTCGGTACGTGAAAAGAATGATCCGCGTGCTCGAGCAGCCTCAAGGTGGCGCGCTTGCCGAGTTGATCGGCGAGCGGCCTGATGAGGGAGAGTTCGGCCAGTGCATCGCGAGTCCCTTGCAAAAACAGCATCGGTATCGCAACTTGGAATAGGTGTGCGCTGCGCGTGAGCGATGGCTGCTTCGCGGGATGCAGCGGAAAGCCAAAAAAGACCAGGCCGCGCACCCCGGGCAGCGGGGACTCCGCCTGCGCTTGCGAGGTCATGCGCCCGCCGAACGATTTGCCCCCTGCGAACAGGGGCAATGTCGGGGCGAGGCAATGCGCGGCTGCCACTGCCGCGCGAACGGTCGCGTGACAGATGGAGGGCGAATCCGGTCTTTTGCCGTGCTTCTCCATGTAGGGGAATTGGTAACGCAAGGTCGCAATGCCGCTCGCCGCGAGGTCGAGCGCCAGCGCCGCCATGAAGGGATGTTCCATGCCGGCGCCGGCGCCGTGGGCAAGCACCAGGCAAGCCTTGCCACGGGCGGGCTGCAGCATCAGGCCGGACACCTGGATCCCGCCGCCATCCGCAATGGTTACGGATTTCGCCGGGGCAGAGGTGTCCTCAGAGCGGCTCATCACGCGCTCCGCAAGCCGGCCAGGTACTCTTCGTCGGTAACGTGCGCCATCCACTCGATGAACTTGCCGTCGAGGGCCTCCTGTATCGCGATGTGAGTCATCGCCGTGGTTGGCGTCGCGCCATGCCAGTGCTTGTGGTTCGGTGGACACCAGACCACGTCGCCCGCCCGGATCGCAACGATCGGTCCGCCCGCGCACTGAGTCCAGCCGCAGCCGGAGGTGACAACCAAGGTCTGGCCCAGCGGATGGGTGTGCCAGGCGGTGCGTGCGCCCGGCTCAAATGTGACGCTTGCGCAGCTGACCCGTGCCGGCTCCGGTGCGATATTCAGCGGATCAATGCGGACGTTTCCCGTGAAGAAATCGGCGGGTCCTTTTTGCGAGGGTTGCGATCCAGCGCGTTTCAGTTCCATGGCGACTCCCGTAATCCAAACGAGGGGAGGGGAAGTTACGGCTTCGGCATTGACGTTGCAACTTCGCACGGGGAGCAGGGCATAATCTGCAGCCATCCGATCATTCTCACAGGAGCCATGGGCGATGCTCAAGCTTTACATGCATCCGCTGTCCTCGTATTGCCACAAGGCGCTGATTGCATTCTACGAGAACGATATTCCGTTCGAGCGCAAGGTGCTGAACGATGCCTCCGCAGTCAGCGAGTTCAAGGTGATGTGGCCCATCGGCCGCTTCCCGCTACTGCGCGATGCCGAGCGCGATAGAACGATTCCGGAATCCAGCATCATCATTGAATTTCTGGCGCAGCACTATCCGGGTAAAGTGAAGTTGATGCCCGACGACCCCGATCTCGCTCGCCAGGTTCGCCTGCGCGATCGGTTTTTCGACAACTACCTGCATACGCCCATGCAAAAATGTTCCGGCGACCGCCTGCGGCCTGCCGACAAGCGAGACCCCTATGGGGTTGACGAGGCTAGATCGACCTACCGGACGGCGCTCGACATGCTCGAGGCCAACATGGCGGGCAAGGCCTGGGCCATGGGAGACGAATTCACCATGGCCGACTGTTCGGCGGCACCGCCGTTGTTTTACGGAGAGATTTTCTGTTGCTCATTCCGCCAGACCCACAAACAGGTCACGGCCTATCTTGACCGCTTGATGGCACGCCCGTCGTATGCCCGCGTATTGGAGGAAGCGAAGCCCTACATGCACATGCTGCCGAAGTGACTGCAAAACAGCAGGGGCTCAGGGCCGGGCTTCGAGCACCAGATTAAAGGGCGTCTCCGTCGCGCGCCTAAATCGGGTGAAACCGCCGCCGGTCACGACAACCTCCCGAAGCCGCCGCTCGCCCGCCTGAGCGCCGAGCGCCGGTCCCTTGCGCGCAAGAGACACCGGTACGCAAATCTGCGACGACGCTCCATACATCACCCGGCCGACCGGATTCAGGTTGTCTTTGACATCATCGTTCGCGAACGGCTCGACGAGCATCGCGGTGCCGTCTTTTTTCAGAGCCTGCAATGCGTGGCGCGACACGCCAACGGGATCTCCCATGTCGTGTAGGCAGTCAAAGAAGGCAATCAGATCGAACGAATCGTCGCGGTAGCTTACCGCATCGGCCACTTCAAACTGAACGTTGGTGACCGAGGCGGCGGCGGCCCTTTCGCGGGCCGTACGGATGGAATCGCCGTGATAATCGTATCCGATGAATTTTGAGTTCGGATAGGTCTTCGCCATCAGTACGGTGCTGGCGCCGTGACCGCAGCCGACATCGGCAACCTTGGCACCGGCCTTCAGCTTTGCGACGACTCCGTCGAGAGCCGGAAGCCATGAGGTGATGAGGTTGGCGTTATAGCCCGCGCGGAAGAAGCGTTCTGTGCCATGAAAGAGACATGCGTGATGTTCGCCCCACTCCATGCCTTTCCCGGAGCGGAAATTCTCAAGCGTGCGTTCCAGGGCGTGAAAAGTCGCTTCGACGATGTTGTATGCGCCCGGCATATCGACCGGACCATTGGGGTCCGCAAGGCAAAGGGCTTGCTCAGGGCTCAACGACCATTCACCCTTCTTGGCGTCATATTGCACATATCCGCCAGCGCCTTGATTGCCCAGCCATTCGCGCACGTAGCGTTCGTTCGTGCCGGTTTGCTCGGCAAGTTTCGAGCTGGTGAGGGGGCCCTTGGCAAGTGCCTTGTATAGGCCGAGGCGATCTCCCACCAGCATCAGCGTAGCGCTCATCGCTGCGCCAAGATCGCCTACCGCCTTGCCGAGAAACTCATTGAGTTTTGCTTCATCGATGGCCATGTCAGATTCCTTCCGGTGCGCCGCGTTCAATCCGGGGGACGGGAGAAGGAAGTTACTTCTTCCGCGCGGGTGTTGCAACCGGTCCGGCGGGGCGGATCCTAATGGTACGGCCGCATCGGGTTATAATGCGCCCGGGTCAATCCGGCCCTCCCCTGATCGATGTGCCCATGACGATGTTCTCGCGCCTGTTCCGCAAAACCGCCCCGGCGGCCGTCGATGGAGAGGTACGCAGCGCCGATTTGCAATCGGAGTCGGCGCCGGCCACGGCAGTCCTTGCCGATGGTGCGGAGCTGCGGCGATTGGCGGGCGTGGGCGGCGGGGAGGCCGCAGGAAATGCCGTATCGGGCGAAGCACAGCGCGCGGCGCGGGTGCGCTTGGCGACGCTCGTGGATGCAGGTGAGGTGGATGTTGCGAGCCTGATGGGTTCCACCCATCGCTCGGCGGCCTTGTGCGTGATTGCGCTATGTGCGGATCGCGAGCGGTTGGCTCAGGCGATGTCCTTGGTCCAAGACCCCGCGGAATTGGCTTCGTTGGTGATGAGTCCCTCGAGCCGGGTGCGGCTGGAGGCGGCGCAGAGAGTTGAAGATCCGGCGATGTTGCGGTCGCTGCTGAAGCAGGTGCGCGAGCGGGACAAGGGTGTCTACAAAATCATCAAGGAGAAATGCGACGCGCTGAATGCGGAGGCACGCCGGGCGGAGCGCCAAGCGGCCGAGGTGGCCATGCTGTGTGCGTCCCTCGAGCAGCACGGCCAGCGGAGCTATGACGCGCATTATGCGGCCGCGTTCGAGGACCTGAAGAGGCGATGGGATTCAGTCGCGCCGACGGACGAGCGGCAAGCGCGTGCGCGCGCGGCGATAGGGCGCTGCGAACTGGTGATCGCGGCGCATCTTGCCGACGTTCGGGAGCAGGCCGCGCGGGAGGCCCTGCTGCGCGACGAACAGCGCGCCGTCGAGGAAGCTGAGAAACGGACACGACGCGAAATTGAGGAGGCGGCTGCGGCGGAGGCGCTGAAGGCGGCGAAGGCTCGGGAGGATGAGGCCGCGGCACAGGAGGCCGCAGCGAGGGGCCGTGCGGAGGTGCGGGAGGCCCACGAGCGACGGCTGAGACAGATTGAGGGGACGCTGCAAAGGGCGGATGAATCGTTGACGGCGGGCAATACCAAGGCAGCAGCGGGTCAGCGTCGTGACATCGAGGAGCAGCTCTCGGCGATGGGTGAGCTGCCGGCCGCGTTGGTGAGGAAGGTGCGGGCGCTCGATGCGCGCTTGAAAGAACTCAAGCACTGGAAGGATTTTGCGGTGGCGCCGAAACGCCGGGAATTGATCACGGAGATGCAGGCGCTGATCGGCTCGTCCCAGGATCCGTCGGCGCTGTCCAAAAGCATCAAGCTTCTGCAGGAGCAATGGCGCACGATGACCAAGGGCATCGCAAGCGAGACAGGGCAGGATTGGGAGGAATTTCAGCGCGCCTCTCAGGCGGCATACGAACCCTGTCGGAAGTTTTTTGATGAGCAACGGGCATTGCGGCAGGAGAACCTGGACAAGCGTCGGGAGATCGTCGCGCGCCTGATGGCGTTCGAAGCGGCACAGGCCGGTGAGACTCCGGACTGGAGGCTGATCGCGAATGTGCTGCACGAGGCGCCGCGGGAATGGCGAAGTCATTTTCCCGTGGAGCGCGAGGCCGGACGAGTGCTGGAGAAGGAGTTTGAGGCGGTGATGTCGCGGCTCACGGCGCGGATCGACACCTGGAGCGCGGGCAATGTGGCTGAGAAGCAAGCCCTGATCCGGCGCGCGAAGTTGGTGGCAAGTCAAGCGGATGGCGGCGAGGCGGCGGAAGCGGTGAAGCGGCTGCAGGTCTTGTGGAAGGAAGTGGGATTTGCACCGCGCGAGACAGAACAGTCACTGTGGATGGAATTCCGTGCAGCCTGCGATGCGGTGTTTCAGAAAAGGCAGCAGGCAGAGGATGCGCATCGAGCGGGTCTTGCGGCAAGCAAGGCTGCCGCCGAGGCTCTGTGCGAGCAGGTGGAGCAGGTTGCACAGCGGTCCGGCGGTGAGCTTTTGAGAGAAGCGGCTCGCATGGCGGAATTGCGCGCGGCGTTCGAGGCGCTCGGTGAGCTGCCGCGGGCGGAGGCGCGGAGTCTGGGTGTTCGGTTCGAGCGGGCGATTGGCGCGTGCCGACTTCGCATGCAGCAGCAGAAAGAAGAAGACGCGAAGCAGGCCTATGCGAATTTGTTCGAGGCCGGGCGAAGAATTCGCGAGGTGGAGTGGGCAAAGCGTGGTGACGCTGGCGCGAGTGATACGGGGGAATTGACGCAGGTGGCGCAGGATTTCATTGCCGCCGTTCCCGCTTGGCCGCCGGGCGGCGCGGCGGTGCTGAGGGATCGGTTTGCCAAAGTTGAAGCGGTGCTGCAGACGGATGCGCCCGCGCGCGAGCGGTCGCTGCGGACGCTGTGCGTGCGGGCGGAAATTTTGAAGGAGCGCACTTCGCCTGCCGAAGATGAGGCATTGCGGCGCGAGTATCAGGTGAAGCGACTGATGCAGGGGATGGGGCAGGGACGGGGTGCGGAGGAGGGGGAGTGGGGGGCGATGGTGATGGAGTGGGTGCGCATCGGCGCGATTGAGCCTCGGGCTCATGAGGCACTGGAGGAGAGATTTAGACGGGGGTTGGGAATATGAATGGACGTGTGGCACTTGTCACCGGCGGCGGCCGGGGGATCGGGCGCGAGGCGGCGCTACTGCTATCGGCCGCGGGAGCGCGCGTGATGGTCGTGTCCCGCAGCTCGACGGAATTGGCTGCCGTTGGTCTCGATTACGTCGAGGCGGACCTCGGCACCGCGCCAGGTTGCGCACTTGCCGTCTCCGAGACGGAAAGACGCCTGGGGCCGATCGACGTGCTGGTCGTGAATCACGGCATCGGCTCAGCCCATGAGCGGCTCGTGTGGGAGCAGGATCCCGAGGTGTGGCGCGAAACAATGCGCATCAACCTCGACGGTCCGTTCGAACTCGCTCGGCTGACGGTGGGCGGCATGTGCAAGCGTGGCTTCGGCCGTCTCGTATTTACAAGTTCGACCGCCGGCGAAAAGGCGGAGCGCTCCGGCAGCGCGTACACCGCCTCCAAGCATGGAGTGATCGGGCTCGCACGCGCAGTAGCCCAGGACGCAGGGCCGTTTGGAGTCACATCCAACGCAGTGCTGCCCGGCTGGGTGCGCACCGCAATGGCCGAACGCTCGGCGAGGACGGAAGCCGAGCGGCGCGGCATCAGCGTCGATGAGGTGTGGCGCGAGCGCGCTGCGATCTATCCGCAAAAACGGGTGCTCGAGCCGCGCGAGGTCGCGGAGGTGATTGCATTCCTGTGCAGCGACGCGGCAGGGGGCGTCAACGGCGAGGCGATCACCGTGGCGCTCGGCGGCATGTGGTAGGCGGCAGGACTGCGAGAGTATCTTGCTTTACGCGGCGCTTGGTGATCCGCTGGCAGCATCAGAACAAGCCCGAACTCAAGGGCGAGGGCGAGTCGCAATGCACAATGGAACGGGAAGTCAGTGGAACACGGTGTCTCTGTGCATGGCACAAAAGCGCGAGTGCCATTAATTACGCGCTGACGCATTCTCTGTAGATTGAGAACACCCGCGCGATGAACTAACATCGAGCAGGCTGGATTGGCGGACTAACGGATGGTCCTATGCACAATCTCTACGCGATTGCGACCTTCAGCTTGGACAGCTTTATCGCATCCCTCGTTATCGGGTGTGGTTCGTTTGGCTGGCGAACGCGAATCACCCTGAGCGGCGGTTTTGGGATTTGCGACGCTGTGGCGGCGTCCGTAGGATCATTTCTACCCCCTGTGGTTCTCGAGTCCTCTCAATTCCTAATCTATGTGGTGTGCGTGACGCTTCTAGCCGCGAGTGCGCGAGCCCAGCGACCCGCGGTTCTCTTTGTGCTGCCTGTCTTGCTCAGCGTGGACAATCTGTTTTGCGGAATCAGCGTTGATTCGGCACCCGTTCTCGGATTTGGCAGCTGCGTCTCATCCCTCTTGGGATTCGGCGCCGCGGCATTCGGCAGGAAAGCCATTCGCGCAACGGAGGTCCCATGGGAGTCCTGCTTCATGCAAATTACCGTCTTTTGGCGGCGAATGGGCAGAAAATTGTCATGCCGGCTCCTGTCGACAAGGACACTCCTCATGCGCCTTGGTGGTGGGATCATTCGCGCAACAGGCGGCCGTTTTCGGCGTTGCGGATTCTCAGCGGTACTGCTGCCTCCCGTCTGCAAGTCTCAATCAGGTTCAGCGCCCGATGCGGACGGGTACGGCCTCTACGACAATTACGATATCGGCTCGAAGAACCAGGTCTTCAACATACCCACGCGGTACGGTGATCACGAACGCCTGCGGCGAATGATCGGCATCATGCACGCGTGTGGTCTTGACGTGTATGCCGACGTAGTGATGCATCAGTATGACGGTGGTAACAACGGTACTTATCGCTATCTGGGGGCTGACGGCAAGACTCTCAACGGACGATTTCCCAAGCATCCCTCGTGCTTCGTAGGTGCGCCCCCACGGGTCGCGGTGGATTCCGTAGCCGATCCACAGGGAAACTTTGCCTTTGGCGACCTGGTGTCTTACATGAATTCGACGCCGCAGCACTACATGTGAGCGGTGCCATCGATGCCGCCGATTGGCTGACGCGTACTCTCGACCTTCAGGGTTATCGAATCGACGACGTCAAGGGCATGGCCGTGCAGGCGGTGCGCCAAGTGTTGGATGCGAAATCCATGGCCAATCGGTTCGCGGTCGCCGAATACTTCGACGGCAACCGGCATCGCTGCATTGGTGGGTCTGGAACAGCGGCATGGCGGGACGTTGCAATGTCTTCGACTTCACCCTGCACTGGACGATTCAGGCCATGTGCAACAACAACTCGAATTGGTGGATGGGTGGATTGCAAGGTGCGGGTTACATTGCCGTCAACCCAATGAATGCCATTACCTTCGTCGACAATCCCGACACTGATTTGTCGGCCGGCGAGAACGTCATCTGGAACAAGTTGCTAGGCTACGCCCTCATTCTAACGGCAGAGGGCTACCCTTCAGTCTACTACAAGGACTACAGCCCGGATCCCGGGTGCTACGGGCTCAAAGCGCCTATCGACAACCTCATCTGGATTCACGAGAACCTGGCGTTTGGTTCGAGCGCCACGCGCTGGGGCAACGATCGACAAGTCTATGTTTTCGAGCGGCTGGGTTATCCGGGACTGCTCGTCGGCTTGAACAACGATCAGTGGAACGGCTACAGGCGCAATGTGCAGACGAATTTCGGTGCGCATGTACAGTTGCATGACTACACCGGTCGCCAGGGTGACGTCTGGACGGACGAGCGCGGCATGGTGACCATCGCCCTGCCGCGCAACGACAATGGCACAGGCTATGTGTGCTACTCGCGCGTCGGGTACGCGCAAGGATTCGAAATCAATCGACGCACGACAAGCCAAACATTTTTCGGCGCCACGGACCTTGACACCGGCCCCGCCGCAAATGGTCTTAAGGTGCGGGCTGGCCGGGTGTGGTGCCAACAGGGCACCACTCTCATGGCTAAATTCAGCCCCGACACCAAAGGATGGCAGTCGGATGCGGAAATCGTCGTGGAGATTCTCGACCCGCAGAGCCGGGTCCTCGCGAGTCAGACCTGGCGCGTGAATCAAAAGAGTGGGGCGCTCAAGGTCGGGATCAACGAATCTGGATGGCATGCGTTGCAGCTGACGGGACATGGCCTGCCCGACGGAGGGGCCGCGTATGAAATGGCGGTTACCTACGTCGGAACCGAGGGACTTCAGTCGTGAGCATCGCCGTCACTACCCGTTCCTACGACAATGCCCGTTCGGGTGCCAATACCAGCGAGACGACGCTATCGCCCTCCGCCATACGCTCGCGCGGGATACGGCATCTTTTCTCGCTGGCGCTTCCGGGAGACGCGCGGGGTTGCGAGGCGCAGCCGCTCATCGTTCCGGGCGTGAAGCTCAAGAGCGGCGCCGTGCACGACATCGTCTATGTGGCCACTATGGCGAACCAGGTGTTTGCCTTCGATGCGAACACAGGCGCGAAGCTGTGGATGGTGCAACTGGGTACGCCGATCAAGGGCAGCGAGGACATCGACGCGCATGTCATCAACGATCATTGGGGAGATCTGTCGACGCCGGCAATCGACACGCAGTCCTCGCTTCTGTATGCCTGCGCCTGGACCGGCGCCGATCAGTCGTGGCAGAAAGGAGAGCATTATCTCCATGCCATCAGGCTGCAAGACGGCGGCAGCGCACACCCGCCGTTGAATTTGGAGTCGCAGACCTACAATCCGGGCCACGGGCGACCGAATCAGAAATTCCGCTCCGCGGAGCGCAAGCAACGTGCGGCGCTGCTGCTCGCAAACGGCGCGGTGTTCATCAGTTTCGGCACCATTGCCGAGAGCGCGCAAACCGCGCGCGGTTGGGTGATCCAGTGGATACCGCGAGCTTTCGTCTATCGGCAACCTGGACATCGACCGCGCAGGAGCGGTGGTGGAATCTGGCACTCCGGCGCTGGTCCCGCCGCGGACGCGGACGGCAATATTTACGTGCTGACCGACGGGGAGTTCGAAGGAGTACTGATTTCGGCGAGAGTATTCAAGCTGCGAAAACGCCGCCGCAGGGCACTGCCGGGCTCGCTGCGGCCGTGGAGTGGTGGGCGCCCGGACGGATGACGGACGCCCGGCAAGAACGTCGAGGGTGAAGGTGCGCCGGCGCCGCCAGGCAAGGCAAAGCCGACCAACTTCCGCAAGGACACGCACCTGGCGAAGGCGCTAGGAGCGGACGCGATGAACTGGGCGAGGCATGGGGGATCAGGACTTTGGTTCAGCCGGTCCGGTCCTGGCGGCTTCAATAGGCGCGATCCTGGCGTCGAACAAGGATGGCATTCTCTACACCGCCCACATGGGCAATTTGGGTAAGACTCAACCTGCGGATCTCGATCCGACGCGAACGGCGGCGAACTATGCCAAGCTGAAGACGCCGCCAATTTTTTACACCTATTATCCGGGTCCAAAGCCAAGTGCCGCCCCCGCGAAGATCAGCGATCTTAATTTTTGGGGCGCCAATCGCACCCATCACTTGCATGGAACCCCGGTGCTTTGGAACAGCGCCGCTCATGGACTGATTCATTTCTGTTGGGGTGAGAACGGCAATTTGCGAGCCTGGGCGCTCAGCGATACGGGAGCATCGACTTATCTCGCCTGCAGTGCCGAAGTCGCGTCGGTGGAATCGCCGGTGCCACCGGGAGGCATGCCAGGCGGCATGATTTCCCTAGCGGCAACGGCGATCACGAAGGTGTCATTTGGGCTTCCATTCCCTACTGGGACGCCAACATGGAAATCAGCCCGGGGCGATTCCTGGCCTACGACGCCGCGGTATTCGGCAGGTATTCCGATGGCAGCGGATCCATCCCGCGCCTCTGGGACAGCGAGGACTGGAATTGGCAGTTCACGCACAACAAATTCAATCGACCGGTGGTTTGGAACGGCCGAATTTACCTCCCGACTTACAGCGGTGAGATTTGGGTACTGGGGTTGGCTTAAGCCTCAAACCGTGAGTTGGGATATTTTCATATATTTCACACTCATACTTCGCATAATGTATATTATGTTAAATAAGACCTATAGAACCGTGCGCAAGCGGTGCGGCCCCGCCTAGACCCACAACGCCCGGCGGGCGCGGGCTCGCCGGCCGTTTGCATTGACCTTCGTGCGCTGCCGAACAGACTTCAAGATGCGATTCTTGTAAATACTGAATTTCACAAACATGCACGGAGCACAGCATGAACTTCGACACTTCGTCACGAGTTCCAATCTTTGCGGTGCCGCATGTACCCCTTTCTGATAACGCGCCTACGATTGCCAACGAGAAGTTTGCGGGCTACAGCATGCGGGCAGTAGCAAACGTCCAGGCATGGAGATCTTATCTACCGGCGGACTGCGTCAATACGATGATTGAAATGGGGTGGGACCGAAGCACCTGAGACAAGTGCTCGCATTCACTCCAAGCCGCCCGCTCTCGGGGCGGCCTTTTTCGTTCTGTGGCCTCACGCAAACCTGATTTGACATATCGTGTGATTCGCGACGCTTCCCGGTATGTTCGGATTTTTCGATTCCGAGTGACAACCGACATTTGCCGGCTCTGGCCGGTCGGGCAAGAGTGCGACGCACGGCTGGTGATTGCTTGGCCACATGAACAGAAAACCTATCGACGACTTAATCGATGCACTAGTCTGGATGTGCCGCAGGGCTCGACTTGAACGGATCAAACGATTGCGCGCCCGACGAATGAGGGTCCCTGGGCGTCAACATCAATAGCCGCCGCGATTGCGCCGGCTAGGTCCGCGGCGGCCGCGGGGTCGCTGGCAATCTGATAAGGGAGATCAAGGAGGGTTAATCGGATGGGTCCTGTGCGCCAGCTCGCCGAGGCCGTCAAGCAACATGTAAGCCGCTCGGACGAATGGAAAGGTGCACCACAGTGCCGGGTTTACCCTGATTGCGCCGGCGGCCCGCTTCGGCCAATGTGTAAAACATGAATAATCACAACGCGCTGCTGCGCATCAAAGCTTTGCACGAGTCGGGACAAGCCATGGCCGAGGGCGGCGCATGAGCCGCCGGCCGACAGCGGCCGAACTCGCCGCCAAACTCCTAGCTCTTTCGCCGCGCCAGCGCGAAGTCGTCATGCGATTTGTCGACCTTATCGAGGAGTACCGGATGCGTGGCCAAGAGCTGCCCCCCGTCGTGATTCCGCCGCCGCGGTTGCAGTGAGTGCGGGATCAGGAGCCGGCGAACACTCTCGCGAAGATTGCAGCGCTCCACCGACGCGCAGCGGATTGCCGGCGCACGTTGCCACCGTATTGCACGAACAGACCGAAGTCGTGACACGCGTCGCCGCGAAGCGCAGGGCCATTCCGGGATAGCTTGTAAAGCTGCGAAAGGTTTCGACCGTAGCTGCGTAACTGCTTCCAGTAGGAAGCGATCCGCACGACGCCTGACAGTGGAATTCATCCGACAATCCTTAATGCGTCTCTTTCCTTAATACGCCTGGTTTTCGACCCCAAGCGGAAGCCCGCGACAGTCCACTTCCTGGAAGCTCAATTCAGCATTCGTTACTTGTCGCGGCTATTCTGAGACCACGTGTGCGCACGCGCCACCCGTCGGCGTCAAGAGGACCAAGGGGCAGCATCCAGGCGCGTTTTTGCGCGGTAGTGTATCGTCGACTCGACTCGTGCGCCGATACTGACTCATGCTCAGCTCCCCCTCCCCCTCCAGATAGGTTCGGCGCGAGGTGGAGGATTACCCGCCGCCGACACGCGACAGGATGATTCGGCGCGGAGTGTGGAACTTCGTGTCTAGCGCAAATCAGTTCCAGCTGCACTATGCAAGGGGAGACGAGAGATGGAGGAGAAGTCGGACACCGAAGAGCAACGTCCGAGCAGACGCGACTTCCTGGCCCAAGCCGGCGCGAAACTAGCGGCATCACTCTCTGGCTCGCTCGTCACCCGGACGGCGAACGCAGAAAGCCAACCCGCCAAAACGACCCGCTCCGCCGATGTCCCCGGGTCCAGGCCCAATTTCGTTTTCGTTTTTTCGGACCAGGAGCGCTACTTCGCCAAGTTGCCAACAGGGTTAGCGCTGCCCGCCCACGAGCGGCTCCAGCGGACCGGAGTTACCTTCCATAACCATTATTGTCCCGCCGTGATGTGCACATCTTCTCGGTCGGTGATCGTCACAGGATTGCCGACCGCCATCAATGGAATGTTCGAAAACACGGACATGCCATACGTCGGGAATCTATCGACAAAAATCCCCACGATAGGACACATGTTGCGCCAGGCCGGTTACTACACGGCTTACAAGGGTAAATGGCATCTGAGCAGGAAATTCGATGTTGAAGGAAACGAAAAACTCCTGAGCAAAGAGATGGAGAAGTATGGTTTTGCAGACTTCAATTCACCGGGCGACATCGTCGCCCATACGCTCGGGGGATATGAGTTTGATCATCTGATCGCGGGCAGCGCGATTACCTGGCTCCGTCGCCGTGGCCGGCAGCTCACTGACGAGGGCAAGCCCTGGTGCCTCTTCGTCAGCCTTGTCAACCCACATGACATCATGTACTTCAATACTGATGCGCCCGGCCAGAAGATCCAGGACACGGGTTTCCTGCTCAAGCATGCGGCGCCGGCGCCCAATAACGAAATCTACAAACGCTCATGGGACATGCCGATTCCCGCAAGCCTTACGCAGGCCTATGACGCACCGGGGAGGCCTAAGGCGCACGGTGAATTCCAGAAGATGTGGGACAGTCTGCTCGGGCACATTCCGCCGGAGCAAGAACGATGGAGGCGGTTCAACGACTTTTACATCAACTCGCTTCGATCCGTTGACATGCAAGTCGACAACATGCTGCGGGAGCTCGACGCGCTCCGACTGACAGACCGCACCGCGTTCATTTACACTTCGGACCACGGCGAGATGGCTGGAGGCCACGGGCTGCGGGGCAAGGGACCCTTTGCCTTCCAACAGACCATTCATCTCCCCCTATACGTTACGCACCCCGATGTGAAAGGCGGACAAGAAACCCGCGCCCTGACGGGGCACATCGATATAGTGCCGACCCTCCTCTCAATGGCGGGTGTCGAGCCAACCCGGGCGGCCGAGTTCGCCAAGCGAAAACTTCCCGGAAAGGATTTCTCCCCGATCCTGAGCAACCCCGGGGCGGCCGGTCTTCACGCGACGCGTGATGGAGTGCTGTTCACTTATAGCGGCTTGGTGACGAACGATGGCGACTTGTTCAAGGTCATCGGGGAAGCAAAGACTGCGGGCAGGAAGCCCGTGATGTCAATCCTGAAGCAAGGCTACAAGCCGGACATGAAAAAGCGCGGCAGCTTGCGCAGCGTCTTCGACGGTCGCTACAAGTTCACGCGCTATTTCTCGCCACTAGATCACAATCGGCCCACGACCATCGACGAACTCTACAAGTGGAATGATGTGGAGTTATTCGATCTCGATACGGACCCAGAGGAAATGGTCAATTTGGGAGCGGACCGCATAGCCAATCGCGACCTGATCGTCGCCATGAGCGCAAAGCTTGAAGCCTTAATCAAAACGGAGATCGGTGTAGATGACGGCCGTGAGTTGCCCAATATCCCCCTTGTGAATTGGGCTATCGACAAGGTGAGTTGAGTAACTGGAGCCTCGTTTGCGAAATTCAACGGCAGCTCTTAGCAGTACGCATTCGCATTCTTCGCCAGATATGAACCGAGATTCCCGAACGGCCCTTTTTCGCCAACGATTCTAGCCCTTCTAATAAGGTCTCAAAGTGGCCCCGGTCTCTGCCGGTCGCAAACGTCCGCTACCGGGAACCGGGGCTTTCGGCTTCAATTCCCCCAATAGACCACGGAGCGTCGAGCTGTCCGCTGCACAGCATTGCGGCCATCGCCCAACCGGAGCATTGTTGCCCTGCAGCGGTACACAACAGCCGAATCCGAGGAAGACTAATGAATCACAGAATATGGGTGAATCGCTGGACGATTATTCTCGCGGAGTCGATCTCAAGATTGGAGGCGATCGTGACACGCACGTGGTTCTGCATCGCGCGCGGATCAGCATCCCACCTAGGGGTGTGTTGCCTAACCGTGGTCGCGAACCTCTTCCCGGATTCCACCCGCGCGGTCCCGACAGCGAGCCCCGAGCAGCCGCTGCGCGTAGTTACCTGCGCAACCGCACCATTCGTGCTTCCGCGGACCGACCCTCCGGCGGGATTCAGCGTCGACCTGTGGAACGAAGTGGCACGGCGTCTGCACAGGGATTTCACATGGAACATCGTGCAGAATCCGGCGCAGGTACTCACCTCGGTGGTGAGCAACGAGGCCGATGTGGCAATCGGCGCCATTCCCGTAACCCAGGAAAGTGAGCAGATCATCGACTTCTCGCTTCCATATTTTGACTCCGGGTTGCGCATAGCGGTACCGGCGCACTACGAGGCCGGGGTGATCAGCACTCTCAGGTCGATTCCTTGGATTGCCATCGGACGCTTGTTGGCGGTGGCCGTCGTCATCATCTTTCTGCTGGCCAACGTGCTGTGGCTCATCGACCGTCGCAGAAACAGGCAACCCGGCAGAGGCTACCTCTCGACCATCGGCGAGGAGCTATGGGGGGCCATGCTGGTGGTTGCAACGCTCAACGTCGAAAGGGATGCACCTGGGATTAAGCGCGTCACCATCCTGCTGATGTGGCTGATCGGCGTCGTGATGATCGCCCAGCTGACAGCTACGGTGACGTCCGTACAGACCGTCGCCCGGCTGCAATCGACTATCCGCGGCCCGGACGATCTGCCCGGCAAGACGATTGCCAGCGTGCCGGGCACGGTAGCGGGAAATTATCTGACTGAGCGTGGCCTGTCGTTCACGGCCGTGACCTATGGACCGGATGCGATTCGGATGCTCACGCGCGGGGAGGTCCAGGCAGCAGTGTTCGACGCCGCGACGCTGCAGTACTGGGCTGCCAAACAGGGAAAGGGCGTCGTACAGGTCATCGGTCCCATTTTTCGCCCGCAGAAATACGCCATCGCGGTCGCCGTTGGGAGCGCGCTTCGGAAACAGATTAATCGAGCATTGCTTGAAATTTACGCAGACGGAACCTACGAGAAGATCTACTCAGCTTGGTTCTCAGTGGTGCAATGACCGCGAAGATGCCGCACGCGCTGCCGGGTCACTTTGCTTCCATTCGCTCGGCAACGCAGCGCGCGCTCGGCCTCCCCTTGCATGCCGCCAATCTGCATGTTATATACTGAACCATATGGTTCAGTATACCCGGACCCGCTTCGATGCCTCGTTCGCCGCGCTCTCGGACGCCACCCGACGCGGCGTTCTGGAGCAGCTCGGGCGTGCAGACGCTTCGATCACGGACCTTGCCGAGAAGTTCCACATGACCCTCACGGGCATGAAGAAGCACGTCGGCGTCTTGGAGCAGGCGGGGCTCGTCACCACGGAGAAGGTCGGGCGCGTGCGGACCTGCAAGCTCGGCCTGCGCCGACTGGAGGAAGAGGCGGCATGGATCGAGAGGTACCGCCAGCTCTGGGACGCACGCTTCGACGAGTTGGACAAGGTTGTCGAGGAACTGAAACGGAAGGAGAAGGTCGATGGACGCAAGAAGAGAGAGTGAGCCCACCCCCATGAAGAACCGCACGACGGTGGAACGGAAGTCCGAGCGTGAGCTCGTCGTCACGCGAACCTTCAACGGCCCGGCGCGCATCGTGTTCGAGGCGTGGACCAAGCCCGAACTGTTCAAGCGGTGGTGGGTACCGAAGTCGATGGGCATGTCCCTGCTTTCCTGCGAAATGGATGTTCGTGTCGGGGGCAGGTACCGTTTGGTGTTCGCACACGGGGCCTCGACAGTCGGCGTTCTTCGGCACGTACATCGAAGTGACACCGCACTCGCGCCTCGTCTGGACCAATGAGGAAGGTGACGAGGGTGGGCCGTCACCACGGTGACCTTCGAGGAAAAAGGCGGCAAGACGCTGCTGGTCATGCACGATCTCTATCCCTCGAAGGAAGCTCTCGACGCCACCGGCACCGGGGCAGCGGATGCGATGGGCGAGACGTTCGAGCAACTGGACGAGCTTCTCGTCACCCTGGGCGCGAGCGTGGGACGGTCATGAAGTCGTCGATCTCGCGGTCGGCCGCCTGGCTCTCACTACACCCGAAATCATTCTTGGCCCCCTTTTATTCAATGACAATTCGTATTGGGAGCATGTTCGCATGAATTCCCGCCGCTGATGACACTTCGCCCGCGCGGCAGCGGTTCTAGCTCGTTGGCCTGCTCAAGAGCTGCCGTTCGCGACCGGCAGATTGCGCCCGTAGCCTCTAAGTACCCTCTCCGCGTGCGGGTACGTTTATTCCAAAGGTCCACTTCCAGGCATCGCCGTACTTCACGTAGATCGATGAGCCCCCAATAGGTCCAACCTTCTGACCGAAGCATGTGCCGACAGCAGTTGCTTTAAATGTCAGGATGCCTACTTCCGGCGAGAGCATCGTTGCAGCAGCGTCGGTGACACCAACGCTTTTGACATCGCATCCTATCCCTGACCAGTTCTTCAATCCCTCAGCCTTGTTTGGGAGGTAAATACCGAAGATATTGATAAACGAAATATCCTCTGCCATCAGGTCCGACAGTCGTCTGGCATCATGGTCCTTCCAAGCCTCCCACACGTCTCTTTCTATCGCGAGCAAGGTGCCGGTGGCAGGATCCGGAGCGGTCGGCTTAGCCGTGTCGTTTCCCCGCGCTCCGTTTTGGAAAACTGGCGTTACCGCAGGCAGCTGTGGATTGACCACCGCATCTTGGGCGTGGAAGACTGCTTTCCATTGACCACCGTCGCGAACGTAGACTCCTGCCACCCAACTATTTGCCGGGATCTTTTGCGCGCCGCAGGTGCCGTCAACGGTAACCTTGTACGTGATAAGCGCGGCGTGCTTACCACGGGAGCTCACGCGCTCATCGGACAGACCGTAGCTCCTGATATCGCAATCAGCGCCGGTGAATTCCTTTGTCGCTGACACTTTATCGAGCTTCCCGGACGTACCCCAGCCGACAAATTTGTCCGAAAGAAACGTGTCCCAGAACTTCGCGTCCTTGGATTTCCAGGCCGCGTATGCACTCTTCTCGAGGGTCACAAGTGCTTCTTTCGGCGGCGCGACCGCCGCATTGTTTGCCAATGCATCTTTAGCACAGCCGGTGTAAATGAAAACCGCAGCCACGGCCAGACCAAAAGAGTTGACGTTGACCATAGATTCTCGCCTCAGAATTACTTGTAATTAGACTCAAGGCCAAACGCCGTAACGTTCTTCCGCGCAGCTCCGGCTTTCTCGACAGCCAATCAAGCCGTTGGCAAAAGGGGCTAAATATCACCGCCGTGGCCACCGGCGTTCAATTGGCGCTCGTAGTCCGCCGCATCGAAATGACCCAATGACTCGGATATCAGCCGGGCGGGACCGAAGCGCCATTCCTCAAAGCCACTGATCTTGACGAACTTCCCTGTCCCGCCCGGCCCCGTGTTAGTCCCCGTCAGCGTCCAGTGATACTCGGTCTTGGCTCCCTTCACGACGAGGCGATCCATCTTGACCACAATATCAGGAAACGCAGTCATGAAACTCTGCGCGGAATTCGTAATCGCCGCCCGTCCGAGTGCGGGGGTACCGTCATTAATTGTGAGAGAGCCTTGTTCTTCGAAAAATGAAGCCACACTCGCGGCGTGTTGACTGCACCACGCGGCGGTGTAACGGGTCGCAAATTCCTTCAACGTGTTCGCATCCATTTCCGCCCTACGCCGCGTCTGCGCAGACAGAAATGGCTTTGGATTCGTGGTCGAAGCAGAGTGCAAAAGTATAGACATCGAGACGCTTTTGGCGAAGCCCGGAGTTTGCCGCTGTTAGCACCGACGCTGCAATGGTGCTCATGAACCTAACTTTCCGAGGAACACTTGCGCTCTCCTTGCGTCCGCTGGCGTGCAATAGACCATTTGCCGGCTGGTTCGTCAAACTTCCGGCGAATGACCGCTATCCCGAAGGTAATAGCCAGTCGAAACTCCGGTGTCGGCCCGATTACGGCCACCCTTCCGGTCACAACTCCGAAGTCGACGGTGGCGATGGTCCGTCGCGCTGCATGGAGCGAATGAGAATCCTACTGCGCGTGCAAACGTCACCTGATGCCTATGTCAGCCGAAGCCGCGATCGAAACTCCGTTCTGTCTTGCGGGAACGAACACGGCCTGACTCACAGCCTGAAGGCTGGCGCCTCGCGGCGACCGCGAAACACAAGAAGGCAGCCAGCCAGCAGTGTGAGCGCGGTGACTGCTGAGGCCGGATCGATCTCGGGCGCGCTCATACTCTTCGCGCTCACGGTGAGGTTGACACCCAACGGATAGCCGGAATCCGGCGCCTTGGGGTTATTCTCCCAGCTCGACGATTGCGGATTGCTCAACTCGAGGAAATAGGAGCCCGGGCTCAGCGCCAGATTTGCGACATTGTTAAAATTAATGAAGGGCCCGTCGACTTCCCCATAGACGTTGAACACGGTATTTACCGTGAATTCATAAATGAACGCCGAGGGGCCGGGACTTGACGTGACGATGCCGTTGATGGCGGCGCCATTACCAACGAGCCCGCTGGCATCGGGCATACCGCAGTTGCCAGAAGAATCAACTTGGCGGTCTGCATCATTTTCTCCTTCCGTGAGAACAACGCATCAGGTGATGTTGTAAACATCCGAATTTACATGATCAACTAGTGCTCTACCACAGACCGATAGCTATTGCAATCCAGCGACGGCGCGGAGCACTTCGTCCACGGCGTCGATAACCGCTTGCGGTTTATCCAACTGTATATGGTGACCTGACCCCTTGATGATCCGGTGTACGCCGCGCGTGGAGAGGTGCGCCAAGTCCCGCTGCATGGCGATCCAGACCTTTGAGTAGGATCGGTTGAACCGGTCGCCGGCGGGCGTGCCGTCATTCCAAGTGTTCTCAATCGAAAGCACGGCGAGCGGCATTGCGCCGAGGTGTTGGTGATCGACGCTGTCGTAACGGTGTGTATACAGCGACGACATGAGCGAGACTTTGTCGGCGAAATAGTAGGCGGTGAAGAACTGAGGCCAGATCGTTCTGAACGCGGCAGGTGTGTCGCTCGGCAAGCCGGCCACAGCCGAACAGTCCTCGTATTCCGGCCCGGATGGGTCTAGAGGTTTCGCGGCCAAGAAGGCGCAATGCAGCATATCGGCCGCGTAGCTTTCTCGCCCGTTCACCTCATCGAAACCCGGCTGCGCCTCGTCGATGAGCCCCTCTCCGGCCGGACTGGTATCGACGAGGACCATGCCGACGACCTCCTTAGGCCAGCGTTGCGTGTAGAGGCGCGCCTCAATACCGCCCAAAGAGTGTCCAACCAGCACATATGGTCCCGGTATGGGCCCGGCGTTGAGCGCCGCATGCAGATCGTCCACCACGTCGGAGAGGATCTGCGGCCGGGGCGCCGGATCACTGAATCCATAGCCGGCTCGGTCGAAGGCGCAAACGCGCGTTTTTTGCGCGATCACAGGCTGGGTTTTGTACCACACCACCGACCAGCTGAATAAACCAGCCATCAGAATGACCGTCGGGCCGCCCTCTCCCTTGCAGTGCAGGTTAATGCGCCGGCCGCCGATATTAACCAACTGACCTGGCTCGACGTAGGGCAGCATCCTCTGGTCCTCCGCCGTGGCGCGCACTGGCGTGGGCTCGGCAAGGACGATGTCACTGATGGACAGCAGCAGGGCGGCTGCCAGAGCGACCAGGATAGCGCGAAGTGCGAAGATGGGCATTTGCTGTCCGCTGCTAAGTCGAGTGCGGCATAGCTTATCGTCGAATGCGAGAGATTTGCGCCAACCAGAGGTTTCTTTCTGCCAGCTGGCTCAGTCGATGACCGGGTTCAAGTCCCGGCGGGTATCTTCGGTAACCGCTATCCGTATCCAAGGTCAGTTGAATGTGACAGCTTCACGGCGCTCAATTGGGTGGCAGCGATGTCTCAAAGTTGGCCCGTTCTGCGACTGTCGCCGATTGAATTCTGTCCGGTGTCTCCCATCGGACCCCAACGGGTCAGTGGTGACAGGCGGCTTTGCGGCGATACCGCAGCCGTTTCAGAATCGTGTGCCCACGGTGGCGATGACTCCGTCGGCCCGCTCGAGAACGTACATCGTACGTTCCCACTGAATTGAGACCCTCGCATCTTGCGCCGTCTCGTGCAGCGCATCGGCTAATTGGTCGAGTGTGGGCGCGACTGTCCGCCCATGAGCGTCGATCACCGGATGGGCTTCGACGAGCAAAGTGCCGGCGGTCCACGCAACCTTGACGGGCACGTTGATGAGGCGCACCGGCGTGCCGACGGAAATCAGCGCATACAGCGCCGCCAGATCCTCCGGGTACATGGCGATGCAGCCATACGTTGCAGCAGTCCCCACCGAGATCGGTTTGTTGGTTCCGTGGATTTCGTACGTGCCGTCACCAAAGCCGAGTCGCATCTTGAAGTCACCGATGGGATTGTCCGGGCCGGGGCCGATCACCCTCGGCAGCGGATCGCCGAGCGCGGCATGTTCGTTGCGGATGGATTGCGTCGGAACCCAGGAAGGATGTTCGATCTTCGCCGTGATATGAGTTTGCCCGAGGGGCGTCGCGTCCCCGTCCTTGCCAATACTCACGGGGTAAGTGATGACCACCGGAGCTTCGTTCTTGGCGGGTTTCGGAAAATAGTAGAGCCGGTGCTCCGGCAAGTTCACGACAATGCCCTCGCGTGAACCGGGCGGCAGGATGCGGCGCTTGGGCAGAAGAACGCGCGTTCCCTCCCCTGGCATCCAAATGTCGACGCCGGGGTTGGCGCGGACAATTTCCTCGTAGCCGAGACCGTAGTGGCGGGCAATGTCGAAGAGCGTGTCTTGGTAATGAGACAAAATTGTCGTGTCGCTGCCGATCACCGGAGAGCCGTCCGCCGGCAATTTGAGCGGCGCGCGCACCGGGGGCTCGATCGATAAATCGCTGGGCCTACGTGGGCGTTGCAATGAGCTGTCAGCTGACGTGTCGACTCGCGCCACGGGTCCTAGTGCCTTGTCGTGCTGTGCTTCCAACCGGGGGATCCTGGGGCGATCTGCGATGTGCCAACCGAAGTTCGCGCAGGCTTGGGACCAGGCGACGGCGTCGCGGTAGTCCTGTTCACTCCAGCCTGCGAAGAAGGCTTGGTAGTTGCTGGACAGCGCACTGTCCAACTGGGTGATGGAACTGCAATTTCGCGCCGTGCCGTGAACCACGAATAGTGGTGCCGGCGGTGCGACTTGACCGCGAATCGTCGGCGAGTTGCAGCTGAGCGCCAGAAATGCGATCAACGCCGGACTGACATTCGCGCTTGGATGGCGAACGCACATGAATCCCTCTCCATCGCATCTGGTTGGGCTGTTTGCGATCTAAACTGCAAGTCTGCTCCAGCACGCGTTGCGGAACAACTAGAGGGTCCTCAATCGGGGCCGAAGTCATACTCCTTCTTGTAATTGCGATACCACTCTTGCGCTTGCTGATCCATGGGCAAGTGCTCCGACAGGTATTTCAACTCCGCGAGCATTTTGTCGGCCTGGGATGTGTTCAAGTAGAGATCCATGAGTCGCCAGCGATACGCCAAATCGTCCGGATTGAGAGCGGATGCCCTCTCGTAGGACGCAATCGCCTTCGAAAGCCAGTTCGACTCGAACAGGTAAAGGTCGCCAAGTGCCGCATGATTTGCAGCATCGTGCGGAGCTTCGTGAATCTTGTCTTCCAGCACCCGGATGGCTGCGGCAAGAGAATATGGATATTCGGGTAAGGCAGGTGTGCCAACATGTGCGCCGTAGATGGCGTAGTCCATATTGGGCGCCTTAATTGCGCGTAAGGCGGCAAGGAAGGGATTATCGGAGTACTTCACGAAGAAATTGACGCTATCCTCGAAGCGGTGAAAGTACGTCCAAGCCTTTGCTTCGTCCACATACCACAGATTATCCGTTCCGCGGCGCAGTACGAAGGGCAAATTCGAGTGATTCGGCTGCGGAACTGCAAGCGCTAGATTGCCCGCAAACATCAATCGATAGGGAGCGGCCGCTCCGAAGAACTCGGCAATTCGTTCTTGCTGTGCTTCGTCCCGGGGAACGATGGCCCGAAACAGCCGGCTTCCCTCGGTTAGGAGCGGAAGTCTCGGATCGCCGATGCCCGCCGTGAGTGACGAAAGGTAGCGTTCCAATGACACGTTGGCGTCGGAAGCCGGCATGAACTGCATCAACTCCACTGCCGGCAGACGGCGAATAGCCCCCTCGTAGTCGTTCAGTGTCCTGTCGTAGCCGCGGGCCAGCGCCCCGCCGCCGCCCGAAAGAAAGTCGCCGCTGACCCAGTTCGGGCGCGACGATTCGCCGGCAGTGCTCGTCGAACCTGTGCCGCGTAGATTGGTGGTGATAATGAGCTCGGAAATGAAATCCTGCGGCACTTCGGAGAGCATGTAGGTCTTAGCCGCTTCCTCGAGGCGGTGACAATAGATGTCTGGAATGTTCCCCTCGAGCGCGTACGACACCTCGATCTTCATGAGGTTTTCTCTGGCACTATACAGATACAGGATGCCTCGGCCGTTACGCCGCGCCCCGATCTGCAGTTGCGTGAAAAGTTCGGCGGCCGTTTGCTCGATGGTCTTTGAGGGCGGAAGTGAGGAGAGCAAAACGAGCGCATTTTCTATGCCGGACTTCTTCTCGGCGAGTTTGAGGCTCATCTTGAATGCCAGGTCGTAGTCGTGCTGTCCGGTGTCGTTGATGAACACATACTGGGGACGATGCGGCTTTCCATAGTGCTGCCAGCCGACGGCGGCAAGGATCAAAGCGATACAGGTCAGAATCAAACCACGTTGCATCTAATAGTTACCGAATAAATCGGTCTTCTTTCCATCGCCGGAGTAATTTGCCAGAAAGGGCTCCATCGAGCCTGGATTGAGGCCATACACTGACCGATCGCGACCCTGGCTTTTCAGCACGACCACCGGGGAATCGTGCGCGCCAAACAAGCGGAAAATACCGGCCGCATGCTCTTGGGCATCGTTCAGCACGACGGTGGGCGCTTCGCCTTCCGCGGGAGAGTATAGACCCAGTACCAGGCGGTTTCTTCCCGCAGTGTCGAAGAAAAAGAGCGAAGGCCCGCCGTCCACGGACATCGCGAGTTCTGCGCGCACCTTACCGCCCGCGTCTATGAGCTGAATCCTATTCGCGGAGATCACATCTTGCGGACGCGTCGTGGAGGCGTACGCCGGCGATAGCACAGTGCGCCCGTCAACGCGCATAAGAATATATGCTCCGGCGATGCCGCCTATCAGTCCAGCAATGATGCCCGCGAAGAATGTTCTAGTCATAGTCGGCAATCCTTGGTTCTTCTCGTAAACGCCAAGATTACGCTCGCCTGCGGCATATGCAGTAACTTTCTGAAGAAGAACATCGCGAATTGTGCGCGCATGCAATCCCCCGCTGACAAGGGGCCGAGAGGCACGGCGAGAACGGCGCTAATGGGACTCAACGATTCGTGGCCATGAGGTCGGGTCCGCCACGACATACGGCCTCGACATTGTGCCCATCAGGATCCAGGACAAACACGGCGTAGTATTGCGGATCGTACTGATAACGTACACCCGGGGACCCGTTCGGCGTCGCGCCGGCAGCAAGTGCCACGTTATAGAATGCGTCAACTGCATTGCGCGATCGTGCCCGAGGAGCAAGCACGCGCTCATAGAACTTGCGACTCCGGGCAAGGTCGTGCACCGGCAAATTGAAGTGGTCGATCACGTTGAAGCCTCGCTTGATCTAGCTGACGATCCCATCTGCGTAAGCGTACGCAATTCGCGGTAAAGTTCATCGAACGGAATTGGATGTTGCACGGAACGTTGAGCAGCAGAAGCCGTGATAATCTGCCCAATCCCGTGCAGGACGATGACGACAACGACTATGTGCCGCGCAACATGCCGGCGATTGGCGACCTATTCGACCTGTTCGATTTCGATCACGGCCGTCATGACTAGCTAATCAAATCGAGCGTCCTGCATCGATGAAGGCGCCGGCGGGTCTCCGCCGGCGCCCTTGTCAACAGGGGTCGCGTAATCAAACCGTGCGGGTTCGCGCCGAACCACTCGTTGTATCGGTGTATCACCAGTGGAATGATGCGCCCAGGCATGGTCCCACCAGTCTCACATCATGCAACGCGCCATCGCTTCCGAGATTGTAGTAAAGGTAGCGATACGCCAGCACAACATCGCCCCAACCGAACTTGTAGCCGACACCGAGGACGCCATTGCTGGTCGTGGAGTTCTTCGTGCCCGCGCCGAGATCGAGTTCGAACGGTACATACCATTTGCCGCCATCGCCCAACTGCAGATGACCCAGGACACCGAAAATACCGTCCCAAAAATCGATGGAGTTCGAGACGCTGCCGGAACGGCCCAGAGGACCGATTGGGCCGGAGAAATTCCAGCTGGCGGAAGTGCTGATGTTCGCGTAGCGAAGGCCGCCGATCAGGTCGAGCTGCATTCGGCTGGAACTCGACACCGAATGCGTTCCGGTCAGGGTCACGACGGTGCCATCTATACCGCTATCCAGGCTGGCCGCGACCGGAAGCGAGACAATGCCCCCTGGTCCGTTGACGTCGTGTGTCGTCGATTTCAAATCCGCGAAATTGACGTATACGAAGTCGTAGAAAACACCCCAGTCTCCTTTGTGGGCCGTGCCGGTCAACATCGCCGCGAATTTAAGATTGGACCAATAGTTGCTCGCGTCAATATTCGTAATTGGGTTGTCCCCTGCCGGGACGTCGAAATTAAGCTCGCCGTGAATACCGGGCAGCCACACATACGGCGTGATGCCGAACTCCCAGCTGTCGCCTCCCGACTGTGCCGCGCACGCACTCGAGCAGGCCAATACAACAGTGGCCGAGGCCAATACAACAGCGGTCGCAGCGGGCAATCCTGGCAACTTCATAAGTGCGGTTCTCAATCCTGCAGGGACCAGCATGCATCCAAGGCGGCATGGAATGAGTTGGACCTAGGTCTCATCCGCCTCGATCACCGCGCACTTACACTTTGTCGGCGTAGATCAATCGGCCGGGTCCCAACCTGGCCAACACTTCCTCTAAACTTGAATTGGCGAGCGCAAAGCACCCCAGACTGCGACCCAGCACGCCGTGATCGGCGAGAATCTCCGTGCTGACATACGCAGCACCATGAACCACGATGGCGCGCCCTGCCGCATTGTTATTGCTCGCGTCGAGACCTTCCAGGCGCAGTGAACGCCCGTGGCTTCCATTGTAGAGACCGTCGGTTCTGTAGGCTCCTGCGGATGTCGCATTCGACCGCGGCGCATTGGAAAATCGCTCCAACCATCCCGTATGTGAGGGATCGGAACCTCGCCCATGAGCGACCAAGTACGAGCTCACGCTCCCGCTGGCAAGGTCCAACAAGTGAAATCGCGGCGCCGACGAGGGTAACGAGAAATCAGCGATTGCAATGATGTCACGGGATGCAATGCTTGCACGATGCCGCTCCAGCGCGCCGAGCGCGCGACGCAACAATGCAGCGCCAATGCCCGATTCCCGCCGCTCTTGGATAGCGAGGACGGGTCGTGCGATGCAAGTTGCGAGGCTTCCTATGCCGGTTGCCAGCAGCAAACGACGCGAAATTGCCAATGGAAGACTCCCTGATGAGGCGTGCCATTGGCTACATAATGAGGCCGACACACCGAACGATCGATGAAGGTCAGACTGCACCCTCGGCGCTAAGTTCATCTGTTCCGACACGCTTCCCACCGGGTGCCCCCGGTCGCCGGCTCGCGCGAGAATACCGTAAAATTGATATTATCTTTTTAGTTAATTAATATCCAATGCATGGTCCCTGCCCGCGCAACGCGCCGCCGCATCGGGCGCCCCCGTCCGGTCCCCGGCGCGGACGCGCGCGAGCTTCTGCTCGATGCTGCCGTGGCGCTGTTCGCCGAGCGGGGAATTGCGGGGACGACCATCGCCGAGATCGCGGCCAAAGCAAAGGTCACCCCCGCGATGGTCCACTACTACTTCACCAACCGTGGTCGGCTGCTGGATGCGATCGTCAAGGAGCGGCTTTTGCGCGCCATCACTGCCGTGTGGTCGCCGGTGGTCGACGATCGAGAGGTGGTGCCGATGCTGCGTGGATTGGTGCAGCGCATCCTGACGGCGACGGAAGTCAATCCCTGGTTGCCCTCTCTGTGGCTGCGCGAGATCGTAGGCGAAGGCGGCCAATTGCGGGCGCGGCTGCTGAAGATTGCTCCCTTTGAGCACGCTCGCCATCTGATTAGCGCGGTAACGACGGCTCAAGCTCGCGGCGAGATCAATCCAGGCCTCGAGCCTCGCCTGGTTGTGGTTTCGGTGATCGGACTGACCCTGTTGCCGCTCGCCATCGTCGGCGTGTGGAAGGACGTTCCGGTGGTTCCGCAAGGCGTCACTCGCGAGGACATCGCGCGCCATGCCGAGACGCTGCTGGTCAGCGCCTTCTCGAAACCGCCGCATTGGCACGCTGCAACTGAGTAGAGAACACGATGGCTTTTCTGCGCAGTCGATTCGTAACTCTGACGCTGGCCTTCGTTTTGACTGGGTGCTCGGGCTCCCGCACGGGGAGCTATCAGGGGTACGTGGAGGGTGAATTCCTCTATCTTTCGTCGTCGCAGCCCGGACACCTCGAGCACCTTTCGGTGGCGCGCGGCCAGCAAGTGAAGAGCAACGCACAGTTGTTCACGCTCGAAGCTACGGAAGAAAAGGCTGAGCAACACCAGGCGCAGCACCAGCTCGCGACCGCCGAAGCCCAATTCGCGGACCTCCAATCCGGCAAGCGGCCTCCGGAACTCGCGGTGATCCACGCCCAGCTGCTGCAGGCGGAAGCTTCGGCGCAGAAGTCGGCTCTTCAGCGACAGCGCGATGAGGCGCAATTTCGCGCCGGCGGCATTTCGCAAGAGCAGCTTGAGGCCACGCTGGCCCAGGATCGCAGCGACCAGGCACGGGTGCGCGAATTGCAGAGTCAGGTCGAAGTCGCAAGACTTCCGGGTCGCGCACAGCAACTGCAGGCGCAATCCGATCAAGTGCAGGCTGCGCGCGCAATGTTGGCCCAAGCTGATTGGCGCCTCGATCAGAAATCCGTCGCGGCGCCGGCGCAGGGCCTGATCTACGACACGCTGTACCGCGAAGGCGAATGGGTTGCCGCCGGCAGCCCGGTGGTGCGCATGTTGCCGCCGCAAAACATCAAGTTGCGCTTCTTTGTGCCGGAGACCGTCCTGGGAAAGATTGCGGTCGGCGGCGCCGTGAGCCTGCACTGTGACGGCTGCGCCGCCGATCTGCCGGCCACCATCAGCTACGTATCCTCGGAGGCTGAATACACACCGCCGGTGATTTATAGCAACGAAACGCGCGCGAAGCTGGTCTTCATGATCGAAGCGCACCCTTCGGCGCAAGATGCAGTGAAACTGCACCCCGGTCAGCCGATCTCCGTCAGCCTGCGATGAACGCAGTCGCGACACCGGCCATCGAGGTGCACCGGCTCAACAAGAGCTTCGGAGAGAAACACGTCGTAACCGACCTGTCGCTCCGGGTTCAGCAGGGCGAGATCTTCGGTTTCCTGGGGCCCAATGGGAGCGGCAAGACCACCTCGATTCGCATGATGTGCGGCCTGCTTACCCCGGATTCGGGCAGCGGAACATGTCTGGGCTATGACATCCTACGGGAGAGCGAACAGATAAAACGCAATGTCGGCTACATGACACAGCGCTTTTCCTACTGGGAAGATCTGTCGATCCGCGAAAATCTTGATTTTGTCGCCCGCGTCTATGAAATGCCCAACCGGCCGCAGGCGGTGGAGCAGGCCCTTGAGAGCCTCGGACTCAAGGACAGGGCCGATCAACTCGCCGGTGCCCTCTCGGGGGGCTGGAAACAACGCCTGGCCTTGGCCGCCTGCATGCTGCACCACCCGCGGTTGCTGCTACTCGATGAACCGACCGCAGGCGTCGATCCGACCGCCCGTCGGGATTTCTGGGAGGAGCTTCATCGCCTGGCCAGCGAAGGAATTTCAGTCCTCGTGAGCACCCACTACATGGACGAGGCTGAGCGATGCCACAAGCTCGCTTACATCGCGAACGGTCGGCTGCTGGTGCAAGGTACGGCGGCCGAAGTTGTGGCCAGTCAGCACCTGAGTACCTGGACCATTCATGGCGAGCATCTCGCAGAGCTGTCCGAGCAGCTGCGCGGCGCCCCGGGAGTTGATCAGACCGTGGTTTTTGGAGCATCCCTCCATGTGACCGGCCAGGACCCGGTTGTGCTGGAGAAGACCGTGACGGGGGCGGCACATGCCGCGGGACTCGAGGCGGAGCATATCGAGACCGGGCTCGAGGACGTGTTCATCTTCCTCATGAACCAAGAAGCCGCCTCTCATCGTAACTCCGAGCGATGAAACGCTCCGACTTCTTCTCGGGCAAGCGTTGGTGGAGCGTGGTCCGCAAGGAATTCATACAACTGCGACGCGACCGGATCACCTTCGCAATGATCGTCGTCATCCCGATCGTACAGTTGACACTCTTCGGCTATGCCATCAACTCCGACCCGAAACATCTATTGACCGGACTTCTGGTCCACGACCACAGCGAGATCACTCGCACGTTCATCGAAGGCATGAAGGCTTCCAACTACTTCGACGTCGTGGCCGACCTGCCGGACGAGGAGGCCGCGCGAGCGCAGCTTGCCCGGGGCAAACTGCAATTCGTGCTCAACATCCCACCGGATTTCACGCGGCGGCTGTTACGGGGCGAGCATCCCTCGCTGCTGCTGGAAGCCGACGCCACGGATCCTGCCGCCACAGGCAACGCTTTGACGGCCGCGGTTCAATTGCCGCAATCGGTTGCAACCAAGGATCTCAAAGGGCCCCTGGCAACGCTCGGCGAAAACAAGCCGCCGTTCGATGTCAGCTTGCACCGCCTCTACAACCCCGAGGGGATCACGCAGTACAACATTGTGCCGGGCCTCATGGGGGTGATCCTGAGTTTGACGCTCGTTATGATGACCGGGCTTGCAATCACCCGCGAGCGCGAGCGCGGCACGATGGAGAATCTGCTCGCGATGCCGATACGTCCGATCGAGGTGTTGAGCGGCAAGATGGTGCCCTACATCTTCATCGGGCTGATCCAGATCAGCATCATCATACTGGCCGCGCGCGTGATGTTTCATGTGCCGTTTGAGGGAAGCATAGTTACCCTCTACTGCGCCGCCCTCTTCTTCATCGCGGCCAATCTGACGGTGGGTATCTCCCTGTCATCCTTGGCCCAGAACCAGCTCCAAGCCATGCAGCTGACGATGTTCTACTTCCTGCCCAACATCCTGCTCTCGGGGTTCATGTTCCCCTTTCAGGGAATGCCGCGCTGGGCGCGATTCATCGGCGAAGTAATCCCACTCACCCACTTCAATCGCCTGGTGCGCGGAATTCTGTTGAAGGGAAATGGCTGGGTCGATCTTTGGACCGACATTTGGCCCATCGGACTCTTCATGATTCTCGTGATGTTTGTGGCCGTGCGGTTTTACCGTAGGACCCTGGATTGAGAGAGGAAGGACTCACTATGCGCCTCCATGGTTTGGTAGCGATCACTGTAAGTCTCTTGTCGGCTTGCGCAGTGGGTCCCGATTTTCAGCGCCCCGCTCCGCCGAGTACCGGCCAGTACACCGGCCCCGGGCAGCCGGAAATGACAGCGACCGCCGCCGGCGACTCGGGCGTTGCGCAACATATCGTCAGCGGTGCCGCGGTGCCATCTCGGTGGTGGGAGTTATTTCAATGTGACGCCCTGAACGAACTGGTGCAATCCGCGCTGACGCACAATCCCACGGTGTTGGCGGCTCAAGCGCGGTTGCGCGAGGCTCAGGAGGATCTCACCGCGCAAACGAACGGTACGCGATATCCGACTATCGACGGTCAGCTCGGCGTGACCCGGGAGAAGGTCGATCCCGCGGCCTTCGGCTTTCCCAATGCCGCCAGCGAGCCCCCGTTTACCTTGTTCAATGCACAAGTCAATGTGTCCTACACCTTGGATGTGTTCGGAGCGAACCGCCGCATCATCGAGGCGAGCCGCGCCCAGGCAGAGTATCAGGGTTATGAAACTCAAGCGGCACAGCTGACTCTCGCCGCGAACGTCGTCGCCGCTGCGATCCGGCAGGCCGACCTGCAGGCGCAGATCGACTACACCGAACAAATCCTGCAGGCACAAAGTCGGCAACTTCTCATCAGCGAGGAGCGCAACCGGCTCGGCGGTATCGCTTTGCAGGAGCTGCAAAACCAGCGCAACCAGCTTGAACAGGTTCGCGCAAGCCTGCCCTACCTGCAAGTTCAGCGACAGCAAGTTGATCATCAACTTGCTGTCTACACGGGTTCTTCCCCCTCGCAGGCTGCCATCCCTCGCTTCGCGCTGCAGGACCTTCGGCTCCCCGCCGAGCTGCCTCTGACTCTGCCCTCCGAGCTCGTGCGAACGCGGCCCGACGTGGGCGCCTCAGAGGCCCTCTTGCACGAAGCTGGCGCCAACATAGGCGTTGCCACGGCAAATCTATTTCCACACCTCAGCATTTCGGGTTCCGTCGGCTCGGACCGAACCCGGGCTTCCGACATCGTGGATGGCGCCAACGTCTGGAGTATCGGCGCGAGCCTCATGCAACCGCTTTTCCATGGCGGTGAATTGCGGGCACGAAAACGTGCCGCGATGGCCGCCTACGATGCGGCGGCGCAAGTCTACGAAGAGACCGTTCTTGAGTCTCTGCAGCAGGTGGCAGACTGTCTTCGAGTTCTCGAGGCGGATGCACGGGCGCTGCAAGCGCGTTCCGCTGCCTCCCTGCAGGCAGACGCCAGTTATGGAATCGCCCGGCAGCGTTTTAATGTCGGCGGCATCAGCGAGTTCTCGTTGCTGGATGTTCAACGAATACAACTGCAGTCATCGCTGGATCGCAATCATGCGCAAGCACAACGTTTTGCGGATACCGCGGCCTTGCTGCACGCTGTGGGTGGGTCGTTGTAATAGCAGATTGCCGCGCGAATCCCCTCGGGGGCAGGTGCGGCTATCTACATTAATAAATCAATATAGTTACCTAAGTCCTTATTTATGTTATATATTAATTTCGAGAATGCATCGGCGATCAGGGTGGCAGCGGGGTCGCTTTGGAGCGAGAGATACGTCCTACGTTGGAGCGGTAAATGCTGGCAATATAATGTGTTGCCCTCTTTTCATCATATGAATTAGAGTTTGACCACAATTCGGCTTTTAGGGATGTTGGCACCATGGCTAGTCAAGCACGATCAATTGCCTCACTCACCATATCGTTCGGGCTGGTAGCCATTCCAGTGAAGCTCTATTCGGCCACCGTTTCCTCTGAACGGATTTCCTTCAATCTACTGCGACAAAAGGACGGCTCGCGGGTCAAGCAGCAGTACATTGCCGTGAATGACGGAAAGCCGGTCGAGCGCTCGGAAATGGTCAAAGGCTATGAGTTTGCCAAAGACCAATACGTGATGTTCAGCCCCGAGGAATTGAAAGCGCTCGAGGATGCGACCACCCACGCCATCGACATCGGCCAGTTCGTGCCGCTCGATTCCGTGGATCCGATTTTCTTTGACGGAACCTACTATCTGGCGCCGGACAAGGGCGGCGCGAAGCCGTATACGTTGCTGGCCACTGCGCTGCGCAAGGCGCAGCAGTGTGCGGTCGGCCGGTGGATTTCCCGCGGCAAGGAACACATCGTCGTCATCAGGGCGCTGCAGGACGGACTGGCGATGCACCAACTGCATTTCAAAGCGGAAGTGCGCGACCTCAAGGACCTCGGCATCGAAGCAGCGCCGGTGTCGGAACCGGAATTGAAACTCGCAAAGCAACTGATCGACCAGTTGGGCGCAAAGCGCTTCGATCCGAACGAATTCTCCGATGAACACAAGGCCCGGGTGGAAGCCGCGATTCAGCGCAAGGTGGATGGCAAGGAAGTGTCGCTGGCCGAGGGTCCGGTATCGACCAAGGGCGGCAATGTCATCGATCTGATGGAGGCGTTACGCGCGAGCATCGATGCCCGGGGATCGAAAGCCGCGGATTTGAAAGAACGTAAGGCGCCCAAACGTGCAGCAGCCCAAGCATCTTCGCGCAAAACCGCTCGACGATGAGATGCATGCCTATAACACGAAGGATCTGGAACGCCTTTTTGGATTGCCCGCGTCCGCCGTCCGTTCGCTGACTCGAGCCGGGCACATCAGCCCGGTCAAGCGTGGTGGGCGGCTCCACTATTCCTTTCAGGACCTCCTCATGCTGCGCACCGCCAGTGCGCTGCGGTCGGCAAACATCTCGGCTCATCGAATCAACCGCACGTTGCAGACTCTGCGGGCCACTCTGCCCACGGGAGCGGCGCTCAATCAGCGATCCCTGACTGCGCTGGGCGATCAAATCGCCATCCGCGAAGGGAAGCTGGTATGGGAATCGGATTCAGGCCAGTACGTCCTGGCCTTGGACCTCGGCGAGGAGAAAGGCGGCTTGCACGTCATTCCCCGCCAAACTCCGGCCGTGCAAACGGTGGATTCCGCCGACGAACACTATGCAAAAGGGTTTGCGCTCGAGGACACGGATCCGAACGGTGCACGCGCCGCCTACGAAGCCTGCCTCGCGGCGGACCCGCAGCACACGGAAGCAAGGACCAACCTGGGCCGGTTGTTGCACATTGCCGGCCGACTCGCCGAGGCGGAACGGGTTTATCGATCGGCCAAAAAACCTGAACCCGTATTGGTGTTCAATCTGGCAGTCCTGCTCGAAGATTTGCAACGTGAGCCCGATGCGATTCTGGCGTATCGGGAAGCCTTGGCGCTTGATCCGGAATTGGCGGATGCGCATTTCAATCTGGCGCGGCTCTATGAACGCGCACGGAATCCAAAGGCATCGCTGCGGCATCTGCTCGCCTACCGGCGCATGATCGACCGGCAAGGTACTTGACCTTGGCCAAGCCGGCGCTCTCCGTCTATCGCGCAAAGCGCGACTTTGCGAAGACCAAAGAGCCCTCGGGCCAAACACGGGTGGCGCCCTCGCCTCGCCTGCGGTTCGTCGTGCAGAAGCACGCCGCACGCCAATTGCACTACGACCTGCGGTTGGAATGGGATGGAGTGTTCAAATCCTGGGCCGTGACGCGCGGGCCCTCCCTCGATCCCGCGGACAAGCGCCTCGCCGTCGAAGTCGAGGAGCATCCCTTGGACTACGGGGACTTCGAGGGCACGATTCCCAAAGGAGAGTATGGAGGAGGCACGGTGCTGCTGTGGGATCGGGGATATTGGACTCCCGAGGGCGCTAAGTCACCGCAGGATGCATTCGAAAGCGGCGATCTTAAGTTCACTCTCGAGGGACAACGGTTGCACGGCAGTTGGGTTTTGGTGCGCATGCGCGGCGACCGTTATGGCGGCAAGAGAACCAATTGGCTGCTGATAAAGCACCGGGACGCCGCGGCCATACCCGGCGGCGGCGAAGAATTGCTCGATCAGGATCGTTCGGTCGCCTCGGGGCGGACGCTGCAACAGATCGCCGAGGGCATCGGCAAGCGGCCCAAGCCCTTCATGCTGGCGACCAGTCGGTTGGCGCGGCCGGACGCCGTGTGGACCACGCACGCACCCGACAAATCCGCGCCGAACGTCCACCGCAAGCCTGCCGTCACCCGCAAGCCTGTGATCGCAACGAAGATGCCGAATTTCGTCGAACCGCAGCTGGCCAAGCTCAGCGACCGGCCTCCCGCGGGATCGGGTTGGGCACACGAGGTCAAACTCGATGGATATCGCGCCCAGATGAGAGTGTCCGGCGGCGAAAGCCTCATCCGCACACGCACCGGCCTGGATTGGACCGATCGCTTCGCGGCGATTGCCAAGGACGCCGAGGCCCTTCCCGATTGTATGATTGACGGCGAAGTCGTTGCTCTCGATCAGCACGGCTTGCCGAGCTTCGGCGCACTGCAGGCCGCATTGTCCGAGAACAGATCCGAAGACCTGGTGTTCTTTGCGTTCGATCTGTTGTTCGAGGGACGAGAGGATCTACGCACGCTGCCTTTGGCGGATCGCAAAAGCCGCCTGCAGACCTTGTTGAAGGCGCGCGGCGTCAGCCGGCGGCTCCACTTCGTGACGCACTTGGTATCGAGCGCGCAGGACGTCTATTCGTCCGCCTGCAAAATGGGGCTTGAAGGAATCGTCTCGAAGCAATTGACGGCACCGTACCGTTCGGGCCGCTCGGGCGGCTGGCTCAAAACCAAGTGCCGCGCGGGACAAGAGGTGGTGATTGGCGGCTGGACGACCGAAGGCGGCACGGTTCGTTCGCTGCTGGCGGGCGTCTACCGCGGCAAGCAGTTCGTCTACGTCGGCCGTATCGGCACGGGCTACGGACGCGCAGCCGCGAAGCTGCTGTTGCCGAATCTTGAGAAATTGACGCGCAAGACCAGTCCGTTTGAGGGCGCGAATTCACCGCCCAAGGAAGAGAACGTTCGCTGGTTGAAACCCTCGTTGGTTGCGGAAATTGAATTTGCCGGCTGGACCGACACCGGCATGATTCGCCAGGCAGCCTTCAAGGGACTGCGCCAGGACAAGCCGGCGCGCGAGGTCGTCGCCGAAATTCCCTCGGTTGCTGCCGAGCCATCGCCCAAGGAGATGGAACCCATGAAAAGCCAGCGACCCCGCGCAACCGGTAGAGGTGCCGCTTCAATCAACGTCATGGGCGTGACCATATCAAAACCCGACAAGGCACTTTGGGCGGACGTCGCCGGCGCGCCCTGCACCAAAGCCGACCTCGCTCGCTACTACGAAGACATCGGCGAGTGGATGCTGCCGCATCTCAAGGGTCGCCCCTGCTCGTTGGTCAGACTGCCGAATGGCGTCGGCACCGAACAATTCTTCCAACGCCACGCTTCGCCCGGCATGTCGGATCTTCTGACGTCCGTCAAGGTGCGCGGCGACAAGGCGCCATACGTGCAGATCGACCGGGTCGAGGCGCTGATTGCCGCCGCACAAGCCGCCGCTCTCGAATTTCATCCCTGGAACTGCGCGCCCGGCAATCCCGAAGTGGCCGGCCGCTTGGTCTTCGATTTGGATCCGGCGCCGGATGTGGGATTCGAAGCGGTCATTGCCGCCGCCATCGAAATCCGCGATCGACTCAAGAAAACCGGCCTTGAATCCTTCTGCAAGACCACCGGCGGCAAGGGCCTGCATGTCGTGACCCCGCTGACCGCCGGCAAGGCGGCGGTCGCATGGCCGGTGGCGAAGAATTTCGCGCACATCATCTGCGCGCAAATGGTCGAGGACAGCCCAACCAAGTATCTCGACACCATGTCGAAGAATCAGCGGGTCGGCAAGATCTTCCTGGATTACCTGCGCAATGACCGAATGTCGACGGCGGTCGCGGTACTCTCGCCGCGCGCGCGCGAAGGCGCCCCGGTGTCGATGCCGATTCAGTGGAAGGAGGTTCGCCGCGGCTTGGCGCCGATGAAATATACCGTGCGTAGTGCACCCGCCCTGCTGCGGAAGGTGAAGCCCTGGTCCGGTTATGCGGACGCGGCGCGGTCGCTGGGCGAGGCCATTCGCACCATTACTCGGACTTCAGGAAGTCGACGCAAATAGCTCGGCCGAGAGTATGGGTATGCATCCGCGCGCAACTCTGGCGGCGACCATTTTGGGGTCGAGTCTCGCCTTCATTGACGGCTCGGTGGTCAACGTCGCACTGCCTGCGCTTGCGCAAAATCTCAAGGTCGATCCCACCGACTTGCCCTGGACCATCAACGCCTACCTGCTGCCGCTCGGTGCTTTGACATTGCTTGGCGGCGCGCTCGGCGATCATTTTGGGCGCCGCCGCCTGTTTCATTGGGGACTTTCGGCCTTCACGCTGGCCTCGGCCGCATGCGCAGCAGCACCCGCGCTGGCGTGGCTGCTGGCCGCCCGCGCTCTTCAAGGAGTGGGGGCGGCGCTCCTGCTGCCCAACAGCCTGGCGATACTTGGCGGCGCTTTTAGCGGCGAGTCTCGGGGTCGCGCCATCGGTAGCTGGGCTGCAGCGGGCGCTCTGGCGGGTGCGTTGGGACCCATTGTCGGCGGATGGTTCGTGGACATTGCGGGATGGCGAACGATCTTTCTTATCAATTTGCCGCTGGCGGTAATCGCGGGCTATCTGTCGTGGAACTACGTCGAAGAGCGCAAGGAATCGCAGCGTGCGGCGCCGCTCGACGCAACCGGTGCCGCACTTGCTACATTGGCATTGGGTTTGCTCACCTGGTCCTTGACCAAGGCATCGGAGCCGAACGCGGGGCATGCGGGTGTATGGTCGGCCGCGCTGCTCGGCGGTGCCCTGCTCGCCGCATTCTTGCGGCTCGAGGGGAAATTGGGAGACCGGGCGATCATGCCCCTGGCTATGTTTGCCGCACCGGCATTCGTCGGGCTGAATTTACTGACGTTCTTTCTTTACGGAAGCCTCGGCGGCCTGCTGGTCTTGCTGCCGTTTTTCCTGATTAGAATCGGCGGTTGGCTGGCGATCGCGGCAGGGGCGGCCCTGTTGCCCGTTCCCATCGCAATTGGATTTGGGTCGCGGCTCATGGGCCGAGTGGCGGCGCGCCACGGCGCGCGACTGCCGTTGACCCTGGGCGCGAGCCTGGTGGGGATCGGGCTTGCTCTGTACGACAGGATCGGCACCCAGGGCTTCAGTTATTGGCTGGATGTCTTTCCGCCGACCGTTCTCGTCGCCCTCGGCATGGGCGCCTGCGTGGCGCCGCTGACCACCGCCATCATGACCTCGGTTGATCCTGACCGGGTTGGGCTGGCGTCCGGGTTCAACAGCGCCGTCGCGCGCGTGGCGGGCCTGGTGGCGACCGCTCTCTTGGGATTCGTGTTTGCACGCCAGGAATCGGCCGCTGCCTTCATGAGTGGATTTCGCGCAGCCGCCCTCATTGGTGCGGGGTCGGCCGCATTGGCCGCAGGCTCTGCCTTCTGGTTCATCGGTCCAAAGACCGATGACGCGCAACCCCCAGGGGGAAACCGTCGCGAGAGCGAATCGCGTGGATCGCTCTCGCGACGCATATAGCAGCGTACCTCTAGTATTGCACCTGCAGTTTGTTCTCGACTTTCGTTACTCCGGGTGCGGCCCACGCGGCGATCGCAGCGTCGTCCTTTTCTCGCCAAGAATGCACCGTCCCCTGAAGAACGACGGCCGAATCGTCCACATTGACCTTGATGTCTTTGGCATCCAAGGAAGCCTGGCGCTGAAATGCGCTTTGGATCTTCTGCTTTACGTCCGTTGCTTTGATCTCGGGGCGCACTTCGATGTCGTTGAAAACGCCTCTTACGCCTAGTAAATAGCGCACCGCACCCTCTGCGACAGTCTTCTGATAGCCGTGAGCCACGTGGCCGGAGAGAGTGATCCAGCCTTGCTTGACGACCGGTTTGATGTCACTCGATTCGAGGACGAAATGCCATTTGAGCGCATTCGCAGCCGCAGAGGCGATATCGGAATCCGACCGTTCGCCGGGCTTCGGGATTTTCACTTCAATATCATTGGCGATCGCGCGAACACCGGCGACCCTCTTGGCAACCTGCTCCGCGGTCCAGCGGTCGGAGAAATGCGGCACTGATCCTTGCAGGCTCACGACGCCGTTGTCCACCTTGATAAGAATGCCTTTCTCATCGACACTCGGATCCCAACGCAGCTCGTTTTCCACATCCGTGCGAATATTTGCATCGGTCTTCATAGCCGCTCCTTAAGTGATGCAATTCATCTGAATGCTCTTCAACGTCAATCATTATTGACGGATCATCGATGATTGGTATCAGTAGTTCCCGAAGCGCTGCGACCCATTCCTTCCAGGGTGAGTGCCGCGTTGCTGCTTTGCGATACGCTCGCCGCCTATGAACTAGGTTGCGCCGTCTGGCCAAGCCGACTCGGATTTGCGAGGTGCTCGGCGAAGGTTTGCAGGAAGCGAGCCGCATCCGCACCCGCCACGATGCGATGGTCGCAGCCCAAGGTGAACGACGTTCGCTCGCCGTCGGCGGCAGCCACGCAAAGGATGGCGGCGGCGCCGAGTGGCAACACTGCATCGAAACTGTGAACTACGGAAAACATTCCAAGATTGGAGAGATAGAAGGTGGCGCCCTGATAATCCTGTGCACTCAGACGGTGGCTCAGGGCCTTCTCGCGCACATTGCGCCATTCGGCGGAGAGTTGCGCGAGCGGACGACCGGCGACATCCCGGATGACTGGCGCTACCAGCCCGTCGGGCGTGTCGACTGCGATGGCCACATCAACCTGTTCGCGCAGCAGCAGCCCCTCCGTGGTGTACACGGCGTTGAACAAGCTGTGGGCCTTGACTGTCAGCGCGCAGGCGCGTGCCAGAAGCAAGGTGAGCGATGTGCCGGTATCTTTCGATGCTGCCAACAGCGGAGCCAGCTCCAAGCGCGCTGTCACCCGAAAGACGGGAGTCGCAAGACTGGCGGTCATGTTTCGCGCGAGAGCTTCCCGCACGCTCGACGCGCGCCGCACCCGGCTCGGCGGCGCGGCCGCAGCCTCCATGATCGACTCGGCATGCACCTCATCAGACGTCACTTTCGTGAGGTCGACACCCATCTGCTGTGCGAGACGTCGGGCATAAGGCGAGGCGCGAACTCTGTCCGCCGCCGGTCTCGCAGGTGACGGCGCGGTCACTGTGGGCGACGCGGAAGGCCTCGGTGGCGGCAGACTCGCATCCGCCGGCGCGATCGGCTCGGGACTCTCTGCAATGAAGCCAATGGTCGCCCCGACGGGCAATTCACTGCCCTCGGCGGCCAGCGGACCGGCAAGATAGCCGTCATGGAAGGCCTCAACATCCATAACGGCTTTATCGGTTTCAACGTTGGCAATTGATTCGCCCTTTTTGATCGGATCGCCGATTTTCTTCACCCATTTCACCAACCGTCCGTTGTTCATGGTGTCCGAGAGCGCCGGCATTGGGATGGGCTGATTCATGCCTATGCCGCCCTTGCGCCTGTCTCAGGCCCGCACAGCGAGCGGGCCGCCGCGACTATGTCGGCAACCTGAGGAATTGTCGCAGCCTCCAGCATCCCGTTGTAGGGCGTGGGAATATCCAATCCCGCCAGGCGTTTGACTGGGGCATCGAGCGAGTAGAAGCAGCGCTCGGCAAGCGTCGATGCAATTTCGGCACCCGCGCCGGCGAAGCGACAATCCTCCTCGACCACCAGCAGTCGGTGGGTCTTGTCGAGCGACTTGGCGCATGTATCCCAGTCAATGGGTTTCAAGCTGCGCAGATCGATGACTTCCGCCTCGATTCCCTCCTTGGCCAGTTCCGTCGCAGCCTCCTCCGAGAGCAGCGCGTGCCTTGAATAGCTCACGATCGTCAGGTCGCGGCCTTCGCGTCGCAGCGCAGCCCGATGCATCGGCGGCGGATCCGCAAACAAGTCCATCGGTCCCTTGCTGAAATAGAGCAGCGCATGTTCCAGCAGGATGATCGGCTCATCGCTGGCGATGGCCTGCCGAAGCTGCCAATAGGCATCCTGCGGTGTCGATGGAACGGCGATTCTCAAGCCCGGCACATTCATCAAGGTGTGCTCCAGTCTCTGGGCATGCTGCGCGCCCAGCTGGCGCGCGACGCCGCCCGGCACCCGTACGACGAGCGGCATTTTGAACTGCCCGCCCGACATGAACGGGATTTTGGCAGCACCGTTAATGATGGAGTCCAGAGCCAGCAGCATGAAGTTGATGGTCATGATCTCGACCACCGGTCGCATGCCGAGCAGTGCTGCACCGACGCCAAGCCCAGTGAAGCTATTTTCAGAGATCGGCGTATCGCGAACGCGCCATTCTCCGTATTTAGCGTACAGCCCCTCGGTTACGCGATAGCTGCCGCCATAGAGCCCGACATCCTCGCCCAAAGTGAAGACTGACTCGTCGGCGGCCATTTCCATATCCAGGGCCCGATTGAGGGCCTGCCAGTAGAGTAGTTCCTGTGCCATCGTCGCCCCCTAGATCAGCACTTCATGGCGCCGGTTGCAGTTCAGATGCGACCATGCCGCGTCCATGGTCGGTTGCGGGCTCTGCAGCGCGAACTGAACCGCATCTTCCACAACGGCGTTCACTTCCTTTCTGAGCTGTTCGACCTCCGCCTCGGCCGCGTGCCCAGCATCCACCATATGCGCCGTGAGACGGGCGATGTTATCCGGCCCCGCGACTGCCAACTCGGCTTGTGTGGGATAGCGGTACTCGGCCTCGCGGATCGCGGCGGAGATGGGATCCCATGCCTCATGGGCCTTCACCTCCACGGACGGCCGATAGGTTCCCGGGTCTGCCATCGAGTGGCCGCGGAACCGATAGGTCTCGCATTCGATAAACTGAGGGCCGCCGCCGTTGCGAATGCGCTCGAGCGCCCGACGCGCCGCTTCATACACCTTCGATACATCCATCCCATCGATTCTCTCGCCGGGAATGTTGTAGGCCGCAGCACGTTTGTAGACTTCGACCACGGCCGAATGCCGGTGGATCTCGGTGCCGATCGCATAATGATTGTTCTCGCACACGAACAGCACCGGCAGCCGCCATAGAGATGCCATGTTCAGTGATTCATGGAATGTGCCCTGATTGACCGCCCCGTCGCCAAAAAAACAAACGACGGCCTCGGGGCCTCTGCGCATCGCCACTGCGTATGCAATTCCCACTGCAATCGGACAAGTCTCGCCCACGATCGCGTAACCGCCCATGAAGCGCCGCTTCGCGTCAAACATGTGCATGGAACCGCCCATGCCACCGCTCATACCATCGGCGCGCCCGAACAGCTCCGCCATGACGTTGCGCGCCGGCGTGCCGCGCACCACTGCGTGGGCGTGCTCCCGATAGGCGCTCACGATGTAGTCTTCCGGCCCGGCCGCGTTAATGACCCCGGCGCCGACGGCCTCCTCTCCCGGGTAAAGGTGCAGAAAGCCGACAATATTGCCCTTGGCATATTCTTCGGCGGCACGTTCCTCCAGCACTCGCGACAGAAGCATGTCGCGCAGCAGCTGATGTAATGTATCGCGTTCCATAGGTGCTCTCCTTCTCACCCCCGGGCTAGGGGAACCATCGAGGCGCGATACGCCGCCTTGGCAGAACTACGCCGATTCTGGTACTCGGAGGTGCGCCGCCGCGATACGTACTTGCCGAACGCATGTTCCGAGTGCGAACCAGTGAAGACTACCGGACCGTCTAATCCCGGAGTTAGCGGAGTTTGGCAGTCACTCACCGGCGGAAACCTCGAATGAGATAACCGGGAAAATGCGAACTGCACGCCATGACGTGAGTAATCGAGTCCCGATCGTATTCGTCCGCGGAGCGATAAGTCTCGAAAAAAGCATTCAGGTGTTGGATTCGCTGCGGCATGGCGTTAATTGCCTGCAGGCCGATTGAAACCCCGTAATTGGTGAAGGCAAACTTTACTTCGTCAGCCCCCGGCTCACGGCAAAAATAGCCCTCCTCCACCCACATGCGATCGAGCATGCTCAGACCCCGCGCCCGTTGCGTCCTTGCCCAGTCGTCTGCCGGAAAGAACTGCGTCATCCACAACATCATGCCGATCCCCAGATCCTGCGTAATATGCAAATCCGGTGCCGACCGCTCGATGATCAGGCGCATATCGCCGATTTCCTTGGCCAGCGCCACCTCGTCGAGCAAGCAGTACGAAGCATAGCCGTCGAAGGCATCGAGGGCGCCGAAGCCGTATCCAGGGCAAGGTCCGCTTAAGTCCTCCTCCATCTTCCAGATCACGCCGCGCCCGCGCACCACAAATGCGTCGTGAATCTGCCGCACCAAGTCAATGCCCATTCGCCGGTAATCGGGAATGTGCCGTCCAAGAATGCCGAGTCCATAGAGCCACATCGCGAGGTAGTGAAAGTACTGTCCGTCGCGATCGGGTGCCTCGCCAATACGGATGCCGCGCGGGCGTCCAAGTACTCTGAGCACTTCGGCAACCAGGTATTCTGACTCATCGAGGTATCTCCGCTCGCCCGTCTCGGCGTAGAGGGAAACCAGAAGAACCACACCGAATGCGTCCGTCCACAAATATCGCAGGCCGTTCGGCCAGATATTCTGGGTACGCATCCACGCCAACTTGGCGATGGCATAGCGCGGATCGTTGCAGACTGCCATGAGTTTCAGAGGCCGAAGGGATAGGTATCAGGGAGGCCCTTGAGCTCCTCGCTCCGCAGCGGCGTCACGGCGTTCGTTGCATCGAACCAAACAAATTCGTCGAATTGGCTCGGCAGCACCGCCTCGAAATAATGACTTTGAAGCTCAGATTCAGGCCGATAAATCACCCCGATGGCGCGTTCCAGCCGGGGGTGCATGAGTCCCGCCAAGGGGGCCGCTGGACCCATTCCGCGCAACGGCAGCAAGAAGCGCGCTTCGCCGGTTTCGTGACATAAGCGCTCATAGCTTTCTGCCAGGCCGGGCCGAACCGACATGACTTGCATCGGTTCGTCCCAATTCGAGGCTGCCGCGACCGTACCGCTGTTGGTTCCGAAGCCGATCGAATAGCTGGCATCGGCGAACTCCTGCCGGCAGAGATGGCCGATGTTGTATTCATCCCGCGCCGACATTTCCGTCGCCGCGGAGTCGCCCACGTGCGAATTGTGCGCCCAGACGATGCCCTTGCTTTGCGGCCCGTGAAAAGCCAGAAGATGCTTCAAGGTTTCGAACATATGGCTGTCGCGTAGATTCCACGAGGCGCGTGATCCGTAGTACATGGTCCGATAGTAGCGTTCCGCGTTCGCGACCAGCCGGGCGTTCTGCACCGCATCCAGGAACCGCTCTCCGTCGTGTTCGGCATAGGCTCGGCGCTTCAGCATCAGATCCGTAAGCATGGAGGTCACCTCCCGCTCGCAGGTCTGGTACTGGCCGGACAGTGTCGCCTGGCCGTAGACCGACGGGTCCGACTGCCATGGCGTCAGGCATGCATAGCGGCGCCGCGCCACCTCGGCCGTTTTAGGGTCGACCCGATCGAGATAATCCAGCACCGAACGAATCGAGTTATACAAGCTATAGAGATCGAGACCGTGAAACGCCACCCGATTGCCGAGCTTGACGTCGGCATTGCGCGCCCTCAGCCAATCGACGAATTCGCGCACCTCGCGATTGCGCCACATCCATACGGGGAACCGGGCGAAGGCTGTCCACTCGGAGGGCGGCACTTTGCTGTGCCGCACATAGTGATCGATGCGCGCGGCATCCGGCCAATCGCCCTCAATGGCGACGAAGGCAAATCCCTTCTTCTCGATCAGCTCGCGCGTGATTCGTTCACGCATGCGATAGAATTCCGACGTTCCATGCGTGGATTCACCCAGAAGAACCAAGCGCGCATTGCCGATCCTCCGCAGCATCGGTTCGAGATTCACGGAGTCGATCGATGTGAATTTTTCGCTGTGTTTCGCGATCGCCTGCGCCAGTGTGCCATCCTTGGCTTGAGCCGCGCGCCGTCCTCGCTCGGTCCAGCCCTCCGCGCCCACCAAAGGCACGAAGCGCACATCCGCAAGTTCCGTCGTCGTGTATTGATGCTCGGCGACACGGGTCACGCGAACCAGTTCCTGCAGGCGCCGATCGGCGCCCACCGGAATCACCAGCCGACCGCCGATCCTTAGCTGCGCCTTGAGCGATTCCGGGACTTGAGGGCCCCCGGCCGCAACGATGATGGCATCGTACGGCGCGTGATCGGGCCAGCCACGCGTACCGTCGCTATGCAGTACATGGACATTGCTGTATCCAAGGCTTGCGAGCTTCGCCGCTGATTTCTCCGCGAGTTGGCCGATACGCTCGACCGTGTAGACGTCCTTGGCAATTTCCGCCAATACCGCCGCGGCATAGCCCGAGCCGGTGCCGATCTCCAGCACCTTCTCACCGCCCTTGAGGTCAAGCGCTTCGGTCATCATCGCCACGATATACGGCTGGGAAATCGTCTGCCCTTCGGCAATGGGCAGCGGCGCATCGTCGTAAGCGAACTCCTGCAAGTCCTCCGGCAAGAAGCGTTCGCGCGGTACGCTGCGCATGGCCTCGAGCACCAGCGACGAGCATACGCCGCGATGCGCTATATGGCGGTCCACCATTTCAACACGCAATTTCCCAAAGTCTGTCTGCTTCATACCTTGGATGCCTTTGTCTGCGACCCTTGGCGGAAAGAGTGCATCCTTCGAGGATGTATTCAAATACGGGGATATACCGACGCCCGCCCCGCAATCGGGCGCGCACACCTAGGTAGTTCACCTAATACCCTGGCGCCACGTCTGCGTCCAGGCTCTCGGGCAGGGTTTTGTGTAAACATTAAAAGTAGGAGGCAGCATGAATAATCACAACGCCGCGGTGCCCGGACAGTGGTATCGGGATCGGGAATCCGGAGCCACGTTTCAGATAGTCAGCGTGGACGAAGATGATGGATCGATCGGACTTCAGCACACCGACGGCTCATTGGAGGAGACATCCGTGGAGGATTGGAGCACCCGAAGTTTGGTGGGATGTGAGCAGCCGGAGGATTGGGTGGGCGCATTCGACGACCTGGAGGCAGATGACATCGGGCTGCCGGAGGCCAATGTGGAGTCGCATGGGAAAGAGATTCCAATGGAGCGCGCGCTGCTCGAGATCGAGGAGCAGCGCAATGCCACCATGAATGATATCGACGGGTAAAGCCCAGAGTGTGGCACATCGCTATCACCGGCCGGCCCCTCGCGGGCGATCGCCGGGTGCGAGTAACCGACTCATCGCGTGCCACAAACAAGGCGCCATCCAGCCCGGCGCAGGCCTAGGGATCCAGGTGTCTCGGGAGAACCATCGTCCAGCTAAGTATTTTCCACTGCTGCGCAATCTCTTTTTTCGTCCCATCATAGCCACTGATCTGATGGAGATAGCTCGATGGGCACAGCGGGAAATACGTGGGCCATCGTACTGGCGGGAGGCGAAGGCAGCCGATTGCGCAGTCTGACGACGACGGCGTTGGGGGTCGCCATACCGAAACAGTTCTGCTCCCTGCACGGCGGCGACTCTTTGCTGCACGACGCCCTAAAGCGCGCCGAATCGATCGCATCGCCCGACCACATCTGCGCGGTTGTCTCGCAGCAGCATCAGCGCTGGTGGGAGTCTACGTTGGCGGACGTGGCCTCCGCCAACATCATCGTTCAGCCCCGCAATAGCGGCACGGCGAACGGAATTCTGCTGCCCTTGCTCTGCATCCTCGAGCGCGATCCTGAAGCGCGCGTCGTGATCTTACCCTCGGATCATCACGTGAGACAGGAGACAGTGCTGGCGGCCGCACTCCAACGCGGCGTGCAAGAACTGTCGACGCGGGGCGTCCACGTGTTGCTTATGGGAATTCTTCCTGAAGAAGCCGACCCGGATCTCGGCTATATCATGCCGGGCTCCCGCGACGGCGCCGTGTCGACAGTCAATCGATTCGTGGAAAAGCCGGACGCAGCGCACGCCCGTGCCCTCGTGGACGAGGGTGCGTTGTGGAACGCCTTCATTGTGGTCGCGAAAGGCACGGCAATGCTGCAGCTGTTCATTCAGCGATTCCCGCACATTGTTAAAAGCATGCGGCAAGTAGTGGTGCAGAACCAATTCACTCCCGGCCTATCGGCCGCAGCGCTGGATCTTTACCGCGGTCTGCCGGACATTGATTTCTCCCGCCAGATTCTGCAAGACGCCGAGTCCGTGCTGCGGGTAATGCAGGTGCCACACTGCGGCTGGAGCGATCTCGGCACGCCGAAACGGCTCGCAAAGACGCTGCAATCAATGCCGCAATCCTTGTATTCGCAGAGCCAGGTTTCGAATCACGTTGGCGCTTTTTTGAACCTGGCCTTGCAACAAGCTCGGCTGCTGCCGGCGGTCTATCATTCCACAAACTGCCAAGCCTAGTGGATATCGACCGCAATGGTCGCGGGCACAAACAGTCTGAGCAGATCATTTGCAAACTACGATGCTGCAGGATGCCCGTGTATTTTCAACCTACCCAACGAATCTGCGGCTCCTTGCGCGGCACCGGTGGCGGAACGCTTTTCGGATGCCCGACGATAATCGGCGCGACCGAGACCCAGGCCTCGGGAAGCGCCAGCAATTTCTTCCCCTCGGCGGTGTTGAGGAAGCTCTGCGCGAAGCCGATCCAGCAGCTACCCAATCCCTGGGAATAGGCCGCGAGCATCAGATTCTCCGCGGCCAATGCGCAATCTTCGACGATCCACGGCCCCTGCGCAGTTGCCGAGATCAAGATCAGCGCCGGTGCGTGGTAAAAGATATGAAAATTCGGATTCTGCAGCAAGGATCTGAAATGCTCGGACTGAGCGCCGACGCTCAGCGTTGCAAGCATGTGAGCCTTTGCGTCCTTCGAAATCCGGTCGAGTACAACTGGATCGCGCACCACGGTAAATGTCCAGGGTTGTTCGTTCACCGCACTCGGCGCATGGATGGCAGCGTCGATGAGGCGGCGGAGAGTCTGCTGATCGATGGACTCGCCCGTATATTCCCGTACCGAGCGGCGTCCGAAAATCGACTTTTGAGTGTCCACTATCATATCGCACCAGCTCACAGCTTCGACGACTTGAGTGATGTTCCCACAACGGCCGCGGTTCGAGCATGCGTAGAATCCCCTAAGTACTTGTGGATCTATCGCACATAAAGCCAGGGCAGCCAGAGCGCGAGGATCATTCCAAGATGGCTCGGGCAGACCCGGAGGGCAAATGAGCGGCCGCCAAACATCACCGCCGCCGCCACTTTCACCAGTGTGTTCAATGTGATGGCCATCAGCGCGGCGAGGGCCGCCGGCGCCAATTCGAGCGCCCCGGAGGAAGCCAGGCGACCCGCCGAATGGCCGCGAATGCGCCGGCAAATAGGAGGGCCCATGTCGGTTCGAAGGCGCGCCCCCCGACGGGTTTCGCAGGCGCCCCGGATCCCTTGGCCGGCAACGCGAATGCCAAACCATATCCCCCCGCGACGATCCCCATCGCCGAGCAATTCGGCGGCGGTCGCAATGGAAGAAAACGCGCCCCACCGCCAGGGCCACCGTCAGGCTGCCGACCCGCGAATCCCACCACGTCAGCAAGGCGGCTTCAGGCAGATGTCGCCTCGACCAGCGACACTTTGGGCGTCGCCCTGCCCTGTTGCACCACACCGCGAACCAACATTACCGGTACCGCGGCGGCGCGTACTACTTGTTCGGCATCGCTGCCCAGGGCGAGCCGCGCGAGACCGCGCCGTCCGTGCGTGCCCATGATGATGAGATCCGCCTGCCACTCGTTGGCTTGCGCCACAATCAGGTCGGCAGCCACCCCGCCGATGGATTCGATCAACACGCCTTCCGTCTTCACACCTTCGCGCTTGGCCGCATTTTCTGCGGCAGCAAGCACCTCGCGGCCGCCTTTGACCAGCGTATCGATCAGATTCGTGGCATAGCGACCAGGGGCGTAGGTGCAATCGAGAACGAATTCATTGACGATGTGCACCAATCGCAGCTCGCTGCCCTGGGCCTTGGCAATCTTGATCGCCTCGTTGAGCCCGCGTGTCGAGGTCTCACTGCCGTCGACCGGGACCAGAATTTTGCCGTACATGGGTTGAACCCTCCAATTGTCGACCGCGGCCCCGAATGGGCACCTGCCCGATCGATGACAAAATCAATTTTTCGAGCGCATTTGTATCATCAGCCAGAGTGCCCGACCGCCCGGAGTTTCCACTGCGCGCTTCGGGTTGCCCTCATTGTCCACGGGGGCATTGCCGCGCAGTCTGTACTCGTCCCGCCGATGGAAGCCGCGGTTATGAGTGGAATATTGCGTATCGCGTACAAGCTGCTGGTCAACGACCGCGCGAAGTACGCCGCGCTGCTGGTCGGGATCACCTTCGCCGTCTTCCTGATGATCGAGATGACCTCGCTGTTCGCCGGGATTCTGAGCCGCTCCTCCGCCACCGTCATCAATATCGGCGCCTCGATCTGGGTGATGGACCCGGCAATGCAGACCGTCGCCAACACCATCCCCCTGCCGGACTACGTGCTCGATGAAGTCCGGAGCATTCCGGGCGTCAAGTACGCGGTGCCGCTGTATTCCGGCGGCGCGCTGCTGAAGCTGCGCGACGGCGTCTACCAGGCCGCCAATGTCATTGGGCTGGACGACACGCAGTCTGTTCGGCAGGCCGACGCTGGACGGCGGGAACATCGAGGATATCTATCGCCGAAAATGCGTTCATCGCCATCAAGGATTCGGAGTTCTACAAGCTCGAAAACCCAATGATCGGCAGCCGAATTCGAACTCAACGACCATCGCGGCGTGATCGTCGGCATCGCCCATGTCGCCTCGAGCGGGTTGTTCGGCGTGCCGACGCTTTATACGACGTACAACCGTGCGCTGCAGTACATCCCCAATACGCGCTTCACCATCTCCTATCTGCTGGTCGAGCCTAAGTCGCCCGCCGACGTGGCATCGATCAAGCAGCAGGTCGCGGCAGCGGGCTATCTGGCGCTCACCAAGGACGAATTCATTCAGAAGATCTCCGACTTCTACAAATACCAGACCGGCATCGGCACCAACATGCTGATCATGACGGTGATCAGCTTCATCATCGGGCTGTCGATCTCGGCACAAACCTTTTACACCTTCGTGCTCGAGAACCTGGAGAAGTTCGGCGCTCTCAAGGCGATCGGCGCGAAGGGACGCGAGCTGATCTCCATGATCCTGTTTCAGGCGTCGTTCGTGTCGCTGACGGGATACGGCATGGGCGTCGGGCTGTGCGCCTGACCATCATCTGGCTGGCGCGCCTCTATCTGCCCGACTACGCGGCCATCGATCACTTTCTGGCAACCTCGCTGTTGGCGTTCGATCATGGTGGTGGTCATTGCGGCGAATCTCCAGCTACGTCGGCGTGCGCAAGGTGCTCACGATCGAGCCCTTCGACATCTTCCGGGGCTAGCCGATGGCGAAAACCGCAATCGAGGCCGTCGGCGCTCAACAAATGGTTCGGCGAAGGTGAGGCCAGGACCCATGCCGTGAAGGACGTGAGCTTCGAAGCCAACTTCGGCGAGATGCTCTACGTCGTCGGCCCGTCCGGCAGCGGCAAGACCACCATGCTGAGCATGATCTCCGGAATCCTGCGGCCCAATAGCGGCACCGTGAAGATCGAAGGCTCCGACATCTGGAGTCTTGGCGCCGATGCGCTGGCCGAATTCCGGCTGCACAAGATCGGCTTCGTGTTCCAGGACTACCATCTCTTTCCGCGGCTGACGACCGCGGAGAATGTGGCGATTCCGCTCATCCTGCAAAAGCGCAACTGGGATGCGGCGCTCAAGGAGGCGGAGACGGATCTCGAGATCGTCGGATTGAAGGACCGGGCACAATCTGCCGCCGGTCAAGCTCAGCGGCGGCGAGCAGCAGCGCGTGGCCATCGCCCGGGCCATCGTCAGCCGCCCCGACATCCTGATCCTCGACGAGCCCACCGCCTCGCTCGACGGCGATACCGGCCGCAACATCGTGAAGTTCGTCCGCGAGCACATTCTCACGGACCAGCGCTGCATCGTCATCGTGACGCACGACAGCCGCATCTACGAATTCGCCGACCGCATCGTGAGGATGGAGGACGGCAAGATGATGAGGATCGAGCGGGCAATTTGGAAACTTTGAATGCGCAGTAGAATCATCTTCATCGTCTCCGGCATCGGCTTGGCGCTTGCGCTCGTCAGCGCCTTCATTGCCGGCCAGCAGCCAAAGGCGCAGCCGCCGGCGTTCAATCCGGCGGCCAATCCGTATGCCAAGGGCATCTACGCCAAGGGCATCATCGAGAGCGTGCAGGCGCAGGGCGAGAACATCAACATCTATCCGGAGGTCGCCGGACCCGATCACGCGAGGTGCTGGTCGCCGAGGGTGCGAAGGTCCGCAAGGGCGATCTCGTTGCTGACGATCGACGACTCGGTGCAGCGTGCGACGCCGAGCAGCAGCAGTCGCAGGCGGAGGCGGCGAAGGCGCTGCTGCGAGGAACTCAAGGCGGAGCCGCGGCGGGAGAACCTCGCGGTCGCGGCGGCGCAGGTCGACAACGCCGCGCGCCACGCTCAAGAACGCGCGAGGATCAGCTCGCCAAGCAGCAGCACTCCTACGCCATCGAAGCCGAAATCGGTGAGCCGCGACGCCTGGACAACGCGCGGAATGCCGAGAAGATCGCCGCCACCAACCTGGAGGTCGTCAAGAAGCAGTACAGTCTCACCAAGGCCGGCGCGTGGGTCTACGACATTCACAATCAGGAGAGGCAATACGCTGCGCTGTCGAAAGCGTACGCAGCCTCGGCGGCGCTGCTCGGCAAGTACACGATCCGGGCGCCGACCGACGGTGTGGTGCGCTCCATCCAAGCCGCGGTCGGCAGCTACGTCTCCCCGCAGGGCGCCTACGATTCCTACACCAGGGCTTGATCCGCTCATCGTCATGGGCACTCCGGACGATCAGCTGCAGGTGCGCGTGTATGTCGATGAGATCTTGATTCACCGACTGGCCGATCCGGCCAAGATGAGCGCGGAGATGTTCATCCGCGGCACCGACCATCACGTGCCGCTGACCTTCGTGCGCATTCAGCCCTACGTCTCGCCCAAGATCGAACTCTCCAATCAGCGCCAGGAGCGGGTCGATCTTCGCGTGCTGCCGTTGATTTTCCGTTTCGCCCAAACCAAGGCACTCAACCTCTATCCCGGTCAACTGGTGGATGTCTATGTCAGCGCGAACTAGGCAGGCCCGCCACTCTACGCGTGCGCTCGGACAGCGTTGGCGAGCTTGGTCCTGGCGTCGGCCTGCGCGGTCGGCCCGAATTTCCAGCTCCGGAGCCGCCCCCTGTGGCGCACTATGCGCATGGTGCGGACCCCACGGCAACGGCAGCCGCGGACGGCACGGCGCAGCGATTTCACCCCGGCGCGTCGGTCACGGCCGACTGGTGGCGATTGTTTCAATCCGCGCAGCTCGATGGACTCGTCACCGAGGCGCTCGCCCATAATCCCGGGTTCGGAGGCCGCGCAGGCGAGCCTGCGTGCCAGCCAGGACAATCTGCGCAGCGGGTACGGCATCTTCTATCCGGCTATCGATGCCGATGCCGGCGCCACGCGCCAGAGATACTCAGCCTATAGCGGCCAAAGGTCGCCGGGAATCATCTTCAACCTGTTCACGCTGTCGGCATCCGTGAGCTACGCGCTCGACATCTTCGGCGGCCAGCGGCGCCTGGTCGAGGGTCTGCGCGCCGAGGTCGACGTGGCGCGCGCCAACGAGCAGGCCACCTATCTCGCGCTCGCGGCCAACATCGTCAATACCGTGATCGCCAGGGCGGCCTATCGCGCCGAAATCGAGGCGACCCAGCAGCTCATCGATCTGCAACAGGAGCAGGTGCATCTCGGTGAAATTCAGGCGCAGGCGGGCACGGTTCCGTATTCGAACGTGTTGAGCCTGCGCAGCCAGCTCGCCGCCAACGAGGCGACGATTCCGCAGCTCGAGCAGAAGCTCGCGCAGAGCGACGATCTGCTCGCGGCGCTGGCGGGTCATGTGCCGGCGGAGTGGCGGCGCCCGAAGTCCGCTTGAGCGATCTGACGCTGCCGGGTGATCTGCCCGTCAGCCTGCCGTCCGAGCTCGTGCGCCAGCGCCCGGATATTCTGGCGGCGGAGGCCGACGCCGCATGCCGCCAGCGCCAATATCGGGGTCGCGACCGCCGCGCTGCTGCCGAGCGTCACGCTGAGCGGGAGTCTTCGGCGCTGCGGCCAACTCGACCCAGCACCTGTTTCCCGCCAATGGCAGGGCATGGAGCGTCGGCGCGGATGCCACGGCGCCGCTGTTCGAGGGCGGCACGCTGTGGTACCAGCGCAAGGCGGCGATCGACAAGCTATGCTCAGGCCATGGCGCTGTATCGTCAAACCGTGCTCGGCGCCTTCGAACAAGTGGCGGACTACCCTGCGCGCCCTGGAACACGACGCCCAGGCGCTGCTTGCACAAGAGGAGGCACTCGCTGCCGCGCAGCAAGGCGCTGCACCTGGTGCAGGCCAACTACGAGCGCCGGTCTCGCGACTTATCTCGAGGTCTTGAATGCCGACGCGCAATACCATCAGGCGACCATCGCCGAGATCTGCAAGCGATCGCCGTGCGCTACCAGGACACGGTGGCGCTGTTCGCCGCGCTTGGCGGCGGGTGGTGGAACACTCCGCCGGGCGCCGCAGGCGCAGAAGCATCGGGCGGGCGCTGAACGATCGGGCCACCCAGGGAGGCTGCTATTTGTCCCGGCAAGTGGTTGCCCTTGCCGCGGCACTGCCGCTGCTGACAAGGGCCAACCGGGTAGTCTTGGTGAGCGTCGAGGAGGATAAAGCCGCCCCGATCACCGCTCTGGAGCACCGCGCACGTCAACTCCAGTGGCACGGCATCGTTGCTGAGCCGAACATTTGCAGAGACAATTCGACCCCGGCTGCTGCGCAGCTCAGCAGAGTTGCCGGGGAATTGCACGCCGACTTGCCGGTCGTCGGCGGGTATGGGCACAGGCCATTGCGCGAAGCGGTGTTCGGCGGCGTAACTCGCGCTTTGGTGGAACGCGCTGACCTGCCGGTCTTCATGATGCATTGATATCGGCAGGTCGCCGATCAGCGATTGCTCGATTCCCGCGTCCTCGAGTGTGCGAATCCTGGACTGGCCTGCTGGGGTTCCGTTTGCAGCATATTCTGCAGCAAGAGCAAAGCCTGTGCAGGATCGTCCGCGTAATGAAATAGCGCAAGATCCTTGCGGTCGATCATCCCGTGCCGCACCAGAGCTTCGAAATTGATGATCTCGTTCCAATAGTCCGTGCCATAGAGAATAACGGGAATCGGGCGCTCCAGTTTTCGGGTCTGTGCCAGGGTGAGAATCTCGGTGAGTTCGTCCAGGGTACCGAAACCCCCGGGGAAGACCACCAACGCGCGCGCCAGATAGGCGAACCATAGCTTGCGCATGAAGAAATATCGAAACTCGAACGACAGCTCCCGCGTCACATAAATATTGGGCCGTTGTTCGTGCGGCAGGCTGATGTTGAGCCCGATGGTTCTGCCTCCGGCGTCGGCAGCACCTCGGTTGGCGGCTTCCATGATCCCGCCGCCCCCGCCGCTGCACACGACGTAGCGATGCGCGTGCGACGGCAAGCCTTTGGACCATAGGGTCAGCAATCGTGCCAGCTCGCGTGCCTCATTGTAATAGCGCCCGAGGGGACCATCGCTCGGTAACCGCGCCGAGCCGAAGAAAACGATGGTGTCGTGAATATTCGCGCTCCGAAAACGATGCAGCGGTCCGAGATATTCAGCCAGAATGCGCAGTGGCCGGCCGTCCTCGCTGGCCAGAAAGATTTCATCCTCGTAAGCGAGCTCCGGAGACACTGGTGGGATCTTTGTTGGCACGAACGTTAACGCGAGCGCTTGAAATCGATGAAGCCGCGCCGGACATCGGTGCGGATCAGTTTGACGCGGCACCGATCGCCCACATCCAGTCCCTCGAAGCCCTCGACTACCCTGCCCTCGGCCGTTGGCCCGGAAATCCTGGCCCAGGTTCCCTTCGGCGCGGCGCCGGTCACGATGGCCTCGAAGGTTTGGCCGATGCGTGATGCCAATAATAATGCCGCAGCCGACTTCGCGACCTGTCGTTCCACCTTGGCCGCACTATCTTCCTGCGCCGTACAGTGCGCAGCCAGTGAACGTAATTCATCCGAGGAATATACAGCGGGCTGCTCCGTCAGAACCGCCTTGAGCAGCCGTTGCGTCACCAGGTCGGGGAAGCGGCGATTGGGTGCGGTGGAATGAGTGTAGTCGCTGACCGCCAGACCGAAGTGTCCCTCGGCCTCGTGTCCCGGTCGATCCACCACGTATTCGCCGCGGCCCAGCAGCTTGATGACACATAGCGACAGATCGGCGAAGCGCGCCGGATCATCGTGACGACGTGCTTCAAGGAAGCCATTGAGCGCGGGCGCCGATGGCTCTGCCGGAAGAGACTCCCCGAGCTGCGCTGCCAACGCGACGATCCGGCTCCATTTCTTTGGTGTCCGCAGCACGCGACGCAGCGACGGAGCCCCCTGGCTCGCGAGGTAGCGAGCAGTCACGCCGTTGGCCGCCACCATGAAATCTTCGATGAGCTCATCGGCCCTGTTTTTCGTGTCAGGCCGCAGGTCGCTCAGCACTTCGCCGTCGAACACCGGCCGGGCCTCGGTCGTCGCCAAGCTCAATGCCCCATGAGCCCGGCGCACGCCTCGGAGCGCTTGCGCAACCCGATCTTGGATGCGCAATTGCTGCTCCATTCCGGCAACCGCGCTGAGCCGCGGGGGTGCGGGTCCGCGGCCCTCCAGCCAGGCCCCGACACCGTTGTAGGCGAGCTTGGCCTGATTGCAGACCAGGGCGCGGTAGATTTCGGTTGCTTCCAGTCCACCATCCGCATTCACCGTCATGTCGATGACGAGGGCGAGACGGTCCTGCCCCTCCGCCAGCGAGGTGAGGTCGGTCGACAATTTCTCCGGCAGCATGGGAAAGATCTGCGAGACGGTGTAAACGGAGGTCGTATTGGTGCGCGCATGATCATCAATCGGCGAGCCCGCACGGACGATGGCATCGACGTCGGCGATCGCCACCAATATCTTCACCTTCCCGGCGTCGAGCGGTTGAGCTACCGACAGCTGATCGAGATCACGCGAGTCATCGTTGTCAATGGACGCCCATGGCAGCGCGCGCAGATCGCGAATGCCGGCCCCCGTGGCCTCCGCTGGGGCGGTTATTGCGTGGGTCTGATTCATGGCGGCGGCAGAGAATTCCGGCAACAAGCCACGCTCCAGCATCGCACGCCGAGCAACGTCCTTGAGCAAATCAATGTTGGCGGTGTCCGACGGTTTCATTCGCGCATGATACGGATAATCGGGGGCGGACGCGCACCCGGCGCTTCGAGGCCGACGGCTAGCTAACTTCGGCGATGACCTTGAGCACGGCTTGCGCCACCCGCTCATCGACTTCGGGCGCCTTGCCTGCATGCATCGGGTAGCGGAGCAGGGCCTCCATGCGACCGTTGACCAGGCGCATTTGCACCTGCGGAGTGGGCTGGGTCGCATCCCCATGCTCCGCGACTGCCGAGCGTATTGCCGCCAGCAATTTGTCCTTGAGCGCTGCGTAGTCGGCGACCACAGGCAGCATCAGCGTGGTTTCGCGCCAAGAAGTATCTCCGGCCGGAATTTGCTTGAACAGGCCGCCCGAAGCCTGGAACACGACCAAATTGGGAAATGCGACCACTCGGCCGGTCGGCCCCAAGGGCCCTTGTTGATTGAGTTCCATGAGATGCATTCGCACCAACCCTAGGTCGACGACCTCGCCCACCACGGCGCCGATCTGGATCCGATCTCCGACCCGAATGCCGTACTTTCCGATCAGCAAGAAATAGCCGACGACGGATGCCAGCAGGCTTTGCATCGCGACGGCGAGGCCGGCCGTCAACAGGCCCGCGAAAGTGGCAAAACTGCTGATCTCTGTGACGAAGCTCAGCCCGACGATGCCGATGACGATGGGCCATAGCACTATGGACCGAATCAGCAGGAATTTGTGGCGGCGGCGCGGCTCGTGCACGAAGCGAAGCACCGAGCGCCTCCAGACTTCGGCAAGCGCGAATACGGCGGCCAAGATGCCGGCAAGAGTTGCCACGCGAACGGCGAGAGCCCGCAGGGTGTCATGGTATTGCCGCCGCGCGGCGTCGCGCCAATTGGCCAGGTTCTGTTGATATTGCTTCAGCAATACCTGCTCCTTGGTCAGCGGATTCAGGATTTCCGAGGTCTGCTTGAACAGCCACGCCAAGGTGTCGATCTGACCGCGCAGAAGCTTGAGCTCGCTGCCGCCGGCTTTCTCCGCCTGCGCGTCGAGTTCATCGCTGCGAGTCGAATAGTCATTGAGCCGCTTGAGCGGTGGCCCGCTGATCCTCTCGAACAGGTGTAGAAGCGCCGCCGTGTGCTGGTCGACGAGGTCGATGCTCTCAATCTTGTTCCGGTGCTTGAGCACGTCGGCGACCATCTCCCAAAGTCCCGAACGCACCGGAGCCGGCTTGCCGCTGTCATTCACCGCCGCGGATCCGGAACTTGCAGCGGTGCTCGCACCGGGTACTGTCGCCGCGATGGCATCGATTTGCGCCTTGAGGACATTGGCGTCGGCGGATTTCTGGTCGCTGGAACTGACGAATTCAGTCCTCGTGTCGAGCAGGTTCATCCGCGCATTGACCACGTCGAGTTTGTCCTGCAACTCGCGCAGCTTCGCATCGACCGCTTGTTTGCCCTTGCCGGGGGCGGCCGATTGTTTGCCGAGCTTCGCCATCTCCCGTGTGATGGATTTTTGCTGCGCATCCAATTGCGCCTGCCGGCGGTCGAGCGACTGTGGCGACGAGGCGGCGGCGGCGGCGTTTTGCGCCGCGCCTGCCTCGCTGCTCAATAGCTCGGCATTGGCACGGGCGATGCCGAACGCGAGGTCGATCACCTGGTCGGCCGTCTGGCGATTCGCAAACAGAATCAAGAGATCGCTGGGCTGGGTTGCGTATTGCCGCTGAGTACCGAGCGTTCGATACCAGTCGACCGTCTGGTCGAGAATTCCAATGACCTGCTTGCCGGTCAATACAGATACCTGGCCGTTCGGCGGGTCGGCCGCGCAAGCAGCCCCTGTCTGAAGGGCGATAGCCGCGATGACGATCCATAGGCTTGGATGACGCACGATTGAATCGTACCGCACCTATCGAGGTTCCTGTGCGGTGGATTATTATTGCTGCACGATATTAAATAACCGCCATATCGCATTGTTATTACACAATATTAAGTGGCGGTTTTTTGGGTTTACGCCCCTCGAGGAGTGTAGGAGAATTTTTGTCCAGCGATGGCCGCGGCGTACATCAGTCCGCCCTTGGCTATCGTGAATACCGCCATGCCGCTTTCGTAGGCGCCGGTCGCACGCGCGTGATTTTCCGTGCCACTGGCTCCCGCGGAGGTGCCGCTGGTGCCCACGCTGGCGGACGCGCCGGCGGTGATCGCCACCGCGCTAGCTCCTGCTGCAAACTCGAATGTCCCCGACTCGAATTTATCCAGCGCCTGCTTGTCTTCGAAGAAGATGATCTGGCTGTATGCCTTGCCGCCTGCTTGGAATCCCACGCTGACTTGGCCCATGGTCGTGTCCCCCACCAACTGCCCGTGCACGTACACGTGACCCTTGCCCGGGCTCCCCCCACGCCGAGACCCGCTTCGCCCACGGTTGGAAACACCGCGTACGCGTAGCTCTTATGGAAGAACGAAGAGCTCTCGCCCGCATTTTTAAACAAATCGATGGTATCGGAGTATTTGGCGGCGTGAGCGACGCCCGCGACGAGCAACAGCGCCGGCGCAAGACGGAAGACTCGAGTGATGAATTTCATAAGGACCCTGGTTCAACAAATGGATCCCATTCTCGCCTGCCCGAGCGCAGAGGTGCAGCAGGGCACCGCTCCACTTCGCGTAGGCGTTCGCCTATAGAGAGGATGGCGCCGCTCCTGCATGGGTCCCTTCAGCGCCGAACCATCCGCCTCATCAAATGCTCGAGCGCCTCGCCGATATCGCTGCACTGGCCGGTGTGCACCGGCGAGGTCTGCACGATGGTGCTCTTTGGCGAGACCAGCCAATGAAAACGCTCGCGCGCGGATAGTTTGCCGATCTCCCCCGCTTCCACCCCGCCGGCGCAGATTGCGGGGATGGTCGCCAGCGTTTTGCGCACAAGCTCGAGATCCACGGCGGCGTCCAGCGCGACCAGGGCCGCTTCATCGAGTTCGATGCATGCCCGCAAGATCCGCTCGACATCGCAGGACAAGATGATTCCCGCATTGACGAACTCGCCGCGCTCGACGCGCGGTACCACCCGCACAATCGCATAGTCATAGGTGCGAAGATCGTGCACGAATCGCCTCCTGTACGAACGCGGCGGATGATTGCAGTCGTTCAATGAAGAAATCGCCGTAGGCCTCGCGCTGCGCGTCCTTGCCGGAGAACCCGGGATCCTCCGCGAGCCAGGAGTCCGGAATCAGTTCGACGATGTTTCTCAGCCTGTCCGCCGTGATCAGGGTTGCCATCCGCGCATCTGCCTCCGCCAGCGCGCCGGCGTATTTGAGCAATACGTGATCCTTGATCAATGCGAACGGATTCGCGGCCTGCAAATCGCGACTGCTCCAGGCATGGTGAAAATACAGGGACGCTCCGTGATCGATGAGCCAGAGCCGGCGATGCCAGATCAGCATGTTGACGTTGCGTACCGTGCGATCGACATTGCAGATGAAGGCATCGAACCAGACGATGTCCGATGCGAGCTGCAAGTCGGGCGTAAACACCAGAGGATCGAAGGTGACGGAGCCCGGCAGGTAATCCAATCCGATATTCAATCCGGCGCTGGCGCTGATGAGGCCTTGAATTTCCGGGTCGGGTTCGGTCCGCGCCAGGTCGGCGGGAAGATCGACGAAGACGATTTCCGGCACCGGCAACCCGAGTAACCGGCCGATCTCGCCGGCCAGCAGCTCCGCGATCAGCGCCTTCGGTCCCTGCCCGGCGCCGCGAAATTTGAGCACATACAGGCCATCGTCATCGGCTTCGATGATGGCCGGCAGCGAGCCTCCCTCGCGCAGCGGAGTCACATAGCGGCGTGCAGCGACGGTCCTCAACTTCATGGGGCTGCAAGCTTACAGGATCCGCGGGGTGTCGGTGCCGCTGGGAGCCTGTCTGATTACTCAGAAGACAGGCTCCTAGGCCCGGCCCGACTCTCGGCAAAGCTCGTCCAGCAATGAGTCGATCGCGGGCGCATCGAAGGGTTTCTCGATGACGCGCACATGGGGTCCGAGGCTCTTCAGGTCGATCTGCAATTTATAGCCGGTCGCGATGATGATTGGCATTCCCGGCGAGAGCCGCAGCATCTGGCGCGCCATCTCCAATCCTGACATGGCCGGCAAACTGACATCCGTGACGACTACATCGAATGCTTCAGGTTTGAACACACCCAAGGCCTCTTCGGCGGTCGCCGTCGCCAAGATCTGACGAGTAGGCTGCGCGAGCAATTCGCAGGTCACTTCCCGAACCAGAGGATTGTCTTCGACGTAGAGAATTCGCAGGAGCTTGTTCGCCATGGGCTAGGAGCCTAGTCGGCACAGCCGACGCGCCGCAGCCGAACGCGTGTGCGCGATCCCAGCACTGATTGAATGGCCGCCGCGAGGTCATACTGAGTGCAGGGTTTGGCCAGCCGAAGTATTCCGAGCGTCGCGGGGTCGCCGGGTAGCTCCGCGTAGCCGGTCGCCAATATGACCGGCACACCGGGGTGTTTCTCATCGAGGTGCCGCGCGAGCTGCAAGCCGGTCATGGCCGGCATGGCGTGGTCGGTGATGACGACATCGATCCCGATGCCGGACTCAAGCTTGGCAAGTGCTTCTGCGCCCGAGCGCGCTTCGATCGCCGTGTGTCCCAGATCTTCGATCATGGCCGAGGTCCCCGTCAGCACCAGTTGATCATCGTCGACGACCAGCACCGTGCAGGGCCCGACCAAGGTCGCCGGCATCAGCGGCGGCGCTTCGATCTCCTCGGGCTCTGCTGCGGTTTGTGCCACCGGCAGCCATAACTCGATGATGGTACCCCGATTCGGCTCACTGTTGATGCGCAATAACCCTCCGGATTGCGCCGCCAATCCATGCACCATGGAGAGTCCCAAACCGGTTCCCTTGCCGGGACCCTTGGTTGTGAAAAACGGCTCGGTTGCCTTGGCCAAGGTGTTCTCGTCCATGCCGACGCCGTTGTCGACGATCTTGATGCGCAAATAGTCGCCGGGAAGCAGCGCGGCGTTTCCGGCTTCCCGTGTCGGCGTGTCCTTGGCCGCACAGATCGTGAGCGCACCCCCCGCCGGCATGGCGTCGCGCGCGTTCAGCGCCACATTGAGCAGCGCAAGTTCCAGTTGGTTGGCATCCACCAGCGCGGGCGGCAGCGAGTTCGGAAATTCAGAGCGCAATTCGACGCCGTGCCCCAGGGCCCGCTCCAGCAGCTCCTTCATCCCGGTCACCAGACGTGATATGTCGACGGCCTCCGGTTTGAGCTCCTGCCTCCGGGAAAATGCCAGCAGCCGCTGCGTCAGCGAGGCGCCCCTCTGAGCGCCCTGCACGGCGTTCTGCAGCAGCCGATGGCTGCGCGGATCCTCGGGCAGCCGCTTTTCCAGCAAACTGAGGCTGCCGAGGACGGCCATCAATAGATTGTTGAAGTCATGGGCAACGCCGCCCGTCAACTGGCCGATGGTGTCCATTTTTTGCGCTTCGAACAGCTGCGCGAGCGCCGTTTCGCGTTCGCGCGTGCGCTCCTTGATCCGCTGCTCCAATTGCTCATTGAATCGCTGCAGCTCGGCGGTTCGCTCGGCGACGCGCTGCTCCAATTCGGCATTGAAGCGCTCGAGTTGACGGGTCTTGCGATACAAGTCCACGAACACCTTCACCTTGGCGCGCAGCAGCTCCGGGACGACGGGTACCGGTACGTAGTCGACGCCGCCTAGTTGATAGCCCCGCAGCTGGTCGGGGTAGGTCATCATCACGGCCGATACGAAAATGATGGCGGTGGCCTGAAAGCGCGGGTGCTCGCGAATCATGGCCGCGAGTTCGAAGCCGTCGAGATCGGGCATGCATACGTCGATGAGAATGAGCGCGACTTCATGCTTGAGCAGACATTCAAAGGCTTGCCCGGCGGAAGACGCCTTCAGCAGGTTTTCGCCGATCTCCGCCAGAATCGCCTCGTGGCTCAGCAACTTCGCATGCTGGTCGTCGACCAACAAGATATTCACCGGCTCTGGTCTATTCATGCCACGGCGCCTCGAAGCCTAACGATGCAGCCACATCCGCAACGCCGACAGCAGCTGCTCGGTGTTCACCGGCTTCGCCAGATAATCGGACGCGCCGGCTTCCAGGCATTTCTCGCGGTCGCCCTTCATGGCCTTGGCCGTCAACGCCAATATGGGCAGGCGCCGGTATTCGGATTTCTCCCGAATCGCCCGAATGGTTTCGTAGCCGTCCATTCCCGGCATCATGATGTCCATGAGCACGATGGCCACATCGGCGCGTGAACTCAGCACCGCGAGCGCCTCGCTGCCGGTGGTGGCGGTCAGCACCTCCATGCCGCGGCGTTCGAGCACGCTGCTCAGCGCGAAAATATTGCGGGTGTCGTCATCCACCAAGAGCACGGTGCGCTTCATCAAGTCTTCATCGGAACTGTGCAGGCGCTGCAGCATGCTCTGTTTCAGCGGCGGCAGATCCGCCACGACCCGATGGAGAAACAGCGAAGTCTCATCGAGCAACCGCTCCGGGGACTCGACGCCCTTCACCACCACGCTGCGCGCCATGGTGCGCAATTTGGCGTCCTCGTCCGCGGACAGTTCACGGCCGGTGAATACCACCACCGGGATTTCGCACAGCTTCGCGTCATCGCGAATCTTCTCCAGCACCTCGAACCCCGACATGTCGGGCAATTTCAAATCCAGCACCACGCAATCGGGCGGCGTGTGGCGCAGCTGCGCCAACGCCGCCTCGCCGGTGGCCGCCGCAGTGATTTCGATGTCCGCGTGGCCCAGGAGTTCGGACACTCCCTTGCGCTCAGCCTCGTCGTCCTCGACCAAGAGCAGACGCTTGCGGCGGGGCGCTGCATAGTCCTTGATTCGCGCGAATGCGTTCTCCAGATTGTCGGTGGTGGCCGGCTTGGCAACGAACGCAAAAGCGCCGCGCGCCAGACCGTGACTGCGATCCTCGTCCAAGGTGACGATTTGCACGGGAATGTGCCGCGTCGCCGGGTCTTGTTTGAGCTGGCTCAACACCGTCCAGCCGAGCATGTCCGGCAGAAAAATGTCCAGCGAGATGGCCGTCGGCCGGTGCGCGCGCGCCAGGGCCAGCGCATCGGCGCCGCGCTGTGCGACCAGAACCTTGAATCCGTGCTGCTTGGCCGCCCCCATCATGATGCGCGCATAGTGCGCGTCGTCCTCGACGATGAGCACGACGCTGTCGTCGGCGCCGAGGGTGTCGCGGTCATCCAGCACCGTCTCGAGCTGGCGATCCTGCGCGCGCATCGACACCGCCTGCGCGGCGGCGTTGTACGGAAGCTGCTCGGGGTTCCCCGCGGCCGCCTTCGATCCGGCGCCGCCCAGATAGGCAAGAGGCAGGAACAGCGTGAACACGCTGCCCCGGCCCGGTGTGCTGCGCAGTTGGATTTCTCCGCCGAGCAGATTCGCGAGTTCGCGGCTGATCGCAAGACCGAGGCCCGTTCCGCCATATTTGCGGCTGGTGCCGGCGTCCGCCTGTTGGAAGGCCTCGAAGATGATGCGCTGCTTCTCGGCCGGGATGCCGATTCCGGTATCCGAGACCTCGAAAGCCACCACGGTGGGCGCGTGACGCAGGGTCGGGTGATCGGCGCTCCAGCCGCTCGCCGCCGGCGATACCGTGAGGCGGACACCCCCTTCCGCGGTGAACTTGAAGGCGTTCGATAGCAGATTCTTCAGCACCTGCTGCAAACGCTTCGAATCGGTGATGATGCTGCGGTCCAGATTGGGTGAGATAACCACGTCGAACAGCAGATGCCTGTTCTCCGCCTCGTGGCGGAACGGCCGCGCGATCATTTCCATCAAGTTGGCGAAGTACACTTCCTCTGCATCCACCGATACGGTACCGGATTCGATCTTGGAGAGGTCCAGGATGTCGCTGATGAGATTGAGCAGGTCGGTGCCGGCGCCGTGGATGGTGCGAGCGAATTCCACCTGCTTGTTGCTCAGGTTGCCGTCCGGATTCTCGGTCAATTGTTGACCCAGAATGAGAATGCTGTTGAGCGGCGTGCGCAGCTCGTGGGACATGTTGGCGAGGAATTCGGACTTGTACTTCGAGGTCAGCGCCAGCTCCGTCGCCTTCTCTTCAACGGCTCGGCGTGCCTCCTCGATCTCCTGATTCTTGGCTTCGACCTCGACATTGCGATCGGCCAGCTGCTGCGCCTTCTGCTCGAGCTTTTCGTTGGTCTGCTGCAGTTCGCGCTGCTGGGTCTGCAGCTCGGTGGCCAGCTGCTGCGACTGTTTGAGCAGGCCCTCGGTCTGCATGGTCGCCTCGATGGAATTGAGCACAATGCCGATGGACAAGGTCAACTGATCGAGGAATGACAGCTGCAGGGCCGTGAACGCGCCGAGCGAAGCCAGCTCGATGACGGCCTTCACGTGGCCCTCGAACAGCACCGGCAGTACGATGACGTGGCGCGGCGGAGCCCGGAACAGGCCGGAACGGATCGGCACCACGCCGGCGGGAATATCGGTGATGAACATGCGCCGCGCGTCGCGTGCGCACTGGCCGATGAGCCCCTCTCCGAGCTGCAGCCGCTCGGCATAGCCGCCGTCCGCGCCGTCGGCATAGGCCGCGAGCAGCTTCAGGTCCTGCATCGCGCCGTCGGCCTCCACTTGATAGATCACCCCGTGCTGCGCCTCCACCAACGGTGCCAATTCCGACAGCATCATCCGGCCCACGGTCGCCAGGTCGCGTTGACCCTGCAGCATGTTGGTGAACCGCGCCAGGTTGGTCTTGAGCCAGTCCTGTTCGGTGTTCCGATCCGTGGTCAGGCGCAGATTGCCGATCATCGTATTGATGTTGTCCTTGAGCTCGGCCACCTCGCCGCGCGCCTCCACCTGCACCGAGCGGGTCAAGTCGCCCTTGGTGACGGCCGTGGCGACTTCGGCGATGGCGCGCACCTGCGTGGTGAGATTCGCGGCCAGCAGGTTCACATTGCCGGTCAGGTCCTTCCAGGTGCCTGCCGCGCCCGGAACATTGGCCTGCCCGCCGAGGCGGCCCTCGACTCCCACCTCGCGCGCCACCGTCGTTACTTGGTCGGCAAAGGTCGCCAGCGTGTCGGTCATGTTGTTGATGGTTTCCGCCAGGGCGGCCACTTCGCCCTTGGAGGCCACGGTGAGGTTTTGCTTCAGATCGCCGTTGGCCACTGCGGTCACGACTTTCACGATGCCGCGCACTTGTTCCGTGAGGTTGGCGGCCATGACGTTGACCGTGTCGGTGAGATCCTTCCAGGTGCCTGCGACCCCCGGCACTTGCGCCTGTCCACCGAGTCGTCCTTCGGTGCCGACCTCGCGGGCGACCCGCGTCACCTCGCCGGCGAAGCCGTTCAATTGGTCCACCATGGTGTTGATGGTGTTCTTGAGCTCGAGGATTTCCCCCTTCACGTCCACGGTGATCTTGCGCGACAGATCGCCCCGCGCCACCGCCGTGGTCACTTCTGCGATGTTGCGCACCTGGGTGGTGAGATTCGCCGCCAGCAGATTGACGTTGTCGGTCAGGTCCTTCCAGGTGCCCGCGACCCCCGGAACCACGGCCTGCCCGCCCAGCCGACCGTCGGTGCCCACCTCGCGCGCCACGCGCGTGACCTCGCCGGCGAAGGAACGCAACTGATCGACCATCGTGTTCAGCGTTTCCTTCAACAGCAGGATTTCGCCGCGCACGTCCACCGTGATCTTGCGCGACAAGTCGCCGGTCGCGATCGCGGTCGCGACCTCCGCGATGTTGCGCACTTGCGCGGTGAGGTTTCCAGCCATGGAATTGACGTTGTCGGTGAGGTCCTTCCAGGTGCCGGCAACGCCGGGAACTTGCGCCTGGCCGCCCAGCTTGCCCTCGGTGCCGACCTCGCGCGCCACGCGCGTCACCTCGCCGGCGAAGCCGTTGAGCTGGTCCACCATGGTATTGATGGTGTTCTTGAGCTCGAGGATTTCGCCCTTCACGTCCACCGTGATCTTGCGCGACAGATCACCCCGCGCCACCGCCGTGGTCACTTCTGCGATGTTACGCACCTGGCCGGTGAGATTCGAGGCCATCGAATTGACGTTTTCAGTCAAGTCCTTCCATGTTCCGGCGACTCCGGGAACATTCGCCTGCCCGCCCAGCTTGCCTTCCGTGCCCACTTCGCGTGCGACCCGGGTGACCTCCGACGCGAAGCGATTGAGCTGGTCGACCATGGTATTGAGGGTTTCTTTCAGCTGCAGGATCTCGCCGCGCACGTCCACCGTGATCTTGCGCGACAAATCGCCGTTGGCAATGGCGGTCGAGACTTCGGCGATGTTGCGCACCTGCGCCGTCAGGTTGCCGGCCATCGAGTTGACGGAGTCGGTCAGATCCTTCCACGTACCGGCAACTCCGGGGACCAGCGCCTGCCCGCCGAGGCGGCCCTCGGTGCCGACCTCGCGCGCCACGCGCGTCACCTCGCCCGCAAACGAGCGCAGCTGGTCCACCATCGTATTCAGAGTCTCCTTCAGGAGCAGGATTTCGCCCGACACCGTCACGGTGATTTTCTTCGACAGGTCGCCTTGTGCGACGGCGGTGGCGACCTCGGCGATATTGCGCACCTGGCCGGTCAGGTTGGACGCCATCGAGTTCACCGAGTCGGTGAGATCCTTCCAGGTGCCGGCCACCCCCTTGAGCTGCGCCTGACCGCCGAGCTTGCCTTCGGTGCCGACCTCGCGGGCGACGCGCGTCACTTCTCCGGCGAACGCATTCAGCTGGTCCACCATGGTGTTGATGGTGTCCTTGAGCTCGAGGATTTCGCCGTTCACATCCACCGTGATTTTTTTGGACAGATCGCCGTTCGCCACGGCGGTGGTGACTTCCGCGATGTTGCGCACCTGGCCCGTGAGGTTCGAGGCCATGGAATTGACGTTCTCGGTCAAATCCTTCCACGTTCCGGCGACGCCGCGTACGTTTGCCTGGCCGCCGAGCCGGCCCTCGGTGCCGACCTCGCGCGCCACACGCGTCACCTCGGAGGCGAAGGCATTCAGCTGGTCCACCATCGTGTTGATGGTCTCCTTGAGCTGCAGAATCTCACCCGACACACTCACGGTGATTTTCTTCGCCAGATTGCCGTTCGCGATGGCGGTCGACACTTCGGCGATGTTGCGCACCTGCGCCGTGAGGTTCGAGGCCATGGAATTCACGTTGTCGGTCAAATCCTTCCAGGTGCCGGCGACGCCGGGCACCTGCGCCTGGCCTCCCAGTCGTCCCTCGGTGCCGACCTCCCGGGCGACGCGCGTCACTTCACCCGCAAATGCGTTCAATTGATCCACCATGGTGTTCATGGTCTGCTTGAGTTCGAGGATTTCGCCCGACACATCGACCGTGATCTTGTGCGACAGATCGCCGCGCGCGACGGCGGTGGTCACCTGCGCAATGTTGCGGACCTGAGCGGTGAGATTGCCGCACATGGCGTTCACCGAATCGGTCAAATCCTTCCAGGTGCCCGCGACACCGGGCACCAACGCCTGGCCTCCCAACTTGCCCTCGGTGCCCACTTCACGGGCCACACGCGTGACCTCGGAGGCGAAGGAGCGCAGTTGATCCACCATCGTATTGATGGCTTCCTTCAGCTGCAGAATCTCGCCGCGCACGTCCACGGTGATCTTCTTCGATAGGTCGCCGTCGGCCACGGCGATGGTCACCTCGGCGATACTGCGCACCTGCGCAGTCAAATTCGACGCCATCGAATTGACGCTTTCGGTGAGGTCCTTCCACACCCCCGTCACCTCGCGCACCTGCGCCTGGCCGCCGAGTTTGCCGTCGGTGCCCACCTCGCGCGCCACGCGCGTCACTTCGGATGTGAACACACTGAGCTGCTTGATCATGGTGTTGACGATATTGGCGGAGCGCAGGAATTCACCCTTGAGTGCGCGGCCATCGACATCGAGGGGCACCGTTTGCAGCAAGTCGCCCCGCGCGACCGCCGTCACCGTCCGAGTGACCGCGGTGGTCGGCCACAACAGATCATCGATCAGCGTATTGACCGAGGTTTCCATGTCGGCCCATGCGCCCTCCGACAGGCCGAACCGGACGCGCGTGCGGGTCTTGCCCTGCCGCCCTACTACTTCGCCGACCTGTTCGAGCTGTTGTGCAATGCGCTGGTTTGCGCCGATGATGGTATTGAATGCATCGCAGATCTTTCCGGCAACCCCCACTTGCGAGCCGGGCAGTCGCACGGAAAAGTCTCCCGCCTGCATGGCGCGCAGCACATCGAGCAGTTGATTCAGATCAAGGTCGGGACCGTGGGCGGATGCCCTGACACCGTGGCCATTATTCTTCTTCTTGCGGACGACGCTTATATTTGCGTCCATCTTTTTCTCCACACGGCACAGGCTTACCGCAGGAATCTTGGCAAAGGCAATCCTAATTGTCCATCAAGTAACCGCTTGAAATCTTGTAATTTTTTCAAGCCAATTAGTCCTACAAGTCGACCCAAGCCTCGGGCGCGCGCCCCTCTGCCGGGCGGCAACCCGGGGCTTATAACAGCCGGTACGTTGCATATGCTTCCTAACTATTCGACTGTCCGGCTTCGCGGGCCTAGCTTGAATACATTCAATTTTGGGAGTCAGCCATGGCGGAAATCGCCGACCAATCCCCCTCACGCGTGTCCGCGCAGCCATCGCGCTGGGCGGAGTTGTTCCGCAAAGAAGACTGGTGGGCCATTTGGATAGGTCTTGGGTTGGTGGCGATTGCCATCGCCTTGTTCGCGAACGGCAGCAGCATCAAATGGATCGCGGTGGCGCCGCAGAAATGGCCGCATTTGGCGAATGCCGCAACGCAGCTGCAGTCGCACGGCACGCAGTACGCGGCGCTGTTCCTGCTGTGGGCCGTGTCGCTCGGCATCGGGGCAGCGGCATTGGGGATCAAGCTGTCGCGGTTCCTACCCGCATTCCTTGCGCTCTACCTGGTCGCGGGCGCGATTTACTTTCTGGGCCAGTGGGAGCAATCAGCCCACTACAATTTGGAACCTCCGCTGGTGGCGCTCGGCCTCGGATTGTTGATCTCTAACACCGTAGGCGCGCCGCGATGGCTCGAGCCGGGTCTGCGCGTCGAGTTCTACATCAAGACGGGCATCGTGCTGCTGGGTGCCGGTCTGCCGTTGACACTGATCGCCTGGGCGGGTCCCGTGGCCATCGTGCAGGCGGCCATCGTGTCGCTGGCCACCTTCGGCGTGATCTATTTCACCGGCGTGCGCCTTGGATTGGACCGGCGACTTGCCGCGACCTTGGGCACGGGCGGCGCGGTATGCGGCGTATCGGGAGCCATTGCCATCGGCGGCGCCGTCGGTGCAAAAAAGGAACAAGTATCGATCGCCATTTCGCTGGTCATCGTGTGGGCAATCGTGATGATCTTTGTGCTGCCGCTGGCGGCGCGCGGCCTGCAGCTGCCCACCGGCGTTGCGGGAGCCTGGATCGGCACCTCGGAATTTGCCGATGCGGCCGGACTTGCGGCGGCGCAGACCTACGGCGGCTATGCCGGCAACGTGCCCGGCATCGCCGGCAATGCCGACGCCGCGGTGGGCGCCTTCACACTCATGAAGGTCATTGGGCGCGACGTGTGGATCGGGGTGTGGGCCTTCGTGCTGTCGCTGATTGCGACCACCCGGTGGGAGCGCACCGGCGTGCAAAGCAAGTCCGACGCCGGGGAAATCTGGCGGCGCTTCCCGAAGTTCATTCTTGGCTTTCTGATCGCGTCGGCCGTGGTCACACTGGTATCGAAGGGTTACGACTATGCGACCTACAAGAAGGAGGTGCTGCCGGGATTGGTTGCCCCATTGCAGGCGCTTCGTACCTGGGCATTCACCTTTGCCTTTCTGAGTATTGGCCTGACCACCAAATTCCGGGAATTCGTCTCGGTGGGCGCGCGTCCGTTCTACGCCTTCACGGCGGGGGTGGCGGTGAACGTGTTGTTGGGCTTCGTGCTCTCGACGCAGGTCTTCGACGGATTTTGGAGCCGGCTGGGACAATGAAATCTCCGGCGGGACCCTCGTGCGCCGATTGCGTCCATTTCAACGGGCAGCCGCGCGATCTTGAGACGGCGCTGCCGGGATTGTCGAGTCTGAGCTCCGCCTACGCCGCGGTGCGTTCCAATGACGGCCTCTGTGCCGTGCACGATCGCTACGTCGCCGCTTCCAGCATTTGCGCGCTCATAGCGCTTCGACCTGCACCAGACAGTCATAAAATATCGGCGCCCGTCCCATATCGGTGAGAGTGTCGCTGCTGGTGAGCTCGTTGGCATTCTTGCCGTCGCGGGCTAGCTTCTTCCACCACACCGACAGCCCCACCACCACACCGGGGCGTGCCCGGTCGGTGACTCTGGCGCGCAGTTCGACGCTGCCTCGGTCATTGAATACCCGCACGTAGCTGCCGGCAATCACCCCGCGCGTCGACGCATCATCCGGGTGGATATCCAGCCAGGGCTCGCCCTCCGAGGCACGCAGGCTCTGAACGTTGACGAACGAACTGTTGAGGAAATTTCGCGCCGGCGGCGAGATCATCGCCAAGGGGTAGCGGAGCGCGGCGGCGCTTCGCGTGTCTTCCCGCGGTTCAATGTAATCGGGCAGCGGGTCCAAACCGAGTTGCGCCGCACGGGCGGATAGAAATTCCACCTTGCCGGAAGGCGTATCGAAGCCGCCCTCGGCAAATCGTGCAACTCCGGTGGAAGGACCCACTCGCTTCCATCCGACCCGGCGAACCGCATCGAAATCCCAATCCTTGGCCACGGCAGCCTGGGCGATGACCTCATCCGAGTCGCTGAAGCAGGGCTCGGTGAATCCCATGGCGGCGGCCAGCAAGCGGAATATTTCCGTGTTCGGTTTCGCCTCGCCGAGCGGTGCAATCGCCGGATTGTTGGCCATCATGTAGTAGTGCCCATAGGGCTTGACGACGTCCAAGTGCTCGAGTTGCGTGGTCGCCGGCAGCAGTATGTCCGCATAGTCGGCGGTGTCGGTCCGAAAATGCTCGAGCACCACCGTGAACAGATCTTCCCGCGCGAATCCCTGGATGACGCGCGTGGAATCGGGTGCCACGGCGACCGGATTCGAGTTGTAGACGATGAGCGCCTCGATGGGGGCATCCGTGTTCAACAGGGCCGTGCCGATGGTGGCCATGTTGACGGTCCGCGGGGCGCGGCCGGCCAAAAGATCCGGCCGTTCCAGTGCGCACCGATCGATCGAGAAGTTGCCGCCGGTCGACAAGAACATTCCGCCGGCGGCATCGCGAAAAGCGCCCACCAATGCCGGCAGACAGGCGACATTGCGCATCGCCATGCCGCCGCCGCGCGCCCGCTGCATGCCGTAGTTCGCGCGAATCAGGGCGGGACGAGTGGTGCCGTACAGACGCGCGAGGGATTCGATTTCACCGGCAGTGATGCCGCAAATCCCTGCGACCCTGACCGGATCGTACGCGGCCACACGCTCGCACAGGCCCTCGAATCCCAAGGTGTGCCGCTGCACATAGTCGCGATCGATCAGGTCGTCGCGAATCAGCACATGCATCAGTCCGAGCGCGAGCGCCGAGTCCGTTCCCGGCAACAAGGCAATATGCGTATGACATTTCTCCGCGGTGAGCGAACGGTAAGGATCGATGGCGACCAGGGTCGCGCCGCGGCGCTTGGCCTGCTGCGCCCTTGCCCAGAAATGCACGCTCGAGGTGATGGCATTCGAGCCCCAGAAGATGATCAGCTTCGCCTCGTCCGCCAACTCAATGTCGACGCCGATGCGGCTGCCCAGAGTGATTTCGTGCCCGGCGGTTCCCGCCGAGGAGCAGATGGTGCGGTCCAGGAGGCTTGCGCCCAACTTGTGGAAGAAGCGCATGGACAGCGATTCGCCCTGCACCAACCCCATGGTTCCCGCGTAGCTATAAGGCAGGATCCGCTCGGGGTCTCGGGCCGCAATCGACTTGAGGCGGGTCGCCACGGCGGCGAGCGCCGCCTCCCAGCTGATCCTTTCGAAGCGCCCTTCTCCCTTCTTGCCCACGCGGCGCATCGGATGCAACAGGCGATCCGGATGGTAGGTGCGTTCGGTGTAGCGGGCCACCTTGGTGCACAGCACTCCGGCCGTGGGCGCATGCCCGGCAGAGCCCGCGACCTTGACGGCGATGCCGTCACGCACATGCACATCGAGCGCGCAGGTGTCGGGGCAATCGTGCGGACAGGCCCCTTTGATCACCGTCGTCGCGGACGGCGTTGCGGTTGGGTTGCCGGTGCCGATCATGCTGCGTACCCCGTTTCCAGAATCCGATCCATGAATCCTTCGCATTGCGCGAGCTGCTCGAGCGCAACGAATTCGTTCGGCCGATGCGCTTGCGCGATGTCGCCCGGTCCGCAAATGACGGTGGAAACTCCCATCTTTTGAAACAGTCCGGCCTCAGTCCCGTAGGATACCTTCCCGGCTTGGCTGTTGTTCGAGAGTTGCATGGCCCATCTGACGATGGCGTCGGTTTCCGCCGCGGCCAGTCCCGCCGTCTGGCTCAACCACTCGAGCTCGATGCCGGACGCCGTGTCCACCGCCTGCATCTCGCGCGCGAGTTCCTGCGCATGGGCATGAATTTCCCGGTATAGCGCCTCGGGCGAGGTATGCGGCAAAGTGCGCATGTCGAATTGAAACACGCACTCCTTGGGCACGACATTGGCGGCAATGCCGCCGTGAATCACGCCGGTCGAGAGGGTGGAAAACGGCACGGTGAATCCGCAGTCGCGCACTTCGCTCTGCGCGAGCCGGTCGGCGATCTGCCTAATGAAGACCACCAGACGCGCCGCGTACTCGATGGCGTTCACGCCTTGCGTGACGTAACTGGAGTGCGCTTCGCGTCCGCGAACGGCGCAGCGAAAGCGATGTGTGCCCTTGTGGGCAATGATGGGCTGCATGGAGGTGGGTTCGCCCACGACACAGCCGGCCGGTCGGATGTGGTTCTCCTCCAGATCGCGAATCAGTCCGCGCACTCCGATGCAGCCGACCTCCTCGTCGTAGCTCAATGAATAGTGCAGAGGAGCATCGAGGCGATTGTCGTTCAGGGCCGCAATGAATTTTGGCGCATGCGCCAGAACGATGCCGAGGAATCCCTTCATGTCCGCGGAGCCGCGGGCATATAGTCTGCCGTCCCGCTCGACCGCCAGAAACGGGTCCGTGTCCCAGTCCTGACCGTCAACCGGCACCACGTCGGTGTGCCCGGAAAGTATCAAACCGGGCTTTTTGGAGTCGCCCAGCGTTGCGAATAGATTCGCCTTCTTGCCGGTGTGATCGTGCGTCAGCCGGGTAGCGGCGCCAAGATCCCGCAGATAGTCGCGCACCCACTCGATCAATCCCAAATTGGAATCGCGCGACACAGTGTTGAAACCGATCAGCCGCTCGATCATCGCGCGGCACGCCGCGCTCGGGCCTGAATTCAATGTAGTTTCGGGAACTGGGTGCATGCATCGCTCGCCGTCGGACCCATAGTACATCTAATGCGTTATGCTGCGCAGCCATGAGCCACCCGCCCGCCGTTTTTGGCGCCGTCGAAGCCGGCGGCACCAAGTTCGTCGTTGCCCTCGGCAATGAGCGCGGCGAAATTCTCGAGCAAGAACGATTTCCCACCGCCGACCCCACCTCGACCCTGGCCGCGACCTGCGCTTGGCTGCATCGAAGAAGTCAGACACCCGGCAAGGCCGCGCTTACCGGGATCGGGGTCGCCTCATTCGGTCCCGTGGAACTTGACAAGACCTCGGCGCGATACGGCTTCATTGGCCGGACTCCCAAGGCAGGATGGAGCGGCACCGACATTGCCGGAGCGCTCGCGCGGGAGTTCAGGTGTCCCATCGGTTTCGATACCGATGTCAATGCAGCGGCTCTGGCCGAACATCGCTGGGGAGCGGCGCGCAACGTCGACAATCTCGTATACCTGACCATCGGCACCGGTATTGGCGGCGGCATCGTCATCGATGGCGTGCCCATTCACGGGCTCATGCATCCCGAAATTGGACATATCTACCCGCGGCGCCACCCGCTCGACGGGTTCGCCGGGCTGTGCCCATTTCATCGCGATTGTCTGGAGGGGTTGGCGTCGGGTCCGGCCATCCTCGCCCGCACCGGAGTGTCGCTGCAGCAGCTCGACCCCGGGCATGCGCAGTGGCAAATCGAGGCGGACTATCTCGGTCAATTGTGCGCACAGCTGGTGGTGACGCTCTCGCCGCTGCGCATCGTCATGGGTGGCGGCGTCATGACCGGGTCGCGCCTGTTGCCGCTGATTCGCGATCGCATGCGCCTCGGACTCGGCGGCTACATCGATCGCAGAGAAATCCTGGTCGATGCCGACCGCTACATCGTGGCGCCGGGGCTGGGCGAGCGCGCAGGCATACTCGGCGCTCTCGTGCTCGCCATGGATGCCGCGGCAGACCGGTGAACTGCGTCACAGTATGGAGCTCTGTCGGCGATCCACGACGGGCTGCGATCTTGAGTGAGAAGGGCAAGCCAAGCAGACTCGAGTTGCGCTCAAATCTTGGGAGTCAACATGCGTCTGTCGTTCATAGCTTCGATATTTTCCGTGCTGCTTGCGGGCAGCGGTGTCTGCGCCGCCGGTGATTTGAATCTCCACGTCATCCTTTCCGGCGAAGTGGCACCCGGGGTATATGGTCAGGTTCAATTCGGCAATGAGCCCCGGCCTCCGGTGGTATACGCACAGCCCATGGTGATCGAGCCGCAGCCGGTGCAGCTGGCACCTGTTTACTTGCATGTGCCGCCCGGACACGCGAAGAACTGGCGCAAACACTGCCATGAATATAATGCCTGCAATCGGCCGGTTTACTTCGTGCGCTCGGCCGAATACGACCCGGACTATCAACAACACCATCACGGACACGACCACGACGATCACGACCATGGGCATGATCAAACCCATGGGCATGATCACGAGTGAACAGCAGTTACGCCGGAGGCAACTGCTGCAACATCCGCTTCAGCGCGAAGTGCCGGTAGCTCTGCAGCACCAGACCTGCCACCTCGTCCCAGTCGCAGTGGCTACTGACGTCAAGGGCAATCCACCCGTTGTGGCCCAAGTATGGTGGGATCCGGTATCGAGGGTCTGCGGTCAGCAGACCTTGTTGGTCCACCCCCACCCAAAAGCACAGCGTGAGACGCCCACCGTCGTGACGCGCCATGGCGAAGGTTTTTTTGCCGGCCTGCCAGACGGGGTGGCCAAACTGACGATCTTCCCTCGATTCCGGCAGCCCCAGGCAGACCTTGCGCAAGGTTTTCAGCACCGCGGAGGCGCGGGCCGACTTCATGGGGTCGATTTGGCCGGCCGATAGTTTCTTTGTGGGTGGCTTGAAGATGGGAGTCTTTCCCAGCGCCGACCGCAGCTGCGCCGGGGCCACCTTCTCATAGGCCTCGCGCACCAGGGCCGCAACCCGTTGCCAGGCCAGTCCCTGGTCGAGCACGACTCCCAGCCAACCGCGCGGCCCGACATACGGTGGGACGAAAAAATGCCCGGGTTCGGCACGCACATGCAGTTCTTGCGAGCCTTCGACGGCATTGAGCCACAAGGCGACCCGGCCATCGCCGTGATGATTGACGGCGTAGGTGGCAAAGGTCTTGCCGCGAACTCCGAAATTGGGTGCGCCGTGCGACACGAACTCCTCCGCTTCGGGCAGCCAGAGGCAAACATCGCGCACGGCTTGATGCAGGTCGCGAGCCAAAATTCTCTCCCGCGAATGGACCGTTGTCGATGCTACAGTGGCAACCGACAAATCACGAGCGCCTCCTTTGAAACAGCCTCTTCTGCTTCTCTCCGGCCTGTTGTGCGATGAAACCGTCTGGGCCGACATTCCCGAGCGGCTGGAGGATGTTGCGCAGGCAACGGTTTTTTCGTTTCGTGGTTTTTCCTCCATTCCGGCGATGGCCGAGCACGTGCTCGCGACAGCTCCCGAACGCTTCGCGCTGGCTGGTCACTCCATGGGAGGGCGGGTCGCGCTCGAGATCTTTCGCGCGGCGCGTCTGCGGGTGTCGGGCCTCGCCCTGCTGAATACCGGGGTGCACACCGTGCGCGACGGCGAACCGCAAAGCCGCGGCCGCCTATTGCGGCTGGCCTATGAGCACGGCATGTCGGCGCTGGCCGCGGAGTGGCTGCCGCCGATGATGGCCGGGGGGCCGCGGACTGCCGCCATCATGCCGCGCCTGACGGCAATGGTTGAGCGCTCAACCCCGGATGTTTACGCCGGGCAAATCAACGCCCTGCTCAATCGACCGGATGCACTGCCGGTGTTGCCGACGATCGATGTGCCCACCTTGCTGCTGAGCGGCAGCGAGGATACCTGGTCGCCGGTCTCGCAGCACGAGACCATGCGGCGCCGTATCCCGCACGCCACGTTATTCGAGATTCATGGGGCCGGCCACATGGCGCCGTTCGAACGGCCCGAAGCGGTCGCCCTGGCGCTGCGGGAGTGGCTGACACAGATCGAGCACGGCGGCGGCGCCGAGACAGGGAGAACTTCATGAGGATTACCCGGCTGGTGCCCCGTTTTGCCGTGATCGCGGCATTGGCTTGGCAGAGCGCGGCAATCGCGGGCGAGACGCTGCTCATTCATGGACATATCTACACCGGCAATCCCCGCGCCCCCTGGGCCACCGCATTGGCGGTGAAGGGGACACGCATCGAGGCCGTCGGCAGCGATGCCGCGGTCCTCAAACACCGGAACAGCGGCAGCCAGGTCGTCGACCTGCATGGACAAACGGTCATTCCCGGAGTCGTGGATTCGCACACCCATATGCTGTACGGCGCATACGCGCTGCACGGTTTGAACCTGTCCACCCCGGAGGCCAGCATCACGCCGGATAAACCGGAACTGCTGGTCGAGCGCTTGAAAGCCTATGCCGCGGCGCATCCCCATGATGCCGTTCTATTCGCACGCGCCGATTTCAGCACCGCGCCGCCCACGACTCCGACTCATGAATTGCTGGATCGGGCAGTGATGGACCGGCCGGTGGTCGTTCACAACACCTCCGAACACGCGCTGTGGTTGAACTCTGCCGCCATGCACATGGCCGGCATCACGGACCGGCCGGTTGCGGACAACGACGAGGAGCGCGGCGTGATCCGCAATGCCAGCGGCCACCCCAGTGGAATCCTGCTCGAGGCCGCCATGCAGCTCGCGGCCCGCGCGGTGGCAGCACGCGTTCCGCTCGAGGAGAAGCTGTCGATGCTGCAGGCCGCCGCACACTTTCTGAACAGTTTCGGCATCACCAGCGTGGTCAACGCCACCGGCGATCTCGCCGAGCTCGAACTCTACGCCACTTTGCGCGACCGAGGCTCGCTCACCGTTCGCACTCGAACGAGTTTTGGGTCGGTGGCCGTGCAGCATCATCTCACTCCCGCCTTCCTCGCGGATTTGGAGCATGCGCGGCAGCTCTACCACGACGACTGGGTGTCGGCGAACCTGGTGAAATTCTTCGCCGATGGCGGCACCGGACTGATTCCACCGCTGGTGTATGACGCGCGCGACTACGAGTCGATGGTCATGGAACTCGATTCGCGCGGCTACCAGATCATGACGCACGCGCTGCGTGCCGATTCGGTGCACATGATCCTGGATACTTACGAACGATTGGATCAAGCGCATGGCCCGCGCGATCGGCGGCTGCGCATCGAGCATGCCGATCTCATCGACGCGGCGGACATACCGCGATTTGCGCGGCTCGGGGTGATCGCGGATATGCAGCCTTCCTTCTGCTGCGGCGAGGACAGCGGCAGTGCCGATCCAGGCGCGCAGGTACCCTACGATCGCTGGCACTCCTTGCAGCAAAGCGGCGCCACGCTGGCCTTCAGCAGCGACTGGCCATGCACCTGGCCCCCCGACCCGTTCGTCTCCATCCAGCAGACGGTGACGCGCCAGGCGTGGAAGTCCGCCGACACCGCCAACGTGGCGGGCGAACCGCTTGACGGCGCCGGCCAAGGCGGCGCAACTGTCACCGGCGCAGTCGATGTGCCGGAGGAGCGGATCGCCGTGGCCGAGGCCGTGCGCGCTTATACCAAAGGGTCGGCCTATGCTGCTTTCGCCGACGACAAAATTGGCACGCTGGAAGTCGGCAAGCTGGCGGACCTGGCCGTCTTGTCGCAGGACATTTTCAGCGCCCCGCCCGAGTCCATCGGCAAAACCCGCGTAACCACCACCATGGTGGGCGGCAAGATCGTCTACCAAACGCCTCGCTGAGCGCAAACGCCTCGCTAGGCGCGCCGGACGGCCAATCCTGCGTCAAGGCGGGGGAACACTCGGCGCGCATTGCCCTCGAAAATCTTGTAGCGGTCGGCGTCGCTCAAATCGAGCGCGTCCAGGTAGCGCTTGGTATCGTCATAGTACTGACCGGTCTGCGGATCGATGCCGCGCACCGCTCCCACCATCTCGGATCCAAAAATGATGTTGTCGACGGGAATGACCTTGAGCAGGAGTTCAATGCCCGGCAAGTGATAGACGCAGGTATCGAAGAAGACGTTCTTCAGCAAGTAATCCTGGAGCAAGGGCCGCTTCAGGTCCTGGGCGAGCCCGCGGTACCGGCCCCAGTGGTAGGGAACGGCACCGCCGCCGTGCGGGATGATGAACCGGAGTGTTGGAAAGTCGGCGAACAGATCGCTGGTCAGGAATTGCATGAAGGCGGTGGTGTCGGCGTTGATGTAGTGCGCACCGGTGGCATGAAAATTCGGGTTGCACGAGGAACTGACATGCACCATCGCGGGCACGTCGAGTTCCACCATTTTTTCGTATAGCGGATACCAATGCCGATCGGTCAGCGGCGGCGATGTCCAGTGGCCCCCGGAAGGATCCGGATTCAGATTGCAGCCGATGAATCCCAATTCCTTGACGCAGCGCTCGAGTTCTGCGGCGCTGTTGACCGGCGCAGCCGCCGGCGATTGCGGCAATTGACAGACCCCGACGAAGTTGCCCGGATACAGGGAAACGACGCGATGGATCAGGTCATTGCAGCTTTCGGTCCAACGGCGGCTGGTCGTTTCATTGCCGACGTGGTGAGCCATGGCGGATGCGCGCGGCGAGAAGATCGTCAGGTCGGTGCCGCGAGCCCGCTGCAGTTTCAGCTGGGCATTCTCCAGGCTGTCGCGAATCTCATCGTCGCTGATCTTCGTCTGCGAGAACAGCGCAACGTCAACGCCGGTTTTCAGCGCGGCAATTTGCTCGTCGCGAAATTTCTGCAGCGCGCCCGGCGCCGTGGTGTAGTGGCCATGGCAGTCGATGATCATGGTGCTTGCCTCAGGGAATTAGTCCGCCCAGTACATGCGGGTCGGGTTGTCGACCAGAATGCGCTGCCGCATCGCCGGATCCGGACAGATTTCCGCGAATAGATCGACCAGTTCGCCGTCATTGGGCATGTCCTTGCTGATGTTCGGGTGCGGCCAATCGGTTCCCCAGAGGATGCGCTGCGAATCCACGGCAATGAGGGCACGGGCAAACGGCACGGCGTCGCGAAACGGGCGCTTGCCGACCGAGACTCGTTCCGAACCGCAGACCTTGATCCACGCCAGCGGGTTGGTTCCGTACAAGTCCAGCAGCAGCTGAAACGGCCGCTGGTCGAGACCTTCAGCCGCCTTGACGCGGCCCATGTGGTCGATGATGAAGGGCACGTCGATTCGGCGCAGCAAATCGGTCTGCGTCAAGATGTCCTCGGCATCGAAATGCAGCACGACATGCCATCCCAGGGGCTTGATCCGCGCCACCAAGCGGCGAAACACTGCGAGATCCGGCACGCCGCCCAAGTGCTTCACGAAATTGAAGCGAATGCCGCGAATGCCGCCGGCGTGCAGGCGGTGCAGTTCATGGTCCGTCACCGAGTCTTGCACGCAAGCGACACCTCGATAGGCGCCGTCGCTCGACGCAATCGCGTCCAAGGTCACGGCCATATCCGTTCCGTGACAACTTGCGTGGACGATCACCGCCCTCGAGACGCCGAGATGACGGTGCAATTTACGCAGGTGCTCGACCGGCGCATCCGGAGGCGTATAACTGCGGTCCCGTGCATACGGAAATTTGGCCGCCGGACCGAACACGTGACAGTGCGCGTCACATGCGCCCGGCGGCAGGCTCAAGGACGGTTTGATGGGATTTGGGTCGGGAGGCAGGCAACCCTTGAGCGGATTGATGGCGGCGCTCATTTCTGAGTTTCCCGCAGCAGTGCGGCTTCATCGTCGAAATACTTGAGCCCAGCCTTGGCCAGAGGCTCGCGCATGCCATACACATCGAGCCCCAACTCGCCCGCCGCGAGACGCCTGCGCGTTCCCGTCTCCTTGGTTTCGCGCGCCGCGGCCGCGGCGGCAACCCGTGCGGCTTGCAGCTTGGGGACGATCACCACCCCATCGTCATCCGCGAGCACCACATCGCCCGGGTGCACCAAGGCACCGGCGCAGATGATGGGAGTATTGACGGATCCGACGGTGGCTTTCACCGTGCCTTTGGCATTGACGGTTTTCGACCAGACGGGAAACTCCATGTCGCGCAGTTCTGCCGTATCCCGGCAACCCGCATCGATCACCAGGCCGACTGCGCCGCGCGCGCGGAACGAAGTTGCGAGCAAGTCGCCGAACATTCCGTCCGTGTTGGCGGAGGAGGTCCCGAGTATCGCCACATCACCCGGCTGCAGCATCTCGGCCGCGACATGCAGCATCCAGTTGTCGCCGGGATGCGCCAGGATGGTGACCGCCGTCCCGCAGGCCTTGGCTCCCGGATAAATCGGACGCATGTAGGTGTCCAACAGGCCGACCCGGCCCATCGCCTCGTGAACGGTGGCAACGCCGAATTTCGCCAACTGTGCGACGCTGGCCGCGTCCGCGCGAGTCACCTGCCGCACCGCTATTCCGGATTGTCCGATCATGAATTCACCCTTTCGGCTCAATGCTCTTGTGGAACGAAAACTTCGCCGCGCATGATGAGCCGCGCCGTGCGCAATAGCGCCGCGCGCAACACCTGCGACGGATTTGCCGGATTCATGCTCAGCACCACGCTGAATTCACCGCTGGGATGTTCCACCGACAAGGTCTTGGAGAGACCGGGCGGCACCCTGGCACAGCGATTTGCGACACTGCCCGGCATGACCGCGGCGGTGGCCACGGTGACGGCGCCCAAGACCCCGACTGCGGAGTGACAGTCATGCGGAATGAAGGTCCGGGTGCATATATGTCCGCCCGACCTTGGCTGGGCCACCAAGCACATCTTGGGCACAACCTTCTTGAGCACGTCGCCCAGATTCATGGCAGGACCCGCCTGGAGGCGGATCGATTCGATCTTGTGCTTGAGCGCGGCGTTGGCGTTCAATTCATCACGGGACTCATAGCCGGTCACGCCGAGCGCCTCGGCGGCCATGACCACCACGGGCATGCCATTGTCGATGCACGTGACATCGATGCCGTCGAAGCGATCGACCAGATGGCCGGTGGGCAGCAGCGAACCGCAGACCGAACCCGCCGTCTCCAGAAAGCTGATATTGATCGGCGCCGCCGTGCCCGGTACGCCGTCGATTCGCGCCTCGCCCGAGTACTCGACTTTACCCCCGGGGGTGCGCACCTCGATGTCGCTCAAGGTTCCGGTGTTGCGCGTCAATACCCTTAAGGTCGTGATGTCGCCGGCGGCCTTCACCAGGCCGGTCTCGAGCCCGAAGGGTGCGACCGCCGCGAGCATATTGCCGCAATTCGGGGTGGTATCGACGCGCGCCTCCTTGACGGATACCTGGGCGAACAGGAATTCCAAATCAACGCCGGGGCTTTCGCCGCGGCGAATGATTCCGACCTTGCTGGTCAAGGGATCGGCGCCGCCCAGTCCGTCGATCTGGCGCACATCCGGCGACCCCATCACCGCCAGAAGCAGCGCGTCGCGTTGCGTCACGTCCTTGGGCAAATCGCTGTCGAGAAAAAACGGCCCGCGCGAGGTGCCGCCGCGCATGAACAGACAAGGAATAGATCGCTGCATAGATCACGTATACTATCAAGGAATGGTGAACATACCTGTTATAGCAATTGAGAATAGCTCCGCGGGTTGCGCATGGATTTGAAACAGCTCGAGTATTTCCGCCACGTCGCGGAACTCGGCAGCTTCACCCGTGCCGCCTCATTCCTCTCCGTGGTGCAGCCGGCGCTGAGCCGCCAGGTGCGGCAGCTGGAGGCCGAACTCGGCCAGAATTTGTTTGACCGCAATGGCCGGGGCGTCGTACTGACCCATGCCGGCACGCGGCTGCTGGAACATACGCGCGGGATATTGCTGCAAGTGGGGCGCGCCCGTCAGGAACTCGAAGAGCAGAGAAACGGGGATTCCGGCCATCTCGTGCTGGGTTTGCCGCCCAGTCTGGGGCGCAGCGTCACCGTTCCCTTGGTCAAGGCCTTCGCTCACCAACTGCCCAATGCCAGTCTGGCCACGGTCGAAGGGCTGTCGGCCTACATGCTCGAGTGGTTGAACGTCGGCCGCGTCGATTGCGCCCTGGTCTATAACGCGCCCGACTCGCCCAGCTTGGATATCCAACCTCTGCTCGATGATCAGCTGTTTCTCATCGCGCCGCGCGCGGCCAACGCGGTCCGCAAGGCACGCAAGTCCATCACGCTCGCGGACCTTGCCGATTATCCACTCATCATTCCGAGCCGCCCGCACTCCATCCGCATGTCGGTGGAGAATGCGCTGGCCGGGGTCGACCGCAAGATCCGGGTGGCGCATGAAATCGAATGCATTCCCGCGGTGATCGACCTGGTGCGCCAGGGCCATGGCTTCGGCGTACTGCCGCTGAACGCGGTACGATCCACTCCCTGGAGCGATGAAGTGATGGTCAAGCCCATCGTCGCGCCCACGCTCAAGACTTCGCTGTCCCTGGCGACTTCGGCACAGCGCCCGAAGAGTCCCTTGATGCGCAAGGCCATTCATGTCATCCGCGACATCGTGCGCCGAGAGATTTGTTCCGCAGAGGCTCCCACATGACCATGAAAGTCTGTCTCGCCGGCCACGGTGCGTTCGGCATCAAACACCTGGAGGCCATGGCGAAGATTCCCGGAATCGAAGTCATATCCCTGGCCGGATCGAACATGGAATCGGCGCGCGCGGTGGCGCAGCAGTGGAAAATCCCGCATTGGACCGCAAATCTTGCGGAAAGCCTGGCCCAGCCGGGACTCGACGCCGTGATCCTGACCACGCCCACGCAAATGCATGCCGCGCAGGGTGAACAATGCATGCGTGCCGGCAAGCACGTCATGATTGAGATCCCGATGGCCGATTCTGCTGCGGACTCCGAGCGCTTGGTGCGCGTGCAAAAAGAAACCGGCGTAGTCGCCATGGCCGGCCATACGCGCCGCTTCAATCCCAGCCATCAATGGATCCACAATCGCATACTCGCGGGCGAACTCAAGATCCTGCAGATGGATGTGCAGACCTATTTCTTCCGGCGTACCAACACCAACGCGCTCGGCAAACCGCGCAGCTGGACCGATCACTTGCTGTGGCATCACGCCTGCCACACGGTCGATCTGTTCGCTTATCAAACCGGGGAGAACATCGCTCAGGCCTATGCCTTGGAAGGGCCGAAACATCCCGTCCTCGGCATCGCCATGGATATGAGCATCGGACTGAAAGTGACGACCGACGCCATCTGCACCCTCTCTCTCTCGTTCAACAACGAGGGACCGCTGGGCACATTCTTCCGCTACATCTGCGATAACGGAACCTATATTGCGCGCTACGATGAGTTGGTGGACGGCAAAAACAATCCCATCGACGTATCGAAAGTCGATGTGTCGATGAACGGCATCGAGCTTCAGGACCGGGAATTCTTTGCTGCCATTCGCGAGTCGCGCGAACCGAATGCCAGCCTTGCGCAATGCCTGCCGGCGATGCAGACCCTGGGCCGTCTGGAGCGGCAGTTGGCCGGCGCCTCACCAGGAGCCCTGCGGCTCGAAGGGCAATCCGGCACATTCAGTTGATTTGCGAAACGTCGTCCACCAACAGTACTTCACAGGCCCCCGCTCCGGTGTCGTTGCGCACCATCGAGGTCTTGATCCACACACCGTCGTTTCGCAGGCCGTCCACCAGCTCGCCGCTCAAGGTGACCACCTGGCCGGGGCGCAGCCGCGACAGCAGTGCTCTTACCAGCGGAGTGCGCGGAATGACGTGCGTATTGTCCGAATGGGTGATGATCGAATTCAAGGCCAGCGGCGAGCCGGCGGGTATGCGCCAGTAGTAAAATCGATTCGATTGCGTAATGTCGATCGAGCGCAGAACCCGGCTGTCCGACATGGGTCCCCAGCCGAGCGCCAGATCCTCCGGAACCAGGTCCGCCAGCGCATCGAAGTGATATCGCTCGCGCGACAGAATGCGGGCCGTCACCTGGTAGTGGGCGCGCATGGTCAAGGTCCAGCGGCCAACCTGCAGTTTGTCGCCGCTCGTCAGATCGGTTTGCTGCGGCTCGCTCGCAGCCAGGATGCCGTCGGGCGGATGAACCGGGCGATCCTCGTACCAATTCCAGGCTCCCCAGCCGATATAGACCAGTAAACCTGCTTTGAGCACAGGATGGCGCCACATGCGCGCACAGTGATGCAAATCACTGCGCCGCGCCGTGATCTTGGTCGCGCCCGGCTTAGGGGAAGTCGTGCGCTAGGCGGGTTTTTGCGCCCAGACCTTGCACCAACCGGCGGCCGGCACGCTCTTGCCCGCGAAGATATTGCACCCGGCGGTGGCATCGCTCGCCTTGCCCTGGTACTGCGCACAAGTGGAGCATTTCTGATCGGGCTTGTACGTGGCATTCGCCTTGGCGTCGACCTTGGTGGCGTCGGTCACGAAGCCCAGGGCCTGCGCCGTGGGATCCTTCGGATCGAGCGGCGGAAGTGCGGCGGCCGTGGAGGTATTGGCGATGAGCCCCATGGCTGGAATGAATGCACCCGCAATCAGTCCGCCCTTGACCATCGCTCGCCGTGAAATCTTGCTTTGCATCGCGACCCTCCTTTGGTGAATGAGTGGGAGCATTTTCCCGCTTTTCTCGCATAATTTGTCATAAATAAAAATTAATAGTGCGATCGAGCGCGAACGATTCTTAGTAACATTTACAACTCACCCGTGCTCGAGGCTGTCGCGACCAGCCAATCGCGAAATAGCTGAATTTCGCGGCGTATTCGCTGCGGGCGTTCCGGGGTGACGACAAAGTAGGAGAAGTCGTCGGGAAACTCGTGGGGAAGCGCATGCACCAGCCTGCCCGTCGCAACATAGGCCGTCAGAAAAATGCCGTGCGCGAGTGCGACCCCGGCTCCGGCTGCCGCGAGTTCCAATGCGGCAATCGTGGTGTCGACCGTGAGGCCGGCGCTCGGCGGCACATTCGCCAGCGCCAGCGTCTGCCTCACCTTCAGCCAGTGATTCTCATAGCTCCGGATGTGAATCGGACTTTGCATCACAGTGGCGGCAACGGCGCCGCTGTGCCGAATGCCCCGCAACAAGGCGGGACTGCATACCGGCAGGATGTTCTGGTTCATCAATCGCTCGGAGCGGTAGCCGTGCCAGTGTCCGGTGCCATAGCGAATCTCCAAATCGGTCGCGTCGTCCGGCGCCGGGTTGTCCCAAATCACCGACGAGAGGCGCACGTCGATGGAGCCATGGATCCGGTTGAACGCCGGCAGCTTGGGCGCGAGCCACAGCGCGGCCAGCGACACCGGCGCCTGCACGGTGATCTGAACGCGTTCAGAACCGCCGAACAGCCCCACGGTGGAATCCGCGAGCTCCTCGAATGCCTTGCGAACCGGCGGCAGATAGGCCACCCCCATGGGGGTCAACTTGACGCCGCGCGGCCGGCGTTCGAACAGCGCAAACCCCAGATGCGCTTCCAGCGCCCGGATTTGATAGCTGATCGCGCCTGACGTCAGGTTCAGCTCCGTGGCTGCCGCGGTAAAGCTGGAGGTGCGCGCGGCCGCCTCGAATGACCGCAGCCAGGTCAGAGTCGGCAGACCAATGACGGGGCGAATCTGCGACACGGGACCCCCGAGCAAAAAATTAGGGCCAAAGGTACCAAAATATTCGGTTGTATGCTGACCAACGATCAATTTATTGTGGGCAAACCTGCAGGCCAATGACAGCATTCAATGAAAACAAGCGCACGGGTGGTGGTGGTCGGCGGCGGCATGATGGGCGCAAGCCTGCTCTATCACCTCGCGCTCGAGGGCTGCTCCGACACGGTGTTGATCGAAAAAGGCGAGCTCACCTCGGGCTCGACCTGGCATGCCGCAGGCCAATGCCCCAGCATCACCGGCAGCTACAACCTGGCGAAAATCCACGCTTACAGCAACACGCTGTATCCAAAACTTGAATCGCTGACCGGGCAATACGTGAGCTGGCACCCGTGCGGCGGCCTGCGGCTGGCGAACAACAAGGACGAGCTCGCCTGGCTCAAGTTCATTCATGGTTATTCCAAGAGCATCGGCTTCAGCATGGACATCGTTGGGCTCGATGAAATCAAACGTCTGAATCCCTTTTTGACGACCGACAAGGTGATCGCCGCCGCCTGGACCCGCGATGATGGCCACGGCGACCCGTCCGGCCTCTGCAATGCACTGGCCAAGGCGGCACGGGATTTGGGCGCGACCGTCGTTCGTCACAATCGAGTTCTCGATATTCGCCGGCGTACCGGCGGTGAATGGGAGGTGTTCACCGAGCAGGGCAGCATCATCGCAGAGATGGTGGTCAATGCCGCGGGCTGTTACGCGCGCCAGGTCGCCGCCATGGTCGGCGCCGATGCACCCATCACCAACATGCAGCATCACTACGTGGTAACCCATCCCATTCCGGCGTTCACCGAGCGAAGCGCGGAGATACCGGTGATGCGCGATTCCTACACTTCCGGCTATTTCCGGCAGGAACAGAAATCCGGCCTGATGGGCGTCTACGAGAGCACGGGATTGCAGGAAGCCTGGGCCCCGCGTGGGTTTCCCGAATGGGAATCTTCGAACGAATTGTTTGCGGACGACTTGGACCGCATCGCGCCCTGGCTCGAGCGGGCTATCGAGCGCATGCCGATTTTCGGCGAGGTGGGAATCCGGCGCGTCATCAACGGCGCGATACCGCACACGCCCGACGGCGCCCCGCTGCTCGGCCCTGCCGCCGGCTTGCGGAATTTCTGGATGTGTTGCGGCACCTCGTTCGGGATCGCTCAGGGCGGCGGCTGCGGCAAGTATCTCGCGCAATGGATGCTGCACGGCGACGCCGAAATCAACATGACGGAATTCGACCCGCGGCGTTTCGGCGGATTTGCCGACGCGGGGTACGTGCGCGACAAGGTATTTTTGGACTATCGATTGACGTTCACCACGCGCAGACCCGGCGAGGAGGAGATGGACGGACGCCCGCGCAAAATGAGCCCGCTGCACGACCGGTTGCGCGACCAGGGGTGCGTGCACACCGAGACCTTCGGCTGGGAGCGCCCGAAGTGGTTCTCGCTCGACGGCCGCGCCGAAACGTGTGGCTATGGCCGGAACAATGTGTTCGAGGTGGTGGCCGGCGAAGTCGCGGCGGTGCACGAGCGCGTCGGCATCCTCGATCTGACGGGATTCGCCAAGTACGACATCAGCGGTGCCGGGGCCGAGGCGTTTTTGAATCGTGTCTGCGCCAATCAAGTACCGCGCAAGACCGGCGGCATCGCCCTGGTGCATTTGCTCTCCCCCGGCGGGCGCATTCAAGGTGAGATGACCGTCACCCGGCTGGCCGACGATCGCTTCTACGCCCTCTCTGCGGCTGCCGCAGAGCTGCGCGACCAGGATTGGCTGACGCAGAGCGTATTACCCGGCGAGGCGGTGCACATCGCGAATGTCACCGAAGATCGCGGGGTGCTGGTGCTGAGCGGACCGCGTTCGCGCGAGCTGCTGCAGCAACTGACCGATGCAGATCTTGGCAACCAGGCGTTTCCATGGCTTCGGGGCCGGGAGATTACCGTTGCGGGACAGGCGGTGCGGGCGCTGCGTGTCAGCTATGTGGGGGAACTTGGCTGGGAACTGCATCCGCCGATCGAATCCCTGCCAGCCCTGTACGACGCCGTTTGGGACTGCGGCCGAAAATTGGGAATCGCAAACTACGGACTGTACGCGGTCAACTCCCTGCGCATGGAGAAGGCCTACAAGGCTTGGTCCAGCGAACTTACCAATGAGTTGAACATGCTGGAAGCAGACATGGAGCGCTTCATTCGATTCGACAAGCCGGAATTTACCGGCAAGGCGGCAACGCTGGGAGCGGCGCCACGTCCGTACAAGATCGTCTACGCCGAGGTCGCGGCGACCGACACGGATGCGCGCGGCGGGGAGGCCGTGCTCGTTGCAGACCGCTGCATCGGCGTCGTCACCTCCGGCGCCTATGGCCATCGAGTCCGCAAAAGTCTGGCGTTCGCCTGTGTCGATCCACAATTCGCCGCGGCCGGCAGCCGTCTCGAGCTGCTCATCCAGGGCGAACGCTGCACCGCGACGGTGCTCGGCGCCGCGGCTTTCGATCCGGACAATGCGCGGATGAGGGCGTAGCCAATGACAATCGGTCTTCCAACGCGCGCAAGGGTGGTCATCGTCGGCGGCGGGGTCATCGGCGTTTCGGTCGCTTATCACCTGACCAAATTGGGGTGGAACGACATCGTTCTTTTGGAGCGCAAGCAATTGACCAGCGGCACGACCTGGCACGCCGCCGGTCTCGTCGGCCAACTGCGCCAGAGCATCAACATGACTCAGTTGGCGCGCTATACCGGCGAGTTGTACCGAGGCCTCGAGTCCGAGACCGGACAAGCCACGGGTTATCGCCAATGCGGTTCGCTATCCCTGGCGACCACCCCCGGGCGCATGGAAGAACTCAAGCGCAACGCGTCCATGGCCAAGGTGTTCGGCTTGCCCGTCAACGTGGTTGGCCCGGCCGATATTCGCGCGCTCTACCCGCTCGCCAATCTCGACGATGTGATCGGCGGCATTCATATTCCAAGCGATGGCTACGCCAATGCGGTCGATATCACTCAGGCGTTGGCCAAGGGCGCCCGCAATCGCGGCGCGCATATTTTTCAAGACCTCAAGGTCACTGCCATCCATCACGACGGCAATCGCGTCAGCGGCGTGCAAACGGATCGCGGACGCATCGCCGCCGACTACGTGGTCCTGTGCGGCGGCATGTGGACCCGCGATCTGGCCGCTGCAATCGGGGTGACCGTACCCCTGCACGCCTGCGAGCATTACTACGTATTGTTCCAGGACGTAGCGGGTCTCACGCCCGACATGCCGGTGCTGCGCGACTATGATCATTGCAGCTATTTCAAATACGATGCCGGCAAATTGCTGGTCGGCGCATTCGAACCCCAGGCTCGCCCCTGGGGCGCCGGCGGAATACCCGATGATTTCTGCTTCGGCGAAATCGGCGGCGACTTCAGTCATTTCGAGCCCGTGCTGCTGGATGCGATGCGCCGGATTCCGGCCCTGGAAAAGGCCGGCATTCAAAAGTTTTTTTGCGGTCCTGAGAGCTTTACGCCCGATGTCCGCTACCACCTCGGGGAATCCACGGAACTGAAGAATTGTTTCGTGGCGGCCGGGCTCAATTCCATCGGTCTGCAATCGGCCGGTGGGATCGGCAAGGTGGTGTCCGAATGGATCCGCGACGGGCACCCACCCGTGGATCTGTGGGAAGTCGACGTTCGGCGCAATATGCCGTTCCAGATCAATCGAAAATACCTGCAAGCCCGGGTATCCGAGAGCCTGGGTCTGCTGTACGCGACGCACTGGCCTTTCCGGCAATACGAAACCGCGCGCGGCGCGCGAAGATCGACCTTGCACGACCGTCTGGCTGCGGCCGGCGCGTGCTTCGGCGAAGCCTTCGGCTGGGAACGGCCGAACTGGTACGCCCCAGCCGGCGTGGCGCCCCGCTATGAGTACAGCTATGGCCGCCAGAACTGGTTCGAGCATAGCGCGAACGAGCATCGCGCGGTGCGCAATGCCGTGGGCGTGTTCGACCAGTCCTCTTTCGCCAAGTATCGGCTCGAAGGTGCGGACGCGACGCGCGTCCTCAATCGAGTGTGCGCCAACGATGTGGACGTCGCGCCGGGCAAGATAGTCTATACGCAGTGGCTCAATGATCGCGGCGGGATCGAGGCGGATCTCACCGTGACCCGGTTGAGCGAGGCGGCATACCTCATCGTCGGCGGCGCGGAAACCGAGAGCAAGGATTTCCAGTGGCTGCAGCGGCGCATCGATCCCGGCGCGCATTGCGTGTTGACCAATGTGACCTCGGGAATGGGGGTCTTGTCGATCATGGGGCCCCGCTCTCGGGAGTTCCTGCAATCGCTCACGCCGAACGACCTATCGGACGCGGCCTTCCCTTTCGCCAGCAGCCAGGTGATCGAGCTGGGACTTGCCCTGGTGCGCGCCTCGCGCATCACCTATGTGGGCGAATTGGGTTGGGAGCTCTACGTGCCGAGCGAGTTCATGCAAGGCGTGTACGACGAGCTGGCGGGCGCGGGGGCCCGGTTCGGACTCACGCACGCGGGCTATCATGCGCTGAACTCATTGCGCATCGAAAAGGCCTATCGGCACTGGGGCCACGACATCACCGATGAGGACACGCCGCTCGAAGCGGGCCTCGGCTTCGCGGTCAAATGGGACAAACCCGGCGGCTTCATCGGCCGCGAGGCGCTGCTGCGACAAAGGCAAACCGGATGCCGCAAGCGACTGGTGCAATTCGTCCTGCGTTCACCCGAACCCTTGCTGTACCACAACGAACCCATCTGGCAGGGCGGCTCGCTGGTCGGCTTCATTCGATCCGGCATGTACGGCCATACCTTGGGCGCGGCCGTGGGCCTGGGTTACGTCACGGCTGCCGGGGCCGCGGTGGGAGCCATCGATCCTGATGCCTACGAAATAGAGGTGGCCGGCGTGCGCTGTGCGGCCACGGCCTCTGTGCGCCCTCTGTATGACCCGATGAACGAGAGAATCAAACGATGAACACCGACGATAGTCTCTTCACGCACCTGGCCGCGGGCACCAAGTTGGGCTACAGCCTGGACCGTCGATTCTATTGCGACGACGCCGTGTTTGCGGCGGACATGGAACAGGTCGTGGGCCGCAAATGGATCGTGGCCGGTCACGCCGACCGGGTGCGCAACAAGGGCGATTACTTCCTGTTCAAGATCGGCGATGAGTCCATCATCATCGTGCGCAGCGATGCATCGACCATCAACGCGTTCTACAACGTCTGCCGGCATCGGGGCTCGCTGATTTGCACCAAGCCGCAAGGACGCGTCGCGCGCCTCACCTGCGGCTATCATGCGTGGAGCTACGGACTCGACGGAGCCCTGCTCGCCGCGCGCTTGATGCCGGCGGACTTTTCGAAGCAGGACAACGGCCTGCAGCGTTGCCATGTGCGGGTATTCCACGGCTTTATTTTCATCAATTTGTCGGATCAGGAGCCGGTGGACTTCGACGCCGCTTTTGCGGATCTCGCGCCCTACCTGGACTTCCATGGTTTCGCAGACGCGAAAATCGCCCACTCCCAGTCCTATCCCACCGCCGCCAATTGGAAGTTGATCGTCGAGAATTTCGTCGAGTGTTACCACTGTGCGCCGGCGCATCCGGAATTCTGCTCCATGCATCCTCCCGAGGCGCTCATCGCCTTCGGTGCCGGGCCGAGTTCCGGGCCCGCCGATGCAGTGCAGAAATATCTCCCGACCGTGAGGGCATGGGAAGCGCGGGCCGCCGCCCTCGGGCGCCCCATCGGCACCGTCGACGACGGTCCGGAATCATCCCACCTGAGGCTGCTCCTGCAGAGGACGATTCGTGAGGGCTTCGAGAGCGAGACTCAGGACGGCAGACCTGCCTCCTCCCTGATGGGCAAGCGCCTGGGCTTCGACCAGGGACGCATGTACCTGTCGTTCAGCCCCTTCACGCAGCTGGTGGCGACCAACGATTTTGCGGTGTTGTTTCTGTTCACGCCACGTAGCACCATGCACACCGATGTGGACCTTTATTGGCTGGTCGACGCCAAGGCATCGGACGTCGATATCAAGCGAATGATTTGGGGCTGGGACGAGACCACGAAACAGGATAAGGAGATCACGGAGAACAATCAGTCGGGGATCTTGTCGAAACACTATCGACCGGGACGCTATTCGGAGCACGAACGCCGGGTTGTGACGTTTCAGCAGTGGTACCTGGCGCAGTTTGGGTTTTCGCTGGTGTGATGCGACATTTCATTGAATCGAGGAGCTTGCAATGTCAGGGCTCGATTTGGAGGGTATCAGCCGATCCGTGGTGAAACTGCGGGCGGAGGTACCGGACGATGCATTCACGGCCGGCATATTGGGATCCCAGCGCACCGGCAACGGCGTGGTCATCAACGCCGACGGATTGATTCTCACCATCGGCTACCTGGTGACGGAGGCTGCCGATGTGTGGCTGACCACCCCGGATGGGCGCGAACTGGCGGCCCACCCTCTGGCCTACGATCAAGTAACGGGTTTCGGGTTGGTGCTGCCGCTGGAGAAAGCGGACATCGAGCCCGTCCCTTTCGGTTCCTCGGCTGAACTCGCCGTGGGCGATGCGGCCTTTGTGGTGGGTTCTCCCGAATTCGGCGAGCCGCAGCCGGTGGAGATTTTTGCACGGCGCGAGTTTGCCGGTGCCTGGGAGTATCTGTTGGAGGATGCCATCTTCGCCACACCGGCCCATCCTCATTGGTCCGGCGCCGCCTTGATCGACAGCCGCGGCACTCTGGTGGGCGTCGGCTCTCTGCTGGTGCGCGAAGTGACTGAGGGTCAGGAAATCAATGCCAACATGTTCGTGCCCATTGATTTGCTCAAACCCATTCTCGCGGATTTGACCACGCGCGGCCGCGCATTGCGCCAACCGCGGCCGTGGCTCGGCGTCTACGCGGTCGAAATGACCGGCAAAGTTTATGTGACGGGGGTGGCGGAGGGCAGTCCCGCGCACCTGGCAGATATTCGCGAGGGCGATCTCATCAGCCACGTGGCGCAACATGGGATCGCCACCCTGCCCGACTTCTATCGACGCCTGTGGGCCGTCGGGCCGGCCGGCACGGGAGTTCCCCTGACGGCGATCCGCGGCGGCACCCGGCTGCATTTGAACGTGCGCTCAGTCGATCGAGGCGAACTGCTCAAGCGCCCCCAGGCTCACTGAGGCCGGCGTTCGGACGGCGGCGCGGCCTTTGCGCGCAGCAGTCCGCGGCCGTGCTCCAGCACAAATTCTCTGAATGCCGCGGCGGTCGGCGACAATCGCTTCTTCGCCAGATGCGCCACATGCCACTGCCGAAGGACCGGGGTGCCGCGCACATCCAAGATCGCCAGCCGTTGAGTCTGCAATTCCAGGTCGAGGGTATGGCGCGACAGAAAACTCACGCCCATGCCGGCCATGACCGCCTGTTTGATGGTCTCATTGCTCGCCATTTCCATGCCGATCCGGCACGCGACATCCTGATCCTCGAAAAACTTCTGCATTGCCAGGCGCGTGCCAGAACCCGGTTCGCGCACGATGAAGGTTTCCTGCGCCAGAGATTCCACCGGGATCTTGCGCCGCCTTGCCAACGGGTGGTCGTGGGCGGCGATGATGACGTGGGGATTTTGCGCAAACGGCGCTGCCAAGGTGTCCAGAGATTGCGGCGAGCGTCCCATGATGGCCAGGTCGACCTCGTTGGCAATGAGCTGCTCGATGACTGAGTCGCGATTGTTCACCGTCAAACGAATGTCGAGCTGCGGATGATTCTTGCCGAATCGCGCCAGCAGGCGCGGCACGAAGTATTTGGCAGTGCTGACCACCGCAAGGGTGATTCGTCCGCGGCGCAGCCCCTTGAGTCCATCCAGCACGTCCTCGGCATCCTTGAGCGAGCGCAGGAGTTCGCGCGCCCGGGTCAGAAGTTCCTGCCCCGCCTCGGTGATGAACAGCTTCCTGCCGAGCCGCTCGAACAGCGGCAGTCCCGCATGTGACTCCAGTTCCTTGATGTGCATCGATACACCCGGTTGGGTGAGGTGCAGCAATTCGGCGGTCTTGGAGAACGAGTGCAGCGTGGCCGCCGCCTCGAATACGCGCAATTGACGCAGGGATACATGCTGCAACGACATGGAAGGCCTCTCCCCTTACATAAGGTAAATATTATATGACCGCACAGTAATATTGATTATCACTTATGCAATCACTTGCGTACAGTTTTCTCCACCAGGGGACAAGCCACGAAGGAGCCGTGATGGTGACTCAAGCCGAACGATACAAATCCGGCGTCATGCCGTATGCCCAGATGGGCTACTGGGACGCGGATTACGCGCCCAAGGAAACCGATGTGATCGCGGTATTTCGGATTTCGCCTCAAGACGGCGTGGATCCCATCGAAGCGGCGGCCGCGGTGGCCGGCGAATCCTCCACCGCCACTTGGACCGTGGTGTGGACCGACCGCCTGACCGCGTGCGAGGCCTATCGGGCCAAGGCGTACCGCGTCGAGCCGGTACCCGGATCACCGGGGCAATACTTTAGCTATATTGCTTACGATATTGATTTATTTGAAGAAGGATCCATCGCCAACCTGACCGCTTCGATCATCGGCAATGTCTTCGGCTTCAAGCCCTTGAAGGCACTGCGTCTCGAGGACATGCGCATGCCCGTGGCCTACTTGAAGACCTTTCAGGGACCGCCCACGGGCATCGTTGCGGAACGCGAGCGGCTCGATAAGTTTGGCCGCCCCCTGCTCGGTGCGACCACCAAGCCGAAGCTCGGACTGTCATCCAAGAACTACGGCCGGGTCGTGTACGAAGCACTCAAAGGCGGTCTCGATTTCGTCAAGGATGATGAGAACATCAATTCGCAACCATTCATGCATTGGCGCGATCGGTTCCTGTACTGCATGGAAGCGGTCAACAAGGCCGCCGCTGCCACCGGCGAAGTGAAAGGTCACTATTTGAATGTGACCGCCGCCACCATGGAAGATATGTACGAGCGGGCCGACTTCGCCAAGCAATTGGGTTCGTGCATCGTCATGATCGATTTGGTGATCGGCTACACGGCCATTCAATCCATGGCCAAGTGGGCACGTCGCAATGACATGATCCTGCATCTTCATCGTGCTGGACACGGCACCTACACTCGTCAAAAGACCCACGGTGTTTCTTTCCGGGTCATCGCCAAATGGATGCGTATGGCCGGGGTGGATCACATCCACGCCGGCACCGTGGTTGGAAAGCTGGAGGGTGATCCCAATGTTATCAAGGGGATATACTCCATATGTAGAGATAGCTTTACACATCAAAATCTCGAGCAGGGCGTGTTTTTCGATCAGGATTGGGCCGGCCTGCGCAAGCTCATGCCGGTGGCCTCGGGCGGCATTCATGCCGGCCAGATGCACCAGCTGATCACCTATCTGGGCGAGGATGTCATTCTGCAGTTTGGCGGCGGCACCATCGGTCATCCGCACGGCATCCAGGCCGGTGCGACGGCGAATCGGGTGGCCCTGGAGGTGATGATCAAGGCGCGCAACGAAGGCCGCGACATCTGGCAGGAGGGCCCGCAGATCCTCGAGGAAGCCGCGCGCTGGTGCTCGCCGCTGCGCGCAGCGCTGCAAACCTGGAAGGACGTCACCTTCAACTATCAATCGACCGACACCGCGGATTTCGTGCCCACGGCGACCACCGCGTAGGGGGAAGAATGCGCATCACTCAGGGTACTTTTTCATTTCTGCCGGATTTGAGCGACGCGGAAATCCGCGCTCAAATCGACTACGCATTGGCGCAGGGTTGGGCAATCGGCGTCGAATACACCGATGATCCTCACCCGCGCAACTGCTACTGGGAAATGTGGGGCAATCCCCTCTTCGACCTGCGAAGCGGCACGGGAGCAATGACGGAGGTGCTGGCCTGCCGCAAGGCCCATCCGCAAACCTACATTCGCGTCAATGCCTTTGACGCAACCCGCGGATTCGAAACCACGCGGCTGTCGTTCATCGTCAACAGGCCGCGCCACGAACCCGGTTTCTTGCTCAAGCGCCACGAAGTGGGCGGCCGCCAGATCCAGTACACCCTCGAAAGCTATGCCGCGCAGCTTCCCGAAGGACGACGCTACGAATGAGCAGCGCGGCCGCTCATCGCAGCGACGGCGCCTCGGCACACGGCTGTGCCGAGGGCGAGAGCGTCGATTTGAGCGCACTGTCGGCGGACTCGCACGTCAACGAGGTGCTCGATGAACTGGATCGCGAACTCATCGGGCTCAAGCCCGTCAAGGCGCGCATTCGCGATATTGCCGCGCTGCTGCTGGTGGAACGCGCGCGCAAGCAGCTCGGATTGAGCGGCGGATCACCGTCGCTGCACATGTCCTTCACCGGAAATCCGGGTACGGGCAAGACCACGGTGGCCCTGCGCATGGCGCAAATCCTGCATCGATTGGGTTATGTGCGCAAAGGGCACTTGATTGCCGTTACGCGCGACGACCTGGTTGGTCAGTACATCGGCCACACTGCACCCAAGACCAAGGAAATTCTGAAAAAGGCCATGGGCGGCGTGCTGTTCATCGACGAGGCCTACTACCTCTACCGGCCGGAGAACGAACGCGACTACGGCCAGGAGGCGATCGAGATTTTGCTGCAGGTCATGGAGAATCAGCGCGACGATCTGGTCGTGATCCTCGCCGGTTACGGCGACCGCATGGAGACCTTTTTCCGATCCAACCCCGGACTGTCGTCGCGGATCGCGCACCACCTTGCCTTTCCGGATTATCTGGCGCCGGAATTGGAGGAGATTGCGCAGCGCATGCTCAAGGACATGCAGTACCGGCTCAGCGATTCCGGCGCGGCTGCACTGCGCGATTACATTCCGCTGCGAATGCAGCAACCCCACTTCGCGAATGCCCGCTCGATTCGCAATGCTCTCGATCGCGCGCGATTGCGCCAGGCCAACCGCCTGTTCGCGCAACACGGCAGGCGGCTGACGCGCGATGAACTCATGACCATCGAAGGCGAGGACCTGCGCGCCAGCCGGGTGTTCGCATGAATTTGAAGGCGCTGATATTCGACGTTGACGGGACGCTCGCAGATACCGAAGAGGCGCATCGCCGCGCGTTCAATGAAGCCTTTCGGCAGCATGGGTTGGATTGGAATTGGAGCAAGCCCCGGTATGCGCACCTGCTGTCGACAACCGGCGGCAAGGAACGGCTCGCGGCCTATATCGACTCGCTGCCGCTTGGCCTGGCCGAACGGCAGGCGCTGAGGGGCCGCATCGCCTCGATTCACGCCACCAAGACCGACTTCTACGCATCGATGGTCGCGGCCGGCCAGGTAAGCTTGCGCGAGGGAGTCGCGCAATTGATCGACGAGGCGGCGTCTGCAAATGTGCAGTTGGCGATCGCGTCCACCACCACACTTGCGAACATTGAAATCCTCCTGCGGGCGACTCTGGGACGGTACGCCATACAGCGTTTCGCCGTGGTGGGCGCAGGCGATCAGGTCCGGCACAAGAAGCCCGCGCCCGAGATTTACCGCTTCGTGCTGCGCGAACTGGCGCGCTCCGCCCGGGAATGCGCGGCGATCGAGGACTCGTGCAACGGACTCATGGCTGCAAAGGCCGCCGGCCTCTATACCGTGGTGACACCGAGCTTCTGGACCCGCGCGCAGAATTTCTCCGCGGCGGATCTGGTGCTGCCGTCCCTGAGCCTGCTCGGCATCCGGGAGATCGACGAACAATTGAATACCGAACGGGAATACCAATAGCGATGGCTTGGGGGGGAGGATGAGCGCTCGAGAGATGACCATCACCGAATTCATGATCGAGGAGCAGCGCCGGTTTCCAGACGCCACCGGCGATTTTACCGCGTTGCTCAACTACGTCCGGCTGGCGTGCAAACGCATCAGCTTCATCGTCGGCAGCGGCGCACTGGCCGGATCGCAGAGGTCGTTGGAATTGGATGGCGTCTCCAATGATATCTTCTTACGCACCAGCGAATACGGCGGTCATCTTGCCGGAATGGTCTCCGAACACCTCGAGGCGCCCTACCAGATTCCGCCGCCCTACCCCCTCGGCAAGTACCTGCTCGCGTTCGATCCGCTGGACGGCTCGAGCAACATCGATATCAACGCGCCGGTGGGCAGCATATTCTCGGTTCTGAAGGCGCCGCGCGGCATGGTGCCGGCGGCTGCGGAGGATTTTCTGCAGCCTGGTTCGCGCCAGTTGTGCTCAGGGTACGCGATTTACGGCGCAACCACGATGCTGGTTCTGACCGTGGGCCGCGGCGTTCACGGCTTCACCCTGGATCGCGGCTTCGGCGAATTCATCCTGACCCATCCTCACATGAGCATTCCCGCCGAGGCGAGCGAATTCGCCATCAACGCCTCCAACGAGAGATTTTGGGAGCCGCCGGTCAAGCGCTATGTCACGGAGTGCCTGGCGGGGCGCGGCGGAACACGCGGCAAGGATTTCAATATGCGCTGGATCGCCTCCTTGGTGGCGGAGGTTCATCGGATCCTGATTCGAGGCGGACTGTTCATGTATCCGCACGACACCAAAGATTCCGTTCAAGCGCCCCGGCTGCGTCTGCTGTACGAGGCCAATCCGATGGCGATGCTCATCGAGCAGGCCGGCGGCGCGGCATCGACGGGCCGCAGCCGGATATTGGACGCGGTGCCCACCGATCTTCATCAACACGTGCCGCTGATTCTGGGGTTGCAGGGCGGAAGTCGAGCGCATCGAGCGCTACCACCATGAGCACGATCAAGGGCTGGATCGAATCTACAGCTCTCCCCTGTTCAAGGAACGCTCCTTGTTCCTGCAAACCTGATTGCATCGGGCACTCCTATGTCAGCCAAGCATCCCATCATCGCCGTCACCGGATCTTCCGGCGCCGGTACCACATCGGTCACACGCACTTTCAATTGGATCTTTCGCCGCGAGCGCATTCAGGCGGCACTGGTCGAAGGCGATTCCTTTCACCGTTTCGATCGCGAAACGATGAAACTCAAGATGGCCGAAGCCGCGGCCCGGGGCGATCAGCATTTCAGCCACTTCGGTCCGCAAAACAACCTGTTTGAGGAACTCGAGGCCCTGTTCAAGGGCTACGGGGAAACTGGACGCGGGAAGACCCGCCGCTATCTTCACAACGAGAAGGAAGCCGAGCCTTACAATCAGGCCCCTGGAACCTTTACCGAATGGCAGGAGATCCCGGGCAATACCGATCTATTGTTTTACGAGGGCTTGCACGGCGCGGTCGTGACGCCGCAGGTGAATGTCGCGCAACACGCCGACCTCACCATCGGCGTGGTCCCCATCATCAACCTGGAGTGGATTCAAAAGCTGCACCGGGACAAGGAGACGCGCGGGTATTCCACCGAGGCCGTGGTCGACACCATATTGCGGCGTATGCCGGACTATGTGAACTACATCTGTCCGCAATTCTCGCAGACGCACGTCAACTTTCAGCGCGTGCCCACCGTCGACACCTCCAATCCATTCACCGCCCGCTACATCCCCGCGGCCGACGAGAGTTTCGTCGTCATTCGCTTCGCCAATCCCAAGGGAATCGACTTTCCCTATCTCTTGTCGATGGTGCACGACTCGTTCATGTCGCGGCCCAACATCATCGTTGCTCCCGGCGGCAAGATGGAACTGGCCATGCAGCTCATATTGACCCCGATGATCTTGAAGTTGATGGACGTCCGGCGCCGGGCATTGGGCGCGCAACCGCCGAGACTGCCCCCGTGAAGCGCACGTTGTCGTCTACAATGCCGGACCCGCATCATGAGCCGACAACCCGCACCCATTGGCAATGCCGCCGATCACGCCCGAGCGCAGGAGCGCTTGCGCGGCATCGCCTGCATGGTCGCCGCCGTATTCGTATTTTCCATCATGGATTCACTGATGAAGCGGTTGTCTGCGCATTATGGCCCGCTGCAAATTTCCTGCCTGCGCTGCATCGCCTCCTGGCTGTTCCTCCTGCCGCCGATCACGTGGCACAAGACATGGGTTTCCCTGCGCCCGAAGAATCCGCCGCTGCACCTATTTCGGGCGGCGCTCGGCATCGGCATGCTCGGCAGCTTCGTTTTCGCGGTGCATCGATTGACCCTGGCTCAAACCTATTCGCTGTTCTTGGCGGCACCCCTGTTGATGACAGTCCTATCGGTGCCGATTCACGGCGAAAAGGTGACCGCCCGCCGCTGGCTCGCGATCATCGTCGGCTTGGGCGGCGTGCTGGTCATTCTGCAGCCGTGGGGCGGCGGCAGTTTCTCGATGCTCGCGGCCGCGGCGGCGGCCCTCGCGGCCTTGTGCTATTCGCTGAGCGCATTGACGGTGCGCACGCTCGGCCGCAGCAATTCGAGCTTGTCGATGGTGTTTTGGTATCTGCTATTGGTCGCCTTGGGCTCCGGATTGCTGGCGATCGGCGATTGGCGGCCGGTCCCGCCATCAGACTGGGGGTGGCTCATCGGCATCGGCGTCACCGGCGCGCTCGGTCAAATGTGGCTGACGGATGCGTTTCGCCGTGCTCCGCCCTCCGTGGTGGGGCCGTTCGAATACACGGCCATCCTCTGGGCATTCGGGATCGATTGGATCTTCTGGTCGGCGTCGCCGTCGCTCAGCCTGTTGACCGGCGCCTGCATCGTCGCCGTGAGCGGAATCGTCGTGATCATCGATGAACGCAGATTGGGTCAAATCGCGCTCAATGCGGCGAGCCCGCCGCCTTAGCGCGCGTAGGTATCGCCCGGAGGAGGGCCACCGCCCGCACGGCGCGGTGCATCAGCGGCAGGGTTGCAAGATCCCTGGCCGACGAGAGACACCACGGCGGCGCAGGCATCCACGAGTGTGCCGTTGGCGCCGACCTTCACGCTGGTATTCTGCAGCAGCCGCATGGCATCGGCGGCGGTGAGTCCGGAATTCTTCGCGAGCAGCAAGGCCACCACTCCGGTAATGTGCGCGGTGGCGACGGACACCCCCGATGCAAAATCGTAGCGTCCCCCGGGCAAAAGAGTGAGTATTTCCCGGCCGGGCGCATACAGGACCGAACCGGAGACCGGTGCGCTGCCGGCGGTGGCGACTTCTATGATTCCCGGCTGTTGCAGCAGCCCCTGCGCGGCGCCAACCGGGTCGGTCGGCGCGGCGCCGACGAACAGCACTCCGCGGCGCAACCCTTCGCGAATCAGACCATTGAGCAGCGGATCCGCCGGACCGGCCAGACTCATGTTGACTATCTGCGCGTGAGCATCGAACGCTGCAACCAGGGCCCGCGCCAGTGTAAAAGAGTTGCACGAGGCGGCATCGGCATCCAGGCTCGCCTGCCAGCATGCCTTGAACAACAGCAGGCGCGCGCCCGGGGCAACGCCGACGATGCCCTCGCGATTGTTGGCAACCGCGGCGATCACGCCGGCCATTTCAGTGCCGTGGCGGTCGCGTTGAAATTGTTGGTCGTCGGAATCGACGAAATTCGCGGCCGCGATGATGTTGCCGCGCAAATCCGGATGCCGCACGTCGGCACCCGTGTCGATGATCGCCACCTTGACCCCGTCGCCGCGCGACCAGGGATGGGCATCGGCGACATCCATTTGCTGGAAACCGCGCTGCAATCCTACATACGGGTCATTGTAATTCTCGGTCCGCGTCGTAAAACTCTGCAGCGGTTGCGCCAGCTTGATGCGCCGATCGTGGGCCAGCGCCGCCAGCAAGGCGGGACGATCCGAGTTCTCGGGAAGCTCGAGCACTGCGCAATGCATGTGCAAGGGTTCGATCGGCCAGGCACTGACTTCGCGCAGCCCGTAGTCGTTTTCCAAGGCCTGCATCATCTGGCGCGCAGCCGGGGTCGGCCCGTAAGTTCCAATGGTGTCGTAGCCGCGCGGCGTGCTGCCGGCGCGGGCCATAATGGGCGCAGGCTCGTTGTCCACGGCCGCAATGATGAAATGCTCGGGGGACCGGGAAATCTGATCGGCCAGCGCGCGCGACTCGATGCGCACCGGCGTATTACTGCAGGCGCAAACCATGAGAAACAGGAGCACCGGCGCCAACCGCGTCATGGAGGATCGCCCTTCCCCGAACTCGGTCGCAAGTCGTCGGTGCGCTCGGCGAAACGGACTGCGGCGTGTCCGCGCAGCAACGCCAGCGAGGCAATCACCGGCCGACCCGGACTTACCGCGAGCGAATACACCCCGGCTTCGGTCGGTCCGGACACAATTCGTACCTGGGCCTCGTCGAGTATGCTTTGCAATTCACTCAATGTGATGGTCGGTGAAAATACCGCACGGATCGCTTCATTCGCCGCACGCGGATCAGGGCTCGTGACCGTATGGTAGACCGGTGCCGCGGCCTGGGCGCCGTACTGCGTCCATCGACCGGCCGCCAGCAGACTGAGCGCGACGGCCAACACGGCGACCGAGGCCGCCATCAAACCCTGCCATGGCATCGACCGGTCGCGCGACTCTTCGGCACCCGTGGTCGCATTGACGGGCTTGGACTCTGCCGCTCCGACGCCGTCCAGCCGTGCCTGCAATTTTTGCAGCGAGGCAGATGGCATGTGCTCGACCGCGTTCTCGGCAGACATGTTCCGATAGATCCAGCGCTCGCGAGCCAATTCATCGCGACAGGACGTGCACAGTGCCAAGTGTTCGTCCACTTGCAGCCGCTCGCTCGCGCTGATACTGCCGTTGACGTACCAGGGAAGGAGCGAGGATATTTCCGGGTGTACGGGTCCGTCGTGGTTGCGGAAGGTGGTCATCCTGCACCACTCAAGGCCGGAAGGTAGGCGCGCAGTTTCTCGCGTGCATGAAACATGCGCGCCTTGACCGTGCCCACCGGACACTGCGTAATCGCCGCGATCTCCTCCAGCGAGTGACCCATGTGATATGCGAGTTCCAGAGTGAGGCGCTGTTCGATGGACAGCTGGTTCAAGCCATGCGTCAACCAGTCCTGAATCTCTGCCTCTGAGGTCGGATCCGTGGTCTGTTCCGGGTAGTCGTCCAAGCTGCGCGCACCGCCATGGTTCTTTTGGCGGCGGAGCGACTTGAGCGCCGTGCGGTAGGCGATGCCGATGATCCAGGTCGAGACCTGTGATGCGTATCTGAAATCTTTGGCGCTTTGCCAAACGACCATGAAAGTGTCGTTGATGATCTCCTCGACATTTTCATAACGCGGTGTGAATCGCGACAGGAAGCGCGCGAGGCGTCGGTGGTAGCTCAGATACAGCTCCTCCAGGGCCCGCCGACTTCCGCCGGCAACCGCGAGCAGCAGTTCCTGGTCGCGCTCCTTGGTCGAATTTTTTGCCAGCACCGTCATCAGCCGCGGCCACTCCTATCTATGTCCCGCCATTTCCCGTAAGTACCGGTTGGGATTGAAAGAGTTGCAATCCGCCGGGGCCCTAAAACCGCCAAATCACCGTGCCGCTCCAGGTGTCGTTCGCTGCAGCATTATAAAACAATGCCTTAGCTCCTGCGGTCGTATTGACATAGGACAGCACCAAGGACACCGGCGCCAAATCATAAGCCGCTGCGGCACTCCAATAGGCATACCCGCCGGGTTCTTGACCATTGTAAAAGGCATAGCCCACCCCGGCCGATGCGGACAGTTTGCCGAACAGCCGGTGTTGCAGGCTCATCTCGGCCGATTCCGACGTCACTTCAATGAGTCCCCGGTAGGGCGATATCAGCGGCGCATTCGGCGAATACGTGGCGTGCAGGCTCAGCCATTCTCGAAAGGACAAGTCGAGATTGAGTTCGTCATAGTCATACCCCGAATGAGCCTCGCTCCATGGATATGCGTAGTGAGTGAGAACGGCCCGCCCTTGCAGGTTCCCGCCCGGGTTCCACACATAGCCGATGAACGCATCAAGTTCGACGCTGCTCGCCCAGCGGGAGCTGAGTCGAACGTTGGAGGCAAACAATCCGGCCACGAATCCAGAGGCATCCACGTAGTGCAGGTCGACCTGCAGCGCGGCGTGATCGTTGCTGCGCGATATCCCGCGCACCACGTAGTCGCTGGTGACGCCGACCGAACCGCCCCAAAGATCCCCCTCTGCGCAACGAGCGGTCCCGGCCGCAAGTCCCACCAACAACACCATGCCACCTGCGAACAGACGCACTACTTCACAACCGCCGGAGCCTCTCCCGAGTTCCGCATGCATCACCCCATCAAAATTTGCTTCTTCTAGACTAAACCTTTATTGATTGCTTGGGCACTTGGACGGGCAATCGCGGCTGCTGCAGCGAAGAGAAACTGCGGCCTCACTAAACTCCGGGCCGACAACGGGGTACTTACTCGAAGTCATATTCATTGGTGAGTTGCATGTTGATAGACCGATTCAAATGTATGGCCGCGTTCCTGCTGGCAAGCTGCGTTGCTGGCTGCGCCGGCAATGGGCAAGGTCTCGATCAGAACGGGCAGCCGATTTCCCCGGGGAACCCGGGCGGCCCCATCACCGCGGATTTTCAGTCGATCCAGGACAATGTCTTCACGCCCATCTGTTCGCAATGCCACATCGGCGCAAGCGCCCCCGAAGGTCTGCAACTCGATGCCGGCCACAGCTACAACCTGCTGGTCGGTGTCCCGAGCGCCGAGCAGCCCAACTTGCTGCGCGTCAAGGCCGGGGATCCCGACTCGAGCTACATGGTGCAAAAGATCGAGGGCCTGTCCAGCATTTCCGGAGACCGAATGCCGCGCGGAGAACCTCCACTGCCGCAGGCCACGATCGATGCCATCCGTCAGTGGATCACGAACGGCGCCCAAAACGCGCCGGCCGCAGCCGCCGCTGCGACCGCCCAAATGTTTGCCGTGCAAACCACGGCCCCTGTGAACAAAGCCATCGTGACAGCCCCGCTGACGCGCGTTGTGGTGACCTTCACGCAGGATGTCGACGCATCGCTGGTCAATGACACCACCGTAACCCTGGAGCGCGTCGGCGACGACGCGCAAGCGGTGCCCGCCGCCGCTGCGCTCGCCGCACACAATCCTGCGGTGCTGCTGATTACGCCGCGCGCGGCGCTTGATGCCGGGAGCTACCGGCTCACGCTGCGCGGCACCGGCGGGGGAGCGTTGGCCAATATGAACGCCGCGACGCTCGGCGCGGACGCCTCGATCGAATTCACCGTGGAGCCCGCGCAATGATCGGCCGTTTCGCTAAAGTTGGAATTCGCTGCCTGTTCCTATGGGTGCTGTTCGGCGCGATCAATGCCCATGCCGAACCCTATCTCGCCGTGCAAATGGGTCTCAAATGCGGCCAATGCCACGTCAATCCCACCGGAGGGGGATTGCGGACCACCTTCGGCGACATATTCGCGCAGACCGTCCTGCCCGCACAGCATCTGGACAGCGCGCTCGACAACTGGACGGGTCAGCTCGGACCGTATCTGCGAGCGGGCGGTGATCTTCGCTTTGATGCTTCCGTGACGCAGGTGCCGCATAGCCCCTCGGTCCAGCAGTTCGAGATGGAACAGACCCGGCTGTACATGGAAGCGGACCTGATTCCCAACAGATTGCTCGCCTACGCGGACGAACAGGTGGCTCCCGGAGGCGCGCTGAATCGCGAGGCCTATCTCATGTATTGGTCCGCCACGCACGACTGGTACGTAAAGGCCGGGCAGATGTACCTGCCCTTCGGATTGCGTCTCCAAGACCAGACTGCCTTCATTCTCACCACCACCGGCATCAACATGACCACGCCGGATCAAGGCGTCGAGTTCGGGTGGGAGCACGGTCATTGGGACGCGCAGCTGGCCGTGAGCAACGGCACCGCCGGCGCCGCCTCCACCGGCGACGGCAAGCAGTACAGCACGCAGCTGGCATGGGTGGATGCTCGTTGGCGCGTGGGACTGGCGGCCAACCGCAACAATCAATCCGGCGGCGCCAAAAGCGCCTATGGGATCTTCGGCGGACTCAAGACGGGCCCGATCTCGTGGCTGGCGCAGGCCGAAATTACCGATGATGAGAGCATCGCCAATGGCCAGGGTAAGCAACTCGCAACCTTGGCCGAGGCGAACTGGCTGATTGCGCGCGGCAACAACTTGAAGATCACCGGAGAATTCTTGGATCCCAATCGCGCGGTGCAGAACGACCAACGTACTCGGTGGAGCTTGGTCTACGAGCTTACGCCGATACAGTTTCTGCAGATACGCACCGGCATCCGCTGGAACGACGGAATACCCCAGGATGACTCAGAGCACGAGCGGCTCTACTTCGTCGAGGCACACGGGTTCTTTTGAGCGCGATAGCTTGCCATCGTGAGCAGATGCGGCGAATCCGCCATGCTTGCGATGACCATGAAGTCGAGCTTGGAAAGACCCTGTGGCATGGCCGAATCCACGGAATCCCGCGAGGCGGCTGCCACATAACTTGCAAGAATTGCCGCGAGTAATCCAAACAATATCCGCTTCATTGAATGCCTCCCTGTTCCGTCCATCATGGGAACTGCGGCTTATAGTCGCCCCGTGACCACCAACAGCAGCAATACGATGAGCACCAAGCCCAAACCGCCGCTCGGGTAGTAGCCCCAGCCGGTGCTGTAGGGCCACGCGGGAAGCGCGCCGATCAAAAGGAGAACCAAAACGATGAGAAGGATGGTGCCCAACGACATTGTTATCTCCCTGGATGGGAACGTGGAGCGAATCTAGGCGATCCGGCCGGGCGGGCGCAGTCGGGACGATGCGCCATTCGGTGTAGGGCCCGTCCTACCCTTGTTTTTTCGGAAGCCGTCGGCATATTCAAGAACCTGATTCATCCAGGAGGGTCCATGAACGAGGTCCGACGCAGCAACGAAAGAGGCTTTGCCGATCATGGTTGGCTCAAGTCCTTTCACACTTTTTCATTCGCCGACTATTTCGATCCCGAACACGTGGAATTCGGGCCCTTGCGCGTAATCAACGAGGATCGGGTAACGGCGGGGGCCGGTTTTGGCACGCACAGTCATCGCGACATGGAGATCATCAGCTATGTGCTGGCGGGCGAGCTGGCGCACAAGGACTCGATGGGCAATGGCTCGATCATCAAGCCCGGCGATGTGCAGCGCATGAGCGCAGGCACCGGGGTGCGGCACAGCGAGTTCAATCCGAGCTCGAGCGATCCCGTGCACTTCCTGCAGATTTGGATCCAGCCGGCCGAGCGCAATATTCCGCCAAGCTACGAAGAGAAGCGATTCGCCCCGGAAGAGAAGCGCGGCCGCCTGCGGCTCATCGTTTCACCGGACCGCGCCGACGGATCGTTGCTGATCCATCAGGATGCGCGGGTCTATGCCGGGCTGTTCGACGGCAACGAGCATGCTCAGCTCGACGTGGCGCCTGGCAGACGCATTTACCTGCACGTGGCGCGTGGCTCGGTGGCGGCGAACGGCACCGTGCTCGAGGCCGGCGACGCGCTGCGCATCACCGACGGCGGGCGGCTCGTTCTGGATCAGGCGCAAGGCGCCGAGGTATTGGCGTTCGACTTGCCGGGTGAACCAGCCTAGCCGGCATCGAGGAGGCGCGACGTTTCCGCCGGGGGCGCGCGGCGCGCAAAATACCAGTAGAACGGCAGGCCGGCCGCCAACACGGCGACGCCCCGCAGTGCCTCACGGGGGGCGGCGATGAAGGTGTTCACCAACAGCGCCGCCGTGACCAGGAGGAAGATCATCGGAATTATGGGATAGCCGAACGCACGGTAGGGTCGCGGCGCGTCCGGCATTTTTTTCCTGAACACGAACAAGGCCGCGGTCATGAGGCCATAGAACAGCCATGATGAAAAAATGACCGAGTCCGTCAGGGTGTCGTAAGTGCCGGAGAGCGCCAGAACGCTGGCCCACGCGGCCTGCGCGAGAATGGCACGAACCGGTACATTCGAGCGGGGCGACAGGCGCACCAGAGCTCGGAAGAACAGGCCGTCGCGTGCCATGGCGAACGGGATGCGGGAATTGGCAAGCACGCTGGCGTGCAGTGCGCCGAATGAAGAGATCATAAGCGCCACGGCCGTCATCGACACTGCAATCGGACCAAGAAATCGCTGCATCACCTGGGTCGCAACCGATGAACTCAGCGGGACGCTGGCGATTTGCACGGGGGTCAAGGCATAGAAAAAGGAGAGATTCACCAGCAAGTACAGGGCCGCCACCGCCAGCGTGCCGCCGACAAAGGCGCGCGGCAAATTGCGCTGCGGGTCGCGCACCTCTCCGGCCAGCGGCGCAACATTTTGCCAGCCGTCGTAGGCCCATAGCGCGCCGAGCATGGCCGCGCCGAAACCCGCGATTCCGCCGCGAGCGCTGCTCGCCACGCCCTCGCACGTGCCGGCGAGGCCGGATTGGCTCAAGTGCGACCAGTCGCCCTCGGCAAACACGAAGGCGCCGATCCCGACACCGAGCACCAAACCCACCTTGGCCAGCGTGAGCACAAGGGCCATGCGTCCGCCGGAAGCCACCGACGCGCAGTTGATGAGCGCGACCGTCCAGATGGCGGCGAGCGCCACCCATGTCAGGCCATGCCCGCGGTCCAGGGCGCCGCCCAGGGCCACATTCATGAATATGGCAAGACCCACTGCGAGTGCGGCCTGGGAGCCGGCGCGGGCGACCGCGAACGCAACCCAACCATAGAGGAAGCCGACCAGTCGGCCATAGGCCCGGCGCAGGTAAACGTAGTCGCCGCCCGCCTCCGGCATCATGGCCGCGATTTCCGAGTAGGCGAAGGTGCCGGCCAGCGACAGCAATCCTGCGGCAAGCCATACCACCAGCACGAGCTTGGCACTGCCGACATTGCAGGTCATGACCCGGGTCTTCAGGAATACGCCGGTGCCGATCATGTTGGCGACATTGACGGCCGCTGCGGACCACGGCCCCACCCCGCGCGTGAGTTCGCTTCGCACCCCGGCACTTGAGCTTCCCGCTCTCATCGGCTGTAGTATCCGCGAAATGCCAACCGACTTTTCGCAAATCGGACCGTTCCTGTTCGCGGCGCTGGTGGTCTTTGCGGTCTACCGCCGCTTGCGGCGCAGTTTCGGACGGCAGCCGATGCGGCCGCGGCGGATGGCGGTGCGCATGGTGCTGCTGACGGTGCTTGCCTGCATCTTATTGCCGCAGGCGCTGCGTTCGGCTCAATATCTCGCCGCCGAACTCATCGGCGCCGCGCTCGGCCTCGGCTTGGGAGTGTGGGGTGCGAAGCGAACCCGCTTCCAGATGTACAACGGGCAGCTTCATTTCGTGCCGCATACCTACACGGGGATTGCCGTGTCGCTGCTGTTCCTGGGGAGGCTCGTCTACCGTGTTGTCCAGGTGTACGCGGGTGGCCACGCTGCTCTAGCCGCCGGCAGCACCGATCCTTCCCAGGCCCTTGCACCGGCCTCGATGATCAGAAGCCCGCTTACACTGGCGATATTTTTTGTATTGGCCGGCTACTACTTGTTCTTCTACGGCAGGCTGCTTTGGAAATCCAAGCACCTCAAAACCGACGATATCGAGGTGGCTTCCGCCGCTACTTAAATGCGAAGAAAAGCACGCAGGTCATCAGCGCCAGCGCGACCAGCAGCGTGTTGTGGCCCCATCGGGCTATGGTTCCAATCATGGTCAAATCTCCTTGAATTTGCTTAAGACTCACGTCTCTTTATGGGGACGGAAGTGTATATTTCGAGCCCAGAACAAAGCTTGTTGCAGGTCTCAAAACAGCTTTATGGACAGGCTGAATCGATGGTCAGCTGTCGGGATTCGATGCTCTATTGCCCCGTCTTGATGTGCGTCCAAACCCGGGTGCGCAGCCGGTCGTAGTCCTGACCGAGCTCGGCCGGCAAGTACAGCCTGGCGCGCAATTCGGGCGGCGGGTAGACAGCCGGATCGCTGAGTATGTCGCTGCGGACGAACGGACGCGCGGCCAGATTGTCGTTGCCATAGTCGATGTCGTTGGTGATTGCCGCGATGACCTGCGGCTCCAATATGAAATTGAGGAACTTGTGCGCCGCTTCCGGATGCGGCGCCGATGCCGGTATCAGCAAGGCGTTGTAGGTGATGTTCGACCCTTCCTTCGGCAGAGTGAATGCCAGGTGGGCGCCGGTGCCGTCCTCGCGAGCGCGGGCCTGCGCCACGGTGTAGTCACTCGACCAGGCGACGGCAAGACAGATCTCCTTCGACGCCAACTGATGCCAGTAGTCGTTGGAATCGAATGTGCGTATGTAGGGACGCACTGCCATCACCACGTTCTCCGCGGCACGCAGATCATCGGTGCTGCGTGAATTGGGGTCCCGGTGCAGGTACGCCAACGCCAGCTGGATCACGTCCTCGGAGGAGTCGAGAAACGTGACTCCGCAGGCGGCGAAATGCGCGACCACCTTGGGGTCGAAAATCATGGCCAGACTGTCCGTGGGGGCGTCCGGCATCTGCCTCTTGATGAGATCGACGTTGTACGCGAAGCCGTTCATGGCGTGCAGATACGGCACGGCGTAGCGGTTGCCGGGATCAGCTTGCGCCTGCACGGCGAGAACCGCCGGATCGAGATATTTCCAATTGGGCAGTTTCGCCTTGTCGAGCGCAAGATATGCGCCCGCTTTGATCTGGCGTCCGTAGAACCCGGTGGTGGTGCTGACGATATCGTAGCCGGACCGGCCTGCCAGCATCTTCGCTTCGAGGGTGTCGTTGGAGTCGTAGAGCTCGTAAATGACCTTGATGTGAGTCCGGCGTTCGAACTCGGCGACGGTGTCGTGGCCGATATAGTCGGCCCAATTGTAGATGTGCAGCACCGGTGCCTCGGCGCCGGGCGCCTCGGAATGCCGCGCGCCGCAGGCCGACGCGCCGAGCGCCAGCCCCAAGACCACCGCGCAGAGAGCCCTAGGAACGCGCGAGCTCGGCGCGCAGCCAGTCATGGAATTGTCTGATGACGTATTCTTCCGGCATGACGACTCCGCGTATGTGAGGTCCGGCCCGCAGCCCGCGTTGATTGAGTTCGCACACCTCGGCATCCTCGGTCATGACGAGGTTGGTGAAATCCACCACATTGCGCAGCTCGAAACAGGGATCTGCCAGCGTCTCGGGCGAAAACAGGTACTCGACGCGCAGTTCGGTTTTCTCCGGACCCAGGGGCAGCAGGCGCACGACCCGGACATAGTCGACATGACCGACCAGAAATACGGACGGCAAACTGGTCATGTAGATATGGCCGGCGCGACGATCCGCATCGGAGAGACCGGGAAATGGTTTACCCGTGGTCCTGCCGTCCAGCGACCAAGTGGCGGCGCCGCTGCGCAATCCGCCCTTGTACTTGGGATCGGCGTCGGCGGCATGCTCATTCCACTCGGGATCGTCGCGCTCCTCCAATAAGCCGCGGCCATAGATGGGTACGAGTTGCGACAATTTCGGATGCACGCCGGGGCAGTGCAGGCACTCGTTATAGTTTTCCCAGAATATCTTCCAGTTGCTTTGAATGGTCTTGAGCAATACATGACCGACGACCAATTCTTGAAGAGGCCAGGCGTCGAGCCTGTCCAGCGGCAGATCGAATATCTTTTCAAAGGGCGGCGGATTGCCGGTCAGCGCGACGAAGACGAACCCGTTCCATTCCTTGACGCTGATCTTGTAAAGCGGGTAGTCGGCCATGTCGAACCCGCTGGCATGCGTTCTCGAGGAGGTGCGCAGCAGGTCGCCCTGCAAATTGTAGACCCAGGCGTGGTAGGGACAAATGATGCTGCCGGTGCGCAAGGTGCCTTCGGACTCGCGGCATAGTGCGGCGCCGCGATGCCGACAGGTATTGTGAAACCCCTGTAAGACGCCCTGATCGTCGCGTACCAACAATATCTTCTGATCGCCCAATTCGAACGTGCGGAACGCCCGCGCGCGGGCCACGTCGCTGGATCGGCCTACATACACCCAGTTGCGGTACCAAATGCGCTGCAGTTCCCGCTCATACTGGCGCGGATCGAAGTAGCTGTCCGCCGGCAGGCCCGGCGTATGTTCCGTGAGTCCGTTGTAGCTCAGTGACAACATCTTATTTATCCGTAGGTTACGTCATATAATTCATTTGAATTACCTGAAGTTTCCGCGGAACCGTATCGACGATTTCCGCGGGCAGCACATCGCAATTTCCGCGACAGCGCGCCGCATGAGTATAGTTCATGCCGCGCTCGTCCAAACGCACACTAGGCGCGCATGAGCCTGCCGCCCGGATCAAAGGCCGCTCCCGTCAATCGATGCGCCTTGTGCCGCTCGCCGATGATCTCGATTTCAAAGCCCGTATCGACCGCGGCCAGCGGCGCCGGCACATAGCCGAGTGCCAGGGAGTGGTTGACGCGATGACCGAACGCCCCGGAGGTGACCCATCCCACAGTCTTACCGTCGTGCCAGATCGGTTCATCGCCGATTGCATCGGCGTCCGTGGCATCAACCTTGAATGCCGCCAGCCGCAATGCACCGCCGCTGGCCTTTTCCTCGGCGGCGGCCGCTCGGCCGATGAAATCGCCTTTCTTGAAATCGACGAATCGATCGAGACCCGCTTCGAAAGGACCGTAGATCGGCCGGTATTCGCGAGCCCAACTGCCGAAACTTTTCTCGATGCGCATGGCGTTCAGCGCGCGGCCGCCGAATAACTTCAACCCGTACTCGCGACCGGCTTTGACCAACAAGTCGTACAGTGCGCGCTGATAGTCGGTGGTCACCCAGATCTCATAGCCCAGATCGCCGGTGAAGGACACTCGCCCGACGTAGCCGGGGACCATGCCGATTTCCATGCGGCGGAACGACATGAACGGGAAGGCGGCGGTCGACAAATCGTCGCGCACGAGGCTTTGCAGCAGCGCGCGGGAGTGCGGCCCCGCCACCGACAGTCCCACGTATTCCATGGCGCAAGGCCGCACCGACACGCCTGCAGCCGGCATGTGCCGCTCGAACCACCGCATATAGTAGGTTTCGGCCGCATAGGTGCCGATGAGAAAAATA
>CAWEQB010000011.1:0-66732 GCA_963811115.1 uncultured Gammaproteobacteria bacterium
CGTTAAGGGTTGCTCGTCGTCTGCCCTGCGAATGCAGGTGCGGGCATGCGCGCTGAGGTGTGAGGGCAGACGTCGAGCAAGCGCCGAGGGAGGAAACCGCGGGGACGTGCCGATACCGATCAGCAGAGTCGCGGATCTATGGGGATTTGAACGTTGGCAGAATCCAGTGAGGCGAAGATAGTCGGGACTGCATGATCGATGTGTGTCGATGGCGTGCCAAGCACGTAGCGGCACCGGGCGTTCAAGAGGTGATAGTGGGGGCAACATCCCAGCGTTTGGCAGAATGAGGCCACGGGCGTTCGCGACGGCATAGATTTGGCAAATGCCGAGAGGGAAGTTTTAGCGATTGATCCGATGTCGATCATGGTGCGGCCGATGAACTCGGTGGGCCACGGATGTACTGAGCTCGGGCGAAGGTCTCGATGACGAGCATCGGGGCGCCGCAGTGTCGGCACACGAAGGTAGGCTTAGGGCAGCCGTGATCGGTGCTGCGATCGCCAGGCGCAGCGGGAGGGGTTGGCGCCGGCTGATGCAGGAGATCGCGAGCGGTGGCGATGTCGCGCTGACGGTTGGCGTTGGCGAGTAAGCCGTAATGGCGGATGCGATGAAAGCCGGAGGGCAGCACGTGCAGCAGGAAGCGGCGCATGAACTCCTCGGTCGCCACGGTCATGGTTTTGTAGCGTGTGCGCCCGTGTTCGCGATAATCCTTCCAGCGGAACGTGACGCCCCGATCGTCCAGCGCCACGAGGCGTGAGTTGGAGATGGCCACCCGATGCGTGTAGCGCGACAGATAGGCGAGCACCTGCTCGGGACCTGCGAACGGGCGCTTGGCGTAGACCACCCACTCGCACTGTCGCAGCGGCATGAGCCAGTCGGCGAAGGCCTCGGCATCGGCCAGATCGATGTGCTCGCCGAAGAACTTGAGCTGACCTGCCCGGTGGGCGTTCTGGAGCTCTTCGAGGAAGCGGCGCCGAAACAGCCGCGAGAGTACCCGGACCGAGAGGAAGAACCCTGGCTTGCACGCCACCCACCGATCGGTATCCGGCGCGAGGCCGCCGCCGGGTACGATGCCATGCACGTGCGGATGGTGGGTCAGGGCCGAACCCCAGGTGTGCAGCACGAGGGTGGTGCCGATCCGGGCACCCAAGTGCTTCGGATCGGCGGCGATCGTGCGCAAGGTCTCGGCGGCGATATCGAACAGTAGGCCATATATGATCTCCTTGTTGGTGTAGGCGAAGGCGCTGATCGGCGCAGGCAAGGTGAACACCACGTGGTAATACGGCACGGGCAAGAGGTCCGCCTGCCGTGCTTCGAGCCAGCGCTCGGCGGCGCTGCTCTGGCACTTCGGGCAGTGCCGGTTACGGCACGAGTTGTAGGCAATCTGCGCTTGCGCGCACGATGAGCAGCGCAGCGCATGGCCGCCGAGCGCGAGGCTGCGGCACTGTTCGATGGCCGACATGACCTTCAACTGGCCGAGGCTCAAGTGCCCCCGCTGATGCTCTCGCCACGCCGGCCCGTGGCCGCGGAAGATATCCGCGACCTCCAGGGCAGGACGGTGCACGGGCGCTTACGGTGCGGGGCCGGGTTCCAACGGACCGATGACTTGGCGCAAGATCTCGGTGCCCACCTGGGTATAGAGCGCCGTGGTCTCGAGCTTCTTGTGCCCAAGCAGCACCTGGATCACCCGGATATCGACCTTCTGCTCCAGCAAATGGGTCGCGAAGCTGTGCCTCAACGTGTGCATCGAGACGCGCTTATCGATGCGCGCCGCGAGGGCGGCCTCGTGCACGGCGCGGTTCAGTTGCCGCGCGCTCAAGGGCTCGACGGGGTTCAAGCCTGGAAACAGCCACCCACCCTCGAGCATCTTGCCCTGGGCTTTTGCCACCCGCCACCAGGTACGCAGCCGTTGCAGCAACACCGGCGAGAGCATGGCGTAGCGATCCTTTGCGCCTTTGCCCTGTTCGATGCGCAGCGTCATGCGTTGACCATCAACATCACCGACCTTGAGCGCCGCCACTTCGCTGGCGCGAAGGCCTGCGCCATACGCCACCGAGAGGGCTGTCTGGTGCTTTAAGTTCCTGCACGCACTGATCAGGCGCACAACCTCCTCGCGGCTCAACACCACAGGAACCGTGCGCGGCACGAACACCGGCTTCATCTTTGCCATCAAGTCGCTGCGATCGAGCGTTACCTCGAAGAAGAACTTCAATCCGGTGATGGTCGCGTTGAGCGTGATCGGTGAGGTGCCCTGATCGACCAGATGCAACTGGTAGTTGCGTAAATCCTCGACCGTGGCAGTATCGGGCGAGCGGCCGAGGTGAGCGGCGAATCGTCGTACGCTGCGAATGTAGGTAGCTTGGGTCTTCGGTGAGAGCTTGCGCATCCGCATGTCCTCGATCATGCGCTGACGTAGCACGGAGGTGCCTTGGCTAGAATCGTTCATGGCTGTGGTTCCTGTCGTAAAGCGAGGCGGATCGCCCCACCGTGCAACATACGAAACGAAGCCAAAGACCTCAGCTACCCCCAAGGTCCAGAAACGAAGCTACCCCTACCGCGAGCGGTTTAGTCCGTCGGCCCAAAACCGGATGCTCGCGTTGATGAATTCACCGCTTGTTAGCTGCCGTTCGCGGCTGTTCCATCCAAGGGTCGCTCGGGTCGAATTCATGCACCGGCCTGCCTGGCCGCAATCGCTTTTCTCTACTTTCTAGGCAATCGAACAAGTGCTTCTACGTCTGTGGTGACGTCATGTCCGTCGCTTTCGTGAGCACAGTAGCGGTTCCAAAGTGTGTTGAAACCGTGGGATCATTTAGTTTTCAACACCGCCCCGTCCATGACTGCGCTCCGTACGTTTGTGCCGCCGACTCCATTAACTATTTCGATCTTTGGTTCATGTCGCGCCATTTTGAATTCGACGGGCCGACTCTTGCCGCAGCAGTGCGGGCAACTTTCGAGCGCCGCGGGACGTCGATCCCAGGGCGGTCTCCGATTGCACTGACGATGGAGTATGCGGACGACCCTAAGCACGTGCAACAGTGGGCTGCGTGTGAACCGGCTAGCCGATTGGACGCCGACCGGCCTCGCAGCTTATTGTTTCGGCACGCACGGTGGTCGAAACGCCTGAGCAATATTCGACGCCGGTTCACACTCTCGGCTGCATCGACGACGCTCTTTTGTGGACTAAAGGTCTCGCGATAAAATAAGTTTTAGCACCCAATGATCGGAAGAGCTCGTGAGGCCGGCGCCGACGCCGGCTTCAATGCCAATCACTTTGGTGTTGATGTCGAGGACAGCAAATAACTGATGCGATTGTTTCGCGGCGGGAAGAAAGTGGCCGACGGTTCCGAAGTCGTCGTATTCCTCGAGGGCCACTTTGTACTGATTTGATAGCGCCACCGCGACTCGGGTCTCAGGGAAAAATTCGAGCTTCGAGAAACCATTCCATGAATTATCCACGATCGGATTGAAGATGAAATCAAAACGGCCCACATGAGTCCCCACGATGCCACGAATCTCGGACGTGTAAGTGCGCGCATCCCAATGCGCGGCATTGAAGCTGAACTCGAAATTGACGCCGTAGAAGAATTCCTGCTTGGCCGCATCCGGTGTGACGAACAGAGCACGGAGCTTAAATCCGTTGTATAAAACGCGGCCATTGGGTGTGATCGAATACAACGGAAGGTAAAGACCACCCTCGAACCACGGTGTGATGCCATACGCCCACTCCGCGACCCCGTTGAGCGCCCGGTCGGGAATTATGCCGCCGGGAAAAACCGGGGTTGTGTTGCCGCTCGGCGTAAAATTATTGTGCAGTGTCAAATTGACGGCGCCTATGGGCGCAATCGCGGCGTCGTACACTTGGATCTCATCGGTCTGTGCGTGAGCGGAGTGCATTGGCATTAGCGCAAACCATGCATAGGCAACGCTCAGGCGCTGCATGACGCTCATCGAGACACCTCCGGGAAGATAAAGCCACCTGAGAGTGGCGGCATCCGTCGGACTCTGCAAGCGGAAATTTCTGGCGCCTTGTTCCCTGAAGGTGCGAATGGTTCTTATTCCAGGGCAAATTTAGCGTCCGCGGCGGACTTGGACGAGGCACTGTAGTATTACGGATACCCATCGATTCATATTTACTTAATAGTTACGCGAGGTTATCGGCCGCGCGCGCATGGGGATTCTTCCCAGCGCGCAATCGTCGATCGTGAAATCGGCGCGGGGAGGATGCATGCCTGCATTTCATCGAATTTTAGTGGCGGTTAAGGCGCTCCACGGCAAGCCGCTGCCCGCGCTCCTCAAGGCCGCGCAACTTGCGCGAGCGTACGGTGCCCAGCTGGAGCTTTTTCACGCCTTGACGACCCGCTGCAATTGAACAAGGATTGAGTCCCCATCGCGATATAGGAAAAATACCGCAAACATCACGAGAAGCAGGTTGCCGACCCTACGACCAACACCGCCCGCCAGTGCAGTGATCTGGTCGGTCCACGATTGAGTCCAGATAGCCACCTGCTTGCCGAAGCCGGCGGGTTCGACAGAGAAGCGGTCCTATTGCTGCTGTAGCTGATCGCCGAACCAGGGGATCCGGCGAATGATCTCGGGAAGAATCAGGGTCTTCTCGGCAAGCAGTACTTCTAGCGATCGACAGGCCGAGACCAACTCGCCCGCGATCAGCACGAATAACCACAGCGCCGGCACTATCACGGCACACGTCAGCACGAGTGTCATACACAATGCGGCAGCGCTTCGAAATCGACCGAATAGCCGACGCAATACTCGATACAACGGCCAACTGACATACGCGAGGATCGCGGACCACGTTAGGACGGAGGCGAATGGCCAGAGCACTGCAAGGCACGCGATCCCGAGCGCAAGCGCCAATCACGACAGCCAAAATTGCTTCGGGTGAAGCCTCGCAATGGGCATGTCTGCTTGGATTGCTGGCATATGCTTGCTCAGCATGCGATGCACCGCTGGAAATCTGACAGTGCGCCTCAGCTCTCTGGAGAAGTAGCCGGACAAATGCGCAAAGCATAGGTAGATATCCTGGTTCCCTCCCATTGCCGAAGTGACACACTAGTTCAGGGTTCTGCCAAGTGAGACCATCATGCCGGACGGTAATCGACTGCTCGTACCAATTGACGGATCCGATCACGCGTTGCGCGCGCTCGCGCATGTGATCAAGCGGGTCGCGTCGCATCGGCAGCTCCAGATATTAGTACTCAACGTGCAATTGCCATTGCCTCCAAGCCTGTTTGTCACGCGCTCGATGATCGCGGAGCACCATAAGGCAAAGAGCAAGGAGGATCTGGCGCGAGCGCTGCGAATGTTGCATCGAAATGCTGTGAAAGCAGAGATCCTGGCTCGGGTAGGAGAACCGGGCGAGACCATTGCCAAAGTGGCGCGACAGAAGCACTGTGGCGAGATCGTTCTGGGTAGCCGAGGGTTGGGGAATCTCAAGGGTCTCATCTTGGGTTCGGTGACCACCAAGGTCATTCATGCGGCGCGTGTGCCAGTAACTGTAGTGCCGTAGGGACGGCGGAATCCAATTGGTTTGCGCTCGAGTCACACATCGAGAGGCGTCGTTACAGTGGAGATTGCCTCCCACACCGTACGTCAGGAATGGGACGCGCTGCCTCCGCGCGGTTCCCACGTTCTTCACCCACGGGCCTCGTACGTATAGGTTCTTAAGGCGGGCGGGATACTGCGGATACACCATCCGGGGCTGACGTACTATGCCCACGTATAACGCGTGGGGGCAATCAATGAGTTCGAGGACGACGCGCCGCTATGGCATCCCGCTCATTACGTTGCACTGGCTCATGGTGGTGCTGATCGTCGCCGTATTCGCATGCATCGAACTGAGGGAGTTCTACCCCAGAGGCAGCGCGATCAGGGACGCGTTCAAGACCTGGCACTATCTGCTGGGCCTCCCCGTCTTCGCGCTCGTATGGTTGCGCCTGCTCGTGCGGCTTGCCGCGCGTCCGGAGGTGCTTGAGTATTCCCGAGTTATCACGGAATGGATGACGGATCCCCTATATTTGGATGACTACGGAAATACCGTGACTCTGCCCGTCACTGGAACTCACATGAGCTTTCGTTCGCTTGTGCGTAGAGCGCTGCCACATGAAGACGTCGGCGATGTTCTTAGGGTGCTTTCACGACACGGGATTGTGCGTCGAATACCGAGTCGGCGAGTCCAATTGCTGGCCGACACGTTCCTGCCGAATGGTCAGGAGCAAGCGCAGTTTCTCGCCTACACTCTACTCAGCCCTTGAGGGCATCATCGATACCTGCCACGCAAATCTGACCACCCGCGATTCGAAGAAGCAATTGGGACAGGTTCAACGTCTCGTCATCGCCGAGCGGTTCGATATGAACCGGATTGCGGAGTACGAAGTTGGAACAACATAGACAATGACGTTGCGGGGATATTGCGGAAGTCGGTTGTGCTTCGTTATGCCCTGTTGTGCTGTCAGGGTGGATTGCAACGGATATCCCACGAGAGCGGTTGTTAACACTCAATGACTTACAATCGACGAGATAGCTACGAACCAGGAGGCCGGGAGTTCGAATCTCTCCGGGCGCGCTAACTTTGCTTCGACGGATCTTTGACAGGATACAGCTTGATCTTAGGCGCCATCTCCAGCCACGTCTTCCCGCGTTCATCCATCCACTCGGAGGCGGCGAAATTCAAGACTCTGCGCACGACGCCGGGCGCCAGGTTCAGAGTCTTGGTCTTGACGCCATCCCGCCGTCGCTGCGCGATGAATTCCTGCAAGGATCCCATGTGCACCTGTTTCAGTTCCAGGCCTCCGATGAATGCATCGAGCTGCCTCAGGTGCAGCGCGTCGTCCTTGATGCGCTTCTTGTGGTTGTATTCCTGCAAGTACTTTGTTGCCGCGGACCAGAACGAGCGCAGCTCGCGCGCACCATAGAGCCTGGTCTCGCGAGGCTCGACTACGCGCTTCGCGAAATACTCTCCGGCTTGCCCGATGTCGCCTGTTCCAGTGCTTTCGCAAATGCGTGCTCCTCGGAACTGCTTATCGATATGCCAGATCCCGCCACGTTTGGTGAGACCGGACGTTCTTTGGTTTCCCATAGCTTTTCCCCTTCAGGTTGAGCCGCGGGATGCCCGTTGCGGCATAGTCGTCGGCCCAGGAAACTCAACCAAGGCGGACGTGAGCACTATGGCGGCTCCGATCTTGTGGGCGCAGGACCACCAAACAAGTCGCGGCTCCCCTCGATGGATCACGGGAATACGCAAATTCCAACACGCCTTGCGCTGAGCGCTCCCTTGAGCTGTGATTGAGCTGACCCGAATTACTGCGGAATATGCCTACGTTCTTGCGTCATCTGCGGATGGCAGGGGACTCGTCGTGGAGCAATATGGCGCTCTGAGAAGTCCACTCCCGAGGTAATCGCAATGCAACTAGCTAACGACTCCGCGCGATACGGCGTCGTAAGTCAGTGGCTTCACTGGGCGACGGCCGCACTCGTCATTGTGCTGCTCGTTACTGGCAAGGTCGGTGACATAGAAGCGGACAAGCCCGGCAACGTCATGTTCTTCTGGCACAGCTCGCTTGGAGTCCTGGTTCTACTGCTTGCCGCAGCACGCATCATTTGGGGCCTTTTCAGTGCAACTCCTTCGCTTTCGCACCGCACAAGCCGGATTAACCAACGGCTAGCCAGGAGCATGCACATTTGGCTTTATGTTCTGCTGCTCGCACTGCCTGTGTCCGGCTGGCTGACATCGTCCGCGGAAGGGGCTTCAATTAGTTTCTTTGGGATCGTCGACCTTCCGAAGTTGGATATCAAAAGCGCGACGCGAGCGGCTCTGTTGGGAAATCCGGAGCCGAAGATGGAAGCGGCAGGCGGGGGAAATGAGAGTGGATGGAAGGAGATCCACGAGGTGCTAGGCAATGTGCTTCTGTTCCTTGCTAGTGTGCATATTCTCGCGGCCCTTAAGCACCACTTTATAGACCGCGATGAGGTGCTCAAGCGCATGCTCCCGGTTTGGCGCAAAACACCGTCGAGTTCCTAGCCGGGTGCGCGAAAAACGTCAGGATTTGTGCAATTCAATCCGCCAGCGAGAAGGAGATAGGACATGCAAGCGTTTCTGGTCATCGTTTTTCTTACGGTCTGGTGTACGCAGGCGGCAGCGGCAGATTCGCTGATGAGCGCAGCCCGGAGCCTGTTTAAGCCGATTCCGACCACGCCGCCGGCTCTGCCAGGCAACGCCGCGACACCCTCGAAGCTTGACCTGGGTAAGATGCTGTTCTTCGACCCTCGCCTCGCCGCGAGTCACGCGATCAGTTGCAACTCTTGCCACAATATGGGGCTCGGTGGCGCGGATGCGGAAGAGACATCGATCGGGCACCACTGGCAGCGCGGCGGCCGCAACGCGCCCACGGTATTCAACGCTGTCTTCAATACGGCTCAGTTCTGGGACGGTCGCGCGAAGGATCTCGAAGAGCAGGCTGGCGGACCGATGCTCAATCCGATCGAAATGGCCTCCCCCAAGGAGCACGTTGCGGAGCAATTGGCTGGCATTCCCGGTTATCTGGTGGCGTTCAAGCGCGCTTTTCCGGGCGAGCCGGATCCGGTCACCTTGCAAAATGCCCAAAAGGCCATCGCAGTGTTTGAAGCCACGCTGATTACGCCCAACGCGCCGTTCGATCGATTCTTGCGGGGTGACCCCAGCGCGCTGAACACGGCTCAGACCCAGGGGCTGCAGCTATTCATCGATAAGGGCTGTGCGGGGTGCCATAACGGCATCAATGTTGGCGGCGGCAAGTATGCACCGTTCGGGGTTGTGGAGAAGCCGGGTGCGGATCTGCTTCCCCCGGGGGACCAGGGCCGCTTCATGGTAACCAAGACTGCGGGCGATGAGTATGTCTTTCGAGTCCCGACGTTGCGCAACATTGTGTTAACGGCGCCTTATTTCCACACCGGCCGGGCGTGGGATTTGCGTCAAGCCGTGGCGGTTATGGGCGTCAGTCAGCTCGGTGCTCATTTGACGGCGGGGGAGATCGACAAGATCACGATCTTCCTTGAGAGTTTGACCGGCGAGCAACCGAAAATCGTATATCCCCAACTACCTCCTGGCGTGGCGTCGACACCGCGGCCTCAACCCTGAGGCGGCGCGGACATCGGCGACTTGATCGTGTGCCTAGCAATGCTGCGGCGCGACGATGAGTCAGCCGATCGGGAAGCAAGCGGCACGACGCCTCGCCGTAATGATCGTTTGTCTCTCGCTATGAACGGAGCGCTCGAGTCAGACGGTAACCGGCGCGATAGGCCGTTGCATTCCTCATGCGTGCGATCGCTGGCAAGCCGGGGCGGTGCTGAAGCGGCAGTAAACTCGCCAGCGTACAACACGGCCGAGGCGGCCGGTTAGATGCTCAGCACTGCTCCATTGTTGTGACGGCCACCCCCAACCTAGAGGCAATGACATGATTACGAGCGAAACGACCGCGCCCTCTGGTTTGTCGGAGCAGGAAGCGGCCGCGCGGCTTGCGGCGGGCGGCGCGAACGAACTTCCGCGGCACGGTCGCCGAACCATCCCTCGCATCGCGGTCGAGGTCTTCCGCGAACCCATGTTTCAACTGCTGATTGTCGCCGGCCTGATCTATCTGGCTATCGGCGATCGTAGCGAGGCTTTGATGCTGCTAGCGTTTGCGGCGGTCAACGTGCTGATCGCCGTATACCAAGAAAGCAAAACTGAACGGGTCCTCGAAGCGCTCAGAGACCTCACGAGTCCTCGTGCCTTGATTATTCGCGGCGGCGAGCGACGCCGAATTCCGGGGCGAGAGCTTGTGCGCGGTGATGTCATCGTATTGAGCGAGGGCGATCGAGTGCCCGCCGACGCGGTCGTTTTGTCCGGTGGGGGCATCGAGGCGGACGAGTCGCTTCTGACTGGTGAGGCGGTTCCAGTGCGCAAAGTTGTTTGGAATGGAGACCCAGTTCAGGCCCGACCCGGAGGCGACGATCTTCCTTTCATCTATTCTGGAACGATGCTCGTGAAGGGCCATGGTATTGCAGAGGTGCGATCCACCGGTATAGCCACTGAAATTGGCAAGATCGGGAAGGCACTTGGCGAGGTGCCGAGCGAGCCGACACTCTTGCACATCCAGATCAGGCGCTTGGTCAAAGTTATAGCCGTAATCGCTGGCGTGCTGAGTCTAGTCGTCTTCGGCCTCTACATCGCTTATCGCGGACCATGGCTCAATGGCGTATTGGCGGCCATCACATTGGCAATGGCGCTGCTCCCCCAAGAATTCCCGCTCGTGCTGACGGTATTTTTGGTGATGGGAGCTTGGCGTATAGCCCAACGACGCGTACTTACGAGGCGTACAGCAGCGATCGAGGCGCTTGGTGCCGCGACCGTCCTGTGCACCGACAAGACCGGGACTCTTACTTTGAATCGCATGACGGTGGCGGCGCTCTTGGTGGACGGCGAATTGCATGAAGTCGCCTACGAGCGCGAGCCGGGGCTTCCGGAGAAATTTCACGGATTGGTCGAATACTCGATTCTCGCCAGTGACCGCTCTCCATTCGATCCGATGGAGAGAGCATTTCTTGAACTGGGTGAGCGCTATCTAGCGCAGACCGAGCATCTTCATAAGGATTGGGCGCTCGCACGCGAGTACGCCCTTGGCCAGAATATGTTGGCGATGTCCAATGCCTGGAAGGCAACCGACCGAGATGAGTACGTAGTGGCTGCCAAGGGCGCGCCCGAAGCCGTTGCAGATCTCTGCCATTTCGATGCGATCCGCCACGGCTCTCTGCGCCAATCGGTGGCGAAGATGGCCGAGCAAGGTTTGCGAGTGCTTGCCGTGGCCAAATCTTCTTTTGGCGGTCCAGAATGGCCGTCGACGCAACATGAATTTGTGTTCGAGTTCGTTGGATTGATCGGTCTCGTCGACCCGTTGCGGCCGGGCGTACGGAACGCGATTGCAGAAGCAGCGGCGGCCGGCATCACGGTCGCGATGATCACGGGCGACCATCCCGCGACGGCCCGTGCCATCGCGCAGCAATCAGGGCTGACAACTGACGGCTCCGTCATAACAGGCGACGAACTCGCAACCATGACGGAAGCCGAGCTCCGTGGCCGACTACGGTCCGTCCGTATTTTCGCTCGTATCATGCCCGAGCAAAAGCTGCGCTTGGTCCAAGCGTTCAAGGCGAACGGTGAGATTGTCGCCATGACGGGAGATGGCGTGAATGATGCGCCGGCGTTAAAGGCTGCGAACATTGGCATTGCTATGGGTGGCCGCGGTACGGACGTGGCAAGAGAGGCCGCCGCCTTGGTGTTGCTCGATGACGATTTCGCTTCGATTATTGAGGCGGTTCGCTTAGGACGGAGAATCTACGAGAATCTGCGAAAGGCGATGGCCTACATCCTGGCAGTACACGTGCCGATCGCCGGCCTGTCTCTGATTCCACTGGCGTTCGGCTGGCCACTGGTCTTTACCCCGATCCACATCGTGTTCCTTGAATTGGTGATAGACCCGGTCTCGTCGATCGTCTTCGAAGCCGAGTCATCCGAGGGCCGTGCGATGCGGCGTCCGCCTCGTGACCCCAAAAGCCCACTCCTATCGACTTGGCTCATTGCGGGCACCCTACTGCAGGGGGCTATCGTTTTGCTCGGAACGATCGCGGTCTACGTCACAGCACTGGGTCGCAGCGTACCGGAGCCAGAGGCACGGGCACTCGTCTTCGTCACGCTGGTGGTAACGAATTTCGCGTTGATCTTGACGAATCGAGCGACGGGCTTCGCAATCGTAGACCTGATACGGCGACCGAATTTTATACTGTGGGGCGTAGTTGCCGTCACGTCGACGATCTTGCTGATCGTTCTATTCACTCCCGCACTCAGATCAATCTTTTACTTTGGTCCGCTTCATGGCGATGATTGGACACTATGTGCTGCAAGCGGAGTCATCGTCTTCACGGCGCTCGAGTTGGCGAAATGGGTTGGTGGTAAGCTGGGAAAACATTTCTAGCGGGGCTCCGCCCAGATCACGTTTGTTTCTGGGAGCAGGCGCAAGGAGCCGCGTCTCGCTTGCCGAGGACCGATGGGAGGAGCCCGCTAACAGGCGCCGATACTAGTAATACCTAGGGGACTGCTAAGATTGAGCGCGTGCGTGCCCCGCGATCCCTGCGGTTACATCACGGAACGACTGTGATCGGCACCGTGGTCAATTGAATAACTTTCGTGGTGATGGAGCCGAGCAATAGACCTTTGAGCCTTCCCAGACCGCGTGTGCCAAGCACGGGCCTGCTGCAGGCCCCGCTTGTCCGCCGATCCCAGTTCTAGTCGCACGGCGATCGGATCCCGCTCCCGCCCCGAGTGGACATAGGTTGCATCTGCTCCGGCGAGCGCGGTGGCGAGCGATTCTATGGCCTGCGCCTGGGAAACACCGAGGAGGGCGGCCTTGGCTCGATCCAGTGCGACGACGTAGCGGCGCGCGGGCGCGGACAAGGTATCGTCGGTGTCGACTCTGTCGCGGGTTGAATCGAACATTGCGCGCAGCGCATGCCCAATTTTCTGCTGCGCCGCATATACCGGGCCATAGACCTCCGCAACGAGCGGCGCCTGTACCGGTCGCTTCTCGCTCAAGATCGGCGAGTGGAACGTTTCGGCTCCCCGAGGCATGACCGGCGGCGAACTCGTTGGCTGATCTGACGTCGACGATTTGTGCCCCGGATTTCAAAAGCTTTGGAATTCGAAGCCGCGCGCTCAGCAGGTTGAACATGTGCCTGAGGATGATGCCGACCCCAAGACCCATCAGCGCATAGCCCGCTAACTTACCGATTTGTCCAATCATGGATGTGATTGTGCCACTTCTGACGCCTCGAGCAGCTGAACCTTGAGCATCCGCTCCCCGCGGTGAATTCGCAACCAAACAGACTTTTCTGCCCGCTCCAGAAGCTCTCGCGCCTTGACAGGATCGGGCGCACCGACGCCGAGATATATTGCATCGGCCAGCCCTACGAAGTCAGCGGTGGAAATAATAGGCTCACCACGGCGCCGCCATCCGTCGCGTCTGCGATCTGCACGCGGCCTCCGCACGCTTCCATTATTCTCCCGGTGATCGCGAGACCGAGACCCGCGCCACTGCGCTGCCGATCAGCCCGCCAAAATCGCTCAAAGACCGTCTGTCGCAGACCGACGGGTATGCCTGCACCATGATCGCGGACCCTTATCTCGCGACTTGGTCCCACAGTGACTTCCACCTCCGTACCCTGTGGCGTATGGGTAAGTGCATTGTCGATGAGATTGCGCACCGCGCGTTCCAACAATTCGCCGCGCGCTTCGACCGTGGTGCTGCCTTCGTTGCGATATCGGATGGATTTTCCGATGCCCACTGCCACTGGGACCATGTCGGCTGCCACCCGGTTCGCGATGTCATGCAAATCACACCGGTATTGGCGCATGTCTTCCAGCGCGTCAGTCCGAGCCAAGTCCAACATCTGACCGATCAATCTCGACATCGCGACGGCGTCTTCCTTAAGCTTTCGCCGTTCAACGGACGCCGGCAACCGTTCGATGGTCAGGCTCATGGAAGCGAGCGGAGTCCGCAACTCATGGGCCGCGTCCGCCGTGAATTGGCTCAAGGTCTGAATGGCACGCTCGACCCGATCAAGCGCGCGATTCACGGCCATCAAAAGTAGCGACACTTCGACGGGTGAGGCCGGCTGGTAGAGCCGGCGGCTGGGATCGCCGGGGTCGAGGGCATCCACTTCAGCGACCGCCCTCTCCAGGGGTTTCAGCATGCGTCGGACCACGACCACGTTAAAGAACAGCAGCAGCATCGATAACGGAATCAAGGGCAACAATGCGTGATCGTAAACTTCCTTGTAAAGTGCGGGGAAGAACGGCCGCACTCCCTCGCCGGAAATCGCGAGCCCAATCCAGCGGGGCTGACCCTCGATCTCGACCCTGCGGACACCGGTCAAGAAGAAGTGCTTGCCATGAAGTTCGCGGGACGTGGTTGACCGTAGGTCCGCCAACGGCACATCAGGCAGCGGGACGCGACCTGGATTGACCACTTGAAGACGATTTCCACTGTCATCGAAGATGACGAAGGCCCGGGTCGATGAGCCAGTCAGCAGATCTCCATTATTGGGGTGCACGCTTCGGTGGCCCATTGATTCGGCGATTCGTAGTGATTCGAGCGACACGAGATCCTCGCTCAATGTCTCCTCATCGTTGACATACATCACGACCACGATGACAACCTCGAGTACGGCGAACAGCGCCGCGACCAGGACGAGCCTGCTCGCGATCTGATAAAACAGCCGCATGCCCTTGGGGGCGGGTCCGCCAGAGATCGGCAAAGTCATCCGGTTGACACGGAATCAGCCGGCGGCATCAACATATAGCCGATGCCGTGCGCCGTATGTATGGCCACGTCCGCCCCGGCACCATTTAGGCGGCGTCGCAATCGGGACAACGCGGTGTCGATGGCGTTGGGTGTCACTTCAACATGCAGGGCATACAAGGCCGCGTCGATGGCGGCCTTGGTGACGACACTGCCGCAATGCCGCATGAGGAGCTCGAGGAGCGCCACTTCCTTGGGCGGCATGTGTATGTTCTTGCCTTGAACCAGCACCTCGCGGGTGATCGTATCGAGCGACACATTTCCCGCCTCTAGGACGATCCCAAGGCTGGTCCCCGGCCGACGCAGGAGAGCGCGACAGCGTGCTGCCAGCTCGGCCTGTGCGAAGGGTTTGACGAGATAGTCGTCAGCACCGCTATCGAGGCCGCGCACTCGATCTCCGATCCCGTCTCGCGCTGTAATGATCAGAATCGGGGTGCTCACCTTGCTGCGACGAAGACTTGCGATCAGGGCGACGCCGTCTCCGTCGGGCATCCCCAAGTCGAGCACAATGAGGTCATATGGAACCCCGTCAAGCGCCGATCGCGCCGATGCCAGCGTGCCGAATCGATCGACGGCGAACCCCTCTGCTTCCAAACCGAGACGGATCGATTCGGCCAGGCGATGATTATCTTCAATGAGAATCAATCGCATGATCGACATCCGTACCCGTTGGTTTGCGCTTCCTCCCGGTAAACATGGATTTGATAAGGTTCTCGCTATGACGCACGCTCTCGAAAACGGCGGCAGCGACATGGATGCCGGCTAGGACCAAGATTGCCATCGCGCAGGTCTCGTGCAATTCCTCGAGGGTTTCATTGCCGAAGAAGCGGTCGAGTCCCATCATCCATCCGGTGATGCTCACGGCGACCAATGACCCCAAAAGCAGGAAAATCATCACCGAACCCGCTGGATTGTGCCCGATGAAGCGAGGTTCATTTCGGGAAACGAGCTGACGTAGATATACAAGCAGCGCGGCCGGCATCGGAATGAAGTCCGAGAAGCGGGCGTGACCTTTGCCTACAAAACCCCACATCACTCTCACTGCGACGGCGGCGGCCACCACGTAACCGACCGCTCGGTGAAAGGTGTTTCCCTCCTCGAAGATCAGATTGATCGCACAACCGGCCACAACCGTCCAGTGGAACAGGCGCACGACCGGATCCCAGACCCGGACGGTCCCCGGGTCATCGGGGATGGGTGTGATTCGATTCTTCGAGGAGTCCGATCGTGCGCTCATGTGAGTTATCCTTAAATGATCAATCTTCGTTGGATTGGACCACACTGCCATCGACCGGGTTGAAATAGACCTCGGCCTTGTGACCCTTGGCATCGATCGCATAGATCTCGTAACAGGATCCGCTAGTTTTAAAGACCTTGATTTCCCGATAGCCCATCGTCGCGACCTTCTCCTTCATTTTCGCTTCCGAAAGCCAGGCGGTCTTGGGCTCCTTGGTGCAGGGCGGACTGGCGTAGGCTGCGACAGGCAAAAGGCCGATCGCCGACAGCGCCGCCAATATCGAACCAGATTTCAACTTGAACCGCGTATACATGAGAGTCTCCAGTTTGGGTAGCGTCGGAACGATGCTCACCGACTATCCTTAGGAGAATAGGGTGCAATTCTGACCAAGTACTGACGGGAAAGCAGTAAGGGGAAATACAGGGGTGTCAGGACTTTGTCAGACCGTGCGAATAACGTGGGCACCGTTGCCACCATCGGCAACAACCACAGGAGAACGTGATGAAGAGAACTAGAATTGCCCTTATGGGCGGGCCCCTACTCGTCGTCTTGGGCGCAACCGGGATTGCCGCTACCGGCGAGCTCGCACCACAGACCCGCAAAAATCTCGACGCCGCCATGCACGGCGAGGCGTACGCCAATCTGAAGTATCGCAGCTATGCTGAAGCCGCTCGAAAGGCGGGAAATGAGGAACTCGCCCGGCTGTTTGAGGAGGCAGCAGACGTCGAGGCCAAGGAACATTTTGCCCGAGAGGCCGACGCGGCGGGCTTGGCGGGTTTCGACGCTCGGAACCTGGCGGACGCGATGTCCGGCGAAAACTATGAGAATACGAAGATGTATATCGGTTTCGCCGATGAAGCGGAGAAGGCGGGCGATAAGAAGGTCGCGAAGATGTTCAGGCAGATCGCCGCCGACGAAGGCGATCACTATCAGCAATTCAAGGAGGAGTTTGTAAAACTTACGAACGACCCCGCTAGAGCGGCAGCGGAAAAGACGAAAAGCGATCATCGCGAATAGACAAATGCGTGGTAAACGAGGATCCCGAGGCCAACTTCCGGCCTTGGGATCCTCCTTGGAGACAGCCGTCAGCCGTTCAATGTTTTATGCATCAAGCCACGCTATTGATAATCCTGAAGATTCGGAGACACTCAATCAGGAGCGAGCGGCGGTCGCTGCCCGCAGCAATTAGGTCAGCGTGGGCGTCAATGTATTTCTTGCGGTATACAGTTAGTCATCGGCGTGGCGTCTGTAACGCCGACCCGGCGAAGATGCCAACAGGTATGTCACCAGCAACGCAAGTTCAGTCGTCACACCCGGATCCTTCGTGCGGTTCCTCCAATAAGCCACCGTGGCGAGCGCGCCCACCAACACGGCTCCAGCGGTAATCAGCAGCGGCTGGTCCAGTGCCTTCGCGCCGGCACCGGCGAGTGCCGCCAGGGCAAAGGTCCGCACGCCGGCGAGTTCGCGACCGGGGCCTTTACCTTTGCGTCGTTCTCGTTCTATGCCGATCAGCAGGCCGCCACCGAGTGCGGCGGCAAATCCGAGTAATGTCGATTCCGACAGGCCCATGCCGTTGATTATGCCGGTCGTGAGGGGAAAGAGCACACTGGCTGCCCATGGCCGTCAAACGGCATCTGGTGTCGATAACTCCGCGCCACTGGCGTGTTATGTTGGGCATCCACGGCCCGGCGTGCCCAACTGAACCCTGGTCGAACCCCGCTCCGGAGTCAATCGGCATGGCTATCGATCCTTCTGCAGGCATGTATCGACGCGAGGGGGACGAGACCCTCATTGAGATTCGGCTGCACACGGTTCGTCAGATGTTCCACACTCTCGACCCGGCACCGTTTCGAGAGAAGGATCTGGACGAAGGCGCCGAGCAATACTTGGTAGAGGCCTGCCGCGAGGCGGGGACTCGCCGGCGGTTGCGCCTCGTCGTGCACCTCCCGCAGTCCGAGGCACAGAGCGAAGCCGCGCGCACACTTTCTGATTCCGTACACAATTACTTCGCATATCGCGAACGGGAACTGCACGCCGATATATTCCGGCTGCTTCGCTACGGTGCCGTCAGCTTTGTCATCGGGTTTGCGTTCCTGATCGCCTGCTTGGTGCTTCGAGGCTGGCTGGTGGCCCATCCCGTGGGTTTCGATCGAACCATCCTAGATGAGGGTCTTCTCATCCTTGGTTGGGTCGCGATGTGGCGGCCGACGGAGGCACTCCTATATGACTGGTGGCCGTTGGCCCGACGGCGCGCGCTGTTGCATCGGCTGACCTTGATTCCTGTGGAGGTTAGACCCGGTACGTGAGAAGCTGCGTCAGTCAGCTTGAGATTTGGAGTCCCACCCGTCCCGTCAGGTGACGTGCAGGGAAAAGCGCTGATTGGGACCTTTGCGGAACTCCACCACGTCTTCAATGTGCCACCCACTGCCCGTGGCGCTTTCTATGCCCGGGTGGATGATCGCGACACTGATCGCTTGAATTCCTGCGTATTCCGGATGAGCGGCCAAGACCTGCTCAGCGACCGCGACGAGGGCTGCCGCGGCATTGTTTCGAGAGACTTCATCACCCATTGCAAGCGTCGCGTCGCTGACCGAAATTCGCAATCGAACTTGGCTACTGGTCAACTCCACAGCACTCATTGGATACTTTGCGGCCGTCGCGATGGCATCACTGATTGCTTGAATGTCGGGAGTGAATGGTGTGCCAGAATTGGAACCCGAACCGCAGGAAGCAGTGAGAGCGGTCACAGCGGCAATGGCAACGAGCCGTCTAACGATATAATGGGCCATAGCATTCACCCCAGAAACATTGCTTACTGGATCTCATTTTGTGTCCCAGAGCCGAACGAGTCATCAGGACTTGTACGTATTCGAATCACGGGCATCGCCTCGGGCAAATCACCTGGATTCCGCCGTCTCTACGGTACTACGGTCACCGGTCAGCATTGTGGTGCTGTGTTTCATCAAGGAGCCACCTGTTTCGCGTTTGCGACCACATAATTGCAGGTGATTGTCCTGTTCGTCGTTTATGGCGTGTTTTATTCAATCGACGAGAGGGCCAATGAGCGCCAGTTCGGGAAGTCCCCGAGGGCGACTGGAGGCAAAGGCAAACCATCAGGCCTTCCGAGTACCGACGAGGCAGGCGCGCGGTGCCCGATAGCGGACTGTCACCAAAGAGCGTTTGGGGGTTATTCTGTTGAAAAACTAACTGTACTGTTTCCCGTTGCCGGGGTGCTGATCGCGGCGGCGCCCCCGAATCCCTGAGCTCCGCCGACGATCCTGGGCGGAGCGCGCGCGGCCTGTAAGTACTTCTGCGGATGGCGCAGCGTGGTGAAAACAGCGAAGGTGGCCCGAGCGTCGATGGACCTTTTGACAACTGGTATGCGAGTTTCTGGTACTAAAGGTCCCTGGGACCTGATCTCGCCGGAGATGGTGTTTCGAGTTGCGCGTTCCATGAAGTGATAAATCTCGATTCCACCGGCGAGGCAGTTCTCACTGTACGTGGTCTGACCAAAGACTACGTCATGGGTGAAGTGGTGGTTCATGCATTGACATCGGTGGATCTCGACGTCTGCCAAGGAGAGCTCGTAGTGCTGCTGGGTCCCTCCGGCAGCGGCAAGTCAACCTTGCTAAATATTCTAGGGGGTCTGGATACACCCACCAGCGGAACAGCGTGTTGGCGCGATCACGACCTGAGCCGCGCCAGCGAGTCGGAGCTGACACGCTACCGGCGTGATCACGTCGGCTTCGTCTTCCAGTTCTACAACCTAATTCCAAGCCTCACAGTTTTGGAAAACGTCATTCTTGTCACGGAAATCGCCAGGAATCCGATGCGGCCGGAAGAGGCGTTGGAGTGGGTGGGATTAAAGGGGCGCCTGGATCACTTTCCGTCGCAATTGTCGGGAGGCGAGCAGCAAAGAGTCGCGATCGCGCGCGCGATCGTCAAACGTCCGGAACTACTGCTGTGCGATGAACCCACCGGTGCTCTCGACCACGATACTGGTCGACTCGTGCTCGAGGCGATCGCGCGGGTGAACGCCGAACTTGGCACTACCACCGTGGTTATTACACACAACGTCGTGATCGGCCGTATGGCCCATCGGGTGCTGTATCTGGCGGACGGTCGCATCGAGCGGGTCGAGCGCAATTCGGTGCGAGTCCGGCCATCGGAACTCACTTGGTGAGCATGCTGCATCGAAAGTTGCGCCGCGACCTTCTGAGCATGAAAGGTCAAGTTGCGACCATTGCGTTGGTTGTGGCGTCAGCTACCGGCGGTTTCGTGGGAAGTCTGGGAACGTATCATGCGTTGCAACAGGCGCGCGCCGCTTTCTATGCGCACTATCGTTTCGCGAACGTCTTCGTCGACGTGAAACGCGCTCCACGTGCCCTCTTGCAGCGAGTCGCCAACATACCAGGGGTGGTCGACTCGGAAGCCAATGTGGTCGCCGACAGCCAATTGTTTCTTTCTGGCGTTCCCGAGCCGCTCATTGCGCACTTGGTGGGTATCACGACGGGCACTGGACCACGCTTGAATCGGCTGTACATTCGCAGAGGCCGGATGATCGAGCCTGGCGCCACACTCGAGGCGCTCGTCGATGAAGGATTTGCGGCCGCGCGGCATCTCGGACCCGGCGATGAAGTCACGGTGCTGCTTAACGGAATTCGGCAGCAGCTCAAGATCGTCGGCGTCGGTCTGTCGCCCGAATACATCAATCCCTCCATCGGGGGCGCCTTCCCCGATCCCAAGGGCTTGGGCGTGTTCTGGATCGACGGGGAGCGCCTCGCCGATTCTTTCGATCTGAAGGAAGCGTTCAATCATTTGAGCGTCGTGACGGCATCATCGGCGTCCGAATCGCAGGTCCTGAATGATCTGGATGTCCTGCTGCGACAATATGGAGGGCGCGGCGCTTACGGCCGCAAAGATCAAACCTCCGATCGAATCGTTTCGCAGGAGATGAATCAGCAGCGAGTCTTGGGGACCGTCATGCCGTCGCTTTTCGTTTGGGTGGCCGCATTTCTCTTGAATGTCGTGCTTGGACGGCAGATCGCGACCCAGCGTGAGCAGATTGCGGCGCTCAAGGCACTTGGCTTCGGCAACGGCGCGATTGCTCTTTATTACCTGGAGTTTGTCGCGATCGTCGTCAGCTGCGGAATGGGCTTGGCGTCGGGGATTGGCGCCTGGTTTGGCAGCTACATGACTGGAATGTATGCGGATTTCTTCCACTTTCCCGCGGTGTCGTTCCGAATCGAGCCTGGCGCTGATTGCCGTGGCCGCCGGCGCCTGTATCGCGGCCGGTTTCGGCGGAGCGCTCTTCGCGATCCAGCGAATCATCAAGCTCTCACCTGCCCAAGCAATGCGTCCTCCTGCGCCGCCGCGCTTTCGCCCTTTGCTCCTGGAGCGACTCGGAATTGCGCAATTGATTCCGACAGGGGTCAGGATGATTCTGCGCAACCTGGAGCGCCGTCCCTTGCGTTCAGCGCTTGCCGCGGTCGGCGTCGGCGCCGCCGTGGCATTGATAATATCCGGGACTTTCTGGTGGGATGCCGATCGGCTACATGATCGACGTCCAATTCAATTCCGCGGACCGCAGCGATGCGGTGATTACGTTTTCCGAGCCGCGCTCCCGCGCGGTCGGATTCGACGTACGCAGATTGCCGGGCGTGATTCAGACTGAGCCGTATCGCAGCGTCGGTATTCGTTTCCGGTCCGGTCACCTAGTTTATCGCACTGCGATCATGGGTCTCGGCGAGCAATCGCGGCTGCGCCGTGTGCTCGACGGGCGCCATCAACCCATCGACATGCCGGCGGAGGGTGTCCTGCTATCCGACCGGCTCGCAAAGAAACTTAACGTGCGGGCGGGCGAGTTCGTGCAGGCAGAGTTGCTCGAGGGCGCGAGAATTCACCGCGACGTGCTGGTGGCGGGCGTGGTCGACGACATGTTCGCCTTGATGGGTTACATGGATTTGAACGCGCTCAACCGCCTCATGTACGAGGCGGATTCGATCAGCGCTGTGAACGTGCGGCTCGATCGCGCGAGCCGGGACGATCTGTTCGCGCGCATCAAATCGATGCCGGCCGTGTCCATGATATCCATCAAGGAGAATTCGCTCGCGAGTTTCCGCGAAACCTCGGCGCGCAACGTACTGGTTTTCACATCGATCTTCACCTTGTTTGCGGCCACGATTGCAGTGGGCGTGGTCTACAACAGCGCACGCGTATCGCTCGCGGAGCGAGCGTGGGAACTCGCGAGCTTGCGTGTACTAGGCTTCAGCCGTGGCGAGGTATCAACATTTCTCTTGGGAGAGCTGGCGGTCGAACTCTGCGCGGGAATTATTATCGGCCTGTGGCTCGGCAGATGGCTTGGCGCGATGCTTGCAGACATGATGCACAGTGATACATTTCGCATTCCGGTATTTATCGCGCCAAAGACCTACGTCATCGCAATTCTGACCACCGTAGTCTCCGGCATCTTGAGCGCGCTCATCGTTCGCCGCAGGATCGATCGGCTGGATCTGGTTGCCGTGTTGAAGACGAGAGAATGAAACGATGATTGAACGTAGGACTATTGTAGTCTTTGCGATCCTCGGCGGCGCGGCGGCCGCAATGGTCGCTTGGGCGCTCATGCCGAGCGCGGTTGAAGCAGAAACGGCCGCCGTGATTCGCGGTCCCTTCGCGCAGACGGTTGACGAACAGGCTAAGACTCGAATTCGCGATCATTTCATCGTCTCATCGCCGCTTGCGGGTGAGCTCGATCGCATCGCGCTGCGCGAGGGGGACGACGTTGCCGAAGGCAGCATCGTAGCGCGGTTGCATCCGGTGACACCTGCTCTGCTCGACGCACGAACCGAACTGGAACTGCGCCGCCGGGTCGAGGCGGCCCGGGCGTCGAAGGAGCGGGCGGATGCACGCGTTGAAGCAAGCCGAATCGGCGCTCGAACTCACCCGGCTCGAAGTTGGCCGAAGCCGCAAGCTGGCCGAGACGAATGTGGTTGCGAGAGCCAAGTTGGACTCCGACGAGATCGGCTTCCAGATGGCCGGACACGAACTCGACAGCGCGCGGGCGGACGCTCACGTGGCGCAACACGATATCGATATCGCGACGGCAGCGTTGGCCCGGACGCGGGATGCGGGGAGCCAGGGAAGGGAAACGGAGTGGCCGCTCCGAGCGCCCATCGCAGGGCGGGTGCTTCGGGTTCAGCAGAAGAGCGGCGGAGCGGTCGGTGTCGGCGCGCCCCTGCTGGAGTTTGGCGATCCTTCGAATCTGGAAGTGATCATTGAACTGCTCACTACCGAGGCGCCGCAAGTCATTCCCGGAGCAGAGGTCAGGCTGGATGGGTGGGGCGGGCCATACAGCTGGCCGGTCGCGTACGCCGGATCGAGCCCTGGGGGTTTACGAAAATCTCCGCTCTTGGTGTGGAAGAGCAGCGGGTCAACGTGTTGGTCGACATCGTCAGCGATCGCAATGAGTGGGCTGCGCTTGGCGAGGGCTATCGTTTGGATGCGCACATCCGAGTCTACGAACGCGCCGATGCGTTGCAGATTCCCTCAGGCGCATTGTTCCGGTCGGGTCCCCAATGGATGGTATTCTCGGTAACGGCCGACGGACGGGCCCGTCAGACCCAGGTGACCATCGGCCGCCGCAACGAAGCGTTCACCGAGATTCTGGATGGCCTCGGGCCGAATTCCCGCGTGGTTCTCTATCCGAGCGACGCCATCAAGGACGGGTCGCGACTCACCGCCATGTCGTCAGGCAAGTATTGACGGCGGCATGCGATGCGAGAACACTTATGAAAATTTCGTTTTTGGGCGCGACGGGTACGGTCACCGGGTCGAAATATCTCGTTGAGATCGGCTCTAAGCACATCCTCATCGATTGCGGGCTATTCCAAGGTTTCAAGCAGCTGCGTCTGCGCAACTGGAAGCCTCTGCCATTCCCGGCACGAGAAATCGATGCGGTGGTCTTGACTCACGCGCATATCGATCACAGCGGATATCTGCCGCTGCTCGTGCGGCAGGGCTTTGCAGGCCGGGTGTATTGCACACACGCGACGCGGGAATTGCTCAGGATAGTGCTTCCTGACAGCGCTCGACTGCAGGAGGAAGAGGCTGCGTTCGCGAACCGGCGGGGGTACTCGAAACACCATCCCGCGCTGCCCCTGTATACGCAGCAGGATGCGGTCACGGCGCTCGAGCACTTATCAGCAGTGGACTATTGGGTGCGACACGACGCTGAGTGGAGAAATCGAATTTCGATTCACCAATGCCGGCCACATATTGGGCGCCGCGATGATCCATCTCTCGGGCGCGGATGGAGCCATCGTGTTCTCCGGCGATGTTGGTCGTCCGCTTGATCCGATCATGCAGGCTCCGGGGATTCCCGAGCGTCGGCCGATTACCTGATCGTCGAATCGACCTATGGCGATCGGCGCCATGCGCAGGTCGATCCCGAAGCTGAGCTCGCCGATGCGGTCAATGCCGCCGCCGCCCGCTGCGGTGTGATTCTGGTTCCCGCCTTCGCAGTGGGGAGGGCGCAATTACTTCTGCATCTGATTGCGAGACTCAAACAACGCCAAGCGATTCCCGATCTGCCCGTGTACCTCAACAGCCCGATGGCGGCCAACGTTACCGGGATCTACGGGGCCTACAGCAAGGAACATCGACTTTCACCAGAGCAATGCGCGTACATGTGCCGTGCCGCCACGTACGTAAATACGGTCGAGGACTCCAAAGCACTCAATCGCCGGCAGGGGCCGATGATAATAATTTCAGCCAGCGGCATGGCGACTGGCGGGCGGGTGCTGTATCACCTGGAAGCCTTTGCAGGCGACCCACGCAATCTGATTCTCCTCGCGGGATTTCAAGCCGGTGGCACTCGCGGCGCGTCGTTGCTGGCCGGTGCGCAGACGATCAAACTACACGGTCAACTGGTCGATGTTCGCGCGGAAGTACGCCAATTGACCAGTGCTTCGGCACATGCCGACGCGGACGAGTTGCTAGATTGGATGCGATGTTTCAAATGGCAGCCCAAGACGACATTCATTACACACGGTGAACCCGCCTCCGCCGACGGGTTGCGAAGACGCATCGAATACGAATTGGGCTGGGCCTGCGAAGTCCCGGATTATCTGGAAACAGCAGATCTCTCGGCGAGATCCACCGCGGTGCCGCCCGAACATGCGGCATGAGATTGTCACGCCTAAAGGTTCGGTCGCCGGACCAATCACGAGACCTTGCTATATACCTGCTCTGCACCCTGATCGCCTCGGCGTTCATGTCAGGCTCTGTAATGGCGTCGGATACGGCGACGGCTGAACCGTCGAAAGAATTGCGCGCAAAGATGGCTGCCGCCCATGAGGATGGGAATTGCAGATCGTTGCGCGGGACCAGCATGTGAAGTATGTAAAGGCTATCAGCATATAGGTAAATGCCGAGGGCGAGCGGGCGCAAACTGTATTAGGCGCTGGTTAGCCAATAGGACTCAGCGGTCATTTATGCGGTCCGAATGCCACCGTCGACAATAAGTTCTGCTCCGGTAATGTACGATGCCTCATCGCTGGCGAGAAATGTAACGGCGTTTGCGACAAAGTTTTCCCCGAAGGCTCTGTCTTCCAGCCAGTTGCGCCGGCCAGTCAAGGCTGCATAAAGCGCAGTCAGCATCTGCGCTTGATTGCCGCTCTCGTACGCACGCTTTGCGGTGTCGATGTACCCAAGTGGCAGGCTGTCGACAAGCTTTTCGCGACGGTCATCAGGCCGCCTACGAAAAGGAAGCGCAGTTCCTCTACGGTCTGCTGCGCGCAGCCTGGGAGCGCGCTCTGGAGGAGGTTCTGCTTGAAGGGGTTGTCGAGCGCTTCCGGCCCGGCGTTAAGACGCAGCACATCAGCAGGATCGCGGACGTCACCGAGAACGATTGCCGGGTTCTCGACGCCGCTATGACGAAGTGCTCGAAGTGGCTGCCTGGCCACGACCAAGCCGCAGCGGCGCGGGCGGCTGTGCCAGAATCGGCCGACGTCAAGGCTGACATCGACTCGCTGGAAAAATGGGTCGCTGCGATCCGCAAGCGGCGCGACTGAGAATATTTGGACGGGGCGGCGGTCAGCACTTTCTTTCGCGCCGACGGACTTAATCCCCTCCAGAAACCCTGAAAATTCGAGGCAGCGGTTAGACTAGAGATCTAATGCCAGGGGGACGTTTCGCTCACCAACTTGTGACCAAACCTGTGACCAGGACGTTTCTAGAGTTGTGACCAAGCCTGAATTAAGGACAGTGGAACCAAAGAAACTCTAGCGTGAAATCAATGGTCGGGGTGACAGGATTTGAACCTGCGACCTATACGTCCCGAAAATAGATATTGGGCTTCCCCCGATTTCCCGGACACCTCCTTTAGGTGCGTTGATAAATCGGGAGGTGTTTTATGGAGAAGGGGGAGAAGAAGCAAGGACGACGGACCTATACGCAGGAGTTCAAGCTTGAAGCAGTCCGGTTGGTGCGCACCGGCATTCCGAAGGCTCGTGTAGCGCGACCTAGGGCTTCATCTGAATGTCCTGAAGGCGTGGTTGAAGCAGTTTGATCAGGATCCGGACAATCCGTTTCCTGGCAAGGGGAAGATGGGACCGGAGCAAGCGGAGCTGTTTCGTTTGAAGCGTGAATTGATGAAGGTCACGGCGGAGCGCGACACGTTAAAAAAAGCGCTCGCGTGCTTCGCGAAAGAACCCCAGTGAAGTACGCCTTCATGGCACGTCACCGCAGTGTCTGGCCGATACGATGGATGAGCCAGGCACTCGGCGTGTCCGCGAGCGGGTTATATGAGTGGCTCAATCGGCCCGAGAGTAACCGCGCGATGTCCAATCGGGCGATGCTGGTGCGGATCCGCGAGAGCTTCGAGGCAAGTCACTACACCTACGGCAGTCCCCGGGTGTGGCGAGATCTGCGGGACAGGAACGTCCCCTGCAGCGAGAATCGCGTCGCTAGACTCATGCGCCAGGCCGGGCTCGTGGCACGCCCACGACTCAAGCGTCCGCCCTTCGATCTGGGCCAGCGCTCGATGATCGCTCCCAACATCCTGGATCGGCAGTTCGAAGCTGACGGACCGAATCTGAAGTGGGTGGCTGACTTCACCTACATTCCAACCGGAGAAGGCTGGCTGTACCTAGCAGTGGTCCTGGATCTGTATTCGCGGATGGTAGTCGGGTGGTCGATGCAAAGGCACATGACCACACAGCTGGTTGCGGATGCAATGACGATGGCAATGTGGCGGCGACGCCCTAAGGCCGCGGCCCTGCTGCACCACTCGGACCAGGGTTCCCAGTACGCCAACGAGAAAGACTCACCGATTTAAACCTTAGATCATTACTCAAGCGCCCTCGAACGGTCGAAGAGCTCATTCCCGATGGCTCGGTCCCGGGTCTTTCCATTCGCCTCTTCCCGGGCGGTGCGGCGAACTGGAGCTTCCTGGTGCGGGTGGCCGGGGAGGGTGGCGTCAACAAGAACGGCAGCGACTTTTGGGCAAGAAGCTTCGCACCAGTCTTGGGACCGGCCGGCCTATGCCACGCTGACCGATTTCCCGGCGTGCCTCTCAATGTGGGACCTGCGGCATCCTTGCCGGCCGCCCGCATCCCCCTATATCGGGCTACTAGGACCCCAAGCGCGCCGCGCTAGGCTTCTACAGGAATTGGTACAGCGGCGGAGTTGATAGAGCATCGGTTGCATAGTCCGATCAGAAAGCGAACGATCAGGCCGTGGTAATACGCACCATATCCGACGAGCAATTTCCACTGTCCGAAGACGATTAATTCGCCGCTGAATGCCTTCATTGGTGGGATTGCCTGCGAGGTAGAGCGAAGAGCCTCTTTGTCGCAGGGCAGCTCCCCGCCCCGAGCGCCACCCACGTCCGCTGCCGTTCCATGAGCCGGCCAAAAATGGTGGTCTGAAAATATAGCGCAAATAAAACAGCCGAAACTCCTCTTCAGTCGGGGGTCAGTAAATCACATCTAATTCGACACCTCGCGCTGGCCCACCACCGAGTTCATCTTGGCCGACAAATTCGACCTCCACCGCCAGCAGCTATGCCAGACCGCTTGTGGTCGCATGGGGTTGAGTCGTGAAAATCGACGTTTACCATCTCGGTATGGCCGATCTAAGTCGTTACTGGGAAGGGTCTGTGGTTTTCTGGTTCAGCAGTCTTTCCTGTCGCGATCGACCTAATTGCGGCGCTTGCCGACGCCAATATCTCGGTCACGAAGCCGCACGCCGCGACCCCCGACGCTGCTGACACTTCCGTCGCCAATCAACTCAACACCCATGTCTTCGAGCGCCTGCACAACCTTGGTCAGAGAATCAACGTTACCTCGTATCAGTCCGTCGCTCGTTTCCATACGCTGAATCGTGGGCAAGGACAGTCCGGCGTGGCGCGCGAGCGCAGGTTGGTCGATGCCGAGCAAAGCGCGGGCAGCACGAAGCTGGGAGGCAGTTATCATGTTTTAAACATCATTATGTATGTCTTGGCATTGATAAAACACGTTATCAGGATTACTATTCAGCGACATGTGGTGTCCTTGGAGTAACGATGAACTCGTGATTACCTCGATATACGAGAGCCTGACGGCCATTGTAGGATCGGTTTCGCAATTATTGTGCAGGAGCCGCTCGCGAGAAGCCACGATGTTGAGTTGTGGACTTCAAACCCGGGTGCCGCTGATCCCGAGGGCTGATGGTTGTCTCGCCGACCAGTGCGCTAGCTGCGCGGTGGTTCGCAGCATCGATGGCCCATTTTTCCTGCGCGCGGCCGGCAAGCTCGACAGCATGCTCGCACATATCCGAGGACCCACCAAGACGCTAATATTGCGCATGGGCAACGTGCCATGCGTTGATGCGACCGGCATCTGCGCACTCCGCGAGCTCGTTGCCGGCTCCAGGCGCCACGGCGCGACGGTAGTGCTGGTCGAAGTCAGACCTCGCGTCCTGCTGAAGCTTACCCACGCCGGTGTGATCGCGCATGTCGGCGCCGACAATGTAATCGACACCCTTGAACATGCGCAAACGCGCACGAAAGCAATCGATCGCGTTAGACATCAGTAAACCGACGAGCGCAGTCGTCTCCGTCACGGTTGGGGTCAGTGCCCGATGAGCAAGAACAATGAGAGACGTTTCATCGTCCGTGGACCCACTTTAAATGGCGATACCTTGCTGCGCTTTCGAGAGCCACCGGAATCGGTCGCCGGTGTGTTATTCGGACGGATTGTAGACGGGAGCTACGATAAACCATTCCTGGTGGAAGACCGCGAATTCCGGGCGATGTGCTTCGCACTCGACGGAAACACTCAAAGCAAGATGCGCCTCGATGATCCGGAGGCCTTGGTCAGCCCCTACACCCGCAAGATGATGGGGTTTGTTCTGTTCCGCCCTCGCCCTCACCGCATCTTGATGATCGGCCTTGGCGGGGGCTCGTTGGTCAAATATTGCCATAGACACTTACCTACCTCTCACATCACAGCAGTCGAGATCGACGCTGAGGTGATTGCGCTGCGAAGGCACTTTCACGTTCCGCCGGACGGTTCTCGTCTGCGAGTCGTCAACGAGGACGGCGCACGACATGTTGAAAACATGGTACAAGCCGGTCAGCGCACCGACGTGATGCTCGTCGATGCCTACGATCAACGCGGCATCGCCCAGGCGGTGGTCGAACGCTCATTTCTCGAGAATGCACGACGAGTTCTCGCGCCATGCGGCGTGTTTGTGATGAATCTAGCGGAAGATGCAGACCTGTGCGACGCGTACATCGCGACCATTCGTTCGGCATTCGGCGAACCCGTTATCTCGGTCGCCATGGAGCACACTTTCAACGTGGTGGTGTTCGCGGGAAACGCGTTGCGTGACCGGCGGCGCTTATTGGCGGCGATTGGCAATTCGCATCGCATCCAGGGGCGGCTTGGGTTGCATTTCCCGACGCTGCTGCGACGTACGACGGAGTATCAACATCGGCCGCCTCTACCAGGCGAGCGGCGGAAAGCTAAGAGAATCTGGCATAGGACACTATGATATGAGCACAGTATTCACATCCGACACCGTGAATGCACCCCCAACGGTGTGTCATCGGCAGTTGAAAGCATGGGTCGCCGAGATCGCCATGTTGACGCAACCTGACCGAATTCATTGGGCCGATGGGTCACAGGAGGAGTGCGACCGCATTTGTTCGCAGATGGTTGCAAGCGGGACGTTGATCCGACTCAACCCGGCGAAGCGACCGAACTCCTATTTGGCCTGGTCAGATCCGAGCGATGTCGCGCGGGTGGAGGATCGCACCTTTGTCTGCAGTGCGTCACGTCTCGACGCGGGCCCAACCAATAATTGGATCGATCCGTCCGAGATGCGGGTGACGCTTAATGGCTTATTTACCGGTTGCATGCGCGGCCGTACGATGTATGTCATTGCGTTCTCGATGGGGCCGCTTGGTAGTGCGATCTCGCATATCGGCGTTGAAATCACCGACAGCCCTTACGTCGTCGCGAATATGCGGATCATGACGCGGATGGGAAACCCTGCCCTGGAGGCACTCGGGAACGACGGTCGATTTGTGCCGTGTGTGCACTCAGTGGGCGCACCGCTTGAACCCGGCGCAAAAGACGGTTCTTGGCCGTGTAATAACGCCAACAAATACATTGTGCAGTTTCCGGAAACCCGCGAGATCTGGTCGTTTGGGTCCGGCTATGGGGGCAACGCGCTTCTTGGCAAGAAGTGCTTTGCGCTTCGAATCGCATCGACCATGGCCCGTGACGAAGGGTGGCTCGCGGAGCACATGTTGATCCTCGGCGTCGAGAGTCCCGAAGGGGAAAAGACGTACGTCGCTGCCGCCTTCCCGTCCGCATGCGGGAAGACCAATTTCGCCATGCTGATTCCACCACGCAATTTCGCGGACTGGAAAGTCACGACGGTGGGCGATGACATCGCGTGGATTAAGCCGGGTGAAGATGGACGGCTGTATGCGATCAATCCCGAGGCAGGTTTTTTTGGCGTAGCACCGGGGACCTCGGAGACGACGAATCACAATGCAATGGCCACCTTGAAAGCCAATGTGATTTTCACCAACGTGGCACTCACGGACGACGGCGATGTCTGGTGGGAGGGATTGACGCCGACGGCGCCGGAGCACCTGATTGACTGGACGGGGCAGGAGTGGACACCTGAAATCGGTGCCCGCACAAATCGCAAGGCGGCACATCCGAACTCGCGTTTCACGGCTCCCGCGGCTCAATGTCCCTCCATGGACCTGAGATGGGAGGATCCGGCGGGCGTTCCCATCTCAGCGTTTATTTTTGGTGGTCGTCGCGCGGATACCGTTCCCCTCATCGTCGAGTCCCGTCACTGGAACGGGGGCGTCTACCTTGCCTCGACCCTCGGCTCCGAGACGACCGCGGCGGTACAAGGACAGCAAGGAGTGGTGCGGCGCGACCCGTTTGCGATGCTACCGTTCTGTGGCTACCACATGGGAGATTATTTTAATCATTGGCTGCAAGCTGGCAGGAATTTGAATCCGAAACCGCTTATCTATTGTGTCAATTGGTTTCGTCGCGATGAGAGCGGCCAGTTCATGTGGCCAGGATTCGGCGACAACATGCGAGTTCTCAAATGGATCGTCGACCGAGCTCGGGGCCGTGTCGGTGCGACGGAGACTCCGTTGGGTTTCGCACCGAAATACGAGGACATGCACTGGGAAGGGTGTGCCATCACCGCGGAGCAATTCGGCAAGGTCATGCGCATGGATCACCTCGAGTGGTTACGAGAACTCGAATTACATGCCAAGTGGCTCAATGACCTCGGTCGGCGGGTACCGCTTTCGCTGGTGCTCAACCATGATTTGCTTGAGGCGCGTATTAGGGACGCGATCCGTGAGGGATCTACCCGTTAGCCGTTTCGGATTTAGCGTACCGCTTGACGATTCTTACTCAACCCTGGTCGGTTGCGTAGAATGAGGCGAGCCAATCTCCATCAGCTGTTGCCAAATCTGTGCACGGGTCAGTTGGCGCATCGGTAGGTCCAGTAACTTCCGGATCTTCGATTCGAGGGACACATAGAGCGCCTCGAATGCGGCGCGCAACTCGGTCTCGTTGTTGTTGCCAGCCGTTGGATTCGGTGTCGGCCAGAAGGCCTTAATGGGTTGCTGCGCCGAAGGCAAGGTCATTTCCTCGTAAGAGTCGTCGCAAACGACGATGATGAAGTCGAGGCGTGGGGCCGCGAGCCCGAAGAACGTTGCCCAGCTCTTGCTTTTCAACGTAGTGGTTGGCAGACCATGTGCGCTGAGGATTGCCAATGCCATGGGATGGATTTGCCCCACTGCTTGATCGCCCGCACTCATGGCGCAAAAGCGGCCGTTGCCAAGATGATTGAGGATCGCCTCCGCCATGATTGAGCGCGACGCGTTGAAGGTGCACAGGAAGAGCACGTTGAACGTGTCGACTGGTGAAATGCCACCGCGGCTTAATGGGGTCGCGTACAAATCTCTCATGTCGTCGACCGCCTTCGATTCGACAGCGTATTGAGTCGCTGAGTGAGGTCAGCGACCGTGAACGGCGCGGCAAATAGTGCGTCGCCCCTCAGTTCTTGAAAGATCTCTTTGGCTCGGTCAAACATCGGATCCGCGATCAGAACCAACCACGCGTCTGGCGCAGCATGACGGAGCGCACGTAGAGTGTTGCACATCGCGGTACTGGCCAAATCGGCAACCACGACGATCGCCCCAAAGCGCGTTCGCCGAGCGGCGAGTACGGCGGAGGAGCCATTGGCCGCAATGTAAGTCTCGAAGCCCGCATGGCGAAGCTGGGAGGCCATCATTGCCGCGGTCTCGGGATCCGGGTCCAGCAACAGGGTCGGTTGTGGTTCGACCGTAGCCCACGCGTCGGTCCCTACAGTACTCACGGTGCAGCTAGACGGAGCACAGGTTTCCCTCTGCACCTTCGCCTCGCAAGAGCAATTGGTACTGAAGTTCCCGTGTCAGGCGGAGCAGCGTGGGGAAACTCAAACCGAGTCGCCCTTCGAGTTGCTGCGCGTTGTGACTGGCAGCGACCAAGCGCCGCCGACTGAGCAAGGGGCGGCCGGCAAATACCACCACGTTACTGTCATTATCGACTTTCACTGCGATGACGGGACCGCCGAATACCGAACGGATCGCGTCGATATAGCGTTGGCATGCCGCGAAAGTGGCGACGAGGTTCATGACAAATATGCCGCGCCGGGACAGCACCGCGCGCGCATTTTGTAGAAACTCTCGCTCCGTGACCGCAGTCGGTATACCGCGCCGATCGAATGCATCTACAAGCAATACGTCGGTCCTTTGGTTCGACCGCGCCATTGCGGCAACATAGGCCGAGCCATCGCCGTTAATTACGCGCAGGCGAGAATCATCGGGCGGGATTTGAAAGTGCGATCGAAGCGCGATCACGCGCGAGTCGATCTCGATGACGGTAAGGCGCGCGGAGGGCAGGTGGCGGTGACAGAACTTGGCCAGCGAGCCACCGCCGAGGCCGATCATGTGAACTTCCCGGGGGCGTCTGCGAAAGAGCAGAAATCCCATCATCTTGCGAGTGTAGGCGCTGATCAAGTTTTCCGGCTCGTCGAGCGACATCTCACTTTGAACGGTGCCATCAATTCCAAAACAGAGCGATCGGGTTTGACGATTCTCCATCAGAAACGGCTTATCGTAGCGGTTATCCACTAGGCGCCTCCACAATCCGGTGATCTGGGTCTCGTTCGGCTCGCGAAAGCTCAACCAGGTGTCGTTCCCATCCGGAGAAAAGCTATGCAGTACCAGTAGTTTTGCATCGCGGTCGCTCACTTGATTCTTTCGATGGAGACTGTCCGCCGGCTCATGTTTAGCACTCTTGATCGGGCATCTGCTGACAAGTCCGATCGACGGGCCGGCACTGGCACCGGCACGTGGACCGTGCGTGTCAAAACGTTCTTTGGATCGCAAGCGGTGCCGTGAACGTAGCCGGACTAGGGCTTGTCGCGACGACTCGTGTCGGTCGAATCTGTCCGAAACTTACCGATCCATGGGTTAAAAACGCGGCGCCGCATCGACCATCAGGGGTCGCAAAAGCGTCCCCAATGAGTTAATATTAGCTTACTGTGCATTGTTTATCAATGTTGGAGCATGTATAGTAATGCCTAGAACATGATTACTGCGCCGCAACTTCGCGCAGCTCGTGCGCTGCTGGGGATCGATCAAATCGAACTGGCTGAGCGCGCCCAGCTGTCCCTACCTACGATCCAGAGAATGGAGACCAGTGGCGGCATGATTCGGGGCAATGTTGACTCGCTGATGAAGGTCATACGGGCGCTCGAAGAGCTTGGGGTCGAGATCATTGGGGAGGGCAGTACCAGCAGTCTGGGCGGTCGCGGCGTGCGGTTACGTGATCGCGAAATTCGATTGACGCAGCTTGGTGCGAAGCCGCGCCCGAAAAGCGGGCGGATGACGGTCAACTTAAACTCGCGCACGACGGCTGCTCGCGATCGGTCGGACTAAATTCGTTGGCTGCGTTCATTGGTCGCCGATGCTTCGCGTCCAATGCGGGAGATGTCGGCTTAAGGTGCGACTGATGGGGTGAAGTAGCTCGCAGCCACGCCGATGAGACGGGTCTGCGGCTTCGCGCAGATTGACCAGATCGGAAGCTATGCCGTGGGAGTTGAGTCTGGGGGCACGCATTGTAGCGCGACGCGACAGGGGGCTTGGCTAACAGTGATTTCTGGATCCCTGTGATCTTTGTTCTCGTATTGACCCTTCAGCTACATTTCCACGGTCTTGCGGGGCGTGCCGTGGCGCAGTTATCCGACCGGACTATTGACGAGTTCTTGATCACTGTGACCGGGACGCGCTGTGGATAGCCGCCAGCACTCACCGAGGATCTCTCCACACTTCCCCATGTCCACCAGACCCCGCTCTCTGTCTCCGTTTCTACTGTATCGATGGCAGTACATCACGGCGCGCGTAACGACCGAAGTAACACTGCAATTCATGCATCTCGGTTTGGCGGGCGCGGGCGCCTGGTCGGTCCTGTGCGTGGCTCTTAGGAGTGTAGGCCGTGAGCGAGTATGACTTTATCGATCACGCATATGATGTCGTCGTGGTCGGTGCTGGAGGCGCCGGATTACGGGCGACGCTGGGTCTTGCGGAAGCCGGACTATCGACGGCGTGCCTGAGCAAGGTCTTCCCCACGCGCAGCCACACAGTTGCCGCACAAGGCGGCATCAGCGCCGCGCTCGGCAACATGGGCGAAGACGACTGGCGGTATCACTTCTACGACACAATCAAGGGTTCCGATTGGCTCGGTGATCAGGATGCCATCGAACTGATGTGCAAGGAGGCGCCGAGCGCCGTAATCGAACTCGAGCACTACGGCGTCCCGTTCTCGCGCACGGATGATGGACGAATCTATCAGCGACCCTTTGGCGGAATGACCACCCGCTACGGACAGGGCGTCGCCCAGCGTACCTGCGCAGCAGCCGATCGAACCGGGCACGCGATGTTGCACACCCTCTATCAGCAGTCTCTGAGGCACAACGCGATATTCTTCGTCGAGTACTTCGTACTCGACCTCATCATGCACGAAGGGGTGTGTCGCGGGGTCGTGGCACTCGACATGGCCGGGGGACGGCTGCATCGGTTTCTGGCGCAGCGAACGCTGCTCGCCACGGGAGGCTATGGCCGTACTTATTTTTCCTGCACTTCGGCCCACACCTGCACCGGTGACGGTGGTGGCATGGTGCTACGGGCGGGGTTGCCGCTGCAAGACATGGAATTCGTGCAGTTTCATCCGACCGGAATTTACGGAGCTGGGTGCCTCATCACCGAGGGCGTCCGCGGAGAGGGCGGCTTCCTGACCAACGCCGCTGGCGAGCGTTTCATGGAGCGCTATGCGCCCAACGCCAAGGACCTCGCATCACGGGACGTGGTCAGCCGCGCGATGACGATCGAGATCCGACAGGGACGTGGTGTCGGCCCAGCGAAGGATCACCTCCATTTGCATCTGGAGCATCTTGGGCCGGATGTCATCCGGGAGCGCTTACCCGGCATTGCCGAAACAACCCGAATCTTCGCAGGAGTGGACGTGACCCGAGCGCCAATCCCTGTGCTGCCGACCGCGCACTACAACATGGGGGGCATCCCGTGCAACGTCCACGGTGAGGTGGTGACTCTAAACGCCGGCAGCTCCGACGCCGTCGTTCCGGGGCTGATGGCTGCCGGCGAAGCGGCGTGCGTATCAGTCCATGGAGCCAATCGTCTCGGCTCGAACTCACTTCTCGATATTGTGGTGTTCGGCCGCGAAGTCGCGCGGCACTGCGCGGCCACGCTCGAGCGAGGCGCGGCGGCCCCCACACTTCCGAAAAATGCAGGTCAGCCGTCGGTAGAACGGCTCGATCGACTTCGGCACGCCCAGGGTTCCAGGCCAACCGCGGAGCTTCGACTCGAGATGCAGCAGATTATGCAATCCGATGCCGCGGTCTTTCGAACGGCGTCCTCGCTGGCACAAGGTACCGAGCGACTCGCGCGCACGGTGGCGTCGATGCCCGACGTGCGCGTGCACGACCGGTCCCTCATCTGGAATACGGATCTGATTGAAACGCTCGAGCTTGAGAACCTGCTCGTGCAGGCGGTAGCGACAATGCATTCGGCGCTGGCCCGCACGGAGAGCCGTGGCGCGCACGCGCGGGAAGATCATCCGCACCGCGATGACGCACGGTGGCTCAAGCACACGCTCGCGTGGGTCAGCACGTCGGGTGCAGTTCGATTGGACTATCGTCCGGTGCACCTCCACACGCTGACATCTGACGTGGCTACCGTTGCGCCGAAGGCACGGATCTACTGAGGCGGCACTGGTGGGTTCATGTCTAAGTTCCGATTGCAAAATGGACCCAGATTCAACGGCGAATTGAATTCATAACTCACAAGACACCGACCCCGAAATGACTGACTACAGCGATGACAACAGCGAGTGTGAGGAGCCCCGGTTGCGCTTTCCTGTCAACTGTCCGTTATGCGCCCATTCGGCGCTCTCAGAATTGCCGCTCAGCATGATTGCGTATGCTCTAATCACGGGGTCTTCGATCCAGTTGCATGCCAAGTGCCACGATGTTTATTGGGACGCCAGCCAGATTGAGGTTGAGCAGATACGGGAGTATCTCGTTCCACGGTACTCACTGGCCTTCACGAAGAAGTTTAACCGCAGTATGCGATTTGACACTCTTGACGATACCTCTATTCGGACGAATTGTCGCGCGCGACCCGATTTTCACAGCAGGAATTTCGATGAACGGTGACCAGGCGCCGTCCGGTGAGGTCGTATCATTGGATAGCCGGCGGGTAATGCTCCTGTTACCGCATCGCTACCCATTCTTGTTGGTCGATCGCGTCGTTGCACTCGTACGAGGAGAGTACATTCACGGTGTAAAAAACGTTTCGATAACAGAATCATTCTTCCAGGGCCATTTCCCCAATCGACCGCTGATGCCAGGCGTGCTCATCATGGAAGCATTGGCACAAGCCTGCGGAATTCTCGCATTGGAGAGTGAGTACGTGATCCTCGAGCCGGGGTCACGATTTTATTTCGTCGGTATCGATAAGGGTCGATTCCGCAAACCCGTTATGGCGGGCGACCAAATGAACTTGAAAGCCAATTTAGCGGGGTCCCTAAAGGGAATCTGGAAGTTCGAGACGCGAGCGGAAGTCGACAACTGTGAAGTGGCTTCAGCGCAGATAATGATCGCGCCGGAATCCGGATGGCAATGATGAAACACTCAACTGCCGCGAAATGCCAAGAGAGGCGGGAGTTCTTGGGAATCCAATTTGCCCATAGCGATCTAGTTACGACCTGATATGCCGCGCGATATCCATAGAAGACTTATACTCGTGATTGCCAAAATATCAGGTTCCCCGGTGCGGCAAGCGCCGAATCAAGCCGGGAGTTGGCGAAAGGGCGCACCGCGGTGCTGCCGATTTTGGTACCTGAGTTGGGACGGCTCTCGAAGCAATTCGGGCGGGGCATCCCGGTCTTACACAACTACACGTGTTTCCGGCTTTACCTGCGCCCGTTGCGGTGGCCCTCGGACGGCACGCGCTCCCAAAAGTCGGCCCCAAACTTATCATCTACGATCAGGATAGGCGGTCGAAGACGTTTGCCCCTGCAATCATCCTCAGCTAGTCCCAATAATCATGCCTGTTATTTACTCCGCAAAACTCGACGGTTCGGCGGCCGTCCGCTACCCATGTCAGCTCGTCTCAAGTCGGATAAGGAGATTGATGATGCGATCGATCAGCTCATCAGAGAACTCGATGAGCTGCGCTTAAAGGCAAAGAAATCGCTGGGATCTTTCACAGGCTAGTTCCTAGATAAGGCGGCTGGCGCACACGGCTGCAAACGCTGCCGCATCAGAACTCACGATTGAAGCCGCCTTGGATTCTCCGTACACGTCGAAAGAGAGCCAAAATCTGGTGGCAATTTTCTGCCTCAAAAGCGGAACCGTTTTTGGAACCGCGAGCCTCGGGGACCTGGAACCGTAAGCAGGTGGAGGTGAAAAAACTCTCATGAAATCAATGGTCGGGGTGACAGGATTTGAACCTGCGACCTATACGTCCCGAACGTAGCGCTCTACCAGTCTGAGCTACACCCCGAATCGGCTGCGAAATCAGTTCTTGCGCGCCACGGCGAACCTCGCCAGTTCGCTCAAGCCCTCTTTGAAAGCGGTCTCAGGAAGGGGTGCCAGCGCAGCAAGCGCCTGATCTGCCTCGCATTGAGCGAGGCGCGCAGTGTACGCAAGCCCTCCAAGGCTTGCAACGGCGCGGGTGATCTCCGCCAATTGATCCAGTCCGCCTTTTTCGATTGCGTGCCGGATCGAGTCTCGCTGCGCGTCACTTCCGTGCTGCATTGCATAAATCAACGGCAGAGTGGGTTTGCCCTCCGCCAGGTCGTCGCCGAGGTGTTTTCCCAGGCTGGCTTCGTCGGCCTGATAGTCGAGCGCATCGTCGACCAATTGAAATGCGGTTCCGATATGCCGGCCGTAGCGCGCCAGGGATTCCTCGATTTCGGGCGATGCGTCGCTCAATACGGCAGCGATTTGCGCGCCGGCTTCGAATAAGCGGGCTGTTTTGCGCCGGATGACGTCGATGTACCGGGCTTCGGTGGTATGCGGGTCGCGCGCGTTCATGAGCTGCAGGACCTCGCCCTCGGCGATGGCGTTGGTGGCATCGGCGAGAATGCGCATGATGCGCATGCGATCAAGGCTCACCATCATTTGAAAGGCTCGGGAATACAGAAAATCGCCTACCAGGACACTGGTCGGATTGCCGAACACCTCGTTGGCGGTGTCGCGCCCGCGGCGCAGCGATGAGCCGTCGACCACGTCGTCGTGCAGCAGAGTCGCGGTATGGATGAACTCGATGATGGCGGCGGCATCGACATGACGGTCGCCCGCATGCCCGCAGGCACGGGCGGCCAGGAGCACCAAAAGGGGGCGTAGGCGCTTGCCACCCGCATATATAATGTAACTGGCTACCTGGTCGACCAGGGCTACCTGGCTGTGCAGACGCTGTTTGATGACCCTGTCGACGGCCTCGAAATCAGCAGTTACCAAGCCACGAATCTGTTCTAGTGTCATAGGCGCCCAAGCGAATACGGCATGGTACCTAAGATTAACCGGGCAAGTACGACGCACTAGCGACAGCAGCCGCGGGCCGGGGTCCGCAGGTTTGACCTTGGCACGTTCAACCCGTACAATTCGCGGCTCTTTTGCGGCCCCGTAGGCCGCTCTCGGAGTGGCTTATATGTATGCCGTGATTGCCACGGGCGGTAAACAGTACCGCGTTCAGGAAGGTGCCGTGGTGCGTATCGAGAAACTCGACGCAGACCAAGGCGCCAGTGTCGAATTCAATCAGGTGCTGCTGGTCGGCGCCGGAGCCTCGGTCACCATTGGCGCTCCCTACGTGAGCTCGGCCAAGGTGGTCGCCACGGTGGAAAGCCACGGCAAGGGCGACAAGGTGCGCATCGTCAAATTCCGCCGCCGCAAGCATTACAAGCGCGAGAAAACCCATCGGCAGCCCTACACCGATGTGAAGATCACGCAGATCGTCGCGTAAGAGTTTCGCAGGAGTTATTGCATGGCACACAAGAAAGCAGGCGGCAGTACCCGCAACGGACGTGATTCGCATTCCAAGCGTTTGGGCGTCAAGAAATTCGGCGGTGAGGATGTGCTCGCGGGCAACATCTTGATCCGTCAGCGCGGTACGGTGTATCGCCCCGGTGTCAATGTCGGTATTGGTACCGACCACACCTTGTTCGCGAAGGCCCATGGGGTCGTCGAGTTTCGGGTCAAGGGCGCCGGGAAACATACCTACGTCAACGTCGTTACAAATAAGTAACGAGGCGCGGGCCGATGGCTCGCAGGCTGATCAGTGAAGGGGTAGGGCAACCTGCCCCTTTTTTGTTTGTGCGCCGCGCGCGTTCAGTTGAGTCTACCCGATGAAATTTGTCGACGAAGCCAAACTCAAGGTCCAGGCCGGCAACGGCGGCCGCGGCTGCGTCAGTTTCCGGCGTGAAAAGTTTGTGCCTTTCGGCGGTCCCGACGGGGGCGATGGTGGCCTTGGCGGCAGCGTGTACTTGAAGGCCGTGCATGGGATGAATACCTTGGCCGACTTTCGCATCTCGCGTACCTACAAGGGCCAGAACGGCGAGAGCGGCAGCGGCAACGACTGCACCGGCCACGGCGGCGACGACATCTACGTGTCGATTCCGGTCGGCACGGTCGTGTCGGACCGGGATACCGGCGAACAATTGGGCGATCTCACCGTCGAAGGCCAGACCCTGCTGGTCGCCAAAGGCGGCAAGGGTGGATGGGGCAACACGCGTTTCAAATCGAGCACCAACCGCACGCCGCGCAAATCAGGATTAGGATTGCCCGGCGAAAAGCGCGAGCTTGCGCTCGAGTTGAAATTGATTGCCGACGTCGGTTTGCTGGGCTTGCCGAATGCTGGGAAATCGACGCTGATCCGGGCGGTGTCGTCGGCACGACCAAAAGTGGCGGATTATCCCTTCACGACCTTGTACCCGAACTTGGGGGTGGTGACCGTGGGACCCGGGCGCAGCTTTGTGATGGCGGATATCCCCGGTCTGATCGAGGGAGCCGCTGATGGCGCCGGGCTCGGGATCCGATTCTTGAAGCACCTGCAGCGTACCCGCGTGTTGCTGCACCTCATCGATATTGCCCCGCCGGACCCCGATGCGGACCCGGTCAAGGATGCACGCATCATCGTGGCGGAACTAAAAAAGTTTGCCGCCGACCTTGGCGCAAAAGAGCGTTGGCTGCTGATCAATAAAACCGATCTTTTGGAGCCTGCGGAGGTCGAGCGACGAGCCAAGGACATCGTGCGGCGATTGCGCTGGAAGGGTCCGATATTTCGAATTTCAGGTGCCACCGGCGCGGGAACGGCCGAACTCAAGCAGGCCGTGATGAGCTATCTGGAAGCGCATCCACGCGCGCCGGCGGCCCGGGCCGAGATCGCGGTTGCCGAATAAAAAAACCGGCACTGGGCCGGTTTCTTTGAGTACGCCGGCGTTGCCGCCGTCGTGGGGCTATTTGGCGAGCGCGCGAACCTGTTTGGTCAAACGACTCTTATGGCGAGCGGCCTTGTTGCGATGGATGATGCCCTTGTTGACCATGCTGTCGATCACCGGGGTCGCGGCGGCGAGGGCGGAGGCGGCCTCTTCCTGCTTGCCGGCCTTCAGCGCCAAGGTGGCCTTGCGGATGGCGCTGCGCAGCTGCGAAGTGAGCGCGTCGTTACGGGCGCGATGCACCGTCGACTGTCGGGCAGCTTTTTCAGCAGATTTCGTATTCGCCAAGCGCAGACTCCTTAAGCGGTCGTGGTCCGAATCGGACCCCAAAAGAGCCGCGTAGCTTGCCGATTGGTCCCTCGGTTGTCAATCGATACGGCAAACGGCGCCGCTGCGGCTGCCAAAGCGAAGCCCTGAAACGACGGAAACCTGAGTATAATCACGGCCTTTCGCCATGGAACTAGTTCGCGGTCTACACAACATCTCGCGGCGTCATCAAGGCTGCGTGCTGACCGTGGGTAACTACGACGGCGTGCATCTGGGTCACCAGCAAATGATCGGCGCGCTCAAGGCGCGGGCCGCGCAATTTAGTTCCGCGGCAACGGTGCTGGTCTTTGAACCGAGTTCGAAGGAGTTCATCGACCCCGATGGCGCGCCGGCGCGGCTGACCCGGTGGCGGGAGAAATTTCTTGCGCTGGCCGCGCTCGGCGTTGAGCGGTTGGTGACGCTGCGCTTCGATGAGCGCATGCGCGCCATGACGCCGCGGTCCTTTGTCGACGAGTTGATCGTCGAGAAACTGCGCACGCGGCACATGGTGGTGGGCGATGATTTTCGCTACGGCAGCAATGCCGGGGGCACGATCGAGACGCTCCGGGCCGCAGGCCAGGCACATGGATTCGGGGTCGAACAGATTGCGCCCTTCGTTTTCGACGGAGTGCGGGTGAGCAGCACGGCGGTGCGCGAGCGGCTGGAACTGGCCGACTATCCGGGAGCCGGGTGCTTGTTGGGCCGCCCATATCGGATGCTGGGCCGCGTGGTGCCCGGGCAGCGGTTGGGTCGTACGCTCGGCTTTCCAACGGCAAACCTGCGCTTGATGCGCCGCAAGTCGCCGGTGTGGGGCATTTCGGCGGTTTGGACGTACGGGATCGGCTCGCGTCCGCTGCCCGGAGTGGCGAGTCTGGGCATCCGGCCGACGGTGAACGGCACCGAGCCTTTGCTCGAAGTGCATGTATTCGATTTTGACGGCGACCTCTATGGACGCGCCATCGAAGTCGAGTTCGTTGCGAAGTTGCGTGACGAGGTCAAGTTCGATTCTTTGGATGCGATGACGGGGCAAATGCGGATCGACGCGCGCCAAGCGCGTGATCTCTTGTCGAGGGTGGACAGTGGCTGATTACAAAAACACGATTAATTTGCCGAACACCGGTTTTCCGATGAAGGCAGATCTTGCCAAGCGCGAGCCGCAAATGCTGGCGGCGTGGGATCGCAGCAGCCTGTACGACAAGATTCGCGCCGTCGCCAAGGGCCGGCCGGCCTTCATTCTCACCGACGGCCCGCCGTACGCGAACGGCGCGATCCACTTGGGCCATGCGGTGAACAAGATCCTCAAGGACATCATCGTCAAGTCGCGCACCTTGGACGGCTATGACGCACCCTACGTTCCGGGTTGGGATTGCCACGGCCTGCCCATCGAGATGCAGGTCGAGAAAACACATGGCCGGGTCGGGCAGAAAATCGACGCCAAGGCGTTTCGCGCGGCGTGCCGGGAGTATGCGCACAAGCAAGTCGACGCGCAGCGCACTGACTTCAAGCGCTTGGGCGTGCTCGGCGATTGGGATCATCCGTACCTGACCATGGCGCCTCGTTTCGAGGCTGATCAGTTGCGCGCATTCAGCCTCATCATCAAGAACGGCCATGTTTACAAGGGCTACAAGCCCGTGCATTGGTGCTTGAACTGCCGCTCGGCCCTGGCGGAGGCCGAAGTTGAGTACGAGGACCGGACCTCGCCGAGCATTTATGTACGCTTTCCGGTGGTCGATCCCGCCGATTTGGAGCGCCGTTTCGGGGCAGGAGCGATCGGCCGCAGCCAACCGGCGGCGCTGGCCATTTGGACCACGACCCCCTGGACACTGCCTGCCAATCGAGCGGTTGCGGTGCATCCACAATTCGACTACGCGCTGGTGGAATTCGATTCGGGCAGCGGGGTCGAGCGTCTGGTGCTGGCCGGCGAATTGGTCGATGCCCTCATGAAGTCCCTGGGCGTAGCCGAGTGGAGTTCGATCGCGACCGTCAAGGGCGCCGCTCTCGAACACCTGTTGTTGCGTCACCCTTTCTATGAGCGACAGGTCCCCGTGGTTCTCGGAGAATATGTCACCCTCGACGCCGGCACCGGCGCGGTGCATACCGCACCCGGACACGGCTTGGACGACTACATCGTGGGCCGCCGTTACGGGCTGGAGATCGACAATCCCGTGGGCGGCGACGGTCGGTTCTTGGCGTCGACGCCCCTGTTTGCCGGCGAACAAGTGTTCGACGCCAATGCCCATGTGATCAAGGTTCTGCTCGAAAACGGCCGTCTGTTGAAAGACGAGCCGTATCACCACTCCTATCCACATTGCTGGCGACACAAGACGCCGGTCATTTTTCGCGCGACGCCGCAATGGTTCATCAGCATGGAGCAGGCGGGTCTTCGCAAGGGCGCACTCGAGGCCATTGCGCATGTCGATTGGATGCCGAGCTGGGGTGAGCAGCGAATCAGCGGCATGATCGCCGGCCGGCCGGACTGGTGCGTGTCGCGGCAACGGACCTGGGGAGTACCGCTTCCCCTGTTTGTCGACAAGGTGTCCGGGGAACTGCATCCCAGAACCGCCGAATTGATCGAAGACATCGCCAAGCGAGTCGAAAAGGACGGCATCGATGCCTGGTTCGATCTGGATGCGGCGGCGCTGCTCGGCCCCGACGCGAGCCAGTACGACAAGGCCACCGACGTGATGGACGTTTGGTTCGATTCGGGCGTGGTGCATCACTGCGTATCGCAATCCCGGCCGGAGATCACGGTGCCGAGCGATCTGTACCTCGAAGGATCGGATCAGCACCGCGGTTGGTTCCACAGCTCGCTGCTCACCTCCGTGGCCATGCACGGCCGCGCCCCGTATCGCGGCGTGCTGACGCACGGATTCACCGTCGATGAGAAGGGCCGCAAGATGTCGAAATCGGTCGGTAACACGCTGGTGCCGCAGAAATTGACGAATACTCTGGGCGCGGACGTGGTGCGTTTGTGGGTGGCGGCGACCGACTATGCCAATGAAATGAGCGTCTCGGACGAAATCTTGAAACGCATGGCGGATTCTTATCGTCGCATCCGCAATACTTTGAGGTTCCTGCTGGGCAATATGCATGGATTTGATCCTGCAAGTCAGGCAGTGCCATTCGACGAGCTGGTGGCCATCGATCAGTGGATCATCGGCAAGGCATTTGCACTGCAGAATGAAGTGGTCACGGCGTTCCGCAACTACGAGTTCCACGATATCTACCAAAAGATCCACAACTTCTGCGTGGTTGAACTCGGCGGATTTTATTTGGACATCATCAAGGATCGTTTGTATACGACAGGCGCGGATAGCGAGCCGCGGCGTTCGGCGCAGACGGCGGTGCACCACGTGGCGCAGGCGATGGTGCGGTGGATCGCACCGATCTTGAGTTTCACGGCGGAAGAAGTCTGGGGTTTTCTGCCCAATGTGGCCAATGAATCCGTGTTCTTGAATACCTGGCATGAATTTCCCGCCGGGGCAGAACGAAACCCTGCGATCGATTGGAACGCGCTGATCGCGTTGAAGAAGGATGTGGCGCGCGATCTCGAACGCTTGCGGGCCGCCGGCGAGATCGGGGCCCCGCTCGAGGCCGAGGTGTCGGTGTTCGCATCGCCGGAGCAGGCCGCGCGATTCGAGGCGCTGCGCGACGAACTGAGATTTCTGCTCATCACCAGCCAAGCGCGCGTGGTGCAGACGGATAACCCGTCCGCGGGCGGCGTACCCACCAGTCAGGCGGACGTGTGGATCGAAGTCAAGCCCAGCAGCCAACCGAAGTGCGTACGCTGCTTCCATTTGCGCAGCGACGTCGGCAGCGATCCGCGGCACCCGGAACTCTGCGCGCGCTGTGTCGTCAACGTCGAGGGTCCCGGTGAGGAGCGTCTATTCGCATGACCAATGAAGAGAATCGCGGCAGGGCTGTCACGTGGCTGCTGCTGTCGGCAGTCGTGGTCCTGGCGGACCAGCTCAGCAAGGCATACATCGCCGGACACTACCTTGAATTTGAATTCACGCGGATCTTGCCGGTTCTCGACATCACCTGCATGCACAACGTCGGCGCGGCCTTCAGTTTTCTCGCCTCGGCCTCGGGTTGGCAGCGCTGGGTGTTCATCGGCCTTGCCGTCGTCGTGAGCATCGGCATCACGGTCTGGCTGGTAAAGTTGCCGCGCAGCACCCACCCCTTGCTCAAGGGCGGCCTCGCCCTGGTGCTCGGCGGCGCGCTCGGCAACGTCATCGACCGGATTCGCCTGGGATATGTCGTAGATTTCATTCACTTCCACTGGGAACGGGCGTATTTTCCTGCGTTCAATGTGGCGGATTCTGCGATCACGGTCGGCGCAGCATGTCTGTTATTGGACGCACTCCTGGAAGCGAAGCGGAAAAACTGATGCAAATATTTCTCGCCAATCCACGCGGGTTCTGCGCCGGTGTCGACCGCGCAATAGACATCGTCGAAAGAGCCGTCGTGCTGTTCGGCGCGCCGATCTATGTGCGCCATGAAGTGGTTCACAACAAGTACGTGGTGGATCGGCTGCGCACCATCGGTGCGGTTTTCGTCGACGAATTGAATGAGGTGCCGGACGGCGCCACGGTGATATTCAGCGCCCACGGCGTGCCGCGTGTGGTGCAGCAAGAGGCGAAGCGGCGATTGCTCAATGTTTTCGATGCCACCTGCCCATTGGTGACCAAGGTGCACATGGAAATCACTCGCTATGCCCGCGAGGCGCGCGAGGTTTTCCTGATCGGCCATGCCGGACATCCCGAAGTCGAAGGCACCATCGGTCAATTCGACGCGACCCTGGGCGGCGCCATCTACCTGATCCAGACGGTCGAGGATGTGGCACGGGTGACGGTGCGCAACCCGGGACATCTGGCTTTCGTGACGCAAACCACCTTGTCGGTGGACGACACGGCATCGATCGTGGCCGCGCTGCGCGCGCGCTTTCCGGGGCTCAAGGCTCCTGTGAAAGAGGATATTTGCTATGCCACGCAAAACCGCCAGGACGCGGTCAAGGACTTGATCGGCCGCTGCGAAGTGCTGGTTGTGGTCGGTTCTAAGAGCAGTTCCAATTCCAATCGCCTACGCGAAATGGCCGCCAAGAACGCGAAACCGGGATACCTGGTCGACGGGCCGGAGGACCTGCATCGAGAATGGTTTGAAGGGGTCAAGACCGTGGGAGTCACCGCCGGCGCCTCGGCACCCGAGATTCTGGTGCAAGGGGTGATTTCGCAGCTTCGCCAATGGGGAGGCGAGGTGGCGGAGGAGCTGCAGGGCCGGAAGGAGCATGTGATTTTCGCGCTACCGAAGGCCCTGCGCGAGGTGGCAAAAGACGTGGCCAGTCTTTCGTCGGTGGGTCCCACGGGTTAGAATGCGCCCCCTTTTGGGATTGTGACGCCGCAATAGCTCAGTTGGTAGAGCAACGCATTCGTAATGCGTGGGTCAGGGGTTCGAATCCTCTTTGCGGCACCATCTACCCCATCCAGCGAAGTCCGATAATTTCCAGCAACGTCTAAGTTGCTCAGAAAATCCCCTGGATTTATAGGCTTTCGGATTCTACTCGCGTCAACACGTGATTTTTCGCGTCCATTGACAGCAACGCATTGCTGGGGGTAAATCTGGGTCCCGCGGGACCTTGGAAAAGTCACTACCCCCAAAATGTTCACCGAATACGCTAGGCCATCGACCCTCGATCCTCCGAAACCCGACACCGCGAGGCTCGATCATGCCGCTCAGTGAGATCGTCATCCGCCAAGCGAAGCCCGGCCCAAAGGCAATCAAGATCTTCGATGGCCGGGGCCTGTACCTCTTGCTGAGCCCCAATGGTTCGCGCGGCTGGCGATTCAAATACCGAGTCGATGGCCGCGAGAAGCTGATCTCGTTCGGCATCTATCCCGACGTGTCTTTGAAGCTCGCGCGCGACCGGCGCGAGGAGGCGCGCCAGCAGCTCGCCGCCGGCATCGATCCCGGCGCCAAGCGCAAAGCCGAGAAGGTCGCGCAGGGCGATACATTCGAGGCGATCGCTCGGGAGTGGCTCGCGTTACAGGAGCCAAAGCTCGCGCCGGCCACTTTCGCCAAAGCCCGCTGGACGCTCGAGACGCTGATCTTCCCCGGGCTCGGTAAGCGGCCTATCGCCAAGATCACTGCGCCGGATTTACTCACGGTTCTGCGCAAGATCGAAGTCCGCGGCACCTACGAGACCGCGCATCGCGCCAAGCAGCGCTGCGGCCAGGTGTTTCGGTACGCGATCGCGACCGGGCGTGCCGTCCATGACATCACCGCCGATCTGCGCGGCGCGCTTGCGCCGGTCAACACCACGAATCACGCCGCCGTCACGGACCCGGGTCGAGTCGGAGAGCTGCTCCGTGCCATTCATGGCTATCGAGGCAACGCCGCGACACGGTACGCCCTCAAGCTCGCCGCGCTGACCTTCGTCCGACCCGGCGAACTGCGCCACGCCACCTGGGCCGAGTTCGATTTGGACGACGCCGAATGGCGCATTCACGCAGAGCGCATGAAGATGCGCGAGCAGCACATCGTCCCCTTGAGCAGGCAGGCGGTCGAGCTCCTGCACGAACTGCAGGTCCTCTCACACCGCAGCGCGTTCCTCTTCCCGGCTCTCGGCAATGTCCACCGGCCGATGAGCGAGAATACCGTGAACGCGGCGCTGCGGCGGCTGGGCTACGCCCATGACGAAATGACTGGTCACGGATTCCGATCCATGGCCTCGACATTGCTCAACGAACAGGGCTGGCATCCCGATCTCATCGAGCTGCAGCTTGCCCACGCCGAGCGCAACAAGGTGCGAGCCGCGTACAACCGGGCGCAACGCTTGGTCGAGCGTCGCCGGATGATGCAGGCGTGGGCGGACTTCTTGGATCGGCTCCAGGCTGGAAAGATCGCGACCGAATCGTCGCGCGTGCAAGCCGCGTAATGGTTCGATGAGCCTGGAGTGCCGGAAGGTAGCCTTGACTGAGTTCGCCTCACTGGCGCGATCGTAGGCGACTACGCGAATTAATTCGTCGGGCACCGCGAAGTTCAATATGCGCCGAGTGAGAGGGTTTACAAATTGCGAAAATGCATTGGTCCACTCGACATTGAACATCCAATTCCGAAGTATCCGGTCGTAGTCGTCTCGTCAATTTCTGTGCCTTGCTCATGGGCTTGCCGAAATCGCGACCAACAGCAAATTCTCTCGTGCGGCGAAAACCCTTGTGCAGACAGGTTCTTGGGCGGCAACCGTGCCGCCGCCTTTTATCTTGCGCTTCTCATCGCGCCGACCACGCGCACATTCGCCTTTCCGCGTGGCTCACTTGATGAAACAATGCAAATCATGTGCAAGAAATTAAATGCAGGTCTGGGTGCGGACATTCGGGCCGACGAATCGCAATGGCGTCTCGTAGAAGGAAACCTCGTTGCGTCGTCATAGCGGGTCCGAATGGAGCCGGGAAAACAACGTTTGCGAAGGAGTACCTAACCCGTGTCGCCAAAGTAATTCACTTCGTCAACGCCGATTTGATCGCTGGCGGCTTGTCGCCGTTGAAACCGGAACTAGCAGCGATTGCCGCAGCCCGAGTGGTGTTGCGGGAGATCGATCGCTTGGCCTCGGATAGAGCGAATTTTGCCTTTGAGACTACGCTCAGCGGCCTTACCTACCTCCGCCGGATGGAGTCCTGGAAGCAGGTTGGTTATCGGATTGAAATCGTCTATCTCCGATTGGACTCGGTTGATTTGGCATTGCGACGCATTGCGGTCCGTGTGCTTCAAGGCGGGCATGATGTCGCACGGCGTGACGTCATTCGGCGCTTCAAGCGTGGGTGGGAAAATTTCGAAAGCATCTACCGACCTATGGCGGAATCATGGGCGATATACGACAATTCGGGGGGCTCACCTGTGTTGTTGGAACAGAAAGCATGAAAACGACCAAGCGTATTAAACGGCCAGAGAGTTTCGCCGCCGGAGTAGGGCGTGGGCTCCGACTCGCTGCCAAATCGGCGCGCAAGACCGCCCGGATGTACGGCACGCCGATCTATATCTCGGAGGGCGGAAAGGTCGTGGCAAAAAAGCCGTAGCGGTATCTATCGTGACCGGCATCGACCTCACGCGCACAGCCAGATTTCATTTAATGCTGTGCCGCAGTGAATTGTCTCTTGACGACCGAGGCTGTGTGAAAACCCTCGGCACATCTGCAAATTGAGCGAAACGAGCCAATAATCCCAAGCGTGTTTCAATTCTGCAAGATTTCGAAGATTGAATTTTGCAGAATTGATTTACAGCGAGGTCGGTTTTTGTTTTTACACAGCCTCGACCCCAAGCTGCCTGATGCGACCGTCCGCTTTCGGCGCACTCATCGAAACGTACTGGTCGGAGCCTAGGATCCGCTCCATTTGTCGGTCCAGTCAGAAGGCGGATTGGGATTCAACTTGGCGTTCAAGATTTCCGCCAAATTGACCTCCTGCTCCGTCTTGTTTTGCATCATCAGTTGCAGGCGCTTCGCCGCGTATTCAGAGGACAAAAAGCGATGGAGACTGAGTTTCCCATCCACGTCCATTCGATAATGAGCCACGCGTTTGGCGCTGACGGCATCGACGTACTCCGGGCTCCCTTCCGGCCACGTCCGCTTCGCGATGGCAATGCCGATCATCTCGGTCAGATAGGTGTCCCCAGCCCGCATGATCGTTGATACTTGTCGGCAGTTATTAAGCACTTCCGGATCCTGCAGTGGATCTCCCTTGCACGCGTTCACGATCGTCTGGTAGGCCGGGATGGCCGTTGCGGACGCCACGCCCATGGTGGCAACTAACGCTGTCGGTAAATCCATCGTATGGGTTTTAAGGATTGCGCTTGTGACGTGAGCGATCGTTGCGTTCCAATACGTGTCGAACCGTCTCGACGCCGCGATGGCCGCCAGGTTCTTGTGCACCGCGACCACGTCATTGCGCCTTCCTGACCGACCGATCGAGTCGAACCAACCGGCACCATTGTCCGGATCCAATGCGGAAACGGGAAGTGCTTGTCTATGTAGATCATCCAATTTAGTGCATTGCCCTTAGAAACTAGCTCCATCGGGCAAACTTCGGAGCTTGCACTGCAGATTCAACTTCAAGACTGACAACAAGCTGCAGGTTCCGCGATTACAGGTTGATCCGCTGATTATCGCTAAGAAATTGATCGCTTCTTCATCGCGACTCGAGAAGTAATAATTCGCTCGGTGATCGCTGTCAGGCGCTCAGTGCTTCGAGTGCGTTCAATGCCCGATATAACTTTCGCGCGCCGTCATTTGTGAAAAAATCCTATCGGCCGGCAGCTCTTGCCGATCGCTTCCATGCGCGCGTAAGCATGTTTTTGGTCCAAGAGAATAATCGACTGACCTCTGTGCTTCGATGAGATCGTGTCGCACTAACCAAACGTGATAGGCGAGCCCACTTTCCATTCGCGCCGCGCTTATCGGCCTGCGTATAGGGCTCCTTTTTGGAGCTGGCTCGGTCGGCCAGCTCGATCTTGCGCACGTTCCGCGGTCAAATACTTGCCTGCCTCTGGGGTAACATTCGGAAGCGCCGTATCCAAATAGTGCAAAGAGATGATCCCGTTTCCGCGCGAGTGACGGGTGCGTCGAAGTACTTACATGCGCCTGTCAATAGCCGCGCCATCGTGTAGGCGAGCTACAGCTTTGCTCGCTGAAGGTGCAAGCAACAGAGCGGCGCCAAATGCGACGCCGGACGCCGGAAAGCGAACTGGGACAGCTCTCGATGTCATCGCTGCTTCCCTGTCCTTCAACCGCCTCGCTATTGGCATGTGCCGCAACATCCGGGTGCGCTCGTCGTGGTCAGTGGCAAGATCGCATCGAGTAGCCCGCAATCACCGCTAAAGTTCCCGAAACTCTGGCCCTTCTGTAGGTAATGTCTTAGCCATACATGCTTTGACGATTCCCGAGTCCTGTCTGCCGCTGCGATCGCCCTTGAATGACGAGCAAAGTGGCATGCAATCCGTTGGGGGACGCTATTCCATAGGTGGGTAATGCACCTAACTGCCGACGACCGTTTCATCGACATTTATGCGCTCGCGTGATTGGTAGGTCCAGTTCTACCCGCTCATAGGTAACCTTCGGTGCAATTCGACCCCGCGCGCCAGGCTCGAGTCGAATGAGTCCATAGCCTGCCATCGTCTTCAACGTTCGCGACAAATTCGACTTTGCGCGCCCAGTAAGCTGTACCAGCTCCTCGATGGAAGCCGGTGCCGATTCGCTGATGATGCGCAGCAATTCCCGATTGCCGGCAGACAGCAGCTTTGCAAAGGATTCGGTCGAGGTGAACCAGACCCGGGGCTCGTCGGCCACCCGATATTCCCCGTGTGCCACCGCGAGCGTGCGCGCCTTCATTTCTGCATAGGTGGAAATTCCAACTTTTAGCGTTGTCACGTGATGATTACTCGTTCGCGCAGTACGGAGTCGACTGTGTTCCAGAAATCGAGGTGCTGTCACTGCTAAAAGGGTATCACACTGACATAACCTATTCTGCGCGACGAGATTCGGGAGCGATCGTTGGCGTGCGTAGGGGGACGCACACCCCCAATCATCGGATGGTCTGCTGGGGATCACGCCGAAACCAATTCATCTATCAAGATCCGAATTATCTCTTCGTAATCGGACACCCTCAGCCTCTCTGGCGTCAGCTTTCCAATCGCCACCGCGTCGCGCATCGGCAAGTACTTGGCGACCGTTGGATCCCTGCGCATCCAATTTCGTAGATGCTCCTGTAGATTCGCCTGCGTAATTCCAGGGTTGCTCATTTTCGTAGACCCGCTTTTCCGGATCGTCTCGAGTCTTCGCTCAAGAGGTGTTAAAGGTAAGGAAGGTACGTCTGGCCTAATCGGACGGTTCGCCGGCTGACTCCGGACAGTCGCGCCCGTCAGACCGGACACCTGCGACGGTCCGGGATCCACTTGTCCTGCGTTGCTGGACACCGAGCCGTTATTGGCCCCCTTCAAGCACTCCGGGGCGGCGGCAAAAATCTCGCCGCTCCCCTGGCCTCGCGACGGTTTCGAACCTATGAGCCAGCCGAGTTTGATCGCGGCCGCCCGGTGCTGTGCGACGGTGGTTTTGTCGAGACCGGTGATGCCGGCGAGACGGCGGACGCCGACGCGGCAATGGCTCCCGTCCCGATCCATGAACAGCGAATGTGCGAACAACACGAGGCGCGTGGTGGCCGGCGGCCCCTGGGTGCTCATGAACAACCGGATCCAAGCGAACACGTCCCTAACCCGCTGTGGCATGGCAGGCTCCGATGTAGCGCTGGAGTTCGGCGGCGGTGACGTAGCTGCGCCTGCCGTCCTTGTGGATCGCGAGCTGGCCGGCGCGGATGCGTTGGTAGAGCGTAGCGCGGCTCAAACGTAAGATGCGCGCAGCCTCGAGGATTTCGAATCGAAGCTGGGGAAGGGGTTCTGCGATGATGACCATGGACGCCTCGGAATTGTTGGTGGCGTCTGACTAGATAATCCTCCCGCGCGCGCTTCGCAACTAGTGCCGCTTGTCACACCGACGCCTGTACGCCGTACTTGGGTGGTGTGCGATAGGCTCCACCGCGAAAAAATCTCACATTGCGATTTTGCGCAAAAATGCGCAAACGCTGGGCCGGGTCGAATGGTGGTCAACGGGCGTGGGCCTAGCCTGCGGTAACCGTCAGCATTCGCTTTTTTGGGGTAGTTCCTGGGGTAGGGCGGAAGCAGCGCGACAACTTTATGAATCTGCTCAAGACCTTGCCGCGCAACCTCGAATCCTCTTTGCGGCACCATAAAAAATCAGTAAAATCAAAGATATAAGTGACACTTATATTCTAGCGTGATGGTTTCGCTGTAGCTACTTTTGTGCCCGCACAATGCGTGGGTCGGAACTGCGAAGTCATGTGTCAGGTACTACAGAATCCACTTTGCGCCCCATCCAGATCAGGGTGCCGTTGCTCTGCCAGAGATCAAGCGGATGGATGCGCCGTCGCTAGAGCCCCTGTCGAAAGGCACGAGTCGCGGTGGGAATGTGCCCGCCGCTGCACTAGGGCCCGGCCCTGAGGCTCTGCTATGCTAACCATGCGGGACACAGGCACGTGGACCGGCTGGAGGGAATGCCGTGAAGAGACTCGCATTTACCCTTTTTCAACCGGCGACGCTCGCGCTGATCGTATTGTTTTGGGCCAGCGCCCCCCCTTCATTGCTCGAAAGTACCTGGGTGATTACCGCCATTAGCATCGGCACAGTGGCCATGGTGCAAGCACTGGAGTTTGTCAACGAGCGGCATCCCGGTTGGCGGCTGGATATCCGCGAGTTTGTGACCGACGTCTTCTACGTGATCTTGTACTACGTGGTGATCGTGAAGCTCGAAACCAGGCTGGCCGAAGAGCCCTTGGCTTCAGCCAAACACGCCCTCGGCATCACCACCTCCTGGGCCATGCAACTACCCTTTCTCCTGCAGGTTGCCTTGGCGCTGTTCCTGATTGAGTTCGGCCAATACTGGCTGCACAGGCTAATGCATAATTCGTTTCTTTGGTGGACGCACGCTCCACATCACCATATCACTCAGCTGAATGCATTGAAGGGTTACGTGGGCAATCCTCTCGAGCTGTTCCTGATTTCATTGAGCGTGATTGCGTTGTTTGACCTGCAACCAAACGCCATCTTCTGCGCTTTCAATCTTCTTGTCGCCGTGCCGGCCTTTGCTCACGCGAATGTGCGCTTCAACCCTCCCCGCTGGTACGCGTTTGTGTTTACGACCGTTGAGGCCCATAGCCTGCACCATGCAGTCGGCTTCATGGAAACTCGCTGTAACTACGCCAACGCACTGATTGTGATTGATCGCATTTTCGGAACGTTTCGGAAGGGTGAAACGGACGTCGTGGGGCAAGACGCACGCAGGAGATTGTTGATACGGCAGCAGTTCCTGTTCCCAGTGCGACCTTTGATGACGATGATCAAAGCAAAATGGGGCAAGTCGGCATCTGCGGCCGGCTGAAGGTCGCTCGCCCGAGAACTTCCAATCCAACTCACGAGCTTTGACTCCCACGTGGCAGTTTCTGAGTAACCGACCAAGCGCCGATCTGAAAGTGACCGACAACTAATTTCTCGCCGGCGACGAGCAGAATGCTACCGAGTAGAGTCGGGTAACTGGCTCAGTAACTGCGCCGCCGGCAACTAGCGCAGATGAGGTCAGTACCCGCGCACTGAGTGACATTCTCAAATGGTCACTTTCAGATCCCGACGTACCACGCCCATCCGTTCTGCAGTGAGCCAATTTTACCGAGATCGTCGAACTCGTCCGTGACGACGATCCGCTGGAGGAACTTGACACTCTTGTAGCCTAGCTGAGTCTCGATCCGCATTCGTAGCGGGGCGCCGTGAGCCAGCGGCAAGTCGCGACCATTCATGCCGTAGGCGAGAATGGTCTGTGGATGGAGTGCATCCAACATGTCGATGCCCTCGGCGATATCGTCGTAGGCATAGTAGTTCACGAATCGCGCCGATGGCAGAATGCCTGCGGCCTCGAGCACGGCGCGGAGCGGCACGCCGGTCCACTCCGCAATCGCAGACCAACCCTCCTCGCAGGTATGCTTAGTTATCTGTGTCCGTGCAGGCATTCGCTTCAGGTCCGCGAGCGAGAAGCTCGCGGGCCTCGCGACACGCCCCTCGACCCGCAGGCGCCAGTCCGCAAAATCACCCGCCCGCAACCGGTCATAGAGGGGCCCACGATCGGCGTTGAATGTCGGTTGCTGCGAATCGGCGGGGTTGGTATTGCCGACCGCCGGACTCGACGAGATATCGCGGTGAGCGTACTCGCGCGCAAGTGACTGCGCCGGAAGCAGCATCCGAAACGTCCGGTAGGTCAAGAGGTCTCCCATCCGGAGCACATTGCCGTAGGTTGGAGGCAATTCCTTCGATGAGCACCCCGCGAGAAGCAGGCCGCCAGTGGAAGCGAGTCCCGTGATGAGATTGCGACGGCTGAAGACGACCCTATTTTTGTTCATGTCAGTCCCCGAGAATCATTGCACGCATTTGGCGTTTGAATCCTGTCAGTATGACCATCGCGACGTGCACGACCAGAAACAACACGAGCGCAGCGAACGCGAAGAAATGGATAGTTCGGGCCGACTGCGAGCCGCCGAAGACATCTAGCAACACGGGATACGCGGCCGTCACCGCCGGCGACATCGTCAACCCGGTCACAACCATGAGTGGTAGCGCGAGAAAGACGACGCCGAAGTAGGCGAGCTTCTGCAGCAGCCCGTACGGTGGTCCACCGGAGGCCCGCGGCAACGGCGGGCGCAAGTGGGTCAGGACGTCCTGCCACAGCAGTCGCGGCGAGAGTTCGCGGGCGCGCGGGATCAGATGGCGACGCAAGTGCCCGCCGGCGAGCCCGGCCGCAAGATAGATGAGTGCGGTCACGATTAGGAACCAGGCCGCAAGAAAGTGCAGGCTCCGCGCCCAGCCGTTCTCGTTGAAGATATCGTAAGTGCGTGCCTCACTGACGATCGGCGCGCCGGGGAAAAACGTCACTGGTGCTGCCCATCCGCCATGCATGTAATTGCGGCTGATCGGGAGTTCAAAGAGCGCGGGCGTCAGATCGTTGCCAACCGCGCCCCAGTAGAGCCGAGGGTGCGCCATCAAGATGACAAACCCCGAGACCGCGAGCGTGAGCACGCTCGCCGCCATGATCCAGTGCGAGAACCTGACCCAGCGAGCGTGACCCTCGACGGAATGCTGCTGCACCTCGCCCAACGCTGCCGCGGCCATAGGCACTCCCTGGCAGCCGGTGACTGAAACGCTGGCCACAGCCGCCTGATTGTTCTGGTGCCGTGTATTAGGCCCCATTCTCGCTCCTGAGTCCATGCCGCAAGCGCGAAGCGGTTTGCATGTGCGCCAGCCGACCTCAGAAGCCCGATTGCATCAACGACTCGGGTGGGTGAGTATCGGCGACTCGGTGTGCAAGTTCTCTATCCGCTCTTCAGTCGCTCCTCGAACCGGTCCGAGGCAATGACCGGATTGATGCCGCGAGCGAGTCCGTCGTTGGGCTTCTGGCGGAGTTGGGCTACGGGGCGGGCTGTGGTCAGGAGGCGGAGCGAACGCAGAGGTGATTCCAGGGTGAGAGTCCTTTCGCCTTAAGGGATGAGGGCAATGTCGAGCAAATGGGACGCAAGAATTTCGGCTTGGCGCGCGTTCGCTGTAGCCACTTTTGTACCATCACAAGCAGATATTGGCCGCTGTCTAAAGGGATAAACCGCGTTTGGCATTCGCAACCCATTGATTGAATATGAGTCGCGCTAACGACCTACGAATTCGTAATGCGTGGGTCAGGGGTTCGAATCCTCTTTGCGGCACCATTTACCCCATCCAGGAAGTCCGATGATTTCCAGCAACGTCTAAGTTGCTCACAAATCCGCTGGATTTATAGGCTTTCGGATTCTACTCCCGTCAACACGTGATTTTTCGTGTCCATTGACAGTAACGCATTGCTGGGGGTAAATCTGGGTCCCGCGGGACCTTGGAAAAGTCACTACCCCCAGAATGTTCATCGAATACGCTAGGCCATCGACCCTCGATCCTCCGAAACCCGACATCGCGAGGCTCGATCATGGCGCTCAGTGAGATCGTCATCCGCCAAGCGAAGCCCGGCCCAAAGGCAATCAAGATCTTCGATGGACGGGGCCTGTACCTCTTGCTGAGCCCCAATGGTTCGCGCGGCTGGCGATTCAAATACCGAGTCGATGGGCGCGAGAAGCTGATCTCGTTCGGTATCTATCCCGACGTGTCTCTGAAGCTCGCGCGCGACCGGCGCGAGGAGGCGCGCCAGCAGCTCGCCGCCGGCATCGATCCCGGCGCCAAGCGCAAAGCCGAGAAGGTCGCGCATGGCGATACATTCGAGGCGATCGCTTGGGAGTGGCTCGCGTTACAGGAGCCAAAGCTCGCGCCGGCCACTTTCGCCAAAGCCCGCTGGACGCTCGAAACGCTGATCTTCCCCGGGCTCGGTAAGCGGCCTATCGCCAAGATCACTGCGCCGGATTTACTCACGGTTCTGCGCAAGATCGAAGTCCGCGGCACCTACGAGACCGCGCATCGCGCCAAGCAGCGCTGCGGCCAGGTGTTTCGATACGCGATCGCGACCGGGCGTGCCGTCCATGACATCACCGCCGATCTGCGCGGCGCGCTTGCGCCGGTCAACACCACGAATCACGCCGCCGTCACGGACCCGGGTCGAGTCGGAGAGCTGCTCCGTGCCATTCATGGCTATCGAGGCAACGCCGCGACACGGTACGCCCTCAAGCTCGCCGCGCTGACCTTCGTCCGACCCGGCGAATTGCGCCACGCCACCTGGGCCGAGTTCGATTTGGACGACGCCGAATGGCGCATTCACGCAGAGCGCATGAAGATGCGCGAGCAGCACATCGTCCCCTTGAGCAGGCAGGCGGTCGAGCTCCTGCACGAACTGCAGGTCCTCTCACACCGCAGCGCGTTCCTCTTCCCAGCTCTCGGCAATGTCCACCGGCCGATGAGCGAGAATACCGTGAACGCGGCGCTGCGGCGGTTGGGCTACGCCCATGACGAAATGACTGGTCACGGATTCCGATCCATGGCCTCGACATTGCTCAACGAACAGGGCTGGCATCCCGATCTCATCGAGCTGCAGCTTGCCCACGCCGAGCGCAACAAGGTGCGAGCCGCGAACAACCGAGCGCAACGCTTGGTCGAGCGGCGCAGGATGATGCAGGCGTGGGCGGACTTCTTGGGTCAGCTCCAGGCTGGAAAGATCGCGCCCGAGTCGTCGCGCGTGCAAGCCGCGTAATGGTTCGATGAGCCTGGAGTGCAGGAAGGTGGCCTTGACTGAGTTCGCCTCACTGGCGCGATCGTAGGCGACTACGCGAAATAATTCGTCGGGCACCGCGAAGGTCAATGCGGAAATGCATTGGTCCACTCGACATTGAACATCCAATTCCGAAGTATCCGGTCGTAGTCGTCTCGTCAATTTCTGTGCCGGGTCATGAGCTTGCCGAAAGTCGCGACCAACAGGAAATTCTCTCGTGCGGCGAAAACCATTGTGCAGACAGGTTCTTGGGCGGCAACCGTGCCGCCGCCTTCTATCTTGCGCTTCCAATCATCACCGACCACGCGGACACTTTCAGAAGCGCCAATCTGGTGAAACGATGCAACGGTATACGATCATTCAGGAGCGTCACCGGAACTGTTGGAGGAGAAAACATGAAACCTGGTAAGCGTCTCAAACGAGCCGAGAGTTTCGCCGCCGGCGTAGGCCGGGGGTTGCGCCTTGCTGCCTAGCTAACTGAGGGCCCACTATGCGGACCAAGGTAGCAACACGATCTTGCCGCCAAGTCCACCCCTGTCGATGCGGGCATGGACCTCGCTTGCCGCTGCGAGCGGCAGTCGGTCGATCACGACAGGTCGAACGGCACCGGCACGCAACAGCTGGAACAGCGCCGCCATGTCGGCCTTGAATTCCTCCGGGTGAGTCGCTCGACGGGCGGTGATGCTGTAGAAGACGGCGCTACGGCCGCTGAAAAGGAAGCTCAATGTGTTCCACAGCTTGAGGCGCGCCAAGCCGAGGCCTGCGGCAATTAGGCTCTCACGACCCACTGCCATCGTTTGCGACCCGTAACCAACGAGCAGTCCGCCGGACGTGAGACACGCAAACGAACGGCCAAAGTGCGCACCGCCAATCGCATCGAAAGCAATATCAACCCCGGCTGAAGCCGGGGTCAGTTGGCGGACGGCAGTGACGAAGTCTCCGGCTCGATAGTCGATCGCCGCTGCCCCGAACCGCTCAATCACCGCCAGGTTGTCCGCGGAGCAAGTGCCAATCGCCTTCAGCCCGAGGTGGCGCGCGAGATCGAGCAACGCGGTACCGACGGTGCCCGATGCGCCTATGACGAGTAGTGAAGCGCTGGACGGTAAGGTACGGCAGCGAGTCAGCATCTGAAAGGCAGTGAGGTAAGCAAGAGGGATGCAAACCGCCTCGGCCGGATCGATGTTGTCAGGGACAGGCACGAGAAAGCGAGATGGCCGGATCGCATACTGCGCGTAGCCACCCACGACACACAAATCAGCCACCAATTCGCCGTCTCGTGGCGCTACCACGCCGGCACCAGTCTTCTCGACGACGCCAACGATCTCGTAGCCAGGTGTGAATGGCAGCGGCCCTTTAAAGTCCGGATAACGGCCGCGCCGAATCATCGTATCGGTAAAGCCAGTGCCGGCGGCGAGGACTTTAATGCGAACCTCCCCGGGTCCTGGCTCAGGAATCGCCGATTCCTCCACCACTTGCAGAACTTCGGGACCGCCAAATCGCGATATAAGCAGGTGTTGCCAAAACATTTGGCCAGCATAGGCACATCGTCATCGCACGTCGAGCGGGATACAGCCGGCCAACACCGGTCAGTTATGACGCCAGCAGCATCGTCCGGGAGCGGGCGTTCGCCAACTTTAATCCACCGTACTCGCCGAGATTTAGTCAGCCCCTGGCTAGGCTACTCCCGGTGTCGTCCCGATGCGGCCACCCGTCAGCAACAGCTTTTGGAGAACTCGGCTAACGAGCTTTTGCGATCGATTTCGCCGCCACCATGGCCTCCGCGTCGGCCTTAACTTCGACGTAGGCGAGTGGAAATCGCGCGGCGTTTTCCGGGAATAGATCGGTGGCGAAGTACGTCCGATAGAACAAATTGAAGGCTTCCGGTTCCCCATCTTTAAGAACTTTGGCCACCGAATCGAGCAATCCTTCGCCCATCCCGTAATCCCGAATGACCTCGGCAAACACTGTTCGAAATATTCCATAGGCGGTGGAGAATAAATAGTTAAACGTCGGCGCCGCCACGCGCATGGCATCGATTGCTCGAGTGATATCGAGCGAGGTGAAGAGCTCGGCGTAAAATGCATGCAGGCCAGCCTCCAATACTCTAACGTCGATCTGGTCTGTGGGCGCAATGTAGGCGTTCATCGCCGCGCGCTCGTGAAGGCGTCCCTATCGGGCGAAGTACGCCCCAAAACAGCACCCGAGCACAAGAATGAGATTGCAGCGACTCGCGAGGTTGATCGCCTCAAGTTTGCATTTGAGTTCACCCCAGGGCACCCAGGTCTGGTCGGCTAGAATCAACCCGCGCTCATCGTCCCCGTGGCACTCGATGTCCAATATGGGGTTAAGGCCACTGGACTCAACGCTGGCGCGTAGCTCGTCCAAGATCTCAAAGAATGCAGCTCGAGATGTTGGGCTTCTCATTACCACCCGCAGCCTCCTTGACCGCGCAGCGAGCAGGTCCTGCAAATTCTCCCGAAGTCGCCTGGCAGTATGCACGTCGTCGGTAGTCAGGGATTCGACAAACCAGACTTGACCGATCGTTCCCAGCTCTCCTGGACTGTGGAATAGTTGTAGTCGGCCGGCCATGGGGCAGATCTTGCGCGCGAGTGCGTCGGCGTGCCAATAATTATGGCGTGCGGACTACTCCTGGGTTCACGTCAGTGCCTCGAGTTTCCCGTCTCGGTCCACACAGCGCTCGTATGTCTCTGATCGACCGAACCTGCCGGCCACCACTGGCAGCTTTCAGACAAGCCATATTGCACAAACTCGGCATTTGTCGTCCTAGAACCGAGCTAATACACCGGGCTCCGAACTCCGAAGCGGGCTCGCGCGACGTCGATGCGGCCAGCTTCCGGTTGCCTCCGTCGAGGAGTATCGTTCCATTTGCGAAAATTGGTCTCGATCTTGAACGGGAGAAATATATGGCCACGAGTGTCAAGCAAATGATGGATGCCGCCAACGCTGCTGTGCCGCGCATTACGCCGATGCAGGCTCGAGAGATGATAAGCAAGGGCAATACGCTCGTAGTCGACGTGCGCGATGCCCCGGAGGTCGACAAGAGCGGCAAGGTAGCCGGTAGCGTTAACATCTCACGCGGCATGTTGGAATTTCGGGCCGATCCTGACTCAACTTACCACGACAAGAGCTTCTCCAAGGATAAGGCAATCATCCTCTACTGCGCCTCGGGGGGACGCTCGGCACTGGCGGGCAAGGTGCTTAAAGACATGGGCTACGACCGTGTCTATAACCTCGGGGCCTTCAAAGATTGGGCCGAGAGCGGCGGAGCATTGGGGTAGGAAATTGCGGTTAAGGAGGGCAAACCCTTAGACGTGCACTTTGATTAGACGCCCAACACTGGAAGTCTCCCCCGAACTTCCGGGTTCGACCCCGTTGCAGTCAGCCGTGACCGTCAGGTATCGAGGAGGCAAAGCGCCGCTCCTCAAACCCGGTCGCTATCGATCATAACCCTCGTGCAGAGCCAAGTAGTTCGCCATAAACGTCGCCCGCGTCAGTCCAGGCCCTTTCAGATATTGATGTCGTGCCTGAAGCAGCTCGATTACTTTGTTCCTTCCAATCTTGGTTTCCCCGCCGAGTTCCGCGATTGACCAGACCGTCTTCGATATTTCCCCCATTTCTATCATTAGCGCGTCCATCTCGCTCGCAGTCAGACGCGGATATATCCGATGCAACCTATCGCGCCGAGGAACTCGGCGGTCAGGACCAAATTCCTCGTAGACTGCATATGCAGCATCAAGAATCTCGCCATCAACGGACATCGAAGATAACCTCTCGTAGTCGCCCAGCGGCCTCAATCGAACGCATCTAATACCACCGGTCTCTCATCGACCCCAAGCGGACTGACGCGACCTGCAGCTTTCGGGAAGCCAATTACAGGAACGAGGTTTCGCTACGTGGCTACTCCGGCAGATTGATCTTCCTCAAGAACGCCTTGAAGCGCGGGTCGCCCTCGTCGAGCTCTTGCTAGGTGGCGACTTCCGTTGCCATCAAATCAGTAGTTTACAGACCCAAAGTGCACCAAATGCTACATTCCAATAACCGGCCCTATCTACAGGAGTAACACCATGAGTGCCCGACAAGTTGTTCTCTGTCATCCAGTTCGCACGGCCATTGGCACGTATGGCGGCAGCCTCAAGGACGTTCCGGCGACGGACCTGGGGGCCGCGGCCGTCCGCGAAACGCTCCGACGCTCGGGCGTAGCCCCTGACAAGATCCAGGCCCTGGTGATGGGCAATGTTATCCAGGCCGGCGTCAAGATGAACCCGGCACGCCAGGCCGGCATTGCCGCCGGGCTACCGGTCGAGGTGCCTGCGCTCAGCGTCAATCGCGTCTGCGGCTCGGGCGCGCAAGCAGTGGTGAGCGCGGCGCTGGAAATCTGGGCGGGCATGATCGATTGCGCCATCGCCGGCGGCATGGAGAACGATCAGCGACGAGAAGGTCGAGGGCGTAATCACGAAACATCCGGTTCCGATCATCCAACCTCCACCCCCGCGATCCAATGAGCAAAGAGGGACCGTTGCCTATATGGGTATTTCGCCCTTTCTATTCGGCGCTGTGGTCACCGATGGTCGCATGTCAGGACTTAACGAATTTGCGATGCGTCGCCCACGCGGATAGGCCCAATGGAAAATGGTCGGCGTTTGCGGCAGCGACAGCGACAGCGGAGTTACGCCCCGTCTCCCGGACCAACGTGTGCTCCGCCCGACAGCCGGCCAGCGATAGCTCGCCCGATTTGCTCGCCTGCGATCATGCCAAGGGCTGTGATGACCACTGTAGCCATCGGACGGTCGGAGCACATGGCACTTAGGCCGATGCCGAGAAACATCGGCGCCGAAAAAAAACCATAGAAGGGAGCGATCCACAGGAAAGCAATCATGACGACGGGGTAGACCGTCCATCCATGCCGTCGGGGGCGCGCCATGACAGTAAGGAGGCCCACAGTGAAACTCCCGAAGAGCGCAATCTCGATCCGCCAGGGTACGAGCGGCGAGCAGTAAAACTCCGCTCCTGTGCCGAGGAAGCCCCCGAGCAACCAAGCGCCAGCGCCGATGATAACCAAGCTGAGCAACTTCGCTTGCACTTCCAGCGCCGCTGATGATGACAGATCCAAGACGATCGTCCTGCGTCGGATTGCATAACTGAGACTGACCCCTGCAAAGACGACGGTGGCGACAAGCGCCGTGAGCAAGGGCGGCCGCGCGGCCAACTTAGTCAGCACGAGGACGGTAATGTGTGCCCCGAGCGCGGTCGCAATCAGCGGCTCCGCACTGCGCCACACGACCCGTGGATTTACATGTGTTTCAGGCATACAGACACTATATATCGACCATCGTCTAACGCCGGAGGATTTGGCTGCCAATGCCAAAGCGCTCCGCCATCCCGCACGCATTCACATCATCCGTCTGTTGCTCGAGAAACAGTCCTGCATAGACTGCGATATCGTGGATGATGTCGGGCTCCCCAGTTCACAGATTTCGAACATCTGCGCCGGCCGGGCTTGAGCGAGCCCTGCAGCTTCTTCAAATAGCGGGCGCGATCGGCAATGTGGTGGAAGACGTCGACCATGAATGCGAAGCTCTTCGCTAACCAATCTCCCTATCCACGGCTCGGTGATTGTACTGACGTTGAAACGAAATATTTCCTCTGAAACCAAAGCGAGACATTGACGAGGCCGATCATAACCGGCACTTCGACCAGCGGCCCGATGACAGCCGCAAACGCAGCACCCGAATTGATGCCATAAACTGCCACGGCAACGGCTATGGCCAGTTCAAAGTTGTTGCTCGCTGCGGTGAAAGAGAGGGTAGCGCTCTTCTCGTAACTGGCCCCCATGCGCATGCTCATGAAGAACGAAAAAACAAACATCACGACAAAGTAGATCAGTAACGGAATGGCAATGCGCACCACATCCAGTGGGATGCTGACGATCAGCTTGCCCTTCAGGCTGAACATTACAATGATCGTGAAGAGCAGCGCGATCAGCGTGATCGGTCCGATCTTCGGCACAAAACGACTGTGATACCAATCTTTTGAGACAAAGCGCAGCATGATCACGCGAGTCAGCACACCGGCGATGCAGGGGATGCCAAGATAAATGAGGACACTCTCGGCAATCTGTTTGATCGAGATATTAATAACTGAGCCCGACAGCCCGAAGAACGGCGGTAGCACCGTAATGAACAGCCACGCATAGACACTGAAAAACAAAACCTGGAATAGGGCGTTGAACGCAACAAGACCGGCGGCATACTCAGTGGAGCCCTTGGCGAGCTCGTTCCAGACAATCACCATGGCAATACAGCGGGCCAGACCGATCATGATCAGGCCCACCATGTATTCCGGTTTGTCCTGCAAAAAAATCACCGCCAGCGCGAACATCAGTACCGGCCCAACGATCCAGTTCTGAACAAGGGAGAGTCCCAACACCTTCTTGTCCCGAAAAACGTCGGGCAATTCTTCGTAACGCACCTTGGCGAACGGCGGGTACATCATCAGAATCAGCCCCACGGCAATGGGAACATTGGTCGTTCCGACCTGGAATCTGTTGATGAAGTCCTCGATACCGGGCACCCAAAAGCCAAGGCCCACTCCAAGCATCATGGCGGCAAAGATCCAGACGGTCAGGTACCTGTCCAGAAACGAGAGGTTTTTGGTTGCGGCACTCATAGCAACCCCCAGATCGTCAGGTAGCGCTCAAAGCCGCTCATCCTGTTGACGGATCGGGCGGCGTCTTGCCGATAGCATCCATGCGCTCCTGCAGGCGCATTCGGTCAATACTCGCAATCGGCAGACTCAGAAACAGTTTGATCCGGGTCTCCATTGCTCTGAAGGCCTGCCGAAACGCCGTCATTTTCTCCATGTCCGTGCCTTCGACAGCGGCAGGATCCGGGATTCCCCAGTGAGCCGTCATCGGTTGACCGGGCCAGTAAGGGCACACTTCGCCAGCTGCGTTATCACAAACGGTAATCACGAAGTCGAGGCGCGGACTGTCGGGAGTAGCAAATTCATCCCAGCTCTTGCTGCGCAGACCTTCGGTTGGAAAATCGAGTTGCTTTAACAGGGTGACTGCAAACGGATTAACTCGACCATTCGGATGACTTCCCGCGCTGAAGCCGCGGAACTGCCCTTTTCCATGACGATTCATGATCGATTCTGCGAGGATGCTCCGGGCCGAGTTGCCAGTGCACAAAAACAATACGTTATAAGCTTTCTCTGCCATGGCTAGATCTCGACCGTTTGAAAAGATGTGTGCTAACGGCGGTCATGCACAACAGGAGGTCGCGGGGTTAGCCGATGGCTCGCAGCAGACTTCATTGTCAGTCGACTTCAATGGAACGCAGCACGTACTGGATTTAGGCTTGATTTCGGTGTCGTCACCGTAGATTGGTATCGCGTCGAGAGTGTGAAACGTCTCCCACGCGATTCCCTCCGGGTCCGTGATCCAATATTTATCGGAGTTCGCGTAACAGCAAGCAGCCCCGGTCTGCTCGATCAATGCGTGATCGGCCCGCGTGAGCTGCGCGCGCATCGCGGTGAGTTCCTCAGCGGAATCCACTTGAATTCCCAGATGATTGACGCCAGTCGCGTGGCCGCGCTGCGCAATAGCGAAATTAACGCGCGGGTCATCAAGCATCCATTTCGCATAATCGTCTTTCCGCATCGTCGGCTCCATCGCAAAGAGCGCTGTGTAAAACCGGATGCTCTCAGCAAGGTTCTCGACGGACAGGTTCACGTGGAAGCGCTTCATGCGTGTTTCCTCTTGGGTAATGAAATCTCAGCGACCGCTGGGCCACATTCCGGACCACAGCCCTGGTCGGCTAAGACGCAACAGTTCTCAGAGAGAAATCCGACCAGTCGGTTCACGTGAGCGAAATTCGGACGGTAATAGAGAAACCGCCCATCGCGACGCACATCGACGAGTCCCGCTCGCTGTAACTCCTTCAGGTGAAATGACAGCGTCGGTGAGGTCACATTGAGTTTCTCGCCGAGTTGGGTTGGCGTGTAGCCCTCGGGCCCTCGCTTCACCAGCATCCGGAAGATCGCGAGACGGGATTCCTGAGCCAGCGCAGCGAGGCTTTCAATGGCGTCCTTCGATTTCATGGTTCGAGAGATATCAAATGGAAGAGAACGAGTCAAGACCAGGACTGACTGGTGTCTATGGGCACGGTTTAAGCTGGGGTCTACTGATTCTCTACCGACGCGAGTCCGGCCAGCACCAACCAAATGATTAACCAAGACTTTCCCCCTTTGCCCGAGGATTATCCCGAAAGTAACCGGTGAAGGAATTGAAGGAATGGCGTCAGAATTAAACGACCGCTTAGAGGACGTGAGTTCGCGCGGTCAAAGGTCCGCAGTTGGCCC
>CAWEQB010000012.1:0-1130998 GCA_963811115.1 uncultured Gammaproteobacteria bacterium
CACTGATGCATAGGAGAAACTGCGTCAAAGTCATGCGTCGCAAGCCGATGCGTGCCGACCGCACGACTTGATTTTGCGCTGTCTGCGACCAATAAACCATCGAGCTTCGTATTTGTTCTTATCACAGCGTAGATTGACCTAACAACAGTTCCAACCAGAAGCTTTACCAGATCAAGGGGAGCGGAATGAGGAAAGCGATCAGACCAAGGCCAGAAGGAAAAGCGACTTCGAGTGCGTACCAGAATCGACTCCATACGCGAGCGCTTTTGCCGATATCCGTCAACATAGACGTGCGTTCTAAATACTTTCTCCATTCGCGCGGAGACTCATCGATAATCGCGTCCAGCTTCAAATCCAGCTTGCGTATGTCAGGATCCTTCATGAGCGTGTCAAATCCCTCTGCCAGTGGTTTCGTGTCCTCGTCCTGTTTCTCCGCGAGCGCCTCTATCTTTCGCTGAATCTCTACTGACTCTTCGCTGTGCTTCGTAGTCGCGCCTTGGAATCGTTCGATGATGGCCAGTTGTCTCTTGCGTCTCCTCTCAGAGACGACGTAGTCTCGCGCAGCGGCCTCCCTGATCTTGAATTGCGCCAAGCTTTTCAGGTATTCCTGGGCTTTACGGTCCCGATAAAGGCTCAGCCAGAAAGAAACGAGACAGTAGAGCAATACAGGGGAGAGCACTGCGACAGCTTCTCCGGAACGGCAACACCAAAAAACACAGCAAGCGACAGGACAGACAGAAGCAGCAGCAGACTCTGTCGCTTCCGCGTGGAATCGGTAATGGGGTCAGCCAATAGTTGTCCCGCGCGTGTAAATACCGTCTCTTCAAACGCAGCGGACGAAGCCGGGTCAGGATTTGTGTCAGCCATCTCAGTAACTCCTATGAGGATCCGACGGCGATCAAGTTTGTCATCATTGTCTCCTGAAAACGCCAAGCGCGGGCAAGCTTAGTGTGCAGCGACATGCCCGACAATGCGCCCACGCGGTAGAACCTACTAAGCTGTTGCGCGAGCGCGAGCCGGACCGATGAACAAGATGGCGACGGCCGCGACGACAAAGGGTGCGCTGAAGAAGAAGTAGAGCTGCGCCGGCAGCCAGCCGCGATCCAGCAGCGAGCCGCTCGCGAGCGGCGCAAGTATTGCTCCAAAGCGGCCGATGCCGATCGCCCACCCCATGCCCGTGGTACGCACCGCAGTCGGATAGAGTGGTGGCCCGACGGCATAGAGCCCGGCCATTGCCGCGTTCGCGATGATGCCGAGCAGCAACGCCGTCCAGAGCGCGATATTCAGCCGGGTCATGACGAATCCGAACGCAACGATCAACAGAGCGCTGCCGATGAGTGCACCGAGCAGCAAGCGGTGCGTATCGGCGCGTGCCGCGGCAAAGGCGAAAACGCCGCAGCCGGCTATCCCACCCAAGTTCAGCAGGACTCCGCCGGTTAGCCCCGCGCCAGCGCTCAATCCCGCTGCATTCAGCAGCCGCGGCGTCCAACTCAAGATGAAGTAAAAGCCCGCCATCGTGCAAAAGAATACGATCCACACCAGCGTAGTCTTGGGGCTCATCAGGAGCCTCCATTGCGCGCCAAGCGAACCTTGCAATCCCGAGGGGGGTCTGCGGGTGAGCAGGAAGTCGAGCGATTCCGGCAACTTGCGCCAGGCCAGCGGCAACATCAACAGCGACAAGGTACCGCCGATCACAAATGCCGCGCGCCAGCCGTAACGCGGGATCGCATAGGCGGCGAGTGCACCTCCAATGGTGGCGCCGATCGAATAGCCCGTGGCGTAGATGGCGAGCGCCGTGCCCCGCAGTTTGTCTGGCGCATACTCCGACACGATGACGGCGACGCTCGCGATGGTGCCGCCGATGCCGATGCCGGTGAGAACGCGAAGGACCAGAAGCCCGGCGTAGTCACGCGCGAGCGCCGAACCCAGCATGCCGAGGCCGGCGCATGCCACTGAGAGCAGCACGACGATGCGCCGTCCCCAGCGATCCGCGCAGGGGCCAAGTATCAGTGAGCCTAGGCCCATGCCGACGAGGCCGGCACTCAGCAAGGCCCCTAGCTGACTATCGAGCAGATGCCAGTCCGCCTTGACCCCTGAGGCCGCGAACGACATCGCAAGTACATCGAATCCATCCAGCATGTTGAGTCCAACGCAGAGTGCGATCACGGTCAGCTGAAAGGCCGTGATTGGTCCTTGGGCAAGCCTGCGCTGCAGATCTTGGCTCAAGGCGTCGCTCGCCGGTCGACCTTGAAGCGCCCCACCAGGCTGTAACTCGAGCCGGGATGGATGAGACGTGCGCTGCTGACCACCGCGCCCCCGGACCAGGTGCGACGCCTGACCTGCAGCACGGGTTTCCCTTGCGGCATCTTGAGCAATACGCGAGTGGCGCGATCCGGCATCAGCGATTGAATTATGTGCTCCACCTCATCGAGTGGTCCGCGCTTCATCAGGAATTCATAGGGTGTCGCCCGCGTGAAGTCCTGGTCGAGATACAGGGGCGCAAAGACAGGACGAACAAAGCGGTTCTCGATCTGAATGGGACGATTGTCTTCGAAGTGCACGATCACCGAATGAAACACCGTGGCTCCCGGCGCGAGCTCGAGTTCGGTCGCGCTTTCAAGATCGCAGGTCTCGGCCGAGAGGCGGTGCACCTTGGCTGAATGCCGATGACCACGTTCGACAATCTCGTCGTGAATGTTTCGGATCTCGAGCAGCGTCGACTGCGGCTTGCGCCGTGCGACCCGAGTTCCCGCGCCGGGGCGGCGCGTCAGGATGCCGGCTGCGGCAAGATCATGGAGCGCGCCGTGGACGGTCATGCGCGCGGTGCCGAACGCGCTCGCCAGCTCGGTCTCGGACGGCACGCGATGGCCCTCGGGCCATGCACCACTGTCGATCTTGGCGAGCACGAACCGCTTGATGCGCTCGTTGAGCGGCCGCTCGTCGCCGGGCCCCCCGGGCAGTTCGAAGGAGCGCTTGCGGCGGGCGATTCTTTGCACAGGTTTCAACATACCCTTGACATTCCCATTGCCCTAGTGCAAGCATTATTACCCTAGGCTAATGGGAACGCAAGGACCGGGAGGCTCAGGCACAAGATCGAGCGGCAAGCTTGATTCGAGGAGGGTAATCGATATGAACATTGCTGATTCGACGGTCAGCGACTTTCAGAAAGACGGGGTCGTGGTATTGCGAGGTGTGTTCCGGGACTGGGTCGAGCCGCTGTCGCAAGGTGTGTCGGAGGTCATGGCGCATCCCAGCCCGCTGGAGCGCTCATACCAGCCCAAGGATGGGTCGGCGCCGTTCTTCCAGGACCTCTGCAACTGGCAGCGTATCCCTGCATTTCGTAAATTCATCTTTGAATCACCCGCAGCCGAAGTCGCCGCTCGATTGATGGGATCGCCCACCTCACGGTTCTTCCACGACCACATACTGGTCAAGCGACCCGGCAACAGCACCATAACCCCGTGGCATCAAGATCAGCCCTACTATTGTGTGGAGGGTGATCGAACCGTGAGCTTTTGGACGCCGCTGGATCCTGTCTCGCGCAATGTCAGCCTGGAATGTGTCGCCGGGTCGCACCGGTGGAATACGGCCGGCTACCGGCCGAAGCGCTTCGACGGCAGCCCGCTCTATGCGGACGAGCAGTTTGAGGAAGTGCCGGATATTGATGCCCAGCGAGATCACCTCGTTATCCGGGGCTGGGACATGGCACCGGGAGACGCGATCGCATTCGACTTTCGCACCATTCATGGTGCACCGGCGAACGCATCGGCCGTCACTCGACGGGTCTTTTCATCCCGGTGGGTCGGTTCCGATGCGCGCTTCGTGCTGCGCGGTGCAGCCGGATCGCCGCCTTTTCCTCATTTGACGCTCAAGGACGGTGCGCCATTTGACGCTCCGGAGTTTCCGCTGGTCTACGGTCAAATGACTACCGAGGAAGGGGGTGGCAAGTCGCTGCAAGTGATTGATTGATAACATCCTGGCACGGATAGAGGAATCAAACACTCGCGGCGCTTGTCTAAGAAATTCAACCCTATGCCGGTTGCCCGGCCAGACTGGCGCCAGCCACGGAGCCTACGATGCCAGGTGTCAAAGACGTTGATGCGGTCGCGGACGTTGTACGGCCCACGCTACGAACATGCCTGGGAGCGCTGCTCGTCACCTGCGTCTGCGCCTGTGGTGGAGGCGGAGGTTCTTCCGGCGCCTACACCGGCAATAACAACCCGCCGCCGCCACCGACCAACGCGACGCTCCTCGCGGTCACGAATTCGACGAGCGGCACCATCGACGTCTTGTCAATTGACACTAAGACGGGCGCCCCAACACCGATCGCCGGCGATCCTCTGCCCGAAGGGCCGACGCCTTCGGCAGTGGCGATCGATCCCCAGAAGCGGTTTCTTTACGTGACCAGTTCGTCCGGGGAGGTCAGAGGGTACTCGATTGATCCGTCGAGCCTGAAGCTGACCTCGATCGCCGGAAGTCCATTTGCGACGAGTGCCCAGTCCGTAGCGATCGCAATCGATCCGAGCGGACAATTCGTACTGACGGCGAACGGCAGCACGAGTACGGTTTCGGTGTTCAAGATCGGCTCGACCGGCGCCCTTGTTGAAGTGATGGGCAGTCCCTTTGCGGCCGGGCCGAATACCAGCGCGATCGTGATAGCCGCGGGCAAGTACGTATACGCCGCGAACCTGGCCGGTAGCAGCGTGTCGGCCTACAGCATGGACACGATGAGCGGCGCTCTCACGTCGGTGGCGGGCTCTCCGTTCGCAACTGGAGGTTCGCCTAACGGATTGGTCGTTGACCCAGCGGGCACCCACCTTTACACAGCGGAATCGCAACCGAATGAAGTGTCGGGCTTTTCGATCGATTCCAGCACCGGCGCGCTGAAGGCCATTCCTGGCAGTCCATTCTTGGCCAGCTATACGATCCATACGCCGGTTATGGATGCGGAAGATAAGCGGCTGCATGTCGCGAACGGCACCGACGTGGACTGCTTCCTAGTCGACGCCAACTCGAGCGCCCTGACGGAAATTGGTCTGTCTCACACCAACGGACGAGCCGTTGCTCTGGCACTCGATGGTCCGGACGACTTCCTCTATGCGCTGGACAACGTGGGCAACCGGATCGAGGTTTTCTCGATCAACCCGACCGACGGCTCGCTGACGCTCATCTCCGGGAGTCCCTTCACGCTGTTTCCCGGTGCGGGCGGCCAAAGCCTCGCGCCGAACGCGATCTCAGTCCAGCACTGAGCACGATTGCAAGTCTACGCGGGCTCGGGGTTCCGACGCAGGGCCTGCCCCGCGGCCCACGCGGCGCCGATGAGCCCCGCGCGATCGCCAAGCTGGCTGGGTGCGATGGTAATGGGTCGTGAGAAGAGGGCCGGAAGGGCCCGTCGGACCCGCTCATACAGCTCGGGACGCACGCCGATGCTTCCCCCGAATACGATGAGCTCCAGATCGAGGAGCGATTGCAGTGTCACTACGGCGAGGGCCACCCAGCGCGCCGTCGTGTCGAGAACCGACGCCGCCACTTCGTCTCCTTGCTCGAGGAGCCTGAAAATGTCACGTACTGTGGCGGCCGCGGTTCCACCCTCGCGCCGGTATCGATCCACGATGGCGAGTGAGCCCACCTCGAGCTCGAATGTGCCGGTGGCAGAGGGGATCTGCGAAGTGGGGTCGCGCCCGATTGGCAAGTCCGCAATTTCTCCCGCCGAGCCGCGCGCCCCCCGAAACAGCTTGTCGTCGATGAGCAGGCCGAGTCCTGCACCGGTGCCTAGCGCCAAGAACGCCGCGTTGCGGCAGCGAGTGGCGCACCCGAGCGCATGCTCGCCCAGCATCGCGAGATTCACGTCGTTCTCGATCGCAACATCCGGACCGAAGCGGCCGCGCAGGAAGCCGAGGACATCAAAGTCCTCCAATCCTGCGATGTTTGGAATCAGGGAAACACGGCCTGTGCGAGGATCGATCGCTCCAGGAATTCCCACCATGACATGACGTGCCCGCGTGACTTCGATCCCGGCGGTTTTCGCCAGCTTGTCGGCGCAGGCGGCGATCTGTTCGGCCACGAAGGCTGCGCCGCGCCGGTCGGTGGGCTCGGTCACTTCTGCCACGATGCCACCGCGCGCATCGGCAATCGCCGCGGCGAGCTTGGTGCCGCCCAAGTCGGCCGCAAAACAATAGTCAGCGTCGCGCGTCATTGATGTGCGATACGCTGCGCGGGCGGCGGAAGGGGAAGAGCCGCGGCGAGCTCCGCGACTCCGAAGATTTCATCATGGAGACGGCGCAACGCGACGGACAAGGCGCCGACGACGCCCGCTCGCCGGCCGAGGGTGCTGGTGCGAATCTCCACCGGCCGCGCCGAGAGCTGCAACAACATGCCCGCGACCTTGTCCGCAAAATCCGGACGCGCTCCGACCGAGCCACCCAGAACGAGCAGTTGCGGATCCACTGTTGCAATGACCGTCGCGGCCGCAAGAGCAGTCAGCCGCGCCGTCTCGTCGACTACGTGCGCGGCAACGGGATCGCCCGCCTGCGCTCGCTCAAAGACCTGTCTCTCCGAATCAACATTGGAACCGCCGGCCTCCCGGTATCGCCGCACGACACCCGTTGCGCCAACCTGGTACTCGAGGCAACCCTGCAGGCGGGACTCGGCTTGCAGCGGATCGCCGCCGATCGGCAGATAGCCGATCTCACCGGCGGCGCCGTTCTCGCCGCGAACGAGCCGGCCGTTGACATAGAGTCCCAAGCCAACGCCGCTGCCGAGCGCGAGGAAAGCCACGTTGTCTATGTTGTGTGCGCAGCCATGCCATATTTCCCCGAGCAGCGCCAGATTGATGTCATTTTCAAGGACGACGGGATTGCCGAGCTTCTCACCCAGCAGGCCCACGACATTGAGATGATCCAGGCCGGTGATGTTGGGAGCCATCTCGATGGCGCCGCTTTTGGGGTTTACCACCCCGGGGGTCGCCATCACGATGGAGCGAATTCGGCTGGGGTGGGTGTGATTGTCACGCGCCAGACGATCCGAAAGCCGGGCAATCTGGTCGAGCACCCAGGCTCCGCCGCGGCTGTCGGTGGGTTCGTCGGCCTCAGCGAGCACTCTGCCTGCAATATCGGCGAGGGCGACGGTCAAGCGTTGGGCTCCCAGATCGATGCCGAGCACATGACCGCCTTCTGGGCTCAATTCGTACAACACCGCAGTCCTTCCGACATTGCCGCTGGTTCGTCCCACCTGGCGAACCAGCCCCTGCTGCTCGAACGCGTCGATGACTTCCGACATCGTCTGTTTCGACAGGCCGGTCACCTTGGCAAGGTCCGCCCGCGAGATGGGGCTGCGGTGCAGGAGGGCTTCGAAAACGCTCCGCCGCGACAATTGGCGGGTCACGCTGGCGATCGGCGGGGAAGACATGGGTATGGTCATTTGATTCGTCACCTATCCGAACAATCATAACCGCATTCTCTGCTAAAGCCACCTATACTTGACGTAAAGGCCTCATCGTGCGAGATTGATTCGTCAATCGACCGAATAAATAGAAGATATCAAGGGGCACAGATGAGCGGGGCACTCGGTGGATGTCGATGTGCAACGCGCGCAACGGGCATCTGAGATCCGGAAGATAACAATCGAGAGGGAAAGGCCGTGTCAAACATATATCGCAAGCATCCGCTGTCAATTGCCATCTCGATGGCGTTGCTCGCCGCCGCGGCGACATCAGCCACGGCATCAGAAGGAACGGGTACGGGGGCGCAGGACCCAGCGCAACAGAACGGACCGACGACACCCGCGCCGGACGCCAAGAAAGCCAAGTCCGCGGGGCCGGATGAGAACGAGTTGCAGGAGGTCGTCGTGACCGGCGTGCGTCAATCGCAGATACGCGCGATCGAAATAAAGCGCCTGGCGCCGAGTATCCAGGACAGCATTTCGGCGGAGAGCATCGGTCAATTGCCCGACGTGACCATCACGGACGCGCTTCAGCGCATCACCGGCGTGCAAATCAACCGCGACGCAGGCGTCGGAACCTCCGTGGCCGTGCGCGGCCTGCCTCAGGTCGGCACCATGCTGAACGGTGAAGTTTTCATCTCGCCGGATCAGATCGACTCGCAACAACCCGACTTCACCACACTGCCTGCGACACTGTTCAATCAGGTGGACGTCATCAAGTCGGCCACTGCGCGCCAGACCTCGAGCGGCATCTGCGGGTGCGCTCGATCTACACACCTATCGGCCCTGGGATCTGCCGCATGGCTTCACCTATAACTATTCGGCCGGCGCGGAACGGGGCACTACCTCTCGCAAGACGGGCCCGGAGGCCAGTGGTCTCGTCTCATTCAACGACGATGGTCGCTGGGGTCTGCTGGTACCCGGTGACTTTTCCGATACCACCCGGTACGGCACTGCAGGCGCGGCCAATTCGGGTGCAAACGCCACCGAGAGCCTCGATCAGTATGGAGTCATCTTCCACGGCGAGAACGGATACAGTGCAGCGGCCTACAACGGATTCGTCGGCGCGTGGAACGGCGCGCCGATTCCCTCCAAGATCAGGCAGAATCCGGACGGCAGTGTCGATGTGAACGGTGACGGGAAGTCCAACGGCGTGTTCATGGGCAGCCAGAACATCGGCCTTTACGACAGCACCATTCAGCGCAAGCGCCAGGCCGCCAATGCGTCGTTCCAGGCGGACCTTGACCACGGGCTAAAATTGACCAGCGATTACTTCTACGCACATCAGGATCAGTGGGAACGCACCGTCGGCATCCAGTTCAATTCCACCAATTGGCAAGGTGCGACCTACGTGCCATTGCAGTCGAGAAACACCGGGAGTACCGCTCTCAGTCAGTACAACACGCCGCCGCAAGATCCCAATTGGGCCGGTTCGAACATCTATTCCACACAGGTGTACGAAAAATGGCCGGGCGACGTCGAATCGTACTCGCAAGTCAACCGGTGGCAGTCCACCGCGCAGAACTTCAATGTCGCAGCTGGATTTCGACAATGGCGGCGCCTTCAAGGGGAGCGTGCGCGGCATCCGCGAAACGGCGAAGCAGGACTACATCGAGACCGACATCAACATCTCCGATTCCGACGGGTGCCTGTGGGCAGACCCCAACAGCCCATTGCCTTGCGGGACCTTCAACTATCCCACTCAACTGGGCGGGCCCCGCGTATTCAACGCCAACGGCATTCCCCAGAATACGGTCCCCATCATCGCGAATTTCACGGGCCGGAACGTCACTATCGGCATGCCCGCATCCCTCGCCAGCGCCTTCGCCGACCCCAATCGACTGGACCATGAAGACCCTGGAATCGGGCGAAGACTACAATCGCGACACCGCGCTTACCGCGCTGCGCTTCGATGGACATTACAAATTCAACGACGGCATCCAACTCAATTTCGGCGTGCGCAACAGTATTCGCAGCGGCAATAACCAAGGGTACACGTTGGTCACGCCCGTGTATGCCGGCATGGGGGCGAGCGACCCCAACGGCTGTCTGGTGCGCTATGTCGGTTCCGATGTGATCTTAGCTGGCAATGCGACCGACACGACACCCAATACGTGGTGTACTGCGGGCAACGCACTCGGCGCCTTCCGTGCCGGCCCGTTGTCGTCGCTGCAGGTGTTGAACAGCGCCGGCGCCCCTCGCCAACAACTTTCAGCAATACACCAACTTGCTGGGCTCCGGGGTCACCTTCTGGGCGGTGAACCCGCACGCCCTGGATGATCCCATGGCGTACTGGAAGTCGCTGTATCCCGATACCACGACACAGGCTTCGCCTGAAACCAGTTGGGGCGTATGGCAGAAGGAGCTCTCGAGCTACTTGCAGGCCGACTTCAACGGAGATCTCGGCAGCATGCGGTACAGCGGTAACGTGGGTGTGCGCCTCATCCACACCAATCTCGACATTACCCAGTATAAGACCGGCCTTCCGGGTGAAAACATCACCGAGCCTGCCGAGCGCCGGTACCCAGGAGTCACCTACGCAGCTACAACGACGTCCTGCCGGCGATCAACTTCGCGCTGAATATGACCAGTCAGTTCACCATGCGCCTCTCTTATTCCAAGAACATGATGCCCCTCAACTTGAGCCAGTGGGGCGGAGGCTTGCAGCTGAACTACTCGCTGCAGGAAACCAAGACGGGTCCGATCTACCAGGTGGCGACGGGCAGCTCGAACGGTAATCCAACCCTCGATCCGTGGCGCTCCACGAACTACGGTGCTTCGTTCGAGTACTACATCAACTCCACGAGCCTGCTGAACCTCGAACTGTTCCACATCAACGTGCAGAGCTTCATCAAGAATGGCGCCGTGATCAACTGCTCGCTGCCGGACGCGGACGGTGTGGTTCGCAACCATTGCATCTCGATCATCGAGCCGCTGCAAGGCTCGGGCAACAGCATCCAAGGTGCGGAGTTCGACTATCGGCAAGGGTTCACGTTCCTGCCGGGGCTCCTCTCCTACACCGGCATGGAGTTCAATTTCACGTACGCGCCCAGCAACACGGGAGAGAGGGATCTGGCCGGAAACAAGATTCCGTTCCAGGACAACTCGACCGAGTCGGGAAACTTCATTCTCTGGTACCAGGACAAGCACTTTCAGGCCCGCGCCGCGTACAACTACCGTTCGAAGCGAGCCTTCCAGGATAACGTGGGAGGCATCGCCGGTCTCGAGGAGTACCAGGCGCCCCAGCACTACCTCGATGCATCGGTCGCGTATAAGTTCAACAAGTACCTCGAAGTGTTCGTTGACGGCACGAACCTCACCAACGAGTACCAGCGCTACTACCTGGTATGGTCGGACCAATTCGGGCACTCGAACTTCTCCGAACGCATGTTCACCTTCGGCGTCCGCGGACAGTGGTGACGCGAATCCGGGTCATCCCCACAATCTGGGTGATGGCGGCGCTGGCGAGTGCCTCGCTCGCTGACGCCGAAAACTCCTTTACCCCCACGCAGGTGAGTAGCGATGCCGGGTCCGCAACGGCCATCGCCCATTGGCAGATTCAATCGAGCGCCAAAGCGCAGCAAAGCGGCGCCGAAGTCTCCTCTGGAGGGTTTTCGACCCGCGAATGGTACCCGGTGAGCGGTCGCGCGACCGTGATGGCGGGGCTATTGGAGAATGGCACGTACAAGAACGTGTTCTACAGCGACAACCTGCGTGCGGCCGAGGAGCCCGATTCCAGCGGCAATGTGTTCGTCATTCCCTGGTGGTATCGCACCGAGTTCACCCTGGCCGAAGGAGGGCGGGACACACATACCCTGCTGCGCATCAACGGCATGATCGCGAGCGCCGATGTTTGGTTGAATGGGAACCTTGTCGCCGAACAGGCCGCCGTTGCCGGCGCCTATCCCGTGCATGAGCTCGACGTGACACGTTGGGTGCGCACGGGTATCAACACCCTCGCATTGCGCGTGCATCCGGGCGACCCAAGGACGAGCCTGTCGATTGGCTGGGTCGACTGGAACCCGACGCCGCCGGACAACAACATGGGCCCGTGGCGGGGCGTGGATATCGTGCGCAGGGGGCCGGTCGAGATACGTTTTCCGCAGGTGACATCGACGCTGTCGCTTCCCGATCTGTCTCGCGCCGCGCTCACCGTGAAGGTGCAGGCGCGAAATCTCGATGCCTCGGCACACGACGCCACGATCACCGGGCGTCGTGGCCGGCGTCTCGCTCAAGCGAACGATACACCTCGCTCCCGGCCAGACGCAGACCGTGTCATTTTCCCCCAAGAGCGATCCCGGCCTCGATCTTAAACGTCCGCAGGTCTGGTGGCCGGTCGGCATGGGCGCCCATCCGCTCTACACGTTGCAGATGGCGGCTGCCGTTGACGATGCGGTCTCCGACCGGGCGAGCGCGACGTTCGGCATCCGCAGCGTCAGCTCCCATCTCACCCCGCAGGGCTATCCCCAGTTCGTCATCAACGGCAAGCCTGTGCTTGATTCGCGGCGCGAGGCTGGGCGCCGGACATGTTCCTGCGTGACGACCCCAAGCGCATGGAGGCGGAGTTCAGTTACGTCGTGAACCTCGGGCTCAACACCATCCGCAGCGAGGGCAAGCTGGAGGACGCACGCTTCTACGACCTCGCCGACCGCAACGGCATCATGATCCTCGCCGGCTGGGAGTGCTGCGACAAATGGGAATCGTGGGCCAAGACGGGCGGTGCGCCCTGGGACGCTGCTGACGAGAAGGTGGCTGCAAGCCTCGATGGCGAGCGAGGCGCGACTGCTGCGAAACCACCCATCCGTGATCGGATTTCTGATCGGCAGCGACAACGCGCCGCCGGCTGCGCTCTCAAAGATGTACGTCGACACCTTGCATGCCGAGAACTGGTCGCTGCCGATCATCGCGGCGGCCGTGGACCAGGGCCACGGCTGAGACCGGTCCGTCCGGCATGAAGATGGCCGGACCCTACGCGTGGATTCCACCGGCGTATTGGTATGCCGACAAGCTGGGCGGCGCCTTCGGGTTCGACTCCGAAGTCAGCGCAGGCGCCTCTATTCCGCTGCTGGACGACCTCAACCGCATGCTCTCGCCGCAGGAGCTGGAGGCGCTGTGGAAATACCCGCAGACGCGGCAGTATCACGCGTCGGCCGCCTGGTCGGTATTCGCGACCATCGAGCCGTTCGATACTGCGCTGGCCAAGCGCTACGGCGCCGCCCAAGAGCCTCGAGCGACTACGTCGCCAAGGCCCAGCTCGACAACTACGACAACGTCCGAGCGCAATTCGAGGCGTTCAATGCGCACATGGATGCGGCCAAGCCCTCGACCGGCGTCATCTACTGGATGCTCAACAACGCCTGGCCCTCGCTGCACTGGCATCTGTACGACTATTTCCTGAATCCGGCCGGCGCCTACTTCGGCGCCAAGATGGCCAACGAGCCGGTGCACATCCAGTACTCATACGATACGCGCGCGATCATGCTGGTCAATCACACGCTCATGCGTGAGCATGGATTGCGGGCGGTCATCCGCGTGCGCAACTTGGACGGCAGCGTGGCCTACGAGCAGCGCCTGCAGGACATCGATCTCGCCGGCAACAGCGCGCGGCAATTGGCGATGCTGCCGGCGCTCAATGGCTTGTCGCGCACCTACTTCATCGAGCTCGAACTCGCTTCCGCCGACGGCAAACCGATCAGCCGCAACGTCTATTGGCTCTCCACCCAAACCGACGAGCTCGACTGGGCGCATTCGAACTGGTACCTAACGCCAGTGACGCGATACGCGGACCTGACCCCATTGCAGTCCTTGCCCGACCGCGACGAGCGAGGTGCAGGCAACGATGCGGCACGAGGGAGCCGAGGACATCGCCACAGTCACGCTGACGGTACCGCCATCCTCCAAGGCCGTGGCGCTGTTCCAGCACGTGTCGATCAAGCGATCCGCGGGCGGCGAGCTCATGGTGCCGATCCTGTGGAGCGACAACGACGTCACGCTGTGGCCCGGCGAATCGCTGACCTTGACCGCGCATTTTTCGACGCCAGGAGCGGAGGCGCCGGTCGTCGAAGTGAGTGGATGGAACGTTCCGACGCAGATCTATCCCGGTCGCCGCCGAGAGCCGGACGGCCGCTTCGCAGGACAAGAATCATTGATCCGGCCGGACTCTCACTGCGCGCACGCCATGGCCCGGACCAGATATCATCCGCAGGACACCCCGGTTGGGGCGGTTTAGAGAGAAACCCTATGCCTGCGGTACCCCACGTCGCGAAGCCAGCCCGCAAGTTCCATTTCATTTCCGGGATGCCGCGCTCGGGCAGCACGCTCCTGGCCGCCATCCTCAACCAGAACCCGCGTTTCCGCTCCGGCATGACCAGCCCGCTTGCCGACATCATGGGGGTGGTGATGGCGGAGACCAGCAGCAAGAACGATTTTTCGTTCGACGTCTCCGACGAGCAGCGCGTTGCAATGCTGCGCGGTCTGGTCGAAAACTTCTACGCGGGACAAGCGGACGCCGGCGTCGTGTTCGACACCAGCCGGCTATGGTGCAGCCGGATGCAGTTGCTGGAGACACTGTTTCCGGAGGCGAAGGTCATCGCCTGCGTTCGCCAGTTGTCCTGGGTGCTGGACAGCATGGAACGGCTGGTGCGCAGGCAACCGGTCGGCGTCAGCAAGGTGTTCCGATTCGACACCAACACCACGGTGTACTCGCGCGTCGAGGCGCTGACCGATCCGCGCGGCATGGTGGGGTTCTCCTTCCAGGCCACCAAGGATGCGTTCTATGGCCAGTATGCCCCGGGCCACTTGCTGCTGCTGACCTACGAAAGCCTGGCGCGCAATCCATCGGCGGCCATGCGCGCGGTCTACCAGTTCATCGGCGAACCCTGGTTCGAACATGACTTCGACCACATTTCCTACAACGCGGACGAGTTCGATGCCCGGGTCGGCATGCCGGGCCTGCACACGGTGCGCCCGAAGGTGGAGCCGATCGAGCGCACCCCCATCCTGCCGCGCGAAATCTTCAGCCGCTTCGTGAACGAATCGTTCTGGATGGACCCGAAGAACAACATCAGCCAAGTGCCGGTCGTGTAGGGGCCGGTCCACCGCGCAGCGGAAGGCGCGACCCGCCGAACACCAACGAGGTTCGATCGAATGACAATGACAGCCACGGTGCGCGCCGGAACTCAAGGCAGAAGCCGATTTCTGGTTGCGGTCGTGTTCTTCGTGTTTTTCGTGATCTCCTTTCTCACGAATATCCTCGGGCCATTGATTCCAGACATCATCGCCGACTTCCACGTGTCGCTCACGATGGCCGCGATTCTGCCGTTCGCGTTTTTCATTGCGTACGGCGTGATGTCGATTCCTGCGGGCTTTGCGGTGCAGCGCTGGGGAGAGAAGAAACCCATGGTCGCCTCCTTCGTTGCGGCGACCTTGGGCGCGACCAGTTTCGCAGCCTTCCCCACTTATCCAATGGCCGTGACTTCGCTCTTCGTGATCGGGGCGGGGATGGCGGTACTGCAGGTGGCGATCAATCCCCTGTTGCGTGTGGCCGGAGGCGAGGAGCACTTTGCATTCAACTCAGCGTTCGCGCAGCTCATCTTCGGCGCCGCTTCCTTCGTGAGTCCCCTGGTCTATTCCGATCTCGTGGGGCACTTAGGTCCCGCGCATCGCGAACTTACGGGCCTCTACGCAGTCCTCGGCAGCATCACCACTCCCGCGCTTCCGTGGGTATCGATTTATTGGATTTTTGCCGTGGTCTCCGCCGCATGCGTCGTGCTGATCGCATTGCTGCGCTTACCCAAGGTGGAGCGTACGGAGGAGGAGTCGGCGGGCACGCTGTCCATGTACCGGCAGCTGCTGCGCAATCCCTACGTCTGGCTGTATTTTCTCGCGATCATTGCCTACGTCGGCTGCGAGCAGGGCACGGCCGATTGGATGTCCCCGTTTCTCGAGCGCTATCACCATGTCGATCCCCACAAGGGAGGTGCGGATGCGGTGGCCTACTACTGGGGACTGATGACCGCCGGCTGTCTCCTAGGGATGGGCTTGCTCAAGCTCTTCGACAGTCGCCGCGTACTTGATCGGGTTTGCGCATCGGTGCGCTGTGCATGCTGTCGGCTGGCCCTGTTTGGCTCGGCCGAAGTATCCCGAGTGGCCTTTCCCTGCATCGGTTTCTTCGCCTCGATCATGTGGCCCACACTGGTGTCGCTGGGCTTGAACTCGGTGCCCCAGTACCACGGCCCCTTCGCCGGGTATCCTGTGCTCCGGGATCATGGGGGGTGCGCTCGTGCCCTTGGTCATCGGCTGGCTCGGGGATCTGTACGGCCTACGATTTGGAATGTTGTTTCTATATCTCACCTTCGGGTTCGTCTTGAGCGTCGGCGTGTGGGCGCGACCGCTCATTCGCAACGCAACCAGGGGCGGCACGAACGAGTGAAGCATGAGCGCCGCCACCCCATCGATTCATAGGTACATTGCAAGGTCGATTATCGCGATATTAGCGGCCACTGCGCGCGATCAGCGGCGCTCAGGCGCCATCAGCACCTGTCAATGTGCCGCCGGCGGCAAGTGCCGCAACCGCAGCACGCTATGAGAGCGACCCTTATGAATTTGCGGCGGCAGACAGTGTTACCCATGTCATCCGATTGTCGAGAATCGCCGACGGCGTACGCTTCGCCTGGCCGCGCACCGTCACTCAATGGGACACGGCTTTGCTCGCAGTCCGCAGCTGGGGCGCAGAACAAGACCCTTACGTTGAAGTGTCAGTCGGCGATTTGCGCATTCAACAGTATCTCGATCCCAATGCGGTGGGTGTGCGTTGGCTAAACTTAAGCAGCTTGCGTGAGCAACTTGCCGGTGGTGCCGAAGTCATCATCCGCACTCATGCGGTGACGCTCGAAGCCGAAGCGGCCACGCTGCGCTTATTCGACAATCATCTCGACTTGCAACAACGCATCTTAGTTGATTGCACCTCATCCCGACGACGCCGAAGTCGCGGCGTTTGGCCTGTATGCCGATCGGCGAGCCAGCGTGGTCACGGTGACCGCAGGCAATGCCGGCGACATGAACTATCGTGCCAGCGTCAGCGACCCGGCGGAGCATTACGCCCTCAAAGGCTATTTGCGTGCGGTCGATAGCGTGACTATTCCGTGGCAGGGCAATATTCCTCCGGAGCGCACCGCCAATCTCGGTTACTTCGATGGGCAATTGGATGCGATGTATCGGGCACCCAGGCAAACGTTTCCCGAAGTCTACAGTGCCAATACCGATGTGGCGCCCTATCGGCGCGCCAACTTGAGCAAACTGGTATCGAGCGCAGCGCGCAGCAACAGCTGGCAGCATTTGGTGGAGGATTTGGTGGAGGTGCTGCGCAAGGTGAACCCGGGGATTGTGGTGATGCCCGATCCACGACTGGACGCTCATCCGGATCATGAATTCACCAGCGTGGCGCTCGACCAAGCACTCGAGCAATGGCAAGGTAACCCAATCTTTCTGCTTTACACCAATCACACCGACACCGACCATTATCCCTATGGACCCGCGGGCACCGTGGTGTCGCTACCGCTCAGCGACCGGCATGTCAGCGTGCAGAAAATATATTCGCATCCGACTGCGCACGCCCTGCAAATCCGGAAATTGTTCGCCTTGGAGTCCATGCATGACTTGCGGCTCTCTCCGGATGAGCAGATGACATGTGGCTCGGTAGCCATTGCGCACCGTCCGGATTATCCGCGTATCCCAGAAGTAGATTATTTTCGGCGCGCGCCGCGTGCGAACGAATTGTTCTTCCTGTTCAATAAAGCCGGTGTGCACTCGGCAATTCAAGATTTTCTTGCGCACTACAATGCGGCTCAAGGCACACGATCCGCGGAGCACGGGAACGGTGAGAAGTAGGGGGTCCCCGGTTCGCCTAGGGCGCGAAACCGGTCGACCACAGCGGCGCTTCCCCAGAGCATTGACTCAAGCAGAATGCCGTCCCTGCGGGTCCTGAGGTATATAAGCCGTTCACCAACTGTGATGTATCCATGGGGTCTTTCGAATACAACTGGCGATAACCGAAATTGGATTCAGACAGCTGCGAGGCATAATCCGTCGCGCACGCGGAGAGCGCCAGGCAGAGACCCAAGGTCGAAATCAGCTTCATGATGCTTTCCCCCTGCGGACCATGAGTACGAAATAGCACGATGCTGGATTAGAAGCAATCTCGCCCCCCGCAATGCCGCCAGTTTGAGCGGCGGCCCATGGCCACCTAGGTCGTCCGCGTGTTTTGGAAAAAGCGACTGGCGTCCGCACGGAAGAGACACCAGACAATCAACACGAAGAATAGGCTGTGAATTCCCAGCTGGCGCAATTCGCCGAAGCTCAAGACGACGTGAAAGGCCATCCATGCACTGGCAAGCCAGCGAGCCCAATTGTGCGCACGCAGCAGAAAAACACCGCAAACGATTGCGAGAAACTCGGTGACCTCGACCCAAATCCAATCAGGCGTGCGACGGTCACTGAAATGAACAACAAAACCGCCGATACCCACGGCAAGATAAAGGCAGGCGATCAGGATTACAGGGACCGGAATCCTCTGACGGCCCATTCGCTCGCCGACTCCATCGGTGGTGTTCTGGTTCATGGGAATCTATTGCGGCAGCTGCATTTTACTCAAGAATGCCGCGTAACGCGGGTCGGGCTCAAGATTCTTCAACAGCGGGTCGCCCTTCATCTGGTAAAGCACCACATCTTTCTGGCGATATGCTCGGTCAAGCCATGTGAACGCCTGACCTAGCTCGCCACGGTAGGCGTGAGCCTGGGCTATTCCATACGCCCAACGTTCTGCAAACTCCTCCGTGGCGCGCGCGAGCGCCGCATCTGACTCGGCATGCTGTTTCATCGCGTGAAATACGCAGGCGAGGCCGACATCGCCGCCGTTATCGTGACGCGCGTGTTGCATTTGCGCGAGCGCCAAGTCCAATCTGCCTGCCGACAGCAGGACGGTTCCGAGGGACCAATGGCCCCACAGAAAGGTGGGGCTAATCTCAAGAGCCCGGCGAAATTCCGCCTCTGCTTGGGCAAGCCGGCCGCTTCGATAATGAACGGTGCCAAGCGCGCCGTGCGCAATTGCACCCAATGGATCCAGCGCGGAGGCGGCGTTGAAGAAACTCGCCGCTTCGTCCAGTCGACCCAACGCCAGGTGGATAATGCCCGCGGTCACGAGAATTCCAGGGTCGCGAGGATCGAGGGCAAGCGCCCGCTGAATTTTGGCCATCGCAGCGGCCCAGTCCCAGTCGTAAACGGCGGCTATTAAAGCCAGTTGTGCGTACGCCATGCCGGAAGTCGGGTCGAGCCTGAGAACGCTTTCGCACGACGCCCGCGCTCGCTCGAATCCCTCGCGAGGCGGCGCGTAGCCCCATTCGGCGAGGTACATGTGGACGACCGCGAGAGATTCGGCCGCGCGTAACGCCCCGGGGTCGAGCGCGAGCGCTTGTTCAAAGAATCCTGCCGCGCTTTCAAACCCAGACTTGTCGAAGCGGTCCAGTGCATGACGCCCGCGCTGATAGAGATCGTAACCAAGGGCGCTTTTGAGCATCGGCCGCGATGGCAAATCCACCCCCACCGCGACCTGCAATGCGCGCACCAGAGCCGCGGCGATCTCATCTTGAATCTTGAGCACTTCATCGGCGTTCTTGTCGTAGCTGCCGGACCACAGGTGTGAGCCGTCCTGTGTGCCGACCAGTTGTGCCGTGACTCGGAGGCGGTTTCCGGATCTGCGCACGCTGCCCTCGACGACATAGGCCGCTGCCAGCATGTTGCCGCCGCTCCGGGCATGTGCGGTGCGGCCGATGACGCGGATGCCAGGAACTTTCGTCAACAGATGGACCACTTCCTCCGCCATGCCATCCGCGAAGTAGCGCTGATCCTGCTTCTCGCTCATGTCCACGAACGGCATTACTGCGATCGATCGTTCGATCACAGGGGCGTTCGAATCCGCACCCTGCCTCGCCTGCGCATCGATACACGGAACGACAGGCGTTAGCAAACGATAGCCGCGCCGCAAAATATTCGCGATGTACGTGGGGTTCTTGGCGTCATCACCGAGAATTCGACGCAGTGTCGCGACTGCGTGGTAAACCGAATTCGGTGTGACAACAACGTCCTTCCAGACTTCCTCCAACAACTGCTCGACGCTGACGACCACTCCGACATTTTCGGCCAGGCAGAGCAGAAGGCGCATATTCTGCGGTTCGAGCTTGACGGTTTGGTTGTTCTTGGAAATCTCATCCAGGCTCGGATCAACGCGCCAGGCACCGATGCTGAACACTGAACTGCCCGGCGGCTTCATCGATGCTGACCTGCCTAAGTGATTGATCACAGTAGCCAAATGGACGGCTGCGCACCGCGATGTGATGTGCACAGTATAACCACGGTGACAATGGCGGGGCCATCATGGGCGACTCCATGTGAGTCTGTGGCGATTCCGAAAGGCCTTCAGGGCGTCTTCCACTCATCTTCATGCCGAAATCATGCCGCGCTCATTACGCCCCGGCGTGCAGGTGCGAATCTCCCTACGCAGTCATTGCGGATTACCCCATTAGGAGACACACATGAACAATAAAGCCTCGGTGCTCAATAGTAGGCCTCTCGGGGGCCTCGCCGCGTTGGCGGCGTGCGCCGTACTATGGGGTCCCGTTCACGCCGAGAGTCGTGCGGTAATGGTCAAAATCTCCATTGACATCGCGGATCTCGATCTCAACCGGCCTGCGGATGCGCGCGAGGTATATCGGCGGCTTTACTTGGCTGCCCGCGTCGCTTGTGGCAACGGCAATCGTGTTGGCCTGGAGTCTCCAGCCAGCTTTCGGGGTTGCTACGAACAGGCGCTGGCGAGCGCCGTTCGTTCGGTCAACCGAACCCAATTGAACAGCGTTTATCTCGCGACTCACACGAGTCGCGATGCCGAGACCTACGGCATTGAGGTTCCGCCACGCATGGCTGCGAAATGAGCGCAAGGCGACTCGCGCGCTATGCCGGCGCGATGTGAAAGATGCGTTCCGCGTTTTCGTGATAGAGCTTGTGCAGCTCCACCGCGCTCAAGGGCGCGCTGTCCAGGAAATCGACGGCGGGCTTCATGGGTTGATAGGGGTAGTCGATGGCCCATAGAACATTGTCGATTCCCATGCGCTTGATCGAATAGTCGAGCGCCAACGGATCCTCCACGCCGCTGGTGGTGAACACAAAATTGCGCCGGAAATACTCTTCCATGGTCAACTGCGTCTTGGGCGCCCGGCCGACGGCCTGGGCGCGGGTGTTCATGAAGGTGATGCGCCAAATCCAAAATGGGATCGCCTCCCCCATGTGACCGATGCAGATCTTGAGTTTTGGAAACCGGTCGAACACGCCTGCGGCCATCATGCGTACCACATGTGTGCCCACTTCCACCCCATAGCCCCACATGGCGGAGTCCATTCCATAGTCCTGGAGGGGACCCTTGAGGCCGTCGGAAGCGGCGCGAGGATGGATGTAGATGCAAGCATCGAGCGCCTCGGCGGCCTCGAGCACCGGCCAGTACTTCGGATCGTCGAGGTATTCGCCATGGGTGTGGCTGTTCAAGATGAAGCCGTTGAGCTTGAGCTTGTGAATGGCGCGCTCCATTTCTCTTGCCGCGCGCTTGGGGCTGTGGGGAGCGAACGATGCCAAACCTGCGAACCGGGTGGGATATTTTCTGCAGATGTCGGCCATGCGATCATTCGCCAATGCGGCAAGCTCGCTGGCCGTGTCTGCGTCGAACATCTGCACACCGGGAGCGGTCAGCGACAGCAGGTGCATGTCCACCCCGAACTCATCCATCTGGCGCAGGCGCTCGCCCTCCACATCCAGCAGGCCGTCGAGAAAATTCATGGTGCCGTACCCCGACGTGTCCGTCTTGGCATCGTAGATGGCGGCGACCAGCAGCTTGTCGAGGCTCGATGTGGGACCGCGGACAACTTCGCGCAGTGCGGCGGCCACCTCCGGAATCGACCAGGCTTCCTCGGTAGCGATCTTCCTCATTTTTCCGGCCATGGTTGCTCCTTTCGTTGAATACGGTTGGTTTGAAATGCTAGCCGGCGCCGCAGCCATGCGGCGGTCAATGCGGCAACCGCCAAGGGCAGGATGGGCAGCGCGAAGAGATGGCGGGGCTCATGCATGCCGAGCAGCACCGCCACCGATCCGACCAGCGGCCCGGCCACTGAACCCAAGCGGCCGACACCGAGCGCCCAGCCCAATCCGGAGCTGCGGATCGCGGCGTCGTAACTGGCACCGCCGGCGCCGTTGATGGCGTTCTGCGTTCCCGTCACGAAAAAGCCGGCCAGCACGACACCCAACACCAGCACGGATGTCGAAGTCGGCCCCCAAACCAGAAACGCCATGCTGGCGACGGCGAGGGACGCGAAACCCGCGACCACGTCCCAGCCGCGCTTGTTCAACATCAGACTGGCGAGCACACCGCCCGCCACGCCGCCGCCTTGATAGGCCGCTCCGATCAGCGCCGCCGACCGGATGGAAAAGCCGCTTTGGTGGAGCAGCAGCGGTATCCAGCCGCTTAGCAAGTAAACGCACAGGAGGAGGGCGGCGAAAATCACCCAGATGGCCACAGTCTGAGCGGCCAATCCGTCGCGAAACAGCGCAGCCGGGCCCGGTGACCAAGGCCCCGTGGCCTTGGCCTGTGCGCGGCGCAGCGTGTACACCGGCGATTCCGGGAGTACCGCCCAAAGCAACAGCACGATGACCAGCGGCAGCGCGCCACCCACGATGAACACCGACGGCCAACCGTATGCCGGCATCAGAGCGGCGGCGGCAAGCCCTGCCAGCACTCCGCCGAAAGTGATGCCGATACCGATCAACCCAGCGGCGCTGGCCTCGGCGCCGCGCCGCGCGAGATCGCTCGCCAGCGCCAAGGCGTTGGGAAGCACGCCGCCGAGCCCCAAGCCAATGAGGAAGCGCAGCAAGACCAATTCCCACAGCACATTGCAGGCGGCGGCCGCCAGCGAGAGAAGTCCGTAAGCAAGGCAGCCGCCGATGATGAGACGCTTGCGCCCTAGGCGATCACCCAGCGAGCCGATCAGCGCCGCGCCGAACAGCACGCCCAAGAGGCTGGCACTCAACAGAGGACCTAAGTCGGCTTTGGCAATGCCCAGTGATGTGACGAGTGCGGGGGCCGCGAAATTGGCCGCCTGCAGATCGTAGCCCTCAGACACCAGGGCCAACAGCAGCGCGCCTGTGGCTACCCACGGATGGGGATACGCGGGCGGACTTGCCGCACAGGCACCTGCTTGAACGTCGGTCATCTCCCCGTCCCTCCGATTGCCCACATTGCAGAGGGATATGAAATTACACGCGCTTTAGCGCAGGTGCCAGTTCCCGATCGCAGAATAATTCCGCGCAGGTATCACTTAACTGAACTCTCGGTATCACGGTCCGATACGAACTCGGCTCGAATACCCGCAAGGGCAGGCGACAACTAAGCTGGCCTGGTTCGATTCATTGCAAAGATACCGCGGAGCAAATGTCGTCATGAATAACTACATACGTCTCATCGTTCCGGTGTTGGCAGCTCTCGCTGCCGCTTGCGGCACAACGAGTGAACTGCAACGACCAGCTGACACAGTGAGCGCAACAACGCCTGCGCATGACACTGCAGGCCCTGCGCAGAAACTCAAACCCCATGTCGATCTATCCGAATATGACAAAGTCGTGGTGCTCGATTTCACCGATGGCACAGATGCAAGCAAGCTAAAGCCGGAGCAGGTGTCCATTCATAACACGATGATGGCGAACAACCTGCACAGATTCTCCGATCTCATTGCGCAGAAGATTTCGGAGACCAAGGCCTATTCGCAGGTGGCGCGCGAACCGAGTCCGGGCAAGGCGCTCGTGGTCTCAGGGAGGGTTACGCGCCTGGTAGAGGGTAACGGGACGCTGCGTCTGTTGGTTGGATTCGGGGCGGGCAGCTCGTATTTCGACGCGATGGTGCAACTATCAGATGCAGAGAGCGGGGCCGTCATAGCCAGTGCCTCGACCGACAACAACAGCTGGGCGCTGGGCGGCGGACTGGCAGCAACTCAAACGGTGCAGAGCTTCATGGATTTGTCGGCGACCCGGATCGCGGCGCGGCTGCGCGACGGCAAGAATGGCCCGTCGGCCGCCAAGGCCAATTGAAAAATAAGATGTGAACGAAACAACGGGTAGCGGGAGACCTCCATGAGAAATAGAACGAGCGATGGGTACCGAGCAGCGCCTTGGCTCCTAATTGTCACCTCTCTCATGCTCGCCTCATGCCATCATGGAGGCGGGGATGGTCCGCCGCCCCCTGCCTTCGCATTCGCGAACGCCGGGCCGATTCATAAGTCTTACGGCGATGCTGCATTCACGAATCTCGCATCCGGTGGTGCTGGTAGCGCAGCGATCACGTATTCGAGCAACGATGCCGGCGTCGCGACGGTCGGCGCCGCGACGGGAACCGTGACCATTGTCGGCGCGGGCTCAGCGACGATAACGGCAATGAAGGCCGCCGATTCCTCCTCGTACTCGCTCGTGGTCGACAAAGCCGCGCAAACTGCTGGCGTTGTCGGCGACGGCCGTGAACATGCTCATCGGACAGTCGCTCGCGGCACCCATCACCACCAACACGGGGCCAGGGGCACTCAGCTTCACCAGCGACAACACCACGGCGATCACCGTGGACCCGGCCTCCGGTGAGCTGACCGCACATGCGCAGGGCTCCGCCCACATCGACATCGTGAAGGCGGGCGATGCCAACCACACCGCGGCGCAGGCGACCTTTACCACCAATGTGATCCCAAGGGCGCCGCAGGTACACGCCTGGCTTGGGGCCAACGACGCGCTTGTGGACATGGCACCCGAGGTGCCCGGTGCCTCGCTCTATCGCTCGACGGATCCGAACTGCAACCTCGCGGCCTATAAGAGCTGCACCAACGGGGCGCTCGATGTGCTCGCGGGCGGCATTCTCACCGATACCGTCGCCAATTTGTCGCGCACCGCCTATTACTGGCTCACGTACGGTGCGAACACGAGCAACCCGCTTCCGGTCACCACGACAATGTTCACGGCGCGCATGGCGCCGCAGATGATCGCCTTCAATGGGCGGCTGTGGCTCATTGGCGGTTGGGACGGCAGTCAGGCGCTCGCCGACATCTGGTCCTCCACCGACGGTGTGATGTGGACGCAGGTCACCAATGCCGCCCCGTTCGGCGCACGCGGCGAGTTCTCTCTGGCGGTGTTCCAGAACCGCCTATGGCTCATCGGCGGCGCGCAGGGTGCCACCACTTACAACGATGTCTGGTCGAGCGCGGATGGCCTGAACTGGACGCAGCAAACCGCCAACGCAGCCTTCGCACCGCGAGGGGATTTCGGCCTCTTCGTCTTCGGAAACCGACTCTGGGTCGCGGCCGGGAACCGGGCGCCGGATCCGCCGCTGAGTGATGTGTGGTCCTCGGCGGATGGCACCGCGTGGAAGCAGGAGAGTGCCGCGGCCGCCTTCGGGGCGCGCTGGTCCTTCGGCGTGCAGTCGCTGAACGGTTCCCTTTACCTCGCCGGCGGGCAGAACCAGGGCGGTATCAACGCGCTCAACGATGTATGGTCCTCGACCGATGGCATCAACTGGACCCAGGTCACCGCCGCCGCCGCCTTCACGCCCCGTTTCGCCTTTCAGTTCCTGTCACTGGGAACACACCTATTTATCATTGGAGGCTCGGATACACTCACCGGTGATCCGCGCGATGTGTGGAGCTCGCAGGATGGGGCCACCTGGCAGCAGGTTACGGGTACCGCGGACTGGCCGCAGCGCAATGCCGCCACGGGCACTGTGTTCAACAACGAGCTCTGGGTCGCCGCCGGCTACGATCCCATCGGCCCATATCTCAACGATGTGTGGCACTCTGCTGACGGGTCCTCCTGGACCCAGGCCACCCCGTTCGGCGGGTTCGCAGGGCGCTTGCGCTTCGCCAGCGTCGTCGCCAATAACCGTGTGTGGCTGCTCGGTGGCTACGCCGGCACGGGTCTGCCAGACGTCTGGTCCTCGGCAGATGCACTCGACTGGAGCGAGGCGAACGCAGCGGCCGCGTTCGGGCCGCGCTACGGCCTTCAGGCCGTGAGTTTCAATAATCACTTGTGGGCCATCGCGGGTGAGAGCGCTGCGGGCTCTACGATTTACGGCGACGTCTGGTCCTCGGTCGACGGTGCGACCTGGACGAGGGTAACGGCTGCGGCGGCATTCTCGCCGCGCCTGCTGCATCAGTCGCTCATCTTCGCAGGGCGGATGTGGGTGATCGATGGCGTCGACGGATCGGGCCCGGTGGGAGACATTTGGTCCTCCACCGACGGCCTCACCTGGACGCTCGCGACGGCTTCCCCCGGCTTCACCGCCCGCTGGGGCCACGCGGCGGTGGCCTTCAACAACCGCATGTGGGTGGCCGGCGGCTGGGACGGGTCGGTGCGCAACAGCGATGTGTGGAGCTCTACTGACGGCATCAACTGGACCCTCGTGACGGGCAGCGCCGCCTTCGGGCCACGGGTCGGTCACACGATGACGGTGTTCAATAACCGAATGTGGGTCATTGGGGGTGGCACCTCCGCCACCGCCGATGTCTGGTCCTCGGTGGACGGGCTCAACTGGAACCAAGCAACCGCCAATGCCGGTTTCGTTCCGCGCAGTGACCATCAGGCATTCGTCCTGAACAATGAGCTCTGCATCGTCGCCGGCAACGCGGGCGGGGTCGGCGGCGTACGCCTGAACGACGCTTGGTGTTCGACTGACGGAGCGAGCTGGCGAGTCGCTTACAGCGCCCCGATCCAGTTCCCGTAGCAGCGACCGAATCTGAGCACGTCAGATAGATTTCCCTTCGACTATTGAACCGAATCAATCATGGGCGTCACTCATGGTTGTCGGATTCGCTCAAGCGAGGTCCGATGCCAGACCCCACTTGGAAGGAGATCTTTTTGATGAATAAGTTTTTAACGCTGGCTTTGCTGCTGGCACCTGCCGCCTTGTTTGCACAGCAGGCAGACGATTCAGTCGTGCAATGGGAACGAATCGTTGGTGTCATTACCGCGCCGAGTGTCGACAACCCGGTTGCCGGTATCAAGGCTGGAGCAGGCCCCTGGACTGCCCGCGACGGTCATGCCCGTATCGATCTTCTCTCGGGTCGCGCCAGCTTTGACGTTGAGGGCTTGGTGCTCGTCGGCGGCAACTCGAGCGGTACACCGGGCCCGGTGACCACACTCAACGGCACCTTGGTGTGCAATGCCGGCACCGGCAATCAGGCAGTCATCGACACCGCCGAAGTCAGGCTCAGCGCCGAGGGCAATGCTCACTTTCGGGGACAACTCGACGGTTTGCCGGGCACATGCGCCAGCCCGCTGTTCTTGGTGCGCATCGGACCCAGCTTGCCCGCGGCCGCCGGTCGCTGGCTCGGCACGGGTGCGGTTCGCACTTTTGGAGATCGCAACTGATCTGAATTGGAACATGGCGACCGTCAGGCACGCACTGCCTGACGGTCCTCGGTACCGAGAGCCAAGACGCCTATGCTTTTACCGCAGACGACCCCCACGATACCGTACGACTGGTCCACCGCGCGTTTCAGTCGCTGGCAGGAATTTTTACGGCGTCAGTGTGCCCAGCAGCATCTGCCGAGCTGGATGCCTGATCAGCGAAGACTCGAGCATGGTCGTCTTTGGTGGTACAAACAGTCTCATCTCGGCTTCGTTGCATTAGGGCCCATCTCGCACCGACACGCTGACTGAAGATCCCGCGCGTCGACCGCGCAGCCGATTGATCCGGTCGATGACGGTCATAGACAGAATCAACTTCAATGTGCTTCTCGGCGGGGATACTCTTCTCTCACCTGATATAGGCGAGGAGAGAGAGCATGGCAACCGAAAGCAAGTGTCCGTTCACTGGTGGGACCCGAGCACACTCGATCCGGGACTGGTGGCCAAACCAACTGAATCTCCAGGTTCTGCACCAGAATTCCCACCTATCCAATCCGATGGGCGAGGCCTTCAACTACTCCGAGGACTTCAAGAGTCTTGATCTAAATGCGGTGATCAAGGATTTGCGTGCCTTGATGACCGATTCACAGGATTGGTGGCCGGCCGATTTCGGTCACTACGGTCCGCTGTTCATTCGGATGGCTTGGCACAGTGCCGGCACCTATCGCATTGGCGATGGTCGCGGGGGCGCCGGAGCCGGCCAGCAGCGATTCGCACCGATCAACAGTTGGCCGGACAATGCGAACCTCGACAAGGCGCGGCGACTGCTATGGCCGATCAAGCAAAAATATGGCCGCAAGATATCGTGGGCGGATCTTCTGATTCTCACGGGCAACGTTGCTCTCGAGTCAATGGGGTCCAAGACCTTCGGATTTGGCGGCGGACGTGTCGATACCTGGGAGCCTCAAGAGGATATCTATTGGGGGCCCGAGGGTAAGTGGCTGGCGGACGAGCGCTACACGGGCGACCGTGATCTCGAACATCCGCTCGGCGCAGTGCAAATGGGCTTGATCTACGTGAACCCGGAAGGACCAAACGGTAAACCGGATCCGCTCGCAGCCGCTCGCGATATTCGAGAGACATTCGCCCGTATGGCAATGAACGACGAAGAGACGGTGGCGCTGATTGCGGGCGGTCATACCTTCGGCAAAACTCACGGCGCCGGAGACGCATCATTGGTGGGTTCGGAGCCCGAAGGCGCAGGCATCGAGGGACAGGGGCTCGGCTGGAAGAGCAAATTCAGATCGGGCAAGGGGCAGGACGCGATTACGAGTGGCCTGGAAGTCACCTGGACGACGACGCCCACGAAGTGGAGCAATGATTTCTTCAAGAACCTCTTTGGCTACGAATGGGAATTGACGAAAAGCCCTGCCGGGGCGCATCAGTGGAGACCCAAGAACGGTGCAGGCGCAGACACGGTGCCGGATGCGCACGACCCCGCCAAGCGACATGCCCCGTCCATGCTGACCACCGACCTCGCCTTGCGGGTCGATTCGGCTTACGAAAAGATTTCAAGACGTTTCCATGAACATCCGGACCAGTTTGCGGACGCCTTTGCCCGGGCATGGTTCAAACTGACACACCGAGACATGGGACCGATCGTTCGCTATCTCGGCCCGCTCGTTCCGAAGGAGCAGCTGCCGTGGCAAGACCCGATCCCCGCGGTGAATCATGCGCTGATCGGGGACCGGGACATCGCTGCCTTGAAAGCCAAGGTGCTCGCCTCAGGCCTGTCCGTTTCACAGCTGGTCAGCACGGCCTGGGCGTCGGCTTCGACGTTCCGCGGTTCCGACAAGCGTGGCGGGGCGAACGGCGCGCGAGTACGCCTTGCTCCGCAAAAGGATTGGGAGGTGAACCAGCCGGCCGAGCTTTCGAAGGTGCTCAATGCCCTCGAAGCGATTCAGAAGGAAGCCAATGCTTCGCTGCCGGGCGGGAAGCAAGTCTCGCTGGCTGACCTGATCGTCCTCGGCGGCTGCGCTGCCATCGAGAAAGCAGCCAAGGCCGCAGGACACGATGTGACGGTTCCGTTCACACCTGGGCGCATGGACGCGTCGCAAGCACAAACCGACACTCACTCCTTCGCGCCGCTCGAGCCGACCGCCGATGGGTTCCGCAACTACGTACGCGGCAGGCAACGGCTGTTACCCGAGGAGTCGCTGATTGATCGGGCGCAACTGCTGACGCTCACGGCACCCGAAATGACGGTTCTCGTCGCCGGCCTGCGCGTCCTCGGTGCGAATGCCGGCAAGTCCACACACGGGGTGTTTAGCAAGCGGCCGGAGACTCTGACGAATGACTTCTTCGTCAACCTCCTCGATATGAGCACGTCGTGGCAGCCATCCGACGAAACCCAAGCCGTATATGAGGGACGAGACCGGAAGACGAACGTGGTCAAGTGGCTCGGCACCCGCACCGATCTGATCTTCGGATCGCACTCGCAGCTTCGCGCCATCGCGGAAGTCTATGCGTGCGCGGACTCGAAGGAGAAGTTCGTGAGGGATTTCGTTGCGGCGTGGGCCAAGGTGATGGACCTCGATCGGTTCGAGCTCGCTTGAATGTGACACATTCGGTTTCTTAATTGAGGTGCTGCTGAAGCCCCTCAACCAGCGCGTCAAATGTCACTCGACAGCGCGGGCTGTTACGCAGGTCCTGGTGCATCGTGATCCAGGTTTCCAATGGCATCGCGAATTGTTTCGGAAGGACCCGCACGATTTGATCATCGCGGCGAGCGACGGCAATTTGACAAACGCCGATGCCGGCACCCGAGCGGATCAAGGCGAGTTGAGCCAGACTACTGTCGGTCCTCATCGAGAAGGCCTCCCGCCGCCAGGTGCTCAACGTCTTGCCTGCGTCCCGAATGAATGCCGTCATTTCATCAAATCCAATGAGAGCGTGATTCGCAAGATCAGCGACGTTTTTCGGTGTACCGTGCCGTGAAAGATAGTCTTGATGAGCATGCAGGCCCAGCACAATCTGGCCCACACGCCGGGCGACCAAGAGTTCTTGTCGAGGACGCAGCATGCGAACCGCGATATCCGATTCCCTGCGCACCAAGTCCTGAACGCGGTCAGTGAGGGCGAGTTCCACTATCAGTTCAGGGTGTTGCTCACGCAGGCGCGCTACGATCGGGGGAAGGACTTCAACGCCGATCACGTCGCTCGCGGTGACCCTGACGCTGCCGCTGACTCCGCTGCCTTGACTTGCCGCCGCTCGCTCCAGTGCCGCAACCGTGCTCTGCAATGATTCGGCGTACATGCGCAGCGACTGTCCGGCCTCAGTGGGCACGAATCCTGTCTGCGACCGCGTAAACAGTGCGACTCCGAATGATTTCTCGAGCGCCGCTACGTGGCGCCCTATGGTCGGTTGCGCGACGCCAAGCGCGCGAGCCGCCCCCGACAGCGATCCGTGGGTGAGCACTGCGAGAAATGAGCGATACAGTTCCCAGCCGATGTCTGAGGTCATACATAAATGTATAGCAAGAGGTATAGATTGAGCAATTCCATTAGCACTCGATCGAGGCCAAGATTTGTTCATCGACAACCTCTTGGAGACACAAGATGAGCAACACAAACACGGCATTGGTCTTGGGGGCGACAGGCGGCATTGGTGGTGAAGTGGCACGCCAGCTCAAGGACGGCGGCTGGGACGTCCGGGCACTGCAGCGTCGCGCCGAGCAATTGATCGAGAAACGGCATGGGATCACCTGGTTCCGTGGCGATGCGCTGAACGCCCAAGAGGTGATGAAGGCGGCAGAGGGCTGTTCGGTCATCATTCATGCCGTCAACCCTCCCGGATACCGGCGTTGGTCGGAACTTGTACTGCCAATGCTGGACAACAGCATTGCCGCCGCAACCGCCTTGCGCGCCACCCTTGTCTTGCCGGGCACCATCTACAACTTCGGCCCCGATGCGTTTCCGGTGCTTACTGAGGATTCCTCGCAGCACCCTGTCTCGCGCAAGGGTGCCATTCGAGTCGAGATGGAGCGGCGGCTATTCGCGGCGAGCCATAACGGGGTTCGTGTGCTCATTGTGCGAGCCGGCGACTTCTTCGGCCCCAAGGCGGGGAATAATTGGTTTTCGCAAGGCCTCATCAAACCGGGCAAACCCGTCAGGACGGTAAGCAATCCCAGCGGCAAGGGCATTGGGCACCAGTGGGCCTATCTCCCCGACGTTGCACGCACCATGGTAGAGCTTCTTGCGCGCCGTGGTTCGCTCGAGTCCTTTGCCGCGTTCCACATGGCGGGTCATTGGGATGCGGGCGGCTCGCAGATGTGCAAATCAATCCAACGCGTGGTGGCACGCCGGACCGGCCACACCCCAGGAATCAGTGCATTCCCGTGGTGGCTGCTCTCCCTGGCATCACCCTTTGTTGCGACGTTTCGCGAGATGCGCGAGATGCGCTATCTCTGGCGCGAACCCATCCGCATGGACAACACCCGGTTGATCACCGTGTTAGGAAAAGAGCCCCATACGCCGCTGGACGAGGCAGTGGAGGCAACGCTGATCGGTCTGGGTTCAATCGCTCCGAGCGGCATGCACCCTGATGCGACGCTTCGCGCCGCCTGACCGAATTGGACGGTCAGGAGCCCAAGATCCTGCCGTGATGGGCCGGTTCGGCTCGGCGCCACCTCTCTATGGCCACCAGGACCGGCACGGCGATGTGGTCATACAACGCTTCGACGACGGGCCGCAGAAGCGGCTGGCTCACCAGCCTTGAGAGCCACTCATAACCCGGTGTCTGTGCCCACAAACTCGCGAGCGCCGCGACGCCGCTCGAGACCTGTCCGTTGGCGGACTTCAAGTAGACGCGGCGCTTAAGATGATCGGGGTGAAGCCCGTACTCCGCCAACGCGTCGTATTGAATGGATGAATCGATGAAAGTCACGGGCGCCGCCGCGGCTTCACAGCGCCGGGCATAGTGGTTCATTTCCGTTCGGCACACCGGGCAGGCGCCGTTGTAGTAGACGGACTGACGGCGCAAAACGGACTTGAGCGGGGAGCTGCCCAGCAACTGTCGAAGAGCGGCACCACTTTCAGAATACTGAAACACGAAGCCCGCAGTGACCGCCCGATGCGGGATCACACGCTGGCCATCCACCAGAAGCTGTGCCATTTCACCGAGCGTATTTCGGAGCAGCCAGGCTGGGGCGCGCAGCCACAGAGGCCGGCGAAGTGTCCGAGCGAGCTCGCGTTGGAACTTCTCGTGACTCCGGGGCGTCGGTGCGACGGCATTGACAGCGCCGCGGAGCGCCGGATTCCCAAGCGCGAATTCAATCAGCCGTACCGCATCGTCGATATGAATCCAGGAGACCCACTGACGTCCGGAGCCAATGATGGCCCCGAGTCCCAGCCGCACGGGCAGCGCCATGGACGGCAGCGCGCCGCCGTCGCGGGCGAGCACCAGGCCGAGTCTCAATGTGACCACGCGCACGCCGAGATCCTCGGCCGCCTGAGCTGCGGCCTCCCGGATCGGGGCTGTCGAAGATGTTGCTGTCGCTCGCCGCAGCGCATGGGATGTTCGGACCGGCGTTGGGAGATCCACCGGGATTCGGATCACCCTGATCGTCGCACATGGCCATCCCGAACCAGAAAGTCGGGCGCAGCTGGAAGTTCCACGTTCCTCCGCTGCCATCCTGTTTGGGGAGCAGCGGCGGATCCTTCGGCAGCCTTGGCCTGTAGACATTGTGCGAACCGGCGCCCGGCTCGTTCGAGTAAAAGAGCACCGCAGGCTCGTCGTGACCCACGTAATACTCGTCGCCGCCCGGATTCTCGCGCCGCTCTCCGTCTGGCCGCATGACAATGGGCTCATTGCGCTCGGTTTGGCTCGATACGGATTCAAGGAGGCGGCCGCCCGAGTCTTCGGCGCCTTGTTCGATGCGGCAACCTACATGGATCTGCGGCGCTTACCGGAACTGTATTGCGGGTTCGCACGGCGCAAGCATACGGCGCCCACCCAGTACCCCGTGGCATGTTCGCCGCAAGCGTGGGCCAGCGCCGCGGTATTTGCCTTACTGCAGGCCACGCCGGGACTGCAGATATCGGCGTTCGACAGCGAGATCTCCTTTTACCGCACGCGCCTTCCCGAGTTTCTCGATCGGCGGCATTTGCGCCAGCTGCGGGTCAATCAGGGATCCGCCGATGTTCTACTGCAACGTAATGGAACGGATGTCACCGCGACGCAGACGCGCCGCCGCGGCGAGGCCACGGTGGTGGTTCGCTATTAGTGAGCACCTGCGGCGAGTCCGGCAGAGTCCCACGCGGAGAAGAGACCCCTGCCTATGGTGGCTCTTTACCTGAGGCCGCAGTATGCGCGGACCTTTTAACCTCCAGGGAGCGAGCACATGCCAAGCAAGAGCCCATCGTCCGCCGCAAAATCCAAGACGCCCGACGCCATCGCGTTGCTGAAATCCGATCATCGGCAAGTCGAAGAATGGTTCTCCCAATTCGACAAGACCCATAGTCGGTCCAGGAAGCAGGCGCTGGCCACCAATATCTGTGATGCCCTCACGGTCCACACCACCATTGAAGAGGAAATCTTCTATCCCGCCTTTATCGAGGCGACCGGAGACAGGGACGTCCATCATGAAGCGGTAGTCGAACATGCGGGCGCCAAGAAACTCATCGCGGAGATTCAGGGTATGTCATCCGCTGACGACTACTTTGACGCCAAAGTCACGGTGCTCTCCGAAATGATAAAACATCACGTCAAAGAGGAGGAGCAGCCGGGGGGCATGTTCGCGGAAGCCAGGAAATCCGATATGGACCTGCCGTTGTTGGGCGAGCAGTTGCAGGCCCGAAAGAAGCAACTGCAAGCACGAGCCAAGGCCGCGTGATATCGAGTTGGACGGCGCCGCGCACGCCGTAAATTGCAGCTCCTCCCACTTTGCTGCGGGATGAATCCGACGAGCGCGGAGACAGGTGCAGACAGGCGATTTCCTACACCACCCTACAAACTCTCGACAAACTCCTGCAGGCATCGGTTATACGCTGCGGCGTCGTCCCAGAAGCAGGCGTGTCCGGTAGGCAACATCCGAATTCTTGCGGAGCTCATGCGACCCATCTGCCGCTCAATGACAGCCGATTTGACAACCGCATCGTTGGTGCCATGGGTGATCAATACGGGTTTGCGCAGCGTCGGCAGAAGATCATCGTTATCGAACGACCGCGAGAACAATCCCTGACGCACATACGGGGGGACGCTGACGTTGTACCCCAGCATCAGGTATCGCTCTTCGGAGGAAAGTTCCTGGGAAAAACACAGGCTCAGCAATGAACCGAGACTGCGAACGCTTTCCTCCGCGTCCACGGAGAAGAACCCCGGTATGAGACTGAGGAACTCGGCAGTCAATACCGTCGCCGCATCATCGCTGCCGAGCTTGGTGACACCGCCGATAAAGTTGACTGCACCGATGCTGTCTTCACCGTAGTACCGCAGGTAATCAAGGATCACCAGCGGCCCGTATGACCAGCCGCAGAGGACGGGTTGATCCAGGTCAAGCGCCTGTATGACCGCGCGCACATCATCGGCCCACAGTTTCGAGTCAGCGTAACCTTCTCGAGGCTTGTCGGAGAGACCATGGCCTCGCATGTCGATGGCGATGAGCCGATAACTATCGGCCAATGCGGAATGCAACTGTCGAGTCCAGGTGAACCAACACTGAGAAAACCCATGGATAAATACAATCGGATGCCCGCTCGCATTGCCCGTTTCAACCAGGTGCAGCTGAATGCCTCCCCCGCCTCTCACCGTGTGATGCTTCATTGCGTTACTCCATAGCGCCTGTGGTGCACAGGTTCATGACCCAGTGCCGGGAGGCGGTCCTCCGGCGGGGGGAAGCACGAATTTACTCTTGGGCAACAAGGACACAACGGCTCAAGTGCTGCAACGCCATGGCTGCACTGCGGCGCGTGAAAATTTACTTCGGCCTTCCCTCGGGAAGGGTGGGACAGCTTCTAAAATTTTGTTAGGCTAGTCTCTCCTGCCTTAGCCGACTTTGCGCCGCGATCTCCAACAGGGAACTTAGGAGAACCTATCGAATGAGCGTGAACATTCCCTCGAGTTTCGATTTCGGCATCGACCTTGGCGTTGACGTAAGCGGGCTCCCCACTGATTACACGATCAACACCAATGTCGGGCCGCTGACACTCAACCTCAGCCCCATTCAGATCCAGCCGCTGGAACTCAAGCCGGTGGACATATCGCTGCGCCTGAAAGAGATTCCTTCCGTTCGCGTGCATCTCCCCCTCGACTATCGTGTGGGACTGTCCGTGCTGGGCAGCGAACTCCTCTGCGTGCGGCTATGCGGTCAAGGGCAGGTGATTACCGAGCCCTATGCGGCGAACCCCTGTGAATCGCATGCAACGTCGCCGCGGCCCGACCTCGCCACGCTCGAACGCCTGGCGGCCAAGGGTACGACCCGTGGCTGAGCGGCGCGGCGCCGCGGCTGACTTTCTCGGACCGCCGCTATGGCTGCGTGTCGCGACGCCCGACCACGAGGCGTTTGCCTCGGCACGCGCCGCTCGCTGGCCCGACGATCGGCCTTCGCGGGCCGAAACGGCTCCGCGGCTGCGGCGAAGCCGCGATGCCTCGCGGACTCGGCTCAAGCTGGATCCCACCACGGCGCCCGGTCGTTACAAATTGATCCTGGAGCTGTCCAACGGAAAAACGCGCGACGTGTCGGTATCGGTACACCCGCAAGCGCGCATGCGCATTACGCCGAGAGGCCTCGATCTATCGGGGCCTCCCGGCGGAGCCGCATCGGCCCGCTTGCTCGTCGAAAATCGCGGCAATGTCGGCATCGACATTGGAGACACGCTGGTCACCGGCATCTTCGATGACAATGGCATCGAGTCGGCGCTGGCGAGCACCTATCGCATGGACACCACCGATATGAGTGCGATCCTCGGCAATCTTTTCGCGCACTTGCGCGAAGCCCATGGCGGCCTGTTGCGTCTGCACGTGACCGAAGGGCAGGGACTGCTCGCACCGGGCGAATCCCGCGTCCTCGGGTTGCAGACCACCTTGGCATCCAAGCTACACCGCGGCCACGGCTATCACGGCGTCCTGCAGATCGGACAGCACGGCATCGGCGTACGTGTGCGAATCGACAAAGCGGAAAGGAACAACCACCCCGAGGGTGCGCCCTGATGAAAGACTCCATAACTTCCCTGGACTCGGCGTTGACCGGCGTTCAAAACGGCCTGCAGTCGTTGCTGAATGCCCAGCTGCAGCTGGGCACGGCAATCTTCAAGATGGCCGGCGCACCGGGCGGAATTCTCGACAAATTGAGCAATCTCAAGTTGCCCGAATTCAAGAGTTGTTGCGACATTCCGCCGCCCTGTTGGATGCCGCTGTCGCTCGGCGAAATTGTCTGCCAAATGCCGGCGGGCGACAGCGGCACCCTCTGCTTGGTCGTCACCAATGGTGATTTTCGTGCCCATAGCTACGAATTCGCCGCCACCGGCAAGAGTGCTGCCGCCGTAGCATTTTCCACGGCATCGGTCAGCTTGGGCCCCAAGGAGCGCGTCGCCGTCACGGCCACCTTCACCATGCCGGCGGAAGAAACCAGCGAAGATTGCCGCTGTATCGATCACGAGGTCCTGATCTGGGTTCGCGGTTGCCGCGATCACTACCTGCGCTGGATCGTGGAGGACGCGGCGGCCTTGCGCCCGTGCTGCGCTGAAGTCGCCGTCAACGACGACCCTGACTACGTGCTGCACTGGTATGACCATTTCTACACACTGCGGCCCTGCCCGGGGACGGCGGGCGCCGCGAATTCCGCGCGAGGCACCCATCCATGAGCCGGGTCAGCGATCTCCTCAAGGGGGCTCTTGAATTGAATCTGCGCTACACCTCGACCTTGTTCAACTTGTCGAAAGAGTATTTGCGCGATGCCAACGTGGTGCTGACCAACGGAACTCAGCCGGCATCCCCGGAGCGAGCCGAAACCGCTGCGACGGGGGCGCGGCCGCCGCTATTGATCGTGGGCCGAGCGGGCGACACCGGAAACGGTGCGTTTGCCATCAACAATCCTCTCGATCACGAAATGAATGTTCATCTCAAGGTGCAAGGCGAGCTCGACGAGGGAGTGGTCAGCGTCGATCCCGCGCAGCTGACGCTGCAGCCGCGCGCATCCGCCATCGTCCGTGTCCTGGCGCACATCAATGAGCATTTGCCGGTGGATCGCGATCATGTCGGCTCGGTGGTTGCGCCCGGACTCAGTTATCAAGGCATACCGTTCATCGTGCGCCGCCTGCCTGACTCGGTTGCATCACACCCGCCATCGGCGAAAGCGGCACCGCGCAAATCACCCGGGCGAGCCAAGCGCTGAACTCTTTCGGTAAGGACCCCGCCATGTCACAAACTGAATCCAGTCAATTCGAAGACGCGCGCGACGTGCTGATCAACGCCATCGAGGTCGAACTCGCCGTAATGAATGCCGCGGTGAGCTTTTGGCGGCAGTGGATAGAGCACACTTCGAATTACGTCCAGATCGCCGGTATGAACTTGAGCTCCATGAGGTCGAATCGCAAGGATGCCAATCAGGTGCTGATGGAAGTGGTGGACGCGAGCCGGGAAACCGCAAGGCTCATGACCGAATTGCCGAAGAAGGCCGCGGATACCTTCTTGAGCGAACTTGATGCGATCGAGCGCCGCCGGGCCGCATCGACCAAGCCGTCGGCGAAGCGGCGCGCCCGCGCGAAGCCTTGAGCCATGCACCACGGTAAGGCAGCGCCGTAGATCGCATGGCGGGCGCGACGCATGGTTCCGCTGCGCGGGCTTCCGCCGAGCCGGCCGCCGGCGCGCGAGCCAAGGGATACGAGCGGGAGATCGACGCCCTGATCGTCAACGTCGAGCGCTGGGTGGCTGCCAGCAGTCCGGAGATGCAGCCCCTCCTCAAATGGCAGTTTTTCGGCATGTCGAAGTATTTCCGTCCCGTGACCGTCTTCGCCTGCCGTCAGGCGATGATCGCGGAGCCGATCAACGCCAAAACCATCCGTGCCGCGCTGGCAATCGAAATGGCGCACAACGTGTCGCTCATCATCGACGATATTTTGGACCGTTCGCGCTACCGCAGAGGCGTGCAGACCTTGCACTGCCGGTTCGGCATGCTGCCCGCATTGATGGCATCCGGGTACATTTGCGCGGACGCGTTCGATCTATGCAAGGACAGCCCGTTCGACGTTCAATGCCTCGCGGAGCTTCACAAACGCCTGGCTGCAGCAGAAGCGCTGCAGTGGCGGCTGCGCCGGCAGCCATTGGGGGTCGAGGACTGGCGCATGATCGCTCGCGAGGATACGGGCAGCATGTTCGAGGCGTGTGCCTGCCTCGGTACCGGCGATGAACGCTTACGGCTCTACGGGCAGCTGTTGGGAACTCTCTACCACGGGTGCGACGATGTGGGCGATGTGCGCGGCGCGGTCGCGCTCGGCGGCGGCGGCGAAGAAGATATTCGCGATGGCATATTGACCCTGCCTGCGGCCATCGCCATCCGAGATCCGGAAGTGGCGCTGCACTTTCGCAACCCCTCGCCCAAGGGCACGGAGATTCTCCTCGCCAAGGTCGGGGCGGCGCTGCCGGTGGCCGAGCGATACCTGGATCAAATTGCCGAGGAGGGGATTGCCGAAGCGACCCGCGTCGCGCCGAATCCCGCGCCGCTGATTGCGCTGATCAACAACACCCGGACCCTGTCGAAATAAGCGCTTTCTTCGCACCTCAACCGTGCGAGATCACCAGGCTGCGCTCGATCCCGCCCGCGAGCAGCTCCGTTTCCGTGAGCGACAAATTCGAGGTCGCTGCGCGGAAGCGAATGTCGGCGCGCATGACCTCGATCTCTCCCGGCGTTAGGGGCTGATGCTCGACGAGGATGCAATGCAATCGATGCAACAGCCAGTCCTTGCCCAAGTCCATCGAGGAGCCTTCGGCCAGTGTGGTGACGAAACTGCTGGCGAGGGTCGCGAAGGGCGTTGCCGATTCCTCGGTGCTGGCGAAGGCATTGCAGATGTCGCTGATTGTTTCGGCAGAGATCTGGTATTGCACGGAGCTACCCTCCTTAGTGGGGTCGATGCATTTCACACAAGATCGGGCGCGGAGACGGCGAAGCTATCACAGTCGGCGCCGCGCGCTCAATGGTTGTGCGATGCGCTGACATCGACGAGCCGCGCTGCAGCGAAACCGCGCCGCATCAAACGCCTAAAAAATCAAACGTATAAAAAAATTCACGAGAAATAAATTGCGCGTCGATGCGATCAGGGGTAAGAAGCAGAGTGTCAACCCGACAAGGCCGATCGGCAAAATCGGGGCCCCGCATAGTCGAATGATGCTAAGGAGAGCTCGTCATGGTCTCATGTAGAACGCGACGGCGGCGCCGTCCGCAGCTTCAGTCACCGAGCAACCGTCCGGTCCACCCGCAAACATCCTGAAGGCCCTGAGGGCCGGCGAAGATAGGCTCACGCCGGATTCTCCGTGGCAGCGAAACCTGATTCCCCACATTAGCTACGGTGGCGGTGTCAAATGGCTTACGACCTAGCGCTGTATGATCTGGTCAGCCCGTACGTCCTTCGGGGCGACACCTTCGGGCAGTGGCATGCTGCGCTCTCGGTGCTGTTTGTTGCGGAACACACGGTGGCGGTGGACGACGGCGGCATTGTAATTCGTGGCGTCGGTCGGTTCAGCGGAGATGTTTCCCCCTACGTCGATCCCTCGAAGATGACATTCGGCGTCAACGCCGAAAATACCGAAGGCCATCCGGCCAACGACGCAAGCCGGCGCGATCCATGGATCGACATCCGCGACGCCCACATCGATTTCGAGCTGAGCGCCCCGCGCGTGGTGTCGCAAAAGGTGTTGACCGCGGTGACCGCCATCGGCGGCGCATCGGGGTTCGCGAATGCGGCGGCCGTGCTCACGGCTTATGACACGAACACAGCCGATGCGCCGCCCTCCGACTACGCCAGCACCGAATTCACGCTCGATCTGCTGCTCACCACCATCGTGCTGCGGCCACCGTTTCTGAAAGGTGCGAAGCTTGATCCCAGCGGCATCCTGCTCGAAGACCCGAGCCACGCGCAGGTTAAAATCAGCCTGCCGAAGATCAAAGTGCGGCTGACCCAGGGCTCGGGCGCGAACGATCCTCTGCGTGCCACCTTGCTTTCTCTCGGCGCGAGCGGCCTGGATGATCGCGATGATTTCGGTGTCGCGCAATTGGTGACCATGGATCCGCCGTACGCCTTCATCGGCTCGTCCAAACAAGTGGGCATCGGTTTTCGCTCCGCCACCCTCGATCTCTCGCAGGGCTCGACGCCCCCCGATGTGCTGTCGCAATTCGGGTACGACGATAGCTGGACCGGGGTGTACCTTCCGGAGCTGCGCCTCTACATCGCTCCGAGCGGAGCGGAAAATCTCGCGTTCGACGCCAGTGCAACGAATCTTTTGATCGGGTTCGGCGCCTCCGCGGGCGTCACCGGAGATTTCGAGCTGGCGATCGTCGACCAGGGATCCGGAGACGTCAAAGTCAGCGCACGCTTCTACGATGGGGCAGGCAATAGCTACGCCGTGACGAAATCCTCGGACGGCAAAACGGCCACCGTCACCATCCCCGCGAAATCACGAATGGTGGTGGATGTCGATGGCGGCCTCACGCCCTACACGGCCAAGGCGAAGATCGGCAGTGCCGCCGAAGCGCCCGGCCGATTGTTCGATGTCGATTTCGGCGCCGACACCACGCTCACCATCGTGGTCACGGCGAAGGGTTCGCAACCCGGCGCCACCGACACCACGTTGACCATCACGGCAACCCGGCAGTCCACCCCCGCGCTGCCGCCGGCCGGTACAACCACGTCCCCGGATACGCAGGGCGCGACCGTCGACACTACTTCGATTACCCAAGGCGGAAATGCGGTCACCACGCCGCGATTTCGGGTGGTCTCGCAGACGTCCACTCAAGCCACCATCGCTTTGGACAACGGGGCGAGCGTCGCTTGGACTGTCGGGGGCGTTGCGAAAGGCACGAACGCAACGGTCGTCGTCGATTGCCTGGCCGGCGACTCCGTGGACATCCAGGCCGACTTGGCAGGTACGCCCGGAGTGACCGACTTCACTGCGTACTACCGCTTCGACCACCCAAAACCGAACCAGGAAGACCCGGTCGCCCTGACTGCCGACCCGGACAAGACCCACACCACCCCGTCGCCCGACGATGGCTTGACCACACCTTGGAGCGGCGGGGATGAGGTGCTCACTGCGCTCACGCCGATTCTCGACAAGCTGAATCCCGGCGATGCCATCGGCATCGAAGGCTTCGCGAGCTTCGAGTCCCGCGACAACCCGGACATCAACGGCAACGACGGCAAATACAACACGCAGCTTGCCCTGAACCGCGCCCTCGGGTTGCAGGCCATCATTCAGCGCTACACCGTCAAGACCTTCAGCTATTCGCCGGCGCCCGCGGCCAACATGACGAACTGGACCTCGCAAGGCGACCCGACGCGCAACATTTGGTGGAAGGCCGTGGCGACGTTTCCGGCCACGACCACCCCCGCCACCACCGTGATTGGCAAGGTGTCGCGGCCCAGCTCGGATCCCAATCCGGTGACGCCGGTTCCTGTTCCCGACCATACCGATTCGCCGCCTCCTCCGCCGCCGAGCTGGTTCAAGAAGGTCGACGCCAAAGTTCGCATCGTGCGCGATCACTTTGTCGCCTGCGAAATCTCCGGCAAGTTCGACATTCAAACGCCGTCTGAGAATCAGCTTGCCACCGGCGGCGTTCCCGGCGCGCAGATTCCGAAGTGGGGCGATGTCGGCAGCCAGAATCCGGCCGACGGGATCATCGATGTGCGGGTGATTCTACAAATCGACGATGCCAAGGACACGGTCACCGTCAGCGGCTACTTCGGCGCGGATCCCGCCGACAAGGACGGCCTGAAAATGATCGGTTGGCTGCCGCCCGCGCCCGATCCGCTGCCGGCGCCCGCGGGATTCGGGCAGAATTTCCTTGGCCTCGGCATTGCGTTCTGGCCGCTGATTGCCGACGCGGCCGGCGCCGCTGCCAATGACGGCGCCGCGGTGGAACTGGCGGTGAGTGCCGGCGGATTCGGCGTGGTTGCCGCCATGGCGGGACTCGGCTGGTTCCGCGTGGAACGGGTGGTCTGGTACGGCGGCGAGTTCGATGTGCAGGTTCGCCCGGAAGGCACGGAAGTTCTGCTGCTCGTGGATGTGGAAGCGGCGATCTCGGCCGAGATCGGGCTCGGCGGCATTCAAATCCTGACGATCCCGCGCGCAACGCCGCTGGTGGTTCGCTACAAAGCGATCGGCTTCATGATCGGCAATCCGCCGGGACAGCCGAAGTTCCAACTGCGTCCATTCTTTGATTCATCGAAGGGTTACACCATCGATGTCTCGAAGCCCGGCGCCATCCAGGTTCACGATCCCTTCGACAAGATCCTGAAAATCCTCGGCGCCCGCCTGTCGCGCAACAATCCGTTCCTCGCGGAGATCGATCTCGGCTTCGCGGTGGACCTCGGCGTGGTGACCATCGAGCGCGCGCGCGTGCGGCTCAATCTCGATCCCGGCGGTCCGCCGGAACTGACGGCCTTCGCGGCCAGCGTGGATGTTCCCGGTGCCGTGCGAGGGCGCGGTTCCATCGAGATGGGCAACGACTCAAAGGGCGACTTCATCATTTCCGGGGCGCTCGACATCACCATCGTTCCGGTGCAGGTGCGCATTGCGGCCACGCTGCAGATTGCGCAAATCCCTGCGGAAAACGGCGGCCCGGCGACCGGCGTCAAGGTCACGCTCGAAGTCGATTTCCCCGTGGCAATTCCGCTCGGCTGCTCCGGGATCGGAATCTACGGCTTCATCGGGCTGTTCGCGGTGAACTTCGAACGCGACGAGTCGAAGATCGCGCCGGCCGACGCGCTGACCATGGCGCCCGCTCTTGCCTGGCTCAAAGCCACCGGCGGCGACCCCACCAACAACGACTATTGGACGCCCAACGTGAATTCGTGGGCATTCGGGGTCGGCGCGCTGCTCGGCACCGAAGGCTCGGATGTCATCTTCAATCTGAAGGGCATCTTCCTTCTGGAATTACCCGGCCCGCGCCTGCTGCTGATGATGAAGGCAAAGCTGCTCGCAACGGCCCCCGAGTTGAAGAAGCCGGCCGAGGGTCTGTTCCTCGCGGTGTTGGATTTGGATTTCGGCCGGGGCACGCTCACGGTCGGGCTTTCCATCGATTACGAAGTGGATCCGCTGATCAGCATCAAGATCCCCGTCGAGGCGTTCTTCGACTTCAACGACACCAGCGATTGGCATCTCTACCTCGGCACGTACGCCGCGCCCGTGCACGCCGTGGTACTGACCGTGTTCGACGCTTCGGGCTACCTGATGTTGTCGGGCAATGGCATCCCGGCGCATCCGGCCGGGATCGACGGCAAGTCGCTGCCGGAAGTGCACGGATTTTCCATCGCCACCGGCCTCCACGTGTCCTTCACGTGGGGCGGCGGCCCGCTGTATGCGCAACTCGCGGCGGGCTTCGACGCAGTCATCGGCTTTGCGCCGTTTCGCACCTCGGGCATTCTCAGCGTGCGCGGCACCTTGCACTTGTTCATCATCGACATCAGCGCCTGGGCCGAACTGCAGGTGGATGTCGGCGACGATGGAGTCGGCGGTCACATCGCGCAGATCAGCGGCGAGGTCTGCGGCAAAGTCGACTTCCTCTTTTTCAGCGTGTCCGGTTGTGTCAGCTTCTCACTCGGCGGCGATTCCATTCCCGCGCCGCCCGCGCCGCCGCTCATCAAGGGGATGAAACTGGTCAGCCGATCGCCGGCGCTGGTCACCGGCACGGGCGTGGGCAAGCCGATCGATTCGTCCTTGGGCGACGCCGTGAACAGCGATGGGGGACCGCCCGCCGGCGATCTGCCGGTGGTCCCCATCGACGTCGTGCCCGCCATCCTGATGGCCATGCCCCCGCTGCAGGATCCGAGCCTTACGTTCTTGGGTCAAACCATCGGCGGCACACCACACGCGCCCGGTCCGCCCGACAACGGCTGGGTGCAGCGCGGCGACATGTGGTATCAGTACACCGTTACGAAGGTTGAGCTCATCGGCCCCGTCACGGCGGGCAAAACACCCGCGGTCTGGTGGAACAGCATCGCCGGCGACCGCGCACTCGAGGCGCAATTGGCGTTGTTGAGCTGGGTGCCCGAGGCGACGCCGAGAGCCGTGGGCTCGAGCAGTTATCTCGACGAGACCACGCATGAAAAATGGGGCACCGTGTGTCAGGGCGCCGCTCCGCCGGCGCCGGTGTTCTGGACGTTCTTCTTCCAGATTCTCGGCACCTCCGACTATGGATGGTATCCCTACGGCCTGGCGCAGCCCGATCCTGCCAATACAGTCCGCTCCAGTGCGGCCGATCTTTTCTTGAAAGTCACCGAGCGGTGGCGCTGCGGCGAACCGGCGGTGGATCGATTGCGCGGCATCGTCCCCGCCGAGGTCGAAGGCGCGTTCGTGCAGTGCCCCGACAAGGCTCCCGCCGGCGTGCCCGGCGTCGGCGGTCCCCGAATCGCGCTGGCCGAATCCAATGTGAGCCCGTTCGCTGTCCGGGCCGCGGTGAACAACCCAATAACGAACTTGCGCGGCAACGCCCGGCAGACCATCAGTCCGGCCGAAACGCTGTCCATCACCAACCTGGTGCGCAGGATCAGCAGCGGCGAATCGCTGTCCCGTGCCGCGCTTTCTTCGTTGAGCTACAACGCGGCTGCCGCCGTTGCTCCCGCACCGCAATGTTTCGGCTGGTCGCTGGCCTCCCCGATTTTCGACGATGGTCAACTCATCGCGTTCGGCGATACGAGTTTCGGCGAAGTCGTCAAGCAGGAATGGGCCAATCTCAAATTCAAGCCAGGCTCTCTCGACGATGCCGTGGTGTTGGATTTCGCCGGCGAGTTTGACTATGCGCGCTTCTACCTGTGGGTCCCGCTGCGCCTGCTGGAAGGTCAAGCGAGCGCGGTCGTGGTCGCTGCGTGCGATGCGGGCGACACGCTCTTCAACCAACATCTGGTCACGATATTCGATCGGGTGCCGCCGGTCGCCCTGCCCGGAACGTGGACCGCCGGCACCAGCCCCTGGGAACCCGCGGTCGTGGAGCTGGAAGAGCTCGCGGCACTGGCGGCCAACTACGCACCCGTGTTCGTGGAGGTCAAAGGCAGCCCGGGCGCCACTCGCGTGCAAATCGGCTGCACGCAAGCCTCGCGTAAAATCCGCCGCATCATTTCGCTGCGGCCCTTCTACGTCGGCGGCATCGAAGCGTTGAAGCGCTCCGAAGTCGAGCGATCCAGCTACGACACCTCGGAGCAGACCAAGCTGCAGGGTGTTCTCAACGATGCCCTGGGCCTCGACAGCGCCGACAACGCGCTGCTCGCCGCCAATCAAATCTACCAGGTGAAAATCACCTGGAACGCCGACAGCCAGCAGCGCTCGCCTGGCAAGGACCCGTCGGCGGTCACCACCGTGCTGGATCAGTCGCAATCGTTCTGGTTCAAAACCGACGCGGATGCACCGGCGAAGCTCAATCCATGGGTATTGGTCGCCTTGCCCGGCGAAGCCGAACAACACTACTTCGCCTCCGAACCCGTGAGAGTGGTATTTGCCTCGAACAATGTCGCACTCATCTACGACGCCTACGGGAAGAAGCTGCAGGCGCGCCTGCGGCCTTCGTCGTATGTTCCGGTTCCGAGCACTTCCACCGTTCCCCATCCGATCCCGCTGAACGCGACGTTCCTGACGCCCGTCAAAGCGGCGGTGCTCACGCCCTGGGAGAATTCGGTGCGCAATCTGGCGTCCGCGGATCTTCCCTGCGTCAATGCCAGCGGCGATGTCACGCGGCACAGCATGTTGACCATCCCCATCGCGCTCGATCTGTACACGGACTATCTGATCGACATCGAGATGCTGGACAAGGCCGCGGCCGATGGCTCGCCCGGCACCCTTGTGTGGCGCGGTTCATTCTCCACCGGCGGCTTCCGTCTGCAGGGCGATTTCGCCAATTCGTTTCAAATCTCGAAGATCAACCACCGCGGCGTGCATGCCGACAACCTGGGCAAGCTGCAGGCCATCGGGCCGGCCTTTGCCGGCCGCGATCCGCAGGGTTCCGAGTTCGACGCCGCGCTGCTCGATGCGGGTCTCGAGGCTTTGCCCATACCGAAGGTGCCTGGATTCACAATCTTCTGGGATCCGGCGTCGCCGCCTCAGCCGGCTGCGATTCTTGTCGATGCGTCCGAACCGATGTGGCGCGATCGCCCGATCCCAACGCTGATCACCGATCCTGGTCCGTCGGCTGCGCAGTGGTACGAACTGCAGCCGCAGCCCTGGCTGGAACTCGCGCAGCAACCGGGCGGCGACGACGTGATCGATCACATCGTCATGGCACCCGGCGGTCAGCGCGCGCTGGTCACTCTCAAGCCCAATTCCCGCGGCAAGCACGTCCTGCTGGCCTTGGAACATATCGCCCACACGGAGCCCTATCTCGACGGAGCCGCCGCGGTGAACGAATTCTTCACGATTCTCAATACGATCTTTACGGCCGCGCCGTGGGAAGAGGTTGACTAGCGTGCCTACCTACACTGTGGATCCGATTTTGTTCCAGGCCGACGGCGCGGTGGTGAACTGGGATTCCGACGCCAAGCGGCTGGGTGTGCCGATGGATCCCAACCGACGCTACGGCAGCGCCATCGAACTGCGCTGGATGTTGAAAGCGGACGCCGTCGGCCTTCCCACCGAACCGTTTCTCGTCTGGGCGCGTCCGCACTCCGCCTCGGCCGGATTCAAACCGCTGGCGTTCACTCAACAGCAACTGCTGTTCGCGGGAGACGTGACTCTCATCTCGTGGCCCGAAGGCTCCATGTCGAGCCTCAGCCTCGACGTCAACGCGGCCTCGGGCGGATCGGTGTTTGCCTTTGCGGCCGGCCCTCTGTTCAGCAACATCGTTGCCGCCACGGGTATTTCGGCCGGCGCCACCACGGTCAATATCTCCGCTCAGCTGATCAACTGCCTCGTGGTCTCGCAGGGCGTGACGGTGAGCGCAGTCCGCGGTCTGCCGCAGGGCGGTTACGCCAACACGCCGGGCTGGACTCTGCTGGAAATCGTCGGGCTGCCGGTCAAGCAAGCCGCGTGGAGCGGTATCGGCAAACATGGCGAGCCGCAAGGCTTGGTGGCCGCGCTCAGCGACGCGCCGACCGCGGCCATCGCAAGACTCACGCGCGGCGCTCCGCCGTTCGGTTGGGGTCCGTTGATCACCGCCGGTGTACCGGCACCCGCCTGGGTCGCGCCCAATTTCGCTGCGCTCACGGGCGAGGTGAACTCCGACCTGCTCGACTATCTGCACGATGTGGTGAAGAACAATCCGCCGAATCAGCAAGCATCCATCGGTGTAACAGTCCCCTTGCCGCCGCCGCGCAATTCGATGGGTCAATATACGAACAAACCCGGTTCCACCTCGCAGCTGTATCCGCTGGGCATGACCTATATGGCGGCTTCCACCGACGCGATGCTGAGTCTTGCGCTCGGCTTCGGCACGGCCTATCCGTATAACCAAAGCGACAACGCGCTGGTCGGCAACGTGGCGCACGACTTCATGGTCACGGCGCATTGGGAGCAAGGCTTTGACGGTGCATCCGCCGCGCAGGATTACGCGGCGGTGATCCCTGCGACGAACGCCGCCGTGCCGCCGCCGGCACCGGCCAACATGGGGGCCCAACCCTTGGGTCCGCTGCGACCCTTCAATGCCAACGGCGACTGGCGGGAATCGGTGCGCGTGTTTTGGGATCGACCGCCCGCGATGCAGCTGTTCCGTGCAGCCAGCTGCGCGCTCGCCCGCGTCAGCACATCGCCCGCCCAGCCTGCCGTCGCGCTGATGGACACGCGTCCCAGCGGTGGATATCGCTATATCGCCATCAACGGCGTACTGGGTCCCCCGCACGCGCAAGACCCCGAATGGTGGCGCGTGCATGCGATGGATCGGGAGATCGACATCCCGTTCAACCCGGGCAGCCGGCAATTGAAGTACGGCGCCGCGGTGCAAAACCTGTACGGCCAGTGGTCGCCGTGGGTGCCGAGCGATCAAACCATCGTGCAACCCGATCTCGATGCGGTCCGCATGATGAACGTCACGCTGCGCCCCGTCGCCCCGGCGAGCGGCTCCGTCTGCGCCACCACCTTGGAACTCGATTTCCTTTGGGATTGGCGCATTCGCACGCCGCAACAAATCACCTTCGTGGGCAGCCTGTACGCCGCCGCTGATCACGGCGCGCCGCCGCCGAGTGCCGTTCCCGCCGGACTCGATCGCTCGCTCGGCGGCGGAGGCTCGGCCTTGGTGGTCACCTTCAGCGGCGATACGCCGTCCGCGCCCGGCTGCACCTTCATTCCATACACCGAGGATGGCAGCAGCCAGCCCGCCACGTTCGGCGCGGGTCAAGGCGATGCGCGCCGCTATCGGATGACGCTCTCCAATCTCTCGCTCGATTTCGCCAGCACCGGATTCATCGGCATGGCGATATGGGCGCAAGGACAGGAGAGTATTGCGCCGAACCGTCTGAGTCCGTGGCAGGCGAATCCCACGGTCACCTCCAACGGCGATCCGCGCCCTCCGGTGGTGACCATTTTCCACGTGAAGCTCGGCAGCATTCCCGATGCTGCGGGATCCAGCCATGTGCAAGTGTCGTGGGCTCCGCAGCCGAACGCCGCGGGCTATTTCATCTATGAGGCCACTGAGGCCGGTCTGCTGGATACGTGGGGTTTGCCCGAGCCCAGCCAGAAAGATACGCTTGATGCGCGATTGAAGGTGTTGCGCGATCAATTCCAGGTCAATCCCGTTCGACGCCCCTTCACGCGCTGGAACGCGACACTGCTCAAGTCCACCGGCGCCGACATCACGCTGCCCAAAGGCTCCACCGGCATTCATGTCTTCGTGGTCTTGGGGGTCAGCGCCGGACAAGTGGAGAGCGAATGGCCGAATGGTCCGACTCCACAGGATGCGCTCATCCCGGTCGCCGCCCCACACATCACCCGGCCCGCCCCGCCGATGATCGAGGTGCGCCAGGTACTCGACTCGAGCACCATGCCGCCCGCGTACAAAGCCAAGGTACTGGTGACGACGCGACCGGGTCCCCGGCCCGCCATGGTTGAGCTGTACCGTGTGCGCGTCGACGATGCGGCCGTGGAGGTTGACACCATGGGGCCGCCGCTGGCACGGCTGAAGTCCACCGCGGGCGGTTGGATAGTGAATCAGTCGCCCGATCCTGACTACGGTCCCTACATCACCACCGTGCAGGGAATCGACGCGCCGCCCGGATCGTGGCGACGGGTCTGGTATCGGGCCGCCGCGTGGACCGGCGAAGACGACACGCGCGGCGGATTGCCGGGCCGTTCCGAGGCGAGCAACGCGGCTTGGGTCGTGCTGCCCCCGTCCGACGGACCTTCAATTTCCGCCCCTGCCGTCGGCGGCGGTCCCACCTTGGCCGATGCCATTATTGAATGGACGTGCGCCGCGCCCCTGAAACGAACCCCGCTCGGGCCGCATCTCATTTCGGTGCGGGCGAGGTTGCCGGGCACTCCGCCGCTCGTGCCCATCCTCTCCCAGGATTCCACGCTCGACGCGCTCGCGAACACGCCGCCGGTCACGGGCTCCGGAGTGTGGATCGTCGGCTCCGCTGCCGCAGTCACCACCTACCGCGCCATTGTTCGCCGCACCGCCGTGACTGACCTCGTGAACTTCGCGGTGCGAATCACGGACCCCATCGGCCGAACCGGTTCGCAACTCCTCACCATTGCCGGCGGCCCGGTCGACCCGCCGCCCGACCTGGAAAATCTGCTGAAGCAGAAAGTTCTGATGCCGCCGCCGCCGCGCATCGCGCTCTCGTTCAGCAGCACCTCGCCCGTGGTCGCTCCGCTCAGCGGCCCGTATGTGTTGAGAGTCACAGGCATCCCGGTCTTTCCCATCCCCTTTCCGCCGCCGCTCAGCTTCACGATGCCGTTGGGTTCGGTACCCACGAAACTCCCCATCGGGCCGCCGCCACCGAGTTACATCCTGCGTACCGGCGCCGGCCCGCTTTACAGCTATCACCTCGTGACCACCGCGAACTTGAAGGGATTCGTGGTGCGGATCTCCGCGCCGAATGGCCAATTCGTAGAGAAGACCGTATGAGCAGCCCGGCCACCGACATCACCACCATCACCGCCAACGACGCCCAACAGGCGCTGCAAAGCGATGGTCTCGATACACTGGGCCTCACCACGCTTGCACTCTCCACGCGTTGGGCCGACGTCACTCCCGCGGGTGGCGACTACGACGAAACCGCGCTCACCCTCAACATTGCCTCGCTCCACGCTCCCTATCGCGGCATCCTCGAGTTTGCATTCTCGCCCGTCACCACCACGCTGGATGCCGACATCACCGACAAGGACACCACGCTATCGGTGAAACCCGGCGACGGCGACAACTTTCCCAGCCCCACCAGCGGCACCATCTTGCTGACGCTCACCAGCAATTCCAGCACGAACCTGGAAGTCGTCGAATGTACTGCGCGCGCCACCGACTCGTTCACCATCACCCGCGGCGCGGCCGACACCGGTCCGCAGGCATTCAAGAAGGGCGACACGGTGTCGCTGCGTCTCAGCGCCGGCACGCGCACCAGCAGCTTCATCGGCGCGGACGGAAATCCTCTCACCGGAACCTGCGCCGTGTACCGCCTGCATCCTGCCGCCATCGGGCGTCTGGAAACGTTGATGAGCGATCGTTATGGCTCGCCCGTCATCCTCCCCATTCCCTGGTGCATGGTCGTGCGCGGCGCGCAAGGCTTCAAATCCGCGCGATGGTTCGAGCCCGACGAGGCCATTGCCGGCATCAGCGGCAAAATCTCGTTTCACGATGGCCGCGGCCTCATCGTGGATCCGGTCTACGTCGCCGCGCTATATTCCGACTTGCAGGCGTGGCTCGCCGGCCTCACCGGCAAGACCGCCACCGCTCCCATCGGCGGTGCCGGGGGTGCGCAATCCATCGCCGGCCTCAAATCGGGCACTCTTCTTCATGTGGTCGATTTGCATGGCAACCTCTACCAGCCCGCCCTTGCCGGAGCCACCCTCAAAACCTCTGCCGGCACGGTGACGAATGGTCTCGCCACGCTCAGCGGCGCGGGCGACGGCATCGACACCTCCGGCGGTGATAGCGGCCGTCTGCGATGGGGCTGGGCGACCAATGGCATGCTCGGCAAGACCAAGCTGGTGCCGCCCGCGCTGCCCGGCGGCGGCACGCCGCCCGCGAATCTCGCGCGTCAATTCTATCGGGTCGCCGTGGTGGACACGGTATGGGCCTTGCTCGGCAATCGGACGTCCGCGGCCGTGCTCGATATCCCCGCGGATGACCAGACGATTCCCGCAGACCTGCTGCCGAAAGTGCGCGATCAAATCGTCATCACTTATCTCGGCGACGGCCCCGACACGCTCGGGCAAGCCTCGGTGGTGCTGGCGCGAACAGTGCAGAACATGGTGCTGACCATCTCGCCGGTCCTCGATGGCACCATGGCCATCCCGGCGACCCCGGGGCTCAACGCGCACTGGCCCGCCTTTCCGGCACCGAACTCCAACCAGGCGTTCCCGAATCCGCCGGCCTCGGCAAAGGACGGGATCCAGGCCGCATGGACCGCAGGCGTCGATGTGGTCGTCACGATTGCCGCGGACCAGGTTCCCGACGGCGCTCACGTTCGCCTCTATCCGCAGGTCTTCGTCACCATCCCCGCGATCACCGAGGAACCGTCGTTCATTCGCGGCGACGGCGGCGCCTCGATTGCAAAAGCGGGAGCCCAGACCGACATCATCTTGCCGAATCCTTTCGCGCTCACCGGCGGACAACCGAAGCCCAGCCCGGCGAACCTCACTGTGGACATCGTGGTGATGCCGCGCGTCGGCGTGCGCAAAATGTGGGGCGCCGTCAGCATTCCCGTGGCCGCCGGCCCCGCCGCTGCACCACCCGATCCCTTCGCCGGCCCCAATCCCATCGCGGCCATGGTGCCGATGTTCGAATCGGTGGCGCCGGACCCGCTCTTCGGCATTCCGACCACGGTCACGCCGCCGGGCGCCGCGCCCGGCAATGTCATTGCCTTCGTACGCGCGCTTGCTTCCGAGAGCGTTCCCCGCCAAGGTCCGCGCCTTCCGACCATGGGCCGATTCGAAACCATCATCGTCACCGGAACCACCGGCGGCACACCCGTCAACACCCTGAATTGGGAAGGGGTGCTGAGCGGCGGCCGCTGGGCGCGCGAATCGCTTTCCGCTCTGCATGCCAGCGGCAACCCCGGAAATCCCGCGGGCCCCGATGTCGGCGCCCCCGGCATCCACGTCACCGGAGCCCTAGGCTACGATCTCGCGCGGCACGCCATGCGCCGCGCTCAGCCCATCATTCCGCTTCCCGGCAGCCCCGGCACTCAGCCCGGTTGGGTCGTTGGAATGGATGGCGACAATTTCAACGAACCGCAGGACAACACCACGACCAATACCGGCTGCGGCGTGCTGCTGGAAACCGTCGCCGCCGTCTGCGAAACGCCCGAGCTCAGCCTGGTCTCGCCCCCCGCACCCGGCACCAACGCGCAAAGCGTGATCAACAGCATCGCATCGTCCATCGGCGTTCCCGCACCGACCTTCACCGCGGGCAACGACGTCCGCATCATCGGTGAAATCCGCCGCGAAGTGGTGATATCCGCAGCGGGCGCGCGCGACGCGCTGTGGTCGCTGCGCCGTGCCCTGCACGAAGCGCGCGAACTCATCTATATCGAGTCGCCGCAGTTCGCCAGAACCGCCCGGCCGAGCGGCCCGCCCACCGCCGAGCAAGTCGACCTCGTCGCTGAAATCACTTCGAGTCTCACGGCGCATCCGAATCTCAAGGTGATCATCTGCACCCCGCGCGAGTCCGACTATGCCGCCCACTACCCCGGATGGTCGCGGCAACACTATAAAGCGCGCTCCGAAGCGGTGGGCAATCTGCTCGCCGTCGCACCGGATCGCATTGCCGTGTTCCATCCCGTGGGCTTCCCCGGCCGCACGCTCTTACTCCGCACCACCAGCATCATCGCCGATGACGTCTGGGCTCTCATCGGCGCCAGCCACTTCCGCCGCCGCGGATTCACCTTCGACGGCTCCGCCGCCATTGCATCGTTCGATCGTCAAATGGACAACGGGTATTCAAAGAACGTCCGCACCCACCGCCGCAACCTGATGGCCGCGAAGATGGCCATCGCGGCCCCGGGCGCCAACTCACCGTCTGCCGATTGGCTGCGCCTCGGTCATCCGGATTCCGCGTTCGAACTGGTCTCCGACTGGCTGAGCGAAGGGGGATTGGGGCAAATTCAGCCCTTGTGGCCGGGCCCGTCCGACACCACCGTGCTTCCGGCGACCGACGACATGGCGGACCCCGACGGCTCCAACGGCGCCACGTTTCTCGGCCTGTTCGCCAGCCTGATCGCGGAAGCGGGTAGTTGATCGTCCTGCGATGCCGTCATGGCTGCTGGCGCATATACCGGACTGTTTGCTGCAAGTCTGTCTTGGCCGCCTGATAATCCGAGCCTTGTCGTTTGGCGAGAGCAGCGGCGTACCGCTGAAAGAACGCCGCCGCTTCAAGCTCCCGCTCATAGAACAGTACCGTCCCGATACCGTTGATCGCGCTCTCATCCGAGGGATTGCCAAAGAGAACTTCGAAGAAGTTGCGTTCTGCCTGAGCCAGGAGCCGATCCTTGGGAGCGCGCCCCGCTTGAATCTGGGTCCAATACTTGATCATGTAGGTGTTCTTCTGCTGGTAGGCCGCCAGATTGACGACCATTGGATCTTCGGGCGCTATGTTGTGAAGGTTCTGCAACGCCTGCCCCACATGCTTGTTGGCAATTTCTGCGCGCTTGCGATCCTGTGTGACGGCCTCGAGAACTGCATACTGACCGGCACCAATCGTGCGGGACAGACTGTCCACGATTTGCGATCTGCCAAGCATCAACGGTGCCGCCTTGGTGGGTCCGGCCGGAGCTGTCCGAACTGCCCGGCTCAACTGTGCTCCCAGCGTCGCTCCTTCCCGCCGCCGGTCCAAGTACGCGGAATTTGCCAGGAACTGAGGTAGTGGCGTGTCATCGAGAACGCATGGGATGATGAATTTCTTGCGATGAAAGGCAACGAGGATCTCCATTTTCACCCAGCGGGACTTGCTGGCCGACTTCGACCACAGCAGCACGAACAACCGAGCATCGCGAATCGCCTTGTGGAGCTCAGGAACAAGCAATTTGCCGAATCTCATGGCCGAGTAATCTGTCCACGTCGTCAGCGAGTCGGCCGCGAGAGCCCGGACCAGGCGCTTTGTAGTACGTGAGTCCGTGGACGCATGGCTGATAAACGCATCGAACCCGGCTCGATTGCCCTTGCGTGCTGAAACCCGCGTCGCCATGTTGGTTTCTCCTCCCATCAATGCAGGCTTTCGAGATTCGTCCGCAACTCTTGAACGTTCTTCTCTTTATCGGTGATGAACCGCGCGACCTCGCTGCTGACGATGAACTGGACTTGGGTGCCTTGGCTGGAATTGTGGCTGGCCGTCAAACCGAGCGACCAGTTTCGCGGTAGATGGACCGAGAACCCGTAGCCCGGGCTGTTTCCATGCCAGGACATGGCGAGGGCCGCTCCCCAGGGCAGCGCGATATCGGATCCGTTCTTGCCGCTCCACGTCCATTGGTAGCGGCCGATGATGTCCAACAGAAGTGCGGGCTGGAGTTTGTCGCTCTGTCTCGTGTCGTAGACCAGCGCCGCACTCGGGTGCAGCAGCAGCCATTGGTAGTTTGGGGGGCCTGAGAAGCCGGCATTGGATGAGCGGTAGAAGAGGTTATTGAAGGCAAGTTCCCAGGGCAGCACGGCGAGCGACTTGTTGTGGAAATTTGTCCAGCGCTCGTCCAATTGGTGAATCTTCTTGTCGAATTCATCCAGCTGCTCTCGCGTCGCGGTTTTCAGCGTTCTATCGATGAGATCGCTCAGCGTGTAGACAGTGACCAGGGAAGCGAACTCCGTTTCGCAGGATGCCGGTGACCTGCAGCCGCTCAAGTGGGTCTCAACGTTCACCTCGAATGGCGTATCGGGGAATATCAGGAAATTGCGGCCTTGCCACTGTTTGGTGTCGGCGGCGAGAATTTGAGTCAGCGCGGATTTCGCGTCGGTCTTGGCCAGTTCCCCGAGCTTCCAGCGCGCCACCATCCCATGCAACTGCGCCACGCCGGGTTGGGTCTCGCTCAAGGACGTCGCTGCATCGTTCAGGATACCGAGCATCGACTGCATCTCGCCGGGCGGCGTGCCTTTGGCGCCCTGATTCTTGGCCAGCATGTCGGACACCTGGTTGCACTGCGCAGTCTGACACTGGGCGCCGCCGAGGCAATCGTGCCGCCTGAGGGCGTCGAACTTGGCCATGGCATCGTCCGCGCTCGTTACCGTCGGAACTGCGCACATCTCCTGCGCGAGCGCAGGTGCAAAGACCAGCAGCGTCAGCAGTGCGAGCCCGCACAGAGGACGAGCGGCCAGGCCTCTAAGTGCCATCGAGACCGCCTTTGGCGAGATTCATGAGGTCCTCGACCCGGTTCCACACCGTGAGCAGCGCGGTCCAACTGTCGGGTATGTTGATCCCCGCATCTTCAAGTTTCTGTCGCAGCGCGATCAGGTTCGGGTCGGTGAGATCGCCATGCAGTTTGAATTGGGCACGATACTTGGCCTCCAGATCCTGCGTGACATAGGTATTGAAGGTGAGACATCTGAACAGGGGAATCACGACGTCCGGGTGGCGCAAGTAGTGCGCAAGGTCGTGGATATTCGCCTGCTGGATGAAATCGTGCTCCAGGGTCTTGACGTAGTATCTCTCGGGATGGGGCGGTCCCGGCCACTGGGTCGGCAGGAAGGTCTTGATGATCGTGAACGGGTCGAGCGGGTGAACCTGGGTAAAGTAGAAATTGCAGGCACGGCCCGGCCGCACATCGGATTCGAACACGTTGGTTTGATTCTGCAGAATGCGGCTGACGTTCGCGACCATCTGCAGAAGATAGGGCGTCGAGCGTTGACCCAGCGTCCCGCCTCCCGCAAGCGGCTGGGTGAACCAGGCCTGCAGGGTGTCATGGCAGACCGCCGTGCCCAGAGAATGGGCGATGATGGACCAATCCGAGCCGTCGGGTAGATCCTTGATGCCGTCGAACAGCTGAGCGGCCACGCGAACCTGGACCGCGTCGCGAACGGTCGGCAGCAGGCGGTAGGTGATGACGTCAAAGGCGTGGCTCCAGAAGAAGTTGTGTTCCACGGAGTTCTCATCCGCGATCCAGGACACGAGCTTGCCGACCTGGTCGGCCCCGACCTGCGCCGTGAGGGATTCGATATCCTTTTTTTCGTTCGCCCAGGTCGTGAGAATCTCTTTGAAAAGCTGGCTGTAGTTGATCGCGATGAATTGAAAGCGCTCATCGAAGTCGCCCTTGCCGGGCTTCGAAAAATTGTCGCAGAAGTCACGCAGCTGTCCGACGACCGGGAGTTCCCAGTCCTTGGAGAATTGCCCCATCCCATGGATCAGAAAAACGACGTCTGGCATGTTGCTACCCCATCCCCTGCAATTGACCTGATCCGTTCATGATCGCCGCCGTCCATCGATGCGGGTGGCCGTTGCCGGATCATTGCGGTCGGCGCGCCAGGTCGGGTGATTGAAATGGATCACATGGTCGCCGTTGTACGACACCACCGCGTCATCGAAAATCAACCGGCCGACGCGTTGCCAGTGATCGATCACGACATGATGGGCCAGGCCCGGCCGGGTGGCGCCATCGTCACTCACGTCGATATCGAAACTCAGGACTCGCTGCGGCACCGGATTGCCCGGATCGAAAATCTGCGCCATGACTTCGTCGCGAAAATCCAAGGCGTCGCCCGCGATCCGCGGTTGCTCGGACGCGACGCGCAGCCGCATGAACTGCGGACAGCGCGTGGGCGTATCGGCTGCCTTGCCGAGTTCCGCGATGGGGTAGAGCTGGCGCTGAGCGGGTTCCTTGTCGACCAGCTGGAAAACCAGACCCGTGATGAGGAGGATCGGCAGGCCGCCGCCGCGGCGCCACGCATGCACATCGGGCGCGTTGCGCAGCTCCGCATCGTTGATGGTGTCGGTGCGATCGCCGGCGATGTCCTGCTGCGTGATGAAGCTCGCGGTCCGCAGCAGCTGCGGGTGCTCCGCATCCGTGGTTGGAAAGAGCTTGCCCGCGAGCGCCAGCGACCGGGTGTGGCCGCGCCGCGTCTCGGTGCAACATGTCGAATAGCGCGCCACCACCAGCGCTTCGCTGTTCTGCCGGAAGTAACCGGAGTAGGGCGTCGCCCCGGTGATGCGCCAACGGCCGGTGAGGCACACCCCGTTGGGATGCAACAGGCGGCGATAGCCCTGTCCATCCGCGCCCCAGCGCAGATCCGCGTGGGAGTCGACGGCGCGCGCGGTGGCTTCTCGAAAGATATAACCCTTGCCGAAGGACAGGGCGCCGCGCAATACGCTCGAGAGCGTTACCGCTTGCATGGGCAACGGGGGGTCGCCGGGCGCGCCCCAGACCTGCCTGTAGGGATTCGCGAAAATGGCCCGGCGCACGTCGACGAAACGCGATCCCACATAGTCGCGGTCGGCCGACGTGAATGCTTCTTCGCCGAAATACGGGATGTTGGCCAATGCCGCTCCTTGCGCAGGCTCAACGATCGATGGCGATGATGCGCCCGCGTGGGGGAGCGTGACAAGGCTCCGGGATTGGGAGTAGCCTTCGCCGGCAAAGGATGCGGACAGTCGGCGACTCGGGAGGCCCAATGGAGTATGGTGCAGCGGCTGAGAACAATCCCTCCAATTCCGGCCGAGCAACACTGAACGAAGTTCTGTGTGTGGAGCTTGAGCAGCTCAGACCTGCGCTGCTCAACGGCATTGCAGCAAAAACCTTTGCCGACAAGCCTCAAGAGGTCACTGAAAATCTAGCCTCCATTTACGAGCGCAGCAAATCCGCTTCGCTCTCCGCGATCTGCCTCTCCGGAGGCGGCATTCGCAGTGCAACATTCAACTTGGGTGTGCTGCAGGGCCTCGCCAAGATCGGGTTGCTGGGAAAGTTCGACTACCTGTCGAGCGTCTCCGGCGGTGGCTATATCGCCGCGTGGCTCCGAACGTGGATGGCGCGGGGAAATATTGCCGAGGTGGTCAAGGCGCTGGGGAATCCCGCGAAGCCGCGCAATCCGCTCGCGCCGGAGGCGGCACCGGTCGTCAATTTACGGGAATACAGCAATTACTTGACGCCGCACCTTGGACTCTTTTCGGGGGATACCTGGGCCGCCGCCGGCATCATTGCGCGCAACCTTCTGCTCAATTGGCTGGTGCTCGTGCCGCTGCTGGCCGCCGTCACCGGCATTCCGCTGCTGTTCCGGCTCATCGTGCACGGCACGGGGATTCCGGAGTCCTGGCACTGGCAGTTGCTGTCCATCGCCCTCGGCATCGAATTGCTGGCCAGCTTCTCGGTGTATTCGTTCAGGCGATTCGCCAAGCGGCCCGGGATACCTCAAGCTTATTTCATCTTCGGCTGCGTAGTGCCCATATGTCTCGCGGCCGGCGTGCTCTGCACGGCCGCGATCGGCCTGCATCTCCCCTGGCACAATGCGCCGCCGCATCCCTGCTGCAGCGATATCACCGGTCTGTGGAAGTTCTCCTTCCTGTGGTGTTTGTTAGTGCCCTGCATCGGCTGGCTGGTCGCAGAGACTTTGGCGCGGCTGTTTCCCCGCTGGACCCTGCCCGCGCCGGATGCGGCACCCGAGCAAGTGAGGCAGGCGGCCTGGATATACGAATTTCTGGCCCTGCTGATATCGGGATCCGTGGGCATGGGGCTCTTGGTGCTCGTAGTCCGCTACTTCTTTTCATTCCTCTTCAACCACCCCGATGCCTATGTGACCCTGGCGCTGCCGATGTTGCTGGGCATCTATCTGATAGCCCGGGCGCTGTTCGTGGGAATCGCGAGCCTGGGCGACTCGTCGCGAGAGCGGGGCTCGAGCGACGATGCCGACCGAGAGTGGTGGGCCCGGCTCACGGGCTGGATATTGTTGGTGATGACCGGGTGGACGGCAGTCACGGGTATTTGCCTGTTCGGCATCTACCTCGCGGAGCTGTTCGACGAATTTCTGGTGGCCCCCGGACCTCATCCGTCACGGGTACTCATCGACAGCGTGAAGATGATCGTCGCAGGGCTCGGAACACTGTCGGGCGTGTTCGCGGCAATGACGGGCAGCAGCGAGAAGACGCCCGCCAATGCCAATTCCCTCACCCCTCCGCCCTCGGCAAAGAAGAAGCTATTGGTGCAGGTCGCGGCGGTGGTGTTTCTGATCTCGGTGATCATCATGCTGACCTGGGGGATGAGGTCGTTGGGTCAGCAACTCACGGGCGAACGGCACCTGTTCCTGGACCCGATGTCGTGGGACGTGTGGCTGCAGTTTCTGTTCCTGATCTTGGGGCTGATGCTGTTGTCGGTGGTGGCGAGCCGTCCCGTCAACGTCAATCGCTTCTCCTTGCACGACATGTACCGCAATCGCTTGGTGCGTGCCTACTTGGGCGCCTCCAACTGCAGCGAAGTCGGCGGTCAGCAGCGCCAGCCGGATCCTTTCACAGGATTCTCGCTGAGCGACAATCTGCCCCTGCACACGCTGTTTCCGCAGCCCCCCGCGGCGGGCTCTGCGGCAACGCCCGCGACCACGCGCGCTTCAGAAGCGCGCCTGCTGCCCATCATCAACACCACCCTCAATCTGGTGCACGGTGAAAATCTCGCCTGGCAGCAGCGCAAAGCGGAATCCTTCTCCATGACGCCGCTGTACTGCGGCAACTGGGTCGAGGGTTATCGACGATCGACCGAGTACGGTCTCCGCGGCGGCCTGACGGTCGGCACTGCGATCACCATCTCGGGCGCAGCGGCCAACCCCAACATGGGATACAGCTCATCGCCCGTGCTGGCTTTCTTGATGAGTATTTTCAACGTGCGCCTGGGCGCCTGGCTCGGCAACACCAATACCAAGGGCGATAAGACCTACTTCCGCTCTGGGCCCAAGCTTGCGCTCATGCCGCTGTTCGCCGAGGTGTTCGGACTCACCAATTCCAGCCGCCGCTACGTCAATCTCTCCGACGGCGGGCATTTCGACAATCTGGGACTCTACGAAGTGGTGCTGCGCCGCTGCCGCCAGGTGTTGGTGAGCGACGCCGGCAACGACGGCAGCTTCGCATTCGAAGATCTCGGCAATGCGATCCGCAAGATCCGCATCGATTTCGGCATTCCCATCGAGTTCAAGGAGAAGATCGAAATCCTGCCCAACGAGACCGAGAGCCCGGGCAAGCCCAGCAGGCCGGGACTGTACTGCGCCATTGCGGAAATCCGCTACAGCGAGGTTGACGGAGCCGTGCCCAATGGCCAACTCATCTACATCAAGCCCACGCTGCGGGGGCATATCCCCAAGGAAAGCGGCGGCGGGGTGCCTTACGACATCTATAGCTACGCGCGCAGCAGCAAGGATTTCCCGCACGAGAGCACGGTGGATCAGTGGTTCAGCGAGTCCCAGTTCGAGAGTTACCGGGCGCTCGGGTCGCATATCCTCGAACAACTGGGCGAACCGCTGAGCGACGCGAGCTTCGACTCATTCCTGGCGACTGCCAGAATACACATCGAGAATGTCCGCAAACACATCGCGGAAGAAAAACCATGAAGAAACTCTGGATATGGCCCGCGGCATTCGTCGCGCTGTCGTTGCTGTCATGCGAGCGCAAATCGCCGCTGGTGCTGAGTCCGATCAGCTGCGCGGAAAAGGCCACCAGCCAAATACGGCCGCTGGCGACGGCGCGCGACGCCCGTTTCCAGGGCAAGGTCAGCGAGCAGACCGCACTGTGCCGCGGCGATGTCAAAGCCCAGGAACGCCGCTCACTCCCCTGGGTCGACTGGCGCAATTATTTCGCGGCCGGCGATGCAAGCTCCGAATCATTTCTCTATCCCCGCAATGTTCGCGGCGTCGGCGGCGCATTGGTGGATCTCGAATACGAACGCGCAGAGCTCATCGAATTCAATCTCTTCGACAACAGCGGCACGTTCGAAGAGTACGTCAAGGGCCGCGGCGATACACCGGGCCCGGTTCTCAAGACCTGGCCGCAGATGCGCCTGCCCGAAAGCGATCCGCACTATGCCGAGGTGGGCGGCGGCGCCGAACAGCAGCTCTGCAAGGGCGAGATGATCCGGTTCCGAACGCTCAACGGCATCTGCAACGATATTACCAATCCCCTGATGGGCTCCGCGGGCACGGTGTTTGGCCGCAATGTGGAATTCGAAACCACCTTCCCTGATTTGCAGGTCGAGACGCCCGGGCACAATCGCGACCGGACCATGAACCGGCAGGGCGGCCGCATCTCGCTGCTGACCCCCGATCCCCAGGTCATCAGCCGACGGCTCTTCACCCGCGAACAGTCGGATGCCGCCGCCTGCAACGACGGCCATGGCACGCATTGCGATTACAAGAAGGCGCCCTTTTTCAACGTTCTCGCGGCCTACTGGATTCAGTTCATGACGCATGACTGGTTCTCGCATTTGGAGGAAGGTCACAACGGAGCGCAGTACATGAACGTCGGCTGCGTCTCGCAGAAAGTGAACGATGTCGAGACGCCGTTGACGCCGGCGCAAGCGGCGCAGCTCGGTTGCCGGCCCGGCGATGCCATGGACAAGTCCTATGTGGCCGACAGCGATTCGCCCGGCAGCTTCAAAGCCAACGGCGGCGATCATTTCGCGCGCGCCCCCAGGACCTTTCACAACAACAACACGGCGTGGTGGGATGCGTCGCAAATCTACGGCTATGACTCGACCTCGATCCTGCGGGTCAAACGCGATCCGCATGATCCGGCGCGCCTCCTGATGCTGCCGCTGCCCGGCAAGACCTCCGCGGGCGACAGCCAGGGCTATTTGCCCATCCTCTCGGACGCCGATCCGAAAAACCCCGACTGGAAGGGCCAGGAAGCGGTGGCCTTTCCGGACAATTGGACGGTGGGCTTGAGCTTCTTGCACAACGTGTTCTCGCGCGAACACAATCAGTTCGTCGACGAGTTCCGCCGCCGCACGATCCAAAACCCGGATGGGGACAGCGGCCTGCGCAATCCGGACACGCCGACCCGGGTCATTCGCTACCGCGATGTCACGCCGGAGGAGCTCTTCCAGGTGGCGCGGTTGGTGGTGGCCGCCGAAATCGCCAAAATCCACACCATCGAGTGGACCACGCAGCTCTTGTACGATGAACCGCTGTATCGCGGCATGAACGGCAACTGGAATGGCGTGTTCGACAAGAACAGCCTGGCGTCGCGCGAGCTCGCCGATGTGGTCACGCGGTTGAAGGCCAGTGATCGCACCCTGGAATCCAATCAGTATTTTTCCATTCTGGCGGCCGGACCCGGCATTTTCGGCTTGGGCAGCAAGAATCCGAAATGGAGCATGGTCGGGGATGACAATCTTCGCACCTACGTGAACGGCGGCACCAATCACTTCGGCTCGGCCTTCAATTTCCCGGAGGAATTCATCAGCGTCTACCGGCTGCATCCGCTGATTCCCGATCTGATCGACTACCGCGTGGTGGACGACCCCAATCGCATCGTCAACGAAATCCCCATTGTCGATACCTTCCGCGGCAAGGCCACCGATGTCACGCATGACCGCGGGCTCGCCAACCTGGGACTCAGCATGGGCCGGCAGCGGCTGGGCGCACTGGCGCTCAACAACCACCCGCGCTTCATGCAGAACCTCAAGATCGACCGCCTGCAGACGCCGACCAAAACCATCGACATTGCGGCGCTCGACATCATCCGCGATCGGGAGCGCGGCGTGCCGCGTTTCAATGAATTCCGCCGTCAGTACGGATTGCACCAGCTGAGAAGTTTCGATGACTTCATCAACAAGGATGATCCGCCCGAGGATCAGATCGAGGAAGCCAAAATCGCCAAGACCTTGCGGGAGGTCTATGGGCAGCACTCGTGCGACAACACCAAGCTCATCACCGATGCGCAACGCAATGACGACGGCACGGAGATCAACGACTGCCTCGGGTTCGAAAACGGCAAGAAGGTCGACAATATCGAGGATCTCGACACGGTGGTCGGCTATCTCGCCGAGTCCACGCGGCCGCATGGTTATGCCATTTCGGAAACGCAGTTCGTGGTGTTCATCCTGAACGCGTCGCGGCGCCTGTACAGCGATCGCTTCTTCACGTCGAGCTTCCGCAAGGAGTTCTATTCGCAGTTGGGGGTCGACTGGGTGAACAACAACGGGCCTTATGCCCAATGCGAAAATTTTCCCATCAACGGGCACAAGAACGAGCCGGTCTCGCCCTTCAAGCGGGTTCTGATGCGCACCATTCCCGAACTGCGGCCGCAGTTGGCCCGGGTCGCGAATGCCTTCGACCCTTGGGCCCGCGCCCGCGGCAAGTATTACTCGCTGGACTGGAAGCCGCGTGCGAGCGCGAAGGACGATCCCGCGTTTGCGACCCCGTGACGTGAACGCACCGCCCCGCACCGGCCTCACCGATCTCGCCCGTCTCGGCGTCGCCCTGGCGGGCAATGTGCTGCGCCATCCGTGCACGTTCAACGCGGAAGCGGTGTTTCGGGAATGGGCGAGGCGCGCCGCGGCGCGTCGCAACGCCGACAATCTCATGGTCAACTTGTTGGTCAAAAAGCTGTTGCTGGTGGGGTCAGCGGAGCTTTCCCGGCAGATTCTCGCGCTGCCGCCCAGCCAGGGGACGTTTTCCACCGGCTCCTTGAAACGCTCTGCCATGGCGTTTCTGGCGGCGCACGCGCTCACCATCAGCGACGATGAAGACTGGAGTCGCCGGCGCGCCTTCAACGAGGCCGTGCTGGAACCCGACCGGCGCCATGAGTTCGCTCCGCAGTTCGTGCGCTGCACGCTGCAGGTCTTTGCCCCGCCCATCACCGGGGTCGCCGATCTGCGCGCAGCCATGGGCCGGGCCATGCTCGGGGTGGTGTTCGGCGGCGCAGCCTCGGCAGAACTGGTCCCGCAGATCGAGGGCCTGTTCGCTCTGGTGCAAAATCCCGTGAAGCGCGTGCTGACGGCGCCGTTCGCCCACCTCAAGCGCGCGCGCTTTTACGACTCGCTGCGTGCGCTGTGGCAGGCGCAGAATGAGGCGCAGAAGCCGAGCTTGCTGAAAATGGCAGGCCGATCGACCGAACTCGATGACCGCGAGCTGCTGGAGCAAATTCCGCACTGGATGTTCACGTTCACAGGCTCGGCCACGGACCTGGTTCTCCGCACGCTCACGCTCATCACCTCCACCCCGAGCGCGCAGCGCCGGGCCATGGCGGAACTGCAAAGCTTGGGATCGCTGGACGGGCCGGCCGTCGAATCGGCGCCCCTGCCGTTCCTCGAAGCGTGTCTCACGGAGACGGGCCACTTGTACCCGCCGGTCACACGCACATTTCACCGCGCAGCGGCGGGCGCCACGATAGACGGCCTGCAATTGGCCCCGGGAACCGAAATCATGCATCTGTTTCCGCTGTTCACCGCCGACCTTGGGGGTGCGGATGCACCGAGTTTCAATCCCGATCGCTGGCTTGCCGCCGCGCCGCCGATTGCTGCATTCGATCCTTTTCTCGGCGGCGCCCGGCGCTGTCCGGGCCGACGCCTCATTCTATTAATCTGCAAGACCGCGCTGGCGAGCCTGTTGCTGCAGCATCGGCTGACGGTCAAGGCCCCGGGCATCTCAGCGGCCTCGTTGCCCGCGCAATTCCCGCGCCGCGGCCTGAGCTTCGAGGGCACGAAAACCTAAGCTGCGGGTGTCCAGGCTAGTCGAAGACCTCGTCCCCGGTGGGTTCGTAGTGCGGTATGGCATTCATGTCGTGCCTGAACTGGGCCAGCGTCCAGTACATGCGCCGGCGGGCGCGGCTTTGATTGCCGAGCGGCCGATGTTCGGCAATGCAATGCCAGGGGTTGTAGGACAAGCGCTTCTCGAAATTCAATTGCGCCGGCGAGTTGAATTGCTGCCGGGGAATGCGCAAGGTCGCCACCGACACGCGCGGCGAGAGTTTTTCCGGCCACAGCACGGCATTGTTCTCGATCGGCATCAGAAATGAATCGGTCTGCAGCTGCACGCGAAAATCGAGCTCCACGTCGCCTTCGCCCAGGGATTTCACCATGGCGTTGCGAAGGTAATCTGGCGGCGGGCGCAGCGGCAGGCGCGGGATCGGGGTGCGCTTCGCGCTCTTCGGCCAGAACGAGTACTGCATGGCCTGGCCCTCGCCGAGCAGGTAGGGAACGCAGCTGAAGTAGGGCGCTTCCAGGGGGCTGCTCTGAGTCTTGGTCCACAGGCCCTGCATCAGCAGATCAAGCACGTGCGGTCGGTGAAAATTGACAAAGTAGAAAATCTGCGCGTTCTTCACGCTCTCGATTTGCAATTGCGCGTTGGCGCGCACGTCCGGCGTCACGAAGGTCGGCGTCGACACCCCGGTCATGTCCAGCGTGAACTTCTCCTCATCCATGAGCTTCGGACCCGGCACGCCCAGCAACTTGACGCTGATGCTCATGAAGCCCACGTCGTCGATGTCGGGCGTGATGTACGGCCCGGGACCCGAAAAACGCACCCAGGCGCGAAAGGTCCGCGGCTCCGCGTAAATGCCGCGTCGAAACCGGGCCGGCAGTCCATCGTGCACGATGAACTCGGCGCGCACGATGCCATGGGTTTTGGTGTTGCCGCCCCGCTCGTAGCCGCCCGGCCTCCAGAGGCCGCTCATCTGTCGCTGGAAACTCGTGATGATGGAATCGAGGAATTGCTCTTCGTCGGGCAGCGGACGTTCCTCGGCGAGCTTCAGGCCCTCATTCGTGCGCTGCCGATTGATCAGCGCGGTGATGCCCCGCGCGACCGGATCGCGCAGCAGCGCATCGAACGCGGGCCGTAGCCAGGGATCGAAGCGCCGCTCCAGTTGCACCAGTTTGGTGGAGGTGTTGGCCAGGAAATTGCAAAGGGCGGAGCCGGTATTGGCGCGCGGTATCGGGCGGCTGGTGTTCGAGTCCATGCGGATCCTTAATGTCGCGGCTGTGACAAATAGCGCAGCGCGCGGATTCCCGGCAGGAAGAAATACGCGCCGCCGCGCACGGTGATGAAGGGCGGCAGACCTTCCAGCCGCTGATCGGGCGAATCGACTTGCGGGATGGAGAACGCGTCGCTGCCGCTGTCGCCGGGTCCGGACAATCGATTCCCGAGCAACGGGTCCGCTTGATCCGACAATGCATCGAACTTGGCGCTCACCACCCAGGCGCTTTGCACGAATTCGAATTGCCTTACGATGTTGGCGCCCAAGCACATGAACTGCAGGCCCGTTTCTATCTCATTGGGCGGACCCTTAAGGGCGCGTTCCGGCGAGACCGCCACGCCGTATTCGCGTCCGCGGCGCAGCAGCCGGTGAAAGCGGGTGGAGGCGAGCAAGTCCAATGGCCGTGCTTTGGAGCTCAACCCCAGAGTGCGGATCAAGCGGCCGAGCCAGCCGCAACCGCCCGGCGGCAAGTCGGCGTTGCGCGGATTGGTGCGCCGGATATGCGCGCCCAACGGGCATCGCTGCCCCTGTGGGTCGGACTGATACGTGAATGCGTTGAGGTCCGGGTCCGACTTGGAGGCATTGCCCGCGATGTCCTCATGCAGGAGACCCACCAGGGGTTCGCCTTCCAGGGTGCGGCCCACCAAGGAGGCGCTTAAGCGAGCGCGCAGGTCGGCGCGGCCGCCGGCATAGCGGTCCAGCGCCTGCCAGAAGCCGGAGACATCCTGGCGCAGCTGCCGTAGCACCACATAAGTGCCGTTGCGGCCGAAGTCCTTCTTGTCAGGCGCATCCTCGGCCGACGGCAATAGATTTTGCGGATCGCGCTCAAGATCCAACAGCGGCCGCGGCGTGTACAGCGCGTATTCGTTGGGGTAGCCCAGGAGATATTCTCCCAGGCAACTCAAATTGGTGTAGCTCAGTTGCTTGTCATCGTCCACGGTGCGTTGGCGGTCCCAATCCAGCTGCGGCTGCGAAATGCCGTCCACGAATCCGAAGGGCTCGAGACCGCCCATGTCCGAGGTCGGAAGACGTGCCATGAGCTCGAAACCCGACACGACTTGCGCTTCGACGGCGTCCTGCCACGCTTTGAGCCGACCCGGCAAGGCATAGAGAAAGACGCCCACGTGCGGTATGCGATCTGCGGCTCCCCACAGCCAATGCGCCGCATCATTCGGCCCCACATCGCCCAAGCGGCGCGAGCGATTGAGGTTGCCCGACATGCCGTCCACGAATTCCATGGACAAGGCCGCCGCGATATCGTCGGGCAATTCCAGCGCTCGCAGTCCGGCATAGGTGAAGGCCAGCTGCAGCACCGTGGGCGGCGGGGGCTCCTGAGCCGCCGCGCTCGCCACCGGTGCGGCGGCGATCCATTGCCGCGCCGCGGCCGGATCCCTGACGCGCAGCAGAAGAAAGACCGCCTCGGTGTGATGCTTGAAACCGAAGCGCACCAATCCCTGGATATCCTCGAACTCGACAGACGCACGGCCGCGGGTATTCATAGCAGCCTCAGCCAGTCGAGAGCGTCGTCGTCGCTCATCGCGGCGCATTGCAGGCCGCGCCGAATGCGCTGATTGCGATTGAGATCGAGCAGCGTCAACCCGGGATAGGCCTTGTACCAGACCTGAGTCGGGATCTGGTGGCGGCGCTGATAGTACTTGAAGAGATGCTCGCGCCGCGCGCCGCGCAATATCAACCAATCCGTGCTAGGCCAGCCGACGCCGCTGCTGAACACGAGATTGAGGCCCCATGCCACTTTGTTGATGAAGTCGTCCATGTAGGCTTCGTGTCCACCGTCGTAGCTGCTGGCAAACACCATTCGGGAGCCATGGTCGATGAACACCCAGCGCGCAAAATGAATGGTGCGCACCCGCGCCAGGTAGCCGCGCGTGAACACCATGCGCGCGAAGTAGTCGACCAACACCAGCAGCACCGTCGACAGCCCGCTGCGAAACCGCCCGGGCTTGAGCGAACCGATGGCCGTGTACTGATTGCTCACCTCCACGTCTTCAATGCGCTGCAATGTTTTCAGCGCCTCGATATCGGGTCGCGGACAGATTTCCGGATCGGTGGTTTCGAGCCGGCGCAGCTGCCACAGCAGGAAGGGCAGCAACACCAAGATCAACGGCGAGAGCAGCAGGGCGATCACGGGCACGGTGATGAGATAGGCCATGTGCGCGATGAGCCAGCCGAACGGGGTCGGCCCGGGCGGCGTCAGGCGCAGCCGCCCCGCGGCCACTTCCGCGTCGACGAAGGCGATGAGTTCGGCGCGCAACCGCTGCGCATCGCCCGAATCCAGCGGCCGGCGCGGCACGCGCGCGCTGAGCGCTCGTTGCAGCGCACTCTCTTCCTTGATCTGCTGCACCGTGCGCCCCACCCAATTGACGTAGGTCGCCGCGTGCGGACGATCATGCGCCAGCAGCCAGGTCAAAAGGTCCGTGCCGGCATCGAAGTCGGCGCAGTGCGCAAAGATCTCGCGCAGTCCCGCTGCGGCCTGCCCCGCGAAAGCACCGAGCAGATCGCGCGCCGAGCCGTCGCAATCTCCCATGAAAGCCAGGTAGGTGGGCGGCGGTGCGCGTTTCACCCCGTACACCTGGATATCGGTCAGCGACGGATCATCGAGCACGGCAAAGCGGGCGAAGTGAAGGGTGTCAAAGGCCCCGAACGGCAAAAGTCCATTGCGCGGGTCCGCCATGCCGGGCACGGCGTTCATGCGCTCCAGAGTCTGCCGCACGCCCTCTTCATGGCCGGCAGCCAACGGCGCGATCACCATGAAGTGGCCCTGCGGCGTCACGACTTCAGAATTGCAGACAGAAATCGATCAGCCGCGCTTTGTCCCAGTAAACCTTGCCCAAATAGAACTTGGGGCCAATGAGGCGAATCTCATCGCGAATCCAATGCGCCACCACCGAGGTGTCCGAATAATCGAGCACGATGCACTCTTTGCCATCGAGCCAACTGGGCGCCTTGTAAACCTTCGCGACAATCGCTTCGATGCCGAACGCCAGGATTTTGTTTTTCAAAAGACCTTTCTGGGCGTCGAACACCTTGCCCTGCCAGCCGAACAAATTGATCATCTGCGCGATGTTCGGCGAATACACCGTTCCCGGCGCAATGATCGCCGTGCCGGCGGCCGGGCCGTTGGGGATGTCCCCGGCCGGGCTCGCCCGAAACAGGTCGTCCAATTGTGTTTGCGACAGGGTGAGTAGCTTGGAAGCGTCGTAATCCATGATCGACTCCTTGACCAGCCGGCGCCTGCCAGATGCTACGCCTACTGCTCAAAAAGTGTCCAGTCCGCCGGCTCTTGCGGCACCCCTGGCGCGCATGCCGCGCGAGGCGATAATATCCGGGCCGCAAGGAACCGCCATCGCGCCAAGGAGACACCATGGACGTCAATCTCGCCATCAAATTCGCGCAACTGGTCAATGCGGCCTATGCCCTGGATCCGAAGAGCACGGCCAGCCTGGCCGGCCAGACGATCAGCGCGGGCGGCATGGGCTACACCATCGTGACCACGGTGTTCGCCAACGACCTCGCGACTGAGATCATGCCGGGTCGCAGCGTCATCATCGTGCCCATCGGGCTCGTGCTGCAAAAAACCGGCGGCGACGATATCGTCATCGCCATTCGCGGCACGGAAGGCATATTCGAATGGGTGCAGGACGCGCGCTTCTCGCTGGTGCCGTGTCCCTTTCTCGCGGCCGCCGGCAACACCGAGGACGGCTTCACGGCCATGTACAGCTCGATGCGCACGGGCAGCGCGCCGGGGGCACCGACGCTCGTCATCGCGCTGCCGGGTCTCGCCTTTCCGCAGCCCGTGTCCGCCGCCACCTCGGTGACCATTTGCGGCCACAGCCTGGGAGGAGCGCTGGTGACGCTGCTGGCGCTCGATGTCGCTGCCAATACGATATTCACGAACCCCACGGTGTACAGCTATGCGAGTCCGCGCGCCGGCGATTCCACGTTTGCGGCCATGTATGATCACTTGGTACCGAACACCTTTCGAATTGCCAATCGAGTGGATATCGTGCCGAAGCTGCCGATGCCGCCCCTGTATGGCCACGTCAATGGACTGAACGAATTGAATCCACTGCAATTGTTGCCCCTGCCGCCGAAAGTTCTGATTCGGCCGGAACTGGCCTGCGAACACATCTTGAGCAGTTACCTGTATCTGCTGTCGCTCAAGTCCGGGGGACCGGTCATCCCGCTATCAGCGGGTTGCTCGCCGCCGTAGGCGGCAACCCGGGAGCGACGCGCTCGCGGGCAGCCCGACACGCTAAGCGGGCAGCCCGACACGCCAAGCGGGCAGCCCAACGCGTTAAGCGGGCAGACCGAGTGATCGGCGCGTCATGGTGCCCGCGCCATCCTCGCTGATGGCATGAGTGCGCTGCCACTGTTCCACCAGCTTTGAGGTGAATGCGCCGTACACGCCGTCCGGCGTGATCGGCAGGCCTTTCTGCTGCAGCGCCTGCTGCACGGCCGTGACATCGCTACCGCGCAAATAGGGCGTGGCCAGGCGCAGCGTCCTCGACTGACCCTGATCGGGAAGATCTCCCGCCAGCGCCTCCGCGGTGATGGCGACGTTGTGCACGGTCACGGGCAGGTCCAGGTTCCAATTCCCGAGCTTCATCAGGGAATCGAAGGCATCCATGCGGTAGACGGTGCTCGGCAAGGGGGGCGCCAGGGAATTGAGCCACTCCTTGCGCAACGCGATGTAGCGCTGCGCCCAGTCCTTCGATCCTCGCGAGGTCACCGGCCCGATGCGCTGCTTCAGCAAGGACCAGCCGCCCTGGATGCGGCTGTCGTATATCACGGCGGCGCCCAAGGGCTCGACCACACTCAAGGCTGCGGCATCGCTGCACGCGGGCGCGAGATAGCGGCTGTCGAAGAATTGATCCTGCGTCAGCCGCATGACGGGATCGTCGCTGGCGGCGAGCTTGAGCAGCGCCTTGAGCGCGTTGTCCGAATCGAGGGTGAAATCCTTGTTCTTGAAGCGGGGCAGGTAGGGTTGCAGTTGCGCGGCATATTTCGCGCTCTGCTTCTGGCAATAGCCATCCAACAGTTGGAAGAGGATGCCCGAGCCCAGCGCCGCCTGACTGCGGCCATAGGAGAGATGACCGGAATCGCCCTTGAGCACCGCGACGGCGGAATAATTGCCGAGAATGCGGCCGGTCTCGAACACGTTCACGATGGCGCGCGCCGTGGTCTGCTGTAATTCGTTCATGACGCAGTGCCGGATTTTTGCGCCGCGCCCGGCGGTATCGGTAAATTCACTTCCGCCATTTGCCCATCGGGATTGGTCAGCGTGAAGGTATGAACGCCCTTGGCGCCAAACCAGGTTTGAAATTGCTGCAGGTCGTATTCGTCCAGATGCGCGGGATCGATGCAGAGCTGCAGCACGCTGGCGAAGGTCGGTGTGCCGCTGTCCCGAACCAGGACCTCGGGAATATGCCTGCCGTCCGCGCTCTGCAGCATGCGAAACGGCAAATCCTGGCGATCGATCTGGAACAGCGCTTCCGCGGAGAGGTTCGAGCCCCGCAACGTGACGGTGCGTGCGATCTGCGGAGTGTCGAGCACCTCGCGCAAGGTGAACGCGGCGCTTTGGGAAATGGCCTCCATGGCGCTCGCCGACAGTTCCTGCAGCGCCGCCGCGGCGCTCTGGGCGGCGGCGGCATCCTGCGCCAGCGCCGGCTGGGTATCGAAATCCTGTGCCGCCGCCAGCGCTTCCGTATCGGCACGCTGCCCCAGCGCCTTGAGCGTCGCGAGCAGACTGGCGACATCCGCGCTGTTTTGCGCCGCCCGCACCGCGCTGACCGCATCTGACAGTGCGGCCAGCGCCGCTTGCGCGTGGCTGTTGGTGGGCGTGCCCGACGCCGCGCGCCGCGATTGTGCGGCCGCAACCGCATCCGTGAAGTCGGGCGTGCGAATGGATGCGGCGGAAGCCGCGGCGATGATGGCAGCGTCGGGATCGGCCGGCGATACGGAGATCTCGTTGACGACCGGGCCCGCCTTGCGCGCCATTTTGCCGCCCAAGTATCCGGCCGAGGACAACCCCATCATGAACAGGAGGTGATCCGGCACCGTGGGCAGATCTTGAATGATGGCCGGCGCCTGTCCGAGCGTGGTCACGATGAAGGCGCCGACTCCGAACAGAGTCCACAACAGCATCTGCAGGCGGTCGGGTGCGACCACCCCGCCGCTGGTGATGAAATCGGCGAAGCCCGGATAGAGCGCGCCGGCCCCCTTGGAACCCTTCGAGGAAGTGATGAGCTGCGAGCTCACCGAGGTGCCCGCGGCAATGGCGATCACGCCGGGTAGATTCGGCGGGATATCGGGCCAAATGCCGTGCTGGATGAGCACACGACTGATGAAGAGATAGGCGTAGCCGAACAGAGCCGCATTGGTCCACAGATAGAATTGCAGTTTCGACAGGCTGTAGGTGTCGGTCTGTGGATCGAGAAACAGCAGCCGAAGTTTGTATTCCTGCCGCGATATCGTGTAGCTCTCCTGGACCCGCGACAGCAAGAGCAGCGGCAGCAGCGCCAGGATCAGCGCGATGACCGCAGCCATGAGCGCGACGCTCACCTTGCCGTAGGCGTACACCCGAAAAATCTGCGGCTTGCTGATCTGGTCCCCGACCGCCACTTGCACGTGGAATTCGCCGCTGTCGGGAACGGGCACCCGGCATAGATCGATTTCCTCATCGTCGACCACCTGCGCGACGATGGTCCGGGGCGGAGCGCCCTCGCCGGCCGGCGCGGAGCAATCTCCCGCCGTGAACGGCTGGCGCACCGAATTCAAGTACAGGACATTGTCCTGCGGGTGCTGCACCTGGAAACCGCGCCCGCGCAATACCAGATTCGCCGTTCGCGATTTTCCGCCCAAAGCGCCGGGAATCGGCGGCATCGAGTCCTCGGAATACTTCGGCTCGAAGGGCTCCAAACGAATTTCCGGGTTGCCCGGCGGCACCACCCGCAGCACCTGTCTTGAATCCAAGGCAGCGCAGGGCGTGCCGTCGAATTGAACGTCGAGCAGGTAGGCGCCCAACGCCACCGAGTCTGCAATCTTGCCCACCACCCTGGCCGGGGTGCCGGTGCTCGCCGCCGCATAGGTGGGCCTGTCGATGGGGAACGATTGTCCGTTGTGGGCGAGCGTCACCGCCACGCTCGCGGTGGCGGCGGGCCCATTCGTCACCGACAACGCGAACAGGTCGCCGCGCGAGCGCATCGGCTGGCTCAAGGAGAACGAGCAGCTCGGCGCCTCTTGCGTCCGGCCGCTGGGAGCGAACAACGGCAGGGCCAGGGTCAGCAAGAAAGCCATGGGCGCGCGAGGCAGGACTCGATGCTGTCTGGCGCGGCTCACCTGACACCCCCTGCCATTCAGCGTTTGGCTTTGGTCCGAGTACGTTTGGCTATGGTCTCAGTCACCGTGCGAATGGTCCAAAAATCGCTGGCCAGATGCGTGTTGAGCAGGTACTCGAAGGGCATGGTGAAGTATCCCTTCATGCCCCAGCTCTTACCCCAGGAATTGCGAATGATGAATACGCGCTTTACGGCATCGTAGCCCACCGCCATCACGCAGTGTCCACCCAGCACCTTCTCTCCCGACGCCGGCATGGGCAGCACGCCGGACTTGGCGACCGCGTCGCTTTCAAAGCTTTCGTACACGGTGAATCCGAATACGAAGGGGTAGCCTTCGGCAAGGCACCCCTGCATCTGGGTCGTGCCCTGGCTCACCCGCGAATAGGAGGCGACCAGATCCTTCCGGGCGTCGGTGTAGGCTTTGAGAGGCGGCTTTTCCGCGAACACCTTGATGTTGTACGGCCAATCCGTTTCGGGAGGGGCGCCGAGGGTGGCCACCGATTTAATGCCGTCGCGCACCTGCGCACCGGAGTCCTGACTCACGGTGCCCTCGATGGCGCGTTCGTTGTAGTAAATGAACAGGCGCGACGGGGCGAATACTTTGATGCCCTGCTTGCGCTGATCGAATTCGATGGCGGCTGCGATGCCATTGGCCGTGCAGCTGCCCAGCTGCCCCTGATCATACACAGGCGGGCATTTGTGGCGCAGGTCCACCTTGGTGGGCAAGCCGTGGCGAAACAGCAGCAACGGCGCCGCGTACAAGAAATCGCGCGAGTCCGGCAGGTCTCGCACCCAGCCGTAGCCGCCATGGCGCGACGCCGACCTCGTCAGAAGCTTCGATAGCGGGCCGGACAACTCGACGGTGCGTGGCGAATGGGTTGGCACGATATTCCTCCTTGAACAAAATTCAGCGAATGCGACTTTTAGCGCTACACCGCCCGCGAGTCAACCGAGGCGAGGCTCCTAGAGCATGTTGCGGCGCGATCCTTTATCGAGGCGCGGGCAACCATTTCGTCAGCACCTCCATCACCAGCACGCCGATTTCCAGATGGCTTTCGGATCTCGCCAGGCGGCGCACCGCCTCATCAATCCCAAGCTCGGTGATCGTTCGCTCAAAGGCGCTGCGCCGGGCGGCGATCTCCTGCAGCTGCGCGTCGAATTGATCCTTCGACGGCTTTCCATCCTTGTCGACATACCGGGCGGCATCGCGGGTGACCCCTTCCGCCGGGTCGATCAATCCGAGGCAAACCGCCATGTCGCGGCTGGTGCCGCCCACGCCGCCCACGATGAGCAAGGGTTTGCCCGCGTCAATCGCCGCAAGGCCTTCGGCAAGCACGCCGGAACGTCCTTCCGCGGTTCTGGCAATGGCGCCGCCCATGGTGATGCGCGCGTCCATCTGCGCAGTCATGACGCGCCGCAAGGCCGGCAGTCCTTCATCTGCTTGTTGAGTCAGGAACTGTGCAATTTCAGGCACGGCGGCCAGGTCCGCATTCGACACGCAGGCCACCGGCGGTTGTGCACCCACGTGCACATCCACCATGCGGCCCGCCGGCAACAAGGTCGCCACCATCACCTCGCCCGATAACAATCGGATCTCGCTGTGACCCCCCAGGCGCAGCGCATGCGCGAACAACTTCTCGCAGCCGACGTCTTGCACGTCGTGCGCGCGCAAATACTGGATGATGGGGCGCTTGCCCAAGGCGGTATCCAGACGCCGGTAGCTCTCCGAGAGCTGACCGGAAATCTCCAGGGTAAAGTTGACCGAGCCAGGATGTTCGATGCGGCCGCCGTACGCGACGCGAGCATCGGCAAGCACCAGCGGAGTGAGCACCGCGTTGAGAAACAATTTGTCCTCGCCCTCCAGCATGCCGAGCACGGCCAAATCCGGCGTCTCCGACACCGACACCGCGATGATCCGATTCGAGAGCAACTCACTCAATGTACATCTCACTCAACGTACTATCTCACTCAACGCAATATTTCACTGAGCGCGAGCAACTGCAGGTCAGGATCCGCCGCGGTCAACAGCGCACGCTCATCCTGCCCGATCGGTGGATCGGGATAGACGATGACCGGGGCGTACTTGGCGCGCCGATGGAAGGCAATATCCGTCAGCTCCGGCGGCCTCGCGAACAGTGCGACCTTGCCGGGGCCATCGGCGGCCATCCGCGCCGCAATACGCTCACCCGCGTAGTCCTTCCACACTTGAATGCGCAGGGCCTCGAGCAGCAACGTCAGCAGCAGGGCCTCGATCTCGGCATCCTCCGGCGGCTCGTTCGAGTGAACATCGCGCGCACGCACGACAGGCACGTTGCCGAAATACGGAAAACTGCGCAGGATGCCTTTCTGCGAGCGATCCCAGATGACGATCGGCCGCTGCCGTTCCTTGGCCAGCAGCAATTCCCATTGGCACCAGCGGCGGGTGTGGTAGGCGTCGGTCACGAGCGCGAGGAACACGCCCTGTTCGATGGCGCTGCGGAATTGGTCATCGTAACGGGCGCCGGCGAGCGTATCCGAGGAGTCAAAAAACATATCGATGCAATTGATGCGCTCGTCCGGCTTCACGCGCCGAAACCCTTCGATCAGCAGCGCGGCATCTTCTCCGTCCGCCTTCGCGTGGCTCAAGAACACGCGGATTTTCTTCGGATTGCCGTCGGGCGTGGCCACGCCTTGATCGATGGCGCGTCCCAGGATGTTCAACATCACGCGCCGCAACCATCCCGGCCAATCAGGGTCGACGCCGGGCGCGCCGGCCGCGGGTTGCGGAGTGCGGATGGCCTGGATGTCGGCCCAGGCATTGGGCGGCGCGTTGTCGGAGGTCATCAGCAGCAGGATGAGAAGATCCCGGCCGCCGCGTTGTGCGGCGGCGGTTTGGATGTCGTTCAAATATTGAGTCCATGCCGGACGCGCCGACATGACGTCATCGTAGACGGCAACGATGATATTCGAGCGCGAGTCGGCGAGATTGATCTTGCGCGGGGTCACGGGGTCGAGCGCCGCTTGCCAGGGTACGCTGCGCTGCCGTACCGGTATGCGGAAGCCGATGCCGTCTCGAACCATGCCGACCGCGTCCAACCGCTCGCCGAAGGCATGCGCCAGCCGCGCGCCCGCCGCGGCAGGACCTTGGGCGGTCGGGGACCACAGTACGTAGAGTCGCAATGCGTCCATCACTTTCAGCATGTGCTTACCCTCGCGGCCGATAATCTTACGCGACGCCCGTCTCGAGCAGGTTGCCGGCCAATGTATTGAACCACTCGGGAATGCCGGCGGGCGAGGCGGCGCCGTTCATCAGCGCATAGGAGAACAAGCCCTCGGCAACGTGGACGCCGAGCTCACGGTACGCCTCGAACTGCTCCTCGCCGAAGAACTGATCGAGTGTCGACTGATGCGGAAAATCGGGGCAGATGGTGCGATAGCGCCGAATCAATTCCGATTCGTTCCCCGTGACGGACAGCTTCAGATATAAAAACAAGCCGGTCGCGGCAGGCCGCCCATCGGCGGCCTTGGGGTAGTGGATCCGGCACAACGTCGCATGCGCCTGACTGTGGGTGCTTTCGGCGTCGGGGCGGATGACATCCAGGTGCGGTTCTATGCGCACGCCAAAATCGAGCTGTGCATGGCGCTTCAGCGTCATGAAGCCGCCAAACGTGAATGCGGGATCGGCTTCGCCATCCACGCATATGATGTACTTGCAACGGCGCCGCAGCAACTCATAGGCCCCCATGTTCTCGATGTGGCCCCCGTCCGATAGATTGAGCCAGGCGCGCTCTTCCGACATGCCGATCCCAGTCATTTCCCGCATCAAGCAGGTAAACCCGGGCACTTGCGGAAAGCGGTTGTATCCGGGGCGCCGGATCCAGAAGCCGAGCCGAACATTCAAGAAGGTCAGGAGCGCCACCAGGGTGGGCATGGAACCCAGGCCCATATGCGAGGAGGCGGCGGCGCCGGATACCGCCATCGCCGTCGCGAGGTCCGGCTTGGCGACATTCATTTTCCACGCGCTGGTCCTGTGAAAGCCCACGACCGGCGAGCCGCACCACTGTTTGGAAAACAGGAAAAAATCCGCCTTGCGATCCCGCAGCGCGGAGTTATGGCTGGACGGCAAATTCACGGTGGTATTGACCAGGTGATAGGGCGCGAGCCCGGTCGGATTGACATCTTCCAGTGCCACCGAGTCCTCATCGTCGTCGGATTTTTTGACGAAGGCCGCGGCCAGCCGATCCCGGTAGAAGCGATGCGGACCCGTCAGATTGATATTGAGAATGAATACCGCCACCCCGGTGAGCGCGAGGGCCAATATCGCCAGCACCCCCATGCCATTGGAATAGTGATAGGCATTCCACCACGGCAATTGACCATCGAGGTGCCGAACGCCGGCCGTGTACACGGTGAAGAACAACAGCAGACTCAGCAGCGGCACGGCAATGCCCGCCGCCAGCAACATGACCTTCAGGGCAATGCGCCGGAAAGCCGGGGTCTTGAAGATGGGGACGAACCACAGAACGGCCGGACCTGCCACGCTGAGCGCGGCAATGAATCCCGACAGGCCCCAGTCATGCGGCACATGCTCCCAGCGGCCCCAGCCCTCATAGCACCCAGTGAGCAGCCATGCCATTCCAATGGCCACGGTCAGTGCCATCAACAGTGCCAGCAGCGCACCGCCAAACACCGCAACCTTTCTCTTCTGGCGCATCAGTGCGCCGAAGGCCACGAGAGAAATCAACGTCAGCAGCGCGGACACCGAGAGCGCGATCGGCCAGAGGCGCTGCCAGAAGGACGGATCGGGAATGGCGATGTATGCGAGCCGGGCGGCCAACGCCGCCAGCACGATGAGCAGCACCGGTGCGCTCCAATTCAGCAGCATGCCGGCAAAGGTGCTGGTGGCCAACGTCCAGCCTTCTTTCAGATCAGCGGCCGTCAGGTACTTCGCATGATGGCGCAAGTAGCGGATGGGCTCGGGATCCGGCCCATAGGGTCCCGCAACCTCTTGTTGAGATCCGCCCGCCCCCAATCTTGCGGTCAAGAAGCTGCCCGTATAGCCGCCGCCGGACACCGTCGATAAGAAATCAACGTCCTTGAGCAAGCCGCGCTCGGCCAGCACCTGCGCGACTCCCAAGCAAAAGGTGGCGGAGCGGATGCCGCCGCCCGACAAGGCCAGGCCCGCGGCGTTCATACCCTCGGACGTGGCGATGCCCTGGCGGTCGCGGCGCGTGCCGACGGCCCGGCGCTCGTCGCCATTGATGTCATTGACGATCTCGTCCGGGATCGACAGTCCCTTGTCGAGACCGAACTCCACATCGGCGCTTATCTCGCGCAGGTCCTCCGCCGCCATGGCGGGCGGGGTCAATTCGTCCGGTGTGGCGGTACCGTACGCCATCATCTGCATGTCGACTGCGAACTTTCGCAGCTCGAGTTGCACATCCGCAAGATCGGCCCGGAACTCGTCCGCGCCGTCGCGCGAATCCAACCGTCCGTCAAAATGCGCGCGATCCCATTTCGCGGTTACCGGGCGCAAATACATGTTGAGCAAGTGCGTCACTGCCGTCGAAAATTGCACGCAGCCGGGATTGGTCTTCATGGCTTCCCGGGCTTGACCGAAAACCTCCCACAAGCTTTCCAACGCGCGCGACTCGCTGCCGTACTGATAGGGCAGGGGCTGCGTCGTTATTCGGGTGCGCAATTCCGATAGGAGCTGATGGGCGGCCGCCGCATCGGGGTCCATTCTTGAAGGATCAATGGCAGCCATGCGCTGACGGTCCTTGTGGCGATAGCACTCGCGTGCGTTTGGCCCTATCTTACTATCTAGGATGGCGAGCCAGAACTACATCTACCGGATTCTCGCGAGGCTGGCATATCTGCAAGCCGCCCGCCCGGTTTACCAGGACGCCGCGTCGGCGAGCGACCTGTACTCCTGGCTTGAGGCGACCATCAAGCGCGAAGCGCACCAGGAGTTTTACAGGCCTAAATCCGTCCAAGAACTCAAAAAGACCTTGCGTGATCTCGAGAGCATCGGCGTGGTGCAAGGCTCCATGGACCCAAACAGCGAAATGCCGAAGGAGACCGATACGTGCCGATGGCGATTTGCGGGCAGTTTGCCCGCGGATCCCAAGATCCTGCGCCGCGACGGGGGATCGGGAGACGACCCGCCCGTTCCGCCGCCGCCCGGTGAGGGTGACGGCGGCGGACCCGGCGGACTGGCGCAAGTTCTCGCGCATCCCGTGCTGTTCGCCTTGGACGAGAAAGGCCTGGATGACGCGCTGGCCAACGCCTTCGGCGCCAACCCTCAGGATGGGCCGGAGTTGCCATGATCAACTCGCTCGCGGTCCTGGCTTACAAGGTCGCACCGAACATGTTCGATCTGTCGACCGGTTTGTCGCATGTCAGCTTGCGGGACCAGGTCATTCGCGGTGCCACCTTGGTGCGGGATTTGATCGCGGCGAGTTTGGTGAATCCGGGCGATGAGCTGTTGATCATTGGTGCCGGTGCAGCCGGCGTGTCCGCGGCCCGGCAGGCCAGCACGGTGGGTTGCCGTTCGCTGCTGATCGATACGGCGAGTGAACCCTTTGGGCTGCAGGCCGATGTCAAAACGCGGTATGTGGGACCCTATATGTATGAGTGGCCCTGGGACATACACGCGGACCAACATTTCGCACCGCCCGCCACCTCGCTTCTGCATCACTGGAACACGGCAGTTCACGCGGGACTCGCGATCAACTCGACAGACCCTTTGACCGCGAAACAATTGGCTCGCGACTGGCAGGGTCAACTCGACGCCTGGGTCCGGGCGCCGGGAAGCAAGCTCTCGGTACTGACCAAGGTTGATCCGAAGGCCGCGCTGCGTGCGGTGAAGGCGTGGCGGCGGCAGCAGTGGTTCTGGATGCCGGGGCCGGGCACCTTGCGCTTCGACGGGGACAGCTGGCCGAGCGGAGCCAAGACCCAAGAATCCATCAATCCCAAGTTCATCATTCTGGCGGCGGGTTTTGGACCGGAACGCGTGACCTGGGAGGAACCCTTGTCGCTCACACCCGGTCAGCCACGCAAAACAATCAGCGGGCCGCGTTTCTGGGAGAACGACGGGCTATCGCAAAAATCATGCGGCTTCAAATCCGCGCCGACCATCGTGGTCCTGGGCGGAGGAGATGGCGCATTGCAGGATGCGCTGCGTTGCGTATACCCGCAATTGCATCCCTTGGAGATCCTGAAGGACCTGTTCACCTTTCCCGGGGTGCAGGCGGCCTTCAAAGAAGTTCATGCCGATCTCTTATTGGCGGAACAACAACACGCCGCGACGCGCACCTGGACCAGCGGCACTTCGCAAGCCGGCGAATTTGCATCACTGCAACACGCCTACGTGGCAATCCTCGAGACCCTGGCGGTCAATCCCAGAGTACAGGACGCGATGCTCGACACCCTGCGCAAGGATGTGGCCCGGGTCGTTCTGGTGGTTCGAGAAAAGCATTTCGGCAAGGCCTATTCGCTCAATCGATTCTTGATTCTATTGTTGGCCGAATGTCTCGAACTAGTGTCGGCGCCCGGCAAGGTGGAATTCCAATTGAAGTTCAATGCCGAAGTCACCGATATCACCGGCCCCGACGGCAATCGCACGGTGACGGTGCGCGATTTCTACACAAACACGTCAACCGACATCAGTAATGTGGCGCACCTGTCCATCCGCTTTGGGGTCGTGGGCGATTTGGCGCCCGGCCAGCTGATGGGCCTCACCAAGAAGGACACCAAGAATCGACGCGAACTCGCGAATATTCCCCAGTCGCTGTGGCCCATCCCGTGAGCAAGGCGTCGCTATTTCAAATTGGCATTGATGAGATTGGCAAGCCGAACGCCCGCCAACTCGATTCGGGCCTTCGCCTCGGTCTTGGCCTGCGACTTATAGGCCGCATTCAAGGTGTAGGGACCGGCACCCGGACCCACCGGCGATGCGTACACGAATTGCTTGGCGGTTTTGAAGCTCTCCGTGATCCACACCTGGTCATCGGCGATGGCCGCACCCGTCGCCGGCGGCGCGGCCAGCTTGTCCGCCGCCGTGATGGCCGTGGTCGGACTCTTGCTGGTGCCAAGAACGTTGTCCCAAAAGGCGTGCAGCTCGCTCTTGCTCTTGCAGGGGTTGGCGCACAGGACGACCGAATTTCCGCCCCGATCCCCCATGGGGAGATCCGCGGAAAAGCGCGAGGTCGCATGCAGCGGTTGATGCACATCGCCGACCAGATGCTCCAGCCAAACCAAGTCGTAGGACTTGATATTGTCGCTCACATCAGGACTCGCAATGGCAGCCGTAAACAGCTCAATTTGTGTCCTGGCGTTCGGAGCCACCGGCTGCACCAGCGCCGTGCCGTCGGTCGAGAACGGCGTGTCGATAAAATGCCAATAGCGATGCATCAAATGATCGGCGTAGCCGATATTTTGCGACGAGGCCGGACCCGGCGGCGGCGTGTCGGTATCGTTGGTATATCCCGCTGCCTTCGTCTTGATGAAATCAGGCCAGGTCGCGGCCATCACGAACGCCACTTGCATGCGCTTCGCCGCCGGCACCTTGGCAATCCAGGACTGATACTCCGGATTGAGCTTGAGCAGCGTCGAAACGCGCGCCCGGCTCTCGGCGGTGAGATGCTTCCACGCAATTTCAGCCACCTGCATATGGCCCTCGCCATCCCAAGCCCACACGCTCGATGTCGACAGCAGAACGGCAGCCAAGATCGCGGTGATTAGAGTTTTCATGACAGTTCATCCTTGAAGTGTTCGTTGGCAATCAGTGCAATGCATTCAATGCGGGCTCCAGCCACGTGAGGAGGGAGCGCCCGAAAGACGGAAACTGCGACGCTAACAGAGTCAACAGAGGCAAGCCACCGTAGGACAATGCACGCAGATAGAAACTCCAGTCCAGATGTCCTGCCACGGTTCCATTGAGCCTGCTCAAAATCGCGTCCCGGTCCATCTGCGCAAAACTGACGATGACCGCGGCACCGAATACCACGAAAACGGCGGCGAGACTCCACACGCACTGCCGCGCGGCGAGAAAGGGATACGACCCAACGGCCAGCACGGCGACGATGAAGCCGATGCCGAGAAGGCCAACCAGGTTCTTGAGTTGCGCGGATTGATAATGAATCAAGCCGACGAACCGAAGCGCGACGAATTCTTCGGCGAGCAACCTGCACTGATAGACGCGATCTGCCTGCTTCTTGGCCGCCGAATTGTCGGTCTTGTCCAGGGTGTCGGATCCGCCGTCCTCGAGCCATCGATCCCGCAAATCGTGATCCAGGATACGCCGCGTCGTTCGCCCGAAAATTTCCTGCAATTCGTGCACCGCCGCGGATCGTTGATTTTCATCGGCATCGTCGGTGTCAAAGGCCACGACGCGCTGAAATGCCCGGGTCATCTCCTCGCGGAGGGGAGGTCCGTGTTCGCCGAAACCTCCGCGGGCGACCAGCGCTTGGAAGGATTCCACCGACCGCGCCGAAATGGCGTACGCGCGCCGTTCCGCGTCCTCGTACCAGAGAGGCGACCAGGCATACGTGTTGGGAAAGCGGCTGAACGCCCAGCGCAATGGAGTGCGCTCGAGGCCGCGCAATATGCGTCTCAGCCGGTTCCAAATGTACAAGTATCTGCCCCAAACCAGCACGATGATGAGGCAAACGCAAAGGACCAGCAGAATGACCAGCAGATCGTAATAGCCGCCTTCGACGCTGCGCAGGGTTTCCCAGGGGCGCAGCACGAACAAGATCACTGCGGCGAATCCCACCGTGACCGCCCTCGCAATCTGCGGGTTGAAAACGACATCGTCGGTGGCGGTGCGCAGGTCGATCAAGTAGCCCTCAAGCCCGTGGCCCGCGGGACCGAGAAGGTCCAATGTCGGAATCTCCACCTGCTTGCTTTCGGACAGCCTGACTTTGCGGATGAATGTCCACGCCCACAGGTAGTACATGAACAATAGCAATTCGATCGGCAACAGGGGAGAGACTTCGTTGCTGAACGAAATTGCGCGCAGCGCGAAGAACATGCCGTCTCCGCCGGGCCGCGAGTTGAGGTATGACCAGAGCAGAATGATCGCCGCATAGAAAATCAACGAAGGCAGCAAGTACCTCCTCGACACGGCCTTCAAGACGGGTTGGCCCGCGATCCAAACGGCGTATCCGGTCAGCGCCACACCGACCATCGCCGCGGAAACATAGAACACCGGGAACAAGTAGGGGAACCAGTCCGGACCGTGGAGCGCGATCCTGCCATGCAGCGATAAACAGAAAGCTGATATGGCGATCAACTGGAGCATGGCGCCCAGCACGAGCGTGCCGCAATACAGGTAGTACGTCTGGTGTTGTGCGTGCGTGGAGTGTGCCGTCACGCTTCTGATATGAAATTGCCGGAACCAGGAATACTTGGCTCTCTTGGCGAAAAGCAGGCCGCTCAGATGAATGCTCGCCCATATGAGCAGGACAGCCTGCAGCAATAGCGAGGTGCCGTCAGGAGGATCGAATGTCAGCTTGTCGGGAACGTTGGACGCGAGTGCGGGCGCAGGCAGGGGGCTCGGCGCCTTTTGCTCATCGAACGACGAGTTTTTCTCCCGGCCCACCGCCCAGAATCCGGTTCGACCCACCATGGTCAACCAGAGCGGCGGCCGGTCGTTGGCCGCGCCCTCCGAAGAGCCGAATAGCGGGTCCGAGTATTCGCGCAACTTCTTGGGATCGAGTTGAAACAGGACGGCGTTGTATACGCCTTGCGTGATGCGGCTCGGAAAAACGTCGATCGATTGCTGACGTCCATCGTGGTGCGTCCAATCCGCATTGCGCGCCAGCAATGGATAGGTGGTCACCGTCAGAGTGCCCTCCAGCTCGCGACCCGCGGCGCTCGCCTTGACCATCAATAAATCGGAATCAAGCACGAAGACCCGCGTGTTTGGCGCGGCAATCTTCAAGAATTTGCTCAGAAAAAGAATGTCAAAGATGTCCGTGGCGGCAATGCCGATGTACTTGATGTTTTGCTGGCGGATGATGTCAGCAATGGACAATAGAACCGCCTGTTGCGAAAGCGGCCCCTGTTGGCCGGAAAATGCCGGTACGCTGTCCTCGTCCTTGGCGGCATCTTTCCAGTTCCACGAGATTTCATCCGACGGAGCCGTTAGATATTGGGAAGGTGCCGTGGTCGCGGCCGCTGAACTGTCTGGGGTGGCATTGCGCAAGCGCGACAGCTCGCGTGGAAACTTGATGTAGCGCACTTTCGGATACTTGTTGCCGGCCTCCAGCCTGGGATCCGTATTGCCATAGCGTGTTTCGTCTTCTTGGAGGATCGCAACATTCCCGCCGGCCTTCGTCAGGCCGCGGCTGTGCAAAAACTCAAGCATGAAATCCTGAGCTTGCGAATCGTCATGCAAGGTCTGCTTGAATTTGACGTTGGCGCGAAGTAAAGAGGACTGCACGCGACTGGTCATCGTGCCGGAAACAAAGTCGAGCTGCGCGCCACCCGGAGGCAGGTTCTTGGCGAGTGCTATGGCCGACGGTGTCGATCCGGAGAAGAACGGTCCGACCACATGCACGGCGGGTGCGGGGGAATGACTCAGCACCCCGGCGTAGCGGACCGCATTTGCAAACTGAATCTTGTTGATCCCGGAAGTCGGTGATTCGCTCACCAGGAATGCGTAGGTCACGCAAGAGCCTCCCGATCCGACGGCGGGGCAGGTCTCTATGTCGTGCGCGCTGAAGATCATCACCCCCGGCTGTCCCAGCCGGAAGGCGTTCAAAATTGCGGTGACGCGAAAGTCTTGGGCGGTGTCGCCCGGCGGAGTCGCGCCCCCCGGAACCGGCCACGGCAGCCAATATCGATCGAGAAACAGGCTGTGCTGCTGCGCCGCCGCTTCCAGCGCTTCAATCGTCCGGTCGAAGTAGAGCGCAAGGTGGGTGGTAACAGGGTCCGGCACCATGACGACCAGAAAGTTGAGCGTAGGTGTCGGCTCACTGGGCAGGCACCAATCGGCCGGCTCTGCGCCGAGTGTTTCGGGAACGTTGGAATTCAAGCGCACCGATTCGGAGCGGTTGGGGCTCGGCTGACCCTGCGTCCCGAACCAAGCGCAGGATGCGGTCCAGGGGCCGGTCTCGCGATACGGAATCAAGGCATCGCATACCGCGCCGATGCCGCAGGCATCGGGATCCGGCATGGCCGCCGCGGACGGCTTTTCCATTCGCGTTTGATGATGCTCGGTTTGTGCGCCGGCCAGCCCGGTATGCCCTGCGGCGGCGTCATTACCGATGGGTTGATACTGATTAACGGCGAAGGCAGTTGCCAACACCGCTATTGTCGACAGTGCCCTTCGATCCATGAAACACCCGTGCGAGCAAGATCCTTCGAGCGGAACTCTACTCGCAAGAAAGCAGAAATGCCTAGTGGGTTCCGCCCGCGCTGCAGCACCGCGGCCGGGTGTGTCCCATGTGCTTTACGAGCGCGCCGGCGAGCGGGCCGCTAAATTTTGGTTGTGCTCGAATCGCGAGACTGCCCAGCCGGCGGGACTCTCTTGCGCTGCGCTGCCCTGACGGCGCCTTGGAGTTGGGCGATGAGTTCCTCACTCAGCGGTGGCGGAGTGGGCCCGCCTGATTCAAGGCGAGGTCTCGTAGATTTACCGTCTTTGGTCTTCTTAGGAATTGCCGTCTCCCGCGGTTCTCGTACCCAAAAACATGCCAGCGAGCGGCGAGCCTATCAAGGTACGGCGTCCCGGACTTGAAGATGTTGAGATGGATTCGAGGAATTGAAAGTGATTATGTTGTGTCAGGGCATTCACCGCGGACGTATCGTTTCGCGAAACCGCCGGTATCACTTTCCTATACGAATTGGGTTCGAGTACTTGCCGACATCGTCAATCACTACGATGTGTTCGGGTTGCGAGCGCAGAACGCATTTTGTATCCGCTGCAAGGAGAGATCATGTTAGCCGTCGGCATCAAGAAATGGTTCATTGCGTCTGCCTTGCTGCTGCTCATGGGATCAGCGGCGGAGGCGGGCACCGTGTGGGTCAATTGCGGAGGAAAGGGAGGATTCAGCACGATTGGCGCCGCGCTCAAGTCGCTGCAATACTCCGAGACGCATGGGCCGGCCACCATCAACGTGTCGGGCGCATGCCGCGAGAATCTCTTGATCAAGGATATGGAGCTGTTGACGATCGCCGGGAGCAATGGAGCATCCATCACGGATGCGTCCGGTGGCGCTGCCGACGTCATCGACATACGAAACTCGCAGGTCACGATCACCGGGATGACGATTGACGGTCTGAACAGCATCAACTTCGACGCGGTCGACTGTGAGCAGATTTCCCGGTGCACGCTGGTCGGAAATACGATTCAGGGCGGTGCTGACGGTGTCGGGGTTTACAACCTGGCATCGGCGCTCATTGTCGGTGGAGTGATTCAAAACGGGACCTCGGACGGCATTTTCGCTTTTGGCGACGTCGTCGCGGCTGGTGTCTTGGTTCAGGCGAACCCGGTGGGAGTGGTTATTCGAAGGGGTGGTCGGGTGACGTTGGGCATTGCCGATCCGGGGTCCGTGCCGATTCCCACGGTAACCCCATCGACAGTCGCGAACAATGGCTCTGGCATTCTCGTTACTCAGGGCGCCGAGCTCACCTGTGCGGGATGCATGGTCAAGAATAATTCCGGGGACGGGATTCACCTGGATGTGTCGACGGCCGCAACCATTCAGATGGGATTTCTAACCAACGGCTCGTCGATCCCGCCGGTGGTAACACGCAATTCAGGAAATGGGGTCTATATCGGTGATCTGTCGAGCGCGACCTTCAAGGGGCCTGCGTTGACAGTGACCGGCAACGGTCAACCCGACATCTCCTGCAATTCCCCGACGTCAGTCACTCGTGGCGCCATATCTGCGGCGGGCGAAGGTCACACCAACTGCACCAACTAGGACGGCAGGAGGTTTGGACCCACTCGGTCAAATTGAACTTACGGCACGCTGGTAGGCAGGCCGTGCCTTCAGCCGGTCGTGATAGGCCTGCAGTTTGGGCGATAGTTCAATATCGCCGGCGAAGCCGGCAATGCCTATGGTGTAGCCGACGGAAATGTCCGCTGCGGTGAAGCGATCGCCGATGAGGTAGGGCGAGTCTCCGAAATGATCTTCGACAAAGTTCAGCCGCTTCGCGAATGTGGCTTTGAGGTAGTCGCTGGTCCAATTGACGCGTTTGTCTTCGGGCGCGAAGAATTTCGTCGCCACCAGCGGATTGCCATACATCGCCAAACCGGCTTCGCCGAACAGCAGAAATTGCAGGTATCTGGCGTAATTCGGGTCACTGGGCTGCAATTGAAGATCGGTGGGCCCATAACGTCCCATGATGTAGAGCATCATGGCGATCGACTCGATCATGGTGACGTCGTCATCCTGCAACGCGGGCAGTGATTTGAGGGGATTGACCGCCAGCAATTCCGGCGACGGGTCGGCGAATTTCACCGCCGCGATTTCGTAGGGCAGGCCCATTTCCTCGCACAGCCAGACGATGCGATGTGACCGCGTGCGCGGTGCGTGAAAGATCTTCAACATGGAGGTCTCCGTTTGAGTGTCCGACGAAACAGCTTGGCTTTCCGCACATTATATCGATTCGAGCGGCAGGACGCTGTGAGTGATTGATTCATAAACCCTGAAATCCCAGTGCTGCGAGCGACGATCCCGACCAGCCGCTGGCCTCGAAGGTTCCGGATGCAATGTCGATGCCGCCGTACTACTACCAATTCACGTTGGACATCACTCTCGGAGCCATCCAGGGCCAGATCATGAGCACGCTGGCGAGCGGATGCACGCCCGGCGTGTATCTCTATAGCGGCAATGTGACGGCACCTGATACGCTGGCGCTAACCTGTCAGGCTGCGCAAGACATGCTGGGCCAGGCAGACCCGGCCGTGACGTTCAGTCCGGTCAAAACCGGCATCATGGTCACGGCGGACCAGACGACGGCGAACATTCCCTAGCCGCGCCCGCACGCCGGGAGGTCGCCTAAAGGCTGCCGGCATATGGCGGAGGTGTCCCGCGCGCTTGCTGCTTCGCTACGGCCGAGGGCGTTCCATCGGACCACATGGTCACGGGAACATAGAACGTCGTGACGGGTTCCGGATCGCCCTGCGAGGCAAATATCGGGGAGCCGTCCTGATTGGCGCCCCAGGCGGCGCTGTCGGAATGGGCAATGTAGAACATGAGATGCGGATGCCAGTGGCCACCGGCATCAGACAGGTAGCCCTGCTTAGACAGCATGTAACTCATCGCACCCGGCTCCGGCATGAGGAGGGTATTTGCCGCCAGCGCGGCCTTGGTGCGAGCGATGATGTCGGGCTTGGAAACGCCGGCGAGCACCCACTCAGTTCTTTCGAGATAGGCGGGAAGAACGCTGCGCACCGCAGCGGGGTTCAAGCATATGGGTGCGCGAAGCTTGGGATTCCAGAATTCGGGATCGCTCAAGCCTGCAGCCCAGGACCGCTCGACCAGACAGACGAAGCCGTTCTTGCCCCCGGCCGCCGTTTCGTATCCACGATTGCCGAGTATCAAGACACCGGCCTCGCCGGCGATGGAAGTGGGCGCGGCGCTCCGCGCCAGCGCGATCTCCTCGGCCGGGCTCGCCACCCGGTATTGCCCGATGGGAGCCATGGACGGGTAGGTGGCCTTCGCATCGTCGGCGCCGGCTGAACCGATCGCGCAAGTGAGGATTGCCAGTGCACATGCCGGGCCATCCGCCCAACTTCTTGTCCGCATGGATCGTCCCTCCACCTCAATACTTCACTATGTGGTGAAGTATGGCGAGAGGCCTGGGCATTTGTCAACACCGAGCCCAAAGATGATTGCGCAGACTTCCCGTCGCGGCTTTACGCGGCCTCGCTCAGCCTCTCCACCATTTCCTTCGCCTCCACCAGGCTGCAGCCGTGCAGTTTCCGCGCGATGTAGATGGCGGTGATGACCTGCCCGCGGCCCGCGAGGTCGCGCAATTGCTTCTGTTGATCTTCGCGGCTGAGGGGTAAAGCGTCGAGCTGCTACCGTACCAATGCTTCGCCACCGGAGCCTTCTCCGACCGCTCCGTCTGCAGAGCGTCCGCGAGCGCGGCGGCGTCGCCCGACAATTCCAGTTCGATATACCGCAGATATTGAGTTTGCGAGGCGTCCGGGTGCGACTGATCGGGGGTCTCGACGCGCTCGCGGACCAGGCGCGCCGATAAGATTTCGCCATATGGGATGAAGACGACCGTGGGTTCATCGGGGGACAGTGGATAGTTGAGATAGGAACGAAACTGCCCGAAAACCCCCGCCTCGTTCGCCCGCACCAGCCAATTGGAGTGGTGGAAGCGCGCGGTCACGAATCTCAAGGTCAGAAGCAGAAACGGCAGTAGCGCTGCGCTAACAATGTAGCCGGGCTTCCATTTCCCGGCGAGGGCGGACAAAAACATGGCTGAGGCCCCGCAGAACCCAGCCAGCCATAGGATCGATGCCCGCAGGCGCGGGTGGCGGAAGACGCGGTCGTGTGAGCCGATTTCGACTTCGCTAAGCCGTAGCAAGCGCATGGGTGTTCCCCGGCGATACTTTTCAGCTCCGTGGTCCGAAGGTATGTTATCGCACGCACCGGGTCGCGGGGTGTCCCGCTCGCGCGGATGCGCTAGGCTTACCCAATGCGTATGGTACATATGGGTGCTGTTCTGCTTGCGGCTGCCCTCCAGGCCATCGCCGCCACCGGGGTTCAGCCCGATGCGCGGCCTGTCGAGCCGTTACCCGTACCGCGCGTAACGCTCGAGGGCACGGCGCTCAACTTTGATTTCCCTGCAGTGCAGATCGGCGTTGCCGAGTATGAAGAAGGGCCCACGGGGGCGACCGTACTTGTGTTCCGCAAGCCGGTCATGGCTGCGGTTGATGTGCGCGGCGGCGCGCCCGGCACGGTAAATACAGACGCATTGCGGCTGGCGTATGACGAGCCTTTTGTCCACGCGATTACGCTGGCAGGCGGTTCTTCCTACGGCCTCGAAGCGGCGACCGCCGTTGCGAATGCGCTCAAGGAAAAGATGTCCGCCCCCGGCGACTGGCACAATATTGCCGTGGTCCCCGGCGCGATCATCTTCGACCTGGGCGGGCGGCGATTCAATGCCATCACGCCGGATGAGCGGCTCGCTCGCGCCGCGCTTGATGCCGCGCGCAGCGGCTGGTTTCCCCTCGGCGCGCGCGGAGCAGGACGTTTCGCGATGCAGGGCGGCTACCTCGGCGAACGACAGCACTCGGGACAGGGTGCGGCTTTTCGTCAGGTGGGGGACGTCAAGGTGCTGGTGGTTACCGTGGTAAACGCGTTCGGATCGATTGTCGATCGAGGCGGCCGGATGTTGCGCTGTTCGCACCCTGTCGCGGGCGGGTGCAGCGCCATCGCTCAAGCGCTGTCCTCGCATCTCGCGGCGCTCTCGGAGGCGAAGCTGGGCGATGCTGATGCGGGGAAGCACTCTGGACCGACGGCCAATACCACGATCTCGGTGGTCGTCACGAATCAGGCACTTCCCTACTGGGCACTGCAGCGGCTGGCAGTTCAGGTGCATAACTCCATGGCGCGTGCGATTCAGCCCTTTGGCACGGAGGTCGATGGGGACACGTTGTTTGCGGTGACCACCGGTGAGGTCAAGAACGCGAAATTTGGCACGGCCGATCTCGGGACGCTGGCATCGGAAGTCGCGTGGGACGCCATTCTCGCGAGCGCGCCGGAACTCACCGCCCCTCCGCCGCGTGTTGATACTGCCCTCACGGCTGCTGCGACCAACACCTACGTTGGGCGATATGAGTTCGCGCCGGGGGTAATCGCCGAAGTGAGACGTGCCGGCGCGGGTCTTGAGGTGGGCGTAACCGGGCAAGAAAGCGTTTACCTGCCGCTGAACCAATGGGTATCTCTAAGAGCGGTCGGGATTGACGAATTCGAGCTCGACACACCACGCGGTGATCGCGTGCATCTCGACCGCGATGCGCGTGGCCGGATTGTGGGGCTCACGATCAATCCAGGATCTTGGCCGGTGCGCGCACGGCGCCTGCCGCGCAGCTGAGAAGGGATCCCAAGTGACCGAAAGCGATCAATGGGACGCGATTGTCATTGGCTCGGGTCTCGGTGGCCTGACCGCCGCTGCGGCGATCGCCAACCGCGGCAAGCGTGTCCTGGTGCTGGAACGCCAGGCCTCCTTCGGTGGTGCGGCGACGGTCTATCGTCATGGCGCTCTGACGATCGAAGCGTCACTGCATGAGACCGATGGGGACACGGTTTACGGCGCCCATGGACCCATGGCGAGACTGGGGCTGACGGGCTGCGTCGAACCGATCACGACCGACATCTTCTACGAGGCCCGCGGGGTCATGTTGCCGACGATCCGCCTGCCGCACGGACTCGATGCCGCTCGCGAGGCGCTGGTCCGCGCAATGCCGAAATCGCGACGGGCGTTGCAACGGTTCTTCAAAGAGGCAAAGCACTTATATCAGTCGCTTCATGACCTGGAAGAGTTGGGCGCGCGCGGACCGGTCGTTCTCGCCGGGCTCATCCTGTCCGGGCGTTTGATCGAACTCTTGATACATAGCCGGCGAACGCTGCATCAACGGCTGGAGGCCGTATTTGGCGACGACGAGATTCCAAAATTCGTGTTGGGCGCTCCGATTGCCTACTTCGATGACGATCCGAGCAGGCTTTCCTACTTACTCTACCTCGGAGTCTGGACACGCTATGTCGAAGCCGGATCGTACTATTTCAAAGGCGGCTCCAGCGCGCTGACGGCGGCGCTCGTCAAGCATGTCCAGGATCGTGGGGGCACCGTGCAGCCAACGAGCGAGGTCAGGTCGATCGCGATTGACGCCGCGAAACGTGCATCCGGCGTGGTCTACGCAGACGGCGCGGGCACGCCGCACGAAGCGCGCGCGCCGATCATACTCGGCAACGCTTCACCCTCGGCCATCGCCGAGATGCTGCCGGCAGAGGCCCGGGGCGTATTCGCCAGACAGTACGAGCGGTTCGAGCGGTCGATCTCGCTCTTCACGGTGTCGCTAGGGTTGACGCGTCCGGCTGCAGACTTCGGCGTGAGTGCCTATTCGACGTTCATCTACCCCGATTCCATGGCGCGCTTTGCGCATTTCCCAAAAGCCGCGGCCGTATTCGGCGCAGCGCCGACGCATCGGGTGCCACCGTACGTGCTGGCTGACTATGGCCGGCTCGCTACGGGGCTGCGCAATCGCGACGATCTGTATTCTCTGTCGATCACCGGCGTCGACCGACTGGCGTGGTGGCAAGAACTGGACGAGGCGACTGAACGCACCCGGCGGCAACAGTGGATCGACGCCCTCGTCGCCGATGTGGATCGCCGCTATCCGGGACTGCGCAGCGCCGTGTCGCAGCGAGAGATCTCGACCTCACGTACAATGCATCAGTGGCTGGGCACGCCGGCCGGCGAGGTGTACGGGTTTCGTCCAACACCGTCGCGGCTGTTCTCCCGTCCACCCACCGCCGCGACGCCCATCGAAGGCTTGTGGCTGAGTTCGGCCTACACGATGTCCGGCGGTTATGCCGGCGCCATGCAGGGCGGCTTGATGGCGGCGGACGCCGCCATGAAGCAACAGCGAGTTGCCTTTCATCGACGCGGTTGAGAATAAGCCAAGGAAAATGCCATGAATAAGCCCCTTCGCCGCATCATCCTCGTGATGCTGCTCGGTATCTTCTGCCAGCGCGCGCTGCCCGCGGATCCGGCCGAGCCGATACCGCCGTTGACTTACGTGCATGTTTACGCCGACGCCGCGGGCGCATCGCATTTTCGCGAAGAGCATTTCGATTTTACCCGAGGCCGCGACAAGGAGAGTTCCATTCATGTTCTGGAAGCGAAGGGCGGGGCGACACTATTGCGTCTCAAGGCCGGCGCCGTCGAGGATTGGCACAACGCCCCGCGAGCCTGGTTCTTGATCGTGCTGCAGGGTGCATCGGAAGTCACCACCTCGGACGGGCAAGTTCGCCATTTTGGTCCGGGATCGGTGGTGCTGCTGGACGATACCACCGGCAAGGGACATCAAACGCGGGCGGTCGGAAAGATCGATCACATTGCAGCCGTCATTCCCATTGCCGAGGCACCGACACCCTGAGGACGCCGCCGACAACCGCACGATGGCTATGGATCGCACACGCCCGAGATATAGGACAACAGGGCGCGCGTCTGTCGGCAAACGACTACATCCAACGCCTAGCTGGTGCAATAAGATAACTGCGCCAGAATAACTCGTAGCCGCACTATTGCCGACGCAAGGCCTGCGAAGGCCGCCGTCCTTAACTATGAGAGATAGCGAAGAACCCAATGCATTAGAGTGGCGCCAAATCGTGGATGGTGCCATCGACACTGCCATTATCAGCACCAATCGCGCGGGCGAGGTGATGAGTTGGAACCGCGGCGCGCAACGCATCCTAGGATGGCGGGAAGAGGAGATGCGAGGCTTCACACTCGATCGCATTTTTACCCCCGAAGGCCGCCAACGCCAAGAATTCGCGCATGAGATGGAAGATGCAGTCGCAAAGGGACGGGGCGGGGGTGAGGAAGGATGGCGAGTCCGAAAAGATGGGTCTCGGTTTTGGGCGGTCGGCGAACTCACTCCCATCCGCACCGACGGCGGGGCGATTGTAGGCTTCATCAAAATCCTGCGCGACCGAACCGCGCAGCGAGAGGCCGAGGAGGAGATTCGCCAGGATCGGCGCGCATTGGAGGTGCTCAACCGCACCGGTTCGGCGCTCGCCCTCGAGACTGACCGACATCGCTTGGTGCAAACCGTCACCGATGCGGGAGTGGAGCTGACCGGCGCCGAATTCGGCGCGTTCTTCGACAATCTCGTCGATGAAGCGGGCGAAAGCTATGTGCTGTGCGCCGTGTCCGGTGTCCGCACGGACGCCTTCTCGAAATACCCCATGCCACGCAACACCGAGGTGTTCGCACCGACGTACGCCGGCAAGGCCATCGTTCGTTCCGATGACATTACGCAGGATAGCCGCTACGGCCACAACAAGCCGTATCAAGGCATGCCGGCCGGACACCTTCCGGTGCGCAGTTATCTTGCGGTGCCCGTCGTCTCGCGGTCGGGCGGCGTCCTCGGCGGTTTGTTCTTCGGCCATTCCGCCGTCGGAGTCTTCAACGATCGATCCGAGCGCGGTTTGGTCGCACTCGCGAGCGAAGCCGCCATTTCGATGGACAATGTGGACTTGTCGCGGGCCGCGCTCAAGGAAATTGAAGACCGCAGGCGCGCCGAAGAGGCATTGCGACAATTCAATGCAACGTTAGAGCAGCAAATCGCGGAACGCACGCAGCAGCTTCGACTCAACGAGGAGGCGTTGCGACAATCGCAGAAGATGGAAGTGGTGGGGCAACTCACTGGCGGCGTGGCGCACGATTTCAACAATCTGCTGCAGATCATCATGGGCAATCTGGATATCGTACGCCGTTCGGGAGTCACAGAATCGCCGCGGGTCAAAAGAGCGGTTGAAACCGCATTGAGCGGCGCGCGCCGGGCAGCCTCCTTGACCCAGCGACTGCTCGCCTTCTCGCGCCGCCAGCCCTTGAACCCGAAACCCATCGACGTGAACGCGCTGCTGTCCGGCATGGCGGATTTGCTGCATCGGACACTCGGCGAGGCGACCGAGGTGCTGACCGTGCGGGGCACCGATCTCTGGAGGATCGAGGTGGATCCCGTGGAACTCGAGTCAGCGATTTTGAATCTCGCGCTCAACGCCCGGGATGCGATGCCGCAGGGAGGACAGTTGACCATCGAGACGGCCAACACGGATATTGATCGCGCTTACTCGGCACTCGACGCCGAAGTCGTGCCAGGCCCGTATGTCATCATTTCCGTATCCGATACCGGGGTCGGAATGACGCCGGAGGACATCTCGCGAGCCTTCGAACCGTTCTTTACGACCAAGCCGGTGGGCGAGGGTACCGGGCTGGGCTTGAGTCAAGTGTACGGATTTGTCAAACAATCCGGGGGTCACGTCAAAATTTATTCGGAATTGGGTCAGGGAACCTCAGTCAGAATTTATCTGCCGCGCTTGACCGAGGCGCTGCATGCGGAAACACCCGAGGACGAAAAATTGGCCCCGGAGGCCGCGTCGGCAGAAACCGTTCTGGTGGTCGAGGACGACGATGATGTGCGCGCTTATTCGGTGGAGATACTGCGTGAATTGGGCTACCGGGTCATCGAGGCCCATGATGGGCCGTCAGCGCTTAGCCTGCTCGAGCGGCAATCCAAGGTAGATCTGCTGTTTACCGATGTCGTGCTTCCCGGAGGCATGACGGGCGCGCAGGTGGCGGCTCAAGCGCGGGGAATGATTCCGGATCTCAAGGTGCTGTTTACCACCGGCTATGCGCGTAACGCCATCGTCCACCATGGCCGACTCGATACCGGTGTCCACCTGATCACCAAACCGTTCAGCATGTCCGATCTTGCGGTCCGGGTGCGGGATACCATTGATGGGATCGCATGAATCGTTGACCCCGCCGGCAATGGGTGCGGGGACGGATCTGCGGCCGGCGGCATCGCCGCCATGTGCACCGCCGATAGCGCGAGGATGAACAGAATCATTCGGATCGATAGCCTATTCAATTACAGTCTCCGGATCCCGCGCCACGGTATTTCGGCTGCTAGCAATAGGAACGGGGGATCCTTGATTCCGCTGACGTGCATTACGTCAATGTCATGCGGGGTTGATGAAATCCGCACGGCTGGGCGCGGTCTCAAAAAACCTCGATTTCAGAGCTTCCAATCCAACCAAGCTGGCGGCACCAACGAGCAAGCAGACTGCGAGATCGTTCCAGTGCAGCGTCCCAAAATGAAACAGCAATTGCGCGGGATGCCAGAAGACGGCGACACCGAGCAACATGGCAACGCCCCCCAAAAGTATCCACAGAGCGCGATTGGGCCGCAATAGAGCCCTGACCAGCGATGATTCGAACGACCGGTTCACGAGTATCAGCCCCATATTGATGAGAACTAGTGAAGTGAAGACCAGCGCACGGAGGTCAGTCTCTGCCATACCCATGCGAGACGCGCTTATGAGCAGGCCTGCGAGTATTGCGAGCGCGATGAGTCCCTGCAGAAGGGCCCAGAGCATTCGGCGACGCAGCAGCAGCGGACTATTGGGGTCGCGCGGCGGACGCCGCATGACATTTGCGATTTTCCGTAACGGTACCGGTCTTGTCGGTGCATAGCACCGTCGTTGCACCGAGCGTCTCGATCGCCGAGGCGCGGCGCGTCAAGACGCGCGCCTGAGAGATGCGCCAGGCGCCCATGGCCATGAAAACCGTCATGACCAGCGGAAATTCCTCCGGTAGCAGCGACATTCCCAAAGAATTGCCAGGGCACCGACGACGGCAAAATCCCGGACCAACCAGCTCATTTGACGCTGCAGATGCGGCTGCTCAGTCTCGATCGAATGGAGATTCTTGCCGATCTTGCCCATTTCGCTGTGTGCGCCGGTTGCGCGGACCAGCGCCTTGGCGCTGCCGCGTACGACCAACGTGCCGGCGAATACGTAAGGCGAGTCCTCGCCACCGGCGACGGGCGCAGGCTCCGGAGAGGCAGCGGACACTGCCACCTTGCGAACGGGGAGAGACTCGCCGGTCAACAGCGACTCGTCGAGCATGAGGTCATTGGCTTCCACGATGGTCGCATCCGCTGCAACCCGATCGCCCCCCGAAATGATCACAAGGTCGTTGCGCACCACCTCACGACCTGCGATCTGCACTCGGTTCCCGTCCCGGATCACCAGCGCTCGCGGACTCGCGAGGTTGCGCAGAGTCTCCAACACCCGCTCGCTGCGGGACTCCTGGACGATGGTGATGACAACGGACAGCGAGGCGAAGATGAGAAGCAGTATCGCCTCCATGAGATCGCCCAGGATCAAGTAGACAATACCGCCCGCGATCAACAACGCGAACATGGGCTCTCGAAACCATGTAGATGCGGCGCATGACAGAGCGAGCTTACTGCGATTCGTCGGTGCCGGTAGATTGCCGCTCAAAGTGCCGAGTCACGCGGCCTGCGACCAAAGTCCCATGTGTTCGCCGATGGGCAGGCGGGATAATGCAGCTGTGGGCGTGTCCGTCCTACAAGGTCCTGCAGCAGTGACAATGCCCGTGGCAGCGACAATGCCCCTGCCTCGGAGTTGCATCGGACCAAAGGCTTATAGATTTGAAATCAACGGCGCCGCAATGTCGTCGGGTCAATAACGGGAGTGTGGGTTATGAACAGAGCATCGTTTGTGCGAATAGTGTCGTTTGCCGCGGCTAGCCTGGCGGTATCCTCGGTCGCGTTTGCGCAGCAGAGCACACAGATTTGGGAAGCCGGCGTGGATCTCGTGTATCAAGGCGCCAAGACACTGCACTTTGACGGCGGCACGAACGCCAAGCTTGACTCGGACACCGGGCTTTCGTTTACGTTCGGCTACCGCTACAGCGCACACCTCGAGGCGCAATTCGCGTTCGACTGGACGAATGTGGACTACAAGGCGAATCTCGTCACGGGGCCCTCCACCTCAGTGAGCGCGAACGGCTCCTATCAGTCATTCACGCCCCGCGCAAACATTCAGTTCAATTTTATCGACCAAGCGCTGACGCCGTACGCCATGGCGGGCATCGGCTACAGTTTCATCGACACCAATATCCCGAATGGCCGTCCGGTCAGCGGTTGCTGGTGGGATCCCTGGTACGGCTATATTTGCGGTTCGGCGCAGCCCACCAAATCCGTCAATGGCTTTGCCTTCCAAGTGGGCGTCGGCGCACGCTGGGACGTATCGGAAGCAATTTCGCTGCGGCTCGCATATGAGCGTCACTGGGTCGATTTGGGCAGCAACGGCGGCACACCCTTCCTGGATACGGGCAAGCTGGGCTTTACCTACCGCTTTTGACCAACGCCGCGGATCGATGCAGGATGCACGATCCGACAAGTGCGGGGTGACGGTTGAGCGTGGCGCTTCGGTTGGCGAAAGGAACCGCCTGGGCGGCCGCCGCCCTCGTCGTTTTGGCGGCGCTCGGCCTGGTCTTCGCTCCATACCTTTTCGCCGAATTGGCCTCATCGCTGGATCCCCACGCAGTCATCAACGCGGCGGCGCCGGACCTCGGTCAGGGGCGCATGGTCGATGACTACTGGGCCGTCCAATCCATCGATGCCAACACGTACGCCATCGGAGAGCCGCGCTACTACCAGATCAACTATGAGTACCTCATTGTCGGCGAACGGCGGGCGCTGCTGTTCGACGCCGGCTCGGGCACGCGCGATATCGCGGGCGTGGTCGCGAGCCTCACCCACCTGCCGGTGATCGTGATGCCGTCGCATCTGCATTTCGATCATATCGGCGGCATTGCACCGTTCACATCGGTGGCGATGATCGATCTGCCCGAGACCCGCGCCGATGTCACGAATGACCGGTTCACCCCGCGGCGTTATGAATTCCTTGGCATGCTCGACAAACTGGTGCCGCCTACGCTGCCCGTGACCGAGTGGGTCAAGCCCGGCGCAACGATCGATCTCGGCGGGCGGGCGCTCCGCGTCCTGCACGTGCCGGGCCATACGCACAGCTCGGTAGCCCTGTACGATGCGGCCACGCATCGGCTCTTTGCCGGGGACTTCATCTACCCCACCACGCTCTACGCGTTCTTGCCGGGAGCGAGCCTCGCTGAATATCGGGCGACGACCCGGAAACTCCTCGCGACCCTGCCCGCGGATACCAAGATCTGGACTGCGCATTGCTGTCGTGCCGATGAGCGTACGTCCGCCCCCTGGCTCAGCATGACCGATTTGCGGGATCTGGACACCGCACTATCCCGGATCGAATCAGGTGAGTTGCGCAGCAGCGGGTTCTTTCCGCGGTCTTTCCCGGTCAATCACCAGATGACACTGGCCAGCGGTTTCCCATGGAATAACCCCTGAGCAGCCTGCGCCGGGCAAGCCACTTGCGCAGCTCCTCCAACAAGAACATGCCTATCGCAAAGGGCACTATGACCCGCCAGACCTTTTCTCCCACCGGTGCGGTTCCGAGAAGGGAGTTTCCCCAAGGGGTGTAGGCGATCAATAGAAGGATGATAATTTCCGATATCACTCCGATGATAATCAGCGCATTGCCACGGAGCCCGGTTGCGAACAAGGATCGGGTCGGGCTCCTGCACAGGAACACATTCACGATCTGCATCACAATGATGGCGCTCAGGCAGGCGGTAGTCGCCTCCAGGTACACCGGATCATTCGCTGCCAGGTTCTGCCCATACTTCCATCCGGCGCTGTTGAGCACGAAAAAGAAGGCCGCCATGGCCCCAGCCGCCTCTATCAGGCCGAGGTAGAGATACGCACGGAAGGCCAAGGGCCAGTTCATGAGCCTCTCGCCGTGCGGCCGAGGCGGACAGTGCATGATATGCGGGTCGGGCTTTTCAATACCAAGCCCTAGTGCCGTGAGAGTGTCGGACCCCATGTCGATCGACAGCGCTTGAACGGGTGTCAGCGCCAAGGGGATCTTGAGCAGCAGGAAGCCCAGGTAAGGAATCAACTCCGCAACATTGTGGACCAGCACGTAGGTGAGAAATTTTCGGATGTTTTCGAATACGGCACGTCCCTCCTCAACGGCGCTCACAATGCTGGCAAAGTTGTCGTCCAGCAAAACCATGTCGGCGGCTTCCTTGGCCACGTCAGTGCCGGATATGCCCATGGCGATGCCGATATGCGCAGCCTTGAGCGCCGGTGCATCGTTGACGCCGTCGCCGGTCACGGCCACGATCTGCTGCTTGTCCTTCAAGGCCTGCACGATTCGCATCTTCTGGTCAGCGAGGACCCGCGCGAAGATGACCTCCTCGGCGTCCAAGGCAAGCTGAAGCTCGAGCATCGAGTAGCGCCTGAGCTGCTCGCCGGTGATAATCGCCGGATCGGCGGACTTTACCAGACCAATTTTCCGGGCGATTGCGGCAGCGGTCCGAGGGTGGTCGCCGGTGACCATGATGACCTTGATCCCGGCATCCCGGCATTTACGGAGTGCGTCCGGCACTTCAGGCCTGGGGGGGTCTTCCAGGCCCGCCAGCCCCGCAAAAACCAGGTTCTCCTCGAGTCTTTGCGGGTCGTAACCCACGTTGAGCGTTCTGTAGGCGAAGGCCAACACCCGCAGGCCCCGTTGCGCCATTGCCTCCTGCGCGCGGACGATGCTTGCCTTTGCCTCAATACCCAGTTGCTGAATCTCTTCGTCGCCCAGAATCTGTTGGCAGAGAGGAAGCACTGACTCAAGCGCGCCCTTGCAGTAGAGGACGAGTCCTTCCGGTGCTTGGTGAATGGTGAACATCCGCATGCGGTCTGCGTCGAACGGCATCTCGTCCAACCGAGGATAGCGCGGAAGATCTGCAATGAAGCGCAGCGCCATATCGACCAGCGCGACTTCCATCGGGTCGCCCAAAAAGGCCGGCGTGCCGTCCTTTTCCGTCTCCTTCAGATCCTCGCACATCCGGGCCGCCAAGAAGAAAGGGCGGTAACGTTTCGCGAGGCCCGGTTCCTGACCCACTGCCGCAGTCGAGTCGTAAATTTCACCGAGATAAAGCTGGCGAACCACCATGCAGTTCTGGGTCAGTGTGCCCGTCTTGTCGGTGCAAATGACCGTGGTGGAGCCGAGGGTCTCGACCGAGGGCAAGTAGCGAATCAGGACGTTGCGCTTCGCCATGCGCTGGGTGGCCAGCACGAGCGCCAGGGTCAGCGTCGGTAGCAGCCCTTCCGGCACCATGGCGACGATGATGCCGATCGCGAAAATGAAGTCCTTCCAGAATGGGATGCCGATCACCCAACCGAGCGAGAAGAACACCAGACTGATCAGCACGGCAAGGACTGCCGTCAAGCGACTTAGGTGGGCGATCTCCTTGCGCAGCGGCGAGATCTCCTCGCCCGCCGTCTGGGTAAGATGCGCGATCTTGCCGAATTCTGTCCGCCTCCCCGTGGCGAAGACGACGGCCTTGGCCTGGCCCGACACCATCGACGTGCCCGCGAGCATGATGTTCTTGCTGTCGATCCAATCATCTGCGTTGTATGCCTCGGCGTCCCGTGCCCTGGGCAGGGACTCACCGGTGACGGCCGCGTTATTGACTCGCGCGCCGAACGCCTCGATCAGCCGGCAGTCCGCGGGAATGTTGTCGCCCTGTTCCAAATCGACAATATCCCCGGGCACCAACCGCGCGGCAGGGGCCCGGATGAATTTGCCGTCGCGCAATACGCGGGCTTGTTGCGGCAGAACTTTGCGCAGCGCCTCAAGCGTCTGTTCGACCCGAAACTCCTGCCAGAAGGAGAATAGTCCGCTCACGAGAATGACGATCACGATGGCGCAGCCCACTTTCGCCATGCCTTGCCCGGGCTCGCTCCAATCGGCCAAGAAAGCCAGTCCGGCGGCAACCCACAGCAGCAGCGAAAAGAATGTTATGAATTCCTTTACGAGGCGCAGCCACCGAGGAACGCCGGCCACTTTCTCCACTTCGTTGAAACCGTATTCGCGCAGGCGGCGTTCGGCTTCTGCGCTGCTCAACCCGGTCACGGCGCTGTTCAGGCTCGCGACGGCATCAAGCGCAGATAATTGGTGGATCCTCACGGACATGTCGATGTGCCGGACCATGCGAATCTGGAATCGATTTTCTGCCGCTCCAAATATGCGCGACGCCAATCGGCTGTTTCTTCTATTATCTTATTGAGCTTACCCGAGGATTATCGGCAAGAGTAGGCGCTTTGAGAGGAACGGAGCGATGTTGAAAATATTAAGACCCGCCGTCCTGGCGCTCGCTCTGCTGCCACTCGCCTGGGCGGGCGCAGCTGCCGGCCCGATTGCAGGGAGCGCGCACTACGCGTCAAGGGACGGTCTGCGAATTTACCTCTGGGAAAAACACAAGGCAGGGTTGGAAGGTTTCGCGACCAGCGGCAAGGTTGCACTTCTTGTCCACGGCGGAACGTGGTCGGGGCGTCCTGATTTCGACCTGCAGATTCGCGACTACTCGTTGATGGATTTTCTCGCCACGAATGGCTACGACGTCTGGGCCATTGATATTCACGGCTATGGTCATTCCGACAAGACAGATAAGGATTGGTCGGGCGTTGAGTCTGCCGCCGCGGACATCGACGCGGCGGTGGAGTACGTCGCCAAGCTCCGAGGCGTGAGCAAGGTCGACTTGCTCGGGTGGTCCGCCGGTACCCAGCGGGTTGGGCTGTATGCGATGCAGCATCCGGAACGAGTGGCGAAGCTGATTCTATACGCGCCGCAATGGAAGGGAACCGCGGAGTATCGCGAGCGCGTCCGCAAGAGGATCGAAAATGGGGGAAAGCCTCTGGGGCAGTACCGAATCAACACCGAGACGGCCGCACGCAGTGATTTCGTGGACGGCGAGATGGCCCTTCATCCGCAGTTCGAAGAGGACGTCGTTGCGTTTTATGCGAAGGAGGCGCTGCGGACGGATCCTCAGTCGCCGAATGCATTCGTCGACAACGCGAATCTTCCCATTCTGGATCCGCTGCGGATTACGGTCCCCACCATGATCATTTTTGGCGAGCACGACTACTTCGCCAAAGAGGAGGATCTCTTGCCGTTCTTCTCGCAGCTCAAGACACGGGACAAGCGATTCGTGCTGCTTCCCGACGGAGGGCACGCGTTAATTCTTGAGAAGGATCATCGACGCTTCCAACAAGAAGTCTTGAGTTTTTTCGACCGCCCCTAGCCTCGGGCGAGGCGATCAACCCGAAGCTAGCGATGGCCGCCGATGCCGGCGGCCGAGAACCGGGCTCGCCGGCCGTTATGCCGCAGGAGTCAAATTCAGTTTCAGTGCCGCTGCAGCCGAGTCCAGCTTGCTCTTTGCATCTTTGGCCAGGGGCACAGCCTCCGAGGCGTTGCCCGATTTGAACGCGGTCTGTGCATTCTCCCAGGCCGAGGATGCGTCGGCGAGTCCGGATTTGGCAGCCGCGAGATCCACGTCTTTCGGCACATGCTTGGATTTCGACAATGCGTCGATGCGCGATTGCACCGCTGTAACCGATTGCGGTATGGCGGCGGCGAGGCCCCTCCACTCGTCGCCCAGCGCTTTCAAAATCTCGTCTTTCTTGGCTGCAACGGCGCTGGTCAGCCCGTTGACCTCGGCCAATACGGCGGGGGCACCCGCCATCACCGCGTCGTAGTCCTGCTTGTCCAGGGAGGCGGTCAGCGCCGCGACCTTGCTCTGAACGCCGGCCAGCTGGTCAGGAACGTATTTCTGCGCGTCTTCCGATACGGCAGCCAAGGCGGCGTTGATGTGGTCGACGGAGTTCTTCGCAGCAGGTCCCATCCGGCTCGTGCAGGCAACAATTAGAAGGGCGGCGGAATACAGCGCGAGATATTTTGCGATGCTTCGAGTCGGCTTCACGGGTGGGACTCCATGCTGCTAATGAGATCTACACGCTACACCAAGTCGCGGGAGAATGCACTTTGGGGTCGGCCGGTGCTGCGGGATTCACTTCGACTCGCTGTCTCGAGACGTCTTCTTGCGGACCTTGCCGCCGGCCCAGTCTTTGGCCAACACCTTATCCCGGGCGCTCATGTCGATGTACCGGCGCATCAGCGTTTGGAGGGCAAAGGCGACCTGCCGGTATTCATCTTCGCAGCCCTCGGCACGCTCTTCCGGAAGCAGTTTTCTTTCAATGAGGTCGTTGAACACACCCGGTTCCGCGCCATAGGCCATGCACAGGGTGTTGTAGTAGCGCTGACCCGCAAGGCCATGAACGTTCGCAAGAGAACTCTGGCTGATCTTCGAGGCTTTGTCCTCCTGCGCATACATCCACGCCACTCCGGCCATTGCGTCACGCGCGATCGGTGGACTCAGATGCACCATGATGAAGGCGGCGAACTGGTCCGCCGCGTCTTCTTCGTGGCCAAGGATCGGAATGCGCAGCTGATCAAAGAGAGCGTGCCCGACCTCGTGCAGGAACACCTCGATCAGCGGACCTAGAAAGGCGTTCTCCGGCGTCACGCCCGCGGGCGTGGCCGCCTTGGGCGCGATCTTGCGCACTTCCTCCAGGTACTCATAGCAAACAGTGACCGTCAGATCTTCGGGCTCGTACCAGGCGTTGTCGTCGCCGTCGCAGCCGGCGAGCTTCAGCGTCAGGATGCGCGGCAGGCGAATGAAGCTCAGGAACTCGCGCAACTTCTCCAGCACCCGCTTTGATTTGAGCTCTTGATAGAGCGCCTGGTTCGCCGGATCTTTCGGCACCTCGTAGATGACCCGGAACCGGTCGCTGTGCAGAGCGGGCGATGCCGCTACGGCGGGTGCTGCGCCTGCAGCGAAGAACGTCAATGCTGCGATGAAAATCAGCGCCCTCATGGCGGCACGGAAACTCGATCTCAGCAGCACTTTCATTTGAATGCCTCGCGCGATGAGCGCGTCAGCATCTTATACGATTTGGAACGGCGCTTGCCGTGTGTCTTTCAACGACTGGCTTGCAAGTGATCTCGCGGTGTTGGCAGCCAGATTGGAACGCGTGTGACATTGAGGGAAGTGTGACCACGGCCGGGCTGCGCTATCGCCACGAAGAAATAGTCAGGCTGCGATCGCTCCGAATCCGGCAAGAGTTTCACGTAGAAGCGGGTCGATCGCCGATCGGACGGGAATGTCTGAATGGCCTTCCCTTGATGCACATAGTCGACATCCTGTCTTGCGGTCGCGGCCTCGGTCCACCATGCAAAGGAAGCATTCTGCAATTGATTGCGATGCACCCGGATCTCAACAAAATGACTGTCCGAGCTGACCTGATATCCGTCGACGGAGATCAACGGAGCTTGCTGCACTGACGGCTTGCGTGTAGTCACACCGTCCATGGCGCCCTTGGCGATCGCAGGCTGCGCGTCCATGGCCCCTTCAGCCCGTGGCGACGCTCCGGGGGCCGACGTAGCTGTGGGAGCCGGCAAAGCTTCGGGAACCGGCGCACTAATGGAGTTCGGCGTTGCCTGAGTGGCCACGCTCTCACTTGCGTTCGGCGTGGAAGTCGTTCGAAGCTGCGCAATGCCCAACGCGGTAATCAACAGCATTGCGACAAGCACTGCGGCGGCACGAGTATGCACGGGAGGCATCGCGGGGCCGGCGGCCTCAAGTTCCAGCAAGGGCGTTTTCGAAGGCTTCTCGGCGATGCCGTTGGTCAGGCTTTGAATCCAGGCATGAACACTCGCGGACCTGGCTGCGCGATGCCACGAGAGACCCGCTCTGCAGCGTCCTCCATTGTCGGCCGGTGAGACCTGCCGGCCGGGTGGCCTTCACCCCATAATCGCGGGCCAGGTTTGCGGGCCTGCCGGCGAACGGGTGCGCGCCGCTCAGCAACTCGTAACCAATGCAGGCGAGTGCATATAAATCGTCGCGGGGATCGGCGGCGCGGCCTTCCAGCTGCTCGCAACTTGCATAGGCCGGGGTCGTTCGCTCAGCGCCGAATCCTAAAATGCGAAGCTCGCCATCCCGCGTGATCAATATGTCCGTGGGTTCAGGTCGCCGTGGACGATTCCGCGCTCGTGGGCGTGCTCCAATCCTGCGCCCAACTGCCTGATGATCTGCCATGCCTGAAATGGTTGCATCGCAGCGGGGCGCAGGCGTTCCATCAGTTCACTCAGCAGCTCCCCATCGAGGAACTCCATGGTAAAGAAAACGACGTCTTCGTCCCGGTCCAGCTCGAACACATTAACGATGTTCCGATGCGACAGTGGTTGAGCCGCATGCAGTTCCCGGCGAAGCTCCTTGATCGTTTGTTCTGAACAATCGCTACCGCAGTGCAATATTTTCACGGCGACATACTGTTCGGCATCGGGAAGCGAAGAGCGATAGCGGTCAAGCGCTTTGAACACGCTCCCTTTGCCGCCGGAGCCCAGCCTTTCCTCGATGACATACCGATCCCTCAATACCCGACCGACCGAAATGGAGGCCGCGGTACCGGGTTCCGGGGAGTGGTCTGTTGGGTACATCATCCATCCCGGACAGTGCCTTGAATTCAAGCGAAAGTATGTAAGATAAAGTCGCGAAGTTGTGAATTGACTCGAAAAAGCGACAAGCCCGGAGGCTGGGCAGCCCGGGCTCCATCCAGTCATCGCCGCGAGGGCGTACCATGAGTCGTCGTGATCAAATTGGTGAGCCGCCCCCATGGAAGAAAAGCAGATGAGAGAGGAATTTGACACGGGTCTTGCCAAAATCAGGCACGAAATAAAGAGCCAGTTGGTGCCCCATGGTTTTTTCGGCAGCGTTACGTGCGTCGACTTTGAGGGCGTGGATCATGTCCCAACCGGCTCGACCATCGCGATCGCCGTAAAGGGAAGAACCATAGAAAGAGCGTTTAGCCGCCAGGAGATTGAAGGCTGCCGCCTTAGAGTGGGCGGCGTGGTGCTGTCGGGCATCATTGCTGCAGTTGCCGAGTTCGCGAACCCCAGCAATAGCTAAAGCACGCACCGTTCGGCCGTAAACGTGGTACACGTGGCGTGTTGAGCCTGTTGCTCCGTCCCGCGCTGCAACGGCGTTCCCCCACTTTTCCGAGAACGACAACAGTCCATGCTGAAACGCCTCCGTGGTCATTTTTCCAATGACCTCTCGATCGATCTGGGTACCGCCAACACCCTGATTTACGTGAAGTCCCGTGGGATCGTACTCAACGAACCCTCGGTGGTCGCCGTGCAGAACGACCCGGGTCGCGGCGGCAAGGTTGTGGTCGCGGTGGGTGCAGAGGCAAAGAAAATGCTCGGTCGCACGCCTGAGAAAATTACCACCGTTCGGCCAATGAGGGACGGCGTCATCGCCGACTTCACGTACACCGAAAAGATGCTTCAGTATTTCATCAACAAAGTTCACGGCAATCGATTTTTTAGTCCGAGTCCGCACGTGCTCGTGTGCGTGCCATTCGGCTCAACCCAGGTCGAGCGCCGGGCCATCAAAGAATCCGCCGAGGGTGCCGGTGCGCGCAGCGTCGACATTGTTCCCGAGCCCATGGCGGCCGCGATCGGTGCGGGTTTGCCGGTGCACGAGGCGCGCGGCTCCATGGTCCTCGACATCGGCGGCGGGACTTCCGAGGTTGCCGTGGTCTCTTTGAACGGCATCGTTTATGCAGCGAGCGTGCGCATGGGCGGGGATAAGTTTGACGAAGCGATCACGCAGTACGTCCGCCGCAATTATGGCATTCTGATCGGCGAGGCCACTGCGGAGCGCATCAAGATTGAAATCGGATCGGCCTATCCCGACACGCAAGTGCGTGAAATCACCGTCAGGGGACGGAACCTTTCGGAAGGCGTGCCGCGAGCCTTCACCTTGAACTCAAATGAAATATTGCAGGCTCTCGAAGAGCCATTGCAGGGCATTGTGAGCGCGGTGCGGCGGGGTCTTGAACAAACGCCGCCGGATCTCGGCAGCGACGTGGCGGAGCGCGGTATCGTGGTCACGGGTGGAGGCGCGTTGTTGCGCAACATCGACAAATTGATCGAGGAAGAAACCGGACTGCCGACGCTCATCGCCGACGATCCGCTGACTTGCGTGGCTCGGGGCGGCGGACGAATCCTCGAACTCATGGAGGAGCAGGGCCGAGGAGTCTTCGGCTTTCAGTGAGCCTCACTATTCGGGCGCGGTGAATAGATGATCGATCAAGAAGCGAACCACATGCGATTCGTACTCCATCTTGTCGAAGCTCAAGAGATCTTGATGCTCGGCTCCCGTGACCACCCACAATGTCTTCGGCTTCGACGCGGCATCGAAGAGTTCCTGCGACTCCGCCAGGGTCGTATGTTGATCATTCGATCCGGCGGCGATCAGAACGGGACTGCCCAGGGCATGGATTGAGCGAATGGGCTCGAGCGCCGAAGGGGCGATCTCGAGTCGCGGTTGCAGTTGACATAACAACAGGCGTGTAAGCATGGGCGCGAACCCGCCGACTCGCAGCCGGATCCGGTTTTCGATTGCCCGGGCTATACGCGGATACACTTCCTCGAGGACGACTGCGTCAAATCCCGATGGTTGCGGCGCCAGCAAGACAGCGGCGCCGCCCATTGAACTACCGATCACCCCCACGCGTCTTCCGGGCGCTTTCTGCTTGATCCAAGCAAGTGCCGCAACGACGTCGGCCGATTCTCGCAAGCCAAAGGTAATTTCCGTCCCGGGGGTTTCTCCATGGCCCTGAAAATCAATGAGCAATGTCGAGAATCCATGCGCTCTCAGGAGTTGTGCTCGGGGTACCATGGTTGCGCGATCGTCCCGGACCCCGTGCAGCAACAGCACTACCGGCGAATTACCTCCGGTGTCGGACCACCAGCCGGCGATGAAGTGCCCCGGCGCAGGAATCGACACGGGACTTGCGTCGAATCCGGGAGGTCGCCGAACTTCGTGATTCGTGGGCCGTACGAGTATCGAGCCAACCAGCCACGCCGAGGCGAGCAATATCGCGATGCCCGCAAGGACTGCGGTGAGACTGACCAGCACCCGTCGTAACGTCAATGACGCACCAATCGCGGCGCCCGTGCAGGGCCTCGCCGTGTCTGCCCCGGTAGCAGCACCATCGTCATGAATGCGAGTCGCGCCATTGCAGCCCCCGTGTTACGTTGGCAACCGCTCAACCCAGCCGCCGCAGGCGACGATACTACTGATATTCGACCTGAGCTGAGAAGTCGCGATGTTCGCATCCAAGCCAAGCCTCTTGAATCTGGCCGCGCGGTACTACGTCGATCCCGCGTTGTTTGAACGGGAGCGACTCGCGATATTTCGCCGCCACTGGCACATGCTCGGTCCCACCTCGCAGCTCAAGGAGCCGCGGGACTATTTGGCCGTGGATGCGGCGGGATGGAAGCTTTTTGCCTTGCGCGGCCGCGACGGCGTGCTGCGTGGGTATCACAATGTGTGCCGCCATCGAGGCGCTCGCTTGCTGGAGGAGGGCGCCGGGAGGTGCCACACGCTGCGCTGTCCCTATCACAACTGGGTGTACGGAGAGGACGGGGCATTGCTCCAGGCACCGTTTTTTGGCGAGGATGCCGCCTTTGATCCACGGGACTGGCCACTGCAATCCGCCCAACTGGCCGAATGGCGGGGGCTGCTGTTCATCGCGATCGATCCTGGCTCAAGCCTTGTGGACCAACTCGGTGACCTGCCGGAGGAAGTCGCGCCATACCCCTTGGAATCTTACGTCGCAATGGAAGAAAAAAGTTTCCTGATGCGAACCAACTGGAAGACCTACACCGACAATTTTGTCGAGGGATACCACATTCCGGGGATTCATCCGGGATTCATGAAGGTCATCGATTTCAAGAATTTCGAGACCGTTGCGCGCAACGGCCTGGTGCGGATGACCTCGCCGCAAAGGGACGGATCGATCTACGGCGGCAAGTGGCTGTGGATGTGGCCGAATTGGACGCTGTCGGTGTTTCCCGGTGGGATGAATACCAGCCGCATCAATCCACTCGGCGTCGATTCGACCCAATTGCACTATCACTTCTACTTCTCGGACTTATCCGCCGGCACCGAGGCGTCTCGACGAGAGACCATCGAGGTCAATTGCGGCATTGTGCGCGAGGATTTCGGCATCTGTGAATCGACGCAACTCAACTATGCCTCGGGCGCTTACTCGCCGGGGCCTTTAAGCCCGCGGCACGAGCAGTCGGTGGCCTACTTTCAGGACAAAGTAAAAGCAGCTCTGATGTAGAAAGGGTTATTGTAATATTTGACTTGGTTTGAACGTGTTCAATGTTTGCACCCAGGGAGAATAATTATGAGCGACGGAGTGCCGCAGTTCGCCACGGCCGAGTATTCCGGCAAGGCCGGCGAGACGACCTGCAAGGCGTGTGGGAAAGGGATTGGCGATCCTTACTACCAAATCAATGGAGCGAAGGTTTGTTCGAACTGCTCCCAGCGAATCCAAGACCAGATCCCGAAAGACTCGCCCACGGCGTTTGGCCGTGGAATCTTGTTCGGGATTGGCGGCGCAATTCTGGGTCTCGGTCTTTACGTCGGATTTGCCCTGGCCACGGGATTGATCGCGGGCTTGGTTTCGCTCGCCGTCGGTTTCCTCGTTGGCAAGGCCATCGTCATGGGCTCGGGAGGCGTCGGCGGGCGCCGCTACCAACTGGCTGCCGTGTTATTGACGTATATGGCCGTGTCCTTGGCGGCCGTCCCCATCGCGGTATCGCAGCACATGAAGCAGCGCAGCGCTCAGGAGCATGGCCAGGCAAGCGACTCGGCGACCCAGGCCCCAAAGGCGAGTGCCGCAAAGGCCGTGGGGGTGCTGATGCTCATCGGGCTGGCTTCGCCGTTCCTCGAGCTCTCCGATCCCATGCACGGACTCATTGGCCTGATCATTTTGTTCGTCGGCCTCCGCATTGCGTGGAGGATTACCGCCGGCAGGAACTTGAGCGTCGTGGGTCCCTTGCGTGATGCGGCGCCGGCACCGGCGCCGACCGGCTGACACGCCGGGCCGCTGCGAACGGTGCCGTGTCCGTGGTAGCTCCTGACCTGACGAGGGAGTGCAGCCGCTGCGCGGGCGTTCTTGCGCCCGATGCATTGGTGTGCAGTGATTGCCACACGCTCCTTCACGCGGCGATGCTCGAACAGCTGGCGGCCGGCGCACGCCTCCACGAACAGGAACGCAAGTTTGCCGAGGCGCGGGACATCTGGTTGAAAGCGCTCGAACTGCTGCCGCCGGATTCGGCGCAGGCGGAGTGGATTCGCGCCAATAACGCCAGGCTGAATGGACTGGCAAACGCCGCGGCTGACAGCGCGGGCTACGCCTGGGCCAAGAAGCTTGGGCCACTCGCGCCCTTGGCCATTGTTCTTGTCAAGGGGAAATTCCTCCTCTCGCTGTTCAAGCTGAAATTTCTTTTCAGCCTCGGCGCTTTCGTTGCCTTCTACTGGGGCATGTATGGCATGAAGTTCGGCATCGGCTTCGCGCTCCTGATTTTGGTGCACGAGATGGGCCACTTCATCGCCATCAAGCGCCGGGGGCTACCGGCAGAGATGCCGGTGTTTCTGCCGGGTCTCGGCGCATATGTGCGCTGGGCCGCACTCGGCGTGTCCGCCCAGACACGAGCGTTCGTGAGCCTGGCCGGACCCTTCGCCGGCTGCCTGGGCTCGGCTGTGTGCGCGATTCTTTGGATGCAAACCGGCGATGCCATATGGATCGGCCTCGCCAGTCTGTCGGCGCTGCTCAACGTGCTCAACCTGATTCCCGTCTGGGTGCTGGATGGGGCGCAGGCGATTGGCGCGCTCAACAAAACCGAGCGCATCGCTTTGTCGGCGGCGGCGGTGCTATTGGCGGCGCTGTTCGGCCAGCCGTCGTTCCTGCTGGTGGCCGGTGGTGCCGGTTACCGTGCCTTTGACAAAAACATTCCCCCGGCATCCAGCCACGCCGCAGCCATCTACTACGTGATGCTGTTGGCGGCGCTGGGTTATCTCATCCAGCTGGCGCCTCCGGGGCGATGAACACCGGCGACCCAGTCGGGTGGCATGCTAGGGCTGTCTTAGAGATGGGTCATTGCATGACCCAGTAGCGAACGCCCTGTTCGTCCAAGTAGGCCTGCGCGCGATCGCCGTGTAATAGCGCCACGGTGGCCAGCATCCCGGCCTCCGTACAGCTGCCCGCCGCAACCGTGACTGAACGCGGCGCGCCGCGCACGGGCCAGCCGGTACGGGGATGCAAAATGTGACCATAGCGAATGCCACCCTTGAGCAGATAGCGTCGCGAGTCGCCGCTCGTTGCGATCGCACCATGCTCCAATTCGAGGACCATGGGCGCGGCCCGCTCCGTACGCTCAATTCCAATCTGCCACGGACCCTGGGGAGGCGGGCGATTCGCCCGCAGATCACCGCCGAAGTTGATGAGAATCGGAGTCCAATCGCGGGCGGCGATCAGTTCATAGGCGCGGTCAACCGCATACTCCTTGCCGATACCGCCGAAATCCAATTCCATGTCGGCCGGCAGCATTAGTCGCGGCGATTTCCATTGCAGCTTGTCGAAACCCACCAAGGGCAGGAGACGCTCGATCGAAGCGGCGTCTGGAATGCGATCCGAGCCATCGAATCTCCAGGCGCGGCGCAGTGCGCCGGAGGTGATGTCGAAGAGACCCTCGCTCAGATCGAAGCATTGGCTCGCAAAATCAAGCAGCGATGCGGTCTCCTCGTCCACCTCGAGGGCGGTGCCGCGATTCTCGTGGATCCACGCGGTAACGCTGTCGTCCCGGTAGCGGCTATATTTATTTTCGATGCGCCACGCTTCCTGCGCGGCGACTTCCCCGATTGCCAGCGCGGCATGGCGACTCATCGAGGGCAATAACACCTCGCAGGGGCTCGCCATGGCGGTAAACCTAACTGCCAGGAGATTCTCGCCCCGTGTCTCGACGATTAGCCCCTCATCGGACACTAAAAACGCCACCCGATCTCGCGAGCGCCGAATCAACGGACCAGTCCTCGAGCAACCCACTGTCGGGCGGGGCTATGGCGCTGTGCTGGCTGCGAGCGGCGCCCGCACTCAGCAGCGCGCAACTCGCAGCCATCAGCCGCCGGCGCGCACACGCCACCTGCGGGAGCGCTGCTTTCGGCTTCAGTTGCATCCGCAGCCGCCACCTGCAAAGGAACGGCCGCCCGAAGTGGCCTCTTTACTGAAGTACAGGTGATCATCAATGGCCGCATCCAGGGGATCGGAGTCAAGCTGCATGTCCTCGCGCGCCAGCACATCGCGCTGCCAGGGTTTGACGCCCAGGGAACTGCACCCGGAGAGGATCACCGCGCCGACAATTATCAGTAACAGACTCGGGCGACCGATCATCATTTACTCTCCTGAAACATGATTATTGCTCAGCCAACAGCTCACGCACCTGCGCCTCGTAGGCCGGCGCATCGACCGGGCGAAAGCCGGCATCGGTGAAGCGTGTCACGCCATGACGGTCGATCAACACGCTCGAGGGCATGCTGTGCACCTTGTAGAATTCCGCCAGATCTCCCTCGGGATCGAACCGGACGTCAAAAGTGGGGTGAAACTGATGCAGGAATTTATCCGCGTCGGTACGGTTCAAGTCGAGATTGATGGCGATGACCGTCAGTCCCCGATCTTCATACGAATTCTTCAACGTCTGCATCCAAGGGAAGGATTGCCGGCAGGGACCGCACCAGGAGGCCCAAAAGTCCAGATAGACCACCCGGCCGCGTAATCCGTCAAGGTCGAGCGAGGCGCCGGCCGCTACGGCGGACATCAAGAGCAGGCAGGCACAGAACACCAAAGGCCAGACCGCGCGCCGGATATCACCCACTCTCACGTTGATTTTGCGTTGCAAAGTGTAGATACTTTGTGATGCAAAGTACTTAGTTGTCAAGCATGGCGATCATGACTTCAATGCCCACCGATTCCTTGGACCGATATCGACCCGGCGCAATCGCCTTTCATTGGGCCATGTTCGGGCTCGTGGTCATCGTTGGTATATTGGGATTGCTGCACGATTCCTGGCCGAAGCAAACTCAGGCATTCTGGATCAACGTCCACGCGCTGATCGGATTGTTTTTGTGGTTGATGCTCCTCGCACGGTTTGGGTATCGTCTTCGCCATTCGCCTCCGGCACTGCCGACGGGTCTAGGGGCGTTCTCGCGCCGCTTATCAAATCCGGTGCACCTGCTGCTGTATGCGCTGATGTTCATCATCCCCATCCTCGGCGTCGTGACCTTCGTTTACCATGGCCGCGTTTTCGATTTCGGCATTTTCCAGGTCGATCCCGGGGTGAAGAAGGACAGGGCGATATTCGAGCCCACCGAGGATATCCATGGATATCTCGCGTATGCGCTTTTCGCGATCGCGGGACTGCATGCGCTGATGGCACTTTGGCATCGATACATCCTGCATGATGGAGTGTTGGCGCGGATGTGGCCCGCGCGCGCGAAATCAATGCCGGACGAGTAGCAACGCCCCCGGATCCGGGGAGGATGGCAGGGCGCCGAACGGCGCGGGCGCCAACCTTTGTACGGCAAACGACAATAAGACCAAGTGCCCACGACCCCATGTCATTACCGCCGCATCCTGACGGTAAAATACCTGCTTGGGCAACTGGCGGTCGGCCGCCTGAGAGACAACCATGCCGCGATGCCTGCTGAGTATTGTCGCCGCACTGGCCGCATTCAGTGTGGCTGCGCAAGAGACGGCAGTATCCAACGCGCCCAGCCATCGGCCAAGAGTCGGTCTCGCGCTTGCCGGCGGCGGTGCCAAGGGCGGGGCACACGTGGGGGTGCTCAAGGTGCTGGAGGAAATGCGGATCCCGATCGATTGCATTGCCGGCACCAGCATGGGCGCGCTGGTCGGCGGCGGCTATGCGTCCGGAATGTCCGCGAGCGAGATCGACAAATTCGTCAAGGGTGTCGACTGGAAGACGGTCGTCGGCGGCGCCGGCAATCGCCCGCTGGAAAACCCCGAACAGAAGCGCTTCGACGCCTCCGCGGGATCCGTCGAAGTGGGCCTGAAAGGCGGCAAGATCATTCCGCCGAGCGGCCTGATCGCGAGCAGCCGCATCGAGGACTTGCTCCGCACCTACGTGGCCCGGGGGCGCTTGGTGGAGGATTTCAACGAGCTGCCGATTCCGTTTCGCGCCGTGGCGACGGACATGCTGACGGGCAATATGGTGGTGCTCGATCACGGCGACATCGCGATGGCAATGCGGGCCAGCATGGCGGTTCCGGGCGCCTTCGCGCCCGTGGTTACCGACGAGTATGTGCTGGCGGACGGCTTTGTGGTGCGCAACCTGCCGATCGACATAGCGCGCAACACCTGCGCCGACGTGATCATCGCCGTGAATCTCGCCAAAAAACCTTTGAACCGCGACCAGTTGGGCGGCCCTGCAAGCCTGATAGCGCGCGCCAACGATGTCATGTCGGAGGCCAACGAGCGGCTGCAGCTGCAGACGCTGACGGACCGGGATGTGCGCATCGATGTCGATTTGGGCGACATCGGCGCCGGAGATTTCGAGCGCACGCCGGAGACCATCCCGCTCGGCGAGAAGGCTGCCCGCGCCGCGGCGGGGCGGCTGGCGGCGCTGTCCGTGTCCGAACAGGACTACGTCGCGTGGCGGCGCAGCGTCAGCGTGCACCAGACCATCGAGGCCCGGATCAAGGAGGTCCGGTTCGAAGGGCTCACGCGCGTCAATCCAGAGTACCTGCGCACCCTGACGTCGGTGCATGCGGGCGACACGGTCGATACTGCCGCGATCAGCCGCGACGCCGCGCGCATGGCCGTCGTGGACGATTTGGACGGCGTCGAATACAAGCTCACGGGCGACCCCGCCAACCCGGTCTTGGTCTGGCAGCCGAGAGAGTCGCAGCTGGGGCCGACCTACCTGCGGCCGAGCGCCGGGTTGTACGGCGCCGGCGGCGGCGATCTGCAGTTCCAAATAGGCCTGCAGCACGTGCGCCGCTGGATGAATTCCTACGGCGCGGAATGGCGTAATCGGCTGCAGATTGGCACCGACTCGCTCGTCCAAACGAGCTTCTACCAGCCGCTCAACGTGGCCCAGACCTTCTTCATTGAACCCAGCGCACTGGCGCGACAGTCCGTCGAGGACATCTACAACGACGGCAACCGGGTCGCGCGCTACCATTTCAACGATGCCGGCGGAGCAATCGACGTCGGCGCCAACTGGACGCACTACGGACAGATCAGGGTCGGCTATTGGGCCTCCAACCGTCGTGCGAACGTGGACATTGGGACTCCGCTGTTGCCGGAGGTCGATACGACGGATGCCGGACTGGTTGCGACAGCGAGCTACGACAGCCGCGAAGAGGAAAGTTTCTCAAGCCACGGCGTCGCCGCGGCGGTGCAGTTCTACGACTCGAGCACCGACCTGGGTGCGGGTCGCAACTGGCAGCGCGTCGAGGCCGCCGTGCGCTCGGGGTTCCCGGCCGGAAAGATGATGCTGTGGTTCACCGCCGCGGGCGGCAGCGAACTCGGGAGCACGCTGCCCCCCGACCGAGCGTTCTCGATCGGCGGTCCGCAGAGTTTTCCAGGCTACGCCATGGGCGAGATCCGTGCGCGGCGCTACTGGACCGCCGACGGCGCTTTTCTCTGGCACGTGGCGGACATCCTGCCGATTCTGAGTCAGAAGCTGTACGGCGGGATCACGTTGGAGGGCGGTCAGGTGTACAACCGCATCGATGGGGTACCCGACGGGTCGCTCTACGGTGCCTCAATTTCCATGGGCGGTCGGACGCCGCTCGGAACCATCACGGTCGGTGTCGGGTGGGCCAGCGGCTCGCGGGCCGGGTGGATCACGCTGGGTACCCCGGTCGGGTCGGGAACGATCCTCAACCATCCGATGTTCCGCTGATGGTTCGATGTTCCGCTGATGGTTCGATGTTCCGCTGATGGTTCAAGCATGCGCGCCATGCGCGACCCGCGCTACGGCTGCGCCTCCACTGCGCGTATGCGCTGCGAGAAATCTTCGGCCTTATCGGCGGCATGCGCACGTTCATTGACATGGCCGCGCCGCTGCAATTCCTCGAACGGCACGCTGGTATCGAGCCTGCCGTTTTCGTAGAGGTACTCCGGTACGTGACCGCTCGCCAGGATCTTCCAGGAATACGGCAGGTGCCCCGGATTGACCCGCGAGTGCAACCAGATGTTGCTGGTGCAATTGGTCGTCAGCGAGTTGTACCACTCCGCATGTTCCTTGAGCGCATTGATCTTGCGCAGGTACTCGAGGAAAAGGCGCTGCCGGGCCTCGGGGTCCGACTTCACGCGAAATAGATACACCTCCTCGGGCGGATCGTGGCGGTAGTTGGTGCGCAGGCGGATGACGTCGCGCTCGTCAGCGACCACGTAGTAGAGCTCGTACTGGCGGAAGAATCCCTGCACCGTGGAGTAGCCCTCGCCTTTCTCCTTGCGCGCTTCGATCGAGACCGCCAGGTGATGACCGTCGGCGAAGCCGAAGCTCACGAACACGTGCGCGATCGCCGGACCCATCCAGTAGACCGCGGCGAGGTCCACCGAGTCGAGTTGGGTCAGATCAAAGGTCCGGTCATAGTAGGCGAGGGTGTAGTCGGTCTCGCTGCGGTAGTCGGCGTTGCGTATGTTGTGCACCGTGACCCGGTCCCCCTCGAAGGTTGCATAGGGAAGGACTGCGTTGTCCGGCTGCCAGTCACGGTTGTTCGAGGGCGGAATGCTGAACCAGCAGACCAGCAGCAGTGCGAACAACGCAACAAAGGCGCCGATCGCGCGCCGCCGCCAGCGCTTAATCAGCAAGCCGACCAGCGCCGTCAGCGACACGGCCGCATAAGCGATCGCCAGTCCGTTGCGGAGCATCGGATTGGCGTGATCGAAGTACAGAAGCGCGAGTACCCCCCAGCCGGCCATCAAAACCATCAGGAGCCCGAGCAGTACCAGGCCGATGAGCTTTGCCGCCCGTTGGATCCGCGTCATGCAACCCTCCGTATCGGCACGCATTGTAGCGCGAAATTCCTGCCGTGACGGTCGCCGCCTGCGGTAAGCTTTCCATCGCAGCCAGGTGCGATGACACGGAGGCGAGTGTCACCGGTGAGAAGCGGTTTCTACCTTCAGCGTTGCGTGGCAGGAGGACTGTGCTCTCTTGTGCTTCTGTCCGGATCGTCGCGGCCAGCATTCGGCGCCGACACCAAACCTCTAAACGCAATCCTGATCGTCGCACGAAACCACCTGCCTGATTCTTATTTCGACACATCGATTGTGCTGGTGATGAACAACCTCGGCCCCGGCCCGGTCGGCATCATCATCAACAGACCCATGCCGATTCCTGTCTCGCGTCTGTTTCCCGATATCGAGCGCCTCGCGCAGGTGCGCGACAAGGTGTACTTCGGCGGACCCGTTGACTTCGGGTCCGTGTGGTTTCTGTTTCGCGCCGCCGCGCCGCCCGAGCACGCGATCAAGGCCTGTGATGGCGTCTATCTGAGCGCGGACCGCCAGTTGTTGCTCCAGCTGCTTGGCCGCAACAAGCCCATGGACAGCCTGCGGATCTACCTCGGCCACGCGGGCTGGGCGCCGGGTCAGCTCGAGGCTGAGATTGAACGGCGCGATTGGACCTCCAAGCCCGCCGAGATGGAGGCGATCTTCAGCGGTAAATCCGACCACCCATGGCCCTCGCCGCGGGAGCCAGAGCCCAGTATCTAGCGACCGGGTCCGCAATTTGACCGGGTACCGCCCTCAAGGTCGCTAGAGCTCCGCTAGAATGGCTCAAAGAACAACGAGCAGGCAGCGTTGCGACCGAATTTGATGTTAGAGGAGCCAAGTCAGTGACGCTCGCCACGGTGATTGACGCCCTTCAAATGTTCCTCTCCCAGAACTCCACGGGTGGCGCAGCATGCATTTTGCAGCCTCCGAACGGCGCGTCGATTTCCCGAAACGATATCCGATCCATTGTGCTGGCTGTGGCGCGCGACGACGAAGTAATACTCGTGACGGGTGACCCGGCCCCCACCACGCCACAAAACATGCGGATGTCCGCCGAGAAACTGCTCAAACAGCTGGCCTCGCTACCCGAGGAGTGGCTGAACCGACCGGTATTCATAAGTCCGGGCCAGGAAAAGATTGATGAACATTACTCGGTCGAATTCCACCATCCAGTTCGTAATAAGGGAGTTGTAGTGGGGCCTGAGGGCGAACTGTTCTTGCTCACCGGCGACTTGTCAAAGTAGTCGCCAAAGTGGCGGCTGTCAGTCTTGGGATGCGTCAGTGGTCCGACGCCAGCTTCTTCGGCGCGCGCTTGTGATGGGAGGTCTTCGAATGTCCGACGATCGGCGGCGCGATGGGTGAACCATAGACGTGATGATTCGAATGAGAGTGAGGGGCAAATGACGCCGGCTTTGCGCGAGCGTCGGCGGGTGAATCGCCGGCCACCGATAGCACGGGCTGAGCGAGCATGACCGCGGCGAGCATGGCAAGCGCGGATCTCTTCATGTTGCACACCCGCCTAGCTTAATCGTCAAACGGGCAAATTTGTGCCGCGGCGTTCTGCGCATGCGCCGTACCGTGATGCGCGTCTCATTATGAGAGTTCTTGGGACGCCATCCAGTATCGGAGGCTCGCGAGTACTGGATGGACGAGCAATCGATCCTGGGTCAAGAATTGGCGGTGGCGCAAGAACTCAAAATCCTCAAACTCAGCGACGAATTCGGCCAATACACGCTGGTGCTCAAGTGTTCCGCCTGCAACCACGAACGCCACGCGCAACCGCATGCGTTAGCCCGCTTGTGTGGTTGGGATGCACGCATCGACGCGGTCACGCGCCGGCTGCGCTGCTCCAAATGCGGCAAGAAACAATGCACGTGGCGTGCGTATCCGCCCAGTAAGCCACGGGGCTATTCTTCCCAGAACGCCGACCGCACATGAAAAGAATGCACGAGTAACGGAATCTTTATCGCCTGACATCTGCCGTTGATTGCTTGATGATAGAGTCGGGGGCCCGATGATCAAGCACAGTTTGGAGACCGTTGCCAATGACCGACACACCACTCAAGCATTTCCTATTGGCTTCCGACTTTGACCAAACGCTAAGTTTCAACGATTCGGGGCTGGTGTTGGCGGAATTGCTCGGGATCTCCGGTTTTGAGGATCGGGTTGCGGGCCTCGCGCGCAGCAATCTCGTGCAGCAGGGCGGCGAGCTGGCCTACTTAATCCGCCACGATCCGGAGTTTCGCGGTGTCCGTCGCGAACATCTCATCGAGGCGGGTCGTCGCGTACGGCTCAAGAGCGCGATTCCGGCCCTGATCGATTTCATGGCTCGAGGCACGGGAGGGTATCGCTTTTCCTTTTTCGTCATATCCGCCGCGCCGCGTGAAATCGTCATCTCGGCACTCGCCGGCGTGCTGCCTGCCGAACACATCTACGGCACCGAGCTTGAATTCGACGCCCGTTCAGGAGAAGTGCGCGCCATCAAGCGGGTGCCCGCGGGTTACGGTAAGGTTGCAGTGATCGAGGAACTCGGGCATCGACTCGGCGTGACGCCCGATCGTGTGATCTACGTGGGCGATGGCAGCTCCGACGTCCACGTGATGTTGCACGTCAACAATCATGACGGGTTCACCATTGCCGTGTCTGAAAACAAGCAGCTAGCACGGATTGCCAAGAGCACGATATTGAGCGAAAACGCCTTCAGCATCATGGTGCCCGTTCTCGATCAGCTGCTACGCTGGCGCACCGGCGAGATCCGGGAATTGTTCGAGTCCTATGGCCTGGCACTGAGCGAGTGGGAAAAGGACCGCACGGATCGGGTGAAGATCGGTGAATTGGCACCTTTGGGTGCCCGAGCGGCAGTCGAAGCACTATGAGCTCCGCAGCAACCGACCTGCTGGGATGGGCCGCGACCGCCGTCTTTGTCGCATCGTACTTTTTCGCGCGTCCATCGCTACTGCGCGGCGCGCAGATGATAGGCGCGCTGCTCTGGCTCATCTATGGCGTGATGATCAACGCGCCTCCGGTCATCGTCGCCAACGTGCTGGTGTTTTCCGCCGCCGCATGGACCGCGTTTCGCAAGGCGCCCTCACCCACAGTTTGATTGGGTGCCGGGCAAGCTGATAGGGTTCGGTCATGCCTGCCGCCAGAATGAGCGCACTTGTGACCGGTGGATCGCGCGGAATCGGCCGCGTGATCGCGGTCCAGCTGGCCGAGCGCGGTGTTCGCATCGCACTTCATTACCGCAACAATCGCGAGACCGCCGAGGCGACTCTCGCCGCCCTTCCGGGCGCGGGGCACGCGATTTTTGCTGCGGACCTCGCCGATGCAGCGGCGACCACACGGCTCTGGCAGCAAGTCATCGAGCGCATGGGCGCCGTCGACATCCTGGTCAACAATGCAGGGCTGTACATTGAACATGCACCCCTGACCACCACCTTTGAAACCTGGCAGGCCGCGTGGCAGCTGACCCTTGCCGCCAATCTCATCGGACCGGCAAACCTTTCGCTGCTCGCGGTGCAGAACATGGCGGCTCGGGTTGAGCCGATCAATGAGGGGTTCGGCCGAGGCCGTATCGTGAACATTTCATCGCGCGGCGCATTCCGCGGCGAACCCGATTGCCCGGCCTATGCGGCCAGCAAGGCGGGCCTGAATGCACTGTCTCAATCTCTCGCCAAGGGACTGGCGCCGCGCGCAATCTACATCTACTGCGTGGCACCGGGTTGGGTGGAAACCGAGATGGCGGCGAGCCATCTCTCGGGGCCCGAGGGAGCGGCGATTCTTGCCCAGCATCCGCTGGGGCGTGTGAACCGGAGCGGGGAGATCGCGCAGGCCACCGTGTATTGTGCACTTGATGCGCCGGCCGCCATGACCGGAGGCGTCATCGACGTGAACGGGGCAAGCTATTTGAGGACATGACCGCGCTGCGACCTGCGTGGGGCCGCGCACACGGCTTGCTGAATCAGAAGCGCAAACCCACCCTGATCGGCACGAACTCCGACATGTTGTTCGAAGAATTGTTCGACGAATTAATGCGCTGGTAGCGTGCCTCGACGAAGAAGCGGACCGGATCCTGGAGCGCGAACTCGAATCCCGCCCCGGCATTCCAGGAGTTGAGCCAGCCTGTCGTATTGTGCGCCACGTCATAGGTGTAGCCGATGTAGGCGGGGTAGCAATAGTAGTAACAGACGAGGCCGGGTGAATAAGCAAATTGCTGAAAGGAGGTGCTCTCACGATAGCGGCCCGCGCCCCCGTAGAGGTACCCCTTCACATGCTGGCTCATTTTGAAGTCGAATTCGGCGTCGAGATCGGCGCCGTAGATGTCCTGATAGCCCAATGCAACACTGGTGCCGAGTGCCTGCGAGGCCGCATTCAACGACCGGGTGGTTGCATCAAAGCGGCTGTAGTTGCCGTCGAGGCGTATTCCCAGGGGCAGCGTGGAGGAAGGGTACCAAGTCAGACCCAAACCGGTGTTCCAGCCGCCATTCAGCGACTCGGCCGTATTGCCATGAGTCAGTGTGTAGCCACCCTCGATCTGCACCAGCCACGGGTGATATCGGAATCCGGAGGCCGGAATGACATAGACCGGCGGCGGTGCTGCAGGCGCGGCCGCAGCGGCCGTGACAGTGTAGCCACGCCCCTCGAAACAGGCGCTCAAAGCGCGCTGATATTGATCGCGCCGCGATGCAATATCGCTCGCCGACTCGCCGGCCGGAGGTTGCGCCGGATCAAACCCGCTTTGGGTTTTGGACCAACTATCGCAGGCGTAGCGGTCCTGCCATTGCTGGTCGCCGGTCTGACCGTTTTTCGGCGTGACGTTCAGCCCCTGAACATGCATGGGGGTCTGCGCGGCGCCGGGGCTCGGCGGTGGAGGTGGGGTTTGTGCGAAAGCGAATGGCGATGTGGCCAGCAACAGGAAGCCCGCTGCCTTGGTTGTGGTGCTGTTCATACGTAACTCCTCACTGCGCTCAACCGCTCACTGAATAGAATAGCCGCGTCCCTCGAAACACGTCGCCTGAGCCCGCTCGTATTCGGATTGCTGTCCCGCAACTTGCGTGGTCGCGGCGGCGCCGTTCACATGCATGGGATCAAAGCCGCTGTGCGCGACGGCAAATTTGTAGCATTCGTAGTGATCGCGGGCCTGCACGTCCGGGCTCTGACCGTTCTTCGGAAGCGCAACCACTTTGACACTTCGTGGCGCTGCGGATGAGAGCGTCGATGAGGCTGACCCAGGGGTCGAAACCCCAACCGGCGCGCTCACCACTGCCGCGGGTGTGGCAACGGCGTTGCCTGCGGCGACGGCCGATAAGGTTGCCGCCGTCATGGCGGCCGGGACGGCGGAATTCATGCTAGCCGTGGCCGCTGGCGCAGCAGCAGTGGTCGGGGCCGCCGGCGCAGCAGCGGGGGTCGGGGCCGCGGGCGGCGGGTTAGCGGTGGCCGCCGCGGGCGGCGGGATGACTTCGTCGGGATCGTTCACCACCTCGTAACCGCCAAGATCGGCCCGCGCCCGATAGAAGATGTCGTTAGCGTAGAGGTAGGTTTCACTGCCGTTTTCGACCTGAGTGACGAATGGTGGCAGCTCCGTCACCACCGCCCCAATCGCCGGCTCCACGACGATGAACGCCTGGCCGCGCGATTCGAACCAAATGCCATCGGAAAACTTGTAGGACAGGCCGGCATGGTGGACCGCCACCGCACCCCGTGGCAGCTCACGAAAAATTGCGCCGCGGTCGGGGTATATGTGATCGTGGCCGTGATGCTTGTCGCGGTGCTGATGCACCGGCTCGCTTTGTGGATCGGCGCTGTGCTCGTCCGGAGTTTGGGCGGAGGCGCACGGATTATTAAAGAAACTGACACAGACGGCGGCAAGCAGACAACCAAGCAATCGCATTGCAGCTCTCCTTGCACCAGGACGCCGTGGATGGAGCCACACCGCGCCTGACGGCATATGCCCTGAAGAGTGATAGATAACGCGATTCGAGCTTCGGCGTTGACCGCCAAAAATTACAAATGTTCCGCGAAGTCATGGTGATGGCCACGCCGCGGATTGGTGGGCAATGAGGGTCTGGAGTTTCGCCGCACTGCGCAAACGGCGGACCCGTTTAGGATCCGCCGCTTGTCGCCAATTGCTCTGAGCCAACCGCGGGTCGCAGCCTCGAGGGAACTTCTAGAAGAAATCGTTGTTCACGAACCCTATCTTCTTCAGGCCGCGGTGCTGTAAGTCCGCCAATGTTTGCGCCACGATTTCGTACTTGGAGAATTTGTCGACCACGATGTGCACTTCGGGCTGCGGATTCTTGGCGGCCTCATGTCCGATATAGCTCTGCATCGTGGTGCGATCCACCGTTGCCTTGTTCCACTGCAATGTGCCATCGAAGTCGATCGACAGATCAATTACCTCGGGAGGCGTGCTCGTTGGTTGCTGGTCGCGTGAGGGGTTGTCGATCTTCACCGCGTGAGTCTGGCTCGGAATGGTGATGATGAAAATGATCAACAACACCAACATCACGTCGATCAACGGGGTCATGTTGATATCGGAATAGGACTTGCCTTCGTTGCTGCTGACGGCCATGGCCATGGTGTTGCTCTCCTGGGTCTGTGACTTAACATATACCCGAGCGATGCAGTTCCCTCGCCGTCAACTTGCAATTATCCTATACCCTATGTAGAGTTTCTACCATGGGTAAGAAAGGCGCCAATGTCCGGATGTCGCTGCAGACGCTTCGGGTGTTGGAAGTCTTCCTGGAAAATCCGACCGCGCAGTTGGCGGGCGCGGAAGTGCACCAACGCTGTGGTATCGCATCGGGAACCTTGTATCCGATCCTCCTTCGGCTCGAATCTGCGGGTTGGTTTGTCAGCCAGTGGGAATCCATTGATCCTTCGAGCGCCGGACGGCCGCGCCGCCGGCTGTATCGGCTGACCTCAACGGGCCTGAGACGTGCCAGCGAAGTGTTCGCAAGCTTTAGCCGAGGAGTACTCGCATGAGCCAGCGCAACGAGCGATTGATGCAATCCGAGCTTGGGGTCTTGTCATGTTGGCTGATTCACCACGCAGCCCGCCGAGCGCCAAAGTGCCTATCGTCGAGGCTCGAAGAGGAGTGGCTGGCGGATTTGGAGTGTCGATCTTCGGTATTGTCGAGGCTCGGCCTGGCGTTGGGTTGCTGTTGGGCGACCGTGGTGATCGTTAGCGAGTCCTCGCGATTGCCGGCTGCGAGTCCTGTCGTGGCGGCGAAGGGATATGTCGTCCTTGCGGATCGAAACTTCGGTTACTTCTCGCTTCGCTCCGGTACGCTTTTCCTGATTTTGGGACTTCATGCCGCGCTCTTCTGCGGACTGGTCACGACACTCTCGCACATGAGCGGATGGGCGACTCAAACGGGCCTGCCGAATCAAGTTATGAACTCCGCGCCGGTAGAGATAACCGTTTTACCCTGAAAATAATATCGGTTGAAGCGAGGCGAATTCGCTTCGCCGCACGTCCGCGAGCAACGGGGCAGTACTCGATCTAGTCTATCTGGTAAGGGGACCTTGTGGGAACTCTACGCGGATCCTCTGAAGTGAAGCCGGCCAAGAAGCGACCTTGCTGCGTCTAGTTCGGCCAAAAACAGGGTGGTCCAAAAATGCAGGAGACAATTGGCTTTCGGATGATTTGCAATGCGAGCGTCATTGCATTTGGTCTGTTGGGCGGAACTGCGCTGCCTTTAGGCGCGCACGATCTTGAGGCAGAGTCACTTTCGGCCGCCGATCTGCTTGATGCCAAGGAGAGCATCACTATTGGAAGTTCCAAATTGCGGCTGACCGCAGAGATCTGGCGGGACTTTATGCCAATGGCATTGGCGGATGATTCCGCAGCGGCACGGGCCGCGTTGGCCGCCACCAGGGGAATGATGATTGGCGTGAAGGTTATCGACGAAGGCGGCAAATCTCTTCCGAAGTCCCTTCACGCAGAAGTGGTGTACGTCGTCCAGGGTGATCGCATCTGGCAATCAAGCGCCATTGAACAACGCCGCAACGAATCAAACCCGTCGGTTCTTGATCTTGAAATTCGGAAGGGGCCGCAATGGGAGCCGAGGTCTTTTGTCGACATTTTCGTGCGTATCAAGGACGGAAATGGCGCGCCCTTTTTGCTGGTCGTACATCATCAGATTATCAATGTGGCCGAATGACTATTTTTGTCCGCCGCCATCGCGTTCACCGAATAGTCTGCAGTCCTTGGTAAATCAGGTTACTCAAGTTGTTAGCGGGATCCATTCGGATGACTGAATCGTGCGAAGTGGCGGTTGAACCAGCGATGCAACGCGACGCTACGGTAGTGGCAAATCTGCTGGAGTTGTACTCGCACGATCTTAGTCCGGTGTTTTCTTTGGACTTGGGAACTGACGGGCGGTTCGGTTACGACGGCCTTCCGCGGTATTGGTCCGAGCCAGATCGGCGGTTCCCCTTCCTGGTCCGATGCGGCCACCTGCTTGCCGGATTTGCTTTAGTCACGCGTGGATCCCCAGCGTCCGATGACCCCAACGTGTTCGATGTTGCTGAGTTCTTCGTCGTTCGTCGGTATCGTCGGTGCGGCGTGGGTCGGCGGGCAGCGTTTTTGTTGTGGAGTCGCTTCGCTCGGCGGTGGATTGTCCGCGTGGCCGAGGAAAACCATCATGGTTGTCAATTCTGGGCGAGCGTAGTTGCGGAATATACCAACGGCGCGTTTCTTGAGACCAGACTTTCTGGCGGTCAGCGGGTGTGGCGCGTATTTGAGTTCAACAGCGTTATCGGAGCACGCCGGCGTGACGCATTGCTCGACCGGTGACTGAACTGACCCTCTACGGACGGTGGCTAGTGTCCATGCAATGCGTCTTGACATCCGCCACCACAGATTGTTCACCCGCGTTGCAGCGAGGACGAGCTGCGGCCATCGCTACGTATATTCCACAGTCTTCCGGGTACTAGCACACGGTGCGAATGCGCGGCGGGCGAGTAAAATTGGCTGGTGCCGCAAGGAGAGGGTTACAACAATGGCTAAGCTCTTCAAATGGTTCAAGGACGTATGGAAGGGGCCCCTTACTTTGGACGTGCCGCCCGATCTCGCGCAATGCGAGTTCGGGTGCAGAGTTCAAGAGTGCAGCCACGGAAAATGGGCAACTTGCAAAGATAGGGTTCGTTACATGAAGGCGGAGATCGCACATACGCGGAGACATGGGGGTGAAAAGGAGACCTAGAAATTCGGCAATCGCATCGCATGCGCTTCAGGCACTCGTACCAGGTCTGGTCGAATAGAGGCCTGCAATTCGGCCCACATATCCGGGGGAAACTGGCGCGTGGCCGGCACACACCCGATGCGCGGCATTCAATACCTCCAGCCGACCGCTCTCCGTGATGTCCTTGAAGGACGGCTCCCAACCCCGAACAGCCCTTCACCAATGACCGCTTGAGGGAAGATCACAAGAGCGGCAAGTCTCGCACTTGGACTAATCAGCAACTCTGCGCCAGCCGATAGCTAGGCCCTTTTCCACTTCCATGCCGACGCCACCAGCGCTAACTTTGCCATCTGTGATCCACGACGCGTTATAGAAAGCCCCAGCCTTTTCGATGACCAGATCATATTCGTCCGAGAACTTGCCTTGCTCGTCGTAGTAGCGAACGTGATAGTGCCCGACAAAGCCTTCCTTGGGTCCTCCCGTCGCCAAGCCTTTTCCGCTGTAGACATTCTGGTATGTCCATCTCGCGTTTAGCGTTCCTGGCACATTGCCTTTCGTATACAGAACGAAGCCGATATTCAATGCCTGCCGGGCCTCTGAAGCGATAGCAACTGACGCGCTGCCGGCGGCCACCACAAAACTTGTCAGCAACGTCCTAACGAACAACGATCTACGCATAGAACACCTCACTTTCGTGCGTGCGAAACAAGTTTCCCTAACGCCCTACTGCAGACCCACCGTTCAGGCACGATATCAGAGCTGTCGATCCAACCGGTTCTGTTGACCCGCTGGCCGGACGTGAGCGTGAGCTTTGTGGGCCTTGCGCTACTTCAATAAACCGAATACCCACCGTCGACCGGCAGTGTGGCGCCCGTGATAAAGTCAGCTCCGCGAGAGGCGAGGAAAACGGTCGCTCCGATGATTTCGTCGGCTCTTCCCCAGCGCTTGGCGGGCGTGCGCGCGATGATTTCGTCATTCATCGGCGAGCTACGCACTGCCGCCGTCATATCCGTTTCGATCCATCCGGGCGCGATGGCATTGACCTGGATGTTGTGTGGCGCTAATTCAATCGCAAGTGATTTGGTGAGCTGAACGATAGCTCCCTTTGCCGCGCTGTAGGAAGGCACAAGCCCCGATCCAAAGATCGAGTACATGCTCGCGAGATTGATGATTTTGCCGCCGCTCTTGCGCTTGACCATTGATTTCCCAACCAACTGCGACAGGAGAAAGGAAGCGTTCAAATGGGTTTCTATGGTCTTATCCCAGACATCGGCGGTTTCGTTCAGCACCCCACCTGTTAGCGCAACAATCCCGGCATTGTTGACCAATATGTCGATACCGCCGAGCGTACGCTCCACTTCGGCCACCGCGGGAGCCAACGCGGCCCGATCCGTCACATCGAGGGGCAACACCAGCGCGGGCTTGCCGATGGCCTTCAGCTCCGCGAGTACCAGTTGATTCTGTTCTGCATTGCGCGCGAGAACGGCCACGGATGCGCCCGCGCGAGCCAAGCCCAGCGCTATTGCGTGGCCGATTCCGCGATTGCCACCGGTCACCACGGCGACGCGGCCACTCAGGTCAAAAAGCGAACCATTGCCAGCCATCGTGCCTCCCGGGAAATAACGATCACATCAATTATTCGAACCGCGACGGTTAGTCAGGGGTATCGCGAACCGTCCGACGAGACTAACTGAGGACCCGACAGTCCGCTTAGGAGATTGTCGTTTGGGGATGCCACCGTCTCAAAGTGGCCGTTGGAAGCGCCGGATGCTCGTCCCCGATTGTGGTCATTCAGCACGAAGCACCCAGCACCGTCAGTGAAGGACGTCTCCCGACCAGCTACGAACAAGCTGGTCGGAGTCTGATGTTGCACTGACTAGAGTCTTTCAGCCGCCGGATAACGTAGCCAGTAATACCCAGAAGACCCAACAGGGATGCCGTAGATAATGCCGACGTCCGCGTTACTCTCGCGAATGACTAGAGACTCATCCATGGTCTTGTACAACACCAAGCTAGTGTTGTGTCCCGCAGATAACTTTGCCAAGTCTCTCGAGTTTGGCAAGGATGGAGTCGGCGGTTGCTGTCCACATAAAGGGCTGCGGGTGTTGGTTGTAGTGCTCGACGAAGTCATTGATCTTGCGCTTGAGATCGGGCACGGAGTCGAAGGAGCCGCGGCGGATCGCACGCTGGGTGATCAGCCCGAACCAACGTTCGACCTGGTTAAGCCAGGAGGAGTAGGTTGGAGTGTAGTGGACGTGAAAGCGCGGACGCTTGGCGAGCCAGGCTGCCCTTCGAGGTAGCCCAGCCCCATCGGCAGCATCGGTTGCGTGCGCTGCAGGGCTTGAACCTGGCTCTTCTCATCGACGCACAAAACCAAGGCCTTATCCGGCGGATTCAGATACAACCCGACCACATCGCGAAGCTTCTCGATGAAGAACGGGTCGGTCGAGAGCTTGAAGGACTTCGAACGGTGCGGTTGTACCCCAAAGAGCGCCAGATAGCGCTGCACGGTGCTTTTGGAGAGGCTGGTTTCATTGGCCAGATCACGCACACTCCAGTGCGTGGCCCCCTTGGGCCGTCGCGTCAGGGCGGCATTCAGCAGCACCGCAATGTCCTCCTCGGTGTGCGTGCGCGGCCGCCCCGATTTGAGCTGATCGTGCAGTCCGGCCAGACGCTGCTCACGAAAGCGTTTGCGCCAATTCGTCACCGCCGGAGGCGTCACCTTGACGCGACGTGCCGTCTCACGTATCGATACACCGCTTTCGGTCAACAAAATCATATGCGCCCGCCGTACCAGTCCGTGCGGCAGGCTGCGTGAGGCAACGATGGCTTCCAAGTCCCGTCGTTCCTCTGCCGTGAGATCGATAGATAACTTTGGTCGGCCGATGCCCATGTCGATTCCCCAAGAGTTGCCAAAGATAACCCTTGGACAAAGATTATGTGTATTAGTGTCTTATGGGACATCACACTAGTTCGGCCTACCCAGACGGCGATCGGCGCTCCGCCTGCCGTGCTTCTCCAAAGCGTAAGTGCCTGCCCATCGCACGAAGCGGAGTGTTTCGGCGTCCCGAGATCGATCGTCCCGATTACTTCGGCGCCCTCAAGCACCTCCGCCTTTATCTGTAGCGCTGACACCTGCAAGCGAACCTCGGTAATGTCATGGTGACCGAAACCATGAAATAGGTGGTGTGGATCGGTCTGCAGCTCTAGCCTGCAAACCAAATCCGCGGCAGGGCCGCCCGAACCATACGTCCCGGATAATCCCGAACAGTCCGCTCCGATAGATTTAGTTGCGGGACTCCATTCGCCAGGGTAGTGCGGATGATTGCATACGCAACCTGTCACGAACAGAGCTGTAAGAAGCCACGCGGAGATTCGCAAGAATTGTCACCCGTACTTGCGCAGTCAAACGGATGACAGCCTGCCTTGCAACACTGCCGACTATCAACTTATCTACGTTTAGTAGTGCGCCACGCGACTATCGGAATTACGCTGCGCCACTTCTTGCGAAAAAACACATTGGTCGTCCACGGCCACCTTCGAGCCACCGCTTTGCGACGAACTGATTCTTCAACAGAACACGAGCTGACCCATCAGCCCACTCATGCACCGCCCTCACCTCGTTGGCGCACTATCACTCGATGTTGTCTTGACAGGGGACTCCGTAGAGTTTGTTAGACTGCATCACCCATTCCCCCAAGGCTCGAGGCGGACCACCACCCCAGCGCGCAGCGTGTTGTGAACCTCAGCGACGGCGTCCGTTTCGAGGAGTAACCGGGTAACGTCTGCATCCGAAGCACTTGAAGCAACTCGCGCCCGATATCGAACGTTCTTCGCAGCAAGGCCGACACCCTCGAAGTCAGCGCTCGCTTCGACCTCGCACGAATCAACGCTGATTCCGAGCCGCGTCGCTTCACGGTATAGGTCGTTGCAGAAGCAGGTCGCTAGCGCGAGCATGAGGAACTCCCCGCCATTGACGCTGGAGCCGAACCCTCCTTTGCCGCATGGGATAGGAAGCCTCTCAGTCGATCCCGCGGTCGCCACGTTCACGTCGTGAATGCCGCGCGCGTTTTTAACAAGAGCCGAGATGTGCACGGTATGCCTCCAGGAAGCGCATCAATTGCCGTCTAACTATTGAGCTGAGCGGCCGGCGCGCAGCGTCCGATCGTGTGTTTAACTTGGCCCGGACCGCTCAAGCGACTAGTTCCACGACAGCCCGTAACGTTACTGCGACCCTCAAAGCATTCAGACGCGAAATCGGAAATAGAAGATACGCCAGGAATTTGGCACCCCGCTTCGTTCGACAGTAAGCGAAGCGAAAACGCTGATCGTACCAAGCCAGCTTGTACGACGGCGTTTTTGCTTCGCTTATTTAGCACAAAGCCATCCGTAATCCGATGCGCATTTCTGGTGATTCGCGTTTGAAATGGCTCTTGTGCCTCGTGTAAGCCAAAGGCTGCTTGCGGAACTAACAATTAGCCGACAGAACCGCCGTGACTAAATGCTAAACATGGGGCTTATCTTACCGCTCGCCGCGAACGGAGGCTTTATGACGTGCATTCTTGATGAATAAACCGCGAGTTAGGCGATGCCAATCGGCAGAGCAGACTGCCTACTTATCCGCTTCCCAATCTCCCGAAATAAAAGCCCACTTGGAACCTACATGTTTCCATTGAGGTGCATTCCAGTGGAAACCAGGTCGAGGGGGTTCCCACTGGCCATCGTTCCACTGGTAGGCTGTTTTCGCATAATAGACGTAATAGCCGGGCATCCATACATAACCTGGTTGAGGCGCGGTACCAGGCACTTCTGGTTGCGGTGGCGGAGGTGCTTCATCTACACACTTTGCACTCTGTGTGCAGGGATCTTTCGGGTCATAAGGCTTCGTCAGCTTCCATACTATTGGCATGCGAGCGGTCGGTTGGCCGTCGTCCGTCTGCGTTATGTGAAATTTATCGATCTGAAGTTTTAGGGTCATCATGAACTCCAGGGACACGTTATCGAGTCGGTAGAACCCGGTTGACTGAACTATCGCGGCTTTTCGCACGCACCCATCCGGATCAAAAATGAGCTGCAAGATAACGGTCCCCTGCTCGTTACTCTTCTTTGACTCAACTGGGTATAAATTCCACGGGATAATAAATAAAGTGGGAGACCCAGGAATTTCGCACGAATTCAGTCGTGCGATCGATGTAAAAAATTTTGTATTATCAGGTCGCTTTGTTACTAGAAATCGCGTCCGATCGTCCTGTGACGGACTTGAATTCGCCGGACCGCCAAACAGCAGCCATGCGATGCAGATCGAAGTCCATTTCATTTTTCGAAAGAGCCTCTTGTCGATCAAATTGCAGTGGAGAAAAAGTGACGATGTTCGCAAGAGTCCCTTCATGGCATCCACGTTTCCTGCAGGGTCTACTGACTAGCCTACCCCAACCGGCGAACGGCAGCTTCAGGAATGTTCAGTGAGGGTGGTGACCGGCAGCAGTCGGCCGTCCGTGGCGGAACCAGGACCGGCGATGGGCCGACCTCGACCATCGGTCCATCACCTCGGTCCGCTTTGCGGTAGCGAACTTGGATTTATGATGGCTTCAGATTGTTATAAGGGTCGGTAGTCGCCGCGCGGCCCTGGCGTAATGTGGATGAGCTGTGCCGGTTCCACCATCATGACGCGGTGCCACTCACCCTTGCGCACGATGCAGGCATCTCCGGGCCCTAAATCAATCACTTCGCTCGGCTTGGATTCGCCAATGACACGCAACCTTCCGGAAATCACATACAAGATTTCGTCTCCATCCGGGTGAACTTCACCCTTGTGAGGCGCGTCCCTCGTCACCGAGACGAAGCCAATGGTCACGCCATCGATCCGCTGCGGCGGCCCGGGCTTGATGGCTCTGGGCGTAACGGAAAAATCACGGTGCAGATCCAAGACAAAGCGAGTGACATCGACTGGCACGATTTGGTCCATTTGCACCCTCAGCGCTGAAACCGACACGGGTTAAGCGCCACAAGTTAGCGCCATGCAGAATATTACAGCGCGCCGTAAGCGGCGGCTTCAGGCGATCAATCTATAAGACCGGCGGGATGTAACCGTGTGGCAACCGATGTGGTCACTGCGTCAGCGAGCGGGCGTGGTCGACCCGAAGCAGCCGCTTGCTCCCCGAAGCGGCTTAGAATGTACCGGGGCACTCTGGTTAGCCTGACGGCTTGTGAGGAAGATATGAAAGGGGAACAGTGATGCAAAGAATTGCGGTGATTGCCGCGGTGGCAGTTAGCTTAGGTGCCTGGTCAGCGTGCGCCGCGCCAACCAACATAGAGTCCGTTGAAGCGGCCGCGCACGGTGCTTATGTGGCTGCGATCAACAGCAACAATACCGAAACTCTAATGGCCGATCTGACCGACGACATCGTCTATCAGGCACCGGGTGAAACCGAGATCGCCGGTAAAAATGCCGTCCGCAAGTGGGTCGCGGGGTATTTCGACGCATATCGAACCACGTGGGAGAAGACCTCGATCGGATTTGCGGTCGTTGGCGACTGGGCATTTGAGCGCTACGCCTACAAATCGACGGACGTCGACAAGAAAACGGGTGCGGTCACGACTGATAAACGCAAGGGCATCAACATTTTCCGACGAGGCACCGACGGGAAATGGCGGGTGGCCATCGACGGATGGAGCTCCGATATTCCAATTGCGAAATAACAGCCCTCCCGCTGCACTCCGGCGTCCGCTCTTGGGCAGCTTGTCGCCGGTGGCGGAGTGACCAGCACTGCCCATCGACGATTCGGCGGTCCAGACAGTTAAGGCGACGATCGGGGATTTCGCGTGTCGGTGGCAAGCCATCGCAGTCGGTGGTTCGCGACTACGATGAAGCGACTCACTTTTCCGTTGAAACGTTGGGATACGAACTGATTGAAGACCGCGTCGGCGCCGATATTGACGCGGCGCAGGATTACGGGCGACCATGCACCCCGGAGGAGGGGTCGAGCCGAATCGGATGGCGGTCGGATCGGCACAGGTAAGTATGCACGACTGGGGCTTCGCCTGACTAACCGACGTGAATTCCTGCAAGGCACGGTCTGGGCGGCGCTGCCCGTGGTGATCGGCGCGCCCCTGCCAACCGGTGCGCTCGCCGCTGCGCGGCCCGCTTTCCCAATGGTGCTGATTGATGATCGACACGTCGAGGCGCGTGCTTTCGGCACCGCTCTCGCCGCCCGCGGTGCGCCTGTGCATTCGGTGGCAAATGGGGACGTGACTGCGCTGTGGCGCGAGTCGATCGGGCCAGCCTGGCGGCATGCTCCGACCGTCGTGGCCGGGCTGACGCGATCTCCGGCATTGTTCTGCCTCGAGCAACTCGGCTGGGCGCTGGGTCGACGGGTGGTATTTTGCGCCGAGCACCGCGTGTCGGCGGCCCGGCCGGTGCATAGAATCCTTCGCACTACGCCGGCCGGCCAAGCAACCGATCTGGTAGAGCTGTCGATGCGCGGCCTGCTCTGGCCCAGCCACCTGGCCTCCATGGTGGCGATCCAAAGTGCGTTGGCGAGCTATCCACACGCGGCGCCGACCGAAATAAATATGGCGCCGTCGCGGACCGCTGATGCGCAGATGCTGATCTCCTGGATTATCGCCCGGGCCTAGGATCGAGGAGCCAGAGCATGGTTGTGCCGCCAAATGTAAGCCCCGCGGACTTCAAAAGCGCCCTCGCGCTCTGGCGCACGGTCGTCGGCCCGGATTGGGTATTTACCGCCGCTGAGGACGTTGCGCTATATCGTGACGCCTATTCGCCCTATTGGGGAGAGCCAGAGGAGCGCATGGCCTCTGCTGCGGTGGCTCCGGCTACACTCGAACAAGTACAGGCCGTGGTACGCACTGCAAACCAGTATCGCATCCCACTTTATGCAATCTCGACGGGCCGAAACCTGGCCTACGGAGGTTCCGCGCCGGCGCTTTCGGGCAGCGTGGTTCTCGACTTGAAGCGCATGAATCGCGTGCTCGAAGTCAATGAGCGCAACGCCTATGCGCTGGTGGAGCCTGGTGTCAGTTACTTCGATCTCTACGATCACATCACCCAGGCAGGACTCGACGTTTGGATAGATGCGCCTGACCCGGGTTGGGGGAGTCTGATCGGCAATGCGCTCGACGGTGGCGGCGGGTGGACAGCCTCGCCATTCCGTGATCACTTCGGATCCCACTGCGGTATGGAGGTTGTACTGGCCAATGGCGAAGTGGTGCGCACCGGAATGGGCGCACTGCCCAACGCCAAGTCCTGGCAGCACTACAAATGGGGTCATGGTCCCTGGGTCGACGGCCTGTTTCGGCAGGGGAACATGGGGATTGTCACCAAAATGGGTTTCTACTTGATGCCGCGACCCGAAGCCTACATATCCGGCACGGTGCAGGTGTTTCGAGAGGAGGACGTCGTCGCGCTTCTCGATACGCTGAATCTCTTGGAGAACCAGCATGTCGTGAATGGGTCAACAGCGCTGTATTACGGCGATCTCGACAATATCTACGGCAGCGTTCGCGATCAGGTGACGCTGGGGACACCCGCCTGGAGTCTGGTTCTGCCAATCTACGGCCCGGAAAAAGTTATCCGCGCACAGCTCGAGTACGCGCGCGACAAGTTCGCGCGCGTGCCCGGCATGCGCTTTGTCGAAGGCGAGCTACTGCGTACGCCGCTGTCAGCCGAGGCGCTGCAACGTGTACGCCAGGTGAACTTTGGCATTCCGAATCTGGCCATCTTCTCGATGCTCGGGCGCTCGCCGGCCAATCCGGCCCCGGCCGGTGGCCACATCGGCTTTTCGCCGGTCATACCGCGTACTGGCGAGAGCGTGTTGGAGTACCAGAAGTACTACCGCGAGAACATGGCAGCGATGTCCGAAGGAAAGGAACTCGGCATCGTCGGCCCGGTATTCCTGACGAACTGGGAACGATCGATGGTCGCCCTAATGATGTTCCCGATCGGGCGCGACAAGGCAAGCAATAGCAAGATGCGTTTGGCGTTCGAGCGCTGGGTCGCAAAGGCCGCTGAGCGCGGCTGGGCGGAATATCGCGCGCCGACGCCGTTCCAGGATCTTGTGGCGCAGACATACTCGTTCAACAACCACGCGCTGCTGCATTTGTGCGAGACCATCAAGGATGCGGTGGATCCCAACGGCATACTGTCCCCTGGACGTTATGGTGTGTGGCCGAAGCACCTGAGGAAGACTTGAGATGACGAGGCCGATGTGTGCGCTTGGAGTATGGCTAGCCTTGAGTGGCGCTGCACAGACGACAACGCCCAGTGCCTCGGTGAACGCAGCACCTGTCACGCCGGATGGCCAGGCTGTCTATGCTCACTGGTGTGCGCCGTGCCACGCGGCTGGCCCAGGACACCCGGGGACCGAATCGCTGCAACTGAAGTACGGCGGGCAGCGACCAAGTGTGCTCCTTGAACGTACCGATCTTTCGGCGTCCGCGGTGGCCGCGATCGTGCGTCAAGGCGTGTTGCTGATGGCCCCGTTTCGAAAGACCGAAATTACGGACGCCGAACTGCAGCTCCTCGCCGCCTACGTAGCCGCCAATTTCGACAAGGGTCGCTAGGACACTGTTTGGCACCGGCCTTTCTGCGCCCTTCCGGTGCAATCCCGCCATCAACCGAATATCGAACGACCTCTACCTCTCCAAGGAATGTCTCGCCTCTGATAGTTCGGCAAGATGTGAACGTCTGATTTCGGGCAGTAATTTTGGAACCGCCGCCCGCTTGGCCGGAATCGCCCCGGCATTCGCGACTGACCGCTTGCGGACACGCCAACGCAGTTTCCTTGCTACATAGAAGCAGTTCAGCGACATTGGGACATTGGGACCGGGGACATTTATGGAAGGGACCGTGCTGGGTCGGTGTGGTGCTTCGAAATCTCGGCGGATGGCGGTGGGACTAAGCGGATATCAGGCGATCGGGCGCCGTGGAGGCTCTTTGAGATGAGATACGCCGCTGCATTCTGTGCGGCATTGCTCTGCGCATCTGTCGCACCGGCGGCAGATTACCCGGCAATGGCTCCGCTGGATGAATACATGATGGATCGTTCTACCGAGATTGCGCTGGCCAAGAGCGCTGCGCCGCCTTCCATCGCGGACAAGGCGACTGTGCTGGTACTGACGCGTCACGGCTACGACACTGCGGTCAAGGGCAGCAACGGATTCGTCTGCGCGGTCGAGCGGGCGTGGATGTCGCAATACGACTTTCCAGGGTTTTGGAATCCCCATATGCGCGGGCCACTGTGCTTCAATCCGCCTGCTGTGCGTTCGATCTTGCCATACACGATCAAGCGTACGGAGCTTGTGTTGGCGGGGCGCACGAAGCCACAAATCGTCGACGCGATCAGGAATGATATCGACAAGCATGCGCTGCCACGGCTCGAGGCCGGCGCGCTGACCTACATGATGTCAAAGCAGGGCTATCTGAATGACGACGCGCGCAATTGGGTGCCGCATCTCATGTTCTATTTCGCGCGCGCGGCCGGCGCGACGTGGGGCGCAGATTTGCCCGGTGCGCCCCCAATGCTGAACCCGCAGTTTCAGGATTCGCCAGAGGCAATAAGCGTGCTGATGGTGCCGGTGAAGCTCTGGTCCGATGGTACGCCCGCGCCCGTAACGCGGTGAACGAGGGTAGCGGGGTCAGTGACCGTCAGTTCTGGGGCAGCAAAAAAAGCCCCAGAGCATTCGGGCTGTCATCCCAGTTGCTTTTTCAAGCTTCGCGCGCACCGATATTTTGGCGTCAGACTTGGAATACCGGATAACCGTTGGGATGATGGCGTGGAAACGTCGAGCTGCCAGCGTCGCAAAGTCTCGTTCCAATTCGCGATCTTCTTGATCAAGGCGTCGCCAAATTTTCCAGGCCCATCGCTGCATTTTTGAGCGAAATCGATCCTAAATCGACTGCGGGAGCAGGCTCGCCCCATTCGGGAGATTGGCCTTTACGAGCGGTACCATGGCTATATATGATGGAATATAACGAATATTAGCAATTACGGTAGCGGTAGGCGTTGGGAGAAGGTAACCGTGAGAAATTCAGTTCTGGACTTGGTGATCACAATGCGCTCTGTCTGCTGGTGCGCCCTTGCGGCGATTGCTTCAACTTTCTTTTTGAATCATGCGGCGCGCGCCGCCGATCTTCCAACCGCCGAACCGGCTCCTGCTGCTTCACCCAGCTCCGCAACCTGCGCAAGCTTCCAGGAGTTCACTCACACCGACTGCCCGCTGAGCTGGCACGGCATCACGCTGTACGGCACGTATGACGTCGGCGTGGGTTGGGTCAGCCACGGCTTGCCGGAAAGCCCCTATAACTATGAAGGCGAATCGCTGGTCAACCGGAACGGCAATCACTCCCAATTCCTCATTGCGCCGAACAATTTGTCGCAGTCGGGTGTGGGCATCAAGGCCAAGGTGGAGTTTGCGGACGACTGGTTCGTTGTGTTCAATGCTTCGACCGGCATCAATCCACAGTCCGGCCAGCTCGCCAACATGGCAGCCACCAACGTCGCCAACAACGGCCTCCCCAGGAGCAGTTATTCGTTCGCCGGCGACGGCGCGCGCGCGGGCCAAACCTTTAACGACGAATTCCAGGGTGGTCTATCGTCCACGCATCTCGGCACACTGACCTTCGGTCGTCAGCGCGCGCTCGGTACCGATGCAATGCTTCGTTACGATCCGGCCGGCGGCGCCTATTCCTTTTCGTTCATCGGCTATAACGGCCTGATGGCGGGCGGCGGCGACACCCAGAACACCCGTTGGGACAACGCCATCAAGTATCGGGTCAACTATGGTGTGATCCATTTCGGCGCGATGTATAAATTCGTAGACGGTTCTGGCGGCTGCTATTCCGCCTCCGCGGCCTGGACTGCAGCCACCTGCACGCCGGAACAGCCACATAACAATGCCTATGGATTCGACCTCGGCGCGGAGATCAGCAAGTTCTCGGCCGACGTCGTCTACCAACGTAACTACCAGGCAATCAGCGTGCTCAACCCCTTGCTGGGGCCCCAGAGTCCGACGCAGCCATATCAGTCGACCACCAACAGCATCAATCAACATCCCATCAACGGCGACAATCTGATCGGAACGACCAACACCGAATATGGCATCGTGACCGACAACACCGCCGTCATGGTCGCTGCCAAATACATCTGGGACCCCTTCAAGTTTTTTGTCGGCTACGAACACATTACTCAGAATAACCCGTCGAATCCCCTGGGAATTGGCGCCGCGGCCCAGGGTGGTTATCTATTGAGCGGCGTCGAAGACAACAATCTTGATTCGACCAAGACCGTGCAGGTCTATTGGACGGGCGTGAAATACGCGTTCAACGACAGCAAGACCGATATCACTTTGTCCTACTATGGTCTTCAGCAGAACACCTTCCGTGTGCCGCCGACCTGCACGCCCACCAACATGCGCGCTTCCTGCGGGGGCCACTTGAACGAGGGCTCGCTCTACGTGGATCATCACTTCACGAAGCGTTTCGACGCCTATGCCGGAATTACGTATTCCAAGGTGAGCGGCGGCCTGGCCATCGCCATTCCCCATGGCCCCGGCGTTCCCTATTACCACGACGACAACCTTGCTCCGTTAATCGGAATTCGTTTCACCTTCTGATTTGGGCGATGTTCAGGGGGAGAGCACGGCGGGCGAGAGTGACACGGCGACCATCCACGGGAAAGCTAGCATGAAGAATATCTCCAGACCTGGGATGACGCTTTGCCTGTTGCTCTTCTGCCTACCAAGCTCGGCCGCGCAGAACGAAAAACCAACCATCCTCGTTTTCGCCGCAGCCTCCTTGACCAATGCACTACAAGACGTTGGCGACGGTTTTACCAAAGATTCCTCGATTCCCGTGAAGTTCTCCTTTGCGGCAAGCTCGGCTCTCGCCCGCCAAATCGAAAACGGCGCGTCCGCAGACATCTTTTTTTCAGCGGATATCGAGTGGATGGATTATCTGCAGTCCCGCAAGCAGATTCAGGTTCCCACTCGGCACGATGTGTTGGGCAATCAGTTGGTTCTCGTGGCGCCGGCCGACAGCAAAATTGCGCTCAAAATCGGACCAAACTTTGCGCTTGCCAAAACCTTGGGTACCGGCCGCTTGGCCACGGGCGATCCGGAGTCGGTGCCGGTGGGCCGTTATGCACGCGAAGCGCTCACCAATCTCGGAGTTTGGAACGAGGTCGAGGCCCGCCTCGTCCGGGCCGATAGCGTGCGCTCGGCGCTGGCTTTCGTCGATCGCGGCGAAGCGTCGCTCGGGATCGTGTACGCAACCGATGCCCAGATCGATCGCAAAGTGCGCGTGATCGATGTGTTTCCCGACAACACCCACGTGCCCATTGTCTATCCCATTGCGCTTACAGCCGTGGCCAAGGGGGACGCAATCAAATTTATCGACTACGTGCGAGGACCGGTCGGGGATGCCACGTTCAAGAAATACGGCTTTGAGCCTCTGCACTAGAACGGAAGCGCTCGGTGCAACTGAGGAATACAATCGCCTCCGTACCGCAGGAACTTAGGAGAAAGAGGCCATGAAATTGAGCGCACGCAATGTCCTGCCGGCCACCGTCAAAGCGGTGGATCGGGGTCGACTGAGAGACCGGCGCCGGTCGGCGGTATATCCTCAGCGGCCGTGCACCGACGATAGCTTAGGAGGAGGATTCGTCGTACCGGGAATCCCCTTAATGCGTCTGAGCGGCCGGCGCTGCCAGCGGCGGCCCAGTGAACTCCGCTTCGATTGAAAAATCGATCAAGTCACCAACGCCCAACGTCGTACCCGGAGCGGGCACGCCATAGGCGATGCCAAAATCCGAGCGCTTGAACGAACCGTGCGCGGAAAAACCTACGCGCGCCTGTGGATCCATGTTAGGCATGCCGGCATAGCCGCCGTTATAGGTGGCCACGAGCACCGTCGGCCGCGTGACGCCATGCAGCGTGAGAGTGCCCGATATCTCCATCGACTTCGCCCCCGTCATCCGGATCTCTTCAGACTTGAAGACGATCTGCGGAAACTTCGCGGTGTCGAGCATCTGCGGTCCCTTCATGATGTCGAGACACATCTGCGGCGCGGCGTCCATCTCGAATGATGAAGCGTCAATGGTCGTCACCACTTTGGAGGCGGATAGATTACGAGGGTCCAACGTCAACTCTGCATCGAAGCTGCTGAAGCGCGTCGTGTAGGTGGAGAATCCCATGTGACTGGCGCGCAGCACCAGGCTGGCGTGGGACTTATCGAGTTTGTACGCGCCCGCTGGCGGTGCTGCCATTGGCGACATCGCAGGCGGCTTGGCCGTTTCGGCCGCCCGCGACAACCCGCTATGCGCACCCAGTGTTGCAGCAACCAGCGCGGCGGCAAGGACGCTCAAGCCGGCCAGATTTGGGCGCTTCGCGCAAATGCAACCGTGTACGGCCGGTGTGTTGAAATGAATCGTCATCGGCCGCGTTCTCCATATCGCATAATGAGAACATACCGACTAGCCGGTATGGGATCAAGCGCACGATCGCGGCCACCGTCTTGGCGACGATCTATTTGCGCTCTGTCGTAGCGACGGTACGCGCGACCGCGCCGAGTCGCTCCTGCAATTCGCGGCCGGATAGCCACCGACCTCGAAGTACGACCGAGAGCAATCCCTACGGCAAATCCGCTTCAATCAGTGATCGTACGACGGTTAGTGATCAGCGCCAATGTCCAACAGATCAGACTGCAACCGCCCGGCCAATAATATGCGGCCCGGTTAGGGGGCTTCAGCTTGCGCCATTTCCATGTATAGGTTGTTCGGCGCCGGGCGAATATCGCGCCGTTTCCGATACAATAGGCAGAAAGTCCACTGTGGGGCGAACCAGACCTGCGCGACATTCCACTTTGGTTCAGTCGGCTCTTGACACATAGGAATGGGGTTAACTATGGAAAAGGTTCTCATCGTTGCCTTCCTGATGATGATTGCGGGGTGTACCGACCTCAAACCGATGGAAGCGCGAATCGCGGATCTCGAGGCGCAGGTCAATAAACTACAAGCCGACCTCGCGAAATCCTCAAGCAATGCGGCCACGGCGAACAAGGCGACTTCGGCGTCCGCCTCTGCGGCTTCCAGCGCCGCGACGAGGGCTTTGTCGATCGCCGAGTCGAATACCGCAGCCATCGACGAGCTCAACGCAAAGATTGATCAGATGTTCAAAAGGCGTCCGTCGAACTAGTCACCGTACTGCGCTCCAAATGCGCGCCATCACCCCCGCTGTGGCGGAAATTCAAGACCGGGCAGTGAACGACCGGCACGTTCACTTGCCGCCCTCGGAGAAATCCGCAGGCAACGTGAACTCCCCCTTCGAATTGAAACGAACGCTATTGAAAGCCCGGCCGGCGAGTTTTCCACTCATCTCATACGCAACCTTCCCGCCATATTCGTTGGTCATGACGCCGATGGCCTGGCGCGCGATGCCAAACATCGAAATACTCACCGGGACGTTGACGATCGCTTCACCATAGCGCGGTACGCTGCCCGCAGCGTCGCTAACGCCGGTGGCGAAACTTTTGCCTTGCACGTCCATCTGGACAGACACACCGCTGAAGTCCAGCGGAGCGTCATTGGGATTTTGAATACGCAGCTTGACCAGCATTCGCAACTCCAATCCTTCACCTTGAAGCGGTTCAACGCCCACCATGATTACCTGAATAGGTTCGCGGCTCTGCAGATCAGCGCAGCTGCAAAGTATGCCAAGGGCGAACAGTACGAGGAGGGTGCTCCGACTAATGGACATGACGTTCTCCGTCACTGAATGCCGCGATGGCAAGAAACGAAAGCGTTGAGCGTTTCATAGGCAACCACGCGATGACGTTGAGTCGTGGAGTTTGAACTTATACAGATAACCTAGCGCTTATACAGATAACCTGGCGCCGTTATGCGAAGACATTCGCCCCGATTCAGTTGAACGAGCACAACGGCGGCCAAAGGGCGGGGAGATGCTCGCAGTGCTGAGGTATTGCAGATGGCTGCATAGCGTTTGCTGCACTGCGTGGGCTTGCAGGAGTCGTAAGATAGCCCGCACGCGACTGGCGCGCCCATCACCAACTGATAAAGTGTCTCGCCGTTCGGAGAACAGAAATGGCGAATGTAATCGGCGAGCTTGCCGACCTGGCTGACCACTTGAGGAACCGCCGCAACGCGCTGCTCAGCGCCTGGCAAGGGGCCATCCGGCGCGATCCGAATCTCACCGGCGGCGATGCATTGCCGCGGGCGGAACTACTGGACCATATTCCGGCGCTGCTTAACGCATTCGAGCAGAGTCTGCGACACGTGGCGAATGAAGCGCTCGCCGAGGCGGCGGGTTCCTCACCGGCAGCCTCGCATGGGTTACAACGCTGGCTGCAAGGCTATGATTTGCGCGAGGTGACCCGAGAGCTCGGAAAACTCAATGGCTGCATCATTTTTGAACTGGATGCGTATGCCAATGCCCACGCCGAAGTCTCCTCCGAGGCGCTCATCCGCGCGCGGCAAGCCTGGGCGACTCTTTGCTGTAGCGCAATCGAGGAGAGTGTGAATCAGTACTTTAGCCTCCAACAACAGGAGGCCGAGGGACAGGTCAAAGACCTGGAAAACGCACTCGAAGAAATTCGCGCTCTGGAGCGACAGCGCGGCAATCTGTGGCGCGAAGCGGCGCATGACCTGCGCGGAAATCTGAGCGTCGTGGCGAATGTGACCATCGGCCTCACGCGCCACGGCAAAGAAGACTCATCGCGGGAGGATTTCGTTCGTATCCTGATGCGCAATGTCACCTCGCTGCACCAGTTGCTCGACGATGTCACGAGCCTTGCTCGCCTCCAGGCGGGCCGCGAGGTACGCCAGATCGAGCCCTTGGATGTGACGCCGCTCCTGCAGTCTTTGTGCGACAGTATCCGTCCTGTCGCTTTGCAGCGCGGCCTGTACTTGAAGTGCGAAGGACCCGCCGGATTCGCCGCCGATGGAGATGCCGTCAAAATCCGGCGCATTGCCCAAAACCTCATCCTCAATGCCGTCAAGTACACCCATTCCGGGGGCATCAACGTGAGCTGGGGTGACAGCGCCCCCAATGATTCGAAGCGCTGGATCTTGAGCATCCAAGACACCGGACCAGGTTTCCATACTGAATCCGGGCAGCCGCTCGCCGCGGCGCTCGAGCCATCAAAGGAGGCGAAACCGATGGCTGACAGCCACGTCACTCTCGAAGACACAGCCATGCAAACGTTGCGCGGCGATGCCGGTGAAGGCATCGGTCTTTCCATCGTCAAGCGACTATGCGAGATGCTCGATGCCTCGATCGAAATGCAATCGGTCAAGGATCAAGGCACGACATTTCGGATCTTGTTTCCGAGACACTACGCGAGCTAGATGGCGGCTGGCCGCGATCGTGGACTGAATTCACGTATTGACAGGACCGTCGGGTGAGGGGCGTAATTCCGCCGTAGGGACCGCAGCCGAGGCGTTACAAACTACCCAGGCAAGGGGCACAAAGTGAACACTATCTGCAAATGGCTTGCGGCGCTGGCGTTGCTGTCGGGGCCGATGGTGGCGAACGCGTCGAGCTATAGGTATGAGATCAACGGAGTTGGCCCGCTAAAGGGTTTCATTACCACGGATTGTAATAATTGCATACTGGCCCCCAAAGACCTCACCGCCTGGTCAATGACAAAGACGGGATCGGACCCGGTGACGTCTACATCCTCCGTTCCCGGCGCGAGTGTAACTGGTTCGTTTGGCGGCGCCATGGTGGCTACGCCGGCCGCGATTACCTTTGACTATTCGAGTGGTTCTCAAATAGATTTCACAGGCGACCCAACCTCCCGAGGCGCATTCATTGAGTTCACGGGCGCGTATCTTTTTCACTTTGTTGACACCGGAGACGCGTCAACGTGTGTTTCTGATCCTTCAGGTGGAGTTGAGTGTGGGTCTTTTTATGTTAACGCAGGCGTTCAGACGATCGCTACGCTTGTCAGTTCCGATGCGCTGCTTGCCAAACTGCTGAAAGAAGTTACCGGTGTCGGGCCGGGCAAGAGCTTGGCAAGTGATATAGAAATAATACAGGCGTACTACGCGGCCAATGACGTACCGGCGGCCTGCGCGGCGTTGACAGGATTTGTAGGTGAGGTCAAGGCACAGAATGGCAAGAAGATTGGGCGGACCTTAGACGCGCAATTCATCTCCGACGTGAACAACCTGCAGGTTGCGATTGGATGCAATTGAATTGAGCGGATGGGCATCACACTATCGGGCTGCTTGATTCTGTGGGCGCACAACCTCCGGCAATCGCCAGTCCAAGACGATGTCAGTGGTACCACTCACGAGGTTGCCCTCCCGTCGCCCGGGTATGAACGCTGCGTCGTAGGCGTCCAAGCACGCTTGATCCAGGTCTACCGAACCGGTCGGCTGAGTGATGTCCAATGTGTCCACATCACCGAAGCGCTGGCTGCCGTGCCGGCCAACTTCGCATTGCGGTCGCCTTGATTTACCGCCGGCTGTCACACCAAGGGCAGCGGTGAACGGCAGTCGACATGAGGTTTATAATTCCTATCGGCACGTAGCTCATCTGTGCCGATCAACCGCGAGGAAAGGCTATGCAATCGATACCGGTCGGGGCCAAAGGTTCGTTCAGTCTCGTCGTGATGCCAGACCATCTCGCGAACCGATTCAAAGATGTGACATTGCCTCCGGTTCTGGCGACGCCGGTCATGATCATGGTCATGGAGAACGCAGCACTAAATGCCATCAAACCATATCTCGACGCCGACGAAAGCGCGCTCGGCACGCAGGTCAACGTGCGCCATCTGGCCGCGACGCCGGTTGGTCGAACCGTCGTCGGAGAAGCGAAAGTGACCCGCGTTGATGGGCGGCGCATCGAGTTCTTGATTCGCGCGACCGACGGGAACGAGGAGATCGGAGCGGGCACACACGAGCGCATGTTGGTACATCTGTCCAAGTTATCCGATAGGATGAAGGCGAAATTCGGCTAGCGATTCAACAATCGCCACGGCGTTCCATGCACTTTGGCGCGGCGAGACACGAGTTAGGTCGGAACAATCGGAGACTCGAATGCGCGTTTTGAAGGCAGCAATGGCCCCGTTTGTTCTGATGGCTGTATTTTCGGCAGCGTTGGCGGAATCTGCGCCGCCCGAGCACGCAGCTGCGGCAAAGCTGACCAAACAGGCAATCATTGGAGCCTGGCGTCTCGCCGGTATTGACTATTCAGGTCCCGACGGCGCGCTTGTCGACCCCGTCTTCGGCCCAAATCCACAGGGGATCATCATTTACGATCAATCCGGATGGATGAGTGTGCAGATCGTCACCTCGAACCGGCCGGTGATAGCAAAGCCGGTATCGCGAACATCCCGTGTCGCAGCACCGGACGACGCCAAGCTCGCCGCTGCAGCTCTTGACACCTATTACGCGTACTTCGGAACCTGGGAATACGACGCTGACACGTCGGTGATTACTCATCATATAAACTCGTCTTTGTTGCCCTATGAGACCGGATTGGAATATCGGCGAGAGGTGGTGCTCGAGGGCGCACATCTCAAGCTGATCGCACGATCACAAGAAAGGGGCGAGGAGCGTCGCCGTACCTTGGTTTGGACCAGAATCTTAGATGCGCTGCCCACCGGCCCGCCGTCCGCGCCACCGGCAAGTACCCAGGTCGCCGCGCTGACCGCAGGCTCAGCCGCGTCGCTTGCGCATATTGAGTCGCCTCCTCCGCCGGCGCGCGAGCAGACTACGAAATACGGCAACATGCCTATCGATTACAAACAGGCGATCCAAAAATACTTTCTCGAGCACATGAAATACCCGGACTCAGTCCGATATCAGGAGATCACCCAGCCAGAGCAGGGATACACTACGGCGGTCACCGGCGGCTTTTTTATGCGCGAGAAGCGTGACTACGGTTGGACGGTCAAGGCGACGATCGATGCGAAGAACTCGCGCGGCAGCTACGTCGGATTCAAGACTTACACATTCTTGTTCCGTGGCGAGGCGATTGTCGATGCCCGCTTACCCTTGCCCGGGGACGAGATGAAGGAGCCGACGCGGGACTGAACAACTGACGCATGTCGCCGCCGTCGGTTGTAATCAAAGCGGTAACACCAGACCGCCCAGGGCCGACTGGCAGGCCGCTAAGCCTTGCCCAAGCGCCATACCTTGCCACAGAGGATCCTCCGAATGAAACGCCGCGCGCAGCATCGCCTTGATGGGTTGGGCGGCCTCGGAGCGAGGATCGCCGTACGCGTGCAACCATGCGTCGGCCCGAAGCGCGAGCGCCACCTCGTTGATCGGGCGAATGCCACACTCCAAAGCCACTGCATCGGCGACAGCGTGTGGTACGAGAGTCGGGATGACACTCAAGCTGTCGCCCGTGATCTCCGCCGAGACCGATCCATCGCCATAGATTGATTTGGCCGCGGCGCCGATCCACGCGCGGGCCCGGGTGAAGCCCGGATCCTGACGCGCATTGCCGATGATGGGTTCGGCATAGCCATAGGGACCCAAGCCCGTGTGAAAATCGAGAACGCAGATCCGGGACGCCGCTTGGAGGTGAGTTGCGAGAATCTTGGTCAAGGTCTGTCGCGACCAGGTTGGCGCAACTCCGCCATAGAAGAGTCCCCGTGGAAATTGCCATTGGCCGCCCGAAACCGCCAGCTGAAATTTTGCGAACCCATGGCGTTCGATCCAGGCGCCGAGGCGTGCCGCCGTTTCGGCCTGAGTCGCGGCCGACCAGTCGCTCGGGCACAAATCGGACGATAATTCCTCGTACAAAGGATTGTGCGGCAGCGCTTGATCGAAATTGATCCAATTTCGATTCACATCGATGTTGTCCTCGTTGGTTCTTCTCAGCCACGCAAACCCATAGGGGTTGAGGGCATGGATGTGCAGTACCGCCACCCCGGAATTCTTGGGCAACGTCGCGCGCCTCGCCCGTCGCAGCCACTCGATCTGAATTGCTGAGCCGAAAAAGCCTTCGACACCATGCGTTCCCGAGATGCTGACCAATACTCTCGGCGCGTCCGGTACTCCCAACCAGGCCGTATCGGTCGCGAGTTCCTCGCCACGGGGACCCTGGCTACCCAGCACATAGGTTGTCGGCACGGCACCGGCGTCGCGCGCGGCTCCGGTGAATTTCTCGCGTGCCTCGAGGTAGTTCTTGCTAAAGCAAGCGTCCATGGGGATTCCTCGGATGTTCGGGCGTTGGAAGGCCGCACGGCGCGTCGGGCCAACCCTTGCAAGGCGCCTTGCAGGCCAAGGCCCCGGCTAACTAGTATACGACTCCCCGGAGATTTCAGGCACATGCCATGGAAAGTTCGGTGGTGGGAATTCCAATGATAAGCACGCGCGCCCAACTTCGAATCGTTGCGCTTTTCTATGCTGCCATGGGCGCCCTCGTCCTCGTGTGGATCGTCATGATCAGGATTCTTGCCTTGTCGACGCCACCAGGTTCAATAATGCGTGAATACGCGCATCAGGTCGCCAAAACCCTGACATGGGCGGCTGTCACCGCTTTTTGTTATCTCGCGCTTTCGGGTCTGGCGTTGCGCTTTCTGGCGCTTTCTCGCTCATGGCGGATTGCCACAATTTCGGGCTCACTGCTGATAAGCCTCGCACAGATTGCAATGTCCGCCCGCGACACCCTAATCGTCGCTCCAAGATATTTGAACCTGGGGCCGCAGACCTACGGCACGTTGGCAGTTGAGTTGGGCGTGTTTTGGGGACGCGCATTTGCCTTTTCGCTTTGTTCGTATCTGCTATGGAAGCAGTTGCGGGCATCTGACGATGGGGTCGAGCCATCGCGGGCCCTAGGTGGACACGAGTGAGGAGCGCGCGAGCCAATCGTGATTATTGCTTCCTGGCCTGAACGCAGCACGGGTGCGATGCGTGTACCGCCCGGCTTGTGTGGCACTCGCATGGACACACCCCGAACTTCATCAGTTGATAGCGCAACAGCGTGCCGTCGTTCTTGGCCTGCTGGCGCAAGCGCTCTTGCGCAAGTTCCTCCAGCTTGCCGGCCTGCTGAGCAAGGTGATAGATGCTCATGTCGTCCCTATGTTTCGCGACATAAAATTGATCACGGCAGGATCGATGGTAGTTGCCGACAATTGGACGGTCTGCGACGGGTGTCATAGTTCAGGGTAGGGTGCGGACCCGCATCACAAAATTCAGCGCACTTGCGGGCTCCACGGCCGTCTCAGGAACCCACCGTGGGCGAGTTCTGCTTGACTACGCCTGTCCAAGTTTTGGAAATCTGCTCCAAGAGCTGGCCGAAGGATTCCTCTTCTGCCTGAATCCGCTTCCGGTCGATGGTGCTGCTGGATTCCCAGACATTGGTTAGCCCTGATTTCTTCGCCGTCGCCTCGGCAACTCCGTAAACGAATCCGCTGCGGACATCCACCAGAATCGCCGATGCGGTCGCGGTAACGTAGGCGTCGCGATCGGGAATCATGCCGAGGGAAATGGCGCTGAGGGGACCGTAGCCCTTGCCTTGAATTCGAAACGACGTATCGATGGTGTAGACGAGCAGGATGTCAGCCTGAATGGTGGCTCGCCGCGCCGGGCCCCCGGGCGTGACGTAGCTGGCACAGCCGCCCAGGAGAACGAACAACGCCCCAACCAGATACCGTCTCATGATTTTTCTTTTCGATGTCCGGCGGAAATGTCCCTGAACCTGACGCGAATATACCGAGGATTCCGCGGCAACGTCTACCAAAATCACCGCGTTGGCGGCGGCGGCACGCCGACATTGGATGCGCGCGGTTATGCCGCGATCAGAATACGGCCTTGACGAGCTTGAGTGGATGATTGGATTCCCGATAGTTGCCGCGCTTCTGGCGCTTCGGCAATTTGACTTTTTCCCGAGGCAAATCTTTGTACGGAATTTGTCCCAGTAAATGCGTAATAATGTTGAGGCGTACGCGCCGCTTGTCCTCGCTTTGCGCAACAAACCACGGGGCGAAGGAGGTGTCGGTCGCGGTGAACATATCGTCCCGGGCGCGAGAATAATCAAACCAACGACCATAGGATTTAAGATCCATGGGAGAGAGCTTCCAAATCTTGCGGCCGTCTTCGATCCGCGACTGCAGACGGCGCGTCTGCTCCTCGGCGCTCACCTCCAGCCAGTACTTGAGGAGGATGACCCCGGATTCGACGATGAATTTTTCGACCGTGGGCACTATCTTCAAGAAGCGCCGCACGTCCTCCTTGCTGGTAAATCCCATCACGCGCTCGACCCCGGCGCGGTTGTACCAGCTGCGGTCGAAAATGACGACTTCGCCGGCCGCCGGCAGGTGCGGCAGGTAGCGCTGGATGTACATCTGGCTTTTTTCCCGGTCGCTCGGCGCTGGAAGCGCAACGACCCGAAATACCCGCGGACTCACACGTTCCGTGATCGCCTTGATGGTGCCGCCCTTGCCGGCGCCGTCGCGCCCCTCGAACACGATGCACACCTTGAGGCCCTTGTGAACGACCCACTGCTGAACCTTGACCAGCTCGATGTGCAGCTTTTCCAAGGCTTTGTCATAGTCTTTGCGCGTCAGGCGGTCGGATTCACCCTTGTTGCCATCTTCACGCGATTTGTTCTTCCCTTTCATGGCAAATCCTCAGGTTTTTTGCTCGTTTTCGAGCCCTTTGCGGGTAATCTCAGCGTATAGATCAATCAGCCGACTGACGAGCGGTTTGAGTTCCGGGCGCTTGTTCGCGAGGGCGAGTGCCGCGCGGCCGTCCTCCAACACTGATTTCAGGTACTGGATGTCGTAGTCGTCGAGCGCCTGGCCTTTGTCCACTTTGGCCTTGAGCGCCAGGGTGCGCGGCAACCGCTCTTTGTTGAGGCGGTCCAAAAGAACCTGGACCGTGCCGGCATCGTTCGGCTTATGCATTGGGAGCTCCTTGAGAATTGACGGTCAGATACCGGTCGACGGCGATCTCAAGGTTGTACGAGAGGCGCTCGCGGCCAAGCGTCTCGCCCAAGGCCGAGCGTTGAACCACGGCATACACGTCGGGTGAAACTCCGGTCAGCCATAGCGATACCCCCGCTGCGCGCTGCCGCTTCTCCGCCTCGATCAACATCTTGAGCGCCGTATATTCGAGATCGAAGACGCCGCTGAGGTCGAGCACCACCACCTGCGGTTTGGATTCGGCGACGAAAAGTCGCAACTGCTCCGCGATGCGCTCCGCATTGAGGAAAAACACGCGGCCCTCCAGTCGAACCAGGAGAAGTCCCGGGTACGATTCGTCGTCGGCGTCCGCAGGTGTGCGCGGGCGGAACACATTGGTTCCCCGCTTGCGGCCGAGAACGTAGACGCGCGGATTGGCCGATTGCTGCGCAAGCGCCACGAGCGAGACGATGATGGCGACCAGGATGCCCTTCAGCGTGCCCAGCAGCATCACACTCAGGACTGCGGCGATCGCCCAGAAGAATTCGGTCTTTCGAATCCGCAGTATGTTGCGAAAATCCGGCAGCTTGATCAGTCCGACGGAGTAGACGATCACGACGGCCGCGAGGACCGCATGCGGCATCAGGCCGAGCAGCGGTGCCAGCAACAGCATGGTCAGCAGAGTCGCGGTGGCTGTCGCGAGGCCCGCGATTTGGGTGCGCGCGCCGGTCATGCGATTGACCGCCGTCTGCGACATGCCGCCGCCGCCCGGCATGGATCCCAAAAATGCCCCGGCGGCGTTTGCCATGCCGGTCGCGAACAATTCGGCGTTGGGCCGCGGCGCGGGCTCGTCGTTTCTGACGAACGCCTGACCGACGGCCGCCGTCTCCGTGAAGCTCATGAGGGCAATGCCGACCGCCGCGGGCCACAGCTCATCCGCGAGCGTGAAGTTGGGTAACTTGAATGCAGGCAACCCGGCGGGGATGGTGCCGACCAATTCGACCCCGTGATTCTGCAGATCGAAGAATGCCACCGCCGCGATGGCGGCGGCGATGGCGATCAAGGGTGCGGGCCAGGTTGGTTTCCACTTTTCGAGGACAACCAGGACGGCCATGGTCGCGAGACCCACCGCGAGGGTCGCTGCCGATAAATGAGAAAGGCCGAGGAAGATGCCTTGCACATTGTGGAAGAAAGTGCCCTTGGCAAAATGAACTCCGAGGATCTTCGGCAGCTGGTCCACAATGATCACCACGCCGATTCCGGCCTTGAATCCCACCAACACGGGTTCCGAAATAAAGTAAGCCACGAATCCCAGCCGCAGGACGGACGCCAAAATCAGCACGGCGCCGACCAACAGTGTGAGGATGGCCGACGCTTGCAACAGAGCCGCCACCTCGCCCGACGGCACCGCCTCGCCCAATGCGGCGCCGGTCAGGATCGCGATGGTGGTGGTGGTGGTGACGCTGAGAGGCCGGGAGGTACCGAGGACGGCGTACACCATGAGGGGCACAAAGGCCGTGTACAGCCCCACTTGAACGGGCAGTCCGGCGATGGTTGCATACGCCAGGGCCTTCGGGATGACCACCGCCGCGGTCGTCAGACCCGCGACAATATCCGGTCGAAGCCAGTCTTTCCGGTACTGCGGCAGCCAATCCAGCAGCGGCAAGCGAAACGCAGCCATCAGAAACTGTGGATTTTGGGCGCCGACATAGCGATCAATTCTAGGACTGCAGGGTCATTCGCCACAGGTGCGCTGCATGAGACCTTCGTCCTACGTGCGTGCGCCGCAACAGCCCGATGGTTGTGGGTTACTCAGTTCGACGCCGCACCGGGTTCGGACAGTTTGAACACCCATAGCGTCGTGCCGGCCGCGGGATCGACGATCTCCGGGGTCAGACTGCGGCTGCCGGCATCGAAGGCGCCGCCGCCGCCGGCGATCACGACCAGATATTGCACGCCATCGACGCTGTAAGTGGCCGGCGAGGAACTGGGGCTGGCGCTCAAGCCCACCTGCCACAGCACCTTGCCGGTGGCTGCATCATAGGCGCGGAATTGGCGATCGCGCGCGCCGCTCCATACCAGACCGCCGGCCGATGCCAACAGCGAACTCGCCACGGGCGCTCGTTGGCGAGTGGACCAAACAACCTGCTTGGTCTTGAGGTCGATGGCCTCGACGCGGCCGAAATTGCCGTCGTTATCGGGCTTCGGACGACCATCGAGGCGTACGTCCATGCCGCCCGCCGCAATCTTGTCGGCGGCGCGTTCCACCCAGGTGTAGTCCATGCAGTTGTTGTTGAGCAGCGGCACGTAAAGATAGCCGGATATTGGGTCAAACGCCGTCGTCGGCCAGCTACGCGCGCCAGTCGCTGCCGGACAGATGAGATCGGTTCTGCCTGCCTTGGGCTCGAGCTCAGGTTTGATCTTCTTCTTGCCGGTCTTCGCATCGATGCCGGCAACCACATTCTGCAGACCTAGGTCGGTGGAGAACGCGTACTTGCCGTCGGCGCGACGGACCGCGTCGAAGATGGCGCTCTTGCCGCCGGTCACCACCAGCGGGGTGGGTTTGCCATTGACAGGCAGGGTGACCAGCGACTGCTCGAACGCCCAGTCGAGATCCCATACATCGCGATTCATGTGCTGGAAGTGCCAGGCGAGCTTGCCGGTATCGGCATCGAGCGCCAGGGTCGAATCCGTGTACAGCGCATCGTTATTCGACAGGTTCTTGCCGGCACGCTTCTTCAGCAAGGTCCCGACGTCGTAGGTGTTGCCGGTCCCGAAATAGACGAGATTCAAATCGGCATCGTAGCTGCCGATCGACCAGACGCCGGAGCCGTAGCGCTCGTTGACGGGAGCGCCGTTCCAGCTGTCGCCGCCGGGCTGTCCCGGGCGCGCAATGGTGTTGAAGCGCCACTTTTCATTGCCGCTGTGTGCATCCAGGCCGACGATGAAATCGCCGCCGCCGGTATCGATGCCGAGACTGACGCCGACGATGACATTGCCGTGAGCGACCAGCGGCCCCCCGGAGATGTGAAAGAAGGCGCCGTCGAACTGACCGGGGTGTACCCCCTGTTCCGCGGTGACGACTGCGCGATCCCATCGCAGGTCGCCGGTCTTCACGTCGAGAGCGACGATGTGTCCGTCGGCGGTGGGCGCGTAGAGCTTGTCCTCGTAAATCGCCAAGCCCTTCGCGCGCGCATCGCGGCCGCTATGCAAAGGCTCCGGCAGCGTTCGAACGTACTGCCAGAGAATGCTTCCGTCGGCGGCGTCGATGGCTTCGACCGTATTGGCGGCTTCGACGAAGAGCACGCCGTCGTGCACCAAGGGGGCGGCCTCGTTGGCACTCGCCGGCAGCGCCAGGGTCCAGGCGACGCCCAGATTGCGCACCGTACTCTTATTGATCTGATCGAGCGCACTGTAGCCGAGCGTGGCATAGGTGCCGCGCCACATCAGCCAATCGGCCGCCGCGGGACTTCGCAGCATGGCATCGGTGACCGATGTGAGCTTGTCCAACAGCGCCTTTCGCGCGGTCATGGCGGCGTGATAGTGGTCGTCCAGATTTTCTCCGAGCGAGGCACCGACGGTGCGGGGTACGGCATTGTGCTCGGACGCAGCCGCGCCTTCCGATGGCGCAGCGGCCGGGGTTGGCCCGCTGCCGGCCGCGAGTTCCATGGTCCCGGCTCTGTCGCCGTTTTCCTGCAGCAAATAGGCGTCGATATCGGCATAGGTCTGGCTGCCGAGGCTGCCCGGGCTCGCCGGCGGCATGCGCTTGATGATCAGCGCCCGCAGTGCCTCGAGGGACTGATCGTGCCAGTGGGCCTTGAAGGCGGCGCCCTTGACGGCCGGCGCGAACTGGCCGTCATTCAAGTGCGGGCCGTGACAATTCGCGCAGCTTTCCATGTAGGCCTTTTGACCGCGCGCGGCTTGATCTGCGGTGAAACCAATGGCCCCGCTGTCAAAGAACGATTGTGCGCCGGCGGCAGCGCCGAAGATGCACGAGACGGCCGCACAGCCCAGGCGGAGCCACCCACTCGATTTCTTTAAACGTGGTATCGATGCATCTTGCTCGGTGCGCATTGTTCCTTTCCCGTGTCGAAAATCTCATCCACGGGTTGATTCTAGCCAACGCGCCGGCGGGGTACTCGCACCGCAGGGAAATTTTCGCCGTGGCGCAAGATCGGCAGTCTCGCTCACCTGCTGCGGTCGCCTAGCTACGGCGGTCGCCTAGCTGCCGCCCTTGCAGTGCTTGGAGTCCGCGAGTTGCATCAGGCGCGCGAGACGCGGATTCGATTGCAGCTGCTGAGCCGCATCGGCGCCCAGCCCGGAGGTCTGACTGACCAGCTTTGACGTGACCGGCATGTCCTCCTTGATGACCCGTTGATTGTTGGCATCATGTTTTGCGGTGAGAGTTTTATCGACGGCCTCCAGGGCGTGGCCACGCACGAGACCTCCGGTCGCAAGTTCGGTCGCGGTGTCGGCGGCGCTCGCGGCGTTGACGGCCGCCTGATCCTCGGCGTGCATCTTCAGCATGTTCTCGTGTTCCTTGCGGATAATGTCCTGTTGTTGGTTGGCCGTCGCGGTGGCCTCGGCGACCTTCGTCTTATCCGGTGCCGTATAGGTTTGCTGCTTGAGCTCGGCGGTGATCTGCTGGCAGGTCATTTGATCATCGCCGGGACGCGAGGCCGAAGGGTCGGCAGCGGCCTGGGCGTACGTTTGCTGCGAGGCCTTCATTTGCTCGCAAGTCGCCACGGATACGGGCGCATTCGGCATGCTGGCGATCTGCGCGCAGTCCATGTTGGTATTCATGGATCCCGGCGCCGGCTTGGTGTTGGAAGCCGACTTATGCCCGAAGAGCGCGCCGAACGCCGAGGTGTGGCCGCTCGAGGACGCGGGATCGCCGGCTGCTGCCGGCGCGGGTGCCGCCGAAGAGGAACCGTGCGCCGCGGCACCGACTGCGCCGGCCACTTGCGCAACCAGGGGGCCGACGAGGTCTTGTCCGTCGCCGCCCGCCTTGGCGCTGTCGAAGCTCTCGGCCTTCAGTGGATTGGCCGACCCCACGGATAGGAGCCGGTAGGCCATGGTCATGCTGTCGCCTTGCTTGACGCCGCCCCCGGCAGTGCCGCCCGTGAGCTGCGACATCCCCTGCTGCTGCGCCGAAGCGGCGACCGTGTTGGCCGCCCCCTGCGCCATGGTACTGGCAATGGAATTGGCGCCCCTTTGCGAGAAGGCGGTGAGTGAGAGGAGGCTGCCCAACCCCGACATCTTGCTGCGTAAGCCGCTCGAGCCGTGCTTGTCCAAACGTGTGTACAACACATAGCTGCAGTGCTTGGACTGCGCCTCTGCGTCGATGAGACTCTCGGAGGTGGCGCTCAGGGGCACTGCATCGAAGGCCTGCGCCTTGAGCTGGCTGATGAGACTTTGGCGCATGGGTTCCGCGTCGGCGCTTTGCAACGCTGGGCCCTGCGGCAGGGCAACGCCGATGGTCACCGGCGCGGCGCCGGCTTGATTCAAGAAGAGCTGCGCCAGCGTCATGCACACGATCGACCAGCGCCAGGATTGGTTTGACATGATGATTGCCTCCTGCTCTTAAGACGCGCGAATACGACACATTCGGGCTCACGCAACGCTGCGGCAGCGTTGAGCCCTTGCGGCGCTGCTTTGCGCGTCAATGGTTAAAGCGACGCCTTTCGCGCGTGGCTACGACAGGAGAGGCGGCAGTGAGCAAATCCTCCACAGCGTCCTCGGTGTGCGCGTGCGCGACGCTGCTGCTTGCGGCCGCGGCGAATGCGGCGAGCTACGTCGCGCCGGCGCCGCCCGAGGCAGTGATTCTGCGAGGACAGACCGGCCGCGACGTCTCGTACGACATCTTTCTCTCCAAGCGCCCGCCCGAGGAGATCCGCGCCTTCTACGCCGCCAAGCTCGGCCCGTTCACCAGCCAAACCGGCAGCGCCACCGAAGCCGACAGTCCCGTGGTCCTCGCTTATCAGCAGGTGGTCGAAATCCTGATGTCGCGTCACCGGGACGTGACACTGGCGGATGATCTTCGGGTGGCGATCAAATGGAAACCCCCGGCGAACGGACAAGCCAGCTGCACGGGTGATTTTTTCCGGGAGTTATTTGCGATTGCACAGATGCAGAAGCGGCAAACAGAGTTCGATGCGCTGTGCAAGCAATATGGCTATCTACAAAACGCCTACTTCCAACGCGTGCCGGATCCGCATCGAACCGGTCAGTGGCTCGACGCCGACAAGGCCATCCTGGCCAGGGCGCATGAAAATCACGGCGGGGTGCAGGCGAGGGCGCTGAGTGCGACCTCGGCGCTGACCGCGCAGCGCATTGCGCAACTCGCTCTCAGCGGCAATGGTGCCGCCGCCAATGTGCTGGCCGCCCAGTTCACGCAGCAGGCGACTCAAACCGGCAACAGCGTGGCGGACTGGAGCGCCTGGGTCGACGTTCTCAAGGAAGGGGATGCCATGGGCTATCGCACTTGGATTCTGCTGCCGACGCACCCGAGCACTTGGTAGCATCGCGGGCCTCGCATCAGTGCGGGACTTGCAGCTCCTTGTCCGCGGCGATGAACAGCGCATAGTCCGCCGCGATGTCGGGATTCTTCGCGACGATGGCCTGCGCCGTTTGCAGCGAGGCGGTGGCCGAGAGCCGCGCCTCGCGCCAGAACGCTGACCGCTGGGGCGCCGCAGTGGCTGCTTGGGCCGCGGACGCATAGGCCTTGGCCAGGTCCATTTCCGCTTCCACATACGCGGCGCTGATTTCCAAATCGCTTTCCGGTGGGGTGGGCAGGGGGCCCAACAGCTGCAGCGACGTGCGGCAGTGTTCCACGGCTTTCATCGGATCGCCCAGCGCCACCCAGAGAATTCCCGCATTTTCCTCGCTCTCCACCGCATCCAGCCGCGCCAATCGACTGGTCTTGTCCGCTTCGTACAGGCTGAGAAAAATCGGCAGGCTCTGGTCGATGTACGGCAGGCCCTCGCGGGGTTGGCCCACGGTGACCAGCGCCGCACCCAATTCCCCGGCAGTCACCGCGAGGTGCCGTTGGGCGTCGACATCGTTCTTCTTGTCCGCCGTCAGGGCCAGCACGGTCGCATGGGCCTTGCGCAAGAATTCAATGCCCCTGGATCGAGCGGCGGGATCGTCGCTTTTCAAGAGACCCTCGGCCAGGACCGAATAGGCGAAGCTCAGATTGTCGCGGTGTTTGTATTGAGGATCCCGGGCGACCAGATCTTCATAGATATCGACGGCATGCTGCGCATCGGCCGTGGCGCCGGCGGCATCGCCCTGGCTGCTGCGAAATTGCGATCTTCTATAGAAGGCATGTCCCACCCGGGCGCGCACATCGTTGGAGTCCGGTGCCCGCGCCAGCCGGCGCTGCACGAGGTCGAGTTCCTTGGAAATCATCACAAGCTCTTCCGCCGGCCGTCCCAGGGACGCAAGAACGGCACCGGAGAGATTGTAGGCGCGCGCCAATTGCATGGACTCGGGCCGCGATGCCGGGTCGCTGCCGAGCGCCCGCTCCAGGAGCGCAATCGCCTTTTTGTAGCTTTCGAGCGCGGCGGCATGGTCGCCCAAATTGTTGAAACCGATCTGACCCTGCACCATTCCCAAGCGCACATACGCTTCGGCGAGTTCCAACTGCAATTTAGGGTCGCCGCCCGGCTCCTTGGCGAGCAGATCCAGATAGGTCAACGCCTTGGAGACCAGCAGCTGGCGCGCCTTGGTCGAGCCCGGCAGCTTGAGGATTTCATCGTGCATGTCGAACATGAACGAGTTGGCGAGCTGCCGGACGCTGTCGAAATGCCGCTGCGCGCGATCGCGCTCTGCAGCGGCGATCCGCGCCTGCCGCTGCGTCGACAGAATGCCCGCGACGAGAACGATCAGCAACAGCGCGCTCGCCAACGAGACCGCGCGGTTGCGGGCGATGAAGCGGCTGGCGGAGTACGCCCAGGTGCGCGGCCGTGCCGTGACGGTGCGATTGTCCAGGTAGCGCTGCACGTCGGCGGAGAACTGCTGCACCGATTCATAGCGCTTGTCGCGCTCCTTGCGCAGCGCCATGAGCACGATGCTGTCGAGATCGCCCGACAATTGCTTGCGCCCGCTGAACGTTGCCTCGTCCGCCACGTTGGCGCTGGGTTTCGTGGGCTGGGTGTCGCACACCTCGCGGGCGAGCGCGTATGGATCGTTGCTGGAGGATCGATAGGGGCTGCGCCCCGTCAACAAGCGATACAGAATGACGCCCAAGGAATAGATGTCGGTGGCGGTGGTGATGGGCTCGCGGCGAATCTGTTCGGGGCTCGAGTACTCGGGGGTCATGGCGTGCAGCGAGGTCAGCGTATCCGCGGAGCCCCCGGCGTCCAGCACCTTGGCGATGCCGAAATCCAGCAGCTTGACGACCCCTTCCCCCGTGACGAGAATGTTTCCGGGCTTCAGGTCGCGATGCACGGTCAGGTGCTGATGCGCGAAGTGAACCGCGGCGCAGACGTCGATGAACAGCTCGAGACGCTGGCGCACCGACAAAGCGTGATTTTCGCAGTACTGGTCGATCGGCTCGCCTTCAATGAATTCCATGACGATGTAGGGCAGCCCCGCGTCTGCAATACCGGCGTCCAGGATGCGCGCGATATTCGGGTGCTGAAGTGCTCCGAGAATTTCCCGCTCGGCACGAAACCGGCTCAGCAACACCTGGCCCACCAGCTCGCGGCGGATGAGTTTGATGGCCACCGCCTGGGGGTACAACCCGTCGGCGCGCACGGCACGGTACACCTCGCCCATCCCGCCGGCGGCCACCAGCGAGAGGATCTTGTAGGCACCCAAGGTGCGCCCGATCCAGGTCGGTTGATCGCCGGAAGCAAACGTCGCGGCGGCGGGGGTCTCCATGAATGTCTTCGACGCCTCGAGCGAGGCCAGCAGAGATTCCACCTCCGCCTTCATGATGGGATCCGCGGCGCATTCCCGCGTCAGGAGCGCATCCTGCTGCGCCTGGTCCAATTCAATGCAGGCGTGAAACAGCTCGCGCATCCGCTGCCATCGTAGGTTGGTGTTCATGACTCCGCACCGGCCAGCTCTCGAGCCAGCCATGCCTTCGCCATCATCCAGTCGCGCTTCACGGTGGCGTTGGAAATGTCCAGCACCCCGGCCGTTTCCTCCACCGTGAGGCCGCCGAAGAATCGCAGCTCCACGATCTGCGCCTGCCGGTGATCGCGCGCATCGAGCCGGGTCAGCGCCGCATCGATGCCGAGGAGGCCGGCGCGAGCGGCTTCTTCGTCAGCGTCGCTCCGCGCGTCGAACATCAGGCGCTCGCCCAGACCGTCGAGAGTGGCGCCCACCGCATCAAGATCGAGGTTGGCCACGCCGCCGCCGCGCTTCTGTGCCAGACGGGCGCGTGCTTGATCCACGAGGACGCGCCGCATGAGACTCGAGGCAATGGCAAAGAAGTGAGAACGGTTTTGCCAGCGCGGCGAGCGTTGATCGACCAAACGCAGAAAGGCTTCGTGCACCAACCCGGTGGTCTGTAGGGTGCGCGCCGCCGGTTCACGGCGCAGATGCCGCGCCGCCATGAATTTAAGCTGCTCATAGATGAGCGGCGTGAGGTTCTTGAGCGCACCCGAGTCGCCCTCACTCCAAGCGACCAGGAGTTGGGTAATTCGATTATCAGGTGAATCCGGCATCCTCTTCCTTGGGTTTGGCCGCCCCCAGGCGAATCATACAACCGCTGCGGGTTTGGACGTGCGCTGGTGGCATAAGTGGTTGATTGATAAGGATCTTGACGCTTTGTGATCAAGAGCTCGTGTACACTTTCGCAGGATCTCTCGAAGGTGCGAGGAAACTCATGTGCAACGACGGCGGGAGAACACACTGCGCTTCTTAGTGGGCGGCGGTGATATGGGGGCGAGGATTCGAGCCCATGACTGGGCCGCCACCGCCTTGGGCCCCACCACCGATTGGCCGTCGTCCTTGAGAACCCTGGTGGGTTTGCTGCTTTCCTCCCGACAGCCGATGTTCATTGCGTGGGGAGCCAAGCATATTTGGTTCTATAACGATTCGTTCACCCCGATTCTCGGCGACAAGCATCCCCATGCATTGGGCGAATGCAGCGAGGTGGTGTGGAGTGAGGCATGGGACGTTCTCAAGCCGCTGTTCAATCGGGTGTTTGCCGGCGAAGCCGTGCAAATGGAAGATTTTGAGTTGATGCTGAATCGGCACGGACGATTGCAGGAAGCCCATTTCTCTTTTTCTTACACTCCGATTTTTGGGGAACGCGGTGAGGTGAGCGGTCTGTTTGGCGCGTGTCTCGAGACGACCGCCCAGGTAGTCGCCATTCGCGAGCGAGAAGCGGCGGAATCCCGCTTGCAGTTGGCGCTCTCCGCAGGCGACGGAATCGGCACCTGGGACTGGGATGTCAAAAACGATCGGGTGGTCGCGGATGAGAGATCTGCACACCTATACGGAGTGGATCCCGCAAGGGCGAAGGCGGGCGCACCCGTCGCGCAGTTTTACGCGGGCATTCACGCGCAGGACGTACCCATGGTGCGGCGACAGATCGATGAGGCGTTGCGCACCGGGGGTGAGTTCCGTTCCGAACACCGCCTGCGCCAATCCGACGGGAGCATCCACTGGATCGTGGCGCAGGGCCGGGTCATCAGCGACGACGATGGCGCGCCAGCCCGGCTTCCGGGTGCGCTATTCGATATCACCGAGCGCAAGGCCGCCGAGGAGGCTCTCTACAAGTTGAATGCCGACTTGGAAAGCGAGGTTGAGTCGCGCACGCGCGAGCGAGATCGGCTGTGGAGACTGTCTCCAGATTTGATGGCCGTCACTGACTCTGCGGGCAGGATGGTGCGTGCAAATCCCGCATGGATGACACAACTCGGTTGGACGCAGGAAGAAATAGACGCGCACGGCTATCTCGGCCTGGTGCACCCGGAAGACCTTGACGCAACCCGGTCGCACATCGTCGCGGTGCGGGATGACTCTGCGCCGCTGCGATTTGAGAATCGATATCGCGCGAAGGATGGCTCGTACCGCTGGCAGCAATGGACGGTGGTACCTGAGCAAGGATTCATCTATTGCGTTGCCCGAGACATCACCGAAGAGCGCAAGAAAGCCGAGGCGCTCGAGGTGGCCGAGGAGGCGCTCAGGCAATCTCAGAAAATGGACGCCGTGGGGCAGCTGACCGGAGGGATTGCCCACGATTTCAACAATCTTTTGATGGGCATCGGCGGAAGTCTGGAACTCATCGATACGCGCATCAAGCAGGGGCGGTTCGATATCGACCGGTACGTGAAGGCGGCGCAGGATGCCACCAAGCGCGCCGCGCAATTGACGCACCGATTGCTGGCCTTTTCGCGGCGGCAGACCTTGGATCCGAAGCCCATCGATGCAAATCGACTCATCAGCGGATTGGTCGAGCTCATTCAGCGCACCATTGGCCCGGCGGTCAAATTGGAATTTGTGGCGGCGGCCGGACTCTGGAACACCCTGGTCGATCCCGGCCAGCTCGAGAGTGCGGTGCTCAACCTTTGCATCAACGCGCGGGACGCCATGCCGGCGGGTGGGACCTTGACGGTGGAGACCGCCAATCGATGGCTGGATGAACGCGTCGCGCTGGAGTGCGAACTCTCTCCCGGACAATACATCTCGTTGTGCGTCAGCGATTCCGGCACCGGCATGTCTCCCGAAATCGTCGCCAAGGCTTTTGAGCCATTCTTCACCACCAAGCCCATCGGCATGGGGACCGGACTCGGACTCTCGATGGTCTATGGATTTGCCCGCCAGTCATCCGGGCAAGTCCGAATCTATTCAGAGCCCGGCAAGGGCACCAAGGTGTGCATTTATCTACCGCGGCACGCGGGGGAGGTCAGCGAATCCAGACCTCTAGATCAAGGCGAGTCCACAGAGGAAGTGGCGCATCACGAGACAGTTCTGATTGTCGACGATGAGCCGACGGTGAGAATGTTCGTGGTCGATCATCTGGAGGAAGCGGGGTACGTGGCCTTGGAAGCCGAGGATGGATCTGCAGCGCTGCAAATCCTGAATTCGAGCAAGAAGATCGATCTGCTCATCAGCGATGTGGGGTTGCCGGGCGGTATGAATGGACGGCAGCTGGCGGATGCTGCACGAGTGGTCCGGCCAAGACTCAAGATTCTTTTCATAACCGGCTATGCTGAAAACGCGGTGCTCAGTCATGGCCACCTTGAACCCGGCATGCATGTGCTTACCAAGCCATTCACCGTGGACGCGCTGGCTCGGCGAATCGGCCAACTGCTGGCCTCCGACTAAGCCTCCGACCAGGATTGGGATTTCGGCCAAGATTGGTTCGCTGTCGTCCGACTCTGACTCCCGGTCGCGAAGACCGCCTCTGGAGCCGGGAGCCCGCGGGTCGGTATGGTTGGCCGCTTGCAATCTAAATTGCGCAAACCAGGGCTGCTCATGCAATTGGGAGCCAATCCCGCCGTGATGGGGGAATTTACGATCTCCCGGCGCTCACGGATGATTGGATGGTTTGCGACGCTGGTGATGGGCGCCGCGTCGCTGGGGTTCGTCGTTTCACTGGGGTTCAAGTAAGCGAAGGCCAATTGGGGGGAGGGCGTATTAACTTAAAGTAGCCGGCCTCGGGATTTGCGTCCCAAAGCGCTCTATTCCCGCCCAGTCCTACATTTGCACTGCGATTGCATCTCAGTTTTGCCGCGCAGGTGTCTCTAAAATCCCTGGGATCCGGCAGCGGTCTTCACTGGAGAGAGCCATTATTGCCGCCCTGTTGCGCGCTCGATGGGATTTGCGATGGGGCATCGGCACACGGCTCGGGATTGCTTTCACGGCCGTGGCAGGCCTTGCAATTGCCGCAAATTTCCTGATCGAACAAGAGATCTCGAGCATGCGTACCACGCGCGTGGTGCGGATTGCCAGTTCATCCACGCCGCAGAACGGGGAGGCAACCCCTAAATCGCTGATCGCCGCAATCGAACGTTACGAGGCAGCCATACGCAGGCGTCTGGCGATCCAGGATGCAGACAGCGACCGGGAACTCACCGCTGCGGGCCGCGCATTGGAATCGCGCACGCTGGCCTATGTGTCGCCTCCCAGCGCCGAGAAGACTGCGCCGCACCGGGAAAAGCTTCGTGGATACCTCGACATGTACCGCTTGCACGGCACCGAACTGGTACGAGATGCCGATGCTGGACAGACAATGCTCACGGACTTCTGGAATTGCTTCGAGGCGTTGGATGCACGAGCGAAGGAGTCGCTCGCCCGGTCCTGGAAGATCCTCGGCCACGTCATCGCACGCAAGTCGCTGGTGGATCTTAATTCGGCTTTGGACGGGATCAGACGTAGTTTTGCGACCTTGCGCGTTCAAGGCTTGTACGATCAAGGCGCCCTCGACGCAGTGACGTCCAACGAGCGGGCGTTCGCCGCCAGTCTGCAGGCAAACGAAGCGGCCTTGATCCACTCTCAGGGTCCGGGTTGGGTGAAACAAGTCAATGCCGATGCGGCGAAATTGAACGCGCTGCGCGAATCATTGATTCGGATGGATGCGCAGCGTCGCGCGACAGAGAGCAATTTTTCGAAAGAAACGCAGAATCTGATCGCGTTGGCCAACCCCACCGGGCCGCTGCCGATCCGGCGCGATGGCGCAAACGTTGCCAAAGGTTCTGCGGCCGGGTTGCCTGCTGAAGACGCCACGGAGACGACTTCGACCAGCGGCGGCGATCCGTCGTACGCTGCGCTGATGTTTCGGCTGAGCGCCGGTGTATTAGTGCTGATCTTGTGGATCTCCATTCGCACGGTCGCCAGCGTGGTCGGTCCGGTGCGGCAGATGAGGGCCGCGACGCGCCAGCTCGCGGCGGGGAAAGTTGCCGTACATGTGAAGCGCGGCGGCATCCGGGAGCTCGATGACCTAAGCGTTTCGTTCAACCAGATGGCGGAACAGCTGGCCGATGCGCGCGCGGTGGCGCGCAATTACCAGGAACAGTTGGAATCGAAAGTCGCCCTGCGCACGCGCGAGCTGCAGCATCTGGCGGAGCACGACGCACTCACTCAACTTCCGAACCGACGGCAGTTGTTCATGCATCTGAAATCCGTCCTGGCGCGGGCGCAGGCGAACGTCTCGAGTGTCGGCGTGTTCTTCGTCGACCTCGACAATTTTAAGAACATCAACGACAGCCTCGGCCATGCCTTCGGCGATCGCGTCCTGGGCGCGATTGCGGAACGCTTGCGGGCGAGAGCAGGTACGGGCGGCTTTGCCGCGCGCCTCGGCGGCGATGAATTCACCATCGTTTGCGACGGCGTGATGGATATCGAAGGTGTGAGTGAAATGGGCCGGGAATTGGTGCGTGCGTTTCAGCAGCCGCTCGCCATTGACGGCCGCGATCTCATGATCAGCATCAGCGTGGGCGCGAGCGTCTATCCCGATCACGGCCGTGACGCGGAGGCACTGCTGCGCGCTGCGGATGCGGCCCTGTTCCGCGCCAAGGCCCTGGGCCGCAGTCAGCTGAGCGTCTTCAGTCCGGCGCTGTTGGAGGAGGCGTCGGCCAAATTCAGCACCGAACAGGGACTGCGCTATGCCCTCGAGAGGGGCGAGTTCGAGTTGGTGTTTCAACCGGAAATCGACGCCGCAACGCTGAGCACACGTCTGGTGGAGGCCCTGCTCCGCTGGCGCCTGCCCGATGGACGGCGGGCATCGCCTGCGGAGTTTCTGACTATCGCCGAAGAATCGGGCCTGATCATGGAAATCAGCGATTGGGTGCTGCGCACCGCAATCAGGACGGCGGCTCAGTGGTACCATGGCGCCTGGCCGGACGCCCGCGTTGCCATCAACCTATCCTCCCGACAGCTGCTCGACAATCACTTCGTCGACCACGTGATGGCCCTGCTGCGAGAGCATCGCTTGCCGCCGCATTGCATCGAGATCGAACTCACTGAAAACGTGCTGCAGACCGGTGCGGCGACGATCGATGTGCTGCGTCAATTGCGGGATCACGGAGTGTCCATCGCACTCGATGATTTTGGCACTGGGTACTCCTCGTTGGCGTCGCTCGAACAGCTGCCGCTGACACGCATCAAGCTGGACGGAGCGCTGATCGCGGGAATTCACACCAGCGCACGCTCGGCCGCCATCGCCCGGGCGCTGATCGGACTCTGCCACAGCCTCGGACTCGAGGTGACGGCGGAAGGCATTGAGTGCCACGAGCAATTAGCCATGTTGGCCGACCTCGCGCCCATCTGCCTGCAGGGATATCTGCTGGCGAGGCCGGCAGCCGCCGATAAGCTCTTATCCACAATGGCGGCGCTGCCGGATCACATGACGTCGCTTCTTCTCACTTACGCCGGTGGGGCCACGCCAACGGATGCAGCGCGACCAGAGTCTTCGCTAACGCAGCGGCGTGCGCACCGCCGGTAGCGCCGCACATCGGTGCAAAACGGGGCCAGCATCCATGCCGGCTCCCACCGCATTACAGATGACTACTGATAGCGGCCCGTGGTCTTGATGCCATAGAAAGAGTGCACGTCGGAGGCCCAGGTGGTGTCCGCCATTGACGGCCAGTGATCCTTGTCAAAGCCCGGTGCAGTCTTCAGCTGCTCCTTCGATGCATTGAGCGTGAATCGCTTGTTTGCCGTATCCAGCTTCAATGCCTGCCAAGGAACTGCGAATAGTCGATCGCCCACTCCGAGAAAGCCGCCGAACGACAATACGGCATAGCTGATTCTGCCGGTGCTCATCTCGATCATGAGTTCCTTGATCGAACCCAGGTTTTCATTGGCCGAGTTATACACGTCGTTGCCGATCAACGTGTCCGCGCCCATCAATGTGGGGCCGGGACCGCTGCCAATGTTCTTATACATGCCATAGGTATCGCGAGAAAGATAATTAGACTCCATAGTTCACTCCAAAAAGGTTGAGGATGGATTCGGGCTCGGAATTGAGCCCGTGAACAGTGTCATCTGTTCGAGCGCGCTTGTGATCCGGTGCATCACTCGATCGAGGACTACAAGAGACTTCAATGTACGTGGGTATTCGCTGACGCTCAGCGCGGCAAACCCTGAGGCTTGAATCAGGGTGTCACTCGTGATCGCCGGAGTTGGCCGTCAGATGCACCGTGTCCAACGCCAATTTTTTTCGCGCATCGCGAACGTCCGAGGCCGACACCGGCGCCGCGCGATTGCCCCAGCTGTTGCGGATGAAGGTCGCGACATCGGCGACCTCTTCATCGGTCAGTTTCCAGGCGAAACTCGGCATGGTGAGGGGGGAGGGGCGCTCGGGACTGGTGCCGAGCCGCCCGCCGGCCAGTATCAAGTGTTCCAGCCCCAGCGGATCTGCTTGCTGCAGCATGGCGTTCGGTCCGAGCGGGGGAAAGTAGCGCGGCTGACCGACTCCATTTTCCAGGTGGCAGGACGCACAGGCGTCCGAATAAATGGCGGCGCCGCGGCGCATGGTTCCCGGCTCGGGTTGCGCATCGGCGACGCCCGGGCTCGCGGTCCGGCTCTTGAGATAAACCGCCATCGCGCGGCGGTCCGGGTCGCTCAACAAGGAGGTGGAATAGGTGATGACATCGGCCATGGCGCCGCCGGCGCCTGCGTGCCGATTGCGGCCGGTGTGCAGATATTCGGCGATGTCATCGATGCTCCAGGAGCCGAGACCGGTCCGATCATTGCCGGTGAGGTCGGGCGCCACCCAGTTGTCGAGCGTGGCCCCGTACAATTCGAGCCTGGGTTTGTCTGCGCCGAATGAGTTCTTGGGCGTGTGACAGCCGCCGCAATGACCGAGGCCGTTGACGAGATAGGCGCCGCGATTCCATTCGGCCGATTGGTGGGGATCCTTCTCAAAATCGTGAGAGTTGAGATAGAGAAGATTCCAGCCCTTCACCATGGAGCGAATATTGAGCGGAAACTTCAGATCGTTCTTGGGCGGCGTGTACCTGACCGGCGGCGTGGTTTTGAGAAAGGCCAGGATGGCGTCATCGTCTTCGCGGCTGATCCGCCTGAACCAAGGATAGGGAAACGCCGGGTAGAGATTGTTCCCCTCATCATCGATCCCATCATGCATGGCGTGGTGGAATTGATCGGCGGTCCAATTGCCGATGCCGGTGTCCTTATCAGAGGTGATGTTGGGCGAGTAAATGACGCCGAAGGGGGTTTTGAGGCCCAGCCCGCCGGCCAAGGGCTCTCCGCCCGGGCGCAGGTGACAGGACATGCAATCGCCCGCCGCGACCAGATACTGCCCGCGGCGCAGTTGCGCTGCGTTCGGCGTCGAATCGGTGATCGGCCCGGTGAGAATTTGCGTGGGGATGACCCCGGAGACCGGATGGGCGGGAAGGCTCGGCGGTGCCTGGCCCATCGCGAGGTGCGACGGCCCGACAATCGCGATACCGAGGCCGAGCGCGGCAATGTGCAGCGGTGTGAAGTTCATGGCGCTACGCCTGTACCAAGGGTCCCGGGTTTTTTAGATAACGTGCCCTGATTTCACGGGCGGCCTGATAGGCCAGTGCCGCCACGGTGCCAGTGGGGTTATAGCCGGCGTTTTGCGGAAACGCCCCGGCGCCCATCGAGAACACGTTGGGCACATCCCAGGATTGCAGAAATTTATTGACGACGCTGTTCCTCGGGTTGTCGCCCATGATGGCGCCGCCGGTGTTATGCGTGGTCTGATAGGGCTTGATGCTGAACGAGCCGGTGCGCCGGTTGACCTTGATCTCCCGCGGATTCATGGCGCGGGCGACCTCGGCCGCACGATCCGTCACGTAGTCGGACATTTTGTGCTCGGTGTCGGTGAAATCGAAGGTCATGCGCAACATCGGACGACCGTGGATGTCGCGATATGTGGGATCCAAATCCAAATAGTTGCCGCGATGGCTCATGCAGGAGCCGTGGACACTGAGGGAGAAGGAGCGCAAATAATTTTTAGCGGCGGCGTGTTTCCACTCCAGGCCCCAGGCCGGCGTGCCCTCCGGGGTGTAGATCATCTCTATGGGGCGACCGCCGGTGACCATGCCTGCGATGTAGGCGCCGCCGATGAAGCCCAAACCTCCGTGGTCGAAGTTATCGCCGTTGAAGTCATCGATCACGGTGGCCAAGGCGCCCGCGCCGATGAAGGGATTCAAAATCTTGTCGTCGAAGAAGACATTCACCGAGGACATGGTTTGATAGGCGTAGTTCTTGCCCACCACGCCTGCGCCGGTTTTCGGATCGTAGGGCTGGCCGATGCCGGAGAGCAGCAGCAGGCGGACGTTCTGCAGGACGTAAGCGGAGAGAATCACCATCTCGGCGGGCTGAAAGAATTCTTCGCCCGCGCTATTCACGAACGTGACCCCGGTGGCGCGCTTGCGGTCGGGCGACAGCTCCACCTTGAGGACTTCGCACTGCGTCTTCAACGTGAAATTCCCCTTGGTCATGAGCGACGGCAGGATGGTGGTTTGCGGGCTTGCCTTGGAGTAGTTGCCGCAGCCAAATTTCTCGCAGAAACCGCAGTAAGTGCACGCGCCCAGTTGCGCGCCCAAGGGGTTGGTATAGGGTTGGGAAAGATTGCCGGTCGGATGAGGAAAGGGATGGTGCCCGAGTTCGGCCGCGGCCTTGCCGAATAGGGCCGGTGCATAGGTTTGGATCATCGGCGGCGTGGGGTATTCATTGGCGCGCGCGCCTTCGAAGGGGTTGCCGCCCGCCTGAATCTTGCCGTTCAAATTGCCGGCCTTGCCGCTGGTGCCGCACAGCTTGTCGAACTGATCGTAGAAGGGCTCGAGTTCTTCATAGGTGGTTCCCCAATCCTGTACCGTGAGGTCATGATCGGAGACGGACTTCTTGCCGTAGCGCTGCTGGTTGTGACTCTTGGTTTTGAAGTCGGTGGGCAGGAATCGCCAGATTTGACCGTTCCAGTGCACGCCGCCGCTGCCAACGCCGGTGCCGAGCAGAAACGCGCCCAGCCGGCGCATCGGGAGCGCTTCCTGATTGACGTTGTTGCGAATCGTCAGCGTGTCGTCGGCGACGTTTTGAAATAAATGGTGGCGCCACATGTAGCGCAATTCGTCCTGGGCAAATCCTGTGGCGAAATCCGTGGCCGTGTCGCGCCAGGGGCCGCGCTCCAAAGCCAGTACATTGAGGCCTGCTTCGCAAAGTTCTTGGCCCATGATGGCGCCGGTCCAGCCGAAGCCGACCAACACTGCATCCACCGGACTGAGCGTGGTGGCCATGATCAGGTCTCGGTCCAGCCAGGGCGGCCCTTGAAGCCGACGGTGGGATAGGGCACGCGTTCTCCATGGCGCGAGACCCATTCCTTGTAGTCGTAGTGCGCGCCGGGGAAGCCGATCATTTTCCAAGCGGCCATATCCTTATTGCCGCCGTAAATCGGGTCGGAGAAATACCCTTCCTTGGTGTTCTGCAGCAGCATTTCGAAGAAGCCTTTGCTGTCGACGCTGTCCGCGAGCTTGATGTCACCGCTCTCGAGGCCCTTCAACACCTTCACCTGATCATCAACCTCGAGCTTGGCAAAGGTTGCGCCGTTGAAATTGGCAGCGACGTGCTTGTCGATCGCCGCGATCGCCGCGCGATAAAATTGCGCCGGCGAGAATCGGGTTTGATAGCCCTGTTCCGGCGTGCCCTTGGGCCAGGGGCCGGCGAGGTAAAAGTGATCGCCGCGCCCATAGGGTCCGGTGAGCTGCCGGTCGATAAAAAATGGCACCCCCGCTTCGACGGCGCCGGGCCCGACGGGATCCTGGGGAATGAGGCGGCCCAAGGCTGCCTCAATGAAGTCCGCTTCCGCCGGCGCGAAGAAGGTATATCCGGAGCCCGAGGCGCCCGGTGGCGTGTCGGCGGTTCCTTCTTGCCATGGCACCGCACCGCGAAAGGTCTGTGCAGGTCCGCCGAGCTCGCCGTCGTGGAGGGCGGCCGCGGCGACGCCGCCGATTCCCGCGATGGCAGCGCCCTTGAGCAGGAAGCGGCGGCGCTGCAGATCGGTCGCTTCGGCGGGCGCTGTTGGTTCAGGCGGCAAGGCCATGATGCTCTCCTTAAGGCGTCGCGGCGGGTCAGGGAACCGGCACCGCCAATTGAGTTTGTCGATAGGCCGCAAGCGCTTCCCGCATCCACAGGTTGCAATCCACGGCAGCGTTGCCCCCGCACTTGATTTGATAGCGAGTGCCGCTGCTGCTGCTGGCGGTGGCCGCGCGCTCGATGAATTCCTCGGTGGTGTTGATCTGGCCCTTGCTCGCCAGGTATCGGTACTTGTCGTCCAGGTGCGCGCTGGCGCGTTTGCTGTCGTACCAAGTGCCGTTGCGATAGAACTCACAGCCGGATTTCTCCACATGCTCAAGGAGATAGCTGACTTCGGCCTGTACATTGACGGGCGGCTCCGCCATGGCCGTTGCGAGAAGCATGAAGCACCAGGCAAGACCCAATCCGGCGGCAATTCGACGATTCATAGCTCATGATCCAAGGGCAACAGCGATAGAAACTTGACCTCCGCCCGCTGCCACGCGTGTTTTGCCGGTTCCTTTTTATATTCGACCGGCGCGCCGTTCTCGACCGTCCGCCAGGCCAACTGGGGCGAGTGCTCCGGGTCGGGCGGAAGCACCACGGTGTAGGAGTTTTCCGGAAGAGTCATCGCCTCAAATCGTTTGGCCGTCTCCTCCGCCAGCTCCGGGCTGTCAATGATCAAGCCGACTTCGGTGTTGAGGCGCCTGGATCTCTGATCAAGGTTCATTGATCCAAGGAAAAGTCGCCGGCGGTCGAGCACATAGAGTTTCGCGTGCAGGGCATAGTTTCCATGGCGCGAGATCTTGGTGGACTGGCCGCTGCCGCGAGTACTCCCCAGCCGGGCGCGCGCTTCGTACAGTTGCACGCCCTCTTGCAACAGCTGCGTCCGATAGTGCATGTAGCCCGAGTGGGCGGACAACTCCGGGGCAGACTCGAGCGAGTTGGTCAGGATCCTGATTTTCACATGATGCGCAAGCCGATCCTGCAGCAAATGCAACTCGTCCTTCGACGGAATGACGTAGGGTGACACGATCAAAAGCTCACTCTGAACCTGGCCAACCGACTCGGCCACGGGCCGGTACATGAGGCTTCCGACCCCGGGCCCCTTGTCGGCCTTGCCTTTGTCGGGACTGTCGCAGACGACCTGAGCGTGCGCCCAGTTAAGGGCCAGGCGCCCGGCCAATATTCCGGCCAGCGGCTCTCCGCTTTCCAGCTTGGATTGGTAGTCGAAGCCGGCGTTGTCAACCTTATCCGTGCGAGCCTTCTGATGGCTGTCGTGGGGATGGGCGGCGTGCAAGCCTTCGGTCGGGATCGAATAAGCGCTGTTCCAGAACTCATCGAAGGTCGCGGACAAATCGCGGACCACAGGCCCGCCTACAAAAACGTCATCGTCGGCGAATTGCGATTCCGGATCGATCTGAAAGTACTGATCGCCGATATTTCGGCCGCCCATCAGGGCCATCGCGTTGTCCGCGACGAACAATTTGTTGTGCATTCGATAGTCAAGTCTCGAATGATGCAGCACGTACTCGGTTCTCTTGATCACACGGTTTTCGCCGCGATATGAAAACGGGTTGAACACGCGAATTTCGATATTGGGCCGGCCGGCAATCGCAAAAATTTGCTCATCGCCCGGCACCGCATCGCCGTCGTCCAGCAGGAGGCGCACCCGCACGCCGCGATCCGCCGCGCGAACCAGTGCTTCCATCACCAGCTTGCCGGATTCATCGTTGTGAAAAATGTAGTACTGGAGGTCGAGGGTGCGTTCCGCGGCGTTGATCATCTCGATTCGCAGCAGAAATCCGTCGACACCCACGGAAACGATACGGTAGGCCGTCTTGTCGCCGTGTTCGTGGGCGGCCGTCGCGAATTGCCGCCCAGCTTTGGTGCTCTCCGGATCCGGCAACGCCGTCGATGCCGCCTTCGGATAGTCGGATCCCGGCGGCATCGAGGCACACCCTCCCAACGAGAATGCCAACAGCAACCCCATGCAGCACAGCGTTCGCATCAACTACTGTAGCGGCCGAGCATTCCAGGCCGCTAGGCGCCCATGGTGTCACCGGCTGTAGGAATTCACTGATTTGACGCAGGCCCCCTGCGCAGCGCGCCGAAATCGATGCGCTAGGGCGCTGAACGGCGCAAATGGTGGGGCGAACGTCGTGATTGCAGAAGTTCTTTCACGCGCCGGTGAATGAGGACGGGGACAAAGGTCTTGATTCTGGCGACCCGATCGAGCTTGGCATGCTCCGTCCTATAGATCTCCTGCACGGTCGCGACCGGGGTGTCCGTCTCGCGCGCCAGGGTCTCGATGTCGGAGTCCGCGTCGGTCGGATTGTGCGAATCCATTGAGGGGTCCTCCCATACAGGTGTGGAACGTGGCAGGTGTGGAACGTGGATTAATCGCCAGGCTATCACGGGATACGTACTGCGCTTGTCATCATTCTTCCTACATCTGCGTAGGTGCCGACGCTGGGAAGCGCATTTCTCTGACACTTCATCGGCTGCCGCAGGGCTGCTGCCCGCCTCTAGGTCCGTGATTTGATTGAGACATGAAAGTTCCGGGTTTTGGCCTTCGATTGGCGGGACTACAACTGGCATCCCTCGCTTGGATGTCGCTGTGTTTGGCGGGCCCGCCCAATTTCCCGGGATTGCAAAAAATGACGGCTGTCGCCAAGTCCGCATCGCTGTCATCGAGTCGACGCCCGGTGGCCACCCCGTCCTTCGGTGGACATGCCGCCCGGATATTGGACTTGCGGCCTCCCGAACTGCCGAAGGCAAGCGACGATTTTCCAGGCGGCGCGAACCGACATCTATTGGGTAGCGAGAACAAGAACGCGTCGAGTCTGGCGGAAATCTCCATGACAAAACCCATGAGCCCGGCCGAAGCGTTTGCGCGCCGAGTGCATCAGGAAGGTTTGCCAGTCGCTAGGCTCTGGGAAACCCGGTCGGCGCTGGTCAGCGTGGGACTCAATCAAAAGGGCAAGCCGGGTCTTTGGCTCATACAAAAGACGCATTGAGGCGCAAGGGCGCTTCAACGGTGGCCAATCCGCTGACGACTTGCTAGCCTGATCCCTACGAGTGGGTTACCGTACCGCAACATGTGCGGCTAGGGAGTTGGTATGAACGCACCCTCCAAGGGGCTGGGTCGGGGGCTGCAGTCGCTTCTCCACCCGCAGCCACGCAGCCTTTATCGGGCGGGCGCCCTGCCGCTCTCCGCCATCCGTCAGGGGAGCCACCAGCCGCGAAGCAGCGTTCGCGAAGAACCGCTCGATGAATTGGCCGCCTCGATCAAAGCGAACGGGGTCATCCAGCCCATCGTGGTGCGGCCGGTACCGGACTTTCCGCACCAATTTGAAATCGTCGCCGGCGAGCGGCGCTGGCAGGCCGCGAAACTGGCGGGCCTGTCCGAAATTCCGGCCGTGGTCCGGGAACTCTCCGATCAAGAAGCGCTTGCTGTCGCACTCATCGAGAATATTCAACGCGAGGACCTGACCCCGGCGGAGGAGGCCAGGGCGCTCAGACGCCTGCTCGGGGAGTTTTCGCTCACTCACGAGCGGCTGGCCGAAGTGATCGGCCGATCACGCGCGGCGGTGAGCAATTTGATCCGGCTCTTGGATTTGCCGGAACCGGTGCAGGCCCTCATTGACTCCAAGAAAATCAGCATGGGACATGCGCGCGCCTTGCTGGGACTCGAGCAAGATGCGGACCGCGAGCAACTCGCACGGCAGATTGTCGAGCGGGAACTCTCGGTGCGCCAAACGGAAGAACTGGTGCGTAAGGGATTCCCTGCGCAAGGCGGGGAAGTTCCAAAGAGAACGTCCGGGTCCTCCGCAATTCGCGAGGTGCTGAAAACCGTGATGGTGCGGGTGCAACTGCGGCAGAAAAGCAGCGGTGCAAGCCGGCTGATCGTCGATGTCAAGAATCCGATGAAACGCGATGCGATTATCGAGGCGATCAAAAAAGCGGCTGAGTAGCGCCCCCTAGACACGCCTCCAATGTCCACCGTATGCTCAGGCGGACTATAACAATATTGGGATGACAGCATGAGACACTACCCCACGGTTCGCGAGGGTTCCGCTCTCATTGGGTGGATCCTCGGCGCGGCAGCATTGCTGCCGGCAACATTGAGTCCCGTCCACGCGCAAATCGCCGCGAAACCCGCGGAGCAGGGGCCCACGATCGAAGAGATCGTGGTGACCGCCACCCGCCGCGCGGAGCCTTTGTCCAAGGTCCCCATCAGTGTCAGCACTTTCAGTGCCGCGCAGATGGATGATCGCGGGGTCAAGGACTTCGACGATCTGGTGCGGCTGTCACCGGGCCTCAATCTGAGCCGCGATTCCGCGACCGGCGCCAACCAAATTTCAATTCGCGGCATCTCTTCGGATGCGGGCTCGGGCACCACCGGGGTGTACATCGACGACACGCCCATCCAGGTTCGAAACTTAGGGTTCGGCGCCGGCAACGTGTTTCCGGGACTCTTCGATGTCGAACGGGTCGAGGTGCTGCGCGGCCCGCAGGGCACGCTGTTCGGAGCCGGCTCCGAAGGCGGCACCGTGCGCTTCATCACCACCGCGCCCAGCGTCTCGCAGTCATCGAGCTACGTGCGCAGCGAGGTCTCTGGAATGCACAACGGCTCGCCCAGCTACGAGGGCGGGGCGGCATTGGGGGGACCGATCATCCCGGACACACTCGGCTTTCGCGTGAGCGCCTTTGTCCGTCACGAGGGTGGCTGGATCGACGAGGTCAACGGCAATTACACCATTACCGATCCCACCGGAGCGTCCTACGGCAATTCGGTGAATTTCACGCAGACCGGCACCATCGCCAAGAACGTCAACTGGACTCGAACCGCGGCGCTGCGTGCGGCGCTCAAGTGGACCCCCACGGAGTCGCTGACCATCACGCCGGCGGTCTTCTATCAGGAACATTACATCAATGACGGCGCCGGCAATCTCTATGATCTCGCGACCACCCATGGCGGCAAGTATTCCCGCCAGGGATTCGTGGCCTTTCCGGCGGGCACGGTCTACAACGTCAACAACCCGGTGGAACAGCTGACCTTGAACGCCGAGGATGTGCCGCAGAATGCCTTCGGCAATGACCGGTTTACGTTGTCGTCGATCGGCATCTCCTGGGACTTAGGACCGGTGCAGCTGGTGTCCAACACCTCGTACTTCGACCGCACCTCCGTACAGTGGTATGACTACACGAAGGGCTACGTGGAATTCTACGTGCCGCAATTCTTCGTCGCCGCCGACGGGGTGACGCCGCTCGGCAACTACGCGCCCCTGGGTTGGAAGGCCATGGCCCTTTACAACAATGCACAACAGAATTTCGTCGAGGAGATCCGGCTGCAGTCGAAGAACGATGCAGCGGCGCTCACCTGGGTGGCGGGAGCGTTTTTTTCCCACAACACGCAAAGCGCCTCGGAGCCGATCAGCACCAACTTCCTGCAGAACTCGCCGTGGGTGGGGTTTTATCCCACGGCCTACGGCTATGGCTACTACGGAGTGAACGGTGGCGACCCGTTCGGCCCGGGTTCCACCGCGGCGCAGAACTTCTTCGGCGACAACATGCTGCCGAACGCCGTGTCGTTCGACGGCAATTGGCTCACGGTGGAGCGGCAGATCGCGGGATTTGCGCAGGCTGATTACAAGATCACCGAGCGATTCAAGGCGACCGCCGGGGTGCGGGTATCGAGCAATAAGCTGGATTTCACCGCCTCGTACTTGGGCCCTGAGAACAATTCCAACGCGCCCTTCGGTTTCCCATGTCCGGTGGCGACGTGCACCCTGGGTTCCGGCGCGCTGGCGCCGTCCTATCCAACATCGGCAACCCATTCGTCCGAGACCGCGGTCACTCCCAAGGCCGGACTGACCTTTCAAGTGACCGACGGGACCATGCTGTATGCGACGGCGGCCAAAGGCTTCCGGCCCGCGGGCGCGTCGCTGCGCGCACCCACGATTTGCAATCAGGACCTGCTCATCGCCGGTTACGTAGATTCGGCGGGCAACCCGGCACAGCCCACGAGCTACAAGTCCGATTCGCTGTGGAGCTACGAGCTCGGCGCGAAGAGCCGCCTGTGGAACGGGCGGCTGGCGCTTGACGGCAGCGTGTACGAGATCAAGTGGAAGAACATCCAGGTCAATGTGCCACTGCCCGACTGCGCCTATAACTTCGTCGACAATCTCGCCGATGCAACCTCGAAGGGCTTCGACTTGGGATTCGAGCTCAAGGCGACCGAGCACTTGGATTTGAGCGGCGCGTTCGGCTACAACAATCCGAAGTTCGACAAGGATGCCCTGTCGCCGGGCGGCGTTCCGATTTATCGCGGTGGTTCGAGCATTCCGGATGCGGGTCCGCCGGTATCGGCCTCCCTATCGGCCGAATACGGCATTCCGTTCGGGGCCGGGCACGCCGGCTATGTGCGCGTCGACTACACCTACACCACCGAGTGGCGGCGCTTCGGCACCGACGATCCGGGGACTCCCAACTACGACCCGCTGTTGAAGCCCATTCCCGCCTACGGCGTCTGCAATTTGCGATTCGGCGCGCGCTTCGGTCATTTCGACGTGTCGGCGTTCGTGCAGAATCTCTCGGATACCGCACCGGCGCTCGAACTGATGCGAGCCCAGGCTTACGATCCGCAGGATTGGTGGAACTCCACTCTCCGGCCGCGGACCTACGGACTAACAGCGATTTGGCGGAATTGAAATCATGAAAATACGGATTATTGGCCTGACAGCCCTGGTGTCGTCGTTGGGACTGTGCGCTCTGGCGAATGCGGCCGACGCACCGGCGCCGGCCGACCTTGTTCTCACCGACGCAAAAATTTACACCGCCGATGCCAAGCGCTCGATGGCGCAAGCGCTGGCGGTGCGCGCGGGAAAGATCGTGTTCGTGGGATCGAAGGCCGAGGCTGCGCGTTGGATCGGACCGCAGACCAAGGTCGAGAGTCAGAACGGCCGGCTGGTGCTGCCGGGGCTGTTCGATTCGCACATTCACCCATCCGGCATCGTGGACCTCGACGTCTGCGATTTGAAGAGCGCGGCGAAATCTCTCAAGGAGATGACAGAGTTCGTCGCGGATTGCATCCGCCGCTACAAGATACCCGACGGTGAATGGGTGACGGTGCGGCAGTGGAATTTCAGCAACGGCAATGAGCCCGATGCCGCGCACCCGACCTTGCGGGCGGCGCTGGATCTTGCCTCCACCACGCACCCGATCCAGCTGCAGGGCAATGACGGCCATCACGGCGCGTTCAACAGCGCGGCCTTGGCGCGTGCGGTCAATGCGGCCGGCAAGAAAATCGGCTTTTCGAAGGCGACGCTGGCGGGGGAGTTCAAGGATGACCGCAAACTGGTGGGCGTCGATGCCGGCGGCGAGCCGAATGGCACGGTGAACGAACATGCACGCGGGCGGATGGGCACCCCGTCCATGCTCATGGTCGATTTTCCGGCGCTCATGAAGGATCCGTCGCGGGTTACGGCGCGGCTCAACAGCGTGGGCATCACCGGCATCATGGATGCCGTGGTTCCGCCCGAGGTGTTGATCCTGTACGACACGCTGGAGAAGACGGGCAAACTCACGGTACGCGCGACCCTGGCGCAATTCTACGATCCCGACACCATCAAACGGCCCGACGGGCAGCCCGACTGGGAGCGCATGGTGACCTCCGCGAAAACGATTCGTGCCAAGTACGCCAACGATCCCCTGATCCAAGCCGATATCGTCAAATTGTTCGCCGACGGCGTGCTTGAGGGCAATCCGTTCGCGGTGCCGCCGACGCTGCCCGAAGTCGCAGCCATCAAGCCGTATTTGCAGCCGATTTTCGCGGCGGGCAAGGACGGGCACTTGTCGGTGACCGGCTACGTCGACACGGGATCCGCGCTGTGCGGACAGGTGCGGGCACATCCGGAGAACTACGAATCGGCGGCGGCTGCCACGGCCTTCCTCAAGGCGCATGGCTATCATCCGGGCCAATGCCAGATCTCGAGCGGCCAGCTGCAGCATGAGCGCGCCGTCATGCTGGAGTTCGTCAAACGCTTTCACCTTGCCGGCTTCGGCGTGCACATCCATGCCATCGGCGATGAACCCATCCGCACCGCGGTGGATGCCATCGAGGCGGCGCGCGCGGCGGACGGCAACTCCTCGACCCATGATGCGCTGGCCCACATACAGTTGGTGAATCCGGCAGATGCCGCGCGCATTGGGCGCGATCACCTTTATCTGGCATTCACTTATTCGTGGGCTTTCACCGATCCCGAATACGATCTGTCCGTGGTGCCGTTCTTCGACAAAGTGCACGGCGGCGATACCGCGGCGCTGCATCCCGCAAACGGCTACTACGAAAAGAATGCCTACCCGGTGCACACGCTCAAGGCCTTGGGGGCTACTCTGATTGCAGGCTCCGACGCGCCGGTCAACACGCGCGACCCGCAACCTTTCGTCAACATGGCGGTGGCCGTGACGCGGGCGCTCCCGGGCCAGCCGCCGCTCAACATCGCGGAGTCGGTGCCGTTGCGCGATGTGATCGATGCCTACACCATCAATGGCGCGCAATACTTGAAACGCGACAAAGTGGCGGGATCGATCGAAGCCGGAAAATCCGCGGACTTCATCGTGCTCGACCGCGACATCCTGGCGCTCGCCGACGGCGGCAAGGCCGGCGAGGTGGCGAAGACCCAGGTGCTTAAAACTTACTTCATGGGCGCGAAGGTGTATCAGCGGCCGGAGTAGGCGGCAGGAGCTTGCGCCGCTGCCAAATCGTGTAAGGGATTCCGGCGAGGACATTGATCAGAAGATAGAGCAGGATCGTGGCGCCCGAATTCGCGGTGGAAAAACCGGCGCTCGCGAGCGCGAGCGCCATCGCGGGATGCCGGCAAGAACTCGATATGGCGAGCACCACGCGGTCGTCCGGATCCGGTCCTCCGAGCAGGTGACCCACCGCAAGGCCAATCAGCACGAAGGCGGCCATGACGAGAATCGTGCCGTCGCCTATGAGTGACCACACGGTCGGGAGAACACCGGCCACCACGACGATAACCGCAACGGCCAGAAGGATGGTGGCGGAGAGCGATATCGGACGCACGATTCGATCGGCGATTTTCGGCAGCGTCGCACGAACGATCATGCCGGCCGCCAGCGGCACCAGGATGGTTTTCAATACCAACGCCGCAACGGCGCCGGGACCGATGCCCACGGGGCGATGGAGCAATAGACCGGCCAGCCGACCTGCCAGCGGTACGATGACGACCGACAATACCGCGACCGTCGCCATGAGGGCGATGCCATAGGGTGCATAACCGCCCGCCTGGCTCAGCCTTTTGGGAATGAGGGGCGGCAGAGGCGCGACCGACAGAGCCACCAAGGCGATCGAGAGCGTCGGCGTCAAATCGAACAAACTCACCAGGGATATGGCCACCAGGGGCATGATCAGGAACATCGCGACCAGCGATTTCACCAGCAAGATGCGGTGGCGAAAGAGAAACGATACGTCGCGGGGCGTCGCTCTCAGGCCAAATCCGAACACCGTGGCGAGAATGCTCACCTGCAAGGCCAGGATGATCAAGTGTTTCATATCCATCGTTGATCACTCCGCGAAATCGGGACAACGGCAACCTTCAGAGTGGGCATCACACTAGGTACACCACCTGGTGGCCATGAGACCTTCATCTTATGCGCGGCGTGCAATAACCGCGATTCCCTAAGGAACATGTTACTGCCCAGCGGGTACATACGGAGCGCGGCTTCGCCGGGAGCCGCTCGCTAATTCCCTAAGTGAAAGTGATCAACAACCCTGGGGGTACCGCTACATGAATCCGCTTCATCGTCTCTTTGTTCCATTGATCATCGTATCGACCGTCTGTGTGACATCCGTCGTGCGCGCGGACAACGACGACTTCGCGTACAAGCTAACCAACCTGGTTTCGGATGGCGCGGTCCCCGCGCGCGTCACCGATCCGCAGCTCAAGAACCCCTGGGGTATTGCCGCGATTCCGGGCGCGCCGTTCTGGATCGCCGACAACGGCATGGGTGTCTCCACGCTCTATGATGGTCTCGGAGACATCATCCCGCTGACGGTAAAGATTCCGCCGCCCAAGGGAGCGCCGAAAGGCACCAATGCGACGCCGACCGGAATCGTGTGGAACCCGAACGGACAGCAGTTCCTCGTTGCACCGCAGCTTGCGGCGCTGTTCATTTTCGCGACCGAGGACGGCACCATCTCAGCCTGGAATCCGACCGCCGATCTGCACAATGCCGTCTTGAAGGTTGACAACTCGCAAGGCGGGAACGGCGCTGTGTACAAGGGATTGGCCTTGGCGACAAACTCCACCGGGGTCTTTCTGTTCGCCACCAATTTCAGGGACGGAACGGTCGATGTGTTCGATTCGACATTCAAGCCGGCCAAGCTCGCCGGCTCATTCCGGGATCACAGGATTCCGGCGGGCTATGCGCCGTTCGGCATCGCTTTGGTCGACGGCAATCTGTTCGTGACCTATGCGCTCCAGGATGCTGCAAAGCATGATGATCAGAAGGGGCCTGGACGGGGGTTCGTGAACGTGTTCGATACCGACGGTCACTTGATCAGCCGTTTTGCGTCCCGGGGGGCGCTTGATTCTCCTTGGGGGATCGCGCGGGCGCCGCTCAATTTCGGTCCTTTCAGTTCGCGCATATTGATCGGAAACTTCGGCGATGGCCGGATCAACGGCTTTGACTCGGGGGGCGATTTCCACGGCTCGCTGCGTGACCGCTCCGGTCATTCCGTCAAGGTCGATGGCCTCTGGTCGATCGTCTTCGGTACCGCGGCGGCGTCGGATCCTTCGACGCTTTATTTCACCGCCGGGACCAATGGCGAAGCCGACGGACTGTTCGGGTCACTGCAGGCCGTTGCAGCAGGAGATCGCGACAACGACGATTGATGCGATTCGCCCGCCGCACCCCGCTCGATGGAATGAGCGGGGTGCGGCGGGTTGCCCATTGGACCTAGGTCCCCTATCGAAGCCCGGAGCGATATTCAAGCATGCGGGGCTACAAACGAGCAGCGCCGCCGCGCGCAAGACCCTATTTCTTCGGGAGATTTTCATGAGAACTCAAAAGCAAATGCACGTCGGGATACTGGCCATCGCAGGCGCGCTCTTGATCAGCGCCTGCCAAACCACGCCGGACATCCGCAACGAAACCAGCCCGTCGGCCAATTTCGCCAGCTACAAGACTTTTGCGTTCTTTTCACCCCTGGCCACGGACAAGGCGGGATATCAGTCGGCCATCACCGGTCACCTGAAATCTGCCACGCGCCGCGCCATGGAAGGCAAAGGCTACGTGTACAACGAGACCGCGCCGGATCTATTGCTCAATTTCTACGCCAATATCCAGGACAAACAGGAAGTCTATTCCACCCCGGGCCCGACCATGGCGGGCGGCTACTACGGCTATCGTTCCGGCTACTATGGGGGCTTCAATACCGCCACCGTCGATACCTACAATTACAAGCAGGGCACCCTCACCATCGATGTCATCGATCCGAAGCAAAAGGCGTTGGCGTGGACGGCCACGGCTGAAAGCCGCGTCTCCTCCGAATCACTGAAGAATCCGGGGCCGGCCATCGACACCCTGGTGACCAGCATGATGACGACGTTGACACCGGCAAGTCACTGAGCCCAGGCACCCTTGAACAGGGACTCGGCATTGCGCCGGTAAATCTTATCGATCACTGCGCGAGGCAGGTGCATTCCCGCGTAGGAGTGCTCGAAGTCTGGTGAGTGCTGCAGGTCGGAGGTTGCCAGGAATCGCCAGTCCGCGGCCCAATCCGCATGCACTGCGGCCGCCGCCTTGGGATCGGAGTCGTCCGGTCCATAGGCATCGTCGCTGCCGTACAGAATCCGATCCTGGTAGCGGATCAGGAACTGCCGCACCTTGGCGCCATGCGTCGTCGCCTGGTACTCAAGATGCACCAGGCGCGCGGCCAGATCGACGCTGGCTTGGGGAAAGCGGTCGAGAAACTCCGCCACCTTGTCCGTGTCCCATTCCAACGACGCGAGATGCACGGCATCGAAGCGCAGCGCCGGATGCGCCTTCAGCATTCGATCGCGGGCGGCGAGAATGATGTCGTGGGACGGCATCTCCGGATGCTCATGCATGTAGTACTGGGGATGCTCGCGAAAATAGTCGCGGTCCGAGCGCACCGTCATCTGCTCGTAGGGCAGCCAGCAGTTGAGGGGCTCGGCCTGATGCCCCAGCAGCACGATGTGATCGCGCTCCAGCCGGGAGAAGACGGGCGCGAAACGCGGATCATCGAGCATCACGTAGCTCCCGTCGGGATCCCGCAGGCTCATGCCGATGTTCTTCCAGATCTTCACCCCCACCGCGCCTTGCTTGAGCGCGCGGTCCACCTGCTCGAGCGCTTGATCGGCCCAGCCTGGCGATTGGAAATTCTCGACCGAGAAGGCGCCGGCGAAGGCCGCCCAGCCGGGATAACGAGTCTTGAGCGCAACAGCGTCGCGCAGCTGTTCCGGGAGCGCAGGAAAGTCGGGATAGTCGACGTTGATGGTGAGAATGTGCATGTGATCGGCCATGGCCTGCGCCATAAACCGGTCGGCGCGGCCATGGATATGCACGTGCGCGTCGATCTTCTCGATGCGGGAAAAATCGGCGGGCGAGTAGTACTGATCGGCGGCGGTTGCGCCCGCGCACATGCCCGATAAGGCGAGCGCGGCGAGCAGCGCGGGCAGCAGTGGCGATCCGGCGCGGGCGCTCGTCACATGCGCGTTCCTCACACCAGTCTCACGTCGACGCCGCGATGCCGCAGCGCGTCGACCGCCTCGGCCGGCGCGGCGCGATCGGTGATGAGCATGTGAATCTGTTCGATTTTCGCGATGAGCGAGACGTTGCGGCGGATGAGCTTGGACGAGTCGGCGACCACCACCACCTGCTGCGAGATCCGGATCATCTTGGCGTTGAGCTCCGCTTCCTGCAGATGCGGCGTCATGACGCCGATGTCCGCGTCCAATCCATCGGCGCCGAGATACAGCCGGTCGGCCTGCAGGTTCTCAAGGGCCGCCTCGGCCATGGGCCCCGACAGGGAATTCGATTCCCGGCGCAGCACACCTCCAGGGACGATCAAGCGCACCGCCGGCACGTCCATGAGCAGCGCCGCCAGGTTCAATGCGTTGGTGATGACATTGAGCGAGGTGAGATTCGCCTTGCGCAGCGCCCGCGCGATCTCCGCAGTGGTGGTGCCGGAATCCAGGATGATGGTCTCGCCGTCGCGGATGAGCGAGACGGCTTCCTGAGCGATGCGCACCTTCTCCGCATGATGCTGCAGCTGCTTGACGTCGAGCGGCTCATCCGCATCGGGCTCGGCGACGCGAATGGCGCCGCCATGCGTTCGGGTGAGCGCGCCGGCGGACTCGAGCGCAGACAGATCGGCGCGGATGGTGACTTGCGAGGTGCCGAAACGCGTCGCCAGCGCCTCGACCATCACGCGTCCCTCCCTGCGCAGGAGTTCGCAGATGCGCCGCCGGCGCTCCTCGATCAACAACCCGGATTCGGCTGGATGCAGCATCAAGCGGGAATGGCCTCGAGCAGCAATGAACCGCGGAATGCGATTTTGAGCCTCGCGTCCCCGGCCGAGACTTCGCCGTAGTCTTTGTCGTTGACGTAATCGCGCAGCCGGTAGCGGCCGGGGGCGAGGCCGCGCAGCGGCACTGCCCCGGTGAATTCGCGCGCATAAAAGGCGTAGTAGAAGCGGCCGGATTTTTCGACCACGTGCGTTTCCGGTTTGTCGAAGCCGATGTCGTAGAGTTCGCCGCGATACGTCCCCTGCGCCAGGCGCCGCTCATTGTGAAGCCCGATCCAATGGCGCCACTTCGCTTCACGCGCGGGGGTGAGGAGAAAGGAGTCCTTCGGCTTGGGGTCCACAGGCCAGGTAAATTTGGTCGACACGATGCCGCCGACTCCGACCGTGGAGGCGAAATCCTCACCGCCATCGCTGAGTTCGACATGGTCGCCGGCGAATGCGGCGCTCGGTCCCATCAAAGCCTTCAAGGTCTTGCCCTTGAGCCTCACCTGCCACGAGGACTCCGGGTCCGAGGCCGGCGCCTGGTTGAAGGCACGGAAGTTGAAGTACGAATAGGTGGTGCCGCAGGGACACAATTCGATCACGGCATCGGGATTGATCTTTACCGCAGTCTGGTAAATCGCCAGCAAAAAATCCTGCAGCTTCTCCACCGATTCCTCCGGCCGCGCATGCCGGTGCAGGGGATTGAAGCAGGGCGCGACGCCGTTCAAATGCTGGCCGTCGATTTTCAGTCCGGCAAATTCCCACTCGCTGATGAACTTGCGCACCAAATCCAGCGTGTAGGCGACGGTTTTATCGTACGCCGGGCATAGATAAAGACTGTTCCACCACGACACGATTTGCGGGGCGCCTTCCTTGTCGAGCAGCAGCATGTCAGTGTGATCGTGCACGACATCGGAGCCCGGCACTGCGGTGAGCGGCGCCCACCAGAGCCGCGGCTTGAGCTCTTGCGCGCGAATCGCGCCGACCAAGCGCTTCATGTCCGCATTGCCACCCGGATACTTGACGGCATTCAATCCCCAGTCGCCGACGTTGGTTTGCCATCCATCATCGATGACGGCCCAGCGAAGTCCCAGCTCCCGCACCTTGGGCAAGGTATCTTCGATCAACGGTAGAGTGCACTCGCGCTCATAGCCCCAAGCACACCAGATCGCCTCGTAGGCGGCGGCCGGCGCCGGCGGCGAGGCCACACCGCGCGCGCCCATGATGCGGCGGTAGACATCGAGCACGCGGAAATAATCGCCTTCATGAGCCGCGACGAAGGTCTCGGGTATGGCGAGAGTTTCACCCGGCTGCAGAATGCGTTTGAGCGGACAAGTGATGGCAAGATCGGCGCCGCTGTCGGTGCATTTGACCGGCAGCGAGACGATTTGCGGGATGAGTTCCAGATGACCGATGGCGAGACCGCAGTCCTTGCGCCACACGTCGACAATGGGCGTGCCGCTGCCGTAGTCGACGGCTTCCATGCCCATGAAATTCTCCTGCGAGAAACCGGGCCGAACTGCCTGGACCCAATCACGGCGGTCGGAATGCGTGCTGCCGCAGTAGCTCCAGAACGGCGGTTCCGTTGAGGAATCACCGCGTCCCGGCGCGCCGGTCCTTAACAAGTGATGCTCTGCGCAGGTCCACCGGCCTACCGCGATCGGGGCGGGCGCGACGTTGCGATAGGACATGCGAATCACCGCGAGTCCGGGATAGCGCTCGAAAAGGTCAAGCTCCATGGATTTCTCGACGCTCGACGCGGCGACGCCGACCATCTTGAGCCGGGTGCCGCGGCCGAAGGGCCCGTCGACAACCTCGGTGGCGTGATTGCGCAGCGAGAATTGATCCACCCGCGATCCGGAGCATATGAGGCTGTCGGCGGCGCTCCACGTCGTGAGCGCGGTCTTCGCACCGTCCCCGTGTCCAGCCACATGCCAGATCCGCGAGCGCATATGCGCGTCGAATTCGATCAGCATACGGTCGTCGCCGAGAGTCGCAACGGCGCCCGCGCTGCGGGCGGTGGCGGCCGATCGGTCGGACAGTAAACCGGTGCCGGTCACGACGCTCGCGCCCGCAGCCATTTGCAGGAATCGGCGCCTGGTAGTTGGAGTTCTCTTCACACCAAACCTTCGGTCTTCCCTTGACACCATCGAAGATATACGAAATAGTAAAAGAAATAAAACGAAACTTTCAACTTGCGTTTCGTTTCATATAACGAAGGGGATACGAAAATGCGCCAGAACCAAGTTTACGCGTGTGCGGGCATCGTCCTGTGGGGGTTCATCGGTTCTGGAGCAACGGCCGCATTCGCGGCCGACGCTGCGGATGCAGCCGCGGCGACCGCCGCACCCGCGGCCAACGTCAACGCGAAGGGCGATCAGGAGCTCCAGGAGATCGTCGTGACCGGGCTTCGCGCCAGTCTCGAGAAGTCGCTCGAGATTAAAAAGAATGCCACCGTGGTGCTGGATTCCATCAACGCCGAGGAACTCGGCCGATTTCCGGATGCCGACGTCGCCGACTCGCTTAATCACTTGCCCGGCATCACCATCAGCCGCACCACCGGCGGCGAGGGGCAGAAAGTTTCCGTGCGCGGCTTCGGGCCGCAATACAACATCGTCACCCTCAACAACCGGATTCTGGCCACCGACGACGACGCGCGCGATCTAGCCTTCGACGTATTGCCGTCGGAAGTGATTTCGGGCGCCGACGTGCTCAAGTCTTCGGAAGCCTCGGCGCTCGAAGGCAGCATCGGCGGCACGGTGAACCTGCGCACCGCGAGCCCGTTCGACAACGCCGGGTTTCATGGGGGCGTGCATGCCGAGGGCAACTACAACGACATGTCCAAGCTCTATGGCCACAAGTTCTCGGCCTTCATCCAAAATACGGTCGCCGACAATACGCTGGGATTCCTGCTCGGGGGCGTCATATCGGACAATAAAACGCGCACCGATTCGCTGAACGCCTACAGCCAGGACATCTACGATGCGACCGCGTATCCCTTCGAGGCCAGCCCGGGGACCCGGGGTCGGTGCCGCTCGCCGCCGCGCCTTGCTGCATCACCTTCGGCTCGATCTTCGACGAGAAGAAGCGCGAGGCCTTGTCCGGCAGCCTCGAATGGCGCCCCAACGACACCTTGAAGCTGGTCGCCGACGGCCTCTGGACGAAATTGGAGGATCCGCAGATCGGCTACAACCAATCGTATTATTTCCCGTACACCACGTTTACCAACGCTCAGGGCAACCCCCAAGGAACCTGGGACAACGCCACTGCGACGATCAAGAACGGGGTGGTCACCGGGGTGACGTCGAGCAACTTCACGCCGGAGATCGTCAACAACACCATCAACCGCAACGTCACCACGACGATGTATGGCTTGAAGGGCACTTGGACGCCCACCGACAAGTTCTCGCTCGGCTTTGATGCCTATCGCTCGGAGGCGAATCGGCCGGAGGGCGGCACCGACACCTTCGTGACCGCGGGCCTCGTGTCGAGTCAGCTCAATGCCGAAGACTTCATCACGCTCACCGACCTGCCGCACAGTCTGCCGAGTCTCAACGTGATGGTTCCGCCCAGCCAGCTCGGCCTCACGACCTGCCCGAGCGGCACCGCGAGCACCACCAAAGCCGGCTACTGTTCGTATACGGCGTTGATGAACTCGGGCTTCCTCAACAACAACAAATACTGGTCCACGCACTACGACGGCCTCAACGGTTACTCCGTGCATGACCAAGTCACCGGATTCACGCTCGACGGAGACTACAAAGCGAGTCTGGGATTCTTCGACAAGCTGCTCTTCGGGGTCGGCTACAACCACCGCGAAAAGAGCCGCGTCGACAGCAGCAACGACTGGACCAACGGCTCCGGTCAGTACGGCACGCTGTACCAAACCGGTCCTTGCCCGGTGCAGTGCAGCCCTTATTCCTTCGGCTCGCAGGGCTTCAATGTCATCTCCTTCACCAGTCCTCCCAATTTCATGCAAGGCGCGGGCGGCTCGTACCCCTCAGTATTGCCGCAGTTGAACACCGCCCAGCTGGTGGCATTCATGCAGAGCTTGAACGGCAAGCCCAACCCTGCCTACTGCGCTACGCTGCCGTGCGCCACCCCGTTCAATTATGCGAATACGCTGCCGCAGCCGAACCCGTTCAACTCCTATCAAGTCACCGAGAAGACTTATTCCTTCTATACGGAAGCCACCTTCGCCGGCAGCAACTGGTCGGGGAATGTCGGCGTACGCGTGGTGCGCACCACCACCCTGGCCGCCACCGCCGAATCCGTGCCGACGGATATATGGACCCTTAATTCGAGCAATTCGGTGCAGAGCTACAACGTGGATTACAGCACCGCGACGCAGTTCCAGCAGGAGGCGACCTACACTCTGGCGCTGCCCTCCGCCAACTTTAGCTACTGGGTGGTGCCGGACCAGTTGCAGTTTCGCGCCGCGGCGGGCGAGACCATGTCGCGTCCGAATTTGAACCAACTGGCGCCGAACTCGACCAACCAAGCCATCAACGGCACCCCGGAACTCGATTACACCGGCACCGCGGGACTCAAACCGATCAAGGCTTGGTCCGTGGACTTGTCTCTCGAGTGGTACTACCAGCCCCATTCGGCGCTCAACGCCGCGCTATTCGGCAAGAAAGTCACGAACGACATCTACACGGCCACCCAAACCAGCGTCGATCTCGGCACCAAGCAATACCAGAATGGGCCGCCGGGTTCAGCGAACAACCCGTCGCAGCCGTTTCTCTGGACCATCACCGCTCCGGCCAACGGCGCCAAGTCGACCTACACCGGGGTCGAGTTGAGCTGGCAGCATTTCCTCGAGAATGGCTTGGGCACGCACATGCAGTACACCCACACCTGGAGCAAGGGCTACGATCAGTTCGGCAACCCCACCGGCGCGGTCAACGCAGCGCCGCCCACGACGTTCTCGATCAGCCTGATCTACGACAAAGGGCCGTTCAACGCGGATATAAACTGGGACTACACCTCGAGCTATACCACCTATTGCTCGGCGTGCACGGAAGTCCCGGGGTGGCCGGCTATCGCCGATTCCTTCTCCTGGCTGACGGCAAGCGCGCATTACCGAATATACAAGGGCTTCGAGGTGTACGTCGAAGGCAAGAACCTCACCAATGCCATCGCGCGCACCTATCTCAACGGCAATCCCTTGTTGCCGTGGGGACCGGGGCAGCTCGTCGGCGAGAGCGCCAGCGGCACGGGCCAGGGCTACAGCGCGTACGGCCGCAGCTACGTGCTCGGCGCGTCGTATCGATTCTGAGGTGAAAAAACCCTGGCTCACCTATGCGCTGATCACCACCGGGTTTTGGGGAGTGTGGGGAGCGTTCGCCGAATTTCCGACGCGGCACGGATTCCCCGAGACGCTGGTGTATGTGGTGTGGGCGCTGACCATGATCCCGCCGGCGCTGTATGCGATGCAGCGCGTGGGCTGGCGGGTGCTGCGCGACCGCAAGTCCATTCTGCTCGGCTCGTTGATCGGCCTGACGGGGGCGGGCGGGCAGATGCTGCTGTTCCATGCCGTTCACACCGGGCCCACGTACTTGATCTTCCCCATCATCGCGCTCTCGCCGGTGATCACCATTGCCCTGTCGATGCTGTTTCTCAAGGAGCGCGTCAGCAAGGTGGGTGCGTTCGGCGTGGTACTGGCGCTGATCGCGCTGCCGCTGTTCAACTATTCGCCGGGCGGTGAGGCGGGCGCCTCCGGGATGCAGAATGTCGCATGGTTCGTCTATGCGTTGATCATTCTGCTCGCCTGGGGTGTGCAGGGTTACTTCATGAAGCTCGCCAATGCTTCCATGGATGCCGAGAATATCTTTCTGTACATGACGCTCACGGGACTGCTGCTCATTCCGGTGGCGCTGTGGATGACAGACTTCTCAGTGCGCATCGAGTACGGCTGGCAGGGTCCGGGACTCGCGGCGATCACGCAAATCCTTAACGCCGTCGGAGCGTTGACGCTGGTTTACGCCTTCCGCTACGGCCGCGCGCTGGTGGTGGCGCCGCTCGCCAATGCCGGAGCGCCGATGATCACTGCCGTCGTCTCGATGATCGTGCTCAGCGTCATGCCGAACGGAATTACCGTCGCGGCCATCGCCCTGGCCTCCCTCGCCGCGGCGCTGCTCGCCATCGAGCCGGAAGAGAAGACCATTGAGCAACCCGTATGAAGGCATTGCTCAATCTGCTGCGCGAACACAAGGCCGGCGCTGCATCGGGAATCTACTCGGTGTGCTCCTCGCATGCGCTGGTCATCGAGGCGGCGATGCGCGAAGCCAAGCGCAGCGGCCAGCACGCGCTGATCGAAGCCACCTCCAATCAGGTCAACCAGTTCGGCGGCTACACCGGCATGACGCCGGTGGCCTTTCAACGCTACGTGTCCGAGATTGCCGGGCGCGCCGCGCTGCCGATGGAACGCGTGCTGCTCGGCGGCGATCATCTCGGACCAAATTCCTGGCGCAGCGAGCCTGCCGCCGGGGCGCTGGCGCGCTCGGAGCAATTGGTTGCCGACTATGTGGCGGCGGGATTCCGCAAGATTCATCTCGACTGTTCGATGAGCTGCGCCGATGACCCGGCGGTCTTGAGCGACGAGGTGATCGCAACGCGCGCCGCGCGCCTGTGCCGGGCCGGCGAAACTGCCTGGCGGGCGGGCGGCGGTGAACCCCCCTTGTATGTGGTCGGCACCGAGGTACCCACTCCGGGCGGTGCGGCCGAGGAACTCCATACTCTGGCGGTGACTGCACCGGCCGCCGTTACCGCCACCCTCGACGCGCATCGCGCCGCGTTTCACACGCAAGGCGTCGATGCGGCTTGGGAGCGGGTGATCGCGCTGGTGGTGCAGCCTGGAGTGGAGTTCGACCATCACAAGGTGATCGACTACCAGCCGGCGAAGGCCCGGGAACTCTCGTTGCGCATTGAACGTGAGCCCGGCCTCGTGTATGAGGCGCATTCCACCGACTATCAGAGCGCGGCCGCGCTCGCTGCGCTGGTGCGCGATCACTTCGCCATCTTGAAAGTGGGACCTGGCGTCACCTTTGCGCTGCGCGAAGCGCTGTGGGCGCTGGCCGACATCGAGCGCGAATTGGGCGCCGCGCCGCCGCGGCCCTTCAAGCAGGTGGTGCTCGGCGCGATGCGCCGTGACCCGCGCCATTGGAAATCGTATTACACGGATGCTGCAAGCGAAACATTCGACCTGCAATACAGCCTGAGCGACCGCATCCGCTACTATTGGAGCGTGCCCGAGGTGCAGGCGGCGTGCGATGCGCTGCTGGTGAGCTTAAAATCCTGTGGAATTCCCTTGACGCTGCTCAGCCAGTATCTGCCCCTGCAATACGCCGGGGTGCGCGCCGGCGCGCTGGCCAACGATCCACGCGAGATCTTGCTCGATGCGGTGGCGCAGGTGCTCAAGGGTTATGCGCGCGCCTGTCGTCCGGCGGCGCGCGCGGCAGAGGGAGCTTCGGCCGTGGGGAGTTTGCGATGATGTTCGGTTTGAGCGACAAGGAAATCGACTGCGCGGGTGCGACGTGGACCGCCCGGGAAGTGCTGCAGCAGCCCGACGTGTGGGCGGAGGTCGAGCGGTTGATCGCGGGCGAGGCGCATGGACTCGCTGAATTTCTCGATCCGCTGCTCGGGCGTCCCGGCCGGGTGGTGCTCACCGGTGCGGGGACGTCGGCCTATATCGGCGAATGTCTCGCGCCTGCGTTCTCGAGAATTGTGAACGGCCCGGTCGATGCCATTCCCACCACGGACCTGGTGGCGAACCCGCGCAGCTACCTCTCGCCCCTGACCCCGACCTTGCTGGTGTCGTTCGGGCGCTCCGGCAATAGCCCCGAGAGCGTCGCGGCCGTGCGTTTGGCCGACGCGGGCATCAAGCATTGCGCCCACCTGGTCATCACCTGCGATGCCGAGGGTGCGCTCGCGCAATATGCGAGAAAGCATCCTTACGCGCGGGTGGTCACGCTCCCGGAGCGCAGCAACGATCGCAGTTTCGCCATGACGTCGAGCTTTACCGGCATGCTGCTGGCGGGGGCGCTGGCGCTCGGGGTGGTGCGCGGCGGCCGCACGCAGGTACCGAAGCTGGCACTGGCGGCGGCGCGCGTGTTGCCGGAGAACCTGCCCTTCCAGCAAGAACTCGTGAATCAGGGATTCGAACGGGTGGCGTATCTCGGTGCCAAGGAGCTCAAAGGACTGGCGCGCGAAGCTGCCCTGAAGATGCTCGAACTGACCGACGGCAAGGTGGTGGCCGTGGCGGATTCGCCCCTGGGCTTCCGGCATGGGCCGAAGACCATTTTGAATTCCAAGACGCTGGTCGTCGTGTTCCGCAGCAACGATGATTACACGCGGCAGTATGATCGCGATCTGGTGGATGAATTGCGCCGCGACGGCATCGCGGGACGGGTGGTGACGCTCTCGGCCAAGGCCGTCGATGCGCACCACGAGGATGATATCGTTATCGGGTCCGCAGATGCAGCGGATCTCTCGGATCTGGAGTTGTGCTTGCCGTACGCCCTGTTTGCGCAATCGATCGCTCTGCTGCGTTCGCTGTCGCTTGGGTGCAGGCCCGACAACCCCAACGCGGCCGGCACGGTGAGCCGGGTGGTGAAAGGCGTGTCGATTCATCCCTGGCGCGGCAGCGCGTGAAAACCTACCTCGGTGTGGATGGGGGCGGCAGCAAGACCGCGTTCATGCTCATCGACGAGTCAGGCCGGGTGTTGGCATCCCACACCGAAGGGACTTCGTATTATCTGGAAATCGGCTGGGAAGAACTACGCAACACGCTGGTGCGCGGCACCCGCGCCACGCTGGAGGGCGGAGGGGTGCCGGCGGCGAGTTTGGAGTTCGCTTTTTTCGGCCTGCCGGCCTATGGCGAGGACAGCCGGCTCCTCGACCGATTCGATTCACTGCCCGCGGCGCCGTTCAGCTCCGGACGCTACCGCTGCGGTAATGATGCGGTGTGCGGCTGGGCCGGCGCCCTGGCCTGCGAGGACGGCATCAGCCTCGTCGCCGGCACGGGTTCCATCGGCTATGGCGAGTATCGGGGGCGGACGGCGCGGGCGGGCGGCTGGGGCGAATTGTTCAGCGACGAGGGGTCCGCCTATTGGATGGCTCGCGAGGCGCTGAATATCTTTTCGCGCATGAGCGACGGGCGCATGGCGCGCGGTCTTTGGCATGAAATGGTGCGGCAGCATTTCGGACTGCAGCCCGACTTGGATTTATGCGCGGCCATTTATGGCGACGGCGCGGCCGGCCGCAGCCAGATCGCGACGCTGGCGCCGCTCGTGAGCCGCGCCGCGCACGCCGGCGATGTGCAAATCATGACGCTGTTTTTTCGAGCGGCCGATGAGCTGGCGAAAATCGTCCATGCCGTGTACGACCGCCTCGCAATTCCGGTGGGTACCCACGTGAACGTATCCCACTCGGGAGGCATGTTCAGCGAGCGCGAGCTGCTGCTCGAGCCCTTTCTCGCCAACCTGTCGAAGGACCCGCGAAGATACCGGGTCGTCCCACCGCGCCTGCCACCGGTGGCCGGCGCCGCGTTGTATGCAGCCAAATTGAGCGGCACGCCCCTCAGCGCGCAGGCGATCGGCTGCCTCGAGGCCGACCTCGCGCAGGCCAGGGAGCCGCGCCCCTAGCCAATTTCGCAATGGCATCGTTAAGTTTTCCTTAACTCCCTGTCAGGTATTGCGTTTGTTGCGTCCGCGCAAGCGGTGCAACCTATCTCCATTGGAACAATTGATGGAGAACTCACATGACTCACGACATCTTCGAGGTCCGGTTCGTACAAGGGCTGCTTGCCGTCGGTGCGACGGTCATTTCAGTTCTGGTGCTGCAGTTTGCAATGGTGGTGGGCTAGCGTGTCGATTTTGGGCCTCCCCATTCGTCTTTAAGTTAGTAACGATAGATGAGCGAGTTAAATCATGACATTGCGGAAATTGAACAGCCATGCGTTGGTCGTTGCCACGAAGCTACGGGAGTTCGCGCCCTACGCGGCGATCGAGTTGATCCTTCCGGGGGGCTCATTGATGGCGCTGATGTTGTGGCTGTATCGCCGCAAGAAGAAGTTTTCGTTTTTCCAGGCGGTGTTTTGAAAATTAGAGCGCAAGATCCGGAGTGCAGGATAGGTGGGTGAACGGTAACTTGTGACTACCCCGACATTGTGGAGGTTGGCATGAGTTTTAGAATCACCGGATTATCGCCTGAGCCGTTCCGGGCGCTGTACGGTCTGAGTGACGAAGAATTGGCTCGCAGAGGAGTCAAACGCCACGTCGCGGATCACACGCCGGGTTTTCCGGACCGCATTGGAATGCGCGACGTGGAGGTGGGCGAGCGGGTGCTGCTGCTCAATCACGTATGTCAGCCCGCCAACACGCCCTTCCGCGCCAGCCATGCCATCTTTGTCAGGGAGGGCGCGGAGAACACCTACGATCAGGTCGATCAGGTGCCGCAAGTGATGCGCGGACGACTGCTGTCGCTGCGCGCCTACGATGTCCTCGGCATGATGCTGGACGCCGACGTGGTTGAGGGCACGCAGATTGAAGGCGCCATCACGCGGCTGTTTCAATCGCCGCAGGTGGCCTACATCCACGCCCACAATGCAAAACGTGGCTGCTATTCGGGCCGAATCGACCGTGCCTAGCGCACTCTATTTGAACAGCATAAGAACGCCCGGGCCTTCGTGGCCCGCAAAGGTTGGGTCGATTTCCGTGACCTTGGCCGATTATCTTGGGATCACCGATAAAAGTGTCGATGGCGCGTGATCCCACCGGCAGATGCGCAAAATGGGGTTGTGGCCAGGGGTGCACCTCATAGTGCTGCGCGTAAGCAAAGGCGCGGCCCTCAAATAAAACCAGTTCCATGTGGCGTGGTTGCGTTGGTGGTGGAGGACGACAAGGATGCCCGGGAATTGACGAAACGGATTTTGACGGATGCGGGCGCCCAGGTCGTCGAAGCGAACAACGCCGAATCGGCGTTGCGCGGCGTCGCCGACTCGGGCGCGAATTTCCTCATCAGCGACATCGGCATGGCGGACCTGGACGGCTACCACCTGGTTCGCTCACTTCGAAGTCAAGGACTCGGGGCCGACGTGTTGCCGGCGATTGCGCTGACCGCGTTCGCGCGACTGCAGGACAGGTTGGACGCCCTGGCTGCGGGCTTCCAGGACCACTTGGTCAAGCCGGTGGATCCCGCGACGCTCATTCTACGGATCGCTTCTCTTAGATCGGGGATATAAGTTCGACGCGCGTCCGACGGAGATTTCCTACGCCATGTGGAGTTGATTTGCCGTCGTTCCATCCTTGCCTTAGCTGAGATGCTCCCCCCGGCATCAGTGGTTCAAATCAACCGGGAGTATTTAGCATGGGTACTCAGAATCAAGGTGGAAATGCCGATCAACCCGGCAGCAACGACGCAAACCAGAAGAGCCGCCAGCAGTCTCAAGGCGGCTCGCAACAGAATCAGAAGAACGACCAACAACAGGGTGGGTCGTCGCCGAAGCCGGGCCAACAGTCGCAGGGAACCGAACGCGACCGAAGCGGCTCGCAGAGCGACTCCGACAAGTAGGTCGCTGAAGCTATGCAAGCACATGCCGGGGCGATGAGCGAAAAAATCGCCACGGCGTGTTGCTTGTAATTCCTACAATGCATTGACCGCCTTTTGCGGGTGTTGAAGGCGAAACAACGATAAGATTGCGGCTCCTCACACTCACAATTAATAACAATACCTCTGGGATTCGCCTGAGTGCGTCAAGATATGATTGCGGAATGCCGTTGAGGGCGATTAGAGCGGCGCTTGCCTGGTCGCTGGGACTGGCTGCGTTGTGTCAACCGGCCCTCGCGCTTTGCGATACCGCTGCAGACGATCTGGCCAAACTGTCGCTGGCCGATCTCGCCAAGGTCGAGGTGACTTCGGTTTCCAAGACCAGCGAGGCGCTGCAGCGGGCACCGGCCTCGATCTATGTAATCAGCCATGACGACATAGCGCGCTCCGGCGTCACCTCGGTGCCGGAGGCGCTGCGCTTGGCGCCGAATTTACTCATCACCCAGACCTCCTCGAGTGCGTACGTCATTTCGGCGCGCGGCTTCGCGGGGAACCCGGACGCGCAAAACTTTTCCAACAAGCTGCTCATCTTGATCGATGGCCGCAGCGTCTACACCCCTTTGTTTTCGGGAATTTATGCCAATACCCTCGACGTGATGCTGGAAGACGTGGATAGAATCGAAGTCATCAGCGGGGTCGGCGCCACCCTGTGGGGCGCCAACGCGATGAATGGAGTGATCAACATCATCACGCGCTCCTCCTATTTGACCCAAGGCGCCTTCGTGGATGTCGGGGCGGGAAGCCAGGAACAGCTGGCCGGGGTCCGCTATGGCGGTCGGGCCAACGGCGAGACGACGTTCCGGGTGTATGGTTTCGGATTCCATCGCGGTGCAATGGAATTGGCCGATGGTTCGAGCGCTCACGATGGTTGGTCGAAGGGCCAAGGCGGATTTCGCGCGGATTGGACCACCGAGCTGGATACCGTCACCGTGCAGGGTGACTTCTACCGGGGAACCGAGAACGAGCTGGACAATTCCGATGCCTTCTTGCTCGGCGGCAACATGGTCGCCCGTTATCAGCACCACGGCACGAATTCAGATTTACAGGCCCAAGTGTTCGTTGATCAAACAGAACAATTCGCTCCGGCCGGAGGTACCGGTTTCGTGGTGCACACCTACGACTTCGAGTTGCAGCAGGCGATCGCTGCAGGTGCCCGCAACCGCATCGTCTGGGGCGGCGGCGAGCGCGTCTACACCTACGGCATCACCAATTCGGCGACGCTGCTGTTCGAGCCGTCCAACCGGGCGCTGACGCTCGGCAATGTATTCCTGCAAGACACCGTGTCGATCTCCAACCACCTCAGTCTGGTCTTGGGATTGAAACTCGAGGACGATCCCTTTTCCGGATGGACGCCCTTGCCCGATGTGCGGCTCTCCTGGGGCATCAACGATCACGCCACGGTGTGGGCGGCTGCGTCGCGCGCCATTCGCTCGCCGACCCCGTTCGACACGGAAGTCATGGAAAAGATGGGAACATTGACGTTCTTGGCCGCCAATCCGCAGTTCCGCCCGGAAGAGGTGCGAGCCTACGAGCTGGGGTGGAGGTCGCAGATGTCCTCCACCTCGTCGGTCACGATCGCCGCGTTCTACAACGTCTACGACGATTTGCGGACGGTCGATCCCGCCTCCGCGACCACCTTCCTGCCGATCTATTGGGGAAATTCTATGCGTGGCGACACTTATGGAATTGATGCCTGGGGTAACTGGCAAGTCAACGACTGGTGGCGGCTCTCGCCCGGAGTCAGCTGGGTGCGCGAGCAGCTGGAGTTCAAACCGGGCGCGATTGCCCTCCTTGGCGTGGCGCAGGCGGCCGACGATCCAAGCTCCCATGCCAACCTCACTTCATCGATGAGCTTCGCGCATCATTTAAGCTTCGATGCCACGCTGCGCTACGTGGGAGCGTTGCCAGGCCCGGCGTTCCCGCACTACACCGAATTGGATGCGCGGTTGGGATGGAAAGCGAGCGAGAGCGTCGAACTCTCGGTGCACGGGGCGAATTTGCTGCATCCGCGGCACAGTGAATTCCCGCCGCCCACGGGAGAGCAGATCACGCGCAGTGTGATCGCGGAAGCACGGATCAAGTTCTAAACTCAAGCATGGACATGGCTCGCCGTTTGGGTCGAAACGCCTCCGCCGGCGCAGTCTTTGGCATCCTGGCGATTTCGGCCTTCATCTCACCGGTGTTTGCCGCCGACGCCTACTCCGAGGATGCGATCAAGGCCGCGTACCTCTATCGATTTGCCGGCTACGTCAATTGGCCGGATTCCGAACCCGGCAATGCACCGTTCACCATCGACGTGCTGGGAGCGCCCGGCGTCGCGAAGGAACTACGGCGTTTGCTACCCGGCCATCTCATCAACAACCGCACACCCCAAGTGCGCGAAATCACCGCTGCGCGGGACTTGGGTGCGGCGCAAATGGTGTATGTCGGCGCAGGCCGCGCCCATCTGCTGCGCAGCCTCGTGCCGGTACCGGGCGGGGCATCGATGCTGTTGGTCACGGACGAGGAGGAAGGGCTCACCTCCGGCAGCACGCTCAATTTCTTGACCGTCGATCGAAATGTACGTTTCGAGGTGTCATTGACGGCGGCCGATCGCTGGGGGCTCAAAATCAGTTCCGATCTCCTGGGGGTCGCCATTCGGGTCCAAGGTAACAAGGGTCAACAGGAAGGCCGGAGCGCCCACAGCAGGCCCGGCGAATGACTCCCGAGCGGCCATCCTTGTTGACCCGGATTTTGCAGTCTTTCAATCCCCTGCCAAGCTTTGTCGGCGTGCGCAACACCGTGCGCAGCAAACTCATGAACGTGGTCATGCTGACCACGGTGATCGCGCTGTGTATTGCCGGCATCGCGATGCTCACGGTGGACATCAGCCGCTACCAGAAATCGTGGGCGTCGGATTTGACGGCGGAGGCTTCCATACTGGCCGTCTCGACCGCCCCGGCGCTGGCGTTCAACGATCACGAGACCGCGGTGCGCAACCTGGCGGCGCTTACGGTGAGACCGCGGGTCATGGCGGCCGCTCTCTACCTCACCGATGGGCGCGTGTATGCCTCCTTCGTGCGCGAGGGCGCAATTCCGCTGCCGCCGCTGCCGCGGATCGAAGGCGTCACCATATCCGGAGAGCGGGTCGAGTATGTGCACCGCATAGAACGCGGCGGGGAAGTTCTGGGGACACTTTACCTCAGGGCCCGTTATGACATCCTGGGGAGAATTGAAACCTATATCGGCATCTTCTCGCTGGTCACTCTTTTCAGTATTGCGGTGGCGTTCCTGCTGTCGCGCAGGCTGCAAAGCGGAATCACCGAGCCCCTTGATGCCATGGCGGTCATCGCGCGCAGGATTGTCGATCAGCGCGACTATTCATTGCGGGTGACCAAGAAGTCGGACGACGAGATCGGCGTGGTTGTCGACGCCTTCAACAACATGATCGAGGAGGTCGGTACCCGCTCTCGCGCCTTGGAACAGTCCAATCAGGCGCTCACCGACGAAGTGGAGGTGCGCAAGTCCACGCAAGCGGCGTTGGGCCTTGCGACCGCGCGGCTGGAGAGCACCATGGCGGCCGCGGAAATCGGCAGCTGGCTCTGGGATGTCCGCAAGAACGAATTTACCGCCGATCGAAATCTCGCGGCCTTGTACGGGCTGGACGATGAGCATGCGCTGAACGGCGCACCTCATCTGCACTATCGATACATCCATCCGCAGGATCTTCCGTCCGTAAGGAAGGCCGAAGAGAACGCCCTGAGCACCGGGGTGTTGGCCTCGACCGAGTTTCGGGTGGTGCTGCCCAATGGGACCGAGCGGTGGATGGCGCGGCGCGGCAAGGTACAGACAGATGAGGCCGGGAAGGCAGTGTTTATTTCCGGGCTCCTGATCGACATCACTGCGCAGAAACAGGCCGAGCAGGCGCTGCGCACCAGCGAGAAACTCTACCGGGCGATCGGCGAATCCATCAACTACGGCGTGTGGGTGTGCGACCGCGAGGGCCGCAACGTGTACGCCAGCGATTCATTCCTGGGTCTGATCGGGTTCACGCAACAGGAGTGTTCGGATCTAGGATGGGCCGCGATGCTGCATCCGGAGGACGCGCAGACGACCATCGACGCCTGGATGGAGTGCGTGAGAGGCGGACAAGTATGGTACCGGGAACTCCGCGTCCGCGGTGCCGACGGCGTGTACCACGCGATCCTGTCGCAAGGGGTACCCATCCGCGGGGAAGACGGCGAGATTACCGGGTGGGCGGGCATCAACCTCGACATCGGCCGCATGAAGCTCACGGAAGAGGCGTTGCGCGAAGCCGATCGGCGCAAGGACGAGTTTCTCGCAACGCTGGCCCACGAATTGCGCAATCCCTTGGCGCCCATACGTCACGCGGTCAGGGTTCTCGAATCAGAGTCTGCGGACGACGTGCAGGATCAATGGGCACGAGATGTCATCGCGCGGCAGGTCCGCAGAATGGCGCTGCTGCTCGACGATTTGATGGACGTCTCGAGAATCACCCGGGGCCGGCTGGAACTCAAAGTGGAAACGGTGTCGCTCGAATCGTTGATCGAGGCTGCGGTCGAAACCGCCCGGCCGCTCATTGAATCGAAGCAACATCAACTGACGATCAATCTGCCGCAAGAGCCGGTATTTCTGACCGTGGACCCTCTGCGGATCTCGCAATCACTCTCCAATCTACTCACCAACAGCGCGAAATACACGGACACGGGAGGTCAGATCAATCTGACGGTCGCGTTGCAACCGGAGGAAGTCTCGCTATCGGTGGCGGACACCGGCATCGGCTTCGAGTCGGCTTCCATGTCGGAACTCTTCGAAATGTTCTCGCAAGTGGACTCAGCCATCGCCCGCTCCGAGGGTGGGCTTGGCATCGGCCTTGCGCTGGTGAAGGGGTTGATCGAGTTGCACGACGGCACCGTCGATGGCCGCAGCGCCGGCCCAGGCCGCGGCAGTGAATTCACCATACATTTGCCCAGGTCCCGCGTGCTCTCGGGACCCGCGCTGCAACAGCCGGAGCAATCACCGCCACCGGCACCGAAGGATCTGCGGCGCAAGATTTTGGTCGTCGATGACAACCGTGATGCCGCAGACAGCCTCGCCATGCTGCTTGGAATGAACGGTCATGGCGTCTACGTCGGACACAGCGGCAACGAGGCACTGCAACTCGCGCGGCGGGAATTGCCGCACGCGATGATTCTTGACATCGGCATGCCCGACATGAGCGGTTATGAGGTGGCACGCCGGGTTCGGGCGGAACGATGGGGCAGCCACACCTACTTGATCGCTGTGACCGGCTGGGGCCAACAGGAAGACAAGGACCGGGCCATTGCCGCCGGTTTCGATCACCATCTGACCAAGCCCGTCGATCCCGATCTGGTGGAGCGCCTCCTGCAGGCATACTTCAGCCGGCGAGAACTGGACGAGTCGGCGAACCGATAGCCCTAGCGCTGGTTGGGCGGGCGATCGCTTTTCCGCGACGCGGATTTGGTCTGGTTCTCCTGGGCCTGCCGCTCCTCTTGCTGCTTCTTCTGAAGCTGCGCCTGCGCCTGCGCATGTTGCTGCGCCAGCTGCTGGGTTTCCTGCTGATGTTGTTGCTCGAGCTGCTGCTTTCTCGCCTCATTGGCTTGCTGCCTGGCCCGTTGCTGGCGGGCGAGTTCCTGCTGCGTGCGTTGCTGCTGCTGTTCCTGCTGCTGCTGCAGCTGAGCAGCCTGCTGTTTGCGCACCTCCTCCGCCTGTTGCCGAAGGAGCTGCTGATGCGCCTGATCTTGCTGCTGTTGAACCCGCTGCCGCGCCTGTTCCTGCTGCGCAAGCATCTGTTGCTGCCGCTGCAAATGCTCACGTTCAAGCGCCGAATCGGCGATGCCGGGGGAGGGCGCTCTCGGCACCGGCGGAAGTTCGTTCGGATGAACCGCAACGGAGGGTCGATTGCCGCCCGGGTTGGCCGCCGCGGGCACCGCTGCCGTCACCGGTCGTGCGGGCGGCGGGGTGTGCGGCACGGGGGTGGCGGCAGGAGCGATTCGCACCGCCGGCTTGGTCGAAATCTCGTTGCTCTGAATCTGCCGCACTTGGGCCACCGACAGCGGCTTTCCCGCATTCGCCTGAATGGCTTGTTCTCGTTTCTCAAACGCGGGTGGCGGCGGCGGCGGGGCAGTTCGCGCAACGACTGTGCGTGTCTGCACCGCGACCGGCGGCCTTGTGGTCACCACTCGCGCTGATCCCAACACTGCCTGCTTGGTCGGCACGATGGCGGGCGCGAGCGCGCGGACCGGGGCGCTCGACAGCGCATGCTGGTCGAGTTTCACCAGATTTTTCGACACCGGCTGGGCGGTCTTGAACGCCTGAGAGGACACTTCGGCAACGGCGCCAGGCACGTGCCGATTGACGTAATTGACGTTGGTCACGTTCACGGTCTTGTTGTTGATGATCGTGGTGTTGTAGACGTTGTTGATGACCGTGGTGTTCACCGTGGTATTCGAGACGTTGATGTTGTTCACATAGCGGCGGCTCACCGGATAGCAGGGCACGTATACCTCACGAGGGCCGAGCGCAAACCAGGCAACCCCGGCGCCGACGCCGACCCATGCGACGAGCGCGGGTGCGTAAACCGGTCGAACATAGATACCGACCACGGGCCGCGGCGGAGCAGGTATCCATCCCCAGACCCCGCCGACCGAAATCCATCGGCCGTAATGAAACGGGGCGAAGCCCCACGGCTGGTCATCGACCCAGGTGTATCCCCAGGGCGCAATATAGGACCAATGGCCGTAGTGGTAGGGGGCCCAACCCACCGCGACATGGTTGGGAAACCACACCGTTCCATACTCGGGTACCGGACGCCATGCGCCCTGATTGTCGAGATCTTCGTACCCGACCACATCGGGCGAGACATAGCGGGAGGACACGGAGTTCTCCCCGCGACCGTCCCGCTCTGCGCTCCACGCATCGAACGAGTCCTCGCCGGCTGCGTTCGGCTGCATATTTTCGGCCAATTGATCCGTGCCTGAAAAGATGTCGTCTTCATTGGCGCGCACCATGTACGCGGTTCCGCCGCCGGTTACTTCGCCTTGGCCGCTGCGTATGCGGATGGCCGTGCTCGCGCCTGATTCATCGACGCTGAGCCGATAAAGGCCGGGGCGCAGGATGGAAAACGCGAGGTTCGGCGTATCGATCTCGTAGGTTTCATTGTCGTCCAGGCGCCGCACTCGAACCAGCAAGGTGCCGGACGATAGTTGGACCTGGGTGACGTTGTCGCCCAAGTTGAGCAACGACACGGCGGTACCACCGGCCAGGCGCAGGGTGGATCCGTCGAGCTGCAGTTCTGCGCGGCTGTCCCGATCCGCCCAGAGCTGGTCGCCGGCGGTCATTGGACGGTTAATGGCCGCGGCAATCCAATCCTGAGTGCCTCCCGGCTGGAAGGACACGGAGCCTTCCGCGTAGGCGAGCCTGGCGACGCGCGAGGGTGGATCGCTCTCGTCAGCCGACGCAGCATTCGGCATGAAAAACGGCAGAACGAGCATGAGCGCGAAACCAACGAAATGCCGATTCTTTGTGATCATTGAATTGAGTTCCCAGAGTTGCCCGAAGGACGACATTCGATTGAATGACAGTATATCGCCCTCGATAAGGCGGAGGCCGGCGCGCGGGGGAGATGACCAAAGCTTAATCGCGGAGCCCTCGCCAACAACCAATATCGAGGCGGCGGATCTGCGGTCAGCCAAAGGCAGGAAGCACCGCGACCTCCTCTTCGGGCACGGCTTCGACCGGCAGCCCTTGTTTTCTCCAGGCTCGCAGGCCGCCTTGGATGACTGCAACCTGAATTCCCTTCTTCTCGAGTTCCCGCGCCACGCGCACGCTGGTCGCCTCGCGAACACAGGTGCAGTACACGAATACCGGTTGCCCGGCGGGAAACTCTTCGTTCAATTGGTGCAGCGTGTGCGGATCGAGCCGGCGGGAGCCGGTGATGCGCATCGCCTTACGATCAAGGTAGCCGTGACTGCGCACATCGTAGATGCACGCGCCCGTTGTCATTGCATGCGCGGCGTCGGACGGCGTTGCCAGGGGAACGGCACGCAGACGGCGCTCCTTGATCCATCGCCATAGCTGCCAGGCCACATAAGCGACAATGAGCCCGATCACGATCCAACCCATGGCCCGCCCGAATGCCCGGTAGCCCTTGGTGACCGCCTCGAGCGCGCCGCTGAATACAAAGCCAACGGTGAAGTAGGCGAGGATGTAGAGCGCGGCGCCGGCGAGATCCAACCGCATGAACTGCAACAGCCGCATATTCATGCAACCCGCGAGCGGCGGCGCCATGGTGTTGATCCCGGGAATGAACTTTGCAATGAGGAGGAGTTTGCGGCCGCGGCGATAGAAGGAATCCGCCGATCGAAGGATGCATGATTCGGGATTCAAAGAGATGCGGCAAAGCAGACCCAGCAACCACCAACCGGTGTAGCGGCCGATCAGAAACATCAAGGTATCGCCGGCCAGCATCACGGCGAGCGCGCCGAACACAACAAACGAACCCTGAAGCGCGCCCGTGGCGCTGGCGCCGCCCGCAATCAGCAAGGCGAGAGCAGCCGGCACCGGCAGTCCCACCGCCTCCAGGAACACTGCGGCAAATACAATCGCGTAGCCGTGCGCGGCCAGGCTCGAAATCCAGGATTCCACTCAAAAATCATACGCCAATCGGCACCCGAGGGTGGGCCCGGGCGGATTACGTCGAGCAGCTACGGCCTTTAGATTCGCCTGTTGCCTCTAAAGAAGGCGTGATACATCACGAGAAACACAATCGCGCCGACCACTGCCACCAGAATGCTGTAAATGTTCACACCGGTGACGCCCACCATCCCAAACGTTTGAAACAAGAATCCGCCGATGACGGCGCCGACAATCCCGAGCGCGATGTCGAGCAGGGCGCCTTCACCCGACTTGTTGACGATCTTGCTGGCAATGAACCCAGCGATCAGTCCGAGCACGATCCATGCAAGTAGCGACATTTGCTTCCCCTGGTTGAGTTGACTTCTTCCATTACAAACGCGATTAGTCGCGCCTGGCCTTGAGCACGTTCAGCAGACTCAATACCAGCGCGCCGGAGGCGGCGGCGATCAACAGCGCTTTGACCGGATTCTTCCGGGTGTACTTGATGATCGAATCGGAAGCGTACGCAGCAGCTTCGCGCGCTTGCTGCGCAGCGTCGCCCACGGCATCCATACCTTGCTGGCCCATGGAACGAACTCGGTCGATGGCTTTGTCAACCGCCGGTCCGGCCTTGTCGGCAAGTGCCTGAGCATTCTTCGCTAAATCGCTGCTGATGGAGTGTCCCATATATTTCCTCTTCAAGTTGTCGGGTGCGCACGGGCACAATTGCAATGTAACTCTGGCGCATGAAGGAAGGGCGTGGACCTCCCGGGGGCAGGGACCGCGCGTAGGAGGGAAGCGCGAGTTGCTGTAGGCTGACTGGCAATTGTGGCGGCCGACTTGAGTTGCCGCGGATGCCGCATTGCACCTACACACATCCGCGCCTTTTACTGACATCGCGGATTCAGACCTATGTCAGGATCAGCGCGCGTCGTTGTGTTGAGAAAGGTCAGGCTTCGACCCGTTACCAAAACAAGGAAGAACCTATGGATACTTTACTGATCATAATTCTGCTGCTGGTCTTGTTCGGCGGCGGCGGCGGACTCTATTGGGGAATGGGCGCAGGCTGGGGAATTGGTCCCATCGGATTGATCCTTGCCGTGGTCGTCGTTGCCCTGCTTTTGAACGGACGTCGCGGACGATCCCTCTAGCCGAACTTCAGGAATCCAATCATGTCGCGAGTGCTCATCGCCGACGATCACGCGGTTGTAAGAGCCGGATATAGGCAGTTTCTCGAAACGGAGCCTTCGATAACAGAAATCGGCGAGGCGTCGACCGGCAATGAGGCTCTGAACGCGCTTCGCAAGAAGACTTGGAATCTGGTATTGATGGATATCAACATGCCGGGGAGAAGCGGACTCGATATTTTACGGCACGTCAAAGCCAGTTATCCGCAGGTGCACGTGCTGATCATGAGCAGCCTGGCGGAGGAGCAATATGCGCGCAATGTGCTTCGCGCCGGTGCGAGCGGCTATCTATCGAAAGGCGGGTCGCCCGAGGAATTGCTGAAGGCCGTTCGCACCGTTTTGAGCGGACGCCGCTATGTCAGTGACTCGCTCGCCGAGTCAATGGCGGCGGACCTGGAGGGTTTGCGAGAACAGTCGCAATCGCAGCACGATGCGTTGTCATCGCGCGAGTTCCAGATTTTTTGCAAATTGGCGGCCGGCGCGAGCATCAAGGACATTGCGGACGAACTCAGTTTGAGCAGCAAGACCGTCAGCACCTACCGATCCAGGATACTCGATGAAATGAGTTTCGCGTCGAATGCCGACATAACTACTTACGCCCTGCGAAACGGGCTCATCCAGTAAAGCGATCGGTCCGCTCTGCCGGACCGGCTTGCCGCTCAGCGGCGCTTGCGGCGAGTTGGGCGGGTCTTGCGGACACTCGGGCGTTTCGACGATGAGCGGTCTTCGCGCACCACCTGCGATTGCTTCGGCCCCGAAGCTGCCGATTCCTCAAATCGACCAATGGATGCGTGCAACGCAACCGCCAGAGCGCTGTCGCCGCTGATGAGATCTGCCCATTTGAGTTCGGCACCGAGTCGATGACCCTTGCGCGATATCTTGACTGCCTCGGGCGATAAGGTGATGACGTACTCCTGCCCCTTGATCGTGATCGCACGCTTCAGGGTCTTGTCGAGAGGAGTCATGTGATTCTCACGAGGCGAGGGCGTAGCGCCGGCAGTGTTCCAAATAGGCCGCTTCGTGCGCCGACGCGAGTTCCACGACACTCGACCAAAGCCACGAAGGTGCGTCCAAGCGCGCGGATCGCCGTACCTTGAATGAGGCGCCGAAGGCTCTTCGAGTCGCCGTATCCATTTGCCGCGCGTGGGCCTTGCCGACGACCTCGGCCAGATAGCGCGCAGAATCCATGGCTTCCTCGCGGGTCAATTGGTCGATCTGGAGTTTCAGGTCCTGCGGCATCAATTCGCGGAGCACTACGGAGCGGCCGAGCAACTTGGTCGACATCATGCGGTCCCCCAAGGCGGGAGACAGATGCCGGGCGCCTTCGACCACCCGTTTGCCGTTGTCCCGGGGCATCTTGGCGGCGCGGGCACGCGGCGCCGCCGCAGCACAGGCCTCCTTGATGTCGATGAGGCAGTACTCATCCTCCTTCGACTTACCATGACCGACATTCAGCAGCACCGCATAACGAAATCGCCCCAGCGAACTACAGCCTTTCATCCAATAGGCGGCATCGAGCACGTCGATCTTCGCATCGTTGGGTCGGGATTTAAGGGATGCGACGAGCTTTCGCACGTCTTCGCGCTCGAATACCCGCTCAATCTCCTTTCGTTCCGCCTTCGCCAGAGGCCAAAAACGATCGCCTTTGGGAATATTGGGTTTCAGGTCTCTCAAACGTTCCCGCGCCAGGTGCTTCCAGGTGCGCGACATGGCACGACGCATCACGACCCGGATGCAATTGGGCTTGTCGCTTTCGATGATATTTTGCGCCCGCGGGCCCTTCAGGGCACGTTGGTAGCCAATCATCATTTGCTCGAGCATATGGGCGGTGGTCACTCCCGGAAGATCCGAACCGCGGGCGGCCGAGGAAAGGGAGAGCGCGAGACGAATAAGATCATGATTCGGATTGCCGATCACCGTCTGATCGAGATCGCGGATTTGCACGTGGATTTTTCCGTCGGCAGCCGCCAGCGGTCCTAAATTACCCGCGTGGCAATCTCCGCAGATCCAAATGGGCGGTCCCTTGGGAACGGATCTTTGGCCGCGCTCTTCCAGCCATCGGTAAAACTGTACGGTGCTGCCGCGCACATAGGCATGGGCGGAACTCGCCATCTTAAGAATGCGGCGACCCTCCAATGTTTGAAGGCGATTCTCAGGAGTTGGAGGGCGCATCGCCTGCCATGATACCGGCGCGCCGCGATGCTGAGGGAAGAAACAGCGAGCTTGTCGGCGAAAATCGCGCGTTCGAGAGATTGTCCTACAGGGTTTGGTTCACGCGGCTGACACCTCCCCATATTTTCGATGTCAATATCATCCGCAAGCTGGCCGGCAACAAGACCCAGCAGGCCAAGGGGCGATCAAGATTCAAATCTGTAATAAAAGGAACTTCGAATGAAAACTATAATTCTCTCTGCTTGTGTTGCACTCAGCGCTGTTTGCGCCATGTCTTCGATTGCAGATACGGTGAGCGCGGACGCCTCGGCGGCCGGCACGTACGTCAAGGATTCGGCCATCACCACGAAAGTGAAGGCGAAGCTGGCGGAAAAACATATGTCCACTCTCACCAAGATCAGCGTCGATACCGATAATCACGGTGTGGTGTGGTTGAGCGGGACGGCGCCGACGAAAGACGCCAAGGATCTCGCTGGAATGATCACCAAGGACACCGAGGGTGTCACCGCCGTCCACAATAATATTGTGGTCCAATAATTCAGATCGATCGAGTGATACAAATGTCTTCCCGAATGTCGGGAAGACATTTTTTTTGGGCGGTGCCAGTCAGTCGCCTGTATAGCTTCGATACGAGTCAGGAACCGCCTCGAGAGTCTGCAGATCGAGGAAATGCGGCACCTTCTTGGGCGGCCACCCGAGATTGGTGGGTATTCCGTAAAAATGCCGGTCACGAAACAGGATCGCGCGGGTCCCGGCCGCGTAGTTTGAGCACGATCCGCCGGCGTATCGAGCATAGTAGGATTTCTGTGCGCTCACGGGCTGCCATTCCGACGCCAGGATTTGGCCGCTATTCCACGGCTTTCGTTCTGCACGAAGAGTCTTTGATCGGACCACATCGACGGCGAGGACCACGCCGTCGTCGTTTTGCAGCATCTCGCGCGAGTCCTCCTTCCAGCCGGACCTGGCGGCATCCGCTCGAGACGCGAGTTCCTTGTCCCAATACGCGTTGGCCGCCTCGATCGATTCCACCGGCCGGCTGCATGAATGGATTTGCACTTCCTCGAGATCGCCCCGGAGTTCCGGCCCGGGCATGATCAAGAACAAGGTGGCGATGATCAGCAAGAGAGATGTAATCCAGATGCCCTGCCGTTGCCGCGCGCCCGAGACATGCAGCAATCCAAATAGTGCCCACAACAACGCGCCGAGAATTGCGCCGCCGGGACCCGACATCAGAATTCCCACCAGCGGCCCCTGATTCGCGTCGGGAGCGAATATCATCGGTCCGAAAAAACCTGCTGCGAAGCCGGCGCCGCCGATGATCAATACCCATCGAAGCACGCTTGGAGCAGGGGACACGGGAGGGGTGGGGTCCATAATAGGATCAGCCTTTGCCTGATTGAATGGCGTATATTCTCCGCACCGACTCCATGGTGTCGGCATCTTCGGCGCGCTTGTCATCGCGGTAGCGCTTCACCCGGGCAAGGCGCAGTGCGAACCCGCCGGGATATCGGGCGCTCGTCTGCAGATCGCTGAACGCTATCTCGACCACCAACTCCGGCCGCACGTACACCGTCCATTGATCGCGGCGGGTCTCGCGAGCCAACAATTCTTTGGTTTGCCATTCGAGTGTGGCATTCGTGAGGCCTTTGAAAGTCTTGCCGAGCATGACGAATTCGCCCGTGGCGGGTTCGAGCGCGCCGAGATGCAAATTCGACAGCCTACCGACGCGACGGCCATGCCCCCATTCGGCGGCCAGCACAAGGAGATCGAGTGCATGAGCGCGCTTGATCTTGAGCCAGCTCGCACCGCGATTGCCGGCTTCGTAGGGCGCGTCCAGTGCCTTCGCCATGAGGCCTTCGTGCCCGGCTTTGATCGCGGCGTCGTAAAAGTCGCCGGCCTCGGATTCAGATGAGGTCACCAGCCGCGGAACCCGCATGGATCCGGGAACGACGTTCGCCAGCGCAGCAATGCGCTCGCGGGCAGGCCGATCTGCAATGCTTTGCCCATCGACATGCAAGCAGTCGAAGAAAAATGCTCTGATCGGCAGTTCGGCGCGCGAGGCCTCTACGTTGAGCTTGCGGCCGAAACGGCGCATCGTGATTTGGAAGGGATGCGGTCGATCCGCGGCGTCGAAAGCAATGGCCTCGCCATCCAGTATCAGGCTGCGCACACTCAAGGCACGTACCGTCTCAACGATTTCCGGTACGGCCTCGGTTACCTCATTCAAGGAGCGCGTGTAGATACGTACCTCGTCGGAGACTTTGTGCGCCTGGATGCGTGCGCCGTCCATTTTCCACTCGAATGCTCCTTCGCCGCCCAGTTCTTTCAGTGCTTCCCCCACGTCTGCAGCAGTTTGCGCGAGCATCGGCGATGCGGGGACGAACAGCTCCAGCTGAAATTGCTTCAGAGCCGATGCCGGCTCGAGCAATGCCACCCGCGCTACGGCGCCGAGGCTTTTTGAGTACATGGCGGCTCGGCGCACTTCCGCGACCGGCAGGTCGGCTGCGGCGCCGATGGCGTCGATCATGACTCCGGCGAGCGCTCCTTGCCGCAGCTCGCCGACAACGAGGCGCAGCAGGAATTGCTGCTCAGGGAGCGTCGCGCGCGAGAACAAAGCACGCAGCGCCTGAGCGCGTAATTCCGCGGAACCGGTTCCGCGAATAGCGGCAATGGTGGCAAGCGATCGATCGACTTCCGAAATCGATACCACCGCCTCGCTCGCAGCCTCGCTCGCAGCCGCTGCGTGCAGCGCCTTGTAGGCGATGCCGATTTTTCCCTGCGATATGTCGCCCGAAAGGTAGTTCACCGCGGTTTCTATTTCATCGCCGGGGAGTGCCCGAAGAAACAAGCCGAGTTCACGCACTTTGGTCCGCCGCGCCGATGCGGCTGCGACTCGCTGTGATGTGCTGACGAGGTCGGCGAGTAGGGACATGAAGGGATTGTAAGTCGAGAATCCGGCCGGGCCATAACGTATGATCGCTTCAATGAACCATCAGGATTTCCGATCCACGCCACGTGATCCAACATCGCTCAGAGATTGGGACTTGCCGCTGCCCTATATCGCCTCGGTGGCCGTCAGTCCCGCGGATATCGATGCTTATGATCACGTGAACAACGCTGTCTATATGACCTGGTTCGACCGCGCCGCCTGGGAGCATTCCGCCGTGCTCGGTCTGCCCATGGAAAAATGCCTGCAGCTCGATCGAGGCATGGCAGTTTTGCGCAGCATAATTGCCTTTGTTCGGCCCGCCGTGCTGGGCGACATCATTCAAACCGCCACCTGGCTCCAGCCGGCCGAGGGCAAGTTAAGGGTCCGAAGACGGTTTCAGGTGCGACGCGAGTCGGACGGCGCCACGCTGGCCCGCGCCGAGATCGAATATGTCTGCATCGAATTATCGAGCGGGCGCCCCTCGCGATGGCCCCCTGAATTTCGCGAACACTACGTGGCGCTGGAGGAGGTGGTGCGCGCCGCACAGACGCTCGCCCCAGTTTGACTGCGGACGTCCACTCGCTGGATTCACTTGACGACAAGGCGCCAAGACCCGATGATGCGTTCTTAAGATATTGATTGTAAATGGTATTTTTTACAACGCGATGGATCCGCAGGTTTTTTCGGTGCGCCTACGAACGACCTTTGCATCCCAACGGATCGAACGAATTCGCTAAGAATAAGTCTAGATACAGACACGCATGGACGCAATGAAGTGAAAATGGAGTCGGCGCGAAGATCGCAGTGGGACAACCGCGAAGACGCCACCTGTTAAGGGAACACGATGGCACGGCGAAAGACGGTAGATCACCGTTGGAAGGTATTCACGGGCTCCCTGCCGAGCGCGGGTCAAAGTGCGTCCACGCCTCCGGCGTCCGGAGGACCACGAAAGCCGGGGGGGGCGCTTCAGCCAGCTCGACTCGCGGCCCCGCCCCCGACTCAAAAGCACACACCGGGTCGTCTCGGCGTGCCGGCGCATGCATCGGGAGTCAAAGTCTCCTCTCCCTCAGCGATATTCGAGAAGGTGTTACGTTCGTTTGAGACCGGTGGTTTCACTTACGCCTATGTTCTCACGGAGCTGAAACGGCTACTCGAGATGCACGCCTCGCCAACGGAGTTGTTGGAAGTGCTGAGGCGCCGCCAGTTGATCGAACCCTTGCCTCAGGATGCGTACGTAGAAATATTCGCTGTTCTCGACGAGGCGGCGGCATCGGCAGCCAATGCCGAGGCGAAGAGCGCAGACGCAGATACCCCGCCGGGTAAGAGTCCTGAAGTCACACCCGCGCCGATCCAACCTACACCGCCGGCTCGGCGCATGCAACGGATCAGCGGTCAGGCGAAATCAACGCAGTCAGCGTTGACGTCCGTGTTCGAGAGGGTCTTGAGTGTATTTGAAACCAGCGGATTCACCGATACTGATGCTCTTTCGCAGCTAAAGCGATTGCTTCTCGCCACCGGCACATCGCCGACATTGTTATTGGAAGCACTGCGGCGTCGCCAGCTGGTTGAACCTCTGCCGGAGCGCGCGCACGCTCAGGTGCTCGGACTTCTGAATGAGGTGCTGGCACAGACCGAGGCGCATATCTCGACCCCAATCCCGATTGCTCCAGCGAGTCGAAGTCCTGCAGAGCTTTCGTCCCAACAGAATGCTGTTACGATGCCGGTCTCTGCCAAGACAGCAGCGCCAATTTCGCCGCCCCCGCCACCATTGAGGCGCAGCCCCGGAGAGGAACGCACCGTTTCTGTTACGCCGACTCCGACGGCGACGCCGGATTCCGTTCTGGCTAAATCTACGGCGACGCCGCCCTCGAATGGCCCGTTGAGAGTCTCAACGTCGTTTTCGACTGCAGCACCCAAGGAAACCAATCAACCGATCACTGGAAGGACGGCGATGCCAACTTCGCCGGCATCGAGTCTGATTGAAGAAGGGCGCGCGGCGGTAACCCCGCCTCCAACAATGGCCAAGTCTACAGCGACGCCGCCGGTTGCGGCACAGTCCGCGCCGCCCGTTGCGGTCGCGCCTCCCGTCACGGCACCGGTGGCGCCGCCGCCAGCGCCAGTCGCAATCTCGGGTTCAGTGTCAGCGAAGAAGGAAACGAGTGAGTCGCTTTCGACGTCGACGGTATCTTTGGGATCGATGCCGCCCACGCCGCCGCCAAGTAAAATTAAGGTCGAGGAGTCGGCTGCGGCCCCTCCAACGCGAACGCTGCCGCCGGAGTCCGCTCTCCCGAAAATCAGCGCGACGCCGCCCGTCACGGCCACGCCGCCCGTGGCATCATCGGCCACGCCGCCCGTCACGGCACCGGTGGCGCCGCCGCCAGCGCCAGTCGCAATCTCGGGTTCAGTGTCAGCGAAGAAGGAAACGAGTGAGTCGCTTTCGACGTCGACGGTATCTTTGGGATCGAAGCCGCCCACGCCGTCGCCAAGTAAAATCATGGTTGAGGGGTTGGCTGCGCCAACTCCGACGCGAGCGTTGCCGCCGGATTCGGCTTTCCCGAAAATCAGCGCGACGCCGCCCGTCACGGCCACGCCGCCCGTGGCATCATCGGCCACGCCGCCCGTCACGGCAACGGCGCCGCCAGCGCCAGTCGCAACCTCGGGTTCAGTGTCAGCGAAGAAGGAAACGAGCGAGTCGCCTTCGCCGACAGTGACTTTGGGACCGATGCCGCCCACGCCGCCGCCAAGTAAAATCATGGTTGAGGAGTTGGCTGCGCCAACTCCGACGCGAGCGTTGCCGCCGGATTCGGCTTTCCCGAAAATCAGCGCGACGCCGCCCGTCACGGCCACGCCGCCCGTGGCATCATCGGCCACGCCGCCCGTCACGGCAACGGCGCCGCCGCCTCAAGTCGCGGCCTCGGATTCAGTTGGCGACCCGGTTCGCGCGCAGGTCCCTGCGATGCGTCCCGTGCCGACATCGAGGCGAAGCCAGGTTGAACGGCCAGCTGAGGCAACTTCTCCAACACCGTCGACGCCACGCAGTGCGACGCAGTCCACAGTCTCCGGCTCGCCTGCGGTGTCCGCTGCGGCGGTCATGCCGTCCGATGCGACGCAGTCGACAATTTCCACCGCGGCTTCGGCGCCGCCGTCGACTCAACGCACGCTTATGGAGCAGACTGCACAAGTGAACGCGAGTCGAATGCCTCTGCCAGAATCGGATGCTGCCACGGCAGACGCGAGCGTGCCTGTTGCGGCGCAACCGACTGCTTCGAGCACGCCTCCGCTTCCGGCGGCGAAACCGACGCAGAATATGCTTGAGCGGCGTAAAGCCGCCGTTGCATCGGCTCGAAGGGTGCTCCAAGACTGGCTTTCCGGAAAGACACGAGCTGCAACGCGCGAGACGGCGCCGACCAAGCCGAGGTCTGCGGCGGCCGCTCGGCCTTCGCCGCGACCGGCGACAGTGTCGGTCCCGCCCGATGAAGAAGTCACCATCGACTTTGATGAACTCTCGGTTGATTCGGCGTCGAAGCTCGACGCTGCGGTTCCCGCACGCGTCCCGCAACAAGCTTCAGGTGCCCGAACCTTGGTCCTCAAACGCGGCAAGCCGTGGAAGCGCGACTCAATCCTAGTTGCAACCGGAGCAGGGCTCGCCGCGGTATTTACAATTGTCGCCGTCGTCTCGATCGTCGGTCATCACGAGCCAGCGCCGGCACCGGTGTCCGCGCCCACAGTGGCGGCGCTCCCGGGCCCGGGCACGGTGATCCGCGACTGTGCGACATGTCCCGGCATGACGGTCCTTCCGGTGGGTCGCTTCCAACAAGGTTCAGTCCGCACCGAGAGTGGTTCGGCGCCGTCTGAAAAACCGCTGCACTGGGTGATGATCAACCGTCCTCTCGCCATGTCGACCAATGCTGTCACCGTGGACGAGTTCCAACAATTCGTCGCGGCGACGGGACGGGACATGCAGGGCTGCGATACCTACGACGGCACGTGGAAGCATCGCCCCAAGAGTAGCTGGAAGAGCCCAGGTTTTCCTCAATCCGGAAATCATCCGGTCACCTGCACTTCCTGGAACGATGCGGCGGCATACGCGCAGTGGCTGTCGATGAAGACCGGTCATGCGTACCGATTGCCCAGCGCTTCCGAATGGGAATACGCGGCACGCGCCGGCGGGGCGGCCGTCCTGCCGTGGAATTCAGACGGTTCCGGTGCTTGTGAGAACGGCAACGTCGCCGACGAGAGCGCGGCCCATCGGTATCCGGGCTGGTCGGTATTCGGTTGCAAGGATGGCTACGTCTACACGGCACCCGTGGGTTCGTTCAAGAGCAACGCCTTTGGACTCAACGATATGTTGGGCAATGTCTTTCAATGGACCAAGGACTGCTGGACTGCGGATTATGTCGGCGCGCCCATCGACGGATCGGCGCGCACGGACGGCAATTGTGCCGACCACGAACTGCGCGGGGGTTCCTGGTTCAGCACTCCGGCGTATGTGCGGGCCAACTACCGCAATCATTTCGCCGCGGATTATCGGACGAGCAGCGTGGGAATTCGATTGGTGCGGGACTTCGAGCCATGAAGCGAAGTCTCTGGTTGCTACGGATCCTGGCAGCGGGTGCGATCCTGGCAGCGGGTGCGCAAGCGGCGATCGCGCCCCCCGAAGGCAAGGCTTCGGCATCCCTCAAGCGTGACTACGCGAGTTGCAGTACGCAGTCGAATCTAGATGCCTGCTATGACGCCATCCGTTGGAATCCGAGCGATCCGGCCCTTCTCATGGCCACCGGAGATGCGCTGATGCGTGCGGGTCGTCCGGCGGATGCAATCCGCACTTATCGCCGCGCCGCGCAACTTGCCCCCAAGACGCCCGGCATCGCCGCCAAAATCAGCTCGGCTGAAGCCAGGCTGGCCGCGCTCACCGCGTCCTTGAACCGGCGCTATTCAAACGCCGCTCCCGAGACGCAATCGCACTGAACGGCGGTCACAACCGGCTCGCCACCCGGCGAGCCAACGCACACAGTGCTTCGTCCTCGTAAAGCCGGCCTACCAGTTGCAGTCCCGCCGGCAAACCGCCCGCCGCCGCAACTGGAATGCTCAAGGCAGGATGGCCGGACAGATTGAATGGCCGCACAAATGAGGTGACCTGCAGCGCGGCCGAGGCGTCGGCGGCAGCGGCAAGAGTCAACGGGAAATCAGGCAGTGTCGGCAAGGCGAGCGCGTCGACCTCGGAGAGGGCGGCATCAACCTCCGTTCGAAATGCACGACGTGCCGACTCGGCCGCTTCGACGTCGGCCGAAGATATGGCGCGCGAGGCGAGCAGACGCGTGCGCACATCGCGGCCGAGCGATTCACAAGTCATCAAGTGGCTGTACGCTGCCCAGTTTTCGAAACTGATGATGGCAAGGCCTGCGGCAAACGCCGCCTTGAAAGAGGGCAGCGAAATTGGGCGCACGGCAACATTGGCCTTCTCGAGTGCGCCGCGCGCGGCCGCCGTGATGTCCGGATTTGCCTCGACCGCAACCCAGCCCACCGTCGCCTGTGCGGGCAATGACTGGATGCGAAACGAGGGATCGAGCATGGTCATCGCCCGTTCCAGCATCGCAACGTCGGACGCGAAAGGACCGACGCAGTCCAGCGATGATTTTGCGGGATGAACTCCCAGGCGGCTGACTCGTCCGAATGAGGGCTTCAAGCCGTGAACGCCGCAACAGGCGGCGGGGATGCGGATGGAGCCTCCCGTGTCGGTGCCGACGGCGAAATCGACGAGCCCCGCGGCGACCGCGACGGCGGACCCGCTGGAGGAACCGCCCGGCACCCGGCCCGGAGCGCGCGGATTGACGGGTGTGCCGGTCCAACTATTGATGCCGGTCACCCCGTACGCGAGTTCGTGCATATTGGTCTTGCCGACTATCCGGCAGCCGGCGTCGAGCAGCGCGCGTACGACCTCGGCGTGCCGCAGCGCCGGCGGTGCGTCGGCGTAACAGGCGCATGCCATCCGTGTCGGCACACCCTCAATATCAATGGAGTCCTTCACGCCCACTCGAAGGCCATCGCCGCCCAGATCCATTGTCCGGACAAATACGAAATCAGTTTGCGTTGATGCGGGGTGGGCCACGGTGCGTCGCACTTTCAGCGACCGGTGATATTTTCCGAGAAGCTCAAGGTCGAGAAGCGGCTCGCTTCGGCTTCCCCCAGCTTCTTTTGAGCACGAATCTCGTTGACCAATTCGAGTGCAGTCTTCGAACAGGGCGGCAGCTCGGCATCACAGGGCTGCAGCGGCGTCACCCGCCCGCCCCAGCGGATCAAGTGCGCGGACAGCGTCAATCCGCCGCCGAACGCGGGCATCAGCACGAGGCTGCCGGGCGGTACGCGGCCTTCCTCCACAGCTTCCACCAGCGCGACCGGCGCCGTTGCCGAGCTCATGTTGCCGTACTTCTGCACCGTGAGGTACACCTTGTCGGGGCTCGCTCCCGCACGCTTGGCGACCGCGTCGATGATGCGCAAGTTGGCCTGATGCGGCACGACCAGCGCGATGTCGTTCATGGTCACGCCGGCGCGGCGCATCACATCCAGGCTTGCTTCGCTCATGCCCTGCACGGCCTTGCGAAATATCTCCTGGCCGTCGAAGTCCCAGCGGGTCTGTCCAAACTGTACGCCTTGGTTGGCGTACATGGTGCCCATGCCGCGCACCCGTAGAATGTGCCGCGAATCTGCATAGCACTCGAGCTTTTCGGCGATGACACCGGTCTCCTCCCCGGAGGCTTGCAGCACCATGGCCGCGGCGCCGTCGCCGAATAGCACGGCGACATTGCGGTTGTCCCAGTCCATGTACCGGGAAATCAGCTCGACGCCGATCACCAATGCGTTTTTGACGATGCCGCTCTTGATCATCGAGGACCCGATCGACAGGCCGTACATGAAGCTCGTGCATGCCGTATTGACGTCGAAGGCGGCCGCGCCGGTCGCACGGATGCGCTGCTGCACGCCGGAGGCGCTGTTCGGCACCGCTTCGTCGTTGCTGCAGCTGCCGTAGATGACGAGTTGGATGTCCTCGCCGCGCATCCCGGCGCAGGCGATGGCGCGGCGGGCGGCGACGATGGCCAATTCCGTGCCGGGCACGTGGGAAATTCGCCTTTCCTTCATGCCGGTGCGTGTGGTAATCCACTCGTCATCCGTGGGTAGAAATGTGGCGAGGTCTTGATTGGTCAGGATGGAGGGCGGCAGGCATTTGCCCCAGCCGACGATTGCAGCATGAGTCACTTAAACTCCCCGGGGCTTGAATGGTTGTAGCGCCATTGTCACCGAAATGGGCGCTACTCGCACGCGTCGCCGGCCGGAGAATGGCTGCCAGGTCGCCTGCGCATGAAGAAATCGCAATGCGGTAAAAGAGCGACGGGCGTCCTATTCGAAGCAGCGGAGTTCCGTGATAGCGTGCGCGTTGCGCCAAGGAGCAGGGGGAGCAAGAGTGCGGGGATTGAGCCTGAGTGCAATGTTCGGGACGTTCGTCCTGTCTGGATCACTGGCGGCGCGAGCAGGAGTTACGCCGGAATTGCAGCACGCCATCCGGACGGCGACGTTCGAGGTGGTGATGAAGAAACCGGACAAGGATCCGGTGACCTACGAGAAACCGTTGCCATTGGATCTCCTGCCGTTCATCGAGCGCAACGATGCCTACCGATCGATTGGCACGGCCTTTGCGCTAGGGTCTAACACCTATGTCACCGCGGCCCACGTGGTGGCGGCCGGGATCGCGAGCCAGTATGGGCCGCCGGCGCTACGTCGATCGGACGGCACGGTGCTGGCCATCGACCGCATTCTGCAATTCTCGCAGCACGAAGACTTCGTCGTTTTCTCCTTGGTGAACGACCCGGCGGAAGCGGGCTTTGCGGTGAATCGGGAACCGAAATTGGACGACCCGGTCCTGGCCGTGGGCAATGCCCTTGGCGAAGGGATCGTGATTCGCGACGGACTGTTCACCTCGGAGACCGCCGAAGATCAGGACGGAGCCTGGAAGTGGATTCGATTTTCCGCCGCGGCATCGCCGGGCAACAGCGGCGGCCCGCTCCTCGATGGTGGGGGCAAAGTCATCGGCGTCGTGATCGGCAAGTCGCCGAATGAAAATCTGAACTATTCTCTGCCCATCGGCCGAGTGCTGGATGCGGATCATCTCAAAGCCCGGTTCGATCAGCGCGAACTCGTGTCGCTGCCCTATTTGCACGGAACCTACACGTATTCCTTCAAGGACAGCTTCAATCTGCCGCTCAACTGGCCGGACTTCGTCAAGGCCTATCAGGCAATCACCGCCCGCCATCACGACGAGGCGCAAGCGGCGCTGCTCAAGACCTACACGAGCACGCTGTTTCCAAAGGGCGAGGGGGCGGATTCTCTGCTGTTCGACGCGAACGCGAACGGCTTTCGGCCGCGCGTGATCGCGCAGCAGGCTGACGGTAGCTGGAGTGCGCACGAGCCCGCCTATGCATCGACGGATTTATCGGGAGACGGCTCAGTGAGTGTGGCGGCGGCCGCGGACATGGCGGTGCTGCGGCTGGTGCGGCCCAACGCGGCGATGGACGACGCCTTTTACGGCGACTCGAAAGCTTTCATGGATCTTGCGCTCAAGGCATTGAATCTGCGCCGCCGCGTGGGCTCCGATCAAGTGAGGATCACCTCCCTGGGTGCGGCGCGCAGCGACACCCTGTACGTCGATCCGTATGGGCGAAAATGGCAGGAGCGTGTGTGGGCGGTGCCGTTCCTGGATGTCTACTTGGTGGTGATGTTGCTGCCGACTCCGGATGGCTACGCCGGGGTCATTGAATATGCTCCGTCGGCCTTCGTTCATGAGGCCGAAGAGCGCGCGCGATTGATAGTCGGGCAGGTGGACGTGTCGTACACCGGCACCTTGACGCAGTGGCAGGCGCATCTGCGGCGGCGCGCACTGCTGCCGGCTGGATTCAACGATGTGAAGCTCGACTCGACGCCGAAGTGGACGCTGCATTCGCGGCGATTCATTTCCGCGGTCCCGCCGGCCGTGTTGGCGCTCTCGGACAAGAGCCAGATGAGTCTCACCATGGGGTTCATGAATGACGGTGCGCGCGTCGTCTGGGACATCAAGGAAGTCTGGTGGAGTCGGGACGACCGCAAGATTGCGGCCGTCGGACTGTGGCGGCGGGACCGGCCGCCGAGCAGCGCCAAGCTGGAGCTGCGCACCAAATTTGCGAGCATGCGCGATCGGCGCAGCCCCTACGACGGACAGATTAGCCACGAGACCACGGAAGAATTTGCGGTATCCAAGGTGCTGGACTTGCCCGGCAAAAAAGCGGGAACGGTTGCCTCAGATCTTCTGTACGGTATCACGCTGCACCTCGAGGGCCTGCCCACGGGTAACGGCTCGGGCCAGTCACTGCAGGCGGTCGCAGCGGCGACTCAGGTGCTCGAGCCCGGCATCGGCGAGGACTCGGCGGCCGCAGCGCCGACCACGATGTCAGCGCCCGCGGTGCCCACGCCACGCGGCTGGCGACTCGCGGCTCCCGATGAGCTTTATGATCTTTCGCGCAGCGCAGCCGCAATGGCGGAGCACGCCGATTCGACGTCAGGCAAGGATGTTCGCGGCCGGTTGTTAAGCGAGGACATAAGCGACTACGTGCTCGCGCTCAAGACCAACTATTCGCTTCTCCCACCGGGCCGCAGCCAGGCAGATACTGCGGCGTGGCTCAACGAGCAGAGTCAGCATCTCACGGCGCTGCGGGATTATTGGCGAGAATATCCGGCGCTGACCCGCAACCGCGACATGTGGAGTGCTTTCCTGGCGCGCAATTCGCTACCCGCGGATACTGCGCACGAGGCGACGGTGCTCGCGGCGGAGAGCGCGCTGCTGACGGTGCTCAATAGCGGCACCCCCACCCCTGAATGGGCAGAGCGTGCGCGCCAGCTCCGAGACCGCTATGTGGAAGAGCGCAGCCGCCTGGTGAAGAAGATAAATCCGACCGCGGTGAATTATCATCCGCGTGCCTCGCCGTGCCCGGCCGCGGCCTCGGAGGCCACCGCGGAAGCGGCGGGCAGCCATGCTCCCAAGCTCGGGCGCATGCCGCGCTCGCTAGAGGATTTTTATCCGGCGGCGAGCCGTCGCCTCGGTGAGGAGGGCGTGGTGCTCGTCTCCCTTCGCGTCGCGGCCAGCGGCTGCGTCACGGACGCGGCCATCGTGGGTTCCTCCGGTTCCGAGCTGCTCGACGACGCGGTGCTGCAATTCTACGAGACCCTGGAGTTCATTCCGGCAGCCACGGGCGGCAAGAACATCGACGCCACGGTGAGGGCTCCGTTTGCATTCCGCCTGACCAGCTGAGGCGCGGCCGCGCCGCTTCGCCGTTCACAATTCCCGGCGAACCAGACGGCCGCCCTTGACGATGAGCGGCATTGCGTGCGAATCGGCGAATACCTTGGGATTCTTCAGCGGATTTTCATCCAGCGCAATCAGGTCGGCGCGCGCTCCGGCCGCAATCACTCCGAGTTCGCCGCCGCGCTGAATGATCTCGGCATTGATCGACGTGGCCGAACGCAGCACATCGATGGGTGCCTGAAGGGCGCAGCGCAGCTCGATTTCCAGGCTTTGCATCCAGTGATATTGTGGACCGAAGAGATCGGTTCCCAATCCCAGTTTCACGCCGGCCTCGACGCAATTGCGAATGCCCTCGAGCGCCGCCTCGCGCGCGCCGCCCACCTTGGCGATGCTTTGCGCCGACAGGCCGAGCTCGCGGGTGTGTTCGCCCAACTGATGCAGCACCGCCAGCGTCGGCACGACGTAAGTCGTTCCGGACTGGGCGATCAGGCGCGCGGTTTCCTTCGAGATGCTGAAACCATGCTCGATCGAGCGGATGCCGTGCCGCACGCAGCGGCGCGCACCCTCGTCGGTGAGGCAGTGGGCGGCCACATACTTGCGGCGCGAGGCGGCTTCTTCGACCGCGGCGCGAATTTCGACATCGCTGAATTGCGCCATCCATATGGGGTCGGACGATGAGGTTACGCCGCCGGAGATGAACAGCTTGATGTGGTCCGCGCCCAGGCGAAGCTCATTGCGGCACGCTTTGCGCACCTCGTCTTCGCCGTCGACGACCTGCGATATGGCGTCGGAGAATCGGCAGCGGCACAAGTCGGCATGGTGCGGATGACGTCCATCGCCATGGCCGCCGGTCTGCGACAGGGCCTTGCCGCCGAAGAAGAAGCGCGGGCCGTTGACGAGCCCCGCCTCGATCGCCAAAGCGAGACCGACCTCGCCGCCGCCGGGATCGCGCACCGACGTGAAGCCGCGCTGCAAGGCCCCCTCGAGCAAGCGATTGGCGTGACTCACCAGCAGTGGCTTCGGCATGCGCTGCAAGGCCAACTCATCGAATGAGACCGAGTACGCGTGGAAATGCAAATCCAGAAGGCCGGGCATTAGAAACCGGCCGTTCAGGTCAATGACGTCGGCGGCGTTCGAAGCAATCGTTCCGCGCCGCACTTCGCGGATGAATCCGTCCTCGACGGCGACACTGGCGCCGTCGATCAACGCCTCATTGACGCCGTCGAACAGCAAGGCATTCTTGAACAGGAGATAGTCGGACATACGGTTACTCCCAACCGGTTGGATGCCGCGGCCAGGGCGCCGCGATTTCAAGGATTCGCGCGAGGCGCAACGCGATATCGTCGCGATGACGCCGCACCGTAATGAGCAAGCCCACCGGCAGGCCGTCGGCCGTCAGTCCCGCGGGCACCGAGATCGATGGATTCCAACCGATGTTGGCGAGCATGGGAAACGAGTCCCCGTGAGTCTGGCTGGCATCCTTGCCTGCGATCCATTCCGGCAAGGGACCCTCGGCGGCAAATGCCGCGGTCGAGTGACAGGGGTTGAGCAGGACATCGGCGCCCTGGAAGAAGGCCGCGATCTCCTGTTCCAGGTTCTTCTCAAGCTGTAATGCGTTGAAAACATCGGTGTCGCTGAAAGATTGTGCCTTCTCCAGGAAATATCGCGGGCCGGGACTGAGGAGATGCTTCTGGCCCGGCAATATACCGCGCTGGGTGAGTTCATCAGCGAACCGCCGCGTCAAGTGCATGTTGGCCGCCATATACACATTGGTGAACCGCACCGATTGATCGAGCATGCGCAGTCCGCCTGCGTCGGCCAGCCGAAATGCCGCGGCGCGCGTGAGGGCGGCCACTTCCGGTTCGACCGGCGCGAACCCCAAATCTTCGCTCCACACTGCCCGCAATCCCCTGACATCCAGGGTGTCCATCAGATCCTCGTAGCGCACACCGGACGCGGGCAAGGTCATGCGGTCGCAATCGTGCGGTCCGGCGACCACGTCGAGGATGCGCGCGGTGTCGGCGACGGTGGCGGTGATCACGCCCGGGCAACTGCGATCGCCGAAGCCATCCATCCGCGGAATACGGCCGAGACTGGGTTTGAGGCCAATCGTGCCGGTATATCCCGCCGGACTGCGGGTGGAGCCGCCGGCATCGCCCGCGGTGCAAAAGGGAACCAGGCCCCCTGCGACGGCGGCGGCCGAACCGCCGCTGCTGCCGCCGGGGGTGCGCGACAGATTCCAGGGATTGCGCGTGGTGCCGTGCGCGAGAGTGTGCGTAACTCCGTCCATGCCGAATTCCGCCGTGGCCACCTTTCCCAAGGGAATGGCGCCGGCGGCGCGTAGGCGGGCGATGAATACCGAGTCCTTGGCCTCGGGTGGATCGTTGCAATGAAACAGCGAGCCGTTGGTCCTCGGCATACCCGCGCAGCTTTCGCGGATATCCTTGACCCCGAACGCTACGCCGGCAAGCGCGCCGGGCTTGGCGCCGCCGGCGATGCGGCGGTCGAGTTCTTCGGCCTGCCGGTGCGCGCCGGCAAAATCCGTGTAAACGAAGGCATTCAGGCGAGCATTCTTGTGCTCGATCTCCCGCTGGCAGCACTCGACCACGGCCGCCGCCGTGAGGCGGCCCTCGGCCACGGCGGCTGCGATGTCAACCGCGGTTCTCATGGCCGGCGAATATGCGCCAACGCCTGCTCGAGATCGGCGATCAAGTCCTCCACATCCTCGATGCCGGTGGAGTAGCGCACCAGCCCTTCGGGAATGCCCGGCGGCGGCCCGCTCCTCGGCGGTGCATTCGACATGGCTGGTCACCGACGGCGGACCGACGACCGTTTCGACGCAGCCGAGATTGGCGGCCCGGTGCGCCAGCTCGAGCTTGGGCAGAAATACCTTGATGGCGTCGAGGCCCCCGCGCACGCTGAAACTCAACATGCCGCCGAAGCCGCGCATCTGCCGCACGGCGATGTCGTGTTGGGGATGCGACTCCAGGCCCGGGATAGTTGACCTTCTCGACGCTCGGATGCCGCGCCAGCCAACGAGCGATCTTCATGGCGCTGCTGTTCTGCTGCGCGATCCGCAGACTCAGGGTCTTCATGCCTCGCAGCAGACTGTAGGCGTCGGCCGGCGATAGCGTTGCGCCGTTGATTTCGCGAAAATGATACAGACGCTTGATCAAGCTTGGCTTCCGCAGGCGGCACCGCCCAAGGCATCGGCGTGGCCGCCGAGAAACTTGGTGGCGCTGTGCAGCACCATGTCCGCACCCAGCGCCAACGGATTCTGATTGATCGGCGTCGCGAAGGTGTTGTCCACCGCGACGAGCGCGCCCGACCCGATGGGCCGCCGCCGCGAGCCGTGCAATGTCGGTGACTTTGACGGTCGGATTGGTGGGGGACTCGAGATACAAGAGCCTGCAGCCACGTGCGATTCGGTCTCGATCGCCGGCATGATCGCCGGTATTGCACAGCGTGCGCCTGGATGCCGAAGGCCGGCAGGAACTCGGTGAATAGCTTGTTCGTGCCGCCGTAGCTGTCCTTGATCGACACCACGCGGTCGCCCGGCCGCAGAAACGTGAAAAAAGTGGCGCTGATGGCGGCCATGCCGGTTGAAAAGCTGGTGGCCGCCTCGCGCGCCCTCCAGATCCCGTACCTTCTCCTCGAACGCGCGCACCGTCGGATTGGTGTTGCGCGAATAGATGTGTCCTTCCTCGTGTCCCAGCGCCACCGCGAGCCAGGTGTCGATATCCTGGTAGCCGAACGAGACGCTGTGAACCACGGGAACCTGGGTGGCCCGCTCGTAAGGTTCATGTCCGCGCTCGCCGCCCCAGACCGATTGGGTTCCCTTGCCGGTCATGGGGTGAGCCCGTCGCTGCGCCGCGAGGCCAATGTTTCCTTCAGCCCGCGAATGTGCTCGATACCGGCCGGCACCTTGACGCTGGATCCTTCGAGTTCCTTGTTGAGCGGCGAATACCGGCCGCCCAGACATTGGCCGAAGAAAACTTCGCTGATCGCCAGAAAGGAGCGGTTGTTTTCGGTGCGAATGATGCCGTGGCCTTCGTCGGGATACAGCAGGTAGGTGACCTGGGTGCCGGCCTTTTGCATGGCCGCGACCACTTGTTCCGCTTCCCGGGTGGGCACCCGTACGTCGTTCGCCCCCTGCACGATGAGCATGGCACCCTTGGTTTGCCCGGCATAGTTGAACGGTGAACGCTCCTTCAGCAATTTTCGTCCTTCCGCGGTGCGCGGATCTCCGAGCAGGGCGTACAGCGAATCGGGACTCCAATCCGGCGGCAGTGTCTTTGGATCGACGAAGGTTTCGAGGTTGGACGGACCCACCACGGCATTGCCGCAGGCGAACACGCCGGGGGTCAGGGTCATCGCCACCAAGGTCTCGTAGCCCCCGTAACTGCCGCCGAATACCGCCAGCCGTTTCGGATCGGCAATTTTCTTGTCGACGAGATAACGTACCTGCTCGAGCACGTCGCGATTCATCGCTCCGCCCCACTCATGGTGCTGCGCGTTCATGAACGCCTTGCCGAAGCCCGGCGAGCCGCGAAAATTCACCACGAAAACCGCATAGCCTCGATTGGTCATCCACTGCAGCAGAGGCGCGAAGCCGAATTGTGCGCGCTCATCGGAGGGACCGCCGTGCACGAAGGTGATGAGCCGCTGCGGCGTGGCTGGAATGCCGTGGGCATCGAGTTTCACCCAGCTCGGATACGCGATATAGGACACCAGATCGAAGCCATCGCTGGATTTGATGACCAGCGGATACATGTTGGACAGCTTCAGGGACGCCATCTGCGGGGTGGAGACGCCGAGCGCCGTGGTCTTGCCGCTGCCCCGGTCATAGAGAAAATACCGTACCGGGTAGTCCGGCCGCATGAAACTGACAATCCAGGTGCCGTCATCGTGCGAGCGGCTCTCGACCTCAATTTCTCCCAGGTCCATGGCCCGCAAGGTGTCGAAGTCCTTCTGTAAGCGTGGATTCACGGCGACCCATTCGGCGGTCGTGAAGTTGCGCATGTAGGCCTGCGGCGCCAGCGTTGCCGGATCCACCAGGGCGCGCTTCACATCGACGCGCTTGTCGAGGCCGATGATCTCGCGCTTGCCGGTCGCGAGATCAAAGGACACCCAGGCCGTGGTGTCGAGACCCTGGCTGGAGAACGCCAGCAGCTTGCTACCGTCGTCAGTGATCACCGCACCCCCGAGATTGTTGATGTGATTGGCCGACAACGCTTCCGCATCCTCGGGAAGAACCCGGTTGGATTCCTTCCAGGTGCCGTCGGCTGCGCGGACGAAGATGACGCGGGCCAGATCCTTGGGGTCGAGCGCGATCGCCACACGCTCCTTGAAATCGTTGTCGAATAGCTTGAGAAAATAGGGCGTCGCCGCGCCGACGTGTTGGATCTCCCCGGTACGGGCGTTGGCGCGATAGTAGTCGAGCTGCGCCGGCGCCTTGTCGTTCATGCCGAACAACACTTCGTCCGGAAATTGGGGGCTGGTCTGCAGCCCGCGCGTGCGCACGCCCTTCTCGGGGGTCAGACGGCGGCTCGCTCCAGTCGTGGTGTCGAGACTGTAGAGCACCCAATTCTCATCGCCCTTGTCGTCGCGCATGTAGAAGAGGTCCCTGCTGTTCTCCGCCCAGCGGTACGTCGGCTCATCCCAAATCGTGTGCGCCTGCAGGCCGCGGCCGCGGTCATGGGTCAAAGGGCGCAGTGTGGTCGGCCGGCCGGTCTCCGCGATCATGATGTTCGACACGCCGTCGATTTGACCGAGCACGGCAATGTGCTTGCCATCGGGACTGATTTGCGGCGCCTCGTAACTGGGTTTGAGAAGATAGCTTTCGAAGGGCACCAGGGGATCGGCGCCCGGGATCTCATTCTCGACGCGCGGCGCCGGCGCGGATTGGGCCAGCGCCGCCATGGCGCACGAGCCAAGGGCACACAACAAGAAATAGCGGGCGTTCATGGCATTCCTCACGATAATTGAAGCGGGGTGGATTCTGAACCGGCGGATGGGTGCGGCAGCACGGGCAGCAACAGGCGCGACGGGTGCGCGGCGTCATGGAACACGGTTTGGTGCGCCTTGCGGGGCGTGCTGTCGATCGCGATGTCGAGACCGGTATTGGTATTCGGATCCGCGAGCGGAAAGCAGCTGCTCGACACCTCGAGACGAATACGGTGATCGGGCAGGAATGTGTGGCCGACATGGCTCAAGCGAATTCGGAGCTCGAAGGTTTCTCCGGGCGTCAGCAGCTGCGCTTGATCAAAGCCATACCGGTAGCGCGCCCGCAGGAGTCCGCCCACATGGGTCAAGCTCACGGCCCGCCCATCCGGATGGACGTCGAGCAGCTTGGCGGTGAAATCTGTATCCGGCGCATCGCTCGAGGCGTGCAACACCAGCTCGACGGCGCCGACGACGCTGAGCGGCGCCTGCAGCGCCCCGCTGCTGTAGACCAAAACATCGGCGCGCCGCTCGATCTCGCGATGATCCTGAGCTCCCGCCTTGTACGGAACCGGATCGAGAGGATCGTAACAATACCGGTCGGGCGCTCCTTGCGCGCGCTCCTCGATCAGACCGCCGCCGCCTTGCCCGCCATTGGCCGGCGCGGCGGCGCACAGGAACCAGGGACGGATTTGCGCCTGCGCGGGCGGATAGCGATCGAATTCCCGCCAGCAGCAGCTGCCGGTGATGAACAGCCGCACGCGCGCCTCGAAGCCGCGCTTCTCACCGTGCAGGTGCCTGCGCAAGAAATCCACCCGCATGGAACGGATGGGCAGGACGCTCGCGGCCCCGAAGTTCAATTCTCCCAGCCGAACCTCTCCGCCGAGATAGCACTCGCGGTGTCCCCAGGGACCGATGATGAGTTGAGCGGGCGGCGGATCTTGACGACTCTCGATGCCGCGCCAGTAAAGCAGGGTGCCCGCCTGGTCGCCGTCGAACCACCCGGTCGCCGTGAACACCGGAATGTCGATCCGTCGGAAGTCTTCGGCGCTCCATTGCAGGCGGCGCCAGAATGCATCCAGCGTCGGGTGTGCCAAGATGTCCTGATACAAAGGCAATTTGGCGCCGAGGATCTTTTCCGCATCCTTCAAGGGGCGGTAGCGCTCGAGATTGCGATCGCCCGCCGTATCGAAATCGAATTCAAGGCCCGCCATGAGCCCGAGCCAAGAGAATGCCCAATCGACTTGAAGGGCGCCGCCGACGTAAGGAATTTCGTTGAACCAATCGCCGGCCGGCACCCACGGCAGGATGCACTCGAGATGCGGAGGCTGCTCGCGTCCCGCCAACCATTGCGCGGTGCCCAGGTAGGAGCCTCCATCCATCGCGACTTTGCCGTTGCACCAACTTTGCACCGCGATCCATTCGATGCTGTCGTAGCCGTCCTCGCCTTCGACGAAGAAGAAACCGAAATCGCCTTGTGATTCGCCGCGTCCGCGGACGCTTTGAATCACGACCGCGAATCCCGCGCAGAGATAGTCCTGCATGCCGAATCGGGCGAATTCGTGGGCGTCATTCGCATAGGGGGTGCGGAGCAGCACCGCGCAGGAGCGCGTGGCGCGCGCAGGCAGCCACACATTGGCGCACAGCCGCACTCCGTCCCGCATGGGGACGGTGACCCGTAGGTCGGGGGTGCGAGCCGGGCCCTGCACCATGTGCCAGAGAAAAGCCACCTCGTCCGCGAGCACGCTGCGGGTGGATTCCTCGCGCCAGCCGCCATGTCCCTCGCCTTCCACCAACCGCAACAGTACCGGTGTGTCGCGTCCGGCCTCGGCGAGCGCCGCCTGGCGCGCGGCGACGAATTTGTAGGCCTGTCCGGGCGGTGCGTTGAAGTCCTGTTTGGCAACCACCACGAGTTGCGCCGGCCCGTCGCCGTGGACGTTATGCGCGGGCGAATAGGCGTGCATGGCCGTAAACATCGCCGGGCTTTCGCAGGGATTGCCGTACTCGGCGCTGATGGAACGGCCGGTCTGGGTCTCGTTCAGCCACAGCATGTCCGTCAAAGGGATCTCCGAGATCACCACCTTGAAGAGATCCGGGCGCTGATTGGCGCTCACCGCGGTCAACAAGCCGCCGTTGCTGATGCCGCGGATGCCGAGCTTGCCGGCTCCGGTGAAGCCCTCGGCGATCAAGAACTCGGCGGCGGCGTAAAAATCGTTGAAACCCACCTGCTTGTGCTCGCGGCTCGCCGCCTTGTGCCATGCGTCGCCGTATTCGCCCCCGCCGCGCAGATTGGCCACCGCATAGACTCCGCCCAACTCCAACCAGAGCGCAATCTCCGGCATGTACTCCGGCGTGATGGATTGACCGAATCCGCCATAGCCATACAGCAATGCGGGGTGATTGCCATGGCGCGCGAGCTCTTTTCGGTGCAGCAGATACATCGGCACCCGGGTGCCGTCGAAGGAGGGGTAGAACACCTGCTGCAATTCGTAGCGGTCAAAATCGAACTGCGCGATGGGCACGCGCGCGACTTCCACCAGGCGCCGCTCGTCCGGCCGGTACTGATATTCGATGCGCGGCACGAGAAAGGACTGCGCGACGATCCTGAAGTTGCCGTCCAGCGCCTCCACCGTGTCCACCGTGCACAGGAAGGGCAGTTCGATCTTGTGCTGCAACGTGCCGTCGTGCCGGTGAAAGCTCAGTGCGTTGTGCGCGTGCTCGACGAAGGCAACGACGAGTCCGGCCGGACCAATGGTGCATTTGCCGGGACCGGGAAAGCGGTCCGGCCGGGCCAGCGTAAATTCAGTCGCGTCGATCACCACCCGCCATTGCGAAGAGTGGGGTTGCGCGGGATTGACCGCCACGATGCGTCCCAGCGGCGCATCGACGCCGGTATGAAAATAGAGCTCACCGTCCGCACAGCCGAGATACGCGTTGTAGCCCGGGCTCAACAAGTCGACTCCGGGCGCAAGCGGGGCAGACAGGCGATGCAGGGAGAAGGTGCTGCTGTGACTGCTGAATTGATGCGTGCCGATCAGCAGGCTATCGTTGAGTTCCGGAACCACGGCAAACGCCATGCGGACCGAGCCGTCGTGCAGCAGGCGAATGCACGGATCATCGCGCCAGGGGCTCCCGAGCTTGTGCAGGTACAGGCCGTCGGCGCGTACATCGGCGCTGCCGCCGTCCTCGAACAGTTGACGGAACAGGGTATAAAAAAATCCGGACTCATCCGGCAGCCACGCGAACATCGGCACGGCGGTCACCACGGCGCTGGCATCGACGATCCGACCGTCGGCGACATCGACAATGTTCATGGTTCGCCGCACATCGCCGGCAGCGGACTGCGCAAAGGCGACGAAGCGGCCCGAAGGGCTCACCGCCACGAACTCCGCCTCGATGATTTTGCCATCCGGGTTCGGGTCGACCAGGGCGCGCTCCCCGGCACCGGCGTCCGTCACGCAGAGCAGGAATTGCGGGAGGCCCGGCCGGCGCGCCATGCGAAACCGCTTCGATCCTCTGACGCAATTCCACACCGGATCGAGCGAGGGGTGACTCACCGCCAGGAATTCGCGGCAGCGGGCTCGCTCGGCGCAACGATCCAGGAATTCCTCGGTGCGGCGCTGTTGATCCTCCGCCCATTCTTGAACCTGCGGGTCGGCGGAATCTTCCAGCCAGCGGAATGGCTCGGCCACGGCCGTGCCGTGAAAGCTTCGGGAGGCTTGCGGTTTCACGGCGCAGCTCCGGCGACCTGCCGCGCCTCACGGCGCGCCAGCTGACGGCGAATGATCTCGTGCCGCCGCCGGTCGATGGGAAAATTCCAGATGAAGGGGATGGCCAGCATCTGGAAGAAGCTGGGCACGACGCAGAAGGCGATGAGCATGCCGCGATTGGCGAATTCCGTGTTGACCGCGCCGTCCGCAATCTTGTAGCCGAACACCGCTCCGAGAAATACGAATACCAGTCCGCCGACCGAGGCGGTCATTTTCGCCAGGAACAACATGAAGGCATAGTAGTTGGCGGCTCGGTCGACGCCATTCTTCATGATTTCATAGTCGACGATGTCGGCGAGCAGCGCCCAGGGCGCGACCGTGCTCACGCCGTTGGTAAAGCTGTAGACGGCGACGGAGATCATGACCGGCCACACGGCACCGGGACCCGGCTTGATGAAAATCATGGGCACGAGCACCAGGGAATTGGCGATCCAACCATAGGCCCAGCAACGATGCTTGCCGATCAGCGACACGATCTTGGCCCAAAAAGGCTGCGAAACGAACTGCGCGATCATCGCGGTCAACAACAGATAGGCGACTTTGTCGCCGATGTGCAGATAGCTGTCGAAATACGGGAAGAAGAGCGCGGCGAATACGCCGGTGCCGGCGCCCGCGACCAGGTAGGCGGCGAGAAAGCGCAGCAGCGGGGGGTTGCGCAGGGTGCTCGACAGCAGTCCGCGCAAATCGCCGTGCGCCGTGGCCGCGACATCGCCCGCCGGCGCATAACGCGCGGCAATGGTGATCATCAGCGGAAACAGCAGCAGCAATGCAAATCCCAGGTACCGAAATACGGTGGGAGTGTAGTCCGTCGAATGAGTGACGCCGATATAAAACAGGATCGGCGGCAGCAGGGTGTAGATGAATCCGCCGGTGGTGTCGGCCATGCTGCGGAAGCTGAAGATTTTGGCGCGCTGCTCATAGTCGGACGAAATTTCACTGCCCCACGCCATGTGGGGTACTTCGTGCACCGTGTAGCCGAAATAGAACAGCAGCGACCAGGTCGCCAGATAGGCGATGCCCGCGGCCGGGGGTATGCGAAACAAGAACCAGACGCTGATGCTGCAGACCAGCGCCCCGACGATGACCCAGGGTTTGCGCCCGAAGCGGACGCTGCGGGTGCGGTCCGACCAATACCCGACCAGGGGATCGGAAACGGCATCGACGATGCGCAGCACGACGAACAACGTGCCGAGGGCGGCGAGAGTCACATGCGTGTACTTCGCGTACAGCGACGGCAGAATGGCCGTGATGGGCGCCATGACCGTGCCGGCCGCAACGGTGGGCAGCACGTAGGCCAGTATGGCGCCGAATGGGCGACGCAGCGCAGGGCCCGGCGCGGGATCGCTCACGCGTGCAGCCTTTCGGTCCGGGGCCAGTAGGGTTCCTTGAAGACGCGATAGGGTAGATGTGCAAAATCCATGTTCAGTGCCCCGGGGGTCGCGACCAGGAGGGTTTGTTTGGAGATGGGTGCGAACCCAAACTGGAAGTGGTTGGTGGATTTCACCACCAAGGCGCGCCGCCGCGTGCAGTCGAGTCCCAGATGAGTGAACGCCGACGGATCGAAACACTGCGTGCGCCGGCTGTTGACGATAAGGTCGATGCCATTGCCTTCGATCCAGGCGGTGTCGCCCAGGAGGTCGGTCGTTCTGCCGAACGTGACCTGTGTGGCATTGTTCGCCAGCCCCTTGACCTCGACGTCGAGATCAACGGGTTCGCCGGAAAATGCGCTCAATTTTCCGCCGATGCGCGCCCGCACGCGTCCGCCGACGCCGACCTGCCGGCAGAAATCGACCAACAGGGGATCGTAGAACAAGGCAAAGGCGATATCGGTCATGCCGCGCGCCAGCGCGGCGCGCAAAATAAAGCTCGAGTCGGAGGGAGCGCCGCCGCCGGCGTTGTCGGCAACGTCGGCCAGGACGATCGGACCGCGGTCGGCGGCCGCGACGATATCGAGCGCGGCGTCGATTGAGACGAGTTGCGGCTGCGATTTGGCGCGCATCTCCCAGACTTCGGCGGCGAGCGAGGAGGCGAGTGCCTGGGCCGGGCCGCGATCCGCGTTGCCGTACACCAGCATGCGGCTGCCGGTGCGCGGCGTGTCGCCCCAAGGGAACCCGTGCACGAAGGAAATGCTCAGGATCCGTTCGCCATCCTCGAGGGCGTTCAATCGGTCGGTGAAGCCGCGCAGCGGCTGCGCCTGGGTCGGCCAGATGCCGACAATGGAACAATCGGCAACCGCCGCGACCGGGCGAGCGCGCCCCTGACGCATTGCCTGAGCGATACGGAACAGATCGTCAATTCGCGCCGCGCCGTCGGTGTGTGGATATTCCTTCATGAAGGCCAGCAAGTCGGCATGCTGCAGCATGTCCTCGGTCAGATGAGCATGTGGATCGAGGAACGCCAGCACCGGGATGCCGGGGCCGACGATGGCACGCACCTGGCGCAGAACATCGCCCTCGCAGTCGAGACAGGCGTCGGAGAGCATGGCGCCGTGCAGATACAGAAAAACCACATCCGGCTGGGCGCGCCGCAGACCGGCGAGCAATTCGTCGCGAAGCGCGAGGTAGTCGGCGTGCAGCACGGGCGCGCCCGGCGTCGCATAGGCGCAGAGACCGATGGTTGCCGTCGCGCCGATCTCGGCGGCGCGCCGCGCGAAATGCCGCACATGGTCGGATAATAAAAAGTCGATCTCGAGTGCGTCGCGGCCACTGTGCTCCACAAAGCTGAACCGGCTGGTCGGAATATTGGAAAAACTGTTGCTTTCGGTCAGCAACGCCGCGAAGAAAATATTCATGATCGCTCCGGCAGCGACGCCCGAGCGATCAAGGGCAACACCGCACCTTCCTCAACTGAGGTTGCTTCTAGGTGTATCACTGTTCAATGAATGTGTCCAGAGGTTGAAATGCGTCGCTATCCCATCACCTGCGCGGATGCCCGAGCGACCGCGATATCGAGCCCGGCGCGCAGATCCGACATGAGATCGGCCGCGCCGAGCTTCGGGAGCGCCATCGCCGGAGGCACTCCCACCGACTCGAAGCAGCGGCCGTCCAAGCTCTCATACACCTCGTTGGACAGGCTGATCTCCCAGGCCGAGGGCAGGCGATGGAATAAATTATCCGAGAGAATTCCCTGCGTGGGTTCGCCCAGGAGGGTCACGGTCGGAATCGCGGATGCGGCCAGCGCGAACACTTCGCCGGCGCTCAGCGTGAAGGCACTGGTGAGCACGTACACCGGCTTGAGAAATCGGGGCCCCGGATAGGGCACGAGAGTGAGGGACTGCGGCTCGGTGAAACCACCCTGCCACCGGGCCTTCTTGCGGTACACCGCGAGGGGCCTGTCGATCAGCCGTTCGCACAGCAGTATGCCGGCGCGATCGAAACCGCCGCCGTTCAAGCGAACATCGACGATCAAGGCGGCGTGCGAAGACAAATCGGCCATCGCCTCATCGAGAATCCGCTGCAGGCTGGACATATCGGCCGCCATGAAGGGGCCGGCATCGTACAGTCGGTGCGGCAGGTCGTCGGCGTTGCGCGCGGCCTCCGTGGCGGCGAAGCCGAACATCCGCAGCAGACTCAGGTAACCCACGCCGGGGCGCAGGGTTCCCCAGCAAATAACCTCGTTGCCTGCCTGCCGAAATCCGCGCAGCGTGGCCGAGAATTCCGCGAGCAGAGTATCGCGCAGCCGGGACGCTATTCGCCCGGTCGTGGACCGCGCGCTCAACTGGGGCGTCGGCAGTTCGAAGACCGTTTGCAGCGCCTGGCGCGGACCCCGCGGCGTCTGCACCGAGCGGATCTTGCGGGCGGGCGAGGCAACGTAGACGTGAAGGTCGGCGAGGGCGGCAATCATCTCCGCCATTACATCGAGCAGCAGCGACGGGGTGGGGGCGGCGCCGAGGCGGCTGCGCGCAAGATCGCAGAGCCCCGTCCAATCGACTCCGCGCAGAGCGAAGAAGGCGTAGTTCTCTGCGAAGACCTCGCAGAAGGCTTGAAAATTAACCAACGCATTTTCATTCGGCGCCGGATGAATGCTGCAGGCGGGGTCCCACGCCCGGCGCGGCTCGAATTCATAGCGCGTCAAATCGTGGGCATGGAACAGCGACAAGCGGCCTGATGCGGTGATCTCGACGCGATCGAACGCCGCCGCGAACTCGCGCGCCGAGCCGCGCTCGAACACGCAGGCATGGCCGGCGGTTGCGGAGTAGAGCGCATAACCGCCGGCGTCGATTTCGAGCACCTGGTTGTAGCCGACGGATCGCCACAGACCGTGCCAAGGGCGGGGCAGCATGGAGCCAACCCGCCCCCTACGGACGGTGCTCCCGATCAATCATGAGCGTGCGGCGGGCCGGAGGCCTTGACAGCAGAATTCGATGAATCGCTCGACGATGCCCTTGATGTCGTGCCCCGCATCCGGGTTGTACCATTGCATCATGTGGCGCGATGCGCCGAGGATGAACAGCGACGTCAGGTGCGGGTCGCAATCGCGGACGCTACCGTCGCGAATCCCCTCCGCAATGAACTCCTGAAAGCGCTCCTCGCATGCGCTGATCCGCTGGCTCAGCTTCTGGCGCAGCTTGGGGTCGCGGATGGCATCGAGCTCGGTCAATGGGGTCATCGACATGACGCCGGTGCTGGCATCGATGCGCAGGTAGGCCATGACCTTATCGAGGCCGGTCTTACCCTCGCGGGCGGCCTGCTCGTAGCATTGCTCGGTCAATTCCACGGACCGCTGATAGCAGAGGTACAGGAGTTCGTTCTTGTTCTGCACGTAGTGGTACAGGGCGGTCTTGGTGATGTGCAGGCGGCTCGCGATGTCGTCCAACGAGGTGGAGTTGTACCCCTTGCGGCTGAAGAGCATGTCCGCTTCCTGCAGAATGGCCTCCAGTTTGATTTTCATCACTTCCGATCGAGCCCTGTCCCAGGCCGACCGCGACCGCTCAGCGTCGCTGCGCATAGAGTGCTCCTGGCCGGGTAGGGCGGCGGGGTACGCCATCCATGGTAGATCCGGTCCTGCCTCCAAGTTTACGATACTAATGAAGTGAACTAGCATTCAAAGTTAGCGGTTCCTAGTATACTTTAATTGAACCACAGTTTAGTTAACTTGCAACGACCGGGTGCGACCGCGCGGAATGGGACATTCGATCTTCCAATTGGCACGGCACGCCTTGAGCGGCCATCGACGCTGGCCGGCCTTCTGGCGCAGCGAGCAGCCGCGTGAGCGCTACGATGCGGTGATCATCGGCGGCGGCGGCCATGGCTTGGCCACCGCCTATTATCTGATGCGAAACCACGGGATTCGAAGCGTCGCGGTGCTGGAGAAAGGCTGGATCGGCGGGGGCAACACCGGCCGCAACACCACCATCGTCCGCTCCAACTATCTGGCCGCGCCGTCCATTCGCTTCTACGATTTTTCCCTGCGCCTGTATGAGGGACTGGCGCGCGAACTCGACTACAACATCATGCTGAGTCAGCGGGGCGTCGTGACGCTCGCGTTCAGCCGTCATCAATTGCGCCTCATGAACCGGCGGGTCAACGCCCTGCGCCACGCCGGGGTGGAATCGGAACTGCTCGACCCGGCGCAGATCGGGCGCCTGCTGCCGCTGCTGCGGCAGCAATCCGCCGCCGGGCGCCGGCTGTTCGGTGGATTCATCCAGCGCCGCGGCGGCGTGGTCCGCCACGACGCCGTCGCCTGGGGATATGCGCGCGCGGCGAATGCACTGGGTGTCGACATCATTCAGGATTGCGAAGTCACCGGATTTCGCACCAGCAACGGCGCGGTGACCGGGGTGGAAACCCGACGCGGCCTGATCGCGACTTCGCGGGTCGGCGTGGCGGTGGCCGGAAGCTCATCCCTGCTGGCGGCGAAACTCGGCATCGCCCTGCCCATTACCAGCATGGCGCTGCAGGCGATGGTGTCCGAGCCGGTGAAGCCCGTACTCGATGTGATCTTGGACGGAGCGATCTACGTCAGCCAGTCGGACCGCGGGGAACTGGTGATGGGCGGCGGCACGGATGTCTATCCCTCCTATGCCCAGCGAAGCGGCATTCAGCGGGTCGAGGACAACATGGCGGCGCTGGTGGATCTATTCCCCGCATTCAGCCGGCTACGATTCATGCGCCAGTGGGCGGGATTGGTCGATCTCACACCCGATGCCAGCCCCATCATCGACGCGAGTCCGGTCGGCGGCGTTTGCTTCAGTTGCGGTTGGGGCACGTATGGGTTCAAAGCGATTCCCGCCGGCGGCGTCGCCTTCGCCCAATTGCTCGCCACCGGAAAGTCTCATGATCTGGCGCGCGTCTTTTCGCTCGACCGGTTTCGTACCGGGGCACTCATCGACGAGGGCGGTTCGTCGGGCATGGACGACAGGGAGCCGCTGCTATGATGCAGATTCCCTGCCCGTATTGCGGCATTCGCGACGCACACGAGTTCACGTGGGGCGGGCAGGCCGATCTGGTCAGGCCCGCCGATCCCAAGGACTGTTCGGATGAGGAATGGGCCGCGTATCTCTACCTGCGGCGAAATCCACGAGGCGCGCACCACGAAAGATGGTGCCACACCTACGGATGCCGGCAGTGGTTCAACGTGTGGCGCGACACAGTGACCCACCGGGTCGGGCCATGAAGCGTCTGCGCATGACCCGCGAGGAGTTGATCGACCGCACGCGGCTGCTCGCCTTCACATTCAACGGGCGGCGCTACCAAGGCCATCCGGGGGACACGCTGGCATCGGCGCTGCTGGCCAATGGGGTTCGGCTGGTGGGACGCAGTTTCAAGCTGCATCGGCCGCGTGGAATATTCAGCGCCGGGATCGAGGAGCCCAACGCATTCGTCAGCCTCGGTGACGGGCCGCATCTCGAGGTCAATGTGCGCGCCACCGAGACACCGCTCCACGATGGCCTGGTGGCGAGGAGTCAGAACTGTTGGCCCACGGTTGCCTGGGATCTGGGCGCCGCGCTTGGCTGGTTCGCGCGCCTGCTGCCCGTTGGCTTCTACCACAAGACTTTTCGCTGGCCGGCATGGGTCTGGTACGAAAGATGGGTGCGCAAGGCCGCGGGCCTCGGACGCCTGAACGGTCTGCCGGATCCGGACCGCTACGCCACGCGCTTCCACCACTGCGATGTGCTGATCATCGGCGCCGGCCCTGCGGGGCTTGAGGCGGCGAGGGCCGCAGCGCCTGATCAGGACGTGGTGTTGCTGGACTGCGGTGCCGGATTCGGCGATGAGCAATTGGCGAGGATGCCGCGATTGCTGCAGCTGGCGCGAACCACGGCTGTGGGGTATTACGACGGCAACTTGGTGACCGCCATCGAGCGGCTCGATGAATCCGGCGCAACAGCGACGCCGGCCGCGCAAGGCCCGCGGCAGCGATTGTGGAAGATCCGTGCCGCGCGCGTGCTGCTCGCCACCGGGGCCATCGAGCGGCCGCTGGTCTTTTCGAACAACGACCGGCCGGGGATCATGCTGGCCTCCGCGGTGCATACCTATGTTCGACGGTTCGCAGTCAGCCCCGGCGACCGCGCCGTGGTATTCACCAACAACGACTCTGCCTATGAGACTGCATTTGCCCTGTGTGACGCCGGTGTCGAGGTGGCCGCGGTGGTGGACCCGCGACAGTATCCGTCGGTCGGTCTCGCCGAACGCCTGCGCCAGGCGGGCATCCCTCTGTATGCGGGCAGCGCCGTGGTGGATACGCGCGGCCGCCGCGCGCTCTCTGCCGTGCACATTGCGCGCTACGATTCCACGGTCGCGCGCCTGATCCCCGGGACGTTGAGATCCTTGCGCTGCGACCTGTTGTGCGTCTCCGGCGGATGGGATCCGGTGGTCCATCTGTATGCGCAGGCCGGCGGCAAATTGCGTTTCGATGCGGCCGCCGCCGCGTTCGTGCCCGACCACAACGGCCATCAGAAGGTCGAGTGCATCGGCGCGGCCGCCGGCCATTTCGGGCCGGCGGCCGGCGCGCAATCTCCGATTCTGCCCATGTGGGGCATTCCCAGCTGGGGTCGCCGGGATCGGCGGCATCACCAGTGGGTCGACCTCGCGCACGATGTCACCGTGTGCGACATCGAGCTTGCGGCGACGGAAGGGTTCCAATCGGTGGAGCACATGAAGCGCTACACCACAGTCGGCATGGCCGTGGACCAGGGCAAGACCAGCAATGTGAATGCACTGGCGCTGCTTGGCCGGGCGACCGGGCGCGCGCCCGCCGAGGTCGGCACCACCACATTCCGCCCGCCGTTTCATCCCGTGGCGATCGGCGCGCTGGCAGGCGGCCGAGTGCATGAATTGGCGCAGAGGTTTCGGCGCCTGCCGGTGCGATGGCATGCGGGGCACGGCGGCCAGATGGAAGACCATGGTGGATGGCTGCGTCCCGCGTGCTATCTCCGGCAGGGCGAAACCGAGGAGCGGGCGATCGCGCGCGAAGTCCTTGCGGCGCGCAGTGGGGTGGCGCTGTTCGACAGCTCCTCGCTCGGCAAGATCGAGGTGCGCGGTGCAGACGCCGCGGAGTTCCTGAATCGGCTCTATGTCAACAACGTCAAGACACTCGAGCCCGGGCGCCTTCGCTACGGTCTCATGCTCAACGACAGCGGCATCATCATCGACGACGGAGTACTGGCCTGCCTGGGTGCAGGGCGCTATCTGGTCAACACGTCGAGCGCGGGCGCGCTCAACGTCCACTTCTGGATGGAAGAATGGCTGCAGTGTGAATGGCGGTCGTTGCGGGTGTGGATCGCGCAGCAGACGGCGCAATGGGCGACGCTGACGCTGTCTGGGCCCCAGGCGCGCGCCGTGCTCGCGCAATTGAGGCTGCCGGTGGAGCTTGACCCGCAGGCGTTTCCGCACATGCGCATTTGCGAAACGGAATTCGAAGGCACGGCGATCCGGGTGCGCAGAGCGAGTTTCACCGGCGAGCTCAGTTTTGAGATCGACGTGGCCGCGCATCTCGGCGATGCCCTATGGTGCCATCTCATGGACCTGGGCGCGCCGCATGGAATCACCGCCATCGGCATGGAGGCGCTCGATGTGCTGCGCGTGGAGAAGGGGTTCTTGGAAGTGGGCGCGGACTCGGACGGCGATACGACGCCGCTCGATGTCGGATGGGGCGCTGCCATCGACAAGAAGCCCGGGGATTTCATCGGTCGCCGCTCTCTCATGCGACCTGCCATGCAGTCCACGGCGCGACTGCAGCTGGTGGGGCTGCTGCCCGCGGATCCGCAGTTGCGGATTCCGGTCGGAACCCATGCTCTCGATGCCGCAGGCGACATCGACGGGCACGTCACCTCGAGCTGCCTGAGTCCGCACCTGCGCCGTTCGGTGGCTCTGGCGCGAATGCGTTCGGGAAGCGCGCGCATGGGGCAGGCCGTGATGCTCGACATCGGCGGGCGGAGCCATCCGGCGGTGATCGGCCGAACGGCCTTCTATGACCCGAAAGGCGAACGTCTCCATGGCTAGCTGGGCTGCGACCGCCGCCGTTGTTTCAGGCCCGTCCGAACTGGCGCGGGCCGGCATCATCGTGGAACGGGGCCGGCCGCGCGCCAAGCTGTTGCTGCTCGGGGATGCCGATGCGGTGAGCCGGACGCTGCCCGCGGGCGTGGCCATTCCCTTGAATCCAAACACGGTGGTTCGGACCGAGGGTGTGGGCGTGTGCCTGTGGCTGCGACCGGATCAGCGGCTGCTGTTGCTCTCGGCGGACGCCGCGCCGCTCAACGTCGCGCGGATTCGGGCAATGAACGCGCCCGACGCCTGGGCGCTCGATGCCGGTGCGCGCTATGTCGACTTCGCGGTAACGGGACGCGGCGCCGTCCCGCTGCTCAACGCGGCATGCAGCTTGGACTTGCGCGAGGCCGCGTTTCCCGTGGACAGTTGCGCCCAGACCCGCTTTGATCAGATCCCGGTTGTGATTTTCCGTTCATCCAGAGAGCGCTTCGACCTTTTTGCGGAGCGACCGCTTGCCGACCACCTCTGGCTCTGGATGCGCCGCGCCGTCAACGATATGAGGGAGTGAACAATGACGCAACGCCATGCAAGAAACGATGACCCGCGCTGGATCCCGTACCGTGGCCCGCGGCCCACCGACGCGCGACCCGAGATCGTGGTGGCCGACGTGCTGCCCGAGGATTCGCGCCTTTGGGTGCCGATAGGCGACAAGGTCTGGACCCGACCTCTGAGTTTCGTACCCACCCAGGGCTATTGGGTGCACCTATTGCGGGTCGCCCGGTCGGGGGTGTTCAATCGACACCGGCACGCCTCGCCCGTGCATGGATATGTACTGAAGGGCCGGTGGTACTACCTTGAGCATGAATGGGAGGCGACCGAGGGTTCCTACGTTTTCGAACCGCCGGGCGAGACGCACACGCTCGTGGTTCCGGACGGCGTCGAAGAAATGATCACGCTCTTCCACACCACCGGCACGATCCTGTATGTGGACCCGGATGGAGCCGTCACGGGCCATGAGGATGTCATCACGCGCATCGAAGCCTGCCGGCGGCATTTCATCGAGGTCGGACTCGGCGCGGACTTCGTCAACGGCTTTATCAGGTGAGCGCATGAGCGGCAAGAAAGGCGCTCAGACGCAGAACCCGCTGGTGTCGAGCGACATCAAGCATCTGATCCACGGCTACACCAATCTGGCGCAGCACCGCAATGCCGGTCCGCGAATTTTTTCCCGGGGCGAGGGCATCTACGTCATCGATACGGACGGGCGACGCTACATTGAAGCGGCCGCCGGGATGTGGTGCGCGAGCCTGGGGTTCAGCGAAGAGGCGCTCATCGAGGCGGCAGTACGCCAATTTCGCGAATTGCCGTACTACCACACGCTCGCCTCTCAAAGCGTCGTGCCGTCGATCAGGCTGGCCGAGAAATTGAGCAGCATGGTACCGATCCCGGACAGCCACGTGTATCTCACGCTGTCAGGGTCCGAGGCGAACGACTTTCTGATCAAGTTCCTGTGGTACTACAACAATGCGAGGGGGCGGCCGAAGAAGAAGAAGGTCATATCCAGAATCAACGGTTATCACGGCGCCACCATCGTCGCCTCCAGCCTCACCGGCATTGCACGCAACCACACCGGCTTCGATGTGCCCCTGCCGGGTTTCCTGCACACCTGGGACCCCCACTACTCGCGGTACCGTCTGGATGGAGAGAGCGAGGAGCAATTCGTGGAGCGGATTCTGCATGACCTCGAGCAGATGATCATCGAGGAGGGCCCGGACACCATCATGGCCTTCATGGCCGAGCCGGTCACCGCCGGCGGCGGCGTGGTCATTGCACCGGCCGGCTATCATGCAAAACTTCAGTCCCTGCTGTCGAAGTACGACATTCTGTTTCTTGCCGACGAGATTGTGACGGGGTTCGGGCGCACCGGACACATGTTCGGATGCGAGACCTTCGGCATTCGACCGGCCGCCATGACGCTGGGAAAGGCGTTGTCCGCCGCGTATCAGCCGATCGCAGCCATCGCGCTGCGCGGGGATATTTACGAGGTGATCGCCGAGGCCAGTGAGCGTTGGGGGAGTTTCGGCCATGGCAACACGCACAGCGGCACCCCGGTGGGTGCGGCGGTCGCGCTCCGTACATTGGAACTGATGGAGGAGAGAAAAATTCTGGATCATGTCCGCAGCGTATCCGCAATATTTCTGCGGCGACTCAAGCGCCTCGACCAGAATCCCTTGGTTGCCGAGACTCGCGGCGTCGGCCTCATCGCCGCCATTCAGCTCGAGACGGGTGGGAAGCTCGATGCCGCTGCCGTCAAGGCCTGCGCCGAAGAGGAGGGGGTCATCGTGCGGGTGGTGCCGAGCGGCAACAGCGTGGCGCTCTCGCCGCCGCTCATCATCAGCGAACGCGAGGTCAACGATCTCTTCGACCGACTCGACTCGGCGCTGCGGCGCGCGGCCGCGCTGCAATGATCGGACATCAGTATCCGGATATCCGGGGGGCCATCGGCGACTTGTGCAAGGGCTTTCCGGATCAGTACTTCCGCCGCCTGGACCAGGCGCGCGGCTATCCGGTCGAATTCGTCGAGGCGCTCACCAAGGCAGGGTGGCTCGCTGCCTTGATTCCCGAACAGTACGGCGGATCCGGGATGAACCTTGCTCAAGCATCCGTGATCATGGAGGAGATCAATCACTGCGGAGCGAACGCGGGGGCCTGCCACGGACAGATGTATCTGGTGAACGTACTGGTACGGCATGGCTCCGCCGAACAAAAGCGCGCTTACCTGACCCGGATCGCCTCGGGCGAACTGCGCTTGCAGTCGATGGCCGTGACCGAGCCGACGACCGGTACCGACACCACCCGCATGAAGACCACGGCGGTCCGCAACGGTTCGCGCTACCGCGTCAACGGCCAGAAGGTGTGGATCTCGCGCGTCGGCCACTCGGATCTCATGCTGTTGCTGGCACGCACCACCCCGCTCACCGAGGTGCAGCGAAGATCGGATGGGCTTTCGGTGTTCATCGTGGATCTGCGCGAGGTGCTGGGCCGTGGCCTCACCCTGCGCCCGATCCAAAACATGGTCAACCAAGAGAGCAACGAGCTATTTTTCGACAACCTGGAGGTTCCGGCCGAGAATCTCGTGGGGGAAGAAGGCCGCGGATTCCAATACATTCTCGCCGGCCTCAACGCCGAGCGCGCTCTCATCGCCGCCGAGTGCATTGGTGATGGCCATTGGTTCGTCGAACGCGCCGTCAAGTATGCGAACGAGCGGGTTGTGTTCGAGCGGCCCATCGGGCGCAACCAAGGTGTGCAATTTCCAATTGCGGAATGCTTCGCAGAAGTCGAGGCGGCAAGCTTGATGCGCTTCAAGGCCTGCGAACTCTATGATGCCGGTTTGCCCTGTGGCGCCGAGTCCAATATGGCGAAGTTGCTGGCCGCCAAGGCATCCTGGGAGGCTGCCAACGTGTGCCTGCAGACGCATGGCGGCTTCGGTTTCGCCGCCGACTACGACGTCGAGCGGAAGTTTCGCGAAACCCGCTTGTATCAAGTCGCACCCGTTTCCACCAACATGATCTTGTCGTACATCGCCGAACACGTGCTCGGACTACCGAGGTCGTATTGATGGGCGGATGCCTCGAGGGTTGCTTGGTGCTCTCCCTGGAACAGGCGGTGGCGGCACCCTACTGTGCCGCGCGGCTTGCCGATGCCGGAGCCCGGGTGATCAAGGTTGAACGTCGCGAAGGCGATTTCGCGCGTTTCTACGACCGCGCCGTCGGCGAGCTGTCCAGCTACTTCGTGTGGCTGAATCGCGGCAAAGAGAGCTTGGTGGCGGATATCAAAGTCGCCGCAGATCAGCGTCTTCTGCACGGGATCCTCAAACGCGCGGATGTGTTCATCCAGAATCTGGCGCCCGGCGCGGCCGCACGGGCCGGATTCGGATCCGACGTACTGGCAAAGCGATACCCGAAGCTGATCACCGTCGACATCACGGGATACGGTGAGACGGCGGAGTACGCCGACATGAAGGCCTATGATCTCCTGGTGCAGGCGGAGAGCGGCCTCGCCGCCATCTCGGGGCATCCGGCCGGTCCCGGCCGGGTGGGCGTCTCCGTCTGCGACATCGCCTGCGGGATGTCGGCGTATGCCGCGGTGTTGGAGGCGTTGCTCGAGCGGCAGCGCACCGGACGAGGCCAACAGTTGAAGGCCAGCCTGTTCGATGCGGTGGCCGACTGGATGAGCGTGCCCCTGCTGCAATATCGCGCCACCGGTTCGTCGCCGCCGAGAGTGGGACTCGCGCATCCCAGCATCTGTCCGTACGGGGCGTTCGTGACTGCGGATGGAACGACGCTGCTGATCGCCGTGCAAAATGAGCGCGAGTGGACGCGGTTCTGCGCGCATTTCATGGACGAGCCGGACCTGGCGTCGAAAGAGGGTTTCAACTCGAACGTTTCGCGTGTCGCGCATCGTGCGCGGGTCGACGGCCGGATAGCGGAAAAGTTCGCCGGCCTATCCCGAGGTGAGGCCACTGCGCGGCTTCGCGCCGGCGGCACGGCTTATGGGTGCGTGCACGATGTCGGCGGCCTCGCCCGACATCCCGCATTGCGGACCGTGGAAATCGCGACACCTGAGGGGCCGGCCATGGTGGCGGCGCCGTCGGTGTCAAGCAGTTCGGCCGCACGTCCCTTGGGACCGGTGCCGGCTCTCGGCCAGCACTCCGAGGCGATTCGAGCGGAGTTCGGTCAACCTCGGCACGGAGAGTCAACTTGACCTACGCCGACTACGTCGGCAAATCCGAGCGGCGCGACGCCGTCGTGCGGGCAGAGGCCATCGAGCGGATGGCGGCAACGCTGCAATGTCCGGTCCCGGCCGATGGCGCGCTCCCGCCGCTGTGGCACTGGATGCTGTTTCAAGACTGGAAGAGCCCACCAGAACTCGGCAGGGATGGGCATCCGGCGCGCGGCGGCTTCCTACCGCCGGTGCAGCTGCCGCGGCGAGTCTGGGGCGGCAGCCGGATTGTCTTCCATGCAAGGCTATTCGCCGGCGATACCGCGACGCGCCTCAGCACGGTGGAAAGCGTCGAGGAACGTGCAGGGTCGAGCGGTCGATTGGTCTTGGTGACGGTCAAACACCGCATTTCCGGGGTTTCGGGTCTCGTGATCTCTGAAGAACAGGACCTCGTCTACTGCGAGGCGATCAAGACGCAGAGTCCGCGCGCGCCGGCCCCGGCGCCGGCGCCGGCGGAGGCGACGACAGAGATTGTGGTGCCCGATTCGACGCTGTTGTTTCGCTTCTCGGCGCTTACCGGCAATGCTCATCGCATTCACTACGACGAGCGCTATGCGCGGCAGGAAGAAGGGTACGCGGGCATTGTGGTGCATGGACCGCTGCAGGCGATTCTGCTGTCGAATCTCGCAGCCCGCCTGAGCGATGGCCGCCGCCTCGCCGGTTTCCGCCATCGCGGCCATCAGCCGCTGATCGCGGGCGAACCGCTGCAGCTGGAAGGGTGGCGGGAAGGGTCGGCCGTGAAGCTCCAGATACGGAATGATGGCCGGATCTGCACCAGTGCCGAAGCGACGTTCGACGATGCGCCAACCAGTTCGAAGGAGTGCAGTCCATGACTCTGAACACATCGCGGCCGCTGCGCAGCTGGCTGTTCACGCCGGCGACCCGGCCCGAGCGGTACGGCAAAGCTGCCTCGGTGGGGGCGGACGTCCTCATCCTCGATCTCGAGGACTCGGTGGCGCCCGCCGACAAGGATCGAGCGCGTGCCGCGGCGCTTCACTATCGGGCAAGCGCCGCTCCGGGCCGGCTCGCCCTGGCGCTGCGGATGAATGGTGCGGAGACAGGGGCGGGCGCCGCGGACCTGCGCGCAGTGCTCGATTCCGGGATTTCACCGGATTTCTTGATTCTGCCCAAGACCGAGTCGGCCCATCATCTCAAGTTGCTGGACCGCCTGCTCACGGCCGCGGGCAAGACCGCCGGCCTGGTCGCACAGATCGAGAGCGCGCACGGCCTCGCCGCCGTTGATGAAATTGCCGCGGCGACGCCCCGGCTCGCCGCCCTGATGTTCGGCGCGGCCGACATGGCCGCCGATCTCGGCGCCGATACGGCGTGGGAACCGTTGTTGTATTCGCGGTCGGCCCTCGTTGCCGCCTGCGCGCGCTCCCAGGTGCTGGCAATCGACGCGCCATTCTTCGACTTGCGGGACGGCGAGGGGCTGCAACAGGAGGTGGCGCGCTCGGTCGCGCTCGGCTTTGCCGCGAAGTGCGCGGTTCACCCGGCGCAGATCGGCCCCATCAACTCGGCGCTGACGCCGACTCCCCAGGCCATTGCCGAGGCCTGCGCAATTCTTGCCGAGAACGCCAAGGGTGTCGGCGCGGTCAATGGCCGCATGGTCGACGAGGCCATCGCGCGCAGGGCGCGGCGCGTTCTGGCAGCCGCCGATTTGCTGAATATTGATTCAGTACGCTAGACCATAGATTGAATTTTTGCGAAAGCGTGTTTAAACTGGGCTCGCGCACCTCGGCGGCCGAGCCGCCAACTCGACGCGTTGGGAGAACAATCATGATTGCTAAATGGGTAAAACCTGCCTGGGCGATTGCGCTGCCGCTGTCGGCCTGTGCGGGCCTGTACCTCGGGAGCGCGACGAGCAGCCGGGCTGCTGCGGTCACGGCCTCGGATACGGAACTCGAAGAGATCATCGTCACCGCGACCAAGCGCTCGGAGCGCATCCAGGATATTCCCATCAGCGTGACCGCCTTCACCGGCAAGCAGTTGAGCGACATGGGCGCCGACAGCTTCGTCGACTATGCGCGCGAAGTGCCGAGCTTGACCTTTGCCGAGCGCGGCAATGGACGCAACGACATCGCCATCCGCGGTCTTTCGGTCATCAACGGAGTGCCGACGGTCGGCTACTACCTCGATGGAATTTCAACGGAACTCAATTTCCAAAGCCCGGATCCCAAGCTCTTCGACATCCAACGCATCGAGGTGCTGCGAGGACCGCAGGGCACGCTCTATGGCGCAGGCGCCGTGGGCGGTCTGATTCAGGTCATCACCAATCCCCCGGACCCTTCCGGATTCGATGCCAAGGCGGACGTCGAATATTTCAGCATCGATCACGCCGACGGCAGCTACGCCGTCAACGCCATGGTCAACATTCCGCTGATCTCGGACGTGCTGGCGCTGCGGGTGGTTGCCTTGACGCGAGAAAATTCCGGCTGGATCGATGCGCCGCTGCTCGACAAGAAAGGCGCCAACTGGCAGGACGACAAGGGACTGAGAACCTCGTTGAAATGGATCGCCAGCAGCGACTTCGATGCGACGCTGCGTTGGTACTACCAGGCGTTCCGCATGGGGGTCGAGTCGTTCGACACGCCGCAGCAGGGAGAGGCCGCCGGCTACGGCAGCAAGAACATCACCGTGGTGTCTATCCCGTCCCTGACCACCTATGAGGCCAGCCAGCTCTCGCTCGATCTGCGCTGGGACCTTAAATTCGCGACCCTGGAGTCGGTGTCGGGCTATAACAGGACCACCATCCATGACAATCCCGATGGGCTCACCTTCGAGGACGGCAACCTCAATCCCTACGTGCCCGCCACCCAGTTTTCGTTCGTGCTCGATAGTCCCTACAAGACCTACAGCACCGAACTGCGCCTGGTGTCCGCAGCCGGCTCCCGCTGGGAGTACACGGCGGGGGTGTACTGGAAGAAAACGGATTTGAATGAATTCGCAGATCTGTCCGCGTTCGGCGAGACCATACAGTTCGACACCAGCGACAAGCAGACCGCGGTGTTCGGCGAAGTCGGCTACAAGTTCACCGACGCCTGGATGTTGACCGCGGGCGCCCGCTATTTGTGGGAAAAGCTGTCCGCATCGACGCTGACCACCATTGCCGGACTCGGCAGCTCGTTCAGCGGCAACGAGGGCGACGAGAGCGACTTCTCGCCCAAGCTGGCGTTGAAGTACACGGTCGACAAGGACCTCATGTACTACGCCTCCGTGTCGAAGGGTATTCGTTCCGGCGGCGTCAACGTGGATGTGGTCCAGGATCCGAATTTTCAGCCCACCTACAAGTCGGACTCTGCCTGGGCCTACGAGCTCGGCATGAAGTCGCAGTGGAACGAGCGTCGCACGGAGCTGAACGCTTCGCTGTTCTACATCAAGTGGAGCGATTTGCAGATCGACGGAATACCGTCGAACCCCGCGCTCGGATTCGTCACCAACGCCGGCAGCGCCACCTCGAAGGGTGTCGAAGTGGAGTTCGAACAGCTGGTAACGGGGAATCTGCGCGTGAGTTTGGGCGGCTCCTACATTGACGCGAAAATCGACGATTCTTTTCAGAATGCTCCCGCCGGATCGCGAATGCCCAATGTTCCGCGGTACACGATGAACGCAGGCATCGTCCAGTCATTCCCCTTGCCGGAAAATCTGCAAGGCTCGGTGCGGGCGGATTTCAGCTATCGCGATGGCTCGTTCGACAATTTGCCGAACATTCCCCTGGATCAACCGGCCAGCAACTATGCCAGCGGCTACGGAATCGTGAATCTGCGGGCGGGCGTGGAGGCGAGGCATTGGAACGCCGCGGTGTACGCGGACAACCTGTTCAACCGCTTCGGATCGAGCTTTACCAACTACGATCCGGCCGGGCTCGATCAGGTCTACCAGACGCGTCCGCGGACCATAGGCATCAAGTTCGGCGTCGGATTCAAGTAGTCGACGCGGCTTAGCGCGGGGCAACACAATGCGTACGCAGGCCTGGCCGGTGTCGCCGCGCGCCGCAGCGCTGCAGCGATCGGCACTGGTGTGGGACAACGTATTTCCCATCAATTTGCCCGGCGAAATCGAACTCGGTAATTCCTGGGACGCGCTGCGGCGCTTTCACGAGGCCGGCGTCGACGTGGTGTCCATCACGCTTGCCGGCGACAATCACAATATCAGCCAGGCCTTCACGCTTTGCGCGTGGGCGAGACGGCAATTGCGCGAACGCGAGGACCGCATGGTGCTGGTGCGCCGCGTCTCGGACATCCAATTGGCGCGCAGCACAAACCGCCTTGGCATCATTCTGCACTTCGAGGGAACACGCTGCTTCGAACGCGACCCCTCGGCGATCGAGCTGTTCTACGATCTTGGAATCCGCCAGACCCTCATTGCCTTCAACAAGCAAAATTCCGCCGGCGGAGGCTGTGCGGACAGCGAGGACCGCGGTCTGACTCCCTACGGCCGCCAACTGGTCAACGAAATGCAGCGCGTGGGCATGCTGCTCGACTTGAGCCATACCGGTCACCGGACCTCACTCGACGCCATGGCAGTGGCGACGAAGCCGGTGCTGTTCAGCCATTCGAACGCGTTTTCTCTCTGTCCTTCGTTCCGCAATCTCAAGGACGATCAAATCCGTGCCTGCGCCCGGACGGGCGGAGTTGTGGGGGTGTCCGGTTCGAGCGAATATTTGGGCGATGCTGCCTGCTCCAACGACACGCTGTTTCGTCACATCGACTATATGGCGGAAGTGGCCGGCATCGACCACGTCGGCCTCGGTCTCGACATGGTATTCGAGCCCGCGACTCTTTCTGACTGGGTGCGCGGCCGGGCCGACGAGTGGCCGATGGCGCAAGATCCCGGCTGGGCGGGGTTTCGCTACGCCTCCCCCGAGCAATTGCCGGAACTGACCGAATTGATGCTGCAAAGGGGATACGCCGAGGTACATATCCGCAAGGTACTGGGCGAAAACCTGTTGCGGGTTTGCCGTGCCGTGTGGCAGGAATAGTTCGTGCCGCAGCCCAAACCCATAGTCGGAATCCCGGCCTCTGTCCGGCTGCTCGAGCATGCGATGGAATTTCACGGTACCGCTCATCAATATCTGCGCGCCGTTCGGGAGAACGTGGGCGCGACCGTGTTCACCATTCCCGGCCTGCCAGATACGGCCAACGCGCTTGAACTACTGGATTCCATGGACGGCCTGCTCTTGACCGGCAGTTTTTCAAACATGCATCCGTCGACCTATGGCGAAGCGGTGACCACCGCTGAAGGGTTTTACGACCAAAAGCGCGATGCCGTCACGCTGCCCTTGATCCGGGCGGCGCTGGAGCGCTCGGTCCCCATCTTCGGCATTTGCCGCGGCATGCAGGAGCTCAATGTGGCATTCGGCGGCACTCTGCATCAAGTGCTGCACGCAGCGCCGGGCAAGGACGACCATCGGCCGAACGAGAGCTTGCCGTTGGCGGCGCAGTTCGCTCCGGCCCACGACATCGAAATCACGCCGGGCGGCGTGCTCGCGTCGCTCGTTCCCGAACGCCGCATTCGCGTCAACACGGCGCACACTCAGGGCATCAACCGGGTGGCCGGTGCGCTGTTCGTCGAGGCAGTGAGCGACGACGGCGCCGTCGAAGCCCTGAGCGTCAAGTCGGCGCGCAGCTTCGCAGTCGGCGTGCAATTTCATCCCGAGTGGGGGACGGAGGCCAATGCGTTGTACAAGGCGCTGTTCGCCGCATTCCGCGATGCCGTGTGGGCGCGTGCCAGTGCCGCGGCATAGAGGGGCCGTGACCATTGCTTTCGCCCTGAGCGCCGCCTTGGCTGCCGCGTTGGCCGCGGCGGGGTCGACGGCCGTGGCAGCCGAGCCGGCCGTGGCAGCCGAGCCGCCCGCGATCGACCCCGCGCGGGTAGAAGCGTGGATCGACGCTCAGGTGGCGCCGGCATTGCGGCGCTCGGGTGTACCCGGTGCGGTCGTGGTCATCGTGCGGCACGACCGCGTGATTTTGTCGAAGGGCTATGGCGTCGCCGACATCGCGCGGGCCGTGCCCTTGCGCACCGACGCGACGCTGCTCGACATCGCCTCGATCGGCAAGAGCATGACGGCGTTGATCACCTCGCAGCTCATCGATGAGGGAGTGCTCAATCTCGATGAGGACGTGAACCATTACCTCAAGACCGCACAGGTGACGGGGCCGAAGGTCACGCTGCGGATGTTGCTGGGTCACCGCGGCGGCTTCGATGCGGACCTAACCGGCTTATTCGTTCCAATCGACGGCGATACGCGAATGCTGCCGGGTGAACTCGGCCGGCGACTCAGGCCGATCGGCGCGCCCGGTTGGGTCACGGGCTACGACAATCAGGGCTACGGACTCATCGGCTTGGTTCTGCGCGACGTCACCGGGAAAGGATTTTCCGAACTGTATCGCGAGCGTCTGTTTGAGCCGGCGGGAATGTCGACGGCAGTGCAGGGCAGACCTCCGGATGGCGACGCGCGCCTCGCCCGCTGCTATGTGGTGCAAGGGGCCGGCGCCGTCAGGCAGTGTCCCTACTGGCTGTACCGCGATGGTCTGCGCGGCGCGGGCGGCGTTGCGGCCTCAGGTGAGGATATGGGGCGCTACATGCGGCTCTTGTTGAACGGCGGAACACTGGACGGCCGACAAGTGCTGTCCCCGGCCGCGTTTCGCGCGCTGACCGACTTCGACACGTATCGATTTCGTGCGGGGCTGCCCGGCATGGCCCGCTCGTTCACGCAGTTCGAAGAGCTCCGTGGATTGGAATACGCACACGGCGGCTCCATGCCGGGATTCAGCTCGATCATGACGATTTATCGCGACGCCGATGTCGGCATGTTCGTCTGCTTCCTCGGCGGAGAACCCGGCGCATTCGACTACAGCCTCTTGGGTACCATCCGCGCGTTGCGGGATCTCAGCGTTGAGCCGGCTTCGAAGGCCGCAATGTTGCCCCTGCAGATGCTGACTCAACACTTCGCGGGCGAATTCATCCCCGCCACCTGGCCCCGAAGCAGCGCGGGTGCTGCCGCGGCGACGAGCGCGGCGACGAGCGCGGCGACGAGCGCGGCGACGAGCGCTGCGGCGGGTGCGGCGGCGGGTGCGGCGACGAGCGTTGCGGACGATATCGAGCCTTTTCTCGGCCATTATCTTGCCACCGAGAGCAAGACGCGGAGTTTCGCGCTGCGCGTGGGATCGTGGTTCGGCGGCGTCGATGTCGTCCGCATGGGCAGCGACGGGATCGGCGCTGCGGGTTTGGGGCCCTTTCACCGCGTGGGTTCCTACCTCTATGAGGATGCCAAAGGCCTGCGGCTGGCGTTTGCCGAACTGCCGGTCGGCCGGTTCGTCGCTATTGGACTCAGCCCCGGCGTTTTTCGCAAAACCCGCGCGCTCGAGTCGCCGCTGTGGACTGTCCCGCTCTTGCTTGCGGCAACGTTGGGATTGGTGAGCGCCTTGGCACGGCTGCGCGTCCGTACACCGGCTCGCCTGCGGCGCCTTGCGGCGGTCGCTCTCATAGGCTACCTCCTGGTGCTTGCCGGCCTGCTGCTCGAGTGGCAATTCGGCACCCAGCTCGCCGTGGTCGAAGGATCGATAGTCCTGCCGACACTGTGGCGCGTGGGATTGTACTTGGGGGCGGTCATGCTGCTCTTGAGCGCGGTGAGATTCGTGGTGCCGCGGGATCGGTCGCTCAGCATTGCGGCATATGGCCACGGGGTGTTGATCGCAGCCTCCGGGCTCAGCGTGGTCGCCGTCCTCATCTTGTGGCGGGTCGTGGGGATGAGCCCGTGAGCCGGCCGGTTGCCCTCATTGGCTGTGGGCTGATCGGCCGCGGTTGGGCCATATTGTTTGCGAACGCCGGCTACGAGGTGCGGGTCTACGATGAAAGCGAGCAGGCGCGGGAGCGTGCCGCCGCCGCCGTGCTCGAGAACCTGCAGCTGCTGGAACAGGAAGGCATGATCGACTCCGCGCAGGCACTGCTCCGCCGGGTGCGCTTCTGCGCGACCATGCGGGAGGCGGTGGCCGGCGCCGAGTATGTTCAGGAGAGCGTGCACGAGATATCCGACGCCAAACGCGCGGTGTTCATGGAACTCGACCGCCTCGCGGGCCCCGACGTCATTCTCGCAAGTTCCTGCTCGACGATTCCGCCGGAACAATTCCTATCGGACGTCGATCATCGCGAACGCTGCCTGATTGCGCATCCGTTCAGCCCTCCGCATCTGATTCCGCTGGTCGAACTGGTGCCGACGCGCTGGACCAGCGAACAGACGTTGCAACGCACGCGTGAGCTCTTGATCGGCCTCGGTCAGGCGCCCGTCCTGATTCGTAAACCGGTGGTGGGATTCGCGGTCAATCGATTGCAGGCGGCGGTGATCAACGAGGCACTGTCACTGGTGGAGGAGGGCGTGATCGCCCCGGCGGATCTCGATCTGTGCATGAGCCAGGGTCTCGGACTACGCTGGGCCTTTGTCGGGCCGTTCGAGACCATGGAGCTTAATGCGCCCAAGGGATTCATGGACTACGCGACCAAGTTCGGCGGCGTCTACCGGTCCATCCTCGACACCATGCGCGTGGATCGACCCTGGTCGGCGCGGGCAATCAGCGCCGTGGAATCATGGCGGCGCGCCGAGTTGCCGGGAGAAGCGGACGTGGCGCGGCGCCGCCTGTGGCGCGACCACAATCTCATGAAGTTGGCGAAGCTGTTCCGCGGGCCGAAATTGGGAGGCCCGCGCTCGTGATCCCACCCCGCGTTTGTGATCCCGCCCCGCGCTTGTGATCCCGCCATGAAGAGCCCGCTAGAGTCCTTTTCTGACCGCGTCCTGTTCGGAATTCTCACGGAGGCGCCGGATCTGGCGCTCAATCTCGGAATATCCTCAGTCTCGGGACAGGGATTACCCGGGGCCGGATTTCCCGATTTCTCCGAAGAGGGCGCCGACCGCAGAGCGCGCCTCATGGATGCCTGGGCAGCGGAGCTTGAAGGCATGCCCGCGGCGCAAGACACTCCCGCCGATGGGCTGACTCGACAAGTGCTGCGATTCTTCCTGGACGAGGGCTTCCTCAACCGCTTCTATGGCCGTGCCGGCCGCAGGCTCGGCGAGCAGGTGGAGCCGCTGACGCATTTAACAGGCATACATGCGGTGGCGGTCGAAATGTTCGCACGCGATCATCCGCTCGGCGCATATGCAGAGGCCGAGTGCTACGTGGAACGATTGTCGCGGCTGCCGTCCGCGATACACGACGCGACGGAGACGCTCCGCCACAGGCGTCTTCGTGGATGTACCGGTCCACGCCCTGTGCTCGACAGAGCGCTGCGGGATCTGCGAGACGCAGTCCATGAACGGCCGCAGCAGCACTTGTTTTACCGAACCCTGGCAAGGGGGACCGAGCAGATCGCGAAGCGATCACGCGCACTGCTGCTCGAGCGGGCAGCGGGACTGATCGGGGGCGACATCGCCGCCGGCTACGAGTTGCTGCTGCAGGAACTGACATTGCACGCAGCGGCGGAACGGTCGACGGCGGGTATGGACACGCAGGCCTTCTATCGCTGGCGCTTCGCGGGCCACACGACCGCGGCCATTGCACCTGAAGATGCGCATCAATTGGGCCGGGAGGAACTGCGTCGAGTGCAAGCCCTGCTGCAGACCGAGTTCAAGGCGATCGGTATCGATCTGCCGCCGGCCGGCGCCTTCGAAGCGTTCGCTGCACAGGACCGCTATCCCGACGGAGAGCGCGGCCGGGTCGAGGCACTGGAGCAATGCCGCAGGCACGTCGCCGATGCAGAGATCGCCCTGCGGCCGCTGTTCAATCTCTGGCCGCGCGCGATAGCCGAGGTGCGGCCCATTCAACCGCAACAGGAAGGGTCCCAGCACAGCCACTATGTTCCACCGCAAGCGGGAGAGAGATCGCCCGGCGTATTCTGGTTGAACCTGAGACAGGCGTTGGCCGCGCCGCGGTGCGAGAGCGCGCTGGTGTGCTTTCACGAAACCTGGCCGGGGCACCATGTGCAGTTGGCGCTTGCCCAGGAGCTGCCGCTGCCCGCTTTTCGGCGGGCCATCTTGTTCGACGGCTACATGGAAGGCTGGGCCAAATATTCCGAATCGCTGCCCGAAAGCGTGGGCCTGGTGGATTCGCCGCTGTTTCGAATCGCGCGATTGCGCATGGAATTGTACTCGACGGCGACGCTGGTGCTCGATACCGGCGTATATCTGCATGGCTGGACGCTGGACAAAGCGCGGCAGTTCTTCAGCCAGGAGACGGGCGCGGGGGCCGCCCTCACCGATGCCGTCGTACTACGCTCCGCCGCCGATCCTGCGCAGCTTTGCGCCTACAAGATCGGACTGCTGACGATGCGCGGGCTGCGCGAGCGCTATCAGCGGGCGCATGGCCGCAACTACCGGATCCAAGACTTTCATGATGCCGTACTCGGTCAGGGCGCTCTGCCGCTGTCGGTGCTCGACTCGGCCGTCGCCGGCGGTTTCCCGGCCTGAGAGCAGAACGTGGCGAGGTCGATGTTCGAGCCGCAAACGATCACGCCGACGCGCTGCCCGCCCTGAAGTTCGGCCCGCAGGGGCCCCAGCACCGCCGTAAGCGCCGCGGCGCCCGCCGGTTCCACGCACAATTTCAGATCGCGAAATTGGATGCCCATGGTGGTGCGCATGGCGTCATCGTCAATCAAGGTCATTTGATCGACGAATTCGCGGCACACTGAATAGGTATAGGGCGTTGCCATCGGCGGCGCGAGCGAGTCTGCGATCGTTGACACCGAGGGTAGGGTGACGGGGTGCCCGGCCGCGAAACTCCGCGTCATGGAGTCCGCACCTTGGGGTTCGACGCCATACACGCGAGTGCCCGGATTGCGCAGCTTCACCGCCGCCGCCACCCCCGCCAGGAGGCCGCCGCCGCCGACGGCGACCACCACCGCATCCAGGGGTTTTGTTTGCTCGCAGAGCTCGATGCCGACCGTCGCCGTGCCGAGCACCGTGCGCGGGCCTTCAAAGGGGTGGACGAAGGTTCTGCCTTCCTGCGACTCGATCTCCTTGACTCGTGCGAACGCGCTGGGTCCATCCGGCGCAAATTCGATTTCGCCGCCATAGGCGCGAGCTAGTTGTACGCGCGCAGGATTGGCGCTCTTCATCATGACGATCTTTGCGGTGGTGCCGAGCGCGCGGGCCGCAAAGGCCACGGCGACGGCATGATTGCCTGCGCTCACCGCGGTCACCCCGCGAGCGCGTTCTGACTCCGACAGGTTGAGCATGACGCTCAGCGCCCCGCGGGGCTTGAAGGTGCCCGTGACCTGCAACAATTCGAGTTTGAACACGAGGGTCGAACTGAAGGCCGTATCACTGATCAACTCGCCCGGGCCGATTTCAAGGCAGGGGGTCGGCCGGATGAGTCCGCTCAGCAAAGCCTGCGTTGCCCGAATATCGGGGAGCGACGGAAATGCAGTCATGGCTCCTGCATATACCAGGACCATCTGCAATGCAACAGGCCGGAGGCTCGCTGCTCAATGAGCTGAAGCGTGGCTGTGCCGATAGATGGCGTCGTACTTCACGCTCCAGGTGCGTCCGTCGTCCTTGGATATCTCGATCACCTGACGCACGGTCGCGTCGGGTTGCAGAGTCAATGTGGTCCTGTCGAGCACGCGCTTGCCGGAATCCTCCATCAGCGCGCCTTGAAATCGTACCGATCCGGGGGTGCCGCCCGGCAGTTCGGCTTTCTCCAAAGTGCCGCCCACCTGTTCAGCGTGGCTCGTCAGCCAGATTTGTTTTAGGCGCCCGGTCGATGGATCCACGTAGAACCAGCTTCTGCCCTGGTATCCGCTGATGTCGGTCCACTCTTCTTGGATGACGCAGCCGCCCAGAATGGAAACGATGTGGCTGGTGCCGTCCAGCGCGCCTCCGGCGTACGCGAGCCAATCGCCGAGCCAGAAATCGAGGCGATGGTTCGCGCTGCGGCCGGCGCAGCCGCCGGTCGATGCCGGATATTGCGGACGTGCTCCGCCCGTCGCCGAATAGTCGCCGCGCCGAGCGATGCTGGCCGCCGCCAGTACGCCCAGCAGCACGCCGAACCCCACCCGCTGCGCAGTTCGCAATGTTCTATTCATACGCCAAAGCTGTGATCTTAACGCAGGATATCGTCGACGGCCCGCGGACCCGCCTCGCACGGGACGAAACCGTCGACGAGCGGGACGATCTCGATGCTCGACGGCGGACGCGGCTGCATGCAGGCGTGTTTCATACGCGAATGCGCCTACTCGATAGAGTTGCCGGCTGTCACGGGCCCTTGCGTCTGGTTCTCGACCATATGCCATCGACCCTTTTCGAGGTCACGGGTCCCGGCGCGTTCGCATCGCGGGTCGCCGATTGCCCGCTGCGATATGTGCTCGACGATGATCTCACGCGCGCGAGCGCAGAATTGGCGTTTGCCGACGGCGCCCGGCTGGTGGGGTGCTTGGATCTATTGCGCGTGCCCGCGCCGCAGCTCTGGATCGAATGGAACGATGAAGTTCACAAGAAGGTGATTTACGACACGAATGCATCCGCATCCTACGACAGCGCTGCATCGGGCCGGCGGGTCGGTGTTTTCTTGCAAGCATCGACGGACGGATTGCGCGCGGCGCTAAGGACTTTTTGGGCCGACGCCGCGGCCGAAGAGCACGGCGAGGTGACCATGTCGCCGCTCGAAACGCACATCGACCTGCGCGGCCAGCATCCATACCCCTCGGATATTGCCGGTGTACTGGCGGGTGGCTATGCCGCTCTCATGGATGCGAAGGATTCCGCCATGAGTTCACTGCTCGATCAAGTGCGATTTCGCTTCGATGATCGGTGGGCCGCCTACTATCGAGCCGCGGCCGCCGACCCCGAGGCGCAGCGACACGTGGTGCATGAGTCGGTGGCGGCGGTGGCGCGGGACGTACCCATGCTGCTCGGCTTCTTTCTATTGTTGTCCGCCAAGGACGCCACCCGCTCCATACCGGTGACACGCATGGCCATCAACCGCAAGCGGCTGGCGCGTGGGCGGGTACCGCTGCTCGATCACATCGAAGTGCGCGCCTCGCTCGACGCTGTGCGCGCGCACGACTCGAGCGGCACCGAGCAGAGTGGCCGGCAATCGCCGCGGCTGCATCACGTTCGAGGCCATCTGGTGCGGCGGGACAACGCGGTGTTTTGGCGCACCCCACACCTGCGAGGCAGCGCGTCCCGGGGCATGGTCCGCTCCCGCACCGTGTGCCTGTCGTTTGCCCGGCCGCGCACAGACCTCAGGCCGCATGCCGACCGCAGCTCACGTGCGGGGGCTTAAGATCGGGGTCAGCAGGTCAGCGACACCCGAATCACGTTCCAAGCGCGGATGGCGCGCGTGGCCCGCATAGTGCACCTCGACCGTTCTAAAGGTGTCGTCCTTCTGTATCAGGAAGTCGATTACGCGCGGCTCGGTGCCACCTGCCTTGAGCGCATCCTCCAGAACATCCTTGGAATATTTTCGGCCGTTGATGGCAATCACGTTTGAATCGGGCGCCAGAGCCGCCGAGTCGGCCGGCGTTCCGGGCACCACATCGATGATGGCCGCGCCTTCGTCCTTGAGGGAAATTCCGAGCGAATAGTAGAGGCTGGTGGATTTAGAGGCCACGGATTCTCCCTTTTCGACCGGCGAGGGCTCGGCGTCGAAGGTCAGATGCCATCCGCCGGCGCGGAGGCCCTCGAGCGGCGCCTCCGCCCGCACCCGATTGAGCCGATCCGTCCAGAAGCCGCGCCAGTCGTAGGGCATCACGGTGTTGAGCGCCTTGATCACATCGTTGAAATCGTAGGGAACCACTTTGGGAGCCGTGCTCGGCGCGCCATGGAAAAGCCGGCAGAAATCATCCAGGCTCTTGGCGCCGTGGGTATCGGCGCGGATCAGGGTATCGGCCTCCAACCACAGCATCGCCGACTCGACATAGAAATCCGTGGCGCGGGTTCGCTGGCGCCAACCCAAAGACTGGGTGTAGCCCAGTTGCGCGGCGACGGCGGTGTCGGCCAGCGGGCGCCAATCGCGCCCGCGACGCGTCTGCAGCCAGGCCGCGGCTTCGGCCCAGGAATTGCGCGCATCCGCGATCGACAGAAGACCGCTGCGCGCGCTCAGCACCATGCCGAGGTATTCCGTGAGCCCTTCGTACACCCACAGCAAGTCGCCGCGCATGGGGGCGTCGTAGTTGCCGGTGGCGAGCCCGATGGGCCGACGGTATTTGCCGTTCCAGGAATGAGTGTACTCATGCGGCAGCAGTTCGTAGATGTTGCGGCTGTGCCGCATGTCGTCGTCGATCAGCGAGCGCTCGCTGCTGCGATTGTCGCTCGACTGATGATGCTCGATGCCCTCGAAGCCGATTTGATCGCTCAAGGTCCAGAGAAAATGGTATTCGTTGTAGTGCGTAGCGCCGAACAGCGCGGTCGCTTCCTGCACCAGCTTGCGAAATTGCGCCGCGGTGGCCGCCGGCATATCGAGTGCGGCGTCGCTGTCGGCCGCCAAATGCATGTACACCGCGGGCGTGCCGCCCAATTCCAGGGTCTTGAAATGACGGCCGGCCAGCACCGGCGAGTCGATCAATGTGGTGAGCGAGACCTGGGCGAATTGCGTGATGTCTGCGGTGGTACTGACCCGGGGCAGGGCCGTACCAAATTCCCAGCCGGCAGGCAGACGAAGTTTCGCGGTGTACTGCAGGTCGTCCGACTGCACTCCCGCGGGATACAGCAGCAATTGGTTCCAAAGAATCAGGGACAGCGATTCGGTGCTGGTGCGGAGCGCATTGTTGTCGGTCGCGCCCGGCACCGCGTCAACCTCGAACACCACGTCGAGCTCCGCCGCACCGGACGGGATGGTGAGATGAAAGGCATGCATGTTGTCGAGATCGCGCTGCCAGGCGATGGTTTGTCCCTTGCTCGAGAACTTGAGTCCCGAAATGCCGGCGACCGGACCGTCCGGTGCATGCTCGCCGGGCAGCCATTTCGGGTAGAGCAACGTCAGCTTGCCGGGTCTCACCGGCAATACCAGATGTACGTGCTCGATCCCGCGCGGCGCCTCGCGTGCGTCCACCTCGACACGGGCGGCCGGCGTGGCGTGGGCGCCATGAGCGGCAGCCACAAGCAGAGTGCAGTGCAGAGTGGCGGCTCTAAGCCACCGGTGTGAAGCTCGCATCTTATCTTGTCCCTTTTTTATTAATGGGTTAGCAGAAGGGGCTCGATCATATAGGCACCGGGCGGCGCAGTTAAGGGCCGGCGCCCGGTGTCCCCGGCCGGGCTGATTTTGCATCCATATGCGAAGTGGTTCTCACCTTGGCGATTTCGCGCCCGGCGTCCACCTCAGTTTGGTCACCGGCGGCCTCCAAAATGTGATCCAAGCCAACTCGCGAAATCCCTATTTGCATGAGGATCTTGCATGCGCGGCGATGATCGTTCGACGCCGCGAGAGCATGTGAATTGCGGTGCAGCAAAAACTGCGGTGATAGGGACTGGCGGAGGGTATCGGTGCAGAGCGCAACTAAAAAGAGTGAGTCCGCGGCGATGGATCCCGCGGCGCGTAAAAGTGCGCCCGCGCCCAAGAGAGCCAAGCTCTCGGTCCTGCTGGTCACCGGCGACGATCAATTGTGGCCGCAGGTCGGCGGCAACTTTGGCCCGGATTTGGTTCTCAAGCAAGTCGACACCATCGACGAATTGATCTCCACGACGACGTCCGGACAGCCTGCCATCGTGCTGATGGATGCACGGGGACACGCGGATGCTGCCGCCGCCTTGTCACGCCTGCAATTGCACTCGCCGCGCTTCGCCGTGATCGCGCTCGACGAGGTGGGCAGTGCACACACCTGGACCAGCGCCATCGCGCTTCGGCAAGTGGTCGCTCATGTGGCCGTACCCATACAGGCGGACAAACTGACCCAGGCCGTCGAGAACGCGCACGAAGAGGTCAATGCGCGCGTGGCGCTGCTCGGCGAGTCCGGGGCCGTTGCGCCCGGCGGAACCGAAGAGTCCTCCGGCGCGCGCAAGATTCCATGGATTCCGATCGCCGTCACTCTGGCGGTGGCCGCCGGCGCTGCGGCATTCTTTGTCATGCGGCACAGCAACGCTCCGGTTCCGCCGACTCCCGTGGCGGCTCCGCAACCCGCGCCCGCGCCGACCGGCAAACCGGCGCCGGCCGCCGACGAGAAAATCGATCTGATCATCGAGAAGGCCCAGCAGGCGATGACGGAGCGGCACTATATCGATCCGGCCGAAGGCAGCGCACTGACATTGTATCGAAATGCCCTGGCGCTCGATCCCAACAACGGCGAAGCGCGCCAAGGACTGCAGCGTCTGGCGGAGATCTTGTTTGCACGAGTGCAGTCGGCCTTGGACGAACGCAAGTTCGACGTCGCTCTGCAGGCTCTCGAGACCGCCCGCAGCATCAACGCCGGCGACAGCCGGCTGGGCGCGCTCGACGAGCGCATCACGGCGTTGCGGGCGGAGTTCGGTCCGGCGCAGATACTCGCCGCCATCAATGCGCAGAATTTCGATCGCGCAGCACAACTGATCGACGAGGCGGCCCGCAGCAAATCGCTCAGCAACGCGAAACTCGGACAGTTGCGCGAGGAACTGCGCCGCAAGCGCGAAGAATCCGACGTGGCGAATCTGGTGAAACTGATCGACTCGCGCTTGCAGCAGGACAAATTGCTCGAACCGCGCAATGACAGCGCCGCCTTTTACCTCGCGCAAGCCCGCGCGGCCGGTGCCAGCGCCGCCTCGCTGCAGGCTCAATCCCAGGAAATCTACAAGCGCCTTGCGCAGCTGGTGCACGCGGACATCGATCAGCGGCATTTTTCCGACGCGGACCGGCTGTTGACCGACATGCATGGCTTGGGCTATTCGGTCGCCGCCACTGCAAGTTTGCAGCATGATCTCAATGCCGCACGCGCCGCACAGAGCGCCGCCGTGCCCGAACAGCCGCAATACCTCGACCTTGCGCAGGCCCGTCTCGCGCAAGGCAAGCTCACCGAGCCCGAGACCGACTGCGCGCTCTTTTACGTCACCCAGTTGAGCAAGGTGGATCCGAAGAACAGCGCCCTGCCGCGGATCTCGGCAGCCGTTCAACAACAGATTCTCGAGCAAGCCCGCGTGGCGATCGACACCGGCCAACCCGGGCGCGCCGAGGTGCTGCTGCAAACGGCGGGCACCCTCGGCAGCACCTCGGAGTTGAGCGCGCTCAACGAGCGGTTGGCACAACTGAAATCAGGTGCCACGCCGGATGTGCCGGAAGCCACCTTGACCCGGACCCGGCAAATCGAGCTCGACTACCCGGAAATGGCGCTGCGCAAGAACATCGAGGGGTGGGTCGATCTTTCGTACACGGTCACGCCGGAGGGCAAGGTGACCAAAGTCAAAGTGCTGAATTCAAATCCCGTGGGCGTATTCGATACTGCCGCAGCGAACGCGCTCACGAGGCTGCGCTACAAGCCGACGGTGCAGGCCGGAAAACCCATCGCCGTAAACACCAAGTTGCGAATCGCGTTCAAGCTCCAGAAGTAGCGCGCTCGCCCAATGAATAAGCCCTCCGAACACACCGATCGACTCGAGCCCACCATGCCCGTCGGCAGGCGCGCCTCCGGCCGCTGCCTGGTCGTGCATGATGATCTCGAACTGCGCTTGAGATTGGCCTCCTTGGTGCGCAAGGCGTTCCCGAAACTCGATGCCGATTGCATCAATGCCGCGAGCTTCGATTCCCTGACTCAGGAACGGCTCGCCGGCTACGTCGCACTGCTCCTCATCGTCGAATTCAGCGCACGCGAGGATGCGGTCGACCCGCTGGTGCGTTTGGTGCGCACCCGCGCCCAAGCGCCGAATTTGCCGATTTTTATCTTTGCGCGAGGGGGCGATGAGCGCAATGCCGCGCGCACCATCAAATTGGGAGCCAATGACTATTGGCCCATTCACGCGGTCAAGATCGGCGAGTTGACCGAGGTCATGCGGCCGCTCGCGGAACCGGCGCCTCCTGCCGCCGCCGTCCCGGCCGCTGCGCCCGTCGATACACGGCAACAGCCGAAAATCGCCGGCTACAGCGTGCTGAAGACCATTGCCGAATCGCCCACCGCGGCGGTTTACCTGGCCCGCAACCATGAATTGGCGCAGCCGGTGGCGCTCAAGGTGCAGACGCTCAAGGGCCGTTACGTCGTGTCCGATGCCGACCGTCAGCGTTTCATGCGCGAATGCCAGATTCTCTCGTCGCTGAATCATCGCTCGATTGCCGATGTGCTGGACTTCGGCATCACCGACGACTACTCATTTCTTGCGCTGGAGTACTTTCCGTGCGGCAGCCTGCGCGACCGCCTCAAGAATCCGGTGAGCGAGGCTGACGCGCTCAATTACGCGCGCCAGATCGGCGAGGCGCTGCAGGTGCTGCACACGGCGCACGTGGTGCATCGCGACCTCAAGCCGTCCAATTTGATGCTGACGGACGACAACCGGCTGATCTTGATCGACTTCGGCTCGGCCTGCCTGCACACCGAGGCGAGCGACTTGTCGAGATCGGATCTGTGCACGGGCACTCCCTACTATGTGTGCCCGGAACAAATCGCCAATCGCGACCCCGACGGACGGGGCGATCTTTACAGTCTGGGAGTCGTGCTGTACGAGATGCTGACCGGCACCTTGCCCTACACCGGCACCAACTTGAGCGATATATTCGCGGGCCATCGGTCCGCGCCGGTACCGCGACTGCCGCGGCATGTGCTGCGCTATCAACCGATCATCGATCGTCTGATGGCCAAGGATCCCGACGAACGCTACCCGACGGCGACCCTATTTTTAGAAGATTTGGGTGCGGTGAGCGCTCCCATCAGAACCTCTGTAGACGGCGCCGTCCCAACGGGAGTGAGTAATTCATGAATTCTCGAGTAACCAGAATCTTCAGACCGCTCCTGACTCCGGCAGGTCTCTTGGTGCTGGTAGTCATCCTCGGCATGGCCTTCGTCGCCGTCGTGCTGGTTCCCGGGCTCGAACTCGCCAGCGAAGTGGCGGAAAGTTCGACCGCACTCAAGCTGCTCGGCGAACAGCAGCGTCATCCGACCCTGATCCGCGCGGCGCTCGAGTCGATGCACGATCGACTCGGCGCCCGCGGCTACATCCAGGACTCGCTCGATGAGCTGCGCAGCTCGAGCAGCAAGCTCGATGGCGCACTGCATGAGATGACCCGGGCACGGCCGGTGAGCTGGTTCGCGCTGACGGCCGACACCGGCGCGACCGGTGCACCGATTGCCGGCAAGCACTCGGCCATGCTGCTCGACAGCTGGGCCCGGGAGCAGGTGGCGTTGAATCCGGTACTGGAATACCACGGCGTGCCTTTTCTGGATAACGAATCGACCGGCAGCAACCTCAACGAGAGCGGCCGTGCCTTGGAGCGAGACGTCAATGCGGCATTGCGCACCAGCCGCCATGCGCTGCCGCTGCTCGACAATGAGTTCTCGGCCATCGCGGCCGAACTGCAGGCGACCAATTTGCGATCGGCGACCGAGTTGCGCATGGTCATGCTCACGGGCCTCGCGATCGCGCTTGCCCTGGTGATCCTGGTGACCGTCATGCTGAGCGCGCGGCAACGGCAGGAAAGCAGCCTGCGCCTGGCACGGCAGCAAACCACCGACATTCTGCGCACCGTGAAGGACGGATTGTTCCTGCTTGACCAGGATCTCATCATCGGTTCGGCCTATTCCGGCGCCTTGGAAACGCTGTTCCAGCGCAAGGACTTCGCAGGGCTTGCCTTCGAAAACCTGCTCAAGAACATCGTCTCGGAAAAGACCCTGAACACCGCCCTGAAGTTCGTCAAGATCCTCTGGGCCGAACGCACCAACGAGAAGCTGGTCAAGACCATCAATCCTTTGGGCGAGGTGGAAGTGCACCTCGACAACGGCAGCGGCAAGTTCGACACGCGTTATCTGCAGTTCGATTTCCACCGCGTGCGCGTCGACGGCGAAATGACCCACGTGCTGGTGTCGGTCTCCGATGTGAGCGCGCGGGTGGATTTGGCCAGGGAACTGCAGGCCTCGCAGAGCCAGGCCCAAGGCCAGGTCGACACACTGCTCGGCATTCTGCACATCGACCCCGCGCAGCTGAGCTCGTTCTTGAACGACTCCAATGCGGCGATGAAGATGATCAACGCGGTGCTGCGCGAGCCGACCCGCGAAGAGGGCGTGTTCCGCAAGAAACTCGATACCCTGTTCCGGCAGGTACACTCGGTCAAGGGCGAGGCAGCCGCGCTCGGCATGTCGTCCATCGAGTCGCGTGCCCATGCCTTCGAAGAGGATTTGAAGGCGCTGCGGGACAAGCCGAGCCTCTCGGGGAACGACTTTCTGCCGTTGGTGATCAAGCTCGACGACCTGCTCACGCATTTGCAATCCGTCAGCGACCTGGTGTCGCGCCTGTCGCGCCTGCAGATTGCGCAGCACGACGTTGCGCACACCGTCACCCACGTCCTTCAAGAGGAGAAGCAGAAAGAGAAGGACCTGCTGAAGGCGCCGTCGCCGAGCGCCAACGCGGATGCCGGCCTCGCCGCCACCCTGCAGCAACTGGCTACCCGGGTCGCCCGCGAAAACAACAAGGAAGCCGCCGTGAAGTGCGTCGGCTTCGACATGATCCCCGAGGACTACCGCCGGGCGGTCAAGGACATCGGCGTCCAAGCGGTGCGCAATGCCATCGTGCACGGCATCGAACCGCCTGCCGCGCGCCTGAGCGCCGGCAAGCCGCAACAGGGCCTGGTGCGCCTTACCTTCCAGACCCTGGATGACGGCGGCTACAAGCTCGTCGTCGAGGATGACGGTCAAGGCTTGTCGACCGAGCGCATCAAGGAGGCGGCGCTGAAGAAGGGTTTCATCACCCCGGAAAAGGCGCAAACCTTGGATACCAAGCAAGTGTTTTCGCTGATGTTCCACGCAGGATTCTCCACCCTCGACACAGCGACCAAGGACGCAGGACGGGGCGTCGGCATGAATCTCATCGCCGATCTGACCAATCAAATGGGCGGCAAGGTTTCTGTCGCCACCAGCACCGGAAAATTCACCCGGCTGACGATGACCATGGCGCACGCCGCCAAGCGCGTGGATGATACGGAGGCTGCGTAGTGGCCATGGATGCCGACGCGAAACCCTCACTCCGGCTAATGATCGTCGATGATTCGAACATCATTCGCCGCCGGATCGAACGTTCGCAGCAGATCGCCCGTCTGGAGGTGGTCGGCGCCGCCAGCAACGGCCGGGAGGCAGTGGACCTATTCCGCCGCACGAAACCCGATGTGGTGACCATGGACCTGACCATGCCGGAGATGGACGGCGTGGAGTGCGTACAGGAATTGGTGGCGATCAACTCCAAGGTTTTAATTTTGGTGGTTTCCGCGCTGGCGGACAAAGCAACGGCAGTGGACGCCATTGAGAAAGGCGCCAACGGCTTTCTGTGCAAACCGTTCACCGATCGTCAGCTCAATGACGCATTGGAAGAATTGTTGTCGGAGTCCTGATGCTCAAGGAAGCGGAGATCCGCACGTTCATCGAGGGGGCGACGAACTATTTCGAAATATCGGCGCAGCAGTCGGCGACGGTTGGATCGCCGTATCTGGTGACGGACGGTAATCCGGGGGCGTACGAGTACACCGGCGTCATCGGCATCTCCGGCACGCGCAAGGGCATCGTGTATTTCACGGCGCCGCGCGGCATGCTGACGGTGCTGTTGATGCGCATGCAGGAGACCGACACCAGCGACGAGAACATCAAGGACCTGGTGGGCGAGGTCGCAAACACGATTTCGGGCAACGCGCGACGCGACTTCGGCAAGAATTTCGTCATCTCGGTGCCCACCGTCATCGCGCACGAGGCCGACAAGGTAACGGCGCCGCACAGCCGCTCCTACGTGATTCCCATCAACTGGCGCACCCACTCGGCCAAACTCGTCGTCTGCCTCGAGTAGCCCGGGAGCCAGGCGCGCTCCCGGGCTGCGGACGTCCGGGGAATCGCTGACGTCCGCAGCCCGCGCCGCTCACAGGGACGACCTTAATTCACAGGGATCTCAAGAAATTCAGCAGATCCTGCTGATCGCCCTGATGCAATCCATTGAATTTTTGGACCACAGTGTTGGCCTCGCTGCCGTCGCTGCTGTGCGCCTCGATGGCCGCCACCAAATTGCTGGTCCGGCCGTCGTGCAGGAAGAAGATCCGCTGGCCCAATCCCCACAGCGGCGCTGTGCGGAATTCATCAGGCCCCGCCGCGCCCTGCGTAATGCCGTCGGCGAGACCCTGACCCATGTGGTGCACCAGCAGGTCGGAGAATAGATTGACCGGCTGATTCGACAACGCGCGGCTTGGATTCGTCGAGGAGCCGCTGGCGATGGCGCGGCCGGTGGTGAAGGAGGGCGTGTGGCAGAGAGCACAGCCGACCTCGGCAAATTGATTGCGGCCGTTCACGGTCGAGGCGGTGCTGGGCGCCGGTGTCGGCGGAGCCAGCATGCGCATGAAGTTGGCGAAGGCCTCGATGTCCGACAACACGCCCATGGAGGGCGCGGGGTCGGCCGCCGGCATGTTGTTGGTGTCTTCCGGGGTCGCGGCAAAGGTGCGGCAGGCAGGCGATTCGTCGCGTTCCTGGGGGAAGAGCTGGTTCGAGACGCCCATCTCCACGTTGTAGGCCTCGCCGGAGAACATGAGCAGGGATTTGTTCTGTGCCTTCCAGCCGAATCGCGTAATGGTGCCGTCATTGGCGCTCAAGTTGGTATTGCCGCCGAGGATTGCATTCGCGTGACCGCGCACGCCCGCCTGAGTCTTGGGCGCGGCATTGGCTCTTGCATTCGCCAGAATCGCCGAGTCGGGGATGGCCTCGATGAGGCCGGCGCCGAACGTCGGCGTCGGGATTCTGAACACGATGTTGGGGTTGCCGCCCCGGCCGGTCAGCGGATTGCCGGCGGGGAGGAAGCTCGGCTGGGTGAGATTGCACGCGCCCGCATCGCTGCGTCCCGTGACGACGAACAAATTGTGCACGCCGCCATCCTTGACGCCGTACGACTGCACGAAGCGCGCCTCACGCACCGGGCCGTTCGGCGCCTCGAACCAAGGTATCTCATTCGCGGCGCCCTCTGCGGTCGCCACGGCCATCAACGGATTTTGCGGCGGGCTGCTGCCGCCGATCGTGGGAAACAGGTGACAGGACGAACATTGATTCGAGTTGAAGCGCGGACCGAGGCCGTTGCCCGTGCCCTGCGCCGCGCTGCCGCCGCTCACCATTTCGGTGAACGCGAAGCGCGCCAGGCCATCCTTGAAAAATTCCATTTCATCCGGGCCGAGGCCGGGAAGGGGCTGCGGCGGACCGTTGTTCGTATGCCGCAGGCCGGGATCGGTGGCCTGGGTGGTCGACGAGGCGTGAGTTAAACCCGCCGTGAGCGAGAAAACGCAGACAGCAGTGATCGATTGGACGATGCGATTGTGTTGCACGATTGGTCTCCCATGAGATTGCTCGAGTGTCGGCGCTGATCCGCGAGTGTCGGTGCTGATTCGTCAGTGTCGGCGCTGATTCATCGGTACCAATATGTCCGTGTCGGGCACCGATATACGCGTGCATTTTTTTCCTGTCGATGTGATGCAGTTCACAGACGTCCTGAAAATGCGACAGTGAATGCGCGAAGAATTGCAAAACGCCGCATTCCTTGGTGCGGCAAAAATTGCAATCACATATGTTTGAAGGCGACGCACTGCAGCCGGCGCCGTCTGCGATGTGCGACGTCGGACAGCGCGCCGCTGAGCTGCGTACGACCGCTGATCCGCCAATGGTTCAAAACGCCAGCAGAATCAGCGGTCCATTTGCAGGGACTGCGTCACTGAATCGGTGCTGCCTTCAGGCATATCGGAACAGCGCCATGAACCCAAAATCCATGTGCAGCTGTTGGTGACAGTGGAAAAGCGTCAGTCCCGGATTATCTGCGACGAAATCGATTTCAGCGTCCTGATACCCACCGAGCATCACCACGTCCTTGATGATTCCGCTCGTGGTCTTGCCGCCTACGCGCACGAGCTCGAAGCTGTGTCGGTGCAGATGCAGGGGATGGATGTCATCGCTGGCGTTACGCAATTGGAGCCGGTAGCGCCGGCCCCGATGTACGGTATAAATGGGCTTCATCGAAGACATGGAGAAGGCTTCACCATTGAGCGTCCATTGATTGAAGCCATCGAGCACCCCGTCGTTCTTGACGATGAGCATCTCGACGGTCTCGTCGGGTGCGCTCGGCGTCGCATTGGGTTTGCCAAAGATCGAGTAATCCCACTGGTACTTCCTTGGTTTGGCCCACTTTGGCTCGCCGCTCTGTCCGGCATACTCAAGCACAATACCCATCCCGCGGAGCCTGTCATCATCGTCGAGGTCACCGAGGACCCACACGCCGGGGTGGCGCATCTCGACAAGGGCTGAAATCCGCTCTGCCGTGCCCAACCATAAGACGGGAACATTCGCCGGCGTCGGAACGGGGTTGCCATCGAGCGCGACGACTTGAAAAGAGTGCCCCGGCAGCGCCAAACTGCGCAACTCGCCGGCGCTCGCGTTCACGACATGGAACAAAATTCGTTCGCCGTTTTTCACCCTAATCGGCTCGCCTGAGCCAAGCTTTTTCCCGTTGATGCAAAAGGATTGATAGCTGGCCTCGAAACCTTTCTCCTGTTGCGTGCGCCTGCTCTTTTCATCGGCAGCTTTGCCGATTAGCTTCAATTCCTCGCTCGGATTGCCGCTCAAAAAATCCATGTCCATATCACCGCCGTGATGCCAGGACGGTTCGAATTCCTTCAGTACCAGAAACACTTCCCGATCGTACGCACCGGGATTTAACTTGGGCTCGATGTAAACCGGGGCGGCCTGACCGGAGTAGGTCCCACGGCTCAAGTCAGCCCCCGCTGCTACATGCGTGTGCAAGAATCGAAGGCCCGCGGGACGTGGCACGAAACTGTATCGGCGCATGCCGTGGGGCGCGATTACGGGGGTGCCTTCCTCGAGCGCACCATCTACTTCGCTCGGAATGACTTGACCGTGCCAATGAGCGACCTCGGGAATGTCGGTGTCGTTGCGGAACTCCACCGTGACGCGCTTGCCTTCGGTAAAGCGTAGTAGCGGCCCGGGAAACTGGCCGTTGTAGAGCGTGGTCGAGACCATGTGGCCGCCGCCTAGATCGATGCGGCCGGGAGCAATTCTCAGGACATGGTCGGCGGGTTCAGGAGAGGGAGCTTGCGCCGAGGTATGGGAGAAAGAATCAAGGCCTGTGAGCGCGGCAAGACTTGAGAGCTTGAGAAAGTTTCGCCGGTCAATTTGAGTTAACGCTGCCATGCCGCCGCGGTTTGCGTCTCCAATTCGAGTCCGGGCCCAATTTTATCCGTTGTCCCAACCAGGGTTTGTAGGAGCCGCGGCAGCGCAAATGTCAGCCAAGAGGAGGTCTCGAAGGTGAGCGCTAGTGTTGACAAGGTTCGGGCTGGAGGGTAAATTGAGTTGAACGATCAATCAAGTAAAAATGCCAGACCCCAGCGACACCCGCAGCCGCCTTGTCCTCACCGCCATGCAGCTATTTTGGGAAAAGGGCTACAACTCAACCAGCATCGCGGACGTGCTGCAGACGGCCAAAGTGAACAGCGGCAGTCTGTATCATTTTTTCCCCGGGAAGACCGATTTGCTGGCGGCGGTGCTGGACCTTTATCACGAAGGAATTGGGCCCATGTTGCTCGATCCCGCGTGGCAGGGGGTCGACGATCCGATCGAGAGAATATTTGCGCTGCTCGCCCGCTATCGCCGCTCTCTGGTGGAGACCGAATGCTTCTACGGCTGCCCCATCGGCAGCCTCGCCTTGGAATTGCATGAACCCGACGAGCCCGTGCGCCTGCGCCTGGTCAAGAATTTCAGCGCCTGGATCGAGGCCATCGATGGGTGCTTGCAGGCCGCCAAGCTTCCATTCTCGAGCGACGCCGAGCGGCGCGATCTCGCGCAGTTCGTGTTGACCACCATGGAAGGCGGGGTCATGCAGGCGCGCACCTTTCGCGACCTCGCGTACTTCGACGCCTCGGTGCGCCAACTGCGCCGCTATGTCGATCGGCTGCTGGCCGAGGCGGCGGCGCCCGGAGCGCGCAAGCGGGCGGCGCCACGAACCGCCAAGAAAAGGCTTAAGACATGAATGATGAACGGTCTCACTCGAGGAGAGAACGCGTGCGCAAGATAGTCGGATCGCTATTGCTGTTGCCCCTGCCCCTGCTGCCGAGTTTCGCGGCCGAATCGCAGAACGTGTACCAACCCCTGGCCTTTCTCGCGGGCCATTGCTGGAAGGGCGGCTTCCCGGGCGGCAAAATGACGGACGAGCATTGCTTCAGCTGGATGTACGGCGGCAAATTCCTGCGCGACGTGCATACTCTGCGCGGCGAAGGGCGCCCGGACGCGCAGGGTGAATCGACCTACTTCTGGAATTCTTCAACCAAGCAAATCGAATACCTGTACATCGAAAGCGAGGGCGGCTTCAGCCGCGGGCCCGTGTCGGCGGACAGGGACAGCCTGGTGTTCCCGGACACGAACTTCGTCGAGAACGGCAACACACAGGTCTACCGCAGCCGCTGGCAGCGCAGCGGCGAGAACGCCTACGACGTGGTCACCGAGTTCCAGGGAAAGGATGGATGGATGCCCGGGTTCAAAGTGCACATGGAACAGCAGGCCGTGGCGGGCACCGCCAAGTAGCGGCGCGCCACGTGACCGGCTGCTAGGCGGCAGCGGAGGACGGCTTGAGCCGCGCAGCCGCGTATTTGCGCGACAAGTTCGGCAGCAAAGCCTCGCGGGCCTTGGTCAGGCGCTGCCAATCACCGGCGTCCGGCAGGGACGGTATGGTGATGAGCTCACCCTGATCGAAGCCGGTGAGAGCCGCATCCACCATCTCATCGACATCCATCACGATCTCCGGCGGCAGATCTTTCAATTCGACGCCCGATCCATCCCACAGCGCCGTTCGGGTGGCGCCCGGCAGCACGACTTGCACGCGCACCGCAGTCGCCTTCAATTCCGCCGCGAGCACTTCACTGAAATGAAGCAGATAGGACTTTGTCCCGCCATAAACGGAATTGCCCGGCTGCACCATCTGCGACATCACCGAGGCGATATTGATGAGCGAGCCCCGATTGCGCGCGATGAAGCCCGGGAGAACGGCGCGCGACAGGCGGGTCGGTGCCACGACGTTCAAGTGAATATCCCGATCGAGCCGCTCGATGTCGGCATTGGCCAGTGCGCCGAGCGTCGCCGATCCGGCATTGTTGACCAGTAGGGTGATGGAGGGATCGTCATGCAGAATGGCCTCGACGCGATGCAGATCGGCATCGACGGTGAGGTCCGCCGGCAGGGCCCGGATTTTTGAACCCGTTTGCGCGGCCAAGCGCGCGGCCAGGTTCTCAAGATTGGATTTGTTTCGCGCCACCAGAATCAAGTCATAGCCGCGGCGCGCCAGACGATCGGCGTAAGTGGCGCCGATTCCCGTGGAGGCGCCGGTAATCAACGCGGTGCCCAGTTTGCTTGCGGTGCTCATAAGGACCTCATTTGTCCGAATATTGTGGATGACAATTACAATCCACAATCACCCTACTCTCAAATCCATCTAGATGTCAAGTAACATCCAGATGAGGAATTGTGTCCTGCAATGTGCTATACAGCCTGACCATGGGACATTCGAAAGCCAGCAAGGCCAATACCCACGCTCGACTGGTGGAGACCGCGGCCGCACGATTCAAGGAGCGCGGTGTCGACGGCATCAGCCTCGCGGACTTGATGCAGGACCTTAAGCTCACCCACGGCGGCTTCTACAAGCATTTTGACTCCCGCGACGAGCTCGTGGCGGAGGCGCTGGAATTGGCGCTCAAGCAGAGCGGCCAGGCCATGCATCAGCGCTTGTTCGATGGGGACCGGCCGGACATCGCCGGATTCTTGGATTTCTATCTCAACGAGGCGCACCGCGACGGACGGGCGGCCGGGTGCGCCGTGGCGGCGCTGGCCGGGGATGCGGCACGCAAGAGCCCCGAGCTGCAGGCGCAGTTCGGCAAGCAGATTGAGAGCAACCTCGAGGAATTGAGCACCGCTCTGGAGCGAGGCGGCAGCAAGCAACCCCGCGACACCGCACTGCTGCTGTTGAGCACGCTCTACGGCGCCTTGATGATGGCGCGCGCGGTGGGCGATTCGCCCTTGTCGCGCGAAATCCTGCGGATCGTCCGCAAACAGGCCCTTGCGCTCAGCGGCACCGGGAAAAAGCCACGAACCCGAAGCAAGGCAAAGCCATAACCACTTCACGGCCCCTCGATCCCCGGTACTCATGGCGGCCGCGCAGCAATGCGGCGTTCGCCGTTCTGTTCCTGGTGACGGCAAGCCTTGGAACGGCATCCGGGCGAACGCCGGCCCAGTCCCCTCGTATTGGGGCCGCACCCGCCTGGCTGTATCCGCTGAATCCACCCGGCGAGCCAGGCAACGGCGTCAAGGACACAACCACGCCCGTGCACGTGCCGAACAGTCAGCTGGCGTTCAGCGAGGCGCAGCTCACCGATCTGTACTTTGCTCCCGACTGGCATCCAGAGTTGCATTCGCCGATGCCCGCCATCGTCTTGCACGGTCGACCTCCAGGCCCCTATGCCTGCGGCTACTGCCATCTGCCGGGTGGGCAGGGGCGACCCGAGAACGCGGCGCTCGCGGGACTGCCGGCGGGGTATATCGTTCAGCAAGTGGCTGAGATCAAATCAGGTGTGCGCGGCAGTGCCTGGCACGGCGCGCCATACCGACCCCTCGATCTGATGCGCGACGTGGCGGCGACGGCCACGGATACCGAAGTTACTGCGGCGGCCGAGTACTTCTCCGCGCAGACTCTTCGGCCCCGCGTCACGGTGGTCGAGCGACGGCGGATACCGCGAATGCGCGTCATGGGTTGGATCTACGCCATCGATCCGCGCGGCGGCGAGGAAGCATTGGGCCAGCGACTCATCGAATGGACTCCCGACCCAAGCGGCCACGAGAACCGCGACGATTCAATGCTCTACATTGCCTTCGTTCCGCCAGGCAGTGTGGCACGCGGCCGCGACATTGCGCTCAAGGGTCAAGGTGAATCCGCGCAAGCCTGCAGCAGCTGCCACGGCGCGCACCTGCAAGGCATGGGGCTCATTCCACCCTTGGCCGGCCGCTCCCCCACGTATTTGATACGGCAGCTCGTGGCGTTTCAAACCAAGGATCGGGCCGGTGCCGCCGCCGCGCCGATGCAAGCCGTGGCGGAGAAGTTACGCATCTCCGACATGATTGCGGTGGCCGCTTACGCGGCATCGCAATCGGCAGCAGCGGCTTCGCCATCGGCAGCGGTGGCACCGCGGCCAGCGAACTAAGCCACACTTTCCGCGCTGTAGCGTGCCAGCAGGCCGGTACGCACGGCATACCGATAGACGCGGGCGTAAAAATATCCGGCCAACAACAGCTCCAGCACCGCCACCAACGATCCCTGCAGCAGCAGGGCCCCGGGAAACGGCCGACCCGCAAGCAACGCGCGCATCCCTTCGAACACATAGGAGGGCGGCAGCGCACGCGCCGCCCATTGCATCCAGTACGGCAGGACGGCGAGAGGATAAAACACCGCCGCGAAGGGCGACAGCAGCGCCGGCAGGGGCCAGAGCAGCCATTCGGACGCCGGCCCCAAGCGCAACACGATGCCGCTCGCGAATATGCCGAGCGTAATCCCGAACACAAACAGCACCATGAGGAAGGCGATCAAGGGCAATCCCATGGCAAAGAACTGCAAGTGAAACACGCCGGTGGCGAGGACCAACATGACGACCACCCCGACACTGCTAGTCAACACGCTGGTGATCACCAGCCCCGCGATGTACTCGGAAATCGACAGGGGCGAGGCAAACAGATTCAGGAAATTCCGCGACCAAACATCCTCCAGAAACGCCGTACTGATACCCTGCATGATGCGCGTACAGAAATCCCACAACAGCACGCCACCCAACAAGGTAGGGACGAAATCCATGCCGCTGCCGCTCACATTGTTGAGATAACGGGTGATGAATCCCCAGAGCACAATGTCGATGGCCACCCAGGTCACCATGGGAAATACACGCACCGGACTGCCGCGCAACAGATAAATCTGACGCAATACGATGCCGGCGATGGGCCGAAGCTTCATGACACTCCATTCGCGACGGCCGACAGCGGCTCGCGCGCCACGCGAATGAAAAGATCTTCCAAGGTTGCCGAGCCATGCTCATGCGGCAGCGTTCGCGGGTTCCCCTCGAGCAGCACCTTGCCGCGGGACAGAAACAGCACTCGATCGCAGACCGCCTCCACCTCGTTCATATTGTGCGAGGTCCACAAGATCCCGCAGTGATTTTGAGTCGCAAGACCCTGAATCTTTGCGCGAATCAGTTGCGCCGCGGACGGATCCAGCGATGCCGTAGGCTCATCGAGCAGCAGCAGCTGCGGATCGTTCAGCAGCGCCTTGGCGAGAGCCGCGCGGGTCTGTTCACCGGAAGATAATAAGCCGCACTTGGTATGGCGCAGAGGCGCAAGATCGAACTGCTCGAGCAATGCTTCGACGCGGATCCGCAGAGATCGTATGCCGTAGAGCAGGCCAAAAAACCGCAAGTTCTCGACGACCGTCAAATTGCCGGGCAAGGGCGCATACACGGCCGCAAAATTGGTACGCGCCAGCGCTTTCGCGCGACGCTTCGAGATGTCGATGCCGCCGATCTCGACGCTGCCGGTGGTCGCCGCGAGGACACCCAGCACCATGTTGATGGTGGTGGTCTTGCCGGCGCCATTGGGGCCCAAGAGGCCGACGATCTCGCCTCGGTTCACCGTGAAAGACACGTCGTCGAGTGCCGTCAAGGCGCCATACACCTTGCGAAGGTGCGTGGCGGTGAGCGCGGGGCGTTCATCCGGGTGAAGGGCTGTGGGCATGCGGGAGATTATGCAGTGCCGCGCAGAAGGCGACGAGCCTTTCTCTGCGAACTCGACAATTAATTGGATGTATGGCTCTGCTGGATTCTCACAGACTGCCCCCCAACGCGACGTAGGAAACATTCGAAGTCGCGCATCAACACAAGACAAGGAGTCGTCATGAATAGCTTCACAGTCACCGCCGTTGGCAACCTCGCCAAGAATCCTGAACTCGCCGCCAAGGGCGACACAACCTACACGCGATTTTGCCTGGTCGGCAACGACTATGCGGGCAAGGATGAGCAGGGCAACAGCCGCGAGGCTGTGACCACTCTTTGGTTCGTGGCGTTCGAGAGCCTCGGCGAGACGATCGCAAGAAACGCGCGAAAGGGTGACCAACTCATTCTTGAAGCGTACATCCGCTCCAACAATTGGACCGACAAAGACGGCGAAAAACAGTACGACCATTCGTATGTCGTCCAGAATTTTCGCTTTGGCGCGCCGGGCAAGATAAAGCGCGAGGAGTTGGCGCGGCGCGAAGAGAGGGAAGGAGCGCTCGAGACGGAAATTTAGGGAAGCCGTTTGCGGGGCAACTGGTCCCCGGGCAATCAGGACGCAATCAGGAAAAGGAATTCCGCCGTGCATCACCCCCGCCGATATCGTCTCGGTATGCAGCAACTGACCCTGCCGTTGCTGATAGTCATCACCTTGCTTGGAACACCGGAATTGGCGATGGCTCAAGCATCGCCATTTTTGACGGGCGCGACGTCGCTGCAAACAAATTTGCTCGCATGGCTGACCCCGATCGCGATCATTCTCGTAATGGTGCTCGGGGGACTCGCGATGGCAAATCGAGTTTCGTGGGGGTGGTGTTTCGGCGCGGTTCTCGGAATTGCGATCGGTTTCGGGGCGCCGCAGATTGTGACCTGGGTTCGCGGCATGTTCGGCGTCTAGGAGAGTGTGTTGAACGAGATGAACCCAGGATTGATCGCCGATCCCCTATTCGTGGGGGCGACGCGGCCACCGATGCGATGGGGTGTGACTTACTCGGCGCTCCTGTTCAATATGGTCTTTACACTGGAGACGTTCCTCCTAACCAAGAATCTGCTTTTGCTCCTGGTTTGTGGCCCAATTCACGGGGTCTGCATGCTGCTCTGTGCGCGAGACGCGCGCTTCTTCGACCTTCTGCTTCTCTGGGCGAGAACCAGATTGCCGGCGTGGTTCGCGAATTTTCGCATTTGGAAGGCAAGCAGCTACTGTCCGCTGGCCCTTGATTTGCCCAATCGAAGCGGACGTCGACGATCCGAAACCCGCAATGCTCCAAATCGCTCATCCGGGGCAGGATCGTGAGTATTCCCGTGAACAAGCGGGCCAGAGCCATACGACGCGAGCTGATGATGGCCGAGCGAATCCCGTACACGGCACACGTTGCGCCGACGGTGGTGAGGACCGTATTCGGTGACTATCTACAAGTGTTCCGGCTCGGCGGCGCCAGCTTCGAGAGTAGCGATGACCAAGAGCTCAACAACTGGCACGAGCGGCTCAACGTGTTGTGGCGCAATGTGGCGAGTCCTTGCGTTGCCCTTTGGACACAGATTATTCGTCGCCGCGCAGCGGTTCTCCCGAACTCGAAGGACGCTTCCCATCAACGCGCCGCGGGCCGCTCATTCGCAAACCATCTTCATGCCAAGTACCAGAGGCGTCTCTCGAACGAGATCTTGATGATCAATGAGATGTACCTCGCCATTGTATATCGTCCAACACTTGGCGCGGCGACCGGTTTGGTCTCGAAGATTCTCGTCCGAGCACAGCGCGACGGGTCGCAACGGGCGTTCGCCGATGCGCTTGATGCCTGCGAAAAACTCGCGCAAACGCTCGCAGCATCCCTGACGCGCTACGAGCCAGACCTGCTGGGCACCTACCAATTGGGAAATGTCTGGTGTTCGTCGCTGCTCGAATACCTCGGAATGCTCATCAACGGCGAGTGGCAGCGCTCGCCCTTGCCAAAGGCCCCTCTCAACGGAGTACTCGCAACGACGCGTCTGTTTTTTGGAACAGAAGCAATAGAGTACCGTCTGCCGACGGCGACGCGCGTGGGCGCGATGCTCGGAATCAAGGAGTACCCCACTCCGAGCGTGATCGGAATGTTCAACCGACTTCTATCGGCGCCGTTCCCGTTCGTACTAACCCAGTCCTTTGCCTTCCTAACGAAGGCCATGGGTCAGTCCCTATTGCAGCGCCAGCACAACCGAATGGCGAATGCAGGCGACTTTGCCGTTTCTCAGGCAACGGAGCTTAAGTATGCGCTGGATGCCTTGACCAGCAATGAGTTCGTCATGGGCGATCATCATTTTTCCTTGCAAGTGATGGCAGACGTCAAGGAACCCGACGACGGCGCGCCAGCAAGTGGCCGACTGAAGGCGCTCAGCGATCACATCGCGCTGGCGCGAAGTCTTTTGGCTGACACGGGCATGCTGGTGGCGCGTGAGGATTTGGCGCTGGAAGCTGCCTTCTGGGCGCAACTGCCAGGTAATTTCCCGCACCGACCGCGCAAGGCGCCTATCACGTCGCGAAACTTTGCCGCTATGGCGCCGTTTCACAACTATCCCACCGGACGCGCCACCGACAATCACTGGGGCGATGCATTGAGCCTGTTCGTCACCAGTGCCCGTTCGCCGTACCACTTTTCTTTGCATGCCAGCGATCCGCTCGACCCCAACGGCGGCAGCCGCAGGGATACCGGGCACACGCTCATTTGTGGTCCCACGGGATCCGGCAAGACCGTATTCATCGGTTTTTTGATTGCAATGTTGGATCGTCAAGGCGTGACTCAGGTGGTGTTCGACAAGGATCGCGGCCTCGAAATCCTGGTGCGAGCCTTGGGGGGCGAATACCTTCCCTTGAGGAACGGCGTTCCCACCGGATTTAATCCCCTGCAGCTGCCAATTACACCGACCAATGTCGAATTCTTAAAGGCCTGGCTTCGGAGATTTGAGTTCCGGGTCGACACGGATGGCGCGCGCCGGCGCCGTGCGTGAGGCGGCTGACCTAGATCAAGCGCTGCGCGGTACTTTGCACCTCGAGCCAACGGCACGGCGGCTTTCGCGACTGGTGGAATTTCTCGATCCCACGGATCCAGAGGGTCTCCATGCACGGCTTGCCCCCTGGTGCGAATCATGTCGCGGCGAGTACGCCTGGGTCTTCGATAACACCCGCGACACTGTCGTGTCGCGCTTGGCGGGACGCTCCACCATCGGGTTCGACGTGACGGAGTTTCTCGACCATTCTCTGACGCGTTCGCCTATCACCCTCTATTTGTTTCATCTGGTCCGCCAAATGCTCGACGGCCGTCGGCTCGTTTGCTGGATGGATGAGTTTTGGCGGCTGTTGGCCGACCCCGCGTTTGAGAATTTTGCGAAGGAGGGCCCCAAGACCTGGCGAAAACTCAACGCAGTCATGTGCCTTGCGACACAGAGTCCAAGCGATGTCTTGGACAGTCCCATTAGTCGAACTCTGGTCGAACAAACACCGACAAAAATATTTTTCCCCAGTGCGGATGCGAGTTTCCAGGAGTACACGCAGGGATTTGGACTGAGCGAACGTGAATTCAAACTCATTAGAGACGAACTTGAATCAGGTTCACGAATGTTTCTGGTCAAGCAGGCTCATCACAGCGTGATATGTCAGCTCGATCTCAAAGGCTTCGAATCGGAGCTGGCCGTGATCTCGGGCCGCGCCAGCGGGATCAAACGCGCGCATCAACTTATAGCTTCTAACGGCGCCGATCCTTCGGCGTGGCTCACTCAATTCATGGCCGCCAGCGGCCGCTGATTGTACCCATTCTCAAATCATTCGACGGGAGACATTCATGCTCAATCGCAATATTGGTCTGGCGGCGGGATGGCTGATGATCTCAATCGCAACAGCTAAGGAAGCCCGGGCGCAATGGGCGGTCGTCGATGCTCCGGCGACCGCCCAGCTGATCCAGCAGGTACAGAACATGCAGAAGCAATTGGCGATTGCCGGGAGTCAGCTGCAATCGACGCAGCTGTCGCTTCAGGCGATGACCGGCGGCCGCGGCATGGAACAATTACTGGGCGGCATTACACGCAACTACTTGCCGGCCAATTGGACCCAAGTGACCAACGCCGCGCAGGGTCAGCGGACCAGTGGATACCCCGGGTTGTCCGCTGATGTGGAGGCGGCGGTAGTGGCTAACGCGATCCTGTCGCAGCAGCGTCTGTCCACTCTATCGCCCGGCGATCTACAGCAAATTCAAGAAGCTCGACGGTCGAGCGCTCTGCGGCAGGCCCTCGCAGACGAGGCACTGGCAAACGCGAGCAGCCGGTTCGCGTCCATACAATCTTTGATCACGGCCATATCGTCGGCGGCAGACCAAAAAGCGATCCTCGACCTGCAGGCAAGGATTTCAGCTGAGCTCGGAATGCTCCAAAACGAACAAACCAAACTGCAAGTTCTCTATCAGGCAACTCAGGCACAAGACTCCTCCATCACACAGCAGGCGCGAGAGCGCGTGATCGACGGACACGGGCGATTTGAGACGCGCTTTCAACCAGTTCCATGAGCTAGTCGATCTTGAGGAATGGGCATGGGTTTTTTCACTACCTTTTGGACCTGGTTGAATGCGCAGCTGTCGACCTACATAGGCGACAACACGGCGCGGCTGGCATCGGTTCTTGAGCCCGCAGTAGTTACCTTGGCGACTGTCTATGTCATGGCGTGGGGCTACCTGCTACTCACCGGAAGGATCGAGGAACCCGTGTTGGCGGGATTGAAACGCATTCTGATAATGGCGTTGATCCTGGGGGTCGGATTGCGGCTGTGGCTCTACAACACCGTGATCGTCGATACCTTCTATCGTGCGCCGGCCGAGCTCGCCGCCGCGATGGTCGGCGGCGCCGACCCGGTGAGCACGATCGATGCCATTTGGGAACGCGGGGGTACCGTGGCCGGCAATCTATGGGACAAGGGTGGGATTTTGCGGGGCGATTTCGGTTTCTATCTCGCCGGAGCGCTGGTCTGGTGCCTGATGGGCGTGTTGTGCGTATATGCAATGTTTCTGATTGCCCTTTCCAGCATTGCGCTGGCCGTCTTGTTGGCCCTCGGACCGCTATTTTTTTCATTGCTGTTCTTCGATGCCACCAAGCGGCTATTTGCGTCCTGGATTGCGCAACTCGCCAACTACGCGTTGATCACCTTGCTGACCGTGATGGTTGCGGCGCTGCTGCTCCAAGTAGTGCAATCATATGCCGCGCAAACGGCGGCACGCGGCACCGCCATTTTGACGGTTGACGCGCTTCACATGGTCTTGATGGCTGTGCTGGTGTTTCTAATATTGCGCCAAGTTATGCCGATCGCGTCTGGCTTGGCCGGCGGAGTATCACTGAACTCATTCGGTGTCGCGAGCCGCAGCGTCGGGTGGGGAATGCGCATCGGAAGCAGAGTTTCGACCCCAGCAGTGGGTTTTGCCGCGCATCAGGTGGCGCGCAGCATGGGCGGGGCGATGCACGCAACCGGCCTTGCAATGCGCAGCGCGGCCATTCAATCGCACCAATATGTTTCCCGGGCGGCCAGCGCAGGCATCGATACTCTAGGCCGAAGTTGGAGAAATATGCGCCGCTGACGGCGCGATACCACGGAAGGTTCAAGTCATGCGGCTAGTCATCCTTTTGATTCCACTGCTATGTGGTTGTGCAACACCGGTCTTGCATTGTGACTCGCATCTGCAGCCGATAAACGCGCCTGCGGCGAGCACCGTGCCGGGTGCTGCTGCGTCAAATAGTCCCGCAAGGAAACTACCTTGACTGCATCATCCACAAATCAAGAATATTTCCGTGAAGCCGAATCATGGGATGCGGATCGAGCGGCGCAATTTCGCCGCAGTGCGCACGCCGCGTGGTGGGTGGCCGGGGCTGGATGGCTATGCGCCGTGTCGAGCGCAATTGCGCTCTGCCTCTTGATGCCGTTGAAGAGGGTGGATCCTTTCGTGGTGCGAGTCGACAACACCACAGGCGTTGTCGATGTGGTTCCCATATTCGCCGGACATGCAACGCCCGAGGAGGCGGTTACCCGCTATTTCCTGACGCACTACATGACCGTATGCGAGCGATTCAATTTCGCGACTGCGGAAAGTGACTATGAGGAATGCGGGGCATTCCATGCGGCGCAGCGCAATCAAGCGTGGTACGCCCTTTGGACCACGACTAATCCTGCGTCTCCCCTCAACGTGCACAAGGACGGCAGCACAGTTAGGGTGCAGGTAAATGCGGTGAGCTTCTTCACCCGCGCAAGCGGGCTGTCAGATCTGGCTCAGGTGCGGTATTTGAAAGCTGTGCGTCCAGGGCCGGGAGCCGAGGAATCGATTACTCACTGGGTGGCGACAGTTCAATACGCGTATGCAGAGCCAGCGAAAGACCCAAAGACCCGTCGCTGGAATCCGCTCGGCTTCAAAATCATTGATTTTCGTTCCGAACCGGAGGTCCTGGTCGAGCAATCAGTTACGAAGGAGCCGAATCATGGCTCATAGAACGCATCTTGCGGCATTTGCCATTTGTGGTGTACTCGGCTTCTCGAGCGCATTGTCTGAAAGTGTCCCCCCGAGGGGGAGCGTTGACAGCCGCGTCCGAATCTCCATCTATGACGGCGATGAGGTCTACAAGATCCGCGGCTTCGTCGGCTATCAAATCGACATCGAGTTTGAGGTCGGCGAAGTGTTTACCGGCCTTGGCGCTGGGGATTTGGAGGGACTGTCCTTTGTAGGCCAGGACAATCATTTGTTTTTGAAGCCGAAGGCCGCGACGGTAACGACGAATCTGACCGTCCTCACAAGCCGGCGTCATTATCAATTTGACTACTCCGCGACATCGCAACGCCCATCGGTAGACGAACCAGGCGTCATCTACGCACTAAGATTCACGTACCCGTCACTCCCAAGTCGGGCGGCAGCGGACCTCGCAACCAAGCGTCTCGATTCACAATTGGAAAGCGCTTCAGCGAGGCGGCAGCGGAACATCGACTATTGGTATTGCGGCAGCCCGACGTTGAAGCCTGTCGTGGCTTCGGACGATGGCGTGCACACGCGATTGAGATTTGCCGCCAATTCGGAGCTGCCGGCCGTTTTCGTGCGCAACGAGGATGGGAGTGAGTCGCTCCTGAACTTCAGCATGGATGCAGGGGATGTGATCGTGCACCGCGTCGCCAAGCAGTTCATTCTGCGGCGCGGAAACCTTTCAGGATGCATTGTGAATCAGGGATTCAAAGGGGGCGGCGAGCGCTTGGATTCAGGAACCGTTGCACCGAATGTCGAACGTCGGGTGCAAGCAGGCGCGCCATGAATGAATCGGACTCCGAGCGTGAGGGTGTGGACGGCGAGCGGGACACAACAGCCGTCAATCGAGCGACCTCAATTCAATCTCGCGTCAGCAGCATATTGGCGGTTGGGCTAATGAGCTTCCTCGGATTAGGTATGCTCACGTGGTACTACGCAAATGCAATCACGCGTCAAAGTCGAGCACGGCAAGGTGCTCAAATACAGGCGACGAATCGCGCTCAAGGAGAAATGGCCCTTCCCAGCCTTGGGCGAATGGATCCACCGCCTCCCGATCTCCCATCGCCTCCGGTTCTATTCAACCCTACGACCTTGCCGGAAATTCCCCTGGCCGTCAGCGCGGTCAGCGGTGCAACCGTGTCCGGCGGCGCGCCTCCGGTCAAGTCCGCGGAGCAGCTGACGATGGAGCGCCGACTATCAGGGACGGTGTATTCGACACAGAGTGCGGTTTCGAACGGGGAAACGGCGACGAGCAGGCAACCACCGCAGGCCGGCGCCCAGCAACCGGGTGAACTTGCAGCACTGCTTCGACCGAGCCTGAGCGCGGCTGTCCGCGCGGAGATATTGCCGACGCAACGGTTGCTACTGCCCAAGGGGGCTTTCATCGACTGCACGCTGGAAACTGCGATCGATTCGACCCTGCCAGGCATGACTACATGCGTCATGGCCACCGATGCCTTTGGCGTGGATGGCCAAGTGGTGCTGCTGGAGCGCGGCACGAAATTGATCGGCGAAACTCGCGGGCAAGTGCAGCAGGGAGCAGCGCGCGTGTTTGTCCTATGGGCGGAAGCGCGATCGCCAACCGGAGTAGTCGTGCCGTTGGCTTCGCCGGGAGCGGATGAACTCGGTCGATCGGGCCTCCCGGGCACGGTCGACAATCATTTTTGGCAACGCTTTGGAGCCGCAATGCTGGTCTCCGTCATCGACGCCGCTGTAGCGGGCGCAGTGCAATCCAGCCACGGCGGCAATGGCACCGTCGTCATCAATCCATCGAGCACGCAAGATGTGATGACTGAGATTCTCAAAGGGACCATCAACATTCCGCCCACGGTGGTAAAGCAGCAGGGCGATCGAATCCAGGTATTGGTCGCTCGCGATCTGGACTTTAGGTCGGTGTATGAGCTCCGGTCCATCGCCGTCGACCGCTAGCGCCGGCGATGGGGCGTCTGCGCTCGACCTCACGCTGTGTGCGCTGCGGCCGCTGCTCGCAAGTCCCGATGTCATGGAGCTATGTATCAACCGTCCAATGGAGGCGTTCCTGGAAACTCGCGACGGATGGCGACGGGAAGTGCTGCCGTTTGCGGATTTCGAATGGTGCAGTCGATTGGCCAAGTTGATTGCGAATTCTACCCAGCAACGCATCGATGCCTCGGCGCCGCTGCTTTCGGCTTCCTTGCCGTCGGGAGAACGAGTGCAGATTGTCATGCCGCCAGCGACGACGGCGGGATGTGTCGCAATCGCGATTCGGCGCCCCGCGGAGCAAGTGTGGAGCATAGAGGAATTGGGGCGGCGCGGAATGTTCCGAGCCACCCAACAGGCAAGTCAAAAGCTCGACGACACAGAGGAGGAGATGCTGCATATGCTCGCTTTGTCGCAGTTCGAGGCCTTCATGCGCCTTGCTGTGCAAAGCCGCAAGAATATCCTGGTGTCGGGTCCGACAGGATCTGGGAAAACGACATGGACCAAGGCGCTGATTCGCGAAATTCCTAGCGATGAGCGGCTGATAACCATCGAAGATGCACGGGAATTGGTGCTCGATCGCCATCCGAATCACGTGCGCCTGTACTACTCCAAGGACGATCAAGGCGTCGCCCGAGTCACGCCAAAGCAACTGCTGGAATCGTGCCTGCGAATGAAGCCCGACCGCATACTTCTCGCCGAGCTTCGAGCTGAGGAGGCCTTCGACTATCTACGAAACGTGAATTCGGGTCACCCTGGATCAATCACCAGCGTGCACGCGACCAGCGCCGAGCTGGCCTTTGAACAACTCGTGCTCTTGGTCAAGCAAAACTCCAGTGGGCGCGAATTGGCGCGCAACGACATCAAGAGCCTTTTGTACCTGTTGATTGATGTCGTGATTCAGTTCGGTGTGGAGCGGCACGAACGGTTCATAAAGGAAATATGGTTCGATCCCCAGCGCAAACGCCAATGATCGACGCGTTGACTCATGGATGGGCGGGAATCGCAGCGGGATATGCCGCGGTGCAGGCGCCCATGGTCGTGGGCCTGATACATGCGCGCGCTCAGCTGCGTCAATACCTGATTTCTCCCGCCGTCGCAGTACCGCTCACCGCTGCGGCGGCGGTCGGTATCGCAATCTCCAGTACATGGCTCAGGCACTTCGGAATTGAAGCGCAAAGTTGGGCGCAGTTCGCATGGGGCACTGGTCTAAGCGCCACTCTGGGTTATGCAGGAGGCGTGGGTCTTGGACACAGTACTACGGAAGACAGGCATCACCGCCGAGGATCTCTGGTTGGGGAGCAGCAATTGCCCACGGAATCGAGATCCCGCAGGCACACACGAGATGCGGGACTCACGCTGGCGGGTATGAGGGTTCCTGCGCAAGACGAAACCAAACACTTCAAGTTAATTGGCACCACGGGAACCGGCAAGAGCACTGCGATACAAGAACTATTGGCCAGCGCTCTGGCACGAGGCGACCGGGCGGTGATCGCAGATCCGGACTCCGGGTATATGCACAGATTCTACCGGCCTCAGCGCGGTGACTTAGTGCTCAATCCCTTCGATGAGCGATCGCTGAAATGGGATCTGTTCGCGGAGATAAAGAACCCACACGACGTGGACCAGCTCGCGCGATCACTGATTCCGGATCACGACGGACAGGATCGAAGCTGGCGTTCCTACGCCAGAACATTTTTCACGGCAGTCACGCGGCAGGCTCATGAAGCGGGGGTCAGGGAAGTCGATGAACTCTACCGTCTGTTAGTGGCGGGCGACACCGGAGAATTGCGAGAGCTCGTGCGCGGGACCCCGGCGCAGCCGTTCCTGGACGAGCACAACAGCCGCATGTTTGATTCGATTCGTTCCGTGACGAGTTCAGCTGTGGCGGCGTTGGAATATGTCGGGCGGCAGGATTCACCGGGATTCTCGATCAAGGAGTGGGTAAGCAAGAAGACTCCCGGCGTCCTGTTCATTCCGTACAAGGCCGGTCAAATTGCCGCTCTGCATTCGGCGATTTCGGCATGGATGCGATTGGCAATCTTTGAGGCTATGGATGGGGAAGAGCAGCAGGAGGAGAAGCTACGCGATCCAGCCAGTCGTCTATGGTTCGTAGTCGACGAATTGGATGCCTTGGGCCAAATTGACGGATTGAAGGACGCACTCGCACGTTTGAGGAAATTTGGTGGTCGATGCGTGCTTGGTTTTCAGTCGATCGCGCAAGTCTCCAGCACATACGGCCAGGGGGACGCGCACACCATCGTAGAGAATTGCGGAAATACTTTGATTTTGCGCTGCTCCGCAAGTGAGGGTGGGGGAACAGCCCGATTTGCGTCGCAACTGATCGGGGAGCGGGAGGTAATGCATACCACGGTATCAAAGAGCCGGCGGCCCAATGAGCTGTGGAGTTCCGTGACCCGAAGCGAGCATCTCAGCGTCGAACCGGCGGTGCTTCCCTCACAGGTCGAACAGCTTCCCGACCTGGCCGGATATCTAAAATATGCGTCGGATCCCCGGTGGCAACAAGTGCGATTGGATGCAAAGCAAGCGTGGCAACTGCATTGCCGAGACTCGCCGCTTCCTTCAGCTGCTGATAATGCGATCCGCGGGAGAGAGTATGAGTGAGTCGACAAGTGAGTGACCGAATCCAGGGGTTGGATGACGCGACCATGAAGTTTGGTCTACTCATGGAAAGCGCCCAGGCTCATCAGCGACTCGCGGAGAAAAACCTCGAGAAGCTTCGGGCGCATACGCAAGGTTTGGACATGGTCGTGCGCGATGAGATACGACGGACGCTGATTGAAGAGCTGCAGATGCTGGCCGTGGAAAGCAAGCGTGCGTCCGAAGCTCTTCGGAGAATTGGCCGTGGCGCTGTCTTACGCGGAGCATTGGGGACCATTGCGATCGCGCTATTCGGTGCGGGAATGCCCGTCGCGCTCATGCATTGGACTCTTCCATCGGAGCATGAAATTGGATTGCTGCGGACGCGGCGCGACGAAATGATCACTAGCATGGCTGCGCTGGAACGCCAGGGAGGGCGGACCGAGTGGCGGCATTGCGGCGAGGAAGCACGGCTCTGCGTGCGCGTCGACCGCAACGCGCCGCATTTCGGCGACAAAGGGGACTTCTACGTCGTCGAGGGCTATTAGCCATGGGCTGGTCGACCATCATCGAGCATACGCAAAGTGGCAACGCAGTCCTACTGTCGGCAGTTGTGACTCTAAGTCTCGTGGGTTGTTGGCGTCTGGCACGACGAAAATCCCAGGATACCTACAAGCGCGGTGCCGTATTGATCGATGGACGACGAATGCAGCGCCGCGCAACCCGGCTGAAGAGATCCAACGGCAGGCTGGTTACCCTGGCTGGCATCGCAATCGCCGACAGAGACGAAACCAAGCACTTCAAGCTGATTGGCACGACCGGCACGGGTAAATCGACAGCCATTCGGGAACTCCTCGGTGCTGCCATCGCAAGGGGCGACCGCGCCGTATTTGCAGATCCGGACGGGAGCTACCTCACGCGATTCTACGACCGATATCGAGGGGATGTCGTGCTGAATCCATTTGAGCGCGGCTCTGCGAAATGGGATCTGTTTGCCGAGATTAGAAATAGTTACGACGTGGAACAACTGGCTAGCGGGTTGATTCCAGCGAGCGAGGACCCTTCCGCAAGCGAATGGCGAAACTACGCCCGCACATTTCTTGGCGCCGTCGTCCGGCGGTGTTTGGAGTGCGATCGGCAGAACGTCGCCGATCTTTGGCGGCTGCTCACCGTGGCATCGATTGAAGAGCTTCGCCCAATCGTGGCCGGGACACCGGCGCAACCGTTTCTCGATCCAGACAATTCGCGGATGTTTGGCTCGATTCGATCAGTTACCGGATCAGCTATTGCTGCATTTGAGCACATCCAGATTCAGCGCGCGTCTCCGTTCTCAGTGCGTGAGTGGGTGCGGACTCGGGACGCCGGGCTGCTGTTCATACCGTATAAGGCGGGACAAATCGCAGCGTTGCGCTCAATGATTGCAACGTGGGTGCGGCTCGCAATATTCGAGGCAATGAGCCAGCCCGAAGACGTAGACCAGCGACTTTGGATCGTGGTCGACGAACTCGATGCGCTTGGCGCGATCGACGGCCTCAAGGATGCGCTCGCCCGCCTGAGGAAATTCGGGTGCCGCTGCGTGTTGGGATTGCAATCGATCGCGCAAGTTTCGAGTACCTATGGGAGTGCCGCCCAGACAATTGTGGAGAACTGCGGGAACACGCTTATCTTGCGCTGTTCTGGCAGCGAAAATGGCGGGACGTCGCAATTTGCATCGCGACTGATCGGCGATCGGGAGATTGTCAGGCGCCAGCTGTCCCGCGGCAACGATCGCGAGATTGCAATGTCAAGTCGCGGCGGACGGCGATCGCGCAGCGTCACAGAACAACATGCGATGGAGATCGCCGTGATGCCGTCCGAACTTGAACAGCTTCCGGACCTCTGCGGTTACCTGAAGACAGCCTCGTCTCCACGGTGGATTAAGGTGGCATTCCATCCTCCTCGGAACGGCGGACGGCGGCATTTTGTGAAGAACCCATAACCTCTGCGAGCGACACGCGTGACGGAAATCCAATCACTCACCGATGCGAACGTCCGTTCGCAATTCTACTTCGTGGCTCGCACCAACACCCGATGCTGGCACTGTAACTCCTTGACCCGTGTCTTGGCGCTCGTACTTCCACGCGGTCACGAAACCCTCGACCCGGACACGGCGGAAGCGTGGCACCAGGGAAACGTTGATGCTCCGATTTTCTTTGTGGGGCGTCTAAGCGATGGCGTCCGGAGCAGGCTTGTCGGACTATCCCAGTTCTACCGGTTGAGTCACTGCTCCGCAACGCAGAGTGCGTACTGGGCCAACCATTGCGAGCACTGCGGGGAAGTTCTCGGTGATCACGAATTGCACTGTGAACTCGACGGCGCCTTTATGCCGTCAAGCGAGACTGCGGCGTCGAACATTCAACTTCTGCGGATACAAGAGCCATTTGAGGCGTCGGCGGCCGGCTATTCCTTCGAGCCAGAGTTTTTCGGATTTATGCCAAGGAGCTAGTGGCTGTGGCTATTTACGTACTGAACATGAAGACAATCGGCCGTAGCAATGGCAGCAGTGCCATAAGCGCAGTAGCCTATCGGGCAGGGGAGCGAATTCGCGATGAACGTACGGGCAAGGTTTACGATCATTCCGAGCGGCAGGATGTCATGCATAAGGAGATTGTGCTGCCTGGAAAGTTTGCGGACGATGATATGGCGTGGGCGCGAGATCGGGCCAGTCTGTGGAACACGGCGGAACGAGCCGAGACGCGTCGCAACGCCCGGGTCGCACGCGAGTACTTAGTTGCGCTTCCCGTGGAACTCTCGCCGCAGCAGCGCGTTGGGCTGGTGAGAGGATTCTCGCAGGGGCTATCGGACCGCTACGGCTACGCGGTCGATCTCGCCATTCACGCGCCGCGCGATTTTCCCGGAAGTGATCCTCGCAATTTTCACGCTCATCTTCTGACGACCACCCGCGTGGTGGCAATCGAGGGGTTGGGCGCGAAGACGACCTTGGATATGAACGACAGCAACCGCCGTGAAGCGGGCCTGGAACCGGCCATCAATGAACTCATATATGTGCGGGAGCGGTGGTCATCCCTCGCGAACGAGGCTTTGCAGGAAGCGCATGTTGCCGCCCGCATCGACCATCGCCGGCTCGAAATACAGGGGATAGACCGCGAACCCCGACCTCAAATTCCACGCGTCGCATTCGAAATGGAGCGGCATGGATATCGGAGTCTGGTAGCGGACCGCTTGCGGGCAGAGTATCAGGAGCGCCAACAGGCACGTCTCGACAGAGCAACCGACAAGACCGCATCCGCCACGATTGGACAGGGCAAGGAACCCGCGCCCCGTCCCCAAAGTCTCGAGGATATTCGGCGAGAAGCCCGACAAAACTGGCTCCGCATGCGCGCAGAACGCGGCCTGAAAGCGGACCAGGGTTTGGATGACGTACAGAGTCCGAGTACCAGGGACCGCACTCGCGATGACGACCTTGCGCGCTAGTTGCCCTCTCGAGGGGGCGCCGCTGACTAGGGCGATTGCATATGCGTCCTGCTACGTATATTCCCCGGCCGGTACAGGGTTCGTATGTGAACAATCTCGTTTGATGCGGGCGCTGCTCAAGGCGGGCGACGCAAGATTCATGCTCAAGTACGCGGTGCGGGTCCGTCAGCAATCGACGGATTCACCCCTACTGGCTGGATACTTCGGCGCTACGGACGTATTGATTCCGGTGCCAGGAAGCACCCCCACTAATGCAGGACGTCTGTGGCCGGCCGGATATCTCGCGGACGCCCTGGTCGGTGTAGGCCTGGGTGGCAGGGCATGGTGTGGTTTGCACCGTGTTAGGGCGGTGCGCAAGTCCGCAACGGCGTCACCTGGAGAGCGCCCGACCGTGAGTCTGCACTACGAATCCTTCTGCATCGAATGTCCGCCCGCGCCACCCGAAAAAATTATTCTCGTGGATGATGTGGTCACCAAGGGGAGAACTTTGCTGGCCGCGGCAAGCCGCTTGCATGAAGCGTTCCCCGCCGCTCAAATCCGGGCATTTGCGCTGGTTCGGACAATGGGGCTGGTACCCGGCGTCGAGCACCTATTGGATCCCTGCAAAGGAGAGATTCGTTGGCAGGCGGGTGACGCTTTTCGCAGCCCCTAAGGGGTTTTTTTCGATTTTCGGGCGCCCGGACCTGATGTATTCAAAGCACTTGACGTTTTGACGTCTGCCCGACGGGAGTCAAAACGTCATAACGTCAAGGAACTATATGCGAGACCGTACCCGCTCGACCATCTACTTCTCAACCGACATATTTAAAGCGTTACGCATGAAGGCCGCGGTAACTCACCGCACGATCTCGGAAATGGTGAATGAGGCAGTCAAGGACACATTGGCGCAAGACGCAATCGATCTTGATGCAATCAAACTGCTCGGCGACGAGCCGGCGATCTCGTTCGATTCATTTGTGTCTGGTCTGCGCCGACGTGGCACGCTATAGAGTCCTGATCAAGACGATTGTCGTCACGGAATATGAGGCGATCTCCTCCAAGCATGTCCGCCGCCGTATCCTGTGGGCGATTTCTGGGCTCTCGACTGAACCGCGGCCTGCGCAGGCCAAGAAATTACCGGAACGCGAACATCACTTGCGCCTTTATCTGGAGCACTATCGAGTGCTATACGGAATCGACGACGAAGAAAGACAAATTACGGTATTCAGGATTGCCAAACATGGACGCCAAAACCTCGCCGGCTAGCCGACCGCTTCGCGCCTTGGCGCAAGCGGACATCACCAATCGGCTTGTGGAGGCATTGGCGAAAGCGGATGGCTTGACCGGCGCACACTGCATCCACGAACTGTGGATGCGCGGTGAGATGGCCCTCAACATCGAGCGCGCGCTCGAGCGTCTGTGGGCGCGGGCGGCGCCGTCGGTGCCGGAATGGCTGCCCATGCGTTACGTCGAGTGGTTGCCCAGCGTATATGACGTCGCGCTGGGGTTTCGTGCCTCGGGCAAGGGAAAATCGAACATCTACTTGGTGCTGCTCGACTATCAGGACCGCGAGGGGGTGTACGGCGTGTACGTGGGCATGAGCAAGTACAGCCCGGCACAACGCTTCGATCAGCACAAGGCGGGCATCCGCTCCGCGGGCAGCGTGCTCAAGCGTGGGCTCGAGGTGCTCACCGGGCCCACCTTGCATTTACAATACATCAAACGTTCGGAGGCTTCTCGGATCGAGGAGGAACTGGCGCTGGCCCTCGCTTCGGCGGGATTGTTGGTCAAGGGCGGGCATTGATCCGGGGACATTGATCAAAGGGGGCATTGATGATTCTCATCGGGATGTTTGATTCGGCCTTTGTGCGCCGGGTCGCGATCAGCATGAATATCTACGGCATGGCGTTCGAGCACCGCAATTGGTCGGTGGGCCCGAATTTCGATCAGATCAGGCAATACAATCCATTGGGCCGGGTGCCGACCCTGGTGCTGCCCGACGGTGAGGCGCTGATCGAATCGAGCGCCATCCTGGATTACCTGGACGAATGTGCGGGGCCGGAGCGGGCGCTCCTGCCGCCCGCGGGCAAGGATCGCCGCGCGGCGCTGCGCCTCATGTCGCTTGCCATTGGCGCTGCGGAGAAGGGTGTGTTGCAGATCTATGAGACCGTGTTTCGGCCCGCGGAGAAGCGCCATCAACCCTGGGTGGATCGCTGCAGTTCCCAAATGCACGCGGCGCTTGCCGAACTCGAGCGGACGGCCGCGAGCCGCAACGGCGATTGGCTGGTCGGCCATCGCATGACTCAGGCGGATATCACCGCCACCTGCGTCTACACCTTGTTGGCCGGAGGGCCGGGCATCGACCGCGGGGTATTCTCGTACCCGAAACTCGCGGCGCTGGTCGCGCGCTGCGAGACATTGCCGGAATTCAGCTCCGTCCGGGCACCATTTTTTTCGCCGGGAGGCAAGACTTAAGCGTGGCTGTCCGCGCCCGCAGAATGTCCTACAATACGACATGATCACGGTGCACCACCTCAACAACTCGCGGTCGCAGCGGGTGTTGTGGTTGCTCGAGGAGCTGGGAGTTCCGTACGAGGTGAAACGATACGAACGGGACGCGAAGACCATGCTGGCGCCGCCGGCGCTCCTGGCCATCCACCCGTTAGGCAAATCGCCAGTTATCGTCGACGGCACCGTCACCGTGGCCGAATCGGGTGCCGTCGTCGATTACCTCATCGATCGCTACGGCGCGGGACGGCTGATTCCCGCGGCGGGCACCCCGGAACGCCTGCGCTACACCTACTGGCTGCACTATGCGGAAGGCTCGGCGATGCCGCCGCTGCTGCTCAAATTGGTGTTCGACCGCCTCGCCAACGCACCCGCGCCATGGCCGATCAGCGCCATTGCACGGCGCATCGCCGGCACGGTGCAGAATTCTTTCATCGGACCGCAGCTGAAGCGACACCTGGACTACATGGAGGCGGAACTGACGGCCCATCCATGGTTCGCCGGAAATGAGTTCACCGCGGCCGATGTGCAAATGAGTTTTCCCTTGGAAGCCGCCAAGTCGCGCGCGGGCTTGAATGCCAGCCGCCCCCGACTGTGGGGCTTTCTCGAGCGTATTCACGCACGCGAGGCCTACAAACGCGCGCTGGAGCGCGGTGGGCCCTATTCCTTCTAGACTGGATTTTGGTGAAGTTTCTGATATCGATCAATAAAAGTATCGGTTTGTAAAACTAGAAAGGGGAGTTGCCATGTGTAAGTCGCTGCAGGCTCAAGCTGCATTGTGGGGAGTATTGTTGCTCGGAATCGCAGGGTGCGGGCAGTCGCCGCCGCCGCATGCCGCTCAGAAGCCGCTGTCGGAGGCCAGCCGGCAATGGAACAAGCTCACGGCCGGGTTCATCGAAGAGTATTTTCGGGCGCAACCGGCCTTCGCCGCGCAATCCGGCCGCCACGAATTCGACGGCCAGCTGCCCGATTTCAGCAATCACGGATTGCGGCGTGAAATCGCCCGACTGCACGATGCGCACAATCAACTGGCCGCGGTCGATCCGAAGACTCTGGAGCCGCGGGAACGCTTCGATCGTGAGTACTTGCTCGCCGTCGTCGACAAGGACCTGTTCTGGCTCGAAAAGGCGAAATTCCCGCTCAGCAACCCGGTTTGGTACAAGGACAACATCGATCCGGATATGTACTTGAACCGCAACTACGCGCCGCTGGACGTGCGCCTCAAGGCATACATCAAATACGCCCGCGGCATTCCCAAAATGGTCAATGACATCAAGGCGAATCTGCAGTCGCCCCTGCCCAGAACCTACGTGGAATTGGGGATTTCGATGTTCGGCGGATTGGCGCAGTTCTATTCCAAGAATGTGGCCGCGACCTTCGCGTCGGTGACCGATCCCGATCTGCAAAAGCAGCTGACTGAGGCGAACACCGCGGCGGCGCAGGCCATGGATGCCCTCAAGCTCACGTTGGTGGAGGAACTCAAGAAAGCCAACGACAAGTTCCCGCTGGGTCCGGAGCTGTACGCGCAAATGGTCCAGCAGACCGAGCGGGTGGACGTCCCGGTCGATCAAATCGAGGCCGCGGGACGCGCCGACCTGGCGCGCAACACCGCCGCGCTCAAGAGCGAATGCGACGCCTACGCACCCAAGGCATCGCTGCAGCAATGCGTGGCGAAGGTGTCCGCCAACAAGCCGAAGGGCGGGGCGGTCGAGGGCGCCCGCGCCCAACTGGGCATGCTCAAGGACTTCATCGTCAAGAACAATGTGGTCTCGATCCCGAGCAGCGACGAAGCGTTGGTTGCTGAAGCGCCGCCCTACAATCGCTCCAATGCCGCGTTCATTCAAACGGCCGGACCCTACGATCACGGGGTGGCGTCGGTCTATAACATCGCGCCGCCGGATCCGAAGTGGAGCAAGGCCGAACAGGCGGCCTACATTCCGAGCGAGGCGACGCTGCTGTTCACGACGGTGCACGAGGTGTGGCCGGGACATTTCCTGCAGTTCCTCCATTCGAACGCCAATCCCTCGAAACTCGAGGGGATCTGGGTGGGATATGCCTTCGCCGAAGGCTGGGCGCACTACGCCGAAGAAATGATGTATGAGAAAGGACTGGGCAAGGGCGATCCCGAGAAGCACATCGGTCAGCTCATGGATGCGCTGCTGCGCGACGTGCGCTTGCTCTCTTCGATCGGGTTGCACACGCACGGCATGACCGTCGCGCAATCGGAGAAGATGTTCAGGGAGCAGGCATTCCAGGATCCGGGCAATGCGCGGCAGCAGGCTGCACGGGGCACCTATGATCCGGCGTATCTGAATTACACCCTGGGCAAGCTTATGATTCGCAAACTTCGCACCGACTGGGTCGCCAAGCATGCGGGTAAGGGCGGCGCGGCAGCAAGCCCCGACGACCAAGCATGGCATGACTTCCACGACCAATTCCTGTCGTATGGCGGTCCGCCGATTCCGCTGCTACGCAAGGAAATGCTGGGCGAGGAGGGGAGCCTGCTCTGAAGCAAGGTCGACGCGGCGGTCGACCCTAGTTGATGCCGACAATGATCCCGCTGTCCGCCCAGATGCCGAGCAGACCGGCGGCGCGCAGCGGGATCTCATCCTCGGTCAGCCACTCGGTGAGCGTCGCGCAGATCTCGCCGAAATTGGCGCCGCGCAGCGCCGCGTCGAGCGCCGTCGCTTCGTCGGCCGGCATGGAGCGAAAGTAGTTCTGTAGATCTTGCCGCCACAACAGCCACGGCACGGCATGCTCTGCGCATTGCGGTTCGGGGGGCGGCTCTTCGTTGCTCATCGCCTGCCACACCGCCGTCGTGTTCCATTGCAAATGCAGGCGCCGCAGCGAGGGATGGAATTCGAACTGAAGGTCGCTCCAGGCCGACGGGTCGATGGCGGTCAGTGCGGCGCGCGGCTGGGGGTCGGCATCGGCGGAGTCGAACACCTCCGCCAGGGTCCATTCGAGCAGGGCGAGTTCCGCCAAAATGGGCTGCTCGGCGTAAGGCGAGGTCTGGTCCAAGAATTCCGCGAGCTCGCCGCCGTACCAACGAATCGAGCGATGCACGGACGGATGTGCCGCCACAAATGCCCGGCCCAACGCCACGAACACCTCGTCGCCGAGCACCGCATGCAGCACGGGATAGGTGTCATCGAGCGCCTCGATCAACCGAACTTGATAGGCGTTGCGGTAGATGCCGAGCCGCTCCAGGGTCGGCAGCGGCGGTGCATCCACGATGGCTTGGACAATCGTGCTGTCCTCGCCCAGCAAGTAACTTTGTAGATCCTGCTGCAGCCGGCGCAGCCGCATCATGCCGCCTGCTGAGTGTGGTTGCGACTGTGCTCGCGGGCGATGTCGAGCTCCGCCACCAACTCGCTGAGCTCCGGGATGTTGTCGTCGCGTTCGATCATGGTCGGCACGGCGCCGAAGTGCGCGACCGCCGCGCCATACAAATTCCACACCGGTTCGACGATGGGATGGTCGTGAGTGTCGATGAGATGACCGCCGAGATCGCTGTGGCCGGCCAGGTGAAATTGCCGCACTCTGGATTTCGGGATGGCATGCAGGTAGGTCAACGGGTCGAATCCGTGATTCACGCTGCTGACGTAGATGTTGTTGATGTCGAGCAAAATGGCGCAATCGGCGCGCTGCGCGACTTCGCGCAAGAACTCCCATTCGCTCATCTCGGAGGCTTGATAGGTCAGGTAGCTGGAGACGTTTTCCAGCAGAATCTGCCGACCGAGCGCATCCTGCACCTGACCGACCCGTGCCACCACCGAAGCCAGCGCTTCCTCGGTATAGGGCAAGGGAAGAAGATCGTGCAGGTTGCGGCCTTCAATGCCGGTCCAGCACAGATGATCGGATATCCAATGTGGTTCGATGCGGGCCGCGAGCGAACGAACATCGGCGAGGTACTTGAAGTCGAGGGGGTCGGTGCTGCCGATCGACAGCGACACGCCGTGCATCACCAGCGGGAAGCGCTCGCGAATACGCTCCAGGTAGTCGAGAGGCTTGCCGCCCGGGACGAGGTAGTTTTCGGTGATGACTTCGAGCCAGTCGATGTCGTGAGGCTCGTTGAGCATGGCCTCATAGTGCGGAGTGCGGAGGCCGAGACCGAAACCGGCGAGGTTCATGGGATTCGCAGAAGAAGGCCGGGCACGTCAGCGGCACCCGGCCTTAGTCGTAATACCCGATTCGGCTTACTTTGACTTCGCCTTGGCGGCATCGCACTCGGCTTGGGTCATCGATACCCAGCCCGTGCCCTTGCAACTGTTCATGCCCTTGCAGCTGTTTTTCGCGGACTTGCACTCCGACGTTCCCTTGCAGGAATTCACGCCCGAACAGTGCACTTTCGCGGCATCTGCAGCCACCGACACAGTCGCGAACCCGGAAGTGAACAACATCGCGGCTGCAGCGGCCAGTGCCGTGCTCGACAATTTATTGACATGCATGATTGAGTCCTCAGTTGTTATCAAACGCAGCGGTATTGCTGCTCCCCTACAGAGACCCGGCCAACGCCGGGATTATTACCCAATTGTCTAAGCTCATGCCTTGCTTTGGGATATGTGGCAGTGCAGCAAATCTTTCTCTGCATTTCGTGGCGAGCCATGCAGTACGCTAGGGGTCATCGAAATAAAGAGGGGATGCACATGCGGTGGATGACAGGCGCGATTGCAGTAGTCATGGCGGGTTGCACCGGCGCGCCGACCCAACCCTCTCCGAGCTCCGCCAACGTCGCTTCGCAGCCGCCAGTCGCCAATTCGGGTGCGACTTCGGCGACGGGCACTGACGCACAGCGGGTGTCGCATGCCAAGAAGCTCGGACTGACGATGATGACGGTCAATGGCGAAGTGCTGTATTGCAGGACTGAGCGCAAGACCGGATCGCACGTGGCGACGGAGACGAACTGCCTGACGCAGGAGCAGCTCGACGATCTGCATGAACAGACCAGCCGCGACCTCGAATATTTCAGGCGCCCGCAGCTGCCGAAACCCTCCGGCTGATCAAACCGTCGATCTAAAAGCCGCTCATAAAAAAGGCCAGACTCCGTAGTCTGGCCTGGTTCGCGTTTGCGATGCCGGGAACGGCCTAGAACTTCACTCTGAAACCACCGTACCAGAACACTCCGATCACATCGTAGCTATCCGCTGCGGTGTTGGTGCCCGTCACGTCGGAGGCCATACCGCTCGGCAGGAACGGGGGCTTCTTGTTGAAGACGTTGTTGACGCCGAGATAGCTGGTGACCTTGCTCTTGTTGCCGACGTCAAAGGTGTAGCGCACCTGGGCGTCGTTGTACCAGTAAGCCGGAACGTCGTTGTAGGGCTGATAGACGATGCCGTTGTCCGGCGTCGTATCCATGATCTTGCCCAGGTAGTTGACCTTCCAAGTGGCCTCAAAACCGCCGAGCGCGTAGTCAAAGGTCAAGCTCGCACGATCCTTGAAGCCCGCTCCCAACCGCCCGCCGGAATTGAGCTGTCCGAGGTCGACTTCCGTCGGCGCGCCCGGCACGGCCTGCTCCAGTTTCATTTGATGGGTTTCGGTCAAGAACGTATCCAACTTACCGAATCTGCCCATATTAAAGAGGTAGCGGACCGTGGTGTCGACACCCTCGGAACGGATATAGCCGACATTGAGGTTCAGCTGCAGCAGCTCCGTGATTTTGCCGCTGGTGGGACTTCGAATCACGTTGTTGCAGAAGGTATCCGTACCGGTCGCAATGCAGTCGTTGATCGATGTCTGGAAGTTGATCGAGGCGACGGCGCCCTGCACATTGATGTCGAAGTAATCGACGGTCAGTGCGAAGCCCGGCAACGCGGTCGGCGTCACTACAAATCCAAAGGTCTTTGTCTTTGAATCCTCGTTCTTCAGATTGGGATTGGAGCCCTGCAGGCCGAAGATATTCTGATAGTCGAGCGGAATGTACGTAAAGCTGCCGTTCTTGGCGATGGCCGCTGCCACTGCCGGAATGTTCCGGCAGGTCGTCGCAGTCGAACCCGCCGTGGCCGCCGTGACGCCGTCGCAAGGATCGACGATCCCCGGTGGGAAGGTTTGCGCCACCCCGCCGTAGAGTTCACCGATATTGGGCGCGCGTACCGCGCGCGAATAGACGCCGCGGAACCGCAGGTCCGGCAGGACCGCCCAGTTGAGGCCCGCTTTCCAGGCATTCACGTGGCCGGAAGTCGAGTAGTCCGCTTCGCGGAAGGCGCCATTGATGTCAAGGGATTTGACAGCCGGCAAGTCCTTGAGCAGCGGCACATCCGTTTCTATGTAGGCCTCTTTGACGCTGATGCTGCCCTCGACATTGGGCAACGCATTGCTGCCGTTGAGTCCCGCATTGGTGAGAGGATCCTGAATTTCCGTGCTCTTGTCCTTGCGGCCTTCTGCACCGACCACGAGGTTCCACTTGCCCGCCGGCAATTGCATGATGCTGCCGGTGGCGTAGGCCGAGGCAACGCCTTCAGTGATCTTCACATTACGCGTGATGATGGCCGCGACGTAGTTGGCGGCCGCCGGCGTGATGCTGTTGACGCCGAAGACGTTGATGGGCACGCAGCCCTGGTTGCGCGCCGTTGCATCGGCGCACTCGATCTGGCCGGTGGCGGGGTCGACCACCGAATTCAGCGCCTGCTGGAAATTCAGTAGATTGACGGCCCCGTGGCTGACTTGCGCGTCGGTGGTTTGGCCATAGGTGTACGAAGCATCGTACGTCCAGTCGCCGAAGCCCAAGTCGCCGTTGATTCCCAACACGAGGCGGTACGTCTGTCGACTCGCGTCGTTGCCGCGATCACTGATATCCGCCAAGCGTCGTCGGAACGTGATGTAGTTGATGCAGTCGTAACCCGGATTCGTGGCCAGGGACCCCGTGCAGTTCGCGCCGGTGGCATTCCAGGCATTGATCTCGCTGACGATGGGTGCGAGCGACGGCATGGTTTGCAGATACGCATTGGTAATCGGCATGCCGACGAAATCGCCGTTCGCGTCCTGGGTGGTTCCATAGACCGCGTTCACACCGTTGGCCGCCAGCGGCGTCGGCTCTATTTGCGAGTGCGAACTCGTATCAGCGAAGGTCAGTTCGGCATAGCCATGGTGATGGTCGGAGAAGTCGTAGTTCACCGTCGACCCAATCAATGTTCGGTCGACCGGCACATTGATGATGCGCTGCGCGCTGCGGTTGTAGCCTGGTCCGAAGTCGCCGTCGATCAGCGATCCGCTGTTCGTCAACGAGAACACGTCGAAGAAATTCCCGACGGCACTGCTGACCAAGAAATTACCCTGCGGAATATACGAACTGTATTGCGGATTGACGAGCCCGTTCGGCGTGACCGACATATCGGTGTTGGTGGCGGCACGCTGCGCGGACCGCAGGCCCTGGTCCTTATCATGCGAGACACTCAACATGAAATGGCCGCGGTTGTCGGCGAAGGCGCTGCCGAAGTTCAGTCCCGCCGTGTAGGCGCCCGCGTCGTTGTACCCGGACTGTCCGTACTGGCCCCGCAATTCGAGACCGTCCATATCCTTCTTGTAGATGATGTTGACGGCGCCGGCGATGGCGTCCGAGCCGTAGACGGCCGATGCGCCGCCGGTGACGATTTCAACGCGCTCGACGAAGTCGGTCGGAATGGTATTGAGGTCGACTTGCGACGTGCCGGCCACGCCCGGGGTCATGCGCCGGCCGTTGACCAGCACCAAGGTGCGGCTGTCGCCGAGGTTGCGCAAGTTGATGGTGTTGATGCCGGAGTCGCTGGTCAGGAAGTTGCTGTTGGAGGTGCTCAGCACCGAGGTGCCCACCGATGGCAGATCGCGCAGTGTGGTGGCGATGTTGACCGTGCCTTCGTTTTCGAGCGCCGCGCTGGTGACCACCATGGTCGGCGCGAAAGTTTCCAGCTCCGGCGTCGCGATGCGCGATCCGGTCACCACCACTTCTTCCAAAGATTCGGTCCCGCCGGTTGCCGCTGCTGCTGCCGCCGCCGCCGCGGCGGTACCGCTCGCGGATGCCGCCGCCGCAAATAGTCCAAAGGACAGGATGGCCCTGATCCCCTTGTCCAGCACGCGACCTGCCGGTGTCCCTGATTGAAATGTCATAAACCATTCCCTCCTACAACTTTATGAATGCAAGAGACACACAGCGGCGTGGCTTGCCACGTCGATTGGATGTCCTGCGGATGGAGACGCCTGCGCGTTACCGCTCTTGCGTTGGTAGAAATTTGATCCCTGTCGAACAGTCGTTTTCGTAAATTTCGAAAGGATGGTTTGTGCGCGAGCTCCGAACGCTCCTTGCTCAAGCCATCCGCGTGGCGTCATGGTAAGCAATGGAGTTTAGAATCACAAGCCGCTGTGTGCCGGACGAGACAGCCGCTACCCGGTGCAGATCGCCCCACATTACAGCTTTATTTCCGGTATCAGGGGCTTCTGTTGCTAAAAAGGAACAAAAATACCGGGATTCATCCGACAGGTAGAGGCACAGCATCAAAGGCGACGCTGAGCCTTATCTCGTCGCCGACAATGCGATTCGTGCCATGCCACATATATGAGGGGAAGAGCACCAATCGACCGGGGCGTGGCTGCACGAAATGCTCGGCATTCATGCCGGGAATGGGCAGGCCGGGTTCGCCGAATTTGATCCAGCCCACCTTGGCGTCTACATCAGCGACGTCCGCCGGCACCGCGACGTAGTAAGCCGAACTGATCCAACCCTGCGGATGGACGTGGCAGATGTGGAAGCCATCGCGCCGCAGCTCGACCGACCAACAGCCCTTGATTGCGGCTTTGCCGCTATTGCGCGCGCTGATGGGGTGCCGCGGGTCGGTTCCCAGCGCAGTGACGTAGTCGGAGATGGGCGCGGCAAAGGCGCCGAGCAGCGCCTGAATGATGGGATCACGCTCGGCGGTGAGACTGCGCGCCGTTTGACTGCCGTTGCGCAGGCTTTGATCGAGGGGATGCGTGCGGAACTGGTGGCGTTTGCGCAGTACCTCGGTGAGGTCGGCGTTGAACTGTGTCATGGATTGCCACCCCCGCGGCGGCTCGAGCTCGTACACCCGCACCAAGCGTTCATAGTCGTAGAGCTCTGCATACAGCGGGTCGCGCAGCAGCCGGGCTGCGGTGGCTTCATAGGCGATCCAGCGCTGGTCGAGGGGTTGGCGCAATCGCTGCGCGCGAATCATCGCCAGGGCCTGGTCGGGCTGCCCCATGGACAGGTCGATGCTCACCAGACTCTCGGCCATGGCGGCATCGTCGGGCCGCGCGCGCAGCGCCTCGAATGCCTCGAGACGCGCTTCGCCGAGACGGCCCATTTCATGCAGAACGACGGCGAGCGCGGCGCGCACGTTGGGGTGCGGAGCGGCGCCGGGCGCGAGCGAGCGCAACAGGGTCTCGGCGCCGCTCAGATCGCCGGACCGCCGCAGCAGATCGGCCCAGGCCAGCTGCAGACCGAGCTCGCCGCGGTGCGCGGCGGCGGCCGCGGCAATATCGCGCGCGAATTGCGGATCGCCGCGCATGAAGCGCAGCTGCGCCAGGCTCGATTGCGCCACCGGGTCGCGCGGCTCGAGCGAGACGGCCTTGGCATAAGCGCTTTCCGCTTCCTCGGACCGGTACAGCTGCAGCAGCGCCCGGCCACGATTGATGTGCAGCTCGCGGGCGCCGAGTCCGAGACTTTGCGCCCGGTTGAGCGCCGCGATGGCATCTTCCGCTCGATCCATCTGCGACAGCAGCGCACCCAAATTGTGGTGCGCGTACACGTCCCGCGGGGCAATCTGCACGGCGCGCTTGTAGGCGGTCTCAGCCTCGGCCAGCCGACCCTGCTGGCGCAACACCATGCCGAGCGCGTTCCACGCTCCTGCGTCCCGGCTGTGCGTGGCGGCGAGCGCCTTGCGGCAGGCCGCTTCCGCCTCGCCGAGCGCGCCGCGCGCCAGGAGATCGTAGGCAATATTCAGCGTATTTTGAACGTTCAAGGGCGATCCGATCCTGCGGCCTGCATCGCCGCCATTGTCGCACCGCCGGCGCGCCAACGTGAGTGTCCTGCCGGGATCTGGCAAACTCCCGTGATGCTTGATATTCCCGGCCAACCGATTCTAGACAAAGCAGCGCTCGTCGGCGGCTGCGCCCGCCTTCCGATGCGCGTGGACGCGGTGCGGCTGCGCGCCGAGATGGAGCGTCTGCCGCCCGCACTGTGGGGTTCGCCCGGCGGCCGTGTCGGTGTCCAGAGGGCTGCAGAGGCGGTGTTCCTGCGTGGACACGCGCCGGCGGAAGGTGATTTGCCGATCGAAGACCGCCCGCCGCTCGGTGAACTGCCCTACATCCGATCGATCATCGAGAGCCAGTTTTCGGCGCCGCCGCAGCGCTGTCTGCTGGCGCGCGTGGCGGCCGGCGACTACATCGCGCCGCATATCGACCGCGCGCCGTATTTCAGCAAGACCATCCGCATTCACCTGCCCGTGGTGACGCACCCGCTTGCCTACATGTGGAGCGTCGGTGAGTGCTACGTCATGCAGGCGGGGGAAGTCTGGGCGCTCAACAATTGCGCGCCGCATGCCGTATGGAATGCGCATGCGACGCTGTCGCGGACTCATCTGATCTGCGATTTTCTATCGACCCCGGCGTTATTGGACTTGTTGGCGCGTTCCGAGCGCAGCCTCGGCGCGCACAATCCTCAAGTCGACGGCTTCTTCGGGCGCCTCGCCCGCGGCGCCGCGGCCGACCGCGCATGATCGTCACCGATCACTGTGTCTTCCTGCATCTACACAAATCGGGCGGCACCTTCGTCAATGAATTTCTGATGCGCTTCGTGCCCGAGGCGCGCCAGATCGGCTACCACCTGCCGCGAAAACTGGCGCCGCCGATGGCCGCGCAGCTGCCGGCGCTCGGCTTCGTGCGCAATCCGTGGAGCTACTATGTGTCGTGGTATTCGTTTCAGGCGCGCCGCCGCGCGCCGAACGCGCTGTTTCGAATTCTGAGCGACGATGGCCGGTTGGATTTTGAACATACCGTCGCCAATATGTTGAACCTCGGCAGCACCGGTACTCTGCTCGATGAAATCGTCGCGGCGCTGCCCGAGGAATACACCAACAAGGGATTGAACGTTCCCGGGTTCGCATTGGAGCCCATCCGCCAGTCGGGCCGGGGGTTCTACAGCTATCTCTATTGGTATATGTACGACGGGCCGGGGGTCATGCATATCCGCCGCACCAATCGCCTGCGCGCCGAACTGATTCCCATGTTGGTGGCGGTGGGGCAACCGGTGAGCTCCGCCATGCGCACTTATGTGCAAGAGGCGCCCGACAGCAACACGTCGGACCATGCTTCATACACGACCTACTATGGCGACGAGCTGCGCAACCTGGTCGCCGAGCGCGACGCAAGCATCATCTCCCGGCACGAATTCAAATTCGGCGACTGAGTTCCCGCAGGCGGCGCCAGGCGTCCTCGACCCTCGGCAGCACCGGTTCGATGAGACCGGCATTGCGCCGCCACTTGTTCGCGTCCGGTGGTGTTTGCGTGAATCGCGACAGGGGCAGAGGCTGCGACACGCGGCTTTTGAGGCGCCCGTCCATGTCGATGCCGATGAAGCGGCAAATGCGCTCGACATGCGCCGCGGGGTCGGCCACGAACTGCGCGTGGTTCAAGGACATCCAGCGTCCGGGCGGCAGCTGCGCCAGATCGTCGAGCGCGATGGTGTTGGCGGTCGACCACTGAAAGGCGGCGATTTCCTCGAGCGGCCGGCCATTCATGGCGCGCCATCCCGGCGGCAGCAGCAGCGACCACGGTCCGTCGAATCCGTCGAGCCCGTTATAGGTCTTCCAGCGGCCGGAGCGCCACGCCTCGATGATGCTGCTCAGGTTCTCGCGGGGATCGCGCCACAGAAATACGAATAGCGCGTCGGGAAAGAGCCGGTTGAAAAAGGGTATGCGCAGTGCATTCTTCGGCGTCTTCTCGAGCAGCCGCGACTCCGGACGCAGCGGCACCGGCGCATCGTCCGCATCGAGCAGCCGGTCGGCGATGGTATCGATGATGTGCGCGTAGACCGGGTCCGTCGCCTGCGCCGCAGTCAGGCGATTCGAATCGACGCCGGGGGCGCCGGGGCGCAATGCTTCGAGGTCTTCGACCAGCCAGTGCGCTTCGCCGCCCAAGGTCACGAGGTTGGCGCTGCACGCCAGGGTCTCGAACAGCAAGGTGCTTCCCGAGCGCGGTGCGGCGATGATGAACACCGGGCGATTCACGACGGCCCGGGGCGGCGTGGACTCGGAGGGTGCGGAGGGCGCTGAGGGCCTGGGGGGTGCCGACACCATTGCCGGTTTCTCCGGCACGGCGGGCAGAATCACGCGCAACACGCGGCCCTCGAGCACCTTGTGCGCGGCGATGCGATTGGTGCGCATCGACAGACCCTCGCCAATCTGCTTCGATGCCTCGCGCAACTGCTGCCGCAGAGCGCTGTACAGCGGCCAACCCGTGGGGCGTTCGCCGTGCAGTGCGTAGAGCTGGCGCCAATCGCCGCGGAAGGCGTCGATCAATCCCATGTACTGCTGCAGGCGGCGCAACCCCGCGGGATTGTCGGCCGCTGCGAGAGCCGCAGCGGGATCGGCCACGGTCAGTTCGGTGCGCAAATCCAGCAGCAGAAGATCGATTTCGGCGGGCGCCATGACCGGCGCCAGCGTGGTGCGCTCGGTCAGCAATTGCGCGTCGCGGTTGGGATCGAAGCGATGCTGCAGCGGAGCGGCGTCGGTTTGTCCTTGCGCGACGAACTGCCAGAACGAGGAGTTGCCCGCGGTATCGCCGACCAGATGGATGCGCGATTCCTCACTGTCATTGAGCACGCGGTGACGGCGCCAATTGTCGAAAATCCAGGCTTCGCCGGCGGCCATGTGCACGGTTTCATCGCCGCAGTGAAACAGCACGCCGGGCGTGGTGAATATCGGGATGTGAACCCGCACCCGGTAGTACCAGTGATAATTGATGTCGGCGTGTTCCGGGACGTCGCTGTGCGGCGCGAGTCTCATCAGCCGCGAGCGGCTCCACACCACGCCGAAACTGGCGAGCACCTGCCGCAGGTAGGGCGCGCGCAGCAAGTGCGCGGTCGGCTGCATCACGCCGTCGACATCGTCATTCTCGCCGCCGCCGGCGCTGATCAGGCGCAGCGCCGAGTTGCCGGCGATGCCGTTGGGATGCTCGTGCCAGGACTCCGCCGGCAACTGCCGCACTTCCTCCTGCAGCCGCGCAATATCGAAGCGCACCGGCAGGCGATAGAAGGGCTGTGAAAGGCGCATGGAATCGTATCCTGCGTCGCGCTAGTCGTCGGCGGGCTGCAGGTCGCCCATCCTGCGACATGAGTTCGGCGACGGCCAGGCGTTCCACATCCGTCAGGTGGGGATTCCAGATGTCGAAGATCAGCACCACCCGGATTTGGTCGCTGCGATTCCAGGCTTCGTGCTCGTAGGTGTCGTCGAACACGACCACGCGTCCTTCCTGCCAGACATGCTGTTCCCCGCCGACGATGAGCGCGCAATCCTGAGGGATGATCAGCGGCAGATGGCCGACAAGGCGGGTGTTGGTCACGCCGCGGTGGCGCAACAAGTGCGTGCCGGGCGTGAATACCGAGTACAGAACCTCGGGTCCGTGAGCCGCGACCCGGCACAGCGGCAAAAGCATCGATGGCGGCGGCAGTGGCCGGGCAGGCCGCGCAATTGTCGTCGCGGCGGACGCCGTGGCGAAAGAAGTAATAGCCGTTCCAGCTCGGCTTGGCGTTGACGCCGCGCAGATTGACGCGCTCGACCTCTTCGCTCAAAAACACGCGCTCGCGGCCGGCGTCGGACGGCAGCAGCTCGAGCAGCTCCTCGCGTATCGGGGCGGTGCTGGATTCGAAGGCCTCGATCCACGGAAACAAGCGCCGATCGAGGTAGGCGCTCGGCGGCAGGCCGGGAAAGTAAAACAGGGTCGGCTGTTGCCGCGGATCCGGAAAGACCGGCGACTCGTCGCGCAGATAAATACGCAGCGCCTGCGCCACGCGCGCCAATTCGGACTCGCCGTGGGCGGCGCGCAAGCGCGTGTAGGCCTCGTCTGCCATGGCGCGCTTGGTTTCACGGATGAGCCGTACCGCGCGCTCCACCAGCGGCCTGAGGAGATTGGGGGTGCTCGCCGGATCGTGCCAGCGCCCTTCGCGCTGCGCCTGCGAGAGCGAGTTGACATACTCGGGCAGCGAGTGCTGCAGATCGCCGCTGCGGTCGAGCGCGGCGGCGAGGTACATGCGCGCGGTGTACGCCCGAGGCTGCATTTTGAGCGCGCTGCGGTACTCGATGATGGCCTGGGCGAGATCGCCGGATTCGTCGCGGCAACGTCCAAGATGGAAGCGAGAATGGAAATCATCGGGATGAGCCTCGACCGCCCGGCGCAGCAAATCGCCTGCCCGGGTGAAATCTCGGCGGCGCAGCGCCGACAAAGCGATTACATTGAGCGCTTCGACATCGTCCGGGGATGCCTTCAGAATCTCCTCGTAGATCTGTTCGCTCTCGGCGATGCGGCCTTCGCGCAGCAGCTGTTGGGCTTGCGAGGATGCGCTCATTTCTGCAACGCTACCATATATGACCCCACACCACGATCTGCGTCACTACGTGCGAGTCTATGACGGAGATCTGGAGACCGCGCTTTGCGGCAAGCTGATCGACTCATTCGGCGCCCTGGAACGCTTTCAGCAATACAACGGACGCAACCTGCGCCGCGGGCTGGAGGAATCGGAGTGGACCGAGCTCAACGTAACCAGACTTTCCGAGCTCGGATTCCTGCAAATGTTCCGGCGCCTGGTCGACCGGGCATTGCTGCGCTACAACGCCGACATCGGCTTGACCATCCCCATTCCGAATTCGCCTTTCATGTCCGATTTGATCATGAAGCGCTATCGCAGCGGCGGCGCCGAACGCTTCCAGCTGCACTTCGACGCCATCCACCATGTGTCGAGCCGCTACCTGGTGCTGCTGTGGTATCTCAACGATGTGGCGGCGGGAGGCGAGACCCGCTTTCCGCAGCTCAAGCTCAGCGTGGATCCGCGCGCCGGGCGCCTGCTCATGTTTCCGCCGTACTGGATGTATCAGCATGAGGGCATGCCGCCGCTAGTCGGGTGAGAAGTACATTCTGTCCGCCTACCTGATGTTCAGCGCGCCGCAGGCATCTCAAGAATCGTAGCCCCAGCGCTCGAGGTAGGGCTGCAAAACCGGCAGCGCCGGCTCGAGGTAAGGCCGGTAGACCTGCCAGCGGCCGACCGCTCGCTGATTCACCGGCTGCACCACCTGGGAATAGCTGGGGGTGCTGATGTAGCCCTTGTCGCGCGCGCGCGCGGCGGGCGTGAGCATGGCGTCGTTCCACGGCAACTGCAGGAATTCCGCGATGCGCTTCACCTCCGGCGCAAAATCGGCGACCAGATTCTCGTATTTCACTTCGAGTACCAGCGGCGAGAGCAGCGCCACATGCTCGTACCAGAAGTCGAAGGTCTTGCGGTAGCCCAGGGTCAAGGACGGCATGTCGGCGCACAGCATGGCGAAATCCGGCGCGCGGAAATGCTGCATGTAGCAACTCAACATGACGTCGAAGGGATGGCGCACCGCCAATATGATCGGTGCATTGGGGAATATGCGGCGGATCACGGGCAGGCGCAGGATGTTGAGCGGGTTCTTGTCGACCAGCCGCTGACCCGGCTCGAGCCGCACCTTCTTGGCCGCCCGTTCATAGTAGCGCCGCCGAATGTCATCGAGCTGAGGCGCGGTGAGGCGGCCGAGCTGCTCGGGGTATTTGACCGATAGCGCCAGGATGTCTTCGAGCGCGTTCTGCACGAAGGGCTGCTCGTCCATCGATGCGAGATCCGGGTGCGCATCCAGAGTCAGCTCGAGCAGGGTGGTGCCGGAGCGCGGAAAGGCGACCACGAATACCGGGCTCTCGAGCAGGGACGGCGCACCGCTGTGGTCCCAGGCAGCGACGTCCTTGGGATCGCAGGAGAACTCGGTGATCACCATCTGCGGAATGCCGCGCAAACCCGCCAGCGGACGGCTGCGCCGGATGAAGGTGGCATGGGAACGATGAGCGTCCAGGAGCGTGGTCATGGTCTCGTCATGGCGGCCGAGCGCGTGCAGCGACTCGGCCAGCGCAAATAGAATGAAATGCCCATCGTGCGGCTCGCCATAGTCGGTCAGCGCCTGGCGGTACAACTCCACGGCGAGTTCATGATCGCCGCGCCGCTGCGCGATCTTGGCCGAGACCCGCTGCAGGTCTGAGCCCAGCAGGCGCGAGTCCGGGCGGGAGGATAGCTGCTCAAGCAGAGCGACTGCCTGCGGCAGACGATTGGTGCGCTCGAATACCTGCACCATGATCAGGAGCGCATTGGCATTGACGTCGGACGCTGCGATCGACTGGATGATGGCTTCGGCGCGTGCATAGTCGCCGAGATTGAGCAGGGCCTGCGCCATCGCCGCCACGGTGTCGACGGGAGCGCCGGCGGGCGGCGTCCAATTATCGAGCGCGGCCAGCGCCGCGTCCAATTGCATGCACTCGTAGCAGCTGAGCACATAGCGATGCCGGGTCTCGACGTCGTCGGGCGCCAACTCGAGCGCATGGGCGAGCACCGCACGCGCGGACTCAAAGTCGCCGCGCGCCATGTGCGTCAGTCCCAGGTTGAGAAGAAAGTCCGAGGTGTCGGCGCCGAGCTCGGCGGCGCGCGCCAGCGCCTTCAGCGAGTCGTCGGGGCTGCCGGCGACGCGCAACGCATTGCCGAGATTGAACCAATGCGAGGCCTCGTTCGGCTCGAGATGCACCAGCCGGTCGAAGATGGGCAGGGCTTCGCCGGAGCGGCCTTGGGTCAGCTCGAGGAAGCCGATGAGCGCCAGCGCGCCGGTGTGGTTCGGTTGGGCCGCGAGAACACGGCGGCAATCCGCTTCGGCAAGCGCGCTATTGCCGGCATTGGCCGCGGCATACGCGGACTGCATCAGGATGTCGCTGTCGGGGGCCGGGAGGGTCATGGGTGGGCAAGACTACTGTGAAATCGCGGGCTCTTCAAAGAAAAAGGCCGCGTGGCGATGCCACGCGGCCTTACAAGGCAAGAAAATGCCTAACTTAGAACTTCTGCTGTATCGCGACGAAGAATCGCCGACCCAACAAGTCGTACGTGGCGACGTCCGTGTTGGCGTTGGTGACGTTGTTCTGATACATGATCGGCGGCTGCTTGTCGGCAATGTTCTGCATGCCCGCCAGGAACTTGGTCTTGGTCTGCTTCACGGTGTAGCCCACCGTCGTATTCATGTAAATCATGCTCGGAATACGCAGGTCAGGATTGGGATTCCCATGCACCGCAGGGCTCTGCGTGGCGGGATCGTGAATGACCACGCTATCGATGTATTGCACCTGGAACATCGCCTCGAAGGCGTTGTAGCTCCAAGCGACCGTACCCAGGCCGCGCAATTTGGCATAGTTGCCGAACTGACGGTCAAAGGTACCCGCCACATTGGTCACCGGTCCGCCCGCGATCGGGATGCTGTCGTACTTGTTGATGTGGGTCAGGCTCAAATCGAATACGAATTTGCCGATCGGCGAATTGTTCAACTTGTAGTTGATTTCGCCGTCCACACCGTCCGTCTTCAACACGCCGAGGTTGACCACCGGCTGGCCGAATACCTCCATCTCACCCTGGTTGTTACCGGAGGTGTAGCGGTGGATCAGGCTGCAGAATTGGTCGGCTCCGGTGGCAAGACACTGGTCGGACGAGTAGTTCGGATCGAGTGTCGTGATCACCCCGTCGATGTAGTAGTTCCAGTAATCGGCGGTGATCGACAGATTCTCGACACCGGGAACCTGCAACACGAAGCCGGTGGTCCAGACGTGGCCGGTCTCAGGCTTCAAGTTCGGATTGGCTTGGATCAAGCCGGTGACCTGACTGGTGCCGTTGTAGGCGTAGGTGCCGAGCTGCCATGCACCGTCGCAAGCCTTGGCCACATTCGGATTCGCCGCAACCGAGGCTGCATTGGTGCCGTAGCAGGGATCGGCAAATGTCGAGCTCGTATTGAGCGGCGCCGCATACAAGTCGATCAGGGTGGGCACCCGGAACACTTGAGCGAAGGTGCCGCGCAACAGCAGGTCCGAAATCGGCTTCCACTCGATCTTGGCCTGGCCCTTGGTGTTCTTGCCGAACAACGAGTAGTCCGAGTAGCGAACACCGAGATCGACGTTCAGCATTTTGGCGCCGGGAACATCCTTCAGGATGGGTATCAGTGCTTCGCCATAGAGTTCCTTGGAGTTGTAGTGACCCGAGGAGTCGCCCGTGCAGGCTTCTTCCGAGATCAAGCACTTGATGTAGAGCGGCGCTTGGGCATGGACAATGTAGTCGGACGAGAAGTCCGCTGATTGGCCCTGATACTGGAAGCCGGCGGCCAATCGCAGATCGCCCGCAGGCATCGGCAGCACCGTGCCGTCGAAGTCCAGGCTCGCGGTCTTGTACACGTAGGAGTTATCGGTGTGGTAGCTGGTGTTCAAAGCCTGCAGCTGAGCGATGGTCTGCGGGGAATCCAGGTTAAAGAAGTTGATCGGCGTGCAGCCCGGGATGGCATGGGCCGCATCCGTACCGCACCCATACACTCCCGGGGAGATCTGGTACGAGGGACCGACTTCATTCTGCAACCCTGGGAAGTAGACATAGCCGAACGTCTGTGCGGCCTGGTCTTCACGGTTGTAGCCGAGGTTGGCATCCCAGCGCCAGTCGCCCCACGGCAGCTTGCCGCGCGCGCCGAAATTGGCCAGCTTGGTGTCGGAGTCCGACTTGCTGAAGCGGTCGCCGAGGGTGACGAAGCGGGTGCGGTAGTTGGAGTTCGGGCTCGTGAGACCGCCGAAATCCAGGCCGAAGGGATTGTAGGCATTGTCCTTCGAGATGATCACGTCATCCGCTGTCGCATCGAACGGCAGGGGCGCGATCTCGAAGCCCGAGTGGGTCTTGTTGTTCAGAATCTCGGCATAGGCCTCGACGTCGTCGTTGATGTGATAGGTCGTGGACGCGAACATCGCGCCGCGCTCCTGCGGAGTCACCAACAGGTTGAACGGCTGATAGTTGTAGGAGCTGTGCAAACAACTGTAGTCGGCGAGCGCCGTGCCGTCCGTGCCGGGATTTCGGGTCACGTTGGAGCAGCCTAGCTGGGTGCGCAGAGGGTATCCCTTCGGCAACGATGCGCGGCCGTTGGGCACGCGGCTGGAGCCCGCCTTGGAGACGAATCGACCCGAGGAACCGCTGTACAGGTAGAGCGCGTTCTTCGAGAAGTCGCGTGCACCGGCGTACACCGCCTTCTGCTTGTTGTAGTTACCGGAAATGATGAAGTCGAACTTGTCGGTGCTGCCGCCCCACATCACGCTGACGGCTTGGTGCGGACCGTCGCCGTGGGTGGTCCGGCCATATTCGCCGTTGATCTCCAGCTCGTTGACATTCTTCTTGGTGACGAAGTTGACGACGCCTGCGATGGCATCGGAACCGTAGATCGCGCCGGCGCCTTCTTTGAGGACGTCGACGTGATCAATGATGTTGACCGGGATCTGATTGATATCGACGGCGCCGCTCGAGCCGGGGCCACCGACGATGCCGACGCGCCGCCCGTCGACGAGGACGAGGGTGCGCTTCGCATCGAGGCCGCGCAGTTCGACGTTCGATTCACCGAAGCCGCCGCCGTTGTTGAGGGCCGGCGAGGTTGCCGAGCCGGCAACGCCGGGCAATAGCGCGAGCAAGTCACCCGCGGTCTGATAACCGGATTGGGCGATGGCCTGAGAGTCGATGATGGTGATGGGCGATGCGGTCGCTTCATCCACCGTACGGCGGATGCGAGTTCCGGTGACGATTACTTCTTCCAGGCTGGTGCTGGGCGCGGCGGCTGCCGCGGCGTCCGCGTTCGGGCCTGCGTCCAACGCCATGGCGGCAGGTACGTAGCCCGCTGACGCTGCGGCGGCTCCGACGGCTAACCGTACGGCCTGCCTCACAGTTACGTTACTCAACATACTTCATGCTCCTTGTCGCATTCATGACAGGCGCAAACAAATGCGAATGCCGGCCGACTGGTCCCAAGGGTCCAATCGCCACCCTGTCGTATTTAAGTTTTACCCCTAAAGCTGAACGTTGCGCTGCTGCGACAAGTTCAGATCGTGTGGTGCAGACAATATCACCCTGCCTGGGAATTACCAGAGGTAGGACGGAAATTGTTGTTGTTTTTATGCCGCACCCGAAGGAAACAACCCCCGAACCTCAAGCAGGTTCGGGGGCCGTCTTCATGACTGCGTAAAGCGAAGCGGATAGTAGGGCGAAATCCTCCTGGAATTCAAGGTCCGCCGACGATTCGCAGGCCCACTCGGCGGTTCTGCTGGCGACCGTCGGCAGTGGCGTTGTCGGCAATCGGATCTTCTTCACCGTAACCCTTGGCGGTCATCTTATTGGTGACCCCATGTTCCTTGAGATAGGCCATGACCGTCTCGGCCCGGCGCTGCGACAACGCTTGGTTGTGCGCCCTGCTGCCGCGGTTGTCCGTGTGGCCGGCGACTTCGATCACCAATTCCGGATATTTCTTCAGAGTGGCGATCCCATAGTCCAGTACCTGGCCGTTGTCGCCCTGCAGGGCGGCCGAGTCGGTGGCGAAGTGCACACGCTCCAGCTTGATCTCACTCTTGATGGTGCAGCCGACCGCATCGACCTTATCGCCGTGGGGCGTATTGGGGCATTGATCGATCGAATCCGGGACCCCGTCGCCGTCGCTATCCAGCGGGGCCGGCGGCGGTGGGGGCGGCGGCGGTGGCGCTGGCGGTGGCGGTGGCGGGGGTGCGGCCACAACCATCTGGGGGGTCGGGGCGCCGAACATCAACTGGAAGCCCGCGCTCACCACGACATCCCCCGGCTCCCGGGGGTTGTAGGTGTTGGCGCCAAGAAATTCCATGCGGTACTTGGCTTCCGTTCGCAGCTGTAAACGCGTGGAACGGTTTTGGCTGCCGAGGCCTATGAGCAGGCCGGCACCTGCTTCGGCCGTGCCGGCCTCGTGATCTTCGATGGTGCCGCCGATGCGGTCCTCCATGAACCCGCCGCCAAACAGCAGGTAGGGCCGGATGACCGAGTCGGGCAAGAACTTGTACAAGAAGTCCAGCGAATAGACCGACAATTGCTGGCTCGCGCCCATGGTCACAGGAACCTTGAAGCTGGCGATGGAGCCGTTGACCTCCGCCGCCCAATTGCGCGCAAAGTCGTAGCCGATGCCGACCTGGTAGCCCTCGTGGTCATTGGCAGCGCGCTTAGTGTCCAAGAAGGTGTACTGGGCCATTGGAGCCACGTACCACGCGCCGGTATCGTCGGCCGCGAGGGCGCTGCCGCCGGCGGCGGCGGTGCCGGCCAAAAGACCAGCAAGAATGATTCGCTTCATATCCTTTCTCCACCTGTATTGGCGTTGTTGCAACACCGGAAAATTGATCGGTCAAGAGCCCGATTTGGGCGGAAAGTCTGCAAATAAGGCTAGATCCAATGGGCTCGCGGGATGAGGAACCATTGGGTGTTGCATTTAAGAGACATCAATCAAAGTTGTCTGTAGGCGAACGCCGATTTGGAAGGTAGGACTCGACTTAACTTAATCTAGGGGTGGCGGGGATTGATGCATGACGCTGGCGCGGCGCAAATGAATCTCAAACAGCTTGGGCCAGTTCTTCCCCGTCACGAACAGGCGATCGCCTTTCGGGTCATAGGCAATGCCGTTGAGCACATCGGTTTGGCCCGGCACGATGTCCGAGCGCGGCAACAATCCACTCAGGTCGATGAGGCCGACCACGTGACCGCTGCCGGGGTCGATGCGCAGTATCCAGCTGCTCTCCCACACATTGGCGAAGATTTCGCCCTTCACCCATTCCAACTCGTTGACGTTGTGCACCGGCTTGCCGTCAAGCGTGACTTGAAGTCGGCCGGTTTCCTCGAGAGAGTCGGGATTCAGCAAGCGCAGCTCCGCGCTGCCGTCGCTCATGATGATGTGCTGACCGTTGCGTGTCAGGGCCCAGCCCTCGCCGTCGTAGTGAAACTGCTTTTGCAACTTGAAGCTCGCGAGGTCGAACACGAAACCGATGTGGGATTTCCAGGTCAGGCTGATGAGGTGCCCGCGCCAGTTCACGATGCCCTCGCCGAAATATTGCGCGGGGATGTCGAGTTTCTGCACCACCTCGCCGGTCTCAAGGCGCACCTTGCGGATGGTTGAGTGCGCCTCGAGGCCGGTGCTTTCGTACAGGTAGCCGTTCAAGTAGAACAGCCCCTCCGTGAACGCCGTTGAATCATGCGGATAGGTGTGGACGATGTCGTAGTCATAGATGGGAACGGCCGCCGATGCGGTATCGACCCAGGCGCCGGTCAGCGCGCACAGCGCCCATGCGCGCAGGACCGTCCGGAGGAACGGCGCTTCAGTTCTTTGCGGGAACATAGCGGACGAATCCGGCGAACTCGAAGGTGTTCACCAGCAGGTCGCCGTCGCCGTGCACCGCGTGCGCCGGCTGTGTGCAAAAGCCGCGGGCCTCGACGCGGTAGGAGCCCTTCTCGGCGAGCGGCCGCTGCGTCAGGGAGTCCACCGTGCAGCGCGAGTCGCCGAGCGTGCCGTAGACCCGGTTTGCCCCTTGGATAATGACGGTGAGATTCGTGCCGGCCGCGTGTGCCGCTTTGCCGGGACGGATGCCGGTGATGCCGAACACGAACAGAAAATTGGGCGCGCCGCTCGGCACCCGCTGAAAACTCAGCCGAATTCCCGGCGGCTTGTCGCGGGATTCGCCCTCGCAGAGGGTGCCGCTGTTCGGCCAGTCGATGCGGGCGTCGACCGCCCCGGCGAGATGGGCGCGCAGATAACCGTCGCCGGTGGCGAGACAGGTCGCAGACTGAGGCGGCAGCTGCAAGGGCGGGTCGGCCGCAGCGAGGCCGATGGCGGCGCCGGTTACCGCGATGATCATCAACACCCGGATAAACGGTATCATTTCATCCATGTTGCCACGGAGTACGGGCGAATGTTGCAGTTGAAGCCGTGGTTGGCGGCGGCGTTGTCGCTGTGCCTCATCGGGTGCGCGCCCAAATTCAATCGGCCCACCGTGTCGGTGGTCGCCGTCGAATTGACGAGCGGCAACCTCTTGCAGCAAATATTCGCGGTGAAGCTCAACGTGCAAAATCCCAACGACCGCGCGCTGCCGGTCAAGGGACTGCATCTGCAGTTGAGTTCCGGCGGCGAGCAAATCGCAAGCGGCGTCAGCGACCATACCTTTGTGGTCCCGCCCTTCGGCGAGTCCGAATTCGACATGACCGTGAAGGCCAATATGGCGCTGGCTCTGCTCAAACTGAGCCAGAAGGCGGATCAACACGCCGACTCGATCGACTACGAGGTGAGCGGCGGTGCCAGCATCGATCTGCCGTTCCTGAACGAAGTGCCGTTTCATCAAAGCGGCTCTTTCTCGCTGAAGGGGTCACCGTAGCCCCACCGAAACCGTAACCCATTGAAATAGTGGGATGTTTAGAAGCCGGGCGTCCGGATGGGGCCCGGCCTCTGGTAAACTCGCGGGCCAAATCAAGAGCGCCGCCACCCAAAGGCGTCGTCCACAAGGTAATCATGGCCGCCTCGCCCTACGAACAATTGGAACAGGAGTTTCGCCGCCTGCACGCGTTCCGCGGGGCGCTGTCGCTGCTGCGCTGGGACGCTGCGGTGATGATGCCGCGCGGCAGCGCCGATGTTCGCGGCGAGCAGTTGGCGGCGCTCGAGACCGAACATCACGCCTTGCTGACCACCCCGAAGGTGGCGCGCTTGCTGGAGCGCGCCGAGGCGGCCGCCTCGCAGCTGGAGGATTGGCCGCTCGCCAATCTGCACGAAATGCGCCGCCAACGCGACCATGCGATCGCGACGCCGCCATCGCTGATCGGCCGCCTGGCCAAGGCCACCTCACGGGCCGAGGTGTTCTGGGTGGAGGCGAAGAAGGCCAATGACTTCAAATTGCTGGCCCCACACCTGGAAGAAGTGGTGCACCTGGTCCGTGACAAGGCGGCGCTGCTCGGCCAGGCGCGCGGCTTGGCGCCTTACGATGCCCTGGTGGACGGATTCACGCCGGGGATCTCGACCGCGGACATCGACACCATATTCAAGGCGCTGTCGCGCAAGCTCCCGGGCCTCATCAACGAGGCAATCGAAGTGCAGGCAGCCCATGCACCGACGCCGCTCTCCGGAAAATTCACAGTGGCGCGCCAGCGCGCACTATCGGTCGACGTGTTGAAGGCATTGGGCTTTCCGTTCGATCGCGGACGCCTCGATGAAAGCGAACATCCCTTCACCGAAGGGGTGCCGGGCGACATACGGGTGACCACGCGTTTCGACCTGAACGATCCCTTTTCGGGCTTGCTGGGCGCGGTGCATGAAACAGGCCACGCCATGTACGACTTGGGACTGCCGCTCGAGTGGCGCGATCAGCCGGTGGGCCGGGATCGGGGCCTCGCGCTCGAAGAGAGCCAGTCGCTGCTGTTCGAGATGAATATTTGCCGCAGCCGCTCCTTCGTCAAGTACCTGCGGCCGCTGATGGAGAAGTACCTGCAGGTGAGCGGTCCGGAGTGGGACGAAGCCAACTTGTACCGTCACTTGATCCGCGTGAAGCGCAGCACCATTCGCATGGATGCCGATGAGCTCACCTATCCCGTGCACATCATGCTGCGCTACGAACTCGAAAAGAAAATTCTCGAGGGCTCGCTGCCGGTCGCCGACCTGCCGGAGGCGTGGAACACCAGTCTGGAGCAGCGCCTGAACATCCGCCCGGCCAACGATGTCGAGGGTTGCCTGCAGGACATTCATTGGGCCGTCGGTCATTTCGGCTACTTTCCTTCGTATGTGCTCGGTGCCGTCATCGCGGGCCAGCTCAACGAAGCCATGCGCGCTGCGCGACCCTCGCTCGATGAGGAAATCGCCGCCGGCCAGTTCGGCGGCCTCATGGATTGGCTGCGCGACAACGTGCACGGCGTCGGTGCGCGCTTGCCGGTGCAGGAACTCATCAAGCAGGCGACGGGCAAGCCGCTGACGGCCGCCGCGTACTTACGCTACCTGGAAACGAAATATCTCGAGATTCCTTGAATCGCCCATGACTGCCGCCGCGAAGCACTCGTCCAACAATTTCAAGAAGCTGCAGGCCCAGCTGCGCGGCTCCGTGGGCAAGGCCATCGCCGATTACCGCATGATCGCCGAGGGTGACCACGTGATGGTGTGCCTGTCCGGCGGCAAGGATTCCTACACCTTGCTCGACATTCTCCTCAGCCTGCAACGTGCCGCGCCGGTGAGATTCGAACTCACCGCGGTCAATCTCGATCAGAAGCAACCGGGATTTCCGGCGGAGACCTTGCCGCGGTATCTTGCGGACCTCGGCGTCCGCTACCACATCATCGAGCAGAACACCTATGCCGTGGTCAAGCGCGTCATCCCCGAGGGCAAGACCATGTGCGGCCTGTGCTCGCGGCTGCGCCGCGGCGCCCTGTACCGCTATGCGGCGGAGAACGGCATCACGAAGATCGCACTCGGCCACCATCGCGACGACATGGTCGAGACGCTGTTCCTGAACATGTTCTTCGGCGGCCGCCTGAAGGCCATGCCGCCCAAACTGCTGAGCGAGGACCGCCGCCACATCGTGATCCGGCCCCTGACTTATGTGACCGAAGCCTCGATCGCGCGCTATGCCGCCGCGAGGGAATTTCCGATCATTCCCTGCACGCTGTGCGGTTCGCAGACCCACATGCAGAGGCTGGTGGTGAAGAACATGCTGCGCGAATGGCAGCAGAAATATCCCGGCCGCATCGAGTCGATCTTCTCCAGCATCTGCAACGTGGCTGCCTCGCAGCTCGCGGACCCGGCGTTGTTCGACTTCGCGGGCCTGGAGGACCGCCTCGTCAATACCAGTTGCGACGCACCGATATCAGACGCTGCAGAACCTTGGATGGCAGACCCTCTCCCGATCGAGCCTTGAGATAGGCCTCGCGCGCCCAACGCGAGCGCAGCCGTCCGGCATTTTCGTACACCGACGTGTAGTCGACCTGGCGCGGGCCCCAGCGAGTCTTGGAGACATCCTTCGCCGGCGAGAGATTGACGGTCTTGAGCCCGTGCGCGATCGCATACTTGATCGCTTCGGCCACCGTGGTGGTCATGACGCTGTAGCGCGACCACGCGGGGTCGAAACCCGAGTAGTACAGGTAGAGACTATCGCCGACGACGAAGCCGATTCGGGTGGCGACCACCTCGGACCCCACTTTGAGCTCGAACAGCCGCAGCACTCCTCGCTTGCAGAGCTGCTCGCAGACATCGCGCAGAAAATTCCTCAATAGCTTGCTCGCAAACCGGTCCAGGTGCCCCGGCGCGGTTTTCATCTGGGCCCGCAGGCGGTGCAATTCGAAAAATCGGTCCAGGCCGGGCTGCAATTGCGGCAGGCTGTCGATCACCTGCAGTTCGAAGGAGTGTCCTTCGCGTTTCAAAGAGTTATAGCAGTGACGCAGCGATTCGCGGATGTTGCGCTTGAGCCCGCTGCGAAATTCCTCCCAGGTCGGCGCCATGTCGAGCACGAAGTCCGACTGCGGAGGCTGCCATTGCAGCCTGCCATTGGCCCCCAACGCCTCGGCGAAGGCCGGGCCGATTCCGGTCCAATGAATCCAATCCCAACTGCCGGCCTTCTGCAGATGATGTTGCACTGCGCGGGCCGCCAATTGCTCGCAGCCGGGATATATCAGAGGCTCGCGAATCTCAGTAAGGGCGGGATCGGCGCCCAAGAGATCGATGGACACGATTTTGAACGGTCCCAGCCGGCGGCGGCTGATGACGAAAGGGAAGATGGCGACACAGGCACTCTCCCGGTCGCGCAGCACGTAAAATAAGGGCTCGTCGCGGATATGCGAGTGGCAATTCAAAAAGTGACGGCACCAGACAAGGTGCCACTCATGCAAAGTAAACGGCAGGGTATTGGCGGTCGCCTGCAGCAGGCGCTCGTAACAGGGCCCCAACGCGGCAACGCCCGCCACCGTGGTCACCAATTCGACGGCGACCGTGGATTTTGGGAGCATGCCGCCGGGGACAACAATATTTGTCAATGGAGCCAGCGTTGCATTAACGCTCCCCGATTCTGAGGACGCGATTGAAGGTAAGATTTGGACGGGTGACACTAGCAGCTTCGCGGAATATGTTCCAAACCAAGAAAAATACGTCCGCCCAGCGGCCTGGTGCAGCGCGCCGGGTCCGCCACGCCTGGGAATCCCTGTCGGATGACCAACTGCTGAGCCTGCGCTTCTGCGATTTGAAGCTCAAAGTGCAGGGCACGGAATTGGAAAAAGCCATTCAACGTCTGTACCACGAACTCAAGATGCGCGGTATCGGCTTTCGCCCTCATTGTTGGCTGGCGCAGGAATGGTTTTCGCCCGACGGCATTCCGGGGATCGCCATACCCTTCTATCTTGCGCACCGGCGGCTCATGAGCCTCGAGCGGCGCTTCATGCGCGAGGTGGAGGGCGGCAATCGCAATTGGCTGATGCGCATCTTGCGCCACGAGGCCGGCCACGCGGTGGATTCGGCCTATCGATTGCGGCGTCGCGCATCGTGGCGGGCCGTGTTCGGGCCCGCCTCGCTGCCGTACCCGGACACTTACCGCCCGCGGCCGGGCAGCCGCCGCTTCGTGCAGCATTTGGGCGCCTGGTACGCGCAGGCCCATCCCACGGAAGACTTCGCCGAGACCTTTGCGGTGTGGCTCAAGCCCAAGTCCGCATGGCGGCGCGAGTACCTGGGTTGGCCGGCGTACGCCAAGCTGGAATACATCGACGCGCTGGCGGATGACATCGGTGCTCACAGGCCGAGCGTCGCGGACCGCAGCACCATCGAAGAGGTGACGCACGAGACGCGCACCTTGCGCGAACACTACGAGGACAAACTCGCGCGCTATCGCCTGCCGCGCCGCTCCGGCGCCGACGAATTGCTGCTCAAGGTGTTCACGGCGGCGCCGCGCTCCCGCAACGCCCTGAAGGCGGCAAGCGTGCTGCGCGACATGCGCAACTCCCTGCGCGCGCAGATCCTGCGCTCCGGGGCGTTCAGCGAATACTTGGTGCATCAAGTGCTGCGCTTGATGATCGAACGCTGCGATTCGTTGAATTTGTACGTGCGCGGCCCGCGGCGTGAACTGAAGGCGCATCTGCTGTGGGTGATCGCGCGGCTGGCGGAATCCTACGAAGAGCGCCAGCTGCCGAGAGTGTCGCTTTGAACCGGGACCGGCCGTGAGAAAACTGCGCGCCCTGGTTCTGGTGCATGCGACGCTGGTGCCGCCGGACTCGCTGAAAGGCTCCACCGAAAAAGAGATCGACGAATGGCGCACCGAGTACGACGTCATTTCGCATTTGAAGTCCGAGGGTCACGAGGTCCGGCCCATCGGCCTGAGCGACAGCCTGTCCGAATTGCGCGGCGCCATCACCGATTGGAAGCCGGACATCGTGTTCAATCTGCTGGAGGAATTCGACGGCATCGTCACCTACGATCAACACGTGGTGGCGTTTCTGGAGCTGATGCATCAGCCGTATACCGGCTGCAATCCGCGCGGCATGCTGCTGTCGCGCGACAAGGTGCTGTCGAAGCAATTGCTGTCCTATCACCGCGTGCCGACGCCGCAGTTCATGGTGTTCACCCGCGGCAAGAAGCCGCGAATCCCGAAGAAGCTGCGCTTTCCGCTGTTCGTGAAATCCTCGACGGAGGATGCGTCGCTCGGCATCGCGCATGCATCCGTGGTCGCGGACGAGAAGCAATTGACGGAGCGCATCGCCTTCATTCACGAGCAGACGCATTCCGACGCCCTGGTGGAGGAATACATCGAGGGCCGCGAGCTCTACGTGGGAGTGCTCGGCAACGACCGTCTGAAAGTGCTGCCCGTGTGGGAAATGACTTTCGGATCACTGCCGGAGAACCTGCCCGCCATCGCCACCCGCAAAGTGAAATGGGACCGCGCCTATCAAAAGCGCTACGGCATCACCACGGCCGCCGCCGAGACCTTGCCGGAGGGTACGGTGGCGCGGCTCGAGCAGCTCTCGAAGCGCATTTTCCGCGCGCTGCATTTGACGGGCTACGCCCGCATGGATTTTCGACTGCGCGCGGACGGCGAACTGTTCGTGCTGGAAGCGAACGCCAATCCCAACATCTCCGCCGCCGAGGACTTTGCGCAGTCGGCGCTCACCGCCCGCATGAGCTACGATGATCTGCTGCAGCGGATCATGCAGCTCGGCCAGAACTATCCGGCGGCGTGGCGCGCGGTCGAGCCCTGAGGCGGCGCGGGCATCCGGCGAGCATTCACTGCCGGCTCCAGCGATTCACCCAGGCGAGCACGGTGTCGTACCACTGAATACTGTCGGCGGGCTTCAGCACCCAGTGGTTCTCCCCGGGGAAGTACAAAAGTTCGCTGGGGATGCCTTGACGCTGCAACGCCGTGAACACCGAGAGTCCCTGAGAATCGGGAACCCGATAGTCGAGGCCGCCGTGCACCACCAAGGTCGGGGTTTTCCACTTGGTCACGAAGTCGATCGGATTGTGCTTGGCGTATGCCGCCGGATTGCGGTACTCGGGGCCGCCGTTTTCCCATTCGGGAAACCACAGCTCTTCGGTGGAGTAGTACATGGTGCGGTTGTCGAAAATGCCGTCGTGGCTGACGATGCACTTGAACCGGTCGGGCCATTGGCCCGCGATCCAGTTCATCATGTAGCCGCCGTAGGATGCGCCGAGGGCGCAGGCGTGATCGCCGTCCAACCAGGGATATTGTTTGAGCGCCGCCGCCAGACCGAGCTTCAAATCCTCGAAGGGCTTGCCGCCCCAATCGCCGCTGATGGAATCGGTGAAGGCCTGACCGTAGCCGGTGGAACCGTGAAAATCGATCATGACGACGCCGTAGCCGGCGGCGGCAAAAACCTGCGCGTTCCAGCGCCAGTTCCATGAGTTCGCGAAGCTGCCCTGCGGTCCGCCGTGCACCAGGAAGGCAACCGGATATTTCTGATCGCGCTTGAAATCCGGCGGCTTGAGGACGTAGCCGAAAACGTTGTCGTTGTTGGCGCCGGCGAAGTTGAATTGTTCGTACTCGCCGAGCTTGCGCTGCGCGAGCACCGCCTCGTTCACGCGGGTGAGCCGCGCGGGCGCGCCGCCGCCGAATCCCACCGCATAAAGATCCGCGGGGCTGCCGAGATTGCTGAAAGCGTAGAGCACCTTGTGGGGACCGACACTGAAGTCTTCCACTTCGCCGGCGCCGGTGATCGCGGAGGCGCGCCCGGTTGCGGCATCGATGGCCCACAGCGGCCGCTGACCCAGATGGTCGGTGGTGGCGTACAAACTCTTGCCGTCGGCACTCCAGGCGAAATTCACGATGCTGCGATCCCAATTCTGGGTCAGGGGCCGCCTCACCCCGGACTTCAGATTGAGCAGCATCAGGTGGAATCGGTCGGCTTCGAAGCCGGGCCGGTCCATGGCGATATAGGCGAGTTGCGCGCCGTCGGGTGAGAACTGCGGCTGTGCGTCCCAGGCAGGATTGTCGGCCGTCAGATTGCGCGGCGCGCCACCCGCGGCAGGGACCAGGTAAATATCGTAATTCGTCGACCAGGCCTCGCCCGCCGTGGCACGCACGGAAAACGCCACATTGGTGCCGTCCGGGCTGAAGGCATAGTCCTCGCGCCCGCCGAACGGCTTGCCCGGCACATCGCCGATCCCGTTCGTCAGGTTCACCGGGGTACCGCGCGCCACGTCGTCGAGCGCCATTGCGAACAGCTGCGATCGCCGGCCGTCGCTCCAGGTGTCCCAATGCCGCACGAACAAATCTTGGTAGAGAACGCCGCCGGCTTTGGCATGCGCCGCCGCGTCCAGGCGCTGCTTGGTGCAGGCGAAATCCGTGCAATCCAAAAAGACCTGGACGCTCACCAGGATGCGGTCGCCCTTGGGAGAGACCCGAAAGCTGCCGACGTCGAGCGGCAGGTTGGTGACCTGCAGCGCATCCGCTCCCGGTGCATCGGTGGGTTGCGGCGCACTGCGGCGCGCGGGAACGCCCGCCGCCACGCGCCACACCTGGGTGGTACCACTGCGGTTCGACAGGAAGTAGACGAAGCGCCCGTCGCCGCTCCACTCGGCGGCGTTGGAATTGGCGGCGAGATCCGTGAGACGCAGCGCGTCGGCACGCTTGCCGGTCTCCACCAGCCAAATGGCGGTGCGCCCCTTGTTGGCGTCCATGTCGGTGGTGCGAAGGGTGTAGACCAGGCGCTTGCCGTCGGGCGAGGCAGCGAGCTCCGAGATGCGCTCGAGGCGCACCAAGTCCTGGACGGTGAGAGGCTGCAGCGCGGCCGTGTTGGTTTTGGCCGCAGCCGCCGCTGCAGCACCCAGGACGAGCCAGGCCGAAACGGCCAACAAGCGTTGCGCAATCATTATAAGTTCTCCCTCGAGGACCGCGGCAAAATCCGGTTTGAATGATAACGTAAGTGGATGATCGCGCCGCTTGTCTTGAGCTTCGACTTGGACGACACCCTGTGGCCGGTGGTTCCGGTCATCACGGCCGCCGAGCAGGCCATGCTGAAGTGGCTGCGCGAGCGCTACCCGCGGGCGGTGAGCGGCCACAGCGTCGAATCCATGCGCGAGCAGCGCGCCGCCGTGGCCGAGCGCTTTCCGCAGCACGGCCACGATCTCACATTTCTGCGCCACCGCTCGCTCCAAGATCTGTTTGCCGCGGCGGGCCATGAGGAGTCGCTCGCCGACGATGCGCTCGAGGTGTTCCTGACCGCGCGCAACCGCGTCGAGTTCTACGAGGACGTGCGCCCGGCGCTCAAGCGGCTGAGCTCGCGCTATCGTCTGTTCGCGCTCAGCAACGGCAACGCCGACCTCCGCCGCTGCGGCATCGCGGATTTGTTTGCGGGACATATCACCGCGCGCGCCGCGGGCGCTGCCAAACCCGATGCGCGCATTTTCGCGCAGCTCGCCGCCGCCGCGGGAGTCGAGGCCGCTCGAGTGCTGCATATCGGCGATGATCCGTTGGCGGATGTGGTGGGCGCGACGCAGGCGGGAATGCAGGCCGCATGGATCAACCGCACGGCGCGCGAATGGCCGGCGCAATTTGCGCGCCCGGCGCGCACCATAACGACGCTCGCGGAAATTAAATAGCACCAATGAGATGCACGGCACACTTAGCAGCCTACCGTGGCGAGTGCTGATACAAAAACACTGTAATTCCAGGCATTTTCTGACACCGGTTCGCGTTTTTTTCCTTCACTTGCGCGTAGCTTTGCCGATAGGATGGTGACAGATGTAAAAGGATGCCAAGCATGCAAGCAGTCAGCGGATCTCTTGTAGCGGTCAGTTCCTTACGCGAATTCTTTCGTGACGCATTTCACGCCGCGAGCGAACACCAGCATCTCGACATCGACGAGCAGGCCGAACAATACGTCGTCAACCTGCTCACCATGTTCTCCCGCGCCGATGCCCTGTACGAACGCACCCCGGAGGGTCTGCGCATCCGGCCGTTGGCGCACATGCTGGCCGATGCCCTGGAGGCGCCGAACGCCGCCGCGCGGCAGCGTGGCCTGCAGCGCTTGGGCGATGTCTCGCTGTTCGTTGCGGGATTCTTCGCACGCAGCTTTGCACGCAAATTGATCGACATCGACTATCACATCGCCATGGGCGGGAACGCCTACAGCTCGCTGGCGGACACCATGCAGCGCTCGAGCTCCGGACGCTGTGTCGCGGCGATCTACTCGCAACTGGCGCAAAAATTTCAGCGCCTGGTCGACGCGCTCAACGAGATCAGCGAGACCTCTTATCAGCACAGCGACGCCGACATCCTGCGGCTCTATGAAATATGGATGAAGACCGGCAGCCCTCGGGCGCACGGGCTGCTGCGCGGTCTCGGCGTGCAGCCGGCCGCCGTGGCGGTGGGCGCGCGTCGCGAGCATTGAAGCGCCGATGGTCCTGCACGGACTGCAATCGCTGCTCGCACGCCTGTACGACGTCGACCTGAACTACGACGTCTACGATTTTCTGGTCACCGACCGCCGCGCCCTGCAAGGCGTCTCCGCGCCCGCCAATGACGCGCGGGCTTCCGAGGAAGAACTGTTGCTGGCGGAAACGCAGGACGGCGCGGGCGTTGCGCTCTACCTGGACCCGGGTTTACTGCGCAGACTGGAGGGCGCCGATCCCGTCGGCGCCTTGACGGAAGGCAATCTGGCCGACTATTGCACGGCGCTCGAGGGGGTCAGCCATTTCGTCTACTCGACCTGGCGGCTGGACCGGGACCTGCCGGTGTCGCTGCTGGAGCTCGAGACTCAGGCGGAGGTCGACAAGTACGCCGTGACGGTGTTCTTGCTGGCCGCTCAATTGGGCGGCGGTTACCCTGCCCAGGTGCATGCGCGCTTGTTCGATCGGGTGAGTTTCGATGCGCGCCTGCAGCCTGATCAGTATCACCGCTACCGCACGGCGCACCGCTGCGCCGCGCATTACTGCCGCCGCCTGGAGCATCGTTACGTGACCCGGGGTCAGGCGCGAATCGAGGCGCTGGTGCGCGACCTGCGCCGGTTTTATCGCCTGGGAAGCAGCGCGAAACTGCGGCACGCGCTGGCGTGACGGCGCGGCCGGTCCTCTAGTCGTCGTCCTTGTTGCCTTCGGCTTGTTTCTTGAGTTTGAGAAATTCGCTCAGGCGGCGCAGATCTTTTTTCTTCGGCGGTTCCGGCCGCTTGCCGAGCTTGCCGCTGTCGTACGGGTCGTAGCCCTTCTTGGTGCCCAGCGGATTGGAGCGCACGGTTTCAAACGGGGTCGGGGCATCCTCGGCGAGCGACAGGGCAGGGTGCTCGAGCTTTTGCAGCCGTTCCGTCGTGACCTCGCGGCCGAAGGCGCCCGTGGCGATCGACCATTCCCACACCGCGTGCCACGCTCGTCGAATTGCACGCGGCCGGTGGCCTTGCCGCCGGATTTGGGGCCCGGATTGGCACCTGGATTGGCGCCGGTCCTGGTCTCCGGCGCAACCGGATTCGCGGCCGGATCAGCGCCCGGCTTGCCAGGGGGTTTCGGTGATTCTTTGCTCACGATACCTTTTTAGCCTTCCATCACGTTAAGTCAACCCGGTTGCTCAAAAATCCAGCGAATCGTCACACTTGCAGGCGGCGTTGGGCGCGCCACAGCGCCATAGCCGTCTTGCCGTCGTTCCACTCGCCGCGCAGCACCCGCTCGACGGCTTCTTCCAAAGGCAGCCATTGGATTTCCAGGTCCTCGTCGGCGTCCGGTGCGGCGGACCCGACAGCGAGGTCCTGCGCCAGATACAGATGAATAATTTCGGTGAAAATGCCGGGCGCCGGGAGGAAGCCCCCCAGAGGGGTCCAGCGCTTGGCGGTGACGCCGGTTTCCTCGGCCAGTTCGCGCACCGCGCAAATTTCGGGGGGCTCGCCCGGGTCGAGTTTGCCGGCGGGGATCTCCCACAGAAAATCCACAACGCCGTGCCGGTACTGGCGCACCAGGCAGACGCGCTGCCGGTCGTCCACGGCGACCACAGCCGCCGCGCCGGGATGCCGAACGTAGTCGAGGTCGTACTCGCGTCCATTGGCATAGAGCAGCCGTTCGGCGGAGACGTCGATGATGCGGCCGGTAAAAATGTGATGGCTGGCAATCGCAGTGGGTTTTTTGAGCATGAAAAGCAGTCTAAAGCTGGCGCCTGTGATCTGTCTCCACGCGCGCCGGCCCCCCCATGCGCCATTCTCGGGGTGGAATCGAGGACACATTGATCGCAATCTGGATATACGTACAGTAGTTAGTACTCGCTCATGATGAAAGCCAAGACCACTGCTTTCGATGCGCTCAACCCGGCGCAGCGGCGCGCGGCCACCTTCGGCACCGCCGTCGCCCGGACAAGGGCGTTCCAGGCGGGGCCGCTGCTGATTCTGGCCGGCGCGGGCACCGGCAAGACCAATACCCTGGCGCATCGGGCTGCGCATCTGGTGCTGAACGGCGTGGATCCGGCGCGCATCATGATGCTCACCTTCACGCGCCGCGCCGCGCAGGAAATGATCCGGCGCACCCAGACCATCGTCGCGCGACGTGATGGCGGATCGCGGCCGTGCGGGCGATCGCAGCGTGGCGACGCGCATGCTGTGGTCGGGCACGTTCCATTCGGTGGGCAACCGAATATTGCGGCTGTACGCCAAGCACCTGGGACTGGATCCGAATTTCACCGTGCTGGACCGCGCCGATGCGGCCGACTTGATGGATGTGGTGCGGCACGAACTGGGGTTCTCCGCCAAGGAGAAGCGCTTTCCGCGCAAGGATGCCTGTCTCGCCATCTATTCCTACCGGGTCAACACGCGGCTGTCGCTGAAGCAGACCCTCGAGGAGCAATTTCCGTGGTGCCGCGAGTGGGAGGCGGATCTCACGCGGCTGTACCGCGAATACGTGGGCCGCAAGCAGAAGAATCGCGTGCTGGATTTCGACGATCTGCTGCTCTACTGGCACGTGATGATGCAGAACCCGGCGCTGGCGCAAAGCCTGTCGAAGAATTTCGATCATGTGCTGGTGGACGAATACCAGGACACCAGCACCTTGCAGGGCGAAGTGGTGCAGGCGCTCAAGCCGGACGGGCAAGGGGTGACGGTGGTCGGCGACGATGCCCAGGCCATCTATTCGTTCCGCGCCGCCGCCGTGGAGAACATCCTGGGGTTCGCCGATCGCTACAAGCCGAAGGCGGAAATCGTGGTGCTGTCGCAGAACTACCGCTCGACGCAGCCGATTCTGGATTCGGCGAATGCGCTGATGGCGGACGGCGCGCGCCAGCATCGCAAGACCTTGCTGGGCATGCGCCAATCCACGCAGAAGACCTTCTACGTGTCCATGGACGATGCGCAGGCGCAGGCGGACTACATCGCCGGCAAGATTCTGCAGACGCGTGAAATCGGCGGCTCGCTCAAGCGCCATGCCATCTTGTTCCGCAGCTCCCATCACAGCGACGTGCTCGAAGTCGAACTCACGAAGCGCAATATCCCCTTCGTGAAATACGGCGGGCTCAAGTTCCTGGAAGCGGCGCATGTCAAGGACATGATGTCGGTGCTGCGTTGGGCGGACAATCCGCGCAATTCGGTGGCGGGCGTTTCGCGTGCTGAAGCTGCTGCCGGGCATCGGTCCCGGCCATGCCAAACAGGCGCTGGAGCAGTTCGAGGCGCAGAATTTCCAGGTGAAAAGCCTGGCCGCCTTCGATGCGCCGCAGGCCGTGAAAATGGACTGGAAGCGATTTTGCGCACTTGCTGGAGAAGCTCGCCGACCCGGCGACTCCCTGGCCGGGGCAGGTGGGTCTGGTGCGCGACTGGTACAAGCCGCAGCTCGAACGCATTTACGATGCGGCATTGGACGCGCTTGGGCGATCTGGATCAGCTGGAACAGATGGCGACGCAGCACGCGAGCCGCGAGCGCTATTCTGACCGAACTGACCCTGGATCCGCCGGTGGTGACCGGCGATCAATCGAGCGGGCGCCAACAAGGACGAGGACTACGTCATTCTGTCCACCATTCACTCGGCCAAGGGCCAGGAGTGGGACATCGTGTACGTGCTGAATGTCTCCGACGGCAATTTTCCGTCGGAATTCTCCACCGGCAAGCCGGAGATGATCGAGGAAGAACGCCGCCTGCTGTACGTTGCCATGACGCGGGCGCGCAATGAGCTGCATCTGTGCGCGCCGCTCAAGTATCAGGTCACGCAGCAGGCCAAAGACGGGGACAAGCATGTGTACGGCGCCAAGAGCCGCTTCATGACCGACAAGCTGCTCGACACCTGCGAGAAGATCTCACTGCGCAACATGCGCGGCATCGAAAATTTGAAAGAGGACGAGGCGGCAACGGTGGACGTTGTCGCGCAGCTCAAAGAAATGTGGTGAGCAGGACCGCGCGGATCAGCCCGCTCGACCCAGACAGGCTCCTAGTCGGTCACCAGCGGCGTGGACCGCCGCCGCCGCCGCCACCGCCGCCGCTGGCGGGTTTGGACGCGAGGCGCTCGTTCCTGGGCCTCATTGACGCGCAACGGACGTCCACCCATCTGGAAGCCGTTCGTCTGTTGAATCGCGTTTTGTGCATCACCGGCGGCCATGTCCACGAATGCAAATCCGCGGGGACGTCCGGTCTCGCGATCGTTGATGAGCTTGACCGATTCGACTTTGCCGTGACGCTCGAACAGCGCCCGCACTTCGTCTTCTGTCGCAGTGAATGGCAGGTTGCCAACGTAGATCGTCGTCATTCAACTAATCTCACTAACAGCGTTTCGACACTCAGGCATCCGCGGCGCGCATGTGAAGCGTTGGAGCCTGCACCCTCGCAAGATGCTACGCTTTGGGATAATTGTTGGCAAACCAGGAGACCCCCTGGGCCTTGTCAGACGGACACCTAAGCCCCGGCGCTCACTCGACTTCGTGGTAGGCGTAGCCGTTGAGTTCCTGCTCATAAAAGCGCTTCACCGCCTGCGCTTCGCCGAGCGTCATCCGGCCTTCCTGGACCGCCCGTTCGCAGTCCCGGGCAATGCCGGGATACAACTCGTCGGTGTCGTACTCCATGTACTCGAGCACCTTGTTGGCGGTGTCGCCCTTGACGATTTCCTCGATCCACCAGCCGCCGCCGTCCTGCAGGCGAATGTGCACCACATGGGTGTCGCCGAACAGGTTGTGCAGATCGCCCAGGGTTTCCTGATAGGCGCCGACCAGAAAGGCGGCCAGGTAGTAGGGCTGCCCCGGGGTCAGGTCGTGCACCTCAAGAGTGCGTTTGGTCGCCCGGGGGTGCACGAAGCGATCGATCTTGCCGTCCGAATCGCAGGTGATGTCGGCCAGCACGGCATTGCGCGAGGGCCGCTCGCCCAATCGTTGGATGGGCATGATGGGAAACAGCTGGCCGATTGCCCAGCTGTCGGGCAGCGATTGAAATACCGAGAAATTGCAGAAATAAATGTCGCTCAGCATGTCCTCGAGGTTTTCCAGCTCTTCGGGCACCCGGTCCAGCTTGCGGCAGTAGTCGCGAATCTTGGTGCAGGTGGCCCAGTAGAGTTTCTCCGCCAGGGCGCGGAATTCGAGACTCAGGTAGCCCAGGTTGAACATCTGCAGCGCCTGCTCGCGGGCCTGCAGACCGTCGTGATAACACTCGACCAGGCGCCGCTCATTGACCGAGCGGAAGCTGTCGAACAGATCGCGCACCGGCTGCGGCACCTCTTCGTGACCGTGATAGTCCTCGTCAGGGCGGCCGGTGACCTTGAATTGATCGAGAGTCGAGGATCCAAGGATGTCGAACACCAGCAGGCTGTGATGGGCGGCGATCGCACGCCCCGATTCGCTCACGATCATGGGATGCGGCACGTCGCGCGCATCGCAGACGCTCTTGATGCGATACACGACGTCGCTGGCGTACTCATTCAGCGTGTAGTTCATCGAGGATTCGAAGTTGGTGCCGCTGCCGTCGTAGTCGACCCCCAGGCCGCCGCCGATGTCGATGTACTGCAAGCCCGCGCCCATGATCTTGAGTTCGGCGTACACATGCGCCAATTCGTTGATGGCGTCCTTCACGCGGCGGATGTCCTGGAGCTGGCTGCCGGGATGACAGTGAACGAGCTGCAGGCAGTCCAGCATGTTGCGTTCCTTCAGGAGCGCATGCAGGTCGAGAATTTCACTGATGAACAAGCCGAACTTGGATTTTTCGCCGGCGGATTCGCGCCAGCGGCCGGCGCCCTCGCTCGCGAGCTTGACGCGCACGCCGATTTTCGGCCGCACGGCGTAGCGTTCGGCGTGCTTCAGAATCAGATGGATCTCTTCGTAGTTCTCCACCACCGGAATGATGGTGCGGCCGAGCTTGGTGGCCAGAATGACCGCCTCGATGTAGGAGTCATCCTTGAATCCGTTGCACACCACGATGCGCTCGGGCGCGTTCTCGGTGATGGACATCACGGCGAGCAGCTCCGGCTTCGAGCCGACCTCGAGCCCGAAGCCGAATTCGGCGCCGTAGCGGTAGACCTCTTCGACCACCAGCCGCTGCTGGTTGACCTTGATCGGAAACACCGCGGCGTAGCGATTCTTGTAGTCGTTTTCCGAGATGGCGGTGCCGAACGCCTCCGCCAGGTGGCGCAGGCGGTGCGCCAGGATATCGGAGAAGCGAATGACCACCGGCGTGTGCAGGTCGCGGGCCTTCAATCCCTGCACCACGTCGTAGAGATCGATTTCGCGCGCGGGGTCCATGCTGGGCCGGACGACCACGTGACCCACGTCGTTGATCGAGAAGTAGCCTTTGCCCCAGGCTTCCACCTGGTACAGGTCCAGCGACTGTTCGATTTTCCACGCGTTGACCGGCAGCAATTTGGCGGGAGTGTTCATGTCGCGCGCACGATAACAAATTGGCGCTGCATGTAAATGACTGTGCGCGGTGAGCGGTGCCGGTGCCCGCGCGGCGACGGCTAGCCGCGAGCGACGGGCCGGCGGGGATCGCGAATCCACTCGCTCCAGGATCCGGCGTAGAGGCGCCCGCCGGGGAGCCCGGCTGCCTCGAGGCTCAGCAGATGATGACAGGCGGTGACGCCGGAGCCGCACATGGCGATGAGCTGCTCGGGATTTTTCCCGTCGAGCCGCTCCCGCCAGCGTCGCCCGAGCTCGGCGGCGGGTAGGAAGCGCCCATCGGCGCCGAGGTTGACAGTGAACGGATGGCTGACGGCGCCGGGGACATGCCCGGCCACGGGGTCGATGGGTTCGACCGAACCCGAGAAACGTTCCGCCGCGCGCGCGTCCACCAAGAGGTCCGTGCCGGCTTGCAGGGCGCGCTCGAGGTCCGCGGTGCTGAGCACGGTCCGCGGGTCGACTCGCGGGGTGAAGCGCGCGGTGTGGGCGGTGTGGGCGGCGCTGGCGGCTGCCTCACCCGACTCCACAGCGCCGCCGGCGGCGACCCAGGCCTTGAAGCCGCCGTCGAGGACGGCGACCTTGTCATGTCCCAGCCAGCGCAACATCCACCATAGTCGAGCCGCCATCGATGAGTTGGCATCGTCGTAAGCGACGACCTGGGTGTCGTCGCCGACGCCAAGCTTGCCCAAGCGGGCGGCGAAGGCTTCCGGCGCCGGCAAGGGATGGCGGCCGCTGTGAGCGGTCACGGGCGCCGACAAATCCCGATTGAGGTCGGCGTAGCGCGCGCCGGGAATGTGCCCCTTCAAGTACGCCTCGAGCCCCTTGGCGGGATTCATGAGGTCGAAGCGGCAGTCGATGACGGCCAAATGCGGCCGGCCGAGCAGTCCCTGCAGCGAGTCGACGGCGATCAGAGTTTTAAACGGCATGAATGGCAGCTTAGCGCGACGATGGATGAACCGCATCCGCTACAATGAGCCCATGGCACTCACTCTTTACTGGGGCAGCGGCAGTCCGTTCTCGTGGCGGGTACTGCTGGCGCTCGAGCACAAGGGCTTGCCGTACGAGTCGCAGCTGCTGCACTTCGACAAGCAGGAGCATCAGTCGCCGCAGATGCTGAAGCTCAATCCGCGCGGCCGCGTGCCGGTGCTCAAGGACGGCGACTACGTGGTCTTCGAGTCGGTGGCGGTGCTGTACTACCTGGACGTCAAATACCCGCAGGCGCCGATCTTTGGCGCCACCCCCGAGGAGGCCGGCGTCATCATGCGCGTGATCTGCGAATTCATGACCTATGCCGAGCCGTCGCTGCTGAAGATCACCGGGGCGATTTTCAGCGATGACGTGGCGGACCACATCGACGAGCTCACGGACGCCATGCATATCGTGGCGCGCGAGGCGCGCACCATCGAGGGACGCCTGAGCAAGGAACAGTGGATCGTCGGCGCCAATTATTCCGCCACCGACATGGTGATCTTTCCGTGGATCCAGGTGCTGCGCCGAGCGCTGGATCGAGGCGCCGCCGCCGAATTGGGTGCGCGCTTCCTGCCCATGGAGCGCAACTATCCGGCGCTGGCGCGTTGGATCCATCGCATCGAGGCGCTGCCCGGCTATGAGCGTACTTACCCGCCGCATTGGCGCAAAAGCTGAAATAATTCCTGCCGCCAGGTAGGCTGGCGGTCCGCCCCAGCGGGCGTCAAATAAAGGAAAGCAATCCAAAATGGTGCATGTGACGTTTGCGGGCAAGATCGTGTTTGTGGGTTTCGGCAGCATCGGACAGGGTGTCTTGCCGCTGATCTTGCGTCACATCGGCACCTCGCCGGACCGCATCACCATCGTCACCGCGGAGGACAAGGGGCGCGGCGAAGCCGAACAATTCGGCGTGAAGTTCGTCAAGACCGCGCTGACCCGCGACAACTACCGCCGGGTCCTGGAGCCGCTGTTGGGCAAGGGCGATTTCTTGTTGAATTTGTCGGTGGACGTGTCCAGCGTCGCGCTGCTGCAATTGGCGCGCGAACGCGGCGCGCTGTATCTCGATACTTGCATCGAGCCCTGGGCCGGAGGCTATACCGACCCGAACGCGCCCGTGGATGCGCGCAGCAACTACATCATGCGCATGGAAGCGCTGGCGCTGCGCGCGGGGGCCAAGAACGCGCCCACGGCGGTGCTCACGCATGGCGCCAATCCGGGTCTGGTGTCGCACATGATCAAGCAGGCCCTGCTCAACATTGCCAGGGACACCGGGGTGGACGCGGGCAAGCCCAAGACCCGCGAGTCATGGGCCAAGCTGGCGCAGACGCTCGGGATCAAGGTCATGCACGTCGCGGAACGCGACAGCCAGGTCTCGAATGTGCCGAAGCAACCCAATGAGTTCGTCAATACCTGGTCGGTGGACGGCTTCGTCAGCGAAGGCGCCCAGCCCGCCGAACTCGGCTGGGGCAGTCACGAGAAACACTTCCCGGCCGACGGCGGACGCCACACCGTGGGGTCGGGCTGCGCAATCTACTTGCATCGTCCCGGCGCCAGCACCCGGGTGCGCACCTGGACCCCCAAGGCGGGACACTTCCACGGATTTCTGATCACGCATTCCGAGGCCATCTCCCTGGCGGACTATTACACGGTGATGGACGGCGAGCGCGTGGCGTACCGCCCGACCAGCCACTACGCCTACCACCCCAGCGACAACGCGGTCTTGTCGGTGCACGAGTTCGCCGGCAACAACTGGCATCTGCAGGATCACAAACGCATCATGCTGAATGAAATCACCGGCGGCATCGATGAACTCGGGGTGCTGCTCGCCGGGCACAAGAAGAATGCCTATTGGTACGGCTCGCAGCTTTCGATCGAGGAGGCGCGCAAGCTGGCGCCCCACAACAGCGCCACCAGTCTGCAGGTCACCTCGGCCGCATTGTCGGGAATGATCTGGGCCATGGAGAATCCGAACCGCGGCATCGTCGAACCCGATGAAATGGACTTCGAGCGTCCGCTCGGGATCTGCATGCCCTATTTGGGTACGGTGGTCGGCAAGTACACCGATTGGACACCGCTCTACCAGCGGGGCGAATTGTTTGCCGAGGACATCGACGCCACGGATCCGTGGCAGTTCAAGAACGTTCGCGTGACTTAGGACGGGCGACCGTCTCCGTAGCGGATCGCCAGAATGGCAAACAGCGTGGTGCCGGCGGGCAACGCGAGGCTGAATTCATCGTCGAGGCGCTTGCCGAGCAGGGCTACGCCTAAGGGTGAATCCATGCTGATGTAGTCCTCCGCCATGTCGAATTCGTCCGGCCCGACCAGCCGATACCAATGCTCGGCGCGGCGGCCGCCGCAATCGCTTTCGACCTGCACCCAGGCTCCGAAATACACACGCTCAGGGTCGCGGCGCCCGCCGTCGGTTGCATGATCGACGATGGTCATGCCCTCGAGCCGCTTGCGCAGAAAGCGCACCCGCCGGTCGATTTCGTGGAGGCGTTTCTTGCCGTAGGTGTATTCGGCATTTTCGGAGCGATCGCCCTGCGCCGCGGCTTCGGCCACGGCGAGTGTCACCCGCGGTCGCTCGTCGTGCCACAGCCGATCGAGTTCATCCTTGAGGCGCTTGGCTCCCTCGGGGGTGATGTATTTCGAGCCGGGCGGGGTGGGCGGACGGTATCTTGACACGGTGCATCAAAGTATAGACGTTCCAAGACGTGAACCAAGTTCTGAACCGATCGCAAATGACTGAGCCACGGTTCACAGATTGCGCGGGCGGCGAATCTTAAGCTGCATACCCATGAGCGCTAAATATTACACCCACTTTATCGCCCAATCGGAAGGGGCAGCCGAGTACAACGAATATCGCGGCGTGGTGGAACTGGTCGATCGCTCGGGCAAGGTCGAAGGCGATCGCGCCATCGCGCGAATGCTGGCCCGCAGCTTCGATCTCGAGGAAAACGATATTCAAGTATTGCAATGGGACCATTTGCACTAGCCTCAATGAGTTCGATCCCCTAGCGGGCTTTACTTCCCTTCATTGAAGTCCGCCTCCTCAGCCCCGAGTTCTTACTCGGGGCTTTTTTTCGACGGTGTTAGACTGTGCCCCAAGCCCCCGGCACCCAGGGGGTCAGGAGGGGACCATGCGCAATTTCGTTTTGGCGTTGACCGCGTTCGCCAGCTTGCTGCTGTCGGGCTGCGGGTACAACACGATGCAAAGTCAGGATGAGAAGATCAAGGCCGCTTGGTCCGAGGTCCTGAATCAATATCAACGCCGTGCCGATCTCATCCCCAATCTGGTCAACACGGTCAAGGGCTACGCAGCGCAGGAGAGTTCAGTGCTCCTCGGGGTGACCGAGGCCCGCGCCAAAGTCGGCGCGATCCAGGCGACGCCAGAACTCGTCAACGATCCGGCCGCCTTCGCCAAGTTCCAGGCGGCGCAGGGGCAGTTGACGAGCGCCCTGTCGCGTCTGATGGTGGTCGTCGAAAATTATCCGCAGTTGAAATCCGACCAGAATTTCCGCGACCTGCAGGCGCAGCTCGAGGGCACGGAAAACCGCATCACGGTGGCGCGCAACCGCTACATCCAATCCGTGCAGGACTACAATGTCACCGTGCGCTCCTTCCCCGGCAACCTCACGGCCATGATCTTCGGCTATAAACCGAAACCGAACTTCGCCGTGGAGAATGAGGCGGCGATTTCCAAACCGCCGAGCGTCGACTTCGGCCGCCCCGCTACTCCACCGCCGGCCCAGTAGGTTGTTCGGTCGCGCCGCCGTTGTGTTGGCGCTGCTGCTGACGGCAGGGTCGGCCGGCGCGGACGTGGCCGTGCCGCCCCTCGCCGCGCGAGTCACTGATCTCACCGGCACGCTGTCGGGCGAGGCGGTGAACCGCATCGAGGGCAAGCTCGCGAACTTGGAGGCGAAGAAGGGCAGCCAGATTGCGGTGCTCATCGTGCCCACCACGCAACCCGAAGAGATCGAGCAATTCAGCATTCGCGTCGAGGACGCGTGGAAGCTGGGACGCAAGGGGGTGGATGACGGGGCGTACCTGATCGTGGCGAAGGGCGACCGGCGCGTTCGCATCGAAGTGGGATACGGTTTGGAAGGCGCACTGCCCGACGCGACCGCCAACCGCATCATTGATGAGATCATCACGCCGCGTTTCAAGTCGGGCGATTTCGACGGCGGCATCGAGGCGGGGGTCGACCAAATGATTGCCGTGGTGAACGGCGAGCAGCTGCCCCTCCGGATAGAAAATGGGAACACCGCGGCGGCCTGGGCAATATGTTGCCGCTGCTGCTGGTGGTGGTGTTGGTGGTGAGCCGGGTGCTGCGAGCGCTGTTCGGACGCTTGTTCGGCTCATTGGCCACCGGCGGCATCGCCGGCGGGCTCGCGTGGCTGCTCAGCCACTTGCTGCCCATCGGCGTGGGCGCCGGGGTGGTGGCATTCATGTTCGCCATGCTGGCAGGCGGGACCTCGCGGGGCTGGTCCGCCGGCCGCGGCTGGGGCGGCGGCTTCGGCGGCGGATTGGGTGGCGGGTTCGGCGGCGGGGGCTTTGGCGGAGGCGGCGGATTCAGCGGCGGCGGCGGCGGGGGCGGAGGCGGCGGCGCCTCGGGGAGTTGGTGATGCAGATCGGGCGCCTGATACGGCATTCCACGGCGACCCATTGGCGCACGCGGCTGCTGTTCTCGGGCAAGACCTTGGACTCCATCGAGCAAGCCATCGCCCGCACCGAGCGCACGCATGCCGGGGAAATTCGTTTCGCCATCGAAACCGCACTGACGCCGCTGCATATTCTGAACGGCGTGGCGCCGCGGGCGCGCGCTCTCGAGGTTTTTGCGCACCTGCGCGTCTGGGACACCGAGCACAACAATGGCGTGTTGATATACGTCCAGGTGGCGGACCGGGATGTGGAAATCGTTGCCGACCGCGGTTTCGAAGGGCGGGTGAGTCCTGCCGAATGGGAGGCGGTGTGCCGCCTCATGGAAGAACATTTTCGCGCCGGACGGTTTCAGGCGGGGTCCATCGCCGGGGTGGACGCCATCGCCACGTTGCTCGCCCGTCACTTTCCTCAAGGCCAAGGCCGGTCGGCCGTCTCGCGCAATCAATTGCCTGACCGACCGACTTTGCTGTAGATAGGGCCCATGAAGATAGTCACCCTTGCCGCCTGTTGCGGCGCATTGGCGCTCTGCGGCTGTTCGCTGTTCAGGCCCGTCCCCAAGGCGCCGCCGCCCGTGGTCGAGCTGCCGCCGCCGGCGCCGCAGTTACCCACGCCCATCGCCACCCATAAATCCGAGGTCGATGCCGGCAGCGACATCGTGGGCTATGTGCAGAAGACCATCGTCGGCAAGGACGACACCCTGCCCGACATCGCACGGCGCTTCGATGTGGGTTATGAGGAAATGGTCACGGCGAATCCCGGGGTGGACCCCTGGCTGCCGGGCGTCGGCAAGGAAGTGATCGTGCCCACGCAATTCGTATTGCCGGCGGCTCCCCGCGAAGGGGTGGTCGTGAATGTGGCGGCGATGCGCATTTATTACTATCCGCCGCACAAGAAGGGAGAGCCGCAGATGGTGTTCACCCATCCCATCGGCATCGGCCGGGTGGGCTGGAAGACTCCGGAAGGCTCGACCAAGATCGTCAGCCGCCAGAAGGATCCGGTGTGGGTGGTGCCGAAGTCGGTGCGCGACGAGCATGCCGAGGATGGGGACATCCTGCCGGCCTCCGTCCCGGCGGGTCCCGACAATCCGCTCGGCGCCTACGAGTTTCGCTTAGGGTGGCCGAGCTACCTGATTCACGGCACCAACAAGCCCTATGGCGTGGGCATGCGCTCGAGCCATGGCTGCATACGCCTGTACCCCGAGGACATCGCGGTGTTCTTCGACATGATCCCGATCGGCACCAAGGTGACGGTGGTCAACCAGCCCTACCTCTTCGGCTGGCGCGACGGCACGCTGTATCTCCAGGCCTACAGCGTGATGGAGGATGATTCGCGCGATTGGAGCAAGAACCGCAAGGAGCTGCTCGCCAAGCTCTTGAACCCAAAACTGCGCAAGAAGATCGCCGAACACGATAACGACATCGACTGGCAGCGGGTCGGCGACCTGGCGCACTCGCCGCGTGCCGTGCCGGTGCCCGTCACGGGGGGCCTCGGCGGCATCGACGAGGTGCTGTCGCAGTCTCAGCTGGTGGCCAACAGCTTGCCGGAGGGCTCCAACTGGGACGGCCAGAGCGGATTGTTGGTGGACGAGAAGACGTTCAAGGAAATGGTCGGCGGGCGCGCCGAAGCGTCTCCGGCAACGCAGACTCAAGCCTCCGTTCACTGATGCGCCGGACCGAATGGTTCATTGCGGGTCTGGCGCTCGCCTGCGCGTGCGGGTCCGCCGGCGCGGATACCGCGCCCCCGGCGGCATCGCATCTCGACAACTCGCGCATCGAATCGGGCTTCGACTATCACTCCTACGCGAACGTCGATCAATTCCGGGTGGAGCACCTCGATTTGGATCTGCGGGTGGATCTTGGCACCAAGGAGATCTACGGCTCCGTCACCCTCGAGGTGAAAAGGCTCGACCCGCGCGCGACGCAGCTGATCCTCGACACCAAGGATTTGATGATCATCGGGGTCAGTCAGAAGGCCACGGATGTGCTCGGCGCGACATCGAAGACGCAGACCATCCGGGTCAGCCGGCCGTTTCACCTGGAAAAACCGGATCCCATCCTGGGCAGCGCACTGGTGATCGATCTGGCGCCGTCCCGCAAGCCGGTCGAGTCGGTGCGCATCGAGTATGAAACCTTGCCCACCGCATCGGCCCTGCAATGGCTGACTTCCAAGCAAACCGTCGGCGGGCACAAGGGCTTCATGTACACCGAGTCGGAGCCGATCGGCACGCGCACCTGGATTCCCCTGCAGGACACGCCGCAGGTGCGCGCCACCTACCGGGCCATGATCCACACCGATTCCGGCCTGCTCGCCGTCATGAGCGCCGAGAACGATCCGAAGGTCAAGCACAAGGGCGAATATGTCTTCGTCATGCCGCAGGCCATTCCTTCCTATCTGATTGCGCTCGCCGTCGGCGATCTCGAGTACAAGGAGACCGGGCCGCGCAGCGGCGTGTACGCGGAGAAATCCGTGGTCAAGGCCGCCGCAAAGGAATTCGCCGACACCGAGTCGATGATCGCGGCCGGCGAGAAATTGTTCGGGCCGTACCGCTGGAACCGCTACGACATCCTGGTGCTGCCGCCGAGTTTCCCGGAGGGCGGCCAGGAGAATCCGCGGCTGTCCTTCATCACCCCCACGGTCATCGCCGGCGACAAGAGCCTGGTGTCGGTGATCGCGCACGAGTTGGCGCATTCCTGGTCCGGGAATCTGGTCACCAACGCGACCTGGCGCGACGTGTGGCTCAACGAGGGATTCACGGATTTCCTGGAGAGCCGCATCATGACTGCGGTATACGGCGAACAACGTGCGTCCATGGAGGCGGTGCTGGGCCTGCAGTCGCTGCGCGACGAACTGGCGACGCTGGCACCCCGCGATCAGGTGCTGGCCATCGATCTGCGCGACCGTGACCCGGAGCTGGCGTTCAGCGCCGTGCCCTATGAGAAGGGCCGGTTGTTCCTGAAGTACCTCGAGGCGAAATTCGGGACCGAGCGCTTCGATGCCTTCCTGCACGGCTACTTCGATCATTTCGCATTCACGAGCATCAGCACCGAACAGTTCAACGAATACCTGTTTGCAGAATCTGCTGGACCGTTTCCCAGGGCTGGTCAGCCGGGATCAAGTGCTCGCCTGGGAGAATGCTCCGGGCATTCCGGCGGATGCGGTGCTGCCGGTATCGAGCGCCTTTCAACCGGTCGATCAGGCTCGCGCCGCATGGCTTGCCGGCACGCTGGCACCGAAGAAATTCGGACTCGATTGGGTGACGCAGCAATGGTTGTATTTTCTGGACAATATGCCGGGGACCTTGAGCGCGACGCAGCTGGGTGCGTTGGACCAGGCCTACGGTTTCACCCACAGCCAGAACGCCGAGATAGAACATAGCTGGCTGAAGATCGTGATCCGCAACAACTATCAGCCGGGCTTCGCGCGGCTCGAGGACTATTTGAAGACCATCGGCCGCCGCAAGCTGGTCGCACCGCTGTACACCGAGCTCATGAAAAGCACCTCAGGGTCGGAATTTGCGAAGCGCGTCTATGCCAAGGCTCGCCCCGGCTATCACCCGGACACGATCGCGGCCATCGATGCCATCGTCAATTTCACCGCGCCGGAAGAAGCGGAATGAGCAGCGAGTGGATGAACGTGATGCTCGAGGAAATCGCCCGCAAGAAGGCGGAGGCGGAGCAGGCGCGCATCGAGGAGCAACGCCGCCTCGAGGAACGCCGTTCCGAAGAAAAGCGGCGGCGCGATGATACCACTCAAGGATGATTCGCCGTCCGCGCTGAAACCGGTCGTCACTCTCTCGCTGATCGTGGGGTGCGCTCTCACGTTTCTGTGGCAACGCTCGCTGGATGCGGCATCGAGCCGTCAAGCGGTGGCAGCCCTCGGCGCGATTCCGGCGGTGCTGCTCACGGACGCGCGCCTGCCGCCCGACTGGCAGTGGATACCGCGCTTCGCCACGCCGCTGACCTCGATGTTTCTGCACGGCGGCTGGATGCATCTGCTCGGCAATATGCTGTTTCTGTGGATCTACGGGGACAATGTCGAAGATGCCATGGGCCATGCCCGGTATCTGGGGTTCTACCTGCTGTGCGGGATTGCCGCGCTGTTTGCCAGGCCCTGTCCAACCCGGCATCGCCATACCCCATCATCGGCGCCAGCGGCGCAATCTCCGGAGTCCTCGGCGCCTACCTGTTGCTGTTTCCGAAGGCGCGCGTTTTGACGCTGGTGCTGTTGCCGTTCTACGTCACCACGGTGCGCATGCCGGCAAGGCTCCTGCTGTTGCTGTGGTTTGCCGTGCAATTGGTCAGTGACCTGGCCGTTGCCGGCGCCGGGGGCATCGCGTTTCGCGCGCACATCGGCGGGTTTCTCACCGGCTTGCTGTTGACGCCCTTGTTGAGGCGGCGCCCGGCTCATTGAGGCGGCGCCCGGCTCGTTGAGGCGGCGTCCACCAGGCGGCTTGTGGTAGAGTCCGCCCAATGCGCGAGTAAGAAAAATAAGCGCGAGAGAAAGATCTATAGTGACGCCGGGTAATTTTGGGATTCAGGTCGCTGAAGAGCGGGGCCCCGATCATGCCATCGCGCGACTCAGCACGGCGCGCACCGCCTTCGTCGGCCGCACGCTTGCGCGGCCCCGTCAATCACCCGGTGCTCATCTCGAGCTTCGCGGAATTCCAGCATATGTTCGGCGGCCTGTGGCAGCCGAGCCCCTTGGGATACGCGGTCGAGCAATACTTCGACAACGGCGGCCGCGAAGCGCTCATCGTGCGCATCGTCAACGGCGCGCGCGCGGCAACCCTGACCCTGAACGCCGGCATGGGGGCGCTGACCTTGGGCGCGGTGCGGCCCGGCACCCGCGAATTCCTGCGCGTCAGCGTCGACTACGACAACGTTCGCGATCGGATCATGAATTCAATCTCACGGTGCAGCGCGTGCGCGCCCAGGGCACGGCACAGGTTGAAGACCAGGAGATATTTCCGAAATTGTCGCTGCAGCCTGCTTCCCCGAGGCTATCTGCCGCTGGCCATCGTCGAATCGGCGTTGATGCGCCTGGCGGGGGAACTGCCGGCGCAGCGGCCGGATCGAACCGTGGATGCGGTGAGCGGCCTGGCGACCGGCTACGTCAACTCGAATTCCGACGGCGACGACGGCGCGCCGCTCACCGACTACGACTTGATCGGCTCGGCAAGGCGAGCGCACCGGCTTGTTCGCGCTCGAGGACGCGCGACTATTTCAATTTCCTGTGCATCCCGCCCCTGTCGCGCGATCAAGACGTGGGGCCGAGCGCGCTGCTGGTGGGCACGCGCTACTGCAAGGAGCGGCGCGCGCTGCTGATCGTCGATCCGCCGTCGAACTGGCACACGGCGGACGATGCCTTGCGGGGCATGCGCGATTGGAATCTCTGCAGCGAAAATGCCCTGATGTACTTCCCGCGCGTTCTGGCGCACGACAAGCTGCGCGGCCATTTCGAATCCTTCGCGGCCTGCGGCGCCGTTGCCGGCATGCTGGCGCGCTGCGACGAGGCCGCGCCGCTGTGGGTGCCCACCAAGAACGACGAAGCCGTGCTGCGTCCGGGATATCGGCCGACCTGTCTGGTGACCGAGGATCGCCGCATCCGGCTCGCCACGCTCGGCGTCAACACCATCCAGGCGGTTCGATCGGCCGCGCGAATCGGCGTCGCTGCGCGCACCTTGGCGGCGGGCGCGGCGGCCAACGGCGACTGGCAGTATCTCGCGCCGCGCCGGCTCGCACTCAATATCGTCAACAGCATCGAGCGCGGCACGCGCTGGGCCGCCATCGCGCAGCAGCCGGGGCCGAGATCGCGGAAGCGGCGGCGGCCCAGGTGCGCGCCTTTCTCGAGACGCTGTACGAGGCGCAGGCGTTCGGTCAGCGGCGCATGGAGGATGTCGTTCTTCGTCATCAGCGAGCAACGCGGCACGGCCGAGCAACCCGGCGAGTTGCAATTGGTGATCGGGTTCGCCGCCCGCGCCAGGCCGGGGTTTCACTGCTTCCGCATCGCGCATTCGGCGGTCCGGCAGCCGGGTGACAGTCCGTCAGCCTGAGCCGTTTGCACGCCGCGCAGTTGAGCCCGGCGGAACTCGAGTGGGTCGACAATCTGGCGCAGAGCTTCTCGCCCTAAGAGGCTTCAGGAGGCCGAGGCCAGGCGCTTTTCCAGTGCGTCGCGCAAGGAGTTGCGCTGCGGCCGCTCCGCCGCCGCCGGCAGCCGCGGCACCTGCGGCAGGGATTCGAGCGCCAGGCGCGCGTAGTCGTAGCCCGCCTGGATTGCGCGATCGAACGCATGCCAATTGAGCAGGTCGACGTTCGCGAGCGGCGGCTTCAGCAGCACGTCGGCGAGCCGGCGCTGCTCGGCGGCGCTCGACGCGCTGTTGATCATGCCCGAGTGCATCAGAATCTGAAAAATATTGATGCGGCGGCCGCGCGCGCCCGAGCGCGAAGCGATCCGCGCCCACAGTCGCTGCCGATCACGAGGCCGGGGGCATGGGACTGCATGATGTCGACGGGCAGGTTGTTGATGGCGGCGCCGTCGACCAGCACGTCCTCGCCGCGGTACACCGGCGGCATGACGCCGGGAATCGCCACCGAGGCGCGCAGCGCGTCGGCCAGGCGGCCGTCGCGATGCTCGAGCGCGCGGCCGTGGTCAGGTTGGCGCTGATGCAGAAGTACGGCATGCCGCAGATCCTCGATGAGCACGTCGCCGTATTCGCGCTCGCAGCAGCCGCGACACCTTGCGGCCGCGGGTGAGCGCGACGAAGGGGAAGGTGTAGTCGTTGACCGGATTGGTGTCGACGAAGCTTCGGCGGTAGCGCACGCGCATTTCCTCGTCGCTCCAGCCGATCGCGACGCCCGCGGCGATGATGGCGCCGATGCTCGAGCCGCCGACGAAATCGATGGGCACGCGCGCCTCGCGCAGCGCGCGGATGACGCCGAGATGGGCAAAGCCGCGCGCGCCGCCGCCCGAGAGCACCAGGCCCACGCCGCGCCGGGTCAGCGAGGCGCGCGAGCCGCGCCGACATCCGCCGCGTCGACGATGTGATGGTGCGGACGCACCGGCGGAGCATTGCAGCCAGCGGCTGGCGGCGCCCGCGGCGATGCGTTCCGTCGTGCAGCAGCGCGAGTTCGACGCGCGCGCCGCGGGCGAGCGCCGCTTCGGCGACGCCGGCCGGCCAGGGCTGGGCGGACGCGTCCGCCGGCGCCACCAGCAGGATGGCATCCGCCTGACGGCAGCATTGGCGGGTCCAGCCGCGAGTCGGCCGGGATCCGCGACATACACCACGATAGTCGTTCGATTCCTCGATGCGGTTGAACCAGGCCGGCGGTGTGCGTGCTCGGCGCGCGCGTCCCAGACGAGTTCGGTGCGCCCGGCCCGCGCGAACTCCGCGACCAAGCGGGTCGCGAAATTCGCGACGTCGATTTCGACGCTGTTGGGCACGAGGGCGAACACCCGGGCGCCGCTTCGCGCGGCCGTCCTGCCGGTTGCTGCGGCGCAGCCGGCGGGCGCAGAGCCGCGCCAGGGCCAGGGCAAGATGCGGTGCCGATTGCGCGGCGATGGCATCGAGCACCGACGGCCGGCAGCTGCAGGAGCTCGCTGTCGCGCAGCGCCACGACGCGTCGCGCTGCGCTGTTCGTCCAGCAGCCAGCCGGCCTCGCCGACCAGCTCGTTGCGGCTCGATTTCGGCGGTCAGGCGCGCCACGCCCGGGGTCTTGACGCCTAGCCGGCCGCTGGCGAGCAGATATACTCCATCCGGAGTGGATCCCGATTCGAACAGCACGCTGCCGGCCGGCAGCGAGAAGTGCACGGCGCCGGCGGCCAGCGCCTCGAGCGCTCGCGGGCATCCACCTCGGCGAGGTCGGCGCAGTCGCGGAGGCAGTCGATGGCGCGGCGCAGCTCGTGCGCGGCGCTCGATCTGCTCTTCATCCAGTGCCATCCGTCGGTTAACGGCCGCAAACGGGAGTTTCTTGAGTGGCGGAGGCAGTATGTCGGTACGGTGGTGTTCTCGCACGGCAAGGAGAGCGGCCCCTGGGGGTCGAAAATCACCGCCATGGCGGCCGTGGTGCGCGACTTGGGGCTCGGCGGTGGAGTCGGTGGACTATCGCGGCATCGACGATCCGCGCCGCGCGGGTCGCAGAAGCTCATCGAGCGGCGCCGGCAATCTCGAGGCCCGCTGGTGCTGGTGGGATCGAGCATGGGCGGCCATGTCGTCGGCCGCGGCCGCGAGCCGGCTCAAGCCCGCGCGGCCTGTTCCTGCTGGCGCCGGCCTTTTACATGCCGGGCTTCGAGGCAATACACGCCGCAGGACGTGGCCTGTCCGACCGCCATCGTGCATGGCTGGCACGATGACATCGTGCCGGTCGAGAACAGCATCCGATGGGCGCGCGAGCATCAGGCGGCGCTGCACGTGCTCGACTCCGATCATCGGCTGGAGGATCAAATCGAGGCGATTTGCCGCTGCTGCGGGCTTCTGCCAGCCTGAGGCGATTCGGCTGGAGCGGGTCCGGCGCGGCGATGGCCGGCGCGGGTCCCGTGGGCCGTCGAACTGCGCCTGGGCGAGTTCGCGCAGGCTTTCGCCGAGGTGCTCGCCGCAGCGCCTGCCCATGGCGTCGAAGCCCGCGCCCAGCGAGGCAATGTAGGCGGACACGTAACGCTTGCCCGGCGCGGGATTCCAGGAAGCGACAGCAGATGCTTGAGATCCGCATCGCTCATGTCGCGGTAGCTGTAGGCCAGATAGCGGCGCAGCGGCGCGCGCATGCTTTGCTCCAGAGCGGCGCGGCCGGCTTCGCCGGATTTGCGCGGCTTTCGCGGCGACCGCCGCCGGGTCCCAGCCGGCGCCGACGGCGGTGCCGACCGCCACCGCCTGGCCCATGCTGAGGAAGATCTGCACGGTGGACTCGGTGGATTGCGAGGCATGTTCCAATTTGTCGAATAGTCGCGTCGCGCTTCGGCGTCGACGGCGCCGTGATCTCGCCGTTCATGATCTTGTCGATGGTCGGCTTCGTCGAGCGCGGCCGTCGCGACGTCGGCGGCCACCATGCGCCGGCCCAGATCGCTCGCGAGGAAGGCGTCGGCCTTCTTCGACGGTCGCGGCATCGAGATTGGCGGCGAGCGCACTCAAGCGCCGGGGCCTCGAACACGTCGATGCGAAAGCCGCGCTCGGCGGCGGCTCGGTGACGGCGCTCAGCTGCTCGGCGGAGAGCTTCGCCGCGGTGTCGCGCCGAGAACAGCTGCGCGGATGTGCGCCGGCATCGATCCCGAGCGAAGCGCGCACCTGTTCGCGCATGGCCGCGTCCTGATAGATCGTCGCCGCGGTGTCGATGTCGACGGCCGGCGCCGCCGCATGCAGGCCGGACCCGACAGCAGCAGACCGGCGACCAGCATCGGCAACGCGAAACGAAACATGTGCGAACTCCGGGTGACTGCGGTCCGTGAACGATTGTACACTCCGGGCTCCGCTGGCCGGCGGGTTCCGAGGTGCACATGGGCTTATCGAAGTTTCGACATCGTCACTGGCGGTTTTGTTCATCGCTGAGTTGCACCGCGCCCGAGCCGCCGCGCCGAAAAGACCGTTTTCGATCCCTTGACGCAGCAAATCGAGCGCGCGCGCGACGTGCAAAAACCGTGACTGGATCAGCGCGGACGAGCAGCGCAAGGCGGTCGACAATCAGGAGCGCGGCGAGACCATCCCTAGGCCCCGAACTTGCTGCCGGGCCTGGCAGTGGATCGTCCGCAAGCTCTGGGCCTGTGGGTCCGGGCGACCATCAAGCCCGACGACGCCGCCGCCATCTGGCGGCGCGCCGCGGCCGTGTGCTACGTGCTGGAGCGCGAGAGCCAGGCGGATCTGGCGGTGCTCGGCATGATCGTGCGCCAAGCGTCGGCCTGCCGCTTCCGGCAAACGGCCTGCTTCGAGCTCGCGCGCGCGCGCGCGCCGCGCCACCTGGTGCAGCTGGTCGCCGCCGCCGCCGCCGATCCGCAACTCGACGTCGATCTGGTGCCGGTCGCGATCTTCTGGGGCCGCGCGCCGCACAAGGAGGCGAGTCTGTGGCGCCTGCTGTTCGCCGAGGACTGGGTGCTGGTCGGGCGTTTCCGCAAGTTGCTCAACGTGCTGGTCAACGGCCGCAACACGCTGGTGACTTCGGCGAACCGCTGCGGCTGCGCGAGCGATCGCAGGAAGGCATGAGCGAGCAGCGCAGCGTGCGCTGGGTGCTGCGGCACCTGCGCGCCGGCGCTGCGCGCGCAGCGCGCCTCCACCATCGGCCCGGATCTGTCGCACCGCCGCACCCTGGTGGCGCAGTTGCTGAAGACGGCGGACGTGCGCGCGCGCGGTGCGCCGCGAAATGCAGGTCGCGCGGGCTCGACGCGCCGCGCCGCGCCTGCTCGCGGCCGCGCAAGCATGCGCTGGAAATCGCCGCGAACTACTCCGCAGTCCTTCGTGCGCTTCATGTCGATGGTGCTCGGCTGGCTGTGGAACCGGCTGTACGACGGCGTGGATTTCGAGCATGTCGAGAAGCTGAACGAGATCGGCGACGGCGCCGAGATCATCTACGTTCCCTGCCATCGCAGCCACATGGATTATCTGCTGCTGTCCTACGTGATCTACCACAAGGGCTTCGCGCGTGCCGCACGTGGCCGGCGGGCGTGAATCTCAATATGCCGGTGATCGGCCGATTCCTGCGCAAGGGCGGTGCGTTCTTCCTGCGCCGCACCTTCAAGGGCGACGCGCTGTACGCGGCGGTGTTCGCCAAGTATCTGGGCTTCATGATGGCGCGCGGCCATCCGCTGGAATATTTCATCGAGGGCGGCCGCAGCCGCACCGGGCGCCTGCTCTCGCCGCGCACCGGCATGCTGTCGATGACCGTGCGCGCTATCTGCGCGATCCGAAGCGGCCGGTGGTGTTCATGCCGGTGTACTTCGGCTACGAGCGCATCGTCGAAGGGCGCACCTACATCGGCGAGCTGTCCGGGCAGCCGAAGGAAAAGGAGAGCGTGCTCGGCCTGATCAAGTCGACCGCTGTCGGTGCTGCGCAGCAAGTTCGGCAAGGTGCACGTCAATCTGGGCGAGCCCATCGCGCTCGACGAATTGCTGTCGCGGCACAATCCCGAACTGGCGCGCGCACCGATATTGCCGACGCCGGAGTCGCCGCCGGGATGGGTCGAGCGACGCCATCGGCGATCTCGCCTCGCGCATCAACATCGGCATCAACGCGGCCGCGGCGGTGACGCCGATCAATCTCGTGGCGATGGCGATGCTGGCGACGCCGCGCCAGGCGCTGGCCGAAGCGGACCTGCGGCCGCAGCTCGAACTGTATCAGCGGCTGCTGCGCGATGCGCCGTACGGGCCGCTGGTGACCGTGCACCACGGACAGCGGCGCGCAGATGATCCGCTACGCCGAGGCGATGGGCATGCTGGAGCGGCAGAAGCATCCGCTCGGCGACATCATGCGCATGAACGCCGAGAATGCGGTGCTCGCCACCTACTACCGCAACAACATCCTGCATCTGTTCGCGATGCCCTCGCTGCTCGCCTGCTGCTTCGTGAGCAATGCCGGCATGCGCACCGCGGACATTCATCGCCTGGTGTGGCGGGTCTATCCGTACATTTCGGCCGAGCTCGTATTTGCGCTGGGACGAGACCGCGGTGTACGGCGCGTGGACGATGCATTGCTCGACACGTTCGCCGCGGCTCGATCTGCTGCGGGCGAACGAGGACCGCAGCGAGTGGCGGCGTCCCGCCCCGACCTCGCTCGAGGCGATGCGGCTGTCGCTGCTGGCGCAGGCGACGATCCAGACGATCGAGCGCTACTACCTGGCGATCGCGCTGCTGCTGCAGGCGGGCAGCGGCAGCATCACGCAGGAGGCGCTCGAGCAGCGCTGCCACCTGATGGCGCAGCGCATGTCGGTGCTGTATGGCATTGAATTCGCCGGAGTTCTTCGACAAGAGCCTGTTCCGCAATTTCATCGACCTGCTGCGCGCGGCGCAACGTGATTCAAGTCGCCGCGGACGGCAGGATCGCACTTCGGCGAGCCGCTGCTGGCGGTTGCCGCGGATGCGCAACTGGTGCTGTCGGAGCAGATTCGGCACAGCATCCTGCAGGTCACTCTTGGCCAGTAGCCGGCGAGGGCCTAGTCCCAGCCCTGTCCGCCGCGCGCCTGCTTGGTGGCGCCGCGGCGTTTCTTCGACTCGATGCGCCGTTCCTTGGAGCGCTTGGTGGGGCGGGTCTTCTTGCGGATCTTGGGTTCGACCAGGGCGGCGCGAATCAGCGCCGCCAGCCGTTCGAGCGCGGCGCGGCGGTTGCGCTCCTGGCTGCGCTCGCTCGCGGACTTGAACAGGATGGTGCCGTCGTCGATGAGCTTCTGGCCGGCCAGGCGGCGCAGCCGATTCCTGACCGTGGGCCCGAGCGATGGTGTTCTGCGGCAGCAGGAAGCGCAACTGCGCGGCGCTCGCCACCTTGTTGACGTTCTGGCCGCCGGGGCCCGAGGAACGGATGAACTTCCACTCCAATTCTTCGTCGGGAATGACCAGGTCCGGCGCGATGATCAGGGCGGCCATTGCGAGGCGAGCGTTGTGCACGATGATCTCGCGCTGCGCGACCGGGATGGTGATGCCGTGCTCCTTGAACAGCCGCCAGATTGCGCGATTCACTTCCGAGCGCACGTTGTTGACGCCCTCCTGCGGATCGGAGATCCAGAACCGCAGCTCGAGTTCGATGCCGCTGTCGCCGAAGTGCATGAGGCGCGACACCGGCGCCGGTTCGCGCAGTACCCGCGGCTGCCCTTCGCAGGCGGTGAGCAGGATCCCCAGCGCCACTTCCGGATCGTCGAGGTAGCTCACGCGAATCGGCAACTTCAGGCGAATGCGCGGATCGGTGTAGCTCCAATTGATCACCGCATTGGAGATGAGCTGCTGATTCGGCACCAGCATTTCGACGCCGTCGCGGTCGCGGACCACCACATAGCGGCCGCGCAATTCCTGGACCCAGCCGAAGTTCTCGGTGCTGGTGCCGCTTTGACCGGAGAGGCTGATGACGTCGCCCGGGCTTGATGGAGCGGTCCATGAGCAGCACGAAGCCGCTGACGAAATTCGCGGCGATGGATTGCAGGCCGAATCCCAGGCCCAAGCCGATGGCGCCGGTGAGCACGGTGAGCGCGGTCAGATCGACGCCGGCGGCGTTCAGGCCCATGAGGATGGAGAGCCCGATCAGGAAGGCATTGGCGAATTTGCCGATGCCGATGCGCGTCGAGGGCGCGATATTGCTGAGCCTCTTCAGGCGCCGCTCGACCCAGCGGCTGATCCAGGCCGCGACCAGCACGAACAGAGTCAGGGTGAACAGGAGCTTCAGCACCGACCAGACCGAGACCCGGTTGCGGCCGGTTGCGATGCCGATGCTGTCGAGGCCTGCGATGATGGGATCGAGCCAGCCGAGGTACTCGGCGGCGATCGCGAGCCAGATGAACAGCGTGAGGCGGGTTTCCCAATGCTGCATCCAGGATTTGTTGCCGAGGCTGGCGGCGAACAAGAGCACGCCGAGACGCACGACGATGTACGCGCCGATCAGGTGCGCCGCCGCCTCCAACACCGTGACGTCGAAATGCGGCGCCATGAAACTGCGGGCGACGACCACGAGAAACAGACTGATGAGGACGGGCAGGATCACGACGCTGGCCTGCGACGCGAAATAATCCCAGGTCAGCGCCAGCGGCGCCGCGTCGGTGCGCCGCCGGGCGTAGGCGCGCGGCACGGCGCCGGCCACCCAGCCCGCGGCCAGGCAGAGCGCCACCGTGCCGATCTCGATCAGCACATTGCGTGTGGACAGGATGTCGAAGAACGCCGCGATACGCTGCAGCAGCTCGGTCATGCGTTGAGATCCGGAATCAGCTGGCTCTCCAGTCTGCGCGATCTGGTCCTTGAGCAGGAGCTTGCGCCGTTTGAGGCGTTTCATTTGCAACTCGTCGACTTTGAAGTCCATGGTGAGGCGGGAAATGATGTCATCGAGGTCCCTGTGTTCGATGCGCAGCTGACGCAGGCGCTCGATGTTCTTGAACAGATCGGTATTGACGTTGCTGTCGTCGCTCACGGGTCACTTGTTCTGCTAGTCGAGATAGCCGCGCCACACCGGAGTGACGCAATCCGGTAGCTTAAGGGAGCGGCCCAGAGGATTCCAAGTAAGTTCAGGATCGTGAAAATCCGAGCCCACCGACCCCATGAGGCCGAACTTCACCGCGAGCGCGGCAACCGCCTCGGTGTGCTGCAGACCATTGCCGCCGGACACCACTTCGAGGGCGGCGCCGCCCGCGGCGACGAAGTCGGTCAAGAGCTGTCGGCGCGCACCGGCCGATAGCGCGTAGCGTGCCGGATGGGCAAGCGCGGCCACGCCTCCGGCGGCGCGGATCCAGCCGACCACGATCTCGAGCGCGGGCCAGTCCGCCGCGACATTGCCCGGCTTGCCCGTCCCCAAGTACTTGCGAAACGCTTCGTCGCCGCGGCCGACATGGCCGCCCGCGACCAGGGCCTGCGCCAGATGCGTGCGGGTCGGCAGCCCCGGTTGCGCCTCCACCGTGGCCAGCAGCGCCATCCCCGGCAGGCCGAGCTTGTCCAGGCGCGCGCACATCTTGCGCATGCGCACCCGCCGGCGTTCGCCCTGTGCGAGCAGCGCAGCACGCAGGTCCGCGGCCGCCGGATCAACCCACAAACCCAGCACGTGCAGGGTCTGGGCGCGCCACGAGGCTGAGATCTCAACGCCCGGCACGAGCCCGACACCCTGCACGCCTGCACTCCGATCCGCCTCCTCGAGGCCGGCGACAGTGTCGTGGTCGGTGAGCGCCAGGACTTCGACGCCCGCGGCCGCCGCACGCGCCACGAGTTCGCTGGGGGTGAGGGCGCCGTCGGAGCAGGTCGAATGCGTGTGCAGATCGATGTTCACTTAAGGGCCCGTCACGAAGGGCTGTCGGCCAGGCCCACCGCCTCGAGGCGCAGGCCCGCCAGTACGATGAAGCCCTGGGAGCGCTCAAATCCGTCGTGGGTGTAGTCGAACGTATAAGTGCGCAGCAGCCGACGCCGTCCTCCGCCGTCGCGCGTGAGCCGGAAGCCGGCAAAGGCGACGGTGCCGTCGAGAAATTGAACCACCGCACGCGAGCAGGTGTCCTTCGCGATGCGATTCGCGGCCTCGCGCGCATCTAGGGACGTTTGCCATATTTTGTAGCCCCCCGCCAGGACGGCGGCGGTTAGTATCAGCAAGACAAGATCTTGACCCATGCTGCCAAGCTTACCCTGGAATTCCTACGGAGACGCCCCATAGAGGAGGATATGAACAACAACCTGCAGCCGAATCTGACCGTGCGTGTCGACCCCAATGAAATGGTGCGGTACGTGCAAAACCTGATGGCGACACCTGAGAGCGCGGCGGCCCCGGAGATTTCCATGGTGCTGGCGCAGCGCCAGTGGGGCGGCGACACGCCGCTGGCGCGTGCGGCGCAGCTGCGCTGGAGCGCACTCAACCGTGCGTTTCGCGACGAGCGGGTGGGCACATGGACCATGCACCCGAAACGTGACCAAATTCACGTTCCGGCGGCTTTGATCGCCGCGGCCGGCGTGGCGCGCTTGACCATGGCCGAACAGGAAGTGGTGTTCGACATTCCGACTTTGCTCGATGCCACCTTGGAGCTGTGCGAGGCCGCCGGTCACGCTTGAGCGGGTAGTACGCTCGACCGGCCGAATGCAAGGAAGTCGCCGTTGATAACGCTCTCGCGGCAGTTGTAGCGCAAGCGATGACCGTCCAAGCGGGTGACTTGTCCGCCGGCCGCCTCCAGAATGGCTTGGCCCGCGGCAGTGTCCCACTCCGAGGTGGGCCCGAAGCGGGGATAGAGGTCGGCGCTGCCTTCCGCCACCAGACAGAACTTCAGCGAACTGCCGATGCCCTTCTGCACATGCGGTCCGAGCTTGGCCAGGTAATCGGCGGTGGCCGCACTGGCGTGCGAGCGGCTGCCGACCACGCGCAATGGTTGGTGCGGCGCTGATACGTGGATGGGCAATCGGGCCGCGCCGCGATGATGGCTGAAAGCGCCCACTCCCGCGGCGCCCCAGTAGAGAAGTCCCAAGGCGGGCGCGGCCACCAGGCCGAGCACGGGCTCATGCGCCTGCACCAAGGCTATGTTGATGGTGAACTCACCATTGCGCTTGACGAACTCGCGGGTGCCGTCCAGGGGATCCACCACCCATAACTCGCTCCAGTTTTGACGCTCGGTCCAGGGCGCCTGTGCCGACTCTTCGGAGAGCACGGGAACTTCGGGCGTGACCGCGGCAAGTCCCTCCAGGATGACGCGCTGCGACTCCAAATCGGCGAGCGTCAGGGGTGAATTGTCTTCCTTGCGCTGCACCGCAAAGTTGGCGTCGTACACCCGCATGATGGCGGCGCCGGCGCGCGCGACGATGGGCAGCAGGGTTTCGGCCAAAGCGGGAAGATCTCGCATCGATTGGTATCATACCGATATGCACCCGACACCTGCGCTTGACTGGTCGGCCATCGACACGGTACTGCTCGACATGGACGGTACCCTGCTCGACCTGCGCTTCGACAATTGGTTTTGGCTGGAACTCATCCCTGGCCGCTATGCGGCCGTGCATGGACTTGACTTGGAAGAAGCGCGAGCTCGCCTGGCCCCCCGGTTCTCGGCCGTGCGGGGATCCCTGCAGTGGTATTGCATCGAGCATTGGACCCAGGAGCTCGGACTCGACATCGGCAGCATCAAGCGCGAGGCGCTGGCGCACGTCAAATTTTTACCGGGAGCGCAGGAGTTTCTGGCGCGGTTGCAGGCGAGCGGCAAGCGGCGCGTGCTGGTCACCAACGCGCACCCTGAGACTCTGGCGATCAAAAACGAGCGCGTCTCGCTGACCCAGTACTTCGACGCGTGCTATTCGACTCACCCGTTCGCCGCACCCAAGGAACACGCGGAATTCTGGCCGCGATTGGCAGCGGCGGAGAATTTTCAACCCGGGCGTACCCTGTTCGTCGATGACAGCCTGGCGGTGCTCAAGGCCGCTCACGACTTCGGGATCAGCTGGTTGCGCGCGGTACGCATGCCGGACTCAGGATTGCCGCCGCAGCACACCGGCGACTATGCCGCGGTCGATCGGGTTGCCGACCTTATGTAGCGCCGCCCGCGCCACCGCCACCGCTGCTACCGCCGCCGCCGCCGCGGCCACGGCGCCGCCTGCGCCGCGTGGGATCGGCCGTCTTGTCGCCTCCTGCGTGCCCGCCGGCCGGCGCATCGCCGCCAGCCGCGTCCTTCGGCGCCTGGGGTGGCGGGCTGCGATGCGGGCCGCCGCGATGTCCACCGCTGCCACTGCCGCCGCTGCGGTGCGGGCCGCTGCCGCCGCGTCCAGGTCCCCCGGAACGGCTGGATCCGCCGGATCGCCCGGGTCCGCCGGATCGCCCGGGTCCGCCGGATCGCCCGGGACCTCCGCGTCCATAGCTGCCGCCGGAGCCGCCGCGAGACTGGCCGTGCCGCGGCGCGCGCTCGCGCCACTCGGCGGGAGGCGGTGCCGTCACCGCCGCGAGATCCTCGGGGGCGATGGCGGCGCGCGGAATCTGGTGTCCGATATAGCGTTCGATGTCGGGCAGCGCGATCGCATATTCCTCGCAGCCGAAACTGATGGCATCGCCCTCGGCGCCGGCACGCGCGGTGCGTCCGATCCGGTGCACGTAGTCTTCGGCATCGTTCGGCAGGTCAAAATTGAATACATGGCTGACGTCGGGAATGTGCAGGCCGCGCGACGCGACGTCGGTGGCGATCAGGACGGCGATCTCGCCGTTGTGAAAGTCGCGCATCATTTTCAGGCGCTTGGTCTGCGGGACGTCTCCGGAAATGGCCTGCGCGACGAAGCCGTTGGCGGTGAGGGTGCGCTCGAGCACCTCGGCGACTCGCTTGGTATTGACGAACACCATGGTGCGGCGCGCGTCGATCCGCCGCAGCAGCCCCATCAGCAGCGGGATCTTTTCCTCGGTGGACGGGAAGTAGAGCACCTGGGTCACGCGATCGACCGTCATCTTGTCCGGTTCGATGCGGATCAGTTCGGGATTGTTCATGTGCTCGTACGCGAGTTCCATCACCCGGTGCGACAGAGTGGCGGAGAACATCATGGTCAGGCGCAGCGTCGGATGCGGCAAGCGGCGTAAAATAAAGCGGATATCCTTGATGAATCCGAGATCGAACATACGATCCGCTTCATCCATGACCGCCACTTGGATATGGCGCAGATCGAACACATGCTGCTTGAAATAGTCGATGACGCGGCCCGGCGTTCCTATGAGCACATCGACGCCTTCCTCGAGAATGCGCCGCTGCTTTTCATAGTCCACGCCGCCGAACACGATGGCGAGCTTGAGGCCCGTGTATTTGCCGATGCCGAGTGCATCCGAATGAATCTGCACCGCCAGTTCGCGCGTCGGCGCGATGACAATGGCGAGCGGCGCATTCTGCGGACGGTTCGCGGCCGCGGGCTGCGTCAGCAGCCGATTGAACAGTGCGATGAGAAAGGCGGCGGTTTTGCCGGTGCCTGTCTGTGCCTGACCCGCGACGTCGTGGCCGGCGAGCGCCACGGGCAAAGTTTGTGCCTGAATGGGGGTGCAACGGGTGTAACCCAGTTCGGCAATGCCCCGCTTCAAGGATTCGGTGATGTTGAGGGTTTCGAACGTTAACTGACTGAGATGGGCGTCTGACATTTTCTCTATGTGAATTGCAGATACTTGCAAAATGATGGGGACCGGATAACAATACAGCCAATCCGGAGCAGGTCTATCCGCTCCCATCAACCGTATCATCGGTACCCTTGTAAGGTAATCAAGACCGCTAAAGCCGCTGTATTGTGCCCGAACGGCCGCGCATCGTCACTTCGCGCAGGCTTTTGGGCAAACTTTCCAAACAAAACCCGCCCTTCATTTATCAAACGAATCTCCAAAAGGAGGTATTTCCGCAGTGAGTAACCCCAGTATCGTCCACACCAGCGACGCCACGTTCGACAAGGACGTGCTCAAGTCCGACAAGCCCGTATTACTCGATTTCTGGGCTGAATGGTGCGGCCCGTGCAAGATGATCGCCCCCATCCTCGATGAGATTGCCGATCAGTACAAAGACAAGATCCGGATCGCCAAGCTCAACATCGACGACAACCCGGCGACACCACCCAAATTCAACATCCGCGGCATTCCAACGCTGATCCTGTTCAAGAACGGCACCGTAGAGGCCCAAAAGGTCGGCGCGGTCACCAAGTCGCAGCTCGCGGCCTTTTTGGACAGCAACCTGTGAGGGGCTACTTAGGGAATCAATCGCGCGGCGGCGGCCAGGGCGGCGGTCAAGGCGGCGGCCAGGGCGGCGGCGGACGGTCCAATCGTTCCAATCGCGGCCCGCGCAACGACAATCGCAACGGCAACACCAACGGCGGGCGGCCGCCGCAGGAAGATTACGGCGACTTGCCGGAGGGCGGCGATGACCTAGAAATCATTGCCCCGACCGATCTCGCGCGCAGCCGCAGCTCGATGAATCTGACCGAGCTGAAGAAGCGCCCCATCAGCGATCTGGTCAAGCTGGCCGAGACCATGGGTCTCGAGAACATGGGCCGTTCGCGCAAGCAGGACATCATCTTCGGCGTGCTCAAGGCGCATGCGCGCAAGGGCGAAGACATCTACGGCGACGGCGTGCTGGAGATTCTGCAGGACGGCTTCGGCTTCCTGCGTTCGTCCGATTCCAGCTACCTGGCGGGTCCCGACGACATCTACGTATCGCCCAGTCAAATTCGCCGCTTCAATTTGCGCACCGGCGACTCCATCTCCGGATTGATCCGGCCGCCGAAGGATGGCGAACGTTATTTCGCGCTGCTGAAGGTCGGCGAAATCAACTACGACTCGCCGGAGAGCTCGCGCGGCAAAGTATTGTTCGAGAACCTGACGCCGCTGCATCCCACCGAGCGCTTGAAGCTCGAGCGGGGCAATGGTTCGACCGAGGACCTGACCGCCCGGGCAATCGATCTGGTGGCGCCGATCGGCAAGGGCCAGCGCGGCCTCATCGTCTCGCCGCCGAAGGCCGGCAAGACCATGCTGCTGCAGAACATCGCCACGGCGATCACCGCCAATCATCCCGAGGTTTATCTCATCGTGCTGCTCATCGACGAGCGGCCCGAGGAAGTGACCGAGATGGCGCGCACGGTGAAGGGCGAAGTCGTTTCCTCGACCTTCGATGAACCGGCCAGCCGTCATGTGCAAGTGGCGGAAATGGTGATCGAAAAAGCCAAGCGCCTGGTCGAGCACAAGAAGGACGTGGTGATTCTGCTCGATTCCATCACGCGCCTGGCGCGTGCCTACAACACGGTCGTACCGAGTTCGGGCAAGGTGCTCACGGGCGGCGTGGATGCGAATGCGCTGCAGCGGCCGAAGCGGTTTTTCGGCGCGGCGCGCAACATCGAAGAGGGCGGCAGCCTGACGATTCTCGCGACCGCACTGGTCGATACCGGCTCCAAAATGGATGACGTCATTTTCGAGGAGTTCAAAGGCACCGGCAATTCGGAAATCCACCTGGACCGCCGCATTTCCGAGAAGCGCACCTTCCCGTCGATCAACATCAACCGTTCGGGCACGCGCAAGGAAGAGCTCATCACCGAGCCTTCGGAGCTCTCCAAGATGTGGATTCTGCGCAAGCTGCTGCACCCCATGGACGAGCTGGCCGCGATCGAGTTCTTGCTCGACAAGATGAAGGACACCAAGACCAACGCGGACTTCTTCGATGCAATGAAGCGATAGCGGGGACTAGGAGAGCGACATGCAGTGGTGGGCGTGGATTGCGGTCGGCGCCATACTTTTGGGGTCCGAGCTGGCCTTCGTGGATGCTCAGTTCTACCTGGTGTTCGTCGGCGCGAGTGCTTTTGTCGTGGGGATGCTGCAGCTGACCGGATTGGGAATGCCGGAGTGGCTTCAGTGGCTGATATTCGCGGCATTGGCCGCGACCTCCGTGTTCACCTTCCGGCGGCAGATCTACGAAAGAATGCGCCGCAAGCTGCCGGCGATGAAGAGCGGCCCCGCGGGTGAAACCATCACGTTGCCGACCGGGCTGTCTCCGGGCGAGACCTGCCGCCTGGAATATCGGGGCGGTTCGTGGAGCGCGATCAACGGCGGCAAGGCGGCGATTCCCGCAGGCGCCAGGGCGCGCATCGATCGCGTCGATGGACTGACGCTCGTCGTGCACGGCGACGGCTAGATTGCTATCGGCCTTGCAATAACTTAGGAGAGTCTCTTGGGCATTTCGTTCAGCTACGCATTCATTGTGATTGCCGTGGTGGTGGTAATCGTCATTGCGAAGACCGCCGTGGTCGTGCCGCAGCAGAGCGCCTACGTCATCGAGCATTTGGGAAAGTATAGCCGCACCTTGCAGGCCGGCTTTCATATCCTGACTCCTTTCTTCGAGAAGGTGGCCTACAGGCACAGCCTCAAGGAAATAGCGATCGACATCGCTGAACAGATCTGCATCACCAAGGACAACGTGCAGGTGGGGGTCGACGCGGTGCTTTATATGCAGGTCATGGACCCGCATCTCGCCTCATACGGCATCACCAATTTCGGCTTTGCCATTTCGCAGCTGGCGCAGACCACTCTGCGCAGCGAAATTGGCAAGATCGAACTCGATCGCACTTTCGAGGCGCGCGGGACCATCAATACCAATGTCGTCAGTGAATTGGACAAGGCGTCGGCGGCCTGGGGCGTGAAGGTGCTGCGCTACGAAATCAAGAACATCACTCCCCCGAAGGATGTGCTGCAGGCGATGGAGAAACAGATGCGCGCCGAGCGCGAGAAGCGCGCGGTGGTGCTGACCTCCGAAGGCGAGCGCGACGCCAAGATCAATGCCGCCGAGGGCGACAAGCAGCGGGTGATCAAGCAGTCCGAAGCCAGCAAGCAGCAGCAGATCAACGAGGCCGAGGGTCAGGCGGCGGCCATCCTGGCGGTCGCCACCGCAACGGCCGAGGGCCTGCGGCAGGTCGGCATCGCACTCTCCGATCGCGGCGGCATCGAGGCCATGCAGCTGCGCATCGGCGAAGAATACGTGAAGCAATTCGGCAAGCTGGCGCAGACCGGGACCACCCTGGTGGTGCCGGCCAATCTGACCGACCTTGCATCCATCGTCACCATGGCCACCAGCATCGCGCGAAAGCCGCCGGCAGCCCCGGCAAGCCCGGCAGCCTAGGGCGGGGCGCCGGTTTTGCTGACGAGGATCGGTTTCACCGAATTCGTGGCGCTGGCGGCGGCGATGATGTCGACGCAGGCCATCGCCATCGACGCCATGCTGCCGGCCTTCCCCGTCATCGGGCACGCGCTAGGGGTCGCGAACGAAAACCACGTGCAGTGGATCATTACCGCGTACATGGCGGGCATGGGCTGCGGTCAGCTGTTTTGGGGACTGATGTCGGACCGCTTCGGCAGGCGGCCGATTCTGATCGGCGGCCTCAGCCTCTACGTGGTGGCCGCGCTGCTCTGCGCTCTCGCCGGGAGCTTTCCTGCGCTGCTGGGATGGCGCTTCGTGCACGGGTTGGCCGCGGCGAGCGTCGTGGTCACCCGCTCGGTGGTTCGCGACCTTTATTCCGGGCGGGCCATGGCGCGCGTAATGTCGCTGACCTTCATGGTGTTCCTGACGGTCCCCATTCTCGCACCGAGCCTAGGGGCGCTCATTCTCATGGCTGCACCCTGGCGCTTCATATTCATCGTATGTGGAATATTCGCGGCCATCGTGGGCGCGTGGGCAATGGCGCGGCTACCGGAAACCCTGCACCCCGAATACCGCCTGACGCTGACCAGGGCACACGTGGCCGGAGCGATCCGGCTGGTGCTCGGCAACCGCAGTTCGCTGTTCTACACGCTGGCCATGACCGTCATGTTCGGCGGGATTCTCGCCTACGTAGGCATGGTGCAGCAGATATTCGGCGAAGTGTTCCACCGCCCGACGCTCATGCCCACCATGTTTGCACTGTGCGCGGGGACCATGGGGGTTGCCGCATTCCTGAACTCGAGGATCGTGGAGCGCTTCGGGATGCGGCGGATTTCGCATACGGCGCTGCTCACTTACCTCGCCATCACGGGCCTGCATTCGGTGGTGGCGGCGCTGGGAGTCGAGCAGCTGTGGATTTTCGTCGCATTCCAGTCCGCGACCATGGCGTGCTTCGCGCTGTCCCTCTCCAATTTCGGCGCGATGGCGATGGAGCCGGTCGCCGCGGTGGCGGGGATCGGCGCATCGCTGCAGGGTTTCATATCGACCCTGAGCGGTGCGTTCCTCGGCGCGCTCATCGGACGGCAGTTCAACGGCACCATGCTGCCGCTGGCGGCCGGATCGCTGTGCTGCGGACTCGCGAGCCTGCTATTCGTGCTCCTGGCGGAGAAGGGCAGGCTGTTCAGAGGTCATCACGCGGCCGGCGAGATGCCGTTGGCGCACATGGAGGGGGCCGGGCTACACTAGCGAAGGGCGGGCTACACTAGTCAAGGGATGACAATAACAAAAACCGCGATCCTGCTTTCTTTCCTCTGTTTGCAGGCACAGGCCGCATCGACGGCCGGCGACATCCATCAGCAGCTGCGTTCCGCGGTCGCCTCCGCCGACGCCAGGGATACGGCCGGCGCGAAAGCCGCGATCGTCGCGGCGATTCACAATCCTGCGTTTGATTCCTTGGACGAGTCCAGCCGTCATGCAGCGTTGGCGCTGGCGACCGAGCTTGCGTTGCAGACGGAGGACTTCGAACAGGCGCACGAACTTGCGGTGCGCGCCACCGAATCGACGGAGCCGGGCATCGATGACTGGCGCAATCGACTGATGGCCTCCACGAAGCTCGGCGACCGCCGCGACCAAGCGGTATGCCTGACCACCATCATGCGGCGCTGGGGCCGCGATTCGTCGATACTGCCCAACAGCACGGTGAGACAAGTCGTCCGCGACACGGTGAAGATAGATGCGCCCACGCGGATCGAGCTGTTGCTGGCGCTGTTCGAACTTAGATGGCGTCCCGCCGACGGCAGTTCCGCGGACTTTTGGTGGACCGAGTTGAGCCGATTGCTCATCGAACAGAATCGGGTCCCGGATGCCATCCAAGTCGCCGCGCTCGTTGAAGATCCCCGCAGCATCATCGCCTTTACGGCGGACAAGCGGTTTCGTCCGCTGCTCAAGTCATCCGAGGTTCAGTCCAACCCGCGGCGTGCCGCGAATCATGAGATCGAAGCGCTGCGCGCCTTCACGCGGCAGAAGCCGCGTTCCTTGCACGCGATGCAGCGCCTGATCTCCAGAATGGTGAATGCGCGATCGGATGCACAGGCGCTGACGCTGAGTGAGGAGACCGTGCGGCGGATCGATGCGGCCGGCGAGAGCCCGCCTCCCTTCGACGACATGGAAAAATATGGCGCGCTGCTGGACACGCAAGCCAGAGCGCTCAGGCATCTGGGGCGCTACGACGAGGCCATTCAGCAATTGCGGCGCGGCGTTGAGGTGTCGCACAAGACCGATTCAGTCAGCCAGCCGATCGATCTCGCGCTGTTGCTTTGCGAACTGAACCGGCCCGACGAGGCAATGGCGGCGTTGCCGGCAAAAGAAGGCGCCAGCGATTACGGGAAAATGCTGATGGCCTTGGTGCAACTCAGCGCGGCAGTGGAGCGCGGCGCCGTCGAGGACGCGGATAAGGCGCTGAGTTACCTGCGCGAACATCGGGCGGACAGTCCAGGTGTGCTGCAGGATGCACTGTTGCGGGCCGGCGCATTGGACGATGCGGAGCTGGTGTTGCTGTCGCGGCTGAACGATCCGGACGAGCGCACCTCGGCGCTGATTCAGATGCAAGTTTATTCCGAGCCCAAGCGGCCGCCGCTCGCGGCCGAGTGGCGCGCCCGTTTTGCAGCGATCAAGGAGCGGCCGGCGGTGCGCGCGGCGGTCGCTCAATTCGGCGAGATTGACAACTACAACTGGACCTATGGCTATGATTGACCTGCGACCTCTATGCGCCATCGCCTGCCTGGCGATCTGGCCGTCGCTTGCAGCTCACGGCGCGACCTACTGGGCGTATTCGTACAAGGGAGTCGAGGTAACCTCCTCGGACGGTCCGGAGAGTGCCAAGACCCTCGCCCACAACCTGTCGCGATTGGACGCGGCCATTATCGCGGTAATGCGCATCAAGTCGTCGGATTGGCGTCCGCCGACCCAGGTTTATGCGCTGCCGGAATCCATGTTTTCCAGGGTGCGAGGGAAGAAGGACGACATAATCTCTCACTATTCGACCAATTCTCTCGGAAATACCATCCTAATCGACGCATCCAACAGCCGCACCGACGAGCTCTACGGCGCTTTCTTCGGCTATACGGGCAGCGTTCTGGTCAGCGCCTACTCGTTTCGCTATCCACACTGGTTCGTCAGAGGACTCTGTGAAACATTCGCAGGCTCAACGATCACCAAAACCAGCGTAACCCTCGGCCTGCCGACCGGCATCACCCGTTCGCTCTACGCAGGGAAGCTCATTCCGACCCGGGAATTGCTGGCCATTCACGATGGCGATCCGCAGTTGAAGTCAACCGACTACGCGGCAATGTACGAAGCGGAGTCCTGGCTGCTGGTCCATCTCATCGTGCTCGAAGGCAAGTACCATTCGAATTTCTTCAACTACTTCCCGCGGCTCGACGGCGGCGACGATGAAGCAACGGCCTTTGCCGCGAGCTTCGAGGGCGTAACGTACGCAAATCTCGACAAGATGCTGGGAGATGTGCTGAACGCCCGGCAGGTCAAGACAACGAAGGTGACTTTCGCGGACGAGAAGGACACGGGCTCCGCCGCGCGACTGACCGACGCAGAGGCCGCGGGCCGGTTCGCCGCTTTGGCTGCACATCACAGTGAGAAGCCGGACGATGCACTGCAGATGGCGAACGAGGCGTTGGCCCTATCGCCGACCAATCAGGATGCCCTATATGCCCTGGCCGACGTGCAGATCCACCGCGCAGACTACTCCGCGGCGCTGCAGGTCGCCAATCGACTGTGCGCACTCGACGCGCTGACCGAGAAAGCCGTGACGCGATGCGGTCAATTGTTCTCCGCCCTGGCTGTCGCCGTCGATGAACGCAAAATCAGCCTGGGAGTCGAGTCGCCGGTCCTGGCTGAGCGCGCACGGCAGTACTACGGAAAGGCGCTGACGATGGATCCTGAAGATCTTACGGCCTGCGAAGGTATGAGCAGTCTGCTTGCCAAGATGCACAATGCGGATTATTCGCGCGCCTTCCTTCCGCAGGCGCAGCAAACTCTGTCCGCACACCGCCGCGCCGGCAGTCTCGCGCGCGCATTGTCGTGGTTGTGTGCGGACATGGGAAGTCCCGTCATGGCGCTCAACTATGCCGTGATGTGGGAAAGCGCCGCCCTGAGCAGTACGGATCACGATGCGGCCTCGGCCTACGTCTCGAGGCTCAAGGCCTCTCTCGAGCGCAGCAACTTGCATTAGCCATAGGCAATACGCGTCCGCCGCAAGCAATTCCTGTCAGCCGCGAAAAAAAGCGTCGACTTCGCCGTGCGAGGCCGCATTGGCGAAGCCGTCGAACTTGCCCTGTTCGGCAATCAACTTGGCGGCGCGGATGAAGCCACCCCAGGCCGACCCGGCCAGCGCGCCGCCGACGCTGACTCGGCGCACGCCGAGCGCGGCAATCTGCTTCAGGTCGAGACCTCCCGGCCAGCCCATGAGCAGATTGACCGGTTTCGGCGCCACCGCGGCGACCAGGGCGCCGATGTGCTCGGGCGTGCGGATGCCGGGTGCGTAGAGGCAGTCGGCGCCGGCGTTGGCGTAGGCCTTGAGCCGCTGGATGGCGAATTCGATGTCGGGCTTGCCGTGCAGGAAACATTCGGCTCGGCCGACCAATATGGTGTCGCCGCCGGCCTTGTCGATGGACTTGCGCGCCGCGCGAATGCGGTCGACCGCGGTGTCGATGTCATGCAGTGGCCGGGACGCGTCACCGGTGGAATCCTCGATGGACAATCCCGCCACTCCGGTCGCGACGGCGAGCCTGACGCTCTCGCCGACCCCGGCGGCATCGGGCGCGAAGCCGCTTTCGAAGTCGGCATTGATCGGCAAATCCGTTGCCTCGACCATTTGCGTCAGGTGATCGAGTACGCGGTCGCGCGACATGGCGCCGTCGCGGTGGCCATGCGACCACGCGAAACCGGAACTGGTGGTGGCGAGCGCCTTGAACTTGAGCCCCTGTAGGTAATGCGCGCTGCCCACATCCCAGGGATTGGGAATGACGAAGCAGCCGGTCTCGTGCAATTTGTGAAATGCGCGGCGCTTATCGGCGATACTCGGACGGACATGGGTCATGGGGGTACTCCTTAGCAGTGAGCCACAGTAGCACCGCATTATCGCTCGAGGAAATTGTCGAGGGCGGCCTATGCATCGGCTGCGGCTTGTGCCGGTCGATTGCCGGGCCGGGGAAGATCCAGTTGGTGCTGACTCCCGAAGGCCGCGAACGGCCGGTGGCGCAGGAGCCCTTGGAGGCGGACACGCTGGCGCGCATCAACGCCGTGTGTCCGGGCACCCGGGTCGCGGGGGCCCGCTCCGGGGAGCAATCGGCCCGGGCGATGCACGATGTGGTCTGGGGATCCGCGGAGCATCTGGCCATTGGCTACGCCGGCGATCCTGCCGTGCGCCATCGCGGCTCCACCGCCGGCGTACTTACGGCGCTGGGTCAATTCTTGTTGGCGAGCGGCCGGGTAAGATTCATTCTGCATGTCTCGGCATCCAGCCGCGAGCCGCTGCGCACCGATTGCCGGTTGAGCTTCGATGCGGCGTCGGTGCAGGAAGGCGCGGGCTCGCGCTATGGACCGGCGGCAACATTGATCGATTTCACCGCACTCCTGGAGCGCGCCGAGCCTTTCGCGCTGATCGCCAAACCCTGCGACGTCGCGGCCGTGCGCAATCTGGCGCGGATCGACCCGCGCGTGGATCGATATCTTGCATACGCGCTGACCTTTGTCTGCGGCGGCGCATCCGATCTCACGAAATCCGAAGAAGTCGTGAGCGAATTTCGCGTGCGGCCCGATGAGATCTCGCTGTTTCGATACCGGGGTTATGGCAATCCGGGTCCCACCCGATTGGAGACCCGGGACGGCCGTTCGTTCGAACTGACCTATCAGGATATGTGGAAGGACGAAGCGACCTGGCGCATTCAGCCGAGATGCAAGATCTGTCCCGATGCCATCGGCGAGAGTTCCGATCTCGCGGCCTCGGATGTGTGGCCGGGCGGCGCGCCGGCCGGCGAGAACTTGGGGTTCAATGGAATCATCGTGCGAACCCTGCGCGGGCTCGAACTGTATCGCGCAGCGCTCGCGGCGGGCGCCATCGCCGTCGAGCCGCGCTCCTTGAGTTTCCGCGACTTCGATGATTTTCAGCCCCATCAGGTCTACAAGAAACGCGCAGTGTGGGCCCGCTTGGCGGGCATGCGCGCCGCCGGCCGGCCCGTGCCCGAAACGCACAACCTGCGGCTGGACGAATGCGCGCGCCTCAACACATTGGCGGAGAATCTGGCGGAAGCTCGCGGCGCGCGCCTCCGCGCCGCGCGCGGAGGCCTTGGCGAGCCGCCGGCGGTCAAGCGCTCTTGAAGGTGCTGCGCGACTGCACGAAATCGAACGCGAAGGACACGGCGGTCTTCACCGCGGCGTCAAACCGAGCGCGGGCGTCGTCGCTCATGTAGAAATTCGTATCGAGGTCGTGGCGGACGTAGCGCGGCGGCAAACGGTTGAGGGCGACGCAGGCGACGTCGGCCAACAACTCGGGATCGCCCGCCAGCAGCGGATATTGAGACGCGGATTCGTTGATCGCGCGGAACACGGCTTCATCGTTGTAGTTGTGGACAGTCTCGAACCGGCTAGCCATCGGTTCTCTCGATGGCGCGATGGCCGATGTCGCGGCGATATTGCACAAGGTTCCAGTGAATGGCATGCACAAGATCGTAGGCCTGCGCTTGCGCGCCGGCGACGGTGTCGCCCAAGCCCACGGCGCACAGCACGCGGCCGCCGGCGGTGACGACCTGTCGCCCTCCACGCGGGTGCCGGCATGAAACACCTTGCCCGGCAGCTTTGCGGCGGCATCGAGGCCGCTGATGGGATCGCCCTTGCGGTATTGGTCGGGGTAGCCGCCCGCCGCCATCACCACGCCGAGCGCCGCGCGCGGATCCCAGCGGGCGCGAGCTTCGGTGCAGCGAGCCGGCGAGCGCCGCTTCGCACAGGTCGACAGATCGCTTTGCAGACGCATCAGAATCGGCTGGGTTTCCGGATCGCCGAAACGGCAATTGAATTCCAGCACGTTCGGCGTGCCGTCGGCGGCGATCATCAATCCCGCATAGAGAAACCCCAGGTAAGGATTGCCGTCCGCGCGCAGGCCGCGCAGGGTCGGTTCGATCACTTCGCGCATGATGCGCGCGTGCAAAGCCGGGGTGACGATGGGCGCCGGCGAGTAGGCGCCCATGCCGCCGGTGTTGGGTCCCCGGTCGCCGTCGTCGCGACGCTTGTGGTCCTGCGAGGTGGCGAGCGGCACCACGGTTTGATCGCTGGCGATGACGATGAAGCTGACTTCCTCGCCCGCTAGAAATTCTTCGATCACGATGGTGTTGCCGGCGGCGCCGAAGCTGCCGCCGAGCATGGCGTTCGCCGCGTCGATCGCGGCGTCGTGAGATTCGCAAATGATGACGCCCTTGCCGGCCGCCAGGCCGTCGGCCTTGACGACCAGCGGCAGGCGCTGCGCGCGGATATAGGCCGGATCGAAGTTCGCGGCCGTGAAGGCGGCGTAGCTTGCGGTCGGGATGCGGTGGCGCCGGAGGAAATCCTTGGTGAACGCCTTCGACCCTTCCAGGCGCGCCGCGGCCGCGGAGGGCCCGAAGCAGGCGACGGCCGGCCGCGGCGAATCGGTCGACGATGCCGGCGACCAGCGGTCCTTCCGGGCCGACGATGGTGAGTTCGATGTCTTCGCGCATGGCGAATTCGAGCAGGGCCTCGATGTCGTCGGCGGCGATGTCGACGTTGCGGACCTTGGGCTCGAGCGCCGTGCCAGCATTGCCCGGAGCGACGAATACTTGATCGACGCGCGGCGATTGCGCGCATTTCCATGCGAGCGCATGTTCGCGGCCGCCGCCGCCGACGATGAGAACCTTCATCTAGTGGCGGAAGTGGCGCATGCCGGTGAACACCATCGCGATGCCGTGCTCGTCGGCCGCCGCGATGACTTCGGCGTCGCGCTTCGAGCCGCCCGGCTGAATCACCGATTTGATCCCGAGCTCGGCCACCGCGTCGAGGCCGTCGCGGAATGGGAAGAAGGCATCGGATGCGATGCTGGCGCCCTGCATGTCAGGCCCGCGTCCCGGCCTTCAGCGCGGCGATCTTGCTGCTGACCACGCGGCTCATCTGTCCGGCGCCGATGCCCACCGTGGCTTTGTCCTTGACGCAGACGATGGCGTTCGATTTGACATATTTCGCGACGCGCCAGGCGAAGATCAGATCATCGAGCTCGGCGAGCGTCGGAATGCGCTTGGTGACCGCGCGCAGTTCCTGCGCACGTATCACCACGCCCTGGTCGCGCGTTTGCACCAGCAGGCCGCCGGCAACGCTCTTGTACTCGAGCAGCTGGGTGACCGGCATGGTCAGATCGCCGACTTGCAGCACGCGCACATTGTCCTTGGGCGACAGTACGCGCCCCGCCGCGTCCGAGAGCTCGGCGCGAGAATGACTTCGACGAATTGCTGGTCGACGATGGCGCGCGCCGTCTCGGCGTCCAACTCGCGATTGAAGGCAATGATGCCGCCGTAGGCGGAGGTGGGATCGGTGCGATACGCGCGCGCGTAGGCCTCGGCGACGGTGGCGGCGCGCGCCGCGCCGCAGGGATTGGCGTGCTTGACGATCACGCAGCCCGCCGTATCGAACTGCCGCACGCATTCCAGCGCCGTGTCGGCGTCGGCGATGTTGTTGTAGGAGAGTTCCTTGCCCTGAATCTGCCTGGCCTGGGTCACCGAGGCGCCGATGGCGCGCGGATCGGTGTAGAACGCGGCTTGCTGATGCGGATTCTCGCCGTAGCGCAAATCCAGGTGCTTGCGGAACGACAGATTCAGGTCGTCCGGGAAGGTCGGCGGCGCGCCGCCGATGGCGCCGGTGAAGTACGCGGACACCATGGCATCGTATTGCGCCGTGTGCGCGAACGCCTTGGCGGCGAGTTTCTGGCGCATGGCGACGTTGGTGGCGCCCTGATTGGCGGCCAATTCGTCGAGCAGCGCGCGATAGTCGCCCGGATCCACGACGACGGTCACCGAGGCGTGATTCTTGGCGGCGGCGCGCACCATGGCCGGTCCGCCGATGTCGATATTGTCGACCGCGTCGTCGTAGCTGCAGCCGGGCCGCGCGACCGTGGCGGCGAACGGATAGAGATTGACGGCCAGCAGATCGATGGGCTCGATGCCGTGCGTGCGCATCACGGCTTCGTCGACGCCGCGCCGGCCCAGCAGGCCGCCGTGAATCTTCGGATGCAGGGTCTTCACGCGGCCGCCCATGATTTCCGGGAAGCCGGTGTGCTCGGCCACTTCCTTGACGGTGATGCCGTGACTCACCAGGAGCTTCGCCGTGCCGCCGGTCGACAGCAGCTCGATGCCGCGCTCCCGCAATTCGCGCGCGAACTCGACGATGCCGGTTTTATCGGAGACGCTGAGTAACGCGCGGCGGACGGGCGTGAGCAATGGCTGGGCCTACTCGTTGATGCCGAACTCTTTGAGTTTCTTGCGCAATGTGCCGCGATTGATGCCGAGAATGGTCGCCGCGCGGCTCTGATTGCCCTGCGCGTGGTCCATGACGACTTTGAACAGCGGCTCTTCCACCTCGCGCATCACGAGATCGTACAAATGCGCGGGCTTGTGGCCGTTGAGCGTCTCGAAATAGCACTGCAATGCTTCCTCGGCCTGCGAACGCAGGGGCACGCCCTTGCCGTTGACCTTCAGATCGCGGCCGTTGAAGGCCGGCTGAATCTCTCTGCGTGATTTCGATTTCTTTTTTGCGGCCATGGTCCCATCCGAATTCCCGTCGATCATTGTTGTTATTCGAATGCGCGCTATGCAGCGCGATGCATACCCGTTTCATAATGTTCCAGCAGCGTCGCGAGTTGCTCGTGCGGCGTCTCGATTCGCACGAGACGATTCCGCAAGTCCTCTTGTCCCGGATGCTGCCGAAAATACCAACTCAAGTGTTTACGCGCCACTCGAACTCCGGTTTCGTCTCCGTAGAATGAATACAGGTCTTCGAGGTGGGCGCGCATAATATCACGGACATTTTCCAGCGCCAGATTTGCACGCAATTTACCTTCGCAAGGAAAAAATTGACTTCGTCGAAGATCCATGGCCGGCCTTGCGCTGCTCTGCCGATCATGATGCCGTCGCAACCGGTGACCTGCAGAATTTGCGCGCGCGCGTTGCGGCGAGTCCACATCGCCGTTCGCAAACACGGGAATCTTGATCGATGACTTGATGGCCGCGGCGGTTTCGTGCTCGGCATCGCCCTGATACAGATCCGCGCGAGTGCGGCCGTGGATCGCAAGTGCTTGAATACCGTTGTCTTCTGCGATTCGCGCGATGCGAATTCCGTTCTTATGGTCGTGGTTCCAGCCGGTGCGCGTCTTGAGTGTGACCGGCACATCGACGGCTTGCACCACGCTATGCAAAATTCGTGCAACCAGCTCCTCGTCCTGCAGCAGGGCGGAGCCTGCCAGGCGATTGCAGACTTTCTTCGCGGGACATCCCATGTTGATATCGATGATTTGCGCGCCGGCGTCCACATTGCGGCGCGCCGCCTCGGCCATCATCGAGGGATCGAAGCCGGCAATCTGCACCACACGAGGGCCGGGCTCGCCGCTATGGTCCATGCGACGGCGCGACTTCGGCGTGTCCCAGAGGCGCACGTCGGCGGTGAGCATTTCCGATGCAGCAAGTCCCGCGCCAAAGCGCCGGCATAAGATCCTGAACGGACGGTCGGTAACGCCGGCCATGGGAGCCAGCACCACGTTCGACGGCAGGGTGTAGGGACCGATTTTGACCTTGCGGGCGGTCATTATTTGCTCTGCGTCGCAGCATCGGCGGCGCAGGAGATTCTCTGATCGACGCCGCGCAAACACACATCGATTTCGAAGCCTTCGGCATCCTTGCCCGGATCCAAAATTTGCAGCGTCGCATCGACGCGCTCCCCGGGGGCCATCAGCCGCGCGGTCGGCTTGCCCAAGTATTCGCCGGGTTCGAAGTCGCGGGCGCCGATTTTCTTGCCGAAACGATCGGCAAGCGTCACGCGCAACAAGGGATAGGGTTGCAATTGGGCAGCGGCGTTCAAGATGCTGGCGCGCACCCGCAGCGTGCCGTTGGCATCCGGATCGCCCGTGACGCCCCACTGGCGCAGCTGGTACGCAGAAAGATTCGCCGGCGGTGCCTGCGGTGTTCCCATCAAGCCGTAAACCGCCCGTGCGAGGGGCCATTCGCGATTGTGGTGCAGGATTTGCGCGATCAGCAGCAGCGCCGAGACGACGGCTGCTCCCAGCCAAGTGTAAAACGCAGCTCGCGGCACGGGCCGGCGACCCAGGTTGCGCACCGCGCTCACCGGATCAATTTCATCCTCGATGCCTTCCATCATTTCGCGGCGGATGTCCTCGGGTATCTCCAAACCGCTGACACGCTGACGGCGCCGATCCGGTGCCCCTGCAGGCCTACGCTGCAGCACGGGTTCCGGTTCGGGGGCGGGTTTGGTTTCCTGTTCCGCGTCGGGTTCCGGCTCCGCGTCGGGTTCCGGCTCCGCGTCGAGTTCGGGCTGTGCCTCGTGTTCTGGCCGTGCGGTGAAGCCCGGCTGTGGCACGGGTCCCGGATCGATATCAAATTCCACTTCGATTTCATCTCCGCGCTCAGGCGCGGCCTTGGGCGGGGTTTGGGGCAGCGGCAGCACTTTGCGCTTGGATTCGACGAAGATGCGATCCAGTTCACCGGGCGGCAGCGTGAACTCCATGGCGCGGTCGGGATCCACGAAATCGAACTGCACGCCCTCCACCCCGGGGGGAACGAATTCCTCCTGGTCTTTCGCGACGGCGCGCACGACTTGCAGTGAATCCGATGATTCCAGAATGCTGTCGGCGCGCGCTTCGAGCTCGAGCGGCGATTCTCCGGACGGGAACGCAGAAGATTCTTCGGCAAGGCGCGCCAGGGCATTGAACAGTTCGCCGCACTTTCCGCAGCGGACCTGACCGCCGGCGGCGCGCAGCACCTCCGCCGACAACTTGAAGACGGTCTCGCATTTCGAGCATTGCGTGTACACGGGTTAGGCGCCTCTCCGAGCGTAGATGCAGCACCACTCATCGCGTTCAACGACTTGCACCATATCAAATGCGGCGGCGTACGCGGCCTTCACCGCGTAGGCCTGCGTTTTCAAGAGTCCCGACAGGACCAAGTACCCTCCCGGCTCGCAGGCTTGCGTCAGGGTCGGCGCCAATTCAATCAATGGGCCGGCAAGAATGTTGGCCATCACACAATACGCCGGCTGCAATGTGCCGCCGGCGTCCACGCCGTGCACGTCGATGTCTTCGGAGACGCCGTTGCGAATGGCATTGTCGCGCGTGGCGAGCAGCGCCTGCGGGTCGAGATCGACCGCGGTCACCTGCGCCGCTCCGAGCTTGAGTGCGGCAATGCCAAGGATCCCGGAGCCGCAACCGTAGTCGATCACGCAGCGGCCGGCCAGGGGCAGCGAATCCAGTATCTGCAGACACAGCGCGGTGGTCGGATGCGTGCCCGTTCCAAATGCGAGGCCGGGGTCGAGCCGCACCACCACCGCAGCGGGGTCAGCCGGCGGTTCGGCTGCGGTGGGGCATACCCAAAGGCGCCGGCCGAAGCGCATGGATTTCCAGTCGGCGAGCCATACGCGCTCCCAGTCCTGGTCCACAACCTGGGTCACCCGCGCCGCGGTGCCGACCTGCGCGCCCAGTCGGGTCGACAATTGATCGATGCTGTGTGCTGCATCATGGGTTTCGTCGAACAGCGCGCGAACCAGGGTGTCGCTCCATAGGCGGATCTCGCCGGGCTTGGGCTCGAGCACGGGTTCATCGCCGCGATCGACGAAGGTGATCGACTGCGCGCCGATCTCGAGCAGCGCCGCTTCGACCGTTTCCGAACTCAAGGCTGCGAGCGGAAATTCGATTTCATAGAACGACATCGATGCAATACGCGGGTTTACTTGAGTCCCAGGCGTCGCTCTAAATAGTGGATATCGGTGCCACCCTGGCGAAATGCGGAGTGATTGAAGATTTCCTGGTGCAGCGGAATGTTGGTCTTGATGCCTTCAACGACCATCTCCGCCAAAGCATTGCGCATGCGCGCGATGGCGGTGTTGCGCGTGTCGCCGAAGGCGATGACCTTGCCGATCATGGAGTCATAGAACGGCGGCACGTTATAGCCGGTGTAGACGTGGCTGTCGACCCGAATGCCCGGTCCGCCGGGCGAGTGCCAGAGTCGGATGGGACCGGGAGAGGGTACGAAAGTCTTGGCGTCCTCGGCATTGATGCGGCATTCAACCGCGTGGCCGCGGATCTGGATGTCGCTCTGGCTGAAAGCCAGCGGCTCGCCGGCCGCAATCAAGAGTTGCGCCTTGACGATGTCGATGCCGGTCACGAGTTCAGTCACCGGGTGCTCGACCTGCACCCGGGTATTCATCTCGATGAAGTAAAACTCGTTGTCCTGGTACAGGAACTCGAGCGTGCCGGCGTTGCGGTAGCCGACTTCGCGGCAGGCCTTGGCGCAGCGATCGCCCATGGTCTTGCGCTGCTTGGCGGTGAGGCCGGGGGCGGGGGCCTCCTCGATGACCTTCTGATGGCGGCGCTGCATGGAGCAGTCGCGCTCGCCCAAGTGAACCACATTGCCGTAGTTATCGGCGAGCACCTGGAACTCGATATGCCGCGGCTTCTCGAGAAACTTCTCCATGTAGACCTGGGGATTGCCGAAGGCCGCCTGCGCTTCCGATTGGGTGACGCTGATGGCGTTCAGCAGGGAGGCATCGGTGTGCACCACACGCATGCCGCGTCCGCCGCCGCCGCCCGAGGCCTTGATGATCACCGGATAGCCGATTTCCTTGGCGATGCGGAAGTTCTCATCGACGTCCGGTCCCAGGGGGCCGTCCGAGCCGGGCACGCAGGGCACGCCCGAGGCCTTCATCCGCTTGATGGCCGAGACCTTGTCGCCCATGAGGCGGATGGTTTCGGCGCGGGGGCCGACGAAAATGAAGCCGCTCTTCTCAACCCGCTCGGCAAAGTCCGCATTCTCCGACAGAAAGCCATAGCCGGGATGAATCGCGACCGAATCGGTGACCTCGGCGGCGCTGATGATGGCGGGCATGTTCAAATAGGACAGGGCCGATTGCGGCGGCCCGATGCACACCGTCTCGTCCGCCAGGAGCACGTGCTTGGTGTTGAAGTCGGCGGTCGAGTGCACGGCGACCGTCTTGATGCCGAGCTCGCGGCAGGCCCGCAATATCCGAAGAGCGATCTCGCCGCGGTTTGCGATGACGACTTTTTCAATCATTGCGGTTATTCAATGTTGAACAGCGGCTGGCCGAACTCGACCGGCTCGCCGTTCTTGGCGAGTATCGCGGTGATGCGTCCCGCCTTGTCGGACTCGATCTGATTCATCATCTTCATGGCTTCGATGATGCACAGAATCTGGCCGACCTTGATTTCGCTGCCGATCTCGACGAATGCCTTGGCGCCCGGAGAGGCGGCGGAGTAGTACGTGCCCACCATCGGCGAGGTCACGGTGTAGTCGTCCTTGCGCGGCTTGTGCTCGCCGGCGGCGGTGGCAGGGGTGGCGGGAGCACTAGGGGGCGCTGCCTGCAGGGCCGGGCCCTGCATCACCATGGGGGCCTGCATGGTCGTCCGTGGATGACGGCTGATGCGGACGGACTCCTCGCCTTCGGAAATCTCGAGCTCCGAAATCCCGGACTCCTCGAGCAACTCGATCAATTTCTTTACCTTGCGTATATCCATCCGCGAACCCCTTGAATTTAGGCGCCGGTCAGGCGGGCGCATGCGGCGTCGAGCGCGAGCTCGTAGCCGATGGGTCCCAATCCAAAAATGCAACCGATCGCGATATCGGACAAATAGGAATGGTGTCGAAACGGTTCCCGTGCGAAGACGTTGCTCAAATGAACCTCGATGAAGGGCAGCGCGACGCCCAGGAAGGCATCGCGCAGAGCGACACTGGTATGCGAGTAGCCGGCCGGGTTGATGATGGCGAACGCAATGCCCTCGCGTTTCGCATCCTGAATCTTCGCGATCAGCTCGTGTTCCGCATTGCTTTGGAACGTCACCAGAGCGTGGCCCTTGGCCCGGGCCAGTCCGCTCAACTTGGACTCGATGCTTTGCAAACTGGCAGAACCGTAGATCTGCGGCTCGCGCGTCCCCAGCAGATTGAGGTTCGGACCATTCAGCAGCAGAATTCCAGCCATCTCGCGGTCAGCCCGGCGTCGTCGCATTGCAAAGGTCCGCGATAATAACCAGAAATGGGGTTGAAATGGCAAGCTTCGGCGGCGAACTTCTCCCTACGTGCTTGCACCTGCACGCAGAGCGCTCAACCCGGCGGTGATGGCGCGCCGGGCCGCCGCCAGTTCGATTTGGCCCTGATTCAGACTATGCACCTGCCCCAGAATGAGTTCTGCCTGGGGCCTGTGCAACTCGCCGATATATAGAGCGACCACCTCGCCGCGGCGGTCGGTGAATACCGTGAAGGGGAACACCGGTGATCCGACCCCCAGCGCGGCGGCTGCATCCAGGGCGTCCTGCTCGCCGATCAGCAGCGGATAGGTGATTTTGAAGCGCTTGGCGAACTCCAGTACGGAATCGCGATGGTCCACGGCGATGCCCACCACACTCACCCCGCGATTGGCCCATTCGGCATGCAAGGCTTCGAGCAGAGGCATTTCGCTACGGCAGGGCGCACACCAGGTGGCCCAGAAGTTGATGATGAGCGACTTGTCGCCGAAGGAGCCAATCGGGGTCAACTTGCCGGAAACATCCTGGAGCGAGAACTGGGGTAAACGGTCGGGAATTTTGCGGGCCGGGAGCGCGCCTTCCTGCGGGGCACCCCCGGGGCCAGGCGCGATATCGCTCGGGTTGGGGGCGCTGGCCTGGCCTGCAGCCACCCGGACCCCTTCGCGGCTCTCGACGCTGACCCGGGAGAAATGCATTACGGCCCCCGCACCAATCCCCAGCACCACCACCAGCGCAACGCCGGCTCCGATATGGGCGTTCATGCCGCGGGAAGTTCGAGCTTGCGATCCTTGCGTAACAACAGCCCGGCCAGCAGGAAGGCCAACACCCCGCCCACAATGGCGGCTCCCACAAAGGAGTGCGGCGCGGCGACGGCGAGGGGCAGCGCGTGCTGCGGAAAAATCACCTTGGTGATGGGTGGATAGCAGAGGCCGGCATCGGCGCAGCCCTGATAGGTCACCTTGATTTGCATGGGATGCGCCCCCGCATCGAGGCGGGTGTAGGCGGCCGTGGCGGCCACTTGCTGCCGATAAATCTCTTGATTGCCGAAGTAGGGGTCGATCTTGACCGTACCCGGGGGCAGGTTCGGTGCCGCGATCATGAGGTCCGGGCTTTCCGCCTTGATCTCGATCTTGCTCCGATAGAGGTAGTAGCCGTCGGCGATGATCCAGCGCACCCGGAAGACATTGTCGTCGACCCCGGCACCGACTCGGAAGGCCACGTCCGGCGGCAGAAAGTCGTTTTCATTGGACTCGGCCCCCCGCATCCACCAGGGCTTGGCGTTGGCCGATCCAGCGAGCAGGAGTGCCAGCAAAAGCAGCGAAATTCTCATGCGCGCACTCTATATGAGGGTTGCGGTGCTGCGATACAGCAAAAATAGCGAGACGTGGGTCTTGAAACCGGAGAATTCGCCGCTATCATTAGCAGCCACAAGGGGAGAGTGCTAACAACCCTCCCCTTCTTACAAACCCGAATTTCTAGCATTAGGAGTCTTGTCTTATGAAGATTCGTCCCCTTCATGACCGCGTGATCGTGAAACGAGAAGAGGAAGAGCGTAAGTCGCCCGGCGGCATCGTGATTCCGGATACGGCCACCGAGAAGCCGATCTTCGGCAAAGTGGTCGCCGTCGGCAAGGGCAAGATTTTGGAGAACGGCGAGATTCGCCCGCTGGACCTCAAGGTCGGCGACAAGATTCTTTTCGGTAAGTACAGCGGTACCGAAGTGAAAATGGATGGCGATGAACTGGTTGTCATGCGTGAAGAAGACGTCATGGCCGTGGTCGAAGGCAAGTAATCACTTCCCGCTATCACTTCCCGCTAAATAATTTATAGAGGTATCAGTTTATGGCAGCTAAAGACGTACGCTTCAGCGACGACGCTCGGGCACGCATGTTCAAGGGTGTGAATGTTCTGGCGAATGCCGTGAAAGTCACACTGGGTCCCAAAGGCCGCAACGCCGTGCTCGACAAGAGCTTCGGTGCCCCCACCGTCACCAAGGACGGTGTTTCCGTCGCCAAAGAGATCGAACTGAAGGACAAGTTCGAGAACATGGGCGCGCAGATGGTGAAGGAAGTCGCTTCCAACACCTCCGACGAAGCCGGCGACGGCACCACCACCGCCACTGTATTGGCGCAAGCCATCATTCGTGAAGGTCTCAAGTCGGTCGCCGCAGGCGCCAACCCGATGGACCTGAAGCGCGGCATCGACCAAGCGGTCACTGCGGCGACCGAAGAGCTCAAGAAGCTCTCCAAGCCCTGCAAGGACCCGAAGGCGATTGCGCAGGTCGGCACGATCTCCGCGAACTCCGACGAGAGCATCGGCAAGACCATTGCGGATGCGATGGCGAAGGTCGGCAAGGAAGGCGTGATCACGGTCGAGGAAGGTTCGGGCCTCGAGAACGAGCTCGAAGTGGTCGAAGGCATGCAATTCGACCGCGGCTATCTGTCGCCGTACTTCATCAACAATCAGCAGAGCCAGAGCGCCGAGCTCGAAAAGCCGCTGGTTCTTCTGGTCGACAAGAAGATCTCCAACATTCGCGAATTGCTCCCCTTGCTGGAAGCCATTGCGAAGGGCGGCCGACAGCTCCTGATCGTGGCGGAAGATGTGGAAGGCGAAGCGCTGGCCACGTTGGTGGTCAATACCATCCGCGGCATCGTCAAGGTTGCCGCCGTCAAGGCGCCGGGCTTCGGCGATCGCCGCAAAGCCATGCTGCAAGACATTGCCATCCTCACGGGCGGCACGGTCATTTCCGATGAAGTCGGCTTGTCGCTCGAGAAGGCGACGCTGAACGACCTGGGCGAAGCGAAGAAGATCCTGGTGGAGAAAGAGAACACTACCATCATCGACGGCGCCGGCAAGGCCGCGGACATCAAGGGCCGCGTCGAGAGCATTCGTCAGCAGATCGAGGAAGCGACCTCCGACTATGACAAGGAGAAACTGCAGGAGCGCGTTGCCAAGCTCTCCGGCGGTGTGGCCGTGATCAAAGTCGGCGCCGCGACCGAAATCGAAATGAAGGAAAAGAAGGCGCGCGTCGAAGACGCCCTGCACGCAACCCGTGCGGCCGTCGAAGAGGGCGTGGTCCCGGGCGGCGGTGTCGCTCTGGTGCGTGCGTTGAAGGCCATCGAGAAGCTCGCGGGTAAGAACGAAGATCAGACCACGGGCATCAAGATCCTGGCCCGCTCGATCGAAGAGCCGCTGCGGCAAATCGTGGCGAACGCCGGCGAAGACGCCGCGGTGGTGCTGAATCGGGTCCGCGAGGGCAAGGGCACGTACGGCTACAACGCTGCCACCAGCGAATATGGCGATATGATTGAAATGGGCATTCTGGATCCGACCAAGGTGACGCGTCTGGCTCTGCAGAACGCAGCCTCGGTGGCGGGCCTCCTGCTCACGACGGAAGTCATGATCGCCGAGTCGCCGAAGGACGAGGAACACTCACACGGCGCACCTGGTGGCGGCATGGGTGGTATGGGCGGTATGGACATGTAATACCCCTCACCCGGGTATTCGGTCAAAAGAGAGCGGACTTAGGTCCGCTCTTTTTTTTGGCGGGCTCCGATGGTAAAAATGCGTCCTGCTCCGATAAGGACGTTATCCATGAAGGCCAGCCACCTCGCATTGTCTTTGGCCATTGCTCTATGGTCGAGCGGCGCCGCAGTCGCCAACGATGCGCCGCCGAGCGACGAGTCGCTCCGCGAGATGTTCAAGCTCGCGCACACCGAGGAGACCATGAATGGCATGAAGCCGCAGCTCGACGCGATAATCGCAACGTCAATGAGACGTTCAGCTTCGAGCCGCTGCATCTCCTGCTCATACGGGCCTATCAGGCGACTTATACTCAAGACGAAGTCAACGGCTTGATTGCGTTCTACAAAACGCCCGCCGGCCAGGCGCTGGTCAACAAATCGCCGCTGATGGCGCAAAACATGATGAGTGAAATGCAGGCCGCCATGCGGCCGTTGATGCAGCAAATCGGCCAGATCAAGCGCGAGGCCGACCAAGAAATCAAAGCCCTGCCCGCCAAGAAATAATCGACCCTTTGGACGGCGTCCCCGGCGGTAGTGCTAATTCGGTAAGATCCGCGCACCAGGGCGCAACGCCCGCAGGGACCTATAATAATGTTCAGCCTAGTTCTAGCCGCCGCGGCTGTTGCCGCCAGTTTCCAGCATCCGACTCCCACGCCGCCCGCGGATCTTCCGGCCGCGGTGTACCGAGATCGGCGTGAGCGGGTGATGAAGGCGCTCGATGGATGTATCGGCATTCTCGCCGCGCAGGGCGAGGTGTCGGGAATTACCGAGGACTACCGGCAGGACGCGGATTTCTACTGGCTCACCGGCATCAACGAACCCGGCGCATACCTGGTTCTTGCACCGAAGGCACGCTTCAACAAAGTGACGTTGTTTCTCAAGAGCCGCGATCCGGAAGCCGAGCGCTGGACCGGGCCTCGCGAGCCCATCTCGCCGGATCTCACGGAGCGCTATGGCGTCGACAAGGTGCGCCGCGGCACGCCGGAGACGACCCTGGAAGGCATCGGCCTCAATCATGATTGTGTGGCCGTGATTGCGCCGCCCACCATGGCGAAGGATGACCGCGGCGACGCTGAGATCGCGTCGCGGGTCGCGCAGCGCTTCGGCCTGCGCACCGTTTACAAGCGATCGCTGCTGGCCGAATTGCGCGAGGTGCACAGTCCCGAGGAAATCGAACGCATGGAGCGGGCAATTGCGATCACCCGCGCCGGTCACGAGGCCGTGGCCAGGGGCGCGGTCGGCGGCGTATCCGAGCGCGACGTGCAGACGCAGTTGGAGTATGCCTTTTTCGCGGCGGGCGCCACGGGCTTGAGCTATTCGTCGATCGTCGGCGCGGGGCCCGACGGCGCCGTCCTGCATTGGGACAAGAATTCGCGCGTACTCAAGGATGGCGATGTGGTGGTGGTCGACGCGGCCGCGGAGTACGGCCGATATGCCGCGGATGTGACCCGCACGTATCCGGTGTCGGGACACTTCAGCCCCGAACAGGCAAAGGTCTACCGCGCCGTGTACCAGGCGCAGGAGGATATTTTCGCCGCCATCAAGCCGGGCGTGTCGATGGCGGAGTTGCAGCATGCGGCGGAGGCATCGTTGAAGCGGGCCGGATATCTGAAGGATTTCATTCACGGTTTCGGACATTTCGTGGGGCTGGACGTGCACGATGCCGGGATGTACGAAAAACCGCTGCCGGTGGGCGCGGTGTTCACGGTCGAGCCGGGCATCTACCTGCCGGAGCAGGGCTTCGGCGTGCGCATCGAGGATGAGGTGATCGTCACCGCGACGGGGTACCGGCTGCTGACCGCAGACTTCCCGCGCAAGCTCGAGGACGTGGAGGCGTGGGTCGCGAAGGCGCGGCGCTGATGACTAATCTGGGTAGGCGCTGGTCTTCCACCATGGTCGATCGTATGAGTCCTCGGGGGGATGACCCCATTGAGGGCTTGCCGACGTTTCCGCGGAAACGTCATCTGGGCCGAGGGCGGGACTGACCACGGGACTGTCGGCGGGATTGCGGCCGTGTGCGGCTTGCTGGCAGAGCAACCAGACCCCGAGTTCGTAATCCATGCGTTCACCTCGCCAGCGGGTCGCGGCCGTCTTGCTGTCGATGTGAATGCCGAGTTCGGTATGGGTGTCTTCCAGGTCCTGCCAATTGTGGGCGGGCCGGGAGCAGCGAACGATCTCGAAATGCCGTCCATCCGGACGCAAGAAGCGCCAGCCGCCGCCGGCGAGCGGTTCGATGGTGATCTCGCCTTCATGAACCAGGCGGTGATGCAGGCGGCACAAGGTTACGAGATTGGAGAGCTTGGTTTCCCCGCCATCGGCCCAGTGCTCGATGTGGTGTGCGTCGACGTAGCGCTGATGGGTGCAACCGGGGAATCGACAGCCGGCGTCGCGGGTGTTGAGCGCGCGGCGAATCGCTGGGGGAATGCTGCGGGTCTTGCGCCCCACATCGAGCGGCTCGCCGTGTTCGTTCTCGAGCACCCTGAGCAGACTCGCATCGCAGGAGAGGCGGCGCACGGTCTCGGCGGGGATTGCGGGTCCTTGCTCGATCTCGCAGCGTCCGGCGGCGTAGGTGTGCAAGGTTTCGGCGTCGACGTGCACCACCACTTGATAGCGGTCGGCAGTATTCGACTCGGCGTCCGCATGGGCGAGAAAGGTCTCCGCCACCGATGCGAGCGCATCGGCCCGCCGGGAGGCGCATGAGATTGGCCGCTCCTCCACTGCCCTGGCGGTGATTTCATTTTCGGGGAGGGTGGCGAGGGCGGCGTCGAGCGCCTTGATCAGCAGCGCTCCGGCCGCGGCCGGCAATTGGCCTTTGAAGATCAGGCTGCCATCCTCCGCGAACCAATAGTTCAACCCGCGATTCGCATGCTGTTGCGCCTCACGCGACAGCTCTTCAGCTTCCTGAGCCCGTCGATAGCAGCGCACCAAGCGCTCCACATGATGGGCGGTGCCGTGCAGGGCGATCATGAGCAAGTTGTCCTCGGTCGCCTCGCAAGCCACTCGTGTCAACGCCCGCACTTTGGAGTAACTCAATTCACCGCGTGACATGGAGGCGGCGATTTTCGGCAAGCCCACGAGTGCATGTGCGACGCGTACCTTCTCGCGCGCAGCGCCCAAATTCAGGCCGCATTTGAAATTCAGCCAGTGCGCGCAGGAGGGCAACTTACCGTCCGCCCAGCCGTTGCGCCGATCGAACTCCGCGATCAGGGTGAGCCAGCGATAGTTCGCGGCGTTGAGCTGTCCCGCGAGTTCGGTGATCTGTGCCTCGAGTTCTTCCAACGAAATGGATGCATTGATGGCCGTGGATCCGCCGTCCATACCGCACTCCCCATGGCTGTGTTTATATCCAGTATTGTATGGGAAATCGAGGTCAGTTGCACGGCGATGAGTGGCTAATTTCTCGTTCATTTTTAGGCAGTTACGCTAGAATTGGAGAGTGACCTGGTCAGCCAAGCAGTACACCGCCTTCGAGGACGAACGGACCCGTCCGGTGCGGGATCTGCTCGCGGCGGTGCCCGACATCAAGGCTCGCTCGGTCATCGACCTGGGGTGCGGGCCGGGCAATTCCACCGAGGTGTTGGCGGCGCGCTTTCCCGACGCCGTGGTCCAGGCTCTCGACAGTTCGTCCGACATGATCGCGGCGGCCCGCCGGCGGCTGCCACAGGTGCAGTTCGCGATCAGCGGCATCGAAGAGTGGAAGAATGCCGGCCCGTTCGACGTGATACTGGCGAACGCCGTGATGCAATGGGTTCCGGATCACGCCCATGTGCTCCCGGCGCTGGTGTCGAAGCTCGGTCCGGGCGGGGCGCTGGCCGTGCAAATGCCGGACAACCTGGATGTGCCGGCACACCGGTTGATGCGCGAAACCGCGGCGGCGGGTCCGTGGGCGCCGCTGCTGGCAGCGGCCGCGGCGAGCCGTACCGCCATCGGCAGCGCGAGCGACTACTACGAAATGCTGCGGCCGGTGTGCAGCAAGGTGGATGTGTGGCGGACCACTTATCATCACCCGCTGGCGGGCGGGGCCGCGGCAATCGTGGAATGGTTCAAGGGCAGCGGCTTGCGGCCGTTCCTGGAGCCGCTCGATGCGCCATCACGCGCGGCCTTCTTGGAACGCTACACGACGGCGGTGGCGCGCGCTTACCCGGCATCACCGGATGGCGCGGTGCTGTTGCCCTTCCCGAGATTATTCGTGGTGGCGATTCGTTAGGTGATGCGCGCCAGCGCGATGTGCGAAAAGCGCGCCGACTTGCCGCGGTCCAGATCCGCTCGCTGATAGCGCTCAGCCATCTGCCGATTGTCCAGATCCTCCACCAGCGCAAGGCCGCAGCTGCCCAGATCTTGAACGATGGTGGCCTGGTCGAAACCGAACAAGAACGGCTCGCCCATGGCGGCCACGGTTTGCGCCAATTCCAAAAATTCTTCTGACTTGGAATCAAGCATCCTGGCGTCGATGTAGGTGAAGACCAACTCGCTTCCGGGGCGCGCGCACGAGGCGATCGAGCGCAGAGTGGCGAAATTCGACTGCCGGGTGAGATACATGGACACGCCCAGCCAGGAAAAAAACGCCGCTTGATCCGAGCGAAACGGCGAATCGGCCAGGACCTCGGCTACGCTGCGCGCCGCCAGATCCGCCGCGATGAAGTGCACCGATTTGGGCAGCGAGATGCCGCTGCTCGCGATCTGCGCGGTCTTGAAGGTTTGGGTGGCGGGATGATCTATTTCGAAGATCTCGAGATCCGCGGCGAAGGCCGGCCGCCGCAGGGCAAAGCTGTCGAAGCCGGCGCCGATGAGCACGTACTGCCGCACGCCACGCGCGACCGCGGCCTGCAATGCGTCTTCCGCATATCGGGTGCGAATAATGACGTTGGCATAGGGCTGGGCCGCCAGCAGGTAATCGTCGGCGGTTGCCTGCGGCGAGATGGTCGCGACGGCCCGCGCGCGCAACAGCTCGCGGACCGAATCGGGGACGAGCCGGTCGCCCCAGGGATCGTTGATCAGCGGCTTGGGATCGAGCCGCGTATGCGCGGCCCGCATGAGAGAGGTCGCCAATGCGGTCCTGCTGGGCGTGGATTCCTGCATACCCCATGATCGCACGGCGGCCCGCGATCGCACACCGGCCGCGGTAAGATCCGCGCATGAATCTGATACCGGAGTTGGCGACACCTGAGTTGCTGCGCGAACCCTTGGCCCGCTGGTGGGAGCGCGCGAGCGCCGACGGTGCGTTTTCCGAGGCGCATGCGGCGCTTCCCGACCTGCTGCGCGAGGAACTGCCGCGGGTGGCCGCCGGCAGTGAGTTCGTTGCCGCGGCGTTGATTCAGGATCCGAAGGCGCTGCTGTGGTTCGGGCAGTACCAAGAACCGGCGGCGGCGCGCAGCGCGAACGCGGACTATGAGGCGCGCTCAGCGGCAGCGCCAACCACCGCGGAGGCGCAGCACGTGCTGCGCGAATGGCGGCGCCGCGAAATGCTGCGCATCGCGTGGCGCGACATTGCGGGGCGTTCGCCGGTAGCCGAGACATTGCGGGCCTTGTCGGACCTTGCGGATGCGGCCATTCGCGCCGCGGTCGGCGCCGCGCAATTGCACCTGCAGCCGATCTTCGGTCGGCCGCGCAGCGCCGCCGGCGAGGAAGTGCCGCTGATTGTACTGGGGATGGGCAAGCTCGGCGGCCGGGAATTGAACTTCTCCTCGGACATCGATCTCGTGCTCGTGTTCTCGGAAGGCGGGCAGACGGATGGGCCGCGCCAGATCGACAACGAGGAGTATTTCAACCGCCTCGGCCGCGAGCTGATCCGCTTGCTGGACGCGAGGACCGAGGATGGCTTCGTGTTCCGCGTGGACATGCGGCTGCGGCCGTTCGGCGACAGCGGTCCGCTGGTGGTGAGCCTCGCCTCCCTCGAGGGCTATCTGCAGGAACACGGCCGCGATTGGGAACGCTATGCCTGGATCAAGGCGCGGCCCATCGTCGGCCTCGAACCCTACGCATCGGCAACCCAGGAGTTCGTGCGTCCGTTCGTGTATCGGCGCTATCTCGATTTCGGCGTGATCGAGTCCTTGCGCGACATGAAGGCGCTGATCGCCCGCGAAGTGTCGCGGCGCGAGCTCGATCAGCATTTGAAGCTCGGCCGCGGCGGGATTCGCGAGATCGAGTTCATCGTGCAGTCCATGCAACTGGTGCGCGGCGGCAGCGACCGGCGCTTGCAGAATGCGTCGCTGCTCGAAGTGCTGCCGCTCCTGGCGGGCTCGAAGCTCATGTCGGCCACCGACGTTGCGGAATTGACGGAGGCCTACCTCATTTTGCGCAAGGCCGAGAACGCCGTGCAAATGATTCGCGATGAGCAGACTCACTCGCTGCCCACCGAGGCCATCGATCAAGCGCGGGTCGCCTTCAACATGGGAGCCGCGAATTGGGCCACCTGTCTGGCGCTCATCGACGCGGCGCGCGATCGGGTCGCCCGACAGTTCGAAGCGCTGTTGGCGGGAGCTTCCGACGCGGAGCACAGTGCAGCTGAAGCCGGCGCGGACTGGTTGGCGTCGGGCGAGGCGAAAATAGACCAGGAACTCGAGCGCGACGGCTTCCCGCAGGGCGAGATCGCAGAAGTTGCCGCGGTCTTGCAGACCTACCGCGACGGGACGGCCTATCGGCGGCTGGATGAGGCGGGGCGCCGTCGCCTGCATCTCATCGTCGAGCGGGTGCTGAAATCGGCCGCGCGGCGCCCGCAGGCTGCCGCCGTGGTGCAGCGGGTGTTGCGTGTGCTGGAGGCGATCGGCACCCGTTCATCGTATCTCGCGCTGCTCACGGAGCAGCCCGCCGCGCTCAATCGCTTGATCGAGGTGTGCGCGATCAGCGGCTTTCTGTCGCGGCAGATCGCCGACTTTCCCTTGTTGCTGGACGAATTGATCGATGCCAAGGCATTCGACGAGCTGCCCTCGCGGCAAAGCTTCGTGCTGGAACTCGCCGCCCGCACCGAGCGGCTGCCCGCCGACGATCCGGAGCGGCAGGTGGAGGCGCTGCGGCAATTCCAGAAGGTGGCGGTGTTCACCGTGGCGCTCGCGGATCTGACCGGCCGCCTGCCGCTCATGAAGGTGAGCGACCGGCTGACCGACATCGCCGAGCTCATCATTCAATGCTGCATGGATCTCGCGTGGCAGCAGATGACGGACGTTTACGGCGTTCCTTATTGCGGCGATCAGGAAGCGGCGCTGCGCCCGGTACGCGTCGCCGTGGCCGGTTACGGCAAGCTCGGCGGCCTGGAACTCGGCTATGTCTCGGACCTCGATCTCGTGTTTCTGCACGATTCGAGCGGCGAGATCCAGCAAACCAAGGCTGCGCGTCCGCTCGACAACACGGTGTTCTTCCTGCGGCTCGGGCAGCGCATCGTGCACCTGCTCACCATGCACTCGGCAGCCGGCCGGCTCTATGAAGTGGATATGCGCCTGCGGCCCAACGGCAAGGGCGGTTTTCTCATGACGGGCATCGATGCATTCGAGCGCTATCAGCGCCAGGACGCGTGGACCTGGGAACACCAGGCGCTTCTGCGCGCGCGGCCGGTGGCGGGCGATGCCAATCTTTGCGCTGCCTTCGAGGCGGCCCGGCGCCGTATACTCTCAACCGCCGTGCGCCGCGACACCCTGCGCAACGATGTGTTGGAGATGCGCCTGCGCATGCAGCGCGAGTTGTCCAAGGCCGGCGCAGGACAATTCGACATCAAGCAGGATGCGGGCGGCATCGCCGACATCGAGTTCCTGGTGCAATTCTGGGTGCTGGCGGCGGCGCAGGCGCATCCTGAACTCCTGATCTACTCGGACAATATCCGGCAGCTCGAAGGTCTGGCGGCGGCGGGCGTGCTCGCGGCGGCGACGGCGCAATGGCTGACGGAGACCTATATCGGCTATCGTACGGTGCTGCATCACCTGTCGCTCGAGGGCCAAGGTGAGCGGGTGGTGGAGGCGGCGCCCCACACGGCGTCGCGTGCACGGGTGATCGAGATCTGGCGCGAAACTTTTGAGAGGCAGTGATGGATATCGAGAGGCAGTAATGGAAATCGAGAGGCAGTGATGGCAATGATTCAGGCTAATGCGCAGCATCAGTACACCGTGACCGCGGCGGATTTGCCGCTGTCCTGCCCGATGCCGGATATGTACCTGTGGAACTCGCACCCCAAGGTCTATATCGCGGTCGAGGCCGGCGTCTGGACCCGCTGTCCTTATTGCGGGGCCGAGTACCAGCTTAAAGCCGCCTAGTGCGCGCCAGACGGGCTAGCTTTTGTACTCGCGGTAGGACTTCTCTTCGATGATGCTGGAGCCGAGCGTGGTATTGATGCGCCGCTTGATGGCCGCGCGCTCGTCGTTCTCGACGTAGACCGCACGCGCCAGGCGGATGAACTCGGCGTCGAAGGCCCGCGCGCGTTCCTTGTCGCGGATGTCGTCCTCGATCACCCACAGGCGTTCATTGACGGCGAGCAAAGCAGCGACGTCGGCGGCGATGTCGATTTTTGCGTAGGCCGAGGCGGCCCAGGTGTCTTCGAGCAGGCGCAGTTCCAAACGCACATTGGCCACCTTGGCCGGGTCGCTCATGCGTTGCGACTTGATGCGCAGGATGGTGATCTTGTCGAGCAGCTCGCCGGGGGAGACGGGGACTTTGATTTCGTTCATAAACGATGATACTCCATGAGCGCGTCGAGCTTGGCGGTGACTTCGCTGACGCCGACCAGGTCCATGACGCCGTTGGGCTCGATTTTCGTGGTCCAGGGAATTTGCACGGCGGGTTTGCCGAGGTACTTTTGCGCGGCCGCGTCGTACTTGTCGATGCACCAGTCCCGGCTGTAGTAAGGGCCGGCGCGCGCCGGATTGGTGGCGGCATACAGCCCGATCACCGGCAGTCCCACCATGGTGGCCATGTGCGCGGGTCCCGAATCCGGCGACAGCAATGCGGTGCTCTGCGACATCAGCCCGAGAAGCTGCGGCAGCGTGTCCTTGCCGATCTGGTTGAGGACCTCCGCGCGGGAGGCGATCGCGGCGCCCATTTGGGCTTCAATGACGCTGCGGCCGCCCACCAGCACCACCCGCATGCCGTGCGCGGCGGCGGCATAGGCGGCGACCGCGGCATACCGCTCCGCCGACCAGTTGCGCGCCGTGTGGCTGGAGCAGGGGCTGATGAGCAGGGTGGGCCGTCCATCGGTGATGATGCCGCGGGCATACTCGAGCGTCTCGGCCGGCAGCTCGATATCCCAACGCGGCGGGCCGGGTTCGATGCCGCAGGCACGCGCGAACCCCATGAACGAATCCAGCACGTGTTCCTTGGTGGCCGGGGCGATGCGCGCATTGGTGAACCACCATTGCAGCTCGCGCGCACGCTGCCGGTCGAAGCCGAGTTTGATCGGCGCGGACACCAGGCTGCTGATCAGGCTGGCGCGAAACGACAATTGCAGATCAAGCAGCAAATCGAAGCGCCGCCCGCGCAAGGCGCGGCGCAAGCGCCACAATTCCTTGAGGGTTGCGCTCTTATCGAAGGTGATAAACTCGATTTCGGGGAGAATCGCCGTCATCAGCTTGGCTTCAAGCTTGCCGATGATCCAGGTGAACCGGGTGCGAGGCCACGCTGCCTGGAAGGCGCGCAGCGCCGCCAACGCATGACAGGTGTCGCCGATGGCGGAGATGCGCAGTAGACATACGTGCTGCAGCGGCGGTTTGAAATTTAAGGTCATTTTATAAAGTGATTGAGACGCGACGCATTGCCACTCCCAGCGGCGCCATGCTGTCTGATCCGGCCTGCCTTGGCAATCTGCCGCAGAACGCGGAGGAGATGCTCTTCGATCCCGAATACTGGCGCCGGCGCGGCGAGCTCACGGAGGTGAGCGGCGGCCGCGGTTCGGCGTGGTTCATCGCGTCCGGGGCACGCCAGTGGGCTCTGCGGCACTTTCGACGCGGCGGATTCATTGCGCGCTGGTGGCAGGACTGCTATGTGTGGGCGGGCGAGAATCGAGTGCGGGCGTTCGCCGAGTGGCGGCTGCTCGCGCTGCTCACGGAGCGAGGCCTGCCCGTGCCCAAGCCGATTGCCGCCCGCTATCTGCGCAGCGGTCTCGTTTACCGCTGCGACTTGATCACGCAGCGGATCGCGAATGCCGAGCCCTTGAGCGCGGTCCTGGCCCGGGGCGCTTTGGCCGGAGGGGTGATCGCCGAGTCGCGATGGCGCGCGGTCGGTGCAGCCGTCGCAGGCCTGCATCGCGCGGGCGTGGATCATGCAGATCTCAATGCGCACAACATCCTGCTCGATCCCAAAGGCACGGTGAGCGTCATCGATTTCGACCGCGGCCGCGTGCGCGCGCCCGGAACCTGGGCCGCGCGCAACTTGCAGCGGCTGCAGCGTTCGCTCACCAAAATCGGGCACTTTTCGCCGGAGTCGTGGGCATGGCTGATGGCGGGGTACGGCGCGCAATGATGCGGCTGCTGTACTCACTGCTGATCTGTTGCGCCGTGCCGTTCGCCACAGCCCTGGTGCTGTGGCGCGGCCTGCGCGATCGCAGCTATTGGCAGGGTTTGAGTGAACGCTTCGGCGGGGGCCGCCGCATGACGGCGCCCTCGCTGTGGCTGCATGCGGTCAGCCTGGGGGAAGTGTCGGCCGCCGCGCCGCTGGTGCGCGCGCTGCGCGCGCGCTATCCCGACTCTCCGCTGGTGTTGACCACCGCGACCCCCACCGGACGGGCACGCGCCGCAAGCTTGTTCGGCGACACCGTGGACGTGCGCTTCCTGCCCTACGACACACCGGGCGCGGTCGCGCGGTTTATGGATCGCATTCAACCGCGGCTCGCCGTCATCATGGAAACCGAACTCTGGCCCAATTTGTTCCATGAATGCGAACGCCGGGGCGTGCCCCTGGTGCTGGCCAGCGCGCGGCTGTCGGCGAAATCCGTGGCGCGCTACCGGCGCCTCGGCGGCCTGGCGCGCGGCATCTTCTCCGCGAGTTCGCTGATCGCGGCGCAGACCCCGGTGGATGCCGAGCGCTTCGTGGCGATCGGTGCGCCGCGCGGCGAGGATCACGTTGCCGGCAATATCAAGTTCGATCTAGAGATCGGCAGCCGGCGTGATCGACGCAGGGCGCGCGCGGCGCGCTTTCTTCGGCAGCACACGGCCGGTGTGGATCGCCGGCAGCACCCACGCGGGCGAGGAGGCCAGGTGCTCGCCGCGCATGCGGAGCTGCCGGCCGATGCGCTGCTGCTGCTGGTGCCGCGGCACCCGGATCGTTTCGACGCAGTCGCGGAATTGCTGTCGCAAAGCGGCTTGAAGTTCGCGCGGCGCAGCGGCGGTGCGCCACCCGACGCCGAGATTAGGGTGGTGCTGGTGGACAGCGTCGGCGAGCTCGCCGCGCTCTATGCCGCGGCCGATGCGGCGTTCGTCGGCGGGAGCCTCGTGCCCATCGGCGGCCACAATCTCCTGGAGCCGGCGGCGCTCGGAGTGCCGGTGCTGACCGGACCGTTCAACGCCAATGGCAGGGACATTGCGCAGATGCTGCTGACCCACGGCGCCGCCTTGGAGGTGGCGGATGCAGATGAGCTGGCGGCCGCGCTGCGCCGGCTGTTGTCCGATCCCAAGGAGCGGCAGCGCATGGGGGACAGCGGACGGCAAATCGTCGAAGCGAATCGCGGCAGCGTCGCGCGACTGCTCGGTCTCATTGAACCGCTGGTTGATCCGGCGCAGCAGGCGGAGCGGGCGGCGGCACGTCCGTCAGCAGCCCATTGAGCTTCTCCAGACTCTGCTGAGACAGCGTCCCGGCAGCCTGCTGCAGTTTGAGCACATTCAACATGTACTCGTAGCGGCTGCGGGAATAGTCGGTCGTGGCCTGCACCCAGAGCTGCCGCGATTGCAGCACGTCGACGGCGGTGCGCGTGCCCGCCTCGTAGCCCGATTCGGTGGCGCGCAGCGACACGGCATTTGACTCCACCGCGCGCCGCAGCGCCTTGACGCGCGATATTTCCGACAACACTCCGAGGTAGGAGTCACGCGCATCGTGTTCCGTCTGCCGCGCCACGCGCTCCAGCCGCTCCTTCGCGGCGCGATGCTGATACACGGCTTGACGCACTTGCGAGGACACCGAGCCGCCGGAATAAATCGGGAAGGTGAGCTGCAGGCCGATGGAGTTTTGACTCTGATTCAAGGTGGTGCCGCCCGCTGGATCGCCGGTGGTGAAGGTATTGGTGCCGTCGTTGTGGACATGGTAGCTGCTCCCGACCAGGTCGAGCGAGGGGTAGTGGCCACCGCGCGCGGTGCTGACGTTCTCGCGCGCAATGTCGGCGGCCAGGCGGCTGGACACCAAGGACAGATTTTGCTGCAAGGCCATGTCGACCCAGCGCTCTTCGCTCATCGGGTCCGGACTCGCCGTCTCGAACGGTTCAATGGGCCGGGCGAGAAAATCGAAGGTGTCGCCGGAGATCTCGCGCAACAGATCGATGGTCGAGGCCAGCGTGCGCTTCGCCGCAATCACCGTTGCCACGCCGTTGTCGTGCGCCGCGCGCGCTTCCTCCACATCGGTGACGGCGATCAAACCGGATTGGTAGCGGGCCTCGGCCTGCTCGAGTTGGCGCTGAATGGACTTCAGGGCTACTTGCTGCGCTTCGAGATCATCCTGCGCGGCCAGCACATCGAAGTAGCGCTGCGCCACGCGCTGGATCAGATCCTGCTGCGCGGCTTGATAGTCCGCTTCGGCCTGGGCGACCTGCGAATCGGCGCGCTGCAGAGCCACCCAATTCTCCCAACGAAACAGATTTTGCTTCAGGTCGAAGCCGTAGCGGCGCGCCGTGGTCTGGGTTTGCCCGGCAAAGGGGAAGGCCTGGAGCACCGTGACGCCGGGTCCCGTGGCGGGCGGAATGGGCGCGAGGGTGACGGGCTGGACGATGTTGGAGGAGCCGTTGTCGTGTTCGCGGCTGACGATGCCGCCGGCCGAGAGCTGCGGCAGGAGGTTGGCCACCGCCTGCGGCTTGGACTCGAGCGTCGCCAGACGGGTCGCTTCGGCTTCACGCAGCTGGGGATCGTTCTGCAAGGCGCGCTGGTACACCGCCAGGAGGTCGGCCGCCGAGGCTGCGCCGGAAGGGGTGGCGGCGGCCGCGCACAGGGCCAGTAAGGTCAGTAGTCGCTTCATGGTTATATAGTGTTATATATAACTATATCACCTGTCAATACTGCGGGATTCGCGGATCCAGGTCCCTCGACCAGGCCAAAATGCCGCCGGTGAGGTTCGAGACCGACGCAAACCCGCGGCCGGCAAGAAAATTGGCCACCTGCATGCTGCGGCCGCCGGAGCGGCAAATCACCACCGTTTCCTGCTTCGGGTCGAGTTCGGCGAGACGGTCCGCGATCTGGCCCATGGGTATGTGCTTGATCTCGGTGGGCACCGGCGCCAGCTGGGTCTCCCAGTCCTCGCGCACGTCGAGCAGCAGCAGGTCGGCGCCGCCTCTGCGCCGTTCGAGGAATTCCTTTGGGGTCACCTCCTTGACCATCAGAACACGAACTTCTGCGCCGCCGTGGCATTGATCAGGGGCTGTATGACGGTTTCAAACAGGCTCTCGCGGATCCATTCGTTGTTGTCGACGCGGCGCACCAGCACGGCGTCCATCACGGGCGCCGGGCCCACCACGGCAAACAAGCGCCCGCCGATCTTGAGCGATCGTTCAAAGCGGGTGTCGTACACCGGCAGAGAACCGGTCACGGCGATCACGTCGAATTCGCCCAAGGGCGCCGCGTCGAAGGCATCGCGAACCTCGAACTGCACCCGAACCTCCGGGACGGCGCGCAGGTTGGTTTGCGCCAGGGCCACCAGTGCGGGGTGGATATCGATCGAATGCGTGGCGGCGCCGAGCAGGGCGAGGCAGGCCGTGAGGTAGCCCGTACCGCTGCCGATTTCGAGCACGGCGTCGCCGGCATTGACCCCGAGCGCCTGCAGAATGCGTCCCTGCACCTTGGGAGCCAACATCGACTGTCCGCAAGCGATGGGAATGGGCGCATCCGCGAAGGCCAGCTCGCGATACTCGGCGGGCACGAACGCTTCGCGCGGCACGTCGGACAAAGCACCGAGCACGCGCGGGTCGAGCACTTCCCAGGTGCGGATCTGTTGATCCACCATTTGCTGACGCGCCGCCAATGTGTCCATGATTTCTCGAGCCAACTTAAGGCCGCTGATTATGGTCAATTTCGACAGGCTACGCGAGTCCCTTGCGCTATTCTTCGGGATACGATGATTGTCGACGCACCCGACCCAACATGGGTTCTAAGAGCAAGCGTCACTTAATTCGTCGTTATCGAGGTCCGCGTTGATCTTGTCTTCCGTCGTCCTGTGGTGTTTGACCTCGGCCATTCTGGCTGCAGGCCTGGCCACGCTTTTTGTGTGGAAGCGGCGCCAGGAACGCGCCGTCAATGCCTTCTCGGCGCGGGTCTGGGAGCTGACGCGCGAAGCCGGTTCGGCGGCCCGCATCGGATTCGAGGACGGCCCCAAGTCACTGGGCCAGCTGGGTTCCGCGGTCAACAACCTGCTGGAGAATCTCGAGCAGCGCGGCGCGCGGCTGCTGGACCGCGAACAGCTGTTCCAGCGCCTGGTCGAGACGGTGCACGACGCCGTGCTCGTGCACCGCGATCGTATTCTGTTCGCCAACTCGCGCTTCCTGGCGATGCTCAATTTGAGCGCCGCCGAAGTGGTCGGCCGGCCGCTGACGGACTTCGTCGCGGCGGAATATGTCGAGTTGGTGCAAAACAATTTGCGGCGGCGGCTGCAGGGCGAAGCCGCTGCCACGCGCTACGAAGTGGAATTGGTGGGCGCTCAGGCACAGGTGACCCGGGTGGAGCTGTCGAGCAGCGTGATCGACAGCGCCGGCGAGGCGGCGCTGCTGCTCACGGCGATTGAAATGCTGCCGGAGTCCTCGGGTCCCGCCGTCGTGCCGTCGCGGCCGCGCGCCATGGTGACGCTCGACGCCATGGGCGAGAGCGTCATCACGGTCGACGCCGAAGGACGCATCGACTACATCAATCATTCGGCGGAACTACTGCTGGGCCAGCGCTTCGATCAGGTGATGGGCAAGGCGTTCGCGGATGTGGCGACGCTGGTCGATGAGACGGACCGCCGCTCCCTGGGAGATCCGGTGCGCAAGGCCTTGAGCAGCGGCGGCCGCGTCTCCATGGGCCGGCGTGCGGTGCTGGTCCCTGCGGGCGCCGGGCCGGAGCGGTCGGTGGAGATCAGCGTCACGCCGCTGCGCTTCGACGGCAAGGACATCCTGGGATTAGTGCTGGTGCTGCACGACACCAGCGAACTGCGCGGTCTCACGCGTCAAATGACCTATCAAGCCAGCCATGATGCGCTGACCGGCCTCGTGAACCGGCGCGAATTCGAGCGGCGGCTGCAGGAGGCCATGGATTCGGCGCAGACCGGCAACGTCGGGCATGCGCTGTGCTACCTGGACCTGGATCGATTCAAAGCGGTGAACGACACCTGCGGACACACCGCAGGCGACAACATGCTGCGCGAAGTGGCTTCGCTCATCAAAGAAGCGGTGCGCGACTCCGACACCGTCGGACGCATCGGCGGCGACGAATTCGCGCTGCTGTTGGTGGGATGCCCCTGGAGAAGGCGCGGCAGATCGCCGACGACGTGGTGCGTTCGGTGAACGACTACCGCTTCGTGTGGAAGGACAAGATATTCAATGTCGGCGTCAGCATCGGTCTGGTGGAGATCGGGCATGGCGGCGGCGCGCTCGAAGATCTCATGAGTTCGGCGGATTCCGCCTGCTACGTCGCGAAAAAGCAGGGCGGTCTGCATGTGCACGTATATTCGGCGCGCGAGGAAGCCAGCGCGCGGCACAGCGGCGAAATTCACTGGCTGCAGAAGCTGCAGGGCGCGCTGCGCGACAACAAGTTCGAACTCTATTACCAGCCCATCGTGCATGCCCGCGCCGGCGGCGTGCGCGGCCCGGCACTCGAGGTGTTCGTGCGGCTCGAGAGCGAGAACGGCCAGCCGTCGGCGCCCACTGCGGATTTCATCCGTGCCGCCGAGCGCTACCGGCTGATGCCGCACATCGATCGCTGGGTGGTGCAAACCGTGCTGTCCGCGCTTGGGAGAGGCGGCATGCGGCTGCCGGTCGGGCGCAGCGTCGCCATCAACATCGCCGGGCAAACGCTGGGGGACTCCGAATTCCTGGAATTCGTCGTCGATTGCTTCGATCATACGGGAGCGAATCCCGGCGATATTTGCTTCGAAGTCACCGAAAGCTCGGTGGTGGCGAACCTGGATCACGCGCAGCGCTTCATTGCGGTGCTGCACGGCATGGGGTGCGAGTTCGCGCTGGACGATTTCGGCAGCGGCTTGAGTTCGTTCTCGACCTTGCGGACGCTGCCGATGGATTATTTGAAAATCGACGGCTCGTTCATCAAGAACCTGGCCGGCGACAGCGTCAGTCAGGCGATGGTGGCGGCCATGATCGACCTGTCGCGCAGCCTCAATTTCCGCGTGGTTGCCGAGCAGGTCGAGGATCAGGTGTCCATGGATACCGTGGTCGGCATGGGCATCGACTTCGTGCAAGGCTTCGTCGTGGGGCGGCCTTTGCCGCTGTCGGTCATACCCAGCTCCGGCTAGCCTTATAACCGCCCGATAGGGCCTCATAACAAAATCAATGGCATTTCTTGTGCGCTTAGGAGGAAAATCCTCGGGTCAAGCAATGAGGTGACCTATGCATGTCTACGACGACAACACGAAATCAATCGGCCACACGCCCCTGATCCGCATCAACCGCCTGGACGCAGGCCACGGCGCGACGATTCTCGCCAAGATCGAAGGCCGCAATCCTGCGTACTCGGTGAAGTGCCGCATCGGCGCCGCCATGGTGTGGGATGCCGAAGAGCGGGGCGTTTTGAAGCCGGGGATGTCACTGGTCGAAGCCACCAGCGGCAATACGGGCATTGCGCTCGCCTACGCCGCCGCGTCGCGCGGCTACGGCTGCGTGCTGACCATGCCGGAGACCATGAGCATGGAACGGCGCAAGGTGCTGGTGGCCTTCGGCGCCAAGCTGGTGCTGACTCCCGGCGCCAAGGGCATGAAGGGCGCGATAGCCAAGGCCGAGGAACTGGCCGCAGCGGACCCGAAAAAGTACCTGCTGATGAAGCAGTTCGAGAATCCCGCCAATCCGGCCATTCACGAGAAGACCACAGGTCCGGAGATTTGGGATGACACCGACGGCCAGGTCGACGTATTCGTCAGCGGAGTCGGCACGGGCGGCACCCTGACCGGGGTATCGCGATATATCAAGGGCACGCGCGGCAAGAAAATTCTCACCGTCGCGGTCGAGCCCACCCTCTCGCCCGTCATTACTCAGACGCGGGCCGGCCAGCCGCTGACCCCGGCGCCGCATAAGATTCAGGGCATCGGCGGCGGGTTCATTCCGAAGAATTTGGACATGTCGCTGGTCGACCGGGTCGAGCAGGTGACCAACGAAGAATCCATCGAGATGGCGCGCCGGCTGGCGCGCGAAGAAGGCCTGCTGAGCGGAATATCCTGCGGTGCGGCCATGGCCGTTGCGCTGCGCCTGGCGAAGGAGCCGGCGCAGAAGGGCAAGACCATAGTGGTGATCCTGCCGGATGCCGGAGAACGATACCTGTCGGGCGCGCTGTTCGAGGGCCTGTTCGAGGAAGTCGAGAAGATGCAGGCGGTTGCTTAGGCCGCCGAGGGGGTTGCCATGAAAGCCGTTGCTCAACCGCCGCCCGCGGCGCTCGATGATCTGACCGGGGAGTTCCTTGCGAGCTATCTGGGCGATGAACGCGCCCGCCGTATTTCGCATCGCTATCTGCCGTCGCGCGAAGCCATCGTCGAAATTCTGGAGGCGGTGCTCGATCTGATGTACCCGGGATATTTCGGGCGGCGCGACCTCTCCAGGGACAATCTCGGCGCGCATGTGGCGCAGTCGCTGGCGCGCCTTGCGCCCAAGCTCGAGCGCGAAATGGAACACTGTCTGTGCTACGGACGGGAGCGCGAGGCGGAGCAGCCGCAGCTGGGCGAGTGCGCGCCGCGGGCGCACGAATTGGCGCAGATTTTTCTCGGCCGGCTGCCGCGGATCCGCAGCATGCTGATACGCGACGTGCAGGCGGCATTCGACGGCGATCCTGCGGCGACCAATCTGGACGAAGTGATACTCGCGTATCCCGGAGTACTCGCCGTCAGCGTGTACCGCATTGCGCATGCCCTGTATGACTTGGGAGTGCCCATGATGGCGCGCATCATGACCGAATGGGCGCATTCGAAGACCGGCGCCGACATTCATCCCGGCGCGACCATCGGCGAGGCTTTTTTCATCGATCACGCGACCGGCGTGGTCATCGGCGAGACCACGCACATCGGCGACGACGTCAAGCTGTATCAGGGCGTGACCCTGGGCGCGCTGTCGTTTCCGCGGGATGCGAGCGGCCAGATCATCCGCGGCAAGAAGCGCCATCCCACCGTGGAGAACGGCTCGACGCTCTATGCCAATGCCACGGTGCTCGGCGGACAAACGGTGGTGGGCGCCGGCAGCGTCATCGGCGGATCGGTGTTCCTCACCCGCAGCGTGCCGCCGCGCTCGCGCGTGTCGCTCAAGGAGCCGGAGCTGCGAGTCGCGACTCGCGATGGCGCCGCGGAGCCTGACGCGATCTACTTCGACATCTGAATGTTGAGACTCGCCGCCTGCGCTGCGCTCGCGGTATGTTGCTGCGCGGCCGCGGCGCAGACCCACGCTGATCCCGCCCACCCTGATCCGGCGGTGATCGCCGCGGACAATGCGTTTGGCCTGAAGCTCCTGAAATCGCTGCGGGCCGACGATGCCGGCAACGTGGTGATCTCGCCGACCAGCATCGCGCTGGCATTGCAGATCGTCTACAACGGCGCGAAGGGCCCGACCCGCCAGGCGATGGCGGCGGCTTTGCAGCTCAATACGCTCGGTGCGGACCAGGTCAACCTGGCGAACCAAGCCTTGCAGGCGTCGCTCGCGAACTCCGGCCCGCAAAATCAACTGACCATCGCCAATTCCCTGTGGCTGCGCCATGGCGGCCGCGACGTCGAGCCCGCCTTCACGCAGATCAACAAGAATTACTACGCGGCGGAACTCGGAGACCTGGCGGGCGCACCGGACAACGTCAATGCGTGGATCTCCCATAAAACCCAGGGGCTGATACCGCAATTGATGCCGCAGCGTGACTATCGGGACGCGGTGGCCATCATCGCGAATGCCATTTATTTCAAAGGACACTGGAGCGATCCCTTCGATCCTCATGAGACGGTTCCCGAGCTGTTCAAGACCGCATCAGGTCTCCGGGTGAACTGCTTGATGATGAAGCAGCAGCGGCATCTGCCGTATTTCCAGACAGCGGAGTTTGCCGCCATCCAGCTTGCGTATGGCAGAGACCGCCGCCTCAGCATGCTGATTCTGTTGCCGAACGGCGGGCACAGTTTGGGATATGTAGTCGCGGAAGCCACGGCCGACAGCTTGAAGCATTGGCTCACCTTGTTTCGGTTGACGGATGTTGCCTTGTCGCTGCCGCGATTCAAGGTCGCCTATAAGAAAGCGCTGCCGGCCGCGTTGCAAGCGCTGGGGATGGGTATCGCGTTCGACCCGCAACGCGGCGACCTGTCAGGCATCGCGCCCAACACATATCTTTCCGATGTCGATCATGCGGCGCTGGTGGAGGCGGATGAATCAGGCACGACTGCCGCCGCCGCCACGGCCGCGACGCCTACCTTGAGCGCCTACAATCCCTCGCCGGTCAATTTCTCCGTCGATCATCCATTCTTTTTCGCGATTGTCGATGACGCGAGCGGCGCCTTGCTGTTCGTCGGCACCGTCGGCAACCCGGGACCGGGCTAGCCGGCGGGCAACAACCGCTCGGCCACCGCACGCGCCGCCTGCGGTGCGCCGAGATCGTGATCCAGGTAGGCCGTGGCCGCGGCACCGTCGAACAGCAGTACCAGTTGACCGCCCAGCGACTCGGGATCCTGGGCCCGGGCCTCGCGCGCGAGTTCGATGAATTGACTGCGAAGCCAGGCGCGCGAATCGTCGCAGGCGCGCTTGATGTCGCTGCCTGCTCCCGCCTCGGCGCCGACCCGTTGAAACACGCATCCGTGGTAATTCGGGCGCCCAACCGTTTCGGCCAGCACGTCGAACACACTCAGGATCTTGTCGCGCGGCGTTTGAAACCGCGCCATTCGTTCGCGGATTCGCGCCTGGCGCCGTTCGTTGCGGCCCTGCAAGTAGCAGCGGATCAACTCTTCTTTGCTGCCGAAACAGTCGTACAGCGAGGCCTTGGCCACCCCGGCGTGTTCGATCACGCGGTCGATGCCCACCAGATTGATGCCATTTTCATAAAACAGCTCGTCAGCGGCGGCGAGCAGGCGCTCGCGGGCGGAAAGGCGGGGGACCGCGGTGCGGGCAGGCGTGGTAGTCATGGATTGACTTTAACAGACAGGTCTGTATAGTTCAATCGAAAGTAGACAGACTTGTCTGTTTGGAGTCATCATGTCCCGAGCCGCCGCCCCACGCCATCTCTCGCCTGCCGCCTCCTTTTACTTGTTGGCGTCCATCACCGTGTCCTTCCTGGCGGGCTCTGCCGCACCCACCCCGCTGTACCCGGTCTATCAATCGATGTGGGGCTTCTCGCCGGTGACCCTGACCCTCATCTTCGGCATTTACGCCGTGGCGGTGCTGGCTGCGCTGCTGGTGGCCGGCCGGCTGTCGGATCACCTGGGCCGGCGGCCGGTGCTGATCGCGGCTTCGGTCGGGCAGATCGCAGTGATGGCGATGTTTGCCACCGCCGCGAGCGTGACGGGACTGCTGTTTGCGCGGGTCGTCCAGGGAATCACGACCGGCGCTGCCATCGGCGCGGTTGGCGCTGCGATGATCGATCTTGATAAATGCCGCGGGCCGATTGCCAACGCGGTGGTCCCGCCGTTGGGAACGGCGCTTGGCTGCCTGATTGGCGGAGTTTTCCTGCAGTACCTGCCGGGTCCGACGCACTTGGTGTTCGCGGTGCTGGCGGCGGTGTTCGTGGCGCAGGTGCTCGGGCTCACGTTCATGAAGGAATCCATTGCGGCGCGGCCGGGCGCGCTGGAATCGCTCATGCCGCGCTTCAATCTCCCGCCCGCCACGCGCAAGCCGCTGCTGCTGGCGCTGCCGATTCTGATCGCGGTCTGGGCGCTCGCCGGCTTTTACGCCTCGCTGGGTCCGCAGCTGATTCGCGGCATGCTGAGTTCGCACTCCCCGGTGCTCGGCGGCATGGCACTGTTCGTGCTGGCGGCGAGCGGGGGCCTTGCCGTACTGCTGCTGCAGAATCACACGCCGCGGAGAATGATGCTGCTGGGTGCGGGCAGTTTGCTGGCTGGAGTGGCGCTCACCGTGGCGGCGCTGCCCCAGAGCAGCATCAGCTTGTTCCTGCTGGGCACGGTGGTTGCCGGGGTCGGCTTCGGCGCCGGCTTTCAGGGGGCCGTGCGCACGGTGGTCCCGACTGCCGCTCCGCACGAACGGGCCGGCACTCTGTCGATCATTTTCGTCGTCAGCTATCTGGCATTGGGTGTGCCGGCGATCGCCGCCGGCTCGATGCTGACGCACCACGCGGACATCATGGTCACCGCCGAGGATTTCTGCGCGGTCATCATGGTGCTGGCCGGCGCAGCCCTGTTGGGTGCTACATCATTTTTCCGAGGACGGGCACCAACAACAGCGCGACGATATTGATGATCTTGATCAAGGGATTGATGGCCGGACCCGCCGTGTCCTTGTAGGGATCGCCGACCGTGTCGCCGGTGACCGCAGCCTTGTGCGCATCGGAACCCTTGCCGCCGAAGTGGCCTTCCTCGATGTACTTCTTGGCATTGTCCCAGGCGCCGCCGCCGGTGGTCATGGAGATGGCGACGAACAATCCGGTCACGATGGTGCCGATCAGGAGTCCGCCCAAAGCCTGGACGCCGGTGCCGGGTCCCATGAGGAAATTAACCACGAACACCAGCACGATGGGAACCAGAATCGGCAGCAGCGAGGGCACGATCATCTCCTTGATCGCAGCCTTGGTGAGCATGTCGACCGCACGCGAGTAGTCGGGTTTGGCCGTGCCTTCCATGATGCCCTTGATCTCGCGGAATTGGCGGCGTACTTCGTTGACCACGGCGCCCGCGGCGCGGCCCACGGCCTCCATCGCCATGGCGGCGAAGAGATAGGGCACGAGACCGCCTATGAACAAGCCGATGATCACGGCCGGGTTCGACAGGTCGAAACTGGTGGCGTGACCTGTGACTTCACTCAGCTTGTGAGTGTAGTCGGCGAACAGGACCAGCGCGGCGAGGCCCGCGGACCCGATGGCGTAGCCCTTGGTGACGGCCTTGGTGGTGTTGCCCACGGCATCCAGAGGATCGGTGACATCGCGCACTTTCTTGTCGAGTCCCGCCATTTCGGCGATGCCGCCGGCGTTGTCGGTGATGGGTCCATAGGCGTCGAGCGCCACGATCATGCCGGTCATCGACAGCATGGCCGTGGCGGCAATGGCGATGCCGTACAGGCCTTCCAAGCGGTACGAAGCCCAGATGCTCAAGGCCACCGCAATCACCGGCAGGGCGCAGGCCTTCATCGAGACGCCGAGGCCGGCGATGATGTTGGTGGCATGTCCGGTTTGCGATGCTGCAGCCACGTGCTGCACGGGCTTGTACTCGGTGGCCGTGTAGTACTCGGTGATCACGATCATGGCGGCGGTGAGCGCGAGGCCGACCAGCGTGCACAGCCAGATCGAAGTGGCATGGTCGCCCATGATGCTCTTGGAGACGAAATAGAACGCCACTGCCGAGATGACCGCCGAGACGATGACGCCCTTGTACAGGGCATTCATGATCTTGCCGCCTTCACGTGTGGAGACGAAGAAGGTGCCGACGATCGAGGAGACGATGGAAATCGCGCCCAGCACCAGCGGAAACAGGATGGCGCGCTCGCCCATGTTCACCATGACCAGGCCGCCGAGCAGCATGGTGGCGACCAGGGTGACGGCGTAGGTTTCGAACAGGTCGGCCGCCATGCCGGCGCAGTCGCCGACATTGTCGCCGACGTTGTCGGCAATGACCGCCGGATTGCGCGGATCGTCCTCGGGGATGCCGGCTTCGACCTTGCCGACCAGGTCCGCGCCGACGTCGGCGCCCTTGGTGAATATGCCGCCGCCCAATCGCGCGAAAATCGAAATGAGCGAACCGCCGAAGGCGAGTCCGACCAGCGAACGCAGCGCGGATTCCGAATCGCCGAGCACGCGCAGCATGAGGAGGTAGTAGCCGGCGACGCCGAGCAGCCCGAGGCCGACCACCAACATGCCGGTGATCGCGCCGCCGCGAAATGCCACTTTGAGCGCGGCATTGATGCCCGAATGCGCCGCCTGCGCGGTGCGCACGTTGGCGCGCACGGAAATGAACATGCCGATGTAGCCGGCGAGTCCCGACAGCAGGGCGCCGACGGCGAAGCCGCCGGCGGTGGGCCAGCCCAGGGCCAACCCCAGGGCAACGAAGAGGATGACCCCGACCACGGCAATGGTGGAGTACTGCCGGTTCAGATAAGCCTTGGCGCCCGCTTGAATCGCCGCTGCGATTTCCTGCATGCGCGCATTGCCCGCCGGCTGCGCCAGAATCCAGCGCACCGAAACGACGCCGTAAACGATCGCAACAGCACCTGCTGCAATGGCCAGCCATAGCGCACAGTCAAGGGTCATGTGTCAAATCTCCGGTGGGTACTTATGTTATTGAAAATTATACATTTATAGGCGAAAAAACCGACGCGACTATACCACAAACGGGGTGCGCAAACGTTTGACAACGCTGACACCCTTGAGCGTGACATAAGAGGGCAGGCCGTCGCGGTAGGGCGGATAGTCCTCGCCGCGGATGAGCGGCGCGCAGGTAGGCGCGGCAGGCCGCGGTAATGCCGAAACCATCCGCCGTGATGAAATTGCGCGGCACCTTCTTTTCCTGGTTGGCGACCGCCGTCAGCGGCGCCTCGCCGATGCTCCAGCGGTAGGGTCTGGCGGACTTGCGCACGATCACCGGCATCATGGCGTTCCTGCCCTTGAGCGCGAGTTCAACCGCCGCCTTGCCGACGGCATAGGCCTGTTCGACATCCACTTTGGAGGCGATGTGACGCGCCGAGCGCTGCAGATAATCGGCGACCGCCCAGTGAAATTTATAGCCGAACGCCTCCTGGGTCATTTGCGCGACGATGGGTCCAACGCCGCCCAATTGGGCATGGCCGAAGGCGTCCTTGGTGCCGGCCTCGGCGAGAAATTTGCCGCTGGAATCGCGCACCCCTTCGGAGACCACCACCACGCAATAGCCGTGTTTTTCGACGGACGACTTCACTTTGGCGAGATATTTCTCGCGGTCGAAGACGATCTCCGGAAACAAGATGACATGCGGCGCGTCGCCGGCCTTCTCGGCGGCCAGGCCGCCGGCGGCCGCCATCCAGCCGGCGTGCCGGCCCATGACCTCGAGCACGAAAACCTTGGTCGAGGTGCGCGCCATGGAGGCCACGTCGAGCGCCGCCTCGCGCGTGGACACGGCGATGTACTTGGCCGCGGAGCCGAATCCGGGGCAGCAATCCGTGATGGGCAGGTCATTGTCGACGGTCTTGGGGACGCCGATGCAGGTGATGGGATAGGACATTTGCACGGCGATTTCGGACACTTTCTGCGCCGTGTCCATGGAATCGTTGCCGCCGTTGTAGAAGAAATAGCCGATGTCGTGGGCGCGGAATATGTCGATCAGGCGCTCGTACTGGCTGCGGTTCTTGTCGATCCCGGCCAGCTTGTAGCGCGCCGAGCCGAAGGCGCCGCCCGGCGTGTGGCGCAGGGCACTGATGGCCGCCCGCGCTTTCCTTGCTGGTGTCGATCATGTCTTCGGTCAAGGCGCCGATGATGCCGTGCCGGCCGGCATACACCTTGCCGATCTTGCCCCGATGCTTGCGCGCCGTCTCGATGACGCCGCAGGCAGAGGCATTGATGACGGCGGTTACGCCGCCGGATTGAGCATAAAACGCGTTTTTCACGGGACCCCCTTCGGCGCAAGGCGCGCAGAATAGCCCATCGGCCGGGAACCTGTCTTTAGACAGGCTCCTTTGTTTGACGACCGCGCCGCCCGAAGGTACGGTAGCGCGCTTTCCACAACTCTGAGAATCATGCGAATAGTTCTATTGGGAGCGCCGGGGTCCGGCAAGGGCACGCAGGCGCAGCTGCTGGTCAAGACCTTCTGCGTACCTCAAATTTCGACCGGCGACCTGTTGCGGGATGCGGTGGCCAAAAGCACCGAACTTGGGCTGCGCGCCAAGGCCGCCATGGACTCGGGGAAGCTGGTCGACGACGCCACCGTGCTCGGCATGATCCGCGAACGCCTGCGGCTGCCGGATGCCGCCAAGGGCTTCATCCTGGACGGATTTCCGCGCAACATCGCCCAGGCCGAGGCCCTGCAGAAGCTGCTCGGCGAGTTGGGAACGCCGCTCGAGTCGGTGGTGCTGCTGAATCTCGACCTCGGCATTCTATTCAAGCGCCTGACGGGACGCCGGATCTGTCAGGAATGCGGCAAGGTGTTCAATGTGCACACGGCGCCGCCGCCCGAGGGCAAGCACCGGCTGATCCAGCGCCCGGACGACAAGGAAGAGGTCATCGGCAAGCGCCTGGAAGTGTATGAAGCGCAAACCAAGCCGCTGATCAAGTACTACGAGGCGGCCGGGTTGCTGCGTATCGTGGATGCCGATGCCGATGTGGATACGGTGTTCAAGAGCATCGAACACGCGGTGTTCAAACGATAGCCGCGAGCAAAAGAACGCCGATTTCTTCGCGGCGCCAGCCCGTCAGCGCGTGAGACTCGCGCAGCTCGGGTGCGCGAGCCGACATGGCCAGCGCCTTCAGCTCGCCGCGCGGCGCGAGTATCTCCGCGCTGATTTCAAGTTCCGCGGCACGGGCATCGACGACTTTTCCGAGCCGCTCGATCAGCGCTTTTTGCTCGGGGGTCGGACGCGCATCCTGGCTGGGTTCCTGGTCCGCCGGGTCGTCGGGTGCATTTTCGAGCGCGGCCTGCAGGCTGGCCGCCAGACTGTCGTTCAGCGGCGGCGGCGCACCCTGAGCGGTGGCAAAGATCGCGGGATCGGCGAGGATCCATGCGCGCGGCAGATCGCGGGCGCGCGCCAATTTTTCGCGCCACACGGCGATCGCCTTGGCGCGGGCGCGGGCGGCGGGGCCTAGCTGCGCGAGCCCGCGCAGCCTCACCCACGCCTGGGCGGGGTCGGGTTCATACAGTTCGCGGTTCAAGAGCGCCTGACAGTCCTCCGTGGCCCAGTGCTCGCGCCCAAGTTCGCGCAGCCGCAGCGACAAGCGATCTGCGACGTCGCCGAGGTACATGACATCGTCCGCCGCGTATTCCAATTGCGCCCGCGACAGCGGCCGCTTCGACCAGTCGGTGCGTGTCTGGCCCTTGGGTATGCTCACGTCGAGCAGGGTCTTGACGAGTTCGGCGTAGCCGACCTGCGGTTTGAGTCCGACACACCCCGCGGCGATCTGCGTGTCGAACACCGGAGCCATGATGCGCTTGGTGGTGAGATAGACCGCCTCCAGATCCTGGCGCGCGGCGTGAATCACCTTGCGCGCCAGCGGCGCGGTGAGGACGGACATCAAGGGTTCGAGACTGCCGACACGCAGAGTGTCGATGCACCAGATCCGATCCGCGGCCGCGATTTGCAGCAGACAGAGTTTCGGGAAGAAGGTGCGTTCGCGAAGAAATTCCGTGTCGACACCGATCCGCGCCTGCGTCTCCAGTGTCTGCGCGAGCTCGGCCAGCTCCGCTGCTTTATCGATCCAAATCGCGTCGGGCATTGCATTGATCCGCGTGTACAATTTGAAGCGGGATTATGACCGAATCGGACCATGCTGCGACTCGCGAAGGCATTTTGGGATATTTCGCTCTGGCGCAGAACGCCGGAGCAATTGCCCGCGTCGCTGTTTTTACTGGCTCTGGTCGTGCTCGCCACGGCGCTGCTCGAGGTGGTGGGCCATTTTCTGCCGCCGGTGTTGAATGACCGGCTTTGGGTGAGGATCGCATTGAGCGTGACTTTGCCGCTCGGCTTCACCTGGGCCGTGCTGACGCTGGCACATCGCGCGCAGCGATTTCTACAGACCGGCACCGCCCTGATGGGAGTCGGAGTGCTGTCAAGTCTCGTTCAATATCCCGCCGATTCGCTGATGGAGCTTGCAGGGCCCGATAGCCTGGCGGCGCTGCCGCCCGGACTGCTGCTGTGGGCGGGATTGATCTGGTATCTGCTCGCCTGCGCCAATATTTGGCGCTCGGCCCTGGACTCCGGCATCGCGCTCGGTCTCACGGTGAGCTTGAGCTACGTTCTGTTGTCGATATTGCTGGGGCAGGAGCTGCTGCTGATATGACCATGCACGTGCATATTTTGGGCATCGCCGGCACGTTCATGGGCGGCGTGGCCGCCATCGCCAAGGCCGCCGGATTTCGGGTGACGGGCTCGGACCTCAACGTATATCCGCCGATGAGCACGCAGCTTACGGCGCTCGGCATCGAGCTGGTTCAGGGGTACGGCGCCGAGCAGCTGGACTTGCGGCCGGACATCGTCGTCGTGGGCAACGCGCTGAGCCGCGGCAGTGCGGTGGTGGAGGCCATGCTGGATCGGGGCATGGCCTACACCTCCGGGCCGCAATGGTTGGCGGAGCACGTATTGCGGGAGAAGCATGTGATCGCGGTGGCCGGCACGCACGGCAAGACCACGACCACCGCCATGCTGACGTGGATACTCGAGGATGCGGGTCTGGCGCCGGGATTTCTGATCGGCGGCGTGCCGAGCAATTTCGATTCCACGGCGCGCTTCGGCAGCGGACCCCACTTCGTCATAGAGGCGGACGAGTACGATACGGCGTTTTTCGACAAGCGCGCGAAATTCGTGCACTACCGTCCGCGCACCGCCATTCTCAACAATCTGGAATACGATCACGCGGACATCTATCCGGATGTCGCCTCGATCCGCCGCCAGTTCAATCAGTTGCTGCGCACCGTGCCGGCGGCGGGCCGGCTCATTGTCAACGGCGCGGATGCGGAACTTGCGGCCACCCTGAGCATGGGCGCCTGGACGCCGCGCGAAACCTTCGCATTGGCGGGGGCGGACTGGAGCGCAGTGATTCCGCCGGGATCTGCGGCGAGCCGCTTCGCAGTGCATTTTCAGGGCAAGGCGGTGGCCGAGGTGAACTGGCCGCTCCTGGGCGAGCACAATGTAATGAATGCGCTGGCCGCGATCGCAGCGGCGCGGCATGTGGGGGTGACGCCTGAGCGGGCGGGGCGCTCGCTCGAACGGTTCCGCGGCGTCAAACGACGCATGGAGATTCGCGGGGTCGTCAACGGGGTCACGGTGTACGACGATTTCGCGCACCACCCGACGGCCATCGAGACCACGGTGCGCGGACTGCGCACGCTGGTCGGGGGCGCACGCATCATTGCGGTGCTGGAGCCGCGCTCGAACACCATGAAACTCGGCGTGCATCGCGAACAGCTGGCGCCGTCGCTCGAACTCGCGGACCGGGCGTGGTTCCTGAACTCGCCGGACATGGGTTGGGACCTGCCCGCGGCCGTGGCGCCGCTCGGCGCGCGAGCAGGTTTCGCCGCCAACGTCGATGCCTTGGTCAAGGACCTGGCCAAGGACAGCCGGCCGGGTGATCACATCCTGGTGATGAGCAACGGAGGCTTTGGCGGGCTGCACGACAAGTTGCTCGCCGCGTTGCGGGCACCGCAGTGATCGCGCTTTTTCCGCTCAATATCGTACTGTTCCCGGACGGTCCGCTGCCGCTGCGGATATTCGAGACGCGCTATCTCGACATGGTGCGGCGCTGCATGCGCGAGAGTGAAAATTTCGGCGTGGTGTTGATCCGCGAGGGCAATGAAGTCGGGCCGGCCGAGACCGTCGATGTCGGGACTCTCGCCAAAATCGTGGATTTTCATCAACTGTCGGACGGGCTGCTCGGACTGTCCTGCGTCGGCGTGCAGCGCTTTCGGGTCCGGAGCCGCAGCCGCCAATCCGACGGCCTCAATCTTGCCGAGGTCGAGCCTCTGGCGCCGGAACCGGTACTACCGGTGCCGCAGCGTCACGCACGGCTGCCGCAGTTGCTGAAAACCGTGCTGCCGCAACTCGGCGAGGTGTACGAAGGGTTTGAGATGCGCCTGGACGATGCGGCATGGGTCGGACACCGGCTCGCCGAGATATTGCCGATTTCGCTCGCGGACAAGCAATCCTGTCTCGAGCTCGACGATCCGATTCAGCGGTTGGACATTCTCAATCCGCTCGCGCCGGCGGTACCCACCGAGCGCGAGTGACCCAGAGTGCCGCCGCGATGACAACGCCCCAGGGCAACAGCCAGTAGCCCAGGATTCCGTCGAAGCGGCCGACCCAGCCTGCATACGCCGGCGAACTGCCGCTCATGGTGGCTTCCTGCAGCATGCGCAGCACGATGACCCATCCGGCGTGCAGCCCGATCGCGACCGCGATGTTACCGGTCAAGACGCGGGTCATGCTCAGGATCAATCCCACGGTCAACCACGACAGAAAGGTGTCGGCGACCAGCGCCGGGGATCCCAAGGGCGCAAATGAGCGCACCAGCAGGTCGAAGCCGCTGCCCCAGCCTAACTGATCGGCCGGGATCCTGACCTTGGCGACGAAGTGCAGCACCGCGAACAGGGGCGCGGTGAGCAACACCGCGGCCCAAGGACCGGATTCACGCTCGATGGCCGTATGCAGGAAGCCGCGGAACACAGTTTCTTCGAGCAGTGCGACGCTGAACCCGGAGGCCACGCCCACGAGGAAAATACGGACGAAGCCGGAGGCGCCGGGAATGAAGTCCGGCGCTCCGATGCGCAGGTGTGTCAGCAGCAGGAAGGCGGCGCCGACGCCGGCGGTGGCGACGCCGAACGCGGCGAACAGCAGCGAGATCTTGAGGAAACGGCGGCGCGGCAGGCCGAACCCCAGGTCGCGCTTGGAGGTGAGTTTCAGGTGCACGCACAGCCACACGAGCAGCGAGGCCAGCACCAGCATGGCGATTCGTCCGGCGACACGATGAAAGGGAAAGCTCGCGAAAGTGGAGGTGAGCTCGTAAGCGGGATAGGCGAGAGCACCGCCGATGATGCCGGTGAGAAGCAGCATGGCGACGAACCAGGCGAAGGCGCGCATGCTAAGACAGCGCGAACGCGCGCGAGGCGAACACGCGGCGTGCCGCCGCGATGGTGGCGTCGATATCGGCGGCCGTGTGCGCCGACGAGAGGAAACCGGCCTCGAAGGCCGACGGGGCGAGATAAATGCCTTCGCCCAGCATGCCGTGGAAGAAGCGCTTGAATCGTTCGACGTCGCAGGCCATCACCTTGCTGTAGCGGTCGACGACGGGTTCGGCGGTGAAGAAGAACCCGAACATGCCGCAGACATGGTTCACGCTGAGCGCGATTCCGGCGCTCGCGGCGGACTCGGCCAACCGCCGCGTCAAATCAGCGGTCGCGGCCCCGAGTCGTTGATGAAAACCGGGCGCCGACAGCAAATTGAGCGTGGTGAGGCCGGCGATCATCGCCACCGGATTGCCGGACAGTGTGCCCGCCTGATAGACGGGACCCAAGGGGGCGAGGCGCTCCATGATGTCGCGCCGGCCGCCGAAGGCGCCCACCGGCATGCCGCCCCCGATGATTTTACCCAGCGTGGTGAGATCGGGGCGCACACCGTAGAGTTCCTGCGCGCCGCCCAGCGCGACCCGAAATCCGGTCATGACTTCGTCGAAAATCAACACTGCGCCGGCGCGATCGCACTCGCGGCGCAGGGTGTCGAGAAATCCGGGGGTGGGCGGCACGCAATTCATGTTGCCGGCCACGGGCTCGACGATGACGCAGGCGATCTCGCCGCCGATCTGCCGGAACACTTCGCGGACCTGGTCGGCATCGTTGAAGTTCAGGGTGACCGTGTGATTGGCGAGAGCCTTCGGCACCCCCGGCGAGGTGGGAACGCCTAGGGTCAGTGCGCCCGAGCCGGCCTTGATCAGCAGCGAATCGGAGTGGCCGTGGTAGCAGCCCTCGAACTTCACGATGGTGTCGCGGCCCGTAAAGCCGCGCGCCAGGCGGATTGCGCTCATGGTCGCTTCGGTACCCGAGCTCACGAAACGCACCAATTCCACCGACGGCATGAGCTCGATCACACGGCGCGCGAGCTGCGTTTCCAGCTCGGTCGGCGCACCGAAGGAGAGGCCGTCGGCGGCGACCTCCTGGACCGCCTTGATCACCTGCGGGTGAGCATGTCCCAGGATCATCGGACCCCAGGAGCCGACGTAGTCGATGAAGCGGCGGCCGTCGGCGGCCGTCACGAAAGCGCCTGCGGCTTTCTTGAAAAAAATCGGCTCGCCGCCGACGCCGCGGAAGGCGCGAACCGGCGAATTGACGCCGCCCGGGATGTATTTGCAGGCTTCTTGGTACAGGCTCATCGTTGTGACTCTAAACAGCCTGGGCGCTGATCGGCAAGCGGAGCCGTACTTCGAAGCCGCCTCCGGGGCTGTTGGCCGCCACGGCTGCGCCGCCGTGAGCCTTCATCACCTGGGCGGTAATGGCGAGGCCGATGCCCTCGCCGCCGGTATCGCGGTCGCGCGACTCGGCGACCCGATAGAAGGGTTCGAATATGCGTTCCAGCTCCCGCTCGGGCACGCCCGGGCCGCGATCACGGATTGAAATCACGGCCCCGCCCTCGGATCGGACCACCGCGACCTCGATCGGCGCGCCCTGCGGGCTGTAGCGCACTGCATTGCGCAGCACGTTCTCGACGGCGCTGCGCAGCAGTTCGCGGTTGCCGTTGACGGCGGCGTGCGCGGCGCCTTCGAGACGGACCGTGCAGCGCTTCGCGGCGCCTTCGAAGTTCGCATCGCGCACGACCTCCTCGATCACTTCGTCGAGATCGAAGGTTTCGCGCGCGAACAGGCTGTCGGTGCCGTGCAGGCGGGCCAGCTTCAATACCTGGGAGATCAGCGAATCGAGGCGTTCGATCTCCCGCTCCAGGCGATCCAGCTGCCGCGAGAGGTCGGCGGGCGGCTGGCGCGCAAGGCCGAGCGCCACTCGCATGCGGGCGAGCGGCGAGCGCAGTTCGTGGGAAATGTCGCGCAACAGCTGAGTGACGGTGCCGCGATTGGCCCGCAGCTGATCCGCCATGGCGTCGAAATCGCGCGCCAGAACCGCGAGTTCGTCCCTGCGTCCCTCGAGACCTGCGCTCACCCGCAGTCCGGCATTCCCGCGCAGCTCGAGATTCTCGGACGCCAGCGCGCGCGCGCCCGCCTGAATGCGCCTAATCGGGGCGCTCAAGTGCCGGGCCAGCCACCAACTGGTGAGCGCGCTCACCACCAGCGCGATGCACAGGATGGCCGTGGATATTTCCGGCAGACTCAGCGCGCCGAATATGCTGGGGCGCCGCGGCACCAACAACACGGTGTAGGCCGAGCCGTCGGGGCCGGCGATTTGCGGCGCCGCCCGCGGGAAATGATGAGCGATGAACTCATCGCGGTTGAAGTACTCGAGGCGGCGCATCGCGCTCTCCGGCAGGCGCCGCCCGAGGATGTCCGCGCCGTCCGCGCCGACGATGTACAGGTCGCGGTCGGGGATGGCGTTCTTGTTCTTGTCCAACCAACTCTTGAGCGCGCCGATGCCGCCTCGCGCCAGGGCTTCCGATGCCTGAATCGCCGCTCCGGGGCGGCGCTGCAGTTCAGGCGCCTCGTACTCGTGCGCGGCAATGGTGAAGGTGATGGCGATGCTGCCGCCGACGATGAGCGCCATCGCCACCCAGAACAGCATGAAAATCCGCAGGAAGAGACTATGCATGAGTGCAACTGCTATGCCTGGGCCCAGGTGAGGGTGTAGCCCGAGCCGCGGACATTCTTGATCTCAGGATTCTTGCCGACTTCGAGTTCGAGCTTGCGGCGCAGATTGCTGATGTGCGTGTCGATGCTGCGGTCGTAGGCCACGAGCTTGCGGCCGAGCGCCTGCTCGGTCATCGCTTCGCGGGGGATGACCTGGCCGGCGGAGCGCATGAGCAGCTCGAGCACGCGAAACTCGGCCCCGGTGAGCGGTACGAGCCGGTCGGCGACATGCACCTGATGAGTTCCGGTGTGCAGAGTGATGGGACCGACGACGAGTTCATCGGGCACGGCGCCCCTGCCCGAACGGTTGCTGGCGCGGCGCAGGATCGCGCGAATTCGCGCCACCAGTTCGCGCGGATTGAAGGGCTTGCTGAGATAGTCGTCTGCGCCGAGCTCGAGACCGACGATGCGGTCGATGTCGTCGCCGCGCGCCGTGAGCATGAGGATGGGAGTCTGGTACGACGCCCCGAGCTCGCGCAGCACGTCGAAGCCGCCGACGCTCGGCAACATCACGTCGAGAATGAGAATTTCGAAGTCATCGGTCCGCAGCCTCTGCAGGGCGTCGCCGCCGTCGTGCACGCTGGTTACGTCGAAATGTTCGGCGTTCAAATACTCGGTGAGCATTTGACAAAGCTCGCGGTCATCGTCGACCAGCAGCACCCGCGCCTCGGGATTGGAGAGTGTCATAAGCTGCATACTCTGGCACAGTCGGCGCCGCCCAGTAGCGTCCGCCCCCGAATTCACAATTCTTAACAGATCGTTGCGTTCTCCGCGACACATGTTTGCACAGGGTGGGCCTAGGATGGCGCTGCGTCATCCACCCACTCAATTCGGAGCTGAACATGAAATCGATTCGCAATTTGCTGTGGCCGGCTCTACTCACGGCCGGAGCAGCGCTGACCGCCGCCGCCGGCATGTCGGCCGCAAGTGCGGCCGATGAGGCGACCGCGCCACAGACTGCCGAGCGAGGCTGGCATCATCACGGCGGCCCGTGGCATCTGCTCGGCAAGCTCGATTTGAGCGCCGCGCAGAAGCAACAAATCAAGGACATCATGACGGCCGCGCATCCGCAGATGCAGAGCCTGCATGAGCAGATGCGCGCGAACATGGAGAAACTGCAGCAAACCGCGCCGACGGACCCGAACTACAGCAGCATTGCCTCGCAGGTGAGCCAGACTCACGGCTCGCTGGCGGCGCAGGCTTTGACCCAGCACGCCGAAGTGCGGGCTCAGGTGTTCAAGGTGTTGACCCCGGCGCAGCAGTCACAGCTCGCGACGCTCGAGGCGCAGGCGAAGTCTCACAAGCACGGCTGGGGCGGCCCGGACGCCGGCGCGGTGCCGCCGGCACCGTAGCTTATTGCGGGGTCGGCGTTGGGAGCCTGTCTGAGTAATCGGCGAGGCCGCGACCGTGACAGATTTCGCTTCAGCCGAGGCGGAGCCGACGAAGTTGGGTGAATGCCCAATGAGGAGGCGACAACAATGGCTGAAGCGAAATCTGTCCGGTCCCGAAGGGTTGGCTGGGAGACGGGCGTCTGCGGCGTTGCGCGTCTTGGCCGTGGTGGCCGCCACGGGCTCCTAGAGCTGAGAGACGCCGATCCCGTCTTTTTTCAGAAGATCGATGACGCTGCCCGGCCCGACCAGATGGCCGGTGCCGACGATCACCAGGTAATTCCGGTCATCGCCGAGCAGGCCTTCTATTTTCGGCAGCCACTTGCGGTTGCGGGCGCCCAGCAGCGAATCATAGACTTTTACGTCCCGGCCGAATTCGGACTGCAGCTCCGCGGCGAACCACTGGGTATCGCCGCGCTGCCAGGCGCGGACCATGGCGTCCACATCCTTGGGCAGGTCCTCCGCCTGCTTGAGGCTCGATACCAGGTACTCGGCCTGAGCATCCATGGGCATGTTGGTGAACAGTGAGATCTGATCGTGGACGGTTTCGAGGCCGGCCACGCTTTTGCCGTCGGTGCGCGCCTTGTCCATGAAGTACATTTCGACGCCCGACTCGGGTTTGAATCCCAGCTGCGCCAGCTGCATCTGCGAAACGGCCTCGGCCGCAAACCAGGGCGCGAATTGATCGAACAGCGAGAGTTCCACCCCGACCGCGTGCGCCAGGGCATCGGCGCGCCCATAGCGCTCGCTCCCCAGAATATCGGGCAGGGTCTTGCCGGCGGGCAGCATCGCGGCGGCGAGCATTTCCGCCTGCGCCTGTGCCGATTCGATCTCCTCCAGATTCACTTCCATGAATATGGATTTGGAGCTTGCGTAGGCTTCGAGGACTGCGGGCGACAGAGGATAGTCGCTCGGCCGCAGCACGTGAATTGAGCCGAGCAAGTATACGGTGTTGTGCTTGCCGTGTATTTCCCAGAGCGAATGCAGTGCGCTGTCGGCGCGCACGCTGATGCAGAGCAACAGACTGCATAACAACAAGCCGAGGCGGGAGGAGGGGCGCAACGCGGCGGCTAACGCGATACGACGTGCCGCAGCGCCATCGACTCGATCCAGTGGACCGTGCTGTCGATGCCTCCATCGGGATGCAGATCGAAGCAGCGGTACGCAGGAGGGCGCGTATCGACCGCGTAGCGATCGCTGCCGGGAAGGAATTGGGCCCCCGTCGACGGCGTGGCGAACAGACGTACGTTGCCGCGCTGACCGTCGTAGGCCTGGTGCACATGTCCCCAGACCACGGCGCGCACGTGAGCGTGCGAATCGATGATGCGCCAGAACGCTTCAGGCTCGGCGAGTCCCACCGTGTCCAACCAGCGGCTGCCCATGAATATCGGGTGATGATGCAAACACACCATCGCGTGTTTCGGCGAATTCTTGAGCGTGTTGTCGAGCCGGGCGAGTTCGCTCTGGATCAGGCGGCCGCCGACATGCCCTGGATCGTAGCTGTCGAGCATGATGAACTGCCAGCCGTCGATTTCATGGGCGCCGCAAATCTGAAACGGCGCGCCTTTCAGTTCTCTGCGCATGGCCTCGGGCTCGTCGTGGTTGCCGGGAATGCACAGCACCGGTTTCGTGAGGCCGCCGAATATGCTGCGAAAGCGCAAATAGCCGGAAGAGTCGTCCTGCACCAAATCGCCGGTGACCAGCATCGCCGCATAGTCCGGCACGCGCGCAAACGCATCGTCGAGCGCGGCATGCAAACTCGGATCGGTCTCCACTCCGCGCAGCCGCCCGTCGGCGCTGCCGTAGAGGTGAGGGTCGGTTATTTGTAGAATTTGCATGGGACGAAATGGTAGCAAAGCACCCTGTTTGCGACGGTGAACTGGGTCATGGCGGCGCTCAAACTCGTTATACATAAACAGACTGCATTTGTGTGAACGCGTTCCGTCGTTAATCCGCGACCCACATCCCGGTTTGCCCACCGGGGGCGCATCGGGGACAATACGCGCCCGGTCCTCCGTCACATCTGTTAAACAAGAAGTCTGTTATGCCCACTCGCCGCGAGCTTGCCAACGCCATTCGTGCCCTGTCGATGGACGCTGTCCAAAAGGCCAATTCGGGCCATCCGGGCGCGCCCATGGGGATGGCCGACATCGCCGAGGTGCTCTGGCGCGACGTGCTTAAGTTCAATCCGGGCAATCCGAACTGGTGGGACCGCGACCGCTTCGTGCTGTCGAACGGCCACGCGTCCATGCTGCTCTATTCGGTGCTGCATCTCACGGGCTATCCCTTGTCGATGGACGAGATCAAGAATTTTCGCCAATTCGGCTCCAAGACCGCGGGCCACCCGGAGCGCGAATTGCACCTCGGGATAGAAACTACGACCGGCCCTCTGGGTCAGGGTGTGGCCAATGCGGTGGGCATGGCGCTGGCGGAACGCTCGCTTGGCGTCGCCTTCAACCGCCCCGGCCACAACATCATCGATCATCACACCTACGTGTTTCTCGGCGACGGCTGCATGATGGAGGGCATCTCGCACGAGGTGGCCTCGTTCGCCGGCGTGCAGCGCTTAAGCAAGCTCATCTGTGTGTACGATGACAACGGCATCTCCATCGACGGCAAGGTGGCCGGGTGGTTCGGCGACAACACGGCCAAACGCTTCGAAGCCTATGGGTGGCATGTGCAGAGCGGCGTGGACGGTCAGGACAGCGCCGCGGTTGCGGCCGCCCTGGCGGCCGCGCGGGCGGAAGTTGAGCGTCCCTCGTTGATTTGCGCCAAGACCGTGATCGGGTGGGGAGCGCCGAACAAGCAGGGCACGGCTTCCATGCACGGCGAAGCCCCCGGCGCCGAGGAAATCGCCGCCGCCCGCAAGAATCTGGGATGGACCTCGCCGCCGTTCGAGATCCCGGCGGACATTCGCGCCGCCTGGGACATGCGCGACAAGGGCGCGCGGGTGGAACAGGAGTGGCGCACGCGGTTTGCGGCGTACAAAGCAGAATTTCCGGCGTTGGCCGCAGAGCTTGCACGGCGCATGGAAGGCAATCTGCCCGCCGGGTTCGCCGGCCAGGTCGACGCCTACATCGCGCGCACGCAGGCCGAGGGCAAGGCGCTGGCCACGCGTCAGTCGTCGCAGGCTGCCTTGAACGCATTCGGCCCCGTGCTGCCCGAGCTTCTCGGCGGATCGGCGGACCTCACCCCCTCGAACGGCACCCTGCGCAAGGATTCGGTGGCCCTGACGCCGGACTCGCCCGGCGGAAATTATCTGCATTTCGGCGTGCGCGAATTCGGCATGTCGGCGATGCTGAACGGCATCGTGTGCCATGGCGGTTTCATTCCCTACGCCGGCACTTTTCTCACTTTCTCCGACTATGCGCGCAATGCGGTGCGCATGGCGGCGCTGATGCGGCTGCGGGTGATTTTCGTCTACACCCACGATTCAATCGGCTTGGGCGAAGACGGCCCGACGCACCAACCGATCGAACACGTGGCCTCGCTGCGCCTCATTCCGCAATTGGACCTGTGGCGGCCCTGCGATGCGGTCGAGACCGCCGCCGCCTGGGGCGTTGCGCTCGAGAATCGCGACCATCCGACCTGTCTGATTCTCACCCGCCAGTCGGTGGCCCACGAGGCGCGCGACGCGGCGCAAATCGCCGCCATCGCTCGCGGCGGCTACGTGTTGATCGATTCGGCGGGAGAACCCGAGGCGATCGTCATCGCCACCGGTTCCGAAGTCGGCATCGCCGCCGAGGCGGTGCGCACCGTCGCCGGGAAGGGCAGACGGGTGCGCCTCGTGTCCATGCCCAGCACTCACGCCTTCGAAGCGCAGGACGACTCGTACAAGCAAAGCGTGCTGCCGGCATCGGTGACACGGCGGGTGGCGGTGGAGGCGGGCGCGACGGCCGGCTGGTGGCACTATGTGGGCCTCAAGGGCCAGATCGTCGGCATCGATCACTTCGGCGCATCGGCACCCGCCAAGGATTTATTCAAGGCCTATGGCTTCACCGCGCAGCATGTGGTCGAGGCGATCGAAAAAGTTTCTAAGCCAAGTAACAAGGATATAAAGACGATGGCAATCAAAGTGGCTATCAATGGTTTCGGGCGCATCGGCCGTAACATTCTGCGCGCCCTGTACGAGGGCAAGCACACGGGCGAGATCAAGGTGGTGGCCATCAACGATCTGGGCGACGCCAATACCAATGTTTATCTGACGCGTTTCGATACTGTGCACGGCCGCTTTCGCGGCGACGTGCATGTCGACGGCGACTCGATGGTGGTCAACGGCGACCGCATCCGCGTGGTGGCGCAGCGCGATCCCTCCAAACTGCCCTGGGCCGAACTCGGCGTGGATTTCGTGCTGGAGTGCACGGGCTTGTTCACCAGCAAGGCCAAGGCCTCGGCGCACCTCACCGCGGGAGCCAAGAAAGTGGTGATTTCCGCGCCGGGCGGCGATGACGTCGATGCGACCGTGGTGTACGGCGTCAACCACGGGGTGCTGAAGGCCAGCCACACGGTGATCTCGAACGCATCCTGCACCACCAACTGCCTCGCGCCGCTGGTCAAGGTGCTGCACGACAAAGTGGGGATCCTGGCCGGAATCATGAACACGATCCACTCCTACACCAACGATCAGGTGCTGACGGACGTGTACCACACGGATTTGCGCCGCGCGCGCTCCGCCACCATGTCGATGATTCCGACCAAGACCGGCGCCGCCGCCGCGGTCGGCCTGGTGCTGCCCGAACTCAAGGGCAAGATCGACGGCTTCGCGATCCGCGTCCCGACCATCAACGTCTCGCTGGTCGATTTGAGCTTCACGGCGGCCCGCAAGACCTCGGTCGAGGAAATTCACGGCGCCGTCAAGGCGGCCGCCGGCGGGGCGCTCAAGGGCATTCTCGCCTACAACGATGCGCCGCTGGTGTCGGTGGACTTCAATCACGATCCCGCTTCGTCGACCTACGACGCCACATTGACCAAGGTCATCGAAGGCAACCTGGTGAAGGTATGCTCCTGGTACGACAATGAGTGGGGTTTCTCGAACCGCATGCTCGACACCACCCTGGCCTGGTCGAAAGCCAATTGAGCCTGAACCTCATCAAAATGCAGAGCCTGGATCTTCGCGACAAGCGCGTGCTGATCCGTGAAGATCTGAACGTGCCGATTCAGAACGGCGCGGTGACGAGCGACGCGCGAATCCGGGCGGCGCTGCCGACGATTCAGGCGGCGCTGACGGCGCGGGCACGGGTGCTGGTGATGTCGCATCTGGGCCGGCCCGAAGAGGGCAAGTACGCCGAGGAGTTCTCGCTCGCCCCCGTGGCCAAACGGCTGTCGCAGCTGCTCGGCGTGCCGGTCGCGCTCAAGAAGGACTGGCTGGCCGGCGTGGACGTTCTTCCCGGCGAGGTGGTGCTGCTCGAGAACGTGCGCTTCAACAAGGGCGAAAAGAAGGATGTCGACGAGCTGGCGCGGAAAATGGCGGCGCTGTGCGACATCTATGTGATGGATGCGTTCGGCACGGCGCACCGCGCCGAAGCGAGCACGCACGGAGTGGCGAAATACGCGCCCGTGGCCTGCGCCGGCCCGCTCCTGGTGAGTGAACTGTCGGCCCTGGAGACGGCGCTCGAGAAGCCCGCGCGGCCGCTGCTCGCGATCGTTGCCGGCTCCAAGGTGTCGACCAAGCTCACCGTGCTCGAAGCCCTGCTCGGCAAGGTCGATCAGCTGATCGTGGGCGGCGGCATCACCAACACCTTTCTCGCGGCTTTGGGGGTGAACGTCGGCAAGTCGCTGTACGAACCCGCCATGCTGGATATCTGCAAACGCCTGCTCGAGCAATCGGGCAAGCGCGGCATCGTCATTCCGATGCCCACCGACGTCGTGGTCGCGACCGAGTTTTCGGCGAAGGCGGAGGCCGATGTCAAGGCGGTCGGCGCGGTCTCGGACAACGAGATGATCCTGGACATCGGACCGGATTCGGCCGAAGCTTTAGCTAAGCTGATCGCCTCCGCGGGCACGATCCTGTGGAACGGTCCGGTCGGGGTGTTCGAGTACGAGCAGTTCGGCGAAGGCACCCGTACGCTCGCCAAGGCGATCGCGCGCAGCAAGGCCTTCTCGCTGGCCGGCGGCGGCGACACGCTCGCCGCCATCGAGAAGTACGGCATCGAGGACAGCATTTCCTACATCTCGACCGGCGGCGGCGCGTTCCTGGAGTTCGTCGAGGGCAAGAAACTCCCGGCGGTGGAGATCCTGGAGAAGCGCGCCGCATGAAGCCGCTGCTCCGACAGACCAAGATAGTCGCGACCCTGGGGCCCGCGACGGATGATCCGGCGACATTGACCGAGATCGTGCGCGCCGGCGTCGACGTGGTGCGCCTCAATTTCTCGCATGGTGCGACCGCCGATCACGCGCGCCGCATCGAGCTGGTGCGCGAAGCCGCGCGCGAGGCGGGCCGCTACGTCGGCGTGCTCGGCGACCTGCAGGGGCCGAAAATCCGCATCGACCGCTTCGCGGCCGGCAAGGTGCAGCTCGCCGACGGCGCGCAGTTCACGCTGGACGCCTCGCTCGCCGTCGATGCCGGCACGGAACGCAGCGTCGGGATCGCCTACAAGAAATTGCCGACCGACGTGTTCGCCGGCGATGTGCTGCTGCTGAACGACGGCCAGATCAGCCTGCAGGTGCTCTCCATCGACGGCCCGCGCATCCAGACGCGGGTCTTGGTCGGCGGCGAGCTCGGCAACAACAAGGGCATCAACCGCCAGGGCGGCGGCCTGTCCGCGGGCGCGCTCACCGACAAGGACCGCGACGACATCCGCACCGCCGCGAAGCTCCAGGTCGACTATCTCGGGGTGTCCTTCCCGCGCGACGCCGCCGACATGGATGAGGCCCGCCAGCTGCTGCGCGATGCCGGCGGACATGGACTGCTGGTCGCGAAGATCGAGCGCGCGGAAGCCATCAAGAACCTGTCCGCGGTGGTGCGGGCGAGCGACGGGGTGATGGTCGCCCGCGGCGACCTCGGCGTCGAGATGGGGTACGCCGAGCTCGCCGGCCTGCAAAAGCAGATCATCCTGGAGGCACGGCATCAAAATCGCGTCGTCATCATGGCGACGCAGATGATGGAATCGATGATCACCAACACCATACCGACGCGCGCCGAAGTGTCGGATGTGGCGAATGCCGTCATGGACGGCACCGACGCAGTGATGCTGTCGGCCGAGACCGCCTCGGGCAAGCATCCGATCAAGGTCGTGGAAGCGATGTCGCAGATCATCGTCGGCGCCGAAAAATACCAGGTGAAGAATGTGCGGGTCCGGCAGCGCAACAGCGGCTATTTCGGCCACACCGACGAGGCCATCGCATCGGCGGTCATGTACACCGCCAATCACCTTCACGTGAAGGCCATCGTCGCGCTCACCGAGTCGGGATCGACGTCGCTGTGGATGTCCCGGGTGCGCTCGGATATCCCCATCTATGCCTTTACGCGGCACGAGAACACGCGCCGCCGCGTGACCCTGTACCGCGGCGTGTTCCCGGTCGCGTACGACGTCACGCACAAGGGCGAGGCATTCTATTTCTCGGTATTCCGGCTGCTGCTGGACCTCAAACTGGTGGAGGAGGGCGACTCCATCATTCTCACCAAGGGTGAGTTGAGCGGCGTGGCGGGCGGCACCAACTCCATGCAGATCCTGCAGGTCGCTCGTAAATAAAATGGCCGCCGAATTCCGCGGAACCGACCGTTACATCGCCACCGAGGAGCTGATGGCCGCCGTGAATGCGGCCATGGTGCTGTCGCGCCCGCTCCTGATCAAGGGTGAGCCCGGCACGGGCAAGACCCTGCTCGCGAACGAAATCGCCCGCTCCTTGAACAAGCCGTTTTACGAGTGGCACATCAAGTCCACCACCAAGGCGCAGCAGGGCCTGTATGAATACGATGCGGTGTCGCGGCTGCGCGATTCGCAGCTCGGCGATCCGCGGGTCAAGGACATCCACAATTACATCGTGAAGGGCGATCTGTGGGAGGCGTTCGACAGCGAGGTGCAGCCGGTGCTGCTCATCGACGAGATCGACAAGGCGGACATCGAGTTTCCGAACGATTTGCTGCGCGAGCTCGACCGCATGGAGTTCTACGTGTACGAGACGCGGGAAACTGTGCGCGCCAAGCACCGGCCGGTGATCGTGATCACCAGCAACAACGAGAAGGAATTGCCGGACGCCTTCCTGCGGCGCTGCTTCTTCCACTACATCCGCTTTCCCGACACGGCCACGATGACGCAGATTGTCGACGTGCATTTCCCGGGCTTGAAGCGCGAGCTGCTGCACGAGGCGCTGACGACGTTCTTCAAGATCCGCGACACGCCGGGCTTGAAGAAGAAGCCGACGACGTCCGAACTCCTGGACTGGATCAAACTGCTGGTGACCGAGGACATTCCGCCGGAAGCGCTGCGCAGCGACGACGCCAAGAAGCTCATTCCGCCCCTGTATGGCGCCTTGCTGAAGAACGAGCAGGACGTGCATCTGTTCGAGCAGCTGTTGTTCCTGCACCGCCGGAATGCTCGTTAGATTCTTCTTCCTGCTGCGCAGCGCCGGTATTCCGGTATCCATCACCGAATTGTTGACCTTGCTCGAAGCGCTCAAAGCGGGTTTGGGCGACTTGAGCGCCGAGCGCTTCTACACCCTGGCGCGCACCTGTCTGGTGAAGGACGAGCGCTACTACGACCGCTACGACAAGGTTTTCGCGGCGCACTTCAAGGGTGCCGAGGACCTCTACGCGCTGCTCCAGGGAGAACTGCCGGAGGACTGGCTGGCCAAGCTCGCCGTGCGCGAGTTCACCGATGCCGAGAAGGCCGAGATCGAGGCGCTGGGCGGATGGGAGCAATTGATGGAGACGCTGGCCAAGCGGCTCGAAGAGCAGAAGGAGCGGCACCAGGGCGGCAGCAAATGGATCGGCACGGCGGGTACCTCGCCGTTCGGCGCCTACGGCTTCAATCCGGAAGGCGTGCGCGTGGGCCAGGAAGGCGGACGCAACCGCAGCGCCGTCAAGGTCTGGGACCGCCGCGAATTCGCCAATCTGGACGACAAGGTCGAGCTCGGCACCCGCAACATCAAGATGGCGCTGCGCAAACTGCGGCGCTTCGCGCGGCGCGGCGCGCCCGACGAGCTGGCGCTGGCGGACACCATCGACGCCACGGCACGCTCGGGAGGGTGGCTGGACATCAGGATGCAGGCCGAGCGCCACAATGTGGTGAAGGTGCTGCTGCTGCTCGACATCGGCGGCTCGATGGACGATCACGTCAAGACCTGCGAGGAGCTCTTCTCCGCCGCGCGCAGCGAATTCAAGCATCTCGAGCATTACTACTTCCACAATTTCACCTATGAGGCGCTGTGGCGGGACAATCGGCGGCGCTTCAACGAGCACATCGGCACCGTCGAATTGATGCGCACCTACGGCACGGACTACAAGCTCATCCTGGTGGGCGATGCCACCATGAGCCCCTACGAGATCACCCAGCCGGGCGGCAGCGTCGAGCATTGGAATGCGGAATCCGGCAGCGTGTGGCTGCAGCGACTGATCAAGCACTACCCGAAGTTCGCCTGGATCAACCCGCAGCCGCAGGCGCGATGGCGGCACAATACCTCGATCGAGATCACGCGCGAGCTCCTGGAGGGGCGGATGTATCCCCTGACCCTGGCGGGGCTGGACGATGCGATCGACGCGCTGAGCTAGGGGTCACTCCGGCCGGGAGAAAATAACATATACTTGACTGTATGCGCGGATAACAGTAAAGTATATGTTATGACCAAAGCATCAACCGCCCTTACCCAGATGCCCCCATCGACTCTGGCGGCCCTGGCCCAGCTGGGGGCAGATCTCGCAGTCGCCCGCCTGCGCCGCAGAGAGTCGCTCAAGACCTGGGCGAAACGCCTCGGCGTGAGTGTCCCGACCTTGCTGCGACTGGAAGCGGGTGAGCCCAGCGTCAGCCTGGGCGTGCTTGCGACCGCGCTCTGGCTGATTGGCCGAGATGCCGCACTGGGGACTCTGGCCACGCCCAAGGAAGACCGCGGCGCACTGGAGTTGGACGTACGCCAGGCCGAAACATTGGGCAGGGAACGCGTGCGTGCCACGGCGCAGGCGAAGATGAGAAGGGCGATGCAGCGGCGGAAAGATTTGTGAAGTACGAGGAGCTGTATCTGTGGTACCTGGCTGATCCCGCCCAACCGCGCCACGTCGGTCGCTTGCGGCTCGTCGACGCCGGCAAGGGTGTCTCCCTGCAGTATGGAGCCGAATGGCTGGCCGCCGGCTTCCCCTTGAGCGAAGACCTGTTGTTGACGGACATCGAACAGCTGCCGCGCTGGAAAGGAATGGCTGTCGGCGCCGTTGACGATGCTCGCCCCGACCGCTGGGGTGAGCGGGTGATTCAGTACCTTTTCAAGCCCGCCCGCCTGTCGCTCATGGAGTACCTGTACTACGCGGGCGACGATCGCTTTGGCGCGCTGGGTGTCTCGACATCGCAGGCCGCGTATCTTCCTCGGACCAAAAGTCCGCTGCCGCGGTTGGAGCAGGCACAGCGCTTGAGCGAGATTGTGCACAAGGTCAGCGCCAGGACTCCGGTCAGCAACGTCGAACGCCAGATGCTCAACGCCGGCGGCAGTTTCGGTGGGGCAAAGCCAAAGGCGCTCATCGAGATCGGCGCGGTGCAATGGGTCATCAAGTTCTTTGACAATGAGCCCGTCGACGTACCGCTCATCGAGCATGCGTCGATGACGCTCGCCAAGTCGGCCGGCATCCAAGTGGCCGAAACGCAGGTGGTTGGGCTTGCGGGTGAGCACGCACTGGCGGTGCGCCGTTACGATCGAGACGGCTCCCAGCGCATTCACTGCATTTCAGCGGGAACCGCGCTGCGGGCGCAGACCATCGCCGGACAGGAACCTGAACTGGGCTACCCGAGCCTGGCGCAGCTGCTTCGCCGCGCCGGTGCGACGGACGAGGACCTCAACCTGCGCGACATGCGCGAACTGTTTCGCCGCATGGTGTTCAACATCCTCATCGACAACACCGATGACCATGAAAAGAACCACGCGCTGCTGGTCGTGGCGCCGACGCGGCAGGGTCGCTATCGGCTGGCGCCGGCCTACGACATCCTCCCCACGAACTCAGGTCAGGGCTACCAGGAGTTCATTGTCGGAACCGATCAGCGAGATTCAACGCTGTCCAACGCCATGTCGCAATGCGAGCTCTTCGGCTATACGCCGGCGCAGGCAGCTGCCGAGGTGGTTCGCGTCATCAGGGCTGTCGACCGATGGCAGGAACACTTCGCTGCGAGCGGCGTCACGAATGCGGACATCAAGAGTCTGGCCGAGCGCATCGACGGTGAACCACTGCTGGGCCAGAGACGGGCATTCAACCCGGCGGACTACGCCTCGTCGCGGCCGTCAAAACGCCGCAGCCCCTTTGCCCAGTAGTCGGCTAGGATGTCCACATCAAACTTCGCCAAAGAGGCGTTGGTCCATTGAACACTCCGAGTGATCCAGGTTCCGCCAGCGCCACCGGTCAATGGATGGCCACCAGCGTCGTAAACATCGAGAGGCCTTCGATCGGATTGGTGCTGACGGGCGGCGGCGCGCGCTCGGCCTACCAGGTCGGCGTGCTCAAGGGCGTGGCCGAATTGATGCGGCGTGGCTCCGCCTGCCCATTCCCCATCATCACGGGTACCTCCGCCGGCGCCGTGAGCGCGGTCGCCCTGGCCTCGGACGCGGCGCACTTCCGGCGCTCGGTGTACGGCATCGAACGGGTGTGGCGGGATTTTCGCGTAAGCCATGTGTTCAAGGCCGATGCGGTCAGCATGCTGCGGTCCGGCCTGCACTGGATGCTGGCGTTTCTCACCGGCGGCTGGCTGGTGCATCCGCCGCATTCCCTGTTCGACAACACTCCGCTGTGGAATCTGCTGCGCGAACAGCTGCACTTCGAGGGCATTCCGCGCAGCCTCTACAAGGAACACCTGCAGGCGCTCGGTATTTGCGCCACCTGCTACGCCGATGCGGATTCGGTGACGTTCTACGCGTCCTCCTCGCCCATCGAGCCGTGGGCCCGGGTGTACCGCAAGGGCGCAAGGGTGCAGCTGACCTTGAATCACTTGATGGCCAGCCTGTCCATTCCCTTTCTTTTCCGGCCGGTGCTGCTGAACGATCAATATTTCGGCGACGGCGCCATGCGCCAAACCTCGCCCTTGAGTCCGGCGATCCATCTGGGCGCGAACCGCCTGTTCATCATCGGGGTCAACGATCCCGTCCCCACGGGGCTCGCCCCGCTCGGGCGCACGGTCGAACCCAGCTTCGGGCAGATGTTCGGCTTCATGCTGGACTCGCTGTTCATGGATCAGCTGCAGGCGGATCTCGAGCGCATCAGCCGCTACAACGAGAACAACGCCCAACGGCGCGTGGAGTTTCTGGTGATGACGCCGTCGCAGGACGTCAACGAAATCGCGCGCCGGTACGTCGGCGAACTGCCGCGCAGCATGCGTGCCTTGATGCGCACCATGGGAGCCAGCAGCGCCGCCAGCACCCTGCTGCTGAGCTACCTGTTGTTCGAGCGGGGTTTCACCCGCGCCATGATCGACCTTGGGGTGGCGGACGCGCGCGCACGCGCCGATGAGATTCGCGAGTTTCTGGCGCTGAAGAGCGCGCGCCGGCATCGCCCGGCGTAGCGTCAGTGCTTTTGCAGGGAATCGTGCCGCGTCAGGGCCTGCGGGTATTCCTTGCGAAAATGCCCGGCGAGGCGCTCGGCAATGTACACGGAGCGGTGCTGCCCGCCCGTGCAGCCGATCGCAATGGTCAGATAGCTGCGGTTCGCCTGCGCGAATTCGCTGACGCGCTTTTCCAGGAACTCGATGAGATCGTCGACCATGCTGCGCACGCCGGCATGGCCCTCCAGGTACTCGATCACGGCGGCATCCCGGCCGTTGAGATGCCGCAGCGAGTGCTCCCAGTAGGGGTTCGGCAGATTGCGCACGTCGAACACGAAATCCGCATCGCCCGGTATGCCGTGCTTGTAGCCGAAGGACTCGAACATCAGGGAAAGCCTCCCGTCGCGCCGCCGGTCGACGCGCTCGCGGATCAATTCGCGCAGCGCGTGGACGCCCATCTGAGAGGTGTCGATGACGAGATCCGCCGCGCTGGAAATCGGCTCCAGCAGCTTGCGTTCGGTGGCGATCGCCTCGCGCAGACTGATGTCGCCGGTGACCAAGGGGTGCTTGCGGCGGGTCTCGGCATAGCGCTTCAGCAGCACTTCATCGGCGGCGTGCAGGTAGATCACCTCGCAGCCGATGCCGCTGCGCCGCAGTTCGCCCACCAACGCCGGAATGGTCTCGATTTCATTGGGCCGGTTGCGCGCGTCCAGACCGACCGCGGTTCTGGGATAGGTGTCTCCCATGCCGCGGACCGTGTGCGAGATGAACGACTTGAGCAGCGCCGCCGGGATATTGTCGACGCAATAGAAATCGATGTCCTCGAGCATGTGCAGCGCGACGCTCTTGCCCGAGCCCGACAGCCCGCTCACGATGATCAGTCGCATCGACACGCGGGCACCTTGATGGTCAAATCGAAAGACGGGCCTTGATCACGTCATCCGCGTGATGGTCGGCGGCCTTTTCCTTGTGTTTCTTGACGCAACGATCAAGCTTGTCGGCGAGGGCGTCGATGGAGGCGTACATGTTGGTCTCGGTCGCGTCGGCATAGATCTTGTTTCCCCGCAGCATGAGCGTGGCCTCGGCCTTGTGGCCGAATTTTTCGACGGTGAGCACGCAGTGCACATCGATGAGCTGCTCGAAGTGCCGTGAGATGCGCTCGAATTTCTTGATGACGTAAGCGCGTAGTGAGTCGGTAACTTCCACATGATGACCGCTGAGATCGAGCTGCATGTTTCCTCCTTCGACTGTTTACGACGCGCGGGCAGCGGCTCGCTTCCGTTCGTTGGACGGGGCGATTTGCATGCCTTCGCGATATTTGGCAACGGTGCGCCTGGCCACCGGTATGCCTTCTTGCGAGAGAATTTCCGCGAGCTTGCTGTCGCTCCACGGGTTCTCCTGATTCTCCTGTGAGATCAATTTCCTGATCTTGGCGCGAATGGCGGTGGAGGACATCTCCGTGCCGTCCGCGGCTTCGACGTGGCTGGAAAAGAAATACCGGAACTCGAACACGCCGCGCGGCGTGTGCATGTACTTGGCGGTGGTGACCCGGGAAATCGTCGATTCGTGCATTTCCACCGCCTCGGCGACGTCCTTGAGAATGAGCGGCTCCATCGCTTCCTCGCCCAATTCGAAAAAACTGGTCTGCCGCTGCACGATGCAGCGTGCCACCTTGACCAGGGTCTCATTGCGGATCTCGAGACTGCGCATCAACCAGCGTGCCTCCTGCAACTGAGTGCGCAGCATGGCATGGTCCGGGGAGCGGGAGATCAAATTTGCGTAGGTGTTGTTGACCCGAACCCGCGGCACGGTCGCCTGATTGATCTCGACGATCCAGCCGTGGTCGGTGCGGCGCACGAAAACATCCGGAATCACGTATTCGGCCTGTGCGGGGTTGACCGCCGCCCCGGGGCGCGGATGGCAGGAGCGCACCAGCGCCAACGCCATTTCCAAATCGCTTTCGCTGCAGCGCAACTGCCGCCGCAGCAGCACCAGCTGTTGGCCGGCGACCAGGTCCAAGTGCTCGAGCGCCACCCGAATGGCGACGTCGCGCGCCGGCGTGTCAGGATGGAGCTGGCGCAGTTGCAGTGCAATGCACTCGCCCAAGTTGCGGGCACCGACGCCGGCAGGCTCCAGTGACTGCACCGCGCGCAGCACCCGCTCCACATCGTCGGTGGTGGCCTGGATCTCGGGCAGCAGGCTCGCGCGGATGTCCTCGAGGGAATCCTTCAGATAACCGTCATCGGTGATGGCGTCGGTGATGACGCGCGCGATCGCCATATCGATGGCGGATAACTTGGCGAGTTCGAGCTGCTCGATGAGCTGCTCCTGCAGGGTCTGGCCGTGCTGGTCGCTGAAATCGCTGCTGCGGTCGTCATCCCCCGACCAAGGGGTGTCCGAGGGCCCGCTGGTTTGCTCGCCCCAGGCTTCGTCCGCGATCTCCACTTCGGGTTCTTCGCGTTGGTCGGCGGCGGCGCCGGCGCTGTTACCGTCGAGTTCGGCGTATTTCTCCTCGGGAGGCGGCAGATCTTCGCGCTCGCGTTCGCGCACGGCCTCGGCCGACACCTCCAGGGTTTCCTCTTCCGCCTCGAGCATGACGTTGGTCTCGAGGGTCTCGCGGACATGCGCCTGCAGGTCGAGCGATGGCAGCTGTAACAGCCTGATGGCCTGCTGCAGCTGCGGCGTCATGGTCAGCTGCTGGCCGATGCGAAGCTGCAGACTTGGCTTCAACATATTTCTCTTCGGTCCAAGCCTACAGTTTGAAATCCTGACCCAAGTACACCTCACGAACCTGCGGGTTGGCAAGAATCTGATCCGCAGATCCGGAGGCCAGCACCGTCCCCTGGCTGACGATGTAGGCGCGGCCGCAGATTCCCAAGGTCTCGCGGACATTATGATCGGTAATCAGCACGCCGATGCCCTTGTCAGACAAGTGCTTGATTATTCTCTGAATTTCCGTGACCGACAGGGGGTCGACGCCGGCAAAGGGTTCGTCCAGCAAGATGAACCGAGGATCCGCCGCCAGGGCGCGGGCGATTTCCACCCGCCGTCTTTCGCCGCCGGAGAGGCTCACCCCGAGGCTGCTCTGCACGTGGCCGATATGCAACTCCCCGAGCAGTTCCTTGAGGCGGGCGGCGCGCCCGGCGTCGTCGAGCCCGGGCCGGGTCTCGAGGATCGCCATGATGTTGTCCGCCACCGACAGCCGGCGAAACACCGAGGGTTCCTGCGGCAGATAGCCCAGCCCCAGCTGGGCGCGCCGGTGCATGGGCAGGCGGCTGATGTCGCGGTTGTCCAGATAGATTTCGCCGTGTTCACAGCGGGTCAGACCGACGATCATGTAGAAGGCCGTGGTCTTGCCGGCGCCGTTCGGGCCGAGCAGGCCTACCACCTCGCCGCTCTCGACTTCGAGCGACAAATCCCGCAGTACCTGCCGAGACTTGTAACTCTTGGCGAGGCTCAGGGCTCGCAATACGCTCATGGTTTGGGTTTGGCCGGAGGCGTGATGATGATGTGCACGCGCTGGGAACCCTGGTCGGAACTCTCGGCGACGATATTTTGAGCCAGCACGTTGTACTTCAAAGACTCGCCGCGAATCTCGTTCGCACCGTCGCTCAGCCAGGCGTTCTTGGACAAGTGGACCACGCCTTTGGTGACATCGTAGTCGATGGAATCGGCGCGTCCGCGCGCCAGCTTTCCCGTCTTGGCGATGCGTTGCTCGAATGCCGCCGGTTTGCCGTTGACGACGGCCTTGGCCAGCAGTTTCTTGGCAAAGGTGAGGTCGGCCTCGTCCGAAGTAAGCTCCCCTTGCTCCATGTTGATTTTCACGTTGCCGCGAAACACCCAGTGGCTGTTGTCGAAATCCAAACCGTTACCCTGCCCTTGGTCGGCGACGACCGACATGTTGCCCTGCGAAATACGCACCTTGTGATAAATCACATTGTTGCTCTTGAGGTCCATTTCCAAGTACGCCGCATCCAGCACAATCGTTTGCTGTTCCACGTGCGCCGCCGCCGCCACGGACGCCGGCCGCGCGAGGGCGGCCAGCGCGAGGGCGGCCAGCACGAGGGCGCCGGGAAACGGGCTCCTATGGATGAAAACGGCCATTGACCTTCGATTCTAAGCGCAGCGTGCGCTCTTTCAAATTTGCGACCAGACCCCGCGCCGTGAGGGTGTGGCCCGCGAAATCGATGCGGACGTCGTCCTTGGTGCTGGCAACGGCGTCCGGGATGTCGTAACGCAGGGTGTCAGTGTGCAATACGGCTTCGCCTTCACGGCCGGCCGCGCCGGCCTCGCCCTGCAGGCGTACGTTGCCCGTAACGTCGACCACCTTGCCGCCGGGCTGAACATGCGCGACATCGCCCACCATCACCCAGGCCTGTCCGCCCGGACCTTGGTAGTTCACCCGGACGTTGTACAGCGCCACCTCGTTGCCGTGCGCGATCTGATCGATGCGCTCGGCCTCGATGCGGATGCCGGGGTTGCCTGCAGTGTCAAAGTCGGTGAGGACGGCATTCTTCAAATAATATCCCGGCAAATCCGCGGGTCTGGCCTTGGCTTGCTGTTGCCCGTGGCGCGCCGGCCCGGTCAATATCCAGGTGCTGATGCACAGGGCCACGACCGCGATAATGGTGAACACTCTGAACAGCATCAGCGTTGACCGGCGCGGGCGCGCAGAATGGCGTCGCAGAGTTCACGCACCGCACCCTCGCCGCCGCCCCTTTTTGCGATCCAATGCGCCGCGGAGCGCACCACGGGGTGCGCGTCGGCCACGGCGCCGGCCATGCCGACCGCCGACATCAGGGGCAGATCGGGCGTGTCATCGACGATGCAGGCACAGCTCAAGGGATCGATGTCCAATCGCTGCGTGAGGCGATGCAATGCTGCGACCTTGTCGCTGCAGGCTTGGACCAGGTGCGGCACGCCCAGTTCTTTCATCCGGGCTGCGACCGCGCGCGAGCGCCGTCCGCTGAATGCGGCCACCGCGACGCCGGCGGCCATCAAGAGTTTGATGCCATGGCCATCGCGCACGTGGAATACCTTGAGCGCCTCGCCGCGCGCGGCAAAATACAGGCGCCCATCGGTGAGCACGCCGTCGACGTCCAAGATCAGCAGCTGGATCCGCGCCAACGGCGTCGCCCTGCGCGCCTTCAAACCACACCTGCGCGCAGCAGATCGTGCACATTGAGCGCACCCACGACCTTGTCGTCCGCGTCCACCACGATCAGCGAGGTGATGCGATGTGTTTCCATCAGATGCACGGCTTCCGCCGCCAGCGTCGTCGGCCGCACGGTCTTGGCATGCCGGCTCATGACCTGGTCCATGCGGGTGGTGCGCAAATCGGTGGACGCGTCGAGCGCGCGGCGCAGATCGCCGTCGGTGAATACGCCAAGAACCCGCATGCCCTCGTCGACGATGGCGGTCATGCCGAGACCCTTGCGAGTCACTTCCATCAAGCCTTCCGCGAGCAGCGTACCGGCCCGCACGGTGGGAACGTCGGCGCCGGTGCGCATCACGTCCTGCACGTGCAGCAGCAGTCGCCGACCCAGCGTGCCGGCCGGATGCGAGCGGGCGAAGTCCTCCTCGGTGAAGCCGCGCGCCTTCAGCAGCGCCACCGCCAACGCGTCGCCCACGGCCAAGGCCGCCGTGGTGCTCGCGGTGGGGGCGAGGTTGAGCGGGCACGCCTCCTCGGGCACGCCGATATCCAGATGCACGGTGGCAATCCGCGCCAGCGTGGAGTTCGCATTACCGGTCAAGGCGATCAAGGGCACCCCCAAGCGCGCGATCGCCGGCACGATGGTCAAGATTTCCTCGGTTTCGCCGGAATTGGACAGGGCGAGCACCGCATCGTCGCGGGTGATCATGCCCACATCGCCGTGGCTGGCCTCGCCCGGGTGCATGAAGAAGGCCGGCGTGCCGGTGCTGGCGAGCGTGGCGGCAATCTTGCCGCCGATGTGGCCGGATTTACCCATGCCGGTCACGACGATGCGTCCATGGCAGCCGAGACAAATGCGGCAGGCGCGTGCAAACTCCGACCCCAAGCGAGGCAGCTGCGCGCGCAGACCGTCGATCTCGATGGCGAGCGCCCGGCGGCCGAGATCGACGAGGCCTTCGTCGGTGAACTCGAGATTCATGCTCGAATGATACAGGGTAAGCTTGGGTAATTTGCGGGAGCCAGGCATGAATCCACAACAGGTGGCGCAAATCATCGAAGGCGGTTTGGCGGGCGCCAAAGCGCTGGTCAAAAGCGAGGACAACGTGCATTTCGAGGCCGTGGTGATTGCGCCGGCGTTTGCCGGAAAGCGCTCCGTGCAGCGCCACCAATTGGTCTACGGCACCCTGGGGAAGGCGATGGGCAACGAGATCCACGCCCTGGCCCTGCAGGTGTTCACGCCGGAAGAATTCGCGGGCCAGGGACCGGGATAAGACGTGGATAAATTACAGATCCAGGGCGGGATCCCGCTCGAGGGCGAGATCCGCATTTCGGGAGCCAAGAACGCCACTTTGCCGATTTTGGCAGGCTGTCTCCTGGCGGACGGCCCGGTGACGGTGTCGAACGTCCCGCACCTGCAAGACGTCACCACCATGATCGAGCTGCTCGGGCGCATGGGCGTGTCGGTGACCATCGACGAAAAGATGCGCATCGAAGTCGATGCGTCGACGATCAAAGAGTACTTCGCCCCGTACCAGCTGGTGAAAACCATGCGCGCGTCGATTTTGGTGCTGGGCCCGCTGCTGGCCCGCTTCGGCCGCGCCGACGTGTCCCTGCCCGGAGGCTGCGCAATCGGCGCGCGTCCGGTCAACATCCACGTGGCCGGCCTGCAGGCCATGGGCGCCGATATTCACATCGAGAACGGCTACATCAAAGCTCGCGCCGATCGCCTGCGGGGCACCCGCCTGGTATTGGATACCGTGACGGTCACCGGCACGGAAAATCTCATGATGGCCGCCACCCTGGCGGACGGCGAGACGGTGCTCGAGAATGCCGCGCGCGAACCCGAGGTCGTCGATCTGGCGAATTTTCTGATCGCAATGGGCGCGAAGATCAGGGGCGCGGGTACCGACCGGATCGTCATCGAGGGGGTGCAGCGCCTGGACGGCACCGCCTATGAGGTGCTGCCCGACCGCATCGAGACCGGCACATATCTCGTGGCCGGCGCCATCACCGGCGGCCACGTACGGGTCAAGAACACCCGGCCTGATCACCTGGACGCGGTCATCGACAAGCTCAAGGACGCCGGAGCCCGCGTGGATGTGGGCGATTCATGGATCGAGGTGGACATGCGCGGCAAGAGGCCCCAGGCGGTCGACATCCGCACGGCACCGTATCCGGCGTTTCCGACGGACATGCAGGCGCAATTCGCGGCGCTCAACACGGTGGCCAACGGCGTCGGCACCATCATCGAAACCATCTTCGAAAATCGCTTCATGCACATGCTGGAAATGCGACGCATGGGCGCGGAGATCCGGCTCGAGGGCAACACCGCCATCATCAAGGGAGTCGAGAGGCTCACTGCCGCGCCGGTGATGGCGACCGACCTGCGCGCTTCGGCGAGCCTGGTGCTGGCGGGGCTGGTGGCGGACGGCCGTACCGAGATCGAGCGCATTTATCACATCGATCGCGGCTATGAAGCGATCGAGGAAAAACTGCAGCAATTGGGCGCGAAGATCCGGCGCACGCCGGGTTAAGGGGCAGGTTGCCTCGGCGTCATTGCGGCTGCACCTGGCGCGTCGGCCGCTCCAACACCTTCAACTTGAGCTTGTACGGTTCGCGGCCGTGCCGACCCTCGAGATCCACGACCGCGCCCGGATGCAACGCGGCGACGCGGCTGACGAGGTCTTGGGAATTGCGCACCGCTTCGCCCTGCAAACCCGTGATCAGGTCGCCCGGCCGCACGCCCGCTTCGAACGCCGGACTTTTCACCAGAATGTTCACCACGGTGACGCCGCCGCCGGCGGCAATCCCCAGCTGCGCGGCCTGCTCATCGGAGAGGTCCTGAGGCACGAAGCCCAGCCAGCCGCGCACCACGTGGCCGCCTTTCAGGATTTGCTCCATGACACCGCGTACGAGATTGACGGGAATCGCAAAACCGATTCCTTCGGGTCCGCCATAGGCGCGGTTCAACACGGCGGTGTTGATGCCCACCAGGTCGCCGTGCGCGTCGATGAGCGCGCCGCCGGAATTGCCGAGATTGATGGCGGCATCGGTCTGAATGAAATTCTCGAATGTCGCCAGTCCCAGTTGACCGCGGCCCGTGGCGCTGACGATGCCCTGGGTGACGGTTTGACTCAGGCCGTAGGGATTGCCGATCGCAAGCACGATATCACCCACCCGCAACGTGTCCGAGCGCCCCACCGGCATGACGGGCAGCTTGTCCATCGCCAGATGCAGAATTGCCAGATCCGTGTCGGGATCCTGCCCGACGATGGCTGCGTCGGCGATGCGGCCATCCGCCAACTGCACCCGGATGGAATCCGCACCGGCGATAACATGCTGATTCGTCACGATGGTGCCGAGGGCGTCGACGATGACGCCGGATCCCAAGCTGCGCTCGACGCGCTGCCGATAGCTCGGCCAAAAATCGCCGAACAATTGATTGAGAGTGGGGGTCTGCGTGCGCTCCGTGACCACGCGCGCGGTATAAATATTCACCACGGCGGGCGCTGCCCGCGCCACCGAGTCGGCAAAACTCTGCATGACCACGGTCGGCGGCCCCACCGCGGGGGGCGGTGCACCGGAGGCATTTTGCGCGGGAATTGCCGCTTTTCCCAGCAGCGCGGGCTTCCACCAGACCACGAGAAAAGCCGCCGCCAGGCCGACCACCGCGGCTCTGATCAAGAAACTCACGAGAACGCGGGCGCTCTGCATCTGTGTATAATGCGCTCCCATTATTCTTTGGGAAACACTACCGCCACAGGGGTTTGCGTGAAGAATTGTCAACATTGCGTAGGGACAATCGAATGAGCGATCAGGTTGACCATAGCCGGCGGCGCCTGTTGACGGCGGCCACGGTCGGCACGGGAGCCATCGGCGTCGCGTTCGCCGCGGTTCCCTTCCTGGCATCATGGAAGCCGAGCGCGCGCGCCAAAGCGCTGGGTGCGCCGGTCGAGGTGGATGCCTCCAAGCTCGAAGCCGGACAGATGCTGAAGGTGGTGTGGCGCGGTCAAGCGGTATTCGTGGTACGGCGGATCAAGAGCATTCTTGATCAGCTCGGCAATCACGATGACGTGCTCGCAGACCCCAAGTCCGAGGATTCGCAGCAGCCCGACTACATCAAATCCAGCGGCCCCGCGCGCGCGCGCAATCCCGAATACTGGGTCGGCCTCGCGGTCTGCACGCATCTAGGTTGCTCGCCGCTGGGCGCGTTCGAGGCGAACAATGCGTTTCAGGTTGCCGGCGCCGATTTGGGCGCGAATTGGCCGGGCGGATTCTACTGCCCGTGCCACGGTTCCAAATATGATCTGTCGGGCCGCGTCTACAAGAGCATGCCGGCGCCGAAGAATCTGGCCGTGCCGCCGTATGCGTTCTCGAACGATACCCGCATTGTGATCGGCGTCGACGACGCCGCCAAGACAGCTTAGCCAAGAGGTTTACGCGATGGCCGCAGCACCTGAATCCGCCAACAGCAGCACGGGCGGACGTTTGATTGGCTGGATCGACCAGCGCTTTCCGCTCACCAAGCTATGGAAGGAGCAGGTCGCCGAATATTACGCACCGAAGAATTTCAACTTCTGGTACTACTTCGGTTCCCTGGCACTGTTGATCCTCGTCAACCAATTGGTAACGGGGATCTTCCTGACGATGAACTACAAGCCCTCGTCCGCCGAGGCGTTCTCGTCGGTCGAATACATCATGCGGGACGTCGATTGGGGCTGGCTGATCCGCTACCTGCATTCAACCGGCGCGTCGGCGTTCTTCATCGTGGTTTATTTGCACATGTTCCGCGCGCTGCTGTACGGTTCGCACCGCAAGCCGCGCGAACTCCTGTGGATTTTCGGCTGCCTGATCTTTCTGCTGCTGATGGCGGAGGGGTTCATGGGCTATGTGCTGCCCTGGGGCAACATGAGCTATTGGGGCGCCCAGGTCATCGTGTCGCTGTTCGGCAGCCTGCCGGTCGTCGGGCAGAGCCTGGTCGAGTGGATCCGCGGCGACTACTACATCGCCGATGCCACCTTGAACCGATTCTTTGCCCTGCACGTGGCGGCGCTGCCGCTGGCCCTGGTGTTCCTGGTGATCGCGCACCTCATGGCGCTGCATGAGGTCGGCTCGAACAATCCCGACGGCATCGAGATCAAGAAGCACAAGGACAAGGACGGAATTCCCCTCGACGGCATCCCCTTTCATCCCTACTACACGGTGAAGGACCTGGTCGGAGTGGCGGGATTCCTGCTGCTGTTTTGCGGCGTCATTTTCTTTGCCCCGACCTTGGGCGGGCTGTTCCTGGAGGCGCCGAATTTCGAGCCTGCCAATGCCTTGCAGACCCCGCCGCATATCGCCCCCGTGTGGTATTTCACGCCGTTCTACGCCATGTTGCGCGCGGTGCCGTCGTTCGCGGGAACTCAGGTCTGGGGTGTGATGGTGATGGGCGCCTCGATCGCCGTGCTGTTCTTCGTGCCCTGGCTGGACCGCTCTCCGGTGAACTCGATCCGCTATCGGGGTCCCATATACAAGATCATGTTGGCGATCTTCGTTCTATCCTTCATTGCCTTAGGCGTCTGCGGTTTGAAGCCTCCCTCGGGCATTTACCCAACGCTGGCCAAAGTCTGCACCATTTTGTATTTTGCTTTCTTTTTGCTGATGCCCTGGTACACGAAGTTCGACAGCGTGAAGCCGGTGCCGGAAAGGGTCACAGGTCATGCTTAAACGCCCGGTATTGATCCCCATTGCGCTAACCTCAGCGCTTTTCTTTGGGCAGGCGGCCATGGCCGAGGAAGGCGGAATTGCGCTCCTGTCGGCCGGCACGGACATCGGCAACACCGACTCCCTGCAGCGCGGCGCCCGCAATTTCATGAACTACTGTTCGGGCTGCCACTCGCTGAAGTATCTGCGCTTCAATCGTATGGCGGCGGACCTTAAAATACCCGAGTCGCAACTCGGCAATTTGATGTTCACCTCGGACAAGGCCTTCGATACCATCAACTCGGCGATGCCGAAAGATTCCGAAGCCTGGTTCGGCAAGCAGCCTCCGGATTTGTCGTTGATCGCGCGGGCCAAGGGGACGGATTACCTTTATTCATTCATCCACGGCTTCTACGTCGACAAGACCCGGCCGTGGGGCGTGAATAATTTGTACCTGCCGAGTGCTGCAATGCCAGATGTGCTGGCGTCGTTGCACGGGTTGCAAAAACCGGTATTCAAGAACGTGGCGGATGAGAAGGGCAGTGCCAGGATGGTGCTGGAAGGGGTCGAACCAATGACTCCCGGCGCCATGAAGCCAGAGGAGTATGATCAGTTCGTTCGGGACATCGTAAATTTCCTCGACTACGCCGGCGAGCCGGTCAAAGACAAACGTCAGTCGATGGGGATTTTTGTAACCCTGTTTCTGCTGGTGTTCTTCGTGTTTGCCTACTTGCTGAAGAAAGAATATTGGAAGGACGTCCACTGACGCAGCAGCGGGGTGTCCCGTTTGCTCATGTTAGGAGACCGCGTTAGTGGCACGTCGCTCGGTGATGACACTGTTTTCGGCGCCGGCTGACCCTTGGAGTCACCGGACGCGCCTGGTGCTTGCCGAAAAAGGGATCGCCATCGAATTGGTCAATGTCGACCCGAACGATCTGCCCGAAGATCTGCTCGACCTGAATCCCTATCACAGCGTGCCGACCCTGGTGGATCGGGACCTGGTGCTATACGACTCGCGGGTCATCATCGAGTATTTGGACGAGCGCTTTCCCCATCCGCCGCTGATGCCCATCGACCCGGTGACCCGGGCCCAATTTCGGGTCGCCCTGTATCGCGTGGAGCGGGACTGGTATGCCCTCGCGCACGACATCGAATTGGATCCCCAGAGCAAGACCGCGGGGCACAGCCGCAAGGTGCTCGGCGAGGCGATCTGCGCGAGCGCGGACGTGTTCAAGGCAAAGCCGTTCTTTCTCAGCGATGAATTCTCGCTGGTCGACGCCAGCATCGCCCCCATTCTGTGGCGTTTGCCGAGCTACGGCATAGATCTGCCGGCGCAGGCGCTGCCCATCACGAAGTACATGAATTCGATATTTGCGCGCGCGACGTTCCGCTCCTGCCTGAGCGACGCCGAACGGAGCATGCGCAATTGAAGCCGCGCCGTCCCTACCTGCTGCGGGCTCTGCACGAATGGATTTCCGACAGCGGCGAGACGCCGCACATCGTGGTGGACGCGAACGCGGAGGGCGTGACCGTCCCCCGGCAATACGTGAAGGACGGCAAGATCGTCCTCAACGTGAGTTTCTCGGCGACTCAAATGCTGAAATTGGGCAATGATTTCGTCAGCTTCGAGGCGCGCTTCGGCGGCGTGGGATTCGCGGTGCAGGTTCCGGTTCGAGCAATCCTCGGCATCTACGCGCGCGAGACCGGCCAGGGCATGATCTTCCCCGAGGGAGACGCGGATCCCGATCCCACGGACGGGCCGCCCAACCCGAAGGCGGAGGCGGGCAAGGATGGCGAGCCCAAGCCCAAGCGCCCGAAGCTGCAGGTGGTCAAGTAGCGCGAAACGCGTCCTTGAGCCAGAGCATGCGACGCGGGCGATCGGGCAGGCCTTCCACAGTGAACACATCGAAGCGCATCACCCGGGAACGCCACGCCATCCGCCGTTGTAAATAGTATCCGGCGGCGCGAATGATCTTGCGCTGCTTGCGCCGGGTGACCGAGGCGGATGCCCCGCCGAATTGAGCGCCGCCGCGCTGCCGGACTTCGATCACCGCCAGCACATCGCCGTCGAGACCGACCAGATCGAGTTCCCCGGCCCTGCATCGCAGGTTGCGCGCCAGGATGAGCACCCCCCGGCATTGCAGATATTCCACCGCCAGTTGTTCGGATGCCTGCCCGTTGCTCACACCTTCGAGCGTGCGCCGGAAATCCGCGCAGGTCGCGGCGCAAAGCCTTGCGTTCGTCGAGAAATGGCGGCGAATTTCGCTAGAATCCCCTCGATGCCGCCGCGCCACCACCACACCTCCGATGGATTTCGCAACAACTACATAGATTCGGTCACCAAATCGCTCGGCGATGTGGTGCGCTGGCAATGGCAGCGGATCCGCAATCGCTTGCCGCCCGAGCCCACCTTGCCCACGCCCCGAGTGGCGGCCGATCTTGGCTACATCCGCCGCAATGCCCTGGCGGGCGCGCAGATGGACCCCGCCATCACCTGGATCGGCCACGCGACCATGCTGATGCAGGCCAGCGGTCTCAACGTGCTCACGGATCCCATCTTTTCCTTGCGGGCATCGCCGCTGCAATTCACCGGGCCCAAGCGCGCGCACGCGCCGGGCATTGCGCTCGAGGATCTGCCGCACATCGATGTCGTGGTGATTTCGCACAATCACTACGATCATCTGGACCGCCACAGCGTGAAGGCGCTGGCAGATCAAGCGGGCGGCTCGCCGATGTTCTTGGTGCCCCTGGGGTTGAAGCCATGGATGGAACGACTCGGCGCAGTCCGCGTGGCCGAACTGGACTGGTGGGATGAGCATGTGCACGGCGGCGTCGTATTCCAATTCACCCCCGCGCAACATTGGTCGGGCCGCACCTTGAGCGACCGCAATCGCACGCTGTGGGGCGGTTGGGCGGTGTTGGGCGAGGATTTCCATTGGTTCTTCACCGGCGACACGGGCTACAGCCGGGATTTCATCGATACGCGGCAAAGGCTGGCGCCGCGCCAGCGGCAGGGGGGCGGCTTCGACATTGCGCTCATCGCCGTCGGCTCTTGTCTGCCGCGCTGGTTCATGCAGGACCAGCACGTCGATCTGCACGAAGCGGTGCAGATTCACCTGGATCTCTGCGCCAAACGCAGCGTCGGGGTGCATTGGGGAACATTCGCGCTGGCCGACGACCCGCTGGATCACGCCATGCATGAGCTCCCGGCGGTGCGACTCGCCAAAGCCGTGACCGAAGAGGCTTTCTTCTTGCTGCCCATCGCCGGCACGCGCCGTCTTCCCAAACGTCCGGAGAATGGAACATGACAGAGTCGTTGCTGGCGGAATGGGACAACTTCTACGTCATCACCGGCTCCGCCTCGGCGGGCCTGGCGGGCTTGACCTTCGTCGTCATTGCCTTGTCCGCCGAGTCGAAACGAGCCAATTTCAGAGGACTGCGCGCCTATGTCACGCCGACCATCGTGCACTTCGGCGCCGTTCTGGCCCTTGCCGCCTTTCTCAGCATGCCGCACCAGAACCAGATGAGCCTGAGCGTGGCATTCGGCGCCGGAGGCTTCGCCGGTCTTCTCTATGTCATCCAGACCGCCGTCGGCATCCGGCGCATCGCGAGCGACTACGTTCCCGTTCACGAGGATTGGATCTGGAATGTGGTGCTGCCGGCGATCGTCTACGCGGCGCTGTTCGCCGCGGGATTTTTGATCTGGCGGCGGCCGGCGCCATGCATGTACGTCGTCGCCGCCGTGTCGGTGCTGCTGATGTTCATCGGCATTCACAATGCGTGGGATGTCGCCGTGTGGAACAGCGTGCGCAGAGAAGAGTGATGTCTCATATCGCAGACAATTTACGATTTGACGTAATTGCGTCACAATTCAAAACATGATCGGCAATCCCCTCGCAAATGCAATGCACCAGCTCGAACTCGGCGAGGAATTGCTGAATGCCGGCGTCGACGAATTATTTCGCCGCTGGCAGGCGTCTGCGACCGCGATTGGCAAGCTGTGCGCGGGCACGGAACGCTGGCAGGCGGTGTTTCGTCAGATGCAGGCTCCGCTCGATCTGGCCGAGATCCTGCGCGCCCGCACGATTCTGTAAGCCCGCCTCACGGCCGGCCGCGGCCCGCATCTTCCTGTTTTTGGGCCCAGAGCCGCTCCGCCGGATTGTCGCTCAGCAAAATGATCCGGTCGTAACACTCACGCGCCTTGTCCGCCTCGCCGAGCCTCTCGTGAACGCCGGCCAGTGCGCGCAATAAATCGGTCTTGTGCGGTGCCCGAGCGGCGTCGCTTTCCAGGACCGGCACCATCTTGGCCCAGTCGACCACCGTCAATTGCGCCGCATAGGCCCATAGTCCGACCGCTTCGAGCGGCGCGGAGCCGGTGCGCGCCAGGTCGTCGAGAATGGCAAGCGCTAGGTCGCCTGAAGGCTTGGATTGCGACAGGCCCAACAGCGCCGCCGCTACATCAATGCGCAACTGCGGTTCGTCGGTGCCACCCTTCTCGAGCGCGAGCGTGAGGTCCTCGATATTCTCAGTCTTGCCGTCGCGTGCAGCGATGCGCGCGCTCAAGGCGCGCAGCCCGCGGTTGGCCGGATCCTCCTTGAGCGCGGCGGCCGCGAGAGGCGTGGCGATCTTGTTCGGCCAGCCGATCTGCAGCGCCATGCGCACCATTTGCGCATCGGCTTGGGCGGGAGTCATCGCGGTAATCGGCGCGTCGTCGACCGACACTCCTGCCGTGTAGGTCATGCTCTTCACGCGGATGACTCCGTCCTTGATCAGTTTTTGCACCGCCTGATCAAGACCATGTTTATCGAAGGGAAACGCCTGCGCGAAGGCATCGGGCTCCAACACTCCGATATCCAGATTGTACAGATACTGTTCGGTGGGTCCTTGCAGCGACTTGTCGTCGAAGAGCAGCAGATGCACCAGCGCCCACGACTCCCCATAGAACTGTGGGGCCAGGTGCTCGGCGTGGTACTCGGGGTCGCTATGCTGCACCGCCAGCACCCTTTCCATCGGGATCCATTCATTCCGGTATATACCCACGCCCGTCGGCAGCTCTCCGAGGGTGAGCCTGTCGCCCTTCAATTTGAAGCTGCTGAACAACTCGGCATAGCCTTCTGCGAACCACGGCGGCATTTTGCTTGAGTTCGAATTGTGCTGAATGAAGTGGGTGTATTCGTGGAATATCGAGACTTTGACGGTGTCGAAATCCAGATCGCCATTGATGGCAATGACGTTGACATAGGGTCGTTCGTAGAAGACGCCGCTGGGGCCCTTGTCGCCGCCGGCCCCAAACCGCACAAAATCGTCGTAGTCGAGGATGTAAATGACCGTGGGCACGTCCGGCAAGCGGTCCTTCGAGCGCAGCAGTTCGCCGACGGTTTTCTCGAAGGCCTGCAATTGACGCGCGACATCGCGAGTCTTGGAATCCCGCATCGTGCTGTAGAGGTGAAAATGTCCGACGGTCATCTGGCGCCAGTCGGAGCGTGCCGCCAGGACGTGATCCGACGCGAGCAGCACGCACGCCGTCAGCAGGGCCTTACCCAATTTCATACGATCCCTTTTTTTTGTGGTAGTTATCGGGGATTAGAGGCTGTTCGGCACTCCATTCTTGATCTGCGCCCAATCGAGGTCGCGGTGAACGCGGTTGTGCTCGTCGAGGTGCAGCTTGCCGGTCACTCCGGAAATTTGAGTGGTTTGGGCCGCGGTCTTGGAGCGCAGCGTCGGCACCAGGCGATAGGCATCGAAACCGAAGGCATAGAGACGGTCGCGGCGCGCGGTGCGGGCGGGCCATGCCGCGCGCACCCCGTCGCGAATCTGCACGGTCACCGGATCGGTGGCGACCATCCAGGGCATGTCGGGAAACAACATGCCCTCGATATCGCTGTTCGCGGTCGCGTCCGGCTCGAAGCTGTCGGAGGTGGAATACACCGGTACGTCCCCGGCATAGTGGAATTTCAGCTGCGGCAGAATCTGCCGCGCGACGCTGGCGCTGCCGGCGGCGACGAAGACGAAGGCGGCGTCGGTGCGGTGGGTAACGGGCTCGCCCTTGACCACGTGCACCTGCAGCACCTGCTTGATGACTTCGGAGAAGTCGACTTGTGCGGTCTCATAGCGCTGGCTGTCCAGCACGGATCCGCCGAGGTGCGAGAGTTCGTCCGCAAACGCCGCGGCGACGCGGTTGCCCCACTCATTCGCGGGCACGATGGCGACACCGTTCAGCCTGCCGTCGGCGGCCGCGCGCCGGGCGACGTTGCGCGCCTCATCTTCCGGCGACAGTGCGAACTGATAGAAATTACCGGGCGTGCTCACCGAGTCGCCCAAAAAATTCAAGGCCAGAATCGGAGTGTGGCCGTTGCTCAAGGGAACGACCGCGGCGACGTCTTCCTTGGTGAGCGGTCCCACCACGAAGCCGGCGCCGTCCAGGATGGCTTGGTTGTAGGCGCCCGACACCGTTGCGGAGGTTACGTCGTAAATGCGCAAACGCGGCCGCTTCGCCGGATCTTGTTCGAGATAGGCGGCAATGAAGCCGTCGCGCACCGCGGCGCCGACCGCCTCGGCGCGGCCGGACAACGGCAACAGCAAGGCGATCTGATCGGGAAATTCGGTGGCGGCCGCGATCTGCGTGGTGGCCGACGCCAGCACGCTGTCGTTGGCAGGATGCTGAGGGTAGAGACGCTTCCAATTGTTCAGGGCTGCCGTTGCACGCATGGGATCGCGAGCGAGACTGACCGCGACAGGTCCCAGCTCCAGCCAGCCGAGAACGATGGGATCGGTCTTCGGCGGGGCCTTCAGCGATTGGCCGCGCTCCGCGGCACTGCGAATCCGTTCGTACAGTTCGGCGCGATTCGCGCGCAGCGCCACGGGGTCGGTGAGCCAGCGCTCGCGTTCGACCAGGGCACGGGTGCCCTCGACCGGGTGCGAGGTGAGAAAGGCGCTGCGGCCGCGAATCCACCAGTAGTTCTGCGCCTGATCCGCGGAGGTGGGCACGGGGATTTGGTCCAGCTCGTGAATGGCGCGCGCGCCATCGTTTTCTGCGTAGGCGATCTCCGCGGCGACCAGCGCTCGCGGGGCGGGAAGCTTGGTGCGCGCGTCCGCCGACACGGCGGCGAAGGCCTGCTTGGCGGCGCCGACATTTCCCGCGGCCAACCACTGTTCGGCGCTCAGCAGCTGATAGTTGTCGTGCGCCGCGGGCTCAAGCGTCGCGAGTTCCGCGTAGGCCTGCGCGGCCTCGGCATGTTGGCCGGTCTGCACCAAAGCTTGCGCGTGCTCCTGCTTGTCCTCCGCAGTCTGCTCCGGCTTCAGCAAGCTGCAGGCGGACAGAATCACCGATGCCGTCAGCGCCGCATACAGCGGTAGCCGTGGACGTCGAGCGATTGCTGCCATAACCTCTCCTCCCCGAGAAACCAACAAACCGGACAGGGATTATAGTGGTTAATGCAGCGGTGGGTCGGCTGTACGTGGTCGCGACTCCGATCGGCAACCTGGGCGATCTGAGTCCCCGGGCGCGGGAAATATTGCAGACCTGTTCCTTGATTGCGGCCGAGGATACGCGCCACACCGGGATTCTCCTCAAGCATTTCGGAATTGAGACGCCGCAGCTGTCCCTGCACGATCACAACGAGCAGCGCCGTGCCGGCGAGATCATCGAGCGGCTGCGCGACGGCGCGTCGGTGGCGCTGGTGAGCGATGCCGGCACGCCTGCAATCAGCGATCCCGGCTTCGAATTGGCGCGCGCGGTGGCGGCGGCGGGCTTCGAGATCATTGCCGTCCCGGGGCCGTGCGCGGCGATCGCGGCGTTGTCGATCGGCGGACTGCCGACGGATCGGTTTTGTTTCGAGGGTTTCCTGCCGGCGCGAGGCGCCGCCCGCCGCAGGCGGCTGCAGGCCCTCAAGCTGGAGGCGCGCACCCTGGTGCTGTATGAAGCGCCGCACCGCGTGCGCGAAATGCTGGAGGATTGCGCGGCGGTTTTCGGCGCCGAGCGCAGCACCGTTGTTACGCGTGAAATCACCAAGATGCACGAGGCGACCTACCGGGGCAGCCTGGGCGAGCTTCTGGCACGCGCGCTGTCGGATGCCGATTTCGGACGCGGCGAAATCGTCTTGCTGGTGGCCGGCGCGGCGCCGGTCGCGGACGATGAGGGCGGCGCCGACGGCCATGGCGGCGCGCTCGATCGCGTGCTCAAGCCCTTGCTGGCGGAATTGCCGCTCAAACAAGCGGCGCGCCTGGCGGCGCAAATCACCGAGACCCGCGATAACGAGGCCTACAAGCGCGCGCTGCAGCTCAAACTTGAGCTGCAGCTCAAACCGCCGCTATGAATGCGCGGCGAACCTGCGTATGGTGCATCTCAAGAGTCGGCCAGACAGTCGCTGTGTGCGCAAGCACATGGAGGAAAGTCCGGGCTCCGGAGGGCACGGTGCCAGGTAACGCCTGGGGGGCGTGAGTCCACGGAAAGTGCAACAGAAAGATACCGCCTAAGCGCCGCGCAAGCGGTGCCGGTAAGGGTGAAATGGTGCGGTAAGAGCGCACCGCGCCGGTGGCAACATCGGCGGCACGGCAAACCCCACCGGGAGCAAGACCAAATAGGGAAGCACGCGGCGCAAGCCGCACCATGTGGCCCACATGAGGCTTCCGGGTAGGTCGCTAGAGCTGCGCGGCGACGCGCATCCCAGAGGAATGACTGTCCAAGACAGAACCCGGCTTAACGGCCGACTCTTTTTTAGCGCTGACGCGCGAATTCAACGGCGCCGAAGCGGCGCCGACCGATAGCCGCCCGCAGAGCGGGCGGAGAAGAAAGAAAAACCTGCAAGATAAGAGCAAGATAAGAGACGATCGAAGAAGATCGCGGATTTTAGCTCCTGCGTAGGGTTTAAGGAAACTCTCCTAACAGTTTGATTCAAAACAAACTGCAAGCCCAGACCCTTTGACGCTGTACAAAATGTGACCTAAGTCACTGTCGGCACGGGTTTTTTTTAACTTAACCCGTTGACAGTGCGACTTAGCGCTCCCTATAGTGGTGCCCGGTGGGAAATTGTGGGAGAAAATGGGTTTTACGACCCGCAAAAAGATGTTTCGGGGTGCCAACAAACTAACTCTCGACGCCAAAGGCCGGCTGGTAATGCCCACCCGGTACCGCGAGCGGCTGCAGGAGCGTTGCGGTGGCCACATGGTGGTCACGGTCGACAAAGACCAGTGCCTGCTCATCTACCCCCTGCCCGATTGGGAAGACATCGAGCGAAAACTCACCAAATTGCCCACCTTGGACCCCCGCACGCGGGGTTTGCAGCGGCTGATGGTGGGCTATGCCACCGACCTGGAACTGGACGGGCATGGACGGCTGTTGCTGCCCGCGAACCTGCGCGAATTCGGCCTGTTGACGCGGGATGCGATGTTGATCGGCCAGGGATTGCGATTTGAATTGTGGGACGAAGCCCGCTGGAACGAGCGGCGGGACGAATGGCTGGCGAGTGCGGACGGCGCCAGCAATTTGCCGGGCGAACTAGACACGCTGTCGTTCTAGCCGGCCGGCGCGGTGAGTGACACGGCAACGGAACATACGCCGGTACTGCTTCCTCAGGTACTGGCCGCGTTGAACATACGGGGGAGTGGCACTTACCTGGATGCCACTTTTGGTCGAGGCGGACATGCAGGGGCGATTTTGCAGAACCTCATCGCGAACGGTCGTTTGCTATGTCTCGACCGTGATTCTGCGGCCATCGCGGACGCCAAGGCACGCTTCGCATCGGATCCGCGAGTGGCGTTTTTTCTCGCGCCGTTTTCCTCCCTCGAGGATTGCGCGGACCAGGTCGAGCCAGGCCTCAAGTTCGACGGCATCTTGTTCGATCTGGGCGTCTCCTCGCCGCAGCTCGACGATGCCGCGCGCGGCTTCAGCTTCATGCAGGACGGGCCGTTGGACATGCGCATGACGGCCGGTGTGGGCCCGAGCGCGGCCGATGTCCTCAACGGTGCTTCCCTCAACGAGCTGATCCGGATCTTTCGCGAATACGGCGAGGAACGCGAGGCGGCGCGCATCGCGCGCGCCATCGTCCACGATCGAGAATCGCAGCCCTTCGAGCGCACCCTGCAGCTGGCCGGGATGATTGCGCGGGTCGCCCGCAGCAAGGAGCGTCACAAGCATCCGGCCACGCGTGTGTTTCAGGCGCTGCGCATCCATGTGAACCGCGAGCTCGCCGAACTCGAAGCCGGGCTCGACGCGGCGCTCCGGCGCCTGGCACCCGACGGGCGGCTCGCGGTGATCAGTTTCCATTCGCTCGAGGACCGCATGGTCAAGCAGTTCATGCGCAGGAATTCCCTGGCCGACCCGATGTATGCCGGACTGCCCGACATCCCGGCGCATGCCCGGCCGAAGCTCAAGCTGGTGGGCCGCTCCGTCCAGCCGGACGCGAATGAATCCGCCGGCAATCCCCGTGCGCGCAGCGCGCGCCTGCGCGTCGCTCAACGTCTCGCTCAAGGAGTAGCCGCATGAAATACCGTCGTTGGCTGCCGTTGCTGATGCCCGTGCTGTGGCTCGCCGTGCTCGGCTCAGCCGTGCAGGTGATCTATGCGCGGCACAAGGCCCGCGACATGTTCGTGCATCTCGAGAAGCTCAATGCCGAGCGCGATTCGCTCGACATGGAGTGGGGGCGCCTGCAGCTGGAGCAGAGCTATTGGTCCTCGAACGCCTTCGTCGAAAGAGTCGCCAACGCCAAGCTGCAAATGAACCTGCCGCAAACCCGCGACGTGCGGATCGTGCGGCCGTGAAATTACGTTCCGGCGACAACGACACCCGCTCCCGGAGCTATCGCTGGCGTTCGACCGTAATTCTCGGATTGGTGCTGGTCGGCGCGGCCGCACTCGTGGCCCGCGCCGTGGAGCTGCAGCTGCTCGATCACGGATTTCTGGCCAAGCAGGGCGACGATCGTTCGATGCGCGTGGTGAAGATTGCCGCGCATCGGGGTGCGATCACGGATCGCAACGGCGAACCGTTGGCCGTCAGCACGCCGGTCGACAGCGTGTGGGTCAACCCGCAGGAGCTCAACGACAACATCGATCAGCTGCCGAGACTGGCCAAGGCGTTGAAGCAGGATCAGCAGTGGCTGGCACGGCGCATAACCAGCAACCTCGATCGCGAGTTCCTGTACCTGGTGCGGCACATGCCGCCCGAGCAGGCGGCGCACATCAAGGCGCTGGGAATTCCGGGGGTGTATCTGCTGCGCGAGTATCGGCGCTACTACCCCGCCGGAGAGGTCTCGGGACATGTCGTCGGCTTCACCACCATCGACGACAAGGGTCAGGAGGGACTGGAGCTGGGCTTCGATCAATTGCTGAACGGCGAGGATGGAGCGAAGCGCGTCATTCAGGACATGTACGGGCACTACGTCGAAAATGTCGAGAGCATCAGGAGCCCGCGGCCGGGCCGTGATCTCGTGACCAGCATCGATCTGCGCATTCAGTACCTCGCGTACCGCGAGCTCAAATCCGCGATGCAGGAGTATCGCGCGCATGCGGGCTCGGTGATCGTGGTCGACGTCGACACGGGCGAAGTGCTGGCCATGGTGAATCAGCCCGCATACAACCCCAACGATCGCGAGCAGCTCAAGGCCGGCCTGTACCGCAATCGCGCCGCCACCGACATTTTCGAACCGGGCTCCAGCATCAAGCCGTTCATCATGGCCGCGGCGCTCGCCTCGGGTCAGTATCGCGCCGACAGCGTCATCGATACCTCGCCGGGATTCTTGAAGGTCGGCAGCAAGGTGTTCGAGGACGAAAAGAATCTGGGCGCCATTGACCTGGCGACCATCCTGGCGAAATCCAGCAACGTCGGCACCGCCAAGGTGGCGCTGTCGCTGCAGCCCGGACAAATCTGGAACACGTTGACGGGGTTGGGCCTCGGGCAGGTGACGGGCAGCGGCTATCCCGGCGAATCCGCCGGCATGCTGAGTCAATTCGCCCACTGGCGCCCGATCGGCATCGCGACCATGTCGCATGGCTATGGACTCTCGGTCACGCCGCTGCAACTGGCGCATGCCTACGCGACCATCGGCGCCGGCGGCATCAAGCGCCCCATCACCTTCGAGCGCGTTTCGGGCCCGGTGCCCGGCGAGCGCGTGCTCGATCCCAGGGTGGCGCACGAACTGGTGCAGCTGATGGAACAGGTGGTCGAAAAAGGCGGCACCGCGACCCGCGCCTCGCTGATGGGTTATCGGGTATCCGGAAAGACCGGCACCGCGTTCAAATCAATCGCAGGCGGCTATTCCACCGACCGGATCATGGCGGTATTTGCCGGCCTGGTGCCGGCGTCGCATCCGAAACTCGCCACGGTGGTGGTGATCGACGAGCCGAGCCGGGAATTGCAGCAGGGCAGCCCGTTGGCCCAGGGCGGTACGGTCGCCGCGCCGGTATTCGCGAGCGTGATGTCGGGCGCGCTGCGATTGATGGACGTGCCCCCCGATGATTTGCAGAACGTGCCGGCGGCCACGCTGGTGCAGGCCAGCGACCTGCAATGAGCACCTCACTCAACTGGCTGCTCGACGGCATCGCCGCGGTCCCCGCGAATGAATCGCGGGTCGAGGATCTCACCCTCGACAGCCGCGAGGCGCGCGCCGGCAGCCTGTTCCTCGCGCTGCGGGGACGTACCACGCACGGACTGAAATTTGCCGCGCAGGCCGCGGCGCGCGGCGCCAGCGTGGTGTTGTGGGAGCCCGGCGCCGATGTTTCGCCGCCGTGCCTGCCGGCCACAGTGTTTGCGGCGGCGATACCGGCCTTGAGCACGCTCGCGGGGCGCATTGCCGACCGATTCTTCAATTGGCCTTCATCGCAGCTGCGCATCACCGGGATTACGGGAACCAACGGCAAGACCACGTGCGCCTACTTGCTGGCTCAATGCCTCGAAAAGCTCGGCTCGCAGGCCGCCTATGTCGGCACCATCGGGTGGGGCCGAATCGCGGCGCTCGAAGCGGCCGCGCTCACCACGCCCGATGTGGTGACTCTGCACCGCGTGCTCGCTTCCTTGAGGTCCAAGGGTGTGCGCGAGGTGGCGATGGAAGTCTCCTCGCAGGCGCTCGATCAGGATCGCACCGCCGGCGTGCGCATGCATTCGGCGGCGTTCACCAATTTGAGCCGCGATCACCTCGATTATCACGAGACCATGGCCGCCTACGGCGCCGCCAAGGCGCGCCTGTTCGATGCCGCGGATTTGCAGCACATCGTCATCAATGTCGGCGACGACTTTGGCCGCCGGTTAGCGCAGAACTACGACGGGCGCGTACCCCTCACCGCGATCTGGATCGGAACCGGCGGCTCGGGGTGGCTCGCCGACCGGGCGCTGTGCGCGGCACGGGTCACGTTGGATTTGCACGGCATGTCGATGCAGGTCGACGGCAGTTTCGGCAAAGCCGAAGTCGCCACCCGTCTGCTCGGGCGCTTCAACGCCGAGAACGCCTTGATCGTCATGGCCTGCCTGTTGGGCCTGGGCGTTTCGCTCGACGATGCCGCGCGAGTTTTAGGCGAATGCATGCCGCCGCCGGGACGCATGGAAGTGGTCGAGCCCGCCGCACGCGACAGGCCGGTGGCCGTCGTCGACTACGCTCACACGCCTGACGCCCTTGCAGCGGCACTGCGCGCGTTGCGGGAGCATTGCAAGGGCGCGCTGTGGTGCGTGTTCGGTTGCGGCGGCGACCGCGATCCCGGCAAGCGCCGGATCATGGGCGCCGTGGCCGATGAACTCGCCGATCAGATCATCGTCACCGACGACAATCCGCGCTCCGAGGATCCGCAGGCCATCACCCGCGACATCGTCAGCGGCGTCACGTCGCGCGAGGTGCGCGTGATTCACGACCGCGGCGAAGCGATCGCCGCGGCGCTCAAGGAAGCGCGGGCATCGGATGTGGTGCTGATCGCAGGAAAGGGTCACGAGGACTATCAAATCTACGGTGAGACGCGGCGCAGCTTCAGCGACCGGCGCGAAGCGCAGCGCTATTTGGGGGCAGCGGCATGACGATGAAACGAACCCTGAGCGACGCTGCGGCGGCAGTCGGCGGACGATTGGTCGGCGCGGATCATCCGTACGGCGCGGTGGCCACGGATAGCCGCACCCTGCAGCCCGGGTCCCTGTTCATCGCGCTGCGTGGTCCGAATTTCGACGGCGGGGAGTTCGTTGCGGCGGCGGCGGCCGCGGGCGCCATCGGCGCCGTGGTAGCGCGCGCGGTGCCGCAGGCGATACCGCAAATCGTGGTGCCGGATACGCTGCGCGCGCTGCAGACCCTGGGTCAGGCGTGGCGCAGCCAATTCAACGTGGCCCTCGTGGCGGTGGGCGGCAGCAACGGCAAGACCACCGCCAAGGAGATGACGGCGGCGATTCTCTCGCGCATGGGTTTGTGCATGGCGACCCGCGGCAATCTCAACAATCACATCGGCGTGCCCGTGACCTTGATGCGCCTCGAGGAGTCGCATCGCAGCGCCGTCGTCGAAATGGGTGCAAATCGCATCGGCGACGTCGCCGAATTGGTGCGGCTCGCGCGGCCCACCGTGGGCCTCATCACCAACGCCGGCGCGGAGCATTTGGAAGGCTTCGGCAATCTGGACGGCGTTGCACAGGGTGAAGGCGAGATGGTGTCCTGTCTCGACCCAGGGGCGACCGGCATCATCAACGCCGACGATGCCTACGCCGGCTATTGGCGCAAAGTGGCCGCGGCGCGCCGGATCGTCACCTTCGGCATCCATGCGGATGCGGATTTCATGGCGAAGAATCCCCTGCAGGCGATCGAGCGCGGCGAGTTCGCCACGCGCTTCACGCTCGTCTGCCCGTTGGGCGAGCGCTCGATCACGCTCAAGGCGGGCGGCATGCACAACGTCGGCAATGCCCTGGCCGCCGCCGCCGCGGCCGGCGCGGCCGGCGCATCCCTCGATGAAATCGTCGCGGGCCTCGCGGACTTTCGCGCGGTGGCGGGCCGCCTGCAGCTCAAGGCCGGTAACCGCGGCAGCTGGATCATCGATGACTCCTACAACGCCAATCCGAGTTCGGTGCGCGCCGGTCTCGAGGTGTTGCGTGCACTGCCGGGACCGACGTGGCTGGTGCTCGGCGACATGGCCGAGCTCGGCGAGTACGCCGAGGACAGTCATGCACACATGGGCGCGTATGCGCGCGATTGCGGCATCAAACGCCTATTCGCAATGGGTGCGCAGAGTTCACGCGCGGTCGAAACCTTCGGTTCGGGCGGCGAGTGGTTCGCGGATGCCGACTCGTTGACCCGCCGCTTGCAGGCTGAGTTGGTGCCGGGGGTCACGGTGCTGATCAAGGGATCGCGCATCAATCGCCTGGAACGGGTGGTGCAAGCCCTCACCGGCGGCGGCAGCGGTTCCGGTCCCATGATGAGAGCGAGCTAGCAATGTTGTTGTCCCTCACCGAGTATCTCGCCCGCTACTACAGCGGCTTTCATGTCTTCCAGTACCTCACGCTGCGCGGAATTCTGGCGGCGGTCACGGCGCTGGCGCTGGCGCTCTGGATCGGGCCGACCATGATCAGCCTGTTGAGCCGCTACCAGATCGGACAGCAGGTGCGCAAAGACGGTCCGCAATCGCATTTGCAGAAATCCGGCACGCCCACCATGGGCGGCGGTCTCATCTTGGTGGCCATGCTGCTCGGCACGGTGTTGTGGGCGGACCTGTCGAGCCGCTTCATCTGGATTGTACTGGCGACCACCCTGTGCTTCGGCCTGATCGGCTTCTACGACGACTATTTGAAATTGGTGGTGGGCAATTCGAAGGGTCTGGCGGCGCGCTACAAATATCTGGCGCAGTCGGTGCTTGGCCTCGCGGCCGCGCTGTCCATCCACAACCTGCACCAGTTCTCGGCCGAATCGGCGCTGTACGTGCCCTTCTTCAAGACCGTGGCCGTGCCCATGACCACGGCGGAATTTCTCGCGCTCTCGTACCTGGTCATCGTCGGCACCAGCAATGCCGTGAATTTGACCGACGGGCTGGACGGGCTCGCCATCATGCCGGCCGTGATGGTGGCCGCGGCGCTCGGCGTATTCGCCTACGTCACCGGCAACTTCAAATTCGCGACCTACCTGCAGATTCCCTACATTCCGGGCGTGGGCGAGGTGCTCATCTTCAGCGCCACCCTGGTGGGCGCGGGACTTGGATTTCTATGGTTCAACTCCTATCCCGCCCAGGTCTTCATGGGCGACGTGGGCGCGCTCGCCATCGGCGCCGCGCTCGGCACGCTCGCGGTGATCGTGCGCCAGGAAATCGTGCTGTTCGTGATGGGCGGCGTGTTCGTGCTGGAAACCGTCTCGGTGATGCTGCAGGTGGCGTCCTTCAAGCTCACCGGCAAGCGGATATTCCGCATGGCGCCGATTCATCATCATTTTGAACTCAAAGGGTGGGCGGAACCGAAGGTGATCGTGCGTTTCTGGATCATCAGTTTCGTGCTGGTGCTGGCGGGCCTTGCAACCTTGAAGATCCGCTGATGCACAGCGTCGTCGTCGGCCTCGGCAAGACGGGAGTTTCCTGCCTGCGCTACCTGGCGAAGCGCGGGATCCCGGTGCGCGCCACCGATTCGCGCCGCACGCCGCCGGGCCTGGAGGAATTGGGCATGCTCGCCCGCAAACTCGATCTGCGCCTCGGTGGCTTCGACTTGTCGCTGCTCGACGGCGCCTCGCAGGTGCTGATGTCTCCGGGGGTGGCGCTCGAGGAGCCGATCGCCCGCGCTGCGCGGGAGCGGGGCATCGAGGTGCTGGGCGACGTGGAGTTGTTCGCGCGCCATGTGCAGGCGCCGGTGATCGGCATCACCGGCACCAACGGCAAGAGCACGGTCACAAGCTTGGTGGCACGCATGGCCGCGGCGGCGGGGCGCAGGGTGCTCTCCGGCGGTAATTTGGGAGTCCCGGCGCTCGACCTGCTCGAACAGCCGGTGCCCGACCTTTACGTCCTGGAGCTGTCGAGCTTTCAATTGGAGACCACCACGTCGCTGCATCTCAAGGCTGCGGTGGTGCTCAACGTGACCGCGGATCATCTGGACCGTTATCCGTCGGTGGCCGAGTACGCGCGCGCCAAGTCGCGGATCTTCGCCAAGGCGGCCACGGTGGTGCTGAATGCCGACGATCCGTTGGTGTCGGCGATGCGTGCACCGGCCGCGCAGGACGGCCGGACACGCACGGTGACGTTCTCCATCGAACGCTCGGATGCGGATTTCACGCTGTTGCGCGCCGGCGCGCAGACCCTGCTCGCCCGCCGCGGCGAAGGGCTGCTCGACGTGTCGCGCATGAAAATCGCGGGATTGCACAATGCCGCCAATGCGCTGGCGTCGCTGGCGTTGGGCGAGGCCGCGGGCTTGCCGATGGCTGCGATGCTGGCGGCGCTCGAGTCGTTTCCCGGATTGCCGCACCGCTCAGAGTGGATCGCGGAGGTGGCGGGGGTGCGCTTCGTCGATGACTCGAAGGGCACGAATGTGGGCGCGACCATGGCAGCCGTGGCCGGCATGCCGGGACCGCTGGTGATGATTGCGGGAGGCATCGGCAAGGGCCAGGATTTCACGCCGCTTGCGCAGGCCTTTCGCGGCAAGGTGCGGCACGTCGTGCTGATCGGCAAGGATGCTCCCGCGCTCGCGGCGGCGCTGCAAGGCGTGTGTCCCACGGAGACGGCGGCGTCGATGCCGGAGGCGGTGTTCGCGGCGGCCCGCGCCGCCCGCAGGGGCGACACCGTGCTGCTGTCGCCCGCGTGCGCCAGCTTCGACATGTTTCGCGATTACGGTCATCGCGGCGATGTGTTCGCCGCTGCGGTCCGAGAACTCGGGAGCCGCGCATGATGTCGGCCACCCTGTCCCACGGAGTGCGGGCGCGCGAGCGCATGCCCTTTGCCTGGGACTATGTCACCTTGGGATTGGTGGCGAGCCTGCTGCTGGTGGGTTTGATCATGGTGACCTCCGCCTCCATGGCCGTGGCCGAGCGTGATCTCGGCAATCCGTTCTACTTTCTCGAGCGCCAGTTCGTGTTCGGCGCCGCCGGCGTCGCGTTCGCCTGGGTGGTGACCCGGGTGCCGGCGGAACTCTGGGACCGTTACAGCCTTGCGCTGCTGTGCTTCGGGCTGCTGTTGCTGCTGTTGGTGCTGATTCCCGGCATCGGCGCCATGGTGAACGGCGCGCGGCGCTGGCTGCGCGTCGGGCCGATCAATTTCCAGGTCTCGGAACTCGCCAAGGTTCTGGTGCTGACGTGGGTGTGCAGCTACTGCGTGCGCAAGCGCAGCGAACTCGAACAATCCCTGCCGGGACTCGCCAAACCGGTGGGACTGCTGACGGTTACCGCGTTCCTGCTGCTGCTCGAGCCCGACTTCGGCGCCGCCACCGTGCTGTTCGCCACCGGTTTCGCGGTGCTGTTCGTCGCCGGCGCGCGCTTGCGCTACGTGCTGCTCCTGGTCGCGGCGGTGTCGCTGGCGTTCGGGGTGCTGGCGCTCACCTCGGCCTATCGCCTGAAGCGGCTCACCGGCTTCCTGCACCCCTGGGACGATCCTTTCAACGGCGGCTTTCAATTGACGCAGTCGTTGATCGCCATCGGCCGCGGCGCCTGGTTCGGCGTCGGTCTCGGCAGCAGCGTGCAGAAGCTGTTCTATTTGCCGGAGGCGCACACCGACTTCGTGTTCGCGGTGCTCGCCGAGGAGCTGGGCCTGGTGGGTGTGCTCGGCGTGATCGCGCTGTTCATGGCGCTGGTGTGGCGGGCATTTCAGATCTCACGCATGGCGGCGCAGGCCGGAATGCGCTTCCAGTCCTACCTGGCGCTCGCCTTCGGCGTGTGGCTGGGGCTGCAGGCGACGGTGAACATCGGCGTCAACATGGGTGTGCTGCCGACCAAGGGGCTGACGTTGCCGCTCTTGAGCTACGGCCGCAGCAGCCTGCTGGTGAGCCTCGCCTGGCTCGGCGTGCTGCTGCGGATTTATCACGAGGTCAAGTGCGCCTCGCGCGCCGCCGTCACGCGCATGCCCGGAGGCGTGCGATGAGCGGCACCGCGACCATGGGGGGGCCGGTGCTGATCATGGCGGGCGGCACCGGCGGTCACGTGTTTCCCGCGCTCGCCGTGGCCCGCGTGCTGCGCGAGCGGGGAATCTCGGTGGTGTGGCTGGGCGCGCCCGGCAGCATGGAGTCGCGGCTGGTGCCGGCGAATGGCTTTCCGATCGAGTGGGTGCAGGTGGGCGGCGTGCGCGGCAAGGGCCTGAAGACGTGGCTGCTGGCGCCGCTGCGAATCATCAAGGCCGTGGCGCAGTCCCTGCGGGTGTTGCGCCGCGTGCGGCCGCGCTCGGTGCTGGGCTTGGGCGGCTATGTGAGCGGGCCGGGCGGCATCGCGGCGTGGCTGCTGCGCATTCCGCTGCTGATTCACGAGCAGAACGCGGTCGCCGGCACGACCAATCGCGCACTCTCGCGCTTGGCGAACCAGGTGTTGGAAGCGTTCCCGCACAGCTTTGGCGCCGGGGGACGCGCCCGAACCATCGGCAATCCGGTGCGCGCCGACATCGCGGCCGTGGCGCCGCCGCCGGTGCGCTTCGCGGAGCGCGAGCGGCGCTCGCGGCTGCTGGTCTTCGGCGGCAGTCAGGGTGCGCAGCGCTTGAACTCGGTGGTCCCGCAGGCGCTCGCGCGGGTGGCCGCGGAGAATCGGCCGCAGGTGCGCCATCAGACCGGCGAGCGCGGACTTGAGACAGCGCGCGCCGCGTACGCAGAGGCGCAGGTCGAGGCCGAGGTGCTGCCCTTCATCGACGACATGGCGGCGGCGTATGGTTGGGCCGATCTTGCCGTGTGCCGCGCCGGCGCCATGACGGTCACCGAACTGCAAGCCGCCGGTCTCGGCGCCGTCTTCGTGCCGCTGGCCGTGGCCACCGACGATCACCAGACCAAGAACGCCGAGGTCATGGTGCGAAGCGGCGCGGCGCTGCTCATTCAGGAGCGCGACCTCACGCCCGAGCGACTGGGCGAGGTGCTCAGCGAACTGATCGGCGACCGCGCGCGTCTGCTCAAGATGGCGGAGGCCGCCCGCGGCTCGCGCATCATCGATGCGGCCGCACGCCTGGCCGATCTTTGCGTTGCGGCAGGAGCGCACGCATGAACGAACGTCTGCGTACCCGCATCGATGACCGCATGCGACGCATCCATCGCATTCACCTGGTCGGCATCGGCGGCAGCGGCATGGGCGGCATTGCCGAGGTGCTGCTCAATCTGGGCTACGCCGTGCAAGGCTCCGATCTCAAGCCGAACCCGGTCACGCAGCGTCTGGGGCGCCTCGGTGTGACGATCTTCATCGGCCACGCCGCGGAGCACCTGGGCGAGTCCGACGTGGTGGTGGTGTCGAGCGCCGTCAATCGCTCCAATCCGGAAGTTGCGGCGGCGCTGGCCAAGCACATCCCGGTGGTGCCGCGCGCGGAAATGCTCGGCGAGCTGATGCGGTTCCGCTATTCGATCGCCGTGGCCGGCACGCACGGCAAGACCACCACCACGAGCCTGGTGGCGAGCGTGCTCGCCGAGGGGGGCCTCGATCCCACCTTCGTGATCGGCGGCCGCCTGAAGAGCGCGGACAGCAATGCGAGGCTCGGCGCGGGCCGCTATCTGGTCGCCGAAGCCGATGAGAGCGACGCCTCCTTCATGCACCTGCAGCCGATGATCGCCATCGTCACCAACATCGACAACGATCATCTCGCGACCCATGAGGGCGACTTTTCGCGGCTCAAGCAGAGCTTCATCGACTTCCTGCACAATTTGCCGTTCTACGGGCTGGCGGTGTTGTGCAGCGACGATGAACACGTGCGCAGCATTCTCGAGGCCGTGGCGCGCCCCTATCACACCTACGGCTTCGGGCCGGAGGCGGACGTTCGCGCCGTCGATGTGGTGCGCGACGGCCTGCAGTCGCACTTCCGCGTGCTGCGCGCGGGCCTTCCGCCGTTGGCGCTCACCATCAACCTGCCCGGCCGGCACAATGTGCTGAATTCGCTGGCCGCCGTCGCGGTGGCCACCGAGCTCGACATCCCGGATGAAGCGATTCAGCGGGCGCTGGCACAGTTCCAGGGCATCGATCGTCGCCTGCAACAGCTTGGCGAGATTCAGTGGGCGGACGGTCGCGCCCTGATCATCGACGACTACGGCCATCATCCGACGGAAATTTCGGCCACGCTCGAGGCCGTGCGCCAGGGCTGGCCCGAGCGGCGATTGGTGCTCGCGTTCCAGCCGCATCGCTACACGCGGACGCGCGATCTGCTGGACGATTTCGGACTTGCCTTGAGCGCCTGCGATGTGCTGTTGGTGACCGAGGTATATGCGGCCGGCGAAGCGCCGATCGCCGGCGCCGACGGCCGCGCCATCTGCCGCGCGGTGCGCACCCGCGGATTGGTGGAACCGGTATTCGTCGAGCACACCGACGATCTGGCCGACTCGCTGCGCGGGGTTGTGCATGACGGCGACGTGGTGCTGATCATGGGCGCCGGCAACATCGGCGCGGTTGCCCACGATCTCAAGAGCCGTTTCAGGGAGCCGCTCGGCTCCGGGGGGGCCGCGGCATGAGCGCGCAGCGATTCGCCGACCTCTCGCCCGAGTACAGCGCACGGGTGCTGCACGACGTGTCGATGGCGAAACACACGTCCTGGCATGTCGGCGGGCCGGCGGACTTCTTCTTCACTCCGCGCGACGTCATGGATCTGGCCGCCTTCGTGCGCCAGTTGCCGCCGGACGTGCCGCTGCTGTGGATCGGACTCGGCAGCAATCTTCTGGTGCGCGACGGGGGAATCCGCGGCGCCGTCATCGCCACGCATGGCGCGCTCGGCGGGCTCGAACGCCTGAGTGCCACCCGCATCCAGGCCGAGGCCGGCGTGCCCTGCGGGCGCATCGCCCGGCAGTGCGTGAAATGGGGATTGGGGCCGGCGGAATTCCTGGCCGGCATTCCCGGCACTCTCGGCGGCGCGCTGGCCATGAATGCCGGCGCCTGGGGCGGGGAGACCTGGCGCCACGTGATCGAAGTCGACGTGCTCGACCGGCGCGGCATTCGCCATACGCGCAAGCCCGCCGACTTCGACATCGGCTACCGCAAGGTGGTGGGGGCCGCGAACGAATGGTTCATCGGCGCGCGACTGCAGTTCGAGCGCGCGCCCGCCGTCAACACCAACGCCATCCGTGAACTGCTCGACAAGCGCAAGCAGTCGCAGCCCATCGGCGAGTGGAGCTGTGGATCGGTGTTCACCAATCCCCCGGGGGATCACGCCGCGCGCTTGATCGAAAGCGCCGGCCTCAAGGGCTGTCGCATCGGCGATGCCTCGGTATCGGACAAGCACGCGAACTTCATCATCAATCATGGGAATGCGCTGGCGGCCGACATCGAGGCACTGATCCAACATGTGCAGCGCACCGTCGCCCAGGTTCACGGCATCGAACTTACGACCGAAGTCCGCATCGTCGGAGAGCCGGCATGAGCCTGCTTGAGACCAAGACACAAATCCCGCGGGTTGCCCGCGCCGCCGAGTTTGGCAAGACCGCAGTACTCCTGGGAGGTGATTCAAGTGAGCGCGAGATATCGTTGATTTCCGGCAACGCCGTGTTGGCCGCCCTGCAGCGCCGCGGCGTCGATGCCCACGCCTTCGACCCGCAGCAGCGGCCGATCGCAGAGCTCAAGAGCGCCGGCTTCGCACGGGCATTCATCATCCTGCATGGGCCCGGGGGCGAGGACGGCGCGATGCAGGGCGCGCTCGAGTGGCTGGGCATTCCCTACACGGGCAGCGGCGTGCTCGCCTCGGCGCTGACCATGGACAAGCTCAAGACCAAGCGGGTCGTAGTCGGCGCGGGTTACGCCGCGCCCGACTATGCCGTGCTGTCGAGCCCCGCGGACCTGCCGCGCGCGCTCGAACGCATCGGCCTGCCGATGATGGTCAAGCCCGCCTCGCAGGGCTCGAGCGTCGGCATCACCAAGGTCAAGAGCGCCGCGGAATTGACCCGGGCGTACGCCGAGGCGCGCGCCGTCGATCCGATCGTATTCGCCGAGGCGTTCGTCGCCGGCGCCGAATTCACGGTGGGGGTGTTGCAGGATCGGGCCCTGCCCTCGATCCGCATTCAACCGGCGACCGAATTCTACGACTACCAGGCCAAGTATTTTCGCAATGACACGCAGTACCACTGTCCGAGCGGTCTTGACACCGCCGAGGAGGCGGAGCTGCAGGCGGCGGCGCTGGCGGCATTCAGGGTCACGGACTGCTCTGGCTGGGGCCGGGTCGACTTCATGCGCGATCCCGCCACCGGCCAATTCTATTTCATCGAAATCAACACCACTCCGGGCATGACCGATCACAGCCTGGTGCCGATGGCGGCGCGTCAATCCGGCATCGACTTCGAAGAATTGGTGTGGCGCGTGCTTGAAACCAGTTTCCTGCGAGAACCCAAATGAACCTGAATTGGCTCATCCGCCGCAACCGCTTCAAGAACCGCCAGAAGGCGGAGAAACCCAAGTGGCAGTGGCCCACCTTTGTGACCGAGTGGCGCAGCTATGCGCGCCGCGCCGCGCTGCTGCTGCTGCTGGTCGGAGGACTGGCTGTGCTCACCTGGGCGCTCGACCGGCCGCTCACCGTCATATCGATGGACGGCAGCTTTCAGCGCGTCTCGCCCGGCCAGATCGAGAAGGCGGTGGCGCCGTTCAGCCAGACGGGCTTCATGTCGGCGGATCTCGACGCCATTCAACGCGCGGTGGAGGCGCTGCCCTGGGTGGAGCACGCGCGCATCCAGCGCCGCTGGCCCAACAGCCTGCATGTGACGGTGATCGAGCAAACCGCCGCCGCGCGCTGGGGCGAGTCGGGTCTCTTGAATACCCGCGGCGAACTGTTCGTGCGCTCGGCGACGCATGTGCCCGCGGAATTGCCGCGCTTGAGCGGTCCCGAGGGCACGGAGTCGCAGGTGGCGCAGCGCTATCTCTCGGTGCAGGGCCGGATGCTCGAGGCGGGCCTGCGCATAGCGGCGCTGCGTCTCGACGCGCGCGGCGCCTGGGAGATGGATCTCGACAGCGGCGTGACGGTGCGCCTGGGCAGGCGCGAAGTCGATGAACGCATCGAGCGCTTCATCCACACCGCATCGCAGGTCATTTCGCATCGCCTGACCGAGATCGCTTACGTGGACATGCGCTACTCCAACGGCTTTGCCATCGGTTGGCGCAATCCATCCATACCGACTTCCATACCGTCCAAACGCAGCGACGACGCCGACGCCTGAAGGAACCCGAAACGACCATGCTCAAGCGTTCCGATCGAAATCTGATAGTGGGCCTCGACATAGGCACCAGCAAGGTCGTCGCCATCGTCGGCGAAATCAAGGCCGACGGCGCCCTGGAAATCATCGGCATCGGCAGCCATCCCTCGCGCGGATTGAAGAAGGGCGTGGTGGTGAACATCGAATCCACGGTGCAGTCGATCCAGCGCGCGGTGGAGGAGGCCGAGCTGATGGCCGGCTGCGAAATCCACTCGGTGTACGCGGGCATCGCGGGCAGCCACGTGCGCAGCCTCAATTCGCACGGCATCGTCGCCATCAAGGACAAGGAGGTGGTGCAGGGCGACGTCGAGCGCGTGATCGATGCGGCCAAGGCGGTGGCCATCCCCGCCGACCAGAAGATCCTGCATGTGCTGCCGCAGGAATACATCATCGACAGCCAGGAAGGCATCCGCGATCCCATCGGCATGTCGGGGGTGCGCCTGGAAGCCAAGGTGCACATCGTCACCGGCGCCGACAGCGCCGCGCAGAACATCGTCAAGTGCGTGCAGCGCTGCGGTCTCGCCGTCGACGACATCGTCCTCGAGCAACTGGCCTCGAGCTACGCGGTGCTCACCGAGGACGAAAAGGATCTCGGCGTGTGCGTGGTGGACATCGGCGGCGGTACCACCGACATCGCGGTGTTCGGCGGCGGCGCGATCCGCCACACGGCGGTGATTCCGATCGCCGGCGATCAGGTGACCAACGACATCGCGGTGTCCATGCGCACGCCCACGCAGTACGCCGAGGACATCAAGATCAAGTACGCCTGCGCGCTGTCGCAGCTGGCGAATCCGGACGAGACCATCGAAGTGCCGAGCGTGGGCGATCGCCCGCCGCGGCGGCTGGCGCGCCAGACGCTCGCAGAGATCGTGGAGCCGCGCTACGAGGAATTGTTCGCACTGGTGCGCGATGAGTTGCGCCGCGCCGGACTCGAGGAGCAGGTCGCCACCGGCATCGTGCTCACCGGCGGCAGCTCCAAGATGGAGGGCGCGATCGAATTGGCCGAAGAAGTGTTCCACATGCCCGTGCGCCTCGGCGTTCCGCAGTACGTGAGCGGGCTGGTGGATGTGGTGAGCAATCCCATCCATGCCACCGGCGTCGGGCTCCTGCTCTACGCCAAGGGCAATCTGGAGGTGACTCATGCGCGCGATGCGCCGCTGCTCGGGGGCGGCATGAAGAACGTTTTTGAGCGAATGAAGGCCTGGTTTGCAGGCAATTTTTGAGGGGCTGTGGGTTCGGTTTGTGCGATTACTAAATAGATAGGAGAACTGGAATGTTCGAACTGATGGATTCTTATAGTCAGAGCGCCGTCATCAAGGTGCTGGGCGTGGGCGGCGGCGGCGGCAATGCCGTCTCGCACATGGTCCAAGCCGGTCTTGAGGGCGTGGATTTCATTTGCATCAACACCGATGCGCAGGCGCTGAAGCACTCCAAGGTGCGCACCGCTCTGCAGATCGGCTGCAACATCACCAAGGGTCTGGGCGCGGGCGCCGATCCTGAGGTGGGCCGTCAAGCGGCCATGGAGGATCGCGATCGCATCATCGAGCTCATCGAGGGCTGCGACATGCTGTTCATCACCGCGGGCATGGGCGGCGGCACGGGCACGGGCGCAGCTCCGGTGGTGGCGCAGGTTGCCAAGGAGCTCGGCATCCTGACGGTGGCCGTGGTCACCCGGCCCTTCGAGATGGAGGGCAACAAGCGTTCGCGCGTGGCGGATCAAGGCATGCTGGAGCTGTCCAAGTATGTGGACTCCCTGATCACCATTCCGAATCAAAAGCTGTTGTCGGTTCTGGGCAGCAGCACCACGCTGCTCGATGCCTTCAAGGCCGCCAATACCGTGCTGCAGGGCGCGGTGCAGGGCATCGCCGAACTCATCACCCGTCCGGGACTGATCAACGTCGATTTTGCCGACGTGCGCACGGTCATGTCCGAAACCGGCATGGCCATGATGGGATCGGGCAGCGCTGCCGGGGATGACCGGGCGCGCGAAGCGGCCGAGGCGGCGATTTCCAGCCCGTTGCTCGAAGACATCAACCTCTCGGGCGCCCAGGGCATTCTGGTCAACGTCACCGCGGGCATGGATCTGTCCATCGGTGAGTTCCAGGAGGTGGGCAACGTCATCAAGCAATTCGCTTCCGACGATGCCACGGTGGTGGTGGGCACGGTGATCGACCCCGACATGGCCAACCAAATCCGCGTCACGGTCGTGGCCACCGGATTGGGCAAGCCTGTCGCAGTTGCGCGGCCGGCGTCCCATCAGGTGCAGCAAGCGGCTGCGGCGATCGCTCCGCCCTTGACTATGCGGGTGGTGCGCCCCAGATCTCCGATGGCGCCGACGGATTACGCCATGTTGGACAAGCCGACCGTGCAGAGGCAGCGTGCCGTGGGCGACGGCCTGCGAGCCGAAGTCGATTCGGAGGATTTGCTGGATATCCCGGCATTTTTGCGCCGCCAGGCGGACTAAGGCAGAGCACTACATTCCAGGCCTTGGCGTCCCGAAGTGCACCTCCGGGGCGCCGGTTTGGGCTGCATCTTTAGACCGAGGTCAACCCTGTGGTACCTTTGCCGTTATTAACATAGTCTTGTCCGGGCTCCCTCAATGCTGAATCAGCGAACCCTCAAAAATTCGATTCGCGCCACCGGCGTGGGACTGCATACGGGCAAGAAAGTCCTGATGACCCTGCGGCCCGCGCTGCCGGATACCGGCATCGTATTCCGCCGCACGGACTTGGATCATCCGGTCGACATCAAGGCGCATGCCGAGAATGTCGGCGACACCACGATGGGAACGACCCTGCACAAGGGCGACGTCAAGGTATCGACCGTGGAACATCTGCTCTCGGCCTTGGCCGGATTGGGCATAGACAATGCCTTGGTCGAGGTGAGTTCGGGCGAGGTCCCGATCATGGACGGCAGCGCAGGACCCTTTGTTTTCCTGCTGCAATCGGCGGGCATCGAGGAGCAGAAGGCGCCCAAGCGCTTTACCCGCATCCTCGAAAGCTTGCAGGTCGATGACGGCGACAAGTGGGCGCGCTTCGACCCCTACGACGGCTTCAAGGTCAATTTCGAGATCGAATTCAATCACCCCACCTTCAAGAAGCATTCCCAGGTGGCGTCGATGGATTTCTCGACGACTTCATTTCTGCGCGAGGTGAGCCGCGCGCGAACATTCGGCTTCATGCGCGACTTGGAAAGTCTGCGGGCGCGCAATCTGGCCCTCGGCGGCAATATGGATAACGCCATCGTGCTCGACGACTATCGGGTGCTGAACGAGGATGGCCTGCGCTACGAAGATGAATTCGTGAAGCACAAGATCCTCGATGCCATCGGCGATCTGTACCTGCTCGGCCACAGCCTGATCGGCGAATTCAGCGGCTACAAGTCCGGACATGCGCTCAACAACAAGCTGCTGCGGACTCTGATCGGCACCCAGTCGGCCTGGCAGGAAGTGACTTTCGAAAGTCTGGCCGATGCGCCGATTTCCTACGTAGCGGCGGCCGCCGCGCGCGCTTAGTCTGAGTCTTTTTGCGCTACCGCAGGCGGTGGCGGCACCACCCGCACCTTGACGCTGAGAATGGCGATGCCCAACGCGCCGGCGACCCGTTTGCGGATGGATTCTGTTAAATACCGTAAGCGCGACGCCCACACCGCCCCGACCACCCCAACGGTCAAGCGGCCCTGATCGATGCCGGCACTGACGACGGCTAAGCCTAAGCGGGCCGGAAGTGCCGCTCGAACCTGTTCCAGCACCTCCGCGCGCTGGCGCGACCGGGATTTAAGTGCGGTAAGTTTGTTTCCAGTTCGTGACAATAAGTCACTGAGACTCCTAGGATTTTGCATTGCAACACGATAGTAGGGCTTTGAACTGATTGGAAAAACCGTGCGGAAATCCTTGTTTTGGGTCAGTTATCTGCATAGTCTAGGGGCAACCGCTCGGGGCATAGTCTCTTTTCTTCCGTAGGACATAATGCACCGGTTTGAAGCATGACGGCGTTGGAAGATTAATCTGTATGAATGTCATTTTCGTCGGCCGTAAATCGGGTCGAGTCAAGCAATTTGACCTGCGGCACCCCGTGGTGGTCTCGGCCGCCGTCCTGATGGTTTTCGGCATTGTGGGCGTTGCATTCTCCGTGGGCATGGGCTTGGGGGCGCGCCATGGTAAGGCCAATCCCATCGATCAGCTGGGCACTTGGTCGGCTGACCTCCTGCGGCAGCAAGCCCAGATCGAGGACGTCAAGCGCGTCCTGCAGGAAAAGGTCAATGCGCTCGCGATGCGCGTCGGCCAAATGAACGCCAATGTCATCAGAGTCAATGCCTTGGGCAAGCGCCTGACCCGCATGGCGAATCTCGATGACGGCGAATTCGACTTCGCCAATCCCCCGGCCTTGGGCGGATCCGAGAGCGGCGCCGATGGGCAGCCGGCCCAAATACCGAACCTCACGGCCATGGTCGATGACTTACAGACCCAGTTGGCCAGCCGCGAGCAGCAGCTCGGCGTTCTCGAGAATCTGATCCTGACACGCGAGCTCAATAAGCAGGTCTACCCGGAGGGCCGGCCGGTGCAGGATGGCTGGATTTCCTCCTATTTCGGCCGCCGTGCGGACCCCTTCACCGGCTATACCGCCGTGCACAAGGGCTTGGACTTTGCCGGCCCCGAGGGCACCAAGGTGATGTCGGTGGCGGCCGGCCTCGTGACCTATGCGGGCGATCGCTCAGGCTTCGGTGAAATGGTCGAAATCAATCACGGCAACGGCTTGGCCACCCGCTACTGCCACAACGAAAAAATCCTGGTCAAGCAGGGCGACATGGTGCGAAAGGGCCAGGATCTCGCGCTGATGGGATCGACCGGCCGATCGACCGGACCGCACCTGCACTTCGAAGTGCTGAAAAACGGTACTCAGGTCGATCCTTTGCGCTTTATCGGAGAGGATCGCTAGGAGCCTGTCCGAGTTCCCATGGGCCTGGCCGCGCACCGCGGCCGGGGTGCGAAACGATTTCCCGCCCCTCCGGTCTATCCGTACAATACCCAGTTTTCTCAAGGACCCCCTCGCGTGTGGAAGCTTCTGACGCAAGTATTTGGCAGCCGTAATCAACGCCTGGTGAAGGAGCTCTCGCGCACTGTGGCGGCGGTGAACGCCCTCGAGGCGAGCATCAGTGCCTTGCCCGATGAGCAATTTCCGGAGAAGACGCGCGAGCTCAAGGCGCGCTTTGCCGCCGGCACGCCGTTGACCGAATTGGTTCCCGAGGCTTTCGCGCTGGTGCGGGAAGCGTCGCGCCGCAAGCTTGGCCTGCGTCATTTCGATGTGCAGTTGATCGGCGGCCTGGCGCTGCATTCCGGCAAGATCGCCGAAATGCGCACCGGCGAGGGCAAGACCTTGATGTCCACCCTGCCGGCGTACCTTAATGCGCTCAGCGGCGAGGGCGTGCACGTCGTCACCGTCAACGAATACCTGGCGCAGCGCGACGCGGATTGGATGGGCCCGGTGTTCCGCTTCCTCGGTCTCAACGTCGGGGTCATCAAGAACGCGCAGTCGCCCGACGAGAAGCGCGCGGCCTACGCCTGCGACGTGACCTACGGCACCAACAACGAATTCGGTTTCGATTACCTGCGCGACAATCTGGCGTTCCGGCTCGAAGACCGGGTGCAGCGCAAACTGGCCTTTGCCATCGTCGACGAAGTCGACTCGATCTTGATCGACGAGGCGCGCACGCCGCTGATCATCTCCGGACCCGCGGAGGAAAGCACCGAGCTTTACATCAAGATCAATGCGCTGATCCCGCAGCTCACGCGGGCGAAGAGCGAGGAGATCGTGGACCGCGGCGTGCTGGTAAAGCAGGTCGACAGAATCAGCGGCGACCTGCAGGTCGACGACGTGATACTGAGCGTCAATGGCACGAATGTGCGTACGGCCGACGATATTCTCGCGGCGATCGGCTCTGCAAAGACACCGGCGAAGGCCAAATTCGAGGTGTGGCGCAACCGCAGGACGCACGCTTGCAGCGTGGATGTCGCCAAGAATCAAGGCGCAAAGAACGGTCTGCTCGAGTTGATTGGAATCTCCGCGAGGCACATCACGCCCGAAGAGAGATTTGAGTTCGCGGTCGACGGCGACTACTTCGTCGACGAAAAACAAAAGCAGGCGACTCTGACCGAGGCAGGGCATCAGCGGGTCGAAGAGCTCTTTTCCGCATCGGGCCTGCTTCGGGAAGGCGAGAGCCTCTACGACCCGACCAACATCCGCCTGATGCATCACTTGAATGCCGCGCTGCGCGCGCATTCCTTGTACAAGCGCGATGTGGAATACATCGTGCGCCAGGGCGAAGTCATCATCGTCGATGAGTTCACCGGGCGCACCATGCCGGGCCGGCGCTGGTCCGACGGCCTGCATCAGGCGGTCGAGGCCAAGGAGGGGGTCAAGGTCCGGGAAGAAAATCAAACCGTGGCGTCCATCACCTTCCAGAATTATTTCCGCCTGTACGCGAAATTGTCCGGAATGACGGGCACGGCGGACACCGAGGCCTTCGAGTTCCAGCAGATCTACGGCCTCGAAGTGGTGGTGATCCCCACTCACAAACCGATGATCCGCACCGACAAGTCCGATCTGGTGTTCCTCTCCGAGCACGACAAGTTCCAGGCCATTCTCGAGGATATCCAGGATTGCGTGAAGCGCGGCCAGCCGGTGCTGGTGGGCACGACCTCGATTGAAACCTCCGAACGGCTGGCGAAGCTCCTGCAGGGCGCGAAAATCCCGCACGAGGTGCTGAACGCCAAGCAGCACGAACGTGAAGCGCACATCGTCGCCGAGGCCGGCAGGCCCGGCGCGATCACCATTGCCACCAACATGGCGGGCCGCGGCACCGACATCGTGCTGGGCGGCAGTCCGCAGACGCAGATCGACGCCATCGAGAATCCCAACGAGGGTGAACTGAAGCAGATTCACGAGGACTGGCGCAAACGGCACGAGCAGGTTCTGGCCGCCGGCGGCCTGCACATCATCGGCACCGAGCGCCACGAATCACGGCGCATCGACAATCAATTGCGAGGCCGATCCGGCCGTCAGGGCGATCCGGGCTCGAGCCGCTTCTACCTGTCGCTGGAAGACAGCTTGATGCGCATTTTCGGCGACCCGACCCGCATGAAGGCGCTCATGACCCGGGTGGGCATGAAGGCGGGCGAGGCCATCGAGAGCGGCATGCTGACCCGCCAGATCGAGCGCGCGCAGCGCCGGGTCGAACAGCACAATTTCGACGCTCGCAAGCAATTGCTGGAGTACGACGACGTCGCGAACGATCAGCGGCGCGTGATCTACCAGCAGCGCACCGATCTCATGGGCGCGGAGAACGTCGCCGAGGCCGTGCAGGGCATCCGCGAGGATGTGGTCGCCCAACTGGTGGATCAATATGTGCCGGGCGGCGCACCCGAAGAGCAGTGGGATGCGCCCGGATTGGCACAGGCGATCGAACGGGATTTCGGTCCCGTGCTGCCCATCGGCGAATGGGTCAAGGCCGAAGAGGCCGGCGACGGCTCGGGCCTGCGCGGCAAGATCGTGGCCGCGCTCGAGTCGGCCTACGGCCAGAAGGAGATCAGCGTCGGCCCCGAGGTCATGCGCTACATCGAAAAGGAAGTGATGCTGCGCACCCTCGATCAGCACTGGCGCGAACATCTCGCAGCGATGGATTACATGCGGCAGGGCATTTTCCTGCGCAGCTATGCGCAGAAGAATCCGAAGCAGGAATACAAGCGCGAGGCGTTCGAGCTGTTCTCCGCGATGTTGGATCGCATCAAGTTCGACACGGTCACGACGGTGTCGAAGATCCAGGTGCGCAGCCAGGCCGAGATCGAACGCGAAGAACTCGAGCGCCAGCAGCGCCTCGCCCGCGCGCTGCGCGCGCAGCACGCCGAAGCCATCTCGCCGATTCAGGCGGCGCCTGGTCCGCAAGACGGTGGCGCCGGCGGCGAGCCGCCGATGGCGGGCGGCAATGTCATGGAAATTGAGCCGCGCCCGAGCGCCCCGGCCGCCGCTCCCTTCGTGCGCCCCGTGCCCAAGGTCGGACGCAACGAACCCTGCCCCTGCGGCTCCGGCCGCAAGTACAAGCACTGCCACGGGGCCCTGCAGCAAGCGAGCGGTTGAGACCCGCCAAGCCGCGTCCCCCGGTCCACGTCGTCGCCGCCGCGGTGATCGACGCGATGGGTCGTGTGCTGATCGCAAAGCGGCCAAGGGGCAAGCACCTGGCGGGCGGCTGGGAGTTTCCCGGCGGAAAGCTCGAGCCCGGCGAGGAACGCCTCGCGGGACTGGCGCGGGAACTGCGCGAAGAGCTCGGCATCCGCATCGAGGGGCCGGCCCGCCCGTTGATCCGCGTGCGCCACGCCTACCCGTCGCGCGAAGTCCTTCTCGATGTGTGGGTGGTGCGCCGCTTCGCGGGCGAGCCTCAGGGGCTCGATGGGCAAGCGCTGCGGTGGTGCCCGCAGGACGAGCTGGCCACCGCGAATCTATTGCCGGCGGACGAACCCATTGTCGCGGCGCTGCGCCTGCCGGAGCGCTTGAATCAAGCGTCGACGCAGGACTACGAGATCGGCGATTTGGATGCGCTGCGTAAGCCGGGCGCCGGCGTGCGGCCGCTGCGGGGCGCGCGATTGCAGGGCGTGTATTGCACCGATGCGGAGGAAGGGATGGGGGCGGCGCGGGCCGGCGCGGATTTCCTGGTCATGCGCAATGCAGTCCCGGAGGGCGACCTGGCCGCGCTCTGCGGCGCGGTGCCGGTGCCGGTGTTTGCGCGTTCGCTGGTGCTCGACTCGATGGCGCTGGAGCGGGCGTGGCAGCTGGGCGCGAGCGGCCTCAACGAGATTGGGAATCGACCGGCAGATTCTCGTCGAAGAAACGCTTGACCGTCGCGTAGGCGTGGCGCCCATCGTGCTGGCGGATCAATCCGTGTTTCGCGCCGGGATATACCATGATGTCGAACGGTTTGCCGAGGTCCTGCAATTTGCGAAATAGTTTGGTGCTGTGCAGGAACAATACGTTGTCGTCCGCCATGCCGTGGATCACCAGCAGCTTGCCCCGGAGATCCTTGGCGTACGGCAACACCGAGCTCGCGGCATAGCCGGCGGCGTTTTCCAGTGGCCGCTCCAGATAGCGCTCGGTGTAGTGCGTGTCATAGAGAGTCCAGTCGGTCACGGGCGCACCTGCGACCCCGGCGCGAAACACCTCCGGCGCTTTGAACATCAACATCAGCGCCATGTAGCCGCCATAGCTCCAACCCCACACGCCCATCCGCGAAGGATCAACGTAGCCTTGCGCGGCCAGCCAATGTGCGCCCAGTACCTGGTCGGCCACCTCGACCTCGCCCAGCCGATCGTGAATCGGCGCCTGGAACGCCGTACCCCGAAAAGCGGTGCCGCGATTGTCCAGCTGGAACACCACATAGCCGGCGCGTGTCAGAATTTGCGCGAACGTGCTGCCGGTCCAATTGTCGAGAACCCGCTGCACCCCCGGGCCGCCATAGACGTCGACGATGGCGGGGTAGCGCTTGCCCGGATCGAAGTGCAGGGGTTTGTACAGGCGGTAGTACAGCGTCTGACCGTCGGCTGCGTTAAGCGTGCCGATCTCGGGCAAGGAATTGTCGGCAAGAAAAGGTGCGTCGGGATGCTGTGCATCCAGGCGATTCTCGAGCAAGTACCCCAGAAGCCGGCCATCCGCGGCGTGCAGACTGACCTGCGGCGGCTGGCTGCGGCTGGTGAAGGTGTCGACATAGAAGGTTGCATCCATCGACATGGTGATGCCGTGCAGGCCGTCGTTCTGCGAGATGCGGGCGACCTGGTGCGGATCCGGGGCGTCCAGCGATGTGCTGTAGAGCTGCCGCTCCGTGGGGCTTTTCTCGGTGGCGGTGAAAAATACCAAGCGGTTCTTTTCATCGATGCCCTTGATGGCACGCGCCCTGAAGTCATCGACGTTCCACTCGCCGGCCGTGAGTTGCCGCAGCAAATGGCCGTCGTAATCGTACAAGTACAGGTGCAGATAGCCGTCGCGATTCGACGCCCAGATGAATTCGCGCGATTGCTTCAGGAAGGACAGCTCGCTGTTCAGATCGATCCAGGTCTTGCTGGTTTCGGTCAACACCACCCTGCTGCGGCCCGTTTCGATGTCGGCAAACAATAGATCCAGCCTGCGCTGGTCGCGGCTCTCGCGCTGAATCGCCAGAGTTTTGCCGTCAGGAAGCCAATCGACCCGCGCGACATAAATGTCGGTGTCGCCGCCCAAGTCCATCCACGTCACCGCCCCGGTCTGCACATCGCTGACCCCGATGCGGATCCAGACATTGGGACCGCCGGCGGCCGGATAGCGCTGCGCAAAGGTCGCGACATTGTCGGCGGCGATCTCAAATCGCTCGGTGAGCTTGACCGGGGTCTCGTCGACGCGGGCGAACGCTATGTAGCGGTCATCCGGCGCCCACCAGTAACCGGTGTGGCGGTCCATCTCTTCCTGAGCAACGAACTCGGCCATGCCGTTCTTGATGGTGACGCCGCCATCCGTCGTCAGCGCCTTTGCCCGTCCCTTGCCAATGTCGTAGACATGCAGATTCTGATCGCGGATGAAGGCCACATAGGCGCCGCCCGGCGAAATGGCCGCATCCGAGGCGGAGCTCGCCGAGTGATTGATTTCCGTCACCCGTTCGGCCGCGGGCTTGGTGAGATCGCAATAGTAGAGTTTGCCGCCGAGCGGAAATAGCAGCGCTTGGCCCGACGGCGCAACGGAATATTCCAGGATGCCCGACAAGGCCGCGGTCCGTTGCCGCTCGCGGCGGTTCAACTCCTCATCGGAGAGCTTTTGCTTGGGCTGTCCCAATGCATTCGAGTCGACCAGAATGCGGGCGCGGCCATGACGAAGGTCGTACTCCCAGAGATCGAGGCGATCCTTGTCCTCCGGCTTGCCCTTGAGATAAGTCACGCGCGCGCCGTCGGGCGAGATCTTCAAACCGACGATGGTGGGCCCCGTCAGGGCCGGCGCATCGAACAGTCGATCGATGGTGAGGTCCGCGGCGTGGGGCGAGGATACGACTGCGCAGGCGACCAGCGCGGGCGCCAGGTAGCGGCCGGAATTGCGGAATTCGGTCACGAAGCGGAATCGGTCATGAATTGGAGCCTTCAGCTTTTCGGGTCAGCCGGTAGCAAACCTCGTGCAGTTGAGTGATGCCGCGCGACCGCAGCCGCGGTTCATTCGCCAGGACGTCCTGCCTCGACAGAAATTGAATCGCATGAGTCGGTGCATACAAGCGCTCGACCACATCGGCATTCACGGAGAAGGGCGGTCCCGCCATTTGCTCCTGCGGGTACTCCACGGTGATCAACAGAGTTTGCGTGCCCGGGCCGGGTCAGGGCCGAGATGTGGGCGACATACGCGGCACGCAATTCCGGCGCCCAAGAGATCAGTGCTGCACGATCGAAGACGGCGGAGACGCGGCCGAGCAGCTGCGGGGAGAGCGCAAAGAAATCGCCGCGGTAGAGTTGCAGCTTCCCGGCCTCGTAAACGTCGAAGTCTTGGAGAATGCGGCGCCGCGCGGCAATGCCATGCTCCAGGCAGAACGATTCCAGGGCAACGGCCGAGATCTCCACGCCCGCCACGCAATGATGCTGCTCCAGCCACAGAAGGTCGAGGCTCTTGCCGCACAAAGGCACGAACACGCGCCCGTCGCCTGCAATTTCCAAGTCCGGCCAGTATTGCTGAAGGTGCCGGTCCACGGCGGTTTGATGAAAACCGATCTGACCCAGCCGCCAACGATTGTGCCAAAACTTCGGCTGCAAGATTCTAAGGTTCCGCGGACGAATCGGGCGGCATAGCGTCGCCGGCGTCCGGCGATTCGTCGGGAATCCTATGTTGTTCGTCGAACCAGGCGCCGAGGTCGATGAGACGGCAGCGATCGCTGCAGAATGGCCGATAGACCGATTCCGCCGACCATTCCACCGGGCGCCGGCAGGTGGGACACTTGACCATCGTTGTCATCGGCGTCCTCGAATCAGCCGCAGCAGGTCAACAGAAACGGCACATCCACTTCCACGTGCACGGGGCGGCTGGTGGCGTCGAGCCATTTCAAGAAGCGGATGGTGCAGCGATGCTGGCTGCCGCTGATTTCGGGAAACAAATCCAGATCCACCGGCATGGTGACGCGCACCAGCTGGCACGGATTCTCGCGGTCGAATTGCAATTGGAAAATGCCGCCGGCGGCGACTTCAGATTTGCGCTTGGCGTTCTGCCGGGTCAGCCAGAGCAATTCCGCGATGCTGTCGCACAAGGGCCGGATCAGCGCGAGCCATGAGTCGAATTCGGCGGCGCGCAATTCGGCGGGGCGGTTGAGCCAGTACGAATAATCGGGCAGATCAAAATCGCAGGTGCCGCCGGGAATCGCGCTGCGGTGTTTGATGGCGCTCAAGAATTCCGAGTCGCGCAAGGGTCCCATGTAGTTGCCGCCGACGGTCGACAGGTCATTGCGCAGCTTGACGAGATTCGACATGAGGGACTTGAGGCGGCCGGGGTCGACTCCGGTCTTGGATTGATACTCCTTGAGCACGTTCACATGCCGCTCGAGTTCCTTCAGAACTTCAGTGCGCGAATCACCGCGGGCCGTGATGGCGAGAATTTCCAGCAGGCTCGCGACCGCCGCGCGCGAACTCCAGGGATTGGCCGACTCGCTATGATAGGAGGCCTGGGTGTAGAGAAATTCCAGGCGCAGGAAGGTTCGCATGCGCTCATTCAGCGGCTGCTCGTAGACGATCGGGGCGGTTTGGGGCTCCGCCAGGATCTCTGGATCGGGGTGAGAGTTCATCCGCCTATTCTGAGCCAACCCAAGGCCCAGGGTAAACCTCAGGTTTCGGCCAGCCGGAGATATCTTTGATGCAGGCGAGCGACCGCCTGTCGCACATCGGTGACGGTCCCGCTGTTCAGCAGCACGTCGTCCGCGGCCGCCAAACGAGCCGCGCGGCTTGCCTGCGAGGCCAGAATGGCGCGGGCCTGTTCGAGCGAGGAGCCGTCGCGTGCCATTACCCGCTGTAATTGCACCGATTCGTCCACGTCGACCACCAGGACGCGGTCCACCCGGTCGCTTGCGCCGCCTTCGACCAGCAGCGGTATGGTCATGACGATGTAGGGGCCGGCCGCCGCTTCTGCGCTCTGTTCCATGGCGGCTCGGATCAGCGGATGGAGAATGGCCTCTAGGTCGCGACGCGCGCCTGGATCGTTGAATATGAGGTTCCGCAGAGCGCGCCGGTCGAGAGTGCCATTGGCGTCAAGGATTCCCGATCCGAACCGTTTGACTACCTCCGCAAGTCCGACTGTACCCGGTTCAACGACGGCCCGGGCCGCCACGTCGGCGTCGATGACTGGAATGCCGAGATCGGTGAAGCACTGCGCCACCGTGCTCTTGCCGCTTGCGATGCCTCCGGTGAGGCCGATGCGCAGGCGGCGTGCCATGGCTAGTGTTTCAGACCGGACATGCGCAAATACCCGTCGACCAGCCCATCGCCGTACATCATGGCGATCCAGCCCGCGACTGCCAAATAGGGCCCGAATGGAATGGGCACGCTGCGGTCGCGGCCGCGCAGGACAATCATCGCTATCCCGATGACGGCGCCGGAGGCAGCAGACAGCAAAATCACCAAGGGCAGGAGCTTCCACCCCAGCCAGGCACCCAGGGCGGCGAACAGCTTGAAGTCGCCGTAACCCATGCCTTCCTTGCCCGTGATCAAGCGAAAAGCGTGAAACACCAGCCACAAGCTGACATACCCCGATGCTGCACCGATGAGCGCATCGCGTGCGGAGACCGGAATCGGGCTGCCAGCCATCGGGCCCATGATCGCCGCCGCCAAGAGGCCCGCCCACATCAGCGGCAGGGTGATGCCGTCGGGCAGCAGCTGATGGTCGATATCGATGCCGGTGAGGACGATCAAGCTCCAGGTGATCAAGAGCCCGCAGGCCGCCGCGGCGCCAAAGCCGAAATGCCAGGCGACCCAGGCCGACGCTAAGCCGGTGGCCAGTTCCACCAGGGGATAGCGCCGGGAGATCGGGGCCTTGCAGGCAGCACAGCGTCCCCGCAGCAGCAGCCAGCTCAGCACGGGGATGTTGTGCCAGGCCCGGATGGGCGCCTTGCAGGCGGGGCAGGCCGAACCCGGTTTGCTCAAGGTCAAGTGGTCATCGGTGAGCGCGGCTGCCGGCGATGCCGGCGGCGATGGAGCTGCGGCCTGGCTGGCCGGCATCAGCAGCTCCGCGGCCTGCGCGCGCCAGTCGCGTTCCAGCATGATGGGCAGGCGGTAGATGACGACGTTGAGAAAGGAGCCGATCACCAGTCCGAACACGAACACCGTCCCCGCAAAGAGCGCGGCGTTGTCGGCGTAGAGCGCGGCGAGATCGTTCAGCATGAGCTAAACAAGGGTCTCGTCCGCGCGCTCAGCGAGCGGCTAAATCGCTTGTCCGAGTTTGAATATGGGCAGGTACATGGCGATGACCATGCCGCCGACCAGCACGCCCAAGATCGCCATGATCATCGGTTCAAGCAGCGAGGACATGGCGTCCACGGCGTTGTCGACCTCGGCTTCGTAGAATTCGGCGACTTTGGCCGACATGGTATCGAGCGAGCCGGATTCCTCGCCGACCGCGATCATTTGCACCACCATGTTCGGGAATATGCCGGTGTTTTCCATGGCACGCTGCAGGCGCTGGCCTGTGGCCACCTCATCTTTCATGCGCAAAGTGGCTTCTTCGTACACGATATTGCCGGTGGCACCGGCCACGGATTGCATGGCCTCAACCAAGGGTACGCCCGCCGCGAACATCGTCGACAGTGTCCGCGCGAAGCGTGCAATCGCAGACTTGACCAAAATAGGTCCGATGACCGGAAATTTCAGCATGGCCCGGTCTATCCCACGGCGCATATTTCGCGAACGCTTATGGAAATATATGAATGCGTAGATACCGCCGGCGGCGATGAGCCCAACAATCCAACCGCTATGCTGCATAAACTTCGATAAATTGACCACCATCTGTGTGAACGCCGGTAGGTCTGCGCCGAATCCCTTGAACAACGATTCAAACTGCGGAATGACGAAAATTAGCAAAATGCAGCTGACGATGATGGCAACGATCAAGACGGCCGCAGGATAGAACAGCGCCTTCTTGATCTTCTTCTTCAGCGCTTCGGTCTTTTCTTTATACGTCGCGATCTTATCGAGAAGGGTCTCGAGCGCACCGGCCTGTTCGCCCGCCTGGACCAGATTCACAAACAGATCGTCAAAATACAGAGGGTGCTTGGCGAGCGACTCATGCAGAGTGCTGCCGCCTTCGATAGTCGACTTGACGTCGAGAACCAGTTTTTGCACGGCGGGTTTTTCATGGCCGTTACCTATGATCTCGAAGGCCTGCACCATGGGAATGCCCGCCGCCATCATGGTCGCGAGTTGCCGTGCAAATACTGCGATGTCTTCGGGCAATACCTTGCCGCCGGAACCGAAACGCGTTGCTTTGCGTCTTGACGCGAGTGGCTGCCACGCCTTGCCGCCGCAAGTCGGCTCGCAGTGTCGCTTCGTTCGCCGCAAGCGACTTGCCGCGAACTTTATTGCCGCGCTTGTCCTTGCCTTCCCAGAGGAATTGGGTTTCTTTCTTGCTTGCTGCCGCCGATATCGCCATAAGTCGATCCTCGCAGTTACTTGCTAATCAATGGTAACGCTGTTCACTTCTTCCAAACTGGTCACACCGGCTCTGACCTTTTGCAAACCTGAACGACGCAGATTCCAAATGCCGTCCTTAGTGGCCTGATCATTGATATCCATGGCGCCGCCGCCCTGCATGATGATGCGGCCGATTTGTTCGGTGACAGGCATCACCTGATAAATCCCCATACGGCCCTTGTAGCCGTCGGTGCATTGGCCGCAGCCGACCGCCTTGAATATTTTGAATCCGGCTTCGATGTCGGCCGGCTCGAATCCCTCTTTCTTCAAGGCTTCCGGAGGGGATATCGATGAATTGTTTGCAGTTGTTGCACAATTTGCGTGCCAGCCGCTGCGCGATGATGAGACTCACCGACGTCGCAATGGCATAGGGCTTGACGCCCATGTCGACCAGTCGCGTCAGGGTCTGCGGGGCATCGTTGGTGTGCAGGGTCGATAGCACCAAGTGGCCGGTTTGCGCGGCTTTGATCGCAATTTCGGCGGTCTCCAAGTCGCGGATTTCGCCGACCATGATGACATCGGGGTCTTGCCGCAGGAACGCGCGCAGGGCGGAGGCAAACGTCAGCCCTACTTTGTTGTTGACGTTGACTTGATTGATGCCGGGAAGATTGATTTCTGCCGGGTCCTCGGCGGTGGAAATATTGCAGTCCTCGGTATTCAGGATGTTGAGGCCGGTGTATAGCGACACCGTCTTACCGCTGCCGGTAGGGCCCGTCACCAGGATCATTCCCTGCGGTTTGGCCAGGTACTTGAGGTACATCTCGCGCTGCAGCGGTTCATAGCCCAGCGCGTCGATGCCCAACATGGCGCTGGACGGGTCCAGAATACGCGTGACCACCTTCTCGCCGAATAGCGTCGGGCAGGTGCTGACGCGAAAATCGATCGCTCGGGTCTTCGACAGCCGCATTTTGATGCGGCCGTCCTGCGGCACGCGGCGCTCCGCGATATCCAGCCGCGCCATGACCTTGAGGCGGGCGACGATTTTCACGGCCAATTGCACCGGCGGTACGGCAACTTCCTTGAGTACGCCATCCAAGCGCGTGCGGATGCGGAATGATTTTTCGTAGGGCTCGAAGTGAATGTCCGATGCGCCTTTCTTGATGGCATCGAGCAAGATCTTGTTGACGAAGCGCACGATCGGGGCGTCTTCGACGTCGTCGCGGCCCAGTGCGTCCGCATTGGGATCCTCATCGCCGCCGGTGACTTCGAGATTCTCGAGATCGAAGTCGTCATCGGTCAAGTTCGGCATGGCCGCTTCAGCCTGATCCATGGCCTTGCCGACCGCCGCTTGCAGCTTGTCGTCCTCGACCACGACGAACTCGATGCTCATCGAGGTCTGGAAGCGAATTTCATCCAGCGCGTGCAGATTGGTCGGGTCCGCGACCGCCAGGAACAAACGCTTGCCGCGCTTCATCAGCGGCAATACCCGGTGCTTCTGCAGGAGTTTGTCGCTTACGGCGCGAATCGCGTCCATATCGGGCGCCACCGCATCCAAATCCAGCAGAGGCACGCCAAACTCGTTAGAGGCGGAAATGGCGATATCGCGTGCCGTCGCCAGGTTCGACTGCCACCAGATGCGTTACCAGATTGAGGCGCTTTTCCTTCGACCCGCGCAATGGCATCCTGCATGGACTGTTCGTCCAATAGCCCGTCTTGGACCAGGCGCTGCGCAAGGCCGCCCAATGCCACGCGGCCGGTGCCGCCAATCGTAGCTATTGCGTTATCATTCATGGACTTACAGTAAACCCCACGCCCTTGCTTCCAGTCTAACTATCGGTAGCTAGCTGAGCAATTGTCAAATCATCCCTGAATAGTCGCACATTGGCGCCGCCAGGGCTCGTGACATTGATCGCAAAATGAGCCTTCCTAACGGGGCTTGTCGCCGTACGGGCCCCAAAAGAAGAAGCCCCTCATGCGAGGGGCTTCTGGTGCCTTGCCCGGCGGAACGACCGCCGGCAGGCAATCGTCATTACTTGCAGTTGGTCGGAACGTACTTGGCCAGAATGGTGCCCGCGTTGAAGGGAAGGCCTGCGCCGTGGCAGTTGCGTTGACCACCGACGCGCAGGACCAGTCAATATTGCCTGCAATGGTGGTCGGCAACGCGTTCTTCTGGATGGACGGTGTCAGCACCAGTAGGGTGGCGGCACCCAACTGCGGGATGGCAACGTTATCATAGGTTACCGAGATGGCCCCAGTGGTGGTCGAGACCGCGATGTCCTTGACATACTTGGTCGCGTACCCAGCCGGCGGCCCAAGAGGTCGCGGCCGCAGTCGAGTCCCGTCGTGCCGCCGGACTGCCATGATTCGGCAACCGCAGTTTTCGCCGAGTCGGCAAGATTCAGGCCTTCTGTGACTTTCGCGCGGATGGTGTAGTCCTGATACGCCGGGATGGCGATCGCGGCCAAGATACCGATGATGGCAACCACGATCATCAATTCGATGAGCGTGAAACCCTTTTGCATTTTGTTAAGCATTTTTACTCCTGAAGATGAACACGAAATTTAAAACTTGCTCGAACCACGGCTTGCGCCCGTGACAGGGAATAAGCATGCATCATGCCATCGCTGCGTATTTCACGTAAGTACATGAATATATTGAATGAATGAGGGAGATTATCGACGGAAGAATTGACATATTTGCGTCGTTCCGGCAGCGTCAGGGAGGACACGCTACGTCGACTAGTGACGAAATTTGTCAGTAGCGGGGTTACTTTCCAGAGCCTTCAGCGGGCCGATGAATTTCTCGTAGTTGCGCCAGCGAGCCACGGAACTCTTGTAAATCTTCTGCCGCACCTGCCAGGCGCTGGCAGTGGTCACCTGCCGCTCGTTCGTATGGAACTCCAGGCACCGCGCGTCCCATTCGAGACCGATGAACTCCAGCATTTTGCGCGACCAGGACTCTTGGTCGGTCGACCAATTCCTCGTAAGGCACCTCAAGAATAAACCCGGGCGGCAGTACGGCGCGCCAATGCGCCATGATCCGCTGGTGTTCGCGGTAGTAGTGGGCGAGGTCCGACAAATCGAATGTGAAGTTGAGTCCCGCCAAGAAATGCTGGAAATAGCAAGAAAGGCAGGTATCGATGGGGTCTCGCTGCATGTAGATAACGCGAGCGTTGGGGAACACCGAGTAGATCAATCCCAGAAAATCGGAGTTCACAGGCGCCTTGTCGACGACGCGCGACGCCCCGCGGAGAGACCCTCCAGAATGCGCAGATAATTCTCGGCCAGCTTTAAGCCGGGCCGGCTCGCTAAAATACCCTGCGTTATCCCCGATCCGTCGCCGAATCAGAGCGATCCCAAAAATGCAATTCTCCGGCTCCGTATGCCGCCGGATGCGAAGAGATGATTTGCTCGGCAAGGGACGTGCCCGAGCGCGGCATCCCGACCACGAAGACGGGCTTCGCCGAGGACGATCCTGCGGGCCCAATTGTCGAGATCGCCTCCCGAGAATAAATCCGAATCAAATCGTCAATGAGATGCGAGCGCTTTTGCCGGTCATATTCCTGCCGCCGTAGTCTTCAATAACTCATTGCCGCGCTTGAAATTCTGAAAAGCCTGCGCAAAATCTTTGACATCGTCGCAGTATTTGCCCAAGGCAAAGCGCAAATTCGCTTCTTCCAACGGGGGGATGCCGCTCTTCGCGAACGCTTCCGCGCACTTGAACCAGTCGCCATCGGCGTTCGTCATCTTGCGAGTGCCGGCAGCGCCGCCCAGGCAGTCGGCATCTTTGGATCAATGTCGATAATGCGCTTGAATATCGCGTCGGCCTCTTCGAATCGACCCTCCAACATGGCGATTTGCCCCATCCCGAACAACGCGTGGACATTGCGAGGGGCGGCCTTCAGCGCCTTTGCAAAGCACGCCCTGGCGTCGCGCAGGCGCCCAAGAAGCACGAGAGTCAATCCGAGGTTGATCCTCGCGTCGATGAAGTTCGGCCTCAACTTAAGGGCGCGCCGCAGAAAGACTTCGGCATCGGCAAAATTGGTCTTTTCCGAAGCAAATTTCCAAGATTGCTATACGGATCAGGGAAATTCGGCTCTACCGCTATCGCCTGGCGAAAGCACAGCTCTGCCTCTTCATAGCGGCCTAGATGGGACAGCGACGAGCCGAGATTATTGAGCGCCTCCGCATGCGAGGGGTCAAGCTCGACCGCTTCCTCATAAAGCGCAGCGGCCTCGGCATAGGCGCCTTGCTCAAAGAATTTATTGCCGCGGCGAAGAGATTGTTAGCCTTGGACTTGTCAGGGCGGCGGGCCGGGGCCTCGCCGAATTCTGACTCTTCGGCGGCAGGCTGACTCTGTGCAAGATGCAGCACCAACGACTGAGTCACCTCATCGGCGATCTCCCGTTCCACGCCGTTCTCGATCAGCCGCCATTTGAAGGAATTCGCGAATTTTGCTTTCTTTATAAAAGTTCAGCTGCAAAGGGCGCACTTCGTTGTCGGCACGCTGCAACAACTGCTCCATCGAGCCGGAGCGCTGCCTCGCGGTGAACGTTGCGTGACGGCGGATTCGGTCCGCGGCGCAAATTCGTCGGCTAAAGCAGCGCCGATTTCGGCGGCTTCGCGCCCGTTTAACCACGCAAGAATCATCGTTTTGCGTCCAAAGTCTCGAGGCATGAGGGGTGATCGTCCATATTTGACTATTACATAATCACACAATACCGCTATTGTGCTTTGAGTCACGAAAGTGCTCATTCGATGCCCAGCTTCTTAATGCGGTACCGCAATGCCCGGAACGACATGCCCAAGGCCTTCGCGGCCGCCGTCTTGTTATATCGAGATTGTTCCAGTGCTTTGCAAATGGCATCTCGTTCGATATCTTCCAGATGATTCCCCAGTGCTCCCCCACCTTGGATGTATTGGCGACGGCGGGTCCGTCGCCGCGGGTTGGCCGCAGTTGGATATCGCCGGCGCGTTATTTCTCCGCTGGTGCTCAGAGTAATCGCGCGCTCGAGAATGTTTTCGAGTTCGCGCACATTGCCGGGAAAGGGTAGCTTTCGAACGCCGCCAGAGCATCCTTGCCGAGCATCGGCGGCGAAATCTTCATGCGTCGTCCCAGCCGCCGCAGTATGGTCTCAGCGAGTTCCGGCACGTCGTGCGGTCTTTCGCGCAACGACGGCACTCGCAACTCGATGACATTCACGCGATAGAACAGGTCTTCACGGAATTTTCCCTCGGCAACCAGTGCCGAGAGGTTCTTGTGCGTGGCAGACAGGATTCGCACATCGACGCCGACCTCGAGCTGCTCGCCCAGCGGCCGCACCGCCTTTTCCTGGATGACGCGCAGCAGCTTTACCTGCATATGGAGAGGCAAGTCGGCGATCTCATCAAGAAACAGCGTGCCGCCCTCGGCGGATTGAATGAGGCCTCGCTTGTCGCTCACCGCGCCGGTGAAGCTGCCGCGTTTGTGACCGAACAACTCGCTTTCCATGAGTTCCGTCGGTATGGCGCCACAATTGACCGGCACGAAGGGGCCGTCGCGCCGCGGACCCGATTCGTGGATCAGCTTCGCCACCAATTCCTTGCCGGTGCCGGATTCGCCGAAAATATGCACCGGCGCCTGGCTGCGGGCGACTCGTGCGATCATGTCGCGCAAGTACTGCATGGCCGCGGACGTTCCAAGCAAGCGCGGACCGAATACGCTGGTATCGCTGTCCTGGGTTCCCGACAGCTTGATGGCACTCGCCACCAACTTGCGCAAACCCGCGAGGTCCAGGGGTTTGGACACAAAGTCGAATGCGCCCAATTTGAGAGCGCGCACCGCAGTCTCCATGTTGCCATGAGCGGTAATCACCGCCACCGGCACGCTTGGCGAATACTGCTGGATCCATTTGACCAGTTCCAAGCCATCGCCGTCGGGCAGCTGCATGTCGGTCAGGCACAAATCGAGATGTTCGGTCTTGAGCAGACGCTGCGCGTCCGCGACGTTGTGTGCCATTCGCGGATCAAGGTCCATCCGCTGCAGCGTGATTGACAGCAATTCGCAAAGATCCGGTTCGTCGTCGACTACCAAGACAGCGGGTTTCGGCATATTCCTATTGTAGCGTGTGCCGGTGACGCGAACGTACGTCTACGGCCTTGCCGCCGGTTCGGGTAAACTCGCAAAATATCGCCCGTTGCGTCGGCCGCACCGGATCCCGATGGGTCCCTTGATCAAGTCGGCTGCGGGACCAAGATAAAAAACATCCCCCCCCAGGGACGGCTGCAGAAACTTCACCGAGCCGTGGCTGACCCACGCGGTGCGGCGGAATGCATCGCCCAGGTTCGGCGACCTACTTGCGGGCTGTCATGGTCGTACCATCGATTCCAACATCGGCTATATTCATGGTCCGGCTTGCGGCAACCTGGCAAAGTAGATGCCATTTAGGCGCCGCACTCGAGCGGCAGGGGTTGCTTCGCCCAGCTCTTCCTGTCCGACAAAGACATCCCGAGTATGCGGATAGCGGAGACGAACTTGACGTCCCGCCGACCAAGCCGTCAAATCGGTGGCACCGTACTTCGCAGCCACACCTGATTGACGTGTTCGGTTTGAGGGCGCGGGGTTGAAACAGAGCCGGGCACGCATCTTCCAAGCGATCCAACACACATCGACGGCTCGGCGCGCCGCCATTTCCCCCGACTCATCACCGGTATCAGCCACGAGGTGGCAGCTTGACAGATAGACTCGTGTACCGCTTGCCGGGGCTGCATCGGCGCCGGGATGGAGCTTTCCAATGGTCGCCAGCACCGTCGGCCGCAAGCCCCGCACGGTGATCGTTTCGCAATCGCTCATGTCGACGCGAAGACCGAACGGTGCGCAGAGCATCGTCAACATCGGATTGACGTGGCTCGCGCAGCGCGCAGTCTTCGTAAGATCTCGTTCGCCGCTCACGAGAACGCGCAGGTGCGGCGTGCTGACGTTTTATCATGGCTCTGACGCGAGATGCATTGGCGCCGTCAGGGCCGAGCGCGTAGCCGCCGGCAGAAATTGACGAGCCAGATCCCTTTGGCAAGGAACGGAACGATGAAGGAATTGGACGATGCATGACCAATCGACAAATAGAGATTCGGCTGCCGGGCGAGCCTCTCCGGAACTTCGACATTGAACCAGCGCCCATCCCAGGGCGCCGGATTCCAGCGATATTCGGTTCCCAGAGCAAGCTGGCCCCTTGGTCGACGAACAGGGCGAGCAATATGCCATTGCGGCCGAGAGAGATGATTGACCAACAGACGAAACAAAAGCGCGACCGCGAGTACGGCGGCACGCACTGCCATAGGGATGAAATAGCGGCTATTTCCGGAATAGATCAACCACACGATCCAAGCGTCAGAGTAAACCGACACCCAAGAGCCGCGAGCGCGCGAGTGGCCGATTTGGAGGGCGGATTCGGACAGGATCAATCAGCGGACTGCTCCGCGCACGCCAATACCAAGCAATGACGGATATCAGGAAATACCTAGCAGCAACAAGGCGTAACGTATGTCCGGAGCCGACGAGTTCCTCGTGAATCATGCGCCGGTGCCAGTCATCGCGAACGGGCGCGGGAGGGCCTCCGTCAGTGAATCGGGGATGAAGCGATAGGCTTTGCGATGACGAAGGTAGCAATCTCGGGCGATTTGAACACATTGTTCAGCAACGGAAACATCGGGTTTCCGAACAATTTCGTGCCAAGCGAAAAGACCACGGCGCGGCAGTGATCACGAAACTGATCCGAGCGTCGCACCAAAATAGAACAAATGCACGAAGTCGACCGAGCAAACGGTACAGGCAGAAAGGCCACTAAGAAAGAATGCAGCGACCGCGTATAGACCGTTGGTTGGCTTTAATGCCGTCGCAAACCCGATCAGGATGGCGGCAAAAATCACGCAATCTCGTGCTCGGGTGTTGAATGGCTTGAATCAAGAAGCAGCCATCCGCCGAGCACCAAGCGCGGCGGTAGTGATGTCCGAAAAGCTCGAGCCGATTTGCTGCAGCAGAATGGGATTCATGAACGCAAGGATGGTGGCGCACAAGCCGAAGAGAAGCGCTCCTTGCGGTCCTCCGACGGATGATACCTGCACGCGAGTTCATAAGTGAGCCACAGGACTACGCTGTGAAACATCGCCAGCACGGTGCCCACCGCGAGGTCCTGGCATACCGAGTTTCACCAGGATATAAAATGGCACGTAGGCGTACGGATTGAAATATGAATTGGGGACCCGGCCGCAAAATAGTCTTGTTCAAAGCGATCGTTGAGCGCGCTGAACCCGGGATAAAAATGGTAGTGCAGCAGGTCCCACGCCATTTCCTTGCCGAAGGTATAGTTCAAGGTAACCGCCAAGACCGTGCACGCGGCGTACACGTACGATCGATAGGGTGCTGCTTTGATATGAAAGATCGAGGGGACATCAAGAATCCGCATGGCGAAGTTCATCGACGGCAGACTCTTCGTGATAGGACTCTTCGGTGTTGATGCTCCAGATGGCCTGCTTCGGGGCATCTCCCATGATCGAGTCAACCGCGGCGTTGGCGGTGAGCATGGAGTGGTCCTGGTTGTTGTACCGGTGCATTCCGTTTCTGCCGATCGGATATAGGTTGGAAAACCGGTCCATATAATTGCGTAAATCGCCAAATTGGCGGTACGCGCCAAAGTACGCAGGATATGCGCCGGCAACCCGGACAAGAGTGCCGTCGATCACATCTTTGCGCTCAATGAGGCCGATCGTCTCGAGTTCGCCGGCGGCGAAGTCCAGAAATTTCGCATCTTCCATGCTCCACAGGTCGTCGCCTTGGTCGCAGAAGTACTCCAGGCCGAGCCAGACGGTGCCTGGATCAGCAACCAGCGCGGGGCTCCAATTGTTGAAGATTTGCAGGCGGCCGATGCGCACATCGGGCTCCTGCACGTAGATCCAATTGTCGGGCGGGGCCGGGCGACCTCGCATGCTTCGCAGCAGCAGGCCCGCGGTCATGAAGCTTCGGTAGGGAAGATCGGCGGCAATCCGCGCAAGGCGCGCCTCTTCGGGCCGCAACATCGCGATCAGCTCCTTGACGGGCATGGTCGAGAGAAAGTAGTCGCAAGGGATACGCCGCACTGCGCCGGCAGTCTCGTCGAACACGTCGACGCTGACGATTCTGTCGGCGGCACGCTCCACGGCGACCACGCGTTGCCGCAAGTGAATCGACCCCCCCAGCGCGGTGACGCGCCGGGCAACTTCCTCCCACATCTGACCCGGCCCGAATTTTGGATACAGAAATCGCTCTATCAAACTCGTTTCCGTGCGTTTCTGGGCGGCGTCGGCGCCGCTGCGCAACGGGACCGTCAGCGCGTGCGCAATGGCCTTCGCAATCGACAAACCTTTGATGCGCTGCGCACCCCATTGCGCCGAAATCTCCGCGCATGGCACTCCCCAAACCTTCTCCGTGTAGTCCTTGAAGAAGGTTCGGTACAAACGCTTTCCGAAGCGGTTGATGAGAAAGTCTTCCAAGGTTGTCTCAGGCGATCGGGACCTGAGTTGCGCGTGGCCGTAGCTCAATCCGATCTTGAAGGCCTCGAGGAGGCCTAGATTCTTGACCGTGCTAGCATTCAGGGTCAGCGGGTAGTCGAAGAATCGGCGCCTGTAGAGGATTCGCGATAGTCGCCGGCGAATCAGCATTACGGCGTCGGAGGACGCCGGCGCCAGTTCCTCAAGCCCAAGATCACGCGATTGGCCCTGGTAATGTATGCGCAGCGCGCGCGATGAGTGTGATTGGCCCTCGGCCACCGGCAGGATCTCCTGCCACCACCGCATGACCCAATCGGACTTGGAAAAGAACCGGTGACCGCCCAGGTCCATGCGATTGCCGCGGTAATTGATCGTCTTGGAAATGCCACCCACCCGGGCGTCGGTCTCGATGACGAGGGGTGTGATTTCGGAGCGCCGCAACAGCTCCAGGGCGGCCGTCAGGCCGGCAGGCCCGGCGCCGGCGATGACGGCAATCTTCGGCTGTTTGTCGGTGGCAGACATGGCGATTCAATGCGGGCGGCGTTGGACGAAAAGAAACTGACGGCGCGCCACAAAATTCCAAAGGAAGGTAAATCCGCCCGCCCCAATCTTGGCGAGGAGGTAGTGCAACCCGAGAATCTTGACGCCGGAGTAGATGGCGGCGGCGTTGACGGCTACTCCAACCACCCCGATGCCCGCGAAACTCACAAACTCGAGGCGCTGGTCACTGAGCCGGCGGTACTTGAACACCAGGGTGACCGACAGCACGTAGCCGAGGAGCAAACCGACCACGAAGGACGCGGTCGCGGCCGCAACATACCACCAGGAAAAATAGTGGACCAGGATGAACAAGACCGTGATGTCGACCACGAACGCGCACGCGGACACGGCAGCATATCGGGTTGCTTCCTGAACGACGGTCTTCATGATGCCGGCTGCGCCGAGCGTACGTTCCGGCAGTCATAGAGATTCCAATCCCGCCAAATTCCGGCATGGTCGTGACGCACGGGATGGAATCCGACATCTTTGCGGGAAATGACAAACCCAAGCTGCGGGTCGGCGCAGACCTGGACCAGCTTCTCAGGAGTCAGCGGACGCGTGGGTGCTGCTTTCTGGCGGCCGCCGCCGGACCTGGCTTGCAGGCTGGTCAATATGTTCCAGTCTGGATCCATGAGAGGCAGCAGTACTTGCGAACGACGTTCAACTTCGAGTGCGGTGGCGCGCGAAAAGACCACGCCGGCCGATTGATCCAGAGCCAGGTAATTGGGCCGGGCCAGAGTGAACCAAACAAACGCGCCCACATCACGCGGCGGCGCAATCAGAACCGTGCTGGCGGGCGGAATGAGCTTGTGCCAATCCGCGAACTCATCGATGTCGGCGGCGGCGGCCAGCGTGTGGGCTTGGGTGAAGGCCGCGGGAAAAATAAGCATCGAAAATGCGGCGAGCATGGCCGAAATCACTAGCTGCGCCCGCGCCGCGCGGTGGGTTCGGATCGCCCACCAGACCAGCGCGCCGAGCAGTGCGGCCAGGGATTTCAACGCCGACAGGTTCTGTACCTGCGCCATGCCAAAGGCGGTCAAATTCCATGCCATGACGCCGATGCCGACCGCCACGGCTACCCATCGAAGCTGAGCGGCCAGAGGTGCGCTGATACGCTCCCGCAACAGCCACAGCAGCAACGCAAGGGTTACACATGCCGTGCCACCGGCCCCGGGCAATGTCCAACCCGACACCAGCAATAGCGCGCACAGCGGGCCGCACTTTTCATCGCGCCACGCCTGCAAGGCCGTGAATGGAAGCAGCACCACGCTGAGGAACACGCCGATCCAAACCCATCGCCAGCATTGAGCTTGCACCAATATCGCGACCGGGCCGATGAGGCCGGCGATGCACGCTGCCGCCAACCCGGCGGCTCCCACCAGCGCCGCCGCGGCGCAGAGCTTGCGTACTCGTTCGTCCGCGGTGGCGACTGCGGTAAACGCCAGGTATATGAACGGCTGCGCGTTGACCGCCCAATCGCGAACTGACCAGAGCTGCAAGAATAAAAACTCAGACCGCTCCCGCACCACGTGCAGCCAGGGGGCATCCATGATGCTCAGCGGCTGCGACGGCAACTCGATTGCGGCGATCGCAATGAGAAGAATCGCGACCACGCCGCCGATCGCGCCAACGACGCTCACACCAGCCGGCAGCCAGAGGCAAATCAACAACAGCAATCCGGGCAGGGCCATCAAAGGGTGGACGAGCAGTGCCGCCAGCGCCAGCAATACACCGAGCCGCTTCATCCCGCGGACGTGACAGGCAAGCGCGGTCAAAATCATGGCTTCGGCCGGGAGGCGTGCCGTCAAGAAGGGATCCAAAATCCGGAACACGCCGGACGCGCCAAAATCTCCCGCGACGATCAATAGCAGCGCGACCGCCAGCCAGGCGGCGTCGCGATCGGTGAGCGCGCGCGCGAAGCTAAAGGCCGCCGCCAAGAACCAAAGGGTAAACAACAGGGTGAGCAGGCGAGCCGCGTTCTCCAACCCCAGCAGACCAATGCACCATGCATACAACGGCGAGAACAACGTGAACTGATCCTGCGAGGTGTTCTGCAAGTAGAGGTCGGTGGTGAGCTGGGGGTGAAGTCTCGCGAACGCCTGAAACGCGTAGATCTGTCCGTCACCCGTGAGACCGTGGTAGCCATGCATGGCCAACCACAGCGACGCCAGCATCAGGGCAAGGGAGAGGGTGGCGAATTTCGATTGAAATCCGGAGTTCGACGAGTGCATTAGCAGAGGTCTTGTGTAAACTTGTCATTATGCACGAGGCGGCATTCGCAAGTACTTCACTTGCAGTATTTTGTGCCTGATTGAGTACCGTACCCATGGACCTCCTGCTTTCGATCGTCACCGTGAGCCTGAACGCGGCGGCCACCATGGAGAAAACGCTTGCCTCGGTCGCCCAGCAGCAGGCGGACTTCGGCGTCGAGCATATATGCGTCGACGGCGGATCAAGCGACGCCACCCGGGCGATCATCGATCGCTGGGCGCAGCGCGATCCGCGCATCGTACGCATCTATGAGCCCGACAAAGGCATTTTCGACGCCATGAACAAGGGCCTCGCGGCGGCTCGTGGGGAATACGTATTGTTCCTGAACGCGGACGATTTCCTGGTGGCGCGTGATTCCCTGGCGTTGGCGCTCACGGGGTGCGCTCGCGGCGGCGCCGACAACCCGGACCTGATCGTCGGCGATGCCGCCATGGGTGACGTTGGACGCGTGGGCTTGTGGCGGCATCGTCGTGTGCCGCGCCTCCTCGGACGGGTCCGAGGATTCGGGATGTATCCGGTGCATCAAGCGCAGTTTTCCAAGCGACGTCTGCTGCAGGCGGTAGGAGGGTTCGACGCCCGGCTACGGTTGGCGGCGGACGTCAATCAGTACTATGACATGGAGCGCCGATTCCGACCGTCGACCCGCATCGTCGGCGTGGACATCGCATTCATGCAGGCCGGCGGCGCCGCCAACGCAGGGTTGGGTGCCGTGTGTCTCGGCTCCTCGGAAATCTATCGTCATCTGTCGGCCGAGGTCGGTGGCGCGAAAGCTGCACTCATGGTATTGGTCAAGACCCTGCAGTCACTTTCCGAGATTCGCTTCGGCCGTTGCCCTCACGAGCGGTGGTTCGCGCGGTAAAACTATGAAATCGCCACAAGTCGTGATGAACAAATTCAAAAGCGCATTGCAGAAATTGAAAAGCTCGTATTTCTATTGGAAATACCATATTGACGCCGGACGCATTCATCACCAAGGACAATATCAACGATTTTCTGGCCGAGAGCGGCTTTGACGAGGACCTCGGCATCCTGTCCATCGACATCGACGGCAACGACTATTTCATTCTCGAGGCGATAAATGCCGTATTCGGCGCGACGAGAAAAAAATATCTGTTCCTTACGATGCGAATTTTTCGCGAGCCAGAAAGCACTATTCCAATTTATATTTCGGCGCCTCGCTCGCTGCGCCAACCGCAGCGGCTGTGGAGACGGGGGTCATGGAAGCGCTTTGAGTCACTTCGACTTGGCGGATAGGTGATCCCGCCAGACTCCGGGAGCGGGCATGATCAGGATGAGGCCGCGAAGCAGGCGGCACAGCACGCGACTCAGGAGCAGTCTGGCGATAAAAATCTTCAAGACCGCATGGTGCGGCTTGCGGACGAACAGCAAAAACCCCCCGCTTGTCGCGTTCGAATAGCCGAATCGCTCGGCAATCATCCGCACGGCTTTCGCGCTGTAGAAGAACACGTGTTGTCCGGACTCGCACGCCAGGTACCACCAGTCCGCCCGCTGCCGGCTGTAGATCGCGGTGCTCGCCAGTAAAACAGCGGGCCGCGAGTGAAACAGATCCGCCAATTCTCGCGCGGGATCCGCGAAGTGCTCGAGCACCTCGAATGCCAGAAGCAGATTCGGGGCGGCGAAATCGGGTTCGGAAAATCCCTGGCTGTAGGTCGGGACCGCGTACTTGTCCTTCACGTAGCAATTCACGCCGTAATCGCGCAACAGGCGGCACAGGAGGCCGTCACCTCCGCCAATGTCGAGCGCATCGCGGACCCTGAATAATTTCGAGACGAGGTAGGCGGCCGCGAGATTCTGCAAATTGCGCTGCACGGCGCCGGTGTCGAGGCTCGACAGATTCGATCCGTAGGCTTCACCGAGCCAGTGGGGAACCTCCGTCTGCAAGGAGCCGCACCGATCACATTCGAAATACCGCACCTCGTATTTGTGCAACACGAGGCTGCTGAATTGCGCAACGAGATGCCCGTCGCAGAGCCGGCAGGGTTCATCGCCCGGAGAGGTGCGTCCGTCAGACATGGGCCGCGAGGTAGTCGGAGACCACCGTCGTCAACAGCGCCGCGTGCCGTTCGGTGCCGGCCAAGAGGTCAAAATAGTGAATCGTGCGGGTCATATGGCCGGCGTTTTGTCGATCGACGTAATCGAACAACTGGAACACGGCATCGATCTCCCTGGTCTGCAAAACGACATCACCGTAATTGTCGAAGATGATCCAAGTGCAATACCCGCCTTGCTGAAGTGCCGCGATGGTTTTCTGGTACCCGTGCTTCTGTTGCAGATCGTCAAAGTAGCACTCAAAAAACAAGATCGGAAGGTGCTGCGCGATGAGGTTCGCGGCGGAATCGAGGACGTCGAAATCGAAGCCGTCGACATCGGACTTGAGAAGCTCCACGCGGCCCGACGCCATCGGCAGCAGCAGGCTATCCAGCGTCACCGAGAACATCGACTTGGCGACCGGCAGCGGCCCGTCGACTTGCACGGCGTGTTTGGTCCCGCCGGATCCCTCGAGCGCGGCCTGGCTCACGCCTTTGCCCACCAGCGCCTTATGCAGGCGGATCGAAGCGCCGGGGTTCGAATCCCGCATGCGTCGGGCATTCTCGCTCAAGTACTCGAAGAAAACGCCGTCCGGCTCCACGCATATGTAGCTCAACCGATCGTTGGAGTCGTACATGCCGGCCAGTGTATCGCCGCAGTTCGCGCCGACGTCGATGACCGTCGAGTTGGGTTCCAGGTGGCGAACCAGTTGCGGCAGGAATCTATCGTAGGTTCGATGCATGGATTGATAAAACGGCAGCAGATGACCCGCGGGAAGCCGGATGGAGAAGTTGCGGTAACGGTATTCGGTCTTCAGACCCAAAAGGCTGCGCGTCCCTTGCTTAAGAAATTTGCAGCCGGCGGATAGAGAAATCTTCAAGCGCCGAAAGAACATGTTCAGGGAACTTCTCGACATGGCGCTAGATGACATGGCGCTATACTATACTTAGCAGAATAAGGCCACGCATGTGAGAACGGTTCAGCGGCTAGCCGCATTGGCAGCCTATGTTCGATATTTACGGCTGCAGCCGTTCCCCTCTGGAGATGAAGCAGGTCGTGCCGCCGAGAGGTACCGCCTCGCAGCGTTGGGTGCAATCTCGACCGCTGTCTCCCGGTTGACCGGTGTTGCGCTGATCGTGTTGTCGGTGCGCTGGACCGCACCGGTATTGGGCCGCGAACGGTTCGGAATTTGGGCCACCTTCTCCAGTTTGACGATCATGCTGTCGTTTCTCGACCTGGGTGTCGGCAATGCGCTGGTCAACCGCGTGGCGCACGCGACCGCCAAACAAGACGCGCGACAACTCTCGCTGGTGATCATGGGCGGAATCTCCTGGCTCGCGGCGATCGGGCTCGCCGCGACGGCGCTGCTGGCTGCGGCGGGCGCGTGGATTCCGTGGACCGCCCTTTTCCATCTCTCCAGTCCGGCATCCGGGAGCGAAACGCGTACCGCCGCGCTTGTGTACAGCGTTCTGTTCGGCCTCAACATCTTTTCGGGCGGGATGCTGAAGATCTTGATAGGTCAACAGCGCTCCCACGAGGCGCAGATCATCGCCGCGATCGCCGCCCTGCTGGCGTGCCCCGCGATGTGGTTGACAGTGCAGCATGCGCCCGGCGTCAGTGCCCTGCTGCTGGCGGGCATCGGCACGCAATCCGTGGTTACTCTCGTTCTGGTGGTGGGATTGCTGTATCGGCGCCGGCAGCTGAATTTCCACCTTGGATTCCCCAGCATGGTGCACGAACGCAAGGCGCTGCTGACCACGAGCGCCCTGTTCCTGATCCTGCAGATCGGGACGATGATCGGATGGGGCGGGGATAGCTTCCTGCTCGCAGGCGTTGTCGGTGCATCCGATGTGGCGGCGTTCGCCGTCGCGCAACGGCTGTTCCTGTTTGCATCGCAGCCGGTCTTGGTCTTGAACGGCCCGCTCTGGGCGGCCTATGCCGATGCCCATGCGAAGGGCGATCGCGGCTTCATCCGCAAGACCTTGTTGCACAGCCTATTGCTCAGCACGACCGTGGCGGTCGGCCTGTCGATAGTGCTGCTGTTCTTCGGTCAGTGGATTGCGGCTTTTTGGACCGAGAACACGATTGCCGTGCCCTGGCTGCTGCTGGCTGCCTTCGCCGCGTGGACGCTGTTCGAGTCTGCGGGCACCGTGCTCAGCATGTACCTCAATGGAACGGGCATCGTTCGGGAACAGGTAATCGTCGTAATCTGCTTTTGCGTTGTCGCCGTACCCACGAAAATCATTGCAGCGATTCATGCGGGGGCATTCGGCTTGGTGACGGCAACGACCGTCGCGTATGCCGTGACGGCGGCCGGGCTCTACGGCACGGTGTACCGCAAACGAATTCTCGCCCCGATCAGCGCGTCCGCGTTCGAGGCCGCTCAGGGTTCCGGCGGCGGCACGGCCAGATAGGCGAGGCGGCGCATTTCCCGACGTCCTCGCGTCACCGTGTCGAGGATCAGTCCGGAGACGAAACTAAGGGCGGACAAAAGCACCAAGCCCGTCGCCAGAATCGCTGTCGGCTGACGCGGCACCAGACCGGTCTTGATGAATGTAACAACCAGCGGGATACCGAGCGCCAGCGCCACCGCAACCAACACGCCCGCGATCGCGGAAAAAAATCGAAAGGGGCGTTCGTTCTTGTATAGAACCACGATCAAGCGAACTATTTTCAGGCCGTCCACATAGGTACGAAGCTTGCTGGTGGATCCGGTCACCCGAATCCGGTAGGGCGTGGCAACTTCGGCGACCGGCAACTGCAGTTCCAAGGCGTGAATAGTGAGCTCGGTCTCGATCTCAAAACCGCTCGACATGGCGGGGAACGATTTCACGAAGCGGCGCGAAAATACGCGGTATCCCGACAGCATGTCGGAGAACCGCTCGCCAAACAGATTTGCTACCGCGAATGTAAGCAGGCGATTGCCGAAGCGATGACCCGGCCGATAGGCATCAACTTGCGAGGCAACCCGGGTCCCAACGACCATGTCGAGGCGCTCTTCGAACAGCCGCTGCAACATGGAGGCAGAATATCCGGGGTCGTAGGTCGCATCGCCGTCCGCCATGACATAGGCATCGGCGTCGACGTCGGCAAACATGCGTCTCACGACATTGCCCTTGCCCTGCAGCGTTTCCCGCCGTATCACCGCTCCGGCGGCGCTGGCAATTGCGACCGTTTCATCGGTCGAATTGTTGTCGAACACGTAAATCTTGGCGCTCGGCAACACGGATTGAAATCCGCGGACCACCTCCGCGATGGAATGCCCCTCGTTGAAACAGGGAATTATCACCGCGATTTTCGGCCCGACGCTCATGTATCAGCCTTCATGTTCGAGTGGCATGTTACATATTCGGCGCGGCTCATTGGGTCCACACCGTGCCGTAGCGGTCCGCATGCACTCTGTGAAACTGCGGGTAGTAATGCGCCATCATCTGCTCGTCCGCCGCCGCGCCATGGCTGTACATCCGGATCTCGTTCCCGCGCAACAAAGGATCATTTTGCACCAGGTCCGCCCCGTAAAAGGAGAGCCTGCCGTCAATAATGACGACCCGCTGCCCCGTGCCGCGGTACTCCGGCAGCTGGCTCAAGTCGCGGGCCAGGAAGCCCTGGATCTGCCACGCGCGGAAGCCCACTCCGAAGACCAGTGTCAGAAGGATGCAGGCTGCAACGAAGGATTTGGTCTCGCCGTCCTCAAATAACCGTGTCGGGGAGCTGCTTTCCCCGGGGCTTGGCGCAGGGCTGAACAGGGCAGCCGTCGCCAGCAGCGGCAAGGCCATCCAGGCAGAATGGAAGTACCGATACCCCCAGCCATGCCCCTGGTCCACGGGCACGAGGAAGTATCCAATAAGGGTCAGCAGCGCCGAAGCAGTGAGCAGCCGGCACAGCGCGTTTTGGCGCCACCGTACCGCGCCGGCTACGCTGAGAATCATCAGTCCCGGGACCGCCCACACCCATGTCTTGGCGATCCCGATGAGGCGCGCAAGCACCACCGTGGCATTGGGGAGCGAGAAGACGGCGAGCATGCTCCGCAGGCGATCCATGGACGCAACCGGTTCCGCGACGGACGCCAGTCCTTCGCGCAACAGGTGCCCGGAGAACAGAAACCAGCCCAGTCCCAGCAGCACACAAAGCGGCACATAGCCTGCGATCAGCGAGGCAAGCAGCCGCATGCCACCCTGACGGGTGGCGATCCAGACCAGCCAAGGCAGGGCGAACAGGGTGTGCGGCACGGGGTTGTGGAGTGCGAGCGCGAGTGAACCCACGACACCGGCCGCACCGGCGCGCAGTGGAGTCGGACGGATGAGCAGCAGGGCGAACACCGAGTTGGCGAGCAAGTGGGCCGGCATCGAGTAATAAGAGATGCCGTCGGCGAAAATGACGGGGGAGGCGATCGTCAGCAGCAGCGCAAAGCCGGCCGCTTCGCGATCATCGGTGAGTTCGAGCGCAAGCCGATGGATGACGAGAAGCGTCAGCGCGGAGACGACGGGATTGCACAGCCACGGGACGCCCGCCCACGTGAAAGGTGTGAGCAGCAGCGCAAAGCCCGGCCAGTAGGTCTCGGCCACGTTGCCTGTGACGGGTGAGACGTTCAGAAAGAAGTCCTGAAATCCACGCGGGATGAGCCAATCCAGCAGTGGGACCGGAAATCTGCCGTGCAGCCGGCCCGCCGCGAAAGCGCGGCTCTGAAAATACGCGGCATACTCATCCATGGCGAGCGGATGATTGTGGTAGACGACGAGGGTGCCGAGCGCGAGCAGCGCTGCCGTGATGACCGCGATGGCCATGGGGTGATTGCCGGCCCATTTCAGCAGCGCGCGCGCCGGGAGACACCGATAGCCCAAGAGCGCGCCCACGAGTATCAGCAACGCGCACACGGTGCCAGGGTAGTCGTTAAAGGCAAACAGGACGAAGAATATGTTTGCCAGGCCGTGCAGGTTGCCGCTGAGGCGCATTTGATGCGTCCATAGCAGAATCGCGGTGGTCACCATCGCGCCGACCCAGAACAAGGTGCGCGGACCAGCGGACCGCGCTTCAACTTCCGTCACCAGAGCATCCCTTGCGAAGATTGATCGAAGGGCATTATGTTCGAACTGGCGGGCGACGCCACCCCCTTTCACCTCCTACGCCGCGGGCGCTGTGCTACCGGCTCAAGAAGTTGGCATAGACTAGGCGGGGCAGACCAGGCCTGACCAGGAAGAACAGCCGGTGAACATCCTTACAAAAATAATGCGGGTGCTGTGGATACCCGAATACCGGAGAGCCCTGTTGCGTGCGCGCGTGTTTGCTTCGACGGAACACGACCGGATCCTGGCCGGACTTGAGCTCAACACCGTCGTCGATATCGGTGCCAATCGAGGTCAGTTCGCATTGTGCATCCGGCGCCTGTATCCGCAGGCACAGATATTCTCGTTCGAGCCGCTGCGCAAGCCGGCCCGCTCCTGGATGCGCAATTTCAGTGCAGACACGCGCGCAAGGCTGTTCAACAAAGCCATTGCGCTGCAATCCGGATCCGCCACCATGCATGTGTCGCGGTGGGACGTGTCCTCGTCGCTGCTGCCCTTCGCTCAGGCGCAACACGATAATTATCCGCTCACCGAGGAGGCATCCAGAGAAGTCGTGGAAACCGCGACCCTGGAGGCATGCGTCGATGAGCACATGATCCAGGACCCGGCTCTCATGAAGCTCGATGTGCAGGGATTCGAGCTGTCGGCGCTTCAGGGCTGCGCGCTGCTTCTTGGACGGTTCAAGTATGTGTACGTGGAGGCATCCTTCGTCGAGCTCTACCTAGGTCAGGCGCTGGCGTCGGAAGTGATCGAATTCCTGTTCAGTCGAGGCTTCAAATTGATGTGCGTCGCAAATCTGTCGCGTGGCGCGTCTGCGCGACCCATTCAGGCCGACTTCCTGTTCGCTAAATGCTGAAGTCCGCGCTTGGTCAGCCCGTCGACGGCACGCTGCGGGTGGTGTTCGATCCGCAGATCTTCTGCCATCAACGGTTCGGTGGAGTCTCACGCTACGTTTGCAGCATGGCGCTGGAGATGCAGCGCATGGCAGGGGTCACGCCGCTGATCGTTGCGCCGTTTCATTTCAACGAATACCTGGGCCAGCTGCCGGCGTGTCTGGTCCGAGGGAGAAGGGTGCGCTGGCTAGAGGGCAGGACAGCCTTGGCTTACGGAGCAAGCGTGCTCCCCGGGAAAATCATTGCGCGCGCCTTCAAGCCGGATGTGCTGCACAACACCTACTACTTTCCGATCAAGCCCCCCAGGGGTGCCCGCCGCATCCTGACCGTCTACGACATGATCCACGAGAAGTTTCCCGAGTATTTCGCCGCCGGCGCCTTCATCAAACGCATGAAGGCTGCGAGCGTGGCGGCGGCGGATCATGTGATTTGCATATCGGAGAGCACCCGGCGCGATTTGCTCGCCACCTACGACATCCCGGAGGAGCGAGTGTCGGTCACTCATCTTGCGTTCGACCCGCTGGTGTCGCTGCTCAGCGGCGAATCCCCGAGCGCCTTCAAGGTTCGAGTGCTCGGTGCGGATGCCCCGTATCTCCTGTATGTCGGAAGCCGGCTTAGCTATAAGAACTTTCATGGCCTGCTTGATGCCTATGCGACCTCGGCATCGCTGCGGTCGAATTTTTTCTGTGTTTGTTTCGGCGGCGGCGACTTTACGGACGCCGAGCGGGCCGCAATTTCCAAGGCGGGGGTGGAAGGCCGCGTAAAATATCTGGGCGGCTCCGATGCGGAGCTGGCGGCCTGTTACGCCCACGCAGCATTATTCGTTTGCCCGTCCCTGTACGAGGGATTCGGCATACCGGTGCTCGAAGCGATGTCACTCGATTGCCCCGTGGCGTGCAGCAACTCGAGCTCATTGCCCGAGGTGGCCGGCGATGCGGCCAAGCTATTCGACCCGCTGGATCGCGACTCCATCCGTGATGCATTGGAAGAAGTCCTGGGTTCGCCCTCCGCAACAACCGCGCTCAAGGAGCGGGGTCGAATCCGCAAGCAGCGATTTTCGTGGCGGATCTGCGCCGAAAACACCGTAGGTATCTATCGCCGGGTTGCCGGCAGAAGCCCTTCTTTATGAGGCGCCGGGAGTCCAGGGCAACGGTCCGATGGAATTCTCCTTCTCGCACTTGACCAGCAACTCGGCCAGGCGCCGGCCCTTGATCCGGGCCACCCAGCCGAGTTTTTCGCGAGCCTTGCGTGGATCGAGCCGGCTGATGCTCACGTCGAGCGGGCGCAGCAATGACTCGTCGATCGTCACGTGGTCTTTGACGTCGAGCCCAACGGACTCGAACGCCGCCTCCATCAGATCGCCGAGCGTGCAGGTCTCGCCCGTGGCAATGATGAAGTCTTCAATCGGCTCCCGCTGCAATATGCGCCACATGGCGTCGGCATATTCGGAGGCGAGCCCCCAGTCGCGCTGGATCGACACATTGCCCAAAGTCAGTCTCTCCGCGCTGCCGTTCGCGATTCGAACCGCCGCCGCCACGATCTTCTTGCACACAAACCTTTCCGGGCGGATCGGCGACTCGTGATTCGACAGGATCCCCGAACAAACCTGCAAGCCGTAGGCTTCCCGATAGATCTTGACCGCCCAAAACGCCGCGGACTTCGCCATTGCATAGGGGCTGCAAGGTCGAAACGGGGTCTCCTCGTTCGCAGGCTCGCTGGTATCGCCAAAGCACTCGCTTGATATCGCATTGAACATGCGCAAGGGAAGCTTTACGTAGCGGATGCACTCGAGGATATTCAGCGTGCCGACAGTGACGCTTTCAAAAGTTTCGACCGGTTGATTGAAGGAGAGCGCGACGGAGGATTGACCCGCTAAATTGTAGATTTCATCCGGTTCCACCATCGTCAGGATCGACAATGTGCTGCGAAAATCCGCAAGCGAAGCGGAATGCAGCTGGACCTGGTCCTTGATGCCGAGGCGCGTAAGATTGCCGAAATGCAACGCCTCCGCATCGCGTGAAGCGCCGTGAACGCTATAGCCCCTCGAGAGGAGCATATGCGCAAGATAGGCTCCGTCTTGTCCGGAAATGCCGAATATGAGAGCCTTTTTTTTCGCCACGTTTCTAGGGAAAACCTGCTTTGCGTGCACACTCCCGACTTGGCGCAGTATAGATTACGATGCATCGCCTGCGTAAGATCATTCGCTGTGACAGCCGCCACATCTCGGACATTGTTCAGTGAGTAACGAGTGCAAACCCGAAGGGACGTTCGAGCGACTGTTGCGACGTGTGCGAGCGGTGTTTGCCGCGCCGGCGGCCGCGACCCCCAAAGTTGCGCCGCCGCCTACAACCGCCCACGCGGCCACGGTGGATCCTGCGCCGGCACCGAGTGCGAGCGAGCTGATCAACGAAGGCCTGCGACAGCGGCAACGGGTGGGCACGGCGGCGGCACGGCCTTATTTTGCAAGGGCTGCCGAACTCGAGCCGAATTCTCACGTGCCCTGGTTCATGCTGGGCAATGTCGCCAGCGAGTTGGGGGAGCTCGATGCGGCCGTCGCCCACTACGCGCGTGCCCGCGCTCTTAGTCCGAGCGACCATGTTGTCCGCTATAACCTTGGACTAAACCAGCTTTCGCGTGGATACATCGATGCGGCCATCGAGGAGTTGCGCGCCGCATGCGGCCTCAATCCCTCCTACCTGCAGGCGCAGTCGAGCCATATCATGGCGCTGCAGAGTTCGGATCGCATCGATCCCGACGAGATCGCGGCGACCATCCGCGAATGGGGCGCGCGTTTCTCCCTGGAACACCCGGAGTCACCGCCGCCCGCCGCTCGTCCCGGCGCCGATCACCCGGAACGACTGCGTGTCGGCTTCATCTCCGGTGATTTTCGAACGCACTCCGTGTCACATTTTTTTGAACCGATCTTGAGCGCCCGCGACCGAGGCGCATTCACCTATGTCTTGTACTGCAACCATGACCTTCAGGATGCAGTGACGGCACGCCTGCGCGCAGCCGCGGACGCGTGGCGCGATATCTGGCAACTGACCGACGCTGCGGTTATCGATCTGGTGCGCGCCGATCGGATCGACATCCTCGTCGATCTCTCCGGACACACGGCATCCAACCGGCTGGCGGTGTTCGCGCGACGGGCCGCGCCCGTGCAAATCAGCTATCTGGGATACCCGGCCTCGACCGGTCTTGCGACGATGGACTATCGCATTACCGATGCCGTTACCGATCCACCGGTGCCCGCCGATGATTGGCATTGCGAGCGCCTGCTGCGCCTGCCCGATTGCCAGTGGTGCTTTCGGCCGTACGGGACGCTGCCGGCGCCGGGACCGCTGCCTGCGCGCGAGGCCGGATTCGTCACGTTCGGCGGGTTCAACAATCTGACCAAGGCCAGCGAGACGCTGCTGGTTTGCTGGGCACAGATCCTCGCCAGATTGCCGACTTCCCGCCTGCGCTTGACCCGCGTTCGTAGCGAGCAACGCGCCGCCGAAATCATCGCCCTGTTCGGGCGATCGGGGGTGGCCGCGGAGCGCATCGAATGCGTGCCCTATGCCAGCGACCCGCCGTATGGGCAGCAATTTGCGGGAGTCGACATCGCATTGGACAACTATCCCTACAATGGGGTCACCACGACCTGCGAGTCGCTGTACTTCGGCGTGCCGGTCGTTTCGCTGTACGGCCGCAATGGTGTCTCGCGCAGCGGCCTGAGTCTTCTCGGCACGCTCGGATTGGCTGAGCTGGCGGCATCCACGCCCGAGCAGTACGTGGACATCGCAGCTGTGCTGGCAAGCGACCTATCGCGGCTCGAGCAATTGCGTGCATCGCTGCGCGCGCGCTTCGATCAATCGCCGCTGCGCGACGAGAAGCGTTTTGCGGCGAATTTCGAGGCACTCTTGCGCAGCGCCTGGCGGCAGCACCTCGATCACGCCGCCACGGACGTCATTCCTCCCAGCGCTGCGGATCGCTGAAGACAATTCTGAATACGCTGCCGTCGCCGCTGCGCGGCTCATAGAGCAGGATGGCGCGGTTGAGCTGGCACAGTTCGCGCGCAATGAACAACCCGAGTCCGGTACCGCCCCTGCGGCCCGTAAAGAACGGCTCGAATATGCGATCCACCGCCTGGGGATCGATCCCCGGCCCGCGATCCGCCACTTCGAGAAAGGGCCGATAACTGGGGTTCAAACGGCCGAGCTTGATCTCAACGCTGAGTCCTGAGCGGGCTTCACCGTACTTGATGGCGTTGTCGCAGAGATTCCACACCACCTGATGCAGGTGACTGGGATCGATACGCACCTCCAAATCGTCAGCCTCCTCGATCAAGGCGATCCGCGCTCTCGGCACCTGCATGGTCTCGCAGAATTCACCTAGAAAATCCTCGACCCAGTCGCCGAGCGAGAGGCGCGTGGGCTTGGTCGCTTCGCGGCGCGACAGCTGCAGCACATTGTTGATGATGGCGCTGACCCGCTCGGAATTATTGCGGATGATGTCGGTCAGCCGGCGTTCCTCGGCTCCAATCGCCGGGCTTTCGGCGAGCAATTGGCCGGCATGGCTCATGGCGCCCACGGGATTGCGAATTTCGTGCGCGATGCTGGCAGAGAGCCTGCCGAGCGCCGCGAGCTTGCCCTGCTGGACGCGTTCCGCCATGAGACTGGTATCTTCGAGGAAGATCAGCGTCGGACCCGGCGAAATGCCGCCGAGCGGCGCGAAGTGCGGTTGTATCACCCGGCTGCCGTCGGCAGCCACGAAGCTCGAGGGCGAATTCTCGCCGCGCTCGCTCTGCCGCCAGGTTGTCAGCGAGTACAGCAGCCGCGGCGAGACCTCGCCCACCAACGCCCCGGGCACCGCATGCTCGTCGCCCAGTATTTCTGCGGCAGATTCATTGATGAGCCTTATTTTGTCGGCCCCATCGACCACCAGCAGGCTTTCACGCAGATGCTGCACGATGTACTGGGAGAGCTCGGCGAGGTTGGCCAGATCTATGTCTTTCTGGCGCACCAAATCTTCGCTTTCGCGCATGCGGCTGGCGACGAAGCTCGCCGCTGCCGCGATGGCGAAAAGCACCATCCCGAGCAAACCGGCGGTAGCGTAGGAAATGATATCGGTGCGGCCGTTCAGCTGCTGCCAGATGGTGTCCGCCAACAGGGCGATGGCGGCGACCGCCGCCAGGAACAGCGCGCTGCGCGGCGGCAGCAGGAAGGCAAGCGCGCCGACCGGGAGCAGCAGCAACAGACCCAGTCCTCCGGAAATGCCACCACAGGCATGCAGCAGGAGCAGCAACAGCGAGAGATCCACCGTTGCCTGCAGCAGGGTCTGTATATACACGCTGGCCAGGCGCCGACGCACCAGAACGGTGTTGCCGAGCCCGAAGCATAGATAGGCCATTGTGGTGCCAAAGAACAGCCGCGCGGACTCGATCGGGAAGCCGCGCGCGCTGCCCAAGGGGTACATCGCCAGAAGAACCAGCGGCGCCAGCACCCGATACAAGTTGAGCAGGCCGAGCACGCGCCAATTGAGTGCGGACTCGGAATCGATGCTGCGTTCGAAGGGACGGTTCAATTGTTGTCCTTAGGGCGGCTTTGCGCCGGCCTCAAGCTTAATTCAGAATAGCGCGCCTTACGCGGCCAGATGTGTGTTGAAGGACGTTGCATGAACCTGCATGAGTATCAATCGAAGCGGCTTTTTGCCGAATATGCCATTCCCGTCCCGATGGGTGAGGCGGCGAGCTCGCCGGCGGCGGCGGTGGCGGCGGCCCGGAAATTGGGCGGCTCCCTGTGGGTGGTCAAGGCCCAGGTGCACGCGGGCGGCCGCGGCAAGGCGGGCGGCGTCAAAGTCGCCAAAGATCTGGACGCGGTGCGTGCGGCGGCGGCGGCCATGCTTGGCACCACACTGGTGACCCATCAGACCGGGCCCGAGGGCCTGCCTGTGCATCAAGTCTACGTGGAGACCGGGTCGAAGATCGCGCGCGAGATCTACCTGAGCCTGGTGCTGAATCGCGAGGTTTCGCGCATAGCGTTCGTCGCTTCCGCGGCCGGCGGCATGGATATCGAGGAGGTCGCCGCGCACACGCCGGAGAAAATCATCCGGGTCAACATCGACCCCACTGCCGGACTGCAGGACTTTCAAACCCGGCAGTTGGCGTTCGGTTTGGGCCTGGCAGGTGCGCAAATCGCACAATTCGGCAAGATAGCCCACGCGCTCTACCGGCTGTACCTGGAGCGTGACGCCAGCCTGGTGGAGGTCAACCCTCTCATCGTCACCGCCGGCGGCGAGCTGATGGCGCTGGATGCCAAGATCAACATCGAGGACAACGCGCTGTTCCGGCACAAGGATCTGGCGGCCCTGCGGGATGACTCGCAAGAGGATCCGATGGAGCGCAAGGCGGCGGCACACGAGCTCAACTATGTATCGCTCGACGGCAATATCGCCTGCATGGTGAACGGCGCCGGACTCGCCATGGCGACCATGGACCTGATTCAATTGCACGGCGGCAAGCCCGCGAATTTCCTGGACGTGGGCGGCGGCGCCACCAAGGAGCGGGTCAGCACCGCCTTCAAACTGATCTTGTCGAACCCCAAGGTCACCGCGATTCTGATCAATATTTTCGGCGGCATCGTCCGTTGCGACATGATCGCCGAGGGCATCATCGCGGCAGTCAAGGAAGTCGGCGTGAAGATGCCGGTCATCGTGCGCCTGGAAGGCACCAATGCGGACCTGGCGCGGCAAATGCTGGCGAAAAGCGGCCTGGCCATCACGGCCGCGAGCGACCTCACCGACGCGGCGACCAAGGCCGTCAGCCTGGCGGGAGCCCACTCATGAGTATCCTGGTCAACAAGAACACCCGGGTCATTTGCCAGGGGTTCACGGGCAAACAGGGTACCTTTCATTCGGAGCAGGCCCTGGCCTATGGCACGAAGCTGGTCGGCGGCGTGACGCCGGGGCGAGGCGGGGAGAAGCATCTGGGGCTGCCGGTCTTCGATACCGCCCGGGAGGCGGTGGCGCGCACCGGCGCCACGGCGAGCGTCATCTATGTGCCGGCACCCTTCGCAGCCGATGCGATCCTGGAAGCGGCGGACGCGGGTGTCGAACTCATCGTGTGCATCACCGAAGGCATTCCGGTGAACGACATGGTGCGCGTCAAGGCGACTCTGGCGGGCTACAAGACGCGCCTCATCGGCCCCAACTGTCCGGGCATCATCACGCCCGAGGAGTGCAAGATCGGCATCATGCCCGGGTTCATCCACAAAAAGGGGCGGGTGGGCATCGTCTCACGATCGGGAACGCTGACCTATGAGGCGGTGTTCCAGACCACCAGCAACGGCCTCGGCCAGAGCACCTGCGTCGGCATCGGCGGCGATCCGGTGCGCGGCATGAACTTCATCGACGTGCTGGCATTGTTCGAGTCGGACGGTCAAACCGAGGGCATCGTCATGGTGGGCGAGATCGGCGGCAGCGACGAGGAAGCCGCGGCCGCTTACATTCGCAAGAACGTGAGCAAACCCGTGGTTGCCTACATCGCGGGGGTGGCGGCGCCCGCCGGCAAGCGCATGGGTCATGCAGGCGCCATCGTCGCCGGCGGACAGGGCACGGCGGCGGTCAAATTCGCGGCGCTCAAGGCGGCGGGGGTCACGACGGTGCATTCGCCCGCGGAGATGGGCGCGGCGATCGCGAAGCGGCTCAAGGCGAAGCCGGCCCGCAAGCCGGCGCGGCGCAGCGCGAAGCGGACGACGGCGCGACGGGCGAAATAGGAGAATGATTTGACCGATCCGCGGCAGCTGCGTTGTGTCATGGCGCAACTCAATTTGGTCGTCGGCGACGTCGACGGCAACACCTCGCGCATCGTGGCGGCCGCGGTGGCCGCGCGCGATCAGCATCGCGCGGACGTGGTGCTGGTCCCTGAACTCGCGGTGTCGGGTTACCCGCCGGAAGATCTCTTGTTTCACTCGGGCATGCGCCTGCAGGTGGGGCGCTCGCTCGAGCGGCTGAAGCAGGAAGTCCGCGGCATCACCTTGATCGCCGGGTATCCGGAATATGCCGGAAGCAAGATCTTCAATTCGGCGATCGTGATCCGCGACGGCGCCGTGCTCGCCAATCACCGCAAGGCGTGCCTGCCGAACTATCGCGTGTTCGACGAGAAGCGCTATTTCACTCCCGGCACCCTGCCCACCGTCGTCGAACTCAACGGCATCAAGGCCGGTGTGCTGGTGTGCGAGGATGTATGGGACGTGCAGCCCGCATACCTCGCGCGCCAAGCCGGCGCGCAGGTGCTATTGGTCATCAACGCCTCCCCCTACGAAGTCGGCAAACAGGCGCAGCGTGAGCAGGAAATCGTGCGCGCCAGGATCGCCGAGGCGGGAATACCGCTGGTGTTCGTCAACCTGATCGGCGGCCAGGATGAATTGGTGTTCGACGGCAACTCCTTCGTGATGGATGCCAAGGGCGCGGTCACCCTGCGCGCGCCGGCGTTTACCGAAGGCATGTACGTGGTGGATCTCGTGATGGACTCCTCGGGCGTGGTCAAGCCGGTGCCCGGCGAGATCGTGCCGCTGCAGGGCGAGGAAGAAAGCGTCTATGGGGCGCTGGTGCAAGGCACGCGCGACTACGTGGACAAACATCGTTTTCCCGGTGCGGTGCTGGGCTTGTCCGGCGGCGTGGACTCGGCGCTGACCCTGGTGTTGGCGGTGGACGCGCTTGGCGCGGATCGGGTGCACTCGGTGTCGATGCCCTCGCGCTACACCTCGCAGATGAGCAAGGATGATGCGGCTCTGCAGGCAAAGTGGCTCGGCGTCCAGCACAGCGAGATTTCCATCGAAGGCATGTTCGAAGCGACGCTCGCCGCCCTCAAGGATGAATTCGCCGGCCGCGCGCCCGACACCGCGGAGGAGAATATTCAGGCGCGCTGCCGCGGCGTGCTGTTGATGGGCATCTCCAATAAGACCGGCAGGATGCTGCTGACCACGGGCAACAAGAGCGAGATGTCGGTGGGCTACGCTACGCTCTACGGCGACATGGCCGGGGGGTTCGCGCCGATCAAGGACTGCAGCAAATTACTGGTATACCGCCTGTGCGCCTGGCGCAACGCCCAATCGCGCGCGATCCCCGCGCGGGTGATCGAACGTGCGCCGTCGGCGGAGCTGCGCCACGAGCAAAAAGACACCGATAGTCTGCCGCCCTACGAAATTCTCGATCCCATTCTCGAGGCGTTCATCGAGGAAGACCTGTCGGTCGACCAGATCACGGCGCGCGGCTTCGACCGCGCCACGGTGGGACGCATCCTGGACCTGGTGAAGCGCAACGAGTACAAGCGCCGTCAGGCGCCTCCCGGGGTGCGGGTGAGCGGTCGCGCGTTCGGCCGCGATTGGCGCTACCCGATCACGAGCGGCTACAAGGCACGTTAGAAAACAGCCCACCAATGCTTCTTGGGGTAGAGGTTGGTGTGGTCGCCGGGATAGTTTTCGACGTATACCTTTTCCGCATTGGACGCTAAATCCGTCATGTGCAGATGGCTGTAGGACTCGACCAGGACCTGCATCGAGCCCTTGACCGCGGGAGCCCCGTCATAGTTTTCGACGCAATACTTGGCGCGGTTGATGGCGCCGACGTACGCGCCGCGTTTCAGGTAGTACTTGGCGACGTGGAGCTCGAAATCCGCCAGGCGATTGCGCAGGAAGATCATGCGCTGATGGGAATCGGCGACGTACTCGCTATGGGGATACTTCTCGATCAACTGTTGAAAGGCCTCGAAGGACTTGCGTGCGTTGACCGGCGGGCGCTGCGACAGATCCACATTGAATTTGCGCTCCATCCAGTTGGATTGGCGCTCGAAATACACCAGGCCCTTCATGTAGTAGGCGTAGTCCACCCTTGGGTTGGTGGGGTTCTCGCGGATGAAAGTGTCGGCGGCGTCGATCGCGGGATCGGTCTGACGAGACTTGTAGTAGGCGTAGATCAAGTCGAGCTGCGATTGGCGGGCCGGCTCGCTGAAGGGGTATCGCGATTGCAGCGCTTCGAGCTGCTTGATGGCCTCGCCGTAGTTCGAACTCTTCATGGCCTTTTGCGCGCGCGAATAGATCACTTCGGGTCCGGATTTGGCATCGTCACCGCGGTGGCTGCGGCAGCCCGTGGCCAATATCACCAGCCCAAACACCACGAGCAGCACGCGGCTCGGACGGACAAGATCACACAGTCTCAAAGGCGATTCCTTACAATGGGTGGATTGCGAAAACGCGGCAGTATACCCGATGCCCCGCCGCTAGCTTCGAGTGCCCTATGACCGTGGAGTTCCAAGTGATCGACCTGACAATTCCGCCGGAAATGGCCGGCCAGCGGCTGGATAGCGCGCTCGCCCGCCTGATGCCGGAACATTCGCGCACTCGAATCAAGGGCTGGATCGAGGCCGGTGCCGTGCAGGTCGGGCGAAAGGCCAGCAGGCCGCGCGACCTGGTGGAGGCGGGATCCCGGGTGCGCGTGCAAATGACCCTGGAAGAGGTCGCCCAACCCCAGATCTTACCGGAGATTATTGCACTGCGGCTGGTACACCAGGACGCGGATGTCCTGGTGATCGACAAACCCGCGGGATTGGTGGTGCACCCGGGCGCAGGCAACCCTCGGCATACCTTGCAAAACGCGTTGCTCGGATTGGATCCCCGACTGGCGGCGCTGCCGCGGGCCGGACTGATCCATCGCCTCGACAAGGATACGAGCGGCCTGTTGGTGGTGGCGCGCACGCCGGAGGCGCAAACCTCGCTCAGCCGGCAGCTGGAGGCGCGTACCGTGGCGCGCGAGTATGTGGCCGCCTGCGTGGGGGTCATGACCGGCGGCGGAACCGTCGATGAACCCATCGGACGCCATCGCGGCGACCGCTTGCGAATGGCGATTCGCGTGGCCGGCCGGCCGGCGGTGACGCACTATCGCGTGCTGGAGCGCTTTCGCGCGCACACCTACTTGAGCGTCAAGCTGGAGACCGGCCGCACCCATCAAATTCGCCTGCACCTATCGCACATCAAGTATCCGATCGTCGGCGACCCTGTCTATGGCGGGCGCTTTGGTCTGCCGCGCGGCGCGACCCCCGCCCTCATCGATGCCCTGCGCGGCTTCAAACGCCAGGCTCTGCACGCCGCGACGCTGGGCTTCGAGCATCCGCGGACCGGCAAGACTCTGACTTTGCACGCCCCGGTGCCCGCCGATTTCGCGCATTTGCTCGAGGTTTTGCGCGAGGATGCGCGGTGAGCCGCGACCTGGGTCGAGGCCGAGTGGCCCGCCCCTCGCGGCGTACGAGCGCTCTACACATTTCGGACCGGCGGAGCGAGCGAATCCCCCTATTGCTCTTTGAATCTGGGTGACCATGTCGGCGATGCGGCGGCGGCAGTCGCCGAGAATCGCCGCCGTCTGGCGGCGGACGCCGGATTGCCGGCCGAACCGGTGTGGCTGCGACAGGTGCATGGAGCCGGGGTGGCCGATCTCGACGCGGCCGAGCCTGATGCCGCGGCCGAGCCTGATGCCGCGGCCGGCGGCGTCGCAGCGATCACCGCAGACGCCGCCTTGACCCGGCGCCGCGGACGGGTGTGCGCAATTCTCACGGCGGATTGCCTGCCCGTACTGTTGGCGGCGGATTCGGGGGACTTGGTGGCGAGCGCACATGCGGGCTGGCGCGGGCTGGCCGCCGGCGTCATCGAGGCCACGGTCGCGGCGGCGGCGATGACGCCGGGGAGGCTGCTGGCGTGGCTCGGTCCCGCCATTGGACCGAAGCACTTTGAAGTCGGCGCCGAGGTTCGCGAAGCGCTGCTCGACGCGGATCCGGCGGCCGAATCGGCGTTTGCGCCGAATGCCCGCGGGCGGTTCATGGCGGATCTGCAGCAGCTTGCGCGCCGGCGCCTTGCGGCGGCGGGAGTCGACCGCATCTACGGCGGAGGGGAGTGCACCTATGCCGACGCAACCCGCTACTTCTCGCACCGGCGCGATGGGGTGACCGGCCGGCAGGCCGCGCTGATTTGGCTGGAGCGTTGATCGGCCGTTGAATTGGACCGTGCGCGACCCCATTGAATGAGCGTTCGGAGCGCTATCGAAAGGATCATTTATGCGTATGGACAAGCTGACGACCAAGTTTCAGGCGGCATTGGCCGATGCCCAGTCGCTCGCCGTGGGCCGCGACAACCAATACATCGAGCCGGTGCATCTCATGGCGGCGCTGCTCGAACAGCAAGGCGGAACCGCACGGCCGCTGCTCGAGAAGGCAGGCGCTCAGGTCGCCAAATTGCGCTCCGATCTTACGGGCGCTTTGGATCGGGTGGCGAAGGTCGAGGGCGCCGGCGGCGAAGTATTGCTTGGCAACGACCTGAACAAGCTCCTGAACGTCACCGACAAGCTGGCGCAGCAGCGGGGCGATCAATTCATTTCCAGCGAATTGTTCGTGCTGGCGGCCTGCGACGACCGCGGCGAATTGGGAAGGCTGCTCAAGGCCAACGGCGTCACGCGCACCGCCATAGAAAAGGCCATCGACGAGGTGCGCGGCGGCGCCAAGGTGGACGATGCGGGCGCCGAGGAGAATCGTCAGGCGCTGGAGAAATACAGCATCGATCTGACCGAGCGTGCGACCTCGGGGAAGCTTGATCCGGTGATCGGCCGCGACGATGAGATTCGCCGCACCATTCAAGTGCTGCAACGGCGCACCAAGAACAATCCCGTCCTGATCGGCGAGCCCGGCGTGGGCAAGACCGCCATCGTCGAAGGACTGGCACAACGCATCGTCAACGGCGAAGTGCCGGAAGGCCTGCGCAACAAACGAATCCTGTCGCTCGACCTCGGGGCATTGATCGCGGGCGCGAAATTCCGCGGCGAATTCGAGGAGCGCCTGAAGGCGGTGCTCAATGATCTGGCCAAGCAGGAAGGCCAGGTGATTCTGTTCATCGATGAATTGCACACCATGGTCGGCGCCGGCAAGGCCGAAGGCGCCATGGACGCGGGCAACATGTTGAAGCCGGCGCTGGCGCGCGGCGAACTGCATTGCGTCGGCGCCACGACCCTGGATGAATACCGCAAGTACATCGAGAAGGATGCGGCGCTCGAGCGGCGTTTCCAGAAGGTGCTGGTCGACGAGCCGTCGGTGGAGGACACCATCGCGATTTTGCGCGGCTTGAAGGAGCGCTACGAAGTGCACCACGGCGTGGAAATCACCGATCCGGCCATCGTCGCCGCGGCGACGCTGTCGCATCGCTACATCTCGGACCGGCAGTTGCCGGACAAGGCAATCGATTTGATCGACGAGGCGGGCTCATTGATCCGCATGGAAATCGACTCGAAGCCCGAGGCCCTCGACAAGCTGGACCGGCGCATCATCCAGCTCAAGATCGAGCGCGAGGCGCTGAAGAAGGAGGCCGATGAGGCATCCCGCAAGCGCTTGAGCACGTTGGAAGAGGTTTTGAAAGGCCTCGAAAAGGAGTACTCGGATCTCGAGGAGGTGTGGAAGGCGGAGAAGGCCTCGGTGCAGGGCGCCGCGCACATCAAAGAAGAACTGGAGCGCACCAAGCAGGATCTCGATACGGCGCGCCGAGCGCAAGATCTGGCGCGCATGTCCGAGCTGCAATATGGGCGCATTCCGGCGCTGGAGCAGCGCCTCGCCAAGGCGCTCGAGGCAGAGCAGAAGCCGAATCAGCTGCTGCGCAATTCGGTGACCGAAGTGGAAATCGCGGAAATTGTGTCCAAGTGGACCGGTATCCCGGTGTCGCGCATGCTCGAGGGCGAGCGCGACAAGCTGCTGCGGATGGAAGAAGTGCTGGGCAAGCGCGTCGTCGGCCAGCAGGAGGCGGTGAAGGCGGTGGCGGATGCCATCCGGCGCACGCGTGCGGGCCTCTCCGATCCACACCGGCCGAGCGGCTCGTTCATGTTCTTGGGTCCCACCGGCGTCGGCAAGACCGAGCTGTGCAAGGCGCTGGCGGAGTTCATGTTCGACACCGAGGAATCCTTGGTGCGCATCGACATGTCGGAATTCATGGAGAAACACTCGGTGGCGCGGTTGATCGGCGCGCCGCCGGGCTACGTGGGCTACGAAGAGGGTGGGTACCTGACCGAAGCGGTGCGGCGGCGGCCTTATTGCGTGATCCTGCTGGACGAGATCGAGAAGGCGCACCCCGATGTGTTCAACGTGCTGCTGCAGGTCCTCGACGACGGTCGCCTCACCGACGGCCAGGGCCGCACCGTCGACTTTCGCAACAGCGTGGTGATCATGACGTCGAACCTGGGATCCCAGGTCATCCAGGAACTCGCCGGCGAGGCCAATTACGACAAAATGCGCGCCGCGGTCATGCAGGTCGTGAGTCAGCATTTCCGTCCGGAATTCATCAACCGGGTCGATGAGATCGTGGTGTTCCATTCGCTGGGCCGCGAGCAGATCCGGGCGATCGTCGATATCCAGTTGGGACGCCTGCGGCAGAGACTGGCGGAGCGCGATATCACCCTCCGATTGGACGATGACGCCCGCGACAAGATCGGCGAGGCGGGCTTCGACACGGTGTATGGCGCGCGGCCCTTGAAACGCGCCATCCAGGCGCAGATCGAGAATCCCCTGGCGCAGAAGATCCTGCGCGGGGATTTCGTGGCCGGCGACCGGGTGGTCGCCAAGCTGAAACGCGATGCGCTGGTATTCGAGAAGGAGCGCGTGCATTGAGTTCGCTATACTTGAGCGTGCGATAATAGGAACGACATGCCGTTTTACGAATACGAATGTAAGAGCTGTGGCCACGATCTGGAGGCCATGCAGAAAATCAGCGACCCGCCGTTGAAGAAATGCCCTCAATGCGGCAAGTCGCAGCTGCGGCGCCTGATGTCAGCCCCGGTGTTCCGGCTCAAGGGCGGGGGTTGGTACGAGACCGATTTCAAAGGCGATCAGGACAACAAGCGCAACCTCGCCGACCGCCCGGAGACGGACGCGGCTGCGCCGAGCGAGGGCGCCAAAGACTCGGCGAAGGACGGCGACAAGGGCAAGGAGGCCAACGGGAAGGACGCCAAGGCAGCGGACGCAGGCGCCGGCAAGGACGCGGCACCCCAGGACAAGAAGGACAAACCCGCCGACAAGGCGCCGGCGGAGTCGAAGAAGCCCGCTGCGGCGGCCGCCCCGGGCAAGGTTTCGGCGCGGATGCACACTCCCGGGCGGGGCAAGTCCGCGGCGAAAAGACCGATCAAAAGGCCCGTACACAAAGCAAAACGTCGAGTGTAGGGTGAGCGGACTCATGCGTACTCATTATTGCGGGCAGGTCAACGAGGCATTGACGGGGCAGGTCGTCACCGTGGCCGGCTGGGCGCAGCGCCGCCGCGACCATGGCGGGGTGATCTTCGTCGATTTGCGCGATCGACAGGGCCTGCTGCAGATCGTGTTCGACCCCGACCGGGCCGCGGTGTTCGCCATGGCCGAGCGGGTGCGCAACGAATTCGTGCTCAAGGTCACCGGCCTGGTGCGAACGCGGCCCCCGGGTACGGCAAATGCCCACTTGAAGTCCGGCCAGGTCGAGTTGCTCTGCCATGAGCTCGAGATCCTCAATCGCTCCGAGCCGTTGCCGTTCCAGCTCGATGAACAGGTGAGCGAGGAAGTGCGGCTGCGCTACCGCTACCTCGACCTGCGCCGCGAGGAGATGCGCGAGCGGCTGCTGCTGCGCCATCGGATCACGCGCGCGATGCGGCAGTATCTGGACGAGGCGGATTTCGTCGACATCGAAACCCCGATGCTTTCCAAGGCGACCCCCGAAGGCGCGCGCGACTACCTGGTGCCGAGCCGCACTCACGCCGGCAAGTTCTTCGCCCTGCCGCAGTCGCCGCAGATCTACAAGCAATTGCTGATGATTGCGGGCTTCGACCGCTATTATCAAATCGTGCGCTGCTTTCGCGACGAGGACTTGCGCGCCGATCGGCAGCCGGAATTCACCCAGCTCGACATCGAGACCTCGTTTCTGGATCAGTCCGACATCCAGAAACTGATGGAAGGTCTGGTGCGTCATTTGTTCAAGCAGGTGCTCGGCGTCGATTTGCCGAATCCCATACCGCGGATGAGCTATGCGGAGGCCATGCGCCGCTATGGGTCGGACAAGCCCGACCTGCGCGTACCGCTGGAGCTGGTCGATGTCGCCGATCTGGTGAAGGGCTGCGACTTCAAGGTGTTTGCAGGTCCTGCCGCCGATCCCAATGGCCGGGTGACGGCGTTGTGCGTACCGCAGGGAGGCCGGCTGTCGCGCAAGGAGATCGACGACTACACGGCCTATGTGGCGCGCTATGGGGCGAAGGGTCTGGCCTACGTCAAGGTCAATGAGATTTCAAAGGGCCGCGACGGCCTGCAGTCGCCCATTTTGAAATTCTTGAGCGACGCGGCGATCAGCGGCATCCTGGAGCGCACGCGTGCGGCCGACGGCGATTTGATTTTCTTCGGCGCCGACGCCGCCCGCGTGGTGAGCGACGCCTTGGGCGCGCTGCGCCTCAAAGTGGGCCACGATTTGAGGCTTACCGCGGCCGGGTGGCGGCCACTATGGGTGGTGGACTTCCCTATGTTCGAGTGGGATCCCGAGGCCAGGCGCTGGCAGGCCATGCACCATCCGTTCACCAGCCCGGCAAACCTGGACTATGCCGCGCTGGCGGCAAGTCCCGGCGAGGCCACCGCCAAGGCCTACGACATGGTGCTGAACGGCTCGGAAATCGGCGGCGGCTCGGTGCGCATCCATTCGCAGGAATTGCAGTCGGTGGTGTTCGATCTGCTCGGCATATCGCCGGAAGAAGCGCGGCTCAAGTTCGGATTCTTGCTGGACGCGCTCAAGTTCGGCGCCCCGCCGCACGGCGGCATCGCCTTCGGCCTCGACCGCTTGGCGATGCTGATGGCGGGCGCGGACAGCATTCGCGACGTCATCGCCTTCCCGAAGACGCAGACGGCGGCGGACCTCTTGATGGACGCGCCCACCGAAGTGAGCGAGGCGCAGCTGCGGGAGCTGCATATTCGCGTGCGCGTCCCGCCGAAAGTCGAATAACGGTCCCCCACCGGCGTGAACGCTCAAGATCGGGCCGGCGCAGCGCAATATCGGCGGCCGGAATCGGTCCTGATCGTGATTCACACGGACGGCGGCGAGTTTCTATTGCTGGAACGCCGGCGACCCCCCGGATTCTGGCAGTCGGTCACGGGCAGCCTGGAATGGGGCGAATTCGCCGACCGTGCCGCGCGGCGCGAGGTGCTGGAGGAAACCGGCATCACACAGGGGGTGCTGGTCAATCTGCAGTGGACTCAGGTGTACGAGGTGCTGCCGGCGTTCGGCAAGGTGTACGCGCCCGGAATCACCCGCAATCTCGAGCACGCTTTCTCGCTGCGCCTGCCTAGGCGCGTGCCGGTGACCTTAAGCGACTCGGAACACGCGCGCTATCAATGGGTGTCGGGCGCGCAGGCCGCCGGCATCGTCTCGTCGAGCACCAACCGCGCCGTCATCGAGGAGCTGCGCCTCGAACAGACCGGGGCGGGGCAGTGAGCACGGTCGTCGTGTATGTGCACGGCCTGTGGCAGCGCGGCGCCGAATCGCTCTGGCTGCGCCGGCGCCTGGCGCAGGAACTTCAGGCTGAGGCGCGCACATTTTCATATCCGTCGGTGACCGCCGATGCCGGTGTCATCGCACGCAACCTCGCCGGCACGCTGACCGCGATTCGCGCGGACACCCTGCACTTGGTCGGGCACAGCCTGGGCGGCTTGGTGATCTTGAGAGCCTTCGAGGACGGGAGCCTGGAGCCGCAGCTGCCTGCGGGGCGAATCGTGCTCATGGGCTCGCCGCTCGGCGGCAGCCGCGCCGCGCGTAATCTGGCCGCATTGCCGCTCGGCAAGAAAATCATGGGACGGGTAGTATCCGAGGAGCTGCTGGTGCAGCGCCAACGCTGCTGGAAGGGCACACGGCCATTGGGGGTCATCGCGGGAGATTTGGGATTGGGCATCGGCCGCATCACCGGCCCGCTCGGAGGCACGAGCGACGGCACCGTCCTGATCGAGGAGACACGTCTCGAAGGCGCTGCCGACCATGTGGTGCTGCGCGTGAGTCACACGGGGATGCTGTTCGCGCCCGCGGTGGCGCGGGCCGCCGGTGCATTCCTCCGCACCGGGCGATTCAGCCGGATCGGTCTCGGTCAGATTGGTTCGCAACAGGTAGCGGCCCTCGCGGCGACGAACCTGCTTGAGCTTCTTGCGGTTCAGACGGTAGGTGAACCCGGCACCCTCTTTGTCGACTTTCACATCGACCAGTCGCCATGCTGCCGCGACCTTGCTCTGCGCACTGCCGAGCTTCATCAGCAGCGCATCGCGTGACAACTCCATGGTCTGCAGTTGCGCGAGGCGTGCCCACAACCACTTCAGTTTGCGACGACGCATGGAGCGTTCCTTGGCGATCCGATCTTGGCTCTCGGCGAACACGTAGAGTTCGTTATCCTCGGGCAACAGCTTCACTTTCACGCCGGCTCGGGCATTGCGCCAGGGCTTCGTTACCAGGGATTTCTCCAGCCGGTTGAGCCGCCCCTTCGGCGTGCCGCACAGATACTGTACCGGTGGCTCGCTGCGGCGCATTTCGGCCAAGACCTCTTCGGTCGGTACCCCCCGATCCATGCACCAGATACGCTGTGCTTTGCCGTACTGATGTTCGATCTTCGCCAAGAACGAGCGCAACGTCTTCGAGTCGTTGGTATTGCCGGGTAAAATCTCATACGCCAGCGGCAAGCCTTCCGGTGTAACGATCAACGCGATGACGATTTGTACGCAGTCGAAGCGGTGATCGCGGCTGTAGCCGTGACGGCGCTTGTCGTTCTCATCGAGCGGCGGATCGGACTCGAAGTAGGTGCTCGTCAAGTCGTACAGCAGCACCTCGAAGGAGACGTTGAACAGATCCCGCCAACGGCCCGTCAGATGCGTGAACAGCGCTTCTTTGTGTGCGAGCAGCCGGTCATGGCAGCCGTACAGCACGTGCGGATCGGCGAGCGTCTCATCGCTACCCAGCAGATCGGCGAGTGCCGTGCGGCCATACCACTCCCGATGCAGGCGCCATTCGCTGCCCGGCGCGATCAGCCGATACGCCGCAAGGATGAACACCACCAGATCCCAGCGCGTGCCTTTGCGCGACGGCGGCAATCGCTCGGCCCAAAACACATCCAGATCCAACGTTTGCCACAAGCTCAGGGCCAACCAGCAGGCGCCCCATTGCCGCGGCCGATGCAACTGCATGGACTTGAGCTTGAGCCGCACGATTGACTCGTCCGGCAGCAGCCCCTCGCACCGATCCTCGGGAAACAACGCGTACGTGCGCGGCGCCGACTCGCCGTCCTCAAACACCTCGATGGATCTGCGCCAGGCGAGTTCTTGCGAGGAGTTGATCTCGCCCAGATACAGCACGTGCCGTTGCACCACCCGCCCGCCGGTGACACGGCGACTCTCCACCACGCTCCAGGAGCGGTGTTCCTTGCCGTCTTTCTTGCGAGTTTTAACGCGCAAAAACATCTTGGCACTGCATTATCCGCATGCCCACGCGGTTGACCAGACAGTAGGTCGGCACTACACGCGTTTCCGCGGCAACGTGCGCCCCGCAGGCAAAGAAAATCAAAAGCTTGGAAGAGGGCCGCGCCTTCGGCGCGGCCTCAATCAGGGTCGAATCCGCGAAGTTCGGCTAGGAGCCTGTCTGAGTAATCAGCGTGAGCCACGTTGATTACTCAGACAGGCTCCTAAGGTCGCCGCGGTCCAGCTGCTGCAGGCGGAACAAGAGGTCGAGCGCGTCGCGCGGGCTCAAGGAATTCGGATCGAGCGCTCGCAGGGCCTCGAGCGCGGCGGATGGCGGGGGCTCGGGCAACGCTGCCGGCGGGGCAAGATCGAGCTCGGCCTGCGGCGAGGCGGAGGTTCGCAGCGCATCGCGTTCGCGCTCGAGCTCGGTCAGGTAGCGGCGCGCCTGCGCCGTCACCGATTTTGGAATTCCGGCGAGCGCCGCGACCTGCAAGCCGTAGCTTTGATTCGCCGGCCCCTCCTTGACGCTGTGCAGGAACACCAGGGTATCTGCGTGTTCCACGGCTTCGACATGCACGTTGTGCACTCCGGGCGCCTCGCCGGCGAGACTGGTGAGTTCAAAGTAGTGCGTCGCGAACAGGGTGAAGGCGCGGATTTTTTTCGCGATATAGGCGGCGCACGCCCAGGCGAGGGACAGCCCGTCGAAGGTGCTGGTGCCGCGGCCCACTTCGTCCATGAGCACGAGACTCATCGAGGTGGCGTTGTTGAGGATGTTTGCGGTTTCGGTCATTTCGAGCATGAAGGTCGAACGCCCGCCGGCCAGATCGTCCGAGGCGCCGATGCGCGTGAATATCCGGTCCATGGGCCCGAGCACGGCGCGCCGCGCCGGCACGTAGCAGCCGATGTGCGCCAGAATGACAATGAGCGCGGTCTGACGCATATAGGTGCTTTTGCCACCCATGTTCGGGCCGGTGATGATGAGCATGCGGCGGGAGTCATCGAAGCGCAGGTCATTGGGCACGAAGGGCTCGCGGCTTGCGCGCTCGACCACCGGATGCCGCCCGCTCTCGATCCACAAGACCGGCTCCTCGCTCAATTCGGGTTGCGAGCAATCCAGAACGGCGGCACGCTCCGCGAAGCAATTGAGCACATCGATCTGAGCGGTCGCCGCCGCGGCCGTTTGCAGCGCCGGCAGCCGCGAGGTCAGGTGATCCAGCAAGGACTCGTACAATTCCTTCTCGCGCGCCAGAGCCTTGTCGCGCGCACCGAGGACTTTATCCTCGAAGGACTTCAATTCCGGCGTGATGAAACGTTCGGCGGACTTGACCGTCTGACGCCGCAGGAAGTCCGGCGGCACTTTTCCGGCCTGACTGCGGTTCACTTCGATGAAAAAACCCTGCACCCGATTGAATCCCAGTTTCAAGCTGGAGAGACCGGTGCGCTCGCGCTCTCTCACTTCGAGATCGAGCAGGAACTGCTCGGTATTGCTGCCGAGGAGGCGCAGCTCGTCGAGTTCCGGGTCGTAGCCGGCGGCGATCACCCCGCCGTCGCGCAGGTAGTGCGGCGGAGAGTCGACGATGGCTTTCGCCAGCAGCGCGTGGTCGTCGCGACAATTGTTTTGCTGCTGCGCGAGCTCGCCGATGAGTTGCTGCAACAGGAGCGATGCAGCAGGATCGAGAACCCGCTGCAGATCGGGCAAAGCGGCGAGCGCCGCCCGCAGTTGGGTCAGATCGCGGGGCCGTGCCGAGCGCAAGGCGATTCTGGCAATGATTCTCTCCAAGTCGCCGATGGACTTGAGGGCCTCCGCAACGGCGGAATACTGTGCTGACTCGAGCAGCGTGGCCACTGCTTGGTAGCGGGCGCGCAAGGTGCCGCGATCGCGCAACGGCCGGTGTAGCCAGCGGCGCAGCATTCGTCCGCCCATGGCCGTCGAGGTGCGATCGAAGATGCCGGCCAGAGTGAGTTCGGGCTTGCCGCCCAGGCTCTCGTCGAGTTCCAGATTGCGGCGGGTCGCAGGATCCATGATGAGCGCGGCGTCCCGTTCCTCCGTGGTCAGGGACAGAAGATGCGGCAGGGCTGATTTTTGGGTCTCACGCACATAGGCGAGCAGCGCGCCGGCGGCCGAGATGCCCAATGGCTTGTCGGCGCAGCCGAAACCGGCCAGATCGCGGGTGCCGAATTGCTCGGTGAGGGCGCGCGTGGCCGATTCCGTATCGAAGTGCCAGGGCGCGCGCAGCCGCCAGGGCCGCTCCTTCAGTGCGGTGCTGAGCAGGGGCTGCGCGCCGTCGGGGGCGAGCAATTCGGCCGGACGCAGACGTTCGATTTCCGCCTCGAGGGCGGCGTTGCCGGCGACTTCCATGACGCTGAAACGGCCTGCCGACAAATCCAGCCAGGCGAGACCAAAGCGGCCGTGATTGCCGCAGACGCTGGCCAGCAGGTTGTCGCGCCGCTCTTCCAGCAGCGCATCATCGGTGACGGTGCCCGGAGTCACGATGCGCACCACTTCGCGCTCCATGGGTCCCTTGGTCTTGCCGGGAATTCCGCGTTGCTCGCAAATGGCGACCGATTCGCCCTTGCGCACCAGCTTTGCCAGGTAGCCATCCAGAGTCACGACCGGCACCCCCGCCATGGGAATCGGTGCGCCGGCGGAGGCGCCGCGCTGGGTGAGGGCGATATCGAGCAGTTGCGCGGCGCGGCGGGCGTCGTCGTAGAACATCTCGTAGAAGTCGCCCATGCGATAGAACAACAGCACATCGGGGTGCTGCGCCTTGATGCGCAGGTATTGCTGCATCATCGGCGTGTGTTCGTCCGGAGATGTTGAATTGTTGGTCACGGCGTATTTGACTGAGTTGATCTTTCTTGCTATCAGCGGGTGCGTCCAACCACAATTAGAACATCGGGAATCGCCTCATGCACGACAAAGACTCACACCGTCGAACGCGTCGCCTTCTGCTCGCAGGCTTGACGGGTGCTCCTGCGCTCCTCACTCTGCCCGGGCGCGGCTTTGCGATCTCGTCCAGTCCTTCACCTGCCGCGCTCACCGCCGACCAAGTGCTCAATGTGGCGGATTTCGAAGCTTTGGCGCGCGCGAAATTGCCCCCGGCACATTTTGGATACCTGGCGACCGGAGTCGACGACGATCGCACGGTGTCGCTCAATCACGAGGCCTATTCGCACATTCAGATCCGCTCCCGACGATTTGTCGACGTCAGCAAGCTCGATACTCAGCGCAGCATATTCGGCAGCGCCTGGCGGCAACCGTTTTATTTCTCGGCGATCGGCGGCATGCGGGCCTTTCACCCGGAGGGGGAAACCGCTGTGGCGCGGGCTGCGGCGAGCCGGCAAGTGCAGATGATGCTGTCCACCGTCACCTCGAATGCGGTCGAGGAGGTGGCGGCCGCGCGCAAAGCACCGCTGTGGTACCAATTGTACGCGACGGACGACTGGCAGGTGACCGAGGCGCTGGTGCACCGCGCGGAAAAGGCCGGCTGCGATGCCATCATTCTCACGGTCGATGTCATGCCGGGCCGCAACACCGAAACCTTGACCCGGGGCATGCGGCAGGACACCCGGGATTGCACGCAATGCCATGTCGGGGGCTCGCACGACCCGCTACGCAAACCCATGTTTGCGGGAATCGATGTTTCGCATGCCACCGACCTGACTCCGGAGAACATGTCGGGCAATTATCTGCAGCGCCTTCGCAAGTTGGTGTCGGTCAAATTCATGGTAAAGGGCATTGTTACGCCGGAAGACGCATTGCTCGCGATGCATGCCGGTGTCGATGGAATCGTGGTGTCGAACCACGGAGGACGAGGCGAAGAGACCTTGCGCTCGACCATCGAGTGTCTGCCGGAGATCGTGGCGGCCGTGGGCGGGCGAATTCCCGTGTTCATCGACGGCGGCATCCGGCGCGGCACCGATATTTTCAAGGCACTGGCCTTGGGCGCGACGGCGGTGGGCATCGGGCGCCCGCACGCGTGGGGCCTCGCGGCGTTCGGCCAGCCCGGTGTCGAAGCGGTCAGCGACATACTGCTGCGCGAGCTGCACATCATCATGCGGCAGGCCGGAACCGCGGACCTGGCGTCCATCAACAGAGATCACCTGGCGTGGTCAAAAATTTGAGGATGCGCGGCGATGCCGAGTTTGCGCGGCTCGCGGCTCGAGTAGGCCTGCATCTGCTCCGCGGCCGGCGCACGGTTGCGACGGCGGAATCTTGCACCGGAGGCTGGATCGCCAAGGCCTTGACCGATGTGGCCGGCAGTTCGCAATGGTTCTTGGAAGGTTTCATCACCTACAGCGATGCCGCCAAGCAGCAGCGTCTCGGAGTTCCCCGTTCCGTGCTGAAGCGGCACGGCGCGGTAAGCGAGGCCACGGTGCGCGCAATGGCCCGCGGCGCCCTCCAGCGCACGACGGCGCAAGTGGCGGTCGCGGTGACCGGCATCGCGGGTCCGGGCGGCGCTACTCCCGGCAAGCCGGTCGGCACTGTATGGTTGGGATGGGCAACGCGGCACGGGCGGGCGGTCCGTGTTGCCGTGCAACTGCAGCACTTTCGAGGCGACCGCGACGCGGTGCGCCGCAAAACCGTGCGAGCGGCGCTCATGGGGCTGCTCGCCGCTTAGATGGGAATGGAGACTGTCGCGTGCGGCTATTCTTCGCACTGTGGCCCGACTCGCACGTGCGCGCAACGATTGCGCACGCCGCCGCGGCGCTGCCCGCCGAAATCAGCGCGCGGCGTGTCCCGCCGCAGAGCTATCACCTCACCGTGGCGTTCTTGGGCGAGGTCGCTGACACTCAGCTCGCGGTTTTGCAGCAGATCGGACGCAGTCAACGGTTTGACGGATGCACGCTCAATTTCGACGCGGTCGAGTACTGGCGCGAATCTAGGGTGGTGGTGGCGACTGCTCGGCAGATTCCTCCGGAGTTGCTCGAGCTATGGGCGCAGCTATGCCGAGCCCTTGCACAGAGTCAGTTACTGCGCCTCGAACCCAAGCCACCACGACGTGCGCATGTCACGCTGGCGAGGAAGGTTGCGCAAGCCCCTGTGCTGCAAGCAATGTCGCCGTTCGAGTGGACGTCGCGAGATTTCAGTCTGATCCGCTCCGACACCAGCGGCGCGCACTCGGTTTATACAGTAGTGGGTACCTGGCCACTACTGGATGAACTGCCGGCGCGGTAGAAATCTCTGTCATTTCGGTGCATATGAGATGAGTGTTGGGCGCTGAATATGAAATAATAGCGCCACACTTTGTTGAGGACTCCCCATGGAAGAGAATCGCAAGAAGGCTCTCGCGGCAGCGCTGAGCCAGATCGAAAAGCAGTTCGGCAAGGGTTCGGTCATGCGCCTGGGCGATGCCGGCGCCACCTACGAGGTGGACTCGATCCCAACCGGTTCGCTCGGATTGGATATCGCGCTCGGTGTGGGCGGCATTCCACGCGGCCGCGTCATCGAAATTTTTGGACCGGAGTCTTCGGGCAAGACGACCTTGACACTGGCCATCATCGCCTCGGCGCAGAGCCACGGCGGCACGGCAGCGTTTGTCGATGCCGAGCACGCGCTCGATCCGGTGTACGCAGAGAAGCTGGGAGTCAAAGTCAACGATCTGTTGGTCTCGCAACCCGACACCGGCGAGCAGGCACTGGAAATCACCGACATGCTGGTCAGGTCCGGCGCGGTGGATGTGGTGGTGGTCGACTCGGTTGCCGCCCTCACGCCGAAAGCGGAAATCGAAGGCGAGATGGGCGATCAGCACATGGGCTTGCAGGCGCGGCTCATGTCGCAGGCGCTGCGCAAGCTGACCGGCAACATCAAGCGATCGAACACCATCGTGATTTTCATCAACCAGATTCGCATGAAGATCGGTGTGATGTTCGGTAATCCGGAAACCACGACCGGCGGCAATGCGCTCAAGTTCTATTCGTCGGTGCGCATGGATATCCGGCGCATCGGCGCCATCAAGAATGGCGAGGAAGTGGTCGGATCGATGACCCGGGTCAAGGTGGTCAAGAACAAGGTGGCCCCGCCGTTCCGCGAAACCGAATTCGAGATCATGTACGGCACGGGAATTTCCAAGGAAGGCGAACTCATCGAGTTGGGCGTGCTGCACAATCTGGTGGAAAAATCCGGTTCCTGGTACAGCTACAAGGGCGAGCGGATTGGACAGGGCAAGGACAATGCCCGGACCTTCCTGCAGCAGCATCCCGAGATCGCCAAGGACATCGAAGGCCAGATTCGCGCCAAATTGATTCCCGAAAAGGCGACCATGAATCGGGGTGGCGACGTTAAAGAGGCGTAGTGCTCTGCGCCGTCCGAGAGCCAGGCTCCTGGACCCTCTGGACGCGCAGGCGGCCCGCGTGGCGGCCCTCGATGCGCTGGCTCGTCGCGACCACGCATCCGAGGATTTACGCCGTAAGCTCCTCGATAAAGGTTACGATGCAGCAATCGTCACGCCGCTGCTCGAGGCGCTGCGCGTCGAAAAATTGCTCGACGACCGGCGCTACACGGAGAATTTCGTGGCCTACCACGCGGCCCGCGGCCAGGGACCGGTTCGCGTCCGCGCCGAATTGCGCCGGCTGGGCCTTACGGGGGAGTTGGTCGAGGAGTGTCTCGATGCCTTTCCCGACTGGATTGTGCAGCTGCGAAAGGCGCGACAGAAGAAATTCGGCGCCTTGCCGGCCAGTTTCGCCGCCCAGCAGCGACAGGCGCGATTCCTGGGTTACCGAGGTTTCACGAGCGCTCAGATACGGATGGCCTTAGGCTTGGATTTGGACTTGGATGCGGAATGAAGAGAAATGAAGCGCGACGCTAGATTGAAATCGATGACGAGTTCGGAAATCCGAGGCAGCTTCCTCGAGTTCTTCCGCAAAAATGGACATGCGGTGGTGCCCAGCAGCTCGCTCGTGCCCGGGAATGATCCGACGCTGCTGTTCACCAACGCCGGCATGGTCCAATTCAAGGATTTGTTTCTGGGAAAAGAGTCGCGCGAGTATTCCCGTGCGGCCACTGCGCAACGCTGTGTCCGCGCCGGCGGCAAGCACAACGATCTGGAAAACGTCGGCTACACCGCCCGGCACCATACATTTTTTGAAATGCTGGGCAATTTCAGCTTCGGCGACTACTTCAAGCGAGAGGCGATCCATTTCGCCTGGAATTTCATCACCGGAACTCTCGGCATCCCGAGGGACCGCCTGTGGGTCACGGTATTCCTGGAGGACGACGAGGCGGCGCGTATCTGGACCGAGGAGATCGGCATCGACCCCACGCGCTGCACCCGCATGGGAGAGAAATCCAACTTCTGGTCCATGGGAGAAACCGGACCGTGCGGCCCGTGCACGGAAATATTCTACGACCATGGCGCGGAAATACCGGGCGGCCCGCCCGGCTCGCCTGATGAAGACGGCGACCGTTATGTGGAGATCTGGAACCTCGTATTCATGCAGTACGACCGTTCATCGGACGGGGTGCTTGTGCCCCTGCCCAAACCGTCGGTGGATACCGGGATGGGTCTGGAGCGCGTCGCAGCCGTGATGCAGGGCGTACACAGCAACTACGACATCGACTTGTTCAAGTCGTTGATCCGCTCGGCGGCGGAGATCACGGGCACCGAGGATTTGGAATCATCGAGCCTGCGGGTCATCGCCGATCACATCCGCGCCTGCACATTTTTGATTGTCGATGGTGTGGTGCCGTCCAACGAGGGGCGCGGCTATGTATTGCGACGCATCATCCGGCGCGCGATTCGCCATGGTTATAAGTTGGGCCAGACTCAGCCGTTTTTCCACAAGCTGGTCGCGAGTCTGGTGCGAGAAATGGGCGCGTACTACGCCGAGCTGGTGAGCGGCGAGGCACGGGCGACCCAGGTTCTGGCGCAGGAAGAAATCCGCTTCGCCGAAACCTTAAGCACCGGCATGGCCTTGCTGGATGCCGAAGCGGCGAAACTGACATCGACGGTAATCCCGGGCGAAACGGTGTTCCGGCTGTACGACACCTACGGCTTTCCGCTGGATTTGACCGCGGACGTGGCGCGCGAGCGGGGGCTCACCATCGACCAGGCGGGTTTCGACGCCGCCATGGATGCGCAGCGGCACCGCGCACGCGCGGCGAGCAAATTCGGCGCGGGAACTCGCGACTCGATCAAGCTGTCGGGCAGGACGGATTTCTCAGGCTACGACCGGCTGACTGACCGCTCGGTGGTGACGGCGCTGATCTTCGACGGCGCCGAAGTGGCCGCCCTTCGTCCAGGTCAGGAAGGTCAGGTGGTGCTGGATCACACGCCGTTTTACGCCGAAAGCGGCGGCCAAATCGGCGATACAGGCCTGCTGCTCGCGCCGGCGGCGCGATTCATGGTGCGCGACACGCAGAAGATCGGTGCGTCGTTCGTCCATGTCGGAGTGCTCGAGTCCGGCGAGTTGCGAGTGGGCGATGGTGTCGATGCGCACGTCGACCAAGAACGCCGAATCGCCATTGCGCTCAATCATTCGGCGACGCATCTGCTGCACGCGGCGCTTAGAAAAGTCGTGGGTACTCATGTCGAACAGAAGGGCTCGCTGGTTGCCGCCGACCGACTGCGTTTCGACTTTTCGCACACGCAGGCGCTGACTCCCGAGGAACTGCGGCGGGTCGAGGATCTCGTGAACCTGACCATTCGCAGCAACATCCCCGCCGAGACACGGGTGATGGCGCTGGATGAAGCCGTCGCGGCGGGCGCGATGTCGTTGTTCGGTGAAAAATACGAGAGCGACGTGCGCGTGCTTTCAATTGGCGATTTTTCGATGGAACTCTGCGGCGGAACGCACGTCGAACGATCTGGCGACATCGGCTTGTTCAAGATTTTGAGCGAATCGGGCGTCGCCGCCGGGGTGCGCCGCATCGAAGCGGTCACCGGGAAGATGGCCTACGACTGGGTCGTGCACACCGATCAGGTGCTGCGCGACATCGCAGCAATGCTGCGGGGCAGCCGCGAGGATGTGGACGAAAAGGTCCGCGAGCTTCTCGAGCGCTCCCGGAGACTGGAAAAGGAGGTTCAGCAGCTCAAATCCAAACTTGCCAGCGGCCAGGGCGGGGATTTGACATCTCAGGCAAAGGACGTGGGCGGAATTAAGGTATTGGCTGCCCAGATCGACGGTGCGGATGCTAAATCTTTGCGCGATGCGGTCGATAACCTGAAAAGCAAATTGGGCTCTTCGGTCATCGTGCTGGCGACGGTGAATGAGGGCAAGGTGGTGTTGGTAGCCGGTGTTTCTGCCGATTTGCTCACGCGGATGAAAGCGGGTGAGATCGCAGGAGCGGTCGCCGCGCAGGTCGGAGGCAAGGGCGGAGGCCGTGCCGATTTTGCCCAGGCGGGCGGCACGCAGCCAGAGAATTTGGGAAAGGCACTCGCCGGAGTGGAAACCCTGATTCGCAATCGACTGTCTAATTGAACGGTTGTTTATTCACGCCGCAAGAGCAAGAATTGCGGGTTTGGGACTTTTGGAATCACGGTGGTATGCGCCGGCCGATTCCCGAACGAATGCTTTTTTTGGCGATACGGCGTCCAACCAATTCGTTGCCGCCATGTCAAGGAAGCTAGGAGCTGGATTATGTTGATATTGACCAGACGCGTCGGCGAGACCGTCATGATTGGCAACGAAGTTACCGTCACCGTATTGGGCGTAAAGGGCAACCAAGTCCGAATCGGCGTCAACGCGCCCAAGGATGTGGCAGTCCATCGCGAAGAGATCTATGAGCGCATCAAGCGCGAGGGCGATCAAGACTCCCGATCGGGCGCCCCGGTGGCCAAAATTGTCGACGACGCTTGAGTCAAGCGTTTAGGCCCCTTTAGCTTTACCTAGACTGCTCCAGGCGGGTATCATCCCGCGCTCCGCGAATGGAAGTCCTTCCGGAGAGGTGGCCGAGTGGTCGAAGGCGCGCCCCTGCTAAGGGCGTAAGGGTCAAAAGCCCTTCGAGGGTTCGAATCCCTCCCTCTCCGCCAATATGAATATGAGCGAGCGCGGGCCGCCGCGACAGCGGCGGCACAGGACGCCGGAGCGCCAATAATCCCTCCTTCTGCTACGGCTTCACGCCGAGGAAGATGAACCCGTTGGTGCGCCCACTGTTGAGCGCCGTGGCGGTCAACGCGTTCTGCGCAGCGACGTAGTACGCCACCCCGCTGACGGTGTCGGTGCCGTTGTCGCATACTCCGCCGCCGAAGGTCACCATGATGTCGTAGACGTTACCGTTGGCGCGAGGAGTGGCCATGCCGGTAAAACTGCAACCACCGGCGCTGGTGCCCGTAATTGCTCCGCCGCTTGCGACCATGACCGTCGATGCCTCGACGGAGCTATTGACCGTGACCGCTTGTCCCGTGTAGGTGCCCGCAATTGTTGCGAGAGTCGGGGTCAAATCGTAGTCGGTGTCGTAGGTGCTGGTAAATGTGTTCGTTCCGGACGAATACGTGAGCGTTCCGTCCAATTGGGACTGGGCCGTATAGGTGCCCGACATCGTGAAACCGAGTATTCCATTCCCTTCGAGACTGAAGTTCAGGCCGTTGGATGATGTGAATTGACCGCTGCTGGATGTGCCGGTGCCCTGCACGGCACCACCAATGACAGCGGAGTTGCCGGCGGCGGTGTAGAGAAACCAGTAGGTGCCATCATCCAAGACAAGTCCAGAAAATGATCTGCCGTCGGCAGTCATTCCATTCCACAGACCCTCGGCTGTGCCGAGATTCGGTGGAGGCGGCGGGGCGCTACTTGAGGATCCACCACCCCCGCCACAGGAGACCAGTGCGATGGTTGCTGCAAACACTGCGAGGGAACTCTTGACCTCAATTAGACGCATTCGGCGACTCCCCGGAAATTCTTAGGATGAGAACGCAGTTACTCTGCCCGTTCTTGGCGGGAAGCAATAATGCTTTTCGTCAGAAAGGTGACGCACTAAACAATTCTTGCGGATAGGTTCGCCGGCTCTGGTCAAGCCTTGAACCACCCCGGCCGGAACGCCGCGAACACACGCGACATCCAATGTCATAAGCGGCTCCTTCGCGATGTGCAGGACCGTGCATTGCTGAATTCGCCCCACGCAGAGGAGTCTCAAAATGAAAATAGTGCAGTTGCTTTGGTCCGGAACCCTCCTTCTGGCTGCCGCCGGCGCCCAGGCCGCCGGCCCTACCGACCCTCAGATCGCCTCAATCGTCGTGACCGCCAACCAAGTGGATATCGATGCGGCAACGCTTGCGAAGACGAAATCGCATTCAAAGGACATCAAGGAATTCGCTCAGCTCATGATCACGGATCACAGCGGCGTGAACAAATCCGCCACCGAACTCGTGCAAAAATTACATGTGACTCCCGAGAGCAACCCCACGAGCCAGAGCTTGCAAAAAGGCGGCGACGACAATGTGGCCGCGCTCAAGAAGCTCAACGGGAGCGCATTCGACCGCGCGTACGTCGACCACGAAGTGGTCTACCACCAGGCCGTGCTGGATGCCGTTGATACGACGTTGATTCCCAGCGCCCAGAATGCAGAACTCAAAGCGCTGCTGGTGAAAGTGCGGCCCGCTTTCGTGGCTCACCTCGACCATGCCAAACAGTTGAAAAGCACGTTGGGAAAGGGCGGTGAATGAGCCGTCGCGCCTGCTGATCTGCGGCACCGCAATCGCCGCCCTGGCATCGGGCAGCATTGCGGCATCCGGCCCAGGAGTGCCGACTGCCGGCCAGCCCCGTACGGTCGTCATTGAGAACGTACAGTTCAACCCGCCAAGCTTGGCGGTTAGATCCGGCGAGCGGATTACATGGATCAACAAAGACCTGTTCCCGCATACGGCGACGGCGGATGCCAAAGTGTTCGATTCGAACGCAATCGCGCCCAATGCCTCGTGGACCTGGGTGGCTGGAAAACCCGGCATTTATGCGTACACATGCACGTTTCATCCTACAATGAAGGCCACGATCACCGTTCAGTGAGGCGGAGAACTTGAACCATGGTTGACGCCGCGATTGCCGAGAAGAGGGTTGCCCATGAGGACGAATATGCGATTGCCTGCAGTATTGCCGCCGGAGACCACGCAGCATTTGAACGCTTGATGCGCCGACACAACCGCCGGCTGTACCGACTGGCCCGGGCGGCGCTGCGCGACCGAACGGAAGCGGAGGACGCGTTGCAGGACGCTTACGTTTGCGCCTATCGGTCGATCGGCCAATTTCGGGGCGAGGCCTCACTGTCGACATGGCTGTCGCGGCTGGTACTCAACGAATGTTTCGGTAGATTGCGCCGCAGTGCGCGGCGTCAGAACGTGATGACGATTGTGAGTCCCAACGCCCCCATTGAGTGTACGTGCATGGCCGCAAATGAATCCGAAACGCCCGACACCGAACTGGCGCGCGCGCAGATGCGCGACTTGCTCGAGCGCAAGCTCGATGAGCTGCCGGAGAATTTTCGCACCGTCTTTGTTTTACGCTCGGTGGAAGAGATGAGCGTGGACGAAACAGCGGAATGCTTGGGCATTCCCGAGGAGACAGTTCGCAGCCGATATTTCCGTGCCAAGACCATGCTGCGTGAATCCCTGGCACGAGAATTGAATCTCGCAGAGCGCGACGTGTTCCAGTTCGGGGGAGCGCATTGCGATCGCATTGTCGCGAACGTTCTCGCGCGAGTGGCAACGAGCTGTTGAGCGCATCGACGTAGGACTTGTGCTGCGTAGATCGAGGACGCCGCCGCGCCGTCTCATCATGAAGCATGCGGGAGAACGATATTCATGCTTCATAGGTTAACTAATTGATTTAATTAACTATTGAGGCCATTCAGCGGACAAACCAAAGGCTAATACATCGCTGTGCGACGGAATTGTGATCGGCATTTGATGTGGTAATATTCGCGCCCCTGACGCGCCCCGGGGCCCGGCACTGAGCCAGCTTCGCGCTGCCTCAGTTAGTTGTCGAGCAGAATTGTGGTCAGTTTTCACTATGCGCCCGTAGCTCAGTTGGATAGAGCGCCTGGCTACGAACCAGGAGGTCGGGAGTTCGAATCTCTCCGGGCGCGCCATTCATGGATAAAACTGGGCACTTGTCCTGCCAAGGGCTTCCTGGCACCCACCGCTCTCATCAGTTTGGCGTTGCTTCCCGAAATAATCGCGGTGTCGCCGTTGACGACGATCTTGTCCACCACCGCACGCAGATAGTCCCGCCCGAAGGATAACGCGCGGTCTCTCAACCTCTTCCCGATGACGATGCCGAAAGCTTCGACCTGGCTCGGCAGGATGCGCTCCACGGGCAGCGTCTGAAGCCGGCGCAGCCTGGCGATCTCGATTAGGACGTTCTCGCGCGATGCCTTCGCTAGTTGCACGCGCCGTTGCAAGGTCTCATCCAATGGCAGGATGCCGGTCTCTACTGCCTCGTAGATCAAATGTCTCCGCATCCACAATCGGATCGACCTGGATGGCGATCCAGTCCGCCGGCGGCCGCTTCTTGCCGGACTTAGAGTCAATCACGTTATAGAACAACTCACCTTGGTAGGTGGCGCTCGACAAGATCTTATAGACCTTCTGGATTCCCCAGACCCCTCCGCGCATTCGCAACTGCCGGGCGTTCAAGTGCTTCGCGATTTCCTTGAATCCCATGCTCCGGCCTTCGTACCCGTGTAGGTACAAATCAAAGATCGCACGGACCAACTCAGCTTCCGTGTCATTGATGGCGAGCTTCTTTCTTCGCCGTCCGCGATTGCCGAGTGCTTCGGTCTCAATGACCCGATACCCGAACGGTGCACGCGACCCATTAAAAAGCCGCGCCTCGCGTTCTCGCGCATCGCTCGCGTCGTGTGCTTTGAGGTCTCATGACTCTGATCGAACGCCGAGAACACGCGGCGCGCAAGGTGTCCTGATGGATCGTCGGTTGTCTGCTGACTTATTGAGACCACCTTGACGCCGAGCTTTTGTAGCTTGCGCTCGTACAAACCGAACGAAATCACGTCTCTGAAGAATCGCGACAGGCTATGAACGATGATCGCGTCAAATGGCGTTGGCTTTATGCTCGCATCGGCGATCATCAGCTGAAACACCGGCCGCGTGTCATCGGTGGCCGACGCGCCGGGTTCCACATACTCTTGCGCAATCAATAGCCCAAGATGCTGGCAGTACTCGCGCATCTGCCGGAGCTGATCGGGAATCGATAAGTCTTGTTCCACCTGGCGCGTTGTGGAGACGCGCGCGTAACACGCAACTGCCATTTGTGCTTACTCCGCAGTCTAGTCTTGGAGGAGTTCGAGTTCTACCTCCGATTATTGATCGGCCTCAATCTCGGAGCGCCAAAGTAATTCGATCTTTAGCTCGGAAGGGAGCGAACTAGTCAATAATCGGCCGGTCGGCAGTACAAGTTCCATGGCGGGGCGTCTCAGCTACCCTTGAATTGGGTCTGGACTCGCTTGGCTGCAACGTCTACGTCCCATGTGATGGGCTCGTAAGCCGATTCGAGCATACCCCGCAGCTCATGCATGACTTCCCCAAACATAACCTTCTCGTGCTGGTCTCGAAGCGCCACAAGGGCCGCGATGCGCCTGCAGTATCCATAGAGCACCACGCCGAGTCGGGCGAGCTGCTCGCGAACCGCAGCTTGATCGTCAATCTCGCGACAGACGCCCTGGCAAGGAAGGCTCTCGATCTGTTCAATTAGATCGGTCCATAGCCGCGCGCAAGCGCTCCTTGGCGACCATGAGAGGCTCGAATTCAAACGGGCCTCGGAACTGAGGCCGCAAGTAGTAAGCCGCTTGGATGGTGTCGAGGCCGGAAATCAATCGACGAAAAGGGTTTGGCATAGCGGCTACTCCGCTTCGCCTTTGGTGACCACAAACTCACCGGTGTACAGGTCGACGACTTCCTTATTGCCTAATTCCTTCTCGAGTTCCTTGAAATGCTGATTTGCAAACCGTCGAAAGTTCGCAATTGTTCCAGCCTCGTAATAGAGCATCTCTCCATCTGGACCAGGCCCACATTCCTCGCCCCGAGATGCGGGTAGATGGGCAATTGCTTCATCAAGCGCGGTAGCGAGCAGGAGCCCGACAATCTTGGTCTTTGTCCTGCTCGGAAAGATATCGCATAGGGCGTTGATTTTTGCTGCTACGTGGGTCGGTAGGCGGAACGACTGCTGTTTTGCCGTCAGACGAGAGTTATCCGGGGCTCCTAAGACCTTCGCCAAGTCAGCCGCTATCATGTTGTCTCCTGAATGTCATATAACAGTTAAACGACATTCTATCGACATTCAAGTCGCCGTCAAGCCAGAACTCCACAGGCACCTCCCCGGCCTTGGCGTTAGAGGCGCCGGCCGGGTCCCCTCCTGTGGATTTCAGGTCTCGCGCTCGCGCATACTCCTCATCAGGCATTTAACAGAACCTCGGGAAGGGATGCCCGTCACAGAGCCGTTCCCTCTCAGTCGCTAATGTATCTATAGGCCCCCGTGTTACCGAAACGGGGAATCGAAATTAGCCGTTCTTTCGTTCATCGACATTTTTACGGGGACTACACGCCCCGACTCGAGGTAACACCTTTATGTCAAAAGCTGGGACTCCACCATTGAAGGCTGCGGATGCGGACTTCGTAGGGAGGTTTCGCGAAGTAATATCCGATCCACTCAACCTGTTGATTGAACGGGTCCCGCAGGCCGGCGTTCTCGAAGGCAATGATGTTTACCTACACAACGGCAACCGAGTTCCCGCTGCCGGCGTCGGAGCCTATTACGGGCAATTTAGCACCCTGTTGGTGCTTAACCGGGGCGTTCATGAACCTCTGGAAGAGTATGTCTTTCAGGAGCTTGTAAAGCACTTGCCTCCGTCGCCACGAATGATCGAACTCGGCGCGTATTGGGCCCACTATTCGATGTGGCTCAAACGGATCCGACCTCAGGCTAGCGTTATCATGGTGGAGCCTGACTCCGGGAATTTAGCGGCGGGCCAGGCCAATTTCGCGCGCAACGGCTTGGAGGGCGAATTCATTCACGCGATCGTCGGCACAGGTCGTTGGGAGCTGGATGAATTTTTTGCGTCTCGGGGCCTATCGCACTTGGATATCCTTCATGCGGATATCCAGGGCGCCGAGGGCCAGTTGCTGGACGGAGGACGACAAACGTTGGGAAATTCGCAAATCGACTACGTTTGTGTGTCTACGCATTCCCAAGCGCTGCATCGGCGCGTTGCTGAGGAGCTGACTGGTTTCGGCTACCGGGTCGAGGTGTCTAGCGACTTCGACAATGAAACTACCTCATACGACGGGTTTATATTCGCCGCGAGCCGTACCGCGCAGAGCGTCTTTAGCAATTTCAATCATTTCGGCCGAACAACAATCGCGACAAGCAGTGCGAACGACGCGTTACGGGCGGTGATCAATATGCGCGACAGCACGAACTTATCGGGGCCAGTGGCAACGAGAAGTGGAGCAGGTCTGGGTGAGCGCGAGATTCCTATTGCGATCTCCTATTGGATCGGCTAAATGCAAACGAGATAGAGTGTCGTCAATCCTTTCCGTGGGCGCCTTTCAAATCGGGCACACGCGGTTTTCACCCCAATCAGGTTGTCAGCCACGACAAACTTCGAGCGAAATTGCTTCCTCCCAGTGCCCAGATCCATCATCCCGGGCGCGCCACTTTTTTTGTATGAGTACCGCCGTTCGGGTCAAGCCGCCAGCTCGTCGGTTCGAACTCCCGACAGACAACAAGCCGCGTTCGACAACTTCGCCGTCAGGCGAAGTTGAACGCCCTTCAGGGCGACCCCGAGCGCTAGCGAGGGGCGAGGGGCCGTAGGCCCCGAAGTAATCTCTCCGGGCGCGCCACCATTTTTCGTGTCCATTCCAGATGGATAGCTGACAGGTTATTCCGAGGACGAGGAGAGGGTGTATATATTTCGCCCGGGTAGCGCATGTCAATGGCGGTGTGGGGCCGCTGATGATGTGCTAAGGCTTCACACGGCCAATTCACGATAACGTTTGACGGCCAAATCAACGTCCGTCTTGCTAGTCGCCGACAGACAAGCTGAGCTCGTAGCAGCCGATGTCCGAAAAGAATCTCACACCATTGCTGGCGAACCGCGTCTGTGAAAATTAATTGAAACCAAGTGAAGCACTGCGAGTGTGGGCAAGACCGCGATAATCACGAATTCACGCCACCAGTCGGACAGGTGACTCTGGCCAAAAGTGAGAATTTGCGAGGTATAAGCCGCAAGGGTCCACGCGACGACCAGGCAAAGCCCAGCAATCGTTGCGCGGCTCATGCCGCCAGGGGCCAAGAATATCGATCGGAATGCGGCCACTAGCCCCAGCGGTCCAAGTACTGCACCGGAGCAATAGAGTAGCCAAGCCTGCAGAGTATATGCGCCATGAGCTCCGGCTAGAACCACCGTTATGAAAACTAGTGTCAGAGGCAGGAAGCAGATCAGCATTTCGAGAGCCAACATCCAGCGCGGAAAAGATTCTAATGATCGGATCATGGCGTGTATCCTTTCTGAGTAGCAGACAAAAATGCACCCGAGTGCCCAACGGATGGCGCCTGTATCGGGAGACAAGTAATCCAGCTCATTGGTCATGGCCTGAACCCATTCGCCACGCTTCCCAGGCGAAACCATGGCCGCATGCTTCATCAAGCCGCGAGTTACGCGCCTACTTACGATTTGAAGGGGTTTCATGCGTATCGTCCCGCTGGCTCGCATTGAGTGCGATTCGCGATATCTCGGCGACCCTCGCTGCGCGCAAACACCGCGCCAGCGTCTGTCAACCGATACATGTGGCGGGGCGGCCGTCCAAGTTGCGGCGGCGGCTGCCATTTTGATTCCAGCCAACCTCGATCACACAGACGCATCAGAATCGGATAGAGCGTTCCAGACTTCAGACCCGTTAGTTGGGACAGCTGGTATCCGTACTGCCACGCTTGGGGGCGTTTGGCGAGCGCGGCAAACAGCGCGAGCGTGTGCGGAGAACTGCGTCTGTTTCGATTCATCCGGTAAGTCTACATATATTGACTTATACTGTCCATTCATCGCTCGCTGAGTCCGGAAGGCTCGTTGATCATCAAGCGGGACAGGCAGGATAAATACTCCCCCGGGGTGCTTTATAAGACAGCCCGGGGGAGCGATACGCCGAAGATAAGGTCCCAACAGCGTTGGATCGAAGTGTGACTCGTTCGCCGGCCCCCGTCTGTCCGGAGATGCACTTTGCGCGGTGTAGGAATACCGTAACTCAATTGGACATATCGTCATCGCAGAGGCCTGACAGCTGGCGCGGATTTAACCAAGCTTCCTGCGCGTACTCGGCTAATGATGGTTCTGGATTTTGACGTTGATCAGGTACCGTCGCGCGTGGCGCGCCATGGCCTTGTCCAATTGCTGCAGGCGCCTAACATTATGATTGCAACGCGCGATGACTGACACCAACGCCTTTAAGTCGTTGGTCGCCGTGGCCTTCTCCAGATCGGCTTGAATCGCGGCGGCTCTCGCGCCCATGGCTGCCTTAAGCCTCACGTGCCGGGCAGCCACGCGATGCCATCGATCGGCGGTCATGACGTCGGTGCTCATTACTTTGACTATATGCGTGCACCAGGGGGGTCGCCGTGCCGCCTGTCACAACGCCGCTCCTGTTGGCGATCGTGCAATATTCGCCCAATCGCGCCGGTCAGCTATCCTGACAGGCCTTCTGTGGAGATCCCCATGAGAACACTCGCTGTCGCATTGTCAATATGCCTGCTTCTCGGGGTGCAAAGCATTGCGAGCGCCGCCCCGGGTGACGAGCTTTACGCGCGGCCGGGTCAACTGGTGGCCACCCAGGGAACCCGGCTGAATTTCTACTGCATGGGACGGGGTTCACCCACCGTTGTGTTCGATTCGGGTTGGGGGGACTGGGCACCGGTATGGACGATCGTGCAGCCGGAGGTCGCGAAGTGGACACGCGCCTGCAGCTACGATCGCGCCGGCGCAGGCTTCAGTGATCCGGGATCGATGCCGCGCACGAGTATGCGAATCGCGGCTGAGCTCCGCAGCGCGCTTCACAATGCCGGTTTCCCGGGACCCTTTATTCTGGTCGGGAACGCTTTTGGCGGCGATAACGTACGCACCTTTGCGGCGCTCTATCCGGCAGAGGTGGCGGCCCTCGTGCTGGTCGAAGCCGACATCGTCAGCAGCCCCGAAGAGCGGCAGGGGCACGCTAAATTGATCGTTTCTATGCGCGAATGCCGCGACGCGATCGCCGCCGGTAGACCACTGCCTCAACTGCCCGCGAGTCCCGGTGGCTCCGCTCGCAGCTGTGCGCAGCAGTTCTTCTTTCGGGGCTTGCCGGAGGCGATGTGGTCGCCGGAGCTCAATGCCAGGCTGCTGGAGCTTGTGCAGACTAAAGTCGCCATGTACGACAGCTACATCTCAGAGATGGAGCAAATGCCTGTGGATGAGACGTACCTAGAACAGCACAGTCGCTCGTTGGACTCGCGCCCCATCCGTGTGCTCTCGACCGGCAAGCATGGTGTCCACTCACTCGATGCGTCGCGTCCGCCTGATCCTGAGCAGCAGAAATATGAGGAACGGGTCGCACGCGAGCAAGCCAAATGGCTCGAGCTCTCTTCGAACTCCAGGCAGTTGTTCACGGACAAGAGTTCGGAATACATCCCGTTCGATCAGCCAAGTTTCGTGGTCGATGCCATCCGTGAGGTGTACACCCAGAACAAGCAAAACGCGTTACCAGTTCGATGAACACGGTTGGCCGCCATGCGTTGCCCGCCGGGGCGTTTCAAGCCTCCGTTATTGCGGTCCCGTGAGAACGGCCCGATACTCGCCCGCAAAGCTCCCCCACAAGAGACCGCTAATGAACGCGTCCACACCAATGCCTCCCTTTCCGACCGCGATGTCCCTGTTGAACAATATTTATTTCAATCCCACCCTAGGAGCCCTGGTCCGCCATGGCGTACCGGATCATCTCGACAAGGGACCGCTCGCTGCTTCGGACCTGGCGCAACGCACGGGAATGGATGCGCTCGCCCTGGTGCGGGTGCTGCGGGCGCTGGCGGCCTTTGGTGCATTCCAGGAAGTGTCCCCCGGTGTTTTCGGCAACAGTGCCGTGTCAGAAATGTTCCGCAATCGTCCCGGTGGTCTCCGCAATTACGCGCTCTACGTGAGCTCCGAGCACTATGCCAAATCAGCCGCGGCCCTGGGGCATAGCGCGGTGACCGGACAATCCGCGACTCGGCATGTATTCGGTGAATCGTTTTGGGAACACACGAAGAAGCACCCTAACGAAGGTGAGACCTTCAATCGTGCGCTTGCGGAGCTTCGGGGCGACGAACATCAGCAAATCGCCAATGCCTACGAATGGAAGGGTGTAGATGCGGTTGTGGATGTGGGTGGCGGAATCGGATCCTTGCTGGCTGCCATCATGAAGAACGATTCCGAGATTCGTGGGGTGCTGCTGGAGCAACCGGAACTGCTGGTCGACGCCGATCGCGCTTTATCGGAGCATGGGGTCCGCGATCGCTGTGAGCTGCGCGCCGCCAATTTCTTCGAATCCATTACCGCCGCTGGCAGCATCTGGACTCTGTGCCAGGTGTTGCACGACTGGCCCGATGCGCAGTGCCTGGAAATCTTGCGGCGTTGCCGCGAGGCCATGCGCCGGAGCGACCGGTTGCTCGTAGTCGAGATGCTCACTTTCCCCTGTGAACCGAATGCGCAGGTCGGGGTGATCGACATGATCATGTTGATGTACTTCGGCGAGGCGCGTCAGCGCACCGTGGAGGAGTACGGGCAATTGTTCAGGTCGACCAACTTTGCGATTACCCGGGTGTTGCCCACGGCCGGCGCGTTCAGCATTGTCGAAGCATCGCCCATTTGACGGAGTTCATTGCCCCATGACAAGGAAACGTGGCCCTGGGACGCTGGGCGGCACAATCGATGAGATCAAGTCGGGTACTTTCCTCGAGAACGCACGGATCAGATCATCGCGTCGTAAGAGTAAATGGAACTTGCTCTTGCCGATTGCAATCCTTCCGCTTTGGATTGTCATGTGGTTTATGGCGATTGAATTGGGGTGCGTTGCCCACCTTGTTTTCGCGGGAAAATCGGTGCCGCCCATCAGCAACTGGATGAAGGTTCTAGGCTCCGGAATGTCTTTCGCCCATTTTCTTGTGGTGTTTTCGCCGTTTATTCCAACGATTTCTGCGGCGATGGTCCTTGGAAATTACCTCGTTTATCAGGTGCCCGCTGCGCGCCGTGCCATGGACGCAGAAGACCGCGGTTTTCCCGGCACGGAGTACGCCACAGCCCAAAGAGAGTTGAAACGCCTCACCCTTTACACCGCCCCCATCGCGATTGTCCTTTTGCTTTTGGGAGCGTGGATGCTTCGTTGACCACATGCGCTACGACGGGAACCTGCGGCTCGCCATCAGGCAATGGCACCTTGGTACAATGGATGCGATTCAACACATAGGGCTTAGTCGTGTGCGAGTATTCATTGACCAACTGAAAGGGGACTGTGGCGATGAAGCGTAAAAGCATGTTGATCAGTGTGGGTATTGCGGCAGCGCTCGCCGCCCTGGCCACCGGGGCCGCGATTTCCGCCCAGGACAAGTACTCCGTGAAAGTGCCGAATGGGCTCGCATTTTCCGAGTTCAAGGGATACGAAGGCTGGCAGACCATCGCCGTCAGTCACAATGGAGAGATGCTTGCGGTTATCCTCGGGAATCCCGCGATGATCGACGCGTATAAGGCCGGCATTCCCGGTAACGGCAAGCCTTTCCCCGATGGCGCTAAAATGGCGAAGATCCATTGGAACGCGAGAAAGAACGATTCGGCCCCCGGTCAGCCGCTGGTGCCCGGTGCGCTCCATGACACTGATTTCATGGTGAAGGATAGCAAGAGATTTTCAGACAGCGGCGGTTGGGGATATGCCGAGTTTGAGTATGACGCCGCGTCCGATGCGTTCAGACCCGGCACCCAGGCGGACCAGCCGCCGCAGGGGAACGACGCCAAGTGCGGGTTCGCGTGCCACACGGTGGTACAGAAACGGGACTACGTTTTCACGGAGTATCCCAAGAGATAGTCCAGTGTCCGTGTTCAGGAGGTACAAAAAAACATACCGACCAGAATCGCGGCGATGCAGCCCCACTGCAGCAGCATGATCCGCTCGCGCAGCACGAGCGCCGCAAAGGCGAGCGTGACCAGCGGGTAGGCGCCGGTCAGCGGCGTCACGATCGAGATTTGGCCGTAGCGACTTGCGACCAGCACGCCAAGGTCGCCAGACGCCATCATCCCCATTGGCAGGAACGAGCGCGTCCAATCGATCAAGGAGTGCTTGCCGGCGCGTCCCTTCCACAAGCCGTAGACGCCTAGTGTGAGCAGCGCGCCGACCATGCTGTAGAGCGCCATGTTGGCGTCAGTGGCGCCCAGGCTGTAGTTGTACTTGACGATCGTCTGGGCGGCCCCCCACATCACGACAGCCGAGAAGGCCAGCGGGATCCAGGCCCGCCCGGTCACCTTGTTTGCGGCGTCCGCCGGTTGGTAGGCAAGCCCGATGCAGCCGCCGATCACGAGGATCACTGCACCGTACTGGAGCGGCGTGAGCGTCTCGCCAAGGAACCAATGTGCGAACACGATGGTGAGCGCGGGATAGGCCGCCGAGAGGGTGCCCACGATCGTAATCGGCCCCGCGATGATCGACTGGAAATACATGATCCAGCCGGCGCCGTCGAGCAGGTAGGCAAGCACGCCAATGGCGAACACGTTGCGGGCCTCCTCTGCGAACACCGGCGTGTGCGGGTTCGCGAAGAAGTAGCAGGTCATCACTACCGCGCGGGCGCACGCGAAGTAGAGGCAAAAGCGCGCCGGCGGCACTTCTGTGATCCACATCTTCACGAAACCCTGACCCAGGCCGTAGAGCAGGAGCGCGAGCAGGGCCGGCGTCAGCCACAGGAGGAGGGGCGCGGTTGTTGACGGGCTGGACATCACCCATTCTAGCGCTCCCGACACGCTAATTGTGGCGAACGCGTATGCCAATCGGTGATTTGCTCGTAGGCATGCGCAAGAGCAAGCACTCGCGACTCGCCGAAGCGGGGTCCTACGATCTGCAATCCAATAGGCATGCCATCGCGGGTGAAACCGCAGGGCACGGAGATCGCCGGCAGACCCAGCACATCGAACATGTGAGTATTGCGAAACTCGATCGGCGTTCCGTCCGGCGGCAGAGGCGGATCCAGGTAGCCCGCTTCGATGGTGACGGGCGCGATCGCGGTCGTCGGCGTGACCAGAAGGTCGACGCTTGAAAATACGTCGTCTGCGTTCCGGCGTAGACGCTCCATCTCCCGTCGTGCGTTCACGTAGTCTGCGGCGGATATGCATGCGGCATGTTCCAGACGTTGCCGGGTCATGGCCTGGTACAGTTGCGGTGTCTGGGTGAAGTGGGGCTGATGAAAAGCGTATGCCTCGGCCGAGGCGATGGTGAGCAACACGTTCGCGTAGGGCAACTCCACATCACGAACGCCTGCAGTGATGCTTGCGAGTTCCACGATCGATTCGCTCAATGCGATCGCAATGTCCGGGTCGAGGCCCTCGAAATAGGGACGACGGACAAGGCCAATCCTCAGTGTTGCCGTTTCGGCGCCGATCGCGCTTGCATAGCGCTCGGCGGGCCGGTCCACGCTTGAGGGTTCCAGAGGATCGTATCCGGCAATCGTCTCCAAGAGCAAGGCGGCGTCTGCAGCGGAGCGGCAAAGCGGCCCAACGTGATCGAGCGACCAGGAGAGCGGAATGACTCCGCGGTTGCTGACCCGCCCGTACGTGGGTTTCAATCCGACCACACCACAATAGGCGGCTGGGTGGCGGACAGACGCGGCGGTGTCGGTCCCCAACGCGCCGATGCACAGGCCCGCTGCCACGGCTGCGGCCGATCCTCCCGACGATCCACCGGCAATACGGCCGAGATTCCAGGGATTGTGAACCGCGCCGTAGTGGCTGGGTACCGAGGTCCCGCCATAGGCGAACTCGTGCATATTCAGCTTGCCGAGGAGCACCGCGCCTGCCGCCTTGAGTCGACGCACGACTTCGGCGTCCTCACCGGGGACTCGGTCCTTGAATACCGCGCTGGCCGCAGTGGTGCGAATCCCGGCCGTATCGATCAGGTCCTTGATCGCGAGCGGTATGCCATGCAGAGGGCCACGCCAGTCCCCACGCTGGATTTCCACCTCCGCCTGCCTTGCTTGCTGCAACGCTTGCTCAGCAGTCACCGTGATGAACGCGTTCAACGCGGGATTCAATCGTTCGATACGGGCGACAAAAGCCCGCGCAAGCTCGACCGGAGAGACAGACTTGCGGCGAAGCATCGTCGCAGCTTCTACGAGCGTGAGTTGTGTGAGTTCAGACTTTCGCATGCTTGTTCGCCAACGAGCCCCACGGTATCGTAAACGAACCGCATGGAAGGGAGACGTACAACAAAGGGGGACGAATGAACATTGTAACTCGATATTCGACAGCCGATGGGGTGCGTGGGCCGGCGTCTGTCGTCCTATGTTCAGACGGCCACCCATGAGATATTCAAGGCTGTTACTGCCAAATACACTGCGCCTGATTTGATCGCACAGCGCGCAAGGGTGTCAGCGGACATCTATTCGGCGCTGGCCGAAAAGCTCGCGATCTATGGCGCTCAGGTCATTAACATCGACATGCGCAATTTCTCCTTCCAAGAATCCTACATGCGGGCGATCAATAGCAAGGTGGAGCAGGAGCAACTGCGACAAGCGGCGGACAACAAATTGAAGACCGTCGAGTCCGAACAAAAGCAAAAGGTCGCCGTAGCGGAAGCGGAAGCGTCGGCAGTAAGGGCGACAGCCGACGGCGAGGCGTATGCCCGACTCAAGGTGGCGACTGCTGAAGCGGAATCCTTGAAAATCCAGAATGCCGCGCTCGTTCAAAGCAAGGATGTATTGGAGCTGCGGCGCATCACGGTCGAACAGACGAAGGCGGAGAGATGGAATGGGCAGCTGCCGAGCGCGATTTACGCAGGCGCGCCTATTCCGTTTCTGAATGTCAAATGACGTGTCCCGATTTAATAACAGAATCGTGCCGTTGAACTCGACCGGCGGCCTGCCGGCTCATTGCTGCGCGCGTCATCCGTCGCATCCACCCAACTCGACTATCCGCAATATCGGGATTGCCGCTTTTGCTTGATCCATGTCCTTCTGACTCGCCGGGGCATTGCTCAGGTTCAACGTTCTTGCCGATCCGTCCGCATAAGTAATTGTTGCCGATTGGTAGTGTCCGCACTTGATCGTAACCGCCAAATCGGTTGCGCGGCTGGTTGAGGCTCTAAGCGAGTTGCCAATGAGGTCGCCCAATTTTCTGCTTGTCCCCCCCAATTGCTCCTGGCTGCGTTTGATCACGTCCGGGGAAACCAGTGTGGTGGGGCCCGGAGCCACGTACAACGTGCCGCTGTCGGCGTACGCGGGAATGAGCGCGGCGCCCAACGCCAAAAGCAAAAACACCCGGACCATGACGCTACCTGGAACGTTGCACATTTGAAGTCCTTTCTTCGACCCTAAATGAAGTCTGCCGGCGACTGTATGGCGCAATTGGCAGAATTCACGTGATGAATTACTCACTAACGACGCGTTTTATGGCACACAAATCTCAACAATGCCCATGATTTGCGCTATGACAAATGCCGCGTCAGGCAGACATGGGGAGGGTGCCCCGAGTATCATCCTTCGATCCTTGCTCCACGAGCGAATTCCAGAGGACATTGGACAATGGCCGATGCTGCGATGCTGGACTTGGTCGACGGCGTTCGGGTGGTCGTTCCGGACTCGCTTGATCTTATAACACCGTACGTGCTTCGCGAGCAGCTTGATTTCTTCGAGGACGAGCTGCGATTCGTTCGACGCTTGCTTCAGCCGGGTCAAAAGGTGGTCGATATAGGCGCCAACTATGGAGTCTACACGCTGCCCATGGCCAAGAAGGTGGGGCCCAGCGGTCACGTGTGGGCATTCGAGCCGACCTCCAGCACGGCGGGATACCTGGCGCAAGGCATTGCGGCAAACGGGTTCGGGCAAGTAACTTTGGAGAAAAAGGCGGTGTCGAGCATATCGGGTACCGCGCAACTGATCCTGGAATCTCACTCTGAGGCCAATTCGATCTCGCACGACGAGTCGCCCGCGGCTGCCAGCGAGATGGTATCCCTTGTGACCCTGGACGAATGCATGGATCGATATCGGTGGGTGGACATCGAACTGATCAAGATCGATGCGGAAGGCGAGGAATGCAATATCGTAAAAGGCGGCCGTCGTTTGTTGGCGGAGCTTTCACCCCTGGTGCAGTATGAATTGAGGAAGGGCGCCGGTAACGTCAACCTTCAGCTCATCCAGGACTTCGTTGCTCTTGGGTACGACTCTTACCGCCTGGTGCCGGGGCTGAACGTACTGGTGCCCTTGCAAGCCGATGCGGTACGCGAACCCTATCTCTTGAATTTGTTCTGCTGCAAGGCTGGCCGCGCCGACGCACTCGCAGCTCAAGGCTTGCTCCTGCGTTCGTCCGATCTGTCCGGCGCCGCGATTCCTCCGGAACCTCGCCCGCCCGGGAGCGACAGACATCACTGGCGGCGCGCATTGGCGCTGCCGTATGCCGCGCCGTTCGCTTCCCGGTGGGAAGAGGCGGAGGCAGAGCGGCGCCGAAGTTGTTCAAGCGCTGTCGCTGTATTCGCGCAGCCGCGATTCCGAGGTGCCGCTGGCAAATCGCTTTTGCGCCCTCGAGGCGAGTTTCTCGATTCTCAAAACGTTGTGCGCGCGCGAGCCCACGCGGTTGAGGCTTGCAAGTTTGGCGCGCACGGCAGACGACCTGGGCGAGCGTGCCATGTGTGTCAATGCCCTCAAATCGCTGCTGGCGCGGATCCACACAGATGGGGTGGACATAAGCGAACCGTTCTTGGCACCGCTGGAGCGATTTGAGTCGATAGTTCCGGATGCGGAACCTGCGCGCTGGCTGGTCGCGGCCGTACTGGAGCAACTGGAACACAGTGAACGTTTTTCATCGTTCTACGCCGGCCCGGATGCGCGTGAGCGGCTCGAAGACATCCATGCGCTGGGGCTCGGCAGTGCGGAGATGACCCGCCGCCTGGACTTGGTTCGTCGGCGCTTTGCCTAGCGGGAAGCGGTCTACGCAGGCTTTTGCGCGGGTTCGGTGAGCCGCTCGAAATATCGCTCCGCAATGGAAGTTCCGCATTGTCGATCGTAGGTCACGAGGACGAGGTGGGACAGATCGAAGGACCCATATATCTCATGCAGCAACGCCGCCAACTTGAGCAGACGCGTCGGTTCGAGGCGGTCCAGGCGATTCAAATCGGGAACATACACGGCGTCAGCCCACAACATCTGGCTCAAGGGTGCATTGGGGTCCCCATTCACCATCAGCGGCGTGTATGCGCGACCCGCCAGTCCCAAAAATCGGTGGAACATGAAACCTTGACGTCGCAACAGCTGATCGACCTCGGCGAACAGCGGCTGGTCTTCATAAAGCGGAACAAATTCGACCTCGGTCTGAATGATCAAGCAGCGTTTCAGCGTTTCAGCGTTTCGGTAGCGTTTTCGAGGATCTCTGCTTCGCTTCCTTGGGTATCGAGCTTCAGCAGGTCGCATTCCTGGGCCCGAATTTCCGGCACGTCGTCCAGGCGAACAGTGTCGATCTGTGTGGTTGCAACCACTTGCATGAGTTCAGCCAGATTATTGAATAGTTGCGCTACCTTGAGATTTGGTCGCAGCAGTGACGAGGTCATGCCGGTATTGGTGACATGGAAAGCGCGTTGTCTGCCGTCCGCGACGGCGTAGGGCAGATAGCGACGACCCGGCAGGGCGAGCGCATTCAGCTTTTGGCACTCGGCGGACTGCGGCTCGAAACCAATGACACTCAATCGCCCGAGTTTGTTCAAGCGCAAATACGGATCGACGGCCCCCGGCAGCAACATCGCCCCGATGTCCACCGCCGTCATCTTGGGCACCGCAACCAGCTCTTCGAAAAGCATTGATATCCCCCCTGCCTAAGATCGGCGCAATGATACGTTGGATCTGCTTCAGTCGTCAGCCCACGACCAGCCGGTGATGTGCCAACCAGTTTCACTGTTCTTCAAGGTCATGGTCACTGTCGCAGTCTCCTTGACCGGTTTTCCCTTCCGCAGGTAGGTGAATTGTGCCGGGGCGACCACATAGGCACGGTCCGCAGTGACATCGATGTGCCGTGCTGGACCGAAAGTGACGGCTGCATCGGTGATTGCATTCTCCTTCATGAATGCCGAGTCGTCATTCATCCACCTGGAGCAGGCGCCCACGCCGTGCCATTCATGCGGTGGAACATCGTCCAGGATCGAGGTTTGGTCGGCGCAGGTCGCCAGCGCGGATTTCGCGTCGCGCTTGTTGAAGGCATCGCTCCACTGCTTCAAGACCGCCATGACGTCGGTTTTCTCGGAGGCCCCGCACCATCCCGTGGCCAACATGCCCGCGGCGAAGGCGGCGATCAACTTATGCATGGGAACCTCCCGTTTTGGAATATCGCGGACATCGTATAAGAAAATGATACCGCCAGGTTCGCCGGCCGATACATGTCACGCGAACGTTGCACAGCCACCGGAGCGCTTACAGACTGAAATCCGAGGAGCGTCGGGCGAGCCCGACAGATCAGGCTGCCGAGGAGAGCGACATGCAAGAGGCGACGACGCGAGTGCTGATGGCCATGGTGACGGTTGCCGCCGCGGGCTGTTCGTCCATGCCGGAACCGAGAATGCTGGTGCCCACCGGCAAGATTTCCCCTCAGCAAGTCGCCTCGCTGGGCCGCGCCTCGGGCACGGTGGTCGATGTTCTGACGGTGGGCGGGGAGGAGACCTATCTGCTTCTGGACTCCGTCTCAGACAGCGGCTTGAGCGGGCAACTCGTTTATCCACAGTCAGCTCAACCGGTTACAGAGCAGAGCCTGAGGATACCGTTCAATGAAACCGCGCTGGCCTACTACGTCGAGCCGGCAGGAAAATCCAAGGCCGGTCCCGCGCCGGGGCGGGGTCTACCTTTCAAATACTCTTATCCAGAAATACCCGCGGCTGGAGCGGCGGAGAAGCGATCGTCCTGCGCAGAGCTGGATCTGGAGCTATCGCGCGCCGAAGCGTTGCGCTGGTTCGCGCGCGATGAAGGGTTGATGGGGTACACACCAGGCCAAGAGCTGGCTCACCATGCAACCACCACGGCAATCGTTGCCGGAGTCACGCTGCTGGTTCTGGCAGGCGGGGGCAACGGTCTGCCTATTCCCGCCGGTCCTCGGCCCTACGAGGATCCGACGCTTTCATTACGTGACCAGGTCGGTTTCGATACGTTGCGTTGGGGCATCAGCGCGGCGGATGTGCGCGTGGCCGGCCTGCTGCGCATCAAGCGGGACAACGGCTGCCCGGAGCGCAGCACGCTGATCGATGGGGAAAGCGATGTGCAGATTCTGCAGCAATTCGATGCATTGCACGAGAGAACCGCTGCACAAAAGCTCTCCGGTGTCGCCTTGTTGCATGAGCAGACCCGATTGTTGGACATGCTTGGGCCACGGCCACTTCCTGAGGGAAGTCTCGCCGACTGCGGCACATTCCAATGCGACAATCGGAGAGATCCCAGGAAGATAGCGGAGGCGCTAGAGAATCTGGGGCGGCTCATACCGGGTCTTGCCGATGAACGCATGGTGCGCGTGTTCGACAACGCAGTTTGGTTTGGCGAGACGCCGACTGTTTGGGCCCGCGCGAAAATGCAGGTTAGACACGAAAATTCCCTGGGCAGCTTGTTTATTTTCAACAAGTCGCTGGTGTTCGCGAGCGGCTCGATCGGCGAACCCGGAACCCAACCTGACGGGCCACCGCCGATCCGACTGTCCTATGCCGGCATTGCATCCGTCGAATTGGGACAATTTGGCCTGAATCGCTGGGTTGCCATCCACTGCCGCGATGATCACGCATACTTCTTCTCAATGGCGGAGCACGGAGGGGGAGGGACCATCGAACGGGCTCAGACGCAGGCTGCTGCTCAATTGCTCCAATCCATGCTGCAGCCCTTGGGACAGCGAAACGACGCCGGTCTTGTCGCCATCCCGACAACGTAATGCACCGTGGCTACCAGTATCCGAACCAGTAGGTGACGCCCAGCCTGATGATGTTCGCGCTGAAGCCTTCGTGAGCATTGTTGAAGGATATTCCCGAGAAGGCAGCGCACGCGGCGGCGGTACCGCTGCATGTCGACGTCGAGTCGGATCCCTTGCCGAGACTTACATGAAGATACTCGGCCGTGATCGACCATGGGCCGTTCAAGCCGAGTTCGAAACCACCCCCGGCTGCCCATCCAAATGTGGAAAAGTTCTTGCCACCATTGAAGGAGGCAGTGGACTTTGCCGCTCCCGGTGGCGTATAGGCAAGCGTACTGTCGCGCGCCCCCGGGGCGATGACGCCACCCGCCTTCAAATAAGGCAGCCATAAGTTTCCGGCGTAACCGATCCGGGGCCCGAGCAGCGCCAGCCCGCTGGGATTGCGTTTGCTGGAAAATGTGTATGTTCCCGGAGGAGGTGTTGCGCCCAAGAATTTCAAGGTCTGGGTGGCATTATTGCTGCTCCAAAAGTCAAGATCAGCCGCGATACCCCACATCAGCCGATTGTTCTGGAAGCTCTCGCCGATCTGAATGCCGCCGACGAAAGAGCTGCCGGTGGAACACAGCCGATTGTTGAACTCAGATGCAGCGGGGACACCGATTGGCGCACCGGTCAGCGACCAGCTATTGCAGGAACTGTCCGAGGCATTGCCCAGGTTCCCGCCGAAGTAGTTGCCATCCCAGGGTATGTCGGGTCGGGCAGATGCCACGCCAACGATCGATGTCAGCGCAAGAAGAATCAACAATCGGCGTGTGGTCATCGTCATAAGGTCACTTCCATGGGGATCGATTTCAACGCCGCGCCTAGTCCGCGGCCACCGTTCGGCCATCCGCCCAAGCGCGCAGGGCGGCCACTTTCTCGGCCATCACCGTCTCGAGCGAATGAGTGGCGGCAATCTCGGCGTTGATCAGCCGCGCGCTGGGCGCGGTTTTTTGCGCATGCGCCGTGTACAGTGCGGCGACGACGGCTTGTTCGATTTCCGCTCCGGCGAATCCCTCGCAAGCCTGCGCTAGGGCGGTCAATGTGGGGGGACTGAGTTCGATTCCGCGTTTTGCCGCGTGAATTCGCAGAATCTCCGCGCGCGTGTCCAGATCGGGCAGGTCGACAAAGAATATCTCATCGAAGCGGCCCTTGCGGATCAGCTCGGGAGGCAACGCCGCGATGTCGTTGGCCGTGGCCACGACGAACACGCGGCTGCTTTTTTCCGCCAACCAGGTCAGAAACGCGCCCAAGACACGGCGGGTGGCGCCGCCGTCGGTGTCGCCGGCGGCGAACCCCTTCTCGATCTCATCGATCCACAGCACGCAGGGCGCCAATAGATCCGACGTATTCAACGACTCCCGCAAATTCCGTTCCGACTCTCCGACGTATTTGTCGAATAGCGCGGCGCAGTCCAGGCGCAGCAACGGGACATTGAAGATCCCGGCACTCGCCCGCGCCGCGAGACTCTTGCCGCAGCCCTGCACTCCCAGCAACATCACGCCCTTGGGTGGATCGAGCTGCGGCGCGGAACCGTCAAAGGCATCGCGGCGCTTCTCCAGCCATGCTTTGAGCTTCGAGAGCCCGCCGACGTCGGCAAAACCCGCCGTGTCGTGCTCGTAGCGAAGAATGCCGTTATGGTTCAGCAGCTCGTACTTGGCCTGCATCATTGACGGCACATCGGAGGTCTGCAGGGCGCCATCGTCAAATATTGCCTTGCGCGCCAGCCGCTGAATGTCGGTCGCTGTCAGCCCGTTCATGTTCTCAATCAACAGCGCGAGTGCATGGCTGTCGATTTTGATGGCTTGCTGTGGGTTGCCGCGCATCCATTGCCGCGCCACTTCTTCCACCAATTGACGCCGTTCATTGCGGTCGGGCAGAGCCAGGGTGCAGCGGGCCGACAAATGTTCGATTTCATGTGGAATCTGCAATTCGCAACTGATGAATACGATTGTGCGGGCGCAGCGGCCATAGTCTTGCGCAATGTCCTTCAGCAGGCGAACCAAGGTGGGGTCATGCAAGTACGGATGAAAGTCGAGCAGGGCATAGGCGCCCGCAACGGTCGTGGCACGCAGGTGCTTGAGAATGTCAATCGGCTCGGTGACGGTGCGCTGCGGCGGACCGACGTCAATGTCGAGGCGCTTGAGGCCGTCCGTTACCGTCCATTGAAACAGTGGCAGCCCCGTGGCCGACCCGAGTGGGGCAGCCGCACTGGTGGAAGGTTTGCCGACAGGTACGCGCGCGCAAGCACGCGTCAGGGCCTTCAGAACCTCGGATTCATCGCGCGACTCAACCGCGATCAGTGGTACCCGGGACCGCAGCAATACCTCAAGGTCATCCTGTTGCATGGAACGGCAGAGTATCAGAACAGGGTACGCATTGACTTGTTCCCCGTCGTGGGCCTACCGCCGCACGGGCCGGGCGATGGCGCCGCGGCGGATGCCCCAGAGTCGCGGCACGATCATCGGTGTGCGCCTCCGGTATTCGACATAGCGATCACCGAACGCCGACACGAGATCGCGCTCTTCGAGCGGGATGGCAATGAAGATGTAGATGGTCGTCGCGAGCGCGAAAATCAGATGCGCAATGGTCATGATCGGCGCAACCCAAAAGACGGTAAGCCAGCCAACATAAAGCGGATGCCGCACCCACCGGTACAGGCTCGGCGTGTGGAACTGAGGCGGCTGGTAGGCCCGCCCTGTGAATCGGCGCCACACCTGCGTGAGACCAAAGAGGTCGAAATGAGCGATGAGGAAGGTGGTATAGAACAGCAGCAACCATCCCGCGACGTAAAATGTGATGACGATGTTGAAAGCGACTCCGGCCGCACTCCAGAGGACCCCGCCGATCGGCTCCCAATAAACAAAGAGGGCGATCAGGGCCAGCGAACTTGCCACCAAGTAGGTGCTGCGTTCCGCCGACTCCGGGACGATGCGAGTCCACCATCCGGCTCCCCATCCAGCGTTGTCGGAATGAAAAAGCCGCCGATGAAGCAGAAGGCATACAGAAAGACGCCTAGGGACAAGGCGTAGCTCAAGATGCCATAAACGAATATTCCAATGCGCGACATGTGGTCTCCAGTCGATTGCCAGGTGCCGATAGGATGACTTCGGTGCGCCACCAACGAATCGGAGGAACCCCGGGTTTTTCGCTGGGGACACACCGGCTTTGCATTATAATAATTAATAAAATCAAATAGTTGACATGTGGTAGAGTTCGCCATCACAGACGCTGCCAAAGAGCAGCGGGGAAACGCCAGTGGACTCCACCAATCGTCTGCATCGTAAGCTCTCCTCGTTCGGAGTGCTGATGCTGACCTTGTCCTGCCTGTCTCCGGTCTTCTCGATCTATGGAGTCGGCACGGATGTGTTGTTGCACGCCGGGACCGGCGCAGCGGCGATGTTCATCTGCGCCATTGGCGTTGCCGTCGTATGGGCGGTCGTCTACGCCGAATTGGGCTCCGCCTATCCTTACTCGGGTGGCGATTATGTGGGGGTGGGATCGGTGCTCGGTCCTTGGGCCGGATTTGCGAGCCTGACTGTGTGGGCCGTGATCCTGGCACCCAGCAACGCTTTTCTCGCGAAAACGGTCGCGCTCTACGTCGGCGATGTGCTGCCGGCGGCCTCGCCGACCCTGGTCACTTTCGGATCATTGCCGCCGCCACCGTCATTGCGCTGCTTGCGGTGCGCACCAGCGCAATAGTGACCGGAATTTTTCTCGGTATCGAGATGCTGGCGGTGGTGGTTCTGCTCGCTGCCGGACTGCGGCACCCAGTACGCGGTTTGACGAGCGTCGTATTTCACCCGATGACGCTCGGGCCGGGTGGCACCTTGGTACCGGTGGCGCTGGGGGCGATGGCGCTCGCGGGGGTCAGCGCGGCCTACGCAACTGCCGGCGGCAACCAGGCGATCGCATTCGGCGAGGAATTGGTGGAACCGCATCGTCATATGGGCAGCGTGATCCTGCTCGCGGGTCTGATCGGCGCGTTCGCCACCGCGGTGCCTGTCATCGCAGTCGTCCTGGGCGCGGGCGATCTGCCGGCAATTCTGCGAAGCCCCGCGCCATTCAGCGCTTTCATCGCGGCGGTCGCAGGCCCGGCCGCCGGTCACTTGTTGAGCGCAGGCGTGCTGGTGGCGGTCTTCAACGCGCTGATTGCCCAGATCATGTTCAGCGCGCGCCTGTTCTTCAGTTTCGGCCGCGACGAAATCTTTCACCCGATGATCAACACCGCGTTGGCCAAGGTGCATCGCTCTTCGGGAGCGCCGCGGGCTGCGACATGGATCGTGGGCGCGATCAGCGCTGCTTGCTGTTTGCTGGACACCCATGTGCTGGTCGTTTTCATATCGGGTCTCACGGTGTACAGCCTCGCCCTGGTCAGCGTTGCAGTACTCGTGGGCCGCTCGCGGCGCTTGACCGGGCAACCCGGATATTGGCGATCGCCGCTGTATCCACTGGCGCCGGTTCTCGGCCTCATCATCGCAGCGGCATTCGGCATCGCGGATCTGCTCGACGCCGATGCTGGCCGACCCGGCCTGTTGATACTCGGCGCGATGATTATCTGCGGACTCTTGTGGCATCGTTTTGTCTTGAGCCGGCGGCCGGGCGGCTGGACGCCCCAAGTCGAACCGATTGCCGCCGCGCCGCCCCCGTGATCAGTCCGACATGCTGCGGGCCGTCAAGGGTTGCGCGACGCGTTCGATGATGCGGGACAAATGGTCTGGGGCTCCGCGGCGCCGGGGGTCATGGTACTCGGGCCGGCGACCGCGATTTGGTAGCAGTTGTCGTTGATCCATACGATCCAGTCGCCGTTGGCCGTCTTGTACTGTTCGCCGATCCGGTGATTGCCGCGCGGCCACCAATGTTCTTCCGCCGGACCACCCGACACCGAGCTGTTGCTGGGCGGCCGATGATTGCGGATCTCGAACGCCTGCAGCGCGCGACGCGCCTCTGCCGCCCAATCGACCCCTGAACCTCGGCCGTTCGACCCCGATGAAGATTGCGTTGACGGCAGGACCGAGTCGAGATCGGGCGGGGCGACCGTGATCGCCGTATCGCCGCTCAAGCGGCGCGGGCGCGCGTTCTCGAAGCGGACTTTGGGGAGAATCGGAGGCGGGAGGAACAGAACTTCAACGGACTGTTCGATGGACGCAAGGGGAGTGCCGATTCGAGAGGCTCTGACGAGCAACGCCACGAGCGCGACGTGCAGAGCCAGCACGACGACGAGGATCGTGCATCGCGAAAAGTCCCACCGGCTCGACTCATCCATGTCCAAAATGGACCCGCACTGTTGACGATGGTTCCCGGCGCTAGCCGGTCCCGGATTTCAGAAACTCCACAACGCGTCGGACTTCCACCACGAGATTTTCCGCGAGTGCAGGAATTCGCGCGTTCATTCCCGAGCCCGCCGCAGTTTCCAGCTCCGCCGCCGCCGCACTTGCCGCGGAGGCGCGCAAGTTTGCGCTTGCGCCTTTGAGCGTATGGGCGGATACGCGCAGCGTCGCGGCGTCGCCCGCCGTCAGCGCCGCCACGATCGCCGAGAGTTCCCGATCGCCGGTGCCGATGAACGCGTCAGCCAAATCGCGGGCGAAACTGTGGTCGCCGTCGATCGATTTGAGCAGCGCCGGCCAGTCGACCGGCTGTGCCCCGTCGGGCGGCGGACCGCCGCCCGCTGGTGAAGGTCCCGTGACCGCGATCGGGCTCATCGCCAGGCTGCTGGGCAGGAGGCGTTCCAGCGAGGCATCGAGCTTGGTGCGATCGATCGGCTTGGAAAGATAGTCATCCATCCCGGCGGCGCGACACTTCTCTTCGTCCCCTTTCATGGCATGGGCAGTGAGCGCCACGATGGGGATATGACTCTTGCCGGCTTCGAGCCTGCGGATCTCGCGTGTCGCCGCATAACCGTCCATCTGCGGCATCTGGCAATCCATGATGATGAGATCGAATTTTCCGGTTTGCCAGGCGGAGATGGCGGCCAGTCCGTCGGCAACGACGTCGACGCGAAAATTCATTTTTTCCAGCAGGCTTCGCGCCACTTTCTGATTGACGAGATTGTCCTCGGCCAGGAGGATTCGATTGCGAGTCCGCGCTCGCTGCGCGCGCAGCGCATGCCGCGTTATCATCGGCTGGCTGCGAAGATGCCAGGAATCTGCGGTGTTGGCCAGCACCAGAATCAGACATTCCATGAGATCGCGCTGCGTGACCGGCTTCAACAAGTAACCCGCGAAGCCGATGTCGGCAAAGATGCGGCCGTCACCGCGTTGACCCGAAGAAGTCAGGAGAACCAGGCGGGTCGAGCGCAACGTGCTGTCCTGGATGATCATCCGGCCCAGATCCGCGCCGTCGCAGTTCGGCATGAGATGGTCGAGCAGTGCCGCATCAAACGGACGTTCCGCCGCGCTTGCCTGGCGGATGAGCGCCAGCGCCTCATCCGCCGAGCTTGCGGACATGGGCTCGACACCACAGAGCATCAGTTGGCCCATGAGCACCTTGCGATTGGTGGCGTTGTCATCCACCACGAGCACGCGCTTGCCCTTGAGGGAGGCCGGTGCCGGATGAATGGGCGGCGCACTGGTGTTGCTTGCCGGCGGGAAGTTGACGACGAACCAAAAAAGAGAACCGACTCCTTCGGTGCTTTGAACGCCGGTCTCGCCGCCCATCAACTCGACGAGATGCCGCACGATGGACAAGCCCAATCCGGTCCCGCCGAATCTGCGCGTCGTCGAGGTGTCCACTTGCATGAATGGCGCAAACAAGGATCCGAGCCGATCGGCGGGAATGCCGATCCCCGTGTCGCGAACCTCGCAGCGCACCCGCGTGCCGCTGTCGCCGGTCTCGAGGACCTTGAGTTCGAGCGACACCTCGCCCTTTTCGGTGAACTTGATGGCGTTGCCGGCAAGATTCAACAGAATTTGACGGATGCGCCCGGCATCGCATTTGACCAGGTTGGGCAGGCTTGAATCGATCTGGGCGGTGAGCTCCAGTCCCTTTGCGTGGGCTTGAATCGACAGCAGTCGTGCGACGTCCTCGAAGGTATCGCGCAGGTCCACATCCAGCTGTTCGAATTCGAGTTTGCCGGCTTCGACTTTGGAAAAGTCCAGAATGTCGTTGATGACCGTGAGCAGTGATGTGCCGCTGTCGCGAATGGTTTCCGCATAGTCCCGCTGCAGGGCATCGAGATGCGTATCAAGCAGCAGTTCGGTCATGCCGAGCACGCCGTTCATCGGCGTGCGGATCTCATGGCTCATGTTGGCGAGGAAATCGCTTTTTGCGCGGTTGGCCGATTCAGCAACTTCCTTGGCGCGCAGAGTCTCGTTCGCCGCCGCCTTCAAGTCGGTGAGGTCGAGCACGATCCCATGCATTTCCAGCGGCTGACCCCGGGAATCGCTGCGCGCGGCGACCGCGGCGCGCACGTACTTGACGGTGCCGTCCACCATGAGGCGATGATCGAGGGTGCGCGAGCCGCCGCTGGAGGCCAGCTCCGTCAGCGCAGACTCGACCGACGGCCGGTCTTCAGGGTGGGTGGCTGCCAGATAGGCCGTCAGCGGCTGGTCAGTGACTTCGGGGTTGCCCATCAGCTGCTGCAGTTCGCTCGACAAAGTGCCCGCGTGGGTGCGCAGATTCGTGTACCAAGTGCCTAAGTTGGCGAACTGCTGGGCACGCTTCAGCTGATCTTCCGTATCGGCTTGAGCGCTCACGGCACGCCGGCGGGCAATTTGCGCGCGCCAGATGGCAACGCCATTGAGGAACGCAATCGCGCCCGCGATCAATACGCCAAGGACGGCGGAGAAGTCGACCCGCCGCACCAACTGCCGGTAGCGGTCGGCTCGAACCGTGATGCCGACGTAACCCACCATCTCTCCGCTCGGCGCAAAAATCGGCGCGTGGGCGCGAATGCCCATTCCCCATGCGGTGGCGGTGGGTTCCTTCTCCACCGTCAGTCGATGGGTTCTCGAGACCTCTCGCTCGCCGGGGCTCGGGTCGTCGACTTCCATGGGCGGGGAATGGTTCGGCCGTCCCGCTTCATCGAAAGTGCCGATCCGGGTGCCGTCCAGCACGAAATGCATGACGTCTCCCTGCATCACACCGACGTAGGCGAAGCGGATATCGGGATTGGTGTCGAGCAATACCTGCAGAGGCCGCGCGGCACGGTTGTACTCCGGCGAGCCGTCCTGGGCGGCGCTGGTGATAGTGCGCAGCTGGGCGGCGTCGATGAGCGCTGCCGTGTCGGCGGCCGTGCGCGCGAGGTAAGTCCTGACGTCCTCCAGGAGTATCTGCCGGACGATGACATCAACCACCGCGATTCCCGCGATGGCCGTTCCCCATGCAATTAAACCGCCGACGATTGCCGATAGCACGGGACGGGCTTCATCGCCCCTGCCGCGCGCCAATCCAAGGCGTAGGTCAAGTCGTCTCCACAAGGGCGTCGTGCTCGTCATAGGGCCATTATCGGTGGTCTCTGGACGCAGAGTAGTCCGTCCACGGGTCCCCTGACCATACTCATGCGCGCGAACCGCGAAGCAGATCTCGAAGACAAGGGTCTGCGGGCGGAGAAACGCTCAGATGGCCTTGAAGATCGCCATGATCTTGACGCTGGCCGGGTCGAACACCGCCAGCAAAGGCCGCCCACGCCCAGTCAGCGGCATGCAGTTCGGCAGATCCGCGGCCAAGCCGGCCGCGACCATGCGTTCCTTGAGCGTGTTCTTGTCCTTGGGCGCGAAATAGGCGATCTCATCCACCTTCTTCAACTTGGTGCGGAGCACCGACAGTCCCTGGTCCCATGGTTTGAAGTATCGCGGCATCGAAATCACATCCACGCCGCCGCCAACCGCGGAGGTCACGATTCTTGCGGCTTCACCCTTATCTTGAGGCAGTGGCGCCCAGATCCAGCGCGGCAAGCTGTACCAATGCGGTGCCAGTTGGGGATTTTGCTTCAGCCCGAGCGCAGATTCCTCGGCATCGATGTCGTAGGCCTGGACGAGCTGCAGTACGTTCTCGGAAAATGCGTAATACAGCGGCCGACCGTTCCACAGCGACGCCGTGCCGTACACCAGCGCGCAGAGCTGCACCGCCACGATCATCGCAATGTCGCGCGTGAGTTCGCGCCGCGGCTTGCTGGAACGGGCGATGATCAACGTGAGCAGCGGGCCCAGCACGATGTCGACTCCGGCCATCACCATGACGACACGCGACACACCCGTCAGGTACCACCCCGGCCAGCGATACCAACCGAAATACAGAGTCCCGAGTATGCTCGACAGCGCGATGCTGCTGGCGAACAAGTGCAGACCGAATGCCTTGAATCTAAAGTTCACGGTACGGCAATGCTGCGCCGGTAACCCTTGCCGGCGGGGGGAGCCGTCGCGTGATGCCAAATGCGAAATCCGCCGAGAAAGGCGAAATCGTTGCTGCCGAGGCGCGCGTTTTTCGGCAACCGCTTCAACTTGCGCGCGTTGCCGCCGCCGATGACCACATAGTCGGCTTCGAGCAAGGTGCTGAGCTGTATCACGACTTCATTCACGGTGCGGCGCCATTTCTTGCCGCCCAGGCGCTTGAGTCCGCGCTCACCGACGAAGTCCTCGAAGGTGCGGCCTTTCTTGTACGGCAGATGCGCGAGCTCCATGGGCGCCACCACGCCATCGACGATCATGGCCGAGCCCAAGCCCGTTCCAAGACCCAGAAACAGCATCCGGCCGCCTTCATAGCTTCCGACTGCCTGCATCGCTGCATCGTTCATGATGCGCGTCGGCCGGCCGAAGGCCTTGTGAAAGTCAAAACCAACCCAACCGGGCCCGAGATTGTACGGGTCCACGACCACCTTGCCATGCAGAACCACGCCGGGATAGCCGATGGAGACCGCATCGTAAGTCCAATCCCCGGTCATTTCGTGCACGCGCGAAACCATCCTGCGCGGCGTCATCTCCGGCCCCGATTCAAATTGCCGCAGCTCGCGGCGGCCGAATACCCGCATTTTCACGTGGCTTCCGCCGACGTCGATGGCAAGCACCCGCTTATGGCGCATTGGTTTCATGTGCGGCAATATACCCGTTCTTTCTCAGCGGCGGCTACATGACGGACAGGCGATTTGCCCTGGTGATTTTTGATTGCGATGGTGTTCTGGTCGACAGCGAGCTGATTACCAGCCGGGTGTTCACGACAATGCTCAATGAGCTGGGACTCGCGGTCACCGCAATGCAAGTGTTCGAGCAATTTGTCGGCAGGTCCATGGCGCAGTGTCTGGAGATCATCGCAGGATTGCTCGGACACGAAGTGCCCGAGGGCTTCGTCCAGGACTATCACCGGCGCATCACCCGGGCGCTGCACGCGGAGCTCAAAGCAGTCCCGGGAATCGAAGCGGCGTTGGACGACCTGCGCACGCCGTACTGTGTCGCATCGAACGGCAGCCACGAAAAGATGCAAGTCACCCTGGGGAAGACGGGCCTGCTGCCCAAGTTCAAGGACAGGCTGTTCAGCGTCTCGGAAGTTGCGCGGGGCAAACCCCATCCCGACATTTTTCTGTACGCCGCGGACAAATCCGGCGTGCCGCCGGCTGCGTGCGTGGTCATCGAAGATACCTCCACGGGCGTGACCGCCGGTGTGGCCGCGGGCATGACTGTCTTCGGCTATTGCGCCCACACCCCGGCGCGCCTCTTGATCGATGCGGGGGCGCACTGCACCTTCGACCGCATGAGCGAACTTCCGGGATTGCTGTGCGGCTCCCGCCAATCGAAGCCGAGGTGACGTATGTTCAATGCAGTCTTGATCGAGCGGGATGATCGCCCGTACCGGGCGACTCTGACGCAGCTCGAGGAGAGCCGATTGCCCGCCGGCGATGTCACGGTGCGCATCGACTATTCGACGCTCAATTACAAGGACGCGCTCGCGATCACGGGCAAGGCGCCGGTGGTGAGGCAATTTCCCATGGTGCCGGGAATCGATTTTGCCGGCACGGTCGATGGGTCGGAACATCCTGCCTATCGCGCCGGGGACCGCGTTTTGCTCAACGGCTGGGGTGTGGGTGAGACGCATTGGGGCGGGCTCGCGCAGCGCGCTCGCGTCAAGGGCGATTGGCTCATTCCGCTGCCTGCCGCCTTTACGCCGCGGCAATCGATGGCCATCGGCACCGCCGGCTACACAGCCATGCTGTGCATAATCGCGCTCGAACGCCACGGTGTGAGCCCGGGGAGCGGTGAGATCTTGGTGACGGGCGCCGCCGGGGGAGTGGGCAGCGTGGCGGTCGCGGTGCTGGCCAAGCTTGGATTCAGGGTGGCCGCGGTGACCGGGCGTTTGGCGGAGGCGGACTATCTGAAGCGCCTGGGCGCCGCTGAAATTCTCGACCGGGCGTCGTTCACGGCGCCGGGAAAGCCGCTGGCCAAGGAGCGATGGGCGGGCGCCATCGACGTGGTGGGCGGCCATACTCTCGCCAATGTATGCGCGGCACTGCGCTATCGAGGCGTGGTTGCGGCGTGCGGCCTCGCCGGCGGAATGGATTTTCCGGCGAGCGTGGCGCCTTTCATTTTGCGCGGCATCACGCTCGCGGGCGTGGACAGCGTGATGTGTCCACGCGACGATCGACTGGAGGCCTGGCGGCGATTGAGCCAGGACCTGGACATCGGCAGGCTCGATCTGCTCACCGGGGAAATCGGGCTATCGCAGGCGATTGACCGCGCCGGCGCATTGCTCGAGGGCCGAATTCGCGGCCGCATGGTCGTTGACACCGCCCGTTAGGAGCCTAGCGCGCGGCGCCCACCAGGGTGATCCAGCAGAGCACCAACAGCGCGAGGAAAATCGTCTCGGCCGCGATCAGGGCAATCGCGGTGGTGCCCACCGCCATCATTTCGCGCAAGCTGGTCTTCATGCCGAGAGCCGCCACTGAAATGACCAGCAACCACTTCGACAGCTCGGTGAGCACCGAGGCAACCGGCTTGGCGACGAGGGCAAAACCGTTGAGTGCCGCCAGCACGACGAAGGCGATGAGAAAGCCCGGCAGCAAGGTGACCTTGTTGCCGGTGGGCTCGCTCTTCTCCCTGCCGCGCGCCGCCAGCACGGTGATGACCAACACCACCGGCAAGAGCATGGTGACCCGCATCAGCTTGACAATGGTTGCGGAGTCGCCGGCTTGCGGCGAGGAAGCGTACCCGGCGGCAACCACTTGCGCGACGTCGTGAATCGATCCGCCGAGAAACCGGCCGGTCTGCATCGGATCCAAATGCAAATGAGACAGAAGCGCCGGGTACATGACCATGGCGATGGTGCTGTACGTGGTGATGCACGCGATCACCACCACGGTATCGCGCTCCGAATCCTTGCGCGGCCATGCAACGGCAATGGCCATGGCCGCGGAAGCGCCGCATATGCCGACGGCGCCGCCGGACAGCACGCCGTAGCGGCCGTCGAGTTTCATGGTCTTGGCGAGCGCCCAGCCGAACACGATGGTCAAGGGAACGGTGACGATGACCATGGCTGCAGTGGACCAGCCCAGATTGCCGATTTGACCGAAGGTGATGCGCAAGCCGAGCAGCGCGACACTGATTCGCAGCAGCGTGCGCGCCGAGACATTGATGCCGGGCGCATAACGCGCCTCGCTCGACAATTGATTCAAGGCCATGCCCAGCAGCAGCGCGAAAATGACCGGAGGCGCGTGATAGTGATCCGATAGATAAGTGGCCGCCAACGCGACGATCAGAGTGGATGCGATTCCCGGTCCGATGGTGCTGCCGAGGGCGCGAAGGGTACTGGGACGCCAGCGGTTGATGAACGCGGATAACTCCATTAAGCCGATCTTACGCGCCGCAGCGCGGCGCGCCACCCGGCAATTTGACTCTCGCGATCGGGCGCACTCAACGCCGGTTCGAAACGGGTTTCGGAACGGCTCAACGCTGCGAGCTCCTGCACAGATCGATACAGGCCGCAACCGAGTCCTGCGAGGCAGGCCGCGCCGAAGGCGGTGGACTCCGCGTTGGTCGGCCGCCGGATGCTGATTCCGAGGATGTCCGCCAACCGCTGCATGAGTAGATTGTTCTGCGACATTCCGCCGTCCACCTTGAGTGTCGCGGGCCGCATGCCGTCCGCAGCCATCGCATCCAGCAGGTCATAGGTTTGATAGACGACGCTGTCCAGGGTCGCGCGGGCGATTTCGGCGCGCGAGGTCGCGCGCGTCAGCCCGAGAATGGCGGCGCGGGCGTCGGGATCCCAGTAGGGTGCTCCCAGCCCGGTGAACGCCGGCACCAGGTAGACTCCGCCGCTGTCCGGCACCGTTGCCGCCAGCGCCTCGATCTCGGGGGCCTGCGAGATCAGCCCGAGCCCGTCGCGCAGCCACTGCACGGCACTGCCCGCCGATAAAATGGAGCCCTCCAGCGCATAGGTGACCACACCGTCCAATTGGTAGGCGATGGTACTGAGCAGGCGGTTCTTCGACGGCACGAGATGCTGTGCGGTGTTGAGCACCAAGAACGCGCCGGTGCCGTAGGTGCTCTTGACGTCGCCGGCGGCAAAGCACGCCTGTCCGATGAGAGCCGCCTGCTGATCGCCGGCAACCCCGCGGATGGGCAGGGACAGACCGAGCACCGAGGAATCGCTGAGGCCGAAATCTCCCGCGCTGTCGCGAACCTCGGGCAGCACGCTCATCGGCACGTCGAACATCTCGCACAACGACTCGTCCCATCGACCCTTGCCGATGTCGTAGAGCGCAGTTCGGCTCGCATTGGTGGCGTCCGTGAGATGCAATTTGCCGCCGCTCAACCGCCAGATGAGAAAGCTGTCGACGGTGCCGAAGGCGATGTGGCCGGCGGCCGCGGCCTCGCGGGCACCCGGCACGCGGTCGAGAATCCACGCCACCTTGGTGGCGGAGAAATACGGATCCAGGCACAGGCCGGTCTTGCGGCTCATGTCGGCCTCGCCGTGATCGAGTGCCAGTTGCCGGCATCGATCCGCGGTGCGGCGATCCTGCCAGACAATGGCATTGTAAATGGGCGCGCCACTGCGGCGATCCCAGAGAATGGTGGTTTCCCGCTGATTGGTGATGCCGATGGCGGCAATCGATCGCTGCGCCTCTCCAAGCTGCTGCAACACCCGGCGGCCGGTCGAGAGGACCGTGGCCCAGATCACTTCGGCGTCGTGCTCGACCCACCCCGAGGCCGGGTAAATCTGTTTGAAACTCTGCTGCTCGACGGCCACCACCTCGCCCGCGGCCGAGAAGCCGATGGCACGCGTGGAACTCGTTCCCTGGTCAATGGCGAGCAAAATGTCATCGGACATGCAGCGGCAGGATAGCGGAAAGTGTCCGACATCGTCCGCGGACACTGTCCGCGGACACCCGGCCTGGACTGTCCGCAAATAAGTGTAATAAAAACAATAGTTTATAGCGAAGCTCATTGGCACGACGCTTGCTTTGTCTCGAATGGGAATCCATTCAAAGGCACGGTCCGACGATGTTGCGTTATCCACCGGCGTTGATCGCGATGGCTCTGGCGGCAAATTTTGCCGCCGCCAACGATCTCAAAGATCTGTACGAGCTCGCGCTGACGCGCGACGCCTCGCTGCAGGCGGCCGGATTCCAGCGCGATGCGGCGATCGAAGCGCGACCCCAGGCCCGCGCGGCATGGCTGCCGCAACTGTCGGCCACGGCGTCGGCCACCCGCGAGCGTGCCGGTTTCGACAGCAACCAATCAACCAGCAGCCAGGCCTCCGACTGCGCCCTCGCTGCCTCTGCCGGGAACCAGCATTGCTACGGCACGGTGCACGGTTTGGGTCTCAACCTGTCGCAAACCCTGTGGAGCTTCCAAGCCTTCAGCCAGCTCAAGGAAGCGAATTTTCAGGCGGCCGCCGCCGAAGCGGGCTTTCGCAGCGCGCAGCAGAATTTGCTGTTGCGGGTGGCGCAGGCCTATTTTGCGATTCTATCGGCCAGCGATCAGCTCGCCACCAATCGTGCCGAGCGCGATGCCTTCGCCACCTTGCTCAATCAGGCGCGGACGCGTCAGCAAACCGGAGTCGGCCCGCGCAGCGACGTCGAGCAGGCGCAGTCCTTCTACGATGCCACCGAACAGAGCGTCATCGACGCGCAGAATGCCCTCGATGATGCGAATTTGGCGCTCACCGAAATCGTCGGATCGCATTCCACGCCGATTGCGCCGCTGCGCCAGGACATTCCCCTGGTGTCGCCCGAGCCTGCCTCCGCGGATGAATGGGTGACCACCGCCCGGCGCGACAACTTCGATGTGAGAACCGCCGAACTCAAGATGGAAGCGGCCGAGCGCGACATTTCGGCGCAGCGGGGCAGGGCATTGCCGGCGTTCTTTCTGACCGGCACGAGCTCCAAGCTCACGCAGGACGAGGTGCTGGGGGGCAATCAAACGTTGGACACCGTGGGTGTGTCGTTCAGCTGGCCGTTGTTTCAGGGAGGCGCGGTGGCCTCGGCGGTGCGCCAATCACGCGCACTGTACCGGCAGGCCCAGGCGACTTATGACTCCGCGCAGCGCGATACCGAAAAGCAAACGCGCGCGTCGTTTCGCGGCATCGTCAGCGGGATTCAACGGATCGGCGCCGCGCACCGCGCAGTCGATTCCGGTCACGGCGCGGTGGAGGCGAGCCGCCGGAATGTGGAATTCGGCACCGGCACCGAATTCGATCTGCTGAATGCGCAGAACAACTACTACGTTGCGGTGCGCGCCTACAGCCAGTCGCGCTACGACTATTTGACGAGCGTATTGACGCTCAAGCAGCAGGCCGGCCGTTTGAGCGAGCGCGATCTCATCGCCATCGATGACCTGCTCATCGAGAAGGGCACGTGAACATGCGGCTATTACCCAAGGAACCCGTCATGCTGCGTGATACCACAGGCCAGGATCGCGTGATCGAGCGCCCCAACCTCTGGAAGCGTCATCGAACCCTGCTCGTGGCAGGATCCGCCGTGGCCGTTGCGCTCGGCGTCCTCATATTTTTCCTGCTGCGCTATTCCGGCGCAGGTGCCTCCGTGGACCGTTCGCGCTTGGGCATAGCCGCCGTGGAGCGCGGCAGCTTCGTACGCGACATCGCCGCCGACGGACAGGTGGTGGCGGCCGTCAGCCCCACCCTCTACGCCGACTCGCTGGGGACGGTGTCTCTCAAGGTGCATGCCGGCGACAGCGTGTCCAAGGGGCAGGTGCTGGCGGTCATCGACAGCCCCGACCTCACCGCCAAGCTGTCGCAGGAACAAGCGACGGCCGTGGGTCTGCGCATCGATTGGCAGCGGGCAACGCTCGATGCCGAGCAGAAGCTGATGCAGCTGCGCGACGCGTTCAATCAAGCACAAGTCGATCAAAAGACCGCCCAGCGCGAGCTCGACCGCAGCCGCAAGGCCTATGAACTCGGTTCCTACACGGAACTGCAGGCGCTGAAGGCGGAGGACTCCCTCGAGAAGGCGCACTTCGCCTTCGAGCAGGCGAAGATGAACTACGACGCGCAGCCCAAGCAGAACCGCTTCGATATCGACAGCAAGAAAGCGCTGTTCGATCGACAGGAATTTCTGGTCACCGACCTCAAACGTCAGGTCGACGCATTGAACGTGAAATCCCCCGTGGACGGTCAGGTCGGCCAGGTACAGGTTGCCGATCGCGCGAGCGTCGCCAAGGATGCGCCGCTGCTCACCGTGGTCGACCTCACGGCGTTGGAGGTAGAAATCAAGGTGACGGAGAGCCTGGCGAGGGATCTACGCCCCGGAATGAAGGCCGATCTGGAAGGCGGGGGCCGCCACTGGAGCGGAATCGTGAGCGGCGTGTCTCCGGAGGTCGTGGGCGGCCAGGTGACTGCGCGCCTGCGCTTCGGCGAGGAAAAGCCGGCCGGGCTGCGTCAGAGCCAGCGGCTCTCGGTCCGCATTTTCATCGACCGGCGCGACAACGTGCTGATGGTCGACCGCGGCGCCTTCGTCGACCAGGAGGGCGGGGGTTTCGCCTACGTCGTGCGAGGCAATGTCGCGGAGCGGCAGCCGGTGCGGCTCGGCGCCGAGAGCATCACCAAGGTAGAAATTCTCGACGGACTGGCCGTCGGAGACCAGATCGTCACTTCGGGCACGGATGCATTCAAAGGCGCGCCGCGCGTCATCTTGAGCCATTAATTGAAACAGCCGCAAGAGACCACCATGCTTAAAATGACCCACCTCTCGAAAGCCTATCGAACAGAAGTCGTCGAGACGTTCGCGTTGCGCGATTTCTCGATCCACGTGCGCGAAGGCGAGTTCGTCGCCGTGACCGGGCCCTCGGGATCCGGCAAGACCACGTTTCTCACCATCGCGGGACTGCTCGAGGAATTCAGCGGCGGTGAGTATCAGCTGGACGGGGCGGACGTGCGCGGCCTGAATGACAATCAGCGTTCGAGGCTGCGCAACGAGAAGATCGGATTCATCTTTCAGGCGTTCAATCTGATTGCGGATCTCAACGTGCAGGACAATATCGAGGTTCCGCTGCGCTACCGCGGCTTCGACAGCGCCGAGAGACGCCGCCGCATCCAGGACTCATTGGCCCGGGTGGGATTGTCGGCGCGCGGCCGGCACTACCCCGCGGAGCTGTCGGGCGGCCAGCAGCAGCGGGTGGCCATTGCGCGCGCGCTCGCCGGATCGCCGCGGCTGCTGCTGGCGGATGAGCCCACCGGCAATCTCGACACGCACATGGCGCGCGGCGTCATGGAACTGCTCGAGGAATTGCACCGCGACGGGTCCACCATCGTCATGGTGACCCACGACCCGGACCTCGCGGTGCGCGCGCAGCGCGAAGTTCACATCGTCGACGGTCAAGTGGTCGACCTGGCGCCGCAGCCACGCTTGGTCGCCGCCGCGCACGCGAATCCATAGGAGCACCGCATGCTCAACTACTACATCACCCTGGCGCTGCGCAGCCTCAAGCGCAACGTGGTGCTCACCGTATTGATGATTGCCGCCATCGGCGTCGGGATCGGCGCGTCCATGACCACGTTGACCATATTTCGCGCCATGGCGGAGGGATCCCATCCCCCACAAGTCGCGGCAATTGTTCGCCGTGCAAATCGACAATTGGGGGCCGAAGAAGGGCATCGTCAGCGGCGACAAGGACAATCTACAGGAGCAGATGAGCTACAAGGACGTCATCGGATTGATGAATGCGCGCGCCGCACGCCGGCAGTCGGGCATGTATACGACGGGATTTGCGTTGACACCGGTGAATCCGGACTTGCGCCCGTTTCAGGTGTCGGCCCGCGCCGCCTATGCAGATTTCTTCGCCATGTTCGACGTCCCCTTCCGCTATGGCGCGCCCTGGACCCGGGCGGAGGATGAAGGTCATGCGGACGTCATCGTGATCGGCCACGATCTGAACGACAAGGTTTTCGCGCGGCGCCAATTCCGTCGGCAAGACCATGAATTTGGATGGTCACGAGTACCGGGTGGTCGGCGTGTTGGATCGCTGGCAGCCGACGCCGAAATTCTACGATCTCAACAACAACAAGTACGGCAAGCCTGAGGCCGTGTTCATCCCCTTCACCCGTGCAATCGACCAGCAACTCACCACCTGGGGCAACAACAATTGCTCGGGAGAGACCGGCGAGGCCGGCTGGGAGGGCCGATTGCGTTCCGAATGCATTTGGCTGCAGTTCTGGGTGGAACTACCGACCGCTGCAGACGTCGAGCATTATCGCAATTTTTTGAACGGCTACGCCGCGGAACAACGGCGCCTGGGCCGGTTTCACTGGGCGCCGAACACCCGCATTCGCGATGTCCGGGAATGGCTCGCCTATGAGCATGCCGTTTCCGATGAGGTCAGAATTCTGGTGCTGGTGTCATTCAGCTTTCTTTTGGTGTGCCTGCTCAACGCCATGGGCTTGATGCTGGCCAAGATCATGGGGCGCGCCGCCGACATCGGCGTGCGGCGCGCCTTGGGAGCCAACCGCCGGGCGATTTTCGCACAGTGTCTGATCGAGGCAGGTGTCGTCGGCCTCGCCGGCGGCCTGCTGGGATTGCTGCTCACGATGCTGGGTCTCATGGGTCTGCGCTCGCTGCTGTCCGAGCAGGCGGCCAGACTCACGCATTTCAGCATGAGCGACATCGCCATTGCGATGACCTTGTCGATCGTGGCGACCATTCTCGCGGGCCTTTATCCGACCTGGCGTGCCGCGCAAGTGCAGCCGGCCTGGCAGTTGAAAGCACAGTAGAGGAAACCAGCATGGAACTTCGACCCATACTCTCCGCCATGCGCCGCAACAAGGTCGGCGCCATATTGATCGGCGTGCAAATGGCCATCACGCTGGCGATTCTCTGCAACGCGCTGTTCATCATCGAGCAGCGCATTGCCTTGAGCAAACGCCCCACGGGCACGGACGAGGGCAACATATTCGTGATCAGCAATCAGTGGGTGGGCAATCCTCCCAACCTCGCCGCGAAATTGCAGGCCGACCTCGCAGCGTTGCGCTCGACGCCGGGGGTGGTCGATGCGACCGCGAGCAACTCCTACCCGCTCAGCAATGGCGGCTCGACCGAAGGCATCCTGCTCACGGCAGAGCAAAAGGAGCCGACGGCGCTCACCGCGCTCTACTTGATGGATGAGCACGGCCTGCAGGCGCTGGGACTCAGGCTGATTGCCGGCCGCAATTTCAATGCCGATGAAGTAACGGACAAGGTGGGATTCACCGACCTGGGGCCGCCGTCGGCCGTGATCATCACCCGGGTCCTGGCCGAGAAGGCGTTTCCGGGAAAGAACGCGCTGGGTCAATCCATTTACATCGAGTACCAGAAAAAAATGGTCCCCATCGTCGGCATCGTCGATCGACTACAGGTGCCATGGACCCAGGCGGGCGGATGGGGCAGCAAGTTCAACGACAACTCGACCATCGAGCCGTTCCGGTTCGTGGCCCCGTACGTCAACTACATCGTGCGCGCGCAGCCGGGCCAGATCACGCAAGTGCAGAAGGCGGCAGAGAAAACGTTGATCGATCTCGACCGTGCGCGAGTGATCGACAAGAATTGGAAGCTGACGGAGGTTCGCGACGATGCCTATCAGGACGATCGCGGCCTGGTGGTCATTCTCGGCGTGGTGTGCGCCGCCTTGGTGGCGGTCACGGCATTCGGCATCGTGGGTCTCACCAGCTACTGGGTGGCGCAGCGGCGCCGTCAGATCGGCATTCGCCGGGCGCTGGGGGCGACTCGACAGGCCATCGTGCGCTATTTCCAAACGGAGAACTTCCTGATCGCCTCCGCCGGCTCTCTGCTCGGCATCGGCCTCGCCGTCGCCTTGAATCTTTGGATGGTCTCCACCTTCGAGATGGAACGGCTGCACGTGGGCTTCGCCTTCATCGGCGCCATAATGGTGCTGTTGCTGGGCCAGCTTGCGGTGCTGTGGCCGGCGCTCAAGGCTGCGTCCGTACCGCCCGCCTTGGCAACACGGGCCGCCTGAGGATGCACGCCGGCGTCCTGACCGTGTGATTCGGCTGCGCACCCGTTAACATTGAGCCATGCGCACCGTATTGGTCATCGACGACAATCCAGCCGTGGCCCAGGCTCTCGCGCTGTTGTTCGGCCTGCACGACATCCGGACTCTCGCGGCCGCCACTCCCGAGCAGGGCCTGGCGCTGCTGGCGCGCGAACGCGCCGATCTCGTCATCGCCGACATGAACTTCAGCGCCGACACCACCTCGGGCGAGGAGGGAACGGCGCTGTTCCGGTCGTTACGGGTTCAACAGCCCGATCTGCCGGTGATCCTGCTGACGGCATGGACCCACTTGGAATCCGCCGTGCAACTGGTCAAGGCCGGCGCCGCGGACTACGTCGGCAAACCCTGGGACAACGACAAATTGCTGGCGACGGTGGAGAACCTGCTCGAATTGGCGGAAGCCACCCGCGAACGGCAACGGCTGCAAAACGAGCAGCGCCGCCGCCGCGAGCGCCTGACGGAGCAATACGATTTACGCGGCATCGTGTTCGCCTCGGACGAGATGGAGCGGGTGATCGAACTCGCCTGCCGCGTCGCGCGCGGCGACGTGCGCGTGCTGATCACCGGTCCGAACGGCGCCGGCAAGGAGCGCATCGCGGAGATCGTGCATGCGAATTCCTCGAATCATGGCGGGCCTTTCGTCGCGGTCAATTGCGGCGCCATCCCGTCGGAACTGATCGAGGCAGAATTGTTCGGCGCCGAAGCCGGCGCCTTTACCGGGGCCGGCCGCGCCCGCACTGGGCGCTTCGAAACCGCGAACGGCGGTACTTTATTTCTCGACGAAATCGGCAATCTGCCGCTGGCCGGTCAGGTGAAGCTGCTGCGCGTGCTCGAGACCGGCCAGTTCGAGATGCTGGGTTCGAGTCGCACCCGCACCACCCGGGTCCGGGTGTTGAGCGCCACCAATGCCGATCTTCCGGCGCTGATTCGCGAGGGCCGGTTTCGCGAGGATTTGTACTACCGGCTGAACGTCATCGAGATCGCCGTGCCGCCGTTGGCGGATCGGCCCGCCGACATTCTGCCCCTGGCGCGGCACTTTCTCGGCGAGACGCTGCGGCTGAGCGAGGATGCCGCGGCGGCGCTGCTCGCGCACGACTGGCCGGGCAACGTGCGCGAGCTGCGCAATTCCATCGAACGCGTCAAACTGCTGGCCCGCGGGAACATCATCACCGCCCCCGATTTGAATTTGCCAGCCCCGCACCGAGCGTCGCCGGAAGTCGAAGCGACGCGCCGCGACGCCGATCATCCGAACCGCGATGCGATCGAAGCCGGCCTGCGCGAGGCGGGCGGCAACATCAGCCGCGCCGCGCACAGCCTCGGCCTGTCGCGCCAGGCGCTGTACCGCCGCATGGAACGGTTCAATTTGCGGCCGCCCGGCGGCGGCTGACAGCCACCGATGAACCTGAGATGGCCGAAGTTCAGCCTGCGGGCCAAATTCGCGGCGCTGCTGTTTTGCATCGTTGCCGCATCCGCCGCGCTCGGCGCGTGGGTCACGCACGCACTCGGCAGCGCGATGCTGGCGTGGGTCCTGGTCGTCGCGGCCGCGCTTTTTCCGATCCTTTGGCTGGCCGGGCGCATCATGCAGCCGATCGGGCAGTTGCTGCGCGCGCTGTCCAGCACCGTGGCGAGCTACCGGGAGGGTGATTTCAGTTTGTCGCTGGCGGTGCGGCGCGACGACGAATTAGGGGAGTTGATGCAGGCCCACAACGAACTGGCGTCCGCGCTGCGCACCCAGCGCGCGCATCTGGTACAGCGCGAGTTGTTGCTCGATACGGTCATGCAGAACTCCCCCGTGGCGCTGGTGCTGGTGGATGCCCACGAGCGCATCGCCTACGCCAACCTCGCGGCCCGCCACTTGTTGAGCGAGGGCCGCAGCCTCAATGGTCTGCGCTTCGGCGAGGTGCTGGAGCGCGCGCCGCCGGCGCTGCGCCACGCCGTTGCGATCCAGGGCGACAGCCTGTTCTCCGCCGACATCGACGGCGGCGAGGAGACGTTTCATTTGTCGCAGCGCGCCTTCATTCTTCAGGGTAGCGCCTTTCGGTTGTACCTGCTCAAGCGACTCACCCGCGAGCTGTCCAGGCAGGAGGTTTCGACGTGGAAGAAATTGATTCGCGTGTTGAGCCATGAGCTCAACAATTCCCTGGGGCCGCTGTCATCCCTGGCGCATTCGGGCGCCGAGATTGCGCGGCGCGGCGACCATGCCGCGTTGCCCGCCGTGTTCGCGGCCATTGGCGAGCGCTCCGAGCACTTGCATCACTTCGTCAGCGGCTATGCCACATTCGCGAGATTGCCCGCGCCCCGTCCGGAACGCATCGAGTGGTCCGCCTTCGTCGCCGATCTCAATCGGCAGCAGCCGTTCGCCGCGCCCGCGGTGCTGCCCATGCTGCCCGGTTGGTTCGACCGGGTGCAGGTGGAACAGGCGCTGATCAATCTGCTCAAGAACGCACACGAGGCGGGAGGCGCCGCGGCCGACGTTGAGCTCAATATCCTGTGCGTCGGGACCGATCAGCGCATCGAAGTGCGCGACCGCGGCGCCGGCATGAGTCAGACGGTGCTGGCGCAGGCACTGCTGCCGTTCTACTCGACCAAGCGCAGCGGCACGGGCCTGGGGTTGGCGCTGGCACGCGAGATTGCCGAAGCGCACGGCGGGCGCATTCAGCTTGCCAACCGCGAGGGCGGAGGCTTGAGCGTCATTCTCGATTTGCCGCTGCCGCATTGATCAGTCGAAATCGGTCGCGAGCTCCGGATGTTCGGCGTGCTGGAACATGCGGTCGATCTGCGCCGCGGTGGTTCTGCCGAGCGACAGCGGCGGCAGCGCGTCGCGCGCGAAGAAGGCCACCTCGCTGGTCTCGTCGCTCGGGCGGGCGGCGCCGCCGGTGATCTCGCAGATGAAGAACATCTTGTAGATGGAGTCGACATTGCGCGCCGGATGGCCGCTGCGCTGATAGTCGCGGACCGCCGCGAGCTTGCGGGCGCGCGCCTGGAAGCCCGATTCTTCGGCAATTTCCCGCACCACGCATTCGGCGGCCGATTGATTGACGTCGGCCCAACCTCCGGGAAGCGTCCATTTGCCGTCGCTGATTTCACGCACCATCAGCACGCGTCCATCGACGAAGGCGGCGCCGCGCACATCGACCTTCGGAGTGGTGTAGCCCCAGCCCTCGCGCAGGATCTCGATGATCACCTCGTAACGCTCGCCGGACCCTTCGGCCAGCATCGATGCCGCCAATTCGCGCACCCGTTCATAGCGTTGCCGGTCGAAGCGATCGACGCTGAACGTGAGGCCGGTCTGCGCAATCGCGCGCAATTCGCGGGCCATCCTCAACCAATGCGGTTCGTCCGCCGACATTCCCGGGGGCCCCGCTAGCGGGGAGCGAAGAACTCGGTGTAGCTCAGGATGCGGTCTTCGCTCAGTTCCACCAGGTCGACGAGTTCGGTGGGGATGGTGACGCCGGTGACCTTGGAGTAGATGTCGGCACGCCAGTGCGCCGTGGCCCTCGGCCATTCGACCACCAGCGACAACAGGGTGTAGTCGTTCAGCCGGAACACCTTGACCATCATGGCGAGCCAGGGACGAAATTCCGCAATGCCGCTGGCCCTGATCGCGATCGGCTTGTCGGCGCTGGCGCCGACGATTTCAAATCGGCCATGCTCTGCAAACAGCCGGCACAGACCGGCGAGGTCGCCGCCGACACGCGCCGCATGCAAGTCCCGAATCATGCGTTCCGCAACGCCGCGCTCCGCCACTTCTCTCTCCTTCGTCAGGCCAATGCAGCCCGAATTTCACCGCCGATCTGCTCGAACGCGGTGCGGGCATACGGAATTACGGCTCCCAGGCCGTAGAAAAGATGAATCATACCCGGGTGGCAAGTGTAGGACACTTCGGAGTCCGCGCGGGCAAGACGTTCGAAATAATCACGGCCTTCGTCGCGCAGCGGATCGAATTCCGCCGTGTGAATCAGGGTGCGCGGCAACCCTGCTACATGGTCGGCGCGCAGCGGCGAGATCCGCGGGTTGGCAGGGTCGGTGCCCGGCGGCACGTAGTACAAGAGATCGTGATCGAGAGTCGCCTGATCGACCAGATAGCCGCTGGCGAGATCGCGCCGCGACGGCGTGACGCGGCTGTAGTCGAGAATTGGGCAAATCAGGAGCTGCAGGGCGAGGCGCGGGCTGCCGATTTTAACGACCGCCTGCGCCGTCGCCGCCGCGAGCGTGCCGCCCGCGGAATCGCCGCAAATACCGAGGCGCGAGCCGTCGATGCCAAAGTCCGCGGCATGTGCGCCGATATAGGTGATCGCCGCCAGAGCGTCATCGAGCGCGGCGGGATACGGGTGTTCGGGCGCCAGCCGGTATTCGACCGACACCACCCGGCAAGCGCCGGAGTTGGCCAGAGCGCGGGCGATGCTATCGTGCGTTTCAACCGTGCCGGCCACCAAGCCGCCGCCGTGAAAATATACGAGGCCCGCCATCAGCGGCGCCGCGGGCGCGAGCGGGGTGTAGATTCTAACGGCGAGCGCACCCGCTGGCCCCGGCAGATCGCGATCCTCGACGCCGCCCACCGCGGCTCCGGGACCCGCGAGCTTCATGAGCTCCGTCAGGCCCAGCCGACGCTCCTCGACCGTGGTGTCCAGCGCGTTCGGCGGTTTTCCCGCCGCCAGCACATCGAGGAACCGTTTTACGCGCGGGTCGAGCGGCACGGCTTAGTCTCTTTAGACCTCAGAGGGCCAGGGCGGCCTTGGTGACCGCGGGCCATTTCTTAAGATCGAGGCCGTGAATGGCGAACAGCGCCACGGTCAAGCGGTCGATGCCGAAGGCGACGCAGCTCGTGTGCGCCAATTCGCCCTTGTCGTCGTGGATGCCCCACACCTGGCCGAAATGCTCGCGGTGGTAGTTGAAACTCATGCACGCGGTGGGCGAGGCTTCCGGGTAGTACGGAATCAACAATTCAAATTTCAGTGCCTGCTGCCGCTGGCTCACCGCCATGACCTGCCCGACCCGGCCGAAGAACGGGTCGTTCGCCACGTCGATGGTGAAGGGCAGGCTGAGGTCGGCCGCGAGGCCGGGTGCCTTGGCCATCCAGCTCTCGCGAAACTCGAGAATTTCCTGGGGCGAGCCGATCCTCACGAATTCGCGCATGCGAAACGATTGCAGCCGATCGAGGCTCCGCGAAGGCTCATGCCGGAAAACATCCGCTTCGATGTCGAACAGCAAACCGCCGCCCGGCAACGGGCCGCGGGTCGCCACGATGGGATACACCGGATAGCACGCCGCGGGCGACAGCACCAGGTCCGAAGAAGTCACGGACGTCGTCCAGTCGCCGCCATTGTCGTAGCGGTCGACCGCCGAGCGGATCGATGCCTCGGAGCCATGCAAGGCGCACACGCAACCCAGCAAATTGGGGAAGCTTTTCAGGTAGCCGGATTTCTCCAGCTGCTTGCGGCTCATCACCGGCGGGAAACGCATGATTTCCGCGCGCGGGTCGCGTTGCCGCGTGATGTAGGATTCGAGGCGCTCGACCACATGCGTGTACAGGGCCGTGCGCGCATACACGCCGTCGACCCCCATGGAACGGAACAGCCCGTCCGCGATGGCGGCAAGAGGATCGGACGGCGCAGTGGCGGTCGCGGAACCGGAAGTGCTGACAGTGGACATCGTTGATTTAACCGCTGATGGAAGTGGGCAACGGCGTCATCAACGACGTCGTGGCCAGGTTGGTGAGGATGCGATCATTGTTGATCATGAGCGGCGCGGACAGTACGTCGCGCAGCAGCCGGCCGATCGTGAATTCCGTGTCGTTGCGATAGCCGGACAGGCCGCAGGCGCGCAAGCTGTGCAGCACGGTGGTCACCGCAAGCTCCGATGCCTGCACCTTGGTCAAGGTGATCAAGGCTTGGAATTCCAGGGATGAGATCGCTTTTTCGTCCGACATGATGGCTTCGTAGCTGCGCAAATTCGCCGCCAGCACGCCGCGCAGGGTGCGCAGCGAGGAGACCGCCTGGGTAAAGTGCGGCGCGCCCGGGGGCATCTGGCCGTTCGAGCCGCGCACGGCGTGGCGAATGAAGGCCTGCGCCTTGCCGGTTGCCGCCGCCGCGATTCCGGCCCACACCGAACCCCACAGGAGGTGCGCGAACGGCACCATGGTCTGGGCGTGAATTCTATCGTAGGGCTCGGGCATGATCTGATCGGCCGCAGCGCGCGCGCGCAAGGTGAAGCCTTCGCTGTGCGTGCCGCGCATGCCGAGCGTGTCCCACACCTGCAGCCGCTCCAGGGTGTAATCCGACTTGAGCAGCACCAACAGTACCTGGTCGGAGCCCGCGGCGTCCGCAGAGCGGCGCGCCGTGGTGACGACCCCGTCCGCCTCGACGGCGTAGGAGATGACCGTGGCCTTGCGCTCGAGCGTGACCTCAGCGCCGTCATGCTCGACGGCGGCCTCGCTGGACCGTACGTTGCCGCCCGCCTGTCCTTCGGTGGTCGAGGACGCCATGAGTAATTGTTCGGCGGCGATGCGGCCGAGAATGCGATCGAGCGCGGCGCTGCCTTTGGTGTGACGCGTGATGCATGCCATCTTGATCTGATGCATGGCATAGATCAGCCCGGTGGACGAACAGGCCTGGCCGAGGATATAGCAGACGTCGGCGATTTCCGCGATGCTCGCGGCCTCGCCCCCCAGAACCTCCGGGACCTGGATGCCGAGCAGGCGTTGTTTGCGGATTTCCGCAAACGCCTCGCTGGGAAAACGCGCCTCGGCGTCGACCGCCGCGGCATAGGTCTTGGCCACATCGGCTGCCGCGCGAGCGCGCGCGGTCAGATCGTTCTGGCGAACACTGACTACCCGGGCAGCAGCACCCGGCATTCGTTGCGGTTCCATTTGAATAGCCCCCAATCACCGTTAAGGGTAGGCAGAACTGAAAGACATTATGCGGAGAGTCCCGGTATGGGACAACCTGCAGTTACCGGCTGAATCGTCGGTTAGTGACGCCCGACTCAGCTTGCGTAAGGATATGTAAAGCATTGGGTTTATTGTGTGACAGGCTCATCAAAGCGTCTTTACGGTATGATCGAGCGGCTTTTTCTACGGAGTGGCCTGGAGTGGATCAGAAGACGCTTGAGGAGGTGGGCCCGCAGCTCGTGGCTCTCGTGAAACAACTGCTGGGGCCGAATGCAGCCACTCCTGACCCGTTTCCGGTGGGCCAGCAATTGAGCGATTTGGGCGTCAGTTCGCTGAAAATGGTCAATTTGATGCTGGCCGTGGAGCTCGAATTCGACATCGCCATTCCGCAGTCCGACATCACGCCGGAGAATTTCCATTCGGTGGCGGCGATCGAGGCGCTGGTGGTGCGCACCCTCGCACAGCGCAAATAACGCTGCGACGCAAGTAGGACCTAAGAGCCGGTTTCGCCGCGCTCATTCAGCACGGCAATCAACACATCCACATCCGCCAGGCTGGTTTCGCCGTTGGTGACGCAGATCCGCACCACATCGCGGCCTTCGAATGACGTGGGCGCGACCCAGGCGCGCCCCGAGGCCACGACCCGCCGCACCAAGGTCCGCACATCCCCGAACCCGGCCGGCGGCACCGCATCGAGCACCGCCAGCACGGAATCATTCGCGATCGTCCAGCCCAGCGCCAGGAGCCGTTCCTTGATTCTGTCGGCCACCAGGGCGCTGCGATCCACGTGCGCCCCGAGTCCCTCCCACCCGGCGCTCGCCAATGCGAGGAACAAGCGCAATCCCAGGAAGCGGCGCGACCATTGCACGCTGTTCAAGTAGGGATCGACCCCGGAAACACTCGACGGCATGAAACTGGTCGAGGCGTGGAAAGCTTCGGACAGCAGATGCCCGTGACGCGTCAGGAACACGGCGCAGCCCATGGTGGTCGCCAGCCATTTGTGGGCGTCGATGGTGATCGAGTCGGCCCGCTCCATGCCGGCGAGCGCCTGACGCAATCGATTCGACGCCAATGCCGCGCCGCCCCAGGCGGCGTCGACGTGGTACCAAAGGCCTTCTCTCTGGGCGATGTCGGCGCAGGCCTGCAAAGGGTCGATCATGCCGGCGCCGGTGGTGCCGGCCGTGGCCACGATCATCACCGGCACCGCGCCGGCCGCCCGATCCTCGGCGATGGCGCGCAGCAGGGCGTTCGGATCCATGCGGCCGTGACCATCGGTGTCGACCAGGCGCAGCGCGCTGCGCCCGACACCCGCTTGGTGCGCAATCTTCAACCAGGCAATGTGACAATCCCGTGACGTGTAGAACTTCACCGGACCCGCAAAGGCGCGCGCTCCCTCGCTCGCGAAGCCCGGATGGGCGGCGGTGAGCGCGCACAGCAGCGAGGTGTAGTTCGACTCCGAGCCGCCGGTGGCAAAATGCCCCGTGGTTTCCCCGCCCATCGCGGCGCGCCGTGCGATTGCGCGAATCACCTGCCGTTCCAATTCCACGGGCACGGGAGAGGAAGCCGAACTCGCCAATTGAGGATTGAACAGGCTGGATATGCGGTCGGCGCATTGCGCCGGAAAGTTGGGGCCCGGATTGAACAGTCCGAAATAGCGCGGGTTCGCCATCTGCACGATGCCGTGCTGCATGCGCTCGATGGTCCAGCCCAGCATTTCTTCGAGCGGCCGCGGCTTGTCGAAATCGAAGCTATCGAGTTCCGCGCGAAAGGCAGCCATGTCGATGGTGGGCGCAACGGGACCGGCCTTGAGACGCAGCAGCGCCTGCTGCAGCTCGCCGGTCAGCCACGCATCGATGCGGTTGCGGTCCGGCATCTCAGGAAACAGGGCCGCAACGGCGTCCGGCAGTGGATGGTGGTTCAACGTCGCTCCTTGCCGCCGTCTAACGGACGGCGACTCGAAGCGCCTGGTCCAGGTCGGCGAGAATGTCATCGATGTGTTCGATCCCCACGCTCAGGCGGATGCCGCCCGGCGCCACGCCGGCCGCCAATTGCTCGGCCGGCGACATCTGCCGGTGGGTGGTCGAGGCCGGATGACAGGCGAGCGACTTCGCGTCGCCCAAATTCACCAGACGCTTGAACAGTCTGAGCGCATTGTAGAAGCGCATCCCGGCAGCCAGGCCGCCGCGGATCTCGAAGGTCATCAGCGAGCAAGCCCGGCCTCCCAGATACTTCTGCACCAATGGATAATAGGGATTCTCCGGGAAGCCGGCGAAGTTCACCGACTCGACCCGCGAATTATCGCGCAGGAATTCGGCAACCTTGCGCGCGTTCTCGACGTGGCGATCGATGCGCAGCGCCACCGTTTCGATGCCCTGCAGGAGCAGAAATGCGTTCATCGGCGCGAGCACCGCACCCATGGTGCGCTGGTACACGCTGCGGCAGCGGCCAATGAAGGCGGCCGGGCCGTAGTGGTCCGTGTACACCAGCCCATGGTAGGACGGGTCGGGCTGCGTGAACATGGGATAGCGGGCCGCATTGTCGTTCCACGAGAAGGTGCCGCAATCGACCACAATTCCGCCGAGCGTGGTCCCATGGCCACCCATGAATTTCGTCAATGAGTGGATAACGATGTCGGCGCCGAACTCGATCGGGCGCACCAAGATCGGCGTTGCGACCGTGTTGTCGACGATCAAGGGCATGCGATGCCGGTGCGCGACGTCGGCAAGCGCTTCGAGATCGCAGACATTGCCCGCGGGATTGCCGACCGTTTCACAAAACACCGCGCGGGTGTCCTCGTCGATCAAAGCCTCGATGTCGGCGGCACGGTCGGACGGCGCGAATTTCACCTGCACGCCCATCCCCGGCAGGATGTGCGCGAACAGGGTGTAGGTCGTGCCGTACAGCTGCGGCACCGAGACGATGTTGCGGCCCATTGCCGTGACGTTCAGTGCCGCGTAGTACAGCGCCGTTTGCCCGGAGGCGACGCTCAAGGCACCGACGCCGCCCTCGAGTTCGTTGACTCGCTGCTCGAGAATATCGGTGGTCGGGTTGGCGATGCGGGTGTATCGATAGCCCGGCACTTCCAGATTGAACAGCGCGGCACCGTGCTCGGCGCTGTCGAAGGAGTACGCGGCCGTCTGGTAGATCGGTACGGCCACGGCCTTGGTCGCCGGGTCGCAGTCGAAACCACCGTGAATTGCGATTGTTTCTCGCTTCATGGGTGCGGATTGTTGCTGGTGAAAGTGCGAACAGTGTAACTCGAACGCCCTGGCGAGTCGTGGTACGGTTCGCAATTCCTATGACACAACCCCCGGAAGCGAATTCGAAAATCGCCCGCGAGGCGTGGATCCGCGCCCTGGAGCGGACTGCGTCCATCGACAGTGCCGGGATCACCTTGCCGGTGTTGATCGCCGGGCTGGGGCGTCAATTCGGCGCGGCGCCGGCCCTCGTATCACGCGAGGCCAGCTTGAGCTATGGCGAGCTCGCGATCCGCTGCAATCAATATGCACGCTGGGGACTTGCCCAGGGTCTCCAAAGAGGGGACACCGTCTGTCTGCTGATGGCGAATTGCGCCGAGTACATGGCGATCTGGCTCGGCCTCTCGCGCATCGGCGCCATCACCGCCCTCATCAACAACAATCTGGCGGGAGACGCACTGGTCCATTCGATCAACATCGTCTCGCCGAGAGCCATGATCGTCGGCGCCGAACTCGCGCCGCGGCTGACGGCGGTCCGTGCCCGGCTGCCGGTTGATCTCATCTGCCGGGTTCATGGGCAGAGCAGCGAGGAGATGCCGGCGCTCGCTCCCGAACTCGATCGCCTCGCGGGTGATGAATTGCAAGAGTCGGAGTGCGCCCCCACGCCGATCGCGGCGACCGCGCTTTATATCTATACCTCGGGCACCACCGGACTGCCCAAAGCGGCCAAGGTCAGCCACTACCGGGTCATGCAATGGAGCCATTGGTTCGCGGGCTTGATGAATACTCAGAAGAGCGATCGCATGTTCAACTGTCTGCCGCTCTACCACAGCGTCGGCGGGGTGGTCGCAACCGGCGCCACCCTGGTGGGCGGCGGAGCCGTGGTGATTCGCCCGCGGTTCTCGGCCTCGGATTTCTGGCGCGACGTGCGCGACGAACGCTGCACGCTGTTCCAATACATCGGTGAGCTGTGCCGATACCTGCTCAATGCGCCTCGCCAGGACATCGAAACCGCCCATTCGCTGCGCATCGCCTGCGGCAACGGGCTGCGGCCCGAGGTGTGGGAGCCCTTCCAGAGCCGCTTCAAGATCCCGCGAATCCTCGAGTACTACGCGTCGACCGAAGGCAATTTTTCGCTCTACAACTGCGAGGGACGCGTCGGCGCCATCGGCAAGATACCGTCATTCCTCGCGCATCGCCTGCCCGTGGCCTTGCTGCGCTTCGACGTCGAACGCGGCGAACCCAAGCGCAACGGCGACGGATTCTGCGAGCGCTGCGGTCCCAACGAAGTGGGTGAGGCCGTCGGGCTGATTCCCGGCGCCGGTCAGGACCTCGCCGGACGGTTCGAGGGATATGCGGATCCGGAAGCGTCCGCGCGCAAGGTGTTGCGCAACGTTTTCAAGGACGGCGACGCGTGGTATCGCACCGGCGACCTGATGCGCCGCGATGCAGCCGGCTTCTACTACTTCGTGGACCGCGTCGGCGAGACTTATCGCTGGAAGGGCGAGAACGTGTCGACCGCAGAAGTCCTGACGGCGCTCACCTTGATCCACGGTGTGCTCGACGGGGTGGTCTACGGAGTCGCGGTGCCGGGCGCCGACGGCCGCGCGGGCATGGCCGCCCTAATGGTGGATGCAACGTTCGATGTCGCGGCATTCCGCGCCGAGACCGCGCAGCGGCTGCCTCCTTACGCGCGACCCGTGTTCTTGCGCTTGTTGTCGGCCATCGAGGCCACCGGCACTTTCAAGCCGCGCAAACAGGACTTGCTCCAGGCGGGCTTCGATCCGGCCCGCATCAATGACAAGTTGTATTTCGACGATCCGCGGGCGCAGGCCTATGTGCCCCTCGACACCGCGCTGTACGCGGCCATTGCGGCCGGGGGCGTGCGCATATAGGAAGCTCCTAGCCGCCCGGGCGCACCAGCTTGCCGGCGGCCGTGAATTCCAAGGAGGGCACGAAGCGCAGCAGGGCCGGAACCTTGTGGGCCGCCAGCGTGCGGCGACAGGCGTCGAGCAGATCGTTCTTGACCAGATCGGGTGTGTCGGAGGCCGCCGAGCTTGCAGGATTGGCGAGCACCACATCGGCAACCACCACCGCGCCGGTGATGGGATTGCGGCGTGCCCGCACCAGGGACATGCGCACCCGGGGGTCGGCGTTCAGCACCGATTCAACTTCTTCGGGATAAACCTTGAGGCCCCCGACATTGATGACGCCGCCCACCCGGCCTCTGAAATAATAGCGTCCGTCCTCGAGCTCAACCATGTCGCCCGTGTCCACATAGCCGTCATCGCTCATGAGAAGACCGGGGGCGGCTCCGAGATAGCGGGCGGCGTTGCGTCGAGAGCGAATTCGCAGCGTGTGGTCCACGACCTTGAGCTCGATATCGCCGGACGGGTCGTCGATGAAAGCCGTCGGAAATCCGGCGAGCCCGTCGTTCACATCGAAGGCCACGCCCGCCTCGGTCGAGGCAAATGCATGCGCAATGCGCGCCTGCGGATACACCGCGCGAAGGTGGTCGAGCACGGCCTGATCCGCCACTTCGCCCGACAGCCTGACATACTGCGGCTTCAGGAGCACGGCCTCGCCGCTCATGAGTGCGCGGCGCCAGTGCGAGGGGGTTCCCGAGATGTGCGTGACCGCCGCCGCCGCGGCACGCGCGAGGAACTCGACCGCGGATTCGCCCGGGCTCGAGAGCACCAGGGGCGAGCCCGACAACACGGCGCGCAGATAAATCTGCAATCCGCCGTAGCGGCGAATGTCGTAGAACGTGCTCCAAATCGATGGCTTGCCGGACGGCGGCTGGGTCGGCAGAGAGCCGCCGAGAGAATGCAGGGTATGCACGACCAGCTTCGGCGTGCCGGTGGTACCGGAGGTCAACAAGATCCATTCCGTGGTTTCACTCGCCCGCCGCACGATGGGCCCCGGGATGGGGCGCGGCGCGGCCAAGTGCGGCGCCGCCGACACGGACGCCGCCGTCAATGCCGCGGCCGCCGCAGGCTCCAACCCCGAGTCCACGACGATGGCATCGGCCTGCGCCGTGGCCGCGACGCCGGCGAGCTGCTGCGGCGTGAGATCGGGAGTGCACAGAACCATGCGCCGCGCCACCCCGTCGAGCTCGATCAGCGCGAGCGCCGTCGGCAATTGCTCGTGGGTCGCGAGGAGCACCGAGCGGCCGCGAAGCGATTCGAGCGCCGCGCCAAAAATAGATCCGCCGGCCAATTCCGAAACGGAAACCACGGCGCCGCGACCGTGAAATTCGCCACGGATCGCCGCGCCGGGCGGTGCAACGGATTGCCAGAGAGTGCTCACGCCAATAATTCTAGGCAACCTAGGGTGCCGCGGCAATTGCGCAGGTCGGATCCAACAATAATTCGCCGGCGGGTCCCTTGGCCGCGAGCAAGACGAATCCGGGTCCCTCTGGGAAGTCCATGCCGGTGGCCACCAAGGTGTAGTCGCCGATGTCGGACCGGGCCGGGGACAGTCCGCTCGCGAGCAATGCGATGGGATCGGCGGCGCCGAAATCTTCACCCATCACCCGCCGTGCCTGGTACATCGATGCGTCGATCGCAAGCGGCGACCAAGTCTCGGTGAGACGCGGCGCCGCGCGCCTAAGGTCATGCGCCACATCGCTGCGCACGCATTCGATGTGGATGTGAAACTGATCCTGGGTGCGGGCATGGCGGGGATTCAGCGCAAGTCCCACGGCGCTGCGGCGGACGTCGTGTCCGACGATCCCGGCGATGAGATCGCGCGCGTCCCAGGCGGCCGCAAAATAATGCGGGGTGCCGGGTTCGAAAAGCTCGGCGCTCTCCAAGCCGGCAACGGTCTTGGTCGGTATCAATAGGAAATGCGCGCCCCCTTTGCGGTCGGCCAGAACCGCGAAGCCTTCATTAAAGCGCTCGCAGGGCCGTGGGCTGTGCTGCTGCAGCCAGTGCACCGCGCATTGTTCCTGCACGATCTGGCGCAATGCATCGCGGTTTGGAGAGGAGCACGCGGTCACCGACAAGGCAAACATCAGCAAGCCGCCCCACGCACCGGCGATGAGCCAAGGCGACAGGCTCCTAGATCGGGGCCGCTTCCGAAACTTCCAGCGATGCATAGGAGGCGGGAATTTGCGCCAGAAGCGTGGTGCCGCCGGCTGAAGAACTGCGCACATCCAAGCGTCCGCCGAGAGCGCGAACCCGATGGCGCATGGAGGCCATGCCATGAGACCCCGCGGCCGTAAGCCGGCCGGCGGGGATGCCCCTGCCGTTGTCCGAAATCTGCATGATGATTTTTTCGGAATTGATGTTCAGCGTGATGTCCATCGACGTCGCGGCGGAATGCTTCAGGATGTTCGTGAAGGCCTCTTGAGCAATGCGGAACAAGGCGATGGCAGCCTCGGAATTGAACTTCGGCTCCTCATCCGGGTACGACTCGATGCAATTGAGGCCCGCCCTGCCGCAAGTCTCCTTCAACTGCCAGCGCAGCGCCGCGAACAAGCCGATATCGTCCAACAGGGTGGGACGCAGTTCGTCGATGATGCGGCGTTTCAGATCGACCCCGGCAGACAGGCTCTGCTGCACCCGGTGCAGGCGCCGCTTGAGGTCCGCGTTGTCGCCGGTGAGATGTTGTTCTGCCCAGGAGAGATCCATGCGCGCGCCGACCAGCAGGCCGCCGAGCTCGTCGTGCAGCTCACGCGCGAGGCTGGCCTTCTCGCGCTCGGCGACGCTTTGCAGATGGGTCGAGAGCTCGACGAGTTCGCGATTGCGCTCCTCGGCCTCGCGCTCGAGCTGCAATTTCTGATCGCGCAGCTCCGCCGTCAGCAGGGTTCGGCGCCGCATATCCATGTACACCAGGCGCGCGGCGACGCCCACCAGCAGCATGTTGAATATCGTCCCGGCGACGGTGATCCAACGCGCCAGGACCAGGGATCCGGACCAGTATGCCTCGGCGGCGGCGTGTTCCTCGGATTCCCGGTAGCGTAGTTGTTCCAGGACGTCGTTGATGGCCTCGCCGGTGTCGGAGCCGAGGCTGGATTTGACCAGCGCGATGGCGGAGGTGGTGCCTTGCGTTTTCTGAATCGTGACCAGCATGGACAGGTCGGCGAGGCGCTTGCCGATCAACACGTGCAAGGTGCGCACATCGGCGAGAGAGGCGTCGGAGCCCTGGTAGGCCACCCGCAATCGCTCCAGCCGCGGTTCCACGTCGGCCACGATCCTGTCGTAGTTCTTGAGGAATTTCTCGTCGCCGGTCAACAAGAAGCCGCGCTGGGTGCCGACCGATCGGGCGATCGACGATTGCAGTCCATCGATGGCGAGTTCGCGAACCGCGGACTCCTGCAGCCGACCGCTCGCCCTTTGCAGCCGCTGCTGGCCCGCGCCCGTCAAGAAAAATAACGCGGCCAGAAAACCGATGATGAGAAAAGGCGGCAGCGCCACGTACCAGCGCCCCAAACCATCCAGCGCCTCGCCCAGGATGTTCACGCGATTCATGCTTCACTGTAGCCGAAATCGCGTGAAACGCGAATGTCGCGCGTGCAGATCAGTACAGGGCCAGGGTCACCGTATCGGTCAGCTCTTCGGTGGGGAAATCGACCGGAAATGCAACCACCGGCACCCGCTCCCGGCCGGCGAGCCACGCTTCGAATGCCTCGAGAGGCATGGGCTTGGCGTACAAATACCCCTGGCCGACATCGCAGCCGAACTCGCGCAAGCGGACCGCCGCGGCTTCGGTCTCGATGCCTTCGGCCACCACCTTGAGTCCCAAGCCGTGGCCCATGTCGATGGCGGAGCGCACCACGGGTGCGAATTCGGGATCCGATTCCAGCCCCTGCACGAAACTGCGATCGATCTTGACTTCGTGGACCGGCATGCGCGCCAGATGGCTCAGCGAGGAATAGCCGGTGCCGAAATCATCTATGGACAGGCTCACCCCGAGGGCGGAAATGGCATCGAGCATGCGCAGCGCGCGGGTGGGGTCTTCGATGAAACCGCTCTCAGTGAGTTCCACGGTCAAGAGCTGCGGCGGCAACTGATGCCGGGTCAGCAGGCTGGCAATCCTCGAATCGAGGCGTACGTCGCCGATATCGTCGGCGCTGATGTTCACGGCGAGCGCCAGCGCGCTGCCCGAGTTGCGCCAGCGCGCCCCTTGCGCGATGGCGTGGTCCAGAGTCCAGCGCGTCAGGCGCCGAATGAATCCGGTTTGTTCCGCGAACGGAATGAAATCCACGGGGTAGAGCAGACCGCGGGTCGGGTGCTGCCAGCGCAGGAGGACCTCGGCGCCCGCCACCCGGCCGGTCTTGAGCTCGATCTTCGGCTGGTAGTACAGACGCAACTCGTCATGCTCGACGGCATGGCGCAATTCGCCCAGCAGCGAGAGCTGGTCGCGGGCCGCAGGTTTGAGCGCGTCTTCATAGATCGCCAGTGCGCGCTTTTCGCGTCGCGCGTGTTCCAGGGCGAGATCGGCGCAACGCATCATTTCATCGGCCGACTTGCTGCCGTCGGCGGCGAGCGCCAGCCCCAGGGTGGCGGTAATGTCGATGGGCTGCGCCTCGACGAATACAGGGTCGGCCAGCGCCATGATCAGCGAGGTGCCCCAGGCCAGCAAACCTTGCGCGTCCCGGAGTTGCGCAAAGGCCGCAAACTGATCGGCGGCGAGCCGCGCCACCGCCGCATTCACCGAGGGCACGGCCAGCAGGCGGGCCGCCATCTTGGTGAGCACGGCGTCGCCCACGGAGTAGCCCAGATGCTCGTTGATGCGCCGGAATCGATCCAGGTTGATGACGGCCACGGCAATCGGCGCGCCGTTGGCCTCGCTCAGGGCCTTTCCCAACGCCGCGCCGAAGGCGGTGCGATTCATGACGCCGGTGAGCGTGTCCTCGTACGCCAGCCGACGGATGGAGTGATCGCGGGACTGGACCGCCGTCTGCATGAGCTGCAGGCCTTCGGCGAGCACACCGAGTTCGTCGCGCCGCTGCACGCTCAGGCTCACGTCGTAGGTGCCGGCGCGGATCTGATCGACGGCTCGAGTGAGGTCCTGCAGCGGCCGCGTAATATTGCGGGCCAGCCAGAATGCGGCCAACGCCGAGGCGATCAAGCTGATGGCGGCGATCAGGAACAAGACCTTGGTCAGACGCTCGAACGGCGCGCGAGCGTCGGCCAGCGATCGGGACAGGACGGCGACGACTTCGGCATTGCCCCAGCGGGACATTTCGATGCGCCGCGTGACAACGTCGGTTTGACCCGCAGTGCCGGCCGGTATGGTGCTCACCAGGTCGGTCCAACGGCCGCCCGAGTTCACCGACAGGGTCACCGCGAGACCGGTGATGTCAGCCAGTTCCCGCGCCGCCTTTTCATCCAGTGCGAAACCCATCGCGATCCATGCCACCGGCAGCGGACTGCGCACGGCCACCGTCACCAGCTGGTAGATGCGGCCGTTGTCGACCATCAGACTGGTGGCGCTGTCGGCGCTCATGTTGTTGCGCTGTTCGGGCGACAAGGGGAACGGGGTGCCTGCCTTGATGTGCAGACCGGAGGTCGCAATGACCTCGCCGTCGAGCGAGGTCAGCACCACCATGGCGGCGCCGATACGCTTGCCGCTGTTCTCGAGAACGGAAACCAGAGTGTCGGTGTCGCGGCTCGCGACCGCCTCGCGGAACCCATAGTCGGCGGCAACCGCCTGGGCCGCTTGAGTCAGCTGGCGGCGGTTGCTTTCCAACAACCGCGAGAACACCGAGGCACCGACGTCGAGCTGCCGCTGCACCTCGCGTCCGGCATTGCCGCGATTCGTGGCCGACACGGCACCGAGCGCCGCGGCGAGCACCGCGGCCAGCAGCAGGAGGAAAGTCACCGCAATGCGAGTGCGCAGCGCCATCGATTACTCGAACCGCGCTGCGACGGCAGTGTCGCGCGGCGGCAGCACTCGGTTTGCGCCAACGGTCATAAGTTAAGCCCAAATAAGGGGTTAGGTTAGACTGGCCGGGCGACGCCGGCTGTGCGCTTGGACACAATATTATGTAGGCAGCCGCGCTGACCGGCGCCGGCGCATCTGTGACCCACGTCTCGCTGGGTTATTGCAGCCAGGCCGCTTACCATACGCGGCCTCATGCCCACGGTTCGCCTCGATAAAGTTTCCCTCAGCTTCGGCCTCAAACCCTTGTTGGACAAGGTCGACCTGCAGATTCGCAAGGCCGAACGAGTCTGCCTGCTCGGCCGCAACGGCGAAGGCAAGTCCTCGCTGCTGCAGCTGATCACCCGGCAACTCGTTCCCGACAGCGGCGAAGTGTGGGTGCGTCCCGGCGTGCGGGTGGCAAGTTTGGCCCAGGAAGTATCGGCTGCAACTGATGCATCGGTGCACGAGGTGGTGATGAGCGGGTTTGCGCACGCCGATTGGCAGGCCGAACTTCAAGCCGATCAAGTGATCTCACGGCTGCAACTCGATCGGGACGCCGCGATGAGCGAGCTGTCGGGCGGCTGGCGGCGGCGCGTGATGCTGGGCCGCGCGCTGGCGGCCGCACCCGACCTTCTGTTGTTGGACGAGCCGACCAATCACCTGGACATCGACGCGATCACCTGGCTCGAAGACATGATGCTGGAGTTCAAGGGAGCGCTGCTGTTCATCAGCCACGACCGCGCCTTCGTGCGGCGCCTGGCGACGCGCATCGTCGAGCTCGACCGCGGGCAGTTGCGGGCATGGCCCGGCAGCTACGACGACTACGTGGTGCAAAAACGCGCGGCGCTCGAAGTCGAGGCCAAGCATGCCGCCTTGTTCGACAAGAAGCTGGCCCAGGAGGAGGTGTGGATCCGCCAGGGCGTGGAGGCGCGGCGTACGCGCAACGAAGGCAGGGTGCGCGCCCTCAAGCAGCTGCGCATTCAGCGCAGCGAACGGCGCGAGCGCATCGGGCAGGTGGAGATTCGTGTGCAGGATGCCGCGCCGTCCGGCAAGCTGGTGTTCGAGGCCGTGCACGTCACCCACAGTTTCGGCGCCGTACCGGTGATCGAAGATTTTTCGGCGCGTATCATGCGCGGCGACCGCATCGGCATCATCGGCCCCAATGGCTGCGGCAAAACCACCCTGATCAAATTGTTGGTTGGCGAATTGGAGCCGACGTCGGGTACGATCCGCCGCGGCACCGGATTGTTGCCGGCTTACTTCGACCAACAGCGCGAGCAGCTCGATCCTGCGGCGTCCATCATGGACAACGTGACCGGCGGCAGCGGCGATACCGTCATCATCGACGGCCAGCCGCGGCATGTGTCGGGATATTTGCGCGACTTCCTGTTTCCGCCGGAGCGATTGCGCGCGCCGGTGAGCATGCTCTCGGGCGGCGAGCGCAACCGCCTGCTGTTGGCGCGGCTGTTCGCCCGGCCGAGCAATCTGCTCGTCATGGACGAGCCAACCAATGATCTGGACGCGGAAACTCTCGATCTTTTGGAGGAGATGGTCGCCAACTACGCGGGGACTTTGCTGCTCGTCAGTCACGACCGCGCATTTCTCGACAACGTCGTCACCAGCACGCTGGTGTTCGAGGGCGGGGGTCGGGTCAATGAATATGTGGGCGGCTACAGCGATTGGCTGCGTCAGCGCAAAAACGCCGCGGTCACCGCCGCGCGGATCACTGCCGAGGCCGCGCCGGCCGCGCCCCAGCCCAAGCCGCGGCGCTTATCCTACAAGGATCAGCGCGAGCTCGATGCCATGCCGGAGAAGATTCAAAGCCTCGAGGCCGAACAATCGCAACTGCAGGCCCAGATCGCGGATCCGGCGCTATTCAAGACGGATCCAACGCGCGCCACCGCCTCCTTGCAGCGGCTGCAACATTTGAGCGCGGAACTCGAGGCTGCCTACGCGCGCTGGGACGCGCTGGATTCTAGGAGCCTGTCTGAGTAATCAACGTATGGATGCAGGTCCTAACGCCGCGGGCGTCCGCCCCTCAGCAGATCGGGATTCGGCAACGCGCCCCCGGCTGCATCGGGGATGACCAGCGACGATGCCTGTTCGCGGCGCATTTCCTGCAGCTCGCGCATGGTTTGTTGAACTGCCTGCTCGGCGGCCGCGCCGAATTTTTCGATTGCCCCGCTCAAGGCGGAAGCCTCGAGCTCGAAGCTGATCGGCAGGGCACCCATCGGGGTCATGACCTGCGCTTGTCCGACAAAGACTACGGGACGCGCGGCATCCACGGCGCCGTCGGCGGTCACCGGCGTCAAGCGGCGGATGGTGCCGACCTTGCGATCGGTAAAGGTCTCTTCGCGATAAATCTGCGTCGAGTCCATGGTTGCCTGTCGATTGTCGGCGGAACTCATGCGTGGGCCCTTCTGCGTGTCGTGAACCAAGGACTAACCCTAGCAGTTTGCAGCGCTGTCTGGGAGGCCCTGATACGATAGCTGGCTTGACACACCCGGTCACAGCTCACAAGGTCCCCGCGTGGACCGCCCTCTTGGGGCTTGCCCTGTTCGGGGCGGCTCTGTTTTGGCTGCACCACCTGGCGAGCGAATACCGCTGGCAGGACATTCTCGCCCGCGTCCAAGCAATCTCCTCGATGAAATTGCTGCGGGCCGCGCTGTTTACCATTGCCGGCTACGGTTTTCTGACCCTGTACGACGCGCTGGCAGTGCGCTTTGCGGGCGCGCGCCTGCCGTATCCCCGCATTGCACTGGTTTCGTTCATGGGGTACGCCATCGGCCACAACATCGGCCTCAACACCTTGAGCGGGGGGGCGGTGCGCTACCGCGCGTACACCGCGCTTGGCCTCGGCGCGACGCAGATCGCCACCATCATCGCCTTTGGCACCGTGACATTTTTGCTGGGAGCAGGGCTGCTGCTGGGAATGTCGTTGTTGATGCAGGGCGGCATGTCCGGATCGGTGCTGCATGTGCATGCATCGTTCGCCATGCTGGCCGGGGTCATGCTGCTCGCAACCGTCGGCGCCTATCTGTGGCTGGTATGCACCCGGCATGAGCCGCTGCGCTTCAAGCGCTTCGTGATTCCGGTGCCGAAGCCGCGCGTTGCCTTTGCGCAGGTGGCGGTGGCGTGCGCCGATCTCTTGTGTGCAGTCAGCGTCCTGTATGTGCTGTTGCCGCATCAGGCCGCCATCAGCTTCGCGGCGTTCGCCGGCATCTACCTGATCGCCATTGCGGCCGGCGTCATCAGCAATATCCCCGGCGGGATCGGCGTGTTCGAGGCCGTCCTCTTGTTGCTGATGCCCGACGTGCCGAAAGACCGGCTGCTCGGTGCGCTGGTGGCCTACCGCGCCATTTATTATTTTGCGCCCTTCGCGCTGGCGCTCGCCTTGCTGGGCATTCACGAGCTGTGGGCGCATCGCGGGCCCGCCGTGCGTTTGGTGCAGCTGGGGCGGACGTTTCTGATTGCCGTGACGCCTCAGGCCATTGCGATCGCCGTGTTTGTTGCGGGCGCGGTACTGCTGTTCTCCGGAGCCACGCCCGGGCTCGGCAATCGGCTCGACCTGCTGCGCAATTTCCTGCCGCTGTCCGTCCTCGAATTGTCGCACCTGCTCGGCAGCGTCGTCGGCGTGGGCCTGTTGGTGATTGCTCACGGATTGTACCGGCGCCTCAACGGCGCCTGGTGGCTGACGATCTGGCTGCTTTGCGCCGGAATTCTGCTGTCGCTGCTCAAGGGCTTCGACTACGAAGAGGCTTCGGTTCTCGCCGTCGTCGTCCTGGTGTTGGTATCGGCCCGGGACCGATTTCGGCGGCGCGCATCGTTGGTCGAACAGCACTATTCGGGGCCCTGGATCATCGCGCTCGTGCTGGTGCTCGCGATGGTGGCGTGGCTGGTGGTATTCGCCAATCGTCACGTGCCCTACGACAATCAACTATGGTGGCAATTTGCATTCCGCGCATCGGCGCCGCGCAGTCTGCGAGCTTCGTTGTTGGCCGCCATGATCGCTGCGGCCTACGGCTTGTGGCGCGTGCTGCGGCCGGTGCGTCCGCCGAAACAGACGCCGAGCGCTGCGGACTTGGAGCGGGTTGCGGGCCTGATCGCCGATGTCGAGGACACCACGGCGAACCTCGCCTTGCTCGGCGACAAGAACCTGATGTTCAACAAGGAGCGCACGGCATTCATCATGTACCAGGTCTCCGGCCACAGCTGGGTGGCCATGGGCGACCCGGTCGGCTCCCCCGAGGGCGGCGAGGCATTGGCGTGGGAATTTCTGGAAAATTGCGATGTCATGGCCGTCTCGCCGGTGTTCTACCAGGTCAAGCCGCAAAACCTGTCGCTGTACATCGATCTCGGGTTGAACCTGAGCAAGCTCGGCGAAGAGGCGCGCGTGCCGCTCGGCACATTTTCCCTGGAAGGCGCCGCGCGCGCGGACCTGCGGCACACGTACCGGCGCGCGGGACGCGACGGAGCGCAGTTCGAGGTGGTACCGCGTGCCGGCATCGAGGCCATATTGCCGGAATTGCGCGCGGTGTCCGATACCTGGCTGGCGGCGAAGAAAACCGCGGAGAAACGCTTTTCCCTGGGATATTTCTACGAGCCCTATCTCAAGAACTTCGATTGCGGGGTGGTGCGCTGCGGCGGCGTCATCGTCGCCTTCGCCAATCTATGGCGCGGCGGTTTGAGTGAGCTGTCGGTCGACCTGATGCGCTTCACCGAGGATGCACCGAAGGGCGTCATCGACTACCTGCTGATCGAATGCATGCTGTGGGGCAAGGCGCAGGGCTTTCAATGGTTCAATCTGGGGATGGCGCCGCTCGCAGGACTCGAAGAACACGCACTCGCGCCGACCTGGCACAAACTCGGCCGGCTGGTGCAGCGCTACGGCGAGGTGTTCTACAACTTCGAGGGTCTGCGAAGATACAAGGAGAAGTTTCTGCCGGTGTGGCGCCCGCGCTATCTGGCTGCGCCGGATGGCCTCGCCACCGCCGGCGCACTGCTCGACGTCACTGCGCTGATATCCGGCGGCGTTGGCAAGGTGCTGAGAAAATAACTAGGCGAATTCGCTCTCGATCTTGTGCGCAACCTCGCGCATTTTCGGCAGGAATTGCTCCACCGCGGTGCGCAGCGGCACGGCGGTGGAGGCGTAGCGCACCGTGACCGTGGCCAGGATCCGGTCCTTCGCGCGAACCGGTATGGCCAGGCTGGTTTCCTCCGATACGCGCCGCGCACGATGCGCCATGCCGAAGCCCTGGCTGCGGGTCTCGTTGAGCAGCCGATCAACCTCGATGCGGCTGCGCGCCAGACGATCTTCGGGCAATGAGGAGCGCGACAACAGCTCGAGCAGCGTGTCGCGCTCCTGGCCTGAACAGAACGCGAGATAGGCGCGTCCCGCGGCGGAGCCGAGCATCGGTACACGCACGCCGGCGCTGTATTGTTCCAACGCGAGGGGGCTCTGACGATCGGTGGTTTCACGGATCATCATGGTTGAGCCCGACGGCGTTGCGACCGCCACGGGCCACACGATTTGTTCGCCGAGCGCGGCCAGATGCGGCTTGGCGATATGCGCCACCATGGCTTCGTCGTCGAAACCTTCCGACAGCGCGCGCACCATGATGGTGGGCCGATAGCAGTCGTCATGCGGGTCGCGATCGACATATCCCGCGAGGCGCAAGGTTTCGAGGATTCGGTAAATGGTGGTGCGCGGCAGGCGAACCGCGCCCGCGAGCGTGTTGATGGCGGCGCGCTCGAGTCGATTCAGTTCGATCAGCACCTCGAGCCCGCGATTTAGGGCGCGGATCGGGCGGGTGGACTCGCGGCTGCCATCGCTGGCTTCCGGGAATGGACTGACTTTCGCGTGCATGATCGCCTTCCTCAGGGATATTTTATTCGGTAAAACATGTACATACCGTTAGACCAGTAGGGAGCGCCGAGGTGCCACCCTCACACATAAGTACCCTGGGAACGGATTCTGGTTGCCTCATCCGCGGACGCGGCGGCATTCAGCTACAATTTGCGGCCCCTTTGGGCGGGCGAGCGAGGAATCAAGCCAATTATGTCGGAAAATCCAAGCGCGGCTGAGGCCGCCCCCACGCCGGTCGAGACGGTCATTATCGGCGCAGGTCCCGTGGGATTGTTCCAGATCTTCGAACTCGGCCTGCTCGGAATAAACGCTCACATCATTGATTCACTGGCGCAGGCCGGCGGCCAATGCACCGAGCTTTATCCCGACAAGCCGATCTACGACATTCCGGCGTTGCCCATCTGCGGGGCCCAGGAATTGATCGACCGGTTGCTGGAACAGGCCAAGCCGTTCCATGCCACGTTTCATCTGGGACAGGAGGTCACTGAATTGCAGCCGCTCGAGGGCGGCAAGTTTCACGTGGCCACCGCCACCGGCACGCGGCTGATTGCCGGCGCGGTGGTGATCGCGGCGGGCGTGGGGTCGTTTCAGCCACGGCGTTTGACGCTGCCCGGCATCGAGGATTTCGAGGGCAGGAACGTGCATTACCGCGTCAAGTCAGCCGCCGATTTTCACGGCCGCGATCTGGTGATTTGCGGCGGCGGAGACTCGGCGCTGGACTGGACGGTGGCTCTGTGCGACAAGGCGCGCTCGCTGACGCTGCTGCACCGGCGCGCGGAATTCCGCGCGGCTCCGGCCACCGTGGCGCGCATGCGCGAGCTGGTCGCGGCCGGCAAGATGCAGGTATTGGAGGGCAACGCTGCGGGACTGCGCCGGGAGAGCGACAAACTCACCGGACTCGACGTGCACACGGCCGACGGCCGGGACCTGCAGCTCTCCGCCGAGCACATTCTGGCCTTCTACGGACTGCACCCGAAGCTCGGTCCCGTGGCCGAGTGGGGCATGGAACTGGAAAAAAGAGCGCTCAAGGTGGATACCGAGAAATTCCAGACCAGCATCCCGGGAATCTTCGCCATCGGCGACATCAACACCTATCCCGGCAAAAAGAAGCTGATCTTGAGCGGCTTTCACGAGGCCGCGCTTACCGCATTCGCCATCCAGCATCATTTGTATCCGGAGAAGCGCCAGTTCCTGCAGTACACCACCACCAGTCCCATCATGCAGAAACGTCTGGGCGTTGCCCCCGCCGATTCGCATTGAGACCTGAATGAATCAGTTGCTCGACGATTTGATCAAAGTGATGACGCTCGAACAGCTGGAAAAGAATTTGTTCCGGGGCGAGAGCCGCGACATCGGCAGCCCGCAGGTCTTCGGCGGCCAGGTGCTCGGTCAGGCTCTGGTGGCGGCGACTGCAACCGCCGAGAATCGCTCGGTGCATTCGCTGCACGCTTACTTTCTGCGCCGCGGCGATTTCAATGCGCCCATCGTTTACGAAGTCGACCGGGCGCTGGACGGCAAGCATTTCTCCTCGCGGCGAGTCGTCGCCATTCAGCATGGCCGGCAGATTTTCAACATGTCCGCCTCGTTCCAATTGGCCGAGACCGGCCTCGAGCATCAGATTTCCATCCCCGTGGTGCCGCCGCCCGAATCGCTGCCTGACGTGGAATCCTACTATCGCGGTATGGCGGATAAATTGCCGCCGGCGGCACGGCGGATTTTGGAACAGAAGCGGCCCTTCGAGTTCCGCCCGGTGCAGCCGCCCGATCCCATGCGCCGCGACAAATCCGCGCCGCTCAAGTATGTGTGGTTCCGCGCCGTGGACAAGCTGATCGACGACGAAGCCCTGCATCGCTGCCTGCTCGCCTACGTATCCGATTTCCATTTGCTCGACACCGCGCTCAAGCCGCATGGCGTCGCGATGATTTCTCCAAACCTGGTGATCGCCAGCATCGATCATGCGATGTGGTTTCACCGCAGCGTGCGCGTGGATGACTGGCTGCTGTATGCGATCGACAGCCCGAGCGCCTCGGGCGCACGCGGTTTCACGCGCGGCAGCGTGTTTGCGCGTGATGGAGCGCTGGTGGCGAGCGCCGCGCAAGAAGGTTTGATTCGACTGACTGCACCGCCGTAAGGAGCTCTGCGTGGTCAAGGCAATCCTCATCTTCGCACTGGTGGCCGCCGTATTGATCGGCGGACTGATGACCCTGCGTAGCAGCGGGCGTGCCGGCCTGCCGAGCCAGGACGTGTTGGAGCGGGCCGCCAAGCGCGCCCGCGAGCAGGCCGCCGCCGAGGACGCGGCCGACAAGGACGGGCGGCCCCAGCCCTAGCCCTGGCCTCAGCCAGGCCCAGTCTCAGCCAGCCCTAGCCTCGGACAGGCTCCTGGTTGACCCGCGACGCTTCCCAGACCTCGCGCGGCAGGGTGAAGAGGTGACAATCCCACCAGCGGTTCTTGGCGCGCCGATGCTTGCGGTACACGGCTTCCCAGCGCATGCCGATCTTCTCCAGCACCCGAATGGAGGCGCTGTTGTTGATGTCGACCGTGGAGATCACGCGCTCGGCGCGCAAGTCGAAGAATGCGGCGTCGATGAGGGCCAGCGCAATCTCCGTCGCATACCCCTTGCCCCAGCTCTCGGTACCCAACATATAGCCCAGGTCGACCACATTGCGCTCGATGAACGACAAGTCGCACGCCCCGATCACGCGCGCCGAGGCGATTTCCTCGACCGCCAGTTCGAACCGGCTGCGCGGCCGCTCGCGCTGCGATGCCAGCAAGCCCTCGAGATATTCGGTGGTGCCGTCCTCGTCGCGGGGACCGAAGAACAGGTATCGAGTGACGCGTGGATCGGACGAGTAGGAGTGCACGGCCTCAAAATCGGGCATGACGAACTCGCGTAGACTGAGGCGGGCGGTGCGGATCGGCACGATCAGCGTACGCACAGTACCTTGCCCGGATTCAGAATTCCCTTCGGATCGAGGGCGCGCTTCAATTCGTGCATGACGGCGAGTTCCACCGGATCGGCGCGGCGCGCGAATTCCTCTGCCTTCAGCCGCCCGATGCCGTGCTCCGCACTGATGCTGCCGCCGAGACTCTCGACCAGATCGAACATCGCGAGCTCCAGCACGGGGCCCCGGGCAATGAAGCTCTTGATGTCGGCGCCGGGCTTTTGGCCCACATTGAAATGCAGATTGCCGTCGCCGGCGTGGCCATAGGAGATGACGTCGCCCTCGGGGGCGAGACGGCGCACCAGGGCCGAACCTTCCTCGATGAGCGTCGGGATCGCGGAGACCGGCACGGATACATCGTGCTTGAGGCTCGCGCCATGGCGGCGCTGCGCCTCCGGCACAGACTCGCGCAGCTTCCACATGGCCTGCGCCTGCGCGATGGAGGCGGCGAGCATTGCATCCTCGACGGTGCCCGCTGCGGCGGCTTCTTCGAGCGCCCCGGTCAGCAGGGTGTTGAGGTCTTGTCGTGAATTCGGCGAGGACAGCTCGATGAGCAGATACCAGGGCGTATTCTGATTCAGCGGATCAGCGACGCCCGGCACATGCTGCACGGTGAGTTCGACCGCCATTCGCGGCATCAATTCGAACGAGGTGACCTGATCGCCGGCCGTGGTGCGCAAACGCGCCAGCAGATCCAGGGCTTTCTGCGGCGAGTCGATGCCGACCAGCGCCGTCGCCGTGTCCGCAGGTTGCGGAAACAGCTTCAAGCAGGCCGCAGTGATGATGCCGAGAGTGCCTTCCGCGCCCACGAACAGGGATTTCACGTCGTAGCCGGTGTTGTCCTTGCGCAGACTTTTGAGGCCCGCCAGTATGTGCCCATCCGCGAGCACGACCTCAAGACCCAGCACCAGGTCGCGCATCATTCCGTAGCGCAGAACCGCCGTGCCTCCGGCATTGGTCGACAGGTTGCCGCCGATCTGTGCGGTGCCCTCGGAACCCAAACTCAACGGAAACAGGCGCTCGGCGTCGCGCGCGGCGTTTTGCGCTTCAGCGAGGGTGCACCCCGCCTCGATGATCATGGAGTAGTTGGCGACATCGATCTGCCGAACGCGATTCAGGCGCCGCAGGGACAGTACGATTTGCGAGCCGGTTTCATCGGGAGTGGCGCCGCCGCAGTAGCTGGTGTTGCCGCCGTGGGGCACCACGGCCACCTCTTCGCGATTGCAAATCCGCAGGATCTGCGCCACTTCCTCGACGCTGCGCGGCAGCAGCACCAGCGGCGTGGCGCCGTGGTAGAGGCGGCGAAAATCGATGAGATAGGGCGCCACCGCCTCCGGCGAGTCGAGCCAGGCGCCGCTGCCGACGGCGGCCTTGAGTTCGCCCAGGGTGTTGGGGTCAGGCGGGCGAGGCATGGACGGTTAGTAGCGCTTGCCGATCCCTTCGCGCACTGCCGCAGGCACGGCTTTCAAGTCCCAAATCACACCGAAGAAGGACATCAGTTTCAGCATGTAGAATGTAACGTCGAATTCCCACCAGTAAAACCCTTGGCGCACCGAGGCGGGGTAGTGATGGTGATTATTGTGCCATCCTTCTCCCAGGGTGATGATGGCCAGCCACACGTTATTGCGGCTGGCGTCGCCGGTCTTGTAGCGCTGACGTCCAAATACGTGCGACAGGGAATTGATGGTGTAGGTGCCGTGATAAACCGCCACGGTGGAGATGAAGAATCCCCACACCAGCATTTGCCAGCCATTGGTGCCCAATCCCGGCGCCACGTGCTTGAGCAGCACGCCCAGCAGGAAGACCCCGACGCCGAGAAGCGTCGGCACGACGACATCGAAACGATCCAGGAAGCGCAGCTCGGGGTACTTCAGCAAATCCTTGACCCGTGACAGATCGGCGGCGAAGTGCTTATGGGACATGAACCAGCCCATGTGGCTCCAAAAGAATCCGTGCTGCACGGGCGAGTGCACGTCATCCGGTTTGTCCGAGTGGACGTGATGGTGGCGGTGATGCGCCGCCCACCATATGGGACCACGCTGCACCGCGGAGGCGCCCAGCAAGCCGAAGATGAACTGGCCGACGCGCGAAGTCTTGAAGCTGCGGTGAGAGAAATAGCGGTGATAGAAACCCGTGATGGCGAACATGCGGACCAGGTACAACGCCACGGTGACCATGAGCGCAATCCAGCTGAAGCCCACCCAGATGACGGCGAGACAGGCGGCATGCATCAGCAAGAAGGGGGCGACCCGCGCCCAATCGACATGCCGGTCCGAGTTGCGCGTCAACGCGATCTCGTTGGTCCGGGCCGCGAGGTCGGTGTTGCCGAACCAGCGCGACAGTTCCTGGCCCACGCGCACCGCTGCCGGCGGCTCTACCATGATTTCATTTTCCGGAGTCATCTGCCTTCCTGTGATTGTAGTGCCGCGATACGCTCGTCAAGCGGCGGGTGACTCATGAACAGCCGCATGAAGCCGTCCGCGCGTCCAGTGTTGATTCCAAACGCCTGCATTTGCGGCGGCATCGGTTCTCCATGGCTCTGCTTCAACGCCTGCAGCGCGCCGATCATGCTGCCGGTACCGGCAAGGTCGGCGCCGCCGCGATCGGCACGAAATTCCCGGCGCCGAGAGTACCAACTGACGATCATGCTCGCGAATATTCCGAGGACGATTTGCGCCACCATCGTCGTGAGAAAGAATCCGATGCCGGATTCCTGCCGATCGTTCTTGAACAACGCCCGATCGACGATATTGCCGATGATGCGCGCCAAAAATATAACAAAGGTGTTTAACACACCTTGCAACAGGGCGAGGGTAACCATATCACCGTTCGCCACATGGCTGAGTTCGTGACCCAACACCGCCTCGATCTGCGGCCGCGACATGCTGCGCAGCAGGCCGGTGCTCACGGCCACCAGGGCCGCATTGCGCCGCGCGCCGGTGGCAAAGGCGTTCATTTCCTCGGCATCGAATATGCCGACTTCAGGCATGCCGACTTGCGCCTGATCGGCCAGGCGCTTGACCGTGGCGAGCAGCCATTGTTCGGCATCGGTCTGGGGCGCCGCAATCACGCGCACTCCCATCATGCGTTTGGCGGTCCACTTGGACAACGCGAGCGAGATCAGCGCGCCACCGAAACCGAAAATCGCCGCAAAGATCAGCAGGCTGCCCAGGCCGCCGCCGGCCAAACGCACGCCGAACACCTGCTCGAGGATGAAAACCACCACGGTGAGCAGGGCCAGGACGGCCAAGTTCGTGACGATAAACAGGAAAATGCGCTTCATGAGCCCTTTTCTTTGGGGAATCCAACCACAATATGGTATCGCGGCTAACTATGGTCGGGACGATTCTGTCTAATTTCAAGCTCAATGCCGCGGTTGTGCGGCGCGGGCAGCTGCGACCGTTTTCCGTGCAACTCAAGCTATGTGCCGGTAATTTATCGATTTAATCGCGCAAAGGTGGGCATGCAGTACAAGGATTATTACGAGGTTCTGGGCGTGGCACGCGGTGCCGACGCCGACGCGGTGAAGCGCGCCTACCGCAAGCTGGCGCGCAAGTTCCACCCCGACGTCAGCAAAGAGAAGAACGCTGAGAACAAGTTCAAAGAGGTTCAGGAGGCGTACGAGGTGCTGCGCGATCCGGAGAAGCGCGCGGCCTATGATCAGTTGGGCCGGGACTATCGCACCGGCCAGCAATTCCGTCCGCCGCCGGATTGGTCGCAGCGCTTCGGTCACTCCGGCAGCCAACGGTTTTCCGACCTCAATGGATTCAGTGATTTCTTCGCCAGCTTATTTGGCGGCGCAGCGGGCGGGCCGCCGCCCGAGGCGGATGCCGGTCACTTGGAAGTCACCGTGGAGGAGGCTTTTAGCGGCACGAAGCGGCGGGTCTCGCTCAACGAGGGCGGACGCCCGCGTTCGGTGGACGTGCAAATACCGCCCGGGGTGAGCGAAGGACAGTCGCTGCGTGTTGCCGGCACCGGCGGCAGTGCGTCATTGCTATTCCGGATCAAACTGCGTCCCCATGCGCTCTATGTCCCCCAGGGCAAGGATGTGCAGATCGAATTGCCCCTGGCTCCGTGGGAGGCTGCATTGGGCGCTAAAGTGGCCGTGCCGACACTCGGCGGCACGGTCGAATTGACCATACCGGCCGGAGCCCAATCGGGGCAGAAGCTGCGGTTGCGCGGACGGGGTTTCCCCGGCACTCCGCGCGGCGATCAAATCGTCAGCATCAAACTGGTCACGCCGGCGGCGCAGTCGGCCCAGGCGAAACAGGCCTACGAACGAATGAAGAGCGAATTCGATTTCGATCCGCGAGCCGGCTGGCCGTAGCTTCAGCCGTCACCGAGATCTTCGGGATTGTCCACCGTCAGGCCGGTGCCATCCTTCTGGCCCTGGGCCGCCGTCGTCACGCTTTGCGGTTTGACGAACAGGGCGGAGACCTCCGGGTGGGCCTTGCGAATGCGCGCCTCCAGTTCGACCACGGCCCGCTCGATGTCCGGGGCTCGCAGATGGTCGAAAAAATCGAGACTCAGGGTCGCAACCACATTACGCGGCGCGAGTTGGACAGTCACGATGCTGTTCGCACTGCACACACCGGGGATCCCGGCGGCGGTGCGCATGATGGCGTCGCTCAAGCTCGGGTCGGCGCGTTCGCCGATCAGCAGCGCCTTCGACTCGCGCGCGAGCAATGCCGCCACACCGGCCAGGATGGCCGCAATGACCAGCGAGGCCGCGCCGTCCCAGCGGCTGTCCCCGGTCAGCAACGCCGCCGCCGTGCCGGAAGCCGCTGCCGCTATGCCGAGAATGGCGGCGGTGTCCTCGAATACCACGATGAAGGTCGGCGGATCCTTCGATCGTCTGAACGCCTGCCACCAACCATGATCGGGTTGGACGGCGCGAAACTCGCGGGTGCCAACCAGCCAGGACGCGCCTTCGAACGCCAGCGACGCGGCCAGTACCCCGAAAACAATGGCGGGGCGCTCGATGGGCACCGGGTGCAGCAGCCGATCCACGCCCTCGTAGGCCGAGACGCCCGCGCCCAGCGCGAAGATGAGCAGTGCCACGACGAAGCTCCAGAAGTAGATTTCGCGGGCGTAGCCGAATGGGTGAATGCGGTCGGGGGGGCGCTTGGAGCGGGCGATTCCGTAGAGCAACAGAAGCTCGTTCACCGTGTCGACCAGGGAGTGAACGGCCTCGCTCAGCATGGCCGCCGAACCGCTGATCGCGGCGGCAACGAATTTCGACGCGGCAACCAGGATGTTGCCGGCCAAGGCCGCCCAGACCGATACATTGGAGCCGGTTTTCGCCATGATATCTTGAAGAATCCTGCGGCGGCCCCATGTCGCCGGAAACAACCGTGGATTGTAAGGCCATGAGCACCGAAACACAGCCGCAAACCAAAGAGTTCCAAGCCGAAACCAAGCAAGTATTGCGCTTGGTGATTCACTCCCTGTATTCGCACAAGGAAATCTTCCTTCGCGAGCTGATCTCCAACGCCTCCGACGCGTGCGAAAAGCTGCGCTTCGAGGCGCTCGCCAAGCCCGAACTCCTGGGAGCGGATACGCTGTCCGTCACGCTCGCGCCCGATGCGGCCGCCGGAACCTTGTCCATCAAGGATAATGGCATCGGTATGAGCGAAGTCGAAGTCATCGACAACCTGGGCACGATCGCCCGCTCGGGCACCAAGAAATTTCTCGAGTCCTTGAGCGGCGATTCCGCCAAGGATGCGCAGTTGATCGGCCAGTTCGGCGTGGGTTTCTACTCGGCCTTCATCGTCGCCGACAAGGTCACGGTGCTCACCAAGCGCACCGACGCCGCGGCCGTGCGCTGGGATTCGGACGGCGAGGGCCAGTACCAGGTTCAGGCCGGCGATAAGACGGACCGCGGCACGGAGGTGATCCTGCACCTGCGCGAGGAGGACAAGGAATTCCTCGAGCCGGCGCGCCTGCGCCAATTGGTGCGCAAGTATTCGGACCACCTGAGCCTGCCGGTCATCTTGAAAGCCGCAGACTCCGAGGAGACCATCAACCAGGCCAAAGCCTTCTGGACGCGCCCCAAGGCCGAACTCAGCGACGAGGATTATCAAGCCTTTTACAAGCACATTGCCCACGACTCCGAGAACGCGCGGGCATGGGCGCACAACAAGGTCGAAGGCAATATCGAATACACCTCGCTGCTGTACCTGCCCAAGCGCGCCCCGTTCGACCTGTTCGAACGCGAGCAGAAGGGCGGCGGCATCCAGCTGTATGTCAAGCGTGTCTTCATCATGGACAAGGCGGCCGAATTGCTGCCGCCGTACCTGCGCTTCATGCGCGGACTGGTCGACACGGCGGATCTGCCCTTGAACGTGTCGCGCGAGCTTCTACAGAACAACCGCACCGTCGAGAAAATCAAATCCGCGCTGGTCAAGCGCTCGCTGGATTTGCTCGAGGATTTGGCGGCCAACAAGCCGGAGGAATACGCGGAATTCTGGAAGACCTTCGGCGTCGTCCTGAAGGAAGGCATCATCGATGATCCCGGCCAGAAAGAGCGCATCGCCAAGCTGCTGCGCTTCCACTCCACCGCCGCGGCCGGTGATGCGCCGGAGGTGACGCTGGAGCAATACCTTGCGCGCATGAAATCGGACCAGAAGACCATTTATTATCTGACAGCCGATTCGCTGTCCGCCGCGCGCAATAGCCCGCATCTGGAAGGGTTTCGCGCCAAGAACATGGAAGTGCTGCTGCTCACCGACCGCATCGACGAGTGGGTTGCCGGCCATCTGCATGAATTCGAAGGCAAGTCGCTGGCGAATGTGGCGAGCAGCGCCGCCGACGTGGCCTCCGCCATTGAAACGCCGGAAAAGGCGGCTGCCGAGTCGGCCTTCAAGGAAACCGCGGAGCGCCTCGGCAAGGTATTATCGGGCAAGGTCGCAAGTGCCCAGGTGTCCGCGCGGCTGACCGATTCGCCTGCCGTGCTGGTGGCCGGTGAGTTTGGCCTGAGCCTCCGCATGGGACGCATTTTGAAGCAGGCGGGACAGAGCAATCCCTTTGCGACCCTGCCCATTCTCGAGTTGAATCCGAAGCATCCCTTGGTGGAGCGCCTCAGGGACACCGCCGATGAGGCGGCCTTTGCGGATCTGGCCCACGTGCTGTACGACCAGGCGATGCTGGCGGAAGGCGGCGAGCTGGAGGATCCGGCGACTTTCGTTCGCCGCATCAACCGCCTCATTGTCGAAGGCGTTGCGGCGCAGCCAAAAATAATTCTGAGTTGAGCGTGCTGGCACCGCAGTGGGTCGCGGCGGAGAACGCGGACGGCGGTTCGTCCGACGATGCCTCGTTGCTCGATGCTTATTCCGGTGCGGTGATCGGCGCTTTGGAGCGGGTCGCGCCGGCGGTGACTTTCATCGAAGTTTTGCATGCTGCCGACAAGTCCGCTCGGGGCGCTCGCCGTCCCGCCCGCGGCAGCGGCTCGGGTTTCCTGTTCACTCCCGACGGCTATCTTCTGACCAACAGCCATGTGGTGCACGGCGCCGAACGGATCACCGTGCGTTTGAATGACGACACCCGCTTCGGCGCCGACCTGGTCGGAGACGATCCGGACTCGGACTTGGCGGTGCTGCGCATCGGATCCCCCGCCGCGCTGCCCTATGTGGAATTCGGCGATTCCTCGCGCCTGAAGGTCGGACAGGTGGCCATCGCCATCGGCAATCCCCTGGGGTATTCCAGGACCGTGACCACGGGCGTCATCTCGGCGCTCGGGCGCACTCTGCGTGCGTCCTCCGGCCGGTTGATGCACGATGTCATTCAAACGGACGCCGCTCTCAATCCCGGAAACTCCGGCGGCCCCTTGGTGGACTCGAAAGGACGGGTGATCGGCGTCAATACCGCGATGATCCCGCAAGCCCAGGCGATCTGCTTTGCCACCGGAATCAACACTGCGAAATGGGTGATCGGCCAGCTGTTCGCCCACGGCCGGGTGCGTCGTGCCTATATCGGCGTATCCGGCGCGACGGTGCCGATTGCGACGCGGGTGGTGCGGCATTTCGGCCTGCCGAGTTCCACGGCGGTGCACGTGCTGGAACTGGTGCCGGGAAGTCCCGCGGCCCTCGCGGGGGTGGAGGCCGGTGATCGCATGATCGCGCTCGACGGCGTTCCGATCCGCGGCATCGACGGACTGCAGCGTCTGCTCGACCCGAGTTGGATCGGCCGCGAATGCGAGTTGCAGTTGCTCCGCAGGTCAAGTGTCATTAGTGTGAGGATTTGCCCCACCGAGCTGCCCGCTTAAGTGCCCAAACCAGGAGCCGCCGCAATGAGTCCACAATCGCATGCGATCAGCCTGGCGGTGCCGCCGGAGCCGACCGACCACCTTGAAGGCTCGGAACATGCGCGGGTGACCTTGCTCGAATACGGCGATTTCGAATGTCCGAGCTGCAAGGTTGCGGTGACCACGCCGAAGCTGCTGTTGGAGCGCTTTCCCAACAAGATCCGCTTTATTTTTCGGCACTTTCCACTGCAGGAGGCGCATCCGCATGCCTTGATGGCGGCAGAGGCGGCAGAGGCCGCGGCAGCTCAGGGAAAATTTTGGCGGATGCACGAGGTGCTGTTTCAGAACCAGGCGCATCTCAAGGACAAGGACTTGCACCGCTATGCGACCGAGATCGGTCTCGATATGGCACGCTATACCGCGGAGATGGACGACCACATTTATTTGCAGAAGGTGCGCGAACACATCGAGGGCGCGCGCCGCAGCCACATCCGCGCGACACCGACCTTCTTCGTCGACGGCGTGGTGCAGGACATCTCCTTCGGCATGAAGGCGTTGCACGATGCCGTGGCGAATGCCGTGGGGCGCAGCGCCTAGGAGATCGCGACGATGCAACACCGGCTGGTCGACTTCCCTGTTTTGGTCTTCGTTGTTTCCTTCGTCCTGATGTCATTCGCCGCCTGGATCGGGGCGTCGTTCGTTCGCAGCCGCAAACCCCTCACCGAGGCATCGCGCACCGAGTTTGGCACCGTTCTCGCCGCGACGCTGACGCTGCTCGGCCTCATCATTGGATTCACGTTTTCCATGGCGCTCGAACGCTACGATCAGCGCAAGAACTACGAAGAAGCGGAGGCCAATGCAATCGGCACGGAGTACCTGCGGATCGACTTTCTGCCGCAGACCGACGCCGCTGCGGCACGGCTGCTGCTCAAGGGCTATCTCGACCAGCGGATTGCATTCTATGTCACCCGCGATCTGGCGAACCTTAAGCAGGTGAACGATCAAACCGCACGGTTGCAGCAGCAGTTGTGGACCGCGGTGCGAGTCCCGGCTGCGGCTCAGCCGGGGTTCAATCTCGCGCTGGCGGTCTCGGGCATGAACGATGTGCTCAACTCTGCGGGATACACCCAGGCCGCATGGTGGGACCGAATTCCCGCGCCGGCCTGGCTGCTCTTGGTAATAATCGCCCTTATCTCCAACGTCATGATCGGCTACAGCGGAGAGAAGGCGCGGTCGCAGCGCTTCCTGATCATCGTGCTGCCTCTCATCGTCTCCATCGCGTTTTTTCTGATCGCAGACATCGATAGCACACGCGGCGGCATGATTCGCGTGAAGCCGCAAAACCTATTGAGTCTCGCGGACTCGTTGCACTAAGACGCCGGCTAGCTCCAGTCGCCGCCGCCGCTGTCGCCGCCGAAGCCGCCGCCGTCGTCCCAGCCGGAGCCAGGATCGTTCACGCCGAAATCGGAACCACCCATGTCGGAATTGCTGGGGCCGGATTCGCCCGCCTCCGCCGAGGGGATCACGCCGCCGCGGCCACCATCCAGGAAGTGGTGCGCCAGCTCCTCGCCGGCCACCACACCCGCGCCGACCGCGAGACCCGAGGCAAGTCCACCCACGATGCCGGAACCCATGCCGCCGCCCATCGGGGCGGGACCATAACCAGGACCATAAGCTCCGGGGGCGCCGCCCACGCCGGGGCCGGCGGCCGGATACTGAACATAGGATCTGCGACGACGGAACACCATCAGCAGGATGCCGACGGCCGCGGCCAGCACCAGTACCGTGCCCCAGGGGAATCGGCGCTCAGCCAAGCTACGCTCAGCCAAGCCGGGCCCGACGCCGTTCGGATTCATGGTCGACCGCATGGCGCCGGCGAGGCCCAATTGCGCTTTCAATTCCTGCACCGAACGCGGGTTGGCGAAGGGCAGTCCGGGACTAAGCTGCTCGGCCGTTGCGAACTCCGAGCGCGCGAGCGAGGTCTTGCCTTCTCGCGCATACAGTTCGGCCTGCACATAGTGCGCCCGGGCGCTGCTCGGGTGATCGGCCAGCACGCGGGCTATCATTTGCTGGGCTTGATCCAGATGACCGCTGTTGGCTGCAGTATAGATTTGATCCACGGTGGGATCGCTGTCCGCAAACGCCGGCGATGTCATGGCAAAGCCGAACATCACGGCGGCGGCAAGGGTGGCAGCAGCTAGGATTCTACGCATAACGGGCCCTCGACAGGTCGTATTGACCTCGTTGCGTTAGATATGGGCGCTCGGGCGAAGTTCAACACCCCCTAAGGGGGTCATCACCATGTGTAACGCCTTGAATATGCAAGTCGTGAAGGGGAGTGGGTACGGTGTTGCATATATTTCGTTGACGCTTTGACGTCACCCGGCAGACGTCAAAGCGTCTGGTGCGTTAAATACATCAGTCCGGGCGCGCGCTGGACCACGCCTAGATCACGCCGCGACGTTTTTGATCGAGCTCGATGGACTCGAACAGGGCTTGGAAATTTCCTTCCCCGAAGCCTTCATTGCCCTTGCGCTGGATGATCTCGAAGAAGATCGGGCCGATGGCGTTCTTGGTGAAAATTTGCAGCAAAATGCCGCTGGCGGCATTGCCGTCGATGAGCACGCGGCGACTTCTTAGATCGTCCAGCGATTCGCGATGGCCGACGACACGGGCATCGACACCCTCATAGTAGGAGTCGGGCGTGTCCTGGAACTCGACTCCGCGCTTGCGCAATGCGTCCACGGTTGCATAGATGCCGTTGGTTCCGAGCGCAATGTGCTGGATGCCTTCGCCCTTGTATTCGTTCAGGTATTCCTCGATCTGGCTCTTGTCGTCCTGGCTCTCGTTGATGGGGATGCGGATTTTTCCGCAGGGCGAGGTGAGTGCGCGCGAAAACAGGCCGGTTTCCTGGCCCTCGATGCTGAAATAGCGGATTTCCCTGAAGTTGAATAATTTTTCGTAGAAACCGGCCCACAGATTCATGTTGCCGCGCCGGACATTGTGGGTCAGATGATCGATGCAGGTGAGACCCACCGGATCGGCAGCGCTCGATTTCGGGGCCACAGGAACGAAATCCACATCGTAAATCGTGCGCTCGCCGTAACGGTCGACCAGATAAATGAGGCTGCCGCCGATGCCCTCGATGGACGGAATGTTGAGTTCCATCGGACCGGCCGTGGCGGGCCCCGGTTTCGCCCCCAGTTCGAGGGCGCGTGAATAGGCGGCGCGCGCGTCGGCGACCCGAAACGCCATGGCGCAGGCGCAGGGCCCATGCGCACGCGCGAATTGTTGCCCGAAGCTGTCGTGCTCCGCATTGATGATGAAATTGATGTCGCCCTGGCTGTGCAGAGTGACATTCTTCGAGCGATGCCGCGCCACCGCGGGCAATCCCATGCTCTCGAACAGACGCCGCAGTAATTGCGGATCCGGTGCCGCATATTCGACGAACTCGAAGCCGTCGGTGCGCATCGGATTGGCGGCATTCAACTGCGCGCTCACGACACCATCGCTTTGTCGCGCACCCGAGTCTTGTCCCGCATCCGAATGGCCGTGCCGAACACATAGTCCCAGAGATGCGTGGTGACGCCGAAGTTGCCGCCCTTCGGTGAAAAGTGATGCCGCATGTGCCAGGCGCGCAGCTCATTGAAATACGAGGAGGAGGGGCTGTTCGCGTGGTGATGAATGATGTGGTGCACGAGCCCATACCACCAATAGCCCAACATCACACCGACAGTGAGACCGTCTGCGACGTTGAAGCCCAGCCACGCCCACGCGGGGACCAAGATGACCAGGCTGAGCACGCTGACGCTGATCCATGACGGGGTGCCGATGAGGGCCAGCGGCGCCGCATGGTGCTCGCCATGCATGGGAGAAAAATACGGCATTCGGTGCAGTGCTATCCGGTGCAAGGCATACTCCGCCAAGGTCCAGAGGACCAAACCCGCCATGGCGGCACCCAGCCATTCCGTGCCGCTCGCCCAAGTGACATGGTTGATGATATTGGCGGCCGTCAGGACGACGAGCACCACTGGATAGACGATGAAGTCCGAGTAATAGCTTGCTTTGCTGAGTTGCATGGTGCCCCTCGCTCCAGAGTTCGTCGCCATTTGACCACGAATTCTGCAGAATGTTAGCGAAAGAATCGAACACCTGCTTGGTAGAATTTTCAACGATGCGTAACACCCTGGCGATTATCGGCGGCGGATTCAGCGGCACCGTACTGGCCGCCAATCTGCTGCGTCGGCCGCCGCCCGATGCCACCGACATCGTGCTGATAGAGCGGGGTCCGGCGATCGGCCGCGGGGTGGCGTATGCCGCACGCGAATTCCCCTATCTATTGAATGTGCCGGCGGCGCGCTTGTCCGCCGATCCCGGGGATGCGTTGCAATTTCTGCACTTCGCCCAGCGCCGGATACCCGATGCCGATGGCGAGGATTTTCTGGCTCGCGCGCTGTATGGCGACTACTTGCAGGACTTGCTGTCGCGCGCCGAACGGGCCGCGCCCGCCCACGTGCGGCTGCTGCGGATCGCGGGCGAGGTTCACCGCGTGGTGCCGGGCAGCGGCGACGGCGCGCTCATGGCGGAATTTTCCGACCGCCCGCCCTTGGCGGCGGATCGCGTGATCTTGGCGTTGGGAAATCCGCCGCCGGCGCTGCTGCCGTGGGCCGCGGCGATTCGCGATCACGCGGCGTACCGGCACGATCCCTGGGATCTGCCCAAGACCTTGGGCGCAGAACACTCGGTGCTGATCGTCGGCAATGGTTTGACCATGGCAGACGCTGCCGCTTTCTTGACTCAGGATCCGGGGCGTGCGCCTGCGCTGCATACGATTTCGCGGCATGGCGTGGTGCCGCTGCCGCAGACTGAATTTCGCGCCAGCGCGGTGCGCGGCGACGGCGAAGCGTTGCTGGCACGCGCGGATTCGCTGCGAAAGGTGTTGGCCATGAGCCGCGAATTGGCGCGCGAGGTGCAAGCTCGGGGAGGCGACTGGCGCGAAGTCGTCACCTTCATCCGCCACCTGGCACCGGCGCTATGGCGGCGCCTGCCCGATGCCGAGAAGCGCCGCTTCATGCGGCACTTGCAGGTGCACTGGGGCGCCCATCGGCACCGCCTGCCGCCGCAATTGGCCGAACGCCTCGCGACGCTCCGACGAAGCGGAAGGTTGCGGGTGAACGCCGGCCGGATTCAAGCGGTGATCCCCGCCGGACGACAATTGCGCGTGTCGTGGCGCCCACGCGGCCGCGGCCATGAAGAGGTCGGCGGCGCCGCCCTCACAGTGGACATGATCGTCAATGCAACGGGTCCCGACTACGCGCTCGAGCGCTCGGCGGACCCGTTGCTCGCGTCGCTGCGCACGGCAGGATTGATCTCTGCGGATCCTCTGAAGCTGGGTCTGCGCACGGCGCGATTCGGGGCGTGCGTGGATGCGCGCGGCCGCTCGAGCGAGAATCTCTACTATCTGGGACCCATGTTGCGCGCCGATCATTGGGAGGCGACCGCCGCCACGGAGCTGCGCGATCATGCGGAGCGGCTCGCGGCGCATCTCGCCGGACGCGTGGTTACGCCAGTTTCTTGAGGCCGGTCAGCAAGCGGTCCAATTCGGCACGCGTGTTATACATGGAGACGCCGGTGCGCAGCAGACCGCCGCGCTCGGCCAGTCCCAGCACCTGCACCGGTCGGGCCGCGTAGAAATCTCCGTCCCAGACGCAAATTCCCTGATTGCCGAGCTCGATCGCCGCCGCGGCCGGGGTGATCTTGTCAAAACTGATCGATACGGTCGGCGCGCGGCTGCGGCCGGCGGCAAAGTCCGGACCCCAGACGCGGATGCCGGGAATGCGCCGCACGGCCTCATGATAGTACTTCGCCAGCTCGTGCTCGTAGGCGCCAATCTGCGTCATGGCGTCGACTATGCGCTCGCGCAGCGAAGCGCCCGTACCCCAGCTCGCAATGTAGTCAATCGCCGCGCGCACGCCGTCGATGGCCGCGTGATTCAGCGTGCCGGTCTCGATGCGGTACGGAGCCGCGGGATCCTGCACGCTCAGGCGGTCCGTGGGCAGTCGATCGAGCGCCCCGGGCCGCGAATACAGCACGCCCACATGCGGACCATAGAATTTGTAGCCCGAACACAGCAGAAAATCGGCGTCGAGCGCCTGCACGTCGATCGGGAAATGCGGGGCGTAGTGCACGGCGTCCACCACCAGCAGCGCGCCGACCTCGCGGGTGAGGCGCCGCGCCAGGACCACGTCATTGACCGTTCCCAGCGAATTCGCGGACGCGCCGATGGCGAACAGCTTGGTGCGCGGCGTGATCTTGGCGGCCATGTCGGCCGGATCCAATTCACCGGATTCGAGCAGTCGCACCTCGCGCACCACGATCCCGCGCTCCTGCAATCCGAGCCACGGTCCCCGATTGCCTTCGTGGTCGAGCTGGGTGATGAGCACCTCGTCGCCCTTCGCCAATGTGCGTCCGATGGCAACACTCAAATTGAAGCAGAGGGTGGTCATGCTCTGACCGAAGGAAATGCACGCGCCGCTCTCGGCGCCGAGGAAGACGGCGACGGTGCTGCGCGCGGCCTCCAAGCGCCGGTCGACTTCCCGAGAGGGAGCGAAGTTGCCGTGAGTGTTCACATTGCACGAGGCATAGACATCCGCGATGGCGTCGACCACGACACCGGGCACCTGACTGCCCCCCGGTCCGTCGAGAAAGGCGAGACCGGGGTTTTTGGTCAGCGCCGGGAAATCGCGCCGGCTGCGCAAGCAATGCTCGGGCGTGTACGCCATCACAGGAGATCGTAGGTGAAGTCGTAGCTCGTCGATTTTGCGTCGCGCGGATGCAGTTTCATGCTGCCCTTGGCGCCCGCGTACTTGCCGGTGCCTCCGGTGATCGTGAGCAGCGAATCGCCCTCATCCATGAACGGTCCTTCGACGGTGATCCGGCCGCCCTTCAACATCATGGTCCAGTTGCATTCCCAACTCTTGCCGACAATGATGCGCACGCAATAGCCCTGATCGGTGCCGATCTGCGCCTTGTTGCCGGCGTCGAAGATGCCATTGGCAAAAACCAGCAGGTCGCCGATGGAATCGCCTTTGGCTCCAAGATCCACCGTGGTTTCGCCCACCGGCCGTTCGACCACTTTGATTTGCTCGGCGGCAATCGCCGGTACAGTCAGCAGCGTTGCGGCGAGCACCGCGATGCGGCCCGTTGTAATTTTCATGGTGTCCCCTTTATTAAGTCGTGGAAGAGTTGCCGTTTCACGCCGGCATTCCCCCTCATCATAGCAAGTCGCCGCGCGCTATTTCTCGAAGCTCGCGGCCATCACTTCGATCAAGGTGGGCCCGGCGTGGCTCAAGGCCGTGCGCAGCGCCTCGGTGAGCGCGGCCGGTCCATGCACGCGATAGCCTTCGGCTCCGCAGGCATGGGCCAGCGCGACGAAGTCGGGATTGCGCGCAATGACACCGAGTTCGGGGATGCCGGCGGCCACCATGTCGTCGCGAATTTGACCCAGTGCGGCGTTATTCCACACCACGATGGGCAGACTCAGGGCGGCTTCGACGGCCGTCATGAGTTCCGACAGGGTGAACTGCAGCCCAAAATCGCCGGCAAGCGCGATGACGGGGCGGACCGGGCTCGAGATCTTGGCGCCGAGCGCTGCCGGCAGCGCGAACCCCAAGGTGCCGTACCCTGAAGGGTGAAACCATTGACCCGGATGCTCCACGGGATAGGCGTAGTTGCCGAAATAGGCGATCTGCGTCATGTCGCTGAACACCACGCCGTCCTCGGGCAGTGCGGCCTTGATGGCGCGCAGCGCGCCGCCCCAGGCCCGCGCCTTGGCATCCAGGCCGCTCTCGATGGCGTTGCGAACCGTCGCGCCTCCACCGAGTGCGGTGCGCCAGCCTGAACGCACCGCGGCCTCAAGTGTGTGCGCCGACAAGGATCGATGGATGCTCTCCAAGGCCGCACCCGCATCGGACCAGAGGCGCACGTCGGCTGAATAAGAGTCCGACAATTTCACCGGATCGATATCGACGCGGATCAGGCGCCCGCGCAGCGGCAGCCGCAACGTCGTATACACGTCGGTCTCGCCCATCTCGGTGCCGATCGCGAACACCACGTCCGCATCGACGAGCAATTGCTGGACGGGAGCATAGGGCAGGGAGGTGCCGAAGTTCGCGGGATGACTTTCCGGAAGCACGCCCTTGCCCGCCGCCGTCGTGACCAGCGGGCAATCCAGCCATTCAACCAAGCGGCGCAACTGCGGGCCGGCGCGGCGCGCACCGCCGCCCGCAACGATGAGAGGGCGCGCGGCGCCCCCGAGCAAACGCGCCGCAGCGTCGATTTGAGCGGGGTCGGGCTGCGGCAACAGCGGCGCGGTGGCGAAACGCTGCACTTCCAGATCGGTCGGCTCGGCGAGCAGGTCCAGTGGAATTTCCAGGTACGCCGGGCGCGGGCGGCCCGTGCGCAGCGAGTCCAGGCACAGCCGCAGGTGATCGCGCACGTCCGCCGCGCTGCCGGCACTGCGCGCGATGCCGAACACGCCGGCCGCGAGTGCGGCCTGGTCGTAGAGTTCGTGCAGCACGCCCCATTGCTTGGTGAACGAGGCGCGCACCGGCGTGCTCGCGATCACCAGCAGCGGCACCGAGTCGGAATACGCCTGCGCCACCGCGGTCAGGATGTTGGTGAGGCCCGGCCCCGAGATCACGAAGGCGGCCGCCGGGCGGCCGCTCAAGCGCGCGAATCCATCCGCCGCAAAACCGGCGCCCTGCTCGTGCCGCACCAGCACGTGGCGGATCTTGGTCGCAGTCAGACCGCGATACAGCTCCAAGTTGTGCACGCCGGGAATGCCGAATACGGTGTCGATATCGTTGGCGGCTAACAGCTGCGCGAGATAACCGCCGACGTTGCGGGACATGTGGGCCTCTTGAAACTGAACACTAGTTTAGAAAGCGCGCTAGGATTGCGCACCGCCATCAGGTAGGCAAGAGAAAGATGCAATATTCCCCCTTGGTCAAACGAATCGCGGGCGAGGGCGCGGATGCTTGGCTGATTCATTACACGGCGCGCCAAGCTCTCGAGCGCGGCGAGGACGTCATTCTATTGAGCGTCGGCGATCCCGACCTCGAAACTCCGGCGCCGATCCTGGAGCGGGCCATCGAAAGATTGCGCGCCGGCGACACTCACTACACGCCGGCCACGGGCCGGCAACACTTGCGTGAAGCCATTGCGGCGTCGCATCGCCGGCGCACCGGCCAGCCGGTCGAAGCATCCAATGTCATTTTTCTCGCCGGTGCGCAGAACGCCTTGTTCGTGGCCTCGATGTGCATCGCGGGACCCGGCGACGAAGTGATCGCATTGGAGCCCCTGTACCCGAGCTATCCTGCGACGCTCGAGGTGTCGGGAGCGCGAATGGTGCGGGTGGCCGCGCCGGCGGCGAATGGATTTCGGATCGACCTGGCGGCGCTCGAGGCCGCGATCACGCCTAAAACGCGTGCGCTGTTTTTTGCCACGCCGAACAATCCCAGCGGCGTGATCCTGAGCGAGGCGGACTTGAAGTTTGTCGGCGGTCTCGCGCGCCGGCATTCGCTCTGGGTGGTGGCGGACGAAGTGTACGCCGGACTTGCCCCCGGCGGCCGCGTGCCGAGCCTTGCGGCCGAATTGCCCGAACAAACCGTCACCATCAGCAGCCTGTCGAAGTCGCATGCCATGCCTGGGTGGCGCGCCGGCTGGATGGTGGGCCCCGCCCAGCTGGTGGTTCACGCCGAAGCCATGGCGCAGTGCATGCTGTTCGGCCTTCCGGGCTTCGTTCAGGAAGCCGCCGTGACCGCGTTGAGCGTCGCGGAGGCCGCCGAATCCCGGGTTCGCGACTACTGCGCCGTGCGGCGCGACGTGCTGCTAGCGGGACTGCGCGGCATCCCGGGAATCCGATGCTTCGTGCCGGATGCCGGCATGTTCCTGCTGCTCGATGTGCGCGACACCGGCCTTTCGGGCTACGATTTCATGTGTGAGCTGTACAAGACCGAACGCGTCTCGGTGCTCGACGGCGGAGCATTCGGCCGGCAGACCAGCGGTTTCGTGCGGGTGTGCTTCGCCGCCGATGAGGCGCTGCTGCGCGAGGCCGCGGTGCGCATCAGGCGATTCGTTGAAACACTTCCGAGGTAGTTTATGGCGGAAAAATTGACCGACATGGGGGTCGTGGTGCGCGCGGCGGGCGGCCCTGAAGCGCTGGAATGGACGGCGCTCGACACCGGCGTTCCGGGCCGCGGTGAAGTGCGCATCGAGCAGCGCGCAATCGGCGTCAACTTCATCGACACGTATTTTCGCAGCGGCTTGTATCCCTGGCCGTCGACTCCGCTGATCCCCGGCGCCGAGGCTGCCGGCGTGGTGGCGCAGGTCGGCGAGGCGGTCACCGATCTTGCCGTGGGGGACCGCGTGGCCTACACGCTGCCGTTGGGCGCGTATCGCACTCAGCGGGTGGTTGCCGCGGAGCGGCTGGTCAGGCTTCCGGAGGCCATCGGATTCGACGTCGCGGCGTCGGTCATGCTCAAGGGCTTGACGGCGCAATTTCTGCTCACGTCCTGTTTTGCGGTCAAGGCGGGCGACACGGTGCTGGTGCACGCGGCGGCTGGTGGCGTGGGACTGCTTCTGGGGCAGTGGCTCAAAATCTTGGGAGCCACATCGATCGGCACGGCGGGTTCGCCGGAGAAGGTAGCGATTGCCAAGGCCAATGGCTATACCCATGTGATCGACTACCGTGCCGAGGATTTCGTCGCGCGCGTCAAAGAGATCACCGGCGCCAAGGGCTGCGATGTGGTCTACGACTCAGTCGGCAAGGATACGTGGCGCGGCTCGCTCAAATGTTTGCGCCTGCGCGGCAGCTTCGTCCATTTCGGCCAGTCGTCCGGAATGATCGCGGATTTCAAGTTCTCCGATCTCGCATCCGGCGGCTCGCTGTATGCCACGCGGCCGATGCTGTTCGACTACATCAAGAGCCGGGAGGACTTGTCATCGCGTGCGGCCGATTTGTTCGGCAAGCTGGCTTCCGGTCAAATCAAGGCACATGTCGGGCAGCGGGTGGCGCTGCGCGATGCCGCCGGCGCGCATCGCGAGCTCGAGGGCAGGCGAACCATCGGCGCAACGGTACTGCTGCCCTAGCGAGGGACTACGCCTTGGCGAGCGGCGCCCATGCCTGGGCGAGCGGCGCCTATAGATTGGCGTCGATGAACGCCGCCAGCTGCGATTTCGATACGGCGCCCACTTTAGTGGCCACCACCGCGCCATTTTTGAACAGCATCAGGGTTGGGATGCCGCGCACGTGATAGCGCGACGGCACGGACTGATTTTCGTCCACGTTGATCTTGGCGATGCTCAGGCGATCGGCATAGCTTTCCGCCGACTCATCAAGAATTGGCCCAATCATCTTGCACGGGCCGCACCACTCAGCCCAGTAGTCGACCAGCACCGGCACCTGCGATTCGAGGACCTCGCTCAAGAAGGTGGTATCGGTGACGTGCTTGATTTTGTTGCTCATGAGGGATTCCTTGGTTATCCAGGGAACCTAGAGTATTGTTCGCAAATATGGCTGTAAATGGTCAAAATGTGAAATGACTATTCATAATAATGAATAATGTATGAACAAACTCCAGGCGATGCAGCTATTCGTGCGCGTGGTTGAGACCGGCACCATGACTCGAGCCGCCGACAGCCTGCAAATACCGAAGGCCACGGCAACCACGCTGATCCAGCAACTGGAGGCATCACTCGGCGTGAAGTTGCTGAACCGCACGACCCGCAGCGTCAGTGTGACCACGGACGGCGCCGCTTATTATCCGCGCTGCGTCGCCATACTGGCGCAGATCCGCGAGACTGAAGAGTCGCTGGCGCATCATCACGCCGCCCCCGGCGGCCTGCTGCGGGTCGATGCGCCCACGCTCATTGCACGCCTGGTTCTTGTGCCGGCGCTGCCCGATTTCTTTGCCCGCTATCCGGACATGGATTTGCAGCTCGGCAGCAGTGAACGACGCGCCGATCTGATCGAGGAAGGTATCGACTGCGCCATATGGAGCGGCGAACTCGAGGACTCAACCTTGATTGCGCGCCGCGTGGGACAGCTTTACTTCGGCACCGGTGCCTCGCCTGCGTATCTCGGCGTGCATGGCCAGCCGCATCATCCCGACGAACTCGGCAAGCATCAGTGCATCAATCACTTTTCGCCGCGGACCGGGAAGATGTTCGACTGGGTGTTCGCCAAGAATGGCGAGCGCATTCAGAAGGCGCTGCGCGGCCCCATCGCCCTCGACGATGAGAACAGCTATCTGGCCGCCGCCGAAGCGGGGTTGGGCATTGCGCAGATTCCGGCCTTTGTGCTCAAAGAGGCGTTGGAGCGAGGCAGTCTGGAGCTGGTGCTCGGCGACTGGTTCGCCGAGCCTGCGCCGCTCAATGTCGTGTATCCCCAGAACCGGCATTTATCGAGCAAGATCCGCGTGTTCGTCGACTGGATTGCCGAGCTCTTCGCCGAGCACGACGGCATTCAGCTGCGCTCGACCCTGCGCAAGCACTAAATCCCGAGCGGCAGGGCAGTCGATTCCTTGATGACGGTGACCGCCACCGAGGAGTTCACCGAGCGCACGCAGGGAATGCGCGAGAGATAGTCGAGATAGAACGCTTCGTAGGCCTTGATGTTCTTGGTGACGATCTTCAATAGGAAATCCCATTCGCCGGTGAGCGTGTAGCACTCCATCACTTCGGCGCGGTCGCGGATGGCCGCCTCGAATTCCGCGAGCGCGTCGCGGCCGGTGGTCGCGAGTTTTACGTGGGCGAATATGGTGACGTCGAGGCCGAGCGCATTACGGTCCAGCAGCGCGACGCGAGCCTTGATGACGCCGCTCTGCTCGAGCGCTTGGATGCGCCGCCAGCAGGTCGTGGTGGAGAGCCGGGTTTGCGCGGCGATTTCCGCCGCCGACAGAGCTCCCTGTCTCTGTAGAATATCGAGCAGACGCAGGTCCAGCCGATCGATCGCTTGGTGGGATATATTTTCCATTATTTCGATTAATTTGGAATGAACATACCGAATTATCCGGCCCCCTGCGAATGAATGCAACACGGCCGGCGGGAGGCCGTAAATTAGGCAGATGAACAAACAATCGCGCCTGCATTTGCCTCGAGCGCCTGCCCGGCCCGGTGAAGTTCCGGATTTCAGCTACGTGCAACTCTCGCCCGCCGGCGCGGTGATGCGTCCCGACATCAATGCGCGCGCCCGCGATATCGAATCGTTGTCACGTGATCTGGTGCGTGTGCTCGACGACGCCGGAAACGCGTTGGGCCCGTGGCACCCGCATCTGGATCCCGCCGATCTGCAGGTGGGATTGCGCCACATGCTGCTCACGCGCCTGTTCGACGATCGCATGCAGCGCAATCAGCGCGCCGGCAAGATCTCCTTCTACATTCGTTCGTTGGGCGAGGAAGCCGTGTCGGTGGCGTCGGGCATGGCGCTGCGTCCCGGCGACATGTTGTTTCCCGGTTATCGCAACCAGGGGCTGCAAGTCGTCCGCGGCATTTCGCTGGTCGATCTCATGTGCCAGTGCCTGTCGAACACCCGGGACATGTGCAAGGGACGTCAGCTGCCGGTGATGTACCACTCCAAGGCCGGCAATATGTTTTCCATCTCCGGCAATCTGGCCACGCAATTTCCGCAGGCCGTGGGCTGGGCGATGGCGGCTGCAATCAAGGGCGAAGATCGACTGGCCGCCACCTGGCTTGGCGAGGGCAGCAGCGCGGAAGCCGATTTTCATCATGCCTTGTTGTTTGCCTCGGTATATCAAGCACCCGTCATTCTGAATGTGGTGAACAACCAATGGGCCATCTCGACGTTTCAGGGCTACGCCGGCGGCGAGCAACGCTCGTTCGCGGCGCGCGGGCCGGGGTATGGAATCGCGGGCATTCGCGTCGACGGCAACGACTTTCTCGCGGTCTATGCCGTGACGCAGTGGGCGGCGGAACGGGCACGCACCGGTGCAGGACCCACCTTGATCGAGCTCGTGACCTATCGAGCGGCCGCTCATTCCACCAGCGATGATCCGGCGCGCTATCGCGCCAAGAATGACCAGGAGCATTGGCCGCTCGGGGATCCCATTCTGCGGCTCAAGCAGCACCTGATTGCGCTCGGCGAGTGGTCGGAGGAGCGTCACCAGGCGATGGCGGCCGAACTCGAGGCCTTGGTGGTGGGCAGTTGGAAGGAGGCGGTGAGCTTCGGCACCATGACCGAGGGTCCGCGCCTCAATGCGGATCTCATGTTCGAGGACGTATTCAAGGAAATGCCCGAACACTTGCAGAAACAGCGGGCCTTGATGCGCGCGGAGCGAAAATAATTCCATGGCCAGCATGAACATGATTCAGGCCTTGAATTCCGCGATGGACATCATGCTGAAGAAGGATCCGTCGGTGGTGTTGATGGGCGAGGATGTCGGATATTTCGGCGGCGTGTTCCGCGCCACCGAGGGATTGCAACGCAAGTACGGCGAGCAACGCGTCATCGACACGCCCATCGCCGAGGGCGGCATCGTTGCAGCGGCCATCGGCATGAGCGTGAACGGCCTGCGCCCGGTTGCCGAGATTCAATTCGCGGATTACATCTATCCCGGCTTCGATCAGATCACGAGCGAACTGGCGCGGCTGCGTTACCGCAGCGCCGGCGAGTTCTACGCGCCCGTGACCATACGCACGCCATGCGGCGGCGGCATCCGCGGCGGACAGACGCATTCGCAAAGCCCGGAAGGGATCTTTACCCATGTCTGCGGCCTCAAGGTGGTGATGCCGTCGAACCCCCATGACGCCAAGGGTCTGTTGATCACCGCCATCGAGGACGATGATCCGGTGATTTTTTTCGAGCCCAAACGGCTGTACAACGGGCCCTTCGACGGCGACCCCGGCAAACCGGCCGTCCCGTGGAGCGCGCACCCGAAGGGCCAAGTCGACGAAGGTTACTTCACCGTACCGCTCGGCAAGGCCGACATCGTGCGCGCCGGCGGCGATGTCACCATCATCACCTATGGCACCATGGTTTTCGTCGTCGCCGCGGCCGCCGCAGCGATGAACCTGGACGCGGAGATTATCGATTTGCGATCGCTGGTGCCGCTCGACGTGGACACCATTTGCAGCTCGGTGCGCAAGACCGGCCGCTGCGTCGTGGCGCACGAAGCCACCCGCTTCTCCGGGTTCGGCGCTGAGATTTTGTCCATCGTCCAGGAAGAGTGCTTTTGGGACTTGGAAGCGCCAATCCAACGAGTGACGGGTTGGGACACTCCCTACCCACATGCCTTCGAATGGGAGTACTTTCCGGGCCAAGCACGGGTCGCGACGGCCCTCAAAGCCGTCATGGAGTTGGCATGAGCGAGTTCGTTTTCAAAATGCCGGACTTGGGGGAAGGCACGGTCGACGCGGAAATCGTTGCCTGGCATGCCAAGCCGGGCGACGCTGTGACCGAAGACCAGCTCATTGTCGAAGTCATGACCGACAAGGCGGCCGTGGAAGTACCGGCTCCCGTCAGCGGCCGGGTCGTGTCGATCACCGGGAGACCGGGCGACAAGGTCGCAGTCGGATCGCCGCTCATCGTGTTCGATGTGGGTGAGAGCGCGGCGGCGCCCGCACCCGCGAGGCCGCTCGCGGCGGTCGCGCCCGCAACGGCCACGGCAACGCCGGCCGCTGTAGCGGCGCCGGCCATGTCGGCGGTCACCCCCGCGTCGATGGAATCGCCTGCGGAGCGCCAAGGCCGGGTGATGGCGTCGCCGGCGAACCGGCGGCGGGCGCGTGAGGCCGGCATCGACCTGTCGACCGTCGTGGGTTCCGGTCCCGGCGGGCGCATCCTGCGCGACGATGTGACAGCAGCCGGGGCCGCCGCGGCCCGGGCGGATCTGCCCGCAGAAACGACCGAAATCAAGGTGATCGGCCTGCGCCGCCTCATCGCCGAACGCATGAGCGAGGCCAAACGCAGCATTCCGCACTTCGCGTACGTCGAGGAAGTGGACGTGACCGAACTCGAGTCGCTGCGCCAGCACTTGAATCTGTCGCCGCCGGCGGATGCCGCGAAGTTGAGCTACTTGCCGCTGGTCGTGATGGCATTGATACGCGTTCTGGAATCGTTTCCGCAATGCAACGCGCTGTATGACGCCGCGCGCGGCGTCATACAGCGGCATCGCGCCGTGCATGTCGGCATCGCGACGCAAACGCCGGATGGATTGAAGGTGCCGGTGGTTCGCCATGCGGAATCCCTGGGGCTCTGGCAGCTGGCCGCTCAGATCCGGCAACTCGCCGAGCGGGCACGCAGCAACAAGGCGACCCGAGATGAGTTGGTGGGCTCCACCATCACGGTGACCAGTCTCGGCAAGCTCGGCGGCATTGCCTCCACGCCCATCATCAATGCGCCCGAGGTGGCCATCATTGGGCTCAACAAGGCCGTCGACCGCCCCGTGGTGCATCAAGGCAGCATCGCGGTGCGTCGAATCATGAACTTATCGTCCTCATTCGATCATCGCTTCGTGGACGGTTATGATGCCGCGGCAATGATTCAGGCTTTGAAAGAGCTGCTCGAGCATCCGGCGATGATTTTCATACCCAAGGTAAGATCCAAATGACTGCGCAACCGCAACGACCCGCATTCGGCACCGTACTCACCTCTCATATGGCCGTGGCCACCTATCAGGGCGGCCGCTGGAACCCGAGCGAAATCAAACCCGTGGCGCCGATTGAACTGAGCCCGGCGGCGCATGTACTGCACTACGCGAGCACCTGCTTCGAGGGCTTCAAGGCGTTTCGCCGCGCCGATGGAACCATCCATATCTTTCGCATGGACCGGCATATTCAACGCATGCGGCAAAGCGCCAGGGCATTGGTACTGCCCGAACCGGACCCGGAGCAGCTCGCCGACATGGTGCGCGCCGTGATCAACCGGTGTCGCGACGCGGTACCGGAAGCCCCGGGGGCACTGTATCTGCGGCCCATCCTTTTCGGCACCACCGCGAACATCGGCGCGGCGGCAACCCCCACGGCGGATGCCTTGTTGCTGGTGCTGGCGAGCCCGGTGTGGGATTATTTTTCCGGCGGCATGAAGCCGCTGCGCATCCTGGTCGACGATGAAAACACGCGTTCGGCCGCGCAGATGGGCATGGTCAAGACGGGCGGAAATTACGCCGCGGCCTTGGGTCCCACTTTAAGCGCGCGCGCCAAATACCAGGTGGATCAAGTCTTATTCTGCCCCGGCGGCCAGGTGCAGGAGACCGGCGCGGCCAACTTTGTGCTGATCCGCGACGGGGAGCTTTTGACGCGCAGCCTCGATACCACGTTCCTGCACGGAGTTACCCGCGATTCCCTGCTCACGATGGCACGCGATGCGGGCTACAAAGTATCGGAGCGCCCGTTCACGGTGGGCGAGATGCTCGATTGGGTAAAAACGGGCGAAGCGGCGCTATCGGGTACTGCCGCGGTGTTGGCGGGAGTGGGAACCTTGATCTATCGCGGCACCGAGCATCGGGTCGGCAGCGGCGAGGTGGGGCCGCTCACGCGCAGCCTGCGCGCACAGTTGGTGGCGATTCAACAGGGCGATGCGGCGGATCTCCATGGGTGGCTGCAGCGCCTTTGATGTCGCGGTTCTGAGACCGGCGAGGGATGCTCAGTATTCCTCGCGGTCCTCCTCGTCATCGTCGAGATCGTCGTCGTCGTCATCCTCGTCGTCTTCGTCCTCGTCCCAGTCTTCGTCGTCGTCTTCTTCTTCCTCGTCCTTTTCCGCGCGGGACCCCGACCACCCCTCAGGCTCCTCGGTGAGTTCCAAGTCGAGCTCGGCCCAGCCGTCGACGTCGAATTCTTCAATATCGCCGTCGAGATGCTGAATCTCGACGATTTCCCGGTCTTCATCCACTTTGAGCACCTGGAACGTTTCCTCGTTTTCCAGATCCTCATACCATTGCCCGACGGTCGGTTCGTACTCTCTTCCCACGGTTCAGTCCTTATTTGAGCCGCAGCGGCTGACGGCCAAGTGAATATTAGGGGAGGCTGCTTGCTCAAGTAAATGGCAATATTGACATCCCATGACCATCGCCGACCGTAAACTCACCGCTCGCCGTTTGACCGATGCCAAGCGGGTCGTCGTCAAAGTCGGGTCCGCATTGCTGGTGGACGCCGACAAGGGCCGCCTGAATCGTGCCTGGCTCGAGACCTTTGCGGAGGATATCGCTGCGTTGAGGAAGCGGGGTCAGGAAGTTATTTTGGTGTCCTCCGGGGCCATTGCTCTCGGGCGGCGCCACCTCGGATTGAACGAGGGGAAGCTCAGACTCGAGGAAAGTCAGGCGGCGGCCGCTGTAGGACAGATTCGCCTGGCGCACGCCTACAAGGAATTGCTGGATTCGCACGGAATCACCGTTGCGCAGATTTTGCTTACCCTGGGCGACACCGAACAGCGTCGCCGCTATCTCAATGCACGCGGCACCTTGAATACTCTGCTGGCGCTGGGCGCGGTGCCGGTAATCAACGAGAATGACACCGTGGCAACGGCCGAGATCCGCTACGGCGACAATGACCGGCTGGCCGCACGCGTGGCGCAGATGGTGGGCGCCGACTGCCTGGTCCTGCTGTCGGATATCGATGGCTTGTACACCGCCAATCCCACGGTGGATCCCGACGCAGAATTCATTGCCCGCGTGCTCGAGATCACGCCGGCCATCGAAGCCATGGCGGGCGGGGCCGGGACCGACATGGGCTCGGGCGGCATGCAGACGAAAATAGCCGCCGCGAAAATCGCGGTGGGCGCCGGGTGTCATTTGTGCATCGCCAAAGGGGCGCACCCGCATCCGTTACAACGCATCGAGGAGGGCGCGCGCTGCACCTGGTTCGTCCCGTCCTCGACACCGGTGGCGACCCGCAAACAGTGGATCGCCGGCACCTTGCGGCCCGCGGGGGCAATCGTCGTCGACGACGGCGCGGTGCGCGCGCTGATGGGCGGCAAGAGCTTGCTGCCGGCGGGGGTCACCCGCGCGGTGGGGAGATTCGATCGCGGCGACACCGTCAGCATCATCGGCCCCGACGGTTCGGAAGTCGCACGGGGCATCTGTGCCTATTCGGATGGGGACGCGGCGCGCATCATCGGCCGCAAGTCCGCCGACATCGAGTCCGTGCTCGGATTTCGCGGCCGCGATGAAATAGTGCACCGGGACGACCTGGTATTGATCAAAGCCCACGTGATCGGCTCCCTATGACGGGAGCATCGGTGGCGAATCTGATGCAAGGCATCGGCGGGGCAGCGCGGGCGGCGGCGCGAGTGCTGGCATTTGCGACCACCGAGCAGAAGAATCGCGCCCTGCTCGCGGCAGCAGCGGCACTTCGAGCCCATCGCCCCGACATATTGGCAGCCAACGACACCGACATGCGCGACGCCACCAGGCGCGGCACGGCGGGGGCGCTGCTCGATCGCCTGCTGCTCGACGATCAACGCATTGAAGCGATGGCCCGAGGTCTCGAGGACATCGAACGGCTCGCCGATCCCATCGGCAGGCGTCTCGCGAATTGGTCGCGGCCGAACGGCCTCATGATCGAGCGAGTGTGCGTGCCTCTCGGGGTGATCGGCATCATCTACGAGAGCCGCCCCAACGTGACCGCGGACGCCGGCGGGCTATGTCTGAAATCGAGCAATGCCGTAATTCTGCGCGGCGGATCGGAAAGCGCCCGCTCCAGTGCGGCGATCCAAGCGTGCCTGGAGGAGGGTCTGGCAAGCGCGGGTCTGCCGCAAACTTGCATTCAACTGGTGCCCACCACCGACCGCGCGGCCGTCGGCCAGATGCTGGCCGAGATGACCGACAGCATCGATGTCATCGTGCCCCGCGGCGGCAAGAGCCTGATTGCGCGAGTGCGCCGGGAGGCGAGAGTGCCGGTCATCGGGCACCTGGAAGGCGTGTGTCATGTGTATGTCGATCGCGGTGCGAATCTTGCGATGGCGACACGCATCGTGCTCAACGCCAAAATGCGCCGTACCGGCATTTGCGGGTCGGCGGAAACCTTGCTGGTGGATCGAGGGTGCGCTGCCACGCATCTCAAGCCGTTGATCAAGGCGTTGCTGGATGCCGGCTGCGAGGTGCGGGGCGATGAAGCGAGCGCGGAGGTCGACGCGCGCGTCAAACCCGCGACCCAACAGGATTGGTACACGGAGTATCTCGACGCCATCATCGCCGTGCGCGTGGTGGAGGGCGTCGACGCCGCGATCGCACACATCGCGCAGTACGGATCGCAGCATACCGACTGCATCGTGACGGAAGACGGCGCGGCGGCCGAGCGATTCCTGGCGCGTATCGACAGCGCCATCGTGCTGCATAACGCCTCCACTCAATTTGCCGACGGCGGTGAATTCGGCATGGGCGCGGAAATCGGCATCAGCACCGACAAATTCCATGCCCGTGGACCCGTGGGGGTCGAGCAGTTGACCAGCTACAAATACGTGGTGCGGGGAAACGGGCAGATTCGCGGCTAGGAGCCTCGGCGGCACTCATTCGCGATGCGAATCGTGCAACGCAGCGATGCCTTGCAGCCAGTCGCGCACCGCCGCGGTGTCCATCAGACTGAACTGCGCATGCACCCGAGTACCCACCGCGATGGACATGCCGCCCGCATCCTCGACCATTCGAAAACCATCCTGGTCCGTGAGATCGTCGCCGACGAACACCGGCTTTCGGCCGGAGAACGGCGGCTCCTTCAAGAAAGCCTTGATGGCGGTGGCCTTGGAGAATCCACTCGGCTTGATCTCGAACACCTTGCTGCCTTCCTGGATGTGGTAATTGCTCCCCAAGGGTTGCGCAATCTCGGCCAGCCGGCCGCGGAGCAGCGATTCGAGCTGCGGCACCATGCGAAAATGCACGGCAATCGTTCGTCCTTTGTCCTCGATGAATATTCCAGGATGCGCGTGCGCCAGCGCATGAAGCGCCGCGCGAGCCGGGTCCAATTGCGTGTCGATGAAACTCGCGCCGTGCAGCGCACCCGATGCCTTGCGCCGCTCGACGCCGTGCAGCCCCGCGGCCGGCAGGCGCAGCGGCGCGAATAGCGCGTCAAGGTAGTGAATGCTGCGCCCGCTCACCAGCGCCAACGCGCCCCCCAGGCGCTCCGCCACCGAACGCAACAAGTTCTTGAGCGGCGAGTCGGCGAAAGTCTCGAGAGGCGAATCGGTGAGTTCGATCAGTGTTCCATCCACGTCCAAAAACAGGCACCAATCGAGTGACGGCGGAGGCAGATTCGGCATCGATGTAGCGTACAGCAACGGGGCTGTGCGCGGTTCGCGGACGCCGCCGCGAAGTGTAATATTTACACGCAACTCAGCGATGAAATGCGAGACTGGTTGGGGGAATTTCTGTATTTTGTGAACGATGTTTCGTTCGACCATCTTGCGGTTCGTGCTACCGGTGGCGTTCGCCTCATGCGTCGTGGCGTATTTCGGATTGCCCTATATCGAGCGGTTGCTGGCGGAATGGTTCCGCTCGGACGTCGAATTGCGCGCGCAACTGGTGATGCATTCGATGGAAGAGCCGATCACGGAGTTGGTGGAAAAAGGCAATGAGTCGCGCCTGCGCACCTATCTCGCAAAGATAACCGCCGACGAGCGCTTGCTCGCAGTGCTGGTGTGTCACACCGACGGGACGGCGATATTCAAGACCGAGCGCGCGCCGTCGGCCATTACCTGCGATGCGGCAGGCAAGAACGGCGCTGCAACCCGCATCATGCAGCTGCCGTCCGGGTCGGTGCAGGTATCGCGCTTCGATTTCGATACCGCCACTCCCGTGCCCTTTAGCGTGCTGATGCTGCACGATTTGAGCTTCGTCGACCGCCGCCAGAGAACGGCGCGCGACTTCGTGCTGGTCTTCGTCGGCATCTCGGTGCTGCTGCTGGCCCTGTTGATCGTCCTGGTGGCCTGGCTGCAGTTGCGCCGCTGGGTCGAGGTGCTGATCGGCGACATTCGCGGCAAACGCTATCTGGACGATGCCGAGTCGCCGCGCTCGTCCATGCCCATCCTGTCGCAGGTACGGAAGGTGCTGGCGGAGGCCGAGGAAAAGCAGCGCCTCGAGATCGACTTTCGCGAGAATTGGACGCCGCAGGCACTCAAGCAAGTGGTGCGCGATCACTTGCGCTCCGCCCAGGTGATCATCGTGTCGAATCGCGAGCCCTACATTCACAATTTCAACGCGGATCACCACCCGGTGGTGCAGGTCCCGGCGAGCGGCATGGTGACCGCACTCGAGCCCATCATGCGCGCCTGCTCGGGGGTCTGGGTGGCGCACGGTGCGGGCACGGCCGACCGGGAGACGGTGGACCGCAACGATCAGCTGCGCGTGCCTCCGGATGATCCGTCCTACACCCTGCGCCGAGTCTGGCTTACGCCGCAACAAGAGCAGGGGTATTACTACGGATTCTCCAATGAAGGGCTGTGGCCGCTGTGTCATCTGGCCTACGTCCGGCCGGCGTTTCGCGCCGGCGATTGGCGGGCCTATGAGGAAGTGAACGCAAAGTTCGCCGAGGTGGTGGCGGCGGAATCGAACACCGACAATCCCGTCATCCTGATTCAGGACTTCCATTTCGCGCTGCTGCCGCGGCTCCTTCGCAACAAAATTCCGAAGGCGACGATCGCCCTGTTCTGGCACATCCCATGGCCCAACGCCGAAACCTTCGGCGTCTGTCCTTGGAAGCGCGAGATGTTGCACCACATGCTGTCAGCGGACATCCTGGGATTTCACACGCGCTATCACTGTCAAAACTTTCTCGATTCAGTGGATCGCTTCGTGGAATGCCAGATCGATCACGAACACATGACCGTGACCCTGCAGGGCCACGTGTGCCGCGTGGCTCCCTATCCCATTTCCATCGAATGGCCGCCGCGCTGGCTGCAGTACCTGCCGGACATCGCGACCTGCCGCGCCGCGGTGCGCACCCGAAACCAGATCGGCGCCGATGTCATGATCGGTCTCGGCGTGGAGCGCTGGGACTTCACCAAGGGCATCATCGAACGCTTTCAGGCGCTCGAAATCTTGCTCGATAAGAACCCCCGGCACCGCGGACGGGTCAGCCTGTTGCAGGTGGCTGCGCCGTCGCGCAGCCAATTGCCCGCCTACCGAGCCTTGCAGCAGCAGACCTATAGCGAGGTGGAGCGGATCAATTCCAAGTTTGCGGAAGGCGATTGGCGTCCCATCGTCCTGGTCGACGAGCATCAGGAGCCGCTGCGGGTGTTCGAGCTGTACCGCGCCGCGGATTTCTGTCTGGTCAACAGCCTGCATGACGGCATGAATCTGGTCGCCAAGGAATTCGTGGCGGCGCGTGACGACGAAGACGGCGTGCTGATCCTCAGCACCTTTGCGGGTGCATCGCGCGAGCTGCCGGAAGCCGTTCTGATCAACCCATTCGACGTCACCGAAACCGCCAACGCCATGGAAGTGGCCATGCGAATGGGCCGCGAAGAACGGCGCAATCGCATGAGCTTGATGCGCCGGACGGTGAAGGAGAACAACGTGTATCGATGGGCTGGGCGCATGTTGATGGATGCGGCGCGCATACGCCAGCGGCAGAGCCTGCCGTCCGCGCCGCGCCGCTACGGCACCACGGACCGCTAGCCGGCGACCCGGGCGCGTCCATCGCCCCAATGTGCGCCGGCCTAGGTCTTTCTACCCCCAACGAGAAGCAACACGGCGCCGGCCACTATGGCCCCAACGCCCGCCCACACCGGAACGTTCACCGTCTCCTTCTCTTTCATGGTCATCTCGATCGGGCCAATCTTCGCCTCATGAGTATTCTTGGTATAGGTGAAGCCACCGTATATCAACCCCAGAACGCCGGCGGCGATCAGCGCAAGTGCAACGATCTTAATTCCGTTCATACTGCATTCCTTTTTACCAGGGCAAGTTATGGTGATCATACCTTCAATGCGGCTTGGGTTTCGGGTTCGCCCGAGACTTCGCACCGGCTCACGTGTGGATAAGCCGCCCACCGGCGAACGCCCGGTTTTCCCACGACGTCTCCTTGAAACAGACCATAACGTTCTCAGTGTCAATGCCGGCGTTAGCGAGTGTACGCATCAGTTCTTCGAGTAGTTTCTTCTTGACCTTAACGCTGCGCCCCACTGACCACAGGATCTCGACCAGGGCAAAGTCCTCGTTTCGCTCCGTCTTGACGTCGGGGTACGTCGGATCGAAGCGAAAGTCCTCCGCCTCGAGCTCTATAACCCGTTGGAACTTGTCCGACGCAGATACACCCGCTGAGACCAAGGCAGCGTGCACGGCATTCAGCATTGTAGATTTGAAGGCGCTCGACTTCGGCTTGCGGATGGTGAGCGTGACAAGCGGCATGATGGCTCCTCTAACGACAAGGCGTACCGGTATCGACTGAAAGATCATTAACTGCCCGGTCAGTCAAACGTCGGCGATGCGCCCTTAAAGGAACCGACGCGCAGTTGCGCGTCACGGCTTGAAGCGATGCACGGTCACGGTGTCGCCAATCTCGAAGGAGGTGAGGTCCTCGCGAACCTCCAGCGAACTGAGAACATGGCCAGCGAGCTCGCGTTCCTCTTCCCCGTTGTAATCGATAGCACGCCCAATACCTCAGCTCACGTACCGGATAAGTTCCGCCACGTGCAGTCGTGTGATGGGCGGACCGGATTTGCGCGACTGGATCACGAAGCACGGAGGGGAGCCGATGAGCATGACGCAGCCTGAGTTCGCGCGCTTCGTGCAGGGCGAGAGTGAAAGCGCGACGCGGCTCATCAGATCTCAGAATCCATAGGCTTAGGGCGTATGAATTCGTTGTGATCGTCGCCGGTGGCTAACGCTACTCCCGGTATCGACCCGGTTGACGGTAGCGAAGGGCAGCTTACAGGTAGTCCAGCTACTGCTCTCCAAGAGTTGCCATCGCCAAGCCGCTCTCGCCAGCTATGGAATACACGAGGTACACCCGTCGTCCTTCCCGAAAAATAGCAGGATCTCGCAATTGCCGAACACGATGTGGAGCGTCGTTGGGCTCTGATGCCTCAAGTGGTTGATCGCTGCCTTCATACGTCACTTCCGGACTCAAGATGGTGGCCGGTTCAGAAGCATGCCAGGCGGTCCAATCATCCGTAAGTCGCACTTTGCTTTCGAGGATGCGCTCTGGGCGGTCTCCAATGCGAGAATAATAGACTCGCAGCAAGTTGCCGCGGAGATCTACAGCGGCGTGACGAAGTATACGACCCTCGTCCGGCTTGATGAGTGTGGGGCCTTCCTCAAACGCACCGTGCGGCTCACGTGACCTTAATAGGAGTCCGCCGCGCACAATCGAGTAATAGTATCCGCCGTACTTGAAGACGCGGAAATACGCCGGTCCCAACGGCAGCGTCTCCGCATCGAATGTCAAACCATCCGTCGAGGTGGCCACGAATGTCTTCTGTTCCGTGATGTCAATGCTTCCCGCGGCACCGGCAGGGCAATGAAAGTACATTCGAAGTTCGCGACGATCCTCGTCGACGTGCACGTCGGGCGAAGCAATGTGATCGTGGCAGCGCGGCGCCTGCTCGAGCCGCAATGTCCCGGGCCCATATATATGCCATGGACCCTGAAGCTCCGCCGCATAGGCCAGACGGATATACTTCCCGCCGTGATGTGCGAAGTACAGGTAATATTTGCCCAGAGGATGGTTGACCCAACTAGGCACCCTGATGAGAGATGGGCCGTTGATGTTATCGCCCAGAGTGGCGTTAGACACAGGCGTCACAATCGGATTCTGAGCGAGACGCGTCGCTCTCGTTGGAAACACCGCATCCGCCGAAATGGGGGAAACCATCGTCGAAACGATGGCAAAGCAAGCCGCTGCGAGAGCGCTTCGCATAGTTCATTCCTCAGTCCGGAGGGTCGCTCCTGAGGTCGCCAGCGCACCGGCTTGAGCTGCAGTGTACGCTGATGGGAGCGGGATACTTGAACGACTGCTTTGCGCAAGTAATTTTGGTGAGTTGGCCGTCGACTATTGGCCGATGAGAACATCGAATTCGAAGGTCCAAAAACAGGTGGTCAGGACCTTGAACCGTCGGGCGCCTTTGGGGTAACCACCTGGTCAATGGGTCAAACTAACAAGATCGGGGAACAGGTCAGAACTACCAACCCGACCCGGCCACCGTCGGCATGCGCACGCCCAATCCAAATTCCGGGAATCATCTCTTGCTCTGGCGCCCACTTAGCGGGCAGGTGGCTTGCGCTTCTTCGTAGGCGGCGGGTCATCCTCGGCCGCAAACCGCTGCATGCGGCTGATGAGTTCCGGGGGAATCGGCGTGGCCCGGGCGGAAGCCACGGAGATGAACACCAGTACCTGCTTGGCGCGCATACGCAGCTCGCCCTGGTGTGACGCTTCGATCCTGAGCTCGCATGAGGTGGTCCCAGCCTTCTTTGTCCACAGATTAAAGGTGAGTCGCTCACCATAGCGAGTGGGCCTTACAAAGTCGACGGTAAAATGGACTGACGGCGTGAGTATCTGCTTGTGATGGAACAGCCCGGGTGCACTCGCGGACAATCCATCCTCGAACCAGTCTTCGACGAAATCGCTGATCATTTCGAAGTAGCGCGGATAGAACACCCAGCCCGCGGCATCGCAATGTCCAAAGCGCACCAAAATCTCACGCTGAAACGCCGACATGGCAACCCCTCCGCGCTGACCCCGCAATCATCACACCAGACTCGATCAATTTTCGAATATATCACCGATACTGAGGGAGGCTGCCGGCTTCCAATAATTCAGCAGTTTACTGGGGCCTGAATTTTGGGGTCTGGGCATTTGCGGTGACGTCATATTTGAATCTAACGAATGTAAGGGACTTCCCCGTCCCGAGGTGGCACCGACGTGCCAGGATTGGTTTGCGACATCAATCTTTTCAAGAGGGGAAGTCCCATGAGCATAGTGTCTACGGTTGGAATCGACTTGGCAAAAAATGTGTTTTCGGTCCATGGCATAGATGCCGACGGAGTGGTTTTGATACGTCGGACTGTATCGCGCGCAAAGCTCGCGCAGCTGATCGTGCAGCTGCCGCCGTGCCTGATTGGCATGGAGGCGTGCTCCGGAGCGCACGAGTGGGCTCGACGTTTTGCGTCCTTGGGTCACAGCGTGAAATTGATGGCACCGAAATTTGTGACTCCCTATCGCAAGGGCGGGAAGAACGATGGCAACGATGCCGAGGCGATCTGTGAAGCGGTGGCCCGGCCGAACATGCGTTTCGTTCCCATCAAGTCGATCGAGCAGCAGTCGGATTTGACACTGCACCGGGTTCGACAAGGATTTGTCGAAGAGCGCACCGCCATGCTCAATCGCATTCGCGGACTGCTTGCCGAGTTCGGTCACGTGTTGCCACTGCGGGCGGCTGAAGTGCGACGTCGCACTCCCGAGCTGTTAGAGAAACTACCCACCCGAGTGGCCAGCTGTGTCCGCGATCTTCTCGAGCACGCCATGCGCCTGGAGGCCAAGGCGCTCGAGTATGAGCGAGAAATCCGCGCACACGTTCGCACCAATGCACTGGCGCAACGCGCCCAAACCCGACTGGGCATTGGTCCGCTCACCGCCTCGGCCTTGGTCGCCACAGTCGGCAACGCACATGACTTCAAGAACGGCCGGCAATTCGCTGCGTGGCTTGGGCTTGTGCCTCGACAATACTCAACCGGCGGCAAGACGCGCCTGGGACACATTACCAAACGCGGCGATCCGTACCTGCGCACCTTATTGGTGATGGGCGCTCGGGCCGTCTTGCAAGGCGCGCTACGACTCAATGATCCGCTCTCGCGCTGGGCGCTTGCCCTTCAACAGCGGCGCGGCTATCACCGGGCCTGTATCGCCATTGCGGCAAAGAATGCCCGCATCGCTTGGGCTCTGTTGGCGAAGGATCCCGTCATCGCCGCCGTTTAACCGACTGCGACAATCGAAACTACATTAGTTATTGGGAGGATTCACACGCACTGCACTCGTTGAGCAAAACAGGTCAGACCGGCGCTTGCGGAACCAGATCAACCTCCGAGCGGAAATCGCTGTCTAACGATCGAGGCGCAAGCGCGCGGCTTACACGCGGGCCCGAGTGCATAGCACTCAAGAATGGCCGATTAGAGTGACGCAGTCTGTCCTTTCTCGCTCGACGACGCGGCAAAAGAAACAGAAATCAGAAAAAATATGTTGACACAACGGGGAAGTCCTTAGAGATGAGGCTGAGCGACGCCGGGCTTCACCAGCGTTGAACGAAGGCAGTTTATCCAAACCATCGACTTCCCTCCTTGGCATCATTCCGTGAGCTCTCAAGATGATTGTCAGGCATCCCGATTGAGATCGGCTTTGACGTGTGGCCAATCTATATAATTTCTAAACAAAGGCCACTGTGAGATGCGCGACCGGAGCGCGTTTCGTTCAGCAATGATCCAGCCTACAGCCCCAGCCGTCATAGCGATCAAAGCTGGGTGGAGTTGGTATGTAATTCCCAATCCGATGAAGATGGCGAGAATAAGTCCCACAACAAAGAGGACGCGGCTCACGTTCCTGGCGCGTCGAATTCCATCGCCGGTTTCTAGAGCACTCAATCGCAGCAACAATCGACGCGTGGGATTCTGCATGGGTAATGACTAGCCTATCGCAATTGGCGAACATCTGCTTATCGGCGACGGCTCACGGAGCCGCCCCGTAGTACCGAAGGTAGCAAGATAGTTGTACCGCCGGATTTGACCCCTGGAGACGCTGGCGAGGGGCAGCTTTCGGGAAATTAACTTGGCTCACCGATGCCGTGGCACACGATTGCTCCAACGGCTGCGGTCAGCGGCCACCGGAGACCATTTACGTAAAAGACCACCTGCAGATATGCACAGACTACAGCAATGACGATAAGTAGAAACGAGGCGCTCAAGGCTAAGCGAGTCGCAACCCGATCGTGCAATTCGAGGTAGTCCCTTTTTGCGAGGAACCGGAGGATTCTAAGCATTGTCGTGAAGTGCAGGCTCGAGAAGAACTCGGGTGATCCGATGTCCTCCCACGTCGACGCATGGTGCGACGCGAGACGCTTGAACAAGAAGTGCATGACCGCTAGATACGCTACCCCCAGGGCAGCTGCGGCAATGTAGGCGACGGCGTATTGCAAGGGCATAGGCCGAACAGCCGTCTAACCAGATTTATCCGTCCGTCTCATGACGGATAACGTAGCAGCTGATGGATGACCTGGCCACTTTCGCAAATCCATTCATAGAGGGCTTGGCGTCCTCACACTTAGCCGACTTCAAGCGCGGACACGCGTCGGCACGGGGCCCGCCAAGTCGAGACAAGCTGTCAGGGCCGGCCGCCATCGGCTTACGGTTTTCCACAAATGTGGGCGGTCCAGCCATCAGGCACAATGGCCCCCATGAGCGAACACCATCACCCCCTCACGCCAACCGAGCTGCTGTCCTACATGCGTGCCCAACCTTGGGCGATTGAGGCGAGCGTCACGCCCCAAGGTGCCCCCCAGGCGGCGGTGGTTGGCGTCGCCATCACGGACCGCTGGGGGCTTCTGTTCGATACCGTGACCCAGTCGCGCAAGCATCAAAACCTTGTAAAGAATCCCCGCGTCGCGTTCGTTATCGGCTGGGAGCACGAGCGCACCGTGCAATACGAAGGCATTGCCGAGATTCCCACGGAAGCAGAGTTGCCCGACGTGCAGGCCTACTATTTCGACCGTTTCCCCGACGGCCCCACCCGCCAGACTTGGCCGGGCCTCGTGTACTGGCGCGTGCGGCCCACCTGGATCCGTTACAGCAATTTCACCGTCAATCCGCCAATCATCCAAGAGTGGGACGCCGCCGCGATTGCCAGTTGGCTGCAGTAAGCGTCCGCCATTGGGCGCTGTCCGCGTACAATCCAGCCGCACTTCGAGCCAGTTGCGACTAGCAGCAGCGGTCTGCCGCTCGCCACGATTTTCGCTTCAGGTGTGCGCGGCGGTGGCGGCAGTGTCCGCGCTGGCCGACGCTGGCCGCCGGCGGCCGGGCAATAGCATCGGCACGCGACGGCGATACGCCTCATACACGGCGCCGTGTTCGGCCACGAGGTCGCGTTCCTCGAACTGAATGGCGATGACGATGTAAATAGTAGTCGCCAGCGCAAACAGCAGGTGGGCAAGTGTCATGTTCGGGGTCATCCAGAAGGCCATTAGGAAGCCGAAGTAGAGCGGGTGGCGCACGATCTGGTAGGGCAAAGGGTCTCGAAACGACACCCGCGTGTAGGGCTTGCCAGTCAATGGCAGCCAAACCTGCCGCAGCCCAAATAAGTCGAAATGGTTGATGAGAAAGGTGACGGCGAGCACCGTGGCCCATCCCGCGACGAACAATGCCCAGAGCACGCAGCGGACCGCTTGATTCTGGATCGACCAGATCTGAATGCCGATGGGCTGCCATTGCCAGAACAGCAGCAGCAGCGCCAGGCTTGCACAGAGGACATAGGTGGAACGCTCGATGGCCCAAGGGATGATCTGCGTCCAACGCTCCTTAAACCAACGACGGGCCATGATGCTGTGTTGGAGCGCAAATACGGTCAGCAGCAAGCAGTCAACGCCAATCGCCAGCGGCAAGGTAGTCCTGAGCGGCCCGTCAAGGCGGCTTGGCACCCAAAAACCGCCGACAAAGGCGACTGCGTACAGGAACGTCGCCAGGAAAATTAGGTAGGAGGTAATGCCGTAAACGAAATAGAGCGATCTGTTGAGCATGAGTTTCTCCTTGTGAGGCAGGCAGGATGCCCCCAGCGCTCGAGGAGCAAAATCGGCGCTTTGTCCCGATTGGCATAGAATCGAAGCTCTATACCCGAGACATTTGTCCCGGTCAGGGGGAACTATCGATCCCGTCAGGCTCCGTCAGCGAGTCCGCTACCTCAAAGCCTCGGACGGCACCCAGCTCGCCTGGGCTGAATCCGGCTCGGGACCGCTGCTGGTCAAAGCTGCCAATTGGCTTACCCATCTTGAATACGAGTGGGAAAGCCCCGTCTGGAAGCACTGGACTCAGTTCTTCTCGGGGCACGCTCGCTTCGTGCGCTACGATGAGCGTGGCTGCGGTATGAGTGACTGGCGGGTCGGGACGCTGAGCGTGGATCAGTGGACCGAGGATCTGGAATCCATCATCGGTGCGGCGCAACCTGAAGGTCCCGTGACCCTGCTCGGCATTTCGCAGGGCGCGACTGCGTGCATCAACTATGCGGTCCGCCACCCTGAACGGGTGGCGCGCATGATTCTCTACGGCGGCTACGCGCATGGGGCCTTGCGGCGGGGTACCCCGGAGTCGCAGGCCGCCCACCGCGCCATGATAGAACTCGCGCGCGTGGCTTGGGCGCAAGACAATCCGACCTTCCGGCAGGTGTTCACTTCGCGCTTCATTCCGGGCGGCAGCCAGGAACAATTGCAATGGTTTAACGATCTGTGCCTGAAATCGACCGTCGGCGACATTGCCGCCAAGCTATTCGAGGCGCGCGCCAACGTGGACATCGAAGCGCTGCTGCCGCAGGTTCACACGCCCACGCTGGTACTTCACGCCAGCAAGGATGCGGTTACGCCGCTCGCGGAGGGCAGGCTGCTGGCGAGTGGGATTGCCGGTGCCGAATTCGTGGAACTCGATTCACGGAATCACGTGTTGCTGGAGGGCGAGCCCGCCTGGCTGAGGTTTCGCGAGGCCGTGCTGTCCTTCCTGCAGCCGCATCGACCGGCGCACACACTGTATTTGCAGCACTCTCCCGGCGCGAACGTGAACTATTAGCGCTGATCGCTGAAGGCCTCAGCAACGCCGACATCTCCCAACGCATGCGAATCAGCGAAAAGACGGTGCGCAATCACGCGTCCAATCTATTCGACAAGCTCGGCGTATGGTCTCGCGCTCAAGCGATAGTGTTTGCGCGCGATCACGGCTTCACAAACTGATCAGGGCACTATTCACTGAGACGCAAAGTGCTAACCTGAGGACGACCCTCTGGTCTAAGCGTTTTTCGCAGGAGTTGCCAATGATTAAAGGAAGCTGTCTCTGCGGTGGTGTCACGTTCGAGATTCGTGGCAGCAAGGGCCCCTTCGAACTGTGTCACTGCAACAGATGCCGAAAAGCCACAGGGTCCGCCTTCGCAGCGGGCTTGCGGGTGCGCGGCGAAGATCTCCGCATTGTTCAAGGACAAGAACTCATCAAGACATTTGAGGCGCCAATCATTGACGCCCCGCCGCCCTATACGAATCGTTTCTGTGGTCGTTGCGGCTCACCCGTACCGGTCGCGTCGGACGACGCATCCTGGTTTGAGGTTCCGGCGGGCGCCCTTGATGATGATCCGAAGATACGACCAGACAAACACATCTATATAGACTTCAAATCGCCGTGGTACAGCGTCGGTGACGGTTTACCACAAATGACAAAGAGCCAAATTCAGGCATATCGCAGGGCTGTCGTGTGAGTGCCGGCATAGAGATTCCCTTTAGGCCACTCTTGACCCCAGGAGACAGTCGGTAGCGACAGCTTCCGAGATGTCCACCTTTTGCAATCGCGGGTGTAGGTATATCTAGGCCCTTCGCAAGGCCATTGCGATGGCGGGAGTTTTTGGATCAGGAGGCAGATGAAAGATCTGACGTCATGTTGGGCGGCGGTGTGTGGCTGCATGCTTCGGCCAACGCCAGAGCTACCACAGCACCGATGAATGGAATGACCCACACAACGGCAATCTGAAGCGCTTTCTGCGGGGTAGTGTACACGTTGGATCGAACAACATGCTCAGTGGCACCGATGTCGAGACTAAACACGCCGAAAAGGATTCCTAGTGCGACGGCCGCGTCCATAATTTGATGCTCAGCAATTAGACGACATTCGCGTTGTCAAAAACCGACGAAGGTTGCAAATAACATTCGTGCACCCCCTGAGTAATGCTGCCGTTGCTGCCCGTGGCGAATGACTGGTTTGCAGGTCATTATTGGGCCGCAAATTATTGGCGGGAACATTTCGCTGGAAACGCCTCGTCAACGGGAAGACAGCTATTTCTTCTCCGCCTGGAACGCCGCGGCCAGTCCGTCGAGATCGCGCACCGGATTGTTTGGACCCGAATGCCGGCCTTCGAGAAATTCGTTGAGCACCCGCCGCTTGCTGAACAGCCAATGGCCCTTCACGCGCTGGAGCTCGTCCTCGTAGATGCCGAAGGTTCCCATCTTGAGCGTGCCGTTGGGACCGTCGTTCGCCATCTCGACCCATAACGAGCGTGTCCAGGCGCGGTCGGCTTCGACGCGGATCACGGCCTGGAGCAGCACGTGGCGCAGCGTCGCCGGATTCCCATCCTTGTCCTTGTAGAGCTTGCCAATGCCTTCCTTGAAAGCCGCCACGGCCTTCTTGATCTCGGCGCGGCCTTTCGAGGTGCTGCGTGAGAATTCGAGCACGCCGTCTTCGGTGAAGGTCTCGACATAGGCATCGAAGTCCCCGTAATCCATCGCGAACAGATAGCGCGACATGAGATCCTCGATCTCGGCGCGGTCCTGCGCATAGCGAGGGCCATAGCTCGGCTGTGCGCTCATCGCCGGCGTCCCGCCGACAACCAACAGGGCAGCAGCGGCGAACGCCAACGGATGCGGTTTTCGGAATGACATGGGATCACCTTTGATTGGCTGAGATGTTCGGTCATTTGGCCCATCGCATATTGTAGGTGTTAGCGGATCGCATGAGCAGCAGTCACTGATCCAAAATGCTCCCAATATCTCTAATGGAGCCACCGCTTGTCGGGAGCAGCGTCTGCCTACCAAGATGCAGGAGCGACGAACTTCAGTCGCGCCCATCGTCGCCCGTTCCGCAATCCGTCCAACGGAAAAAAATGGTCGACGAGCGACTGCGTTCAACGAACCAGCGCGTCACGAGCTCGTGTCGTAGATATAGCCCATCAGGACACTAGTCCCCTCAGCACAGCGTCGATTTCAGCGTGGAGGACGATATCGGCCCTGTTGTCCATGTCGGTCGGCTCGCGGTTAATAATTGCAAGCGCCGCACCGTTCGACTTTGCGACCATCGGTAGTGCCGCAGCGGGATAGACCATCAGCGACGAGCCGAGCACGATGAACAGGTCGCACTCACGCGAAGCGGCTTCGGCACGACGCATCACTTCGACGGGCATAGGCTGACCGAACGAGATAGTGGCGGACTTGACGATGCCGCCGCACGCCCGGCAGGTTGGCAGTGTTCCTTGCTCCAGAAACGGGTCGCGCAAGTCCGCCAGCTCGTGGCGCAGCCCGCAAATGAGACAGGTGGCATAGCCGGCATTGCCATGAAGCTCGATCACCTGATGTATGGGCACGCCCGCGTCCTGGTGAAGATTGTCCACATTCTGCGTGATCACATGGCCGACCTTGCCGGTGTCTACCAGACGCGCAACTGCAAAATGACCTTCATTCGGTTTGGCGCCTACCCACCCGGCCGCCCCGGAAAAGGTGCGCTGCCAAGCCTCGCGCCGTGCGTCTTCGTTGTGCATGAATGAGTCGAAGTCGATCGGTTTCATCCGGCTCCAGACGCCGCCCGGACTACGAAAATCCGGAATTCCAGACTCAGTCGACATGCCGGCGCCGGTGAAGACGACGGTCCGCGCCGAACCGGCAAGAAGTGCCGAGAGGTGGAGCATCGCCGTCATGGCGGCATTCTCGCACATCATTTTCGGCCTAAACGCATGCCGGAGGACGGCAACCCCAAGGTGCCAGTGACGACTGTGCAAGTCGCCAGGTCCATCGCGGGGAGTTCGCAATCGACGCCGGGGCGACGTCGATTAGGCCTTTGGTCCCATTGTGTGCCTCCGTGGGGAGGTTTTAGCATTTAGCGAATTCAACAACACGAACTATCTCGTGGTTTAGAACCGTGTGCACAATTTCTCCTAAATTTAGGAGTCAGCGAGGGCTGCGATATGTATACGACTAATAGGCTGGCCCTTGCCGGTGCAATCTTGTTGTCGCTTGTTGCATGCAATTCCAAGAGTCCGCCACCGCCCGCACCCGTTGCGGCGAACACGCCCCCGCCCCTTGTCGAGCCTCAACTACCTTCCGCTCCTCCGAGCGCGTGCCCGGACACGCCTCCAGGAACGCGGGTTGGTCCGATGGGTTGCCCGTGCGAGATGGCCGTGCAACTCCAGTTCAAGTCAGATACTGCCGATCTTACCCCCGAGGACCAGGTTCGGCTCGATCAGGCCGCCGAGAACCTTACGCGCTTGCACTGGATCAGCGGCACAATTGAAGGTTACACGGACGCGACGCACGATGCCGAATATAACCAGAAGCTGTCCGAGCGGCGCGCCACAACCGTCCGTGACTACTTGTTGTCGAAAGGCGTCGGCGACAACCGAATGAAGGCCGTGGGCTACGGCGAGTCGAAGCCTATCGCCGACAATTCGACGAAGGAAGGTCGCGCGTTGAATCGGCGCGTAATTATGCGGCGCCTGGACTGCGACGAGCACAGGCTGCCAGAATGATTGTTTCCTTTTTTGTCACTGATGCTGCCCCAAGTCTGATCTCACCCAAAAGAGCCCACGCTCCCAAGAGCGACAATGCAAGAGCGACCGAGGCGCACATCTTGAAGATACGAATCAGCGCTTTCTGCGCTGTCGCATATTCCTCACCAGGGAATGCACGATCTTCTGCATCCATCTGGGCCCCGGAATTGTGCCGGCGCCCAACAGTCATCTAGCCAATCTCAAGTCGCAATGACCGCTTACCGAAAGGAATTTAGTGCCCGCGAATTTGCCGGTGGCAGCTTTCCGGCCACTCGATTAGTCAGGTGCGGGATTCACTTCGAACTGAACCGCAGATAACGTGTCCGCATTGTTGATGAAAGCTTTGCACACTCGGTGCATTCCATCCATAACCCGCCCTTCGGCGTCGAGAATAATTGGGTACTTAAGGTCCGTCTCAGCAATCAGCTTTGCATGAACCGCCACTGCTCTGCACGTCGGCGACTCGCCCTCAAATCAAAAGGATTCATCGAGTTCGAGAATCGACGACAATGGAACGACCTTCACCGGCAATGGCTTCGCTAACTCTACGAGACGATGCACGTCCCATATGACGAGCTGACCGTTGATCATTCGGGAGTGATATTGCTTTCTCATATCTTGAGATTGGGTGCGTAATTGGCGATCGCGAACCCAGCGTACCGCAACCTCGGAATGGCAGCTTTGTGGATTCTGATCATGGGGCTTGGCTGTCCGGACATAGCCGTGATGCGCCCGACTTTCATCTCGTCGGCCGACCCTCAGCGCTCGGATTCCGCGGCCATTGGCCGGGACTCCTCCGACGAAAAGTAGGGGTCGGCTGGTCCGGCTCGAGCTAGTGAGGGCGGCGGCCGGTGGCCCGAGCTCGGCCGCCGCCTCAAGACTATTTCACTTCCTCGTAGAGGCTGTCGGATACGATCTTCCGGAGTGCTCCAATCCTTTGCATCGTTGCCGCGATTTCGGGGTTCGACTTCTGCAACTCGTCGACCTTCGCAAGTGTGGCAAGGTCCGGCATCTCGATCGTCACAATCATTGCGCCGGCGTCGGAGCCTGCAAATCGCGCGCGCCAGATGTGGATCGTCACCGCGGCTCCTGCCTTTTTGAACTGCCCTTGCAACACGTCGACCTCATGCGCGTAGGCCTTAACGTCCGTCACCTGCACGCCGATTACACGCGCGATCGTCGCTGCAGATGCGGAACCAGCGGCGAACGCGAGTCCTGCAGCAGTCACGACACTCAACAGTATTTTTCTCATAACTTTCCCCCAGTGGAGCGAACGCGCCACGCGTCCGCAAGCCTGCAAGGGTAGCAGTCTCGACAATAGAACGGCAGTAGTTCAACTGCCGGCCTTTCGGGGATGCTATCGAAACAGGCGCGGCAAAGTGGCGATCCACGCCTCGAGCGCAAGTGAATGGACCTTCCGAGGACCAGATCACCGGTAGACCATCAGTAGACATTGCCGTCAAACCCCAGGTAGACCAGGACGTAATCGCCGCTAGCGCCACCGCTGGGTCATGCATGTCTCCTGCACGAATCTCAATCGGAGTGTTTGGCGGCGAAGTCCCGCAGCCGTACGGCCGCCGCTTCGAGTGTGGCGTCGTTCTTGGCGATGCAAAGGCGCAGCAGTGTCATCGCCGGCGGCGACGCGTAGAAGGGCGAGAGCGGGATGGTTGCGATCTTGGCCTCGCGTATCAGCCGGTCGGCGAAGTGCATGTCGTGGTCGCGGCTCAAGGCACCATAATCGACCAATTGAAAGTAGGTGCCCGCGGCCGGCACGGGCTCGAACCCCGAACCGCGCAGCAATCCCGCGAACAGATCCCGCTTGGCCTGGAAGAACGCCGACAGCCCGGTCCATGCATCGGGACAGGCCGCGAGATAGCGGGCAATGGCGTACTGCAGGGGCGAGGCGATGCTGAAGGTATTGAACTGGTGGACGCGGCGCAGTTCGAGTGTCATTGGGGCCGGTGCCACGCAGTAGCCAACCCGCCATCCGGTGGCATGCAGAGTCTTGCCGAATGAAAACACCGCGAAACTGCGCTCCCGCAATTCCGGGTGGGCGAGCACCGAGGCATGACGGCGGCCATCGAACAGCACGTGTTCATATACCTCATCGGCGAGCACGGTGATGGGCCGGTCGCGGATCAGGGCGGCGAGCGCGTCCAAATCGCCGGCATCGGCCACCGTGCAGCTGGGGTTTTGCGGGCTGTTGATGATGATCAGCCGCGTGCGTTCGCTCAGCGCGCGGCGCACTTCGTCCCAGTCGAAGCGGAAGACCGGGGGCGCCATCGTCATGCGAATGCACGTTGCGCCCGCCAGCCTCACGGCGGGCTCGTACGCATCATATGCAGGATCGAAGATAATGACTTCATCGCCGGGCCCGACCACGGCCTGGATGGCGTCATACAGGGCTTCGGTGCCGCCGCAGGTCACGGTGATCTCGGCCAGCGGATCGAAGCTTAGTCCATAGCTCCGCTGCAGCTTCGCGGCAATCTGCTCGCGCAGTTCCACCACGCCCTCCATCGGCGCATATTGATTGCGACCTTCGCCGATCACCTGGGTCAATGCGGCCGCCAGTCGCGGATCGATGGCATAGTCCGGAAATCCCTGGCCGATGTTGAGCGCGCCTTCCTCGAGGGCACGGCGCGACATCACGGTGAAGATGGTGGTGCCGACGTCGGGCAATTTTGAATTGAAGCGCACGAATCAGGTCTCCAGATTTTGCAGCCCGCCGGCAAGCGAGCGCACGGGCAGTCCCTGCTTGCGCAGTTCGCGGGCCGCTGCCAGGCTGCGTTTGCCGGAGGCGCACAGCAACAGAAATTCCCGCCCCGGCTGCAGCAAGCTGGGATCGGCGAGGAGGGCGGGCATGGGGACATGCCGGGCCGCGGTCGGGTGCGCCGCGAATTCCTCGGCGCTGCGGATATCGATGACCTCGAGGCCTTGCCGGGCGGCATCCGAGAGCGAGGTCAGATTTACTTCGATGCCGGCCTCCTCAGGGCTGATTCGGTGAATGAGCGCGCAGTTGGGAGCATGACAATCCGCTCGCCGCGGCGCCTTGAGCTTGGTGCTGCCGAAATTCATGAAATCCAACAACAAGAGCTCGCCCTCGAGTTGACCGGAGAGACCGAGAAGGATTTTCACGGTCAGCAGCGCCTGCAGGGTGCCGAATACTCCGGGCACGGGACCGAGAACTCCGGCTTCGGCGCAGTTGCCGACAACGCCGTCGGCGACCGCGTCGGGCCACAGGCAGCGCAGGCAGGCGTGGCCCGGCTCGGGCTTATAGACCTGCAGCTGCCCTTCGTACTGATAGACGCTGGCGAATACCGCGGGGCGGCGCGCCAGAACGGCGGCATCGTTGATCAGGTACTTGGTGCGGAAATTGTCGCTGCAATCCACCACGATGTCATAGCGCCGGATCAGATCCAGGGCATTATCGGCATCGAGCCGCGCAACGTGTGATTCGACCTGCACCTCGGGATTGATCCGCTCCACGGCGGCGCGCGCCAATTCGACCTTCGATGAACCCACATCGGCCAGGGCATAAATCGGTTGACGGTGCACATTGCTGGCATCCAAGGTGTCGGCATCGACAACACCCAAGCAGCCGACGCCGGCGCCGGCCAGATACTGCAGCACCGGACTGCCGAGACCCCCTGCGCCGACAATGAGCACCCGGCTGCGGGCGAGAAGCGCCTGGCCTTGGACGCCGATTTCCTTGAGCAATACCTGCCGAGAGTAATCGGGTTGCATCGCGCCCGGTCACGCGTGTTGATGAGAGTGATCCGGCGCCACCGCACAGCGCTCGCAGTTCACCCATCCGGAATTGCCGCTTCGATAGTGCTCTTTCTTCCAGATGGGCACGCGATGCTTCACTTCGTCAATGATAAACCGGCAGGCATCGAAGGCTTCCCCACGGTGCACGGAACTGACCCCGACCCACACGGCCATGTCTCGCAAATCCAGCGCGCCGACACGGTGAATACACAGCGCGTGTTTCACTGGGAAGCGTTGCAAGGCTTCGGCGACGATACGCTCGCCTTCCTTCACGGCGAGTGCCTGGAAGGCCTCGTATTCCAAACGAATGACCTCTTGTCCCTCATTGTGATCGCGCACCCAGCCCTCGAAGCTGACATAGCCGCCCGCGCCCAAATCAAGGAGTTCGCGCCGCGCACCGTCCGTATCGATGGCCGACGGCGTGAGCCGGAAGCGCATCAGCCGCCGGCAACCGGGGGTATGAAGACGATGGCGTCGCCCGTGTTCAGGGGGCGGGACCAGTCGCTGAACTCGCTGTTGACCGCCACTTTCAATTGTTCGCGCACGAGTGTGAAGCCGTAGCGAGCGTGCAATTCGCGGTACAGCGCCGCCGGGGTCGCAGCGGCGGTCTCGAGCAATTCCTCGGAGCGGCCGGCTTGCTCGCGCATCAGTGCATAATATTGGATTTTCAATTGCATGCGATGGACTCAAGAGGCGCCGAGACTGGCCAGCGCCTGCGCGTACTCCTCGGGCGTATTGACATTGTCGAGCGCGCGCCGATCCTTGGGCTCGAGCAGCGGCACCGCCTGGCGGATCAAAAATTTTCGCGGGCAGCGGCCCCCCTCGGCTTCGTAAGCGGCCAGGGCGGCCGCGGCCGCCGGTTCCCAGATGGCGCACAAGGGTTCCGGCAGTCCATCGTGCGCGCTGCGATAGGCCGTCGCCACCGCGGTCGGATCGCGCTCGCGCAGCAGCTGGGACAGGGCAGCGTCGGATAGAAACGGTAAATCGCACGCCAGCACCAGCCAGGCCACCTGCGGGTTGGCGGCGAGCGCCGAGCGGATGCCGACGATGGGCCCTTCGCCCGCAATCGAATCCACAATCATGGGGTGCCCTGCCCGCGCCGGATCGGCAACCTGGCCGGGGCGAACCGAGACGAATACCTGGGGCACGTGCCGCGCGGCCAACTCGAAGGCGCGATCCAGTTGGCTCTTGCCCCCGTATTGAAGCGCGGCCTTGTCGCGCTGCATGCGCGAACTCGAGCCCCCGGCGAGAATGAGACCGAACACCGGCGTCACGGCGACCCCTTCAGGTCGTAGCTGCTACGGCCGCCTTCTTTCGCCAGCAAGCGAAGATCGCCGATCACGATGTCGTGAGACAACGCCTTGCACATATCGTAGATGGTCAACGCCGCAATTCCGGCACCTGTGAGCGCCTCCATTTCCACGCCGGTCTTGTGATGCACGCTCACGGTGCAGCGGATGACGGCCGCGTCACCGTCGAGATCGATGGTGATGCGGCAATTCTCGATAGCCAGCGGATGGCAGAAGGGGATGAGTTCGTGGGTGCGCTTCGCCGCCATGACGCCGGCTATGATCGCCGTATCAAATACCGGACCCTTCGGCGAGCGCAAGCCACTGTCGCGCAGCGCGGTGGCGACCGCCGAAGGAAATCGCACCCGCGCTTCGGCAGTTGCGGTGCGCTTGGTCGGCGTCTTGTCACCGACGTCCACCATGGTGGGGTGCAAACTGGGATCCAAATGAGTGAAAGTCATGGAGGTCAACCGCCGATATAGTTCATTTCGATCTTCTTCGCCGTCGGCTCCGCGCGCCGCAATTCCTCGCGCAACTCGCTGTAGCGATCGCTGCGGCCGTTCCAGACACCGCGGACCAATTGCAAGATGTCGGCATCGTCGGCACCGGCGCGCAGCGGCGCGCGCAGATCCAGGCCATGGGTCGCGAACAGGCAGGTGTAGAACTTTCCCTCGGAGGAGAGTCGCGCCCGGCTGCAGGCTCCGCAAAAGGGCTGCGAGACCGAGGAGATGAATCCGACTTCTCCGCCGCCGTCGTCAAAGCGCCAGCGTTGTGCAACCTCGCCGGGATAGTTCTGCGGGATGGGCTGCATTGGCCATCGTTCGTGAATGCGGGCGGCAAGCTCGCGCGAAGGAACCACGAGTTCAGGCCGCCAGTTATTGCGGCTGCCGACGTCCATGAACTCGATGAACCGCACGATCACCGGCGAGCCGCGGAAGCGTTCGAGCAGATCGAGCGCCGTGTGGTCGTTCAATCCGCGCTCGATCACGGCGTTGATCTTGACCGGGGTCAGCCCGGCGGCGATGGCGGCGTCGATGCCGGCGAGCACTTGATCGAGAGCGGCAAACCCGCCGCTCATGCGGGTGAATATATCCTTGTCCAGCGTGTCCAGGCTCACCGTCACGCGCCTGAGGCCGTTGGCACGCAGATCGACGGCATGCTGACCCAGCAGCACTCCATTGGTGGTCAGCGCAATGTCGTCGATCCCCGGCACATCGGTGAGATCGCCGACCAGATCGGCGAGATTCGTGCGCAGCAACGGCTCGCCGCCGGTGAGGCGCAACTTGCTCACGCCCAAGCTTGCGAACAGGCGGGCGAGACGCACGATCTCCTCGAAGGACAGACGTTCCTGGGATTTCAAGAACCGGTAGTGCTCGTGGAATTGCTCTTTGGGCATGCAGTAGGGGCAGCGAAAATTGCATCGATCCATGACGGAGATGCGCAAATCGTGCAAAGGCCGGCCGAGCCGATCGAGCGGGTTGCGCGGTGCACGAATGGGGTGAATGGTGGAAGTCATTGGATCACCAGCGGTACACCGTGGCGACGAAGCCCTTCGCGTAGGTATTGGGCCCCGGAGGAAGCTCGACAAACCCATCGGTGCCGGCGAGGCTCAAGAAATCTCCGGAACCATTGGTGGGCCGAGGGCTCGCCCAGGGACGGCCCCAATCATCGTGCTCGATGGTGACCGGCAGGAAATACGCCAGCGGCGGCTGAAAGGTGACCGGTGCCGCCAAGGCCAGGCGTTCGGGCGGCTCGCGCTTGGTGCCCATGGCTTCGGCGATGGCGGGAATGACGTAGCGAATCAGGCAAACCAGGGTGGACACCGGATTCCCGGGCAATCCAAATACCGCTTGTCCCTGCGGCCCAATACCGAACCACATGGGCTTGCCGGGTCTCTGGGCGACGTTGTGAAATACTTCTTGGACTCCAAGGCGAGCCAACGCCTTGGGAACGAAATCAAATTGCCCCATCGAGACGCCGCCGCTCAATACCACTACTTCGTGCGTGGTCAAATGCAGCGCCAGGCGCTCATAAAGCAGCGCCTCATCATCCGGTACGTGATCGTCGCCGATCCGGGCCAAACCGCGCTTGCGCAAAGTGGCGGCGACGGCATAGGCGTTGGAACGGCGGACTTGATAGTCGGCGATGGGGTCGCCGGGTTCAATCAGCTCATCACCGGTCGAAATGACCATCACGGCGGGTTGACTGCTGACTCGCACGCGTGCCATTCCGGCCGAGGCGGCTACGGCAATTTCCGGTGCGCGTAGCAAAGTCCCCGCTTCCAGCAACAGCGTGCCCTGTCGGCTGTCGCTGCCGCGCCGATGCACATTGTGATAGGCCGAGCTCACGACGGCGGTTTTGAGCGAGGCGAAGCCTCCGGCAATATCCAACTGTTCGACAGGAATGACGCAGTCGCTCCCCAACGGCAGGATTGCGCCGGTCATGACCTCGATGGCGTCGTCGCCGGCGCCGAGCTTGATCTGCGGGGTTCCCGCTGCTTGCGTACCCTGAATGCGAAAGCGCTTGAGGCCGCGCCGCAGAGCCGCGCTATCCACCGCGATTCCATCCATGGTGACGCGGTCGAAAGGCGGATGATCGCGCTCGGCATAAATGTTTTCGCGCAGGGTTCCACCCACACACTGCGTGAGAGGCAGTGATTCGATCGGCAGACACGTTAGCCGAGAGTAGATCGCCTCTTCGGCCAGACGCGGCGAAATGTGCGTTCCAGCCTGCATGGTAAAGTTGCGGCGGAGTTGCTCCGCCGCACTCGAAGTTAGGACGGTTTCTGCTTAGCCTTGAATATCTTCAACTGTTCGTTGAATCGCCCAACGACCGCCTGCAACTCGTCGACGGCGGCGTTGTTCTTCTGCACGAGAATCTTTTGCTGGTCGTCCGCCTTTTTCTTCTCGTCCGGCGTCAATTTCGAAGGATCTTTCGGGGCCGCGGCGTCCATTTCGAGCTTCAGACAATCCAAATAGGAGTTCATTTCGCCGTTGTAGCGGTCGAAGTCATGCTTCGCGGCGATCATCTGCTCCTTGGTCGCGGTGTTCCCGTCGGGGGGCGCGTCCGGAGAACGTGGATAGGTGCAAGTCGCCTGCGCGTGAGCGGCGGTGCCAAGTGCGAGAACCAGCGTGAGCGGTATCCAAGCCTTCATCGGGAATCCTCTTTATCGGTACAAATGTGTAGTCAAAGCCCCTGTGATCTTACGGCCAAGGGCGAAGAGCCGCCAGCGTTCGGATATGGAGGGGTAAGCGACTGATTTCTATTGCAAATTCGACATGCAGGGCAAAAATTAGTTCCCGCAACCGGTCGCCCGCACCGGGATTTGAGATATAGAGTTGGTCTTGGGGACTTGAAGGATGTCGAAATGACTCCGTGCCGTTCGACTAGGGAACGGCGAATCACGCCGGAACAGTAAAGGAAGCGATGAAATGCAGTACTTGTTGCTCATCTATAGAAACGAAGCGGAATTTTTTGCGACGCCCCCCGCGGAGCTCGCTGCAATGACGGCGGAATATATGGAATTCACCAAGGGGATCATTCAGGCAGGACAATTCAAAGCCGGCGATCGGCTGAAGCCCACTTCTACGGCATCCACCGTCAGAGTGCGCAACGGCAAGGTGACGACCACCGACGGTCCATTTGCGGAGACTCGTGAACAATTGGGCGGCTATTACCTGGTCGAGGCAAAGAATCTTGACGAAGCCACCGCAATTGCGGCGCGCATACCCGGCGCCAGAGCCGGCAGCATCGAGGTGCGGCCGGTTTGGCCGCCGGCGACCTGATCGAACCACCTTCGGCATGATCGCACGCGTCGCCGATCAGGCAGTCGAGGACATTTTTCGCCGAGAGTCGGGTCGTGTTCTCGCAACATTGATCCGGCTGCTCGGCGATTTCGATTTGGCTGAAGAAGCGCGCCAGGAGGCGTTCGCCGCGGCGATTGAACAATGGGCGGCGACCGGGGTACCGGAGAATCCCTGCGCGTGGCTCATCAAAACCGGCCGCAACAAGGCAGTCGATCGAATACGCCGCGAGGTGGTGTTCCGGACCAAGGTGCTCGATCGTGAGATTGCGAGCGCCGAGGCGGACGCAGTTGCGGTGCTCGACGAGGCGGACGACACGGCATTCGGAGATGACCGGCTGCGTCTCATATTCACCTGCTGTCATCCCGCACTCGGCAGCGAGGCACGGATCGCACTCACCCTACGCGAAGTGTGCGGACTCACCACCCAGGCGGTGGCTCGCTGTTTTCTGGTCAGCGAAGAATCCATGGCGCAACGCCTGGTCCGCGCCAAGAAGAAAATCCGCGACGCGGGTATCCCGTATGAAACTCCCGAACCGCCGCTGTTCAATGAACGCATTCAAGGCGTGCTCGCAGTGGTCTACGGGGTATTCACGGAAGGGTACGCAGCCACCACCGGCGACCGCCTGATCGACGCCGAGTTGTGCGGTGAGGCCATTCGCCTGGGCCGATTGCTCGACGAATTGCTGCCGGACAATCCGGCCGTGCTTGGATTGCTGGCTTTGATGCTGCTGCACGATGCGCGACGCCCCGCCCGCGAGTCCCGTGCCGGCGACGTGGTTTTGCTCGGGGACCAGGACCGATCGTTGTGGGATCAGGTGAAGATTGCCGAGGGACTGACGCTGGTGGATCGTTCATTGAGCACGCCAGGACAATTGAGCGGCTATGCCGTTCAAGCGGCGATCGCCGCCTTGCACGTGCGGGCCCGCAGGAAGGAGGAGACCGATTGGCCTCAGATCGTGGGGCTCTACGAGGTATTGTTGCGCCTGCAACCGAGCCCCGTCATCGAACTGAATCACGCGGTGGCCATTTCCATGGTGGATGGTGCGGCGCGCGCGCTCGACCTGGTCGATTCTCTGGCCGCTCGCGGACAAGTCAGCGAGTATCACCTGCTGCATGCAGCCCGAGCCCGCTTTCTGCAGGAACTCGGCCGCCTGAGCGAGGCCCGCGAGGCCTATCGCCGGGCGCTGGATTTCGCCGCACTCGAACCGGAGAAGCGCTTCTTGAAGGCTCGGCTCGCGAGCCTCGGCCAATCCAGCGCAACGTAGATCAGCTACTGCCGGCCGGCGCAGAATTGCGGGCGTGCAAGGCCATAGCGATGAGCGCGGCTCCGCCGAATACCATGTTGATGCCGATCAAAAGGCCGATTGCCCAGGCCGCCGTGCCGGGAAGACCTGCAAATATCATCCCGGCCAGAACGAGATCGACGATGCCGCTGAACAGCATCACAGCCCAGCGCCCGGACAGTTCGCGCTTATGTTCGAGCGCATAAAATATGGAAACCACGCCTTCAATTGTGAGGAATGCTGTCAGGATCAAGGTGAGCGATAGGGCGCCCGATAAAGGCCACAGAAGCAGCACGCCCCCCGCGACGATGCCGAGAATGGCCGACAGCAGCGACCACAAAAATCCGGGCGCGGCTCGCATGCGCAGCGTGGCGATCAGGCCCACGATGCCGCTAATGAGCAACAGCCAACCGACAAGAATTTCGACCGCAATCGTGGCAATGGGCGGAACCACAATAGCCAGGATGCCCAGAATCAAGAGCACCACTCCCTCGACCAGGAACAGCCGCCAATGAGTGTGTAAGGAGTTGGCCAGGGTGGTTTGAATTCGCACGAAGTCGGCTTTTTTCGTTGACATGGTGAGTCCCCGAGAGTGATACCGATGACCCCATGGTACTGGTATTTCGGTGATCTGTCTGGCCGCCGAGAAACCCGGACTTAGCGGGCGAATCCGTTTCCGAAAAGAGCGTGCGGACGTTACACTGAGCGCCTGCGCCCGTAGCTCAGCTGGATAGAGCACCTGGCTTCGAATCGTGGCCATGCGATGTTGCCTTCCGTAGCAGGAAGTCGCAAAACGTCGCAAATCCCTAATTTTCTTGCATTCGTCTGTACTTTCGCGACGAATCGCGACTTGGTGCTACACCGGGTTTTATTTATAAATCCTTTGTAGATCCCTGCGGAGATGCGCCATGCGACGACGCTGGACCCAAGATCGCGATGTGCCGAAACTGAGCTATCACCCCGCGCTTGATCCCAAGAGTCGCGGATGGCATTACGTGTGGGAAGCCGGCGGATTCGGCGTACAAGTCTTCAAGACCGGCAGGCGTAAATGGCTGCAATGCGGTTCCGCCAGGGACCCGCTCAATGGTAAGTGGAAATCGTACTTTCGGTCCTTGGGCGACGTAGCGGACATCAAACTGGCGGACGCGCGGGCGGAAGGCGCGCGGGTCAAGGCCCAAGCGCGCCGGCCATTGGCGCTTGGCCGTGACGATACGGCGCCGACTCTGAGCGAGGTCTACGCGGCAGGCGGGTCCCGGCTCATGCCGATCGGCGATCCACGGTCTCCGGCTGAGCTGCAAACCGACCTGGAATTGGCAAATTCCTCGCTCGAGGATGTATTGCGATATTATGAGGCCAACCGGAATTGCGCGCCCGTGAGCAAAAGCTCAATGGCATCGCTGGTACGTAGGCACCTGTCGATGTGGCTGAATGAGCCCATTCTCACTATCGATGCGACGATGCTTCAGGTTCGATACAAGGAGGTTATCGCACAGATCAAAGCCGAAGGCGCCGCCCGCTCGAAACGCTATTCCAAGCTGTCCGCGTCGGAGCGGCTGCTGTGTGCGCCCGACGGCTATTTCACCGGAATCAAGACGGCCAACGACGTCATCGAAGGGTTTGGAAGAATCTATCGATATTGGACGACGAAGCATTTAACGAGGCTGCAGCGAGCCGGCGTTCTGGTTCCCACGTGCCCCACGGCGGCATTGCTTGACGATCTTGAGCCCGAACCACAGCGCGTCAAGGGCGTACCAATCGCCGATCTGCGCAAGCTGGTCGCGAGCTTTGCAACGTACGAGGACAACGCACTGCATCCCTTGCTCGTGCGATTCCTATTAGCCTCGGGCCTTCGCGTGGGCGTCACGATGGGCTGCAAGCGGGAGTACATCAAAGACGATCGGATCGTGATTCCGGCGGATGCGGAGCGCAGCAAAGTGCGATGGAAGAAGCGCCACCTGGAACACATGGCCTACATCATCCCCATAACACCCGAGATCTCCCGAATCCTTGACAAGATCAAGCTGGCGGCTCCGTTTTATGGGGACGGCCAAAACATGGCTCTTTCCCTCGCGCACGTCCGACTCCGGTCATATGCAAGAAGAACGCTCTGCAGCACAGCGGCTTCGAAAGCACGCGCTCGTTCGCTTCACGATGCACCAAATCCGCCACAACGTGGCAACCGCGGCCGAAGAGGTCGGTTTCCGTAAGTCCGAAGTGGCCGAGCTGCTGAACCACACGAACTCGACCGTTACGGACCGATACATCGATGAGAGGGTGAAGCGGCATCGGGAGATGCTAACCGCCATCAACGAGCACTTTGCACGAATGCTCTTCGAGACCACCCCTGATGGCGGGCATCGTCCCGCGTCAGCCGCGAATGAATTTGTATTGACATCATCGGGTGCATACTAACGTTGGCGCCCGGGTGAGCTGCTTCGGACGTTGCAAATGGAACGCGATTATCTGCCACTCGGCCGGGGGCGGCGGCATTCGATCCACGAACCGTTGGGCCTGGTGTGCGAGTTCGTCGATATCCCTCGTTCGCCAGCATTAGACTGACATTTCTCCAGCCGCGATCGACGGCCTGGCGGGTCGCCAGCATCTTTGCCCTTCCGTTGTCGGGCGTCAGTGTCGCAGTATGTTTCAATTCGTCATAGAGAGTCCGCGCGCGCTGCTGCAGATAGGTCGACTCGCGCTTTTTGTTCGCGCGGTAGAGCCGATCGGGCAGGTTGGTGTTCGATTTACCTCGGACAGCCCGTTCGGTCGCATTGGCGGCAACGTCAAGATCGCGCAGATTCTCGGCGAACTGTGTCCGCCAGTCGCGAAGCGTCGTTTTCCGGATGTTCAGCCGGCGGCCTTGTTCGCTCCTTGCCTTGACGACCACATGCACGTGCGGGTGTGCTTCATTCGTGTGCAACACCATCGCGTATCGATGTTTGAGGGCCCACTCATTGACGGCAAACCTGCGGACCGCCTCCAGAACCTTCCCCGGGTTGGTACCCGGCGGCATCGAAAAGATGATGTTGTGGACGAGCTTGGGAGGCCTGCGCGGCTCGTTGATGGCCCGCTCCGACTGGTGCCAATGGGTCTCAAGGTCCAGGTCCCAATCCTCAAGGATGGCTTTTTGGGATGCCTTTTCGTGGATACGCTCCCCCATGTCGGTTTCGATCTCGAAGTTATCGCGGCCGATGTACGCTAGATGCGCCGCAACACCGCCCAGGGTGCGGGCACCGCCCGATACCTTCACCATGACTTCGGGCGCTCGAGCAACGGTGCGGGCGATCTGCGCTAGCTCGGCGGGCGTGAATGACCGGACGGTGCTACGCCCGTACGAGGCGATGTCCAGAATTGGCTTTTCGTCTCTCAGATCAATGAGTCGCTTTTTCATATCCGATCTTCCAGCTTTCAAGGTTTGCGGCGATCAGAGCTTTTGTATGATAGCGAACCGCCCAGAGTGCCTTAATCAGTGCGTGCAGGTCCGCAAGGCTCGGCGAGATGTGTACGTCACCTCGGTTCAGGGAGCGTGCGATTTGATTCAAGTTTCGGCCCACGGCGCCGAGCTCGGCCACGGAGGCCTTCAACGCTGTCAGCTCTGCGGTGGACAATGGGGTCAAGGCGCGCAGGTGCGCACGAATCAGCAGCGACACATAAGTACCGGTCGGCATTTGCCTGGCCCTGGCGCGCTCGCGCAACAACAAAAGATCATCAGCGCGGAGCCGCATGGACACCCGAGCACCGTTGCGCACCGGCTCGACCGGCTCGGGAACCTTTGTAGGGATTGCGCCCGCGGATACCAATGACGCTTCGATCAAGCGCTTAAGAAGGGTCGATTCCGACACGCCTTGTCGCTGCGCCATCGCAGTGAAGCCCTGCTTCATGTCGGCAGTGACGCGAGCGGCAATGAGTGAGTCGGCAACCATTGACGTGAAGTGTGAAACGAAAATCGCCGACAGGCTATCCAGCAATGCACTCGAATTCACCTACGAATGCAGCATGAATCACGCTGTCGGTAAAATTTCGAGATCTTGAAGGAACCTTGTTACCGACCGGGCGGGATGCCGTTAAGGAAGGAAATCAGCCGCGTTGCCACCTCAGCACAGCTGTCTCAAGGTGAAATCGCCAGCCTATTGATACGTCGCCAAGTTGTGCACCACCTGCACATCGGCGATCGCACCGGCACTGTGACAAACGACGCACGTTTCGTTCGAAACGACTTGATTGTTTGCAGCGCTCTTCACGGCAGCAAAGTTGGCACCATTCTGTAACATGTGCGCCGTCTCCACCGCTGAGGCATGGCAGGACGAACAGGCGGCCGCTCCCGCGGTAATGGCTATTTGGTTAATGAGAGGTGCGCCGGTCGAGTCCACCGTATGAATGGTCGAGGCCAGCGGTGTGGCGGGATTGCCCGGATTCGGCGGATGCGAAAGTGCCCGGCTCATGGCAGCCGAGGCAATTGTTCACCGCGCCCGGGAATGGCGTGATGGTCGTGAAGTTGAAGATAGCCCCATTGTGATAGACCACGTACGGGGCTTTATCCACGAGACCGCGATTAGGCCCGTCGTGAATCGCATGGACCATGACCTTGAAGTCTATCGACTGCTCTTGGAGTTGGTCAGGCTCGTCGGCACTGGTTCGCCCCGGACGGAAAACACCGAGCCTTAAGCTAACCCGCAACAATTGCGAATTCGGTACGGTACCGCACCGGGCAGATTTAAAGGCTGCTTCTCGCCAGCGTTCTTTGCCCGACGCTCATTAGTCGGTGTTCAACGCAGCAATGATGGGGCACGGGGCCGCTGTCGCGGTATGTTCACATTCGTAGAGTAGCTCGGAGAGCACCCGTTCCATCTGTTCGAGCGCATCGATTTTCTCGCGAATATTCGTGAGTCGGTCGCCGGCAATCTTACGGATGGCGCTGCGACTGCCGCCTTGCTCAAGCCGCATGAGCTCACGAATCTCATCGAGGGTGAAACCAAGGTTCTGCGAACGCTTAATAAACCGAATTCGGTCAATCATGGCGGGCGGATATCGGCGCACGCCGGCGCCGCTATGTGGGATAGCCAACAGACGCCGGCGCTGGTAATACCGTATAGGTATCTACCTCTGCCGCACGCGCGAGCCCCCCAATGGTAACGGCAGCATCGTCTGGACGCGACGGGACAGCATCTGAGCGGCGCTTGGCGGCTGTTTTGGGCATGACTTGACTCCGTACCTAGATACGGAGCCTATGATACCCCATGAATCAAGTACAGCGACCGAGTGTGACCATGAAGCCTGCCGCTCAAAAGGCGTGTTGTTGCGGACCGGCCGCCAACAATCCTGATGCACGTAGCGGCGCCGAAGGCGCGGCGGGTCAAACCCATGATCCCGTCTGCGGCATGGTGGTGCACCCAGCGACCGCCAAGAACCGCGCGGAGCACGATGGCCAGACCTACTACTTTTGTTGCGGCGGTTGCAAGGCCAAATTCATGGCAGATCCCGGTCAGTATCTGAAGCCGACCGCTAGACAAGCGTCGCCGGCACGCCGAGTGCTCCGAACGCACCGCTTGCTCAGGGCACGATCTACACCTGTCCGATGCATCCACAAATTCGGCGAAAGCGAGCCCGGCAATTGTCCGATCTGCGGAATGGCGCTCGAGCCGGAGGGCATTCCTGAGGCAGAGGGCACGAGTCCTGAGCTCAAGGATATGACTCGGCGGTTCGTGATCGGCGCCGTCCTCGCAGCACCCATTATAGTGTTGGAGATGGGCGGTCACTTGGGGCTGCTGAAGATGGATCGGTATTTGTCCATGGCCGCCTCGATGTGGATTCAGTTCGCACTCGCAACGCCCATCGTGGTGTGGTGTGCGTGGCCCTTCTTCCAACGAGCCTGGGCCTCGATCCTCAACCGCTCGCCCAATATGTTCACCTTGATTGCCTTAGGCATAGGCGCGGCCTATGCGTACAGTTTGGCGGCGACTTTTGTCCCAGGAGCTATTCCCTGCAGGGCTTCGTCAGCACGGGGGTCTCATCCCCGTCTACTATGAGGCCGCGGCAGTAATCACGGTTCTCGTCTTGCTGGGCCAGGTGCTGGAGCTGCGCGCGCGGGAGAAGACCGGCGGCGCGATTCGGGCGCTACTCAAGTTGGCGCCCAAGACGGCGCGACGCCTTCGGGCCGATGGCACGGATGAGGAAGTGCCGCTCGATGAAGTCCACGTGGGCGATCGGCTGCGGGTGCGACCGGGCGAAGCAGTTCCCGTCGATGGTTCGGTGACCGAGGGAGCAAGCGCAGTCGATGAATCGATGGTGACCGGCGAGTCGATGCCGGTCGAAAAGGCGGCGGCTGCCAAAGTGATCGGCGGCACGATCAACGGGACCGGGGCGCTCATGATCACCGCCGAGAAGAGTCGGCGCCGATACCATGCTATCTCGCATCGTACACATGGTCGCCGAAGCGCAGCGCAGTCGCGCCCCGATCCAACGACTCGCCGACTCGGTGTCCGCGTGGTTCGTTCCCGCCGTTATGGCCTCGGCGGCGCATCACGTTTGTGGCCTGGATGATCTGGGCGCCGGCGCCGGCGCTGGGACTGGCGATCGTGGCCGCCGTGTCGGTGCTCATCATCGCGTGCCCGTGCGCACTCGGTCTAGCGACCCCAATGTCCATCATGGTCGGCGTCGGCAAAGGCGCAACCGCCGGCGTTCTCATCAAGAATGCCGAGTCGCTCGAACGATTCGAGAAGGTCGATACCTTGGTGATCGATAAGACCGGGACATTGACCGAGGGGAAACCCCGTGTGACGGCGGTCGTGCCCGCGGCCGGCTTCGACGAATCCACCGTCCTATCATACGGTGCGAGCCTGGAAAGGTCGAGCGAACATCCGCTCGCCGCCGCCATCCTGGCATCGGCGGCGGACCGCAAGGTGGCGCTTAAGGACGTTACGGATTTCGCCTCCGTCACGGGCAAGGGCGTGACCGGCAGCTCGGGGGTCGGCGCGTCGCAGTCGGTAATGCGACGCTGCTCAAGGATCGTGGCGTGCGCGAGCGCCGATCTCGAAGCGCGCGCCGACGCGCTGCGACAGGAAGGTGCCACGGCACTCTTCGTGGCGGTCGATGACAAGCCGGCCGGCATCATCGCGGTGGCCGATCCGATCAAGGCGACGACGATGGCGGCGCTCGATGCCTACGCGGCGAGGGCATCCGCATCGTCATGCTGACCGGCGACAATCGCACCACCGCACAAGCGGTCGCCGGCAAGCTCGGCATCACTGAGGTGGAAGCCGACGTACTGCCCGATCAAAAAAATGCCATCGTTCGGCGTCTCAAGAGTGAAGGCCACGTGGTTGCGATGGCCGGAGATGGTGTCAATGATGCTCCCGCGCTGGCCGAAGCCGATGTCGGTATCGCGATGGGCACGGGCACCGATGTCGCCATGCAGAGCGCCGGCCTCACGCTCGTCAAGGGAGATCTCGCCGGAATCGCGCGCGGGCGGCGCCTTAAGCCGCGCCACGATGCGCAACATCCGCCAAAATCTCGTGCTCGCCTTCGTTTACAACGTCATCGGAATACCGGTGGCGGCCGGCGTGCTGTATCCCGCGTTTGGACTACTCTTGAGTCCCATCATCGCCGCGGCCGCCATGAGCTTGAGCTCCGTGTCGGTGATCGGTAATGCGCTTCGTCTTCGAGCGGCGAGAATTTAAGAATGCGCGGCGCTCGGAACTCATCCGATCCGCATCGAACTCAAGCGAGCCGTACCGCTTCGCCCCGCACGTACCGTATTCTGATAGTTACCATAGGTCTCGTGACGGAACTTGGCGGCTGTGTCTTGGCGCCGCACGGAACGCGCGATGAGCAGGCGAAGTTAAAGACGGCCTCACCGCCCTTTGAGCCGCGAATCGAGGCGCGCCAGATACCGGAATTGCCGGCAGTCGCCACTTGGCAAGACGTTCTGAGCCGGGCATTCCTCGCTAACGGCGAATTGGAATCCGGCTACTTCGAGTGGAAGGCGGCGTTCGCGCGAATCGACCAGGCCGCGACCTGGCCCAACAGCAATGTCGCGCTCTCCTTCGGCTACATGTTCTCGCCGGGAAACATGAAGACCTGGGACCGCACCACATCGGGCGCCGGATTCGATCCGTCCATGAACCTGTCGCTACCGGTCAAAGCCCGTACCGCCGGCAAAGTCGCATTGGAGCGGCGCGCGAAGCGGGCGAGAAGTTTCGCGCGGTCAAATTCGACCTTCAGCGCAAGGTGCTCGCACGCCTATCTGGATCTGGCGCTGACCGAGGAACTCATTCGCATCGAACGCGACAATCTGACATTATTGAAGCTTCTCTCGGACTCTGCCTCCAATCGCGCTGAGGCCGGCGGTCCACTGCAGGACCTGTTCAAGGCGTTGATCGAGTCAGAGACCGCGCGAGAACGATCTGGCCGGATTGGAAGCCAAGGCGGCCTCGATGCGCAGGAGCTCAATGGGATGCTGGGGCGCGAAGCCCCGCACCGCTCGGCTTGCCGCCGACACTGCCGCCACCCCGCCAGTGAGCGCGGATGATGCAGCGCTGATTGCCGTGGCGTTGCGCAGAATCCCGAGCTGGCCGCGCTGGCCCAACAGGTGGCCGGCCGGAGGATGCGGTGGAGCTGGCCAGACTCGCCTATCTGCCCGATATCAGTCCCTCTGCAAGCATCAAGGGCAGTGTTTCGCAGTCGCTCGGAGCAATGCTGATGGTGCCGACGAAGCGGCCGGCGATCCGGGCCGCGATCATGGAGCCGCAGGCAATGACCCGCTCCTCGGAAGCGATGCTGCGGCAGACCCAGCAGGACCGCGCCGCGAGCTTCGTGGCAGATCTGTATTTGATGCGCAACGCCGAGCGAGAAACCGAGCTTTACCGTCAGCGCGAGTCGTTCCGGCGGCCCGGCAGCTCGTGAGCAGCTCGCGGAACGCCTACGCCGCAGGAACCATCGTCTTCGCGGATCTGGTGGACAGCGAGCGCATGTTTCTTTCGGTGCGCCGCATGGTGGCCGAGGCGCAGATCGAACGCGAGCAGCGGCTTGCCGACCTCGAGGCACTGGCGGGTGTCGACATCGAAACGCTGGACGGCAAGCGAACGACGGACATTCCGCGGCGGCCCATACCGCTAGCGCGGAATAATCTGAGGAAGGATCCCATGCCGACGAACCAATCAGAAGCTCCTTGGAGTGGTCGTGGCGGTGGCAGTGATCGCGGAGTCACTCGCCATGTTCACGGTGAAGGGCACCGATTTCGGCCACCAGCATGCCCGATGCGATGCCCGGCATGGACATGCCGAAACCGACGCCAAGCGGGCACCCCGCTCAGCGATGTCCGCGACGGCGCTGCCGCCGGATATGCGGAAATCAGAGTCACTCAGGATGTCCAGCAACGCATCGGCGTCACCTGGGCAGGGTCGAGCAGACACCCCTCACCATGACCATCCGCGCGGTGGGTATCGTGCGGCCCAACGAAACCAAAGTCGCGCACATTCACTTGAAGACGGAAGGCTGGGTGGAGAAGCTGTACGTCTCCTATACCGGCCAGAAAGTCAGGGCCGGCGAGCCGATGCTCTCGATTTACAGCCCCGCGTTCTTTGTGGCGCAGCGGGAGTTCCTATCGGCGTTGCGGGCGGCGAAGTCCGGCCTCGACAGAGGGCGATCAGAAACGGTGGTGGAAACCGCGCGCCGGCGCCTGGGCTCGTGGGACATTCCCAAGGATGAGATCGATGAAGCTGGAGAAGACCGGTGAGCCGCGAAAGTCGCTGACTCTTGCGCAGCCCGATTTCCGGCACCGTGCTGGAGAAGCAGGCTTTTGCCGGCCAGTACGTCATGGCTCAGAGCGACCTGTACGTGGTCGCGGACCTCTCGACGGTGTGGATGCAGGCCAAGATCTTCCAGTATGAATTGCCGCATGTGGCGCTCGGAATGCCCGCGACCGTGTCATTTCCTCATCGTCACAGCGCACCGCTCACCGGAAAGATCGTGTTCATCGATCCGGTGGTCGATGAGATGTCGCGTTCGGTGCAGGTGCGCATAGAGCTGCCCAATCCGGGCGGCCACTTTGCTGCCCGGCATGTTTGGCGACGTGGTGATTTCGCATGCGATGGGCTCCGGTCTGACGTCCCGGCCTCTGCCGTTATCCGCACCGGCGAGCGCGACATCGCGTTTCGAGTCAGTGTCCGACGGTCGCTTCGTGCCGGTGGTGGTCAAGATCAGCCCGATGGGATTCGCCGATCGCTTCCAGGTGCTCGAAGGGCTGAACGCCGGCGATGAGGTAGTGACGTCGGCCAATTTCCTGATCGACTCGGAGAGCCGGCTGGAGGCCGGCGCCGGCAGCATGGCGGGCATGCCCGGGATGGCGGCCCGCCAAACCGGAAGGCGCAAGAGACAGCGAGCAAGAAATGATCGCTCGCATCATCGAATGGAGCGCGCGCAACGCGTTCCTCATGCTGTTGTTGGTGGTCGTGGCCATCGGCGGCGGCGTTTGGGCGATGTTCACCACGCCGCTGGATGCGATTCCGGATCTCTCCGATGTCCAGGTGATCGTGTGCCACCGATTGGGCGGATCGCAGTCCCAACATCATCGAAGACCAGATCACGTATCCCATCGTCACGCAGCTGCTGTCGGCACCCAAGGTCAAAGCCGTCCGAGCGAACAGCTTCTACGGCTCCTCGCTGATTTACGTCATCTTCGAGGATGGCACGGACCTGTATTGGGCGCGCAGCCGGGTGCTGGAATACTTGAGCGGCATGGCGGGCAAGCTGCCACAGGGTGTCTCGCCGCAGCTCGGGCCCGGATGCGACCGGCGTCGGCTGGGCGTTGGAATACGCGCTGATCGACAAGACCGGCAAGCACTCGCTCGCCGAGCTGCGCACGCTGCAGGATTGGCAGGTTCAGTATCAGATCCGCGCCGTACCGGGCGTGGCCGAAGTCGCGTCCGTCGGCGGCTTCGTCAAGCAGTACCAGGTGACGATCGACCCCAACAAATTGCAGGCCCACAAGATCTCGATCAACCAGGTCGTCGAACAGATTCGCGCGCAGCAATCAAGAGGTGGGCGGCCGTGTGCTGGAGTTCACGCGGCGGGAGTACATGGTGCGCGGCCGGGGCTATATCCGAAATGCGGCCGACCTCGAGATGGTGGCGTTGGGCGCGCAGATCGGATGGAACCCCCATTCTGGTCAGGGACGTGGGCTTCGTCCAGCTCGGGACCGGATATTCGTCGCGGCGCCGTGGACTTCAACGGCTTGGGCGATGCCGCCGGCGGCATCGTCGTGGTTCGCTACGGGGAGAGCGTCTACGACGTCCTGGCCCACGTCAAACAGGTCATCAAGGATGCCGGTTCAGCCCTCGCTCCCGGAAGGCGTGGAACTGGTGGTCACCTATGACCGCTCGACGCTGATCCGGCATTCCGTGGAAACGCTGCGCGAGCAAGCTGATCGAGGAAAGCCTGATCGTGAGCCTGGTGTGCGTGGTCTTCCTCTTTCGCCTGCGCAGCGCGCTGGTGGCCATCATCACCCTGCCGCTGGCGGTGCTCCTGGCGATGCTGTCCATGCGATGGATCGGACTCACCAGCAACATCATGAGCCTGGGCGGCATCGCGATCGCCATCGGCGCGATGGTCGATGCGGCCATCGTGATGATCGAAAACGCCCACAAACATCTGGAGCGCGAGCAAGCCAAGCCCAAGGAGGCGCAGCGCCCGCATCTCGAAGTGCTGATCGATGCCGGCAAAGAGGTGGGCCCGTCGCTGTTCTTCTCGCTGCTTGATCATTACGGTGAGCTTCTTGCCGGTATTCTTCCTGCAGGACCAGGAGGGACGGCTGTTCAAGCCGCTGGCCTTCACCAAGTCATCCAGCATGTTCTTCGCGGCGCTGTTGTCGATTACGGTGACGCCGTTTCTGATGACGCTGCTGATCCGCGGAAAAATCTCGCCTGAAGAGAAGAATCCGATCAATCGGTTCCTGATCTGGGTTTACGAGCCGGTCGCGCAGGCTGGCCTTGAAGCATCGTTACTCGATGATCGTGCATCGCTCTCGCTGCGGTCGCGTGCATCGTGCCGATCTACTTGAGTCTTGGCAGCGAGTTCATGCCGCCGCTCTGGGAAGAGACCATCCTCTACATGCCGGCGACCCTGCCGGGGGCGTCGATCCAGACGATGACGCGGACGATCCAGCAGCAGGATCAGATTCTGATGGGTATTCCGGAAGTGGCGAGCGTGTTCGCAAAGGCCGGTCGCGCGGAAACCGCCACAGATCCTGCGCCTTTGGAGATGGTCGAAACCGTCGTGAATCTCAAGCCGCCCACCGCTTGGCGCAGCGGCATGACCCCCGAGAAGCTGGTCGCGGAAATGGATCGGGCGCTGCGCGAAAAGATGACCGGGTTCTCCAACAGCTGGACGATGCCGATCAAGGGGCGCATCGACATGCTCTCGACCGGCATTCGAACACCCATCGGCGTCAAGGTGTTCGGGCCCGATCTCACGGAAATCGGCCGGATACTCTCGGAAGTGGAAGCGACCTTGCGCACCGTCCCGGTACGCGCAGCGCCTTTGCCGAGCGCGTGAGCCAGGGGTATTACCTGGATTTTGACGTCAACCGCGAGGCCATCGCTCGCTATGGACTCTCGGTGATGGATGTCGAGGACACCATCATGGCCGCCGTCGGCGGCGCTAATGTCACCCAGACGATCGAAGGTCGGGAGCGTTTCCCGTGAACGTCCGGTACGGCCGCGAACTGCGCAATGATTTGGGTTCCTTGCGACGAGTGCTCGTCGCCACACCCAACGGGGCGCAGGTACCGTTGGGAGAACTGGTGGATCTGCGATTCGTCGATGGCCCCGGGGCGATCAAGAGCGAGGCCGCGCAACTCGTCGGGTATGTCTATGTCGATCTCGCCGGACGGGACACCGGTGGCTACATGAATGATGCGCGCCAAGGCCGTCGCCAAGATGGTGAAGTTGCCGGCCGGGCTACCGACTCGAATGGAGCGGCGCGTTCGAGGGCATGCAGCGGGCGGGGCAACGCCTGATGTATGTCATTCCCATCACGCTCCTGATCATTGCCGTGCTGTTGTATTTCAACGGTAAGTCGCTGGGGAAGGTGCTGATCGTTCTTTGCGCCGTGCCTTTCTCGCTCGTGGGCGCGTTTCTGTTGCTATGGCTCTTGGGTTATCACTTGAGCGTCGCGGTGTGGGTCGGCATCATTGCCTTGGCCGGCGTCGATGCAGAAACCGGCATGGTCATGCTCCTGTATCTCGATGTCGCCTATGCGCGCTGGCGAAGCGAGGGACGGATGAAGACCCTCGAGAATCTCGAAGGCGCCGTCATGGAAGGTGCGGTCCAGCGCGTGCGACCGAAAATGATGACGGTGCTCGCAATCCTGCTGGGCCTTCTCCCGATCATGTGGTCGAGCGGTACAGGATCCGATGTCATGAAACGAATCGCTGCGCCCATGGTGGGGGGCATCGTCACCAGCTTCATCCTGGAGCTGTTGATCTACCCGGCCATCTATGTGCTATGGAAATGGTGGGCGGAGGTGCGGGCCACCCCGGCCCCGATCGCGGCTCGCCTCCCCGATCATCCATGAATCACCGCGGCGACCACAGACACCCGACGACAAATGCTTAGTATTAGGATGCCCAAAGCCCTGATCGGAATACCTTGAGGAGACCGTCCCCATGATTGCGACCATGAATCCAGAACAGCGCAAGTTTGCACTGAGCATTCACGTTACTACTTCGGTCGGACTGCTCGGTGCCATAGCCGCATTCTGGCCCTCGCGGCTATTGGCGCTTCTAGCCACAATGTGCAAGTCGTTCGTGGTGCGTATCCTGCCATGGAGGTGATCGCCCGAATCGTCATCGTTCCGTTGGCCTTGGCAGCACTGCTATCGGGACTTGTCCAGTCACTGGGCACCCCGTGGGGTTTATTCCGGCACTACTGGATATTGGCAAAATTGTTGCTTACCGCGATCGCCACAGCAGTACTGCTGGCCAAGATGGCACTCATTGGTTATGCCGCACGCCTTTCTGAACAAGCAATAATTCCCCGTGATGATCTGCATACTGCCAGGATTCAACTCGTGGTACACGCTGCCGGCGGGTTATTGGTCCACTTGTTCCCACAGCATTGTCCATCTACAAACCGAAAGGCTTGACTGCATTGGGGCGACGAAGACTAGCGGGACAACGAGTGTCAACAAGAGACCTCGACACCAGTAGCAGTACGAGGGCTGTGGCAAGTCATGAAACAGTGATCGTCACTCTGCGCCGTGCGTACGTGTCGGCTTTCATTGTCATCGTGTTTGCCGCTCATATCGTCGTCCTTCACGTTGTGGGAGGAGGCGGGCCTCATCATCATTGAATTACCGTTTTTCGCCCACCGCGATGTAAGCGCCCCCGTGAAACAACTCCCGGGACTCAGCCCCTGCAAGATAGCGCTTAAGTGATTCCCAAGGTTTGCGCGTGGCCATCTCAAGAGTGCCGCCAAAGGGACCAGTCATCAATTTCGCGAGAACTGGAGCAGCCTTTTTCATGAAACGACCCGATGGCATCTTGAAGTCGAGAATGACGAAGCGCTTACCCTGGCGCAGCGCTTCACATCCGCGCCGTACGACTTCATCGAACTCAGGCACCAGGGTCAGAGCGAAAGCCGAAATGATCCCATCTAGCGAGGCCGGGAACATATACAGCGCAGCGTCGCTCTTGACGAGTTCGACGTTCAACCAACCATGAGTCAATATGCGGCGCTCCGCCTCGGCAAGCATGGCGTCGGTCAAATCTACCCCGATGATCTTGCCTTTTGGACCAATCTGCTCCTGAAGGAGAGAGAAATTGAGCCCAGTTCCACACCCGAGGTCCACCACCGTGTCACCCTTCTGAAGACACAACGCTGCGGCGGCGCGCTTTCGATAGGCCCAATGACGGAACCCGACCAAATACAAGAGCAACGTGGTCCAGTCATACCGCTTGGCCCTTTTGCGGTAAATCGAGATCATATGCGGGACGAGGCTGTTATCCATTGTGTTTCCTTCGAAGTCGCAACGCAATGTTGTAACGGAGACGAGGCTCATGGCCGGCGCTGCAATACGGCATCCACGATCATGAACGCCAATCGGAGGGTAGTCAGTGCGTTAGCGGACTCTGTTCGGCTAGGGCCTGCCGCATTACACGTTCTTTTAATGTTGATAACATATTCTATCAATATTGCCTTCTCAATTTCGGGCGGTCGCTGGACTGCGAGCCTGGTTTCGGCGGGAGCAGCATGAAAAATGGCGTTTGTACCTTGGGCATGAAGTTGCACGGAGGGCCTTCCCAATACCGCGATTCGCGAACATGCGTGCGGCGCCGTCAGTGAACCCGGTAAACTTCCCGGCGGTTGCGCCCGTAGCTCAGCTGGATAGAGCACTGCGCTTCGAACGCAGTGGTCGGCGGTTCGAATCCGTCCGGGCGCGCATTTCTATCTAGGTCCTATGTGTCGGCAAGCTCACGAGGTCCTGCATGGCTCGCACGCCACAGGACGCGCGGACTTCTCGGTGGAAGCCCCGCTGGCTGCGGAGCCTTGTTCACGAAGTTCACGCTTGCACGCTCACAGAGTGCGCCAAATTCCAGGACCCAAATTTTTAAGATGCGCTGAATTGTGAGCAAGCAGGCGCAACGCGTCGCACGCAGTCGCTTCGAGCTGCAATTTCGTGGACTCGCGCCGGCTTTATTTGTAGGTTTATTTATAGCCGGGCACCACCAGCCTGGCCGGATTGTAAGCCGCTGAAAAGTATACTGTAAGATCTCCCCGGTGCAGCCAGAGCACTTGACTTCGAACCAGGTGGTCGGGAGTTCGAATCTCTCCGGGCGCGCTTTTCAATCAAAAACTTACGCGCCATCGACACAGCTCAATTGAGCGAACGTAGCGAAAACGTAGCGTTTTTTGCTACGTTCGCGCCGCGCGGCGCCTCTCCGATGAGCCTCAATGGCTGCCGTTCAATGCGCCCGGCCACGGAGGAGAGTTTCTCCGGGGCCAGGTGCGCATAGCGCAGCACCATCTCGTACGATTTCCATCCTCCCAGTTCCATCAGCTCCGGCAGCGAAGTGCCGCTCTGCACGTGCCAGGAGGCCCAGGTGTGCCTCAGGTCGTGGAAGCGGAAGTCCTCGATGCCGGCGCGCTGCTTCGCCTTGTCCCACGCAGTCGAACTTTGTTGGATACGCTGACCGGCAAACGTGAAGCACCAACGCGAGTGCTGTCCCCGCGTCGCTTCGAGCGCCGCTACGGCGTCCGCATTGAGCGGTATGCCGCGACCGTCGCCCGACTTAGTCGTGCCGTGATCGAGCCAGGCCACTTTCCGGGTTAAATCCACGCGGCTCCATTCAAGCCCCAGGATCTCCCCCGCACGACAGCCGGTCGCGAGCGCAAACTCCACGATCGGCTTCATATGCTCTGGCAATGCCTCGATCAATCGATCCGCCTCCTCACGTCTCAAGAAGCGCACGCGCCGCCGGGGTTCCTTCAGCATCCGAATCTTCGGCACCCCTTTGAGCCATCGCCAATCCTGATGCGCGATGTTCAATATCCGCCGAACCACCTCGAGTGCGCGATTGACCGTCGCGTTCGAGACACCATCCTTCAACTTGCGATCGCGAATGAACGGCTGCAACGTCGCCATGTCGATCTCATCCAGCTTCAAGGATCGAAGATAAGGATCAAGTTTCTTCAGATGATCCCTGTCATCCGAGAGGCTTCTCTTATCGACGAACTCCTCGAGATATCGCACGACCGCTTGCTGCCATACGAAAATGCCGAGGAGCCCCTGCTGCCGGGCTTCAATTGCCTCATTCTTCAGGCGGACTAAGTAGCTTTCGGCATCGGTGCGATTGATACACCCAGTGCTTTGGCATACGCGGCGTCCATCCGGGAAAACGAGGCCAATCCACCAGAACCGCGAATCCTTGCGGCGGTAGAGTCCACGTTCACGGGCCATACAGTCTCCTTCCAGGCCCGCCCTCGGCACTTATCCTCCTGCATATGGGCATCGAGATCAATCCGGTCGTAGACCTTGCAGCGGCCCTTGCGGATGAAGGGCAGTCCCATGCCGTCGAGGAATCTGAGACTGCAGCGGATGTAGGTGGCGGCCTCGCGGCGAGTGAAATACCGGGAGGGAGCGGCGCCCGGCGGAAGTTCTCGGGCGGCAGCGGACGTTTGTGGATGTCGCGGCGGGGGCTTCGAGAAGTCGAGCGGCAGCTGGCCCGAGAGCGGAGAGGATTCTTGTCGTAATAGCGAAGCGTTTGTGCGAGGCGGCATGACATTTAGAAGCTTTCAGAACAATTGGTGATGTGTGGTTCCGAGCGATTTCATCGGCGCTTTCCCACGATCGACTATGACGCAACAGGGGATTTTTGTGGGGAAGAGTATCGAGGAGAAATCAGCGAAACTCTTACGGCGCCCACGCTTCGTTTCCCGTGAGGTCGCGGACAGTCGCACTTGATCAATCGTTCGCTTTGCTCGGGTTTCGCTGCGAAAAGCTGCGAAAGGAGTTTCGCGGCGCTCTTGGCCGGAGAGAGTTTCGAGGTATTTTCAGCGGAACTCAAACGAGGAGCAAAAAAACCATGTACGGCAGGATAGCAACGCGCTTACTGTTGGGCCCCATTGGGTCCCATAATTTTCTGTCGATGCGCGAGGAAAATTTACGTGAGGCGCACATTTCGAATCGGCGAGCGAAACCCCGCGCTCGATATTGTGAGTTATGGCCGGCGCGGCGGGGCCGGTCGACCGCTCCATTTCACACGCGAGCAGATAGCCCAGATCGCGCGCACTGTGCGCCATGCGCCGGAAGTGATGGTCAAGGTCTCAGGCGGTTCCAACACGACAAAAGGCGTCGCAGCACATTTTCAATACATCGGCCGGCGAGGGGAGCTCGAGGTCGAAACCGACGATGGCGAGCGGTTGATGGGCAAGGAGGCGGCGGCGCAGCTCATCGATGATTGGGATCTCGACCTTGATGCCCTGCGCGACGACTGGGACAGCATGGAGCGAGGCGGGCGGAGGAATCCGAAGCTCGTGCACAACATTATCCTGTCGATGCCGTCCAAAACGCCACCGGCTCGGCTTCTGGCGGCCAGCCGGGACTTTGCGCGGGAGGAATTCGCGCTCAAGCACCGGTACGCAATGGTGCTGCACACCGATCAAGCCCATCCACACGTGCACCTGGTCGTCAGTGCCCACAACAGTGACGGCGGTCGGCTGAATATCCAGAAGGCCGATTTACGGCAATGGCGGGAGCAGTTCGCCCGTCATTTGCGCAACCATGGCCTGGAAGCCAACGCCACGCCGGCACAGATTCGCGGACGGTTGTCGGATCACCAGAAGGACGGCATTTACCGGGCCGCACAGCGGGGCGAGTCACGGGTGGAGTGGGAGCGCGAGGCGCGGGCGTTCAGGGCCGCGAGGGCCGGCGGCACGCATCAGGTGCCTGGTCTCGGTCGGATTGTAACGACTGCTCAGGCCGCACAGCACGACTGGCTGATGACCGCCGCCGCGCTCGAGAACCAAGGCTTGGGCGCCCTTGCCGCCGACGTAGAGCGCTTCCGGCAGTCGCTGAGCGTTCCGTTGACCCCGCGGGAGCGGGCGGTGACCGCGATCAGGCGAGACCGCGTGGAGCAGCCACCGGTGCAATGGGAACTCGCGAGATAGAGGCGTGCGAGACCACAGAATGCCGCGCTCGACCCTCCAGAGACATAGACGAGTGTCCGCTATTAAGGAGTCTTCGGCCAAGTTGATGAGGGCGAGGGGCAAAAGGCCCCGAAATAATCTCTCAGGGCGCGCAAATTCACATTTGTAAAACTTGAACGACACGCGATGTGCCGAGCTCGAGGCTGGACGAAATATCGCTTAGCGCCTCGCCAAACGACACGGTTCATCAAATCCCGGCTCGCGGTAAACAGGGTTTCCCCGAGCGCCGAGTAGCTTGGTTACAAGCTAGTGTTCGGCGCGTCGTAGAAAAATTCATAAAGGGCGTGACAGTTCGGCCGCGAATTGTCGCTCACATCAGTAGTGATGGCGTATAGATGAGAATCAGGAGAATGGGGATTGTGATGATGAGAATCCATGCGCCGCTATCGAACGGGATTTTGATATTGCGCACTACCGTAGCAGCATTCTGGGCCGCGGCAAGCATCGGAGTCACCACTACCCAGTTGCACGGGCTTCGAAATCTCGGGAAACGCCGAGCGTTCTCTATGCCCATCGTTTTCCTCGGGGCAATCGCGGCGCTGTGGGTCACCGTCGGCTGGGCACAGCAACCATCGCAGACGACCTACATTGAACCGGTATTCCTTTTTCACGAGGGGGACTTCCCCACCCCGTATGAGACATCTCTATCCGCTTCATGGGCAGATGTACAGGCCGCGCGTGGAGGCTGTCGAGGTGGCTCCTGCTTCTCGTACTCCAATCTTACCGCGGTCGTTCCTCCGGCGGCCAGTGGCATCGTGCAAGACGGCATTCCCAACCGGTATACTTTCGACCAAACCGTGTGCGACCTCAATGGGAACAATTGCAACACGTCCCATCAATGGGGAGCGATTCACGACGAGCTACGCGTGTCCTTCGGGATTTGCAGCCGGAATTCACGGACCCGTAAACGGCATTGAACAAATCTGGTGCTCCAAGACCATCACCGGGACGCAGCAGCCGCCCGCTAAGCACTGTTTGAGCTGCCTCGGTAACCCCATCTATGCGAGTACCGGAGAGAAGCTTCAGGCCGAGATCGATTATTCTGGGATGCCCGGACTGGAACTAGTCCGCACCTATTTGAGCTCCAATGGCTTCTTCGCATCGGTCCTGACGCAAAATTTTGCGGACGACTCCACCGCCGCCGGCACTACGTCGTCGGCATGTTATCCCGCGAGCTGGACCGCAGGGAGTCAAAGTGGATTCTATTGTAACCCTTACATCAGCGCCTATCCGTACGTAAACAGTGGCGTTGCTCAGTATCAACTGAAGGGCGCCGATGGCCGCTCGATCGGGTTCTCGGGGCCAAATAGTGCGGTGACCCAAGCGGCGGACATCAACGAGCGAGTAACCCAGCTCACGGTCGCGGGTGCGACCGAGTGGCAGGTGCAGCGTGAAGATGACAGCATAGAGATCTACAGTGCCACGGGTTCGCTGCTTCAAAAGACATTGCGCGGTGGCAAGAGTTTATCCTATACCTATTCAACTTCCAGTACGCCGGCAAATATTGCACCGCGGCCCGGCTTACTGCTCAGCCAATCCGATGCCTTTGGCCACACGCTTTCTTGGGCCTACAACACAGCGGGCCAGATGACGCAGATGACCGATCCGGCGGGAGGCATCTACCAATATAGCTACGACTCGAACGGCAATATGACCGGTGTCGTCTATCCGGATTTGTCCAGCAAGACCTACTGGTATAACGAATCCGCCAACACTGGCGGGGCCAATCTGCCCAATGCGCTCACCGGCATCACGGACGAGAACGGCGTGCGCTTTGCAACCTTTCAGTACACGAGCCAATACGGGGTTACGTTTGCCTCGAATACCCAGCATGCGGGGGGCGTTGATAACTATACCTTCACCTATAGCCCCGTAGCGTATTTTGGTTATCCGCTCACTTCGACGACTGTCGTGGATCCGCTCGGAACAAGCAGGACCTATGCTTTTAGCAACATGCTGAGTTTCAACGTCGACGCAAGCCAGACTCAACCGGCCGCCTCCGGGAGCGGCAACGTAACTAAATCCGAGACCTACGATGCCAACGGCAACCCGGCATCGGTCACGGACTATAACGGTAACGCGACTCACTCCGTTTACGATCTCACGCGTAATCTAGAGACCTCGCGAATCGAGGCCTACGGCACGGCGCAGGCGCGCACGATCACGACGCAGTGGAACACGACGTGGCGTCAACCGCAGCTGATCACGGAACCCAATCGCACGACTGCCTTCACATATGATGGCTTAGGCAACGTGCTCACAAAAACCGTCACCGACACGACAGTAACCCCGAATGTCGCTCGGACTTGGACGTATACCTACGACGGCTACGGTCGGATGTTAACCGCCGACGGCCCCAGAACCGATGTATCGGACGTCACGACTTACACGTACTACACCTGCACCACGGGCTATCAGTGTGGTCAGGTCCAAACGATCACGGATGCGGCGGGCCACCTCACGACCTTCAACACCTACAATGCTCACGGCCAGCCGCTCACCATCACGGACCCCAATGGGATTGTGACGACGCTGGCCTACGATGGGCGCCTGCGCGTGACCTCGCGTCAGGTGGGCACAGAGACGACTACCTACAGCTACTACCCCACCGGGCTTCTCAAGCTGGTGACGCTGCCCGATAGCAGCACCATTCTGTATTCTTATGATGCAGCACATCGGCTGACCGACATCACCGATGGCCTCGGCAATCATATCCACTACACCCTCGATAACATGGGCAATCGAACGGCCGAGAATACGTACGACCCCGGCAGCACGTTGCGCAGAACCCATACCTGGGTGATCAATGCGCTCAATCAGCTGTATCAGGACGTCAATGCGGCGGGCACGGCGGCGGTGACGACAACGTTCGGATACGATAACGATGGCAATCAGACTAGCGTCGCGGCGCCGCTCTCGCGCAACACCGCCAATCAGTACGATGCGCTCAATCGGTTGACCCAGGTCACTGATCCCAATAGTGGGGTCACGCACTTAGGCTACGATGGGAACGACAATTTGGCCTCCGTGCAAGATCCCCGCGCTCTCACGACGATCTACAGTCACAACGGATTTGGCGACGTCACTCAGCAGGTGAGCCCGGATACGGGAACGATGATTAACACGTACGACTCGGGCGGGAACTTGAAGACTGCGACGGACGCGCGCAGTGCGCTCGCCACCTATTCCTACGACGCGCTCAATCGCGTCACCCAGGTCGCCTACAGCGATCAGACCATCAATTTTACTTACGATGCAGGGACCAATGGCATCGGCCGATTGACGGGGGCTTCGGATGCGAACCATAGCCTATCGTGGGCCTACGACCCTTTGGGCCGGGTGACTGGTAAGGGACAAACCGTCGGCGCGATCACGAAGTCCCTGGGATACGGTTATACCAATGGGGATTTGGTTTCACTCGTCACTCCCTCGGGTCAGACCGTCACGTACGGCTACACCAATCATCAAATCACCTCGGTGTCGGTGAACGGTGCGACGATTGCGAGCGGGGTGACCTATTTTCCCTTCGGCCCCGTGAGCGGCTGGACCTGGGGCAATGCGACGACCGTCAGCCGAACTTACGATACCGATGCGAAAATCGCTCAGATCACGACCGCGGCCGATACGATCAATTTTGGCTATGACAATGCGTTTCGCATTACGGGCATTACAGATACCGGGGACAGCGCCAACTCCTGGACTTTGGGTTACGACAGCCTGGATCGATTGAACTCGGCCGCGGAAACCGGCACCACCCTCGGCTGGACCTATGATGCGAACGGCAACCGTTTGAGTCAGACCGGATCCGGCGCCTCCACCTTCACGCCGTCAAGTACGAGCAATCAACTCAATTCCACGAGCGGAGCTCTTACGCGCACCTACGGCTATGACGCGGCGGGCAACACCACCGGCTACGCCAGTAATTCGTTTACCCTCAATCAGCGCGGCCGCGTGAGTGCTGCGATCCTCCCAGGCGGTACGTCAAACTATATTTACAATGCGCTTGGTCAGATGGTTGAGAAGTACGGAAATGGCGGAACAACCCTTCTGATGTACGACGAGGCCGGGCACCTGTTAGGCGAATATTCGAGTACCGGGGCCTTGATTCAGGAAACCGTATGGATGGGGGACATCCCGGTCGCGACGCTGCGCCCGAATGGCAGTTCGGTTAGCATCTACTATGTGCACACGGATCAGCTGAATGCACCGCGGGTGATTACGCGGCCATCGGACAACGCCATCGCCTGGCGCTGGGACGCAGACGCGTTTGGAACGGTTGCGCCCGATCAGAATCCGCAGAGTCTCGGTACATTCGTCTACAACCTCCGCTTCCCAGGTCAGTACTACTTGAGCGAATCCGGGCTGAACTTGAACTACTTCAGAGATTACGATCCGCAGACGGGGAGATACATCGAAAGCGACCCGATCGGGCTCTTTGGGGGAAGTTATTCCCCATATATCTACGTTTCCGACAATCCCCTCAGCTTCTACGATCCAGATGGTCTCTGCGGAACCAAGACGTGCGTTGGTAAGGCTCGGGTGCTCAAGGGAAACGCGAAGACGATAGGCAAGCAGGGAGCATTTCCAGGTACGACGATCGCCAGCGATTCGGCTGCCGTGATCCCGAGCCAGTTTGGTCTTACGAAAGGGCAACTGACCCCATACCTAAACCAAATCACAGGCTCTACAAGCAACGGACTGTCCATAAACGGCATAGCCGACGTCATTGGCGGAAAATCGCCAATTCCTGGCGTGCCGGTTCGCGATGCTCTACAACAATTATTTCCAGGAATTCTCATTCTCGAACTACCTGGCGCAAATGAAGACCCAGGCATAGTCAATGTAACGTTAACTATTCCGGATGCTCTGAAGTGTCCAGTTGGTCTAATGGAGCAGAAATGAGGCACCCTTATAGATTCACCACTTTTTTGCTTTGCGCCGTGTCGGCATTACTCATGTTGTCGTCAGCGAAGCTGATCGCGGCTCCCCAAGACTGGCCAACAATCAAACCGTTAACCGAAACCTTTCACTTCTCAGATGCGGGCAAGGCGGCCGTGGACCTCTCAATACCGAGTACTGACTCGCGGTCTGTCTATCGGATCGAATGCCATCAGCTTGGGTATGAAGATCCAGCGTTCGACTATTCGGGCGACTTCGAATGTCGGTTGACGTCGCTGTATTCGAAAGAAACGTATAGCACACTATTCACGGACGATCCTAAGCAGAGCCGCGATTGGCAAAGCCGCGCGCGATTTCTATCGGAGGAGTTAGTCGGGTCGTGTGCTGATTATCCCGAGTATGGGCGAACACGGACTTTCAAGCTTCGCGGAATGGACATTACAATTGGGCTTTCAACAATTGTCGTGGAACAGAGCACACACCCACGACCAACATTAAAATCCTTCAACCTACAAATTAGCATTGTGCCAGATCCTGCAGCGACGACACCAATTGCGGCGCCCGTCAGCTACAAGGAACCACCGTACAGGCATCCGGGTGACAACAATGACCACTCCCGCGAATGTGCGGTGGTCTTGAGAAAATAGACCTTGCCGCGTGAAGTTACGGCGCAAAGATGGCGCGCTCTATCAGAACTACTTCAGGGACTACGATCCGCAAACCGGTCGGTACATCGAGAGCGATCCGATCGGGCTTCGTGGCGGAGTCAATACCTACGGCTACGTAATGGGAGATCCTGTGGCTCTTGTAGATCCACTCGGTCTACTGGCATGCACGTACGATATCACCGCGCACCAGTTGAGCTGCTCGAACAAGGCAGGGCAATCCATGACTTTGAGTGGTAATCATGTCAAGTCCGGCCAAGGCCAATGCGAGAACAACCCGAGCTGCACGGCCATTAGGGACCAGGGTCCGCTTCCGATAGGCGACTATCGAATTCACACGCCGGGTGTTTTGCCTACACATCCCGCATGGCTCTTTCTGCAGCCGTCGAATCAGAACGATATGAAGGATACAAATGGTGTCGATAGAAACGGTTTCTATATACATCCGTGGGGGATTTCGAATGGCTGTATCGCGATTTACTTCAATTCCGACTTTAAGACGCTGAGTACGTGGGCGGTCCAAGATGGTGGCGGAGATTTACATGTCAGTAAGTAACTTCTTCGCTAGAGCCTGTCTGACCCTCCTCCTTTGTGTAGGCGTTGCCGTCGCTGGGGAGCCCGGTGCGATGGAACCGAGCGTTGTGCTCCGAAATCTTCAAGGGAACGACGCCCAGTCGGTGGTGAAGAAGCTCACCAAGGCCCAATGGAACTTCGCGATAAAGAGTATCGAAACGGGAGAAACACCGTGGCTTGAAGTCGCTGTATCTCTTCACCGATTTACAGACGCCGGTGAATCGGAAATGCTCTCTTTGGCGGTTGGAAGTGCACTAGTGAAGAACCCCGTGGGCGTTTTGCGCACCACAATCGGTGAAATGTCTGTGGAAGGTGTATGCGGTTACCCGGATATGTCAGACCACAGAACCGATACGCAGGAGAAGGTTGTCGCCTACCTTGACGCGCGCATCCAAGCTGTAGGCAAGGTTGCTACCAAGGACGTCGCCGAACAGCGCGAAAAATGTTTGGTGACGTTGCAATCAACCCGTCGCGAAGTGATGAGTCCAAATGGTCCATTCGGGCAAGCCAAATAAGCGATGTGTCACGAAAGTCTATCTTGAACTACTTCAGAGATTATGATCCGGCCACAGGCAGATACATTGAGTCCGATCCGATCGGGCTCCGCGGCGCGAGCTACTCGACGTACGCATACGTTTCCAATAACCCAATTGGCAACGTGGACCCACTAGGGCTTGAGCCTGTTCCCATTGGGCAGGGATACACAGCGCGCGTTGATCCGTTCAACTACGCCGGAAAATCGTCATTTGAGATTCACGTTTTCAATGCTGAGGGCGACGAAATCGGCGTCTACGGACCGCAAGGTTGGATTGCCAAGCACGGATATTCGGGCAAACCCGCAGGCCTGCCGACCGAGGTTGAAAATACTTGTAAGGGAATCGCTGTCGATCGTCTCCGGGCGTCAGGTGACCTCCCGCCGAGGGGACGTTTTAACATCAAGGGCAACAAATGGATGAGGTTCGTGAAATGGTTGCCCTTTATCGCAATTTTTGAAGAAGAAACACGTCCGTCCGTTGAACGTTCTTGCGAACTTGATCCGGGATTCGCAGGATGCTAATCCATCAAAACACTCCATGCGATACGTAGAAATAGACGCTGAAACCGGTGTAGTCCATTGGGACGCATATTTTGAATACCTGAAGACTGTGCGTGCACACTTCTCTCCAGAGCTATACGCCTACGCTTCCAACTGGAAGCACTATTCCTTGGAATCAAAGGATTCTCTCCACGATGCGTGGATCCTTGGAATTCACTTCCCGTATCGTGAGAAGGAGGTGACCATCGAATTTCTCGGTCCTCAACATGACCGAAAGCATGTGTTGAGATATGTTGGCGTACGTGTGTGCGCCATCAATCTAAGTGTCGAATATCGGCATGGTGATCGCGACGTATTGGCACATGAATTTCGAATTGAAAAAGACCTCGTGATTCATGAGATTGCGCTTGCAGGCGCGAAAAGTGTGTCAGTAACGTCTTCGAACGTGATAGCGGCAATTGAAATGTTGGCGTGATCGGAATACATCCATCCGTCGCACGGACATGCGTTATCGTCACGAGTTCGGCTGGACTAAAGAGCTCAAGTTCCAGCTTAGCGTCGTGACCTTTATCGGCGTAGGCCGTATCCCCGGCGCAAATCCTCGGTGTCAGTGACGCGGCCAGCCTTCGCATCGGCGAATCCCGCCTTACGTCGCCGCGAAGCTCTTACAAGAGGTCCTGTCACGTATCGTCGTCTTGCGTCCGGCGACGCTTCGATCAGTTCGTGGGCCCGCTGCTTGATGGCCTGTCATAGCTTCCTAGTCTCGTGCGGATGAGTGAGGCCGGAATTTTTGCCGATTGCAGACTCTTGGCGCCGTAGCGGAAACGTAGCACTTGATGCCGTTTCATGCGCTACGGTGCCTATTTCGAGTGAGGGCGGGCCCGCTAAGTGGTTGAAAAATAAGAATCTATAAAATCATCATTGCGACTTCGAACCAGGTGGTCGGCGGTTCGAATCCGTCCGGGCGCGCAATTTTTACAAAATTGGATCTACGGTTCGACGCGAGCGAATCATCAACCACGGATTCGAACCGAGAGTTCGACGACAGCGCCGCGCAGCGGCGATGGCGATCGCACTTTGGGGCGAGGGGCCGCAGGTCCCGAAGTAATCTCTCCGGGCGCGCATTGCAATCAATGTGCAGTCCCAAATCTAAGGTGACATTCTGGCTCTCATCCTATCTGGAGAGAGCACCATGACTAAAACTGAACAGAACCGAGTGGTTGCCTGGCGATTGAAGCTGATCCGGGAAGCCAGCGAGCTACCCAGAGACGTTGCGCAAACCTGCCGGCATTTCGGTCTCTCTCGCACGAATTATGAATCAAGCGCAGAGCGTCAGACATTGATAGCTCAGGCCATGGTGGAACGCCTGAGCCTAATTTCCGGATCGACATTCGGGACCTACTTGAACTGGCTGTTCAGCCCAACGAAGATCTGCCACTTCGGCCATCCGGAGCCCTTGTCCGCGATCGACACCTGGGGCTCGATGAAAGCGTTGAAGACTACCTTTCCTCTGGGAACTACCTTGCCAATGCCGAGACCGATGGGCACGCTGTAGCCGCGGCTCTCAAAGTCATACACCATGATCCCAGTCGACCGAAGGTACGTCCCGCCGCCGAGTTGGTAGAACGCGAAAGGCTGGAGGGCAACGAGGTCCACCTTCTTGCGGCTCGATGAGCCTGCAAAGCTCTCTTGCCAGGAGAGCAGATAACCGTACTGAAACGTGGGCGAAGCGAAGTCGAAGAGTGTGTTCACGAATCCCGCGGACCATTTCCCGCTGCCCGATGCGCTCTTGCTGGCGGTTGGCGCAGTAATCTGCGGCCCGAGGCCGAAAGCCAAGGTCGGAATGCCCGTGTCGATCAGGTAAGGGGCGAAGACGTTCAGGTCGCCTATCCCGGTCTGGCTATTCTGCTCTGGAGGTTCCGGGAAGGTGTTGATCGGCAAAGACGCACGCATGATCCAATTCGTATCCCCCAGCGAAAACGGCTTCGCAAAGCGGGCCCAAAACTGATCGGCATCTTTATCTGGGCTCGTCAGCTCGCCGATGTAATAATTATGCAAACTAAATGCTGTGAAGGCCGCGAGCGGGTTGTTGGCCTGGGTTACGTCATTCGTCCCGACCGTCTCCTCTGCGCTCGCGGCCGTTGCCATACAGCAGAGCACGACGAAGACCACGATGTGGCCACGTATGCTCGTGCGGCCTAGGACCCCCGTGGTTCCATCCACGAGGTGAGCGCGCACTGCGTCACTCAAAGTGCAAGATTCATGTCTGCACCGCCCCAGGAATTCTTCGCCATTCAAGGCGCTCCAGCCACTTTCTTGACTCCAGTTCGTACCGCAGAGCCTATGGCGATGAGTGACCCACCGGCCATCAGCAACCGGACGCCGACCAGTGTGCCCACCGCCCAAACGCCGGATAGCGGGAACTGCCGCCACAGCATGACACCGAGCAACATCGATACGACGGCGCTAAACACCAGCCAACCTCGGCCGGCCTCGCGGTGACCCGAGAACGCGCCAATGAGTTCTAATAGACCTGAGACGAAGAAATATGACGCGAGCAGCAGTGTCACTGACGCCAAAGCGGCCAGCGGCTCTCTGAGCGTCCAGACGCCCGCCGCGGCGGTTAACGCACCGAGCAAAAGGATCAGTACTCCTCGCCCAAACGCGCCGGCCTTAAAGGCGAGAAAGCACTGTGCCAATCCGCCCACAAGGAGCAGGACTCCAATCAACAACATGACCGATACGCCCGCGACGAAGGGCGTTGCAATGGCAATCACGCCGGCGATAACCATCACCACGCCGGAAATAACTGCGTGCCTTGCATGCGCGGAAATCGCACCGACCAAACCCATTTGTGTACTCACTATTGCCTCCTATGGCCGCCCATTTTCTGGTGTTATTGATGAATTGAACCTGCCGGCATTCCCACGGCGCGGCCGAGTGAATCCGGGCCCATCCACTGCGAAGTAACGCAGCATTTTTGTCGATCCGCGCCAATTTCGTATCGTCCATCGCGCGGTCGAGGCTGAAACTCCCACGCGGCTTGGTATACGCAACTGGAAACAGGACGGCTACTGTCAGTATTGACAGTGGTTGGCGGGCTTTGGCACGAGTGCGCGACTACTTCAAGCAGTCCCAACACGGCAAGTTGATCGCCCCTTAGCGTGACCTTGAGCGCATGCGAGGGGCCGCAGACCCTGAAGCAATCCGTCCGGGCGCGCAAGAAAGCTAGCAACATAGGTACTCAGTCCAATAGTGGGATAATGGGACCTTCGCTAAGGTGGGGGGATGATCGGAGCGGATTTGCCTTCACTGGAGGCGCGACCATTGTCGACGAACATGGGGTCTCCATCAGGATGAAGCCCCTCATTACGCCAAGCGTCAGGTGGGCCGTTCTTTCGCTGCGGCATCGAGAGCGGCGGCATCGCTCAGGCGAAAAAGCAGGTTTTGCAGATCCCGATAGCCGGCCGTCATGGAGAACGGCTCGTTAGCATTGCATCAAATGAGTTGGATCACCGCAATTTGGTCGGCAACCGTGGGCGCGAGCTTGGTGACAGGGCTCGTGTACTTGCTCGTTTGGAGCAAGAATCGGCACTCGTGGGCGAACTTGTGCTTTTTTTTCACCGTATTTGGGGTGCTCGGGCTTGCGGTCGGCGAGATGGTCACGATGCATGCGGAGTCGCCAGAGTTTTACGGGCGCGCAATCCGGTGGACTCATTTCGTCTATGCGATTGGCGTTGTGGGGTCACTGGGATTTATTCACTTCTACTTTGGCACTGGACGGAGGTGGCTTCTCGCGCTGGCGGTAGGTCTCCGATTGCTGGTCGTGGTGGTGAATTTTGCCAGCCGAGTAAACCTGCATTTCACTGTCATCCACAGCTTGCGAAAGATCGTCTTTCTTGGTGAGCAAGTATCTGTGCTCGGTGAGTGGGTGCCTAGTCCCTGGGTGCGTCTTGGGCTGTTAGCCTCGTTCGTGCAAATTGCTTATGTCATGGATGCTTCCGTCCGGCTGTGGCGCACGGGTTCGCACGAATCGCGAAGTCGCGCGGTGGTACTGGGTGGAGCGTTTGTGCTTTTTACCATCATTGCGGTGGGACAGTCCGGGCTCGTGACGGCGGGCCTGTTGCGGATGCCTTTCATCTTAAGCTTTCCCTTCCTCGGTGTGGTCCTGGTGATGGGCTATGAGCTGAGCAGAGACCTATTGCGCGCGGCACATGTGAGCCGTGAATTGCGCGAGAGCGAACAGCGGATGGCTCTCGCCACCGAGGCGGCGGATTTCGGCATCTGGTCTCGCGGCATACCACGAGGCGAGATCTGGGCGAGCGACAAATGCCGCGAGATGTTTGGCTTCATGAAATCTGAGCGATTGGACCTCGACTGTTTTATGCAGCGGATTCATCCCGACGATCGGGATAGGATTCGCCAGGCGTTCGCGAATGCTGAGGCCACCGGCCAATACGAGAATGAGTACCGGGTCGTGCTTCCGAATGGCCAGATACGGTGGATCGCTTCGCGCGGCCGCGCCGAGTTCAGCGAGGGCCGGCCGGTACTGATGCGGGGTGCCTCGCTCGATGTGACGATGCGAAGGCAGGCCGAGGAAGCGGCAAAAAGCTTGACTGGACGATTGATCCACGCGCAGGAAGTAGAAAGGGCACGGCTCGCGCGTGAACTGCACGACGATTTGAATCAAGGTCTCGCACTGCTGGCCGTCGAGCTGGACATGTTCGGCCAGCAACCGCCCGCTAGTAGAAGCGAGGTCAGCAAACGGATTCTGGATCTATCCGAGCAGGTCAAAAACCTATCGTCCAGCGTTCATCGGCTTTCACATGAATTGCATCCCGCGAAGCTGGAACAACTGGGTCTCGTCGCGGCAGTGCGCGGTCTCTGCCGGGAACTGGGAGCGGCACGCAATGTCTCAATTGAATTTGAGACACATGCGGTGCCGCGCTCAGTGCCGGACGAAATTGCGCTCTGTCTTTACCGCATCGTTCAAGAGGGGCTCCAAAACGTCATCAAGCACAGCCGCTCCGCAACCGCGAAAGTGGAATTGACATCTAACGACAAGGAGCTTTGTCTCATCGTTTCCGATCAGGGCTGCGGATTCGATTTGGTGGTGGCGACGGACGATGGATCGCTGGGGCTGGTGAGCATGCGCGAGCGAGTGCGGCTGGTGGGGGGGCGAATTTCTGTTGAGTCCCGCAAGAACGAAGGGACGCGGATCAGGGTACAGGTCCCCTGGGTCGCGGGGCAGGATGACCCGCTGACAGGTTCGCGACAAGTAGGCTCTGAATTCATAAGTCCAATTGCCGAATCAGAACTTCCAGCACACCCATGAGTCATCGACCCCGCATTGTCTTGGCGGATGATCATACGATGTTGCTCGATGCCTTCCGCCGTCTGCTTGAGCCGCATTGCGAGATCGTCGGCACGGCGTGCGATGGGCGCGCACTGATTGAACTAGCTTTGAAAACCAATCCGGAAATTATCGTTCTCGATATTTCCATGCCAAAGTTGAACGGCATGGACGCCTGCGCTCAACTCAGTCACAAACTACCCAAAGTCAAATTTATCTTCCTCACGGTTAACGAAGACGCGGATCTCGCCGCCGAAGCAATCGGACTAGGCGCGTCGGGGTATTTGCTGAAAAGTTCCGCGTCCGCGGAACTGACTCTCGCCATTGATTGTGCTCTGTCGGGCCGGACCTATGTCACTCCTCTGATTACCAAAGGCGCATCTCTCAGCGTGTTTCTCGACGAAGCGGCAACACCCGGCGCCGATAGACTAACCGGTCGCCAACGCGAAGTACTTCAGTTGCTTGCCGAGGGAAGGCAAATGAAGGAGGTGGCAGGTATTTTGAATCTCACCCCGCGCACCGTTGCGTTCCACAAATATGCCATGATGGAACACCTGGGTATCAAGACCAGCGCTGAACTGGTGCAGTATGCCGTCAAGCATCACCTGGTGACTCCGCGCGAATAGTCGCGCTGCTTCGTTAAATCACCTGTCAATACTGACAGTAGCCACTGTGCACTGTCGGTCCCACTATACCCCTCGGTATTCATGAACACTGAGGCCGGCGTCGCGGTGTCCTGCTAGCGGCCTATCATGCACAGATGCACGATGCGCCCGCGGGTCATCGCATCGTCTCGCCAAGAATCGTGTGGAATCCAACGGATCAAGCAAGAACAGGAAGCCGTCATGAAGCGAGACACGCCCGCACGCAACTCAGTCCTCGCCGCTTTGGCGGCCACCGGTCTTGCAGTGCTGTCCAGTGGATTTAGCAATGTGGCCTCGGCGGAGACGAAGAAACCCAACATCCTTGTCATCTGGGGCGACGACATCGGGCAGTTCAACATCAGCGCCTACAACATGGGCATGATGGGCTACAAGACGCCCAACATCGACCGCATCGCCCGGGAAGGCGCAGTGTTCACCGACTGGTATGGCCAACAGAGCTGTACCGCCGGCCGCGCGGCATTCATCACCGGGCAGTCGCCGATCCGCACGGGCCTCACCAAGGTGGGCTTGCCCGGCGCCAAGGAGGGCCTGACCAAAGCCGACCCGACACTCGCGGAGTTGCTCAAGCCGCTGGGTTACACGACGGGCCAGTTCGGCAAGAACCACCTCGGCGACCGCAACGACATGCTGCCCACGGTCCACGGGTTCGATGAGTGGCTCGGCAACCTCTATCACTTGAACGCGGAAGAGGAGCCGGAGAACGTGGACTACCCAAAGAATCCTGCCTTCAAGGCGCGGTTCGGCCCGCGCGGCGTCTTACACTGCTTCGCATCGGGCAAGGACGATCCTACCGATGACCCGCGTTTCGGCAAGCTTGGCAAACAGACCTGCACCGACACCGGCCCGCTGACGCGCAAGCGCATGGAGACGATTGACGACGAGATCACCGCCGGAACAATCTCGTTCATGGACAAGGCGGCGAAGGCCAACAAGCCGTTCTTCATCTGGTTTAACAGCTCCCGCATGCACACCTACACGCACCTCAGCCCGAAGTGGGAAGGCAAGAGCGGTGGTCTGGGAGTTGAGGCGGATGGCATGCTCGAGCACGATAACGATGTGGGCCAGCTGCTCGATGAATTGAAGAAGCTCGGCATTGATGACAACACCATCGTCATGTACTCCAGCGACAATGGTGCGGAATTCTTTCTCTGGCCCGACGGCGGCACGACGATGTTCCGCGGCGAGAAAAATACTCAATGGGAAGGCGGCTACCGAGTTCCGACGCTCATCCGCTGGCCCGGCGTCATCAAGCCCGGCACGATCATCAACGACATGGGCGCCCACGAGGACATGATGCCGACCTTGCTCGCGGCGGCGGGCGACTCGCACGGTTAAAGAAGACCTGCTGAAGGGCCGGAAGATCGGTGATATGACCTACAAGGTCCACCTCGACGGCTATAACCTGATGCCTTTCTTCAAGGGCGAAGTGCCCGAATCGCCGCGTCACGAGTTCATTTACTGGACCGACAGCGGCAGCGTCGCGGCGCTGCGCTACAACGAATGGAAGATGACCTTCCTGCGCCAGAACTCCATTGGCTTCAAGGTCTGGGAGACTCCGTTCGAGGAATTGCGCTGGCCGATGCTGACCAATCTGCGCATGGATCCGTTTGAGCGCGCCAATGACGAATCCACCAGCTACATCGACTGGGTTGGACCTCGTATGTTCATGCTGGCACCCGCGGCCGGGTATGTCGCGCAGTGGCTGCAGAGCTTCCGCGAGTTCCCGCCACGCATGAAGCCCGGCAGCTTCAGCCTCGACCGCGTGATGGAATCGGTGAGCACAGCCCATGAACCAAGCAACTGACCGCTTCCGAGAGAAATACCTGGGTTCTCCTGCAAGGAGAGGTTGATGAACGGCCGGTTCACATCATGAAATCGTCGTCGCAGGCAGAATCAAAACGAGACCCGCTGTTTACCCATCGTCGCTCGCGGGCCGAGCGTTACGCAATGGGCAAGGGGTTGAGGGAGAGTTGCCCGCGGCAAGGACACGCAGTCTGGAAAGCGCCCACCGGTCGGCCGGACCCGGTCAGCTTGGTCTTGAAAGCCGACATGGGGCGCCTTCCTGAATTGCTCCCGCTTCGCCACGGGCGCATGGCCCTGTCGCCCTTTACGTTCTATAGGGGGTCGGCGCTCAGCATGGCAATGGACCTCGCGACTACCCCGGCCACCGGCATCCGTGTGCAATGCTGCGGCGACGCCCACTTGGGCAACTTCCGCGGCCTAGGTACCCCGGAGCGGCGCGTCATCTTCGCCATCAACGACCTGGATGAAACTCTGCCAGCCCCTTGGGAGTGGGACCTCAAGCGTCTCGCGGCAAGCTTCGTGGTCGCTTGCCGGAACAATTCCTTAAGCGAATCGACTGCCCGGGATGCGGTCCTCGCCTGTGTCCGGTCATATCGCGAGCACATGAACGAGTTCAGCGACATGAATCCGCTGGACCTATGGTATCTCACCGTCGACTCGGAAAAGCTGCTGGAAACCGTGGACAACCCGGAGATGCGCAAGCGAGGCATCAAGCGCATGGAGAAAGAGCGGACACGCCGCGTCGAGGAAGATCTCTTCCCCACATTCAAGCGGACTGCGTCCAAGACCGAGGCCATCGAAGACCAGCTTCCGACAATATTCCACTGGAAGGGGCATCGCCCCGGGAAGATCCATCCCGACACCGAGGAGATCTTCGCTCTGTATCGCGACAGCCTGGCGCCGTCCACTCGGGGCTTGCTCGACCACTACGAACTCCGGGATGCCGCAATCAAAGTCGTCGGCGTGGGCAGCGTCGGCACTGCTTGCGCGGTGCTCTTGCTGACGGACGGCGATGGGAATCCACTGGTTCTCCAGGCCAAGGAGGCGCGCGCCTCGGTGCTGGAAGCGTATGCCGGCAAGAGTGTCTTCCCCAACCACGGCCAGCGCGTAGTAAACGGCCAGCGGCTCATGCAACCGGTCAGCGACATCTTTCTCGGGTGGACCAAGGGTCGCCTGGGTCGTCACTTCTACGTTCGCCAGCTACGCGACATCAAGATCAAGTTTGCCGTCGAGACATTTGGGAAAGTTGAGATGCTCCTCGACGCCGAGTGGTGTGGCCACACGCTGGCGCTCTCCCACGCGCGCTCAGGCGATCCGGCCCTGATCAGCGGCTACTTGGGCAAGGGCGACGCATTCGATAAAGCGATCGAAGCGTTCTCAGTCGCCTACGCCGACCAGAATGACAAGGACTACGCGGCACTCCAACGTGCGATCAGCAGCGGAAAGCTCGAAGCAGTCATCGAAGAACCGAAGCAGGGCGTCGGCAAGCCCTCTCGGTAAATCAGCGCCCCAACCTGTCAATAGTGACAGTATCCATTGCGCCCTTTCGGGCCCACTGTGCCATCAGCATTTATGAACACTGAGACCAAAGTCGCGCGTGTGCTGCTAGCAGATGATCATCCTGAAATCTTGAGGCAAACGGCCCATGTGCTGGCCGGCGAGTTCGAGGTTATTGGCTCGGTTGCCAACGGCATCGACTTGCTCAGCGCAGCGGTGCAGTTCGATCCCGATGTGATAGTGCTCGACATCACGATGCCGGGTGTGGATGGCATCGAAGCAGCTCGGCGACTCAAGCGCTTCGGGTGCCGCGCAAAGCTTGTGTTCCTCACCGTGCACGAAGACCCGGATTACGTGCGTGCCGCACTGCAATCGGGGGGCGCCGCTTACGTCATTAAAGCGCGCCTGGCTTCCGACCTCATCACAGCCGTACACGATGCCCTCGCAGATCATCGCTTTGTGTCGCCAACAATTGTTTGGAACCCGACGGATCTTTAGTACTAGGGGATAGCCACTGGCCCATAGGTACTCTGTCTAATAGTAATGCAAGGGGATCTTCACTAGGATTTTATGAACGATTCGAGGCGCGAATATCATGTTCGAGCGCAATGTCCTGGATCCTCAGTAGTTATTCAAGGAAGACCATTCATGATTACGTTAAGGGGCTCGATTGCCGACATACTTTCGAAGAACTGGTGGCTGTTGCTGCTTCGCGGCGTGCTGGCGATCGCGTTTGGAGTGCTGGCCTGTACGCAGCCCGGGGTCACGCTCGCGGTGCTGGTGATGTTTTTCGGCATCTACGTGCTGGCTGACGGCGTCCTCGGCGTGTGGACCGCCGTGACGGAACGCAAGGAGCTTGACCACTGGATTGTGCTGCTGTTGTGGGGCTTGGTGGGCGTTGGCGTCGGAATCGTGACGTTCGTGGCGCCCGGGGTTACCGCGGTGGTGCTGCTCTTCTACATCGCGATCTGGGCGATCGCTACCGGTGCTCTGCAGATCGTGGCGGCAATCCGTCTGCGCAAGGAGATCGATGGTGAATGGCTCCTCGTGCTCGGCGGCCTCATCTCTATCGCGTTCGGCATGATGCTGATGTCGCGGCCGGGAGCGGGCGCGCTCGCGGTGCTCTGGGTCATCGGGATGTACGCCATCATCTTCGGTGTCATCGTCGTGGTCCTTGCGTTCAAGGTGCGCTCATTCGGCAGGAAGCTCGCCGCGGCCTAGGGCGCAGTCGAGCGCGGCAGATCGACGGGTCGCTGAAACTAAAGACAGGAGACTGCGATGGCAGCGACCATGGCCCAGAATGCATCCGGTGTGGGCGCACCCGGCCGACGCACCGTCTACAGCCTGTGCGGCATGTGCGCCGTGCGCTGTCCGATCGAAGTGACGGTCGACGACGGGAAAGTGGCCTGGCTGCAAGGCAACCGCCACGACGCCGCGCTGGGCGCCAGCCTGTGCGCCAAGGGATCGGCCGGAGTGCCGTTCGAGTACGACGACGAGCGGCCGCAGACGCCTCTGATCCGCATAGGCGCGCGAGGCGGCGGTCAGTGGCGGCGCGCGTCCTGGGACGAGGCGCTCGACCACGTCGCCGACAAGCTCCGCGAAACGGTGGAGGCGTTCGGGCCGCGGGGCATCGCACTGTCCGACCGCGGCGGCCCTTTCATCGATCTGACGCGCACGTTCGTGGCTGCGCTCGGCTCGCCGAACTACTTCAGCCACGATGCCACATGCGGCGGCAATGTCCACAACGCCTCGCGGACCCTCTTCGGCTTCAGCCATCTGGCTCTGGTGCCCGACTTGAAGAATACCAAGCACTTGGTGCTGTACGGCCGCAACATCATCGAATCGTTGATGGTCAAGGAGGCAAAGGCCTTCATGGACGCGGTCTCCAAAGGCATGCGCGTCACCTACATCGATCCGCGCGCCAGCCGCACGGCGTGCAAGGCCACGCGCTACTGGCGGGTGCGTCCGAACAGTGACTACGCGCTGAATCTGGCCATCATCCATGAAGTGCTGAAGCAGCATTGTTACGACGAGGAATTCGTCGCCCGCTTCGTCACTGGAATGGATGTGCTGCGCAAATCGGTCGAGAACACTACGCCGGAGTGGCAGGAGCCGCATACCGGCGTGCCGGCCGATCAATTGCGCGCATTCGTCGAAGAGATCGCCGGCCAGCGTCCGCGGGTGATCTTCCATCCGGGCTGGATGACCGCGCGGCACAAGCAGTCGTTCTACGTCAGCCGCAGCTCGCTGATCCTGAACGTGCTGATGGGCAACATCGAGCTGCCCGGGGGCTTGGTGATGGCCAAGTCGCCCGAGTACTTCGGGCGCAAGAGTCTGAAGCCACTGCTTGCACGCGTGCCCAAGGCGACCGAGCCGCGCGTGGATGGGGCGGGGACGACACGGCCCTCGTGGGACCCGAGCATCGGCATGGTCCACGAGCTATTCGCCGCCATGGAAACGGCGCAGCCCTACGGCGTTGGCGCCTACATCGCTTACCGCCATGACCCCCTGACAAGCCTGCCCGACGCCGATGCAATGAAGCACGCTCTAGACAAGCTCAAACTGCTGGTCTCGATCGATGTGCGCTATTCGGAGACCGGCTGGTACTCGGACGTCATCCTGCCCGAGTCGACCTACCTCGAGCGGGCCAATATCCTGGCCGGACTCCCCGGTCCGATCCCGATGTTCATCATGCGCGATCAGGCGATCGCCCCGCGCTTTGACAGCCGCCCTGCCTGGTGGATCTTCCGCGAAATCCTGCGACGCATGGGCGTGAAGGAAGCGCTCGACTTCGAGTCGATCGAGGAGCTGTGGAATTACCAGCTCGAGGGCACCGGCATCACCATCGCCGAGATGCGCGAGTCAGGCGTGGTGACCCTGGCCGCCGAGCCCAAGCTCACCGCGCGCGAGGCGCTCAAGTTCCCGACACCGAGTGGCAAGATCGAGATCGACAGCGCGATGCTCAAGCAGGGAGGACTCTTGAGCCTGCCGGCCTATGAGGACAAGGTGGCGCCTACCGGCGATCGCTTCACGCTGCTGTTCGGCCGGCCGGCCACACTGGCGCACGGCCAGTCCCTGAACAACCCGTTGCTGCGCGAAATCGCACCGAAGCAGGAACTGTGGATCCATCCTGACCGGGCGCGACCGCTCGCGATTGGTGACGGTGACGAGGTCGAGGTCGACGGCGGCGGAGCGTACGTCGGGCGTCTGAAGGCGAAGGTCACGCCCTGGATCCATCCCGAGGCGGTGTTCATGCTGCACGGCTATGGCGCCACCGTGCCCGTTGCCACCCGCGCCTTCGGCGTCGGTGTGGCCGACCAGCGCCTGCAACACGGAAAGCTTCACGAGTTCGATCCGGCGGGCGGGGGCTGTGCCCTGACCGAGACGATCGTCCGGGTCAGGTTGGCGGCGCCGATGGGAGGGCTGCGATGAGCATCTACGCGCTGCACCACGATGAGCCCAATTGCATCGGCTGCCAAGCCTGTGAAGTGCACTGCAAGACCAACAAGGGTCTCGGTCCGGGGCCAGCCCCCTGCAAGATCGTCTCCTCGGATCCCGTCGACGTCGGCGGGCAGCCGCGGATGCGTCATGTCTTCATGCCCTGCTTCCATTGCGAAGAGCCTTGGTGCGTCAAGGCATGCCCGACCGGCGCGATGCAGCAGCGCGAAAAGGACGGCATCGTTTTCGTACAGTCGACGCTTTGCATTGGCTGCAAAAGCTGTATCTCCGCTTGTCCCTGGGGTGTGCCGCAATGGGACCCCGCCACGAACAAAGTGGTCAAATGCGACTACTGCATGGATCGCGTCGATGCGGGGCTGCAGCCGGCCTGCGTCACCAAGTGCGTGACCGGCTGCCTCTCGTTCGGGCTAGCCAACGACGTGCCCGACCCGCGCCGGGAGCGCTACGCACGTCTGCTGATGGCCGAGCCGCTCGACGGCGCGCCCGGTGCTACGCCGCCGCGAGGAACAGAGGGGCAGCGCGGTGAATGAGGACGCCTTGCGAGGTTGCCCGATGACCGACAGCCAGCCGTTGCCTGCCTGGCTCGAAGCCAACGCGGCTGCGCTCGGTGCCGTTCCGCCGGCAGCGACGCTTAGCGCATCGCTCCCCGGCTTCAACAAGGCGCGGTCACTGACCCCGCTGCAGCGTCTGCAGTTCGTGCAACAGGCGGGGCTCTCCGAATGTGCGCCGGCGGGTCAGCCCGTCCATCTCGCTTGGCGCCACTTTCTGCGGGGTCATGGCCCGTCGGTGCTGGTAATCGACGCCACCAGTTTCGATGAGCGCGCCCTTGGCGCTGCGGCGGTTCTCGCCGGCGCCACGTGGCTGCTGACCGAGGGGCTTCTGATCGCGGCCGGCCTGCGCAATAGCAGCGCGGTCGAGTTGCGCTTGCCCGCCGCGCTGAACGGCCGCGAGGCCGGGTTCTTGAACGTCGTGGATGCCATTCGAGAGCTGGCGCGTGTGTCGAGTCCGCGCAAACGCATCGACGTGGTGCGCAATTGCAAGCCGAGCTGCTGGGGCGAGGGCCCGCCTTCTGACGGAGCGCGATTGGTCCACACTCCCGAGACATGGTGCCGCATCGCCTTGCTGTTCGCGGACGCATCGGGTCCCGATGCGTCGCTGCTCACTTTGCGGCGGGGCATGAAGCAGCGCGGCGTGGTCGAGTTGGTTCGATCCGGCAACCTGCGCCAGCAGATCGACAAGTGGGGCGGCGGGGTCGAGGTGGAAGGCGAGGATCCGGTGGTGGTGTTCGACGACGGCCTCGGCGGCTTCCTGCCACTGTCGCGGACCGACCTGTCCTGTGACCCGCTGGCGCTCACTGAAGCGGGCATAATCCCCACGCCATCGACACTGATGGTGATGGCGCCCGGGGTGTGCCTGGTCAAGCAGACAGGGCGCGCGCTGTATCGCCATTGGCAGGGTGCCGAGGGCCAGGCAGCGCGCGTGCGCGGACTGCTGGCGCGCGCCGCACGCCTGGTCACCGAGATCAGCCTCGGGCGCGGCTGCGACACTCACCTCGCCTCCCTCGACGAGCTGGCGCTCGATCTCGCTGCCCAGGGCCTTGCCGCGGCATGGCCCTTGGGCTCCTCATTGCGCTACTTCCGCAAGCAATGGGAGCAGCATGCGCGACGGGAGTCGTGTCCCGAGGGGCTGTGCCTGGAGCGCAACGCCGCGCCCTGCCACCGCACCTGTCCGGCGAACATCGACATCCCGACCTTCATGGCTCATCTGGGTCGCGGTGACTATCAGGCAACGATCGCGACCATCCGGCTCGATAACCCGTTGCCGCTGGTTTGCGGTCTGGTCTGTCCAGCACCCTGCGAATCGGCCTGCGTGCGTGCCAGCGGTAATGGCGCGGTATTCATCCGGCCATTGAAGCTCAAGGCAGCCGAGCATTGCCTGGCCGACGGCGGCTACCCCAAGCCCAAGATCGCGGCTGACACCGGCAAGCGGGTCGGCATCATCGGCTCCGGTCCCTCCGGCCTCACCGCGGCCTATTATCTTCGCACCTACGGCCACCAGGTCGAGATTTTCGAGACGCAGGAAAAGGCCGGCGGCATGCTCCGTTACGGCATTCCGGCATATCGCTTGCCGCCGGATCTGCTCGAGCAGGAGCTCGAGCAGATCCGGGTGCTGGGCATCCCGATCCACACCAGCGCCAAGGTCGGCAGCTTGGAGACTTTCCGCAAGAACTATGACGCCGTTTTCCTCGGTCTCGGCACCCAGATGGCGCGCCTGCTGCCTATTGAAGGCGTGCATCTGCCGTTCGTGCTGGGTGGCATCGACTTCCTGCGTTCCGTGAGCAGCGGTGAACGCGTTCGCGTCGGGCCCCGCGTCGTGGTCATCGGGGGCGGCGACGTGGCGATCGACGTGGCGCTGACCGCGTTGCGCAAGGGCGCGCAGCAGGTCGACATGGTGTGCCTGGAGAAACGGCGCGACATGCCGGCCAGCCCGCACGAGATCGAGGAGGCGGTGGCCGAAGGCGTGCAGGTGCGGGCGGGCTGGGGGCCGCTGCGCATCGACGAGGAAGGCGAAGTCGTCTTTCAATTCTGCGAGCGCGTGAAGGACGACAGCGGCAAGTTCAATCCACAGTTCGACACCGCGCGTTTGCTGACGCTCGCGGCCGATCATGTACTGCTGGCCACGGGCCAGGGCACCGACCTCGCGATCCTCGCCGGCAGCGAGGTCGAGAACACGCGCGGCTTTATCGCGGCGGATCCGAAGACGCTAATGACCAAGGTGCCGGGCGTTTTCGCCGGCGGCGACGCGCAGCAGGGTCCGCGCACCGCCGTGGAAGCGATCAGGGCGGGCAAGATCGCCGCGGCCGCCATCGACGCGTGGCTGCGCGGCACGCCGATCGACAAGACGGTTGGCAAACCGATCCGCCGCGCCGAAGTCATCCCGCTGGTGGTCGAGGCACAGGATCGCAGCCATCGGCGGCGCGCGATGATGCCCGAGAAGAGCGTGGAAGAAGTGCTTGGCGAAGGGAACTTCGTCCGCATCGAGCAGGGCTTGACCGACGCCATGGCGCAGGATGAGGTGCGCCGCTGCCTGCGCTGCGACGTGTGCATCGGCTGCGGCCTGTGCATGGCTGCGTGCAGCGAGATGGGCGTCGAAGCGCTGCGCATGGGCGACACCTCGGCGGGCCGGCTAGCCTATTTCGACTTCGCGCGCCCTGCGGAGCGCTGCATTGGCTGTGGCGCCTGCACGCAGGTCTGTCCGACCGGAGCGATCCGCCTCGAGGACCGGGATGGCATGCGTCGCACGATCATCACTGGTACTGTCGTGTGCGAACAGCCGCTGCTCGTCTGCAGCAATTGCGGCGCAGCGACGCAGACACCTGCGCACCGGGATTTCATCCGCCAGCGCCTGCCGGCGCACATGGCGCTCACGCTGGACCGTGAACTGTGCCCATCGTGTGCGCGACAACGCGCCGATCGGCCCGGCGTGTCGGCGATCAGACAATCCGGGCCGAGTCACATGACAAAGGAATAACACATGAATACCACCAACGGTGCAGAGCAGAGACGGCTCAACGAGGCCCGCGGAGCGGGCGTCAGCTGGAAAAAATGGGGACCCTACTTGAGCGAGCGTCAATGGGGGACCGTCCGCGAAGACTACAGCGAAGGGGGCGATGCCTGGAGCTACTTCAGCCACGACCAGGCGAGGTCCAGGGCCTACCGTTGGGGCGAGGATGGGCTGGCCGGCATTTGCGATGACCGGCAACTGCTGTGCTTCGCGCTGTCGATGTGGAACGGCAAGGACGCGATCCTGAAGGAGCGCCTGTTCGGACTTACCAATGCCGAGGGCAACCACGGGGAGGACGTCAAGGAGTACTACTTTTACCTTGATTGCACGCCCACTCACTCGTACATGCGCTATCTGTACAAATACCCGCAGGCGGCCTATCCGTATGACGATCTGGTTAGCACCAACCACCTGCGGGGCCGGAATCAGTTCGAGTACGAGCTCATTGATACCGGCGTATTCGACCAGGACCGCTACTTCGACGTGTTCGTGGAATACGCGAAGGCCTCGCCGGAGGACATTTTGATCAGCTGCACGGTTCACAACCGTGGGCCGGACTCCGCCATCCTCGACCTGCTGCCTAAGCTGTGGTTCCGCAACGAGTGGTCTTGGCATGCCGACGCGAAGCGCCCGCGGCTCGCGCAGGTCGCCGATCGCACGGGCGACCGAGCCGTCCGGGTCGACCACCCGCTGCTGGGCACGCGCTATCTCTACTGCGAGGGCGACGTACCGCTGCTGTTCACCGAGAACGAGACGAATTCGCAGCGGATCTACGGTACCCCGAACACGTCGCGGTACGTCAAGGACGGGATCAACAACGCCATCGTCCACGGACGAAAAGACGCGGTGAACCCGGACCAGAACGGGACCATCGTCGCGGCTCATTACCGGTTGACCATCGGTCCGGGCGAGTCCCAGGTGGTGCGCCTGCGGCTGTCCGATGTGGCGCCTGCTGCGCTCGCACCCGCCAAACGTGTGCCGCGGAGCGCATTCGGCGACGACTTCGATCGCCAGGTCGACCGCCTGCGGCGCGAGGCGGACGAGTTCTACGGCACGATCATTCCGGCCTCGCTGAGTGCCGACGGCGCGAACGTCATGCGCCAAGCGCTGGCGGGAATGCTGTGGTCCAAGCAGTATTACTTCTATGACGTCCATCAATGGCTCAAGGAACACGGCTCGGACCCGTTCAATCCGACGCGCAAGGCCGCCCCGCGCAATGACCGCTGGCACCACATGGATAACGCGGACATCATTTCGATGCCGGACAAGTGGGAGTATCCCTGGTATGCCGCTTGGGATCTTGCATTCCATGTGTTGGCGCTGACCCTGGTGGACCCTGAATTCGGCAAGCAGCAGCTCAAACTGCTGCTGCAAGAGCATTACATGCACCCCAATGGCCAGCTGCCTGCCTATGAGTGGAACTTCGGCGACGTCAATCCTCCGGTGCATGCGTGGTCCACGATCTTTACGTACCGCCTCGACAAGATTCAGACCGGGGTGGGCGACACCGAGTGGCTGAAGAGCTGCTTCCACAAATTGACTCTGAACTTCAACTGGTGGGTGAATCGCGTCGACCGGACCGGACGCAACGTTTTCGAGGGCGGATTCCTCGGCCTCGACAACATCAGTCCATTCGATCGCAGCGCGCCGCTGCCCGGCGGCGGATACCTGGAGCAGTCCGACGGCACCGCCTGGATGGCGCTGTTCTGTCAAAACATGGCGGAAATCTCCGCGGAACTTGCGATGAGCGATCCAAGTTACAAGGAAATGGCGCTGAAGTTCGTCGAGCACTTCCTGTGGATCGCCTCCGCGATGGACAAGCTGGGCGAAGGCACGGGCATGTGGGATGAGGAGGATGGCTTCTTCTACGACCTGCTGCGGCAGCCCGACGGATCCGCCCAGCGACTCAAGGTCCGATCGCTGGTGGGACTGCTGCCCCTGTGCGCAGCCACCACGCTCGAGGCGGAGCAATGCGCGAATTTCCCTGAAATCCAGGAGCGCTTCGGGTGGTTCCTGGGAGAGCGGCCCGAGCTGGCGGTCTCGATCCACGATCCGCGGCGAATCGGTGTCGACGGCCGGCACCTGTTGTCGATCATGAACGAGGAGAGGCTCCGCCGAGTGCTCGGGAAGATGCTCGACGAGAACGAGTTTCTCAGTCCGCACGGCCTGCGCTCCATCTCGCGCTATCACGCCGATCATCCGTATGTCATCTCGGCCGGTGGTCAGGTCAGCCGGGTCTCTTATCTGCCGGCGGAGTCCGACAGCGGACTATTCGGCGGCAACTCCAACTGGCGCGGCCCGGTCTGGATGCCGATCAACGCTCTGATTATCCGCGCCCTGATGCGGTACCACGAGTACTACGGCAACAAATTCACGATCGAATGCCCGACGGGCTCGGGTCGGCATATGAATCTGCGGCAAGTCGCCGAGGAACTCGCTCGCCGGTTGACGACCATCTTCCTGAGGGACGCAGAGGGCCGGCGACCCGTCTACGGGGGAGCAAGCAAGTTCCAGGAAGATCCATACTGGCGAGATTGTCTGTCCTTCTATGAATACTTTCATGGAGACAGCGGCGCGGGCTTGGGCGCGAGCCACCAAACGGGGTGGAGTGGCGTCATCGCCAGGCTCATGCAAGTATTTGCACCGCCGACAAGCGCAGCTGAAGCCGGCTCGAAATCCGCGGCCGGGAAGTCTCCCGCATCGAATGCGGCGACCGGCGACCAACACCGTGTGGTCGCGCGAACATAACCGCTGCCATGGTTCTACGTGAAAATACCGGGCAAAGCGCCCCGCTCGGCGCCTCGGTGGCAGAGGAGGGCGTCAACTTCAGCCTCTACTCCCGTAGTGCCACGGGTGTGGAACTGGTGCTTTTCGATCGAGCAGACGATGCCCGGCCCTCGCGCGTGATCGCGCTCGATCCCGTCGCGAACCGGACTTACCACTACTGGCACGTCTTCGTACCGGCTGTTCGTGCCGGACAGATCTATGCTTATCGCGTTTCCGGCGCGTGCATGCCGGGGAGCGGGCTGCGCTTTGACGCCGCGAAGATCTTGCTTGACCCGTACGGCCGGGAGGTTGTCGTCCCGGAAAGCTACAGCCGTGAGGCCGCGAGCGGCGGGGGCGACAACGCCGGCACGGCGATGAAGAGCGTGGTGGTAAACCCGGCCTCCTACGATTGGGAGGGGGATGCGCCGCTCCACCGGCCTTCAGCACGCACGATCATCTACGAAATGCACGTGCGCGGGTTCACTCGCCACCCGACCTCCGGCGTGGACGAGAATATTCGCGGGACCTATGCCGGGCTGGTTCATAAGATCCCCTACCTGCGCTCGCTGGGCATCACGGCGGTTGAATTGCTGCCCGTGTTCCAGTTTGACGCTCAGGCGTGTCCACCTGGGTTGGTGAACTATTGGGGGTATCAGCCGGTGTCGTTCTTCGCCCCGCACCGCGGCTACAGTTCGCGCAAGGAACTGCTCGGCCCCGTGGACGAGTTCCGCGACATGGTCAAGGCCCTGCACCGCGCGGGGATAGAGGTGATCCTCGACGTTGTGTTCAATCACACGGCAGAGAGCGGCGAGGGCGGGCCCACGCTTTGCCTGCGCGGGATCGACAATCCGACTTACTACCTCCTGGAACAGGACGGAGCCCGCTATGCGGATTATTCCGGTTGCGGCAATACGCTCAACGCCAATAACCCCATTGTCCGGCGCATGATCGTCGATAGCCTGCGCTACTGGGTGAGCGAGATGCACGTCGACGGATTCCGCTTCGATCTCGCCTCGATCCTGTCGCGCGACTCCGACGCACGAGTGCTGCCGAACCCCCCGGTGCTCTGGGACATCGAGACCGACCCGGCACTCGCCGGAACGAAACTGATCGCCGAAGCATGGGATGCAGCCGGGTTGTACCAGGTGGGGCACTTTGTTGGCGACGCCTGGCGGGAATGGAACGGCCGCTTTCGTGATGACTGTCGCGACTTCTTTCGCGCAGCGCCCGGGTCACTCGGCTGCTTTGCCGACCGCATGCTGGGGAGCCCGGAGGTCTATGGACAAAAAGGCCGCGAGGCGGAGCAAAGCGTCAACTTCGTGACCTGCCACGACGGCTTCACGCTCAACGACTTGGTGTCCTATGAGCGCAAACACAACGAGGCGAACGGCGAACAGAATCGCGACGGGGCGGACGACAACCGCAGCTGGAACTGCGGCATCGAGGGTCCAAGCGACGACCCCGCGGTTGAGGCGCTGCGCAACCGGCAGGTGAAGAACTTCCTCGCAGTGACCCTGCTCGCGCTCGGCGTGCCGATGATCCTGATGGGGGATGAGGCGCGGCGTACGCAACGCGGAAACAACAACGCCTACTGCCGCGACGACGAGTCGACCTGGTTCGATTGGTCGCTGCTCGACAAGCACGCGGACGTGCAGCGGTTTGTCGCGCTGCTCGCGGCGCGGCGGCTCCTGCGTGACGTCGGGCACGAGGATCGGAGGCTGAGCTTGAACCAGCTGATCGCGGCCGCGGACAAGTCGTGGCACGGGGTGAAACTGGGTCAGCCGGACTGGGGCGAGGAATCACACAGCATCGCACTCTCGGTCAAGATGCAAACCGAACCGACGATCGTTCACCTTATGCTAAACGCCTATTGGGAGGCGCTGGATTTCGAACTGCCGCAGACAGCTGCTCCGTGGCGGCGCTGGATTGACACGTCTCTGCCGGCACCGGAGGACATCGTCGAATGGCAAAAAGCTAAGACGACGCCCGGCGGCACCTATCAGGTGGGACCGCGATCGGTGGTGTTTCTATATGCCTCCGCCACTTGAGCCCTTTGGCCGAACGGCCGCTGCACACATAGAGTAAAGGACCCTTATGAGTCTCTCCTATACTTGGCGATTCCCTCAGGTCTCGCGCGGAAGAAGCAAATGGCCGCGGGCGAGTCTCGCCTCGGCGCTCCTCATGGGTGCCGGCTGGCTGACCCATACCCATGCCGCATGGTCCGCAGAAGCCATCACCGATCTGATGCAGCCGAGACAGTATCCGGTGGCGCAGATCTTCACATTCCTGTTTCTGATGCTCGGGCCGTTCAAGATCATCGGACCGTTTTTGAAGATCGTAAAAGGAACAGATATTGCATTCATGCGCCGAACCGCTGTGCGATCGACCCTTTTTGCGAGTCTAATTTTGCTGGTCGCGGCATTGCTCGGCGAAAGCGTGCTGAGAAGTTACAACATTTCATTGCCTGTTTTGGCGCTTTCCGGCGGCCTCATACTCTTTCTCGTGGCGCTTGGTCAGGTGCTGCGTGAGTTCTCTTCACCAACGCCGCCGCGCGAGAAAGGTGCGGAACCGGCCTCGGTGCCGACTTTAGACATGGCGTTGTCGCCCCTTGCATTCCCGACGATCGTCACCCCTTATGGTATCGCGACGCTCATTGTATTTCTCGCGCTCAGTCCGAATGAACAAGGTCGGCTGATCATCGGCGCAGTCGTGCTGGCGATCATGCTTATGAATCTGATCGTGATGCTAGTGGCCCGGCACATGCGGCCGTGGATGGGTGCGCTGCTGCAGGTCCTGGGCGCCGTTCTCAGCGTCATTCAGGTGGCACTGGGCCTGCGAATCATACTCTACTCGGTGAAGGCGTTGGGGGTATTGCAGTAGCGTACTCCCCCTCGAAATAGCACATGCCAAGCCGCAATTTGTTTCTCGGGAAACCGGCACGGTGGTTCTACGCCCTTGCCGGTGTGCTGATTCTGTCGGCCCTGGCTGCCACAGTGATCTGGCTCGGACCCCTTCCGCCTCGAGTCGTAGTTATGGGCACCGGAACGCCGGGAAGCGATTACGACCGGCTGGGCCGCCGCTACCAGACGATTCTCAAGCGTTCGGGGGTGGATCTGCGACTGGTACCGTCGGCGGGAGGTGTGGAGAACCTGCGGCGACTGAACGATACTCGCTCGGACGTCAGTGTTGCCTTCGCGCAAGGTGGACTCACCACCGATATCCAGTCGCCTAGCCTGGAGTCCCTCGGAAATATGTTCTTTGAGCCGTTCTGGCTCTTCTCGCGGGTGCCGATCGGGCAGCATCTCGAAGGTTTACGAGGGAAGAAGGTGTCAATCGGCCGCGAAGGCGAGGGAAGCCGGGTGTTATCTGTCCGGTTCCTGGCGTTGAATGGCGTCGATCAAACCTTCGCGGAGCTGCTGGCTTTGTCCGCTAGGGAAGCCAGCAAGGCCCTGCTGCGGAGGGACATCGATGCCGCGACCATGGTCACGTCATGGGATGGAGAAGGGGTTCGCGAGCTCCTGGCATCTTCTGATATCGATGTCGTGGAAGTCGCGCGGGCTGATGCCTATATCGCCCTCAATCCCTATCTAAGTAAATTGGTCCTGCCCGCCGGCGTGGGCAACATGGCGACGAACCGCCCACCTGCCGACGTCAATCTTATCGCACTGAAGGCCAGCTTGATTATTCGGCGTGACCTGCATCCCGCCCTCCAGTACCTGTTGCTGAAAGCGGCCACGGAGATCCATTCGGCGCCGGACCTGTTCCAGGTGGCAGGGCAGTTTCCGGCAGCTGAGCGCGGCGATTTGCCGCTGTCCGATGAAGCGCGCCAGTTCTACAAGACTGGTCCTCCCTTCTTGCAGCGCTACCTGCCGTTCTGGCTCGCGGTTCTCACCAGCCGCTTACTGGTGCTGCTGATTCCCGTGATCGCAATCGCTTATCCGGTGCTCAGCTTTGCTCCGGCGCTGTACAGCTGGAGTGTGCTACGCCCAATCTTTCGGATGTACGGAGACCTCAAGTTAATCGAGTCAGAGTTGGAGAGCAGCGACGGAACAGCATCGAGAAACGTGCAGACTCGGCTGGAGCGGCTCGAGCAGAGCGCCAATCAACTGCGGGTGCCGGCGTCATTTGCACAATTTGTCTATCACTTGCGCGTTCACATCGAGCTGGTGCGGAACCGCGCGTTTCGCCAATCGCATCCCGACACAGTCACGGATGCCGCGGCGACGGATCGCTTGAAAGTGATCGACCGACTCTCCTGAATCATTGCAGGAAATCGACACACGCTCCTGGAGATGTTGTTACAGCATCGCGTCGATCGGCAGTATTCGCATCGCGTTCACGCTCAGTCTCCTCCAGAACCCCGCGTAGGGTTCGTGGTCGAAGACGATCCTTTTGCCGGCCTCCGTTCCAGTCCATTTCAGCGACGTGTTGCCATTCTCGCCTGAACCTACCTCCGCTCTGAATGCCACCCGATCAACATATTCATTGAAGCGGTCAGAGGCGTTGGCGGCCAACCCCGGTTCATGGAACAGGATCCCGATCTCATTGTTGATGTATAGCGATCGCTGATCGAAGTTGAACGAGCCTACAAACATCATCTTCCTGTCAATCGTCATGGTCTTGGCATGCAAACTCGATTTGCTCAGTCCCGGGAGCCAGGTAAACCGCTCGCCCTCCTGCTTCTTGATCTGTTCATTCAATTCGTACAGTTCGACGCCGCTTCGCAGGAGCTGTTTTCGGTGCCGCATATATCCAGCGTGAACCGCGGCAACGTCATTGGAAACCAGCGAGTTGGTCAAGATTCGCACCCGCACGCCTTTCTTGCTCAAGTCGCACAGAGCATCAGCGGCCCGTTGACCGGGTACGAAGTATGGTGAAACCAGGACGAACTCCACGGTCGCATGCTGCACATAGGGCGCCAGCTGCGACATTAGCAGTTCCTCTTTCCAACCCTCGCCTCTGATCAGCTTTTCGGGGGAGTCGTGAATGATCTTCGCTTGCGCAAAGCTGAACCCGATCGTTTTGCTCCTGAGTGATTCAGCGAATGCGGAATTGTTCAAGGCGCCGAGATAGACCGATGTCTGCTTCTGCTGGTAGAACTCGGTCAGATCGCTGCGCAGCTTCTCCAGGGCGCTCGACGCCGGAGGCGCCATCAGTGTGGCAACCGGGCGGGCGGGTTCACTGTTCCAATACTGCTCGAACGCTTGTGATACGTCCGCCACAACCGGTCCAATCGCCATCACATCCAAATCGGCAAACGCAAGATTCTTATCCGCGTCGAAATATTCGTCACCGATATTGCGGCCACCGACAATCGAAAGCTGGTTATCCACGGTGAAGGTCTTGCTGTGCATGCGGTGATTCACCGTATTCAGCCGGGTAACGAATTGCAGATTCTTCGAACGTCCGCGCAAGAAGGGATTGAACAGCCGCACTTCGATGTCAGGGTGCGCGTTGAGAACGCACCAGACATCATCTCCGTCTTCGCCGTACATGTCGTCGATCAGCATGCGCACCCGTACACCCCGGTCTGCCGCGGCAAGAAGCTCCTTGATCAAGAGCCGGCCAACGGTGTCCTGATGAAACATGTAGTACTGCACGTCGATACGGCGCTCGGCCAAACGCGCACACACCGCGCGCCCCACAAACGCATCCAGTCCGTTGCCCAGCAGGCGAACGCCAGATTGGGTCGGGTGTTGCGCCAGTTGTGGCTTGAACGCCTTGCCAAGGCTGGTGACATCACCATCGGCAATAGGAGAAGGTATCGTTTGTCTGTTGTCTGGCAGCATGGCGTAAACTCCTAAAGGAACAGCGAAAAATGGTACGAAAGAAGCCCGCTGTCTCTAAACTCTCGACATCGATGTATGCACTAGGTCTTTTGCATTTTCTTGATCAATTCCCCGGTACCCATCCCCCAGGCGTGAATGCAATGGACGACCTCCCGGGCACTCGCGTCGATCAAATGGACGCGATCAGGTGTGATGGCGCAGATGGTCCCTTCGCGGGCGCTAGGTACCGACGGTACGAATACGACGTAGCGCCCGTCTGGCAATTCCTCGGCGACAAACGCGGGGGCGAGTGTCCCATCGAGTTCGACCAGCGCAGCTTGCGTGTGCCTGCATCCGGTCCGACCCATCCAGCCTGCTTCGAAACCGCGAAGGATGTTGTAGGCTGGAAGGCGCCTCGTCAGCGACCTGTCGGCCGCGGTGATCACGCCCTGGATGGATGGTAGATTCAGCACCAGCCCGATTACGAAACACACGAGAAGCAAAGCCAACACGGCCCACTCAACGGCCCACTGTCCGTGGAATATCGCTGCCAGTGGTGGCGCTCCCACGATCGAATGCAAGGTGACGCGAATCGTGGCGACTAAGCGCGTGATGACGAAGACGATAATTGTCGCCGGCAGAACGACGAACAGTCCGCTCAGAAATGAGCGCCACAGAAACAACCTCATGCCATTGCTTCCTTACGCCGCTCCACCTGGAAGAATGCCGAGAATTGTATGCAGGTCCCGGCGCGCCCGCTAATGCGGGCCGGGCGCCGACGTCACCGAAATGGCGAGCGCCTCGGTATAGACTATCTCGACATGGTCGCCCTTGGTCACGGCCTTAAGCTGCGCCGGGTCGAGCACCTCAACATCGTACTCGTTGCCCTGGGGACCGCGCAGAGTGACGAATTGCTTCTTGGTGTCGACCGCCACGACCGTAGCAAGAGCGGTCACCTGGCGACCGACCACCCCGCCCGGCTTCGCGCCTTTGGGCGAGCGGGACACGGCTTCTTGCACAGTCGCCGGCCCCGGCGGCGCATCGGCAGTGCCCTGCTTCTTGAGCTCCAAGGAAATCGCTTCGGTGTATTCGGCGGTCACCTTGTCTCCGACTTTCACCTGATCCAGATTCCTCGCTTGATCGCTCACATTGACCTTGTGCATCTTGCCCTTCGAATCGGTCAGCACCAGGTCACGGCTGGCCAGGTCGATCGATACCACGGTGGCGGTCATCTTGACGGTTTGGATCGCCCCAGCCTTACCGGGGGCGGTTGTCGCAGCCGCAGTGGTCGTTTGCGAGCGCGCGGCGAACGGCGCAGCTCCGATCAGAATCGCCGAGATTGCAAGCGCAATAATGGAAGTGCCGACGTTCATAGTTGGATATCTCTGGTTGTTCAAATGGTATCCTCGATACCGAGTCGGCTGTCCCTACGCGGGCCCGTCCGTCCTGCGGGCAATCTTGGGTCCTGCTAGTTGAGCGGGCTATTGGACCTTCGTCCCACGTAATCGCCATGGCCAAAATATTTTGAACGCTGCCCTGCATGGGAGTCCCGCTGGGTTCGAATGCGTACATATACCTACGAGCAAAACCGCGACGATGGGCTCCACTAGGTCTACAGAATGGAAGAATGTCGATGAGAACCGATGCGGTGCCCCATTTTTTCCCAATTGACTAGGTACTAGCGCTAATTGTGTCGACAGGATTCTCGCCGATACTGGATGAGTTCGAAAATTTGCGATGACGTATACCGTGAGCAGTTGACTTAACCAGGAGAATTCAAGATGAACCGATTCACATCGCTGCTCACAGCCGCCTGCATGGCGGGGAGCGTTTGCCTTGCAACCGTCGCCACGGCGCAGCAGCCGGCGGCGACCATGAATGGCGGCGCGGTGATTGGCGCTACCACGGTGACCGCGACTGTGGCGAAGATCGACCAAAAGACGCGCGCTGTCACCCTGAAGACGGCGGACGGTAAGGAGTACAGCTTCGTGGCAGACGAGGCCGTGAAGAACCTCGCGCAGGTCAAGAAGGGTGACGTCATCACGGCGACCTACACGGAAGCGGTCGCCTACGAGCTGAAGAAGGGAGGCAGCGCGACCGGAGCCGTCATGACAGCTGCGGGCGGGACGGCCAAAACCGGCTCGAAGCCGGGCGCAGCGGCCGGCAGGACCGTGGTGGCGACCGTCGCGATCGTCGCGATCAACCCTAAGACCCCGTCGGTGACGTTCAAGAGTGCATCCGGCGAAACGCGCACGGTCACGGTCCAGTCAGCGGAGAAGCTTGCCGGTGTGAATGTCGGCGACACGGTCGAGATCACCTATGCCGAGGCACTTGCAATAAAGGTTGAACCGGTCTCGAAGAAGTAAGTAGTCATCATCACCACATACGGACGATGCGCCCTCGAGCGAAGCAGATTTCGTAGAGGCCGAGGCCGGAGCGGCTGGCCGGCTGGATCATGCCTGCGCAAACTGAATGATGACCTTGATGTCCTCCGGCTGCCGCTGCAGGGCGCGCATGAACTCCTCCGGAGGCTCGCGACGCGTGACGAGACGTGTGAGCCACGCGCGGTCGGCGCGGGCCAGTACTTCTGCCGCCTTGTACCAGTGCCGCTTGTTGGCGTTCACGCTGCCCACCACAACGTTGTTCTTGAGCACTATGGCTGCAGCGATGTCAGCCGTGGCCGGGCCAACCGTGGAGCCGCCTGCCCCTACGCCCGCTAGACACACGACACCGCCGGCCCCGATCCCCATGATGGCGTCGGTGACGACCTGGCCGACACCGGTGCATTCCAAGATCACGTCCGGCGCGAAGCCCAGCGCCGCGACCGTGCCGGTGTGGTAGGTCGCCCCCAGAGCACGAACGAGCTCCGGCTTGGAGCCCCCTTCGACCCGATCAAGGACGTGGACCTCAAGCCCGTGCTGCCTGCCGACGAGGGCCGCAAGCAGGCCGATCGGCCCGGCACCGGTCACGAGCACGGTCCGCGGCTCCCAGAATGCCCGCTGGCCGACCGCACGAACCTGCTCCCACGCCTTCGTGACGACCGTCGTAGGCTCGAGCAGCACGCCAAGAATCCCTAGCGAGGCGTCGATCTTCATGGCGTATTCGGGCTCGATCCGCCAGCGCTCGGACATGTAGCCGTCGACCTCCTTGATGCCGCGCTCGGTGTACTGTCCGTTGCGGCACATGTCCCACTCGCCCACCGCACAGTTGGGGCAAGGCACGGGGTCGGGGCGCCGGACGATGCCGACCACGAGATCGCCCTTTTGCAGCGAGGAGTTGGGTCCCGGATCCAATACCCGGCCGAGCGATTCGTGCCCGAGCACCAGGCGCGTCTTGCCGCGCGGGGCCCAACCATAGCTACCCTCCACGATCTCGACGTCGGTCCCACAAACGCCAACGGCAATGGCTTGTACGAGGACCGATCCGACCCGCGCGTCCGGCTCGGCGATTTCCTCCAGGCGTGCGGTCTGCGACTTGTGCGGTTCTACGGTGATGGCTTTCATGTGGTCCTCATTGATTATTTTGCTGCGTTCGCGCCTGTCACGCGCATACGGACACCGTAGAGCCCGGTGCTCGCCGCGATGAACAGCGTCTGCCGGTTCTTGCCGCCGAAACTGACGTTGCCCGTCCAGCGCTCACCGGGCACCTCGATTTTATCGATCTGCCGACCCGCGCTATCGAACACCGCGACGCCGTCGCCCGTCAGGTAGAGATTGCCCTCGTTGTCCAACGTCATGCCGTCGGAGCCGTGCTCGCATACCAGCGTTTTGCGGGCGAGGCTGCCGTCCGGCGCCGTGTCGAACCGGTAGGTCCTTCCCGCGCCGATATCCGCGACATAGAGCATTTTGCCGTCCGGCGTCCCGATGATGCCGTTGGGCTTCTCGAGGTCGTGGGTTACGCGCACGAGGCGTTGGCGATCGGCAGACAGAAAGTAGACGTGCTCCCCATCCTGCGGCCTCGCCCCGTAGTTCCACCAGGTCCGCGCGTAGAACGGGTCGGTGAAGTAGATCGCGCCGTCTGGTCGCACCCAGACATCGTTCGGGCCGTTCAGGGGCTTGCCGGCATATTCGCCAAGGATCACGGTCACCGTGCGGTCCGGCGCAATGGACCACAGTTCCGTCTTCTCGTCCGCGCAGGCGATGAGGTCGCCGCCCGGGGCGAAGTACATACCGTTGGCGCGGCCCGCTGGTTCCAGGAAAGTCGATAGTTTGCCCTCCGCACTCCACTTCAGGATGCGGTTGTTGGGCTGATCGGTGAAGTAAAGGTGGCCCTCCGCATCGCAAGTCGGTCCCTCGGCGAATTCCAAACCGCCGACCAGCTTTTCCAGCGTGGCGCCGGAGGCTACCACGCTGCCTTTGTTGCCGGCCGGGGCTCCGGCCTCGCCGTTCGGCTGAAGCCTCCTGTCATCCAGCGACACGAGTGTTCCCTGCCGCATACGCGCCCACTTCGGCGCGGGGTTTCTCGGCGAACGCGGCCTGCTTGCCAACCTCCAGGGCCCGCTTGGGATCCAGAACGCCGTAGACCTCGATGAGCTTGGCGACGAGTCCGGTCCAGCCGGTCTGGTGGCTGGCGCCCAACCCGGCACCATTGTCGCCGTGAAAGTATTCATAGAAGAGGATGTGGTCGCGCCAGCGTGGATCGCTCTGAAACTGCTCCGTGCCGCCATAGACGGGTCGCCGGCCATGCTCATCACGCAAGAATATACGGGTGAGCCGCTCCCCAATCTCCTTGCTCACCTCGAAAAGGTTCATCAGCTTGCCGGATCCCGTTGGGCATTCGATCTTGAAGTCGTCGCCGTAGTACAGATAGAAGTTCAGCAGCGCCCGAATGATGAGCACGTTCACCGGCATCCAGATCGGGCCCCGCCAGTTGGAGTTGCCGCCGAACATGCCCGTGTTCGACTCGGCCGGCAGATAGTCCACCCGGTATTCCTGGCCTTGCACCTGCAAGACATAGGGGTGCTGCTCGTGGAATTTGGAAAGCGAACGCAGGCCATATGGGCTCAGGAACTCGTTTTCATCGAGCATCTTCGTCAGAATCCGGCGGAGCCGCTCCGGGTTGACCAAGGCCAGAATCCCCCGGTCGGCAACGCCAAGGTGTCCCGGTCCCGTGGGATGGATGGACTCCAGGAGTTTAGGCATCCGGCGCAGGCGCTCGAGGAGCTCAGCCATCGCCTTCGGAGCATGCTCCCGCGCACTGGCCTCGACGATCGTTGTGGCGCACAGTGGAAGGAGTCCTACCATCGAGCGCACCTTGAGGCGCCTGGCGCTGCCGTCGGGGAGGCGCAGCAGATCGTAATAGAAACCGTCTTCTTCGTCCCACATCCCCTCCTGACCGGGACGGTTCATGGCCGCGCCGATATAGGCGAAATGCTCTATGAACTTTGTCACCATGTCCTCGTACGCAGGGTCGTGGACTGTGAGCTCGAACGCGAGTTCCAACATGTTCTGGGTGAAAAGGGCCATCCATGCAGTGCCGTCCGCTTGCTCTAAATAGCCGCCGGTGGGAAGCGGCGAGCTGCGGTCGAACACGCCGATGTTGTCGAGGCCGAGGAACCCACCCTCGAACACGTTCTTGCCGAAGCGATCCTTGCGATTCACCCACCAGTTGAAGTTCAGCAAGAGTTTCATGAACGTTCTCTTGATGAAATCAACGTCGGTGTCGCCGCCCTGGGCCTGCAAGGACTTGACCAGAAAGAGCGTCGCAAAAGCGTGGACCGGGGGATTCACGTCGCTGAAATTCCATTCATAGGCGGGCATCTGTCCGCTCGGATGCTGGTAAACGCCGCGCAGCATGAGCTCCAATTGCTGTTTGGCGAAGTCCGGATCAACGATACCGAGCGGCAGTGTGTGGAAAGCCAAGTCCCAGGCCGCATACCACGGGTATTCCCACTTGTCCGGCATGGAAATGATGTCTTCGTTCAACATGTGGAACCACTCCGAGTTCCGGGCACTGCGATATCCAGTGTGCAGGGGGTTGGAGTGGTGCTCCTCTAGCCAGCTGTCACCGTCGAAGAAGAAGAACTGCTTGCTCCAGAGCATGCCGGCGAGGGCCTGGCGCATCACTCTTGCCGCATCCGGGGACACCGAAGGCGGCGTCACCGAGCGATAGAAGTCGTCCGCCTCCTGGAGACGGGCTGTCACGATCTTGTCAAACTCGGTGCCAAAGCTCGATGCGATGGTTTTGCTTTTTCCGCTCTTCGCCGCCTCGGCTTGGCCGGTCAGACGCAGCTTCACCGTGGCTGACTGGCCTGGCCCCACCATCAGTCGATGGTGTGCGGCAACCTTGGTGCCTTGCTTTCCAGGGTTTACCGCGCCCTGCTTACCTTGCACGATGCAGTCGTGGATGCCGTCCTTGACGTACGGAGTGCCATTGGGCTGGCCGGGGAACAACCGCTCGTTGTTCGTCTCGTTCTCGGTAAAGAGCAGCGGTACCTCGCCTTCGCAGGAAAGAATGAAGTCACCCAGCAGCGGATGCGCCGCCAGAACCGCACTCGTGCCCGCGGGTGCCTCGATCTGCTTGAGCGTCGGTCGCTTAGCGGCCCTGCTTGATTCGGCAATCCACGACGACCAGTCGTTTCGGAACCACAACGTCGGCAACACATGGAGTTCGGCCGCGTCCGGCCCGCGATTGGCTGCGGTGATTCGGACCAGGATGTCTTCCGGACCGTCTTTGGCATATTCCACAAACACATCGAAGTACCGGTCCTCTTTGAAGACTCCGGTATCGAGCAGTTCGTACTCCATTTCATTCTTGGATCGGCGGCGGTTCGTCTCCAACAGATCCGCATACGGATAGGCCGCCTGCGGGTACTTGTAGAGATACTTCATGTAGGAGTGCGTGGGTGTGCTGTCGAGGTAGAAGTAATACTCCTTCACATCCTCGCCGTGGTTGCCCTCGCTGTTGGTCAATCCGAAGAGGCGCTCCTTGAGAATCGGATCTTTGCCGTTCCACAGGGCCAGCGCGAAGCAGAGGTGTTGTCGGTCATCGGAAATGCCGCCGAGTCCGTCTTCGCCCCACCGGTAGGCGCGTGAACGGGCATGGTCGTGGGTGAAGAAATTCCAGGCGTCTCCCCCTGCGCTATAGTCCTCCCGGACCGTGCCCCACTGGCGCTCGCTGAGGTAAGGTCCCCACTTCCTCCAAGGCACATCTTCCTCACGTGCATCGATCAATCGCTTCTGTTCTCCAACTCCAATCTTGGAAAGAAGCGATTCCTTTTGAATATCAGACTTCACGTCTTGCTCTGTTGGTTTCATCTTCTTTCTCTCGCCCCAAAAGCGTCACCCAGGAGGTTCCTGGGAGGGCACACTAGCGAGAATCCCGTTCGACAACCATTGGACTCAATACCTATGAGGTGACCTGCGCGACTCCACGAGCGTGTGCCGACGGACGGTAGCGACGCGGCCATTTGTTGCAGGACGCCACGAGAGGTAGGGTTCGAGCCATGGCAGGACCGGTGCGTAGATGGGCGGCTCTGACCCCAGGCATTCCGATCAGAAGTTAACGCGCAGCGCGATCACGACGGTCGCTTTGCTCTGGTCCGGATTGAAGACGTAGCCGGTCACTTCCAGGCGCTTGCTTGACAACCCAAGGAGCAGCCCCCGCTGGATGTCGCGGTCGGTTTGGTAGGCGCGCGTGTGCTGCGTCACCACTCCAAACCGAATCCACTCGGCTGGGGCGAGCGTGAGCTCTGACCAGTTGTAGAAGTATGTGCCTGATGATCCGGCCGTGTCGATGACGTACTCACCTTCACTGTACAGTTGCAGTTTCCGCCAGGTCAGGGTCCCTTCGTAGCCGGGGGCAAATCCGGTAGTACTGCCGAACACGACGCCGAGCATGGGTGCGAACTCCCACGCTAGCGTCTCGCCTCCGCCCAGGTTATAGCCGAACCAGACTGAGCCGGTGTCGAGACCCTCATAATTGTATCGGGCTTCAAGATGCAGCCAGTCGCGGTCCGCGGTGAACGTGGGCTGGAGATAGTCCTTTGAGTCCGGCACGAAGTAGGAGTAGACGGAGGCAGAGAAGTCCCACTTTTTTGCGTCGTCATTGCCGCGGGACGACGAGGACGGTGCCGCGACCGAGGCGTTCGTTGGCGTCTGGGCTGACGCGCACTCGGTACACAGCACCAGAGACGCGAGTGTTGCTACGGGCAGGCGCATCTCTGTTACTCGCCACATGTTAGCCCCCGGCCAGGTCACATGGTGCGGGATGTTACACCGAGCCCTTGTCGATCTTCCTTCAAAGCCTCGAGTCTTGCTTCGCCATCTGCGAATGAATGTGCGATTGTGAACTTCAGTCGTCCATCCCAGTATTCAATCGTGGGGCGGCGTTCCTTCGGTACCGCCAGGGCCAGATCCGCAACGAGCGCGTTCATTCGCCGCATTACCTGTACGCTGGTGGCCCCGCAAAAAAGGATCTCATCGAACGCAAGCCGAAGGAAATCATCCCACGTGGGGAATGGGACGACCAAGCGCAAATTACCGTCGCTGTCGCGATACGCTCCGATTTCCAGGTGGCGCTGGCCCAGACGGATCAGCAGGTCCCCGATCTGATCGAGCGCTTGAACCGCCGTTGTCGGATCGTTGATGGCCGGCGACAGGGCCTTGATGGCAATGTCAACAAGGAGGCGAAGCGCATACTTCGGGTCTTGTTCGAATGTACGTTCCTCACCCAGCTCGATACCATTCCTTAGCTTCCGCTCGTCGATCGATCTACGCGCACCAAGGACATGCAGCAGCGGCATTGACTGCAACACGGTGTCGCCAACCGCAACGAGTACTTCGATAACTCCGCCGGACTCTCTCGCGAGACTCACCAAAGCGGCAGCATCGATCGCCTGTAGCGAGCGGGGCACCCCAACATGAACCAGCGTTTGAGCGCGCGGCAATACCTGCAATTCTTCCGCTCCGATGACTGCTGGGCTGGAATGCAATGACGGATAGATTGCCGCAATCACGTTTCGACCCTGGTCGCCAGTGAAAACCAGCATGCGGTTGATCTGAAGCAGTCCAATCCGCTGGATCAGCGCTATGAACATTGCCACGCTCGCCAGCAGCAAGACAGCCACTGCCACAGTACTGATCAATGGAACTCTTCCTGACCCGCTTCGGTCGACTCCCACCAGCGCTGCGATCGCGTAGAGAAATGTGGCTGTAAATATACCGAGAGCGTGCGACATCACCGGGTCGCGTGCCATCCACAACACGAGGCGTGGTGAATAGGTCGTGGCGCTGAACTGGACCATCACAATGGTCAAAGAGAACACGATACCGGTGAGGGCTATCATCCCCGAGGCGATGGAGGAAAAAATGGCGGTCGCGGCAGAAACGCTCAGTGCGGCTGAGAGCCCAGGAAACATGCGGGTTTCATGTTCTGGGAAAATCACCGCCGCCGCAATTGCGACGCCTGCGTACAGCGCAGGTACTCCCCAGGCACTCAATTGATGCCTATAAGTTTTGTAAATGGCACCTTTCATGGATAAAGGCCCCGCGAGTTTCCCCCGCTCATCCCCGAGAACTCCATAAGCACCCATTCCGGCAAGCCGCCTCCATTCTTAATCGTCGGCCATGTTCATCTCCGCTTTCGTTGGCGGGAATGGCCGGATACGGCCTACTGTCAATATCGACAGATGGTCGATCAACCTTGCTTTAGAATCTGATCACTGCCCGCAGGCCGGGATAGACGGCGGTGCTGCTTGCCTTACCGGGCTTGATGATCTGCAGGTCCGCTCCGAGATCGCACCAGGGTGTGAGAGCGAAGTTGTAAAATGCTTCCGTGCCGGGTTCGTTTCGTACGTGGATGGAACTTACCAGATGGGTGCTCGGAGCCAAGGTGTAGACGCCGACACCCCAACTGTCCCGAGCGCGGTTTGGAATCATGCCGGTGCCGCCCACCCCGACAAAAAACAACCAGTATTGCCTGTTGGGATTGCCGTCTGAAATGCCGAATTGTCCGAACAGCCCGACGCCTTGTTTCGGATCCTCTTTCGATTGATAAAGATACTGATCGAACGCATAGCCGAAGTAGTAGCGATGGTCCTTCATGGGAGCTTCTGGCGACAACGGCGGTAGGGCGGTTTCGTCGTCTTGTGACAGGTCTGCGCCACCCTTGGTACTGTACAAGGCGACCAATCCTTGATGGCCGGATAGGTCCGCGATGTTGACGTTGAAGTTGACGGTCCCGCGAAACGTGATTCCGTCGGCGAATGCGAATTTGTAGTTTGTCTTGTTGCTCATGTCGTTCGGGTCGTAGATCCACAGGCCGAACGTGGCGGGCTCGGTTTGCACGGTGAGCAAGGCACCTAAGAGATAGGCAGGGACAGTGCCGCTGGGCGGGGCAGCGAAGACCATGTTCCAGAACGAGTCAATGCCGGCACCGCCTGCGAATGGCTTGCCTGCGCTGAGATCGATGATGTTGATCTTGCCGGCCTGCAAGGAAACGGAGTCGTTGAATCGCTGTACAAAATAGAGACTCGAGACGGCGTAGCGCTGATCGCCTTGTATACCCGGAAAATACAGTGCTGTATTGGCCGGCACATAGACGCCTCCGCGGATGTTGGCGCTCTGGCCGAAATTGTATTCGGCATGAACCACCATCGAGAAGCCGTTCCAAAAGCCCAGCTTGCTGAGGTCGGCATTGAACAAAACGTCAGCCTTGCCGCCGTATTCGAAACTGTGATCGCCCTCACCCGACGACATACCCTGATAGAACTGCGTGAGCCGGGGTTTTAGCGTCATACCATGGTCCAGCAACCAGGAGCGCCCGCCGCCCCAGTCGCCGGTGAGCGTATCGCTTCCCGGCCCCGCGGGCGCCGGCACAATCGCGACGGAAGGGGCCGAGCCGCCGTCCGCGCTGACGATCGTCTCCTCTTGTGCAGCCGCTACACCCCAATTGGCCGCCGACGTCACGGCCGCGAGCCACACAAGCACCTTGCCGCGCTTGGGGCGATGAAGATGTGTTCTGGGTTCCCGTTCCGGGGATTGGTGCCCGCTCATTGGAGAGAGAACATTTGCCGCGACAGCATCCCGCCCGAGATGTCCTTGGCCTTGAATCCCTTTTGCACGAGGATGCGCGTGGCGTAGTAGGCACGCTGGGCCGAGCGGCAGATCACATGGATCTCGCGGTCTCGCGGCAGCTCCCCGAGCCGCGCCCGTAGCTCGCCCATCGGAATGTTCACCGCGCCCGGTACGCTCTCCACGGCCAGCTCGAGCGGTTGACGCACGTCGAGCAGGAAGGCGCCCTTGTTTTCGCCCCAGTGAACGAGCGGCATGTCGCCTCGCACGACGTCGGCCGCGACCATACCCGCAAAATTCAGCGCATCCTTGGCGCTGCCGAACTGCGGCGCGTAGCAAAGCTCTGCTTCCTCCAGATCGTAGATCGTCGCGCCCATCTGGATCGCCACCGCCAGCGCGCTGATGCGTTTGTCCACGGCTGGAGCATCCTCGCCAAGCGCCTGTGCACCAAGCACGCGACCATCGGATTTGCGGAACAGGAACTTCAAACCGATCATCTTGGCACCAGGGTAGTAGCCGGCATGCGAGTTGGGGAACAGATAGATCTTCTCGTAGTCCTTATCGCCCAACTTCACGAGCGTTTTCTCGTTCACGCCAGTCCAAGCGGCGGCACCGCCGAATAGGCCGATAATGGAAGTCCCTTGTGTCCCTCTGAAATGCGAGTTGCGTCCGGCAATGACATCGGCGGCGATGCGCCCCTGGCGATTGGCCGGCCCGGCGAGCGCCACCAAGCTCCACTGTTTGGTGATGAAATCCTTGACCTCGATCGCATCGCCGACCGCGAAGATGTCCGGGTCGCTGGTGCGCATCTGGTCATCGACGCGGATGCCGCCGCGTTCGCCGATCTCGAGCCCGGCCGCCTTGGCGAGCACTGTGTCCGGCCGAACGCCCAACGATAGGATCACGAGGTCGGCGGGATAGACCTTGCCCGACTTCGTCTGAACCTCGATTGCCCCGCCGTCCAACTGCTTGAAGCCGGCCACGCCGTCCCCGAGCGCCAGACGCAGGCCGTGACTCTGCAAGTGAGCCTGCACGAGGCGGGCGAACTCCACGTCCAGGGGTGCGAGCACCTGGTCGAGCATCTCCACCAGCGTCACCTCCATCCCAAGATGAATCAGGTTTTCCGCCGTCTCCAGCCCGATGAAGCCTCCGCCGATCACGACCGCACGCCGCGTCGGTCTGACGGCCTGGATTCCCGAATAGGTGTTCATGCCCTCGAGGAAAGTCGTGCCTTTCTCGAGCCACTCGCGGATCTTATGCACGTCCGGCACCGTGCGCACCTGGAAGAGGCCCGGCAGATCGATGCCCGGCAGCGGCGGCCGGACCGAGGGGGCACCGGGAGAAAGCACCAACTTGTCGTAGCGTTCGGTCTTCACCTCGCCCGTAGTGACGTCGCGCAATTGCACGGTCTTGTCCTTGCGCGAGATGGCGATGGCCTCGCAGTTGATTCGCGCGTCGATCCTGAACGTGCTGTGGAACGACTGCACACTCGAGACCAGCAAGCTCGACTCTTTCGCGATCACCCCCGAGATATGGTAGGGCAGACCGCAGTTCGCATACGAAACGTAGGGACCCCGTTCCACCATGACGATTTCCGCGTTCTCATCCAGCCTGCGCAGGCGCGCTGCACACGACGCTCCGCCCGCCACTCCACCGACTATGACCACTTTCATAAAGTATTTCCCATAACGTTCCAACGTGGGGGCACTGAGCCCTGGGTATTCATTCGATTTGCCGAAGCCTCGGCATCACTGTTGCAGCGATCATCGCGCCGATCGAGGCCCCGACAGCGATGGCCAAGGTGGTCCTGACCACAATGCTGAGATTTGACAGCACCTCGACCGACGCCGCAGCCTGGTCATCGCCACTGATGGCGGAAACCTTGAGCAGTGTAATGATCGCTACAAAGAAGGCCTTCGCGGCGCCGAGTGGAATCAAGGAACTCACCGATAGCACGGGCGATACGCCCGGGCGACGAATCTGAAACACCGCCGTCATGAATAGGATGACCGCGGCAGCAGCGGCAAAAGTGGCCAGACCCTGCGTGGCGCCCATCTGCATCAAGACGTCGCGACATACGCGCGCGAGAAAACCGCCGCACGCTCCGGCGAACAGAAACTGCGGGGGTGCGGAGAATAACACTGCGCAGGCGCCCGATAGCAGGCCCGCCCAGACGCCGTTGATGAGCACCGGAACGATGTTCAAGTCAGTACTCCTCGGCCGCTCACAGCAACGCCTCTGCAATTACGACCGAGAACGCCAACAGCAAGAAGGTATAGGCGGCGCTGATGATGCGCTCGACACCCGCCAGCATATGCCGGTCGGAAACGAGATCGACGAATCCTGTCGCCAATCCGATGCCCGGCACCAAGTAGATGATCGACCCGAGAAAAGTCGCGGCTGCGCTCGCACTGAGGCCGAGCCGAAGTCCGGCGGTGGCGAGCAGGAGCGAGAGCAGCGCGGCCGCGAAGGTGTGAAACGAGCGGCTCCGCTTCCGGGCCTGCAAGATCGATCGAAAAAAGGAGCCTGCGCCCGCGGCGACGAACGCAACGCCCATCGACCCATAATCGCCTGCGGCCGTTTGCGTCAGAAACGCCGCCGCGCACGCGGCCGCGAGAAGCATCATCCAGCGCCCGTACGGGGCGGGCATTTTGCGTATGCGGTCGATTTCGCCCGCGACCGCATCGGCGTCCAACTCACCGCGCGCGGCACGATCGCCAAGCGCGACCGCTTCGGAGGCGCGACCCAGCGACATGCCTAAGCCTGAGACCCGTCTAAGGAATGTCTTCGACCCGCCGGCCGCGGAAGTTATCGTGATCGCGAGGAAGTCGGAACGCCACACGGAGCCTGACAGCGAAGGGGCATCCCCGCTCTTCTCAAGCGCGCCATAGATGCGGTTGAAGGTGCGTTCGGCCAGCTTCGTGTAGCCGCCGTTTTCCATGACGATGATCGCCGCATCCAATGCTCTGTCGACGTTCATGGCAGAAAGCTCATCTCCGTCTAGCAGCGTCCCGGGTTCGCTCTGCATGGCTATTGCGCGGTCCAGCCGCCGTCGATCGAGATATTGGATCCCGTGATTTGCGACGCAGCATCCGAACACAGATACACGACCATCGCCGCCACCTGCTCGACGGTGACAAATTGCTTGGTCGGCTGCGCGGCGAGCAGCACTTCGAGCTTAACCTGCTCCTCCGTCATCCCGCGGGCTTTCATGGTGTCGGGGATCTGCTTCTCAACGAGCGGCGTCCAGACATAGCCGGGGGAGATGCAATTGGCCGTGACGCCGAAGGTCGCGAGCTCAAGTGCGACGGTCTTGGTGAGGCCGACGAGGCCGTGCTTGGCGGCAACGTACGCGCTTTTGAAGGGGGACGCGACCAAGGAGTGCGCAGAGGCGGTATTGACTATGCGGCCCCACTTGCGGGTCTTCATGCCCGGCGTCGCGGCGCGGATCACGTGGAATGCGGAAGAAAGATTGATTGCGAGAATGGCATCCCATTTTTCGACCGGAAAATCCTCGATCGGTGATACGAACTGGATGCCCGCGTTGTTGACGACGATGTCGACCGCCCCAAACGCCTTCTCGGCCGCGGCGATCATGCCCGCGATCTCCGAGGGTTTGGTCATGTCCGCGGGCGAGTAGAGCGCTTTGACCGAGAAGTCTTTCTCGATCGCCGTGCGTGCCTGTTCGATTTGGGATTTTTCACCGAAGCCGTTGATCATCACGTTGGCGCCGGCCTTGGCGAGCGCCCTGGCTGCCCCGAGTCCGATGCCGGAGGTTGACCCAGTAACAACTGCGTGTTTTCCCTTCAGCATTGTCTTGCTCCTCGTTTAGACATTTGGATATCTCTCATAACTGCTGAGGGCACTGTGGGCCCGAAAGGGCGCAATGGCTACTGTCAATATTGACAGGGGGTAGGCACACCGGTCGGCATCAACTGGTTAGGGGCGGCGCGACACTCATCGCCATAGGCTCCGCTGTACGCACGCGAGTCCATGAAACGGCGAGAACGCATTGAGTGCATCGGCGATGACTTTCCCATCTCCGTCACCACTTGTTATCGAGGACAGCACGATGTTCGCCAACAATAGCAATGGCATGCGTCGCCGGGTGACGTTCATGGCCGCTGTGCTCTGCTGTATGGCAACGGCTGCGAGCGCGGAGCAGACGACCGGCGAGATCGACGTGCTCAGGCCAACAACCCGCTTGCGAACGTCACCGCGTTTAGCTTACACAACTACTACATCGGCGAACTGACCCGTCCGGACAAGGATGCTGACCAGTTCTGGGCGCGTTTTGCGCAACCGTTCTCGCTGGGGGACACAGTGGCTCATGCGTGCGTCGCTGCCCATCAACACCTTTGCGGTGCCGCCTGCGCAAAACCACGAGACTGGGATCAGCGACCTGAACCTATTCGCTATTAATCTGATGGACATTGGAGTCCCGACGATCAGTTTCGGGTTCGGACCACAGATTACAGCTCCAACCGCCGGCGAGGACGCGTTGGGCAGCGGTAAATGGTCCGCAGAATTCGTTCCAGTACGGCTATCTGCTTTCCTGGCAGTCGTTCGCGGGCTCATCGAGCCGCAGGTCTCGATCGCGAACAAAGGACCCGGCTGACCGAAGTGGCAGATCTTCGTTGGGCTGAACAGCCAGTTCAAATACGGTCAGCTCGGCAACCCGATATCGCGCCATCTCACCATGCCTCCTGCGAGGCTCGCGACGCGTGCGACGCCGCCTTTAGCAAGGATAGCGGCACCCAGTCCGGATCGCTTCCCGGTTTGGCAGACGACGATAACCGGCTTGTCGGCCTTGACGTCGGCGACTTGCGCGCGCAGCTGGTCAAGCGGGATGCACTGCGCGCCCTTGAGTTGACCGAGCTCGCCGTCGAACTCGGTCGGGTTGCGGACATCGAGCACTTGAACCTGTTGACGGTGCAGTGCAACCCACTCGGGTGAGATCTCCCGCAAACCTGCGTAGGTGGTCACCACAGGACCCCAGTCGGGGACCGGGGGGGTCGCGCCGTCCTCGGGCTGACCGGCGCGCATGTTGCCCGGCACGGCGACGGCGATCTGCTTCGGGTGGGGTAAGTTGAGGTTGTTCATGTATCCGACGAAATCCTCTTCGCGGGCTCCACCGCCAATACGCGGGTTGAAGAGCCGCTCCTCTCCGATGGTGCTCAACGTGCGACCCTCATAGTCATGACCCGGAAAGACGATGCAGTCGTCGGGCAGTGTAAACAGCTGCTCGCAGATGGCCCGGAAGAGTTTGTGCGGGTCGCCTTGTTGAAAGTCCGTGCGTCCTGCGCCGCGCACCAGCAGCGCATCGCCGGTGAACACCATTTTGCAATTGCCGGCCACGAACGAGAGGCAACCATCGGTGTGGCCCGGCGTGGCGCGGATCTCGAGTACCTCCGCGCCGAAGCGAACGACGTCGCCCGCCGACAACGGCAGGTCGATGTTCTTGGCCCCGTACACCGGCGAGAGGCCGATCTGGCCGCCGAATGCCTTCTTCATTAACCAGGCGCCGGTGACGTGGTCGGCGTGGCAGTGCGTGTCGAGCGTATATAGAAGCTTGAGCTCCAGCTCGCGGATCAACGCGGCATCGCGCGCATGTTGTTCGAAGACTGAGTCGATCAGCACCGCCTCGCGCGTGCGTGCATCAGCAAGGAGGTAGGTGTAAGTGCTGGACGCGGAATCGAATAGCTGCCGAATTAGCATAGTAAACTCCGCGGTCTAGTGATCCTACGATAGCGTAGCTACACAATGCTATGCTGCCAATACGCAAATGTACTTATAAAACGAATCTAGGTCTTCAGCCGCGACTGCAAGCGGCGACAGCCCGCTACGTACAATCCCCGATTATTGCGTGGTCACAGCTCAAGTAGGGTGCGGTCCATTGCGGCAGTTCCGCATCGCCATCCACAACTCATTTCGGATGATAGAAGAATGAACCGATTCAAATCTCTGCTCACTGCCTGCGTGGCAGGGAGTGTGTGCTTGCCACCGTCGCCCAGGCGCAGTAGCCTACGGCACCCATCAACGGCCAGGCGGTCGTCGCCACTTCGACGACCACCGCGACGGTGGCGAAGATCGACCAAGCGACTCGCGTAGTCACCCTGAAGGCAGCGGACGGCAAGGAGTACAGCTTTGTGGCAGACGAGGCAGTGAAGATCCTCGCGCAGGTCAAGAAGGGCGACACCGTCACGGCTTCCTACAGCGAAGCGCTCGCATATCAGCTGAAGAAGGGAGGCAGCGCGAGCGGGGCAGTCGTAACCGCGGCAAGTGGGTCGGCCAAAACCAGAGTGGATAGGACACATCATGCTTGGCGACTAATCGCTTTGACGGGCGCTGCGTCATAGTCCGTGGATGCGCCGATCACCTATAACCCTGCACCGCCGTAGCGGCGTTGCCAACGGGAGAAGATCGAAATCTCGGTGACACAGGGGCCGCACCAGGTGGCCCAGAAGTGGAGCAGCACCGCGCGAGCGTTAGCAACTGGTCAGACTACTTCCCAAGATGAGCGAGCGCGTATCGAATCGGTGCGCTCGAGACCCTCATGAGGCCCTCAAGAGGTCGATTCAACTCCTCGATCATCAGGACTGCGCCAGCCACTGAAACAGCACACAGAAACAGGGTAATGATCACGGTCGCGTTCTTTGTGGTAACCAGGCCAAAGCCGGCAAACATGATGCCAAGCCAGAGAACAAGGACGACCAAAAAGACTGCGGGGATCGAGCCCTGTGCCTGGTTGATGGCTAGCAGGCGTGTCTGTGCGACTTCATTGGAAATCTCCAGGGCGCGCGCCCGAAGCATGCGCTGCTCCTCGTTTTCCGGAGTGAGCTTGCGCAACTCAGCTTGAAGCCTTTCACCTGGGCCTGGAACTTGACCAGTATCAATGTCCGACACTCCATGACTGTGTTCCGAGAACAACGTGTCCACTGTGGAGGCCACCGCCGCGCGCAGCAAGCTGCGGACCTCGTGCGTCTCCGTGCCGTACTGGGCTAGCGTACGGTCAAGGAGCACGATTGCGACCGCAGCATGAGTGACCTCATCGTTTACCCGATCGTAGTTCGCTTTTGCCGAGGCGATTAAGAGTCCAAGTACCAGGGCAGACAGTGTGGCAATGACTCCGGTGCACAGGCGCACCATACTCAGCGATTTCTCGTGCAGGTGCTGGTTAGGCAGAACGCCCCGAAGGAACAAACCGAGCAACCCGCTCGACCAAGATGCAATCACGAGGTTTGAAGGAGTGCATATGGGCCCGTTAGCGGATGCGGTGATCGTTCTCTCCTGCGTGTTGACACCACCTTTAACCTGATCTCCTCTGTTGTTCAAACTCCAGGGGGCTCAGGCGGTAGACTTTACGGCTGCACCGCTCGGTCTTGAGGGTCGAGAAGAAGCTTTCCATCGCCGCGTTGACGCTCCAGCAATCACCAGAGCGACTCATGCTGCAGATCACTCCGTGCTGGGCCAGCAGCATCTGGAGTTGCTCACTGCCTCTTGGCCGGCCCGGCGGGCGAGGGGGCAGGTACTTCCGTACCGTTCGCGGTGACACTTGAATGCCGAACTTCAGCAGTAGCTCATTGGCAATGCGTTCCTCGCCCCAAGACGGGTTTTCGCGCCCCATGCGGCGGATCAGAGCCTGTATTTGCTTGGGAATCGGCGGTCGGCCGGGTTGAGACCTCAGGCGCCAGAACAGCTTCCAGTCCGCCCGATGCCAGCGGATCATCGTCTCGGGGCGTACCACCACCAAGGCGTCACGCCAATTGAAGAATCGTGAGACTAACGCCAGAGTGATGCGGGTTGCCGGATCGACTCGCCGCGGCTTCACCCCGCGTTCGACGTACAGGGCGAGTTGCCGGCGCAGAAACAGGTTCTCGTTTTCTATTGATTGCCTTGAGCGAAATGCGAGCCGCGACCAGCAAAGCGTCTCGCCGACCAGCTGGATCAGGATTCCCGAGACCGAAAGCATTTAGTAATCATGCCACAATGCGCACCGGCGTCATCCCCATACCCGTATCGATCGGCGAACTGAATTATTGCGGAGTACAGGAGCGCGATCCGCTCACGTTGGCAAAATTGCGCCATGTTCGAATCCGCGCTACCGAAGAACAAATCGTCAAGTCCCTCCAGGGCAATTGGCGCGAGGATCACCTGTTTGCGCTCAAGCAGGCCGTCAAACTATATGACTCGTATCAGAACTCCATTGCTGAATGCGATGAGGAACTAGCCTGCGTTCTTGATCGCCTGGCAGAACATGAAATCCCTGCTGATCCTCCCAGAAGCGGCCTAGGCAGACCACGGATCAAGGTGCAGAAGTTCGATCTTCGCAGAGCCCTGTACCGCGCCTGTGGTGTAGACCTGACGCGCATAGATGGGATCGACGTGGGCACGGCAATGACGATGATCGCAGAAGTCGGCACGGATCTGTCTCGCTTCAGGAGTGCCAAACACTTTGCATCTTGGCTCGGCCTTTGCCCAGGGACGAAGATCTCGGGTGGCAAAGTTTTATCCGCTGCGAGCAAGCGAACCGCCAACCGCTTGGCTGTCCCCACGACAGCGGTACGCCCTATCGCGCTCGTTTGACATTGAAGACGTGACAAACACTCCTATTTATCAGGCTTAGCAGCGTCGAGCGATCATTGAGTGCTTGACGATGGGTGTACCTTTTCGGCGGAAGCAATAATCTTCTGAGCTTGGAGCATCGCTGCATCCGCTGCTGTCTTCACGCAGGGCGCGCCTCCGGTTGCACTCAAGGGAAACAATCGGTCCAATTCATGGCAAACCGCCTGGGCCCTGGCGTGGATGCGCTTCTCCAATACGACGACAGCGCTGTGTTGACTAAGATCAAGATCGCTATAAGCCACCGACCACGTCAGGGTGAGATGTTCGATGGGCGCGCCGGTCGCCGGTGCGCGCCCGACCACTATTGTGTCGTGTCCCATGCGGGTTGATGTCACGGTGATTTCCGGAAGATCCTGGGCAACGAGCCGGCCGCTGGCGACCAGCACTCCAACGAGCAATAGCCAAGCCCCCTTCGAACGATATCTGCACCCGTGAATTTTCATGCGAAGTTCTCCTTCATGCACACTGCGCAACATCTTAGTCACACATTGGGTAGCAGACCATAGGTAGTTCTACTAAAACCATGGCGGCACTGCGTACGCCATGTAAGGGAAGCCGCTCGACTTCAAAATTTCGATTGGCCGATTGCTGCATCAACATGCTGGGCGAAAGTGGGTCCCTTAAGGTTAATTTCCTCGCACATGTAGATCTACGTCTACTGAAGACCTCGCCAGCGTACGTAGAACTCCTCATGAATTGCGGCGCTTCTTTTGGCACGGTGGCCGGGCGATCTGAAGGAGCGGAACGCCATGTCCGCCTTTAGCTCCATTTCCTGGCCTGGTGCATGACCCATTTCCGCCTTTGGCATCTGGATACCCCACAGCGCGAATCGTCAAGGCCGGCCCGCAGCGGTCGCATGTCATAGTTCGGGGTCCGCCAACCCTCGATCAGGCGTTATGTCGTATCAGCGGTCGCCTGTGGTGCGCGAAAATTTTGGGCTCGTACCAGATCTGCGAGCATAGCCGCCGACCGCCCGGCGCCGACGTGGCCGGGGTCGTGCCGCGTACTCGGCGGCGCGAAACGTCTGCCGGATAGTCCTCCCGCAACCGGCCGCTCGACCGTACGGTAAGAGAATGGTGGTGCACCGACCGAGATCAACCCATTGCCGACCGTCGCCAATGGCCGCCATTCGGAAAGCTAATTTGACCAAAGCGCGATCCCTTGTCATGAGACGTTTAAAGGACTATATTCGGTCCTAACAAACAACTGCGGGGCAGTATGCGTTACTCAACTCAAATCCGACCAATTAGCTATCTAAAGGCCAACGCAGCGGAAGTGCTGCAAGAATTGGCCGATCAGCGTCAGCCCATGGTTATTACTCAAAATGGTGAGGCGAGAGCCGTGCTTCAGGATGTCGCCTCGTACGAGCAGACCCAAGAGACATTGGCGTTGCTGAAGATCCTGGCGCTCGGCAACAAGCAGTTCGCTGAAGGCCGCGTAAAGCCGCTGGTTGATGTTGCCAAAAGGATTCGTGCTGCGATGCCGACGGAGGACTGATGGCGTTTCAGGTCGTCATCACCGAAGACGCGGAACGCGACCTGGAAAATATTGTTAACTATATTGCGAAACACGATTCGCGACGCAGCGCTGAGCATGTTCTGAGTCGAATCCTTGATATCGGCGATAGCCTAGCAATAGAGCCGACGCGCGGCTCGTCACCCAAGGAACTCCGTGCACTGGGCAATCAAGAGTATCGGCAGATCTTCTTCAAACCCTATCGGCTGATTTATCGCGTCGTGGAACAACAGGTCGTTGTCTATCTCATCGCTGACGGGCGGCGAGATATGCAGACTTTACTGGCGCGACGACTGCTTGGTGGTTGAGGACCCAAGTCCGTCAATGGGCAATCGCGGCCCCAACCTGACGGCCACCGTGCTCCAAGCCGGCCGTTGGAAACTCGGGAAGCCGCCGTCCAGATTGCGGCAGCGGTGCGCCGTGCGGAGGCTCCGTGCCGCGCTCTGCATGCCCGAGTCGAGCCAGTTTGCGTTCTGGCGGCAATGGCGGTCAGGCGAACATCGCAAGGCGCAATTTTTCCCTGCGCCGCCTTGTGCGTTGTCCGCGCGCGTATCGGCGCAAAAGACAGAAGAGCTGTGAATGGGGATTGCCAATGACGACGATGAGTACAGCAGCGCACCCAGGTCATCTCACCGGGGAGAGCGTGGCGCATGTTTCCGTTGAATTACTGGAAAAGGCGCGCGCCAATACCGAGACCGTCCTGCGCGAGCTTGAATCGCGATTGGATGGTTTGACCCAGGCGGAAGCTGATTCGCGCTTGAAGCAGTACGGGCTGAACGAGATTACGCGAGAGAGGCGTCAATCGGCCCTGATGCGCCTCTTGAGCAACATCAAGAATCCATTGATCCTCCTGCTCACGGCGCTCGGCGTGCTGTCCTATTTGACCGGTGACGTACGGGCGACAGTGGTCATCTTCGTGATGGTGATCCTGGGCGTGGTGCTGCGCTTCTACCAGGAGATACGCGCCGATAACGCCGCTGAAAAACTCAAAGCGATGGTCAGTAACACGGCGACGCTGGTGCGCGATGGCAAAGAAGCTGAATTGCCCCTCAAGATGTTGGTGCCGGGCGACATCATCCGGCTGGCCGCCGGCGATATGGTCCCAGCCGACGTACGGGTACTTGCCGCGAAGGACCTGTTCCTGAATCAGTCGACTCTTACCGGCGAATCATTGCCCGTGGAGAGAAAAGCCGATACGGCCTCCGCCGACGGTCAAAACCCGCTGGAGTTGCCCAATATCTGTTTCCTGGGATCCAACGTGGAGAGCGGCTCTGCGACCGCCGTAGTCATCCACACCGGAAGCAAGACCTACTTTGGATCGCTGGCTGCCAGCATTGTCGGGCAGCGCCAGCTTACGAGCTTCGATAAGGGCGTCAACAAGTTCACCTGGCTGATGATCTGGTTCATTGCCGTGATGGTTCCGGCGGTGTTCCTGATCAACGGACTAAGCAAACACAACTGGTTGGAAGCCTTCCTGTTTGCGATGGCGGTGGCCGTCGGACTGACGCCCGAGATGCTGCCCATGATCGTGACGGTCAATCTTTCCAAAGGCGCCCTGGCAATGGCGCGCAAGAAGGTGATCGTCAAGCGTCTGAATGCCATCCAGAACTTTGGGGCGATGGACGTGCTGTGCACCGACAAGACCGGCACGCTCACCCAAGGCAAGATCGTTTTGGAAAAGCACCTGGACGCCCACGGCGATCCCAGCGAAAAGGTACTGCAATACGGTTACCTGAATAGTTACCACCATACCGGGCTGAAGAACCTGCTAGACGAGGCGATCCTCGCCCATGAGGAGCTGGAGGAACGCCTAAGAGCCAACGAGAAGTACCGCAAGATTGACGAGATCCCTTTCGATTTCGTGCGACGCCGGATGTCGGTAGTCGTCGAAGATACGACCGGATTGAATACTCTAATCTGCAAGGGCGCCGTCGAAGAAGTGCTTGGCCTGTGCACGAGGGTGGAAGTCAAGGGAGAGGTCATCGAGGTACTGCCCGAGCACGATGCCAAACGTCGGCAGATAGCGGACGACCTGAACGGCCAGGGCTTCCGGGTGATTGCTCTGGCCTACAAGCAAATGCCGGGGGCGACGGATGAACCTACCTACGCGGTCAAGGATGAGTCCGACCTGATCCTGCTTGGCTTCCTGGCCTTCCTCGACCCGCCCAAGGACACGGCTGCGGAGGCGTTGAAGCAGCTCCACCACTTAAGCGTGGACGTAAAGATCCTGACCGGCGACAACGAGATCATCACCGCATTCATCTGCAAGGAAGTGGGCCTGCCGGTAGAAAATCTCTTGCTCGGCTCGCAAATTGAGGCGATGAGCGACGCTGAACTTGCCGAAGCCACCAGCGCGACCAGCGTTTTTGCCCGGCTTGCCCCGGCCCACAAGGAACGTATCATCCGCGCGCTCCAGAGCAAGGGCCATGTGCTGGGATTCATGGGCGACGGCATCAACGACGCCCCGGCCCTGAAGGCCGCCGACATAGGCATCTCGGTGGACAGCGCGGTGGACATCGCCAAGGAGTCATCCGACATCATCCTGTTGGAAAACAGCTTGCTGATATTGGAGCAGGGTGTGCTGGAAGGCAGGCGAGTGTTCGGCAACATCGTCAAGTACATCAAGATGGCCGCCAGCTCCAATTTCGGAAACATGTTCAGTGTGGTGGGGGCGAGCGCGTTCCTGCCCTTCCTGCCCATGCTGCCGATCCAGGTGCTGACCAACAACCTTCTCTACGACTTCTCGCAGACCACCATCCCCACCGACGAGGTGGATGCCGACTGGCTGACTCGACCGCGCAAGTGGGAGATCGGCGGGATTCTGCGTTTCATTTTGTTTATCGGGCCGATCAGCTCGATCTTCGATTACCTGACATTCTTCATGATGCTGTACGTGTTCAGTTGCTGGGACAATCCGGCCCTGTTCCACACTGGCTGGTTCGTCGAGTCGCTCTTCACCCAGACACTGATCATTCACGTCATCCGCACCAACAAGATCCCGTTTCTCCAGAGCTGGGCCAGTCGGCCACTCATCGTCACTTCGATAGTAATCGTCACCGTGGGCGCCTTGCTGACAATTTCGCCCCTCGCCGACGCGCTCGGGTTTGTCCCACTTCCGCCACTGTACTGGTTGCTGTTGGCGATCATATTGGTGTGTTACGTGGTTCTGACGCAGTTGATCAAGAGTTGGTTTTACCGCAGGTTTGGTGACTGATCAGAATGATCGGTAACTCTTGGTGCGCGGTTGGCGCCGTTCGTGCCGGCACTTGGAGCAGCGCCCAGCGCGAGCCCGGCCATTAGCACGTCCCTTCTAGTAATATGGATATCCAGCATGTCGCCGCCCCCGCCGTGAGCCAACTGGTATGGTCGCCGATGGCAGCCGGCCGGGCAATCAGCTGGCTGTCGAGTCTACGGGGGGCGCGCTTCAATGCCACGCCTCCACGTGGATGGCGCACCATCTCTGGCTGGTTACCAACCGGCCAAGCAGGCCGACATGGAATAGTCCCTTCGTGACCCCTTGCTGCCGCTTGCAAACGTGGGCATCGCGGCAGCCAAATAGCAGAAACCGGGCGCATGACCGGGTTCCTGTGCACGAATCGAGCGTCGCGCTCACTTCGACTGGCGCTTCCTCACGAAGCCGACGCCCACGAGGCTAAACCCCACGAAGTGTGCCGTGGTCCGTATTCTCGTCACGGACAGTTGGACTTCGCCGGAGAGCTGAAAAGGCCGTCTTGTTGATCGGCGGCAGCGACTCCCGAAGGCGCAAGACGCAACTCTCCGAGTCGTGCCGGGGGCGTCATCGTAATGGCGATCCAAAGCAATTGGAAATAGGTTACGACGTGGAATATCACGCTGTACATTTCGACAATCGATTTGCCGACGGGAACGGGGGAGATGCACTTGGGAACGCTCTCGGAAATTCCAGGCGGTGGGTCTGTGGCCGTGTTCGTCAAGGCGGGACACGTGGTGAGGCTCGTGAATACGCCAGGCACGCAGACCGTGGATACATGGTGTATCGCGGCCCGCGACATGACCGAATACCTCTCTGTCGAGCACACCCGCCGGATGTTATCGCGCTTATTCCCGAGAGCAGGGCAGGAGGCAGATTGCACACCGGAAGGTCCGCAGTTGGCCGATCAGCGACCGATTTGCTCCTCCAAACCCGCCAGTCAGTGCGACGAACCAAGGACCGTCGGCATCCGGCAAATCTCGACTGCCGACGGATTGACCAGTACTGCCGATATCGGCTCACCGCGGGCAGTGATGACCGGTAGTTATGCGGCGACGAACTCTAGTTCCTGATCGCCCTCGCAGAGGTGGAGAGATTACGATCTATCGCCACTGTGGAGCTTCTGAATTCGATCATCGAGTTCGCCGATTGTCGCCGAAAGAGAATTTGTGTTGTCGCGAATCTCGGTGCGAAATGTATCGTGCATCTGACTCATTCGATCGGCCAGCTGTTCCAATTCGTCGCGCATCACAGCGCGTAACTCGGTAAAGCGCGAGGCCTCTGCCCGATCGGCGAGCGTTCGCTGAGCGGTCAATTCCTTTGCTTGTCGGCGAAACTCGAGCAGTATCGCGCTCCAAGAAACAGCACTATAAATTCCAAAGGTGAGCGCGATCAATGTGAGTATCCCGAGCATCACCAGTCCAATCGGCACCTCGATGCTAGCGAATACAAAACTGACTTTCGCGGACGCAGCAAATACGGACCAATTAATGGCCAAGAAGGCGACAATCAACAGCAAGACTAGAACGACGAGTAGTGTATGTGTCCGCATCGGTACCTCCAATACATTGGCGTCACGGTAGGATAGTCTCAAGCCTAATGGATTGGCGAGTTGCAAGATATCGTCTGCATCCGAACGGAACGATACTGGCCGCTGGTGGGTACGGTTCCAATGGGCCTATGGCCAGTGCAGAAATCTACTATCCGTAATCGGTCTGGGTGCCCCCTATTGCGAGGGCGGTTTGAAATCTGCCGCATGCGTCTCCCGAGACCTGTCATCCCGCGACAAGAACCCAGGGCCATCGGTAAAGGACTCTTCACGACCCGTTTCTGCCGGTCACGAGCGGCGGCTTTGCGGCAACAGAAACTCTGTGCAACCAGAATGACGATCCAAATGGGCTTGCCTACGGTTGGAGCAGAGCGATTGCCGCGGATGTCATCGCCATTACTCCAGTCCGCAGAGTCGGTTCAGGAATAGGTTCGAATAGGCTTGTATGCGGACCCGGCAAGGCTTTCCCCGCTGCTTGGGCCGCAGCCAGTTTCGCTGGATCCATCGCTCCGAGCCAAAACAATACGGTCGGAATCCGATGGTTTTCGAGCCCAAAGAGACCAAAATCCTCGCTCGCCATAATCGGATCCTCATCAAAGACATTCTGTACGCCCAAGGCATTTACGAGCGCTGCCTTGACCCGAGTCGTGAGCGCCGGATCGTTATAGGTTGCAGGTCCCGACTCGTTATCTAGAATGGTGACGATCGGTTGCCGATCTTCCGGCACCCCAGCGGACAGCGCCACGCCCTGCGCAGAATGCCTAATGCCATCGATAATAATTTGCATTGCCTTATCGCTGAAGGCTCGGGTCGTAAGCTCCAATTTAACATCGTATGGGATAACGTTGCGCTTCGTGCCGCCGTGAATGTCGCCGATTGTCACCACGGAGGGATCGCGCGGATTTTCTTGCCGACTGACAACGGTCTGTACTTGAACGATAAACTCGCCGGCCATGACAACGGGGTCTTTGCCGTTCTGCGGCTGCGCGCCGTGGCCGCCAATTCCGCGCAGAGTGACGTCAATGGAGGTCACTCCGGCCATAGCTGCCCCGCTAGTGATGGCAACGGTACCCGCCGCACGCGCGTTGGTGTCATGCAGTGCAATTGCTAGATTAGGCGTACCAAACCGCTCGTAAAGATGGTCCGCAAGCATGGCCTTCGCTCCGTCAAGGGTTTCCTCCGACGGTTGTCCAATGAGCATCACGGTGCCGTGCCATTTCGCGCGCGAGCTGGCAAGAGCTCGCGCCGTGCCGATCATAGTGGTCACATGCACATCATGGCCGCAGGCATGCATTACACCGACGTCCTGACCTGCCGGGTTTTTGCTCCTCACGTGACTCGCGTAACTGACCCCGGTTTCTTCAACAATTGGCAGCGCATCCATGTCGGCACGAATGAGTAGCCGGGGGCCGGGACCATTTTCGAGTATTGCAACCACACCATACGCTTGTGTCCCATCCGAATACTTGCCGATGTGCTCGGTGACGGTAAAGCCAGTCTTGCGTAGCTCGGAAGCCAACAGGGCAGCTGTTACTTCTTCGTGGTGAGACAGCTCCGGATGGGTGTGTATGCCTTTATAGGTGCTCACCAATCCAGAAACTTGGCCATCAACAAACTGTCCTAGCTCCTGCGCCGAGCCGGGAGTGGTGAGTACACAGGCCAGCGAAGCGGTGATTGCAAGATGTTTCATTTTTTTCCTATGCCCGGTTCCGACCGATGATGGTATTTTTAAGCCACTGGCAGCTTCATGGCGAGAATTATAAGCGCTTCTAAGGCAGGTTGGCCGGTTGCTGCCGGTGACGTCCCAGAATCGACCCAAATCCCACCGGCAGACGAGTTCCGGTGTACAGATCGTACGATCCATCCGCGTTCTGAGAGACCTTGCTCATCGAGTTGATCGAGGGACAGCATTGGCCGCCACCGATCTCGTCGAACGCTATTTCGCGGCGCGAAGCGGACATCGAGGGATCAAGGCCGCTCGTGCACAGTGCGATGCGTAGAGGGCGATCGCGCAGAGCGCACAATGGAAGACGCCGCGGGATGTTAAAAGGTCTCATCCGAAGGCAAGCATTCTCAAGAGCGGTCGGGTGGTGTTCAACATTTTTACCAAATGACTAATCGCCTGATCGCCGTGGTGCTGTACGAGAATGGTGTCGTGATGATCCGATTCTTCGGATCTCATGAGGAGTACGACAAGATTGACGCGGAGACGGTGTAATGAAGACCACTTTGTGTGTTGTCGAAAATGATGCAGATCATGCTCAGGCCAGGCTCTGATTGAGAAGCTGATGGGATCTAGCGAGCCGGCAGATCGGGCGCGGATGACTGCCCAGGCGCGTTTGATTGAGGCCTATTAGCAATCCCGGTGGCCCGGTCGAGCGCCGTCTCTACCCGATCTGCAGACGTATCTCATGGACCAACATGATCTCTCGCGTGCCGATTTGGTACCCCTTCTCGGAGCACCTAGTCGGGCGAGTGAGGTGATGACGGGCAAGCGCGAGTTAAGCATGTCCCTGGTACACAAGCTCCGTGAGCGATTGCAGATCTTGGCAGACGTGTTAATTTCACCGCTGCGACGTCGTGGAATTGCAGCGTAACGAGAGTGTTCGACGGCGATTAAGATGCCGGGGTTATCCGCCGAGTTGCCAGGAAGGCGCATTGGTTGAACGTACTCAAAGCCTGAAGAGGGGATGCGTGCCGCATTGTCAGGGTAGGTTCTTGTTGAAGATGGCTTTCCTTTGCTCCGGGATACTGATGGGCCCAGCGGCGGGGGTACGAGCCCAGGTGCCGACGGAAGCGCCCGTGCGGGTGGCCCATGCGCGACCAGTCTCCATTGAACACATCAAGGTGCATGGCGCGGCCTTGCAGGGGAACCTGGAAGGAAACGCGGTGGATCGCGATGTGATGGTATTCTTGCCGCCGAGCTACGCGCGCGAGCCGTCTCGGCGATACCCGGTGATTTACGCGCTGCATGGTTACTCGATCGGTGCGCAGCAGTGGTCGGCTGAAATTCACGTGCCGCAGACCATCGAAGGCGCGTTTGCGCTCGGCGCCAAGGAAATGATAGTGGTGCTACCCGACTCTAAGACCGTCCACAATGGTTCAATGTACTCGAACTCACCGACGACCGGTGACTTCGAGGACTTTATCGCCAACGATTTGGTGGCGCATATCGACGCACACTATCGGACGTTTCGAAATCGACGGAGCCGCGGACTGGCAGGTCATTCCATGGGAGGGTATGGGACCATCCGCATCGGTATGAAGCACCCTGAGGTGTTCGGAAGTTTGTACATTATGAGCCCCTGCTGCTTGTCGGCCCGACAGTTCGGGCCAACGGTGCCAGACGATGAAAAGGCCCTGGAAGAGGTGAGACGGCCAGAGGATTCTGCGGGGTTGCCCTTCCTGTTGCGGGCTCAAATGGCCAGCGCGGCCGCGTGGTCGCCCAATCCCAAGAATCCTCCTCTGTATCTGGACCTTCCTGTCAAGAATGGGACCTGGCAACAGGACGTGCTGCAGAAATGGGCCGCGAACGCGCCGCTGGTCATGCTGGATCAGTACGTCCGAGGCCTACGTACCTATGAAGGAATCTCGATTGATGTCGGCGATCAGGATTCTCTGCACGTGGATTCAGGAAAGCTGCACGAGGCATTGGATTCTTACGGAATTGCCAACAGCTTTTCGATTTATTCCGGCACCCATACCAGTGAGGTGGCAGATCGATTTCAAAATCATCTGATCCCCTTTATGAGTCACGCCCTGTGTTTTCAAGCGTCCTGTTGAAAGCGATTGAGGAGCGAGCGCGCATTGTTCATCGGGGCCTGAACCATGATTTGCGCGACAACGGCCTGATGTAGTTCTGCAGTCCGAGTCGGGAGAATGCATTTGCGAGATCGTGACTGCTGCCGATGGGAAAGCCCTTGTAGTGCGTAACGGCTTTTTTCTGGAGGTCACTTTGTGATGCGTGCGCTGCTGCTGGGGCTGTGCTTCTGGATGGGTGCGATATTCAGTCTCGATGCGCGGGCCGAGACGCTGGCGAAGACGCCGCCCATGGGCTGGAACAGTTGGGATGCCTATGGCTTCACGCTCGACGAAGCCAGTTTCAAGGAGAACGCCGAGGTGCTGGCAGGGCTTCGGCGCTACGGCTGGCAATATGCGGTCATCGATGAAGGCTGGTACATGAGCAATCCCGGCGGCGCGGATCGCGAAACGCGCGGCTACCAGTTGGATGGGAATGGGCGCCTGATTCCGGCACCGAACCGGTTTCCTTCGGCTACCCACGACGTCGGTTTGCGAGCGTTAGCCGACTGGACCCATGCTCGAGGGCTCAAGCTCGGCATCCACATCGTGCGAGGGATTCCCAAGGGGGCGCTACCCGGCAATGGGCGAATCGCCGATTCGGGATATCACATTGCCGATGCCGCGGCTATCGCGGACACCTGTCCTTGGGACGACGGCAACTACGGGGTCCGCGACAACGCCGCGGGTCAGGCTTATTACGACTCAGTGATCAAGCTGTATGCCGACTGGAAGGTGGATTTCCTCAAGGTAGATTGCATCTCGAATGCGCCGTATCGGCTTTCTGAGATACGGCAGATTGCTGCTGCCATTCGCCACGCGGGACGTCCCATGGTTCTGAGCCTCTCCCCCGGCCCCACCAACATTTCCCATGCTTTGGAGGTAGCGCGCTACGCACAGATGTGGCGAATCTCGAACGACATCTGGGATGGGTGGTCCTTTGAAGGCGAGTTCCCCATCGGTATCGATGCGGCGTTCGACAAACTGGCACTCTGGAATGTGCACGCAACACCAGGACATTGGCCCGATGCGGACATGTTGCCCATCGGGATGTTGCGACCCCATCCAGGCTGGGGGGAGGCGCGGCATTCGAAGCTTTCCGCGGATGAGCAGCAGTCACAGTTTTTGCTATGGGCCATCGCCCGCTCGCCCTTGATTCTCGGTTGTAACCTGACTCAGCTGGACGAGCCTACGCGTGTGCTGATTACCAATCCACGGCTGATCGATTTGAACCAAGGGCCGTGGCGGAGCCATCCATCCGGCACGCTGCCCGCAGCCCTTGAGAACATTCGGGTGTGGATCGCCTCGCAACCAGATTCCGACGACGGCGATATTGTCGCCCTGTTCAACATTGGCTCCGAACCCACGACAGTTAAGACCTCATGGCAGTCACTGGGGATCGAAAGGCCAAGATCCAGCGTGCTCAACGTGATCACTGGCGAAGCGCTCGCAGCGAGTGATTCGGTGACCGTACTGCTCGCGCCTCACCAGAGTGCGGTTTATCGACTGTACTGACGACGCGTTTGAACTGAGCCGATCGACGGTTCGTACGACTCAAACCTACAAAAAGTGGTTCATATTGCTGAAGGCGTCACACGCGTGAGCATCAGTCAGTACGGCCTGCCGCTTCTTGACGGATGCGACCTACCGTAACGAAGGGCCGCTAAGGCGTCATAGCCGATGTCGAGAAAGAGTGCGTCCCTGAAGTGCGCGCGCGATGCTAGTGTCGGCTGCACGATGCACATAGACCGGCAAAAGCAGTCGCTCTCTAATACACTTTCATAGGAAATTAAGCGCGAGTTTCGCGCGAAATTCAGGCGAGACTCATACGGCTGAGTGCGCCGGATTTCGCTGGAGCGGGTTGCGATCAAGATAACTGCTAGGCAGCGCTATGCGACGCGGCATCAGCTCCGAGCCCGGCGGGAGCGAGCGGCAAGCCGGCGACGACCGCGCCGGATAACCGATTCAATATCGAGTTTACCGGCGGGTCCTGAGTCGAGGCCTTTCTGGATTTCCGTCTGCAACCAGGCGAGCTGTTCGCTGCGGCGCTTTTGATGCGAGACTGCCGCGACGATGGCAGCCTCACGGCTTCGATACGTGCCTTGGCGGACCTGCGAGGCGACAAACTTTTCGAGAGCGGCTGGCAGTTTTATAGCAGTGGTTGGCATCCTGGCTCCAGTATAGGAGACACGCGTGCATCGTCAAACTGGAAGCTTGGCACCGTAGTGAAAACGTAGCGTTTGATGCCGTTTCGTGCGCTACGGTGCCTATTTCGAGTGAGGGCGGGCCTGCTAAGTGGTTGAAAATTAAGAACCTATAAAATCATCGTTGCGACTTCGAACCAGGTGGTCGGGAGTTCGAATCTCTCCGGGCGCGCAAATCAATCAAGAACTTAACTGCGGTCGAGCACCTGGCGCTGTCTAATATTCATTGTAGTTCGCAAAAATGCAGTCACGCGCGCGAACATAATGGATCGGTAAATCGAATAATTGCTGAGCACACGGGCCTGTGACTGGTCGCGGCCGGGCGGAGCCCTTGGCCGACGCAGTTGGGATCCACCGACTCGTCACGACCCCATATAGCGGCCGGTTGTGAATGTCGGCTTTGCGGGCAGTCGTTTATAAAGCAACTGCCGCCATTGGGTGCGGAGCTCCTTAGATGTCGAGTCTGCCTGCTGTCGCTGGTCGTGACGCTACCACCGCGCCGCGACGGCTATACTGATTGCCCTCAGGTCCAACTGACACCAGCACCCGGACGTGGTAGCAAGAGGTACTGGAAAGGCCGGGAAAAGGGGCTGGCATGGTGTTCCTGTCACAACAGCCGTTCATTGTCCTGTTTCTGATCGTGGCCCTCGGCCTGTGGGTGGCCAGAGCCAACGTTCGCGGCGTCAGCCTGGGGGTTGTGGCTTCGACGCTGTTCGTTGGTTTGCTCTTCAGCGTCACAGCATTCAAGGTGTATGACGTCTCATTCAAGTTGCCGGATTTTACCAAGGAGATCTTCTTCAACTTCTTCATTTACGCCGTCGGCCTGAAGGTGGGGCCGCAGTGTTTCGCGGGTCTCGAAAAAAACGGCAAACAGTTTCTGATAATCACGCTGGTCGTGTTGATCCTGTCGCCCCTGTTTGCCATTGGCTGTGCCCGGTATTTTGGTTTTCACGCCGGTGACCTCACAGGGATGCTGGCGGGCGCGAACACCGCATCGGCCTCATTCGGCGCCGCACAGTCCGCATTGGTTTCGGAACCGATTCATGGTGATACAGAAGCCATTGGCCGCGATCTCGCGGTGAGCTTCGCGCTCGCCTATGCGCTCAGCATGGCGCTATTCGTCGTCACTATTGGTTACTTCCCCCTTTTGACGCGCAGCAATGCCAAGGCCGATGCATCGAAGATGGACCAGGAGCTGCAGGGCGACAAGCAACCGCTGCCCAGCACCGTGGGTGCGCTCGATGTCGGCTCCCTACCCGTTGACATTCGCGCTTATCGAGTCAAGTCCCCCGCGCTTGTCGGTCAGTCGGTCGTCGACTTGCGACGTCGTAACCCCAGAGCGGTCATCGAAGCCGTGCGAAGGGAGGGCCAGCTACTGCCGGTCCGGGACGATCTCGTGCTGGCGTTGGACGATGAAATCGCGATCGGGGGCCGGATCTCCTCGCTGATCGAAGCGCCAGAAAAAGTGGGACCCGAGGTGGATGTTGAGGAGCTACGCGGCGTGCAAATCGAAACGGCAGACGTCGTGCTGTCGCGACGCGAGTATAGCGGACGACCCCTCGAGGAGGTCCGCGTTGGCGTCGCGCACGGGCTGTATGTCAATGCGATCTTTCGCATGGGGAATCAGATTCCTGTGAGCCTGCAGACGCTCCTGAAGCGCGGAGACGTCATTCGGGCAAGTGGTGCCAAGAGGGATCTCGATCGATTCGCGAAGGCGGCGGGTGGAATCGTGCGACCTTCGCTCGACACGGATCTTCTGACTCTGTCGTTGGGTCTGGCACTCGGCGTCGCCCTGGGTGCGATCTCGGTGCGAATCGCAGGACTCGGACTGAAACTCGGAGCCGCGGCCGCCCTGTTGATTGTCTCAATCATCTGGAGCTGGTTGCGCACCCGATATCCCAAATGGGGCGGACCCTTCCCGGAGCCGGCGCGTCGGTTTATCGAAAACATCGGCTTGAGCGTCTTCATGGCGATCTTGGCTATCAATACGGGGCCCGGGGCTTACAAGGCTATCCAAGGCGGTATTGTTGGCCCTGTGTTGATCTCGACGGTGATCGTCGGCTTCCTGCCTATAACGATTGCCTGGTTCATCGGTATCCACGCGCTCAAGCTCAACTCCGCTCTCCTGCTTGGTGCGGTCTGTGGAGCGCGGCAGGATGCGGCTGGACTCAAGGTCGTTCAGGAACGATTCAAAAGCTCCGTACCTGCGATCGCCTTTGCACTTCCGTACACCGTCTCGACCCTGGTCTTCACGGTTTATGGCTATCTGACCTTAGTCCTTTGGAGATAGCCGGCGCTCAGCGGAATCTGCCGGATGGTTGTCATATGGCGTACAGAAATCTCTTTTCTGCGACGCGTCGGGCTCCCGCCCGCGAAGCACCCTTTGAGGCGAAACGAACTATTGGAGCAGGCAGATGGCAAACGGTTGGAGTTCAGCGCGTCGAGCAGCCCAGGCCGCAGCAATTCAAAGGTGGCAGCCCTGGCAAGAATCGACCGGACCAAGGTCGGCTGAGGGCAAGGCGCGTGCCTCAAGAAACGCTTATCGGGAAGGCAAGCGCGAGACCATTCGCGCGTACATAAACCGGCTGAGTGGTCTCTTGCGCCAGCAGGACCGTGATCGACGGATAGACATTGATGTGACTCAGCCGCGATGGTGACGAGAAGTTGTTCGCCGTTACCAATCTTGGCTGCTGCGGACAATTTAACTCTTCGCTGCGGTCAAGGATTGACGGCGGCCTAGACGGAGCGAATCACCGCATGCCGCCTCGGCCAAGACCACATTCCTGGCGATCCACGTAGGTCCGGGTTCGACGCCGGCCACTACGCGCGTCCAGCGATCCGCTTTAAATGCGTATGCGCCCACCAGGCTAAACGCTCCAACCACGAACGCAATTGCACCGAACAATCGGCAATCTCCGCTTGTCAATGAAACTTCTTTAGTCGAGTCGAAGGGACAATCTTGTGCTGGGGGGTAGGGGACTTTTTCATTGAGGAAATCAGAGGGATACGATTGCATTGCAGATCCCCGCTACCATTTTCGACAGGGTCTCCGGGGCGCAACCGAATTCCCGGCCATTCACGCAGCGAAACAGCCGTAAGCCGCTGAAGATGTAGCGGGGGAGGCTGTCGCGGCGCTTTAACGCACCGCGCGACTTCGTTGTCGTGCCTTCCAGGGAGATCTGCCTGTCTTTGGCGGCCTTCCATCTGCCAGCGCCGCGATTTTGAATCGCTTCAATACCTCATTACATAGTCAGGTATTGCCACATGCGCAATGCGTGCCGATTCGATTGAACGGCGCTTTGAAATCCGAACCCTTGCCTGCGCCCAGAGAGCTTTATAGCCGTCGACCAGGGCACAATCGCTGACAGCAGACCAATGTCCAATAGGGTTGGTTCCCATGAGGCTTTGGTCCCATTTCCGGTACCTACCCCGCCCCTTACGCTCGCTGCAGCGGTCGACCCCGACAGCCTTCGCAGGAGCCTCAATCATGACGAGCCGCACACAGGCATCGACAGGGCCTGAACTGACCAAGATATTTGCGGCTGCCAGCGAGCGTGTTGACCGGTGGAGTCAGCTCAATGCACTGGCCCGCGCCTGGGCTACGGCGGCACCGAAAGGTCCGAGGGCGGACAAGCTCCACGCCGACATCGTGAATCTGCTGAGCGCGCTGACGCGGATCGAATACTGCTGGGCGTACCCGGGGCCGCGAATGCTCGCCGCGATCAATGAGGGACTGGAGCGGCGCGACCCGGCGGGATTTGCACGCCTGGTTCAGAAGGTCTCGCGGGCGCTCCTGACCAGCGATTTCAGGCGCGACTCCATCGCCTGGGATGTGTCGGGCGATGCCGCCAGTTCCGGGCTCGACACGCTGCCGCCGGACCTTGAAGCGAGCACAGCGCACAAGCCCTATTTCGAAGTGCTGATCGTCACGCCGACGGATCCCGCGACCTGGGAACGCGCACGTGAGGACCTGCGCCGGATGCGGCGAACCGAAGACCTGTTCAACTACGAAGTCGTCCAGGTGGGCAGTTTCGAGGACGCGGCGCTCGCTGTGATGGTGAACGACATCCTGCAGGCGGTCGTGATCATCGACGGCTTTGAATTCGGCTCGCGTCACGAGTTGCCGGATTTGCAGGCATTCCTTGCGCATCACATCACGATCGACAAGGGGTCGGTTCAGCCCGGGGAACTCGCCACCGGGCTTGCGAAGGCGATCAAGGGGTACCGGCCGGAGCTCGACCTCTATCTCTTGTCCGATCGTTCGGTGGAGAGCATCGCGGGCAGCGACGAGACGGCGCCGGTGCGCCGCATGTTCCACCACATCGAGGAACCGATGGAGATGCATCTGTCCATCCTCGACGGGGTGAACGACCGCTACGAGACGCCGTATTTCGACAATTTGAAGCGCTACGCGCAGCGCCCCATCGGCACCTTCCACGCGCTGCCCATCGCGCGCGGCAAATCTGTGTTTCATTCCAACTGGATCCGCGACTTCGGCCATTTCTACGGCACGAACATATTCTTCGCCGAGTCGTCTGCGACTACCGGCGGCCTCGACAGCCTGCTCGAGCCCACCGGCAACATCAAGAAGACCCAGGATGCCGTCGCCCGGGCCTTTGGCGCCAAGCGCGCGTATCTGGGCACGAATGGCACGTCGACCTCCAACAAGATCGTGGTCCAGGCGGTGTGCAAGCCGGGCGACATCGTCATCGTCGACCGCAATTGCCACAAGTCGCACCACTACGGCTTCGTGCTCACGGGGGCCCAGCCGTACTACGTCGAGGCCTTCCCGCTGACGCAATACTCGATGTACGGCGCAGTGCCGCTGCGGACCATCAAGAAGGCGCTGCTCGATTGCATGGCCGAGGGCAAGCTCGACCGGGTCAAGGTCATCGACATGACCAACTGCACGTTCGACGGCCACATGTACAACCCGCGGCGCGTCATGGAGGAGTGCCTCGCCATCAAGCCGGACCTGGTGTTTCTGTGGGACGAGGCCTGGTTCGGGTTCGCGCGCTTCAATCCATTCCATCGTCGGCGTACGGCGTTGGGTGCTGCCGCAGCGCTCACCGCACGCTACGCGAGTTCCGCTTACCGGGACGAGTACAAGGCGTGGGCGGCCAAGGCCGGCACGCTCGATCCGAAGAATCCCGCCTCGCTCGACATGCGCCTGATGCCCGACCCGGACAAGGTCCGGATTCGCGTCTATCAGACGAACTCGACGCACAAGTCCATGTCGGCGTTTCGGCAGGGATCGATGATTCTGGTGTGGGACGAGGACTTTCACCATGTTCAAGGTCCGTTCGAGGAAGCCTATCTCACGCATACCTCGACGTCGCCCAACCTGCAGCTGATCGCATCGCTCGACGTTGCACGGCGGCAGATGGAACTCGAGGGATATGGGCTGACGATGCAGATGACGGAACTCGCTGTTCGGCTGCGTCAGGCGATCAACTCGCATCCGCTGATATCCAAGTACTTTCACGTCGCGACGCCGGCCGAGATGGTGCCGGTCGAGTTCCGGGCCTCCGGCATAGAGGATTACGGACCGCCGCATTCGAGCTGGGCGGAGATGCGCGAGTCGTGGGACGACGATGAGTTCGCGCTCGATCCGACGCGCCTGACGATCATCTGCGGTTCCGCGGGCTTCGACGGCACCCAATTCAAGGGCATTCTGGCCGAGCGCTTCGATATTCAGCTAAACAAGACCTCGCGCAATAGCGTGTTGATCCAGACCAACATCAACAATACGCAGAGCGACGCCGCACTCCTGATTAAGACGCTCGCCGACCTCAGCCGCGAACTGGAGAAGCGTCTTTCGCAGGACGGCAAGGCAGGCCAAGAGGCATTCACCGCCCGCGTCAATTCGCTGATGAAGGATGTGCCGGACCTGCCGAACTTCAGCCGCTTTCACGACGCCTTCCGCGAGAACCCAAAGGCGCTCAGTAATGAGGGTCATATGCGCCCGGCGTTCTTCTTGGCCTATGACGTGTCGAACTGCGATTTCGTCAAGCTGGCGAGCAAGGAAGTGGACGATCGGCTGAAGAGCGGACCGGAAATGATTTCGGCGAATTTCGTGATCCCCTATCCGCCCGGCTTTCCCATTATGGTGCCGGGACAGGTCATCACGGAAGACACGATCACATTCATGCGCCAGCTCGACGTCAAGGAGATCCATGGCTATCACGCGGCCCAGGGCATCAAGCTCCTGAAGCCGGCGGTGCTGGCTGCACGCGCCGCGAGCGCCAAGAATCAGTGAGCGCCGGGTGCCTGAGGACACATAAATAATGCAATCGTTCTTCGAGTTCCTGAAGCAAAACCCGTACATCCTGCTGTTCTTCACCGTGGGCACGGCGGTGTTCGTCGGCAAGTTCTCGGTCAAAGGCTACGGGCTGGGCATGGTCGCCGCCGCGGTGGTGGTCGGCGCGGCGCTATCGACGTGGGCCTCTACATATGGAGTGCAATTGCAGCTCGATGCCTTCGCGAAGTCGCTGTTCTACTACCTCTTCATGTACGGCGTCGGCCTGCGAGTCGGCCCGTCATTCTTCAACAGCCTGAAGAAGGACGGGCTCAAGTTCACGATCCTCGCAGTCATCTGCTCCGTCGCGGGCCTCGCGCTCGTCGTCATCGTCTCGAAGATGCTCAAGCTTCCACCCGGCGCCGCCGGCGGCATCCTGGCCGGTTCGCAGACGATGTCTGCGTCGATCGGCACCGCCGAGATGGCCGTCACTCAAGGGGCCTTCCGGATCCCGGCGGGTTCCACGGCGGAACAGGTCTCGGGAATGATCGCGCTCGGCTACGGCGTGACGTACATCTACGGCACGATCGGGATCATCTTGATCTGCAAGTACTTGCCGCGCTGGTGGGGTATTGATGCGCGAAAGGCGGCCAAGGAATACGAAGTCGCCCACGGCGTCACGAACGTGGATGATACCGGGCTCACGGGCTACCGGCCGGCGGGCCTTCGTGCCTATCGACTTGAAAACCCGGCGACCGCCGGTCAGACGATCGCGAAATTTCGCCAGTCGGAACCCCAATATCGGATCGTCAATGTGGTGCGCAGCGGCGACAAACTCGGCGCCTCGCCTGACCTCACGCTCGAACTCGGCGACGTCATCGCACTCGGTGGCCGCCTCGAGGACCTGACGGCCAAGCTCGGGCTCATCGGCCCCGAGGTGCCCGACGCGCTGGCACTCAACGTGCCGCTCGATCAGGCGGAGATACTCGTGCTCAACAAGGCCCTCGAGGGCCGCGCCCTGATCGAGTTCCGGCACGAAGACTTCGCGGGCCAGCTGCAGCTGGTGCGGCTCGAGCGCGGCGGCGAGCCGATTCCGATCGGCACCGATACGCACCTGCAGCGTTTCGACGTGCTGTTCGTCACCGGCATCAAGGACGCGGTCGACAAGGCGGCGAAGCTCTTCGGCCGGGTCGCGCGACCGAGTACCGTGACCGACCTGCTGACACTGTCGGTCGGCATGGTGCTAGGGTTGCTGATCGGCAAGATCGAAGTGCCGGTCGGCAGCTTTACAGTCGGTCTCGGCAGTGCGGGCGGTTTGCTGCTCTCCGGCATTCTGGTCTCGTCGGTCGTGTCGCGATTGCGTTTCTTCGGCAGCACGCCGAATGCGGCGCGCAATATTCTCGAGGACCTCGGACTCGTGACGTTCATTGCCATCGTCGGCGTCAATGCAGGCTCGACCTTACTCGCACAGTTGAACGGCGATATCGCCGTCAAGATGCTGATCACCGGCTTCATCGCCAGCACCGTGCCGCCGATTCTGACGTGGGTCATCGGCTACCACTTCTTCAAGATCAACCCCGCCGTGCTGATGGGCGGCGTTGCCGGTGCGCGCTCGCACTCGGGCCCGGCTCGCGAGGCGGCCAAGGAAATCGACAGCAGCGTTCCGTGGGTCGGCTTCCCGGTGGGCTACGCCGTCTCCGGCGTACTGCTGACTGTGTTCGGCTATTTCGCCATGGTGCTCTCGCAATGAGCGCTGACCTGCACTTTGACACGAAACTCTGACAAGGGAGTGACTCCATGATCACGAATCCGATCCAGAAGGCCCCGCTGTTGCGCACCGTCGCAACAGTGGTCATGTGTGCCATCGTCTCGACCGCGGCGTTCGCAAAGCCGAAGGCCCCTGATTCGCTGGCGCCGGCCGCGATCCAGGCGGCGCTCGATTCCGCGTACGCGCAGTTCAAGGACCTGCGCGAAGGCAAGAACGCCGACTACATCCCGGCGCTCGCCAAGGTCGACTCGAACATCTATGGCATCGCCATCGTCACCCCTGATGGCCGCGTGTATACCAAGGGCGACGTCATCTCCGAAGTGTCGATCCAATCGATTTCGAAGGTGTTCACGATGGCCAAGGTCATCGAGGAGCAGGGGCCCGGAGCGATCGAGAAGAGGATTGGCGTCGACCCCACCGGCATGCGCTTCAACTCGATCGTCTCCGTCGAGTTCGCACAGAAGGGGCTGGGCGGCCCGGAGATCAACCCGCTGGTGAACCCCGGTGCGATCACCGCCACCAGCATGGTCAAGGGCAGCAGCCGCGACGAGATCTGGAACAGTATTCTCAATTTCCATTCCGATTTCGCCGGCCGACCGCTGACCATCAACAAGGAGGTCTATGACTCCGAAGCCGCGACCAACCAGCGCAACCAGGCGATCGGGCAGCTGATGTACGCGTACGAATTCATCAAGGCGAATCCGCTGCAGGCCGTCGACATCTACACCGAGCAATGCTCGATATCAGCCAACGCCAAGGACCTTGCGGTCATGGCCGCCACGCTCGCGAACGGCGGCAAGAATCCCGTCACCGGCAAGCAGGTGATCGCGATCGCGAACGTGCCCAACGTCCTTGCCGTGATGGCCATTGCGGGCCTTTACGACGATTCCGGCAAGTGGCTCTACCACACCGGGTTGCCCGCGAAGAGCGGCGTCGGCGGCGGCATCATCGCGGTTTCCCCCGGCAAGTTCGGCATCGCCGTGATCTCGCCGCCACTCGATTCGGCCGGCAACAGCGTCAAGGCGCAAAAGACCATTGAGGCGATTTCCAAGGCGCTGGGCGGGAATCCGTATGCCGTAACTCCGGCAGTGTCGAAGACGAGGTAGCCGTATGACGGGAGAACTGTCCCGTACGGTTCTGGCGAAGAATGGCCTACCGCATGGGTGAAACGTTAGTCACGCGTCTTTTGCTTTCACGTTGCGGCTTTCTTTAATCAAAACGCCATCGTATCTTTCGGCCTGGTCTAAAATGTTTAATCCGAGGCTTCTGCTCCGGCTGATCCCTTGAAGATAAGATGTTTCCTGACCGCGCTTTGATCAGAGCCCAAACCAGACTCCGTAGACTCGAGCGGGAGCCGGCAAGTGCAGATAGGCCGGCCGCGTACGTTTTCGTAACTAATTTCCCCGCAGTGCACTACCTCGACGGTGTGCCTCCGGCCGGTACTGCAGTAATAGAGGGGTTTAAGATCCCTGATTTCAAAGGGCAATGCAGGTGACTCTCCGCGAAGCGATCGATGCGAGAGAACGGCACACCGAAATGCATGAACTTATGCGGTCGATGCAGGATCACGTTGAGATTCCCTCCACGTTTGACGGAGATAACCCAGAGCTGGCTTTAGCGGCATCACAAATAGGATCGTGATCGGGCAGCGCTATATGGCTCCCGGACCTGATGGCGTGGTACGACCAGCAAGATTCACAACAGCAGTAGTCATGGAGGGGTGCAAAAGTCGCGCTGTGCGGAGGGATTCTAGATGGTGGCCGGTCGGCAGGGGTCCTTCAAATCCCTCTGTCCGACCCTGAACTCGCAGCTTGGCGCCGGCATCCAGATACATTTTTCGGGACAGTAACGCCCACCCCACTCCGCCAAGACGACTATTGCGATGATTGGCGTCACCATCGCAGTATAAAAGACGCGCAAGAGCCGGCAAACCTGATGATTGCGGCGAGAAGAAAAGGCGCGACCACGGCCTGTTTCGTGACGTGCCATTTTTCTTGATGGTGAATCTCAGCTAACCAGTTACAATTCAACATCTTTAACCGCGAGGGTTTATACCCGTGGCAAAACTTGATCCGCGCCTTGCCCCTGCCTATTCCATCGCACAGGCGGCCCATTACCTGAAGATTCCCGCGCCAACGGTGCGATCATGGGTGTTGGGTCGCGACTATCCGCGGCAGTCAGGTAAGGGTCGCTTTAAGCCGGTAGTAGTTACTCCTGTCGATCCTAATCACCGGCTGTCGTTTCGTAATTTGATTGAGATGGCGGCGCTTCGGGCGCTGCGCACCGAACATGAGTTCAAGCTGTCGGCCGTCAGGACGGCTCTGGACTATGCGGGTCAAGAGTTGGGTGTAACGGACCTCCTTGCAAGCAAGGACCTGTACGCCCGTCCGGGCGAGCTATTTATCGAGCGCTACGGGCAACTCATTAACCTGAATCGCGCCGGTCAACTTGGTATTCAGGCAGTGCTGCAAGGCCTGCTGCGCAGAATTCAATGGGACAAGGGGCTGGCTGTGCGCTTCTTTCCGCCGTTGCCGAGTAGACCCGAAGCCAAGTCGGTAATGCTCGATCCGCGCGTATCTTTCGGAAGGCCAGTGTTGGCGCGCTTGGGCGTTTCGACCGCGGTCATCGTCGATCGGATAAACGCGGGGGAGGGCGCGGCCGATCTCGTGAAGGACTACGGAGCCACTTGCGAGGAGATTATGGACGCGCTCGCCTATGAACGAGCCGCGTGAGCTAATATTTTTCACTGATCGCGATTTGGGCCGACAGTTTCCAGCGCTTCTCCGTGCCGCAGGCGTGCAGCTTGAACGGCACGACGATCACTTCGGTCCGGACACTCCCGATGAGGAATGGATAGGGGAGATTGGCCGGCGTGGGTGGATCGCCGTCACCCGGGATGCCCGTATCCGGTATTCTCCGCTCGCGCTTAGCGTCTGATGGAGTGCGGCACGCAGCTCTTTGTCCTCGTCGGCAAACTCACGACGGCCGAGGCGGCGGAAACGTTTCTCAAGTGGCGCGACCAAATTGCATCAACTGTAGCCGGCGAACATGGTCCGTTTATCGCGAAGATTCGGCGCGATGGGGTCCATATCTGGCTCCGCCGCAAGGAGTGGCGCGGCGGGCGAAGTTGAACTCGCTGATACCAGGCACCGTCGCAAAAACGTAGCGAATGCCGTTTCATGCGCTACGGTGCCTATTCCGAGTGAGAGCGGGTCTGTTAAGTGTTTGAAAATTAAGAACCTATCAAATCATCGTTGGTAACCGGTTTGGGCCGCAATGACGCTGGGCCGCGCCCAAACCGACGAACCAAGTACTGGAGCCCAAAGAAAAGCAAAATCGGAAGCACCACGAATACGCCACCGAGTACCGCAATCGCTTCTAAAACTCTTGGAGACATTTCAGGCACTGTCTAACGATGAGGCTGAGCGACGTGGGAATGTGCTGTCGACCAACGAAGCTGATTTATCCCAATCATCGATTCCCTCCTTGTCTCACCGAAGACGCGACCCGCGATCCTCGAGCCGATTGTTGGGCTACTCGACGCGACCTACAGACAAGATCCAAACACGCCGCAGACAAAAGCAAAGGTGTACGCGAACGGCAATCCCGCGGCGGCACAACAATACACAGCGACTATCAAAACACCGGCCCATGCCCAACGCCCCAATCCACACACACTGGAGTAACTATCTCGCACATGGAATGCGCGAGGCTCGAGATATTCTCCGTCTGGCCGGGCCGCTCGGGCGTCCATGCAGTCGCACACGCTCAGGCGTTCGCGGGGAACGTGCTGTCATTGAGGCAGCCCGTGGGATACCGCGCTCCCCCCACCTTCTCAGAGAACGGCTTACCCGCCTCACTTGTGCGTCAACTCGCCGCTGTCATACACGACGCGCCCGCCAACTACCGTGCGCAACACTTTGGTTGCCGCAATCTGATCCGGAGAAATGCTCAAGAGGTTCCGGTCCAGGATAATGAGATCCGCCAATTTACCGACTTCGAGAGACCCGATTAATTGATCCTCGTGAAGCTCGTACGCTGCATTGAGCGTGATCGCCTTGATGGCGGCCGGCTGCGAAAGGCCCGGATCGTTGCCGAGCCTCCCGGAATACTGCGGTGGGCCGCTCGGCCGCGCCTTGCGGGTAACACCAACCTGAAGTGCAAACCATTCGTCGAGCGGGTCGACCGGCCAGTCGCTGCCATACGCAATGCGTGCGCCCTTCTCGGCAAGGTAGCCGGCAGGTTCAATCAGCGGATAGCGTCGAGGACCCAATGAATCGCGAGCGCCTTCGACCGTGTCGCTCGCCGGCTTCTCCCACTGAAATGAAAGAACAGGAGTAACGTTCAGCTCGGCGAACCGGGGATAGTCCGCCGGGTCCACGAGCTCGCAATGGGCGAATCCCGGCCGAATATCGCGGCCCGGAAGAGCTGCGCGCATCGCCTTCACAGCGTCCAGTGCTGCCCGCACCGCCCCGTCGCCGTCCGTATGAAGGTGCGGGTCTATCCCAGCCCTGCCTAATCCGATCAGCAATTCGTTCAGCACCGATGCCGGGAAGTAGACATCAGGCTCCCGGCGGGCCGCCGGCTCGAATTGGGGCGCCTTCTCGGTGCCATGGTTTTCGAAATACGGCTCGAGCAATACTCCCGTATTCGCCGGCGCGTTGATCACGCCGTCCATGAAGAGCTTCACATTGTGGACGGAAATCGAAGGAGCGGGTCGAATCGCCCCTTCGTCGTATTTCTTTGCGACAGCCGTCACCCGCGCCACCGCCTTGCGCGCCGCTTCGGGGTCCGGAGCCTCTGCAGGACGAATCAGTGGGGCGAAATGAGCACGAGCGGTCAACGCGCCGTCACGCTCGAGCGTTGCTACGGCATCAATATCGACCTCGTCACCGATGGCATCCAGGAACGTGGTGATTCCTTGGCGCCGAAGAGCATCAAGTGCCGCACGCGCACCTGCGACGTAGTCCTTCGGCGTCGGCTTTGGAAGTAGCGCCCCAACGGCCTCCTGAGCAGCGTCCTCCAGAATGCCCGTGGGCGCTCCAGCGGCGTCCCGATCAATGCGGCCGCCGGCAGGATCCTTGGACTCCGGCGTTACCTTCGCCAGCACCAGTGCTCGGGAGTTGGCGAGGCTCGAATGGCCGAAGGAGTCGCGAACGAGGATCGGCCGCTGGGTGCGCAGAGCATCCAGCGTCGTACGAGTCACCGCAACGCCCTTCGGGCTCATGCCATACCGGAACCAATTGACCACTTCCAGCCACGCATCGGGGGCGTCACTGTGGCGTTGATCGAGGCAGGCTTGGATCCGCCGCTGGAAATCCGCAACCGCCAGCGACTCGTAGTTGAGATTGCATTTAAGGAGGTCTATGCCTGCGATGACCGGATGCATGTGCCCATCGATCAGCCCAGGCATGACCATGTGCCCTTGGAGATCAACCACCCGGGTGTTCTTGTCGATGAATGATTTGACGCCCTCGTCATTCCCAACGTACACGATCCGACCGCGGGCGATTCCGATCGCTTGTGCCGCTGTGCCGGCCGCGTCGACCGTGTACACGTAGCCGTCGCGATAGACAGAATCGGCAATCGTGCGAGTGCCATCGCCGAGCGCCACAGTGCAAGTCGCCGTCAAAGTGACACCAAGCGCCGTGCGCCACCAGGTCGAGCGGATAATTTTCGCGAGAACGCGAGATTGGGTCATTCGAATAAACCTCCGTGGATACGTAATTAGTCATAGAGTCCGGTCGGTACATGAGTCGTGGAAGTCAACGAGTCGATCGTGTATTGGTTTCGGATGACAGGTTTTTGAGCCTATTCATCAGAGCATATTACCCGGGGGTCATGTACATTCTCAATGCGCCCGTTACTAGCGGCGCAAGGTCAAACTAGATAACGCCGACCCGAAGCGGCCTGTGGTCAACGTCGGCTTTGCGGCAAAAGAATCAGCAAATGCTTAACGCGCCGCTAGTCGCCAGAGAGCAATGGCACGCACAGCACTCTTTTGAATTCAATCCCGTCATAAGTCGCCCAGCAGCCAAATCCCTCAGACAACTCAGGCAACTCTGACTGCGGAAACGGCGACAGGACAAGAGTTACATCGCCAGTTTTGAACGGAGATTCGCAACCACGCCCGCGCAGATAGTAGTGACAGATACAGTTAGGCGTACTGCCGCGCCAACCTGGTACGGACCTTTCCAGGAGTTCAATACTCGGAAGGTAATCTTCTGCCTCCCTCCAGCAAGCTTGCCATCAGGAAATCGAGAATCCATTTGGACATTCGACTCTGCCGTTGTTACCTCACCCTGAAATGCGACAGCGGATGCGGCGATGGTTCCTACCTTCTCCTCCGAGAATTTAGAGCACGTAGGCTTCGCTGCTGCGGCAACGTAGGGTTGCTCTGCAAGAACAGCGAAGATGACTGCCAGCGACCATTTCATTAGGATTGACCCAGTCCGCAGATTGGCTAACGTTGAATTGTACGGAACGCTTCGCGGCAATCATGTCATCGCCAACGATGCTGGTCCTGGCCGATCTGAGTAACCGTCTTCGCTGTCAAGTGTCGATTTGTTGAAGATTGAACGCAGTACGAGTTTTCACCATGGCGTTGAGGATCGTCAGGAGCTTGCGCATGCAGGCGACGAGCGCGATCTTCTTGAGCTTGCCGGCCGCGCTCGAAGGCCGCGGCACTGGTGTAAGCAGTGCGCTCTGGGCGCTGGGCAAGTGGAGTCAGTGCGCTGACAGGAAGGTGAGCATCATGAGCATCAATGAGAAGAATCTTGAAATCCGCTTCGAACAAGAAGTGTCCATCATCGCAGCGGCTGGGGAAAAGTATGTGATCCCTATGCCAGCGTTTTCTCGCCGCATTTTACTCGTGGGTGGGACGGCCCTTGGTGCAAGCCGGCTGCTGGGTCGAATGGCCGAAGCAGAAAGTTTTGGGGCGGCGGCCCAGGCTGGCGCTGCTTTAGGGAAGACACAACCCTTAACCGCCCGCACTTTCATCTCCCCCCGTCACACAACACGCTACTGGGAGGCTGGACCTGCGGATGGGCCCCTGATTATCTTCCTCCATGGCTGGCCCGAGATCGGTCTGATGTGGCGAGGGCTAGTCGAGGCCTTCGCGTCCGAAGGCTGGCACTGCGTTGCACCAGACATGCGCGGTTACGGTGGCTCATCGGCGCCAACTGCTGCCGAGGCCTACGCTCTGAAGGAGATCGTAGAGGACATGGTCGAACTTCACGACCATTTAGGCGCACGCCCGGCAATCTGGGTCGGTCACGATTGGGGAAGCCCGGTGGCCGGGGCGCTGGCTGCACATCATGCAAAACGCAGTCGCGGGATCGTGTTGATTTCCATCCCTTACTTCCCGAATGGATTTGGCTTGCCGAGTGTTCTTCCTTTGGTTGATCGTCAGTTGTACCCCGCCGACCGATATCCAGACGGTCAATGGGATTACTACCGCTTCTACCTGACTCACTTTGACCAGACGGTCAGCGACATGGGGGCGGATATCGCGGCGACTCTGGCGTCGATCTATCGGCCTGGGAACCCTGCGTCCGCCGGCAAGGTCTCCCCGTCCGCCCTAATCACGGCAAATGGCGGGCGTTACGGTTCGGCGCATCGCGCACCGCCCACAGCGCCTGACCCCACACTCTGGCCATCCGCCGACTTCGATGCCCTGGTCGACGCGTTCCGCGTCACGGGATTTCGCCCGGGCAATGCCTGGTACCTAAATGACACTGCCAATAGCGTCTACGCCCATTCGGCACCCAGCGGCGGCCGTCTGCGCCAGCCGGTGCTGTTCGTCAACGGTGACTGGGATGCCATCACCGACGTCAACCGCAGCCGCCTTGGGGAGCCCATGCGGTCCGCATGCGGGGCACTGACGGTGACAAACCTGCCGGCCGGGCACTGGTTGCCGCTTGAGCGGAAGAGTGAACTGGTCCAAACCATCCGCTCATGGGTTTCAACGAAACGGTTGTACTCAGGTAATCGCTGAAGCAATGATTATAAAGGCGGCGACGCTCGCCTCTTTTTTCAGACTCATGGTAAGGAAATGAAATGGCCACACCTATCGCTCAACCCCCCAAGGATGCCAGCCCATTCGCTTCTTGGAAGGTCGATCACGCAGCGATTCGCGTGCCAGACTTTGATACTGCTGTCGAATGGCTTACGGAAAAGCTTGACTTTCGGCTGAGGAAACACGTGTCATTCGCAGGTCTCACATTCGCTTTCCTATCCCCCGCCGGGGACGATAGTTTCATCTTCGAGCTTCTAGCGGGCCCAGGCGCAGACAGTCGCCCCACGTATACAGATCTTCATGCCAGCTACAAGATGGCGGGATGGCATCACGTGTGTTTTCGTGTAGACAGTGTCGATGCCGCGATCGAACAGCTGAAACACCGGGCCGTGACTGTCGTCTCTGAGCCGCACGACGTAGTCGCGATGGGGCTTCGTGTGGCTTTCTTTGCGGATCCGTGGGGTAACCTTTTTGAATTTACCCAATCGCTCGGCAATCGCAGCTGAGGGCGTTTCGGTGACTACGACGTAAGCGGATTGTCAGTGTGAAATCAAGGGGCGCATCGTGAGCATCAATACGAGAAAACTTGAGATCGTTTTAAGAGGCGGTATTTCAGCGGAAGATGATGAGTCTCTAATTACTGGGAACACCCTCTCTCGCCGCGCTGTGCTTGCAGGTGCAACAGCCCTTGTCACAAATCTATGGCTGGGCCAATTGGCGAGGGCAGAAAACACTGAAGGCACCGTGAGTTTCCCTATCAAAGAATATGACATCGCTACGAATGGCATTTCCTTGCACGTCACGGAGCAAGGAGACGGGCCGGTCGTGCTCTTCTGCCACGGGTTTCCTGATACATCCTATTCATGGCGTCGACAGATGAAAGCGATCGCGGCCGCCGGCTATCGAGCAATTGCGCCCGATATGCGTGGCTATGGCCGCAGCTCCGCGCCCGCAGATGCCAACTTGTACACGCCGCTGCATACGGCCGGCGACCTGGTTGGTCTGCTCGACGCCCTGAAGATCTCCAGCGCTGTCCTCGTGGGCCACGACTGGGGTGCCACTCATGCGTGGAATGCGGCGCTGATGCGTCCTGATCGATTTAAAGCCGTGTTCTGCCTGAGTGTGCCTTACACTCCGCGCGGTGATGTCAGCGTCTTCGAAAAAATGCGAAAGTCGGGCCATCAAAACGATTTTTACATGTTCGAACAGATCCGACCAGACGCCGATCAGATTTGGGCTAATGCAGCAGTAACCATTCCAGGGATTCTGTATTGGGCATCAGGATCTGCTCCAATCGACAAACGGTGGAGTCCTATGGATCCTGCGCGCAGCCTTCATCGCCCGGCTCCCGGTCCATTGCCCTCATGGGCAGAACCCGATTACGTCAATCACAACATCGCGGAATTCCAGCGCACCGGGTTTCACGGTGGCCTGAATTACTACCGCGCCGCCGAACCCTATTTCAATCTGTCTGCCGCGTTCAAAGGCGCGAAGATCACTCAGCCTTCCTTTTTCATTTGGGGAAAGGCGGACGGGCTGAAAGAACTCTATCCGCTGACCATAGACCAGATGCGTGCCGGTCTCCAGGGTCTCGCGGGAGGGCTCGAACTCAACAATGTTGGCCACTGGGTGCAACACGAAGCCTCCGATGTAGCTAATGACCAGCTGGTAAAGTTCTTGCGTATTGTGAATCCGGTCTAGCGTCCATTGCACTGGCGCACCTAGCCGGTCTCGATGAATTCGCATCGGTGCGTGAGCCAATTAAGGAACGCGGTGGTTATCTTGGCATCGCCGAACACGGCGCTCCATTCGCCGAAGGACAAGTCGATAGTGACGATCAGCGAGGCCCGTTTGTAAAGCATCGCCATCGGCTGAAGTTGGCCGTCAGTTGCCGGTTCTGGCTCTACTTCCGGTGTTCGACCCAAACCGGCCTGTGGTGAATGGCCGCTTGCGAGAAGCCCATGTGTGTTTTAGAGCGGCTACTGCGCGGCCATTCCTAGATCGGCCGTACGCGTGCGTGAACGCGCGTAACATCAGTATATCCCTATGGGAACCCCATTTTATGCTGCCGCTCAAATTGATAACCCGGGTTGAATCGGCCTAATTGACCCTTTGCTTTGCGATTGGGAACTCTTTGGGAGATGTGCACATGAACGTAGTAGTCAAGATCCGGCAGGGTGAAGTACGTGGCTGCGTTGCCGATGGCGTGAACACGTTTAAGGGAATTCCTTTCGCAGCGCCGCCGTTTGGCGCTAATCGGCTCCGGCCACCACAACCAGTCGCGCCCTGGCGCGGCGTGCGAGAGGCCCTCATCTATGGGCCGAAGGCACCTCAGCTGCCATATTCCCCGCCGTTTGACGTGCTCATTCCGGAGCTTGCCGTCGCCGGTGAGGACTGCTTAAACCTCAATATCTGGTCTCCCGATCTCGGGGCGCCTAGCCGACCGGTGATGGCCTGGATTTCTGGTGGTGCATTTGAGCACGGAACAGGTGCGGGGCCCTGGTATGACGGCAGCCGGTTCGCGCGCGACGGGATCGTCTGCGTGACCATCAATTACCGGGTCGGTGCCGATGGGTTCCTTTATCTTGGCGATGGAAACGCCAACTGTGGTTTGCTCGACCAAGTGGCCGCCCTCAAGTGGGTGCAGGAGAATATCGCAACCTTCGGTGGTGATCCCGGTAACGTCACCGTCTTCGGTGAGTCGGCTGGAGCGATGAGCATCGGCTCGTTGCTTTCCATGCCTCGTGCCGAGGGGCTGTTCCGGCGAGCCATCCTCCAGAGTGGGGCCGATCATCCCGTGATGTCAGCGGCAACGGCGCGGCGGGTCGGCCAGTACCTTGCCGGCAAGCTTGGTGTCGAGGCCACCCGCGAGGCGATCGCGAAGGTCCCCCTGGATCGAATGCTTCAGGCCCAGGCGGAGTTGAACGCCGATCTCGCCGCACGGCGCGACCTGCAGCGTTGGGGCGAAGAGGTCGTGGTCGCCATGATGCTGTGGCAGCCGGTGATCGACGGCGACGTCATCCCCACGCGTCCGATTGATCGCATTGTTGCCGGCGCCGGCGCGCATATCGACGTCATGGTTGGCACGAACGCCGACGAGTGGAGGTTCTTCCTGGTACCCAACGGCGTGATCGGGCACATCGCAGATGAGGTTCTGGCGGGAGCCATCGCGGCGTACGGGCTCCCGGTGGAAACGACACTAGTCGCCTATCGCGCCGCATATCCCAATGCCAGCGCTGGCGACCTGCTCGCAGCTATCCAGAGCGACTGGTACATCCGCATCCCCGCCCTACGTCTGGCCGACGCTCACGCGAAGAGTGCATCGGCCACCTATATGTATGAGTTTGCCTGGCGCTCACCACAGTTCAACGGACTCCTCGGCGCGTGCCATGGGGGCGAGATTCCCTTTGTCTTTGACACGATCGGCAACGAGACTGAGGCGCTCTGGGGAACCGACCCGCCACAACAACTCGCCGACACCATGCACGCCGCCTGGGTTTCCTTTGCGACTAATGGTGACCCCGGTTGGCCGCAGTACGAGCTCGGCCGAAGGCTAACAATGCGCTTCGATACGACGTCGCAGGTCGTGGACGATCCTCGATCTATGGAGCGGAAGCTGTGGGAGGTCGTGCGGTAGCTTCCCGTAGGGACTGCGCCCTGGATTTTGTAGCTAAGCGTGCATAAATTTCCGTTTCGTGAGCGGAACCCTTGAGGCCTAGACATTGCGGTTGAGCGACGGACGCAGCGCTTTCAATCTACGCCGCTCTGGGAATGGCAGGTAACTGGCAACCAATCGAGCGCCGTCAGCGGCTGGTTTTGGCCGGTCACTGCCGGTCGCGGCCCAAGCGCTGTCCTACGCGTCTGATCGACCCGTCCAATGAGCGCGCCGGTTAAGTACGTAGACGACTGAATGCGGTTCAGGCAGCCGCCTGCAAGAGCGCAGTGAGCTCAACCGGCATGTCCATCTGCACGAAGTGTGTGCAGGGCAGTGTGCGTACGGTCCAGCCAGACCGGGACTTCAGCTTCTCGTAGAAGGGCGTGAATGTGGTGGGCTCAGGGTCGTTGCAATAGATGTAGGTCTTGCGGCTGATTCGGTCGATTCCCCCTGTGAGCTTCACGGACTGTGAGAAGCAGGCGGTCGGTTGCGGCATGCCCTTTCGCGCCATGAAGTCTCGAACTTGCTGGCTCACCTTGCCGAACGCCTCCACGGGCAGTGGAGCCGTCAGCCATTCCTCACCGGGCGCAGTCGCGTGAGGTCTGCCCGGCGGCAGCATGCCGAATAGCGACTGCCCATCCTCCGGGACGAATGCGTCGAGGTAGATGAGCGAGGCGATCTTGTCGGGTTCCGCATCGGCGACACCCGTGACGACCATTCCTCCATAGGAGTGTCCGACGAGTACGATGTCGGTCAAGTCCTCGTAATCAATGACACTAAGCACATCCTGGGTATGGGTGCCCAGATCGATTTCGCGATTGAGGAGATGCCGGCGCTCGCCAATGCCCGTGAGCGTCGGCGTATAGACCTCGTGGCCTGCTTTCCGTAGTGCCTGCGCGATGGGCCGCCAAATGAGTGCGCCGGCCCAGGCGCCATGAACCAAGACGAACGTCGCCATGCGATTCTCCGGTAGTCAACAACAGCAGTGGACAATTATAGACGTCGGTCAGAGGAAGGCCGACACGGCATTCAGTAAGGACATCGGTAAAAGCCAGGGACAGCCCGTTGCTCACGATAGAGCTCCCGGCTAGGCCTATCAGATTCAGAACGATCGGCCATCGATGGGCTCTTTGTTGGTAACCATAGCCTACGCAAGCGACTGCTTCGGGGCGCGTATTTCAGATCCGTGACCGGCAGTGGCCCGGCTGCGGACCGTTGAGCTGTCCCTGAATGAGGCTCGCATCGTCAGGGATGCCGCTGAATCTACCGGCTACCCCTTCGGCGCACACGTGCAGCTGATGCTCCTCACGGGATGCCGGCTGGATGAATGGGCGTCCGCGCGCAGATCATGGATTGATATGAGCGAGGCCGTAATGGTGATCCCGGCTGGGGAATACAAAACCGATCACGTTCACATCGTCCCGCTGGTACCGCGGGCCCTTGAGATCTTGACGCGGATTCCAAGGCCGCAGAACGGTGACTACTTGCTGTCAAGCACTGGCGGCCGGGTGCCGATTCAAGGAGTCGCCAAGTATTTCAATACCCGACTTGCGGATGCGATCATCGCGCTGAAGGGCACGAAATTGTCCAAAGCATTTACATCCCACGACCTTCGCCGCACCGTCGCGACCCGCCTCGCGGAAACATTGGGCGATCAAGGGGACAAACTGGTCAAACGGGTTCTTGGGCACTCCGATGGCAGTGTGACCGCCATTTACAATCGATACGCCTACGTGAGAGAGATGCGTCGTGTTCTGGAAATCTGGGCCAACGATTTGATTGCGCGTCCGACGCCACTGCAGAGCCTTTCCGCACCAACGGATATTTCTTACGCTGCATAGGCCCTGATATCTGTGGCTCCCCGGGACGGATTCGAAATCGACGAGAAAACGCCGAGAATTCTAGGGGTTTTCGACTTCAGTTCGCTTGAGATACCCCCAAAACACCCCTTCAAAAAGGTGGCTGCTGCCGGATGCAGGCGACCGTTGTCGGATGTCGGCTCACAGTCGTCACATGTCTCATGATCGCTGAAACTCGCGCTCGGAACCAAACAAGACGCGCGAGTTCGGTCGCGTCCAAGATCTTAAGATCTAAAACTGGACTGAGCAGGGCAGTCGAATTGAATTCTTCTACTCAACGGCCGGTTGGCGCTGAGCATCTGGCGCTTGCCGGCCCAAAAGCGGAACTGGACTAGCACCGAATGCTAAATCCATTTTCTCGTGGTTACGTTCCTAATTGTTGGATCACAGAGGCGACACCTTCACCGGCAGAGTGTGAAGCGCATGAACCGTATTATTGAGTCGTCGCGTCACTGGGCCGACAAGGTGTATCGATCCGACCGTCGCTAATAGCGCACTTAATACGACCTCGGCTTCCTGTCGCGCGACCATTTGTCCGAGGCATTGATGTACGCCGTATCCGAATCCGACATGACCCGCGTTCTTACGGGCCGGATCAAACCGGTCGGGCTGCACCCAATACCGCGGATCGCGGTTGGCAGACGCTAGGAACAAAAGCACCTTGGAGCCTTCCGGAACGAGATGCTCGGCCACAGCGACCTCGCGAGTGGTGGTCCGGAAAAATGTCTGTACCGTGCTGTCCCAACGTAGGCTCTCGTCAAATACAGAACGTGCCAGCGAGCGTTCCCGCCGAACCTGGTCCAATGCCTCTGGTTGGGTGGCGAAGGCCAGCAGCATGTGGCCAATTCCATTGACCGTGGTATCGACACCCGCTGAGAGAAAGGACCGGACCAAGCGCTCGGCTTCCGCTTCATCGCATTCGCCGCGATCGGCCGCCTCGAATACTGACATCCCCCAGCCACCGGGCAATAGATTCTTGCGACGGCAGGCTTCTGTCACCCATTCGATTGCTTCTTTAGCGCCGTGCTGGCCTTCTTCGAAGATGCTGTTGCGGGGCCCAAAGGCATTGAATACAGCATTGGCATAGGTAAGAAGATGTTCGCGACCTCGCTGCTGTAGGCCGATGGTTTCGGGAAACACTTGCAGTGGAAACACTTCGGACAGCTCGCTGACTCCATCAAAGGATCGCTTCGCTACTAGTCCAGTGACGATTCCGTCTGCAACATCTTGCCAACGTTCGCGCCTCGCGCGAAGCGCACTAAGCGATACAATCTTATTCATCAGTCCCCGCGTCCGGTCATGCACGGGAGGGTCCGTTTCAAGCAACAGCGAAACGGGCCTGTATGGCGTCTCCTTCGCGAAATCACTCAACCCGACCCCACGCCCCGAACAGTAGGTCTGGTGATCCGCCAATGCCGCCTTAACTTCAGCATAACGGGCCATGGCGAAAGCACCGATGGCGGGTAACCACACCAAAGGGCCCGCATCCCGCAGGGCATGATGATAGGGATAGGGATTCTCTAGGAACGACGCACTGAAAGGATCCAGCTCTACAGTGGGAACGGCACTCATGTTTGCGTTTTCATGTTGGAGGTCGGAGTTCGGATTCGAATTGGCAAACGAGGGGCCAATTGCCTAAGCGATCCGGTCATCAAAGTGCTTCACGTCGTTGATAAGAAATGTGGCGTTGATGTGATTAACTGCGGACTTAACTCGGCCTCGGAGCCTGCACCATCCGCTGATCGATGGCCCCAAAGACCGACGTGCCGTCTTCCGAAAGAATTTCAATTCGGACCGTATCTCCAAATTTCATGTACGGCGTCGTTGGCTTGCCGGAATCTAAAGTCTCGATAGCGCGCTTCTCTGCGATACATCCTGACCCCACGGTCCGATAGTCCTCGTTGGAAACCGTCCCGGAGCCGATAATCGTTCCGGCACGAAGGTTTCGCGTGCGTGCCGCGTGAGCGATAAGTTCCTGAAATCCAAAGCCCATAGCACCACCGTGCGGGTGCCCAAACCAACGCTGGTTCCAAGAGACATTCACAGGCAGTGCCACGCGGCCGTTGCGCCAGGTCTCACCTAGCTCGTCGGGGCTGACGGCTACAGGGGCGAAGCTTGTCGAGGGCTTTGCCTGAATGAACCCGAAGCCGGTCTGGATCTCGCGCCCCGCAAACGCGCGTAGACTGGCGTCGTTTACAAGCAGCAATAACTTTACGTGTGACAGCGCTGAGTCGGCTGGCGTCCCTAAGGGAACGTTGTCGACTATCACGGCTGTTTCCGCCTCAAAATCGATGCCATCGTCTTCGCTTGGTAGGGGCATGTCGTCGTTGGGCCCGAGAAAATCATCCGACGCGCCCTGGTACATCAGTGGAGTCCGCAACTTTTCCTTACTGGGAACCCCGCCGAATACTCGCTCCATCAGATTGCCGTGACTGTGAAACGCAGAGGCATCGAGCCATTGCGGACTCCTGGGCAAGGGGGCCGATAGCCTTAACTTCTTGAATTCCAACACCTCGGCGCCGACAGCGCCAGGATCATTGGAAGAGAGCACATCATAGATGCGCTGCAGGCGCGGCGCGGAGGCGTCCCAGCTCTCGATCGCGGTGAGAAGCGTGAGGTCTGGCGCGAGCGCCAGAGTGGCTTTCTGCAGGTCTCGCGAGACCACAACGAGTCGCCCGTCCCGGGAACCGTCGTTCAAAGATGCAAGTTTCATGATGGTGGGGCTCTTGAGGGACTAAGAAGGGCAACGGTGGTAGCGAAGCTCCACGTCTGGCGGAACGCTCGCGGCGAGCGGACCAAATGCATGGCGCAACGCGGCCTCCATCTTCGGGAATGGTGTTACGCGCGTTGAACGCCGATCCCATTGAATCATCTCGATGCAGACATCCCACTGGATCGCAAGATCTGAGTGAGGGATGGAGTCACAGATTTGTTTGACCTCGCGCAGCATGCTCAACGTGTAGGCCGAAATCAGCTTTGGGATGTCCTGCGGGACGCCGGCGGCCATGATATCTGCCTTTGTCGTACTTCCAACAAAGTGAACGCGCCTTGTCATGACTTCTTCCGTTGTGCCCTGAACGATTAGATCGGCTACCACGCGGCGAGCTACTTTTCGCAAGTGACAGCGAACAAAGGGACGGCCCTGAGCGGGCGCGTCGACGATGACGCTGCCTAAATGTCTACGAATCTTATCCCGAGAGACGACCCCCGAGGACATCGGCGACCCAGTCGGCAATGAAGTCGCGTCCAAAGCTCATGTTGTCGGCTCCGACGTGTTCGACACCGCCCTCGCGTGCCGTAAAGATCTTTAGCTCTCGGCGCGGGCTGTTTACCAGTTGCTCGAAGCTCTGATGGGCATATTTCAGGGGAATCTGCCGATCCTTCTCTCCGTGAGTGACGAGGAAGGGAACGCGGATTTTCTCCATCTGACCGTCAAGCGTGATGCTTGGACAGAGCTTGAAAAACGCCTCTTCGTTCGGTGTGCCCCAGACCCAGAAGACATGATTCCAGTAGTGCGGCACGGGGCGCTCACCCTCATTGCGGCGACGTGCCTCCTGCACCTGTCCCCAGTCGTGATTGGCACCCCAGACAAACCCGCAAGCGAAACGAGGCTCGTTTGCGACGGCCCGAGGTGCATAGTACCCGCCCAGCGAAATGCCACCCATCCCAATTCGGCGGGGGTCGACTTCGGGCTGCTTTTCTAGCCAATCAACGACCGGTGATGCCCAGCGCTCGGTGTCGTAGGCGGCGTGCAGGTTGTGAAGGCGGAGAGCCTCGCCGGTGCCGGGCTGATCGATCGACAACGTCGAGATGCCGCGGCGAGCCAGAGCCAGCGGTAAACCGGACCAGGCAAGCATTTCTTTCGTGGAGTCGAGTCCATTGACATACAATACAGTAGGCGAGGGGCCTCGCATTCCTTCTGCGAGAGTGAGGTAGCCGGCGATAGCCCCCTTCTCGTAGGGGATCTCCACTCGCCTGAAGTTACGTTTCCCCGCCTCGATCGATCGTTGGAAGCTACCGACAGCCTTGGCGTAGGTCTCTTTTCTTGCGTTTGCACTTCGGTCCTGCATCCGCTCCGCGACTTGGAAGTACAGACTGGCGCGGTCGAGCTTTTCTGCGGCGGAGTAACTGCGCCCCAAGGCGAGATCCTCATCGGCGAGGGTGACGAGGTTTTCCGCGCACCTGAGCCATTGGCGGAGAAATTCGCCTGTTCCCGCATCCTCCCCACGCGCGGCTGCTGCGCGCAGCGGAGCGCACATGTCTTCGATTTCGCCAATTCGGCCGCCGCTTTCTAGCGCGATCGCGACCGAAAGATTCCAAACATAGTTGTTAGGGAAGTATTGAAAGAGCGCCATGCGATCACGCGACAGGCGTTTTAAAGAGTCCTGGATCGGGCTGCGGATGCGGCATGGTCTGGGGACCACCCACTCCGAGTCCCCACTGGTCCATGATCTGCGCCGTGGGCTTATAGACCTGAGACTTCCAAGTCGCCTCCTCGACGCGTTCCAGGCCGGCTGTATATTCGACGGCAAACCCTGCGGGGGTCACGAAATAACTGAATACGTTATCGCCGGCGGTGTGGCGCCCCGGGCCCCACCTCACGTCGACGCCGAGGGACTTGAGTCGTCCGACACCGCGCATTACGTCATCGACGCTGTGCATGTCGTACGCCACGTGATTGAGGCAAGGCGGCCCCGGCAGAATCGCGAGGCGGTGGTGCCACTCATTGCAGCGCAGAAACACCATCATCTCACCGATCCAGTCGCTCAAGCGAAAGCCCAGTACGTCGATGAAGAAGCTCGCGGCGTTCTTGGGGCTCGGTGAATGCAGCACAATATGACTGACGCGCTCGGGCACCCCTTCATAACGTTGCAGCGCGCGCGCTTGGCCGCGTGCCACGTCCGCGGAGATTTCGAAAGGAAGGCCATCCGGAGTGAAGAAGCGAAACCCATATCCACCACCCGGCTGCATAATTTCAGCGGGCGACGAAATGATACGGGCTCCAGAAGCCTTGACGGCCTCATGAAGCGAATCCACGTCGGCTCGTGTCGCCGCCGCCAATGCCATGATATCGACCCGCTTTACCGCATCCCGGCGCAGCCGAACGACGAATTGCTCGTCACTGCCATGGGTTGCGAAGTAGCAGAGTTCATCCTGTTCCGCGACTTCCCGAAGTCCCCACACATCACGATAGAAGGCACGCTCGGCGTTGAGGTCCGGTACGCCATAGCCGATGTAGCGGATTTCGTTGACGCGGCTCATTGAGGGTCCCCACGTTGATTGGAAAATTTATGACCGTGATCCTGCTTCGTGACGTCGGGCAGACTGCACGGATTCTCAGACGCGCCTCGCCGTGTGCGAGGCCGATGCTTGCAGGTTTCTTCCTCGTGTACGCGCGCGTTCATCAGATCGGCTGTGCCATGACCTTAAACACCTCCATCGCCGCCTTCGCCGAGTCGACTCGCTCTCTCTTGCCCAGCTGGCCGTCGCAAATACTTCGTGACAGGCGCACCGTGAACTGGCAACGATCGAAGCGGCGTAACTGGTACGCGCGAAAGGCCTCGTCCGGCGAGCCGCAACGTGCGAGTTCCTCCGCCAATACGATCCCATCCTCAATGGCCATCCCGGCGCCCTGGCCGAGGTGCGGTGTGGTCGCATGAACAGCGTCACCGACAAACACGATCCGGCCCCGATACCAGTCGCCATCAATGAAGATGCATTCCTCGGGCTTATAAACAACCGCGCCATCGTCGGTGATCTGTGGCACGAGTGCGGCGATGTCAGGCGCCGCCGCGCTCAGCTTTGAGCGCATAGCAGCCGCGAGTCCAGCTTGCGGATAACGCGGATTGTCAGGCTCAGGCGTCGTGACGAACATGTACATCATGGTTTGCGAGAGCGGCACCAGGCCGACTCCGATGTGCCCTTCAAATGCACGTAGGCAATCCACCTCGGGCGGGCGTTGAAAGTTATACCGCCACACCGATTGGCCCGTGAACTCAGGCTGAGGCTCTGATGGTAGGACCATGCGGCGCGTGTTGGAATGCACCCCGTCGGCGCCGACGACGCAGTCATACTTCCCGGAGCTGCCGTCGCTGAATTTGACTGCCACGGACTGGCCATCATCCTCGAGCGCAAGAGCGGTCACCCCAAGTCGTACCCGCGCACCCCTGGCAATCGCGTGGTCTCCAAGTACTTTGTGCAGCGCGGGTCGCGAGATGCCGAGATTCGCGGGCCTGCCCTCGATCAGCTTCGGGGAGGGAATACGTGCCACCAAGCGACCGTCCGGGAGGTAGACCTCGACAAAGTCGAATCCAAAGGCGGCACTCAGATAGTGATCGAGCAGGCCAAGCTCATCCATCGCGCGGACGACGTTGGACGGCTGGATGATCCCGACCCCATAGACCTTCCAGGCGGGGTCTTTCTCGATGATCTCGACATCGAATCCCTTACGCCGCAACGCAATAGCTGCGGTCAAGCCACCGATGCCTCCACCGATCACCAATATCTTTGCGGACTTCAACCTATCCCCCTCGGCGCACCGATAGGCGCGGATGGCGCTCAAGGGGTGCTTGGGGGAAGGCTATCGCGTTTAGCGTATCTGTAAACTCGATTGTGTGGATGGAAATCTATTGAGCGCTCTTATGGAAGCGTACTGACTTCTATGAGCTGCCTGCGCAGCCACTGCAATCCAGCATCGGCGTCCCGCGCCCGATGGTGCTGTGCAAATTCCCGCATCGACGGAAAGTCAAACGGTACGGCCACGTAGGTGATAGGGAAGGTCTTTGCAACGGTGCGTGCCAAACGCTCGTGCATAAATGCCAACCGCTGCGTACCACTTAAAATCCAGGGGACCGCAAGAAAACTCCCTGTGATTACCTCGATGCGGCGAGCTTTGCCCATGATGGCAAGTTGCCGGTCTGCAAACGAAGCCGTTCCCGTGCGCCCGACTGCCACCGTGACATGACCGCACGCCATCACGTCCGCTTCGGACAGCGGGTGCGAGAAGAGCGGATTGTCTCGCCAGCCGGCCACCACCTGATGTTCCTCGAAGAGAAGTTCCGCTGGATGGTCAGGATGGATGTATTCCTCGAGCGTGATAAGCAAATCGGCCTTACCTCGATCGAGTTGCGCCGCACTCTCGTCCGAAACCGATTGGAGTTCGAGCACGATGTGGGGCGCTTGCTCTGCAAGGCGTGCGATGACCGGCACGAGCAGCGACGCCGCAATGTAGTCCGAACAGATAATGGAAAAGCGCCGGTGCGAGGTCGCGGGGTCGAAATTACTCGGGCTCGATACCAGGGCATCAAGTCGGCCCAGACAATCCCGCACCTTGGGTAGGAGTAACTCGGCATAGGGCGTGGGGTACAAGCGCTTACCATCAGCAACCAGCAGGTCATCTGCAAAGTAGTCGCGCAATCTGGCGAGCGCCGAACTCATGGCAGGTTGACTGAGGTTCATACGGGCAGCCGACTGCGAGACGCTTCTTGTCTCCAGCAGAACATCCAAGGCGACAAGCAAATTGAGGTCGAGCCGCTTGAAGCGCATGGCCATTAACCTATCAGAGTTGTGAATGCAAAGGCATCAAAACAAAAAATTATTCTGATGCCAATTGCGCTGGTCTAATCCATCGTCGCTGACCTCAAGCGACACAGAGTGACCAGAGGGGGACTAAATGCGTCACGCTCTTCTCGCCATTACGGCGGTCTTCGGTTTATTGGCGGCCTCAACGACCTTCGCCCAGACCTCTCCGGTCTCAGGTGCTCAGCCTTCAGCGTCCATAAGCTCCGACTCACAGCTGGAAGAGGTTGTGGTTACCGCGCAACGTCGCCAGGAGAGCCTGCAGCGGGCCGCCGTGCCGGTATCCGTAGTAACCGGAGATCAACTCGCCCTAGCCGGCGTCACGCAGGTGGAAGATCTCTCCAAGCTGGTGCCATCCCTCCAGATTGCCCCCGCAGCCGGACCTTACACGCTTTTCTACCTACGAGGCGTGGGCAACTTTAACGGCAACGCTCTGTCCGATGCAGCCGTTGCATTTAACTTGGACGGAGTGTACGTGGCGCGCCCGTCCTCGACGTCGGGTGTTTTCTACGACGTCGACCGGGTCGAGGTCCTGAATGGGCCCCAGGGCACCCTTTACGGCCGCAACGCGACGGCCGGTGCCATCAACGTCCTCACGAAGGATCCTGATTCCGTCCTCTCAGGCGGTGGGGAAATCGAGGGGGGTAACTTCGGCGACTTTCGTGCAACCGGTGATGTGAACCTTCCAGTTAATGACTGGATTTCCGCGCGTGGGGCCTTTCAGGTGGTGAGTCGCGCTGGCTACATGGATGACGGCACAGATGATGATCACACCCAATCTGGCCGTATCAAAGTGCGCTTCGATTTCAACCAAGACCTTCGACTCATTGTGGGCGGGGACTACAGCCACGAGGGCGGCACGGGTGTCGGGGCCTCGCTGCTGACCGGACCGAATCAATTTGTCGGGGGTAATCCTTGGCTCGGCAACACTTCAGCGGCGGCAGGCGCTGTCTATGCCAGTACACTCGTTTTCACGGCTGGCAACACACTTTCGCCTCTGCCGTTTGACAGTCAGGCTGCCGCGCACTGCGGTGTATACGAACAGAATCACCCCGGCACGGGATGCCCGCTTGATAGCAACTCGGTATTCCAGGACAACAAGTTCAGCGGTGTGTACGCCGATCTCACGTGGACCACGCCCGCCGGCACCCTGACAGTGATTCCCGCCTACCGACATTCCGATATCGATTACATGAGTGCTGAGGCTGGATTCCGCATTGACCAGACTGAGACGGACAATCAAACATCTTTAGAGGCACGCTTCGCCTCAAAGACGGACCAGCCACTACGCTATCTGCTCGGGGTGTACTACCTGCACGAGGGCATCGACTCCAATCCTGGATACGACCAGGAATACAACTACAGCTCCGAGCACGTGGACGCGACGACCAATACGGTGGCTGGCTTCGGCCGGCTTACTTGGGCGTTCACCGACGCCTTTCGGGCAACGGGCGGCATCCGCTACACGTGGGAGAAAAAGGAGGCCGACGGCAACTATCTCACGATGAACACCATTTGCCCGGGCGCGTTTATCCCGCCTCCCGCGGGGCCCCAGTTCTGTTTCGGCGGTTTTGGCCAATTGAATGTCCCGGCCCCAGAGATCACGCTTAACCAAAGCAATACTTGGGACAAGGTCACCTGGCGTGGCGCTCTTGAATATGACCTGACCGCCGCTTCGCTTCTGTACGCCTCGGTAGAGACCGGCTTTAAATCGGGCGGCTTCTCGCTCTCGTCCAGCTATCCGGTCTATCAGCCCGAGACGATCACCGCATATACGCTGGGTTCGAAGAATCGCTTTTTCGACAATAGTCTGCAGCTGAACCTCGAGGTGTTTGACTGGGATTACAAGGACCAGCAAATCTCGCATCTCGCGTACGATGCCAATGGCACGCTAGTGTTTCCGACTCTCAATGTCGGCCACTCCACCATTCGTGGAGCCGAAGCCAACATTCAATGGCTGGCGACAACGAACACGCTACTTGGCGTTGACGCGCAATACCTGCACTCGCGCTATGACGATTACAACTACGGAACGCCGTACTTCGGCGTACCGCCCGCGAGTGGTTGCCCCTACACGATTCAGCCCGGGCCGCCAGCCCTTGCCGTTCTCAATTGCAGCGGCAAGACTCCTCCGCAGTCGCCTGAGTGGACGATCAATCTGAACGCGCGCCAGACAGTGCATCTCGGCAGCTACAAACTGATTGGTACGGTCGATGCGCACTATCAAAGCCAGACGATGACCGGTCTCGACTTTCTCCCTGTCGAGGAGCAGAAGTCGTATTGGGTGACCGATGCCTTCCTCAGCCTCGAGCCGCCTAGCGGGCATTGGACGATCACGGGTTACGTCCGCAATCTGTCGAACACGTCGGTGATCAGCGCGACATTCCTGCAGCCGCTGGCCGGAACTGCCCTGCCGAACGCGGCCGTCGCTCCACCACGCACATACGGTGCGATTCTCAGCGTGCGATTTTAGACTGTAGGGACTAGATAGCTACCCGGGCGCACGATGCAGACGTCGGGATCGACTACAACGGCCCGCGCCTCAGGGCGAGTGGTGGTGATTGGAGCCGGGCCCGGTGGCATGGCTACGGCGTTGGCGTGTCATCGAGTGGGGCTTCAGACCCAGCTCTTTGAACGCTATCCGGAGATCAAGGCAGCCGGAAACATACTGAACCTGTGGCCTCCGCCACAAAAAGTCTTGCGCTTGATTGGCGTTGACACCGAAGATCTCGGAGCACCTTGCCACACTGAATTCCAACGCGCCGACGGGCGATTGCGTGCCGACGTCCGCCTTACGCCGGAGGTTGAGCGAGAGTACGGCGGGGGCTTCATTGGACTTCTGCGATGGGGCCTTTACAAGCGCATGATGCAGGCCCTCCCGCACGGCATGTTGCAGCTGGATCATCGGGCCACGGAGGTTAAAGATCTGGGCAACGAAGTTCGCGTCAAGTTCGCCAATGGCCACAGCGTCACCGCCGATGTCGTTGTGGGCGCCGACGGCATCAGCTCCTTTGTTCGTGCTGCACTTTGGGGCGAGGAGCCTATCCGGCATCAGCGCTTACACCTGGTAGGCGGCTATCTCTTCATCGATGGCCCGATGCCCACCGAGGGGGTCGTCGCGCACAACCGTACGACGCAAGCCAGCTATACCCCGATCCGCCATGAGGGTCGTTCGGGATACGAGTGGTGGGTTCTGGAGGCCTGCGATCCAGATAAGCCGATGACTGAGGACTATCTCGATTTCTCAATGCGGCGCAGCCAGGGCTTCTCGGAAAAGCTCCGCCAGATGATTGCGCAGACGCCTCGCGAGCATCTGCAAAGATGGGAAATTCGCGATCGACCGCCACTGCAGCAATGGTCCAAGGGCCGGATCACTCTGGTAGGTGATGCCGCACATCCGACCTCACCCTATGCCGCCTACGGTGCGGGCATGGCAATCGAGGACGGCTATTTCTTGGCGCGCGAACTCAGGGACAGCGGTGTCTCTGACACCACCGTTGTCAGAAAGGCACTGGAGCGTTATGAAGATCGTCGCAAGCCGCATACGGCGCAAGTGACAGAGCAGGCCTATTTCAATGGCAGGATCTTCCATCACACTCCGAAGCTCCTGCAGCCGCTACGGGACTTGATGTTCGACCATACGCCGTTCCTTCAAAAGGTGATCGGCGACGCGACTCCCGGGCATATTCTCAAGCAGCTCGCAGAGATCGACGATGAGCCCCTCGGACCATTAAAGCGCCGCTGAAGGATCGTTGATGTGCGTACCCAAGGAGCAACAATAAGCGTCATCGATAGGAACGGATACATTCAATGAATTGTTGCTCCGTCCAGACCTTGAGTTAGCTGAAGCGCAGGTAGCTACTGTATGCTCATCACCTTGAACTATAGAGCTGGGTTTGTTGCGACGAACCGCAGCCTGCGTCGGATCGTCGATCCCTCGGGTGTGCTCGAGTTCGTGTGCAGATAGGGTGCCCCTCCCGGAACCCCATTCAAGCCCCAAATGAAGTGTTCGAGACCTTAAGTTCTATCCGCGCCGATTCGAATGGAGCCAATTTGGTGAATAGAAAATTTGTCGATCTCTCCATCTACCTCGAAAACGACGTACTTTCAGACCCGCCGTCGCTGGCGCCCAAGATCGTGTACCAGCGGCACAAGGAGACCGTCACTGAGTTTCTCCGGATGCTACCCGGCGTGAAGGCCGAGGACTTTCCGGACGGTGAGGCAGCAGCGGCCGAATGGGTACACCTGACCACCCATAACGGCACTCATCTCGATGCCCCGTACCATTTTCACTCGACGATGAATAAGGGCGAGCGTTCGATCACCATCGACGAGGTGCCGCTCGAATGGTGTTTCCAGCCGGGCGTGAAGCTGGATTTTCGTCATTTCCCCGATGGGTATGTCTGTACGGCCGCCGACGTGGAAGCAGAATTGAAGCGCATCAACCACACCCTAAAGCCTTTGGAAATTGTCGTGGTGAATACCCGTGCGGGATCGCGATACGGTGAAAACGACTACGTCAACTCGGGTTGCGGTATGGGGTATGAGGCCACGATGTACCTGTTGACCCGGGGAGTTCGATTGACGGGTACGGATGCGTGGAGCTGGGACGCGCCGTTTTCGTTTACGGCAGAAAAAATCATGGAAACAGGCAATAAAGCCTTGATTTGGGAAGGCCACAAGGCGGGCCGTGATATCGGCTACTGCCATCTCGAGAAACTACACAACCTGGAATCAATCCCCGGGGATGGTTTTTATATTTCCTGTTTTCCTCACAAGATCCGGGGTGCATCCGCGGGCTGGACACGCGCGGTCGCAATCTTCGATGACGTGCTGCTGCCTCAGGATGCCGCGCACGCAAGTGCGACGGCTTGAGATCTTCGACGATGCTGGGACATCTCCAATGGAATACAAGTCCCTGCAAGAAAAGTTCGACAAGCTCGGCAACCCGGCGGAGTTCTTGCGCAATGTAGGTGTGGGTGCCTATGTGTATCCGATCCCGTCGGAGTTCACGAATTGGCGGGATGAGCAGCGCTCCTGGCGCGAGACGGTGGGGCTGCTGGACCAATCGCTTCACATACGGACCTCTACGCGGAGGGCCCGGACACGATCCGCCTGCCATCTGTGAACCGGCACCGAATGTTGATCATTTCTTTGTCGGAGGGACGCATCTAGATCAACAAGTTGCGACGCCGACCGGCATCCAGCCGTGACGCCGGTTCACAAACCCACTTCAAGACGTCCGCGGTGGACCGCTCGGCAATGAGTCACAGAGTTGCTCCGGGACCAAACCACTGCGTGTCCGGCCAACCAAAATAATGGAAGCGTTTGTCGATCGTTGTTGCATCACAGATCCGACAGTGGCCGATTGGCAGCCTGTTCATCCTGCAAGTGGAGTCCGTCGATGAGTTCTCCTAGGTGCGCCGTCAGCGATTGCAAGCTCGCGTCTGAAAGTCCCAGTAGCGCCTCAGGAAGCAAACCTTCCGCCGGACCTGGTGCCTCCTGGAGAGCCTTGCTGGCACGCCTCGTGATGCTGAGACCGACGCGGCGCTGATCCTCCTCGGATCGTGTCTTGATGACATACCCACGCGCCACGAGTTTCTCGACCAATTGGCTGCAGGTCGTTTGATGGATGGACAGGCGATGTGCAAGGTCGGAAACACCGATTCCAGGCGCTGCCTGCAGTTCGTGCAGCATCCACAGCTGTGACCCAGATACTCCGCAAATAGCCTCGATCTGGCCGAAATGCTGCCGGACTGACCCGTAAATCAGCCTAAATTGCTTCAGTACGTCGAGCGTCAGCAGTTTATGTTGCTGGACGTTCCGATGGGCTTGCTTAGTTTCGAGCCGCAAGTTTCAATTCCCTTTAATGTACAATTATGCCAATATAATGGATATCAATGGATCAGAAAATAAGCGGGTGAGAGAGTTGATATGACAGTGATTTTTTGCTCCCGCGATGGTCGATACATTGAGCTGCATAACCCTATGCTTCGTTTCCAGGTATTGGTTCCGGCCAGTGGGACGAGCAAGCGAGTCATCCAGATTTAAGTGTGCAAACCGAATTGGCGCCTTCCACCGTGGATAGATTTCCGTCAATGGGCGACCGCTCTTCGGGATCCGCCGGTTAGCGGCAGCAAGGCCGAGGGATCCTCGGCCGTGTGTTGCGGTGCTCGCAGTGGGGCGCCCATACTCTGTGATGAAAGCTAGGCTAAATTCGCTGACGCGTGACTCGCGGCGATGCATTCTTGGGTCGCTCGCGCGAGGCGCCATGTTTACGACATTCGCACTGTGGTTGACCTGTTCGCCGGTCCGGACGGCTGGCGCCATGGCTCAACTCACCGAGTGGCATCGCGCGACCATTCATGGCCACAGGATCTATTATGCCGAGCGCGGCCGCGGCCGGACCCTGGTTCTACTGCATGGTGGCGGCGATTCCGGCGAGCACTCCTTTGTGCGCCAACTCGATTTATTCTCGCAACATCATCACATTGTTGCGCCCGATCAGGTAGGCCAGGGACGCACGCCCGACGTATCCGGTCCATTGAGCTATACCGCGATGATGGAAGACACTGCAGCGCTGCTGAAGGGACTAAAGCTCTCGCATGTGGATGTTGTTGGATTCAGCGACGGCGGAATCCTCGCACTGATGCTCGCGGTGCGGCATCCCGAACTGGTACGGCGGCTGGTGATTAGCGGCGTCAATATAGCGCCCGAGGGTCTGAACCCCGAAGATCTGCAAGAGCTGCGGGCCTCGCAGATTCCCAAGCCAAAGACGATCGATGAAAAACTTGCCCATCTGTGGCTTACATCCCCCACGGAAGCGGAGCTGAGTCTGGCATTGCTGTCGAAGATCTATCAGCCGGTGCTGGTGATTTCCGGGGATCGCGACGCGATCACGCTGGAACACACTCTGCAGATCTTCCATGCTTTACCCAAGGCCGAGTTGTGCGTGTTGCCGGGGACAGATCACGCCACCTTCTCGGGTCGGTCTGATTGGCTTAATCCAATCATCAGCGTCTTTCTCGATCGCGCAGAAGACAACTCTGTGGCAAATCTGGTTCATCCCGAGGCCTCTTTTCGATCAACGGGTTCCGATGCGACGGACTTTAGATATGGGTAAACTCGAAAGTGGGCCTGGGCGCATTTCGATGACCGCGCGGAATGCCCCGATGACCTCATTTTCGCCGAGGCATTTTTGAATGGGATCGTTATGATGTCCCAAGGCAAACGACGTCCTCGGTTCGCGTCGTGCGCGTCTCACCCGGTGAAACGGATCGATGGCATTTCACGATGCCGAACCATCCTCTTGGCGATCTGGCTCACGGCGGCTGCCCACGCGAGCCCCGCTCCCTTCGACCTCGCAGGTCCCGTCCTTCAGGTCAAGGTCACCCGAGGCGCGCAGACGCTGCCGATTTCGCAGGTTCCGAATCTTGCCGCGGGTGATCAGATTTGGATAAAGGCCAATCTGCCACCCACCCAGTCGAGTCACTACCTATTGGTGTCGGCCTTCTTGAGCGGATCCACCAATCCGCCACCGGCGAGTTGGTTCTTTCCGTGCAAAACGTGGTCGGGCAAATGTGCGCACGATGGCCTGACGGTGACAGTACCCGTGGGGGCGCAACAGGCGCTGTTGTTCCTGGCGCCGGAAACCGGTGGCGATTTTAGAACTCTCGTTGGGGCCGTGCGTGGAAGTCCGGGCACCTTCGTACGCACATCCCAGGATTTGAATCAGGCAGGGCTCGATCGATCTCGGTTACAGCGCTACCTGACAATGGTTCGTGCCCTCGACGACACCGATCCGACCAAGCTCAAAGCGGTAACCCCCATCCTTGCACGGAGCCTGGCAATCAAAGTCGACTCAAAGTGTTTGGACCGGTTGCCGGAGCTACAAGCGCCGTGTCTCATGCAGGGTCAGGAGTCTCTCATTCTCAACGACGGGCACAGCACCTCGATCGTCGAGGCACTCACCTCGGGTCCCGGCAACGATTTGGCGATGGAGGCAAGCTATACACCGCAACTGAGCTACGGGTACTACAGTCCGTACATCGCCTCGGTGCTGGACATTGCGCGCATTTTGGACTCATTTCACCTCGCTCAGTATCAGTACATTCCGGCGCTTGGGTCGCAACAAGAAGACCGGCTGGCGTTGACGCTGAACATGGCGCCGTCATTTAACAATCCTAAGTCCGTGCTCGTGGCGGCGCTGCCGGCAGTCGAGCAATCTCAACTGCCCCCGTTGCATGAAGTCGACCCCAAGGAGATCTACTGCGCAAGGCGCACAACGCTAGTCTTACCGGTCGAAGGGGCACCCTTGGTGTTTTCCACCGGCTATGCACATGACGTGACGCTGAATTTGACCGCGTCTTACGGGAAAACAATTGAACTACCTGCCACTGCCGACGCGCTTCAGGGAGGATACGTCGTCGACACTGCAGGCCTAAATTTCGCCGATCTCGGAGACAGTGTACGAGGATCGCTGCGGGGAAAATGGGGATTCGACTCCTACAATGGCCCCAGTTTCCGCTTGATGAATGCGCGCACGGTGGGATGGGAACTTGCGGCGGGAGACGCCGCTGCCCTAGTCGTTGGGCGCCAGGATACGGTTCACTTCCGCGCCGACAGTGTCAGTTGCATCGACGGGATCATGTTGAAGGATCCTGCGGGCAAGGAATTGAAGGTCGAGTGGAAAGCCGTCAAGCCCAATGAAGTTGAAGTGAAATTACCGTTGCAGGAAGCCGAGCCGGGCGCCATGATCCTGATGGTCACACAATACGGCGGTGACCAACCGCAACCTATACCGATGCACGCCTACTCCGAAGCGGGTCGCTTCGAGGGCTTCAGTATGCACGCCGGTGATTCACAGGGCCTATTGAAAGGAACCCGCCTCGACCAGGTTGCAAGCCTGTCGATCGGCAGCCTCGCATTCGTGCCTGGCGAACTCTCGACCCAGTACGGCACTGATGAGTTGCCTATGGTGACCACAGACACACAAGCCCTATCCAATTTAAAGCCGCAACGTTCCGTCGCGGCAAGAGTGACCCTGAAAGACGGGCGTTCCATCCCACTCGTCGCAACGGTCGAAGCACCTCGTCCTCAAGTCGTGTTGATCAACAAAACTGTGCAGCGCTCTCCGTCCCACGACCACAGCAACATTGAGCTCGCTGACCCGGACGAGTTACCCCAGGATGCTACACTGATCTTCTCGGTGCATGCGCAGTCGCCGGCTGTGTTCTCACATGACGAAAATATAGAAGTCGCGACGGTGGATCAGGCGTACACGACGACCTTAAGTGTGAGCAATGGCGGTATGACGTGGGCGAATTCTCAGGTTGCGGTGGCTACAATAAGCCCCGCAAAAGTATTCGGTACGGCTGCATTCGGACCTTTGCAGTTTCGTGTGAGCATCAAAGGCACCACGGGAAACTGGCAACCACTGGCAAACTTGGTACGCCTACCGGTCTTGAAGGATATCGAGTGCCCGGCCACTGCGGAACTGGCCTGTAAACTTTCCGGTTTCAATTTATTCTTGATCGACTCCGTATCCGGGGACGCGCAATTCTCCCACTCGGTACAAGTGCCCGAGGGGTTCTTGGGATCCGCGCTGCCCGTGCCGCATCCAGCCGCAGGGCCTCTCTATGTGAGGCTTCGTGATGATCCGGGCGTTGTCAATCCGGCGACGCTGGTTGCGACGCAACTTACCGCCTCACCAGAGGATCTTGCAAAGTCCGCCGCTCGTCAGCCGGCGCCGTCCAGTGACGCCAGCGTGGACGCTGATGCCGCATCGAGAACTGACTCTCATGAAGCCCCGCCAACACCCGCTCCCAGCGCGCCGCCGCCTTCGCCGCCGTCACCGCCCTGAGGGTCCTGGTGCATCCCGAAGCGGCAGAGGAGCTGGAAAAGAAGGTGCACGCGCTAAGTCACCGGGCAATCGGAGTGAAGGCGGACGTGAGCCAATGTGCCGAGCTGCAACATTTGTTCGCGGCCGCAGTCAACGAATTCGGACGAGTGGATATCATGGTCAACAATGCCGGGGTGGAAACGCGTATATCATAGTCGACACCACGGAGCGGCAATACAACGGGTGCTGGCCATCAATCTCAAGAGCGCGTTCTTTGCCGCCAGCATTGCAGCCCAGGGTTGTGACGAATTGACGCTTGGGGCTGGCGCGCCGGTATGCGCATTTGCGATCTGATCAATGGGTGGGTGACTCGTGACTTTGTTGCCCGATCGAAGGTCCAAGCGCCGCCCTGAGGCAGGGCGCCTTTCGCTCCTCGCGTGCTCCGCGTTTCTATTTGCACTCTCAGTTGGGATGCCGTGGAATTTTGCACGGGCAGACAACTTCGCCAACGCGTACTACGACTCCCGCAAAGACCAAGTCGTCGTCACCATTTTTTACCGCGGCACCAATCCGGATCACACATTTTCACTGAAATGGGGGCGATGCAAGGAGTCGGCGGACGGTAGCGAGCGCGAGATCGTCGCGGAGCCGCCGCCGCATTTCGGTTCATATAGCTATTGTTTCGTGTCCCAACAGCGAATTGCCTCGAAGTCCGTTTTGCCGGGAGGTGCCATCAAACTTCGCCTCGCTCACGGTTACTATGTTGGCCGCCAGGTTCCAACCAAAGAGAGGTCGGTCTGAAGCCAATGATGCTAGGAAATGATCGCTAGCCCGAGTTCACGTGAAGGAACCGGTGACTACCTCACCCCGCAGCATCCAGAGTTCGGCCAAGCCAGTCCATTGGGAATCCTTACGAACGGCATTGAACGCCTGACTCGCCAGCTTCTTGTTGCCCCGTCTCAGGTAAGCGATACCAAGGCTCAGTTGCGCCTCATCGACATCCGGTTCGCCCCCTTTCGAGATCCCCCGCTGGAGGGCATCGACGGCCCGATCGTATTGATCGTAACTTAGGAATATTTGTCCGACCAGCACGTCGTCCTGGCCGCTAATGGCTCCCATCGCCTTCTTGGCAAACTGGGGAAGCAAAGCACGATTGGCGGCTGTCTTCTTCTGCACCATTTTGAGCAGACGATCGTAGTCTCCAGGCACGTGGTGGGGGCCCGTAAACACACCCTCCTTTTCGCCTCGCTCAAGCGCCTGCAGCGCCTCGGCGGGAACTCCGGCATTGAGAGCCTCAAATACCATGGCCTCATAATCATCGGGGCGCCTCAACAGATCGAGGTCAAACATCAATCGATGGTACCCGAGCGCAACGCGATCATCGTGAACGTTCTGCGAATACAGATCGATGAGCGCGCTCCAATCCTCGGGTTGTTGATAGTAACGAACCAATTTCAAAAGCACGTTTTTCATGCCTTGCGTGTCGCTCAGGCGATAGTAGGAGTCTTCGATGATTCGCAATTCACTTTCCTCCGGTATTCGCTTGGCGCGTTCCGCAGTTTCGACGGCGGCTGTCATCATGGTGGCGGCGGTACTGTACTCGTTCATCCTGAAATAGGAATCGGCAAGAATTTCCGCGACTTCGGGCTGATCCGACCGGCGCTCGAGAAATCGTTTGGCCCACTTCGCCGCTTTCGGATAGTCTCCCAACCGAAAGTACATCTCCGCGACTGCCTTGGCTCGTTCGTCGACCTGTTTGGCTGGCATGAGCGGTGAGTCGAGCAGCCGCTCATATGCGGCTGCCGCTTCGCGGTATTTATTCTGTCTGTACAGGACGTACGCAAGGAATTCGTCGATGTTGTAGTTGTCCGTAACTGTCTTATTGGCAGCCGACTGTGCTTGTTTGATGTTGTCGAGCGCGCTGCTCCAGTCCTTTTTTCGTATCGCCTCCTGCGCCGCCCCGAGCGGCTTCGCGACGCCCACGCTGAGCACCTCGGTCGCAGCGTGCGCCGCAGCGACCACACGCTCTGGCAAAACGGTTGCCGCACATACTACGACGACAAGCAACCACACCAGCGATGTCGCGCGACACTTGTTCTGCGGCACGGCAATCTCCGAGTGTCTAGAATCGGATCCGGCGAGCGCGGCTATCATGAATGAACTCAGGTGGGACTGCGCGCACTCTGCAACCGTGCTGCGATTTCCCTTGCCGCGGCTTTGCGCGAGTGCGCGCTGCAACTTGCGGCGTAGGTTCGGGTAGTTTCTTTGACCTCCCAATTCAGCGCAATGAGCCTGCGGAAATAGCGAGGCATACGTTCATTGAGATGTGCCAGATTGACCCGGTCTTCCGGGGGGAGTTCGACATGAGGAGCTAACAATGGGGCGTTCATATGTATCTCCTTGCGTTTACCGATTTTATCATTGCAGGTATGTTTAGACAATTATAATATGTGGTCACTACACCAAGAAGACCTGCATGTATCTAGCTGTGAATGAAGGAACCGCTAAGCCCAGTAATGTTGAATCCTGCGATGCGGCGTTGCAGTCGTTGCGCAGCGTCTTCGCCACTACCCGCCGACAATTGGCTCTCCTACGTCGTGCGACCGGTCTAGGTTCCGCGCTGGTATGGGCGTTAGCCGAGATTGCGCAGTCGCCGGGTCTGCGAATCGGAGACTTGGCGCAGCGCATGCGAATTCATCCGAGCACGGCAAGCAATTTGTGTACTCAACTTCGTCGAAAAGGGTTGGCTACCACGACGCCGGCGGCGGACGATCGGCGTGCCATGTGCATGTTTGTGACGACCGCGGGGCGCGCGCAATTGCGCCGTGCACCGCAGCCTCAACGAGGGCTGCTGCGAGAAGCGCTTTTGCGAATGTCCGCTGAAGAATGCCGCCAATTAGCCGAGGCGCTCGTCCCGTTAAGGCGTGGATTGGCCAGTGTGTACGGCGCGGATGACGGTTTTGAACCGCTTGAGTGAGCCCGTCTGAGCGGATGAGCGTTCCGGCGAAGGGTGTTCTACACCAGCACGCCGATGGCATTCGATGTGGTCGGCGATGAACCGTGAAACTCCCGATCCGAGATTTCGACGCCCGCTAATTCGTATATCGGTCGGCGAGGGATTGATAGAGGGGTGGCGATATGAGCTTCGACACCGCGGTGGCCAGCGCAGCCGTCACCATCAATGGCAACACCATCGCATGTTGAGCCGTCATTTCCATGACGATGACCAATGAGGTTAAGGGAGCTTGAGTGACGCCAGCCAAATACCCACACATCCCCAGGATCGCGAAATACACGGTCGATGGCTGACCCGATATGTCGGCTATGAATTGGCCAAATCCCGCACCGACGGACAGAGAGGGAGCAAGAAGCCCGGCCGGAATGCCGCTCAAGTACGACAGGAGAGTCGCGATTGCACGCGCCGGTGCGTACAGCCATGGCAAATGTGCATGGTTCTCAATAATCGATCGGGCTTCGCCATATCCCGTTCCATAGGTGAGGCTGCCCGAGAGCGAGCCGAGGGCAGCGACGCCCAATCCACAGCACAACGCGAACACGGCGGGTCGTTCCTTTTGCAAGCGTCCTACCACGCCGGGAAGACGTTTGACGGTGGACAATGTGATGCGACTGAAGATCGCACCGGCGAGCCCGCAAGCAACGGCTAAAGCTAAGATCATCGGTGAAATCGTGTGCGCTGGCGAAGCGATCGTTGGTTGACCAAAGTAGGTGTAATCGCCGACAAGAGCGATCGCGACCACCCCGGCCAGAATCACTGCCGTGAGTGTCGTGCCGCTGGCCCGCTCTTCAAATGATTTTGATAATTCCTCGATCGCAAACACGATTCCCGCCAGTGGCGTGTTAAAGGCAGCCGCCACGCCGGCGGCGCCACCGGCCAACACCAACGCTCGGCGCTGCGCATCGACCCGTCCGTGCGGCATCCAGCGCGAAACACTCTGCACGATTACGGCTCCGACATGTACGGTAGGCCCCTCACGCCCAATGGATCCGCCGCACAACAGGCCAGCCGCCGCCAGAAAGACGCGACCTATGACAACCTTGGGTTTAAGGAATAGCCGGCCTCTTTCCCCCGCGTCCGGACGCAGCGCATAGATGGTCTGCGGGATACCGCTGCCTTCCGCCCCTAAAAAGTAGCGCCGCGTCAGCCATGCGATGCCGGTAAAGCCGATCGGCGCAAGCAACCATGGGCACCAAGCCCAATGTTGCAGCAATCGCCTCAATGCCAACTGAGCTAGGTCTGCAATTCCCGCAAAGGCCACGGCCGCGGCACCGACCGCAGCGGCAGCTCCCCACAGAAGCAACCGAGATTTCCAGTGCGGAATCGACAGAAGATTCTTGATTTGCATTCCCCACAATTCAATCGGCCCAGAGCCTCAGCACATTCAAGTGGTCGCTTACGATCCAGATTACAACTAGCCCCGATTACATGGCCGCCACCGGTGCAATTCCCTGTTGGAGGCAGCTAGTTGTTGAGATGCTCAATATATTAGGCTCACAAGTCCTCCCGAAGTCAGCAGTGCGGCGCTAGTCAGTCCCAGGACCAATTTGCAAAGCCGCCGCAGCGGCATCGACCTTGGACTTTGCGTCTTTGAGGAAGGCAACCGCTTCCTCGAGTCGGCCCGCATCAAACGAGGCCTGTCCTTGGTCCCGCAGGGTGTTACCTTCGGCAACCGTGGCTTTGAGGGCAAGCACACCAACCCCCTTTGGTCGGTGCCTAGCCATTGAAAGTGCGTCGAGGCGCGATTTCACCGCTGCAAATAAGGGAGGCAGCGACGAATCAAGAGTGGTCCACTCATGCACTAGATGCATAACAGATTCTTGTCTCTTCGCCGTTGCGGCGGCCGCGAGGTGTTCGGCATCAAGAAGGATGACCGGTGAATCGGCGACCACCGTCGAGTAATCCTGTGACTGATAAGAGGAATCCAGTCTGTCCACTTCCTTCTGGACAAATATTGCCTTATCGGGAAGGTATCTCTGAGCATCCGGCGAAGCTATCTCCATGGCGGTATGGATCTCCTCCAGCGCGAGTTTCGCGGGCTTCTGTTGGTCCGAGCAACCGGCGGCAAACTGGGCGATAAACGCATACAAAAGCGTGATTGCCACGGTCTGAGGCAGCGTCATGCACGAGGTTCCAGTTAAATGTTGAGATACGCTACACTATGTATCGAAAGTCACGCAAGGGAGACTGCATGACGCGACGACTATTGGTTAAACATAAGATGAGAGCGGAACACCCCACGGAATTCAGCCGCCGCGATCTCGCCATTCGAAAGCCTGGTCGATGAAAATGCGTCGCAGCGTGTCCGAGGCGCGCGAGGTCGAGAAACGCGCGAGTACTTCAGTTCCACCCCGGGGCATGGGTCGGCCTCGCAACGCAGGCATTGACACCGGGGTCGTCATCGAAGTGTTGAGGACCCTGAAGTCCGGGGGATACCGCTCCGTCACCATTGACGGGATCGCGAGAAAGGTGGGACGTGCCCGCAGCAGCCTCTATCGGCGCTGGCCGAGCAAGCGTCATCTCGTCGCGTACGCGGTCGTCAGCGAACTCGGCGAAAACCCCGCCGCGGATACCGGCAATATTGGAGACGATCTTGAAGCGGCGGTCGGAACGCTAATGCGGGCTTTCCGCGGACCTCTGGGGCCCGCGTTGGCGGGCATCGTCGCTGATATGGCACAGGATCCAGCTCTGGCCTCCACCATCCGCCAGCACGTCCTGGCTCCGCGCAGACGGTCCATGCGGGAGGCGCTCGAACGCGGACGACTTCGCGGCGACGTGCGAGATGGCTTTGACGTGGAGCTGGTGCTCGACATGCTCACCGGTCCGTTCTATTTCCGAACCTTGTTCGGGCATGCCGCGATCAGTCGAAGAACCATTAGGGAAGTTGTGGAATGCGTGCTACGAATCGTAAGCCCGGACAACGGATCGATCGGCAACCTGCGAGACCTTAGAAGAGACCACGGGATTTCGCGCCATCGGAAGTGAGCATCGATGGGGCACCCAAGGTCGATAACCGATGAACCCAAATCTTGCACTACGCCGCTTGTCCCTCGCAATACGGCCCCACGAGGACTGCATGGAGGCGGCGCGTGCTCACGTGAGTGCCATTGAGCGAAGGCTCGCGCAGGCCTTTCCTCGTTCGCGTACCGTGCCGATCGGCAGCCACGTTCGTGGCACGGCGATTGCGGTTCACAGCCCCAGTGACATTCTCGCCGTCCTGCCGCGTTCATGGGCAACCTGGGGCGGCCGACGAGTTCCGCCGCAGATGATTCTTCGACGGATTGCCGAGAATTTAAGCGATCTCGCCTTGACCGCGACTATTCGCCCTGATGGTTGCGCGGTTGTGCTCGATTTCAAGGACGCCAATCACACGATACAGGTGGTGCCCGGGTTCTTTAGGAGGAAATTGAATTGCTATCCGGTCTATTGGGTGCCCAAGGAAAGTCACCGTTGGATGAAGGTTAGTCCCGAGTGGTACAACTCGTTTTTCTCCAAGACCGATATGGGCTCAGGCGGCAAATTGCGCGTGGCTTCGCGGCTCGTGAAGGCGTGGGGATTTGCCGGCGCTCCTCCGCTTGGCATCTCGAGCTTGTATGTCGATACGCTGCTCGCGACCTCGCCCATCGTGCAGAAAGGCAGATCCCACAGCGAATGTCTGGCCGATTTCTTCGGGGAGCTCGTGCGTCGCGAGTTGCGCGCCTTGACAGATCCTTCGGGCCTTTCTCGCGATATCATTGCGAGTACGTCGTACCGCTCGATCGAGCGTCTTTATGCGGCGGCGAGAACCGCGTCTGAGCTGGCTCTGTCGGCGCTGGAGGCTCAAGGACGGGGCAATACTGTTGCAGCCAAGCGCCAATGGACGGCACTTTTCAGGAGGCGGATTTAGCGCAACACTCGGTTCGAAACGTACATCCGCTCTTGCGTCTGACTCTATGCGATGCCTGATTCGCCTGTATTGATAATCCGCACGATTCTCGCGATGTCTCTTTGGTTCAGGTCGGATCACGCTTCTCTAACGGAGGTACTAAAGATGTTGATCTTAACTCGCCGCATCGGTGAGACGATTCGAATCGGGGGCGATGTATCCGTCACAGTGATGGGAACTCACGGCACCCAGGTTCGCATCGGGATTCAAGCACCACAATCGGTAGCTGTGTACCGGGAAGAAATATTTAATCGCATTCAAGAGGAAAATAAGGAGGTCGACGCGGCATCCAAAGCCGGGCCACGCAGCCGCGACGGCTGATCGGATCCCGCGTCGTGCAGCCGCATCGCCTTCCCATGCAGAGACTGATGTGCTCGCTGTATCGCGCGACGCAGGACAAGGGCTTCGGTGCGAAGGCCCTCGCCACGTCGGGCACGGTGCGAAAGATGATTCAATCGCCAGTCTACCATGGTCAATTCCACGCCGATTTCTTGACCCAGCCATTCGGATAACGCAATACGCTCCGCACAGGCTGCTAGGGAACTTCAGCTCGCCGGCGCCAGCGAACAACAGAATAATTTCGAATGGCGATATCGAGTATGCCAATAAAGCACTAATTCTCAACAACCTCACACGACTCGTGCTTTTGCTTTATCGCGACACACGTGTCTTTCGCCTGGTACTCAGTCATGCTCTCAGAATCAATCGAGAAGGATTTCCCGCTGGCATCGGGCGTGATCTTCAAATCGGACGCTTGCTCTCCGAGCTTAGATTTCAGCCGCGAGAGCTTGCGTTGTGCTTTTGCGTCGGTCGTTTCGCTCGCCAGATGCACCCGATAGCCCGTTAGATCCCTGAGTGTGGCCGTTGCCTGGTCGGAGTCGGGTCCGGTTGGATATTTCTCTAAGAACGCCTTGAAGGCAACCGCAGTGCCCGCATCCTGAGCGCTCTTCCAGGCAGTCCCCCTGTCGATCGCGGTCATCGCATCCTTGGCCGCGGTTGCATGTGAGCCTTGAGGAAATAGCTGTAGGTAAGTTTGATAAGACGCGGCGGTATTCGTGTGCTGCGCCTCTTGCCACTCATTGTTATCCTGCTCCTGCAGAATCATGGCTTGCGCCTCCGAGGCATGCTGATCCTTGGGGTGCGCGGCAAGAAAGTTTTGATAGGCCGTGATGGTATTCTCGTTAGATGCCTTGACCCAGTCGGATTGAGCTGAATTGCAGCCCGAAAGCAGTGCACACAGGCTCACGAAGGCGGTGGCCGTCATCGCCCGTGATCGAGTTTTCATGGTCCATACCTCGTATTGTATGACGGTGGAACCTCATCCATTATGTCGGAGTATATGCCATTAAGAGACACAATGTCTAATAAAGGGCCAATGAGAGAGCTGATCAGATTTTTACAACTCTCAGAAGGATGTATTGTGAGTATTTCATCATGACATCGAAGAGCCGCTTAGGCCGACCGGTCGATGCCTCGATCGACCGGGCGGTCGTCGACACGGTGCTTAACGAATTGAGGCGTAGCGGCTATCGATCCATCACCATGGAAGGCATCGCCCGCAAAGTCGGGCGCGCTCGCGCGAGTCTGTATAGACGTTGGCCAAGTAAGCGGCATTTAGTCGCCTATGTCATCGTGTCAGAACTCGGTGCCTACCCTTCACCCAATACTGGTTCTTTGCGCCGCGATCTGATGGGGACAGTCGAAACACTCATCATCGGCTTTCAAGGAGCCTTAGGGCCGGCCCTGGCGGGCCTGGTGGGCGAGATGGCCGATGATGCCGTGCTGGCGCGAACCATCCGCAAGGAGGTGCTCGCGAAACGGCGCCGTTCGATCCGTGCCGCTTTCAACCGGGGCATCAAGCGAGGAGAACTTCCGCCGGGCGTCAACATTGAACTTCTCATGGATATGCTCACCGCACCCTTTTACTTTCGCGCCTTGTTCGGGCACATGAAGCTATCGCCGACAATGATCGAGACGGTCGTTGACACGGTGCTGAGGGGCACTGCCGCCTGATAGCTTCAGCTTGTGACGAGGGCGAGCAATCCGTCGGATGTCAGTGTCCGCTCACCTGACCAATCGGGGCGCTGTCAGCTCGATGTCGAATGGCTCCCCCTCTTTCTGGCCGAATCCCTCAGGTTGTATTATTTACATGGTGTCACGCACGGGGCATTTTCTCGAGAACAAGTGCTCGTTGAATAAGGAAGGGGCATTCCGTGCGCGATGTACGAATAAGAGTTCGTTTAAACCCATAGTTCGATAACGCGTACCGTCGGACCACGAATCGCTTCTCGCGTGGCTCGGTGTTACTTGCACACGCGCTCTGTCCGGTGAAGAGGCTCTCAGCAATCTTTTTAGGTACATGCCACAGGCTCAGCAAATCCGCGCCGATAACCGTTCACAAACCTCCACTCGCATAGGCGAGCGGCCCGGGGTCGTCGCGCCAGCCTTACCGCTACGACGGGCGTCACCTCACGATCGCTTTGTGCTTGGCGGAGTTGAGCGATATGCTCACTACATGCCCGACAGTTACAACCGCGATGGCAACGGGGATACCAATCTTAAGATCCGCTACATCGTCAAAACGCGCTGTGATTCGAAAAGCGTCGCTACTCTCAGATTCACATCTAAAGTGGTGCCCGGCACCTGATTAGTGAGGAAAATCAGGGGCGCGAATCCCAGAATCACGAACGGTCCCGCACCCTGTCCCTAAGACGCGGTTTCCGGCCCTGACAATGTCCTCGGCGAATAGCCCGCAGGCCGGACGGCCCCATGATCACGGTTCATTCCAGCCGCAGGGCGGCTCGGCGGGGATATATTGTCCTCTGCGGCCATCATGTGCTTGCCGTTCGGGTGCAGCCGCAGATAGTGGCGATAGGCTTCGGCGGTGTTCGCAGATTGTGCCGCTTGCCAATCTTGATCGTCGAGCAGTAAGCCCAACCGCGCCCACGCCTGATCGGCCTGATGACCATTCAGGTGCTTTACCAAGAAGGCCTGATAACCCGCCACCGAATTTTCGCGCTGCGCGCTGGACCAATCCGAATCAACCGAATTGCACGCCGTCGCGAGTAGCACAATCCCCATTCCTGTCCGCGCCCACATAACCACCGCCATATCGTGCTTCCACTGAGTTATTGATTTCTATTGTTTCGCAAAGTTCCGTCGGTGAAAGCGAGGCTTATTGCGCAGTGACTCCCGGGACCACAATGTCGACCAAACAGCACCCAATCCGGCCTCCTCACTCGCCGGCGATGCCGTTTGCACCACCGGCGAGGCCATCACGCAGCCCGAGCTCAGGCAGCCTTGCGCGCCACGACCGTCGGAAAGTCGATGTCAGTCTGGGCAACCATGTTGATGTAGTTAGTGAAGCCGTTGAGCGCAACGTGTTGCACGATCTCGATAATCTGTGCGTCATCGTAACCCGCGGTCTTGACAGCGCGTAGATCAGCTTCGTTGATGTGACCGTGTTCTCGGATGAGCTTGGCGGCGAACCTTACGGCCGCGTCGGCCTTCGGATCGTTCGAGCGGCCCTCACGATTGGCGGTGATTTCTGCATCATCGAGCTTTAACCGGTTTTTGGCCCAATAACTATGCGCGGACAGGCAATAGCTCGAGCCGTTCATCTCGGCGACAACCAGCGCGATGCGTTCCCGAGTGGGTGCCGGCAACGATCCTTTATCGAGTGCTCCGGACATCGCGACATAGCCTTCGAGCGCAGCGGGACTGTTGGCGATGAGTCGAAGCATGTTTGGCGGCACACTGCCGAAGTTCTTCTTGATAGCTTCGAGCATTGGGCGGGAGGCGGCAGGCGCTGCATCAAGAGAGGCAGGTGTTGGAATACGTGACATTAGAGATCTCCTTGCGTATCGATAAAAAGTGGAAGACGTGAACACCATAGCCATTTTTGTCTGACGGCAGTAGGGGCTATTATCTGCAGATACCTTGCCATTTTCTGAGAGAACTATGGATCGTCTCGGCGCGATGTTGGTGTTTGTGACCGTTGTTGAGGCGGGAAGTCTTTCGGCAGCCGGGCGCAAGTTGGGAATGCCCGTGACAACGATAAGCCGGAAGATCTCGGAGCTAGAGTCTCAGATAAGAACGCGGCTCTTGATTCGTTCTACCAGAGTTCTGGTGCTGACTGACGCAGGCAGGTCCTATCTGCCCGCATGCAAACACATTATCGAGTGCGTGGAGGAGGCCGAGCGCACGGCAACCGGGGAATATACCGCTCCGACCGGCGACCTGATTATCGCGGCACCCATCGTCTTTGGGCGCCTGCATGTCGTACCGATCGTTGCAGAGTTTCTAAAGACCTATCCGGATGTCAATGTTCAATTGGTGCTCGAAGATCGTCCGCTCAATTTGCTGGAAAATCACATCGATCTCGCAGCCCGAATAGGAGATCTTCCCGACAGCAGCATGATTGCGGCGCCGGTCGGCATGATCCGTAACGTCCTATGCGCGAGTCCCGCGTATCTGACGGAGCAGGGGACTCCCAGTACCCCTCAGGAGTTAGGCGATCACGACTGTATCAACTTCACCTTTGCAGCGTTGACGGCGCCGGATGTCTGGACTTTCAGGTCAGGCAGATCGGAAATATCGATGAGAATTCAATCTCGATTTGTCGTCAATGCTGCAGAGGCCGCAATCGATGCGGCAATCGCCGGCGTTGGAATTGCGCGCGTTCTATCTTACCAGGTCAAAAAGGCCGTCGAATCTGGCGCCCTGACCACGGTGCTTACGAGATTTGAATCTGCGCCCATGCCGATCGCCCTTGTCTACGCCGGACAGCGGTTGCTGCCGCTCAAGCTCCGCGCTTTCCTCGATTTCGCAACTCCGCGCTTAAGAAGCAGGCTGAAGTAGGTTGATAACAAGTCCTCAGCAATCGACCAAATGAGATTGAAGAGAAGAAAATGAATTCGTACCGGTATTTATAACTAGACAACAAGCTTCGTGGACGCCGTTCGCTACGACATTATTATCATAGGCAGTGGCGCGGGCGGCGGTACGTTGGCGTTGAAGCTCGCTCCCCGCGGCAAACGCATCCTCATTCTGGAGCGCGGCAATTATTTGCCCCGCGAGAAATAGAACTGGGATGCCTCAACAGACTGGCCTCCCCGGCTGTACTTGAGCTCCCTCGTGCGATTCGTCCTGGGTCGAGCCCGTTGATGCTCTGTACCTTTGGTAATAAAGATGCGCGATTGCCGGTCCATTATCAAGGTCGCCCAATTTTAGGAGAGAGACGTATGAAATCCCTTGTTGCTCTGATCCTTGCCGTGTTACTGACCGTATGCTCCATCTCCTCGTTCGCTGTCGAGGTCCCATTCAATCAGGCGCAATTTGATTCGATGCTCGCCGCCGGTAAGCCAGTGGCGGTGGTATTCCATGCGGACTGGTGCCCCACCTGCCGGGCGCAGGCGCCCTTGCTGAAGGATTTGACTCAAACGCCGGAACTGAAGGATCTGACGCTCTTCATTGCGAATTTCGACACCGAGAAGGTCCTGAAGAACTCTCTCGGGGTCACCAAGCAAAGTACCGTCGTGGTGTTCAAGGACGGCAAGGAAAGTGCTCGGTCAACCGGTGATACGCAACAGGCCAGCTTAGCTGCGCTTCTGCGCCGCGCCATTTCCTGACGCGGGAGCCAACATGACCTTCGGGGCGGCCACCTACGGCCTGGGCTTGGCCGCGGGTGCCTTATCCACTTTGTCGCCGTGCGTATTGCCGCTGGTGCCGGTGTTGATCGCTTCCGCCGTGAACGCACACCGTTGGGGCGCTGTGGCCCTGGGGGCAGGGCTCGCGTTGTCCTTTGCCGTCATCGGCATCTTTCTCGCGACGGTGGGTGCATCACTCGGTCTCGATCCTGAGACGTTTCGTACCGCGGGCGCCGTGGTCCTGGCGATGTTCGGCCTGATTCTCCTCGTGCCGAAGTTACAGAATATGTTCGCGACCGCAACCGGTGCGCTGAGCAATACGGGCAATGAATTGCTCGCGCGCATGACCTTCGGTGGGTTCATGGGGCAATTCCTTGTCGGCTTGTTGCTGGGTGTTGTTTGGAGCCCCTGCGTCGGCCCCACCCTGGGCGCAGCAACGACATTGGCGAGCCAAGGGAGAGACTTGGGTCAAATCGGCGTTCTGATGTTGATTTTCGGCGTTGGAGCCGCGGCGCCATTGGTGCTGCTCGGCTCACTGTCGCGCGCCGGTTTGAATAAAGTGCGCGGCCGTTTACTGAAAGCCGGCAAGCTCGGCAAGCAAGGGCTCGGATTGGTCATGCTTGGTTTGGGAGTCCTCATTGCCACGGGACTGGATAAGTCCCTGGAGGCGTGGATCCTCGATCGCACGCCTGATTGGCTCACGGCACTCACCACGCGTTTCTAGGGTCTGAGTGACGGTGCGTGTCCAAAGCTTGCGGATGCGCGACAGATGCACTCGCGAGACTGTGACGAAAGTGTCGGCGTCGGCGACGACGACGAAAGCGGCTTGTTTGAGTTTCGCCTAAAAACTGCAGTATGCAGGATTGCCTTGCGGCGGTGATTTGCTACAACTGTCACTCATGAGGAGCGATGCAACACATCGGTCGGAAGGGTGGGGTGGAGCTTGAAACCGACGATGGGGAAATCCTGCGAGGCAAGCACGTCGAGGTCGACCTGCTGGAGGATTGGAATCTTGGCCTGACAGAGCAACGCGGGAAGATCAATCTAACCCTCAATAAGCCCAAGGAGCCGCCAAGGCTCGTCTATAAACTCATATTCTCCATGCCGGCCGGGACCCCGCCCCAGAAGGTCCAGGCCGCGGTACGCAATTTCGCCCGGGAGGAGTTCGGACTTAAGCATCGCTATGTGATGGCTCTCCATACCGATGAACCTCATCCGCACGTCCACCTGGTTCTCAAGGCCACCAGCGATGAGAGACAGCGACTACACATTCGCAAAGCCACGCTCCGAGAATGGCGGGCTGCGTTTGCAAGCCATCTTCGGGCACTGGGGGTAGCCGCAAACGCAACGCCCGGTCAGATCCGCGGAGTAACGATCCCCCGTAAGTCAGATGGCATCTACCGCGCGAGCAAACGATGCGAGTCGACCCACATATGAAAACGCGTCGAAGCCGTTGCACGTGAGTTGAACGCAGGCAAAGTCCAAATCGATCCGGGCAAGGAGAAACTTCTGCGCACACGCGAGGAGGTGCGACGCGCATGGCTGTCTGTGAGCGATAGGCTGGATCGCGACGGACACCCGGAGATCGCCATGCAGGTCAGACGATATGTGGAGCAGATGCCCAGACCGGGAACCGAAAAGGAATACAATTGTGCTGCCATCCACCCGGCTCCAAGGAAGCTCTTTTAGCGTCTAGACAGCAGACTATCCACGCCCATCATTACCAGCCCGTTCATCGCTAATGCCGCAAACAGCCAGATCCAAGGTCCGGCAGATGGAACCAGCATGTATGTCACGACAAAAACGCCTAGTGCCGATGCGAACCAAAACAACGACGGATAGAAGGTGCGTTTAGCTCTCACGCGGCTCGTGCCAATCAGGTTCTGCCACGCCTTGAACATGACAATGCACGAAACCGTTGCGGCGCCCCACCACCAGATCGCGTTCATAGAATGGCCTCTTCCCTGTCGAACAGTGCTTGTCTAGAAGCCCCCGGTGCCAGACCTTCAATCAATAAATCGACAGTTTCACGCTGATGCAAAATGTCGGTGCCATGCAATAGTGCTCGATCACGAATCTAAGGGTGCGCCCACGACTGCGTATTATCGTGGGCGCCGTCATCCTCAGATTGACTTCGAAAGCCCGAAGAACAGTCCCCGCCGCGGCCCAAATTGCGGCGCGCCGACCCCGACGCCGGTGCCGTTGCGGATCTCGTAGACCTTGTCAAAGACATTGATAACATCAAAACGCGCGGTCAGCGTGCTTGTCTCAGTGAAGTGGAAAATATGGTTCACGCCGAAATTCACCTGCGTGTAGTAGGGCAGGTGATCGCCATTCGGGATCGAGCTGCCGTCGGGCAATTGTAGATCGGCGCGCAGCCCCGAGGCTGACAAGAAATTCGCGCTGAAGGTCGTGTGGTTCCATAGATAGGACACGCCCCCCGAGGCGGTGAATTCCTGCTCGTGGTCCAGGTGAATGTAATGCTGTGCGATGTAGGCTAAGTCATCGGCACCGAAATTGAACTGTGCCGAGTCGATATTCTTGCCCTTCGCGCTTTGATAGGCGAGATTCAAGTAAGCGTTGAAGCCCTCTTGGGTGTAATTGGCGGTGATCTCGGCGCCATACTGTTTGCCGTACGAGTAATTGAAGGGCGTTAAAATGATGGGCGCCCCGAACTGGCCTTCGTCGATCAAGTTGTGCGATTGCTTGTAGTAGGTGTCGAGGCCCACCGTCAATTGCGGAGTGAACTTCTGCTGCACCCCGATATCGTAATAATTCGCCTCCTCGGCCAGTGGCGTGTCGGCCTGCAGCACTTGCGCCGCCGCCGTCGTATTGACGAACTTCGAGACGGTCTCCGTTCCCACGAGTTCGAAGGGCGGGGGTGAGAAATAACGTGAATAACCGGCATGGAGGGTAGTGTCGGGTAGCGCCTGCCAGACTACATTGAGGCGCGGGCTCACCTGATGGCCGGAGGCGAATGCGGTGAACTTGTCGAACCGCACCCCGTAATTCACGGTCACCGTGGGAATGATTTTCCACTCATCCTGCAGGTACAGACTTTCGATCCATTCCGTTTTTTCCCCGTTGTCGACGATGTTCACCGGAATATCGCTGATCTGATTGCCGGCGTCATCCAGGGCGATGACGGCGGAACTGGTCTCGCTCTTGGAATGATCGCTTTGAATGAAGAAACCTGCGCGCAGCGTGTGCGCATCGTTGAGTTTGTAGGCCGCATCGGATTGCAGCGCATAAGCCACATTTTGTTTGTAGGCATCCTGAGCGATGCCGTTGAACAAGATATCCCCGAGCGGATCGGGCGTGAAGGTGAGGCTCGAGTAGCGTGCGGTCAAGGAAGTCTGCACGTCCAATGCGCCTTGCGAATGCTGCCAGCTCAGAATCGCAAAGTGATTGATCTCGCGTTGATTTTCATCGAGAGACTCGCTCGGATAAGTAGTCTGACCGTTGACGGTGAGCGGCGTGCCGTCGGCATTGGTGATGCCCGGCGTCTGTCCGGCTCGATTGGGAATTTGAAAGTCGCCGGCCGACGTGCTCAATACGGCACTGACGCGATTGGACTCATCGAGGATGTACTCGAAGTAGCCAAAGCCGTGATATTGCTTGGTATGGTCATGGATGGGATCCGAGCTGCCGTCGGGTGACTCAATCCCTAAATCACTGCGCAGAAAGTCGCCCGACACGAAGTAGTTTAGCCGCCCTTCGCTGCCGCCGTAGTTGAAGCTCGGCTCCACGGTGCCGTGGCTGCCGCCGTAGATCGACACGGCCCCACCCGGGTCGATCACTCCGCTTTTGGTCTTAAGGTCAATGATGCCTGCGGTGCGCAGGCCATACTCGGCCGGCAGCGCTCCGGTGACCAGCGTGAGCGAGGAGATCAGGCGCGGATCGAGCGATTGCCCGAAGACGCTGATGCCCTCCGGCAGGATGATGCCGTTCACGCGGTATTGAAGGCCGTTGTGCTCACCGCGCACGTGGAATTGCCCGAACGAGTCCTGGGCAACATCGGGCGCCTGCATGATGACCTGGTTGAGCAGTTGATTGTCGCCGCCCGGCGCTGCATTGATCGCCGCTGCATTGATCGTATAGGTTGACGCGCCCGTCTGTGTTTGAATGCCGTTGCGCGCCTCGTTCAAGTGCTGCGCGATGACCACCACTTCATCGAGTGCTGCCGGGGAACCAGAAGTGCTGCCGGTATTCGCGTCACTCCCCGCAGCGTCAGCATCGGGACCCGGCGCAGCCTGGGCTTGGGCAAAGATGCCCGACAAATACAACATGGACAGCATCGCCGGCGCATAGCGCGCCGCGAACCGATCTGAATAAAACATGGATCAAGCACTCCTGGTCTAACACGCACAGCCGCAACAATCTGCGGCTGAAATGAATCTCAAAGAGAATCAGCGTGTGACGGGCGGTGCTCGGGATCGAAATGCGAGGTAGGTACGGTGATAGAGAAACGAGGCCGGCGGTGCCGGCGGGGGCGCGCTCTGCGCAAATTGCAGAGAAAGTGGCGGCACCGTGGGGGTTCCACCGGCCGCCAGCAACGGAGCAAAATTTAGGCAATCACCGCAATACTCATGAGAGCTCGAGATCTGCTGATAAGCAGAAGCGCTGACCGTCGATGGCTTGTGGGTGTAGGCATGCGCAATTGCGCCCAGCTGGGCAATGAACAACGCCAGTGCAACCAGGGCTGCGATGCGAAATTCCAGGCGATGCGACCGGTTGAACAAGGTCACCCTCAGGGTTGGATGTTGGGGATGCTAGCACCGTCCGCGCAATCTGAGAACCCTGCCGAAATGGCCACCGCACGCTGAACCCCGATGGCAGCCCCGTGCTACCCCGCTAACGGAGTATGAACCTCAACCGTGATGTGCGAGAGGCCTTTGAATCGCCTAAGCAGCACATGGTAGAAGCCGGGGCCACGCTGCACGACCTGGCTCACGACTGAAATGACCGCGCCGAAATGCCCCGGGCCTAAGCGCCAAATATGCAGGTCCACCAGAGTATCGCCGGCCGCTTCCACCGTCGCGCGCACCTTGTTCGCAAGCGTCTCGCCCGGGCTCAAGTCGACCAAAATCGCACCCGTATCGCGAATGAGGCCATAGGACCAGTTGGCGATGACCAACGCACCGATAAATCCGGCCATCGGATCCATCCAAAGCCAGCCAAAGATCCTAGCGAGAGTTAAGCCGACGATGGCCAGCACCGACACTGCGGCATCCGCAACGACGTGAATATAGGCCGCGCGTATATTGTGGTCACGCGCATCGACCTCATCGTCGTGGTGTTCGGAAAACGTCGTCGAATACTGACCTTTAGGCAGGGTGATCACTGCTTTGAAGGCGTGAGGTTCCGCGACTCGTCCTTTGGACTCTAGATACCCCAATTTCCGCTTGAATGAGAACAGTTGCTGAGTTCCGTCGGCCCGCTCAGTGGTCAGCGAGACCGACTCTTCCGCTAGCGGCAGGGTCGCGGCATCGCTTCGAATTCTAAACACCGGCGGGACGCCGTCTTCAAAGATTGACAGCATTAAGGCACCGTTCGGCGTCTCGACGCGCCGTTCGGCGTCTGCGTGATCGTGGGCCCCTTCGTCTGAGTCACCATGCGGATGTCCGTGACTGTGGCCGTGGTCAGGTCCGCTCAAGAGCCAGGCACTGACGAGATTGACCACAAGGCCGACCACGGCAATCGGAATCGCCTCGCTGAAGCGGATGGTCACTGGCGCCAGGAAGCGCACAGACGCTTCGTAGCCGATGAGGAGCGCAATCATCGCAAGTACGATCGCACTTGTGAATCCAGCGAGATCGCCCAGTTTTCCGGTGCCGAATACAAAGCGTCGGTCGGTCGCGTGTTTGCGGGCATACCTATACGCGAGTGCTGCAATCAGCATGGCACTCGCATGCGTCGACATGTGCATACCATCGGCAACCAGGGCCAAGGAGCCGAAGATGCTCCCGCCGATAATTTCCACCAACATCATGACCGCGCACAACCCGATCACCCACCAGGTTTTGCGCTCATTCTTCTCATGGCCACTGCCTAGGAATATGTGGTCATGAGGCGTGCGGAAGTCGGAGTCTAACGACTGATTCATTGTAGAAATCGACTGATCGATGGCGGATAGGATCCCAGTAGCCATGGGGTCCTATCCACGATACTCTACTGGGGTATAGGTCTCAAGGCGAGTCCAGCATGGGTCACGTAGCGAAGGACAAGGAAAAGCTTCTAAATCGCCTTAAGCGCTTGCGAGGGCAGATCGAAGCCATTCATCGGTCGGTCGAAGCCGGGGATGAGTGCGCGCGAGTGTTGCAACAAGCCACCGCCTGCCGCGGCGCACTAGATGGCTTCATTGGCGAAATGATTGAGGGCCATATACGTGAGCACGTGGTTGACCCCAAGCTTGCCAGAAATAGCGCCCAAGCGGTTGCGGGCGAAGAGCTCATCGAAATAGTTCATCAATATTTGAAAAGATAAAGTACTTCAGCACGGATCGGAAGAACGGAAACAAGAAGATCGTAAATCGAATTTCTCTGATGCCGATGCAGCTGCATGACTAGTTAGCGGGCTTTTCAAGCTTGAGGCGCAAGGTGACGATGGGCGCCTTTTCGTTGACTTGCTGGCACTCCACCGGTACATCGACCCAGCGCCGTCCGAAGAATAGCCACGTGGCTTGTTGGGTACGAATTGGAAATCCGCAAGCGTCGAACTGCTCGCGAGGAATTGCAGGAAGAGTGTGACCGTGTCCTATTTGGGTTGGCTGCGCTTCTTGAGCTCGATGAGCCCATACTCGGCGGCCAGGATCGGCCAAGCACCCGCGATGGGTGAGCGAGTCAGCAGTTGGTAGTGGCTCGCGGGCTCGGCCGGTCGGGCGGTTAGCGCGAGTTTGAACGTTTCCGGGCCGGCGCGCACGAAGTCGCCTTTGCCCGAAGCCAGTTGCGCGGTAACAAGACCCGCGTTCATGGCGTTGCCATACTCTAGGTAACCGATAGCCCCCGGCTGGCGACGCACGGCGTCGCGCACACCGGCACTGCCCTCGGCGGCTTGGCCCGTGGGCCACGACAGACGCGATCCCAGCCCAAATCGGTTGGCCCACGTCTCACTTGCGCCCGACAGAAAGCTCGTAAAGATGAAGCTCGTGCCGGAGCTATCGGCGCGATACACGACGATGATCGGAAGATCAGACACATTCACCTCTTCATTGGTCCGCATAATCTCCGGATCGCGCCAACGGGTGATCTCTCCCGCAAAGATTTCGCTGACCGCGCGGTCCGACAGACGCAATTCGCCATCGCGCACGCCGGGCAGGTTCACCACGACGGCCACGCCGCAGTAGAAGAGGGGGATTTGCTTGAGTTTCAGCTGCTCGAGCTCAAATTCGGTCAGTGGGATGTCTGTCAGTGCAAAGTCGACGCGTCCCGTCGCCACGCGCCGGATGCCTTCGCCTGAACCGACCGCGTCGTATTGGAGGCTCACTCCGTGCGCAGCCTGAAAAACCGAGCGCGATGCTTCGACATAGTTGGCCGACATGGTCGAGCCCGCGCCGCGCAGAAGACCCTGCCCGGCGCTCATGCCACTTAGCGTAAATGCGCCGGTGCAGACAACCAGCAGACCGAAGAATCGTGCAATGGGCATGGTCGATCGCCAGCGGTTCGAACCCGGGTGATCATTCGCCGCTGGACACAGTACGAAAATCGGGCATCCAGCGCAATTTAATGTGCATCGCGGCGTGCCGCTCACTTCACGCGCTATTTTTAAGGAGTGGCGTCACGACTTGCTCGAGTCGCTCGCGGGTCCAAACCGGGACCTTGTCCCTCCAACCATCATCGACCAGAAGACCCAGTCGGTCGATTGTGAAATTGACGGGGAGTTTCCAAATGCGACCGTAGCCTGGTGCGCTCGATGCCCCGAAGAGTCCTACCGGAAAGGATAGCGATTGCGCGATGCGTTTGACCTCTGGCAACTTGTCGGGGGTATCCAAACAGAATCCGAGGACGGTGAGACCGTCCGCGGCATGCTGAGCGGCGTATTCCGAGAGCACCGGCAACTCCTCGTGACATGGTGCGCACCAGGTTGCCCAGAAAGTCAGGATGATGACATGGCCTATGAGATCGGGAGTTGAAATCCGTTGCCCATCGAATTGCACTAGGGTCGCGGGGGGGGCGGTGTGGCCGACTCGCAACTCATTGGCTTGCGCAAGGCGCGCTGCCAGGCCGGTGACCACAAGTGCACCCCCAGCTGCGGCCGCATGCCGCAGGAACGAACGTCGGGTGGTCGCCTTCATGAGACGGATCTCTCGAACCGTCGGATGCATATGCACATCCTGAGAATCGATGCTGCTGGCGCCTGCGGAAGCACCCTCTTAAAACGCATAGCTCGCACCGACGCTCACGGTATAGCGTGGGAAAAGCTGATAGCCCACCAAATCGCTGTAGACGGGTACTTGGGCAAAGCCGAACACGTGCAATTTGCCTGCGACCTGCGCGCTCAGTCCCGGGCTTAAGTAGGCGACATAGCCGGCTGTCGAATAGACATCCGCCAAAGCCCCCTGATCCACCAGCTTGTGCAGCAAGTTCATTTGGAGTTGCGGGACGAATCTCGGATCATGCTCGTAGCGCACCCCAAAGCTCACCGAAGTGCTGTTGCCAGGGCGATAATCGTTCCCGGGCTGGTCTTGTTTACTTTTGATGGCGCTTTGAAATTGTGCGTTGGCAAAGAAGTCGAAGTCTTGACTGATCGCCTGGTAATAATAGGTACCGACGATAATATCGGTGCTCCCAGTGCCGGGCTGCAAGCTTGCATCGAGGGGCTCGCCTGCCAGCGGGCCGTCCTTGAACAAGACGGATTCACCGTACTGCCCCGTGGGTAACTTCACGCCCAGCTGAATGCCGAGATTGTGTGTAGCCAGCAGGCCTTGATAGCTGCCGATGAGCCTAATGTCTCCTAGGCTCGAGCTGCGCGAACTACTCAAATCAGGCAAGGGCTGAGTCGAATCATACTCGCCGTAGGTCGAATGGGTTCTAATGACATAAGGCACACGCACATCAAAATTCCAATTCGCATTTGGGCTGTAATCCAGCCCGGCGGTTATATAGCGATTGAGCGTGTCGTGCTCGAGTTCAAAGCCATCCGGAACAGTGGAAATCGCATGGGTGCCGCTGCGCAGCTCATCTTGATGAATGTAGTCGTATTCAAGGCTCAGCCGCCAGCCGGGAAGCGCTGAATAGCCCATGGCGGCATCAGCGTTCAATGTACAACCGCAAGTTGCACACGCCCAAGATTTCAGCGGAGCAATCGATAGGCATACGGCGGCTATCCCCAATCGGTGGATCACGGTATTCACGAAATTCTCCCAGCGCCGTTTCATTCATTGAGGCGCATCCAAATGGAATTGAAGCGAACGATCGCACGCAAGGTGCGGCGATCGGTCAGCAGCGATAATTCGATTTAGACGGGTAAGGGAGGTCCGCGAGGCTGATAGGCGCCTGGTAGCCGAGTGTTGCGAAGCTGAGATTCAAAGGCGACTGGCTGACGCGAGACGATGGGCGTCGGAGGGTTGAAGGTGATGACCTGAGAGATTGGGCCGGCCGCTGGCGCACTACCGAAGGGGCAATGTTCAAATTGTCCGTGACCGTACCCGTGATAATGATGCGCCGGCATCGACATCGAAGTTGCGGCCGGGCAAAGTTCCAGAAGGAAGGGCGAGCCGCTCGCCGGCATGAAGCCGACCGGAACGTATGCGCGCAAAAGCAGCATTGCCAGCACTAGGCTGACCAATGCGTTTTGACGCCGCCACGTAAGGAATGAACTACGCATACGAACTAGGCGCACGATGCCAGACTGGCTTGTGGGTTACCAGTGGGTAAACGCTTTATACCCCAATTATGTAAGTAACAGTCGCAGCGAGGCGGTACGGGACATCTTGCGTACCCACTTACAAACAAGCCGGGAACAACGGGACACGAAGGGTTCTTGTGTCGCGAATTTATCCTATGTCTACAAGCATCATGAACGCGAGTTGTCGGAGCGGTTGATCGGCATTCGCATCCGCTATTCGCCGCTCGCGCTCAGTGTGCTAATGGAATGCGGCACGCAGATCTTTGTTCTCGTCGGCAAACTCACGACAGCCGAGGCGGCAGAAACGTTTCTCAAATGGCGCGAGAAAATTGCAGCCACCGTAGCCAGTGAGCGTGGGCCCTTCATCGCGAAAATTCGACGCGACGGGGTCCACTCTTGACTAAAACGATGCGTCCTTGCCCCTCAACTGCTACCGCTCCCGTATGGGCGCATGATCACTTCCAGATAATGGCCGTCGGGGCCGGGAAAATAAATGGCCATCAAGTAAAGATAATGAGCCCGCAGTTTGTGAAACCGTATCGCAAGAGCGACAAATACGATCACAATGATGCAGAGGCGATCTGCGAGGCGGCATCGCACATGAATATTGGCGTTGAAGGAGAACTGGCGTCAGTTCGCATCTTTTGCCGAATGAAAAAGTGCTAAAATAGCTAAAAATAAGCATATCAGCGCACGCACTTTCCGCGCTGGACCAGTCAGCAGGAGGAGGCCCATGGACTTATTGATCAATGGCAAGACTTTGCAGGTATCCGCCGGCGGCGATACGCCTCTGCTGTGGGTCCTACGCGACCACCTTGGAATGACCGGCACGAAGTTCGGTTGCGGCATGGCGCTGTGCGGCGCCTGTACCGTCCATGTGGACGGCAAAGCGATTCGCGCCTGTGTCGTGTCAGTCTCGTTGCTGGCCGGCAAGAAAATCACCACCATCGAGGGTATCGGCGAGACGGCTCCCGGCGAGGCATTGCAGCAGGCCTGGGTTGCGTTGAACGTGCCCCAATGCGGCTACTGCCAAGCAGGACAGATAATGTCCGCCGCCGCGCTCCTCGCGAGCAGCTCGCAGCCGACGGACCTCGATATCGACGCCGCGATGGCGGGCAACATCTGTCGTTGCGGAACTTATCCGAGAATTCGCGCAGCGATAAAACGCGCCGCGATGAGGATGCCGAAGCTCGATCTGGTGGAGGGCGCCAAATGACCATGATCGCCAGCCCATCGCGTCGGGAATTTCTCGAGAATTTGAGAGCGCTTGGCGGTCTCGTGCTGATTGCCAGCGTTTCGGACCTGGTCAAGGCCGAAGAGAAATATGGTGCCGACGGCATGTCCCACGGCTGGAGCGACAATCCCTTGGTATTTGTCGCGATCGGCGCCGACGGAACGGTCACGATCGTCGTGCATCGATCCGAAATGGGGCAGGGGGTGCGCACCGGCATGCCGCTGATCGTTGCCGATGAACTCGAGGCGGATTGGAGTCGAGTGCGCGTCATTCAAGCTCCCGCCGATGAGGAGAAGTACGGCAATCAGGATACGGATGGATCCAGGAGCACACGCCATTTTTTTGAGCCCATGCGCCGCTGCGGCGCGGCCGCTCGAACAATGCTCGAACAGGCGGCTGCGCACGTCTGGAACGTCCCAGTCGCTCAAGTGCACGCCGCCAACCACGCAGTCATCCACGCGGCAAGCGGACGAAAGCTGGATTACGGCACGCTGGCGCAACGCGCCGCAAAATTGCCGGTGCCTGCGCGCGATTCCCTTCGCCTCAAGTCGCCGGCACAATTTCTCTACATCGGCAAGGGGGAAACCCCACTGGCCGATGGATGGGACATCGCGACCGGAAAAGCTCAGTACGGAATCGACTCCGTCGCCGACGGAATGCTGTTTGCAGTCATTGCGCGCTCGCCCGCCCTGGGAGGGAAGATCGCCAGTGTGGATTCAACGGAGGCTGAGAAGATTCCCGGCGTCGTCAAGGTCATGCGGCTGCAGGTCAACGCACCGAAGGCGACATTCCAGCCTCTCGCCGGCGTGGGGGTGATCGCGAGCGATACCTGGGTCGCGATCAAGGGACGCAACGCGCTCAAGATCCAGTGGGAAGAGGGACCCAACGGCTCGTATGATTCCAGCTCGTACCGGGCCGAGCTGGAACATGCCGCGCGACAGCCGGGGAAGGTCTTGCGCAGCTCAGGAGATTTCGATGGTGCGCTCTCCAAGGCATCCCGGAAAATCCAGGCGGATTACTACCTACCGCATATTGCGCATGCCACGATGGAGCCGCCGGCGGCGCTCGCTCGTATCGTCGACGGCCGTTGTGAAGTCTGGGCCCCGACACAGGCGCCGCAAGTAACGCGCGAGGACGTTGCATTGCATCTGGGCATTTCCCCCGAGAATGTCACGGTTCACGTGACTCTGCTCGGCGGCGGCTTCGGACGAAAATCCAAACCCGACTTTGCCATCGAGGCGGCGCTTCTGTCCCGCGAGATGGGCGGCAAGCCGGTCAAGGTCGTCTGGACTCGCGAAGACGATCTCCACCACGACTTCTTTCATACGGTCTCGGTCGAGCATCTGGAAGCGGGCTTGGATGCACAGGGCAAAGTCGTCGCCTGGATGCATCGGAGCGTTGCGCCCAGTATCGCCGCGACATTCGGCCCCGATCCGAAGCACGAAGCACCGTTCGAGGTGGGCATGGGCCTCATCAACTTGCCCTACAAGATCAATAACCTGCGCATCGAGAACCCGGAAGCGACGTCGCATACGCGCGTCGGCTGGTTTAGATCGGTCTCCAATATCCCGCACGCGTTTGCGGTGCAGTCCTTCATAGCGGAGCTCGCGGTTGCGGCGAATCGCGATCACCGCGATTTTCTCCTGGAGCTATTGGGTCCGCAGCGGCTCATCGATCCGACCGCGATGGGCGACTCTTGGAATCACGGCGAGTCGCCGAAACTTTACCCCGTCGATACGGCGCGTCTACACCGAGTGATCGAGGTCGCCACCCGTGAAGCTCGCTGGGGCCGAACGATGCCCAAGGGAAGCGGACTCGGGCTCGCCGCACACTATAGCTTCGTGAGCTACACGGCAGCCGTCGTCGAAGTCGCGGTCAACGAGAAGGGAGAGATCGAGATCCCCTCCGTCGATGTAGCCTTTGACTGCGGCCCGCAAGTCAACCCGGAGCGCGTGCGCTCTCAGCTGGAGGGAGCGGTGATCATGGGGTTGAGCCTTGCCCTCACGGGCGAGATCACCTTTCGACGAGGGCGCGTGCAGCAGGACAACTTCAACTCGTACCGCGTCATGCGCATGAACGAAGCGCCGCGCGATATCCGCGTGCATTTGTTGCCCACGAGCGATTGGTCCATACCTCTTGGGGGTGTGGGCGAGCCCGGTGTGCCGCCCATCGCGCCTGCACTGTGCAATGCCATCTTCGCGGCCAGCGGCAAGCGCATCCGGCAGATTCCAATCAAAGATCAACTGCGCCGGCTCTAGTGCACCGGCCATCGCGGCATCGCTTTTGACATGTGAGCGGAATCAAGGAGCCTCAGCGTCCTCACCCCGTATTGTTCAGGGACTCCGACATAGTCACGCTTGCGGTCGCTCTTTCGTTTCGGTCCATCCACTCGGAGGAGGCGAGATTCAAGACCCGGCGCACGACGGCGAGCGCCATGTTCAGGGTCTTTGGATGGTGGCAAGCCGCCCCTGGAATAATCGACGTCCTCATGGTCTGCAATAAACGTCCCGCATCGTCGGTCTGGTGTGTCGGAACAGAGTGTTTCCGGCGTCTGTCGTAGGCCGACGTCGGTGTACGGAGCAGGTCACATGCAGCCCCCCCCGCGACCTTCCGTGGAACATGCCCTTCTACGCGGGCCTCGGGTTTGAGGTGGTCTCAGGAAGCGAGCTGAGCGCGGAGCTGCTGCATATCGTGGCAGCTGAAACGCGCCGCGGCCTTGATCCCGCGCGCCGAGTCGTCATGAGGCGCCGACTACCGTGAACAACGAGGAAGGCCGGGACAAATTGTCCGTGCAGCTGCGCCAAGCCTGCGCGGACGATTTCGACGAGATCCTGAAGATCAATGCCGAATCCGCGCCCCATGTTGCAAAACTGGAAGTGGACGACTTGCGCCAATTGGTGACGATTGCCAGCTTTGCCCTGGTCGCTTCGGATGGCGTCCACGTGGTGGGCTATGCGCTGGCCTTCTTGAGTTCCGATGTCTATGAGGGCGACGAATTCCAATCCTTCCGAGCAAGATTCGTTGAGCCCTTCTTGTACATCGATCAAGTTGCGGCATGCCCCAAAGCAAGACGCGCCAATATCGCCTCGCAGATGTATGCATGGCTGCAGCAAAGGAGTCGTGCACTTGGCATCTTCATCTTATGCTGTGGGGTGAATGTTCGACCGGCGAACCCGGTTTCAATGTGGTTTCACAGAAAGCTCGGCTTCGAGAGTGTCGGTGACCTGGAAACCCGCGATGGTCTATTGGTAGCGTTGTTGTGCAATGAAGCACTGCCTTCGGCCTTCCGCGCAATCACCAAAACGAACGAACAGGATCTGCCGCGTCTCTTCGAAGTGTGAGAATCGTCGGTTCGGGCCTCGCCAGACAGGCCAGCCCGACCGAGGAGTTGGGTGAGGAAGCAGACGCATCGGGACCCGACCTGAATTCCCTGGTTCAATTCGTGCTCAACAACTCGAATATGGTCGATAACGGACGTGAACGTACTTTCCAACGAGCCATGAGAGTGGGGCTGAAATAAGCAAACGGAATCCTCGGTCTTCTTAGGATCAGCCGGCGGATACGGTAACCAATCCGTCATTCGAGGCGAACTAACAAGAGGGTCGAGATGCAGCTCAAAGAAGAGCACCTCCAAAGCCTTCTGATCCGCGGTCTCGCCGGCGATGCACCGGCTTATCACCTTTTTTTGGGTGACCTGAGTGCCCATTTGCGATCCTTCTTGCGCAGCCGCCTGGTACAGCGGCCCGAAGAGGTCGAGGACTTGGTTCAGGAGCTATTGTTGGCGATCCACAATCAACGTCATACCTATGATTGCGATCAACCCCTGACCGCTTGGGTACACGCGATCGCGCGCTACAAGTTCATCGACTACCTACGGCGCCGATCGCGAACCGAGTCGCTCCACGAGCCATTGGACCAAGAGGCTGAGCTCCCGGACACCACGGGCGCCGGCGCGCAAGAGGCGCGGTACGACCTGGCCAAACTGCTACAGATTCTGCCGGACCGCCAGCGGTTGCCGATCTTATACGTGAAGATCGAGGGGGCGACGGTTGCCGACGCCGCCAGGCGGACGGGGATGTCCGAATCCGCGATCAAGGTGGGCATTCACCGTGGCCTGAAGGCCTTGGCGGCAGCCGTAGGGAGCTTGGCGTGAAGACGGAACAGCTGGTGTCACTGCTCGCAACACGTGTCGAGGCTGTCGATCGGACGCTTATCGCGCGACGCTGCGGGTGGGTGCTCGGCGCGGGGTTACTCGTGGCTCTCGCCTTGACTCTCGGCGCCCTGCGCCTCAACCCTACCTTATCGCGTTATTTGCATCTTCCGATGTTTTGGGCCCGAGAGGTTTATTGCATCGCGTTGGCGGTGGCCGGGTTCTTTGCGGTTGCTCGACTAGCCCATCCCGGAGTTCGGCTTGGCTGGGTGCGGTTGGGCATCATTGTGCCAGTGCTCGCCATGTGGGTGTTAGCGGGTATCGCGCTAGTGGCGACCCCACCGGGGGCTCACATGCGAATGATTCTGGGCGGATCAGCCGCTCAGTGCCCCTTCCTCATCGCCCTCATCGGTATGCCCGTCTTCATCGCATACCTGTGGATTTTGCGCAGTTTTGCCCCGACTCATTTGCGCCTGGCGGGTGCTGCCGCAGGCTTCGCCTCAGGCTCCCTCGGCGCCTTTGTGTATTCCCTGCATTGTCCAGAACTCGCGGCGCCGTTCATTGGTATCTGGTACCTGCTCGGAATGCTGATCCCGATGACCATTGGTGCATCACTCGGCCCCCGACTCTTGCGTTGGTAGCCGCAAGAAAAGTGGCGCCATTGTAACTTTCTACATCGTGCGAGCGAACTTATCCGTAGCCACTTACTTCAGGACGCAGCAAATGAAAACAGTCATTTACGGTATAGGCGTATTGTCGATGATGGTTGCCGGCTCGATTGCAGCGCAAGACGACGCGCGTTCCAGCGATACTCACACGTTGATTGTCACGGCATCAAACACGACAAACAATCAATTGTTGATCTACAACACCAAAGGCGCATTGCTGAAGCAAATTCCGACCGAAGGTCAAGGCGGCGTCGGCGGCAACGCGGGAGGTATCGCGCAAAACCACGACCGGCTGGCGGTTGTCAATTTCGTATCGGGCACGGTGACGGTGTTCGCGAAAGACCGTGAGCGCGCCACCTTTCATGTTGAGCAATTGATATCGACGATCTCAAGCCCGGTCAGCGTCGCGTTCGGCCACGATCATTTGTACATATTGACCGCGACTCATGTGGAATCACATCGGATCGACCGTGGCGGCGTACAGGTCACGGCCGATGGCGAGTCGGCGCTACTCGTGGGAGATGGATCGGCCGCGCAGGTGGGAATCTTGGACAATCAGCTGATCTTCAGTGAAAAGAGCAACGCGATCGAAACCGTCAACTTGAATGGCCGTGGTGCAATCGCAGGGTCCGCGGCGCTGGTCGCAAACATCCCATCCAATGTAAATGCCCCGTTCGGTCTGGCAACGCGCGGCGACGATGCGTACGTCACGATCGCCCACGCGGATGAGATCAGCCTGGTTCGACATGATGCGGTTTTGACGGTCACCGGTTCGGGAACACAGCACGCGCCGTGCTGGGTGGCGCTCGACGGCCCCTTCCTATTCTCTGCGAATTCGCCGAGCCGTTCGGTGTCCAGGTATGCGGTCTATGGTCGGCGAATAATACAGGACGCAGCAATCGTCACTACGTTTAACGGCAATCCCACCGATATCACATACCGTGCCGGCTTGGCGGCGGTCATCGATGCTGACGGTACGAATTCGCATGTCTCTGTCTTCAAAGTTGACGGGGACGGCAATTTCTCCTTGAATGGTCTCGCCACCATCAATGGTGTTGCCACGAACGGCGTCGCAATCGTCCGTTTTGACGAGAATGCTGATGATTGAGAAGACGAGGCGGTTGGGGGCCACGTTGCGATTTCGAACTCGATTGCTCGGATTTCTTGCGTTGGTGTCGATGATGCCGGCGCTAGCCGGCGTTCCAGACGACCCTGCGAAAGTGCGGCCGCTCGCGGTCGGTGCGCGGGCCCCCGCCTTCACCGTACGGACCACGGGCGGCGCGCTTCGTACCTTCAAGCCCGATGGCTACACGAAGCCTACGATCGTACTGTTCTATCGGGGTGGCTGGTGCCCGTACTGTAATTCACAGCTCAGCGACCTGCGCTTGGTAGAGCCTCAGCTGCGAGATCTCGGATTTGAGATCGTTTTCCTGAGCACCGATCAGCCGAAGCTCCTGTACTCGAGCCTCAAGGCAGCGGATATCCACTACACATTGTTGTCGGATAATCAATTGCAAGCTGCACAAGCATTCCACATCGCTTACCACCTTGATGATGCGATGATCGCTAAACAGCGGGAATACGGTGTTGACCTCGAAGCGACCACGGGAACGAAGCTGCATGAACTTCCCGTACCGTCCGTCTTCATCATCGATACCTCGGGCATTATCCGTTTCGTTTATTCAAACCCCGACTACACGGTGCGCCTCGGGGCGGATGCACTGCGAAGTGCGGCCGCCTCGCTCGTCACAAAGAAATAGCAGCCAGTGGTCTTTGATCGAGTGCCAGCCCTTCGAGGAGCTCTCCGGCGCCATGGCGGCGGCACCACGGCACAGTCGTTCTCGCCTTTCTCGTCAGAAATGAGACCATAGCCAACATGTGCGGCCGCTATGTCTCTCCCGATGAAGCCTCGATTGAACGCGAGTTTAACCTCGTACGTCAGGAACAAAACATCACGCCAAGCTACAACGTGGCACCCACCCAACTAGTGCCGGTGGTGCGGACTGTCGCCGGCGCTCCTAGGCTCGACACCCTGCGGTGGGGACTTATCCCCTTCTTCACCAGGGGTGAGCCACCCAAATATTCGACCATCAACGCTCGTATTGAAACGATGGAGACGGCGGCGAGCTACCGCGGGCCTTGGAAGCGAGGACAGCGGTGCCTGCAAATCGCTACCGGCTTTTTCGAATGGCATTTGGACGAGGCTGGCCGAAAGGCGCCTTACTTCATCCACCTCAACGACCAACCGGTGTTCGCCTTTGCCGGCCTGTGGGACCGGTCGATTAGGGCCGACGGTACGGCCATTGAGAGCGTAGTACACATAACGATGCCCGCGAACGACCTCATGAAGTCCATTCACAACACCGGCGGCAACCCGCACCGAATGCCCGCTATCCTCCGAAGAGAGGACCAGGAGGCGTGGATTGCGGGTTCGGTTGACGATGCCCGATCGGTGCTCAAGCAGTACGACCCCGGACTCATGGTCGCGTACGAAGTCAGCGTCCGTGTGAATACCCCGAAGAACAATGATGCGACGCTGATCGATCCAGTCTAAATCAACAGGCCAAGGATTCCCTGATGGTCCGATGGGAAATCACTCCACACGCAGCCCGGTCGCGCGACTGCACCTGACCGGTACATCTCATGAGGCGAAAATTCGCGGCTGCCCAGGCCGGGAGAGTTTCGAGGCATTTCAGCGAAACTCAAACGGAGACACACTGGAACTAAGACTACCGGCCGAGACATTTGGATTTGGTCTTAGTGCTGGTAAGCTGACTACTCGGGACGCCAGGGAAGAACAATTTATGCGCTCCACGCAATCGGTCGATCCGGCACGACGCACATGAATCGACAGATCATCGATACCAAGCTTCGTCGAATTGTCCTGCCGCTAATCGTACTCTCTGCGGTATTCACGCTCGGGTATTCATTTCTCAATTGGCTGCTGGTCGCAAAGACCAGTTTTATACCGCTGGATGAGGACATCGTCGATCTCTGGTTACCCGGCGTATTAGCCTGGATTCTTGTCATTACTTTGATACAACCGCGGCTGCGCTTTCTTAAGATTCGAGATAAGCGAAACAATCTTCCGTTCCTTTATCACTTTGCGGCCGTTGCAGTAGTAGCGGTGCCCGCCCTGGTGGCGCAAGGTTACGTGAAGGCAGCGACCGGTGATGTCACCCATGTGGGGGACGCCGACCGTATCGCGACAAGCCCGCGTACCAAATTTTATGTTGCCGATAATATCTGTATGCACCTTGATAAACCGACAAGCCATGGATTTACCGCGATTACCGGTAAGGGCAATAATTTCCTGAAATTTGATTTCTATGTGCTGGCACAACGACACCGTCACGGTCAGGCATGTTTCATCCCAAACCGGCCGTTGGGCGAAGCGTGAGGGAACCATCGGCATTGAGGCTCTGGCGACAGGCCCACCTGCACGGATGGCGTTGCCCCTTGATCTCGAGCTCTGCCTTGAGTCGCAACCCCTTCCAGTCGATCCCCTTCGGCAAGGGCAGCATTGCCTGCCGGACGCCTTGCGGGGAGGGGTATCCTGGATCCACACAGCCGCTGCTGTTCACTTTCCTGTCTTCGCTGAACACGGTGAGGCGCAGGGTGCCCGGCACGCCGGCAATGCCGTCGTTCACCAGGCCGACCACCAGTCCCGGATAGCCGTCCTTTTCGTAGCTCCAGATCCAGGAGGGACGGATGCGGTAACCGATGCGCCGGGCAGCTCGATTCAAAATATCGGGACGAGCGTCATGCAATGCGAGCAAGCTGCCCGCCGAAATGGCATGAAAATTCCACAGGGACCAGTAGTTCGCACCCACATCTAGGACATGCTCCATGATGTTTTCCGACTGATCGAGGCCTGCCTCGGATAAAAGCGTCCTCATATCACCCGGTAGGCCGCATTCACATACAGCGGCAATCCAAGGCGGACGGTTGCTCAGGGGCTCGATCTGCTCATTTTCAATGAATATAGTGTCTGTGCGGATCCAATTGCGTGATCGCACCGTGAGATCCAACAACTCTGAATTTCCGACGCGACTGAAATCCGGCTGTGTATTGGTAACCAGCGGGGTCTTGGTCCAAAGTTCCAGTTGGGTTTCCAGCATGGTGATCCAGGTGCGCTCGGCGGCCACATGATCGGAAAAGGGATTGCCCTCGTACGGCCAGGAGTGCCCCTCGCCCCAGAATCCGTACATCATCGTGTCCATGTACTCAATTTGCGGATGACCGTTCAGTTCCTCGGCCAGTAGTTCATTCAGCTCTTTGAATGCCACCTGATAGGCCGGGTGATCGTAGCGGGGCATCTGATTCAATGCTTTCTTGCGGGCCTGGGTGCCCTGCCGTTCCCAATGTCCCTTCAGCGACACATAGGGAACCTGAGTCATCAGGAATTCAGGCATTCCGGGTTCCGGATGATCGGGATTTTCCAGCATGACGCGAAAGCCGATTCGTTTGTCATGGCGCCTCGCCGCATCGAAGGCGACCTTCCAGCCTTCAGGGAACTCCAATTTGCCGGGTCGCTTTTGGATATCCCGCCAGTTGAGCCGGACATAGACTTTCTGCGCAAAGGGCAGGCTGATCAAATCTTCACAGTATTTCTCCAAGGTGTCACCGCGGGTTCGCGGTGGCCAGAAATCTCCCGAAACATAGACCGTCAGCCCCATCCCATAGTTGGGCACAATTTCCCGCGAAGCCAGGGTGGTCATGACCACGCTGCTGCCGGGCACCACTTCTTCAGGCGGATATTGAGGAAAAGGGCCTTGATAAAGGCGATCCTTCGCATCTACAGCGGCGCCGAAATCGTATTTATCCCAATTGTGGGACGGGACGACACCGCGGGCACGCCGGGTTCCGCAGCCCGCCGCGAGAGCCGCGGCGCCAGCCGCCCGAAAGAACTGTCTGCGTCGCATGATCTTGCTCCGTTACATCGAAGTTAGCATTCGCTTCCAACGTGCCCGCTATGATATATCGCGCTTCTTCTGCGTTTTTTTTGCTGCCGCGTAATGCATTCCAAGCCTACCCTCATTTTTCTTTGGCGCCCACGTGCGGCGCTGCGCGAACGGCAAACTGAGAGGCACGTCGCGCGCTTCGAGGTCGTGCGGCGCGCCGTTCGCCGGTATCATCGGACTACGATGTTATTCCTGCCGCCCGCTTCTACATTTCTGAATTCCTCTGTGCGCGTTACCCGCAGTGCCTCATCGGCGCTGCCGCTCCTGGCCTTCCTGTTCTGTTCCGCGTGCGCCTCCTCGGGCGGCCGCAGCGAGGCAGCGGACGACCCAGTACTGTTCGCGGAGACCGCCGCGCCCGATGTGCAGGAGCGCCAGGTGGCTGCGAGCGAAGCCAAAGAGGAGAGTGAGTCCGAGGTTCCGGCGGCTGTCGCCGAGTCGGAGCAACGCGAGACGCCACCCAAGACGGAGGGCTTGCCGGAGTTGGTCGTGGAGGGGCGCGAGCGCCATCTCGTCATCCGCGACTTGGTTGCTGAGGGCCAGGCGCAGCTGCGCGACGTAGAACTGCAGTACGCCTTTATCGGTAGGGGTGGGCGCGAGGTGCTGCGCGGCCGGCCGGTCGCCTTCGCGTTATGGAGCGAGGCACAGAAGAACTGGACCATTGCTGACTTGGAGATTCCCAGCCCGCCGGTGAAATGGAAGCCCGGCCACGGGCCACTGCCCTTCGCCGTGCGCACGCCCGGCATTGAGGTGCGGCACGTGAAGGGCACAGGGGCCGAGCGACTGATGTTCGCATTCTCGCGCGGCGGCGAGGAGCTGAAAGTCTATGGGCGCAAGTTCCCGGTATTCGACAACACCCTCATTAAGAAGAAACGCTGGCGCGAGGCAGTGGCAACGGCACGACCCATTGTCTATCTGCCCTATACCCGGGATACCCTTGACCCTGGCTTCGTCACCGGCGGCAGAGATTTCCTGCTCACCACCGCACGGCGCGCCTTGGACGAGCTGCGCAGCTCGGACGTGCCGAGCGCGGCCTTTCCGGGCGAACTGCTCGCGGACGTGATACCAGCTGAGGTGATTACGACGCTCGCGGTCATAGAACAGACCGACGACGAGGACTTCCTCGAAAAGGGCAGAGATGCATTCGACGAGGTACTTAGCCAGTACGGCCTGAAGCGCGAAGAAGCGTATCGCTACAGCGTCTCGAGTGCGAAAGCGCTGGGCCCCATGCAGTTCACCAACCGGCACGGCAATGGCACCTATTCGCTCGTCGTGCGCAGGTGCCGCGGCGCGCAGCTGGACACAAACTTCGAGCGCGGCGCGACCCGTTTATCGAACGCCATGAAGGCGGCCGTCTGCCTGCTGGACATCGAGCTATCGCAGATGAGCAGTGAAATCCGCTCGGCTTATCGCAAGAATCCGGAAGTGATCGGAGTCTTTGCAGTCGCCGCCTACAACGGCGGCCCGCGTAACGTTGCAAAGCTTTATCGCGCGCTCGACCGCATGGGGGTCCAACTCGACGAACTTCGCCGCGCGGGCCAACTAGCGCCGGGCTCCGCGGTCACCTGCCCCTGTGTCTGGCGCGAGCAAGCCTCTGTGGTGCAAGCAGTCAGCATTCCACGTTACAACCGCGAAAATAGCGGCTATATCGAAAAGTACCAAAGCATCCTCAGCCTGTTCGATTGAAGCCGCAGCACGTCAAGTCAACCCCCGGCTGAGCAGGCAGTCTTGAACGGCGCGCTGCGCCTGGTCGATAGCTACGTTTGTGAATGCCGCGGCGCCTGCATCGGCGTTGGCGATGGCGATCCGGCCAAATGCGCGGCGTCCGAGGACATGCGGGCGCTCCGCGTCGGGCATGTCAGGATCTCCGAGTGTGTCATAGGTGTATGCATACCCGTGCGCCCAGCGATTCACGGTGAGATCCAGAATGTCGTGTTTCGAATCGAACCCTCCCGGTCCCAGCATCCGATCGAGCTGGGAGTGAATCTCGCGCTCGATCTTATCGAAGGGAGTTGCCAGCATTTCCGCTCTACCGACTCGATTCTGCTCCTTGCGCGACAGCCCGGGCTTGTTCGGGTTGCGCATCATCCAGACGACGATGGGCTCTCGCGGGTCGGTCGGACACTGATACTGACCAAGCGAGACCGGGAAATTGAGCATCGAAAAAGTGTGATATCCATTCGGCGCCAGAATCTCTTTGACGCCGAGCTTTTTCCATGACTCCCAGTTTCGGACGAGCACGTTGGTGTAGTAGAGCGGGACCTTGGAGGGATAGGCCAACGCCCGCTTCTGGTCATCGGGAAGGCTCGGGACAATGAAACGGATGATGTTGTTGAAGCAAGCCATCACCACATTGTCGGCAACGACCCGCTGCGCACGGCCGTTGCGCTGGTAGACCACGCGCACGCCGCTCGGATTCTCGATGCCGCCGATGTGCTCGACGCGAACGACCGTGCTGTTGAGGCGGATCCGGGTTGGATGGCTCGCTTGATCGAGCGCCTGATAGTCGGCACGCGCGGTGACTATGGATTCCATGGACTGCTTACCAGGGAACACGTCCGGAACCAGCCGGCCCACCAGCAGCCGTGCGATGGTCGAATTTCCATCGGGAAAATGAAAATTGTATTTCCTCTCGTCGTAGATGGGGTCCGCCGGCAATTTCAAGCCGGCGAATGCGATCGCACCATATCTGAAGGCCGTGTACGCTGGGCACGTATCGACACGCATGTTGTTGCGAAAAGCGGCATCCGCAAAGAAGGGTAGGCTCTCTGGCAGTAGGCCTGCGTGCTTGAGTAGGTAGTCCTGATAACTCATGCGTTTCAGGACTTCGATCTTCTCGGCCGCCGACAGGTTGGGGAGGTAGTCGATGGATTCTGCGTGCAGCCGGGTCAGATCGGAGCGCACTCGCGGGGACAATGGCGCTTCGTCAAATATCCTTGGCCAAGGCTTCGTGCCGACACCTACGACCAGACGGTCGCTGTTGAAGTGTTCACGGTCGAAGAAGATGCCCGTTTCCAACCCCTTGTAGACATCGTGATCCAGGTGATTCTCGTAGCTCGCCACATCGATACCGAGGTCCGAAATAAGCGTCTTGGCGGTGTAGCTGTAGGGAAAGGGTGTCTCAATACTCATGGTGCCGCCGAAGGACAGATACATCCGCCCCTCGTGGTGAAATTCGTTGCGCTTGGCGTGACCGCCAAAGTCATCATGATTGTCGAGGATGAGCACCTTGCGATCGGCACCGAGCGCTTGGCGGAAGAAGTACGCCGACGAAAGTCCTGAGATTCCGCCGCCGACGACAACGAGGTCATATCGCTCGCCGGCATCCTCGGCACTCCCAGGATTGTTGAATGCTCCGTCCCGGGCGGCATGTGCAATCTCGAACGATCCCGGATACTGGCCGCGCAGACCCGTTAGTGCGGGAGGATAGGGACCGCTGGTGGCTGTTGTCGTGGCGGAGGCAGAGGTCGAATCGGCTATCGCCGTAGATTTCTCGGCAACGCTTGCGACCTCGGCTCCAACCGGTGAGGTCAGAACCGCCGCTACAACGCCGCCGATGAACTCGCGGCGATCGATAAGAGGCTCGACATGCTGGCTGTTACTCGACGCTTTCTTCATTTTTCTCGTCTCCCGACATACGGCAATCAGGTCGCGTTCAGCTAGACCCTACTTTGGCACACGTTCATGTAGCTGCTGCAAAGCAGTTTTTCTAATTTTTAATGCGTCGAGGAATACCAACCACTCGGTCGCAGCACCATTGCCTGCGCCTCCTGTGGGGCACAATTCTATGCGCTACTAACGCGCGTTGTGGCCGAAGTCGGATATTTGAGGCACAACTGAATGATCGCAAGCGATTGATTTTGTTAATTAATCGTCGCCACAGTCCTATTAGCTGGGCCGACGCGCCACGGCGTGCTTGGGCGATGAACACGACGCGCCCCTTGAACATACTGCTCAGCTCGGTTCGAGCGAATTCATGTCCTCGGTCTTGGGTGGTGTTTTTTGCGTTGCGTCACCGTCAGAAACGTACCGCACTCCCGCCTCGGGTCCACCGGTGGGTGCACGGCCGCTCTCGGTCCCTCGCTTGGGCCGCAGTGCACTGAGCAGTGCGGCGTACTTGCGGTGATTGAACCAGTAGCGCACGACCTCCATGACGAGGAAGCCCACAATCAACGCGAGCAGCCACTCGAGCCAGGGCGGCACCTCGTGAACGACGATTTGCTTCCTCGGCAGGGCGCCGAAAAAATTCTTGATGGCGCGGCGTTCGACCACATGATGAGTGGATACAAGCGTGACGAGCGAGCCGGCGACATAGGCCGCAAAATTGCCGAGGGCCGTGTTGATAAAGAGACCCTGGAATTTTTGGCGGTTAAAGGTTGCTCTCAGGAAACCGTTCATAGCGTAAATCCCTGCCCATTCAGTCGTGGGCGATCAGCGTCGCCAAAGTCATCCCTTATCTACCGCAGACAAAGGGATGGCCACTGTGATTGCTGTCACCGTTCCCTGCTTGCGAGATAGCCGGTGGGGGCCCACGGCTGTCGCTGAGTGCAGACGTCAGATCGAAGAACGCGGGATTGCGTAACCCGCCATGGTTCCAAAATGTGACGTAGTCCGGACAACATCCTAACCGGGCGCACGTAGACTTTTGCTGAGCGGCACGACGATCGAGTTGGCGATGGCCATCATGACAATGAACGTCCAACACAGCCGCTAAATTGTGCAGAAAGTGATCAGGAGGGGTCCATGAAGATATCCTTTTTGACTGGCGCGCTCGCCGGCGCTGTTGTGGTGGTCGCCGGTAGTGCTGTCGCTGGCTACCATATGTACGAGTCTGCAAACTCGGCGAAAGTCATTAGCGCCAAAGCATTGACTCGAACCGTCAAGATTCCCCGGCAGGATTGCCATGATGAAACGGTCACGCATACCAAGCCAGTGCAGGATCAGAATCGCCTGATTGGAACCGGCCTGGGTGCCGTAGTCGGCGGCCTCCTGGGTCATCAGGTTGGCGGCGGCAGTGGCAAAGCTGTCGCGACCGTCGCCGGCGCGGCCGCCGGCGGCTATGCGGGCAATAAGATTCAGCAGAAAACCCAACAGGGTGACACGTACACCTCTACGGAACAGCGCTGCACCACCGTGTATGACCGGAAAGAGGAGCCAGCAGGGTTTGATGTGGTCTATGAATACAAGGGCGAACGACACCACCTTCACACTGACAAGGATCCGGGTAGTTCCTTACCGGTCAAAGACGGCAAGATTGCGGTGGCCTCACTAAAGAACACACCCAATCCAAATAATGGTTCTTAGAAAGACTCGCAGTCGTATTATTGAAGTTTCGAAAGGCGCGTAACATTCGCGTGAGTCTTCGCTTGGTCCAAACTGGCGTCCGCTCGTTCCTGGCAGGACTTTTGCGCCTCCCCGGTTAGGGCAGAACACTGCTGGATTGCGACGCTATGAACACCATCGGCCTGGGCTACGGCCACATCATATGCGGCTCTGGCGTTCGCTTCGTTAAGATCCTTGGACGAGCTGTCAACGTTTGCGGCAGCACTTTCGACCTTGCTTGCCGCATCCTTTTGGGCAACTGTCACTTCGGTAGTGGCTTGCTGCCGCGCCGCAGCCACATCGGTGGCGACTGCCGCAGGGGACTTCGCATTGTCGCAACCACACGCCAATGCCGTAGCTAATATTCCAATCATCGGCAATAAAAGCTTCTGCACATCAATCTCCTGATTACTAAAGCTCGTGGGTGCGCGATTGCGGCAATTGGAGCCAATGAAATGAGTATGACGCGTGAGACCTAACCCACGCGTAGGACAACTCCATCAGATGAGGTAGTCAATTGGCGCGGAAGTGCTGTGGCGACTGCCATCAACTGCATGCCGGCAGCGTCACCACGAAGCAGCTGCGGCCATGGTCCAGCGGCGCACAGCGGGCGTCGCCACCGTGGTGCCGCGCAATTTGCCGAACCAATGACAAGCCGAGCCCGGATCCCGCCCGCTCGCCGGCTTCCTTGGGGCGATAGAAGGGGCGAAACACATTTTCGAACTCCGACGGCGGCACGCCGGGCCCACTATCCCAGACGGTGATGACGGCATGGCCGTTGTCGCGCGCAATTCGCACCTGGTTGGGTGGCGCGCCGTGGCGCCGCGCATTTTCCAGCAGATTGCGCAGCAGACGGCGCAACAAGCGGGCATCCCCCCGGATCGCGATGACCTTGCCGTCGAGCTGCACGCTGTCGTAGCGCGCGCATTCTTCGGCGGCGAGCGCCAATAGATCGAGTTCGTCAGCAGCCAAGGGCTCGGTGACCGTGTCAAGCCGGCTGGCCAGCAAGATTTCATCCACCAGCCAATCGAGCTCGGCGATGTCCTCCTCGAGTCCTTGTTTGCGCGTCGGATCGGCGGACTCCTTCATCAACTCGACCGCGAGGCGTATGCGAGCCAATGGTGTGCGCAGTTCATGCGAGGCGTTGGCCAGCAATGCCTTGTGGCTAAGCACCAGCTGCTCGATCCGGCCGGCGGCTCGGTTGAAACTTTCCGCCAATCGCGCCACTTCATCACGGCCTTCCACGGCCACCCGAGCGGTGAGATCGCCTGCTCCGAGGGACTCCACTCCCTGCTGCAGGCGTTCCAGGCGCCGGCTAATTTGACGCACGATTGGAAACGCAGCCACGCCGATGGCCACGGCGAGCAGAACCAGCATGATGTGAAATAGGAGTCTTGCATGGGCGCCGATCGGCACGCTGGCCCCCAGCCAGCGGCCGTCGGCGAGAGGAACATAGTGAATGGGCCCGTGGTCCCAAACCATCATCACTCCCGTCCCATCGTGAGGCCTCGCCGGGGGTTGCGCCAGGGGTCGGCCAATGGCGGCCAGGACGGCACCATTGCGATCGAAGACGGTCACGGCGTCGTGCAGTCCCGCCGTCAGCTTTTGCAGCGCTTGCTGCTGCTGTTCGCGCGGTGCATCGGCCGGGGGCAGTGCATTCTCCACCAAGCGGCTTAAGGTGAGGCCGTTTTGTTCCGCGGAACCGCCGGTGTAGTGCCACAAGGTTGCGGTGGCGAGCACCAGCAGGAAAAGACTGGCAACCAGCGCGAAGTAGAAGCGTAGATACAGGCGCACCATCAGTCTTGCACCTTGGCAAACACGTACCCGGCGCCGCGCACCGTGATGACGCGGCGCGGCTTCTTGGGATCATCTTCAATCGCTGCGCGAATGCGCGACATGTGGACGTCGATGGATCGATCGAAGGCGTCCAGGCGCTCGCCCTTGACCAGGTCCATCAACAGTTCGCGCGACAATACCCGGCCGGCCTTGGACGCCAGCGCCACCAACAAATCGAATTGATAGCCGGTCAGATCTCGCTGGATGCCGTCGACGCGAACGGCGCGTGCCCCCACATCGATCTCCAGCCTTCCAAAATGCAGGGGCTGCTCGGCGGAGGCGGCGCCGTGTACCCGCCGCCGCAGGATGGCCCGCAGCCTCGCCAACAATTCGCGCGGCTGGAAGGGCTTGGGGAGGTAGTCGTCCGCCCCCAGCTCCAAGCCGACGATGCGATCGATTGCGTCGCCGCGCCCGGTCAGCATCAGCACCGGAGTGTCCGACTGAGTCCGCAGCTGCCGGCACACATCCAGGCCATCCATGTCCGGCAGCATGAGATCCAGAACCACCGCGTCGTAATCGCTGCCGGACAGATGCTCGAGAGCAGCCGCGCCGAGCGGCGCAACTACCGTGCGAAATCCCGCCTGACCGAGATACTCCGACAGCATCTCGGCCAGGCGGGCGTCATCTTCGACCAACAGGATGCGTTCGACCATGGAGCCGACTGTAGAGCCTGTGAGGGGCTTTCACCAGCGCGGGTCAATGCGGCATCTGCGGCTGCATGGTTGTGTGCATCTTGGCTAGATGGTCGGACAAGGCCTTGCGTTGCGCCGGGGTGAGCACATCGCCGACGTCGGCGATCAACTGCGTGAAGCGCTTGGAGGCCTGGTCGGCCAACTGCAGATGCTCCGCGCGCGCGGTCTCCAACGAGGCGCGGTCGACGGGGTCCTGGGTCAGGGCCTGCATGGCATGGGTATGTGCCGTGGCGAGCTGCGCATGCAGCGGCTGCAGGTCGCTGACGGCCTGTTTCACCAGCGGACCGATCTGTGCCTTTTGCGCATCGGTAGCGTCGAGCTCCACGTAGAGGTGCTTCAGCATATGATCGATGTGATCCGACATGTCGGCGGCGCTGTGCGTGCCATCCATCATCATTCCGTGATGCCAGCCGCCCGTGGCCTCGCCCATGGCGGCGCCCACGCCCGCGACGACGGCGGCACCTGCGACGAAGGCAATGAGGGTGTGGCGGTTGAACAGGCGACGGATGGAAGTTGGCGCTGCGGTTTCGATTGAGGTGGTCATGGTCAGTCCTTGGGTTAAGAGGGGACGCCAAGACTTTGAACGTCGTTCGTTGTCGGCGATTGTGGGGCAGGTAAAGTTTTGTAAAGCCGTCATACCTGAATCACCCCATATCAATGGTGCATTGCACTGTGATTCCTTGTTGAACAACCGTATATGAAGGCATAGGCTCGGCCGAGCTGGCTTTAAGGTTCCACAAACTCGAACAAGGAAAGGAGATCTTAACGTGAAGACGATCAAGTCAATGACGACAGCGGGCATCATCGCGTGCGCATCTCTATGTCCCGTGATGCTGTTCGCCGCGCAAACTCCGGGCGACGCAATCGTAGTTGCCTCCCGACTGCTGGGCCCCAGAGGTCTTGCGTTCGGCCCTGACCATGAGCTGTACATCGCGGAGGCAGGCTCCGGCGGCAGCAATGCGACCAAACCGACGCAGTGCATGCAGGTGCCGGTGCCCATCGGACCTTACACAGGCGGTCCCACGGCGCGCATTTCCAAGGTGAACGGCAGCGGCAAGCTTTCCACCGTGGCCTCCGGGTTCCCATCGACCATCAGCGCAGGCGGTGTCATCGGCGTCTCCGACGTGGTGTTCATGAACGGTACGTTGTATGCGCTGATCGGCGGCGGCGGCTGCTCGCACGGCAACCCCCAAAGCCACAACGGCATCGCGTCAGTGGATTTGAAAACCGGCCATTGGAAACTGATCGCGGATCTTGGCATTGCCTATCTGGGCAGCCACCCGGCGGCGTTTGAGTCGGCGGATGATTTTGAACCCGACGGCACGTGGTACAACATGATCGCGTCGCATGGACGCTTGGTCACGGTGGAACCGAATCACGGCAACATGGTAGCGGTGTCCCCCTCGGGTCACATTGATGCGCTGTTGGATGTCTCCGCCTCGCAAGGTCACATCGTGCCGACCACGCTCGCCGAGCATGACGGAGACTATTATCTCGGCAATCTCAATCTGTTTCCGATCGACCCGCAATGGGCGCGAGTACAGGTCATCAGCCGCGATGAGTTCGAAGGCGAAGGCCTTGCACCGGGATTTCAACGGCATGATCACTACCACATCGTCGATTCCAAGGCTGGATTCACCACCGTGGTGTCGGTGCGTTTCGGGCCGGACGGTCTGTTGTACGCGCTCGAACTCTCGGATGCCGCAGGTTTTCCGACCCCTGGCGCCGGCAAGGTCGTGCGCGTGAAGCACTCCGGTGAAATCGAAGAGGTCGTCACGGGCTTGGCGGTGCCCACGGCCATGACCTTTGGTCCGGATGGACATCTGTATGTGTCGAACCTGGGCGCGGCGCCCGCCGGCGCCGGGCAGGTATTGAAATTTGCAATTGCCCCGGGCTGGTAGCTCGCAGAAGAGGCTTCCGGCACAAATGTGCCGGAAGCCTCACGCGCGTCCCCGTCTACGTCAGCACGAGCGGCAGGCTCCGCAGCCGCTTGCCTGTTGCCGCAAAGATGGCGTTGGCAAGGGCCGGCGCAACGCCGGGCACCGGCGGTTCCCCGACGCCCCCGACCGTTGCGTCCGGCGTGTCGAGCAGGATGGTTTCAATTTGCGGGGCCTCGCGAATGCGCAGCAGCGGATAGTCGTTGAAGGTGCGCTGCTCAACACGGCCGCCCGAGAGTGTGATTTTCTCGCCTAGGGCGGCAGACAAGCCAAATAGCGAGCCACCCTCCAGCTGCGCGCGCACCTGCTGCGGATTGACGGCCGTGCCGCAGTCCATCGCGACCACGATGCGTCTGACGTGCAGCGTGGCGCCCACAACTTCGACCTCGATGACATGCGCGACAATCGAATCCCACTCCTGCAGAATCGCCAGGCCCAAGCCGGTGCCGGGGTGCTGCGCCCCGGGCCAACCCGCCGCGCTCGCCGCGCTGCGCAGTACGCGCCGAGCGCGCTCGTTGTCCCCGAGCAAGGCATCGCGGTACGCCAACGGATCTTGGCCAACCAGATGCGCGCACTCGTCGATGAAACTTTCTTTGGCGAACAGCGACATGCCCGGATCGACCGAGCGCCAGGAGCCAACTGGTACGCCAATTTTCACGTTGGCCAGCGTCGCTGCATAGCTTGTGAGCCGGTAAGGCGGCGGCGCGTTGCCGCCGGTGAGATCGTCGGCGGTTGCGGCGAGGAATTCGTAACCTGTGAGCGGGCCATCCTCGGGCAGCGTTGCACGCACCACGGCGCGCATTGCCGGGCGGTAGAAATCATGCGTCAGGTCTTCTTCGCGTGACCACAGCACCTGCACGGCACCGCCGTGCGCCAGCGCGACCTGCGCCGCGCGCCCGGCATAGTCACCCTTGAGCCGACGCCCAAATGCGCCGCCCATCAGCAGCGGATGAATGGTGATGGATTTTTTCCTGAGCCCGGTCATGCGCTTCACGTCATCGCGCGCCCAGGTGGGTGCCTGGCACGGCGCCCAGATTTCCACACCGGCGGCGGTCGGGCGGGCGGTGGCATTCATCGGTTCCAGCGGCGAATGCGAGAGATAGGCAATTTCATAGCTGGCTTCGTGGCGGCGCCCCGCCGCTGCGTACACGGCGCGCAGCTTTTCGCGCGCTTCCTTGCCGCCTTTGCGGGGGCTGATAACGGCGTCCGCACCGTCGATGCCGGCTGTGAGACGGCGCGCGATATCAGCGGAGTCCGGAACCGGGTTCGCCACCGTCCATCGAGGATCGAGAGCCGCGGCGCCCCGCAGCGCCTGATACGTGCTATCGGCCACCACCGCGACCGCATCGCTCAGACGGATCACCTTGCGTACCCCCGGCAGCGCCAGCGCGGGCTTTTCGTCCACTCCGGACAGCACACCGCCGAACAGCGGGCACTGGCGGATCGTCGCGAATTTCATCCCCGGTAGACGAAAATCGATGCCGTAACGGGCGCCACCCACCACCTTGTCCGCCTGATCAAGCGTCGACACCGACTTGCCGATGTAGCGTCGCTGTTCGGGCCGCTTGAGAACCGGATTGGCCGGTGGATCGATCGACGCGGCGCGCTCAGCGAGCGCACCGTAAGTCATGCTGCGACCGGAGCGGGCGTGCGTCACCATTCCCGACGCGGCCTCGCAGCTCGCGGCCGGCACCTGCCACGACAGCGCTGCAGCAGCAATCAGCTGATGGCGCACGCTTGCACCGGCCCGTCGCAGCAGCTCATAGCGTGTTCGCAGCGTTTCGCTGCCACCCGAATACAAGGCACCTTCGATCAGGTAGGGGTCTTGCTCGGGCGCGATAATGACGCGAACCGCCTCCCAGGGCACATCGAGTTCGTCGGCGAGGATCTGCGCCTGACCCGTGCGCGAGCCTTGGCCCATTTCCAGCGAGGTGCTCACCAGCGTGACCATGCCGTCGGCAGTCAAAGTGATCCACGGCGACAAGGGCTTCGTCGTTGCGCTCAGCCGCGCGGCCAGTGTCAGGGCACAGCCTCCGGCGATGGACCAAGTGAGGAATTCGCGCCTGTCCATTTGCCGATGCTACTCAGCGCGGATGGCGATGGCAACGTCATGTGGCCCACGCCTCTGGCACTGCGTCGCCTGTGAGACCAAGGTCCGATGGCACGCATCCGGTGCCCGGACCGATGCTTTGGACCTCGCGCCACCGCCCTCACGCGGCACACAAAACCGCCACCCGCCCATGAAGCCCTTGTTTGAGGACATCCGTCACACCCCGCTGCTATGGCTGCTGGCCTTTGTGCCCGTGGTGTTCCTGGCCGCCAAATTCCGGCCCGAAGCGCAAACGCTGCTCTTCGTGCTGTCGGTGCTGGCCATCGTCCCGCTGACTGTGCTGTTGAGTCACGCCACTGAATCGGTGGCCGCCAAGATCGGTGACGCCCTGGGCGGCCTGCTCAACGCCACCCTTGGAAACCTCGCGGAACTGATCATCGCGCTGACGGCATTGCACGCCGGGCAATACATGTTGGTAAAGGCGTCCATAGCCGGTCCGATCGTCACCAACACGCTGTTCATCCTGGGCGCATCGTTCCTGCTCGGTGGACTCAAACACCATGAGCAGGAATACAATCGCGTCAGTGCCCGGATGCAGGCCAGCCTGTTGTTCATTGCCACGGTCGCATTGTTGATACCGTCGGCGGTCTCGCAAGCCGACTCCGCAGCGCAGGCGGCGTTCAACCACAAGTTAAGCCTGGGGCTGGCGCTGCTGCTCATCGTCACCTACGGACTGAGCATGCTGTTTTCCCTGAAGACGCATCGTCAGCTGTTCGCCAGCACCGCGCACACGGAAGCCGCCGAGCGGCCCTGGCCGATGAGCCTGGCTCTGGCTACGCTCGCCGGCGCCACGGCGTTGGTGGCGGTGGTGAGCGACATCTTTGTCGAGTCAGTGCAAAAGGCGGCCGAGGCGTTCGGGATGACTCCCGCGTTCGTGGGCTTCATCATCGTGGCACTGGTCGGAGGCGCGTCGGCGATGCCTACTGCTTTTTCGGGCGCGCGCAGAAACCGACTGGATCTGAGCGTGGGCATTGCGCTCGGCAGCGCGTCGCAAATCGCGCTTTTTGTTGCGCCGGCGCTGGTGTTCCTGAGCTATTTCATCGGACCTGCGCCGATGGACCTGCAATTCTGGCCCGGGGCGGTGGTGATGATTCTCATCGCGACGCTCATCACTTCGCTGGTCACCAACACCGGACGATCGGCGTGGTTCGTCGGGGTGTTGCTGTTGACGGTCTATTTGATTTTTGCGATGACCCTTTACCTGTTGCCACCGCGCGTGCACTGAGGTCTCCCATGTCCAACCAATCAAGCAAACGCCTTCTCGGGCCAGCTGAGCGCATCGGTGAGGCGCTCTTCGGCTTGATCATGGTGCTCACCTTCACCGGCTCGCTCAGCGTGGCAGATGCCGGACGCGATGATGTGCGCGCGATGCTGATAGGCGCAGTCGGATGCAACATCGCTTGGGGCATCATCGACGCCATTTTTTACCTCATGGATTGCATGAATGATCATGCAGGCCGCATCCGGTTGCTGCGTACGATGCGAAAGGCGGCCGCCCCGGAGGACGCGCACCGCATCATTGCCCAATCGCTGCCGCCGCTGGTGGCCGCCACGCTCGGCCCGGCGGAATATGAATCGATTCGCGGGAAGCTGGTTCGATTGCCCGACCCGCCGTCGTATCCGTGGCTTGGAAAAGAGGACTGGCTGGCGGCGCTATCCGTGTTCGTTTGGGTATTTGCCGTCACGTTCCCCGTGGCGATTCCCTTCATCTTCATGAACCCCCTGGCGCGGGCGATGCGCGTCTCCAATGCCATCGCCATCGTTCTGCTGTTTCTATGTGGCTATGCGTTCGGGCGCATCACGGGGTATCGACGCTGGCTGGCGGGACTCGCGATGGTCGTGCTCGGGTGCGCGCTGGTGGCCATTACGATGGCGCTGGGAGGATGAAGCGCATGGCGTAGGCCATGGTCGACCCAAGTTGTTGCTCATTAACGTATGGAGAATTCCCCATGAAGATAGCGCAGTGTCTTTCCGCAGCCTCGTTGGTAGTCGCGGCATTTGCCGTATCGGCGGCTGCCGCCCCCAAGCCTTTCGAGAAGGGCGAGACGCATCAGGCGACCGCAACCGTCGAGTCCGTGGATCAGGCCACGCGAATCGTCCAGCTGAAGTCGGCGAATGGGCCGGTGAGTTTCGTCGCGGGGCCCGAGGTCAAGAACCTGAGCCAGGTGCGCGTCGGTGACAAGGTGAATGTGACCTACTATCAGGGCCTCGCGGCCAAAGTTGTCAAGAGCAACGCGCCTGCCGTAACCGAACAGGAATCGGCTACGACGACCGCGGCGAAACCCGGGGCCAAGCCCAGCGCCAAAGTGGTGTACAACATCACCACGACGGTTAAGATCGATTCGATCGATACCTCGCTCAACACAATCACGTTTCATCGTGCCGATGGCGGCGCACGCACGATTGCGGTTGAATCTCAGGAAGGGAAGGACTTCATTCGCACGCTCAAACCAGGCAATCTCGTGGACGTCACTTATACGGAGTCGGTGGCTGTCGCCGTGGTGCCTGCAACCTGATCAGGGTTGGCCGTGTTCCTGCGGCACAAGGCCGCAGGAACACGGTTCATCGAACCCAAGCGGGGGCCGTGGTACTAGTTGGCTCCCTTGTGCGGCGCCGTCACCGCTTCCATCACGCGATCCAGGTTGAAGCTGCCCGGCTTCTGCCGCGGCGGATACTCCCGGAAGCTCTGCAGCCAGCGTCCGACAAAGGCACCGGCGGGCGCGAACAGAAACATGTGCTCCGCGAACCAGCGGCCGTAATCCATGGCGATATCCTGCGCAAGTTCGAAGGGATCCATGCGCAGATTGGTGAGTATCGGCGCGCGCAGCTCCTCGAATGCATCGATCCAGACGTGCAGGCCGTGCCCATGTTGCTTCAGGAAGGAAATTTTCCAGTTGTCGTAGCGCAGCGCGGCGACGCTGCCATCGTCGGTCCAGTAGATGAAGTCCCTGCGCGGCCACTTCGCATCGCCCTTGAATGCCGGCATGAGATTGTAGCTGTCGAGATGCACCTTGTAGGTACGCCCCATGGCCTGGTGGCCCTTCAGTAACCTGTCCGACACGTCGGGCTCACCGGCCGCCGCCAGGAACGTCGCGCACATGTCCTCGTGTGCCCCGATGTCGTTGATGATGCTGCCGGGCTTGATGACCCCGGGCCAGCGCATGACGCAGGGCACTCGATAACCACCCTCGTACGGCGTGTTCTTCTCACCGCGAAACATCGTGGTGCCGCCGTCCGGCCAGGTGAAGGCTTCTGCACCGTTGTCGGTGGAATACATGACAATGGTGTCCTGCTCGAGGCCGAGTTCCTTGAGCTTGTCCAGCATCTGGCCCACCTGGCGATCATGCTCGACCATACCATCGGCATAGATGCCCAAACCGGTCTTGCCTGCCACGCCTTCCTTCAAGTGCGTGAAGACATGCATCTTGGTGGAGTTCCACCACAGGAAAAACGGCTTGTCCGCCTTCTTGGCGCGCTCCATGAAATCCATTGCCCTGGTGGTGACATCCTCATCGACGGTCTCCATGCGCTTCTTGGTCAAAGGGCCCGTGTCCGTGATCTTGCCGCCGGCAAGGCTGTGGATGACCCCGCGCGGACCGAAATTCTTTTTGAAGTCAGGAAAATCAGCGGCCTTCGGGTAGTCCGGGTTCTCCGGTTCTTCTTCGGCGTTCAGGTGATACAGATTGCCGTAGAACTCGTCGAAGCCATGGTTGGTCGGCAGCATCTCGTCGCGGTCGCCCAAATGATTCTTGCCGAACTGCCCGGTCATGTAGCCGTGGTTCTTGAGAAGACCCGCGATGGTCGGGTCTTCGATCTTCATTCCTTCAGGTGCGCCGGGCAGACCCACCTTGGTGAGGCCCGAACGAATCGGCGACTGCCCGGTGATGAAGGCCGCGCGGCCGGCCGTGCAGCTTTGCTGTCCATACCAATCGGTGAACATTGCACCCTCGGCGGCGATGCGATCGATGTTGGGCGTTTTGAAGCCCATCATGCCGCGGTTGTACACGCTGACGTTGAATTGACCAATGTCATCGCCCCACAGAACCAGAATATTCGGCTTCTTTGCTGCCATTACGTATCCTCTCCAATGTGTACCAGACCGTCCTCAGAATTCGTCAACTGCGAGGGGCGGTGGCTGCTGTCGGATTTGACAGTCTAAGATCAGGGACCCACACGATCGCGCGCCCGCTTGCCGTGCAGCCGCGACTTGTCGCATCCAGCGGTTTGAGCGTATATGGGACCATGGCCCTATTGGAATCATGCGCTAACGGATATTTGAGGAACGAAGATGTTACGTAGTTCATGTTTGGGGCTGGCGTGCGTGGTTGCGTTGGCGTCCTTGACCACTGTGCAGGCGGCCGACTACACCAAGCCGAAGGTCAGGGCGATCACCGCGTTTGTGCGCTTGAATCCCGCGACTTATGCAACTCAAATCAGCGACGCGCTCGTTGTATTGCGGGCCGCCCAATCGGAATTCTCGAACGAGGGCTATGAGACAGAGACTCTGCGCATCGTGACGCAGCCGCTGGCTGATCTGGTGCAGGGTCAGTCGGAGACACAGGCACTCGCGTATCTGAAGAACCTTGATGACCTGGGGGGCAAAGAGAACTTCCTGCCCAATATCGGTCCGGCCATGATGGGAGACATGGATGATCCGCGCACCATGCGTCTGCTCGAAAAGGCCCTGTTGACGCTGCCGCACCTGACATCCAGCGCCATCATCGCCGGCGACGACGGCATCCACTGGAAGGTCATCCACGAGACCGCCTCTCTGGTGCATGGTTTGACAGAGCACAGTCCCAACAGCCAGGCCAATTTCAGTTTTACAGCCACGGCGATGCTCAAGCCCTACGGCCCGTTCTATCCTGGCGCATATCACAATGGCGCCGGTAAACAGTTCTCCATCGGCTTCGAAGGCGCCAATGTCGTCCAGGAAGTATTTGCCCGCACGCGGGGCGACTTTTCGCGATCCGTAGAGGAACTGACGCGGCAGCTCACCGTGCACGCCAAGATCGCCGAGGGCATCGGTCAGCGCGTGGCGGCCAGCACAGGGTGGCAGTTCATGGGTGTCGATCCAACCCCCGCTCCGTTGGGCGATGTATCGATCGGTGCAGCAATCGAATCGTATACAGGCGCGAAGTTCGGATCGAGCGGCACGCTGACGGCAGCGCTGGCGATTACGACGGCCGTGAAGGCGGTCCCGGTCAAACAGGTCGGCTACTCGGGTTTGATGGTTCCGGTGATGGAGGACAGTCTGCTCGCGCAGCGTTGGGCGGAGGGCACCTACAACAGCGACGATCTGCTTGCCTATTCAGCGGTGTGCGGCACGGGCCTGGATACGGTGCCTTTTCCCGGCGATATCAGTCAGGCACAGATGGAACGCATTTATGGCGACGTGGCGGCGCTTGCTTGGAAATGGAAGAAGCCCCTGTCGGCACGGCTACAACCCGTGGCGGGCAAGGGCGCAGGAGACCGGACGCCCTTCAGCAGCCAGTACTTGTTCAATACCACTCTGCATGCTCTTCCGTGAGGGCACCTCAAGGTCTTGCCGCGCGGCTCATTCCCGCGCCACCAAGTAGCGCGAATCCTTCTTCGACCAGTTCCCCGCCGCGGGTGTCGCAGCACACATGTAGTCCGCCGCGATGTTCGTTGTTGCCACCTTGAGTGCATCCCGGCACTGCTCCAGGCTCGAGTACGCCGCCACGGTCTGAACCCCCCCCGAATGTAGCTGGGCCACCAGAATGAACAGCATGGACTTCATACGATCACCTCCACCGCCCTTTAACCATGCCTTCGGCATGGCGGTGTGCGGACTGGCAAGATTTCCGACGCAATTTTGGACATATGCAGCCGCCACCCGATGCCAGGCGGCATATGAAATGGAATGGACGTAAATCTCCAACCGACCGATGGACCGTTACCGCTTCGTTGCATACCGCACCCCTCGCTCGACGCACCCATGAGGAATGATCCCAAGGACCATGCTCGTGCGATCTTCAATTCGTGGCAACGCCGCCGCTGCAAATTCAGGCTGCCCGTCGCAGGTCAAAGAACGTTATGTCACGAGCACCGCCGGCGGGGCGCGATTAGGGGATAACCCGAGGGTCCCCATAAAAACTTCTTCGTGCCTTGAATCTCCGCAATAATGCCAAGCATGAAGGATTCTCGACCCAGAGACTGGAACTCGCCCTGGGCCGGCGGATTTGGACTATTCCTGAGTTATGTCGCGACTGCTGCCGCAGCGGTATGGCTGGTCGCGCAAGCGCCGGCATCCTCGCTATTGGCCATGTCGACCGCCACTCCGTGGCTTGCAATCGGCATCGGTGTGATCGGCCTGATGCAATATGGCCTGCGGCTCTGGCCGGCGTTGTTCGCCGGTTCCTGGGTGGTTTGGGGGCTCATCGCGCGGGACCCGCCTCTGTCGGTCACCATAGATGCCGCGGTGGAAGCTGGCAGCATCGTGCTCATTGCCCACTTGCTGTCGGTATGGGACTTTCACCGCAGCTTTGATCGGCTCCGTGACCCGTTGATCCTGTTGGCCGCGGCGACCGTGGGGCGCGTGCTTGACGGGGCGCTCGACCTGACGAGTGGCTTTGTCTTGGCGTGGCTGGCACCCGATTCTCTGGCGCCCTACTATCGCCGGATCATGACCGATGCAGCCGGGAACTTTCCCGCGCTGACCCCGGAAATGCTGACGAATGCCGTCCACTGGGCTGTGAATGGCATCGCCGGCATCATGCTGTTGGTGCCGCTCGCGAGCGCAAGGCGGCAAGACCTGCAGAAGTGGTATCGACATCAGCCGACAGCTCTGCTCACCTTGGTTCTGGCCTTGCTTGCTTGGAGCGCCGCCGCCCTGACGCTGCCCATGGCGGGAGCGGAGCCCTTGCTGATTACCGCCCTGATGCTGGTGGCTTGGGCCGCCGTGCGCTTCGGACCGTCGGCCGCCGCCTTTGCCACGTTGAGCATGTCGGTGGTGGTGACGACCGGTGTAGCGATGCGATTGGGTCCGCTCGCGAGCGGCACCATGGAAACCATCGGACTACAGTGGGGGTTCATTTCACTGCTGGCCCTCACGGGTCTTTTACTCACCGCGCTCCTCGCGGAGCGACGCCATGATCTTGAGCAGTTGCGGGTCGTCGCCGAACGCTACCAACGCCTGTTCAAATCCAATCCCTCGCCTCTGTGGGTGGCAGAGCCGAACGGCGGTCCTATCCTGATGGTCAACGATGAAGCGGTGCGACACTACGGCTTCAGCGAGGCCGAGTTTCTCGCCAAGTCGGTGCTGGATTTGAGCGTGGATCCGCGCGCGGACAGGGTCTCGGTGGCGGATGCCACTGCGAGTGGCGGCGGCACCCGGATGGTGCGCCATCGCACCCGCGGCGGTGCGCCCATCGATATCCACCTCGTCTCGACCCCGATCGAGCTGGATGGCCGCCCCGCCGAGCTGCACTACGCCATGGACGTCACGGACCGCGTTGAATTGCGCTCGCGGATGTTGGCATCGGTGGACCTGGAGCGTAGCCACCTCGCGCAAGAACTGCACGACGGCTTGGGTCAGGTGCTGACGGGGCTGAGCCTCGGCGCGCGAGCGGCGATAACGCGCACCTCGCGCGATGCGGACATCGATCGGACATTCATCGATTTTTTGCTCGATAGCACCGCGGAGGCGGTGCGACTCTGTCGGCAGCTCACTCGCGGCGTCTCGCCCCTGCACGATGCGAATGGTGACCTGCTCGAGGCGCTGCGTCGCCTGTCTCACACCGTGTCCCCGGGTTCGGGTCCCCGTCTTGAGATTGAAATTGAGTCTCAGGCGCCGCTGCGCCTGTCGCTCGAGCGCAGCGAGCACCTGTACCGACTGGTGCAGGAGGCGGTCACGAATGCGTTGAAACATGCGCATGCCGCGAACATCCGCGTGCGCATATTGGTGGCGGCGGAAACGGTCCAAGTCCGTATCGGAGACGACGGTGTCGGTATGGGGCACGTCGCGCGCGATTCCAACGGCTTTGGCCTGAGGTCCATGCGACTGCGGGCGGCCGCGGTCGGTGCGACCGTCGAGGTGCTCGCGAGAGAGGGTGGCGGCACGCTCATCAGCTGCGAGTGCTTGCAGCGGGAAGGCAGTGAGAGTTCGCGGGTTGAGCCAGAATCGGAGGGCAACCCGGCCGACGCGTCGCGCACGTTCAGCGGTGCGGGGGAATTGCCGCCACCAGCGATTCTTCCCCGGGTAGTTACCCATCTTGCTGGGTGTTTCGTGGTCGCCGTCGCGTGTTTCGCCGGTCTGTCGGTCACCGTGCTCCTCGCCAGGATCATCGATCCACGTCTCGATATCTACAGCGCACGGCTGGCGGTACCGTCGCTGCTGGTGGGATTGAGCGTGGCGGGCTTGTTTCTGGGTGGTAGGCGCCTTTGGCCGGGGATCGCTGCGGGAACCTGGGTGGGTGCAGTGGTTTGGCTGCATGAACCGTGGACGTATGGTCTCTACTACGGCGCCGCTGCGGCGCTCGCGGCGCTCATCATCATTGAGATGCTGTCACGTTGGAGGTTCAGCCGCGCCTTTGACCGTTGGCAGGATCCACTGTTGTTATTCGGCGCCGCTGTCGTCGGCGGCGGCGTGATTCAAGTGCTCGATTGCGTCGGCATTCTTATTTACCAATGGTTGCGTCCGGGCGAAATGGCCCCCGCGATCATCGCCCTGATCACAGATGCCGGAGGCGCCACTCCGGTGATCAGCGGCGCTTATCTGTCGGCGTTTGCGCGATGGTGGGCGGACTGCGTCGCGGGCGTGGTGTTGTTCGTGCCGCTGCTGGTCGCGACCCCGGCGCTTCTTCGGACACTCCGCGGCAAGGGCGGCGAGGCGAGTGCCTGGTCTCTGGCATTGCTCGGCTGGGTCACGTGCATGTTCGTGTTGCGGGACGCCGAAGCGCGCCTGCCGCTCGTGGCGATGGCGTTGGTGTTGCTGGTCTGGGCAGTGGTGCGGTTCGGCGTCGCCATGGCGTCGATTGTCACCTCCGTTTGCGCCATGGCTGCCACCCTGAGCTTCGTTTTACAGCGCGGAGTCCTGGCCACCGTCGGAGTCAATGAGGGCATTGATACGCTGTGGGATTTTCTCGCGCTGTTGACCGTGACGGGTATGTTTTTGACTGCATTGCTGGCGGAGCGCAACCGCACCCTGCATGAACTCGACGCCGCGGCGCAGCGTCATCGCCGACTCTTTGCGGATGGGCCTCATCCGATGTGGGTGCAGGACCGCGCGACTGGCCGAATCTTGATGGTCAACGAACGGGCCATTATTCACTATGGCTACTCCGAGGATGAGTGGTCTGCCTTGACCCTGAGCGGCATCACGGCAAACTCTGGGGGCGCGCCGATGACTGCCCCGGAGCGCGGATACCGGTTGGTCGAGACACGTCATTGCCTCAAGGACGGTGCGCTGATCGACGTTGAGTTGTCGCATGCCCCCATTGACATGGACGGCCGGCCAACGCTGTTGTGTTTTGCCGTCGATGTGACCGAGCGCAATTCCCTGCGGCGTGAGTTTCTGGAAGCCTTGGATTTGGAGCGTAGGCGCCTTGCGAGTGAGTTGCGTTTCGGATTCCACCGAACACTCGCGGATCTCGAGTCTGCGGCGATCCGCCTGGAACGGGCATCTCGCAGTGGTCAGATAGATTCGCCGGCCATCGAACTCATCGCGCAAAGCAGCCAACGAGCGGTGGAGCTATGTCGACAGTTCGCTCACAGCGCGACGAGCGCCGGCAATCGTTTTGCAATCGAAGGCCGGACGAGCAGGGTCCCGATGGTCGGTCAAGCCGCAAATTGAAGATGCAGTGCACCACGGCGGCTTCCGCCTTGTGACAAACCTCGAGCAAGGGCGTAAAACATCCCGATCACCGGCGAACTTTTCAGGGCACGGGCGCCTCGAAACGAAATCCACACCCCGTGAGTCCGGCGTTCCGCCGCAATCGTCGAGAGGGTATCAACAGAGGAGATGTCCATGAACACTGCAGTTGATATGGTGTCGCTCAGCACACCGGTTAAACGATTCGTGAGTCAGGCTCGTCAAGCCTTGATCGATGGCCGCTGGCAGGATGCCCAGGCGGGCGAGACTTTCGAGGTTTTCAATCCTTCCACTGAAGCCGTGATTGCGCATGTGGCCGACTGCAAACGCGCCGATGTCGATCTCGCGGTGGCGGCAGCACGCAAAGCTTTCGACAAGGGACCTTGGCCCCGGATGTCGCCCTCGGCGCGCGGCAAAATATTGTGGAAAATCGGTGATCTGATTCTCGAGAATCTCGAGGAACTCGCACAACTGGAATCGCTCAACAACGGCAAGCCCATTGGAGTGGCGCGGGCCGCCGACGTACCGCTGGCTGCGGATCTGTTTCACTACATGGCAGGGTGGGCGACCAAGATCGAAGGCCATACGATCCCCCTCTCCGTCCCCTATACGCCAGAGGCGCAGTACCACGCTTATACGCGCAAGGAACCCATCGGGGTCGTGGCGCAAATCATTCCGTGGAATTTTCCGCTGTTGATGGCGGCCTGGAAGTTGGGCCCGGTGCTGACCGCCGGTTGCACCGTCGTGCTGAAGCCTGCCGAAGAAACACCTCTGTCGGCGCTGCTTCTCGCACAGCTGTGTTTGGACGCGGGCTTGCCCCCCGGCGTGCTCAACGTGATCACCGGATTCGGCGAGACTTGCGGCGCGCCGCTGGCGGCGCACCGCCATGTGGACAAGGTGGCCTTCACCGGCTCGACGGAAGTCGGCAAGCTGATCGTCAAAGCTGCGGCGAATGATCTGAAGAAGGTCACGCTCGAACTGGGCGGCAAGTCGCCCAATATCGTGCTGGACGATGCCGATCTCGATGTGGCGATTCCGGGCGCGGCGAGCGCGATCTTCTTCAATCACGGGCAGTGTTGCTGCGCAGGCTCGCGTCTGTTCGTGCAGGAGAAGAGTTATGATCGCGTCCTCGAGGGCGTCAGCAAGGCCGCGCGCTCCATCCGCCTGGGTCCGGGCCTGAATCCGCAGAGCGAGATGGGACCCTTGGTATCAAAGACCCAGTTCGACCGGGTCACAGGGTTTCTGCGCTCGGGGAGGGAGGAGGGGGCGCGCACGGTGTGTGGCGGGAAACGCCATGGCGAGACCGGCTATTTCGTCGAGCCCACGGTGCTCGATGGCACGAGCGAGAAGATGCGCGTGTATCAGGAGGAAATCTTCGGGCCGGTGGTGACGGTGATGCCCTTCAAGGAAGTCGACGACGACCTGATTCGCCGCGCCAACGATACGGTGTACGGCTTGGCCGCAGGCCTGTGGACGAGCAATATCAAGCGCGCGCATCGCATCGCCAATGAATTGCGGGCAGGGACGGTCTGGGTGAATTGCTACAATATCTTCGATGCCGCCTTGCCCTTTGGCGGCTATAAGCAGTCGGGTTGGGGCCGCGAGATGGGCAGCGAGGTCCTGAAGAATTACCTCGAAACCAAGGCGATCTGCATGAGTATCTGAGCCCTTGCGGCGGCGGGCGCGCCTGCGAACGGCGCGCCCCTTCAGTCAACACAGAGGAGAAATCATGAGCGCGAACAATACCTATCTTGCAGTATTCCTCGGCAGCAAAACCAGTCCGCGGCGAGCGGCCTGGGATGCCCTTCCCGAAGGGGAACGTCGGGCGAAGGAACAAGAAGGCATGGCTGCCTGGAAGGCGTGGGTCGAGAAGCATCACGCCGCCATCGTCACCATGGGCGGACCATTGGGAAAGACCAAGAAAGTCACGCAACGCGGCATCGACGATGCGAGCAATCAGTTGGGCGCCTTCACGGTCGTGCGCGCGGATTCGCACGAGGCCGCCGCCAAACTGTTCGACAAGCATCCGCACTTTTCCATTTTTCCGGGAGATGGCGTCGAGATCATGCCCGTGCTGCCCATCCCCGGTGCCTAAGGTCATTCCGATTTAACATTTGTTGACCTCGAGCGGAACTTCTAGCCAGGCCGGAGGCGGCTTGTTAGCCTTGCGGCCACATGAGCCGGATCACTGAATGAGCTGGGACGTCGTTGTCTTCTCGATGACCGCGTCGGCATCGTTGACCATGGCGTTGATCTATGGGTTCATCTGGTGGCGGAAGCGGGATGACTGGGCCAACCTGTTGTTCACCCTGGCGGCACTGGGCACAGCGGCTCTTGCCTGGTGTGATCTGGTGCTGATGCACGCGGATTCGCCGGCACAATTTGCGTCGGCGATCCGATGGGCGCAGGTCTCGTTCTGCGTCATCATTCTGTCATTGGCCGGATTCGTGCGCCTCTATCTCGGCGCGGGTCGAACATGGCTCCTGTGGACCGTCTTCGCGCTGCGGGCGCCCTCATTGTTCCTGAATTTCCTTACAGGAAAAAATCACAACCTTGGCGAAATCATCATCTTCCGCCCCAGCACCTTCCTCGGGGAAGTCATTTCCGTACCCGCGAGCATCGCTCCGAATTGGTCGATGATCGCCGGGCAGTTAAGCTCAGTGGTGCTGGTGATCTTCGTGTTGGATGCAGCCAATACGGTTTGGCGGCGAGGGGATCGCCGGCTGGCGGTAACCCTGGGCGGTACCATCGCATTTTTCGTGATGGGGGCAGCGGGACAACTGGCGCTGGTCTATTGGGGAACGATTCAGCCGCCGGCCACACCGAGCCTCTTCTATCTTGCCATCATCGTGGCCATGGCCTACGAGTTGGGCGGGAAGACTTTGCGTGCGGCCCAACTGGCCCGAGACCTCAGCGCCAGCGAACTAAGAATAGCGCTGGCCGCCGATGCGGCAAACCTTGGCTTTTGGTCCCGGGAATTTACGCGCAATGAAATCTGGGTGACGGATCGATGGCGCTCGATGTTCGGTTTTGCGAAATCCGAACCGTTGCAGCTCGATGATTTCTTGCGGCGGGTGCATCCGGATGATCGCGCATTCATGAGTCATGCGCTGGTGAAGTCGACCGAGGGCGATGGTCGCTATCAGGTCGAATATCGCGTGCTGATGCCGGATGGGCAGATGCGTTGGATGGCATCCGAAGCGTATCTCGAGCTCAATGGTGGAGGTCAGCCCGCCCGCCTGCAGGGGGTCACTCTGGACATCACACAGCGTAAACAGGCGGAGATCGATTCCCACGCGCACCGCAACGAGGTTGCTCATCTGCTGCGCGCGGCGAGCCTCGGTGAACTTTCCTCGGCGCTGGCGCATGAACTAAGCCAGCCCCTGACGGCCATCCTCGGCAACGCCCAAGCGGCACAACTCATTCTCGCCCACCAAGGTTGTGACTTGGAGGAAATTCGCGCCATCCTCGGCGACATAGCCTCCGACGACAAACGCGCCGGCGAAATCATCGGGCGGCTGCGCGCGCTATTGAAAAAAGGCGAATTCCAGCCCCGGCCGTTGGACGCGAACGAGATGATTCATGATGCGCTCAAATTGATGAATTACGATTTGATGGCCCGCGCCGTACGCGTCGTCACGGAGCTCGGCGTCGGCCTGCCCTCGATTCGCGGCGACAGCGTACAGTTGCAGCAGGTGCTGATCAATTTGATTCTCAATGCGGTCGACGCCATGTCGGAGCCGGTGCAGAATACCCGCACGCTCACGCTCGGGTCCCGCCGGCTTGACGACAACAGTATCCTGGTTTCCGTGGCGGATACCGGCTGCGGTATTGCGCCCGGAAGTGAGGAGAAGATGTTCGAGCCCTATCACACCACCAAGCCGCGAGGTCTGGGCTTGGGCTTGTCGTTGAGCCGCTCCATCGTGCGCGCGCACGGGGGACGCCTGTGGGCGGAGAATGGGCCGGGCGGCGGAGCGGTATTGCACTTCGCCATCCCGGAATGGAAGCTCGAGCACCATCCATCGGACCTTGCCGCCAATTCAGCCGATCGCCGCGCTGCGCTCTCGACCTAGGTCCTAGGTCTCATTTATCTTTCGGCGATCTTCGCGCTATAAGAGTCCTTGCGTGTTGGGCTTACCTGGCGCGCCCAATTCTTACGTCAATGCGCGATCCAATTTCCGATACCCCTTCCCCGACACGCGACGAGTTCAAGCAACACCTGCGATTGCGCAGATTCTTATTGGCCAGCGTCTTTTCGGTCCTGTACCTGCTGGTACTGGCTCTTTTTTACACGCAAGACAAGGTTGACCGCGACACGCTTTTCGAGGCCGCCGCGATGGTCGCGGCGGTCATTGTCGGATTCTTCATCATCTTCCGGCTGGGACTCAATCTGCGGTTTCCAGATCCGAGCTTGACCGTATTTCAGCTTCTTGCGGCCGTGTTTACCATGCTGTTCGTGTTCTACCGCGCACCGGACAGCCGGCTTGCGTTCACCGCGTTCTTTTTCGTCGCACTGATGTTCGGCATGCTTCGCTGCAGCAGCATGAAGCTGGCCGTGCTGGGGTTGGTGTCGCTGGCCGCTTTCGTGCTGGTGATCTGGCGTCGCTACAGAGGCAATCACGACGCCGAAATGCTGCGCCTCGACGGCCTTCAGTTCGCCGTGATTGCAACGACATTTCCCTGGTTCGTGTTCATCGGAGGACGCGTGAAGCAGCTGCAACGCGACCTCCTCGATGTGAACATCAAGTTGGAGGATACCGAGGAAAAGGCGCGCCGCGACGATCTCACCGGCGTCTATAATCGTCGTGCTCTAATGATCGCCATGGAGGGGGCGAAACAGGGGGCGAATGCCACCGGCGAGCCGCTTTCGATCTGCATGATCGACCTCGATTTTTTCAAGCGCTACAACGATGAATTCGGCCACTTGATGGGAGATCGGATCCTGCAGGCATTTGCGCAGACCGTGCAGGAGGGGCTGCGTTCAATGGATGTCTTCGGGCGGTATGGCGGCGAGGAGTTCGTCCAGATCCTGCCGCATACCGCGCTGGCCGGCGCGATTCTCGATGCCGAGCGGTTGCGCGATCGAGTCAGCATGCTCGACATTCCTTTCGCGCGTTCGATGGGTCCGCTAACCGTATCAGTCGGAGTGGCGCAATACCGGCCCGGCGAGACCATCGTCCAGACCTTCTCCCGGGCCGACGAGGCGCTTTACAAGGCGAAGCAACTGGGCAGAAACCGTGTGGAATGCTGATGCATGGACCCTCACAGCGGAATTGAAAGTTCGACCTCCTGAGATCGTTGCTTAGACACCCGCAGATTGAGCGCGCGCTGCGCGCGGTGACTTGCCCGACCAGCGCTTGAATGCATGAGTGAAGGCACTGACTTCCTGATAGCCAAGCAGCCATGCAATCCGCGATATCGACAGGTCCGGATCGGACAAATACTGAATCGCCAGATCGCCTCTCAAGTCCTCGAGGACCGAGGAAAATGTAGCGCCTTCCAATGCGAGCCGGCGCGCCGCAGTTCGCTGGCTCAAGCCGAGTTTCGCGGCGATCTGGGCTGCGCGCACTTTTCCATGCGGCAAAAGCGGCACCATCGCATTCTCAATCGCTGCACGGAACGCTCCGCGGTTCGCGCTCCGATGAGAAAGAGCTTGCTCGCAATTCGCCACCAGAAGCTCGTTGAGATACGGATCAGCACTGCTGACCGGTATGTCGTAGATCCCGCTGTCGAAGGTCAGTTCGTCCGTTCTTGCCCCAAAGGTAATGTCGTGGCCAAAGTATGCGGCCAGCCTGGAACCGTCCCGCTTGCTGCGGTGATGCATGATTCGAACGCGGCTCGGCTTCAGTCGCCGGCCGGTCAACTGCCGGCATAGGCGGATCAGCACGGTCATGAGGAACTCGATCTGGTGCCGATCCGTATGTCGTGCAACACCGACGTACTCGACCACCATGCGAATGTCCCGTGCCTTGAGACATTGAATCGACAGGCCCTCATTGACAATCGAGCTATACCGCGCCGCTCGCTGCAATGCGTCGCCCAAGGTTTCCGATGAGGCCGCAACATAAAAGAGCAGTCCCATCTCGCGAAGATCGACCAATTGCGCAAGATGGAAGCCGAGGAAATTGTCCCCCAGGGCATTCGCCGTGGCATCCAAGAACCGGATCTGACGCTGGACGGCGAGACGAGCGTCGCGGTTTTGAATCTGTCGTTCCGTCACTCCCGCATTCGTCAACAGAGGGCTCAGCTCAACGGCAGATTGTCGGGCGCGTGCATAGGCAAGTCGCGCGATCGCACCCGATGCGGTGGGGATCCTGCCGAGGAGCTTGGTGTCGACGTCTTTCATCTGAATGCTCGACGGTTGCGACTGGCCTCGAATGACAACGCTTTGGCTCAGGATAGCAAGACGCGCATGCGGGTTCGCGTCTATAAAGTCGGCCACCAGAAACTGGGGCTCGAGACCGTGTTCGAGCCTGCCCCAAGCCGGGCCTCAGTGCCATCCGGCCACAATTGGACCACAAATTTATGCCAAACCAGCGCAATGTTGTTGCGGTTATTGACGACAACCTGGGTATCCTCGGCGCGATGAGCCGATTATTGTCGGAACTCGGGTACCGCACGGAGCTCTATGCTTCAGCCAAGGAATTTCTCGATGCCGCGCTGTTGAGCGAAGCACACTGCCTCATTATCGATATCCAACTGGGCGAAAGCTGCGGCATTGAACTTGCGCGCCAGCTTGCAGGCGCGGGCTTCACGATCCCCATCATATTCATGACTGCGAACAGCAGTGAATCGGTCAAGAAGCGGGTCGCGGAAATCGGCTGCAACGTAATTCTCATCAAGCCTTTTTCCGCGAGCGCCCTGAAGGAGGCGCTGGCTGGATTGGCTCCCCGTCGCATCATGGGGTGCGAGCGGATCAGCGGCTGCTCGCGGCCACATTAGCCGGCGCGAGCCTCAAGCATAGCGGCTCGAGAAGCCCTCTCGAATGTGGCGGGCAAATTCCATGACCACCGAGTCCGTGCCGGTGTTGGGCAGTCGAAGGTTGATATGAAAGCGGGGCAGTTCGGGCAGTTCGCGACTGCGAAGCGCCGCCAGACGATCCGGGACGGTTCGTGAAAGAAACGAGGCAATCGCCATGTCCGCCTCCAGGGTGGCGAACACAGACTCCAAACTGCCGAACTGGCAAATCGCGCGCCAAGGCATTCCCGCCTTCGTCAATGCCTTGATGGCCGCCGCCCTGAATCCACAGTTCTCCTGACCCAACGCCACCGAAAGCGGCCGCCGTCGGTGGGCGTCGCCGCCTTTGGCGCCCACCCAAATCAGTCGGTCTGTGAGCAGAAATTGATCTCGATCGCCGCGCTCCGGCTCCGTCATCAGTGCCAGATCGATCTTCCTCTCGCGAAGATCTGCCCGGAGCGCCTGTGTTGTGTCGCTCACGAGCGTGATGAGCACATTGGGATGCTCCTGCCGGAAGCGGCGCAAGATGGGCGGCATCATTGCCCGAACAATGTCGTGCGCAACGCCAAGGCGCACCTCGCCGCCGAAGTCCACCGTCCTCATCTGGTCCATGACTTCATCGTTGAGGGAGATCAGGCGATAAGCCTTGACCAGCAGCTTCTCGCCCTCGCGAGTGAGGCGGGCGGAGCCGGCCTTCCGATCGAATAGCTGCGTCTCGAATAGCGCTTCAAGACGTTTGATCTGTTGACTGATGGCTCCTTGCGTCCGATGGACGATTTTTCCAGCGGTCGTCATGCGCCCGGTCTCGGCGACGGCGATGAACGCGCGTAACAGCGCGACATCGATATTGTGAACGTCAGCCATAGTAGTAGACCTAATAGAGGCGAATAGAAATATTAGCTTTTGTGATAGTGAACGTCCACATACGATGGCAAGATGACGGTTCGCAGCTGGCTATTCATGGCGTCAGCCATCGCACTCCTCGGGTCGCCGGGACCCGGCATTGCCGCGCTACTGGCGGTTGGCCGGGCGGAGGGGTGGGGGGCTTTGCGCTTCTATGCCGGTCTACAGCTGGGTCTGGCGGCGGCCTTCGGGGCGACGGCAGTCGGCCTTCTGTCAGTTCTGGAGGCCGTTCCCTTCGTGGCGAGGGTGATGACGCTTGCGTCTGCCGGCTATCTCGTTTATTTGGCCTTCCAGATTGCCACCGTGCCCGTCGGATCGAGGCCGCAGGCTGCGCGAGTCCGTTCATCCTCCATGTCCGGATTCGTGCTGGGCATCGCCAACCCGAAAGCCTACCTGGCCTTCGCCTCCCTGATGGCCTCTCAGACACTGGTCGAACACGATCGTCAGATCGATGTCGCGTTCAAATGGTTGATATGCGTGATGGTGGCGATCGTTGTCGACCTCGCCTGGCTATTCGTCGGCGTTAAGTTGCAGCGCGCCGCGCTGCGGCCCCCGACCGAGCGCATCTTGAACGTCACCCTCGGGGCGACAATCCTCCTGGCAGCAGTTTTCACGCTGTGAGAAAGGGGGGTGGTTTCGCTCATGGTCGAGAAGCCCGCCCGGCGGGCGGATAGTTTATGGCGGATCAGCCGTTCGCCGGAGTGCCCATGGACCGCCGAAATTTTTGCCTGTCGAGCGCCGCAGCCGCAATTTCAGGCGCGGCCGCCGGTTTGGCCTGTCTGCCGGCCGCCGGTCAAATGAATGCGGTGATGTCGGCTCCTGTAGCGCCGATCGTCCCACTCTACAGATTCATCTATGACCGTCGATCCCCGGCCGGTCGGGCCTTCGGTGCCGCGGCTGAGGGGTTGCGCTCCACGGCGGGGATCGTCGCCATCGACGGGGACATTACGGCGCTCTGGGCTCGCGACCTGCGGGCGCAGTGGTCGGCCGGTGGTGGTGCGATTGCCGGCATGACTTCGGCTCGAAGCTTGTTCTGCCTGGAACAGCTCGCCAAGGATCATTGGATGCGGGTGGTGATCCGTGCCGAGCACATGGATTCCGGTGGGCATGATATCGCGCATCGCTTGACCGCCCCGGCGCCGGTGATTTCCCGGATGAGATCGGCGCTGACTGCCGAGAATTGGCCGGTAAAGATGCCGGCGGCCTTGACAGCTTGCCGGGATGCGGACGCTGCGTCGCGTATGACGTGCGTGATTGAATCGAACGGCAAATACAGCCGGACGGCGAGGGATGAAGAACTTGTGTCATTCGTCATTGCCTGAGACGAAAAAAAACCGCGTCGCGGGGAGGGGATCATGAGATTGCCAGCGGGTGTGAGTTCGACCGACTTCGCGAGCGCCGTTGCCGGGTGGGAAGGAGCGGTAGGCAAGAGTTGGGTATTCACCCGCGATGAGGATGTGGATCTGTACCGGGACGCATTCTCCCCCTTCCTGCATGAACCGGAAGAACTGGTGGCCTCGGCTGCGGTGGCTCCGGCCTCGACCGAGGAAGTGCAACAGATCGTCCGCATCGCCAATCGCTACAAGGTCCCCCTGTATCCCATCTCGACGGGTAAGAATTTGGGGTATGGCGGCTCGGCGCCCGCCTATTCCGGCAGCGTGGTGGTCGACCTGAAGCGCATGAACCGGGTCATCGAGGTCAACGAAGCCAACGCGTTCGCGCTGGTCGAGCCCGGCGTTAGTTACTTTGACCTTTACCATTACATCCAGGAGCGCAAGCTCAAGGTGTGGATCGATTGCCCCGACCCAGGTTGGGGCAGCGTCGTCGGCAATGCGCTGGATCGGGGCGGCGGCTACACGAACGCGAATTATCGCAACCATTTCGATTCGCATTGCGGTATGGAAATTGTGCTGCCCAACGGGGAATTAATGCGCACCGGAATGGGAGCGATTCCGAACGCCAAAACCTGGCAGCAATACAAGTCGGGCTGCGGTCCATGGATCGACGGCATTTTTTCGCAGTCGAATTTCGGCATCGTGACAAAGATGGGTTTCTGGCTGATGCCGGAGCCGGAGGCGTATCTGCGCGGCACCGTTTCCCTGTCCCGCTACAGCGATCTCGCGCCCATGGTCGAGACCCTCAACTACCTGGAGAACGCACGAATTACCTCGGGATTTCCCGATATTGCATCGCCGCTGAACGGCTACCCGCCGATTGGGCAGGTGCAGTTGTGGAACGAGACCGGTCCCCCCAGCATGACGGACGAGCACCTCAAACTTCTCTCCACCGCCAAGCTTGGCTACTCGCCGGAACTCGAAGCCTACGGCATGAAATCAGGCATACCCTACTGGCAGCTGTGGCTCAGTTTCCACGGGCCGGCGGAGGTCATCGAGGCGCAGTGGCAGGCCGCGCAGCGGCATTTTGCGAAATTCGAGGGCGCAAAGTTTCGCGTCGTCGACCGGGTGAAATTGCCGATCGATCCGGCCAAGGCGGATGCGTATCACGAACCGGAATTGGGCGTGCCCTCGCTGCGAGCATTCTCGATCGGCGCGCGCAGCCCTTGGAACCCGACTCCCTCGAAGGGCCACATGTGGTTTTCACCCATTGTGCCGCGCACCGGCGAGGCCATCATCGAAGCGAACCGTGTGTTCAGCGAAGCGGCGCGCGAGCTGGATATGCCGTTGTTCCGCTCGTTTTCCATGCCCGCTTGTTTCTGGGAGCGATGCTTCATCTTCATATTGGCCACGCCCGTGAGCGAGGATCCGGCCACCAACAAGCGCTACCGCGAGGGCTTCAAAAAATTGATCGCGGTCGGCGGCCAGCATGGCTGGGGCGAGTATCGCACCGCGCCGGTATTCCAAAAATCGGTGATGGAGGTGTATTCGTTCAACGATCATGTGCTGCAGCGGTTTCACGAAACGCTCAAAGATGCCATCGATCCCAACGGAATCATGTCGCCGGGCCGGTACGCGATTTGGCCGAAGCATTTGCGGGAGAAGCGCTCATGAACCGGCCAGGCGGCGAAGCGAGAGTGCGCGCGTCTGCATGGGCAGGGTTGGCAGTGACCGCATTGCTCGCCGGGTCCGTGCGAGCCGAGGAACCCGCCGACCCGCATGCGGCGGGCCGGGCGGTGTACGTGAAATGGTGTGCGCCCTGCCACGATCCGGGAATCATCCACCCGGGCACCAACGCCCTGACCGTGAAATACAAGGGGGTTAAACCCGGCGTGCTGCTCGACTGGAAGGATTTGCAGCCTGAAACGGTCAAAGTTCTGGTGCGCCATGGAATCTCGGTGATGCCGCAGTTTCGCAAGACCGAGATCAGCGATGCCGATCTCGATGCGCTGGCGAAATTCTTGTCGCGCAACACGCCGACCCAGTGAGCGTCGCGGCCGGTGCCGCGGATGTTAAAGTGACGGGATGAAGGTCTGACCGGCGTCACATGACATTGGATCCATCACAGCTGGGCTTGCTTCTGTTCGTATCCGCGCTGGTCGCGATACTCAGCCGGCGTTTGCACATGCCTTACACCGTGGGGCTTATGCTGGCGGGAATGAGCCTGTCGTTCCTGCACGTGCGCCTGCACGTGCATTTGACCAAGGATTTGATCTTTTCCGTGTTTCTGCCGCCGCTGGTATTCGAGGCGGCACTGTATATCCGGTGGCAGGAATTCAAAGCAGACCTGCCGGTCGTCGCCATTTTGGCGACGTTCGGCGTTCTGATGGCGGCCGCGGTCACTGCGGGCGGCATGCACTACATCTTGGACTGGAGCTGGGGCAGTGCCGTCGTCTTCGGCATTTTGATCGCGGCCACCGATCCGGTATCGGTGATCGCGACGTTCAAGGAAGCCCGCGTGCACGGCCGGCTGCGCTTGCTCATAGAATCGGAGAGTCTTTTGAATGACGGCACCGCTGCCGTCGGTTTCGTTGCGGCTCTCAGCGTGCTTGCCGGCGAGCATCACACTGTCGTGTCGATCACCGGGACATTGCTGCTCTCGATTGGCGGGGGCACGCTGATCGGCGCTGCGGCCGGTTTTGGTTCCACGTACATGGTGGGTCAGACCGAAGATTATCTGGTGAAGATTACCTTCACGGCTCTCGCCGCCTACGGCTCATTCTTCCTGGCCGAGCACTTTGGCGTTTCGGGCGTGCTTGCCGCCCTGACCGCCGGGCTGGTGGTCGGCAACTATCAACCGGGCGGACCAATATCCGATTCGGGCCGCCAGGCCTTGGAGACCTTTTGGGAATTCGTCGCATTCATTGCGAATTCGCTCATCTTCATGTTGATCGGCGTGCAGGAAGCGCAGCAGCACTTCAGCGGACTGTGGCTGGCCATCGTGGTGGCGATCGCTCTGGTGACACTGGGGCGGGCGGCCGCGATCTACCCCCTGTGCGTGCTGTTTGCCCGCGGCCGATTAAAAATCGACAGCCGGCATCAGCACATCCTCTTTTGGGGCGGTCTGCGCGGCGCCCTGGCATTGGCGCTTGCCTTGGCGCTCCCGGACGACTTGCCGCACCGTGACGCCATCATTGCGATCACTTTTGCGGTCGTCGCCTTTTCGGTGCTTGTGCAAGGGTTGACCATCACGCCCCTGTTGCGCCGCCTGGGCCAGATCAAATAGCGCGCAAAGGCTGTGGATCTTCGGCGGCCCGTCACGCCTTGCCTTGACACACAATCACAGTACTAGTACTGTGATACAGTTAAGAAGCGAAACCGGAGTCCGCCACGTGAATCTGATCTCGACAAGTTTGATGCAGAAAACCTTCATCGCGCTGATTGCCGGCGTTTCGTTTGGTTATTGTCTATCAGCCGCCGCCGCGGGCGAGCAGCAGGCATCGGCGGCATCGGCGGCCCACCCCTTGACCGCGGCAGATGCGGAAAGTTGGTTGGACGGCTTGGTGCCCACCGCCCTGAAGACCGGCCACGTTCCGGGCGCCGTCGTGGTCATCGTCAAGGATGGGCAGGTGCTGCTCGAGAAAGGCTACGGCTTTTCCGACTACGAAAAGCGCATTCCGGTCGATCCAGGCGCGACCTTGTTTCGTCCCGGATCGACATCAAAACTTTTCACCTGGACCGCGGTGATGCAGCTGGTCGAGCAGGGGAAGGTCGATCTCGATGCGGATGTGAACAGTTATCTCGACGTCAAAATGCCGGCGCGCAGCGGTCGGCCGGTCACCTTGCGCGAGATCATGACGCACAGGGCAGGATTCGAGGAGACCATCAGAGATTTGCTCACCTTCGACGAGTCATCTCCCGTGTTGGCGGATGCCGTCAAGCACTACGTACCGCCGCGCATCTGGGACCCAGCCGACGGTCCGGGTTATTCGAACTATGCAACCACCGTGGCGGGCTATATTGTCCAACGCGTGTCCGGGCAACCGTTTGAGGAATACATCGAGCAGCACGTCCTCGCTCCGCTCGATATGCGCCATTCGACTTTCCGCCAGCCGCTGCCCCCGCAATTGCGCGGCCAGATGTCGAAAGGCTATGAAACCTCGGAGGAGCCGGGTGCGGGATTCGAAATCGTATCCATGGCTCCGGCCGGTGCGCTGGCCAGCACCGGCGAGGACATGGCGCATTTCATGATTGCGCATCTGCAGTCGGGGCGCTACGGCGATCATGAAATCCTCAAGCCGCAGACCGCTCGACAAATGCACACCACCATCACCAAAGCCTTGCCCGATCTGAACGGCAACGCGCTCGGGTTCTACGAACAGAATATCAACGGCCATCGCGTCATCGCCCATGGCGGCGACACCAATTATTTCCACAGCGATCTGAGCCTCTTCCTCGACGATCAGGTAGGGCTGTTCATTTCGGTGAATGCCAAGGGCAAGGACGGCCTGGGCGAGTTCGTGCGGCAGAGTGTATTCGAGGAATTCGCGGACCGGTATTTTCCAGCCGCGGCCACGACGGAGCGCGTCGACGCTGCAACCGCCAAGGCGCACGCGGCCATGATTGCCGGCTCCTATATCAACACCCGCCGTGCCGATTCGACCTTCATTTCCTTGATCAAGTTATTCGGCACGAGCACCGTTACCGCCAACGCCAATGGAACGATTTCCGCCGCTCCGATAGGTCAATTGGCGACATTCGTCGAGGTCAAGCCGTTCGTGTGGCAGCAACTGGACGGGCACGACCGAATTCAGGGCGTCGTCAAGAATGGCAGAGTGGAGCGCTGGAGCTCGGACACCGTAGCCCCGATCTGCATCTATGAGAGAGCAGGTGGTATTGCAGGCAGCGGATTGGAAATGCCGCTCGGGATCGCGTCCCTGGCGTTGCTCACCTTGACGGTGATCATGTGGCCCGTCGTTGCCCTGGTGCGGCGCCACTATCACCGGCCGTTCGCATACGCGGATCATCGTGCGCTGTCATCGCGCCTGGTGCGGATTTGCGCGCTTCTAGCGATGGTCGCAATCGGCCTTTGGGCGCTGGTGTTTGTGCAAGTCACGGCGACGAACGGCGTCGGCGTCGAATTCATTCTTCACAGCGCGCAGTGCGTATCCTTCCTTGCCTTCGCCGGCGGCCTGACCATCGCAACGTGGAACCTGGCCCTGTTCCTCAAGCAGGGTGGGTGGCTCAGCAAGCTGTTTGCGGTCTCGCTGGCCGCGGCATTTGCCGTCATGCTCTGGATCTCGCTCAGCTATCATTTGATCGGCATCAGCGGAGATTATTGAAGGCTGGAGAGGGTTGTGCCGCAAGACGCGTCGCCGGGCGTTCACGAGATGTTCACCGTTGCCCTGCGGCACCACCAGGCCGGACGCCTGACCGAAGCGGAGGGCCTGTACGAGCGCGTCCTGCAGGCTGATTCGCGCCATGTCGACGCCTTGCATTTTCTCGGCGTGATCGCCCATCAACGCGGCCGCAATGACATTGCGGTGGAACTGATCGACAAAGCCATCGCGCAGAACGACCGCGTGCCGGCCTTCCACAATAATCTCGGCAATGCGCTCAAAGCACTGGGCCGATGGGAGGAGGCGGTGCGCGCCTATCGGCGGGCGTTGACCTTGAAACCGGACCTCGTCGCGGCTCACTACAACATCGGGCTTGCCCGGCAGGCGCAGGGTGACCTCACGGAGGCAGAGTCTTCCTATGGGCGGGCGCTCGCCCTGAAGCCCGACTACCCCGAGGCGCACAGCAATCTTGGGAATACCCTGCAGGCGCAGGGCAAGCTGGCGGAGGCGGCGGCCTGCTACCGACGGGCTCTGTCGCTCAGGCCGGACTACGCCGAGGCGCACAGCAACCTCGGCAATGTGCTCAAGGCGCAGGGGAAGTTCGCCGAGGCGGTGGGCTCCTTCGAACGGGCATTGGCTCATAAGCCAGACTCGGCCGAGGCGCACTTCAACCTGGGCCTTCTGTACTTGGAGCAGGGAAAGTTCGGCGAAGCCGAGGCATCCATTGAGCGGGCATTGGCTCAGCAACCGAATTATGCCGAAGCACACCACTACCTGGGCAATGCATTGCGCGAGCAAGGCAGGGCGGCGGAGGCGCTGCTCTGCTACCAGCGGGCGCTCGCCCTCAAGCCCGACTACGCTGCGGCGAGGCTGGGTGCAGCGGTCGCGGTGATCCCCATCTTCGCGGACAGCGTTGCCGACAGCACCGGCGCCGTCGACAATTTCTCCCGATCACTCGATGAATTGAGCGCCTGGAGCCACGCCAATCCCGGCCTTTTGGCAAAGTCTGCGGGCAGCCATCAGCCGTTCTATCTGGCATACCGGCCCCGGGATGTCGGTGGCCTGTTGTCCCGATATGGTGATCTGATCGGCGCAGAGTCAGCGGTTCATGGACGACAGGGGATCGATGAGCAGCGGCTCGTTCAACCGCGCCCCCGGATTCGAATGGTGGTGGTGAGCGGTCAAGTGCGCCGCCACCCGGTGTGGGACGTGGTGCTGCGCGGAATCATCGCCCACCTGGATCGGCGTCGATTCGAAATCCTCCTCTACCACACGGGCTCGTTGGTCGACGAAGAAACGGAGTGGGCGGCAAGCCGGGTCGATCGCTTCGTGCAGGGGCCCAGGTCGACGGAGGCATGGCTGCAGGAGGTGGTGCAGGATCAGCCGGATGTCATGTTTTATCCCGAAGTCGGCATGGACCCCGCCACGTGCGCCCTGGCTGCACTGAGGTTGGCGCCGCTGCAGGCCGCCGGCTGGGGACATCCGGTGACCACGGGATTGCCGAGCATGGATTTGTTTCTATCCGGAGAGTTCCTGGAAGGGCCGGGATCGGAACAACATTATCGCGAAACCCTGATTCGACTACCCGGAACCGGCGTATGCACGGAATCAACCGTGGTCCAAGCGCAGCATTGGGGAGGCCCGGATCGGCAACGGTCTGTGGTGCGGTTTGCACTGTGTCAGCAACCCATCAAATTCGATCCTGCAGACGATGCGCTGCTGGCGCGCATCGCCAAAGAAGCAGGTCCGAGCGAGTTCTGGCTGGCGTCGACGAATACCCATCCTTGGGCTACGGCCAGGCTCCACGATCGGCTGGCGAGCGCCTTTCGCGCAGAGGGACTCGATCCAGAGGCACTCCTCAAGGTGACGCCGTGGCTGTCGCACCGACAATTCGCCGGCTTCCTGGACGAGATGGACATTTACCTGGACTGTCCGGCCTTTTCCGGCTACACGACCGCTTGGGCTGCGGTTCATCGCGGCCTGCCCATCGTCACCTGGGAAGGCGAATTTCTGCGTCAGCGGCTGGCCGCGGGGCTGCTGCGACAGATCGGGATCACCGATGGAATCGCGCGGTCACGCGATGAGTATGTGAAGATCGCCGTCGGTTGGGCGCAGGAATGCACGCTGTCGAAGCAATGGGCAGCACGACGTGCAGCGATCCGGCAGGCGGCACCCCGGGCCGACGGCAATCGTTCAGCCGTGCGCGCATTCGAGCAAGCCCTGATGAATCGAGATACCGCCGAACGATGACAATCGGCCACTGCTCGATCATTCCCGGTGGCATAATTCCAGTCGTGAAAATCAATGCCAACGACACGATGGTTGCGGCGGGTTTCCCGATGCGTTTGTCCCGATGACGGCTGCCCCCATCCGAAGTATCGCCATCGTCGGCGGCGGTACGGCGGGCTGGATGACGGCCGTGAGCCTCGCCAAGTTTCTAAAGACGCTCAACGTGCGCATCCGGCTGGTCGAGTCGGAGCAAATCGGCATCATCGGCGTGGGCGAATCGACGATCCCCCCGATCATGCACTACATACGCGCGGCAGGGATCGACGAGAACGAACTCATCCGCCAGACCAAAGCCACGTTCAAATTGGGCATCGAGTTCAAGGATTGGACGCGTGCCGGCCATCACTACATGCATCCGTTCGGACAGACCGGGTTCGACATGGGACCCGTGGCCTTCTCGGCTTACTGGCTGAAGGCCCTTGGCGAGGGCAAGGCACGCAGGCTGGAGGAATATTCGCTGCAGGCGATGGGGGCATACACCGGGAAATTCATGCGGCCGGTACCCGCGGCGAATTCCCCCCTGGCCGGCATCACCTATGCCTTGCAATTCGACGCATCGCTGTTCGCACGGTACCTGCGCACCATTGCCGAAGCCGACGGCGTCGCGCGTACCGAGGGCCGGGTCAAATCCGTGTCGCTCAAGCCCGAAGACGGATTCATCGAGGCGCTGACCCTCGAGAGCGGGGAGCGCATCGAGGCTGATCTCTACATCGATTGCTCCGGATTTCGCGGAGTCCTGATCGAGGACGCATTGCAGACGGGCTACGAGCATTGGAATCACTGGCTGCCCTGTGATCGTGCGGTCGCCGTGCCTTGTGAGAGAACCCAGGCCTTGTCGTCATACACCCGTGTCACCGCGAAGGCGGCGGGATGGCAGTGGCGCATCCCGCTGCAGCATCGCATCGGCAATGGCCACGTTTACAGCAGCAACTTCATCAGCGATACCGAGGCGCAGGACGAGTTACTGCGGAGCCTCGAGGGCAAGGCATTGGCCGACCCCCTCAAACTTCAATTCGCCACCGGCCGGCGCAAGCGCCTCTGGAACAAGAATTGTGTTGCGATCGGTTTGTCGGCGGGCTTTCTCGAGCCGCTGGAGTCCACCAGCATTCACTTCATCCAGCGCGGTATTGCCATGCTCCTGACGCTGTTCCCCGATCGCAATTGCCGAAGCGCCGAAATCGACCGCTACAACAAGATCCTGGGGGCCGAATACGAACGCGTACGGGACTTCTTGGTTTTGCACTACAGTATGACGGAGCGCACTGACGGCGAATTGTGGAGCTATTGCCGCAACGTCTCGAAACCGGACAGCCTGCAGGAGAGAATCGATCTGTTCCAGAGCCACGGCCGTATCCTGCGCGAGGACCATGAACTGTTCCCGACTCAAAGCTGGCTATTTGTTTTCGTCGGCCAAAACATCATGCCGGAAAACGATGACCCGCTGGTCGGTTTGCTCGATCCGCAGCTCATCAACGACAACCTGACCAATATCCGCGATGTCGTTCATCGATGCGCTCAGTCGATGCCTGCGCATGAGGATTTCATCAGGCAAAATTGCGCCGCGTGAGCACCCCCCCGGCGAGTGACGCCAACCGAAGCGAGCCGGTGCGGATTCAGCCGCCGCGAAGGCTGCGCATGACGATGGCGCGGATCTTGGCGTAGTTGTCGGGCTTGAGCGGACCCAGCATGCCGTGCTGTTCCGCGGGAAGATGCGCCAGCGGATGACCGTTGCTGCGAAACACATAGTGATCAAAGAAGGCCTTCCAGGCCTTCCGCTCGCGCGGCGGCCGCTCGGCGATGGCGATCATGCTGAGCAGCAGGGCGGTATAGGGCGCATCCGGACCGTCCACGAAAGGCGTCCCACCAATAGTTGACCAGGCCGTTGAACGACGCCGTGGACTCAATCTGATGCCACCATAGCTTGGGGATATAAATTGCGTCCCCCGGCTCGAGCTCGGCACGCAGCGCCTGATCACGGATCTTGCTGAACAGCGGATACTTCTTCTCGTCCGCCGGCGCCGAGGCCGCGAGGCTGACGGGTTGTCCCGCCATGGTATTGTCGAGGGGGCCGACATAAAGCCCCTCGATGGCCTCGGGGGGATACAAGGTAAAACGCCGGGTCCCGGCCACCACGCAGGCTATATTGTCGTACGCATCGAAATGCGCGGAGACATTGGATCGCGTGCCCCAGCCAAATGCGCGGCGTGACATGCGCGGCCAACACCGGCAGCACGTTCTGGTCAGCGAAGCCCGGCAGGAAGTCGATGGTGGGCATGGAACCCACGTACATGGTCGGCGTCCCGCTTTGACGGTGGGTGGCGACGATGGCAGTCAATGCGTCGGCAAAGCGCATGCGCCGGCGTTCGAAATTGAATCCCTTGAGATCCTCGGCGTAGTAGTACTTGCCGGCGATCTTCGGCTCGCCGACGAACGCCTCGGTCATGCCGCCGTTGTCGAAGCGGGCCAAATAGTCGCGGAAATCCTCGGCCGAGCGCGTGGCCGCATGGACCACCGGCCAGCCGCTCACCAATCCGCGCATCACCACCGGCAGACAGGGCTCGGCCACCTCCTTGAGGAATTGCGCCGGGCTGGATAAATCCCGGCCGTCGATTTCGCGCAGCGCCTGACTCATCGGGCGCAATCAAGCCAAACCGGAGCTGCGCGACCCGCTGCCCGGCAGGAAGGATCGATTCTTCCGCTGCGCCAAGGCCGACACCTGGTCGAGCGAAGCCAGCATGAGATAAATCAACTGCAGGTAGCCGCGGCGGAACAAATCGACCACCGCGGCATCGGCGAGTTCCTGCAATTGACTCGCGATTGATGGTGTAGAGACCGGTGAACTCACGATGCGTGCCGTCGTCGAACCGCGCCGAGATGGTCATGGGCTCGATCAGCTTGAGACCGAGCAAGGTGTCGATGAAGATCGCGTGTGCGCTCGAGTCCCGGCCGCAAATCACGCATCAAACCCATGATGCTTTGCAAATAGCCGCTGGGTTCGCCCGCCTCGGTAAACAGCTGCTGATCGCCGGAAGACGCCACCCGCGGGTGATCAAGGTCGATGGCCAGATCCGACCCCGCGGTAAGGAAGGGTCCGCGCTGCAAATTGAGCGGCCGGTAGGCACTCAAGCTTCGATGCTCGTCCAAGAACAGGTTCTCGCCTGTATCGAAGCCCAGCATGGCCCCGCAATAGAACTGACCGGTGTCGGCGTCCTTGGAGAACAGTATGGGATAGTGCATCGCCAGTGCGTGGAATTCGTTCACCACAACGGCTACGAAGCGCTGATTGTCGCCGTAGTGCGCGGCCGCTTGCGCATGCACGCGCAGCTTACGATGCGATTGGCTGTCGAGCAGCACGACATTGCTCATGCGTGCCGACTCCAGGACTCAGACGGGCTGCAGGCCATATTCGAAGATCTTCTTCAGTAAATCGCGGTTTTTCGGCAGCTGCGAGCGCATTTGGCGGGCCATGGCGACATTGTCCTTCATGAGTTTCGCAGCCAAGGTCTGCGGTGCCGACATTGTCCTCAGGTTGGACCTCGGTGCGGAAACCCATGCCGTACAGCACATACTGGTAGCTCGCGGCGGGAAATACTTCCTCGAGCCGGTCGAATTCATCGAAGAACCAGGGTGACTGATACTTCCACAGATGCAGCAGATTCTTCAGCCGGTCCGGAATGGTGCCAGGGTCGACGTTGTCCTTCCAGAAGGCATTGTCTGTACGCTGGGTCAGCACATAGTGCAATTTGAGAAAATCGATGATGCGGCCCCAGCGATAGTGCGTCACGTCGTTGAAGCGCGCCGCCACGATGTCCATGACCTCGCGATTGGCGGGCATCTGTTCGGCGATGAGCTTCGCCGACAACTCGACCAGCACGATGGCGGAGGACTCCAGCGGCTCGAGAAATCCCGCGGCGAGCCCGACCGCGACGCAATTATTTTTCCAGAAAGTGCTGCGATGCCCGCCGCGGAAGGATATCTTGCGCGGCGTAAGATGCGCGTGCTGGGGTCCCAGGTAGCGCATCAGGGTGTCGTGGGCTTCGTCATCGGTGCTGTGCCGGGTGGAATACACATAGCCGGTGCCGCGGCGGTTCGGCAGGCCGATATCCCAGATCCAGCCCGCCGATTGCGCAGTGGAAATGGTGTGGGACGCCATGGGCGCGTCGGGCGTCTCGTAAGGGACCTGCAACGCCAAGGCCGTGTCGCAGAACAGGACGTCGCTGCAATCTTTGAATGGCACGCCGAGCGTCTTGCCGAGGAGGAGGGCGCCAAAGCCACTGCAGTCGACGAATAGATCGCCGCTGATTTCGCCGGCCTGCTGCGTGTCGACGCTGCGGATGTCACCTTGCTGCGACTGATTCACCTTCGTGACGTCGGCGGGCACATGCCGCACGCCCAACTTGGTGGTGCAGTGCTGCTGCAGAAAGCCTGCAAATTTGCCCGCGTCGAGATGGTAGGCGTAGTTGGCCATGGCCTGGTACTCAGGCGTGGTGATCATCTTCGGCGCGAGTCCATCATCGCAGAGCTGGCCCTGCGGACAAACGGCTTCACAAAAAGTGCGCCCGGAATGCTCACCCAGCCAATGCGGCGCGAGATTCACCTGGGTGAATCCCTGCGGCAGCATCAAGGGATGATAGTAGGCATCGTTGTCGGCACCGGTGGTCCAGCGCGCGAAGCTCGCCCCCTGCTTGAATGCTGCGTTGCAGTTCCGAAAGAACTCGGTCTCCGAAATACCCATCTTCTGGAGCGTCGACCGGAGGGTTGGCCAGGTGCCTTCGCCCACGCCGATGATGGGAACATTGGGTGACTCGATCAATGTGACCGAGAAGCTCCCGGCCTTGATGCGGCCCTGATGGCGGGCGGCAATGATGCCCGCGGTCAGCCATCCGGCCGTCCCGCCTCCGACGATGACGATGGATTGAATGCGTCGAGTCATGATGATGCGAGAGTCATGTTGGGGGGATTATCGCACGACCTTTACTTGTGAGGAGCGCACAAAAAAAAGGGCCGCCTCAAGAGGCGGCCCTTTGCTCAATGCCACAGCCTATAGTTTGCCGCGCACCCCCAGGGTGAACATACGTCCCGTATCGACCACATCCAGGGTTTGTTCCTTGTAGCGGCCATGCGTGGCGTAAGCCTGCTCCGTCAGGTTGAGAGCCTCGAAATAAACGCTGAGGTGCCTGTTGAAGTCGTAGCTGGTGCTGAAGTCTACATACGTGGTGGCATCCACGAAGGTAGGCTCGATGCCGAACTGCGAGTTGTTCTGCGTTTGACCGTAGTTCTGCAGATGCTCATTCTGATGGTTGACCGCGACGCGTACCTGGAAACCGTACTTGTCGTAAAACGGTATGAAGTTATAGGAATTCGCCAGACCGGTCACCGCGAAGTTGGATATCGTGAGATCGTTGGGGTCATACGGCTTGTTCGTGCTGACGAACGTGGCGTTGGACTGGAAGCCAAAGCCGGTATCGCCAAACGTGTACTGCCACGCCAACTCGATGCCTCGGACCTCGGCCGATGGGCCATTGACCTGCGAAGTGACGCTGAAATTCGCCGGTGAACCGTCCGGCAGAGTCACGCCGTTGATCTGCTGTGTAATCGTGCCGCCGACCACGAAGTTGGTCACTTCCTTCACAAATGCGCCTGCTGAGACGTACGAGTTCGGGGCGTAGTACCACTCGGCGCCGAAATCCAAATTGTCTGACAGGAACGGCAGCAAGGTCGGATTGCCGCCGGTTGCGTTGAGCGCTCCCACGCGCTGACCGGCCGGGACATTCAGGTCAGGCGTCAAATCGCTCAGTGGCGCGCGAGTCAACGTCCGCGAAGCATCCATGCGCACCTGCAGGGTATCGGTTACCCCCAGGACCAAGTCGATGTTCGGCAACAGATAGCGGTAGTTGCTCTTGGTGCTGACCGGGATGGGCGGCGTGCTGTTGAAACCGTAGGCGGTCTTATCGGTCGGCAAAATGTACAGCGCACCGGTCGGTAAGGAGGAGATGCCGGCCGAAGTGACGTGTGTGTCTTCGAAGCGCGCCCCGACGTTGATCTTCAGCGGCATGTTCTCGATCTTGGTGCTCGTCGACAGGCTGAAGTACGGCGACACCGTGTCCTCGGTGATGTCCTGCGATCCGCCCAGATTCTCATACATGATGTACTTGCCGGTGCAAGGCGTGGGGCCGGACAGGTTGCTGCAAGCGCCGACGTTCATCCCCGCGCCGTTCAAGCCCTGAAGGTAACTGAGAATGGCCCAGCCATTTGCTTGGATAATGGCCGGCGGAAGAAGGTTGCCATTGCTCCAACCATGGATGAAGTTCGAGCCCGTTCCGAAACTATTCGAGATCAAATTCGGCGGTACCGGCGCGATGCCGCCGGAGCCGACCGGCGGAGGACCATAGCCCGCATACATCTGCCAGGTGTAGGGCAGGTCGGTAAATGATCGCAAGGCCTCATGGTCGTGAGTCCCCTGCACGCCATACTTGAATTTCAGATCATCGTTGTGCCAGGCGCCTTCCAGCTTGAACTGGTTGACGGTGTTCGTATTCTGATTGTAGGACTCCACCAACACGTGCGAACCAATGTAGCTAGGGGTTATGAAGTTCCCCTTGTCGCCGGCCGGTCCATAGGCGTTCGGGTAGGGCAGGCCTTTGCCGCCGGGAACCACGATACCGAGCGAGGTGGCGTTGGGACCATTGCCGTAGCCGACGTCGGCGTCCACGCCGTATTGACCGCCGGGGTTGAGCTTGGCAACGCCCTGATAGATGTCGAACATGAAATCGTTATGGGCGTTCGCATTCCATTTCACATTCAGACCAACCGTGTTGGAGGTAATCACGGCTTGATTGATCTGCGCCTGAAAGTCCGAGGGCGTGCCCGGCTGCGTGAAATTAACTACCGTGCCGTCGGGCGCCTGGGTCACATTCGTGAGGCTGCCGCCGTTGAACCAGACACTAAAGCCGTATTGATCCTGGACCAGCGTCTCCTTTGAATAGTTGTCGTCGAGAGTGAGCTCCAAGCCATCCACAGGCTTGGCCTGCAGCACCAGCCGGCCGCCAACACGCTTGTCCTCCGTGTGTTCCTGGTAGATACCGTAGTCTTGGATGAACCAATCATTGATACTGGGTGTGGCCGCCGGGGTGCCGGGGACGCAGGGTGCGGCGCCGGCCAACTGGCAGGGTGCCAAACCACTGCCTCTCGCCGGGTTTCCGCCTTCCCAACCTTGGATGTTGACGTGACTACCGCGAACCACGCTGTCGGCGTACGCCACGTCGGCCAAAATGCCGAAGCGATCATCCGAGAAGGTGTCGCTGAACAATAAAGCCCCGCTCGGCTTGATCTTGTTCTCGCCGCTGTTTTCATTTCCCGAGACCGATCCCGCCAATTGCATTCCGGGGCGATCGAGGGGCTTCGGATACTTGATATTGACGGTGGCGCCGATCGCGCCGCTCGAGAGCGTGGCGTCGGGTGTTTTCATCACGTCCACTTGACCGACGAAGTCGGCACCCACCGATCCGTAGTCGAAGCCTCGACCGACGTTGCCGAGCGCGGTCGGCACTTCGCGGCCGTCGAATAGGGTTTGATTGAACTGCGGGCCGAATCCGCGCACGGTGATTTGGGTCGAGCCGCCGCCCGACGAAGTCCCGCCGGTGCCGGTCAGCGAGACCGCCTGACGGCTCACCGTCACGCCCGGAATTCTCTCCATGGCGGTGGCGAGGTTCGAGTCAGGAAACTTGCCGATATCTTCTGCGGAGATGGCATCGACGATGCCAAGGGAATCTTTCTTGATGTCCAAGCTCTTCTGCAAGGAAGCGCGGATGCCGGTGACGGTGATTTCGGTGAGTTCCTCGCTGCCGCCCGTCGCGGCCGCCGCATCGGCGGCTTGGCTCGGCGTTGATACCGCTGTCAATGAAAGCGTCGAAGCGCCTCCCCAGCAGATGGCATGTATCAGAGTGCGTAGACGATCATTCGGTACTGCGTTATTCATTTAATCCCCCAATCCAAAATTTATTTCTTTAAAACCGCCAGCTGCATTCGAGATCAATGTTCGTCGAACAAGATCCACCTCGGCATGAAGATTTGTTTGATGTAGCAGCCAATGGGCGTGCTCCGGCCGGATTTCGGCGCTCGAACAGCCCTTCTAAGATCCACCATGTCGCGTCCCCAGGCTCGATCTATTTATTGGTAGCGGTATCAAAAAACGACCGCTTTTTATGGTTGCGCTACCATTCTATAAGGTATTTCGTCTTTTGCAATCGTTTTGGCTTTTGACAATCAATTTATGACCGCGCTGTCATTCTAGGCGGTATTTTGGGATTTGCAATCATTTTGTGGCCGCACCATTGGCGTAAATACAACAGACCTTGGCTGCCGCCCGCAGCTGGGGTATCCGCGCCGGGCGGCTAACCCACCATGTCTTCCAGCTCCCGGCCGCGGGTCTCGTGGACCATCTTCACCACGAAAACGATGGAAATGAAGGCGCAGGCTGCATAAAAGCCGTAGGTGATGGGCAGGCCGATGGCCTTCGCCAGCACCGGAAAGCTCACGCTGATGAGAAAATTGGACGTCCACTGGGCGGCGCCGCTGACCGCGAGCCCCGAGCCGCGGATCTGATTGGGGAACATCTCGCCCAGCATCACCCACATGACGGGTCCCCAGCTCAGATTGAAGAATATGACATATAGATTGGCGCTGATCAGCGCCGTTCTGCCCACATTGGGCGCCAAGTGCAGGGTGTTGTTGGTCAGATCGCCGGTGGCGAAGGCGACGGTCAGGACGCTCAAGGTGATGGCCATCCCGATGGAACCGATCAAGAGCAGCGGTTTTCGGCCGATGCGATCGATGAGGAAAATCGCCAGCAGGCAGGCGGCAATGGACAAGGTGCCGCTCATTATATTGATCTTCAGCGAATCCGCTTCGCTGAAGCCCACCGCCTGCCACAACACCGCGCCGTAATAGAACACCACGTTGATGCCCACCAGTTGCTGAAAAGTGGCAAGCCCGATGCCCACCCAGACGATGCCGCGCAAGCGGCCCGACTTGCGGTCGATCAAATCGCTCAAGCGCGGCGTATGGTCCGCCGCCAGCGAGCCGCGAATTTCCCCGACTTTCGCCTCCGCCGAGGCGGTGCCGAACAGGCGCGTCAACACCGTTCGCGCCTCCTCGATGCGGCCGCGCGCCACCAGGAAGCGGGGGCTCTCGGGAATGAACAGCAGGGTCAGAAAAAACACGCTCGCCGGAATGATCTGCATCCAGAACATCCAGCGCCAGGCCGGATATCCCAGCCAGAAGGCGTCGGTGGACCTGCCGGCGCCGTGCGCCAAAAAATAGTTGGCGAGAAATGCGCCCGTGAGGCCCGCGATGATCATGACTTGCTGCACGCTCGAAAGCCGGCCGCGCATGCTGGCGGGGGTCACCTCGCTGATGTAGGCGGGCGACAGGACGCTGGCCGCACCGACACCGGCGCCGGCCGCAAAGCGCGCGAATATCATCATCAGCGCCGAACCGGCCGCGCCGGAGGCCAGCGCGCTCAAAATGAACAGCAGCGCCGCGGCCACCATGACGCGGCGCCGGCCCCAGACGTCGGCCAGCCGTCCGGCGAGGAACGCGCCGACAGCGCAGCCCGGCAGCAGCGCGCTCACCGTGATGCCGAGCCAGGCCTCGCTCAGATGAAAGGTGTTCTTCAGTCCTTCCTGCGTGCCGTTGATGACGCCACTGTCATAGCCGAACATGAAGCCGCCGATGGTGGCCACGCCGACGATGGCGGCGATCAGAGGCAGGTTGGTATTCGCGTCGCGATTATCGATCAATGGACTCTCCCCGTGTGTGCTGCAGCGTGCCGGCCCGTGTCAGATTCTTTATTTTCGGCGCGCGGCGTCCAAAGCTGGGACGGAATGATAGCGCTACCGTATACTATAAACAGAAGTATTTCAGCCGAGTGCGGGCCGCAGGGATTTGGCGCGATTCTGTTAAAATGGTAGCGGTACCGTAGAGCTGGCATTCGAGAAAATTCATGTACATGGGAATCGATGTAGGCACCTCGGCTGTCAAAGCGGCTGTTGTTGACGAGGCTGGCATTGTAGTCGATCAGGCCAGCGCGCCGCTCGCCGTCTCGCGGCCGCATCCCTTGTGGTCGGAACAAAATCCGGCGGATTGGTGGGCGGCCACCAACAGCGCCGTGAGCGATTTGAGTTTGCCGCTGCGCAACGCGGTACGCGCCATCGGCTTGTCGGGTCAGATGCACGGCGCGACCCTGCTCGACAAGCAGTACCGCGCCTTGAGGCCGGCGATATTGTGGAACGACGGCCGCAGCGCCCGGCAATGCGCCGAACTGGAAGCGGGCGTGCCGGACATGACCCTGATCACGGGCAACCGCGCGATGCCGGGATTCACGGCGCCCAAGCTTCTCTGGGTGCGTGCCCACGAGCCCAAGATTTTTGCCGCAACCGCGAAGGTGCTGCTGCCGAAGGACTATGTGCGGCTGCGCATGACGGGCGAGATGGCTTCCGACATGTCCGATAGCGCGGGAACACTGTGGCTGGACGTGGCGAACCGCCGCTGGTCCGAGGCCATGCTCGCGGGTACCGGGCTCGACGAATCGCACATGCCGGCATTGTTCGAGGGCAACGAAATCACCGGCGAACTGCGCGCCGAACTCGCGGAAGCGTGGGGCATGCCGCGGGTGCCGGTCGTCGCCGGCGGCGGCGACAATGCGGCGGGCGCCATCGGCGTCGGCGTGGTGCGGCCCGGGGATGCGTTTCTGTCGCTCGGCACCTCCGGCGTGCTGTTCCTGGCCAACGACGGCTATCGGCCGAATCCGGCCGGCGGCGTGCACACCTTTTGTCATGCGGTGCCCAAACACTGGCATCAGATGTCGGTGATCCTGAGCGCCGCGAGCTGCGTCGATTGGGCCGCGCGCCTGTGCGGCCTGGCCGATGCGGCCGCGTTGTTCGACCTGGTCGAGGCCCGCAACAAACCGGCGGCCGGCGAGATCTTCCTGCCTTACTTGTCCGGTGAACGCACGCCGCACAATGATCCGAACGCGAAAGGCGTACTCTTCGGCCTGAGCCACGAGACCGATGCGGCCGCCCTGGGACAAGCGGTGCTGGAAGGCGTCGCCTTCGCGTTTCGCGATGGCATGGACGCCTTGCTGGCAACCGGCGCCAAGATCGAGTCGATCACGGTGATCGGCGGCGGGGCACGTTCGCAATATTGGGGCCGGGTCTTGAGCTCCGTGCTGCGCCGGCCGCTGACTTATCGCGACAGCGGGGCGGTGGGGCCCGCCTATGGCGCCGCGCGACTGGCGCGCATGGGCGCCGAGAAGGCCAGCATCGAGGATGTGTGCACGCCGCCTCGGATCCTGCACGTGGCCGAGCCCGACGAGCGACTTGCCGATTTATATGCGCAAAGAATGGGTCGCTTTCGCGGCCTGTACCGAAATCTCAAAGACCTATTTCTGGAGACAGCACCTTGAATGACAGCACCTCAAATCGTTCGTATTTCGGCGACATCGCTCCGATTGCCTATGAAGGGCCGCATTCGACCAATCCGCTGGCTTATCGGTATTACGACAAGAAGCGCATCGTGCTCGGCAAGACCATGGAAGAACAATTGCGCATGGCGGTGTGCTATTGGCACAGCTTCAACTGGGATGGATTCGATGTGTTCGGCGCGGGCACGTTCCGTCGTCCCTGGCATGGTGGCCCTCTCGATCAGGCCGCGGCGGACCACAAACTCAACGAGGCGTTCGAGTTCTTCACGAGGTTGGGGCTGCCGTATTTCTGTTTCCACGACGTCGATGTCATGGCCCAGGCTCACAACATCCGCGAGCATGTGGCGAATTTTGCGCGCATCGTGGACAAGCTCGATGCCAAGATGTCCGAGACCGGAGTCAAACTGCTGTGGGGCACGGCGAATCTCTTCAGCCATCCGCGCTATATGGCGGGCGGCGCCACCAATCCCGATCCCGAGGTATTTCGCTTTGCCGCCACCCAAGTACGTCACTGCCTCGAGGCGACGCACCGTTTGGGCGGCGCGAACTATGTACTGTGGGGCGGACGCGAAGGCTATGACACGCTGCTCAACACCAATCTGAAGCAGGAGAAGACCCAGCTCGGCCGGTTCCTCTCCATGGTGGTGGAACACAAGCACAAGATCGGATTCAAGGGCTTGATCCTGATCGAACCCAAGCCTCACGAGCCGACCAAGCATCAATATGATTTTGACGTGGATACGATCTACGGTTTCTTGAAACATCATGGCCTCGAGAAAGAGGTCAAGGTCAACATCGAATCCAATCATGCGACCCTCTCCGGCCACAGCTTCGAGCATGAGATCGCGATGGCGATCGATTACGGAATTTTCGGTTCCATCGACATGAACCGCGGCGATCCGCAAAACGGCTGGGATACCGATCAGTTTCCGAACGACATCCGAGAAATCACCCTGGCGCTCTACTATGTGCTGCAAGGCGGCGGCTTCACCACCGGCGGCAACAACTTCGACGCCAAGGTGCGCCGGCAGAGCATCGATGCCGCCGATCTCTTCTACGGCCACATCGGCGCGGTCGACATCCTCGCCCGGGGCCTCTTGAGTGCGGCGGCCATGCTCGAGGGCGGCGAAATGAAGTCATTCGTGGAACAGCGCTACGCCGGATGGCGCACCGATTCGGCCCGTGCCATGCTCGAAGGCCGCAGCTCGCTGGCGGCGATCGCGGATGCCGCGGTGGCTGACAACGTCGCGCCGGTGCAACGGTCCGGGCGCCAGGAATACCTCGAGAACCTGGTGAGCCGCTACACGTCGGGATAGGCGGGCGGGCCGCGCCGGTCCGTCAGCCGCCGATGTTGAGCAGGACCGTCTTCAAGTCCACGGAATTGGGGCCCGCCATGATTTCGAAGGCGCCGGGCTCCACGACCCGCTGCATCGAGGCGTTCCACATGCGGAAGGCCTCGGACGTCAGCACGAAGGTGACGGTCTTGGACTCGCCCGGATTCAGGGTGATGCGCTCGAATGCCTTGAGTTCCTTGATGGGGCGGGTGACCGAGCTGACTAGCTGGTGAACGTAGATCTGCACCGTCTCATCGCCGGCGCGCGCCCCCGTATTGCGCACCGGCACGCTCACCGTCACCGAACCGTTGGCGGCAATTCGATCGCTCGACAAGCGCGGCGCGCCGACGTCAAACGAGGTGTAGCTCAGTCCAAAGCCGAACGGGTACAGAGGCTCGACGCTGTCGAATAGGTAGCCGCGGCGCGCCGATGGCTTGACGTTGTAGAACATCGGCAGCTGACCCACGCTGCGCGGAATGGTCACCGGCAGTTTCCCGCCGGGATTCACGTCGCCGAACAGAACGTCGGCAACGGCATTGCCGCCCTGTTCCCCGAGGTACCAGCCCTCGAGCATTGCATTGGCCGCGGCGGATATCTGCACCGTCGAGGCCGGACGGCCGTTGATCAACACCACGGCGATCGGCTTGCCAAGGGCATGCAGGGCATCGAACAGCGCCTGCTGCTCGCCGACCAGATCCAAACTGTCGCGGTCGCCCAAGTGGGATTTGGCCCAGCCCTCGCGGCTGGTCTGTTCGGTATCGCCGATCGCGAGCACAATCCGATCGGCATTGCGCGCGACCGACACCGCTTCGTCGATCAGCCGCCGATTCGCCGCCGGATCTGCGAGCTTGACCTCGTCGGCCCACCAATCGTCGTTGGCGGTGATCTTGACGCCCTCGGCATAGACGACATTCGCCCGCGAACCCACCCGGGCGCGAATGCCCTCCAGGATCGACACCTTGAGCGGCGGTTCACCGTAGTAGCCTCCCAGGCGGGCGACCGCAGCGCTGGGGCCGATGACCGCGATGACCGGTTTGGCAGCACCGGCTGGCGGCAGCTGCAGCGGCAACATGCCGTCGTTCTTCAAGAGAACGATGGTCCGCTGCGCCGCCTTGCGTGCCAGGGCCCGCGCCTCCGGATTATTCGTGAGCGCGGCAGCCTCCCCGGCATTTGCATAGGGGTTCTCGAACAATCCGGCGCGGAACTTCAGCGCGAGCAAGCGCCGCACCGCCGTGTTGATGCTTTCTTCGGGCACCCGGCCACCCTGCACCTGCTGCGTCAATGTGGCGTAGGCGCCGCCGCTCGGCAGATCGCTGTCGACGCCTGCGGCGAGCGCGAGCCGCGCCGCCTCTTCGGGACTGCCGGCGATGTGATGCAGAGTTTGCAGATCCTCGATGGCGTAGTAGTCGCTCACCACCACGCCGTCGAATTTCCACTCGCCGCGCAGCACTTTCTGCAGCAGCCAAATATTCGCATGGCTCGGCACGCCGTCGATTTCGTTGTACGACGGCATGACGGCCTCGATCCCGGTGCGTTCGATCACCTTTTCGAACGGCGGGAAGAAATTCTCGCGCAGCGTGCGCTCCGAGTACGGCGCCGGACCCACGTTGGTGCCGCTTTCCGGCTGGCCGTGTCCGGTCAGATGCTTCAGGGTGGCGAATACCTTGCCGGGCCCGAGCACGCGGGCCTTGCCCTCGCCCTGCAAGCCTTCCACGGACGCAACCCCCATCTCGCCGACCAGATACGGATCCTCGCCGAAAGTCTCCTCGATGCGCCCCCAGCGCGGATCACGCGCCACGTCGACCACCGGACTGAGCGCTTGACTCACGCCGCGGGCGCGGATCTCACGCGCCGTGACCACGTTGACCGCGCGCACCAGCGCCGGGTCCCAGCTGGAGGCCAGCGCGATGGCTTGCGGAAAGCTCGTGGCACCCACCGCCGCATAGCCGTGCAGTCCTTCCTCGTGCAGCAAGATGGGAATGCCAAGCCGGGTGCCGGTCATGGCGTAGTGCTGCAGGGAGTTCACGAGACGAATCGTTCCGGGTATATCTCGTCGATGAACCACTCTGGGCGAGGACGGGCCGGTGGCATCCGAGGGACGCGCGAAGGTGCCGATGCCGTTGGGAAACTTCACCGCCATTTTCGCGGGATCGAACTCCATCCGAGCATCGAACACGTCGGCCTTGTTCTCCCAAATGCTGAGCATTTGGGCGACTTTCTCTTCCAGGGTCATGCGCGCCAGCAAGTCCTCGACGCGTGCTTCAACCGGTTGTTTGGGGTCCTTGTAGAGGGGACCGGCGCTGTGCGCAGCCGAATGCGCCTGGGTCAGGAACGCAAGGCCGGCCGCGATGCTGCATATCCGACGTACGATTGGTGTTGTCATCTTGATAGCGCTACCATGATGGATTGCATTCGAGTTTGTCAATTCTATTTGCTTTTTTTACCGCCCGAAGCGCCAAATACGGCTAGGGATTCTGTTGTAACCTGGCACGCATAATGACGACAAGAACAGCTGGCAGACGATTGGGGACCCGCGGGAATCGCAAACTCAAACACCGCCAGCAGGGCGCGCCGACGATCGCAGATGTTGCCGCCTATGCGGGCTTTGCCCCCATGACCGTGTCGCGCGTGATCAACGGCGAGAACAACGTTCGCCAGGAAACACGGGAGGCCGTGCAGGCGGCGATCGCCAAGCTCAAATATTCGCCGAATCTCGCTGCGCGGACCCTGGCCGGAGCGGAGCAGGTGCGCATCGGCTTGCTGTACAGCAATCCTAGCTCGGCCTACCTGAGCGAATTCTTGGTCGGGAGCCTGGAACAGGCGCGGCTCAGCCACGTGCAGCTGGTGGTGGAGAAGTGCGACGCCAAACAGCACGAGGAAGAAGTGGTGCGCGAATTGCTCGCCTCGGGCGTCGATGGCATCGTGCTGCCGCCGCCGCTGTGTGATTCCAAACGCATTCACGCCGTGCTGACCAAGGAAGGAGCGCTCGCGGTGGCCGTGGCCAGCGCCCGTCCGCGCCCCGGGCTATTGGCCGTGCGCATCGACGATCATGCCGCGGCCGCTGCGATGACCCGGCACATCCTGTCGCTCGGTCACAAGCGCATCGGATTCATCATCGGCAATCCCAACCAGACCGCCAGCGCGCAGCGCTTTGCGGGCTATCGATCGGCGCTCAAGGAGGCGGGGATCGAGGTGGACAAATCATTGATCGGCAAGGGGCTGTTCACCTATCGGTCGGGCCTCGCGGCCGCCGAGCAGCTGCTGAGCCTGCCCAAGCCGCCCACCGCTATTTTTGCGAGCAACGACGACATGGGCGCCGCCACGGTGACGGTCGCGCATCGCCTTCACCTGGACGTTCCCAAGGATCTCACCGTATGCGGCTTCGATGACACCGAGTTCGCGCGCTCCATTTGGCCCGAGCTCACGACCATCCATCAGCCGATCGCGGATATGTCGCGCGCCGCCGTGCAGTTGTTGGTGCGAAAAATCAGGGCGCGCCGCGCCGGCGAGAACGAAGATTGCCCGCACGCGCTGCTCGATTTCACCTTGGTGCGGCGGGATTCCGACGGGCCGCCTGCTCGTTAGCCGCGTAGACGCCGATCAAGACACCCGTGAACTGATTGGTGGGCTCGCTCGCGAGGAGCCGACCATCCGCATCGGCAAGCAGAACCCGCCAGTCCTCATCGGCGATGGCGTAGGAGAAATCATAGGCGGCGCCGCGGGCGTTGATTCTCAGACGCACGGGCCGGGCGGGTGCCGTGGAATAGGGCACCGCGGCGATGATGCGGCCCTCGCCGGGATCCGCCGCGCCGTTGCGCACGGCAACCACCAGCTTCACACCGTCGGCGGTTTGAGAGAGTCCCAGAAAATAGTGGTGCCGTTCGTCGGCGAATGCGACGAGACCGGCGCGGTCGCCGTTTCGCGCCGGGGTGTAGCGTAGCTCCGTCTCTACCACCGCCGCAGCATGCCGCTGGCGCAGCCCAAGGAAGGAAGGATTGCCGGTGCCGCTGATGGACACTGCGCGCGCTTGGATGGTCAAGCCCGATGGATTTTCCGCCCAGCGATACCAGGCCACCGTCGGGGTGCGAATCATTTCCCAATCCGGAGACAATCGGCGCGCATCAAAGGCGTCGCGCCAGCGTGAGCGATCGACCAAGGGTCCCGCCGGAAGCTGCGGCCGGAGGTGAATCTGCGGAACCGGTGTTCCCGCCGGCAGGATTTGCGGCCAACCTTCACGCCAGGTCACGGGCAGCAGGAACGTCTCGCGGCCCAAGTTGGACAAATTGGCCTCGTACGGCCGCGTGGCGAGAAATACCGACCACCAGTGTCCAGCCTGGGTCTGCACGAAATCGGCGTGACCTGCGGCAGCGACCGGGAAGGGACGCGCGGGATCGAGGTCGCGTTGCGTCAGGATGGGATTGTCCGGGCCGGGAACATACGGCCCGGTGACTCTTCGGCTGCGAAACACCACTTCGGAATGTCCGCCGGCCGTGCCGCCTTCGGCCGCGATCAGGTAGTACCAATGATCCTTCTTGATCAAGTGCGGCCCTTCGATCCATATCGGTTGCCGTGCGAAATCGACCCCGCCATTGACGAGAACGGTGCGCGGGCCGCGCATTTTCCCCGACTTGAGGTCGATCTCCTGCAGCCAGATGGCGCGATGCCCTTGGTACGCCGGCGGTCCTTGCGGCGGACCATTGTTCGCGACCCACGCCCTGCCGTCGTCGTCGATGAAGAGATCCGGGTCCACGCCGTCGATCGACGGCAGCCATGTGGGATTCGACCACGGCCCGGCGGGGCTCCGGGCGCTCATCAGGAAATTGAATCCGCATTCCACACAAGTGCCGATGATGTAGAACGAGCCATCGCGCCAACGGAGGGTCGGTGCAAAGATGGCCCGCGCGATCCCGAGACCGGAAAAATCGAATTGGCCGGGCCGGTCGATGGCATTGCCGATCTGTTCCCAATCGACGAGATCGCGGCTGTGAAAGATCGGGATGCCTGGGTAGAAGGCAAAACTTGAGTTGATCAGGTAGTAGTCATCGTGCACACGCACGATGCTGGGATCCGGCGCGAACCCGGGCACGATGGGATTGCGATATTGCGTCGATGTCGCCGGGAATGCATCTTCCACCGCATCGTGGCCGGCGTAGGAGACCCACGCGAAGCTTGCCTCATTGCCGGCCTCGAGAGCCGCCGCGGAGCACGGCAAACCTGCGGACCACAGCATCGCGAAGCTTGCCGCCTTCGCGAAGCGCGCAAGACTCATCGCTTGATTGCACGAAAGCGAATGCTGGCGCGAAAACTCTCGCCGGGAGCGATCACCGGCATGGCGGGTTCCCTGTCGTGCAGGTTCAACGCATTGTTGATGTGCGGAACGGGCTCGAAACAGAAGCCTTCCGCGCCTGGTTTTATGTAGACCACGGCGCAGGGCAACGTCCAAGAGCCGGTGATTTCCAGCGCGAACGGTTTGTCCAGCCATGAAATACAGGCGGCACCCGTCCACCCGGTAAAGCAGTGATCGATGGCGCATTCCTCCACAGGGGCGGGGCGGGAGAAATCGAATCTACCGCCGGTCTTGACCCGCTCGCTCGGCAACCCATCGTCTCCGACCATCCATACCCCGCGCGCGCGAAACGCCAACGAAGCGCCGCGCTGTGGAAAGTAGGGATGGTGGCCGAACGCCAGCGGTACCGGACGCGATGCCAAATTGACCGCGGTCAGGTCGAGAGTCAATTCGCGCTCCGCGATCGTGATGCGCTGTCGCGCCTCGAAGGGCCACGGCCAACCGGCATCCGGCTGGTGCATCAACTTCAACAGGACCGAATCGCTGGTGCCGCCCTGGATCTGCCACGAGCGCTCGAACCCGACTCCGTGAATCGCATTCGGCTCGGGAAGAAAGTTTCTCGCGAGGGTGTGGATTTTCCCGTTCCACTCGAAGGTCGCGTTGCCGATACGATTCGAATAGGGAACGAGCGGAAAGCTCCCCATCCCAAAAGGGTCGCGCGCCGCGATGCTGGCGGCGCTCGCGGTGCGCAACATCTGTTGACCATCGACCGTCCAGGCGCCGATGCTGCCGCCGAGCTGCGGGAGCAAATCGCAGCGATCGGTCCCGTGAACCAGGCTGAATGCTTCCGAACCGATGTGCCGCTCGCCGATCATGCGGGGGATGATAGCGCTATCAATTATCCATAAGCAAAGCTTGTTGGCGCGGGCCTGCATCGTATCATGGGCGCCCATGAGCCCGGCAAGTCCAGCAGCGCGCGGTGCCGGCGGACCGATTCCGCCGCGGCGTACGGCGGCGTGGCCGGTGTGGCTCGCGTTCTGGATGTGCGGGCTGCCGTTCGCGCACGCCGAGGATGGCTATGATTTGTGGCTGCGCTACCGGCCGGTGGAGTCGCCCTGGCTGGAGCGCTATCGCACGTCGATCCGCGAAATAGTGCCGCCGCGGGCCGCAAGCAACGCCGCCGTGGGGGAACTGAGGCGCGCGATCACAGGATTGCTGGGGGCCGCCCCGAATATCGCCAAGAAAGCCAGCCGCGACGGCGCCATACTGCTCGGCACTCCGGCGTCCTCGGCGACAATCGCGGATATGCATCTTGACCTCGAGGGTCTGGGATCGGACGGATATCTGCTGCGCAGCGCGATGCTCGACGGTCATCACGCGACCATAATCGCCGCGAATACGGAAGCCGGCGTCATTTACGGGACCTTTCAATTTCTGCGTCTGCTGCAGACCCGGCAAGCGATTGATCATCTGGCACTGCGCTCCTCGCCGCGGGTGCAACATCGCGTTCTCAACCATTGGGACAATCTGGACGGCACCGTGGAACGTGGCTACGCCGGCGCGTCCCTGTGGGACTGGCAAAAGCTGCCGGACTTCGTCGCGCCGCGCTACACCGATTACGCGCGTGCCTGCGCCTCGATCGGCATCAACGGCACGGTCCTCACCAATGTCAACGCCGACGCTCTCGTCCTGACTCCGGGATATCTGGGAAAGGTTGCGGCCCTTGCCGGCGTGTTCCGGCCCTACGCACTCAAGGTGTATCTGACGGCGCGATACACGGCGCCGATGGAAATCGGCGGCCTGCACACGGCCGACCCTTTGGATCCGGCCGTGCGTCTGTGGTGGCAGCGCAAGGCAGATGAGATCTACCGCTTCATCCCCGATTTCGGCGGGCTGCTGGTCAAAGCCAATTCCGAAGGCCAGCCGGGGCCTCAGGATTACGGGCGTTCGCATGCCGACGGCGCCAACATGATTGCGGCCGCACTCGCTCCGCATGGCGGCATCGTGATGTGGCGGGCCTTCGTCTACTCGGACAAGGCGTCCGAAGATCGTGCCAAGCAGGCTTATGCGGAGTTCGTGCCGCTCGACGGCAAGTTCGACCAGAATGTGCTCCTGCAGGTCAAGAATGGCCCCATCGATTTTCAGCCGCGCGAGCCGGTTCACCCACTGTTCGGCGCGATGCCCAGAACTCCCCTGATGCTCGAGATGCAGATCACCAAGGAATACCTCGGATTCGCCACCCATCTGGTGTACCTCGGCCCGCTGTACGAGGAGGTGCTGCGCACCGACACCCGGGCGAACGGTCCGGGCTCGACCGTCGGCAAGGTGATCGACGGGTCGCTCCACGGTTACGCGCACACCGGAATGGCCGGCGTCTCGAACGTGGGTGCCGACCGCGACTGGACCGGTTCGCACTTCGACCAGGCCAATTGGTACGCATTCGGACGGCTCGCGTGGGATCCCACCTATGCCGCACGCGACATCGCCGAAGAATGGGCCCGTATGACATTCTCCAACGATTCCGGATTCGTGGGTCCTGCGGTCGCCATGATGATGGGATCACGCGAGGCCGCAGTCGACTACATGACTCCGCTCGGACTTGCGCATCTCATGGCAAGCGGGCATCACTACGGGCCGGGAGCGTGGCAAGGCGGAGGTTCGCGCGCCGACTGGACGCCTCCGTACTACCACCGCGCCGACGCGCAAGGCATCGGCTTCGATCGCAGCACCGGCGGCAGCGGGGCGGTCACGCAATATTCGCCGCCGGTGGCGGCGATGTTCAACAATGTCGAACTCACGCCCGAGAAGTTCTTGCTGTGGTTTCATCACGTACCGTGGGACCATCGCATGACCTCCGGCGCAACGCTGTGGGACGAGCTCGTGATGCACTACACCCGCGGCGTCGAGTATGTGCGGCAAATGCGCAAAACATGGGTTGAGCTTGCGCCCTACGTGGACGCGGAGCGCTACGCGCAAACCGCGGCATTCCTCGCCATTCAGGAAAAAGAAGCCCAATGGTGGCGGGACGCGACGCTGGCGTACTTTCAGAGTCTGTCCGGGCGGCCCTTTCCCCCAGGGGTTGCGCCGCCGGTGCACTCGCTGCAGGAATACGAGGCGCGGTCCTTCATCTACGCGCCGGGCAATCCGGGATGGACGGCTGCGCCGTTCCGGCGATAGCGGTACCATGCCGCGGATTCAAGCTTGAGTGCGGAGGATGGAATGTCCATTGATCGACGGGCGATGCTGGGGGCGATGATCTTGGCGGCGATGATTTTGGCGGCGGCCACGGCGCACGGCGCTGCTGCCGCGGCGCCCACCCGACCTTTGTTGGATGCAATGTTTCAGGATCACGCAGTCCTGCAGCGGGACAAGCCCGTCCCGGTCTGGGGCGACGCGAGACCCGGGGATCAAGTCGCCGTTTCATTGACCGGCGCCACGATTCAAACGCGCGCCGACGCATCCGGCCATTGGCAGCTGATACTGCCTGCCATGAGCGCCGGCGGCCCCTATACGCTCAACGTACGCGCGCAATCCGGCGCCAGACAGGCGGTTTCCGATGTGCTGGTGGGCGATGTCTGGCTTTGTTCCGGCCAGTCGAACATGGAGTTGCCGGTGTCCGCCACGCTCAATGCGTCGCGTGAAATCGCCGGCGCGACCAATGATTCGATCCGTGTTCTCACCGTCGCGCATGCCAATAGTCCGACTGTGCTCAAGGAGTTTGCGGCACCCGTGACCTGGTCTGCCGCGGAGCCCGCGGTCATTCGCGATTTTTCCGCGGCCTGTTACTACTTCGCGCGTGAATTGCAGAAGAACGTTGCAGTGCCGATGGGCTTGATTCACGCATCGTGGGGAGGGTCGAGCATTGAGACCTGGTTCAGCGAGGCGGGGTTGCGCGCCCTCGGCGGATTCGACGAGCGCCTCGACCTGCTGCGTTTGTATGCGCGCGATTCGAATGCCGGAAATCAAAGCCTGGCCGACCTGTGGAAGAGTTGGTGGCGCGCGCACGCGCCGGCCGGCTCGGAGCCTTGGAAGAGCGAAATCGCGGATCCTGTGAATTGGCACGATGTTCCGGAGCCCATGCGTGATTGGAAGACCTGGAGCGTGCGCGAACTCGCCAATCACGATGGCATGGTGTGGTTCCGGCGCAATGTCGCACTCACCGCGGAACAGGCGGCAATGACAGCATCGCTGTCCTTGGGCGCCATCGATGAAGTCGATGAGACCTGGGTGAACGAGCGCGCCATCGGCAATTCATTTGGCTGGGGTACCGAACGCACGTACCCGCTGCCCGCCGGCGTTCTGCACGCCGGCGAGAATTCCATCGTCGTCAATGTGCTGAGCACCTGGGATGCGGGCGGCATGTATGGACCCAAGGATCATATGGCACTGCGCTTCGCCGACGGCAGCTCGGTTCCCTTGGGCGGCGATTGGCGCTACCAGTTCGTTCCCGAAAGCATGGGATATCCACCGCGCGCGCCCTGGGAATCCATCGGCGGTCTCACCAGCCTGCACAATGCCATGATTGCGCCGGTCGAACCGTACGCCTTGCGCGGCGTGCTGTGGTATCAAGGTGAATCCAACACCAACAGCGCCGGACAGTATCAAAAGCTGCTGGCCGGACTCATGAGCGATTGGCGGCGGGAATTCGGCGCCGAACTTCCCTTTCTCGTGGTCGAGCTGCCGAATTTCGGAGCGCCCCGGGCGGTGCCGGCCGCATCCGATTGGGCGAGCCTGCGCGAAGCACAGCGTCGCGCCGTGGCGAACGATCCGCACGCCGCATTGGTGGTGACCATCGATGTCGGCGATCGCTCCGAACTACATCCGCCCAATAAACAGGAGGTCGGCCGGAGGCTCGCACGAGCCGCGCGCCACTTGATATACGGCGAGGCGATTTCACCTTCCGGTCCCGCACCGGTCGCGGCGCGCCGCGGGCCGAATGGCATCGCGGTCGAGTTCGCGGATGTCGAGGGCCGGTTGGTCACCTACAGTGCCGGCAAGCCGATCGGATTCGAACTGTGCGGTGCGACCCAGGCGTCCTGCCGTTTCGTCGACGCCGCGCTGCAGTCGGATCATGGAGTGTTGCTCGATGCAGGCCATGAAGTTACGCCGACACGGGTTCGCTTCTGCTGGGGCGACGCCCCGGTTTGCAATCTCTATGATCAGTCCGGATTGCCCGCAGGTCCCTTCGAACTCGCGATCCCGTAGGCGCGAACCCAGTGGAGCGAATTCACCGAGCGTCACAGGCTGATGGGCAGGCCGGTTCGCGCCGATTCGTAAATGGCCATCATGAGGCGCACGTCGCGCAGGCCTTCTTCGCCCGGCACGCGCGTGGCCTTCCCTTCCATGATGCAGCGGGCGAAGTCGTCCATCTCCACGGCGAACTGGTCGGTTGCCGGCCGATCGATCGCCTTGCCATCGCTGCGCATACCCCGGATGCCGTCGTAGTTGAAGGCCGGTTCCAGGGCGAACCAACCGCGTTCGGCAATCACGCGGAAGTAGCCGATGCCGGCGGTGTTGTAGCTGCTGCCGCAATGACTGACGGCGCCACCCGGAAATTTGGCCTGCCAGACCACCGATTCCTCGACTTCCGAGAATCGCGCCGGGTCGCCCTGGGTCGTGGTGGCCGAAATCCACGTGGGTTCCTCGCCCGTCAAATAGCGGGTCGCCTGCAGAGCATAGATGCCCACGTCCATCAGAGGCCCGCCGCCGGCCAATGCGCGATTCAATCGCCAGACCGGGGGCCCCGCGTTCGAGGGCACCATGTAATTGCCGAAATGTGCATCGATGAGCTTGGGCGCACCGAACTCCCTTTCACGAGCGATGCGCACGCATTCCAGGTGATGCGGCTCGAACCGGCAGCGGTAGCCAATGCCGAGGACGCGGCCGGCGGATTTGACGGCATCGATCATCTGCTGGCAGCGCTCGACTGAAACCTCCATGGGCTTTTCGCAAAAGACATGCTTGCCGGCGCGTGCCGCAACCAGTGCGTTGTCCAAATGCAGGGCGTTCGGCGTCACGACGTAGACCACATCGATGTCCGGGTTTTCGGCGATACGATGCATGGTCTCGTAGCTGTAGATGTTCTTTTCCGCAATGCCGTACTCGGCGCGCCATTTGACGGCCTTTGCGGGCGTGCCGGTAATGATTCCCGCCAGACGACAGTTGGCGGTTTTCTGCAGCGCCGGAGCTATTTGATAGGTGCTCAGGCTGCCGAGCCCGCACAGCGCGAATCCGAGTTTGCGTTTCGCGGCGTCGGCCCGCGCATGGGTCACGCGGGTGCTGATGAAGGGCGATGCGGCGACGGCCGCGACCTGCACGATGAATTCGCGACGCGAGCCCATGTCCGCAACTCCCGACCAATGAGCGCGGGAGTGTGTGGCGGCTGGCCACAAAGATCAAGCCGCGGTAGGGTAGGCGCATGAAGAACATAGGCACGCAAGCGATATTGGCGGGCGCCGTGTTCGCGGCCGCGTTCGGATGGCAGTGGGCGCTCGGCGCAGGCGTCGTCGACAAGGCCAAGATCGACGGCGCCTTGCAGGGCTTCATCGAATCCAAGGCCTTGGTCGGGGTCTCCGCCTTGGTCTACCAGGACGGCCACGAGGTGTACTTTGGCGCCTTCGGCCAGGCTGACCGCGAGGCCGGCAAACCCATGACCCGCGACACTCTGGTGCAGATTTTTTCGATGACCAAACCGATTACCGGCGTCGCCCTGATGTCATTGTACGAAGCCGGAAAATTCCAGCTCGATGATCCGCTCGTCAAATATGCCCCGGAGTTCGCCCATCTGCAGGTCTACGCCGGAACGGACGCGCACGGAAATGCCGTCTATGAAGCGCCGCGGCGGCCGGTGACCATCCGCGATCTCACGCGCCACACGGCTGGCTTTTACGGCGACGCCGATCACTCGCCGGTCGAGGCAATCTATCGCGCCGCCGACCCGACCAACATCAACCACTCGCTCGCGGCGGAAGCCAGGGTGCTCGGCTCCGTGCCCTTGCTGTTTCAACCCGGATCCCGCTGGCTGTACGGTCCGTCGGTCGATGTGCAGGCGCTCTTGGTCGAGCGCCTCTCGGGCATGTCGTTCGAGCAGTACCTGCAACAGAAAATATTCAAGCCGCTGGCCATGAAGAACACGCGCTACACATTGCGGGCGCAGGATCAGACGCGCCTGGCGGCGCTGTACGAATGGCACGAGGATGGCTCGCTGTCGCGCGTCCCGGACGCTGAGGCCCGTGAATTCAACAGCCGCGATTGGCCGCTGAAACCCGGCAGCTGGGGGCTGGTGTCGACGCTCGACGATTACATGCGCTTCGCGCGCATGCTGCAAAACGGCGGCGAACTCGACAGGGTGCGGATTCTGAAGCCCGAAACCATCCGGCTCATGGCGACCGACGCGATGCCCGCGGAGGTGATCGAGACATCCTGGCTGCCGACCAAGGGTCAGGTCGGATTCGGCATCGATTTTGCCGTGCGAATTCGGCCGCCCGTGAATGCGCAGGAAGCCTCCGGCGCCGTTGGCGAATTTTTCTGGGATGGCGCGGCGGATACGCTGTTCTGGGTCGACCCAAAAAATAAGATCACGGCCGTGTTGTTCACCCAATACAAGCCGTTCGGCAAGGTGCCCCTGCACAAGGCGTTCCGCGACGCCGTGTACAGCACGATTCCCGACGCCCTGGCGCGCTAGCCGCCGGTCAGTTCCCGCCGAACGATGTCGGCTCCTGCGACCATGGACTGCAACTTTCCGTAAGCCACATCCCGCGGCAGATATTTCATTCCGCAATCGGTGCACACGACGATGTTCTCAGCCTTCATGAAGGGCAGCGCGCGGCGAATGCGGGCGGCAACGACGGCGGGCGTTTCCACCTGCATATCGGAGAGATCGATGACGCCGAGCATGATGGTCTTTCCCGCGAGCGCCTTGAGCACCGAGCAATCGAGGTTCGATTGCGCAGTCTCGATCGAGATCTGGCGGCAGGTGCAGTTTTGCAATTCCGGCAGAAATGAGTAGCCGCTGGGGCGGGTGTGAATGATCGCAGCATAGCCAAAGCAAATATGCACCGCCGTCACGCCGGCAACACCCTCGAGTGCCCTATTTAGTGCCTTTTGGCCCCATGCGCGCGCCTCCTCGGGACGCGCCTGCATGTACGGCTCGTCGATTTGCACGACATCCGCACCCGCCTTGAACAGGTCACGAATTTCCTCATTGACCGCGATCGCATAGTCCATGGCGGCCAGTTCCCGGCTGCCGCCGTAGTGATCGATCTGGGCCTGCTGAGCCATGGTGAAGGGGCCCGGCACAGAAATTTTTATTTGGCGGTCCGTATGGCGCCGCAGGAACAGAACGTCATCGACTTCCACGGCATGCCGCCGCCGAATCTTGCCGACGACCCTTGGCACCGGATTCGGATGGCCGCTGCGATCGAGCGCGCTGCCGGGATTGTCGATATCCACACCCTCGAGCGCCGTTGCAAACCGATTCGAGTAACTTTCGCGCCGCATCTCGCCGTCGGTGATGATGTCGATGCCGGCGTCTTCCTGCGCCTTGATCGCCATGATTGTCGCATCGTCCTGTGCTTCCTGAAGAAATTCCGGCGCGATGCGCCATAACTCCCGGGCACGCACGCGGGGCGGAAAGCGGCCCGCCAGTTTGGCGCGGTCAATGAGCCACTCAGGCTGTGGGTAGCTGCCGACGATGGTGGTGGGAAGCAGTTTCATGGATTATTTCGCGGCGCCTGCCACCAAGCGGCTGGTGATGCGGGCCACGTGTTCACCCTGGAAGCGGCACATGTTGAGTTCCAGAGTGCTCGGCATGCGGGCTTCGCTGCCGGAACCCGTGACGCAGGTAGCGCCATACGGCGTGCCGCCGGTGACTTCGCGCATGGTGGTAATACCCTCACAACTGTAGGGTAATCCGACGATGATCATGCCGTGATGAAGCAGGGTGCTATGAAACGAGGTGATGGTCGTTTCCTGGCCGCCATGTTGACTCGCAGTGCTCGAGAAAACACTGCCGACCTTGCCGACCAACGCATTGGTCGCCCACAGCGCGCCGGTTTGGTCCAAGAAGTTCCGCATTTGCGAAGCCATGTTGCCAAAGCGCGTCGGAGTTCCGAACAGGATGGCATCGTAGTTGGCGAGTTCGGAGGGTTCCGCGATCGGCGCCGTTTGATCGAGCTTGAAGCCGGCGGCTGCCGCGACATCGCGCGGCGTGAGCTCGGGTACCCGCTTGACGGTAACCTGGGTGCCGGCCACCCGCGCGGCCCCCTCCGCCTGCGCTCGCGCCATGATCTCAATGTGTCCGTAGCTGCTGTAGTAGACCACGAGGATATTGGCCATGGATGTATCTCTGGTTGTTTTCGTATAGCGAAAAAGATTTCGCATTTAGGCTACGTCGCAGGAGATACCTGCGTCAAGCGAGGTGACGCAGCAGAATATTTTTGGGGACGCTGTGCTACCAGCCAGCCTCAGCGCAGGCGGGCTCCATGCAGGTCGCCCCCAGATACTCGCTGATCTGCTCGAGTTCCAACTCGGAGGCATCCCAAATCATGTCGTGGCATGTCGCCACTAAGCAGATGCTGCTTCGCCTCTGCAAAGCGTCCGCCACTTCGGCGGCGGGAAATTCATTGAGTCGTTCCGTCCCGCACTCGGGGCAGGTAACAGGAAATCTGATGGTCGGTTCACTCATGCTCTTGGCACCTCGCACCGCAGCGATATGCATCGATTATAGGCCCACTTTTCCATGCATAGTTCATGTGCGATTTTTGCGACAGCAGTTGCCCTGGCCACCAACGGGCGCTAATACTTACAATGGTCACAGATCCTAGGCGGACATATCGTCAGAGACCCTGGGCTGGCATCAAGGGGCCATCCAAATGAACATCGTCGAGTATTTCGAAATGCGCAAGCGCGAAGCAGATGAACAGCTGGAGGCCATCGAATCGGGCCGCGTGCTGCGACTCGTCCAGGAAACGAAAGAGGGGCCCATTGACGTGACGGAGCTGCACAAGTTGCAACTGCGGCAAGCAAGCAAGGATTACTGGCGGGCGGCCGAGAACTTGAAGCGCATCAACTCCAGCCAATCGTTGAGATAGCCAAAGGACTTCGAGATCCATCGGGTGTCCGCGTGCCGGATGCCGGGATCCGGCCCGACTTAGGCGACAGCGCTGTACCGAAACGGGGCCGGTGGGTCCCAGTCGTTGCTTGCCGCGCAATATTCTTCCATGCCAGTTAAATCTATGATAACAAGTACTTCTGCCGACGGGATGGTCGGCGGGGCAAGAGCGGACAGGGAACAACAGTTAATCAGCTTGAAAAAACACCGCCGCCTGGGGTTCACGGGGGAGTGTGTCAATTGGTTCCAATAAGTAGAACGGGATACACCATGCATTCACACTCGAAATTGTCCTACGCGATCGCCGCCGTTCTCGGCAGCGGCACGTTCGGTCATGCCACGGCGGCGAATTCAGACACGAGTTCAGCCAGCGACCAGATTCAAGAAATCACGGTCACAGCGCAGCGCCGCACAGAAAATATTCAAAACGTACCGATCGCCATCCAGGCGCTCACGGCGGAAACTTTGGAGCAATTGAATGTCGCCACATTCAGTGACTTCATCAAGTATCTTCCCAACGTGACGGCGACGACCGTCGGGCCGGGTCAAACGGAAATCTTCATGCGCGGCTTGAGTGCCGGAAGCAACGGCACCCAATCCGGAGGTTCGATCACCGGATTTCCCAATGTCGCTATCTATCTGGACGATCAATCCGGCCAATTGCCGGGCCGCAACCTGGACGTCTACGCTGCCGACCTGGAGCGCATCGAAGTCCTCGAAGGACCTCAGGGAACCTTGTTCGGCGCCGGCGCCCAGGCCGGTGTCATCCGCTACATTACCAACAAGCCGAAGATGAACGTCACCGAGGGCAGCGTGTCCGCTGGCTACGGCATCACCGCGGGCGGCGACCCCAACACCGACATCACCGCGGTCATCAATCTGCCGCTGATCGCGGATACGCTCGCGGTCCGCGCCGTCATCTACAATGACCGGAGGGGCGGCTACATCAATAATGTGCCGGGCACCTTCACCCGCAAGGACACCGATCTCGGCATCGCCCAAAAGGGTTTTGGTGGGTATCCGTCGGACTGCGTTCCCGGGGGCGTCCCCGCGTGTCAGGTCCCGCCCGACAGCGTCGCCATCAACAACTACGCCATTGCGGCGAGGGCGATCAACCCGGTCACCTACCAAGGGCTGCGCGCGTCCGCTCTGTGGGACATCAATTCGGACTGGAACGTCCTGATCACTCAGAGCTACCAGACCATCAACGCCGACGGTGTGTTCTATCAGATGCCGAACAGTTCCGACGGCGTGCCGCTCCCGAAGCAGTCGGTGACGCTGTTCAACAATTCCTTCAACAAGGACCAATTCAGCAATACCGCGTGGACCATCAATGGGCGGATCGGGGACCTCAAGGCGGTGTATACGGGTGCGTATCTCACGCGCAATGTGAGTCAGATTCAGGACTACACCAACTATGCGCGCGGCTTGTACGCGGATTACTACCAATGCCATGGCGCCGAGCCGGCGAACGGTATCGCGTCGAAGTGCTATTCGCCGAGCGCCGTGTGGACCGAGAAGGAGCATAACTCCCACCAAAGCCACGAAATACGGGTCAGCACGCCGGATGACTGGCGCTTTCGCGGCATCGTCGGCGCCTTTTGGGAGCAACTCAAGATTGAAGATCAGCTGAACTGGCAGTACAAGACCCTGCCGCCCTGTACCGACACAGTGACGGTCGGATGCTTGACCAATGTTGGGCCGGCCCCGGGTTCGTCCGCGTCCGATCCCACGACGCGCAACGACAATGTTTCCTTCTTCAACGACGTCCATCGCGGCTACAAACAGACCGCACTGTTCGCCTCGCTGGACTTCGACCTCCTTCCGAAGGTGTTGACCGTGACGGCCGGCACGCGTTATTACGATTTTGACAATACCGAAACTGGGGCGGTGACCGGTAGTTTCTACTGTTATGAGGCGGGCCCGGCTCCCTGCCTGAACTACGCCACCAATCTCGATGCCGAAAACCTTCACACGCACTACAAGGGTTTCAAGAGCCGCGCCAATCTGACCTGGCATGTCACGCCGGATGCGCTGGTGTACTACACGTGGTCACAGGGTTTCCGCCCCGGCGCGTTCAATCGGAATTCCGCCTGCTACATCCAGGACGCCCACGGTGTCCCGCTGTACTGCTCCCCGCTGGCATTAACTTCCGACAATCTGACCAACAATGAGATCGGCTGGAAAACCGAATTTTTCGATCGTCATTTTCAGTGGAACGGCGCCGTCTATCAGGAAGACTGGAAAAATGTGCAGGTCAACTTCTTCGATCCGGGAGTGCTCGGCAATGTCGGCTTCGGCACGAATGGACCGGATTACCGGATTCGCGGTGTGGAAACGTCCATTGTCGCGGTCATCGCCCCGGGCCTGACGTTTCAGGGAGGCGGTGCCTGGAACTCGAGCAAACAGACCAACTCTCCCTACCTGATCGCCAACAATCCCGATCTGCTGTTGCCCGAGAACGCGGCATCCAAGGCCGCATATGGGCAGCCCATCCTGAGCGTCCAGAATCCCTATGGTCCTCCCGGCAGTCCCGCGGCCAATTCTCCGCCGCTGCAGTTCAACATGCGATTGCGGTACGAGTGGGCGATGGATTCCTACCATAGTTTCGTGCAAGCCGGCGCCACGCACACCGGCCATTCATTCACCCAATCAGGCAGCAACCCGCCGCTCTCGGCGAATGGGCAGGTGAGCACGACACAGCTGCGGTTTGAAAATCCTGCGATCTCTCAATTCGACGCATCCGCCGGAATCGCGAAGGATGCGTGGACGGCGGAGCTGTACGCCCAAAACCTGACCAATGTGATCAAGAGTGTGTTCACCTCGAGCACGCAGTTCGTGCCGGCGGAGACCATTACCAGGCCGAGGGTGCTGGGAGTGCAGTTCAGCTACAAATTCTAAGTGCGACGCGAAACGGAGCCCAAGTCCGCCAGCAGATAACTCGCCGCCGCCTGGAAACGACGAGGATTGCCGTACGAACGCGCGACCAGCATGGCGCCCTCGAGCGTGCTCAAAAGCACGCGCGCCCGTTGATTGGCTTTTTGCATGGGCGCGCCGGAAGCGTCGCATATTCCGCCGCAAGCATTCCACACAAACACATGCGTTCATTGCTCAAGACTGAATTGTAGAGTCCGACATACCGCTGCAGCCGCGCGCGCGGGCCCTCGCCCCGCTGGTCGATGGCCTCGAGCGCAGCACCGAATAGCGTGCGGTAGCGCCCGATCAGCGCATGCCCCAGATCCGCCTTGGACGGGAAGTGGTAGTGAAGACTGGCCTTGGTGACGCCCTGTTCGGTCGCGATATCGGCGTAGCTGAAACCATTGTATCCCCGCGTCTGTGCCAGCCTCTCGGCCACGTCGAGAACGGCCGTGGCGGCCGCCGTTTGCGACCACCGTGATGGCGTCCAGGGGTTGAGCGGCTTCGGTCGCGTGTGCGGCGGGCAACGCTGCGACGGCAGCGGCCGCGGCCGCAATAACCCATGTCGCTTTGATGACCGTCGCCCTCGAAATGAGTGTCTGATGGACCTTATTCGATGGGGCGGTGTGGTTGGATGCGTTGAGTAGGAAATTTCCTTCGCGAACCCGCGGACAACTAAATTCTGGCGCCGGGGGCAAATTGACATATACTTTGTAGTGCAAAGTAACAATCAACCATCAGGACACCGCATGCCAGTGAGTCCCGCGCATCGATTGCGATCGTTTGTGTTGTTATTCGTTCTGACATCGGGGCCCGCTTTCGCCGGGCTCGATCATGAGCTGCCGCTGGACCAAAGCGGCATCTGGGCCCGCAAGTATCAGAACGCGTTGCAAAACGGCGTCATCGCTGCTGAGATCGTCGGCAGCTTGTGGTACGGAAACGATAACGAATTGGGACATACGTTCTGGCAAACGGTTGACGCATCTGTGATCTCTGGAATCAGTGCGCAGATCATGAAACGCGCGTTCAGCCGCGCCCGCCCTTATCAGGGCAACGACCCGAATCTATGGTTTCAGGGAAGCGGCTATGAGAGCTTTCCCAGCGGCGAGGTCACTCTGCAGGCAAGTTTCGTCACACCCTTCATTGCAAATTACGCCCGCGAACATCCCTGGGTGTGGTGTATGGAGTTGCTGCCTGCCTATGACGCGGTGGCGCGTTTGAAGAGCCAGGCGCATTGGCAAACCGATGTGATTGCAGGCTGGGCGCTCGGCACTGCGGTCGGCTACTGGAGCACCACGCGGACCACCCCCATTAGCGTGGCGATCCTGCCGCATGGCGTGACCGTGGGTTTCTCCAAGCGCTTCTAGCGGTTCCCAACCTGGGGAACATCTGAGGGTGTCACAGGCAAAAAATGGGGAGGATCCCTGCTTCGCGAAGGGGTGCCCCCGCGTAGCCTTTGCGTTGCCCGGAAATCATCCGGTACACCAGGAGATGAGTGCCATGATCCGTTATATGAAACTGAGGACCGTCGTTGCGTGCTCCTTGTTTGCAACGTCGCTGAGTTCTTTCGCCGCGGTCTCCACGTCACAGGTGTCATTAGATGACAGCCCCTCGCGCGTGGTCAAATTCGCCGATCTCGATCTGACGCACAGCCAAGGTGCGGCCGTGCTGTACACGCGGATCAGGTCGGCCGCTCGGGAGGTATGTTTGCCGCAGTACAATTGGCTGATGGAAATGCGCGCGATTTCGGACCATTGCCGGGAGCAGGCGATTGCCCGCGCGGTCGGCGACGTCAATGCGCCGGCGCTGACCGCCTACTATCAGGCGCTCACCGGGGCCAAGCGGTAGGCAATCCACAGGACGGTGGATTCCACCGTCCTCCCGTTCGCGGGCTCAATCGTCCGTCTTGAGGATGCCGAGCCCGAACGCGGCCGCGACCGCCTCGGTCCGCGAGCGGACTTCGAGCTTGTCGAGAATCGAAGAGACGTGGTGATCGACTGTCTTTGCCGAGATGTGCAATCGATGGGCGAGCTCGCTGTTGGTGTGTCCACGGACCAGCAGTCGCAGCACCTGGACTTCGCGTGAGGTCAGTCCGGCCGGGTTCTTGCGCGTCGAGGCGCGCGGCCCGCGGGGAATTCCGCGCACCCCCAACTCGCGCAGGCGCTGGCGCACGATGGCGGCGAGCGGACCGGCGCCCAATTGCTCCAAGATGACCAGTGACTCGCGCAACGCTTCCTCCGGCCCCTGGGCCAACGCGAGCGCGCGCTCGTAAGGCGCACCCAACAATTGCCAGGCGGCTGCGGCGCGCTCCCAATCACCGTCGATCATGAGCTGATAGGGCTCGGCAATGGGGGTGGTCGGTTCCACCGTCGGACTGCCGCAGTGACCCCAGTAGGCGAGCTCGCCCGGAATCCAGCGATCCCGACGTCCCGCTGCCGCCTTGAGTCCGACCGCCGCTTCGGCGGCGACGCGCTGCAGATCACCGCGGTACCAGGCAAGCTCCGCCCGGGCTGCGGCGACGGGTCCGATGCGCTGGAATTCACCGGTCTGCAGTGCGAGTTGCAGGGCCTCATCGAGGAGCGGATCCACCCGAGGATCGCCGCGCCGCGCACGAACGAGGGCGAGCACGAGCAGGGCAGGGACCCGTTGGGCAATCGCCAGGGTGTGGTGCTCAATGAGTTCCGCCCCGACCTCGGCAGCCCTGTCCCAATGACCGCCGTTGAGTTCGAAGTGCGCTCCGTAAGCACGGGTATATAAAAGTGAGTCCTGCACGTCGTGCACTTCGCAGTACTCGATGCCCTCGGGCAGGTAGCGCAATCCCAACTTAATCAGGCGATGACGCACCGAACTGCTCACGAGGTTGGCGTAGGCACGCCCCGCGTGATCATGCAGATCATGCTCGAGCGCGACCGCCAGGGCTTCTTCCAGCTTGGCGAGCCCGCTGGCGTTGTCGGATTCCAGCAGCGCCGTACCCATGTTGTTGAGAGCGTGCGCCCGCACGCCGTGGTCGTCGAACTGCGCGGCAAACTCAAGGGCACGCTTCCCATACTCAAGCGCTTCGTCCATCTCATCGCTGGTCATCGCCAGTTGCGAACGTGCGCTGTAGGCCATGCCGAGCTCCCGCCCGCGAGGCAGCGTTTCGAGCAGCGCGATGGCGTCGCCGACGTGCCGATTGGCGAGGATATTTTGGCCGGACTTCCAATACTGCCGTCCAATCAGCAGCAGTACGCGAGCCTGGGCCTGAGCATCACCGCATTCGCGCCACAGCGCCAGCGCCCGGGTCGCCGAAGCGAGAGCCTCGGAAACCTGATTCGTCACGTTGCACTCGATGGCATGCAGTTCAAACAGCTGCGCGCGTTCCGGGATGCTCAATGCATCGACGAAACGCAATGCGGTCGTCAGATGAGCAACCGCTTCGCGATGGGCGCCCGCAGCTGCCGCCTGCTGTGCGGCCCGCGGGGCGTATTCGAGCAATGCCTTGACGTCCTGCGCATGCAACGCATGGTGAACCAGCTGCGAAACATCGGCATTGTGCTCGATGAGCGTGCGCAGAATGCTCGCATGAAGGGCCTGGGCACTGGCACGCGGAATCGCGCTCGCGACTGCGAGGCGACCCAATTCATGGCGAAAGGCAAGCGCACCCTCGTGAAATCGCAACAATCCGCGCTCGACCACCTCATCCGCGCCGGCGCCGAAATCGCCGAGAATCGCCCGCGTAAGCCACGGTTCGGTCCTGCCGGGGAGCAACGAAACGAGCTCCGCGACCTCGCGCCCGGCCGGGGAACACTGCATGAGGCGCGCCAGCACGGCATCCCGCACGGTCCCGGGCACGGCATCCATCGGGGCGCACAGGAGCTCGCGCACGAAGAAAGGATTGCCTCCGGTCACATCGTACACCTGGCGCGCATCGCAGCCCGTGCCCTGAGCAAGCTGCTCGACTGCGCGGAACGACAGTATGGGGACATGGATTCGCACGGTGTGCTTTCCCGTCAGTTCCCCGAGGACTCCGCGCAGAGGATGCGTGGGTGCGAGTTCGTCATCACGATGGGTCGCGATCAGCAGGCAACGAGTGCGCTGAATTCGACGGCCAAGAAATCGTACGAAGTCGAGAGTGGCCTCGTCGGCCCAATGCAGATCCTCCAGAACAACGATACTGAGCGGGTTGGGTGCGGACAATCGCTCGAACAGCCGGGAGAACAGTTGCTCCCGCGGCAGATCAGATTCGCGGGGCGTGTCGGGCGACAACGAAAGTCCGGCGAGCACCTCGTTGACCGGCCCCAACACTCGCGAGGTTTGCAAAGCGTCGCAGTAGCCCCACAGCACCCGCGTGGCGCGGGTCGCCTGCTGCGCGAACTCCTCCACCAGCGTGCTCTTGCCGGCCCCGGCTTCGCCGCTCACGAATACTATTTTTCCGGCGCTCGACCCCGCATCACGCAGATGCTGCGACAATTCCCCGAGCTGAACTTGGCGTTCCAGTAGATCCATGGCGGCGATACATTATCGGCCCACGCGAAGATTCTGGGTACGGGTGGCCCAATATAGGGGTTCCAGAAGCATAATTTGGGTGGACCAACCGGTTCTGCGCGCGATCCGCGCCGGTAGTCTTTGTGGCGTCTGCGTCCAAAACAACAATGGAGTACCCTCATGCCACGCTACGTAGTCGAAAGAGACTTTCCGGACGGACTCCGGATTCCGATCGATGAGACGGGCGCCAAGGCCTGTTTGGCGGTCGTCGAGAGCAATCTCGCCGATCAGGTCACATGGGTTCACTCCTATGTGAGTGCCGACAGGAAGAAGACTTTCTGCATCTACGATGGGCCTTCGCCCGAGGCGATTCGCCGCACCGCCGGCCGCAGCAAGCTTCCCGTGGGACACATCACCGAGGTTTTGGTCCTCGACCCCTACTTCTACAGGTAGCCGCGGTCGGGACATGTCGGCGGCGGCCTGCGCGGCCGACAGCACTCAACGAATTGCGCGCTGACGTGCGGTCTCGAATATCGAGAAAACCCAGGGTCGAGCGGTGAGTAGAACGCCCATGCTGCGCTTCTCGGCCGCAGGCAGCGCGCGATCCAGATCAGCCAGGTCGCGAAATTCGACCGCAAGGCGCTCGAGCTTTCGCAGCAGCACGCGGCACGACGCTTCCGACAACTCGGCGGATCTCAAGAACATGGCATCGTGCGGCCCGCTGAAGGTCGATTGCAGGTATTCCTGACGGACTTGTCGCTCGTAGATCTGTCTCACCGGCCCGTCCTTCCGCCACGCGATCGACGATCCGGTGCGCGCTCGGGCCCGCATCTTAGAGAGCAGCACGACCAATCCGAGGGAGTGCAATCTCACCATCCAACGACGGACACTCATTTCGTCGACGCCGAACTCCGAGCAAATCTCAGGACCGCTCCGGCCGTTGGCTATCAGGTAGTAGCAAGCAAGAAGATTCGGGTCGGCCGCCAGCGCCGACTCCTGTTCCAGGCTCACCGATTCGGGCGCATCTGCCGTTTGTTCTCCGGCCAGGCGCGTGATGTCGTGAATGCTGACCTCAAGTGCCTGACAAATCTGCTCCAGCCGGGCGAGACTGAGTGATGACTGCGAAAAGATGCGTTTGACGGAAATCTCGGCGAGCTTGATTCTGCCGGCCAATTCCTTGTAGGTAATCGACCGTGCCTTCATCAAGCGCTTCACGCTCGCAATAATGCGAGCACCTTCTCCCGCGATTGCCACTCTCATGCCATCCTCCTTGGATGCAGTGTGCGTTCGCACGGTTGCGTGAGCAACGCCGGCATGACATGTATCGCCGCGCAGGACCGCCAGTAGCATTCGTTGCAACTTTTGCGCGCCGGCAGGGTTCTATAGGCACCTCGGTTCTTCTGGGAATGAACATGTCCAAAGTCATCGTTGGTTTGGGATTGGCACTGCTTTTGGCCCTGCTGCCTGAAATTGGCGGCGCCAAAGGTTGCTTGAAAGGCGCGGCGGTCGGGGGCGTTGTCGGTCACATGGCGGGGCATCACGCCATCGTTGGAGCGGCCGCGGGGTGCGTGATCGAGCATCATCGAGAGAAAATGAAGGACAAGGCAGCGGCTGCGAAGCAGCCCCCGTCCGGTCAGGCCGGCACAATCGCGAGTTAGCCGGTTCGACGCCCGCGCTGACACTCACTTTCGAAGGTTGCCCGGGCTGTCCCGCAGCTCATCCAAGCTGACGCCGCAGGCCGGGCAGAAGGCTGTTCCGCCCTGCATCAGGATACCGGGCGCTTTGTGCACCAGGGTTGCGCGGCAACGGGGGCAGCGAAAGCCGAAGGCGAAGAGCAGCAGGACGAAGGCAAGCAGAATGCTGATGGCGCCGATCCGAAACGCGTGGTTATGGCCGGTGTCCTGCCACGCTCTGCCCAGCGCGCCGATCATCAGCAATGCCACCCAGAGAAACCTGTACCACCCCTGCAGCGTCCGCCTGATCGTCATGGGTCGCGATCCTGATTCTAAGCGACGCCTACTTCCTTCGGAACTTGGTCGACTTGCCCAAGGGGCGCGGGCGATCCGGTGGTTTGAGCGAAGGGGTGGGTATTACATCGCCGTGCAGCGACATCAATGACTCCATGAGGCTCTCGTCGGGACTCGAGCACACGCCAAGGACCGTGGCTTCCTCGCAGCCTTCGTCCGTGACATAGGCGTGCCCCATCTTGCTGTCGATATAAATGGATTCCCCGACGCCGAGAACCACCGGATCGTAGAATTCGGTGAGCACCTTGATGCCGCCTTCCAGGACATATATGTACTCCTCCCCTGAATGGTGAACGAGGGCGCCGAACTCCGCCGCGCTCTTCGCACGGATGCGCGTGAGAATCGGAATCATGCGCTTGCGGCGCAATTCCGGGCAGAGGTAGTAGTAGTCGTAGTTCTTGGTGTTGACGCGCACCGCGTCGTCGATGCGGCCAATACTGCGGCGAGCGGTCACGGCCGGTTCGACCGAGGCGCCGGCGGTGTCTGCGAACAATTCCGAAATCCGGATATTGAGCCGCTGGCTGAGTTGCACCAGCTTGTCGTAGGTGAGGGTGAGCCGATCGTGCTCGACCTTCGAGAGCGTCGAGACGGGTATGTCGGTGCGCTCGCTCATTTCCTTCAGGGTCCAGCGATTTCGGGAGCGCAGCGAGCGCAGCAGGCTTCCCAGCGTCGAGTGGCGTGCTTTCACATCCATGTCAGAGATTTCCAATCAGGATCAAGGAAGGATTGAATTGCATTCTTCTCCGGAAGCATACAGGCGGTAGATGACAGGTCAACCAGCTAAAAGCAGCGCGCAAGGCCCCGATTGGAGAGTTTGACATAGATAAGCCTGATCAGAGAAGTTTGGTTGACAATTCTCTAACCAGGATCATACTGGCCCAAATACGACATCGACGCTGTCGTAACTCGAGGGCAGCGCGTGGGCGCGAACAGAGAACAAGACAGGGGATAGATCATGAACAAGACACTCAGACTGGCGATTCTCGCGACGTTAGGTGTGGCCGGTCCGTGCCTCTCGCAGCAGAGCAGGGCGGCGGATGCGGCTCCAGCCGCAGACAGCGATGCCCTCGCCACCATCATCGTCACCGCGGAGAAGCGCTCCGAGCCTCTCAAAGACGTACCCATGAGTGTGACCGCGCTGAGCGGCGACTCCCTCGATGCGTTGCAGGCCAGATCTTTCAGCGACTACGCAGCCATGGTGCCGGGGCTCTCGCTCACGAGTTCCCAGCCCGGCCTCACCCGCCTGACTCTGCGCGGCCAGAACTCCGGCGGTGTCGGTTCGACCGTTGCCGTGTACATGGACGAGTCTCCGTTCGGCTCGAGCAATGCGCTGCTCAACGGCTCCATCATCACCGGCGACTTCGATACCTGGGACCTGCAGCGCATCGAAGTACTGCGCGGTCCGCAGGGCACGCTGTACGGCGCCAATAGCGAAGGCGGTCTCCTGAAATTCGTGAGCACGGCGCCGGTCCTGGGGAAATTCTCGGGCGAGGCCGAAGCAACGGGTGAGAGTGTCAGCGGCGGCGGGAATGGCGGTGCCCTGCGCGGCGTCGTGAACCTTCCGATGGGCGACAAGTTCGCGGTGCGCCTCAGCGGCTACGGCCAGGACGTCGCCGGATATATCGATGACCCCTCGCGCGGCAAGACCGACGTCAACGATGGGCACAAGGAAGGCGGCCGGGCCGCCCTGCTGTGGGAGCCGACGGACAATTTGTCCATTCACTTGACGGCGACTTCGCAGCAATCCAAATACAATGGGACCAACTCGGTCGATATCGACCCCGTGACTCTGGAGCCCGTGCAGGGCGACTTGACGCAGCAGCGGGTTCTCGACGAACCCAGCAAGTCCAAGTACGAGAACTATAACGCGACCATCGATTGGAACACCGGGCCGTTCAGCGTCGTGTCCACCACGAGCTACGGAATTCTGGATTTCGATTACGTGACTGATGCCACGTCCATCCTGGCTGCGCCCGGTGTCACCTTCGGCGAGGCCCTCGGCGGCATCGGCCTGTACGAAGACAACAACGCAGGCTTGAAGAAGTTCACGCAAGAGATCCGCCTCGCATCGCCGTCGACGAACACGCTCGAGTGGCAGGTGGGCGGTTACTACACCCATGAGGACGGCGCGCTGGTCCAACATATCGTTGGCGTCGCGATTCCGACCACCCCGCCAAACCCGCCGTTCGTGGGAGAGTTGGAGGCTCTGACGCTCGATTCCACTTATAAGGAGTGGGCCGGCTTCGCCAACCTCACTTATCACTTCAATTCGCAATTCGACCTCCAGGCGGGCGGCCGATACTCGAGCAATGAACAATCGGCCACGGAAAGCGTCGGGGGTCCGTTGTTGGGCGGCGGCACTCAGGCCTTCACTACCCCTTCCAAGGGCAACGTATTTACCTATTCGATTGCGCCGCGCTGGCATGTGGATGCGAACACCATGGTGTATGCGCGTCTCGCCACGGGCTATCGTCCGGGCGGTCCCAATGCGCAGCCCATCGCGCCGCCGCCCGACGTGCCGAAGGAGTACGGCGCCGACAAAACCGTGAACGTTGAACTCGGTGTTCGATCGACCCAGCTCGACGGGCGGTTGTCCATCGACGTTGCCGCCTTCCACGTGGATTGGCAGGACATTCAGCTGTTCGAAGTCGTCGACAACATCGGCATCAACGCCAACGGCGGCAAGGCGAAGTCTCAAGGCCTGGAATGGACATTCGCCTATGTGCCCGTGCACGGGCTGACCCTCGGCTGGACCGGAGCCTATACCGACGCGAAGCTGACCTCGCCCGCGCCCGCGGTCAACGGCAATTCCGGCGATCCATTGGCTTATGCACCGAAGTGGAGCACTGCGCTCGACGGCGAATACGACTGGAATCTGTCCGCCAACTTCAAGGGTTTCGTCGGCGCCGCCTGGAGCTATGTCGGTTCGCGGAGCACCGACTTCGCAAGCTCGCCCACCGGCGGTCAGTTGGAACTGTCGAGCTACAACACCTTCGACGCACGCGTCGGGTTTGACACCAAGCACTACCGGGTGACGCTCTATGGCAAGAATCTGGGAGATACGCGCGGCATCAGCAGCTACATTGCGACCGGCGCGCCCAACTCGGCGGGCGAAATCACGATTATTCAGCCGCGCACGTACGGTGTGACGCTGAACGCGAAGTTCTAGGGGCCGTCCGGGACATGAGCACGAAGCGCGAACAATTGGCGCAAACGCGGTCGTCGGAAGTGTTGGACCTGCCTCACCCGTATCTCTTGTTTCTGGGCGATACCACCGAAGCGGGCTATGCGAAGACCGCGTTCGGGCTGCGCGACTGGGCCAGGGATCGCTGCGTGGGGGAGTGGTCCTGCGAAGGTGCGACGGTGAGCACCGGACTGCCGCGATTGTCGCCGAAAGAGGCCCGCGCGCGCGGCGCACGGGCGCTGTTGATCGGTGTTGCGAATGTGGGCGGCGTGATTGCCGAGAGCTGGATGCCCTCGCTCCTCGATGCCCTCGAGTCGGGCCTGGACATCATTAGCGGCATGCACACCAAGCTCAATGACACGCCGCAATTGAAAAGTGCGGCGGAACGCCGCGGCCGCAGGCTGATCGACGTGCGCACCCCGCCGCCCCAAATCCCGATCTCAACGGGCCGCAAACGAACCGGCCGACGGTTGCTCACGGTGGGCACCGACTGCGCATTGGGCAAGAAATACACCGCTCTGGCATTGGCGCGAGCGTTCAGCCAACGCGGGCTGGACGCCGATTTTCGCGCGACCGGACAAACCGGCATCATGATTTCCGGCCGCGGGATTCCGATGGATGCGGTGGTGGCGGACTTCGCGGCGGGCGCCGCGGAAATGCTCACTCCGGATGCGCCTGCCGGGCACTGGGATGTGATCGAGGGGCAGGGTTCGCTGTTCCATCCGGCGTATGCCGGCGTTTCATTGGCCTTGCTGCACGGCAGCCAGCCGGACGTCATCGTCGTGTGCCACCAGCCCGGCCGCGAGCGAATGCTGGGAACGGACTACTTGGTGCCGGATCTCGGCGAGACCATTGATTTGAATTTGCGCCTCGGCCGGCGCACCAACGCGGCCATTCGCTGCGCAGGGGTGAGTTTGGATACCTCGCGGCTCGAGGTGGGTGCAGCGCATCGATTGCTCGCGGATCAGAGCGCGAGACTCGGTCTGCCCGTGGCCGACCCGATACGGGGCGGCGCCGCGTTCGAACATCTCGTCGATGCCTGTCTCGCCGAGGCAGGCCAGTCAGTGTAACGGTCACTTTTCGCAGGCAGGAAAATCTATGCGTTCAATAATAAAACTGGCGGGTGCAATGCTGGCGTTGACCGCGATATCAGCGACTGCGCTGGGCGACACCCAGCAAGCCACCACCCCGGAAGTCACCGCGGTCACTCTGACCACGGATGATGTCAATGCCTGGCTCGACGGCTATATGCCCTACGCGCTGCACACAGGGCGACATTGCCGGCGCCGTCGTCGCCGTGGTCAAGGACGGGAAAATTGTGACGGAGCGGGGCTACGGCTACTCGGACGTCGCCAAACACACACCGGTGGATCCCAAGCTCACGCTGTTCAGGCCCGGGTCGGTATCGAAACTCGTCACCTGGACGGCCGTGATGCAGATGGTCGAACAGGGCAAGATCGATCTCGACGCCGACGTCAATCAATATCTCGATTTCAAAATTCCGGCGCGCGAAGGCAAGCCGGTCACGATGCGCAATCTCATGCAGCACGTGGCCGGGTTCGAAGAACAGGCCAAGAACATCATGTCGGAGGACCCTAAAACGCCTTCGTACGACGCACTGCTCAAGCAATGGGTGCCCGAGCGGGTATTCGCTCCCGGGACGACTCCCGCTTACTCCAACTACGGCGCGTCGTTGGCGGGCTACATCGTACAGCGCGTATCCGGCGAATCGTTCGATGATTACCTGGACAAGCATATTTTCGCGCCGCTCGACATGAAGCACTCGAGCTTCCGTCAGCCGCTGCCGGCGGAGCTTGCGCCACTGATGTCCAAGGGCTACGAGTCGGCCTCGGGCGAACCGCATGTCTTTGAAATAGTCGGCCCGGCGCCCGCCGGCTCGATGTCTTCTCCTGCCGAGGACATGGCGCATTTCATGATCGCGCACCTGCAAAACGGCGAATACAACGGCAACCGGATTCTGCGCGCCGAAACCGCGGAGATGATGCACAACAGTCCGCTGACCGTGCTGCCGCCGCTCAATCGCATGGAATTGGGTTTCTTCGAAACCAACATCAACGGCCGCGAAGTGATCGCGCACTTGGGCGATACGCAGTACTTCCACACGTCGCTGCATTTGTTCCTCAAGGAGAACGTCGGCTTCTACGTTTCCTTCAACAGCCTGGGCAAGGAGGGCGCGGCCGGCAGCCTGCGTATTGCGCTGTTCGAGGACTTTGCCGACCGCTACCTGCCTGCCGATGAAAAAGAATCGCGTGTCGATGCGAAAACCGCCGCCAGCCACGCGGCGATGCTGAAGGGCGAGTGGGTGAATTCGCGCGGGTCGCAGTCGAATTTCATCGCGGCACTGGGTCTCGTGGGTCAGTCCAAGGTCAGCACCAACGCCAAGGGCGGGCTCGTGACCCCGTTCCGCGGATTGAACGGCAAGCCGCTGGAGTGGATTGAAACGGCTCCCTTCGTTTGGCGGGCGACCGGCGCCAGCCACCAGCGCCTCGCAGCCAAAGTGGTCGACGGGCGGGCCGTGCGCTTCAGCATCGATGAACTATCGCCCTTCATGGTGTTCGACCGCGCGCCCTGGTACCAGGACAGCGCGTGGCTGCTGCCGATGCTGTACGCAAGCCTTGCAGCGCTGGTGCTGACAGCTCTCGCCTGGCCGGTCACCGCCATCGTACGGCGCCGTTACGGCGCCAAACTCGGATTGGACGCCAAATCACTGAAGGCCTACCGGCTCAGCAAGATAACGTCCATCTTTCTGCTCGCCGCTCTGGGTGTCTGGGCCATGACGCTCGTTTCGATGTTCAAGAACATCAATAATCTGAGCGCCAAGTTCGACTCGACGGTGCGCTTCGCGCAAATCTTCGGCATCGTGGTCTTCATCGGCGGCTTTGTGGTGATGCTGTGGCATCTGCGGACGGTGTGGAGCGGAGCGCGCCGCTGGCCGGCCAAGCTGTGGAGCATCGTGCTCGCGCTCGCGGCCTTCACGGTGCTGTGGGTCGCGGTGGCGTTCAAGCTCATTGGATTCGGGCTGTTCTATTGATGCGCGCATTGAGCCTCCGCATCGCGCTCGAGAAATTGCGGCTGTCCGCGCCGTTTCGCATCTCGGGGTTCGTGTTCGAGGAACAGGAAGTTGTCGTCGTGACGCTCGACGATGGAATGCACAGCGGCCGGGGCGAAGCATCGGGCGTCTACTATCTGGGCGACACGGCGCCGGGGATGATGGCGGCGATCGAGGCTGTCCGCAGCGCCATCGAAGCGGGCATCGATCGTGCCGCCCTTCAAGGCCTGCTGCCGCCCGGCGGCGCCCGCAATGCGGTGGATTGTGCGCTGTGGGAGCTCGATGCCAAGCGCCAGCGCATGCCGGTGTGGAAGGTGGCCGGGCTGCCGCCGGCGAAACCGCTGGTCACCACGTTCACGCTTGGCGCCGATGATCCGGCCACGATGGCTGCGGGCGCGCGCAAATATGCTCAGGCACGCTCTCTGAAGCTGAAACTGACCGGCGATCTGGATTTGGACATTGCGCGGGTGCAGGCCGTTCGAGCGGTGCGGCCCGACGTGTGGATGGGAGTGGACGCCAATCAGGGTTACGGCATCGAAGCGCTCGATTCGCTGATCGGCAGGTTGACCCCCTCGAATATTTCGTTGTTGGAACAGCCGATCAAGCGCGGCCGCGAAATCGATCTCACGGGTTTTCGCTCGCCGATTCCGATCGCTGCCGATGAAAGCGCGCTCAGCTTCGCCGACCTGGCGGGCCTTCCGGGACGCTTCGATGTGGTAAACATCAAGCTCGACAAATGCGGCGGCTTGACCGAGGGTCTGGCCATGGCGTACGAGGCACGCCGGCTGGGGCTCAAGGTCATGGTCGGCAACATGGTCGGCACCAGTCTCGCGATGGCTCCTGCCTTCGTGCTCGGCCAATTGTGCGATGTCGTCGATCTGGACGGTCCGATATTTCTCGCCGAGGATCGCAAGCCCAGCATGACCTACGTCGATGGGGCCGCGTGGAGCGGCGATGATGTGTGGGGGGCAACGCACGCGGGCTCGGCATGAGCGTGAACCAGCCCACGTGGTTTGGGCAGCCGCGCGGCCTCACGATCCTGTTTCTCACCGAGATGTGGGAGATATTCTCCTACTACGGGATGCGCACGCTGCTGGTCTACTACATGACCAAGCAGTTGTTGATCGGCCAGGAAAAGGCGTCGTTCATCTACGGCACCTATACGGCGATGGCATACTTCACGCCGATTCTCGGCGGCGTGATCGCCGACCGCTGGCTCGGCAAGCGGCGCGCGGTGATCATCGGCGCCAGCATCATGGCCGCCGGACACTTCATGATGGCATTCGAGCCCTCGTTCTATTTCGCGCTGGCCACGATTGCGCTCGGCAACGGGCTATTCCTGCCGAGCCTGCCCAGCCAGATCAACGACCTGTACCGGCCCGATGATCCGCGGCGGAGCTGGGCCTACAACGTCTACTACGTGGGCATCAACTTGGGCGGATTTTTGGCACCCCTGGTTTGCGGCACGCTCGGCGAACTCTACGGGTGGCATTGGGGCTTCGGCGCCGCCGGCGTCGGCATGCTCGCGGGCCTGGTCATTTACATCCTGGGCGGTCGCTACCTGCCCGACCAGGCCCGGGTTGTGCGCCAAGCGGGGCCGGCGTCCGCCAGCATTCTCAGCCATCGCTCGACGCTGGTGCTGCTGCTTGGCATCGGCCTCGCCGTCACCGTGTTTCGCGCCGCGTACGAACAGATCGGCAATACCGTCGCACTATGGGCCGACGTCGGTATCGATCGCACAACTGCGCTGATGACCATACCGATGACGTGGTTTCAATCCTTGAATCCCCTGTTGGTGTTCATCATGACGCCGCTGTTGCTGGCGCGCTGGCGGCGCCAAGCCGAAGCCGGCCGATCACAGTCGTCGATGCGAAAAATGGCGATCGGTGCGCTCATCGTGGCCGGCGCGTACCTGCTCCTTGCCTTGGTGGCTTTTCAGGTTGAGCCGGGCCGTGCGGGCTGGTTGTGGCTGGTGCTCTACTTCGTCCTGTTCACCTTGGGCGAGTTGTACATCCTGCCGACCGGCCTTGGACTGTTCGCGAGGCTGGCGCCGCCCGGGTTCGCAGCCACGACCATCGCCGCCTGGTATCTCGCGATTTTCAGCGGCAGCTTCGCCGCAGGTGCCGTGGGCGCCCTGTGGGGCCGCATGACCCATGGCCATTTCTTTCTTTTGTTGACCGTCATCGCCATTCTCGCAGCGGTCATGCTGCTGGCTCTCGACCGCAGCACGCAACGCATCGAAAGCGAGCGCGCCGCCGAGGCCGCAACGTCGGCCGCCACTCAACCGGAGTACACATGAAGGCTATCATTTCCGCCCTGCTGGTCCTTGCCTGGGTCGCGCCGGTATTCGCCTCGCCGCCGCCCAACTTCGACGCACGGGTCGAAGGCTTGCGCAAGGAAACCGGCGTGCCCGGCATGGCGATTGCCATCGTCGAAGACGACAAGGTGACGCTCGCCAAGGGCTTCGGCGTCCGGGCGTTGGGCTCTCCCGCACCGGTCGATGCCGACACCATTTTCCCCACAGGCTCGACCGGCAAGGCGTTCACCGTTGCGGCGCTCGGCATTCTCGTGGATCAGGGCAAGATCGCCTGGGACGACAAGGTCATCGATCGATTGCCTGGGTTTCAGATGTACGACCCGTGGGTGACGCGCGAGATGACCATTCGCGACCTGCTCGTGCATCGCAGCGGCCTCGGTCTCGGCAGCGGCGATCTCTTGTTCGTCCCGCGCACCAATCTGAGCCGCGCGGAATCGGTGCGTCGACTGCGCTACATCAAGCCCGCCACCAGCTTTCGCAGCGGCTTTGCCTACGACAACATCCTGTACATGGTCGCGGGTCAGTTGATCGAAGCGGTCAGCGGCAGCACCTGGGAGAAATTCACCGCTGAGCAGGTCTTGAAACCCGCCGGCATGCTGCATTCCACCAGCGACGACGAGGCGCGGTTCGCGACGGCGGATCGAGCTCAGCCGCACGCGCGAATGAGCGGCGGATTGCGCGGCATCGGCGATCAGGCGCGCCTCAATGAACGGGACGATCTTGGACAAACGGCGGCGCCCGCCGGAGGTTTGGCGATCAGCGCCAACGACATGGCGCGATGGCTGATGATTCAGCTGGATGCCGGCAAGCTGCCGGACGGCGATGGCCGGCTGTTCAGCGAGGCGGCGCACGCCGAGATGTGGCAGCCGATGGTGTTGCAGCCCATCACGCCGCGCCCGGATGACCTGAAATTGACCCAGCCCATGTTCGATACCTACGCCCTTGGCTGGGAAGTGCGCGACTACCGGGGCGCCAAGATGGTCTGGCACGGCGGCGCGGTATTCGGATTCCTCGCGGCGGTGGTGCTGATTCCGGAAAAGCACGTCGGTTTTTCGATCCTGATCAACAGCGAGGACGGCGAGATCATCCTCGGATTGTTGTACGAATTGATGGATCACTATCTGGGGTATCCGGCCAATGATTGGCCGGCGAAATACCGGGCATTCAAGCAGCAGCGCATGGGCGACGCGCTCAAGGCCTACAAAACGGCGGCCGCCAGTCCGGCGAAAATCGGACCGTCGTTATCGCTCGAGCGCTACGTGGGAACCTATGCGGATCCCTGGTACGGCAACATCCAAATTGCCCGGACGGCGGGAAAGCTCACGATCGACTTCAAATCAACGCCGCGGATGAGCGGTACGCTGGAACACTGGCAATACGACAGCTTCATCACGCGCTTTAACGACAAGACCATCGAGCCGGCGTACGTGACTTTCGGCCTCAATGCCGACGGCAAGGTCGAGCGCGTCACCATGAAGGCGGTATCGCCTGTCGCCGACTTCAGCTACGACTATCAGGATCTGTTGTTCACTCCGGTAGCAACTTCGAAATGATGTCACCCCGGACAATTGCGGCGGGAATCTCGGTCGTCTGGCTGATGATGGCTGCGGGGCCCGGGGCGCAGGGCGAGCCGGCGTCCGGTTCAACGTCGCCCGGCGCAACTGCGCCGCTGTACGACGTGGTGATCCGCAACGGCCGGGTTCTGGACGGGGCGGGGAACCCCTGGGTGCGCGCCGACGTGGCGATCAAGAACGGGCGCTTCGCCAAGGTGGGCCGGGTCGAAGGCCGCGGCGCGCGCGAAATCGATGCGCAGGGAGACTACGTTTCTCCGGGCTGGATCGACATGATGGATCAGTCCGGCGAAATTCTTCTCAAGAACGGCTTGGCGGAGAACAAGCTGCGCGAGGGCGTCACGACGGCGATTGCCGGCGAAGGCGGAACCCCGGTGCCATCCGCGCAAATCGATGCCTACTTCAGGAAATTGGAGCGACAGGGGATTTCCCTGAATTTCGGCACGTACTACAGCAGCGCGCAGGCCCGCACGGAAGTCATGGGCGATGTGGCCGGCAAACCGACCGCGAAGCAAATGGAGGGGATGCGCGCACATGTGGCCGAGGCCATGCGCGCCGGTGCCATGGGAATTGCGACCGCGTTGATATACCCGCCGGACAGCTTTCAGAGCACGGAGGATCTGGTCGAACTCGCGCGCGTGGCGCAAATGTACGGCGGCATCTATGCCAGTCATATGCGCGACGAGAGCGCAAAGCTGCTGCAGGCCGTCGATGAATCCATCGAAATCGGCGAGAAGACCGGCATTCAGGTCGAGATCTTTCATTTCAAGGGCGCGTACGCGCCCGGATGGGGAAAGCTCGTGCCTGAAGCGGGCCGGGCGATCGAAGCCGCGCGGGCGCGCGGCGTCAACATCGCGGCCGACATGTATGTCTACACCGCCGGGGGCACGGGGCTCGATATCACCGTGCCGAATTGGGTCTGGGAACAAGGATCAAAGGAAGGACTGAAGCGGCTCCAGGATCCCGAAGTTCGCGTGCGCCTGAAGCGGGAGGTTGCCGGCGGCTCGCTGCCCGGTTGGTCTAATCTCGTCGAAGCGAGCGGCGGCTGGGAGCATGTCCTTCTCGCGAATGCGTTCAATCCCAAGTATGACCGGTACCGCTACAAGAGCATCGACTTCATCGCCAAGGAACTGGGACAGGATCCGGCGGACGTGTCCTGGGATATCGTGCTGGGCGCGCAGCCGAATCGCGCCATGGGACTCTATTTCATGATGAACGAGGCGGACATCGAGACGGCCTTGCGCTGGCCGTGGATGAGCATCGGCAGCGATGCGGGCGCCAACGACGGACAGGGGACGATCGACGCCATAGGATTGCCGCATCCGCGAGCTTACGCAAATTTCCCACGGGTGATTTCCGAATACGTGAAGAAGCGCCATGTCCTTTCCCTCGAGGACGCGGTTCGCAAGATGACGTCCTGGCCGGCGGCGCGCATGCATCTCTACGATCGCGGCGCGATCCGCGAAGGACTGAAGGCCGATGTGACCATTTTCAATGAGGAGCGCCTCGAGGACGTGGCAACCTATGAACACCCCACGTCCTATCCCACCGGGATCGACTACGTTCTGGTCAACGGCCGGCTGGTGATCGATCAGACCCATCACACGGGAGCGAAGCCCGGCCGGGTGTTGCGGGGCGCAGGCTACGGATCGCAAGTGCCTGCCCATGGAGCGCAAGGCGCCGCCGAGCGTTCGAGATGAGCGCTTCCTCCGCGGCGAGCGGCGAGGGGTCCTGGTTTCAGCGATACTTGCTGCCTGGCCTGGCATTCAAGGCGGTGGTCATCGGGGGCGGCTATGCCACGGGCCGTGAGCTGGCCGAGTTCTTCATGCCCAGCGGCCCCCAGGGCGGCCTGCTCGCAATTCTGCTCGCCATGCTGATCTGGAGCGCGGTCTGCGCGATTACCTTTTGTCTGGCGCGAGTCAACGCCAGTTGGGAGTATCGGACGTTCTTCAAGAATCTACTCGGGCGCTACTGGGTGATTTTCGAGGCCGCTTACGTGCTGTTCATGATTTTGGTGCTGGCCGTGTTCGGTGCGGCCGCGGGCGCCATCGGCGCCGCGGTGCTGGGTTGGCCGCCACTCGTGGGGACGCTGTGCCTGATCGCGTGCATCATCGTGTTCTCTGCCTACGGTAATGCCTCGGTGGAACGCTTGTTCAAATGGGTGTCGTTTTTTCTTTACGGCATCTACGTGATATTCGTCGGACTCTCGATCTTTAGATTCGGCGATCGCATCGCCGCCAATCTGGCCGTCGCCGCGCCGCTGCACGGTTGGGCCGCCGGCGGTTTGACCTATGCCGGCTACAACGTGGTGGGCGCCGTGATCATACTACCCGTGCTGCGGCACCTTCGCGGCAGCCGCGACGCGCTCATCGCGGGTGCGCTGGCCGGCCCGCTGGCGATGATTCCAGCGCTGCTCTTCTTTATTTGCATGATTGCCTACTACCCGCAAATTGCCGCCGAAGCGCTCCCGTCCGACTTCTTGCTGAAGCGCATGAATTTCCCGGCTTTTCATTATCTGTTCCAGCTCATGATCTTCATGGCCCTGTTGGAAAGCAGCACCGGATTCGTGCATGCCATCAATGAACGCGTGGCGCTTGCCTATGCTGCGCGGCGAGGCAGCATGCTGCCGATGTCCTTGCGCATCGCGATCACCGCGGCGCTGCTGGTGGGTTCGATCTTTCTTGCGGCCCGTTTCGGTCTGGTGACCTTGATAGCGCAAGGCTATCGTATCCTTGCTTATGTTTTTCTTGCAGTTTTTGTATTGCCCGTCCTGACCCTGGGGTTGCGGCAGATCTGGAAAACACGAACCGTCAGTTTGGAGACACCATGAATCCTCGGAACATTGATCGGATGCGCGTCGCGGCCATGGCTGCGTCGCTGGTTGTCGCGGCCGGCAGCGTGTGGGCCGCGGCCCCCCCGGTGCATGACGTGGTAATTCGCAATGCGGTCATTTACGACGGATCCGGCGGCAAGCCTTATCCCGGCGAAATAGCCATCGACGGCGACCGTATCACGTATGTGGGCCCCCATGGCAGGCTGCAAGGGCGCACTCAGATCGACGCTCACGGCCGGGCGGCGGCGCCGGGTTTCATCGACATGATGGGGCATTCGGAGGAATCCTTGCTGATCGACGGGCGCGCGGTCAGCGGCCTCAAGCAAGGCGTCACTCTCGACGTGTTCACCGAATTATCCATGGGTCCCTTGTCTGCCGAGATGGCGCGGGACGCGGCCAAACGTCAGGGAGACCTCAAGTACGACGTCACTTGGCGCACTCTTGGCCAGTACCTTGACCATTTGCAGCAGCGCGGAATCGCTCCCAATGTGGCGAGCTTCGTCGGCGAAGGCGAAGTACGGGTGAACGTTCTCGGCGAAGCCGACGTGCAGCCCACGCCCGAGCAACTCACCGCGATGCGCGGGTTGGTGCGGCAGGCGATGGAAGAAGGAGCGATGGGGGTGACCACCGCGCTCATCTATGCGCCGATGAACTATGCGAAAACCCCGGAACTCATCGACATGGCGAGCGAGTCGGCGCGTTGCGGCGGCATCTACACCGCCCACATGCGCAGCGAAGGCGATCACATCGAAGATGCGGTGCAAGAGACCATCGACATTGCGAGGGCCAGCGGCGCGCCCGCGGAAATCCACCATTTGAAGTTCATCGGCCGCACGAATTGGGGCAAGAGAGCCAAGGTGGTCGGCATGATCGAAGCGGCGCGCGATTCGGGCGTGCGCATCACGGCGGACATGTACCTGTACACCGCCGGCGGCACCTCGGTCGACGCGTCCATGCCGCCCTGGGTCCATGATGGCGGGCCGGAAAAGATGGTTACGCGCCTCAAGGATCCGGCGATTCGCGCCAAGGTGATCGCGGCCATGCGCGAGGATCATCCCAAGGATTGGGAGAATCTGTACCGACAAGCCGGCGCCGAGGGCATGCTGCTGTTGGCCGTCAAGCACGCCGAACTCAAGCCGCTGATCGGCAAAACCATCGCCGAGATCGCAAAAGCCCGCGGCGTGAGCGCCGAGGATGCCATCATCGACCTGGTGATCGAGGATGAGGCATCGGCCGGCGCGGCCTATACCATCATCACCGAGGACAATATCCCGCCGCAGCTGTCGCTGCCCTGGGTGAGTTCGGGATCCGATGCAGAATCGAGCGCCACGGAAGGCGTGTTTCTCCTCTCCTCGACGCATCCCCGCGCCTATGGCAACTTTGCGCGCATCTTCGCCAAGTATGTGCGCGAGGAACACGTGATTCCGGTCGAGGAGGCGGTGAGGAAGCTCACGTCATTGCCGGCGGACGTCCTGTCGCTCGCCGACCGCGGCCGCCTGCGGACCGGCGCATTTGCCGACGTCGTGATATTCGATCCGAAGACGATTCAAGATCACTCCACCTACCAGAAGCCGATGCAGTACGCGACCGGCGTGAGCGACGTGTTGGTGAACGGCAAGCAGGTGCTCAAGGACGGTGAACCCACCGGCACGCTGAGCGGACGGGCGTTGCGCGGCCGTGCCTGGACCGGGGCAGCCGGCGGCGGCTGCCGGGCGTCTGCCAAGGATTGGACCTGGATCGATCAACCGCCGGCTCGCCGCAAGTAAGACCCGCGAGGTCCGCCGGGTGGCGCATAAGTGTAAAACTTAATCTGACAGCCTACGGCTGCATTCGACCCGAAGCGGGCCTCGGCCACCGTCGGACACATCAATGATGCAGCTGGAGTGAATGATCCATGCACGCCGCAGTTCCGCTTGTGGCCCGCCCCGATTGCAGCACTACTCATTAAGTTTTACGAGATCGCGGCTCACGACAAACACTTCAACGCCACTCATCGAGCAATCGACGTGCGAAGCGTCATTCATTGCAATTACCTGAATCGCGCCGCCTGAATCATTCGTAAGGGTCAAACCCAGGTTGGCGGGCCGCGGGCCGAGATTGTTCGCGGGGCTATCGAAGCACATCGACTTGAAGCTCGTGAGCCAGATGGAGTTCTGCCCGGGGGTGGTGGCGATGCGGTATGAGCCTCAAAGGAGCCATCGGCTTGCAGAAGACCAATTGCCCGCCCGAGTTGCTTTACTAGCCGCCGCGAGTGTGGCAGCGAGTACCCGCGGGTTCAGCCCCGCCGGAAATCCAGCGAAGGGCGACAACAATGGTGGCTGCCATCCGTTAGTGGCCACCATTGCCGATACGCTGTGTTCTTATGCATCGAGCCTCTGGCCCAGAAATTCCTTTGCTTTGGCCACTTCGGTGTCCCACTTGCCGAGCTGCTCGGAATCCAGAAACTTAGCAATGCGCTCATGAATCTCGCCGCGATGCTCTTTCACCTTGGCAACAATCTCGGCTTTGGTTGTGTTGGGGTGCGACTTCACGTATGCCCCGACTTTTTCTCGCCCCTCGGCAAGAGCGGTTTGTAGTTTCTCCTTCTGCTCGTTAGTTAGATGGAGGTCTGCTGCGAAGCGCTTAAGCTCTGTTGCAATTTGCTCGCGGGACTCAGGTGTCAATTCCATACCGGTCTCCTTGAGAGTGGGGTCGTTTGCGATGGGTCGTCGCCCAGTACTAGGCCACATAATCGATGGGAGGTCCATACGGGGAATGTCCCATTTCTTTTCAGCCAGTGGGGCGCTTGAGTGTGCATGGGCGTTTTAGCCGTATGAGCATTGCAACATGTCGGTTCGACTAAGCAAACGCGTGAAGAAGAGATCGACGCGCTTCTCGAAGCGCGAGACGGACGTATAACTCAGGTAATTGCGCTAAAGTGAATCCTTTGAAATCATCGTTAAGCACCAGATCCAGACGTAGGAAAAGATTGCACAGTGGAGGATTCCGTATGCAATGAAACGGCTCCGCCAACGTGACTCATACGCCAACAGGACATGAAGACCGATGACGAGTGGCAGCGCAACTAATGCGGGGTCGATTGTCCGGGAGTCGCCGTACTTCGAATGTGGCGAGACATACAATGTCCAGAGAACAAGAAAAGCAGTGACACCTAAGGGGGCGTAGGCGAGCAGCGGCAGAGGCTTTGTAGTCACGCGACTGGCAGCTATCGGGCAGGACAGTTACATTGCCTGGGAAGACAGCTAACATCTTCGGTATCACCCACCGGCTCGACGGGTGAACACGCACCGCTCCGAATCCTTGGTCTATATGCCTGATTTTTACGATGAACTCGCACCCCTATATCACCTTATCCACCAGGACTGGGATGCGAGCATCTGCCGGCAAGGCGAGCAGCTCTCCGCACTGATTAAGGCCGAGTGGCCCAAATCCAAGAGTATTTTGGATGTTTCCTGCGGGATCGGGACGCAGGCCATCGGACTCGCCCAGCATGGTTACTCCGTAGCTGGTTCGGATATCTCCGCGAATGCAATAGTGAGGGCCAAGCACGAGGCGCGGGCGCGCGGAGCCAAAGTCCTCTTCTCCGTTTGCGATATGCGCCAAGCACATGCTTGTCATGGGAGCGGCTTTGATGTTGTCATCTCCTGCGACAACTCCCTTCCCCATCTTTTGACCGACGATGACCTGGTGGTCGCACTAAAGGAGATGCTGGCGTGCCTATCCCCAGGAGGTGGGTGTATCGTCAGCGTGAGAGATTATGAAACTGAAGAACGCGGCGCGAATATCGTCAAACCCTTCGGCGTGCGTACAGAAAGGGACAAACGCTATCTGATATTTCAGGTCTGGGATTTTGACGGGGAGCAATACGATTTGGCGTTTTTCTTCGTCGAGGAAGATCTCTCGAACTCACAAGTCAAGACGCACGTAATGCGATCCCGATACTACGCAATTTCAATCAAGCAACTGCTTGAGTTGATGCGGCAGGCCGGTTTTAAAAACGTTCGGCGCATCGACAATGCGTTTTATCAACCGATTCTGGTGGGTACGCGCGCGGAGTGACTTGCTTTCAATCGGAACGGATCGGTCGCAGCGCGACGCCATATCGACCCCTTCCTGCCGGTCGTGAACGGCTGCTTTCAGCGAGCCAAATAGGGCCTTGGCCGCTGCCACGTGCGCTACACTAAGCCGCTTTCAGTACAGCGCGTACTTGGTCGCTTCGTGGTTACTCTGGTCGCTGGCTACCGAGGCAGCAAGTACCGGTAAGTTCATCATCCGGCCGGATAGCGGGTCTGCTGGTCCAAGTCCCTGACAGATTGGCACCCTTTTCACGACCCATCTTGCCTACCGAATTTGATACGCTGACCGTCACGGGGTCCATCAATAACAATCAGGCTGCGTTGCTGTGCTTGCGGTCGTTCGGGAACGCTGGAGCAGTGCAACGAGAAGCCCGCCGCTTGGAGCAACGATGAACGTCATCTCAGATCGCGAGCAGTTAATGTCCAGGCGCGAGGCACTGGCGTTGGTGGGCGCGGGAATTGTCGTTCCCTTCGCTACCTGCAATGCGGCTGGGTCACCTCTAGCTTTGGGCAGCGAGGAACTGCACTACAAAAGTCTGCGGGACATAGCTCGCCTAATCGCGGCGCGCGAGGTATCTCCTGTGGACCTCACCCACCACATGTTGGATCGCATCGCGAAGCTCGATCCTGTCTTGAAGAGCTACGCAACCGTCATGCGTGACCAGGCCCTCGCTGATGCCCAAGCCGCCAACCAGGAAATCCGGAATGGCAGGTATCGCGGGCCCCTGCACGGAGTGCCGATCGCCGTTAAGGACCTTTGCTATACAAAGGGCGTCAGAACGATGGGCGGATCCGCCGTTTACAGGGACTTCGTCCCGCGTTTCGACGCCACCGTGGTCGCGCGACTCCGGTCCGCGGGCGCGGTATTACTCGGCAAACTCAATCTCACCGAAGGTGCGACGGCCGGTTATAGCCCCACCTTCGACGTGCCTCGGAACCCGTGGAACACCGACTATTGGCCGGGACTGTCTTCAAGCGGATCGGGCGTCGCGACGGCCGCCGGTCTGTGTTTTGCCGCAATTGGTACCGACACTGGCGGATCGATTCGGTTTCCGTCTTCAGCCAATGGCATCGTCGGACTCAAACCGACGTATGGGCGTGTCAGTCGCTTTGGCGTGTTGCCGTTCTCTGAGTCGCTGGATCACGTTGGTCCAATGGCCCGATCGGTGGCGGACGTCGCCATCATGTTCGACACGATCGCCGGGCGCGATCCCAATGATCCCACGTCACTCAATGTGCCGCCGCCGAATGTATTGGGCGATCTCGGACAGGGCATTCGTGGTGTGCGGATCGGCATTGACCGCAAGTATGCCCTCGACGGCGTGGACGAGGGCGACGCCCGGGCCATCGAAGAGGCGCTCAAGGTATTGGCGGGACTCGGAGCCAAGGTCGTGGATGTCCGTATGCCAGATCTGGCATCGCTTCTCGACGCCTGGCAAACAATTGCAGGCGCGCAGATTGTGCAATCGCACGCCAAGACCTACCCGTCACGCGCGGCCGAATACGGTCCATATATGCGCGAGTTTCTTGACAGCGGCGCGCGCGTCACGAGTGAACATCTGGCGCAGGCCAGGAAGGCACGTGCCGCGCTAAATGCACAGTTCACAAGTCTGCTTGATTCCGTGGATGCCATGGCATGCCCGGCCGGCGGATCTCCCGCCTGGCGCATCAGTAGAGAGACGCAGGTTGGCCCCCTGGGTGCGTTTCATGCTGCGTGGTCCGCTGCCGCACCGAGAGCAATGGACTTCACAGGACCGATGGATATGGCCGGCACTCCAGCGATTTGCCTTCCGTCCGGCTTCTCACCGGATGGTCTGCCCTACAGCATCCAGTTCGCAGGTCGTCGTCTCAGTGAATCCCTTCTGTGTCGCGTCGCCGGCGCGTACGAGGAAGCCACCGCCTGGCATAACCGTCATCCCAGTATGGACACCATGCATGGAAGTGATAAATACGGCTGACCGCGACCCAAAGCGGCCTATCGTGATGGCCCGCTGTCGGAAACTACTCGTCATTGGACTTGCCTTACAGATTCCACGAATTTGTCGTGGCAGCTCCACGGGATGGCAGCCATCGCGTCGCTACCTGGCTGAAGCCGGTACGTCAGAGACGCGATGCTAATCCACGACTTCTGCAGCACATATGTCGCGACGAAAGCAATTTTGCCTTCGCTGACCGCGACAACCCGATAGCCAGGCAGACCCTCTATGTCTAGACGCTTGGCTTCCTTCATTACTAAATTCAACCTGTCTCTTGGTCTGTCCTCTATATAGTCCTTTGCGTCCGGCTCGATCTCTTTGATAAAGCTGACGTCGTTGGTCACCGATTTCGGGATCTTTATTAGCTTCACCGTGTATTGGCCGTTTGAAAACCAATCGGACTGATTGGCAACAAAATCCACGGATCGATCCCGGCTGTATATCGCAGTATCCGTAATGCAATCCTTCGGCACCCAAACAGCGACTCCTTCCTTGAATCGATACAAACCATCGCTCTCAACCTTGTAAGTCGCCGGCACGAGCTCCAGCGCTCCAGACTCCAATTTCCGCTGAATTATGGACGTGCACGGGACGATCCTTTGCCCACCCACCAACGGGGACGCTTGATAGTGGGCTCCGGGCAAGGCATTCAATTCGAATTCCTCAGTGTTGGTCGCCCCAATCGCTCGGCACGTCAGAGAGATGGCGTGAATTCCGGGATCAACCGAAACCTTGTGGGTTCCTGCGCCTATAGCTCTTCCATCGACGCTCTCAATCGTGGCTGCGACGTCCATTCCCAACAGGGGAATGAAGGACGACACTTTGGAATCGGCTGATATTGTCGCCTGGTTGCTGGCTGGATCTTCACTACCCGAAGCGACATTCAGAGTTACAAATGCAGACAGACTTACCGCCGCCGCAAATATACTTAAGGTATCGATTCGGTATGCCACGATGTTTCCCTTTTTCTTGAGGCCTGTCGGCCCGTTAATTGGAATCTTTATCTTATGTGCTGCGATCATACCCAAGCACAGCAACGGCCGCTTTGTTGCTCACAATTCAAGGCAGTTAATGGCCGATGTGAGACCGTCACTACCAATATTGACATTCCGGCTCATGATCTGTGCGGCGCCTATAGCGCCCCTGATTCGCCAACTGCCGAAACACGGGTTTGCACTTCGCGATCGGCGAGACGCGGGATGTCTGATTTTCGCGTTTGGTCACGCTTTCGACGAACCCATGGCGGTTTGAGCGAAGCCGCGAAAGCTCGCGAACTCCTCGACGGGCGCGCGCTCCGAGCGCAGTGAGTTGACCGCGGCGCTCCGATCGGCATAGCCCAGCGCCATACCGCAATAAATCATCTCGTGCTCATCCAGCGCAAAATGCGCTTTCAAGGTGAGTCGCAGCGTCGCCCAAGCTTCCTGCATGCAGGAACTCACGCCGCGCTCCAAGGCAGCGAGTGCGATGGACTGCATGAACATGCCGAGATGCGCCCACTGGCCATAACCCATGCGCTCGTCAATGACGAAAAATAGTTCAACCGGCGCGCCGAACATTTCGTAGTTGCGGGCGAAACGCGCCAACCGCGCGCTGCGGTCGGAGCGGGGAATCCCGAGAAGGGCGTACATGTCCTCGCCTACCTTGTAGCGGCGCGCCCGATAAGGATCCCAAAGGTTGGTGGGATACACCGGCCGGTCGCTGCTCTCGTCGGCGCGGTCTGCAGCGTGCATTCGTTTCGCCAGTTCGATGACGGCGGTGCGTTCGGCGCCCGCGACCGCGATGACCTTCCAGGGCTGCATGTTGCCGCCCGACGGCGCCCAACGCGCGACATCCAGAATCTCGCGCAGCAACTCTTGCGGCAGCGGCTGCGGGAGAAATTCGCGGGTCGAAACCCGCCGTTTGAGCGCTTCGGTGACCGTCAACATCGCATCTCCTGATTCCGGTACGAGTGTCGTATGATCCCTGCATGTCCAGCATTCCGCCAGACCCGACGAATGATGAAAACGCCCGCTACAAACGGGCGATTCGCGCGGCGGAGGAGTTGTTCAAGAAGGTGGGCTTTCGCGCCGTCACCATGGAACTGGTGGCGCGCGAAGCCAACGTCGCCAAGGCCACCCTGTACAGCCACTTCAAGAACAAGGACGAACTGTTCCTGGCGGTCTGCGCGCGAATGGCGCGCATTTTGCGCGGAGCCGTCGAGCAGGCGTTGATGCAACCGGACACGCCGCTCGATGCTCGTCTCGCCGACGGCGTCACCGCCAAGCACCGGTCGATCTTTGCGCTGGTGCGCGCATCGCCCCATGCCGCTGAATTGTTTTCCTACACGCACAGCATGGCCGGCGAGATTTTCCGCGAGCTGGACACCGAAATTCTGGAAATGCTGCGCACCGCGATGAGCCAAGATCCGCAGCTCGCGGCACATGCGACGGAGCTCGCGCGGGCACTCTACTTCGGCAGCTCGGAGCTCGCCAATCGCAGCAAAACCGCAGCCGACATGGAACTGGCGCTGCATGACTTTGCCTTCACGCATCTGGCCGGCGCCCGAGCATTGGCCAAGCCAAAAAAGGGAGAGGAGCCCCATTTGAGGCCCCGTTGACTCAATTTCATTGACATATTGAACGAATATCGTATGATTCGTTCATATCAGTGGAAGGAGTCATTATGTCATCTCGTACCAGGATTCGAGCGCTTCGCAGAGGTTTGCTGCTGACCGCGGGTCTCCTGATCGGCCTACCCGTGTCCCCGGCAGGGTCAGCCGGAACGGAAGTCCTGACCGACGCGCCGCCGCCGCCGGATCGGGTTGAACACGCGCCGCCCGCTCGCGACGGTTACGCTTGGGCACCGGGCCATTGGGAATGGAATCATCATTCCTACGTCTGGATTTCAGGCACTTGGATCGTGGAGCGCCGAGCCGCTCATTGGGTGGCCGATCGCTGGGAGCAGGTAGGCGCGCAGTGGCACTACCTACCCGGCCACTGGGAGCGCTAGCATCGGATAAGATCCTGCGATGACGATCACGAGGCGCGATTTCTTGATGACCTCCGGCGCCTTGGCCGTCGGCATGGTGTCCGGCGATGTCGGCGCGGCAGCAAGTGGCGGTGCCTGGGCACTTCCGCAGAAACGCCCGTTCAAGGTGACCGAGAACGAGTGGATACCGCTGCGCGACGGGACACGCCTGGGTGTGCGGCTGTGGATTCCCGAGGGTGCCGACCGGCAGCCGGTGCCGGTCGTCTGGGAATATCTTCCTTACCGAAAGCGCGATGGCGTGCGCACGCGCGACGATGCCACCGCACTCAATCTCGCGCCCTATGGCATCGCCTTTGCGCGCGTCGACGTGCGAGGCACGGGCGATTCCGACGGCGTCATCAGCGATGAATACTCGGATGCGGAACTTCGCGACGGGGTTGAATGCGTGGCATGGCTCGCCAAGCAACGCTGGTCCAACGGCTCGGTCGGCATGCGCGGCATCTCCTGGGGAGGCATCAATTCGCTGCAGATCGCCGCGCTGGCGCCGCCGGCGCTGAAGGCCATCATGCCGATGGGATGTGTCGACAATCGATTCATGGGCGATGCTCACTATATCGGCGGGGCATTGGCCACCGAGAACTTCAAGTGGGGCACTTATTTCAAGGTCGACATGGCCGGTCCTCCAGACCCGGAAGTCTCAGGGAAGGATTGGGAAAAAAAGTGGCGCCGGCGCCTCGACGCGACGCCCGCCATTCTGGAGCGCTGGACTTCGCATCAACGCTACGATGAGTACTGGCAGCGCGGATCGGTCGCCGTGGACTACGGCCGCATCCGTTGCCCGGTGTATGTCGTCAGCGGCTGGCTGGATCCTTATTCCAACGCCGTCGGCACCCTGCTCGCAGGACTCAAGGTGCCGCGCAAGGGATTGATTGGACCGTGGGGACATTCCATGCCCAATCTGCCGGCGCCGCTGGCGCTCGATTGGGCATTTGAGGAAGTGAGGTGGTGGCAACATTGGCTCGCCGGCGTCGACACGGGAATCATGGCCGAGCCGATGCTGCGTGTGTACATGCCCTATCAAACCCTTTCAGAGGTCTACCCGGCGGAGATTCCGGGTCGCTGGGTGGCCGAAGTGTCCTGGCCCGCAGTGAATACCCGAGCGTTGGTCTTGCAGCTGGGGCAGGGCAGCCTCTCGGCGTCGCCCGTTGCCCGCGAGCGGATCACTTATGTGGGCGACAGGATCGTGGGTCTATGCAAGCCGCAATGGATGCCGAGCCGCCCCGACGATCAAACGGCAGATGACAAGAAATCGCTGGTATTCGATTCCACGCCGCTCGACGCCGACACGGAAATACTTGGCTGCCCGGTCGCAAACATAAGAGTCAGCTCGAACACAGCGGTGGCCAAACTCGCGGTGCGTTTGACCGAGGTTCTGCCCGATGGGAAGTCATGGCTGATCAGCTATGGAGTGCTGAACCTCACGCATCGCGATTCGCATGAACACCCGACGGCCTTGAAGCCGGGAGAATTCTACGACGTCGAAGTGCCCTGCTATATGGTTGCCCACCGCTTCAAAAAAGGCAGCCGTATCCGCGCTGCGATATCCGAGAACCTTTGGCCCTTGCTGTGGCCGTCGCCGCAGATCGCCACCCTCACATTGGAGTTGGGCGCGTCGAGCCTGAGGCTGCCGGTTCGGCCTGCACCCGACACGGAGGCACCGTTTCCGATTCCCCTGAAACGCTCGGCAGGATCGAGTCCCTACACTCACACCATCATGGGGCCGGGAACTCAAGGATATTTGGACAATCCTTTGCGTACGACGGTGCTCGAGGACATCGCGATGACGGTGCAGGAGCAATCCAGCGAAAGCGTCGTGGTCAAGGAAGGCGAGGCGAATAGCAGCGTATGGAAGCAGGAGAACATGACCGCGTGGAAACGCGCCGAGTGGAACTGCGCCGTCAGCGCCGCCTTCGAACTCACCTCGACCCCGGATGCGTTCCACTTGAAAGAGGTGCTGCGCGCCGAGAAAGGCGACAAAGAGATATTCTCGCGGGAGAAGGTCAGCATCATCAAGCGCGACTTGCTCTAGCGGTACCGGCCAGGGACGGCCAACCTGCGCGCTAGTGCGTTTGCTGCGCCAAGAGCGAACGCACCGAGGTCAGGTCCGCGGCTTTCCTGCCATGCGCCGCGTACGCGACGTATCCGTCCGGCCGCACCAGAACCGTATCGTCCCGATGTCCGACGCGCAGTTCCATAATCTCGTGGAGCGATTCGGCGAGTTGATTGGTGGCATTCCTGGCGCCCGCCCCTGCACGATCGCTGCTGAACAGCAGGAAGCGGCTGCCGATGCCGTGGCCGCCGCGCACCGATTCATCGAAGAACCGCGTTCCTGCACCGGCAACGATGGGGCTGCGGTGATAGTCGATGCCGAGTCCGGATAGCCGCTTGACGAAGGCGTGCTGAAACGGCGCCCAACGCGACACCGCCGGGATGAGAGTGTCGCGCAAGGCCTGCGCCACCTTGTTGGGTGTTCCCATGGCCTTGGTCAACAGATCCGTGGTCCTGATCACCGCTTTGATCACCGGCCGCCGCTCGGCCGTGTAACTGTCGAGCAGCGATTCGGTGGCGTGACCCCGCACGGCCAAATCGAGTTTCCAGACCAGATTCCAGACATCCTGCAATCCAGTGTTCATCCCTTGTCCGCCGAAGGGACTATGAATGTGTGCAGCATCGCCGGCCAGAAAGATCCGGCCGACGCGCAATTGCGCCGTTTGCCGATGATGGATGCGGAAATAGCTGCTCCAGTTCAATGCGGAAGCGTCCAGTCCGGCCGGTGCCCGTTCCACAAGAAGCCTTCGGACAAAATCCAGCGACGGCGTGTCGCCCTCCGTGCGAGATACGACGGCGACGACGCGCCGGCGCGTGGCACTCATCGGAAATATTGCCAGCGGACCGGATTCATCGGGACATAACAACAATTCGTCCGCTGGAAAATGCGCGTGGGTCGCGATGTCGGCCAGCATGAAGGTTGCGTCGTAGGCGCCGCCTTCAAAGGGAAGATCCAGCAAGTGGCGGACGGGGCTGTGCGCGCCATCGCAGCCGACCACGAAGGACGCCCTGAGCTTGATGGCCTCACCCTTGTAGTCCAGGGTGACGCTGACCCCGTCATCCTGCTGTGCCGCCGTCACGAAGGTGGTTTCATATTCGACCGCACCGCCGGCGCGATGCAGCTGCTCCACGAGCAAGCGCTCCGTGACATTCTGCGGAACCATGGCGACGAAGGGATAGGGGCTCATCTCGGGGGCGAAGCGCATGCGCGCCAAAGTCCGACCGCCCGTCATGACGGCCACCGACGTCACCCGGTTCGCACGTTCCAAGAAGGGATCGACGAGGCCTGCCATGTCGAGAATTTCAAGAGTTCGCGGAAATATGGCCAACGCCTTGGAATGGTGCGACTGCGCTGCCTGCGTCTCGATGATCCGGTAGCGCAGATCGCGGCGCGCACACTCATTCGCAAGAAACAATCCAACCGGTCCGGCTCCTACGATCAGCACATCGGTGTCGGCAGCAGCATGCGACATCAAGACCTCCTCAAGCGGCCGCGGAGTGGGACAAGGCGCGAACCGTCGCCGGCCAACCGGTCCGCACACTCGAGTATTGCGGTGCCCATCCGCTCGAGGCGCGCAGCTTGCGGTTGGAAATGCGCAGCGATCGCGAGATGAGCTCACCCATCGAGCCCGTGAGGCGCGTCACCCAGGTGGGCAGTACTTTCGGCGGCGGGACTTGCAATGCGGCGGCCAGCGCTTCGGCGAAATCCCGATGGCGCAATGGCTCATCATCCGCAACGTTGTAGATCCCCGCCGGCAGCTGCAGCGCCGCGAGCACCGCGGTCGCCGCGTCGTCGTGCGACAAGGACGAAATATAGGCCTCAGGGGGGCCCGGGAGCGGCGCCCACCCCTTGCGCACGAGTTTGACCATGTCGAGCGTCTGCACCGCGTCGGGGCCATAGAAGGCGGCGAAACGCAGGACGATTCCGACGCCGCCGGCCTCCGCAAATCTTTGCGACGCCGCTTCTGCATCCGCCACGGTACGGTTGAATCGCACCGGCTCGAGCGGCGTGTCTTCGTGGATCCAGCCGTCGCCCCGATCGGGATATACCGGCGCAAAGGACTCTTGAATGAATCGCGCTGCGCCGATGTCAAGCGCGGCGCCGGCCAGAGTCGCCGCGGCTTCACGGCGCAGGCGGTCATTTTCGCGCCAAGCGCCCGGCAGCAGCATACGCGCCGTCGAGGGCGGGAGGTGCGTGGCGAGGTTGACGATCGCATCGTGGCCCGCGAGGGCGCGCCGAACCGATTCCCGGTCGAACAAATCGAGGTCCACGGGGATGGCGCCGGCTTTTGCAAGCGCCGCACGTTGATCCGCACGGCGTGCGATGGCCGAGACGCGATGGCCGGCAGCGAGCATGAGGGGCACGGCGCGGCTGCCGACCACGCCGGTTGCACCGGTGATAAAGATCTTCATGTGACCTCCATACGTCGATCCATGACATGAAGACGTGCAGCGAATTAAAGATGTGACAGCGGCCGCGTGCGGTAAGTTCGTCCTATTGCGGCATCGCAACCTTCATGGCGGGATAAAAATTCACCGCGGCATTCGTCTTGAGGAAATTTACGGCGATGTCGTCCCGCGGAACGAAGGCTGATGGTCCCGAGGGTGGGTCGCGAAACGGTATGGTTTTGCGGAATTCATGCCATACCGCGGTCGGACCGGGACCGAAAACGCGATCCGGCTGCTCAAGCCTGCGGATATCCATCCAGAACGACGCATTGAGGAGATCCTGGCCCAATATGTCGCGGGAGACGTCGAGCGCTTGCCGCATCCGCATCAGCTTGAGCATTGGCACCGCGTCGAGGTCGCCGACTCCTTTGTCCGCCGTGACGCCATCCGGAGGCACGGGGTTGGCCAGGGGCTTGAGCTCCTGCCACAGTGCATCGGAGAGGGCGCCGCCGCCGCCCCCGCCCGAGGTGCCGCTGGCGCCCTCAGGCCCTGGATTGCTTTTCAAGATCGCGGCTGGATCCGTGACGGTGAAAAATGGATCCTCGAAGCGGTGCATGCGCTGAACGACCGCGACCATCAGATTCACCAGCGCCACGGGAAAAGCCTCCACGTCGTCGACCAGCGGGTAGGGATCCCAATCAGAGTTCGACAGTATGTAGCCATGCTTGCCGTGGCTGTATGGGCCGCCCTTCACGTAGGATTTCATGAGTTGCGGCGTTTCGAGCTCCCAGGAATCCTGTGGCGATATATCGGGCCGTACGGTCGGATTGTGATCGGTGGAGTTCATCTGGATGAGGACGCTGTCGCGCAGGCGCGCCCATGCGGCCCAGACGCCGGCGTCGCGCCAAACCGTCGCGCGCAAACTTTCGGCATCCTGTAGGAGTCGGTGCTCGCCATCGAATAGGTAGCTGCCACGGAGCAGCTCGAGTACGCGCTTCGCCGCGAAATTGGCCCAGGGAAAAGGTCTGGTTGATTGTACGGGCATCGACAGCGGGCCCACATTGCCGTTCATGCCGTTCAGATCCATGGCCCAGATCAGGTCATGCCATTCAATCAATTGACGTGAATCATTCACGAGCAGCGCCGCAAATCCGGCCGTGAGCGAGCCGGTTGTGCCCAGAGCCTCGTCGTTGCCTTCCATTTGAATCGGCTTGAGGCCCGCTTTTGCCAGGGCCTGCGCTGCCGGCATGCGCACACCTTTGAAGTAGGCAAATCCGCGACCTGTCATCGTAGCCGCCACCGGAACGAAGTCGGCCTCGCCGATAGCCCCGCGCCAATGGACCGCGGGCGTGACGCCGGAATTGAGAAGATCAACGATCCCTTTGATGTAGGCGGGACTTGCCGCCTCGTAGGTGACGACGTTGACATTCACCGCCAGCATCGCCCGCCCGATGTCTTCGTCGGCAATATCCTCGCCAAATCCCGCAAAGGGTCCCTGGCCGATTTTGTCAGTTCTCGCATCGTGACGGGCGGCCAGTACGGCCTTGTTTTCGGTCGTGTCGGGATCACCTGTCATTGAGGGAATTTCGCGGCCCGATCCGGCCTGGCGATTGAAGCGGTAAACGGCAACTCCCTCGTGCTGCGCCTCCAACATCAAGCCAAACGAGTCGGCGGCTCGTTGCATTGCGGCGGCGCTCACGGCGACCTTGGCGCCGTGGCGGGCGATGTCGATCAGCTGTTCGATGGTCAGATCGTGACCGGTCAGGGTGATCGTCCGATCCGTCATCGTCGCGGTGATGGGCCGATAAACCTCGCCGGCGGCCGCCTGAAGTCCCAGGCAACAGAGCGGTATGAGCGCCTGATATGCCATTCGCCTGCACGGTGAACGCCGCATGGAGTGTCCCGCCCCTAGTGCGGCCAGAGCCAGCCGAAGACGCCTGCCGTCAGCAACGAATAAAGCAGCCCGTCGATGAAGTAGTTGATGGTCGTGCGCCAGGCTTGCCGATACCAGATCGACTGATGAGCATGTCCCACGGCGTAGGCCATGAGCGCAGCCACGGCGACAAACTTGAACACCTTCGGATAGGGCGTGCCGGCCGGGATCCCGTGACGCGCCAGGTAGGCGACGATCAGCGAAATCACCAACAGGTAGATGAACCACTGCAGCAGGGACTTGCCCATGCCGGGGGCGCTGCCGGTCACCAGCGTGAGAAACAGCGCCGGGCCGCGTTTGCGCTTCTCCAGGTATTCCGGCTGCTTCATCTGCGCGGGGGTATTGGCATAGGGGGCCAGATACTGACCGCTCGGGACGTTGAGGGAGCGCAGTGCATCGAGCACCGCGTCTTCCTGGGGTAGCTTGGCAAAGTCGTTGCGATGGTGGGGCAGAAACATATGGACGACCCAACTCGCGAGAAAAACGATCACGGCCGAGATCACGATCGGCAACCACAACGAGGCTAGCGGTAACATGATTGCTCCTTGTTTCTTTTTTGTTTGCGGACCGGTGAATGCTAGTCCGAAGGAGCGCGCACGACAACCGTTGGGGCTGCCTGTTCGATGAGTACCATGTGAACGACCGCATTTCGTATCCGGATAACATCCGCTCCCTGGCACCGAAGGAGGTTTCCTGCCGGCAAGCCCGTGGAAATCCGCGCAAGCGTCGCCGACAATGCTCTGCCGGATGGCTATTCGATGAAGGGTTCCACTTCAATACGCCGGCCGCACAGAAAGGCATCCGCCACGAGCTGCAAGGGCGCGACGTCGGCATCGACGCGGCGACTGTAAATCAGGTCGGCAAATCGTGAGTACAGATCCGGATATTCCGCCACGGGAACGCAGGGCACCTTTTGGCCGTCTATCGCCAGTCTCTTGCCGCCCATCGACAGGCGCAGAGCGCCCGAATCGGTTTCGACGTCGATGTTCCAGGTTTGAGGGCCGACCTGCAGAAAATCGAATTCCGCGCGCACCGGAGTGCCGTGCGAATCGGTGAGCGAGAGAGTGGCCGCGATCGGCGTCGCCGAATTGCGCGGATAGGAAAGTTCGGCCGCCTTCAACACCAGTGGCCGGGGAAGGATGCGGGTCAGGATGGACAGCGCATTGATCCCCGGATCGAACACGCCCAGGCCGCCGGCAGTCCATATCCAGCTCTGGCCGGGATGCCAAATGCGCACATCCTCCTTCCAGGTGACAGCGATGTTGCGAATCTTGCGCCTTCGCAGCCATTCACGAGCCGGTTCGACGCCGCTTGCATGCCGCGAGTGCCAGGAGGCGAACAACGTCACGCCTTTTTTCTGGGCGAGATTGGTCAGCGCAGCCACTTCGCTGACCGTCACCCCCGGGGGCTTTTCCAAGAGCACGTGCAGGCCCTGTTCCAAGGCGTAGCGCGCGATTTCGTAACGCACCTGAGGCGGCGTGCACAAGGCAACTGCGGATACGTCCGGTAGTGCCTGAATCAGAGCCGGCAGATCTTTGAAGCTTGGCAGATCGCTCGATCTTTGGTGCGGGCTGGCAACCGCGACCAACTCGAACGCGTCATTGGCCGCCAGCGCGGGCATGTGCTGATCGCGCGCAATCTTACCGAGACCCACCAACGCGATCTTGATGGTTGGCATGATTGCCCCGCTTAAGGTCTGTCGGCGCGCAGCGGCCGATTGCCGGCTCGTCGCTCTTGCGCCTCACGCTTGCAGATCAAGTCCATCGCTTCCCGGGTCAGCTTGCGCATGGCTTCTCTGGCCAAATCGACCTTGCCGGCGATGATGGCATCCGCCACTCGCACGATGCCGGCGCGGATCGCGGCCTTCTCGTCGGCGCCGGCCGAGGCTGCGGCGAGGGCGGCGGCAACGGGCTCAACCGCCAACCGGATCCGGTGGCCGCGAACGTGAGTGCTCATGGCCGATACTCTGGCTCACGCAGACCTTGAACGCCAGTCCGGTACAAAAATACACTTCCGGCGCGAGGGTCGGCGCGCAAGGTCTCGTCCGTCATTCCCTCGCGCGCGCTGGTGACGCAAAGGATGTCCAGATCGGGACCGGCGAAGCAAACACAGCTGGGCTGGCGGGTGGGCACATGCAGGGTGCGGTCGATGCGCCCATCGGGGGTGTAGCGAACGACGCGGCCGCCGCCCCACTGCGCGCTCCACATGCAGCCGTCCGCATCGATGGCCGCGCCATCGGGCACCGAGCCTTCCAAGGTCTGTGCGAACACCCGGGAATTGCCCAGAGTTCCCGCCGGCTCGATCATTTCAAAGACGCGGATGGTGCGGGTGGGCGAATCGGCGAAGTACATGAGCGCGCCGTCCGGACTCAGGCAAAGTCCATTGGAAATGGCGATGCCGCTGAAGTGGCGGCGCAATTCCCCCGCGCCGACCGAATACAGAGTGCCGCCGTTTGCATGCGATCCGTCTTCGATCATGGTTCCGCTCCAAAAGCGGCCGAGCCGGTCGACCCGGCCGTCGTTGAACCGAATGCCGGCGGCGATCTCTTCCGGGCGCGCCACCCATTCGACCGATTGTTGGTGCGGGTCATACAGAGCAATGCCGCTGGCAAACGCCACGATCAATCGCTCGCTGTTCTCGACGAAGCCGAACGAGCCGACCCGCTCCGGTGTGTCGAGGACCTGAGTGGTTCCACGGGACCAATCGTATCGATACAGCTTGCGGCTCGGGATGTCCGTCCACCATAGATGCGAGCGGCGCCAGTCCCACAATATCCCTTCCCCGACGATGTTGCGGGTGTCGAGAATTTCGATCGGATCCGGCGCGCTCATTGCCACTACCACCAAGTGACATACAGACCGGTCAGAATGGCGGTGATGGCGAGCGCGGCCGCGTTTAAGCCGGCGCTGGTCGAATAATTGATTTGCTTCAACTCCACCCGCAGTGCGGATTCGCGGCGGGGTTGCGCCAGGGAAATGACGACCGCCAATGCGAAACAAGCCAGGAACGCCAAACCGGCCCGATCCATGAAGGGCAGCGAGGTGCCGATCGCCCACCAAGGCAGCGCTCGGCCCGCGAGAAAGTAGTCCTGCGCATCCTTTTTGTGCGCACCCTTTTCACGCGACACCCATTGTGCGAGTGCAAATATGGAGACGGCATAAATTCCAACGATGGCGATGTCGATGCTCGAAAGCGTCACGCAGATCCCCCGGTTGTTGTTGTTCTTGTTGCGGGAGCGGCGCTCGCGTCTTGCCGGCGGCGAGCGTCGCGAAACGTCTGAACGATGAGTTGGGCCCGCCGCGCGACGTCGGCGAGGCTGTAGTCGGGGCGAAACAATTCCGACCCGAAACCGAATCCGGCCGCACCGGCCGCCAACCAATCCGCAATCTGATCGGCGGCGACGCCACCAACGGGCAGTATGTCGATTCCCTTGGGAAGCACCGTGCAAAGGGCCTGTAGATGCCGGGGACCGTAACTCGCAGCAGGGAACAGCTTCAATTGCGTGGCGCCCGCGCGCAGGGCGGCAAAGCCTTCCGTGGCGGTGGCGATTCCCGGCAGGACTTGCATGGCCATTCGAATGGCCTCGGCGACTACCCCGGCATCGAAGTTTGGCGCAACCACGAGCCGTCCGCCGGCCGCATGGGTGCGGCGAACGTCCTCGGCATCGAGCACGGTGCCGGCGCCGATCAGACAATCGCGCCGCACACCGCCGGCCAGGGCGGCGATGCTGGCGAAGGGCTGCGGCGAATTGAGGGGAACCTCGATGGCGCGGAATCCCGCTGCGTACAACACCTCGGCGACTCCGAGGACGCGCTCCGGAACGATGCCGCGCAGGATCGCGATCAGCCCGGGTTCGCCCGATGAGTCAGACTGCATTGGATTCAACCTGCGACAGATGTTGGTGCACGCGCGTCAGACCGGCGAGAGACATGGCCATCCCATCCAACTGCTGCGCTGTATGCGACCGCAAGGCGAGTGCGGTTGCATAGAGTTGGGTCAGGCGCGGTGCGCCGATCAGGTGCACCGTCCGTTCCACAATACCATCGGCAAACAAATGCAGCGCGCCGCCGATATCATTGGCGATCAGCAGGCCCGATAAAAAGGCGGCGGCGCCCTGCGCGGTGAGCTCGCCGCCGAGCAAACGGCTGCGGCACTCGAACAACAGATGCAGCACGGGCGCCTGCGGATGGTCGGCGCGGCGCTTCAGGCCCGCCTCGAACGCGGCACCGCCGGTCACCTCGTCATTGCGCAAGCCGTTCGGCACCAGCACGCTGTGATCGCGGAGTGCGCCGAACAACTCGCCGGTCGGCGCAGTGAGGAACTCCTCGATCATTCCATCCCGCAGCACCAGCCACTTCGTGTGCGTTCCGGGGAGGCACAACAGCTGGCGCCCGTGGCGAAGCTCCGGCCTCAGGGTGAGGGCGCCCAAAACTTGAGTTTCCTCGCCGCGTATGACATCAGGCGCGCCGAGCCGATTCTGGCACTTCAACCCGGGGATCACCTGAACGCGGCCGCCGCGCAGCGAGACGCAGGCGTCCATGATGACCGTGGGGATGACCGGGCAAGGCACGTAGGGTGCTTGCGTCCAGCCGATGCTGGATCCGACCATGCCGCACAGAACAGCGGGCAGCGAGCCGTGGCGCGATTCAAATGGCTGCATCAACGATTCGAAAACTTCGGCGAAAGGCCGCCGGATCTCGGCGATGCCGGGGCCATTGACGCTCTCGATGACGCCGCCCTGGTCATCGCAGAGGAACAGCCGCAAGTGGCTCGTCCCCCAATCGCCAGCAACAAAACTCGCAACGGCCATCAGTGCGATTCCCGGTCTACGACACTCCCGCTTGCTCCGGTCAGGAAATCGAGGTCGCAGCCCTGATCCGCTTGCAGGACATGTTGCACATACAGACGATAGTAGCCTCGCGGATACTTCGCAAGCTGGAAATGCAACTCGCTACGAGTCACTCGACTGCGCAACCGCCTTGTCGACCCGAGGCGTTGCCTGCACCCTTGGTGCGAGATAGCGGGTGTGCGAATATGCCGCTGAAAAATGAAAATCATTGCGGTCACGAACATCAAGGGCGGGGTCGGCAAGACCACGACAGCCGTCAACCTGGCTTTTTTGTGTGCAGCCGCGGGACGCGCAACGGTATTGTGGGACCTGGACCCGCAGGCCGCGGCGACTTACATGCTTCGATGCGAGGCGGGCGAGCGGGTGTCCGCCAAGAAACTCATCGCGGGAAAGCGCGAGCTGCCCGAAGTGGTGGTGCCCAGCGAGTACCCGAAATTAGACATGCTGCCGTCGGATTTGTCATATCGCAATTTCGACGTGCATCTGAGCGAGCGCAAGCATCCGACCGAACGTCTCTTGAAGATGAGCCGGTCGCTGCGCAGCCTGTACGCCGCACTGTTCCTCGACTGCCCACCCGGAATCTCTCTGCTCTCGGAAAACGTGCTTCGCGCCGCCGATGCGGTGGTGGTGCCGCTGCTGCCGACGCCGTTGTCGGTGCGCATGCTGGCCCAACTGCGGGACTTCGTCGAAGCGAACCAATGGACCGACCTGGCGTTGCTGCCGTTCTTTTCGATGGTGGACCGGCGCAAGTCGCTGCACCATGAAGTGATCGAAACGACGCGCGCGCAATTTCCGGAGCTTCTGGCCACCGAGGTGCCGTATTCGAGCGAGATCGAGCGAATGAGCCTGCGGCGTGCTCCGATTGCAGCGTATGCACCGCGCAGCGCCGCCGCGCAGATCTACGGCGCTCTGTGGAAAGAAATAGAAACGCGAATGCAGCATCCGAATCGCCCGCCACAGTCCGCCAGCCCGCCGCGGTCAGCCGGCCTGCCGCTGTCCCCCGGGGGAGATCCCGGCACTGCGTAGAATTTCCGGCAGCCGGTCCTCCCAACCGATGGCCATGAGGTGCACTCCATTGCAGATATTGCGCAGTTCGCGCACCGTGCGGGCGGCAATTTCGACGCCCTTGGCGGCCTCCCCATCGGGGCCGGCGCGCTCCATTTCCTCGAGGATCGAAGGCGGGACCCGAATGCCCGGCACCTTCTCGTTGAGCCATGCGCCCATCTTTGCGGACTTGAGGGGGATCACCCCGGCCAGCAGCGCCACGTCGCCGAGCTTGGCCGCATCCAGAAACCGCGCCAGCAAATCGGTATCGTAAATCGCCTGGGATTGAAAGAACTGCGAGCCCGCGTCGATTTTTCGCCGCGCATTCTCGGTTTCGCGGGCGAAGTCCGGCGAACCAGGATTGATGGTGGACCCAAGAAAAATCTGCGGCGCACCTTGCAGGTCGTTGCCGGCCAGGTCCCGGCCGCTGCGCAGAGATCGAGCGGCATTCAACATCTCGATGGTGGTCAGATCGAACACCCCCTTGGTTTCGGGATGGTCGCCGTTCTTCGGATCGTCGCCCGTCATGAATATGAAATTGGCGATGCCGAGCAAATAGCCACCCAAGAGGTCGGCTTGAATGGCGATTCGATTGCGATCGCGCGCTGTGATCTGCACGATCGCCTCGATTCCACGGTCCTGCAGCAGGTGGCCCACCGATTTGGGTTCGGCCGCCAGGCGGGCACGCGGCGATTCGGTGAGGTTGATGGCATCGACGTAGCCCTTGAGCGCGTCGGCCTTGGCGAAGAATTGCGCCAGGTCGACGCCCTTGGGCGGGGTCAATTCAGTGGTGACGGTAAAGTTTCCCGATCGGATCTTCTGTTCGAATGGCTTCATCAATACGCCCGGTGAGCCTTCAACTTCTCGACGTATCGATCCCTGAGCTCGGTCTGGCGCGTGCGCATGTCGACCGGATGCCCGGCGATCCAGACCTGGTCGGCGAGGGTGGTGACCTCGAGCGGATCGGCGCTCCAGAGCACGAGATCGGCGGCCTGGCCGGAGGCAATGTGCCCGCGCCCCGCGCCCAAGCCGAAGATCTCCGCGGGGTTCGAGGTGATGGCCGCGAGCGCCGCTTCGTTGGGCAGGCCGTGAGCCGCCGCATTGCCGGCAAGCTGACGTATCAGCCGCGCGTTGTGGTTGTCGCCGCTCGAGAAGGCAATGCGCACCCCGGCATGGTGCAGGCGTGCGGCATTGTCGAGAGAGGCGCCCAGGTGATCGAAGTCGCTGGGCAGATCCTTGAGAGGATCGAGAATGACCGGCACATCCGCCAGCGCCAGTTCTTTCGCGACCAGCGACGCTTCGCTGCCGCCGGCGATCACCGGTTTCATTCCGTTGCGCCGTGCAAAGCCGATGACCGCCAGAATATCCGATGCGCGATCGACCTGGAACACCACGCGGCCGCCCGCGAGGTAGCGGGCCATGGCCTCGCGCCCCGCGGCGTGCAAGAGAGAGCCTTCGCCGACGGGGCCTGGCGCACGGGCCTCGCGAATCGCCTGCTCGAGCAACATGAATTCGGCCGCACGCGTGCCGCCTGCCTGTTGCGCACCCGCACTTCCCATGCTCACGAAGAGAGAGCCGCTGCCGCGCAGCGCCGCGTCGTAGCGGCCATCGAGAACAACCGCGGTGCCCTGACCGCCGATGATGCTGTCGCCGCCGGCGGGGGCGAGCATGGTCCAGGTGATCCCCTCGATGCGGGCCACCGGGATGAGCGTTGAACGCGGATTGAACGCCTGCACCACGTCGAGTTCCGGCCGCCATTGCTGCTCCCATGCCGGCGCCTTGAAGTTGAGCGTCCAATCCACGGTCGACGATTCCAGGGAGATTTCTTCCAGACCGAGATTGGTCAGTCCGCCGAACAATCCCGGGGTCAATTCCCGCGCCTTGGCCTCGACGACGGTGGCGCCGGGCGGAATCGCCAATCCCGGTCCGATCGCTGCGATGGTTGCGCCGCGCACCAGGACATCGGTATTTTTCAGCGTCCCTTGCGAGGTGAGCGTGTGAACCGTGGCTCCGCGGATGAGGACATCCTGCGCGGACGCGGCGCCGGCACCCAAGGCCGCGCCGGCCAGGGCACAAAGCAGGAATAACGGTTTCATAGCGGCGCTCCTCCGCCAGATTGACCCAAGAGAAAATCCGAGCGCGGTACAGCCTGCGGATGTTCGCGGTCGAAGGTCAGCGCGCCGTCGATGTACACCTGCTCGGCGAGGGCGTAGACGCTGAAGGGATTGCCGTTCCAGATCACGAGGTCGGCTGCCTTGCCGGTCTCAAGCGTGCCGATGCGATTGTCGAGGCCCAGCGACTTTGCCGGATTCAGCGTGAGCCAGCGGATCGCCCGCTCCGGCGGAACGGCGAGGCCGATCCGCGCGCCGTGCGCCATCGCTTTGGCCGCCTCCTGATTCAATCGCTGAATTCCGTCCTCCGAATCGGAGTGCACGATGGCGCAACTATGGTCGGGATAGTCGACCATCGGCAGATTCTCTTGAATTCCGTCGAAGGCCTCCATCTTGAATCCCCACCAATCGGCCCACATGGCCGCACAAACGCCGCGCTGAGCCAGGCGATCCGCAATCTTGTAGGCCTCCACGGCGTGATGGAACGCCGCAACCTTGAAGCCGAATTCATCCGCGACATCGAGCATGATCGCCATTTCGTCCGATCGATAGCAATGGATGTGCACGCGGATGTTTCCGTGCAGAACCTCCGCCAGGGTCTCGAGTTTCAGATCGCGTTTCGGCGGAACCGGCGGGCTCGAGTCCTTCTTCTTGTCCTTGGCATCCTTGGCGTTGTAGTCGGCGACATCGTGACGGTACTTGTCCCACTGCTGCGCATAGTCCTGTGCGTCGGCAAAGGCTTGCCGATAACCTGCGACATTGCCCATGCGAGTCGAGGGCGCCTGGTTCTTTTCCCCGTACACGCGCTTTGGATTTTCCCCGCAGGCCATCTTGAGGCCATAGGCCGCGCCGGGGAATTTCATTGCCTGATAGGTGACGGCGGAGACGTTCTTGACGACCACCGATCGGCCGCCGATGAGATTGGCGGAACCCGGGAGAATCTGCAGCGTGGTCACGCCGCCCTCGAGCGCCGTTTCAAAGCCCGGATCTTGCGGCCAGATCGAGTGCTCGGCCCAGACATTGGCGGTATTGGGACTGGTTGCTTCGTTGCCGTCGTCGAGGCCTTTCACGCCGGGACTGGGGTACACCCCGAGATGAGAATGGATGTCGATGAGGCCCGGGGTCACCCAGCGGCCCTGAGCGGCTACGATGCGCGCGCCGGCAGGTGCGCTCAAGGCGCGTCCGACCGCTTGGATGCGGCCGTTTTCAATCAAGATGTCGGCACCGTCGAGGCGCTCGCCCGTGCCCGTCAACACGACGGCCCCTTGAATCAGCAGCGGCGGATTGGCAGGCACTTGATAGGTCGACGGGAACGGCTCTGCCGCCAATACGGCGGAGACGGCAAGCGCGGAAGACAACAGCACTGCCATGCGCGAAGGCAAACTCGTCATTGGTTCATCCCGGAATCTTGTGATGCGAAATTATAGCCTGTGGCGGGCGCCTCTGCCCGCGGCGTCCAGGGAACTGAATTCCTCATCCGTCAGCCACAGGGCGGCCGCGGCGACATTCTCCTCCAGATGGAGGACCTGGGCAGTTCCGGGGATGGGCAACATGACGGGGCTGCGTTTCAGCATCCAGGCGAGCGCGATCTGACCGGGGGTGGCGCCATGGCGCCTGGCGATGTTGTCGAGAAGCGATCCGGGTTTTGCCAGGTCGCCGGCGGCCAGTGGAAACCACGGGATGAAGCCGATGCCCCGGGTTTCGCAAAAATCCAGCACGGCGTCATGCATCCGCTCGAGCAAATTGTAGCGGTTCTGCACGGTCGCCACCTTGAACACCTTGGATGCCGCCTTGATGTCGCGCACCGACACTTCGCTCAATCCCGCATGGCGGATGATCCCGGTGTCCAGCAGTTCCTTGATCGCGCCAAACTGCTCGTCGCGAGGCACCTTGGGATCGATTCGATGCAGCTGCCACAGGTCTATCTGATCGACCCCAAGGTTGCGGCAACTTTTGTGCGCTTGTTGAATCAAATATTCGGGTCTGCCGAGCGGTACCCAGACGTCCGGTCCGGTGCGCGCAAGGCCCGCCTTGGTTGCGACGAGGATGCCGCCATAGGGATGAAGCGCCTCGCGGATGAGCCGTTCCGAAATATCGGGTCCGTAGGAATCCGCGGTATCGATGAAATTGACGTCGAGATCGCGGAGCCGCCGCAAGGTTTGCAGAATCGGCGTACGGTGCTCGGGTTCGCCCCAAATGCCGGGACCCGTGGTACGCATGGCGCCGAAACCGAGGCGATTGACGGTCCTGCCGCCGATCTGAAATGTACCCGACGCCGCGGCCGTTGAATTGCTGATCACTGTCTCACCTGGCTACCAAAGGAACCGACACATGAGCGCCAAGAAAATTCCGGGACCTGACCACCCCATTAGCATCGAGCCCAGCCGCGCGCACGTCATCGTTTGCGTCGCGAACATTGAAATTGCCAACAGCGGGAACGCGCTGCTGCTGCGAGAGGCCAGCTATCCGCCGGTCCTCTACGTTCCTAGAAAGGATGTGGACATGTCGCTGCTCGAGAGAACTGCTCATTTGACCTACTGCCCCTACAAGGGTGAATGCTCTTATTACAGCATTCCGATCGGCGGGGCCAAATCGGTCAACGCCGTCTGGACCTACGAGACACCCTATGCCGCTGTGGCCGAGATCCAAGGGTACCTTGCCTTCTATCGAGACCGGGTCGACTCCCTACAATCAGCGTAGTCCTACACGAGATTACGCCTCAAGGAGACAGGAATTGCGGCATCCGCCATCCAGCATAGCCTGTTGACATGAGGTGAGCATGATGCATCCAGAGCCGGCCGCGCGGTGCTGACCGAGCAAGACATCTATCTGTTCCGCGAGGGCACGCATTCGCAGCTGCACTCGAAATTGGGATGTCGGGTGCTTGACTCCGGAGCGGGCGCGCAATTCGCCGTGTGGGCTCCCAACGCGGCCGCAGTGTCCGTGATCGGCGACTGGAACGGGTGGCGGCCCGAAGCCGACGTGCTGAGGGTACGCGGCGATAGTTCCGGCATCTGGGAAGGGGAGGTGTCCGCGGTCCGGCGCGGCCAGGCTTACAAGTATCACATCACCTCGCGTGTCCACGGATACAGGGTGGAAAAAGCCGACCCCTACGGCGTGTTGTGCGAAATGCCGCCCGCCACCGCTTCGCGCGTGTGGACCCTGGAATACGACTGGCAAGACGCTGCCTGGATGGCCGAGCGGGCGCGCCGCAACGGCTTGGACGCGCCGATGTCGATTTACGAAATGCATGCGGGTTCCTGGCGGCGCAAGGATGGCCGCTTTCTCAACTACCGCGAACTCGGGGAGGCGCTGGCGGACTATGTCGGCGACATGGGTTTCACGCATGTGGAGCTCATGCCGGTGACCGAGCATCCCTTCTACGGATCATGGGGTTATCAGACGACCGGCTACTTTGCGCCGACCGCCCGCTACGGCAATCCGCAGGACTTGATGTACCTCGTCGATTGCCTGCATCAACGGGGGGTGGGAGTGATACTCGACTGGGTACCTTCGCACTTTCCCGCGGATGAGCACGGGCTCGGATACTTCGACGGCACGCATTTGTACGAGCACGCCGATCCGCAACAGGGTTTTCACCCCGAATGGAATTCATCGATTTTCAATTTCGGCCGCAATGAAGTTCGCAGTTTCCTCATTTCATCCGCGCTGTTTTGGTTCGAGAAATATCACATCGACGGTTTGCGCGTGGATGCGGTGGCCTCGATGCTGTATCTGGACTACGCCCGCAAGGAGGGCGAGTGGGTTCCGAATCGATTCGGGGGGCGCGAGAATCTCGAGGCCATCGACTTTCTGCGCACATTGAATCAGGCCGTCTATCGAGAGCATCCGGACGCGGCCATGATCGCCGAGGAATCCACCGCCTGGCCCATGGTGTCGCGTCCTCCCGAGATGGGCGGCCTCGGCTTCGGTTTGAAATGGAACATGGGCTGGATGCACGACACTCTGGAATACATGAAACAGGACCCGGTGCATCGGAAATATCACCACGGCCAGCTGACCTTTTCCCTCATCTACGCGTTCAACGAAAACTTCGTATTGCCGCTGTCGCACGACGAGGTGGTGTACGGCAAAGGTTCCCTGATCGGCAAAATGCCCGGCGACGACTGGCAGCAGTTTGCGAATTTGCGCGCTCTGTACGGCTACATGTGGGCGCACCCCGGCAAAAAGCTCCTGTTCATGGGCGGTGAATTCGGGCAGCGGCGTGAATGGACGCACGAAGGCGAACTCGAATGGTGGGTGGCGGAGTTGCCGGAGCACGCAGGCGTCAAGCGGCTGATACGCGACATGAACCGGATCTACCGCAGCGAGCCGGCCCTGCATGCGCTCGACTTTTCACCCGCCGGCTTCGAGTGGGTCGATCTTGGCAACGCGGAAATGAGCGTCATTGCCTTTCTGCGCAAGGCCGCCGGCGGAGCGCCGCCCTTGCTGGTGATCTGCAACTTCACTTCCGTCCCGCGCGGCAATTTCTTGGTGGGCGTTCCCAGCCGCGGACTGTGGCGGGAGATTTTGAACACCGATGCCCGGGAGTACGGCGGATCCGGCTGGGGTAATTTCGGCGGCGTCGAGTCGGCACCCGTGGGCGCCCATGGCCGTCTGGAGTCGGTCAATCTGAGCCTGCCGCCCCTGGCGACGCTGGTGCTGCGCTGTGATTCTCATGCCTAAACCCGGCCCCGAGTCGAAGCGCCCGACCGTCGTCGCCAGAAATCCACTGCCGGCCGAGGGCAGGGTGCGCGCGGTGATCGATGCGGTCCTGCCGTCGGTCGACGGAGGCCGCTTTCCGAGCAAATGCATTGCGGGCGAAGCGGTGACGATCGAGGCGCATTGCTTCACCGACGGTCACGACAGACTGCGGGTGGTGCTGCGCTGGAATGCCGCCGGGATGAGCGGCGGCTTCGAAGCCGACATGAAGCCGCAGGCCAACGATGTGTGGCTCGCAGATTTCACGCCGCCGCAGGCGGGCCGCTATTCATGCACGGTGACGGCGTGGGTGGATCATTTCGAGTCGTGGCGGCGCGAACTCGAGCGGCGTGACGATGCGGCGGATATTCGCGTGGCTCTTCAAGTCGGTGGCGCGCTCATCGACCAAGCCGCCGCGCGGGCCGCAGGCAGCGACGCCGCCATTCTCGGCGAATGGTCGGCTCAATTGCGCGTGTTGGCCGCCGACCGCGGCGCGGACCCGGGCGCGCAAAAGACCCTGGCGCTGGATCCCGCCCGTGCGGCCATCGTCGCACGCTACGCGGACCGCAGTCTCGCCGCCACCATGACGCGGGAATTCGTGGCGGACCGCAAACGCGCGGAATTCAGCACCTGGTACGAGATGTTTCCCCGCTCGGCGGCCGGCGAGCCGGGCCGCCACGGCACATTCCGGGATGTCGAGGCGCGGCTGCCGTATCTCGCCGAGATGGGATTCGACGTCTTGTATTTCCCGCCGATCCACCCCATCGGGCGCGTCAACCGCAAGGGCACCAACAATACCTTGGTGGCCAAGCCCGAGGATGTCGGCAGTCCGTGGGCAATCGGTTCGGCCGAGGGCGGACACAAGGACATTCTGCCGGCGTTGGGCACGCTCGAGGAGTTTCGCGGATTGTTGGACAAGGCGCGCGAGTTCGGCATCGAGGTGGCGCTCGATCTGGCCTTTCAGTGCGCACCGGACCATCCCTATGTGAGGGCTCATCCCGGCTGGTTCAAACATCGGCCCGACGGCAGCGTGCAGTACGCGGAGAACCCTCCCAAAAAGTATCAGGACATCTATCCGTTCGACTTCGAGAGCGCCGATTGGCGCGCGCTGTGGAGCGAACTCAAGAGCATCGTCGATCACTGGATTGCCCAGGGGGTGAGGATTTTTCGGGTCGACAATCCTCACACCAAGGCGTTCGATTTCTGGGAGTGGCTCATCGGCGAGGTCAAGCGCAAGGCGCCGGACGTGATTTTTCTTGCCGAAGCGTTCACCCGCCCCAAGGTCATGCACCGTCTCGCCAAGCTGGGTTTCTCGCAGTCGTACACCTACTTTGCGTGGCGCAACACCAAGCAGGAACTCACGGACTACTTCACCGAGCTCGCGTCGGGGCCGGGGCGCCAGTACTACCGGCCCAATGTGTGGCCGAACACGCCCGACATCCTGCACGAGACCCTGCAGTCGGGATTGCGTCCGCTGTTTGCGGCGCGGCTCATACTCGCGGCGACCCTGGCCGCCAACTACGGCATCTACGGCCCGACCTATGAGCTGCTGGAGAGCGAACCGCGCGAACCGGGCAGCGAGGAATACCGCGACTCGGAGAAATATCAGCTGCGGCATTGGCGCATTGCGCGTTCCGACAGCCTATGGTCGCTGGCGGCGCGCATGAACCGCATCCGCCGGGAAAATGCCGCACTGCAGTCCGACCGCGGGCTGCATTTCTGCCCCATCGACAACGATCAGCTGATCGCGTATCTCAAGGTGGACGCGGTGTCCGGAAATCTCATTCTCACCGTGGTGAATCTCGATCCGCATCAGTCACAATCCGGCTGGATTGACCTTGACGTCAGCGCATTGCGCTTCGACACCGAACAACCCTACCAGGTGCATGACCTCTTGAGCGAACAGCGCTACATCTGGCGGGGGCGGCACAACTACGTCATGCTCGACCCGCAGCGCGCGCCCGCGCATGTCTTCAGATTGCGAAAGCGCGTGCGCAGCGAGCAGGATTTCGACTACTACCTGTGAACCATGTGCTAAGCCCCTGGCCCGATGAACGATACCGATAATCCCGTCCTGGAGTCCGCCGCGCCATCGGGTCTCGATGCGCACGACGCGCTTTGGTACAAGGACGCGGTCATCTACCAGTTGAACGTCAAGTCGTTCTTCGATTCGAACGACGATGGCATCGGGGATTTCAAGGGTCTGACCTCGAAACTCGAATACATCCGCGATCTGGGGGTCAACACGATATGGCTGATGCCCTTCTATCCGTCGCCGCTCAGGGACGACGGATACGACATCTCGGATTATCAGAACGTCCATCCCCACTATGGCACGCTCGATGATTTTCGCGCCATGCTGCGCGAGGCGCACCGCCTGGAACTCAAGGTGATCACCGAATTGATCATCAATCACACCTCCGATCAGCATCCGTGGTTCCAGGCCGCCCGCGCCGCACCCGTGGGTTCGCCGCTGCGCGATTTTTATGTGTGGAGCGACACGGATCAGAAGTACCTCGACACGCGCATCATCTTCACCGATACCGAGTCGTCGAACTGGACCTGGGACAACCAAGCCAAGGCATTTTATTGGCACCGTTTCTTCAGCCATCAGCCCGATTTGAATTTCGACAATCCGCAGGTGCTCGAAGCGGTCCTTGCGACCATGCGGTTCTGGCTCGATATGGGGGTCGATGGGTTCCGGCTCGATGCAATTCCCTACCTGGTCGAGAGGGAGGGCACCAACAATGAGAATCTTCGCGAAACGCATGCCGTGATCAAGCAATTGCGCGCCGCCATCGACGCGCGCTACCAGAATCGATTCCTGCTGGCCGAAGCCAACCAGTGGCCGGAGGACGTGCGCGAATACTTCGGCGACGGCGACGAATGCCACATGGCGTACCACTTTCCGCTGATGCCGCGCATCTACATGGCGATCGCCCAGGAGGACCGCTATCCCATCTCGGAAATCATGCAGCAGACGCCGGATATCCCCGATAGCTGCCAGTGGGCCATCTTCCTGCGCAATCACGATGAATTGACATTGGAGATGGTGACCAGCAAGGAACGCGACTACATGTACACGACGTACGCGTCGGATTTGCAGGCGCGCATCAATCTCGGCATCCGCCGCCGTTTGGCGCCGCTGATGGAAAACGACATCGACCGCATCAAGCTCATGAACAGCCTGCTGCTGTCGATGCCCGGCTCGCCCATCCTGTACTACGGCGATGAAATCGGCATGGGCGACAATTTTTTCATCGGCGACCGCAATGGCGTGCGCACGCCCATGCAATGGAGTCCGGATCGCAATGCCGGCTTCTCGCGCGCCGATCCGCAACGGCTGTATCTGCCGCCCATCATGGATGCGGTGTACGGCTATCCGTCCACGAATGTCGAGGCCCAGTCCCGCGACCCGAGTTCGCTGCTGAGCTGGACCAAGCGAATGCTGGCCGTGCGCAAGACCAGCCGGGCATTCGGCCGCGGCACGCGCCGATTCCTGCGCCCCGGCAACCGCAAGATCTTGGTCTATTTGCGCGAGTTCGGCGAGGATACGATCCTCTGCGTCGCCAATCTGTCGCGTTCGGCGCAACCGGTCGAGCTCAATCTGTCGGCGTTCAAAGGCCGGGTGCCGGTGGAAATGCTCGGCCGCACCGCCTTCCCGCCGATCGGCGAGCTGCCGTATCTATTGACCATCTCGGCCCATGGATTTTACTGGTTCAAGCTGGCGATCGACGCCGAGGTCCCCCGTGGCACGCGCCAATCGTGTCGATCGACGAACGCCCGGTGCTGGTGTTGTTCGACGGCTGGACCAGCCTGTTTCGCGACCGGGTGGTTCCGTGGCGCATCGGAATCGCCGAGAAGACCCGGCAGCAATTCGAGACCGACACGTTGCCGCGCTACATCGAGACGCAGCGCTGGTATGCCGCCAAAGGGGCGCCGATCGAGCACGCGAGGATCGCCGATCACGTGCTGTGGCAGGAGGGCACGGGCAAGACCCTGCTGACCTGGCTGGTGGCGCTCCTCGAGGTCGAGGCCGGCGGCGAGCGCAGCGGTTATTTCATGCCGCTGGCACTCGCGTGGGAGGAGCGGGACGAGGAACGGGTGCGCAACCTGGCGACGGCGGCCGTCGCCAAAATACGCCAGCAGGCGAATGTCGGCGTAATGGGGGATGCCTTTGCGGACGATATGTTCTGCCGATCGATGGTGGCGGCCATGGCGGCGGGCAAGGAGATCGCTACATCCCAGGGCAAGTTGCAATTCCGGCCGACCAGCGCTTTCGAGCGATTGGCTGGGGCCGACTTCGGCGCTCTGCCGGTGGAGCGGCCGCGCGGCTCCAGTTCGAATACCGTGGTCCCCATCGGCGAACGTTTGATGCTCAAAGGCTACCGCCGTTTGCGCGCCGGTGTGAATCCGGAACTCGAGATGGGCGCGTACCTGACCGAGGTCGCGCGGTATCCGAACTGTGCGCCGCTCGCCGGCGTGTTGGAATACCTGTCCAACGACGGCGAGGCGCGCCTGTTGGCCTTGTTGCAGGGTTATGTCGCGAATCAGGGAGACGGATGGACGCACTCGCTGGAATATCTGCAGCGGCACCTCGAACAGTATCGAACGACGCCCGCCGGCGATCCGGTCCCCGCCAACTCCCACGAGGCCTATTTGGCGCTGATGCGGGTGCTGGCCGTGCGCACCGCGGAACTGCATTGCGCATTGGCGCGCCCGACGAAGAATGCGGCATTCTCGCCGCAACCGCTTACGCGCGCCGACTTGGACAGCTACCGTCAGCGTGCCGCGGAGGAGGCGAACGACGCGCTCAAGCTGCTGGCGGCGAATCAGGAACAGATACCGGCGCCGGATCGCGAGCGATCGCAGGCGGTGCTGGCACAACGCGATGTGTTGTTGCAGCGTATAGAAGCCTATGCCGGCCAAACGCCGCAAGGCCTCAAGATCCGCATCCACGGCGACTACCATCTCGGCCAGGTGCTGCTGACGCGCAATGATTTCGTCATCATCGACTTCGAGGGCGAACCCGGACGCAGCCTCGAGCAGAGGTGCGCCAAGCATTCGCCGTTGCGCGACGTCGCGGGGATGTTGCGCTCATTCAGCTATGTGCAGCACAGCGCGCTGCGCAATGTCGCCCGCAATGAAGCCGAAGGCGCGCGGCTTGCCCCGCTGGCGCGCGCCTGGGAAGCGGAGGTCCGCGCCGCCTTTCTTGCCGCGTACGGGGCCGCGGTGCGCGGCAAGAAACTCTACGAGTCCGAGGCATTGCAGGCAGGCCACGGTCTGCTGGGCCTCTTTGAGCTGGAGAAGGCTTTGTACGAGCTGCGCTACGAACTCGGCAATCGCCCTGGGTGGGCTGGCATTCCCTTGCAAGGCGTTCTGGATCTGGGTGGAGGCTGACATGCAAAGCATCGACATCTTGCTGGAAACCGCGCGGGAGTTTCTGCACCAGGTGGCCGCATTCCTGCCGCGCCTGTTGCTGGCGTTGGTGGTGGTGGCGATCGGCTGGCTGTTCGCCAAGGCGGTGCGCTTCACCGTTGAACGGAGCCTGCGCGCCGTCAATTTCACCGTGCTCACCGAGCGCGCCGGCACGGATAATTTCCTGCATCAGGCGGGCATGCGCGGCGATACCACCTCGGTGTTCGGCTTGGTCGCCTATTGGTTGGTCATCCTGGCGACGCTGATGATCGCCTTCAACGGACTCGGGCTCACCTACATCACGGATCTGCTCGGCCGCGTGGTGTGGTTCACGCCGAAAGTCCTGGTCGCCATGCTGCTGGTGGTGTTCGGATCCTATTGCGCCCGCGTCGTCGGCAGCGCCGTGCACACCTACTGCGAGGACGCGCAAATTCCCGATGCCGACATGCTCGGCCGGATTGCGCGCTACGTGATCGTGATTTTCGTCGTGATGATCGCGCTGGGCCAGATCGATGTCGGCGGCGACATCGTGCAGCGAACCTTCCTCATTATTCTGGCGGGACTGATGCTGGCGTTCGCGCTGGCGTTCGGCCTCGGCGGCAAGGAGTGGGCGGCCGCGATGCTCGAACGCTGGTGGCCGCGCCGCCGCAAGGGCGAATAGGCGCGGCGACCAGGCCCCTCCTAGGCGATACTTTTCCGGTACTGCACGAAGCCGGAGCGCTGCGCAACGCGGTCGTACAGCACCATGGCATCGGTATTGGTCTCGTGCGTCAGCCAATGCACGCGAGAACATCCTTGTGCGCGGGCAAGGTCGTACACATATTCGATGAGCCTTCGGCCGATGCCGGCGCCGCGCACCTCGGGACTGACGAATAAATCCTGAAGATAGATGTAGTCGCCGACCGTCCAACAGGATCGGTGCCGCACATGATGCACCAGCCCGACTGCTCGGTTGCTGTCCCAGGCCAGCGCCGCTCCCATCGGTTCCAAGGGGTTCAGCAATCGAGACCAGGTGACCGCCGAGACTTCCGCCGGGATGTCCGTTTTGTAGAAGGCCTGGTAGCCGCGCCACAGCGGCAGCCATGCGGCATGCTCGGTGCCCGACAGCGGCCGAATTTCGATGGGTTTGATGGTCATGGGCATGCCTAGGTTTCGATGAGTCCGTGACGGATTGCGATCAAGGTCAGCTCGGACTGGTTGGCGACGCCGAGTTTCTGCTTGATATTGTACAGATGCGTGCCGATGGTGGAGGCCGATAGATTGAGATCCGCGGCGATTCGCTGCACCGTCGCGCCTCCGGCCAAGCGGACGAACACCTCGAATTCCCGATCGGACAGGCGCTCGACCGGCGACTTGGCGCCGCCTTCGAAATCCGCCAGCGCGAGCTTCTGGGCGAGCGCCGGATCTATGTAGCGGCGGCCGGCCGCCACGATCGACACCGCTTCGAGCAGCGCTTCAGGGGCGCTGCGTTTCGAGAGAAATCCCAGCGCGCCTTCTTGCAGTGCGCGGCGCGCGTGCATCGGGTCATCGTGCGCGGACAGAGTCAGCACCCGGGCGTGAGCGGAGCGGGATCGAATCCGGCGCAGGGCCTCGAGTCCACCCATGCCGGGCATCGCGAGATCCATGACGACCACGTCGGGATTGAGTTCGATATAAAGTTGGCAGGCCGCTTCGCCGGATTCAGCCTCCGCCACGACCGATACGTCCGCCATGGATTGCAGCAGCAGGCGAAATCCCATGCGCACCACGGCGTGATCATCGACCAACAGCACGCGAATCACGGCTGCCCATCCAGGGGGATATCGGCGGTGAGGCGCACGCCGCGGCCGTTCTGATTGCCGACGTTGAACATGCCGCCCAATTGGTGGACGCGATCCGCCAGGCCGCGCAGGCCAAAATGCCCGGGGCGCGCCCATTCGGCGGACAGGCCGACGCCGTCGTCGGTGACGGTGGCGATGATTCGCTTGGGGTCGCACTGCACGTCGATGTCCACCCGCGAAGCCTCCGCGTGCCGCAGGGCGTTGATCAAGCCCTCCTGCACCACGCGGTAAATGGCGAGCGTGACGCTGGGCCCGAGATCGACGGGCAGGTCATGGCGCAGCGACAGGGCAACCGACGGATGACGCCGCTGGCTGTCGCGCACCAGGCCCTCGAGCGTCGCAGCAAGCCCCAGCGCGTCGAGCGACAGCGGAGCGAGGCGCGGGATGAGGCCGTGCATGGCATCGTAGAGTCGCGCGGCCTCGTCCGAAATCATCCGTGCCACCTCGCCGGTGGCCGGATCCTTGAGCCCGCCCTGGCTGGCAATCGCGAGCGCCAAACTGCGAATCGCGGTCACCGACTGGCCGAATTCGTCGTGCAACTCATGCGCGATCAGCCGACGTTCTTCTTCGACCCGCTGGTCCGCCAGCGAGGCCATTTCCCGCCGTTCCTCCAGGCGCGCTTCGGCGTCGTGCGCCTTGCGCTCGGCCTGAACCTTGTCCTCCACGGCCTGCGCCATGCGATTGAACGCAGCGCCGATCGCGTTGGCCTCATTGCCCGCGAGCCGAGGCAGACGGAACGCCAGATCCCCCTGCTGCAATCGTTCGAGGCCGTCCGCAATGACGGGAAAGGGCTCGAGGGTGCGTTTCACCGACCAGAACGCTAGACCATTGACGACAATGAACATCGCCGCGGCGATGCCCGAAAGAAAGACGATGTCGTCCCAGGCGTCGAGCACGGCGCGCGAGGTCTGCGCCTGGACCACCAGAAACACGTCCCCGCGCAGGGGAAAGGCCAGCTTCGTCGTCTGCGGGGCGAGCAGGTGCGCAAACCACGCCGGCGCCTCGCGTCCGGCCTTATAGGTGGCCTCGGGCGAGCGGTAGAGCACTTCACCCGTGGCGGTCTGCAGCGATACCTCGTTGGCCCGGACCCGTCCGAGTTGTTGCAGAAAATGCAACACCAGGTCGGGGCCGCCCACCTCGGAATACACCGCGGCCAGGCGGCCGAGCAATTGCGAAGCCACCCGATTGGCCGCCTCGATTTCCTCCCGAACGGAGCTGCGCGCGCTCTCGACCTCGGCCGCGATCAGCACGATCAGAAACGCGGCACTCAGGGCCGCCACCACGAGATTCAGGCGGGTTCGCAGGGTCATTCGTCCGGCATGGTACCAGGGGTCGGGCTTGGCCAAGCCGATGAGGGCCATGGCCCGGCCGATGCCCCGCTCATGAAAATCATGACTCCAGTTTCATGATGCCGCCGATTCGATGGAGCCGGCATCGGGAGGACCATGGGGTCGTACTTATCCAGGAGCATCGCTATGAAATGGGAAACCCCACAGGCCGTTGAATTGCGGTTCGGCATGGAAATCACGATGTATGTAGCGAATCGCTGAAATAGCGAGGGTGAGCGCCCGCAGCGGCGGGCGGCGCCTACTTCCCTTTGAAAATCAGGGTCCTGGGGTCGGCCGCGGGAGGCGGTTTTCCCCAATGGAATTGCAATTGTCCCAACTGCAAGGCTTATCGCGCGGGCACGCTGCAGGGCCGCGCCCGAACGCAGTCCTCCATCGCGGTTACCGGCGGCGCCAATTGGGCCCTCGTGAACGCCTCACCCGATGTGCTGGCGCAGTTGCAGTCGAGTCCTGATTTGCAGCCGGCTCGTGCCGTGCGCGACACGGCCATTGCCGCCATCATCCTGGTCGACGGCCAGGTGGACCACACCACCGGACTTTACATGCTGCGCGAATCGGTCCGTCCCTGGCCCATTTGGTGTACCGACAGCACCTTTGCCGATCTGACCCGAGGCAATCCGGTGTTCGGCGTGCTCAAGTATTTTTGCGGCGTGGATCGTCAGCGCATCGATCCGGACGGGGCCGCCTTCACGATCGATGCCGTGCCGGGGGTGCGCTGGCGCGCCTTGGCGGTCGAGGGCAAGCCCGCTCCCTATTCGCCCAACCGCGACTCGCCCGTTCCCGGCGATAACCTCGCGCTGGTGATCGAGGACGAGAGCAGCGGACAAACGGCATTCTATGCGCCGGGCCTGTGCGCCATCGATGAGCGAGTGTGGGATGCCATGCAATCCGCGGCCTGCGTGCTGGTGGACGGCACGTTCTGGACCGATGACGAAATGATCCGGCTCGGCGTCTCCTCGAAGCGCGCCCGCGACATCGGACACCTGCCGCAATCCGGCCCCGGCGGCATGTTGGAATGGCTGGATCGCCTGCCGCCGGCCGTGCGCCGCGTTCTGATCCACGTCAACAACACCAATCCCATTCTCAACGAAGCCTCCGCCGAATCCGCGGAGCTGGCACGGCGCGGCGTCGAGGTTGCCTGGGACGGCATGGAGATCGCGCTATGAGCGGCGCTGCCTGGAGCCGGGAAGAGTTCGAGGCGCAGCTCCGATCGCAGGAGCGCGCCTACCACATTCATCATCCCTTCAATCGGCTGCTGAATTCGGGCGGCGCGAGTCCAACGCAGATTCGCGGTTGGGTGGCGAACCGCTTCTATTATCAGATCAACATCCCCATCAAGGATGCCGCCATTCTCTCGAATTGCACCGACCGCGCGGTGCGCCGCTCGTGGGTGCAACGCATCCTGGATCATGACGGCTACGGCGAGGATCCCGGGTGGGATCGAATCCTGGTTGCGCCTGGCGGAGGCGGTGGGATTGCCGCGCGCGACGGTGGAGAATCTCGGCGAGGTGCTGCCGGGCGTTCGATTCGCGGTCGATGCCTACGTCAATTTCGCGCGGCGCGCGCCCTGGCCGGAAGCCGTGTGCTCGTCGCTGACCGAACTCTTCGCCCCCGAGATCCACAAGCAGCGTCTCGCGACTTGGCCGCAGCACTACCCCTGGATCGATCGGGCCGGGCTGCAGTACTTTCAGAGCCGGGTGAGCCTCGCGCGCCGCGACGTCGAATTCAGCCTCGCCGCCACTCTGGAACGATTCGACACGCGCGCGCTGCAGGAACGGGCGCTCGACATTCTGAAGTTCAAGCTCGACGTGCTGTGGCAAATGAGCGATGCCATGGCGCTGCATTACAAGGGTTGCGCATGAGCGAGCACGCCCTCAGCGCAGCCTCGCGGCCCGCCGTGGGACACGGATTTCGGCTGCAATGGGAGCCGGCGCAGAATGCGCACGTGCTCCTCTACCCGGAGGGCATGATCAAGCTGAACGGCAGTGCGGGCGAAATCCTGAAACGCTGCGACGGAGCGGCGACGATTGCCGACATCACGGCGGATCTCGAGCGAGCCTTCGCGGCCACCGACTTATCGGAGGACGTCATGCGCTTCGTGGCCATGGCGGTGGGAAAGAGATGGCTGCAAATCCTCTCGTGAACGCGCCGGCGCGTCCCGGGCCGCCGCTGTGGCTGCTGCTCGAGCTGACCTATCGCTGCCCCTTGCACTGTGCGTTCTGCTACAACCCGACGGACTTCGCCGCCAGCGGCGCGGAACTTGCCACCGAGGATTGGCTCCGCGTGCTGCGCGAGGCGCGCGCCCTGGGCGCCGTGCAGCTGGGGCTGTCGGGCGGCGAGCCGCTGTCGCGGGACGACTTGGAGCCGATCGTGGCGGAAGCGCACCAGCTGGGCTTCTACACCAATCTCATCACTTCCGGCGTGGGCTTGACGGAGAAGCGCCTCGACGCGCTGAAGAAGGCCGGGCTGGATCACATCCAGCTCTCCTTCCAGGACAGCACCCGGCAGATGAATGATTTCTTGAGCAGCACCCGCACCTTCGAGCTGAAATCCGCCGTGGCCGCGCTCATCAAGAAATACGACTATCCCATGGTGCTCAATGTGGTGCTGCACCGCCTCAACATCGATCATGTGCAGGATATATTGGAGATGGCGCAGCGAATGGGCGCCGACTATGTGGAGCTGGCCAATACCCAGTACTACGGCTGGGCCTGGCACAATCGCGAGCAGCTGCTCCCGAGCCGCGACCAGATAGAGCGGGCGGAGCAGACCCTGCAGCGATTCCGCCTACAAGTGGGCACCCAAATGCGGATTTTCTTCGTGGTGCCCGACTACTATGAACGGCGCCCCAAGCCCTGCATGAACGGCATGGGATCCATTTTTCTCACCATCACTCCGGACGGGACCGCGCTTCCCTGTCATGCCGCCCGCATGCTGCCGGGGCTCGAGTTCCCGAACGTGCGCGAGAGCGGCGTGGAGCAGATTTGGTACGACTCAGCGGGCTTCAATCATTTCCGAGGGGATGCCTGGATGAAGGAACCCTGCCGCAGCTGTCCGGAAAAGGCCAAGGATTTCGGCGGGTGCCGCTGCCAGGCCTACCTCATGACCGGTGATGCCGCCAACGCGGACCCGGTGTGCGATTTGTCCCCGCACCACCACCTGGTGACCGATGCCGTCGAGCGGGCGCAGCGGCCGTTGCAAGCCACGCAAGCCAAGCCGACCGGCAAGGGCGACACGCTGCTGTTGGGCGCCGGGGAGAAGCCGCTGTTGTTCCGCAGCGAGTACAATTCCGCTACGACGTTCGTCAAGGGTGTCTGATCCGATGCAGTGGTTGACCGGGGCTTTCCTCTTCGCCGTCATGGCGGAGACGCTGACACGCCTGTGGCTGGGGTCGCGGCAGATCGCGGCGGTGCAGGCGCATCGCAACGACATCCCAAAACCATTCCGGGGCCAGGTCGCGCTCGAGGATCAACAGAAGGCGGCGGACTACACCGCCGCCCGCGTGCGGTTGGGACGTTACGCCACCGTGGTCGAGGCGTTGGTCAAGATTGCCCTGACCTTGGGCGGGGGCCTCGCGGCGATCGATGAGGTTTGGCGCCGCACGGCCTTGAGCGAACCGTGGCGCGGTGCCTGCGTGGTGGCCAGCCTGCTGCTGTTGCTGCAGCTGGTGGGATTGCCTTTCTCACTGTGGCGCACATTCGGCATCGAAGCGCGCTTCGGGTTCAACCGGATGTCGCCGCGGCTGTATGCGCTGGATTTCGCCAAGCAAATGTTGGTGACGGTGCTGCTCGGCGGGCCGCTGCTGCTCGCCACGCTCGCGCTCATGGATCGGGCCGGGGCGAGGTGGTGGCTGTGGGTCTGGTCGATCTGGCTGGTGTGGACCGTGGCGCTGACCTGGGGTTACCCAAAATTCATCGCGCCGTTCTTCAACCGGTTCTCGCCGCTCGACGATGCGGCGCTCAAGCAGCGGCTCGAGGCACTCTTGGAACGCTGCGGCTTTGCAGTCCGTGGCGTGTTCGTCATGGACGGGTCGCTGCGCTCGGCGCACGGCAACGCGTATTTCACCGGCATCGGACGCAACAAACGCATCGTGTTCTTCGACACCCTGCTGTCGAGAATCGATGCGCCGGAAATCGAAGCGGTGCTGGCGCACGAACTCGGACATTTCCGCCTGCACCATGTGCGCCAGCGGCTGGCAGCGTCGGTGCTGTTGACCTTTGCGGGCTTGGGGCTGCTCGCCTGGCTGGCGCGCCAGCCAGGTTTCTACAGCGCTCTCGGCGTGCCGGTGCCGTCCGCCGCCGCGGCGCTGCTGCTGTTCGTCTTGACGGTGCCGGTATTCACGTTCTTCGCGACCCCGGCGCTGTCTTGGTGGTCGCGCCGTCACGAGCGGGAGGCCGACGACTTTGCGGCGAAATACGCCGCCGCCGGCCATTTGGCGAGCGCCTTGGTCAAGCTGTTTCGCGACAATGCATCGACGCTCACGCCGGACCGCATCCATTCCGCGTTCTTCGATTCCCATCCACCCGCGATCGAGCGCATCGCCCGACTGACCGAGTTACGCTGAAGAAATCCGCCACAACGATCCTGAGCGTGCACTTGCGGCGCCGAGTCGGCGTCCTGCAGCGAGGTCTGGACCGCGCAACGGCATCGCTCAGTGCGGCGGCGACGCCGCGGGCGATCCACCGTGCGCGGGTTGCGGCGCGCCGATTGCGTGCTATTTTGCGGGCGCATCGCAACGACTTCGATTCGGCCACGGTGAGGCGGTACCGGCGTTTGCTGAAAGCGCTGACCTGCGACCTCGAGCCCTCCAGGGAGGCGGACGTTCGCCGCCGCAAGCTGGCAGATCTGGCCGGGGAGGTCGGCGTCGATGCCGCCTTGATGCAAGACGTGCGTGAGCGCGCGGAGAGCGACTATGCGCGCGCGGTACGCCGGCTTCGCTCGCGCATGGCGCTGCAGTCCTGGCGGCGAAGATTGACGCAGCTTCGAGAATTGTCCGTGCGTCCGGTGCTCGTGCAGGAGAATGCCGAGCCGGCCACGGCGGCGAGCGACCGGGTGGTGAAGCACCATCGGCAAAAACTGCTCAGCGCCCTACGCAGCGCCGATACCAAACCAAAGAAGCTGCACAGGGCCCGCCTCAAGGTCAAAGTGCTGCGATATCTGCTGGAGCATGGTCTGCCGGAGGGGAGGGCGGATGCGGAACTCAAGCTTCTGAGGCGATTGCAGGACTGCCTGGGAGAGTTGCACGACAACGACAATGTGCTGACGGCTCTGCGTGAGCGGCACCGGCGCCGCGATGGAATGCCCGACCTATGCAGCAGGCTCGAGGCCCATAAGAGCCGCAACTTGCAATCATTCAAGAAGCAGAAGCGATTGCTGCTGCGGTGGTGGCGCGGGAACGCTTGATGGGTCAGGCGGCCCGATGGATCAGGCGGCCGCGCGCTGCGCCGGCGCCCCTTCCAGTGCCCGGGCGAGCACATCGTCGATCTTCTCGGCCCAGACGAACTCCAGCTTGGCGCGCACGCTCTCTGGGATATCCTCGAGATCGCGGCGGTTGCGCGCCGGCAGAATCACCGTACGAATGCCCGCGCGTGCTGCGGCCACGCATTTTTCCTTGATGCCGCCGACCGGCATGACCACGCCGCGCAGGCTGATCTCTCCGGTCATGGCGACATCGGCGCGCACGGTGCGCTGCGACAACAGCGACGCCAAGGACGTGGCGATGGCCACCCCGGCACTCGGCCCGTCCTTCGGGATCGCGCCGGCCGGTACATGAATGTGCAAGTCGCTATTGTCCAAGGCGGCGGGATCCAGCTGCAGGCGGTCCGCTTGCGACTTCACCCAGGTGACGGCTGCCTGCGCGCTTTCTTTCATGACATCGCCGAGCTGGCCCGTGAGAATGAGTTTGCCGCTGCCGCGCACCCGGCTCGACTCGATGAAGAGGATATCGCCGCCCGCCGGCGTCCAGGCGAGACCGGTCGCCACACCGGGGACGCTGGTGCGCAGCGCCACGTCGCTTTCGAACCGCGGCGCACCGAGGATGCGGGCGACATCGACCGCAGCGATGGAGACGTGCTGGGCGTTGCCGGACGCGATGGTGACCGCGGCGCTGCGCAGCACTGCGCCGATCTGGCGCTCCAGGCTCCTGACGCCCGCTTCGCGGGTGTGATCGATGATGAGACGGCGCAGCGCGTCCTCGGAGATCTCGACTCGGGCGCCATCCAGGCCGTTGGCCCGCAATTGCCGCGACAGCAGGTGGCGCCGCGCGATCTGCAGCTTCTCCTCTTCGGTGTAGCCCGTCAGTTCGATGATTTCCATCCGATCGCGCAGCGGCGGCGGAATGGCATCCAGCACATTCGCGGTGCCGATGAACAGCACCTTCGACAGATCGAAGGGCACCGCGAGGTAGTTGTCGCGGAACGAGTTGTTCTGTTCGGGGTCGAGCACCTCGAGCAGGGCGGAGAACGGATCGCCCTGATGGCTGGCCGAGAGTTTGTCGACCTCATCGAGCATGAGCACCGGATTGCGCCGGCCGGCCTTGCGCACGGCCTGCGCGATGTTGCCCGGCAGCGATCCGATGTAGGTGCGCCGGTGGCCGCGAATCTCGGCCTCATCGTGTACGCCGCCCAGGCTCACGCGCCCGAACTTGAGTCCCATGGCCTTGGCAATGCTCTGGCCGAGCGAAGTCTTGCCCACCCCCGGCGGACCGACGAAGCAGAGGATGGGGCTGCGACCCTCGGGATTGAGCTTGCGGACAGCGAGGAACTCCAAGATCCGGCGCTTCACCTTGTCGAGGCCATAGTGATCCTGGTCGAGGATTGCGCGCGCCTGCTCGATATCGACGGTCTCGGGATCGACCTTCGCCCAGGGCATGGCCAGCAGCCAATCCAGATAGGCCCGGTTCATGGAATATTCGGTCGATGAATCCGGCATGCGCTCCAGCCGCTTGAGCTCGCGCTGCGCCTGCTCCAGGACCTCGGGCGGCATGCCGGCATCCTTGATGGCGGTCTTGAGTTCCTCGAGTTCGGCCGATGCCGTATCGGTATCGCCGAGTTCCTTTTGAATCTGCCGCAGCCGTTCGCGCAACACGGCTTCCTTTTGCCGCTCGTCGAAGGCTTCGCGCGTGCGCTCGTCGATTTCACGCGAGACCTTCAAAACCTCGATGCGACGGCCGAGGAAGCCGAGCACGCGGTCGAGCCGCGCTTTCAGATCGAAAGTGGCGAGGATTTCCTGCTTGTCCGAGTTCTTCAAGTCCATGAAGCTCGCGACCATGTCGGCGAGCGTGGCAATGGACTCGATGCTGCGAATGGCATTGACCAATTCTCCCGGGGCCTGCGGCAGCAGCTGCACCGCCTCGAGCGCGCGGTCGCGCAGTTTGAGGCCGCGCGCTTCGGTTTCCGCATCGAGCACCGTCGTTTCCTTGTGGGTCTCGATGCGCGCCACCAGGAAGGGTTCGCGGCTGACATAATCGAGCACCGTGAAGCGCTCCTCGCCTTGCGCGATCAAATGATGGGTGCCGTCCGGCGCGGTGATGAAGCGCACGATGGACGCGGCCGTGCCGATCCGGTGAAGCGTCGCAGGGTCGGCGCCCGCATGGTCGTTCGCGTCGAGGGCGTCGCGCGCGGCGGCAGCCGAATCCGTCTGCAGCAACAGCCCCACGCGACGCTGGGTGCGCACCGCCTCTTGAGCCGCGGCCAGCGCCGCGGCGCCGCTGATGGCGATCGGCAGCACCACGCCCGGGAACAGCACTGCATTGCTGACGGGAAGGATTATGAGCACGTCTTCGGAGTTCATGTCGCCTCTCTGGTGAGCCGCAGATACAGACAGCCGCGATCGAGCCGGCGCTCGATGAGCGCGTAGCGCCCGGGCGGTAGATCGACGCGCCGGCGCATCCGGCCATAGGGAATTTCCAGGCGCACGAGTCGCATGCGGCTTCGCGGCGAGGGCGGCTCAACGGTGGTTTCTATTTGCAAACCGGTCGGAATCATCTGCACGATGACCTCGTCCGCGTGCGCGCCGGGCAGTGCCACCACGACCTCGACCTCGGAACCATCCGCGAATATGTCGGCCGGGGGCTCCCAAACCGGGCGGGTGGAGGGCGCGGCCAAAAGCTCGAAGAAATGCCGGTGCTTGCGCTCGGCTTCATCGAGCAGGGCGCAGGCTTCCGCCCACATCCAGGATTTTCTGCGGTGGCTGTTCATGGAACCTGAATGCGGCCGTCCCGCGCGAGTTCAAGGGCGGAGCGGACTGGCCGGCGGCGGCTGTGGTAGCGTTGGAGCGATGCAATACCGCTTGAAAGCGCTCTGTGCGGCGCCATATCTGCTGCTGATCGCGGCAACGGGCTCGCCGGCCGATCTGTTGAAACTCAACGCCGCAGGCTATTTCGAAGCACCGGGTCTCGAGGTCACGGTTTTCGCCGATATCTATCCCGACGGGCATCAGACCGGGGTGACCGTGATCCAACACGGCGTGCGCGTCGCCGCCAACGGCGACCTGCGGCTCGAGCCTTCCCCGGGACAGTGGTCGCCGATGCCGGCCGCCGGGGCGCAGAGCGTGGATGTCGCCGCCCGTACGGTGACTCAGATTCTTTCGTATCCGGATCCGGCCAAGAATCGCACCGGCTTCAATCCCATCGATTATCCCGATCTCAAGTTCACCTATCGGGTGCGCGTCACGCCGATCGGGGAGGGCAGCAGCTTCAAGATTTCGGTCGATCTCGAACAGCCATTGCCGCGCGCCTGGGAAGGCAGGGTCGGCTTCAATTTCGAATTGTTCCCCGGGGATCTGTTCGGCAAAACATGGCTGATGGCAGGCTCCGACGGCCGGGAGCGCGGCGGTCTTTTTCCGCGGCAGGCCGACGGTCCGATGAACGGCGCGGGCATCGCGGCGCCGATGGCAGAGGGCCGAACCTTGACGGTGGCCCCCGACAGCGACCTGCAGCGGCTGCGCATCGAAAGCAGAACCGGCACACTGCAATTGATCGACGGGCGCGGCAATCTGAACAATGCGTGGTATATCGTGCGCGAATCAACGCCACCCGGTGCGACGACGGACGCCATCACCTGGATCGTCACGCCGAACGTCGACCCGAATTGGCGCTATGCACCCGTGGTGCAGGTTTCCCAGGTCGGCTATTTACCGAATCAGACCAAGACCGTCCTCATCGAAACTGACCCGCGCGACACGCGTGCGGATCCGCTGTTGCTGTACAGGCTGACCCCGGCGGGCAGAAAGGAAGTGGCACGGTTCGCGCCCAAACCCTGGGGACGGTTCCTGCGCTACCTCTATCTGCACGCCGATCTTTCCCAGGTCACGGCGGAGGGCATGTACGTGCTCGGCTATCGCGGTGTCATCAGCCATCCATTCAAGATCGCGGCGGACGTGTACGACCGGTACGTCTGGCAGCCGACGCTCGAATACTTTCTGCCCGTGCAGATGTCGCATATGAAGGTCGTCGAGAATTACCGCACCTGGCATGGCCTTGACCACCTGGACGACGCGCGCATGGCGCCGATCAACTACAACCATTTCGACGGCTATTCACAGGGACCCTCGACCCTCACCCGCTACCGGCCGGGCGATCACGTGCCCGGGCTGAACAGCGGCGGATGGCATGATGCGGGCGATTACGACCTGCGGGTCGAATCGCAGATGGGAACGGTGTGGCTGCTGTCGAAGATGATCGAAGAATTCGGCCTCGACTATGATGCGACCAGCATCGACGAAGAGCGGAAACTCACGCAGATTCACCGGCCGGACGGCAAGAACGACGCCCTGCAGCAGATCGAACACGGCTTGCTCAGCGTGCTCGGCGGCTACAAGGCCATGGGACGGACCTACCGCGGCATCATTGCCCCGACCCTGCAGCAGTACACCCTGCTGGGCGACATCTCGACAGTGTCGGACGGACTCGACTATGACCCTGCGCTGAAGCCCGGCGAGAGGACGGCGACCACGTCGAGCGTGCCGGACGACAGATGGGTATTCACCGAGGACAATCCCGATCGCGAATTGGCAACGGCGGCGCAATTGGCGGCCGCCTCGCGGGTGCTCAAGACGGACAATCCGGCCATGTCGGCCGATGCGCTCGCCGCGGCACAGGATCTGTATGGCCGCGCGTTCGATAGAGCAACGAGTTTGAAGGCGCAAGTCTTCGTGCTGTCCGAACTTGCGCAGACGACGCGCAATCCGCGGCTCATCGACAAGCTGGTGGCACTGAAACCGCAAATCGTCGCGCATATCGATGAGACCGGCGCCGAGCTCGCCAACGCCATGCCGCTGATAACGGACCAGGCATTCATTGGAGAGGTGAGCGCCGCCGTGCAAGCGTACCAGCGCAAGCTGACCGAAGAGGCGAGGAAGACGCCGTATGCAGTGCCTTACAAGCCGCATATCTGGGGTGCGGGCTGGGACATACAGGAATTCGGGGTGCGCCAGTATTTCTTCCGCAAGGCGTGGCCGCAATACACGTCCAAGGAGCTGCAGATGGATGCATTGAACTTCGTGCTGGGCGTGCATCCGGGGGAAAACACCGCCGCGTTCGCGTCCGGAGTCGGAGCACGCTCTGCAACGGTGGCCTACGGCGCGAACCGGGCGGACTGGAGCTATATACCGGGCGGAGTCATTTCCGGCACCGCCCTGATCAGACCCAACCTGCCGGAATTGAAGATCTGGCCGTATTTCTGGCAGCAAACCGAGTACGTCATGGGAGGAGGCGAAACCAACTACATGTTCCTGGCGCTCGCTGCCTCCCATGAGACAGGCTCCTAGCCTGCTTTGGCCGGCGTCTTGTCCAGCAATCGCACGGTGTAGCCGCCGGATTTTTCATCCGACCGCAGTGTCAGCAGTCCGCGCTTTTCCGCATCGGCCAGCAAGTCATTGAACGATTTGAATCCGTAGAAGCGCTCGTTGAAGCCGGGATGGCGGCGTTTGATCGCCTGCTTGATCATCGATCCCCAGATGGCTTCGCCTTCGCCGCGCTCCTCGATCAGCGCTTCGAGTGTCTCGGCGACTTTTTCCAGCGCATCATTCACATCCGGACCCTTGCGCTCCGCGGCCGCGACCGGTTGGGCGGGCGCCACCGCCGCGATGCGGCGGCGCGCCTTGGAGGGTTCCTTGCGGACCAGGTCATCGTAGTAGATGAATTCATCGCAATTGTTGATGAACAAGTCCGAGGTCGAATTCTTGACGCCGACGCCGATGACGGTTTTGGCGTTTTCCCGCAGCTTGCTCACCAGCGGCGAGAAGTCCGAGTCGCCGCTCAGGATGACAAAGGTGTCGACGTGCCCCTTGGTGTAGCACAGATCGAGCGCGTCGACGACCATGCGGATGTCCGCGGAGTTCTTGCCGGACTGGCGCACATGCGGAATTTCGATGAGCTCGAATGCGGCTTCGTGCAAGCCGCGCTTGAAGTCCTTGTAGCGATCGAAGTCGCAGTAGGCTTTCTTGACGACGATATGACCCTTGAGCAGCAGTCGCTCGAGCACTTTCTCGATGTCGAAACTCGGATACTTGGCGTCGCGCGCGCCCAATGCGATGTTTTCCAGGTCAAGAAACACCGCCATGGTGGCGTCGGATTTTTGGGTGATCATCCGCCAAGGGTACCATTGCGCGGGTGCACCGGCTAAAACCAGTTGTAGTTGAAGCTGATGCTGACGCGTTCGGCGGCGACGCGGTTCGGCACCACTTCGTGCCGCAGCCAACTTTCAAACAGCACCACATGCCCCGGGGCGGCCGGAAACGTGCCCCACGACTGCGTCTCCCGCTTCGCGGTCGATTTACGCGGCGGTGCCGCCATGAACCGATCCAGCCGCGGATCCTCGAATTTGATCCCGGGCGCACCCGCCGGCACGTGCACGTAGTAGGTGCCGCTCAAGGTCGACAGGGGATGCAGATGCAGACCGTGCACCACGAGCTTGGGCATGATGTTGAGCCAGCAATCGGTCATCTTGAGTTCGCGCCCCTCGAGATCCCAGTCGACGGCCGCGGTGAAGCGCTTGACGTGCCGTTCGAGCTTGGTTTGCAGCGCCTTGAAAGTCGGGGAAATACGCTGCAGCCAATGCACCGAGCCGTACGAGGTATAGCCGCCCGGATAATTCTTGGCGGACCAACGGCGCCCGGCCGCATCGTCCAGCCGCAATTGCCGGCACTCCTTCAGCAGCTGGCGGTTGAAGGCGGCTGCGCCCCGCTGTTGCAAGGCAGCGGTGTAGACAAAGGTGGGAAACAAGGCGTGGATGCTCATGGCCTTAAGCCTAGCGGGCATCGCCGCGCAAGGGAAATCGAGATAAAATCCTTCATGAGCTCAACGCACGCCGCACCTCTTCCGCGTTCCGCCACCGCCGTCACCTGGCGCGTGGCGCCGCCCTTGATCAGCACGGCGCTGCTCATGATCGGCTCCGGCTTTTTGGGCTCGCTGCTGCCGCTGCGATTCTCCGCCATGGGCTTGTCCGATGGGATGATCGGCCTGATCGCCACGGCCGAGGCCCTCGGGTTTCTGGTCGGCTGCCTGTACGCCCACAAGTTGATCGCGCCGGTGGGCCTCGAACGCGCCTATGCCACCTTCGCCTGCCTGAAATCGGTGGCGATCCTGTGGCTGTTCTTCGCCGACACTGTTCCGGGCTTGATGCTGCTGCGGTTTCTGATCGGCATCAATGCCGCAGGACTTGCTATCATCGTCGAAAGTTGGCTGAACGCCTTGGCGCCGAACGAGCAGCGCGGCCGCGTGCTGACGATCTATGTGCTCGTGTATGGGCTCTTCTTCGGCATCGGCCAGCTGTTCAGCCAACACCTCAACGTCCGGGGTCCGGAGCTATTGATCATTGCCGGCATTTCGACGACGCTCACGCTGTTGCCGATGGTCGCCATCGATGTGCGCGCGCCCATCCTGCCGCACCGGGTGACGCTGGATATCCTCAAGGCGCTGCGCACCTCGCCGGTGAGCGTCACCGCCTGTCTCCTGAACGGACTCATTTTGACGGCCTTCACCACCGTGGGGCCGCTGTTCAGCGCGCGGATCGGCTTCGATCAGCAGCACATCGTTCAATTGATGGCCTGCGTGTCCTTGGGCGGCTTGTTCCTGCAATGGCCGATCGGTTATTTCTCGGACAAGGTCGATCGGCTGCACGCGCTCATCGGTCTCGGCCTCGGCATCCTCGCCGTGGCCGCGGCGCTCGTCTGGGCGCAGCATCGAATGCCGTTCGCGCTGCTGGCGCTCTTGTTCGGCATCTTCGGCGGCCTCGCGGAAAGTCTGTACGCGGTGGGTGTGGCCCATGCCAACGATCGTGCAGTCGCCTCCGACTATGTGGCGATGTCATCCACCCTGTTGTTCGTCTGGGCCCTGGGTTCGACTCTCGGACCCACGATCGGCACCTACGCCATTCAACTCATCGCGCCGAGCGCTTTTTTCGTCTATGTCATGGTGCTGACGGCGGCCTTCACCATGTTCGGCATCTGGCGCCTGTCGCGGCGCAAGGCGGATCGCATCGTCGAGACCCGCGAGGAGTTCCTCGCCTACCCGCAGACGTCGCCGGAAATCTACGCCTGGCTGCCTTATCATCGCGACGCACCGGTCGACGCGGCGCCGGACGATGCGAAATCTTCATGAATATTCAATCCAAGGGTGCTCAATGATCGATCGACATTCCCTGCTTGGCGCCGCGGTGGTGTGCGCGGGCGCGCTCTCTGCAGCAGCCATGCCCGCCGGGGCGGCCCCGAACTACACGCCCATCGCGCCGACCATGAGCGATCGCACGGTGACGCTCAGCGGGCACAGTCTCACCATCGATCAGATCGTCATGGTGGCGCGCCATGGCGCCAAGGTTGAACTGAGCCCCGAAGCCCGGCAGCGTCAGGCGGACAACTACGGATTGTTGCTCGAAGCCTCCGCCGAAGGCATCCCGGTCTATTGGTTCAATCGCGGTGCGGGCGATCAGCGCGAAACGGTGATGTTCGAAGGCGATCCGCTGTCGCCGAAAAATCGCGCGCTGATCGAAAAGACGCAGTACGGAAGATTCCATTCAGGTGCCGAGTGGGGCACGGGGCCTGAGATCGCAAACGAAGAAATAGTGCGCGCGATGATGGTGGTGCGCGCCAACGCCATGGTTTACAACGCCCCCAGTCCGCAGTTGTCGCAGATGCTGCTCGACTTGCTCAACAAACGGATCACGCCCGTGGTGCAGTCCCGCGGCACCCTGGGTGAAGGGGATCTCGCGCAGCTGGGCAATGTCGGTGCCACCATGGTGGGCGCCGGTGAGGCCTACTACCAAGGCGTGCGCATGAAAGCCGGGCAGGCGCTCAAGAACGCGGGCCTCACCCCCATCCAGCCCTTTGCCGCCGACGACAACGCGCTGACCAGCAGCAATGCCTACGCCACCGGGCAGGCGGCGTTGCTGGTGCACGACGCGAAAGAGGCGCTCGAGTGGGCGGACTTGATCTACGCGATCGACTTGAACGGCATGAACAGCAGCATCACTCCCTTGAGCCTGGTCGTGCAGCGCGACCGGCCGGAGAAATGGCTGAATTGGCACGCAGCCCGCATGCTCGACATGATCAAGGGCAGCTACGTCTTCGACAAGGACGCCAAACGCATCATTCAGGATCCGGAGAGCCTGCGCGCCTCGTCCATTCGTCAGGCTTCGACATGGGAGGAGTGGGGGGCGCTGCGCGACGCGGTGGTCTTTCAAGCCAACTCATCCGACCACAACCCGGCGGTCAATGTGGGCTTGAGTCCACAGGATTCCTGGGAATTGGCGACCCCGCAGCTGCAGCGATTTTACGTCAAGGGAGGGCCGCACAGCCACGGCCAGCACGGCTTCATCGTGTCCAATGCCAATTGGGATCCGTACCCGATGGCCAACCGGGTGGAGAGCTTCCTGGTCGCGCTCGGCAACATGGACATCGCCGTGATGCTGCGCATCGAGCGCTTCAGGAATCCCTTCTTCACCGGGGCGGTGGCAGCGGAGGTGCTGCCGGGAGCCGCGAACGGCTTCTTCGGCTACGCTCCCGTGGACCTGCAGCAGGAGATCCAAAGTTTGATGAATCCGGTTGCGCCCTTCGGCAGCGCCATCGTGGGCACCGTCGAGGATCTGCAATCGCAAACGCGCATCAAGCTGCAGAAGGCGCGGCAGGCGGTCGAGACGACATTCGATTTGCTGAGTTTCGATTTGCTCGAGGGAAGCCTGTGGCTGGATGTGCGCAGGGCTCAAGACCCGCACCGCAATTTCGGCGATGCGCCGACGGCGGTGTGGACCGCGTTTCGTCAACGCGTGCCGTTGCGGCAGGATCCCGCGGAGGAGCGCACGCAATCGACCCCGCAGACTGCCGCGCAGTTCTTGAAGACGACCGCGGCGTCGACGTTCTATCGCAGCAGCGAGCCCTAGCGCAACCTGGAGAACCATCGGCATGACTGGAACGATGACGGCACTCAATCTTGCCCGCGCGCAGTTCGCGTTCACCGTCTCGTTTCATTTCATTTTTCCGTCGTTCTCGATCGGGCTGGCAAGCTATCTGGCCGTGTTGGAAGGACTGTGGCTGAAAACCGGCAAGCCGGTCTACGATAATTTGTACCGCTACTGGTTGAAGATATTCTCGATTGTGTTTGCAATGGGCGTCGTTTCCGGCATCGTGATGTCCTATCAGTTCGGCACGAACTGGTCGGTGTTCTCCGACAAGGCGGGTCCGATCATAGGCCCGCTCATGGCCTACGAGGTGCTCTCGGCGTTTTTCCTCGAGGCGGGATTTCTCGGCGTGATGCTGTTCGGGATCAAGAAGGTGGGTCCCAAGCTGCATTTCTTTGCGACCTGCATGGTGGCCTTCGGCACGCTGCTGTCGGCGACTTGGATTCTGGCCGCGAACAGCTGGATGCAGACGCCCGCGGGCTGGGCGGTAAACGAGTCGCGCCAGTTCGTGCCCGGCGGCTCCTGGCTCGCGATCATTTTCAATCCGAGTTTTCCGTATCGCCTGGTGCATACCGTCATCGCAGCGTTTCTCACCACGGCGCTCGCCGTCGGGGCGGTCGGAGCCTGGCACTTGCTGCGCGATCGTGACAACGCCGGCAGCCGCACCATGTTTTCCATGGCCATGTGGATGGCGGCGTTGGTCGCCCCCATTCAAATCCTCGCCGGCGATGCGCAGGGCCTCAACACCCAGGAACATCAGCCGGCCAAGGTGATGGCGATGGAAGGGCATTTTCGATCCTACACGGGCGGCGCGCCGCTGGTTCTGATCGGCATCCCCGACGAGGAGCACGCCCGCATGAGCTTCGGCGTGGAGATTCCCAAGTTGTCATCGCTGATTCTGGCCCACGATCTGAATGCGCCGCTCGCCGGGCTCGACACCATCCCGCGCGGCGATTGGCCGCCGGTGGCCGTCATTTTCTGGTCGTTCCGAGTGATGGTGGCCCTCGGCATGGCAATGCTGGGTTTGGGATTGTTCAGCGTATTGGCGCGCATATGCGGCCGACTTTACGATTGGAAACTGCTGCACCGCTGCGCCCTGACGATGGGCCCCGCGGGGTTCGTCGCCGTGATCGCGGGCTGGGTCACGACCGAAGTGGGGCGTCAGCCGTTCACGATTTATCATGTGCTGCGCACCGTGGATTCGGTCTCGCCGATCGCCACCCCCGCGGTGACCGGATCGCTGGTGGCGTTCATCGTGGTTTACTTTGCAGCGTTCGTTTCCGGCGCAGTGTACATTCTGAAATTGATGGCCGCGCCGCCGAGCAGTCACGAGACGGCGCCGCAGGCGCCCCACCCATGACACATGCCACGCTGACCATCGTTTGGGCCGGCATCATCGTGTTCGCGGTGGCGATGTACGTGGTCATGGACGGCTTCGATCTGGGGATAGGCATTCTGTTCACGAGGTTCAAGGTGGGGGCCGAACGGGATGCGGCGATGAATTCGATTGCACCGGTGTGGGACGGCAACGAAACGTGGCTGGTGATGGGCGGCGGCGGACTGATGGCGGCGTTTCCGCTGGCCTATGCCGTCATATTGCCGGCGCTGTATGCGCCGCTGATCGCCATGCTGTTGGGTCTGATATTTCGCGGCGTTGCCTTCGAGTTCCGCTGGCGCGATCCGAGTCACCGCGCTCGCTGGGACGCAGGATTCTGCATCGGGTCCCTCGTTGCGACCTTTGCTCAAGGTGTGACCCTTGGGGCGATGCTGCAGGGAATCAAGATCAGCGGACGCGCGTATGCCGGTGGTTACTGGGATTGGATCACGCCTTTCAGCGTGTTGACGGGTGTGAGCCTGATCCTCGGCTATGCCTTGCTCGGCGCCTGTTGGCTGATCTGGAAGACATCGGGCCTGGTCCACGCGGAGGCGCGCCGACTGGCACGACCCTTGAGTCTCGGCATGTTGGCCGCCATTGCAGGGGTGAGCATTTACACCCCCTTTCTCAACGACAAGTACTTCGACACATGGTTCATCTGGCCCGGGCTGGCCGCCGCCGTCCTGATGCCGTTGATCGTTGCCGGAATCGGTTTCGCGTTGTATCGGCGCATCGGGCAGGGGAATGACTCCCGGCCCTTTTTGTTGACGCTCAGTCTGTTTGCGCTGTCTCTCATGGGTCTGGCCATCTCCATGTGGCCCGACCTCGTCCCGGGCAGCCTCTCGATTTGGGATGCGGCTGCGCCGACGAGCAGCCAGGTCTTCATGCTGGTGGGTGCCTGTGTGCTCATACCGATGATTCTTGGCTATACCGCATGGTCTTACTGGGTGTTCCGCGGCAAGGTCGCAGACCATGGCTACCATTAAGCGGCTGCTTTGGATGGCCGCCATCTGGCTGGCGAGCGTGGCGGCGCTCGGCGCCGTTGCCCTAGGACTTCGATTGCTCATCAGGTCATGAATAACCCGCTGCTTCGCAAGCTTGCCGAGACCTTGGGATTGTCGTCCGTGCACGTCAATCGCACCTTGCAGGAGCTGCGGCGGCGCAAGCTGATCACCTTGAACGGCGGCACCTTGACCATCCGAAACCTGCACGCCCTCGAGCAGCTGTCGCTGTTCAAAGCCGACTATCTACACCTGGAGCGGAACGCCGACGTTCTCTAAATGCGCGGCGGCGGCAGGCGCCCGAGCACAGCTTCGGCGCCGAGGCCGAGTGCGAGCAGCGCGCGATCCGCGCCCGCGGGCCCATCGAGCTCGATGGCCACGGGCAGACCGGCGTGGGTGAGACCGACCGGCAGCACCAATCCCGGCAAGCCTGCGGTGCTCCCGGGCGCAATGTTGCGCGCGACCGCCGTGTCGAAGGGCAGGGGCCGCCCGCGAACCTCGATGGTGAGTTCCTCGCCGATTCGCGGCGCCGCGACGAGGGTGGCCGGAAACACCATCGCCGCCACCTGGGTGCGCGCAAAGTACTCGCGGTACAGCTGGCGCAGCGCCGGCAGATGCTGATCGCGCGCGGCTGCATAGACCGGCTCGGCGACGAAATTGGCGCCTCCCGGCAAAACGTCGCGGGCAAACACCGTCTGGATGTCGGGGCTCGCGCGCGCGATCAGCGTTGCGAAATCCACGCCCGCGCCATATTCCTCCAGGTAGCGCGCGAGCGCGACACGCACGTCGTGATTCTGGACGGCATCCGTGGTGAGATCGATGAGGGTGGCCAACCCCGGCAATTGGGTCTCCACGATTTCGGCACCGGCGTCCTTGAGCTTTGCGAGCGCGATTTCCGTCAGGCGTTCGACTTCCGGGGCGAGATCGGTGAACCAATAATCGCGGACCACGCCCAGCCGTACACCTGCGAGCCGGGCTGGGCCGAGGTTGCGCCAATCATTGGCCGCCACCGAGTCAAACAAGGCGAGATCCGTGACGTTGCGCGCATGCGGTCCGACCTGATCGAACAGCGGCGAGATCGGCACACAACCGCGGGTGGAGTAGCGTCCCGTGGTCGGACGAAAACCGACAATCCCGCAAAATGCCGCGGGAACGCGGATCGAGCCCTCGGTGTCCTCGGCGACGCCGAGCGGAGCGAGATGCGCGGCGACCGCCGCCGCCGTGCCTCCGCTGCTGCCGCCGGGAATGCGGGTGAGATCGTAGGGGTTGTGTACCGCGCCGAACGCAAGATTGTTGCTGGTCCAGCCGTAGGACAATTCGTGCAGGTTCGTCTTGCCGAGCACGATGGCGCCGGCACCGCGCAGGGCGGCGACCACGGGCGCATCCTCGGCCGGCCGAAAATGCCGCAGCGCCGGCGTGCCGGCGGTGGTCGGATAGTCGCGGGTATTGACGCTGTCCTTCACCGGGATGGGAAGACCGAACAGAGGTCCCGGTTTTGCTCCCGCGAGGCGCTCGCGATCGCGGGCCCGGGCATCTTCGAGCACTCGTGTCGCGTCCAAGGTGATGAAGGCATTCAGGGCATGCGCCGATTGACATCGGGATAGCAGGGCTTGCGCATATTTTTCCGCGCTGATCGACCCCTGCGACATGTGAGCGATCGCATCCACCGCGCTCAGATCGGTCAGGCGCGCCGTGTCGCTGATGCCGCTCGAACCGGTGCCGCTCGAGCCGGTGCCGCCGGAGGAAGCGCCGGCCGCCGACATCGCGACCGAGGCGGTCGTGCCCAGCACGAAGGCACGCCGCGAGATTTCAGTGGGATCGGACACGATCTCGTCTCAGCGCCTGACACATGCAATGCACGGCGCCGCCGCCGTTGCCGATCATCGACACGTCGGGGTCGTAGACGGTAAGGCCTTCCGCGCGGCAGGCGGCGACGAGATTCTGGCTGGAGGCGGGCACCAGAACGCGCTCTTTGCCCAAGGCCACGACATTGGTGCCCAATTGCATGGCGTCGCTGTAGGGAACGGGTATGGCGCGGATCCCTCTCGAGCGCAGCCAGTCCACGAGTTCAGGCTCCACGGCTTCCACGCAGACCACGGCCAAGCCCTCGGCCAGCATGCCCATTTGCACGTCCAGGTGCAGGAAGTGCGGATCGAAGGCGTAGGTGTAAAACTCCCAACCCTCCGCTTCGAACCAGCGCTGCATTTGCCGCACAGCGGGCTCGATGGAGCGTTCGCCCGAGTAGCCGCAGGCTGCCACCCCCGGTTTGAGCACCATGAAGTCGCCTCCCTCGACATTGCCCGCCGTGATCAAATCATAGATGGGAATGCCGGCGTCCAAATAGAACTTCAGGCAGGCCGCGTACTCGCCGCGCCGATAGGATTTCTCCAGCTGCATGATCACGGCGCCCCAGGGTGTCATGACGCTGCTGTCGCGGGCAAAGATCTGATAGGGCAGCGTCGGCTCCGGTGTCAGGAAGTGCACCGCCACTTCTGCTTGACGGTAGACATCGACCATCTCGTCGTATTGCCGGCGCGCCACCGCGAAATCGAACTGCAAGCCGACGCGTTCGGCGCGCTGACAGACGGCGTTGCCCGGCTGCCAGGTGAAGTGATCGATGGGCCCGATCAATACGTCGCGCAAGGTGCCGTATTCGCTGTCGACGCCCCAGGTCTCGAGCGGTTTCGTGCCGCCTCCGTCGATTCTTGTGCGCAGTTTCATCGCGAACTGTCTCCCTGCCGATGGCTTTGGATGCCGGACGCCAACATCATAGCAATCAAAGCACGTCGGCGTGTCTAATGAGATAGTCGCGCGTTGCCTCCAGGAAGCCGGCAAGGTCGCTCTCTTGCATGGGAAGCGACAAATTGATCATACCGCGCTGCGCGATGTAGTAGCCGCGCTCCATCATTTCCAGATGGAACAGCCGGCGCCGCGGCGAGGTGGCCGCTTCCACTTGGGCCGGATCGGTGATGGGCGTGTCGTGCCAATGCGTGGTGAGCACCCCGCCGATGCCGGTTGCCTGAAAGGCCACGCCCAGGGATTTTGCCAGCTCATTGAGCGCCGCGCGCAGCGCATCGCCCCGGGCATTGAGGCGGCTGCAAGCCTCGGGGGTATAGACATCGCGGGCACCGACCAAACCGGCCGTCATGGTCATGACATTGTTGTTAAACGTGCCGCCCTGCGACAACCGGCCCCCCATTTGCAAATCCAAGTGCTGCATCAGCGCGCGCCTGCCGCCGAAGGCGCCGAATGTGAAGCCCCCGCCCCAAAACTTACCGAGCGTGGTCAGGTCCGGAGTGATGTGCCGCAGGCCTTGCACGCCGCCCGGCGCCAGCCGCGAGGTCATGACTTCGTCGAAGACCAGCAGCGCGCCGATTTTCTGCGTCTCCTCGCGCAACATGGCGAGAAACTCCGGGCTTCCCGGAATGCAGCCCGCGGATCCCATCATGGGCTCGACCATCACCGCCGCGAGCTCCGATCCGTGGCTGTGCAGCAGAGCCCGGGTGCCCTGCACGTCGTTGTAGGTCGCCTTCACCAGCGGCAGCGGCACGCTGAGCGGCGGATCATTCGCGCCGTAGGCCATGAATCCGCCGTGATAGCAGCCCTTGAACACCAAAAGAGACGGGCGCTCAGTGGCATGGCGCGCGAGCTGCGCAGCGAACAGGCAGGCCTCCGATCCCGAGTTGCAGAATCGGACTTGCTCCATGGACGGAATGCGCTCTGAAATGAGTTCTGCGAATTCGACTTCGTGAGTATTGGGTCCGCTCAAGGACAGACCCGAACGCAGAGTCTCGAGTACCGCGGAGCGGATCGGTTCGCAGTGCTGCCCGAACACCCCCGCAGCGTAGTCTCCCACCAGATTGAGATACTCATGGCCGTCGAGATCGGTGATCCGGGCGCCCTCGCCGCGCGCAATGGTGAGCGGAAAGGGCACGAAATACAGTGTCTGACGCGAGTGCCCGCCCGGGAGGACGGCGCGCGCACGCTCGTGCCGCGCTTGACTCAAGGGGTTGGCGGCGATGAAGCGCCGCTCGGCAGCGGCCAACGCATCATCGATTTTGGTCGCGGAGCGAATGGCTCAGGGCACCGGGGTGGCGAGAGGCTGGCCCTTGTCGATGATCCATGTCGACACCGCCGTGGCGCCGTCCCCATCCGCCGGGGCCATCACGCTGTGAATCGCGCCGCGCGGGTTGAAGAAACTGTCGCCCGCCTTGAGAACCCGATCGGGTTGCCCCTTGACCTTGAGGATCAAGCTTCCCTTGAGGACATACCCGACCTCGTCGCCGGGGTGCGTGTGATAGCCCATCACGCTGCCCGCCGGCAGCGTTGCCGAGCCGATCAATATTTCCTTGGCCGGGGTGACATTGGACTGATCGTGGCGCTCGAAAATGTTGCGTACCGGCTGCGCGGGAGATTTGGACTCGTCGGCCGCGGCATTCATGGTGACAGCGGCGATGGCAATCAACGACATGTACATCAGCTTCATGGAAGGTCCTTCGGAGTTGCAGGTTTCACGCTGGCGAAGTAGCCGCTGACCGCGGCGATGTCGCCGTCATCCAGGCGCTCGGCGACCGAGCGCATCAATTGGCCGGCATCATTCTTGCGCGTGCCTTGCCGGAAGCCATTGAGCGCGCCGGCAAGATACTGCGCGGATTGCCCCGCGAGAGAAGGGGCTGCGTGCGCGACGCCGATGCCGTCCGGACCGTGGCAGCCGTTGCACGCCGGGGCATGTCTGGATTCATCGCCTTGATTCGCGAGCTGATGTCCGCGCGCCAAGCGCACGGCGTCCAGGGATGCGCTTTGCGGAAGGTAGGGCGCCGACATCGCTGCGTAGCGCGCCGCGAACCTGGCGCGCTGCGCCTTGCTCAGGGCTTTGGCAAAATTTGCCATGACCGGATCATCGCGCGTCCCATCCGCATAATCGTCCAATTGTTTTTGCAAGTATTCGGCCGACTGTCCGGCGAGACGCGGCACCTTTGCCGCCGCCATGCCTTCGCCATGGGCCCCATGGCAGGCTTCGCAGGGCGGCGTTGCCGCGAATCCGGGGACGGCCGCGAACAGCAGCAAACCAATACACGGTAAGGCTCGGGCGCGCGCCAAGCCATTCACGCCGACACCAACGGGCCCGGGTTTTTCAGGTACTTATTCTTGAGAGCATCGATTGCCCAGTAAGTCAGCGCACCCAAAGTCGCCGTCGGGTTCCATGAGGCGTTTTGCGGATACGCGGAGGCGCCGATGACGAACACATTCGGGACCTCCCACGATTGCAGATAGCGATTGACCACGCTGGTTCCGGGGTCATCGCCCATCACGGCACCGCCCGTGTTGTGGGTGGATTGATATTGCGTGACGGTGTATGGAGCTTTGCGCGGAGTGCCCGTCACCTGTTTCGCACCCATCGCGTTGCCGATGTCGACCGCCTTCGCGGTGACGTAGGCCGACATCTTCAGATCGTTCTGCGGAAAGTCGAAGGTCATGCGCAGGAGCGGTTGACCCCAGGCGTCGCGATACGTGGGATCCAAATCAAGGAAGTTCTGGCGCTGACTGACCGAGCTGCCATGAATGCTGATGTTGACCGTATGGTTGTAGTGCTTGACCACCGACTGCTTCCAAGCCTTGCCCCACGAGGGAGTCCCCGGTGGGGTCGGATGATATTGAATCGGACGGCCGTTGCTGTTGACGGCGCCGACATAGCCTCCGCCGATGAATCCGAGACCGCCGTGATCGAAATTATCGGCCGCGAAGTCGTTGATCACCGTGCCGGAGCCACCGGAGGCCATGAAGGGATTGATGATGGTGTCCTGATCAAAAAATGCCGACACCAGGCTGGTGGTTTGATAGGAGTAGTTGCGGCCGACGACGCCCTGTCCGGTTGCCGCATCGTAAGGTGCGCCGATGCCGGACAACAGCAACATGCGCACATTGTTGAGCGCAAACGCGGAGGCGATCACCAGCGAGGCCGGTTGTTCGAATTCCCGGCCCGCCGCGTCGACATAGGTGACGCCGGTCGCATGCTTCTTGCTCGAATCGAGGTTGATGCGTTGAACCTGGCAACCGGTGCGCAGTTCGAAGTTGGGATTCGCCAGAAGCACCGGCAGGACGATGGTCTGCGGCGTCGATTTGGCGTAGTGCTCGCAGGCGTGACGTTCGCAAAATCCGCAGAACACGCAAGTGTTGAGCTTCAGGCCCTCGGGATTCGTGTAGGGCTGACTCAGGTTCGAGGAAGGCTGGGGAAAGGGATGGAAGCCCAGGCTGACCGCGGCCTTGCGGAACAACGCGCCCTGGAAAAGCTCCTTCTGCGGCGGCGTGGGATATTCGCGCGTGCGGGGCGCTTCATGCGGATCGCCTCCCGGCTGAATTCGGCCCTGGATGTTGCCGGCTTTCCCGCTGGTGCCGAGAAGATATTCGAAGCGATCGTAGTGGGGCTCAAGATCGGCGTAGGTGACTCCCCAGTCCTGAATGGTCAGCTCCGGATCAAGGAATTTCCTACCGTAGCGCTCCTGCGTGTGCGAGGCGAGCCGGAAGTCGCTGGCCTGGAAGCGCCAGGTTTGGCCGTTCCAATGCACCATGGAGCCGCCGAGCCCCGTGCCGGGAAGGAATGACTCCAAGCGACGCACCGGCAGCGCCACCTGCGCGGCGTGATTGCGGAAGGTCACGGTTTCCCGGCTGCTATCCTGCATCAATGATTTGCGAACGCTGAAACGCAATTCGTCGTGAATGGCCGGGCTCTGAAACTCCGGCACCGTAAAGCGCGCTTGGCCGCGCTCCAAGCCCACCACCCTGAAGCCCGCGGCCGCCAATTCCTTGGCGACGATGCTGCCGACCATCCCCAATCCGATGACCACGACATCCACTTCTTTCAGACGCTGCGTCATGGCGTGTTCTGACGCAGAATGCGATGGTGCGCGCCTTCGGCAAGGCTCATGGGTTCGCGTTCGAACTTCACGCCGTGCCGATCGACGGCTTCAAAATATTCGGCATAGGCGCCGGGGAAACCAATCATGCGCCAGGCCGCCATGTCGCGGTTGCCGCCATGCACGGGGTCGCAGAAGAAGCCTTCGATCGACATTTTCAACAAGGTGTCGAAGAACACTGCCCCGGGCACGCCGTCGAGGTCGTGCTTTCCGGATTCCAAAGCTCTCAAGTAGGCATCTTGATCTTCACCCGACATGGCGTCGAACGCCGTGCCGCGCGCGTCGAGGTCTCGATGGATGGCGCGCAACGATACGTGAAAGAGCTCCGCCGGCGTGAAGGGCAATTGGTAGCCTTGGCTCGCCGTTCCCTCGGTCCACGGTCCGCTGCGATACAGCCGCTCGCCAGCGCCCCAGGCGCCGGCCAATTGCTTGTCGAGATAGTTGGGAACTCCCGCGCCGATGGCTCCCGGTCCTGCCTCATCGGCGGGGATCAAGCGCTCGCAGGCGGCCTCGATGAAAAGCACCTCCTCCGCATTGAAGAACAGGTAGATGGGTTTGGCCGGTTGCGCGGCCGGAATCGGTGCCGGAGTCGCCGATTGCGCGCTCGGCGGCAGCAGGGCAGCGGCGGGTACCATTCCGGCGGCGCCCACAGTCGTGACGAACGACCGTCTGGTGACCTTGCCCATCGCATCCCCCATTTGTTATCCGCTAATTATAGCGTACGGCGGCTGAAGCGACGCGCCAGTGCCGGAAGCACCAACAAGTTGAGGAAAGTCGACGACACCAAGCCCCCCAGCACCGTCACTGCCATCGGCCCCTCGATTTCCTGCCCGGGCTGCTTCAAGCTGAATGCCAAGGGCGCGAGGCCAAGGGCCGTCACCGCCGCGGTCATGAGAATGGGAACCAAGCGCTCATTCGCCCCGCGCAGCACGGTTTGCATGTTCCACGCTGCGCCTTCGGCTTCCACCAGATGTTCGTAATGCGCGAGCTGCAATATGGCATTGCGCGCGCTGATCCCGAATACCGTGACCAGTCCGACCAGCGTGCCCAGGGAGATTCCGACGCCGGTGGCCGCGATCGCGAGCACGCCGCCGATCAAGCTGAACGGAAGATTGATCATCACCAGCCAACTATTGGCGCGCCAGTGAAACGCAACGAAGAGCACCATCAGGATCACGGCCAGCGCGAATCCGGAATAAAGCGCGAGTTCGATCCGAGTGCGGTCCTCGGCGGCGGCCGCGCCCGTAAACTCCACGAAAAATCCGGGCGGCAGGGCCACGGCTCGCGCGATGCGCTGCTTGGCGTCGAGTACCGCGGCCTGCAGTCCGCGGCCGTTGACATTGAATGTCACGGTGACGCGGCGTTGGCCGCCATCATGCTCGATGCTGTACCGATCAGCCGCGGGCCTCAAGCGGGCCACGTGCGATAGCGGCACCTCGCCGAGCGGTCCGGCGATCATGAGCCGGCCCAGCTGCTCCGGCCGATGCCGCAACGCATCCGGCATCAACAACACGGTATCGACAATGCGGGTGCCGTTGAAGGTTTGTCCGACGGTCTCGCCTGCAAAGGCCGATTGAATCGATTCCAGTACATCCTGAGTGCGCAACCCCATGGCCGCCAAGGCCTGCGGTTCGAGTTCGACGGCGATGCTGGGGGTGCCGCTTTGGCGCTTGAACTCAAGATCCACCAAGCCCGGTTCCGGCCCAAGCGCGGACATGATCTGATTGCCGATGGTATCGAGCGTGTCCAGATCGTCGCCGAACACCTTGACGGCAACCTGCGCCGTGCCGCCGGTCAGGCTTTCACTGATGCGATCGCCCAGGAACGTGACCACCTCGCTCTGAATGCCCGGGTACTTGCTCACGATCGCCCGCAAATCGTCCTGCGCCCTGGCCTCATCCACCGCGGCGTCGGCTTTGAGTTCGACATGGAACTCGCTCTGATGCGGTCCCCAGGTATCCTCGCCCAATTCAGCGCGCCCCACTTGCTGCTCGATGGTCGCCACATAGGGAAGATGCAGCACGTCGGCCGATATTCGCCTGCCCAACCCGAGCATTTCCTGCAGCGATGTTCCGGGTATGGAGCTCACGACCTGCATGACGAAGTGGCCTTCACGAAAGTCCGGCATGAAAGTTCCGCCGAGGAACGGCAGCGCCGCAGCGGCGGCCACGCTGGCGGCAATGGTCAGGCCGGCAACGAGTTTGAGATGCGCGTCGACCCATCCCACGATGCGCGTTTGCCGCGCTTTGACCCAGCTCAGCCAGCGGGATTCGGCGTGCACATCGCCTTCCCGCAGCAACAGTGCGCACATCGCGGGGGTGGCCGTCATCGCCACCAATAGCGAGGCCGTTACCGCAAGAATGAAGGCCAGTCCCAGAGGTCCGACAAATCGGCCCTGCACGGTGGAGGTGAACAGTTCGGGCAGAAATACCGCGATCACGACCAGGGTCGCGTAGATCACCGGCCCGCGCACTTCGAGCGAGGCTTCGCGGATCACGTCGAGGCGCGGCGCCGGGCTCGATGCTGATGCGTTGGCGCGCATGCGCCGCATGATGTTCTCGATGCCGACGATGGCATCGTCCACCAGGACGCCGAGCGCGACGGCGAAACCTCCGAGGGTCATGGTGTTCAGCGTGTATCCCAGGCGGTCCAGCACCAGTACGGCCGCGAGCAGAGAAAGCGGAATGGCGGCGAATGCAATCAGCGCGGCGCGCACGTCGCGCAGAAACAGATACAGGACCGCGAGAATCAACACCGCGGCAATCGTCAGGGAATGCTCGAGGTCTCTGAGCGCACGCTCGATGAAATTCGCCGGACGATGCAGCGCGGGGTATACGGTGATGCCCTGCGCCTTGAGCGCAGGCTCAAGGGCTGCGAGCGCCTGTTCCACCGCCAGGGTGGCCGACAGGGTATTTGCGCCGTATTGGCTGGCGAGCGACAGCAATACCCCTGGTTTGCCCATGATCAAGGAGTCGCCGGATCGCAGGGCCGGGGCCTCCCTGACGTCGGCGACATCGCGCACCAGTACCGGCAGAGAATTGCGCACGGCGATAACCGCCTGGCCGATGGCAGCCAGATCCGGCTTCGGCGTGGGTGACCGCAACAGTACGCGTTGCGCGGCAAGGTCGATGAATCCCGCGCCATGCAGCGCCAGGGCGCCCCGCGCCGCGTCCGCAACGTCCACCAGGGTCACGTGGTAACTCGACAATTTGTTGGGATCGGGCTGGATCTGGATCTGCCGGACGTCGCCGCCGAAGACGATGACGTGCGCGACTCCCGGCACCGCGAGCAGTCGCGGCTTGATGACCCACTCGGCGGCATCGCGCAACGCATAGCCGTCGACGGTGTCCGACTGCAATCCGATCTTGAGCAAGTCCATGGTGCTCGACACCAATGGCGAGAGTTTTGGCGTCCCCACGCCGGCCGGGAGGGCGCTGCCGATTTCCGACAAGCGCTCGGATATTCCCTGCCGTGCAATGTGGACATCCACCTTGTCGGTGAACGTGATGGTCACCACGGACAACCCGGGGATCGACTCGGAGCGAAGCGTGGCCAAACCCGCCGCGCCGTTGACGGCGCTTTCGATGCGTTTGGTGACCAATTCCTCCACTTGTTCAGGCGCGAAACCAGGTGCCTCGGTCTGGATGTCGACCTGCGAGGGGACGAATTCAGGGAACACGTCGAGGGGCGAGCGCGTCACGCCCCAGCATCCGAGTATCAGGGCCAACATCGACAGCGCCGTGACGATGCCGAAGTGCCGCACGCACAGGGATACCAGCCCTCGCATGCCTACTCCGCTTCCGAACTGGGATTAATTTGGCGAGCGAGCAGAAGCCCTCCGCCCAAGGTGACGATTTGCTCACCGGGTTTGATGCCGGTCACGAAGTAACCATCGGCCATCGGGCGGCTGATATCGAGCGGCACACGCGTGAAGACATTGGGTTGACGCTCGAGATAGCACCAGTACTTGCCGTCGCTCATCACCACGGCCGCGGGCGGCACAAGAACGCCGGATTCGGCGCCTCCGGCCGCATCGCCGTTTGTCCATACCAGCAGCCGCTCGCCTTCGCCCGCATCGGTATGCTGCAGGAGTGCGAAGAAACTGCGCCCCGGGGAGGCGGGGTCGGCCGGCGCGTCCCACACGACGCGCGCCGTCCAGCGGTCTCCCGAAGCGGGGGCATCGAGCCGCGCGATGCGCAGACTGCCCGGCGCGGCGCCGTTCAATGCGCCGAGGGGAAAGGTGACGCGCATCAGCTTGAAGCGCCCCGCGGCAAGGTCAGCCAGCATCTTGCTGTCGTCCTGGCCCGCCCAGGGAGGATGCTGCCCCAGGATCGCCGAGGACTTGGCCTCGGCGAGATGCAATGCGGCGGAATCCACCGCCGCCTGATGCACCGCGCTCTCGTGCGCTTCGGCGCTCTCCGCGCCCGCGGTGCCCGCAAGCCGCGCCATGCGTGCCAGCACCGCCTGACTTTGCCGCACCCCTGCCTGCGCCGTAGCCACATCGGCCACAGCCTGGGCGATCGCATCGTGACCGAGCACCACCGCAAAACCTTGCTTTGCGGGAACGAATCGCACGGAGCTCGCCGCGCTGGCCGCGATTCCCAATTTTGCGACTTCATCTGCATTCAGCTTGACGTCTGCAGTTTCCGCCGCCGCCTCTTCTGCCTGAGCTTTCTTCTCGTCCGGGGCTGCCTTGGCGCCCTGCGCCGCGGGCGGCTGCTTGCCGCAGGCACCGAGCAGCAAGACGCTCAATAAAAGTGGGAAGGAGAATCGCAGCGTGCAGGAATATTGCATGGGTATCATGACTTTTGCGAAGAAGTTGGATACTGCCAGCCGCCGCCGAGCGCCCGGCACAGGCCGAGCAGCGCCTTGAGCCGTTCCAGCTTGTATTGGCTGAGTTGATCACGAGCGGCCTCGAGCGTGCGCTGCGCTTCGAGAACAGCGAGGTATTCGCCGACACCTTCGCGATAGCGCAATTCCGCGCCTTGGAAGGCACGCTCGCTTTGATCGGCGTTGCGCTGCTGAGCGTCTTTCTGCAGCTCCAGATAGTGCAGGGCGGTGAGCGCGTTCTCGACGTCGACCAGTGCCGCGAGAATCGAGCCGTGATACTGGGCGATCAGCTCCTCCTCCTTCGCGGCCGCTTCATCAACGGCCGCGCGGCGCCGCCCTCTGTCGAAGATCGTCTGCACCAAGGAAGCACCCGCCGACAGCGACCAGCCCGTGCCTGCCAGGGTGATCACCGCGGCCTGGACTGCCGGATTCTGCACACCCCCGTTGGCGGTCAGGGTCAACGAGGGAAACATGGCAGCGCGCGCCGCCGTCAAATCGGCATTGGCCGCCTGCAGGTTGCCCTCGGCGGAGATCAGATCCGGCCGCCGCTGCAGCAGATCCGAGGGCAGGCCGGCGGCGACAGGCGGTTCTCCGAGTGCGTCGAGGCTTTCTCCGGCCACTGTGAATCCTTCGGGCGCATGGCCGACGAGCAGCGCCAACGCTCCGCGCGCCTCGGCTTCCTGCCCCTGCAGTTGGGGCACGATCAATTCCGCATTCGCCACCGCCGCCCGCTGCGCGGCGAGATCCGCCGGGCCAATGCTCCCCGCTTGATAGCGGGCCTCGGCGAAGCGCAGGATTCCCTCGGCGGCCTCAAGATTCACGCGGGCCAATGCAATCCGCTGTCGCAGCGACAGCACCTGAAAATAGCTGGCCGCAACGGAATTCGAAATCGTGATCCGCACGGCCACCAGATCCGCACGGCTGGCGCCGGCCAGCGCCTGCGAGGCATTCGCCGCGGCGCGGTTCCTGCCCCAGAAGTCGACCTCGTAGCTGGCCGACAGCAGCGCGCCCCAGTCGGTTTCGTGCGCCGTGGCGTGGTCTGTGCCGCCGCCGATTTGCGTGACGTTGCCGTTGAGGTCGACCTGCGGCAGGAGCGCCGCGCCGGCCTGCCGGGCGCGCGCATCCGCCTGCTTCAGCCGTGCCACCGCCGCGGCAATATCCAGACTGTTCTGCTCGGCAAGGGTGATCAGCGAGTCCAGCTCACCGCTGGCAAAACCGCGATACCAGTCCGCGTCCGGCCACGGACCTTGAGGCGCCGACCGTTCGAATGCAGGGGGCACCGGCGGCGGCGCCGGCTTGGGAGCGACCACTGCGCAGCCGCTGCCGGCGAGAGCCGCGGCTATGGCGATGATCCGCATCGGACGCACGAGGTGACTCTCCGTTCAGGCTCCCAGCCAAAAGCTAACATGGGCATTCCGGGGCGACTTTTGTATTTTTGTAATAATCTGCGCCATCGCAAGCTATGCGCTTTTTTCCAACGAGGCGTAATCTCACGCTCGATGCACATTTTATTGGTCGAAGACGACGTCGAATTGGCCGGCTCGCTGCTCGGCCGGTTCCGCGAACAGGGCTATCAAGTCGAGCATTGCGCCGACGGCGAGAGCGGACTCGCGCGCGCCTGCCACGGCGAGTACCAAGTCATCGTATTGGACCGCATGTTGCCGCGGCTGGACGGCCTTTGCTTGGTGCGGGAATTGCGCTCGCGCGGAGTGGCAACGCCGGTCATCTACCTCACCACCATGAGCGGGATCGACGATCGCGTGCAGGGCCTGGAGGCGGGCGGCGATGACTACCTGGTCAAGCCGTTTGCCTTTGCGGAGCTGTTGGCGCGGGTCAGGGTCCTTGCACGCCGTCCGGCCAACGCGAATGAGGCCGCAATTCGGTTGACATTGGGGTCAATCGAGTTGGACCTGCTGAAGCGCACCGTGGTGCGTGACGGCAAGCCTGTGGATTTGTTGCCGCAAGAATTCCGGTTGCTGGAATATTTTGCGCGCAATCCAGACCGCACGCTGACAAAGCGGATGCTGTTGGAGAAGGTTTGGGGCATTCATTTCGACCCGCAGACCAGCGTGGTCGAAAGCCATATCAGCCGACTGCGCGCCAAGATCAATCAGGGTTTCGAAGGCGACGTGATACAGACCGTGCGCGGAACCGGGTATAAATTCCTTGCGCCCCACTAGAGTACTCAAGTCCGAAAGCTTCCGCTCAGCGGCGCTGTTCGCGACCCTGTTCCTGATCCTCTCCTGGGTGCTGCTCGGCGTCGTGTACTGGATCGTGGATGACACTCAACAATCGGCATTGGTGGGATCGATCGACGCGGATATCAATACCATCCGCAATGGGTATCGCGAAAAGGGGCTGTCGGAAGCCATCGAAGTGGTAAACCAGAGGCTGGGCTCGGGCGAATATTCAGGGGCCGATCTTCCGGGCGGATATATTCTGCTGCGCGATGAAGCGACTGGCAGACTGGTCGGCAATGTACAACAACCGGCTAATTTCCAGTCGGGCCTGTTCAGATTTACGGTACCGCGGCCCCACCAGCATGACTCCGTGAACGTGCTCGGCCGCGGAGTCTACATCGCCGGCGGCGTCTATTTGTTCGTCGGCCGCGACACCGGTCAAATCGCGGTGACCCGGCTGCGCATCCTCAAGGCATTTGCCTGGATCGAAGCGGTCTCGATGCTGCTCGCCGGCCTGGGAGGGATTTTCTTCAGCCTGCAGTTCATGCGGCGAATCGACGCAATTGCCCGCACCTGCCAGGCGATCGTCGCAGGACGCTTCGGCGACCGCATTCCGCTGCGCGGCAGCGGCGATGAATTGGACGGTCTGGCCGTCGCCATCAACAACATGCTGGATCGGATCGCAACCCTGCTCGACAATCTGCGGCAGGTGTCCAGCGATGTCGCGCATGACCTGCGCACGCCGCTCACCCATTTGCGCAATCGCCTCGAGGAGGCGCGCCAGAAATCGGTGACGGCGGAGGACTACGCGGCGGTGGTGACGCACGCCATCGAGGATACCGATCATCTTCTGGTGATCTTCGCCGCGCTGCTGCGCATTTCGCAAGTGGAATCAGGATCGCGTCTCAGTGCGCTCTCGGACCTGTCACTGTCGGAGCTTCTGGAAAGAATTTACGAGATGTACCGGCCGGTCGCCGAAGATCAGCATCAAACGCTCCTTCAGGATATCGAACCCGGAGTGCGGATTCGCGGTGACGGCGAGCTGCTGACGCAGATGTTCAGCAACTTGATCGAGAATGCGATCCGGCACGCCCCTTCGGGCACGCGAATCCTGCTGCGCCTGACCGTGTCGGGCAATTGCGCGACCGCATCGGTCGAGGACAACGGACCGGGTATTCCGGCGGACGAGCGCGACAAGGTATTTCGCCGCTTCTATCGGCTCACGAACAGTCGATCCACGCCCGGCAATGGACTTGGTCTCGCCCTGGTTTCCGCGATCGCCAATCTGCATCATGCGAAGATCGAGTTGCGCGACAATCAACCGGGCCTTAAGTTTCTGACCGCGTTCGACGTAGTGTAGGATCAGCCAATGCGTGCATTGGCATTGGTTGGATTGCTCATTGCAGTTTCGGGCTGTTCGTCCCTGAAGACGACGTCCGGCGCGGGAGCGGGCAGTGCACAGACGCCTCCGCCGGTTGCGGTCTCTGCGCCGGCGACACCGCCGCCCGCAGCACCGCCACCCGTGGCGCCTGCACCCGTCGCGCCTGCACCCGTCGCGCCACCGCCCGTCGCGCCACCGCCCGTCGCGCCACCGCCCGTTGCTCCGCCGCCCGTCGCGGCACCGCCCGTCGCGGCACCGCCTGTCGCTCCGCCGCCCGTCGCGCCACCGCCCCGCGCTGCGGCCGCGCCGGCGAAATCGCCCGTTGCTGCGCGACCGGCCAAGCAAACAGCCGCCGCTGCCGCGCAGTCGCCCGCGCCGCCGCCTGCTCCGCCGGCGGCGGAGACGCCAGCCACGCTCAATCTCGCGGACCTGGAGCAACGACTGCGCGAGACCCGTGCAATCGGCGTATTCACCAAGCTGTCTCTCAAAAATCAGGTGGACGACTTGCTTAAGGCGTTCCGGGCACTATATCGAGACCCGAACAAGCGCCCCTCCGCAGAATTGCGGCAGCGCTACGATGGACTGCTGCTCAAGGTGCTGTCATTGCTTCAGGACGGAGACCCGCCCCTTGCGGCCGCCATCGCATCCTCGAGAGAGGCAATTTGGAGCATCCTCGCGGACCCTGAAAAATTTGCAAAGATGGATACTTAAGGGAGAGAACATGGCACAGCGAATCTTCACCTTCACATTGACCGCCGTCTTGTTGATGGGAGCACGCCTGGTTGCCGCGGACGACGCGCTCGGCAAGGACCTCAAGGCGACGATCGCCCTGCAGGGCCTGCCCTGCGATCAGTTGGTCGCCAGCAAGCGCAACGGCGACAGCGACTACACGGCTACGTGCAAGGATGGCAATCGCTATCACATCTTTGTGAACCCGCAAGGACGGGTGATCGTGCAGAAGTTGTAGCCGCCCACCGGTGGCTGACTATCCCGCCTTTCGCGACCTGGCAATGCCCGTCGGCCCCGTTTCCTTTCTGTAGGATTTTAGGATCGAGGCCAGCAGACCCGGAAATCGCGCCTCCAGGTCCGCGGATCGGACGCGGCTCGACAAGTCCACGCCGCGCCGCTCGCTTGCGATCAAACCCGCTTCGCGCAGTATGCGGTAGTGCTGCGAGCAGGTGGATTTCGGCATCGCCAGATTCAGCTTCAGCGTTGTCTCCGTGCAGTTCATTCCGGAGGGGCTTTTCAGCAGCTTGCTGACTATGCGCAAGCGCACGGGATCGGAGAGGGCATGCAAGATGCCGGCAACCGTCACGTCGTCGATGTGCGGATGGGGAAGAGGTCGCGCCATGACACCTAGAATAGCGCAAAGCTTGCATCCATCATACTTCTGTAGTTCAATATTATTGAACTAGTGTAATATCTGCGATGCGCCGCCGCATCGCAAACGGAATCACCATGCCCACGCTTTTCGATCCACTCAGAGTCGGCGATCTCACGCTGCCCAATCGCATCATCATGGCGCCGCTGACCCGCAGCCGCGCCGGCGACAGCAGGATCCCCAATCCCTTGATGGCCGAGTACTACTCGCAGCGGGCTTCCGCCGGGCTCATTTTGTCGGAGGCCACGGTGGTGTCGCCTATGGGAATCGGCTATGCGGGGACGCCGGGAATCTGGTCGCCGGAGCAGGTCGAGGGCTGGCGGCTCACAACCCGCGCGGTCCACCAGGCCGGCGGCCGAATCTTTCTGCAGTTATGGCATGTAGGTCGAATCTCCGATCCGAGGTTTTTGAACGGCGCCCTGCCGGTGGCACCCAGCGCCGTCGCCGCCAAAGGCAACGTCAGTCTGGTTCGCCCCGCGACGCCTTTTGTCACGCCGCGCGCTCTCGCGCGCCAGGAGATTCCGCAGGTCATCGAAGCCTTCCGCAAGGGCGCCGAGAATGCGCAGCTTGCAGGATTCGACGGGGTCGAATTGCACGGCGCGAATGGTTATCTGCTGGATCAGTTTCTTCAGGACGGCAGCAATTTGCGCACCGACGAGTACGGCGGTCCGATTGAGAATCGCGCGCGGCTGATGCTCGAAGCGGTCGATGCAGTGATCTCCGTGTGGGGCGCGGGCCGGGTCGGCGTGCATCTGGCGCCGCGCGGCGATGCCCACTCGATGGGTGATTCCGATTTGCCGCGCACCTTCGAGCATGTCGCGCGCCGGCTGGGCGAGCGAAAAATTGCATTCATCTGCGCGCGCGAATATGTGGCCCCCGACCGCCTCGGTCCGCGGCTCAGGGCGGCATTCGGCGGCGTGTACATCGCGAACGAGAAATTCACCTACGAGAGCGCCGAGAGGGCGATCGAATCAGGCGAGGCCGATGCGGTGGCATTCGGCAAGCTCTTTCTCGCCAATCCGGACCTGCCGCAGAGATTCGCCCTGCAGGCGCCGCTCAACGAGCCGCGGGTGGCCGAGTTCTATGGCGGCGGCGCGCAGGGCTATACGGACTACCCGGGGCTTTCGCCGGCTCAGAGTCCCGATTTGAACAGCAGCCAGGCGCGCGTGAACGCACGCGTTTCATCGGGAGTGTAGGCCCGCTGCAACTCGAACCGGCTGCGGATCGCGGCCGGCGGATACACAATGACATTGTCCCGAATCGCGGGCTCGAGAAGCGGTACCGCTGCTTGATTGGCGGTGGCAAAGCCAATGAAGCGGGTGACCGACGCGGAGATTTCCGGCCGCATCACGAAATTGATGAAGGCGAGAGCCGCGGCGGGGTTCCGCGAGTCGGCCGGAATCACCATGCTGTCGATGTAGAAGGGCACCATTTCACGCGCGAAGGAATAGTCGATGGTCACCTTGCCGTTGGATTCCTTTACCATTCTGCGCGCCACCATGGCATCGCCTGAATAACCAATGGCGAGACACAATTCACCCTCCGCGAGTTGTTGATAGTAGCCGGCGGTGGCGATTCGCCGAATATAGGGCTGGATTTCCTGCAGCTTTGCCATTACGGCGTCGAGGTCCGGCTTATTGGCCGACAGGCGCTGCTGTCCGATATAGCGCGAAACCATGGGCAGCACATCGCCCCACGAGTCCAGAATGCTGATGCCGCAGGCCGCGAATTTGGCGGCGACATCCTTCTTGAACACCATGTCGAGGCTGCCGAGAGGCGCGTTCGGCATGATGGCCTTGATCTTGTCGCTGTTGTAAATGAGGCCGGTGGTGCCCCACATCCACGGCACGGCATATTGGTTGCCGGGATCAACCGCCTTCAGCAGTTGCATGATCTGAGGATCGGCGTTGCGCGCGTTGGGAAGACTGGTCTGATCGAGTTTTTTCCAAAATCCCTTGGGAATTTCGCGCGCGAGCTCGGGCGCGGCATTCATGGTCACGATGTCGTAGTTCGAATTGCCGACGGACAGGATGGTCTCGGCCGTTTCCGGGGAATCGAGCATGGCGTAATTGACGTGGATTCCCGTTTCGGATTGAAACTTCTCAATCACGGCGGGAGGGAAGTACTCGGCCCAGGCGTAGATGTTCAAAACCTTGGCGCGGTCGGCCGCCGCAGCGCAGGTCATGCCGAGGCCGAACATGAGGCCGAGGGCTGCTGCGTGCGCGGCTTTGCTTCGTGAAGTTCTCGTCATGTGCCGAGTAGAATACGGTTTCCCGGGGGCACGGCGGCTCATATTTCAATTTTGTGTCAAACTTTCCGACGGCGGGTTAGTCTCATGGGCGTACTCGTCGTGGCAAAGGGAGACCACGGTTGGCTTCACGTTTCTTTGCAATCGGCACCCTGGCGGTGCTGACGACAGCGGCCGCGGTCGCGGCGATAACGGGCGTCGCAGCGATAACGGGCGTCGCAGCAATGCGACATCCCCACTTGCACCAGGCCGCCATTCCCGGCAACGCGCATCTTCACGCTTTCGGCAGCCGCGGCGCCCGGCAGGCTCAGACCGCGGCCAGCGCCAAATTCGACGGCGCACTCGCGGATCTGTCGCGTCATGCGGCGCTCGCCCGCCCGGACCATACGATCGAGGATTTGCATTCGATCGCGCCTGCGGTGCGCTTCCAACAGCAATCGGGAGATGCGGCTCCCCTGGTACTCATCGACGCCGTCACGCGCGGCGACCCACAACGGTTGAAAGCGGCGTTGCTGGCGCTCGGTCTCAAGCATCCTGCCGTGTACTTGAATGACGTGGGAGGCTGGCTGCCGGTCACACAGCTGGAGGCTGCAGCGGCGAGAGCCGAAGTGCACTCCCTTCGCGCCGCCATGTCGCGCACGCGCAGCGGAGTAGTGATGTCGCAGGGCGATTTTGTCCAGCACAGCGATGTGGTGCGTTCCGCCAACAACCTCACCGGTGCGGGCGTCACCGTGGGCGTGCTCTCCGACAGCTTCGATTGCTATGGAGTCTACGCCGCGAACAATGTCGTGGCTTCCGGGCCCGCCGGCTACGCCAACAACGGATTTCTGGCCACGGCGGCCACGGACGTCTCGACCGGCGATCTGCCGTCGAGCGTCAATGTGCTCGAAGAGGCCGAGGACGGGAATGGGGGCTGTATGAATTACGGCGCACCGATCCAATTGCCATTCACCGATGAGGGGCGGGCAATGCTGCAGATCGTGCATGACGTCGCGCCCGGCGCGAATCTTGCCTTCTACACGGCGGAGAACAGCGAAGCGGATTTCGCCAACGGCATCGGCCACCTGGCGGCCTCCGTCGCGTCGGGCGGCGCGGGCGCCCAGATCATCGTCGACGATGTCGGTTATTTCGATGAACCGTTCTATCAGGACGGCATGGTGGCGCAGGCGATTGATGCGGTGGTGGCGCAGGGCGTGGCGTATTTTTCCGCGGCGGGCAACGATGGAACGCTGGCCTACGACAATGACACACCCAGCTTTTCCACGATCTCGACCACGGCGCCGAACTCCGGCGAGTCCTTGCTGAATTTCGATGCGTCCGGCGCAACGACGGTGACGTCCCTGCCGGTGACCATCGCTTCCTTGATCCCGGGAGAATTTGTCGCCATCGTGGTCGAGTGGGATCAACCCTACGTGACCGGCGCGCCCAACAGCGGCGGCGCGACCAGCCATATCGACGTGTGCATCACCGGCGCGTCCGGCACCGACATCGTTGAACAATACATCACCAATTCCGGCGCACCGGTCAATTGCACCGGGGCCAATGCGACGGGCTCGGATCCTTACCAGGTCATGATCGTAGCGAACCCCGCCAACGCGAGCGGCAATACCGCTGCGGAGACGTTGAACATCGTCGTGGGTCTCGCGGACGGCACGGCCGCGCCCGGACGCATCAAGGTCGTGGTGGAAGATGACGGCGCGGGCAGCACCATCAATGCCTTCCCCGGCAACAGCGTCAGCCCGACGCTGCAGGGACATCCTGGCGCAGCAGGCGCGGCCGCCGTGGGCGCGGCCTTCTATCTGAATACACCGGCTTGCGGCCACAATCTTGGACTCGAGTATTTTTCGGCTGAAGGCGGCGCGCCGATTTTGTTTGACAGCGCGGGCAACCGGCTCGCAACTCCCATCGTTCGCCAAAAGCCGGATTTCGTCGGCCCCAATGGCGTCAACGACACCTTCCTGGGGTTCACCCTGACTGCGAGCCAGGTCGTCACCAATATTGGCGGCTGTGAGAACGATACCAGCTACCCGAGTTTCTTCGGCACATCGGCGGCGACTCCACATGTGGCCGGTATTGCCGCGTTGATGTTGGAGGCCAATCCCGCGCTCACACCGGCGCAGATTTATCAGGCGCTGCGCACCAGTGCGTTGCCGATGGGTTCAGCCTCGCCGAATTTCGATTCGGGTTACGGATTCGTGCAGGCGGACGCCGCCTTTGCAATCATTCCGAAAGCAGCACCCCCGCCGCCCCCGCCGCCGGCGAAATCCGGCGGCGGCGGTCTCGATATTCTGCTGCTGGCGGGGCTCGCGGGTGCAAGCATGGCGCGTATTCTTCGCTTTCGGCGACGCGTGCTAATCTAATGGCGTGAAATGCATCGCAGCGCTGGTGGGAATCGTCGCATTCGCAGGCGCGGATTGCGTGTGGGCGACCGTGTACACGCTCGCAACCCGCGACACGGTGGTGGTGGGTGAGGACCAGACCGTCGAGACGGTTTACGAAGACACCCTGTACGATCTCGCCGCAAAATTCAGCCTGGGGTCCGAAGAACTGATTCGGGTCAATCCGGCGGTTGATCCGTGGCTGCCCGGCGCCGGCAAAAAACTCCTGGTGCCCGGCCGTCATATTTTGCCGCCCGGCCCGCACGAAGGCATCGTCGTCAATCTGCCCGAGCACAGGCTCTATTTCTACCCCAAGCCAAAGCGAGGCGGTCCGATCGAGGTCATCACCTATCCGGTGAGCATCGGCAAGATGGATTGGCGCACACCCCTGGGCGTGACCCATGTCGTCAGCAAGCAAAAGGATCCGACTTGGTATCCACCGGAATCGGTCCGCAAGGAGCACGCCGAGGCGGGCGATCCTTTGCCGCCGCGCGTGCCGCCGGGACCGGACAATCCGCTGGGAGCCTTTGCCATGCGCTTGGCTGCCGGCAAGGGCACGTATTTGATTCACGGCACCAATAACCCCATCGCCGTCGGGCTGGCGGTGACGCATGGCTGTATCCGCATGTACCCCGATGATGTCGCCGCTCTCTTTCCGTTGATTCCCGTGGGCACGCCGGTGCGGCTGATCAACGAGCCGGTGAAGGTGGCCTGGATCGACGGCGAATTGCTGCTGGAAGCGCATCCGCCGGTGGATGCGCAGGGGCAGAGCTTTGAGCCCAACATCGACCAATTTGCTGAAATGTTGCGCGTGGCGGTCGGGGACACCACCGTCGCGATTCATTGGGATTACGCGCGGGAGGTGCTGCAGAAAGCCGACGGAGTGATCGCTACGGTGGGGCTCGAAGCCGACAATCCCAACTTACCGCCCGAAACACCGCCATCAGCAGTCAACGCAGCGTCCACCGCTGAGGCGGCGACTGCCACCGATCCGGCACCTGTGGCGGCGCCCGCGGAAGAACCTGCCCCAGCCTCCGATCCACGCTAGGCAGCGCAGGTCTTGCCGCAATGCGGCAGAGCGGGGGATGAACTCAAAGCGGGGATGATCTCAATCAGGACCCTGAGAATGGGAGCGGGACTGCCAGGCAAATTGCGATCGAGCGCGCTGCTGATCGGAATCCTGATCGTGGAAGATCGGTCCCTGTTCGCTGAATATCGGCTCACTTTGACCGAAACTTTCGATCAATTCTCGGAGCACACTCAGCAATCCCAGCATCAACGCTGCGACCAACACCAAGAGCAGCAAGCTAATGACGAGGATGTACACATCTCCTCCGCAATCCTGCATTGAGACAGCGATAATTTTGCCGCCAATCTGCCCGCCGCGGTGTAGGAGAAACTCTTATATTTTTGTCAGAATCAGTTGGAGCAGCCTACGACTGATCAGCCGATGGGGGGAAGTATTCGTCCCTGCGCCTCGCCAAATCCGATGCGCGCGGCATGAGGGCCTTCACACCAGGCACGAAGAGTGATGCTGTCGCCGTCCTCCAAGAAAGTGCGAGTCTCACCATCGATCTGAATCGGTCGGCTGCCGCCGACACTCAACTCCAACAATGAGCCAGCCTCTTCGGGAGTCGGCCCCGATTGAGTGCCGGTGCCCAGCAGATCGCCCGCGCGCAGATTGCAGCCGTTCACGGTGTGGTGCGCTACCAATTGCGCAATCGTCCAGTAGGCATGACGAAAACTGGTCAACGACAGGCGCTGCGCCGGCCGCTGTCGCGCGCGCATCGCGTCGCTTTGAATCAGCGCTTCGAGGCGAATATCGATCGCCCCCGCATCGCGGTCCGTGGATGAGTTCAAGTACGGCAGGGGCGGGGGGCTGTTTGCGGGCCGCACGGGCGGAACGCGAAATGGGGTCAGCGCCTGCAGAGTAACGATCCACGGCGATATCGTGGTCGCGAAATTTTTCGCCAGGAAGGGACCCAAGGGTTGGTATTCCCAGGTCTGCAAATCACGCGCTGACCAGTCGTTGAGCACGCAGATGCCGAAGATATGCGCTTCAGCATCGGCGAGGGGAATCGGTATCCCGGGTGAATTACCACGGCCGACGAAGACACCGAGCTCGAGTTCGTAGTCCAGGCGCGCGGAAGCGCCGACGACGGGCTGCACCGCGCCCGGCGGCAGTCGTTGCCCCCGGGGCCTGTGGAAGGTCTGGCCCGACACGCCGATGGAAGAACTGCGTCCATGATAGCCGATGGGAATCCATTCATAGTTCGGCAGCAGCGGCCTGTCCGGCCGCATCAAGCGACCCACCGCGGTGGCGTGATAGATGGACGCGTAGAAATCCGTGTAGTCGCCGATTTGGGCGGGCAATGAATATTGCGCGTCGCTTTGCGGCACCAGGCAGCTCTGCAGCGCAGCTTGTTGGCGCGACCCTGCCAGCAGGCCCTCGAACAGGGCGCGACGCACGGCGCCCGAGACCTCGGACCCGAGCTGCATCAACGCATTGAGCGAAGAGCCCGCGCCCGCCCGAATTCCTTGCGCGGCGGGTCCCTGGAATATTTCGCGCGCTGCAAGGACCGCGAGATCGATAATTTGATCGCCAATGGCGACGCCGCCCCGAAACGGTTCAGCGGATCCTGCGCGCCGGAATACTGCGAAGGGTAAATTCTGGATGGGAAAATCATTGCTCTCGCGATTTGCCGAGTCGAGCCAGCTGCGTGCCCGCGGATCGTGCGTCTCATCGAGTTTGACGGCACTCACGGCCGGGTCGGCTCGAAGCGCTTCTTAAGGCCCAGCCAGTGGGACATGTAATCAGTCTGCAGCGGCGGCGTTCCGCGCCGCGCCGCGCGAGTCGGATTGATGACTTGCCGCGTCTCAAACATGAACGCCATGGTGTCCGCAATGTGAACCGGCACCGATGTGTCGGCAGCGCTCGCTTGTTCGAAGGTCACGGCATCCGGGCCGTGTCCGCTCATGCAATTGTGCAGCGAGGCGCCGCCGGGCACGAAGCCGGTGCTTTTGGCGTCGTAGACCCCGCAAATCAAGCCCATGAACTCATTGGCCACATTGCGATGAAACCACGGGGGCCTGAAGGTGTTCTGCATGGCCAACCATCGCGGCGGGAACACGACGAAGTCGATGTTGCCCGTTCCGGGCACCTCGCTCGGCGAATGCAGCACCGTAAAGATGGACGGGTCTGGATGGTCATACGAGATCGATCCCATGGCATTGAATCGCCGCAGATCGTATTTGTAGGGAGCATGGTTGCCATGCCAGGCCACCACATCCAGCGGCGAGTGGTCCATGGCCGCCGTCCAAAGCCGGCCCGAGAATTTGGCGATGAGTTCGCAACCAACGTCCAGATCCTCGTAGCGCGCGTGCGGCGTCTGAAAATCACGTGGATTGGCAAGTCCATTGGAACCGATGGGTCCAAGTTCCGGAAGCTTGAACGGGCCGCCGAAATTTTCGCAGATATAACCGCGCACGGCGCCCGGGGGATGATCCACCCTGAAGCGCAGGCCGCGCGGAATCACCGCGATTTCCTGTGGTTCGATGCGCAGACATCCGAGTTCCGTATCGAGCCGCAGTGCGCCAAGCTGAGGCACGATGAGCATTTCGCCGTCGGCGCTGTAAAAAAATCGCTGCCGCATCGGTTGATTTGCGGCATACATGGAAATCGCGCATCCGGAGTGAGCATCCGGTGAACCGTTTCCGGCCACCGGCACGAGGCCCTCGACGAAATCCGTGGGCACGGTCGGCAGCGGCAGTGGATCCCAGCGCATTTGATTCGGCGACGTCGGTTCATCCGACGCCGGTTCGTCGAATCCCGGGTGCCTGCGCAGCTGAAACGGTTGATGCATGACCGACGGACGAATGCGATACAGCCACGAACGACGGTTCGCATGCCGTGGTGCGGTAAATGCGGTACCCGAGATTTGCTCGGCATAGAGACCATAGGGACAGCGCTGCGGCGAATTGCGTCCCTGCGGCAGCGCTCCGGGCAGCGCCTCGGTCGCAAATTCATTGCCGAATCCGCTCAGGTATGCGGGCTCGTCGGGAAGCGAGGGGGTTGCGCTCATAGCTGCCAGTTTATTATATCGGGCCAATTGGCCACTCTGACATTATTTTGGGAGTTACGCCTACATAGCAATGACGTTCTAGCGCGCAACATTCTTTCCATGAGTGACCGGCCATGAGCGACAGGCGGGAGACGGTACTGGCGGTGCACGGCAACGCCGACGGCTATTGGTACATCGGTGCCGGTCGAAGCATCGCCGAGGGGCCCTATCGCAGTCCGGACCAGTTACTCAGCGTCGCTTCCGATTTGCTTGCGGCAGAACCTCATTGGCGCATCGATGTATTCGACACGGCGGGCAATAAGATCATCAGCTACAGCAGCGATGAACTGGCAGCCGGCGATTTGCACCCGCTCCGCTGGCGGCATCAGTGGAATCGGCTCGCGCCCGGCGTTTCTCATTAGTCCGTTGGGCCACTAACCGTCGGGCTACTAATCGTCGTGCGCCGGGCTTAAGAAATTCACCAGCGGCTGGCCTGCACGGGCATTCTCGGCCACCACTTTGAGGGCAACCAAGGTGGGGGTGGCCAATATGATTCCCGCAATCCCCCAGAACAGGCCGCCGAACCACAAGGCCAGGAATACCAGCATGGGATTCAACTGCAGCCGGCGCCCGACCAGCAGAGGCTGAACGACTTGTCCCTCGATGGTCGCAAGCGCCAGATAACTGCCGGCCACGGCGATCACCCGACCCAGTCCATCGAACGACACTACCGCCACCACGGTCAGCACGATGAGGGTGGTCGTCGAGCCAAGATAGGGGATGAAGTTCAGCACCGCGGCCAGGGTGCCCCATAGAAATGGGTTCGGCATGCCGCACCACATCATGGCAAACGACGTGGCGACTCCCAATCCGACATTGATCAATGTGGTGGTCACGTAGAAGCGACCAACCTCACGGCGCACCTTCTCGATCACTTTGATGATATGCGCGGAATTTAGATCGTCGGCGAACGCGGAGGTCATTCGCGCCAGCATCGGCGGACCGCCGGCCAGCAGGAACAGAGTGAGGATGATCACCGTGACGCAACTGAGCAACGGCCCCCGGGTCACGTCCAACAACATTTCGGTCGTGCTCTCCTCCGACGCGGCTGCCGTCGGCGCCGGCGCCGAATGAGTCGGACTGCCGATATTGCCTGCGGAATTCCGCAGGGTGTCGATCCGGTTCATGATCTGCTCCACCGGCCGAATCTTCTTCTCGATGAGCCGCAGCGTGTGCGGTGCCGAAGCGAACCATTGTTGTGCAGGCGCCGACAGGAAGGTCACGACCGCGGCCAAGGACGCCAGAACCATGATCAAGAGCACGGCGGCACTCAGGCTGCGCGGCACTCGCCATGCTTGAAGGGCTTCGACGGGTCCGGAAAGCACGAGCGCAAGCAGCAGCGCCAGGGCGACCGGGACGAACGCCACGTGCCCAAAATACAGCAACAGGCCGATGGCGCCTGCCACCAACAGCCGCACTCCCGTCACCTTCACTTCCTGCTCATGGTCTTGAGAAGTCGATAGGTGAATTCAACGCTCTCATCGAAGGCCATCACTCCAATGCGTTCATCGCGCCCATGGGCGCGATTCTCGTCGACGTCCTGCCACACACCGCTGATGTCATAACTGGCCATGCCGGCGTTGCGGGTTTGCCTGTCGTCGCTGAAGCCTGTCGCCATGGTTGGAATGATCGGCACGGCGGGCCACATCGAATGCACCAGAAGCGCGACCTTCTTCATGATTTGCGGTGTGGGCGGCGACTCCGGGCTCACGATGGGAGGCGCATCGAGCGTGACCTGAATGGCGGGATCCGCGAGGGTCGCGGTCAGAAGATTCTGTACATTCGCGGCCGAGTCTCCGGGCAGCATCCGGCACTGGATGGTCGCCTTCGCGCGTTGCGGCAGGGCGTTTTCGGCGTGACCACCGGAAATCAGAGTCGCGACGCAAGTGGTGCGCAACTGTGCGTTGAGGCGCACGTTTTGGCTCAGGCGCTCCGCTGCGGCCAGATCGGGTGGTGATTGGGCGACCGCATGCATGTCCGCTGCAACGGACCCGCTTTCCAGCGCGGCGAGCGCATCGAAACTCGCCCGAGTGGTCGCCGTGAGAGCCACCGGAAACTTGAAGGCCTCCAGGCGGCCGAGGCCCGCCGCAAGTTTGTAAATGGCATTGTCAGGCCCGGGCAGAGATCCGTGTCCACCGGGGCTGACGGTCTCGAGCGTAAAGGTGACGTAGGTCTTCTCGCTGGTGCCAATTTCATAGAACTGCCGTTCGCCGTTCTTCGTGCCGCCGCCGCCGCCGTCGAGGTTGACGACCAATGCGGCATTGATCAAATCGCGATGCTGCTTGAGGAGGAAGGCGGGTCCGTTCGAGTCGCCGCCGGCCTCTTCGTCGGCGGTGAAGGCGACGATTACATCGTGGTCCGGCACGAATTTCTCACGCTTCAATCGGATCAGGGATTCGACCAGCGCGGCGTCCCCGTCCTTCATGTCGATGGTGCCGCGGCCGTAGAACCATCCGTCTTGTGAGGTCAATTTGAACGGGTCGACCGACCAGTCCTCGGGTTTCGCTTCCACCACATCCAGGTGACCGAGAAACAGAACAGGATCTTTCGGCTGCTTGCCGTGGTAGCGAACCACCACATTGCCCTTGGTGGGATGATCGGGCGGCGCCAGAAAAATCACGTCGCTCGCCGCGAAGCCCGCGCTCAACAGCCAGCCTTGAATGGCCTTTGCGGCGTCCGTGGAACCATGGGCATGCGTGGTGTTGATCTCCACCAAGCTCTGCAGCATGTCGCGCGCGAGCTGCTGATCGGCCGGCGGCGGCAGGGGAGGTGTCGAGGATGCCCAGACGGTCGTCGTAGCTGCCAGGCTCAAGACCACCAGCAATCCTCTCATTGAATTCTCCTTGTTCTTGCAGTTCACTAGCCAGCATATCGGAACCGAAGGAAAAGCCAATGCGGACAGCGACATTTATCGGCATGCCCAGGGTGGACTGATCATGGGCAACAGCCGCCTCGAAGCATTCAGCGACGGCGTCATTGCCATCATCATCACCATCATGGTGCTCGAGCTCAAAGTGCCGCATGGCGACACCATGAGCGCGCTCGCGCCCTTGTTTCCCAACTTCTTGAGCTACGTGCTGAGCTTCATTTATGTGGGGATCTACTGGAACAATCATCATCATATGTTGCATACCTGCGAATCCGTGACGGGTGGGATTCTGTGGGCCAACCTGCATCTTTTGTTCTGGCTGTCCCTGTTTCCCATCACAACCGCCTGGATCGGGGAGAATCACGCGGCCGCCGCGCCCGCGGCGCTCTATGGCGTGGTGTTGCTGATGGCCGCCATCGCCTATTGGCTGCTTCAGCAAATGATCATCGCCGCACAAGGGCCGGATTCGATTCTCAAGAGGGCCGTGGGCGCGGATTGGAAGGGCAAGATCTCGCCGATCATTTACCTGATGGGGATCGCCGCCGCGTACCTGGTATCGCCGCGGGCGGCTCAGGCCTTGTATCTGCTGGTGGCCCTGCTGTGGCTGGTGCCTGACCGCCGCATCGAAAAGGCGCTGATTCGCGCCTAGCGCGACGGGGCCGCTTCGCTAAATGACGCCTTTCGCGCGCAGCGCGGCGATGTCGGCCGCCGACATCGAGAGACGCCCGGCAAGCACCTCGTCCGTTTGCGCGCCCAGGGTCGGCGGCGCGGAGCGGTACGTGACCGGCGTCTCTGACAGACGCAGAGGATTTGCCACCAGCGCGACGTTGCCCGCGACCGGATGCGGCAAATCGATCCGCATGCCGCGGGCGCGCACCTGCGGATCATCGAACACCGCATCCAGCGTGTTGATGGGACCGGCGGGCACGCCCACGCTCTCGAGCGCGGCAACCCAGTGGGCCGTGGGATGCGTCACGGTGACGGCGCTCAACTTGTCGATCAGTTCGTGGCGATTGGCGACGCGCTCTCTGTTGGTGCTGAAGTTCGGATTGCTTTCGAGTCCCGACAGCCCGGTGACGGCGCACAATCGGGCGAACTGCGCATCGGTGCCGACAGCGATCACCATGTAGCCGTCGCTGGTCGGAAAATCCTGATAGGGAACCAGGTTTGGGTGGGCATTGCCCGAGCGCCGTGGTGCACTGCCGCTGATCAAGTAGTTCATGGCTTGATTCGCGAGGCAGGCCACCTGCACATCGAGCAGTCCCAAGTCGATGTGCTGGCCGACTCCCGAGCGCTCGCGGTGCGCGAGCGCCGCCAGTATTCCGATGGTCGCATACAGTCCGGTCAAAATATCGGTGACGGCGACGCCGGCTTTTTGCGGCCCGGCTCCGGCTTCATCGTCCCGGCGCCCGGTGATGCTCATCAATCCGCCCATGGCCTGCACCAGCAGGTCATAACCGGCGCGCGCTGCGTACGGGCCGGTCTGGCCGAACCCGGTGATGGAACAGTAAATCAATTGCGGGTTGATGGTGCGCAGCGTCGCGTAGTCCAGACCGTAGCTCTCGAGTCCGCCGACCTTGAAATTCTCCAGGACCACATCCGATTGACGCGCAAGTTCGCGGACGATGGCCTGGCCCTCGGCGGTCGTGAAATCCACCGTGATGGATTTCTTGTTGCGATTGGCGCAGAGGTAGTACGCGGCGTCGGCGCTGTCATTGCCTTGCGCATCGCGCAAAAAAGGCGGGCCCCAGCCGCGCGTGTCGTCGCCCATGCCCGGCCGTTCCACCTTGATGACGTCGGCGCCCAGATCCGCCAGTACCTGGCCGGCCCAGGGGCCGGCCAGGACTCGCGACAAATCGAGCACGGTCACATGCGAAAGAGCGCCATTCATTCCGTCAACTTAGCACGATCGAAAGGCCCACTGACGCTCAAGATTATGCGATGCTTCGCCTTCGATGAACTCAAGGGCTGAAGTATGGCGATTGGCAGTTTTCATTGGGACGATCCGCTATTGCTCGACGGGCAGTTGACGGAGGAAGAAAAAATGGTGCGGGATGCCGCGCGCGACTATTCGCAAGGTCAGCTCGCGCCGCGGATCGTCGAGGCTTTTCGCCGCGAGCACACCGACCCCGCCATTTTCAAGGAGATGGGGGAACTCGGCCTATTGGGAGCGACCATTCCCGAGGAATTCGGCGGCGGCGGCCTCAACTACGTGAGCTATGGACTCATCGCCCGCGAGGTCGAGCGTGTCGACTCCGGCTATCGTTCCATGATGAGCGTGCAGTCGTCGCTGGTGATGCTGCCCATTGAACGATTCGGCACCGAGGCGCAGAAGCGCAAGTACCTGCCGGGACTGGCGCACGGCGAATCGATCGGCTGCTTTGGCTTGACCGAGCCCGATCACGGTTCGGATCCCGGAAGCATGATTACCCGGGCGCGCGGCACCGCGGGCGGCTATCGATTGTCCGGCGCCAAGACATGGATCTCCAACAGCCCCATTGCGGACGTGTTCATCGTATGGGCCAAGACCGACGATGACATTATTCGCGGCTTCATCCTTGAAAAAGGCTGGAAGGGCCTGGCGGCACCGGTGATCCACGGCAAAGTCGGATTGCGCGCGTCGACGACGGGACAAATTCTCATGGATGAGGTGTTCGTGCCGGAAGAGAATTTGTTGCCCGGCGTGACCGGCTTGCGGGGCCCGTTCACCTGCCTTGATTCAGCGCGTTACGGCATCGCCTGGGGCGCGCTCGGCGCGGCGGAGAGCTGCTGGCATACGGCGCGGCAGTACGTGCTGGATCGCAAGCAATTCGGTCGTCCGCTCGCCGCCAATCAACTCATCCAAAAGAAGCTGGTCGACATGCAGACCGAGATCAGCTTGGCTCTGCAAGGGTGTCTGCGTCTCGGCCGCATGAAAGATGAAGGCACTGCCTCTGTTGAGATCACATCCATGCTAAAACGCAATTCCTGCGGCAAGTCGCTCGAGGTCGCTCGCGCGGCGCGCGACATGCTGGGCGGCAACGGCATTTCCGATGAATTCGGCGTGATTCGCCATGTGGTGAACCTTGAAGTGGTGAATACATACGAGGGTACTCACGACATCCACGCCCTCATCCTCGGCCGGGCGCAAACCGGCATCCAGGCTTTTTCTTAAGGATAGCCCGGGGAGGAAGCGCCTGAAACGCGGGGCACCCGAAAGGTCGGCTTCAAGCTGAGTTCCCAGGTGACGTTGGCGGGACTATCGGCGTTCAAGGTCACCTGTCGAGCCGTGGTCTCTTCTCCATGCTCCATGCTCGGATGCCACACCCGAACCGTGTATTCGCCCGGCGGCAGGTCGGTGAGCGTCGCGGTTCCCGCCGCCTCGGTTTTTGCGAAGAACGGTGTTTCGGACACGTAGATGTAACCCACCATCCAATCATGAATGTTGCAGCCGAGGACCACGACTCCCGGTTTGTCGAATATGACGGGCGGCGCGTCCGTACCGCCATACAAGGGCAGCTCGAACTTCTTGGCAGGCGAAAACGAATAAACCTGGTGGCGGATGTTGTCGCTGTTGGGAAATCGCACTTTCGATCCCACGAACACCGGCTTCACGTACGGCACGAACTGCTTGTCCACTTGATCGACCGCATCCGCAGGCGGTTTCGCGGGATGCGCGTTCTTGGACTCGATGGGAGTGGCCACCACAATCGCATCCGCGACCATCTTACCGCGGTGGTCCTTCACCAGAGCGTGCAGCTCTGCGGCCATTCCCGGTATCGCTCCGCAAATGAGAATCAGGCCGGCCGCGGCAGTGAATGATTTATTCATAGTCAGAAACGATAGTCCCAGGTGATTTCCACGACCGATTTCGTGTAATCGTTGTCGCCGTCCGCGTGGGTATCGAATCGCTCGAATCCGGCGCCGAGCAGGTTGTGCGCGGTGACCGAGCAATTGATTCCCACCCGGGCTCCCCAGGTCGCGCCGGTGAGCCGGTATGCATAGGCATTCGGTCCAAATGCCGGGTCTGAGGCAATGGCGCGGGAGGCATAGTAAGCCGCGGCATTGGGTTGCAACGTGGTCGACACCACGTCCCCGTGCCGATCGGACACAGCCAGCGACAAGAAGACGCTTTCGCTCACTGAAAATTCCAGATTGGCGGCGACGCTATGGCTGAGTTGACTGTATGCGTCGCTCGACCATCCCGGCACCTCTTCCGGTCCCGAACTTGCATCCAGGTTCTCGTAGGCGTATTCCACCCAGAAGTTCCAGCGCTCATCGAACCGTCGGCCCGCCGCCAGCGTGGCGCGGTAGTCCCAGGCATTGCGGTAGCTATCCTTGTAGCTCAGGCGCCCGGCCGTGACGCCGACGCGCGCCCAGGGAACGAAGGCGCCCAGACCCCACTTCTTCTTCAGCGCAAATGTCGCGTCCAGGGAGCCATTGTTGAGTCCTGTGATGCTGTGGTACACCTCGCCGCCAAGATCGCCGCCCACCGTCAGGCTGTATCCATCGCCCAGGGGAAACAGGCTGAACAGCGACAGCCGCGCGTCGACAAGGGAGTCCGCCACGATGTCGGTCGAGAGTTGGGCATTCCCAACATTGTTGTCATGCCGCACGCCGGCGTCCGCACCCACCGACCAATCGCTGCGCGCCGCATAGGGCAGGGCTCCCAGCAGCGCGAAGGCGGCCAACGCGCCAAAGGCCGCCGCGGAGGCGTGGCCGTTTTCCATATGACGTCGCACGGCTCGCATTATGCAGTGGGGTGCGCAAGCGCGTACGGTGGGCAACTCGAATTGAGACCTATTCCCTCTTCAGCGACTCGAATTTCCCCGCGACTCGCCCTGGGTGATGAGGCAGGCGTTGCGGCTGCCGGTGGTATGGATCCACAGCCAGCTCAAAGCCACCGCCAGGCGATTGCGCACTCCGATCAAGAAATAAATGTGCGCCAGGCCCCAGATCCACCAGGCCAACTCGCCCCGGACCTTGATCCATCCGAAATCGATGACGGCGGCGCGCCGGCCGATGGTGGCCAGATTTCCGGAATGCGAATAGCGGAAACGGCGTGGCGCGAAGTCGCCGCCCAGGCGGGCGCGAATGGTGCGGGCGACGTGCGCGCCTTGTTGCTTGGCCGCCGGAGCGATGCCGGGCACGGGCTTGCCCTGCCAGGCGTTGATGGTCGCAGTGTCGCCGATCACGAAGATTTCGGGATGCCCGGGGGCGGTGAGGTCGGCCTCCACTTTGGCGCGCCCGGCCTGGTCGGCGGGGAGGCCCGCCCATGCGGCGGCGTCCGACGCACGGACCCCGGCCGCCCATAGAATGACCTTCGCGGCGAGCGGCTGATCGCCATAGATGACCCCCTCGGCACTGCATTCACGTACGGCCTGCCGCAGTTGAACTTCGACGCCCAGGCGCTCGAGCGAGCGTTTCGCGTGGGCCGATAAGTCCTCGGTGAAGGCCGGCAAAATACGCGGCCCGGCCTCGATGAGCACGACGCGAGCCTGACGCGTGTCGATATGCCGATATTCCCGGGGCAGGCTCCGATGCGCGAGCTCGGCGATCGCGCCCGCCAATTCCACCCCGGTGGGGCCGCCGCCGACGATCACGAAAGTCATCAGCGCGGCGCGGCGCTCAGGATCGGTCTCGCGTTCGGCGCGCTCGAAGGACAGGAGTATTCGACGCCGGATCGAGGTCGCGTCTTCCAGAGTCTTGAGGCCCGGCGCGTAGGGCTCCCATTCGTCGTGCCCGAAGTAGGCATGCCGGGCGCCCGTGGCTAACACCAGCGTATCGTATTCCAGCGTGCCGCCGTCATCGAGCGACACTCTGCGGTGCCCGGTGTCGATGCCGGTCACGGTGCCTAGCAAGGTGGTGACCTCCTTGCGCTTGCGCATCAAATGGCGAATGGGCCAGGCGATTTCCGAGGTCGCAAGCACCGCGGTGCCGACTTGATACAGCAGCGGCTGAAACAGATGGTGATTGCGCTGATCGACGATGGTGATCTTGACGTCCGCGCCGGCCAGCCCATGAGCCGCCGACAAGCCACCGAAGCCGGCGCCGACGATGACCACGTGATGCGTCATTTCGTGGCCACCTGGTAACCTGCCGCGACCCAGGCGTCGAGTCCGCCGTGCAGGGGCCGCACGTGTTTGAAGCCATGATTCATGAGTATCTTGGCAACGCGGGCGGCCGAGGCCTCGCTCGGGCAGGTGCAGTACAGAATGACTTCGCGATCGCGCGGCAATTCCTTCAGAAGCCGCGCCACATCCGGCAACGGCACATGCAGCGCGCCCGGGATCCAGCGCGGTTCGAGCTCCCGCGCCGTGGTCGATCGCACATCGACCATGATGGGCGCGGCGCCCGACTGCACGAGCGCGTAGAGATCGCCGACGCTGATGCGTGCCATGCGCAGCATCCGGTAGAAACGCCGCCGCTCCCACCACTTGAACGCGATATAGCAGATGAGCAAGAGGGCCACGCCAACGCCCGCAATGCTGCCGAATTGGGTCAGTTCACCCAGCAGCCACTCGATCTGCGAATTGAACACCGCGCCGGCGCCTAGATACACACCCACCCAGAGCACGGCGGCGATGGTGCTCAGAATGACGAATCGCGGCCAACCGATGCGCAGGGCGCCGGCCATCGGCGGGGCAATGATGGAGAGGCCGGGAATGAATTTTGCGATGACCAGCGAATTCACCCCCCACCGCTCGAACCGGGTCTGCGTTTGGCTGACACATGAATCCGGCTCCAATGAAATTTTGCACAAGGTTTTCAAGACCCGGATGCCGTACTTTTCGCCGATCAGGTACCAACCACAGTCGGCGGCCACGCACGCGATCACCGCCCCGATGAGCAGCGCAGGCAGCGATGCCTGTCCGTACGCGCCGACGGCGCCGGCGACAATGAGCGTCGGCACCACCGGCACGGGAAGTCCGATCTGGTTGAGAAGTACGTTGACGACCACGATCATCAAGCCATACTGACTGAGGCCAAGTAGGACGCCGTGAGTCAAGATTTTCCGCCGGCGCGGTGCTCAATATCGGGCAGAAATGCGGCGACCATGCCGAGCAGCGGCAGGTACGCACAAATCCGGTACACCGATTCGATGCCGTAATGGTCCGCGAAACCCCCGAGTACGGCCGCGCCGATGCCGCCGATGCCGAAGGCGAAGCCGAAGAACAGTCCGGAAACGGCGCCGACCTTGCCGGGCATCAGCTCTTGGGCGAAAACCACGATGGCTGAGAATGCCGACGACAGAATCAGGCCAATGAGGAAGGTCAGCACGCCGGTCCAGGGCAAGTTGACGAACGGCAGGACGAGCGTGAAGGGCGCCACACCCAGAATGGAGAACCAAATGACGCGCTTGCGGCCGACCCGATCGCCAATGGGTCCGCCGAACAAGGTGCCAAGCGCCATCGCGAACAGAAATACGAAAAGGTAGAGCTGCGCGGACTGCACCGACAGATGGAATTTCTCGATCAGGTAGAAACTGTAGTAGCTGCCGATGCTCGCAACGTAGAAGTATTTCGAGAAGATCAGCACCACCAGGATGCCGATCGACCACGCGACTGTGCGCGCCGAAACCGGACTTAAGACCACCGGCCGGTTCTTGGAGCCGGCGGGGCGATCCAGATGCCGGCGCTTGTACCACGCGCCGACGCGGACCAGCACGGCGATGGCGACCAAGGCCGCCAAGGCAAAAAATGCCAAACTGCTCTGGCCGTGCGGAATGATGATCCAGGCGGCGAGCAACGGGCCGGTCGCGCTGCCGGCATTGCCACCCACTTGGAAAATAGACTGCGCCAGGCCGTGGCGGCCTCCCGAGGCGAGACGGGCAATGCGCGAGGATTCCGGATGAAAGATCGATGAACCGGCGCCGATCATCGCGGCGGCCGCGAGCACCATGCCGTAGCTCGGCGCGAACGCCAGTGTCAGCATGCCAATCAAGGTAAAACCCATGCCGACGCTCAATGAGTAGGGCTTTGGGTTCTTGTCCGTATACACGCCGATGATGGGCTGCAAGACGGAAGCGCAGACCTGATAGGTGAGGGTGATCATGCCGATTTGCGTGAAGCTCAGGTGGAATTCGCCCTTCAACAGCGGATAGATCGCGACGATCAGCGACTGCATCATGTCGTTCAGAAAATGCGCGAAGCTGATGGCACCCAGGACGTTGAAGCGCGTGCTCGCAGGCGCTTCGGCGGGCGATGAAGTTGCGGTGAAACTCTCCTCCATAAACACGTACCCTACTAGTAAGAAGCTCTTCTATCCATAAAGGATTGTACCGACGCACGACTTATGCGGCTTGAGGGGTTATGTGGACCTCGCAACCGAGATCATTGAGTCTGCGCACGAGCCGCAGGATGGCTTTGGAGCGGTCACGGCTGGAGAAGTGCTCTGCGCCGAGATCATGGTACGGGATGCCGTTTTTCAGCATGTGATAGGCGGCGGTGACGAGGGCGGTTTTAAGCCAGGGGGCACCCTTGCGTACGCGACTCGACCGGCGTTTGCCGGCACTCTCGTCGCTGCGCGGACAGAGTCCTGTCCAGGAGATCAAATGGGCGGCCGTGGGAAAGCGCGACATATCGACGCCGATCTCCGCCACCATGACCTGCGCAGTCAGATCGCTGACACCGGGCAGAGTCGTCAGGAGGCGGGCGCTACTGCGGATCGGCGCCAAGGTTTTTCCCACCGTGGCGTCGATTTCAGCGAGCGCCTGTTCCAGGGCCGCAACGAGTTCCAGATGCACCTTGAGCAGCCCTCGGTGATGCGGACGTATGCGGCCGTGGAGCGCTTCGATGAGTTCGATGCGTTTCTTGCGGGCGGTGCCCCGGGCCAGGTCAGCAAGCTTTTCCGGGTCCGTCTCCCCGGCAATCAGTGCCTCGAGGATTGCCCGTCCACTCTGGCCCAGGACGTCCGACAAGACACTGCCGAGCTTCAGATTCGCGTCCTCCAGGATCTTCTGGATACGCGAGGAGTGCTGTGAGATCTCGCGCACCAGCTGCTTTCGGGTGCGTGTCAAATCGCGCAACTCCTGGATCGGCGCCGGGGGCACGAAGCTGGCGCGGATCAGTCCGTGTGCCAGCAGATCGGCAATCCAGGTCGCATCATTCACGTCAGTCTTGCGCCCGGGGACGTTACGGATGTGCTGGGCATTGGCGAGTACCAGTTCGAACTGATCTTCGAGCAGGTGCCATACGGGTTTCCAATATACGCCGGTCGCCTCCATCGCCACATGGCTGACCGTATGACTGGCCAACCACTCGTTCAGCTCCAACAGCGTCGCAGTCGTCGTGGCAAAACTCCTCACCTCATCGTGCTTAGGCTCACTCACACAGCGCACGCGGGCAACGACGATGTCTTTATGCACATCAAGCCCAGCACAGCGCGGATACAGTACTTGCATGGGGCACCTCCAAATGTGACAGGGCGTCGGGAGGAACCCTCGTTATCGGACTCTAGTAATCGTGCTCCGGAGCGCAAGCGCTCGTGGCAACAATTCGGGGTGCTCGCAGGGTTCCGGGTCCAACTAGCTAACGGGCTCGCAGCACCAAGCAGACACCGACCTCCGTCCCGACGCCACAATCGCGGTATGCCTCAAATTTCTTCGCTCTGTCCATTCCGTACGCTTCATCCATCGGGGTCGCGCGAAGCGCGATGGAAAACTAGCTAGTTCATTGCCTGTCCTGCGAGAATGCGCCGATGAATCGCTTCGCCCCCTACGTCTTCCTTCGCGACCTCGCCTCGCGCTGGGATGTACTGGCATTTATCGTGGTGATCGGGTTGATCGCCTTTCTGGGCGAGACATCGCGCGGCCTGTTCGCACCGTTGTCGCAGCTCGATGTAACGCCGCTGTCGCTTGATCCGATTCATCTGCCCGAATACGCGGCACGCACCACGTTTCGCATGTTGGCGGGGCTTTTCCTCTCGCTGGTGTTCACTCTGACATATGCGACCTGGGCGGCCAAGAGCGAGCGGGCGGGCAAGCTGTTGGTGCCCATTTTGGATATCTTGCAATCGGTCCCGATCCTGGGTTTCATTTCCGTGACGGTCGTGTTCTTCATGTCCTTGGTGCCCGGCAGGGTGCTCGGTGCCGAATTTGCGGCGATCTTCGCCATATTCACCAGTCAAGCATGGAACATGGCATTCAGCTTCTATCAGTCCCTGCGCACGATACCCACCGAACTCATGGAAGCGGCGGAATCGTTTCGACTGTCGCCGTGGATGCGCTTTTGGCAGCTGGAAGTCCCTTTCGGCATGCCCGCGCTCATTTGGAACATGATGATGTCGATGTCGGGCGGCTGGTTCTTCGTCGTGGCCTCGGAATCGATCAGCGTCGGCCATACCACCGTCGCGTTGCCGGGAGTCGGCTCCTATATTGCACTTGCCATCGAGCAGAAGAACTTGCACGCCATCGGTTGGGCAATCGCCACCATGCTGATCGTGATCCTGTTGTATGACCAGTTGCTGTTCCGGCCACTGGTGGCGTGGGTCGACCGCTTCCGTGTCGAGCAGGAGCCGGGCGTGCGGGTCCCCGATTCCTGGGCACTGACCATGATGCGCCGTTCGCGTTTGATTCAAGCGGCAACCGTGGCATTCCACGCAGCCGTGCTGTGGACCAGCCGCGCGGTGAAACGCACCGATAAGCCGCCGCCGGAAGCATCGGCGCCGAAGCGCAGTCTGGATCTCCTGTGGGTGTCGCTCATCATTGCAGCCGTCGTGCTCGGCCTCTGGCACATCGTCTGGGTGCTGATCAAGAACACGCCCGTGCGGGAGGCATTGCAGGTATGCGGGCTGGCGACGCTCACGATGCTGCGGGTGTTCATATTGATTGCCCTCGCGAGCTTGGTGTGGGTGCCGATTGGCGTGTGGGTCGGCATGCGGCCGCGCGCGGCGCAGATCGTGCAGCCGATCGCTCAGTTCATGGCGGCATTCCCTGCCAACTTGCTGTTTCCGATCGCGGTGTACGGCATCGTCGCTTGGAAGCTCAATCCCGATATTTACCTGAGCCCGCTGATGATCTTGGGGACTCAGTGGTACATCCTGTTCAATGTCATCGCCGGTGCGTCGGCCATCCCCGCCGAAATGCGCTATGTCGCCGCCAACTTTCGCGTTTCAGGCTGGCTGTGGTGGCGCAAAGTCGCGTTGCCTGCCGTTCTGCCCTTTTATGTCACCGGCGCCATCACAGCCTCCGGCGGGTCCTGGAATGCCGCCATCGTCGCCGAATTGGCGACCTGGGGGGATACTCAAATCCAGGCTCGTGGCCTAGGGTCCTATATCGCGGAAGCAACGACGGCGGGAGACTTCCACCGCATCGTCCTGGGGATAGGCACCATGAGTTTGTTCGTCGTCATCATCAATAGGTTGTTTTGGCGACCCTTGTATTACTTTGCCGAGCGCAGATATCGACTTACCTAACCGAAGCTTCGCCATGATGAACAACTCGCCGCTACTGCAATGCAACGATGTGCGCAAAGCCTTCCCCAAACCGGACGGCGCGGAACTGCTCGTGCTGGAAGGCATGAATCTGGAGTTGCGGGAGGGTCAAATCGTCGGCTTGCTCGGCCGTTCCGGATCGGGCAAATCCACCCTGTTGCGCCTGATCGCCGGCTTGGCGGAGCCCTCGGCCGGACACCTGCGCTATCTGGGTCAGCCAATTTCCGGACCGGCACCGGGCATTGCGATGGTATTTCAAAGTTTCGCCCTGTTTCCCTGGCTGACCGTGTTCGAGAACGTGGCGCTCGGTCTCGAGGCGCAGCGAATGCCGAAGGCGGACATACGCAAGCGATCGCTGCAGGCGATCGATCTCATCGGCTTGGACGGATTCGAATCCGCCTACCCGCGCGAATTGTCGGGTGGCATGCGCCAGCGCGTGGGCTTCGCACGGGCGCTGGTGGTACACCCTAATATTCTGCTCATGGACGAGCCGTTTTCCGCGCTGGATGTGCTGACCGCGGAGACGCTGCGCACCGATTTTCTGGATTTGTGGGCCGAGGGGCGGATGCCCATCAAGGGCGTCATTCTGGTCACCCACAACATCGAAGAGGCGGTGCTCATGTGCGACCGCATCTTGGTGTTCGGCAGTAATCCGGGCCGGATACTGAGTGAAATCAAGGTTTCACTGCCGCAGCCGCGAAACCGCCTCGATCCGAGCTTTCGCGAGCTTGTGGAGCGCATTTACGTGGAAATGACCGCCCGCCCGCAGAGCGGGGCAAGCGCCCGCCAGGAGCGTTTCCCGGGTTTGGGCATAGGCAGCCAGTTGCCGCATGTGTCCTCGAACCTGCTGGCAGGCCTCATGGAAGCGGTCGCCGCCGCGCCCTTCAACGGCAAGGCCGATTTGCCGGAAATCGCCTCGGATTTGCAAATGGAAATCGACGAATTGTTTCCGGTGGCGGAGACGCTGCAGCTGCTGCGCTTCGCCGAGCTCGAGGGCGGCGACTTGAAGCTGACCGAGGAGGGTAGGGCGTTTGCCCATGCCGCCCTCGATGAGCGCAAGCGGATCTTCCTGCGGCATTTATTGACCTATGTGCCGCTGGCCGCCCATATTCGCCGGGTTCTGGACGAGCGCGCCTCTCATTCGGCCCGCAGAAGTCGGTTTATCGACGAATTGGAAGATTTCATGACCGAGGAGGCGGCGGAACAAAGCCTGCGCGCGATCGTGAGCTGGGGCAGATACGCTGAGGCTTTTGCCTACGACGACGATAACGCCATGTTCAGTCTTGAGAATCCGACTTAAGGTAAAATGGCGGCTATGAACGAGACGGCGCCCTATTTGAACCTGCATGTGCCACCGGATGAAATGGTGAAATACATCCAGGATCTGATGACATTGCCGCATGGAGAAATTGCGGCGAGTTCGGCTTTGACTTTGGCGCAGCGGCACTGGGGCGGCGACACGCCGCTGGCGCGCGCCGCGCTGCTGCGCTGGGGAGCCCTCAACCTGGCCTTTCAAGACAAGCGATTGGAGACCTGGACCGTCACCCGGGAACACGACCGCATTCAAGTCCCGGCGGCGTTGGTGGCTGCGGCGGGAATCGCCCCCTTGGTGATCGACAATGAGCGGGCGGTCTTCGACATCCCGGCCCTTCTCGATGCGACCTTGGAATTTCAGCCGCCCGCAGGCCAGGCTTAGGCCCCCAGTCTTCATGACAACTGATTCTCGGCCAGCGCCCGCGTCGCGCTTCAATATTCTGCGCACCATTGCGGTCTACAAACTGATCAAGGTGCTGTTGCTGGTGGCCCTCGCCTTGGGCGAGGTTCGTCTGCGCGACTCTTCGCTCACGGACAGGCTGCTGATCTGGGCTTCGGCCCGGCCCCATGGCCTCGAACACGATGTGGTAACCCATTTGATCCAGTGGCTCAGCGGCCTGACCAGTTCGAGAATGCATGCGTTGCGGATCGTGACGCTGGCTTACGCAGCCGTTTTTGCCACCGAAGGGATCGGCCTGTGGATGCAGAAGCGCTGGGCCGAGTGGCTGACCGTCATCATCACGGCATCGCTGATCCCGCTGGAGGTCTGGGAGCTCATTCACCGGCCGAACTTCGGCATTGCGGCGGTATTGGTCGCGAATACGGCCATTGTCGCCTATCTGGCGTGGCACGTGGTGCGTTCCAGGGCGAAACACCAGGCGGTTTAGGGTGCCCCCCGGTGGGTTTGTGAAATGATCTTCATCTCGGCTGAAATGGGTGGATCGCAGCGTATTCTTCGAGGCGCTTGTCACTACCACCGTTTGGAGAACTCATGAATAAGTCCGGAACCTTGATTGCCACCGCGTTGTTGACTTTTGGCATCGCCGCCGCCGCGATGGCTGCCGACATGCCGAAGGCCGCCGCGCCGATGGCTGCCGCCGCTCCTGCCGCCGCCGCCCCTGCCGCGGATGCCGCGAAGCCGGCGAAGAAGAAGAGCAGCAAGAAGCACAATAAGAAAGCCGCTGCTCCTGCGGCAACCAAGTAAGATTATTGGTATAAAGCCCCGACCGCTTCACGGCGGCCGGGGTTTTTTTTGCGTGAATGAGGCAGATACATGGATCCGGTAGTTGCAATAAAGGCCTTGATACTCGGCATCGTCGAGGGGCTGACCGAGTTCCTGCCGGTTTCCAGCACCGGTCACTTGATCGTTGCCGGCAGCCTGCTCGATTGGAATGACGAGAAAGGCAAGCTGTTTGAGATCGTGATCCAATTCGCCGCCATCCTGGCGGTGTGCTGGCTGTACCGGAGGCGGCTTTGGACCGTGGTCGCAACCCTTCCCCGCGACCGAAAGTCGCAGCGCTTCACGTTTAATCTGGTGCTGGCGTTTCTGCCCGCGGCGGTACTCGGCGTCATCTTCATCGGCACCATCAAGAAATACTTGTTCGCCCCGATCCCGGTCGCGCTGGCCTTCATCATCGGCGGAATTCTCATTCTCTGGATCGAGAGCCGTGAAAGAACGCCTCGCATCGCCGCCGTCGACGACATCCAGCCTCCGGACGCGATCTGGATCGGACTTGCGCAGGCGCTGTCGATGATTCCCGGCACGTCGCGCTCGGGCGCAACCATCATGGGCGGCCTGCTGCGCGGACTCTCCAGGCCGGCCGCCACCGAATTTTCATTCTTCCTGGCGATTCCAACCATATTGGGCGCCACCGTGCTGGAGCTTTTCAAGGCGCGGCACACCCTCGTGTTCAACGATTTCGCGGTCATCGGCGTCGGTTCGGTTGCCTCCTTCATCAGCGCTGCATTTGCCGTGCGTGCCTTGATACGCTATGTGAGCGGCCACAATTTCAGGGTTTTCGCCTGGTACCGCATCGCATTCGGTTTCGTGATTCTCGCGACCTGGCACTTCGGCTGGGTCAAATGGTGAGATGGGCACCAACGCAGTCCAATCAATCGATATCGCGCACCTCATCCAGATTGCGCTGACTCCGATTTTTCTCATCTCGGCGATCGGGGTGACGCTCAATGTGTTGACCAGCCGTCTGGCGCGCATCGTGGACCGGGCACGGGCGATGGAAGACATATTGCGCCGATCCGACCACGCGCATCATGGGCGGGATTTGCACGCGGCGCTGGATGTGTTGGCGCGGCGCGCCCGCTACATCAACGCGGCCATAACGCTCATCACGCTGTCCGCTCTGTTCATCGCGCTGGTGGTCGTGATGCTGTTCGTCAATGCCTTCCTGCGCTGGGACCTGGCGGCGTTCATCGCCTGCATGTTCATCCTGTCGATGCTGGCGCTCGCGGCGGCGTTGACCGCATTCCTGATAGAAGTGCGTATCGCGACCACCACCCTGCAAATCGGCATCGAGGCGGCTTCGCGTCAAGAGAAATGATCAGCGGGGCCGCTCGCGCACCGCAATCGGCACATTGCAGAGATCGATGTGTCCGGCCGCAACCTGGAAAAAATCCTCGGGCCGATTGCGGCGCGATTCGATCAGCGCCGCGAAGGCCGCCGAATCGGTGCGAATCACCTCCAGATCGGAGCGCTCCGCCGCCGGCACGTCCGCGGCGACGCGGATGGACTTGATCGGAAGCGGCGCTTCGGTCTTGGTGTAGAAACCCATCTCCGCACCGCCGCGCGGCAGGCCGGAGAGCAGCTCCATGCCCTTCACCACTCGTCCCACGAGCGCCACATTGCGGTCGAGGTGCCGGGGCGCATGGCCGATGACCACGTACAGTTCCGCGCCGCTGCCGCTGCGGACGTCCAAATCCCGACCTACCCCCACCATGGCGTAGCAGTGCGCCAGCCAGCTGCGGTGCAGCGTCGCGGATCGTGCCACCGGGAAACCGTCCGAAAATCCCACTTCCGGCGCGTACACATCGCCGTCCGGGAGGCGCGTGAAGGGCATTTGAGCCGGGGTGGGCGCATCGAATTCCGGCTCAACTTTGCCGATGCCGGCCGGTAGCGGATGGCGGTTCTCGGGGTCACCCCACTGCACGACATAGTTGTCTTGGACTCGAATGACCGACAGTGCATCGAAATATCGTGCGCGGGCCAGCGTTTTGATGTTGTCGACGTGCAGCGGTGCAAAGCGGGGCGTCATTTCAATGACCACCCGCCCGGCGGGAACCTCGACATACAAGGTATTGGCCACATCCAGCGGCCGCCAATCCGCAGGGCTCGACGCCGCCAGAACTTCCGCCATACTGGCGCGCTTGGCGGCCGGCGCCGCGGCCGACAAAAAAGTCAGCGTGCACAGCATTAAAATTCTAAAATCGGGCCCCATGAATCGAGTATTGCACAAATCGCGAACCGGCCCCCGGGAGGGCAGAATGCCTCGGATTATCATCGCTTGTCTCATATTGCTGGCGGGCTTTGGCGCGGCGTTTCAGAGGGTCCAGGCGGGGGGGCAGGGATACCCCGGTGGCCGGCCGGGCATGGGCGGCACGCAGGGCGTGGGCAGTCCACCGGGCGGCGAGGTGCTCCAGAGCGCGCCATCGGAGGACAAGCCGGATGCCGCCGCAACCAAGGCCTACAAGACCGCCGTCAAGTCGCTGAACAAGGCGCGTGAGCACGAGGAGGCCATGGCCAAGGCCACCAATCCGGACAAGAAAGCCGATGAACTGGACAAGATCGGCGATGCCTATGGCAAGGCGCTGGATTATTTCACCCTGGCGTTGAGCAACAAGGGCGATATGGTCGAGGCATGGAACGGTGCGGGTTACGTGCACTTGCGCCTGGGTGCATTCAACGAATCGATCGACGATTACAATCACACGCTCGCACTCAAGCCGGAACTGTATGAGGCGATAGAGCACCGCGCCGAGGCCTATATGGCGCTCGACCGGCTGGAAGATGCGAAGGTTTCGTACATGAATTTGTTCAATCACGCGCGCCCGCTCGCCGATCAATTGATGGTGACGATGCAGAAGTGGCTCGAAAGTCACCGCGTGGCGGCAAACGGCATGCGTGCCGCGGACATCGACTCGTTCGACAAGTGGTTGCAGGAGAAGGACGGCATCGCCAAGCAGACGGCGTCCGCTAGCCCTTGAGCGCGGCGATCTGCGCCCGCAGCTCGAGCACCTGCGCCTCGAGGGCGCTGACGCGCGCGCTCAAGGTCGGAGCGCCGGGCGCCGCTTCCTCGGCGGGAGCTTCCTCGACGGATTCGAACTTGCCGGAGAACAGGTGCGCGTAGCGGGATTCGCGCGCGCCGGCGGCTCTCGGCAGCCGTGCGATGAAGGGACCGTCCTCGCGCGCCATCAGACCCTTGAGCGCTGCCTCAACCTCATCCGCATCGGCGAATTCGCACAGCCGATTGGTGCGCGAGCGAAGCTCTCCGGGCGTCTGTGGTCCGCGCAGCAACAGCACGCAAATGATGCCGAGCTCTTGCTTTGAGAATTTCAGCGAACCGAATTCCGTATTGCAAAAGCGATGCTTGTACTTGGTGACACGGCCGCCATAGCCGGCCGATCGGTCGCTCACCATGTGCTTCTTCATCAACCCATCCACCGTCTGCTGTACGACCGCCTCGCTCAACTCGAGCACGGGCTCGCGGTTGGTTTTCTGATTGCAGGCGTTGGTGAGCGCGTTCAGCGATAGGGGATACTGATCGGGGGTGGTGATTTCCTTCTCGATCAGGCAACCGATCACCCGCGCTTCGTTCGGCGAAAATTCAATATTCATGTGCACATTCCAGGTTGGCGCCGGGCTTCCAAGTCGGCGCCGGTTGTTTTAGGGTATCGGTCCCAACCCAAGGATAACCCTTCATGAAGACCAAAGCCGCTGTTGCCGTCGCCGCCCGCAAGCCGTTGGAAATCATCACCGTGGACTTGGATGGACCCAAAGCGGGCGAAGTTCTGGTGGAGATCAAGGCGAGCGGTGTCTGCCACACCGACGAGTTTACGCGTTCGGGCGCCGATCCAGAGGGGTTGTTTCCGGCGATATTGGGCCACGAAGGCGCGGGGATCGTGGTCGACGTCGGGCCCGGTGTCACCACCGTGCGCAAAGGCGATCATGTCATTCCCCTGTATACGCCCGAGTGCCGGCAGTGCAAGTCCTGCACCTCGCAAAAGACCAATCTGTGCACGGCCATTCGCGCCACCCAGGGCAAAGGCCTGATGCCCGACGGCACCAGCCGCTTCTCCATCGGCAAGGACATGGTGCACCACTACATGGGGTGTTCCACGTTCTCGAACTATACGGTGCTGCCGGAGATCGCCGTGGCGAAAATCCGCGAGGATGCCCCGTTCGACAAGGTGTGCTACATCGGTTGCGGCGTGACCACGGGAATTGGGGCCGTGATCAACACGGCCAATGTGGAGGCGGGCGCCAACGTGGTGGTATTCGGACTGGGCGGCATCGGCCTCAACGTCGTCCAGGGCGCGCGCATGGTGGGCGCGAACAAGATCATCGGCGTGGATTTGAACCCGGGCCGCAAGGCGCTGGCCGAGAAATTCGGCATGACGCATTTCGTGAATCCGAAGGAAGTCGGAGGCGATCTGGTGGCGCACTTGGTGGCGCTCACCGACGGCGGCGCCGACTATAGCTTCGAGTGCATCGGCAACGTGGATCTCATGCGCCAGGCGCTGGAGTGCTGCCATCGCGGCTGGGGCGTGTCGGTGATCATCGGCGTCGCCGGTGCCGGCAAGGAAATCGCAACCCGGCCCTTCCAACTGGTAACCGGACGGGTCTGGAAAGGCACCGCTTTCGGTGGCGCACGGGGACGAACGGATGTGCCGAAAATCGTCGATTGGTACATGGACGGCAAGATCAACATCGACGACCTCATCACCCACAAGATGCCGCTCGCCGACATCAACAAAGCCTTCGACTTGATGCATTCCGGCGAATCGATTCGCAGCGTCGTGGTGTATTCATGAGCGCCCTGACGCTGATTTCCGAGCACGGTTGCTTCGGCGGCGTCCAACGCTTCTACAAGCATGACTCGCGCGAGGTGCGCGGGCCCATGAAGTTTTCTGCCTACGTGCCGCCGCAGGCGCGCACCGGAAAGGTTCCGGTGCTGTACTACCTGTCCGGCCTGACCTGCACCGAGGAAACTTTTGCCATCAAGGCCCATGCGCAGCAGAGCGCGGCGGAGCTGGGACTGATGTTGATCGCACCGGACACGAGCCCGCGCGAGCCGCGCCTGCCGGGCGACGCGGATAGCTGGGATTTCGGCTATTCAGCCGGCTTTTACGTGGACGCCACGGTGGCTCCCTGGTCGCAGTATTATCGAATGTACAGTTACGTCACGAAAGAACTGCCGGAGCTCATCGCCGGCAATCTTCCCGCCCGCGCCGATGCGACCGGAATCTTTGGTCATTCGATGGGCGGGCACGGTGCCCTGATATGCGCGCTGCGCAATCCGCAAACGTACAAATCGGTCTCGGCATTCGCGCCCATCGCGGCGCCGATGCAGTGTCCCTGGGGCAAGAAGGCTTTGGGCAACTATCTTGGGGCGGATACTGAAGGTTGGCGCGACTTCGATGCCAGCGAGCTGGTTGCGCGCCGGGCATTTCCCGGACCGATCTTGATCGACCAAGGCGGCAGCGATCAATTTCTCGTCGAACAGCTGCTGCCGGAGAGATTCTCGGCGGCCGCGGCCAAATCGGGTCAGGCGCTGAAATTGCGGATGCAGCCGGGCTACGATCACGGCTACTACTTCATACAAACCTTCATGGCGGATCACCTGCGCCACCACGCGCAGCAACTCAAAGCTTGACCCACTCGCGGACGCGCTCGATCCGCCGCTCTTGACAGAGCAGGTGCATGACTTGCACCATGCGCGGCGTCAGGTGTTGGATTGCAGAACATCCAATTAAACGGGAAGTGAGTACGCGCGAAGCGCGCCATTCTCACGCTGCCCCCGCAACGGTGATCGAGCCGTAACACTGTCAGCCGCTGGAACAGCGGCCAACCACTGAGCCTTCAAGGCTTGGGAAGGTGACGGTGCCGCCATACCCCATGGCAGCTCGTAAGCCCGGAGACCGGCCTGTCGACGAACCGCGGTGCGAAGGGCGCCGGGCGGCGCCTGTGCTTTTCGCATCGGCGATCACCCACCACTTTGTCCGCGGCTATTTTGACCTGAACGTGACATGCGGGCGTGCATGTCATGGAGAGTAGCCAATGACCATTACTGTCCGATCCACAACCCTTGCATGCTGCCTGCTATGGTTCGGCGCGCTGCGTAGCCAAGCCGCCGATGATGCCGGCGCTTCCTTGAGCGAGGTCATCGTCACCGCGACGCGCGTGCGGCAGCCGGCGGACAAGGCCCTGGAATCGGTGGTCGTTATCGACAGGGCGGCGCTTGAGGACTCGCTCGCGGTCGACGTCGGCGACTTGTTGCGCTTCCATGCCGGCATCGACATCGGCCGCACCGGCGGGCCCGGCCAGCCGCTCTCGATTTTCATCCGCGGCGCCAACAGCGACCAATCGATCGTGATGATCGACGGCGTGCGCATCAACTCGGGCACGCAGACCCTCGCGCCGCTCATGAACCTTGTGCCGGAGTTGTTCGACCGGATCGAAGTCGTCAAGGGGCCGCGTTCGGCAATTTACGGCACCGACGCCATCGGCGGAGTGGTCAACCTGCTCACGCGCAGCAACCCAACCTCGGGCGCGGATGCGATGCTGGGTTATGGTCGGTACGGCACGGGCCAATTTGCCGTGGACGGCACCTATGCCGCGGGCGGCACCCACGCGGAGGCCGCACTGTCCGGGCAACAGAGCGCCGGCTTTCCGACCTATGCGGCGGACTGGCAGGATAGGGCGTACAAGAATCTGTCCGGCACCGCCGCCCTCACCACCCACGTCGGCGGCATCGAATTGGGCGTGCGCTACTATGAAGCGACGGGCAACACGCAATACGCCAACGCCAACTACAACGCCGACTTCACCGCCTTCGAGTCGTTCACCTCCCTCGATGAGGATTTTTCGAACAAACTCTTCGCGGTGCATGCCGCGGGCGATGTGAACGACATCTGGCACACCCGGCTCACCTTGAGCGGCGTCGTCGACGACTTGCGCCAGCGGCAGATCGATCCATACGCCCTCGTCAGTGCGGGTGACTTCGACTACACATCGCGCGATACGCTCGACTGGCAGAATGACATCAAGATCGAGAGCGCGGCGCTCAAGCAGACGCTCACTTTCGGCGTCATTGCGTACAAGGAACAAACGAATTCCCTGAGCTTCGGCACGGCCTACGCGATCGACACGCGTGCTCAAACCTACTACCTGCAGGATCAGCTCGAGGCCGGCAAGAACCGTTTGCTGCTGGCGGCCGGGGTGGCGCACTACTCTGCGTTCGGCGATCACGCGACCTGGAACGCCGAGTACGGCTATTCGATTACCACCGATACCCTGCTGATACTTTCGGCGGGCACCGCCTTCCGCGCGCCCTCGGCGACCGACCGCTTTGGCTTCGGCGGCACGCCGGACCTCAAGCCCGAGAGTTCGCGCAACTTCGAAGCCGGCATCAAGTCGCGCTTGGATTCCCATCAGGAGGTGACCTTCGCGGCGTTTCAAAACAGCATCGACGACCTGATCGTGTTCGTCAGCGACCCCAGCAATCTGTTCTTTGGCGGCGAAAATCAGAATGTAAACCGCGCGCGCATCCGGGGCATCGAGGCCAGCTGGGACCTGCGTGCGGGTCCTTGGATCTTGCATGCGGAAGCGAGCCTGCAGGATCCCCGCGACCTCATCCACGACACTGATTTGTTGCGGCGGTCCAAGCGCAGCTTCACCCTGAATGGCGCGAGCAAGATCGGTCGCGGCGAGCTGGGCGTGGACCTGCTGCTGTCCGGACCCCGAGCCGATGTCGACGTGGTGAGCGGCGCTCCGGTACAGGATGGGGGATATTTTTTGGCCGCTCTCTACGGCAAGTTGAATCTGACCCCGGCGTGGTCGGTGAGCGCGCGGCTCGACAACGCCCTCAACCGTCGCTATGAGCTTGCGAGCGGCTACAATACGGCGGCACGGTCGGCGTCCATCGCAACGCGCTATAGCTTTCGCTAGCGCATCCGGACTTGGCGGCGCCTAGCGCCCTTGCACCAAGGGTTCCGACGTGACGCGCCCGTCGAAATCCATCCACGCATGCTGCGCGAAATCGTACAGCTTGCAGCGCCGCACGGTGTTCCAGTAGTAGCGCCAGGTGAAGACTTCGGAATTCAGCCTCTCGTCCAGCGTGGCGCTCAACCGCGCCTGAGCCTCTTTGAGCCGATACAGCGGGATTCCCATGTTCACATGGTGGGCGCCATGCTCGAGAATGTAGTGGATCAGGCCGTCGAGCGGACGCATGAGCTTGATGTGAACGGTGGTCGTCGCATAACCGGCATTTGCCGACCATTCGTCGCGCCGTTCGTACCAAGCCACCCGCGGGTGCGTGTGCTGAACGTAAATGACGAAACCCATCAGACAATTCCACAGAAAGAAGGGCACCAGAAATCCGAACACCAGCAGCGAGCCGATCGAGCGGCCGCTGTACACGCCCCATAGGATCAAACCGCCGACCCAGAGAATGGCGAAGGCCGATACCAGCAAACTATCCCAGGTGTAGCTGATGCGCCGGGTGGCCACATGCTTGCGTCCCGGGAAGAAGAGCTTCTTCCACCACATTTCGATCATGTAGTACACACCCTGGCCGACGCCGCTGCGGTAGATGTGTTCCAGCCCGCGGCGAATCCACGGCAGGCGTGCAAATTCGGTGGGTGAATAGGGAGTCCAAACGTAGTCCCGGCCCTTGAGGTTGGTGAAGCCGTGGTGCGCGAGATTGTGGCCGATCTCCCACAGACTGTACGGCGTCAACGAAGGCAGGAACGCGATTCGCCCTATCCACTTGTTCAGAGTCTTGTTCGGCGTGTACGAGCCGTGGCAGGCATCGTGACCAATCACGAAGAGGCGAGCGATCCACAGCGCCGCCACCAACGATGCGAACACTTTTACCCACCAGGCTTCGACGAACAGCAAACTGGCGATCGACACCCCGAGCACCAGCCAGTCCAATAAGAACCAAATGATCGGTGTCGCGATACTCCGATCGATCGTGAAGGGCTGCAGCAGCTTTTGAAACTTGAAGCGCGACTTATCGACAGTGGGTGCCGCGGTGTCGTCAGTTTTGGGTGTGGGAGGGGTTTGCATACGAAGCTCCGACCTTCACGAGAACCAAGGGACCCGGAAGATCAACGGGTTAACCTCGTATTATACGCGTGTCCAGGCAATTGACACGGAAATGCGTTGGCGGCCAATTCAGGCGGTTTCGGCATCCGGCCAGAGGAGAACCCCTAAATGTTCGCAAGCCTCGATCAGGGCCGTGGCGGCCTCCCGAGTGCTTGCGTCCAGCCGTCTATCATGGGTGAGGAGCCAGGTTAGCCGAGCCCGGCGCGAACGAGCGGAGGGTTCGCTGTCGAAAAGCGCCGGGAACAGTCCCAGGGCATCGACGAATTCGCGCATTGCCGCGCTGGAAGGGACATTCGGCGGCGGAGTCAGGAGCAACTTGAGCCAGGTGACGCAGCGCTTGGCGAGTCCCGCCCGCGTGATGCCGATGCTGGTGCGGCGCCGCGATTCGCCCTCCGCCAGGGAGTCCGCGAGGTTGCGGTAGCGCTCGACCGCCGATTCGTCCGCGGGAAGAGCCGGGCTCGCATCCGACAAAACGGACCGCAGCAAGTCGGCCAGCAGCAGCGACAGAGACTCGGCCAAAAAGCGCTGGCACTGTTCCGTGTCGGGACGTGCCATTTGTTCCCAAGACAGAGGACCACCAATTCGTCTGGCGTTCGGCGACTTTGACATGTCCCCCAGTGTAACTGCTCCGCCGCTCATCGCAACTATGTCAGAATGCGACCGACGTCACTGACACGCCGAATATTCGTAAAAACCCGCACGCAGGCCCGCAGTTTGACGGCGCATGTGGCTGTGGAATGCGGTCGGCTGGCGATCCGTAAAAAAATTAATCTTAATATCCGCATGACACCCATCGTCCCCGGCAAGTGCATATCCGTAAGCCAAGGCGTGCGCCGAATTGTTGCCGGCAATGCAGGTCTCATGACGGGGCCCGGAACCAACACCTACCTGCTGGGAGTGCACGAAGTCGCGGTGCTGGATCCCGGACCCGACGAGGGTCCGCACCTGGAAGCCATCCTGGCGGCGGCCGGTCCCGCCATTCGCTGGATCGTCGCTACGCACTCGCATCCCGATCATTCGCCCCTCGCGAGCCGCCTCGCCCAGCGCACCGGCGCGCAAGTCATCGGCTTGCCGCCTCCCGCGGACGGCCGGCAGGACCCGACCTTTGCGCCCCAGTATTTACCCGGCGACGGGGAGCGCCTGTTGCTGGGGGAATGTCAGCTGATCGCGATTCACACCCCCGGACACGCGTCCAATTGCGTGTGCTACCTCTTCGAGCGTGAGCGGCTGTTGTTCACCGGCGATCACGTGCTCGAAGGGGTGTCGCCGGTGATCCTGCCGCCCGACGGCGACATGTCGGCGTATCTGCACTCGCTCGACAAGCTCCAATCCCACGGCTTCGAGCGCATAGCACCGGGGCACGGCGGAGTGATGGAGCGCGGCAAAGAAATCGTGAGCGCATTGCGGGCACATCGGCTCGCCCGCGAAGAAAAGGTGCTGAACGGCCTGCGGCGTTTGCACAGCGCCAGTCTCGATGAGCTCGTTCCGGTGGTCTACGACGACGTTTCCGCCGACCGCCACGCCTGGGCACGCCTCACTTTGGAGGCACACTTGATCAAGTTGGCACGCGAGAATCGCGCCGGCGAACGCAACGGTGTCTGGCGGCCCAGCCAACCATGATGCACCGGCTCGCGATCTTGCTGCATGCAGCGAGCGTGCGGCGCGGCCATAAATGGGTGCTGCGTGATATTTCTTGGCGGCTGCGTCCAGGCGAGCGCTGGGCTTTGCTCGGCGACAACGGCGCCGGCAAAACCCAGTTGCTCAAGCTGCTGAGCGGCGACGTTTGGCCCACCCCCGACGGCGGGCGAATGTACCGGGCCGGCCGCCTGCCCGTGGATCTGATCGACGCCAAGGCCCGGGTCGCCTATGTGGGTGCCGAACTTCAGGACAAGTACGCCCGCTACGGCTGGAACCTGCGGGTACGCGACTTGGTGGCGACCGGGCTGCACCGCACCGACCTACTGCTGCTGCCCGTCACCGCGTCGCAGACCAGGCGGGTGGCTGCCGCACTGCAGGCTTGCGGGCTGCGCCGTCACGCAGGTCGTCAATTCCTGAGCTTGTCGTATGGCCAGAAGCGCCTCGCGCTGTTGGCACGCGCCTTGGTTCAGCATCCGGATTGGTTGCTGCTGGACGAGCCCTACAACGGACTCGACGCCGCCTATCGACGTCGCATGGACAGGGTGCTCGCGGCCGCCCGCCGCCGCGGACAGTCGTGGGTGGCCACAGCGCATCGTGCGGCCGACGTGCCGCGGGGAACCCGCCGCCTCCTGGAACTCGCGGATGGACAGGTGCGCGTCGTCAAGCCGGTGCTCGCATCGGATCTGGAGCGCCTCAGCAGGCGCGCAGGGGAAAAGTTGAGCGCAGGTCCGAGGCGGAGCGCAGGGTCGAGGCCAAACCTGGCTGGGCAGGCCGGCACCTCAACGCTCGTGCGCTTGTCGAAAGTCCATTTGTACGTCGAATATCGATCGGTGCTGCGCAACGTCAATTGGCAAATTCGTAAGGGCGAGCACTGGGCGGTGTACGGTGCGAACGGCTCAGGAAAATCCAGCCTTCTGAAACTGCTATACGGCGATCTCTCACCCGCCCTTGGCGGACGGATCGAGCGCAGCGGATTTCCCAAAGGCGCATCCATTAGCGAATGGAAGCGGCAAGTCGGCTACGTCTCTCCGGAACTGCAGGGCGACTATGCCATCAATGTCAGCGTATTCGATCTGGTGGCAAGCGGCCGATATTCGAGCATCGGACTGGTGGATGAACCGACGAGGCAAGATCGGAGGGTGGCGACGCGTTGGTTGAAGCTCTTCCGCCTGCTCTCGGCGGCCAACAGCCGGCCGCGGGAATTATCTTATGGGCAACTGCGCCGCGCACTCATTGCGCGCGCAATGGCGGCGGACCCGCGCATCCTATTGCTCGATGAACCGCTGACCGGGCTTGATCCCAAGCAGCGGGCCATGATGAAACGATTGCTTGAGAAACTGATGAAACGGTCGACGCTGATCATTGCCGTGCATCATGCGGAGGACTTGCCGCGCGGCATGACGCACGCGTTGCATTTACATAATCGGCGCGCGTACGAGGTAGATTCCCGTTCTGCGACATGAGTCTGCGGCAGGACTGCAGGTAACCGGCAAGACTGCGCGCCATGGCACCAGACCAAAGGCTGGGAAATATGTTACGTGTGGCCGCCGTCGGTATCGCTATCGGAGCTTTGACGTTGGCGGGTTGCAGCCACTCCGCGTATGCCGTTCGATCGGTGTCGAGCATTGCCGCCGACAACGTGGGCAAACCCGTGAGCCGCTTGCAGGAAGCTTTCGGCGACCCGCGCAAGATTGACCAGACCTCGACGAAGTGGGTGTACGTGTGGTTTCTCCCGGAGAAGCCCGCCGGCGCTCCGACCGGCTTCCACGGCTGCGAAATGGAAGTCACGGTGGATGCACGCTCGCAGCATGTACTGGGTTACTCCTTGTCGAATATCGGCTGGTCCAACTGTCGCGACGTCGAACGCCGGATTCGCGTAGCAGAGCGCTAACGTCGATGCCTGCGAGAACCTCCCCGTTCTCGCTACAATGACGGGTTCTCAGCCTCGAGCTGTGCGTACCCGGAGATCCGCCCTTGTACCTCATTTCGATTTTGTCGATCGCCATTCAGGTTGGCTTGATCATTCACGTCATCAAGACCGGCCGAAACATGATTTGGATCCTGGCACTCGGACTGCTGCCGCTGGTCGGGTCCATCGCCTATGTGATTGTGGAAATCCTGCCCGAGCTCATGGGCGGCAAAACGGCGCGTCGCGCCAAATCGGGCGTGCAGCGCATGATGGATCCGGATCGCGACCTGCGCCGCGCCAGTGCCGAGGTGGAAATTTCCGGCAATGTGGATGCCCGCCGCCGGCTCGCCGAGGAGCTTCTGGAACGCAATCAATTCGACGCCGCCATCGAGGTCTATCAGGGGGGATTGAAGGGCATCTTCGAACACGACCCGACCTTGCTGATGGGATTGGCGCGGGCGCAGTTCGGCAAGCAGGACTACGCGGCGGCACGCGCGGCGCTCGAACGATTGACGCAGCACAATCCGGACTTCAAATCCGCCGATGCGCAGTTGTTGTACGCGCGAACGCTGGAAGCAGAGAACGCGCTCGACGAGGCGGAGCGGGTGTATGCAACGCTGGCGCCCGGATTCCCCGGCGCCGAAGCACGGCTGCGTTACGGGCTGCTCCTCAAGCGGCGCGGCAACCTGCCCGAAGCAAACCGTGTTCTCAAAGACCTACTGGATGGCGCGCAACTCGGACCCGCCCACTATCGCAGGGCGCAGGCTGAGTGGCTGGAACGCGCGAGGCGCGAATTGAGCTAGAATTTGATGCCTGTGTCCGCAGGCAGGAGAATCCCATGCACATGATCCAACGCGTCGGTCGTCACGGCTTGATTTTCGTGGCGGCTCTCATGCTGGCAGCCTGCGCCGGCCAGAAAGAACCGGCGCAAAAATTAATCGGCGATGTCGAGTCGGTGGTGACCGCCGCCTCGTCCGAAGCTGCGAAATATGTCCCGGAAAAATTGGCGGATGTGCAATCCAAGCTCGAAGCCCTGAAGGCTTCCTTCGCCAAGCAAGACTACGCCGCCGTAATGGCCACAGCCCCTGCGGTGCTGAGCTCGGCGCAGGAGTTGGCGACGGCCGCGGCGTCCAAGAAGGACGAAGTATTGAAGTCGCTCAATGACTCCTGGTCCGCACTGGCGGCCTCGGTGCCCGCCGAGGTCGGCGCGGTTCAAAACCGCATTGATCAGCTGGGCAAGAAATCCGGCAAGAAGCTTCCGGCGGACCTCGATTTGAACGCGGCGAAGGGCGCCGAGGGCGACGTGATTGCGCTGTGGTCCAAGGCGCAGGCTGCGTTTGCCGCAGGCAATCTGGAGGAGGCGGTCAACACTGCAAGAGATGTGAAGGCCAAGGTCGAAGCCATTGCTGCTTCCTTGAAGCTCGACTTACCGGCGGCGGCGGCCGCGGGAGCTGCGCGGTAATATCACGGGCGCCGCCCCCGCTGATATTTTTTTAAAATGCCAGGGTGCCTTCGCTGACGATAACCGCCGCGCCGCCGATGTGCGCGGCCACCAAGGCGCCCTGATCGACCTCGAGCTTCACATTCACTTCTCCCGGACGCTTCATTTGGCGGCCTTGGCGGCCGATGAACGCGGTGGAGTTCTTGCCGAACTGGCCGAGGTCCCACAGGTAGGCCGCCAGCATGGCATGCGCGTTGCCGCTGACCGGATCCTCCGGGATGCCAAGCGCGGGGCAGAACATGCGCGATTCGGTCGACAGCTCGTCCGAATTTCGATCCAGGGCGAAGATGAAGAAACCGTCGGTACCGAGTTCGGTGCCGAGCGTCAGCAGGGTGTCGAGATTCGGAGCGAGAACGTCCAGCTGGCGGGCATCGGCAATCGGCACCAGCAACCGGGCGCTGCCCTTGCGGGCGATGCGCGCCGGCATGATCTCATGCAATTGAGTGGCGGGAAGACGCAGGGCTTCGGCGACGCGCAATGTGGTCTTGAACGGCAACGGGGAGTCGAGTTCGGGCACGGTCTGGCGAAATTCTATGAGACTTTGCGAGCCTGCCGATTGATCGATCCGTGCGGTGACCTCGATGATGCCTGTACCGGAGTGTTGACGGCATGCGCCCACACCGCGTCTACCCAACGTGAGCAGCACCGCGTGGGCGGCCACGGTCGCGTGCCCCACGAAGGGAGCCTCTTTGCGTGCGTTGAAGAAGCGCAGGCGAACATCATGGTCCGGGCCGTTCGCGGCGGACACGAACGCCACCTCGGCGTGGCAGAACTCGCGCGCCACGGCAAGCAGGGTGGCGTCGCTTTGACCGTCGGCGTCGAGGACGACGGTGGCTGGATTGCCGGTGAATCGTGTGGAGGTAAACGCGTCAACTTGAAAGATACGCAAGGGTGTCTCCGCAGCCTATCGGTTGAGTTTTGCACGCATCCGCGCCGCAGGCTACACTTCTGTGAACCGAAGGGGTGGTCTTTCCTTAAGGCCTGAGATGCGGGATATCGGCTCCTCGATTCACCTGCGAACCCGTTGAACCTGACCCGGTTAATGCCGGCGTAGGGAGTAGGTAAATGCGCGCCGCAGTCGAAATTAGCATGTATCCCTTGACCGGCGAGTACCGGTCACCCATCCAAGCCTTCATCGATCGATTGAATACTCACCCTGGCCTGACCGTGCGCACCAACGCGCTGTCGACTCAGATTTGGGGTCCGCTGGTTGAGATCATGGCGATGCTGACTGAGGAAATGACCCGCTCAGCCACTGCCGGCGGGGCACCGCAGCTGGTGTTCGTCATGAAGGTGCTCCCGGGCCTGGCTCCACCGTGATCGGCGATCTTTCGATCCAGCTCGTGAGTGCCTGGCGCGACACGAGTTGGGTCGAAATCATTGCCGCGGCGCTTGCCGTGGCGTATCTGCTATTGGCCATTCGGCAGCGGATCGAGTGCTGGGTGGCCGCCTTCGTCAGTTCCTGTCTCTACGTCTGGGTGCTGTTCACGGCCCGGCTATACATGGAGTCCGTGCTCAATGCCTTTTATGCCGCCATGGCGGTCTACGGGTTTTGGCAATGGCGGCGGGGCCGAGAAGACATCGCTCTCGCAGTCAGCCGCTGGCCGCCCGTTCGTCATGCGGCAGGCGCATTGGGTGTTTTTGGCTTGTCGGTCATCAGCTGGTATTTTCTGCGTCGCTTTACTCCGGCCGCGTGGCCCTTTGTGGATTCGATGGTGACCTGGTCCAGTGTCTTTGCCACTTTCCTGGTTGCACGCAAGGTGTATGAGAATTGGCACTGGTGGCTGGTGATTGATTCCGTCAGTGTGTGTTTGTATTTCACACGGCACTTGTATCTCACCGTGCTGCTATTCGCTTTGTATTTGATGCTGATCGTGATCGGAATGCGGCAATGGCGCCGTACGCTGCCGGCGGCGGCCTATGCTGCCGGATGAGCTCGAGCGCATCGCGGCCCGCCACGTGCCGGGCGAGGGCAGACCTGAGATCCATCGCCTGGGTGCAGGACTCGTCAATGAGACCTGCCGGGTGGAGCGCGACGGGCAGAGCTACGCCATGCGAACGGCGGCCAATCCATACGATCTGGGGGTTGATCGAGAGTGGGAGGCGCGGGTGCTCGAAAGCGCCGTCGCCGCGGATCTTGCGCCTGCGCTGGTGTACTGCGATCCGCTGCGCGGAATTCTGATCTCGCGATGGGCGCGGGGCCGGTCTTGGCTTGCGGCGGAGCTGCGGCGGCCCGTCAATATTGCGCGGATGGCCGCGCTCATCCGGCAAATACACGCCTTGCCGATGCCGGCGCCGCCGCGTGTCATGAGCCCCGCGCAATGGATCGGCTATTACTCAGGCGCATTGCAACGCACCGGCGCCGCGGGCGCCACTGCGCCGGGTGCCGCGCTGGATCCTGCCGCGCCGGTCACCGCCGCGCCGGTCACTGCCGCTCTGCGCAATGCCGCCGCCGCGCAGCTGACAGCGCTTGCGGCGCTGCCGAGCGCCGGCCCGGTGCTTTGCCATAGCGACTTGCACACCTGGAACCTCGTCGACCGCGGCGCCACGCTGGTCCTGCTCGATTGGGAGTACGCCCACGCCTCAGATCCGCTATGGGATTTGGCGGGATGGAGCGCCAACACCGATCTGGAGCACGAGCTTCAGCAGGACTTGTTGGCGCAATACCTGGGCCGCACGCCGGCGCCCGATGAACAGTTGCGGCTGCAGCGACTGGCGTGGCTGTATGACTACGTGTGCCTGTTGTGGAGCGAACTTTACTTAAAGCTGCGCGGCGGCGCAGGGAAAGCCGTTTCGAAGGAGGGGGTTGCGAGGCGAGCGCGGCTGCTCGCAACGCGCCTCAGCGCATCCAAGTAGTCGGGGTGATTAACTTCCGGCACACTAGCCGCCCTGGCGGCGAACCCCGGCAGGGGAATACCTTAACGGAGATCTCAATGGCGCGGATGATTGTAGTGGACCGGGACGGCAAAGAGCATGACATCGAGGCAAAGCCCGGTCTCAAGGTGATGGAGATTCTGCGCGAGCTCGACTATGGCGTCGCTGCGATTTGCGGAGGTCTCTGCTCCTGCGCCACCTGCCACGTGTACGTCGATGAAAATTGGGCGGGCCGTCTGCCCAAGCCACAAAGCGATGAGCTGGAACTGCTCAGGGAATTGCCCGACTTTCGGGACGCCACCTCGCGCCTGTCCTGCCAAGTGGATTTCACCGATGCGCTCTCCGGCCTCAAAGTGGCCATTGCCCCGGATACCTGAGGGCTATTTTTTCTCCGTTTGCCGGCGCACGGCGTCTTGCGCCGCCGCGATCGCATCCGGATCGCCGAGGAAGCGGCGGCCGAGCGATTGCAGCTGCTCGTCCAATTCGTACAGTATCGGAATGCCGGTCGGGATGTTGAATTCAACGATATCGCTTTCCGACATCATGTCGAGCATCTTTACCAGGGCGCGCAGCGAATTTCCGTGCGCAACGATGAGCACATTCTTGTTGGCCCGCAGCTCGGGGACTATTCGCGACTCCCAATAGGGCAGAACCCGCGACAGGGTGTCTTTGAGCGATTCGGCGGCGGGCAGCGAGGCTGCGGCAACATCGGCGTAGCGAGGGTCGAAACGCGGATGCCGTGGGTCATCCTGGCTCAACGGAGGGGGGGGAATGTCGTAGCTGCGGCGCCAGACTTTGACCTGCGCTTCGCCGTGCTTCTCCACGGTCTGCGCCTTGTTGAGCCCCTGCAAGGCTCCGTAGTGGCGCTCATTGAGCCGCCAGCTGCGCTCCACCGGGATCCACATGCGATCGGTGGTGTCCATTATCAACCACAGAGTACGGATGGCGCGCTTCAGCACCGACGTGAAGGCGATATTCGGCTCCAGTTTTTCACGCAGCATCTCGCGTCCCGCCTGCTCGGCCTCGCGGCGGCCCAGATCGCTCAAATCGACGTCATGCCAGCCCGTGAACAGATTCTCGACATTCCAAACACTTTGTCCGTGACGAACCAAGATGAGTTTTCCGGGCAATTTTCCTCCTAGCGACGCATGGCCGCGACAAATACTCCCTCAAAGAGGGTGGCCAGAGTCCCGGCGTACGTTATTTGCACGCTCAAGCTGATCCGGGCTCGGCCTGCACGTTGCAGCATTTTGCGAAATTTGGCGATCTGCGCCGCGGAAGGCGATTCGGCGCAGGCCCGCAACTCACCCTCGACCGGGACCAGAAAGCGCGTTTTCGATTCTTGAATGACGGCATCGGCGGACAAATCCCGCGCGGCAAGGTACCGGGTGAGCCATGCCCAGCCCGTCAACACCGAAAGTGAATACAGGCTGCCGCCGAATGCCGTGCCCTGGTGATTGGCGTTGGGTCCGAGCGGCGCGCGCAGCACGACCGCGGCATCGTCGGCGGACTCGACCATGACACCGATGTGCCGGGCCAGCATGAATTCCCGTCCGATGCGTTCTTGCAGATACTCGCGGCCAAAATTAGCGGCTTGTAGAATCACCCGCTCAATCCTGCGCCAGACGCCTGACCGCCTGCAAGGCGACCGACAGAGTGGCAAAATCCGGCGGAGATCCGGTGCGCAGATCCACGACGACCCGCTTTAGCGCATCGACCGCGGCCGAGCGCTGCGCAACCCACTGGCTGACGCGCGCGCCGGCGTCCCGGCCCTTGCGCGCCAGAACGGCGCCGGTGATCTTGCGTTGCAACTCATACAGATTGTCGCGCAAAGTGCCGCGCGCCACGGCCTGCCAATGGCCCTCCGCGGCCAGGCTTTCGATCTGCTCCTTGATCCACGTCAATCCGATGCGCTCACCGAGGTCGAAATATGCTTTGGCCACGTAGCCCACTGCCAGGCGAGCGGCTTTGGCGACGTCGACCAGGTCCAAGGCGCAGTGCAGTGCCTCCAGCGAGGCGATTCTCACGGCCAGCTGCTCGGGGACATGCTGTTCAATGAGGTGCGAGCGCAGCACGCTCAATCGCGCCTGCTCGGTGACGCTGAGAACCCCGGGCAATTCGCGGAACAGTTCGGCCACTTTTGCCGCGTAGCGCAATACTGCGCGTTCGATGTCCAAATCGTCGCGCCGGTTTTCAAGCAGCCAGTAGGTCATGTGCCGCAGCAGCCGCGTGGTCTGAAGCATCGCGGTGTATTGCACGGCCGCGGGGATACGATTGTCGAGCGCCTCGATTTCCGCCCAGATGTCGCGCACGGCGAACACTTCGCGCGCGATGCTGTAGGCGCGGGCGATGGCGGCCGGATCGGCTCCCGTATCGTCCTGGGCGCGGACCGGAAACACCGGTCCCATGCGATTGATCAGACTATTGGTGATTGCCGTCGCAATGATCTCGCGCCGCAGGCGGTGGCGCTTCAAGCGGATGGCAAAGCGTTTCTGAACCGGTGCGGGGAAATATCGCGCCAGCTCCGCCGACAAGTACGGATCTTCGGGAACGTTGGAATGAATGAGCGCCCGGTACAGCCAGATCTTGCCATAGCTCAGATTGATGGCCAGCTCCGGGCGAGTCAGTCCCTCGCCGGCCTTGCGCCGTTCGGCGATTTCCTCTTCGGTCGGCAGGAACTCCAGCGAGCGGTTCAGATCACCGGAGCGCTCGAGGGCGCGAATCACGAAGGCGCTCTCGCTCAATCGCGCCTTCGCCTGAAACTCGCTGGTGCTGATCGCCTGACTTTGAAGGTAGTTGTTGCGCAGGACCAACCCCGCCACCTCATCCGTCATCTGCACGAGCAGCCGATCCCGCTCGGCACGCGTGATTTCCTTGGCGCGCATGGCGCCATTCAGGAGAATCTTCAAATTGACTTCGACGTCCGAACAATTCACGCCGGCGGAGTTGTCGATGAAATCCGTGTTCAACCTGCCGCCGCGCCGCGCGAATTCGACGCGCCCGAGCTGCGACACGCCCAGGTTGCCGCCTTCGCCGATGACCTTGCAGTTCAGCTCGCGGGCATCGATCCGCACCGCATCGTTGCTGCGGTCGCCGACGTCGCTGTTGCTCTCGAAGGTGGACTTGACGTAGGTGCCGATGCCGCCGTTCCAAAACAGATCGACATGCGCCTTGAGGATGGCCCTGATCACCTCATTCGGCGTCGCCTGTGCCGGAAGTTCGAGCAGCGTCTGAGCTTCGCGCGACAGGCTCAGGCTCTTGGCGGTCCGCGAATACACGCCGCCGCCCTTGGAGATCGCGTCGCGCGAATAGTCGTCCCAACTCGAACGGGGCATCTTGAACAGCCGCTGGCGTTCCTTGAACGAGCGGGCGGCATCCGGCTGCGGATCGATGAAGATATGCAGATGATTGAAGGCTGCAACCAATTGTATATGCCGCGATTGCAACATTCCGTTGCCGAAAACGTCGCCCGCCATGTCGCCGATGCCGGTGACGGTGAAGTCCTTGCTCTGGATATCGATGCCGATTTCGCGGAAGTGACGCTTCACGCATTCCCAGGCGCCGCGCGCGGTGATCGCCATTTTCTTGTGGTCATAGCCGGCCGAGCCTCCCGAGGCGAATGCGTCGCCGAGCCAGAAGCCGTATTGCTCCGAGATGGCATTGGCAATGTCGGAAAATGTGGCAGTACCCTTGTCGGCGGCGACCACCAGATAGGCGTCGTCCTTGTCGTGGCGGACCACCATGGCGGGCGCAATGATCTTTTCGTCGACGATGTTGTCGGTGATGTCCAGCAGTCCCCGGATGAGCGTCTGGTAGCAGGCGATCACTTCGGCTTGCTGCGCGTCGCGCTCGGCCGGCATGCGCTTGACGACAAATCCTCCCTTGGCCCCCACCGGAACGATGACCGTGTTCTTCACCTGCTGTGCTTTCATGAGCCCCAGCACTTCCGTGCGGAAATCCTCGCGGCGATCCGACCAGCGGATGCCGCCGCGCGCCACGTAGCCCATGCGCAGGTGCACGCCCTCCATCCGCGGCGAGAATACGAATATCTCGAACAGGGGTCGCGGCAGGGGCAGCTCGCGCAATTGCTGGCTTTCGATCTTGAACGAGAGATATTCCTTGAGCTGGCCGTCGCCTCCGGTCTGGTAGGCATTGGTGCGCACGGTTGCCGACAATGCGTTCCACAACGCCCGAAGGATTCGATCCTCGTCCGAACGCGTTACTTCCTCCAGGGCTTGGCGGATGCGGCCGTCGAACCGTGCCAGGGTGCTCTGGCGCGTCGTCGCCGAAATGGCCGGGTCGAAGCGGGCCACGAAAAGATCGGCCAGTGCGCGGGCCAGGCCCGGGTTGTTCACCAGAACTTGCGCGATATATCCCTGGCTGAACGGCAGACCGGTCTGCAGCAGATAGCGGCAATAGGCGCGCATCACGATCACGAGGCGCCAGGGAATTGCGGCCGAGAGGGTCAGCTGATTGAAGCTGTCGCTGTCCATGCGGCCGGTCCAGACTGCCGTGAATGCGCTCTTGATTTCGCGTTCGAGCGCCTCGAATCGGGTCACCGACGATGCCTGCATCACCAGTTCCAAGTCCTGAATCCAGGCGCGCCGCCCGCCCGGAAATTCCAGCTCGTAGGGCCGTTCGGCAATCACCTTGAGTCCCATGTTCTCCAACATGGGCAGAAGGTCGGAGATGGGAATGGCATCCTGGCTGCGGAAGATCTTCAGAAAGAATTTGTCCCTGCGCCGCGGCTCGGTTCGATGAATATCCAGATGCAGGCGTGCCGGCTCCTTCTCGACGGCCTCGAGGAACGACACGTCCAAGGCGGCGGCATCGCCGTGAAAATCTTCCGTGTAAGCGGCGGGAAACGCCTGGGCATACTTCTCGAACAGCTGCAAAGCGTAGGCTTCATCGAAGCGCGACAACAGCGCCGCCTTGAATCCGTCCTGCCACGAACGCACGGCTGCGGCGATGCGCCGTTCCAGCGCATCCGCATCGACGCGCGTGCCATCACTCGGGCTGGTGCGCGCGACGATATGCAGGCGCGCGAGATTCGATTCCGCGATTTGCACCTGCGATTCCAGGGCGGTCGAGGAGAAGGCTTCACGAATGACTTTTTCGATGCGCTGGCGGACCTGGGTGTTGTACTTTTCCCGCGGCACGAACACCAGGCAGGAATAGAACCGGCGAAAGGCGTCGCGTCGCAACAGCAGGCGGACCCGCGGGCGTTCCTGAAGGCCGAACACGCCGGTGACGGTGCGATTCAACTCGGCCACATTGGCCTGAAAGAGCTCATCGCGCGGAAAAGATTCAAGAATGTGCATCAGCGCCTTGCCGTCATGGCTGTCGGGAGCCAGTGCGAAGTGCTGCACCACCTGCGCCACCTTGTGGCGCAGCACGGGGATCTCGCGCGGATTGCTGCTGTAGGCCGAGGAGGTCCACAACCCCAGGAAGCGCTTTTCGCCGATCAAGCGTCCCTTGGCGTCGAAATGCTTGATGCCGACGTAGTCGAGGTGTCCGGACCTGTGAATGGTGGACACCAAATTGGCCTTGGTCACGAGCACGATGTCGCGCGCGCGGCTCTGACGGCGGATGTCGCGGGCCAGGGAGCGGTTGCTGCTGGTCGGCTGGCGGTGGCCGCGGCGCAGAATCCCCAGGCCCGTGGCTTCGACCGGCCGCAGCGCTTCCTGACCCTTGCGGCCCTGCAGCCGGTATTCCCGGTAGCCGAGGAAAGTGAAATGGCGATCTTCCATCCACTCGAGCAGTGCCAGCACTTCGCCGAGATCTCCCGCATCGAAGTGCTCGCTCAATGCGGTCAAATCCGCTGAAACCTGGCGGGTGGCGGCGCGCATCCTGCCCCAGTCAGCACAGGCCACCCGCACATCGCGCATGCTGCTCTCGATCTGCGATGCGAGGGAACTCAAGGCCGCGGGATCGACGATGCGATCGACCTCGATGTGTTGAAACGATTCCAACCGGTGTTTTTTTGCGATGGACGGTTCGATTTCCCCGGCAGCATCGCTGCGTTCGCGCAACGAGAGCAAATTACCCGAGCTGTCGCGCGCCACTGCAAAAATCGGATGCGTCAGAAAATGCAGCGTGAGGGAGCGTTGGGTCAGCGCAAGATTGATCGAATCGACGAGAAAGGGCATGTCGTCGTTCACCATCTCGATGACGGTGTGCGGCGACGTGTAGCCGTGTTCGCGCATGGTGGGGTTGAACACGCGTACCAGGGCGGTTCTGCGCCGCCGGCCGGCAAACATCAAGTGCGACAAGGCCGTGCCGGCGAGCTCCGCGGGTTCGCGCGCGGCGAGGTCCGCGGCATCGACATTTGCGAAATAGGCCTGCAGAAAGCGCGGCCAATCCAGGTTACGCATCGACTTGGGAGGCTTGACCGCGGACCGCGCCGCGGCGGCGACGATCTTGCGATGTTGTTGCGAGGAAGCCTGGTACATGGGGTGATCCTTGCTTGGAGCCTATTCCGGCTTTTCGAGATCGGCGATGACGGCCGCCAGGAACCGGCAAGCTTCGCCGCCGGTGATGCAGCGGTGATCGAAGCTCAGTGACAGGGGCATGCGCCGGTGCGCCTGCACCGCGCCGGCGACGACGACGGCATCATCGCGCACTTTGCCGGCGCCGAGAATGGCGACGGCGGGCGGCACCACCAGGGGGATTCCATAGCGGCCGGCGAGAGTGCCGAAATTCGACAGCATCAGGGTAAAGTCGCGCAGGTCCTCGGGCTGGGTGTTGCGCCGGTGCGCCGCTTCCTTTTGCAGTGCGATGGCCGCGCGCAGTTCCTCGGGCGATTTCTTCTCGACGTTTCGCACCACCGGCACAATGAGTCCCCCGGGGGTGTCCACGGCGATGGCGAGATCGATGTGCGCGACCAGAAGCCGTGATTGTGCAACCGGATCATACCAGGCGTTCAAGGCGGGTTCCGCGCGCCACGCGAAGACCATGGCGCGCATCAGCCGCAGCATGTAGTCGCCGCGCTTGTTCCAGCAGTGGATGTCGGCGTCGTCGCAGACCGTGCTTCCGGATACCTGGTCCCGCGACAGCGACATGCTCTGCGCCATCGCGCGCCGCACGCCGCGCAGCGGCTCGACAGTGCCGTCGCCGGGGGCCGCTGCCGCGATTGCGCGCGCGGCCGGCGAGGCGGGCGCGCCGCCCGAGGCAATCGACATGTTGGCGTTCTGCAAGACATCGTCGAGCGTGATCAATCCGGCGCGACCGCTGCCCTGAACGGCGGCGAGCTCCACACCCAGACGCTTGGCAAGCGCGCGTGCCGCGGGCACGGCACGCATGATCGAGTTGCTGCCGCCGCGCGCACGCGAGACCGAACCCAGTTCTTCGTATTCCTCTTCGCTGGTCGAAGGCATGCTGCCGACCACGGTGCCGGAATCGAACTCGATGAGCGCCGCTCCGGTGAGCACGATGTCGCCGGGCCCGCCGCGGAGCGCGGTGACCACGCCGCTGAAGGGCGCCGGCACTTCGACCACGGCTTTGGCGGTCTCCACCGACACCATGGGTTGATCGACGCGCACGTGATCGCCCACCTTGACGTGCCACTCGACGATCTCGGCCTCGGCCAAACCCTCGCCCAAATCCGGAAGCCTGAATGTGCTCATGAACTAAAGGCCCCCGTCGGCGAAAGTGAGTTCCACGGCGTCGATGATGCGCTGTGTGCTCGGAATGTAGTCATGCTCGAGTTTGAACAGCGGCATGATGGTGTCGAAACCGGCGACCCGCTGAATCGGCGCCTGCAGATCGTAGAGCCCGCGCTCCGCAACCAGCGCCGCAATCTCCGCCCCCACGCCGAGATTGCGGGCGGCCTCGTGCACGATCACGAGCCGGCCCGTCTTGGCCACCGAGTCGAGTATGGTATCGATGTCAATCGGACTCAACGTCGCAAGATCGATGATCTCGGCGCGGATCCCGCGCTTGTCGAGTTCATTGCCGGCCCGCAAGGTTTCCATGGTCATCGCGCCCCAGGTGACGACGGTCACGTCGCTCCCTTCGCGCAGGATGAAACAGGTATCGAGCGGCAGCGCAACGCCGTCGTCGAGCACTTCCTGGCGCATCGCGCGGTACAAACGAACCGGTTCCAGGAACATCACGGGATCCGGGTCGCGAATGGCGGCCAGCAGCAAACCGTAGGCGCGTGCCGGCGAGGACGGGCACACCACGCGGATTCCGGGAATGTGGCACAGCATGGATTCGGTGCTTTCCGAGTGGTGTTCGGGTGCATGGATGCCGCCGCCGTGCGGCATGCGGATGACGACCGGACAGCAGAGGCGCCCACGGGTGCGATTGCGCATCCGCGACATGTGGTTCACGATCTGATCGAGCGCCGGATACAAAAATCCCATGAACTGAATTTCCGCCACCGGTTTCAACCCGTGGGTCGCCATGCCCACCGACATGCCGGCGATGGTTGCTTCCGCAAGCGGCGTATCCTGCACCCGATCCTTGCCGAATCGCTCCTGCAGCCCCGCGGTTGCGCGGAACACTCCGCCGTTCGCGCCCACGTCCTGTCCGATCACGACCACGTTGGCGTCCTGCTGCATTTCCCAGCCATGCGCCATCGCGATGGCTTCAACCATGGTTATTTTCAATTCAATGTCCGCTGGGTTTCGCGCCGTACTTGCGGGCGATCGCACGCTGTTCGTGCAGGTGAGCCGGTGGGACGGCGAACAAATGCTCGAACATGGCATCGGTCGCCGGTTTCGTGCCGGCCAGATATTCGCTGACCGCCGCTTCGACCTTGTGTGTGCACTCCTCCAGAAGGTCCCGTTCCTTGCCGTCGTTCCAGTCGCCGCGCGCGACTAGAAATTGGCGCAGGCGCAGCAGCGGTTCGAGGGCCCATGCCTCCTTGACCTCGCGGGCGGTCCGATAGCGGCTGGCGTCATCCGACGTGGTGTGATCGCTTAAGCGGTAGGTCAGCGCCTCGATCAACCTGGGGCCGGCGCCCCGACGCGCGGCTTCGAGCGCCTCGCCGACCACCTCTCTCACGGCGAACACATCGTTGCCGTCGACCTGCACCCCCGGGATTCCCGCCGCCACCGCTTTTTGCGCCAGGGTGCGGGCTGCCGTCTGCGCGGCGACCGGAACCGAAATGGCCCAGCCGTTGTTGACGATGACGAACACCACCGGCAGTCCACGCGCACCTGCCAAATTGAGCGCCTCATAGAAAGCGCCTTCCGACGTGCCGCCGTCGCCGATGTAGGCGAGAGCGCAGCGCGGTTGCTTGAGAATCTTGAAGGCCATGGCTGCGCCGGCCGCATGCAAAGTCTGGGTGGCGATCGGCACGCACCAGGCGAAGTCATGCCGGGGCACGGCGAAATCGTTGCCGCGCTCGTCGCCGCCCCAATAAGTCAGTATCTCCGTCATGGTGACGCCGCGCCAAAGCTGCGTGCCGAACTCCCTGTAGACCGGCGCAAGCACGTCTTCGGGCCGCATGGCGGCGCCGACGCCGACATGGGCGGCTTCGTGGCCGAGACAGGAGGGATAGGTTCCGAGTTGTCCGGTACGTTGCAAATTCACCGCCTTGGCGTCGAATACGCGAACCTGTGTCATGGCGCGGTACATGCGCAAAATCTCGGCGGTGTCCTTCGCGAACTCCGGCAAAGGCGACACGGCTACGCCGCCGGGATCCAGGATCTGCCTGTAATGAATCTTGAACTCGGCAACCACCTTCATGCGCGAATTATGCCAGGGCTTGGCGAGGCTTGCTTCAAGGGCGGTGCTGACCGGCGAGGTAGTGCTGGGTCTGCATCTCGACGAGGCGGCTCGCGGCGCGCTGGAATTCGAGTTGCAGTCGCTCGCCGCGATACAGTGCCGACGGCTGCGCCGCTGCCGACACCACCAGCTTCACGCCCCGGTCGTAAAACTCATCGACGGCCGCGATGAATCGGCGCGCCGCGTCCTCATCGGCCGCGGTGAACTCGGGGATGTCGGCAATGAAAATCGTGTGATAGGAATGCGCGAGTTCGATGTAGTCGTTCTGGCTGCGCGGGCCGTCGCAGAGTTCGCGGAATTCGAACCACGCCATGCCCGCGCCGGTGGCGAGCGCCGCAATGCCGCGGTCGTCGATCGACAATGTGGTCGGGCCCGTGGCGGAATCGCCGGCGAGTGCCGCGAAGCGCTGCCGCAGTTGGGCCGGCGTGCCTGGAAGCGTCGAATCCAGGTAGGTCGGTGCCTGCTCCAACTGGCGAAGTCGATAATCGATGCCGCCGTCCAAGTGCAGCACGTCCATATGTTTCTGCAGCAGTTCGATCGCGGGCAGAAACCGTTCGCGCTGCAGGCCGTCCTTGTACAGATCCTGAGGCGCCGTATTGGAGGTGGCGACCAGCGTTACGCCGCGCCGAAACAAGCTTTCGAACAGCGCAGCGAGGATCATCGCATCGGCGATGTCCGCCACGAAGAATTCGTCGAGACAGAGCACACGCGTGGTTCGCGCCAGCCGCTCCGCGACTGTCTCGAGGGGCTGCGCGCGCCGGCCGGCGGCGCGCAGTTGCGCGTGCACCTGGCGCATGAAGCGATAAAAGTGAACGCGCTCGCGCTGTGTTCCGCGCAGCGACTCGTAGAACCAATCCATGAGCATGGTTTTGCCGCGGCCGACTCCACCCCAGAGATATAAGCCGCGCTGCGCCGTGCGCGCGGGTTTCCATGGCAGAAGGGCGCGCAGTCTTTCGCCGGCCGACCGGGTGGATTGCAGAATGCTCGCGCTCTGGCGATCGAGACGCGCGGCGGCCTGCGCTTGGGCGGCGTCAAACTCAAGCCGCCGTGCCGCGACTTGTTCTCCAAGGCGCGCTGCGACCGACTGAGGAGGACTGGACACTTACGTCGCGGGTTCTTCTAAAGGCTCTGGTAGTTGGGGCCCGAACCGCCTTCCGGCGTCACCCAGGTGATCTGTCCGGGATAGGGTTCTTTGATGTCGCAGGCCTTGCAATGCACGCAGTTGGAGGAGTTGATCTGCAATTTCTTCCCGCCGGTGCCGTCCGCAATCATTTCATAGACGTTGGCGGGACAAAAATTAGTGCAAGGATTGCCGAACTCCGTGGTGCAGCGGGTTGCGCATAGCGTCGTGTCCGCAACATGCAGATGCACCGGTTGGTTCTCGTCATGGGTGGTGGCGGCGAAGAACACGAACGCCAGCCGGTCGCGCGGCGGCAGTTCGCGATCGCCCCAGTCACGGTCGGGTGATTGGTACTCCTCGAGACGCTTGAGCGCCGTGTCGTCGGCGTGATTGGCGAGCGTCCAGGGCAGTTTGCCGAACGTCACGGTCTCGAGCGCTGCGTTCGCGAGACCGAACCATAGACCATGCCGGAATCCCGGCCGGATATTGCGCACCTTGTACAACTCGCGGCCGCCGGTCGATTTGCGCCAGCGTTGGTCGAATCCTGAACTCGTACCGTGTTCGACGAAATGCTCGGCCGCAGTCATGCCGGAACGGATCGCCTGATGGATGCCCTTGATTTTAGGTGTATTGAGCGTGCCGCCCGCATCCCCCACCAGCATGGCACCCGGCATTTCCAGCGTCGGCATGGATTGATAGCCGCCTTCGATCACCGTGCGCGCGCCGCCGGCGATGATTTCTCCTCCTTGCAGCAAATTTTTGATGCCCGGGTGGTTCTTGTATTGCTGGAAGGCCTCGAATGGCTTCAACCGCGGGTCCTCGTAATCCAGGCCGACCACGAAACCGACATACACTCGGTCGTTGTCGAGGTGATACAAAAAGCTTCCGCCATAGGTATGGCTGTCGAGCGGCCAGCCCAAGGTGTGTTGAATGAGACCGGGCTGAACGCGGCCCGGCGGCAATTGCCACAGCTCTTTGAATCCCAGTCCATAAGTCTGCGGCGATTTGCCGGCGTCGAGATTGAAGCGTTTGATCATCTGCTTCGAGACGCTGCCGCGGCACCCTTCGCAAAACAGGGTGACCTTGGCGTGGATTTCGGGCCCGAGCGCGAAGTTGGGTCCGGGCTCGCCATTCTTTTCGACTCCCATATCGCCGATGCGCACCCCTTTGACCGCACCGGCGTCGTCGAACAAGGCCTCAGCCGCGGCGAAACCGGCAAACACATCCACCCCGAGTTTCTCCGCCTCCTGCCCGAGGATGGGCACCAACTGACCCAGAGAGATGATGAAATTGCCGTGATTGGCCATTTGCGGCGGGGTCGGCAGGCGGAAACGCTTGCGGCGGGTCATGAACAGGAATTCATCGCGCACCGCGGGTACGCAGATCGCCGGGGCCTGCTTTCGCCAGTCGGGAAGCAATTCAGTGAGGGGCCCGGGCTCCATGACGGCGCCCGACAAGCTGTGGGCGCCCAAACTTGCGGCCTTTTCCAGCACGCAAACGCTTAAGGCCGGATTGAGCTGTTTCAGGCGGATGGCGCTGGCGAGGCCGGCGGGGCCGGCTCCCACGATCGCAACCTCGTACTCCATGACATCGCGGGCGGCTTCACTCATCAAAATGACACCTAAGGCTTTGGGAGCGCACTAAAAAAGGGCGATAGTAGATCACAAATCTCGAGCCTGTCTGAGTATGGAGGCGTCCACCCAGTGGACAAGCGATGAGGGGATCTTCGCAGCAACGTCGCTTTACACAGTGGGGACACCCATGTTGACAGGCCACGGACGCCGGCTTCCAGGATGGCCAAGGGATTTGGGCATGGCTGGGGCAAGGATGCCCACCCCATTGAGCCGGCCCCCGGAGGCCGGCTATTGTATTAGTCAGCGGCCGGCGAAGGGGCCGGCGAAGGGGCCGGCGAGCGGCCCCGCGTGCGGCCCGGCGATCAGTCCTGGCGCCAGCTCGCTTTGCGCTTGGCAAAAAAGGCATTGAAACCTTCCTGGGCCTCCGCGCGCACGCGTAGACCCGCAAGCCGCGCGGCCGCGTCCCTGGCTGCGGCGGCGCGATTGCTCGCAGCGCCGTTCGCCACGTCGCGGATCAAAGCCTTGGCTTCGGCCTGGGCGCCGGGTGCGCCCTTGAGCAACGCCTCAGTGATGCGCTCGCAGCCCGGGTCGAGCAGATCGGCGGACACCACTTCGTGCACCAGCCCCAGCTCCTGAAGGGTCGTCGCACTCAGCGTCTCGCCCGTCAAGAAGTAGCGCCGTGCGGCGCTCTCACCGATCTTGCCGAGAACGAACGGCGAAATGACCGCTGGGATGATTCCGAGCCGCACCTCGGTAAACGCGAACTTTGCGGTGTCTACGGCCACCACGATGTCGCAGGCGCCGAGCAATCCGAGTGCACCGCCGTAGCCGTCGCCGTTGACCCGCGCCAGCGTCGGCTTGGGGTGGGCATCGAGAAGCGCCAACATGGCCGCCAGCTGCTCGGCGTCCTTGAGATTGTCCGCCTGCGCCGCCTTCGCCTGAGCCTGCATTTCGACAAGATCAGCCCCGGCGCAGAACACCTCGCCGGCGCCCGTGATTTGCACCACGCGCACCGCAGGATCGTCTGCACAGCGGCGCAATTCCGCGCTCAGCGCGGCGATGGTGGCGCGATCCAAGGCGTTGCGTTTGTCAGGACGGTTGATGGTGATGTGCGCAACGCCGGCCCGCATGGCGGTGAGAACGGCGGCCGGTACCTTCGCGTTCATCGGCTCACATCAGTTCGATGGCGATTGCTGTCGCCTCGCCGCCGCCGATGCAGAGGCTCGCGATCCCGCGCTTCTTGCCGCGCGCGCGCAACGCGTGCAACAGAGTGGTCATGATGCGCGCACCGGTGGCGCCGATGGGATGACCCAGGGCCACAGCGCCGCCGTTGACATTGACGTTCCTGTGATCCAGCTCCAGATCCTTGATCGCCGCCATGGTCACGGCCGCAAAGGCTTCGTTGATTTCGTACAGATCGGCATCCTTGGCTTGCCAATTCAATTGCGCGAGCAATTTTCGCATCGCGCCCACCGGCGCCAGGGTGAACCACTCAGGTTCACGAGCAAAACTGGTGTAACCCAGGATGCGCGCCAGGGGCTTTCGGCCCTGCGAGGCCGCGACGGATTCGCGCGCCAATACCAATGCCGCCGCGCCGTCGGAGATTCCGGATGAACTGGCGGCGGTGACGGTGCCGTCCTTTTTGAACGCCGGCTTGAGGGTTGGGATCTTGGCAATATCGAGGGTGAAGGGTGTCTCGTCTTTGTCGACGATCACCTCGCCCTTGCGGGACTTGGTGGTCACCGGGGCAATCTCGGCTGAGAAGGCACCGCTCCCGATCGCGGCCAGCGCCCGGCGCACCGACTCGGCGGCGAATTCATCCTGGTCCTTGCGGCTGAAGTGATACTGCTCCGATGTGGCCTCGGCGAAGCACCCCATGAGCTGACCATCCCAGGGACTCTGCAATCCGTCGTAGAACATGTGGTCCAACACTTCCTGGTGCCCCATGCGGTAGCCGGCACGGGCCTTGGGCAGGAGGTAGGGTGCATTGGTCATGGATTCGATTCCGCCGGCGACCACCCATTGAGCGCTCCCGGCGAGAAGTTGATCGCAGCCCAACATCACCGCGCGCATTGCGGAACCGCACATCTTGTTGACCGTCGTGGTCGGGACGCTCGCCGGAATACCGCCGCCGAGGGCTGCCTGTCGCGCCGGCGCCTGGCCGATTCCCGCGGACAGAACGCAGCCCAAGATCACCTCGTCGATTTGCGCGGCGGGGACGCCGCAATCGGCGAGCGCCGCCCTGATCGCCACCGATCCCAACTGCGGGGCAGTGACGCCGGCGAAGGCGCCTTGAAAGGCGCCGACCGGGGTGCGGCGGGCAGCCAAAATGACGACTGGATCAGGCATGTGGCATTCCATGGGTTTGCAGGGGATGGTCCATTATAGCCGTGAGGCCTGGGTTAGGGCGTCAGCGGCTCACCGACGGCGCTCGCGATCACGTCGCGGCTACGGTGCCGGGCATCGTGCGCATCCATAACTTCAAGTATTTCAACGCGAATCGGGGCACGATGGATCCGGATTTCGCCCGGCGGTAGAACCGCCCGGGTGCCGCAAATGGCCATCGCGACCACCGGCATGGCGGAGCGCGTTGCCGTCACGAACGCACCGCCGTGGAATTTGCCGACCTGGGCGGCCTTGGTGAAAGTGCCCTCGGGGAAGAAGACCAGGGACTGGCCGGTGGCCGCCAGCTTCAGGACGCGGCGCGTATCGACCCCACCCTTGTGCCGGTCGAAGCGTTCGACGAATTGGGAGCCCAAACGTCGGAGCAGCAGGCCGGCTAGGGGCACCCGTACCATTTCCTTCTTGATCACGAAGGCAAAGTCGGGCGGCAGCGCCGCGGCCGCGACCAAGCCGTCGATGTAGCTCGCATGATTGGCCACCACCACGCAGGGCACCCGGGGCAGCCGCTGCAGCCCCTCGACGACGAAGGGGATGCCGGCCAGATGCAGAAAAGCGCGCGAAAACGCCCCGGCCACCAGCCGGCGCCGACGCAGGCTCGGAATGAACAGATTGACGGCCAGCACGGTCAAACCCATCGCTATGAACACCACGAGGCAGTAGGCGAGGTACAGCACCTGCGCGGGCGTCCACGGGCTCGCCTGTTTGACTTCTGTGATCTGGTTCTCCTTATGTTAATACTTAACTGTACTGTGATTCTGGTCACGCCGACCCGGAGGGACCCCTCGCATACTGGCTCCTGCGCGCTTATACCGCACCATTTCGTGCGACTACACCCGCGGAAAACTATGGCGACGGCTTTGAAACGGACGGTTTATACACGCACCACGGGCGCAGCGGTACCCGCGGCGCGTGAGGCGGCGGATCCCGCCTTGCAACGCTTTCTCGATGCCGTGTGGCTGGAGCGCGGTTTGTCCGCGAATACCCTGGCCGCCTACCGCGCCGATTTGACCGCACTTGCACGCTGGTTGGAAGAGCGCGACAGCGCATTGCTCAAGGCCACGCGCATCGAATTACTGGGGTTCATCGCGGCGCGGGTCGAGGGCGGATCGAGGCCCCGGTCCACGGCGCGACAGCTGTCGAGTTTCCGTCGATTCTTCCGCTTCATGATGCGCGAAGGATTGATCCAACTCGATCCGACTGCGCAAATTGCCATGCCGAAAATCGGCCGGTCCCTGCCGAAGTCCTTGACCGAGGCAGAAGTCGATTCATTGCTCGAGGCGCCGACCGTGTCGGATCCCCTGGGACACCGCGACCGAACCATGCTGGAAGTGCTGTATGCAACGGGCTTGCGGGTCTCGGAACTGGTCAGCCTGAAGCACAATCAGGTCAATCTCAATCAAGGCGTGATGCGCGTGGTGGGCAAGGGAAACCGCGAGCGTCTGATTCCGCTCGGCGAAGAAGCGGTAAAGTGGCTGCAGCAATTCATGCAGGGACCGCGCGTCGAAATATTGCTGGAACGGCAGACGGACTACCTGTTTCCGACCCGGCGCGGCGACCGCATGACCCGGCAGGCCTTCTGGCACATCATCAAACGCTATTCCAAAAAGGCCGGCGTCGAGAAGGAGCTTTCGCCGCATACGCTGCGCCATGCCTTCGCGACCCACCTGTTGAATCACGGCGCCGACCTCCGCGTGGTGCAGATGCTTCTCGGACACAGCGATCTGTCGACGACTCAAATTTACACGCACGTCGCGCGCGAACGTCTGAAAGAGCTGCATTCGCAGCACCATCCGCGCGGCTAATCTCCCGCGATCGTCTGTTAGAATTGCGTGAACCTTACGGTTGGCGCAGGGTCGAACGATCAAGATTCGCTGGAGCCTCAAGCATGATGAGAATTCTTCCCACCCTCGCTTTGGTCCTGTGCGTGGCCGGACTGGCGCCGCCGGCGCCTGCGGCCGAGCAGGGGCCGGCGGCGCCGAGCGTGCCGGTTGCCGATCCGCGCGCGGCATTGCTCAAGCTGCTGCCGGCCGGATCCAAATTGGAGGACTTGAGGCCGTCGCCGATTCCCGGACTCTACGAATACATGCAGGGTGCCGACATCAGCTACCTGACCGCCGACGGCAAGTATTTCATCGACGGCAATGTTTACGACATGGGCACGCGTGAAAATCTCACCGAGGAGCTGCGCACGCGCGCGCGCAGCGCGATGATCACCGCGGTCCCCGAATCGCAGATGGTGATTTTTTCGCCCAAGAACCCGCAGTACACGATCACCGTGTTCACCGATGTCGATTGCGGCTTTTGCCGCAAGCTGCACAGCGACATGGCGGAGTTGAACCGCTTGGGAGTCCGCGTACGCTACATGTTCTACCCGCGCAGCGGCCCCAACACGGAGAGCTGGAAGAAAGCCGAGGCTGTATGGTGCTCGGCGAACCGCAACGAAGCGCTAACCCAGGCAAAGCTCGGCGCGAAGTTGGATTTGACCAAGACCTGCGAGAATCCGGTCGCCCGTGAATATGCCTTGGGCCAAAACATCGGCGTGCGCGGCACGCCCGCCATCGTCACGGAACGCGGCGACTACCTCGCCGGCTACATGCCGCCGCGCGAACTCGTTCAGCAACTCAAAGATCTGCAATTGGCGAAGCGCTGACCGCCCGCCGGGCCGGGGACAGGCTCCTAGCGCTCCAGCAGTTTGAGCTTGTCCGGCACGCCTTCCCATTGCTTGGCGTCGGCCGGCGCGTCTTTCTTCTCGCTGATGACCGGCCATTTTTTGGCCAGCTCCGCGTTCAGTTTGAGAAAGCTCTCCTGGCCGTCCGGAATTTCTTCTTCGGAGAAAATGGCCTCCACCGGACATTCCGGCTCGCACAGCGTGCAGTCGATGCACTCATCGGGATCGATCACCAGGAAATTCGGGCCTTCGTGGAAGCAATCGACCGGGCAAACCTCCACGCAATCCATATACTTGCATTTGATGCAGGTTTCGGTGACCACGAATGCCATGACTTACCCTTCTATGACCTGTTGGTGTGTTGATCGATTGCGCGCGTACTATTCTGCCACAGCCGCGGGCTCATGATTTCAGCCGGCGGCTCAACTCGACGAAATGATGGCCTTCGCGCCCGGCGTTGCGATCCTCGAAATATTTGCGCAAGGTGAATTCCCCGCTCGGAAACGCCAATTGCGTCCAGGGGATCTCCGCCTCGCCGTACAAACCGACCTCCAGGCTCTCGGGTCCCGGCGCGAACTCGGGTTGCAGCAGCTTGGCCCGGAACATCACATGCACCTGGCCCGCGCCGGTCACGCTCGCCACCGCCAGCAGCGAGCCGATTTCGACCTTCGCCAGTGCTTCTTCATAGCATTCCCGCGCGGCCGCGGCCTGCATGGTCTCGCCGTTCTCCATGAAACCCGCCGGCACCGTCCAATACCCCAGACGCGGTTCAATTGCGCGGCGGCACAGCAGGATCTTGCTTTGCCACTCGGGCACACAGCCGAGCACCAACAGCGGGTTCTTGTAGTGGACCATGCCGCAGCTCGTGCATACGAAGCGCGGCAGGTGGTCCCCCGCGGGGACCTTGAATTCAACGGGTGAGCCGCAGTTGCTGCAGAAATTCAAAGGTGTCACTCTAAAAAATTCTGGTGCCCGGAGAGGGAATCGAACCCACACTCTTTTCAGGGAACCGGATTTTGAGTCCGGCGCGTCTACCAGTTCCGCCATCCGGGCATGCCAGGCCGGGCATTATATGCGATTGCCAGCCTTGGTAGAATGCCCGGCATACATGCGGCGAACTGACTTCCACTTCGAGCTGCCCCCGGAACTCATCGCCCAACAACCCGCCGCGACGCGCTCCGCCAGCCGCATGCTGCTGCTGGATGCGGCCGCGGGAGTGCGCAAGGACCTCCAATTTCGCGATTTTCCCTCGCTGCTGAACGCCGGGGACTTGCTGATTTTCAACGATACACGAGTGATTGCCGCGCGGCTTTTCGGCATCAAGGAGAGCGGCGGCCGCGTCGAAATCCTGCTCGAGCGGGCCCTGACCACGACCACCGCGCTGGTGCATCTGCGGGCGAGCAAGGGTCTGAAGACCGGTGCGCTGGTGCGGCTCGCCGGCGGACAAAGCGCACGCATGCTCGGAAGACAAAGTGATTTGTTCCACTTGCAGTTCTCATGCGAGGTGGTGCCGTTCTTCGAGACGCACGGTGCCATGCCGCTGCCGCCCTATATTGCGCGAGCCCCGCAAAGCATCGATCGCGAGCGCTACCAGACCGTGTATGCACGAGCGCCGGGCGCCGTCGCGGCCCCGACAGCGGGGCTGCATTTCGACGCCGAGATTTTCGCGTCGCTCGAGAGGCGCAATGTGCGGCATGCCTTCGTCACTCTGCACGTCGGCGCCGGGACCTTTCAGCCGGTGCGGGTGGACGACATCGAGGCCCATGCAATGCACGAGGAATTTCTCGAGGTTCCCGCGGCCACCTGCGATGCGATCGATGATGCACGCGCGGCGGGCGGCCGTGTGATTGCGGTGGGCACCACGGTGGTGCGGAGTCTGGAGACGGCTGCGGCCGGCGCTGCGGACGCCGCAGCGGCCGCTGCGCCGGTTGGGCGGGCGCGGCTCGCGCCTTACCGCGGAGCGACGCGCATTTTCATCAAACCGGGCCATCGATTTCGCGCCGTGGATGCCATGCTCACCAATTTTCACCTGCCCGAATCGACCTTGTTGATGTTGTGCTCGGCCTTCGTCGGGCGCGAGACGTTGCTTGCGGCCTACGCTCATGCAGTGCAGGCGCGTTACCGATTTTTCAGCTACGGTGATGCGATGTTCCTGATTCCGCCAGCGTCGGCGCTCGCTCCGCCATGAATCCCGACCATACCGGGGCGATGCGATTCGAGCTGCTCGCGCGAGACGGCGCGGCGCGGCGCGGCCGGCTTGAATTTGCCCGCGGCCGCGTCGAGACGCCGGCATTCATGCCGGTGGGTACTTACGGCACGGTCAAGGCGATGACGCCGGAAGATCTGGAAAGCATCGGCACCGAAATCGTTCTCGGCAATACGTTTCATCTGTACCTGCGGCCGGGTCTCGAGGTGATCGAAGCGCATGGAGGTTTGCATCGCTTCATGCATTGGCGGCGACCCATCCTCACGGACTCCGGCGGCTTTCAAGTATGGAGCCTGGCCGAAATGCGCAAGATCACCGAGGAGGGCGCGCATTTCCGCTCCCCGGTCGACGGCGCACAGGTATTCCTGTCTCCCGAAGTATCCATGCGCATCCAGCGGGTTTTGGGCGCCGATGTGGCGATGAGCTTCGACGAATGCACGCCGTATCCGGCGACCGAGGCGCAGGCCCGGATGTCCATGGAATTGTCCATGCGTTGGGCGGCGCGCGGGTTTCGCGAGTACTACCTCACGCCGCCGCCCGGCACCCTGTTCGGCATCGTGCAAGGCGGTGTCTACCCGCAGCTGCGCCTGGAGTCCCTGGACCGGCTCGAGGAGATCGGCTTTGCCGGGCTCGCGGTCGGCGGCCTCGCGGTGGGCGAAAGCGAAGGGGAGCGCGAAAGCGTGCTCGAATGCTTGTTGCCCCTGATGCCGCCGGGCAAACCGCGCTATTTGATGGGTGTGGGACGGCCGGAGGACATTCTCGAAGCGGTGCGGCGCGGCATCGACATGTTCGACTGTGTGATGCCGACCCGGCATGCGCGAAACGCCCACCTGTTCACACGCGGCGGTGTGGTGAACATTCGCAATGCGGCCCACCAGAAAGAGACCGGTCCGATCGAGGAGGGATGCGAGTGCTACACCTGCCGGCACTACAGCCGCAGCTACCTGCGGCACCTGGACAAGTGCGGCGAAATATTGGGTTCGCACCTCAACACCATTCATAATCTCCACTTCTACCAACGATTGATGAGAGAGATTCGGCAGGCGATCGAGACGGCCCGGCTCGAGGCCTACGCCGATGAGTTCTATGCATTGCAGGCAGCCGGAAACCCGCGTTAAGTTTGGGTGCGGCTGCTGTATACTACGCCGCTTTGTGTCGCGGCGTCCGCTGCAAAAAGCGAGTGTAACACTATGGATTTCCTGATAAGTACGGCAAATGCACAGGCGGCCGGCGGGGCACCGGCGGGGGGCTTTGGCGGCGGCCTGCTGGGCATGTGGCCAATTCTCCTCATGTTGGTGGCGTTCTACTTCCTGCTCATCCGGCCGCAGAACAAGCGCGCCAAGGAACAGCGCGAAATGCTGTCCAAGGTTGCCGTGGGCGATGAAGTGGCGACCACCGGCGGCATCCTCGGCAAGGTGACCGAGGTGGGCGAGCAGTTCCTGACCTTGGAAATCGCCAGCGGCGTCAACGTCAAGCTGCAGAAATTTCAAGTCGCGCAGGTCCTCCCCAAGGGCACGGTCAAGAACGCATGATTTCGTATCCGCGCTGGAAGATCGCGTTGGTCGCGATCGTGATGCTCATCGGGATTTTCCTGGCGGTGCCCAATTTGTTCGGCGAGGAAAGCGCATTGCAGCTGGCGCGCGATCGCGCGGCGGTGCTCGACAGCGACCGCACGTCGGTAGCGCAACTGCTCAAGGACAAGGGAGTGAACCCCACCGGCGCATTCCTCGAGCAGGGACGACTGACGCTGCGTTTCGCCAGCACCCAGGATCAACTGAAGGCTCGCGATCTGATCAACGAAGCGCGGCCCAATCAATTCACCATCGCCCTGTCGAAGGCATCGCGCGTTCCGGAGTGGATGCGCAATCTGGGCTTGAGCCCGATGAAGCTGGGCCTGGACCTGCGCGGCGGCGTGTACCTGGTTTATCAAGTCGACGTGCAGGGCGCCGTGAAGCAGCTGCTCGATCGTCATGAGCAGGATTTTCGCGCCTCGTTGCGCAATGCGCGGGTGGCGTACCAGGACGTGCAGGTGGACTATCCGACGAATCGCGTCCGCGTTCTGTTCCGCGACGCCGACAGCCTGGCCAGGGGCAAGGCGGCCATCCTGGCGGATAGCCGCAACTTGAATCTGACCGAAACGACGGTCGACGGCGCACCCGCCCTGGAATTGAAACTGACGCCGCAGGAAATCAAGGAGCGCCAGGACTACGCCCTCCAGCAAAATATCGTGATTCTGCGCAATCGCCTCAACAGTCCCGAACTTGCGGTCTCCGAGCCCCAGGTGGCGCGCGAAGGAGTGGACCGCATCTCCATTCAATTGCCCGGGCTGCAAAACTCGGCCGAGGTCAAAAAGATCCTCGGCAAGACCGCGACCCTGGAATTTCGCATGGTCGATGAGAGCAACAATCCGCTCGAGGCGGCGGGCACCGGGCGGGTACCGCTGGGCTCCAAGCTGTTCTACACCCGCGACAAGCAGCCGGTGCTGCTGAAGCGCGAGGTGGTGGTCACGGGCGATCAATTGACCGACGCCTCATTCCAGCCGAATACCCAGGATGGGCCTGCGGTGTCGGTGGGACTGGATCCCCGGGGCGCGGCAAAGATGCTGAAGAACACGCAGGAGAACATCGGTCACTTGATGGCCGTGGTGTTCATCGACCGCTCGCGCGAGAAGAACGCGGAAGGGGTCATGGTCGACCGTACCACCGAAGAGGTCATCAACCGCGCCACCATTCGCGGCGTATTCAGCAACAACTTCCAGATCACCGGCGTCAATCCCATCGAAGGCCGGGAACTGGCGTTGCTGCTGCGCGCCGGTGGATTGGCGGCGCCGGTCACACCGATCCAAGAGCGGGCCATCGGCCCCAGCCTGGGTCAGGACAACATCGATAAGGGCGTCAACGCGATGGTGTTCGGCATGTTGGCCGCATTCATCTTCATGGCCATCTATTACAAGGTCTTCGGCCTGATCGCGGATATCACCCTCGTGGCCAACGTGGTGCTGCTCACGGCCCTGCTGTCATTGCTCGGTGGCGTGGCGCTGACCCTGCCGGGAATCGCGGCGGTGGTGCTGACCGTGGGCATGGCTGTGGACGCCAATATTTTGATCTACGAGCGCATCCGCGAAGAATTGCGCAACGGCGTGTCGCCGCGCGCGGCGATCACCGCGGGTTTCGACCGCGCGTTCTCCGCCATCGCCGACTCCAACGTTACGGCGTTCATCGCGGGTCTGGTGCTGTGGCTGTTTGGCGCCGGCGCGGTGCGCGGCTTCGCCGTCGTGCTGATGCTCGGAATCATCACCTCGATGTTCACCGCGGTGATGGGCAGCCGGGCTCTGGTGCAGGTTATTTACGGCGGAAAACGCAAGGTCGACCGGCTCTCGATTTGAGAACCCGACCCGAGGCAGATACATGGAATTCTTTCATAAAGTAACGCGTTTCCCGTTCATGCACACCCGCAAGGTGTGGTACGGGTTGTCGGCGCTCCTAATCATGGCCTCGATCGGGCTGGTCGTGCTCCGCGGTTTGAATCTCGGGGTGGATTTCACCGGCGGCGTGGTGGTCGATGTCAACTTTCCGCAGGCGCCCAATATCGAATCGCTGCGCACGACATTGGCGAAGGCGGGAGTGGCGACCGCGCAGGTGCAGGCGTTTGGTAGTTCGCGCGACATCCGGGTCCGCCTGCCGCCTGACCCCGGTGCCAAGGGCGACCAGATCGGCGCGCGTATCTTGCAGGTTTTCGGCACGGTCTCGCCCGGCGTCAAGCTGCAAAGTACGGAAGTGGTCGGGCCACAGGTGGGACAGGAGCTGTTCGTCAAGGGCGGCTGGGCGTTGTTCGCCACATTGGTTCTGATCTTGATCTATGTGCTGTTCCGATTCACGCTGAAGCTTGCGTGCGGCGCGATTCTCGCCGTGCTGCACGATCCAATCTGCGTGGTGGGATTCTTCGCGCTCACCCAGATGACCTTCGATTTGACGGCAATCGCGGCCATTCTCGCGGTCATCGGCTATTCGTTGAACGATACCGTGATCGTTTTCGACCGAATTCGCGAGCGCGCCCGAACTGCGCGCAAGCTCAGCATCGCGCAGGTCATCGACGAATCCATCAACCAGACGCTGTCGCGAACCATCATGACCAAGTTGGTGACCTTGTTGGTCGTGCTGGCGCTGCTGTTCTTCGGCGGCGAGACTCTGCATGCGTTCTCCGCGGCGCTGGTCATCGGCATCCTCGCCGGCACCTATTCGTCGATATATATCTCCGCGGCACTGGCTCTGGATTTTGGACTGCGTACCGACGATTTGTTGGAGCGCAAGCTGACCAAGCCCGAGGAAGTGGACGGACTGCCCTAGGAACCTGTCCGAGCATGCCGAGGCGGCCGGCTTGCCCTGCGGGCGCCCGACCCATAGAGTGACTCCATGGAACTACTAACCGATCCGCAGGTTTGGCTGTCGTTCCTGACGCTCGCGGTTCTGGAAATCGTACTCGGCATCGACAACATTATTTTCCTCGCAATTCTGGTCGACCGGCTGCCGAGCTCGCAGCGCCAGATCGCGCGGTTTCTCGGCCTCGGATTTGCCATGGTGACGCGTATCGCGCTGCTGTTTTCGATCACCTGGTTGGCGTCGCTGCGTGCCACGTTGTTTACCGTGCTCGGCAACGAAATTTCCGGACGGGATCTGGTCCTGTTCGGCGGCGGCCTGTTCCTGATCGTGAAAAGCCCCATGGAAATTCTCAGCATGCTGAGCGGCAAGGTGGAGATCCGCAGACCCAGCTCGGCGAACAGCATCTGGCTGATCATCCTGCAGATCGGCCTCATCGACATCGTGTTCTCGCTCGATTCGGTGTTCACGGCCATCGGTCTCTCGAAACACATCGAAGTCATGATCGCGGCCATCGTTGCGTCGGTGGCGGTGATGATGGTGGTGTCGCCGGTGGTCGGCCGCATCATCGAACGTTTCCCGACGCTCAAGGTGCTGGCGCTGGCGTCGCTGGTCCTGGTGGGAATCACGCTGATCGCGCAGGCCTTGGACGTGGACATACCCCACAGCTATGTGTATGTCGCGATGGCGTTCTCGGCGGTCGTGGAATGGGTCAACATTCGCTTGCGCCGCCGCCGCGAAACTTAGCAGAACCCTCCGCTGTCAGGGTTGTTCGGCGAGCTCGCTATGACTGCGTGAGTACAGGAAGAACAGCGCCAGTCCGACGGCGGACCAGATGAAGAAAGCTTCCCAGGTAATGGCCGGCAGCCCCGCCATGAGGAAGGCGCAAAAACCCATGCCGAGCAGCGGCACCAGCGGTACCCACGGCGTGCGGAACGGACGCTTGAGTTCCGGACGGGTCTTGCGCAGCACGATGACGCTAGCGCACACCATGAAAAATGCGGCGAGCGTTCCCAGATTCACCAATTGCGCCACCTTGCCGATGGGCGAGAGACCGGCGATCAGCGCGATGGCCACACCGGATCCCAATATCAGGCGCACCGGCGTCTGAGATTTCGGGTTCACGATGGCCATGGGCTTCGGCAGCAGTCCGTCGCGGGACATCGCCAGCACCACACGGGTCAGGCCGAAGTAGAGCACCAGCATCACGGTGGTGATGCCGGCCAGGGCGCCGATGGAGATCAGTGCCTCGGCCCAGCCGATGCCGAGCTGCTTGAGCGCATCGGCGATGGGTGCCTTGACGTCAATCTGGTCGTAGTGCACCACGCCGGTCAGGATGCCGGAGACGAGGATGTACAGCACGGTGCAGATGATAAGCGAGGCGATGATGCCGATGGGCAGGTTGCGCTGCGGGTTGACGGTTTCTTCCGCCGCGGTGGACACCGCGTCGAAGCCAATGTAGGCGAAGAAGATCAGCGAGGCGCCGGTGAGCACGCCGCCGTAGCCGAAGTGCGAATCGCCCGCGGCGTCGATGACCTGGGGAGGAACGAAGGGATGCCAGTTGGCCGGATTGACGTGCGGCGCCGCGACCACGATGAAGATCACAACGGCGGCGAGCTTGACGAACACCATCACGGTATTGAAGCGGGCCGATTCGCGCACGCCGATCGACAGCAGCACGGACAGCGCCAGCACGATGACCATGGCCGGCACATTGGCGATGCCGCCGTCGAGCGGCGCGTTGGTCAGCGAGTGCGGCAGATGCAGCCCGAGGAGTTCGAGGATTTTGCCGAAATATCCGGACCAGCCGATGGCCACGGTGGAGGTTGCGATGGCGTATTCCAGTATCAGGTCCCAGCCGATGATCCACGCGATCAGTTCGCCGATGCCGGAATAGGCATAACCGTAGGCGCTGCCGGCGCCGCCAATGGCGCCGGCGAGTTCGGCATAGGAGAGCGCGGCGAAAGCGCACGCAATGCCGGACAGAACGAACGACAGCACGATCGCCGGACCGGCATGCTGCGCCGAGACCACGCCGGTGAGCACGAAAATGCCCGTGCCGATGATGCAGCCGATGCCAAGCATGGTCAGGTCGAAGGCGCCAAGGCAGCGTTTCAAGCCCGTATCGGCATTCACGTCAATCGGTTTGGTGCGGAACAGACTCATGCGTTCTCCCTCGGAATTCTAATGATTTTCGGGCCTGCCTGGGTGCGGCAGTATGCCTGGTGCCAACCCGTGCGACTAGGAGCCTGTCTGAGGAATCCGCGGCCACGGGGATTCCTCAGACAGGCTCCTGGCGGCAAACCGTCAGGTGCGCAGGGCCGCCGGAGTGAGCGGCCCGAGCGCCTCGAGCAAGGCCTGGTACACCTTCGGATTGCCGGCAATGACGTTGGGTCCGAGCGCATATTCGGAGCCGGCGGGCGTGCCCACGCGTCCGCCGGCCTCTTGAATCAGCAGCGTCCCGGCCGCTGTGTCCCAGGGGGACAGGCCGAATTCCCAAAAACCATCGATGCGTCCGGCGGCCACATAGGCTAGGTCCAACGCCGCCGCGCCCGGGCGGCGCACGCCGGCGGCGGTGGCCATGACGACCTTCAGCATGGCGAGATAGGCATCGACATGGTCGCCGCTGCGAAACGGAAATCCAGTGCCGATCAACGCGCCCTCCAACGTGCGCTGGGTGCTGACGCGGATCTTCTTGCCCTCGAGCTGGGCGCCGTCGCCGCGCGAGGCGGTGAAGAATTCCTGGCGCATGGGATCGTAGACCACCGCGTGCTGCAGGCGTCCCTTGTGCTCGAGCGCGATCGACACGGCAAATGTGGGGAAACCATGCAGAAAATTCGTGGTGCCATCGAGCGGATCGATGATCCAGACGAACTCGCTGTCGCCGCTGCGGCCGCCTTCTTCGGCGAGGAACGCATGCTGCGGGTGGCTGCGGCGGATGGTCGCGATGATGTCGGCTTCGGCCTTGCGGTCGATGTCGGTGACGAAATCGTTGCGTCCCTTGCTGTCGATTTTAAGGGAATCGAGGCGCGACAGGCTGCGGACGATCAGATCACCGGCGCGCCGGGCGGCACGCATGCCGATATTGAGCAGTGGTTGCATAAGCTGGCGCTAGAATAACAGAGCATGACGGCCCTCGTTCGCATCGTCCTCATCGATCCAAGCCATCCCGGCAATATCGGGTCGGTCGCGCGCGCCATGAAGAACATGGCTCTCTCCGACTTGGTGCTGGTCCGGCCGCGCGCCTTTCCGCATGCCGAAGCGAACGCTCTGGCGGCCGGCGCGGACGACATTCTGGCCGGTGCGCGCGTCGCCGCCACGGTGGCGGAAGCGATCAGCGACTGCGGATTCATCGCGGGCACGACATCGCGCCCGCGGTCGTACCATTGGGATTTCAACACGCCGCGCGATGTCGCCGCACGTATTGTCGGCCTGCCCGCAGAAGACCGCGCGGCTCTGCTGTTCGGATCGGAGCGCTACGGCCTCGGCACCGAAGACCTGAATTATTGCAATGTGCTGGTGCGCATCCCCGCCAATCCCGAGTATTGCTCATTGAATCTGGCGATGTCGGTGCAGCTCCTGGCCTATGAGCTCTACATGTCGCGCGAGCAGCCGCAATCGCACACCCAACTGGAATTGCCGCTGGCCCCGTCGGGCGACGTCGAGCATTTTTACGTACACCTGCTCCAGGTTCTGAAGGAGATCGATTTCGACGATCGCACCGGACACCTCATGGAACGATTGCGCCGATTGTTCAACCGCGCCCAGCTCGACCGCAACGAACTCAACATCATGCGCGGCATCCTGAGCGCGGTGCAGGGCCGGCGGGGTCAGTCCTCGCAGCGCTTGCGCGATGAGCAGGGCAGGTGCGAATGAGCCGTCCCGTGTATCTGGACCATGCGGCGACCACCCCCGTCGATCCTCGGGTGGCCGCGGCAATGGCGAAATGCCTCACCGCGGAGGGGTCGTACGGCAATCCGGCCTCGACCAGCCATGCATACGGTGATGCCGCCGCGGCATTGGTGGAGACGGCGCGCGCACAGGTGGCGGCGAGCGTGGGGGCGGCGCCCCAAGAGGTGGTGTGGACTTCGGGCGCCACGGAAGCGAATAACCTGGCGATTTTCGGGGTCGCCGAATATTACGGCGAGAGCGGCCGGCATATCGTCACCGCCCGCACCGAGCACAAGGCGGTCCTCGATCCCTGCCGCGAACTCGAGCGTCGCGGCTGGCGGGTCACCTACCTGACACCAGGTGGCGGCGGCCTCATTCAACCCGAGCAGGTGGCCGCGGCATTGCAGGCGGACACCGTGCTGGTGTCCATCATGCAGGTCAACAATGAGATCGGCGTCATCCAGGACATCGCGCGCATTGCCGGGATCTGCGCGCAGCAGGGCAGCGCGCGGCTGCATGTGGATGCGGCGCAGAGCGCCGGCAAGTGCCCCATCGATTTTGCGAATCTCGGCGTGGACCTGATGTCGCTGTCGGCGCACAAGGTGTACGGCCCGAAGGGAGTGGGTGCCCTGCTGGTGTCGCGCGGCGTCTTTCGCGCGGGCGGCGGTGGCGCGGGCGGTGGCGGCGGCGGCGCGGGCGGTGACGGCGGGCGGCGGGAGCCGGTGCGATTGCGCGCCCGGCAATTCGGCGGCGGGCAGGAGCGGGGCCTGCGCGCGGGCACCGTGGCCACCCACCAGGTGGTGGGCATGGGGATGGCGTTCGAGCTGGCGCGCGATGCGCTGCAATCGGAAGCCGCACGGCTGGCGCCGCTGCGTGAACGGTTGTGGCAGGGATTGGCGGCGCTCGGCGGCGTGCTGCGCAACGGGGACGCGCAGCATTCAGTGCCGCATCTGCTCAATGTGTCATTCGAGCGCGTGGAGGGCGAGAGCTTGCTGGCCGCGGTACGGGGACGCTTGGCGGTTTCGACCGGCTCCGCCTGCACGTCGGCGCTGCGCGAGCCCTCGTACGTATTGCGTGCCCTGGGCCGCGATGACGTGTTGAGCGAGAGCAGCTTGCGGTTCGGCCTGGGGCGCAACACCGGCGAACGCGATGTCGACGACGCCGTCGCCACCGTGGCCCAAGCGGTATCCCGCCTGCGCAGGGTGGGCGGCGGGTGAACTACAACGAGGTCACACGGGAGTACTTCGAGAACACTCCGGCCGTGGGGGTGCTCACCGGTCCCGGCACCTGGCGCGGCACTGCCGGCGACCGCGCGCACGGAACCTGGGTGCAATTCGATGTGCGAGCCGACGCGGGGATCATCCAGGCGGCGCGATTTCTGGCCTTCGGCTGTCCGCACACCATCGCGGCGGCTGCGTGGGTTGCCGAGCACGCCCCCGGTAGCCAGCTGCGGCTCCAGCTGCCGGAGAGCGTGGCGCAGTTGAGCGAACGCTTCGCCGTGCCGGTCGAGAAACGCGGACGGCTGCTCATCATCGAGGATGCGTGGTTGGCGTGCGTGCGCTGCGATAACCCGTGCGAGCACCACGGCGACCATTGAGTAGCGGCTTGGCCGCCCCCATGAATGACCCGGTACAGCCCTGCTTTGGGTGTGAAAAAAAACGCGCTCTGGTTCCGTGCGCGCGGGGCGGTGGCGTGTTATGTATAGCCCAACGGCCGGATTTGCGGCCGTGGTTAGGAGGACGGCACGGTATGGCGATTTTGTTGACGGAGTCGGCGGCTGATCGGGTGCGATCTCACTTGGCGCAACGCGGAACGGGCTTGGGCTTGCGGGTGGGCATCAAGAAGACAGGTTGTTCGGGGTTCGCATATGTCGTGAATTATGCGGACGAAATTCACCCGGACGACGCGGTTTTTGAAGCCCGGGGCGTGAAAGTGGTGGTGGATCCCTTGAGCTTGCCGCTGATCGACGGGACCTTGGTGGATTTCGTCAAACAGGGCCTAAACGAGGCCTTCAAGTTCCAAAATCCGAAGGCCAAGGGCGAATGCGGCTGCGGCGAGAGTTTTAACGTCTAGAAACGCCCGCCGGACATTCCCGGCGCGGGCCGGGCAGGATTCCTTTCCTTAGGGGTTTTCCCAAGTAATACAGGGACTTCGGTTGTCATCCTGATTGCTAGAGCGGGCCCTCTCCAGTACACTTCGCGGTCTTTGTCGGCCCCCCAAGGGGCGAATTCCCCAATATTTACCCGAGGTTGTCATGCCCATCGAGCGCACTCTTTCCATTGTCAAGCCGGACGGCGTCGGCCGTAATCTGATCGGCGATGTCTATCGCCGGTTCGAACAGGCGGGCTTGCGGGTGGTGGCGGCGCGCATGATGCATCTGTCGCAGACGGAGGCGGAGGGTTTTTACGCCGTGCACCGCGAGCGCCCGTTCTTCAAGGATCTGGTGCGCTTCATGACCTCCGGCCCCGTGATGGTGCAAGTGCTGGAGGGCGAGGGCGCCATCGCCAAGAATCGCGAGGTGATGGGCGCCACGGACCCGAAAAAGGCCTCCAAGGGCACCATCCGCGCCGATCTGGCCACCAGCATCGACGAGAACATCGTCCATGGATCGGATGCGCCGGACACCGCGGCGCGGGAAATCAGTTACTTCTTCCGCGAAATTGAGCTCTGCCCGCGTACGCGCTAGCGTAGCAGCGGGGAACTGAAGGAGACACAGATCTTGGCGGCGGGCGAACGCGTGAATTTACTCGGGCTTCCGCGCGCGGAACTCGAGGCATTCGTGGCTGAGCGCCTCGACACCAAGCCGTTTCGCGCCCGCCAGCTGATGAAGTGGATCTATCGGCGGGGCGCCGCGGATTTTTCCTTGATGACCGATCTCAAGCAGGAGTTCCGCGCACAGCTATCCGAAGTGGCGCGGATCGCGGTTCCGGAAATCGTGACCGAGCAGGTCTCCAACGACGGCACGCGCAAATGGATGCTGCGCATGGACGAGGTGCAGGGAATCGAGACGGTCTACATTCCCGAGCCCGACCGCGGCACCTTGTGCATCTCGAGCCAGGTCGGCTGCGCCCTTGACTGCAGCTTTTGCTCGACTGCGCAGCAGGGTTTCAATCGCAACCTGAGCGTGGCGGAAATCGTCGGGCAGGTGTGGCTCGCGCATCGGGAACTGGCGGAGTCGCGCCCCGGCCACGGCGACGGCCGCAGCGGCGATGCCCGGGCCAACATCACCAACATCGTGTTCATGGGCATGGGCGAACCGCTCGCGAACTACCGCAACGTGGTTCCGGCCATGCGGATATTCCTCGACGACCTGGGCTACGATTTGTCGCGGCGACGGGTGACCTTGAGCACCTCGGGGTTGGTGCCGCAGATCTATAAATTGGCCGAAGAGTGCAATGTGGCGCTGGCGGTGTCGCTGCATGCGCCGAACGATGAATTGCGCAACGAACTCGTGCCCATCAACCGCAAGCATCCGATCGACGAACTGCTGGCGGCATGCTGGCACTACATCGAGGTGCAGAACGGGCGCAGCGTCACCTTCGAGTACGTCATGCTGGACGGCGTGAACGACAAACCGGAGCACGCGCTGGAACTTGCGCGTCTCCTCAAAGGCCGCCCCGCCAAGCTCAATTTGATTCCCTTCAATGTGTTCCCCGGCACGCGCTATCGACGCTCACCCGCGCCGGTCATCTTGAAATTCCGCGATATTCTCAATGAGCACGGAGTCATCGCGACGGTTCGCAAGACGCGCGGCGATGACATCGACGCGGCCTGCGGCCAATTGGCGGGCCGCGTCACGGACCGCACCTTGGTGCGCCTCGGCACGAAGTTGACCACTGCATCACGCACTCCCGTGGAGATTCGATGAAGTTCAGCACGTTGAAGATGCCCGTCTTGATATTGGGGATCGGCCTCGCGGCCTGCTCGCACGACAACGGCTTCAAGAAGGCCTCACCCGAGGTGCAGGCGAACACCAACATGCAGCTCGCGATCGAATACATGAAGCTCGGCAAACTGGCTTCGGCGCGCGATTTCATGGAGACCGCGCTCAGTCAGGATCCGGGAAACGCCGACGTGCAAATGACGGCCGGCATCGTGTACGAGCGGCTGAACGAGAAGTCGAAAGCCGAGCGCGCCTATTCCGCCATGTATCGATTGGGCAAGGGCGACCCGAATATTCAGAACACTTATGCGGGATTCTTGTGCCGCACGGGCAAAACAGCGGCCGGCGAGAAGCTCTTCGTCGAGGTTGCGCGCAGTCCGCTCTACCAGACGCCGGAAGTGGCCTGGGTGAACGCCGGCGTGTGCGTGCGCGAAGTCGGCAATTTGGTCGACGCCGAACGCTACTTCAATCAGGCGCTGGCGATTCGTCCGAATCTGCCCGAGGCCATGCTGCAACTCGGCAATATCGATTTCGACCGCGGCGACGCCGCCCAGGCGCTCGAGATGGTGCAAAAATATCTCGCGGTGAATCCCGCCACCGCCGAGGTTCTCTGGCTGGGCTTTCGCGCCGAACGCAAATTGGGAGACACCACGGCGGCCGCGGGCTACGCGAGGCGGGTGCAGACTGAATTTCCCAATTCGGAACAGGCGTTGATGATGCGGTCGGGCGTCAGTCGATGACTGAGCTTGCCACCGGTCCGCGGCTCAAGGCCGAGCGCGAGCGCCGCGGCTTGAGTTCGCAGAAGGCAGCCGACGAGTTGCATCTCGACGGCTGGGTCATCGACGCGCTCGAAGCGGAAAACTTCGACCGCATCGGCCCATCGGTGTATGCCAGGGGACATTTGCGCAGATACGCGACCTTGCTGGGGCTGCCGGCCGACGAAATCATGGCGGGCTACGAGTCCCGCGCGCACGCGCCGAAGCCGGCGTCGACGCCCATTGCCAATGTGCGGCTGCGCACCGAATCACCCGCTGCGGTCAGCCACATCCCCTGGCCGCGCATCGCGGGAGGAGCCGCGGTTTTGCTGCTGGCTGTCGGAGTGCTGTGGTGGAAGCCATGGCACCGGCACGGCGCCGCTGCCGTCAACAGCGTGAATGTGCCGGTGAATCAGAGCGCAGCCTCCGCGGAGCGGGGCAACCGATTCCGCCCCGGCCGCGGCCGACGCTGCGCCGCCTGTCATCGGCACCGCGACTCTGGCGAACGTGCCTGCCGCCGCGCCGCCCGTTTCCGGCGCGGCCCCTGCGCAGACGACCCCGGCGGAGGTCGATGCGACTGCCGGAGTCGGCAGGGCCCGCCTGCGCCTGAGTTTCTCCGCCGACTCGTGGGTGGACGTGCATGATGCGGCGGGGCGGCGCGTGTTCGCGGGCAACGGCCGGGCCAACAGCATGAAGACCATCGCCGGAATCGCGCCGCTGCGCGTGTACCTAGGATTCGCGAGCGGGGTGCAGCTCGAGGTCAACGACCGGGCGGTCGCGATCGGACCGCAATTCATGGCCGGCGACGTGGCGCGCTTCGAAGCCGGTGCGGACGGGGTTCTGCGGCGCGACGCTCACAGCCCAGCGGCGCCCGGTGGCGCGCCGCCGCATAGCGCGCGTCCCAGCGACTGATCGGAGTGCGCCCTTGAGCAAGATCATCGAGCCCTTGCGCGGCGTGCACGATGTGTTGCCCGCGCAAATCGCTGCCTGGCAATATCTGGAGCGCATCACGCGCGAAGTATTCGCGGCCTATGGGTACGAGGAATTCCGCGTTCCCGTGATCGAGCAGACGCAATTGTTCAAACGCTCGATCGGCGACTTCACCGACATCGTCGAGAAGGAGATGTTCAGCTTCGTCGATCAGGGCGAGGATCACATCACTCTGCGCCCCGAAGCGACCGCGGGCATCGTCCGCGCCGTCATTTCCAACGGCATGCTGCGCGAGGGACGCTTGCGTGTCTGGTGCATGGGGCCGATGTTCCGGCGCGAGCGGCCGCAGGCGGGACGCTACCGTCAATTTCATCAAATCGATGCGGAAGCATTCGGCTTCGAGGGGCCGGATGTCGACGCCGAAATCATATTGCTGTCCGCGAGGCTGTTGCGGCGTCTCGGACTGAGCCGGACCAAGCTCCTGATCAATTCTCTGGGGACCCCTGCCTCGCGCGCGGCCTATCGCGAGCGGCTGATCGCCTATTTCAGCGGGCACGAGGCCGCCCTCGACGAGGACAGTAAACGGCGGCTGCGCGGCAATCCCTTGCGGATACTCGACAGCAAGAATCCCGACATGCAGCGCATCATCCGCGGCGCGCCGCACTTGCTCGAGTCCCTGGATGCGGAGTCGCGCACGCATTTTGAGTCGCTGTGCGGCCACCTGCGCAGCGCCGGCATCGAGTATCATGTCGAGCCGCACTTGGTGCGGGGGCTGGACTACTACACCCGTACTGTTTTCGAGTGGACGACGGACGCCCTGGGCTCGCAAAGCACGGTCTGTGCCGGCGGCCGCTACGACGGCCTGGTGGCGCAATTGGGCGGCACCGCCACCCCTGGAATCGGTTGGGCCATGGGCCAGGAACGAATCGTCATGCTCCTCGAGAAGCAGGGTTTGGGCCTCGAGCGCGTGCGGCCGCACATATATTTGATCGTGGCGGGGGAACGCAGCGAGATCGCCGCGTTCAAATTGGCGGAGCAATTGCGCGACGATTGGCCGGGTCTCGCATTGCAAATCAATCTCGGCGGCGGCAGTTTCAAGACGCAATTCAAGCGTGCGGACAAGAGCGGGGCACAGTTTGCGCTGGTTCTAGGGGATGACGAAGTGGCGCGCGGCGCAGTCGCGGTGAAGGCCTTGCGCCAGGAACTGGCGCAGGAGGAATGCCCCCTGGCGCAAATCAGTGAACGCTTGGGGGTTTTGTTGGGTCTCAAGGGCGGGTAGCGGAGAAGTCATGGCAGAAGAATATTTGACCGACGACGAGCAATTGGAAGCCGTCAAGCATTGGTTTACGGAGTATGCCCCGTGGCTGACCGGCGGGGTTCTGATCGGCGCGGCCGTGTTCTTCGGGATGCAGTATTTCCACAAATACACCAACGAGCGTGGCTTGAAGGCCGCGGCGGAGTTCAGCGCCATGACCGCCGCGCTGCAGACCAACGACCACGCAAAGTCGCGCAGCATCGCCGAGGGGATCATCAAGGGGCATGCGAACACACCGTATGCCGACCAGGCGCAACTGACCCTGGCGCGGCTCGACGTCGACGAGAATCAATTGGACAAGGCCATTGCGCCGCTGACGCAGGTCATGAACGATTCCAAGGATACGGAATTGCGGCAGATTGCCCGCCTGCGGCTCGCGCGGGTGCTGACCGATCAGGGCAAGTCGGAAGAGGCGATCAAATTGCTGGCCGATCCGATACCCGCGGCATTCGCCGCGTCCTACCACGAGGTGCGCGGCGACGCGTACCTCGCAAAGAAGGACCTTGCGCACGCCGTGACCGAGTACCAGCAAGCATTGGCGGCCGCGGATGTGGGCGGCATCAATGCCTCATTGCTGGAATTGAAGCTGCAGGACTTGGGTGCAGTGCCGGCACCGATGACTTCCGTTTCCGTAGACACATTGAAAAAGGCCAAACCCTGATGCGTTCATTGCTTCCCTTGGGGCTCGCGGCGCTGTTGATTGCGGCCGGCTGCAGCAAAGACAAAGACGTCGAGCCGCCGGCAAAGCTGGTCAAGTTTCCGGAAACGCTGCCGGTGAAGAAGATATGGGGCGAGGGCGTCGGCGGCGGCACGAAGCAAGTGAAACTGCGCCTGGGGTTGGGTCCGGCGGCCGACAACGGCATCGTATTTGCCGCTTCTCACCAGGGTGTGGTGATGGCCACGGCGCTCGAGACCGGCCGCCATCTGTGGGTCAAGAAATTGAAGGTGCCGATCTCGGCGGGGCCGGGCGCGGGATTTGGGATGCTGGTGGTGGGCACCAGCAAGGGTGCCATCATCGCGCTCGACGGCGCCAGCGGGCGCGAGCTGTGGCGATCGCGGGTGAATTCCGAACTGCTGTCGACGCCGGCAATCGGCGAGAAAGTCGTGGTCATGCGCTCGGTCGATGGCCGCCTGCATGGCTTGGACGCGCACACCGGCAAGGAAATGTGGTCGGTCGAGCAGCAGGTACCACGCCTGAGCCTGCGCGGCACGGCAACCCCGATCATTTCGAAAGAGGCGGCGATCAGCGGCTTTGACAACGGCAAGATCATGGCGGTGTCGCTCAACAGCGGCGACACGGTCTGGGATACCGCACTCGCCTCGCCCCATGGCCGCACCGAACTCGACCGGTTGGTGGACATCGATTCGGCGGTACACGTGGTCGGCGACAACGTGTTTGCCACCGGTTTCCAAGGACGCACGGCAATGCTGGCCGCCGACTCCGGCCAGGTCTGGTGGTCGCACGACATGTCGAGCTATCGGGGCCTTGCGGTCGATGCCGACAATTTGTACATCACCCAGTCCGACGGCATTGTGGTCGCGCTTCGACAGCGCGACGGTTCGGAAATGTGGCGCAACCAGAAATTGAAACTGCGCAACTTGAGCCCCCCTGTGCTGACCAGCACGGCCGTGGTGGTCGCCGATTATCAGGGCTATGTGCACTGGCTGGACAAGACCACCGGCGAACTGGTCGCGCGCGAGCACATCGCCAAGGAACGGGTCACAAATACGCCCGTGGCAATCGACGACACCGTGGTCGTGATGACCGACGGCGGCAAGATGGCCGCATACCGCGCCAACCCGGCGGCGGCGCACGCGGCGCCTGCATCCAAGACTGCCCCCAAGCCGGCGGCCGCACCGGCCCCGACCGCGGCGCCGATTGTGCCGGCACCGGCTCCGACCCCTGAACCGGCCCCTGCGCACACCCCGGAACCGGCCCCTGCGCCGGAAGCACCGGCGACGCCTGCGGAGCCACCGGCTTCGACGCCCGCGCCCGCACCGTAGGCAATGTGCTGCCGGTAGTCGCATTGATCGGTCGGCCGAATGTAGGCAAGTCGACGCTGTTCAATGCCATGACCGGCACGCGCGACGCCTTGGTCGCCGACCTGCCGGGGCTCACGCGCGATCGGCAGTATGGTTTCGCGAGGCGCACCGAGGTCCCCTGTATCGTGGTGGACACCGGTGGCCTGGTCGAGAACGCCGACGTCATCGAGAGCTTGATGATCGCGCAGACCGAGCGTGCGATCAGCGAGGCGGACCGGCTCATCGTGCTGGTGGATGGCCGCGCAGGCGTTACACCGCAGGATCAATTCGTGGCACAGCTGGCGCGCCGCAGCGGCAAGCCGGTGTTCCTGGCGGTCAACAAGACTGAAGGCTTCGACCACGACATGGCGGTGGCCGATTTTCACCAGTTGGGATTGGGCGAACCGCTGCCGATTGCCGCGGCACACGATCAAGGAGTGATTTCGCTGCTCGAGACCGTCCTCGAGGGTTTGACGCCGGATCCGCAGGACGGACCGGAAGTCACCGGCATCAAGGTGGCGGTCATCGGACGTCCCAATGTCGGCAAAAGCACTTTGATCAATCGCCTGCTCGGCGAGGACCGCATGGTGGCATTCGATCAACCCGGCACCACCCGCGACGCTGTGCTGGTGCCGTTCGAGCGCGACGGCGAGCGCTACACGTTGATCGACACCGCCGGATTGCGGCGCCGCTCGCGCGTCGAAGAAGCGGTCGAGAAGTTCAGCGTCATCAAGACCCTGCAGGCGATCGAGACGGCAAACGTGGCCGTCGTGGTCATGGATGCCCACGACACCGTCGCCGAGCAAGACGCGAGCTTGTTGGGCACGGTCATCGAGCAGGGCAGAGCCGTGGTGCTCGCCGTCAATAAATGGGACAACATTCCCACGGAACAGCGCGACCTGATCCGCCAGCAAGTTCAACAACGCCTGCAATTCGCCGATTTCGCCCCGCTGCATTTCATCTCCGCGCGCCACGGCAGCGGCGTCGGCGAGTTGTTCGCGGCCGTGCGCCAGGTGTACGCGGCCGCCACCCGCGACATGAGCACCCCGGAATTGACCCGCGTGCTCGAAGCGGCCATTGAAAGCCATCAGCCGCCGCTGGTCAGCGGCCGCCGCATCAAGCTGCGCTACGCTCACCAGGGCGGCCGCAACCCGCCCGTGATTGTCATTCACGGCAATCAAACCGATCGTGTGCCGGACGCCTACCGCCGCTACCTGGTGAATGTCTACCGCAAGGCGTTCGATTTGATGGGCACGCCGGTGCGCGTCGCTTTCCGCGGCGATGAAAACCCCTATGCCGGGAAGCGCAACCCGTTGACACCCCGGCAAGTGCGCAAACGCAAGCGGCTGATCCAACGCAACAAGCGTTAGGCTTGCTAGACTAACCGCCAGGGGTCGGCGGGGCGGCGTTTTGGCGGGAAGTCATTTGCTGCAAGTCATCAAAACCAAAACATTCCGAATTGCAGCGGTCATTGTGTTGCTGCTCGGCCTGTACGCGTTGGCGGGCTTCGTGTTGGTGCCGAGGTTGCTGCGCGCCGAGTTGATGAAGGAAATACCGGCCACCCTGGGGGTCACTCCGGCCGTCGGCGAAATCCACTTCAATCCGTTTACGTTCCAGCTCGAGGTCAAGGACTTTTCGCTGAGTGTGCCCGGCGGGGACAAGTTGCTCGGGTTCCAACGGTTGTTCGTCGACTTCGAGCTGTCGTCGATTTGGCACCGCGAATACACCTTCGCGGCGATCGACCTTGCGGCGCCGTCGGTCAACGCCATCATGGCGCACGATGGCTCGCTCAATCTATTGCAGCTGAAACCGAAGGTTCCCCCGCCGCCTCCCAAACCCGGGGAAAAGAATCAGCCGTTGCCCGCGATCCGGATCGGCTCGCTCAAAGTCAGCGACGGGCTTGTGTCCTATGAAGACCGCAACCGTCCCGATTTCGCGGCGCGGCTGCAGCCCATCAATTTCGAGCTGCGGGACTTCACCACGGGAGTCGACGGCGGACGATTTACTTTCACCGGCGTATCCAAGCTCGGCGAACGAATCGAGTGGCACGGCCACCTGTCGGCGCAGCCGGTCGAATCGGACGGCGAGTTTCAATTGGGCGGGCTGCAGGCGCGCACGGTGTGGGACTACATCGAGGATCAGGTCGGCTTTGAGATCAATTCCGGCTCCATCGATGTTGCCGCGACCTATAAGTTTGCCCTCAAGGATGCGGTGGACTTGAAGCTGGACGTGTCCAAAGTCGCCGTCTCCGATCTGGGCGTGAGGCCCAAGAAATCCGACAGCGATTGGATCACCGTCCCCCAACTTCTGGTCAGCGGCACCTCATTGGATCTCGCGAAACGGCAGGCTCGTATCGAGTCGTTGTCCCTCAGCGGCCTCAAGGTGATTGCGTGGCTGGAACCCGACGGCTCGGTCAATCTGCTGAAGCTCGCTGCCGCGCCTCCCGCCGCGGCGTCCCCGCCCCCGGCGCCGACACCCACCGCAGCCCCTGCGCCAGCCGCGGCCCCTGCAGGCCCCGCGAAGCCGGCGGCCGCATCGGGCGCGCCCTGGCAGTTCGACCTGGTCAAATTCGATTTGCAGGATGCGCACATATCCGCCGAGGACCGGAGCACGACGCCGGCCGCGAAGGTGTTGCTGGCGCCGCTGTCCCTGCAGGTCGAGGGAGTGAGCTTGGATCTGGCGCGGCCGGTGAGCGTATCGCTCGACACCAAGATCAACGACAAGGGATCGCTGAAACTCAACGGCGATGTCACGCCCCAGCCGCTGTCGTTCAATCTGAGCGTAAAGCCGAGCAACATCGACCTCACGGCCATCCAACCGTATATCTCGAAGACCACCTCCATGACTCTGCTGAGCGGGCGGCTGAATGCTGATGTGAAAGTGCAATTCGGCTCGAAGAAACCCGCCCTGCAACTCACCGGCGACGTCAACGTCGCCGATCTGCACACGGTGGACAATGCGCTGCGCAACGATTTCATCAATTGGGAGCGCATGGAAGTCCTGGGTTTGAACTTCCAGCACGATCCGGACCGGCTGGACATTGCGCAAATCGTCGCGCGCAAGCCGTACGCGCGCGTCATCATCGCGCCGGACGCGACTTTGAACGTGAAGCGAGTACTCGCCGGACCGAACGCGCCGCCCTCCGCCGCCCCGTCGCCGGCCAAGAGTGCCACGGCACCGGGGATCGCGGCGGCCTCGCCGACTAAGGCACCGCCGGCTGCGGCGCCCGCCGCGCCGACTGCCAAGGCCTCCGCCAAACCGGCGAAATCGCGGACGGCGGCTGCGCGCCGCAAATCCCAGCCCGGCGCGGCTTCACCTACGGAGTCCAAGGCGGTCCCTTTCCCGATGGCCATCAAGAAAGTCGTGGTGCATGGAGGCCAGGCCAACTTCACGGACATGTCGATTCAGCCGACTTTCAGCGCCGGCATTCAAGCCCTGGAGGGAACCGTCGTCGGGCTGTCATCCATGGAAGATTCGCGCGCGAAAGTGGACCTTCACGGCGAGGCGGGCGCCTTTTCGCCGGTGTCCATCGTCGGCGAGGTGAATCTGTTCAGTGCGGTTGTCTACACGGACATGGCTCTGGATTTCCGCAACATGGAACTCACGCTGTTCAATCCTTATTCGGGCAAGTTCGCGGGCTACAACATCACCAAGGGCAAGCTCACCACGGAGCTGCACTACAAAATCGACGGCGGCAAGCTCGATGCACAGCATCACATCATCGTCGATCAACTGGAATTCGGCGACAAGACGGCGAGCAAGGACGCGGTGAGCCTGCCGGTCAAACTCGCCGTTGCGCTGCTCAAAGACCGCAACGGAGTGATCGATCTGAATGTTCCGGTCAACGGCACGCTCGATGATCCGCAATTCAAGGTGTGGCCCATCATCTGGAAGGTCTTCGTCAACATTCTGGAAAAGGCGGTCACGGCACCCTTCGCCTTGCTGGGATCATTGTTCGGCGGCGGTCCGGATTTGCAATTCATCGACTTTCAGCCGGGCGTGAGCGACTTGGACGCCGGCGGCGCCGACAAGGTCAAGACGGTGGTGAAAGCATTGGCAGCGCGGCCGCAACTCAAGATCGACGTACCGATCGCGTGGGTGGGCGATCTCGATCGTCCCGCGCTCGTCGAGGCGCAGTTCTTGTCGCAGGTCCGCGAGGCGCAGACCGCCAAGGGCGGCAAGAAGGCCGCGACCCAGGCGCCGCCGGCGCTGGACGACATGGAACCGTCGTCGAGGCTCGAACTGCTGACTCAGCTGTATGAGAAGAACCTCGGGAGCGGACCCAAGTATCCGGATTCGGTGACCAGCATCAAAGCCAAGCCGGATGCGATCGCCGCCAAGAGTGACTTGCTGAGCAAGGAATTGCATGCGCACATCACCGTCGGCGATGCGGATCTCAAGACTCTGGGACAGCAGCGGGCCGTCGTGGTGCAGCAGGCGTTGCTGGCGGACACGCAGATCGATCCTGCACGGGTGTTCCTGGTCTCCAATGACAAGGCGAAAGGCCAGGACGGCAAAGTGCGCGTGGAGCTGACTCTGAAGTAAATACGAGTCTTGATTGCAAGTACCGTCCGCTTTTGGCGACAGCGGCGCGGGCACCGCGCGCCGGCTCAAGATAATCGTGATCGAAGTCTCACTTTAAATTCGATTATGCCAGGTAGTCTCGCGGGGCCTGCAAAACGTCCGCAAACGGAGATACTGAATGAGCAATCCATACGACAGCGCCAAAGATCGCGCTTCGATCCTGGGACCGACGTTGTATTTCAAGGGTGACTTGTCCGCGGAAGAAGATTTGTTGATCCAGGGCCGGGTCGAGGGTTCCATTTCGCATACTCAGCGCTTGACGGTTGGTGCGCAGGGCACCGTCAAGGCGAATATTCGTGCGCAGCTCATCATTATCGAAGGCACAGTCGACGGCGACTTGCAGGCTGAAAAATCCGTGTTCGTCAAGGAAACCGCAAAGGTGTGCGGCAATATCTACTCGCCCACGGTCAGCATCATGGAGGGCGCGAATTTCAGCGGAAGCATCGACATGGACGGCAAAAAAGCCGCCCAGCAGGCCGGCAAGCATGATCCCGCCCGGGCGGGTCAAAGCCTCCGGTGGCGCCGCCTGACAATGTCTTGGTTCAAAAAACCTCTCGATGGAGATCCTCCCATGATGAATACCAGTTCAGGCGGCCGTGCCGCCGCGCCCGAACCCTCGGCGACCCGTCCGGAACCGCGCGAGCCGCGAGTCGAGCCACGGATGGAACCGCGCTCGCCGCCCCCGCGGGCTGCTGAACCTCGCGCACCCGAAGCTCGCGCGCCGGAGACGGCGCCGAAGCGCGTCCGTATTGGGGCCGACGCTGCGGTTTCGCGGCGAATTGTCGGCTCAGGAAGATCTGATCATCCAGGGCAGCGTGGAAGGCTCGATCACGCATACGCAGAGCCTCACGGTGGGAACCGACGGCTCCATGAAGGGCGATATTCGCGCCCGCGTCATCATCATCGACGGCAAGGTCGAGGGCGATTTGTACGCCACCGAGTCGGTGAACATCCGCGCCACGGCGAAAGTCAAGGGCAATGTATTTGCGCCGCGCGTGGGGATTACCGAGGGCGCCTTCTTCCAAGGTCAGATTGAAATGCAGCCCTCGGGCGCCGCGGTTCAGGAGCATAGCGCGCGTCTGCGTCAGGCCGCTCTGACGCCGCCATGGAACCCGCTGCGGTCGACCACATGCTGGGAGGCACCGAGCTAGGAGCCGGCTGGCAGCAGGCCCGGGAGGAACAATTCGGGATCGACCCAGGCGCGATTGAGATTCAGTCCCCAGTGCAGATGGGGACCGGTGGCGCGCCCGGTCATGCCGACGGCGCCGATACGAGTGCCTGCCGCGAGGCGTTGGCCGGGCTTGACGTCGATCGCGCTCAAGTGGCAGTACATGCTGATCAGACCGCGGCCATGGTCGACGAAGACGGTATTGCCGTTGAAAAAGAATTCGCCCGTATCGACCACGGTGCCCGCAATGGGGACGTGGACCGCGGTGCCGACGGGTGCCGCAATGTCCATGCCACTGTGCGGATTTCGCGATTCGCCGTTGAATATGCGGCGCGACCCGAATGAGCTGCTGCGCGGACCGGGGACCGGCTGAGGCAGGCGCAGGGATTCGGGCGGCTGATCCGACCAGTGGCTCAAAACATGGTCGATGCGCGCTTTTTCTTCGTTGACCCGGGCCAAATTCGCGGCCGACAGATTGACCTGACCCGGCGCCACCTTCAGGGTCTGGGTGACGTAGTGTTTGTCGATCACGGAGAAATCGATTTCCTGCCGGCCGCTGGTGCCGCGCACGATCACGTGCCGTGTCCCGAGCGGCGCCGACAGCGGGATGCCGATGACCGCGACCCAACCCGCAGCCTCCTGAACCACCAACGCGCGATGCCCGTCCGTGTCGACATAGGGCATGGCCGGACCCGCTCGAGTCGAGACGGATGATTTTCACGCCACCGGGCACCGCGTTCTCGAGCGGCAATTGCGGCTCTGAGGCGTCGGCCGGTAATTGGATGATGAGCCATGAGACCGAGCAGCGGGAGCGGGGCGACGCTGCGGGTCATGATGTTCCTTCGACCCGGGCGCGAATTCTTCCGTGTGCGAGCCGCGCATCGATGAGAGTACCTGGCTTTGCGTCCTCTGCATTGCGCAGAATTTCGCCGCCTTCGGTGCTCACGATGGCGTAGCCCCGATCCAGGGTCGCGAGCGGACTGACCGCATTCAAGGTCCGCGCCAGGGGCAGCAACTTCTTGCGCCTCGAGTCCAGGGCGAGGCGCATGGCGCGATTCAGTTGTTGTTCCAGACCGTCCAAGCGCACCTGTTGCTGGGCCAGGCGATTCGCCGGACTTACCAGGGCGGCCCTGCCCGTCAGCCAACGCAGCCGCTCCCGGTGCCCCTCCAGCCGGCGGCGCACGGCGCGCACCAGACACTGCTCGAGCTCGTCCAATCGTTGTGCCCGCGCACTCAAGCGCGCGGCGGGACTTGCGAGCGCCGCCCGCCCGTTCAGCCAGCGCAACCGTTCGCCGTGTTCCGCGAGCCGGCGCCGCACGCAGCGTTGCAGCCGCGCGCCCAGCTGGGCGAAGGCGTTGCGCCATTCTTCGGCATCGGGCACCACCAACTCCGCCGCCGCTGAAGGCGTGGGCGCGCGTACGTCGGCGGCAAAGTCGGCGATGGTGAAATCGATCTCATGGCCGATGCCGGTGATCACGGGAATGGGTGAGGCGACGATGGCGCGCGCCAATCGTTCATCGTTGAACGCCCAGAGATCCTCCAATGAGCCTCCGCCACGCGCCAGGATCAATACATCGCACTCGGCGCGGCGTCCGGCGGTTTGCAGCGCTGCGATGATCTCCGCCGCCGCCTGCGCACCCTGCACCGGAACGGGGTAAATCAATACGGCGGCCGCGGGAAAGCGTCTCGCCAGCACGTGCAGGATGTCGCGCACCGCGGCGCCGGTGGGCGAGGTGATGATGCCGATGCGCTTGGGCAGTCCCGGCAGGGGCCGCTTGCGCTCAGCGGCGAACAGGCCTTCCTGGCTAAGTTTTGCGCTCAGTTCCTCGAACTGCCGTTTCAAGGCGCCGAGGCCGGCGTCTTCCATGTGATCGACGATGAGTTGGAACTCGCCGCGGGGCTCGTACAGCCCGATCCGGGCCCGCACCAGCACCTTCTGGCCGTCCCGCGCGGTGAAGGCACACAACATATTTCGCTGCCGGAACATTGCGCAGCGAACCTGCGCGGTCCGCGTCTTTGAGCGAGAAGTACCAGTGACCGGAGCTGGGCCTTGCAAAATTGGAGATTTCCGCCTCCAGCCACAGGCTGCCGAAGCCGCGCTCCAGCAACACGCGGACTTCACGATTGAGCCGTGAAACGCTGTAAACGTCACGGTCCGGGCGGGCGGGGGAGGATGTGATTTCGGCCAATTCCATGCGCAAATGATAGCGGTTTACCGCACCGCGGGCGCAAGGTACAATGCGCCGCCTCTTAGATGAACCTGTGAACGCTACCCTATGCGTATTCTTGAAGAGGCACTCACGTTCGACGATGTCCTGCTGGTGCCGGCCTATTCGGAGGTTTTACCTCGCGAAGTGTCGTTGGCAAGCAAGCTTGACCCGCGAAATCCAAGTCAATCTGCCGGTGGTTTCCGCCGCGATGGATACCGTCACCGAGGCCCGCCTGGCCATTACCATCGCCCAGGAAGGCGGGATCGGCATCATCCACAAGAACATGTCGATCGACAATCAAGCCCGGCAGGTCGACCGCGTGAAGAAATTCGAGAGCGGGGTGATCAGCGACCCGATCACCGTGAACCCGGACATGTCGATTCGCGAGGTCATCGAACTGACCCGCGCCAAGAACATCTCCGGGGTGCCGGTGGTTCTCGGCACGAAAGTCGTGGGCATCGTCACGCATCGGGATCTGCGCTTCGAGACCAAACTCGATGCGCCGGTGTCCGCCGTGATGACGCCGAAGGACCGCTTGATCACCGTGCGCGAGAATGCGCCGAAGGATCAGGTGCTCGCGCTGCTGCACAAGCACCGTATCGAGAAGGTGCTGGTGGTGGCCGGCGACCATGAACTCAAGGGCATGATCACGGTGAAGGATTTCCAAAAGGCCACCGAGTTTCCCAACGCCTGTAAAGACAGCGTCGGAAGCCTGCGTGTCGGTGCGGCCGTGGGCACGGCGCCGGACACCTTGGCGCGAGTCGCGGCGTTGCGCGAAGCGGGCGTCGACGTCATCGTGGTCGACACTTCGCACGGCCATTCGCGCGGCGTATTGGAGACAGTGGCGAAAATCAAGGAGAAATATCCGGACATACAGGTGATCGGCGGCAACATCGTGACCGCCGAGGCGGCGCTCGATCTGGTCAAGCACGGCGCGGACGGGGTCAAGGTGGGCATCGGCCCCGGATCGATTTGCACGACGCGGGTCATGGCCGGTGTCGGCGTGCCGCAAATCAGCGCGATCTCGCGGGTCGCCAAGGCGTTGGAGGGCACCGGGGTGCCGGTCATCGGCGACGGTGGAATCCGCTACTCGGGCGACATCGCCAAGGCGTTGGCGGCCGGCGCGCACTGCGTGATGATCGGCGGCATGTTCGCCGGCACCGAGGAATCGCCCGGCGATGTGGAACTGTACCAAGGCGGCTCCTACAAGGCATACCGCGGCATGGGCTCGCTTGGGCGCGATGGCGCAGGCGCACGGCTCAAGCGACCGCTATTTCCAGGACACCACGACCGAGCTCGAGAAGCTCGTGCCGGAAGGCATCGAGGGCCGGGTTCCCTACAAGGGCAGTCTGGTCGCGATTCTGCATCAGCTGTCGGGGGGCCTGCGGGCCGCCATGGGCTACACGGGCAGCGGCAGCATCGAGGAGATGCGCACCCGCCCGCAGTTCGTCCGCATCACCACAGCCGGCGTTCGCGAGAGTCACGTGCACGATGTGACCATCACCAAAGAAGCGCCCAACTACCGGATCGGTTGATGCGCGGACATCCACACGGACCGGGTCCTGATACTCGATTTCGGTGCGTCAGTACACGCAGTTGATCGCGCGCCGGGTGCGCGAACTCGGTGTGTATTCGGAGATTTACTCCTGCGACGTCGATGGCGAGCAGATCAAACGGTTTGCGCCCAAGGCCATCATTCTGTCCGGCGGCCCCGAGTCGGTGTACGACGTCAAGGGCCAAGAGGCGTCCGCGCGAGGTCTTTTCCCTGGGCGTGCCGGTTCTCGGCATTTGTTACGGCATGCAGACCATGGCCGCGCAATTGGGCGGCCAGGTTGAGTCCTCCAGTCATCGCGAGTTCGGCGCCGCGCAAGTGCGGCCTGCGGCGGGCTCTCGGTTGTTCGACGGGCTCGAGGACAATCGCGACGCGCAAGGCCGCCGCGTGCTCGATGTGTGGATGAGCCACGGCGATCGCGTGGTCGCCGTGCCGCCGGGATTCAAGGTCATCGGCTCGAGCGACAACGCACCGCTCGCGGCCATGGCGGACGAGTCGCGGTGGTTGTACGGCCTGCAGTTTCATCCCGAGGTGACGCACAGCCTGCAGGGCGGCGAAATTCTGCGGCGCTTCGTGCGCGAGATCGCCGGCTGTTCCGCGGATTGGGCCACCGGCAATATCATCGAGGACAGCGTCGCGCGGGTGCGCGCCCAAGTCGGCCGCGACAAGGTGCTGCTCGGATTGTCGGGCGGAGTGGATTCCTCGGTGTTGGCAGCGCTGCTACACCGCGCCATCGGCGCCCAACTCACCTGCGTGTTCGTGGATCACGGCCTGCTGCGCCTCGGCGAAGGCGATCAGGTGATGGCGACGTTTGCCGAACACATGGGCGTGCAGGTGATCCGCGTCGACGCCGAGCAGCGATTCTTGAAGGCGCTGGCCGGCGAGGCGGATCCGGAAAAGAAGCGCAAGATCATCGGGCGCATGTTCGTCGAGGTCTTCGACGAGGAAGCGGCGAAGCTCGACGTCAAGTGGCTGGCGCAGGGCACCATCTATCCCGACGTCATCGAATCTGCCGGCAGCAAGACCGGCAAGGCACACGTCATCAAGTCGCACCATAACGTGGGCGGTTTACCCGAACACATGAAGCTCAAGCTCCTGGAGCCGCTGCGCGAGTTGTTCAAGGATGAAGTGCGCAAATTGGGAGTCGAGCTCGGCCTGCCTCGGGACATGGTGCATCGGCATCCCTTCCCGGGCCCCGGCTTGGGCGTGCGAATTTTGGGCGAAATCCACAAATCGCATGCGGATCTGCTGCGCCGTGCGGACGCGATTTTCATCGAGGAGCTGCGCCGCCATGATCTCTATGACAAGGTCAGCCAGGCGTTCGCCGTATTTCTGCCGGTGCGTTCCGTCGGCGTGATGGGCGACGGGCGGCGCTACGATTATGTGATCGCGCTGCGTGCGGTGGAAACCATCGATTTCATGACGGCGCGCTGGGCGCGATTGCCCTATGAATTTCTCGATCACGTCGTCCACCGCGTGATCAATGAGGTGCGCGGGAATTTCCCGCGTCGTCTACGACATCTCGGGCAAGCCGCCGGCGACCATCGAGTGGGAGTGAGGGGACTGCCTACAGAGTTTGCAACGGTTTGCAGTCAATCCGTAACCCTGGAAACCAGGGCAAAACTGGCAAAAACCCAATTATCACCAGGGTGAACGGCTCTCAGCTGCCCGCTCGTATCGTGATCTGATCGCCGTTAGGGGCGAACGGCCGGTGTCGGGCAGGGCGCTACCGCCGCTTTAGGCAAACTCCGGCCAGTGGCAACGCTGAGTAACCAACCCACGGCCTGCCATTAGACGCTCCGCGTTATGGGCAGACGTACGCGACGGCAGAATCGACAGACTAGACGCTGTTGTCGATGTGGCAGTCCGGCGGGTTCTCCGGGCAGAATGGGGCATCATGCACGATCAAAAACGACAGAGATTCCGTTCCTCCATAACCCGTCGCCGCTTTATCCTGAGCACTTCGATGCTGCCGTTTGCCACCTGGGCCGGAGGGCTGGACGCTGGAGTGACCGCCGCGACGGGTATTTCTGGTAGTTCTGAGGTCTTACCAACCAACGTAAAAGACATCTTTAACGTGCGGGGTTTCGAGCCCCTGGCCCGCGCGGCATTGCCGCCAGCTCACTTCGGATATCTCGCCACCGGCATCGACGACGATCGCACCCTGCGACGAAACGAAGACGCATTCAGTGACTACGAAATCCGCGCCCGGCGCTTTATCGACCTGTCTCGGGTCGATACCAGCACTACGGTGTTCGGCGCTCACTGGAGAACTCCGGTCTATTTTTCCGCCGTTTCGGCAATGCGTGCATTTCACCCCGATGGGGAGGCAGCGGTGGCGCGTGCTGCCGCAAGCCGGTCGGCCCAACTAATGGTTTCTACGGGGTCCTCTGTTCCGCTTGAGCAAATTTTGGCACAGCGCGGCGCCCCGGTATGGCAACAGCTTTATCCAACGGACGACTGGACAGTTACACGGGAACTCGTGCGTCGCGCCGAATCGGCGGGTGCCGATGCCATTGTGTTGTCAGTGGATTCGACAGCTACCGCGGGTGCTCGGAATTCAGAAACGTTGCGGCGTGCCGCGCGTGTCGATAAACGTGACTGTACTGCCTGCCATGTCGGAAACCGCCACGACATGTGGCTCCGAGCGCCACTTTTTTCGGGAATCGACGTGTCACAGGTAAAAGGGCTCGCGCCTCCGGGGCTGACCCTTGAGTGGTTCGATCGCTTGCGTGAACTGGTTCGCGGGAAGCTGCTCATCAAAGGCATCGTGACTGGAGAGGATGCGCTAGCGGCGATCGGGCACGGTGCCGATGGAGTCATCGTGTCCAACCATGGTGGCCGCAACGAGGAGACTCTGCGCGCAACAATTGATTGTGTCCCAGAAGTTGTTGCTGCCGTGAAAGGCCGCGTTCCGGTATTCATGGATGGGGGCGCGCGAAGAGGCACTGACGTGTTCAAGGCGCTGGCTTTAGGTGCGTCGGGCGTTGGCATCGGGCGCCCTCAGGGTTGGGGTCTTGCCGCCTTCGGACAGGAAGGCGCCGAGGCTGTGCTCGATATCTATGGCCGCGAACTTGAAGCAATCATGCGTCAGGCGGGGACGCCGACGATCGCTGCGATCGGGGCACGTGCTGTTCTCCATCGCGGTGCAGCCTAAAACCCAAAGGCGCAATAGGACGTGCGCCTCTGCCGACCGGCGATAACGTCAATCTCGTGAACGAAGGCCTGAACACATACGCGTTCTGAGCGGCGAGAATCAGATTTGCCGGTCGGACTACTCGGACTGGTGTCCGGAAAGCGGCCGGTTGTATGCGGCAGCAGTGCGTCAGCTTTGACCGCTCGCCGGTGCGGGTAAAACGAGCGTCGCTGTTAAATTGCGGATTGTGAACGGCACGTCAGCATCCGCGGCCTGCAGGCGGTTGCCAATCCGTTGTATATTAAGGTAATATACAAAATGATCGACTTGGCGAAAGTCATTGGCTTCGAATGGGATGAGGGCAACTCGAGAAAGAATGAGCAGCATGGCGTCTCGAAGGCTGAGGCGGAGCAGGTGTTCTTTAATTCACCGTTGCTTGTTCTACCCGACCCGAGGCATAGCGAGACCGAACTGCGCTTTCATGCCCTCGGCAGAACCAATGAAGGACGGCGACTGCACATTACCTTTACGCTGAGAGACGCCGGGCAGTTCATCCGGGTGATATCGGCCAGAGACATGCACCGGAAGGAGCGCGTGATTTATGAACAAGCGTCTTAAGCCCATCCCGAAATTTGCTAATGAGGCCGCGGAAAGGGCGTTCTGGGAAAAGAACGACTCAACGGTGTATATGGATTGGAAAAAAGCGCAGGTGGCTGTGCTTCCTAATCTAAAGCCGTCTACCCAGACGATCTCATTGCGGCTACCGCAGCATCTTCTTGACTCTATAAAGTCAGCTGCGAACGCGCGAGATGTACCATATCAATCTCTGATCAAGGTGTGGCTGCAAGAGAAGCTGCAGGATTCGTAATTCCTTTCGGCATCTATCGCCCTCTATCGCCCCCAAGCGGAATATTCTGACGGTGCAAATGACGGTAAAATTATTGTGCACCGACAAAGAATATCAAGCTTTCAATTGCTTACGGGTGCAGGAGACGATTGAGTGGGAGTGAGCAGACCAAGGCGCTTCTCCAGTGTGGCATGGTCGGCTGCGGCGGTAAACCCTGAGTTTCTGGGCAAAACTGGCAAAAACCTGTCGGCTGCAGACGGCCGCCGTAGACTGCATAACTCCGGCGCAGCGAAATTGCGCATTCGCTGACAGCGCGCCGCCCCGGCACTGTTTCGAATACGATTCTTTAGGCGGCAAGAATCCAGGACCGAAGTGCTGAACACTGATCAAATTCGTCCACGGCAGCCATTACTGAGCAGTTATGTAGCTCTGGCGTTGGTATTGGCTACGGCGGTGATCACTCCTGCACGCGCTCAAGTACCTATAATAGACGTGTCCGGGGCGGCGACGACATTCGCGACTTTGTGTTCGTCCTGTCATGGCTCGGACCTGCAAGGGGGCCAGGGCCCAGCGCTCATCGGTCCGAGCTACCTGCACGGCCTTGACGATGTTTCCGTGGCGCGCAGTATTCGAGAGGGCTTCCCGGGGAAAGGGATGCCCGCATGGAGTGCGACCCTCAGCGAGGGACAGATTCTTGGGCTCGTAGGCTTTCTCCGAGACCAACGAATAGCGGTGTCACCGGAACACCTTGCGCAGCTTGATGCTGAGCTAAAGGGAAAACTGCATTCGTTGCGTATAGCCAGCGAGCTGGAGTCGTTTCGCGTTGACATTGTTGCGGAGGTAGGCAAGCCATGGGGAATCGCTTCGCTTCCTGATGGACGCATCCTGGTCACCGAGGAAGCGGGAGCACTTCGGGTCATCGACCACGGACACTTGCTCCCCAATCCTGTGGAAACTACGCCGCGCGGAGTTCGCCCGACGGATCACTTTCAACGTGCATTGCTCGATGTTGCAGTTCACCCTGACTATCAACGCAATCGCTGGATTTATCTTACTTCGGCACAGCAAATCGGGATCGGAGGTGGTACAAGCAAAACGCAGGTGTCGTTGGTACGAGGGCATTTGCAGGGCAACGCGTGGGTCGACTCCAAAGTCTTGGCGACATTGGATGTCGAAACCGGTACAGCGCGTATCGCGTTCGACGACAGCCGTCACGTCTACGTCTCAACTTCGAGCGGGCCGGGAGTAGACGGGGTGACCGGCGCGGCGCCGCTGACGCCTGATCAGCTATTGCGCACACCCGCGCAAGACCTGTCGAATCCGCGCGGCAAGATCATGCGCTGGAACGACGATGGATCCATGCCCACTGACAATCCGTTCGTGCAAACCTCCAACGCCCTACCCGCGATCTGGAGTTATGGGCACCGAAATCCGCAAGGGCTCAGCTTTGATCGAAAGACGCATGAGCTCTGGTCAACAGAGCATGGCCCGCGGGGAGGTGATGAGCTCAATTGGATACGGGGTGGTCACAACTATGGGTGGCCCGTCATAAGTTACGGTACCCGCTACGACGGTCTGCCGGTCACGAGCGAGGTGGAACGCGAGGGCATGGACCAACCGGTCATTAACTGGTCGCCGGCGGTCGCCGTATCGGCAATCGCGTTCTACGAGGGAAACGCGTTTCCCAAGTGGAGGCATAGCCTCTTGGTTGGATCGCTATTGAAGCAGGAGTTGTTGCGGGTTGTGATTCGAGAACAGCTGGCGGTAGTTCAAGAACTGCTCTTAAAGGATATAGGCCGAATTCGTGCTATTACTACCGGCTCCGACGGGAACATTTACCTTGCATTGGAACTGAAGCAACAGGGTCTGGTCGTTCGGTTGTCACCCGCCAATTGACTTGCAAGTGGTGTCAATGATGGAGGGCAACTGTGGAGGTAACGGGGCGGTTGAAGTCTTCGGGAAAGATCGCGCCCCGCGGCGTGGTGTACGAGCCATGGAACTTGAGCGGCAAGCCTACGCAGCTATTCTGTTGCGCGCCCGACCGCGCGGAACGATCAGATCCGCTGAGATGTCAAAGCGCTCGCGGAGCCGGCGCACCATTGTCATGCTCAAGTCCCGTTTTCCGCTCAGGACCTCGCTCACGCGGCTGGGTGTACCAAGTAACGGCACGAGATCAGCGCGCGAAAGGCCATGCTGATCCATTAGGTAGGCGAGAAGCACCGGAAGTGTCGGCGCTGTGCGTGGCCACTGCGAGCGCTCGTAAGCCTCGACCAAGCGGGCCTGGGCTACCATCCGTGCACGGTCGTTGGGATCGCTCGACCCCATCAGCTTTTCGACGAGCTTCTTGGCGTCAGCGTGGTCCGCTTCATCTTGAATCACAATCAGGGTCGCTTTCATCACACTGTCTCCGCATCAATGCGTCGTATTCCTCATGCGATCCGAAAAATCGAATCATCAGAACGCCATCCACGTACTGCACCACCGCTATTAACCGATAATCGTTGGCCAACCTTCTGGCAACTGGGGGGTGTCCACTTTTCTGGACGCTGAAAGTTTATTCTGGCGAAGACGCAATCCTGCAAATCTGCCCGCCTACCGTCATCCAGCTGAGGTTGGCCGTTAGTGCGCAGCGATGGCTATCGTATTTACGGGCACATCGACCATGTCGTTCGCGATGTCGAGGTGCACATTCCCAACCACCAGCTTCGATAGCTCAGCAAATCCGATCGGCGGGAGAGTCAGCCAAGGAACCGTGAAGATGCGTTTCGCCAGACCCTCGGCCATCCGTTCCAGCTGTTTGCGTTCGCCGGCCAGTCGCGCCGCCAGCAAGGGGTCGCGTGTGCCAGCCGCCAGAACACTCTTATTGAGCACCCAAGCATAGGGTTCGATTCTGGCGCGGCGCAGGTCGGCCTGCAGCGCGGCGGCCTGCGTAACCGGGGTCACTTCCGGCAAGGTCACCAGAATGATTTTCGTGTACGCAGGGTCCTGCAGCCTCATCAAGGGGGTGACGATGCGCCCGGCGCCGTGGCCTTCGAACTCCCGCATCATTTGCCGGTGGTAGGCGCCTGTCGCGTCCATCAGAAGAAGTGAGTGTCCGGTGGGTGCGGTGTCCAGCACCACGAAGGCGCTGCGCCCTTCGCTGACGATGCGTGAGAAAGCGTGGAACACTGCGACTTCCTCGGTACACGGAGAGCGCAGGTCTTCCAGCAATAGCGCTTGTTCCTGCGCGTCAAGACCAGGTGATTTGGCCGCCATGATCTTGTCAACGTAGCGTTGTGTCTCAACCTTTGGGTCGATGCGGCTCACGCTCAGACCCGTCACTTCGCCATCCAGCGTTTCCGCAAGATGTGCTGCTGGGTCAGTGGTGCTCAGGTGCACAGTTTTGCCGCGCCGGATCAGTCCAAGGGCCAAGGCGGCTGCTACCGTCGTCTTGCCGACGCCGCCCTTGCCCATCACCATGATGAGCCCATGACCGGCGGTGGCCAGTTCGTCGGCTAACGCGTCCAAGCCATGCAGGTTCCCGAGGCTGTCGACGGCTGTCGCTTCGCCTGATGCGATAGGGTCCACACCGTCGGCTAGCAGCGCACGCAAGGCGGGCAAGCCCACCGTGTCGAACGCCCGCAGCGGCACGCGGTCCTGCGGCAAGGCGCGCAGTGCCGGGGGCATGTTGGCCAGAGCTTGCTGGCCCAAGGCCTCAATTGCACCAGCCACCGCGTCTGTACGATCGCTGGCCTGAAACACGCCGTTGATTGCGAGGCGCTGGTTGTTCAAGCCCAGCGTGTGCAACTCTTCTGATGTATGTGCCGCTTCGGCGATCGCGCCTTTGTCCGGCCGGGTCACGAGGATCACAGTGGTCTGGGTCGGATTGGTTAGGGCGCCGAGCGCGGTCTTGAAGCGCTCCTCCTGCATCTTCAGTCCCGAATGCGGCCCGAGGCATGAGGCTCCCCGATCGTTGCCATTCAGAAACCCACTCCATGCCTTGGGCAGACTGAGCAGGCGCAAAGTGTGCCCCGTCGGTGCCGTGTCAAAGACGATGTGATCGTAATGTTCGTCATTGTTGGACAACAGGGAAGCGAACTCGTCGAAGGAGGCGATCTCCGTGGTGCAGGCCCCCGACAATTGCTCGCGTACGGTGGCGAGTTCGGCTTCACCGGCTCCGGCTCCCATCTGCGCGAGGACACGCTGCCGATAAGACTCGGCCGCCGTGTCAGGGTCGATGTTAAGCACGGACAGCCCAGGGGCGCCGGGTACGGGCGTGGGCGAGTTGCGAAGTTGGATCCCCAGCATCTCATCCAGGTTCGACGCCGCGTCGGTGCTGACCAGCAGGACCTTCCTGCCTGCGTCCGCCAGGGTCAGGGCCGCCGCGGTCGACAGCGACGTCTTTCCGACGCCGCCTTTGCCGGTGAAGAACAGGTGTCGGGTCGGCTTGCTCAGAAATCCAATGTGGCCGGGCTCCAGCCATCCTTGAATTTCGTCATGCGATGGCAGGCCACCGCTATGCACGATCTTGCCGCCTATAATTACGGCAGGCGTCGCTTTGACACCATGGCGGTGTATCTCTTCGGGGTTCTGGACCTTGATGATTTCAACGGCAACACCTAAATCGCGGGCGACCCGTTCGATCATGCCGATCGTTACGCGGCACTTGCTGCAACCCGATCCCAAGACTTCAATTTCCATACTTACGGCCTTACACACGATCGTCATCGGAAGCGCACTTGCTGAAAGTGCGAGCGGGCGCGGACTCACGAATAAGCCGACGAACCCGCTTCATTCTACTCGTGAGTAACCCGACGAGGCATTGGAAGAGCCCTATCCAATGTCTCGTCTTACTAGTGGATGTCCGCATCGGTGGTGTAGGAACACTTAGAGATTGGGTCGGCTGGCGTTAATGGTTACGGCCGCGCGGCGCAGAGTCCCGAACGTTGCCGGTCGTTGTTCCCGTCAATTACGTGCTCGGAGTTCGTGGCAGATGCGAGCATTGATCGCTATTCGCGTCGCATGGCTGCCAAACCTCAGTAGCAGTCTCGGTATTTCAGGTACTTATAAGTGCCGGAGACAATTGAGTGGGAGTGACCAGACCAGGGCGCTTCCCTGGTGTTGCACGGTTGGTCGACGCAGAGAACCCTGAGTTTCTGGGCAAAACTGCCAGAAACTCACCTTCGTCCGCCGCGCGCAGAGCGGCGCATTAGCCAGTGAGATTAACTGATTCGACTTCCTAAATTCTTTCCCACGGCTTTTTAGGCTAGTTCACAGCCTGAAGCTTTGCTGATTTCATTAAGTTCAAGATCTCATCATTGATTAGTCCGGGATTGGTTTTTCCGGCGGGTTTCGGGGTGTACGTAGCGGCGACGCCGTAGACGACAACCGAGACTTTCCGCTGTGGATCAACCCAGCAGGCAAAGTAACCGTCCAAGCTCACATCGTGATAGGAGGCGACGCCGGATGGCCACGACGACTTAGGCGGCATTCCGATCAAAGTCGGCAGTGGACCTGACGCGTCAGCGCTGAGGTCACTGTGGCTTTGCATGGTTCCGTGCCAAAGCGGCCAGCTGTGGCCATCGATTAAAATGTTCCCGACTCTGATGGCCTGAGATGCATCGGCGAGCGGCCTAGGGTCGCCCATCGCCGATAGCCAAGAACGTTGATCGAGCGCTGTCACCTGCCAAGCCAACGTCTCCAAGTTTGCAGGGAGAGAGCCATCCCTCTGTTTGATAACGTACCCACCGACCCAGGCCTGATAGTAGGGCGATAATGGATTCGAGCGTTCGCTGTAGGATGTGGTCCAGGTTCGCGGTCCCGCAAACATGTAATAGTTGACGCCGTTTGCTTTGATCGGATCCCAAATATCGTTCATCTGATTCTTCATTGGCGCGATCCACGCGGGTGGTGGCTCCGCAAATGAAATCGCCACGGAATCTGCACGCTCCTGTGCCACTAACCCAGAGTCCCTGATTCAGAATGATACGCGCGATATTCAATAGCAAAGCGCACCGCGCCATGTATGTCGCGCCCGCAAGGATTGCCAGGCACGCCAAAATAATGGCGATCCTATTGCGCCATCGAACGAGTATTGGAGTTCCAGTCCGTGGGGGCGAGAGCATCCTGCCGATCATCGAACTGTTTCCTGCGGAATTCAGGCAAGCGGCTAGCTTATCAGCGTCGCGACGGCAGTCGAGTTCCGCCGGGACTACAGAGACGGATTGAAGTCTTCAGGATCTATCGCCGTCTATCGTCCCCAAGCTGAATGTTCTGGCGGTAGATTTGACGGTAAGTCCGGCGCACCACGACAAGAAGTCGCGTACTTTCAGTGGCTTATACGTGCCGGAGACAATTGAGTGAGAGTGACCAGACCAAGGCGCTTCCCCAGTGTGGCACGCCCGGCCGACGCAGTGAACCCTGAGTTTCTGGGGAAAAGTGGCAATAACTCGGAACTGACTGCACGGGGCCTGGGTGCGGGCATCGTGTCCGTTATCTTTTGGCAAGGCGAAAAGGCGCGTTGCTCGACCCGCATTGCGGATCTCATCACACGGAGACCGGCCGCACCAATTCGACCATCGATGCATTGAACTTCTCGGGCTCATCGACGAACGGCTCGTGGCCGGATTCCTCAAACCAGACAAGTCTCTTCGAGGGGGCCGTCAGTACATTGAAGTAGGCCGCGCTGGTATCTGCGGGAACCTGATGATCGCGGCGTCCAAGAAAGAAGAACACGGGAATCTGCAGCGCGGGCACGACCTTCATGAGATTCAGCGCAGATACTTCAGTCCACATGGCGTCTTAGCCGATCTGCGAGATCGCGAACTTGGTCATTGAGCGATCGGCGTTGGCGCTCAAAGCGGAGGTCGCGCTGGTGTTCATCGGCGCAGGCGTCGCAGGGACGCTGTACTACGGTACCCTGGTGCGGAGGGCGCCGTCAGGACCGGCGCTATCCGTGGCGGCTCCGGTGTTTGCGGCCACACCTCTCCCGGTTGTCTTTGGTATTCCGACAATCTATTGGGTCTGCGCAGTCGGTGACTGGTTCACGGCTCTTGTCGCCATGGGTGCCTTGGCGATCCTCTTTCGATGGAAGGTGAGCAATCCGCTCCTCATGGCAGCCACGGCCCTCGCAGGCTTGATTGCGTTTCCCTTGTTGCATCCGAGTTGGATGATGTTGAAATGAGAATTCCGGCGTTGCTGTTGGTGGTGCTCGGGATCGAACTCGGCGGGGCGGTGAATGCCGCGCCGCTGGAGCTTGAGGCGAAAATCCCCTTGGGTGAGGTGCGCGGCCGGATCGATCATCTTGCCGTCGATGTCGAGCGGCAACGACTGTATGTGGCCGAGCTCGGAAACGACAGCGTAGGTGTCGTAGACCTGAAGGAGCGCAAGGTCGTTCGAACTCTCGCGGGGCTCAAAGAACCACAGGGAATCGGCTATGTGCGTTCCACAGATACAGTTTACGTAGCCAATGCAGGCGACGGTTCCGTGCGGATGTTTCAGGGCGCGAACCTGACGCCGGCAGGGAAGATCGACTTCGGCAGTGATGCTGACAACGTGCGTATAGACGATGCCGCGGGTCGCATTTTCGTAGGATACGGTGATGGGGCTCTCGCCGTGATCGACGCAGCCAGTCGCCGGAAGCTCTCAGACATCCCACTCCAGGCCCATCCAGAGAGCTTCCAACTCGACAGCTCCGGTCAGCGCATCTACGTCAATGTTCCCGATGCGCGCCAGATCGCATTCGTGGATCGCTCGGCCAATAGGCAGATTGCCCCATGGTCAACGGGCGGCCTGCGCGCCAATTTCCCCCTTGCCCTGGATGAGCCTCATGGGCGACTGCTGGCGATTTTTCGTCATCCAGCACGATTGGGCGAATTCGATCTGCAGGATGGACGTCTATTGTCGACTGCCAACACATGCGAGGATGCGGACGATGCATTCATCGACGCGAAACGAAACCGCGTTTACGTCAGCTGCGGAGAGGGATTCCTGGACGTACTTGCGTTGCAGGGCTCGGGCTACGTGAGCATAGGAAGGGTCCGGACAGCTCCGGGTGCTCGTACAGCGTTGTACGTTTCGACCATGGACCGGCTGATGCTGGCCGTGCGCGCGACAGGAGACATCCCGGCGAGCGTCTGGGTATTTCGCCCCACATCAGAATGATGAGATTCACAACGAAGACCGCGGTCCGCGTTCGGCACAAACGGCGTGGGTCGGCATGGCTTCTCAACGTCACGCTTGCGTTGGCAGGTACGGCCGTTGCACCGCCGACGCATGCCGACTCCCCGGAACTTGCAATCCGCGATTTCTCCTCCGGTCAGATCAAGAAAGGCGTGCGCTCGATCGGATTTGGAGGCGATGGAGCGACCTGGGGGAACTATGGGCTAGTCTGGAGGGATGCGGGAACGGGTCTGGTTGACTACGGGAACACGTCTTACAGTAATGGCAACGATTTCTCCTTTGCAGCGCTCGGGGCCACAACACCCTCGTTGTGGCACGACCTGGCGATTTACGTCATTGCGATGTCCGAGCGCACCAGTACCGTTAACTTTGATCTCCGCTCGCCGGGTCTGGGTCAAGGCCCGACACCCGTGACCGGTGAGGGGCATGATGACGCCCTCTTCTCCAAGGTGGCGCTGCCGCTCGGCCACGGCGTGTCAGCCGGCGTTCTCCTATCCTACGAAATCTCGCATTTCGATGCGCACTCCATCGCAGTTCCGGCTGACACGGTCCGCTATCAGACCGAGTGGCGCCCATCGGGTGGCTTCGGCGTCGCCTGGCAGCCGAACAAGCAGCTGCTGTTCGGCTTTCGTGCGCTACTCAACAATGATCTGGAGCAACGCATCGATCCCTCGGGAGTCAGCGAGGGCTTGGCTCGCTCGTATGAGTATCGCCTCGGAGGGTCCGTCTCGCCGTGGGAGGGTGCATTGCTCGATATTGGGGGCACGCGCCTGGAGAAGCGCAACGCCATTGCCAAGACTCACACGATCGCCTACGAACCGAACATTGGTTTCGAGCAGGCGATCAACCGGTGCTTCGTGGTCCGCCTGGGTGTGGATGAAACCTCACCGACGGCGGGATTCTCGCTCAAGTTTGCACCGATCACGGTCGACATCGCCTACGTCCGCGATATGGCTCGAGCCCGAGTCGGGCAACTGTTTGGGTCTCGCAGTGACAGCCTCGTTGCCACCTTCGTGTTGAACTACGAAGCACTAGGGCGGGAGCACTGAACGAATGCACGCAGTCAAAAAGTTCGGTGTCCATGTTGACGTGTTGAAGCTCGGTCTCGTGAGCTTCCTGACAGATCTCAGTTCGGAGATGATATTTTCGGTCTTCGCAATTTTCTTTACGACGATCGCGGGCGCATCGGCTGCCCTGCTCGGACTTGTTGAAGGCGCCGCCGATTTCTCCTCGTCCTGCTTGGATTACGTCGCGGGTTGGTCGTCGGAGAGAACAGGGAGACGCAAGTTGTTCGCTCTGGCCGGCTACGGCTTTTCCACGCTGGCCAAGGTCATTCTGCCGCTGACCACTTCGATCACGGGTCTTAGTGCCTTCCGTGTAATCGAAAGAATGGGAAAGAGCTTCCGGGGACCGCCGCGTGATGCCTGGCTTTCGGCAGTTGCGGACAAAGCCGCGCGCGGATATTCATTTGGAGTCCACAAGGCGCTCGACAAGTCTGGAGCGATCCTGGGCCCGTTGATCGCGTATGGCCTGATTTCGCGGCTCGGGGATCACGCGCCGACATATCGGACGCTGTTTTGGGTCGCGCTTGTCCCGGCGGTGCTCAGCGTTGCTGTGCTGAGTTTCATCAAGGAGCAACCGGGGATTGCGCGCCGGCGCGACAACATGTTCAACACTTTGAAGACCTTGAGCCCCGGCTTTAGAAGGTACCTTATCGCCGCCGGGATCTTCTCGCTGGCTTATTTCAGCTTCGGCTTCCTTCTGTTACGCGCGCACGACGTCGGGTTCGCCGTCAAGGACGTCATACTGCTCTATGCGCTGTTCAACATCGCGTTCGTCGTATCCGCGCCGTTGATCGGGCGACTTGGCGACTGGTGCGGCAGGGCACGTATCATTCTGCTTGGCTACCTGACCTATCTGCTGATGAGTCTTGGTTTTGCATTTGCGGCCACAAAATGGCAGGTGATTCTCCTGTTCATCGTCTATGGCGTGTTCTATTCGATCGACGAGGCACAGAGTAAGGCTTTCATCGCGGATATCGAGCTGGAGCGGCGCGCGTCCGCGATCGGCGCCTATAATTTTGTTACCGGACTCATCTACGTGCCCGCTTCGCTCGCTGCTGGAGCATTGTGGGTCATTAGCCCGGTTATTGCCTTCTTGGTCGCTGCCTGTCTTGCGCTTTCAGCGATCGTGGCGTTTGCAATCTTGCGGCCGGATCTGTCACCGGTCGCCTAGGCCGGCGACGGTACGGCCGCCATTTCGCGCACTTGTATTTCCAGCGCACGCGCACCACGCAGAGAATTCGCCACCAAGCAAAGCTTTTCAGCCCGCTCCAAAAGCTCGCGCGCCTTGGCGTGATCGGCATTGGACTGGACGGTCAACGTGGCTCGGGTGATGTAGCGAACGAATTGAGTGACTCCGGAAACCCGTTCCAACGTGCCATCCACGTGAGCCTCGAGGCCAACCCACTCGAAGCGGGCGGCGCGGGATACACCTCGAAATGTCAGGAGGAAGCAGTCGGCGATGGCGGCGACGAGCAGCGTCTCAGGGGACCAAACACCTCCGGGTCCGTCGAATTCCGGCGGCGGGGCGGTCGCTATGCCCGGCAATCCGGTCGACATGACAGAAACGGCTCCCGACGCAGAACCCTTGGCGGTAACGGTATACGAGTGCGGGTATGGTTTCACGAATGTTCTCCGCTGCAACTGTGGTTTGCTCAGATGATTTTTCCGCTCCAGGCTAACAGCCACGGCGGCCATTCAACATACGTAGCTCCGTGCAGATTGTGCGGCAATCGCTTATGGCCTTATTTTCGCCGGTGTCTTGGCCGGCGCGCGACTACGTTGAGGAGAGGGAAGGCCGCGAAGCAGACCTGAGCCGCAAGGCCGATTACACCGGCGAGTGACCGGAGATCGGCAAGGTAGTCGTTGTCAGAATGATGGGCGCCTCGACCGAAACAGCTATTGTCGGGCCAAAGTGTGGGGCAAGCAGCAGAACGCGGGCCGCTCCGAGAAGGAAGCCGATCGTAAAGACAGTGACCGCGTAGGCTATTCCGGCCTTGGCGCTCAACGCGAGGAGTCTAGTCAGGCTTCCGGCCATAGGCACGCCGAGTTCGAGTTCTAATGACCGAGAGGAGATGCAGAGCGATCACTATTGCAAGCGCGGCTCCTAGACTCGCATGCAGCCGGTTCAAATAGCGGACTACGGGAGCCTCTCGGGCTTCGTCCTCGCGGGTTACCTCGGGGTCCGCCGAGCCCGAATGTTCCGTACCTTCTTGGTGGTACCACTGTGGCAACGCCGGTATCCCGAAGAGATGCGCGGGCATGCCTTGCTCCGAGGCGAGCCACCAACCCGAAATGGGTAGAGCGATGAGCAGGGCATAAAAGGCAGTGCGCAGCCCTCGATTCGCATTGGGTTCCGCTGCCCCGCTTGCCGTCGGTCGATAGACGAACCACAGGAAGACTCGAGTAATGGTCAGAAGATACACCGTGAGTCCCAGAAGACTGTGCCAGAGGAAGGCCATATTGCCCGATCCATGAGGGTCGATATTTCCGAACAGTGCCGCGATCAGCACACCGCTAACGAGCGCGATCGTCACCCAGTGAATGGCTCGACTCCAGGCATAGCATCGAAGGGCGAATGCACGATCTTGTGGTACATCCGATTGTTCATTCATTGTAGTCACCTCATCCTCCGAACAAATGAGCAACGCTCGGGTGCGAGCCCCTGGTCGGCTTCCGTCGCCCATTCGCGCCAAATGGCGAGCCCAACGGCGAGCACGACCGGGCCGGCGAACACCCCAATAGGACCCCAGACTGCAATGCCGCCGATTGCGCCGAACATCACCACGATCAAGGGAACATGGGTTGCGTTGCTGATGAGAATTGGACGAAGCACGTTGTCAATGGGATGCACCAGCAATAGACCCCACAAGAGCAATACGACACCTTTGACTACATGGCCGGTGAGCAGCAAATAGGTGCCGAGGCTGCCCCAAACGAGAGCTGTCCCAAGAAAGGGAACGAAGGACAATGCGCCGGTGATTGCGCCGAGCAGCACGGATCCCCGGATGCCGAGAATCGCGTATCCGATTCCGGCAACCAAGCCTTGGACGAAGGCGGTCGTCAGAAACCCAAACAGGATCGCGCGTGTCATCGAACCGGCCGTACTGACATAACCTTCGAGGCGACGGCCGAAGGCCTTCCTAACGACCCGCCGCAATTGACCAAGAATCGAGTCTCCATCGCGATAGAGGAAAAATACCGTGAACATCACCAAAAGCAGTTTGCCGACTCCTCGTCCAACACCGCCCGCCAACGCAGTGATCTGACTGGTCCACGAGTGAGCCCATGTGGCGATCTGTTCGCCGAAGCCGGCCGGTTCGACCGATAAGTGATCCAATTGCTGCTGCAACTGCTCTCCAAACCAAGGGATACGACGAATGATCTCGGGAAGAACCAGAGTCTTCTCGGCAAGCAGCGATTCCAACGCTCGATAAGCCGAGACCAACTCGCCGGCGATCAATACGAAGAACCACAGAGCCGGCAATATCACGGCACACGTCACCACAAGCATCATGCAGAATGCGGCAGCGCCCTGAAATCGACCGAATGGACGACGCAACACCCGATACACAGGCCAACTGACGTACGCGAGAATCGCGGACCACGTGATGACGGAGGCGAATGGCCGGAGTACTGTAAGGCACGCGGCCCCGAACGCAATCGCCAACAGTAACAACCCGACCTGCTTCGGGTGAACTCTCGCCATGGGCATCTCTGCTTGGATTTCTGACATAGACTACTTTCAGCGATGCACCGCTGGTTGAGAAAAATGCGCCTTGGCGCTCTGGAAAGGCAGCCGGAAAAATGCGCAAAGCCTAGGTACATCTCCTAGTATCTTCTCGTTGCCAATATGACAGTGTCGGCTCAGGATTTTGAGGAGTGACACCTACCATGCCGGGCGGAAGTCGACTGCTTGTACCAATCGACGGGTCCGATCACTCGCTGCGCGCGCTCGCGCATGTCATCAAGCGGGTAGCGGCGGACCGGCGGCTCCAGATATTGGTGCTCAATGTGCAGCCGCCGTTTCCACCAAGCCTATTTGTCACACGGTTGATGATTGCTGAGCATCACAAGGCAAAGAGCAAGGAGAATCTGGCGCGAGCCTGCGGATGTTGCATCGAAAGGCTGTGAAATCAGAGATCCTGGTTCGAGTGGGCGAACCGGGCGAAACCATTGTCAAAGTGGCGCGGCAGAAGCATTGCGGCGAGATCGTTCTGGGTAGTCGTGGCCTGGGAAATCTCGCAGCTGGAGGAAGTCCATTCGAGTCGGAGGTATTTGCGGCAAACGCGTATGGATGAGACTTTCCGACTAATATAGCGTGTAGGAACTGATGACGGTACTTGACCAATTCATCAACCGACCCAGCCTGGTGACCACTATGAATTCACGAAACCTGTTTAAATCCTTTCTCTGCACCTTGATTGCCTCGGGATTCATGTCGGGCTTGGTAATGGCGGCGGATACTGCGACGGCTGTTCCGCCTGAACCGTCAAAGGAAGTGCGCGAAAAGATGGCCGTTGCTCATGATCGAATGGCGGCGTGTCTGCGCAGCGATAGAACCATAAGCGACTGCCGTGATGAACTGATGAAGGCATGTCATCAGCTGATGGCTGAGCATGGCTGCCCCATGATGGACAAGCACCAGCACATGATGAAAACTCCGGCGCCGGTCCCGAAGACGCCATAGTCAGCGCGCCAGGCTTTCTGGTTAGCGCGCGATGGTCCCGTCCGTTGCATTCATCGCCTTCGCGGCGGCTCGAATGCTCGCGATGAAGAGGCCAGCCATCGGGCTCAGTGTCCGATTCTTCAGAGTCACGATCGCGATGGGTCGTGGTTGCAATCCCAGGTCTATGGGCAGCGCTCTGACGGAATCGAATTGACCGATCAAGTCGGGAGGGAAAGCGCTGAGAAAATCTCCTCTGGCCAGCAGTGCGGCGCGCAGTTGAAACGACAGAGTGGTCACGCTCGCCCGCGGCGGAGTCAGCCCTTGCGAGCGGAACGCTGAGGCCACGTACTCGCTCTCCGGCATCTCGGGGGGAAGGAGAACCCATTTTTCGTGGACCAGCTCGGCCAGCGTGATCTTGCGCCGGCGCACCCATGGGCTCTGTACTCCCGCCACCACGACGACGGAGTGGTGCATGACGACTTCGGCCTGCAAGTCGTCCTCTTTGAATGGCATGGCGATTCGTCCGACTGCGAGATCGAGTTTCCGTTCGCGCAAGTCCCGAAAGTCGAGCGCGATGGTGTCTGCCTGACGCATGTGGAAGACCATTCGCGGATACCGCGACAAAAGCGCTTCGATGACCGTAGGGACGAGTGCGATGTTCACTTGCTCGCCACAACCGATGCGTAGCTCGCCCACTCCGGGGTCGGACAGAAACTCGATTTCACCGACTCCCTGGCGCAGCTCGTCGAACACCGCGGCGCCGCGACGGAGCAGGGCATGCCCATACGGGGTCGGCTCGACACCGTGCGGATTGCGATCCAGGAGTCGTACTCCCAGGCTGTGCTCAAGGGCCGCAATCGCCTTGGATACCGCGGGCTGCGACATCGAGAGCCGCTGGGAGGCCCGGATCATGCTGCCCGATTGCGCGACCGTGAGCAGGATGTGCAGATCCCGTAACTGCAAACGGCGGCCGATGCGTTGTTCCCATTGACGGAGCCGGTTTGGCATAACTGAATGGTTAACTGGATAGAGCAAATCAGAAATGCGGGTTATACGCCATCCGTTAGCATCCTGCCAATCGTTCCGCGAAACCGCGAGGAGGCCTCGTCAATGCAAGCCAATCAACCCGCGCTGGCCCCGCAGTGGATCGCTCGCGTGCATCGCACGTATGCGTGCCTGGCAAAGGCGGCCGGTCCCCGCATCCAATGATGGACATCAGACACCTCTCTGTAGCGAGCCGCGTCACCGCGGTTCTGTGTTTTCTGAGCGCGCTGTGCGAAGGATTCGATGTCCAGGCCGCGGGTGTCGCGGCGGCGGGAATAGCGCGCGAGTTGCATTGCACGCCCGCCGATCTTGGGCTCTTCTTCAGCGCCAGCGGCGCCGGACTGCTCATCGGATCGGTAATCGGGGGACGCGCCGCCGATCGTTGGGGTCGCAAAATCATTCTGACCCTCTCCATCTGCATGTTCGGTTTGTCTTCGCTGTGGACCTCTTTCATGCCGAGCCTGTCGTTGCTCACGAGCGCCCGATTCCTGACCGGTCTCGGTTTGGGCGGAGCATTGCCGACCCTGATTGCATTCGCAGCCGAGACCAGTGCACCCGGAGCGCGCAATCGGAGCATCGGGGCCGCCTACGTCGGCATGCCCATCGGGGGTTCTCTGGCGAGCCTATTGGCGTTTCTGCTTCCATCAGAATCCTGGCGCGAGCTGTTCCGCGTGGGGGGCCTGGCGCCACTACTCCTCGTGCCGGCACTGGCCGGATTCCTGCCCGGGAGACTCGCTTGCTGCACTCAACCTGGCATGACTCCCGCGGTGCCTCGCATCATTCACGAACTCTTCGGCAGGAGGCGGGTTCGCAATACGCTGCTGCTCTGGATCAGTTTTTTCCTGATCGTCTTGATGCTGCATCTGATGTTGAATTGGCTCCCCTTTCTGCTCACCACGCGCGGTCTCACCAAGGATTCGGCAATGCTTGCGCAGGCAGGCTTCGGCATCGGCGGCGCCTGCATTGCACTCGGGCAAGCTGCACTCCTCGACTCGGCCTGGCGAAGGGCGAGCATAGTCGTCAGCGTCATGGCGCTGCCGCTCGCACTGGTGTGCGTGGCCCTGCTGCCGGCCTGGCCGGCGGCCCTGATTGCGCTGGTGTTGCTTCTCGGGGGCGCCATTCTGGCGCAGCAGGTCATCGTCTACAGTGTGGGCAGCGCCTGCTATTCGGCGGAGGCGCGAGCAACCGCGCTCGGCGCTGCGGTGGCGGCGGGCCGCGCCGGCTCTCTGGCAGGTCCGCTGTTCGCCGCCGCATTGCTCGCCGGCGGCCGCAGCGCTGCACAAGTGCTGCTTGGGGTGCTTCCGATCGCGCTGGCGTGCGGTGGCTGCGTCGGACTTGCAGCAACCGGGGATGCAGTTGGGGGACGCGCCCGTCATCTCGAAGTAGTCGGCGTAAATGAAACATAGCAGTGCTGATCCTGCGACATGACGACGCTCGCGGTGATCGCTGTGCCGCTGCAAGCGCCGGTCCATTTCACGTCGTAGTTGTTCGCGATATCGGGCGGCGCCGCAGTCAGGGTGACGAAGCTCCCGTTCGGAAAGGCGTGCTGGAAGAAATTCTGTCCCGTGACGGGGTTGTAGTCGATGCCCCCCGGCGAGCTGACGACGGAGCCGCCCGTCGTATCGAGGAGCACCTGCAGGACGAAGGTCGCTGCGGGCGGCGGCGGGTTGCCGCCTCCGGTGCCGACTCCGCGATTGCTGCTGCCGGGGCCGGCTGAAAGCGCGATGAATGGACAGCCGTCAAAGGGAAACGAATTGTCGATGATGATCGTACAAAAATCCTGCCACACCGGACTGGTTCCGCTGGCCGCGAAGAAGAACGGATCCCCGACACCGCCGGTGGCACCGCCCTCGAAAACTCCCGACAGCGGATTACCTGACAAAGTCAGGGCACCGTTGCTTGCCACCTTGAAGGCCTCCAATTCGCCGTTGCCGTCCATGACGTAGACGAATTCAGCCTGCGGCTCGGCGATGACCGAGATGGGACCTTGCGGGTTGCTGGCCGTGGCTGCGCCGGAGGCGAAGCTCAGCGAGCCGTTGCTGGGATTGATACTGTAGACATGAACATTGAAGTTGGAACTGGGCGGAAAAAACACCGGGCCTTGAATGCCGACGTAGAGGAACCGTCCCTCCGAATCCATGGCCAGCGATAGTGGCGATTGACCCGAGGCCGTGCTGATGCTGAAACTGCCCAGCAGGCTCAACACGCCCGTCGTCTGATTGATGGCGTAGCTGCTCAACTGGTCCACATTTCCCTGAAAGCCGATGCTCGCCACGTAGGCGAAATGCCCCCCGGGAGTGACGACGAGAGCCCAGGGATTGTCGCCCGTCGGAGCGCTTCCGATGGGCGTTGCCGAGAACAGGCCGGTGCTGCCGACGCCAAAGGTCTTGACCGTGTCGAAGTTGCCGCTGTTCTGTGGGTCCGGGGGTATGTAGGTCACATAGGCAAACTCGCCTGACGGAGCGAAGGCGAGCGCGGTCGCCGGAACTCCACCCAAATCGCCCATGGTGCCCAGCGGGGTCAATGCCCCAGTTGCTGAATCAATCGAAAAAGCCGAGATGTTGCCGATGGTGCTGCCAAAGCGAACCTCGTTGACCACGTAGATGAATTTGCCGGTGGGATGAACCACCACGGAGACCGGGTTGCCGTTCACCGGCTTCGTGTCCGTGGGGCCCGAGATTGCTCCCGTGACCGGATCGAGCTGGTACACCGAAATGCTGTTCGCTGAAACATTGGCCGCGGCGCCATGTGCGCCGCCGGCGCCATTCGTCACATAGGCGAACCGGCGCGACGGATGAACCGTCACGGAGATTGCTCCGGAACCTACGGGGGCCGAACTGCTCGCAGCCGACAGCGCCCCGGTGCCCTTGGCAATCTTGAAGGCGGACACGCTGACGGTGCTGGTGCCGCCGACATCGGCGCGGGTGAGCGCGTAAACCATGCGCGGCAACGTGGAGGCGAACCCCGGGATGACCCAGGAGAAATTCGATACGTTCACTGAAAGCATGCCGCCATTCACGGTCGTGGGCACGGGGGCGAACCCGCCGCCGGGTTCACCCTTGTAGATCACCGGCGTGGCGTCGGTCGGAATGCGGGTGGAGTCGAAGGGAATTTCCACCGTGGCCGGCAGCGAAAACGAAGTGCCGTGCGGGGTGAGGGCATACATCGCACCGGCCAAATCAATTCCGCTCGACGGCAACACCGGGGCGCCCGTGCTGTCCCGTGGTATCTCGATATCGACGGTGCTCGACAATGCACCCGCGGGAATTGTGACACTTGCGCCATAGAAACCATGGACGGCCCCGCCCGCCGGTCCGATACCGTGGGTGTTCGCCGAGTTCACCGTCATCGACACGGTGGCAGAGGCGTGGTTGTAGTTGACGGAATCGCTGGGCGAAAAGGCGACCGAGAGCGTTTGTACGCCCGCGCTGAGGACGGTGGCGGCCGGAGGAGTGTAGACGAACGAGCCGGTCACGGACGCGGTGGCATCCAGCTGAGCCGCGCTCAACGGGGTGCCGACATTGATGGCCGCGGGAGCCGGCCATTCAATTGTGGGATTGGCCTTGTTGACCGTGAGAGATACGGTGGCACTGGCAGATTTGTAATGAGCAGAATCGGTCGGAGTAAAGGTGACCGAGAGAGAGTGTGTGCCGGCGTCGAGAACAGTGGACGCTGCCGGCGTATAGACAAAGGACCCTGCTACGGAGGCAGTGGCATTGAGTTGGGTGGCGCCGAGCGCAGTGCCGTAAGTGATGGCAGAGGGTGTGGCCCAGGTGAGGGTGGGCGTGGTCATGGCGCCGCTCGCGCCATCGTCCTTGTGACAACCGTCCAACAGAATACTCAGGGCAATAGCGGCGGCGATGGCGAAGTGGCGCATGTGGGTTTTTCCTTGGGGTCCTATCTGCAGGACGCGCAGGATTGCGATCAAGCGGCTCATCTCCCTCAAGCGGCTCATTTCTCTCGTGAGCCGTTTTTGCCGCAATTTGCGCGATTTGAAGCATGAGCAAACGTCACTTCAATCGCGCGGCTCCCTGGCTGGTGCTCGCGCTCGTTCTCATCGCCTTGTTCGCAGCGCTGCGCCCTAGGCCGCATCGGGCAAGCGGAGCGTGGACAGTTCCCGGGATGCCGACAGTTCCCGGGATGCCGACAGTTCCCGGGATGCCCGCAGTTCGTGGGATGCTGCAAGCACCGACCGCGGCGGACCTGCAGCGGCTCTTGCAAGCGCAATCGGCGGCTCTCGCCCCGGGAGGAGTTCCGCCGCAGGCGCGCGTGCTCAGCGAGACTCCCACATCACTGCGATTGGAGGTGACCCTGCCGAATGGCGAGACCGCCGAGGAGACGATCACCTTCAAACCTGGTTACAACCCAACAACCGCCGAGATCGCTGATCAGCAACTGCGTGGAGGAGAGATATTCGGTGCGCACCTGTCGCAGGAGCCGGATGGCGGACGTGTGACGCTGAGCTATGTCGTGGCAACAAGTGCGTTGCCGGCGACTCTGCGTGAGCGCCTGTACGGCGCGCCGCGGGCGTTGACGTTCAGCTTCATCAGCACGGCCCATGCTCAGGCCGGTGCTTCCTTCTGGACCGGCATGGATGTCGGAATGCAGATTCCGAAAGGGATCAAGAGCCTCTCACCCCAGGAATTCAAGGAAATGAAAACCGCCTACACGGCCTACAAACAGATCGACTCGGCGCTCGACACCAGCGACCAGTACAACAACTGGATGGGAAAGTTTGACGCCATGGAGGAGTGCGCGCGCAACCCGACCAATACGCTCACGCAGAACGCCTACAATCAGGACCCGCAGTACCAGCAGCAGACTCTCGATGCCATTCAACAGGCACGTTCCGAGGCAAAACAGGCCACCGGGGCGAGATTCGTGAATCAGGAGGCATCCGTGGCGATGTCTCTCTCGGCGTTGAAGGCGCCGGGGCTCGTGACCAGCGTCACCGGATCGGTCGCAAAGTGGAACGACTCGGCGCTGCAGCAGATCGGCGATGGCCTGGTTACCGATACAGCCAAACTCGTGAACTGCAATCTTGCCCGGCCCCCGACCCGGCTTGCCTATAACGACGGCACGATCAGCTATCACATGCACCGGCAAGGATGGCTGACCTACGACGAAGAAGACCACAGCGCCAAGGGAGTCTTTACGATGGACCCGGCGGTGGGCGGTACCTTCAAGATCAGCGGGATCGCCGACTTCAAGGCCAAGGTGATCTCCACCTCGCAGCCAATGTCGAACAAATGCGAAGGTACCAGCGAACTGAGCGGCGGCGGGGCATACGGGTACTTGGACATCGTTGCAAACCCCGTTTCGGGCAGCTGTATCTATACGACCACGGCCTATACCCGGGATATTGGCGCGGGGAATTCGGACACCTCGTTCGTTTGTCGTTTCTCGAACGTCGATCTGGTCAACGGCGGCAGCTACGAGGTGCAGGCGGCGGGAGAGGAGGCGAAGTGGACCGTGTGCTCGCTGGAACTGAAGCCGAAGCAGAAGAACTGATTCTCCCGTCGCGCCGCTGCGCGGGCGGCTCAGCGGCTGCCCGCTGCGGCGCCTCGCTTGGGCCGGCGGACAGTTCTCACCTTGCCGGTGCTGCCGCCCCCGCAGAAGAAATGATCGCGGCCGTCGGACTCGAGCCCGGTGACATGCACTCCGGGCGGCATCTCGAGCTGCTCGAGCACTTCGCCCGTTCCAGGATCGACTCGCCGCAAATCGCTTTCATCGCCCTCCCAGGTGCCGTGCCAGAGTTCTCCGTCGACCCAGGTGACTCCGGTGACGAAGCGGTTGGACTCGATGGTGCGGAGAATCGCTCCGGTCTCGGCATCGATTTGAAAGATCTTCCGATTCCGATACTGGCCCACCCAGAGCGTGCCTTCGGCCCAGGTGAGGCCCGAGTCCCCGCCGCCTCCGGGCGCCGGAATCGTGGTGAGCACGCGGCCGGTTTTTGGATCGATCTTCTGGATGCGATCCTCGGCGAGCTGAAACAGGTGCTGGCCGTCGAAGGCAGTTCCTGCATGCGCGGCGGCGTCGATCGAGCGCAGCGCCTTTCCGCTCGCAGGATCGAACGCGTTCAGCTTGTCTCCGGCGGCAAACCAAACATTTTGGCCGTCGTAGGTGACGCCATGCACCCGCTCGGTGCCGGGAAAGGGTCCGTACTCGCGGACGATATCGACAGTTGATTTACGCATGCCGCCATTCTAGTCAATCGGCAGCGACGCCGGGAGTAACAAAGTCGTCGTGAATCCCGGCACGGACGGGGATGTCCAGCGGCGAGCTCGCCCGCGACCAAATGACCGGACCTTGCCGGCTGCCGCAAGCGTGTCGAGCGCCCGTTGCGCGGTGCGCTGGCTTGTTCCCAGCGCGAGCGCGAGGGCCGAGCTCGACCACGATTCGCCATCGCCGAGGAAAGCGAGCGCCGTGGCATGTTCCTCTTCGGCGGGCAGGGTCAACACGGCGACCTCGCGTGCGCGGCGTGGCGAGAGCGCAAAGCCTCGCGTCGTCGCGTTGACCTCGGCAATTGTTCGAAGCAGGGCGCGGAGCCGCCCGACCTCGACTCGCAGTCGCGCGCGGTGCGATTCGTCGGCGAACCTCGACCGGAATGCGCGCGCGACCAGCGCGTTCCTCGGTACGTCCCCCGGCCATGCTTCGCCCAGCGCGCGTACGAGCGCGAACAACACCGGACGCTTCGCGAGCGAGATCACCGTGCCGGAGTGGCGCACGACATGTCGGCACGCGTCCACCACGAAAGTTTTCGACGCCAGCAACGCTTCGACCTCCTCGAGCAGGAGAGTGCGTTCATTGCCATCCGCAAGCAGGCGGGCGGCGGGCGCTTTCAGGACGAGGAGTGCGCCTGCAACCTCTGCCGTCAGCGCCGGGATGCGCGCGTGGCGCGCCGCGTGCTCGGCCCGAGCGAGTGCCTCTCTGGCGGTCTTGGTCCGCAGACGCCGCATTGCAATCCCTGCGACCACCAGTTCGTAAGCCGCCCTCGACGCGGGGGGAAAGGGCGCAGGGTCCAATGCGGCGAGCGTGCGCTCGGCGTCCGCGATGCGCCCGATCAGAAGGAGGCGCCGCGCCTCCAGATACCGTGCATGCGCGGCATTTGCACGGTCGCCGTGCGCTTCGAGCATCACGCGTGCCGAGTCGAGCGCCTTGGCGGGCCAGCCGAGGTCGCGCGAGGCGAGCGCGATCTCGGCCTCGGCGACGACGCATCTCGCCCGGGCCACGGCCTCCCTTGAACCGAAGGCACGCGCCGCACTGCGCAGGAGAGTTTTCGCCCGAACGTGATCGCCGAGCTGTGCCATTGCGACGCCCCGAAGCGCGAGGGCCGGCGCATCATCCCGCAGGGCGACGCGCTTCAAGGCGCCGAGCGGATCGCCCGCCGCGAGCGCGCGCGCCGCGGCAGTGATCAGCGAGTCCATTGGAATCTCGTCACACTTGTAACTCCCATCCTTCGATACCCGATGCTTAGACTATCTCATGTCCGACAACAGCCGAAGGAAGGAGACACAGCAATGACGAAGCACACAACCGCGACACGGGGCGATTGGCTGGCAGCGCGGCTCGAGCTGCTCGAGGCCGAGAAGGAACTTACACGGCGCAGCGATCAGCTGGCGCGGCGGCGGCAGGAACTGCCGTGGGTTCGAATCGACAAGGAGTACCGATTCGAGACCGATGGCGGCAGCGCCTCGCTGGCAGACCTTTTCCAGGGCCGCTCGCAGCTCCTGATTTACCACTTCATGTTTGGACCCGACTATACGGCGGGGTGTCCGTCCTGCTCGATGATCGCGGATGGGTTCGAAGGCTTTGCCGTCCATCTGGCGAATCACGACGTCACGCTGTCGGCGGTATCGCGGGCGCCGCTCGCGAAGCTGCAGGCGTACAAGCGGCGCATGGGCTGGACGTTTCCCTGGGTGTCCTCGTTCGGTAGCGACTTCAACTTTGATTTCAACATCGCGTTCACCGAGGAGCAACAGCGCAAGGGGGCGATCGAGTACAACTACGAGCGCGGGGGCCACGCGATGGATGCCGCCCAGGTCCCGGAGCCCGTCGCACGGTTTGCGGCCACCTGCGGAACCGACGCAGCCACCTATACGCGCGACAGGCCCGGCTTGAGCACGTTTGTGATCGAGGACGGCGTCGTTTATCACACCTATTCCACCTATGCGCGCGGATTGGACGGGCTCTGGGGCGCGTACCAGTGGCTCGACCGTGCGCCCAAAGGGCGCAACGAGAAGGGCATCTGGTGGCGTCGCCACGACGAGTACGGCCAGCGCTAATGCGCGAGAGCAGAGTCTTCTTCGGCATCTCGGCGCTGCTGTTCGCCGCCAGCGCGGCAGCGACTATCCTCTGGTGTGGGTCCATGTCCGGGGTGGGTGGGATGGCGATGCCCGGCGGCTGGACGATGTCGATGGCGTGGATGCGGATGCCCGGACAGACCTGGCCCGGCGCCGCGGCGTCGTTCCTCGGAATGTGGATCGTGATGATGATGGCGATGATGCTGCCCTCCTTGGTGCCGATGCTGTGGCGTTATCGCCAGGCCGTCGGCAGAACAGGCGACAGGCGCCTTGGTCGACTGACCGTGCTGGTGGCTCTGGGTTATTTCTCCGTCTGGACCGTATTTGGAATGGTGGCTTTCCCGTTGGGCGCAGGGCTCGCGGCGATGGAGATGCAGCAGCCCGGGCTGGCGCGCGCCGTGCCGATCGAGGTCGATGTGGTCGTCCTGATCGTCGGCGCGCTGCAGTTCACCCGTTGGAAGGCACGTCAGCTTGCCTGCTGCCGGATGGCACCCGGGTGCCGGCGGGCGGAGGCCGGCACGGCGTGGCGACACGGCCTGCGCCTCGGCCTCCAATGCGGCCGCTGTTGCGCCGGCCTGACGGCAATTCTTCTGGCCGTCGGCATCATGGACCTGCGCGCCATGGCGCTGGTGGCGGCCGCCACCACCGTCGAACGCCTCGCACCGGCGGGTGAGCGCGTGGCAAGAGCCATTGGCGCCGTCGCCGTCGGAACAGGCCTGCTTCTGGTCGCGCGGACAGCCGGGTTCGGATGACGTGGCATACTGTTGGTGCACCCGGATGAGGAGAGCGGTCAATGTCGAAGTCCACAAGACGCGTGGTCACGGGCCACGATGCCAGCGGAAAATCGGTCGTCCTGTCCGACGGTACTCCGCCGCAAAATCATCCGATGCACGGCCCGGCGATCGGTGCCGATTTTCATGAGATATGGAGCGATTCCGATACGATTCCTGAACTAACCTCGGTCGAAGCTCGGGAACCGAACGAGCGGGCATTCACCATCATGCCCGCCTCGGGCCACCTGCTGCGGCTCCTGGACGTCTATCCGCTCAAGGACGGCGGCAAGCGAACCATGATGCATCGGACGCGGACGCTGGATTATGTGGTTGTGATCGAGGGCGAGCTCGTGCTGATTCTCGATGACAGCGAGGTGATCCTGAAGCCGGGGGATGTGGTCGTGCAGCGGGGTACGGACCACGCCTGGGAAAATCGCTCGCGCACAATCGCGCGCGCGGCGTACTTCCACATCGATGCACGGTTCAGCGAGGAATTGCTGGCCAAGTTACCGAAGCCCCTGGCGCTCCTCAGCTAAGGAGCGCGGTAGGGAGTGCGTGTAGGGAGCGCGGGTCGGTTCAACCGGCAGCTGCGCCGAAGAATTTCATCTGGATCGAGCCGCGGCGCTCGAGAATTTTCCACTCGCCGCCCTCGCGCACGAAGCGGTCCAAGATTTCGCCGAAGTAGACGGGTCCGGCCGAAACATACGGCGCGGCCCCATCCCCGGGGGGCGTCGTCGAGATCATGGTCAGATAGGAGAGACCTTGGGCCTCATCGCGGCTGACGACATCGATCATCACATTGGTGGCCAGGTGCTTGGTCAGCAACGTCTTCGGTCGGGTCAACAGCGCGGCACGAATGGCCTCGCGGCCCTGGATCACCTTGTCGGGGGCCATGGGCCGGGCAAATGAGCCGTTCTCGGCGAAGAAGTCCGCCGCCGCGCTCATGTCGCCCAGGTCAAGGGCCCGCGAATAGGCGTAGATAAGGCGTTCACAGGCACGTTCGATTTCAATGCGTTCTGCGGCGCTGGTTGTCGGCATCATGGTGGGCTCCACTACGGATGATTAAAGGTCTCGGGCGCAGGCGGGGCGCGGCCGAGGATCAAGTCGCTGGCCTTCTCGGCGATCATGACGACCGCCGCGTTGGTGTTGCCGCCGATGATGGAGGGGAACACGGAGGCATCTGCGATGCGCACGTTATCCAGCCCCACGACCCGCAGCGCCGGGTCCACCACTGCCGCGGCATCCACGCCCATGCGGCAGGTACTGACCGGATGATGGACCGTGTAAGCCTCTGCGCGGACATAGTCGGCAAGGTCTGCATCGCTGATGGCGGCGCTTCCGGGAGAGGCTTCTTCGGCTCGGTACTTCGCGAACGCGGTCGATGCGAAAATCTTGCGGGCCAGGCGAATGCCGCTGATCAGCGGCTGCAGGTCCTCGGGCGCGGACAGCAGATTCGGATCGATCAGGGGCGCATCGAATGGGTCAGGACTCGCCAGAGTGAGGCGTCCGCGACTGCGCGGATACAAACCGACGGGACTGATCGCAAATCCATGACCCACGGGATAGGGGAACGATGGACCGGGCCGCTTGGCCGGCTGAAAGACGAGTTGAACATCGGGTTTGTCGAGTCCCGCAACGGATTTCACGAACGCCGCCGATTCGAACACGTTGTTGGCGAATGGGCCGCGACGGAACAAGAGATATTCGGCGACGTTCCACAGGTTGCGCGGCGTCGCGCGCAGCGAGACGCCGTAGGACGTTGGATTCCGCATGCGCATGTGTACGGGGCTTGCAAGGTGATCGTGAAGATTGCGCCCCACGCCCGGAAGATGGTGCCGCACCGCAATCCCGAGGGCGGAGAGGTGTTCGCCGTCGCCGATACCGGAAAGCATCAGAAGTTGCGGCGACTGAATGGCGCCCGCCGCGAGTACGACTTCCCGACGCGCCCTCACCGCCAGGCTGCCCCCCGCGCAGTGGGTCTCGACGGCGATTGCGCGCCGGCCTTCCAGGACGATGCGGGTCGCGCGGGTGTCGGTCAGCACCGTCAGGTTCGGCCGTCCGAGCGCCGGCCCAAGCAGGGCATTTGCCGTAGTTTCGCGTGTGCCGCCGCGGATCGAGAGCTGGCGCAGTCCCATGCCTTCGCTATCCGCGCCGTTCAGGTCATCGCGGTAGCAGTAACCGAGACCGGCGAGCGCCTCAAAGAAGGAAAAATTGAGGGGATTGGGGCGGGTAACGCTGCGAACGTTCATCGGGCCACCACGGCCATGGTATACGCTCGGGGCGAAATTCTCGTTGTGCTCGCTCCTGCGGAAGTAGGGCAGGACCTCCCGGTAGCTCCAACCCGTCGCTCCAGCGGCAGCCCACGCATCGTAGTCCCGCGGATTTCCGCGAAAATAGACCATGCCGTTGATGAGCGCAGAACCGCCAAGGCCGCGCCCCCGTGGCACCGCGATGCGGCGACCGTTGAGCTGCGGCTGGGGTAGGGTTTGAAAGCGCCAGTTCAAGGAGGCCGAGCGCTGCGCCATCACGATGGTGCCCGGCACGTTGATAAACATGCTTTTGCCGGAACCACCCGCCTCGAGCAAACACACCGTGCGGCCGGATTCCTCCGATAGCCGGGCAGCCAGTGCACAGCCGGCCGTACCCCCGCCCACCACGACGTAGTCGAATTCCTGTGCGAGCTCTGCCATCCAATCGATGATACAGGGGCCGCGCTGTGAGAGGATGGCGGAAATGACGAAGGGGGGAGTCGTTTCATGAGTCCGTGCCTGGGCAAGCTTGAGGTCAAGAGCGTCCGCGAAGGCGAGGGGTTGATACCCATGCAGGTCGCCGTGCCGGGCGTGACCGGCGAAGACCTGTCGGCGCTCAAGGCCTGGTACTGGAGCGACGAACTCTCGATGGATCCGCAGGCTGCGATCTTCCGCATCGAGGTACGCAGCTATCTGCTGAACGTCGATGGCCTCAACGTGCTGGTCGACACCTGTTGCGGCAATGACAAGGAGCGCAGTGTTCCCTGGGCGCATAGACTGCAGACGCAATGGCTGCAAAACCTCGCCGGTGCCGGTTGCACTCCCGATGACATTCACCTCGTGCTCTGCACGCATTTGCACGCAGACCACGTCGGCTGGAATACCCGCCTGGAGGATGGGCGCTGGGTTCCGACATTTCCGAACGCCCGCTACGTGTTCAGCCGCAAGGATTTCGAATTCTTTGGCCGCCAGACGCACGAAGCACACAATCGAGAGGCCTATGCCGACTCGGTGCTGCCGGTGGTCGAGGCGGGACTCGCCGATATCTTGGACAGCAGCGCCTGCGTGCACCGCGAGATCGAGGATGGCATCTGGCTCGAGGATGCGGCCGGCCACTCGCCGGGCAGCGTCGTCGTCAACGCCCAACGCGGCGGATCCCGCGCGGTGTTCATGGGCGACATTGTCCACCATCCAGTCCAGCTCGTCCGGCCGGATATCCCGTTCTTCGCCGACGAGAATCCCCCCGAAGCCTGCGCGACGAGACAGCGCCTGCTGGCGCAGTGCGCGGACAATGACGCCGTGCTGTATCCCGCGCATTTTCCCGATCCGCCCGCCGGACGAGTGCGTCGCGCCAAGCGGCACTTCTCCTACGGCTTTTTGTAATGTCGAATCACGTGAAACAGGCGCGCAGGATCACGGCGGCTGAAGCGGCAGGCCTCGTCAAATCCGGCGACTGGGTGGACTACGGCGCGGTTCTTGCGCAACCCGACGTCTTCGATCAGGCCCTGGCTGCCCGCAAGGCGGAGCTGCGGGACGTAAAAATTCGGGCATGCCTGAGCACGCGTCCGCGGGCGGTGCTGGAGGCCGACCCGTTGCGCGAGCATTTCCAGTGGTACAACTGGCATTTCGGCGGCTACGACCGCAAGAAACACGATGCCGGACTCTGCCACTATATTCCGTGCAATCTCGGCGAAATCTCCGACTATTACCGCCGATTCATCGAACCTCCCGACATCGCCATCTTCAAGGCGCGTGAGGTGGACGCCCACGGATACTTCAATCTGAGCGTCTCCAACCTTTGGCACCGGGCCATCATCGAGCGCGCGAAGATCGTCGTTGTGGAGGTCAGCGAAGGTCTGCCGTACCTGCACGGCGTCGACAATGGTGTGCACGTGAGCGAGGTCGATTATGTGATCGAAGGCGATCCGGGACTGCCGCCCGAACTACCCAATCCACCTCCTTGCGATGTCGATCGCGCCGTTGCGAAGCTGATCGCCGCCGAGGTTGAGGACGGCGCCTGTCTGCAGGTCGGCATCGGCGCCATGCCAAATGCGGTATGTTCGCTGTTGCTCGAGAGCGGCGTCAGCAACATGGGCATCCATACCGAAATGCTGACCGACGGGCTCATCGATTTGTATAAGGGCGGTTCCGTCACCGGAGCGGCCAAGGCGTTGCACCCAGGCAAGATCGTGTGCAGCTTTGCGTTGGGGTCCCACGAACTCTATCGGATTGTCGACCGCAATCCGGATTTTCTGTGCTGTCCGGTGGAGTACACGAATCTGCCGCACATGATCATGCAGAACGATCGCGTCACGGCAATCAACAACACCACTCTCATGGATTTGCAGGGTCAGGCGTCCTCCGAATCGTCGGGCCACCGTCATATCAGCGGCACCGGCGGACAGCTGCAATTTGTTCGGGGCGGATACGCGTCGAAGGGCGGCAAGTCGTTCATCTGCCTGTCCTCGGCCTATGAACGTCATGGCATCCGCAAGAGCCGTATCACGCTCGACCTTACGCCGGGCAATGTGGTGACGACGCCGCGATCGGACATGATGTACGTCGTCACGGAATTCGGCATGGTCAACTTGAAGGGCAAGTCCGTTCCCGAGCGGGCGAGGGCGATGATCTCCATTGCGCATCCCGATTTTCGCGATGGACTGGAGCGCGAGGCCCGCGAGCACGGGTTGATCCCGAGACGCCCCATGTGACGGGCCGGCACCGTGCTGATGCACGATGCCGACCCGGCAGCCGTTACTTGCGCTCGATCACCACTTCGAGGTACTCGCTCGGCAGCACCAGTGTCTGGTCGCCCGAGCGGTTGCGCCGCTCCATGAGCGCCAGCAGTTCCTGGGTCAGCGAGGCCTGTTTCTCGGCCGACAGCGCGCCGTAAGTCTTGTTGATCGGACCGTAGTACGCCTTGAAAACCTCGAGCCAATGGGCCGGCGAGCGGTAGCGGAACGTGAACTCGCGGCTGGTGGTGCGGATTTGCAGCGCGGTGCCGTCGAACAACTCTTCGAGTCTTGCCTTCGTGCCCCATGCGGCCGGCGACTGAAGCCCCGGGGCCGGCGGCACATACTTGCCGATGGTCTTGAACAGTTGCCCGATGAAACTCTCGGGTGTCCAATTCGCGAGGCCGATTTGCCCGCCGGGCTTGCAGACGCGCGCGAGCTCGCTCGCCGCCGCGGTCTGGTTCGGCGCAAACATGACGCCGAATGTGGAGATCACCACATCAAACGAGGCATCGGGAAATGGCAGGTTTTCGGCGTCCGCCTCCTGGAACAGAATTGCGTGACCCTCCGCCTGAGCGCGCGTCCGACCGGCCTCGAGCAATGAGGACACATAGTCGGTGGAGGTCACCTCGCACCAACGACGCGCGGCGGCGAGCGTGGCATTGCCGTTGCCGGCGGCAACATCGAGCACGCGCTCCCCGGAGCGCAAATCGAGCGCCTCGCACAGATTCTCACCGACGATCTGCAGGGTTGTGCCCACCACGGCATAGTTGCCCGTGGACCAGGCAGCCTGTTGACGCGCCTTGACTGCGGCAAGATCAACCGTCGGCAACACAGCGGAATTGACTGCGGACATTTTCGTACTCCTAAGCTAGTTCGTAGACACTGAGACCCGAGCCGCCCATTTCCTTGGGAAGGTCCTTCATCTTCGGCAGCGCGTCCTTGATGCGCAGCTTCGATTCTGAATAGTGGACATGGATGCCGGGGCTGAAGGGAAAATCCGGTATCGCCGCCGCGTACACGTCAACGAGCCCCATGCCGGGGTGTTCCGTAAACACGTGGCCGCCGCAGTTCGTGCACCACTTGCGGTAACTGTGCGCCGTCTTGTTGAAAGTGCCGATATGGTTGGCCCCTTGGGTGATTTTCAGCGCCTCGGGTTTCCACAGAGTGAACGCGTTGACGGGTCCGGCAGACCAGCGTCGGCACGATTCACAATGGCAGTAGCCCATGCCGACGGGTTCACCGCTTACGGTGAATTCGACGGCGCCGCAAAAGCAGCTTCCCTGATATATGTTCTTGGTGGTCACAATCATCTCCTAACGCAATGAGGCGGAGCGCGGGGTCAGCGCAGGGGCCTTCGCGCTGAAGACTTGGGATAGCGCGGGCTGATCGACGGTGGTCACTGCTTCTGCGATCGCAGTGCGGACGCAGTCATATGCGTCAGCCCGGGCGGCGAAGCCGGTGGCCCAATAGGGCGAGCACACAGTCTCGGCCGCGGTCTTGATGCGCCGGTAGAGGACGGCAGCTCCCTGCGGTTGAGTAACGTCAAGGTCGCCGAATGTGACCTTGACTTGAGGGGCGTCAAAATTTTCCGCCTCGGCCGCGGGCACGGCAGCGAAGCTCGAGGCAATGACTCCGGCGAGCACGATTGCACTCAGGCGGTGAAGGCCTCTGGCATGGATGGTGGGGTTCATGGTCGTCTCCTACTGATTCGGTTAAGCTCGTTTCCTGGTCCGATCGGCGATGTCGTCGATTGACCGGCCGCCATTCGACTTCATTGACGGCCGCATGGGGTCCCGCAAAGCGGGACAAAAAGCGGGACAGGACCGCTAAATCAGCCAGGACTCGAGGGGGGCGGATGTTGCCGGATCGAACCCATTCGTTCGGCTATTGGTTGAGGCGCCGCCGAAGGGCGCTGGATCTTACCCAGGAAGCGCTCGCGAAGCGTGTCAGTTGTTCGGGTTTCTCGATCCGCAAGATCGAGGCCGACGAGCGCCGCCCGTCGCGGCGACTTGCGGAACGGCTCGCCGAAACGCTGGCCATCCCTGACGACGAGCGGCGTGATTTTCTGGACGCCGCCCGTTCGGTTCGCCGCGGGGGCGGCTTGCGCGTCGATGCCGCGCCTCTCGACAGCGACGCATCACTGGATGGACACGCGCAGCTCGACAGCGGCGCGCTCCCCGACAGCGGCGCGCTCCCCGACAGAGCCCCGCCCGGCGACACACCGGGCACGTCGATGGCCGCTCGCGACGTCACGCCATTTGTGGGCCGAAGGTATGAGTTTGTCTTGCTGACGGATCTCGTTGCGCGCCTTGGCGGCGGGACCGGGTACACGGTGCTGATCGAGGGCGAGCCCGGCATCGGCAAGAGCCGATTGATGCGCGAAGTTGCGCACTTTGCGGATGCGCGCGACATCCCGGCGCTCACCACCAATTGCTACGAGATCGAACGTGGCATGCCGTACCAGCCAATCATCGATTTGGTCTCGCGCGCTCTCGATCGAGTGCCGTCGGCCGCGCTGCAAGACATGGCGCTCGTGTCTCTCGCGGAACTCGCCGCCCTGGTTCCTGAGGTCGCAGAGCGCGTTGCGGGCTTGCCGCAACTGTCGAACGATTTTCCAGAGGTGCGTCAGGCACGGCTTCCGCATGCAGTAGCGCAACTGCTCGAGGCCTCCCGGGGCGGCCGGCCATCCATTCTCATGGTCGACGATATCCAATGGGCGGACGAGGCGAGCGCACAGGTCCTGCATTTCCTGGCCCGCCAAGCTGCCGCGTGCCCGATGCTCGTGATCTATGCCTACCGCGGCGAAGAAGTCGATAACGACGAACGGTTCGCGCGGCTGGTCGAGAGTTTGCGCCGGGAGACCGGTGCCCGCCGCATAGCGCTCGCCCGGTTGGAACCCGGCGACACCTCGGCCCTGGTTGCGGCGCTTGCACAGTCGGATACCGGCGCGTCCGGACTGGCCGCCCGTTTGCACGATGAAACCGAGGGCAATCCGTTTTTTCTGATTTCGATTCTGCAGTCGCTGAGCGAGGGGGAAACGCTTCTGGAAACACGCACCGGCGGTGGGACGGGCTTTCTCCCGGACGCGTTGCGGGCGGCGGTTCGCGTGCGTCTTGCGCACGTACCGAAGAAACTGCGTTCGACGCTCGAAACCGCCGCCGTCCTCGGCCGCCGCTTCGATTTCGACACTCTGCTCGAAGTCACCGGCAAGTCCGAGGAGCAACTCCTCGAGGCGGTGGAGGCGCTGGTCAAGCGCCACCTGTTGCGGGAGGAACCCGACGGCGGCGTCTATGATTTCAGCCATGACAAGGTTCGCGAAGTGGTGTACCTCGACATCGGTGGTGCGCGGCGCCGACTACTGCACCGATCGATAGCGAAAGCACTGGAAAGCCGGGGCGAAGACGAGACGCATGAACGCGACGCCCAGCTTGCCGAACATTATCAGCGCGCCCATGTCTGGACCAAGGCCCTGCAATACCTCGTGCTCGCGGCGGAGCGTTCCCAGAGGCTATTTGCGATGCGCGAAGCATTGCACTGGTGGGATCGCGCCGTTGCACTGCTCGAATTGCATCCGCGGGCGGTCGATGAGCGCCAGCGACTCGCCATCTATGAGCGGCGCGGCACGGCACGGGTGCAGGCCGGCCAGACGCAGGGCGCGGTCGCCGATATTCGGCGCGTCGTGGAGGCGGCGCGCGCCGCCGGCGATCGCGAAGAGACACGCGATGCGTTGGTGCGGCTCGGCATGGCATATCGTCGCGCGGACGCCTATGAGGAGGCGACGCGGTGCCTGACCGAGGCGCTGGCGGAGTCCCGTGCAATGAACGACGTGCGCCGTGCCGCCGACACCCTGTATCACCTGGGGACGGTGACTTGGAGCACCGGCCTCAACGATCAGGCGATCGGTTTTCACCACCAAGCGGTCGAGATCTGTGAGCAGGCGGGATTTGACGATCTCGTCGCCGTACAGGCGTATCACGGACGCGGCGAAGCGTACTATGCGAATGCAGAACCGAGTCCGGCCATCGAGTTCTTCAGCCGTTCGCTCGAACTCGCCCGCGGCATCGGCGACAAGAGCTACGAGTGCGAAAACCTGATGATGATCGGCCACGCATGCGTGGGCACCAAGGGACTGGGCGACTATCCTCGCGCATTGGCAAACCTGGAGGCGGCGCTTGGCATCGCGCGTTCAGCCGACCTGCAGTGGCACATGGGGCCGACGCTTCTCGGACTCGATCACGTGCGAGCCTGCACCGGCCGCTACGGCGAGGCATGGTCCGGAATGCAATCGACTTTGCTGTGGCTGGAGAGCCTCAAGCAGCCGCGGTATCAGCTCATCGCCCATGATTTCATCGGACAGCTACTGCTCGACCTTGGCCTCAACGATATGGCGTTGGAACGGCTGGAACGCGGCATCGCGCTGGGGCGGGAGACCGGGATCATGTTCTGGCGGGGGACGATCGAAGCCAACGCCGCCGTTGCGCGATCTCGGCTGCGGCCGGAGGACGTCGAGTCCGCCGCGACCGCCTTGCATGCCACGCTCGAACGGACGCGCCGCGCCTCGGAGCGCTATCTCATGGTGCGCTGCCTCGATGGCCTGGCGGAGATTGCGCTCAGGGCGGGCGACGCCCGGCGTTGCGGAGAATACGGCGACGAACTGCTTCAGATCGCTGCGGCGAACGGCATGCGCGAACTCGAAGCCGTCGCGCGACGGTGGCGAGGCGAGGCTCTGCTTGCGAAGAAGGCCTATCCTGAAGCGCAGGAGGAACTGTCTCGGGCGGCGTCGACCTCGGAGGAGGTTGGCCGCGTACGGCTGCAGATGGACGTGGAGGGCGCGCTGGCCCGCTTGTTCACAGCGCAAGGTCGGAGCGATGTTTCAAAGCACCATGCCGCGAGGTCGCGCGCAATGGCAGGAGCCATTGAAGCGAGCCTCGTCTCCTCGGGCCTCACGGCGCAGCTCGCCTTATGCGAGTAGTCCGAGTGCCAGCGAACAGGCGGCCGCTTCGTCCAGCTTTTCCCTGCCCCCCGCCGCGCCGCCGCGCCATTGCGGCCCAAGAGTCTCTTCGAGGAGGCGTGCCACACTGGCCCGCATCTGCTCTTCGGTCGGTCGGCGGCGCGCCTGACCATGGGCCTCGTGGGCGAGGTCGGAACAAACCGCTATCCGAGCCGCCACATCGTAGAGCCGGTCCGCGCAGGCGAGGAAAGCCATTGCATCCAAAACCAGATAAAGCTTGCTGGTATCGAGCCGCAGCGCCAGGTCGAACAGCTCTGCCCCGGTGGCGCGAGCCTCGTCGGTGGCGCCGGCGATCAGCAGCGCGCTGAACGTCATCACCAGCAGTTCGAAGCGCGTCTCGCGGCGTCCGGAATGGCGCAGACTCAGGGCCAGCGGTCGGCCAAGCTGAAGGGCGGAGGCGGTATCGCCGCACGCAGTGTCGAGTTCGACGATGTGCACGGTTGCCGAGAGCGCCAGCCGTTCGCTCATGGTCAACGCAAGCCTCACTGCGCGACGGTACGCGAGGCGGGCCTCGACGAATTGTCCGCTGCTCATCAAGAGCGCACCCTCGGTCAGCGCTCCGCAGGTCAACAGGCGCGCGGGCCAGGCGGGGTCTTCGATGCCGCGCGCAACGTCGAATGCCGCTCGCGCCGCAGCGTCATCGCCGCGCCAGTTGAATGCCAACTGTATCAGCGCATAGTAGTGGGACCGCACATCGCCGGTGGCGGCGTGCATATTGGCTGCAAGCTCCGCCGCGTATCGTGCCCTATCGCATTGCCGAGTCGAATCATAGGTGGCCACTGCTTCCCAGAATCGTCCGGTGCGGGCGCGGGGGAGCGCATCGGAAAGCAGAGTCACCGCCTGCGCGAATCGATTGCGGCCCTCGGTATAGAGGTCGGTCTCGACGAACAGGGGCCAAGCCGATCCATACAGGGCGACCCCCAGCGCGCGGTCATTTGCCGTCGCCCAATCGATGGCGGCGCGAACGTTGTCGAGTTCGGGTTCATAGCGGTGCAGCCAGATGGCTTCGTCGAGCGACCAGTATTCTTGATACGCCACATCCAGCAAGTTCAGCATCGTGGCGGCCATGCGTTGCTGCGCGGCCTGCAGCTCGTTGGCACCGGCCAGCCTGCCGACCGCGAAATATCGGGCGGTTTCGACCAGTGCGTAGCGCGGCGGATCCAACGGCAGGGCCGTTACCAGCGACCGGTCGACCAGGCGTCCGATCAGGTCGATTGCTTCGGCGGTGTCGATAGTCTCATCCGCGGTGCAGCGCGCGGCGGCATGCAGCGAGAAGCTTCCGGCAAATGTGCCAAGCCTGTTGAATATTTTCTGTTCCGCAGGCGTGAGCAGGCCGTAGCTCCACTCGAACGCAGCGATCAGCGCGCCATGCCGCGGATCCGGCGAGCGCCCCGGAAGCCTTAGGAGTCGGAACCGATCGTCGAGCCGTTCGAGCAAGGCGTTGATGCCGAGCGCCGGAACGCGTGCAGCCGCGAGCTCGAGGGCCAGCGGATTTCCATCCAGACGCCGGCAGATCTCGGCGACGATCGGCGCGTTGGCGGTCGACAGTTCGAACCGTCGGTCTGCTGCCGCGGCCCTTTCGATGAATAACTTCACCGCCGCAGATCGAGCGGCATCCTGGTGTGGCGCTCCCCGATCCGGGACCGGCAGCTCCGACAGGCGGTAGACGGTTTCGCCGGGAACGCCCAGTGGTACTTGGCTCGTAACCAGCGCCCGCACCCCCTGGGTATGCAATACAAGTTCGGCCAGGGGAGTCGCGAGCGCGTCGCCGAAATGTTCCGCGGCGTCCAGTATCAGCAGTATCGGTATTTGCTCCAACGCCTGACGCAACGCCAGGAATCCATCGACTCCGTCCGGCAGCGAAATTCCGAGTGCAAGCGCAATCGCCGAGGGAATATGCCGCGCCTCATTGAGCGGCTGCAGCGGCACCCACGCGACGGCGGCACACGATTTTTCAGATTCGAGCGCGAGTACTTCTTGGGCGACGCGCGTCTTCCCAACGCCGGCACTGCCGACGATGGTCACGAGAGAGGCCTGCGCGATGGCCCTTTGAAGATCGCGCAAATCGGCTTCGCGTCCGATCAGCGATCCGAGTCGATTCGGCCAGGCGCGTCGCGGCACCGATAGGCGCGGCGCCTCGGGGACCGCCGGCGAACCCACAGTTGGCGCAGACGCTTGCTCGTTTTTTGCGGGGCTGGACACCGATAATTCGAGGCGGTACCCGAAGCCCGGGACGGTACGTATCGCGCCGGCACCCAGGATCCGTCTCAAGCTCGCGATCTGCGCCGGAAGATTGTTTTCGTCGACCACCAGGCGGGGCCATACCCGCTCGAGAAGCGTGCTCTTGGTGACCAGCCTGCCCTGGTGCTCGACCAGCACGAGCAGCAAATCGAAGGCGCGAGCGCCCAAGTCAACGGGCTTCCCTGCGGCGCAGAGCATGCGTTCCGAGGGGTAGAGTTCAAAACTCCCGATGAGGATCAGATCCATTGCGCGGTAGCTTCTCATCGTTTAGATGTTAAACGCAAGTGATTGATATATAAGCAATTTATATGTCACATTCGCCATCGAATATTTTTTTAGAATAATTTCATCGACGATTCAAGACGCGGCCGACAACGTGCGGGACACTGCCTGCCGTCGAGCAAACAACCAAGCAGACCGACTAGGGGAAAGAGCATGCCAAAATTCGTCATAGAACGGGACATTTCCGGAGCGGGCAAGATGAGCCCCGCCGACCTCAAAGCGATCTCGCTCAAGTCGTGCGGAGTGCTCAGCAGCATGGGACCCAGCGTGCAATGGGTTCACAGCTATGTGACCGCGGACAAGATCTATTGCATCTATCACGCCGCCGACGAATCGTTGGTGAGGCGGCACGCCGAACTCGGCGGATTTCCAGCCAACAAAATTTCACGTGTGACGACGATCATCGACCCCGCAACTGCCGAATAGGCGCGTGCGGATAGGTGCGGAACTTTCTTGACACTAACAACGAACATATGGAGATCACAATGAAAGCTTTACTGGTGTTGATTCCCGCTCTGTTTCTCAGCCAGGCCTTTGCGGCGGATGTTCCCTCGAAGGCGGCGCCCGACGCCAACAAGACCACGGTTCACCGCTATCTCATTGAACGAACCTTTCCGGCCGGCGCGCTCGATGGACTGAATGCCGAGGGCAAGGCCAAGATCAACGCAACGAACGCCAAATACGGCGTGCGTTGGGTGACGTCCTACGCCAACGCAAACAAGACCAAGACTTATTGCATTTATGAAGGCCCGAGCGAGACCGCCATCCGGCAAGCTGCCACCGCCAACAGCATCCCGGTGGACACGATCGCGGAGGTTCCGGTGACGCTGTCGCCGAACTAAACGCGGCACGGACGACTGCATCGACATCATCACGACCGCTGCCGCACCGTATCCATTCGGTGCGGCAGCGGAACCACATCACGAGTTCCTGCCTCGGGGATGGAATTGAGCGGCACCAAGGAATAAGCTGACTCACGCCCACGTTGCTCATCGCAGGAGCCGCATGAATCGCTTCATTACCGATGATGTCGCAAGACGGCGACTACTTCTTCTCGGGCTTTTGATTGCAGCGGGCGCCCAGGCCAGGGAGAAGGCCCTTGTGGTTCCGGGTTGCGCCCAGCAGAGTCCGCAGCAATGTGTCACGGCGGCACTCGATGCGATGGGTGGCCGCGAACATCTGCAGCAGGTGTCGAGCGTACGCATGCAGACCGTGGGGCACACGCTGCTGATGGAACAATCCTATCGTCAGGCGCCCTTCATCACTTCTTATGAGCGCGGCCAAGTGACGATGGATCTGGCCAACCAGCGGCTCTTCGCGGAAACCAAGCTGACCTGGCCGGAGTCCGATCCGAATCAATCCGACTCCGACACCACGTTGGTGGTCGGTCCGGATGGCGGGGTGTATCACACCAAGTTCGGCGATTCTCCGTGTTCGCTTGGCGATCTGGATGCCTCCAGACAAGCGTTGACTCTGGGTCCGGCGCGCATTTTGCTGACGGCCGCCGCTGCGTCCGATTTGCACTACGAAGCGCCGCAGGTGCTGCGTTCCACTCCGCATGCAGTACTGGCCTTCACCTGGCGGCACATACCGGTGCGGGTGCTGCTCAATCCATTCAACCACCTGCCCGATGCCGTCGAGACGACGCAGGTGTTTCACGATTTCTGGTATTTCTGGGGCGACGTGCGGCAGAGAATTTATTTCGACAACTGGAAGTTGGTTGCGGGGATCACGTTTCCCTCCACCTTGGTCGAAGAGCGCAATGGCGCTGCCTGGCGCTCGACGCAGGCGCTCAATGTGGAAATCAACGTACCGTTGGACGACAAAGCCTTCGAGATGAATGCCGGTGCAGTCAAGCAAAGCGCGGCCTCTCCGGGCTGGAACCGGCCGTTCAGCGTCAAGCAGGCCACGACCCTCGCGCCTGGGATCGACTTGTTCGCCGGATCGTGGAACGCGACCATTGTCAAGGAGCCCGACGGGATCATCATTCTCGAGGCACCGATTTCGGGGCTGTACACGCAGGGCGTGATCAAGGAGGCGCGCAGACACTATCCGGGCAAGCCGATCAATGCCGTATTGTCGACTTCGGACTCCTGGCCGCATACCGGAGGAGTGCGGCAGGCGGTGGCGCTGGGTCTCCCTGTGTACATACTGGATTTGAACCGTCCCTTGCTCGACCGGATCGTGAGCGCGCCCCACACCCTGGAGCCCGATGCGCTCGAAAGATCGCCGAACGGCAAAGTGCCACATTGGAAAGTCGTCGCGAACAAGCAGGAACTCGGCAGCGGCGCAAATCGAATGGAACTCTATCCCGTGCGCGGGGCATCAACCGAACGCCAATACATGGTCTATTTTCCCGAGCGCAGGCTGCTTTACGCGAGCGACACGCTGGCCTTGAACGATGATGGCACACTCTACGATCCGCAATTGATGCATGAAATCGCTCAAGCCGTGAAAAGAGAAAACCTCATCGTCGATACCGTCTTTGCCATGCACCAGGGGCCAATGTCGTGGGAGCAGGTGATCGCCTTGATCGAGAAATCGCCGCAGTCCTGAGACAATGGCTGGGTGCGTCACTCCGGTTTGACGGCCTTCAAGTGTCCGGGGCGAAGTTCGCCGCGCTTCAGCACCACGAGTAGTTGACGCCAGTTGTCAATGAAATGCCGTGCGCGCTGCGGTCCGATGCGGTGCACGATAATCGCGTTGAGGTCTCCTTCCATGGCTTCGAGTTCGCGCTGAGCCAGCGCGAGATACCAATCATGTCGATCGCGGATCTCGACGGCCGCGAAGCCGGCGACCCGCAGGGCCGCCGCACTTTCGGCGAGAGTCGCCATGTTGTAGGCGATGCCCTCGAGGCGAAAGAATTCGAGCATTTCAGCCGAATAGTCTGCGATGCCGCCGCGCAGCCAATCGCTGGCGATGAACCGTCCGCCCGGACGCAGCACCCGCCAGACCTCCGCAAAGAGCGTCGGCTTGTCCGGAATCTGCACCAGGGAATCTTTGGAAAAGACCACGTCAAATTCGCCATCGGCAAAGGGCAGCGGGCCGGCCGCGACCTGCACCCCTCGAATTCGGTCGGTCAGCCGCGCACGCTCGACGCGTGCCCGCATGGTCTCGAGCAGCGATGCGTCGACGTCGATGCCAACCACCGCGGCCGCTCCATATTCGGCGACCAGCAACTCGTCGATGGCACCCAAACCACAGCCAATGTCGAGCACCGAGCAGCCGGCGATGTCGCTGCCCTCGAGAAGGCGCGCGACTTCCCCGGCTCCGCCGGGCGATAGAAATCCATCTCCCCAGATGATTTGCAACAGCGCCTGCATGCCGTCGTCGTACTCGCCGGGCTCGCTGGGCCGGCCGATTTTTGGCGACTCCATCGGATTCATTGTGCGTTGAGCTCGGTGAGCAGTGCTGTCGCGCCATACACTTTGCCAAGCGCCTCGCGAATGATCGCCGGATGCACGGCAATCGCCCGATTGCTGGCGGCATCGAACCAATAGTGCCCGGCAATCGAATAAATGTTGCCGTCGAACATCAGGCCGACAATCCTGCCGGAGGCATCGATCAGCGGACTGCCGGAATTGCCGCCCACGATATCGTTGGTGGTGGAGATGCAGAACGGGGTGCGCATGTCGAGTTGCGATCGAACCTTCATCCAGCTATCGGGAATCCTGAATGGCGAAGCACCGGTTGCGCGCTCGAATGCCCGGCCCAGGTAAGTGAACGGAAGCACGGCGGTGCCGTGCTCGAGCCACCCCTGCACCGACCCGTAATTGAGGCGCAGCGTGAAAGTTGCGTCCGGGTAGACATTCGTACCGTAGCCCTTGAATCGCGCCGCCGCGATTCTCAACGCGGCGGCTGCGATGGGCGCCTCCACTTCGTCCTCGTATTTCTTGCGGACCGCACGGGCATCGACATCGATTGCCCGCGCCACCGAGATCATCGGATCGAGCGACGCATCCACGGCCGCTTTGCCGCCCAACCACAATTGCTTGCGCACGTCCGCATCATCGAGCTTGGTTTCGGCAATCAGCCTCGTCGCCAAGGCCTGGGGAGACTCTTTGGCAAGCAATTTGCGCACCACCGGATCGTCCGGGCCCAACCATTCGCGCATCCGTTCGAGCGAAAAGGAGAGCGTCAGGACTTCGAGTTCCGGATAGACCGGAACCCGCGCATACAGCTCGCGTTGCATCAGCGGCAGCGAAGCTTCCGTGAACTCGCGCAAGCGATCCGTATTGCGCTTGGTGCGCTCATCCGCGCCGCGCACCAGCTGGCGCGCATCGCGAAACAGACCGCTGTTGAACCCGGCGCCGATTTCCAGAAAGGTGTACTGCAGATACAGCTCGCGCTCGCGGGACGAGGCCGACTCGATCTCGCGCCACGGATCGGAGCCGGTGAGGTGGGCGGCCGCCCGCAGCTTCTGTTCCGCTTCGCTCTTGCTGTTCAGCAACGCAGTGTCATTCAGGGCATCGAGCTCCTTGCGGCGCACCTTGATTGCATTCTGCAAGCTGTTGAGAGGCGCCTGCACGATGCGTTCATCTGCCGGATTGCCCGAACCGAATTGAATGAACCGGCCGCGCAGCTCCGATGCCCGCATCAAGGTGATGGGCAGGGTCAGGTCGCGTTCGAACTCCAGTTGCGCCCGTGTTTGCAGGCGGGCGGTGGAACCGGGGTGACCGGGGACGAACACCAGTTGATTGACAGCGGGTCCGTCGAAGTTGATTTGCAGGTAATTCGGCGTGACGGCCGGCTTATCATTCTCGTAGGCCCGAAGAATCGAGAAATCGAGCGACCAGCGCGGAAACTGGAAATTGTCCGGATCGCCGCCAAATGAAGCGATGTCGGCTTCCGGCGCGAATACCAACCGAAGGTCGTCGTAGCGCTTGTACTTGTAGAGAAAATACTGGCCGCCCTGATACAGCGTCACTGCCTGACACCGTAGTTTGCCGGAACGCGACTTGGCGCTCGTTTGCTCGCAGGCTTGCTCGAGCGTGGTGAGCGTTCTTTTGCGCGCCTCGTTGGCCGCCGCATCGCTCAATCCAGCGATTGACTTGGAAACCGCATCAGTCACGTTCTCGCTGCCGACCAGCACGTCCGCGACCTGGGCGGGACATCGCAGTTCCGCGCCTCGATCGGCCGCCGCATATCCGAGCTGCACAAGGCTCACGTCTTTGGAGGACAACTCCGCAAGACAGGATTCCACGCAGTGATGGTTGGTCAGAACCAGACCCTCCGGAGAGACGAACGAGGCAGTGCAGTTGCTGAGTCGAATGGTCGACAACCGCACGTGGTCAAGCCAGGCGGGTGTTATGTCGGCCCCGTAGAGTTGCTTGACCGGGCTCGATGGAAAATTATCGAAAGTCCACATCCCCTCGTCGGCAAAGGCGGGCAGCGCCGCCATACAAGCCACGACCATGAGCAATCCGCGCATGTAATCCCCGAATTCATGTCCGCCGCCCATGCGGTAGGCTGATTCTACTGACTAGTTGACCGATGGACTAAGGAAATGCCCGTGGGTTGGTTGCCCAACCCGTCGGCTGGTTGCCCAGGGGGCGGGGACGGTTGGTCCCCGGATTCGGCTACAATCCCTGCGGAACCAACGCCATCGAGACGCCCAACACCCTTGAACTCCGACACCGGCGCCTTGCGCCCGCCCCCGGCCAAGCATCGCGCATTTGCCCTGTTCGCCAACCGCGATTATCGCGTCTTCCTCATTACCGCCACGGCGGCGATGATGGGCGACAACATCGAGCATGTCATCAGCTATTGGGTGATGTATCAGAAATTCCATTCGCCGGCCCTCGGTGCATTCGCCGTAGTCTCTCACTGGGTGCCTTATCTTCTTCTGGGCGCCTTCTCCGGCAGATTGGCCGATCGATTCGACATCCGCCGCCTCATTCAAATCGGCATGCTGCTGCTCAGCGCAGTTTCGATCGGCTGGGGCATCATGTTCCTGACCGATTCGGCGGCGATGTGGAAGGCCATGGTGCTGCTGGTGCTTCACGGTCTCGCAGGCGTGCTGTGGATACCCGCATCGCAGGTGCTGATACATCGTATCGTCAGCGTCGACCGATTGCCGAGCGCCGTGCGGCTGTTTGCGACCGGACGCTACATGGGATTTCTCGTCGGTCCCCTGCTCGGCGACGGCTTGCTGCAGGTATTCGGTGCCTACTACGGTATTTTCATCAACGCGCTCATTTATGTGCCGCTCTTCATTTGGTTGACGAGGGTACCCTATGGATCGCCCAATTCGGGGGTTGAGGCGGCACCGGGAGGCGTCAACGGTTTTGCGGATGTCTGGGCGACCATGAAGGTCGTGGCGAGGAGTCCGGTATTGTCGTCGATGACGATATTGATCGGAGCCTCGGCTTTCTTTGTCGGCAATGCCTATCAGGCGCAGATGCCCGGATTCGCCGTAGATCTCGGTCACGCCCGCGCGGATTTCTCCTATGGCGTGCTGCTCGCCGCCGACGCCGCAGGAGGTCTGGCGGCTGGTTTGATCTTGGAGAGCCGTGGATTGTTGCCCCCCAGGGTGCGCACGGCATTCATACTGGCGATGATTTGGTGTTGTGCGCTGTTTGGATTCGCCCGGTCGACTACCTACGCGGTGTCCATCACCCTATTGCTCGTTGCCGGCTTCGTGGAGTTGAGCTTCAATGCAATGGCACAGTCGCTGGTGCAATTGAACGCGCCGGGCGAAATCCGTGGGCGCGTGCTCGGAGTATTTTCGATGTTTGCAATGGGACTGCGAACTTTCAGCGGGCTCAGCGTCGGGCTGCTGGGCTCGTTGGTCGGCATCCACAATTCCCTGAGCTACAGCGCCGCCGCCTTGTTTCTGCTCTACGCCACGATTTTTGCGACCCGATATGTCAGAGGGCGCGGGCGCATGAGATCGGTTCCGTGAACCCGCCGCGAGATGTCGACTTCATGCGCCGCGCGCTGCAATTGGCGGAGAAGGCGGCGCTGGCCGGCGAGGTGCCGGTCGGGGCCGTATTGGTCATGGGAGAGGAGGTGATCGGCGAGGGATGGAATCTGCCGATCGCGAACCATGATCCAACGGCGCATGCTGAAATCGTGGCGCTGCGCGCGGCGGCGCAGCGGCTGCGCAACTATCGGCTCGAACGGAGCACGCTGTACGCGACTCTCGAGCCCTGCGCCATGTGCATGGGCGCCGTATTGAACGCGCGAATCTCGCGGGTCGTGTTCGGTGCCTGGGATCAAAAGGCCGGTGCCTGCGGCAGCGTCATCGATCTGCCGCGCCAGCCGAAATTGCCGAATCGCATCGACGTGTTCGGCGGCGTGTGCAGCGACGAAAGTGCCGCATTGCTGCGCGAATTCTTCGCGGCGCGGCGCTAAACAGAGCGTCTTAAGTAATGCAGCATAATCGATGCAGCACTTTGTTGGGCCTGCGCCAGCGATCGAAGCAGGCGCTGACGGCTTTGAGCACTTCGGCCAGCGTGGCGAAGTAGCGGTTGTGAGTAGCAAGGCGCCGGGTCAGCTTCCACACCCGCTCGATCGGAGCCAGTTGCGGGCTGTAGGGCGGCAGGAACAGCAGGCGCAACTGTCGAGCATGGCGGTGAAGGAAGTCGGCCAGGAGGCGTGCGTGATGATAGCGAGCGTTGTCGAGCACGACGATCATGCGGCGTCCGGGGGTTTGTTGGCGAAGCAAGCGCCTGAGGAAAGTCTGGAACGTGGCGGCGTTGAAGATAGGGCACATCATTCGCACGAACTGCCCGGTGTCCAAACTGACGGCCCCAAAGCAGGCCACCGACTTTCGGGTCGGCGCATGGCGCAGGATCGGGTCCTTGATTTCGGGCGGCACCCACATGCGGCAGCGCGAACCGTGTTGTTGGAAGTGACATTCATCCAGACTCCACAGTTCGACGTCGGGACGACGAGCCAGACGCCGGAGTTTTTTTTACTGCCGCGACTTTTAGCGGATCCGATTGGGCGACTTGGGGACGGGGCTTGCGTAACCGAAAGCCCAGTTCTCGGAAATAGTCGCTGGCATTGCCGCACACCGAGGTCCACTCCATATCGCCGACGCAGGTGTTCCGACAACACCGGCCCGTCCCACAGGGTGGCCGCCAAATCGAAGTCACGCGGGGTCTTGCGCAAGTCCGCTTGCAACTTGCGCCAATCCTTCGCATCCAGCGTGCGCGGTCGGCCCGATCGCTCGCCTTCGCGCAGAGCGTCCAGGCCGCCCTCCTCGAAGCGATTCACCCAGCGCTGCACCGTCGTGCCGTTCTCGCCAAACAGTGCGGCGACTTCTCGGCAGGATTGCCCCGCCGTCACCAGCAGCAATCCGTGCAGTCGGTGGTCGTAGCGAGACTCCTCGCTACGCTCGATCTCCTGCTGGATCGCTATTCGCATCACCTCAGCGTCCTCGATCTGCAGCTTGCGCATCGCCTTTCTCCCAGAGAAAAGAACAAAGCGATGATATCACTATGCTGCATTATTTATGTCGTTGTGTTTAGTTCAGCGAAGCCGGGCCGGCGCCCCAGGCCCATTCCAACAAATCCCGATAGCCGCGTACGTTGTCCACGTAGCGCACCGGCTCCCAGCCGCGCGCATAGCCGTTCTCGGTTTGCGAGTACCAGTGCTCCTGTTCGAGCAGCGGCAGAAATTCGCGCACGTCCTGCCAGGAGTCAGGGTCGCGGCCGGCCTTTTGCGCGAGCACCCGGGCATCTTCCAGGTGCCCGTAGCCGATATTGTAGGCGGCGAGCGCGAACCAGGTTCGATCCGGCTCCGGCACATGAGTCGGGATCTTTTCGTACACCTGCCGGAAATACCGGGCGCCGCCGAAGATGCTCTGCCTGGCGTCGGAAGGATTGGTTACCTTGGCTTCGCTCGCCGATTCAACCGTCAGCTGCATCAATCCCTTGGCGCCGGATGCCGAGGCCGCGCTCGGGTTCCATTTCGATTCCTGGTAGCCGATGGCGGCCAACAAGCGCCAGTCCTGACTGCTTTGTTCGGCCGCTTCCTCAAACCATTTCTTGTATAGCGGCAGGCGGCTTTGCAGATGCCGCATGAATCCGCGCGCGCCGACGAATGCCAGATCTTCCGAGCGCCCGTAGTAGCGTTTGACGATTGCCGCGAGCTCGCCGTCGCCATTGAGATGCGCGAAGTAGCTGCCCAAGTCGCGCAGAAATCCCGAATCCCGCGTGCTTGCGGCCCAGGCGAGCGACTGGCTGCCCGCGAAATCAAACGCAATGCGCAGCTCCGGGTGCACATCGTGTGCCAGCGCGAATTCCGTGGAATCGGCAATGGTGTAGTCGATGCTCCCGTCGGCGACGCCGTCGAGCAGCGCCTGAGTGTCGGTGCTGGCGTTCTCCACCCACACCAGATCGGGCAGCAAATCTCGCGCCGCGTACAAGGTCTTGGCATGCGAACTGCCGGCGGCTATTTCCAGATCTCCGCTGCCGATTTCCGCCAGGGAACCGGGCCGCGCCGCGCCGCGGCGGTAGATCAAGTGCTCCCGCACCCGTTGGTACGCGGGCCCGAATTCCACGCCAGGGATGCTTTGCGAAGGAATTTTCAATCCCGCCGCCGCCAAGTGTGCGTGTCCCGAGGTGAGCGCATCATAGATTTCCGCGTAGCTGCGCACCGGGGTGATCTTTAGCTTTACTCCAAGCTCGTCGGCAAAGCGCCGCGCCAATTCATATTCCGGCCCCTCCGGCATGTCGTCCGGGCCGCGATAATAGGCCAGGGGACCATTGCGAGTGACCACACGCAGCTCGCCGATCTTCTTGATCTGGTCGATCAGGCTCGGCAGGGGGGTACAGGTGCCCAGCATGGCGACGGCCGACACCGAAATGATGACCTTCGTCCAGCGCTGCCAATTGATGTGAGGTGTCGGGTTACGCACGGTCGTGAGCTGATTAGAGTTCCGTGAGGCTGGGCGAGTTCTGTTCTAGAGGCAGGCCCGTTGCCGATGCGCTAGAATAATCTTTTATTTCTTCCGACGGACCCTTGACAAATGCATTTCTATTGCCCCTGACTATCGCGTCACACTGCAACAATGCTTAAGTTAATGCCGTAAAACATTGGTTAAATGCAGGGGAATTTTAAGTTAACCGGAGAGGTACCGAAGTGGTCATAACGGCGCCGACTCGAAATCGGATGGTCGGGTAATTCCGGCACGTGGGTTCGAATCCCACCCTCTCCGCCACTTCTTTTGTGAATCGATTCTGAGACTTGAGTCATTCGGGCATTTCCCTACTGCCAAACTACTGCCAAATTCAGGGGACTCTGGGGGACGGATCACGATCAATCTCGGGTAATTTGTCCCTGCATTTACAGCGGAAATTGCAGCACGTTGATCGGGCATCGCGGCGCGCACGACGGGTCTTCTTTTCCATCGCTTGTTTAATTCCGTGAATGTCGGCTTCCGTTGCCCCGTCAAGCCACGCGGCATACATGCGCAGCATCACCTCGACACTATGCCCGTGCTGCTTCGCGACCCAGAGCAGATTCTTTCCGAGCATCAGCTGCCAGGTCACGGAGGAATGCCGCGCGTGATAGGGCCCGCGCCGGCGAATATCGAGTGCTTTGATACTCTCGCTCCAGCGCCAGCGGGTGATTTCCGGGTCGCTGACAGGGCGGCCGTCTTCGAGGAAGAACAGGTGCTGATGCCGAATTTTGCCGGCCGCGACGTATTCCTGCCGGAGCACTAATTGGCGCTTTAGAACCTCGAGCGCACGCGGGCAAAGCTCAACGTCGCGGTCTTCCTGGGTCTTGGTGCGGTCTTTATCTCGCCGCAGGACGCGTGCCTTGGTGACCGACAACACGGCTCTGCGGGCATCGTAGTCCGTTACGAGCAGGGCAATCTGTTCGGACGGACGCAGACCCGTGAAGAAGCGGAATTCATCATAGTTGCCGATGGCCTCGCCCCAATCCGCATGCAGCCTCGCGATGAGCGTCTCCGCTTCCTGAATCGTGAATGGGGCGACGGCGGGGCGGTCTTTCTTGGTCATTCGAAGACACGTGAGGCCCGAGGCCGGGTTGTGCTTTTCCGGATGGTCGCGGTACCCGTAGTCGAAGGCACAGCGAACCACGCTGATCGCATTGTTGTAGGTTTTCTTTGACCATTGGTAGGCGTTCGCGATTTTCGCGAGCTCAGAGTATCGGATCTCATCAAAGATTCGCGGCCCGATCTCCGGTCGCCAGATTTGCGTGAGGAGCTTGGCGTACCCCCGGCCTGTCACGAAGGCCAAGTCTTTTTTGGCGACCCGTGATTCGCAGGCCAGGATGAATTCATCGAAGACCTGATCGCAGGTTCGCCGCTTCTGCGGTGCCGCCACATTCTTGATGAAACGATAGTCGGGAAATTCCTCAGGGAATACGAAGGTGCCGGCGGCAATGCGCTGCCGGATTTCCGCGAGCTGTTTTCGCGCGCGCTTGAGGTTCGCCTCGGTAGGGCTACGCTTCAGCGTTGGACGGTAGCGGACACCGTCGAACTCGAAATCGAATTGGATGCGGTCGCTCCCGAGGGAACATACACCACCACGTATGGATTTGCGGCCCACTGCGTTCCTTAAGCTCGCCTCGTCATACCGGCTCCGGAGCCCTGCGAGGTCCTATTCCGTCGTCTTTCCATCGCTCTTGGTCTCCTTCTCGCGTTTCAGGGATAGGTCCATCTGCACGGGGAGTTGCGTTTTCTTCCCCTCGAGTCCCCTCGAATGAGATGTCACAGACGCCCTTGGGCCTTCAACCCATCGTTGATAACCCAACACGTCAATGACGATACGGCCGTCGGGCGCGCGCCTCCAGACTTTCCCTTCCTGCCAATCACCTCGCTCGATCTTACGCTCCATGGCTTTGACGGAGTACCCCGTGAGCAGATTCGCGAGTGGCAATAGCACGTATCGTGCCGTGCTCACGACGATGGGCGCCTCAGTGGGGCGAGGTCGAACAAAGTCCAAATTCATAAACGACCTGCAACGTGTGGTTCCGGTCGTTCAGGGTCAAGTTGCCACGTGAATCAAATTATCTCAGAGGTGCGCGAGAAAGTGGGGGAGAGTTTCGCGGAAAATTCGGCGTAACTCTAACCGGAACGTCTTACGGCCTTGCCGACTGCACAATTAGGATTACTCGTTGAATGACTCCGCGCTGGGTCCTGAAGACAGGCTCCCCGATTACGCGGCGTCGTTAGAGTTTCGCTGAATTTAGCGCAAATGCAGGATAGCAAGCGGGTTGCTCTTGTAGAACAATTGGACCACATGAATGCAGATCATTTCATCGTGGCTCGAGTCTCTTCGGAAACGAAGTCGCGACTGCATGCATTCGCTGAGCGGGAGCAGCTCAGCGAGTCAGCCTTGCTCAGGCGCCTTGTTGAATTCGTGCTGCTGAAGGCGGGCCTCTCCCCGGTAATCACTGAGACATCAACCGGTGTCAGGCCGCTGAGGACCGCTCGATTTATGATCCGTCTAGGCCGCGATGACCAGATTCTCTTGCGGGACCGCGCGGCGGCCCGAGGGATGGCTCCGGCTACATACGTTTCCGTGCTGACGCGCGCTCACTTACGGTCGCTTGCACCGCTGCCGAAGGAGGAGCTATTGGCCCTCAAGCGCACCCTCGGTGAGCTCGGGAGCATCGGCCGCAACTTGAACCAGATCGCCCACGCCGCGAATCAGGGCCAGGTTGTGACGAGTCCCGGGCGCGACGATGTTGAGGCTATGCTACGGATTTGTGGGGCGCTTCGAGATAACCTGAAACGGGTGCTCGTGGCGAATCTCAAGTCCTGGGAACAGGGCTCTGCCTAGCTGTCCCCTGGGCGGCTCAAATCGGCCAAAACCGGCCGCCGGTGCGTGGGAAATGACCGCGCTGAAGCGGCCATTCGCAGCATGCGGTAAGCTCATAGGACGTTTTCATCACTAAGTTGTTATTTGGGCCGAGCTAGTGGAAGAGAAAAAGCCATTGCTGGAAGGTCAAGTGGCGCGGGAAGATCCGAGCGCTATATCGGCGATACCCGGCCTACCTGCGTTCATCGCCCGTCCGGCGGACGCGCCAGCGTATTACGGCTTTCCTCTGCTGCCGGACTCCGAAAAGGATGGCTTTATTTTCGGTGTCAAAACTAGCTCTCGCACCGACGCTGCGGCGTCATGGGGCGACGCATACGTGGTGGCGCCGGACGGAACGAGGGCGGGGATTGTATGGGTAATGAAAGGCCCCGTGACTGAGGTCGTCTTCACCTGAGCCCAGACGATGGGGTGTGTACCAATTTGCTTTTGAACATCGAGTCCGGTCTGATGCATGACCTGATTCGAAATCTCCACGCGAACGTGCCTCGCCTCAAGCAGCTTCATCAGCAGCCGTTTCGATACGAGAAGATGCGAATAAGGCGACACTGGTGGCTCGGCCTAACAACGTGTTTGAGCGAGAACGCGGTCGCACGCCAAGTAGAGTTCCGCATAGCGGCCTCTCGCGACCGTCAACAACGGGTCGAGAGTACGCATTGGCGGGCAAGCGTGACCCGACGGTCTCTACCCGGCCAAAGGACTAAACCGCTCGCGCGGTAGGGGTGGCTTCGATCAGGCGTTGGGGATTGGCTGACCGCTGAGGTTCTGTTTCGTAAGTTGCGAGGTGAGGCATTCCGCCTCGTTCGTAACCCGGAGCAGAGCCATGAACGATTCCACTCGAGAGATTTCACCGCTTCGTCAACGGATGCTGGAAGACATGCGGCTGCGCAAGCTGGCACCCCACACGCAGGCGGGCTACGTGCGTGCAGTTCGGAAGCTGGCAGGTTACCTGCGCCGTCCACCCGATACCGCCACGGTCGAGGATCTGCGCAACTTCCAGCTGCACTTGGTTGATCAAGGCACATCGCCGATCACTCTCAACGCCACGATCACGGGGCTGAAGTTCTTCTTCGACGTGACGCTCGACCGCGCGGAGCTGATGTCGAAGATGAAGCCGGTCTTTGTGCCACGAACATTGCCCGTCGTGTTAAGCCGAGAGGAGGTGAGTTCGCTCATCGCCGCGACCAAGAACTTGAAGCATCAGACGGCCCTCTCGATAGCTTACGGCGCTGGACTTCGCGCCAGCGAAGTCATCTCTCTGAAGGTCGGAGACGTCGATAGCACGCGCATGACGTTGCGTATCCAGCAGGGCAAGGGCGGCAAAGATCGCTACGCCATGCTCTCGCCGGTGATGCTCGAGCGGCTGCGCACGTGGTGGCGCGTCGCCCGTGCCCAAGGCAAGATGCTCGACGGTGGTTGGCTGTTCCCGGGACTGAACCCCGTCGAGCCTCTGACCGCCCGTCAACTGAACCGCGCCGTGCACGAGGCCAGGCTCGCAGCCCGCATCGACAAACAGGTCTCCCTGCATACACTGCGGCACAGCTTCGCCACCCACCTGCTCGAACAGAAGGTGGATATCCGTGTGATTCAGGTGCTGCTTGGCCATAAGAAGCTCGAGACAACATCGCTCTATACCCACGTCGCGACCGAGATCCTACGCCAGGTGATCGGTCCACTGGAGCCAGGCCCCGCCCCGAGGCCGTAGCCGCGCGTGGATCGCCCCGCCCTGGAGGTCGCGGATATCTTCCGCGCCCACGGGCCGACTTTGCGTCAGCAGTCGCGCGGCCACCTGAGCCTCAGCCAACTGAAGGTGATGTCGGCCATCGAACAGTGCCGCAGCGCCGCTCTCGGCGGCCATGCGCTGCGTTGTTCAGCGTGCGCTGAGCCGCAGATCGCCTACAACTCGTGCCGCAACCGGCACTGCCCGAAGTGCCAGTCGAGCGCCGCGCAGCGCTGGCTCGACGCGCGGCAGACGGACCTCTTGCCCGTGCCGTATTACCACGTGGTGTTCACCTTGCCCGCACCCATCAGCGCCATCGCCTATACCAACAAGGAGATCCTCTATGGACTGTTGTTCGACATCGCCGCCGAGACGCTGCGCACGATCGCCGCCGATCCGAAGCACTTGGGTGCCCGGATCGGAACCACCCTGGTGCTGCACACCTGGGGTTCTGCCCTGACCCACCATCCGCACGTGCACGGCATCGTACCCGGCGGCGGCCTCGCGCCCGATGCCGACCGGTGGGTGCCGTGCAAGCCGGGGTTCTTCCTCTCGGTGCGGGTCCTGTCGCGCCTCTTCCGGCGTCGCTTCCTCGAAGAACTCCAGAACCTGCATCGGGATGGACAACTGAAGTTCTTTGGTGAGCACGTGGATCTGGCCGACGCCGAGGCTTTCGCCGATTGGCTGATGCCGCTGCGCCAATGTGAGTGGGTGGTCTATGCCAAGCGACCCTTCGCTGGACCCAAGGCGGTGCTTGCGTATCTGTCGCGCTACACCCATCGGGTCGCGATCGCCAACTCACGCCTCGTGGCCGCGGACGATCGCGGCGTCACGTTCCGCTGGAAGGACTACCGCGAGCACGGGCGCACCCGCTACAAAACCATGACCGTGACCCACGCGGAGTTCATGCGCCGCTTCCTGCTGCACGTGCTGCCCTCGGGCTTCCATCGCATCCGCCACTACGGCCTGCTCGCCAACGCCAACCGCAAGCACGACATCCCGACCGTTCGCGAGCTACTGCATGAGCCAGTTCCTGTCGCTGCTGCCGACCCCATCGCCGCTGGCGCCGTGAGGCCCACCTTCGTGTGTCGACACTGCGGCGCTCCGATGCTCGTCATCGAGACGTTCGCCAGGGCTCAGCACATCCGCGGACCCCCAACTTCACCGAGTTCGCCATGAGCATCCGCGCCTCAGTCGATCAGTCCTCTCCGTCGGCACTTCCTCGAGCTAGGCTGACGCGAACGCCCATTGTCATCGCCGCCCATCTCCAGCGCTCTCGCAGGCCACAACCGTCGATGTCAGGATCCAGCCGTCCCGCTAGTGCGCGCCGGAGTGCCACGGATCTGCCTTGGGGTCCCGCCATTGAACTCCCGAAGCCCAGTGCCTCCGTTCAAATCCCCATAGCTCATCGCTCCCGCTGACGTCCTCAGCTCGCCTGCGCGGTTTCCTCCCTTGGGGCTTGCCCGACGTCTGCCCTCACACCTCACCGGCCATGGCAGGCTCAGCGTCGACGGGCAGATATCGGGCAACCCTTAACAGCACGGGTCGTCCGCCGTTGCGGATTACCTTCCCGTTTGCAGTCATTCCAATGGTGTTTGACGAAGCACGCCACAAATGGTCTATTGCACTAGGACGCAAGGAGGACGCTCGTGTCTATCAGTAAGATGAGAATTTTGATGATGACCATGGCAGGTCCCTAAATGTCGCCTTACCTCGTCCTTCTGCTGATCGTGTTGTGCTTGGGTGCTTTCTTTTTCGTGCTTTTCAGAATGGCGAGCCAGCAGACGGGTGTGCTGTCGAAATATCCGGCACCCTGTCCCGTGTGTGGAGGGAAGACCATTTATCAAGTGGGCAAAAGGTATGAATGCACGAATTGCCATTCGACGTTGCGACTTACTTTTACTCGACGGGTCCTTTGGTTGATACCGGTGACACTTGGCATGATCACGCTAATGTTTTTAACGGTACCTCTTCGACGTGCCGGCTTACTAACAGGCGTTTGGTTTGCTGCGGCGATTGGCGGCTTGGGCAGTCTAGGTTTCAGCCTTTCAATGAGATCGTTCATGCGCGGCATGGCGTATCGGCTGGCTCAATCGCCTACCGACTCCCTCGCCCCCATGCAAGCTAGACGGCAGGACGTAGGGCCATGATTCGGCCCAGTCTCCGGTAACAACTTACTCGCCTTGCCCTCATTGTGGGATACGGAGTCGGTATCGCGGTCGGACCCGTCCATGGGCCCTTGGACTTTTTGCTCCTTGCGACTGCAATGCGTCTATGTAAGCTGACCATTGCTGTTGGTGCTTTGTTGCTCGCGGCCTGCTCCAACTCAGAACCACCCATAGGACGCGGCCTACCCAAGACCTTCGGATTTACACCGGCGTTCGAGCAAAGACTGAGAGAACACTTTCCGGTCGGCTCTGACGAGCCGCGCCTGATCGCCGAGCTGCGCAGCGAGAAATTTACGCTCGGAGAAATACAAGATCCCTCAAGTCGGTACCGAAACTCAGCGCTGTATGAGGCGTCGGATGGCCTGTTCTGCAAAAGTGAGTGGCAAATTTATTGGACTGCGTCAAAGGGATTCATCATCGAAATTGGAGGAATGAACCGGGAAGTCTGTCTTTAGCAGGCTTCGCCGAACCACGGAATCGATGATCGCAGCTTAGGTAGACTAAGTGGAGTTCCGCATAACGGCCTGTCGCGAAGGTCAACTACGGGTCGAAAGGGTGAGTTCGCCGGCGTTTATTTATTGCGATACAACGATGGCAATATCAGCAAAACGCTTATTCATTTGTCTCGACAATGCAGGGTATGAGGTATCGCTCGAGCGGCTGAAAATTTATGTTGCATTGACGGACGCAAAAGCAGAGAGCACTCGGTACCTTAGGATTATCGACGAATCTGGGGAGGACTACCTTTACCCCACGCAGCGCTTCATTGCGGCAGATCTTCCAGTCTCGACCTGGCGGGCGGTCCTGCGAGCGTCCTAGCCGCGACCATTCGAGCGGGAGGTAATGTTAACCTGCGGATTTTAATGAGATATTTGGCTTCCGGCCAAGCAATGTCCGAACCGGCAAGCTCGTTTTGATGGCCAGCGCCCGGAGCGGTATCCTATACGTATGAGCGCATTGGTTATTGTGAATATGTCCTGGGACGAAAAACTTCGGGCCATGGAAGAGCTATGGGAATCCCTGAGCCGGGATGAAGCCCGGCTCAAATCTCCGCCTTGGCACGAGGAGGCGCTTCGGGAGACCACCGCACTCCACGACGCGGGCAAGGAGCAGCCGATTGACTGGGACGCGGCGAAACGCGAACTGCGCAAGCGCGCTGAGTGATAGTCAAGATCCTGCCGAGGGCGCTCGAGGATCTCGACCGCGGGCGCCGGTTCTATGCTCGGCAGAGAGGAAGCCTCGGCGATTATTTTCTTGACGCGCTCTTTGCCGATATCGACTCCCTGGAGCTCTACGCCGGCATTCACATGAAGGTGTTCGACTTCCATCGGCTGCTCGCGAAACGCTTTCCCTACGCGGTGTATTACAAGGTCAATGGTGAGACGTGCATCGTGTTTCGGGTGCTCGACTGCAGGCAAGAGCCGGAGAAAACGACGGAAGGGTTGAGGTAGATCCGTTTCGGGCGTGGGTGGCCATTGCCTACTGCCAAATCTACTGCCAAAAGCAGGGAGCCGAGGGGATTCCAGGGGACGGCGAGCTTCAAGTTTTCAGCAACTTACTGATTTCTATTTACGTCTACGTGGGTTCGAATCCCACCCTCTCCGCCAATCGCAAGAATCAAAAAGGGGCCTCGTGCCCCTTTTTGATTCTTGGGGGCGGATCGAAGAGGCGGGGTTCGAACCTTCAGGTTCGACAAGACGACGCGAAGCGTCGGCGCAGGACGCCGGAGCGACTTCGCGACGGCGGTCCCGAACGTTAGTGAGGGACGAGCGGCGGAGCCGCGAGCAATCCCACCCTCTCCGCCACTTCTTTTGTGAATCGTTTCTGAGACTTGAGTCACTCAGGTCTTTCCCTGCTGCCAAACTACCGCCAAATTCCGGGGATTCCGGGGGACGAATCACGATCAACCTCGGGTAATTTGTCCCTGCATTTGCCGCGCAAATTGCGGCGCGAGCATTGGGCATAGTGGTACGCGCAATGGGTCTTCTTTCCATCGCTTGTTTGATTGCGTGAATATCGGAGTCTGTTGCTCCGTCGAGCCACGAAGCGTACATGCGCAGCATCACCTCCACACTATGGCCGTGCTGCTTCGCGACCCACAGCAGATTCTTCCCCAGCATGAGCTGCCACGTCACGGAGGAATGCCGCGCGTGATAGGGCCCGCGCCGGCGAATATCGAGTGTTTTGATACTCTCGCTCCAGCGCCAGCGGGTGATCTCCGGGTCGCTGATCGGGCGGCCGTCTTCCAGGAAGAAGAGATGCTTATGGTGGATTTTGCCGGCCGCGACGTATTCCTCGCGGAGAATCAAGTGGCGCCTTAGAACTTCGCGCGCGCGCGGGCAAAGCTCAACATCGCGATCCTCCTGCGTCTTGGTGCGGTCTTTGTCTCGCCGGAGGACGCGTGCCTTGGTGACCGACAGCACGGCTCTGCGGGCATCGTAGTCCGTTACGGGCAGGGCAATCTGTTCGGTTGCCGTTCGGCACGCTGGAGTGACCGCCCAGAAGCAGCCACTTACAAAATAAGGTAGCCTAAGGGGACCATAGCGAAGAGCCCGTGAATGGCCGACAGGGACCCTGCATGACGAGAGCACCATGACCGAACCGGGACCCTCTAAGTAAGGCTTTACATGCCCAAAGTTACTTTTGATGGTTTCGGCGGTGGAACCTACACGGTCGAAGTGCCCTCGGGCACGACGGTGATGCGCGCAGCCACCGATAACCATGTGCCGGGCATCGATGGAGATTGTGGGGGCAATTGCGCCTGCGCGACCTGCCATATTTATGTTGATCCGGATTGGTGCGCCCGGGTAGGAGCGCGCACGGCGACCGAGGAGGGAATGCTCAACTGCGTGACGGAGCGCGCGGACAATTCGCGACTCGCCTGCCAGATCACGTTGACGGACGCCCTCGACGGTCTCAGGGTCAAGTTGCCGGAATCTCAGCATTGAACCCACCGCACTGCGAAGGAGTCGACGTGAGAGCCATTGAACCCATCGAGCCGGTCGACACGCACGCCGCCGTGCGCGCCCGCATAGCGTCTCTGCCGATAGCGGAATTCAATCCGGCCGATCCGCAGTGGTTCGTCGACGATACCGCGGGGTATGTCTTCGAGCGCCTTCGCCGCGAGGATCCCGTGCACCGCTCGCGCAGCCCCGTACCGGGCATCGACACGTACTGGTCGGTCACCCGGTACAAGGACATCATGCAGGTCGATACCAGCCACGGCGTCTTTTCTTCCGAAGACGGGATCACGCTCATGGACTTCCCGCCTGGGGATGAACAGAAGCTGCCCATGTTCATCGCGATGGACCCGCCCAAGCATGACGCGCAACGCTTGGCAGTAAGTCCGATCGTTGCGCCGGCGAACCTCAATAACTGGCAGGGCCTGATTCGCGAACGCACGGTCAAAGTCCTCGATGGCCTGCCCCGCAATGAGACGTTCAACTGGGTTGACCTGGTCTCAATTGAGCTCACCACGTACATGCTGGCAACCCTTTTTGATTTTCCGTTGGAGGACCGCCGCCTGCTCCCGCATTGGTCCGACATGGTCACTGCCAATAAGCTGACCAATCCCGACGCGCCCGAACCCGAGGTGCGTATGGCCGAGTTGCGCAAAATGCTGCAGTACTTTAGCCGGCTTTGGAACGAGCGCATCAATGCGCCGCCCCGCACCGACCTGATTTCCATGCTGGCGCACGGACCGGCGACGAGGAACATGGGGCCCGCCGAGTTCATGGGCAATCTGGCCTTGCTGATCGTTGGCGGTAACGACACCACGCGCAATTCGATGACGGGTGGGCTGCTGGCCTTGCACCATCATCCGCAGGAGATGGCGAAGCTGCGCGCAAATCCCGCACTCATCGACAGCCTGGTGCCCGAAATCATTCGTTGGCAGACACCGCTAGCGTACATGCGGCGCACTGCGCTATCAGATGCGGTATTGGGCGGCAAGCAAATCAGGAAGGGCGACAAACTGGCGATGTGGTACCTGTCGGGCAACCGCGATGAATCGGCGATTCCAGACCCAAACCGATTCATCGTCGATCGCGAGCGGCCGCGGCAGCATCTGTCCTTTGGCTTTGGCATCCACCGCTGCGTCGGGAACCGCCTCGCCGAACTGCAGTTGAAGATCCTCTGGGAGGAACTCCTGCGGCGATTTGAAGCGATTGAGGTCGTGGGCGAGCCGACCCGAGTTCGGTCCTCGTTCGTACGTGGCTTCAGCCATCTTCCAGTGCGGATTCCGGCCTGACTCTGTTGGGCTGTGATTCGAGTCGCCCGAGAGCCGCCCCTGGTGATCGACCGGATATGGTCCTACTCCGGAAGTTGAGTCGCCACCGGCAGCACGCGGCCAAAAAGCGGTACTAGAACATGTTGGAATGCATGCCGGGAAGCGGCCATTCGTGCCCTGCGGTAACCTAACGGCAATGCTTAAGCCGGCTTGCTAAATAATTAGATAATGTCATTGAATAAAATTCGACGCGTTGTTTCAGGTCAATTAGATAGTAAGGCGCTATGAGACGAGCATATCTGCTATTCACAGTTCTTATTGCGGCTGCGGCCGGCAGCGCTCAGGTACCTGCGGGCGAGAAACTCGCTGACGCCAGTGAACTATTCAGAACGTTCGTTGACCTACGTCAGTCAGTCGGTAACGGTCACCATAGCGATCCGCGTTTTTTCTCACGGAAGTGGCTTGAAGACTCAATTCGTGATGCGCTCGCCACGCGGAAGCAGCCGAGTCGCCCTGGACTCAACTGGGTGGAGGACTCGTTGCTCACTTCATTCGCACTTGGGCTTTCCGAAGATGCAATATATTCCTATAGGCTTCTCAACGAAGGTGCTGGCACGGGCGACTTAGAGATGCATGTCACCTACTGCGATTGGCCATCTACCATTACTATAAGATTTATCGACGAAGACGGCGCGTGGCGAGTGCAAGGCGCCCATTTTGATAGTACTGCCAAGGCCAAAACTTGGTACCAACCAGACCTCGTGCCGCTAGTAATGTTTGTTCACATTGAGCCCCGGGATCGTTCGAGATATTTCAATGAGAGCAACCTCGGCAGGGCTTTGGGGTTCGACTTCAAGCCAAAGCCACCGTGCGCGGCAAATGGTACCTAAAGACGGTTTCGATCGAATCGCGGATGCCATGCCGCAAACCCGACACTGACCACCGACGGCTTGGGGTGTGCGCCGTGAAAAGGCGGCGTTTTCCAGTGGGTGAAAGGCCCACCCGGCAAGTGCTCCAGCCGGTCAGTCGCGCGTCGGGACCTACCCGCCGTCTCTCATCGACCCCGAGCGGTCGTCCACCGACGACTGCTTAGTAAGAGGATTCGTTGTACGGGGAATCCCCTCAATGCGTCTGACCGGCCGGCGCTGCCAGCGGCGGTCCGGTGAACTCCGCTTCGATCGAGAAATCGATCAAGTCACCAACGCCCATCGTCGTTCCCGGAGCAGGCACGCCATACGCGATGCCAAAATCCGAGCGCTTGAACGAACCGCGCGCGGAAAAACCTACGCGCGCCTGCGGATCCATGTTCGGCATGCCGGCATACCCACCGTTATAGGACGCCACGAGCACCGTCGGCCGCGTGACGCCATGCAGCGTGAGAGTGCCGGATATTTCCATCGACTTCGCCCCTGTCATCCGGATCTCTTCAGACTTGAAGACGATCTGTGGAAACTTCGCGGTGTCGAGCATCTGCGGTCCCTTCATGATGTCGAGACACATCTGCGGCGCGGCGTCCATCTCGAATGATGAAGCGTCGATGGTCGTCACCACCTTGGAGGCGGATAGATTACGAGGGTCCAACGTCAAGTCCGCATCGAAGCGGCTAAAGCGCGTCGTGTAGGTGGAGAAACCCATGTGACTGGCGCGCAGCACCAAGCTGGCGTGGGATTTGTCAAGTTTGTACGCGCCCGCTGGGGGTGCTGCCATCGGCGCCATCGCAGGCGGTCCAGCCGATTCCGCCGCCCGCGACAACCCGCTATGCAGGCCCAGCGTTGCAGCAACCAGCGCGGCGACAAGGACCTGCAGCTCGGCCAGATTTGTGCGCTTCGCGCAAGTGCCGCCGTGTACGGGCGGTGTGTTGAAATGGATCGTCATCGACGGCTAACCCTATTGGGTGGAGGTTTCTCGTAATCGTGAAACCAGTTTCAGCTATGGATTTGTCTGACGCCTATGTACTTCCAGTTACTGTCGAATACATACGCGGTTTCGAAACCGGCCTGCAGCATCTTTGTGTCCTCCACGCCGTAGGACGATCCAAGGGTCACGACGTATAGCGTGTAACTCGAGCGCTTTTTGAGTTGCTTGGTGTCGAAGGCCGCTGCCGCCTTCGTGCATATCGCGTTGTCCGTCACGAGCACGACCTGCGACGGAGTGACAGTCGCCAGTCCCATCGTAGCTTTTTCCACTGTACCTCCCATATCCGTCTTCCCGACAAAGGCCTTGAAGTTCGCGACGAGTTGACCGCTTCTCGCGTCCTGGGGCGCACAGCTCCCGGTGATGGCTGGCCCACCGTTCGTGCCCGCCCCTGCGGCTGCTGCATCCATCATGAGCATGAGGAGGAGCGCCCTCTCGAGTCGTCGTGACACTTTCTTCGCCGCCGAGCAGACGACTGTGTTCCTTGCATTTGTCATGAGTCCCTCGCATGTCTTGGGTATGACGTTCCCGCCACCGTGTGCGTGAGTATAGCGTTTGTACGGTCTGCGGACCGAAGTGAAGGTCATGAGAGCTGGTGACGCGTTAGCAGGTGTGAAGCCACGGTCGCAGAAGCGTGTGTGGGGAGATTTGCTTTCCACACACCCTGGGCCACGACCGGTCACTGACGGCCCCAGAAGGACTGCCCCAAAGCGGTCAGTTATGATAGGCAGGCGAAGGATGCATTCCAAAAGGCCGGAATGGAGCCCGACGAGGCTTTGCGTCGGATCGGCACCTGTTGCGTGCCCGGCCGCAACAAACCGCGAATTATCTTGGATTCTGCACAGAGGTCGCGCATCGATCAACTGTTGAATAAGACAGAGGCCGCGAAGGCAGACACAGGTGGACCGTTTGTCAGGCTCGGAGAGCTTTACTACGGTTTTGGCGAATATGATCTTGCCACCGCGTCTATACAACTCGGCTTAAAGAAAGGACAAATTGCACACCTCGACGAGGCCTACGTGTACTTGGGAAGGGCGGAGCACGCAGTCGGCGATCTCGAAGAAGCTCGAAGCGCATTCGATAAGTTAAAGGATGTTCCCGGCATCAGTCCGCGCGTGCTTCGACTGTGGACGCTCTACGCAGAGACGTAACTGTCAGCGTCAACATCCCAGTCAGCGTCGGAAAATCAGGACTGCCCCAAAAAGGCACCAGCTACGAGCGCAACAACTACAAACGGACTTCCCGGAAGCTGACATTCACGACCGTCACCCTCGGGTCGAGAGCGGCGCTACGGGTTGATCCGTCGGCAACCGGCCCACTTTGAGTCATTCGACCACCAGAGATGCGCGCCTGTAAGCTGTCATTCACGGCGTAGACTGATCGGATGCAGGGGCAACACAGATGCTTCCGTTAAATCGAAGTCAAAAAGCCGAAAAAGCAACATGTGGAAGTAGTGGCAATTCTACTTTAATCTTGCTGAGTATGGCCTCGTTGAATGCAGTATTGATTGATATTCCAATGCCAATCCGTACGCCCCGCCTGCTTATCAGGCCCAAACAAATTGGCGACGGAGCAAGTGCCTGGACTGCCCGACTTGGAGGTGAAGTGGCAAGATGACCAGCGGATCAGGGATAGTTAAGCTGGCGCGGCGCAAGCTGGCCATCGTGCTTCCGAGGAGAGCGAAGGAGGTGTGTGTGTTCAAGCGATTTGTCAAAATCCTGCCGGCGGTTTGCCTGGCGACGGGCATGGCATGGGCGGCGGAGAGTCCCTTCATCGGCGAGTGGAAGCTCGACCCGTCGAAAAGCAGAATGCCCGACGAGATGAAGGTTGAGAGCCAGGGTGGCAACAAGTACGTGTTCAATTTTGAAGGAAGCGCCGAGCCGATCGTGGTGGATGGGACCGACCAACCGGGCCTCGGCGGGACCCTCCTGTCGGTGAAAGCTGAAGCGCCCGACACCTGGATCGTTGAGCGCAAGAAAGACGGCCGGTTGCTGCTCAAGGCGACGTGGAAGCTCTCGAAGGACGGCAATACGCTCACGGACTATTTCCGCGGGTTCGAGACCGACGGTTCGACGTTCAGTGTAGATTACGTCTACCAGCGCACCGGTGGAGGATCGAGCTTCGCGGCAGACTGGCAGAGCATCAAGGAGACGATGAACTCGCCCTTTTTGATCCAGGTGACGGAGTTCATGGGCGACGGCCTATCCTTCTTCTTCATCACACCCGGGGGAAATAAGATGAAAAACGTGAAGTTCGACGGCAAGGACTATCCTAACGAGGGGCCGAACGCGCGCCGAGGCGCTTCCTCTTCGATCCGGCGGGTGGACAAGCGCACTCTCGTGATTACCGACAAGACTGACGGGAAGGTAACGGATACCGAGGCGATTGGGCTCTCATCCGATCTGAAGACCTTGACGATCACGGTGCACGTTCCCGACCGCGACAAGCCGAATATGATGGTGTTCGAGCGGAAGTAGAATCGCGGTGGCTCGCTTCCGGAACTGACAGTGCGCATGGGTGTCGCGGAATTGCCATCCTTTTACGAAATCGTTGTACTACCAGAAAGCTGCCGTTCACGAACGTCAACAACGGGTCGAATTTCCGTCGGTGTTGCAAGAGGGTCGTAAGAGTTTCGCTGAAAAAGCCGAGAAACTCGCGCGCAATTCCCGGCGACGCAGCCAGATGATCTACGTGAGATCAGGTTCCCCGCAGTGGCCGAGGATGTAGGCGCGGGCAGTATCACGCAGATGAACAGCGGCAGCGAAGGCACCCTCACCCGCCTGCGCAGTGATCGGCGCCCCACCTACGGCCCCTGCGGGCGCGCGGCGCGGCAACCGCTGGCCATCGCGCAACACCAACCGCGTACCGTGCAGGCTGACGGGGATGACCGGCACTCCGGCCGCAACCGCAATCTCAAACGCTCCTAGTTGGAATGGTCTGAGTCCCGTAGCGGGTGTAAAAGTGCCCTCCGGAAAGATAATGACGGACGTTCCCTTGGCAAGAGCCTGTTTTATCCGATCGATCTCGAGCACGCGGCTCGCGGGCGTGGAACGCTCGACAAATATGGTTCCCAGTGCACGAAGGTAAGCATGAAGCACGGGAATTCGCTGCAATTCGGCTTTCGCGACAATGATGTGCGGTTCAGACAACAGCGAAGCGATGAAAATGCTGTCCAGATAGCTGCAATGATTGGCCACGATTACATGGGGAACCGATAGATCGATCGCCGTCTCCCACGTCACCGAAAAAGGAATACCCGAGGCACGCACGATCAGGCGGGCCGCGCGATGACTCAGTCGCCACGCCCGTGCTTGTTCCCGGTACGCTGCAATCCAAAGACCCGTCGGCACGGCGATAATGAGGAATACGCACCAGACGTAAAGGCCGTAGATGACGCGCGCAACCGCATCCCGAGCCCGGCGCAGCCGGAGCGCCGCTCCTTCGATCATCAGATCAAATATCTGAACGACGGGTGGTGTAGCCGAGTGCCCCAAGGAATGCGTCTCGTAGGCTGCGCATGTCGCCGCACGGCGCAGCTTGCCGCTCGAGGTCTTTAGTACCGTGTGCGGTGGAGCGAGTACGATTTCCTCCGCGGGCTCGCCCGCACACTTCATAACACAGTCGTTGATGTGTGCTTTGAGCTGCGATCGAAGTTCCGCGTCTGTAAGACGCGTTTCGGCCAGGATGACCAGTCGTTCCGTTGCCGTGATGGACTCCTGCGCGCCAAACGCCACGACACAGCCCTTGCGTATGCCTTCCAGTTCTCCAATTGCGTTCTCTATCTCATCCGGGTAGAGGTGTCGTCCGCGGCGGATGATGATGTCCTTGACGCGGCCGGTGACATAGAGTTCCCCAGCCGCCAGGTACCCGCGATCGCCGGTGTCCCGCCATTCCCCGTGCACCAATCGCGCAGTTGCCTCCTCGTTGTGGAAGTAGCCGGCGGTGGCCGAGGGACCGGAGAACTGCAACGTGCCTTCGGTTCGCTCGGGCGCTTCTACGCCGGCTTCGTCGAGGACACGCAAGCGATAACCAGGGAGCGGCCGCCCGCAGGAGACAAATCGAAGGACATTGGGGGTGCTCGGCGGCATCGCGATGGCGCGGTGATCGCGCGTCATCGCAGTGCGATCGATGCTATCCACGATCGGACCGCGACCCGCGGGAGGGAACGTCAACCCGACCGCCGCTTCCGCCAGACCATACACCGGTGTCATGGCGCCCGCGCTAAAGCCAAATGGCGCGAAACGTGCGCAAAATCGCTCCAGGGTACCCGGGTACACCGGTTCTGCGCCATTGAACGCGATTCTCAGCGAAGACAGATCTAGCCCCTTTAGATCCTGGTCGGTCAGGCGTCGCGCACACAGCTCATAACCAAAATTGGGCGAAGCGGTCAGAGTCCCATGATACTCATGAATTGTCCGGAGCCAATGCGCCGGCCGCGTCAGAAATGTCGTGGGCGGCATGAGCACCAGCTGGCAGCCAAAGTAGAGCGATCCGAGCCACGCACCGATCAAACCCATGTCGTGATAAAGCGGGAGCCAACTGACGAATACATCCGATGCATTGGCCCCTATCTGAGTACCGATGCTGCGGATGTTGGCCAGCAGATCTGCATGCCTGAGCACGACTCCCTTCGGCGATCCGGTGCTGCCGGAGGTGTACTGCAGCATCGCGATCGATCCCGACGAAGGCTGAGTGCGAAGGGGCAGTAACGGCACATCCTGCGTCAGATCTGCAACTGACCAGATGTGCAGCAAGCTCGTAACTCGTTGCCGCAGCAAATGCGCGACGGTACGCGCCTCTGGCACCGTGATGAGCGCACAAACGCGGGCGTTGGTGAGAATATCGGCATGGCGGTGCACGTGCTCTTCGATTTGCGAGGCACGCGTCGGCGGATAGATGGGTACGGGAACAGCTCCGGCGAGCAGTACGCCAAAGAATGCGTACAGGTATTCGACATTGGTGGGCAACATCAGGGCAACCGTCTGCCCCGGCAGCACCCCGTCATGCTGCAGTCTTCCAGCGACGCGATGCGCGCCTATCTGCAGCTGTGCATAGGTCAAGGTGCGTGACTCTTCATCAACGAGCACTACCGCATGTATCGCGTCCGGATGTCGCTCCGCGTGCCACGTCAAGACCTCATTGAGCGTGGTGGCAGCATGCGGAGTCGTGATGGATTGCCGGGGTACCGGCGGGCGCAGCGTTGCTACAACGTGCCGTCGGGGCACACCGTCGCGCGCGGCGAAATTGACCACAGCCACCAGATCCCCGACCGTGTCCACGGAACTGAGAGCTGCTTCGCGCAGCTGTACCCCGAAGCGCTGCTCGAGCCGCAGAACCAGCTCGACACGCCCGAGACTATCGAACCCCAGATCCCGATCAAGATGACTGCCGTCACTCGCTGAATGCGGATCCGGTTGCGCGTGATGCAGCTCCGCGTACAGAGCGCTCACCACGTCCCGCACTGCCTCAGCTGGGATTGGCCCTTCGCGCTTCACCGGGCTTATGTCGTTCATTTAAATATCCGCTCACACACTACAACCCGCGCCCACGGCAACATCGCGATTGGGCCGTTCCTCAATTTCGGCCTCTGCCGCCAACCAGTCATCCGGCTCATGACCCGGCGCAAGCCCTCGGCGTTCAGCGTGAAAACAGGCCGCTTCGGAAATCGCGGTGTGACGATCTTCCCGCCAATACGGAATCGCTGTCGCGATTGCATAGTAGGGTCTGCCGGCACTGTTCGCGAAGTTAACCGCTGCATTGGAAATGTCGTCGCTCATGAGTGCCTCCCCCACTTTTGCACCGTTATGCAGATACTCGCAGTTTCAACTGCCCCTTTCGGTTTGCATCTACGTCCAGTCTGTGCGGTACTCTACGAAGCGTGCGATATGCTCGAGTGCCGCTGCGGCTTGCGGCAACGGCTGTGCCTGAAACACATGCCCCATGTGTTCCCAGATTTCGACTTCAACCGCGACCCCTGCCTGATGGGCACGCGCCGCGGCGCGTATTGACTCATCCAGCATCACTTCCAAGCTGCCCACCTGAAACAGCATCGGCGGGAGACCCTTGAAATCGCCAAACAAGGGCGATACACCGGCGTCCGAATAGCGCTCCGGCGGTGCATAGTAGGCACGCATCGCGACGAGTTCAGCCAGGCTGAACATCGGGTCGTTGCTTTCGTTGGTGATCATGCTGGGACTGCTGAGCGTAAAGTCGACGCCTGCCGACAGCAACACGGCGCAAGACGGCATTCGCTCCCTCAAAATCTTGACTCTCTGCAGAGTGACCAGTGTCAGATTGCCGCCGGCAGAGTCGCCCACGACGACGATGTTCCGCGGGTCGTGCCCCTGCGCAAGAAGCCATTGGTACGCCACATGACAATCATCGGCCGCCGCGGGAAAGGGATGCTCAGGCGCGGGCCGGTAATCGACCATGAGGGCGCGCGCCTTAAGTCGATTGCACAAGCGTGCAACCATAGAAGTATAGATTCCCGGCCAACGAAACATGAAGGCGCCACCGTGCAGGTACAGAATAATTCTTTCGGAATGGTTGTCCAGGCCATTGATCCATTCACCGGCGGGACCCTCTGCGGCGACCGGAGTTCGGCGCACAGAAGGATCCGCGCGCGCAAGACGATCATCCCACTTGCTCTGTGCAACGCGCAGTTCACCGATGTCTGCATCGACGAATGAAGTCCTCTTCGACGTCAGGCGAAAGAATGCATACAATGCGGCACGCCTTAACTTCCCTCCCGCAAGGTCGATCCGGGTGACATAGGACGGCAATGGGAGCACCGGCTCGCATCTCTGAAACATGGCAACACCTAGTGCTGATGATTATCGACGATGCTGGAGCAATTCGTCCCTTGATTCTATAAGGGTATTCCACCGGCGATTCGGGCCGAAACGATTACGGCCCCCGCACCCCTATGGGGCACTTGTGAAAGGGTAACATTTACGTGACTATTGTCTTATGAGTATTCGGGTCGAAGAATATCCCGCAAGGCCCCTAAGACCGCGGCCAATAAGGCGGAGAAACGCAAAAGGTAATTGACATGGCGCTCACTCGTAATTTCAAGAAGACCGTAGTGGCTCGGATCGAGCGAGATCCTGCTTTCGCCAAAGCACTCCTGGATGAGGCGGCAACTCTGTTTCTCAGTGACGAACCTGAAACGGCGCGCGTTATTCTTCGAGACCTTGTGAATGCAACGCTTGGTTTCGAGCAGCTTGCAAAAATGACCGAAACTCCCAGCAAGAGCTTGCATCGCATGCTATCGCCCAAAGGCAATCCGAGCATGGATAATTTGGCCGCCATTTTCGGCGCGATTGGTAGCCGTCTAAAAGTAGGACTTAGAGTTCATACAATTCGTGCGGCCTAGTGTGAGAGCATCGATGGCAAAGGCAGCAAAGATGAGCCAGCGGTACGATTTTTTTCCGGCATTCGCGGCAAATACTTACCCCGGCTCGCCAAGGGAGCGAACGTTGTGGTGTTGGACCGCGATATGGCCAAAGTCTTTCCGAGCTCCAAGGCGGTAGACGATGCATTGCGGCTCCCGGCGGAGGCGGGGAGGCATCACGGTAAGGCGAAAGGCAGCATACGCGGCGTTTGAACAGTCTCATGTGATCAAGGCCCTCTCCAGAACACCTCACCGATGACAAAAGCAGCGAAGCGCTTATTTATTGTCTCGACAACGCAGGTTATGAGGCTTCCCTCGAGCGGCTGAAAATCTAGGTCGCACTGCCAGACGCGAAAGCACAGCGACACCGGGTACCTCAGGATTTTCGACAAATCCGGGGAGGACTACTGGTACCCCCGCCAACGCTTCATCGCGGCAGAACTCCCAATCTCGACCCGGCGCGCGGTCCCAAAAACAGCCTCGGCCATGGAAGATCTATTGCAATCGTTAAGCCGAGAGGAAACCCGACCTGGATTTCCGCCTTGGCACGAGGAGATGCTGCGCAAGACCGTCGCTCGTCACGACGCCGGCATGGAGCAGCCGATCGAGTGGGACGCCGCGAAACGCGAGCTTCGCGACGGCGGTCCCGAACGTCAGTGCCCCGAAACTGGGGCCGATCTTATTTTCAGTGGAGCAGGGTGTGTGGACGAGAAATTCGCAGCAGCGAATGTGGACGCACGCACAGATTCCAGCTCACCGCGGTATGCCGCGTGCAATAGGGCCTTCGACACCGCGAGAACCTACAGGCCCCCTCCCAGCGGAGTGTCCGCCTTGTGCTCCTCGCGTCATTGACTTGCGGGTGGCTGCCATAACTCGACCTTGTTTCCCTCAGGATCGATGACCCAGCCAAACTTCCCGTACTCAGAATCATCAATTTTGTCGAGGACGTTGCAGCCTTCCGCTTTGAGCGCCGCGACCAGAGCGTAAAGATCTTCAACGCGGTAATTCACCATGAATGAAGCCTTGCTGGGCGCAAACTGGTCGCTTTCCTCCGAAGCAACGGACCAGGCGGTCGTTCCGCCCGTGGGCTTGCCATCCGAGTCGGTCCAGTCGAATGCGGCACCGCCCCACGTCTGGACATCAATGCCGAGATGACGTTTGTACCAGGCCTGCAATGCGGGTGCATCCTTTGCCTTGAAGAAGATGCCGCCGATGCCCGTGACTCGCTTCATGTGAACCTCTGTTATGTGGCGTGGGAGTGGTAGCCGTGTGGTTATCACGGTTTTGAAGTGCGGGCATAATAAATAATTCCTGCAGTCTAGGCGAGAGGATCTCGACCGCGGGCGGTGATTCCATGGTCGGCTGTTGGCGGCGACGTAAAAGCGCGGCGTTCTGGTGGTGTACGCGGATTTCGATGAAGCGGCGAACGGCGCGGTTTTCTGGGGTTCCCATGCGGTATGGTACGTGGAGTGGATTGAGTGTAAGCGAGGCAAGGCCGCCGGTGAGGACACCGACGGTTGGGTTGAACGACGTGTCGGAACGATCAGTCGGATTTGGTTACCGCAGCCCGCTGCGCCTTGCGCGCCGCCCGCTCGGCGGCTTTGCGGGCGGTGCGCTCTTCAGCCTCTTTGAGCCGGTAGCTCTTGCCTTCGAGGACTGCGATTTCGGCGCGATGCACCAGCCGGTCGATGAGCGTGACGACGCAGGCCGCGTTGGGGAAGACCTGGCTCCGTTCGCCGAACGGTTTGTTGGTCGTCAGCACGAGCGGACCCTCCTGGTAGCGCCGTGTGACGACCTCGAACAGCAGATCGGCATAGCGCGCATCGTAGGACAGGTACCCGACCTCGTCGACCGCGAGCACTTTTGGGGAGACATACCGGATCAGACGCCGCGCCAGCGCGCTGGAGGAGTCTTGCTTGGCAAGATCCGCGAGCATGTCCGCGGCCCGCACGAAGCGCGCGGTGTGGCCCTGCAGCACGGCCTGGTGCAGCAGATTCTTGGCGAGCATCGTCTTGCCCAAGCCGTTCGGGCCGATCAGCACGATGTTGGCGCCCTCTTGGATAAAGTTGAGCGAGAACAGCTCCTCGATCAAGACCCGGTCGCAGTGCGTCGGCCATTGCCAGTCGAAGTCGGCGACAGATTTGAAGGCACGGAGGCGTGCGTCGTCGAGCCGGCGTTTCAGGCTCCGACGGGCCCGTTCGGCCTCCTCCAGGTCCAAGAGCCCGGGCAGCCACGGTTCGTGGATCATGCGCTCGGCATTGGCCAGCAAGCCGTGCAGCCCAAGCTGCACCAGGCGTGGCCGCAGGCTCTCAAGGGTCAGTGGGGTCGTCAGCGTCGTCGTCATCGGGGGTGGTCCTCTCCAGGGCAAGTTTTTCGTAGTCGCGTAAATCATGAGCACGAACGGTGAGATTTCGGATCCGCGGATCGTCCGGCAGCCGTACCGCCACCGGCGGCGGTTCACCGCGCTCGCGGCCGTGGACATCGATGAAGCGGCGCACGGCAACCAGATGCGCGGCATTCTCGGCAAGCGCGGCGCTCATGGCCGCCTGCAGTGCCACAGCCCCGTTGGTGTCGAGGATTTCCAACAAGCCGCGCGTCAGCACGCCCAGGTTCACGCCGTGCTCGGCCGCCAGGGCGAAGAAGGCGGCCGTGCTGGGAGCAGCGTGATGCAGCCGATCGATGGCACGGTGTTCACGCGCGGCGCGCTTATGAGCGACCAGCTCGGCGATGTGTTCCGCGTCCTCGACCTGCGCGCCTTTATCGAAGCTGCGGGCGTGCTGGGCGATGAGCTCGCTGCCCTCGAAGATGCGCACGGTCTGAAGGGTTGCGAGGATCTCGAGCGTGCGGCCGACATGGGTGTGGGGGATCGAGTAGTCATTCAGATCGAAGCGCAGGTACGGCGCCTTTTTGGTGCTGAGCGCCACCCGTTCCTCGGTGGCAAAGACATCGGGCGGCAGCGCGAGCAGCCGCGGTTGCTCCTCAAGGAAGCATTCGCGCACCGTGCGGCGTTGATCTTCCGGACACGGACGATCGGCCGCCTCGCCCTGGCACCACTCAAGCGCCTGGGCATTCAGATCGTCGAGATTTTTGAACCTGCGGGCGGCGAAGAAGCGGTCGCGTATAAATCGTATCGCGCGCTCAACCCGGCCTTTTTCATTCCCGCGAGCGGGGGCCACCGGTCGTGGCTGGTACCGGTAATGCGCGGCGAGCTCGAGCAGCATCGGGTTAAAATGGATCGCCTGCCCGCGCCGCTCGAGCACGGCACTTTTCAGGTTGTCATACAGACAGATTCTGGGGACCGCATTGTAATAATTGAACGCCTCGACGTGGCCGCGCAGGAAGTTGTTCATCGCCGCGTTCAGGTAAAACCGCAGGAAGATGTGCCGCGAGTAGGAGAGCACCATCACGAAGGCCATCAACGAACGTTGGGCGCGCCCGAGAGTCAGGTGGCCAAAATGGCCCCAGTCGATTTGAGATTGATCGCCCGGCAAGGTGCGCAGCCGCAGATACGCCTCCCTCGCCGGCCGAGGCCGGAAGCGCGCGACAATGGCCCGGAAGTGATCCGGACCGCCCTTATAGCCGCGCTGGCGCACCATCACGTACAGCCGGCTCGCGCACAGGCGCGGGTATTGCTCGAGCGTCTCCTTGATGAACGGCACGAAGGCGTCCGCGATGCCGGGGCGCTGCGTGACGTGCGCGGCGGGGATGCCGGCCTGCGCGAGCACCCGTCGCACGACGCTGTGATGCACGGCAAGTTCCCGTGCGATGGTGCCGACCGGCCACTGTTCGGCATGATGCAGCCGCAGGATCTCTGCCTCCTGAGCTCGGGAGATCATGCGCCGCGTCCCGGTTCATCCGAAGCCCCAGCCGCGGTGCGTACGCAGGCGGGCAAAGCGCGGCAACGGCCGGCGGCAGAAGTGGCAGCGCCCCATTTCGGCGCGCAAGGCGCTCGTCGGCCCATCGATTGGCTGAACAGAGACAGACACATCATCGGAACTCACCGTGGCATCGACCGTGGCCGCCACTGTGAACACGATGCCAGCGCTTTGACATCCGTTATCAGTCACTTTCTGCTTCGCGCGACGGCTCCGGTAGTTCCTCTGGCGGGCGGCATGACCGCGTGCACCGCGCACGGTGCGCTGATATCGGGCGCTCGCTCGGCGACGCGATTCCGTCCGGCCCAAGGGCGCACAGGGGCGACAATAGATATGGCCGCGATCGCACTCGCTGCCGACGCGCACCTGGCAATGACAACGCCGGCAATTGAACAGCCGGAACGTCTCCCCACACTCCACCACACGAGCCCCACGCTGGACTGGACAAGGCCGCGTGATGCGTGCATAAAAGAGCGGCGGAACTCGCCCTACGCAAGCACCGCAGCGAAGGTCCGGGGCAGACCGCTAAATCGATCCCGGGCCTTCGCTCTTACGGCGACTGGCCTCGCAGCGTAGCGATGAGCGTGACGCTAGAGTTGCTGCCAAAAGTGGGATTGCCAGTAGATTTCACTGGCGCAAAGATCAACGGAAATGCCCGGAGCTTCTGCCGCCCCTGCGGGGCGTCAGACTGCGCTATGGGGTCAACATGAAATCAAAAATCGGAAATCAGCGGCGCCGGAATACGCACTCACGCCGGAACCCGCGCATCCCCAGAAAGAGGCGCTTTTACGTCGCCGCCAACATCTGAAGAGCGCTTGAACGCACTAGCCCAACAATTGTCGGTTTGGCCGGACGTAAAGATCGAGTTTATGCCGGAGTTGCTGGGCAAAGGACCGCGCAGGCACATGATGCTCCTTGAGGCCGGCGGTAATCGGATTGAACTCATCTGGCCGGGGTCCTAGCGTTCAATAGGGCATATCTTGAGGATCCGAAGGGCGAAAGTACTTTCGACCGAGCGTTCAACTAGGACGGATTTGATCTCCGTACCCAGCGCGTACTTTCTAGTTACGAGAAAGCGTAACAGCCCGTACTGACTGGCGCGGGATTGATCGGCTGATATATGGCGGCGCAGGTTTTCAATGAGAAGGACCTGCGTGATGACGAATGAGCGAGAGCGACCGCGCCGGCGGCGAAGCCGAGAACGAGGGTAAACTGGACCGCGGCCGAAAAGGCAGAGTGGCTGGCGATGTACGAGAAGAGCGGCCAGAGCGTGAGCGAATTTTGCCGCGCGAACGATCTGCCGCCGGCGACCTTGTCGCTGTGGCGCAGCCAGCAGAAGACCGGAGCGAAGCGGCGGCCGAAGACGGAGGCCTCTCGTCGAAATCCCTGCGGCTGCGCTGATCGGGGGCTCGACTCAGACGGTCGTGCGGATGCGGCTGCCCAACGGCGTACGCCTCGAGGTACCGACCGGCACCGACCCGGCGTGGCTCGGGGCGCTGCTGAAAACGCTGTTGAGAGCGTAATCGATGCTCGGCATCACGAGCGAGATGCGCGTCTTCCTGAAGACCGGAATCACGGATGGACGGCTCGGCTACGAAGGACTGAGAGGGCTGGTCACGCAGGTGGATCCGCGAGGATCGCTCGCAGTGGCCATTTGTTCGTCTTCTGCAATCGCCGCGCCAACCGAGTAAAACTGTTGTGGTATCACGACGGCGGCTTTTACATCGCGGCGAAGCGCATGGATCGAGGCACGGTGGACTGGCCGCGCAATAATACGGGCGCCGCTCGCATGAGCCGCGCAATTGCAGGAGTTGCTCAAGGGCGTGGAGTTCAGGCCGCACCACGTCAGCGGCCCGCCCGCTATCGGCGTTGACGAGCAGCGAAAATACTGTAAAACAAGCACAAAACGGCGAAATCCCAGCCGCATGAAATGTGGATAATGTACGCTCGCATGAGCGTACTCGATCAACCCTCCGCCGCGATCATCGATACCGAGGATGCCCGCATCCAACAGCTCGAATCGCTCCTGAAGATCTCCGAGCTTCGTTGCGAAGCTCGACTACAAATACCAGGATCTCCTGCGCCGGATGTACGGCCGAAAAATGAGAGCCTCAACGAGGCGCAGCGTCAGCTGTTCGGTATCCTCGATCAGGGCGAGATCTATGTGCTGACCGCCAGTCGTGAAGCGGCGCCGCCGACGCGAGCGGGCAAGAAGAAAGGCGGCGGCCGACACGCCGAAGCCGGAGAACCTGCCGGTCGAGCGCCAGGTCATCGATCTGCCGGAGGAGCAGAAAGGCCGGCCTCGTGAGGATCCGCGAAGAAATCACCGAACAGATCGAGTACCGGCCGAGCCAGTTTTACATGCTGCACTGGTGCGCCCGGTGTACGCAAGCCCGAAGCGCGCGCACGCGCCGATCGTGGCGGCGCTGCCGCCGCAGGTGATCCCGCAGGCCGGCGTCGGTCCTGGCTTCATCGCCCACGTCCTTGTTGCGAAATACGTCGACTGCCTGCCCCTGTACCGCCAGGAGGGCATCGATGCCCGCGCCGGGGTGTGGATCTCCCGCCAGGCGCGCTGCCGTTACGTCGACGCCGCCGCGCACCTCTTGATCACGATCCGCGAGCAGCTGAAGCGAAAATCCTCGCTAGCGGCTACGTCCAGGTCGATGAGACCTTCACCAAACTCTTGGATCCCGAGCGCCGAGGTCGCTCGCGCGATGCCTACCTGTGGGGCTATCAGGCCCCGCACGAGAAGGCCGTCGTGATCGAGTTCTCGCCCTCTCGCAGCGGAGCGATCCTGTACGACTTCTTCCCGGCCAGTGGAGCGGGCAGTCGCAGACCGACGGGGCGACGATGTATCCCGGGTGTTCAGGCATCGGCCGGGCATCACCCGCTTCGAATGCTTGGCGCATCTTCGCCGCTACGTCTGGAGGCGATCAAGTCCGATGAGCGTGAGGCGATGCCGTTGCTGCGGGACATCACCGAGCTGTATCGGATCGAACGGCAGGCGCAGTCTGGGCCTGACCCACGATCAGCGCGGCCACTGGCGCCATGCCAAGGCGAAGCCGGTCTTGAAGCGCTTGCAGCGCAAGTTCCGTGAAGCTGGACGCGAATCCGCACCGCCGTCGGGCAATCTGCGCGAGGCGGTGACCTACGCCAACAACCGCTGGCCGATCTTGGTGCGCTACGCGAAGGTCGGCTTCGGTCACATGTGCATCGACCAGAATCCGATCGAGCGCTGCTTCCGGCCGGAAAAGTGGGATTGCGCAACTACCTGTTCGTCGGTCACCGGCCGCCGGCTGGCGCTCCGCGGTGATTTATAGCGTCGTCGGCGACCTGCCGGCTCGTCGGCGTGAACCCGGAAGCTATATCACTTGGGTGTTCCCATCCTTGCCGCCGGGACGAATCGAACCGCGCTCAATCTGTTGCCGCACGACTTCGCGCGACTGCACCGACGAGGCCTACGTCACTGCGCACACGTCACCTTCGTCTTGATCGAGCGGGCGATGTAGCAATGGTCCTGCACATGCTCATGCAAGTGGGCCATCCGTTCGCCGTCATCTCGTAGCCCGCCTTAAGCGTGATCTTCGGGTGCAGGATCACCTCGCTGATCCAGCAATCGCCGCTCGGAAGCCCTGTCAGCACGCCATAGGCGCGGTCCACGTACCGTTCCACCTCGACGTCCATGCTGAACGCCATGTGCAGCCAGGTCAGCATGTGGGCGCTCGCGATCGTCGCCACGAACATGTTCTGCGGGTCGATCGGCGTCTTGTCGCGGTACGCCGCCGGCGTCACCGCGCCGGACTCGGTGGCCTTTAGCTTCGTGCCCGCCAGCACCCAGAAGTGCTGGCGCGAATACTTGCCCTTCTTGTCCGACCACGCGCCACGCTGCCAATCAATCGTCG